>JBKVKY010000025.1:0-2593 GCA_046986985.1 Bacteroides xylanisolvens | reverse complement strand
AAAGTGATCCTTGGAAATAAAAAGAAACTGATTTTAATTTATAAATCTGTAAAAGGTAGGCTAAGCATCCAACGCCCTGCCGTATTACTACGGTGGGTTTTCGGAAGCTCGCCCCCAAACCGGACGTACACGTCTCCGCGTATCCGGCTTTCTACTAATAATATCAATCTATCCATTGTTACTGAGTTTTTTGTAGCACTTACCACATATGGCAATAGTCTTTCGTTTGCGAGCCATCATTTGTTTTTCGCAGGTAGTTTTCCCTTGAAGATTTTTTAATTTTCTCACATGGTGCATCACTAACTTATCGACTGCTCCACATAATTCACATTTTTCCGCTTTCAGCCTATCTATAAGACTTGTGTTTGTAGGATGATATGTGAATTTGGGCAAGTTGTCTAAATCCTTAATGTTCATTGGATTTTTCTTTTTGAACCCACCATGATAAAAGGTCAAGTCTTTGGTAGTACCGTTCTTTAAATAGTATCTAACTGAAAAAAGTCCATTCTTGGTGTACTTTTTTCGGATTTGCGACATCGTTGTCCGATATTTCTGCGCAAATGTTTTGTACATACTATATTTCATGATATACCCAAGTTTTGACAGACTACTACAATTATTAGCCAAACAATAGTAATTGTAAATGCCCTTTATTTCCTTGTTGTACCTGTCAAGTATCTCAAAGTCATTGTTGTTTGAAAGTTTGGGACGGGATTTTGCTTTCCAATACTCCTTGCCGTTGTGTATCTTTATTTCTAAAACACGATATTCGAGCAACTTTTTCTTAAACGTATCCTTTCCAAGTGCCAATTGTATCCTCTTATTGAAGACACGTCTTAGTACTCCGTATTTGCTTCTTTTGGTGTCATTGGATTTCCTTACAAAAATCTCATATCCGAGAAATTTTGCAGCGTTTTCAGCATGGGTGATAAGTGTTTTCTCATCGGACAGTGTAAGAGCCAACTTTTCATAGAGGAAGTTCTTTATGTCCTCTTTGATGATGATAGCATCTTGTTTACTGCCAATAATTCCAATTAGAAAATCATCCGCATATCTCACATATTTGAGTTTTCTGTAGTTCATATCCATTTCGTCACCATCAGAATACTGCAAACCTTCTTTTTGATAAGCCTTATATTGTCTTATCAATTCTGACCTTTCACTTTTGTCTTTTACCACTTTCAACTTTTTCAGAATACGGTGTCGTTTGCCTTCAAGTGATACTACCTGTTTAGTTCTTTTCCGTTCTTTCCCCTTATCAAATTTTTCAGTGTATTCCTTCATGAATTTATCCAATTTATCAAGGTATATGTTTGCCAAGATAGGGCTGACAATTCCGCCTTGCGGTGTTCCGCTGTAGGAGTTATGAAAGTTCCAGTCTTCGATATATCCTGCATTCAGAAATTTTCTAATCAAGCGAATAAATCTTTCGTCAGCGATACGTTCTTTCAGAATACCTATCAGTATCTCATGATTGATATTGTCGAAAAATCCCTTAATATCACCTTCTACGAACCATTTCACGCCCGAAAATGTCTTCTGAATATCAGACAAGGCAGTGTGGCAGCTTCTTAGAGGTCGGAAGCCATGTGACGTTTTTTCAAACTGTCTTTCATAGATGGCTTCCAATATCATTCTGACCACTTCCTGCAATAATTTATCATTAAAAGCTGGTACACCTAATGGACGCATTTTCCCATTTTTCTTTGGGATATACATCCGTTTTGAAGGTTGGGGCTGATAACTCTCATCTTTCAACGATGTTATCAGTTGTTCAATTCGGTTCAGGCTCATTTGGTCAATGGTTTTCCCATCTGCACCTGCTGTCATATTGCCCGGTTTCGCATATATGCGTTGGTAGGCAACGTAATACATTTCCTCATTGAAAAAGATACGGTACAAGCGTTCAAACTTGTAATTCAAATTTTCACTGTGTTCCGTTAGACTGTTTAATACATACTCTGGACTTCTCATAATGTCTCTCACATTTTCCGTTATTTGCATTAAAATTATTAGCTGCTTCCCTTCGCCATGTACAGGGCTTTCCCCTGCTCAGACTACTACGGAAGCTCCGTTGCCTTGTCGGATTTTCATAGGTCTGTACCTAATAGCCTTGCGGCGTTCCGATTTAGGCAATCCCCGTTTACGATATAATAACATGGCTATGATAGATTGTCGGATATGACTTCCGCCCGTTACCGCTTACTGCGGTTGTGCCGTAATTTGTTCCTGCCTCTACTACACGACGCTCGCAACAGAGGTATTACGGTATAGCGAGTTAAGTTATCTTTCACTATAAAACATACTGGGTTCACTTGGACTATCATTCAATCAGTTTGGATTTTATCCTCGTATCTATCTGTTTCATCTCACCATTCAGTTGCAATTTGATAACTAATTGACTTATGGCTTTCCAGCGTGCTATACTCCCTGCCGTCCTTTCGTGGGCAGATAAGCTGGTGATGATAGGTAAATATTGGAACACTTACCTAATAGCTTGCCAATGCTACATTTATTATATCGCCTATACGGGCGCACAATCGTAGTATGAAAAGACTAACATTGATTTCATTGATTCTGAGTATGATATTAA
>JBKVKY010000024.1:0-5336 GCA_046986985.1 Bacteroides xylanisolvens | reverse complement strand
AGCAAAGCTTTTCTCTTGATTTTTTAGAAAGAGGAACATTTACTGAATATCCCTAGATAGGGATTGTTTGGCACTTCTTTTTCTGCTTACCTTTGCATTGCTTTTAGAGCAATGAAAAAGTTATAAAGTAAAAAGGTAAAAAGGAGATGAGCAATAAATGTTTTTTGATTTTTCTGGCATTCTTGTTTTCCGTATCCGTATATTCACAACAGGGGCATCACCGTAGTAGTTTAATTTCGGGCAGAGTGATGTCCACAGAGAAAGAAGTGGTGGATTTTGCGACAGTTTATCTGAAAGGGACCAACCAAGGATGCTATACAGATGAAAAAGGTATATATCATTTGAAAACTACAGCAGGTGAATATACACTCGTCGTTTCGGCTATCGGTTATCAAACGGTAGAAAAGAAAGTTAAATTAGCTAAGGGAGAAAGAATAAAAGTAAACGTCACTATCGCACCGGCGGTAAAAGAACTGGGAGAGGTGCTGGTCACGACATCCGGAGTCGGTCGTGTGAATCAATCTGCTTTTAATGCGGTAGCCATTGATGCGAAGAAATTGCATAATAGTACGCAGACTTTGGCGGGTGCACTGACTAAAGTGCCCGGTGTAAAACTCCGCGAATCAGGTGGAGTGGGATCGGATATGCAATTGTATATCGATGGCTTTAGCGGAAAACATGTGAAAATCTTCATTGACGGCATACCACAGGAAGGAGCCGGTGCTGCATTCGATTTGAACAATGTTCCTATTAATTTTGCTGACCGTATAGAAGTCTATAAAGGAGTAGTTCCCGTAGGATTCGGAACCGATGCTATTGGGGGAGTGGTTAATATTGTCACCAACAAACAACCCGGAAAGTGGTTTATGGATGCTTCCTATTCTTACGGTTCGTTTAATACTCATAAATCATACGTGCGCTTCGGACAAACGTTCAAGAATGGTTTCATGTATGAGGTTAATGCTTTTCAAAACTTTTCGGATAATGATTATTATGTAGACACTTACGTACGCGAATTTGAGATTAAAGAAGATGGAAGCGTACGTTTTCCGCCACTTGATAAAAATAAGATTTATCATCTGAAACGTTTTAATGACCAGTATCATAATGAAGCCGTGATTGGAAAAATCGGCCTGGTAGGAAAGAAATGGGCAGACCGTCTGGCGTTGAGTTTTAATTATTCCCATTTCTATAAAGAGATACAAACAGGCGTTTATCAAGATGTCGTGTTCGGTGAAAAATTCCGCAAAGGACATTCGTTGGTCCCTTCTTTAGAATATTACAAAAAGAACTTATTGGTGAAAAACCTGGATCTACTGTTGACTGCCAATTATAATCATAATATTACCAACAATGTCGATACCGCTTCGCGGGCTTACAACTGGCGTGGAGATTTTTATGAAAAAGGTAGCCGGGGAGAACAGTCTTACCAGAACAGTGAATCTAAAAATAAAAACTGGAATGGGACGCTGAAGATGAATTATCATATCGGACAGGCGCATACGTTTACTTTCAGTCATGTAATCAGTGATTTTGAACGTACGAGCCGCTCTACCATCGGTGCTTCTTCCAAATTCACGGACTTTTCTATTCCTAAAATCACCCGTAAAAACGTCAGCGGGCTTTCTTACCGTCTGATGCCGTCGGACAGATGGAATGTGTCGGCATTTGCCAAATATTATCGGCAATACAACAAGGGACCGGTATCGCAGAATACGGATGGAATAGGCAATTATATCAATCTGTCCAATACGGCAAGCGCTCTTGGATATGGAGCGGCAGGTACCTATTTTATATGGAAAGATCTTCAGGTGAAACTTTCGTACGAAAAGGCTTTCCGCCTGCCGACCACGGACGAACTCTTTGGAGATGAAGACCTTGAAGCTGGCAAAATGAATCTGAAACCGGAGAAAAGTGATAATGTCAATTTGAGTTTCAGCTATAATCATCAGTTTGGCAAGCATGAATTGTATGCCGAGGCCGGTTTGATATATCGGGATACGAAAGATTACATAAAAAGAGGACTGGACGTATTGGGAGGAACAAGCTACGGATATTATGAGAACCACGGTCACGTAAGGACCAAAGGGTATAATTTGTCATTGCTTTATAGCTTCTCGCGTTGGTTTGATATAGGAGGAACATTCAATAGCATCGATACTCGTGATTACGAAAAGTTTCTGGCGGGTTCCTCTTTGCAGGAAAGCATGCACTATAAAGTGCGTATGCCGAATCTGCCCTATCGTTATGCTAATATCAATGCAAATTTTTATTGGAATGACCTGTTTGTCAAAGGAAATGTGTTGAGCATCGGCTATGATAGCTACTGGCAGCACGATTTTCCTCTTTATTGGGAAAATCTCGGAGATAAAGATTCAAAGAATATGGTGCCGGAACAGTTTTCTCATAATCTGTCTTTGTCCTACACCATGAAGAATGGACGTTATAATGTATCATTTGAATGTCGGAATTTCACCGATGCCCAACTGTTTGACAATTTTAGCCTGCAAAAAGCGGGGCGCGCATTCTATGGAAAGTTCAGAGTGTTTTTCGGTAAATAATAAGAGTAAGTTTTTAGTATCAATCAATAATAAAGAATATATGAAGAAGTTTTTATTACAGGCTTTTGCCGTAGCTTTTTGTTTGAGTAGCGGTGTGTTTGTGGCATCTTGCGACGATGATAATAATCCGGTGGATAACCCGCCGATTGATGGAGAAACGGCTTATGTGGTAGCTGCCACAACTGGTGAAGCAAGTTATTTGGTAGTAGCCAATTCTTTGGATGAAGGAACAGTGTCGACCCAAGGGAATGGAACTGAAGTGATTGGCGGTACCTATTGGGTATATAAAGGATTGGATTATGTGTTTGCTTTAGTTTATAATAAAGGTGGCGCAGGTACAGGAGCTTCCTATTATCTGGGTGCAGATGGTAAAATGAAAGAAAAGTACACATACACTTATAATCGTATCACGTCATACGGTACTTGGGGGGACAAAGTGGTGACTGTTTCCACCGGGGACTCGAAAATAACGGATGAGGATCAGAATGTGGCTCAAGCATTGTTGTTCAACTATTTGGATGCGACCGATGGCAGCCAGGAAGAGGGTACCTTGCTTGCCGAAAATTACTTGGGTAATGGTGAAAAAGTTTCATGGGCAGGTCTGGTTGAAGCTAACAATAAGATTTATACATCTGTCATCCCGATGGGAATGAGTAAGTACGGTATTAAAAAATGGCCGGAAGCTGTGACAGATCAGGAACTTGTGACTAAGACTGACGGTGGTAGCGGCAGCGGTGCGTATACAGCCGGTGTTATTCCTTCTACACAATACCCGGATAATGCTTACGTGGCAATTTATAGTGGCACGAACTTCAATGAGACTCCGGTGATTGCCAAGACTGATAAAATAGGCTATGCATGCGGTCGTATGCGTTCACAATATTATCAGACCATTTGGGCCGCTGATAATGGTGACGTCTATGTGTTCTCTCCCGGATATGGACGTACGGCAGTTTCATCTTCAGATTTGAAGAAGGTAACAGGACAGAAGCCTTCGGGCGCAATGCGTATCAAAGCAGGCGCAACAGATTTCGATCCGGATTACTATGTGAACTTTGAAGAGATAGGCACTAAACATCCTATTTTCCGTTGCTGGCACATCTCTGAAGATTACTTCCTGCTTCAATTGTATAAAAAGGGAGCGGAAGATATGATTAGTGGCGGTACAAGTGCAGATGTCAGCGAATTAGCTGTTTTCAAGGCGGAAGATCAGACGATTATGCTTGTTACAGGTCTGCCGGCTGACGGAAAGTTTGGTGGCGAGCCTTATGGAGAAAAAGGGTATGCTTATATGGCTGTCACTGTGACTACGGGCGAGAAACCGGCCTTCTATAAAATAGACGCAAAAACAGGCAAGGCAGTCAAAGGTTTGACGGTAGAAGCTGACGCTATCACTACGGTAGGTAAGATGGAATATCTTTTAAAATAATACAGTCGGTTAAATAGAGAATCTTTTGTAGATAAAAGCCTGCCGAGCGGAAAGCTTTGCAGGCTTTTTCAAGAAATAGGATTGAAAACATGAAAAAAATATTCAGAAAGATACATTTGTGGCTTTCCGTCCCTTTCGGACTGATAATAACTCTTGTCTGCTTCTCCGGTGCCATGCTGGTATTTGAAAATGAGGTGAATGAGTGGTTTCGACGCGATCTTTACTACGTAGAAACGGTAAAGGAGTCTCCTCTTCCTATGGATAAGTTGCTTGAAAAAGTGGCGACGACATTGCCTGACAGTGTATCGGTGACCGGTGTCAGCATATCTTCTGATCCCGGACGTGCGTATCAGGTTAGTCTTTCCAAACTACGTCGTGCATCTTTGTATGTAGACCAGTATACGGGCGAAGTAAAAGGAAAAAGCGAGCGTAGCGGCTTTTTTATGTTTATGTTCCGAATGCATCGCTGGTTGCTGGATAGTATGAATCCGGGAAATGAAGGAATCTTTTGGGGCAAAATGATTGTAGGTGTCAGTACGCTTTTACTTGTTTTTGTACTGATTTCGGGAATTGTCATTTGGTGGCCGCGTACACGTAAAGCATTGAAGAATAGCCTGAAAATAACAGCAACAAAAGGTTGGAGAAGGTTTTGGTATGACTTGCATGTGGCAGGTGGAATGTATGCTCTGATCTTTCTACTGGCTATGGCACTGACGGGGTTGACCTGGTCTTTTCCGTGGTATCGGACGGCTTTCTATAAGGTCTTCGGGGTAGAAGTACAGCAACGTGCCGCCCAAGGACATGAACAGAAAAGTGATGCTCAAAAGAGGGATACCAAACTGGCAGCCCATCGGGAAAAGAAAAGAGAAGGAAATGAGGTTCGAAAGGGTGAAAGAGGCGGACGTCCGGAAAACAATCACAGTGATATGTACTCGGTAACTTCACCCTTCGTTTATTGGCAGGAGATTTATGATAAACTAAGACGTCAGAATCCGGAGTATAAGCAAATCAGTATTTCTTCTGGTACGGCAAGCGTGTCTTTCAACCGTTTCGGGAATCAGCGGGCATCTGACCGTTATTCTTTCAATACGGATAATGGTGAATTTACAGAAACAAGTCTTTATCAACATCAAGACAAGTCGGGAAAGATTCGTGGTTGGATTTATTCTGTGCATGTTGGTAACTGGGGAGGAATGTTTACTCGCATACTTACCTTTATTGCTGCCTTATTGGGGGCTGCACTACCACTGACTGGATATTATTTATGGATAAAAAGACTCATAAAGGTACGGAAATGAATGAAATTTTTTCCTACTATAAAGTTGAAAAACATAAAAACATCTGCC
>JBKVKY010000023.1:0-6067 GCA_046986985.1 Bacteroides xylanisolvens | reverse complement strand
CCCAGATCAGATTCCATGCTTGAAAATCATCAGTACCACATAATCCATATTATGTGGTATTTTTATCATACCGATCGTATACCTGCCTTACTTATATCATCATTTTTTTGTCAATACGATTGCACCAGATCCATTTTCATCAGTGATTTCTGACATTCCTGTCCACTTGTGATCGTATATACTCTTGTTGTCTCTATACTGGTATGTCCTAGAATATCTGCCAGTCTGACTACATCCTTGTATAATCCATAATACGTCAATGCAAACAGATGTCGCAAATTATGTGGGAAGACCTTCTTGCGATCTACCTTTGCATCTACACATAGTTTCTTCATCGCTGACCAGATATTGCTACGATCCATTGGCTTCCCACTTTTTGTGATGAAGATCGGACCACTCGTGATATTCTCCTCTTTACAATAATTCAACAACATTCTCTTCAGCTTCTTATTGATAAAGATGGTTCTGCTTTTCCCCTTATTGTTCACCATGGCCTGACCTGCTTTCAAGCTTTCCACTGTGATATATTTATGTTCAGAAACACGGATCCCTGTTCCGCAGATTGTCTGGATGAGCATGAATAATCTCTTATTGTTGTGCTTCATAGCAGCATCAAGCAAGCGTTTATATTCTGCCTTACTAAGCTCCCTATCTTCTGAACTGAATACTTTTCTTTGAACCTTATGCAGCTTCAACTTTAGTGTATCAAGCTTCATAAAGGAAAGTAAGCCATTGATGGAGACCAGCATACTGTTGATACTGGTCACCTTATAGGCATCTGATAAGCTTTGCTTGTAGGCGATAAGATTCTCTTTTGTGATGATCTTATTTTCTGGAAGATATTCATAGAAATGCTTGATATCTCTCATATACTTGCTTATCGTTGCCTCACTACGCTCTTCCCCGTATAAATACTTTCTGTATTTCCCCATGATGTTCATATCCAATATTGCCTTTTTCATCACGCATGATCTCCTTCTTTTACATTATTTTCTTATCATATCATGTTGCCTTAGCAGTTTTCATTGGTAATATATGGTTTTCATAATTTAATTTTTAGAAAAAACATACTAATATTTGATAATAAATTATATATGTCTTTTTGACTATCTTTTTATATCTTCTTAAATGTCCGCAAAGCCTTATTTTATAGGCTCTACGGGCATTTTGCTTTTGTGGTAAACCTCACATATCTAGGTCTATCTTCTTATATTTTCGCTATCAAGCGTGGTTAAAATCGTGGTAAATACTTCTTATGCGATTAGACGCTGAACCTCTGATTTTGCGGTATCTATGGACGCATGAGCATACCAGTTCATTGTGATACTGATGTTTGAATGCCCCATGATATACTGTAAATCTTTTGGGTTCATGTTCTTGCTTGCCAGCCTTGTGCAGAACGTATGGCGTAGCGTATGCGGTGTGATATGTGGCAAGGGATTGTCCTTGTGGTGCTTGTTGTATTTCTTTACCATACGGACAAATAGCATATTGTAATCAATCGCAACTTTAGGCTTGCCTTTATGATTGACAAATAGAAAGTTGCCCCGTCCGTCTATCACAAATGGTTCTGCCTTTGGGCGTTTCTTCATAACCCGTTGAAATGCCTGTATCGTTTCTCTGCTTAATGGTACTTGCCTTATTCCGCTTTTCGTCTTAGGCGTTTCAATATAATAGCCCTGTTCCTTGCTCTTTAGTAACTGGTGGTCGATAATCACAACTTCATTCTTGAAATCAATATCGGCTACTGTCAGTCCGCACAGTTCCGAGATACGAAGTCCTGTCTTTAACAGTATCAGCACATCATCATAATACTTGTGATACACATTGTCCGTCTTGATGAATGAGAGTAAGGCTTGTTCCTGTTCCTCTGTCAATGCGACTTTCTCTTTGGTATCATTTTCTAGGACTTCACTTAACTTGAAATCAAAAGGGTTTTTCCTTACACAATCGTCTTGTATGGCGATATAGAATGACGCTTTTAACGAGCGTTTATGGTTGTTAATGGTGTTATAGGAAAAGCCTTTGTCTTTCATGCGTAACGCCCATTCCTTAGCGTCAGAGGGTTTTATCGTATCAATGCTCCTAGCACCTAACTTGTCCTCTTTCAATAACCGCATGAGTTGTTCCCGTTGTTTCTGTGTGCTTTTCTTCACGTTTGCCCTCTGTGCGTTCTGTTTGGCGTAGAGTTGGCAAAGCGTCATTTTCTTGCCTGTGCTGTCGATACCGTCCTCAATATCCCGTCTTATCTGCTGTTCCAGTTCACGAAGTGAGGGTTTTTCCCGTTTTCCCTTTGGTGTCGGGTCTGTGGGTGTCAATCTCCAAGCATACACATATTTTGTGTTTCCAAATGCGTCTACATATTTATATAAGTATTTTCCGTCTGTTCGTTGGCTCTCTCCAGTATGCAGGATACGTCCTTTGTTATCCCGTCTTTTTTCTTTCATGGTGTCTGCTCCTTTCCTTGTTGGAAAGAGCCTTGATATGACTTGTGTTCATCATAACACATACAAGGCTCATTTGCATTAGATTGCGTCCAATTTATCAATAACCTGTTCAAACTGTCGGCGTTTAATCTGTATGCGGTTGCCATTCATAATGAGCCAGCCAGCGTCCTTGTTTTCCTCTGCCAATCGTCTTAACTTGTTTTCTCCGATACGGAAATACTTTGACGCTTCTTCAATGGTAAGGGTGTATTTTTCCCATACGGGAATATCGTTGTTATTCATCAGATACCCCCTTTCCCATGTTTCGTGTCATACTGGATATAGGGGATAAGGTCGGTGCGGTTTATCCTCTGTAAATGGGCGGTTAATTTACTGGAAAGGGAATTGCTGTATCTTGCCTTATCAAGCATAGTTCCCACTTTTTCCAGTCCACCTAATGCGTCATGTTCTTCCAAGAAGTAAAAACTTTTGACAGCGGAAATCACGCCACCCTCTGTGAGCCATTGCTGTGTTTCCTCAAGGGAATTATGCTGTTTGGGTACTTGCAGTTTTAAGACTTCCACAGCCCCTAAAAAGCGTTCCCAAAACCGACACGTTTTCCACCTGCTCTTATTACTTTCGTTTCTGTTTGGTACGACAAAGCGTAGGTTGTTTGCCAATAGCCCGAAAGCCAGTTCTCCAAGTTCCAGCGGTCTGTCCTTGAATGTCATGGCAAAAGCATGAGCCTTATCATCACGCAGTTGCATTTCTGTCCGTTTCCAACTGCCGACTTCATCAAGCGTCTTATTATGTTTTGAACAGACTTCCTTATCTTTATCATAAAAGCGGTAGGACAATCCCGATTTGCCAGCACCGATATAAACAGTCTTTGCGGTGTCGAAATCATCAAACTTGCTTTCGTCAAAGTGGTAGCCCTCACTATTGGAGATAAATTCCTCTTTTTCGCATTTCTTCTTTATCTGCTCTATGGTAAAAAATGGCTTTTCGTTCTTATCATCAATGGCAATATCAAGTCTAGTGAAATGGAAGTTATCCAGTCCATATCTTCGCTCACAATGTTTGAACATATCCCCAAAGGTATAATTCCTACTGTCGAGAATACGGAAAATATCATCACAACCTCTGCCAGTCATAACAAGATAACAGCCTAGCCCTTGTGGGTTGTCCTCTGTCTTTCTTGCGTCCCCCGATACATAAATATCTCCAATCTGCCAGCGTGCTTGATAAGTCTTGAATTTTATCGTTGCTGGCTAGACATTGAAAATGTCAGTCGGTAAACCTAAAATGTGCATGATTACATCTTCAGCGGTTGCCGTATCAAATACAATACTGATGTAATCAATCTTAACGGATAAATTTTTGTGTGTAGTTATAGTGCATTACTCCTTTCGTACTTCCCGTTTTTTTGCGGGGTAAAAATCGTGTTTTTTCCTTTATTTATCACAGTTTCTAGGTACTATGACATGTATGCGCAGGGCGGTGTTACATATACGCCCTTTATGAACGCCTAAAGGCGTTCCCTTTCTTCCTGTGTCTGATCCGTTCTTAACGCTCACGAGCCTTGTAAGGCTCGTGGCTAAACGGAACAGCCCCAGTCAGAAACCTTATTTTCGGTCTGATAGTCCATGCTTATTCATGCTATCAAAATGAAAATACATCTTTTCTATGCTTACTCAAGCGTGTGATTGACCCTAGCGTGCTTAATCACCCTATCTAATACGATAATAACGCCATTAGAATTACTTGTCAAGAAGTTTTGATTGACTTTTTGATAAATATTAAGTATGATATGCTTATAAACACCGAGAAAAGCAATGAAAGGAGCGGTTATACTAAGTTATGGAACATTATGAAAAGAAAATCAGTTTCTTAGGAGAGAATATACAGACCATAAGAAAACACAGAGGAATGAAACAACAGGAACTTGCGGATAAAATCGGTATCAATATGCAGAGCCTTTCCAAGATTGAACGGGGTGTGAATTATCCTACCTTTGACACATTAGAAAAGATAATGGACGTGCTGGGAGTAACGCCCAATGAATTATTATCAGGAGAATGGAAGTATATTGACCACACCGAACCATATATCATGGATATTATCAAACGGGAACAGGACTTCAATGTTTCCTTAGATTATCTGTCTGAAAATGAATTTTTCAATGATGAAAAAGAATGCAGATTTTACATGGAAACCAAACTCATACAGTATATCCATAACTACATTACCAATGAGGTTACGGAGTTAGAAGAACTTATGGAAATCAAGCAGTTGATACAACGTCAAAAAATAGAACGCATGATGAAAGTACATAAGGAAATGCGAGGGTTAGACCGATACAGAGAACAGCCCAAAGAGTATAAATACCATGACCCTTATGATGACTGGATATTCCGTCAACTTGCGGACATAGACAGCAGAAATAACATTCCCGACACTTCGCCACAGTTAGATTTTGATGAAACGGACTATGAAGATTATCTGAAAGAGAAATGGAACAGAGGTCTTTAATTTTCCTCTTGAATGAAAGATACAGCAAACAAAAAGCCCAGTAAAGAGTGCAAAGCACCACCAATGGTGGCAAGGCTCTTGACAGGGCTTTTTCTTTTCTGTGGTTGGTAATCAAGAGGAAGAAAGAAAAAGTGTGTATTTTTCAAGACAGAAAAATGTCAAGGGGGGGGTGTGCTGATTTTTGTTGTGGCGGATATATGGAACTGTTATAATATGGATATGTTTAAATTACGTTATAAGCAAGAATATTCTGCTGATTTGTCAAAAAACATCATTGCAACTGCCAGTTGACATATTTCCATATCTAAATGGTGGCTATGCAACTGATAATATTGCTAAAATTACACCATGAAAGAAAGGAGTGTTAGCTAATGAATATGGCAGACAGAATACAATATTTAAGGAAATCAAAAGGAATATCACAAGAGGAACTTGCGGATAAAGTTGGAGTTTCAAGGCAGGCTGTTTCCAAATGGGAAAGTGAACAAAGTACGCCTGACTTAGAAAAAATAATTATAATGAGTGATTTTTTTGGAGTAACAACTGACTATATCCTAAAGGGAATTGAACCAGTAGCAGACAAAGAACAAAAAAATAAAGAGCTTACGAGTAAGGTACTTTATATATCATCAACAGCTTTTGTTGCTATTGGGCTGTTTTGTGCATTTGGTAATTGGTATGCAGAACAAACAATGGAAGCAGTTTGGGGTTCAATGATTATTCAAGCTATAGGGATTGTTGGATATTTTATAGCGAGAATACTATCGGAAGAAAAATCCCCCTTTTATGTAAATTGGCTTAATATAATCGGAGTTGCTTTTATGCCTATTTCTATGATTACAGGATATATTTCAGGATTGGTTTTCAAACTAGAAGGGTGGATTGCACCTTATCCGATAGGAATATTTCATACTTTAGTTTTCGTGTTAGTATTCTTTGTAGTTGTGATTGCAAGCTATATTATTCTAAAGAAACAAACAAAATAGTGATTACCTTTATTTTGCAAAAGCAGTTAGTCTTAGGATTGACTGCTTATTAATAAAAGACACCACTTCAATGTGTCAATGGTGTCTTTTTAGTGCTATTTTATCGTCATATCAAGGCTCGTT
>JBKVKY010000022.1:0-7573 GCA_046986985.1 Bacteroides xylanisolvens | reverse complement strand
TATAGCAGAACTGTAAAATATAAAAGAGGGTGTGCCAACGTTTTGACACAACCTCCTAATTTTTCTAAATCGGGCAGAACTCTTATTCTTCTGCTTTTATTGATTCATCAATTACTTTGATCTTTTGTAATACCAGTTCCAAGTCTGCTTTCAACTTATCTACCTTGCGGTTCAATTCAGTCAACAGGCTGCTGCCTTTCTTAGAAGTAGAAGTCAGGAAGCCTAGATTGTTCTCATAAGTCTGAAGCTCATTCTTCATATTCTCATAAGTACGTACCAGCTTTTCACGTTCTCTGTATAGAGATTGAGTACCGCTTCCCTGGATATTACTGATATTCGAACGGAAGTTACTTAACTTCTTGTTGGAAGCATTGATGTTAAAGCGGTCGAATAGCTGATCGATGATTCCGTGATACTGCTTGTATAACTTATCTTTTTCTTTGAACGGCACATGACCGATAGAGTTCCACTCTTTCATTAAATCCCGAACCAAGGTACTTGCTTCTTCGGTATCCATGCTTTCATCAATAGCAGATAACTTCTCGATCAACGCTTTCTTCTTTTCCATATTCTCTGTTTCTACGGAGCGTTGTGAAGAAGTAGCTTTGTTCTTTTGTTCGAAGAAGTAGTCGCAAGCTGTGATAAACCGTTTCCAGATAGCATCCGAGTGTTTCTTGGCAACCGGTCCGATGGTCTTCCATTCTTTTTGAAGTTTGGTCAGTGCATCGGCAGTTACTTTCCAGTCTGTACTATCTTTCAAGGCTTCCGCTTTTTCACAGAGCGCTTTCTTCTTTTCCAGATTCTCGTTCATTCCTTCTTTCAGGCTCTTGAAGAATTCTCCTTTCTTTTTGAAGAAATCATCGCAGGCATGGCGGAAACGCTCGAAGATCTTCACATTCATCTTTTGCGGCGCAAAACCGATAGTTTTCCATTTGTTTTGCAAGGCAATCACTTCCTGGGTCTTGTTTTCCCAGGCAGAGAATGTTTTCAGTTCATCATACTCAATCGCTTCAACGATTTCGCAGATGACGGTCTTTTGATCCAAATTATGCTGTTCGGCTTCTTTCAACGATTCGAAGTGCTGCTGATGGCGGCGGTTGACAGCGGTAGAAGCTGCTTTGAACCGATTCCAGATTTCATCACGCAGTTCTTTGGCTACCGGACCTGTATCGCGGAACTCCTGATGCAACTTCTGAAGTTGGTGGAAAGCGGAAACAACATCTTCCTCGTCAGCCAACTTTTCGGCAGCTTCGCAGAGATGCGTTTTGATTTCTAGATTCTTTTTGAAGTCATATTCGCGGAATTCATTGTTCAGTTTCAATAAATCGTAGAACTTCTCTACATATAATTGATAGTTTTTCCAAAGTTCATTCACTTTACCTTGCGGCACCAGTTTTGTGTCATTCCATTGCTGTTGCAGCTTCTTGAACTCCGTATAAGATTTGTTGGCGTCATCTCCGGATTCCACCAATTCTTTCAGTTCTTCAATAATGGAAAGTTTCACTTGCAGGTTTTCTTCCTTTTGGCGTTCCAGCTCGGCAACCTGTTTGCTGCGTTTTTCCTTGATAACCCCCATCAGACGTTTGAATTCTTCTTCCGTCGGGTCCTCTTCGGCAACAAAATCTTCAATGTTTCCACCGTTGTCTGTAAACTGTACCTTAGCAGCTTCCAACTCGGCATTATGTAACTTGTAGAATGATTGTTTCAGATTGTCAATTTCCTGCTTGTTCGCATTTTCAGCGTCTTGCGCAAGCTCTTTTAGCTGGTTTAGTACATCTTCCTTAGTGGCAGGTTTAGGAGCTGCTTCAGGTTGAACTTCGGCAGTAACATCTTCAGCCGGAGTCTCTGTAATAGCTTCAGAAACCTCGACTGTTTTCTTTTCTTCTTCTAATTCCCCTTGGTTCAAGGGTTGATTAGTGTCATGAGCGTCCATCATTGTATATTAGTTTTGGGTCACAAATTAATGAAATAAAACGATTACTTCATACTATTTTGCTTATTTTTTTTTGTTTATCGTGTTTTTATGACAATAAAACGGTTATTCCCATGTACAACATCATTCCGATGATGTCATTTGTAATGGCTATAAACGGACCTGTTGCAATGGCTGGATCGATTTTGAACTTCTCCAGCGTCATCGGTACCAGTGTCCCGAAAATAGAAGCGAACATTACCACGGCAAACAGGCTGATGGATACGGAATAGGTGACCGTAGCCGTTGCGCCGAACCTGATAAAGTTGTAGGTGTATACTAATAAGGAGATAATAGTGGCATTAATTAAAGCTACTACCGATTCCTTGGTTATCTGCTTGAAGGTATTTTTAGCGTCCAGCGAGCTGTTTGCCAAACCCTGTACGATGATTGCCGAAGATTGTGTTCCGACATTTCCTCCTGTACCACCGATTAGCGGGATGTACAGTGCCATTTCGGGATGGGCAGCAAAGGTGGAGTCGAAATTACCCAATATCATAGAGTTGCCGATTCCGCCGATCATACCGATTAATAGCCAGGGGAGGCGAGCGGTGGTCTGTCTCAATACATTATCGTCTGTTTCTACGTCCTGCGAAAGACCGGATGCCAACTGATAGTCACGTTCCGACTGCTCACGGACTTCATCCATGACGTCGTCGACGGTGATTTGTCCCACAAGCCGACCGATACTGTCGACAACGGGGATAGCCACCAAGTCATACTTCTCAATCGCCTGTACTACCTCGTCAATGGGAGTATCCACGTGTACCGAAATCGGATCTTTCTGCATCACGTGTTTCACTTTGGATACAGAAGGGGAAGTAATCATCTTTTTGAGCGGGAAGATACCTCGCAGACGTTCGTCATCGTCAATGACATATACATAATAGATTTCGTCCAGTTCTTCCGCCTGTTGCCGCATCTCTTTCAGACATTCGGGCATACTCCAGTTTTCGTTGACAAGTACCATTTCCGTACCCATCAAACCACCGGCGGTATTTTCGTCGTATTTCAACAAGTCGACGATGTCTCCTGCCTGTTCGATGTCCTCGATGTGCGAAAGAACCTCTTCCTGCTTGTCTTCATCGAGTTCACGCATCAGGTCTACGGCATCATCCGTGTCCATGTAGTCAACGAAGCGTTTGGCGATTGTCTCCGAAGGAAGCATTTCGAGCAGCTCTTTACGAGCATCTTCGTCCATTTCGACAAGCACGTCGGCGGCAATTTCGTTATCGAGCAGGCGATAGACGAACTTAGCCTCTTCCGCATTCAGGTCATTGCACAATTCGGCGATGTCGGCCGGATGGAGGTCGATGAGAAGACCTTTTACCTTGTCGGCGTCTTTTTGCTCAATAAGGTGTTTAACGTTGTCAATGTATTCCTCGTTCATCGTTGTCAATTACAAATTACGAATTACAAAATCCAGTTCTCTGCTCACTGTTGCCCGCCAATTATTGGGCGTTGCCGGCTGTCTTTAGTGCTTCTTCCACTTTATTGGTCAGATCGATAAATTCGGCTACCGATAGTTGTTCCGGGCGTTTATTAAATAAGATGTCCTCCGTGAGTGGACAATCTTTGCCTAAAATAGGTTTGATGGAGTTGCGCAATGTTTTCCGTCGCTGGTTGAAGGTCGTTTTCACTACTTGCTTGAACAGTTTTTCGTCGCATCCCAACTCTTTAGTCTCGTTGCGTGTCATACGGATAACAGCACTTTTCACTTTGGGAGGCGGATTGAACACGTGTTCGCTGACAGTGAACAAATATTCCACTTTATACCATGCCTGTATCAATACGCTAAGGATACCGTATGTCTTGCTGCCCGGTCCGGCTGCAATACGTTCGGCTACCTCTTTTTGAATCATTCCCGTGCAACAGGGGACGATATCTTTGTTGTCCAGCATCTTGAAAAAGATTTGGCTGGAAATATTATACGGGTAATTACCAGTCAGTACGAAAGGCTTCCCGTCGAACAACCGGTGAAGATTCATTTTCAAGAAGTCATCCTCGATGATGTGGTCTTCCAGTGACGGATAGGCTTCGCGAAGATAAGCAACCGACTCATAGTCAACTTCTACGACCTTTACCAATCGGTCTTTCTTTACTAGAAACTGGGTCAATACTCCCATACCCGGCCCCACCTCTAAAATAGGCAGTTCGGGGAAGGTGTCGACTGTATCGGCAATATCTTGCGCAACTTTCAGATCTTTCAGAAAGTGTTGTCCGAGAAACTTTTTAGGCTTTACTAATTTCATTTACCAACTAAATAATTACTTTTGCAGCTGACAAAGGTAATTCTTTTAAATGAAGAACGTACCACTATTTATTAAAAAATAAATGATGTGTCAGCGAAGCTAATGAAGAATTAAGGATGAAGAAACTATTAAAAAAGACGCTGAAACTGATATTACCGGTTGTTTTAGGCGGCTTTATCTTATTCTGGGTATATCGCGACTTTGATTTTACAAAAGCGGGCGATGTGTTGTTACACGGTACAAATTGGTGGTGGATGCTCTTCTCGTTATTGTTCGGAGTGTTTGCACAAGTCTTTCGTGGTTGGCGGTGGAGACAGACATTGGAACCGTTGGACGCTTTCCCGAAAAAGAGCGATTGCGTGAATGCTATCTTCATTTCATACGCTGCCAGTCTGGTGGTTCCCCGGATCGGGGAGGTGAGCCGTTGCGGAGTGTTGGCGAAATATGATAATGTCTCGTTTGCCAAGTCGTTGGGAACAGTCGTTACGGAGCGGTTGGTCGATACGTTGACTATTCTCCTCATCACAGGCATCACTGTATTGCTCCAATTACCGATATTCGTCACTTTCCTTCAGCAGACCGGAACGAAAATCCCTTCATTAGTCCACCTGTTGACTTCAGTGTGGTTTTATATCATTCTGTTTTGTTTTATTGGTGTGGTGATACTTCTTTATTATTTAAGAAAAACGTTGTTCTTCTATGAACGGGTGAAAGGATTTGTATTGAATATATGGGAAGGAATTATGTCTTTAAAAGGCGTGCGCAACATTCCCCTCTTTATTTTTTATACACTGGCTATTTGGGCTTGTTACTTTCTCCATTTCTATTTTACATTCTATTGCTTTGCCTTTACGGCACATTTGGGTATCCTTGCGGCATTGGTCATGTTTGTCGGCGGCACGTTTGCCGTAATTGTGCCTACCCCTAACGGAGCGGGACCCTGGCATTTTGCCATCATTTCTATGATGATGCTTTATGGAGTAAACGTGACGGATGCCGGAATATTTGCCCTGATTGTACACGGTATTCAAACCTTTTTGGTTGTTTTATTGGGTGTGTACGGCTTGGCTGCTCTGCCGTTCACCAATAGACATCGGGCGTAAATTTTTAGCTAAAAGTGTATATTCTTACATGTTTTTGCCAACCTCCTTTGTCATCTGAAAACTTTTCCATAACTTGGCACTGTTTAATTATCAGATTTAAAATAGTTTTAAAATATTTATTATGAGTACCATTCTTTCTTTAGCTCCACAGAACGTGTGGAAGCATTTTTATTCGTTGACACAGATTCCCCGTCCGTCAGGACACATGGAAAAGATTACAGCATTTCTTTTAGGTTTCGGAAAAGAGCTGGGGCTGGAGTCTTTTGTAGACGAAGCAGGTAATGTGATTATCCGTAAACCCGCCACTCCGGGTATGGAAAACCGGAAAGGTGTGATTCTTCAGGCGCACATGGATATGGTTCCGCAGAAGAACAACGATACTGTACACGATTTTGAAAAAGATCCGATTGAAACTTATATAGACGGTGACTGGGTAAAAGCAAAAGGCACTACTTTGGGTGCAGACAACGGACTGGGTGTAGCTGCTATTATGGCTGTGTTGGAAGCAAAAGACCTGAAACACGGTCCTTTGGAAGCTCTTATCACGAAAGACGAAGAAACCGGCATGTACGGTGCGTTCGGCTTGAAACCGGGTACACTGAACGGAGAGATTCTTTTGAATCTGGACTCGGAAGATGAAGGCGAGTTGTATATAGGTTGTGCCGGAGGTATGGATGTAACTGCTACCCTGGAATATAAGGAAGTAGCTCCCGAAGCAGGAGATATCGCAGTGAAAGTTACATTGAAAGGATTACGCGGCGGACATTCGGGATTGGAAATCAATGAAGGACGTGCCAATGCTAATAAGTTGCTGGTTCGTTTCGTTCGTGAAGCGGTTGCCAGCTATGAAGCCCGTTTGGCTAGCTGGGAAGGTGGTAATATGCGTAATGCTATCCCACGTGAAGCACATGCGGTTATTACCATTCCGGCTGAAAATGAAGAAGAACTATTGGGCTTGGTGAAATACTGCGAAGATCTGTTCAATGAAGAATATTCGGCAATTGAAACACCGATTAGCTTTACGGCTGAACGTGTGGAACTTCCTGCGGGTCAAGTGCCTGAAGAGATTCAGGACAATCTGATTGATGCAATCTTTGCTTGTCAGAACGGTGTGACCCGTATGATTCCTACTGTTCCGGATACGGTAGAGACTTCTTCCAATCTTGCTATTATTACGATTGGTGAAGGAAAAGCTGCCATTAAGATTCTGGCTCGCAGCTCGAGTGATAGCATGAAGGAATATCTGACTACCAGCTTGGAGTCTTGTTTCTCTATGGCAGGTATGAAGGTGGAAATGACTGGTGGATATTCCGGTTGGCAGCCTGATGTTAATTCTCCGATTTTGCATGCGATGAAGGCCTCTTATAAGCAGCAGTTCGGTGTAGAGCCTGCAGTGAAAGTAATCCACGCAGGCTTGGAATGTGGTATTATCGGTGCTATTATTCCGGGATTGGATATGGTTTCTTTTGGCCCGACTTTGCGTTCACCGCACTCACCGGACGAAAGAGCATTGATTCCTACTGTACGGAAGTTCTACGACTTCCTGGTGGCTACTTTAGAACAAACTCCACTGAAATAAGCGTATTCTTTATTATGTAAATATTCTCCTATTATATAATAGGTATTTATAGCGAAGGCACGGATGAGATTTCATCCGTGCCTTTTTGTCATATTAATTGCAGGCTATATTACAATTTTATTTCATAACAAATAAATTAATTGATGCAAATCAAGAAATATGCTATAAAACATAAATTTCTCTCTTTTTTAGGTCGATGTATAAACAAAGACCGTATTTTTGTGTTATAAAACATGTAATTAAGAGGATAACAAAATGAAAAGTTTAAAAAGATTGTTTAGAAAGATCGGCGAAGCCGATGTACATGTTTGGGGATATTCAACAATTAATGCTAAACCAAACAAGTAAGTTTTATTTTTTAGTTTTCAGGAATTAGTAATTTAAAGTTTTAAAGATTATGGCAAAGAAAATGAGTTCTTTAGTTAGAAAAATCCTTAGTGAAGTAGGTCGTAATGAAATGCTTTCATGGGGGTACAGAATTGAGAAATGAGAAAGAGTACATTAACTAGGTTTAGAGTGGGGATACGTTATTAAAGACGATATCCCCACTTTTTCTATATAAAAGAGATATAGGGTGAGGCGGGGAATAAAATGAAGGAGCATTTAACTCATGTTTTCACCACAGAGGACACGGAATTCTAAGACCTATGCAAATAATAGGCCTATA
>JBKVKY010000021.1:0-8364 GCA_046986985.1 Bacteroides xylanisolvens | reverse complement strand
CAACGATTTTCACTCAACAACAATAAAATAGATACAAAATGAATCAATTATCAGATCGTTTGAACAGCTTGTCGCCATCGGCGACGCTTGCCATGTCGCAAAAGAGCAACGAGCTCAAGGCACAGGGTGTTGATGTTATTAACTTAAGTGTAGGAGAACCGGATTTTAATACTCCTGACCACATCAAAGAAGCTGCGAAAAAAGCCATAGATGATAACTTTTCTCGTTACTCTCCGGTACCGGGTTATCCGGCTTTGCGCAATGCTATTGTTGAGAAACTGAAAAAAGAAAACGGTCTGGAATATACAGCCGCTCAAATTTCGTGTGCCAATGGTGCCAAACAATCTGTTTGTAATACTATCCTTGTATTGGTAAATCCGGGTGACGAAGTCATCGTGCCGGCTCCTTACTGGGTAAGCTACCCGGAAATGGTGAAAATGGCAGAAGGTACTCCCGTAATTGTTTCAGCAGGTATCGAACAAGATTTCAAGATTACTCCGGAACAGCTGGAAGCAGCTATTACTCCGAAGACCAAAGCATTGATTCTTTGTTCTCCGTCTAATCCGACAGGTTCTGTATATACAAAAGAAGAATTGGCCGGATTGTCAGCAGTATTGGCTAAACATCCGCAGGTGATAGTAATCGCTGACGAGATTTACGAACATATCAATTATATCGGTGCCCATCAGAGTATCGCTCAATTCCCAGAAATGAAGGAACGTACAGTGATTGTAAACGGTGTATCCAAGGCTTACGCTATGACAGGATGGAGAATCGGTTTCATTGCCGGTCCGGAATGGATTGTAAAAGCTTGCAACAAGTTGCAAGGTCAGTACACTTCAGGTCCTTGTTCTGTTTCTCAAAAAGCTGCTGAAGTTGCATATACAGGAACACAAGAACCGGTAAAAGAAATGCAGAAAGCGTTCCAACGCCGTCGTGACCTGATTGTGAAGTTGGCTAAGGAAGTTCCGGGATTTGAGGTAAACGTTCCGCAAGGTGCTTTCTATCTGTTCCCGAAATGCGATGCTTTCTTTGGAAAGAGCAACGGCGAACGTAAGATTGCAGATTCAGATGATTTGGCAATGTACTTGCTTGAAGAAGCTCACGTGGCTTGTGTAGGTGGTGCCTCTTTCGGTGCTCCTGAATGTATCCGTATGAGTTATGCTACAAGCGATGAAAATATCGTAGAGGCTATCCGCCGTATCAAAGAAGCATTGGCTAAGTTGAAATAATAGTTCGCCACAGATTGAAAAGAGATTGTCTGTCTGAAAAATATTAGATTAATAAAATCATCTTTACTACAGTATGCAGTAAGGATGATTTTTTGTTTAAGGAACTTCTTTGTATTTTTCTATCCGTTTGATTGTGAATTAATCTGTGTTAATCTGTGGTGAAGAAAGAGCAATAAAAAAGGCTGCCTTCCATAGAAAGCAGCCTATACTCTTTTTGTAACTTGTATTATTCAGCCGGGTGAATTGCTTCAGACGGACAAACGTCTGCACAAGTACCACAGTCAGTACATACATCTGGGTTGATAGAATAGATATCACCTTCAGAGATAGCTTCTACCGGACACTCGTCAATGCAAGTTCCGCAAGCAATACAATCGTCACTAATTACGTATGCCATTTTTCTAAGATTTAAATTATTAGTACTAATTTCTCCGGCAAAAATAAGGCTTTTATTGATTGGTTGTTATGCTTCTATGTTTAAATTGACTTAATTTGTACGTCTTCTAAATAAGCTACCTCCCTATAATCTGCTATATTTTTCGTATTTTTGCACTCAAATTACTAATATATAGCGATTATGCCTTTAAATTTACCCGATAAACTACCTGCGATAGAGCTTTTGAAGGAAGAGAATATTTTTGTGATCGACACTTCCCGCGCTACGCAACAGGATATTCGTCCGCTACGGATTGTGATTCTGAATCTGATGCCGTTGAAAATTACAACGGAAACAGACTTGGTGCGCTTACTCTCCAATACACCTCTTCAGGTGGAGATTTCATTTATGAAGATCAAGAGCCACACGTCAAAGAATACGCCGATAGAACACATGAAAACGTTCTATACGGATTTCGACCAGATGCGTCACGAGAAGTATGATGGTATGATTATCACCGGAGCTCCTGTAGAACAGATGGACTTCGAGGAGGTGACCTATTGGGATGAGATTACGGAAATCTTTGATTGGGCACGTACGCATGTCACTTCTACCTTATATATATGCTGGGCTGCGCAGGCCGGATTGTATCATCATTATGGAGTTCCTAAATATCCGTTGAAAGAGAAGATGTTCGGTATCTTTGAACATCGGGTATTGGAACCTTTCCACTCCATCTTCCGTGGTTTTGATGATTGTTTCTATGTGCCGCATAGCCGTCATACAGAAGTACGCAGGGAAGACATTCTGAAAGTTCCGGAATTGACGTTGCTTTCCGAATCGGAAGATGCCGGTGTCTATATGGCAATGGCACGGGGCGGTCGTGAATTCTTTGTCACGGGACACTCCGAATATTCTCCGCTGACACTGGACACGGAATACCGTCGCGATCTCGATAAAGGCTTGCCGATAGAGATGCCCCGCAATTATTATATAGACAATGATCCTGAAAAAGGCCCGTTGGTACGTTGGCGTGCTCATGCTAATTTGTTGTTCTCCAATTGGCTGAACTACTTCGTTTATCAGGAAACACCTTACAACATCAACGATATTCAATGATAAAGCAGCGTAAAATAGAACTTCTCGCTCCGGCGAAAAACCTGGAATGTGGCATTGAAGCTATCAATCATGGGGCAGATGCAGTATATATCGGTGCTCCGAAGTTCGGTGCCCGTGCGGCGGCTGTGAACTCATTGGAAGATATTGAAGCATTGGTGCAGCATGCCCATTTGTATCATGCACGTATTTATGTCACGGTCAATACGATTCTGAAAGAAGAAGAGTTGAAAGAGACGGAGGAGATGATTCATGCACTTTATCGGATTGGCGTAGACGCGCTGATTGTGCAGGACATGGGGATCACGAAGTTGAATCTTCCTCCGATACCGCTTCATGCCAGTACACAAATGGACAACCGTACACCGGAAAAAGTAAAATTCCTTTGGAAGGCGGGTTTCCGGCAAGTAGTCCTGGCGCGGGAACTATCGTTGCGTGAAATAAAAAAGATACACGAAAATTGTCCGGAAGTGCCTTTAGAGGTATTCGTACATGGGGCACTTTGTGTCAGCTATAGCGGGCAGTGCTATGTCAGCCAAGCCTGTTTCGGTCGTAGTGCCAACCGGGGAGAATGTGCGCAATTCTGCCGGTTACCTTTTAGTCTGGTAGACGCGGACGGGAAAGTGATTGTCAAAGACAAACATCTGCTTTCCCTGAAAGATATGAATCAAAGTGACGAACTGGAGCAATTGCTGGATGCCGGAGCTTCCTCGTTCAAGATAGAAGGGCGGCTGAAAGACGTTTCTTACGTGAAGAATGTAACGGCCGCTTATCGTCAAAAGCTGGATGCCATCTTTGCCCGTCGTCCGGAATATGTAAGGGCTTCTTCGGGTACGTGCAATTTCGAGTTTAAGCCGCAACTGGATAAGAGTTTCAGCCGTGGATTCACACATTATTTCCTGCATGGACGTGACAAAGAGATTTTCTCTTTCGACACTCCCAAGTCGTTGGGCGAGGAGATGGGGACTGTGAAGGAGATTCGCGGCAATTATCTGACGGTTGCGGGACTTAAATCCTTTAACAATGGAGACGGTGTTTGTTATATCGACGAACAGGGACGTTTACAGGGATTCCGCATCAACCGGGTGGACAGCAACAAACTATATCCACAGGAAATGCCTCGCATCAAGCCTCGTACCACATTATATCGTAATTTCGACCAGGAATTTGAACGAGTGCTTTCCCGTAAGTCTGCCGAAAGGAAAATCGCAGTGCGAATGTTGCTTGCCGACCATCATTCCGGTTTCTCTTTGACATTGACTGACGAAGATGATAATAGAGTCACAATCACCCTTCCACGTGAAAAAGAGCCGGCCCGGACTCCGCAGACGGACAACCTGAAAACGCAACTGTCCAAATTGGGGAATACGCCTTTCGAAGCAAAAGAAATAGAAATCTCTTTTACCGACAACTGGTTTCTGCCGGCTTCGGTATTAGCCGATTTCCGCCGGCAGGCAATCGACCGGTTAATAACTGCCCGTCGAATCAATTACCGTCAGGAATTGTCGGTATGGAAGTCAACCAATCATGCTTTTCCACAAACGACGCTAACCTATCTGGGAAATGTCATGAATACTCGTGCAGCCTCTTTCTATCAGGAGCATGGGGTTCAACAGGTAGCAGCGGCTTACGAAAAAGAAGCGGTGGAAGATGCGGTACTGATGTTCTGCAAACATTGTTTGCGTTACAGTATGGGATGGTGTCCCATCCATCAACGGGTACGTTCACCTTATAAAGAACCCTATTACCTGGTGTCAAATGACGGCAAACGTTTTCGTCTGGAATTTGATTGTAAGAATTGTCAAATGAAAGTAAAAGCGGCTCAATGAGAATCATTATTCACAATTTTCACCACAGTTTTCACCACAGAGGACGCAGAGGACACAGAGGATATAGTGGAGGTAACATCTTCACTCATTCTTCTGATACAGACTGTTTGAGTGTTTTTTGGAAAAAGTGTAGAAAGTTTTTCTCTTTACCTTCTTTCCCCTTTTTACCCTCTTTATCCTCTGTGTCCTCTGCGTCCTCTGTGGTGAAAATAGTGATGAAAACAGTGATGAACCTCCTACTATGTTTACTTTTGCTCTCATCTTGTTATTATAAAGCACCGGCTTTGGATTCGGAAGAACTGTCGAAGAAGACGAAAGACTCGTTGACTTACTTGTACGAACGGCATTATACATGGAATACAAACTTGGAAGTAGTCGATGATTCCATCTCTTTGGAATGTCTTCCGATAAAAGATACTTTTATTCAGTTGAATAAAGGGGATAGGGTAGTGGTGGCAGAGTTTGCGGTTCACCCTGCCGATAGTGTAGACAGTGTTTGGGTGAAGCTGGCTCACACACAGGATGAACAGGGCTGGATACGTGAAAAAGAACTCAAGAAGTCATTTGTGTCGACTGATAGTATTTCGCAGGCCATTCATCTTTTCAGTGATACGCATGCTTCTTATTTCATTATCATCTTCGCTTTATTCGTCGGTGTATATCTGTTTCGCGCTTTTCGTCGAAAGCAGTTGCAGATGGTCTATTTTAATGATATAGATAGTGTTTATCCGTTATTTCTCTGTTTGTTGATGGCTTTCAGTGCAACGATTTACGAATCGATGCAGGTCTTTGTGCCGGAAACGTGGGAGCATTTTTATTTCAATCCTACTTTGTCGCCGTTCAAAGTTCCTTTTATTCTCTCTGTCTTCTTGTTGAGTATTTGGCTGTTTTTGATAGTCGCTTTGGCGGTGCTGGATGATTTGTTCCGACAGTTGACTCCCGCTGCAGCTATCTTTTATCTGCTGGGGTTGATGTCTTGTTGTATTTTCTGCTATTTCTTCTTTATCCTGATGACACATATTTATATCGGTTATCTGTTCCTTGCCTTTTTTATGCTGGTTTTTGCGAAGAAAGTCCATCGGAACATTGGGTATAAGTATCGTTGTGGGCGTTGTGGGGAAAAGTTGAAGCAAAAAGGTGTATGCCCCCATTGTGGAGCTATCAATGAGTAATTTTATTATCTGTTTTATTCTTGAATAACTTTTCAAATGATGGAAATCAGATCTACCGAAATAAAAGATCTCCCTTTAGTGATGGAGATTTATGACTATGCCCGTGCCTTTATGCGTGCAACCGGAAATACTACTCAATGGATTGACGGTTATCCTTCTGAAGTATTGATTCGTCAGGAAATTGAAGATGGACATAGCTTTGTCTGCATAGATGAACAGGGAGAAATTTTGGGGACTTTTTGTTTTATCTTGGGAGACGACCCTACTTATCAACAGATTTATGAAGGAACATGGCTCAATAATGAACCTTATGGAGTGATTCATCGGCTGGCAACGAACGGAAAACAGAAGGGGGTATCGGAAACCTGCTTGAACTGGTGTTTCGAACGTTGGCCCAATCTCCGGGTAGATACTCATCGGGACAATAAAGTCATGCAGCATATATTGACGAAGTATGGCTTTCAACGTTGTGGTATCATTTATGTAAAGAACGGTACAGAGCGTATCGCTTATCAAATGACGCGTGTGTCTGATGGAACAGAGAAACTTGCTTAATCGTGGTGGAGTGTAGTTGAAGTGTATTAGATGTAGACAAGATAATCTTAGATATAAGCAAACCAATAGGAAACTGTAGGTAAAGTAATGCCAGGACACCGGTATAGTTCCGTTAAGATGCCGGTATAGTTGTGTGAAGGTACGTAAGCATTCGGCCTCGCCCGTATTTCTCTCCAAGCTATAGAGGTTGTGTCAAAACGCTGACACAGCCTTTTTTTTATGCGCAAAGCCCAGACTTTCTCAAGCCCGGGCTTTGTTATTACCCAAAGTTTTCGTATCTTTAGGTATAAAGTTTTTCGTTATGGCAAAGTTACATTTTCGTCCTTACATTCCCAACCAAACCGTTCTTTTTCCACAAAGAATTGATGAAAACATAGCTGCGAACGACCCGGTCCGCATCGTGAATGCTGTTATTGACAATCTCAATCTTGAGAGTTTCAAGAAGCTTTATAAGGAAACGGGCCGTTGTCCTTATCATCCTAAAATGATGCTTAAGGTGATAATCTACGCCTACATGAATAATATCTATTCTTGCCGTAAAATAGAGAAGCACCTCCTTCGTGACATTCATTATATTTGGCTTGCCGGTAATGAGCATCCGGATTTTATCACGATCAACCGTTTTCGTAACCGTGTAAAGGAGGAAATAAATAATGTATTTACCCAGTTGGTTCTTGTCCTTGCCGATAAAGGTTTCATCAGCCTTGATGTGGAGTATATCGACGGCACCAAGATTGAATCCAAAGCCAACAAATATACTTTTGTCTGGCGCAAGACAGTCGAACGGAACCGTACAAGACTAATGGATAAAATCCGTATTCTCTTGGAGCAGGTGGATGAAGCCATTGTACAGGAGAACTCTATAAAAGACACATCCGTGGAGTTTACTCCCTGCATGCTCTCTGACATAGTGGATGAACTTAAAGAAGCCCTGGAACGCCAGCCTGCAACAAAGGATAAGGAAGAAAAGAAAGCCCTGCGCAAAAAGAAGAAGCAGGTCAGGGAACTTGAAGGGTATCGTGACAAGCTGATAGAATACGACAATCACCTTGATACCCTTGGAGAACGTAACTCCTATTCCAAGACCGATCCTGGTGCCACATTCATGCGCATGAAAGAAGATGCCATGAAGAACGGGCAGACCAAACCCGGATATAATCTGCAAATAGGTACTGAAAACCAATTCATCACAGACTTCCGTCTGTTTCCCAACCCTACCGATACACTGACCCTCATACCTTTTTTCCACTCTTTCCAGTACCGCTATAACCGTTTACCGAATATCTGTGTGGCAGACTCCGGTTACGGTTCGGAAGAAAATTACCGGTTCATGCAGGAGAATGGGATAGAAGCCTTCATCAAGTACAATTACTTCCATAAAGAACAGCGTCCTCGTTATACTCCCAACCCGTTCCATGCCGAAAGTCTCCATTACAATGCCCAAGAGGATTATTACGTTTGTCCTATGGGACAGCACATGAACCGTATAGGAACCAAACGTGACAAGACAGCGAGCGGATACATCACCGAAAGTGCCCGGTATAAAGCAAAAAGATGCGAAGGTTGCCCTTTGCGTGGCAGTTGTTTTAAAGCTCGGGGGAACCGTATTATAGAAGTCAACCACCGATTAAATCAATACAAACGGCAGGCACGGGAAAGGTTGCTCTCAGAAGAAGGTATCAAGCATAGAGGCAGGAGGTGTATAGAACCAGAGGCTGTGTTTGGACAAATGAAATACAACATGGCATACAGAAGATTCCGGCATGTGGGAGAAGACAAGGTTACAATGGACTTTGCTTTCTTTGCTATAGCCTTTAATATCAAAAAAATGTGTGCTAAACTGATAAAAGAAGGAAAGGGGCTCATTACAGTTGCCAAATATATGTTTATGGGACTATTTATAACCCGATATAATTGGAATATAGCAACTTGTTGCCAAATGCATGAGGAAAAAGCAGCATAGCCAAAAGAAAATATAGCAGAACTGTAAAATATAAAAGAGGGTGTGCCAACGTTTTGACACAACCTCTTATCTTTCTTGTTTATCCTTTCCAATTAAATGGCAGTAAATCGGCGTAGTCGTT
>JBKVKY010000020.1:0-12346 GCA_046986985.1 Bacteroides xylanisolvens | reverse complement strand
TTTATATTTGCAGCATATTTGCTTTCCTCTTCATTCAATAGAGAATAATCCTGAATCAACATATAGAGTGGTAAATGGCAAATGATATTCAAATGACGCATATTGATATTTTCTTTCAGGATATCTTCAAGTAATGCAAATGTAAGATTCTCGGAATCGTATTCGGATATTTTCTTGTGCTTCTTCAAATAGGCAATTCGGGCATCTGTATATTGCTCATATAGATAATCGAATATAGAATGAATCTTACTGGTGGAAACAGTACCATTGTTATATTCGATATAAGCAATCAAATTGCTGATATTGCAGTCTTTGGGTTGTTCGTTTCCCGATACGACTAAATAGAATTGTGACTTAGCCCGCGAAACAGCAACATTGAGCAGGTTTGGATCGTCAGAAAAGGAAGTGATGACATCGTCGACAGTGGTCATAATGATAGCATCCTTTTCTCTTCCCTGAAACTTATGGACTGTTGCGACATCAATATCTTCTTCAAGTGCGGATTTTACTGCATCTACTTGTTTGTTATATGGAGCTATGACGCCAATTTCATCTGTTTCATAGGATAGATTCGGTAGTACTTCCTCTTTGATAACATCTATTTCCCGTTGATTCATGTGACTGCGGGAGTGATTACCTTTGGCTGTCCGTATGGCACAAATGACATCCTCTTCTCCTTTATCACGTGTCATGATGACAAGATCTCCACCATAAAATTTCTGATTACAGAAGTTGATGATTCGAGGATGGCATCGATAATGTTCCCGTAACAAGGTCTGTGGTACATTTGGAATAACTTTGCAGACAGATTGCAAAAAACTCATATTGGCACAATCATATTCCGGTTTAATTAGGCACGCATTAGCGATAAAGTTTAGCGTTTCCTTATTTTCTTCCGTGACCACATTGGGAAGTTGCATGGTGTCGCCGACAATGATTGCATTTTTAGCACATGACAAAGCTAAAGCTCCGGTTTCAACGGAAACCTGCGACGCTTCGTCCATAATGATATAATCATATATAGCATCTCGTTGCAGACTGCTTAATGATGAAAAGGTTGTACTTAAGATAATAGGGTATTCTTTTTGTACCTCTCGCCAATTATTTTTTAGATCAGGGAGCGTAAAGATGGGCTTGTCATGATTATTGCCATAGGTATGAAATAACTGATTCTTTAGATGTTTCATTGATGTATCGGCCATTTGTCTAGCCATTTCTGCTGCATCTTTGTTGGCAAGCTCCTTTTCTAATGTGTCTATTTCGACTTCCAGCTCTGCATACTTTGTTTGGTAGAATAAGATTTGGAAGTCGGCGATAATCAAACTCATCTCCCGTTTATAGAAACCTTTATCGGGGATTTTACAAATCGCTTTGCTTCTGAATTTAAAGAATAACCATTTCAACCGTTGAATAAAAGCTGCTATTCCCCGAAGACTTGATGATTGCTCTTTTTCTGCAAATTGTTGACATTCATTCCATAAATTCAGAAGGTCTGCCGAGCTGGAACTCTTTCGTTGTTGGAGAGTAATATCTTTTGTTCCGAACTCTTGCAGATAATGTTGCCACTCTATTTTTAAAGCTTGTATTTCCTGTCTTGCCATGGCAAGGCGTTCCTGTTTGGAAAATATGCTTTTTAGTTCTTCTGTCTGATGATGTATCTGATTGAGAAATTGAGGTTGGTCGGCATCCGCATCATGCCATGACTCAAAGTCCTCCGGATATTGTTTTTCCTCTTCTTGAGTCTCGATGAATTTCTCTTTGTTAACTGTGCTGCCAAGCAATGCAACAATGAATCCCATATCGTATTTGGATAACTTCTCAAGTACATTGACGATGGCGGAGTTATTATTAGATACTACCTGAACAGTCTTACCACGCACAAGGATATTGGCAATGATGTTCAGAATCGTTTGTGTCTTTCCGGTTCCCGGAGGTCCTTGCACAACACTGATTTGATTCTCAAAAGCTGCCTGGACTGCTTTTTGCTGGCTTGCATTACAACCGAAAGGAAAAATCAAGGTTGAGGCAGTCCGGGTCTGCATTTTATATTTTTGAGGATTCAGATATACAGCAATAGCTCTGTTGTTTGCGATGAAATGAATCTTTTCATATTGTTTTGCCAATAGCTTCGTTCCGTCATCAGCTTTCAATTCGTTCGCATCGGCAACTTTCTTCAAATATTCGAATATACTTTTCGAACGACTCTCTCCCAAGCATGATTCGATAATTTCTAAGTCTTTTTCTCTGTAATCATACTCTTTACCATTCAGAAAACGAATGTGCCAATAGTTGTGTGATCCGGCCTTAAAAATAGATAAGGTTTTGATGTTTGATAAAGTTCTCCCTTTACTGATTATTTGATAATTATTGGGGTCCGGTTTGTCAGGATCAGTCAGCCAAAGGACATTTTCTTCTTTGTAAGTATACGCACTAGGAACATTTCGGAATACTATCTTATAGCTGCCATCATAATTCTGGCAGCTTTCTATTTCGGGAGTCCTGATTTGACCTTTTATAATAATCAGATTTTCGGAAGTATCTATCATAGGCTTGTGTGTAAATATAATAGGTCGTGCTGCTGTTTTTATTTATTATTTTGGATATAAAAGTAAGAATATTTTCCAGAATATCAAAACTGAAGTAGAAAAAATAGTGAATGACTTTATTCAGCTTTATATTGTTATAAATATAGAGTGAGATTCGGTTTGGGAGTATTGAACGTGATAAAAGAGATTTGTTTTGCCAATGAAATCATTATCTTTGCAAGGTATACATTAATGAACAAGGAGGATATTATGCTTGCATACACATATATTGAACACGGAAAGTTTGAATTGCAGGAGAAAGCGAGACCGGAAATAAAGGATTCACGGGATGCAATTGTACGTGTAACACTTGGTAGTATTTGTACGAGTGATCTTCATATAAAACATGGTAGTGTGCCGCGTGCTGTACCTGGAATAACTGTCGGGCATGAGATGGTAGGTGTAGTAGAACAAGTGGGGGCTGATGTCACTTCGGTGAAGCTTGGTGACAGAGTGACTGTGAATGTCGAAACTTTCTGCGGTGAGTGTTTTTTCTGCAAGCATGGATATGTGAACAACTGTACTGATCCTAATGGTGGTTGGGCTTTAGGTTGCCGAATTGATGGCGGTCAGGCGGAATATGTCAGAGTTCCTTATGCGGATCAAGGTTTGAACCGTATTCCGGATACTGTGAGTGATGAGCAAGCCTTGTTTGTCGGTGATGTACTTGCAACAGGTTTTTGGGCAGCACGTATCTCGGAAATTACCGAGGAAGATACTGTTCTGATTATCGGTGCCGGACCTACCGGAGTTTGTACTTTGCTATGTGCAATGTTGAAGCACCCTAAGCGTATCATTGTCTGCGAAAAGTCTCCTAAAAGAATTCGGTTTGTCCACGAGCATTATCCTGATGTGTTAGTAACGGAGCCTGAAAATTGCAAGGATTTTGTGATTCAAAACAGTGACCATGGTGGCGCAGATGTTGTTTTGGAAGTAGCGGGGAGTGATGATTCTTTCCATTTGGCATGGGATTGTGCTCGTCCTAATGCTGTTGTCACCATAGTAGCCCTCTATGACCAGCCGCAACTTCTTCCTTTACCTGATATGTATGGCAAGAACCTGATTTTTAAAACAGGGGGAGTGGATGGTTGTGATTGTGCCGAGATTCTCAAACTGATTGAGGAAGGGAAAATTGATACTACTCCTCTTATTACACATCAATTTCCATTGAATGAGATTGAGGAGGCTTACCGTGTCTTTGAAAACAAGTTGGATGGGGTTATTAAAGTAGCTATATCAGGAAATAAATGAAAATTAAATAGAAATCACATATGAAGAATATACTGATAGTGAGCAATAGTGATACGTGTCGCAGTCGTATGGCGCAGGAGATTTTAAACTCGTTCGGTAGAGGTATGAAGATTAGTACTGCCGGTGTTTTGGTTGGAAATTCTGTCCCTGATGTTGTTTGCCTGGTGATGGAACAGAATGGGTATGACTTTTCACGTAGAAAGCCTTGTGATGTTGCGACGTATGCCCAGCAGACATGGGATTATGTTATTACTCTTTGTCCGGAAGCGGAGGAAGTGCAAAAGGAAATGCAGGGGGTAGTGAGAAAATATGTTTCTTTTAATTTTGCAGATCCTTTTCGGGGAGGTATTCATGCCGATGATGAACAGGAAGAACGGGTGGTGGCACTATATGACGCTATGCATAAAGAACTGTATGAGTTTTTTCGGAGTGAATTAATGGAGAAACTCTTGCCTCGCTGTTCTTGTGGGGCGAATACATATTGTAGGTGCGAGTAGGAATATATATGTGTCTCGTCCGGTGATGATGGCAGAGTTGCTTAATCTTTAACACGAAGTTGCCAGAAAGCGATAGCGGATGCGGCAGCTACATTGAGTGAATCTACCCCGTTTGCCATAGGGATGCGGACCACATAGTCCGCCTCGGTAATTGTTTCGTTTCGAAGACCGTCACCCTCGGTTCCCATCACAATGGCTAACTTGGGTTCGGTCGCTAAGATGGGACTATCAATAGAGATTGATTTCTCTGTAAGTGCCATAGCGACTGTGCGGAATCCCAGTTTATGCAGTTCATTGGGAGAACCATCTAACCAAGCCCATGGTATCAGGAAAACAGATCCCATTGAAACTCTGACTGCACGTCGGTTCAATGGGTCGCAAGAATTGCGTGTCAGTAATATGGCATCTATCCCAAGAGCGGCTGCAGAACGGAAAATAGCTCCAATGTTGGTAGTGTCTACCACACCTTCAATGACTGCGATACGCCGTGCGCCTTTACATATTTCTTCTACACTTTTCGGTGTCGGGCGGTGCATGGCACAGAGGACGCCACGTGTGAGTGTATATCCGGTCAATGTGGCAAGCAGTTCTCTTGTACCGGTATAGACAGGTATATCATCACAACGTTCAATGATATCAGCAGCATCACCAGTGATATGCTTCTGCTCGCATAAAAGAGCTAAAGGTTCATAACCGGCATTTAGAGCTACATTAATAACTTTTGGACTTTCTGCAATAAACAGTCCCTTATCAGACTCGATACGATTACGTAATTGAGCTTCAGTGAGAGTACTGAATATTTCTATTCTGGGATCAGTTAAGGAATGTATTTCTATAATGGGCATAGGATTTCTTACAACTATCTACTTTATTATACCAAATTATACCAATGATTGCATCTGCTTTTTACTTGCCGATGCAAAAATGTTGAAAGATATTCTGAAGCACCATATCATTCGTAACCTCACCAGCGATGTCCGAAATAAAGAAGATACACTCTCGTATGTCTTGTGAAAGAAAATCTCCGGAAATCTGCGAATCAAGTCCACTCTGTACTCTATGAATAGCTTCCAAAGCTTTATTTAAAGCTTCGTAATGCCTTACATTTGTCACAATAATGTCATTTTGTGTCACTGTAGGCAAGTGTGCGGCATCAATAAGCATTTTTTGCAGTTCACTTGTGTTCTCTCGTTGTTTGGCCGAGATGAAAATAGATTCCGTAGATTCTTTGGGGAAGTCTTTTAATAAAGATAATAAATTCTCTTTCTGTTTGTCTTCGATCAAATCCGCCTTATTAAACACAACAATCAAATGTTTTCCTTCACAACGCGGAATAATCTTCTCTGATAACTGCTCTATTTGAGAGGCAGCATTCACAGCATCTACCATCCAAAGAACAATCTCTGCCTGATCTAACTTTTGGAAAGTACGTTCGATACCGAGACTTTCAATCGTATCATTGGTTTCCCGGATTCCGGCAGTATCAATGAAACGAAAAGTGATTCCTCCGATGTTGATAGTATCTTCGATCACATCACGCGTTGTCCCGTGGACATCACTGACAATCGCCTTATCCTCATTCAATAATACATTCAGTAAAGTCGATTTTCCGGCATTTGTTTCACCGATAATAGCTACAGGGACACCGTTCTTAATAGCATTACCAACACTAAAAGAATGAGCCAACCGCGAAATGACCTGTTCGATTTCATCTGCTAGCTTCCTTAATGCAGAACGATCGGCAAATTCAACATCCTCTTCGCTGAAATCCAACTCCAGTTCAATCATAGAGGTGAAATTCAGCAATTTGTTGCGTAACTCCGTCAATTCTCTGCTGAAACCACCTCGCATCTGGCTCATAGCCAAACGATGAGTGGCAGCAGATGAAGAAGCGATCAAGTCCGCCACAGCCTCTGCCTGACTTAAATCCATCTTTCCATTGAGGAAAGCACGTTGCGTATACTCTCCCGGTTGGGCCATGCGGCAACCGTTCTCAATAAGCAACTGCATCACCTGTTGAAGAATATAAGAAGAACCGTGGCATGTGATTTCCGTACTATCTTCTCCCGTGTATGAATGAGGGGCACGGAAAAGACTGACGAGCACTTCGTCAATAATCTCGTCCCCGTCATAAATACGTCCGAATGTCAAAGTATATGGTTTTTGCTCACTCAATAATTTGCCAGTCTTGGCGGGCTTGAATATGCTGCCGGTGATAGAAATAGCTTCCGGACCGGAAACGCGGATGCTTCCGATAGCACCGCCCTGGGCGGTAGCGATAGCGCAGATCGTATCTTGATTCATTGTTTTTTCTTTTTGGATGAGCAAAGATAATTGTTTCTAAGTAAAAAATAGAAAATTGAGCACAACTTGTGCTTTATTTGTTTATATTTGCTGCCGTGCAGTGGTACACCAAACAAAATAAAACAATAATGCTTATGGAACCAGCGATCAATTTATATTCTCCGAATGAGAAAAGCGAACTCATACGGGAAAACTATCAGGAAATACTTTCTGTGCTTGCAGCTCATCAAATAGCTTTGTGGGAGTATGATATCATTACGGGCAAATGCTCTTTTTCAGAATTGGGGCAGGAGGCTATCAATAGTTTCATCCGTGAAAGCCCGGATTTGATACTGATGGATATTCGTATGCCGGTGATGGACGGTATTCAGGCTACTGAAAAGATTCGTACGATTTCTCTGACCGTGCCTATTATTGCAGTGACTGCGTATGCTTTTTATACCGAACAGCAACAGGCTATTCAAGCCGGATGTAACGCCGTTATTTCAAAACTCTATTCTTTGGAGAGGCTAAGAGAGACGATAGAATCTTACATCGGATAATTAATTTTCTAAAAGAGAACCAACATTCTGAATATTGTAGTGTTACTATTATAATAGTAGTAACATTATAATAGATTAGAGTATGGAGAAAGTAAAAAAGATAGTCCTTATCGGAGCAAGTGGCTTTGTTGGTTCTGCTCTTCTGAACGAGGCTTTGAATCGTGGTTTCGAAGTTACAGCAGTAGTTCGTCATCCGGAAAAGATAAAGATAGAGAATGAAAATCTGAAAGTGGTGAAAGCCGATGTAGCCGTGCTTGATGAAGTGGCCGACGTTTGTAAAGGTGCGGATGCCGTTGTTAGTGCGTTCAATCCGGGATGGAATAATCCTGATATATACGATGAAACCATTAAAGTTTATCTGACTATAATTGATGGAGTGAAGAAGGCTGGCGTCAATCGTTTTTTGATGGTTGGTGGTGCCGGTTCTTTATTTATCGCTCCGGGCTTGCGTTTGATGGATTCCGGCGAAGTACCCGAAAATATATTGCCGGGAGTGAAAGCCTTAGGAGAGTTTTATCTGAACTTCTTGAAGAAAGAGAAAGAAATAGACTGGGTGTTCTTCTCTCCGGCAGCAGATATGCGTCCGGGAGTACGTACTGGGCGTTATCGGTTGGGAAAAGATGATATGATTGTAGACATCGTAGGGAACAGTCATATCTCTGTCGAAGATTACGCTGCCGCAATGATTGATGAATTGGAATATCCGAAACATCATCAGGAGAGATTTACGATTGGTTATTGATAAAAAATCAGATTAAAAATAATTGTGTGATAAAGTGACGCTATCCTTCTCGGATAATGTCACTATAATCGTATTATAGCGTTACTATCACGGCGTCATAGTGATACTATGTTGAAGATAGGCTAAATGATAAAAATGGACTGTCTAACAAGTCCCTTATTAAGAATTTCCCCCACGCTATAACTATTTGTAGCGTGGGGGAATTTCAATATTTAGAATTCGTTAGACAGCTTTATAATTCTATTTTAACGATTACAATTTTATGCTTTCAGAAGAGCGTACCTCTATATTCTGTCAAGTACAGTTTTAATCAGTGTATCAATTGTGTTCTTATATCCTGTATTGGCCTCTTTAATGAGCCGGTTGGCTATCACCATGCAGACGGTCATAGCCTTGTGTCCCATCAACCGGCTAAGTCCTGCCAAAGCCGAACTTTCCATTTCGAAGTTAGTAATCTTATAGCCTTTATATTCGAAAGATTCAATCTTATCATTCTGTTTCGGGTCTGCCAATGGAACACGAAGTTCACGTCCCTGCGGACCAAAGAAACCTCCGGCAGCGATTGTTACTCCACGTACCATGTCCTCTTTGGCAATCCGGTCAATCAGTTCTTCGCTGGCGTCAATGACATAAGGGGCAGGCGCGCACATATTTCCCGACCAACCCATGTGATTGAGGAATGCACGTTCAAAAGATAAGTCGCATACAGCATTTCGTCCGGCATAGAAATTCAGCAATCCGTCGAAGCCGATAGACTTCTGCGAACACACAAATGTTCCGACAGGAGTGTTGGGCTGTAAGCCACCACATGTACCGATACGTACTAATTCCAGTTGGCGGAACTGATCCTTTTCTTCGCGGGTATTAAAATCTATATTGGCGAGTGCATCCAGTTCATTCATTACGATGTCGATATTATCGCAGCCGATTCCTGTAGAAACCACTGTAATCCGTTTACCTTTATAAATACCTGTGATGGTTTTGAATTCGCGGCTTTCCACTTCACATTCTTTGTTTTCGAAATGAGAAGCTACGAGTGCTACACGTCCGGGGTCACCTACCAGAATTACTTTGTCTGCCAACCATTCGGGCTTTACGTGAAGATGGAATACTGAACCGTCTTCATTGATAATCAATTCAGAGGATGGAAAGTACTTTTTCATGTTATTGAAGGGTTTTAGTTTTATAATAGGATTTGTATCTATAAATAGAAACGCCGGAACCGGATTTAAGTTCAGAAGAAGCCACTATCTTTTTCCTTTAGAAAAGGGGAGTGCGTCTTACAACTGAAATGAAATCGGATTCCGGCGTTTGTGAACGATTATTTGCTCAATGGCTGATTGCCTGCATTGCCTGTTGCCGGCTTAGCGATATTCTCGCGCATGGAGGTGTCAGCTTCAATATTCTTCATGCGATAATAATCCATGATGCCTAAGTTGCCGCTGCGGAAAGCTTCAGCCATCGCTTTAGGAACTTCAGCCTCTGCTTCGATCACTTTAGCACGAGCTTCCTGTGCTTTTGCTTTCATTTCCTGTTCGGAAGCAACTGCCATGGCACGGCGCTCTTCGGCTTTTGCCTGTGCGATGTTCTTATCTGCGTTAGCCTGGTCAATTTGCAGAGCAGCACCGATGTTCTTACCTATATCGATGTCCGCAATATCAATAGACAAGATCTCGAAAGCCGTTCCTGCGTCCAAACCTTTACGAAGTACAAGTTTAGAGATCGAATCCGGATTCTCAAGGACCGATTTATGGTTTTCAGAAGAACCGATAGATGAAACGATACCTTCGCCTACACGGGCAAGGATCGTATCTTCACCTGCACCACCGACCAACTGACGAATGTTGGCACGTACCGTAACACGTGCTTTGGCTATCAGCTGAATACCGTCTTTTGCAACAGCCGTAACAGGAGGCGTGTCGATCACTTTCGGGTTTACAGACATCTGTACAGCTTCGAATACGTCACGTCCTGCAAGGTCGATAGCAGTAGCCATCTGGAAAGGTAATTCGATATTCGCTTTCGATGCGGATACCAAGGCGTGAACCACCTTTTCCACATGTCCTCCCGCCAGATAATGGGCTTCCAGTTCATCACGGGTAATGTTTTTCAGACCGGCTTTGTGAGCCTCGATCATTCCCGGCACGATGATGTACGGCGGAACGTTACGTATACGCATTAAAAATAGTTGTATCAGCGAGATGTTAACTCCCGACACTTTTGCCGACAACCAGAGGAAGAACGGCACGTAATGGAAAAATATTATCAAGAAGATAATACCTCCAGCTATCAGAAAGATAGGCAAGTAGAAAGATGATTCCATTGATGTTATTATTAAGTGAATATTATTCTTTGTGTTTTTCAACCATGATTGTACCGTCGGTGATACGGCTTACAATAATCGGAGTCTTTTCATTGAGGAATCCGTCTATTGATTTTACTTCCACAATTTTTCCGTTTATTTCGGCATAACCGATTTGTGCCAGACGTGTGGTGCTGATTCCTGTATCACCCACTTTGACGCTGTCTTCTGCGCTACGGTCTACTTTCGAATCAATATCCTTTTTCAATGCCAGTTTGTCCAGCATCTTCGATCGCATAAACCAGATCAGTGATCCGATGCAGGCAATCGCCGATATGCCAAGAGTGATAAATCCTCCTGCCATACCTAAATTGGCAAACGCATAGTAGTTGGCATAAAGAATGCAAACCAATGCAGAAATTCCGGCCAGGCTAATGCCCGGGATGACGAACAGTTCTACCAGAAACAGTATGACTGCGGCAATAATGAGAACGGCGATAATGAGTATATCCATAGTTCAGAGTTATTAATTTATTTTGTTTTTTCTGCATTGCGTACATTCACTTCAAGAGTATCCAGCTCTTCGGACATTTGTAGTACCCGCTTTTCGAGGTCGAGGATGGCAGGAGCCATTTTCTCTTTTCCCTGTTGGTTGGCACCGGCATATTGTTGACGCAGGCTATTCAGCTTTTCTTCTTGCTGATAATAGTCTTTCTCCATCTGCTGGTAACGCTGGAAAAGTGACTTTGCTTTTGCGGATTTAAAGTCGCTCATCAGATAGTAAGTCGTATGATCGTCAATGACAAATTCAAAGTCCATCGCACGACGTTCTTTAGGCTTATGACTGATGGCAGCTTCTAGGCGTTGCAATGCTTCGGTTACAGCTTGTTTGTCTTTCCAGGTTTCTTTCAGCGAATGAATCTGTGCCAGACGAATAATCTGTTGCTGTTCCATTGCTTCATAATTATAAGTCTGCTTGGAAGTATTAGGAATGAACACATAAATACATACCTTTCCTTCGGGTTGGAAACGGTCGGAAGCAAACCATCCGAGATTGTTGTATTCGTCAATGACGTACATATAATCATTGTACGGTGAATTGAACGGCATACCTACATTGTCCGGAACAAGATAAGTGTCGGTATTCGTGTTGTAACGGGTGACAAAGATGTCATAGCCACCCAGTCCTTCACCATCGCTGGCATAGTAAACCGTGACGCCGTCCGATAGAACGAACGGATAATTTGCGTTTCCGGAAGCGTTGATACTACCCGGCAACGGGCGTCCGTCACTCCATTCATTCAGCAATTTGTTTTTTGAGAAGATGTCAAGATTACCGTTCTCGCCCTTTTCGCTATAATAGATTTTATTTCCAATTTCTGTTTCATAGACAGTCCCCGGATGATCTCCTTCTGTCTTGAAAAAATCATTGAAGGTAAACAATTTACCCGATTCTTCACTAATCTTGTATGCATGGAGGAAAGTCGCCTTGTCTACAACGAAGCTGTCAATGATACATACATCTTCCACTCCCTTCAACATCCGGAGGTCAGCTTTGCTCTTTTCCAGAAGTTTCTCCGCTTCTTCCGTCGATTTCTTCCGTTTACTTAAATCTGCGATATATTCTTCAAAACAGTTTACAGCATCTTCGAAACGATACGTTTCATTATATGCTTGTCCCAGATAGAGTTGTCCACTGGTAACACGTTTTTTCACTGCTATCTCAAGAGGTTTCACAGCTTCTTCCGCTTCTCCGGTTTTCAGGCAACATACGCCATACCAATAGTTATAATTCCCGTTCGACGGTTGTGATTTAGCATACTTTTTGAAGACAGGCTTGGCTTTTTCATAGTCACCCTTAGTGAATAAGGTGCGTGCCTGTTCCAGTGTTTGTGCAGATACTTCGCAAAGGAAGAGGCTGCAAATTAAAAATAGAATATATTTTCCTTTCATCGTTTTGAGCGTTTATGAGTGACGGGTAGATTGAAAACATTGCTGCTTTCGGGCACCGGTCCATTTATCAATTGTTCAAAAGTACAAATTTATTAGAAATAAACCCTTTTTCAGTGATTCTATTATGTTAATTCTTCTTTAAATCATTCTTTTCGCTTACTTTTGCAGCC
>JBKVKY010000019.1:0-12700 GCA_046986985.1 Bacteroides xylanisolvens | reverse complement strand
ACCCCTTGCACAATATATTGAAACAAACTTTTGCTATGTCGTAAAAACAAGCTATCTTTGCACAGTTTTTACGAATTTATGAGTTGTGATTTATGATTTATTGGGGATTCCTCCCCTCTCTCGTATCCCACAGCCCATAATTCATAATTCATAAATCATAATTCTTCATTATATGTTGACTGCAAAAGAGATCAGAGATTCATTCAAGAATTTCTTTGAGTCGAAAGGACACCACATCGTTCCCTCGGCTCCGATGGTGATTAAAGATGACCCTACCCTGATGTTTACGAACGCGGGTATGAACCAGTTTAAAGATATTATTTTGGGTAACCATCCGGCGAAATACCAAAGAGTCGCGGACTCGCAAAAATGTTTGCGTGTAAGCGGAAAGCATAATGACCTGGAAGAAGTAGGACACGATACGTACCACCACACCATGTTTGAAATGCTTGGTAACTGGTCGTTCGGCGATTACTTCAAGAAAGAAGCGATCAGCTGGGCATGGGAATATCTGGTAGAAGTTTTGAAACTGAATCCGGAACATCTCTATGCAACCGTATTTGAAGGAAGTCCTGAAGAAGGATTGAGCCGTGACGATGAAGCTGCTTCCTATTGGGAACAGTTCTTGCCGAAAGATCACATCATCAACGGTAACAAACACGACAACTTCTGGGAAATGGGTGATACAGGACCTTGCGGACCTTGTTCCGAAATCCATATCGACCTCCGTCCTGCTGAAGAACGTGCCAAGATCTCCGGTCGCGACCTCGTGAACCACGATCACCCGCAGGTAATTGAAATCTGGAACCTCGTGTTCATGCAATACAACCGCAAAGCAGACGGCAGTCTTGAGCCGCTTCCTGCCAAGGTTATTGATACCGGTATGGGATTCGAACGTCTTTGTATGGCTCTGCAAGGCAAAACATCCAACTACGACACAGACGTATTCCAGCCAATGCTGAAAGCTATTGCAACAATGTCGGGTACAGAATATGGAAAAGACAAGCAGCAAGATATTGCAATGCGTGTAATTGCCGACCATATCCGTACCATTGCATTCTCAATCACAGATGGTCAGTTGCCGTCTAATGCAAAGGCAGGTTATGTGATCCGCCGTATCCTTCGCCGTGCTGTCCGTTACGGATATACTTTCCTCGGACAGAAACAGGCATTTATGTATAAGTTGCTTCCTGTATTGATTGATAACATGGGAGAGGCTTATCCTGAACTGGTTGCACAAAAGACACTGATTGAAAAAGTAATCAAGGAAGAAGAAGAATCATTCCTCCGCACTTTGGAAACTGGTATCCGTTTATTGGATAAGACAATGGAAGATACCAAAGCCAATGGAAAAACTGAAATCAGCGGTAAAGATGCCTTTACTTTATATGATACATTCGGTTTCCCGCTCGACTTGACAGAGCTGATTCTCCGTGAAAACGGAATGACTGTCAACATTGAAGAGTTCAATGAAGAAATGCAGCAACAGAAACAGCGTGCACGTAATGCTGCCGCCATCGAAACTGGTGACTGGATTGTACTGAAAGAAGGAACTACTGAATTCGTTGGTTACGATTACACTGAATACGAGGCTTCTATCCTTCGTTACCGTCAGATCAAACAAAAGAACCAGACATTGTATCAGATTGTACTCGACTATACTCCGTTCTATGCAGAAAGTGGTGGTCAGGTAGGTGATACAGGTGTATTGGTGAGCGAGTTCGAGACGATTGAAGTGGTCGACACAAAGAAAGAGAATAATCTTCCGATACATATTACCAAAAAGCTACCCGAACATCCGGAAGCTCCGATGATGGCTTGTGTAGATACCGACAAACGTGCTGCCTGCGCAGCCAATCACTCGGCGACCCACTTGCTGGATGCTGCTTTACGTGAAGTATTGGGTGAACACATCGAACAGAAAGGTTCATTGGTTACACCGGATTCATTGCGTTTCGACTTCTCTCACTTCCAGAAAGTGACCGATGAAGAAATCCGTAAAGTTGAACATATCGTCAATGCAAGAATCCGCGCTAATATCCCATTGAAAGAATATCGCAATATTCCTATCGAGGAAGCTAAAGAGTTGGGAGCTATCGCTCTCTTTGGTGAAAAGTATGGCGACAGAGTTCGTGTGATCCAGTTCGGCACTTCTATCGAGTTCTGCGGTGGTACACACGTAGCTGCAACCGGAAATATCGGTATGGTAAAAATCATCTCCGAAAGTTCTGTTGCTGCCGGCGTTCGCCGTATTGAAGCTTATACCGGAGCACGCGTGGAAGAAATGCTGGATACGATACAAGATACACTTAGCGACTTGAAGGCTCTCTTTAACAATGCTCCTGACTTGAGAATTGCAATCCGTAAATATCTGGATGAAAATGCAGGATTGAAAAAGCAGGTAGAAGACTTCATGAAAGAGAAAGAAGCAGCTTTGAAGGAAAGACTACTGAAAAATGTACAAGAGATCCACGGTATCAAAGTAATCAAGTTCTGTGCTCCGCTACCGGCAGAAGTAGTGAAGAATATCGCTTTCCAACTTCGGGGTGAAATCACAGAAAACTTGTTCTTCGTAGCCGGAAGTACAGACAATGGCAAACCGATGCTGACAGTAATGCTTAGCGATAATTTGGTTGCTGGTGGTCTGAAAGCTGGTAATCTGGTAAAAGAGGCTGCCAAACTGATTCAAGGTGGCGGCGGTGGCCAACCTCACTTCGCTACCGCAGGAGGTAAAAATGCTGATGGACTACCGGCAGCAGTTGAAAAAGTACTGGAGCTGGCAGGAATCTAAGAATAAATAAAAGAGGCTGTCTAACAAGCCACAAAAAGAAATCACCCCTATCAGAGTTTGTTCTGATAGGGGTGAAATCGTTAAAAAGAGACTTATAGACAACCTCTTTTACGTAAAGACTTAAAATTAGACGCGTCTGAATAAATATACATAAGAAACTCCCTATTAATGTAGAAAAAAATAGTGACGGTATATGCACAGGATAGTGACGGTATCGCTAGCATATAGCGTCACTATTTGCATCGGATAGCGTCACTATTTTACAGAAGGGAATTCACCAACAACAATTTCGGCTTGAATCCCCTTTTGAATCCTCTATAAAAGCATCGGAAAAGGATACTTCCGACCCTCCCCCAAAACCAAACAAACCCGGTAAGAAATAGAAGTCTATTTGTCTCTTTCTAAAAATATTAGCTTATAATTTAGGCTTGTCACAGTTTTTTTCTACCTTTGTGACCAGATTAATTATTTTTCTTATCCTTCAAATAAATAAAATAAGTAATCACTAATACCTAAAGAATGATGAGAACACCTGCTTATCTATGCCTGCTGTTAACCTGCATGCTCATTTCTTGTACCCCTACGCAAGAAAAACACGAAATAGATTACACATCTTATGTAAATCCATTTATCGGAACAGACTTCACTGGAAACACTTATCCTGGTGCCCAAGTTCCTTTCGGCATGGTGCAACTTAGCCCGGACAACGGACTCCCCGGATGGGACCGTATCTCCGGTTATTTCTATCCGGACAGTACAATTGCCGGTTTCAGCCACACACATCTTTCCGGCACTGGAGCGGGAGATTTGTATGACATCTCTTTCATGCCTGTCACTCTTCCCTACAAAGAAGCGGAAGCACCGCTTGGCATCCACTCTAAATTCTCCCACAAGGATGAAAGTGCTCATGCCGGTTATTATCAAGTACGCCTGACTGATTATAACATCAACGTCGAACTGACTGCCACCGAGCGTTGTGGTATCCAACGTTATACGTTTCCGGAAGCCCAATCTGCTATCTTCTTAAATCTGAAGAAAGCCATGAACTGGGATTTTACCAACGATTCTCATATCGAAGTCGTAGACTCCGTCACCATTCAAGGTTACCGTTTCTCCGACGGCTGGGCACGCGATCAACACATCTATTTCCGCACCCGATTCTCCAAGCCTTTTGAGAAAATGGAACTGGACACAACTGCCATCATCAAAGACAATAAACGTATCGGCACAGCTGTTATCGCCCGCTTCGATTTCAACACCCAAAAGGATGAACAGATATTGGTAAACACTGCCATTTCCGGTGTCAGCATGGAAGGAGCAGCCAAAAACCTGCAAGCTGAAGTCCCCGAAAATGACTTCGACAAATACTTGGCGGAAACAAAAGCCAACTGGAACCGCCAGCTCGGAAAGATTGAAATAAAAGGTGATAATGAGAACGATAAAGTGAACTTCTACACCGCTCTCTATCACTCAATGATTGCCCCAACTATTTACAGTGATGTAGACGGAACTTACTACGGCCCCGATAAGAAAGTACACCAAGCCAACGGCTGGGTTAATTATAGCACTTTCTCCCTATGGGATACATACCGTGCCGCCCACCCGCTCTTTACTTATACCGAACCCGAGCGTGTAAACGACATGGTGAAATCCTTCATCGCCTTCTACGAACAGAATGGCCGTCTGCCAGTGTGGAACTTCTACGGAAGTGAAACAGACATGATGATCGGTTATCATGCTGTTCCTGTTATTGTAGACGCCTATCTGAAAGGAATCGGCGACTTCGACGCAAAGAAAGCCTTGGATGCTTGCATAGCAACGGCTAATCTGGATAATTACCGCGGCATCGGACTCTACAAAGAATTAGGATACATACCTTACAACGTAACGGACCACTACAACGCAGAAAACTGGTCGTTATCCAAAACACTGGAATACGCTTTCGATGACTATTGCATTGCCGAAATGGCGAAGAAGATGGGCAAACAAGACATTGCGGACGAATTTTACAAACGTTCTCAAAACTACAAGAATGTTTATAACCCCGCTACTTCTTTCATGCAGCCACGTGACGACAAAGGCATCTTTATCAAGGACTTCAAAGCCGATGACTATACACCACACATTTGCGAAAGCAACGGATGGCAATACTTTTGGTCTGTTCAGCATGACATTAACGGACTGATCGACCTTGTAGGAGGTAAAAACCGATTTGCCGAAAAACTGGACAGTATGTTCACCTATCATCCGGCAGCAGATGACGAACTACCTATCTTCAGCACGGGCATGATAGGACAATATGCGCATGGCAATGAACCGAGCCATCACGTTATTTATCTGTTCAATGCTATAGGACACGAAAATCGCACACAAGAATATGTAGCCAAAGTGATGAACGAGCTCTACAAGAACGAACCTGCCGGTCTTTGTGGCAACGAAGATTGCGGACAGATGTCAGCATGGTATGTATTCAGTGCGATGGGATTCTACCCCGTCAATCCCGTCAGTGGAAAATACGAGATAGGTACTCCCCTATTCCCGGAAATGCAATTACATCTGGCGAATGGAAAAACTTTCACCGTACTGGCCCCCAAAGTGAACAAAGAAAATATCTATATCCAATCCATCAAAATAGATGGAAAAACGTATGACAAAACATATCTTACTCACGAGCAAATCATGAGTGGAGCGACTGTCGAATTCGAAATGAGTAACACCCCTAAAGCAATTGGAGTCATATTCGAAGAAAATAACCCATAAGCCAAACCTGAACAACCAATTGAGAGAATGAACGAAAACTTCGATATAACCTATAAAGCACTATTTCGCCGGTACTATCCCAGCCTGATTTTCTATGCTACCCGTCTGGTGGGAGAAGAAGAAGCAGAGGATGTAGTGCAGGACGTATTTGTAGAATTATGGAAGCGAAAAGACCACATAGAGATAGGCGACCAAATCCAGGCCTTTCTCTATCGTGCCGTTTACACCCGTGCCCTTAACGTCTTGAAACACCGCAGTGTGGAAGAAGGTTATTGTGTTGCCATGGAAGAAATCAACCAAAGACGCGCAGAATTCTATCAACCGGACAACAACGAAGTAATTCGGAGGATCGAAGATAAGGAACTCCGCAAAGAAATTCATGATGCAATTAATGAACTCCCTGACAAATGCAAAGAGGTTTTCAAACTTAGCTATCTACATGATATGAAAAACAAGGAAATAGCCGATATTCTCGGAGTTTCACTCCGCACGGTGGAAGCCCATATGTATAAGGCTTTAAAATACTTGCGTGGCCGACTTGATCCTCTTTGGACGATTCTTTTCTTATTTTTATGGCGATTATAATAAGTGTTTTTGCGTTTTGAATTGTATTACTAATATGAAGGAAAAGAAAATGAGTAATCTGAGTGAAGAAATAATAAACAGATATCTGACAGGACAGTGTTCTGAAGAAGAGCTTATCGAGGTCAATGCCTGGATGAAGGAATCGGAAGAAAATGCCCGCCAGCTCTTTCGTATGGAAGAAATTTATCATTTGGGTAAATTCGACCAGTACACTGATGAACAACGGATACTTCGTGCGGAAAAACAACTCTATAAAAAGCTGGACGAAGAGAAAGGTAAACAGAGCAAAATACTAAGCATGCATCGCTGGATGAAATATGCCGCAGTGATTGCTGTGATGTTGGTCATGGGTGGTGGAGTCGGATATTGGTTCTATCAAAACGGAAACAATCAACAAATGATGGTTGCAGTAGCCAGCGAAGGCATTGTTAAGGAGGTAGTCTTACCGGATGGTAGCAAGGTTTGGCTGAACAATGCAGCAACCTTGAAATATCCACGTGAGTTCTCCGAAAAGGAACGCAATGTCTACCTGGAAGGAGAAGCTTATTTTGAGGTCACCAAAAACCGCCATAAGCCATTCACCGTTCAAAGTGATGCAATACGCGTACGCGTATTGGGAACTACGTTCAATTTAAAATCCGATAAACGTTGCCGAATAGCAGAGGCGACACTTATTGAAGGTGAGATTGAAGTAAAAGGCAATAAGGAAGAGGGGCAGATTATCCTCACTCCGGGACAACGTGCAGAACTGAACAAAAATAATGGACGATTGACCGTGAAACAAGTGGATGCCAAGTTGGATGCTGTTTGGCACGATAATCTGATTCCATTCCAAAAAGCAGATATCTTCACCATCACCAAAGCGCTGGAGCGTTTCTATGATGTGAAAATCATTCTGTCTCCTGACATTCAGACGGGTAAAACTTACTCCGGTGTACTGAAAAGGAAATCGAATATCGAGTCAGTGTTGAAATCATTGCAAAACTCTATACCTATTGATTATAAAATTGTCGGAAACAATATCTTCATTTCTCCCAAATAAGAAGTAAAAGATGAACCGGCTAAAACTTAAAAGCTATTAATACCATGAAATTAAAAACATTCCTAATAGTAGGATGTTTAGGAGGTTTATTCACACTTAGCTCCTGTACAGCCCCCACTAATGTAAAAGACTATAGTGCTTACGTCAACCCTTTCATCGGTACCGGTGGACATGGTCATACCTTCCCCGGAGCGGTAGTTCCCCACGGGATGATTCAGCCCAGTCCGGACACCCGGATCGATGGTTGGGATGCTTGTTCCGGTTATTATTATGCCGACTCTACCATCAATGGCTTCTCACACACCCACGTCAGCGGTACAGGTTGTTGCGACTATGGAGATGTCTTGCTCATGCCAACTGTGGGTAAACAACAATATCGTACAACCGATCCCCAAAGCCAACGCCTAGCATACGCTTCCTCTTTCTCACATAAGAATGAAATCGCAGAACCAGGATATTATTCTGTCTTTCTTGATACTTACCAGGTGAAAGCTGAAATTTCATCCACCAAACGAGGAGCAATCCATCGCTATACTTTTCCCGAAAACGCCGAATCCGGATTTATCATCGACCTGGATTACAGCCTGCAACGACAGACTAACTCCGAGATGGAAATAGAAGTAATAAGCGATACGGAAATCTGTGGACACAAGAAAACAACTTATTGGGCTTTCGACCAATATATCAACTTCTACGCTAAATTTTCCAAGCCATTCTCTTATACGCTCGTTACGGATTCTATCACCATGGACAATGGCAAACGGCTTCCTGTCTGCAAAGCATTATTGCATTTCAACACCAGTAAAGACGAGCAGGTTCTTGTTAAAGTAGGTGTGTCCGCTGTCGATATTGCCGGTGCACGGAAGAACGTTGAATCAGAAATTCCCGGATGGGATTTCGAGAAAGTACGTAAAGACGCACGTACGGCATGGAATGAATATCTTTCCAAAATTGATATTACAACTTCCGATAAAGAAGATAAAGCCATCTTCTACACGGCCCTCTATCATACGGGAATCAGTCCAAATCTGTTCACTGATGCAGACGGACGTTATTTAGGAATGGATCTTGAAGTGCATCAAGGAGACACCCTTAATCCGATATACACTGTATTTTCTTTATGGGATACTTTCCGTGCGCTACATCCGCTAATGACTATCATTGATCCTGATCTGAATAATCACTTTATCAATTCGTTAATTAAGAAGCATCAGGAAGGTGGGATATACCCCATGTGGGACTTGGCTTCCAATTACACCTGCACTATGATTGGTTATCATGCTGTTCCGGTCATCGTGGATGCCTACATGAAAGGGTATCGCAATTTTGATGCCAAAGAGGCTTATAAAGCCTGCCTGCGTGCCGCCGAATATGACACTACCGGCATCAAATGTCCGGATTTGGTATTGCCTCATCTCATGCCTAAAGCAAAATATTATAAGAATGCCATCGGATATATCCCTTGTGACCGCGAAAACGAATCAGTGGCCAAAGCTCTGGAATATGCGTATGATGACTGGTGTATCTCTATCTTTGCAGAAGCAATGAGTGATTTTGAATCCAAAGCAAAGTATGAACGCTTTGCCAAGGCGTACGAATTTTATTTCGACAAATCAATCCGCTTCATGCGTGGACTGGACTCAAAAGGTGAATGGCGTACTCCATTCAATCCGCGTGCATCTACTCACCGCAGCGATGATTATTGTGAAGGAACAGCTTGGCAATGGACTTGGTTTGTGCCGCATGATGTAGAAGGATTAGTCAATCTGATGGGTGGAGAAGATGCTTTTGTCCAGAAACTCGATTCCTTATTCTCGGCCGATTCATCACTTGAAGGTGAGACAACCTCATCAGATATCAGCGGACTTATCGGGCAATATGCACATGGAAACGAACCAAGTCACCATGTGATCCATCTATATAACTACGTTAACCATCCTTGGAGAACTCAAGAGTTGGTGGATAGCGTTTACCGAAGTCAGTATACCAACAGTATAGACGGTCTTTCGGGTAATGAGGACTGCGGTCAGATGTCTGCCTGGTATATACTCAACTCTATGGGATTCTATCAGGTATGTCCCGGCAAGCCGGTATATTCCATCGGACGTCCTGCCTTCGACAAAGCAGTTATCAATCTGCCTGAAGGAAAGACTTTCAGTATTGTAGTAAAGAATAATGGGAAAAAGAATAAATACATTGAAAGTGTATTGCTGAACGGTAAAGCTCTAAACATTCCATTCTTTAACCATCAGGATATTGCGAATGGAGGAACGATGGAAATCAAGATGACCGATCATCCTACGAAATGGGGAGTCCTCTCTCCAGCTCTCTCCTCCAAAGAAGAGGAATGAGTTGGTACTAGCTGTTCAAATTGAATAAAAAAAACAAAACCTTGAAAAATAAATTGGCTCAATCGATTTCTGATTCGATTGAGCCATAAATAATAAATAAGACCATGAAAAAGTATCTCCTATTAGTATGCGCATTAAGTTGTATCGTCTTTGCAAAAGCCAAAGACTGGACGCAGTATGTCAATCCGCTTATGGGTTCTCAATCTAGTTTCGAGTTATCAACAGGTAATACTTATCCGGCCATTGCCCGTCCGTGGGGGATGAATTTCTGGACTCCACAAACAGGAAAGATGGGAGACGGATGGCAATACACTTATACGGCTAATAAGATTCGTGGATTTAAACAAACACATCAACCCAGTCCGTGGATTAATGATTACGGACAATTCTCTATTATGCCTGTAGTAGGCAAACCGGAATTCAATGAAGAGAAGCGTGCCAGTTGGTTTGCCCACAAAGGAGAAACTGCCACTCCTTATTATTATAAAGTATATCTTGCAGAGCATGATGTAGTGACAGAAATGGCTCCAACCGAGCGTGCAGTTCTTTTCCGTTTCACTTTTCCGGAAAACGATCATTCGTATGTTGTAGTGGACGCCTTTGATAAGGGATCGTATATTAAGGTTATTCCGGAAGAAAACAAGATTATCGGTTACACGACTCGCAACAGCGGTGGAGTTCCCGAAAACTTTAAAAATTACTTTATTATTGAATTCGACAAGCCTTTCACATATAAAGCTACGGTAGTCAATGGCAATCTGCAGGAAAATGTTACCGAACAGACAACAGATCATGCCGAAGCCATTATTGGTTTCCAAACACATAAGGGCGAACAAGTACATGCAAGAATTGCTTCTTCTTTCATCAGTTTTGAACAGGCAGCTTTGAATATGAAAGAGTTGGGCAAAGATAATATCGAACAGCTAGCCCAAAAAGGAAAAGAAGCGTGGAACCAAGTATTAGGCAAAATAGAAGTAGAAGGAGGCAATCTCGACCAATATCGCACATTCTATTCTTGTTTATATCGTTCATTGCTCTTCCCACGCAAATTCTACGAACTGGATGCTGCCGGACAACCTGTTCATTACAGTCCTTATAATGGGCAAGTATTACCGGGGTATATGTATACCGACACAGGCTTTTGGGATACTTTCCGTTGCCTATTCCCGTTATTGAACCTAATGTACCCGTCAGTCAACAAGGAAATGCAGGAAGGTCTGATCAATACATATAAAGAGAGCGGTTTCTTCCCGGAATGGGCAAGTCCGGGGCACAGAGGCTGTATGGTTGGTAACAACTCTGCTTCTGTCTTAGTGGATGCTTACATGAAAGGAGTGAAAGTGGACGATATAAAAACATTGTATGAAGGGCTGATTCACGGAACGGAGAATGTACATCCACAAGTATCATCAACAGGACGTCTGGGATATAAATATTACAATAAACTGGGCTACGTGCCTTATGATGTAAAAATCAATGAGAACGCCGCACGCACGTTGGAATATGCATACAATGACTGGTGTATCTACCAACTGGCAAAGGAACTTAAACGTCCGAAAAAAGAGATTAATCTTTTCGCAAAACGTGCCATGAACTACAAGAATCTTTTCGATAAGGAATCTAAGTTAATGCGTGGACGCAACGAAGATGGTACATTCCAATCTCCTTTCTCTCCGCTGAAATGGGGAGATGCTTTTACGGAAGGAAATAGCTGGCACTATACTTGGTCGGTATTCCACGATCCTCAAGGATTGATTGACTTGATGGGTGGAAAAGAGATGTTTATCACCATGATGGATTCTGTTTTTGCCGTACCTCCTATTTTTGATGATAGCTACTACGGCCAAGTGATTCATGAAATCCGTGAAATGACTGTGATGAATATGGGTAACTATGCACATGGCAATCAACCGATTCAGCACATGATTTATTTATATGACTATGCAGGACAACCTTGGAAAGCCCAATACTGGTTGCGTCAAGTAATGGATCGTATGTACTCTCCTACTCCGGACGGCTATTGTGGCGACGAGGACAACGGACAAACTTCTGCCTGGTATGTATTCTCGGCATTAGGTTTCTATCCTGTTTGTCCGGGAACGGATGAATATATTATAGGTGCTCCGTTATTCAAGAAAGCTACACTCCATTTTGAAAATGGCAATAGTTTGGTTATTGATGCTCCGAATAATAGTAAGAAAAAATTTTATGTCAATTCGATGAATGTCAATGGTGCTGATTACACTAAAAATTATCTCCGACACGAAAATTTGCTCAAGGGAGGTACGATCAATGTTGAAATGAGTAATCAACCTAATCAGAATAGAGGAACTAAAGAAGAAGATATGCCCTATTCTTTCTCTAAGCAACAATAATCCTTGCGGGATAATTTAGCCCTAATCTTGGTTTGAGTCTTTCTGTATTGCACCGAAATGAGCCAAATGAACATTTATTGAAACGCAGATTAACGCAGATTTTCGCAAAGAATAAAAAAGTTCTCAAACATGGCGCAGCCTTCTAATAATCTGCGAAAATCTGCGTTAATCTGCGTTTCAATACTTATTTGCTAAAATATCAATTGATTCAGCACCGTACGGAAATGAGTAAAATGATACAGGTTTGAATACATAGTGAGAAAAACATCTATCATAGTATCATTCATTTTAATAATCTTCTAATTATCAAAGGAATAAGTATGATAGATAACTTTTAGAAAATGCATCTATCATACTTTTATTGCAAAAAACGGGTATCTATCACACCCATACTATATCTATTTAGTGTAGCATTAGGTGAGAGTATCCATTTAAAGGCATAAGAATGCACACTTTATAGGATGATAACCTGTATTGACAACTTAATAATCTATTGGAAGCGGCTGTCTTTCTATAGTTCACATGTGCAGGCTGTACAGCCCACGTATGTAAACCGTGCAGCCCACACATGCGGACTGTACAGCACACATACGTGGGCTATAAACTTATCGCCATTACATTTACATTATTAAGCCACGATAATCAGATTTATATGGCTCCCTTGTGACAAAAACAAGCTATCTTACACCTATTATGACCCTTATATGGCTATTTTGCACAATGATAGATAACCTGTTTTTAGTAAGCGTCTCGGCGATGCCATATTTTCTATCTTAATTTTTCCTTTTAGCTTTGC
>JBKVKY010000018.1:0-15054 GCA_046986985.1 Bacteroides xylanisolvens | reverse complement strand
TAACCGATTATGTAATTGCTTGATAATCAATATAGGTAATAAAGATAGCTTGTTTTTATTACTTTTGCCGTATTAACAAGCGAAATATTTCCAAAAAGATGCGCAAAGTATACTACATCTATAATCCACAGACCCAGACTTATGATCGAATTTACCCTACCGTACGGCAGCGTGCGCTTAGTATCCTGCGTCGGCTTTTCTATGGAATGGGGTTGGGAGCAGGTTGCTTTATTGTATTGCTTTTGATTTTTGGTTCTCCGTCGGAGAAGGAATTAAGAATTGAAAACAGCCGTCTTTTGGCGCAGTACAATGTGCTTTCCCGGCGTTTGGATGACGCTATGGGGGTGCTTCAGGATATTCAGCAACGTGACGATAATCTGTATCGGGTGATTTTACAGGCAGATCCTGTTTCTCCGGCTATTCGTCAGGCAGGTTATGGCGGGACGAACCGTTACGAAGAACTGATGGATTTGGCGAATGCCAAGCTGGTGGTGAACACGACTCAAAAGTTGGATGTGCTTTCCAAAAGGCTTTATATCCAGTCGAAATCTTTCGATGATGTGATTGATATGTGTAAGAACCATGATGAGATGCTGAAATGTATTCCGGCCATACAGCCTATTTCGAATAAAGATCTTCGTCAGACAGCATCCGGTTATGGTACACGTATCGACCCTATTTATGGTACTACAAAGTTCCATGCAGGCATGGACTTCTCTGCTCATCCGGGAACGGATGTATATGCTACCGGAAACGGAACAGTGGTGAAAGTGGGATGGGAAACCGGATACGGTAATACCATTGAGATAGATCATGGTTTCGGGTATCTCACTCGGTATGCTCACTTGCAGGGATTTAATACGAAAGTCGGAAAGAAAGTGGTACGTGGTGAGATTATCGGAAAAGTGGGTAGTACAGGAAAAAGTACCGGTCCGCATCTGCATTATGAAGTGCACGTGAAAGGGCAGGTAGTGAATCCGGTCAATTATTATTTCATGGATTTGAGTGCCGAAGATTATGAAAAGATGATTCAGTTGGCAGTCAATCATGGTAAAGTATTTGATTAAAATCTTAAAACAGGAGTGTTATGCTTAATACAGACAAAGAATTGAAGCTATATTATTCAATAGGAGAGGTTGCCGATATGTTCGGAGTCAATCCGTCATTGCTCCGTTTTTGGGAAAAGGAATTTCCGCAAATCTCTCCTAAGACAGCAGGAAGAGGAATACGTCAGTACCGCAAAGAAGACGTAGAAACGATCGGTCTTATCTATCATTTGGTAAAAGAAAAAGGCATGACACTTCCCGGTGCCCGGCAACGTTTGAAGGATAATAAAGAAGCTACGGTTCGTAATTATGAGATTGTAAATAAGCTGAAAGCGATAAAAGAAGAGCTTTTGGCTATTAAACGCGAATTGGATGGACGGGAGTAGAATAACGTTGATCGATAACGAATGTGTCGATCAACGTTATTCTTCTACGCGGCTCACCTGTTTGATATTCTGTATTTTCTTCAGATTGTTACAGATGGTTTTCACATCATCCACGTCATGTACCCATAACTGAATTTTTCCTTCAAAGATACCATCTTCGGTTTCGATGGTCAGCTTACGGATATTTACATTGAGCTGCCTGGAGATAACCTGGGTGACTTCATTCAAAAGTCCCATGCTGTCTATACCTTTTATATATATATATACCAGGAAAGATAGTTCTTTGTGTGTATCCCATTCTGTCGCTAATATACGGTTGCCATAACTGCTCTTCAGTTTGGCGGCAACAGGACATTGGCGTTTGTGGATAATGATCCGGTCGTTTTCATCCACATATCCCAATACGTCATCACCGGGAATAGGATGGCAACATTCGGCCATGATGTATTTCTTCTGCAAACTTTCTTCCGTCAGTTTGAGCACTTGCTTCGGATTGATTTTTTCTTTTTCTTGCGGCTCTTTTTCTTCTTGCTTCTCTTTATTGTTGCCGAAAGAGAAAGTCAGATATTTCTTCCAGTTACTGGTTTGCTTTTCTTTCAGTTCATTCTTGTCCGCTTCTCCCAGAATGATTGCTTTACTGCCAATGGCAGCCAACAATTCTTCTTCATTTTTTGCATTATGCAGTCTACGCAGTTTCTCGATAACGGCTTCTTCAGGGCGGATTTCCTCTTTTTTCAAAAACTCGTTAAGAATTTCTTCACCTATCTTCTGGTTTGCTTTACGCTCTTTGCGGAGGATGGCTGCTATCTTGGCACGGGCACGGGCAGTGGTTGCAAAAACTTCCCATTGCGGTTGTACACGTTGCGATTTTGAAGTCAGGATCTCAACCTGGTCACCACTTTGCAATTTATGGCTTAACGGAACTAATTTGTGGTTGACTTTGGCACCAATACAATGGCTACCAATATCCGTATGCAGGGAAAACGCGAAGTCGAGAGCCGTAGAATTCTGCGGCATAGTCTTCAGTTCACCTTTGGGAGTGAACACAAATATTTCAGAAGCAAATAAATTAAGTTTGATGGTATCCAGAAAATCAATGGCATCCGGTTGCGGATCATCCAATATCTCCTTAATGGTTTTCAACCATTTTTCCAACTCTCCTTCATCTTCGCTGCCTCCTCCTTCTTTGTATTTCCAGTGAGCGGCGAAACCTTGTTCGGCAACGTCATTCATTCGTTCACTACGAATCTGGACTTCAATCCATTGTCCGTTATTACCCATCAGGGTGACATGCAATGCCTGATAACCATTTGCTTTAGGATGGCTCACCCAGTCGCGCAGACGGTCCGGATGAGGCTTGTATATCTTGGAGATGGAAACGTAAATGTCGAAACAGTCGTTGAGCTCTTCTTCCTCATTGCGTGGTTCGAAGATGATTCGAACAGCCAGCAAGTCAAATATTTCTTCGAAAGGAACATGCTTGGTCTGCATCTTGTTCCAGATGGAATAGATTGATTTTACGCGGGCAAGTATCCGGTATTTCAATCCCATCTTATCCAGTTGTGTACGGATGGGGGCAGTGAAGTCGTTGAAAACCTTGTCGCGTTCGGCAGCTGTGGCATTCAACTTCTCTTCTATTTCCGCATATTCTTCGGGATGTTCATATTTGAAGCTTAGATTCTCAAGCTCTGTTTTTATTTTATAGAGGCCCAGACGGTTGGCGAGTGGCGCATAGATGTAAAGTGTTTCGCCGGCTATTTTATATTGTTTGTTGGGCAACATGGAACCGAGGGTACGCATATTGTGCAAACGGTCGGCTATCTTGATAAGAATTACCCGGATATCGTTCGACATGGTGAGCAGCAACTTCTTGAAGTTCTCTGCTTGTGCTGAAGCACGGTCACCGAAAATTCCGCCGGATATCTTGGTTAGTCCGTCTACAATTTGGGCAATCTTCGGGCCAAAGATATTCTCAATGTCTTCTACTGTGTAATCAGTGTCTTCTACCACATCATGCAGCAGGGCTGCACAAATGGAAGTAGAGCCAAGTCCGATTTCATTACACACAATGCTGGCAACAGCAATCGGGTGCATAATATAAGGTTCGCCCGAACGACGTTTGATACCTTTATGCGCCTGATTGGCGAAGTTGAAAGCCTTCGTAATGATTTCAACTTTCTTGCGATGTTTAGTGTTGAGATAATCATTCAGTAGTTCGTGGAACGCCTGATTGATCATCTCTTCATCACTTATTTCTTTGGGGGGCAGATTATCCATAATTGTTATCCTTTCACTTGCTTAGTTCTGCAAAAATAAGCAAATTTCCGAACGATGCAAGCAGGAAGCTGTTTATTTGTATATTTTCAATCGTTTTCCTGCTGCAATTTTGGTGTTGGACATTCCATTCCACCTTTGTATATCCTTAATCGTGACGCCATACTTACCGGCGATGGTTGACAAAGTGTCTCCACTTTTTATTGTGTAGTAGGTCAGTTTGCCTTTACCGGCAACGGCTGTTGTCGTTTTGCGGGTTGAGGGGGTGATCTCCTTAACAGCAACGGTTTTCCGGTTGCGGAACAATTCGTCGGCGCGATGTGCATAGATTGTGTCTTGCTTATCTATAAAGGTACTGATAGCATCGATAGGAAGTCTTAAAGTATAAGGCTTGCTGTCACCCGGAATCATTTGCTTCTTATATTGCGGATTCAAGCTCTTGATTTGATCCAAAGGTACATTGCAAAGATCAGCAATCTGTTCGAAGTGCAGGTTCTTGTTCACTTGTACTGTGTCGGTACTTGCCGGGATATTTGTTTCCATCGGACAAATATTATGGTCACAATAGTAAGTCATCACATAATTAGCGGCGATAAAGGCAGGTACGTAACCACGTGTCTCTTTAGGCAGGTAATTATAAATTTTCCAGTAATCCGTTTCGCCATTGGCACGGCGGATTGCCTTGTTGATAGTACCGGGGCCACAGTTATAAGCAGCAATCACAAGATTCCAGTCTCCATAGATATCGTACATTTCTTTGAGATAACGTGCGGCAGCCCAAGTTGCTTTAATCGGGTCGCGTCGTTCATCTACCAGGCTGTTTGATTCCAAGCCATAGATCTTACCTGTACCAATCATAAATTGCCACAGACCGGAAGCGCCTGCGCGTGACACGGCAGAGGGGTTCAGTGCAGATTCGATAATCGGGAGATATCTAAGTTCCAGTGGAAGTCCGTATGCATCCAATGCTTCCTCAAAAATCGGCATATAGAAGTTGCAGGCACTTAACATGAAAGAAACCTGATTACGCAAGCGTCCTGCATACATATCGATGAATTTGCGGATAATATCATTATAAGGCATTTCCATGATAGCCGGAATGCGTGACAAGCGGTCGATATAGACAGAGTCGCTGAATAAAGGGTTGATTTCAGCTGTACTGCAATCTTTGCCTAAGTCAATATAATTTTTGGCTTTCCAGTCGTTCAACAGACTGTCAAGTGGATATGTCATACTTTTAGGCAGGTCGATGCTTTCTTTGCGTTCAGTTCCATTTTCACGAATCACTACATCTACACTTTGCGCTTTTACCTGCGAAGTTGCCACCAGTAAAAGAAAAATAATCGAACAATAGTTAACTAATTTCTTCATGCTTCAATAATAAGATCAATCTAAATTGTGTTTTTAAAATCGTAATACGCATTGCAGACCAACCGACTTGCTTTTTAAACTGCTGGAGCGGAACTGGTTGTTATTGTCGATTACAGCCGGTTCTACTTTCATACTCAAGTCGGGGGTTATATCGAAGTTAGACAACTCTGCATCTACATAAGCGTCGATGATAGAGATCAGGTAAACTCCGATAAAAGCAAATATACTAAGGTCCCGATAACGACGGAACATATCTTTTCTTCGTTTTAGTGTGTTTTTTAGCTGCTCCTCATTATAAGTGGAGTTCGGGGGCAACAAATCTTCGTAACTTTTCGTATTCGGATTGCTGTCCATAATGTCCAGATAGGCTTGCGAATAGTCTTTGTACATCTTACCGTTCCAACTTAAGGCGTAAGCACAACCAGCAAATCCTCCATATATAATAGGTAATTTCCAGTATTTACGGTTGTAAATCTGTCCTCCACCGGGGAATACGACTGCCAGCCACGTTGCTTTGGTCGGATTCGGGATAAATATTTTCTTGTTAATATCTTGAGCAGGTGGCGGCACAGTGTCGGTCTTTACAACAATGGAGGCAGGTTGCTCTATCTTTTTCAGCTCTTTCTTATTGGCTGCATCCAAGCTGTCCGCTATCTGTATTTTAGCAGCTGACAAACTGTCGATGGCCGGAAGTTCTTTGGATGGTATGATTTGGATAGAATCTTTCCTCACCGAGTCCTGTATAATCGGATCACGATGCCTTCGTGCACGGGCTTTCGGCGCTTCGCGCTGTATGATTGTTGTATCTTTCCGTGCCGGAGTAACAGTGGATTGTGCATACACATCAATCCCTGCCACCTGTAAAAAACAGAGAAGCAGGGCGCTGACTAGTAACTGATATTTCTTACTTTTTCTTGTCATTTACTTCTTTAGCGTATCGAAGATTTCCATGATACGTTCCAGTTCCTCCTCGTTACCGAAAGGAATACTGATCTTGCCTTTTCCCTTTTCAGAGCAGGTGAGTTGTACCTTGGTGTTGAAAAAGCCGGAGAGTTGTTGCTTCAATAAGTTGAATTCTTCAGGAAGTTTGCCACGTTTGGGTGTTATTTTCCGTGTGCCGCTTTTCACAGCTTCTCCTTCGCTTAATGATTTAACAATTTCTTCTACTTTGCGGACTGAATATCCGTGTTCTTGTATTTCTTCGAATATTTTAACTTGTAGTTTAGGGTCGCCTAATGAAATCAGTGCACGGGCATGTCCCATGTCCAACTGCTTGTTTTGCAGGGCCATCTGTATCGGAGCCGGCAATTTCAGTAAGCGCAGGTAGTTGGCGATCGTCGTTCGTTTCTTTCCGATACGTTCGCTAAGACGTTCCTGTGTCAGTTCGTACTGATCGAGCAGATGCTGGTAGGCAAGTGCGATTTCTACGGCATTCAGGTCTTCACGCTGGATATTCTCAATCAGCGCCATTTCCATCATGTTTTCGTCGTCGGCAGTGCGTATATAAGCAGGGATCGTTTTCAGTCCTGCTCTTTGTGATGCACGATAACGACGCTCTCCCGCGATGATCTGATACTCATCGTCCGAGAGTTTGCGTAAAGTGATAGGTTGGATGATACCGATTTCCGCAATGGAATCAGCCAATTCCTGCAATGCTGTTTCGTCAAACTCACGGCGGGGCTGGTTGGGATTGACAGTAATCTTAGCCAGCTCTATTTCATTAATGGAAGAAGACCCTTCGGTTTTCACATCATCCATTGAGAGCAAGGCGTCGAGACCACGTCCTAATGCATTTCTTTTTTGTGTTGCCATATCTTCTTCTTTCTTTTATTTATTTCGGTTGATAATCTCTTTAGCAAGAGCCAGGTGGTTTTTGGCGCCGGTAGATTCCGCATCGTAAAGGATGGTCGGGACACCGTAGCTGGGAGCCTCGCTCAATTTCACATTTCGTTGAATAACGGTGTTGAACACCAGTTCCTGGAAATGACGTTTCACTTCGTCGTAAATCTGATTAGCCTGACGCAGACGAGAGTCATACATTGTCAGTAAGAAACCTTCGATTTCTAAAGCCGGATTCAGTTTCGACTTGATGATTTTGATGGTATTCAACAATTTGCTGATACCTTCAAGAGCAAAATATTCAGCTTGAACGGGGATAATCACGGAGTCGGCTGCCGTCAGGGCATTGATCGTAATCAGTCCTAATGAAGGTGAACAGTCTATCAGGATATAGTCATATTCTTTCTTCAAAGGTGTGAGTACTTCTTTTAGTATCTTTTCTCGGTTTGGGAGGTTCAGCATTTCAATCTCTGCTCCTACGAGATTGATGTGCGAAGAGATTACTTTCAAAGAATCAATCTCCGTATCAAGGATAGCGTCCTGTACGTTGGCTCTGTCAATAATACATTCATAGATAGTGCATTCCGACTGCTTGATGTCTACTCCCAGACCGGAAGAGGCATTAGCTTGCGGGTCGGCATCTACTACGAGTACCTTTTTTTCCAGTGTAGCAAGTGAAGCTGCGAGATTAATCGTAGTCGTTGTCTTTCCTACACCGCCTTTTTGATTGGCCAAAGCAATAATTTTTCCCATATTCTCTAAATTTATTGGCAGCGAAATAAGTGATAAATCCTTAGAGCGCCTACGAAAAAAGAGAAACTTTGCAATTTCTGTTGATAAGTCGCCTGTTTTGTTAATAACTGTCGGACGAAACGGTTACCAAACTTCGACAGGTTCATCATCTACCTTTCTCTTTATGAGCTTGCAAATATACATATTTATATTGGATATTTATTTCTTTTTTTGCTCGCTTGCAGAAGATTAAGATTTGTAAACGGGTAGGAGTGGGGGTGAAAGAGACTTTTCGATCTGATGCGGGGAGGTGTTTGGTGGTACGGCTTCTTTTTGTTACTTTTGTGCGAATATAAAAAAGGAAAGGATTGAATATATGGAAAAAGAGAAGCCGTTGATACTTGTTTCGAATGACGATGGCGTGATGGCTAAAGGTATTAATGAACTGGTGAAGTTTCTTCGCCCTTTGGGTGAGATTATAGTGATGGCACCTGATGCTCCGCGTTCCGGTAGTGGGTGTGCGCTGACGGTGACGCAGCCGGTTCATTACCAGTTAGTAAAGAAGGAAGTGGGCTTGACTGTTTATAAATGTTCGGGAACACCGACCGATTGCATCAAATTGGCAAGAAACACAGTGCTCGACCGGACTCCGGATTTGATAGTCGGCGGTATCAATCATGGAGATAACTCTGCCACTAACGTGCATTATTCCGGTACGATGGGAGTGGTGTTTGAGGGCTGTTTGAATGGAATTCCTTCTATTGGCTTCTCCTTGTGCAATCATGCCCCCGATGCTGATTTTGAAGCTGCCGGACCTTATATCCGCAGTATCGCTGCCATGATCTTGGAAAAAGGACTTCCTCCTTTAACTTGTCTGAATGTAAACTTCCCCGATACAGCCGATATAAAAGGAGTGAAAATCTGTGAACAGGCGAAAGGACGTTGGACGAATGAATGGGCTGCCTGCCCTCGTCTGAATGATCCTAACTATTTCTGGCTGACCGGTGAATTTACCGATCATGAACCTGAAAACGAGAAGAACGATCATTGGGCTTTGGCAAATGGCTATGTTGCTATCACCCCGACTACGGTTGACGTGACGGCTTATCACTTTATGGACGAACTTAATAAATGGTTTAATTAGTTGAAATTTGAAAGTTGAAAAAGAAAGCATGACGCCCTGTTAGTCATCTATCCCTACCAACTCTCAACTCTCAACTCTCAACTCTCAACTCAATGAAGTATTATCTGATTGTCGGTGAAGCTTCCGGCGACTTGCACGCCTCTCATCTGATGGCTGCCTTAAAGGCAGAAGACCCGCAGGCTGATTTCCGTTTTTTCGGAGGTGACTTGATGGCGGCTGTCGGAGGAACAATGGTAAAGCACTATAAGGAGTTGGCATACATGGGATTTATTCCTGTATTACTCCATCTGCGCACTATCTTTGCAAATATGAAGCGTTGCAAAGAAGACATTGTTTCCTGGGAACCGGACGTTGTTATTCTGGTAGATTATCCGGGATTCAATCTTGATATTGCCAAGTTTGTCCATGCAAAGACACAGATACCGGTTTACTATTATATTTCTCCGAAGATATGGGCGTGGAAAGAATACCGTATCAAGAATATAAAACGAGATGTAGATGAGCTTTTCTCCATTCTTCCTTTTGAAGTGGAATTCTTCGAAGGAAAGCATCAATACCCCATTCACTATGTAGGAAACCCTACGGTGGATGAGGTGGCAGCCTATCAGGCAGCTCATCCGAAAAATAAGGAGCACTTTATTGCAGAGAACCAATTGGAGGATAAGCCGATTATCGCTCTTCTTGCCGGTAGCCGGAAACAGGAAATCAAAGATAATCTGCCGGATATGTTGAAGGCTGCTTCCGCTTTTCCTGATTATCAGCTTGTCTTGGCCGGTGCACCTGCCATTGCTCCCGAGTATTATAAACAATATGTAGGAGAGGCGAAAGTGAAAATCATTTTCGATCAGACTTATAGCCTGTTGCAGCATGCAGATGTAGCTTTAGTTACTTCGGGTACAGCTACGCTTGAGACGGCATTGTTTCGTGTTCCTCAAGTGGTTTGTTATTACACTCCGATCGGGAAAGTGGTTTCTTTTTTGCGGCGTCATATCTTAACTGTGAGATTTATTTCGTTGGTTAATTTGATTGCTGACCGTGAAGTGGTAAAGGAACTGGTGGCGGATACGATGACCGTGAAGAATATGCAGAACGAATTGAGAAATATCATTGAAAATGAAGCGTATAGAAATGAGATGCTTTCGGGGTATGAATATGTAGCCGAACGGTTAGGGCCTGCCGGTGCTCCTCGTCATGCAGCTCGTGAAATGCTGCGTTTGTTGAAAAAATAACTTTCTTTTTCTGAATAAACGTAAAGCCGATGCAGTAAATGCACGGCTTTTTTATTTATAAAGCAGAAGACTAAAATAAAGAAAGGAAAAAGATATGAAAAAAATTAAGTGGCTTTTAGGAATCTTATTATTGGCATTAGTGCCAATGTTGCAATCATGTGATGATGATGGTTATTCTATTGGAGATTTCAGCTGGGACTGGGCGACTGTTCGTGCAACCGGTGGAGGAGGTTATTATTTGGAAGGTGATAATTGGGGGGTGATTGATCCGGTTGCTACTTCTATTCCTTGGTTTAAACCGGTGGACGGTGAACGTGTCGTGGCTTTTTTCAATCCTTTGTATGACATGGAAGGAGGAAAAGGAGTTCAGGTGAAGATGGAAGGCATACAGGAACTGTTGACAAAAGAAGTGGAAGATATGTCGACAGAGGAAGAAGCGGAAGAATTCGGAAATGATCCTATTCTGATTTATCAGGGTGATATGTGGTTGGGAGGAAAGTTCCTGAACGTAATTTTCCGCCAGGAGTTGCCTCGTTCGGAGAAACATCGTATCAGTCTTGTGCAAAATAAGATGGAACCGGGAGAGCCGGGCGAACCGTCAGAACCGGGAACATTGAATGTGGATGAAGATGGTTACATACATTTGGAACTGCGTTATAATACGTATGAGGATGTGACTGACTATTGGGGATGGGGACGAGTTTCTTATAATCTGGAAAAATTCTTCCCTACGCCGAAAGATTCCTGGGTAGCACCCAAAGGGTTTAAGGTGACAATAAACTCAAGAGAACATGGAGAAGGAAGAGTGATTGTGCTTGATCTGGATCATCCGGTCGGTGTACCGGAAGCAGCAAAGGATGTTCATTCCACTTCTTCGATCCGATAACCTAACTATGATTTACTGTGTGTGAAAAAGGTCGGGATACTTCCGTAGAAGTTCCCGACCTTTTGTATTTTGTTTCAGTTCTAATCGATTGAGAAAGAATCCCCCGTTAGAACCATGTTAATGCATATAGATAAACGACTGCTGCCGGTATAGCCATCAGAGAACTGTCAAAACGGTCGAGCATCCCACCGTGTCCCGGAAGAATGGTTCCCGAATCCTTAACGTGCAACTGGCGTTTCAATAACGACTCCGTCAGGTCACCCCATGTACCGAATATAACAACCACCAGTGCCAGTCCTGCCCATTCAATCATAGACATAAATGGGAAGTAGTGAGCGAGTATAAAAGATACTCCGATTGCTACCACTCCGCCGCCGATAGAACCTTCCCATGATTTCTTGGGAGAGATACGTTCAAACAACCGGTGTTTGCCGATCAATGAACCGATGCAATAGGCTCCCGTGTCATTCAGCCAGAGGAAAATAAAGATAGATAGCGGTAGGATAGGATTGTAACTTACGCTACTGTATTCTGATCCCGGATCGTTATGGAATGCCAATACATTCAGCAAAGCAAAAGGCAGTCCGATATAAAGTTGGCTAAGCATAGAATAAGCCCAGTTAAGTACCGGGTTTTCCTTTTTCAGATACAACTCGCTAATCATCATGTAAAGCAATAAAAGCACATACGGGATGAATATCTTCGAATCGGCCGCATCAATGCAGAATCCCATGATTGCAAGGAATAGGTAAGCCCCGCCGAGCATATTAATAGTCTTGTTTATCTTCACTCCTTCTGCGCGCATATTTACCAGCTGTCCGAACTCATAAATGGTCAGTGCGCTGATAGCGGTAAACAGAATGCCAAAGCTGAATGCGTCATAAAGGATGCACCCCACCAAGATGGCAACGAAGAGTACACCCGTAATAGCTCGTTTTATGAAATTATTAATCAAAATCTATTCGTTTTAATTAGTTGGACCCGTTAGCTTCTTCTTCATTGGATTTACCCTCTACGGTAACTTTGCCCTCCACAGTAACCTTTTTACCTTCTGCGGCAACTTTGGTGTCTATGGGTGATTGTTCTTCCTTTGCGGTATTTTCAGCTTCCTCTTCTTTGATTTCCTTTTCTTCTTCTTTCAGCTTTTGGGCAAGTTCTCTTTCAGCTCTTGCGGCATCCTGGCTTTCTTTAGCAGCCATGATTTCTTCCGAGCGGGAAGCCCAAGGGCGTTTACCGAAGATACGTTCAACGTCTTCCGCGAAGATTACTTCTTTGTCAATCAGTAATTGCGTCAGTTCGTTGTGTCCTTCTTTATTCTCGGACAGAATTTTCTTGGCACGGTCATACTGCTCGTTCACCATTCTCTTGACTTCTTCGTCAATCAATTCGGCTGTCTTTTCGCTGTATGGACGGTTGAAAGAATATTCATCGTTGTTGTAATAACATAAGTTCGGCAGCTTGTCGCTCATACCTAAATAGGCAATCATGCCGTATGCCTGCTTAGTCACCCTTTCCAGGTCGTTCATGGCACCAGTTGAGATGCGGCCGAGGAATAAATCTTCAGCGGCGCGTCCTCCCAAAGTAGCACACATTTCGTCCAGCATCTGCTCCTTGGTAGTGATCTGACGTTCTTCCGGCAGATACCAGGCAGCTCCTAATGCACGTCCGCGAGGAACGATTGTAACTTTAATCAATGGGTTGGCATATTCCAACAACCAGGAGATAGAGGCGTGTCCTGCTTCATGCAAAGCGATGGAACGTCTTTCTGCTTCCGTTGTAATCTTGGTTTTCTTTTCCAGACCACCGATGATGCGGTCTACCGCATCCAGGAAGTCCTGTTTGCTTACGAATTTCTTTCCGTGGCGGGCAGCGATCAGTGCAGCCTCATTGCAGACATTGGCAATATCCGCACCCGAGAATCCCGGTGTCTGACGTGCCAGCAAGTCCACATCTACACTATCGTCTATTTTAATCGGGCGCAAATGCACGCCAAATACTTCTTTACGTTCGTTTAAGTCGGGCAGGTCCACGTGTATCTGACGGTCAAAACGTCCTGCACGGAGCAGTGCCTTGTCGAGTACGTCTACACGGTTGGTAGCAGCAAGGATAATCACACCGCTATTGGAACCGAAGCCGTCCATTTCTGTCAGCAACTGGTTCAATGTGTTTTCGCGTTCGTCATTTCCTCCCATTGCAGGGTTCTTGCCACGAGCACGTCCTACGGCATCAATCTCATCAATAAAGACGATACAGGGAGCTTTTTCTTTAGCCTGTTTAAATAAGTCGCGAACACGGGATGCACCTACACCCACAAACATTTCCACGAAGTCGGAACCTGCCAATGAGAAGAAAGGCACATTCGCTTCGCCGGCCACAGCTTTGGCAAGCAATGTTTTACCGGTTCCCGGAGGGCCTACCAGCAATGCTCCCTTGGGTATCTTACCTCCCAAATCCGTATATTTCTGCGGTTCCTTTAAGAACTCTACGATTTCCTCCACTTCTTGTTTTGCTTCGGCCAGCCCCGCTACATCTTTAAATGTAATCTTGATGGCTCCGCCTTTTTCAAAAAGCTGGGCTTTTGATTTTCCTACATTAAATACGCCGCCGGGGCCACCACTACCGCCTCCGCTCATACGGCGCATGAAGAATATCCATAACGCAACCAGCAAGACAAGCGGGAGTACCTGAATCAGAATTGCGGGGAAAATATCCGATTTGGGCGGATAGTCGGATGAACCGTCAAAATGACCGGCTTCCTTTTCTGCCTGCAAAAATTCTTCCAGTTTATCGGTAGACGGGGTTCTACTTGTAATGACAGGGTTGCGTCCCACCTTGGTAGAGTCGGCTCCAAAAACAGCCCCTACGGCAGTCGGTTTGAGGAAAGCTTCGATTGATTTATCTTCATAACCCAATACTTTGCTGACATAACCCTTTTTTACATAGTCCTGAAACTCGCTGTAAGTTACAGCTTTGCTTCCTGCTCCTTTTGAATCACTGCCCCACCAGAGGCCGAGAAGCATAAGGGCAATAATCATATACATCCAGTTCAGGTTGAACTTGGGCATATTAACCTTATTGTTAGGTTTATTGCTATTGTTATTGTTGCTATTATTATTGTCCATAATCATTAATTAGTCTAGATCGGGGATTTGAGTAAGTTTGGCATCTGCCCAGAGGTGCTCAATATTATAAAAAGCTCTTGTCTCCGGCAAAAAAACGTGTACCAATACATCGGCATAGTCCATAGCTACCCATTCTGCATTTCGGAGTCCGTCGATTGCATAAGGCTTGCTGTCCGCACCTTTGCGTGTAAATTCCTTGATTGAATCTACTATTGCACTCACTTGACTGGGAGAATTTCCCTGACAGATAACGAAATATTTACAGATGGTATCTTCTATGCTGGTTAAATCGGCAACAACTATCTTTTTACCTTTTTTCTCTTGAATTCCTTCTTTTATTTTTTCAATTAATACTTTAGTATCGTTCATTCCTGTAATTGGGATTAATAATTCATGTTCTCTATTTGTTTATAACAAAAAAAGGTGACCCTTTGTTTCTGATAATAAACGTGATATTTTTGACAAATATACGCTGATTTATTGGATACAAGAAAGTTATCCCTCAATTTTTGTGTTTTTTAGTGGAGATACTTTTGTTTGGAAAGCTTATTTGGACATTTTTGCAAAAAAAATATCGGATTTGTTTTGAATTCCCAAAATATTTGTATCTTTGCACCCGCAAACGAAAATCATTGGGCTATGGTGTAATGGTAACACTACAGATTCTGGTCCTGTCATTCCTGGTTCGAATCCAGGTAGCCCAACAAATTATAAGACAAAATAAGCTAAAAGCCGTTATTACCTAGTAATAACGGCTTTTTTGCATGTTTAATAGTATGTGTCTCTAAACTTCTCACCATCAAGAGGTCACATAATAGGTCACTGGAAGTTTTAAAAACAGTTCCTCTGTGGCAAATTCGGTGACACGAATGCATGTTGATAGTCCGAAAAACGCTAATCTTATGAAAAGCCGTGAAGTTGATTGATAAAGAATAAATCCTTAAACTGGCTGTCGTCTTGTTTAGTAGAAAAGAAGAGGTTGTGTCAAAACGCTGACACAGCCTTTTTTTTATGCGCAAAGCCCA
>JBKVKY010000017.1:0-27737 GCA_046986985.1 Bacteroides xylanisolvens | reverse complement strand
TTGGGAGCAGGGGGTCGTGGGTTCGAATCCCGCTACCCCGACGAAAAATTCAAGTCAAGAAAAATTGAATGGTGTTGAGCTGATACAGTTTGTATCGGCTTTTTTCGTTTATGTAAATTAGACACAATTATACCCCGTTTTGGGGCAAATAAAGAGGCTATTTCTTTGAACTATCTTTGAACAAGTTTCTCTATTTACATTCGTTTAGGGGAAATTAAAGTAATTTCCTATCAAATAACCCCGATTCAAGCTGTTTAATGCATTTTTTAACCTTTAAAAAACATTAAAACAGTATATGGCAACATTTAAAGCAGTTGTTTTCCAAACTGGAAGACACATAAAACTAGATGGAACATCTAATATAAAGATTAGAATATATCATAATAGAGAGTCACAGTATATATCTACCGCTTATTATATCCGCCCTGAAAACATGGACGAATCCGGAAGAATCTTATCGGGAGTGACAAACGGAGAAATGATAGAATACGAAATAAATGCGTATATCCAGAAGATCCGGAGAGAATATTTAAAATTGGGGCAAGATAGAACACAATTCATGTCTTGCATGGATCTCAAGGAGGAAATAGAAAAATCTCTCGCTCCTGATGCTGAATTTATAGACTTCGTAGAATTCGCTCAAAACATAGTAATTCAGACGAAAAAGAAGAAAACAGCCGAATGGTACAGCTCTTCTATCGATACTCTATGCTGGTACACGAAAAGGAAAAAGATAGATATTAAGTTAATCACCTCATTCCTACTAAATAAGATGATAAAAGACCTGTATCAATCAGGCCCAGCAGGTATTCCGCTAGAACCTGGCACAATAAGCCATTATCTTAGAGGCTTAAGAGCATTATACAACAAAGCCAAACTCTATTATAACAACGAGGACTTCGATATCATAAGAATACCTGGTGATCCGTTTAAAAAGGCAGAGATTCCAGAGTATCGAAGAAAAAGAAAGAATATAGACATCAATACCTTATTAAGAATTCGAGATTTCCAGTCCGATAAAAGACGAACTAATATGGCACGAGACGTATTTATGATGATGTTTTACATGATGGGGGTCAACATCAACGACCTTTATAGTATTTCGTGCGAACGTCGCGGAAGATTAGAGTACACACGTTCAAAGACGAATACGGATAAAAATCACGAACAGGTACCACTTTCCGTAAAGATCGAACCGGAACTTCGCACACTTCTTGATAAATATACAGAAGGGTATTTCCTCTCCTACTTTCATACTAACTATTGCAGCTTGAACAATTTCATGCGTGCAATCAATAGTGGGCTGAAAGACATTTGCTTGAATTTAGAGATTGATTTTAAAGTTACTACTAATTGGGCGCGCCACACATGGGCTAGTTTAGCAAGAAATAAAGCCGGAGTACCAAAAGCTGACATCGACTTCTGTCTTGGCCATGTGAACAATGACTATAAAATGGCTGATATTTACATTGATATAGATTATAGTATTTGCGACAAGGCAAATCGGGCTGTATTGGATTTATTGCAAAAAAAAGAAGAAAAAAAAGACTGAAACGTTTGCAAATACAAAAACTCTCTATATATTTGCAAACATAATGGTGTTGAGCTGGATAAAACAATGATTTTATCCGGCTTTTGTTGTTCCTATACAATTTAATAGCTTTTAATTACTGAAACCTATCTCCTCTTTATGTTATGCGCCAAAAAACAATGACGCATGGAAATTACAGTATCAAAAACAGCTTTATCAGATAAGCTAAAATCAGTCGGGCGAATTATACAGCCTAAAAACTCATTACCTGCCTATGATAACTTTTTGTTTGTTATAGATGAATTTGGAGTCATTCTAGTAACCGCAGGTGAAGAAGGTGGACGCATCTCTACAAACATAGATGGTACCGCAGACTTCACCAATTACACTTTCATGGCTAATGCAAAAACATTACTTGACGGACTAAAAGAGATTCCCGAACAACCTTTGATTATATCCATTCTTGAAAAGGAATTGATTGTCAAGTATGCAAACGGTAAGTTCTCAATACCTATTGAGAAAGGAGATCAATACCCATCTATGAGTACGGATGATACCGCCAGCCCATTTCTTGTATCAGGCAATGATTTATTATACGGAATAAGGCAAGTTTTGATCTGTAGTGCCAATGATGAACTCCGTCCGGTACTGAATGGTATCTATTTTGATATCGGTTTAGATTCAATGTCATTTGTCGCAACAGATGGTACCCGCCTAGCAATGATTGAGAATCCATCCGCTTATACGCGCAAGGAACGGGCGGCCTTTATCCTGCCGAGCAAGTTTGCTAAAGTACTTTCTAACATTGTTCCGGAAGATTGCATGGAAGTAGAGATATCGGTAAATCAGACTAATATTTTATTTGAGTTTGATTCATACCGGTTAATCTGCCGTATGATCGAAGGCCGGTATCCTAACTATCGCGCTGTTATTCCTCAAAAGCAACCAAATCGTGCTGTATTAAAGAAAGCTGATATTGTGTCAGCTTTAAAGCGCGTATCTGTCTTCTGTGATGAAAGTTCGTCTTTGGTAGTCCTCAAGTTCGATTCTGACTCTCTTAAAATTGCAGCTCATGATTTAGATTTTTCTAAGTCTGCAGAAGAAACGATTATCCTGCAGTCAGGCTGTAATATTGAAATCGGCTTTAGAAGTAGCTTCTTGATTGAAATGATGAATAACATTCCTTCGGAAGATATTGCCATCACTATGAGCGATCCATCGCAAGCTTCACTTCTTACCCGCTGCGACGAAGAAGTAAAAAGCTTAACCTATCTATTAATGCCTTTATCAATTAATAATTAAAGTCATGGGAAAAGAGAACCAATCATTTAAACAGGTTATTCAATCTTATTTAGAGCAACGTGCAAAGAGAGATTCCCTCTTTGCCACCTCTTTTGCGAAGCAAAATAAGAATATAGATGAATGTTGCAATTACATTATAGGTGAAGCTAAAAAACGCGGTGGGAACGCTGTATTCATGTCTGACGATGAAGTATTCGGGCTTGCAGTTCATTACTACGATGAAGATGATATCAAAGTTAGTAAGCAAACCAATTATAAGGTATCAGCTGGAAATGTGATAAAAGAAGCATCTACAGAACAACCAGAAATTAAAAAGCCTGCTTCTGCCCCTAATAAGCGTAAAGGGATGAAAAAGCAAATACCTTCCGGACAATTTTTATTATTTGAAGACTTATGAAGCCAAGAACGAAATTACAGCTTAGAGTAGCAGGTTTAAGTAGCCAGCTACCTAATATTGAGAATATGATGATTGACTGGGCTAAAAGCGATTGTTTAAAACATATAGGATATGCAACCAAGACACGCGTTATATGTATGGAATGCGGGCAGCGCTTCTCTCCGGAACCTGTAAAGCGTAAGCGTGCTATTTGTCCTCATTGTGGTGCATCCTTGAAGATAGAACAGTCAAGGAAGCGTACAGACAAACAATCGATGTTTATTGCCAAAGCGGAAATTTGTGAAGAATTCCAAGTTATCCGAAGCTTTGAATTGATTGCTTACTATCAGGCAGAAGCGAATCCTCGTTATTTTATTCGTGAGATACTGCAACATTGGATAAAAGATGATGGCAACCGGGAGGTAGTAGCTCGTGCTAACAATACGGGATATTGTGGATGGTGTGGAGATTTGGAGATACGTAATAAAGTTGTTGGATCATATTATTACAGTTGTAGTAATGATGTTTATTGTGAACGCTATCATCCAGCCTCCGTCTTTAGACCTAAGTATATTCAAATGGGTATAGATTGTAAATTACGCGGTATGTCATTTCTTACTGCCACCATTACAATTCCCCATTTTCCCAAGGCTGAAACACTTCTAAAGGCAAGACGTTATGAATTAATAGATTATTTCGAGGGACACCGTTACAAGATTGATATGTATTGGCCGTCTATTAAAATTTGCCTTCGAAATAAATATCGGATTAAGGATGTTTCCATGTGGTTTGATTATCTGAAACTACTTGAACATTATCGTAAGGATCTGCATAACGCCCATTACGTTTGTCCTAAGAATCTAAAAAAAGCCCATGACTTGTATGTGGCGAGAAAGAAACGTGATGATGAAAAAGAACGCAAGGCTAAAGAAATGCAACAATTGCTTAAACTCAAGAAGGATGCAGAGAATTATATCAAAGAAAAATCGAAGTTCTTTGACCTAAAAATGTCTGATGGTAAAATAGTCGTAGTACCGCTCAAAAGTCTTGAAGAGTTTCAACAAGAAGGTGAAATCATGCACCATTGCGTCTTTACAAATAAATATTATAAAGAAAAGGATTCACTCATTCTTTCTGCTCGAATCGGCAAGAAACATATTGAGACCGTAGAGGTCAATTTAAAGACATTCAGTATTGTTCAGTCCCGTGGAGCCTGCAATAGTAATACCGAGTACCATAACCGTATTATCGGACTCGTGAAAAAGAATATGAACTTAATACGTCAGAAACTGACGGCATAGCATACAATGACCTATATAGATTATATAAACCAATTTTGGAAGATGAATCGAAGTGTAGAATTCAGCCCGAACGAAGTCTTTTTGTACTTCTATCTCTTGAATGAGTGCAATATTCGGGGTTGGCAGAATCCGTTTGAACATCCCAACAAGACTATCGTCCTCGCAACCGGTATATCAGAGAAGACCGTCATTGAAGTTAGGAACAGATTGCAGCAAAAAGGTTTAATAACTTTCGAATCGGGTAAAAAGAATGCAAAATCGCCAGTTTATTACTTACTTGACGAAAGTAAAACGGTAAGTAAAGAGGTAAGTAAAACGGTAAGTAAAAGGGTAAGTAAAACGGTTAACATTAAAGATAAGACTAAAGACAATAAGACAATATCTCCCTTACGCGTGGGAGATCTGTTTCCGGCTGATAGTTTTTTCGACAAGTCTTTGGACGACTGTTATACTGAACTTAAATCGAATCGATCATGGGCGGAAACAGTAACGATGAATACTCGTTCTTCCGGTTATGATGAATTTACGATAGAAGCCTTTTACGAGTGTTTGAAGCAATTCTTTATGAAACTACAAAATGAGGGTGAAACGACAAAGTCGCCAAAAGGCGCGATGTCTCACTTTGCCCGATGGTTGAAATTAGAACTAAGCAACAAAAAAGATGGAAAAAGTAAGAGAACAGATACAGATTCAGAAACAAAAATTAAAGTGCGGACCATCAAGCTATGACCCGATTGCTTTTAAGAATTCGATGAATTTGTTCCGAAGATGTTGTTTATATGTATGCCCAAATTTTTGCGTTGACGATCGAAATCGCGAAATCATGAATGAGATTTTTTTATATCTCATCGGAGGGTCGAACGTTTTAGACCGCAGCAAAGGATTGTGGCTATATGGTTCTGTAGGAACCGGAAAATCCTGCATATTGAAAATCATACAGATGTATGACAGGTATAGCAACGGAAAAGACAAAACAGGATATTACCTACAGGGAGGATTCCCGATAGAGGCAGCAGCTTTCGTAGCTAACCAGTATTGCAAGAAAGGCATTGACGGAATCTTAAGTTATGACGGTTCAAATGGAATAGCGTTAGGTCTGGATGAAGTCGGACGAGAGCCTAAGGTAAAGCATTACGGGACAGAGATGGATGTGATACAGTACATACTTCAAATGAGATACGACAACAGGAGAAGTTGTACAACATTCGTGACTACTAATTTATTTCCGGAAGAGATTCATTTAAAATATGGGGAATATATTGCCGATCGAGTTAACGAAATGTTTAATGTTGTGGAAATCGGAGGTAAAAGTCGAAGATAATTGTATCTTTGAAAACTATTATAAAAAAACAAAAAACCATGAAAGAAAAAAAACAGCAACAAGAAGATGATAATCAATTTAACATGAACCTTCTTTACGCACCTGAATTAGAAAAAGCTGTATTGGGTACATTAATGACTGACAAAAAGGCTTATGCGTTAATAAGTGATATTCTTCGTCCAGAATCTTTTTACGAATATCGACATCAACTGATATATGCTGCAATAATTACCCTCGCGGTCAATCAAATGCCGATAGATATTCTAACTGTAAAGGAGCAACTTAGCAAACGAGGCGAATTAGATAAAATTGGAGGACCAGCTTATATAACTCACTTGAGTAGCAAAGTAGCATCATCGTCTCAAACGCAGTATCACGCCCGAATCATTGCACAAAAGTATATATCCCGCCAATTACTTGCACTTGCAACAGATATTCGCTTAAAAGTATTCGATGAAACCCAAGATGTAGAAGATTTAATTTCGGAAATCAGAGGAAAGCTGACTGATATATCCTCATTAAATACGGAACATGATTGTATTCAGATTAACCCCGTGATTGATGAAGTCTATAAACTAATTCAGAAGGCAGCTACACGAACTGATGGACTAAGTGGTTTGGAAAGTGGATTCACTAGATTGGATAAAATGACATGTGGCTGGCAGAATGGTGATTTGATTACTATAGGAGCACGTCCTGCAATGGGGAAAACAGCATTTATTATATCTATGCTAAGAAATATGGCGGTCAACTTCAGAATTCCAGTCGCTTTGTTTTCTCTTGAAATGAGCAATGTGCAATTAGTCAATCGTCTTATCACCAATGTCTGCGAAATTCCAAGTGAGAAAATCAAGAGCGGACAGCTTGCCTGTTATGAGTGGCAGCAATTGGACTATAAACTAAAAGATTTGCAAGACGCTCCTCTTTATGTAGATGACTCACCACTTATGAAAATGGATATTTTGTGTAATAAGGCACATTATTTAGTAAAAGAAAAGGGTGTTAAGTTGATTGCTATCGACTATGTTCAATTGTTATATAATGACATCAAATATACAGAGAATAGATATTCGGAAATAAATTACTTCACAAGAAGATTAAAATCTTTAGCAAAAGAGCTGAATATTCCTATTATTATTACATCGCAATTGAATCGGGCAATTGAATCTCGTGAAGGGATTGATGCTAAACGTCCTCAGTTAATAGATTTACGTGATAGTGGTACATTATGCGATGATTCTGATATGGTTCTTTTTTTACATCGGCCAGAATATTATAAGATTTTTCAAGATGATCGAGGAAACGATATGCGAGGTATGGCAGAAGTAATTATTGCTAAGCATCGTAACGGTGCACTAGGTGAAATATTATTGCGATTCAAAGGCGAATTCTGTCGCTTTTCAAATCCAGAGGAAGACATATGTATTCCCATGCCTGGTGAACCCATCGGTACGAAACTTGGTTCTTCTTCAATCTCTAAAACCAAAGTGCCATTCTCTATAGATAATCAAATTAAAGATGATGGTCCATTACCTTTTTAAAATATTCGCTGAATTAATTTTCTCTTCAATATTTTTTCTATCTTTGTAAAAGAATGGTGTTGCGCCGGATTTTGAAGAAAAAATCCGGCATTTGTTATTTGTAAGTTACTGAAACACTAAAGTATTCTCTTTGCTATGTCATACTTAATTTAAAAAATTAAAATTATGGCAAGTGAAGCAGTAAATAATTACATAACTAAACGCTACGAACGCTGGCTTGATTACTCTTTGTATCATTGTGGGCTTGCTGGTATTTCAGACGAAGCAACAGACGTCTTGAATGAGGTCATTTGTTCGCTCCTTCAAAAGAAAAGCAGGTTACTGGATAAATTACTTGAGACAAAAAGAAATGGCTATACAGAGCTTGATTTCTTTGTTTTGAAGATGATAAAGCTAAACGCATCCTCTCCTACTTCACAGTATAGGAGTAGATACAAGCCCCTGCCTGTGGATGATAATGTAGATTATTCCAGGCTAGATATTGAGGATATTTCAGATGAATCAGAAGATCGAAACGCTGAAATATTAGACAAGCTGCACACAGTAAGGGAAACATTCGAAAGTCTAAACCTTGGTACGACAGCTACCCGCGTTTTTGAGTATCGTTTCTTCCAGGATGGCAATTTCTCTGAATGGGAAGGTCCAGAGACATTGAAGCAGCTATATGAGATATATAACGGAGTGCAAGAACTTATTAGAAAGAAAATAGCCGGGGAGTCTATATTTTAGTGAAAATTCCTTGGTCATGGAAGAAAATGTAGAAATTAAGATTGATCCCCGGAACTATCGTATCCATGGGGATGAAAACAAGCGGCTTATCCACAAAAGCCTGGTTGAATGTGGAGCCGGTCGATCCGTATTGGCCGACCGTGACAATGTGTTAATCGCTGGAAATGGCGTGTATGAGGAAGCTCAAAAGTTAGGACTCAAAGTGCGTATTGTTGAGTCTGACGGTACCGAGCTTATTGTTATTAAGCGCAAAGACCTATCTACGGAAGATGAAAAGAGAAAACTGCTAGCTCTAGCAGATAATCATACTTCCGATACTTCTGAATTCGATTGGAAGTTAGTGATAGAAAACTTCTCGCCTGATGTATTGAATGATTGGGAGTTTTCAGTAGACGAGATCGAACTTTCGACTGATATCCATAATTCTGACGATGAGAAAGATAATAATCTTTATACAAAAAAAATAGTATCTCCAATCTACACACCGACTGGCAATAAACCTGCAATATCAGAACTCTATAATCTTGAAACTTACAATTGTCTGATGAAACAAATTCAGGAGTGTAATTTAGACAAGCAGACTAAAGATTTTCTTCAGATTGCAGCTTCAAGGCACATTGTTTTCGATTATGGAAAAATTGCTGAATTTTATGCTCATTCAAACAACATCATTCAAAATTTAATGGAAAATTCAGCTCTTGTCATTATAGATTTTAATAAAGCTATTGAACTAGGATATGTTTGTTTAAAGAAAGAATTGTCAGACTCATATTTGGAGGATTATAGCAATGATGAAAAATAATAGCTTCGTTGCATTGATACTTACACATGGGCGTCCTGACAATGTACATACAGTAAAAACATTACGGAAATGTGGCTATACAGGTGATATTATCATAGTATTAGATAATGAAGATCCGAAGATAGATCGTTATCGCAAAAACTACGAGAACATATATGTATTCGACAAAAAAGAAATAGCATCAGAAACAGATGAGGGTGATAACTTCAATGATCGTCGAGCTATTATTTATGCGAGAAATGCTTCTTTTGAAATAGCAAAAGAAAAAGGCTACCAATATTTTATTGAGTTAGATGATGATTATACGGAATTCTCATACACTTATAATCAATATGGTGAAATGAAGCAGAAAAACATTATCAATCTTGATAAAGTACTTGATGCTCTAATTGATTTCAAAAATAAAACAGGTGCTTTAGCTGTTGCATTAGCTCAAAGAGGAGATTTTATCGGAGGAAAGCAGAATAATATAGTTCGTGGTGAATTACTTAAACGGAAAGCAATGAACTCATTTATTTGTGATACAAACATGCCTTTTAAGTTTTTTGGTAAAATTAATGAAGATGTAAACACCTACACTTTACTAGGAAGTAGAGGAAATTTGTTTTTTCAGATTCCGCGCATGTTTCTTTGAATCAAGTAACAACTCAACAATCAAATGGCGGAATGACTGATATATATTTAGATAGTGGGACTTATGTTAAGTCTTTCTACACAATTATGTATGCTCCTTCTTGTACAAAGATACGCCCAATGGGAAGTGTGTATAGACGCCTACACCATAGTATTAATTGGAATAATGCTGTTCCTAAAGTAATTCCAGAGAACTGTAAAAAGTAACCCCTATTTATATTTTAATTTGAAGATTATCCAAGCTAAGGCAAGAGTTATCACAATTTGTTAGTTATTGTTAGTTTATGACAGAGAAGAAGAATCTGGCCGAGAAGAAAAAAAGAGGGCGTAAATCAGAGTACAGAATAGAGTATGCCGATCAAGCTCTAAAGCTTTGTTTGTTGGGTGCAACAGATAAAGAGCTCTCCGAATTCTTCTCTGTTTCAGAGCAGACTTTAAACAAATGGAAGAAGGATTATCCCGAATTTCTTGAGTCCCTAAAAAAGGGGAAAAATATAGCAGATGCTAACGTTGCATCGAGACTCTATAACCGTGCTATTGGGTATAACTGTAAAGCAACAAAATTTGCAACATCGAACGGGAAGATTACAGATTCGAAGGAATTTATAGAGCATTATCCTCCTGATACAACAGCCGCTATTTTCTGGTTGAAGAATCGACAGCCGGAAAAATGGCGTGACAAGAAAGAAGTAGACGCGAATGTAAACCTTGGTGATGAATTGGAATCATTGACAGACGAACAACTTCAGGCTATTATTGATGGTAAAGAAAAAGAGTGAAAGAGAAATACTGCTTAGACAAGCGAAAGCAGCAACTATACTTCGCAAGCGTGAAGCCCGGAATGATTTCTGGGCTTTCTGCTTATACTATGATCCTAAGTTCTTTGCCAAACGATTATTCTTGAAGAAAGTAGCCGAAGCGTTCATGCGTGTGTATACCTCCTATTTAGCTAATATTATCTATCGCCTTGCTGTCAGTATGCCGCCACGTGCCGGTAAGTCTTATATTTCCTCATTGTTTATAGCCTGGATGTACGGTCACTTCCCGGAAGAATCTGTAATGCGTAACTGTTGCTCTGATACTCTTTACAATAAGCTGTCATACGATACCCGTGATATTGTAAAATCTAAGCGTTACAAAGAGACATTCCCTGATATTCATCTGAAAGGTGATAAACAGAATGTGAAGAGTTGGAATGTGGAAGGCGCTCGCCAGGTATCTTATTTCGGTGGTGGTGGCGGCGGCACCGTGATCGGTTTCGGTGCATCAATGCTTGCCATGACCGACGACTTATACAAGAGCCTGGAAGATGCGTTATCCGACAATAATAACGAGAAGGTATGGTCTTGGAAACAAGGTACGCACGATTCACGTATTGAGGGAAGCTGCTGTATGATTGACATTGGTACCCGCTGGTCTTCTAGTGATGTCCTCGGACGTATGGAAGAAGCCGGCAAGTATAATGAAATCATCCGGATCGCAGCTCTTGATGAAAACGATGAAACTTTTTGCGCTGATGTACATACTACGGAATATTACCGGGAACTACGTTCTGAAACCGACGAAAGCATTTGGATGGCCGAATATATGCAGGAACCATTCGAAGCCAAAGGGTTACTATTCCCCAAATCGTCTCTCATGCGCTTCAAATTAGCCGATATTGCAGGAAAGAAACCTGATGGGACACTCGGAGCTTGTGATACAGCCGATAAAGGAGATGATGATTTCTGCGCACCATTCGCAAAGGTGTTCGGACCAAAATATTTCATTACCGATATTCTTTTCACAAAGGATCCTGTTGAAGTTACAGAACCGCGCCTGGCACAAATGGTAATAGATACCGAATGCGACCAGCTACGCATTGAGTCAAATAATGGTGGTCGTATCTTTGCTATCAATGTGCGTAAGCTTGTTACATCGAAAAAGAAATCGTGTGTTATACAAGCCCGGCCAACAACCCAGCACAAGGAAACACGTATCATTATGAAGGCTGGCTGGATAAAGAAACATTGCGCTTTTCTTGATGAATCAGAATACTCTAAAGGATCAGACTACGGTCGTTTCATGAAAGCGCTTACTAGTTATAAACGTGAAGGTGATAACTCACATGATGATGCATCAGACGGAATGACAATCCTTGCAGAGTTTGCAGAATCACTTGGCTTGAAATTTAAAGTGTCTACTCGTAAGGTGGGGCGCGGATAGCTTGATTAAGATTCTAATGTATGTAATTCTTCTGTAAGCATTTCTTTCAAAGAGAATACTGTCCATAAGCAAATGGAGAAAAACATAGATATAGATATTATGTCACCTAGTATAAATTCAAATAAAGAACAGAATATAGGTAGTGTAATTCCAAATATAAGCAAAATTAATACTATATGAATTAACCTTTTGAGTATGCGTGGAAGTCCTTGATTTAAGGTTAATTGGAGCTTATATACATTAGGTATTATCTCTTCCATTGCTTGGTAGCCTAATTTTATAAGAAATTTATCATTAAAGGACATATCGAAATATCTCTCTTTATCTATTAGCAAACTGATTTTTAATATTTCTTCTTTGATAGTTGAATTGATTTTATCCAAATGTATAAATTCCGAATATTCGTTTTTTTTATTTTCTAGATAATACCAAAAACCATTTCCACAATTATTCTCTATCCATTTTTTTAAGATTTCTGGAGAATAATAATAATTTTTATCAAACTCGGTATATATTGTAGGATCAAAACTTTTGGCACTAATAAATGATTTCAATTCTAAATAAAAAGGCTCAAATCCTCTTCTATTTTTGTCGGCATAATATTTATCAGCTTCTGCATTTTGAGTATGATCTACATTTAAGACTTCCTGTATATCAAAGAAAGTCACTTTTGGATGTTTGGCTACAAAGTCATTTACATCTTTATTAGAGAAAAAACCTGAATTTAATAATTTATTAATTATAGCTCTAAATTTATGTAGCTTTTGAGTGTACTTCACATAATCATTAAAAACACGAATTCGTTCTTCTCGTGTTTGGATAGTTTTTGAAATAATGTAAGTAATTAGAAGACCAACCAAAACCCCATATACTGTAATTATATAACCTCTAATTTGAATAATATTTTGCGTCATTCTTTCATCTACTTGAGACAATAAAAGAAAAATTGCTGTTACCCCTATAAAAAGAATGACACATAAAATCAAGTTAAACTTATCATTGATTATATTTAAATATTTATCAATAAATGCTCGTATTTCCATATTACAATTTATTCTATTGTGCAAATATATAATAACTTTATAAAAAAGAGAGAGCGGATCTTATATTTTAAGAGAAAAGTATATGCCAGACATTAAGGATATTCTAAGAAATGAAGATTTCGGTAGCATAGTAGGTGATTTATGCGTTGATACCCGTGAAAATCGTAATCCTCGTGAGTATATGGAGGAATACAATGGAGACAGAACCCGTCGTAAAGAATCTGTTGGGTATCGGGAGCCTAAAAAGATTGCTGTATATTCAGATACAGAAGTAGAAGTTGACCCCGAAACAGGAGCCGAAAAGCCAAAGAGACTAGAGGATAAAACTGTAGAAGTCGCTCAAATTGTGACTAATCTACCAAAGAAGATAGTTCGTACCTCTGTTGCCTTTTTGTTTGGTGGTGAAATGACTATCACAGCTGAAGACCCCAATAACGGTTTTACCGAGTTTAAGAATATCTATAAGCGTAAACTCAAAATGCAATCAGTTTTGAAAGAGTTTGCTAGAAAAGTTCTTTCAGAAACCAAAGCAGCTATTGTTTTCTATCCAGTTACCCGGGATGATGGAAAAAGCCAATTAAAGGTTAAGATTCTTTCTACTCCTAAAGATAACAATATCGAATGTGAATTCTATCCACATTTCGACGAGGACGACGATATGGACGGCTTTATCTATAAATACAATGCAGAAGTCAATGGCCGTACTTGTGAATGCGTGAAGATATACACGAAAGATGTTATCTATTCCGGAGTAATGGACGGCATTTGGCTAGTGAAAAAGACAAAAAACCTCTTTGGAAAGATTCCTGTAGTATATGCCGAAGTAGATTGCCCTGATTGGGAAGATGTTGCCAACTTGATTGATAAAAAGGAAATGAGGCTTTCCCGCCTATCGGACACCAATGATTATTTCTCTGAACCTATACTGAAGACTTACGGACTCGCCAACCTCCCAAGCAAAGAAACTGTTGGTAAAGAACTAAACTTTACTATGGAAGTAGATGCGGATACCGGTACTTCGTATCATGGTGATGCTGATTACTTGGCGTGGCAACAGTCTTGTGAATCCGTTACACTTGAACTTAACCAACTCGACGATTCAATACATTCCGGAGCTTCCAGCCCTGACCTATCTATGAGTAAGTTAATGGGACTTGGCAACCTTAGTGGTACTTCCCGCCGTTTTATGATGATTGATGCAGAAATTAAAGCCAGCGAACAGATGGAAATATTCGGTCCTGCAGTTCAACGTACTGTTGCTATCGTTCAGGCAGGTATGGCTAATATAACACATACTAAGTATGCATCACAGCTAAATGATAATTTTATTGAGGTGGAGTTTGGCAGTATTCTCCCACAAGACCTGGCAGAAGAACTTAAAAATCTTGAAACAGCATCCCAATTTAATAGCAAAGAGACAATCATTAAAAATTCGCCATATACGGATAATGTTGAAGAAGAGTTGGCCCGCAAGAAACAGGATGAGAAAGATACAGCTCAAAACAACTCATTCCTAGGAGCTACACTTTAACTATGCCTGGACTTTCTTTCTACGATAAACAGCATATACAGAAAGTTGCTGCACAGCAGGCCGTAATAGCCAATATCTTTAATCAGTTTATACTTTCTGTTTCCCCGTATCTCCGTAAATGGTCAGATGCGGGGAAAAACAATGTATGGATACGTAATCAGAGAATAGAGAGTGCAGTTGACCGGGAACTGCTGAATCTTGAATCAATGCTATATGCTAATATCTCTGCATTTCAAAAGGACGGTTGGGAACGAGCAGAAAGAAAGAATGATGATTTTATTTCCCAGTTCATCAAGGGAATGTCTATTTCCAGTGCAACGAAAGATGGAATGTTTACTCATAGTCTATCTGCATTTGAAGCTCTAAAAAATGATATAGACGCTAACGGATTCAAATTATCTGATAGGATCTGGAATATTACACAGCAGACGAAATCGCAACTCGAATTCTATCTTGATAGCGGCGTAGTTGCCGGACGTAATTCAAACGGAATCAGTAGTGATATACGGCAAATTTTGCAAAATCCCCAAAAACGCTTTCGCAGGATCCGGAATGAGAAAGGCGAATTAGTTTTGTCTCAACCGATGAAAGATTACCACCCAGGACAAGGCGTTTATCGTTCTGCATATAAGAACGCTCTCCGGACATCTGCAACAACTACGAACACAGCTTATCGTAGTGCAGACTATGAACGTTGGAGTAAACAGGATTTTATACTAGGAATTGAGATACAGCGTTCGGCCAATAATCGCGGACCGTGTAAGATCTGTGATGCGATGATTGGAAAATATCCGAAAACGTTCAAATTTACAGGCTTTCATCCTTTTTGTATCTGTTTTGCTACTCCTATCACCATGGAACCGGAAGACTTTGCTGATTTCTTGCTGAATGACACAGTTCCGCAAGGTCAAACTATTACGGATATTCCCCAAGCGACAAAGGATTTTGTCAGCGAGAATAAGGATGGATTTCAATCGGCTTTCTGGTATAAGGATAACTTTGCCAATGATGGAGGACTACAAAGAGAAATAGTTTCCCAACCTATTACGAATGAAGTTATAAAGGTTTCTAAACCTAAACGTATCAAGACTGATGCTGAAATTACAGATATTAAACAAAAATGGAATGAACGAAAACTCTATAACAAAATAACCAACACAGAGAATGAAATACGCCTGAATAAAAGCTTTGAAACAGGAGTCTTATTTGACAAGAATGGTAATGTTGTAATCGATAAGCGCGGAGCCAAATATAGTGTTGAGTTTACGGATGAAGAATGTGCGAAAATGAAGGATTGCATTTTTACACATAATCACCCAAGAGGCTGGCAAGAGCCAGAAAAGAGTTTGGGACGAATTGGCAACTCATTCAGTCCGGCTGATATGTATCTTGCAATAGCCCATAATGTATCAGAAATGAGAGCTGTAACACCTAATTATACATTCGCTATGAAACGTCCCGAAGAAGGATGGGGAATTACAATTAGTAAATTCGAAAAGCTAGTGAATCGGGAGAATAACAAACTAAGAGCAGAGTTTACTGCTAGAATCAATAATAATACACTATCCCCAACAATGGCTTCAGTGGTCCATTATCATATATTATGGAAACGGATATCCGAAAAAATGGGATGGAGTTATACAAAAGCGAAAACTCGTTAATTGAATTCTTTTAGGAAGACGAACTCCCCTTTTTGGTCGCTTTCTCTTTTGTCATGTACCTGTGAACCATCAAGGTATTTAACAGGAATACCATTAGGGTATGCCGGGCATTTTAATTTATCAAAATTAAAATGCTTGCATTGTGTACACTTAGATATATACACATTGTAATATTCATGTCTATCTTCTATATAATCCATTCTACGCTTTAACTTAATTACAAATGTATGCATTTGATTCTGAAATAAAATATATAAGCAGGAAAAATTTACTCCCAATATATTTTAAGGAAAAAAGTATGAAGATTTTAGCAACCATCAAAGCAGCTTTGAAAAAAGCTGGAATTCCTGAAAAGTATGCGGCCAAGGTGCAAGCTCTTTTCGACATCGAAAGTGAAGAGAATCTGGATAACTATATTGGGCTATTCAAGGATAATATTCTTCCGGACTTGGTATCAAATGAACAAGGCAGTCAAGCCAGTATTGATGCTGCTATTGCCGCTTATGAGAAAAAACACGGTTTGAAGGATGGAAAACCTATTGAGACAACTAAGACTAAAAAAACAAAGAAGCCGAAAGATGACGAAGAAGATGAAGACGAGGACGAAGATCTCGAAGGCTTGCCTGCTTCTGTTGTTAAGTTGTTGAAAGCCCAGCAGAAACAGATCTCCGAGTTGGCTGCATCTGTCTCTACTGTCGCTACAACAGTCACTACTTCTACGAAGCAGGCATCTGCTAAAGCATTGTTTGCAGATTCTAAACTCCCTGCAAAATGGTTTAATCGTATTGATGTCAATTCTGAAACTTCTGTTGAAGACCAGATTAAAGAGCTTCAAGAAGAATTTGCCGAAATTAAACAATCTGTTATTGATGATGAAGTCGCCGGTGGTGATTACAAGCCTAATTCCTATAAGCCCAAAGAACGTACCGAACAGGAATGGTTAAAGTTAATGGAGGATGAGGAAAGCTCTGATAATGGCACTGCTAGCCTTGGTCTAGAAGAATAATTATTAATATTAAAAGCTATGTTCAGAAAAAAACAAAGTGAATTTCAGTATGCTCCTGGTATCGAAAAGATTATCGAGGACATTCAGGGCGGTGGAACTATTGCCCGCGCGGAACTGAAGGGAATCATCGACGAGCTTCCTCCGCTTGTAATTGTGGGTAAAGATGCTAATGGCCTTTACCATGTTGTTAAAACCGGAAAAGTTACTGCTGTCGCGGCTGCCGATGCTGTTGCTATTCAAATCGCAAAGAATCATGTGTTTAAAGTTGGGGAAGCTGTTACAATCGGCGGTGCTTTAACCGGAGCTTCTGATGTAATCTCTGCAATTGACAAAACCAATGCAGCTTATGACACAATAACTCTTTCCGGAGCTATTGGAGCCGCAAAGATTAATGATGTCTTAGTTCTTGTTACTGCTAAAGCTGCTGCCAAAGCTGCAAAGTTCAAGTATACCCCGGAGGTTATCACCATGAACAAGGTTGATGTGACCGTAGCTAACCAGCAGTCAGGCCTCTTGGTGCGTGGTACTGTTAATGAAGCAGTAATGCCCTACCCTGTTGACGACGCTATTAAAGCATTGCTCCGTTTTATCCGTTTTGTCTAATCCATTAAAATAATGATATATGGAAAGAAGTTTAATTAAACAAGTGAACCGTAAAAATATGGGTGCTCGCCTTAACTCACGTAAGGTTAAGCCGGTATTCTTCCCTAATTTTTTCGGTGTAAAGCAAAAAGATTCTCTGAAATGGGAAACTTTGACCGGAGAGAAAGGTGCTCCTGTTATTGCAGACGTTATCAGCTTTGATTCTTCTGCACCGCAAAAGAAACGTGAAGTTGTAGGTAAGATGTCAGGTGATATCCCCAAGACTGCCGTTAAGCGTGGTATGAATGAAAGCGACTGGAACGAATACCGGCAACTTAGCCGTGATTGTGAAGGTGATTCGGATTTGAAATCTATCCTTGACCTCGCTTTCAAAGATCAGGACTTTGTATATAACGCTGTTCGTGGACGTTTCGAATGGTGGTGCATGCAGCTGATGTCTAAAGGTGGGTTCACTCTAAACTCAAGCAATAATAACGGTATTGTTACCGAGGAATTTGTTGGTTGTGGTATGAAGAATGAAAATAAAAAGGTTTCTGCTGCTGACTGGGCAAATGCAAACACTGCAGACGGATTGCAAGACATTGAAGATACAGTAGTTTCTGCCTCTGCTGATGGTGTTACCATTAAGTACGTAGTGATGCGTAAAGATCGATTTGCTTTATTGAAGAAACAGAAAGCCGTTATCGAGAAAGTTAAAGGCTGGATCAATCAGAAAGAAAAGCTGACTATCTCCAAGAAAGTTATCAATGAATATCTCTCTGCACAAGAGAATACAGAAGGTGTTCAAATTGTCTTAGTGAGCCCGGCTGTTCGTATTGAAGATGCTTCTCATAATCGCACTACGATCAATCCATGGGAAGCCGCTAATATCTGTTTTTTGGAAGATTTACAATGCGGTGACATCCAACATGGTCCTATTGCAGCGGAACATTCTGTCGAGTACAAGAAGAAAGCAACAACACTGAAAAAAGACTTTGTTTTTATCAGCAAGTGGTCTGAACTTGAACCGTTCAAAGAGTGGACTAAAGCAGAAGCTAATGCCATCCCGGTAGTCAACGATCCTGATGCAATGTATATCATGAAAACTGATGCCAAGGAATGGGCGGCCGATGAAGATACTGAAAAAACAGATGAAGAGTAAACTATAATGGCAACAATCAGAGAAACAATACTGGAATATCCATCTATTGGGGATATGGAAGGCTTCTTGGATAAGGTAGTCTTCGTTAGGCGGGGTATCAACCCCGAAGCGGAATGTACTACTGAAAGCATGAAGCAAGTCGGTCTTTGTGTCGCTGATATGTATGCCATGATGGTAAACTCTCAAGATTTCAGTGAAAACAAGCTTTCTATCACTCATCCCCGTTCTTTCTATATTCAGACTGCAAAGCAACTGTACATAGAGAACGGGGAGCCGGAGAAAGCTGCTAAACTTGGGAAACGAATCATTATCAAAGGGAGAGCTGGCAACAGATGGTAAAACGGTATCCACATACAGCAATAGTTACTATTGAGGCTAACGGGCACTTAGTTAATGGTGAATGGGTTCCTGGGAAACCGGTTGAAATATCTGTCCCCGGACGCTACGACCCGGTAAGCGATGGAAGAATTGTTTTAAAACACAATTCGGCTGGTGATGAAACACAGGTACATGGCTATTTCTACTCCAAAATGCAACCGCCAGCAGATAGTAAGTTTTTGCGTTTGAAAGTTGCATCAAAGGGTATTGATGTACCGGTTATCTGTTGGGAACCTTATCAATCACATTCAATTATCAACGTATGAAAAACGGCATGACTCCCCTATTCACCTTTGATGAAATGGAACGCTGGTTCGACCATTTTCAAAGTAAAGCAGAAGATAAGATGCTTGTTTTCCTGCAAGCAGGAGGTGAAAAGTTTATCGAAGTAGCCCGCCGGAGTGGCTCATATAAAGACCAGACTGGTAATCTTCGTTCCTCTATCGGATATATAATAGCTAAAGACGGTGAAGTGGTTACAGAGAACTTCAAAGAAGGAGACAAAGGTACTGACAAGACCACCGGTAAGTACAAAGGTCGTAGGCTTGCAGAAGAAGTCTCACTGTCGTATACTGGTGGTTATGTGTTGGTCGGTGTTGCAGGAATGGAATATGCGGCAGCCGTGGAAGCTAAAGGGTATGAAGTCGTTTCAGGTGCGAACGTTCAATGTGAGAAATATCTAAGGGAGACATTGAAATCTGTTTTTAGTAAAATTTGAATATGGATGAATTTGACGCTGTAGATATAGTTTATAATGCTGTGGTCGCTGCGGGCACCGATGTTATGATTTACAAGGACAAATCGGAAGCAGGCTTGACCAATGAACATATCGTTATCAATCATCTGCAATTGAATGAACTTGACTTTATCAATAAAGTGCCTGTTAACATCAATATCTTCGTACCTTGGAGTGATGAGAATGGTATGTTAAAACGTCAACGAATGAAAGAATTAAAGCGTAAGGTGCGGAAGTCGCTTGATTCAATCAATAGTAATGACGGTGTATGTAAAGAAGTGACAGTTCTCTGGAGTGTTCCAATGCCGGACTTGAAAGAGAAATTCGCTTGTACAAATATTAGATTAGAAATTTTAATAGATCAATAATTATGGCAGGAGAAGTAAGACCTATCGCTATGGGCGTAGGTAAAATTAAATTTGGAACAGTCGGTGACGGCGTTCCCGGTGCAGATCTCAAAGATTATCCCCTTCCGACCAAAGGAAGTGTTGCATTCAACTTTGCAGATCCCAAAGAAGTAAAAATTGAAGTGGAAGGCAGTGAAGAACCTTTTTATGTTGAACTTGTGAAAGATACGACAGATTATGTCGAGTTCTCCATCCCTACTCCATCAAATGAGGTTCTCAAAGAACTGGCAGGCGGTGAAGTAGATACAACAGGCGGAAAAAACATCTGGAAAAAGCCTCTTAATACTCCTTCTATTTCAAAAACGTTCCAGTGCGAAACATTACCTAAAAACGGTAAGAAGGTCGTTTATACCATCGTGAATGGTAAGATCGCCTCAAAGATTTCGCAGGCTCCCGGATCAGAACAAGCAGAGTTGTTGCTTGTTCGTGTATATATGCAAGCTGCTGTTACTGTAGACGGTAAGAGACAGACCGCTTTTATGCGCGAAGTAGTTACTATTGCCGAAGGCGGAGAAGCCCCAGCTAATGCAGCGAATGTCGAAAGCGGAGAAGCTGCTCCAAGTGGTGCGAAAAAATAATTAACGGTCCTGTATAGCTTAAGTTGGTTAGAGCGCTACATTTATTAAGTAGAGACCGGCGGTTCGATTCCGTCTACAGGAACAAACTATTGAAGGATGGAGCTGAAAGTATTGAAGGTTAGTTGCAAATAACCGGAAGTATTGCCCGGAAGTACAACGGGCTAGGCTCCTTGAGGAAATTATGAGTATAAAGAACTTATTTCAGCAAGAATCGGAATCTGTAACGGAGCAGCCTGTCAAGATTCCATTTGATTTTACTAACCGAGATTCTATTCCAAAAGGAAAGGATCCCGGTGATTGTATTGTAATAAAGCCTATCACTGTCCGGACATGGTTTAGAATTCGTCCGCTTCTCCTTGAAATTGAAAAGGAAGATATTGATAAAATGATTGTGAAAGATGGTGAGCTGAATGCTGATTTTCCAGAATTGATGAATAAATATGGAGGACTACTTCTCGATGTCGTTTGCCTGGGCATTCATAACAAGCCTAGTGATCCGCCGGCATGGTTTAAAAAAGCCCTCATTGACAATACGACATGGGAGGATATACGCATATTATTCAATGCAATCATATATCGCATAGGGTATCACCCTTTTTGTACCTCTATCACGATGCTTCGGAACGTGAGCCCGCTACGAGAGACGGAGATAATAGCCGCTCGGAAGAATCTGCAAAGCTGGAAGGATATAACCAAAGCAGATTCTTAGTTATTGCAAAAGAAGCCCTAGGATTAACGTTTAATCAGACGTTGGATAGTAGCTATGGATTAATAGAGATATTGCTTCAGGAGTACTCATTTGTGATGAAACAGCGTAATAAAACGACTGACGAAGACGGAAATGTTGAAGGGCAAGATTACGAGTGGGTAGAACTTCCGTCTTTTGATGACCCTAGTAAGACAGTCAGGATAAAGAAATATAACGATATTGCTGGAAAGGTCAAACGATAAGGTAATTTGCCATTGTGTTTATATATTAGGTTAACTGTTTTTTTATAAATTGGTTTAGAGTATGTTTTCTAGTCCCTTGTATCTGTGAAGATATGGGGGATTATTTTTTAATCTCCTGAAGCTTCTGATTGAGAGATGCATTATCCCGCTGTAGATTCTCAATCAATCTTTTCTGATAAGCGAGCATCCCTTCAATTCTTCCTTCATCCTTGCCCTTCTTGTAAGCAGCATTAATTTCTTCTTCTGTGTAGTTCCTTTTATTCGCTACAGATACGTTCTCATTTTCCTTGGTCATGGCGCTAATGAATAGTAATTTATATATTATAGAAAAAGGCTATCTCTCCCCTATTCTTTCCGACCAAGGAACATAATCTATTGCAACGCATTAGGATTATGTAGCAAAGGGAATTGATAGCCTATATTGTGGTATAGTAGGCGAATCAACTCCCTAATACGTTGAAATAAAAATCGTTCCTTGGTCTTAGAACACTGCAAAGATGCTTATTCTTCTCGAAATAGCCAAATTTTACCTCCTCTTTATATTTTAAGAATAAATGCTATATGGGTATTCAGAATAAAGATGGTGCGTTATATTTCGCTACAGGTATAGATAATTCAGGGCTATATTCCGGGCGTCAAGAAGCGATGGGAATCATAAAGGCAATGGCCGGTGAAATTACCGCTTTTGATGTATTCGGAGGGATTGGCATTAGTGCGGGAATCGCATTTACTCAAGCAACCAAAGAAGCATATAACTTCGAAAAGCAGTTCCAGCAAAGCATGAAAGAAGTTGCTACTCTTTCAAGCGGGATAAAAGGCAGTCTTACCGATTTTATGAATAGCGTTATTGATATGACTAGAGAGGTTCCAGTCGGAGCCGTAGAGTCAGCGAAAGCACTATATCAGATTGTATCTGCAGGACATGATGGAGCGGATGCTATGAATATTCTAAAAGTATCTGCTAAGGCTGCTATCGGCGGCGTTACAGAAACGGCTACTTCGGCAGATGCTATCACTACAATTCTTAATGCATATAAAAAAGGAGCTTCTGAAGCAGAATCTGTTTCTGATATGTTATTTACCACAGCCAAGCTTGGTAAAACTACAATGGGAGAACTTGGAAAGAGTATTGCTCAAGCTGCTCCCATTGCCTCGTCCTTCGGTATTGATATTGAAGACGTGCTAGCAGCTGTCGTATCAATAACCAAACAAGGTGTTCCAACAGCCGAAGCGATGACTAAAATACGTGCGGCAATTATGGGAACGGCTAACCATTTAGGTGATGCAGCCTTTTCCGGACGTTCTTTCCAGGAAGCATTACAGCTGATCTATAACGAAGCAAACGGAAGTACTACAAAAATGAAAGAATTATTGGGTACCGACGAAGCTTTACAGGCTGCACTAATGATAACCGGACAAAATGCAGTAGGTGCTGCGTCCGATCTGGAACAAATGAAAAATGCAACAGGTGCCGCAGAAGCTGCTTTTATAGAAATGTCCTCATCAGCCGAGAATCAAATGAAGCTTCTTGGTAATAATATAACAGCTGCCCTTCGCCCGTTAGGAAAAGAAATCTTAAAGGAAATATCCAGTGCAGCGCAATCTATGAATGAAGCCTTTGCTGACGGAAGCGCTCAAGAAGCATTGAAAGAAATAGGAGCATTAATAGTTGTTGTTACGACTGCCCTTGCAGGATACAAAGGCAGTATTCTTGCTGTAAGTACTGCTAAGCAAGTATATGCAACGGTAACAGCAATTGTAAATCGACAGCGTGCTATTGAGGCCGCTGATTTAGTCCTAAAGAAAGGCTTGTACGCTATTGAGGCAACAATGATTGCAAAGAATACATCTTCTAGTATCTTATTGACAAAAGCCCTCAAAGCTCAAACTATTGCACAACTAAAAAATGCTGCTGCAATGTTAACTAATCCTTATGTATTAGCAGCTGCCGCATTTGCAGGGCTTGGGTATGCAATTTACAAATGTGCTACAGCAGAATCTGTCTCCGAAAGAGCTATAAGAAAGCATAATGCTGCTATGGAGACTCAAAAAAAACATTTTGATGAATTGAAAAATAAGGCAGAAAGTCTTGTCAATATTATAAGAGATGAAACATCCAGTCAATTTGATAAATTAAGTGCATACAAACAACTTCAATCTATAATGCCAAATGTTTTAAAAAATCTTGATTTAGAGAAGATTAAAACAATGGAACTCCATGATATTTTAAAACTACTCAACAAAGATAAAAATGAGCAATATGTAATGGGGATTAAGGTTAGAGCTGTTATGAAGCAAGAAGAACTTGATGCAGCTACCGCTGAATGGCAAAAGGCTATCGATGAAGCTGAAAAAAATAGAAAAGATGGTATTGAAGATCCAGGATTAAGTATAAGAATTGGACGATTAGCCAAAAAGAAGAATGAAGCTGCAGAGTCTGCCCGTCTTGCAAAAGAAGAAGTAGAGAAAATAAATGAAATTCAGAAGAAAGCAAAGGAAGAACAAAAGAAAGAAGAAGAAAAAGCTGCCATTCAAAATAAAGCCTTTTGGACAAAACAAAAAGAAGATGCTACTAAAGCATTGGAATCAATCGCTTCAGCACAAAAGAAGCAAATGGATGCCGGAAAGTTCAAAGGGATAGATTCTGCTGTGGTAAAGTCTTATAAAGAAAATGTCAAGAAGCTAAAGGAGGCTGAAAAAGAATTAAAAGTCTATGATTCATCTTCCAAGAAGGATGACCAAGCGAAAAAGCTACGTGAAGAACAGGAGAAATATAAACTCCTGCTAGATAAGCAGAATAGAGAGCAACAGCGTATGAAAGAAGACTCTGCAAACCAACTAGAGCAGCTTGAAATAAATAAGCTTAAAGAGAGCAGTGAAAAGGTTCTAAAACAAAGGGAACTCAATCATAAACTAGAATTACAGGCTATCGATCGCGAAGCTGAAGACAAAAAGTTAAAAGTGATTGAAGATGCTCGTTCCGCCTTTGATGCTAATCCTGACAATAAAGATAAAATCTTCAATGCATCAGTATATGTCAAGTCAGAGCCAGTAAAGAAACAGTTTGATGCATTTGATAAAGTTGCTAATGAAAAAAAGGAAACTACAGATTTAAAGTACAATCGTGGGGATGATTTAGCTGATTTGCTGAATCAGTATCAAGACTATACGGACCAACGCCTTGCTATTGAACGAAAATTCAACGAAGATATTGCCACCTTGCAGGAACAACGAAAACAAGCAGTAAAGAATGGAGATACAGAACAGGTTGAACAAATTGATCGGTCTATTGCTCAAGCAACAAAGAACAAGGGAATGGAATTGATGGGCCTGGATTACGATAAGTTGAAAGAGTCTCCGGAGTATGTTCGTGCATTTGAAAATCTGAAAGAAACGTCTTCTGAAACTCTTAATTCTCTGCTTACTCAATTAGAGAATGCAAAGAGTACGGCTGCCAAAGTTCTTTCCCCGGACCAGCTTCGCGAATATACTAGTACTATTCAATCAATTATGGATGAATTGGATTCACGTAACCCGTTTCAATCATTATCTGACAAGAAGAAAGAATTAGCAGAAGCAGAGGAAGAGTTAGCTAATGCGCAAATGGAATTAGAAAATGCTAAACAGACTCAAGAAGCTGTAAAAGGTGGTGCTAAGATTGAAAATGGTGTCAAGTCCTCTAAATTCAACGAAAAGACTGGTAAAATTGATTCCACAAAAGCTTATCTGACCGAGGCACAGGCTTTGGATAAAGTAAAAGAAAAGACTTCGAGATACAATGAGGCGAAAGATAAGGTGGTACAGAAGGATGCTAAGGTAAAGAAAGCAGAGAAAGATGTAAAAGCACAGTTAGATGAATTATCAGACGCATTAACTGATGTTGGAAAATCAATCGGTGGACCGGCTGGTGAAATTATCTCATTGATTGGTGAAATAGGGACCTTTGCATTGACTGCTATGAGTGGTGTTGAAATGGCAGCAGATACATCGGCTAACGCTATCAGTACAGTTGAGAAGGCATCTGTTATTCTTGCTGTTATTAGTGCCGTTATACAGGTAGCAACAAAGATTTTCAGTATGTTCACTAAGGACGATACGACAGAAAAATACGAGAAAGCGAAAGAAACGTATGAATCCTATATTAATATTCTTGATCGGATAATTGAGAAACAGCTGGAGTTAGCGGAGACCTTGACAGGAGATACCGCAAACGCTGTTTATGAAGCTGCTATTGCCAATATCAAAGAACAAAGCGCAAATGCCCGAGTACTGGGGCAACAATACTTAAATTCTGGTGCTTCTGGAAAGTCACACTCAAAGGGTTATGATGAAGTAGATGATATGTCCGGTGAAGGTTGGAAACAAGCTGCAGAGGCATTAGGCATGTCCGTAAAGGAATTTAAAAAGAAAATGGGTGGTCGTATGACTGGATTATTTGATTTGACCGATGAGCAACTTGCGGAACTTCAGGAACATGCCGGTATCTTCTGGTCTCAACTTGATTCAGACACGCAGAAATTTGCAGATCAAATCGCAAATGGTGTCGGACAGGTAGCGGAGGTGCTGGAACAGCAAATAGCTGATACCACGCTTCTTGATTACAGCTCTCTTCGTTCAGACTTTCAGGACTTGCTTAATGATATGGACGCCGATTCTGCTGACTTCGCTGATAACTTCGAGGAATATATGAAGAATGCCATCGTAAATTCTATGCTTAAAGAAGAATTCATGGACAGCTTAATGGCTTGGAGAGAAAAACTTAACAATGCTATGGATGACGGTGTGACTGAAGATGAGTATAATGCACTGAAGGCAGAAGGGCAACAGCTCTCTAATGAAATGAAAGCAAAACGAGATGCAATGGCAGAAATGTTCGGCTGGAATGATAACGACGATGAGCGTGAGGCATCAAAGAAAGGATTTGCTTCAATGTCGCAAGATTCAGCCAACAAACTAGATGGAAGCTTTGCTGTAATGACTTCGCATACTTATTCTATAAATGAGGAAGTTAAGAGTATTAATTCAGGAACAGAGAAAATAGCAGAGAAACTGTCATATCTAATAAATATGGATAAGAATATGGCTGAAATGCTTCGGGGTAATGATACTATTGTTTCCCATTTATCGGATATCTCCAATTACACATCTAACCTTGTGGAAATAAGAGAGTTCATGTACGCTGTAAAGCTGGGAATAGACACGTTAAACACTAAAGGTATAACACTTAAGCGATGAAAGGGCAATTACTAATAGACAGAATAGATGCTTATATCAGTTTGGGTATATGTATTACAAAGGGAAGTTATAATAACCTGGTAGCATTTCCAACCATGAAGGAACCGGACAAGAATGATTGGCCGGAAGAAGACGGACAGGAATTTGATCTTTCTAGTCCTACATTGGATACGGCTGAAGTAAGCATTGAGTTTGCATATATAGGCAGTTTGGGTATTGGTGGACTGATTGATATACTTTCTGACTTGAGTTATCATGAATTTTACTTTCCCTTAATCGGCAGGAGTTATAAGTTACGTCTGTCTTCCCAAAGCAGCTATGTTATTAATCCGGGCCTTGAAGTTGCTAAATTTATTTTTAGTAATGACTTCCCCCGAGAAGTCGATTACGAATACCAGGAGCCCGTAAATGAGCTTCCAATGCCTAAAGGTTACGAGATTGATGACAAAGACTTATCCGATTATGGCGTAGTCGTATTGCAAGGTAGCAATGCTGAAATACTAAAGGCTCCGACGGTAAAAAAGAACCTATTACAGAATTTCAAGCGTCAAGACGGAGCAATCTACGATGGTGAAGTTGTGAAATTCCAAACCAAAGAAGTATCTCTCAAATGCCTGATGCGGGCCGGGACGGTTGAATTGTTCTGGCGTAATCACGATGCCCTACTCCATGATTTAACACGGCTATCTGCTAAAGTCGATGATGAAGGATATGAGTATTCCGACG
>JBKVKY010000016.1:0-36158 GCA_046986985.1 Bacteroides xylanisolvens | reverse complement strand
TTTATAACCCTAAATTAATAACAACACTATGGATGGACGACGTAATTTTCTGAAAACCGCATTTGCCACATGTTCACTGTTAGCAGGCAGCAAGCTTCTGACAGCTTGCACTCCTATAAAAAAAGTAGCTACTGACGAAGAGACATTCGAGACGTTTGCTACGCCCGATGCTCTAAAAGGAATGCCTATTAAAGCGACTTTTCTGGATGAAATAAGTTGGGATATTCCGCATCAGAACTGGGGTACCAAAGAGTGGGATCAGGATTTTAAAGCAATGAAGAAAATGGGAATCAATACCGTTGTGCTCATTCGAGCCGGTCTCGCCAAATGGATTGCCTCCCCTTTTCAATGTTTATTAGGAAAAGAAGATGTCTATTATCCCCCTGTAGACTTGGTTGAAATGTTCCTGACATTAGCCGATAAATACAATATGGCTTTTTACTTTGGAATGTATGACTCCGGAAAGTACTGGCAGGAAGGACTGTTTCAGAAAGAAATAGATCTGAATATGGCACTGATAGACGAAGTCTGGAAAAAATATGGTCATCATAAATCATTCCAGGGCTGGTATTTGTCACAAGAAATCAGCCGGCGCACAAAGAATATGTCCAAGATTTATGCAGAAGTCGGGAAACATGCCAAAGCAGTTTCCGGGAATCTGTCGACCATGGTCTCTCCTTATATACACGGAGTAAAAACAGACCAGGTAATGGCAGGCGACAAAGCACTGTCTGTGAAAGAGCATGAGGAAGAATGGGATGAAATATTGAATAACGTCAATGGAGCTGTTGATATCATGGCTTTTCAAGATGGTCAGGTGGATTATCATGAATTATATGACTATTTGGTTATCAATAAGAAACTGGCAGATAAATACAACATGAAATGCTGGACCAATATTGAATCTTTCGACCGTGACATGCCTATTCGTTTCTTACCTATCAAATGGGAAAAGCTGCTGTTAAAGCTGGATGCTGCGAGAAGAGCTGGAATGGAAAATGCAATCACATTTGAGTTTTCTCATTTCATGAGCCCTAACTCGGCTTACCTGCAAGCCGGGCACCTATATGAAAGATATTGTGAACACTTTATTCTATAAACCTATCTAATATTGTAATGCAATGAAAAAAAGAATCAAATGGAATCCGAGGTTCATGACCTCATTGTTTATTGCGTTCATGTGCACATTGAGTTGTTTCGCACAAAACGTAATAAAAGGATCAGTAAGTGATGGTGGTGGCGAACCATTGCCAGGAGTGTCTGTAGCCGTCAAAGGTACGACCAGTGGTACGATAACAGACATGGATGGAAAGTTTAGTATCAATGCCCGAAATAATGATGTATTGATATTCTCTTATGTTGGTATGAATACTCAGGACATCAAAGTAAATGGTCAGCATTTCATTTCGGTAACCATGAAAGACGATGTTGCTTCACTGGACGAAGTGGTGGTAGTTGGGTACGGAACACAAAAACGTGGCAGTATTACCGGAGCCATATCTACAGTATCCGACAAAGAATTGTTGAAAGCTCCTACGATGAGTATCAGTAACGTAGTTGGTGCACGTATTGCCGGAGTTGCAGCCGTACAGTCCAGCGGTCAGCCGGGATCGGACAATGCAACACTGACAATGCGCGGTCAGAGCGGTATTGTATATGTGATTGATGGTATCCGCCGTACGTCTGCCGACTTTAACGGCTTGGACCCTAACGAAATAGAGTCTGTATCTATCTTGAAAGATGCCTCTGCCGTAGCTGTTTATGGTTTGGATGCCAACGGTGTTTTCATCGTTACTACCAAACAGGGAAAAGCGGAAAAGATGTCTATCACTTATACCGGTTCGGTCGGTTTCAGCCAGAATGCGGAACAACAAGAGTGGTTGGACGGTCCCGGATATGCTTACTGGTATAATAAAGCACGGGAGTTACAAGGTGACCCTACAGTATTTACCTCAGAAATGGTGCAGAAAATGAAAGATGGAGTTGATGGTTGGGGAAATACAAACTGGTATGATAAGATCTATGGTACCGGTACTCGTACACACCATAATATATCGGCAACCGGAGGTAGTGACAGAGTGCGTTTCTTCGCATCTATCGGTTATCTGGATGAGAAAGGTAATATCGACAATTATGGTTACAACCGTTTAAACCTTCGTTCCAATATCGATGCCAAATTAACCAAGAGTCTTACCTTCACATTAGGAGTATCCGGTCGTATTGAGAAAAGAGATTCCCCTCGTTATTCCGCTAATCCGGATGACTGGCATAATGTCCCACAACAAGTTATTCGTGCCTTGCCTTATGTGCCCGATACTTACGAATATGATGGAAAAACTTACAATGTATCTACGCCGACCGCTTCCTCTCCGGTAGCTCCGTTAGCATCTATCAACGAATCAGGATACAGCAAATCCAATTATTCTTATATTCAGTCTAACTTCAGCTTGAAGTATGACGCACCATGGCTGAAAGGATTAAGTTTCAAATTCCAGGGAGCTTATGACTTAACTTATAACTTCAGCAAAATCCTGAGTAATCCTTATGAAGTGATGATAATGAACCTTCCAACAAGTGAAAGCACTTCATTAACTTATTATAAAGGAACAGATGCATCCGGTAACTCTATTAGTTTGAGTGAATCCGCATCCAGAGGCTATACATTTACTACACAAACAAGTGTAACCTATGATAATAAGTTTGGCAAACATACCGTAGGTGGAATGTTTCTCGCAGAAACTCGTGAGAATAAGAGTAATGCGTTGAGCGCAACCGGTTACGGACTGGACTTTATCCAACTGGATGAACTTAATCAAATAACTAATAAAACCGGAAACGGAGCAGAAAAGTTCCCGAGCATCGGAGGATATAGCGGACATACAAGAGTAGCGGGCTTTGTAGGACGTGTGAACTATAATTACGACGATAAGTATTATCTGGAAGCTTCTCTACGTCATGACGGTAGCTACCTGTTTGGTGGAATGAACAAACGTTGGGTGACATTGCCCGGTGTTTCCGCAGGTTGGAGAATCAATAATGAAAACTGGTTCAACGCACCCTGGATCAATAACCTGAAGCTAAGAGCCGGTATTGGTAAGACTGCAACAAGTGGCGTAAGCGCTTTCCAATGGAGAAATACGATGGGCATTACAAAAAATGCCGTAATCATTGGTGGAAGCAGCCAGACAATGATGTATGCTTCTGTATTAGGTAATCCTAATTTGTCATGGGCTCAATGTCTGAATTATAATGTCGGCGTTGACGCAACGATGTGGAACGGATTATTAGGTGTCGAATTTGATGTATTCTACAAATATGAATATGACAAGCTGGCTACAGTCACAGGTGCATATGCTCCTTCAAGAGGCGGATACTATTTCAGTTCTGCAAACGTCAATAAAAATGATTATAAAGGATTTGATCTAACTCTGACTCACTATAATCATATCAACAAATTCAATTATGGTGCGAAATTAATCTGGTCTTATGCATATGGCCGTTGGCTGAAATATGTAGGTGATTCGGATAATGCTCCTGAATATCAGCGTCTGACAGGAAAGCAAATAGGTTCCAAATACGGTTTCATCGCCAATGGACTGTTCCAAAGCGAAGAAGAGATTGCTAATTCGGCTACCGTCAAAGGTTATAAAGCCCTGCCGGGATACATTAAATATGTAGATAGAAATGGAGACGGTATCATTACTGCTGCACAAGATCAAGGTTATGTAGGTAAAAGTGCTACTCCGAAACATACCGGTTCTTTGAACTTATTCGGTAATTGGAAAGGATTTGACTTTGACTTGTTGTTCTCTTGGGGATTGGGTAATGTCGTAGCCCTGACCGGTCAGTATACAGCCAGCGGTTCTGCGGGTACACAAGATAATACCTCATTTACCAAACCTTTCTATCATGGAGGAAACTCACCGACATTCCTGGTTGAAAACTCATGGACTCCGGAACATACCAATGCAGAATTCCCACGCCTGGAAATTACTGGTCCAAGTAATAACAATGGATACTCTTCTACCTTCTGGTACAGAAACGGAAACTATATGCGCCTGAAGACTGCACAAATTGGTTACAATTTCCCGAAGAAATGGCTGAACCCTGCAGGTATAGAAGGTCTGAGACTCTATGTTGAAGGCTATAACCTGTTGACCTTTAGCGGACTGACCAAATACAACATTGACCCGGAATCTCCTGCTGTAAACAATGGTTATTACCCGCAACAGAGAACTTATACGCTAGGTGTAAAACTAACATTCTAAAAAACGGAAGTATATGAAAAAGATATTATTAAATATATCATTAGCACTAGCATTAGGCTTTACCATCAGTTCGTGCAATGATTGGCTGGACGGTGTCAAACAGACATCGACTGTAAGTGATGAGATTGTTTGGCAAGATGAAGCATATGTAGATAAGTATGTGAATGCTTTCTATACATATCTGAACAAATATGGTCAGTTCGGTGAATCACAGTTCTCCGGAAGTTTGACTGAAAGTCTGACTGAGACATTCAAATACGGTTCGGTAGCTTTAGGAGACAGAGCCGGACATCCGAACAACTACGTCACCAATCCGGATGTTATCAGTCCGGATGGATGCCGTTACAACATTTGGGATAAAGACCTCGCATACGGTAACATCCGTCAGATGAACCAATTCCTGTCCATGCAGAAACAATACTCAACATTCCCTGAAGACAAGAATTTGAAATGGGAAGCCCAAGTACGTTTCTTCCGTGCTTACGTTTATTTCCAATTAGCTAAACGTCATGGCGGAGTTATTCTTTACGACGACCTTCCTGCCTCTAATGATAAAGCACGGAGTACGGCAGCTGAAACATGGCAGTTCATTGCAGATGATCTGGACTTTGCAGCTACCAACCTGCCAAAAGAATGGGATGCGGCCAATAAAGGCCGGGTGACAAAGGGGGCTGCCTATGCATTGAAATCACGTGCTATGCTATATGCAGAACGTTGGCAAGATGCCTATAATGCAGCCGATGAAGTTGAAAAACTTCAGTTGTATGATTTGGTAGACAACTATGCGGATGCTTGGAAAGGTAACAATAAGGAAGCTATTCTGGAATTTGATTACAATAAAGACAGTGGACCCAACCACACTTTTGACCAATATTATGTTCCTCAATGTGATGGTTATGACTTTGGTGCTTTGGGTACTCCTACTCAGGAAATGGTAGAATCTTATGAAGACAAGAACGGCAATAAGGTAGATTGGACCGAATGGCATGGCACTACCACAAAAGAACCTCCTTATGACCAACTAGAGCCACGCTTCGCAGCCACAATTATCTATCGTGGCTGTACATGGAAAGGTAAAGTCATGGACTGTAGTGTAGGTGGAACAAACGGAGCTTTCATGGCTTATCGTGAACAATCTTATTCGTATGGAAAAACAACCACTGGTTATTTCTTGCGCAAACTATTGGATGAGAAACTGATTGATGTAAAAGGTACTAAAAGTTCACAGGCATGGGTAGAAATCCGTTTTGCAGAAGTTCTGCTAAACAAAGCCGAAGCTGCATACCGGCTTAATAAAACCGGTGAAGCACAGTCTTTAATGAATAGAGTTCGTGCTCGTGCAGGAGTGAATTTGCCGGGCAAGTCTTCGAGTGGTGAGGCATGGTTCAAAGATTATCGTAATGAGCGTAAAGTAGAATTGGCATACGAAGGACATTTGTTCTGGGATATGCGCCGTTGGAAACTGGCCCACATCGAATATAACAACTATCGCTGCCATGGTCTTAAGATAACGAACGGCACATACGAATACATCGATTGTGACGGACAGGATCGTAAATTCCCGCAGAAATTATATGTCCTGCCGGTACCGACCTCTGAGATAAAAAACAATGCGTTAATTGAGCAATATGATGAATGGAAATAACTAAAAGCTTAATACAATGAAAAATAAAATATTATCAATCGTTTCAGTCATTGCGTTTCTGATGGGTATGAGTGCGTGTCACAGCCCGGAAGATTTTAATCCGACTGTTGAACGAAACATAATCAACAATTTGACAGCATCCTTCCCGGATGACGACAGTGATGACAACAGTTTCACGAGTGAAATAGATTATACGAATCATATAATTACAGTTGTATTTCCGTATAACTACCCCAAACTTTCAGACAACGTTCTGCAAACATCTGACTTGAAGAAAATGCGTGTAATCGCTGACCTTGATAATAATGTATATGTTTATCCGACATTATTATTTATGGATATGACAAAGGACAATTATATTACGGTGAAAGATCAGACCGGTACGAGTACCGAATATAAAGTTGTAGCAGAAATACGTAAAAGTAATGAGTGCACAATCACGAAATTCAATCTTACAAGTCTGGGATTATCAGGTATTATCAACGAAAGTACCAAAACTATTTCTCTGATTAGCCTGGAAAGTATAGGTGAAGTTTTAGCAGATGTATCAATATCTCACGGAGCAACGATCTCACCTGATCCGACTACGGTTGCATTGAATTACGACCAAGACCAGAAAGTCACTGTGACTGCGCAAAACGGTACAACTAAATCTACGTATACCGTCAAGAAGGAAATTCCTGAAAAGATTGCTGCCGGCTTGCGTGCAAACAGTGCTAAACTTATTTGGGCCAAGAAACTGACAGACATAGGAATCTCCAGCTTCGATATGACGACCGGTATTGCTGTAACAAATGACTATGTAGTCATTAATGAACGTGCGAAGAATCCTGTATACTTGCATGCCAAGAATGGCGAAAAAGCAGGAACAATGAACATTAGCTTTGCAGGTAGTCTGACTAATTTCTATGCAACAGCAGACAAGGACGGAAATATCCTGTTCACGAATCTGACTCCAAATGCCGGACCAGCCTTTACTGTATGGAAAGCCTCGGGAGTCGACCAAGCACCGGAGAAATACATAGAATTTACAACTTCGCTGGCTATGGGCAGAAAACTGTCAGTATGTGGCAGTCTGAACAGTAATGCTATTATTACCGCTCCTATCTATGCCACTTCAGGCCAGTTTGCCCGTTGGCAGGTAGAAAATGGCGTACTTAAATCACAGACTCCGGACATCATTACAGCGCAAGGAATAGGCGGATGGGGAACAAATGCTGATGTCATTTACTCTGACCCGACAGATCCGACCAGTGATTATTATACTACGTTCTACGCCGAACCACGCAACCTATGCTGGATGGATGGAAAAACAAATGCAATTAAGAATAAGGGAGTGGCACTTGATGGAAACTACGTACCGAATGCTGTCGATTATACAGTATTTAACAAGGTGGAATATGTCGCTTCAAATCTGGTGAATCCATGGAATTGGGGAACTGCCGATAATATCTACTTGTTCGATCTTTCATCAGGCTCGTTAGCTACTCAGGCTATTGACTTCGGAAGTACCGGTTTGGGAATCAATGGAAACTATGGTTCTAAGATTCTTGGAAATACGAACGGTAATTACTGTGGTGATGTAGTTTTGAAAGTTTCTGATGACGGTTATTATATGTACGTTTACTTTATGTTCTGCAATGGATACGTAGGTTGCGTACAGTGTGACTGTATCGACATGTAAAATACCATCTTTATGCAAAAAGCCTGTACCTCTTTCAGGTACAGGCTTTTTACTTCAACTATTAAGTCGTATAAAATGAATATCAAGAAAAATATAATAAAAGCATTTATAGGAGGAATAGCTGCCTGCTTGTGCATGGCATGTGGCGGCAGCGATTCAAAAGATTATTGGGGAGACACCAGCGGAGGAGGAGACGAAGAACCGACAGAGAATCCTAATGCCTCCAAACCCCGTTATATCTGGATTGACGCAGCTGCCAACTTTCCCGATTTTGCCAACAGCAAAGAAAACATAGCCCGTGATCTGGCTTTAGCCAAAGATGCCGGTTTCACTGATATTGTAGTAGATGTACGTCCCACTACCGGAGATGTTTTATTTAAAACGAATCATGTAGATCAGGTCAAATTTATGTATGCCTGGATCGGAAGCAACTATACCAAAGTAGAAAGAACAGCAACATGGGACTACCTGCAAGCCTTCGTTGACGAAGCACGCAAACAGGGACTTCGTATCCATGCCGCCATTAATACTTTTGTCGGTGGAAATCAGATCGACGGAGGCACAGGACTTTTGTACAGAGATCAGTCTAAAGCAGCATGGGCAACGCAGATGAACATGCAGACAGGAATTACAAGTGTAATGAACACTAGTGAAAGTGCCAAGTTCTTCAATCCTGCCCATCCGGAAGTACAAACTTTCCTTTGTAACTTACTGGAAGATCTTGCAAGCTACGATCTGGACGGTATCTTCTTAGACCGTGGACGCTTCCTTAATCTGCAAGCCGATTTTTCTGAAGAGTCCCGTAAGCAATTCGAGGCTTACATGGGAGGAATAAAAATCCAAAATTACCCGGACGACATTTTGGCACCGGGTGCTTCCAGTCTTCCTGCCACCTATCCTAAATATATGACTAAGTGGTTGGAATTCCGCGCAAAAGTGATTTATGACTTTATGCAGAAAGCACGCACTGCCGTCAAAGAAGTCAACTCTAAAATTAAGTTTGGAGTTTACGTAGGTGGTTGGTACTCTTCCTATTATGATGTAGGCGTTAACTGGGCTGCTACCACTTATGATACCTCTCGTTATTACAAATGGGCAACCGGCAAATATATGAATTATGGCTATGCTGCCTGCATGGATCAGATCCTTATCGGTGCCTATGCTTCTCCGCTTAAAGTACATGGAACTACCGAATGGACTATGGAAGGATTCTGTTCATTGGCAAAAGATAAGATTAAAGGAGAATGTCCTATTGTAGCCGGAGGTCCGGATGTAGGTAACTGGGATACCAACAATCAGGCAACCCAGGAACAAGAAAACCAAGCAATCGTACAGTCTGTAAAAGCTTGTATGGACGTATGTGACGGATATTTCCTGTTTGATATGATTCATTTGAAAAAAGCCGGTCAGTGGCAATATGCCAAAGAAGGCATCGAACTTGCGATGAAATAAAAGGAATAACTGAATAGCATATAATAACATGAAGAAAATAACACTAGCACTCTTATCCGTTTTACTGATCACAGCACTGGGAGGATGTAAAAGCACTACACCCCAGACAGCAGACAAAAATGTAAAACCTGCCTTGATGTGGTTTGATGCTGAAGCCAATTTTGAACGTTTCAGCCATCCCGATTCAATAGATTATTATCTGACTAAGATAAAATCACTGGGCTTTACCCACGCTGTTGTTGATGTACGCCCTATCACGGGAGAAGTATTGTTCGACACAGAATTCGCACCTAAGATGCGCGAATGGCAAGGATATGAACGTAAAGACTTTGACTATCTGGGACATTTTATCAAGAAAGCGCATGAATTGGGAATAGAAGTGCATGCTTCTCTCAATGTATTTGTTGCCGGTCATAACTACTTTGACCGCGGATTGGTGTATTCCACTAACCCCGAGTGGGCATCTGTTGTATATACTCCGGAAGGCATGACTTCCATAACAAACGAAAAGAAAAAATATTCTGCCATGGTGAACCCTATCAACGAGGACTTTCGGACACATATTCTGAATGTCCTGAAAGACCTGGTTAAACGTTACCCTGATTTAGACGGATTAATGCTGGACAGAGTAAGATATGATGGTATTTCCGCCGACTTCTCCGATATCTCCCGCCAGCAGTTTGAAGCATATATCGGACAAAAAGTAGAAAAATTCCCGGAAGATATTTTTGAATGGAAGAAAGACTCCAACGGCAAATATTATCCCGAGCGTGGCAAGCATTTTCTGAAATGGATCGAATGGCGTACCAAAAATATTTACGACTTTATGGCTCTTGCCCGAAAGGAAGTAAAAGCAGTCAATCCGGACATTTCTTTTGGTACTTATACGGGTGCCTGGTATCCTTCCTATTATGAAGTGGGAGTCAACTTTGCCAGTAACCAGTATGACCCGAGTAAAGATTTTGATTGGGCTACTCCGGAATACAAAAACTATGGATATGCAGAACTGATCGACCTCTATGCTACCGGCAACTACTATACAGATATCACAATCGAAGAATCTCTGAAGAATAAGAAAACCGTATGGAACGAAACCGATTCACAAGGCCAAAGCGGTACATGGTATTCGGTAGAAGGATCGTGTCAGAAATTACGCCATATAATGAAAGACAATCAATTCATGGGGGGTATCCTGGTAGATCAATTCTATGATAACCCCGCAAAACTCTCGGCAACAATCGAAATGAACCTGAAAGCATCAGACGGATTGATGGTATTTGACATAGTACACATCATCAATAAAGGATTATGGAAAGAAGTTGAAAATGGAATGAGAGCTGGAGGAGCTCTGGAATAATAAACATTTGAATCCTATAAACATATGAAAAGACTCTCAATTATCTCCCTACTGTTATGGATTGGAATGGTGGCTTTTGCTACCGGAAAGTCCAAAGTGATGTGGTTGGATTGTTCTGCAAATTTTCAGAGATTCAGCTACCCGGATTCCATCCGTTACTATGTGGACAAATGCCATGAAGCAGGAATCACTCACTTAGTATTGGATATAAAAGATAACACAGGTGAAGTGCTATACCCCAGCAAATACGCCGCACAGAAAAAGAACTGGAAGAATTTCGATCGTCCGGATTTTGACTTTATCAATACCTTTATTAAGGCAGCCCATGCCCATGGGATGGTTATCTTTGCCGGGATGAATATTTTTGCAGATGGACAGAATATCGTAAAGCGTGGTGCCGTTTTTGATAAGCATAAGAAATGGCAGGCCATCAATTATGTCCCACGCAAAGGATTATTGCCCGTAACGGAAATAGAAGGAAAACCTACCATGTTCCTGAATCCGGCATTAAAGGAAGTGCAGAAATACGAAATAGACATTATCAAGGAAGTAGTCAGGAATTATGCTTTCGACGGCATTATGCTGGATCGTGCCCGTTACGATTGTATCGACTCTGATTTCTCTCCCGAATCCCGAAAAATGTTCGAGAAGTTTATAGGAAAGAAGATAGACAGATTTCCGGAGGATATACTTGAATGGCGGCCTAATGCTGAAGGAGGAATTGACCGTGTCGGTGGTCCGTATTATCATCAATGGCTGACATGGAGGGCTTCCGTCATCTATAATTTCATCAAAGACGTACGTACTTCCATCAAAAAAGTGAATCCCGATTGTATGCTGGCGGCCTACACAGGGGCATGGTATCCTACCTACTTCGAAGTAGGAGTAAACTGGGCAAGCCAGAAGTATGATGTCAGCAAAGACTTCAGTTGGGCAACACCCGACTATAAGAATTATGGATTTGCCGAATTACTGGATTTCTACACAAACGGGAATTATTATTGGAATGTAACACTCGACGATTATTACCGGTCATCCGGCAAACATAAAAATGAAACGGACAGTGAATTTTCTACCGGAGAATATCTATGCGTAGAAGGAGGTTGCAAATATTCCAAATACTTATTGAAAGATGCAGTACCCGTATGCGGAGGACTGTATGTAGAAGATTACAAACGAGATGTAAATCAGTTTCAGAAGGCGGTACGCATGAATCTGAAAGAATCGGACGGTGTGATGATTTTTGATATTGTACATATTATCCGTAACGGATGGTGGGACGAACTAAAAGAAGCACTGGATGAAACCAAGCTGGATGAAGCGGGAATGATTAAAGGAACCGTTACCTGCGACGGCAAAGGCATAGCCAATGTGGTAGTGACAGACGGACTGCGTTGCGTCACTACAGACAAGAACGGTATCTATCATCTGCCAAATCTCGGAAATACACGTTTTGTATATATCACAACTCCTGCCGGATACCTGACAGACTGCGAACAGACCATTCCCAGATTCTATCAGGAAATTGATCTGAGCAAGACAAATGAATATAACTTCCGCCTGAAGAAGAATCCTAAAGATGACAGCAAACATCTGTTTGTACTGGAAGCAGATGTACAAGCCGGCTTGAAAGAACATTGGGATTTGTACGCCCCCATCGTCGATGACTATAAACAATTAATCGACCAACATACCGATCGTGATGTATTCGGACTGAATTGCGGAGATATCTTCTGGGACACACCAGCCACTTTCTTTCCACCTTATATAGATAAAGCAAAGAAACTGGATATACCCATATACCGCGCAATCGGTAATCACGATATCGATTGTAACGGAGCTACTCATGAAACATCGTACCGGACTTTCGAAGGATATTTCGGTCCTACCCATTATTCGTTCAACAAAGGAAATGCCCACTATATTGTTATAAACAACAACTTTTATGTGGGACGTGAATACTTCTACATCGGTTATGTAGATGAAACTACTTTCAAATGGCTGGAAGAAGATTTATCTTATGTACCTAAAGGCACACTGGTATTCTTCATGACACATATCCCCACTCGGATAACGGAACAGAAAAGACCTTTCAACTATGATTACGGTATGCTGGCGGGAGAAACGATCAATGCCGAATCTGTTCACCGATTATTGGACGGATACGAAACCCACTTTCTGACGGGACATCTTCATTCTAACTCCAATATCGTATTCAACGATCATCAGATGGAACATAACACAGCTGCCGTATGCGGCATTTGGTGGCATGCAGATGTCTGCATAGACGGAACTCCCCAAGGATACGGAGTCTATGAAGTAGACGGCAATCAGGTAAAATGGTATTATAAAAGTGTCGGTCATCCGAAAGATTACCAATTCCGTAGTTACGGAGCAGGAACATCCAAGGAGTTTCCAAAAGACATTATAGCAAACGTATGGAACTGGGATAAGAACTGGAAAGTAGAATGGCTGGAAAACGGGAAAGTAATGGGAGCAATGACTCAATATACAGGAGTCGACCCTTATGCACACAAAGTATGTACGGATAAGAAAAGAACCATGCAAAGCTGGATATCAGCAGCAAACACCGGTCACATGTTTCGTGCCACTCCTGAAAATCCGAGAGCTAACATAGAAATTAAAGTTACAGACCGCTTCGGTAATGTTTACCTGCAAACAATTTCTAAATAAGAAACAATGAAATATCTAAGATATTACTTATGGATTATTTGCCTGTTATTCCCATTGGGAATACAGGCAAAAGTCAAGCTAACTTCCATTTGGGGAGACAACATGGTGTTGCAGCAACAATCGGAAGTAATCTTTAGGGGAAAAGCATCCGCCAATAAACAAATCGTTGCGATTGCATCATGGAATCAGCATAAAGTAACGACCCGGAGTGATCAGGAAGGTAACTGGAAGCTAAAGCTTCTCACTCCTGCCGCAGGCGGTCCTTATACAATCTCCTTTTCGGATGGCGAAAAACTGACGCTGAATAATATTCTGATTGGCGAAGTCTGGTTTTGCTCGGGACAATCTAATATGGAAATGCCCGTCAGGGGATTTCGCGGACAACCGGTGTACGGTTCGCAACCTTATATTGTAACCGCCGATCCTAAGCGAGAACTACGCCTGTTTACCGTCAAGAGAGATTGGAGTACAACTCCTAAAGAAGAGGGCGTCACAGGTCATTGGTCGGAGTTGTCTCCCAAAGAAGTCGGAGATTTTAGTGCTGTCGCTTATTTCTTCGGTGACTTGTTACAGCGTTCATTAGATGTCCCTGTCGGTCTCATTCATTGTTCATGGAGTGCTTCGAAAATAGAAACCTGGATGGATAAAGAAACTTTGCAACACTTTCCTGAAGTCCAGTTGCCGGATATCAACCAAGCCGAGTTTGAATGGCCTGCAGGTACCCCTACCTTGTTATGGAATGCAATGGTAAATCCTTGGAAAGGATTCCCGGTCAAAGGGGTTATCTGGTATCAGGGAGAGTCGAACTCTCCCAATCCGACTCTTTATAAGAAACTGTTTCCTGCCATGGTGGCACAGTGGAGAGAATTTTTCAATAATCCCGGAATGCCCTTATATTATGTGCAAATCACTCCTTGGCAGGCAGAAGGGAAAGATAAGCTGGACCGGGCATGGTTTCGTCAGTGTCAGTTGGAACTTATGTACGAAGTTCCCAATGTAGGGATGGTGACAACGACCGATGCAGGAAGTGAGAAGTTTATTCATCCTCCTTATAAAATCAAGGTCGGTGAGCGGCTGGCATATTGGGCACTGGCAAAAACCTATGGCAAAGAAGGTTTCTTATATGCAGGGCCTTTCTATAAAAGCTGTCAACTGAAAGGAAATGTGGTAGAAATCACTTTTGAGAACGGCAATGAAGGACTTATTCCCGAAAACCAAAGACTGAAAGGATTCGAACTGGTAGATAAGAATGGAAGGATTGTGCCGGCAGAAGCAGAAATTATAAATGGCTCCGCACGTGTAAAAGTATGGAATGATTCCATATCCCATCCCGTCGAAGTGCGCTATTGTTTCCGCAATTATATGGAAGGTGATCTTTTTAATAATGCGGAGATACCGGCTTCACCATTCCGAATCGTAGTACAACAATAAAAAAATAAATATGAACAGTAATATACGAGCTTCTTCTTTGGATGCCCTCCGAGGATATGCAATTCTTACGATGGTGCTTTCCGGAAGTATCGCTTGGGGAGTACTCCCCGGCTGGATGTATCATGCCCAGGTAGGACCTCGTTCTAATTTTGTATTCGATGGTTCTATATATGGCATCACGTGGGTAGACCTCGTGTTTCCCTTTTTCTTGTTTGCTATGGGAGCTGCCTTCCCTTTTTCAATAGGTAACAAATACAGAAAAGGCAGCTCCCGCTGGAAGATTGTATACGATAGTGTACTGCGAGGTTTTCGTCTGACTTTTTTTGCTATTTACATTCAACATATCTATCCTTGGGTGGTATCTTCTCCACAGGATATCCGGTCATGGCTGATTGCGTTAGCCGGTTTTGCATTGATGTTTCCCATGTTTATGAGAATCCCGTTCAAGATGCCGGAATACGTGAGATTACTGATTAAAATAGCTGCTTATTCCATCGGTGTCATCATGTTGCTGAACATCACGTATGCCGATGGGCGGACCTTTAGTTTAGGATATAGCAATATCATCATTCTGGTATTAGCCAATATGGCAATCTTCGGTTCGTTAATCTATACTTTTACAATCAATAAGCCGTGGATCCGTATCGGCATACTGCCATTTATCATGGCAGTATTTCTGGGGAAAGAGAATCCGGAATCATGGAATCATGCTGTGATGACATTCTCTCCGTTACCATGGATGTATCAGTTTGCCTACCTGAAATATCTGTTTATCGTAATTCCCGGTACGATTGCCGGAGAGTATCTGTACGGATGGCTGCAGAGCAAACAGACAACGCCATCTATAGCTTCCAACAATGACGAGCATAAAAGAATGCCCTGGATACTCCTGCTTACTATCGGACTTATTATTTTGAATTTGTACGGTTTGTATATGCGGTATTTGCTTCTCAACTTGGCAGGAAGTATCATTATCCTAAGCATTTTGTACGTTTTGCTACAGATTGAAGGGAAAAATGCCAATTATTGGTACAGGCTATTTAAAGCAGGTGCTTATCTGGTACTACTGGGACTGGCTTTTGAAGCCTACGAAGGAGGCATCCGGAAAGATCCTTCTACCTACAGCTACTATTTTCTGTCAGCTGGACTTGCATTTATGGCTATGATTGCCTTTTCCATCATGTGTGATATCTACTCATGGAGAAGACTGACACGACCACTGGAATACGCAGGTCAGAATCCTATGATTGCTTATGTATCCACTCAACTGGTCGTATTGCCGATATTAAACCTCGCAGGACTGGGAACTTACCTGTCTTATCTGGATCAAAATGCATGGCTTGGCTTTTTGAGAGGAGTCATTGTAACTTCTCTGGCTTTACTTATAACGATATTATTTACCAAACTAAAATGTTTTTGGAGGACATGATTATGATAATCAAACGATTGTATTTTATAGCAACAGTCTTATTTGCTTTTTCCGTATGTTCATGTGGAGGAGAGAACTATCCGGATCATCCGTGGGAATGGGATCAGGATACCGAAGAAGAAGACCCGAATCCTGATATTATAGAACAAGGATGGACGGCTGTCGATAATCTCGGCAAACTTCCCGATTATATTCAAGTATACAAATCTCCAGAGAATTTAGCCGGGAAAAAGGCTATTGCATATATAGCCGTTGCCGATATGACTAAAGCTAAATTCGAAGTTCTGGGAGATATTGCCTTTTCACAAGAAGCTAATGGATATGGAGGAAAGGCATTGAATACTCCTTCGGAATTTTATGAATCTTCTAAAGATCCTATCGTTGTTAATGGCGGATTGTTCTTCGCTAGCGGCGGGTTCTATTATTCACAGAATCTGGTAATTCGTAATGGGCAATTACTAGCTCCTAATCAGAATTATTATTCAGAGGACTGGGTTACGATGTGGTATCCGACTTTAGGAGCTTTCTGTCAGATGAAAGATGGAACATTTCAAACCACATGGACTTATCAAGGTTCCGATGGAATCAATTACTGTTACCCTGCCCCTGCTGACAATGATATAAAAAAGGACCCGCTTCCGGCACCGTCATCTACTTTTCCCAGTGGTGCGAAGGCATTGGAAGCAACCACCGGTATCGGAGGAGTAACAGTTTTACTGCGTGGAGGTGAAATCAAAAATACCTATGTACAGGAGATGTTGAATATTTCTGCTGCATCTAATCAACCTCGTACCGCCATTGGATATACAAATAATAAAAAAATGATTATCTTTGTATGCGAAGGCAGAAACATGACAGAAGGAGTAGCAGGATTAACTACTGCCAATGTAGCCACAGTTATGAAGGATCTGGGTTGTACAGAGGCTTTAAATTTAGATGGAGGCGGCTCGTCATGTATGCTGGTCAACGGAAAAGAAACAATTAAAGGCAGTGACGGCAAGCAACGGAAAGTGTTGACTGCTGTCGGAATTAAGTAAATGATGAAACATTTTTTTATTCTTACTATGTTGTGCTTGTTTGGATTCGACCTGCAAGCACAACTGACGTATCATGAAGCGTCACAATTCCCTCTTCTTGGGAAAGCCACTGAAGCTACCGGAACTCGTTATGAAAGATTTCCGGATTCATTGAAGAACGTATCTCGCGAACGGTTGTGGAATTTAAGCCGTAACTCCGCAGGTCTGGCAATACGTTTTCGGAGTAACTCCACCCAAATAGCGGTAAAATGGGAGGCTCTTTTTAATAATCATATGAATCATATGACGGATGTAGGAACCAAAGGACTCGACCTTTATTGCCTTCAGGAAAACGGTGACTGGCGTTTTGTCAACAGTGCCCGCCCTACTGCTAAAACGAACAGTGCAACGATTATTGCAAACATGCAGCCCAAAGAAAGGGAATACATGCTCTATCTGCCTTTATATGACGGAGTCGCCTCCCTGTCTATCGGAGTAGACTCATTGTCAACTATTGACCAACCTTTAGTTGACAGTCCGGTCCGCAAAAAGCCTGTTGCTTTTTACGGTACCAGTATCTTGCAAGGAGGATGTGCAGCGCGTCCGGGAATGGCACATACTAACATCATTTCACGACGCCTCAACCGAGAGTGTATTAATCTAGGGTTCAGTGGCAATGCATTGCTCGATCTGGAAGTAGCAAAAATAATGTCAGAAGTAGATGCCAGTGTCTTTGTGCTGGATTTTGTACCCAATGCTTCCGTTGAACAAATGGGGGAACGGATGGAAACTTTCTACCGAATCATCCGGGATAAGCACCCTGATACGCCCATTGTGTTTATAGAAGACCCTGTCTTCACTCACACATTATTCGACCAAAGAATAGACCGTGAAGTGAAAAGGAAAAATCAGACCTTAAATGAGATATTTAATTCACTAAAGAAACAAGGTGAAAAGAAGATATACTTGATTCATTCGAAAAACATGATAGGTAATGACGGGGAAGCAACAGTGGATGGTATTCATTTTACAGACTTAGGAATGATGAGGTATGCAGATCTGGTGACTCCAATCATTAAAAAATTAATGAAGTAGTAAAACCTATGAATTTACAGATCGAATTTTATTTCGTGTGTAAATAAAGAAAGATAAATATTCATGGTTGATTCTTCAGTATTAGTAATCTTCGGCATCATAGCAGCGTCGGCTACAGACATCAAAGAAATTCTCAGATTTGAATTAAAATAAAGATAGAAGTCATGACGAAACGTTTATTTTTTGCATTCATATCTCCGTACACGGCTTTCGGGCGGTGAATTGTCTCTGAAAGTATCAGATACAGGCATCAATTATTACAACGTCTTTATTGACAGTCTTTTGCATAAGATTGTAAAAGTTACCGGCAAGGACACTCTGATTAATTTTATATCCGGCATTGACAAGGGAGTACATCGCGTATTGATTCAGAAACGCACTGAAGGAGAATGGGGCAAAACAACGATTCATCAATTTGTGCTTTCTGCCGGAGGAAAACTTGAAAAGGAAACGGACCGTCCATCCAGACATATCGAGTTTATCGGTAATTCACTGACGTGTGGTTATGGAGTTGAAGGAAAAGATCGTAGTGAACCCTACAAAGCTGAAACTGAAACTGCAATTTGTCTTATGCCACGATTATTGCCCGCTACTTTGATGCGGACTACACACTTATAGCACACTCCGGAAGAGGAGTAGTACGCAATTATGGTGATTCTGTCCGGGTATCTGCCGTGACAATGAAAGACCGTATGCTGAATACATTTGATATGGATCTGGATAAAAAGTGGGATTTTAAAACATACAAGCCGGATCTGGTCGTTATCAATTTAGGGAGCAATGACTTCTCAACCGGATTATATCCATTGGAAGATGAGTTTATTCATGCTTATACACTACTGATCAATCGTCTCCGTGAGAATTATGGAGATATCCCTGTGCTATGTATCAGTCCGGCTATTGCCCAACGACAGATCGTTGAATACATGGAACGTATGCGCAAAGAACTGAATGACAAGAAAGTTTATATAGCCGTTCTTCCCGAAGGACTTTTTAATGTTACTACAGACTTAGGAGCAGTATGGCATCCCAACTATAAAGGACAGACAAAAATGGCTACATCATTGATTCCCTATATATCAACGATTACAGATTGGCCATTAAAACCAGAATCATTTTATTAAGGACAGAGAATTTATAATTAGCAAAATGGCATTTTGTCATTTTGCTAATTATAAATTCTCTGTCAGGCGTATTTCCATCCACTGTACAGAATAGAGGATAAAATGGCAGAGATTTGCCATTATAAGAAATCACTTTGTTGCAGATATATCCATGTATATGTTCTTTTTACGTTATTTCTCACACTATCCTGTAATACATCTTATTTTTTTATGCTACTTCGCATTATTCTGATTATTAACTTTTAGCCTAAAACTGGGTCTAATAAATGAAATACCCCCTATTTCAGGGCTAAAATACGTTCCTTCTAAACGTACTTAGCGTTTCTTTTAAACCAATGGGACGTTCCTTTAAAACCAACCTTATGTTTCATTACAATCATTCTTATGTTTCACAACAATCAACCTTATGTTTTGAGCAAATAATACGGTAATTTATATGCAAACGACAGCTGTTTTATGCACAATTCTGTATATAAATTCTATATCTTAGTGGTTTCTCACTCTAGTTTCATCTATTTATCAAAAGCATCAGTCATCGAAAGTAAAGAAAAAATAGCATAAAGACATTCTATTCAACATAAGACAGTCATATTGATTATCGATTTCTCAAATAATACCATGATACCCCGTATCTATAGCTTTGATGCAAGGATCATAATAATATGCATTACTCTTTCTCATATAGTTTGTTTTCAGACAAAGTTAATAGTGAATGAGCCATAAAACCACTATTTTTTAAGTAGCTTTTTAATCACTGGAGTCACCAGATCAGCATAACGCATCATACCCACATCGGTAAAATGAATGCCATCTACTGTTGCCTCACGATCGCTTCCAAGCATCATCTTTGAGGATATATAGTATATATTTTTTTCTTTTCCTTTTTTCAACTCATTAAATATACGACGTAAGGCATCATTCAAAGTCTTAATTTTCCGGGCATTGGTGTTGTTGTAGTAAGAATCCATGAATTGTGGATCTTCAATAAAGATGACAGGTGTGTGAGGATGTCTGTCACGAAGAATACGGTAAAACCTCTCCATTCGCTCATTTATCTGCTCTACCGTGACATTGGGTACAAAATCAAGCACGAAAACACCGGCATCTACTCCAGCCATCACTTGAGCTACTCCAAGATCAAGAAAAGCATTACCACTAAATCCAAGATTGATACATTCCCGATTCAAACGGCGTGAGATAATATTGGTGTGAGCCATGCCCGGACGGGAGGCACATCCGCCTTGAAGAATGCTGGTTCCATAAAATACTACAGGTTTTTCACGTACAGGACTTTCCACCGCGGGCTGATTGATACTGGCATCAGCATCGATTCCAATCGACAAAGAAACCAGTCCGTCGTATAGCGGCAAATAAATCATAAACTCCCGTTCTTTGGCTTCCATACCGCTGATGAGGCTAGATTCCGTATTTTTCCCCGTGGGACAGGCACTATTCACAAAGTACCAGTTCTTTCCTTCCAGACAGTAGAGGTCAAGTCCTTTCACTGCTACATCAGTCATATGATTCATATGGAAGTTAACCAATGATTCCCATTTTACTGCAACTTGAGTGGAATTGCTTCGGAAACGCACTGCCATACCCGATGAATTCCGACTTAGTTGCCATAACGGTAAACGAGAAATATGTTCCAATGAATCGGGCAAACGTACATACCGCTCTGTGGTAGCAGTGGTAGCCTTTCCCAATAACTGGAATTCAGCCGCATCATAGTAGGTTACCTGAGCAGACAGATTACCTGCCATAAGTAATAAAATAAAGTTTATTATCTTCCTATAAACTGAAAATGACATAGTATCTTATGATTAAAGTTCTTTACTTCACTAATCTGATATTAATATTTTTGCGTCCTTTCACCTCCATTTGTTGAGTGATGAATCTTGCTTTGGCAAAAGCTATGGAATCATCAGTCCGAAGGTTGATAGAATAGAATCCCTTTTCATCAGTTTGAGTCTCTTGACCGGATGAAATGGCACGAACCGTGACATAAGCTACTGGAGTAGCTTGTGCATCACGTACAAATCCCTGTACAGTAATAAACTCGCCACTAGGCGTGACTTTAATGATTTGAGGAGAATCAATTACAGGAGTCTTCTCAGGTTCACGCCCTACTTCGATAGAAATACGATGGGTTATGCGATCTGATGCAGTGCCCACTTTTATCTCAAAAGTCCCGGGTTCCAAGTAGCGATTACCGATATTATCGGTCAGGTAGAGTTCGTGTATGGGGACTTTCAATGTGATCTCTTTCGTTTCGGCCGGGTTCAAACTTATCTTCTCAAAAGCTTTCAGCTGCTTTATTGGTGTCATAACAGTACTGACAACATCACGTATGTAAAGTTGAACGACTTCTTTGCCGGCAACTTCTCCACTGTTTGCAATCTTTACTTTTACGGCTATGGTGTCATGAGCCTGATAGTGAGTTTTGTCGGCAATCGCTGAAACCAGATCAAATGTAGTATAACTCAATCCATGACCAAAAGCCCAAAGAGGGTTCGGAGAAGAAAACACATAATCTCGTCCCGGCAATTCATAAGTTCCGGGCTCTTTATAAAATCCCTTATCAGTGGTCAAATGATTGTAAAAAGCGGGAAGGTGACCGGAACTTTGAGGAAAGGAAAAACTAATTTTCCCTGATGGATTTACTTTACCAAAAAGAATATCGGCAATGGAATTACCTGCTTGTTCTCCAGCATACCATTGAACTAAAATAGCAGGGACATTTTTTTTAGCGAAAGGTATAGCAAACGGTTTACCGGCTACCAATATTAGGACTACCGGTTTACCTGTTGCACAGACCGCTTCAATCAGTTCCTCTTGAGCACCAGTCAATTCAACACCACTAAGGTCAATTCCCTCGCCACTGGTAGAAGAGGCATTGCTGTGGCGTACAAAAGCGGTACTTGAACTGCCAACAAATAGTAATGCAACATCACTCTGTTGAGCCGCACGTACAGCTTCTTCAATACCTGACTGATCCAACGAAGCGATAGAACAGCCTTGGGCATAGTTCACTTTCACCTTTTTGCCTGCCAAACGACAGATGCCTTGTAACGGTGTGATACCATCTTCTTTGTTTTTACTCCATGTATAATCGCCAAATTGCACACAGTCTGCATTAGGACCAATTACTGCCACCGACCGAAGTTTCTTTATATCCAATGGAAGCAAATTACCTTCATTTTTCAGAAGTACTGTCGATTCATCAGCAATCTGACGTGAAAGTGAAATGCATTCTTTGGCACGTAACGGCCAACGATATGAATTTTTCTCAAGATAAGGGTCTTCAAACAAACCTAATTCAAATTTAGCACGTAACACACGTTTCACCGCCCGGTCGATGTAGCGTACATCAAACTCACCAGCCAGCACTTTACTCTCAAGCGACTTGAAACAGAGACTCGACGCTTCAACATCCAAACCGGCCGTAAGTGCTTGACTGGCAGCTTCAAAATCATTATCAGCTGTTTTATGGAAGTTCTTCAACATATCAATAACTCCCCAATCAGAGTAAACATAGCCCCGGAAGCCAAAACGGTCACGTAAAATATCAGTCAGCATGAATTTTGAAGCTGAATTGGGTTCACGGTTCCAGGCATTGTAGCTTGACATAACTGCTAAAATATCGGTTTCAGCCAGTATGGCTTCAAAAGGTTTCAGATAGACATCAAATAAATCACGAATGCCACACTCCACTGATGCCAGATTTAAGCCGCCCAATGGATTGCCGTGCGGTCCGTAATGCTTTGCCATTGGTGAAATGCCATGATCCATATATCCTTTAACCTCTGCTACAGCCATACGAGCACAAAGGAAGGGGTCCTCACTAAACGATTCCTCCACTCTGCCCCAACGTAACTCACGAGCTACATCTATACAAGGAGCTAACACTTGTTTTACCCCGATTGTATTAAGTTCACCCGCAATATGTTTTGTCATTTCATAAGCCAATGCAGGATTAAATGTACTGCCTATAGCTATATTTTGCGGATAGATAGTAGAACCTTCATGCACCACTCCATGAAGTGACTCTGCTACCGAAAAACCCGGAATACCCAGACGTGTCTGCTCCAGTAAATAGGTTTGAATAATGCGGAAGTTCTTCCTGCATTGCGCTGCCGTGAGTGGAAAGCCTTCGAAAAAGCCATACCCTTTATCACCACACATCTTTGCTAACTTGGCGGTATTGAGCTTTTGTCCGTCAAATACATCCCACGATTGCAAATGGCTGATTTGAGCTATTTTTTCCTGTAACGTCATACGGTTCAACAGATCGTTTACCCGTTCTTCAGTGGGAAGTAATGGATTCTTGTATGGAAATGTATGCTGTGCATTCAATGAAGAGGCACAACAAAATAAGCATATGATCAGAATATTTTTAATTATAAATTTCATAGTTACGAAAAATTAGTTAACAATTACGGATATAATGAGCGGAAGTCATCATCATATTTCAATATCAGTTCTTTAGCCAAAGATATTGGATTTTCTTCAGAAGTGATTGGAAAATCTTCATTTTTCAATGTCCATTCATACTCAAACTGTGTAATATCCTGATGAAATTTCTCTTCATCAAAGTTTTTATGCCTGGTCATAGCGGCAATTACTTCTTCTGTGAAACGTTTCCAGCGTTCTCTGTAGAATGTACGTGTCAATCCTCCCCATCCTCTATTGGCATAATCGTTAAGCTGGGTATCTTTCTGTCCCCACACCGTAAGAATGCACCGTGCATTTTCTTCATAATATTTTTGTTCTTGTTCATTCACTGCAAAATCTTTGGCATCTTTTATCCATTTGCCTATTGAGAAAACAGGACTGCAGCAGAGCAATCGATCTACATCGAGCAAAAGTTGGTCCATACGCTGTCCCCACACCTTAGTTTCTTCCAATTTTTTTTTCCGATAGCAATCGGTAAACTTATCACGATAGTCAGCAAAAAGATTACCTAAAACTTGCCTTCCCACATTAATTACATCAAAATGATATTCAGAATGATATACTCCTTCAGCTTTCAGCAACTCCTTCCAGATTTCCCACAAATCGATATTTTTATAATCGTACCCGGGAAGTGTGTTCCATCCTTCTACGCCTTCTAACTGTGGACGAGCATTCATCAATACTGCTTGTCCGCAAAGGGCTGCTGAGGTATAGATCTTCTCATATAGTTGTTTCCATGCTTTAACAATATGATTATCTACATTCCCCCCTCTGCATTGGGCCCAATTTGCAATCCACTGGTGGGCAGGCATTGAATTTTCCCATGCACGTTCAAAGACGAATTCATACATTAAAGGATTTACATCAAGACCTTCAAGCGTCACTCCCAAACCATATACGTTATCGCCTCCTTCTTTGAAAAGTCGATCAATTTTAAAATCTACATCATTCAGGTCACCAGCTAAAAAAGTGTTTCCACCAAAATTTCCTAAATAACACCAAATATAAGGTTTCCCGTAGTATTGCTCTGTATCACGCCATATTTCTGTATAATCACAATAATAATCAAGTAAAATCAGTTTATCTTGGGGAACAGCATTTAAAAAGGATTTGATACGGGGTTGAGTCCATTTCTCTTTGGCATGATAAAACATCCACGTCATCTGTAACCATTGAGCAGCGGAATCCACATCTTGTATCGATTTATAAATTTTATCAGATACATTGGACAAAAACTCCTCGTTCCAGTTGGGTGAGTCTACCTCGTTGAAAGGATCGATACCATAAATGTGGTTGGTGCCATACACTTTTGTCTGTTCCTCTAAAAAACGACGTTGAATGACTGAATAAAGCGAATCCATGGGATCAATGAAGTGACTACGATACTTTTCATCGTATCCTCCCCATTGACTCATTGTGTAGATTTTAGCTTCTGGATAAAGTTCTTTTAGTTCAGCGGGAACATGTCCCGCAAAAGCTGGTAGAATGGGAGTCATATCAAAAGCCCGTTCACGTTCAAGAATTAATTTCTGTAGTTTTTCTTGGTCTGCCAACCATGATTGAGGTAACGGACTTTGCCAATAATCTACGTTTGACATACGATGCCAAGGAAGGTGAGCCGGACCTGTAAAATAAGTACGAATCTCCTCATCAGACAGTCCCATCTCCGTCCATACTTTATACCATATAGACTCTTGACCGGTGATAGCCAATGGCATAGTTACTCCATTCAGAGCCATCCAGTCAATAAGTCGTTCCCAATCACTCCATTTCCAGTAGGGCATAGAGTAGCCAAAGGTGCAATAATTAAGAAAGAAACGATTCTTACATTTTGAACGTAAAATAACGGGAGCTTCTACTTCAGGTAGTTGAGCAGGCATTACTACACTATCCGAAGCATACCAAGAGACATGTGCCTGACAGTAATACTTCAAATAATGGTTTAGTCCTACGGCCAATGAATTCCGGTTGTTTCCTTTAATCAGAATCTTTCCATTGTCAGACTCAAGTGTAAAGCGGTCTATATCTACAGAATCAGTCAGAAGTTGAAATTGGAAAGAGTGAGCATGTTGAGGAAACAAACGTTCGCACATCTCACTAAGTGTATTTGTAGCCGGATCTTGATTTCTTTGGCAACTCACCATAAAAAAAAGTAGTATAAGATAAAAGTATTTATTGTTCATAAGCATGTCGTCTATTCAAATGCGAGGAAAATGTTTTTTTATAAGAATTTTAAGGGTGCCCTCCCTCGGACACCCCTCGATTGCAAATGTGAAATTTACTTGTTAATGTGAATCACGGATAGGGCGTTCTATAACAAACTTGCAGAACTTATGATAAAGAGCCACGTCGGCCGGCTCACTAGAGTACTTCAAAGTAAGCAATGCACTATTGTTCTGATAGTAAGCCAAGCGGCATTTTTCCCATACACCATACTCCTTGAATTTTGCCATATAATTTTCCAAACGATAAGCTTTGCCGTGAGCTGTCAACACATCGTCCTCAAACTCCATCTCCATCTGCATATTGCAACGTAAAGCTTCCTTACAGGCTTCATCAAGACGTGTAAGAGGTATGTTATCGTCAAAATAGTAGTTGGGCTGGTAGTAAGCATAGTGGAAGCCTAGTTCTTTCCAAGACTCGTGACCATCGGAATTGAAGAACGGAATCCAGTTGAAACTATATTTCAGTTCGTTCAGATAGTTGGCAATGGGGGTAATGATATTTCCGGTATGTGAGGCATCCTCGGCAATCCAATAGAACCCGGCTAAATCGACATATTGATACCTCTTCTCGTTGAAACGAGCACGCACTTGATCGATGAACCACTTACAGGCTTTCACACGGTCAGCAGGTTTGGAGAAGTCGAGCGACACATTATCAATTTCACCCCAATATACACTCGACGAACCTGACACCAATTCATTCTGTACGTCAATAGGCTCAGGAATGCCAATTATTACCTGGCGTTTGTACACAGGTTCCCCAATGGTAGTCATTGCTTTTTTTACACCCGCTTCGATAGCTGCAATACCAGTTTCTGAATTGAAATAACAATCGATGAGTTTCATCCACTCAGCCTTGGTGGCTGATTCATAGCGCATCCCCTTGGTATACTCTCTCACCGTCTGCCAATTGTCGGAAGTATTGAGGATTTCAAGCATGAGGAAGCTATCAAAGAACCAGTGTGAAGTGTTTTGCTCGTCTACATAAGTAATATAGGGTTGAGCGCGTTCCTGCGTCCAAATAGGGCGTTGGTCACCACCCGAGTAAAAAAGTACCATATCGGTATTAGCCAAGATTGACTGACGGTTGGTTTCCCAATCGTATTTCTGGTCGGGCTTAATTTCAATTTCTCCACTGCCGTCTTCTGGAAAAACAGGAACGGTGTGTTCCTCATCGGAACAAGCTACCAATACTGAGCATAAACCTCCCATCAGTAGTGATACAAAAGTAAGAATAATCTTTTTCATACGTTTCTTATTCATTGTTTTATGATGTTTAAATAGTCGTTTGAATATCGTTTAAATGGTATTAAAATAACGTTAGGTACCGTTTACAGGCCTTTGAACTTTGTGAGTTCGAAAGCTATCAAGCCATGATCGGTAGTAAGCATATATACCTGTACGGCCAATCCGTCCTGACTTTTGGCAAAAATCACATCACCTGTGCAAGGAATATTCTCACCAAGCACACTGCTCACTCCATCAAATGCCCAAGGAGAGGTATAGCCCGTAGCTGTGTAACCTGAGCCCGGTACGCCGCCCGGCACATCTGCATTTCCTATTGTATTGCCTTGCTGTGAATCAAAGATGAAGCCATCACTCATAGAATTAGCATTGGGATTCTTGGTGATGTCAGCCACATAAAGGCGTTGTGCTCCATTGAAAGAACCTGAACCATTCTGAACAGCCAACAATCTTGCGCCGTTAAAATCAACATAATCGATGCCTTTAGTGAATCCTTGCCAACCCCAATAATGTGAATCGGGAACAGTAAAAGCAAAAGCTCTGTCTGCACTATCACCAACAGGAGCACAAATCACCATATTAGTTTCATTGGCCGGTGTAGATATGTAGCTGAAAGGTTTCTCCGTATTAGTTGTAAGGATCTTCGTATAGTCTTCTACACGTGCACCACTCACATTAGCAAATTCCACATGCGCCTTGCCACTCATTATGCCATCGACAAAGCTGATAAATACCATACGGTATGAGAAAGGAGACGTAGTGGTGAGTACAGCTTTTCCACTAGTAATGTCACCTGTGATGTGAATAGAACTACCCATATCAATATTATAGTTCCAGTTAACTCCCATAGGTGCCTGATCGAAAACTGGATCACTGAAAGGTTTATCAAGTATCAATGTGGGAGTGTTCTCTATACCATTTTTCCATACCCATACATTAACATCCGTATAAGGAGTGGCATAGCTTCCTGCACGAGTACTCACGTAAGCCATGGCTACCATGTGTCCATTATCATCGGAGGTAATAGCACGTATAATACGATTAGATGGTATACCGGCCACGTTCACCTTTACCTGATCAAGCAACTTGCCGTTATATCGGTTGAACACCGGCATATTGACGAAATTATTACTATTGCTAAGGATAAGGTAATCATCTACTACAGCCATAGTGCGATTGGCACCCACTTCAAAACCATGCGAATTTTCTTTCAAAGTTTGGAAACCAAAAAGCCCTGCCACATAACCCACACCATATTCCACAAACTCAGGAGTTTTGTACACAGTTTCGTATACCGTCTTCTTCACACCATCCTGTGCAGTGATAGTAACGGTAGGCATCACACTCAAATCGAGGATTTTTGTCACGGGATCGTAAGCATCCGATTCAATAGTCGCCCATGGAGCAATGGTGATAAGTGCATTTTGCAACTCTCCGTCAATACTTGACGAGGTCTTATAGATAATAATTTGTCCTTTTTTACCCTCTTCAACAGGATCAGCCACTACAATCTGAGCACGTACATTGGCTAGTTCGACCTTAATGATATTGGCACGTTCCGACTTTTTATAAATAGCTGTAAAAGTGTAGTTTTTCTTGGAACCATCGGCTTCGATTAAGGTAGAAGAGAATCCTTCTTTCAAATTGTGAATACCCGACAAAGGGGGATCAAAACGGGCACCCACAGGAAGTGTAGCTTTGAGTCGCATACGGGTAATATCTCCTTGAATAGGTTCTGTATCTGAGATGTAGTAGGGAGTCTGCACTACAGCAGTACCGTTGGCACGGTCGATAACGGTTTCATACTCAGTGTTCTCATTACCTGCAAATCGTCCAGTAATGATGAGTTGATCGGTAATTTCACTTTCGGTTCTCACCAAATCGTCAGGGTCAACACATCCCGCCAGGCAGAGCGAGAAAGCCAAAAAGCTATTTATGATATGTTTTAGTTTCATATTGTCTACTTATTTAAATGGTAACCATAATTATTTCCAGCTAGGAGTCTGCTCACACATTATGTTATTTCGAAGCTCGCTGGAAGGTATCGGGAAAATATTATATTTCTTAGGGAACTTACGATCCTGCGTGTCACATTCTACACGGGTATAAAGAAAGCTTGAACCGGTTTTTTCAATTTTGATACCATGCAGTCGTTGCCCGTTGAGTACCTTTTGAGCAATATCCCAACGAACAAGATCATACCAACGATGTCCTTCGAGTCCCAGCTCACATACACGTTCCTTCGAGAGATCTTCAAGATAATTGTCCCAGGTAGACTGCTGAGCTAAGATAGGCAATCCCACACGAGTACGAATCTTGTTGAGATAGTCGTAAGCTTCCTTGAACTTATCCAAACGGGCATAGGCCTCGGAAAGGATAAGAATAATCTCGGCATAACGCATCTCAATCCAGTAGGATGTACTTTCAATGTCTACGTAGTTGATATTGTCGCTTTCATCCATAAATTTACGGAAGATATAACCGGTGGTACTAGTGCGCACATAGTCCTGACTTGCCGATGTAGAGAAATCCATGTATCCGTCTTTACCACCTACGTAAAGCTCAAGTTGACGTCCTGTCCAATTGGCACCATTGTAGAGAATAGAAGCATAGAAACGTGGGTCGCGGTTTCCCCATGGTCCTTCGGAATATTCATTCAAATGGGTCCAATCAAACGATTTCCATTCCTGACCCACCTTGATATCAAATGCAGAAGCATACTCATCGGTAGGCGTAGCGGCTGCACCCAACGTGCCAGGTTGCAAGCCTGCTTTTTCTGTGTCATAGGGTGGGCAGAAGAAATGATTAAACATGTGTTGCTTAGTCTTTTGTTGAAAATAGACAGGCAAAATTAGCTCCTTATTATTCACAGTATTGAAAATTTGCATATAACTGTCCTTAGAAGTCCCTGAAAGAAGTTGATATACACCCTTTTTCTCCAGCTTTTCTACCTCTAATGCTGCATTAACAGCATCCTGCCAGCGCTTGGCATAGAGAGCGGCACGGGCTTTCATGCCATAAGCAGCCCCCTTTGTAAGGCGGCCTGCCTCCGATCCTGTCCATTCTTCCGGTAGCATTTGGGCTGCTTTTTCATATTCGTCAAGGATAAAAGTCCAGCAATCGTCTTCTGACGAACGAGCTTGTGCGCGCTGGTTATGATCATCTACGCGGTCTTCGTTGATACGCAGGATTACACCGCCATGACGCAATACCAGCTCTTGATAAGCAAAAGCACGCATAAAACGAACTTCGGCTGTTCGAATGGCTAACTGATCGGAATCCAATTTATCAGCAAAGCCACTATGAACATCGTAAAAATACTCATTAAACCGGCGAATCTGCTCGTACATGCCATCCCAATTAGAACGATAATTACCATCAGGACTCATCATATTGTCGTAATAAAAAAGTTTGTTCACACTGCCCTCAGCTACATTGAACCAAGAATATTTAATGAGGTCACTCACACCATCATCCATGGCCAGATTAGCTCCCACATTGATATCGGCATTGCTATAAAACACGCCATAGAAACTTTTGACATAAAGATCCAGGTTCTTGATAGAAGCATAGGCTGTAGATTCGCTATAGGTGTCAGTAGGATCGATATCGAGTACATTACACGATTGCAATGCGAGGGCCGACAGAGCCAATCCTAGTAATAGATTTTTTGTTTTCATGCTAATTTATTTTATTAGATGTTGTACATAGGGTTTAGAACGTTATGTCTACACCAAACGTAAAGGTGCGTTGCTGCGGATAGTAACCTTGAATGACATTGGCCGCCTCAGGATCGAGGTACTTAAACTCGGTGAGAGTAAAAAGGTTGTAGCCGCTGGCAAACAGGCGAAGATTGCTGATCCCGGATTTCTTTACCCATGACTGTGGCAAGGTGTATCCCAAAGTTACATTTTTGAGGCGTACGTATGCACCATTACGCTTCCAAAAGTCAGATACCTGCGCATTATTAGCATAAGCCACTGTACTGAGACGCGGATATTCAGCATTGGTATTGTCAGGACGCCAGCTGTTCTCTACCAAGTAGTAAGGCGCGTTATCCCATCCGGCATAGAAAGGACGTGTAAGTGGAGTCTGGTCACGTGCACCGTTATTCCATTCGCCACAAAGCAACTTGTCGCACAAAGCGGCACCTTGCAACTGAACAGAGAGGTCGAACTCTTTCCAGTTGGCGTCGGCCATCAACGAGAACATCATCTCAGGCGTGGTGGGGCGTGCAATCTTCACCTCATCATCCCAGCTAATGAGTCCATCACCATTATAATCGAGGTAACGGATGTCACCCAATCGGGGAATTTCGCTGATGGGTAATGGAGCTGCGTCAATCTCGGCTTGTGTCTGATACAGACCTAGCGATTTCAATCCCCAAATGGTCCCTACCGATGTCCCCAGACGGTTCTGCCAAGGTTTAGTATTGTCAGCCTGCGTCATACGCAGTATTTTATTACGGGCAAACGAAAGGTTACCATTCAGGCTATAATTGAATTTGCCAATGTGATTACGGTGTTTTACTGTAATCTCGAATCCACGGTTATCAAACGTACCACTGTTTTCAATACTCGGATAATGGCCTCCCAGCGAAGGAGGATATACACCACCAATGGAACGAAGGATATCGTAAGTATATTTGTAAAAAACATCGAACTCAATGCCTAAAAGACCATTCCATGCCGAAAGTTCAAAACCAGCGTTGATAGAACGACATTTCTCCCAAGTAAGATTCTCCATCGGGTAAGATACTTTATTATACAAGGTATTCACCGCTTGTGGAGTGGTACCGAAAACTGTACTATTCTTTGACCATGCGTACTGTTTGCGATAGAGGAAAGGATCAACATTGTCGCTACCTAAGATACCGAAAGAGGCTCTTAACTTGAAGCGTTCCACTTGAGGAAAGAGTTCTTTGAAAAAATCTTCTTCAGAAGCAACCCAGCCCAATGAGGCCGATGGGAAGAATCCCCAGCGATTACCCTCTTTAAAGTGATAAGAGCCATCGTACCGAAAAGTAAATTCAGCCAAATAACGGTCATTATAAGCATAGTTGAAACGGCCAACATAACCGGCATAGGCCTGGCGCGTGCTACTGGAGAAGTTACCATCGGTGGGATGAATAGTAGAGCCAAAAGGTAACTCGTCAATATCGAGAAGTGCAAAATCGGAGCGATAACCTGTCAGCGTATTTCCTTTACGCTCAGTTTGTTCATAAAGGAATAGTGCACCTACATCATGCAAACCAAACTTTTGGTTGTATGAGACAGAAGGGCGTAATACTACTTGCTGTTCTTTCTCGTCACCGACTGACATCCCCCCTGTTGGCTGCAAATTAGAAGCATACTGACGTACATATTTCTTGGACTCAGGTTTATAAAGCATCAATTCGTAAGAGTACTTGAAGCTGCGTGAATCGCGATCTTGCCAGTCCCAACCTACAAACATACCAGCTTTCAAACCTTTGAGGAAGGGGAAAGAGTATTCTATCTTGGCCGATGTCTCCAGACGCATTGTACGTATTTTACTATAGCCCGAATGTCCAGCTGCATAATCAGGATTTGAAGCGCCACGATAACCAGATGCCGGCATCCCTTCATATTCGAGTGGAACAAACGGAGCGGCATAAAGCAATACTCCCACCACATTATTGGTCGTTTGATTCTCATAACTGTCGCCACCTGGTTGATAATAGTCGTTAATCTTACCGGCCACGTTAAGTGACACGCTGATATCTTTGGTCACTTGCGTATCAATGTTCGAACGGAAGTTGCCACGTTCCAGCTCAAAACCTTTAATAAAGCCATTCTGTTTCATAAATCCCCCACTGAGGAAGTAACGGGTTTTCTCGTTACCACCACTGATGGAAAGATTGTGTTGATGCATCAAAGTAGTACGATAAATAGGTTCCTGCCAATTGGTATTTTCAAATCCATCAGTAGGATCTCCATTGGTAGTCATGGCAATCTCTTCATCGGTAAAGTAGGCTTTCTCACCATCCATGCGGCGAGCATAGTTATACCATTGCATATAGTGTGTACCGTTCATAAATTCAGGCAGCGTAGTAGCATGTGACAAAGTGAGCGACCCTTTATAATTAATGGTAGTTTTGCCCTCCGTTCCTCGTTTGGTAGTAACCAATATTACACCTGCAGCAGCTTTCATGCCATACACTGCACACGAGGCAGCATCTTTTAATATAGTAACTGATTCCACTTCATTAGGATTGATATACGCCATGCTGCGTTCTACACCATCTACCAGAATAAGAGGTCCGTCACCTCCATTATATGTGGAATGTCCACGAACTAACAATGAAACATCATCAGCTCCCGGGGCTCCGGTGGCTTGTTGAGATATCAATCCCGGCAACTTGCCGACCAAGGCTTGCGAAACGTTGCTTGTTGTTGACTTCAATAATTCTTTAGAAGATACCGAAGATATTGATCCTGTGAGATGGATCTTTTTCTGAGTACCATAACCGACTACTACCACCTCGTCGAGACTATTAATGTCTTCTTGAAGGGTAACATTGATCATAGAACGGCTGTTTACTTTTACCTCTTGTGTTATCATACCTATATATGATAGCACTAATGTAGCAGACTTGGACGCATTCAAGGTAAATTGCCCATTAAGATCAGTAGTTGTGCCCGTTGCGCTCCCCTTTACGGTCACACTGACTCCGGGTAAGGGCAAACCTGTCGCATCTATGACGACTCCATTGACTGTACTTTGCGCATAACTATTCGATGCGCATACAAAAAGTATTGTTAATGAGAAGAATAATATTCTCATAGAACAAAAACGATCTTTTTGCATAGCTTTGTGTTTCATAAGTTAGAAGTTTATTAATAATATGTATATATCTTATTTAAAGTTGGCGTGTTATCATTTCCTCAATTACCTCACTGGCAACAGTAGAAACATCTTTTTGGTTAGCAATATCCCATAATGATGAATCTTCTTCAAGAACAAACTGTGTACCTACAATCCAACTCTGAATCCATCCGGTAAGAGTGCTCCATACCCCCCATCCGGCATCAGCATTCGAAGCCCAATAATTCCAATCTTCATAATTGAACGCCCTGAACCATGCACCATCTACGTTCTTGAATTTATCACTACGTACTTGAATACGAATTAAAAAATCGCGCATTTGATTTACAGCCTTTATGTAAGTAGTATCCTGAGTTGCCTTAGCAGCTTCACACAGCCCCACAAAGGCAAAATTTGTTGTATAAAGCATATCAGCAACCGGATCGCCATTGTCAAAAATTAGTGGTGCTTCGTTGTTGCCATATTCCGCATTGGAAGGAGTACGCCCAAAAAGACTTTTCGACTCATCACCCAGTTCTTCGCGAATACCTCCACAAGGCACTTGATTTCTAAGTAGTTCATTTGTCATAAAATGCAGCCAATCTAAGTGTTCCTCTGTTGGTGCTACCCGATAGAGCCATGCTAGCGGCAGAATCATACGGGCACGTTCTTGTTGAATGCCGTTAGTCCACGACCACTGTTCCGGATATCCTTCCATCATCATGGTTATTCCACGTTTCACGCGTTCAAGCAGCGGCTGATAATGTGTTTGGTTATAGAGCCAAAGATAGCAAGCCCAGTTCCAGGCCTCAAAGTGAGCATGCAGATTTACCAGGTCAGCATTATAGTATGATTTCCAGCCGCGTTTCTGTAAATCAGGCTCAAGAATATTTTGTCCTCTAAATCCATTTAATCCCGTAGTACGGAAATTACCTACAATGCCCTCAACTATTTGTTTATCCCATTTAGGATTATTCATCAATGCTGATGAAGCGATGGAACCTAATAATGAACGGGCATTATCATCGCCATAATAAGTGCCTTTATGTGTATAAGCCCATCCTAACAGACCATATGATGGGGATTTGGGATCATTGCGTACTGAATCTCTATACTCGGTAAATGAATAGTCGAGTAAATTGGCAGCTACCTTTGTATATTGTGAATTATCCAGTAGTGTACCGGCAGCTGCAAAAGCGAACGAAGCTTCTCCTTGAACATCATCACGCATCCAGTAACGATACATCTGCGTACCGTCATATTTAATACCGGACATATGTCCTTCCAAAATACCTAATGACCCGTCCCCATCTTTAAAGTTGCGTGGAAGTTCAGGCCCTACCGGGGCAATACCATTACCCATATATTTATCAGCCCAATCATGCTTCCAATCGGAATGCACCAAGAAATGTCCATTGTAGAACCATTCTACTCCTTTTTTAATGCTATTCATTCCTGCATCTTTCGGCAACACATCAGTAGCTGTATAAGTCGGACGAATATAAGAAGTCCAAGTAGAAAAAGTGAATGTTTCTCTATTTAACAACCACTGAAAAATATATTCGAACAGTGCCTTTACCCGTTGTTCCGGTAAGTAACGGCCTTCAGCAAAATTACTCATACAAGTGGCTGAAAGGAGAAGTTGGTCATTATGAAAATACAGTATCGGTTGAGTGGGTGTATCTTTCAGTCCATAAACCGCATCATTGAAGCCTGCCACTTTTGCAGCTACTAACAAGGGATTAGCAATCGGATCTGGGGTTTGTTTCATAATACAGCGTTGAAACGAAAGTAAGCTCATGGAGGGAAGTAGTGAATTCAATGAATCACATACCACAATACGTTCCAATTCCAATGTATCGGCTGTCACCCATTCAGTAGCTCCTACACATTGTGGAAACTCCATAAATACTCGCAGTGATTTTTCTTTGATTATTTTTTGGTCAGCTGTATCGAGCTTCACTCCCTCCCTAGGATAGGATTCACTCAATAATAATACGCCCGCCTGTTTTGGGGCTTTCTGTAGTGCTTCATGCACCGATGAATAGATACGAAGTCGATATCCTTCCTCATCCAGCAACTTTATTAAGTCATTAGTAGGAGTTCCATAACATATCACTTCCTCTTTCTGCTGGCATGAAAAAAATAGAAGAAGCAATATAAATATTCCAATAATTCGATTCTTTAACATAGTATTTTATTTTTAATAGATC
>JBKVKY010000015.1:0-67120 GCA_046986985.1 Bacteroides xylanisolvens | reverse complement strand
CTGATTTATAGGCGGTTAGATGTTTGGGTTCAATACCCTGTCTCTCCGCAATAAACATTGAAAATCAATAGTTTACAAGAATTGCACCCAGCTTTACACCCGATAATGTGAAGTTGGGTGTTTTTGATAAAAATTAATGTTTATATATTAAACTGTTAAAGTTTTGAATATCTAATTGTTACTGGTGAATTTAGTGAATTCTTCGGGTTTATGAAGATAGTAATCCATAATAGTGCAAACTAATTTGTGAAAAGATGTTTTTCTAAGTTCAGTAGATCCTAAATCTGTTCTGTTACATGCCAAACCTCCAATATAATCATCATCATATATTTCAAAATAAGAATACCCTATCGAATTAGAATCATTTTTTGATTGGTAAAAGGTTAATTTTATTTGTAGCAGTTCATTTATTTTCTGTATTAATGCCATATTTGGTCTAAAATCCGAAAGTAAAGGAAATGTAAAAGATAATTCTTTCCACTCTTTGTCATCTCGTCCAACTCTAGTTATGCCATCCTGAAAATGCGTTGCATCCATATTTGAAAAGAAACTGAAAATTTGAATTAACTCTTTACTTGGAATTAATTTTTCAACAAAATTGATTTTGGAAGTTAATGAAAGGCCTTCTATTGGTACTGCTATCAGATACTCTTGTTTTGCAAGATTATCATTATAGTTTTTTATAATGCCTAAATAGAGCAGGCAAGAAATGTATTCTTTTAAAGAACCATATGTTCTTTGTTGGGAAATATATGGGAGTTCTGAATATATTGTTTTGGTCTGTATGTCATATTTTAGATTAATATTTAGGATGGAATTTATTAGATTTGCTATATAGAAATTTATATATTCTCCCATTCTAGCTCCAAATCTGATAATTTTATTGCCATTTATATTTTTTATTTCCATGCTGTATATAATATTCAGTGCATCGGATTTGTTAAAACGATGAACATTAGAGGTATAATTGTTTCTTTGTGGCAATGTTTTTTCAATGTAGTTGAAATTAACCAGATTTATGGGTTTTTGATACTTTACATATTCATTCAACAAAGGAATAGTCTTCTGAAATAGATACTTCATTGTTAGAGCTTTAGATTTATCATATTCGCCCCATGGCTCTTTCCGAATGAGATCATTTGATGTGAATATGTGATTGATATGTTGTTCATTCTCATGATTATAAATCTCTACTGAAATTTCATAACTATATGATAATTCAAGATCGTCTCGACCATAACGATAACCGTATGAGTGATGTTGCTGAGAAATTCTTAGTACTTTGATGGAATTGATTATTATGTGGTCAATTTTAATCGGTCTATAGTCTTTTGTCTTTTTTATAATATCAAAATAACCAATTTCGCATTCTGTCCATATTCGTTCTTGGAGGAAAGGGATATTTATAAATGGGAAAATGGTTGAACGAGTATTTTTTAATCTACATATAGGATTTTCACAATAGCATGAGTTATAATCTTTATGTACTATTTTTCTTAGTTTGCACCATTGGCACGTTGAAATGCAAGTGGAATTAGGAAATTCTACTGTTTCTATTTCATTTAGCTTATCTGCTCTAATTATATCGCAATCATTAATAAGTATCATGTCTTTAATAGGGGTATTCAAGATGTATACTAAAATAGCTGTCATTAAAATAAAAAAGAATGTTTCTTATATCTTTTATACTTATATGGCATATAAATATCTAGCTCAGTAGTGATTACTCTCAATATATTGAAAGCATTCCCCCATCCATTACAAAACTCTGGACTAATTGCAATTGTTACAACATCTATTTGGGGCAGTGAGTTTTTTATCTCTTTACAAATATTCTTTATGTATTTTCTTGTGATGAATTGAGAACACTCACCATCTTCTCCTGTAAAAAAGAAATCTAAGTCAATATTAACAATCCATTGGTCTATATCTTTATGACATTCAGTGAGCCAATAATTAATATTAGTATCTAATTCCCACAAGTTAGGCTCGTATGTATTTATATGCTCAAGACTTGTGCCATTTTGATCCGTTCCATCTTTATGTGTTGCATAATAAATTTGCTGTAGAAGATTGGGGTGTAGTTTGTTAAAAGCATCAATATAATTATCATATCTAATAGCTTGGTTGTTCATGTTATCTTTTAAAGATAAGTAAAAAAAGAAATCTTTATTAATTAATTCACTCCTATTCTCTGCTATAAAATCATCGGTCAGGTTATTTAATAAATCATAGTGTCTGTCAATATGAAATAGTCCATATCTTTTGGATGTGTCTATTTTTTGTAACCAACACCAAGCAGCAGCTAAATGATTATCCATTATGTAAAATTTACCATTGTTGAACAGAAAGTTCATATTATAACAACCCGATGTTTTAAGTTCGTGGTTTTTGTATATCCAGTTCATATTATATATATTATTTTTGTCAGACAAAAATAAGAAAAAACATCCTGATACTTGCTTGATATTATCGAATTATAGCTTTAATCCTCTATTTTTTCTTGGTTCTTCTGTCGTGTGACGTAAACTTTGCCACAATTTTTCCATTTGTTCCTTGAACCAATCTCCAATTGGCTTCTTGTTTATGGTTAGCACAAGTTTACTGCTATCGGTTGGACTTTTCTCTACCTTGAAAATATCGTTCTTGATGTCAAACTTTCGTCTGTGCTCTTCGGAATAGATTTTCCCATTGCATCTGATTGCTTCTTTTTTTGTCAAAAGACTGTTTACCATATCTTTGGTAAATCCGATGGCATAGCAGAGTTTTTCCATTCTCAACATCTCTTTGAGTAAAGGAAACCAGTTGAACGCTTTTTCAAGAATGGTGTTCAATCGTGATATTTCCTTGTCTTTTGCTTCAAGTTCTTGGTTATGTATTCCTTGAAGATCTTGAATCTGTTTGCCATACTGTTCCTGCATATGCTTCATTTGGATTTTCAAACCATTAATGCTTTTATCACGTTTTGCTATTTCCTTATGCAGTTCCGAATTGCTATGCTCCAACTCTTTCAGTTTTCCACTTCCGAAAAGAGAACCGACTCCGCTTGCTATGGCGGTGGCCGCATCGGTGGCTACGCTTTTGAGCTTGTTCGTGCGTATCTCGGATTTTACCTGTTTGAGTTCTTGTTCAGCAAGAGTTACTTGCTGCTCCTTGTGCCTTTGGGTTTCCTCTATACGTTGCAGTTCGGCTTTCTGCTTCTTAATAATGAAGTCGTTCCGTTCCAGATGCTCTTTACCTGTAACAGCTTTTGCCTGCCCACGTTCCATCAGAAGTATATTGGAAGCCAGGGTTTGCATGGTTGCCATATCCTCGTCATTGAGTTTTTGGCTCTTTCCGGTTTCGTGGTTCATCCAATCGAAAACGATATGAGCGTGATAATTCGGCTTGAACCACTTTCCAGCAATTTGGAAACTCTCCCTGTCTTCGGCTTCGGGTTGTCCGCTCAGCCAATGTCCTTCATCTTTGTGCAGGAAGATTTGCAGCGGAGTAATACCCCAGCGTTGTTTGCACTCCTCGCCAAATTTACGCACATCTGCTAATGTGGTGTCTGGCCTGACGAGCAGTACACCTTCACGGATTGGCGAACATCCTGCCACTTTGATTATTTTGCCGTTCTTGCCTTTGCGTTCACGCTCTTTCTCTTGCATGGCACGACCTGTCTTTTCCTTGACCATGCATTTGATGTTATCATAGTGCGTCCGCAAGTCGGGAGTGCCGAAGCTGGGATTTATCCACTGTTCGTTGTCGACAGAGAGTTCAGAAACGATATAGATTTTGGACTTGCCGATGTTACGCATATACTCGGCAGTCCTACGGTTATGAGCCTCGCTTGATGCAATGTTGCAAGGCTTGATATGTATGCTTGATTTTGTTGCCATAGCTGTTCTGTTTTATTGTTCGCAATAGATTGTTTCTTCGCTTCCGCAGTGGGGTTCTTAGGGGTACAACCCATAAGCGGAGATTGCAAAGAGAGGGTCACTCTTTGCTCTGGGTTCTCAGGGGAGAAACGCCCTGAGTGGGTCATTAGGGCAAAGCCCTAATCCCCTCGGGAGAGCCCACAACTACGAAAGCGAAGCGTGTAGTTATAGTGGGCTATAACCGAAAGCCGTTTTTCTTTTTCGGTGACTGGCTGCGCACCCCTTTGACGGATTGGACTTGCCCTTTTCTCTCAGCCTGTTTCTGTAAGTATTCGTTCAAGTCCTTGCATCCGTTGTAAGTCTGCGAAGCGTCACGGATGTATCTGTCTCTGCCGTATTCCTTGCGGATTTGCCGGAGTGCTTCCATGCCTGCATGGTCGTTGTCGAAAAAGCAGTGAATGCGTTCGTAATTGCCCAACGGATAGAGAACCTTGTTTATATTCGATACGGAATTCAATACAATGTAGTCCTGCCCGTCCAACTCCGGATAATTCGGGCAGCTCTCCTGTCTCAATGTCAAAAAGGAGAGGTAATCCATGAACCCCTCGAATACATAACAGGTATTCCTCGCTTTCCCTGATTGTCTGATGTGGGAGATTTCCTTTGGGGCGATACAGCCCTTGAAATAGCGGTTGCGGATTTCATATCCATCCGATACATTGGGAAAGGCGATGGCAAAGTACCGCTTGCCGTTGTGGGTGAAACGGGCTTCACTACATTCTCTTTTCGCCAGTTCTGTATTTATTCCTCTACCTTGCAAGTAGGCAAGCAGGGCAGGAGATGACAGCGGAACAATCTCCAACTGTTGGAAGCTCGGTTCGGAAGAGTTTTGCTTGCCAAAAGAGAAAGATACCGGGCGCACATATGGTGTCTGTTCCGCTATCCGTTTCAAGATGTAAGGTACATGGTCGGTAGCATACAGGTGTGCAGCCAGTTCAATGATGCCACCACCTTTACCCAAACCGAAGTCATACCATTGTTCTCGTTCGGTATTCACTTTGAACGATGCTTCAGTCTCTTCTCTAAATGGGGATTTGTACCAAAGGTTGATACCTTGTTGTTTTACTGGTGAATAACCCAAACTGTGCAGATAATCCGCTATCCTGATTTGCTTGGCTGTCTGTATATCCATAAAATGATTGTTTTAGTAGTTGGTAAATTGATTTGTTTTTCTTTTCGCCCGTACCTTTTTAGGAAGTACGGTCTATAATCACTTCACTAAATTCTCGTATATATAGGATACGGTAATAAAGTGAAGTGATTTAATCCCATTTCAGAATCACTTCACTATATTCCTAATATATACACCTCGAGAATAAAGTGAAGTGATTGCAGGGAAATGGGCTAATAGTGGAAGTCGGGCATGAAGGTGTATTTCCTGCCGTTCTCCTGCACTATCATCCGCTTGTTGCGGAGCATGGTGATGAGCGATACCGCCTTTTTATGGTTCAGTTTTACACCCACGGACATATAGGTCTTGATTAAAGCATCTTCCAGTTCCTTGTAACCATATTCCTCTTTCAGACCGAATGCGGCTTCCAATGCGATGCGGTGCTGCTGCTCGGTGATATGCCTGTAAGGGTCGAACTTCTCTTCTTCGGGTCTTCCCGGTTTCTTTGTTTCGGGTTTGTAACCTTCTATAAGTTCGGGAAGGGCTTTGTCGTTGATGCGGAACGCAAAAGGCTCAAAGTCCATTGCTCGTATGTGAATGGCTGAAACATGGCTGATGTCACCGTTGCCCTTGTCCTTTTCTACCTGCAATACGGTTTCCGCCTTGTTGTTCAACTCCGTACCGATATGCCCTCTCGCATTCTCATCCCCCTTGTTCTGATGCAGTATCGTATGGATGTGTATCTGCCTGTCGTCCGTCCACTGCATCAGTTTGGATATGATGCGTGTGGATTCACCGGGGCTGTTGATGTCGTACACCATATCACGGATGCCGTCTATGATTACAAGACCAATGTCGGGAGTGTTGTAGATAGCCTGTTCTACAATCCTGATACGTTGCTCAGGCGTGTATTTTCTCAAAGCGAGAAATTCAAGGTTCTCATTGTCCCTGTCATCTGGCAAGCCGGCCATCCGCAAAATGCGTGTCATGACTTTCAGGCAATGGTAAGGGCTTTGTTCTGTATCAACATAAAGCACTTTCCGCTTATCTTCCGGCAGTTCCGCCACATACCGCAACACTGTGCCGTTCTTCAATGCGGCGGCTACGATAGCCGATACATTGAATGTCTTTTTACTTTTGGCTTTGCCGATGGATGCGCTGAAATTGCCCAATGTCCCAATGACAGAACCATGTACTTTGAGGATTTCAGGTGCTTTCTCATAACTTTTCGACAGGCTCAAACGTGAGGCTTGCCAAAGGATAATGGCTTCTTCTGCCGATATGTCCTTAGTCTCTTTAATATAGTCCATAGCCATGCCTCCCGTTATTTTCGTCCTCCTGTTTTCTTCCCGGCCAGTTCAAGGGCAAGCTCCACATCTACGATAATCTTGCGTCCTATCTGGGTGATTGCCTTGTCAATCTTTCCGCTTTTCTTGATGCGGTTGGCGGTGGGCAGGCTGCACCCGAACAGTTTGGCAATGCCCAGTATTCCGTACACATACTTCCTTTCTGTGTCCGTAACGGGCTGTGGCTGCATTTCCGTTTGACCGGAAGCGTGCTTGCTTAAGAATATGAACTCTTCGCCTGTCATCTGCCAGACGGGTTTTGATAATAACTCTTGAAGATTTGTCATCGTCTAATCTATTTAGTCGTTTAACAATCAGCCCTGCGCACTGGCTGTTATTTCTGTTCTCGAACGATGCAAAATTAGGTAGGTTTGTAAGTGGTAAGGATGTGGTTAGTGCAAATGGAATATTTTATTATTTCTTTGAATATCAGACAATAAAAATACCACTCAAAAATTAATTTGAGTGGTAAAAGTGGTTATTTCGTAATATGTCAGGGTATATCACGGATTATCGGAATATTGCGTCCATTTCTTTGGCGAACTTCTGGTTGCTGTCACTTGGGAAATCGGAAACAGGTTCCTTGTATTTTGACTTGTAATAGTTCTCTTCAATATCCAGCATTTTGAGGATATTCTTTTTCCAATTCTCCCTGTCAAGTTTGGGCAGTTGTTCACCCATCAGGAATATCAGGTAGCAGACACGTATTTTCTCTCTCGTTTTTATTTTCAGCTTGCATTTGCCGGGGTGCAGATTCATACAAGCATAGAAATCATATTCGGAAATATTCTCGAATTGTTCTCCTACGCAGGTCGTGTAAACGTGCGAAAGCAACTCCATGTCGAAATATTCGTGTTGTTCCTCTTTGGGTGCTTCTTCTTGCATATCGGGTTCGCTTGGCTTGGTTAGCTCTTCCGGTTTATCTTTAGCTACGGGAATATATTTTGCTAATATTTCCATAAAATGGAAACTCAATTTATAAATATCTCCGCAGCAGTTCTCTATATATTGGAAAGCCTCTTTTCTTGCTTGCTTTTGCAATTCATAAAGCCTGTTCAGTTCTTCTTTTTCTTTCTCATATTCAGCCTTGCAGCGTTCATATTCCTTTTCGGCTTGCTTTTCTTCTTCTGCCGTATGTTCCCTGTAACCAATAGAATCATATCTGTTATATGCCTCGTTCAAAGGCTTGTTTAGTCTTTGTGTAACCTCCAGTTGTTCCTCTATATCAATATTATATCTATCAGCGAAATGGTAGCACACACGAGAAATTATCTCATCATCAAGCAATGGATATTTTTCGTAAAGCATCATGTTTTTCTCTATCTCGGCTCTTAGACTGTCGAGAATCAGAGTGTACTGTTCTTTCTGCTTGTCAAGTACCAATTCAAGGATAGCGGCTTCAAAAGCTTTTGTGTCATTGTATTGCTTGTAGAAGTTCGTGATGAATTTCTGCTTGTCAAAAGAAAAAGTATGGCTTACAATAAAGTCACTGTATATTCGGTTGAGTTCACCGTATTGGGGAATCATAATCAGTATTTCTCCTGCCATATATCTTGGGTTTATGGATTTTTGTCTTTATCAAGAAAGGAAGCCAGTTCTTCTTCCACTTCTTCTATACTTGGCAGAGCCGATTTTAAGTTTTCAGGTATAGCCTTGCTCAGTTGGTAATCGCTGATGCCTATCGGCTGGTCATAGCCTGTCAATGCGTATTGTGCTACAACTTCGTCTTTTCCCTTGCACAGCAACAACCCGATAGTCTTGTTGTCATTCTCTCCCCTCAGTTTATCATCCACCACATTGATGTAGAAGTTCAGTTGCCCTGCATACTCCGGTTTGAATGGGGTAGCCTTTAATTCTACCACGATATATGCGTGCAGTGGAATAGAATATAATATCAGGTCTGCATAGAAATCGCTGTTTCCGACTTGGAAATGCTTCTGTCGTGCAACGAAAGCAAAGCCATTGCCCATTTCCAGCAAGTAACGGGTAACGTGCTTAACCAACTGTTCTTCTATGTCCCTTTCATCTGCTTTCTCTTTAGTTCCAGCCAAATCAAAGATGTACGGGTCTTTCAACAGGTAATTGGCGAGGTCGCTTTGCGGTGCAGGAAGCGTGGCTGTGAAATTGTTTACCTTATTATTGCTGATTTGTCTGCTGTACAGGTTGGTTTCAATTTGTATTTTAAGAGCATTGCTGCTCCAGCCCATTTCCACAGACTGCTTCATGTACCAATAGCTTACACCCAATGGAAGTGAACTGTTAAGCATAATCACATGGCTTGCCCAATTGGTTCTTGCAACAGGTGATGCCATGAATACGCTTTCTATATCCTTAATTTCCATCCGGTAAATATCAGATACGGTTTGGGTTACATTATGAATTTGCGCAAGAGGTTCTTGCGTGATTATAATTTCCTTGTTATCAGTGGATTGGACTTGCGTAAGAGGCTCTTGCGTAAATTGCGCATCGTTTAAGTAGCGTACTTCGTCTGCTATTTTCTCCACACTTGGAGCTATCAACTTTGCATCCGTTTCTATGAAACTTTGCAATGCCCTCAAAGGATATGCTTTTGCAAACTGACACATATAGGTAAGGTTGCGTTCCGAATAGCCCTTCTTTTCGGGATAATTCAACCGGATAGCCTTTGCCAACTGTTTGATGGTTTTGCTTCCCCATCCGTGCAGTTGCTGATGATAGAGAATATAGTTACCCATTTTCCAGTAATGGAACAACATTTGCGCATTGGCTGCGGTAATCAGCCGTACTTGTGCCTGTTGTATTTCCGAACCGACAGCATTTATAAATGCGTCAAAGTTCGTCTTTTCTATGTTATGTCCGTTGTTGTTCATCTTATGATATTTTCAGAATACAAATATAATTCAAAGGTGGTAATCTATGAAACTAATTGATACTTTTATAGTTGATTGAACTTGTTCATTGCATTTGCCCTAATGTCATCCGCTATGTCAATATAGGGTTTCATGGCTTTGTAGTCACTGTGTCCCGTCCATTTCATAACCACCTGTGCAGGGATTCCGAGAGCCAACGCATTGCAGATGAATGTTCTTCTTCCGGCATGGGTGCTTAACAATGCGTATTTGGGCGTGATTTCATCTATGCGCTCATTTCCTTTGTAGTAGGTTTCCCGTACAGGTTCGTTGATTTCCGCCAGCTCGCCCAGTTCCTTCAAATAATCGTTCATCTTCTGATTGCTGATGACGGGCAATGCCATGTGATTCTCGAAATGAACATCCTTGTATTTTTCAAGAATGGCTTTGCTGTGGTCGTTCAGTTCGATTATCAGGCTGTCCGCAGTCTTGACTGTGGTAACTTCAATGTGGTCGGGTTTAATATCGCTTCTTTTCAAGTTACGGACATCCGAATATCGTAAACTCGTGAAACAACAGAACAGAAAGACATCCCTGACACGTTCCAAATATTGTTTGTCATGCGGTATATGATAATCTTTCAATTTGTTCAGTTCATCCCAAGTCAAGAAGATCACTTTTTTCGAGGTGGTTTTCAGTTTCGGTTTGAATGTATCGTATGCAATGTTCTGATGATGTCCTTTCTTGAAGCTCCAGCGCAGGAACCATTTGAGGAATCCCATTTGCTTGCCGATGGTGCTGTTTCTCATATCCTTGGTATCACGCAGGAAATTGACGTATTCGTTCAATCCAAACTCGTCGAAATAGTTAAATGTTGCATCCTCCTTGAACTCTTTGAGGTGGTTCCTCACTGCTGCAAATTTTTCATAGGTGGATGCCGTCCAGTTATTCTGGTTACCGCACTCTTTTACAAACTCATCGAACACCTCCCAAAAGCTGACAGGGGCTTCTTCCGGCTGTTCTTCGCTGGTTTTCATTCTCATGTTGAAAGCTTCCTTCAACTGTTGGGTCGTTGGCATGACCTCCTGCACCTCGAACTCCTTGAAAATATTCTGGATTTCGGCATAGTATTTCAGCAAGTCCGTATTGATTTCGGCTGCACTTTGCTTTAGCTTGTTGGTACATCCATTCTTTACCCGCTGCTTGTCTGCATCCCATTTGGATACGTCAATCCGGTAGCCCGTTGTAAACTCGATGCGTTGGCTGGCAAAGATGACACGCATACGGATAGGTACGTTCTCTACGATTGGCACACCGTTCTTTTTCCGGCTCTCCAATGCAAAAATGATGTTACGTTTGATATTCATAATTGGGTGCGTTTGAAATTCTACACCCAAATATACACCCAATATTTGAGATAGCAAAAGACATTTAGAAAGATTTACTTTCACTCTATATATTGATTAGTATTTGATTATCAGTAAATTGTAATTCTATGATATTTTCTGAAAGTATAAGTTCGAGAGCCTGTCTCTCCGCTGAACTATCCGGACAAAACCGGGCAATGAACAGTCAAGTCCCACAAATTCAATGATTTGTGGGACTTTTTTTATCCCATTATGTCTGCTCTACCGGACATCATTTAGACGGCTCAGTCTGAATACTGGATCAGCCTGAATATTTGGAGCCATTCACCGAAAATGTAAAAATAGAGGCAGATATGCAATACCTCTAGAAAAGAACACTAGAATACATAGTATCCAATATAGAGAACGGCTATTTTAAACCACTAGTGTCTATTTAGGACATATTCGAATTTATAGAAACATCTATCGATGGTATTCAACGGGATATAGTACTGCATCAATGCTATCAGCTTGAAGTATATACTACTTTTATACCTAAAAAGCTTGATCCGCAAAAAGTTGATGAACGTGTTATACAAAAATGTGATTTACCTGCTTGGAGGAGATTATGATAAAGTAAAAGATAGCCATTTAGGGTAACCCTTTCCGTAATTTATTGAGTAATTTTGCACTTAAATAATGAGACGTGTATGAACATTAATACTGAAACAAAATATTGCCAAACGTGTGGAATACCCTTAGATATAGATTATGCCAGTTTAGAGGAAGGTCAGAATGAGGAATATTGCGACTACTGCCTAAAAAATGGAGTTAAGTCGTATGACTTCTCAATGGATTACCTCATCTACCTTTGGGGGCTTTTCCCCGAAGAATATTATAGAGAGGTCGGAATAAGCTATTCTTCATCGGAATTAAGGGAAATTATGTCCAAACGATTGCCGGAAATCAAAAGATGGAAGCAAAAAATCAACACTGCCCATGTGCAGTACGAATTAATTATAAAAGTTCAGGAATACATTAACTGCCACTTGTTTGACGACCTCGATTCAGACAGGCTATCCCAAGTTGCAGGTATTTCTAAATTTCATTTTCGTAGACTTTTTAAAGCAATCTGTGGTGATAGTCTTGGAAATTACATCTTCCGGCTAAGATTGGAGTACATTGCATTTAAGTTAATATCGACAGATACAAGTGTTCCTGAACTTCTTAGTCAAATCAATTATCAGAATAAACATACGCTTTCAAGAGCATTTAAAAGTTATTTTAATTGTTCTATACCAGAATTTCGCAAGAAACATTCCAATGCTCGCCCCGAAGGAAAGAATCCAATACAGGTTGAGTTGAGCATAAAGAAAGTGCACAACATGCGCATTGCCTATTTGAAGTTGGAAAGGACAAATAACATCAGTCATAGTTTTTCTCTCTTATGGAAACAGTTGTTACAATTCTCCGAAAACTATGAACTGCCATCAAAAGGATGCCAATATGTAAGCCTGACTCTTGATTATCCTTTGATTACGCCTGAGGAGCACAGCCGTTTTATGGTTGGAGTAACCTTGCCTCAATCATTTGAGACCCCTAAAGGCTTTGGCATGTATGAAATTTCTTCGGGCGAATATGCCATCTTTCGTTTCAAAGGATTATACCACGAGCTAAATAGGGTGTATCGCCATATCTACCTTGACTGGTTGCCCACAAGTGATTATACGTTGCGAGAGCCTTTCACTTTTGAAACGTATATCAATACACCTGAGAAAACTCCGGCTTCGGAGTTGATAACAGCTATTTATATCCCTGTAACAAGAAAAGAAACATGAAATACCTGAATCAAGAGATAGAAAACGAATTAAGAAATCAAGGAGCAGAACTGATACGCTTTGTTGATATATCACACTTGAGTGAAACACAAAACAGGCAATTCCCTCATGCCATTGTATTTGCACTTCCGCTGACAGCCGGATATATAAAAGAAGTATGTGATACCCCCGATTACGTACAGGCCCGGATAGATGACAATTATAATTTCGATGACGACGAATACTCCATTACCGAAAACAGGACTCATAAATTGGCAGATAACATGGCAGCGTATATAGCAGAAAAAGGATACAACGCTTTTTCGCAATCGGATGAAAACCTTATTGCCGAGGGAAAATTTGATGCAGCACATAAAGAGTCTCTTTTGCCGAATAAAACGATAGCCTTGCTCGCCGGATTAGGGTGGATTGGAAAAAACAATCTGTTAATCACTCCTGAATATGGTGCGGCACAGTGTCTCGGTACAGTTTTAACCGATGCCCCGTTGGAAACGTTTTTGTGTGAGACTCTCCATCCGCATTGCGGAAAGTGCACTGCTTGTGTCAATATCTGCGAGAGAAAAGTTCTTAAAGGTAAGGTTTGGAGCACCTCTGTTTCAAGAGATGAAATCGTCGATGTATATGGATGCAGCACCTGCTTAAAGTGTTTAGTTCATTGCCCGTATACTCGTCGGTATTGTAAACAATCAACAAAATGAGGAGAAATAACAACATAAAATATACCTATAAACAAATTGGGGGTATCACATTTCCCATTCTTATCAGCCTGCTGATGGAGATGATGATAGGCGTTACGGACACAGCCTTTCTGGGTCGTGTCGGAGAGATCGAGTTGGGAGCATCTGCCATCTCGGGGGTGTTCTACTTGATTATATTTATGGTTGCTTTCGGTTTCAGTGTCGGAGCTCAGATTCTTGCGATTTCCTCTTTTGTTTTTAAGTTATTAATTTCACATTTCGGCAATAAATTGTTCCAAAATGATATTTCTTTTTGAGATTTTTCTAACATATTTACCCATTGTGTATAGATAGGATTTATCAAGCAAGCCTCACCATATCTTGCTCTAAACAAAGTCCAATGATAAGTCGGTGCCAAGAGGGTATCCTTTTCGGACCCCCTCATCTTATGTCTAAGTTTAAATATTAGTAATTAAAGACTTGCAAAATTGAAACATAATCTATAACTCGGCAGATAAAAGAAGAACCGAAAAAAGACACCGAATGTTAGTGATGTTATGAGGTAAGAGTTAGGGAAAATTTGCAGACAGGAAATTTCTCTGTATCTTTGCCGACATGGCGCAAAAAGGTGAGTTACATATAAGAAATAAGCACAATGGTCAATACGATTTTCTGTTGTTGATAGAAAATTATCCTCCACTTAAGAGATTCGTATCACTTAATCCTCTGGGTGTACAAACTATAAACTTTTTTAATCCGCAAGCAGTAAAAGCTTTAAATAAAGCATTATTAATCAGTTATTATGGCATTCGGTACTGGGATATACCGAAACAATACTTGTGTCCACCCATTCCTGGAAGAGCGGATTATATTCATTATATTGCCGATCTTATTCAGCCGGATAGGGTAGCGAACGATTTGCAGACAGAGGAGGAAGATGCGAACGAACAGAAAACGAAATGCAGATGTCTGGATGTTGGGGTAGGTGCAAATTGTATTTATCCGATTATAGGGCACACAGAATATGGATGGACATTTGTGGGCAGTGATATTGATCCGGTCTCGATTGAGAATGCACGGAAGATAGTGACTTGCAACCCGGTATTGGCACATAAGATTGACTTGCGACTTCAGAAAGACAGTCGGAAAATTTTTGATGGAATTATCATGCCTGGCGAGTATTTTGATGTTACGATCTGTAACCCTCCGTTTCATAGCTCGAAGGAAGAAGCGGAAGACGGAACCTTGCGCAAATTGAGTAGCCTGAAGGGGACGAAGGTGAAAAAAGTACAATTAAATTTTGGCGGGAGTGCAAATGAACTTTGGTGTGAGGGTGGAGAAATCCGTTTTATACTGAATATGATCTCCGAGAGTCAGAAATATCAGAAGAACTGTGGATGGTTTACCAGCTTGGTTTCAAAAGAAAAGAATCTTGAAAAGCTATGTGCTAAATTGAAGTCTGTGAATGCATCGGAGTATAAGATTATCAGAATGCAGCAGGGAACTAAAAGCAGCAGAATATTAGCTTGGCGATTTTCTAATAACTCATAATAATGAGTGCTTATTGATCTGTTATTTTTAAACCTATTAAATAAAATATTATGGAAACAAATTACATCACTTTGACGAAGGAGAATATTGCGGACGAACATATATGCTGTGCCTTTTCGGATAAGAAATGCAAAGATAGTTATGAGTTAAAAAAAGCATGGCTGAAAAAAGAGTTTGATAATGGTTATGTTTTCAGACGTATTGACGAACGGGCGAAAGTGTTCATCGAATATGGTCCTGCTGAAAAGGCGTGGGTTCCTGTCAGTGCTCCTAATTATCTGATGATAAATTGTTTCTGGGTGTCGGGTAAATATAAAGGATGCGGGCATGGTAAGGCTTTGCTGCAGTCTGCTATTGATGATGCGAAATTGCAGGGAAAAGATGGTTTAGTTACCGTAGTGGGCACTTCTAAATTTCATTTTATGAGTGATACAAAATGGCTGCTGCGACAAGGTTTCCAAACTATAGAAAAACTTCCTTACGGATTCAGTTTGTTGGCTTTGAAAATAAATCCGGCTGCTCCCGATCCTTCATTCAACGACAGTGTCTTGACAGGTGAGTGTCCTGACCGGGATGGAATAGTAGTGTATTATACTCATCGTTGTCCGTTTACTGAATTCCATGTTCGCGGTTCTTTGGTCAATGCAGCCAAGAGTAAGGATCTCCCATTAAAAATAATAGAATTAGAAACCATGGAACAGGCACAAAATGCGCCTACTCCAGCCACTATCTTTACTCTTTTTTATAATGGTAAGTTTGTTACGACCGATTTGAGCGTGTGTATTGAAGCCCGGTTGGGAAAGGCTTTAGGCTTGTGATTCTGTGAGATGAAGATTTATCAGAAACTAGGATTGGGATAAGAAGATAGCTAATGTTTCTTATTTTAATTTTGCAAAATTAAGATGTACCTTGCACTTTTTATGGAAAATACATATCTTTGGATGTTGAATGATTAAAATACGGTAAGAACTTATGCGTTTTTTTGTATGTATTTTGGTGCTTTTATTTGTACATAATCAATTTTCGAGGGCTGATAAAACTTTAACAGATGATTCTCTGTATACGGAGAAATATATCAGGGATATTTATATTCCCGAACCTAGGCGTGCTCTGCAATTACTGGACGAAGCGGAGAACAGGAAAACGATTCCTTTGCGGGTTGTAAATGAATTGCGTAGTTTATCATATAGTAATATGTATATGAATAAATTGGCATTTATGTATGCAAGGAAAGCTTATTTGCTTGATTCCATATATCAAAAAGATCCGAAACACATGCTGAAAATGACAGTACATTTGGCTGAGTTTTCGGCAATGATGAGTAAATATAATGAAAGTATGCGTTATGCACTAGATGGAATCAGGCAGGCGCAAGAGTTAGGGAACAGGGAAGCCAAAGCCAGGTTATTTTTCTGTATGGGGGAGAATAATTGGAGATTATCTTTTAAAGATAAAGCATACGATTATTTTAACCGGACTATTGAGCTTTTGCGGGGCTCAAAGGAGATGCGGGAAATGATGCTGCTCTCTTATTACTATGGAGCAGAAATGAGCTTTTTAATGAATGATTCTCGAATTGATGAGGCATTGAAAGTGGGTTTTGAGCGTGAAAAGCAGATTAAACGGCTTAAGGAAGTACCTCAAATCTCTGAAGATTATGTAGATGGCCAATATAGTTATTTATATGCCAAATTAGCCTACATCTATTGTATGGAGAAGAAATATGAGAAGGCGGAGCAATATTATCAGAAATACTTATCAAAGAAAGAGTCTCATACTCCCGACGGAAAAATGTACTCGGTTCCTTATTTGGCGCTTTCCGGACAATATGAAAAGGTTATTGATAATTGCAGGGGGTTCAAGGAATTGATGAGAACCCAGCAGGATACTTTGAATGAACAGTATCTGACTGTCCTTCGACAGGAAGTGAAGGCATATTTGGGTATGCATAAATACAAAGAAGCTGCCGAGATACGTGAAACGATTTTAACTATAACAGATAGTATCAATACCCGGGATAGAAACAATGCTGCATTGGAATTGAATGCAATGTACGGCGCTTCTGAAAAAGAAGAATATATTGCCGAACAGGCTTTTCAATTAAAAATAAGAAATATTACCCTCTGTTTTCTTGCGTGTATTGTTGTGTTGACTCTGTTTATCGTTTGGCGTTTGTGGCATTTCAATCATATAGTCGAGTATAAGAACAGGATGCTTGCCAGGCTTATAAACGAGAAATTTGCTAATAGAAAAGATGGGAACCAGCTATCGGAAGTATACGAACAACTGGCTGTTGTGTCGGAGGTTGAACCGGAACGTATTTCACCCGAAGAACTGGAAGAACTTGCTAACGATACAGATAAAGAAAGTGGGGAAGAAGAAGAGAATAAAAAGATATTTCAGGAACTGAATGATATCGTTATTCGGAAACAGTTATATCTTTCTTCAGAATTGTCGAGAGAAGATCTGGCACAAATCGTACATCTGAATAACGCACGTTTTGCGAGGATGATAAGAGAATGTACCGGAACCAATTTCAATGGATATATCAATGAATTGCGCATTAATTATGCCATTGAACTGATGAAAAAGCATCCCAACTATACGATACGTGCCATTGCAGATGAGGCCGGATTTAATAGCACCCCGATTTTATACAATCTTTTTAAGAAAAAGACGGGAATGACTCCTTACGAATTTAAAAAAGCACAGGATTCGTTACAGAATTGAGTGGATTCTGCTAAACAATTTTCGCATTTTCCGGTTTATCTATTTATAATTAACTATAAATAGAAATGATACAGGTTAGGATAAAGCGGGTTTACGACGATTTTTCAGAAACAGATGGCTACCGGGTACTGGTAGATAAATTATGGCCACGTGGAATGAAGAAAGAATGGCTGAAGTATGATTATTGGGCAAAAGACATCACACCGTCTTCCACATTGCGTAGATGGTTTCACGAAGATATTCCCGGACACTGGGAAGATTTTGTCGTACAGTATCAGAAAGAACTTGACGCTTCTTCCTCAATGGCTGATTTTCTGACTCTTATCAAGCCGCATCCGGTGATAACATTGCTTTACGCTTCCAAAGAACCGGTGTATAATCATGCCCGTATCCTCCGCGATTATCTGGAAATGCGTTTGAAAGAGTGAAATTAAAGTAATTTTTATCTGTTTACGCTTTCTGTCGTTCACTCAATTTCCTACCTTTGTAATCTAAATCAAAATCGTGTAATCATGAAGTATAAATTATTGGTTCTTGATGTAGACGGAACACTCCTCAATGATGCGAAAGAAATTAGTAAGCGTACATTGGCTGCCCTGTTGAAGGTTCAGCAAATGGGAGTACGTATTGTGCTGGCATCCGGCAGACCGACTTATGGCCTGATGCCGTTGGCCAAGATGCTCGAACTTGGAAACTATGGAGGTTTTATCCTTTCCTATAATGGCTGTCAGATTATCAATGCACAAAACGGGGAAATTCTGTTTGAACGTCGGATTAATCCCGAAATGTTGCCGTATCTGGAAAAGAAAGCCCGTAAAAACGGTTTTGCCTTATTCACTTATCATGATGATACGATTATAACGGATTCTCCTGAAAATGAACATATCCAAAATGAAGCCCGGTTGAATAACCTGCAAATAATTAAAGAAGAAGAATTTTCTGCTGCCGTTGATTTTGCTCCTTGTAAGTGTATGCTGGTGAGCGATGACGAAGAAGCACTGGTTGGTTTGGAAGATCACTGGAAGAGACGACTGAACGGAGCGTTGGACGTATTCCGTTCGGAGCCATATTTTCTGGAAGTAGTTCCCTGCGCCATCGACAAAGCCAACTCTTTGGGCGCTTTGCTGGAGGTGCTGGATATGAAGCGTGAGGAAGTGATTGCTGTAGGCGATGGTGTGTGTGACGTAACAATGATTCAATTGGCCGGGCTGGGCGTAGCTATGGGACATTCACAAGACTCGGTGAAAGCCTGTGCCGACTATGTGACCGCTTCGAATGAGGAAGACGGAGTGGCCGTTGCAGTGGAGAAGGCTATTATAGCTGAAGTGCGTGCTGCTGAAATTCCCCTTGACCAACTGAATGCGCAGGCACGCCACGCATTAATGGGAAACTTGGGAATTCAATATACATACGCCGACGAAGACCGTGTGGAAGCAACGATGCCGGTAGACCATCGTACCCGTCAGCCTTTCGGCATTTTGCATGGGGGAGCTACTCTTGCGTTGGCGGAAACAGTTGCCGGACTCGGTTCGATGATTCTTTGCCAGCCGGACGAGATTGTAGTAGGAATGCAGGTCAGCGGAAACCATATATCTTCTGCACATGAAGGAGATACCGTGCGTGCAGTAGGAACAGTTGTACATAAAGGACGTTCCTCCCACGTATGGAATGTAGACGTGTTTACTTCAACAAACAAACTGGTGTCTTCCATACGGGTAGTCAACAGTGTGATGAAAAAGAGATGACCGACGAAGAAATAAGTAACTTGACAACTATTGATGCATTTATTCAGCGGAAGCAGCCGTTTGCTGTTTACCGTATTCCCGGAGAGAAAGTTCCCCGTCTGTTGACGCAGGCGGAAGGAGCGGTCCGTTTGATATACGATTTGAAAGAACTGAATGGGCAGAGAGGATTTGTAATTGCTCCGTTTCAGGTGAGTGAGTCATGTCCAGTTGTGTTGATCCAACCCGATCAGTGGGGGCAGCCTTTACCCGTGGATGATGATACGGAAGAAGACCGGGAGATAGCCTTGCGCCTGCAAGGACAAGAATCATTTCTGACTTCTTCCACGGAAGAATATGCGGCATGCTTTCATACCTTTATAAATGCTTTACGTGACAGGACTTTTGATAAACTAGTGCTTTCCCGTCATCTTACAGTTGATAAAGTAGCTGATTTCTCTCCTTCGTCCATCTTTCGGGCGGCTTGTAAACGTTATATTCATTCGTATATTTACTTATGTTATACTCCGCAGACGGGCATCTGGCTGGGAAGCACTCCCGAAATTATCTTATCAGGTGAGAAAGACGAATGGCATACGGTTGCACTAGCCGGAACACAGCCTTTGCAAGATGGCAGACTGCCGCAAGTATGGGATGAAAAGAACCGGAAAGAACAAGATTATGTTGCTTCTTATATCCGTCGTCAGCTTCTTTCACTGGGTATCCATGCTACGGAAAATGGGCCATATCCTGCTTATGCCGGTGCTTTGTCACATTTAAAAACTGATTTCCGTTTTTCTTTGAAAGATAATAAAGGTTTGGGAGACCTTCTGAAAGTTTTGCATCCGACACCTGCCGTATGCGGCTTGCCGAAGGAAGAAGCCTATCAGTTTATTTTGCAGAATGAAGGTTACGACCGCCGCTATTACTCCGGCTTTATCGGATGGCTCGATCCGGGAGGGCGAACAGACATCTATGTAAACTTACGCTGTATGCATATCGAAGATAAACAACTTACTCTTTATGCCGGCGGTGGATTATTGGCCTCTTCGGAACTGAATGACGAATGGCTGGAAACGGAGAAAAAGTTGCAAACCATCAAACGGCTGATTGCAGTGCCTCCTTTAAAATCATAAACTACTAATAATTATCATCATGTATACAGACAAGAAGAACATACTCCAGTTGGTTGCGTTGCTCGAGGCGCATGGGATTACTAAGGTTGTGTTGTGTCCGGGTAGTCGGAATACGCCCATAGTACATACTTTGTCTAACCATCCGAATTTTACCTGCTATCCGGTGACGGATGAACGGAGTGCCGGCTATTTTGCCATCGGTCTTGCGTTGAATGGTGGTAAGCCTGCTGCTGTCTGCTGCACTTCCGGTACTGCATTATTAAACCTTCATCCGGCTGTGGCAGAAGCATTTTATCAAAATGTTCCTCTGGTCATTATTTCTGCGGATCGTCCCGCTGCCTGGATCGGGCAGATGGATGGACAGACAGTACCACAACCAGGCGTATTTCAGACATTGGTTAAGAAGTCGGTAAACCTTCCGGAGATTCATACGGAAGAAGATGAATGGTATTGCAATCGTCTGGTGAATGAAGCTTTGCTGGAAACGAACCATCATGGAAAAGGACCGGTACATATCAATATCCCTATTTCTGAACCGTTGTTCCAGTTTACGGTCGATTCGCTTCCTGAAGTGCGTGTCATTACCCGTTATCAGGGGTTGAACGTCTACGATCGTGATTATAACGATTTGGTCGACCGGATGAATAAATACCAGAAGCGTATGATTATCATCGGTCAGATGAATCTTATCTATCTGTTTGAAAAGAGATATATCAAGTTATTATATAAACATTTTGCCTGGTTGACGGAACATATCGGCAACCAGACCGTTCCCGGTATTCCGGTAAAGAACTTTGATGCGGCGCTTTATGCCATGCCCGAAGAGAAGGTCGGCCAGATGGTTCCGGAGTTGTTGATTACTTATGGAGGACATGTCGTTTCCAAACGGCTGAAGAAGTTTCTCCGTCAGCATCCGCCTAAAGAACATTGGCACGTATCGCCGGATGGCGAGGTGGTCGATTTGTACGGCTCATTAACTACGGTGATCGAAATGGACCCGTTCGAGTTTCTGGAGAAGATAGCCAGTTTGCTGGACAATCGGACTCCTGAATATCCCCGTGTGTGGGAAAACTATTGCAAGATCATTCCCGAACCGGAGTTTGCCTATTCGGAAATGTCTGCCATCGGTACGTTGTTGAAAGCCTTGCCGGAGTCATGTGCGTTGCATCTGGCTAACAGTTCGGTGGTGCGCTATGCACAATTATACTCTATTCCTTCTACGATTGAAGTTTGTTGCAACCGGGGAACAAACGGTATTGAAGGCTCGCTGTCTACGGCTGTCGGTTATGCGGCAGCTTCCGACAAACTGAACTTTATAGCTATCGGAGATTTGAGCTTCTTCTATGATATGAATGCGTTGTGGAACGTCAATGTTCGCTCCAATCTGCGTGTTCTTCTGTTAAATAATGGAGGAGGAGAGATTTTCCATACCTTGCCGGGATTGGATATGTCGGGTACCTCACATAAATTTATTGCGGCAGTTCATAAAACATCGGCCAAAGGTTGGGCAGAAGAGCGTGGGTTTCTCTATCTGCAAGCGCAAAATGACGAAGAACTGGCTGAAGCGATGAAAACTTTCACTCAACCGGAAGCTATGGAGCAGCCTGTGCTCTTGGAGGTGTTTACCAACAAAAACAAGGACGCGCGCATGTTGAAGAATTATTATCATCAATTAAAACAAAAATAGATTATGTCAACACAAAGAGAGTGGACAACCATTAGAGAATACGACGATATTCTTTTTGATTATTATAATGGAATTGCCCGTATCACGATCAACCGTGAGCGCTATCGGAATGCGTTTACTCCGACAACTACTGCTGAAATGAGTGACGCATTGCGCATCTGCCGTGAAGAAGCGGATATTGATGTGATTGTGATTACCGGAGCCGGTGATAAGGCGTTTTGTTCGGGTGGCGACCAGAATGTGAAAGGACGTGGCGGATATATCGGAAAAGACGGTGTGCCTCGTCTAAGCGTATTGGATGTGCAAAAGCAGATTCGCAGCATCCCGAAACCGGTGATTGCTGCCGTGAACGGTTTTGCTATTGGTGGCGGACATGTGCTTCATGTGGTATGTGATTTGTCCATTGCGTCGGAAAATGCTATTTTCGGTCAGACGGGTCCTCGTGTAGGTAGCTTTGATGCCGGATTCGGTGCGTCTTATCTGGCACGTGTGGTAGGTCAGAAGAAAGCACGCGAAATCTGGTTCCTCTGTCGGAAGTATAATGCACAGGAAGCATTGGACATGGGATTAGTGAATAAAGTAGTTCCTTTGGAGCAGTTGGAGGACGAATATGTACAGTGGGCGGAAGAAATGATGTTGCTTAGTCCGTTGGCTTTGCGCATGATTAAAGCAGGATTGAATGCCGAACTGGATGGTCAGGCAGGTATTCAGGAATTGGCAGGTGACGCAACGTTGCTCTATTACCTGACTGATGAAGCACAGGAAGGCAAGAATGCGTTTCTGGAGAAACGTAAACCGAACTTCAAACAATATCCGAAATTCCCTTAAAATCGGCTTTGCCACAGAGTACCACAGAGTTTGCTTTTCCTGCGTTTAAGCCCGATTTTCTGCAAAGCAAGACTGTGGAGGAGAGAATGGTAGGAGAACTGCAAGAGATATAACTTATTAAAACTTCGTGAGGCTCTGTGTTATTCTGTGGTGAATTGAAAAATTATTCACGATGAATTGTAAAATAGAAATTATTCCCCGATTGCTCCATTTCAAGCAACCTGCCGGGACTTCCAGAGGAACATATACTACGCGTAAAGTTTGGTATCTTCATTTTACCTCTCCTGACTTCCCTGGCAGAGTGGGAATAGGGGAGTGTGCACCTTTGCCCGCTTTAAGTTGTGACGATCTTCCTGATTACGAAGATATATTAGTGAAAGTCTGCCGGAAAGTAGAGAGGGAACAAGGCAGATTGGATATGGATGGCTTGTGTGACTATCCTTCAATTTTATTTGGTCTGGAAACGGCCATCCGGCATTTCTTTGCAGGAAACTGGGCTTTATGTGATACGGCTTTCTCACGTGGAGAAGTTGGTATTCCGATTAACGGCCTTATTTGGATGGGAGATTTTCAGAACATGTTATCCCAGATTGAGAAAAAGATGGAAGCCGGATTTCGTTGTATCAAGTTAAAGATAGGTGCCATCAATTTCGAAGAAGAACTGACATTGTTGCGCCATATTCGTACGCATTTCTCTTCTAAAGAAATAGAGTTGCGTGTAGATGCAAATGGTGCTTTCTCACCCGTGGACGCAATGGAAAAACTGAAACGTCTGTCCGAGTTTGATTTACATTCTATCGAACAGCCAATCTGTGCCGGACAATGGGAGGAAATGGCTCGGCTTGCTGCCGAATCTCCATTAGCGATTGCTTTGGATGAAGAACTGATAGGATGCAATACGCTGGAAAGGAAACAGGAGCTGCTTTCAACAATTCGTCCGCAATATATCGTTATTAAACCTTCTCTTCATGGAGGAATATGCGGAGGAGACGAATGGATTACCGAAGCTGAAAAACAACAGATCGGCTGGTGGATAACTTCCGCTCTGGAATCAAACATTGGGCTAAACGCCATTGCCCAGTGGTGTGCAACATTCAGCAATCCGTTGCCACAGGGACTGGGAACAGGGGCGCTCTTTACAGACAACGTGGAAGTGCCTCTTGAAATAAGAAAAGATTGTTTATGGTTTTGTAAATGATAGTATTTAAAGGATATTCCGATGATATTCGATCGAAAACAACAACGCTTGTTACTGGAAGGAAAAGAATATACTTTTGAGGATATAAGCCGATTAATAGCAGGAGGAGCGGAGGCTCATTCTCCTGCTAGTTGGGATTTATATCTTTTCCTGAACGAATGGTTTAACGATTCTCCTGTCATCATTGTTCATACATCAGGCTCTACGGGTACACCTAAAGAGTTGATTGTACGTAAAGACCAGATGATGCAAAGTGCGCGTCTGACTTGTGAGTTTCTGGATTTGAAGAAAGGAGAGACGGCATTACTTTGTATGAATCTTCGTTATATTGGTGCAATGATGGTGGTCGTGCGTTCGTTGGTTGCAGGCTTGAATTTGATTGTACGTCCTGCTTCCGGTCATCCTTTAGCGGATATAAAAGAGCCTTTGAGATTTGTGGCAATGGTTCCCCTGCAAGTTTATAATACGTTGCAAGTTCCCGAAGAGAAAGAACGATTGAAACAGACGGATATTTTGATTATAGGTGGTGGAGCTATTGATGAGGCTTTAGAGGCGGAGATCAAACATCTTCCGACTGCCGTCTATTCTACCTATGGCATGACTGAAACTTTATCTCATATTGCTCTTCGTCGGCTGAACGGAACATTGGCTTCGGAACATTATTATCCGTTTTCTTCAGTAAAACTGTCTTTATCTGTAGAGAATACGTTAATTATTGATGCCCCTTTGGTATGTGATGAAATATTGCAAACCAATGACATTGCACGCATCTATCCCGATGGAAGTTTTATGATTTTGGGTCGGAAAGACAATGTGATAAATAGTGGAGGAATTAAGATTCAGGCGGAGGAAATGGAGAAATTGCTTCGTTCTTTTATTCCTGTGCCATTTGTTATTACTTCAGTTCCGGACCAGCGTTTAGGGCAGGCTGTAACCTTACTATTGGAAGGTCAGCCAGAATTATTGGAAGGTCAGCCGGACACTAAAGAAATCGGAAACAAACTACAGGAAATATTGGAACCTTATTATCGTCCCAAGTACATATGGACGACAGATTGTATTCCGCAAACAGAAAACGGCAAGGTTAATCGTGCGAAGTGTCGTATTTTAGCCAAACAAATGTTGACGACGTTTTACACTCACACTCTCACACCTTGATTGAAATCCTTTATTCATCAACGTTTCAGGGGCCTCTAATTGTCTTACCCTAGTTTTAGTTGAGACTTATTAGAGTCAACAAAATTCAGGGTAAGACATTTTATTTCAGTAGAATAAGTTTCATCTTTTGAAAGTTGTTGCTTACTTTTATAAATCTTGATAAATAAAGAACAAAACTAATTTTTTTAATAATATCAGCGAATGAACGTATTTAGATAGTACTAGTACACTGGAAATAATAAAGAGAGAATATTCCTTTTACGGAAATATCCTCTCTTTCTCACTTAAAAACCTAAACCTTTTATCTTAATTATTTGCTATTATAAGCCGTCAACATCCAAACTAGTTTTTCCTGTTCTTTCAGATAATCGCTCATCATCGAAACGGTTACTTCATCTCCGGCTTGAGAAGCGATAGACAAGATTTTACGTTCTTCACCAATCAGATAACTGATACTCTGAAGGATATTGTTCAGTGCCTGTTCGCCGTTGCTCACCTTATCTACTTCACTGATATTTGCCACTTTCAGATAATCGCTGAATTTATTGGCTGGAGTACCGCCCAACATCAAGATACGTTCTGCAATTTCGTCTACCTTTTCGGCAGTGTCGTCATACATCTTTTCGAATTGGCTGTGGAGAACAAAGAAATCATGTCCTTTGATATTCCAGTGGAAACCGCGGAGATTGGTGTAATACACTTGGAAGTCTGCTAATAGTTGTTGCAAAGATGCTACTACGTTGTTTGCTCCCGATTCATTCAATTTGATAAATTCTAAAGTTTTCATATTCTATTTGTTTTTAATGATTTATATTCGTTTTCTTTTTTTCTGTACTGCAAAGATAAGGCGGAAAATGCTTGTTGTCAAACTGAAAATTTCTATCTTTGCATAGATGAAATCTATAACTTAATATGATTTGATAGATGACGATACAACAATTAGAATATATACTAGCCGTAGACCAGTTCAGGCATTTCGCACGGGCAGCCGAATATTGCCGTGTGACGCAACCTACTTTGAGTGCCATGATTCAGAAGCTGGAAGATGAATTGGGAGTAAAGTTATTCGATAGGACAGTGCAACCCGTCTGCCCGACACCCATCGGGCAGAAAGTGATAGACCAGGCTCGTGTGATTCTGGCGCAGGCAGCTCAAGTAAAAGAAATCATCAGTGAAGATAAGCAATCATTATCAGGTGTATTCCGTTTGGGAGTATTACCCACTATCGCTCCTTATTTGCTACCCCGCTTTTTCCCTCAACTGATGGAGAAATATCCCGAACTGGATATTCGTGTCACGGAAATGAAAACCCAGGATATTCAGCAAGCTTTGCATGCCGGCGATTTGGATGCAGGGATTATTGCCAGTAAATTAGAAGACACATTCTTGACGGAAGAAACTCTCTTCTATGAGCAATTCTATGCTTATGTATCACGGAAAGAACCTTCGTTCAAACATGACGTAATCCGCACTTCCGATATAACCGGTGAACATCTTTGGCTTTTGGACGAAGGACATTGCTTTCGTGACCAACTTGTCCGTTTCTGTCAGATGGAAGCGGTGAAGGTTAGTCAGATGGCTTATCGTTTGGGAAGCATGGAAACCTTTATGAGAATGGTAGAAAGCGGAAAAGGAATCACTTTTATTCCCGAACTGGCAGTGGCTCAATTGACGGAAGAACAGCGACAATTAGTACGTCCGTTTGCTATCCCCCGACCGACGCGGCAAGTGGTGTTGGCGACAAATAGAGATTTTATTCGTCATAGCCTGCTATGTGTTCTGAAAGAGGAAATAAAAGCTGCAGTCCCAAAAGAAATGCTTACTTTGCAGTCCATACAGTGTTTGCTATAATAATAGAGGTTGAGATGATTCCTGTCATATACCCTTGTACCGGGTATAAGTGAAAAGAATAATTCCAACAGTGGCAAAGCGGATTCCGGAGAAATTCATTGGAGTGAAGTCATAGCTCAATTCTTGCTTGATAAAAGAGTTTACGGTGGCCCATAAGGTAGAGGCTAATATGGCGTAGAAAAGTCCTTTTTTTATTTTATTTGCTTGTCTTTTATTCAAAAATGTTGCGAAGACAATAATAATTTAGGCACGTAGGCTTTGTTTTCTTGGGTTAATTCTCTATATTTGATGCATTAACCATTATTTATAGTTATGAAAAAGTACATTGCAGAAATGATTGGAACGATGGTGCTCGTTCTTATGGGATGTGGAAGTGCCGTCTTTGCCGGTAGTGTAACCGGTACGGTAGGTGCTGGCGTGGGAACAGTCGGCGTAGCTTTAGCATTTGGTCTTTCAGTAGTAGCGATGGCGTATGCTATCGGAGGTATTTCAGGATGTCACATTAATCCTGCTATTACATTAGGAGTGTTCTTAACTGGGCGTATGAATGGAAAAGATGCAGGTATGTATATGATTTTCCAGGTAATCGGAGCTATTATCGGCTCGGCTATTCTTTTTGCTTTAGTTTCCACCGGTGCTCATGACGGACCTACGGCTACAGGTTCCAATGGTTTTGGCGATGGAGAAATGTTGCAGGCATTCATTGCGGAAGCAGTATTTACTTTTATTTTTGTATTAGTGGTGCTCGGCTCTACCGACTCGAAGAAGGGAGCAGGCAATCTGGCAGGACTTGCCATCGGTTTGACTCTTGTATTGGTACATATTGTATGTATTCCTATCACAGGGACTTCTGTAAACCCGGCGCGTAGTATTGCTCCGGCATTATTCCAGGGAGGAGAAGCATTGTCGCAGTTGTGGCTGTTCATCATTGCTCCATTTGTAGGAGCTGCGTTGAGTGCGGTAGTTTGGAATTATCTGGGAGATAAGGAAGAAAAGAAATAATTCCTTTATAAGGATAACTTCTTTATATAAAGGAGAAGATAAAAGGGCGGCAGTTTCACAACTACCGCCCTCTTTTGCGTAATTAATATATTATATTAAAAAAGAGTGTGTTTTGCACGTTTACATTAGATTTATAATCTTAGGGAAACTTTACTTCATAAGTTTTCGGTCCGCCATATAAAGTGTTGACACGGATCCTTAATCCTTTTTTCCCTTCCATCCGGCCTTTAATCTTATCCAGTTTGAAAGATACATATCCTTCGCCCAGGCTTTGAGGATAATCACCTTCACTGTTATGGCGGAATTCCAGATTGATATATTCGTCCTCCGCACTGTCTTCGTCAGCAGTGGGAGCAGACTCTTCTTTGTCGTTGATTACGAGATTCAGGAAATGTTTTTTATCTTCACTATGCGTTCCATAATATTGGAATTCAATCGTTAGATATTTATTATCCTTGTTGATCCACATATAAGTTGTGTTGATCTTGTCATCTCCGACTTTTTCTTCATCGTTGTCATCTTCACCCATCGTGATGATGTCTTTAGTTAAGATTGGATTGATACCTCTCACCTGAATATTAAGGTCGTATCCATTCACAGGCTCTTCCAGCTCGTTGAATATCACAAAAGCTCGTTGTCCTTCCACCCAATCTTTATTACTCCATCCTTGCGCATTGCTGGGATACATCTTTTTCCCGTCATCCAAAGTGAAATAAAATTCCTTGCTATCCTGGCTAATCATATTGATGGTACTGACAACCAGAAGATCGGACGGGTTGTCATCGTCGTCCAAACATGACTGGAGAATCGGCATTGTAGTCATAATAGCAAAGATAAAGGCAATGAATTTAAATTTCTTCATATACTTATTTAAGTTTTAGATTATATAAAATGGTTCCTTTGTATTGTGAAAATGCAGTGGGATAGAAAATATTGCATTTGAATCTGTTAAAGAAACAAAAGTGATAAAAGAGTTGTTCTCTCTATGCAGTATTTCTATCTTTGCTGCATTTATAAGTTAAACACGTGTATAAGAGAATGGAAGAATTAGAGTTGTCGGAACAATGCAGGCTAGGCAATAACCAAGCTCGCAAAGAACTGTATGAGCAGTATGCGGGACGTATGCTTGGCATCTGTCTTCGCTATACCGGCGACCGTGATACAGCCCAGGATCTGCTTCACGACGGTTTTTTAAAGATATTCGATTCCTTCGACAAGTTCACCTGGAGGGGTGAAGGCTCCCTGCGGGCTTGGATGGAAAGGGTGATGGTCAACACAGCTTTGCAATATCTCCGGAAAAATGATGTAATCAATCAGTCGGCACCATTAGAAGAGTTGCCTGAAGAATATGAAGAACCGGACGCTTCTGATGTAGAAGCTATTCTACAGAAAGTGTTGATGCAGTTTATAGAAGAACTACCTGTCGGATATCGTACAGTGTTTAACCTTTATACATTCGAAGATAAATCGCATAAAGAAATCGCACAGGAATTAGGTATTAATGAAAAATCTTCGGCTTCGCAGCTATTTCGTGCGAAGAGTGTATTGGCAAAAAGAGTAAAAGAATGGATAATGCATAATGGATAGATAGAGATGGAAGAGAAAGAATTGTGGATGAATAAGTTGAAGGAGAAGCTCGCGGATTATTCCGAGCCGGTGCCTGCTTCCGGTTGGGAACAACTGGAGAAAGAACTTATGCCTCCTGTGGAGAAGAAAATATATCCTTATCGAAAATGGATGATGGCTGCTGCAGCTGTTATATTGTTAGCCGTCGTTTCGTCGGTAAGTCTATATTTTCTGGGGACACCGGCCGCGGATGAAATACGTCATATAAAAACTCCGGTATTGGCATCTACACCCGATGCGTTGCCGGGTGTGCAACAACCGGATGTGCAGGGCACTTCCGTAGACCCCGTCTTGCGACCAGTGGCTCGTGAAGACCGTTTGGCGAAAATTGATAAGAATCTTACAGAACAGAAAACAAATGCAGGTCAATCTGCAATAGAAAATAACAACGAACCTGTAACAGGGAATGAAAATAATCCTGTAATTGAGGAAGACCAGATGCTCAAAGGTGAGACGGAACAGACGAAAAATGAAGCAAGTCAGGTTGACAGTGAAAATGTGGGTCAGGCTACACAGTCACAGGATACCAAACGGCCGAACAACAGGCCGCGTCGCCCTTCCGGCAGAGACAAGCTGCATATTCCGGCAGAAAAAAGAGCATCTCAAAAAGGAACATGGTCCATGGGACTCTCGGTCGGAAATTCGGGCGGAGCATCCACAGAAGTCGGTGCCGGCTCTCATGCTTATATGTCTCGTGTGAGTATGCTTTCTGTTTCCAACGGTCTGATGGAGATACCTAACGATCAGACATTGGTTTTTGAAGATGGAGTGCCTTATCTGCGTCAGGCAAAACAAGTGGTCGACATTAAGCACCATCAACCTATTTCTTTCGGATTGTCTGTCCGTAAAGGACTGGCCAAAGGATTCTCTCTCGAAACGGGATTGACTTACACATTGCTTTCTTCGGATGCGAAACTGGCGGGTGAAGATCAGCAGATAGAACAAAAACTTCATTATGTCGGTATTCCGCTGCGTGCCAACTGGAATTTCCTTGATAAAAAACTCATCACTCTCTACGTCTCCGGTGGAGGTATGGTGGAAAAATGTGTTTATGGAAAGCTCGGTTCCGAGAAAGAAACGGTGAAACCTCTGCAATTCTCGGTATCCGGTGCGGTAGGTGCACAGGTGAACGCAACGAAACGTCTGGGTATCTATGTAGAACCCGGTGTTGCTTATTATTTTGATGACGGTTCGGATATACAGACCATACGTAAAGAGAATCCGTTTAACTTCAATATACAGGCTGGTATCCGCTTGACTTATTAATGCGAACTACCTTACTGAACATAGTGACGGTATCCGTTCAAGATAGCGTCACTATCCTGATTAGATAGCGTCACTATCTTGACCGGATGGCGTCACTATCCTGATATTAGTATCTTTTTCCTCATAAAAATCGGATAATTGAGAAAATATTAATAATATTGTCACCTGTTAATGGTCTATGGTTGCATACCTTTGTTGCAAAATTCTAAGCTATGGTGAATTTTACAGATGAAAAACATTTATTAATCGATTTAAAAGACGGTTCTTTTCAAGCATTTGAAAGATTGTATAATATGTACAGCGGTAAACTGTACAATTTCATTATGCGGCTTTCTTCCGGCAATCAATATATGGCTGAAGAAGTGGTGCAATCCACTTTTATCCGTATATGGGAAGTACGTGAGAAAGTCGATACGAACGCTTCATTTATTTCTTTTCTTTGTACGATAGCCAAAAATTTACTGATGAATATGTACCAGCGTCAGACCGTTGAATATGTTTACAATGAATATCTGCTGAAAAGCGGACTAGACCATGATTCACAGACGGAAGATACTATTGATCTTCGTTTCTTGAACGATTATATCGACTCATTAGCGGAAGAATTGCCGGCACAGCGAAAGAAAATCTTTATCTTAAGTAAGCGTCAGAACTATACGAATAAGGAAATTGCTGAAATGATGGGTATTTCTGAAAGTACAGTCGCCACGCAATTATCTTTGGCGGTGAAATTTATGCGTGAACAGTTGATGAAGCATTACGATAAGGTAATTGCGCTTCTGATTGCCTTTTTTGTTAATGAAATGTAATTGTAATACACGTTTTTGGATAGTAGATAGGATGAAAATGTATACTTGTAAATAAGCAGGAAAGAAGATGGATAAGATATATTATAAAGAACTGATTGAAAAGTATTTCGACGGAAATATAACGGATGCTGAAATAAAAAAGCTCTCCGATTGGATAAAGAACGACCGCCATTTACAGAACTGGTGGGAAGAAGAATTTTCCAAATCGGATGCCGGCATTAATCCGGTACTGCGCGATAAACTATTTGCCCGAATCAAAGAACAGACGCAGGGAAAAGAAGAAACACAGGGAAAAGAGAACCCAAGAACTATTCGTATGAATCCTTGGAAATGGGCTGCCGCCATCGTTTTACCCATTTGTATTGCCTTCTTCACCTACTATCTTGTAGATTCTTCCCAAACAGTGGGAGCGCCCTTTATAGTAAAAGCTGATAAAGGAGATAAAGCAACCATCGAATTGCCGGACGGAACGAATGTCGTTCTCAATTCAGCTTCACAATTAAGCTATCTGAATAACTTCGGAGAAAATGGGCGTCGTGTGCAACTGAATGGTGAAGCCTATTTCAAAGTAGCTCATGATGAAAAGCGCGCCTTTATTGTACAGGTAGGCGATTTGGAAGTGAAAGTACTCGGTACTTCTTTTAATGTATCTGCCTATGAAGATGCTAAAGACGTGACAGTCGTTCTTTTGGAAGGAAAAGTTGGAGTCTATGCGCAGAAAACATCGCATATCATGAAGCCCGGCGACAAAATAGAATATAATAAAGCCACTCATAAGATAACAGCCACTCAAGTACACCCGAGTGACTACATTGAATGGACGAAAGGAAATATCTATTTTGAGAAAGAATCTTTGGAAAATATAATGAAAACCCTTTCACGCATCTATGACGTAGAGATTCGTTTCGACTCCAATAAACTACCTAATGAATATTTCACCGGAACCATTCCGGGAGGTGGCATACAGAATGCATTGAATATCCTGATGCTTACTTCACCTTTCTATTATGAAATGGACGGTTCGGTGATTGTTTTGAAAGAGAAATAAGTGGAACTTTCATAGAGTATCTTTGTTTATTCATTGAATAACGTCTATATTTGTGGTACACTAATTTGAAGATGCAATGAATACATTGGAACGTAAATTGCCGATAGGGATACAGACATTTGAAAAGATGCGTGCAGAGGGGTGTTTGTATGTGGATAAAACAGCCATTATATATCAGATAGTAGCTACTAAAGTGCCTTATTTTCTTAGTCGTCCCCGTCGTTTTGGCAAAAGTCTGCTAATTTCCACTTTTGAAGCCTACTTTCAGGGTCGTAAAGACCTTTTTGAAGGCTTGGCAATTGAAAAGTTAGAGACGAAGTGGGAGCAATATCCGGTTCTGCATCTTGATTTGAATGCGAAGAAATATGAGACGGCGGCAGATTTGGTCGCCATGCTAAACCAGTATTTGGAGAAATGGGAAGCCGTATATGGTGATGAGAAGAAAGACCGTAGTCCTGAAGAACGTTTTGGTTATATCATTGAACAAGCCTACCTGAAAACAGGAAAAGGAGTTGTGGTATTGGTTGATGAATATGATAAACCTTTGCTGCAAGCCCTTTTAGATGAGAACCTGTTGGATGAATACCGTCGTATTCTGAAAGCCTTTTATGGTGTACTGAAAAGTTCCGACCGCTATCTTCGGTTTATATTCTTGACAGGAGTCACAAAATTTGCCCAAGTAAGTGTGTTCAGTGATTTGAATCAACTGAATGATATTAGCATGAAGATTCCATACGCCAATATCTGTGGTATTACTAAAAAAGAATTAGTATCCACATTTACTCCCGAGTTGGAGCGGTTGGCAGAAGTGCAGGAGATGTCTTTTGAAGATACTGTCGATAAAATGACGGCAATGTACGATGGATATCACTTTACATATAGCGAAGATGGATTGTTTAATCCCTTCAGTGTCCTCAATGTCTTTGATGGATTAATGTTTGATAATTACTGGTTCCAGACCGGTACTCCTACCTATCTTGTAGACCTGCTGAAACAAAGTGATTATGATTTACGTTTGCTGATAGATGGCTTGGAAGTAGGAAGTTCCGGATTTGCCGAATACCGTGCAGAGACAAAAAATCCCCTTCCGATGATTTACCAAAGCGGTTATCTGACCATTAAAAACTTTGATAAATCATTGAACCTATATACGCTAGGTTTTCCGAATGATGAGGTAAAATATGGCTTTCTTAAATTCCTGATCCCCTATTATACACCCATCTCTTCTGATGAAACGGATTTTAATGCAGTTAAGTTTGTCCGTGAACTTCAGTCGGGCGACGTTCATTCCTTTATGGAACGTATGAAATCATTCTTTGCCGACATACCTTACGAATTGAACACAAAGACCGAACGTCATTATCAGGTTATTTTTTATCTCGTCTTTAAGTTGATGGGACAATATGTGGATGCAGAAGTCCGTAGCGCAAAAGGTCGTGCCGATGCCGTGGTGAAAACGAAAGACCGTATTTATGTTTTTGAGTTTAAATTGGAAGGAACAGTAGACGAAGCTCTGAAACAAATAGATGAAAAAGGATATTTGTTACCTTACCGGACAGACGGGCGTGAGCTAGTAAAAGTGGGAGTTTCCTTTAATGCTGAAGAACGTAATATTGGTGAATACAAAGTAATATAATCGTTTATTGAGTAAAATATAGAATAGAGCCATTCCGAAGCCCACTACTTAGGAATGGTTTTTTTGTTCTCTGAATTGAATAAGTTAACGAGAGTTAAAGTCTGATAGGCGATTGGACGAGCAGGGATAGCAGTCTGTATACCTATCAAACAACTTAAAAGTTTTGATATATGAAGCACAAAACAACCTTTGAAAAGCTCCCTCAAGCAAATACAGGGAGAAGTAAGAACTGGAAAACACTGCGGGCTATCTGTCTGCTATTGTTTTTATGCGTCTCTTTCACTGCTTATTCCCAAATAACGGTAAGTGTGAAAGACATCTCTTTGAGAGCCTCTTTAAAGAAAATCGAGCAAGTAAGCAATTACAAATTCTTTTACAATGAGAGTTTGCCGGAGTTAAACCGAAAAGTATCACTCAATGTGAAAGATGCAACGATTGAACAAACCATGCAACAACTTTTAGGAGGAATGGACTTAGCGTATAAGAAAGAACAAGATAATGTGATTGTATTGATTCGCAAAGCCCGGGACAAATTAATAACTAAAAAAATAACAGGTACTGTTGTCGATGAAAAAGGCGAACCAGTCATTGGTGCCAGTATTGTGATAAAAGGTGAGTCGCACGGAACGATTACAGATTTTGATGGAAAGTTCACATTAGCAGACGTACCGGAAAAGGGAATATTGACTGTCTCTTATATCGGTTATAAAACAGTTGACCTTTCTGCCACAGGGCAGACATTCGTAAAAGTTGTACTTCAAGAAGACAGTAAAATGATAGACGAGGTCGTTGTTGTCGGCTACGGAGTCCAGTCACAAAAGCTAGTCACTACTTCTATCAGTAAAGTAAAGATGGAAAATATAGATCAGGGTAATGACTATAATCCGATTAAAATGCTGCAAGGACGTGTAGCGGGTGTGAATATCTCCTCTGCATCAGGAACTCCGGGAGAAGCACCGAATGTCACTGTTCGTGGTATCGGTTCCGTTAGTGGGGGAAGCTCGCCGCTTTATGTGGTCGATGGTATCCCCAGCGAAAAATATCCCAACCTGAATCCGAATGACATTGAGAGCATGGAAGTTTTGAAAGATGCGTCTGCGGCCGCTATCTATGGTTCGCGTGCCAATGCCGGAGTTGTGTTGATAACGACCAAATCAGGTCAGCAAGGTAAGACGAAGATAGAGGTGTCCGGTCGTTACGGATTCGCTTATCTGGCTAGCGACATTGAAATGGCCAATTCGATGGAATATATGAATACGATGCAAGCCGCTATTGATAATTACAATGTGCAAATGGGAGCTAACCTTCAATTGTATGTTCCTTCTCAAATTCAGGAAACCAATTGGGTGAAAGAAATATCAAGAAAAAACTCGAAAACAGGTACCGGCTCTATCAGCATTTCCGGTGGAAATGAAAAGACCACCTTCTTTGCTTCTTTAGGCGCTAATACTCAAGAAGGATATTTGAATAAGAGCAGCTATGACCAGTATAATATGCGTGCCAAATTCACACATAAAATAAACAACCTGTTCAAGCTGAATATGAATCTGGCAGGTTCGGCCAGCCGTTCAGACTTATTGGAAGAAACGAGTACCAGCTTGAAAGTACTTCGTACAGCTCGTGAGGAGCAGCCCTGGTATTCACCTTATAAAGAAGACGGAACATCTTATAAAGTGAACGGGACAGATATTTTGCGCCACAATCCGGTGATGCTGATTAATGAAGAAGACTGGGTAGCTAAGAAATATCAACTGTCTGGTGTGTTCAGTATAGACGTAACTCCTTTCAAAGGATTTAAGTACACACCGACAGTAAGCGTATATGGTATTTTGGACAACACATCTAAAAAATTGTCGGACAAGCATGATGCCCGTAAAAATAGTAGTGGTTGGGGAGCATTAGCCGAACAAAAAGACCAGAGTTTCCGCTATGTGATAGATAATATATTCTCTTACAACAATGAATGGAATAAACTAATCTACTCCGTCATGTTGGGACATTCGTTTGAGAAATACACTTATGAACAATTCGGGGCAAAGAGTGATAACTATGCTAACGGCGCATTTCCTTCCTCCAACTTTGATTTAATCAATGCAGGTCCTAATATTTACGCCGGAAATATTAGTTATACCTCTTATGCCTTAGAATCTTATTTCGGACGAATCGCTTTGAATTGGGACAATAAATACATACTGAATGCTTCTTTGCGTAGTGATGGTTCTTCCCGCTTTGCGAAGAACAAGAGATATGGTTATTTCCCTTCTGCTTCTTTTGCGTGGCGTGCCTCCAATGAGGAATTTTTTCCAAAAAACAAATACGTCAATGATGCAAAGTTAAGATTAAGCTGGGGTATGACAGGTAGCATGGCAGGAGTGAGTAATTATGCTCCGTTATCACTGATTAGTGCGGGCGGTGCTTCTTACAACGGTTCTGCCGGATTCCAGATTTCGCAGGATGCCCGTGCTTTGACTTGGGAGAAAGCCAGCCAGTTTAATATCGGATTTGATATAGAAATGTTTCAGTCTCGCCTGACTTTAAACATAGATATGTTCTATCAAAAGACTACCGACCTGCTGTTTAAGAAACCAGTCAATGCAACCACCGGATATACCACATTACAGTCCAATATCGGCTCATTAGAGAATAAAGGACTTGAGTTGGCTTTGAATGGTAAAATCTTCACCGGAAAGTTTAAATGGGATTTGGGTGGTAACATTTCTTTTGTAAAGAACAAGCTGCTTTCCCTCATCGAAGGAAATGATATGTATATTGTTCCCAGCAGCGGTAGTAACCTTTTAGGAGGTTCGATGCATGCATTGATTAACGGACAGCCTATCAGTACATTCTATATGCTAAAGATGGAAGGTATCTACCAGCGTGACGACGAAGTGCCTGCGAAACTGTATGCGAAAGGAGTCCGTGCCGGTGACGTGAAATATTTCGATTATAATGAAGACGGAGATATATCTGACGCCGACCGAATGAATGTAGGAAAAGCCATTCCTGATTTTTACGGTGGTATTACTTCCAACTTCTCTTACAAAGGTTTCGATTTGTCATTGTTCGGACAATTTTCGGTAGGTGGTAAAGTGATGTCGGCATGGCGGGGAGTGAACGGTTCCGAAGGTACTGACCATTTAGGATTGGCGCTATCCAATGTAAAAGTAAACGACCGTGGCGAATCTGTCGAGCAATACTTTAATGTAAGCAAAGAAGTGGCTAACGGATACTGGCGTGGAGAGGGCACAAGCAACACGATTCCTCGTCCTGTAAGAATAGGAGTACATACCGGGTATGATTATGACTATAACGTGCAAACCTCAACACGTTATTTGGAAGATGCTTCCTATTTTAAACTGAAAACTGTGACTTTGGGTTACACTTTGCCGGAATCAGTCGTTAAGAAACTCCGCGTGAACTCATTAAGAGTCTACGTTTCGGCTGATAATCTACTCACTCTCACCAAGTATTCCGGTTATGATCCCGAAACATCATTTTCCGGTAGCCCGGGAGACTCAAATTATGGAGTTGACTTCGGGTTGCAACCTGTATTGCGAACATTTATTTTTGGTCTGAATCTAAACTTTTAAAAATATAGATGTATGAAACGATACTATACTATAATCAACTATTTGCTATGTAGCATTTGCCTTTTGTGGATGACGGGTTGTTCAGGTATACTGGACGATATGCGACCTAAAGATCAGATACCTCAAGATATGTTGAGCGAATCCGATTTGGAAAAGTTATTGAATGGAGTGTATGCCGAAATGGAAGAACTGGTATTCAAATTTTATATGGATGGTGATGTAAAAGGCGAGAATTTCAAGGCAGGTCCCGGATTTTCCATGAACGACCCCATGTTGATGGCTCCTAGTTCTAAAGAAGTTTTGAGCCAGTGGCAAAAATGTTTCACAGCCTTGAAGCAAGTTAATTTCTTGGTCGAAACATACGAAGCGTCATCTAATAAAGAGAGTCAGGTTGTGAAGCAGACAGGAGGGACCGGATACTACTTCAGAGCTTTGATTTATTATCATCTGGTCACTCGCTGGGGAGGAGTTCCTATCTTGCGTAAGCGCACTTACGACGTCGTTCCCATTTCCCCCGAAACCGAAGTGTGGAGTTTTATAAAAGAAGACTTGGCTAAAGCGGAAGGATTACTGTCTGATTTCACCGATCGTTTTTATGTGTCTCTTAGTGCTTGTGATGCGCTTCACGCCAAAGTATGTTTGTCCTTGAAAGACTATACAAATGCGGCAGCTTATGCCGACAAAGTGATTACAAAGTCAAATTTCGCATTGAGTACTACATCAGTTGAGTATGCTCAGGCGTTTGTCTCTAATAGCAGTAGCAAAGAACTGGTCTTTGCGTTAGCCAACAAGCGTAGTACAAGTTTGCTGTTATTTTACCAAACGGTCAATGACATTGATCCGACTTGGGATTACTCTCCTTCTACCGAATGTTACAGCCATCTTTATGATGATACCGCCGTAAAGTCAAAGGATATACGGGCAAAGGCAGTATTTGGTGCAGATAATAGCCGTATTATTAAATTCCCGAATGGAAGTACCGGTCAGTTTGTTACCAATGAACAACCGTCACAAACCCCGATTGTGGTTACCCGTGTGGCGGAAATGTATCTGATTAAAGCGGAAGCATTGGGAGCAGTCAATGGGTTGGCTACATTAAAAGAATTTATGAACAAACGCTACGCAACCGTCTTGTTGCCTTCAAATATGACTGATATAGAGTTTCAGAATCAAATACTTGATGAGCGTCACCGCGAGTTGTATGCAGAAGGTCAACGATGGTATGATTTGAAGCGAACCAACCGTTTGGACTTGTTTTCTTCCTTGAACGGTAGAAACTACCTGATGTATTATCCTGTTCCCCAGTCGGAACGCGATTTGGCGGGAGAGGAAAATTACCCTCAAAATGAAGGCTATTAATTATCTTAGAAAGAACAAAGTATGAAGAATATAAAAATAGTAACAACGTTTTTTATCTGCTTGCTGCTACTTTCAGCATGCTCGGATGATTGGAAGGAAAATGCGCTGACAGCTAAATTTACTTTTGACAAGACAACCTACTATGTAGGCGAAGAAGTCAGTATCACGAATGAGACAGTAGGCGGAGAAGGTAATTATACCTGCCAATGGGATTTAGGGAATGGAGAGACTTCAACAGAAGTTGCTCCTAAAGTGACTTACGAAACGAATGGAGCATATACAGTGACTTTGCATGTGAAAGACAGTAAAGGAAATTATGCAATGGCTCATAAATTATTGACGATTGAAGCTGAACCTCTGCCCGAAGTCGGCAATGTGAAACTGAAATGGGTAGGTGCCCACGTGTTGGGCGAAATACGTTCTACGGCTCCGGCAGTCAGTGATGATAATAATGTATATATGACTTCCAATGACCATTATTTGCGGAAATTTTCAGCCGCTACCGGTGAACAATTGTGGGAGTTCGACTTATGGACATCGGCTGACGGTGATTCTCCGTCCGGTAATACGCATACCACTCCGAGCATTGATACGGACGGTACTGTGTATGTAGGAACAGGCGACACAAGTGGCAAAATAGGGCGCGTATATGCCATCAATCCCGATGGAACAAAGAAATGGGTCGTTGCCGGAGATGCTGAAAAAGGATTTTGGAATAAAGGACAGGCTTCAAAGCCTCGTATTAATTATCTGACTTGTGCGATTGGAGAGAATCATATCTATATGGGTAACGGCGGCTCTACGGGATCTGTGCTTGCTGTCGATAAGAATACCGGTTACAGAGTAGGTTATGTGGCAAACGCAGACAATTCCGGAGGCCCGTCGGGGGGAGTATCTGCCGGAATAGCATTGGCGAACAACACATTAATTTGGGCTGGTGGAAAGAACGGCTTATTCGGCGCGTCGGCGTCTGCACTGAATACAGGTGGTAATGTGATGTGGGCATGGCAAATATATAGTTCGGGAAATGATAAGCCTTCAGAAAACATGAATGCTTCCGTAGCTGTGGACGCAACCGGCACTATATACGGAATTGCCACCTTCCCGAGTATAGGAAGCAGTGCGTTTGCTATTGGAAGCGACGGGGTTGAGAAATGGCGTACTTCGTTAGGAAATGTAGGAACACTAGACCAAGGGGGTGTTGTGATAGGCTTGGACGGAAGTATCATTGTAACGGTAAAACGTGCTCCGGGTGAAGCCACAGGAGGAATCGTTGCATTATCTCCTAATGGAGTTGTTCAATGGCATTACGGTGTGCCGGAAGACGTCAGTGGATGTGCGGCAATCGATCAGGCCGGAAATATTCATTTTGGAACGCAATCCGGTAATTATTATATCATTAAACCCGAATCCTCGGAAGAACAGCTAATCTTGAAAAAAGACTTGGCTGCACTGATTAGCGAGAGCGATTCTCCTTTAAAAGATAACTGGGAAGCGGGTATCGGAAAAATCTGGAGTTCGCCTACAATCGGACCGGATGGAACGATCTATATTGGCGTTACTCACACGGTAGATCCGTCGAAGAGTGTCCTGGTAGCTTTGGAAGATGAAGGTATAACCGGATGTGCAGCTTCGGCATGGCCGATGAAAGGGAAAGACAGCCGCCACACCAGTGCACAGTTGGGAGGCTCGGGAGAGAATCCGGGAGGCGAACCGGGCGGACAATTGCCTATTACAGGAAATCTGAAGACCGATTTAAAGAATTTATTTGATGATAGTTCCTATAAGGTCTGGCTTTGTGCCCATCGGGCGAACACGCAGAAAGGTATAGCCGATGGCATACCGGAGAATTCATTAACTTCCATAGAGTATGCAATCAATGCAGGAGTAGAAATGATCGAACTTGATGCACGTCCCACCTCTGACGGAATATTGGTGCTGATGCACGATAATACGATCGACAGAACCACTAACGGAAGCGGTGCGGTAGGAGATTATTCTTATCAGCAATTACAGCAACTCTATCTTAAAGATGCAGCAGGGAATCTGACAAACGAACGAATCCCCACTTTAGAGGACGCATTGAAGAAAGGCAAAGGAAAGGTTTATTTTAACTTGGATATAGTCAACAAAAACGTTGCCGTAGCGACAATGGTGGCATTACTTAAAAAACTCGACATGGAAAACGAAGTCCTGCTTTATGTTTCAAACAACCGTAATTATGCATACGATTTGAAAGCGGCGAACAGCACTCTGTTACTGCATCCGATGGCAAAAGCTTCAGATGATATTACCTATTTTGCTTCATCTTACACGGACAATGTGCAGATGATGCAACTTTCCACCTCGGATGCTCTTGCGGGAGCGATGACGGAAGACATTAAATCCAAAGGTTGGCTTTTATTCTCCAATATCGTAGGAGCGAATGATACGAACATGTTGTCGGACAACTATTCGGGGTTGGTAGGCATGATAAACAAACGTATTAATGTCGTACAGACTGATTATGCCGAATTAGCTGCCAAGTATTTAAAATCCAAAAAGTATAGATAATCCCCCAAAGTATAGATGATAAAAATGAATATGAAAAACTATCTGATAATAGGAATTATTTTGCTGTTTCCTTTCCGCTTGTTTGCAGATGAACCGGTGAAGGCAATTTACGCAAAGATTACGAATCCTGATAATAAAGAAGTAACCGTAGTCGCCCATCGGGCGGATTGGCGCTTTGCACCTGAAAATTCGCTGGCAGCAATAGAGAGTTCTATCCGGTTGGGAGCCGATGTCGTGGAGTTGGACGTTCAGAAAACCAAAGACGGACAGTTGATCCTTATGCATGATAAGACTTTGGATAGAACGACCACCGGAAAAGGTAAGGTTGCCGAGTGGACACTGGATTCTATCCGTACACTCCGTCTGAAGAATGGCGCTGCTTTGAGAACCAAACATCGTGTGCCTACATTAGAGGAAGCATTATTGACGGCTAAAGGGCGCGTTATGGTAAATTTGGATAAGGCTTATCCGATATTCGATGAGATTTTCCCCATTCTGGAGAAAACCGGAACCGTTGAACAGATCATCATGAAGGGGTCAAAGCCTGTTGCAGAAGTGAAAAAGGATTTGGGAAAATATTTAGACCGGATCATATATATGCCAATCGTACATTTGGATCGACCGGGAGCTATGCAGCAAATAGATGATTTCATGAAAGAACTTCATCCGGTAGCCTTCGAATTGTTGTTCGAATCGGATACTTGTCAACTCCCCCAACAAGTGAGGACGAAGCTGGAAGGAAAAAGTAAAATCTGGTATAATACCCTTTGGGATACGATGGCAGGCGGACATGATGACGACAAATCATTGGAAAACCCGGATGAAGGATATGGATATTTGATAGATAAACTTGGAGCAACGATTATCCAGACTGATCGTACCGCTTATTTACTGGAATACTTGCAAGTCCGTAAGAAACGTAATGAGCATAAGATAGACGTCTTTCATTAATATGTAAACTTCGGTTATGTCATTTAAAATATTGGATTTTTATAAAATCTCTTCCCCGCTAGCCGGGGGAGAGACTGATTCAGAAGATTCTTCCCGCTTTAAGCGCATCCGTTGGGCTACATTTTTGTCGGCTACTACCGGATATGGCATTTACTATGTTTGTCGTCTTAGCATGAATGTAGTGCGCAAGCCAATTGTAGAGGAGGGAGTATTTTCCGAAACGCAATTAGGAATCATCGGTTCCTGTCTGTTTTTTGTGTATGCAGTGGGTAAGTTGACGAATGGTTTTCTTGCTGACCGTAGTAATGTTCGGCGTTTTATGTCTACCGGGTTATTGTGTTCCGCTTTGATAAATTTATGTTTAGGTTTCACTAGCTCCTTTTATGCTTTTGCTTTACTTTGGGGATTGAATGGTTGGTTTCAGTCGATGGGAGCAGCATCCGGAGTGGTTTCGCTCACTCGGTGGTACAGTAGTAAAGAACGGGGAACTTTTTACGGCTTTTGGTCTGCTAGTCATAATTTGGGTGAAGCATTAACCTTTATTTCCATAGCCTTGTTAGTCAGTTGGATGGGATGGAGGTATGGGATGATTGGAGCTGGCATTATTGGGATATTAGGTTTCTTTATGATGCTTGTCTTTATGCGTGATACGCCACAGAGTCAGGGATTCTTGTTGAACAAAAATTCTTCATCTGTGGATTCCCATTCTTTGTCTGGTAAACAAACGGAAGATTTCAACAAAGCACAAAAGGCTGTCTTGAAGAATCCTGCAATTTGGATTTTGGCTCTGTCCAGTGCATTTATGTATATTAGCCGCTATGCGGTAAATAGTTGGGGTGTTTTCTATCTGGAAGCTCAAAAGGGATATTCTACGCTGGATGCCAGTTTTATAATATCAATCAGTTCTATCTGTGGGATCATTGGAACGGTGTTTTCCGGTATCATTTCCGATAAAATGTTTTCCGGCAGTCGTAATATTCCAGCTTTAGTATTTGGGTTGATGAATGTAATAGCACTTTGTCTGTTTCTCTTGGTTCCGGGCGTACATTTTTGGATAGACGTGTTGGCAATGGTACTTTTCGGTTTAGGTATCGGAGTTTTGATATGCTTTCTGGGTGGTTTGATGGCAGTGGATATTGCTCCCCGTAATGCTTCGGGTGCTGCATTGGGAGTAGTCGGCATTGCCAGTTACATCGGTGCCGGATTGCAAGACATGATGAGCGGTATATTAATAGAAGGTCAAAAGACGGTTCAGAATGGCGTTGACGTTTATGATTTCACGTATATCAATTGGTTTTGGATTGGTTCAGCTCTACTTTCAGTGTTGTTTGCCTTGTTCGTTTGGAATGCAAAATCAAAAGAAGTGAATTAAAGTGAGTACATTAGGTTAGAATATAAGTCTTTGTTTTCGAGGTATTAGTCACCATTCCGGGAAGTAAGTAATGATTGCTTTTCTTCCTGGAATGGCTTTATATTTATTACTTGATTTCTACCAGCCAGCGACTTAAATTCCTACTTTCAGCACTAAACTCCACGCCAATCTTTACCACTTCTCTATGGTCTACTTTATAAGGAATCAAATATCCTTTCTCATCAATCTGTTTGAGTGCTTCTTCGGCCGTTCCGTTCAGCTTGAATTCAAATACATAGATGTATTTAGGAGTTTTAACCACAGCGTCGGCACGCCCACGCGAACTGCGGACTTCGGCTTCTGTAAATTGCCCCATTAATTTGAATACCAAATAGAAGATAACTTGATAATGACGTTCGGTTTGGTCGTTCAACTCATAGGGAATACCTGCGAAGAAGGCTTCGAGACGGGTGAGGAAAGCTTCATAATCACCAGTTCGGAGTTCTTGGATGAATTTTCCAATATAAAATCCTTGGTCATTGTTCTTCATTGGAGTATAAAACGGTACAAGAAAGCTCATGAACCCATAGCGGACTTCATCGTTTGGAAAATCTAATAGATAATTTTGGAATTCTCTGTCGTAGTCTTTAATCGTCAAATATCCACTTTGATAAATCAGCGGAATAGGATTATTAACATCCATTTTATATTCTGCAAAAGAAGAAACCGGAACTTCAATTCCGCTTAATAAAGTACGGAGGTCGTATTCACTTTTTTGCAGCAGTTCAACTAAAAATGTAGGAGTACCTGTCTGAAACCAGTAACTATCGAATTTGCATCCGTCGAAAGAATTGAGTACGCTGAAGGGATTGAATACTCCTTCAGCAAATTCGCAGAAATGATAACCATCATAAGTGGCAGTCATTTTTTGAAGTGTCTCTTCAAAAGTCAGTTGGTTGGCTTCCGACAGGTTTTTGAGTTCAGGTGTGAAAGTATCAACTAATTCTTGCCGGGTAATGCCGCAGACCGTAGCATACGGAGGCTTCATGCTGATGTCGTTCAATTGATTCAAATCACTGAATACACTGACTTGCGAGAACTTTGTCACTCCGGTAAGAAATACAAATCGCAGATAGCGGTCGGCACTTTTTAGCACTCCGTAGAAGGCTTTCAATGTCTGGCGGTAATCGTCGAGAAGTTCTAAATTGTTGATAGCTTGCAAAAGCGGCTTATCATACTCATCCACCAATACCACTACTTGTTGACCTGTTTGTTCGCATGCCCGGCGAATAACACCCCCGAATCGTGAAGAAAGGGTTCTCTCGTCAATCCCTTTCCCGTATTTAAGTTCCCATTGAGTCAGATGATTACTAAGAATTTCATTTAACTTCTCCGGTTTATCATATTTTTCTGCGTTCAAATCAATATGTAAAACCGGATACTCCTTCCATTCAGTTTCCATTTTCTCAATGGCAAGACCTTCAAACAATTCTTTTTTACCTAAAAAATAGGATTCAAATGTAGACAACAACAAACTTTTGCCAAAACGGCGTGGTCTGCTTAGGAAATATGGCTTTCCCATATTCGCCATTCGCCATACCAATGCCGTTTTATCCACATATAAATAATTTTTCCTTCGGATATCCTCAAAGGTCTGTATTCCAATAGGAAGTTTACGCATCAAGTCATACATATTCGGTTCTTTAGCTGTTATACACATCAAAGGTAATCATTATTTCGAAATAATGATGAATGAACACTTTAAAAACGGGATATATCTGATATATATCATCTTTCTCCTTATATATTTGTTGCTTGCGTAACAAAAAGATTCCCCAAAATGCGGATAAGTGGAAAAATATTAATAATATTGTCATCTGATATTTTACATCTTTGTTATACTTTTGTTCTTAAAATGCGACACTATGATTGAATTTTCAGATGAGAAATTCTTATTGGATGAAATAAAAAAAGGAAATAATCAAGCTTTTGAATATCTTTTTAAGACCTACTATCCTCGTTTGCGTGGCTATGCTATTCGTTTTGTTGAAGATGAAGAAACGGCTCGTGATATTATTCAAGAGTGCTTCTTGCGTTTCTGGGAGAAGCGGGCATTGCTGTCGGCAGTATCGGTCACATCTTTGCTTTTTGCGATGGTGCGTAATGGATGCTTGAATTACTTGAAGCATCTTTCGATTGTTGAGAAACATCAGATTGAATATCTTGCATCTGTTGATGGAGAAGAACGGCTCTACTATTCAGATTTCGCATTAGATGCCGAACACAAACTGCTGTATGACGAGCTGCAGGAACAGATCAACATTGTCATTGGGCAATTGCCTGAACGTTCCCGCGAGATATTCCTGATGAGCCGTTTCAAAGGACTGAAGAATCGTGAAATAGCAGACAAACTTCAAATATCGACCACGGCAGTTGAAAAACACATTGCCAAAGCATTGCAGTGCTTCTCTAAACACTTCAAAGACAAGTATCCGGTAGATATTTATATTATGATTATTGCCTGGGTTATTATGAATAATAAATAAAATGGAAAAGATAAACCATTGAAAATTAGGGCGAAAAAGCAGGAACCGAAAAATTCCTGCTTTTTTATTTCTATCGGTGGTTGGGTAAAAGAAATAATAGTTGTTACATCTTATAGAAAGTGAAATTATGGAAGAAAAGAAAAACATTCGTGAGTTAGCTATTCAGTATTTCGAAGGAAGAATCCTGCGCAAAGACGAGAAACTACTGTTTGCGTATGTCGGGCAAAGCGAAGAAAATCGTGCGACATTTAGACAATGGAAAAGGAGTGGATTGCATCAGGCATTTCAGATTCCGGAACAATCGGAGAATGGGAAATTTTGCAGCGCAAGATTCGCACTCAAGAAGCTATTATCCCGATGCTTACTGTTTCAAAATTCCGGTCATCCGTATGGCGGCAAGTTGCTGCGGTTGCGGCTATCGTGATTCTGACCATAGGAAGCACCATAGGCATTTGGCAGATTTCTTCCTCATTAAAGCCGGAGACGTATTTTGTATGTGAAACTCCTTATGGAGAGAAGAGCAAAGTCGTTCTTTCTGATGAGACAGTCGTTTGGCTTAATGCAGGTTCTACACTGAAGTATTCGAACAAGTTTAATACGGCCAATCGTAAAGTCGAATTGAATGGTGAGGGATATTTTGAAGTCACAAAGAAGGAGGGAGCTACTTTCATCGTACAGACACATGGATATGACGTAGTCGTAAAAGGAACGAAGTTCGATGTATCCGCATATGCGGACGATCCGTTTATTTCCACCACTCTGCTCGAAGGTTCGGTCGAGTTGAATTATAAGGGGACTCCGGTTATGATGTCTCCTGGTGAATCAATAAGATTGAATGTAGAAACCGGGAAATTTGTCCGTATCCAAGTAAATACCTCACAATCAAAAGCATGGGCGGAGAATCGTATAGAATTTGATCATATCACATTAAAAGAACTAGTCACAAAACTATCCCGGCAATATGATGTGAATATTCGATTGGAATCGGAGTCGATAGGCGATAAGACTTTCCGTATTTCTCTGCGAAACAGAGAAACGATAGGAGAGGTGATGACTGCTTTGCAGGAGATCATCCCGATAACTATCGAACGTATAGATAAGGATATATATATCAGAGAATAATTTCTATTTAGTAACAACTATTATTAAATCATTACTGTCCCGTAAAAGTGGATAAATAGTTCTTTGAAATAATTGAAATATAGTCTATTAGATACTACTTTTTAGGCGCGACGATTTGAAATCATACCTTTGAGGTCAATTAAGGTGACCTCAAATGAACCAAGATAAATATGTTTTCGCTCAGTTAGTAGAATTCTTGAACAATGATAAGTTCAGAAGACTTGTAGACAAGTATGATGGCAATCGTTATGTGAAACATTTCACTTGCTGGAGTCAGTTACTTGCAATGATGTTCGGTCAACTCAGTAATCGTGAAAGTCTTCGTGACTTGATTGTAGCTTTGGAAGCACATCAAGGAAAGCGTTATCATTTGGGATTGGGTCGTGAGCCCATTGCCAAAACTACGCTTGCATCTGCCAATCAGAATCGGGATTACAGAATCTTCGAAGATTTTGCTTTCTATATGATGAAGGAAGCATGTGAAAAACGATCGACTCACATCTTGGATATTCCAGGAAGGAAGTATGCGTTTGATTCCACTACGATTCCTTTATGTTTGGCTACATTCCCTTGGGCGAAGTTCCGTAAGAAAAAAGGTGGAGTTAAGGCTCATGTCCTTTATGACATAGAAGCACAACTTCCAGCCTTTTATACAGTAACTACAGCATCCAGGCATGATTCAACAGAAATGTCCGCAATTAATTATGAGCCAAATGCTTATTATATATTTGATAGAGCGTATGACTCGTTTAAAGAACTTTATCGGATTCATCTTACAGGTTCTTTCTTTGTAGTCAGAGCGAAGTCTAATCTGAAATGCAAGTTCTGTAAATGGAAGCGTAGAATGCCGAAGAATATCCTTTCAGATGCGGAAGTGAAACTGATAGGGTACACTTCTGAAAAGAAGTATCCTGAATCATTCAGAGTCATCCGTTTCTATGATAAAGAGGATGATCGTGAATTCACATTCCTGACGAATGCCAAACACATATCTGCACTTGATATTGCCAATCTTTATAAGAAAAGATGGTTCGTGGAACTTTTCTTCAAATGGCTGAAACAACACCTTAAGATAAAAAGGTTCTGGGGTACTACCGAGAATGCGGTTCGAATACAGATTAGTGTTGCTATCATCACCTATTGTTTAGTAGCTATTGTACAATATGATATGCAACTGAATCGTTCAACTTATGAGGTCTTGCAGATTCTTAGCATCTCATTAACAGATAAAACGCCTTTACAAGAGCTGTTTAATAAGACTAATTTCAATGATGTCAAAGAACAATTTAATCCCCTTATTCCGGGATTATTTGATTAATTAATAACTCGTCCCGATTTTAACGGGACACTAGTGTTATTAAATTAAATCAGGAAGAACTATGAACAACCGAAAGAACTTATTACGGTTACTTCTTTTCGTTTCATTGAGCTTTGTTGCAGTAATTTTAAATGGTCAAACAGTGAGTAAGACATTTAAAAATGAAGCTTTGAAAACGGTATTGAAAGAAGTGGAAAAACAAACTGGATTATCTGTTATTTATAAAACAGACGAGGTAAATGAGAACAAGATGATTACGGCAACATTTAAAAATGCTTCGATAAATGATGTCTTGGATAAAATTCTTGATGAAGGCTTGATTTATAAATTGCAGAATAAAATGATTGTAATTTCTAAAAGTAACCAACAAAAGCAATCAAAAAGTGGAGAGAAAAAGAAAATTTCCGGAACGGTTGTAGACGAAAATGGTACTCCTATTATTGGAGCCAGTGTCCAAATTAAAGGTGAAGCGCAAGGAACAATTACCGACTTTGATGGTAAATTTGTTTTGTCAGATGTGCCGGAAAAATCGCTATTAACTATTTCTTATATCGGATATTTGACAATAGACATTGCTGTTACTGATGAGAAACTTTCAAAGATAACCATGATAGAAGATAGTAAGTTGATTGACGAAGTTGTAGTAGTAGGTTATGGAAGCATGAGAAAGCAGGATGTCACTACTTCCATTGCAAGAGTAGGGGGGAAAGACTTGAAAGACATGCCTGTTACAGGATTTGACCAGGCTATTGTTGGTAAAATGGCTGGTGTTCAAGTAACTCAGACTTCTGGAAAACCTAACAGTGGTGCTACTATTCGCGTGAGAGGTACAGGCACTATTACAGCAGGGGCAGAGCCGCTATATGTGGTGGATGGAGTACCATTGGAAAGAGCTTCAAGTGCTTTGGAAACTGTTGATATGAATGATGTGGAATCGATTGAAATATTAAAGGATGCTTCTTCGGCAGCAATTTATGGCTCACGTGGAGCAAATGGTGTTGTAATGATTACTACCAAAAAAGGGGCGAGTGGAAAAGCGAAAGTTAGTTATAATGGTTCTGTTGGTTTTCAAACGCTTTCAAAAAAGATAGATATGTTAGACGCTTATGAATTTGCAGCATTTGCACGTGACGGGCATAATGGTTCGTATTTAACCTCTTATCCTGACGCTAGTCCTGATGACCCTAATGAAGTACGAAAAAAATCTTACGACAAGATTCCACCTGAGTTATTTCCATATTTAGAAGGACAGAAAGGGCTAACAAATACAGATTGGCAAGATGCATTATATCGTACGGCTCCTATTACAAAGCATTCCATTTCTATAAGTGGTGGTGGAGAAAAGACAAAATTCTTTATTTCTGGAAGCTATTTAAATCAATCGGGTATCATTGTGAATTCGGGTTATGAAAGGTTTGGTGCTCGTCTCAATTTCACTTATAAAAGTGATAAAGTGGAATTAGGTGTTAATTTTTCACCGTCTTATTCGATAGAGGACAGAGTGGATAGTGATAATAATAAAGGAGTGGTAATTAATGCATTAATGATGCCACCTGTATGGCCGGTATATAATGAGGACGGTTCATATAATTATATGGGAAACGGATTTTGGAAAATAGGTACTGACTATCAGCATAATGCTGTTTTAAATCCTGTCGCAATGGCTAATCTGACAAAAGATCAGGTGACTCATGCTAATTTATTAGGTAACTTCTATTTTCAGTGGGAGATAATTAAAGGTTTGAAGTATAAGTTTTCAGCTGCCACTAATTATAATTATTTTTATAATGAGTATTATCGTTCGTCCGAATTGCCGTTACAGGGAGAGAAGTATTTTCAATCACCATCAAACCCCGTAGCTAAATCCAGTGGAACGTACTATTTGAACTGGCTTATAGAAAATACTTTAAATTATCAAAAGAACTTCAATGGTCATAATTTAAATGCTATCATTGGATTTACAGCTCAAAAAGATATGATGAAGAAGCATTCTGTACAAGCTACGGATTTTGTGAATGATTTAGTGCAGAATGTAGCCGGAGGAATTGTTTCTACAGGTGGAGCAGATTCACAGGCATGGGCATTGGCTTCTTTCTTGGCACGGGCACAATATGATTATAAAGGAAAATATTTATTGAGTGCTGCTATACGTTCAGATGGTTCGTCTCGTTTCGGGAAGAATAATCGTTGGGGATATTTTCCGTCAGTCTCTGTTGGATGGCGTATCATTTCTGAAGATTTCATGAGAAATCTTCCTTGGGTTAGTAATCTGAAATTACGTGCTAGTTATGGTATATCCGGTAACTTTAGTATTGGAAATTATGAACATATTGCTATGTTGAAATATAATCAATATGTATTGGGCACGGGTGAAGGTAGTTTAGTATCAGGTTTGCGTCCGTCGCAGATTTCAAATGATGATTTAGGATGGGAAAAAACTCGGATGTACAATGTTGGATTAGACATCGGTTTATTTGACGAACGATTGACATTTGAATTTGATATGTATCAAAGTAACACCTACGATCTATTGTTAGACGTACCTATCCCTCAGATTACGGGATTCTCAGATATGCGCAAGAATATTGGTGAAGTACGTAATCGTGGTGTTGAATTTACGATAGGTACCCATCACAATTGGAGTGGGTTCAGATGGGATGCAAGTTTTAATATTGCTGCCAATAGGAACAAAGTTCTTAAACTTGGCCCCGAAGATGCTCCGATCATCACATCTGCGGGCGTTAGCCATGCATATTTTAAAACAGAAGTAGGTCAGCCTATCGGCAATTACTTTTTGTTGGTTCAGGATGGAGTATTCAAAAATCAGGCAGAGCTAGATGCATATCCACACTTCTCAAATGCAAAAGTCGGTGATTTCAAATTTGTAGACGTTGATGGAAATGGTGAAATGGATTTGGATGATGACCGCGCAATTGTTGGCAATTATATGCCGAAGTTTACATATGGATTTATGAGTTCATTTGCATATAAAGGGATAGATTTGTCATTCAACTTGCAAGGTGTTCAGGGAAATAAAATTCTTAATCTACAAAGGCGTTATATAGCTAATATGGAGGGAAATGTAAACAGTATGGTCATTGCTTTAGACCGTTTTCAATCAGTGGAAAATCCGGGTAACGGACAGGTGAACAGAGCAAACCGTAAGTCAACCGGTAACAATTCACGCACATCTACATGGCATTTGGAAGATGGTTCTTATCTTAGAATGCAAAATATTACTTTAGGATATACATTGCCTAAGAATTTTGTACAAAAGTTCGGATTAACATTATTGAGACTTTATTTTTCCGGTCAGAATTTATTTACGATAACCAATTACTCCGGTTATAATCCGGAAGTAAGTAACTATAATTCTAATGGTTCCTTGACTCCTGGTGTGGATTATGGATCATATCCGTTATCTAAGACTTATTCGTTTGGTTTGAATGTTAGCTTTTAATAAATACATGAAATTATGAAGAATAAATTATTGATAGTATGTGCATTTTTCTGTTTGAGTTCTTGTGAGGGCTTCTTAGATTTGTCGCCGGAATCTCAGCCTAATGCTAAAGAATTTTATGTAACTGAAAATGATTTTAATAGTGCGGTAATGGCGTGTTACCAGTCGTTTCGGAATTATCCGACAATCGTTCTTGATGTATTGGAGTATCGTTCGGATAATATGTTTATGCCAAGTTTTACGTCCGGTTCTCAAGATAAATATGAAATCAACCATTTTCAAGATAACAAGACAAATAGTTTGATTGCTGATATTTGGGAGAAATCGTACAGTGCAATAAGTTGTTGTAATGTGATGATAGATCACATTCAGAATGCAACAATTAATGCCGACAAGAAATTACAATTTGAGGCGGAAGCCCGTTTCATTCGTGCATTTCATTATTTTAATTTGGTGCGTCTCTTTGGTGGAGTGCCATTGGTTGTACATGAACTTTCCGATGGAGAGGCCTTGAAGATGCCTCGGGAGAGCGTAGGCAAAGTTTATGAGCAGATTGAATCCGATCCGATATTTGCTTTACAGTTACCCGATACTTATGATAAATCAGATTTAGGGCGGGTGACATCTAATGCGGCTGAAGCTCTTCTTGCAAAAACTTATCTGACAAATAAGAAATATAATGATGCAAAGACTCATTTAAATAATATCATAATCACAGAGAAATATGATTTGCTTACTGATATAAAGGATGTTTTTGATGTGAATAATGAGATGAATAAAGAGATCTTGTTTGCCATTAAATATAGTAAAACATTGATTGACGGTGGTCATGGAATGTGGTTAAGTCTATCGGATGTAACATTGGGCCATTTTAGTGACGTCCTGAAAGGAGCCTATAATAGTGATGATGCGCGTGCAGGATTGTTGGAGTACAAAAAGAGTGGTTCTGTTTATTTACCGATGAAATATTATGATATTCAGGATGTATCTACTAAAGATGTTGGAAATGATTTTATCGTTTTGCGATATGCAGATATTCTTTTGATGTATGCGGAGGTATTGAACGAAGAATCTTTTGATACGGATATTAACTCAAAGAACAGCGGTTTTTATTATCTGAATAAAGTACGTGATAGAGCAGGGCTACCAAATCTGACATCCTTGGAAGTACCTTCACAATCAGACTTTAAAAAAGCTGTTTTGAACGAAAGATATTTGGAATTTCCATTAGAAGGAAATCGTTGGTTCGATTTAATTAGAACAGGAACGGCAAAAGAGGTCATAAAGGCCGCTTATGATATAGATATTCCGGATTATAGATTGATTTTCCCGATTCCTAGTGCAGAAGTTGAGAAGGTGAATAATCCTAATATACTTCCACAAAATCCTCAATATTAGAAAACTCACTATGTTATATTGGAATATATAGATAAGATAGTTATTTATATATTCCGATATAATTGAAATGGCTGAAACATGATAAATAGAAAATTAGTTGTTTTTGTGAGCTTTTGTATTCTGAGCATTAGTTCATTTGCTCAGACCAGATTAGACAGTATTCGCAATAAACTGTTTGCTCCTGAAAACAAGAATGTATTAGTAGCTTCTCATAGAGGTGATTAGCGAAATGCTTGCGAGAATTCTATAGAGGAATAGATAATGCAGTAAAAATGGGGGTAGACATTGTAGAAGTTGATTTGGCAAGAACGAAAGATGGACACTTGATATTAATGCATGATTCTAAGTTGGACCGGACAACGACCGGCAAAGGACTGGTTGCAGATCATACGCTGGCAGAAATTAAAGCACTTCAATTGCGAAATGGTTGTCATATAAAAACTATTTATAAAGTACCGACCTTAGAAGAGGCATTACTGTTTGCTAAAGGTAGAGTGATGCTTAATTTGGACAAAGCTTTTGATTATTTTGATCAGGTTTATACCCTATTGGAGAAGACAGGAACGACCGATATGGTAATAATGAAAAGCGATGCTCCGGCAGATTATGTGAAAAAGAACTATGGGAAATATCTAAAAAAGGTCGTCTTTATGCCAAAGATTAATTTGGACGATAAAAATGCAATGCAGCGTTTGGATGACTATTTACAAATAATAAATCCTGTGGCGGTAGAGTTCAAATTTGCATCTGATTTGAACAGATTACCCTATGATGTAAAAAATGCGATGAAAGGGCGAGCACGAATTTGGTATAATACTTTGTGGAATACCCATGCAGGCGGTCACGATGATGATTGCTCTTTAGTTGATCCGGATGAAGGTTATGGCTATTTGATAGATTCGCTCGGGGCTTCTATATTGCAAACAGACAGACCTGCATATTTAATAAATTATTTGAAAAAGAAAGAATTGAAAAAGAAATGGGAATGTATTGAAAATTGGGATTACCTTTCCGTAGAGAATGAATGGACAATGCAAACAAGTCCTAATTTTGATGTAGAAGAAGTATTCTTGAAAGGTAAGCATACTCCTGCTACAAATGAAGATGGGATAATTGTAACTCCCTATTTTGCAGCAGTCATTGATGGAGCTACGGCAAAATCGGAATTGGAGATTGATGGAAAAAAAACGGGGCGTATAGCGATGGAACTGGTCATTGAGGCGATACACGATTTCCCTAAAGATATTGATGCCAATGAAGCTCTGAAAAGGATAACAGAGAAAATACATTCTTTTTATGTTCAGCATCGTTTGTTGGAAGAGTTGGAGAAAACACCCGGTAGCCGTTTTACTGCCAATGGAGTGATTTATAGTTATGAAAAGAATGAAATATGGTAAATCGGGGACTGTCAGTGTCTTTTTGGTAATACTTACTCTTCAAATGAAAAGGAAATTGACGCTATAATGGCTAATGCGCGTGCGGTAGTAAATGAAATAGCTTTGTTAAATGGTGCTACACCGGATGATTTATTGAGCAATGATCCAGGGCGTAATTTTATTTATCGTTTTCTCCAGCAGCAAGCTATACTTCAAAACAATCCTGATAAAAATCAACCATATTCTTTTCCGGTTTTTGATGGTTTTCCCATTAATATGCATCAGGTAAGTATTTTCTCCATAGGAAATCATACACAAATAGTCTTGTCGTCTGACGGCTATCCTTGTTTGTTTCCGACTTTGAGGGAATCAGAATGTTATTTGATGAATATCTTGGAGAATGATCCTCTTTGTATGCGCCAATATAAAAGTACTAAAGGTATTAAGAAGGGAAACTGCTCCTTTGACGATAGAGCTTATTTAAAAATCAGAATCAATAGATAAAAATACTGAAACAATATGAGAAAGTTATTCATTTTTAGTTTGTTGCTCATTGCTATTTCGGGGATAAATGCTCAGAATAGAAAGTTACGTGCGAATTTGTTAGATAAAAATAATCATTCGGTGATGGTGGTTTCTCATCGTGGTGATTGGAGAAATGCACCGGAAAATTCTTTGCAAGCAATACAAAATTGTATTGATATGGGAGTTGATATGGTCGAAGTTGACTTGAAGAAAACGAAAGACGGACATCTCATTGTGATGCATGATCAAACAATTGATCGCACAACAACAGGAAAAGGGAAACCGGAAAATTACACTTTGGAAGAATTGCGGCGTTTTCGTCTAAAAAATGGAGCAGCTCACAAGACTACTCATCTTATTCCTACTTTAGAAGAAGTCATGTTATTATGTAAGGGCAAAATATTAGTCAATATTGATAAGGGGTATGATTATTTTAAAGAGGCTTATTGTATTCTGGAAAAAACGGGAACAGTTGACCAATGTGTTATCAAAGCTGGACTTCCCTATGAACAAGTAAAAGTGGAGAACGGGGAAGTATTGGATAAAGTGATTTTTATGCCAGTGATAAATTTAAATAAGGAAGATGCTGAAAAAATAATAGATAGTTATCAGAAACATTTGAAACCGATAGCTTATGAATTAGTCTTTGATAATGATGAAAAAGAGACTCTTCGATTGATTCAGAAAGTGCGTGATAGTGGCGCAAGGCTTTTTGTTAATTCTTTGTGGCCTAAACTCTGTGGCGGCCATGATGACGACCGTGCAGTAGAACTTCATCAGCCGGATGAAAGTTGGGGGTGGATAATTGCCCAGGGAGCCAAGCTAATTCAAACAGATCGTCCTGCTTTATTATTGGAGTATTTGCGTAACAAGAAACTTCACGATTAAACGCACTTCCTTCATGTTGAAACAACTAATCAATTTTTACAAGGTCTCTTCACCGAGACCTTGTAACGGAGAAACTTTGTCTTCATCCGATGCCCGCCGTTTGAAGTTTCTGAAATGGTCTACCTTCCTTTCTGCGACTTTTGGTTACGGTATGTATTATGTGTGCCGTCTTAGTCTGAATGTCGTAAAGAAACCTATTGTAGATGAAGGCATTTTTTCGGAAACAGAGTTAGGCATCATAGGTTCCGTATTGTTTTTCACCTATGCCATCGGGAAATTCACGAACGGTTTCCTTGCCGACCGTAGTAATATCAACCGTTTTATGACTACCGGTTTATTGGTAACCGCTTTGGTTAACCTCTGTCTCGGTTTTACTAATTCTTTTATCCTGTTCGCTATCCTTTGGGGGATTAGCGGCTGGTTTCAATCTATGGGAGCAGCCTCTTGTGTAGTAGGGCTTTCCCGTTGGTTCACGGACAAAGAGCGCGGTTCATACTATGGCTTTTGGTCTGCGAGCCATAATATCGGCGAAGCGTTGACTTTTCTGATAATAGCCTCAATTGTCAGTGTGTTGGGCTGGCGGTATGGTTTCTTCGGAGCCGGTATAGTGGGATTGATAGGAGCGTTGATCGTCTGGAAGTTCTTCCATGATACTCCCGAAAGCATGGGATTTCCTTCGGTGAATGTTCCCAAACAGAAAAAGGAAATGAGTGAGACAGAAACGGCTGATTTTAATAAAGCACAGCGTCAGGTATTGCTGATGCCTGCCATTTGGATACTGGCTCTTTCGAGTGCTTTTATGTATATCAGTCGTTATGCTATCAATAGTTGGGGCGTTTTTTATTTGGAAGCTCAAAAGGGTTACTCCACCTTGGATGCCAGTTTTATCATTTCTATTTGTCCGGTCTGTGGCATAATCGGTACTATGTTTTCAGGTGTTATTTCCGATAAGTTATTTGGTGGACGTCGCAATGTTCCTGCGTTAATTTTCGGGTTGATGAATGTGTTTGCTCTTTGTTTGTTTCTCTTAGTTCCGGGAGCTCATTTTGGGATAGACGTGTTGGCAATGGTTCTTTTCGGTTTAGGTATCGGAGTTTTGATCTGTTTTCTGGGTGGTTTGATGGCAGTGGATATTGCTCCCCGTAATGCGTCGGGTGCTGCATTGGGAGTAGTTGGTATTGCCAGTTATATCGGTGCCGGATTGCAGGACGTGATGAGCGGTATACTGATAGAAGGGCAAAAGACTGTTCAGAATGGAGTAGATGTTTATGACTTCACCTATATCAATTGGTTTTGGATTGGTGCTGCTTTGCTTTCGGTGTTGTTTGCTTTGCTGGTATGGAATGCAAAATCAAAAGAAATGGATTAAAGTGAGTACATTAGGTTAGAATATAAGTCTTTGTTTTCGAGGTATTAGACACCATTCCGGGAAGTAAGTAATGATTGCTTATCTTTCTGGAATGGCTTTTTTATAATCAATTAAATAGAAAGTTTTATGGAAAATTCATTGAATGATGAATTATTGTGTTCATTGAAAGACGAACTTCGTGAAGTAACCGCACAAATCAATGTGCATAGTGAAAAATTAATGGATCTGCTCGACCAAAAAAAAGAATCGTCAGTCAACTGACTCGAGAGATGTCGCATCTCACGCCTGTCATCATCGAGTATCGGGGAAATCCGAAGCAATATGTCTCTGTTGTGCTCGATGCCATCAATCTGGGTAGGTTGACGTATGACGGAGTAGCAAATTGCGAACAGACTTTTCGTGCGTTAGCAAGCGTTGTAGATGTGATAAGCCCTAAGAATGGGAAAACGCTTAGTGTAGAGACGCTGGTGTCTTATGAGAAGAAAAAGCGTGCTGGAGAATTTGAGGAAAAATAATATAAAATAAAAAGACGATTGTTGTATAGTTGAACAACAATTCGTATATTTGCAGTATGGAAAAGAAACGTAAGATCCGTACATACGGAGGTTACTTTGAGGCTTTCATGGAGACTTTAACCGAAAAGGAACAAGATAAAATCCAGTATGGACTACTCTTGTTGAAAACACAAGAAAGACTCTCCACTAAATTTGTAAAATTTGTTCAGGACGGAGTTTTTGAACTTCGTACAGAATATAATGGTAATATATACCGGGTATTTTTCATTTTTGATGATGGAAATATTGTAGTGTTGTTTAATGGCTTTCAAAAGAAGGCGCAAAAAACACCGGGTAGTGAAATAGATAAAGCATTAAAAATAAAGGAGGAATATTATGCAGATAAACAATCATCAAATAGTAGATTATGACGCTGTTCTTGATGCGAAATTTGGAGCAGAAGGTACTCCCGAACGTGCGGAAGCAGAAGAAAAAGCGTATGCTTTCTACACCGGGCAAATTATCGAAGACGCAAGGAAAAAGGCTAAGATTACTCAAGCAGAGTTAGCCCGGCGTATCGGTTCCGACCGTTCTTATATTTCAAGAGTGGAAAGTGGTCAGACAGAACCTAAGGTTTCTACTTTCTATCGCATCATGAATGCGTTAGGTTGTAGGATCGAATTTTCGATGTCTTTATAAGAAGCGAATCTTTTTATCCATAATTACAAATATCGGAATATAATTTTGAAAATTGGAATTATATTCTTATTTTTGTTGCATGATAAGTGAGTAACTAATGAGAATATTTACAGAACAAGCGTTAAAAGAATATGCAGAGGAGCATCCCGATTCAAAAGTTGCTTTGCAAGAATGGGTTACTATAGTAAAGAAAAGTGAATGGGCTTGTTTCGCTGATATAAAGAAGACCTTTAATAGTGCCGATAGTGTAGGTAACCAGCATTATGTTTTCAATGTTAAAGGGAATAATTATCGCTTGGTAGTAGTGGTGAAGTTCACTGTAAAGTTTGTATATATTCGCTTTATTGGTACTCATAAAGAATATGATAAAATAGATTGTGCTAATATTTGAAAATATGACAAAGATAGAAAACCAAACCCAGTATGAATGGGCTGTAAAGAGAGTGGAGGATCTTCTTCCGTTAGTGAAGGATGATACTCCTTTGAATGACCCTAACAGCATCGAGTTGGAACTTCTTTCTAATCTTGTTGCCGATTATTCAGAGGAACACTTTTCTTTGGGAGAACCTTCGCTTGTGGATGTTCTGAAGCTTCGTATGTACGAAATGGGGCTCAATCAGAAATCACTATCACAACTGATAGGAGTTAGTCCTTCGCGTCTTAGTGACTACATTTCCGGAAAATGTGAGCCGACATTGAAAGTGGCTCGTGAAATAAGTAAAAAACTGAATATTGATGCTAGTATTGTGCTAGGAGTATAACTTCGATTCAGATTAAAAAAACATGGTGGGAAATTTGAAAAAGATAACTGTCTTTTTCAAATTTCCCACCGTTTTTTTGAGGAAGAAAAAGGAAAAGGTGAGGGTAGGTGAGGGTAAATTTCTAACATTCGTATTTTTTTTAGAAGAAAATAGAAGAATAGAAATAAGAAATATAAAAATGAAAAGTTGCAAAAGTACCCTCACCAACCCTCACCTTTTTGCGTGCGAAGGAGATGAAATCTTATTCATATAGCCTGTTTGATTTCACCTGTTCCGTATCAATAATGAATACAGTGTATCTTCTCCCGTTTTTTCCCTTATGAAATTCGAAGCCGTGTTTGGACATCACTTTTCCTAGTTGGGCTTTGGTTCCGTGAGAATATTGATACCCCGTCCGTTCGCGAATCAATTCCGCAATTTCAGTGACCGTCAGATAATGCACCTTTTCGAAACGTTCCGGTTTGCGGATATGTGTCAACACCAGTTCTTCTTCCGGTGAGTGGAAAATGAAATCCTCGTTGTTTTCTTCAATCCGTGAGTTTTCCGACTGGGTGAACCAATACTGATACCCCGGCTTGTTGAGCAGATACTTGATTTGTGCATACAACTGCGCGTAGTTTATTTTGATAAACTCCATCGAGTTGACATGAAAGCAGAGAAAACGGCGGTTACCTGTGGTGTCGTGAAGCACTTCCTGATAATTGCATGTGCCGGCAAAAGAAGCCGTGTGAGGAAAGTTCTGCGAACGCCGCGCGTATGGCAGGCGGATGCTGATTACTTTGCGGGTAACTAAATCCTTGAAGATATTCAGTTCCCGTCCGTTCATCCCTTCAAACTCATCCAGATTGATAAGCATTGCCTGCGCTATTTTGGCTAGATCATCCTTGTTGCTCGGGTTGATAAGACCGGTAGAAAGATAGGCGCGCAATTCGGGCGGCAGCAGGTTGTTGATAAACGTAGTCTTTCCGATGTTCTGTATTTCGCTGCAAAGCAACAAAACAGTGTGGTTCACCACATCATCTTGTGTGGCGGCAGCGCACATTCCCACCAGATAACGTTCCAGACATTCTACCCAAAATTTCTGGTGACTAGTATGCACGCTGTTGGCAAGGATACCGATATAATCCGTTCCGTCCCATTCAGGCAGCGAGTCTAAATACTCGCGAATAGGATGGTAGGTGATGCTGAAGTCGGAGTAGATCAGATTCTGAATCGTCTTGACGGTGCACGAATAGCCCAGTTCGTTCATCTCCATCCAAATGCTGTTTTCCATCATTTCGTCGAGAATATGGAAAGGTTCCGGTTGCTCCGTGTCCGTTTTCCTTCTGCGATATTCCATGATATGAAGCACTTCGTTGTAGCGTGTATCGTAATTTTCTTTGATATGTTGCTCAATCTGTAATATTCGCTTCTGCGTACTATTCAGCTTGCGGGTGTCGAATTCCTCATTGTGTCCGTAAGCACTCCCGATCAGTGCGTCCATTTCATCCGCGGGAAGATCGGTGAACTGGCTCTTGATAAAAGCTGCCGCCTCTTCCTGGGGGACGCCGTAGCGATTGTACATACAAGCCAGGCAATGCAGGTAGTTGTTCCGGTTGCCGGTGACGTACTTTTCGGATTTATTGTGATAATAGTTCAGAGTCACCATTAAGGAAGCGTGCGAGGAATGGTAGTTGAGGGCCACTTGTTCGGTGAGGGGATTGTTGTCTGGTGCTGTCGTCTTTTTCTTTTTGCCGGATGCCCTTTTCTTCTTTTGAGACTTGAAGAACATCGGTGGCTGTTCCACGATGACAGCTGTGGCATCGGGATTGAAATAAATATCCGGATCGTAAGAGAACAGGCAAGTGCGGCTAACATCCTGCCCGGAAGTGTCGACCTCAACTCCGCAGAGCTGGGCATAAAAGGAAGCGATTTTGTGATAAGCAGCATGATGGAAATCTTCAATTTCCTGAATTGTTTCGGGCAATGTCCCGTCTGTCCGGCATACACGTACCACGATTTTCAGTCCCATTCCTTTGGGGCTGATGAAAGCGATGCGGGTGTGGGCACACTTTTTTGCCAGTGCGAGGATGCGTGCCAATGCTTCCTGTGTCTGATGGTCGATGTCTACCACGATGTATCCCAGATACTTGACGAGAGTTGCGTTTGAACGTCCTCCCCGGTAGTTGGCTGAAAAGGTGATTTCCGGTAGTTCTATTTTCTTTTCGTTGGCTGCTTTCTCGCCTTGTTCCGCGAAGATTCGGCGCACGTCCTCCACCGTTTCCCGGTATGTGCCGTTGCTGATGGCCGATACGATTTCTTCTTCTGTCATTTCGGCTATGACGCGGTAAAAGTCTTGAAAGATGGTAAAATGATCCATGTTGGTTTGTTCTTTTTAATTTGCGGTTGCAAAGAAATTTGTTTGTAAAATAATAGAATGGAACTTTTCGTTTTTTTGATTAAGTTCCTAGGGTTCTCCCAAATAGCGTATGATCGTTGCCACTTGCCGGGGAGAGAGAAGGCGGTTGCGGGCACGATAGCCTTCTTGTTCGAGTTCTTGCAGGAGCGGAAGGTTGTAGACAATCCAACGACGTAGTATTTGTAAGGCTACTTTGAGACATACATTGGGGTTGTAAAGATGAGCTAGTTCCGACTTTTTATAAGTGCGGATATGAAACGGCTGATCCGGATAATACATGATGAATGATATTTGGTTTATGCTATAAAGTTACTGAAAATTAATGGTTTATTAAAAGAATAACGTCATTATTATTCATAGAATATCAGGAAACTTCGTTGGGGAATCCGGAGGGTGAAAAATGTGTTATCTTTATGTCGTTAACAAATAAGGAACGCGTTCGAAATGTGTGAAATCTTAAAATTATTTTATTATGGCAATGACAGTAACTTATTCAGTAGTGCCGCGCAAGAATCCTGCCAAAAAGGATGAGTCGGCAAAGTATTACGCGCAGGCACAGGCTTCGGGAGAGTTGGATTTTGAAGAGTTGTGCGAGGGAATCACGAGTCGGTCTACCTGTACGGAGACAGATGTGCGTGCCGCCATTTCGGGTATTCTTTATGAGGCGAAGCGTGCGTTGAAAGCGGGAAGAATAGTCCGGCTGGGTGATTTGGGCAGTTTGCAGATCGGGTTGAACAGTGAAGGAGCTGTGTCGGTCAAGGAGTTTTCAAGTTCGCTGATTACGGCTGCCCATATTATTTTCCGTCCCGGAAAGACGTTGGCGGACATCACGAAGATTCTTAGCTACCAACAGGTAACGACGCGTGCGGTGGCCCAAACGGGCGGTAGCGGCAATGAAGGAGAAGACGATGACAAAGGTTCCGGTGGTGGTTCAGACGGTGGTGGAAGCGGAGAAGCTCCGGATCCGGCAGCATGATAACTTTAATATTAGATCAAATGAAAGAAATTGTAACTAAGATTTTGGATGTAATCATGTTCCTTGTGCCTTTCTTCGGAAAAAGAAAGCGGAACAGAATTGTGAGAGAGGTGCGCTTCAATGCTACCCATAAGGAAGTGTGTAATGTGAAAACAACGGAAAGGGAGAAGGACGATGAGAAAGATTAGTCTGATTGTGATTCACTGCTCTGCTACCCGTGCTGATCGCGACTTCACGGCGAAGGATGTGGACACTGCCCATCGCTTTCGGGGCTTTTCTTGTTGGGGGTATCATTATTATATCCGCAAGTCGGGACAGATAGAACCGATGAGGGATGAAGATACGGTGGGTGCTCATGCACGCGGTTTTAATGCGATTAGTTTAGGGGTGTGCTATGAAGGCGGACTGGATGAGGACGGAAAGGCAGCGGATACACGTACTTCCTGCCAGAAAGAATCTTTGCATCGCCTGGTGCGCGAACTGTTGCAGCGTTATCCGGATGCAAAGGTGGTCGGTCATCGGGACTTGAGTCCTGACACCAATTATAATGGAATTGTTGACCCTTGGGAGCGGATCAAAGAGTGTCCCTGTTTCGAGGTGAAAGCAGAGACATGGTGATTTTTATCCTATTTATTACTGTGGTGGTTAATTGACCACCACAGTAGTGAAATACTCTTTAAATACCTCCGCGGCTTTTTCAAGTTGTTCGGGGGTATTTTCTTTTACGTCTTTCAGCTTGTATTCCTGCTCCATCGCTTCATACTTATGTACGCCTAATGTATGATAAGGCAGGATTTCCACTCGTTGCACCATCTTATATTTTCCCAGAGCTTCTCCTAAACGGCGGATGTCTTCCTCGAAATCGCTGTATCCGGGCACTAATACATAACGCAGCCAGAAAGGTTTCTCGTTTTCTTCCAGCCATGCTGCCGTGCGGATGGTTTGCTCGTTACTTCTTCCGGTCAGTGCTTGATGGCGTGCCGGATTGAACTCTTTAATATCCAGCAATACAAGATCCGTCAGTTTGAAAAGTTCTTCTACTTCTTCGTTCCAGATACCGCCGTTGCTGTCTATGCATACATGTATTCCCTTTTCTTTCAGTTCACGCACTAAAGGGACTAGTGCTTTGGCCTGAAACGTAGGTTCTCCTCCGGAGAAAGTGACTCCTCCGCGTTTCCCGAAAAAAGGACGTTGGCTCATAGCCATGCGGACGATTTCTTCCGGTGGGGTAGGTGTGCCTCCTTTTCCGGCTATCGTGTCGGGGTTGGCACAATACAGGCAGCGGAAATTGCATCCTTGAAGAAAAACGACGAGCCGTAAGCCCGGCCCGTCGAATGTTCCCATACTTTCGTATGAATGTACGTTTATCGTCATATTGAGTAGATCTGATTACATACGTTCGTGGAAGCTACGGCTGATTACTTCCAATTGATGTTCGCGGCTCAACTTCACGAAGTTTACGGCATAACCGGAAACACGGATGGTGAGTTGCGGATATTTTTCCGGATGTTCCATGGCATCGTAAAGCATTTCACGGTTCAGTACATTCACGTTCAGGTGGTGAGCGCCTTTGGTGAAATAGCCATCCATCATTGTCACCAGATTTTCTACGCGATCCTCTTCAGTAGCTCCCAGTGATTTGGGGACGATGGAGAAAGTGTTGCTGATACCGTCCTGTGAGTCGCGGTAACGTAATTTCGCTACGGAACTCAAAGAGGCGATGGCACCGTTCTTGTCACGTCCGTGCATAGGGTTGGCTCCCGGAGCAAAAGCGACACCTTTGGCGCGTCCGTCGGGAGTAGCACCTGTCTTCTTGCCATACATCACGTTGGAAGTGATGGTGAGCAAAGATAAAGTAGGACGGGCATTTTTGTAAACCGGAAGTTTCTTCAATTCTTCGCTGAAGAAATAGACCAGGTCAACACCCAGGTGGTCTACCTTGTCGTTGTCATTACCGAAGCAAGGGAATTCGCCTTGAATATCGAAACCTTCTGTCAGACCGATGTCGTTGCGGCGTGCAGTTACTTTGGCATATTTGATGGCCGACAGTGAATCGAGGGCGATAGAAAGTCCGGCTACACCATAAGCAAGGTTGATGCGTGGGTTGGTATCTACAAGAGCCATTTGGGCTTTTTCGTAGTAATACTTATCATGCATATAATGGATGATGTTCATCGCTTCGTTGTAAACACGGGCGATTTCTGTCAATACCTTCTTGTAGTTGCTCATTACTTCTTCGAAGTTCAGTGTGTCGCTGGTTAGTACGGGGATATTTTTCACCATTACCGTACCGGTGTTTTCGCAACGTCCGCCGTTGATGGCAAGCAGCAGGGCTTTTGCCAGGTTGCAACGTGCGCCGAAGAATTGGATTTGTTTTCCGATTTCCTGATAAGATACGCAGCATGCGATTCCGTAGTCGTCAGACTGGCGTACTTCACGCATCAGGTCGTCGTTTTCATATTGGATGGAAGAAGTGTCGATAGATACTTTTGCGCAGAATTCTTTGAATCCTTCCGGAAGTTCCGGGCTCCACAATACAGTCAGGTTCGGTTCCGGTGAAGGGCCGAGGTTGTAGAGTGTTTGCAGGAAGCGGAAAGAAGTCTTTGTCACCTTCGTGCGTCCGTCGTTGAGGCGTCCGCCCAGGGATTCGGTTACCCATGTCGGGTCGCCGGCAAAGATGTCGTTGTAAGATTGCATACGCAGGTGGCGCACCATACGCAGTTTGATGACAAATTGGTCGATCAGCTCCTGTGCGAAAGATTCTGTGATGGTTCCTTTGCTCAATTCATATTCCATATAAATGTCGAGGAACGAAGAGACGTTACCCAGTGACATGGCAGCACCGTCTTGTTCTTTTACGGCAGCAAGGTAAGCCATGTATACCCATTGTACTGCTTCTTGTGCGGTGTAGGCAGGACGGCTCAAGTCGAGTCCGTAGTATTCGCCCATTACCTTCATGTCCTTCAATGCCTTGATTTGCTCTGCCACTTCTTCGCGCAGGCGGATGCGGGCTTCGGTCATCGGACCGGTAAGGTTACGCAAATCTTCTTTTTTTGCCTCAATCAATCGGTCGATACCATAGAGAGCCATACGGCGGTAGTCGCCGATGATACGTCCGCGGGCATAGTTGTCAGGAAGTCCGGTGAGGAATCCCAGAGAACGGAACGAACGGATTTCTTCGGTATATACGTCAAATACTCCGTCGTTGTGCGTCTTGCGGTAGTGAGTGAATATATCTTTTACACGGTCGTCCACTTCCACGCCGTTTTCGTGGCAGGCTTTGCTTACCACATTGATACCTCCGAAAGGCTTGATGGCACGTTTCAGAAGTTCGTCTGTCTGCAGACCGACGATCAGTTCGTTTTCTTTGTCGATATATCCGGCTTTATGAGAAGTGATGGTTGAGACGGTGACATTATCCAGTGAGCGTACGCCGTTATTGGCTCTTTCTTCTGCCAGTGCTTCGAGGCAGCGGTTCCATACAGCTTTTGTGCGTTCGGTAGGTCCTTCGAGGAAAGAAGCATCTCCATAATACGGAGTGATGTTGTGACTAACGAAATCTCTTACGTTGATTTCTGTGCTCCAAAGACCGTCTTTAAAGATCTTATTTAATTCCATAAATGATAAAATTAGAGGTTGTAGTTATCCTTTTCTTTAGAGCGCACAAAGTTAC
>JBKVKY010000014.1:0-88666 GCA_046986985.1 Bacteroides xylanisolvens | reverse complement strand
CCTTTGTTAACCTTAAATCTAATACTATGAAAAACACATTGCAAAGATACGGACTATTGCGAAACTAGCAAATAATCCAAGAAAAAAAGTATGTTTTATAACATTGATTAAGAATTTGTATTCTCGAATCTATTTTTATTAAGAGATTTGACTGATCACAGACAAGAGTAAAGCCTCCATTATCGTACTATTTCTTTTAGTAGCCTTAATGAGTGGCAACATACCACGCTGTTTCGTTCTTTTTCGAAGCAGCTGCACTGGTGCTTGGATCAGAAATAGTGATACCGGAGAAAGTATTGATTTTTTTTCGTTCTCCATAATAGGAGGATATTGCTGTAAAATAATACTCCGTATTCCTTTTATATGGAACTGTGCGTTTCAGTTGTTCGTTGAATTGCTCCAATAAATCAGGATCGGAGCATAGCTTTGCAACATAATCACCACAATCAAAGAATATGGAAGGTTTATATCCGTCTAAACTCTGCAAAGAAGAAATTAATTCTTCGTTAAACGTATAACGTTGATTTATTTCTTTCATAATGGCCGCCAGATTATCTATTTCCGAGCAATCTGTGACACTGATTGTTCCGCAGGGAGTGACATAATTTGAATAAAAAGAATAGAAGCCATCACAAATCTTTTCATAATCTATGTTTCCTATTAAGTACTGGCCAATCTTGTCGTATGGCATACCATAAGCCATAATTTCACTTGTGGATGCTATCAGGTGACTTGCTACGTTTTTAAGGTCATAAGCAACCTCTACTGTCGACATATAGCAGTCGTCGAAAAGGATATACTCCATCTTCAATCCTGCGCTCGATATTCCTTCGGCAAGTGTAGTAATATCCGTCTGATACTTGGATTCTTTGCCTCCGAAGAGACGTGTCATAGGTGCATTCCCATATTCCCAATGTTTTTTGACTGTTTGCAGGCTACTGCGTGATTGCGTTTTTGATACGGGGATCCATCCCATCCCGTGGCATCCGATAATCATTGCATATCGTTTGGCGGGAGAGTAGGTCTGTACATCATTCAGGATAGAAGTGATACCCTCGGCCGTTGTATAGCTGGGAGTCGGATAATTATAGCTTTTTAAAGCCTTCTGCACAGCTGTGCCTTTTTCGTAAGAAAGCTCATATAGAGTGGCTTTGGTAGCCGTTGTACATATAAATACGAGAACCCGTTCGTTTTTCAATATGTTCTGTCCGATAATACTTTTCAGATCAGCAATATTTTGATAGAAAAAGGAAGTCAGGTCAGTCGACCAGGGCAGATACATAAATACAGTTTGTTCATTATCCGAACGAACCACCGGGTCGGTAGGATCAGGATCTGTCGGATCAGTGTTGTCCGTCTGCCTTGTGTTGGGAGATGTAGAAACCGGATCTTCTTTCTCACACGAAATTATGCCGAAAGAAAGAAATAATACGAAGAGGATTGATTTCATCAGACGATAATATTGTTGCATTGCTTCCATTATTCTACAAGGATTAAATTTTCTTTTTATATATAACGTAAAAAGAGAACTTTTTGATTTGCTTTACCGGGACATAATTGATACATCTCTCTTTGCAAAGTTACTGAAAAATAGCGTAATTCCAATACCGTCATTCATAAGAAAGAACAGCTGTCCGGGAAATGGTAACTTAGGAAGTTAAAGAGGAGAGTTGACGTATGGACATAAAAAAAGGAGCAACGCCTTGCTCCAACCTTTGTTAACCTTAAATCTAATACTATGAAAAACACATTGCAAAGATACGGACTCTTGGGAAATTAGCAAATAATCCAAGCAAAAAAGTATGTTTCATAACATAGATTAAGAATTGGATATTTCAATTCAAATTTTATTAAGACTTTTTTGTTGCTTTGTCGTCCTCCAATCCTTTTAGATTTCATTTCTAGTTAGGTACTCTGAAATCATTCGGAGAGCAACCGGTAACTTTCTTGAATAGCCGGCTGAAATACTGCGGATTCTGGAAACCCAGTTCTTGTGTTATCTGATTAACTGTTTTATCAGTATTCAGCAACCAGTATTTGGCAATCTCGAAACGTTTGAACTCGATGTATTCTTTAAAAGATTTACCCGTTTCGTGCTTCAGCAAGTCGTTGAAATATTCAGGAGATAAATGAAGCACGTTAGCGCAATACTCATTTGAAAGCACATCGACAGCTGGTACCGGCTTCGTTTCGAAATGGTTATTTATGATTTTATCAAATTGCTTGATAATCTTTTTATTCACTTCGTTACGTGTAATGAATTGGCGTTCGTAGAAACGTACACAGTAATCCAGCAATAGCTCTATATATTTGGAAACTATTTTTTTGCTGTGGCGATCAATACAACGTTCGAGTTCTTGGTTGATTCTGTCCATAAATTCCAGAATGATCTGTTTCTCGCGCAATGATATATGCAGTGCCTCTTCAGGCTGATAAGAGAAGAAAGTATAGTTATCTATATTAAGTCCGAGCGGAGTGCCACAAATCAGATCGGGATGAAAAGCCAATATCCATCCTTTAGAGGGAAATCTTTTATTCTTTTCTTTCATACTGATAGACTCTCCGGGAGCCAGGCAGATCAAAGTACCGTCCGAGAAATCATAATACTGGTGACCATACACATAGGCCTCACATTTACACTCACTCAATAGAATCGTATAAAAGTCGAACTTGATGTCCGTATGAGGCGACAAGTCAGCCTTTGAGAGATCAATGACACTCACCAGTGGATGTAGTGTTTTGCTTCCCAGACAACAATTGCATTGATGCACGGTTCCTATTTTGAGTACTTTATCTCCCATGATGTTGAGACTCCTGTAGCTAAAAAATGCTTAGTTTCTTTGTTTATATTCGTTCGGGGTGCAACCGACATGCTTTTTAAACAATCGGCTGAAGTGTTGTGGATATTGAAATCCCAGTTCATAAGCCACTTGGCTGACTGTTTGAACACCTTCCAGTATTCTTTCTTTTGCCAGTTCGATAATCCGGCACTGGATATATTCCTGTGCAGTTTTTCCTGTTTCCTTCTTTATCAAGTCTCCGAAATAATTAGGAGAGAGACATGCCTTGTCTGCAAAATATTTCACGGATGGCAGTCCTTCGGTTATTGCCACCTGATTCTGGAAGTATTCGTCCAGCAATTGCTCGAATTTTACGATAATATCTTTGTTCGCCTGATTACGTGTAATAAACTGCCGTTCGTAGAAACGCATACAGTAATCCAGCAGCAGTTCGATGTTTCGCACGATGAGTTGCTTGCTGTGTTTGTCGATAGGATGTTCCAGCTCGATCCTAATTTTATGTATGCAATCAGTTACGATTTCTCTTTCCTGGTCTGAAAGATGCAATGCTTCATTTACCTCATAAGAGAAAAAAGTATAGTTCTTGATATGCTGTCCTAATGAAGTTCCGCGGATTAAATCGGGATGAAACAAAACGCCGATTGACTTGGTGCGGGGAGCAGGCCTGTTGCGGTTGTCTATTCCGCTTACTTGTCCCGGTGCCATACAAACAACCGTTCCTTCCTGATAATCGTAATTCTTACGTCCATAAGTGAGGTCGCCACATTTTGCATCCTTCAGGAACAAGCAGTAGAATCCGATATTCATACGGATATATTCAACTGACCTGGTGGCTTTTGAGAAGTCGATTACATTCACCAAAGGGTGCAATGTTTCCAGTCCAAACAATTGGTCATACTGATCGACGGTTTCAATTTTTGTTATTTCATCCATATGCTTCTGTTATTAATCTGATACAAAGATAAAACATTTGAAGGTATCTTTTTAATTTCATTCAGCAAATCAGTAATATGGGTATAAGAATCAGTAATCTGTATACTACATAAACTTTCGGGCAGAAAAATAAATGGCAATGATTGCTGGAAGTAAATGATGGAATTGATATATTTGTTCCGGAGAATATAAAAAACAGGTTTTATGAAAGCATTATTTATTGGAGGTACAGGTACGATCAGTACAGATGTAGTGGCATTGGCACAACAAAAAGGGTGGGAGATTACTCTCCTAAATCGTGGTTCGAAAAAGATGCCGGAGGGAATTCACAGTATCATTGCGGATATTAATGATGAAGAAGCTGTGGCAAAAGCCATCGCGTCCGAACATTACGATGTGGTTGCACAGTTCATCGGCTATACGGCAGAAGATGTGAAGCGTGATATCCGCCTGTTCCAGAATAAAACGCGGCAATATATCTTTATCAGCAGTGCCTCTGCTTACCAAAAGCCATTGGCCGATTACCGCATAACCGAAAGCACCCCTTTGGTCAATCCCTATTGGCAGTATTCCCGTAACAAGATAGAAGCGGAAGAAGTGCTGATGGCAGCCTATCGCACAAACGGTTTCCCCGTTACAATCGTCCGTCCCAGCCATACCTACAACGGAACAAAACCTCCCGTATCTGTACATGGCGATAAGGGAAACTGGCAGATCCTAAAACGAATCCTTGAAGGTAAACCTGTTATTATCCCCGGCGACGGTTCTTCTTTGTGGACATTGACTCACTCTAAAGATTTTGCCAAAGGTTATGTAGGACTGATGGCGAACCCTCATGCCATTGGGAACGCTTTTCATATCACTACCGATGAAAGCATGACCTGGAATCAGATTTATCAAACCATTGCCGACGCGTTGGGTAAACCTCTGAATGCATTACACGTAGCTTCCGATTTCCTTGCCAAGCATAGCGATCATTATGATTTCAGAGGTGAACTGTTAGGAGATAAAGCTGCTACGGTAGTCTTTGATAACTCGAAGATAAAGCGGTTGGTTCCTGATTTTATATGTGACACTTCCATGGCAGACGGATTACGACAAGCCGTACACTATATGCTTTCCCATCCGGAATCACAAATACCCGATCCGGAATTTGATTCATGGTGTGATCGTATTGCCAACGCAATAAGTGCGGCAGATAAGGCCTTCGAGCTTTCCTAATTCTGTGCCGAACTTACTTAATTTAATTCCGGACTGTCTGATCTAATCTATAGGACTACTTGGTTTTATTTCAGACTTCCGGGGTTTTATATTGAAGTTCCTTATTTAATAAGGCGCGTTTCGTCCTTGTTGTACTTCGATTCGTATTCCGAAATTACCATTTGCCGATTTCAGTTCGAATGCTCCCCGGAAATTATTTCTTTCCCAAGGCATAGCGCTGCGGTTAGGCACCCGCCAGCCATCCTTATCATAATCTCCGTAGGTATTGATTCTCATTCCGTTTTTCAGTTTGAAAGACCCCATCTGTATAAACTGTGGAGAAGAGGACAATCCCCAACCATATCCGTAGCCAAAGCCAGAAAAACCAGAGAAAGAAGACGAAGAAAAAGAGTCAGTGAATCCTTGCGAATAAGTAACGTCTGTATTTAAACGAAAGAGCTGATTATAATCTTTCGTCATATTAGGCATCTCTAAATTAAACTTGGGAAGTTCGGGAGTCGCTACATTCATTAACCCCATATCCAGCAGAAAGCCACCAAACTCTTTAATATTGGTGGATGGAGCACGACGAATACTATCGGAAGGAATTTCCGACTGTGCGGATGCAAAACCGACCGATAATATCAGCGAAAGAAATAGAATCAGTTTTTTCATCTTCGTAAAGGTTGATTTACCACAAAGATAGAGATTTTCAACCTGACTATTCGCTTCCGTTATGTTTTCTTAGAAAAAAACTATCTTTTCAGTTATTTACGATTAGGCGATTTACAATGTACGATTGAGGTTACTATCCTCAATCATACGATCGTAAATCGTCTAATCAGTTAATTATTTTGATGCTTTCCATGTTTGGGCATATTCTTCCAACACACACTTGATGCTTTGCCCGATTTTCACATAATCGGCTTCATTCAGATTAGCTAGTGACACACGCACGCTCCATTTCGGTCCGGCAAAGCCACCGCCATTCAACAGTACGAGTGAAGTTTCGTTTGCCAGACGGAAAACCACATCCAGCGGATTGTATGTCTTTTGCAGATAAGCAACGAAGTCATCTCCGTAGAATTTCTTCGCCCATACCAGCATATCAATCTCCGAATAATACCCGGCACGCAGCGGATCCTCTACCAGTGTGAACCCTGTGTTATCCCACAACGCATGCAGGCGGCGATGAATAATTTCCTGCATCTTGGTTTTATAACTGTCTTCTTTATCCAGAAGCGAGAAGATGGCAAACAAACTCATTTGCATTTGTTGGGGCAGAGAAAGCCCTGCGGTATGATTCAGCGCAATCTGCCGGCTGTCAGCCACCATGCGGTCGATAAATTTCATCTTTTCCGGTTGCAGGCTAAGACTGGAATAACGTTTGTTCAATATTGATTTCTGCTCCTCCGACAGGCGGGCAATCATTTTGTCGTAGATGTTGTCTTCGTGTAAAGCAATCACTGCGGTTCTCCATCCCGTAGCTCCGAAATATTTGGAGAACGAATAAACGCAAAGCGTATTGTGTGGCAATTCTGCCATCAATGAACGGAAATGAGGGATAAACGTTCCATACACATCATCCGTAATAATCATCAGGTTCGGATTGTCATTCTTCACAATGTTGATGATACGTTCGGTAGTCTCCCTGCTAAGTGCGTAACTGGGCGGATTACTCGGATTGGTGATAAATAACGCTTTGATCCGCGGGTCTTTCAACTTGTCTATATCTTCATCCTTATACTGCCAGGTGTGCAATCCGTCAGGAGTCATCTGGTCGGCGGAAATTTCGGTAACGTCAAACTGATAGCGTCGCAATTCCGGGATTTCTATATAAGGAGTGAACACGGGAATCATCAAAGCAATGGCATCTCCCTGATTCAACAGGAAATTCTCTTGCAAAGAATCGAACAGATAACACATGGCTGCCGTACCTCCTTCGGTGGCGAAAAGATCAAAAGTCCCTTTCGGCGGACGGCGGTCACACATCTCTTGTGCCAAGTAATCCTGCACGATTAACTCTGTAAAATGTAAAATACGGTCGGGCACAGGATACTGGTCGCCGATGACCGATTCCGCCCATTCGTGAATCAGCGTATCCGGATCGGCAGCATGCTCCATCAACATATAATTGTAGCCCTCTTTCAGCAGATTAGCACCCGGAGCTTTTTCATTCTCTTTCAGGAAAGCCTCGAAACGGGCGGCTATTCCAGCCTTTTGCGGAATACCTGCTATTCCTTCTTCCAGTGAAAACGCATGGCGACATTCGCAAAGTCCGAATTGTCCCAACAGAAAAAATGCTTCGCGTGGTTCGGTAGCAATCCAGTTCGGATTACCTCTTCCTGCATTCAGCATGGTATGTGCTATTTTCTTAATGCTTTCGTCTGCCATATCGATCAGTTTGTTTTTCAGCTCGAACGGGCTGATCGTTTCCATTTTCTTGGCATAACTTTTCGTAATGGCAGGGTTATTTGTTTTCTTTTCCATAATGATATTTTTTTATATAGTTTTACATAAGCAACACGATGACGACTCCCCAGATAATCAGTAGCGTATTGCCGACTGCATACGTCACTGTATACCCTAATGCGGGTGTATCACTTTCCACTGCATCCTGAATAGCTCCCAGTGCCGCTGTTGTGGTACGTGCTCCTGCCGTGCATCCCAATGAAAGGGCAGGGTGGAATTTGAACAGGTATCTCGCCATCAGCAATCCTGCGAGAAGAGGGATGGCAGTTGCCAGTGCACCGACAATAAACAGACTGACTCCGACTTCCTTGAATCCGGCTATAAAACTGGGACCTGCAGCAATGCCGACCACTGCGATAAACATATTCAGCCCTACATTATTCAATACCCATAAAGAGGGTTCGGGGATACCTCCGAAAGTAGGATGCTTGCTGCGTAACCAACCGAACAGAAGTCCGGCAATCAATGCGCCGCCACTGGTAGAAAGACTGATAGGAACACCTCCCAGATGGATAGCCAGTGCGCCGAAAAGACCACCGAGCAAAATGCCCAGCCCGACGAAAATCATATCCGTCTGATTGGTCGGACGATCAATGTAACCCATTTGTTTGGCAGCGCCTTCCACTTCATGTTTAAGACCGGTGAGCTCGAGAATATCTCCCGAATCCACAACTGTTTTGGATAATACCGGAACATTGATTCCGGCACGCTTGATGTTACGGATACTGACTCCGTGCATAAATTTCTGTGCCCGGATTTTGGCTACCGTTTCGCCGGCAAACGTCCGGTGAGTCACCATTACAGGAAGAGTTTCCGCCGGAAAATCCAATAATTGTGCGTCGATCACTTCCGGACCGATCCAGTCTTCTTCTCCGATTACAAACTCACGGCGTCCGCTTAATACTACTTCGTCGTTTTTGTGAAGAATCAGGTTCGGATTGACATCTTTCACCACTCCTCTTTGACGAATCCGTTCTACAAACAGCCGTTTATCATTCTTGCATAAATATGTTTCGAGTTCACTGACTTTCTTTCCTTTGCCGAACCATTCATTGGTGATTTTATAGGCACGGAATACTACCGGACGAAGAGCCGGGGAAAATCCGGGTTCATCAGCTTCCGATGTTCCCATTTGAGCCTCCAATTCTTTGCAGTCGGCTTTCACCTTATCCAGTCCGCCCAGCATTTTAGGGCCGAGAGAAGCCAGAATCCATGCAGAACCGGCTGTACCGAAGATATAAGTTACAGCGTAAGCAACCGGAATCGCATTGATGAATGTCGCTTTTTGCGCATCGCTGATTCCCAATTGGTTGATTGTATCGCTTGCCACGCCGATCACGGCGGATATGGTCTGTGAGCCTGCCAAAAGTCCGGCAGCTTCCCCTACATGGTATCCCATGATTTTGGCGAGTATCCATGGTGCCACCAGGCTGACAATACACATCAGTACAGCGAATCCCACCTGTGGCAGCCCATCCTTTTTTAATCCGCGGAAAAACTGCGGACCTACCTTATAGCCGACGGCAAACAGGAAAAGCAGAAAGAACACAGCTTTCATTGGGCCATCCACAGTGATATTCAGTTGCCCGACCAATACTCCGACCAGCAGAACACTGGTGACTGTCCCCAATGAGAATTTCCCTATTTTGAGTCTGCCCAGCCAGAATCCGGCAAAGAGCGTCAGGAAAATAGCAAGTTCAGGGTGTACCCTTAGTTGATTAATAATCCATTCCATAATTAAGTTGTTGTTTTAGGTTATGCCATTTACAACAGTTATTGCGTGAAAAGAGTTTATAGTGTTTATGATAAATAGATATATAAATATCCGATGAACTTTAAATTTCTCTATTTCGCTTTTTTGTTATACTTTTGTTCTTTCAAAAATAAAACTAATCATATTCTGTATGAAATCAGACATAGAAATTGCTCGCAGCATTGAGCTGAAGAAGATTAAGCAAGTTGCCGAAGGTGTCGGAATTCCTCGCGAGGAAGTGGAGAATTATGGCCGCTACATCGCAAAGATCCCTGAACAACTGATTGATGAAGAGAAAGTGAAGAAAAGCAATCTCATCCTGGTCACTGCTATCACGGCAACCAAAGCGGGCATTGGCAAAACTACCGTATCTATCGGTCTTGCTTTGGGACTGAATAAAATTGGAAAGAATGCGATTGTTGCTCTTCGCGAACCGTCTCTCGGTCCTTGTTTCGGAATGAAGGGAGGAGCGGCCGGTGGAGGATATGCACAAGTGCTTCCGATGGATAAGATTAACCTTCATTTCACGGGGGATTTTCACGCCATTACCTCTGCCCATAACATGATTTCGGCTTTGCTCGACAATTATCTCTATCAGAACCAGGCAAAAGGTTTCGGATTGAAAGAAATTCTTTGGCGGAGAGTGCTTGATGTGAACGACCGTTCGTTGCGCAGCATCGTTGTCGGTCTTGGACCTAAATCCAACGGGATTACCCAGGAGTCCGGTTTCGATATTACTCCTGCTTCGGAAATTATGGCGATTCTTTGTCTTTCCAAAGATGTGAGTGATTTGCGTCGTCGTATCGAAAACATCCTGTTGGGCTTCACTTATGACGACCAGCCTTTTACCGTAAAAGATCTGGGAGTGGCAGGAGCCATCACCGTGCTATTGAAAGATGCCATCCATCCTAATCTGGTGCAGACTACCGAAGGAACCGCTGCTTTTGTACACGGCGGTCCGTTCGCTAATATTGCGCATGGTTGTAACTCTATTCTGGCCACTAAATTGGCAATGTCTTTCGGCGATTATGTAATTACAGAAGCCGGATTCGGTGCCGATCTTGGTGCAGAGAAGTTCTACAATATCAAATGCCGCAAGAGTGGACTCCAACCGCGTCTCACGGTGATTGTCGCTACGGCACAAGGATTGAAGATGCACGGAGGTGTCAGTCTCGACCGTATCAAAGAACCGAATATGGAAGGACTGAAAGAAGGATTGCGTAATCTGGACAAACATGTTCGTAATCTTCGTTCATTCGGTCAGACGGTTATCGTAGCTTTCAATAAGTTTGCGTCCGACACCGATGAAGAAATGGAATTGCTGCGTGAGCATTGCGAACAGTTGGGAGTCGGTTTTGCCATCAACAATGCGTTCAGTGAAGGAGGAGAGGGGGCAGTAGACATGGCCCGCTTGGTGGTAGATACAATCGAAAATAATCCGTCCGAACCTTTGCGTTATACATATAAGGAAGAAGATAATATACAGCAGAAGATTGAAAAGGTGGCTACTAATATTTACGGAGCCAGCGTTATTACTTACAGCAGTATTGCACGCAACCGTATCAAACTGATCGAGAAAATGGGCATCACTCATTACCCGGTTTGTATTGCTAAAACACAGTATTCATTCTCTGCCGATCCTAAGATTTATGGCGCGGTGAACAACTTCGAGTTCCATATTAAAGATATTGTAATCAATAACGGAGCTGAAATGATTGTAGCCATTGCCGGAGAAATTCTTCGTATGCCGGGATTGCCTAAAGAACCGCAAGCATTGCATATTGATATTGTGGATGGAGAAATAGAAGGATTGAGCTGATATACACTTAAATATACACTTAAAGAACACTTGTTCTGGCGCTATGCCGATAAAAATAAATCCCCGTCTTTCCCTATAAAATGAATGTGGAAAGACGGGGATGACTGTATATAGAGTCCAGTGTGCTTCTCTTTTCTCTTCATGCACACTGTACGGTTGAATTCATACTTGTTGTGGGTGATATATGACATCATATATTTCTTTTATAGTAACAAAAACGAAATTCCGGAAAGATGGTTCGAACGGGACCGTTAATAAATAAAAAAAGGCCTGCTCCTTTCGTAAAGAGCAGACCTTAAATGGGAATTAAGCTAATAACAGTTTACAATTACTAGCTTTAAAATTGTGTTTTAGTAAGCGAAAAGAGGATATTTTTTCATTGTCTCATTGACGCGTGCACGTACTTGTGCAATAACTTCCTCATTTTCTACGTTAGACAATACAGTTTCGATCATTTCTGCAATTTCGAGCATCAAGTCTTCTTTTGCACCACGAGTTGTGATAGCAGGAGTACCCAAACGGATACCGGAAGTCTGGAAAGCCGAACGGCTGTCGAACGGAACCATGTTCTTGTTAACGGTAATATCAGCAGAAACCAATGCTTTTTCTGCCACTTTACCTGTCAAATCAGGATATTTGCTACGCAGGTCGACCAACATAGAGTGATTGTCTGTACCACCGGAAACGATGGTAAAGCCACGGTCGATCAAAGCCTGTGCAAGTACGGCAGCATTCTTCTGTACTTGTTTAGCATATTCCTTAAATTCAGGTTGCAGGATTTCACCGAAAGCAACTGCTTTAGCAGCAATTACATGTTCCAATGGTCCGCCTTGGATACCCGGGAAAACGGCAGAATCCAGTAATTGAGACATCATTTTGATCTCACCTTTCGGAGTTTTCTTACCCCATGGGTTGGGGAAGTCCTTACCCATCATGATGACACCACCACGAGGTCCGCGAAGTGTTTTATGTGTAGTAGAAGTGACGATATGTGCATATTTAACCGGATTTTCGAGCACTCCGGCAGCGATCAGACCGGCAGGATGAGCCATGTCGATCATCAGGATAGCGCCTACTTTGTCAGCGATTTCACGCATACGTTTGTAATCCCATTCACGAGAGTATGCAGAACCACCACCGATAATCATTTTGGGTTTCTCACGAAGAGCGACTTCTTCCATCTGGTCGTAATCAACGCGTCCTGTTTCCTGATTCAGGTTATATTCGCAAGGAGTATAGATGATACCGGAAGTGTTCACTAATGAACCGTGAGACAGGTGTCCGCCGTGTGCCAGATTTAATCCCATGAATTTGTCGCCCGGATTCAGAACAGCAAGGAAAACAGCCGCATTAGCTTGTGCTCCCGAGTGTGGCTGTACGTTTGCCCATTCAGCGCCGAAAATTTCTTTCAGGCGGTCGATAGCGATTTGTTCGCTTTGGTCTACTACTTCGCAACCTCCGTAGTAACGTTTGCCGGGATAACCTTCTGCGTACTTGTTAGTCAGGCAAGAACCCATTGCCTGCATTACCTGGTCACTCACAAAGTTTTCTGATGCAATCAGCTCGATTCCTTTCAACTGACGTTGATGCTCTTTTTCGATGATGTCGAAAATGATGTCGTCTCTTTTCATTCTTTTATAAGTAAGATTTAATTTCTAATTCGAGATACCTATTTTAAGCGCACAAAGTTAATGAAAATAAATAAAGAATGAAGGAACAGTAAGAAAAATGTTAGTAAAAAGCGGGATTTAATGATATTTTATTCTTAAAGAATGAATCCCAGTGAAAAACTTAATGCGCTGTCACGGCGACGGAAAATAATGTTGCTCACACCCGTACTGCCGTCGGAGTTGATATTGTCATAAATGATAGACTTGGAGATGTTTCCTATACCTTGTTCGTAGCGGAAATCGAAGAAGATACGTGAGATGTTGACACCTACGCCAATCACTGCGCTGACATTGAACGGATACAACTTTTCGTGAATACCCTTTTGGTCGAAATTCTTAAAAGTGATTTCATTGTGCTTTCCCCATAGATAGCGAAGCTTGGGACCTGCGAAGATAGACATTCCGTAAGGCCCTTTTTTCACTACGTTATATCCATATAGAACGGGAAAATCGACACTGTGCAACACCGATTGCACCGATGCGTAATCAGGCTCGATGGCAGGATGCTGGGAACCGAGTTTGTCGAAAGTAATCTCACATTTGCTTACATTATACGACACTTCAGGCTGGATGAAATGTTTTTTCATATTGATGCGCATGAAGAGAGCACCAAAATAACCTATCTTATAGTTATTCTGCACCTCATCGATAGTTACATCTTTAATTTTCAGTTCAGACACCATGAACATGGAAGAGTTGAAGCCCGCTTTGATACCGATATTTATTTTTTTTGTGTTGGGACGGTCTACTCTGTCTGCGTTATAATTCTGTCCGACAACCGGGCTGCCGGCTGCAACTAATAAACCTAAAAAAATGAATTTACGCAGCATATCCATGACAGTATCGTTCCTTTTATGATTTTTTCTTTTCTACACTCCAACCGAACTTACCGATTTTCTCTCCCAAATTGTAATATCCTCCGTGCACATATACCAGCGGATTAGCTTCCGCCAGTTCCAGCTTTCCGGTTTCGGGGTTCAGGTTCCGTTCATCGGCACGCACATTTACTACGTCGGCAATAAACATATCATGTGAACCAAGAGAGATGATTTCTTTTACACGACATTCAATGCAAAGAGGTGATTCTTCAATCAGCGGGGCACTGACTACCGTACACTGTCCGGGTGTCAGTTTCATCTCTTCGAATTTATGATAATCACGTCCCGAACGAACTCCGCACCAGTCGGTGGCAAAAGCCATGTCTTTGGTTGTCAGGTTGATGACAAACTCCATATTTTTTTTGATAATATCGTATGAATGGCGTTCCGGACGTACGGATATATAACACATGGGCGGGTTCGTGCAAATCGTACCCGTCCATGCTACTGTGAACATATTATATTCGCTTTCCTCTTTTCCGCAACTGACTAGTACAGCCGGCAGCGGATAAATCATCGTTCCTGGTTTCCAGTCCTGTTTCATAGTTGTCATTTTTTTACCACAGATTACACAGATTAACACAGATATAGATATTATTATTCCATAAAATAAAAATCTGTGTGAATCCGTGTAATCTGTGGTGAGCTGAAGTTAGAGGATTGTTATCTCTTCTCGTTTCTGTTCTTTTTCGCAATAATGGCATTTCACGATGCAATTATCCTTATCTATCACATGAAAGATGGTGCTCATCGGTTCATTGTTGGTAATACATTTCGGATTGGCACATTTCACGATGCCACGAAGCTCATCCGGCATTTTTACCTCTTTCTTTTCTACTACCTCGTAATCGCGGATAATGTTCAGTTTGACGTGCGGTGCTACTACCGAAATACGGTTGATCTCTTCGTCACAAAAGAATTTATCTGCAATTTTGATGATTCCTTTTTTACCCAGCTTCTTGCTGTCGAGGTTGAATCCGATCGTGATATTGCTTGTCATTTGTTCCACACCGAGCAGTTGCACTACGGTGAAGAGCTTTTCAGATGGGATATGGTCAATCACTGTTCCGTTTTTCAGGGCAGCTACTTGCAATGCTTGTTTATTTTCGCTCATAATAAAATATCGTTTTTAACGTCCTCTAATGTGATACCTAATACATCGCAAAGGATTGCTTCGCGGGCATACAGACCGTTTTGTGCCTGTTGGAAATAATATGCTTTCGGGTTGTCATCCACATCGTAAGCAATTTCGTTGACACGGGGAAGCGGGTGCAGGATACGCAGGTTCGGACGTGTGTTTTCCAACATTTTGTTACGGAGAATATATACATTCTTCACCCGTTCATATTCCATCAGGTCGGTGAAACGTTCGCGTTGCACACGGGTCATATACAGAATATCGGCGTCAGCGATAATCTCTTCGGAAAAGTCTGTATGTTCAACGTATTTTATTTGGTGCGTTTTGCAGTAAAGTTTGTATTCTTCCGGCATTTTCAACTCTTCGGGAGCGATAAAATGGAAAGTCGGATTAAAGTGTCGCATCGCCATCAGCAAAGAATGTACGGTGCGGCCGTATTTCAAGTCACCCACTAGGAAAATATTCAGATTTTCCAGCGTTCCTTGCGTCTTGTAGATAGAGTAAAGATCGAGCATCGTCTGCGACGGGTGCTGGTTAGCTCCGTCACCTGCATTGACAATGGGCACCGGGGCTACTTCGCTGGCATATCGTGCAGCTCCTTCGAGATAGTGTCGCATGACGATAATATCTGCATAGTTACTCACCATCATGATCGTGTCTTTAAGTGTTTCCCCTTTGGAAGAGCTGGTGGCCTTGGGGTCAGAGAATCCGATTACTCGTGCACCGAGACGGTTGGCAGCTGTTTCAAAACTCAAGCGGGTACGGGTGGAAGGTTCGAAGAACAGGGTTGCTACTACCTTTCCTTGTAATAACCGGCGATTAGGGTTCATTTCAAACTGCTTCGCCATTTCGAGCATGTAGAGGATTTTTTCTTTAGAATGTTCGGCAATGGTTACTAAACTTCTGTTTTCCATTTTGTTATCTTTTATGTGGATAGAACTTGTTTTACCGGAGCGTAAAGGTACGAAGAATTTGTGAAAAGCACAGATTTTTCGTACCTTTTTTATCAGCTTTTAATCAGTCGGTTTATTTCCGTCCGCTGGCTAGTGCTGCAATGATATATTTCCCCGGTGCTCCGATTTTGCTCCAGGCCGTATTGGAGAGTAGTTTCCATACTTGGGTGCCTTTCCTGCCATAGTCTGATAACCGGAGAATTGTCTGCCTCTCCTTCAAATTAGTCACTTTGTGGCGTTCCAGGCTTTCTATCAGTCCGTTCATGTTGTGTGTGGCCTGATTGTATGCATACCCCGGAATTTCAAACGAAGCATCGCTTATTTCTTCTTCTTCAGTAATTAGTTTAGTTTCCTTTAGTTTAGTTTGTCGGGAAATGTCTGCATTTTCTGAACTCACCTCCTCTTGAGTTGGAAAAATGTTAGCATTTTCCTTGTTCAACTCATCCTTGTGTATCCTTTTTCTCTGTTTGGTCTCTAATAAATAAGGTAGTTGTGAGAAATCTATTTTTCTTCGTGTCGTAGCTTCGAACCACACTCTTTGAATCTGTTCCGAAGTGAGTATACCGTGTTTCTCGTATGTTTCCTTATGGAAAAAACCTTTTTCCAATAACAGGTCGACAATCTTTTCCATCATGTCCTCTTTGATCCCGCCACCTACTTTGCGGACGAAAATAAGATTTTGTTCTTTCCCCCAAGAGATGTAATATCCCTCTTTATAGATTTTGCAAAGCAATCTCATGACCATGTAAGAAGCTAACACTCCGAATTTTGCTTCTAATAACTCCATCACTTCTTCGTCAAAAAAGTTTGCCGGTGTCGGGAAGTAAGGTATCCCTTTATTAATCATATTCATTATTCAATATTTTTTATTATAAACTATACAATAGCTTTCCATTCCATTAGGTTTCCGATCATGAATCTTCTCCATCCTTTTTGTTCCTCACTCCAATAGATAATAGACTCTTGTTGTGCTGTGATATTAAATTCTCTATGAAAGAATTTTTCATATCCTACCAGTGTTCCTTTTTCCAGGCAGAACGTACCATCCTGTTTATGAAAAGCTATCATTACATTTCCATACAACATATGTTCTATTAGTTTAATGCACTCCTGTACAATTCTCTCTGCACATTTATCCGAAATCCCCTTTTCGGCAGTAATACGTTTTTTCCATACTAATTTGCAAGCTTCCAACTTGCCTTTCTTGATCTTTTGTCTCATTTTCTTCTGTTTTTTGATTGAAAAATTAAGTTTTTATTTAAACATAAATATCCCCTGTCGGATAGTGACGGTATGCTGTTGTCATAGCGTTACTATCCTTTCATTATAGTGACGCTATGACAACAGCATACCGTCACTATTTTTTGAGAGAAATTCTTGTTGTTTTCCGACCGGTTGAAAACGGCGGCGAAGGTAGGTCTTATATTTCACTTGTCCCATTATTTTTTCTTAGTACTTGCTTTTAAGCTTTTCAGCCTGTTCTCTTTTTTCCTTTTTCTCTTTCATATATTCTTCTTCGACAGACTTTTTCAATGCCGCCAATTCTGCATGTATACTGCTAAGTTCCATTAACTTATAGCCGCCATGCTTGTGAATGTATAATACTTTTTGGTCATAGATATATTGGGCCAGATTTATCAGCTTTTTTTTCTTAGGATGGTGGAAATATCCATCGATAAAGATTCTCAAATGCATGGTGAGATAAAGGCGGATATCTCCACTGATTGCTATTCTGTTTTCCAGCTCTTCTTCACTGATGATTTCTTCCTTTGACTGTCTTCCAGGGGCTTTTCCCACTGTTTGAACATTTCTTTTTGCTTTGTTGTTTTTACTTCCTTTTTTAGATTTTTCGCTTCTCATAATTAGTTAATTTTTGCAATATTAATGAATGTTAATTCGAAAATAATATCTGGAAAGTGAAATTGAACCTGCAAAAAGATTTGTTCTTTTGTCGCTTGCCAAATAGTATATATATAAAATAACTAGTGATGCAAATGATGAATAAAAATGGATTTAGTCGATGTGGTGAGAACTACATCAATCGTTTACGAAAGGAAGGGCGTTATTCTACGGCGCACGTTTATAAGAACGCCCTTTATTCTTTCGGGAGGTATTGTGGTACATTGAATGTGTCGTTCAAGCAAGTTACCAAGGAACGTTTACGACGTTATGGTCAGTATCTTTATGAGTGTGGTTTGAAGCCCAATACGATTTCTACGTATATGCGTATGCTTCGTAGTATTTACAATCGGGGAGTGGAAGCGGGGAGTGCCCCTTATGTTCCTCGATTGTTTCATGATGTCTATACAGGTGTGGATGTCCGGCAAAAGAAAGCTTTGTCTGCCGGTGAATTACATAAGCTTTTGTATGAAGATCCCAAATCGGAACGTTTACGTCGTACACAAATTATTGCCGCCCTGATGTTTCAGTTTTGTGGAATGTCATTTGCTGATTTGGCACATTTGGAAAAATCAGCTTTAGATCAGAGCGTGTTGCGCTATAATCGAATCAAGACGAAAACTCCTATGAGCGTAGAAGTATTGGATACCGCCAGGGGAATGATAAATCAACTCCGGAGTAATCAGGAACCCATTCCCGATTGTCCGGACTATCTGTTTGATATACTTTGCAGTAACAAAAAACGGAAAGATGAAAGGGCATACCGTGAATATCAGTCTGCTCTTCGGAATTTTAATAATCGTTTGAAAGATTTGGCGAGAGTTTTACGGTTAAAATCTCCGGTTTCTTCTTATACACTGCGCCATTCTTGGGCAACGACAGCGAAGTATCGTGGAGTGCCAATTGAAATGATCAGTGAATCATTGGGGCATAAATCTATAAAAACGACACAAATCTATTTAAAAGGTTTTGAACTCAAAGAACGTACAGAGGTAAATAAAGGGAATTTATCTTACATTAGAAACTATCGTTTAGGTTGATAGTTAACGATAAAGTGTTAGAAATCAAGGGCGAAATGTTTCCGTTACTTCTTAGGTAACGGATAATTATTCGGTGCAAAGATATGCAAAAATACAAATAGTAAACAAGTAAAATCTTCTTTTTTTTCTGAATTGTTGAAATATGCAACAAAAATATATCAGGACATGATGATTCTGTTTGATCGTGCCTGAAATTCCTGTACTCTGTTTCCAAAGATGCTTTTCCCTTCGCGTAGGTTAGAAAAACATCTTTGTAGGCAGTTCCTGTCCATGTTTTTCTGCTTTCATCTGTTTTTCTGTGAATGAGTACCTTATCCGTTACCTAAGAAGTAACGGAAAAGTAAGGGGTAAAAAAGTATGATTCTAACGAAAGAAACTTTAAGTGCTGGGCCTAGTATTGGGACAGGGGAAGGCGTAGCACACTCTAAACGCTGGTATGTCGCTCTGGTCCGTATGCATCATGAAAAGAAAGTAGCCGAGCGTTTAGATAAAATGGGGATTGAAAATTTTGTACCAGTCCAGCAAGAAGTACATCAATGGAGTGACCGCCGTAAAGTGGTTGAATCCGTATTGCTTCCTATGATGGTTTTTGTACACGCTGATCCCAAAGAACGTAAAGAGGTTCTTTCCTTTTCCACTGTTAGTCGGTATATGGTAATGCGCGGTGAGAGCAGTCCAACTATCATTCCTGATGAACAAATGGCTCGTTTCCGTTTTATGCTCGACTATTCCGAAGAGGCAATTTGTATGAATAGTGCTCCTTTGGCACGTGGTGAAAAAGTACGTGTTATTAAAGGTCCTTTGACTGGTCTTGTAGGAGAACTTGTTACGATAGATGGTAGAAGCAAAATTGCTGTTCGGTTGAATATGCTGGGGTGTGCTTGTGCAGATATGCCGGTGGGATATGTGAAACCATTTAAATAGGCACAGAATAAAAGCTACTTTGTGTCCATCTCAAAACAGTTTACTTATTTTGAAATTGAAATAAGCTTTTATGAAAGGAATAGTTTTAGCTGGTGGTTCAGGCACTCGTCTGTATCCTATCACCAAAGGAGTGAGTAAGCAGTTGCTTCCTATCTTTGACAAGCCTATGATTTATTATCCGATTTCAGTCCTTATGTTGGCTGGAATCCGTGAGGTCCTGATCATTTCCACTCCTTATGATCTTCCGGGCTTCAAGCGTCTTCTGGGTGATGGCTCCGACTACGGAGTACGGTTTGAATATGCCGAACAACCATCCCCGGACGGTCTGGCTCAAGCTTTTATTATCGGTGAAGACTTCATCGGCAATGATTCCGTCTGTCTGGTATTAGGTGATAATATCTTCTATGGCCAAAGTTTTACCCGCATGTTGCAGGAGGCTGTCCGTACAGTCGAGGAAGAGCAGAAAGCAACTGTGTTTGGCTATTGGGTTGCCGATCCCGAACGTTATGGAGTTGCCGACTTTGACAAGGATGGAAATGTTTTGAGCATTGAAGAAAAACCTGCAAACCCAAAATCCAATTATGCTGTAGTAGGACTCTATTTCTATCCCAATAAAGTGGTAGATGTAGCTAAACATATAAAGCCTTCTTCTCGTGGGGAACTAGAAATTACGACTGTCAATCAGGAGTTTCTTGATAACCACCAATTAAAAGTTCAACTATTAGGCCGTGGTTTTGCCTGGCTTGATACCGGCACACACGATTCCCTTTCCGAAGCCAGCACTTTTATTGAAGTGATTGAAAAACGTCAGGGATTGAAAGTAGCCTGTCTTGAAGGTATTGCCCTACGTCATGGCTGGATAACAGCTGATAAAATGCGTGAACTGGCAAAACCCATGTTAAAGAACCAATATGGTCAGTACCTTTTAAAAGTAATAAATGAACTGGGACTGGAATAATGCCATATTCCTTTCCGGTAATCTAATAACTAACACTAATCACAGTGGAAATAATCAAAACTACTATAGAAGGCGTTGTAATTATTGAGCCCCGCCTTTTTAAAGATGACCGTGGTTACTTTTTCGAATCTTTCTCTCAACGTGAATTTGCAGAAAAGGTCCGTAAGGTAGATTTTGTCCAGGATAATGAAAGTAAATCCAGCTATGGTGTTTTGCGTGGTCTTCATTTTCAGAAGCCACCTTATGCGCAGAGTAAACTGGTACGTGTCATTAAAGGCTCTGTCCTTGATGTGGCTGTCGATATCCGTAAAGATTCACCAACATTTGGAGAGCATGTATCAGTGGAATTGACTGAAGAAAATCACCGTCAGTTCTTTATTCCGCGCGGATTTGCCCATGGCTTTGTTGTCCTGACGGAAGAGGTTATTTTTCAGTATAAATGTGACAACTTCTATGCTCCCCAATGTGAAGGTGCCCTGGCTTGGGATGATCCTGCATTGAAAATTGACTGGAAGGTTCCTGCTGATAAAATAATTCTTTCCGAGAAAGACAAACATCACGAATGTCTGGAAGAAGCTAGCTGGTTATTTGATTATAACGAAAATCTGTATTAGGTTCAATGAATATTCTAGTGACAGGAGCTAACGGTCAGCTTGGTAATGAGATGCGCCGTGTTTCATCAGCCAGCTCCAACCATTATATTTTTACCGATGTGGCAGAGCTGGATATAACCAGTCGTAATGCTATCCGTAGAATGGTTAATGACAACCATATGTTATCTATCAAGTGATTGAGGAGAATCAATTCTATAAAGAGGGTATTTACTATTTCAGTAAGGAAGGTGTATGTTCATGGTATGACTTTGCAAAAGAAATCTGTGACTTGAGTGGCAATGTGTGTGATATTATATAAAAATAGCAATGCCAAACTACTATTCTGGGGTGAAACCGGCATTTACGCAATTTCCTTCTTTTATCATTGGCGTTTTAATTGGTAGCTTTTCAAAGCTAGGAGTTAGAGTTCCTACTTTAAAATATTTTCTTATTCTGTGTCTATGTAGCATTATTTTCATGGGGGTATTTTATGATTTTTTCTTATACGATTATTTTGCTATGATTAGGGTGCTTCTTTCTATTCCGCTTGTGTGCATTATTTGTGAGTTAATTTCAACTAAAAAATACTTTTTAAAGATTAAATCGGTCTTAGTATGGTTTGGTAAGTATTCATTAGAGTTGTATGTTATCCATTTGATGCTTATGAAATTAGTTAAAAGTATATCACCTTATACTGTACAGATGAATGTAATCATAGTGCTTGCCATCACATTTGTTCTTCTCATTCCTATATCAAGAGTTGTGAATAAAGTTAGTGATTTTATATGTGCGCATCTTTAAATTTATGTCAGATACCTCAATTAATAACAAACGTATAGCCAAGAATACACTTCTTCTGTATTTTCGTATGTTTTTCATGATGGCGATTACACTCTATACAAGTAGAGTTGTTTTGGCAGCATTGGGTGTTGAAGATTTTGGTATTTATAATGTGGTTGGTGGTGTGGTAGCTATGATGGGGATTCTTAATGGAGCAATGTCTGTTTCTACTCAACGTTTTCTCACTTTTGAATTAGGGAAAAATGATAAGATACGGCTGAAGCAAGTATTTAGTATGTCTATGAGTATATACATATTATTTGCAATCATATTACTCCTTTTAGCTGAAACCATTGGTCTTTGGTTTCTTAACACATATTTGGTGATTCCTTCCGAAAAAATGGAAGCAGCAAATTGGGTTTATCAGTTTTCAATTATTTCAGCTGTCATAACCCTTTTATATAACCCTTATAATGCAATGATTGTAGCTCACGAACGAATGAAAATTTATGCTTATGTGAGCGTTTATGAAGCTATATTGAAGCTGACTGTAGCACTATTAATCCAGTTTCTTGCGGATGACCGACTGTTTTATTATGGACTTTTTCTCTTGATAGCATCGTTTATGGTTACTCTAACTTATTTCATTTATTCGGTACGATCATTCGAAGAGGCTAGATATACGTTTTATTGGGAGAAAGAATTATTTAATCAGTTATTGTCTTATTCAGGATGGAATATGTTTGGCTCTATTGCTAGTTTAGTCAAAGGGCAGGGTTTGAATATCTTGCTTAATCTGTTTTTTAATCCTTCTGTGAATGCGGCACGGGGCATCGCTTTTCAAATCAATTCTGCTGTCAGCCAGTTCTTTACAAATTTTTATACGGCAGTACGCCCACAAATTACAAAGTATTATGCACAAGACGATATAGAGAATATGACGAAACTTGTCTTTCGTAGCTCAAAATTTTCATTTTTCTTGATCATGTTTATTTCGCTGCCACTTATAGTGGAAGCTCCTTTTGTTATTAAATTGTGGTTGGGACAAATACCTGAATATGTGATACCTTTTATGCGTCTCATTATTTTGATTACAGCGGTGGACGCAATGGCTACTCCGTTAATGACCACGGCGCACGCAACTGGAAATATCAAGCTCTATCAATCTGTAGTTGGTACATTGGTAATGTTTAATATACCTATTTCTTATGTAGCCCTTGAATTAGGATATTCTGCAGTTTCCGTGTTTTATATATCACTGGTTATTTCTATCATTAGTCTTTTTCTTCGATTATGGATTGTAAACAGACTTTTGGATTTTCCGGTTATCGATTATATGAAAGACGTTTTTGGACGTTGTACTCTTTGTTCTCTGTTGGGTGCAATTATTCCAGTATTATTAGCTTCTAGATTAGGTACTACTTTCTTATCTTTTTGCTTGGTATCTATCGTGTCCTTATTCTCAAGTGGCTTAACTATCTGGTTCATCGGATTAAATGCTACTGAACGGTCTCAATTGTTGACTATAGTAAAGAAAAAAATAAAAAGATGATTCAACTCGCCCCTAAAAATCTATGTACGGGATGTGGCGCATGTGCTTTTGTCTGTGGTAAGAACTGTATTGTGATGAAAGAGAATGAAGTAGGCATTGTTTATCCGGAATTGGAAATGTCTAATTGCGTACAATGTGAACGTTGCCAAAAAGTTTGTCCTATAATTGAGAATGTGGATTCTCGAAAATCTTTAACTGCTTATGCAGCATGGAGTAGTAATGAGAATGAACGAGCTACCAGTGCCTCTGGAGGTATTGCTTCTGAAATATACAAGATGGCCATTGCGAACGGTTATCTTGCAGCTGGGGCGGTCATTAATAATGATTTTTATGTATCGATGCAGTTGACAGATTCTATGGAAGATGTGGGACTCTTTAAAAATTCGAAATACGTATTTAGCAGTGCAATAGAGCTTTATCCAAAACTTCGTATTCTTCTGAAAGAAGCAAAAAAGGCGGTAATTATAGGCTTACCCTGTCAAATAGCTGCTATACGGAAGCTTTTTAAAGACAATGAGAATCTTTTGTTGATAGATGTTGTATGTCATGGAACTACACCGTACAGCTACCTAAAGCAACATATTGCTATGTTGGAAAAGAAATATGGTGAAGTGGCGAAACGAATGTCATTTCGTGATCCGTCTCTATATACTTATACTTTCACTTTCACTTTATATAATGCCGATAATAAACGTTTTTATGCGCAGCGGACAAAGGATGGTGATACTTATCAATTCGGTTATCATCGGATGGTGAGTTATAGAGAAAATTGCTATTACTGTAAGTTTGCCAAAAGTGAACGAATTTCAGATGTTACATTGAGTGATTATAAAGGATTGGGAACGATGGCGCCATGTACTTTCAGTGCTCAAAAAGTATCAAGTGTTTTAATTAATACCGATAGAGGCAAAACCTTTATCGAATCACTCATAGCTACTGGAAAAATAAAGGCAGAGGAAAGGCCTGTTGATGAGCCTGTTCAAGGTGATGAACAACTACGCCGTCCTTCCACCAAAAGTAAATATAGACTATATTTCGAGAGGGATATACAAGTCTTTAGAGGAAATTTTGAGATTGCAATTCAGAAGGCTCAAAATCAATATATTCATGATGAAAAAATAAAAAAAATGATATCTTATCCTAAACGGATTGTTCGTAAACTATTAAAAGTAATCCATATATAAAATCGAAAGATGAAGAAAATAGGTATTATTACTATTCATAATTCTCCGAATTATGGAGCTAGTTTGCAGGCTTTTGCTTTATATGAATACATTCGTCAACAAGGTGCTAAAGTGGAAATTATTGATCTTTATAGACCTAATGCCCATGCTGATTATATTCAAAGTAAGAAGTATCTACCCTATCGATTACAGAAGAAAAGTGGTGCCAACCAACTAAAAATAATGGTAAAGAAGTTACTGTATACAATTGTTTATGGGAAAAAAAAGGCATTTACAATGGGGTATTATGATGATGCTCTTATGAAATTTAAAGTTTTTAATTCTGCAATTAAGATGTCAAAACCATATAAAAGTGTGGACGCTATATATGCAGATCCCCCTGTGTATGATGTTTATATAACAGGTAGTGATCAATTATGGAATCCAACTCAGCGATTCTGCTTAGAGCCTTTTTTCTTGACTTTTGCTCCTAATGATGCTGTGAAAATATCTTATGCGTCAAGCATCGGGATTTCTTCATTGACCAATAGAGAGAAGAATGACTTTAAAAGATGGTTGCCGAGCTATAATGCGATTTCTGTAAGAGAGAAACAAGCTCAAAAAATGCTCAATGAAATATTGATAGGGAAGAATGTATTTCAGGTTTCTGATCCTACATTTTTGTTGGATAGAGACTTTTGGAAAAAAATGGCAATTGTTCCAGCTAATAGAGAGCCTTACATTTTACTTTTTCCATTGATGCATGATGTTTACTTGCTTAAGTTCGCTATTCGTATGGCACATGAAAGTGGAAAAAAGTTAGTGGTTGTGGACCAAAAAAAAAATGTAGAAGGAAGTTATGTTCTGATAAAGGATGCTGGTCCTTGCGAATGGCTCGGACTTATAGCTAACGCTGATTTAGTATTGACAGATTCTTTTCATGGAACAGTATTTTCTATTTTGTTAAGTTCTCACAATTTTTATTCATATATTGCTCCTACCAATAAGAGGGGGGCACGTATTACCGACTTATTAGATACTTTTGAGTTAAGTGATCATTTGCTTAGTTCATCTTTAGAGGAGAGTTATCAGCAGTTATCATCAAATATCCCCAGCAAAGAAATAATTTCTAAAATCTTTCAATGTGAGCAGGAGAAGTCTCGTCTGTTTTTAGACAAATATATCCAATGAACATATCAAAAATACATAATTGCTATGGTTGCGGCGTTTGTGCTATCTCTTGTACAAAGAATATTATCAGCATAGAGCTAAACGATAACGGTTTTTATGAGCCTAGGATAAGTGATGTGAATAAATGTACAGATTGTGGTTTATGCTTTGACGTGTGTGCTTATTCACATGAAGAAATTAGTCTTCAAAATTTAGAGATTCACAGTTATGCCGCATGGAGTAATGATCATGCGGTTCGACGAAAGTGTAGCAGTGGAGGTGCTGGATTTGAATTAGGGCGCGTGATGTTATCTGAAGGGTATAAAGTGTGCGGAGTGCGATATAATGCGGAAGTTGCACGTGCAGAGCATTACATTGCTACCACTCTTGAGGAACTCATCCAAAGCATAGGGAGTAAGTATATCCAAAGTTATACTGTTGACGGCTTTAAGGGGATTAATCGGAAGGAAAAATATTTGGTAACGGGGACCCCCTGCCAAATTGGTTCTTTCAGAAGATACATTCGCAGATTTAAAGTAGAGGATAATTTTGTACTGATGGACTTCTTTTGCCACGGTGTTCCTTCTATGTTTGTATGGCAAAAGTATATCAAAGATGTGGAAAAAGTAGTAGGTAAAGTTATTTATGCTTCTTGGCGTAACAAGTGGTGGGGTTGGCATGATTCTTGGGCTATAGGAATAGATGGTGAAGAGCATGGCGAAAAGGTGAATTGGCGTGATCCATATAATTCATTAATAAAGGACAGAAAAACATTTGTAAATTCTAGATTGTCACAAGGTGATAAATTTTACGCTCTTTTCTTAGGTGATGGCTGTTTGGGAAAGGCTTGTTATGATCATTGTAAATATAAATACGACCATTCTTCCGCTGATATTCGTATCGGTGACGCTTGGGGTACATGTTATAAGAAAGATGAGGATGGAGTGAGTGCTGTTATTGCATTTACTGCAAAAGGAAATGAATGGATCAAAAAGGCTAATTTGCATATAGAACAAAAACCTTTTGATGTTGTAGCGGAATTGCAGATAAAAAAGGCTTCTAAGAGAACGTTGATAACAAAAATATTGATGAAAGAACTTAAAAAAGAAAGTTCAACAATCGATGATGTGTATGCTATACAGTTGTTGTATAATAAACTGAAAAAGTTGACTCGAAGGATGGGTAACCCTAAACAATCAATAGTGAATCTTTTTAATAGATTTTCAAGTTCGCGTTCTAATAAACTGAATGCACCGCGCCAACTTTAAAATAACAGTATATGAATATTAAGATTATAACATGTCATGACGTTTATAATTATGGAGCATCATTGCAAGCGTATGCTTTGCAAACCTATTTGAAACAAAAGGGACACGATGTTGAAATTATAGACTATTTGCCAGCATATATGGATAAAGCTTATAGTTCGAACTTTAATAGATATATGTCAATTCCTAAAATGTCTCCTTTGTACAAATATAAGGATAATGCATTCTTTAGAATTGTTTATGCTATAAGGAAATATTTGCCACAATTATGTAAAATTGTACGGCAGAAAGGGCGGAAGCAGGCTTTTGACAGGTTTAAGCATGCTTATTTGCATCTTACGGATCATTATGTAGAATATAAGGATTTGAAGGATGTACAATGGGTGGCTGATGTTTTTATTGTTGGAAGTGATCAAGTGTGGAATCCTTTATTTAATAACGGAAGAGATCCTTCTTATTTTTTGCAGTTTGGTAGTTTGGAAACCAAAAGAGTGGCGTATGCTGCGAGTTTTGGGGTATCAACTTTAGAAGAGCAAGATGTAAAAAGAATGAAAGAGTGGCTAAAGAGCTTCTCGGCCATATCGGTAAGAGAAACTACTGGATTAAGGCTATTATCCAATATAGGGATATTAGAAGGCCAACATGTTGTTGATCCCGTTTTTCTACTATCTCCAAAGGATTGGGACATATTAATCCAAGATAGAAATTCACGTGTTCCGGCTTACGTTTTAGTATACAATCTAGGGCAAGTTGATGAGTCTATTAAAAGTTGTGCACAAGAATTAGCACGGAAACATAATTTGTCTATTCTATCCATAGAAGATAGTAATAAAATTAAATATGCAGATAAAATTGTAGAAAATGCGGGGCCTATAGAATTTGTGAGGTACATTAAAGCAGCGAGGTATGTTGTAACGAATTCATTTCATGCGACGGCTTTTTCATTAAAATTTAATGTTCCTTTTTATGTGTTCATCAAAAATGTAACTTCTTCACGAATTTCCGATGTGTTGAATTTAGTTGCTCTTCAAGAGCGGTTGAATGCTACATCTTTTGAAATGGAAATAGATTGGACAAAAATTAATCTGAAAATGGGAAACTGTATAAAAAGTTCGAAAAAGTTTATAGATGATATTCTATGCTTATAATTAAGGTTCTTTCTATTGCACTAATATTGCTATGTGTTTATAAGATATATAATAGCAAAAATTATCTGCATTGCTTTATGTGGTTTATGCTTGGTATGTACTTGATACATCCGAACGCGGAACTTTTTCGTATGTCTTATGCTGGATCAAGATTAGTACTTATTTTTGCTTTTATAGCAAGACTGTTAAAAGATCATACATTTTCTTCAGTTATAAATAGATTTCCTCTTAAAATAGAGTTGCTTCTAATGTTTGTATTTCTGCTTATTCAACCTCTTTTTACGGGATGGTCAGGCATTAAAGGTGTAAATTGGGCAATTCAGGATTTCTTGTCAACCTATTTTCTTTTCTTTTTGGGTTTTGCATCTCTTCCATCCAATGTGAATATCTGGAAGAATATAAAAAAATATATATATATTATTCTTCTTGTCGTAGTACTTGTTGGTTATATGAGTTATTTTATGACAGAGAATTTTGTTACTCTTGCTCATTCAGCATCGGGTGAAATATTATGGAGTTCTGAGAGAGCTTTATCTGAAAGGGGATTTAGAAGTACAGGTACACAGTTTTCTCCTAATATTTTTGGCTTGATTAATGTAACTCTTATATTATTGCTTTTTCATTTTGAGAGAAAAAATTATGTAAAACTGATAGGCACAGGTTTGTTACTGATGAATATATTCTTTTGTGGAACACGAGCTCCTTTTGTTGTATTGCTCCTTTCATTAATTGTGTATGGATTCCTCATTAATAAAAAGCAAATGTTAAAGTCTTTGTGTTTGGGATTGCCTTTTCTGGTTGTATTTATATATTTTTTGAGAGATATACCAATTGTCCAATCATATGTTGAAGGTGTACTTGATATTTTGTTGACAGGTGGTGAAAATACAGGAGGTAGTTCTGTAGAACTTAGGAACTATCAAATGGCGACGGCCTTAATGTATTTTGCGGAAGCTCCTTTGGTGGGGCATGGTATATATTATACGATGAACCTAATTAATGAAGATGGACTTTTTTATAATCGTTATAATTCGTTGTTGGCAGGAGCAGAAGGTTATCCATTTTATTTATTGATAGATTATGGAGTTATTTATATTACACTTGTAATTTCTTTTATGGCTAGAGTTGCTTTGTATTTTTATCGGAATTTGAATATTCATCGTTCTATCGCTATAGCATTGCTTTTTGCTGAAATATTATTTGTAATGACCTCACAACCTGCCCACTCATGGGAAGTGCTATTTCCTTGGTTGGGGTTGTTTATGAGATATGTTTATAATTCAAATTTGGAAAAGAAAACTCATGGATATTGTATTAGCTTGTGATAATAATTTTGCACCTTATTGTGCTACAACAATAGCTTCTGTTGCAGATCATAATATAGGAACCTGTTTTTATTTGTTAACGGATAATCTTAGCAATGACAATGCGGTAAAACTTAAAAATATGACTGAGGATATGGGTAGTTCTCTTCAGATTATATATGTAGACTCTAGATTGTTTGGAGATTTTCCTATGCCGTCATCTCCAGGCTTATCCCATATAAGTCTGGCCACTTATTTTCGACTTTTTATACCGTTACTTCTTCCTTTATCCGTAGAAAAGTTAATTTACTTAGATTGTGATATTATAGTACGTCATAGTATAGCTGAGTTATATGATACTGACATTGAAGATTATCTGCTGGGAGCAGTTTATCACAATGATAAACTATCTGTGAATAATGGTGCTTTCAAGCGTCTTCATATACCGGTTGAACAAGGCTATTTTAATGCGGGGGTTCTACTGATTAACCTTAAGAAATGGCGAGAGGAGCATATTTATGAAAAAAGTATTGAATTTCTAAGGAATAATAGTGAGAGTATCGTTAATCACGATCAAGATGTATTGAATGTCGTATGTGGAAAGAAAACTAAGATGTTGTCATACACTTGGAATACTATGAACTATTTTTTTATGAAAAATTTTCAATTATCACAGGATAGAGTTTTGAAGATATATCAAAAAGAAGAACAAACGAATGTGATCGACCCTACAATAATTCACTTTGCTTCACGCCCCAAACCTTGGGAGAGATTATGTATACATCCGTTTGTGTGTGAATTTGATAAATACTTGCGGCTTACACCTTATAAAGGGATAAAAAAGAAGAAAAATTCTGTAGGTGAATTCTGGAATTTGGTGGTTAAACCCATGATTTTAGGTTATCATCGTTATACCTATATTAGAGTTTGTGGCTGTCGAATATATATTGGTTGGTTACCAATATTAAAAAAATATAGAGATTGATTGAGACTAAATGAAAATAGAAGAAATATGAGTTTCACGTTTTGTCAAAAGTTGGCGGTTGTTCAACCTTCGCATGGTTTAAAAAATAACGGTCAAGTAGTGAAGAATTTGAGAAATAATGTAAGCTATAGCTCCAAAACCCCAGGAATACTGGATCTAAGGATTATTGTTATAGGGGTTGGATACTTACGATATATCCCTTTTTTATATGAATAAGAAAAAAATATCTTGGATAACTCCAAGTTGTTTCATTGATGTAGATTTGCCAATTATAAATCTTTTAGCCAAAGATTATTTTATTGACTGGCAAATAGTGGTGGAAAATAATCAGGAGATCGATTATGAGTTATATGTAAAATCTGTACTGAAAGACAATCCTAATGTTCTGGTTTATTTTTTCTATTTAACGCATCGATTTAGGAGCCCTCATAATATAATTGATTTAATACGTATCATTAAAAGAGCTAGAGCATTCCTTCCAAATTTGTATTATATTTCAGCAGCTATGCATCCTTATGGCACTATGATGTATCGTTTAATGCTTCCTAAAAGAAATGTCGTTATCGCATGTCACAATGTTTCTACTCCAAGAGGAGCTAATTCGGAAAAATGGGCTAAAAAACTAACTAATATGTGGATTCGTAGTTTTAAGAATATTCAGGTATTCTCAAGAAGTCAGGAAGTAATTCTCAAAGAGAAAGTTCATGGAAAGAATATTCTAATGGCACATTTGGCTTTAAAGGATTATGGAGAATCTACTATTGAAGTAAATAAAAAGGAAGAACGGACTTTTAGATTTTTATTTTTTGGAAATATTGTTGCATATAAGCGGGTTGATTTATTGATTGAAGCTGCAAATATTTTGCATGATAGAGGTATTGAAAACTTCAAAGTAAGGATTGCTGGTAGCTGTAATTGTAATTGGGAACAAAACTATGCATCGTTTATAAAGTGTCCAGATGTGTTTGAACTAATGATTAGACGAATTCCTAACGAGGATGTAGCTAATATGTTTGCAGATAGTCATGTTTTTGTTATGCCTTATCAAGATATAGCCCAAAGTGGGGCTATAACGGTAGCATTTAGATATAATGTCGTTACATTGGTCTCTGACATTCCTCAATTTAAAGAGTTTGTAGAAGATGGAGTGACGGGATTAGCATTCCAATCTGGAAATGCAGGTGATTTAGCGGATAAAATGCAGTGGTGTATAGAAAACAGGGATGTGCTTTTAAAAGAATTTTCTGTTAATCAAAAGAATTTTGTAGAAAAGGAGCTTTCACTAACCAGTATTGTTGCGAAATATAAAGACTTCTTTTCTAAATTGTAAATTTATGAGTTTTGTACCTCGACTTGCTATAGATAAACAATGTACAGGCTGTTTTGCTTGTATAGATGTGTGCAATAAAAATGCTATAAATATAGTTGAACATTATGATGGGCATCGGTATGTAGAGATAGATAAAAGTAAATGTGTTGGTTGTGGCATGTGTGAACAAATCTGTCCGGTCGTCTCGAATTTCGAATATCAGCAAAGTGAATATTCTGATTTCTATGCAGCTTGGGCAAAAAATAGAACACATCGAAAGACTAGTGCTTCAGGTGGTGCTTTTTATGCAATGGCATCTTCTGTAATAGAACAAGGGGGTGTTGTGTTTGGAGCAAAAATAGAAGAACCTTGTTACGTTCATCATCAGGCGATTGAGACTAAGGAAGAATTGAGTTGTTTGCAGGGATCAAAATATACACATAGCAATGCATCTGGAAATTATAAACTTGCTTTGAAATATTTGAAGGAAGGTCGAATGGTTCTTTTCTCGGGCACAGGTTGTCAAATTGCTGGACTATTATCTTTTTTGAAAGATAGAACCTATAAAGGGAATCTGGTTACGGTGGATTTAATTTGTGGTGGAATTCCTTCTAGAATTTTAATTGATAAATTTATTAGTCAGGCACCGTATAAAGTGAGGCGTGTTTTGTCATTTCGTACAAAGGAAATAGGATGGAAACCTAGAGGATTTCGTTATAATTTGAAAGTCGAAGATGAAAATGGTAAAATTTATGATTATGCAAATAAAAATAATTTAATTACTACTGGGTTTAGTCTCGAATTAACGAACAGGTATTCTTGTTATGACTGTCCTTTCGTTGGAAAAAATCGCAAATCAGACTTTACCATAGGGGATTATTGGGGATGTATTAAATATGATGAAGAACATTTTGATGGTATATCGTTGATTATAGCTCATACTGATAAAGCGAGGCAGTTCCTTTCGTCATTAAGAGATTCTTTATTTTATGATAAGGCTGATATGAACTTAGCCATATCTCATAATCATAGATTGGTAACAGGACATTCGATTCAGCAATATTTTTTAGAACGAAAGTTGTTGGCTTTCCTTTCTTCACAATTAAGTGACAGCACATTTTCAAAAATATATGCAAATACATTTTCAAATAAAAGTCCATGGATACTGTTGAAAGTGATTCGGAAAGTTTACGGAATAGTAGTAAATATTATAGATAGAATAGGACATAAGCAATGAAAATCGGATTATTAACATATCATAAGTCGTATAATTGTGGAGCAGTGTTGCAAACTTATGCCACATGTCGGCTTCTTAAGGAATTGGGACATGAAGTAGAGTTGATAGACCTTAGGCAGCCAGAACCTATAAAGTTGAGACAATTGATTTTTATTCCTCGCTTTATTAAATTTTATAGGTTTTGCAAAAAGTTTTACCCATCGCTTACACGGCATTATAAGACAGTGGAGGAGCTTAAAAAGGCAAAGTTGGATTATGATTGTTTATTGGTAGGAAGTGACCAAACATGGAATCCTTTAATTAGTCGTGAACAATGTTTAGCCTATTTTCTTGATTTTGGAGGGGAGCAGGTTCGCAGAGTGTCGTTTGCTTCGAGCTTTGGGGTGAATATGTGGCCGGAGAGCCATAAAGAGCTACTGCCTACTATAGATAAACTTCTTCATCGTTTTTCGGGCATATCTGTGAGAGAAGTTACGGGCCAAAATATATTAAAGCAGCAATTTAGCCTTGATAGTAGCTTAGTGCTTGATCCTACAATGTTACATTCTTCTTATGTGGAAATTACTTCATCTATTACTCCCAATCATCGCATTGTCTGTTATCTCTTGAATCGTAATGATTGTCAGCTTGATATGGCACGTTATCTTTCATACAAGATGGGTATACCGGCTCGTATGATATTTAATGGATATCCTTTGAGAGGGTTTGAATATTGTTATCCTCCTGCTATAAAAGGATGGATAGAGCAGATTGGTGGAGCGGAGGTTGTAGTGACAGATTCCTTCCATGGATTAGTGTTTAGCTTGCTTTATCATCGTCAGTTTGCTGTGATTCCTATAGCGAATGGATTATCGAGCCGTCTGCTTGATTTGCTTGATTTAGTAGGACTAGAAAATCATGTGTTTACTTCACAGGAGGAGTTGGAAAAGAACATGGAGGTGCTTCAGCGTCCGATTGATTATGAGAGGGTAGACAGTATATTGGCTATTTATAGAGAACGGTCAATTGACTTTTTGCGTAATGTTTTAAAATAAGGATAGTAAGATGATACACATATTACATGGCTTTTCTAATGTGGATAGTGAGTTTAAGCCCCGAAATTTGCGACAAGAGGTGCACTATATTGAATCGCCTCGTACTAAGAAACGTATCGTGGGTTGGACGATAGGCTGTTTTCGAGCTCTATGTTGTTCCCGAAAGGGGGAAACAGTGTTTTGTTGGTATGATTTTCAAGCTGTATTACTTTATTGGATGTGTCTTTTGACTTTCCAGCGTAGAAATATTGGTTGTCTCAATATTCTTTTAAAAAAGAAAGATACTATACAAAATCGCATTGTGTCGAAAATGTATCGCAAAGCTTTAATGTCGAAATATTTCCATGCCAGTGTAACTTCTTCTCATTATGGAGAATTGTTGAAAGAGTGGTTGTGTCTTGATTTTAATTATACTGTAATTCATGACCCTTATCATGAAAAATGGGAAAGAAAATGTGAATCGTTGAATCATGATATATTTGTAGGTGGAGGAAATTCAAGAGATTGGTCTTTTATGCTAGAAGTGGCAAAACAAATGTCTGATGTGAAATTTTTATTTGTAATGAATAGCTTAGACTATCATATGTATAAAGAATATATAACAGAGAACATTAAGGTGAAATGTAATCTGCCCTTTAATCAGTTTCTACAAGAGATGGCTAATTCCGCCATAGTAGCAATGCCACTGACAACCGAAGCTCCGGCAGGATTATTGGTGTTGTTTCAAGCAGCGGGAAGTAAGAGATTTGTTATTACCACCTCAACCGCCACAACGAGAGCATATATTACTTCTGATCGGGGGTGTGCTTTGGAACGTGATGTGAAGCAATGGAAAGGTGCTATTCGTTATTATTTATTGAATGAGAAAGAACGTAATGATAAGGCACTCAAGCTCCACAAGTTTCTAAAAGATGTTTGTGGAAGAGATAATTTTGATTCTGGCATTCAAGAAATCGTGGACTTATGCGAATCAAATTATTAGTCAAGTATCTGATTGGATGGCTTAAATGCAGATTTAATCACATCGAGTGTGGAGATTGCTGTTATCTTGGGATTAATTTAAATATAATCAATAAGGGGAATTTTAAATTGAGAGATAATGTAAAGTTCCGGCCTTCGTCGGATGTTTATATAAGTCGGAATGCTCTTTTGTCTATAGGAGACCACACAGAGATAGGCAATCATTCCACAATATCAGCACATAACATTGTGATAATAGGAAAAGGAGTGCTAACCGGTCCTCATGTATTTATAGCAGACCATAATCATGAATATAGAAATCCGGATGTTTATATTTATAAACAAGGATGTAGGGCTGGTAAGGATGATCGTGTACTGATAGATGATGGCACTTGGCTTGGAACAAATGTAGTCGTAGTGGGCAATGTCCATATTGGCAAGCAATGCGTAATAGGGGCAAACTCTGTAGTGACCAAGGATATACCGGATTATTGTGTAGCAGCAGGTAGTCCTGCAAAAGTGCTTAAAAGGTACAATTTTGAAAGTAAAGAATGGGAGAGGTTTAGATAACTAAATTGTATGATTAGAAAAATACTCAATTATTTCTTATGAAAATATTATTGGCAAACAAGTTTTATTACCGTCGTGGCGGTGATTGTATCTATATGCTTAACCTGGAGTTATTGCTACGAGAGTATGGACATGAGGTAGCGATATTTGCAATGGATTATCCTGATAATTTGGAAACTCCATGGAGAAAATATTTTCCGAGTGAAGTGAAGTTTAAACCCGGATTAGGAATGTTGGAAGCTTTTCTGCGTCCATTGGGAACAAATGAAGTAAAAAGAAATTTCTGTGCATTATTAGATGAATTCAAACCTGACGTAGTACATTTGAATAATATTCATACGCAACTTTCTCCCATAATTGCTGAACTAGCACATGAAAGAGGAATTAAAGTTGTATGGACTCTACATGATTTGAAGCTTCTTTGTCCTCGTTATGATTGTCTTCGTAATGGAAAAATAGCCTGTGAAGAATGTTTTATGGATAAACGTAAGGTGCTTGAGTATAAATGTATGAAGAACTCTATTGTTGCTAGTTTCTTAGCTTATAAGGAAGCAGTATCATGGAATCGTGAGCGTTTGGAGAAATGTACAGATATATTTATTTGCCCAAGTTTATTTATAGCGAATAAGATGATACAAGGAGGCTTTGATAAAACAAAAATGTGTACACTCTGTAATTTTATAGATATAGAAAAAACAAGGAAGCAAGAGTATAATAAGTTGGATTATTATTGTTTTATAGGTCGTCTATCTAATGAAAAAGGGGTGGTTACATTGGTAAAAGCAGCTCGTCAGTTGCCATATAAATTGAAAATTATTGGTGAAGGCCCCCTGATGGAAGAGTTGAAAATACTGTGCAAAGGAACAAATATCGAACTTGTAGGCTATAAACAATGGCCGGAAATAAAAGAACTATTAGGATGCGCTCGTTTTAGTGTTATTTCATCGGAATGTAATGAAAATAATCCACTTTCAGTGATTGAAGCACAATGTTTAGGAACTCCAGTTTTGGGAGCGTGCATTGGAGGTATTCCCGAATTGGTAGAAGAGGGAAAAAGTGGAATGTTGTTCAAATCAAAAGATATAGTGGACTTAAAAAAGAAAATTGAGATGATGTTCACATATACGTTTGATTACGAATCATTGGCCAAAAAATCACAAGAAAGATACTCTGCTGATACTTACTATAAACAGCTGATGAAGATTTACACCAAGTGATGAGGAAACATATTTCTTTCGTATATATTTAAAATCTTATTATATTATGACTACAAATAATATCCCGTGTCCTACGGACGCGAGCATTATTCTGACGTATCGTTGCCCGATGCGTTGCAAGATGTGTAATGTGTGGCAGTATCCCACAGAAAAGAGTAAAGAAATACAGCCAGAGGAGTTACGTACACTTCCGAAGCTGAAATTTATAAATCTGACAGGTGGCGAGCCTTTCATTCGTGAGGATTTGGATAAGATTGTTGAAGAATGCTATAAACATACGGATCGTATTGTGATTTCCACTTCCGGATGGTTTGAAGACCGTGTGGTAGCATTGGCTAAGAAATTCCCTAATATCGGTATTCGTATTTCTATCGAGGGATTAAGTTGCAAGAATGATGAGTTGCGTGGTCATGCGGGTGGCTTTGATAAAGGGTTGCGTACGTTATTGACGCTGAAAGGTATGGGACTGAAAGACATCGGTTTTGGATGTACAGTATCCAATAATAACTCAAAAGACATGCTTTCGCTTTATCAATTGAGTAAGTCATTGGGAATGGAGTTTGCTACAGCCGCTTTTCATAATTCGTATTATTTTCATAAAGATGATAATGTGATAACGAATAAAGACGAAGTTTGTAAAAATTTTGAACAGCTGATAGAATGGCAATTGAAAGAGAATCATCCGAAAAGCTGGTTCCGTGCTTTCTTCAATATGGGACTAATCAATTATATAGAAGGAGGTCGCCGTATGCTGCCTTGCGAAGCCGGTTCTGCCAATTTTTTTATTGAGCCTTATGGCGATGTGTATCCATGTAATGGTTTGGAAGAAAAATACTGGATGAAGAAAATGGGTAATATCCGTGAGACTCCGAACTTTATGACTATTTGGGAAAGTGAACAAGCACAGCAGGTGCGTGATATGGTACGTAAATGTCCGAAAAACTGCTGGATGGTGGGTACTGCTTCTCCGGTGATGCATAAATATATTAAGCATCCGTTGAAATGGGCATTGAAGAATAAATTCTTGAGTATACAAGGTAAGCCTGCGTGTCTGGACAAATGTTGGTATAATGTGGGACAAGATCCTTGTCAGGGGGATTTAAGAAATAAGTTCTAAAAAAATGAATAGAATAATATTTCTTGATATAGCGAAAGCAATCTGTATTATATTGGTTGTTGTCGGACATTATATGCCTGATAATTCGCCAATGTGGTATGTGATGCTCAATAAGGTGATTTATACATTTCACATGCCACTTTTTATGTTTGTCAGTGGATATGTCTACATTGCTACTAAAAAAGATATAAGTTATGGTTCTTTTTTAATGAAGAAAGTGAAGAGACTGATGATACCTTATTTCACAACGTCAGTAATAGTAATCACCATAAAACTACTTACACAAGATTTTATGCTTGTAGAGCACCCTGTAACCCTTTTATCTTTTTTTGAAATATTGTATTTGCCGGTAGCAGGCTATTTCCTTTGGTTTATTTGGGCTTTGTGGTGGATGTTTGTTATTCTTCCTTTCTTCAAAACAAAGACGAGCCGTGATGTACTCTTCTTAGTGAGTGTTTTATTACATTTCATTCCTTTAGAGGTAACATCGCTATTTTGTTTGGAGCAATTTAGAGGAATGTTGGTGTACTTCATGTTCGGTATATTTGCTTTTGAAAATCGGTGGTTATATTACTTTATCGTAAATTTTAAATGGAGTAAGTTGGTGTGTGCTGTACTGCTTTTTATATCAATGGAAGTTATATACTTTCTGAACATGGATGAAAATATAAACATTGTACTTCCTTTCATTGGAATATGGTTTATCATTGAAGCTTCAAAAAGTATTAGTAAAAGATGGGGTGAGGTGAATAAGAATAGTTGGTTGATGTTGGTGTCAGCATCTTCTTATATCATCTATCTTTTTCATATGACCTTTGAAGGAATCACCAAAGCCATGCTTCATAGGATTCCTTTTAATAGTGGTTTATGGTATGTGTTTGTATTCGAATCTATTACTGTTGTACTGATGGGAGTAATAATTCCGATGATACTTCACCGATGGGTCTTAAAAAAATATAAGATAACAAGAATACTTTTTGGTTTGTAATCTGCAAAAAGAATTATAAATGAAAGTCGTAGTAACCGGTACTCGTGGAATCCCTAATATTCTTGGTGGTGTCGAAACACACTGTGAGGAACTTTTTCCTCGTATTGCACAAAAAGGCATTGATATAACTATTATTCGCCGTAAAAGTTACGTTCATGATTCGCTTACAAGATATAAAGGTGTGGAGCTAGTAGATATAGAGACTCCCAAAAAGAAGTCATTCGAAGCTATCATCCATACATTTAAAGCAATTATGAAAGCTAAAAGTCTACATGCGGATATTGTACATATTCATGCTATCGGTCCAGCGCTATTGACTCCTTTGGCACGTTTACTGGGTATGAAAGTTGTATTCACACATCATGGTCCAGACTATGACCGGGACAAATGGGGGAAGGCTGCCAAATTTATGTTGAAAGCGGGTGAACGCATGGGATGTATGTTTGCCAATGAGGTAATCGTTATTTCGGAGGTTATCAATGATATTTTAGTACGTAAGTATAACCGAAAGAATTGTCATCTGATATACAATGGAGTGCCGACATCGGACAAGGTGAAGGATACAGATTATTTGGCGGAACTGGGGATAGAACCGCAGAAGTATGTCTTTGCCATGGGACGTTTTGTTCCAGAAAAGAACTTTCATCAGTTGATTCGTGCTTTTGCAGCTCTGAAACAACAGAGCTATAAACTGGTGCTTGCAGGTGATACAGATTTTGAGGATGATTATTCAAAGAAACTGAAGTCTTTGGCAAAAGAGAATGGGGTAATCCTGACTGGTTTTATTAAAGGTACTAAGTTGCATGAACTGCTGACTCATGCCCGTTGTTTTGTTTTGCCGTCTTCTCATGAAGGTTTACCTATCGCTTTATTGGAGGCGATGAGCTATGATCTTCCAGTAATTGTGAGTAATATCCCTGCAAACCTGGAAGTAGGGCTGGCTTTTGATTGCTATTTTCAGACAGGGAATGAAAAGCAACTCCAGGAAAAATTACAAAAGAATTTAGTGCAGGATTTTTGTCCTGTCCATTATTCAATGGATGAATATAACTGGGATAGAATAGCAGAACAGGTTGTTTCTGTATACAAAAGTATGTTTTAATTTTTATATATTTAAGTTTGTTGTTATGCAGGAAGTCCAACGTTTTAACAAAGTCCTAAAATCTTTGGTCCTTTTGGGGGATCTTATTTTGCTGAACCTGCTTTTATGGGGATTTAATTTGTTACTGGGTACCCGTTTCTGGTGTATCCATTGCGGTTCTATTTTTCAGGGAATGACTCTTATTACTCTGTGCTATTTACTTTGTAACATGCATTCAGGTGTTATTCTTCATCGTCCTGTGGTGCGTCCTGAACAGATCATGATCCGTGTCTTACGTAACATGGTTCCTTTTGTCTTTTTTTCGGTTTGTACGTTGCTTGTTTTTCATTTTCATTTTTCTCATTCCCGCTATTTCGGACTCTTTTATGTTACACTGATAATTGTCATTATTAGCTACCGCCTAATTTCCCGTCATTTTCTGGAGCTTTATCGGAAAAAGGGAGGAAATGTCCGCAAGGTTGTATTAGTTGGGAGTCATGAGAATATGCAGGAACTTTATCATGCGATGACAGATGATCCTACGTCTGGTTATCGTGTACTGGGTTATTTCGAAGATTTTCCTTCGGATCGATATCCGCAGGATGTTCCATATTTGGGACAACCCAATGAAGTAAGTGTTTTTTTAGAAAAATATACGGGAGAGATCAATCAGCTTTACTGTAGTCTTCCTTCTGTGCGCAGTGCGGAGATTGTTCCTATCATTAATTACTGTGAAAACCATCTGGTTCGTTTTTTTAGTGTTCCTAATGTCCGTAATTATTTGAAGCGTAGAATGCATTTTGAATTATTGGGGAATGTTCCTGTACTTTCTATTCGTTGTGAGCCATTGGAATCACTGGAGAACCGTATTATCAAGCGTGCTTTTGATGTTGTTTGTTCAGGGTTATTTCTTATTACGGTTTTTCCGTTCGTTTATATATTCTTTGGAATTGCGATCAAGTTAAGTTCTCCCGGTCCTGTTTTTTTCAAACAAAAACGCAGTGGTGAGGATGGCCGTGAATTCTGGTGTTACAAGTTTCGTTCAATGAAGGTTAATGCGCAATGTGATACTCTTCAAGCCACGGAAAACGATCCTCGTAAAACACGTATTGGAGAGATTATGAGGAAGACTAGTGTAGATGAATTGCCACAATTTATCAATGTATTGAAAGGGGATATGTCTATTGTAGGTCCCCGTCCACACATGTTGAAACATACGGAGGAATATTCCAATCTGATAAATAAGTTTATGGTTCGTCACTTTGTAAAACCCGGGATAACGGGTTGGGCCCAAGTGACGGGCTTTCGCGGTGAGACGAAAGAACTCTGGCAGATGGAGGGACGTGTGCAGCGTGATATCTGGTATATAGAGCATTGGACTTTTTTATTGGATTTATATATCATGTATAAGACGGTGTATAATGCCATACACGGAGAAAAAGAAGCATATTAGAAAATTAAAAATTAGGAATTAAAGGGCGTTTAATTATGAATTTAAGAATTATGATGAGAAGACTTAACAAAAGAAATTCGTGGCTACTATTGTTGCCATTCCTATTGGCTGCCTGCCAGTCTTATAAAAAGGTTCCCTATTTTCAGAATGTGGAAGTTGTGAACGAGGTAGAACAACAGGAAAAATTGTATGATGCCAAGATCATGCCCAAGGATTTGTTGACTATTGTGGTATCGTGTACTAATCCTGAACTTGCGATACCTTTTAACCTGACAGTTGCCAGTAATGCCGGAATAGCCGTGAGTACTTCGTCTTATGTGACTACTCAACCTGTATTACAGCCTTATTTGGTAGATAATGAAGGAAACATAAATTTTCCGGTGTTAGGAGAATTGAAGTTAGGAGGCTTAACGAAAAGGGAAGCAGAACAGCTGATTATAGATAAATTGAAGCCTTACATGAAGGAAACTCCCATTGTAACGGTGCGTATGGTAAATTATAAGATATCTGTTATCGGTGAGGTTACCCGTCCCGGAACTTTTACTATTTCCAATGAGAAGGTAAATTTGTTGGAGGCATTGGCCATGGCAGGTGATATGACAGTATACGGTCTTCGTGATAATGTAAAGTTGATTCGTGAAGACGCAAACGGCAAACAACAGATTGTAACCTTGGACTTGAATAAGGCCGAAACCATTCTTTCGCCTTACTATTGGTTACAACAGAATGATATTATCTACGTAACTCCTAATAAAGCAAAAGCTCGAAATTCAGATGTAGGTAACAGTACCAGTCTTTGGTTCTCTGCTACCTCTATTTTGGTATCCATTGTCAGCCTATTAGTAAATATTTTAAAATAATGATTTGCAATGAAAGAAACAGATTTCAACGAAGCACAAGAATCTAAGGAAGAAAATATAGATGTCAAGGAACTCTTGTTTAAATATTTGCTCCACTGGCCTTGGTTTGTGGGTGCGGTTATAGCGTGTTTGATTGCGGCATGGGTCTATCTTTATATGTCCACTCCTGTATATAATATTTCTGCTACGGTTTTAATAAAGGATGATAAGAAAGGTGGTAGTGCCGGAATGCTTTCCGGGTTGGAGAGTCTGGGATTGGATGGTATGATCTCTTCTTCGCAGAATATTGATAACGAGATTGAAGTTCTCCGTTCAAAGACTATCGTCAAAGAGGTGGTTGAAGATTTGGGACTCTATATTTCTTATACAGACAAGGATGAATTTCCTTCCAGAAACCTGTATAAGACTTCACCAGTACAAGTGAGCTTGACTCCACAGGAGGCTGATTTGTTGGAGGAGCCGATGATTGTAGAGATGATGTTACAACCACAAGGAAGTATGGATGTGACTGTGAAGATTGACGATGATGAATATCAGAAACATTTTGAGAAATTGCCGGCGGTTTTTCCTACTGATAAAGGGACATTGGCTTTTTTCCTGACGCCGGACTCGGTATTATCTTCTAAAAGAACATTGGAAGAAACTACAAATTTGGAAAAGACTACACGCAATATAACAGCAACAATTAATAAGCCTTTGGCTGTAGCGAAAGCGTATTGCAAGAATATGACTATTGAGCCTACTTCCAAAACTACTTCTGTAGCTGTCATATCATTGAAAAACTCAAATGTGCAGCGAGGCAAGGATTTTATCAATAAATTATTGGAGATGTATAATATCAATACGAATAATGATAAGAATGAAGTGGCACAGAAAACAGCCGAATTTATCAATGAACGTATTAGTATTATCTCCAAAGAACTGGGTAGTACGGAAAAGGACCTGGAAAGTTTTAAACGTGGGGCAGGTATTACGGATTTGACCAGTGATGCTCAGATAGCTTTAACTGGTAGTGCTGAATATGAAAAGAAGCGTGTGGAGAATCAAACCCAGATTAATTTGCTGCAGGATCTGCAGAAATATATGCAAAATGAAGGTTATGAGGTTCTGCCCAGTAATATCGGATTGCAGGATTTGAATCTTGCTGCTGCTATCAACCGTTATAATGAGGTGCTTGTTGAGAGAAAACGTTTGCTGCGTACATCAACGGAGAATAATCCTACCATTATAAACCTGGATACCAGCATTAGTGCAATGAAAGAGAATGTCCAAGTCTCTTTAGACAGGGTTTTGCGTGGATTATTTATAACAAAGGCTGATTTGGATCGTGAAGCGAACCGTTATTCCCGTCGTATCAGTGAGGCGCCTGGTCAGGAGCGTGAATTTGTGAGTATTGCGCGTCAACAGGAGATAAAGGCCGGACTTTATCTGATGTTACTTCAGAAGCGTGAGGAGAATGCTATAACTTTGGCTGCTACTGCCAACAATGCAAAGATTATAGATGACGCGATAGCAGATGATGCTCCTGTATCTCCTAAAGGTAAGATGATTTATCTGGTTGCCTTAGTGTTAGGAGTGGGAATTCCGGTGGGAGTTATTTATTTGCTTGAATTAACCAAATTCAAGATTGAGGGACGTTCTGATGTAGAAAAACTGACTAATGTACCTATTGTCGGTGATATCCCATTAACTGATGAAAAACAGGGAGCTATTGCTGTATTTGAGAATCAAAATAACCTGATGAGTGAAACCTTCCGCAATATCAGAACGAATCTTCAGTTTATGCTTGAAAATGACAAGAAGGTGATTTTAGTTACTTCTACAGTTAGTGGTGAAGGTAAATCTTTCATTTCTGCTAATCTTGCTATCAGTCTTTCTTTATTAGGCAAAAAGGTTATTATTGTCGGTTTGGATATTCGTAAACCGGGTTTGAATAAGGTATTTAATATTCCAAGAAAAGAAGTGGGTATAACTCAATATTTGGCCAATCCGGAAAAGAATTTGATGGATTTGGTACAACCCTCTGATGTTAGCAAGAATTTGTATATTCTTCCTGGTGGAACAGTTCCTCCTAATCCGACTGAATTGTTGGCACGCGATGGATTGGATAAAGCAATTGAAACACTCAAGAAGAATTTTGATTATGTAATTTTAGATACAGCTCCTGTTGGTATGGTAACTGATACATTGCTGATAGGACGTGTGGCTGATTTATCTGTTTATGTTTGTCGTGCAGATTATACTCACAAGAATGAGTATACTTTGATCAATGAACTTGCTGAAAATAATAAATTACCTAAGCTGTGTACTGTAATAAATGGTTTGGATCTGAAGAGAAGAAAGTACGGTTATTATTACGGTTATGGCAAATATGGCAAGTATTACGGTTATGGTAAACGATACGGTTACGGTTATGGATATGGAGAACAAACTCACGACAAGGAATAGTAAATCCAACCAATATAATGGTCAATAAACTTCGATGCTGGATGCATAGATGAGATCCATTGATGACCTCTATTTTAAGTTAATAATGTCATAGAGTACTTTTAATACTTTACACAAAAGTGAGATGGAATATGTAGGTCCCTAACTTCATGCTACACACATGAAGAACCCTACATTTTGTGGTCAGGAAATATACAGCGGTGTATTCCTGATCAACGCCCTCATATCGGTGCAAATCCGATGTGATTTCTATTATATCAACTGTCTGTGAAGATCGTTGATATTTTTTTTTGTAAAACAGTGAATGGCGTGATGAATATTTTTTGTAGCTTTGTGAAAAATCGAATTGAAATGGCAAATTTACGAAGATACCCCATTGGGATACAGACTTTTTCGAAGATACGGGAAGGGAATTACCTTTATATTGATAAAACGGAATATGTTTATCGGATGACTCATTCGGCTTCTAGCTATATGTTCTTGAGCCGTCCACGGCGTTTTGGCAAATCATTGCTAACTTCTACGTTACATAGTTATTTTTCCGGTCAGAAAGAGTTATTTCAGGGGTTGGCTATGGAAAAACTAGAGGAGGACTGGGTGGAATATCCGGTGCTTCACTTTGATATGAGTACCGCCAAACATGCAGACTGTGAACAGCTGTTGCAAGAGTTGAATATGAAGCTAATCCGTTATGAGGAGGTTTACGGAAAGATGGAGGGAGAGGTTAATCCAAATCAGCGTCTGGAAGGACTCATCAAGCGCGCTTACGAGCAGACAGGGAAACAAGTGGTTGTGCTGATAGATGAATACGATGCTCCTCTGCTGGATGTAGTACACGAGGAAGAGAGTCTTGGCGTATTGCGTAACATCATGCGCAATTTCTACAGCCCTCTTAAAGCGTGTGATCCTTATTTGCGGTATGTGTTTTTGACCGGTATCACCAAATTCTCCCAACTTAGTATATTTAGTGAATTGAACAATATCAAGAATATTAGCATGAATGAGTCTTATGCTGCCATTTGCGGTATTACAGAAAACGAGATACTTGCCCAAATGAAAGATGATGTAGACGCATTAGCCCAAAAACTGGAGGTTGCTTCTGAAGAGGTATTGGCAAAACTGAAAGAAAACTACGACGGCTATCATTTCACTTATCCGTCTCCTGATATATATAATCCATTCAGTTTGCTTAACGCTTTTGCAGATGGTAAATTTAATTCTTATTGGTTTGGTAGTGGTACGCCTACTTATTTGATAAAGATGCTGGATAAATTTGGTGTAGCGCCTTCCGAGATAGGGAGAAAAACTGCAGTTGCGGAGGATTTTGATGCACCTACAGAAAGGATGGTGAGCATTACTCCATTGTTATATCAAAGTGGCTATATCACGATAAAAGATTATGATAAGGAGTTGGATTTATATACATTGGATATTCCTAATAAGGAGGTAAAAATAGGTTTGATGAAAAGTCTTCTTCCTAATTATGTTGCTAGTAAAACACCGGAAACCAATACTATGGTAGCTTATCTTTCCCGTGATATTCGTAATGGTGATATGGATGCTGCTTTACGTCGTTTGCAAACGTTTCTGTCTACCATTCCTCAATGTGATAATACGAAATATGAGGGGCATTACCAACAGATGTTTTATATTATATTCAGTTTGTTGGGCTATTATGTAGATGTGGAGGTTCGTACTGCCAGTGGACGGGTGGATATGGTGCTTCGTACAAAGACTACGTTGTATGTGATGGAATTGAAACTGGACAAGAGTGCGGATAGGGCGATGGAGCAAATTGATCTGAAGAATTACCCCAAACGTTTTGCTTTGTGCGGATTGCCTATAGTAAAGGTGGCTGTCAGTTTTGATAGCGAACAGTGTACAATAGGGGAATGGAAAATTCTAAAAGTTTAATTATATTGCTGATTAATAAATTGTTATATACTAGTATGAATATAAAGAGCTCCGCAAGGGGCTTTTTTCTTTTCTATCCGGAATAAAAGCGGCACCTTTGCATTGTTGATCAACGAAACGTGAATAAATAACTTGAATTTAAATCTTTAAAAAAACGTAGTATGAGTGTAATTTACAAAGTCATTACGCGGCCGACGGATCCGCGTGTTCCCAATTCTCCCAAGAGATATTATCCGCATCTGATCACTTTAGGTCAGTCTGTCAATCTGAAATATATTGCACAGAAAATGCAGGATCGTTCCTCGTTGTCTGTCGGTGATATCAAGAGTGTGATCCAAAATTTTGTGGAAAAGATGAAGGAGCAGCTGCTGGAAGGTAAGTCTGTGAATATTGAAGGTTTGGGTGTCTTTATGTTGACTGCTCGTTCGAAAGGTGCTGAACTGGCGAAGGATATTAATGCCAAAAGTGTAGAGAGTGTTCGTATCTTTTTTCAGGCGAATAAAGAGCTGCGCGTTACAAAGACTGCCACCCGTGCAGATGAGAAGTTGGATTTGATTAGCTTGGATGAATATCTGAAGAAGCTTAATATGACTATTTCTCCTAATGATCCTGAAAAACCGGATGATGGCGGAGAAGAAGGTGGAGGAAATGAAGGTGGCGGTAGCGGAGAAGCACCGGATCCTGCCGCATAATGAATTGTCAATTAACGATTGATGGTTAGGATGTTTATTTAGTGTTTAATAAAAAAAGAAAAATGTCTATGAAAAAAACGTGGAGTATTATTTTGAAAGTGATTATTGCTGTTGCTGGTGCAATTGCCGGAGTGGTCGGTGTACAGGCAGCAAACTTGTAATTGATTATCTTATAAATAGGTATATTTATGAATGAATAACAGGCGGGAAAAATCCCGCCTGTTTGTGTTTTAGATATAATTAGAGAATTATACTTCCTCGCATACTCTCATTTCCATTCCTTTATACACTACTACAATCTTATGCAACTGTGTGGTGCCAATTGCATTTTTCACTGTATCAGTATCAGCATAACGGTTTGTTTGGGCGATACCTTCCAATCGTAATTCTTCCACACGATTCTCTGAATCTTTGTATTTGGCATATTTCAACTCGATTATGTAGCTGTGTTTCATGTCGGGATAAATATCCAATAATGGAGATAGGAAGATGTCGGCATATCCCTCTTGTGTGTCTGCCTCCGAAATGGGACGGTAGAATCGGTTTTGTGCAGTCATGGCTAATGTGAAACCATGCACGAAAAATTCTCCCTTTTGTTTGTCACGCTGGGAGGCATAACTCTTCAGGCAATCGGCTATATAATCAAAATATGCTTTCCATGTACCTCGATAAGCGAGTGAACTGGATAATTCATTTTTTTCATAATTACTGAAGCTTAAGTTGGCTTCATTGTAAGTGTTCAATAGATAGGTGTAAAGCTGTTCGCGGACTACTTGATTAGGAATGGTGAGTTTGCACTTTCCTTCATGTGTACCATTAATAGTAAGCATACCAAAATAATAGAGTAGGCTGATGAAGTTGTCTGGATCAATAATACTGGCGGCTGGAAATCCTTTCTTCACTTCTCCAGTGATGTAGCCTTGGCTTATTAAGGTCTGTATGATGGAAGCATCGTGCGCAAACTCTTTATCTTTGCGGATGAGCATACGCAATTTCTCGTAGTCGATACGGATGTTGTCTTCTACCATGTCCTTCGGTACTTCACCGTATCGGATGTAGTTTTTGACGAAATAAAGCACCATGTTAGAATTGTACATAGTGGTTTGACCATAACATTCTTGTGCAAAGCAGTAATTATCATACCACGGTTTCATAATTTCTATCAATTCATCGATGGTATGGTTGAAATGCCCTGTATTAGAATAATAAGTTAACATTTCGCGAACTTCACTTTCTGTGAATCCCATCATTTCATTGAATTCTGATGAAAGGGAGTAATTAGTGCCGATATTGAAGCCGCTGGTCAAGTCATCCATTGTTACGGGACTGACACCTGTGATGAAACAACGTTTGATGCTGGAGTCGGTACCGGATTTTATTTTATTGAAGAAGGCACGTAAATAACCTTCTTTGTGTGTCTCATCAGTGTAACGGTTCATGCTGTCGACATCAGAGAGTATTGTATTGGTGAAATGGTCATATTCATCAATGAAGAGATAAATCTTTTGATTTACACGAGCGCATTCCGTAAACAGATATTCGAATTGGCTGACTGCCCCGTCTTTTTCGTTCATTTTTTCTTTGATTCCTTCGGGTAAATAGTCGGCATAAACATCGCAGAAATAGTCAAATACGATTTTGCAATGTTCGTCTAGACCTTTGCGGTAGCTGTGTAAATCTCCACTGATTCCTGAGAAATTTAATTTTATTACTAGATAGCTATTACGGTCTTTCGTAGGGTGCTTTCCGATATAAAGGTCGCCAAATAAAGCGTCAAACTTATCTTTGGTACGTATGTCATAATAATGTTGAAGCATATTCAAGGTCAGACTTTTTCCGAATCGACGCGGACGGATAAAAAGGAAGAAACGATCCGACTGCTCTATCAAAGGGATGAAAGCGGTTTTATCCACGTAATAATAATTGTCCAAACGAATGTCCTCGAAGTTCATCATACCATAAGGTAACAACTTCCTGTCTGATAATACATATTCCATAATTTATACCTTTTATATGAATATACTTTGAATAAGTGTAGACAAAGATACTTCCTTTCCGCTACTTTCCCAAACAAACGTTCTTTCTTTTTGGTTTCGTACTATTTGTTATGAGTGCCGCTCCATATTTTAACAAAATAGAAATTATAATCAAACTCGTTGGCTGAATAGCGGATTTTATCTACCTTTGTACCTTAATTAAATGCGTCATTTTAAGCAAGAAAAAACATGATTCGAAAAATAATAAAGGCTCTTTGGATATTTCTGGCAGTCATTGTGTTGGCTATTGTTGTCATCTTTGTCTCTATCTCAAAGGGTTGGATTGGCTATATGCCTCCTGTAGAGGAACTTGAGAATCCGAGCTATAAATTTGCAACGGAGATTTTCTCTGAAGATGAAAAAGTGCTTGGTACGTGGTCTTACAGTAAGGAAAACCGGGTGTACACAGCTTACAAGGATTTGTCGCCTAGTATTATCAATGCTCTTATTGCAACGGAAGATGTTCGTTTTGTCGAACATTCAGGAATTGATGCCAAGGCATTGTTTCGTGCGTTTGTAAAACGTGGTTTGATGTTTCAGAAAAATGCAGGTGGAGGTAGTACCTTGTCGCAACAGCTTGCCAAACAGTTGTTTACAGAGAATGTGGCGAGAAATACACTGCAACGTCTTTTCCAGAAACCGATTGAATGGGTGATTGCGGTGAAGCTTGAACGTTACTACACCAAAGAGGAAATATTGAGTATGTATCTCAATAAATTTGATTTCCTGAATAATGCGGTTGGTATTAAAACTGCTGCGCATACCTATTTCGGCTGCGAACCGAAGGATTTGAAGATTGAAGAAGCGGCTACGCTGGTTGGTATGTGTAAGAATCCGTCGCTTTACAATCCGGTTCGTTTCAACGAACGTTCGCGTGGCCGTCGTAATGTAGTGCTTGAGCAGATGCGTAAAGCTGGTTATATCACAGATGCAGAATGTGATTCTTTGCAGGCTCTTCCGCTGAAACTAAAATATAACCGCGTTGACCACAAAGAGGGATTGGCTACCTATTTCCGCGAATATCTCCGTGGTGTGATGACAGCACCGAAACCGGTAAAAAGTGATTATCGTGGTTGGCAAATGCAGAAATTCTACGAAGATTCTATTGCGTGGGAAACTAACCCGTTGTATGGCTGGTGTGCAAAAAATAAAAAGAAAGACGGTACGAATTATAACATCTATACAGATGGATTGAAGATTTATACAACGATCAATTCACGTATGCAACAATATGCAGAGGATGCCGTAAAAGAACACTTGGGTGACTATTTGCAACCTGTATTCTTCAAAGAAAAAGAGGGAAGCAAAAATGCCCCGTATGCAAGATCACTACCGGAAAAACGAGTAGAAGAGTTGCTGACAAAAGCTATGAAGCAGACGGATCGTTATCGTCTTATGAAAGAGGCGGGAGCTTCGGAACAGCAGATTCGTAAAGCGTTCGATACCCCGGAAGAAATGACTGTCTTTTCCTGGAAGGGAGATAAAGATACAATTATGACACCGATGGATTCCATCCGTTACTACAAATCTTTCCTGCGGACAGGATTCATGTCGATGGATCCGGTAAGCGGACATGTGAAGGCTTATGTAGGCGGACCGAATTATGTATATTTCCAGTATGATATGGCAATGGTGGGACGTCGTCAGGTAGGTTCTACTATCAAACCGTATTTATACACATTAGCAATGGAAAATGGCTTTTCTCCTTGTGATCAGACACGCCACGTAGAGCAAACGTTGATTGATGAGAACGGAACTCCTTGGACGCCTCGTAATGCAAATAATAAACGTTATGGGGAAATGGTGACTCTGAAGTGGGGATTGGCTAATTCTGATAACTGGATTTCTGCTTATTTGATGGGCAAACTGAATCCGTATAATCTTGTACGTTTGATCCATAGTTTTGGGGTTCGTAATAAAGCAATTGACCCGGTGGTTTCGCTTTGTCTGGGACCTTGTGAAATTTCTGTCGGTGAGATGGTAAGTGCATATACAGCTTTTGCCAATAAAGGAATTCGTGTGGCTCCATTGTTTGTTACACGCATTGAAGATAGTGACGGTAATGTGCTTTCTACCTTTGCACCGCAAATGGAGGAGGTGATAAGTATTTCAAGTGCATATAAAATGCTGGTTATGTTGCGCGCCGTTATTAATGAAGGAACAGGTGGACGTGTTCGTCGTTATGGAATTACCGCCGATATGGGTGGAAAAACAGGTACGACCAATGATAACTCTGATGCTTGGTTTATGGGATTCACTCCTTCGCTGGTATCCGGTTGTTGGGTAGGTGGTGACGAACGTGACATCCATTTCGGTAAAATGACCTATGGACAGGGAGCTGCTGCTGCTTTGCCTATTTGGGCATTGTATATGAAGAAAGTGTATGATGACCCGACTTTGGGATATGACCAGCAGGAGAAATTTAAACTTCCTGAAGGATTTGATCCGTGTGCCGGTTCGGAAACTCCGGACGGAGAGGTGATAGAAGAGGGGGGATTGGACGATCTTTTTAACTAAGTCTGAAATAAGTATTAAGTATAAAGTATTAAGTATTAACCGTAGCGTTTGGGGCACTGAACTGTAGGTGTAATATCTCTAATATCTAATGTTTAATACTTAATACCTAATACTTAAATACTTATTTTTTAATGCATAGGTATATTGTTTGCATAGGGAGTAATTACAACAGGAAAGAGAATTTGACTTTTGCCAGACAGGAACTGACTGAATCGTTCTCTTCTATATGTTTTGCGCCCGAATTGGAAACTGAACCTTTATTTTTTAAGAATCCGGCCTTGTTTGCCAACCAAGTGGTTATGTTCTTTTCCGATAAAGATGAAGAGGTAGTGAGGAAAATGCTGAAAGATATAGAACAGAGGTCCGGACGTCGTCCGGAAGATAAAAAAGAGGAGAAAGTTTGTCTGGACATTGACATGCTTTTATATGATAACAAAATAGTAAAACCGGAGGATTGGCAAAGGGGATATATACAACAGTCATTATCTGCCTTCCATTCTTCATTATTTATTAAGTAGATGAAATTTCTTGGAATTATACCTGCCCGCTATGCATCCACTCGTTTTCCTGCAAAACCGTTGGCTATGTTGGGTGGAAAAACTGTTATACAACGTGTGTATGAGCAAGTGGCTGGCGTTTTGGATGACGCTTATGTAGCCACGGACGATGAGCGTATTGAAGCTGCTGTCAAGGCGTTCGGAGGTAAGGTTGTGATGACTTCTGTTCATCATAAAAGCGGTACGGACCGCTGTTATGAAGCCTGTACAAAGATTGGAGGTGACTTTGATGTCGTGGTCAATATACAAGGAGATGAACCTTTTATTCAGCCTTCACAATTGGATGCGGTAAAGGCTTGTTTCGAAGATGTAACCACGCAGATTGCCACGCTGGTGAAACCTTTTACTGCAGATGAACCGTTTGCTGTACTGGAAAACGTAAATTCACCGAAAGTGGTAGTCAATACGAACTGGAACGCGCTTTATTTTAGCCGATCCATTATTCCTTATCAGCGTAATGCCGAGAAACAGGACTGGCTGAAGGGACATACCTACTACAAGCATATCGGACTGTATGCCTATCGTACAGATGTGCTGAAGGAGATAACCATGCTTCCGCAGTCTTCTCTGGAACTGGCTGAATCTTTGGAGCAGCTCCGTTGGCTGGAGAACGGATATAAAATAAAGGTGGGCATTAGTGAAGTAGAAACCATCGGAATCGATACCCCGCAAGATTTGGAACGGGCAGAAGAGTTTTTGAAGAATAGAATCTAATCGTATGGATCGTAAAATACAACCTGAAATACAAACCCTGAAAAATTTTCGTATACTTCCTCCCGTCCGAATGACATTGCCAAATGGTATTCCATTGACTGTTATTAATGCGGGTGAACAGGAAGTAGTACGCATAGATGTGCTTTTCGCTGGAGCCCGTTGGCAGCAGTCGCAGAAACTGCAAGCCTTGTTTACAAACCGGATGTTGCGCGAAGGTACGACAAAATATACGGCTGCTACCATTGCCGAGAAACTGGATTACTACGGTTCGTGGCTCGAACTGTCCAGCTTGTCGGAGTATGCATACATCACTGTTTATTCGTTGAATAAGTATTTGGCGAAAACATTGGAAGTGGTAGAATCCATGATTAAAGAACCGCTTTTTCCGGAAAAAGAATTGCATACTATCCTCGATACCAATATCCAACAATATCTGGTCAATACTTCCAAAGTTGATTTCCTGGCACATCGTGGTCTGTTGAAGTCGCTTTATGGCGAACAGCATCCATGTGGTAAAATAGTGGTGGAGGAAGATTATCATGCTATCACTCCGGAAGTGCTTCGTGAATTTTATGAACGGTATTACCATTCGGGCAATTGCTCTATTTTCTTATCCGGCAAGGTGACGGAGGATATTATCAGCCGGGTGACGGATACATTCGGCACTTCTTTTGGTCAACATCAACAGCCGGCATCGAAATTAAGTTTTTCTTTTACTGCCGTTCCCGAAAAGAGGATTTTTATAGAACGTGAGGATGCCATGCAGAGTGCTGTAAAGATGGGATATACAACCATCACTCGTAACCATCCTGATTATCTGAAACTCCGGGTATTGATGACTTTATTCGGAGGCTATTTCGGCAGTCGTCTGATGTCTAATATCCGTGAAGAAAAGGGGTATACTTATGGCATTTCAGCAGGAATCATGTTTTATCCGGATAGCGGATTGCTGGCTATATCGACAGAAACGGATAATGAATATGTGGAACCGTTGATACAGGAAGTATATCATGAAATTGACCGTCTGCATCAGGAACCTGTGTCGATGGAAGAACTGACTATCGTACGCAACTATATGTTGGGCGAAATGTGCCGTAGTTATGAGTCTCCTTTCTCACTTTCGGATGCATGGATCTTTATTGCTACTTCCGGTCTGGATGATGACTACTTTTCACGTTCTCTGCTGGCTGTAAACGAGGTTACTCCTGCAGAAATACAAGATTTGGCACAGCGCTATTTGTGCAAAGAGACATTAAAAGAGGTCATTGCAGGTAAAAAGTTGTCATAAATTGCTTTCCGAAAGTGGGCTGTTTGGGATAGAAATTGTATCTTTGTCCAAATTGTAATTCTAAAATGAGTAACGACTAAAACCAATGAGGAAATATCTATATACTACACTTTTATTGGCTCTCCTCGCACAAGAGGGAGTAATGGCACAAGAAAATGAAGGAAAAAAAGGCGGATTTTTCGGAAAAATTAAAGATACATTCTCCACTGAAATAAAGATTGGCAACTATACTTTTAAAGATGGTAGTGTCTATACGGGAGAAATGAAAGGCCGAAAACCGAACGGAAAAGGAAAAACGGTTTTTAAAAACGGTGATGTCTTTGAAGGTGAATATGTGAAAGGGAAACGTGAAGGATATGGAATTTATATGTTCCCCGACGGAGAAAAATATGAAGGACAGTGGTTCCAGGATCAGCAGCACGGAAAAGGTATCTATTATTTTATGAATAATAACCGTTACGACGGTATGTGGTATCAGGATTATCAGCATGGTGAAGGAACTATGTATTATCATAACGGTGATTTGTATGTAGGTCATTGGGTAAATGATAAGCGTGAAGGCGAAGGTACATATACTTGGGCAAACGGTGCCAAATATACCGGTCACTGGAAAAATGATAAGAAGAACGGTAAAGGTATCATGAACTGGGATGACGGCTGTAAATACGATGGAGACTGGAAAGATGATGTTCGTCACGGAAAAGGGGTATTTGAGTATACCAATGGAGATAAATATGATGGTGACTGGGCGGATGATATTCAACATGGAAAAGGTACTTATTACTTTCACACGGGCGACCGTTATGAGGGCTCGTATCTCTTAGGTGAGCGAACCGGTCCAGGAGTTTATTACCATGCTAACGGTGATAAATATGTAGGTAATTTCAAGAACGGCATGCAAGACGGAAAAGGTACTTTTACCTGGGCGAATGGTGCTGTGTATGAAGGAAGCTGGAAAAATAATAAACGTGATGGTAAAGGAGTTTATAAATGGAGCAATGGCGATGTTTATGACGGTGACTGGAAAGATAACCGTCCCAATGGACAAGGCACTCTGAAAACTGTTGCTGGTATGCAATATAAAGGTGGGTTCGTTGATGGATTGGAAGAGGGTCAAGGCGTACAAATCGACAAAGATGGTAATCGCTTCGATGGCTTTTTCAAACAAGGAAAGAAGGATGGCCCTTTTGTCGAAACAGATAAAGATGGAAAAGTGATTAAAAAAGGAACCTATAAATTCGGAAGACTCCAATAAAATGATGAATGATGAATGAAAAATTGGTTGCTTACTATCACCAATTCAAATTCTTAGTATGTTGAGACAAATAAGAAAGCCGGCTAAACTTGAAATTAGCCGGCTTTCTTATTCTTCATTCTTCATTTATCATTCTTCATTTAAATGATATATTGTGAACTGATAGATTCGTTATTCATTACTCGTTTGATTGTTTCAGCAAACATATCAGCAATGCTCAACTGTTTCACTTTCGGGCATTTCTTAGCATAAGGGATGCTGTCAGTAAATACCATTTCTGTCAGGGCAGACTCTTGCACACGGAAAGAAGCCGGATCAGACATTACGCAATGACTGGCGATAGCGCGTACAGATTGGGCACCGGCTTCCAACATGATGTTGGCTGCTTTGGTGATTGTTCCTGCTGTGTCTACGATATCATCAATCAAGACAACGTTTTTACCTTCCACGTCACCGATGATTTGCATAGATGCTACTTCATTGGCTTTTTCACGTGATTTGTTGCAGAGTACCAATGGTACGCCGAGGTATTTGGAGAAAGTGCTGGCACGTTTTGAACCTCCTACGTCCGGTGTAGCAATAACCAGATTTTCCAATTGCAATGACTGGATGTAAGGGAGGAATACAGCTGATGCGTACAAGTGATCTACCGGGATATTGAAGAATCCCTGGATCTGGTCAGCATGCAAATCCATCGTAATCAGTCGGTCGATACCTGCAACAGACAGCAGATCAGCTACCAACTTAGCCCCGATAGATACACGAGGTTTGTCTTTTCTATCCTGACGAGCCCATCCAAAATAGGGGATTACAGCCACAACGCTCTTTGCTGATGCACGTTTAGCAGCATCAATCATCAGGAGAAGTTCCATTAAGTTGTCTGAGTTAGGGAAAGTGGATTGAACCAGGAATACATGTGCGCCACGAATTGACTCCTCGTATGAAACCGCAAATTCGCCATCGGCAAAATGGGTAATGTTCATATTTCCCAGAGGACAATCCAGGCTCGCGCAGATTTTTTCTGCAAGATATCTCGAGTTCGTTCCCGAGAATACCATAAAGGGTGCTTTTTCGCTCATTTTGTAATAGATGTTACCTATTTGTTAATTTGCCTGCAAAGGTAGGAATTTCTCTTATTATTTAGAAGGACTTATTGTATAAAAAATATTTTTCTCTCCAACTTATCGGAAATATTTGTAGATTTGCTTTCTGAAAACAGTTAATAGTCAAAAATGAGTTCACGTTTTCCTTTATATATAATAGGTATAGTGTTGTTTACCTCTTTTTTTTCGTGCACTGATATGGTGCCGACCAAAGAGGTGCGCCTGATTGATTCTTTAAACGGGAAAGCGTATACTTATCGTTATCGAAGCTTGGATTCCTCCTATAAATATGCCAATGAAGCTTATCAACAGGTAAATTTTTATAAGTCGGGGAAAGCGGAGGCATCTAATAATCTCGGATTCTGTGCTTTTATGGCGATGGATTTTGACCGGGCGGAAGCGTTGCATAAGGAAGTATATAAACTGACTAAAAATGAGCTTGAACTGTTGATTGCTGATATCGGACTGATGAAGATTTGTCAGCGGACAGCTATGAACAAAGAATTTTATGATTATCGTAACAGTGCGCTCCGGCGTATGAAACGTATTCGGGAAGAGAGTGATTTGTTTGCTGACCGCCACGAGGCACTTCGACTGGATTATGCTTTCACCGAATTTTTCATTGTGTCTTCTATTTATTACTATTATCTTCAGCAAAGGCAGGAAGCCATCGCATCTCTCAATCAGATCCCGGAAGATGAAGTATTGGCAGATACGAATCAGTTGCTTTATTATCATTATATCAAAGGATCGGCTTCATTGGTGGAAGCCACCAAGCCGGAGGACAGGAAAATGCGTGAGTTCGACCAGCTATATATTACCTGGCGGACTGCGGTTCAGACTAATCATCCTTATTTCGAAGGAAATGGTCTGCAAGGGTTGGCTAATCTGATGGTTTCTCCCAATAACTTCGAACTCTTCCGAACAAGGAGGGGATATGCGCTGGATCAGTTCGGTTTTCCTGTAGATTCGCTTTTGCCTTTGCGAATGGCACAGCTTGCGCTTGAAAAATTCCGGGAGTATAATGATTTGTATCAGATTGCCGGTGCGTATGTATCTATCGGTAAGTATATGAATGAGCACGGACGTTATTCGGAAGCATTGGATACGCTTACAAAAGCGTTAGATTGTGTGAACCAACACCATATGCTTTATTATCATCATGCAGTGGATACGTTGGACAAGTTGCGTATTTATGCGGAAGGAGATACGACATATACTGGAGTTCCGTGGATTATGGAGGAAGACGTAAGGACGGTGCCTGAATGGATTTCGAGGATTCGGGAACAATTGAGTGTATCGTATGCCGGGCTTGGAATGAAGTATGCTTCTGATTACAACCGAAATATATATCTGGATATTCTGAATTATACCCGTCAGGATAAAGAGTTGGAGAGTCGTTATCTTTCGTTGGAATCCGATTCACGACAAATGACGCTTGTACTTTCTTTGGTTATTGCCGGACTTGTACTGGTGGTTATTCTTTGGTGGTTTTTCAATAAGCGATCTAAAATAAGGAATCAAGTAGATGTGGAACGTCTGCAACGGATACTGGCTCTTTGCCGGGACATCACTTCTTCTATACCAATGAATGTTCCGTTAATTCAACAAGGCATCGACCAACTGTTCGGAAAAGGGCGTCTTCAACTGGAAATTCCGGAGGAAGGAAAAGCGGCACTGGTTCCTTTGCATCGGTTGAACCGTGATGAAAAAGCGTTGGTGCACGTGCTTGAACCGTATATCGTTTGGGCTGCGGACAATGAGCAGATGGTAGAAGCGTTGAGTGACGAGCGGATGCAATTGGAAAAGCAACGATATGTTTACGAACAACATATCGCGGGGAATAAACGCCAAAATCTGATTAAGAAGGCTTGTCTGGCCATTGTGAATGGGATAAACCCTTATATCGACCGTATCTTGAATGAGGTGCATAAGTTGACGGAACGAGGATATATCGATCATGAAAAGATAAAGAAAGAGAAGTATCAATACATTGACGAGCTGGTAACTACGATTAATGAATACAATGATATTTTGGCTCTTTGGATTAAGATGAAGCAGGGGACGCTTAGCCTGAATATTGAAACGTTCGATCTCAACGAACTCTTTGAACTGTTAGGCAAAGGGAGACGTGCTTTTGAAATGAAAAATCAGAAGTTGGAAATAGAACCGACCACGGTTATGGTGAAGGCTGACCGGGCATTGACTTTGTTTATGATTAACACGCTGGCGGAAAACGCCCGAAAATATACTCCGGAAGGAGGAACAATCAAAGTGTATGCCCGTACTATGGACGCGTATGTCGAGATTTCCGTAGAAGACAACGGAAGGGGGATTTCCGAAGAAGATGTAGCTCGTATTATCGGTGAGAAAGTATATGACTCTCGTGTCATCGGAATGAAGAATGTAGCTGATCCGGAGGTTCTGAAAGAAAATAAGGGTAGTGGTTTCGGACTGATGAATTGTAAGGGAATCATTGAGAAATATAAGAAAACGAATGAATTGTTCCGGGGATGTGTCTTTGATGTAGAGAGTGAATTGGGGAAAGGGAGTCGTTTCTATTTCCGTTTGCCTTCGGGAGTGCGCAAAACGATGGGAGTCTTGTTGCTTTGCCTGTTGCTTCCGTTTGGGGTGAGTTCTTGTCTGCATGATCCGATTCCTCCCATGTTGCAGGAGGGCGATTCGATAGTGGTGGTTACGGATTCTGCCTATGAGGATTTGCTGGATGCAGCGTCGGATTATGCGAATGCCGCCTATTTTGCTAATGTGGATGAAAATTATGAATTTGCTTTGCAATATATAGATTCTGCTATACTCTTGTTGAACGAGCATTATGAAAAATATGCGCGTCCGGATCGTCCGCATCGGTATATGAAGCTGGTGGGGGAAGGAACGCCTGCCGAAATCAGCTGGTGGAACGAATTGTTTGATTCGGATTATCATGTGATTCTGGATATCAGGAATGAGGCGGCGGTTGCTTTTTTGGCTTTGAAACAGTTGGATGCATACAGTTACAATAATTCGGCATTTACGGATTTGTATAAGTTGCAAGGAGAAGATCAGACTCTCGAAGCGTATTGCCGACAGTTGGAACGGTCGAACACGAATAAGACAGTAGGAATTATTTTATGTTTTGTTCTACTGATTGTTTCTTTGGTCGGATACTATTTCCTATATATGAGAAAACGTTTGCAGAATCGTTTGAATCTCGAACAGGTGCTTGAAATTAATCAAAAGGTATTTGCGGCATCTTTGGTCAGACCACAGGAACAAGAAAATGCAGAGGCACTCCAACGAGAGGAAAGTACACTTAAAGAAATCCCGCAACGTATTGTGGATGAAGCATTCGGTCCGGTGAATGAACTACTGACAATTGACCGGATGGGAATTGCCGTTTATAACGAAACGACACATCGGCTGGAATACGCTTCTCGTCCCGGGCAGGAAATGCCGGAGATGGTAGAACAGTGTTTTAGTTCCGGAGAATATCTTTCTGAACAGCATCTTCAGGCAATTCCGCTGATGGTGGAAGCAGGAGGTGAACATCAATGTGTTGGTGTGCTTTATCTGGAACGCAGAGAAGGAACAGAACAGGAAACGGACCGGCTGCTTTTTGAACTGGTAGCGCGCTATGTGGCTATTGTCGTATTTAATGCAGTGGTGAAACTGGCTACTAAATACCGGGATATTGAATCGGCGCATGAAGAAACACGCAGAGCTTCTTGGGAAGACAGTATGTTGCATGTACAGAATATGGTACTTGACAACTGCTTGTCGACGATTAAACATGAGACGATCTATTATCCGAATAAAATCAAACAGATTGTAGGACGGTTGAATACGCAGAAGCTTTCGGAAACGGAGGAGCGTGAAGCGGTGGAGACTATGACGGAATTGATTGAATATTATAAGGGAATCTTTACGATTTTGAGTTCGTGTGCTTCCCGTCAATTGGAGGAAGTCACTTTCCGGCGTACTGTGATTCCGGTGCAGGAGCTATTGGACACTGCCGGAAAATACTTCAAGAAATCAATGAAGAACCGTTCGGAGAGGATAGAACTGGAGATAGAACCAATGGAAGCGAAAGTGATAGGAGACGTGAACCAGTTGCGTTTTCTATTGGAAAATTTGATTGATGAAGCATTGACTGTGCGTGAAGATGGAGTGATACGTCTGCAAGCACGTCAGGATAATGAATATATTCGTTTTCTCTTTACGGATACGAGACGTGAAAAGAGTGTGGAAGAATTGAACCAATTATTTTATCCGAATCTGGCACGTATGACTTCCGGTGAGAAAGGGGAGTTGAGAGGAACGGAATATCTGGTATGCAAGCAGATAATCCGCGACCATGACGAATTTGCGGGACGCAGAGGATGTCGTATCAATGCCGAGCCGGCTGAAGGCGGAGGATTTACGGTTTATTTCACCATTCCGCGCCGATAAAAGGAGAACACATAAAAGTTATTAGATAAGAAACATGGAAGAACAGAAGTTTAAAGTTATTATCGTAGAGGATGTAAAACTGGAGTTGAAAGGGACAGAAGAAATATTCCGTCATGAAATACCGAATGCGGAAGTGATCGGTACGGCAATGACGGAAAGTGAGTTCTGGCCGTTGATGGAGGCGCAACTCCCCGATTTGGTATTGTTGGACTTAGGACTGGGAGGTTCTACGACCATTGGTGTTGACATTTGCCGGAATATATTCAAACGCTACAAAGGAGTCCGGGTACTGATCTTCACAGGTGAGATTCTGAATGAAAAGTTGTGGGTGGATGTATTGAATGCCGGTGCCGACGGAATTATCCTCAAAACAGGAGAATTACTGACGAAAACAGATGTACAGGCTGTGATGGACGGAAAGAAGCTGGTATTCAACTATCCGATTTTGGAAAAGATTGTAGATCGTTTTAAGAAATCTGTAGCCAACGATGCCAAGCGTCAGGAGGCGGTCATCAGTTATGATATTGATGAATACGATGAACGTTTTCTCCGCCATTTGGCCTTAGGATATACGAAGGAGATGATTGCCAATTTGAAAGGGATGCCTTTCGGCGTAAAATCATTGGAGAAACGACAGAATGATCTTATCGGACGCCTTTTCCCGAATGGAGAACGGGTGGGAGTGAATGCTACCCGATTGGCAGTACGTGCACTGGAATTGCGTATTATCGATTTGGATAATCTGGAGCCTGACGAAGAATAATTAATGGCAAGTAATACCTCTGGAAAGTAATGAAGAATAAATGGCGTATGCCCCATCCCGCTACGATGTTCCTTCTGCTGACAATGGCAGTGGTCTTTCTTTCATGGATATGTGATATCTATGGGTTGAAAGTGACACTACCGCAGACAGGCGAAGACATCCGTGTACAAAGTCTGTTAAGTCCGGAAGGGATCCGTTGGTGGTTGCGGAACGCTATTAAGAATTTCACGGGCTTTGCTCCGTTGGGCATGGTGATTATCGCTATGTTCGGACTGGGAGTAGCACAACATTCCGGTTTTATTGATGCGTGCATCCGCATGGGAGTAGGGAACCGGCAGGAAAAGAGGAAAATCATCTTGTGGGTGATTGTGCTCGGTTTGTTGTCGAATGCCATTGGGGATGGTGGATATATTATTTTATTGCCTATTGCCGCTATGCTGTTCCAGTGGGTGGGACTTCACCCGATTGCAGGGATTGTTACAGCTTATGTCTCTGTTGCGTGCGGGTATAGTGCCAATATTGTATTGAGTACGATGGACCCGTTATTGGCGCATACCACCCAAGAGGCGGCACTGGCGCAAACGGGTTATCAGGGGAACACGGAACCTCTTTGTAACTACTTCTTTATGAGTGCTTCAACAGTAGTCATTACAGCTATTGTGTATTGGATTACTCAAAAATGGCTTCTTCCCACGTTAGGAAAGTATGAAGGCAGTGTGAAAGTGGTGGCTTATCATCCTTTGTCTCGCAAAGAGCGGCGTGCCATTATGATTTCCATTGTTGTAGCAGCTGTTTATGTCGCTCTTATCTTGTGGCTTACTTTTTCTTCTTATGGAATTTTGCGAGGGGTGAACGGAGGTTTGATGCATTCGCCTTTTATTGCCGGTATTTTGTTCTTACTTTCTTTGGGAGCAGGTATTACAGGGATGGCTTATGGATTCAGTTCCGGACGGTATCGCACTGACAATGATGTGATTGAAGGACTTACGCAACCAATGAAACTTCTCGGAGTGTATTTCGTTATCGCTTTCTTTGCTGCACAGATGTTTGCCTGTTTTGAATATTCCCATCTGGATAAATGTTTAGCCATCATGGGAGCTGATTTGCTCTCTTCGTTTGAGCCGGCTCCTTTGTCTGCTCTCATCCTGTTTATTCTATTTACGGCATTGATAAACCTGATTATGGTATCTGCTACCTCCAAATGGGCTTTTATGTCTTTTATCTTTATTCCGATGTTTGCACAGATGGGAATTGCTCCGGATGTAGCACAATGTGCTTTCCGTATCGGAGATAGTTCGACGAATGCCATTACTCCTTTCTTATTCTATATGCCTTTGGTACTGACTTATATGCGGCAGTATGATAAACAGATTACGTATGGCTCATTGCTTAAATATACCTGGAGATATTCATTAGGTATTCTGGTTGCCTGGACATTGATGTTTATTGTCTGGTATTTGTTGAAAATACCGATGGGATTGTAGCCAGTACGTGAAAAAATATCAAGTAGACAACATGTGGACGATTCTATTAAATGAAAAAATCGCAAATGCTATTTTAATAGCTATTTGCGATTTTTCTAAGTGATTCCGAAGCGATTCGAACGCTTGACCCACGCCTTAGAAGGGCGTTGCTCTATCCAGCTGAGCTACGGAACCAGCCTTATTTGCGGATGCAAAGGTAGTGCTTTTTATGAAAATTCAAAAACTTTCCGGCACTTTTTTATTCATGTTTTTCTTTATGGCTATGAATCAGTAATTTATAAAAGAGAAATATTTTGTTTAGTTATATGGTTTGGGATGAATAAATAGGAAAACGTCATTTTTACGAAGAATAACGAAAGTTATATAGGTTTCAAAAAGGTCAAAAAAATAAAATACGGTTGTGTTTTTCTATTATAACTTCTACTTTTGGACGATAAACAACTAAAAAACACATAAAGTTATGAAGAAATTGATTTTTTTATTTGCATTTTGTATTGTAGTGACTAATGTTTTTGCACAAACCGCCCCAGAGCAATTGAAAAAAGAAGGAAATGATGCATTTAATGCTAAAAATTATCCAGTAGCGTATGCGAAGTTCAGCGAATATCTGAAACAGACTAATAATCAAGATTCTGCAACAGCTTACTATTGTGGTATAGCAGCAGACGAAGTGAAAAAGTATGCGGAAGCCGTGACCTTTTTCGATATTGCTATTCAGAAAAAATTTAATATAGGAAATGCGTATGCTCGTAAAGCTTTGGCTTTAGATGCACAAAAGAAGACTGCTGAATATGTAGCTACATTAGAAGAAGGGCTGAAAGTCGATCCTAAGAATAAGACAATGGTGAAGAATTATGGTCTTCATTATCTAAAAGCAGGACTTGCAGCACAGAAAGCTGGAAAAGCAGAAGAAGCAGAAGATTGTTTCAAGAAAGTAATTCCGTTGGATCACAAACAGTATAAAACAAATGCATTGTACAGTTTAGGAGTTTTGTGTTATAATGACGGAGCTAATATCCTGAAGAAAGCTGCTCCTTTGGCAAATTCAGACGCAGACAAATATGCTGCAGAAAAAGCAAAAGCGGATGGAAGATTTAAAGAAGCATTAGACTATTTGGAAGAGGCTGCTAAGATCTCTCCGGAAAATGAAAATGTGAAAAAGATGCTTCCTCAAGTGAAAGCTGTTATGAAGTAATTTGACCGATCTTATAAATGATAAAGGGTTGCCGGTATGATACGTCGGGCAACCCTTTTTTATTACTATCTTTTTCTAATCTATACTTTTTGTGTACATTTGCCGTTCTTAAACGCTGAAGTATTTTATGCACTTATATAATAAGGAACAGGCCATCAAACGGATGAATCAGTTTGGACAACACCATCGTCCTTTTGTTTTTATTATCAATTATCTGCAGGATGCATCTTATATAGAAGAGGTTGCTGCTGTTGATTCTACTGAACTTTTGTATAATTTGAATGGATTTACCAATCAGGCTACGTCAACTGAAAAGTATACACCTTCTTTTTCTGCTAAACCAGCGAACTCTATCCATTGGCAGCCTTCTGCAGAATCTTTCTATTCCTATCAACGCTCGTTTAATATTGTCCGACAGAATATCTTGGCTGGAAATAGTTTTCTCACAAATCTGACTTGTCGCACTCCGGTAGATACCAATCTCACTCTGAAAGATATTTATTATCACTCTAAAGCGATTTATAAGCTATGGGTTAAAGACACTTTTACTGTTTTTTCTCCAGAAATATTTGTGAGAATTCATCAGGGAAAAATTAGCTCATACCCGATGAAAGGGACTATTGACGCTTCCATTCCTTCTGCTGCCCAATTATTGATGAACGATCCTAAAGAGGCGGCAGAACACGCTACTATCGTAGACTTGATTCGTAATGATTTAAGCATGGTTGCCAATCAAGTGTCCGTTTCCCGGTATCGGTATATCGATACATTGCAGACTAATCAGGGAGCGATTCTTCAGACAAGCTCTGAAATTCAAGGCGTATTGCCGGAAAACTATCCGGAACATTTGGGAGAACTTATTTTCCGACTTTTGCCAGCCGGTTCCATTACCGGTGCCCCCAAGAAAAAAACGATGCAGATTATTCGGGAAGCTGAAACTTACGACAGAGGATTTTATACAGGAATTATGGGCTATTCGGATGGGATTAATTTGGATAGTGCCGTTATGATACGTTTTGTAGAACAGGAAGGAGAAAAAATGTATTTTAAAAGTGGAGGTGGAATAACCTGTCAGAGCGATGCGGAAAGTGAGTATAACGAAATGAAACAAAAAGTATATGTACCCATTTATTGAGACTATCCGGATAGAGGATGGACAGATTTATAATCTTGATTATCACACAGAGCGTTTCAATAGAACCCGTTCAGTCTTTTGGAAAGATACTGTTCCGCTTGATTTGCGTGAGTATATATCGCCACCAGTTTTAAACGGGATTCATAAATGCCGGATTGTGTATGGAAAAGAAGTAGAAGAAGTCACGTATGCTCCTTATCAGATGCGGAAAGTGTCCTCTTTGCATCTGATAGAATCCGATACCATTAATTACACTTACAAAAGCACACATCGGGAAGAACTGAACGCTTTGTATGCCCAAAGAGGAATGGCAGATGATATTTTAATCGTGAAAGACGGCTATCTGACAGATACTTCTATTGCCAATATCGCCCTCTACGATGGGTACACATGGTTTACTCCGGCTCATCCGTTACTCCGGGGAACGAAACGGGCGGAACTTCTGAATAAGCAATTCATTGTTGAGAAAGACATTGCGCAAGTGCATTTAAACGACTATTCACATATCATGTTATTCAACGCCATGATTGACTGGGAACGTATTGTATTGCCTATAAATGAGGAACATTTCATTCTATAAACGATAATTAACTGAAATATACAGAGTATTGCTGAACAAATGTCACTTTTGTACTGTTATATTTATGTGTTTTTCATAGTATTAGATATAAGATTAATTAAAGAGATTGTACTCCACTTGTGAAAGCTAAAGTACGTCAGAGACAGAAGAGTCTGTTTTTTTGATAAATGTGTTAAAGCATCGGTTTTACCAGGCCGATGCTTTTTTTATGTCCTTTTACCCCCTTTTGTAGTTTATATGAAATAAAATTTGTACGTTTGTAGAGTAATAATAGAAAATGATAAAGATGAACATACCCGTTATCTTTCAGTTTTTAAAAGATCTTTCCGCGAATAATAATCGTGAGTGGTTTAATGAGCACAAGGCAGAATATGAAACAGCCCGTGCCGAGTTCGACAACTTTTTGGCAACAGTGATTGCCCGTATTTCCCTGTTTGATGAAACTATCCGGGGAATTCAACCCAAAGACTGTACTTATCGCATTTACCGGGATACCCGCTTCTCTGCGGATAAAACACCTTATAAAATACATTTCGGCGGCTATATCAATGCCAAAGGAAAGAAATCCGACCATTGTGGATATTATGTCCACTTGCAGCCGGATGGTTCGATGCTTGCTGGAGGAAGCTTGTGTCTGCCTTCCAATATCCTGAAAGCAGTGCGTCAGTCTATTTATGACAATATCGAAGAATTTGTTGCGATTGTAGAAGATCCGGAGTTTAAGAAATACTTTCCGGTGATAGGGGAGGATTTTCTGAAAACAGCTCCGAAAGGCTTCCCGAAAGATTTCAAGTATGTCGATTATTTGAAATGTAAAGAGTATGTTTGCTCTTATAATGTTCCTGATGACTTCTTTACTCGGCCGGATATGTTGGAACAGATAGACAAAGCGTTCCGCCAGTTCAAGCGGTTTGCTGATTTTATAAATTATACGATTGATGATTTTGAATAAATAATGCCTGGAATATAAACTTTAAAATTTAACTTAATATGGTAGTAGATACTTTAGAAAATCTGGAGAAATATGCGTCTTTAAATCCTTTGTTTGCACAAGCCATTGACTTCTTGAAGTCTCATGACCTCCAAGCCATGGAAATTGGTAAGACAGAACTGAAAGGGAAAGATCTGTTCGTGAATATCGCACAAACCAAGCCTAAAACAAAAGAGGAAGCCAAACTGGAAACTCATAACGAATTTATTGACATTCAAATCCCGTTGTCGGGAACAGAAATTATGGGGTATACCGCTGCTAAAGATTGTGCTCCGGCAGATGCACCTTATAACGCAGAAAAAGACATTACTTTCTTTGAAGGATTGGCAGAAACATACGTTGCCGTAAAACCGGGAATGTTTGCTATCTTCTTCCCGCAAGACGGTCATGCTCCGGGCATCACTCCGGATGGTGTGAAAAAAGTAATCGTAAAAGTAAAAGCATAATCCTAATTCAATTCTGATATGGAAAAGACACTTAATCTCATAAAAAATGATCCCTGGCTGGAACCTTTTGCCGGTGCTATCACCGGGCGTCATCAGCATGTATTAGACAAGGAAGCTGAATTGACGAATAAAGGCAAACAAACCCTTTCAGATTTTGCATCGGGGTATCTTTATTTTGGATTGCATCGCACCGATAAGGGATGGACCTTCCGTGAATGGGCGCCCAATGCTACTCATATTTATATGGTGGGTACATTTAATAATTGGGAGGAAAAAGCAGCCTATAAGCTGAAAAAACTAAAGAATGGCAATTGGGAAATTAACCTGCCGGCGGATGCCATTCATCATGGCGATCTCTACAAATTGAATGTATATTGGGAAGGTGGACAAGGCGAGCGTATTCCTGCATGGGCTACCCGTGTGGTGCAGGATGAACAGACCAAGATATTCAGTGCGCAAGTCTGGGCTCCGGAGAAACCCTATAAATTCAAAAAGAAAACATTTAAGCCCGACACGAATCCACTGTTGATTTATGAATGTCATATCGGAATGGCACAACGGGAGGAAAAAGTGGGCACTTATAACGAATTCCGCGAGAAAATACTTCCCCGTATTGCTGAAGAAGGGTATAATTGTATCCAGATTATGGCCATTCAGGAACATCCTTATTATGGAAGTTTCGGCTATCATGTATCCAGCTTTTTTGCTGCCTCTTCCCGTTTTGGTACTCCCGACGAATTGAAAGCATTAATTGATGCCGCTCATGAGATGGGAATTGCTGTGATTATGGACATTGTTCATTCACATGCAGTGAAGAATGAAGTAGAAGGATTAGGAAACTTTGCCGGTGATCCGAATCAGTATTTCTATCCGGGCGTTCGTCGCGAACATCCGGCTTGGGATTCTCTATGCTTCGATTATGGTAAGAACGAAGTGATTCACTTCCTGTTGTCTAACTGCAAGTACTGGCTGGAAGAATATAAATTTGACGGCTTCCGTTTTGACGGAGTCACTTCTATGCTATATTATAGTCACGGTTTGGGTGAAGCCTTCTGTAACTATGGAGATTATTTCAACGGTCATCAGGATGATAATGCGATTTGTTACCTGACATTGGCTAATGAAGTGATTCATCAGGTAAATCCGAAAGCGATAACCATTGCGGAAGAAGTTTCCGGTATGCCGGGGCTGGCTGCAAAAATAGAAGATGGCGGTTACGGCTTCGATTATCGTATGGCCATGAACATTCCGGACTATTGGATCAAGACAATCAAAGAAAAGATTGATGAAGACTGGAAACCTTCCAGCATGTTCTGGGAAGTAACCAACCGTCGTCAGGATGAAAAGACCATTTCGTATGCAGAAAGCCATGACCAGGCATTAGTGGGAGACAAGACAATTATCTTCCGTTTGATTGATGCTGATATGTACTGGCATATGCAAAAAGGAGATGAAAATTATGTTGTCAATCGTGGTATCGCTTTGCACAAGATGATTCGTTTATTGACCTCTTCAACCATCAACGGGGGGTATCTGAACTTTATGGGAAATGAATTCGGGCATCCCGAATGGATTGACTTCCCACGTGAAGGTAACGGATGGTCATGTAAATATGCCCGGCGCCAATGGAATTTGGTAGACAACAAGAATCTGACCTATCATTATATGGGTGATTTTGATAAGGATATGCTGAAAGTTCTCAAGAGCGTGAAAGACTTCCAGGCAACACCTGTTCAGGAAATATGGCATAATGATGGCGATCAGGTATTGGCATACGGACGTAAAGACCTTATATTTGTCTTTAACTTTAATCCGAAACAGTCATTTACCGATTATGGATTCCTGGTAACTCCGGGAGCCTATGAAGTAATATTGAATACGGATGACGTTGCATTTGGAGGAAACGGTTTGGCAGATGATTCTGTAGTGCATTTCACTATTGCCGACCCGCTGTACAGTAAGGAGAAGAAAGAGTGGCTGAAACTCTACATTCCTGCCCGTACCGCTGTAGTGCTTAGAAAGAAGAAATAATTTTATCTTTAAAATAAGAAAGTCCCCGCAAATATCATTGTATATCTGCGGGGGCTTTCTTATTTATATTGCGCATTAAATGATTTAATTCTAGTTTACCAAAAAGGTACTTGGTCCGAGAATATCATACATATCACTCACGTTGCGTGTTTTCAGTAATACTCCTTGTGGAGTATAGAATAACTGATATTTAATGTCAACGTTATCTTGTCCTACTTTAATTACAATAATAGCCTGCCATTTGGGAAACTCTACCATTGTCACATTATCTACCACCCAATTTGCATATGCCCCGGATACAAAAGCATTATAGACTGCCGGTGACAGACGATCAAGGCTAACAAGATCAGTCTGCGTCATCACCCATTGCCCTCGGACGTTAAACCACACATTTTTAGTAAATCCGTTCATTACAAAATTGGCACAATAATACCCGTCATCTTGTGACCAGGCGATGCTATTTGCTTTGGGATACATTTTTTTGAAGGTTGCCTGTACATTGCCGGGAGGGGTATCTCCAAAGACAGATGTAGATAATAGCAAAAACAGCGTGATTGCACAAATCATAAATTTCTTCATAAGCTTTGAGTTTAGAGGATTAGTTATCTAACTAAACAGCCTTTGAGAATATTTGTTTGGGCAACATACATAAAATAATCCTCCGGGCATTTCTAGATGAAGTGCCCGGAGGGTAAGGGGTATGCGGTTCTTAGTCTTTTTACTTAAAAAGTAATTTTTAAAATTTTTCCGTTATAACCTCCGACCGAAACATCTGTCGGTTTATAAGGTAATAAGCAGATTTCTTCTTTAGCGCCAGTCATCAAATCGATAGCCTGATAAGATTCCATTTGAGGAATCTGTAAAAAGTCGAAGGCATGTGAAGGCACGTTGATGGCAACATCTACCAGTTGACTGTCGAAATTGATAACGAAAAACAGAATCTCGTTTTTATATTTCCGCATAAAAGTATATTGCTTCTGCTCATTGAAACGCCATCCGTTTATATTGGCATACATTAAGTCAAAGAATACCCCCTTTTTGATTGCCTGCTCTTCGTTGCAAAGCGTCAGTACTTTTTGATAGATAGAGTAGAGGTGCTTATGCTCTTCAGTAAGCATTTTCCCGTCAAACTTTCCTCCGTTTCGCCAACGACGTATAGTATCTACACTCCAATAATCAAATATAGTAGTCCGTCCGTCTCTTCCGCTGAATCCTTCGCTATCCATGCCCAGCTCTCCGAACTCCTGACCAAAATAGATCATCATAGGATTGGTGTTCATGCAAGCAGAAACGATTAGTGCGGGAATCCCTTTACGCGGATTACCGGCAAAGAAATCAGACGCGATACGTTGCTCATCGTGGTTCTCCAGGAAGTTGAGCATTTTTTTCTCTATTCCATTCAGGCTTTGCCAGCAATGAGTGATTGCGGCGGCAGATTCATATCCGCAGGCTACGTTCCGCAGCGTATCATACAGTCCTACCTTATCATATAGATAGTCAAACTTGCCACGGAACAGATAATTACGATATTCACTGGGATTATAGACTTCTGCGATGAAAAGTATTTCAGGATAAACCTCTTTTACTTGAGGAATAACCCATTCCCAAAATTCAACGGGAACCATTTCTGCCATGTCACAACGGAAACCGTCAATGTTCTTTGATGCCCAGAAAAGAAGAATGTCCAGCATCTTTATCCAAGTGTCCGGAGTCGGGGAGAAGTGGCAGGTACCGCCATTCTGATAATCCACTCCATAATTTAATTTCACCGTTTCATACCAGTCGGTGATATTGGGCGTAGCGTCAAAACGATTGTTACCGGTAGCTTTAGCCGGAAATTCCCGGTAAGGCTCTGCTGCGCCGTTTTTCATATCGAACTGGGCACGAAGTTCCGCTTGCGGAATATAATAGAAATTATTGTATGGACTGAAAGATTGACTGGGGTCATCGTTAGCCCCCAATTCCGTCGTACCGTCGGGCTGTGCGTCCGAATGGTATTGGCGTGCTACGTGATTAGGTACAAAATCTATAATCACTTTCAGACCTGCGCGATGTGTACGGTGTACCAGGTTCTCAAATTCTTTCATACGTCCTTGTACGTCGTTGGCCAAGTCAGGATCTACATCATAATAATCTTTGATGGCATAGGGAGAGCCAGCTTTTCCTTTCACAATGGCAGGGTGGTCCGGACTGATGTTATAACGGCGATAATCCGTTTGAGTGGCATGTTCGATGATGCCTGTATACCATATATGCGTAGTACCTAGCTTTTTGATTTCACCAAGTGCTTTGAGCGTGAAATCAGCCATTTTCCCACAGCCGTTGGTGGCAATGTCTCCATTGTAGACGCAGTGGTTGTTGTTATTTCCAAACAGGCGGGTGAACACTTGATAGATAATTATTTTATTTTCGTCATTCATATAGAGTAGATTATTAATATTCGTATTCATTCTTTTTTCCGATGGATAGGAGGTTACTTCCATATTTTCCCTTTTTCTTCCAACAGTTGATTAAGCACTTCATTGGCTGTATTATATCCCTGTCCGAAGATTTCTTCTGCTTTCTCCAGTTCGGTATTGCTATATCCGTATAGATTGTATGGCTCGATTAATAAATCACACTTTTCTCTTTCTGGAAAAGTATTGGCGCGGAACATAAAATGGAATGAACGCATAGCAATGCTTACAATATTCATTTTGTAGTCCTGTGCCATGATGGGGCTTACGTTGACAGCCACCACCTTATTGCACACTCTACGCAGGGTAGATACGGGAAGATTCATCATCAATCCTCCATCAACATAGTTAGTGCCATCTATATTGACTGGTGCGAACATAACAGGCATACAACAAGAAGCAGCAACCCGTTCAGCTATGCTACCCCGGTGAAAGTGAACCATGCGTCCATGATCGAGGTCGGTTGCTGTGATAATCAGAGGAAGTTGTAAATCTTCCAAGTTTTTTGCTTTAACGTTGGTTCGGAGAAAGTCTATAAATTCACAAAGGTCAAATAATCCTTTTTTAGGAATTACCAGTTTGGTTAAATCCTGGAATTTATGTCCGGAGAAATAATCAAGTACTTTGTGGGGTTCGTTGCCATCTGCATAAAAGACACCGGCAAGTGCTCCTGCGCTTACTCCGGAGATGATTTCCGGTTTAATATCATGCTCTAAAAGAGCTTGCATAACTCCCAAATGGGCAAATCCTTTAATAAATCCTCCGCTTAGTGCATAGCCAATCTGATATTTCCGGCTATTCCTGTTATTTGTGAATACCTCCATGAGTTGCTTTCTTTAGTTCGCCACGAATTTAGTGAATTTATTGAAAGTAGGAGGAATATAATGAATAGTTTTTTTAAGAGAACGTCATAAGCAGTTTTTTGTTATCCATAGAACACAATAAATGCGGATAACATGGAACTTTAATTGCGTAAGTATAAAGTTTTGTTATCCGCATTTAAATATACCACAATAGAGCGCAAATATACGGATGGAATCTTTTACACCAGTACTGTGTACTGATTAGAATCCGAAATCGTCTATCTCCACTTTATGTTCTTCGCTTTCTTTAAAAGGTTTTGCTTCTTTTTGCACTGGATTTCCTTCAATATAGATAGCGCGGAATGGACGGGCAGGACAAACATATTCACATCCTCCACAACCTACGCATATTTCTTTGTTTACATGAGGGATCGTTAATCCGTCTTTATATGGTACCATTGCCACAGCCTGTGTAGGACAGTGCTCGGAGCACGCTCCGCAACTGGTTCCATCAGTATAAACGATGCAATTTTCCTCGATAAAAACAACATATCCCATTTGTGTAAGATGTTTTTGCTCTACACTTATGGGAAGAATTGCTCCATTGGGACAAACGTCTCCGCAAACAGTACAGTCAAAATTACAAAATCCTTTCTCAAAACTAACGGTCGGCTGCATTATGCCTGCCAAACCATACTCCATAAAAGCAGGTTGCAGAACATGAGAGGGGCATTTGCTGACACAAAGATGACAGGATGTACATTGCTGTTGAAAGTGTTCCCGACTGATAGAGCCCGGAGGAGTGATTGGATTCTCTTTTTTGTATGCCTTCTTGCCTTCTAATCTTGCAACGGATTCTTTGGCTTGGGACAGGAGTTTGGGAGTAGCCCCGGCAGTAACAAGACCGGCAACCAAAAAGCGGCGTTTGGATGAATCCGTGTCCGGTGATGATGGCGCAGGGGCTTCTACGTTTGTTTGTTGTTTCTTTAAAGAAGGGTTGTAGACCAATGCCTTTTGCTTGCATGCTTCCAGACAGTCGAAACAATCTACACAACGGCTATAATCAATAGCATGTTCCTTACTATTGATGCAGGAGGCTTTGCATTTAGTAGCACAAAGCCCGCATCCATTACATTTCGTAGTATCGATACGGACCTTAAATAATGAAAAGCGGCTCAATAATCCCAATACTGTTCCTACGGGACAAACCGTATTGCACCATGTCCGCCCGTGTTTCCATGCCATTACAAAAATAACTGCCAGAGTGATAACAGCAATGAGAAGAGAAGAAATGCTTAAAACAGAGGTATCTACCTGATAAAACGTATAATTGTCGAACTTGGAAAAGACGGATTCCAACAGATTATTTCCCAACATGTAGATCGGTTTGAATATATGCACTACTACACGTCCATACGCACTGTATGGATCGAGCAGGCCTACAATAAATGTAAATCCGCATAGAAACCCGATTACTGTCAGCCCGAGTATGCCCCAACGCAATTTGTTTTTTGCGGGACTGTAACTATATCTTTTTTTCTTTTTCCCTGTTGATTTTGAAATGCGTGCAATGACATCCTGCAAAATACCCATAGGGCAAATTGTAGAACAATAAACGCGTCCAAACAAGAGCGTTAACACAATGAGAAATAATAAGATACCTATACTTAGTGAAAGGATGGCTGGAACAAACTGCAAATGTGCCAGCCGATGAAAACTGTTCGGTAATATTTCTGCAAAATCGAGAAAAAAGAAAGAAATCAGCACAAATAAAAGTGCTGATATTCCAATACGTAGCCTTCTTAACATTGTTATTTTACATCTTAATTCGCTTGACATTCAGCTTGTCAATGTTCATGGTTCCTATTTTCAGTGCTTCTCCTTTAGCGAGGTGTCCCACAGTATCTAGTGGCATCTCACGTACTTGATTGAAGAATTTGGCGGCAGCCGTGTCCACTGCTACAATATCCGGTGAAATGAACAGTCCTTTCGCTAATACGACATCCGAGGCAGAACGTCCTCGCGGACCATTGGTTTTCATGATACGATAAGCGTCCACTACGTTCAGCACAGCTTTCTTTTCCAGTGTACAGATATCGGCAATACATTGTTGCAAGTCATTCTGGTGGAAAAATCCACGATCCCAGACAATTCCCATGTGATTTTTCATTGAGATAGTCAGATTGGCGCCCCCGTGGTTTTTCAGGATGGGAACATTGATCCATACATCGCAATTCAGGATGGCTTCATGTATCTTTGCTTTCTTCATCTTCTGACCGTTGGGTAGGTTTACCGGCTTGTAATAAGACTCCAAATGAGCAGGCATTACTTTTGCTCCGGCAGCTTTTGCCGCCGCTTCGATGCCGCTGTTTTTGTAACACTTCTGCCAATCGTCACAAGTATGATCGAATACGGTCACTTCTTTAGCTCCGGCAGCAAAGCATTGTTTCACGATTTCAGCAATCAATTGCGGGTTGGTGTTTCCTGCCAGTTCCGGCACTTTATCCCAACCGATATTAGGTTTTACGACCACCTTCTGTCCCGGTTTGACGAATTGTTTCATACCGCCCAGTTCGCTGATAGCACGGCGGAACATAGCTTCCGGCTCTCCACCCATAACGGCTACTAAGTCCGGATTGCCTCCGTTCGTATTATTAATAGTCTGGGTTAATATCTCCATTGCCTCCGAATGCTGAATACTTAATGCGGCACCGGTTATGGCTACTGTTTTTAAAAAGTCCCTTCTGTCCATTTTTGTTTTTACTTTAGAGTTTTGCAATCGCTTTCAGTAGGGCGTAGCCACCAAACCATTGAATTAACATACCGGGAATACCAATGCGGAAATCTTGCACTGCTGCATGGAAATTTCCGATGAATGCCCATTCAAAAGCAGTTCCTATAATCTGATAGGAGAGAACGACACCGAGAATAGCCCATAAAGAAACGGATTTCAGTGTTCGTGCAGCCAAGGCGGAAGCTCCGGCAAGCAAAGTGGATTTTATCAATATAATGGGGAGTGCAGCTCCCGATGGCATTGCAAATAACAGGTGATTGATGACAGGAGAAAGAATTGCTGTCAGTAATCCCACACGAAAGCCATATTTATAAGCTGCGATCAACGTGAAAAAATAGATCGGCAATAAAGTAGGGCCACCGTATGGTACAAGATGACAGATTTGTGGAAGTGCAATGTTGCCTGCCACAAATAGTAGGGCAAAGAGGTAAGTTCTTACATTGCTGTAATTCAGTGAATAGAGTTTAGCAGATGTTTCCATTTTCGTTGATAACTTTAATGTTTAATAGAACGATAATATATAAAAAATTAGACTTCTTTCCGTAGAAAAGGTTTAATCCGGACAAAGAACTATTTGCTAAAGTAACTGTCTAAAATTAGTTAATAGAAAAAAGGAGGCTTCATTGCGTTTTGAATAACAACTTATAATACGAACTAATTTAAGCATTTACTTTATGATATTAAAAATGGGACAGAAAAGTTTCAAGCCTATTTGAAACACTTTGTTTCACTACGGGAAACTATTTGTTTCACCGCTTGAAACCATTCGTTTCACACCGAGAAACAAACAGTTTCAAGGCTTGAAACATATTTTGAAACTATTTGGTTTGTACTTTAGCCTTATTCGGCACCCATTCTTTCCCGGATCTTTCCCCATGCATGCGTATCAAACAGGCAACTTTGGCGCATAGTCCCACACATTTCTCTGAATCTGGACATAGGTATCGTATAACTCAACTTATCCGCTTCAAAGTACGGACGCACCGACGGATCGAAGAAACCGATAAAGGTCCGCTTGCCTCCTTTGCGGTTTTCAAGAGTGGCTTGTGTCACTATGGAACTGCAACCGGAACCGAATAAGGAAACGACACCATCTTCGGCATTGTTATCATAGTAAGCCCATGTAGTCAGTCCGGAAAGCATATCAGGATTGGCGATAAACATGACGCCTTCCATTTGTTCCAGACTTGCCACTTTGTCTATACGGGCAAAATGAAGGTATTTCTTTTCTGCCATCGGCACTCCGAGTTGCCGGATAAATTCAATGACCATTTCCGGAGTCTGTTTATATCGTTCTTTTAGTGAGACAAAAGTCGGTACGCGTTCAGGCATTTCTGTAAAACCTGTGTAGAATTTGCCGCCACCGCAACCGATATTTTCTGCATTCAAGCTGATAGTGCCACCTTCTCTGACAGTCTTCATACCTTTAAAGAAGCAACCGTTAATTTTCTCTGTTGTTCCTTTCAGTATATCCGAATACCAAAATACAAGAGGTAATTCGGCATTCTCTCCGAATGCCTCCTTGAAGTTCTGAATAAATGTTTGGATGTCCATAGCTTATCAATTTTAGTTATGTATGTAGGTCTTTGTACAAAGTTAAAATAAAAATAGACATTCATCCTCTTTTTAAACAATAATTACTTATATTTGTCCGGAACAGAATATAAAGAGAAGCGTTATGAAGTATTTACTAATATATATAGGGTTACTTTGTACATCCCTGCAATTGTGGGGGCAAGAAACGGTTGCTACAAGAATCGCTCCTCCGACGGGATATGTCAGGGAGGCTTGTTCCGATCATTCGTTTACAGGTTACTTACGTAATTTGCCTTTGATGCCGAAAGGTAGTAAAGTGATGCTTTATAATGGAAAAGAAAAATCGAATCAGTCTGCAGCTTACGCTGTAATCGATATGGAAATAGGTAACCGTGATTTGCAACAGTGTGCCGATGCGGTAATGCGTTTGCGGGCGGAATATCTGTGGAAACATAAACGATATGGAGAAATAAAATTCAACTTCACCAATGGTTTCCCTGCCGGGTATAAGAAATGGGCGGAAGGAAATCGGATAAAAGTCAGCGGCAATCAAGTGCAATGGTATGCTGCGGGCAAAGGAGTGGATTATTCCTATAAAACTTTCCGTAACTATCTCGATATGGTCTTTATGTATGCCGGAACGGCTTCTTTATCCCGCGAGCTTCAGGCTGTGTCTTATACTTCTTTGCAACCCGGTGATGTATTTATTAAAGGAGGCTCACCCGGACATGCAGTCATTGTTGTAGATGTTGCTGTTCATCCGGTTACCAAAAAGAAAGTATTCCTGTTGGCGCAGAGCTATATGCCTGCACAACAGATTCATATTCTTGTAAATCCTGTCAGTCGTAGCCTTTCCCCCTGGTATGAATTGGCGGAAACGGATGCGGGGAAACTATATACTCCGGAATGGATTTTTAGCCGGAAAGATTTAAAACGCTTTAAGGAGTAGAATCTTTTCGTTATCTTTGGCATTTAACAAACCGTTTTTAATCATACAACAACGAAAAACAACCGATTATGAATCAAGATTTGTCAATGAATGCTAACCAGTTGGTAGCATTCCTTCAAAAGCCAACTTCAGAGTTTACCAAAGCCGACATTATCTCATTTATCCAGCAAAAAGATATCCGCATGGTCAATTTCATGTATCCGGCGGGAGACGGTCGTCTGAAAACCCTGAATTTTGTTATCAACAATCAAGCCTATTTGGAAGCTATTCTTACTTGTGGAGAACGGGTAGACGGCTCCAGTCTTTTTTCTTTCATAGAAGCGGGCAGTAGTGACCTTTATGTGATTCCCCGTTTCTGCACTGCATTCGTTGACCCGTTTGCCGAGATTCCGACGCTGTCTATGCTTTGCTCTTTCTTCAACAAAGACGGCGAACCTCTCGAAAGTGCACCAGAACACACCCTTTACAAAGCAAGCAAAACTTTTACAGAAGTTACCGGAATGGAATTTCAGGCAATGGGCGAATTGGAATATTATGTAATAGCCCCGGATACAGGTATGTTTCAGGCAACCGACCAACGTGGTTATCACGAATCGGGTCCATACGCTAAATTCAATGAGTTCCGTACTCAATGTATGTCTTATATCGCGCAAACAGGCGGGCAAATAAAGTATGGACACTCCGAAGTGGGTAATTTTACGCTGGATGGCTATATTTATGAACAGAATGAGATTGAGTTCCTGCCGGTTCCTGTATCGCAGGCGGCAGATCAGTTGATGATTGCCAAATGGGTGATTCGTAATCTGGGATACAGATATGGATATAATGTGACCTTTGCTCCTAAAATTACAGCCGGTAAGGCAGGGTCGGGCTTGCACGTACACATGCGTATCATGAAAGACGGCAAGAACCAAATGTTGAAAGACGGCGTTTTGTCGGAAACAGCGCGTAAAGCAATTGCCGGAATGATGGTGCTTGCTCCTTCAATCACTGCCTTTGGAAATACCAATCCTACTTCTTATTTCCGTCTTGTTCCTCATCAGGAGGCACCTACCAATGTTTGCTGGGGAGATCGTAACCGTTCCGTATTAGTACGTGTGCCATTGGGATGGGCTGCAAAAACAGATATGTGTACATTAGCTAATCCGTTGGAAGCCGAAAGCCATTTTGACACCAGCCAGAAGCAGACTGTAGAAATGCGTTCTCCGGATGGTTCGGCAGATTTGTATCAACTGTTGGCCGGTTTGGCTGTTGCCTGCCGTCATGGTTTTGAGATTGAAAATGCGCTGGATATCGCTGAAAAGACGTATGTGAATGTGAATATCCATCAGAAAGAGAATGAAGATAAACTGAACTCACTGGCACAACTGCCGGATAGCTGTGAGGCTTCTGCTGATTGCCTGCAACAACAACGGGCAATATTTGAACAATATAATGTCTTTAGTCCGGCAATGATTGATGGTATCATCCGCAGACTTCGCAGTTACGAAGATAAAACGTTGCGTGCGGATTTGGAAGGAAAGCCGATGGAGATGTTAGATCTCGTACATAAGTATTTCCATTGTGGCTAATCTGCAAACTGATATATAAAATAAAAGGCTACCTTCTTTGAAACAGAAGGTAGCCTTTTATTTTCTGATGCAGAATTAACTATAAGTATTTGTTTTTCAAAGAGCTTATAACAAAGAAACTATAGAAGACTAATCCGGTGATTGGTATGAAATAGCCCGATATAAAAGAATGCGAACGTTAAGTATTGGCCTATTTTCATAAAAAAGATGTTTTGAGAAAAGAAAAAGGAGGGAATATAGTGCAATATCTCCAAATAATGCTTTCCTTTGTACCAACAACAATAAAGAGGTTTATTACGATTTGATTTTTTTACGTGTATCTTCTCATTTATTTGAGCATATCCATCTCTAATTAAGATCTTCCTAAAACTTTCTTATTGAATTATTAATTTTTTATATTTGTATTTTATGAATTTGTACATTGGAAATCTTAGCTATAATGTTAAGGAATCGGATTTGAGAAATGTAATGGAAGAGTATGGAACAGTTGCTTCAGTAAAGTTAATCACAGATCGTGAAACTAGAAGATCAAAAGGCTTTGCGTTTATCGAAATGCCGGATGATACAGAAGCTAACAACGCTATCAAACAATTGAACGGTGCAGAATATGTAGGTCGTTCAATGGTAGTGAAAGAAGCATTGCCAAAGAACTAATACTGAATAAATAGACAGTAATAGAGAAGGGCGCACTAGGAAACTAGCGCGCCCTTCTTCTGTTAATCCTCATTATTATCTTCTTCATCATCCACCATATTATTGAGTTCCAATTCCAGGTCTACCAGCTCTTGTTCCCATAATTTCAGGATATTCTTCGGTGTATCTTTTGCAGCTTTCTTTATTCTTTCTTGAGCAACAGATACTTCATGCTCTAATTGTCTACGTCTGCTCATATTTTTATTGTTTTGATTATGAAATGATAACAACTCGTGTGTGGAATAGTTCGACAGGCAAAATTAAAAAGTAGTGGGCTGAACTATTCGCAAATAAAGTATGTTTTGTAGTCTGAATCTTTAAAAAATACAATCATGCTCAATTTAATAGCCGTATTCTTAGTCTGTTCAGGTATCGGAATAGCAGTACATATTGCCATAGACCTGACACATCGTCCGCAATCAATGAAAATAATGAATGCAGTTTGGATATTATCTGCATTGTGGGGAAGTTATTTAGCTTTATGGGCGTATAATAAGTTCGGACGGAGCAGTCCGATGAAGATGGAGGATGACGGGATGAAAGGGATGGGCATGTCTGACATGAAAGATATGGATATGTCAATGGGAGAGATGAGGCGTCCATATTGGCAATCGGTAGCTCTGTCGGCTCTTCATTGTGGCGCAGGCTGCACATTGGCAGATATCATAGGAGAGTGGTTTACGAATTATGTTCCTGTAACTGTTGCAGGCAGTCAACTTGTTGGGAATTGGGTACTTGATTTTGTATTGGCTTTGATTATTGGCGTTTATTTTCAGTTTTATGCGATTCGGGAAATGGAAAAAATCTCTGTGGGGAACGCGCTGACTCGCGCTTTCAAAGCAGATTTCTTTTCTCTTTTATCCTGGCAGGTAGGAATGTACGGTTGGATGGCAATTGTTTATTTTGTGCTGTTCATCAATGAGCCATTGCCCAAAGATACATGGATATTCTGGTTTATGATGCAGTTGGCTATGCTTTTCGGTTTCTTCTGCGCTTATCCGATGAATGCTCTTCTTATAAAATTAGGTATAAAGAAAGGTATGTAAAATAAATGCAGATTCACTTAAAATGATAAGTATGAAATTACTTATTTTGAGTGAATCTGCATCTGTAATATTACTACTTCTGTTTTTTATTTCTCTTTTGGAGGTTACTTTTTCAATAGTTTGGGTATATCCGAAGGCTCTTGTGCCACCCGGATACCAGCTGCTTCCAAAGATTCAATTTTCTCTTTTGCCGAACCGGAACTTCCTGAAATAATAGCGCCCGCATGGCCCATTTGTTTTCCCGGAGGAGCTGATTGTCCGGCAATAAATGCAACCACAGGTTTAGTTACATTATTACGGATATATTCGGCCGCTTGTTCTTCCGCATTTCCTCCAATCTCTCCAATCAGGACGATTGCTTCTGTTTCCGGATCATTCTGAAACATTTCCAACAGTTGGCGGAAGTGAAGCCCTACAACAGGATCGCCCCCGATGCCGATAGCGGTAGATTGTCCCATTCCATTAGCTGTTAAGTGATACACAATCTCGTAAGTAAGTGTTCCGCTACGGCTGATGACACCTACATTTCCTTCTAAAAAGACTTGTCCTGGTAAGATGCCAACCATGCTTTTTCCCGGAGAGATAAGTCCCGGACAGTTAGGCCCGATCAACATGGCACCTTTTTGTTCGGCAAACTGATGCGCCTTAATCACGTCCAGTGTGGGAATTCCTTCTGCAATGCAGACTATGATCCGGATGCCTGCGTCCGCTGCCTCCATGATAGCATCTGCCGCAAAATGTGCCGGAACGAAAATGATGGAGGTATTAGCCTTTGTCTGCTCGACAGCGTCATACATGGTGTTGAATACGGGGATTCCGTCCACATCTGTTCCTCCTTTGCCCGGAGAAGTACCCCCGACCACTTTGGTTCCATATTCTTTCATCTTTTTGGCATGGAAAAGCCCGTCTCTGCCAGTGATTCCTTGCACAATCAAACGGGTGGATTTATCTATTAGTATGCTCATAATTGCTTTATTTTTTAGTGATTTGGTACGTATTATGCTTTCAGAGCCATAAGAGCAGCCTCTTTCATCGTTGTGGCTATTTGGAAACGGCTGTAATTCCGTAACAGTTCCCGTCCGATATGTTCATTGGTGCCTGTAAGCCGGACGATGACGGGGACATTGCTGTTTATCTGCTCGAATGCCTGAAGAAGTCCCATTGCTACATCATCGCAACGAGTGATCCCACCGAAAATATTAATCAGGACCACTTTTACTTTCTCATCCTGCAATAAGAGTTTCATAGCTTCAATAACCTTGACAGGATTGGAGCTGCCACCGATGTCGAGAAAATTAGCAGGCTGACCGCCGTAAAGTTTAATCATGTCCATAGTAGCCATGGCAAGTCCGGCGCCATTTACCATACAACCGATATTGCCGTCCATGTGAACATAACTGAATCCTTTATCTTTGGCATCTGCTTCCACTTTTTCTTTTTCCGTCGGATCAAACAAAGCATGAATCTCCGGATGCCGATAGAGCGCATTGTCATCAAAAACGATCTTTGCGTCAATGGCCATTAACGTACCTTTCTTTGTAAGTGCCAGCGGATTTACTTCCACTAACGACGCGTCATTCTCCACAAAGATTTTATAAAGTTCCTGAAGGATGGCAGCCATTTTACCTGCCTGTTCCATTTGTGGGAAGAGAGCGAAAGCGAAACGCCTTGCCAGATAGTCGGGAAGGCCAATGAATGGATTGATTGAATATCGGATGATTTTCTCCGGTGTCTGACGGGCTACCTCTTCAATATCCATACCACCGGATGCACTCATCATCAGAACGACAGAACGTGTATTCCGGTCGATGGTATAACTGACGTAATATTCTGCAGCAATATCAACCGCTTCGCTGACCAGAACTTGATTGACTGGAAGACCTTTAATGCTCATTCCGAGAATGTTCTTGGCTTCCTGATAAGCATCTTCCGTATTGTTTACCAGTTTTACTCCTCCGGCTTTTCCCCGGCCTCCGGTTAATACTTGTGCTTTTATAACCACTCTGTCTGTTCCCATCCTCCGGTATGCAGCCAGGACGCCTGCGGCAGTACGGCATAAAGTGTGCCTCTCGACAGGTATTCCGTACTTGGAGAAAATCTCTTTCGCTTGATATTCATGTATTTTCATGGCTCATAAATTTGAGTAAATGATTCCTATAATAAAAACAAAAGAAAGATTCGGAAAGTTTGCCGGAAAAGAAAAGTATCAGGGTGTTTTACAACATGTTCGTTTGTATTCCACCTATGGTTTTCATATAAAAAAAGCGTGTTGGCAATAGTTACCAACACGCTCTATATCACTTAAAGATAAAGTCTGCTTACGGATATTTATGCAATACCGTGAGCATTGACAGTACCGTCAATCTTTTTAATCAATCCTTGAAGTACGGCACCCGGGCCACATTCTGTAAAATCAGTAGCACCGTCAGCAACCATATTCTTTACTGATTGTGTCCAACGTACGGAAGCAGTCAATTGGGCAACCAGATTCTTTTTGATTTCTGCAGGGTCAGTGTGAGGAAGCGCATCCACATTCTGATATACCGGACATTTAGGAGTATGTATTTCGGTAGCTTTAATAGCAGCTTCCAGTTCTATTTTAGCAGGATCCATTAATGGAGAATGGAAAGCACCACCCACTTTCAGCGGAAGAGCACGTTTGGCTCCGGCAGCTTTCATCAGTTCGCACGCCTTTTCGATACCCGGTACAGAGCCGGAGATAACGATTTGTCCCGGGCAGTTGTAGTTGGCCGGTACGCAAACTTCACCTTCTGCATTTACTGCTGCACAGATTTCTTCTACTTTTTCATCCGGCAATGCGATAATAGCAGCCATGGTGGAAGGAGTAGCTTCGCAAGCTTTCTGCATAGCCATTGCACGTGCATACACAAGTTTCAATCCATCTTCAAAACTCAATGCACCGGCAGCAACCAATGCAGAGAACTCACCAAGTGAGTGGCCGGCAGTCATTTCCGGTTTGAAGTCGTCGCCCATGCAAAGAGCAGAAATAACAGAGTGAAGGAAAACGGCAGGTTGAGTAACCTTTGTCTGACGAAGATCTTCGTCTGTGCCGTCGAACATGATATCTGTAATGCGATATCCGAGGATATCATTTGCTTTTTCAAACAATTCTTTTGCTAAAGCTGAGTTTTCATACAGGTCTTTACCCATTCCTACAAATTGAGCGCCTTGACCGGGAAATACAAATGCTTTCATATTTTTATTATTTAATTGATTTTTAATTGCGGGTGCAAAGTTACGTATTTTTATGATACAACCGCACAAAAAGTACACATTTGTGCAACGGTGTCCGGAAAATGCCATAGGGGGCCGTTGCCATGACCGATATTCAATTCTTTTCCTGCGATAATGGCTTGAGTGATATATGTTTTCGCATGCTGGATGGATTCTCGCATGGGGTAGCCTTTGGCAAGATAGGTGGCAATAGCGGAAGAGAGGGTACATCCCGTTCCATGCAGATTATGGCTTTCTATTTTTTTCTCCTCATATATATGGTAGATAAATTCGGACGTATGCAAAAGGTCGCACATATTGTCTCCTTCCAGATGTCCGCCTTTTAGTAAGATATTAGTCTGATAATCATCCGTCAGCATTTTGGCAGCGGTCTGCATATCCTGAATGTTGTGAATACTTTTACCTGTAAGTACTTTTGCTTCATCAATATTAGGGGTGATTAGTGTGACAAGCGGTAAAAGTTCTTTTTTGATTTCTTCTATCGCTTCATCTGTCATAAGTTTCTTTCCGCTGGTAGACACCATTACCGGATCGTAAACGACGTATGCAGGCGAATATTTTTGTAGACAGTCGGAAATTACACGAACGATCTGAATGTCATTTATCATTCCTATTTTGATGGCAACCGGTTGCAGGTCGTCCATCACGGCTTCTATTTGCCCACGAACCATATCCGGAGAAATGGACTGTACGGCACGTACCCCCAGTGTGTTTTGTACGGTGATAGCAGTGATGGCCGATGCTGCATAGCCTCCTAAAGCCGAGATTGTTTTTATGTCTGCCTGAATACCTGCGCCTCCCGAACAATCGGAGCCGGCAATGGATAAAATGACTGGATGACGTTCCATTTTAGATTTTTTAATATTTACCCGACAAAGATAGAATAAAAAACGATAAGGTACAAAATGACATATCGTTTAAAATACAATAAGTACCTTTCCGGGTGTCTGTTGGAAAAGATATGAAAAGTACTGATAATAAAGCGTCCATCTAGTTTTTGTACTTTATACAATTACTCACCCGTGGAAATACTAAAATACATATTGTAATTCGTAAGATAACACTAACTATTCATATTGTAGAATGTATGATATGTATTTATGTGAAAAACAATGTTTTATAGCATAGTTCTTATTTTTGTTTTGATGGTTTTTAGCCTCTATATTTGCATCGTCTTAAAGAAATAGATATGCAAAATTTACAGAAAAATACACCTTTAGCAAACAATCATATATCAGTAGACTGTGTAGTGATTGGTTTTGACGGAGAACAACTGAAAGTGTTGCTTGTAAAACGTGCAGGTGAGGATAATGGAGAAGTATATCATGATATGAAACTTCCCGGAAGTCTTATCTATATGGATGAAGCCCTGGATGAAGCTGCACAACGAGTTTTGTATGAACTGACAGGACTTAAAAATGTGAATCTGATGCAGTTTAAAGCATTTGGTTCTAAAAACAGAACGAGTAATCCGAAAGATGTACGTTGGTTGGAAAGAGCTATGCAGTCAAAAGTGGAGCGTATTGTTACCATTGCATATTTGTCGATGGTGAAGATAGATCGTACGTTGGATAAGAATCTGGACGATCATCAGGCTTGCTGGGTCGCTTTGAAAGACGTGAAAACACTGGCTTTCGACCATAATCTGATTATAAAGGAGGCAATGACTTATATTCGTCAGTTCGTAGAATTTAATCCTTCCATGTTGTTCGAACTGCTTCCGCGTAAATTTACAGCCGCACAATTAAGGACTCTTTTTGAATTAGTATACGACAAAGCCGTGGATGTGCGTAACTTCCATAAGAAAATAGCAATGATGGAATATGTAGTTCCTTTGGAAGAAAAACAACAAGGAGTGGCTCACCGTGCTGCCCGTTATTATAAATTTGATAAGAAGATATATAATAAGGTAAGAAGGTAGACCCTGTTCAAGTATTAAGTATCAAGTATTAAGTATTAGGCGTTGGATGTTAAAGCATTAATTGTCGGACATTGAGCGTAAATCGTAAATAGTAAATCGTTTAATCGTAAATAAAATTATGTTTCTATTAGGTTATGACATAGGTAGCTCGTCTGTAAAAGCGAGTTTGGTAAATGCGGAGACTGGTAAATGTGTATCCTCGGCATTTTTTCCGAAAACAGAAGCGAATATTATTGCAGTGAATCCCGGATGGGCGGAACAAGATCCTGAAAGTTGGTGGGAAAACTTAAAGTTGTCCACGCAGGCTATTATGACCGAATCCGGAGTGAGTGCCGCTGAAATTAAAGCCATCGGTATCTCTTATCAGATGCACGGATTGGTTTGTGTTGATAAGAATCAGCATGTATTGCGTCCTGCTATCATCTGGTGTGACTCTCGTGCGGTGCCATACGGTCAGAAAGCGTTTGAGACAATCGGGGAGGAGAGATGTCTTTCTCATTTGTTGAACTCACCGGGAAATTTTACCGCTTCCAAGTTGGCGTGGATTAAAGAAAACGAACCGGCCATCTATGAGCAGATTGATAAGATAATGCTGCCGGGCGATTATATTGCCATGAAGTTGAGTGGAGAAATCTGTACAACTGTTTCCGGGCTTTCGGAAGGTATGTTCTGGGATTTCAAGAACAATCGGGTGGCTGATTTCTTAATGGATTATTACGGGTTTGATTCTTCTTTGATTGCAGATATTAAACCGACCTTCGCAGAGCAGGGACGTGTAAATGCAATAGCTGCCAAAGAGCTTGGACTGAAAGAAGGGACACCGATTACTTATCGTGCAGGCGACCAGCCTAACAATGCCCTTTCTTTGAATGTGTTTAATCCTGGAGAGATTGCTTCTACGGCAGGAACATCGGGAGTGGTTTATGGCGTGAACGGTGAAGTGAACTATGATCCGCAGTCACGCGTCAATACCTTTGCGCATGTCAATCATACCATAGATCAGACACGTTTGGGAGTATTGCTTTGCATCAACGGAACAGGTATTCTCAACTCATGGGTGAAACGCAACATTGCTCCCGAAGGAATATCTTATAATGAAATGAATGTATTGGCTTCCAAAGCGCCTATCGGCAGTGCGGGAATCAGTATCCTGCCCTTTGGTAACGGTGCCGAACGTATGCTGAATAATAAAGAAATCGGTTGCAGTATCCGTGGACTGGATTTTAATACGCATGGCAAACACCACATTATCCGTGCCGCTCAAGAAGGTATTGTATTCTCTTTTAAATATGGCATTGATATCATGGAGCAAATGGGAATTCCTGTGAAGATGATCCATGCCGGACACGCTAATATGTTCTTGAGTTCTATCTTCCGCGATACTTTGGCGGGAGTCACAGGAGCCACTATCGAGCTTTACGATACAGACGGTTCCGTAGGTGCTGCGAAAGGTGCGGGCATCGGTGCAGGTATCTACAAGGATAACAATGAGGCATTTGCTACGCTTGACAAACTGGATGTGATTGAGCCTAATGTGGCAAAACGCCAGGAATATGCTGACGCGTATGCAAAATGGAAATACCGTCTTGAAAAGTCGATGACCGGTAACATACCGGCTCCGGTTCTATCTTCAGATAAATAATTAACAATTTAAATAATAACCATTTTAAAAAATAAAAGAATTATGGCAACAAAAGAATTTTTCCCGGGAATTGAAAAGATTAAGTTCGAAGGTAAAGATAGTAAGAATCCGATGGCATTCCGTTACTACGATGGTGCGCCCGTATAGGCGATATAATAAATGTAGCATTGGCAAGCTA
>JBKVKY010000013.1:0-111248 GCA_046986985.1 Bacteroides xylanisolvens | reverse complement strand
CGTCATAAGTATTTATCTCCCCATGGGAATCACTATACACAATTTCCAACAGTTTCCCGTCAGTATTATACTTACTGACAATCGTACTGTTAGTTTTCGGAAAGCTAAGTGTAGATGTATGTCCCCAAGTCTCATAGGTATAATCGGTCTTTCGGATAATATTTTCTTGTTTGTCGTACTCGTTGCATTGAGCAAGATTGCCGTCGATATTGAAATGAAAATGGTAGTGATGTATTCCGTCCTCTTCCCATTTCTCGCCTTTTTTGAATTTCACCGAGAAGAAAGACGATGTATTTTCCGGACGATAATAATAGATATCCAACGTTTTGACTTTTCCGTTCAACCCCATCCTGCTTTTGTCGTTATTAACAGAATCTATTGTCGGAGGAATGTATTTCAAAGGAGATTGTTGGCAACCTGCAAACATCGATATAATCAAACTTCCTAAAATAACAAGGACTACAACGGCTTTATTTTTCATGTTTTCTTTGTGTGTTACAATGTTTCGACGCAAAGATAACAAAAAAGAACCAGTTCTAAAATATAACTGACGTAAAAGATTACTTTCGTGTTATTATAATATCATCAAAGCAGAGTTCCAATGACTGATTATCGGGTTTATACTCTGTCCAATCTTTCGGATCGCCACTTTCGTTGTCTATCATTAAATGATAATAAGAGAAGCCAGAGCGTGGATCAGGCAATCTATGAATCTTATAGCTCCCTACAGTTGCCAACTCATTATCTTCAACGACTTTCAGCCAGCCTAAAGCCTTGTCTAACTGTTGAAGATGAGATAACTTATCCTGCTCGCCTTGTTTTAAAGCGTCAACTGTTTTTGTTCTTTCGTTTTGTAATAACTCTATTATATCTTTCATGCTTTCCACTCGGTTAGTATTGAATTAAAATCTTCAAGCATCAAGTCGAAGTCATAATCCAGCTTCTTCTTTTTTAGCTTGTCAGTTACGTGGTTTAAAGCAAACAGAATATATTCACTTAGCTTTAACCTCTGTTCGGAATGACTTAATTCGCTGAATTCTTTTTCAAGGTTTAGTCCGATTCTAATTTTCCCGGTATCTGCCCTGAATGGTCCAAATTCAAAACGATTGCGAAGGAAATATCCGTTCTTCTCTATTTCTTGCCTGGTAAACATAGTGAGCAGTGTCCGATAGAAATCTTTTTGTTTCAATTTCAACTTTTCATCGGCTATGATATAGTTTGTTTTACAATGGTCGTGGTCATAATAACTATACGAACAATTAATTATAATTCGATTAATAGCACGTCCGTATATTTCGGGGCGCATCCTTCTATCCAACTCTGGTTTCAGTTCTTTGTCAACGCTCTCGATTACTACCTTGGAGTTTTCATAGCAGTTACCAATTGTCCGCTTTATCCAAACCGGATTTTTAGGAATCCAGTTTCTCTGGCTTTCAAGCCTTATATCCTGTATATCTTCCTTTATCTCATATTCCCAAAATACGGATTGCTTTTGATTCGGGTCGTCAGGACTGAAACAATAACTTGTCCTTCCCTGCTCCATAGTAAAACCGTTGACTCTTTTCGACCAAATGGCATCGACAAAACGAGTTTCTCCAAATTTATTTTGAAAACAAGTCGCGGGATTTCCATTAAAGAATTGTCCTCTCAATGCTTCGACGGGTTCGTGATTTCCCCAGCCGATAATAGCCAGACTCTCGCAAAGGCGAACGGCTTTATTCCATTCTCCGGCATTTTTATAATCCGCATATTTCAGAAACTCGGCAAACAAGCGTTCGCGCAACTGTTCTATTTCTGATTGAGACTGCAAAAATTCTTCCAGTTCTTTTAAGTCTTCTATTTCAAATATCTTTTGCTCCACCACATTTGCCCTTAATTTCAATCTCAGTTTTTTAGTATTATGCAGAAATCTCAGCCTCTTTCTTTCTCTTTTTCCACAACTGCCACGAATTAATAATATTCTGCCACAACACATACGAACCGGGAGCCACAGAAGACAATGGATTCAAATAAGTATGTGCCATCCAAATAGCCAAAATCGTATTCTTTTGTCCCAACGCCTGCCCGCCACTGATACGGTCATTATAAATTGAGCCGATTATCTTCCCCAAAAAGAACTGCAAACAGCAAGCAATCAGTGCTCCGACAGCAATCATGATTTCCGTAAAACCATCCGCTGGGTCATTGAGCAAGGAATACAACGTCTGCGCTGTTACGATAGCTAAAGATACAGCCCACAAATAAAAAGCAAGTTCATGATAGCCCAATAACTTCTGATGCACCTTTGGCAAACACTTACTCAACAACCAGGCAGCCAAAAAAGGACAAATCAACAACGGAAATACCTTACCTAAAATAACAAGAAACGCCTCCCAAAAAGTGACATCAGGATGCACCTCCACCAAAGGAAAAAGAATAGGCACAGCAATAGCCGCACCGATATTTGCTATCAATGTATAAGTGGTCAGACTGGCTGCACTCCCACCCAACTTGGAAGTAATCACCGCAGCAGCCGTAGCCGTAGGACAAATAATACAAACCATCACTCCCTCTGCTACTATTTTATCAAAGCGATAAAGCAACAAATAAGCAGCCAACGCTCCGCCAATCTGAATCAATAACAACCACAAATGGAGAGGTTTAGGTTTCAAATCACGAGGAGATACCTTACAGAAGGTCAATAGCAACATCGTAAAAATAAGATAGGGAGTCAGAAAAGAAAGGCTGATAAACAGCGGATAACCTATAGCACCTACCAGCATAGCAATAGGTAACGTCCAATTCTTCAAAAACTTAAGCATCGTCGTACATTTTAACTTCGAAGCACAAAGTAACGGAGATTTCAGGAAAAAAGCTACCATTAAACCGAAAAAAACACAAAACTTAATGGCAAATAATGAGTTTTCTACAAATTTCTACTACATTTGCACCGTATTATAGATATGAAACTGAATAGACCGTACATATTATACATATTCATTTGCCTCTGGCTACTTTTTCTACCCTCATGTACTAACCACTTATGGGGGAAGGATTTTGTAGTAGTTATCGACGCAGGACATGGCGGACATGATCCGGGCGCCATCGGCAAAATCTCGAAAGAGAAAAATATCAATCTGAACGTTGCCCTGAAAGTGGGAAATCTGATTAAAAGGAATTGCGACGACGTCAAAGTGATTTACACTCGTAGCAAAGATGTATTCATCCCTTTAGACCGACGCGCAGAAATCGCGAACAACGCGAAGGCTGATCTCTTCATTTCCATTCACACCAACGCACTGGCTAACAACCGTACCGCAAAAGGTGCTTCAACCTGGACACTGGGTTTAGCCAAATCAGACGCTAATCTGGAAGTTGCCAAGCGAGAGAACTCCGTAATCCTCTACGAAAGTGACTACAAAACAAGATATGCCGGTTTCAACCCGAACTCTGCCGAGTCATATATTATATTTGAATTCATGCAAGATAAATACATGGAACAGAGTGTACACCTGGCTTCTCTGATGCAGAAACAATTTCGCCAAACTTGTAGAAGGGCAGACCGTGGAGTGCATCAAGCCGGATTCCTTGTCTTAAAAGCGAGTGCCATGCCGAGCATTCTGATAGAACTAGGATTTATCTCTACGCCCGAAGAGGAGCGCTATCTGAATTCTGAAGAAGGGGCCGGCACCATGGCAAAAGGCATCTACCGTGCTTTCTTAAATTATAAGAGAGAACATGAACTGCGCCTAACAGGAGTCAGCAAAACGATCGTCCCAACCGAACAGGAAGAAGACAATGCCCCGGCAATTGCCCAAAAGGATACCGAAAGCGTGAACACAGCTCCCCAACAGGAAAAGCTATTGGCCGAAGCAAAAACAAAACCTGCCGCGACAGCAAAAACAGCACCGAAACGCCCAATTGTAGTAGAGAGTACAACCAATGACAGTGAAATTACGTTTAAGATACAGATACTTACTTCTTCCAAACCTCTCGCCAAAAACGACAAACGGCTGAAAGGACTGAAAGAGGTAGATTATTATAAGGAAGGGGGAATATGCAAATATACGTATGGAGCCTCCGCCGATTATAACAAGGTGTTGCGTACAAAGCGCACCATTACGGCACAATTCAAAGACGCCTTTATCATCGCTTTCCGGAACGGCGAGAAAATGAACGTCAATGAAGCGATTGCCGAATTCAAGAAAAGAAGAAATAAATAAAAAGATAAAATGAAGTACATTACAAAAGAAGTCAGAATAGGTATTGCAGGTATCGTTGCACTATGTGTGCTTATATACGGAATTAACTGGCTGAAAGGTATACACATGTTTCAACCTTCCAGCTATTTCTATGCCAAATTTGAAAACGTAAACGGACTCACCAAATCAAGCCCGGTATTTGCCGACGGTGTTCGTGTAGGTATCGTGCGTGACATCTATTATGATTATGCCAAACCCGGAAATGTAATTGTCGAAGTGGAACTGGACACGGAACTGCGGATTCCCAAAGGAAGTAGCGCCGAGCTTATATCCGAACTTATGGGAGGCGTACGCATGAATATTCTTCTGGCAAACAACCCGCGCGAAAAATATGCCGTAGGAGATACGATCCCCGGCACACTGAACAACGGAATGATGGAAAGCGCGGCAAAACTGATCCCCAAGGTAGAAGAAATGCTTCCGAAACTGGATTCTATCCTCATCTCTCTGAACAATATATTAGGAGACAAGAGCATCCCTGCCACCCTGCACTCGATAGAGAAGACAACCGCCAACCTGGCAGTAGTCAGTTCGCAGGTAAAAGGGCTGATGAGTAATGACATACCTCAACTCACCAGTAAACTGAACACCATCGGAGACAACTTCGTTGTTATCAGCGGAAATTTGAAAGAAGTAGACTATGCAGCCACTTTCAAAAAAATAGACGAAACGCTGGCTAACGTAAAAATACTTACAGAAAAATTAAACAGCAAAGATAACACAATCGGACTGCTCTTCAACGACCCGACTTTATACAATAATCTGAATGCAACAACTGAAAATGCAGCCAGCTTATTAGAAGACCTGAAAGAGCATCCGAAACGGTACGTTCACTTCTCATTATTCGGCAAGAAAGACAAGTAGCAAATTATCGTTATATAGATTTTATCTAAATAACGAAGGGCTTTCAAAAGAAAGTAGATTGCTCTTCAAATGTCTATCTACAAACCGAAATAATATTCCCGTACAAACGTACAAAAGTGAGAAAAAAGGCTAAAATTATATATATAAGACATTAACATACAGATACTTACAAAACTGCAAGAGAGGGTAAACAGAGTGTGTCCGACAACAAACGCATAAGTCATTGAAAGTAAACACATTATTGTTAGCATGAAAAAAACAAGAAAAAATAGATTTGTTTTTTCCGAATAAGATTCCCAATTTTGCAAACGTAGAAGTTTTGCTTAATTAATAAATGTATTAAAAGTTACTATGATTGAATCAAATCATGTCGTACTTTGGAACCGCTGTCTCGACGTTATTAAAGACAATGTTCCCGAGACGACATATAATACTTGGTTTGCCCCTATTGTTCCGTTGAAATATGAGGACAAAACGTTGATCTTACAGATCCCGAGCCAGTTTTTCTATGAAATACTGGAAGAGAGATTCGTAGATCTTATACGTAAGACATTATATAAGGTCATTGGCGAAGGAACCAAGTTGATGTACAATGTCATGGTGGACAAGACTTCGATTCCGAATCAAACCGTGAATCTCGAAGCAAGCAATCGTTCTACGGCTGTTACTCCCAAAAGCATAATCGGAGGAAACAAAGCTCCCAGCTTCCTACAGGCTCCTGCCGTTCAGGATTTGGACCCGCATTTGAATCCCAATTATAATTTTGAGAACTTCATTGAAGGATACAGCAATAAACTTTCAAGAAGTGTGGCGGAAGCCGTAGCGCAAAAACCGGGAGGGACTGCTTTCAACCCGTTATTCCTTTATGGAGCATCCGGAGTAGGAAAGACGCACCTGGCAAACGCAATAGGCACGAAAATCAAAGAAATTTATCCAGAGAAAAGAGTATTGTACGTTTCGGCACATTTGTTCCAGGTACAATATACGGATTCTGTACGCAATAACACGACCAACGACTTTATTAACTTTTATCAGACGATTGATGTATTAATCATTGATGATATTCAGGAGTTTGCCGGTGTCACCAAGACTCAAAACAACTTCTTCCATATCTTCAATCATTTACACCAGAACGGCAAACAGCTCATATTAACTTCAGACCGTGCTCCTGTATTGTTGCAAGGTATTGAAGAACGCCTCCTGACCCGTTTCAAATGGGGTATGGTAGCCGAGCTTGAAAAGCCGACAGTAGAACTTCGCAAAAACATTCTACGCAACAAGATACACCGCGACGGGTTACAATTCCCTCCGGAAGTGATTGATTATATTGCCGAAAATGTGAATGAAAGTGTACGCGATCTGGAAGGTATCGTCATTGCTATCATGGCTCGTTCCACTATTTTCAACAAAGAAATAGATTTGGATTTGGCACAACACATTGTACATGGCGTGGTTCATAACGAAACGAAAGCGGTTACCATCGATGATATCCTCAAAGTGGTATGCAAACATTTTGATCTGGAACCGTCTGCCATACATACAAAATCCAGAAAAAGGGAAGTCGTTCAAGCACGACAGATCGCCATGTATCTAGCTAAAAACCACACAGACTTTTCAACTTCTAAGATAGGTAAGTTTATCGGTAACAAAGACCATGCAACGGTACTTCACGCCTGCAAAACCGTAAAAGGACAATTGGAGGTGGACAAAAGCTTTAGTGCAGAAGTACAGGAAATAGAATCGTTACTGAAAAAGAGAAACTGAAATCAAGTATTAAGTATAAAGTATTAAGTATTATCCATGCGGACAGGCTTTATTATGCGGTTTCGCACCAGGGTAATACTTAATACTTGAAAAATACTTAATACTTATTTCAAGAATCCTTGCTGGCGAAGTACTTTCAATAGGTTTTCGGACATAAATTCGTTATCTTTCTTTGTGTAACGCACGTCCGTAAAGACTTGAGCCAATGTTTCTTTTTTATTTTCTTCGATAAACTGCTTGTTTTCCGGCAATGATTCTTTGTAAGCATAGAGTTTATCTATTTCTTCCGGTGTATAGTCGTGATATTTTTCATCGTGCACAGCAGCTTCCAATGGCAAACGGTCTACTTGTGCGGGAATACCGTCCGGATAGCCTACCGTTATTGTGGTGAGAGGGAATACCAGTTCGGGGAGTTGGAGGGTATCGATAATCATTTGAGGATTATAAGTGGTAGTTCCCAAATAACAAATGCCGAGTCCTGCTTCTTCCGCCAGCGTACAAAAAGTCTGCGCAACAAGCAAAGTATCCATAGACGCATTCATAAAAGACATTAAATTATCGTAGCCCGGCACAGCTTTCCGCTGTTCACACCATTTGCTGAAACGACGGAAATCAGCACAAAAAGTCAGTACAACTGGAGCATTTTTTACCATCGGCTGATTGAAATGAGCAGGCGAAAGTTTCTCCTTCATTTCCGCATCGCGAGTCACAATCACACTATAAAGTTGCATCCCACCCATCGTAGAAGCACGGAAAGAGGTTTCAAGCAAATCATTTAACAAACTCGGATTTATATCTTTAGGCAGATATTTCCGGATAGTTCTTCTATTCTTTACGGTTTCAAACATATCTTTTTTCTGCAAAGATATAAAAAGAAAAAAATATTCCACCACACTAGCGGAATAGAATAGTTTTCTTTTTGGAAAACTTTAACCTTTGAACAAATTTCAATTTTATCTGTTTATCAAATACTTAGCATAAACAAATGGAAAACTTGCAACCTGTTAATAAATTAATTCATTTTTATTTTGATAGATGAAAAAACATTCTTAGCTTTGCGCCTACATTTGTTAACGATAAGTAAACTTCTACATATTACTTATTAAAAACGAGATTTAACACAAATTGAATCGTGGAAAAACAGATTTATTCTTACGACGAAGCCTATGAAGAATCTTTACGATATTTTCAAGGCGACGAGCTTGCTGCAAGGGTTTGGGTAAACAAATACGCAGTAAAGGATTCTTTCGGTAATATCTATGAAAAATCCCCGGAAGACATGCATTGGAGAATTGCAAATGAAGTGGCACGCGTAGAATCGAAGTATCCGAATGCGTTGACAGCAAAAGAACTGTATGATTTACTGGATCACTTCAAGTACATCGTCCCCCAAGGTAGCCCGATGACAGGAATCGGTAACGACTACCAGGTTGCTTCACTATCCAACTGCTTCGTTATCGGAGTGGACGGTGCAGCCGACTCTTATGGCGCTATTATCAAAATCGACGAAGAACAGGTACAACTAATGAAAAGACGCGGTGGTGTAGGTCACGACTTATCACACATCCGTCCGAAAGGTTCTCCCGTTAAAAACTCGGCGTTGACTTCTACCGGTCTTGTTCCGTTCATGGAGCGCTATTCGAATTCCACTCGTGAAGTAGCTCAAGACGGACGTCGCGGTGCATTGATGTTGAGCGTGTCTATCAAGCATCCGGATTCGGAAGCATTCATTGATGCCAAGATGACCGAAGGCAAAGTGACCGGAGCAAACGTTTCTGTCAAGTTGGACGACGCTTTCATGCAGGCTGCCGTAGACGAAAAGCCGTATGTACAGCAATATCCTATCGACTCTGCCCAACCTACATTCACCAAGGAAATCGACGCTTCTACCTTGTGGAAGAAAATCGTTCACAATGCATGGAAATCAGCAGAACCGGGCGTTTTGTTCTGGGATACGATTATCCGTGAATCTGTGCCTGATTGCTATGCAGACCTGGGTTACAGAACGGTATCTACCAACCCATGCGGAGAAATTCCTCTATGTCCTTACGATTCTTGCCGCTTACTGGCTATCAATCTATATTCTTATGTGGTAAATCCGTTCAAACCGGATGCTTATTTTGATTTCGACCTGTTCCAAAAACACGTGGCTCTCGCTCAACGGATCATGGACGATATTATCGACCTCGAACTAGAGAAGATCGAACGTATCATGACCAAGATTGACGAAGATCCGGAAAACGAAGAAGTGAAACATGCGGAACGTGCACTTTGGGAGAAAATCTACAAGAAGAGCGGACAAGGTCGTCGTACCGGCGTAGGGATCACTGCAGAAGGTGATATGCTTGCTGCATTAGGATTGCGCTACGGAACGGAAGAAGCAACGGAATTCTCTGAAAAAGTACACAAGACAGTAGCTCTCGGTGCCTATCGTTCTTCAGTGGAAATGGCCAAAGAACGCGGTGCCTTCGAAATATACAATAGCGAACGTGAACAGAACAATCCGTTCATCCAACGCTTGGCAGCAGCCGACCCGAAACTGTATGAGGACATGAAGAAATATGGTCGCCGCAACATTGCCTGCCTGACGATTGCTCCAACCGGAACGACCAGTTTGATGACGCAGACCACTTCGGGTATCGAGCCTGTATTCCTGCCTGTTTACAAACGTAGAAGAAAGGTGAACCCGAACGATACGAATGTGCATGTAGACTTTGTAGACGAAACAGGGGACGCATTCGAAGAATACATCGTATTCCATCATAAATTTGTTACCTGGATGGAAGCTAACGGATACGACCCGGCCAGACGTTACACTCAGGAAGAGATTGACGAACTGGTTGCCAAATCTCCTTATTACAAAGCGACTTCTAACGATGTCGACTGGTTGATGAAGGTGAAGATGCAGGGAAGAATCCAGAAATGGGTAGACCACTCTATCAGCGTAACCATCAATCTGCCGAACGATGTGGACGAGGATTTAGTAAACCGCCTGTATGTAGAGGCATGGAAATCCGGCTGCAAAGGTTGTACCGTATATCGTGACGGTTCACGCTCCGGAGTGCTGATCTCTACGAAATCGGATAAAGACAAAAAAGAAGGACTTCCTCCTTGCAAACCGCCTACGGTTGTAGAGGTACGTCCGAGAATATTGGAAGCAGACGTTGTCCGTTTCCAGAACAACAAGGAAAAATGGGTAGCTTTTGTCGGATTATTGGACGGACACCCTTATGAAATATTCACTGGTTTGCAAGATGACGATGAAGGTATCTTGCTGCCTAAGAGCGTGACTTGCGGACGTATCATCAAAAATGTGGATGAAGACGGTACCAAACGTTACGACTTCCAATTCGAGAACAAACGCGGATATAAGACGACCATTGAAGGATTGTCAGAGAAGTTCAACAAGGAATACTGGAACTATGCAAAATTGATTTCCGGCGTGCTTCGCTACCGGATGCCGATTGAACAGGTTATCAAACTGGTTGGCTCTCTGCAATTGAACAGTGAAAGTATCAACACTTGGAAAAACGGTGTAGAACGTGCATTGAAGAAGTATATTCAGGATGGAACGGAAGCCAAAGGTAAGAAGTGCCCGAACTGTGGCAACGAGACATTGGTTTATCAGGAAGGCTGTCTGATTTGTACTACTTGCGGCGCTTCCAGATGTGGATAATAGTCCTACGTATGTTAATTAATATATAAACAAAAGATTAAAAGGAGTCCGGTGCGGCTCCTTTTATTTTTTATTCAAAAAAATGTCTTATACTTGCAGTGTCTTACATATACAATCAAAATCTAATATATATGATTCTATCATTTAATATTGAATACCGCACCAATTGGGGAGAAGAAGTAAGGATTTCCGGCTTATTTCCGGAATCAATTCCTTTACACACCACCGATGGTATCTATTGGACGGCAGAACTTGAGCTTGAAGTCCCTCAAGAAGGGATGACTATCAATTATAGCTATCAGATAGAGCAAAACGGAATAGTTATCCGCAAGGAATGGGACAGTTTTTCGAGATCTATTTTCTTATCAGGTAGTTCCAGGAAGATATACAGAATCAATGATTGCTGGAAAAATATCCCGGAACAACTGTATCTTTATAGTTCTGCTTTTACAGAAGCCTTACTGGCACATCCTGAAAAAGAGAATATCCCGCAAAGATATAAGAAGGGACTGGTTATCAAGGCCTACGCCCCACGTATCAACAAAGATTATTGCCTAGCAATTTGTGGCAACCAGAAATCATTAGGTCACTGGGACCCGGAGAAAGCGGTGCTGATGAGTGACACCAATTTCCCGGAATGGCAGATAGAACTGGACGCCAGCAAACTAAAATATCCGCTGGAATATAAATTCATCCTCTACAACAAACAGGAAAAGAAAGCAGACTGCTGGGAGAAAAACCCTAACCGCTATCTGGCAGACCCGGAACTGAAGACCAACGAAACGCTCGTGATTTCCGACCGATATGTTTATTTCGACATTCCCGCATGGAAAGGGGCAGGAATCGCTATACCCGTATTTTCTTTAAAATCAGAGAAAAGTTTCGGAGTAGGTGATTTCGGCGACTTGAAACGTATGGTAGACTGGGCAGTAAATACTCGCCAGAAAGTTATTCAGATTTTACCGGTCAACGACACCACCATGACTCATGCATGGACGGACTCTTATCCTTATAACAGCATTTCTATTTATGCTTTCCATCCGATGTATGCGGATATTAGGCAAATGGGAACTCTGAAAGATAAAGAAGCGGTATCGAAATTCAGCAAGAAGCAAAAGGAACTGAACAGCCTCCCTGCTATTGACTACGAAGCGGTCAACCAAACTAAATGGGAGTTTTTCAACTTAATGTTCCGACAGGAAGGAGAAAAGGTATTGGCTTCCAAAGGTTTCAAAGATTTCTTTGAAACGAACAAGGAATGGCTGCAACCTTATGCAGTCTTTAGTTATCTGCGCGATGCCTACAAAACGCCCAATTTCCGCCAATGGCCGAGACACTCTGTTTACCAAGCGGAAGATATAGAAAAAATGTGCCAACCGGGAACGGCAGATTATCCTCACATCTCGTTGTATTATTATATCCAGTATCATTTGCATCTGCAGTTGTTGTCTGCAACCGAATATGCCCGCCAACACGGTGTTGTATTAAAGGGGGATATTCCGATTGGTATCAGCCGCAACAGCGTGGAAGCCTGGACAGAACCCCATTACTTCAATCTCGACGGACAAGCGGGTGCTCCGCCCGATGATTTCTCGATCAACGGGCAAAACTGGGGATTCCCCACATACAACTGGGATGTCATGGAAAAAGACGGATACCGCTGGTGGATGAAGCGTTTTCAGAAAATGGCGGAATACTTCGATGCTTACCGGATCGATCATATCCTCGGTTTCTTCCGTATTTGGGAAATACCAATGCACGCTGTACACGGATTGTTAGGCCAGTTTGATCCTTCTTTGCCGATGAGCCGGGAAGAAATCGAAAGTTATGGTCTAACGTTCCGCGATGAATATCTGCTACCATTCATCCATGAATCTTTCCTCGGACAGTTGTTCGGACCGCATACCCATTTAGTCAAACAGGATTTCCTTGAATCGGTTGATGACTCCGGACTTTATCGGATGAAACCGGGATTCGAAACACAACGGGAGGTAGAACAATTCTTTATCGGTAGAAATGATGAAGATAGTGTCTGGATTCGGGAAGGGCTTTATTCATTAATCAGCAACGTCTTATTTGTTGCGGATAAGAAAGAGGAAGGTAAATACCACCCGCGCATCGGTGTGCAACGGGATTTCGTATTCCGGTCGCTGAACGAAGAAGAGAAAAATGCGTTTAACAGACTATACGACCAGTATTATTATCATCGGCACAACGAGTTCTGGTATCAACAAGCAATGAAGAAGTTACCTCAACTGACACAGTCAACCCGCATGTTGGTTTGTGGAGAAGATTTGGGGATGATTCCTGCTTGTGTGTCGTCGGTGATGAATGATCTCCGGATTCTTAGTCTGGAAATTCAGCGGATGCCTAAGAATCCGATGTATGAATTCGGGCATTTAAATGAGTATCCGTACCGGTCTGTCTGCACAATCTCCACTCACGATATGTCTACGTTGCGTGGCTGGTGGGAAGAAGATTATCAACAGACCCAACGTTACTATAATGCAACGTTAGGACATTACGGAGTTGCACCGACAACTGCCACCCCGGAGTTGTGCGAGGAAATCGTACGCAACCATCTCAACAGTAATTCCATTCTCTGTATCTTGTCTTTCCAGGATTGGTTATCGATAGACGGGAAATGGAGAAATCCGAATGTGGCGGAAGAGCGAATTAATGTTCCATCCAATCCACGCAATTACTGGAGATACCGGATGCATCTCACTCTGGAACAGTTGATGAAAGCAAAAACACTTAATGATAAGATTGGTGAACTGATTAAATACACAGGAAGAGATCCGAATAAATAGAATAAAAGATACAAGTAACTTTCAAAAAGGATATTTTCCGGACACTACCGACGCGGATAACACTAGATTAAGAACGCTAAAAATCTATGTGATCCGCGTCATTCGTTTTTCAAGGATATATTGATAACAGAGGTAAAATAAGGAGTTTCAAAACATAGTCAACCATTTTTTTCGCAATAATATCATTACTATATATCATACTTTTTCGCTTTTCGCATCATTCGTTTATTTTTTCAATGTTCCTCTTTTTATTCCGATTTATAAAGTATCTTTGCGCCGAAAAAGAGAAATTAAAAGAGATAATGGAAGGCAACCAGAGCAGACGTATTGATTTTGTGGACTTAACCAAAGGAGTCTGCATTATCCTTGTGGTAATGGCACACGTTGGAGGGGCCTTCGAACAACTGGATACGAATTCGATGTTATCCTGTTTCCGCATGCCGCTTTACTTCTTTATCTCGGGAGTGTTTTTCAAATCATACGAAGGCCTGTTCGGATTCATCCTACGAAAAATAAACAAATTGATTATTCCTTTTCTTTTCTTCTATCTAAGTGCATTTCTAATGAAATACATTGTTTGGAAGATTGCTCCGGGGGTGTTTCAACTGCCTGTGTCGTGGAATGAACTCTTGGTTGTATTTCATGGACACGACCTTATCAAGTTCAATCCACCGATCTGGTTTCTACTCGCATTATTCAATTGCAACATCCTGTTTTATCTAATTCACTTTCTGCGCGAAAAGCATCTGCCTGTCATGTTCGCTGTGACAATCCTGATTGGTTGCGCAGGATTTTATCTCGGAAAATTACAGATAGAGTTACCCCTGTATATAGATGTTTCCATGACTGCCCTCCCCTTCTATGTGGCCGGTTTCTGGATCCGACGGTATAATTTCTTTCTATATCCCAGCCATCGTTTCGACAAACTGATACCGGTTTTTGTTGTATTGGCACTGGTGGTAATGTACTTTACCGCTACCACATTGGGTATGCGTACCAACAATTATGCGGGAAATATTTTTCAAGTATATATCGCTGCGTTTGCAGGAATATTTATGATTATGTTACTTTGCAAAAAAGTGAAAAAGATAAAGGTTGTTTCTTACTTGGGACGATATTCAATCATCACCTTGAGTATTCATGGACCGATACTTCATTTTTTAGGTCCATTAGTCAGCCGTTATATTCACAATAGTTGGGCACAAGCAAGCGCACTTCTGCTTATAACATTAAGCATCTGCCTTCTGCTCACACCCGTCTTTCTTAAAGTGATTCCACAAATGGTTGCACAGAAAGACCTGTTAAAAGTCAAAAAAGATCACACTAAAAAGACAGTATATGAAGATAAATAGTAGCTATATCCTTTTGAAAGAAATTCGTTGTTACGCCTATCATGGAGTCGCACCGCAAGAAAATCTGATTGGGAATGAATATCTCATTGACCTGAAACTGAAAGTGGATATCAGCAAAGCTACCCGGACAGATGAAGTTACCGACACCGTCAACTATGCCGAAGTACATCAAGTGATAAAAAATGAAATGGCTGTTCCCTCGAAATTGCTGGAACACGTCAGCGGACGGATTATACAAAAACTCTTTGACCAATTCCCCTGTATTGAAGAAATCGAACTCCGGCTTTCCAAACGAAACCCACCGATGGGAGCAGATATAGAGTCCGCAGGAATTGAGCTACACTGCAGCAAGAAATAAGATAATCACAGCTAGAAATGAAACATAAATGACGAAATGCAGATAATACGATATTAATAAAGTAATCCGTATCATCTGCATTCCTTTTTTAAGCAAGATCTGCTTCTATTTTCACAGCCGTAAACTACCGGCTTATTTTCTCTTCTTTTTTCTTCTATTTACCGATTCGACAGCTTCCGTCACCACAGGTTTATCCTGAAAACGTTTTGTATAGCTGGAATAGTCCGGATGAATGCGTTCGTAATCAGGATCCATAAATAACGGACTGGAAATAATATGATCCGCCGTAGAACGGTTACAACAGAAAACAATATTTTCTACACCGGCCAAACGGGTTAATGCTTTTACATCCGTATCATGCGGTTGCAATGTCATAGGGTCCGTGAAGAAAAAGAGATAATCAATCTGCCCATCCACAATACGTGATCCCATCTGTTGATCACCACCTAACGGACCTGATTTTAAAATCGTAAAATCCCACTCTTCATCAGGATGTTTCTCCTTCAATGCTTCCAATATCAAAGTACCCGTAGTACCTGTACAGTAGAATTTATTACCCATCAACAGTTCCGAGTTCCACAGTACCCATTCGATGAGGTCTTTTTTCATTGCATCATGCGCTACCAGCCCGATGCCTCTTCTAACCTTTGATTCCATTTGCTATCCTTTTAAATCCGACAATTGAGAGAATCGTTTGCATCCCCTCGCATAAAACTGCCACAATATACTACTTTTTGTCCGTTCAGGTATCGGATTCAAAGTTTTTTTTCTCATATTTTCTTCACGGGACAAAGAAAATGACGGACATAATCGTTTATACTCTTTCCGCGCACGCATCACAGCACTAGCATTATCCCAGTGCCCTTGCAACAAGAAATTGAACGCCGCCAGATAATCGAGACAGGTCCGGATACGCATCACTTTATTTAACTCCTCCTGTGGAAGATTCTTATAGAGCATGACAAGATTATTACGGAAATTAAGAAAAGTCTTATGAGGATTCTCTTTTTTAAGAGTAGCCCCCCCCACATGATAGACAATGCTTTGAGGTACACAGACAATCTCACGATTCCGTGAACGGAGTCGCCAGCACAAATCTATTTCTTCCATGTGAGCAAAGAAACGTCCATCCAATCCTCCCACATTCACATAATCAGCGCGCCGGATAAACAACGCTGCCCCCGTGGCCCAGAAAACAGGAATTACCGTATCATACTGGCCTTCGTCTTTCTCCACAACTCCCATAATACGCCCCCTACAAAAAGGATAACCGTATTTATCTATAAAGCCACCGGCTGCCCCGGCATATTCGAAATATTCTTTTTGCCGCTGGCTTCGTATCTTGGGTTGACAAGCAGCTACCTCCGGATGCTTATCGAGATAAGCAATCATTGGTTCCAACCAATGCTCCGTCACCTCGACATCCGAATTCAAAAGAACTACATATTCTGCGTCGACCTGCCGCAATGCTAAATTATATCCATCCGCAAAGCCATAATTCTGATCGAGAACAATCGTTCTGACAGAAGGAAATTCCTGTTGAAGCAAAGTAACGGAAGCGTCCGTAGAACCATTGTCAGCCACACAGACCTCGATCCCCTCCCCTTCCGAATACCGGACGACGGACGGAAGAAAAGTACGGAGCATATCACATCCGTTCCAATTTAAAATTACAACTGAAACTTTCATTGTTATTCCTTCTTCTTGTTCAATTCTTTCTCTTCTAATCGGTCAGCTTCTTCACGAGTCATTTTCCAACGTTTATGAGACCACAACCAATATGCCGGTTCTTTACGAATCGTCTGTTCTAATCTATGAGCAAACATTTCCGTGATTTCTCCTTCTCTTGTTTCTTTCGGTGTTTCCGTCATTAACTTGAACTCCGCTTCACAGTACCCTCTGCGCTTCTTACTAAGTTCACAATAGAAAACAGGGAAATTCATCATTTTGGCAATTCGCTCCGCACCATTCAGAAAAGCAGTTTCCTGTCCTAAAAAGATAGTCCAATATTTATCATATCCACTGGGCCATTGATCAGTAATCAGACCGACTACCATCTTTTTTCCATCATGTTTGAGCTTAATAATTTCACGGGCTGTAGAATGTTTCGGAATATTATACCCCCCGAAACGAGAACGAATACGTTTAAACAACTCATCCAAATATTTATCCCTCAACGGTTTATAAACCTGTACGGGAACATCCCCCGGTTTCATGATTGCTCCCATGCCTATCAACCACTCATAATTGGCATAATGAGGAATCATTACTATAATACCTCCATACTTTTCTGTCAGTTCAAGATATTGTTCCGTATTCTTATAAGTCATTCTCTCACAAAGTTCTTCGGCAGACATATGCAACAATTTCAAATCTTCAAGCATATAATCCGACAAATAGCGATAAAACTTGCGTTCTATCTGTAATCTCTCCGCATCAGTTTTTTCCGGAAATGATCTCAATAGATTTCCCCGAACTACTTTCCGACGATATTTTCCAACACGATACATCAGCAGATAATTTAAATCCGAAAGCATATATAAAACCCCGAACGGAAGAGCTGAAAACAGCCACATTCCACTGTATACCAACCAATAGATAAGTTTTGATCTCATAACTTATATCAAAATTGTACCTTTAAGTGCTGTCATCTCCTCATTAAACTCTCCCAGACGTACATTAACTACCTGATTATCCAGCGAGTCATCACTTTCCACCTCTACACGAATATAATTCTCCGTAAATCCATGCATCGGAGCACCAGCTTTCGATTTTTCCATCAATACCGGCATTGTCTGCCCGATATGACGTGCATAAAAAGCCTGTGTCTTTTGGTCCGATAGTGCCAACAGACGCTGACTACGCTGATGCTTCTCTTCCGGAGAAACCACATATTCTATTTTTAAGGCTTGCGTTCCGGGACGTTCGGAATAGCTAAACACATGCAACTGCGTCACATCCAGACCATCAATAAACTGATAAGCCTGTTCAAAGTATTCGGGTGTTTCTCCACGGGTTCCCACAATCACGTCCACTCCGATAAAAGCATCCGGCATCACCTCTTTTATCTTCTTCACTTTCGAAGCAAAAAGAGCAGTGTCGTAACGACGGCGCATTAACTGCAAAACTTCATCGCAACCGGATTGCAAAGGGATATGAAAATGAGGCATAAAACTGCGGGAATGAGACACAAACTCGATAATCTCATCAGTCAACAGATTGGGTTCTATGGAAGAAATACGATAACGTTCGATTCCTTCTACCTGATCCAATGCTTTTACCAGATCAAAGAAACTCTCTCCTGTTGTTTTACCAAAATCTCCGATATTCACTCCGGTCAGAACGATTTCTTTTCCGCCTTCAGCAGCTGCCTGCCCGGCCTGCTCAACCATGGAAACAATAGTCCCGTTACGACTTCGCCCGCGGGCAAAAGGAATCGTGCAATATGAACAGAAGTAATCGCATCCATCCTGCACCTTCAAGCAGAAACGAGTACGGTCTCCCCGTGAACACGAGGGAGAAAACGAACGGATATCTTTGGTTGTAGTGGTGATAGCCTCTCCTTTTTCATGCTTTTGGAGGTCGCCCAGATATTGAAGTAGTTCTCCCTTCTGTTCCGCTCCCAGCACTACATCTACTCCATCAATCTTTGCCACGTCGCCGGGCTTCAATTGCGCATAACATCCGGTCACTACCACAAAAGCATCGGGATGCTGCTTTACCAAGCGGTGGATGGCTTGCCGACATTTCTTATCCGCCATCTCTGTCACCGAACAGGTATTTACCACACAGATATCTGCTTTCTCTCCTTTGCGCGCAGTCCGGACTCCTGCTTCACGCAGGATTTTACCGATAGTTGAAGTCTCTGAAAAATTTAATTTGCAGCCTAAAGTATAATAAACGGCTGTCTTATTTTGAAATACAGTGGTATCTATCATAAGCTGTTATAAACACATTAACTTTGCAAAGTTACACATTATTATCAGTAAAACACTTTAGGATACGAAAGTTTATTCCTATTTTTGCACAATTCACTAAAAAACGTGCAATGATTAAAGAGAATTTCATTAAACTATACGAAAATAGTTTTCGTGAGAATTGGGATCTGCCTTGTTATACTGATTATGGAGAAGATACCCAATATACATACGGTGAGGTAGCTGAAAAAATCGCCCGTTTACATCTGTTATTCAAACATTGTAGCCTTCGCAGAGGAGATAAGATTTCAGTTATCGGCAAAAATAACGCTCATTGGTGCATCGCCTATATGGCAACAATCACATACGGAGCGATCATTGTCCCTATCCTTCAAGATTTTACGCCTAATGACGTTCATCATATCGTTAATCATTCCGAATCTGTATTCCTGTTCACCAGTGACAGCATTTGGGAGAATCTGGAAGAGGAAAAATTAACGGGACTACGGGGAGTATTCTCATTGACTGATTTCCGGTGTCTTTATCAACGTGACGGGGAAACCATACAGAAGTTTCTGAAAAATACCGATAAAGAGATGCATGCTTTGTATCCGAAAGGATTTACCCGTGAAGATGTTCAGTACACCACTTTATCCAATGACAAGGTGATGCTGTTAAATTACACTTCCGGAACCACCGGTTTCAGTAAGGGTGTGATGCTGACAGGAAACAATCTTGCCGGCAATGTCACTTTCGGTATTCGTACCGAACTCCTTAAAAAAGGGGATAAAGTGCTTTCTTTCCTTCCCCTCGCCCACGCATACGGTTGCGCATTCGACTTTCTGACAGCAACCGCTGTCGGCACCCATGTCACTTTGCTTGGAAAAACGCCTTCTCCCAAAATTATAATGAAGGCTTTTGAGGAAGTGAAACCTAACCTTATTATTACTGTCCCGCTAGTGATTGAAAAGATATATAAGAATATTATCCAGCCACTCATTAATAAAAAAGGTATGAAGTGGGCACTCAATATTCCTCTGCTCGACACCCAAATCTACAACCAAATACGTAAAAGACTGATTGATGCACTGGGAGGACGGTTTAAAGAGATCATTATCGGTGGCGCCGCTATGGATAAGGAAGTAGAAGAATTCTTCTACAAAATCAAATTCCCTTTTACTATCGGTTATGGAATGACAGAATGCGGTCCGCTTATCAGCTACGCTCCTTGGGATGAATTTATACTAGGTTCTTCCGGAAAGATTCTGGATATAATGGAAGCACGTATCTATAAGGAAACCCCGGAAGCAGAAACCGGAGAAATCCAGGTTCGGGGAGAAAATGTGATGGTGGGCTACTACAAGAACCAGGAAGCAACACAGGAAGTATTCACGCAGGACGGCTGGCTACGTACCGGTGACCTCGGTTCCATGGACAGCAACGGAAATATTTTCATCCGGGGACGACTCAAAACTATGATCTTAAGTTCTAGCGGACAGAATATCTTCCCCGAAGAGTTGGAAACCAAACTGAATAACCTACCTTTCATTCTCGAAAGTCTTGTTATCGAACGCAATAAAAAATTAGTGGCACTTGTTTATGCCGATTACGAAGCGTTGGATTCTCTCGGATTAAATAATCCGGATAACCTGAAAACAATCATGGATGAAAATCTTAAGAACCTGAACAGCAACGTAGCCGCTTATGAGAAAATCAGCAAGATCCAACTCTACCCTACTGAATTTGAAAAAACGCCCAAAAGAAGCATAAAAAGATACTTATATAACAGTATTGCTGTCGATTAGCATGTTCTAAAACATATAAAAAGGGGAGAAAAGTGGCCAGTTACAAAAAAAAATATAAAAAAAGTTGGCGTTTCGAGAACAACATATTGAAAAAGTACATACCTTTGCATCGTTTTAATAAAGCAATTGATTGTATTACGTTTTTAAAAAGCAAAGAAAATGAAAAAATTAGTTTTGATGGCCGTAGCTATCGTAGCAGTATCATTCGCATCATGTGGTAACAAAGCAGCTGACGCAGCAAAAGCAACTCAGGATTCTATCCGTATCGCTGACTCAATCGCAGCAGTAGAAGCAGCAGCTCTTGAAGCTGAACAAGCAGCAGCCGCAGCAGCAGATTCTTTGAATGCTGATAGCACTGCAACTGAAACTGTAGCTGAATAATTCAGAAACAGCTTAGAGAGAATTGAAAGTCTGCCATGCGAAAGCATGCACAGACTTTTTTTTATGCCTTTATTTTAGCAAGCCACACGTTATTTAGCGTATGAACTTTTCACAAAGGGAGCGTTCAATAAATAATCCAGACTTTCTTCTACACTTTCCTCTACCGGAACACTATACTTTTCGATTTCAGCAACGAGATAATTAACGCCTGCAGTTTTTGCATTCTTAAAGATAGCATCAAAACCGACCATTCCACTTTGTCCAATCTCTCTGTGATCTTTCACATGGAATATCTGGAAGCGACCGGGATATTTATTAAAATAATCAACAGGACTGTTTTGTCCGCGAACTACCCAATAAAGGTCCATCTGGAAGAAAACATATTCAGGATTCGTATGTTCTAACATATAATCATACATCACTTTATCTTCTACCTTCTGAAATTCATGAGCGTGATTGTGATATCCGAACGACAAACCTTGTTGTTTGCAACGCTTGCCTATTTCATTATAATATGCACAATATGTTTCTAAATCCTTGAGTGTCTTAGGTACATCCATCCACGGAGCTACAATATATTTCATACCGGCAGCTTTGTGATCGGCAATACATTGATCCCACCATTCAAGTGACTTTGAATAGTCGCCGGAAGCCAATTCTTCTTTAGACAATTGTCTTGTACAATGTGAAGACAAGACTTTTAATCCTGCCGATTCGACATCTTTCTTAAATTGTTGGGGAGTACGGTCATAAAATTTACCGTTGTTATAATTGGCAGCTTCAACACCGGTATATCCCATATTTGCCAATTTCTTCAGAAGAGCAATATAAGTGGGGTCACACTTACCATTTTTGTTGTCTACCTTGTTTAATATATCTCTGACAGAATAGAGCTGAATTGCTACTTCTTTTTTAGCTTTTTTCTTGGTTTGTGCCGTTACTGCCAGTGGAATCATGAAAAGAGCAGCCAATGCACAGATATAAATTCTAGTTTTCATATAATAGATATTAGTGGGTTACAATTATTCAGGTTTACATAGAAAAAACAGGCACGGATTACACAGACTTCACGGTTACTCCATGGCAATCGCCATTCAAAAAAAACGTGAAATACACGTAACCCGTGCCTTTCTTTATTACTATTCGATTAGTCCAAAACTTTCACGCGGATGTTGCGGAACCAAACATCGTCACCGTGATCTTGCAAACCAATGAAACCTTCGTGATTTTCGCCACCGCAATTATTCAGCAATTCAAATGCCAAAGGCCATTTTTCTTCACTGAACTTACTTGCTTGCAACATATCAGTCCATTGTTTTGTCCACAAATGATATTCAAGTACGTTTTCATCATTTTGTCCGTGAACAACTGTACCTTTATAAACCATAATCTTAGCCTTGTTCCATTCGCCAAACGGCTTAGAGTTTTGAGGAACTGCCGGAATCATGTCATACAAAGAAGCTGACTGACGATTGTTGTCCTTACCCAATTTTGCATCCGGATGATTGGCATTGTCCAACACCTGATATTCGGGCGCGGAAATATAAATAGGCTCAAGCACATCATTACCGTCTTTATCTTTCGATGTAACTTCCTGAGCTAAATAGAAAATACCGGAGTTACCACCTTTAGAAACCTTCCACTCCATTTCCAGTTCGAAGTTTTTAAACTTGTGAGCAAAAATCAGGTCACCACCATCACCGTCTTGAGCTTCACCGCCACCAGAACCGTTGAATTTGATACAACCGTCTTCAATTGTCCATTTAGAAGGAACACGGTCTTTTCCATAACCACGCCATCCGTTAAATGTTTCGCCATCAAAGATTGTGATATAACCATTTTCATCAACAGGCAAATTCAAGCTATCTGTTTCTGCCGCTTTCAATGATTTAGAGTAAGTCAACGCAACTTTTTGCTCTTCCGGAGCATTTGCTTTCTTCTGACCACCGCAAGAAGCGAAAACGCCTGCAGCAAGACAACAACAAGCTAATGGATAAAATACTTTTTTCATGATATCAACTATTTAATTTTTAATCTTTAATTTTTAATCTACTTTTATCTTGGCATATCAGGCAGTCTCCAGCCTTCACGATAATTATGTTTCACTAATTCAGCCGCAAACTGTTTTGCATTGATCGGATCTGTCCATGTCTTATCAAATGTAGGATGACCATTATGAATCTTGAATCCGTCTTTGATAACAGTACGAATGGTTTCGTTATCACCGATATTTGTAAAACACATGTTAGCTCCATCCCACTCGAGAGTCTTATTCAGAGCTTGCAAACGAATAGCCAATACACCCATTGCTACCATTTCATTCATAGGTCCGGCTTCTGAGAAGTCAGATTTAGTCATGATACGATTAGATTTATCTTCTTTACATGCACGTACCCAATCCATTTCGTGACCACCATTCATTGCTTTAGGAACACGACGGCAAACCTTCGGTGCATTTGGTTTACGACCTGAAAGCAACCAAGGATTCTGTCCATAACATCCGCAAATCAATGTATCTTTCGTTCCGTGGAAAATAGTCAAACCACCACCGCTTTGCATCAGTTGTTTTCCTTCTGGGAATCCTTTCGGACGTTCTGGCATCATACCGCCATCATACCAATGTATTTCCACTTCAGGCATAGCTACTTTCGGCATATTTTCACGAGCAGGGAAAATCATTTTCACGTGTTGTGCCTGTGGAGCACAAGCATTCAACAATAATGTCGATGAACCTTCCACTTTGGTAGGATACTGCAATTTCAATGCTTTAAACGGCTGATGCAAAATATGACAAGCCATATCACCCAATGCACCTGTTCCGTAATCCCACCATCCACGCCAGTTCCAAGGATGATAAATAGCATTGTAAGGATTCATTTTAGCAGGACCTGTAAACAAATCCCAATTCAATGTGCTAGGAATTTTATCAACCTTTTCAGGAACATTCAATCCTTGAGGCCAAATAGGACGGTCTGTTGCACATTCTACTTTCGTTACGTCACCGATTTCACCATTCCAAATCCATTCACATACTAAATCCGTACCTTCATCCGATGCCCCTTGATTACCCATTTGGGTGACCACGCCCGTTGATGCAGCCAGTTTTGTCAACAAACGAGATTCATAAACAGAGTGGGTCAATGGTTTCTGACAATATACATGTTTTCCCATTGTCATTGCGTCAGCAGTGATAATAGCATGAGTATGGTCGGCAGTTGCGATAATCACACCGTCGATAGATTTACCCATTTCATCATACATCTTACGATAGTCCCAGTATTTTTTAGCCTTGGGGAATTCGTCGAACACGCCTTTTGCGTACTTCCAATCCACATCACAAAGAGCTACAATATTTTCAGTGCCCTTTACGTGATTAATGTTGGCATGTCCCATGCCACCAATACCCACAGCTGCAAGATTCAGTTTATCAGTAGGCGAAATATGCCCGTGACTCATACCTAAAATTGTACTGGGAGCAATGGTTATACCTGCTAAAGCAGCGGCTCCCGTTTTGAGAAATTTTCTCCTCGAAATGTTTGACATGATTTTATTTGTTTAAGGGTTAATAATCTTTGGAAGGTTGCCGTGCAACAATCCATATCCATTTTTCATGTTTTTTCTTCGTTCGCGTATTTGCTCCAAAGTGCGCAAATTACCAATAGCGGGCAAATCGTGTTTGCGGGTATCTTTCAAGAATGTCCACGCATATTCGGATGCAATAGCCGAATCGCGCATTAACGGTAATCGTGAACTGCGTTTTCCGGTTTCTACCGAATCAGCAAACAGGTCACACAACACGTCTATATTCTTGCCGCCAAAAGGTTTCTCTACACGGATGGTCTGATTGACACCGTGCAGGTCGACAACAGCAGTATTGAAGTCATGCGTCATACGCACAACCCCTTTTGTACCTATAATATCTACATACGAATTATGTGTCTGGTCTTTAGATAATTGCCCATAAACAAATCCCTGGGTAATATCAAAAACGACCCCGTTTTGAAAAGTTCCGTGACATTGCACCCACCAAGGATCTTTGTAGTTCCACATATTCACTCCCTGGGCATTCCATGTTCTATAATCACATCCTGCATACCAACGGGTAATATCTACATAGTGCATTCCACAATCATGGAAAGCAGGCCCCTCATACTCATGACCTTCACCTGGTGCCAAGCCGGGAGTCATGTGACAAATACGAATAATAGCCAGCTCTCCGATTTCCCCTTGCTGGATATATTCCTTCATTAAATTATGATACCAGGAATTTCGCAGATACAAGTTTACCGTAGAAATGAGATTTGTGTTTTCTGTCATTTCTACAACTTTCCACTCATTTTCCATTGTATCTGCAACTGGTTTTTCTGAAATAATGTGTTTACCGTAACGAATAGCTTTTTCTATTTGTTCCATCCGCGAGTCAGCCAAAGTGAAAAGCCCAACTACCTGCACACTTTCATCCTCAAAAATCTTTTGATTATCTTCTAATATAATAGAGTTAGGAGAAAGCTTCTTGGCTAACTGACGTGATGCCGGATTAGTATCACAAATATAAGCAATATTCCACCGATCACTTTTAGTCATCGCTTCCCAGTAGAATCTTCCCATCCTACCAAAACCGATAATTCCAACTTTAATTCTCGTGTCTACTGAAGATTGCGTGTTCATAATTAAACATAGTGAATTTAAGTACAAATAATAGATAAAACATCAACTTCTAACTACCAAACTGATGAGCTAAAAACTAATATTGCAAATCTAGCTAAATAAATAACGGCTTATTTGACTTACACTACTTTATGTAGATATAAAAATAGCATTTTTCACTATTAATCAACAACTTAGCTAACTTGACACATCAAAAAAATGTAGATGATTTGGAAAGTATTATAATGTTAAAATGATAATTATGTCTCTTGTGTTGAACTAATTTTCATAATTTCATTCTCAAATTCATCCCTGTCGACGGCTGCCTTATTTCTCATTTTCGTACGATAATTATAAACCGTACTTGTAGAGCAACGGAGAAAGTTCGCTATCTTTCCACTATCCGTAATACCCAAGCGTAATAAAGCATAAATACGAAGTTCCCTATTCAATAAAGCGTCCGGTTTTAAAATAATTTTCTCTTCATCTTTCAACAGAGCGTTAAAATCAGAAACAAAAGTAGGATACAAACCCAAGAAGACCTTATCAAAACGAGTGTATAAAGCGCTAAGTTCATCGTCGATAAGCGCAGATGATTTTAGCTTCTTAATCAGTTCATCATAGTATTTATTAATAGCTATTTTATACAGCATATTCTGATATTTCTCCATTTTATGGATATAACTAAAACAGACATCAAAGAATTCGGCTATGTAATACTCTTTTATACTATTAATTTCGCACAACTGATTATTTGTATCATTCAGCTGGCTGTTCATGCTATTCAGCTTGTTGTTCAATCGCAAAAGTTCCTCATTACTCTGTGCCAATGCCTGTTTTATTTTCAACGTCTTTTTCATCTGAATATAGATGAAAAGCACCAACAGGACTAAAAGAAAAAGGATAATACTTGTAGAAATAAGAAAAGTAGTCAGATGCGACCGTGATCTGGCCTGCTCCGCCTGATAAGCTGTATTAATAATAGAATTAAATTTATAAATTTCGATGGCACGGAAATGAATACCGGAAGATATAACGTCATCGATAGCAGACTGTGTAAATTTAAAGGCATCAGCTAAATTCTGTTCATCATAGGCTATCAATGCAAGAGATTGCAGGGATGCATTTTCCCGCGTAGCATTCCGGGTATCGGCTATTGCCGACAACATCAGGTATTTTTTTTCCTCATCATACTTTTTCTGATGGTGACATAACCTAGAATACGAATGAGTTATCATGGCATAATTAGGCGTCCCCACTTCTTCAATCTCCAACAGTTCCTTAAAAATCTCTTTCGATTTCAATGTATCACGCCAAATATAATAAGAAGCCTGGGACATTCGATAATCCCAAGAAGTGTGGTCAATGAGGGCAAACAGAGAATCTTGATAAGCAGCCTGCTGCTTACCATACAGATTATTGGCGACAGAAATCGAATAGTGTCCCCAAAAACTGGAATAAGTTTGATAATAGTTTATTAATAAATCTCTGGGAAGTTCTGAAGTCTTTATACTTTTCAAAATAATCTCCGCTTCGCGGAACCTGCCACACATCGAATATAAAAGGCTAAGATGTAAAGACGACTGGTTGGTGAAATAAGGTCTATTCAACTGGCGGGAAATCTCAATATTGCGATCAACATAATGGATGGCTGAATCAATATGAAACTTTTTATATTCATTATATAACCGTAGATTGATTCTATATTCTCCTTCAAGAGTCAAACCGGGACTTCTCAACATACATTTTATCCGGTTTATCCGATCCTCTTTCTCTTTAACAAAGACGTGTTTTTCATCTATCACTCTACGCAAAGAATCAGTCAATAGTTTCAACTCATTATTTGCATAAAGAACACTGCCAATTCCCAAAGCAATCAGCAGAAGCAAAAACCTCTTCTTTAGAAAACAATAGTTGAATTTCATAATAGTAATAGCAAAGATAACAAAAAAAAGCGATTTATTCGTTCAGAACAAATCGCTTTTCATATATGAAGTAAATTTGCTCTTATTCAGCAACTACCTCGAAAGGAATTTCTACCGAAACCTCCTTGTGAAGCTTAACGATAGCCTTGTAGCTACCAACTTCTTTCACAGCGTCTTTTACAACGATGATCTTTCTGTCAACTTCATGACCCAGTTTAGACAATGCTTCAGCAATCTGGATGTTACCAACAGAACCGAAGATAGTACCGGTTGAGCTAACTTTAGTTGCGATAGTCAAAGAAACGCCTTCCAACTTAGCAGCCATAGCTTCAGCATCTTTCTTGATTTTCTCAAGTTTGTGAGCGCGCTGTTTCAGTTCTTCAGCCAACATTTTCTTTGCAGAAGGAGAAGCGATGATAGCTTTTCCAGTCGGGATCAGATAATTACGACCGTATCCGGATTTCACGTTTACGATATCGTTCTTATAACCCAAGTTTACTACGTCTTCTTTTAATATAATTTCCATACTTTTCCTCCTTCTTATTTCATCATGTCAGTTACATAAGGCAGCAATGCCAAGTGACGAGCTCTCTTCACAGCCTGCGCGATACGACGTTGGAACTTCAAAGAAGTACCTGTAATACGACGCGGAAGGATTTTTCCTTGTTCATTCAAGAATTTCTTCAAGAATTCAGGATCTTTGTAGTCGATATACTTAATACCACTCTTTTTGAAACGGCAGTACTTTTTCTTCTTAACGTCTACTGACGGCGGAGTTAAATATCTGATTTCTGATTGAACTTGTTGTGCCATGATTAATCCTCCTTTTTGTTTGATTTAACACTTCTTCTTTTTGCAGCGTATTCAGCAGCATACTTATCCATCTTGAAAGTCAAGAAACGGATTACGCGTTCATCACGACGGAAATTAATTTCCAGCTTGTCAATTACAGTAGGATCTGCATTGAACTCAATCAGTTGATAAAAACCTGTAGACTTTTTCTGAATTGGGTAAGCCAATTTCTTCAGTCCCCAGTTTTCTTCATTAATAATCTCAGCACCTTCAGCTTGAAGAACGCCTTTGAATTTTTCTACCGCTTCCTTCATCTGAACATCAGATAAAACGGGAGTTAAAATGAAAACGGTTTCGTATTGATTCATACTTCGTTTAATTAAATAAATAAATTATTTGATTTTAAATGCGGGTGCAAAGTTAGACATTTTATTTTGAACTACAAATATTTAATCTTTTTTTGTATCCGAAGATAGGATTTATCCGGGAAGAGACTTACCTTTGCAAAGTTGTTTAAACAATAATTTCATGATAGAGCAATTTAATTTCGACATTCGACTTATATTTGCCATATTAAATGGCAAAGTTTCTGCGGCAATCAACCGGAAACTGTACCGTAACTTCCGTCAGAACGGATTGGAAATCAGTCCCGAACAATGGACGGTACTCATTTTCCTGTGGGAAAAAGACGGCGTGACGCAACAAGAGTTGTGTAATGCAACTTTTAAAGACAAGCCCAGCATGACCCGTTTGATAGATAATATGGAACGGCAACATCTTGTTGTGCGCATTTCCGATAAAAAAGACCGCCGCACCAACCTGATCCATCTGACCAAAGACGGAAAAGAACTGGAGGAAAAAGCGCGTGTCATTGCCGGACAGACTCTGAAAGAGGCTCTTCACGGTATCACTCTCGACGAATTGAGCATTGGACAGGAGGTACTGAAAAAGGTGTTCTACAATACAAAAGATTAGATAGAAGAACTTCTCTCCAAATCATAAAATCCACTAAATCGTGCATTTATAATGGAATTTTTATCCAAATAATTTCGCCCGTTAAAGAATTATGCTTTAATTTGTGACTGGAATATTATAATCTATTAAAATACACACACATGAAAGGTTTATTAAAGAACTTAGGATTGATATTAATCTTGGTCGGAGTAGTCATCCTGCTGGCTTGTTCCTTTACAGGAAATGTAAACAACAACGCCATCCTGGGTACTTCAGTAGTACTTGTAGTACTGGGACTCATTTCTTATATTGTTATTAATAAGAAGATCGCTGATTAATTTCGCAAAATCAATAAAAAATCCCGGAAACGAATGTTCCCGGGATTTTTTATTTGGAGTTATCTCAAACGCAATCATTAAGAATCAACTTCCGGAGTAATCAGCTTATAGCCTTTTCCGTGAATATTGATAATTTCGATTGAATCGTCTTCTTTCAGGTGCTTACGCAATTTCGTGATATACACGTCCATACTACGGGCATTGAAATAGTTATCGTCAATCCAGATTGTTTTCAGAGCGAAGTCACGTTGCAAAATCTCATTGGCATGTGCGCAAAGCAATCCGAGCAGTTCAGACTCTTTGGTAGTCAGCTTAGTTTGTTTGCCTTCTGACGACAGAATTTGTTTCTGTGTGTCGAAAGTAAACTTACCAATCTTATAGATATTGCTTTCTTTGTTCTTCTTTCCACGAACACGTCTCAAGATTGCTTCAATTCTGAATGTCAATTCTTCCATACTAAACGGTTTGGTGATATAATCATCCGCACCGATTTTAAAGCCTTCCAGGATATCTTCTTTCAGCGTTTTGGCCGTCAAGAAGATAATAGGAATTTCAGCATTTGCTGCACGGACATCCTGTGCCAGTGTGAAGCCGTCTTTTTTAGGCATCATCACGTCAAACACGCACAAGTCATATTTATTCTTCAAGAAAGCCTTATAACCGGCTTCTCCATCAGGATATAACTCAGCAGAATAACCTTTTGCCTGTAAATATTCTCTCAAAAGCATGCCAAGATTTTCGTCATCCTCGCATAATAAAATACGCAGTTTCTCGTCCATATCAATTATTTTTTAATAAAGGTAATGCAATAATAAATTTAGTTCCCACGTTCAGGTCGCTTTCCGCCCGGATGGTTCCCTTATGATCCAATATAATTTTTCTCACATAAGCCAATCCCAGTCCAAAGCCCTTCACATCGTGCAGATTACCCGTATGTACACGATAGAACTTTTCAAATATCTTTTTCAGGTTCTCTTTTTTGATACCGATACCATTATCCTGTATCGAAATCATCAGTTTACCCGACTCATTCCACGTTCTCACTTTCAGTTCCAGATCCTCTTCCGGTTTCTTATATTTCACCGCGTTATCCATCAGATTAAAGATTACATTCGTGATATGCATCTCGTCTGCAAATATAACAGGATCGGTGGCCTCAAGGTTCGATGTTATCTTACCATTATACCGTTCCACTTTCAGAGCAAAGGTATTGACAACTCCTGCTATTAATTCATTCGCATCAATCTCCTTCATCTTCAAAGTTGCCTTCTGACGTTCGAACATCGACATCTGGAGCACCTTTTCCACCTGGAAGCGCAAGCGCTTGGTTTCATCATTAATCACTCCCGATATATGCTGGAACATCTGTGGAGATTTTCCCACCGCCGGATCTTTCAACATCTGGGCTGCTAATGAAATGGTAGATATCGGTGTTTTAAATTCGTGCGTCATATTATTGATAAAATCATTCTTCATTTCCGTCAGTTTCTTTTGCCGGAATACGATATAAATCGTAAAGATGAATGTCACTAACAATACCAGTGTAAATATCAGCGACGGAATCATGAAACTGATGGAGTCAAAGATATAATCTTTCTTCCCCGGAAAGTGCACTTTCAAGATACTCATTTTGGCAGGCGGATCATTCTTGAACAATGCCTGCTGATAAGCGTCTTCACTTCCCTTTGCCTCATAATCCGCACAACGGTAGACTTCCCTTCCGTCTTTGTCGATCACCGTAAAGTGATAAGGCAAATCTATACTATTATTATATAAGCTCGATTTCAGATAGTCATCCAGTTCTTTAAACCGTACTCTGTCTCCAATCGACTTGTCACTTCCCCGGTAAATCATCTGCCAGGCCACTTCATCGAGTAATGCCCGTTGATACATATACCGATTCTTGATGGCTTCCACTAATGAACGCGAAGTTTCCGGAATGGTCTTTGTCCCCCTGTAAGGAGAAATCATAGCCTTCGGAAGCTCGGAGGGCTTAGTGGTCATCACTTTCAGCTCAAAATCCGAATATACTTTTCCATCCTTAGACTTCACTGTAAACCGCTGCGTTTGCTGAATCAAGTTGTCTTGTTGTATGGAAGCATTATTCGCAATCAGCGCTTTTCTTTCTGCTTCTGAAATATCTTCGATCAACCAACGTCTGGTCTCTGCATATTCCACATCCTTGGAAACCTGATCCAGGCTATTGCGTACAGCCGAATCAAACTGTTCCTTACGGGTTTTCATCATTTCCTCTATATAACTTACCTGCAAATACAGCAAGCTAAGGAAGGAAAGCCCCATTACAATACCTAATATCCAAATTGTTGACTTCTTCATAGCAACAAAATTAACACTCCCTAATTAACACTCCTAATGCATTAACTTGATTTAACCGGAACTTCCCGGAAATTAACCGTAAGGAGCTATTTAGGTTGTATTCTGATTACTACAACAATAAACCCCCTCCTTTGGTTTGCAAATTTAATAAAAAATTAAATCTTCTCCTTGTGTTTTTCCATCTTTATTAATCATAGTTAAACAAAAACCGCCCCCTTTTACTTAAAAAAGGCGGCGGTTTTAACGTTTTAGTTGATTCTTTATGCCTAACAGATGATAAATACCGAATATTATAGTGAATATTCAATCAATTATCACCTATCATTTATACTTATTCTTCAGTTTGTTTAGCTTCAAAGTCCTTCATTAACTTATCTTGAACATCCGTCGGCACAAGCTCATAACTAGAGAATTTCATAATGAACGAAGCACGTCCACCCGTGAGAGAGCTAAGCGCCGTAGAATAAGATGACATTTCTTTCAAAGGTACTTTCGCAACCAGTTTCTCAAAACCTTTTTCACTACTCATACCCATAATCATGGCACGACGTCCCTGCAGATCTCCCATCACATCTCCCATCCTATCAGACGGAACGAACACTTCTACATCATAAATCGGTTCCAGAATTTTCGGACCGGCATTCTTGAAGGCTTCACTAAAGGCATTACGTCCGGCAAGCATAAAGGAGATTTCATTCGAATCTACCGGGTGCATCTTACCATCGTAAACAATAACGCGCACGTCACGAGCATACGAACCCGTCAACGGTCCTTGCTCCATACGAGACATAATACCTTTCATAATAGCAGGCAAGAAGCGGGCATCGATAGAACCACCGACGATACTGTTAACAAACACCAGTTTACCACCCCATTCCAATGGTATCTCTTCCGTACCTCTCACGGTAATCTTAAATTCCTGTCCATTGAACTTATACGTTTCAGGCACAGGCATACCTTCTTTATAAGGTTCTACGATCAGGTGAACTTCACCAAATTGACCGGCACCACCGGACTGTTTCTTATGACGATAGTCGGCACGGGCAGCCTTTGTAATCGTTTCACGATATGGAATCTTCGGTTCTTCATATTTTACCTGAAGTTTTTCGTTGTTTTCCAAACGCCATTTCAAGGTACGAAGATGGAATTCTCCCTGACCGTGTACCAAAGTCTGTTTCAGTTCTTTTGATTGCTCAATCACCCAGGTAGGATCTTCTTCGCGCATACGGTTCAGGATACTCATCATCTTTTCCACATCCGCTTCATTCACCGGCTTAATGGCACGTGTATATTTAGAGTTCGGATATTTGATAAAATTGAATTTGTAGTCACAATCCTTACCGTTCAGCGTATTACCGGTTTTCACGTCTTTCAGTTTCACGGCAGCACCGATATCACCGGCCTGCAATTCTTCCACCTTGACACGGTTACCACCGGCTACCACATAGATTTGCGCGATACGTTCCTTCGAACCACGGTCGGCATTCAGCAAATCGTCTCCCTCATGAACTTTACCGCTCATTACTTTAAAATAGGAAACTTCACCGATATGCGGTTCCACACTTGTCTTGAAGAAATAAAGAGATTCCGGTCCATTGGAGTCAGGAGCCACTTCTTTACCTTCCGTATTCTGTACCTTTGGCATTTCAGATACAAAAGGAACAACGTTTCCCAAGAATTCCATCAAACGGCGAACGCCCATATCCTTACCTCCGCAAACACAGAATACAGGGAACATACCTCTGGCGATCAATCCCTTACGGATACCTTCACGCATTTCGTCTTCTGACAGGGAATCTTGTTCGAAGAATTTCTCCATCAGATTTTCATCATTCTCGGCAGCAGCTTCTACCAACGCTTTGTGCATTTCCATGGCCTTATCCATTTCTTCTGCCGGAATATCTTCGATTGTCGGAGCCCCTCCTTCGGGTTTCCATGAGTATTTCTTCATCAACAATACGTCGATCAGCGCATTAAAGCCCGGACCGGTAGCTATCGGATATTGGATGGGAACAACCTTAGAGCCGTATGCCTCTTTCAGCTGTTCGAGGATATTATCATAATCGCATTTTTCATTATCAAGCTGGTTGACTAGAAAAATAACAGGTTTATTCAGCTTTTCTGTATAACGGAAGTGATTTTGTGTACCGACTTCGACACCGTATTGGCCATTAAGAAGGATAATTGCTGTGTCGGTCACATTTAGTGCAGTCACTGTGCTGCCTACGAAGTCGTCCGATCCCGGACAGTCAATAATATTAAGTTTTTTGTTATTCCATTCTACATGGAGAACGGTGGAGAAAACGGAGTAACCATACTCTTGTTCAACAGGAAAATAATCGCTAACTGTGTTTTTTGCGGCAACAGATCCGCGACGTTTTATAACACCACTCTCGAAAAGCATTGCTTCCACGAGAGTGGTTTTCCCAGAGCCAGAACTTCCCAACAAGGCAATGTTCTTGATTTCATTAGTCTGATATACTTTCATAATATATAAGATTTTAGTAATTACTCAGTATGTTTCTCACATACCATTAATTTTGTGATGCGCAAATTAGGGATTAATTGGGGGAAAAGCAACACTTATGGCAGTGTTACTAAACAATGTTATGTAACACATCTTTAACATGAACATTTTCGAAACGGGTTAAAAATTATTTTCGCATGGCTATAAACTAATTTCATAGTTGCAACGAGTAATCCGGCACGATGTTATTTTTAGTTGTTTTCCTTTCATACAATAGTTTCCCCGTTGCCTAATCAGTTTTCGTTTGACTTAAGTCAAGCGATAGTTTAACTTAAGTCATTCTATCGTTTGACTTAAGTCAAACGAAAACCCGGCTACAAGTTCGAATCTTATTTATAAAAGAAAAGATCTTAAATTCAGCATTGCAGGAAATTATCTTCTACTAATCGATGGGAGAATTATCTATTTAGCGTATTCCCGCCCCACTATAAATAATTTCCGTCAACTGCTTTTTTGATATATCTAATAATAGTCTTACTTTTACACCCACAAACCCAAACAGCATAGCTATGGCAGGTATCTATCTTCATATTCCTTTTTGCAAAACGCGCTGCATCTACTGCGACTTCTACTCAACCACTCGCAGCGAACTCAAAACCCGTTATGTACAGGCTCTCTGCCGGGAGTTGACGATGCGTAAAGAATACCTGAAAGGAGAAGATATAGAAACTATTTATTTCGGTGGCGGAACCCCGTCTCAACTGGAAAAAGAGGATTTTGAACAAATATTTGATACCATCCGCGAGCACTACGGATTGAATCATTGTCAGGAAATCACTCTGGAAGCTAATCCGGATGATTTATCGCAGGAATATCTGGAAATGCTTTCCTCACTTCCTTTCAACCGCCTCAGCATGGGAATACAGACTTTTGATGACGCTACGCTCAAACTATTGAGACGCCGCCACAATGCCCGTACAGCCATCGAAGCAATTGACAGATGCCGGAAAGCCGATTTCCAGAACATCAGTATCGACCTAATTTACGGATTGCCCGGAGAAACAAAAGAACGATGGGAAAACGATCTCCGTCAAGCTATCAGTCTGAATGTAGAACATATCTCCGCCTATCACTTGATTTATGAGGAAGATACACCTATATATAATATGTTAAAACAGCACCAAATATCCGAGGTAGACGAAGACTCCAGTTTAGAATTTTTCACATTACTGATAGAGCATTTGCAGAAAGCAGGATTTGAACACTATGAAATTTCCAATTTCTGCCGCCCCGGAAAATATTCCCGCCACAACACTTCCTATTGGAAAGGAATAGCTTATCTGGGATGCGGACCATCGGCACATTCTTTTGACGGAATGACACGGGAATGGAATGTGTCTTCAATCGACACCTATATAAAAGGTATAGAAGAAGACTGCCGTGCTTTCGAGACAGAGTATCTGGACCCAACGACCCGCTACAACGAATTTATTATCACTACCATACGTACCGTATGGGGAACACCTATAGAGAAACTGAAACAGATGTTCGGCAATGAAATGTGGGAGTATTGTCAAAAAATGGCTGCACCTTATCTGAAAAATGGTAAACTGGAGGAATACAACGGGGCTTTGCGCCTGACGCGTGAAGGGATTTTTATTTCCGACAGTATAATGAGTGATTTACTTTGGGTAGACTAACCAAACAAACAAAAAGCCGATGACCGAATCAGAAGTAAGAAAGTTATTGCGGCAAATGAAAGAACTGGATTCGCAAACTGCTTTCCGGGACTTTTACAACATGACTTATGACCGTCTCTTTCGTATTGCCTATTATTATGTGAAACAGGAAGAATGGTCGCAGGAAATCGTTCTCGATGTATTCCTGAAACTATGGAAGCAACGCAGCAATTTGCTTGATGTGAGAAACATTGAAGATTATTGTTTCATTCTCGTCAAAAATGCTTCGCTCAATTATCTGGAAAAAGAATCAAGACATACGCTTATTCATCCCGATTCTCTGCCGGAGCCTCAAGAACAGAGCTATTCACCGGAAGAATCGCTCATCAGTGAAGAGCTGTTCGCTCTTTACGTAAAAGCACTCGACCGGCTTCCGGATCGTTGCAGGGAAGTGTTCATCCGCATCCGTGAAGAAAAACAGAGTTACGCACAAGTAGCAGAAGAATTAGGCATCAGCATGAATACAGTGGACGCACAACTTCAGAAAGCAATCACACGTTTAAAAGAGATGATTAGCCGGGCTGAAATAGATTAACATTCTTTTAGACAAAGAGCGTAGGGAGTTTCTGTCACCCTCCGGTCTTTATCAACAAATAAGTCAATCAATCACTAAAAAAGACAGAAAATGAAAAAGCTAAATGACGCAAACATGGGGATCTTTGTCCTTCTTTCAGTTTGTCTGTACCTGTTTTCATGCAACAATGACAACGACAACCTACCAAAGGACTATGCAGGATTTGAACATTCGAAGGAAACAGTAGAATGTGAAAGCGACAAATCCGAATGTGAGTTGAAAATTAAAATCGTTGCAACAGAAAAAACAAAAGAAGACCGGACGGTAGTACTTGCCACACCTCCTCCGGTAATAGGACAAGCAGCAGTGGTACAGCTAACAGAAAAGAAAGTAATCATCAAAGCGGGTAAGAAGTCAGCAACAACTGTCATAAAAATCTATCCTAAACAGATGATATTGAAGAAGCAGAATGTCACTTTATCCTGCACTCCCCAGTGGAAAGAAGGAGGAATCAGCAAACTGACCATTCTGTTGAAACGAAAATAACAGATCAAAAGTAATACAGAAAGAACTATGAAATTTACCGATACGGAATTAGAAGAAATACTGAACAAGCTCGTCGCTTCCACGCGTTCACCGCGAGGGCGGTTTTCAGCAACAGCCAGTTACCCGGAACTAGAGAAAAGACTGAAGTCATATACCCGGCGTCTGACACTGATACGTACTTTCTCGGCAGCGGCGGCAGTAGCTCTACTTTGCCTATCGGTATGGACAGCCTATTTATATATGCAACCGGTCACGATACAAACGGTTTCCACCTTGGCAGAGACACGCACGGTCTGTCTTCCTGATGGCAGCACCGTCACTCTCAACCATTATTCTTCACTTTCTTATCCTGAAAAGTTCAAATCGGACAAGCGGGAAGTGGAGCTAAATGGGGAGGCTTATTTTGAAATAAGCAAAGACAAGAAACATCCGTTTATCGTGCAGACTGAAACGATTGACGTTCAGGTGTTGGGAACTCACTTCAACGTAGATGCCTATCAGAACAATCCAGATGTAAAGACAACGTTATTGACAGGTTCGGTAGCAGTCAGCAATAAAAGTAAGTCAGTTCGTATGATTTTGAAGCCGAATGAGATTGCTATATATAATAAGGTGGAAGAAAAACTCACCCGCAAGGTTTTAGAAAACGTAGAAGATGAAATTTCCTGGCGGCAGGGAGAGTTTATATTCGACGACCTACCTTTGCAGGAGATTGCCCGCGAACTATCCAATTCATTCGGAGCAACGATTCACATAGCCGACACGGCTTTGCAAAATTACCGGATCACAGCACGCTTCCGCAATGGAGAAGACCTGACAACTATTTTATCTGTATTACATAATGCCGGTTATTTCGACTACTCACAAAACAATAAACAGATTATTATCACTGCTAAACCAGACTAAGATGAATATTATATTCCAAGATCGCTTCCCTGTCAGAACCATTGTTCTGATAGGGGTAGCATTCCTTATCACCACACAAATATACGCGCAAAATGCGGACGCCCGACTTTCGCTGACACTACGAAACGCCACATTGAAAGAATTCGTCAAACGGATTGAGAATTCAACCGGATATTCCTTTATCTACAGTGAGGAAATTACCATAAAACATAAAATCAATTTGCAAGTAAAGGATAAGCCTTTGCGTGAGATACTTGACCTTGCGTTCAAAAATGAGCAGATCAGTTATCAGTTCACCGGCCGGCATATCCTTCTGCAAAAGAAAAAAGAATCAAAAACTGTAAGCCGCAAGTTCACTATCAGCGGATATGTCACTGATGGGACGTCTTCCGAGACGTTGATTGGAACCAACATCATTGAGAGTCATCAAAATCAAGGAACAACCACCAATCCTTACGGTTTTTACAGCATCACCCTGCCCGAAGGAGAAACCGAACTGCGTTTCTCCTATCTGGGCTATGCCACAGAAGCGCATCATTTTACGCTCTCACAAGATACATTATTAAATATCCGCATGCAGGGTAACACGCAATTGCAGGAAGTAGTCATCGTTTCCGACAAAACCGAGACAGGAACTATAGCCACCCAAATGGGATCTATCGAAATTCCAATGACGCAAATAAAAAATACTCCGAGCATACTGGGAGAGGCAGATGTAATGAAAGCCATCCAACTGATGCCCGGCGTACAGGCTGGAGTAGATGGATCTGCCGGACTGTATATACGTGGTGGAAGCCCGGATCAAAATCTAATCTTACTTGACGGGATTCCTGTATATAACGTAGACCATATGTTCGGATTCTTTTCGGTTTTTACTCCGGAAGCCGTCAAAAAAGTAACACTATTCAAAGGTTCTTTTCCGGCACGTTTCGGCGGACGGCTTTCTTCTGTCATCGACGTCCGTACCAATGACGGAGATATGCAGAAATACCACGGCACACTTAGTATCGGACTACTAACTAGCAAAATCAACCTGGAGGGTCCGATTGTGAAAGGGAAAACGTCTTTCAATATTTCCGCCAGACGTTCGTATGTCGACCTCATTGCTAAACCATTCATGCCGGATGACGAGGAATACAGTTATTATTTTTATGACATCAATGCCAAAATCAATCATAAATTCTCCGACCGGAGCCGCGTCTATCTATCTGCCTACAATGGAAAGGATCATTTTGCTGCCAATTATGATGGAAATACAGATTTCAAAGACGGAAGCAAAATGAATTGGGGAAACACGATTCTTTCTGCCAGATGGAACTATGTATTCAACAACCGTTTATTCTGCAATACGACAGTCTCCTACAGCAACTATTTATTCGACATCAACTCATATACCAACAATCAATATCTCGGCAGTAGCGGTACATCATTTACCAACCGGTATTCAGCCGATTACCGTTCGGGAATCAATGATTGGAATTACCAGATCGACTTCGATTATAATCCATCTCCCAAACACCACCTCAAATTTGGAACAGGATATATCTATCATCGTTTCCGCCCGGAAGTTATGACCTCTAAAATCTCCAATAAGACAGGAGATAAAATAGACCTGGACACAACCTACCACAGCATAGCCAACAACCGGATTTACGGACATGAGTTATCCGCTTACCTGGAAGACAACATCAAGATGAATGATCGTCTGCGCCTGAATCTCGGACTGCATTTCTCATTGTTTCATGTGCAAAAACAAAGTTACTTTTCCTTGCAACCACGTGTTTCCGCACGCTATCAATTGGGAAAAGATGTAACCCTGAAAGCATCTTATACCCAAATGAGCCAATATGTACATTTACTATCGTCAATGCCCATTGCCATGCCTACGGATTTATGGGTTCCGGTCACTAAAAAGATCAAGCCAATGCGCTCCCACCAATATTCATTGGGCGGATACTATACGGGAATCAAAGGATGGGAATTCTCGGTAGAAGGGTATTATAAGGATATGTATAATGTGCTGGAATATAAGGAAGGCGTCAGTTTCTTCGGTTCTTCCTCCGGTTGGGAAAACAAAGTGGAAATGGGCAAAGGACGTTCGGCCGGCATTGAGTTTATGGCACAGAAAACCCTTGGAAGAACAACGGGATGGTTGTCCTACACTTTATCCAAAAGTGATCGTCAGTTTGCCAAATGCGGTATCAACAATGGTGAACGGTTCCCATATAAATATGACCGAAGACACAATATCAACCTGACAATCAACCATAAGTTCAGCGACCGTATCGACATCGGTGCTTCCTGGGTGTTCTATACAGGTGGAACAAGTACAATCCCTGAAGAGAAAACCGCTGTCATCCGTCCTAGTGACGGCACAAACAACGGATTTGGAGGAGGATATGGATATGGAGGTTATTTTGATTCAAACATAACTTCACCCACTATCGGAGAAGCTTCATATGTGGAGCATCGTAATAATTACCGGTTACCAGCCAGTCACCGGTTGAATGTGGGAGTCAATTTCAACAAAAAGACCAAACATGGTATGCGTACCTGGAATATCAGTCTGTATAATGCATATAATGCGATGAATCCTACCTTTGTATATCGCAGCACCAGCAAAAACGATCCCAACAAACCGATTATCAAGAAGTATACTATACTTCCATTAATTCCATCATTCACTTACACTTATAAATTCTAAACCCATTATGAGAACTCGTATATGTTATCCATTTATCCTGTTAATAGCATTGCTGACAACAGTTTCTTGCGAAAACGAACTCCCTTTTAGTGTAAAGGACAATCCCCCCAAACTAGTGATGAACGCACTAATCAACGCAGACAGTCTGACCAACGTTCTCTATCTCAATTTCACGGGAAGAGGATACGCCACTCATGTAGAAAATGCCACGGTGGAAGTACGTGTTAACGGACAGTTATCAGAAAGTTTACGTCCGCTCCCACCCCAAACGGAAGGAGATATGCAATGCCGTTTCCATATTTCCAGCAAATTTACTCCCGGAGATGTAGTTCGTATTGACGCCCTCACAGACGACGGACAATATCACGCATGGGCTGAAGTGACCGTACCACAGCGTCCACATGAAATAGCTGATATCGATACGGTCACCATTCCAATGACAAAGTATTATTATACGCAGAATTTTCTCCGATACAAAATCAATATCAAAGATCGATCCAACGAAGATAATTACTACCGGCTTATCATGGATAAGCAAATGACAGTGAAAGACTATAATGAAGAAACAGGGGAATTTGTCAGCCGGACAATACATCGCTATCATTTTATATCCCGCGAGGATATTGTGCTGACAGACGGACAGCCCACCAACAGCGATGACGAAGACAACGGCATGTTCGACACCGTAAAGAATATATATGGTGTATTCGACGACTCACGATTCAAAAATACATCTTACACAATGACGGTTTACAACCAGACAGATATTGACGGATTTCCTGAATACGGCACCAATGTAAAGATGGATATTATTGTACGTCTTTTAAGCATCACGGAAACAGAATATTACTATCTGAAAGCACTTAACCTAGTAGATTCCGACGCTTACGATGAAACAATAAATGAACCAATCAAGTACCCCAGCAATGTACATGGAGGAATTGGGATGATTGGAATCAGTACGGAGACAAGTAAGATCATTCATATAGAAAAACCACAACGATGAAAACAAATCATAAATTATGGATAGCAGACTGCGATAAACCGTAGTTTTGAAGATTCACCGTCTGTCAATGCCGCTTGCGTGGATGATATGGTCGAATGTCTGTCAATGGCCACGAAAGAAATCGTGGAAGAGATTAGCCAAGATTTACATTTAATACTATCTTTGCAGCCAAAAAGCAGGCACTAACTATGTTTATCATTATTGGAATTATGCTGACAGGCATGCTTCTTGGCTACTTGTTACGCAATAAAAGACTATCATGGATACACAAGATAATCACTCTCCTTATATGGATTCTTCTCTTTCTTCTCGGAATAGATGTAGGGGGTAATGAATTTATCATCAAAGGATTACACACTCTTGGGCTGGAAGCTGTTGTCATCACGGTAGCTGCAGTCATAGGAAGTACTCTATGCGCATGGGGGTTGTGGTACCTATTATATAGTAAAGGAAAGGAAACAAAAGCATGAAAGGTAGTTTGATTATTGTCTCTTTTTTCATTATCGGCACTCTTTGTGGAGTTTACCATCTTATCCCATACGACTTCACCGACAGCAAACTTAGTTACTATGCCCTCTGCGGACTCATGTTCTGCGTAGGTATCAGCATCGGTAACGATCCGAACACCCTGAAGAGTTTTCGGTCCCTGAATCCCCGGCTTGTATTTCTTCCTATCATGACGATACTCGGCACATTAGCAGGCTGCGCCATAGCGGGAGCTTTTATGAGCCAGCGAAGTCCTTTAGACTGTATGGCAGTTGGAGCCGGATTTGGTTATTACTCGCTCTCCAGCATATTTATCACCGAATATAAAGGTCCCGAATTGGGAACTATCGCATTACTTTCCAATATCATGCGTGAAATTATCGCTTTGCTGTGTGCACCCTTATTAGTGAAATATTTTGGAAAGCTAGCTCCTATTTCTGTTGGTGGAGCCACAACGATGGATACCACTCTTCCTATCATTACCCGATATTCGGGAAAGGAATTTGTAATCATTTCCATCTTCCATGGCTTTGTTGTCGATTTCAGCGTTCCGTTCCTAGTCACATTCCTTTGCTCAATATCATTTTAACAGCAATAAATCCCAAAATAGAGAAATACTCTACTATCGTTTTCGCACACGTATTACAAAAATGTTTCATAAAAAGGTATTTTTATATCAAAAAGCTGATCATCTCTTGACTTACATCAAGAAATCAGCCTAAAAAGAATCTTTTCCTTTTCTTTATTTTTATGCTATAAAACATATTCTTATATTTGCATAGGTAAAAAGAAAAAACTAAGCGCTTAGACAGTATTTTCAATAGGTATTAGATTTGTTTTTAGGAATAGTTTTTAGGTATAACAATTAAAAAAGTAGGTATTATGAAACGTTTAGGATTAACATTAGTGGCAGCGCTCTGTCTTGCTGCTACAACATTTGCAGCCGGAAATCAGCCTACAACTGCAAAGTGGGAAGGTAACATCAATGTAAGTAAACTAGGCAAATATTTAAAGTTAAACTCCGATCAGAGTGAAGAAGTAGCCAATATTTGCGATTATTTCTCCACACAGATGTCAAGAGCTACAACAGCGAAGAAAGATAAAGAAGCAAAATTGCGCAACGCTGTTTATGGTAACTTGAAATTAATGAGAAAGACTCTTAGTGCTGAACAGTACGCCAAGTATGCAGCATTGATGAATATCACTTTACAGAATAAAGGTATTGAACTGAATAAGTAAAATGATTAATATGTAAAAGAGAGAGAGGGTGGAAGCCGGTTGGCTTCCACTTTTTTTATACTATTATTTAATAGTCACCATCGTAGCCCCAAACCCATATTCCTGGAAAGAAGCATCCTGATAACGGCAATTACTATATTTCCGTTTCAATTCATCAATGACAGCCTTTCGAAGTACCCCATCCCCCTTGCCGTGAATAAAGACAATCTTCTGTTCACGCTTATTCTTATAAGTTTCCATCACTTCGCGAAACTTATCCAATTGATAATTCAGTATTTCAGCATTGCCCATCCCTTGAGTATCATCCAGCAAAGAATCGATATGAAGATCTATTTCAATAATTCCGCTCTTTCCACCATGAGTAGTATGGCTTGGTTTCACAATAGGTTGTGACTTCGGTTTATCTACAGACTTCTTCTGCAACAAAGCCTTTTGAATCTCCTCCGCCGAAACATATACTTGTTTGGCAGGCATATCATCTTTCACAATGTCATAAATCAAAGCCGGTTCTTCAAAGAAATCAGAATCGCTAAAGGTATGAAGTTTATAGAACTTCACGGTATCGATCCGTATCTCCACACTAACAGCAGGTTTGATAGCCGCAGGCTTACCGTCCTTGAAAGCGATCAACTGAACAGCCACCCGCTCCATATCATTCAATACATCTTTGGTGAACTCTTCCAACAGCAATTTTGTATTAGGCTCCACCAAACCATGCGAACGGTTCTTCCATGCTTTTCCTTCTGCACTCAAATAAGTGTAATACAAATAATAATTGCTATCATTTACCAGATAAGTTTCAAAAGGAGTAGTCATCATCGCTTTTGCGTCTTCGGGCACATAAGCCAGAAATACATTCAAAGTATCTCCTCCACGCACCTCCGGCTGACGTTGAATAACAGGCATCTCCGGTTTTACCGGTTTAACAGGTTCTTCCGGTTTCGGCGCAGACGAACCGGGTTTACGCCTCATATTATAGTCATCTGTTTCAATCACGACACACTCGCGTATCGGCATCGGAATATCAAACCCATCTGCATCTTCTACCAACACAAAATCCTTTCCTTGGAATCCAGTTACGATTCCACCGCCTACCTCACTAAGAAAGCGTACTTTATCTCCTATTTTCATTATTGTATATCCAATTAAAATTCAAACTCAAAAAAACGAGTAACAAAGATAGAGATTTCTATGAAATTAAATGGAGATTCGGTTCTAAAAACAAACCGTCTGCCTTTATTCCCCTTTTTATTGTAACTTTGCATACGAAATACCAAACAAATGATCTAAAATTCACCATTAACGACGAAAACCGATGAAAGAACTTATTAAAGTCATTGCTTTTGATGCAGACGATACCTTGTGGAGCAATGAACCTTTTTTCCAGGAAATAGAGAAACAATATACAGACCTATTAAAGCCTTATGGCACTTCTGAAGATATTTCAGCCGCTTTATTTCAAACAGAAATGAATAATCTGAAATATCTCGGCTATGGAGCCAAAGCTTTCACCATTTCTATGGTAGAGACAGCTTTGCATGTGAGTGGACAAAAGATTTCAGGAACAGACATCCAACATATTATTGAATTAGGCAAATCATTACTGAAAATGCCAATTGAACTATTGCCGGGAGTAAAAGAAACGCTTAAAGTATTGAAAGAGAAAGGAAAATACAAATTAGTAGTTGCCACTAAAGGAGATTTGCTCGATCAGGAGAATAAGCTGGGACGTTCCGGATTAGCCTCTTATTTCGATCATATTGAAGTGATGTCCGATAAAACAGAGAAAGAATATCAACGAATGTTGAATATCTTACAGATTGCTCCTTCCGAATTTGTCATGATTGGCAATTCTCTGAAATCGGACATTCAACCTGTTCTATCGCTGGGAGGATATGGCATACATATTCCTTTTGAAGTGATGTGGAAACATGAAGTAGTAGACACATTCACACATGACCATCTGAAACAGGTGAAAAGATTTGATGAGTTGCTGCTTTTGTTTTAAATAAGTTCTGTTCTTTCTTCAGATAAGCTTCGAATCTGAAGAAAGAAATCAGTAAACAATACTATCTTATTGGATTACAAATCCAACAGTTTCATCAATTCAGCAGCCCGACACGCTTCTATCGAATTACCGACAGAGAGTTTCTCCAAAATATTCTGGCGGTGTCGATTGACTGTATTCACACTAATATAAAGGGCAGCTGCTATTTCTTTACTAGATAGTCCTTTACGTATACAGCGAAGTATTTCCTTTTCGCGTTCGGATAGGATATTGCGATGTTCTTCCGAAAGAAAGAGGGTTTCGACTTCTCCACGTTCCATATGAGTAATAGTGGGACATATCCCCTGCTCCGTTCGTTGATCTGCAGACAAGGTATAAAGACAAAAAATCAACCATACACTTCCGGAAGGAGTATTTTCCATAATCTGCACTAAATTATCAATATACTGATAGACTCCTTTCTCATTCATCATACGTATTCTGCATCTTCCCCGGTACTTCAACCGTTCTTCGGAAGACATCGAAAAGGTCTTCTGAAAAAACTGATACTCCAATAACCGCTTTTCTACCAAGTCTTCAGGATGAATACGCCGATAAATACAATCTTCATCCATAGAATCAATCACACTCAAAGCAGCTTCTTCGGGAGTTAAGCCTAGAAAATGCGCCCAAGGATGAACGGCAATGTAACTTTTCCTATTCGAAAGATCTGAAATAACAGCACATCCACCATTAATCTCCGTCAATGAATGAATAAAGCGTTGATGTTGCTCTACAACTCCATTGTCCAATATTTCATCGGCTATCAGTTGTGTCGCATAAACTTCATCTATTTCCTTTTGTAATACGTCCATCTTATAAAATGGTTATTATTCAGTATTGTTGCACACGGAGGTATGACCTATCTTTGCACCACAAAGATAATCAAATAAGAAATGATCATGAAACATTTAAAAATCAAAATGATGTCAATAGCCTTTATGGCAGTAACAACTTCTTCTATGGCACAAAGTTTGAATAAAATGAATTGGCTGAACGAGCCTCAACAATGGGAAATAAAAGATGTCAAAACCTTAGTGATGGATGTTCCTGCAAAAACAGACTTTTGGAGGATTTCCCATTATGGGTTCACAGTGGACGACGGACCTTTCTATTATGCGACTTATGGTGGAGAATTTGAAGCCAAAGTAAAGATAACCGGCAACTATGTCACCACCTTTGACCAAATGGGATTAATGCTACGCATCGACCATGAAAACTGGATAAAAGCAGGTGTGGAATACGTCGACGGCAAACAGAATGTAAGTGCCGTAGTTACGCATCGGACTAGTGACTGGAGTGTAGTACAATTGCCGGATGCTCCCCGTTCGATATGGATAAAAGCAGTCCGTCGCCTGGATGCAGTAGAAATATTTTTCTCACGTGACGACAAAGAATATATTATGATGCGCACTTGTTGGTTGCAAGATAATTGTCCTGTCATGGTAGGATTAATGGGAGCTTGTCCGGACGGGAAAGGTTTCACTGCTACATTCGAAGAGTTTAAAGTGACTCCATTAGCCGATCAACGAAGACTGGAATGGGCAAAAAGGCAAATGAACAAATAAAAATCAGTCCTGTTGCTATTTAAATAGAGAGAAAGCTCTTTATAATATAAATATGGCAGTATATCTTACTTTAAATGTTCTATTTTTAATATGATGAGTATAAATAGCATCACACGGATTTCCTCTTCCAGCAGTTCTGTTGTATAAAATAATGCAAGAATATACAGTTCCAGAGGAGTTTTTTACATAAAAACAGTCAAAAGATACACTATAAATAAACTTATTGACAATCGTTTCTTTAAAAGGAATAACCAGTTCCTTTTAAAGGAACGACTCATTGATCGGTGAGAAACACTTTATTCCTTTAAAAGGAGCATATAAAACTTTATTTTAAGTGCTATTCCAGAGCTAACCTACACCTGAAACAGCCAACACTCCACATATCAAATTGAGACAAAACAAAGGCAAGTTCTATACATCTATTCTATAAAAGACACAGACTAAAACAAATTATTCCAAAACGCAATCGATTTATTTCTTTTCTAAATTCGAAAACAGCAAATCCTTCTCATTTTCAACTCATGCCTAAATATATCCTGCATATATGGAATTATACAACGATAAAATATACGTTTTTTCATATATTATCGCCAAAACCGTATATACTTATCTTTCTCACGATCCAACGCACCTTCATCAACACAATCATCGAACCGGAACCATGAATGTTCTATCAATGAGCCTCTCTTTTTAACAGACTTATCCCAGTTTCCTATCACTTGTCCTTCATGAAGAACAATCGGATAAAACAGACCATTATTGGTAAATGCTTTCGAGTAATGCTCTTTAGGCAAAACGTCTGTCCGGTCTTTATAACCAAGCAAATATTCATCATAAGAAGGAAGAAGATGCAAACTGCCGGTAACTTTTCCACGAGTCCGGCAATCTTCATGAATATACCATGTTTGTCCATTCCATTCTTCTGCCGTTAATTCCGAATCAATCAAATAAATAGCTTGACGTGCATCTGTAATAGGCAGCCCCGACCACCAGACAAAATCTTGCAAAACAGCAGGAGCATGACTACGAAAATAGCTTCTAGCCAAACGAGCCAAAGATTCATCTTTGGTCAATTCCGGCATCGGCGGAACACGCTCTTCCAAAAGCGCATACGTACATTTACTTCCTTTATCTTCCCCACTACATACAATCCCCACCTGCTCCGCACGAGCCATAAAGCGGGTCATACGATGATTATCCGCTACAATCCCCGAACGGTTAAAATGCTCGGCAATCTCCTGCCTCGTCAAGCTTTTCTTCCCACAAAGAATTTTCTCCAACAGATTATGACTTTTCGTATAGAGTTCTTCAGAAATTTCCAAGTCATGCCCTTTCGCATAAGACTCATTAGCAGATATAATACGCCCGGCGGAAAGTTTCAACATCCACCGGATATCTTCTGCTGCTACGAGATGCCATGTCGGACGCATTACATGAGTCCGCAGGATTTCACCATCACGCAATGCTTTTTCCACTGTCTGAATCGTTGCTGACTTCAAACGCATTCCTACTGCCCATTTCACCATGGAATAATTCTGTGCCTGCATAGCTCCCATCCAGGACACAAGTTCCTTGGGTTGAGAGAAAAGAGGACTTAATAACTGTTGGTTGAGTAAACGTATATTCGGTATTTTCATTTTAATTTATTGCTATTTTATCAATATAAAACAATAAGGCACACAACGATTTTAGTTTCGTGAGCTTATTATTAGTATATTGCAAATATAAAATTTCTTTCCATACAAATCATTGTTAATGATAAAAAGAATAAATAAGAAGATACAGATATTGCCTCAACTCCCTAGCCAAGAGTCAAAACCTGTTGGAAGTCTCCGAATAAATCTCTACTTTTGTACTCCATAACAAAGAATAGATCAAGAAATGATGCTCTATAAACTCATCCCTCCTTCAGTAGTAACAGCAACTATCCAGTTGCCGGCTTCTAAAAGTATCAGTAATCGTGCATTAATCATCAATGCGCTGGGCAAAGGTATTTATCCTCCTGAAAACCTGTCCGATTGTGACGATACACAGGTGATGATAAAAGCTCTCACCGAAGGGAAAGAGACGATTGACATCATGGCTGCGGGCACTGCTATGCGTTTCCTTACCGCCTATTTAAGTGTGACTCCGGGGGAACGGACAATCACAGGAACAGCCCGTATGCAGCAACGCCCGATACAGATATTAGTCAATGCGCTTCGGGAATTAGGAGCTGAAATAGAGTATACCCGCAATGAAGGATATCCTCCCCTCCGCATCAAAGGTGCAGAATTGAAAGGAAACGAAATAACACTGAAAGGAAATGTCAGTTCCCAATATATATCTGCTCTATTGATGATAGGTCCGGCACTCAAAGACGGTTTGACTTTGCATTTAAGCGGTGAGATAATTTCCCGTCCTTATATCAATCTTACATTGCAACTGATGCAGGACTTTGGAGCCAAAGCTGCATGGACTTCTCCCAATAGCATTTCCGTTGCTCCACAACTCTATCAGAGCATTCCTTTCAAAGTGGAAAGTGACTGGAGCGCAGCTTCCTATTGGTATCAGATTGCCGCCTTATCTCCCAAAGCAGAAATTGAATTATTGGGGTTGTTTCATAACAGTTATCAGGGAGATAGCCGGGGAGCAGAAGTTTTCTCACGCTTAGGTATAACTACCGAATTTACATCGCAAGGTGTGAAACTGAAAAAAACAGGCAAAGCGCCGGAAAGACTGGAAGAAGACTTTGTCGACATTCCGGATTTGGCACAGACATTCGTTGTTACCTGTGCCTTGCTGAATATCCCTTTCCGTTTCACCGGATTACAAAGCCTGAAAATAAAAGAGACTGACCGTATTGCCGCCCTGCGAGCCGAGCTTAAAAAGCTGGGATATATGATCAAGGAAGAAAATGACAGTATATTAATGTGGAATGGCGAACGATGTGAACCGGAAGAAACTCCGGTGATTGAAACCTACGAAGACCATCGGATGGCAATGGCATTTGCACCGGCAATTATCCGCCATCCCAATTTACTTATTGCCAATCCGCAAGTCGTTACCAAATCATATCCCGGATATTGGGAAGATTTGAAACAGGCCGGATTTCAGGTTATAAACGAAGGCTAATTTTCATACGCTGTGGAAGATTTCAACAAATATACTTCCCACATCAACTACTCCCCTATTGTAGATTTTGTATTACGACAGGGGAAGCAGACCTATTATAAGAAAGGAGACTACTTTTCCCGCCAAGGAGAAGTATGCAAAACAATGGGGTTCGTCAGTTCCGGTTCTTTCCGGTACTGTTGCACCAACAGTGTAGGCGAAAACAGCATTGTAGGCTATACTTTCGATCATTCTTTTGTTGGCAACTATCCGGCTTTTCAGTTACAGGACAAATCAAATGTAGATATACAAGCCTTGTGTGACTGCTCGGTATACGTAATCAATTATCAGCAAATGGCAGACTTCTACGATACCAACGACGCTCACCAAAAGTTAGGACGCCGCATCGCAGAAACGTTATTGTGGGAAGTCTACGACCGGATGATTTCAATGTACAGCCTGACACCGGAAGAACGCTATCTTGAAATTATCAACCGTTGTCCCGACTTACTGAAACTGATAACTTTAAAAGAACTGGCTTCCTATCTTCTGATTCGTCCCGAAACATTAAGTCGTATCCGAAGAAAAGTCGTACAAAAATAAATTCTTGATTTCAATCAAGAGTTTATTTATTCCCTACCCTTACTTTTGCGGGCAAACAAAGTATATTGTATTTCATGAAAAAAATTATAATTATAGGTGCAACTTCCGGCATCGGTCGCGGATTGGCAGAAGTCTATTCTCAAGAAGATTATCTTATCGGCATTACCGGTCGCAGAGAAAATCTATTAGAAGAGGTATGCGCCCGGGACAAAGACAAACTATTCTATCAAGTGTGCGACATCACCGATACACAAGCTACCATTTCATCCCTCGAAACTCTCACTCGAAAAATGGGTGGAATGGATATATTGATTATCTGTGCCGGGACCGGAGAACTAAACCCCGAACTCTCCTACCAATTGGAAGAACCTACCTTACTAACGAACGTGATAGGATTCACCAACATCGCAGACTGGGGTTTCCGATATTTCGAACAGCAAAAAAGCGGGCATCTGGTTACTATTTCCTCTGTTGGAGGTACGCGCGGCAGTGGCATCGCTCCCGCCTACAATGCGTCGAAAGCCTATCAAATCAACTATATGGAAGGATTACGACAAAAAGCAACTAAATCTCCTTATTCTATTTACACTACCGATATTCGTCCCGGATTTGTAGACACCGCTATGGCAAAAGGAGAAGGATTGTTTTGGGTTACTCCCGTTGATAAAGCTGTGAAACAAATTAAAAAGGCTATTTCTAAAAAGAAAAAAGTAGCTTTCATTTCCCAAAGATGGAGATATGTAACTATCCTGTTTCGTCTGTTGCCATCTGCTATTTATTGCCGGATGTAATGATAGATACTCCATAGCCAACACATATTTGTCTAAGTAAATCTAATAAAAAAACACCTGCCCCAACTGTTTATACAGATATTGGTATCTACCAAATTCTAGTTATGTATATAAGTCTGTACGGGAATCATATTAATGATAATAGCTAACTCACAAATAAACAGCTCTCTTACAATTGGAGGACACTTTTAGGGTTCAGTAATCAATGATGAAAAAATAAGTTCTTTCAGAACTAGGATGGTTTATAAAATTAGAATTAACGGCACAAATATATAATATATTTTAATACATAGCATGTATTTTCAAAAATAATATCAAATTCTCATTCATTTTTTCTTTTTAAGAATACCCAAAGCCGTATTTTATCTTCATATTGAAATGAAACTACTTGTTTATTTCATCATCCTTGTTATTTCATCTAACACAAACAGGTACGAAATAGATATAAAATGGGTATAAAACAAGTAGAAAAGATCGCTTAAAAGATGACTCTTTTTTTGAATTTAAGGCTTTGAATCCAACGTTTTACGCACGGAATAAGTTCTGAAAGAACTTATTAAAAGTAATTCCGGATTCTAGGAAAAACTCTAAATTCAATGCTATGTTAAAACAACTAAAGTCAGTTAGTATGTTGTTGTTCCTACTGACAATGTCAGTAGAAGCAGCTTATCCGGAAACTGGTGAAAGCACTCTAAAAGTTTCCGTTGTACAACAGGGTACTACTTGTAAGGGTGTAGTAAAAGATGCAGCAGGTGAAACCATCATCGGTGCATCCGTCGTAGCCAAAGGTACGACGAACGGTACAATCACCGGAATCAACGGTGACTTCTCTTTAAACAATGTAAAAACCGAAGATATTATTGTAGTCTCTTTTGTTGGTTATCAGACTCAAGAAATCAAATTCACAGGACAATCATTGAATATCATCCTTAAAGACAATACACAAACATTGGATGAAGTTGTTGTGGTTGCTTTTGGCACACAAAAGAAAGTGAATGTAACAGGATCTGTATCTACGGTAGGAGCAAAAGAAATTTCGGCACGTCCCGTTAACTCTACCATAGAAGCTTTGCAAGGTATGGTTCCGGGTATGAATATCTCTACTGGTGATGGTGGTGGCTCCTTAGGTTCAGACAAAAAATTCAATATTCGTGGTGTTGGAACAATTGGAGCTGGTTCAAAGGTAGAACCATTGGTGCTCATTGACGGTATGGAGGGAGACATGAACGCTATCAATCCACAGGACATTGAGAATATTTCTGTACTGAAAGATGCAGCCGCTTCCTCCATTTATGGCTCGCGGGCACCAGGTGGAGTCATCCTGATTACAACAAAGAAAGGTAAGTCGGGAAAAACGGTAGTTAACTATAATAACAACTTCCGTTTTGTATCTCCCTTGAATATGCCTGAAATGGCGGATTCATACAATTTTGCTCTGGCAGTCAATGACCAGTTAACTAATGGTGGACAGACTCCCATGTATAGCGCCACCAAACTTCAACAAATTCTGGATTTTCAGGCAGGAAAAAGCACACAATATATGTGGCCGACCGATGCGGGAAGATGGAATTCATTCGATGATCCCCAACGGCAAGACGTGATGCCTACCGGCAATACCGACTGGTTAAAAACGTTATTTGGTAATAGCTTTACCCACGAGCATTCATTGAGCGTAAATGGTGGAACGGATAAAATACAATATTATCTTTCTGCGAATTATCTGGACCAAGGAGGTCTCTTGAAGTTTGGAGATGATAACAAACAACGCTACTCCTTTACTGCAAAAATCAATGCGGACTTAACCAAATGGTTGAAAATAAGCTATAGTATGCGTTTTAACCGGACGGATTATGAAGCTCCTTCATTTGCCGGAGGCGATATCAAAAGTAATGTATTCTATTTCGATGTATGCCGCTACTGGCCTGTCATTCCGGTAGTAGACCCAAACGGATTCTATACTGTCGAATCCAAGATTTACCAATTAACAGAAGGAGGCCGATATAAATCACAAAAAGACGTGATGGCACACCAGCTTGCTTTCATCGTGGAACCCATCAAAGACTGGAAAATTAACGTAGAATTGAACTACCGTTCCAACTATAATTTCAACCATACCGATTATCAAACCGTTTATGGTTATGATGTGAGTAAAAATCCCTACATTATTGCCAATCAAACTTCCAGCGTTACAGAATATGCTTATAAGAGTAATTTCTTCAATCCGAACATCTTTACCGAATACGGCAAATCATTAGAAAGCGGGCACAACTTTAAAGTGATGCTGGGTTTTCAGAGCGAACTATTCAAACAACGTGATATTACCGCTTCCCAAGACGGTATCATGTCGGAAGTGGCTACCTTGAACACCACGCAGACAAATGCACAAAACAGAGGAGGGTACTCCGAATGGGCTACAGCCGGCTTCTTCGGACGTGTTAATTACGACTACAAAGGACGTTATCTGGCTGAAGTAAATATGAGATATGACGGCACTTCACGTTTCCTTCGAGATAACCGCTGGAATCTGTTCCCATCATTCTCCTTAGGATGGAACATGGCCCGTGAAGCATTTTTTGAAGATCTGACCGATTTAATCAGCACATTCAAGATACGTGGTTCATGGGGTGAATTGGGCAACCAAAACACAGATAACTGGTATCCATTCTATCGAACTATTGATATTAACAAAGACCAATGGGGCAATTACGCACTAGGCAGTTGGCTGGTAAATGGCGTAAAACCAAATATTTCCAAAGAATCTGCGCTGGTATCTTCCTTACTGACATGGGAAAAGACGCAAACACTGGATTTAGGTTTCGACTTATCTATGCTCAACAATCGTTTGAATGTAACATTCGACTATTTCCAGCGTAAATCTAAAAACATGGTAGGCCCCGCCCCCGAACTACCCAACCTCTTAGGCATTGCCGTTCCCAAAGTAAACAACCTCGATATGACTTCCAAAGGTTGGGAAATACAGGTGAACTGGCGCGACCAGATACGCGACTTTAAGTATGGAGTTACCTTATCTTTGTCAGACAATCAAGTGGTTATTGATAAATACCCCAATCCGTCAAACACAATTTTAGATAAAGACAATAATAATACGTATTATGCAGGTGCTCACGTAGGTGATATATGGGGATTCCAAACAATCGGCATCGCAAAGACCGATCAAGAGATGAAAGATCATTTGGCCGGTATGCCCAATGGCGCACAGGATGTACTCGGTTCCGGCTGGGGAGCAGGTGACATCATGTATGCGGATTTGAACGGTGACGGCCAGATCAGCAGAGGTAACAAAACACTGGCTGATCATGGTGATTTGAAGAAAATAGGCAACAGTACACCACGCTACAACTTTGGTTTGAATCTGGATGCCGCCTGGAAAGGGTTCGACCTTAAATTATTTTTCCAAGGAACGATGAAACGTGATTATATGCCGGGGAGTGGTTCTACAATGTTCTGGGGAGCAGTAGGCTACTGGCAAACCAACTTTTTCAAACCTCATCTGGACTATTTCCGCGGAGAAGATACGACTAATCCGCTAGGAGCTAACCTGGGTGGTTATTATCCGCGTCCTCTCGAGAATGATAGAAACCGTAATCCACAGACCCGATATTTGCAAAATGCGGCTTACTGCCGTCTGAAAAATGTTACTTTAGGTTATACATTACCTAAATCTTTGACAGAAAAATTCTGCGTCAACAATCTGCGATTCTTTGTTTCAGCAGAGAATTTATTTACTATTACCAGTCTGGCCGATACGTTTGACCCCGAAACTGTTGGCATCGGTAACTGGGACGGATGTACCTATCCGCTATCCAAGACTGTATCATTCGGTTTAAGTGCAACATTTTAAATGATAAACGATTATGAAAAAACATATTAAACTTTTGACAATAGGAACATTGCTATTGGGCGGACTGACCGGTTGCAATGATTTTCTCGACAGGGAACCACTGGATAAAGTAATTCCCGAAAAATATTTTGCATCCGAAAGTGATCTGGCTGCATACACAATCAATGCTTACCCATTTGAAACAGTGACCGATGCGTATGGCATCAATTTCTTCGGCAAAGATAATGATACTGATAACCAAGCCAGTGGTGACTCACCGGCCTTCTGGATACCCGGGCAAAAGAAGGTGCCGTCAGGTGAAGGCGAATGGGACTGGAGCAAAATACGAACCTGCAACTATTTCTTTGATAATACTTTACCGAAATTCGAAGCCGGCACTATTACCGGCAATCAGGATAATGTGAAGCATTATATCGGAGAAATGTACGTGATCCGGGCATACAATTATTATAAATTATTGGTTTCTTTAGGAGATCTACCTATTATCACTACTGCATTGCCCGACATAGAAGAGACTTTGGTGGAATCCAGCAAGCGCCAGCCGCGTAATAAGGTGGCACGCTTCATTCTGGACGATTTGCAAAAAGCAACAGAATTGTTGCTTGATAAAAGTCCCGGTGGCAAGAATCGCATCAGCAAAAACGTAGCTCACTTGCTACGTGCACGCGTTGCCCTCTTCGAAGCAACTTGGGAAAAGTATCACAAAGGAACAGCTTTTGTACCCGGTGGAAAAGGATGGCCGGGTAATCCCGCAGATGTAAGCGGTTTTAATAGTGATGCAGAAGTGGCTTATTTTCTTGATGAAGCAATGAAGTCATCAAAAGTGGTAGGCGACTATATCGTCGGAAAACTGGCAGACAATACCGATACCCCCGAAGGTATGAACGCCAGTCTGGTTTCCATCAATCCTTACTACACCATGTTCTGCGATGAAAACATGGAAGGATATGATGAAATACTGATGTGGAAACAGTTCAAGGAAGGATTGGTAACCAGCAACTTGCAAATGGAGTTGGCACGCAATGGCGGTGGTTCCGGATGGACTCGTGGCATGGTCAATTCGTTCCTGATGCGCAATGGGCTTCCCATCTATGCAGCCGGTTCCGATTATAATCCCGATTGGGAGAAAGAAGGAGTAAATTCCACTTTACAGAATCGTGATTCACGCATTGTTATCTTTACCAAAAAGCCGGGTGATGCCAACACCGAAAATAAAGGTGATGTGAATTATTACGGTGATGACGGAACTCCCAGTTATTGCTCAATCCGTTTCATTTATGGCGATAAAGGAAGTTTGGCAACAACCGGATTCATCATCAAAAAAGGCAAACACTACTCCAGTCACATGGCAAATGACCATAGTGCGGGAACATCAGGTGGTATTGTTTTCCGTGCGGCAGAAGCCATGTTGATTTACATGGAAGCTTCGTATGAAAAAAATGGTAGAATCGACGGAACAGCCGACGGATATTGGAAAGCTTTACGCCGACGCGCCAAAGTGGACGAAGACTATAATAAGACAATCGCTGCAACACAGATGAGCGAAGAGGCTAAAGGCGATTTCGGTGCTTATTCTCATGGCCAATTGATAGACGCGACGTTATATAATATCCGCCGTGAACGCCGTAACGAACTTTGTGCAGAAGCTTTGCGCTGGGAAGACTTGAAACGCTGGCGTGCATGCGACCAGTTGATATCCAAACCTTACCGTGTAGAAGGTATGCTATACTGGGGAAGCAACTATGAAACGCAACTGGCAGATTTATGTAAAGTAGATCCGGCAGAAGGTAATATGTCCTCACCTGATTTAAGTAAATATATTCTTCCATACGAAAAAATCACGAAGAATAATCTGATTGCCGGGCAGAAGGGATTCCTCTTTACACCTGCTCATTATCTGAATCCGATAGGTATGACTGTATTTCGTCAGACAGCCTCGGATAAGAATGATTTTACAAGTTCAGTCGTTTATCAGAACCCGGGATGGAAGATTGAAGGCGACACTGGCGCACAACCTGTAGAATAATAAAAAGATAAAAGAACAACTCTTTGAGTTTACAAATATATCGACCTTAATATTATATATCTGTTATCTTTTTATTTTTATAAACTTCATTGTCTCGCTCCAGATTAGGTAGAACTGCGGTCAATCTAATCCTAAGTTAGGCAATGAAGTTTTACATTCGCATGAGTTCTCGTTCAACATCCTCTGCAGATGTATAAAAAGTCTTTGTGATTTCCATAGTCACCCAACAGAGATTATCCGCAAAATTCACTACATTTGTATTTGCTTATCTGTCAACCGGGCTAATCAAGTATTACAATTACTACACTATCCGATTGATAATATCTAACTTGAAACAAAGGTGTATATGAATACTGACTTTACAAACTTAACAACAGAAAATCTTTCTAATGAGCATTTATGCTGCATCATCCGCAGCAAAAAGTCTCATCCTGGTATTGAAGCAAAACGGCAATGGCTTTCCGACCGGCTGAATGAAGGCCATGTCTTTAGAAAGTTAAACGCCAAAGCTACGGTTTTTATTGAATATGCCCCTCTTGAAACAGCTTGGGTTCCCATCATCGGCGACAACTATTATTATCTGTATTGTTTATGGGTGTTAGGTAGTCCCCGAGGAAACGGATATGGGAAAGCATTAATAGAGTACTGTATAACTGATGCCAAAGAAAAAGGTAGATCCGGCATTTGTATGCTCGGGGCAAAAAAACAGAAGAGCTGGCTTTCCGACCAATCATTTGCAAAGAAATTTGGTTTTGAAGTGGTTGACACTACCGATAACGGATATGAATTGCTTGCTCTTTCTTTTGACGGAACAGTACCGAAGTTCGCGCCAAATGCCAAGAATCTGAAAATAGAAAGTGAGGAACTGACGATTTATTATGATATGCAATGCCCCTATATCTATAAATACATTGAAATGATCAAACAATATTGTGAAACAAATGATGTCCCTGTTTCTTTTATTCAGGTAGATACGCTACAGAAAGCAAAAGAGTTACCGTGTGTTTTTAATAATTTTGCTGTATTTTATAAAGGAAGTTTTGAGACTGTGAATTTGCCAACTATCGACTATTTAAAAAGAATACTCAAAAAATAAGAAATACAATCCTGACCTTTCCCATTAATTATCAGGATTGTATTTTATCAGCTTCATTAAAAGGACTTCTCATTTGCCATCTTCCACATATTGAGAAAAGAGGCTTTGGTGATTTCTACGACCTTATCCCAATTCAATCGGTCGGCATGATCGGAAGGCTGGTGATAATCAGGATGCCCGTCCGTATGATACCAGATGATCGGAATACCTACTTTGGCAAACGAACCATTATCACTTCCTCCTATCGGATTTTCCCAGGCGCGGTAATCCGGTTCCAATTGCAAACCGTATTTTCTGATATCCTCTTTCAACCAATCCCCAAAGACCGGGTGGGCGGCTGTATAGAAATAAACGACCTGTTTGGGTTGTTGAGGTTTGTTGTTACGACCAATCATGTCAAAGTTCAGATAGCCTTTGATTTGAGACAGGAAAGGACAAGTTTGTACAAAATATTTAGAGCCTAGCAGTCCTTTTTCTTCTCCATCCCAAAAAGCAAAAATTACGTTTCTTTCGGGTTGCTGTCCACTGGCTAAAAAGGCTCTTGCTATTTGCAACACTGCCGATACACCGGAAGCATTATCGTCAGCACCATTGTATATTTGGTCGCCATCGAGTGCAGGATCAATACCTAAATGGTCGAAGTGAGCCCCCACAATCACATATTCTTTGGTATTTTTACCGGGAATCATTCCCAATACATTCCGCATGGAAAGTTTTTGATGTACTTCCTGTTTCAGTTTAGCTATGGAATCAGGATGCACTTCCAGGCGTCCTTTTTTCTGACGTTCTTTACGGTAAGCATCAAAAGGCTGGAAATAGCTGTCAGCCAAAGGCGATACTCCCATCCATTGCAACAAAGAAACAATATATTCTGAAGTCACACGCGAACCATGAAACCCAGCCTCACGCCCTTGCAATTCATCACTAGCCAAAAAGTTGATAGTAGCTTCGGCAGAGGAACGGTTAATTGTATTCAAGGCCCTCTCAATAGGAGATTGGGCAAAAGTAATGTTTCCAACCAACAGTAACGCTAATAGTAAATAATCTCTCTTCATTGTACTTCAAATATCTTAAGTCATTTTCATTGATTGGTGAAATTTAATTCACCCGCCAATGTTTATTTTGTAGGTAACATACAAAAGTACGAAAGAAATAGATAGCATACACGATAGAATACAAATTTATAAGTAACTTTGCACAAAATTGATTGGTAACTGTTATATTGTCATGTGGATACTTATTATAAGTCTGGTGTTGCTGGGTGTCATTGCGCTGATAGCCGGAATTATCCGCAACAAAAGACTGCAAAAGAAAATAGAAAAGGGCGAACTGGACCGTATGCCGGAAGTGAAGGAAGTAGATGTGGAATGCTGCGGACAACACGAAGTATGCGAACGGGATAGCCTGCTGGCAGCTGTCAGCAAAAAAATAGAATATTACGATGACGAAGAACTGGATCAGTTCATTGGCAGGGCAGGAGATGCGTATACAGAAGAAGAAACAGAAATGTTTCGGGATGTATTGTATACGACACTGGATGTAGAAGTGGCCGGATGGATACGTAGCCTTCAGCTCCGTGGCATTGAATTACCGGATGATCTCAAAGACGAAGTTTTTCTGATTATCGGAGAAAGAAGAAACGTAGAAGTAAAAAAAGCAGATGAGAGGTGATGGATTTACTACAATATACATTCTTTCAACACGCCCTATTGGGAAGTCTGCTGGCAAGCATTGCCTGTGGGATTATCGGTACATATATCGTAACCCGCCGCCTGGTATTTATCAGCGGAGGAATCACTCATGCTTCTTTCGGAGGGATCGGGTTAGGATTGTTTGCCGGAATTTCCCCGATACTCTCGGCAGCCGTATTCTCGGTATTATCGGCTTTTGGTGTCGAGTGGCTTAGCAGACGGAAAGATATGCGCGAAGATTCTGCCATTGCAGTATTCTGGACGTTAGGGATGGCACTCGGAATTATGTTCAGCTTCCTGTCGCCGGGATTTGCGCCTGACTTATCGGCTTACCTCTTTGGCAATATCCTGACCATCAACCAAATCGATTTATGGATGCTCGGCATATTGGCACTAATACTGACCGGATTCTTTTATCTGTTTATCCGCCCTATCGTATATATTGCTTTTGACCGTGAATTTGCACGTTCGCAAAAGATTCCGGTAGAGATATTCGAATATGTGTTGATGATGTTCATTGCGCTGACAATTGTAGCCTGCCTGCGTATGGTAGGCATCGTACTGGCCATTTCTCTTCTCACCATTCCACAGATGACAGCCAACTTGTTCACTTATAGTTTCAAGAAGATTATCTGGTTATCAATCGGCATCGGTTTCTTGGGCTGCCTGGGTGGATTATTTATTTCTTATCACTGGAAAGTCCCTTCGGGAGCTTCCATCATATTCTTCTCTATCCTGATTTACGCTGTTTGTAAAATCGGAAAGAGTTGTTGCAGGAAAAAGTCATAATAATAGATAGTATATGGAAATCAAAATTCAATCACTGGAAAGTATCCATGAAGCAGCCCGTGAATTTATCGCTGCTATGGGCGACAACACTGTATTTGCTTTATACGGAAAGATGGGTGCCGGCAAAACGACATTTGTCAAAGCGCTCTGCGAAGAATTGGGCGTAACGGATGTTATCACTTCTCCTACTTTTGCCATTGTCAACGAATACCGTTCGGACGAAACCGGAGAGTTAATCTATCACTTCGATTTTTACCGCATCAAGAAACTAAGCGAAGTGTATGACATGGGCTACGAAGACTATTTCTACAGTGGCGCTCTCTGCTTTATCGAATGGCCGGAACTGGTAGAAGAATTACTTCCGGGAAATGCCGTAAAAGTAACGATTGAAGAACTGGAAGACGGAAATAGAGTAATCAGACTATGACCGGACAATATATCGTACAAGGAATCTTTGCGCTAGCAGGAATCGTCTCCCTGCTGGCGTCATTGCTGAACTGGGACTGGTTCTTTACAACGCGCAACGCACAAACCATTGTCCGGAATGTAGGACGCAACCGGGCAAGACTCTTCTATGGGATACTGGGAATTATCATCATTGGAATGGCTATATTCTTCTTTGTGGAAACACGGAAAGCCATCACTCTTTGACACATTTTTTTTAGACAAAAGAACATAAGTACAAAAGACTACAAAAATATGTTCTTTTGTTCTTATGTCTAAAGCAACTGTCGTGACTTCATCTCCAGATACTTATTAATCACATCAATTGAAAGATTCTCCGGTGTAGTTAATAAAGAATAGATGCCATGTTGTTTCAAAGTAGATACAATCAGCCGCTTCTCGTAAGCGAACTTTTCTGCAATCACGTGCCGATAATACCCTTCCGTATCTTTTGCCGGTTGGGCGATATATTCCTTCAAATCGACATCTTCAAAAAAGACTACGAGCAAACGGTGCTGGCGGTTTAGTTGTTTCAGGTAAGATAATTGACGGTTCATTCCTCCTATGCTCGAGAAGTTAGTATATAGTACCAGCAGGCTACGTTTACTGACATGTTTGTTCAAATGAACGCAAAGAGCCGAGAAGTCTGTCTCCCCAAAAGTGGTCTGCTGGCTATAAAGACTTTCCAGCAATGTCTGCATATATCCCGATTGCTTGGAAGCAGGCACAAAAGTATCGAAGTGTTCATCGAAAGTCACTAATCCGGCTTTATCTTCTTTCCGCATGGCAACATACGAAAGCACCAGCGAAGCATTAATTGCATAATCCAGCAAGGTCATTCCACAGAAAGCTTGCTGCATCACTCTACCTTTATCGATCACATTATAAATCTGCTGTGAGCGTTCGTCCTGATACACATTCACCATAAGTTCATGCCGACGGGCACTTGCTTTCCAGTTAATCGTACGGTAATCATCCCCCTTTACATACTCTTTAATCTGCTCAAACTCCGTATGATGCCCAACCCGGCGAATACGTTTTATTCCCAGTTCTGTGAGATTATCACTTATTGCCAACAATTCATATTGATGGAGCATCAGATATGACGGGTACACTTTGATATCCAAAGGTTCTGCACAAGTATAGCGCCGGGATATAAAGCCGATTTTTCCGGTCACAAAAACTCTAATATGACCGAAAGAGTAAACACCACGATGAGTAGGTCGAAGACGATAGGTAACTGTTTTTCCCTCGTTTGCTCCAAGCTTCACCTGAAAGTCGACATCACGTTTCTGAAAGATAAAAGGGATCTCATCTATGATTTCTAAAGATACAGGATGCGGATAACTACTTTCTACCCGAATACTTACTTCATTTTCGTCGCCATTAGAGAAACGGTCGGCACACTGGCGGAAAGCATGGATTCCACGAATACGATAAAGAGAATATACGTCTGCCAGTACCACCAAAAGCAAGACAAAGAGTGCCCACTGCCCGATAACAAAGAACGGAGCAAAAACATATCCGCTACCCAACAACAGGATAACTACGACAAGGGCAATATGGAAACGACGAGTTAGAAACAAATGATTTATGATTTATGATTTATAATTTCTTGGGTTTACGATTTCTTCAACTTACAATTTACGTACAGTTTATAATTTACGATTTATGATTTCTTCGATTTATGTTATGAATAGAGTCAGACATCCAACGCGCAGCCCAAATCATAAATCAGAATTCATAAATCATAAATCTTTTCATTTTGGTACTTCCACTTTATCAATTAAGCGTTGCGTCACTTTCACTGGAGAATAGCCTTCCATTTCAGCTTCGGCAGTCAGGATCAGACGGTGCTGAAGTACATAAGGAGCTACAAACTTGATATCTTCCGGTGTCACAAAATCACGTCCCTGCAAAAGAGCATACGCTTTCGACGATTGCAGCATGGCTACAGATGCACGTGGAGAAGCTCCCAAATATACAGCTTTGCTGGTACGGGTCTGCTGTACAATCAATGCGATATATTGAAGTAACGTGCGGTCTACAAATACCTGATTCATAAAAGCACGAAGCGACAGCAGTTCTTCTTTGGTAATAGCGGGAACGATGTCGTCCAACTTCACCAATGCGGCATTGGTATGATGACGTTCCAAGATATTCACTTCCTCTTCCAATGAAGGATAATCCATCGTTATCTTCATCAGAAAACGGTCGAGCTGTGCTTCGGGAAGTTTGTATGTTCCCTCCTGCTCTACCGGATTCTGGGTAGCCAAAATCGTATAAAGATCTCCCATCCGGTGAGTCGTTCCATCAATACTGATCTGGCGCTCTTCCATTACCTCAAACAAGGCAGCCTGTGTCTTGGCAGGAGCACGGTTGATTTCATCGACCAATACAATATCTGCAAAAATCGGTCCCTGATGAAAATCAAAACCATTGGTTTTCATATTAAACACAGTCGTACCTAATACGTCACTCGGCATTAAGTCCGGAGTGAACTGGACACGACTGAAGTCTGCATCAATCAGACGAGCTGTCAAACGGGCCAACAGTGTCTTCGCAACTCCCGGAACACCTTCTATCAATACGTGTCCATTCGCCAAAATCGCCGTCAGTACCAAATCCACTGTCTGCTCCTGCCCTACTATGACGGAAGCAATCCGGTCTTTCAACTCTTGTATCTTCTCGGAAAAGAGAGTTAAATCTACTCGCTGTTCTGTATTCTCTTCCATAAATTTCTTCTTTAGATATGATTGATTATTTCATTCATTTTATCGATATATACCTTCATCTGCTCCGCATCAATAGCACGTCCTCCGTAAATCACGGGTCTGACTTCGCGGATAAATTTAGCAATCTCTCTGGCATCCATTCCGGTTTTCCGGGCAATCCGGTGGAAAGAGCGTTCATCGTCGGCCACTTCCTCAATATCCACTTGAATCTCTCTCCGCAGTTCTTCGGCCAAATAGGAAAACTTCTTGCGAACTAAATCCGCATGGTCTTTCTTCTGAAAGTAAAGCGTGCCTATCAGTTCGGTAAATTCAAGAGATTTATTGGCCGGCTCGTGAATAACAGGGATCACCCGTTGCCGCCTCTTCGCTGTGAATATCATAAAGAGTATGATGGTAATCATCGTCAGATACAAAGCCCAACGAAGCGGTTCATGTGCAAGAAAATAACGGAAAGGTGATTGCTGCACCTGTGCAGTTTCTTTCATGTACCCCTCCGTGCGAACGATGGGAAGCTTCCCCATCTGCGACAACAAACGGAAGATATAGGTTGCATTTTTGCCGTCCAACATTCCGTAATTGGTAAAAATCAAAGGAGTGGAAACTAAAATAACTTCTCCTTTCCCCCACCGACGGGACATCGCTACAGGCATATAAACAAGACTATCCGTTGTCAACGAGTCCGCCTCTGTTTCATACCGGAACTCATTCGACTCAAAAACTCTTTGTGCCAACACCCTTTCCGGAAGTGAATCTCCCCAAAAATAAGAGGAGCACAACTGGGGATAAAAATAGAAAGTCTGACGGGGATAAACCGTCGAATCTCCTATCCAATGCAAGCTATCTTTTTTCAAAAATGAAGTTGCATATTTCTTCAAAGCCATCGGACTGAAGTAAGAATAGTAAGACCTGAACTGCAAGGTATCTTCCAAATATCTGCCGAACAAGGTACTCACCAACATGATCTTATCTCCGCGTTCCGCCATTTTCAACAGAGCGTTTACATCGACGTCCGACAATCGCAAATTATCAGAGATAACCAATATACCTCTGCGTTGCGTCGTATCTTCCTGCTCCAATTGATAAAGACTTTTCCTCGAAAAAGTGTAGCCCTGTGGCAAAGAAGAAGACAATACGGTATCGAATACTGCACATCCGAAAGGTTGCTCGTCATGATGTCCGAAAGTGGGCTTCCACACAAAATTCTTCGGCAAATGATATTCTATTGCAAACATGATGAATAGAAAAGCGACAATAAAGACAATAAACCAGCGACTTCCTTTCATGAGACGCCTCCTTTCTCTATTTCTTCCTGCAAGGTCTGCATTACCCGGAAAAGTTCTTCCGTCGCCTCAAAGTTGCCATAACGTACCCGCAGGAAATGATTGGTCAGTTGCCTGAAAGCCGGTAGCCGGACTTCATTGATATACTGGGTAGGCGTTTTATAAAGTTGCCAGTCAATACGTTCAGCGTCACTAAGTTGTTTCAAAGTTTGCAGATAGAGCAAACGTACTGCTTCCCGGTAATTCTGACGGGAAAGCGCTTCCGCAATCCCTCCCGGAAAATCTACTCCGTAAATGGTGTCTTCTTCAACTGTATAAGGCAACGCATTTTTATGCGAGACCATAAACAATTCCGGGCGTTTCCGATAGACAAACCAAACAATCAGCAATAAAAGAAGAATGGCAATACATACCAGGATAAGCCCTGAATACTCTTCAGCAAAATGACTGCCGAATATTTTACGCAACAACTCCCCAAACTGCCGACTGATCCACTCAAAGACATTCATCTCCGGAGTAATCAGTTCACAATTATAGTTGTATGCCGGATCAGACTGCCAGAGGGCAATCTGCGCCGTATCACAGACTAGTGTATCAGCCGGGGAAGTGAGATTCATCTAGTGGAGGTTTGGTTTAGAGTTTATCAAAATTGTCAATATCACTTTCTACCGTTATGCTGTCCACCACTTCCGATGCATGACCATACTGATAAACCAGACCGACGATACCGAATATAGCCGATAAGTAAGAACCATACAACATCAGGATAGAGAACAAATATTGCGCAAAGTTCAGTCCGACTGATGAAGAGGTTGCACCTCCGTCACTCATCGTAAAGATCATTTTTACAATATAGATCACATACCAGGGTATAGAAACGATTCCTTGTAACACACTGGCAATAATCCCCATCACAATTAAAATTAGAAAGACGCCTCCCCAGGTAGCAAATCCCAACCGGAATGTTTTTGCAAATGCCTCACCCAACGAAATGTCTTCAAATAAGTAGATGGGAGCCATTAATGCCAAAGGAACCATAAAGGCGAATAAAAGCGGGATGGTCAGAATGAGTGTGAAAGGTGTCAATACAGCCAATAAGACAATAAAGATCACCGCAAAGATGAATAAAAAGCTGCAGGCGATCCCCATCAAAAACAGTCTTTTAATATTACGGAGCAACAACGATTTTATATCGCCGAATACAATCCCGCTCAGACGTTCTTCCCGTTCATTATACAATCGTACCATCGCATAAATCAAGGAAGTCATCAACAAAGCTCCCAAACATGAAAAAAAGATAACTCCTGCATAATTCAGTGCAAATGAAGGTCCCAGAGCAGCTAAAGGATTATCACTTATTCCTCCGGACGCCTGCATAGCAGTAATATCTGTCATACTTCCCATTAAACCGCTAAAGTTTGCGGCTTGAATTAAGCATATAGGGAGTATCAGATAAGTTGAATACTTAAACAATTGTTTCCAATTCTCTTTTATAAAATCAAAAGAAGCGTTCAACTTCTCACCGAAAGGACGTTTCACATACATCGCAATCTTAGGTTTCTGTGATTCCATGTTTTTTTCTATTTGGTAAATAAATATAGTAGAATATAATAAATGCCAGAGAAGTGAATATCACGCCAAGCCTCAACACATCGGGAAGCTCTGTGTGCCGGGTAAGAAAACCTTCTATAAAGCCTGCCATAATGAATACCGGAACAGTGCCGATCACTATTTTCAAGCCTCGCTTCGCTCCTCTTCTGAAAGATTCCAGGCGAGAATAGGTGCCGGGAAACAGCCAGCCGTTGCCCAAAGCCAATCCGGCGGCACCGGCTACGATAATCGCCCAGATTTCAAGCGTTCCGTGCAACCAGATGGCAAGACTGGATTCCCACAACAAATCGTGTTGATAAAAGAATGTTTGAAAAGCTCCTACCATGATACCATTGGAGAGAAGCATATACCCTGTTCCAAAACTGGTCAGCAATCCCATTGCAAAGCAGTTGAAAGAGACCATCACGTTATTAAGTGTAATGCCCAAGAACATCGGTACTTCGGAAGAACCATTATATACGGCCATCGGCTCACCATTGGCAATATTGTCGAGTGTCATATCCACATAACCGTTTCCCAATATCAGCCGGACAAAATCCGGGTCATTCGCTGCTGATAATACGCCGATTAATGCGCTGGCAACAAAAATCAAAAAGGAAGTCAGTAATTCGCGCCGTGCATCGTGCATGGTTCGTGGTACTTCCTGTGTCCAGAAGGTAACAATCCGTGTCCACTTCTCGCGTTTATTGCGGTAGATTTCGTTGTGCAACGCTGAAGCCAGATTATTCAGATAAATAGTAATACGAGAAGTTGGGAAATGTGTTTGGGCAAATGCCAGGTCAGCTGTCAAGTCCGTATACGCATCGGCTAGTTGGTCGGGGGACAGACTTGCCGCCCGCTCCACAACTTTCTCTGTCTCCTTCCATTTTTCAATGTTCCGACGAATAAACGTTACTTCTTTCATGCTTTTCAATAGATTTCGGATAAGTTTTGTCCGAAACCGGAAGCAAAAATAAGAGAATTATGATATATTTGCAACGGAATCCTAAAAATGTTTAACCTGAAATGGCAGAATCTACGATAATAACCGGACAATTCGTTCGTATCAGCCAAACGCCCGCCAGTATCGGCGAACGACTGATGGCTTTAATCATCGATTATTTTCTGATCGGGCTTTACATCTTGTCCACTATTACGCTCTTGTCTAAATTAAGTTTACCGTCAGGATTCAGTTTGTTCTTTTTTCTGTGCGTCGTTTATTTACCGATTCTCGGTTATTCTTTTCTTTGCGAGATGTTCAATCACGGACAGAGCTTTGGCAAAAAACTCATCAATATCCGTGTCGTAAAAGTAGACGGTTCTACTCCAAGCATCGGCTCTTATCTGTTACGATGGCTTCTTTTCCCAATTGATGGTCCCATCACAAGTGGCCTTGGACTTCTGGTCGTTTTATTGAATAAGAACAACCAACGATTAGGGGATCTAGCTGCCGGCACTATGGTAATTAAAGAGAAAAACTATCGTAAGATACATGTCAGCCTGGATGAATTCGACTATCTGACCCAAAATTATCATCCGGTATATCCCCAGTCGGCTGATTTATCTCTCGAACAAGTGAATGTAATTACCCGGACTTTGGAATCCAGCGAAAAAGACCGGGCAAGACGTATCACGGCACTTGCCAAAAAAGTACAGGAATTACTTTCCGTTACTCCTCGTGAGGGTAATCAGGAAAAATTTCTTCAGACGATACTTCGCGATTATCAGTATTATGCATTGGAAGAAATATAACCAGAATACGCTGTTTCAGACTATTCAGGCAAGGGATTATTCTCACTGTAGTGAGAATTAATTCTCATAGCAATGAGTATTTTTTCTCATTATAGTGAGAACTTTTTCTCATAGCATAAAACTGTTTGAGAAAAAGCCCGCAAAAAAAAAGGGGTATACTCACAGAGCACACCCCTTATCTTAATTTTATCTGCAATGAGACCGGACGTCGTTTAGTCCACCTGTCCCAGAGAGTTTCCGTATTCCATTTCTCCCTGAACCACAAAGAGGACTTCTTCAGGATCGTATTCCCCTATTTCATCCTTTTTGGCTTCTTTTACAATGTAAGCCACAACCTCTTCCAAATCGATGTTGACATAGCCGTCTTCATCGGGTTGAGCGTCGAGAATGCCACTTTCAGAGTAATACTCGTCGATTAAATCGAGAAAATAATACAATTCATCGTCCGAGAACTTCTCTTTCAGTTCTTGAGGCAGATAGTTTTTGATAAACTCGATGGTCTTTTCGTCATCGGCATCTGCTAATAAAAAATCGTCTTCCAGTCCCATTTTTTTAAGTATTAAGTGATAAGTATTAAGTATTGTCGACTATAAAAGCTTCTTCACCTTTTCTGCGAATACCGGTTTGCCAACTGCACCTACCTGTTTGTCTACTATTTCACCGTTCTTGAAAAACAATACAGTAGGAATATTACGGATACCATATTCAGCAGCCATATCACCATTTTCGTCTACATCGCACTTACCGATGATTACTTGTCCTTCAAACTCCGCAGCCAATTCTTCAATGATAGGAGCCACCATCTTGCATGGGCCACACCAAGGAGCCCAAAAATCTACAACAACCGGTTTTCCTTCTGCAAGAACCTCTTTATAGTTGCTGTCTGTAATTTCTAAAGCCATTTTTTTAAGTATTAATTATTAAATGTTATTTCGTTAGCTTATTCTCGCCACAAATATAATCAATTTATATGAAATCCCAGTTCGGGACGTTCCTTTAAATATGTTATTAAATCCCGCCCCACCGAAAGCTTAATCGGACGAGAAATCAAATCAATTGACATGTGACTTACATCGGCATCATCCGTCACTTTAAAATACAATTCCGTATTTCCCGGATGTTCTTTGGTCAGAGTGGCAAGCTCAGTAACCAAAGCCGAGTTCAAGACTGACAGAGGAATGATAATCGTGATCTTCTGTACCAGTTCTTCTTTCACGTCGGGAAGAAGTTCCATAGAAGTGATTTTCACCTCCAATTCATCCTGTCGCCATTGTTTCGCTTGACAACGGGCTTTAATATATAGGAACGTTCCTTCGTTGAGATATCCCTGATAAGTCACCCAGTCATTTCCCCAGAATGGGATTTCGGTAGAACCGGAATAATCTTCAATCTTAGCAATACCATACGGATTTCCATTCTTGCTGACTCCGCGACGAACATTAGTCACAATCCCTCCCATCGTTATTTCACGACCAACAAGTGCAGCTTTATCTTCCAAATCCGCCATCCGTGTATTGCAGACATGTTCCAATACGATAGAAAATTCATCCAACGGATGAGCAGAAAGATAGATACCTACCAAATCACGCTCACGATTCAGACGATCGAGATCACTCCAACGTTCTGCACCTTGAGGAATTTCAGGAGTTGCAACATCAATAACGTTTTCACCACCGAACAAAGAATTGAAAGCAGCTGCCTTATCTGCCTGATAACGGTTGCCATAACGCATCAACGTTTCCAGAAATACTTCACCCTTAGAATTTACAGCAAAGTATTGCTCCCGCTTCAGTTCCGGGAAACTATCAAACCCTCCGGCTAATGCCAGACACTCCATATTCTTCTTGTTGCAGGCATTCAGGTTGACACGTTGCACAAAGTCGAATATACCGAGGAAAGGACCATTCTTACTACGTTCCTCCATAATACTATGAACAGCAGCTTCACCTACACCTTTGACAGCCCCTAGTCCAAAACGGATATTACCATCATGGTTTACTGTAAACTTCAGGTTACTTTCGTTTACATCCGGCCCCAGCGTCTGAATACCCATTGCCTTACATTCGTCCATCAGTTTCGTAATATCGGTAATGTTCGACAAGCTTCGGCTCATCACAGCAGCCATATATTCAGGAGGATAATTAGCTTTTAGATAGGCGGTTTGGTAAGCTACCCACGAATAACAAGTAGCATGTGATTTATTGAAAGCGTATGACGCAAACTTTTCCCAGTCGGTCCAGATTTTTTCAAGAACTTTCGGGTCATGCCCGTTCTTACGCCCACCTTCAATAAATTTAGGTTTCATGTGGTCCAGCTTGTCACGCAGCTTCTTACCCATCGCTTTACGGAGTGCATCAGACTCACCGCGGGTAAAGTCCGCCAATAAGCGCGACAGAAGCATCACCTGTTCCTGATAAACCGTAATACCATACGTATCCTTCAAGTATTTCTCCATTACCGGAATATCATACTCAATCGGCTTACGCCCATGTTTACGGTCGATAAAATCAGGTATATAATCCATCGGCCCCGGACGATAAAGGGCATTCATGGCGATCAAATCTTCGAATGTAGAAGGCTGCAATTCGCGCAGATACTTCTGCATGCCGGCAGATTCAAACTGGAATGTACCAATCGTCCGTCCGTCACTATATAATTTATAAGTAGCCGGATCGCAGATGTCTATCGCATCAACGTCTACTTCAACATTACGACTTAAACGGATATTTTCAACGGCCTCTTTGATAATAGACAAAGTTTTCAGACCAAGGAAGTCCATCTTAATCAATCCGGTATCTTCAATCACCGAACCTTCATACTGGGTAACAAGCATTTTTTCGCCCGTTTCCTTATCATCAGCAGTGCTGACAGGTACCCAGTCGGTGATATCGTCACGACAGATAATCGTACCACAAGCATGTACACCTGTACCACGTACGTTACCTTCGAGCATCTTAGCGTACTTGATCGTATCCCGTACCAACGGATCGGATGATGCTTCCGCAGCTTGTAGTTCGGGAACATATTCAATCGCATTCCGCAAGTTCAGTTTCTTATCAGGAATCTTATCCGGCACTAATTTAGCCAATCGGTCAGACTCCGATAGAGGCAGCTTTTGCACACGGGCAACATCCTTGATAGCTAACTTGGTAGCCATTGTACCATAAGTGATGATATGAGCTACTTTTTCCTGACCATATTTATTCGTTACCCAACGAAGTACCTCTCCACGACCGTCATCATCAAAGTCCACATCGATATCGGGCAAGGAGATACGGTCCGGATTCAAGAAACGCTCAAACAGCAAATCGTATTGGATAGGGTCGATTTTCGTAATTCCCAGACAATAGGCCACCGCCGAACCGGCAGCCGAACCACGTCCCGGACCGACCGACACACCCAATTCCTTACGTGCCGCATTGATAAAGTCCTGTACAATCAAGAAGTATCCTGGGAAACCCATCGTTTTCATGATATACAGTTCAAAGTTCATTCGCTCTTTGACTTCTTCCGACAGAGGTTCACCATAAATTCTCTTAGCTCCGTCAAAAGCTAGTTTCGCCAAATAATCTCCTTCAAGTTTAATACGATAGAGTTTATCATAGCCACCCAAGCGTTTGATTTTTGCTTTCGCATCCTCTTCACTCAATACCACATTACCGTGCTCATCTTGAGTAAACTCATCAAACAGGTCTTTTTCCGTAAACTTCGCCCGATAGCCTTCTTCCGTTCCAAAATCTTCGGGAATAGCAAAAGTAGGCATGATAGGTGCATGGTCGATGGAGTAATATTCTACCTTGTCAAGAATCTCCAGCGTATTGCTCAACGCTTCGGGAACGTCGGCAAAGAGTTCGTTCATCTCTTCGCGTGTTTTCATCCATTCCTGTTTGGTATAAAGCATACGGCTAGGATCATCCAAATCCTTACCGGTACTCAAACAGATCAAACGGTCGTGCGCTTCCGCATTCTCTTCATCTACAAAGTGAACATCATTCGTACAAATTAGTTTGACATTGAACTTCTTAGCATATTCAATCAGATATTTGTTCACATTTACCTGCAACGGATAACATTCGTGATTGGCACGGGGAACAGTCGCTTTATGACGCTGCATCTCCAGATAATAATCATCCCCAAACAGGTTCTTATACCATTGTATGGCTTCTTCGGCTTCTGCAAATTGCCCGGCAGTAATCCGCTTCGGCACTTCACCACCGAGACAGGCCGAACAAACAATAAGTCCTTCGTGATATTTTTCCAGTTCGCTACGGTCAGTACGCGGGCGCATATAATATCCGCGTGTCCATGCGTGCGATACTAATTTAATAAGATTATGATAACCTTTTTCATTCTTAGCCAATACAATCAAGTGATAACCACTTTGGTCGGGCTTACCCTCTTTTAAGTCCATAGTGCGGCGCGCAACATACATTTCACAACCGATGACAGGTTTGAAGAGCTTGTTTTCCGCCTCCACTATCTTAGCTTTGCAGGCAGCAATCTCCGCTTCTTTATCCGCACATTCTATCGTACCGGCCTCAATTCCTGCAATTCGCTTCTTCAGGTCTTTGACTTCACCTTTCGGACCGCTGTTCTTTTTATTAACGTAGTTCGTAAATTCCTTAATACCGAACATATTTCCATGATCGGTCACGGCAATACCCTTCATCCCATTTTGCATGGCTTTATCGACCAGACGAGCTACACTAGCCTGACCATCCAACAGAGAATATTGAGTATGGACATGTAAATGAACGAAATCCTGCATAATGATAAGTAGTTAATTTGAAGGCATAAAATTACTACCTCTTGGGTTATAAACAAAAATAATCCTCAAAAAGTTATCAACATTCGCATTTCTATGCTCATTTACTTGCTGATTTTTTAAATTAAGTATATTTTTGCAGACAATATCATTAAACAGCATTCATGGGCCGACTAAAGAAATTGAAAAAAATACGTATTCACCGCGAAGGAACACATATATTATGGGCAAGCTTTTTGCTATTGCTATTGATTAATGCGGCTCTTTATTGGGGAATCGATTGCAAAATACCTTTTTATGTGGTAGCAGTAGCGAGTATAGCAGTCTATCTGCTGATGGTGAATTTCTTTCGATGTCCGATCCGTCTCTTCGGGCAGGACACTGAAAAGATTGTCGTAGCACCCGCCGATGGAAAAATCGTCGTCATCGAAGAAGTGGATGAAAACGAATATTTCCATGACCGCCGCTTAATGGTATCTATTTTTATGAGCATCGTGAATGTACATGCCAACTGGTATCCGGTAGATGGTACTATTAAAAAGGTAGCGCATCATAATGGCAATTTTATGAAAGCATGGCTGCCGAAAGCCAGCACAGAAAACGAACGTTCTACGGTAGTGATCGAAACTCCGGAAGGAGTGGAAATACTCACCCGGCAAATCGCCGGAGCAGTGGCACGCCGTATTGTCACCTACGCTGAAGTAGGAGAAGAATGTTATATTGACGAACACATGGGATTTATCAAATTCGGTTCCCGCGTGGATGTGTATTTACCCATTGGCACGGAGATTTGTGTCAAAATGGGACAATTAACGACCGGTAACCAAACGGTTATCGCCAAACTTAAATAATTCTGTCACAATGACAAACGTTATTAAAAATAGTATTCCGAATACCGTAACCTGCCTGAACCTTTTCTCCGGTTGTATTGCTTGCGTCATGGCTTTTGAAGCAAAATATGAACTAGCTCTACTTTTCATCGCTTTAAGTTCTATTTTTGATTTCTTTGATGGATTGTTGGCTCGTGCACTCAATGCACATTCCATTATCGGAAAAGACCTGGATTCATTGGCAGATGATGTCAGCTTCGGAGTTGCTCCCTCACTGATCGTATTCTCCTTGTTCAAAGAAATGTACTATCCGGCAAATATGGAGTTCATCGCTCCTTATCTACCCTATTTGGCATTCTTGATTTCTGTTTTTTCTGCCTTGCGCCTGGCTAAATTCAACAATGACACACGGCAGACCAGCTCTTTTGTCGGACTCCCAGTACCAGCCAATGCTCTGTTTTGGGGTTCATTAGTGGCAGGGGCACATGACTTCCTGATATCAGACAACTGCCATCCTGTCTACCTTCTTATACTTGTCTGTCTGTTTTCCGGACTACTGGTATCAGAAATACCGATGTTTTCTTTGAAATTTAAAAACCTGTCATGGAATGACAACAAAATCAGTTTTATATTCCTGATTATCTGCATTCCTCTTCTTCTACTTCTTGGAATTAGCAGTTTTGCCGCCATTATTGTATGGTATATTTTACTTTCACTTTTTACAAGAAAAAGTAAATAAACAATCTCTTGGCACGTTTGTTGTACTATGAGTTTTATCAAAGTAACAACATAAAAATCATAGTCCGATGCATATACTTTTATTCATACTCATTTTTATCATTGCCATTTTCGTATTTGGCCTTTCTATTGTCGGCTTCATATTAAGAACGATTTTCGGATTAGGACGTAGTTCTTCTTCATCCCGCCCGAAACAGACGGAATCAGGACGTACAAGCCAACAAAGCTATAACCAAACGAATCGCCGTTCAAATGATGATGAAGAAGAAATATATTCCGAGAATGTTCCGGAGAAAAGACATAAAAAAATATTCACCCAGGATGATGGCGAATATGTAGATTTTGAGGAAATCAAATAGCCATTACACTGCTTTCATTTCCGTTTCGCTGCAAAAAACTCTTTCATTAGTGCAGCGCATTCGTCAGCCATTATCCCTTTTACAACCACTGTTTTAGGATGTAGAGCCGAACCGGCATATTTCTGATAGCCGCGTTTTTCATCTTCGGCACCAAACACAAGCTTGCCTGTTTGTGCCCAAGCAATAGCCCCTGCGCACATCACGCAAGGCTCAACGGTGACATACAGGGTACATTCGTTCAAATACTTACCACCAAGCACGTTGGCAGCAGCTGTAATAGCCTGCATCTCAGCATGAGCCGTTACATCATTCAATGTTTCTGTGAGATTATGGGCACGCGCAATAATCCGCTCTTTACAAACCACGACAGCTCCAACGGGAACTTCTCCTCGCTCGGCAGCCTTACCTGCCTCTATCAAGGCTTGTTTCATGAAGTAAATATCGTCCAGCATTCCCCTCTTTAATTTTTAATTTTCAACTATCGTCTCATATCATGTTCACCAAAAAGGGTGGGATAATCTTCTTCCATATTCTTATGGATAAACATGAGAATTGTTTCACGAAGCCAACGTGACTTGTTCGTTATCTTATATTTCTCAAGATAACGATCTACAATCAGCTGTTCTTCGTCGCTCAATAAAATGCTCATCCGTCGTTCCCTTTTGGTACACTCGGCATGCATTTTCAGGCACTTCTTACTCCTTTTTCTCATATCTTCTGCAAAATTACTTTTACTTCTGTAAAAACAAAGAATAAAAGCAGTAAATTTGCAAAAAAAGATGGCTGAACATAATGATTTAGGAAAATCCGGAGAAAATGCCGCCGTAGCTTATCTTGAGCAGAAAGGTTATCTTATTCGTGACCGGAATTGGAGAAGAGGACATTTCGAACTGGACATTGTAGCTGCAAAAGACAATGAACTGATTGTCGTAGAAGTGAAGACGCGCAGTGACACTCTGTTTGCAGCCCCGGAAGATGCTGTAGATTTACCCAAAATAAAACGTACAGTACGTGCAGCAGATGCCTATATCAGATTGTTTCAGATTGACACTCCTGTACGCTTCGATATCATCACTGTAGTAGGCAACGACGGGAATTTCAAGGTTGAACACATAGAGGAAGCATTTTATCCTCCTTTATATTAAAGAATGCTGTGGCTTTACATATTCATCATTATAAAAGCCGTGAAATTCGTGCAATCTGCGCTTTAATTTATGATATAACCAATTATGAAAACATACTATAATTATTAATTCATTATGAATGTAGAAACTGTCAGAGAATACTGCTTGAACAAGAAAGGAGTCACCGAATCTTTTCCTTTCGATGATGTATCACTGGTTGTAAAGGTAATGAACAAGATGTTTGCTCTCATTGACCTGGAAGAAGCTAATCACATCGCACTAAAATGTGATCCGGAAAAAGCAATCGAATTGCGTGAACATTATTCGGGAATTGAAGGGGCTTATCATTTTAATAAAAAGTACTGGAATAGTGTCCGCTTTGACAGTGATGTAGACGATAAATTGATGAAAGAGCTTATTGACCACTCTTATGATGAGGTAATCAAGAAATTTACTAAAAAGTTACGCGCAGAATATGATGCCCTCCCCTGATACATTCCCGGTTCCATTGATTCATATCAACGAGACGAACTCTACCAACAATTATCTGCAATCTCTCTGTTCTGAACAGAAAGTGGAGGAACTAACTGTCGTTGTCGCCGATTTTCAAACTTCCGGTCGGGGACAGCGTGGAAATTCGTGGGAATCAGATCCTGACAAGAATCTTCTTTTCAGCACCGTTATCTTCCCCGAGTTTTTGGAAGCACGACGTCAGTTTCTCATTTCACAGATTATATCTTTAGTTATTAAAGAAGAATTGGATACCTATACCACCGACATTTCTATCAAATGGCCGAATGATATTTATTGGAAAGAAAAGAAAATATGTGGGATGTTGATAGAAAACGATCTGATGGGGCGGAACATCAATCAAAGTATTGCAGGCATCGGAATTAATATTAATCAGGAAACATTTCACAGTTCTGCTCCTAACCCCGTTTCATTGCTACAAATCACAGGAGAAGAGCATGACCTATTCAAAATACTGAAAAATATCATGCTGCGTATCCAATCTTATTATAGCTTGCTCAAAAAAGGCGATACGACATCAATAGCCTGTCAATATGAAAAATCTCTTTTCAGAAGGGAAGGGATGCATCGATATAAAGATGCCAATGGAGAATTTCTTGCACGAATCGTTTGTGTAGAACCTGAAGGAAGATTGATATTAGAAGATGAGAAGCTGATTAAAAGAGGGTATATGTTTAAGGAAGTAGAATATTTACTGAAATAAGCTATTCTATTCCAGATCAAAACATTATCTTTGAAACGTGCGTTTTTATATAAAACTCTTTCATTTATGAAAACAAAATTAATTTTCCTCCTTCCATTGTTATGGATATTAATAGGATGCGATGATTCAGATTCTGCAACATTAAATATATCAGAATCGAAGTTTGATAACATCAGCGCAAGCGGTGAATCACTAACGATAGATATTACATGTAGTTCCTCATGGACTGTAACAAGTAATAAACAATGGTGTATCCCCAGTACACAAAAAGGAAAAAACGATGGAAAGTTAATCCTGACTATCAACGCCAACTTGGAATCCAGTCCCAGAACCGCAACTGTTACTATTATAAGTCACAAGGTTAGCAAAACGATTCAAATCACTCAAAAAGGCTCCACCAATACGGCTGAAGAATACCATTATGAACTCCCTGTAATCTTCCATGTATTATATAAAGACAAAAATGATCCGCTTCAATACGTTAGCCAAAGCCGTTTAAGCAATATACTCAATACAGTAAACAACTTATATAAAAATGCAACTAAAAGTGTAGATATGAATCTAACTTTTACACTTGCAACTAAAAGTCCGAATAATGAGGTTCTACCTGCTCCAGGTGTAGAATATAAAGAATGGCCAGATAACTATCCCATTGATTGTGAAGTTTTCATGAACGATAATTCAGGCAAATATGTTGATTACTTATGGGATCCTAACCAATATATCAACATTATGATATATAATTTTGCATCAGATCCCAACTCTAATTCAACTATATTGGGGATATCTCATCTTCCTTTTTCCACCATCAATAATAACTTTTTGGAAGGACTTAATTCTACACAATACACTCACCTAGAAAAGAATAATTTGAAGTTTCCTTATTGTGTATCCATCAACAGTTTATTTATTAATGAACAATCTGGCATTTATTATTCTAACGCCGATGTCAGAGTAACCTTAGCTCACGAGTTAGGTCACTATCTAGGCTTACGCCATGTGTTCTCTGAAGAAGAATCTGGTGGTTTATTAGATGAATGTAAAGACACCGATTATTGCAAAGACACTCCTTCTTATAATAAGATAGAATATGATAATTGGCTCAATGAACTGCCAGGAACTAGTTATGAATTAGAATATTTATGCCAAAGAAATAACTGCCAAGATATTAAATTTATATCTAAAAATATTATGGATTACTCCTATAGTTATTCAAACCAATTCACTCAAAATCAACGTGAACGTATCAGACATGTCTTATCCTATAGTCCTCTGATACCGGGACCGAAGAAAGGAGACATTGATACCCGAGCGCTTAATGAAGGACCTTTGGATTTACCAATACGCACTATAAAATAACACATTGAATATAAGCTAAAAGAGGTGAACCGCTTAGCGATTCACCTCTTTTTCTATCCTCAATATCTTATCCAATGTCTTTTGAGCTTCTGTTGATGGGAAACGCAGAATCACTTTCTGCAAAGAGTTACGCGCTTTCTCATACCGGGTAGTGAACAACTTCGATAATCCATCCCGGTAGCGGGCATACTGCATTTTAGTGGGAGAAGAAAGTTTTTTATAATCCGTCTCTAACTTTTTTTTCTCCTGTTCTGCTGTCAAATAATAATAGTTTCCTAAAAAGATATTAGCCGCCAGATTATCCGCCTCAAGTTGCAATATTTTTTCGTACATACGCAAAGCATCTTTCTCCTGCCCACGACATACCTGCATTTCTGCGCAAGCTTCCAAACAATCTACATTATTAGGAGTCTTTTGCAGTAATTCCTTGTAAAATAAATAGGCTTTATCGTAATTCCGATTCTCTTTATAGGCAAGCGCTAATTCTGTAGCCAGTTTGGAGCTAATTTCACTGTTCTTGTCTACATTCGTCCAATAATACATTTCCGTACGGTCTATATTCAGAGCGATAGTCTGCCGGAAATAGCTCACAGCCTGCCCATTCTGCCCTGCCTCAATGGCAGCAGACACTTTTTGTAACATCTCATCAACCGACTGCGCATTCAGCACCAGCGGCAATGAAAATAAAGAGATAAGAAAAATAGTTAAGGTCCTCATAATCCATCTGATTGCTATTTAGTTCGTGACACACAAAGATACAATAAAAAAATAAAAAATGTACCTTTGTTCGCGAAAAGAACAATCAAATTGATAAAAGTGTTTTTATACAATGACAGATAAAAAAAAATCCTCCGTAAACAGACGAATATTACAGATAGCCATCCCATCGATTATATCGAATATTACCGTTCCGCTACTGGGACTTATCGATGTCACGATTGTAGGACATCTCGGTTCTCCGGCGTACATTGGAGCCATTGCAGTAGGGGGAATGTTATTCAATATTATCTACTGGATTTTTGGATTCCTGCGCATGGGAACAAGCGGAATGACTTCACAAGCGTACGGTCAACATGATTTAAACGAAATCACCCGGTTACTGCTACGTTCTGTTGGAGTAGGATTATTTATAGCACTTTGCCTGTTGATACTCCAATACCCTATTCTGAAACTGGCATTTACACTGATACAAACCACACCGGAGGTTAAGCAATTGGCAACAACCTATTTTTATATCTGTATCTGGGGAGCCCCAGCCACATTAGGACTTTATGGATTCGCCGGCTGGTTTATCGGGATGCAGAATTCACGTTTTCCCATGTATATCGCTATTACTCAAAATATTGTCAACATTGTAGCCAGTCTATGTTTTGTCTACTTATTGGACATGAAAGTGGCAGGAGTGGCAACAGGGACTTTAATTGCCCAATATGCAGGTTTCTTCATGGCTATTTTGTTATACATGCGTTACTATAGTGTGCTTAAAAAACGAATCGTATGGAAAGAAATCATACAGAAACAAGCCATGTACCGTTTCTTTCAAGTCAACCGGGACATATTCTTCCGTACCCTCTGCCTTGTTATAGTCACTATGTTTTTTACTTCTGCAGGGGCCGCCCAAGGAGAAATCGTATTAGCCGTGAACACCTTGCTCATGCAATTATTTACTTTGTTTTCGTACATTATGGACGGATTTGCTTATGCCGGTGAAGCACTGACCGGCCGTTACATTGGTGCCAAAAACCAAACAGGCTTACGTAACACAGTACATCACCTTTTCTATTGGGGATTCGGTCTTTCACTGGTATTCACAATTCTCTATGCAGCTGGCGGAAAAGAATTCCTGGGATTACTAACCAATGACACTTCAGTAATCAGCGCTTCAGACACTTATTTTTACTGGGCACTCATTATTCCGTTAGCCGGTTTCTCCGCTTTCTTATGGGATGGCATTTTTATCGGTGCCACTGCTACCCGGCAGATGCTTTACTCCATGTTAGTTGCCTCTGCCAGCTTCTTTGGAGTCTATTACGCTTTCCATCCCCTTTTAGGAAATCATGCCCTGTGGCTGGCTTTTCTCGTTTATCTTTCATTGCGGGGAATTGTACAAACCCTTTTGGGAAGACAAATAATGAAAAAAGTAATCGTATCCCGGTGAGGCTATCCGATAAATTATCTCTATATTTGCGGCAAACAATAAAAAGCAAAAGGTATGGCAAAGTATAAAAGAATCTTACTAAAGCTTAGTGGAGAGAGCTTAATGGGCGAAAAGCAATATGGCATTGATGAAAAAAGACTGGCAGAATATGCTGAACAAATCAAAGAAATCCACCAGCAAGGGGTACAGATTGGTATCGTTATCGGAGGAGGCAATATATTTCGCGGACTAAGCGGAGCCAATAAAGGTTTTGATCGTGTGAAAGGAGACCAAATGGGAATGTTGGCTACCGTAATCAACAGTCTCGCTCTAAGTTCTGCTCTTGTGGCTACCGGTGTAAAGGCACGTGTGTTGACAGCAGTCCGGATGGAACCTATCGGTGAATTCTACAGTAAATGGAAAGCTATCGAATGTATGGAGAACGGCGAAGTAGTCATTATGTCCGCTGGAACGGGAAATCCTTTCTTTACTACTGACACCGGTTCTTCACTTAGAGGCATAGAAATCGAAGCAGACGTTATGCTGAAAGGTACTCGTGTAGATGGTATTTACACAGCTGACCCCGAAAAAGATCCTACCGCTACCAAATTCGATGATATTACATACGATGAGGTACTGAAACATGGTTTGAAAGTCATGGATTTGACAGCGACTTGTATGTGTAAAGAAAACAATCTGCCAATCGTCGTATTTGATATGGACACAGTAGGCAACTTAAAGAAGGTTATCAGTGGAGAAGAGATAGGTACATTAGTACATAACTAATTTTTCACTACCGATATTCATTTGTCTATCAGATGATACTCTACTCTGATAAGACATTGATTATTCATTTAGAAATAAGAAGTGCGAATTTTGCAGTATAGCTTTAACCAAAACTAATCCTGTAAAATTCGCACTTTGTTTTTCCTCTCAAATATTATATAGAAACAAACACCTATTTATCAAAATACTGAATCAAATCATACGCATTAAAATTCAATTCGCGGGCAAAGAAAGATAAATAAGGAAAGAGTTGATAAGAATTATCATAAAGACCTTTATTAGCAGGTTTCGACGAATTATCCGTACCATCATCATCCTGGTATTTGAACCAATGCCATCCGATACAATTCTTAGCTTCAAGCAATCCTAATGTAAAATGCTGATAAGCATAAGCTCTCTCGTTTTGTGTAGGGACAGAATATCCGGCTCCCGACTGGTTATTCAGATCAGAGTCCTCCACCCCTTTCGTATAAAACTCACTTACAAGAAACGGTTTGTCCGCCCAATTAGCCCAATCAGCAATCGCTGTTGTCAGTTCAGGACTCCAACGGCTATAATAGTTGATAGAAATAACATCACAATATTTTCCGGCAGCTCTTACTACTCCTTCCATATATTTAGGAGTTCCATGTAATCTTGTTCCCAGATAAAGCAACTTATCATCTACTTTCTTCACTGCCTCTTTCACTGCTTTATAATATTTCTCTGCTACAATCCCGGCAAACTCATTATTCAAGTCATCCGTCACACTTTGCGTACCTTTAGAATCCATAAAAGCTTTCGCCGCAACATAAGCCGGATCACTTGAGTTACTGATAGCCAGAAAACGATCTAAAATCCGGGAACTGTTTGAAGAGAAGTTTATCTCATTATCAGAAAAGAAACCTAACACATTAGGATCCCGCAAATAATCTGCGAAAGCACTACCTGCCAAATATGATTCACACCATTCAGTCCATCCATTATAAAACACAAGACCTGCCGCGTTATCATCGCTTCCTCCGGGATAATTATAAGACTTCGCACTCTTGAACTGGCTTAAAAAAGCAAATGAAGGCGCCAAAGTTAACGGACTGCTCGGATTGGAAGCATTATGAGTCTGAATCAGTGAATAAGTTCCTGTGCAGAAAGCACCTGTACCGTGAAAGCCGATCTCACTCAATTCACGTTGAGTAGTAGACAACCATTTTTCGTCAGTTCCAAACCTGCTATTCCAGGCCGTTTTATTACGACTGGAAGTTCCCTTACGCAAAGAAGTCGCACTACGTTCCAGATGCAGACAACCTTCCGGATCAACCAACCACCAACGTCCGTCTATTTTCTTCGTATAAAATCTTCCCGTAGCCGCCTGTTTCGGAAGTGTAGTCGAACTTCCGTATTTATTAACCGACTCCTGATACGCTTTCAACGTTTTAATAGCCGGTTTATACCCGTCCATATATGCAATAATACGTGTATTCTCTGTTTTCCAACTGGATATAGGCGGATAAGCACTGGAATACTTAACACTGATAGGGCGATACATATTGGCATTTAATGACGGAGTATACATCACAGAAGCTCCGGGAGCAGGCAAATCCTCCGGATATTCCGACTCTACATCTCCCCCTCCCATCACTATGTCAGGAGGCATAAAATTAGGATCTTTATCATCATCATCCGTACAAGACACCATAGGAATAGAACTTATAAACAGAAAAGTTCCCAATATAAATAGTTTTTTCATGGTATGTATTTTATTTATTATTAGTTGATTGTTGGTCGAACCAGTCAGCCAAACGATAAGCGTTGATATTCAATTCTTTCATAGCATCGCCCAACGGTTTATAAAGATTGTATTCATTATCTACCAGCCCTTTGTTAGAGTCCAGATTCGAAGGATCTACCCCTTTTGCCGTCGGATCATTATCCTGATAACGGAACCAATGCCATCCGACACAATTCCCACTTTCCAATAATCCTAAAACAAAATGCTGGTAGGCATATCCACGTTCCTGCTGGGTTTGAACGGTAAAACCTGCCCCTGTTGTGTTTGCCAGCCCGGAATCCATTCCTTTCGTATAAAATTCCGTGATGATGAAAGGTTTTTGAGCCCATTCGCCCCAATGCTTCATGGTCTTCTCACTCGGTGTCCATGCACCATAGTAGTTAATAGCAACGACATCACAATACCTGCCTGCCGCTTCCACAATCTGGCGGACAAACTTAGGTTTTCCATGTAGACGACTACCTAAATAAAGGTGATTGGGATCATACTTCCGAATCGCTTCCGACACCACTTTGTAGTATCGTTCCGCTACTACCCCCGCAAACTCTTCCCGATGTTCGTCCGTAATTTGCTGCAAAGTAATACCCTGCTGTTTCAACCAGGATTCTGCATACAATCTTCCCGGATCATTGGGATTCTTCAAAGTCAGATACCCCTCCAGATTCTTCGGCCCGAACGGCAGTTCATTATCCGAAAAATAGCCGATGATATTTTTATCCGTTTTATTTGCGACCAGTTTTTGTGCCATCTCATCGCAATAGGTTTCGAACTCCGGGTCAAAAACGAAAATACACTGATTAGGATATCCCGTATTACCAGGTAACTGATAAGTTCCTCCTCGTTTCTTCCCATATCCACTCATCAGGTTCAGAATGATTGAGCGAGTCAGTACCTCCTTATGAGAGGCATTGTAAGAGGCAATAGCTTCTTCATTACTCCAGGAGCCGGTCCCGGAAAAACCCAGCGAATGAATCATCCGTGCCGTTCCTTCGATCCATTTTTCCTCCGTACCGAATTTGTCCAGCATTGCTTGTTTATTGCGTTCGGAAGTACCTAAACGTACTCCTACCACCACTTTCTGCAAATGCCGATACCCATCGGGATCAATCATCCACCATCGATTTCCAATACGTTCTACCCTGAAAAATCCTGTAGCCCGATACCTGGGAGCATCCAAATCACTTCCATACTTATTCACACGTACTTTACCAGTAGGTTTGAACCCATCCAATTGAGCAATAGTACGGGTATCATACTCTTTCCAAGGCAGATTTTTCTGTCCTTTCACCCACGGACGGGCAGTGACCTTAAATGTACGTCCCTGGGCATAACCAAACTGGGATAACAGCAGTAAAAACAATATAACTATACTATTTTTCATCATCTAATATTCTTTTACGATTCGTATTGCATTTAAAATGGGCACAGACTCCACCGCTCCAAAACGAACGACAAGCCCCTTTCCTTGTGAAACCGGAACAATATATTTCTTAATAACCGCACGTTCGGAACCGTATTCTTCTGCAATATTCAGTTGCTTGGCAACAGATACTCCATTTATATCCACAGAAAAGACCCGGTTAATATAGTCCTCCCTTACCACATCATTTCCTAAATTATACACCAAAGCCTCTCTTTTATTTTCAGAAGTAAGTTCTGTCCAATATAAATATACAGCATAAACACCATCCGGTACATCTGCCTTAAAAGCTTCAATACCTACTCGCTGTGTCTGGAAGACAGGATCCTGATCCGTCCCCAGTATATCTGTATCGCTGGCAGGCAAAGAGCCATAACGAGTTTTGTTCGGAGCCACTTCCCCACCAATATATCCCCATGAACCTTCTGCATAAGCCTGTTCGGGTATCCAGCACATCTCTGCTATCCGGTCCTCAAAATAGCGTCGAGCACCCAGTAATACATTGATTTCCGTAAAGCCATTCTTCACATTGACACATTTAAAATCACAGACATACTGGTCACGATATTCACGTCCCTCCTTTTCAATCACAGCATCCACCACATTCTTTCCGTTTACAAAAGAAATGTCCACGGAAACCACCTTATCTGCTACCGGATATACTCCCAAACTTTTTCCATTCAAAAAGACCTCCACCTTATCCGCGTTAGTATAAACTTTCAGCGGTTGCGTACAACTCTTTCCATCCCGACTGGCTCCTGCCCTATTCTTCCAAGATTTAGAAGCAATATGCAGGACAGGTGACTCTTTCAGATAAGCCTGATAAAGATAATATCCGTCCTTACGTTCTCTATCCGTACTTACCAACCCTTTATTGTTCACATGAGGCATAGCATTTCTTCTGGCTTCGGAATAAAAATCATTCAAATTCCAGACCATAGCCCCCACGATATAATCCCTCTTTAGAATTTCAGGCAAATAATGTTCATGATAGACAGAACCAAACTCACAACTAAAATCAAACCGCACCGGCGAAAAAGAATGAATACGAGTATCTACATCCGCCCCATATTCGGTAATAAGCAACGGTTTATGAGGAAACTCCTTGTGAAGTTCTTCCAGTTTCTCTTCAAATCCGCCCAAATTACCACCATACCATCCATTATAAAGATTAAATCCCAATAACATCGGCAATTCAGTAATCCCTGCTTCCTGATAGATTTGGGAAGCAGAATGACAAGGCAACATGGTATAGCGTTCCGAGTCCAGACTTCTGATCTGCGCCTCAACAGCCGAAGCTATTTGATGAAGAAACTTCATATATTCCGCCCGTTCTTTCTTGTTGTCAGGATTAAAGGGAGGACGCAAAAGCACTTCATTCATGTAAGCCCAAATGATGACAGACGGATAATTATAGTTCTGACAAACCATTTCCGTAGCCTGTTCCACACAGTTGTCCATAAACGCCCTACTTTGAGTAATGGCATTTACAATCGGAATTTCAACCGAAGTCAACAGCCCCAACTTATCACACATCTGCATCACAACCGGATCTTGCGGATAATGAGCCACTCGCAGGAAATTACTTCCCATATCCTTACTCAACTGTATATCCCGGATATGCATTTCATCCCGCAAGGCATTCCCCATTCCTTTGTAATCCTGATGCCGGCTGGTACCAATCAATTTCCGATATTTCCCGTTCAGGAAAAAACCTTTCTCCGCATCAAAATGATATTCACGGATTCCCAGCGGATTAACAACGCAATCGAGAACTTCTCCCTTTTTATTCTTCAAACGGCTATACACCTTATATAAATAAGGAGAATCAACATCCCACCGTTTGGGTTGCGCAATAGTCATCAACGCTTCAAAGGCTACATTCTTCTCTCCTGCTTTCACATTCACTTTCTTTGCGGAAAGTGCCACTCTATTACCGTCTGCATCCAAAATCTCCGTTTCAAGAATCAATGCCTGATTACTTTTCAAAGCATTGGACAAGAATGTTTTTGCACACACTTCCGCTTGAGCATCTGTTATCCCAACAGTTTTGAGATATACTCCACTGGAAGCATAATGGGTGGTAGATAGCTGCACGGGCGAAGTATACACCAGATAAACATCCCGATAAAGTCCGCCGAAGAAAGTGAAATCCGCCGAAAGAGGAGCAATATCCGGATTATAAGAGTTGTCAACACTCACTGCCACCAAATTGCATCCGGTATGAACATAGTCAGTCACATCAAACGTAAAAGCAGAATAACCACCTTTATGATTCCCTACCAACTTTCCATTCACAAATACATTTGTCTCCTGATTGGCTCCTTCAAAACAAAGATAAACTCTTTGACCTGCAATCAGTTCCTCCACTATCACGGCTTTCCTGTACCAGCCTTTTCCCCGGAAATAACCGGGGATTTCATCTTCTGCATCTTTTGCATTCCAAGTATGAGGAATGGAAACGTCAGTCCAACCGGACACATCAAAGTCAGCATCGAACGCGTCTCCCTCAAAAAGGGAGAATTTCCAGCCATCGTTGATCGTTTGCGTCACACGCTGACCGCAGACCGTGCCGGCAACAATCAATAACAAGCAGGCTAAGATTATTTTTCTATATACCTTATACATACCTAATACCATTATTTCGAGATTGAACGGACTGCACGAATATATCTTGCCCCAGACTTTTTCCCATTTGCTTTATCCCAAGCAAGCGGTTTTCCAAAACGTACATAAAATGCATTTGTACCACTTGACGTTTCACGACTAGCCCAATAAGAATCTCCGGTAGAAGATGCCGCTGCCGTATTCATAGCAGTTCCTCCTACATTAGTAACTATCAGATCCCATGCCGCACGATTTGCTTTCTCAAAATCAGTAATCGCATTCGGATTATCCTCCGTCGCATCTGCTACTTTAGTCCCATTATAGGTTTCAAACATCTGTTCCAGATCCGATCTTGTAGGCCAATACCATCCGGAACCTTTATCCATACAATATTTAAGAGCAGGCATTTCCGCTGCATTCGGCAATGCTGCCAAGGCAGTAGTATTTGCCAAACCGTCATCATTAGATAAAGTCACTCCGGTAGAAGCCGGAGAGCCTGCTGTAGACCATGCCAAATTCTCTCTGTCCAACGACATAATCTTAGCCTTACCACGATTAGTTGCATCTACCCAGAAAACAATGCCTCCTTTCAACGAACCATTATCCGCAATTACCTGTCCCACCGCAAACTCGGAACTTAAAAGTCCTCTCTGTGTAATCGTAACCTCTTGTTTAGGCGCATTCGCTCCGCTTCCGGCTGTTACCGTAGCAGTCGTTACCCGGCTAGAACTATTCAGATTGGGAGATAAAGTCCAAAAATAAAGAGTTTTACTTGTTACATCAACATACGCTTTCACCCAAGATTCATCAGTGATATTTATTGCAAATTCCGTCTCATCAGAAATCATTGTAATTACCTCTGATTTTGCTACCGCATCAGGCGTAATAGTCACCGCATTGGTACTCAATTCGAGCGAAGCGTCTCCCTCGGCAGCTACATTTTGATTCACTGTTACCTCCACTGCTTTTGCGGCTGCGCCAGTACCGGCTGTTATTGTAGCAATTGTCGTACGAATATTACCAGTGGTATTTTTTGATTTTGCCTTGAACGTAACTGTTGTGCCTGAAATAGTATATGAAAGCCAAGAATCATCTGCCAACACTACGCTGAATACACTCTTATTGGATGTCAACGTAACATTTGCTTCCGCTTCGTTAGCACCTTCCAATGTCACAGGATTGGGAGCCACCGTCAGAGTTGCCGGCTCTTCAGGATAAGTATAATCACCAATTGTGCGCATACATCTCACAAAACGGTTGGTAGCTGTTTTATTTCCTGCATCAGCACCAGACTTTCCGAAACGTACCCAATAAGCCTTATCCCCTGCTGCATTTTCCGTACTCGACCAATAGCTTTCCCCATTGCCCGAACCGGCAGCCTCGTTTATCACATCACCCTGCAAATCGGTCAACATCTTATCAAATGCCGTACGTGCCGCTTTTTCAACTTCCGTCAACTTATCAGGTACAACCGAAGCAAAATCCGGGTCAGCATGTCCAATACCGTTGTAAACATCAAACAACTCCCATAACTCATCACGTGCAGGCAGATACCATCCCTCACCCAACGACTGACAGTATGCCACTGCATCATTTGCAGCAGGAGCAGTAAACAAAGCCGTATTGGCATATCCATTCACTGTAGAAAGCGCATTATGAGACATCACAGAGGCCTCAAAAGGATTTCCTCCCTGACGTTTTACAGATACAGCTTTTCCTACCATCTTGTCCGAAGGATCCACCCAGAAAATCATACCGATACCATCATCTACACTTTGTCCTACCTTCAAAGAAAGGTCCGGTTCTTTGGAATCCTGTGTAACCGTCACTTCCACTGTATATGAACCGCAAGTCAGTTTCACGACAGTACTCCTTGCATCCTCACCGTCATTCTGCGTCAAGGCAGTGTATATTACACTTTTAGCGTTTATATCTACAGAAAGCCACTCCGCTTGATATTGAGCAACAACCTGACCGACATTAGTATATAATAGCGATGTAACGGAAGAACCCGCCGCTTTTGCCAGGTTTACTTTTGTATCTTTACAATTAAATTCAGGCATCACACGTACCGACGCATCATCGACACAGGAAAGCAGCCCCAGATTTAAAATCAATAACAGATATATTATTCTTTTCATACTCATTCATGTTTTTCAGATAATCAATCGCTTAATACCAATTCTCATTCTGTGGAAAATTCTCTTTTCCCATCAAGTCAATCTGCTCCTGTGGGATAGGCCAACATTCGTGCTTTCCAACTACAAAACTGGTACGACATTCCGCATAATCTTTATCTAAATAAGGATTTTCAGCTTTTGTCTCGCCATAATGCGCTTTCACTCTTTCACCCAAAAGCCCCAAACGTTTTAGTAAAGGCCAACGGACTCCCTCGAAGTTCAGTTCACGGGCATATTCATCCAAAAGAATATCTTGCGTCAGAGGTCCCGCAAATTTGTCATTCCCGGCACGTTCCCATGTTTTATTGTAACAGCGCAGAGCATCCGTGCTCATTCCTCCGTCACGGCGCATATACGCTTCTGCCGCCATTAAGTAAGTTTCAGCCAGTCGATAGACAATCAAATCCTTGAATCCCGTTGTCCGGTCCGGATTATCGGCCATAGTCCACTGGTCAAAGTATTTTTTCGACATGAAATGCAACGTCTCACAATAACTGGAACTTTTCGCAAGGGGAATCAATTCTCCATATTTAGGAGAATTAGGATCATTGTATTTGAAACGGTGTACGAACAATTCATTGTATCGTGTATCTTTAGCCTGATCATACAAACTCAATAAATAGGTATTCGGATAAATACGTCCCCAACCATATCCACCCTGATCGGCCGTATTGATACAACCTGCAATTTTATTGATTCGGGTAGTGGTCTGAATAGAGATACGATGTCCGGCAACCGGAGTTCCGGAACCTCCTCCACCCAAGTTTTGTGAATATTGGAAACTCCACAACACTTCCGGGGATTTCAAATCTGCGCTATTAAATACATTCTCGGCCTTCTTTTCCATTGAGTAAATGCCCTCCTGTTTAAAGATGTCTTCACATTCCTCAATGGCTGTATCCCAATCCGATTCCCACATGGCAACCTGTGCACGGACATGTTTGGCAGTCGCTTTCGTTACCCGTCCATACAATACATTTCCGTTATTTTGAGGAAGCGACCAGTCCAGACCTTTCATCGCATCATCCAAGTCAGTCGTCATCAATGTCATCAGTTCTTCATGAGAAGCCGGTTTATACTCCCGTTTCAGATTATCGACAGTGGTTGGAGTGACGTTCAGATAAAGGCGGTCAAAGCGTTTCCAAAGTTCAAAATAGCTCCGTCCTCTGAAGAATTTCGCTTCACTCCATGCGTGCAATACATCGCTGTCATCCAGTCCCAAGGCTTCTGCCGCTACAATAATTTCATTTGCTTTTCCGATAATCCCATAGTGATGTTTCCAGAACTTATTGACATCTCCAGTACTTGGAGTAAAACTTGTATTCAAACGTCCGATTGAGGTAGAAACACCTGCTCTAAGTATGGCAATATCCGTATTAAAGTCACACATGGTAACGATGTACAGATTAGATTCGTTATTATCCGCTCCACCCGGTAATTCACGTGCCAGGGAATACAATCCTGTAACGGCAGTATTCAACCCTTCGGGAGTAGTGAACAGATAATTATTCGTCACGTCTGTTTTTGATTCCAGATTTAATAAATCCGAGCAGGAAGCGGTCAACATTCCGCAAATGACAAAGGCTGTATATATTAACTTTTTCATAAGGATTCTTTATTTTAGAATGAAACATTGACACCAAACACATATTGTCTGGACTCCGGATAAGACCCTGGAGTCAGTTCGGGACTATAAGATTTAAACTCCGTAAATGTCAGCAAGTTAGTAGCAGTTGCATACAATCGTAATTTATGAATCGGAGTATTCTTCAATAGTCGGGTGGGGAAAGTATATCCCAGTTGTAAGGTGCGTAAACGGATATAAGAAGCATCCTGAATGGCAATGGCACTCAAATATGCAGGGTCCGCACTATAAGAAGGACGTGGGAATTTGTTCGAAGGATTGAACGGAGTCCAATAATCCACCTTCACCCCATTCAATTTTCCACGTAAAGAACCACCGGAATTATACTCGTACAAATAACCGTTCTTAATCTTTCTGCCGGAAACTCCATACCAGTCCATGAACAGGTCAAATCCTTTCCAGTTCCATGTAGAAGAAAGAGAGAGTGTAAACTTCGGATCTTTACGGATAGGTACCCTGTCATCAGCTGTAATCTTTCCATCCCCGTTGTTATCACGCACCTTGACCATTCCCGGTTCAATAGCGCCACCGTAATTAATCGGACTGTCGGCCACACCGTCATTATCACTATCATAGGTGTTTTTCAGTGTATAGACCAGATTTCCCGTACCATCACGAGTGATATCAAAATCATCATACTGAAAAATTCCATCTATCAGATAATCATAGTATACATTGATCGGTTCTCCGATAATCCACCCCTGGGCTACCTGACTTGCCGGTTTCCCGTTCTCATCGAGAGTATCGTCAATACGGACAATTTCATTCTTATACATGCTGAAATTAGTTCCGAGTGTCCAAGTAAACTCCTTTGTACGTACCACGTCACCATTTAAAGAAAGATCGATACCACTGGATTTCGTCTTTCCCAGATTATCTAGCATGGTAGTATATCCGAGTGACGCATTCAGGGAACGTTTCACCAACAAATCCTTCGTATGAGTATTATAATACTCAACCGTACCATTCAGACGCCCATTGAAGAAACTAAAGTCAACACCAAAGTTAGCTGTTGCAGACTGTTCCCATTTCAGGTTTGGATTAGACAGTTCCTTGCCCGGCAAATATCCCATTTGAAAAACATTTCCAAACTCATATCCTTTATTATCAGCCAGTCCCAAAGTAGTATAATTGCCGATACCGTTCTGATTACCTACAATACCATAACTCACACGCAGTTTCAGGTTATCAATCCACGACACATCTTTTAGGAAACTCTCCTGATTGACACGCCAGGCAAAAGCTGCCGACGGGAAAGTTCCCCATTTATTTTCTTTTCCGAAACGGCTGGAACCGTCACGGCGGATAGCCACGTTCAACAAATAACGATCTAAAAGCGAATATTGCGCCCGAGCCATGAAAGACACCAAGTTATTTTCATTAAACTGACGACGAGGCTTGCCTGTAAACTCACCTTGAGAAATGAAGTTCCAGTCTTTATCCACCGGAAGATTCTCAACCGAGTACCCGACAGACTTCGAACCATTATGGTCGACAGACTGAACGCCGGTCAATGTCAACTGGTGTTTCTTGTTGCGGATAGGCACTTTATAGGTCACAATATTCTCAACCAGCCAGTTCTGTGTACGCGATTCGTCAAGAACGGCCGTTCCTCCGCCTCCCGGATATTGGGAATCTTTATAAGAACCGTCTTCAGACGTCTGATTATAAACAGAAGTATTCAGACGATAATTGAATCCCTTGAAAGGTTTCACATCCATAAAAAAGTTCAGACGGTAATTATCACGGGTTACTTCACGTCCATAATGTTCGGCACGGTACAAAGGATTATAATTTCCTTCCGAGTTGATATATTTTGTATACTTGCCATCCGCATCATATATCTCCGCCAATGGAGAACTGGTAATAAAATCATTAAAGTTACCATCCTCACGATCTTGTTTTGTCATCGCATAAGAAGAATTGATACCGAAACTAATCCATTTGGCTATTTCAAAGTCCAGATTCAGTCTTAAAGAAAACTTCTGATACCCCGATCCGGTAACCACCATTCCTTGTTGGTCAAAGTAGTTGGCACCTGCCGATACTTTGATTTTTTCTGTTCCTCCACGTACACTGACGTCGTGATTATGATAGATTGCATTTCTGAACATTTCTTTTTCCCAGTCGATAAACTTTCCACTGGCCCATACCCGCTGCATCACCTCGTCTTCCAACGCTTCGGCTATAGAAATCTCACGCGCATCAATTATTCCTTTATCATGCGCCTTTGCTTCACGACGAAGCTGCATATATTCTTCGGGAGAGTAGAAATCGAAATTTCTCCAGAGAGATTGAATACCCAAATAGCCATTATAGTTGACTTCCACTTTTCCGGCTTTACCACGCTTGGTAGTCACCAGTACCACACCGTCACTGGCACGTGCACCATAAATAGCCTGAGACGCAGCATCTTTCAGGATTTCAACCGATTCAATATCATCCGCACTCAACGTACTGAACTCTGTTGCACTGGAAGGAGAACCATCTATAATATATAAAGGTGCATTGTCTGCACTGATAGAACGGGAACCACGAATGGTAATCGAAGGAGTCGATCCCGGTCGTCCGGAACTACTCGTTACATTCACACCTGCGGCACGTCCACGTAACATGTCAGCCACATTTCCGGCGGGAAATGTTTTCATTTCATCCGCTTTGACCGAAGCTACCGAAGTGGCCACATCACTCTTACGCTGAACTCCATAACCGACAACCACCAATTCATCGAGCATTTTCGACTCTTCCACCATATTCACATTCAGTACCGTTTTCGTACCGACACGTATTTTTTGTTCCTTATATCCTATACAAGAAAAAACAAGGGTAGATTTAGCCGATACACTGATTGAATATTTTCCATTTACATCCGTCACTGTACCGTTAGTAGTCCCCTCCTCCATGATATTAACTCCGGGGATCGGTCCAAGTGCGTCTGTCACCACTCCAGAAACTCTGACGTTTTGAGCACTAACCTCTAAAGAGATAAGAAAGGCTGTCAGGAACACAGCCCATTTAATTACGATGTTTTTCATACTATGTAATAATTTGAATGATTACAGCGCAAAAATCCCAATTATTAATGATTTCGAATAATAGAATCGTCCGTATAAAAGTTCAAATAGTACAAATCTCGTCAGGTAGAAAGCACCTAAAACACTATAAATTAAGAGTTTGCATATTTCCGTCTATAAGCAGCCGGAGTAATATCATAAGCATTTTTAAAACACCGGATAAAATAACTTGGATTAGAAAAACCGTAATCAAATGCTATATCAGCAATCAGGGCATTGGGGTCATTCCGCAATTTTTCTGTTGCTTTTTTCAGTCTCAAAGATAAAATAAAGTCATTCGGGGTCTGTCCGGTCAATGCTTTCAATTTGGTGAAAAGCAACGTTCTGCTCATACACATTTCTCGTGCAAAAGTAGCTACGTCAAAGTCTGGGTTATCAATATAAGATTCCACAATCGCCGTAGCATCCATCAACATCTTTTTATCGATCGGATTAAACGGAAGGTCTTCCACTTTAGGTTCGTCGTTTCGAACAAACCGTTGTTGAAGTAGTTTACGAGTCTGGATGATATTGTTGCACCGGGCTACCAATATCTTGATATTAAAAGGTTTGGAGATATAATCATCCGCACCTGTCTGCAAGCCTTCCAAGGTATGTTCTTCCCGGTTGCGGGCTGTCAGCAAGACAACAGGTATATGGCTGGTCTGCAAATTACTTTTCAACTTCTCGCACATTTCCAGTCCGGACATGACAGGCATCATGATGTCACTTACAATCATCTGCGGTTGGAGCGAAGAAGCCCGTTCCAATCCTTCCTGCCCGTCGGCAGCCGTATATACCTCATATATCTGTTCAAAAATCTGCGTCAATACTTTACGCATTTCCGGGTTATCTTCTACAATCAGTATTTTCACCGTTTTATCCGGCTTCACCATTTCCGAGATTTCTTGAGGCTCTATTATATAATGTTCGGCAACGTGCTCGTCTGCGGAGGAAGAGGCTTCCATATTCATATTCGCATCCCGGTGGAGAGTAACGGTAAAAGAGGTAACTCCATTCAGTTCGCTTTCCACTCCGATGGTTCCCTGATGCAACTCTACAATTCCTTTCGCCATCGCCAATCCGATGCCCGATCCTTTGACAGTTCGTGTGGTTGTTGCCGAATCATCCTGCCAAAACCGTTCAAATACATGTTTGATCTTGGATTTATCAATGCCTACCCCCAGGTTGTTGACTGAAATCACAATGTCATTATCTCCTTCCGCTGACAGCTCAACAGAAATCCAGTCACCAGGCTTCGTATACTTAAAAGCGTTGGACAATAAATTATAGAATACTTTCTCTATCTGTGTTTTGTCAATATACAAATCTGCTTCTTTCAGAGTGGAAGAAAAGCGGAGATCTATCTTATTCAGTTGGGCATAACTATAGAAAGAGCCACAAATTTCCTCTATCACCGCCACAATATTCTCTTTAGAAATCTTTAGTTTCAAGTATCCCTGATCCTGCTTACGGATATCAATGACTTCATCCACGAGGTTATTCATCCGGCGGGAATTTTTATAAATATCCAGAATCTTATTATATACTTCAGGAATAATGTCCTTATGCATCAGGAGCATTTCGAGCTGGCTGGATATAAGCGTTAACGGAGTACGGAATTCATGCGATACATTGGTAAAGAACCGCAGTTTGGACTGGTTCACACTTTCGATATACTCTTTTTCCCGTTTCTCGGCCAATAAAGAGTGCCGCAAGGTTTTTCGTATCCAGAACATACGGATAATATAGCCGGCAATAAGGATAGCTGCCAGCACCATCAACAAAATAAACCATGCCCGCTGATAAACCGGAGCCTCCACTATCAGCTCAAAACTAACGGAAGGTGCTTCCCGACCGTGAACGCCCACCTGGTCGCCACGGACATGGAAAGTATAATGCCCCGGATGAAGATTGGTATAGGTAATCATCGTATTATCGCCCGCCTTCATATATTCGTTGTCAAAGCCTTCAAGTTTATATTCCAGACCGATATTAGAAATATTATTCAGGGTGTTACTTGCTATCTCAAAAGTGACGGAAGAATATCTGGGCGGCAATACTAACCGATGTTCATACAATACGGTTTCTTTGATAAGCCCCAACGAATCAAGCGGTTGTATTTCCGTATTATCCACAAGCACCCGTTTTACAAACACATCATAGTCAACAGACTGTTTGTTCAGCTTTTCCTGGGCGATAGAGACAATACCCGCCAGACCACACACGTAAATATCGTGGTCGGACGCAATATACAGCCCTCCGTCATTTATATTATTCAAGGGAAAATCACTCTGTCTGTTATAGTTCTCGAATGTAGTCGTTGCCAGGTTGAATTTAGAGAAACCACCATTGGTTGCCACATAGATAGAACCATCCAAAGGACTCTCCACCAATCCGGTTATAAATCCATTTTCCAATCCCTGTTTCGCTCCGTATCCCACAAAAGAATCTGTCTTCTTATCAAATAGATAAATTCCCGAGCCTGTCGATCCCAGCCATATACGTCCTTTCTTATCACATAAAATGTGGTTGATGTGATGCTGCGCTGTACTCTGCGCTATTTGGGAGAAAGGATAACTATGGGCAATGCCCGCTTTGAGGTTGACTCGTATCAGATCAAAAGAGGTAGTCAGCCATAGATCCCCGTCTTTGTCAAACGTCATATCCCAAACCTGCGACAGATGTTTGGCAGCCAACGAAGGGTGTTCGAAATGATGAAGTCGAAGGTGTTTTTTATCCAATACAAGCAATCCTCCCTTGGCAGCTATCAATAAAGAATCGTGGCCGGCAAACTCTATCATTTTCACCAGATTATAGGCTCTGTCAACAACTGTTTTTCCTTCCGGAGTATAGATGTTCTCCGAGATAGATTCTATATGTCCGGTCGACAGATTAATCCGGTTGATTCCCTGATAAAGAGAAGCTACCCAAAGATAATCCGGCTCTTTCTCATAATAAAGAGACTTCACTATCTTAAAAGAAAGCTCTTGAGAATAGACCTTTTTTAAAGGGAAAAAGCGTTTGGTATGTTTATCATAATAGTTCAACCCGCTTCCTTCACTTGCAAACCAGATCCGGCCGGAACGGTCTTCGGCAATGGAACTGATAATATAAGAATTCAAATGACCGCCAACAGCCGTAGACGAGCGGTAAAAATGGAAAGCATCATTCGCTACATTATAATATTGGATTCCCTGATAGAAAGTCCCCAACCATAAAGTCCCCGAAGTGTCGTAATGCATCGAAATAATGGAACGTATATCGGCCGCCTCCACATTCAAGTCATATTCATAATCTGTAAACTCTCCGGTAAACAGGTTTAAAGTCTGCAAACCGGCATAGGTTCCGATATACAGGAGACTATCATTAGCTTGCGTCACATGACGCACATTATTATGGTTAATCGTATTTTCAGCTACCTTATTATGCTTGAAATGAGTAAGTGTTCCATCTTCATCCAACCGTATGAGCCCTCTGTTTCTGGTAGCTATCCAGATACTCCCGTTTCTATCTTCTGTTATTGAATTGACAGCTCCCACATCCATACGCCGGGTGATATGTGCAGACTGGTCGATGCAGTATACACCTTTCGAAGAAGTACCCACCACCACTGTCTGATTCTGACGAACCATGAGACTGTTCATCAATACATCCTCCTCATCCGAAGGAAATGAAAAGAATAACTCGGGCGCCTGGTCGAGGTTGCGATAACGGTAGATTTCCTTTCCGGTAGCTATCCATAATGCATCGTGCGCATAACAGATTCCCGCAACTTCTCCTTCACGCAACACCCTAAAACGATTCAAACGCATATCATAAAGAGTCACGCTCTGCAAACTGCGAATAAAGAGCAATCCGGCTTTATTTCCGCAAACCTGCCTGATATTATTGATATTGATGGAATAAGGATTAGCGTTATCCGGTTTGAATACTTCAAACTTACGTCCGTCAAATCGATTCAGCCCGTCTTGAGTGCCGATCCACAAAAATCCGAATTCATCCTGATAGAAACAATTGACTGTTTGATGAGAAAGTCCCTGCCTTACGTCCTTAAAGCGCATATTGATATCCTTCGTCACATTTGCCATGCAACAAAGTCCCGATATGAACAGGCAATAAACAACAAGAAATTTAACTTTGGCCATCTGTGTTTTTCGATAATTCAGATGCAATATTCGGGAAAATCCAAGATATATGCAAGCGTTTATTCAAAAACCTGATTGCCTATTGCCTGCAGACTATTACTCGGGAGGCGTATAACTAATCTCCCTACCGAATAAAATTAATCATCTGACAGTTAATTCTTTTTCGTCTGACTATAGTCAGACGAAAGTTCAACTATAGTCAGACGTAAGTTTAACAGTAGTCAGACGCAAGTTCGACTATAGTCAGACGATTAATTTTATGCATAAACAAGATTAGTTATCTCTTTACCAAGAAATAGTTTTTAGCATACGAAAGATTAAATTATACTATCAACCGCCTAAACACTTGTTTATCATTGGTGAACTGCGTACTTTTGCACGCCATTAAAAAAAGCAAAACAATGACTAACAAAACCAAAGGTTTTATCTATGGAGCGATTGCCGCTGCGAGCTACGGTATGAATCCTCTTTTTGCACTTCCGCTCTATGCAGCCGGAATGAGTGTCGATACCGTTTTATTCTACCGGTACTTCTTTGCGACAATCGTATTGGGTATTCTGATGAAAATGCAGCATCAGTCTTTTGCACTTCATAAGGCAGACGTTTTGCCCTTAGTCATTATGGGGCTGTTATTCTCTTTTTCATCACTGCTTTTGTTTATGAGCTATAATTATATGGATGCCGGAATTGCTTCAACGATTCTGTTTGTTTATCCGGTGATGGTAGCTGTCATTATGGGAATATTCTTCAAGGAAAAGATTTCCGCCATTACCGTTTTCTCCATCCTGCTGGCACTTTCAGGCATTGCCTTGCTTTATCAGGGAGACGGCAACAAACCGCTATCGACTTTGGGAATTATCTTTGTTCTGTTGTCTTCTCTCTCTTATGCTATATATATAGTAGGTGTAAACCGTTCGACATTGAAAAACCTGCCGACCACGAAACTTACCTTCTATGCCATTTTATTCGGACTATCGGTTTATATCGTCCGTTTAAATTTCTGTACGGAACTGCAAGTAATACCGTCTGCCTGGCTCTGGGCCGATGTATTATCACTCGCCATCCTGCCAACTGCCGTATCACTGGTCTGTACCGCACTGGCCATCCATTATATAGGCTCTACACCAACGGCAATATTGGGTGCTCTGGAACCAGTGACAGCTTTATTCTTCGGTGTTCTCCTGTTTCACGAAAAACTGACTCCCCGCTTAATGATGGGTATTTTAATGATTATCACCGCCGTTACCCTGATTATCATTGGCAAGTCACTCATAAAAAAGATGGGTATGCTGTTGCAGATGAACAAAAAATAATATACTTTTGCTACTTAATCAATCAAAATGCAATTTTAAATCTCAAAAAATATGGTAGACGTAAAGACTTGCCTTGACAATGCACAAGAAAAGATGGATATGGCCATCATGTATCTGGAAGAAGCACTGGCACATATCCGCGCTGGAAAAGCGAGTGCACGCTTATTAGATGGTATCCGCGTAGATTCTTACGGAAGTATGGTACCTATCAGCAATGTAGCAGCAATTACTACTCCGGACGCCCGCAGTATCGTGATCAAGCCTTGGGATAAAAGCATGTTCCGTGTCATCGAAAAAGCAATTATCGACTCTGACCTCGGTATCATGCCCGAAAACAATGGAGAAATGATCCGTATCGGTATCCCTCCCCTGACGGAAGAACGCCGTAAACAACTGGCAAAACAGTGTAAAGGAGAAGGCGAAACGGCTAAAGTAAGCGTACGCAACGCGCGTCGTGACGGCATCGACGCACTGAAAAAGGCCGTAAAAGACGGATTGGCAGAAGACGAGCAGAAGAATGCGGAAGCCAAACTGCAAAAAATCCATGATAAGTATATCAAACAAATCGATGATATGCTGGCTGAAAAGGATAAAGAAATTATGACTGTCTAAAAAATAATGAAGAATTAAGAATGAAGAATGAGGAATTATAATGCTGTATTATTCAGTTGAAACACAGCCTGAATTCTTCATTCTTCATTTTTAATTTATAATTTATATGAAAGGATTAGTAATCAAAAACACGGGTAGTTGGTATCAGGTGAAAACCGATGACGGACAATCTATTGAATGTAAAATCAAAGGGAATTTCCGGTTGAAGGGGATTCGCAGTACTAATCCTGTTGCAGTGGGTGATCGTGTCCGGATTATACTTAATCAGGAAGGCACTGCTTTTATCAGTGAAATAGAAGATAGAAAGAACTACATCATCCGCCGTTCATCCAATCTTTCCAAACAATCTCATATCCTTGCTGCCAATCTCGACCAGTGTATGCTGGTGGTAACCATCAATTATCCGGAAACTTCCACTATTTTTATTGATCGTTTTCTTGCATCCGCAGAGGCCTATCGCGTCCCTGTCAAACTGGTATTTAATAAGGTAGATGCTTACGACGAAGATGAGCTCCGCTATCTGGACGCACTTATCAACTTATACACACAAATCGGCTACCCTTGCTTCAAAGTTTCCGCAAAGAACGGCACTGGAGTGGCTGAAATCAAAAAAGCACTGGAAGGCAAGATTACTTTATTTTCCGGACATTCGGGAGTCGGCAAATCGACTCTTATCAATTCCATACTGCCGGGCATAGAAGCCAAGACCGGCGAAATTTCTTCTTACCACAACAAAGGAATGCATACTACTACTTTCTCCGAAATGTTCCCTGTGGAAGGAGATGGCTATATCATCGATACTCCGGGTATCAAGGGCTTCGGCACATTCGATATGGAAGAAGAAGAGATCGGACATTATTTTCCCGAAATATTCAAAATCTCCGCCGACTGTAAATATGGCAACTGTACACATCGTCATGAACCGGGATGTGCCGTACGCAAAGCAGTGGAAGAGCACCTCATCAGCGAATCCCGTTATACCTCTTATCTCAATATGTTGGAAGATAAAGAGGAAGGAAAATATCGGGCTGCTTACTGATTAACTCTTTTTTACTCTTCCTTTCTTTAAACCTTTCCCATCAGGGGAAGTCTAATTTTTGAAGATGTATAATATAATTGCCATATACAATACTAAACCATGAATAAGAAGACTAAATGGGGCATCATTATTCTTGTTGGTGCCGGGATTATCGGTGGAGGAATCTACTCACAATTACCGAAAAAAAACGACGAACTAGCAGCCGCCGACAAAGTGATGGGCAGTAATAAAAAAAGAGGGAAACAAGTTTTAAATGTAAATGCCAAGGTCATAAAACCACAATCTCTGACAGATGAGTTCACCACTACTGGTGTACTTCTACCCGATGAAGAAGTGGATTTATCTTTCGAAACGTCGGGAAAGATTGTAGAAATCAACTTTGAAGAAGGAACAGCCGTAAAGAAAGGCCAATTACTAGCCAAAGTGAATGACAGGCAGTTGCAGGCACAATTGCAAAGGTTGATTTCGCAATTGAAACTGGCAGAAGACCGTGTATTCCGCCAGGATGCTTTATTGAAACGGGATGCTGTCAGTAAAGAAGCCTACGAACAGGTGAAAACGGATTTAGCAACTCTGAATGCCGATATAGAAATTATCAAAGCTAATATTGAACTGACAGAGCTACGTGCTCCGTTTGACGGAGTGATCGGACTTCGCCAAGTCAGTATCGGTACGTATGCGTCTCCGACCACAGTCGTTGCCAAGCTGACAAAAATCGCTCCACTGAAGGTTGAATTTTCCGTTCCGGAACGCTATGCCAAGCAAATTAAAAAGGGTACCAATCTCAATTTCAGCGTTGAAGGAACATTGGATGCTTTTGGCGCACAGGTATACGCTGTAGAATCTGCCATCGATCCGAATCTGCATCAATTTACCGCCCGTGCATTATACCCGAATGTCAATCGCACCCTGCTTCCCGGCCGTTATGCCAGTGTGCTGTTGAAAAAGGATGAAATACCTAATGCAATAGCCATCCCAACGGAAGCAATTGTGCCGGAAATGGGTAAAGATAAAGTCTATCTGTATAAATCAGGAAAGGCCGAACCGGTGGATATTATTACCGGTATCCGCACCGCATCTGAAGTGCAAGTGATTAGAGGATTGCACGTAGGAGACACAATCATCACTTCAGGAACATTGCAACTCCGTACCGGACTCGCCGTAACACTTGACAATATTGAAGAATGAGAATTTATGATTTATGAATTCTGATTTATGATTTATAAAGCCAAATAATTTATGATTTATAAGTCAGCAGAATCCAGCAAACATTCAGAAATCAGAAATCAGAATTCAAAAATCAGAAATCTTCAATCCATAACTCAGAAATCATAATTCAGAAATCAGAAATCATAAATCAATGAACATCTCCGAATTAAGTATACGTCGCCCGGTATTAGCCACAGTATTAACGATTATTATCCTCCTTTTCGGATTCATCGGATACAACTATTTGGGTGTCCGCGAATATCCGTCGGTAGATAATCCGATTATTTCTGTCAGCTGCTCTTATCCGGGAGCTAATGCCGACGTTATCGAAAACCAGATAACTGAACCGTTGGAACAGAATATCAACGGTATTCCCGGTATCCGTTCTTTGTCCAGTGTGAGCCAGCAGGGGCAAAGCCGTATCACTGTAGAATTTGAATTGTCCGTCGATCTGGAAACAGCGGCCAACGACGTACGTGACAAGGTTTCACGTGCCCAACGTTATCTGCCTCGCGACTGTGACCCACCGACAGTTTCAAAAGCGGATGCCGATGCCATGCCTATCTTGATGGTTGCCCTTCAAAGTGACAAACGTTCTTTGTTGGAGTTAAGTGAAATAGCGGATCTGACTGTGAAAGAACAATTACAGACTATTTCCGATGTAAGTAGTGTGTCTATCTGGGGAGAGAAACGTTACTCCATGCGCCTTTGGCTCGACCCGGTAAAGATGGCAGGCTACGGTATCACTCCCGTCGATGTTAAAAACGCTGTAGATAACGAAAATGTGGAACTTCCTTCAGGTAGTATCGAAGGAAATACTACCGAGTTGACGATCCGTACGCTAGGATTGATGCATACCGCAGATGAATTCAATGACTTGATTGTCAAAGAAGAGAATAACCGTATTGTACGATTCAGTGATATCGGACGTGCTGAACTGGGGCCGGCTGATATTAAGAGTTATATGAAGATGAACGGCGTTCCTATGGTGGGTGTCGTAGTCATTCCACAGCCGGGAGCCAACCACATTGAGATTGCGGATGCTGTATACCAACGTATGGAGCAAATGAAAAAAGACTTGCCGGAAGATGTACACTATAATTATGGTTTTGATAATACCAAGTTTATCCGTGCATCTATCAATGAGGTTAAGTCCACTGTATATGAAGCTTTTGTACTTGTAATCATCATTATCTTCCTCTTCCTGCGTGACTGGCGCGTCACGTTGGTGCCTTGTATCGTAATCCCTGTTTCCCTTATCGGTGCTTTCTTCGTTATGTATCTGGCAGGATTCTCCATCAATGTGCTTTCCATGCTCGCCATCGTACTATCGGTGGGACTGGTGGTAGATGACGCCATCGTTATGACGGAAAATATCTACATCCGTATAGAGAAAGGAATGGCCCCGAAAGAAGCGGGAATAGAAGGAGCCAAAGAAATTTTCTTTGCCGTTATTTCCACCACTATTACGCTGGTAGCGGTATTCTTCCCTATCGTCTTTATGGATGGAATGACGGGACGATTATTCCGTGAGTTCAGTATCGTTATTTCGGGTTCGGTGATTATATCTTCATTCGCCGCATTAACTTTCACTCCGATGTTGGCAACGAAGTTACTCATTAAACGGGAAAAACAAAGTTGGTTCTATGCAAAAACAGAACCGTTCTTTGAAGGAATGAACCGGCTATACAGCCGTTCGCTTGCCGCTTTTCTTAGCAAACGCTGGATCGCTCTTCCATTTACTTTCATCACCATTTGCCTGATTGGTATTCTGTGGAATGCAGTTCCTGCGGAAATGGCCCCACTTGAAGACCGTTCGCAAATCAGTATCAATACACGAGGAGCGGAAGGCGTCACCTATGAATATATCAGGGATTACACAGAAGACATCAATCAACTGGTAGACTCCATTCTGCCTGATGCAGAGGCTGTAACTGCCCGTGTATCCAGCGGTAGCGGAAACGTGCGCATCACGCTGAAGGATATGAATGAACGTAATTATACCCAGATGGATGTGGCAGAGAAAATATCAAAAGCGGTACAGAAGAAAACAATGGCGCGTTCATTCGTACAGCAGCAGTCTTCTTTCGGCGGACGTCGCGGGAGTATGCCTGTACAATATGTACTTCAGGCTACCAATTTGGAAAAGCTGGAAGAAGTGTTGCCCAAGTTTATGGCTAAAGTATATGAGAATCCTGTTTTCCAGATGGCGGACGTTGATTTGAAGTTCAGTAAACCGGAAGCTCGTATTCAGATCAACCGCGACAAGGCCAGTATTATGGGAGTAAGTACCAAAAACATTGCTCAAACGCTGCAATATGGATTAAGTGGACAGCGTATGGGATATTTCTATATGAACGGTAAACAATACGAAATTCTTGGTGAAATCAACCGCCAGCAACGAAACAAACCGGCCGACCTGAAAGCGATTTACGTCCGCAGCAGTAGTGGGGATATGATTCAGCTGGACAACTTGATTGAATTGGAAAGCGGTATTGCACCTCCAAAGTTGTATCGTTATAACCGTTTTGTGTCAGCTACCATCTCTGCGGGATTGGCAGACGGCAAAACAATCGGACAAGGTTTGGATGAAATGGATAAGATTGCCAAAGAAACATTGGATGACACTTTCCGCACTGCCCTGTCGGGAGACTCGAAAGAATATCGTGAAAGTTCCTCCAGTCTGATGTTCGCCTTTATCCTGGCTATCCTTTTGATTTACCTGATTCTGGCAGCCCAGTTTGAAAGTTTCAAAGATCCGTTGATTATCATGTTGACAGTGCCGCTGGCTATTGCCGGAGCTTTGGTCTTCATGTATTTCGGAGATATTACGATGAATATTTTCAGTCAGATCGGTATTATCATGCTGATCGGTCTGGTGGCGAAGAACGGTATTCTTATTGTAGAATTTGCCAATCAGAAACAGGAAGCCGGAGAGGATAAAATGAGTGCCATCAAAGATGCTGCCCTTCAACGCCTCCGTCCGATTCTGATGACAAGTGCCTCTACGGTTTTGGGACTTATCCCGCTGGCATTTGCCACCGGAGAAGGTTGTAACCAGCGTATTGCCATGGGTACGGCGGTAGTGGGTGGTATGGTCGTATCCACTCTGCTTACGATGTACATTGTACCGGCTATTTACAGTTACATTTCGACTAACCGAATCAAAAAACTACAAGAATGAAACAGAAAGGAATTTGCATGAAACGCATCATTTATATCACCATTGCATGTGCCTTCTTATCAGTCTCTTTTGCAAAGGCACAAGTTCTCACTCTCAAGGAGTGTCTGGAAGAAGGATTGCAAAACAATTACTCTTTACGTATCATCCATAACGAAGAGCAGATCAGCAAAAACAACGCAACGTTGGGAAATGCGGGATACCTGCCTACACTGGACTTCTCTGCCGGATATACCGGAAACCTCGACAATATTGAGACCAAGGCGCGTGCTACCGGGGAAATAACAAAGCATAACGGAGTCTACGATCAGACGGTTAATGTCGGCCTTAACCTCAACTGGACTATTTTCGACGGATTCAATATCAGTACCACCTACAAACAGTTGAAAGAGCTGGAACGTCAGGGGGAAACCAACACGCGTATTGCTATTGAAGATTTTATTGCTGCCCTGACTTCCGAATACTATAATTTTATCCAGCAGAAGATTCGCCTGAAAAACTTTCATTATGCAATGTCACTTTCCAAAGAGCGCTTGCGCATAGCCGAGGCTAGTCACCTGGTCGGTAAGTTTTCAGGGCTGGATTATCAGCAGGCAAAAGTGGATTTCAATGCAGACAGTGCCCAATACATCAAACAACAGGAATTGCTACATTCTTCACGCATCCAGTTGAATGAACTGATGGCCAACAACAATGTCAATCAAAACATTATTATCAAAGACTCCACCATCGACGTACACAGCGACTTGCAATTTGATGATTTGTGGAATTCTACGTTAGCAACCAATGCTTCTTTGCTCAAGGCCGATCAAAACACGGTACTTGCCCAATTGGACTACAAGAAAATAAACTCACGCAACTATCCATATCTCAAATTAAATACCGGATATGGATATACGTTCAACAAGTATGACATCAATGCAAACAGCAGAAGAGGTGAACTGGGCTTCAATGCCGGAATAACTGTCGGTTTTAATATCTTCGACGGTAATCGCCGCCGCGAAAAGAGAAATGCAAGTCTGGCTTTCAAAAATCGTCGTCTGGAACGACAGGACTTGGAATTAGCACTCCGCTCTGATCTCAGTAACCTATGGCAAGCCTATCGCAACAATCTTCAATTGTTGAATCTGGAACGTCAAAACCTGATAACCGCCAAAGATAATCACGATATTGCCATGGACCGTTATATACAGGGGGACCTTTCCGGTTTTGAAGTGCGTGAAGCACAAAAGAGTTTGTTAGATGCAGAGGAACGCATCCTCTCTGCTGAATATAACACGAAACTTTGCGAAATATCCCTGTTGCAAATCAGCGGAAAGATTACGAAATATCTGGAATAAGGAAGTAGTTTCCATTTATTTTTTTTATTGGGTTAATCTTCTTATCGGGAGGGTTAACCCAATTTTTACTGTATAAAAAACAGTTATTACATATCGATGTTTTTCTTTCTTCCTACATTTGCATACTATAAAAACATTTAATAATAAAAGCCATGAGAAAACTAAGTCTTTTCTTACTGCTACTTTTTATCCTGACAAACGCCTCAGCCCAAAAAGCAACAGATTACAGAAAACAACAGAACTACAAAGAATGGGTACACATCGCCCCCAAATTTGACGATGATTTCTTCAAGACGGAAGAAGCCCAACGCATCGGTGACAACGTGTTACTCTATCAACAAACTACCGGAGGCTGGCCCAAGAATATCTATATGCCGGCAGAACTGACCGAACAAGAATATAATGCGGCACTAAAAGCTAAAGAAGATACCAACCAAAGCACCATTGACAACAATGCCACCACGACAGAAATAGAATATTTGTCACGGCTTTATCTGGCTACGCAAAAGGAGAAATATAAAGAAGGAGTGCTGAACGGTATTCAATATCTGCTCAAATCGCAGTATGAAAACGGTGGATGGCCTCAATTTTATCCGCGTCCCAAAGGTTATTATGTACAAATCACCTACAATGACAATGCAATGGTGAGAGTGATGAACCAACTTCGGAGCATATACGAAAAGAAAGCTCCCTACACTTTCCTTCCTGACAATATCTGTGAACAAGCACACAATGCATTTAACAAAGGGATAGAGTGTATACTCAAAACGCAGGTGCGCCAAAATGGAGAGTTAACAGTGTGGTGCGCCCAACATGACCGTGTCACTTTGGAACCCTGCAAAGCACGTGCCTATGAACTCCCGTCACTAAGCGGACAAGAGTCTGACAATATTGTATTACTGTTGATGTCACTTCCTCATCCATCTGCAGACGTTGTAAAATCCATAGAAGGTGCTATCAAATGGTTCCAAAAGTCTGAAATAAAAGGAATACAGAAGGAATATTTCACTAACAGTGATGGCAAAAAAGACTATCGCATGGTTCCCTGTGAAGACTGTCCTACTCTTTGGGCACGTTTTTATGATCTGGAAACAAACCGGCCTTTTTTCTGCGACCGTGATGGCATAAAAAAATATGATATATCGGAAATCGGACACGAACGCCGAAATGGTTATAGTTGGTATAACAAAGATGGAAGCAAGGTGTTGAAGAGATATGAAAAATGGAAAAAAGAACAGAATAAGTAATCATAACTGATGAAAGGTTGATATTTACACTGAAAAAGTTAATATCCGGAAAGTCTTTAAGTCCTTAAAATAAGAAGAGGGGCTGTCTAACAATAAAATAGTCAGACAGCCCCTTTATTAATTCAAGGCATTTACAGCCTCTTCTTATAGTTTTATCCCAACAGGTATCAACCGGTTATTTTTTGCAATTCCACGGTTTCAACTGTTTGAAGAAGTCGTTACCCTTATCATCTACCAAGATAAATGCAGGGAAGTTTTCTACTTCAATCTTCCAGATAGCTTCCATACCCAATTCCGGATATTCCACACATTCGATGCTCTTGATGTTGTTCTGTGCAAGGATAGCTGCCGGACCTCCGATAGAACCCAAATAGAAACCACCATATTTCTGACAAGCATCTGTCACCTGCTGGCTACGGTTACCTTTTGCCAACATCACCATGCTACCGCCATGACTTTGGAACAGTTCTACATAAGAGTCCATACGTCCTGCCGTAGTAGGGCCCATAGAGCCACACGCCATGCCTTCCGGAGTTTTTGCCGGACCAGCATAATAAATAGGATGATCCTTAATATATTGTGGCAAGTCTTCACCGCGGTCCAAACGTTCTTTCAGTTTAGCATGAGCGATGTCACGACCTACGATAATCGTTCCGTTCAATGACAGACGGGTAGCAACCGGATATTTAGTCAGTTCTTTCAGGATTTCAGGCATCGGACGGTTCAGATCGATCTTCACAACATCACCTTCACCTGCCTGACGCAGTTCAGCCGGAATCAGTTCACCCGGATTTGAATCCAGTTTCTCAATCCAGATACCTTCCTTATTGATTTTACATTTGATGTTACGGTCGGCAGAGCAAGATACACCCAAACCTACCGGACAAGATGCACCATGACGAGGCAGACGGATGATGCGTACATCGTGAGCAAGATATTTACCTCCGAATTGTGCCCCCAACCCAATCTTGTGAGCTTCTGCCAATACTTCTTTTTCCAGTTCGACATCGCGGAATGCACGACCATATTCGTTTCCGGTAGTCGGCAGGTTATCATAGAAATGAGTAGAAGCCAATTTCACTGTCAACAGGTTCTTTTCAGCAGAAGTACCACCGATTACGAAAGCGATGTGATAAGGAGGACAAGCGGCTGTCCCCAATGTTTTCATCTTTTCAACCAGGAACGGAACCAATGTACCGGGATTCAGGATCGCTTTTGTTTCCTGATACAAATATGTCTTGTTGGCAGAGCCACCACCTTTTGTTACACAAAGGAATTCATATTCCATACCTTCGGTAGCTTCGATGTCAATCTGTGCAGGGAGGTTACATTTGGTATTTACCTCATCATACATATTCAGAGGCGCATTCTGTGAATAACGCAGGTTTTCTTCAGTGTATGTTTTATATACGCCCAGTGAAAGCGCTTCTTCGTCAGAATATCCAGTCCATACCTGCTGTCCCTTTTCACCATGGATAATAGCAGTACCGGTGTCCTGGCAGAATGGAAGTACGCCTTTTGAAGCAACCTCTGCATTGCGCAGGAAAGTCAACGCCACATACTTATCGTTTTCGCTTGCTTCCGGATCACTCAGAATCTTAGCAACTTGTTCATTGTGCGAACGACGAAGCATGAATGATACATCACGAAAAGCAGCATTAGCCATCGCAGTCAAACCTTCTTTTTCAATTTTCAGGATGGGATTTCCTTCAAACTCGCTTACTGATACATAGTCTTTTGTAAGCAGATAATACTCAGTTGTATCTTTTCCCTTTTCAAACATGGGCTGATACTTAAACGGAGGTGTTGCCATAAGTTTCTTATTTTATTACGTAATGTTAGTTAGTGTGGCAAAGGTAATGATAAATTAAGAATTGAGAATTAAAAATTGAGAAATAAAACATTGTAGGATAAAAATAGGCAGATCAATAAATGATAATTTTGCGGAGTGCCCTGAAAGGGGCTCAGTCTGAAACCTTGGGGGATTGCGTTAAAATTCTTATTTTTGCATCATGA
>JBKVKY010000012.1:83418-158430 GCA_046986985.1 Bacteroides xylanisolvens | reverse complement strand
ATTATGTTAATTCTTCTTTAAATCATTCTTTTCGCTTACTTTTGCAGCCGATTTTCAAAGATATGACACAATTTACGGAAGAAGAGAAAGCCATTCGCCGCATTGAACGGCGGTTTAGTAAAGGAGTGGTGCAATATGGATTGATAGAAGAAGGAGACAAAATCCTTATCGGACTGTCAGGAGGAAAAGATTCGTTGGCGCTTGTTGAACTGTTGGGTAAACGCGCACGTATCTATAAGCCCCGTTTTTCTGTCGTTGCCGTTCATGTAGTGATGAAGAATATTCCTTATCAGAGTGATACGGAATATTTGAAAGCGCACTGTGAAGCGTATGGAGTTCCCTTTGTACAGTATGAGACTGCCTTTGATCCTGCTACCGATACACGTAAATCTCCCTGCTTCCTCTGCTCATGGAACCGCCGGAAAGCCTTGTTCACTGTTGCCAAGGAGCACGGATGCAATAAAATCGCTCTCGGTCACCACATGGATGATATTCTGGAAACTTTATTGATGAATATCACTTATCAGGGAGCATTCAGTACAATGCCGCCCCGGTTGGTGATGAAGAAGTTTGATATGACAATTATCCGTCCGATGTGTCTGGTTCACGAAGCCGATTTGGTAGAATTGGCGGCTTTGCGCCATTATCAGAAACAAGTGAAGAATTGTCCCTATGAATCGCAGTCCAGCCGCAGTGATATGAAAGGTGTTTTGCGACAACTGGAAGCGATGAACCCAGAAGCTCGTTATAGCCTTTGGGGGAGCATGACCAATGTACAGGAAGAATTATTACCAGATAAAATAGATTAATTTGAATAGGTTATTATGAAAGGATTCTATACCATTTTGTTGCTGATCGTATCCAATGTCTTTATGACATTCGCCTGGTACGGACATTTAAAGATGAAACAGGAGTACAGCTGGTTCGCTGCTCTTCCGCTGATCGGTGTGATTGCGTTCAGTTGGGCAATCGCTTTTTTTGAATATTCCTGTCAGATACCGGCTAATCGTATCGGCTTTATAGGCAATGGAGGCCCGTTTTCGTTGATGCAACTGAAAGTCATCCAAGAGGTGATAACACTTGTTATTTTTACAGTGTTCACTACTATCTTCTTTAAAGGTGAAGCGTTACATTGGAATCATTTGGCGGCGTTCGTTTGTTTGATTGCGGCGGTGTATTTCGTGTTTATGAAGTGAGTCCTTTTTAAAGAATATAAGATTATAGGATAAGTGCTATACTTGCTAGACTTATCCTATTTTCGTATTACTTGATAGATTTAAAAACCTTATCAATGCATCGCTTCTTCTGTTCCATGTTTGGATGAACATAGAGATTTAATGTAGTAGTGATATCTGAATGTCCAAGTATTACACTTACAGTTTTGTAGTCGCAATTGCTTTCAATGCAACGTGTGGCGAAACTGTGGCGCAGTCCGTGAAATTTTAGTGGGGGAATATTGAGTTGTTCCATCATTCGTTTGTAATAGTTACGATAGGTACGCGGCTCAGTTGGTTTCTCTTCATTAGTAAGTACATAGAACTTGCCATTTACGATTTTTTTTAACGGGCGTAGCATCTTTAATAATTCCTTGTTCATAGGAATGTCACGAATAGAATTCTGAGTTTTAGGTGTGCCGATAATGATTTCCGTATGTCTTTTTTCTCCGTCCAATATATAAATTCGTTCAATCGTTTTCCGAATACATATTACTCCATTGATAATATCTATATCATCCCAAGTTAGTGCACAAATTTCACCGATTCTAATTCCTGTAGTCAGACAAATATAGATGCCTAAGTTGCGGAAAGTGAAGTGATTGCTTATATACTGTAGAATTGCTTTGTGATTAGCGATGTTGAGTACATTTAGTTGTTTGTTCTCCTGTGGTGTCGGGAATTTGATACACCAATCCTGATAGGACAATATACCAAGTTTTGCTCCAAATTTCATAACCATTTTTAGTACAATGAGTATATCCTTTACACTTTTTGCGCTTAGTTTTTGCTGAAGTTTCTGTAAGACAAACTCTTGTACTTCGTTTTCGAGTAACTCATACTTATCTCCAAATGTAGGAAGTATGTGATTTTCTAAGATTAGGGCATACGCTGAATATGTTGAACTTTTCACATATTTACGTTTGTCTTCTTTCCACATAATGGTAATTTCTTTAATCGTTTTCTTTGCTGTCATGCTTCATAATTTAAATAGATTAATATTCTTGTAAGATAAGGATTAAGGACTTTATAAAAGGAATCTTTCTTTTTTGTTTTTGATTTTTTAGATTGTTCCAAATTTGAGATTCCCGGAGTTTAGTGGGGAGTGGAAAAAATGTACGATTGGGGAATTGGCTATCAAAGTGGGTAGTGGTGTAACGCCAAGAGGAGGCGAATCTGTATATAAAATGGATGGGCATTCTTTTGTTCGTAGTCAGAATGTAGGCTTGGGACATCTTATATTGGATGATATTGCTTTTATTGACGAAGAAACACATCTACGTCAAAAGAACACAGAGTTAAAATTAGAAGACGTGTTGCTTAATATTACAGGAGCATCTATTGGACGTAGTGCATTAGTGAATGAGCAAGTAGTAGGTGGTAATGTTAATCAGCATGTCTGCATTATTCGTACTAAAGAAAATCTCATATCTTCATTTCTCTGCAACTTTTTATTGTCCAATTATGGTCAAAGACAAATAGATAGTTTTCAAGCAGGCGGAAATAGACAAGGCTTAAATTTTGAACAAATTAAATCTATTAAAATTGCTATTCCGTCCACCAAAGAACAAACAAAAGTCGCAAAATTACTACAACTAATAGAAGAGCGTATCGCTACCCAAAGCAAAATAATTGAGAAATATGAATCTCTAATTAAAGGGATAAGATATTACATTTTGGAGGAATCTACACACTACAATTATTTGGGCAACTTATGTGATATCATTAAAGGACAGCAGGTTAATTTAGACAATCTATTAAAACATGGGAAATACTACGTTATGAATGGTGGTACGCAGCCTTCTGGATATTATAATTCATATAATACAAATGCAGGTACAATATCTATAAGTGAAGGGGGAAATTCATGTGGTTATGTACAGTATAATAAAGAAAATTTTTGGAGTGGCGGTCATTGTTATACACTCCAAAATATTAAGGGAGAACTGACTGAAAAATATTTATATCATTACTTGAAATCAAATGAAAAAATGATTATGGCTCTTAGAGTTGGTAGTGGCCTACCTAATATTCAAAAAAAAGATTTAATGTCATTACGGATTCCCATACCTGCTAAAGAAAACCAAAAGAAGATTTCTTGTCTATTGGATTCTATTGAAGATAAAATATCTGTTGAAACAAACGTAATGACGAAGTTCATGCAACAAAAGCAGTATTTATTGGCAAACTTGCTTATATAAATAAATTTGCCAATAAATACTGCTTTTGTTTGGCATATGCATCCAATATCGCCCTTTCTGTTTCTATTTTCTTGTCAATAGTTGAAAGAAATCCAGCAATCTTTGTTTGTTCCATTACATCTGGAATATATGATTTATAATTTCCTATGTCATCATTGGATATATTAGGTTGCGCACTAGCTGTTGGAATAGAGCTAATATAATTCTTGAAATTATTTATTTGAACTAATTGATAGAAAAATTCTAAGCACTGTTTAGTTCGGAAAGTTGCAACTCGTTGATTTATATATGCTATTCCCTTATCTTCAATTTTTCCAACTTTACCAAAAGTAGCACCAGACAGAGCCATAACAAAATCGTTTTTTCTAACAATATACTTTTCGTTAGGTGTTTCCGAAGAATATATTCCTGAAAAATTTGACAACTTAATTATTGGTAGAATATCTCCTATTCTTATAACTTTATTTGTTCCTTGGTTGAATAAACTACTTTTAAATGCATATCCACCTTGAATAATTAGTACATCACTTAGTTTTCTTAATTTCCAACTAGAAAAAACATTTCCTTCCTCATCTTTAAAGCGTATCTTTAATGAAAAAATGTTTTGACTCATTGTTTTTTTTAACAACTTCAAATCTTCAATTATTTTGATTTGAGCTTCAATACGAGAGTCAAGAAGAGATAAAAATGTAGCGATTTTATTCTGTTCCAATTTTGATGGAAGATAGACTACATATTGAATTATCTGTTGTTTATCACCCCTTGGCATCTTTGTACCCTTTGTGCCTAACATTACATAATTAATAAATTTATCATTGGCAATTAAATGATATAAAAACATTGCTGAACACATACCACTATTTCTAAAAACAAACACATCAGTACTGCAACCGCCATCATAACTGGCGTACCAAATTTTCTTTAAATATGGTCTTATATTAGAAAAAAGAATGTCGTCCTTTCTGAACGCAGTTACATTGGTGTTATGAGGAAGAGAAGTAGCTAGAGTCACCCCTTGAAAGTTTTGAAGAATATTTTCTGTTGATACATAATTATCAACAGAAAGAGATGAAGTCGAAATTCTGTCTTTTATATCCCCGACTAATTCACTTAAATGTTTCTTTTTCCACTCCCCACTAAACTCCGGGAATCTCAAATTTGGAACATTGAGGTTTTTTGTATTGTTATTATTAGCCATAACTGTTATTCTTCATTAAGGTTAAAATCGAATGGAAGGATATCGTTGTTATTGAATTGATCAAAGTCAGAACAGAATAACCTGTCTTGTACAATTCGATATTTTTCGAACTCTGATTCTGCAAAAGATTTAGCAAACTCTGCAGTAACTTTACCCGCATCAATCAATACTGCATTATCTCCAGCTTCGAGAATAATATCTATTCGTCTTGCCCAATCTTCCATAGTCATAGGGATGTGCCGTTTTGCCATACGTTCAGCCATATCTAGAGTAGCGTTGACCAAACGTCCCATATCTTCCAGTTCTAATTCATTTAAATAATTTTTTGCTATACTCACATCAGGTTTTACAATTTTCCCGTTAGGGGCATTTTCCCAAGTTGTCAACCCCATATTTTCTTTTTGTGCATTGGCTCGCTCTACTATTAATTCAGCAGCAGTATGACCATGTACGGCAAAGTGCATTTTGTTTTGCACTTTCTTAAAAAATAGACGAGTAGTTGGTGCATCCTTATTGTAATCGATGGCTGTGGCGTATATATCGGTCAACTTCTGATAGAAACGACGTTCACTAAGTCTTATCTCCCTGATTTCGGCAAGCAAATGTTCGAAATAGTCTTCACCAATGAATGAACCATTTTCCATTCGCTTTTTATCAATAACATAACCACGTATGGCAAATTGCCGCAATATGTAGGTTGCCCATTGGCGGAATTGAGTGGCACGGACGGAATTCACACGGTAACCAACAGAAATAATCGCATCGAGCGAATAGAAAGAAGTTTTATAGGATTTGCCATCTGCGGCAGTTGTTTCCAAAATGGAAATAACTGATTTTTCTGAGAGTTCACCTGTATCGAAGATATTCTTCAAGTGTTTACTGATGGCAGGAACACCTACATCAAACAGTGTAGCCATTGCCTTCTGCGTGCACCAAATTGTTTCGTCTTTATACGTCACTTGTACACCGTTTTCTTTACCTTCCATCACGAACATGAGGAACTCGGCTGTACTATTTTTTATTTCAAAATTCTTCGGCATCGTTATTACTCTATCAATCCAAGTTCTTTCAGATAAACATTTATTTCTTTGTCTAAGTCAGCTCGTTTAGCTTCAAGTTCTTTGATTTCAGCCATTACTGCATGTATATCAATGGGCTCTTCTTCTTTGAACGTGCTTACGTACCGAGAAATATTAAGATTATAACCGTTTTGTTCAATCTCGTCCATAGATACCCGTCGGGAGTATCGTTCTTCCTCTGTTCGGAATTGATATGTTTCTATGATTTTTTGAATATCATTAGGCTTGCCATCTTCTCCTTCTCGTAGACGATTTTGTCTCTTATCTTTTTCAAAATGCTCGCTGGCATTGATGAAAAGAACATCATCAAATTTCTTGCATTTCTTTAATACTAAAATGCAAACCGGAATCCCTGTTGAAAAGAACAGATTAGAAGGTAAACCTATCACTGTATCTATATTATTATCTTTCAGTAGTTTGGTTCGGATACGTTCCTCTGCTCCACTACGAAACAATACCCCATGCGGGAGTATGATAGCCATTGTTCCTCCATTGGACAAGAAATGGAAACCGTGCAATAAGAATGCAAAGTCAGCAGCCGATTTAGGGGCAATGCCATAGTTCTTGAAACGGAAATCTTCTGTTAGCGTGTCAGTAGGTTCCCAACGTAAGCTAAAAGGGGGATTTGCAACGATAGCATCGAATTCCATCTTTTTTGCAGGATTCATTTCGTTCAGAATATTCCAGTCATTGATCAATGTGTCGCCATGGTGTATTTCGAATTCTGTATCTTTGAGTCCATGCAACAGCATATTCATACGGGCAAGGTTGTAGGTGGTAATATTCTTTTCTTGTCCATATATTTTCCCTATACTTCCTTCGGTTTCCACTAACTGTCTGCGAACATTCAATAATAGGGAGCCGGAGCCACATGCGAAATCCAATACTCTGTCTAATTTATTTTTTTCTCCTAATGCCGGGTCTTGACTATCTAAGATTACAATTTTAGATAAAATAGTTGATAGCTGTTGCGGAGTATAAAACTCTCCGGCCTTTTTCCCCGAGCCTGCGGCAAACTGACCGATAAGATATTCATAAGCATCGCCTAAAATGTCTGTATCTGTTGAGAATCTGGCAATTCCTTCTGCTATTTTTTGAATAATAGTGCAAAGTTTCTTATTTCTATCCGAGGCTGTTCTGCCTAACTTTTCCGAATTCAAGTTTATTTCCGAAAATAAGCCTTGGAAAGTACTTTCAAATGACTCATTTTCAATGTATCTAAAGCCTTCTTCAAGTGTTTGTAGCAACTCTCCATTCTGAGTACGAGCCATTTCTGAAATGTTACTCCATAAATATTGAGGTTTTATGACATAATGAACTTTACGACGCATTTGTTTTTCAAATTCCGGTACGTCCATTTCATTTGCTTTATACCATATTCCCAAAGCTCTATGTTTGTTGGCTTCTTCCAATTGAGGATAATCTCTCCCTAATTCTTTTTTTACAGCTTCTTCGTAATTATCAGACAAATAGCGTAGAAAAAGAAATGATAGCATATAATCGCGAAAGTCATCTGCATTCATTGCTCCACGCAACCCGTCTGCTATTTCCCAAAGGGTTTTGCCTAATTGTTTTTGATCTTGTACTGTCATATTTAATTTCTCATTTTTTCTTTGTTAATCGCATCAATCACTTCTTTTTCTTCTTCAATTAGAAGAATAGGTAAGTCAAATTGATATTTATCCAAAAACGCTCGCAATATCTTTATAAAAAGAACTTTGTTGTCATCTCCCATTTCTACAGGTTCGTAAATAGAATACTTTCCATGGCTCAGTAGGTTTAGTGCTCGTGAGTAAAGCACTTCATCCTCTACTCCATGAATACATTTTGAAAAGTCGTCATATCCGAAGAACGTAGATGTCTTTTCTAAAATACTGCGTAACATATTGAAATGATATGTATTGATTTTACCCGACTCCATCACTTGTTTGAGTTCGCTCAATATGGCTATATGATGGAAAAAAGGTGTTTCGTCAGTTGCCTGTAGAGTATATCCGTCAGTTCCATTCTTATGTAGGAAATATCGTTTGCATGGTTTTTGCTTTAATTCATTGTAAACGACGTTGAAAAACAAGCTGTGGTGAGATGAAATAACAGATTTGACCTTATCTTTTCCTTTTTTCAACAACTGAGATAAATCACTGGCTACAGCAATAGCATTGTTGTTATCTAACGAGGAGATTGGATCGTCTATGTAAATGTATTCAACCCAATTGTAAGCTTCTGCACCATCAATTGTCAGTTCGCAGATGGCAAGAAAGATACACCAGATAAAAATATTCTCTTCGCCACGAGAAATTTTAATATTGTTCTGAATGATATACTCAGGCTCTTTGTTGTTAAACTTATGTTTGGGATTGGGAACCTGCTTGCTGAAGCTTATTTCCCATTTTTCATAATCAAATTTGAAGTCAAATTCCGCATAACGTTCCAGATATGCGAAGATTTTTTCTTCTAAGGCTAATTCTTTAAATGCATTGAAGAATTTTGAATCAGCATTTATTTTAAGAACACGGTCCATATCATTTTCTAAGTCATTGTCCCAATGAAACAGATCTTCGGTGAAAGCATTAAAATAGAGAGTGTCTCCATTTATTTTCTTTTTTCCTTTATTCTTGAACTCTATAGATAGACGGGTTTTCCCTGTTCCATTATGAGCGTAGAGTAAGACGAAATCGTGTTCAATTAGATCGCCACGTAACCTTGCGGCTAATCCCGACAAATCTTTATATTTATATATTTTAGGTTGGTTACTCATATTCTTTTTTTCATGTTATTCATAAGCAGCTAATCCTGAAATCTCACGTCCTTGAGCTTGTTTTTTTAAGTGAGGGACTAAGTCTGCCATCAATGCAAGTTCTTTCGTACGGCGTTCTTTCCAACTTAGTTCTAACGGTTCAAGGAGATCCGTTAGTTTTTCACCGTCGAAAATCATGCGTTGCATAATTTTATCTGTAAAATCTTTTAAGGCAGATGCGGTTAGTCCGTGTTTGTTTGCGATATCGGATAGCTCTTTTTCATTTTTCTCTATCTTAAAAGCATTGTAACCATCATGTAGTGATTGTACATCTTGACCATTATTCCAATCCAAACTTTTTATGTATTCAGTTAAATCTTCTTGTTCATCCATCAAATTAGAGCTTGAACAAAGCAGGTTGATGATTTGTGCTTTTGTCATTTTTTGTTTAGATGGTTTCTTTTGAGTGCTGTCAGCAATTAGTCCCATGATGTAATCATAGTCAATCAATGCTGAGGAAAAAAGTACAAACTCAAAATCAAGTTGCTGTATATCTACAGGAATGTTATCGCCGCCTTTTTGTTGTATTTCCCTAAATTGCTTAGCCGTTTCTATGTACGAACTTTTAAATGAACGGAAAGTGTTTTCAGGCAATATCTCTTCAATTTGAGTTTGTTGTTCCTCGTTTAAGTCTGTATATTGGTCGAGCTGGGTTTTTAACCGCTGTACTTCCTTGAAATTTTTGACAAAAGCGATTCGAGAAGTATCTCCCTTCAAATTATACACTTCCTGAGGTTCGCAGGCTAAATTATTTTGTCGCATGAAATCACCTAAAGCTGCTACGGCTTCTTTATATTTTTCAATTACTACAGGAGCCGGATCAACTAACCAGATTTTTTTCGCCTGCTCTTTAGATTTTTCTCCTGAGAATAAAGCGATAGCTTCGTTTACGGCATTTTCCTGGTGGCGGAAATCTAATATATTTCCGTATGGTTTAGTATCGTTTAGTACACGGTTGGTACGTGAAAAAGCCTGTATCAGTCCATGATATCTTAGATTTTTATCTACATACAAAGTGTTGAGATATTTAGAGTCAAAACCTGTAAGTAGCATATCTACTACAATGACGATATCAATTTTATTTTTGTGAGGATAATCCGCATTACTGTATTGTTGGTCTTTGATGCGCTTTTGTACATCTTGGTAATACAAATCAAACTCATTAATGTTGTGATTTGTTCCGTATTGTTTATTATAATCCCTGATAATACTCTTTAATGCTGCTTTCTTCTCATCAGGATTTTGCTTGTTGTCTTCTTTTTCTTGCTCCAAGTCTTCCTGAATTTGCTGAATATCTTTATTACCCTCTGCCGGAGGTGAAAAAACGCAGGCTATATTTAGAGGTAGATAGTCTTTGTTTGTTTTTTGTTTTTGTTTCTGGATTTCTTTGAAAAGATTATAATATTCTATGGCATTGTTTATGGAAGCGGTTGCCAGAATCGCATTAAACTTCCTCGAATTGGTTGCGGCATTGTGCTTGTCTATAATAGCCTCAATCACTGCTTGTTGAGTAATGGTTTCTCCCGGCTTAGGATTAATGTTCCCTTTTCCTTTAAAATATTCTACATGAAAACGCAATACGTTTTTGTCATCAATTGCATTTGTAATAGTGTATGCATGCAGTTCCTTTTCGAAAATATCTTTAGTAGTCTTGTTGGAAGCATGTTCATCTTCTATAGTCTTTTGTGTTGCGTTATCATTGAAAATAGGTGTTCCGGTAAAGCCGAACAATTGAGCATTAGGGAAGAATTCCTTAATAGCTTTATGATTCTCACCAAATTGTGAACGGTGACATTCATCAAAGATGAAAACCATTCGTTTCTTACTCAATGGATTTAAGCGTTCTTTATAGTTCTTTTTATGGTTTCCGTCCAATGCTAAACCCAACTTTTGGATAGTCGTTACAATGACTTTATCTGCATAATCTGTAGAAAGTAGTCGTCTTACAAGTGTTTCGGTATTGGTGTTTTCTTCTACACTTCCTTCTTGAAACTTATTAAACTCTTCACGGGTTTGCCTGTCCAAGTCTTTGCGGTCAACAACGAAAAGACATTTTTCTATGTCCGGATTATCTTTTAATAACGTGGAGGCTTTGAAAGAAGTAAGCGTCTTTCCACTACCTGTAGTATGCCATATATAACCGTTACCCCGATTTTGATGAATGCAGTTTACAATTGCTTTTACTGCATAGATTTGGTAGGGACGCATAATTAATAGTTTTTGCTCGCTTTCTACCAAAACTATATATTTGCTAATCATTTCTCCCAATGTACATTTGGGCAAAAATAGTTCTGCAAAAGAGTCTAAATGTCTGATTTTTCTATTCCGCTCATTTGCAAGTTGATACACAGGCAGAAATTGCTCGTTGGCATCAAAACTAAAATGTTGATTTTGATTGTTGGCAAAGTAACGGGTGTCACTCCTATTACTAACAATAAATAATTGCATAAAACAAAGTAATGAGTTGGTATAACCGTTACCAACATCATTCTTGTAATCAATAATTTGTTGTATTGCTTTCCTAGGTGATACGTCTAATGTTTTTAATTCGACCTGAACTACCGGAATACCATTAATAAGAATAATGACATCATATCGATGGTTACTGTTTCCTGTATTTATTCTCAATTGGTTGATAACCTCATATTCATTCTTACACCAGTCTTTTATGTTCACTAATGTATAATGTAGAGGAGTGCCATCTTCACGTTGAAAATAATTCCTTTCACGCAGCAACTTCGAAGCGGCAAATACATCAGGTGTTATAATTTCAGCTTTCAGCCGTTCAAATTCGTTTTCAGTCAGCCTTACCCGGTTGAGAGACTCAAACTTTTCTCGGAAGTTTTGTTCAAGAGAGTTTCTGTCGCGAATATCTCTGCGATAGGAGTATTTGAGTTCTTCTAACTTTTTTATAAATAGTTCTTCTATTTGGGCTTCTCTCATCATTTCAAATGATATTAATTAATGAAATAAAGTTTCCAAAGATAACGAATAATATCCAAATACTCGGAGGTGATCCTAAAACTTTTTTGTTCTTGACTAATGTACTTTATTTTTATAAACCGTTCTTCACTTTCTTCACCTAAAGCTTATCCGTTCATTCACAGGAAGTAACTGTGAATGAACGGACACTGTTTTCAACCTTCACCATCCTTCACCCTCTTCACCGAATATACATTTCCCAATCTCGTATGCTGTCGGCTGATACCTGCTGCGGTCAGGATTTGTGCCAGCTGGATAGGAGTGCAGTTGCGTAGTACGGCTGGAAACTTCTTTTTCAATTCCTTATGGATGATAGCGGCGGAGAGCGACAGGCAATCCGGTTCATCCAACGAGGCAGGCGCGTATGTGTTGCGCACAATGTCTTCTATGGGGTTGACATGATAGTAGGCGCTGTTATGACGCTGTAAGGTATGTTCTTCCTCTTTGCTGAACCAGTGGCGGGCACCTGCAAGCAATTCCTCTTTCAGTTGGGCGTAGGTTTGTGAATGTTCAATTCCGGTACAGTCAATATCATGTTCCGCTTCAATGCAGATGAATCTGCGGCTGCCTGTCGGATCACATAGTAAGTCAGTTCGGTTGCTCGTTCCGATGAACGAAGCGATACGAGGTAGTGACCGGAAATTTTTCTGATAGGCTTTGCAGATGTTGAGGCTGGACATTTGCATCAGATTTTTCAGTAATGGCATCTTTTGTGCTCCGAATTTGTCAAATTCGTCCATGTTTAGTAATCCCATCTCGGCAAGGAGACGTTCGGGATTGCCTTGTGCGGTTAGTTTCAGATTATCCGAATAATAACGGGCTAGTTGTGGTGGCATCAGCATACGGCAGAAAGTAGATTTATGGCGTCCCTGTTCTTCGCTGATAAGTATCGGGGCTACGCTGTTTGCTTGTGTTTGATTCACTCCCAGCCATTGGGCAGCAAGTCCGAGCATCCAGGTGTGAAAGCTTTTTATCCATATAGGGGCGTCAGATACTCGTTTCGCCAGAGACTTCAGCCGGTCCGTTCCGTCCCATATAGGTAGTTCGTCCATATAAAGCCGGAAAGGATGGTAGCTTTTCACTAGGGTAGAGTAGATGTACCTTTGAAGGTCCTTATCCCAGCAATTGATTCCTTCTTTGTGGGCTTCCAGGCAGAAAGTATTCAGTTCTCGCTTGTCTATGCGGCAGAAAGGAATTTCTCGTTGGCCGAATGGGCGAAATTCAGTTTCTTCGGTGAGTAGGTTGTAGCGGAAATCATATCGCACTTTCAAAAAGTCGATCACTTGTTGCGTCAGAAGGACGGGTTGCTTATGTGTTTCCTGTTTATGTACTTCTTTCTTATCTGCTTCCTGCTCATGCAATTCTTGCATTTTGAGCTCTTCCTTTGAAATGTTCGGTGAAACGATGACGTTTGACGATTCTTTCATCAATACCCGTATTCTTTTCGCCAAACGTTTTGAGTTATATTCTAATGTCTTCATATTTTTCTTGTTTTTTTATGAATAAATGTTGTTTTTTCGACCGGTTGATGCTGCTAAGGTATAACATGAGATATGGGGTTTGCAAGTATTTAACTAAGAAAAAGTTTATTTTCTCCTGAAATGAAAAACAAGCTTTCTTATGCGGATAAGTCGTTACTTTGTCGTATCTTTAGTGCTTGTTTAGGAAAAGCCGACTGGAGTTGTCCGGTTGGCTGACAATAGTTGACTGAACAGCCGATTCCAGTCGTCCGAATAGCCGATTAAAGTTGTCCTATGATGAAGTTACACATTTAAATTGATAAGAAGTAATGGCTATTGTGTTTGATTGGTATGAAAATCCTAATGCTTCTTCGGAAGAAGAAGCAGCGTTGCATCCGCGTATCTTTATGAATGGAAAGGTGGATACGGATACTCTTTGTTACAAGATTCATGACTACAGTTCGTTGACTGTGGGCGATGTAAAGAATGTGCTTGATAACTTATCGAAGATTCTTGGCGAGTCGTTGCGTGAGGGAAAAGAAGTGCATATCGAGGGGATCGGTTATTTTTATCCCACTTTGGAGGCTACGGGGAAAGTGACTCGCAGCACTCCGCATAAGACTAATAAGGTGGCTTTCAAAACTGTCCGATTTCGCCCTGACAGTAATCTGAAAGGACATTTTGTGGGTGTTCGCGCCAGTCAGTCCAAGTATGTCCGTCATTCGGAGAAGGTGTCAGAGGTGGAGATTGATATGCTGTTGAAAGAATATTTTGTCGAACATCAGATGATGACCCGCCGTGATTTTCAGGAAGTGTGTGGTTTGGCACGTACTACGGCCAAAACGCATTTGGTACGTTTGCGTGGAGAAGGAAAACTAGTGAATATCGGTTTGCGCAATCAGCCGATGTATGTGCCTGCTCCCGGTTATTATGGCGTATCCAGAGATGCGGCACATCCTTCACGGTAATGACTGTGAAGGATGTGAAGAAGCATATTTCTTTGAGTAATCACACGAAATGGTTGATAGCTTGAGACTTATCCTCATGTGAAGAGAATGAAAGAAAAGAAGCAGATCTTATTTCGCTATGTATTTTTTCATTCCTTCCGTGTAGAAAGTATTGAACTCTCCGTTTTCTCCGCTATAAATAAAGTAGGCGTCAATCTCCGGATTCGCTTTGCAGAAGGCTTCCGCTTCTTCCAGTCCCATCACCATGAAGGCGGTAGCCAGGGCGTCGGCAGTCATACAGTCTTTAGCGATTACGGTGGAAGACAAGATGCTGTGCTGTACCGGATAACCCGTTCTCGGGTCGATGGTATGAGCATATTTCTTTCCATCTTTGTAATAATAGTTGCGGTAATTTCCTGAAGTTGCCAAGCCTAAATCCGAAATTTCAAGTATTGTTTGTAAGTCTTGGTTTACGGCCAGTGAATCGTCGACGGGCTTATTGATTCCGATGCGCCATAAGCCTTTGGAGGGGTTTTTGCCTTTCACAACCACCTCACCGCCTATATCTACCATATAGTTTTTTATGCCTTTACGGTCGAGCAGTTGCGCAACTACGTCTACCGAATACCCTTTGGCAACGGCACTACAACTTAGCATGGTACGGGAATCCTGCTTAATGACTTTGCCGTTGTCCATTTTCACCTTTTCATATCCGGTGATTTGCAACAGGCTATCTATCATGATTGAATCAGGAAAAGTGCCTTTTTTGAAACCGAATCCCCAAGCATTGGCAAGGGGGGCTACTGTGATGTCGAAAGCACCGTTTGTCTCGCGGGAAATTTCCATCGAACGGTTGAAACATTTCTGAAAGAAACTATCGGTAACTAATTCCTCGTTGCGGTTGACGCGACTGATAACTGAACTGTCGTTAAATGGAGACAGAGATTGATCGAAGCGTTTCAGTTCAGCTTCTATTTCCGGTTTTAAATCGCCGTCATATTGGTAAGTAATCTTGTATACCGTCCCAAATACCAAACCTTTGACACTGTAATAGCCAGCTTGTTGATTATGCCTGACTAATATCCAGATGGTTGCCAAAATCAGGAAAGCCAGCCAAAGGAAACTTTTCTTTGTTTTCATACGCTCTTCTTTTTGATGAGAAAACTCATTTTATTGGAGAAATAAATGTTCAATTAATATCTTTAGTCCGATGATGACCAGAATGATACCTCCCCATAACTCTGCTTTCAGTTTTCGGGCGATGCCACAGCCGCATTGGATACCAAAGATCAACCCGATGAGTGACATGACGAAGGAAACAAGTCCGATGATAAGGATAGGGGACAGGATTTCATTATAATTTTGCACTCCTAAAAAGGCAAACGAAATACCGATTGCCAGCGCGTCGATGCTTGTTGCGATGGCCATAGTGAATACCACTTTCAGACTGGTCGGGTTGAATAGCTGGCAGCACTCTTCTTCTTTGAAAGATTCCCAAATCATTCTGCCGCCAAGGAAGGCAAGAATGGCAAAGGCAATCCAATGGTCTATACTTTCTATGAAATGGCTGAAGCTTTTGGCGAACATCCATCCGATAAAAGGCATGATTGCTTGAAAAAGTCCGAATGTAAAAGCCATGATTAGCATGGGTTTCCATCGGGTACGCTTCAAAATAATGCCACTTGCAATGGAGACAGCGAAACAATCCATCGCCAGACCTATTGCAAGCAACCAAATCTCTAGTCCTGTCATTATATTCTAAAGAGGCAATTTGTAAATAAGGGAATAAGTGATTCCCATATTGTTTGATTTAAACTTTCCGTAGCCGGGCACGTACCATGGATTTCCATATTCTCCGGTAGATGCTTTGGTTTTGTATTTCATACGTACCGACCACCCCATGTTAAAGTTTTTGTAGATACGCACTTTAACGCCTAAAACAATTTCCAGCCATTGCACGGAGCCTTTCATTCCCAAGTGGCTGAAAGGTACGCTTCCGCCCCAGTAACCATCTCCTAAACTGGGGTTACCTACTGCATCTCCCCAGATGGGATCGTCCGCCGGCATTGTGGAAACGTCATATTTAAATGAACTGAATGCATAGCGAAGTCCTGCATATAAGTAGCTGTTCTTCTCTTTCTTCTTTGCCATGGTGTTGTAATCCACACCGATTCGGAAGAATGGAGCCATTTTGCTTTTATAGTGTATACCTGTTTCATTCCAGGTGTCTGTTCCTCCCATGCCAAACTCAAAGGTAGGGATGAATTTGTTTTTAAGATTGACGGCCACACTGACTTCAGAACTCATAAAGTCGCCTCCCAGAAGCTTGCTTCCGATGCCGTATAAATCCACACCGATATACGTACCATTGTAAAGTGGAATGGTATCTATCTCGGCAACTTCTTTCTTTTTCTGATCTCTTTTGGGTGTTTGCGTAGGCCGCTGTTGTTGGGCCAGCAACGGAAGTCCAATGCAAAAGAGCAGGAGCAGACTAATTAGTCGTTTCATCAGGTGTGCGTTCTGGCCGATAATTATAGAATATCTGCAAGTTCTGGATTTCATTTGTATTGGCTTCTTTATTTTGTATATGAAGAGAATCTATTTGGTCCGGTTGTCCATTGCCATACGGAGGAGGAAGACCGGGTCTTCCGGGTTTGCCAAATTTGGCACTGATGATGTTTTGTTTCATCATATATCCACATTCCATGGATTGGAAATAAGGCGTATTCTGTTGTACAATGTATAATGTGTCAACATCATCTTTTTTACGCTTTGGATCATATCTGAATATGAATACAGTAGAGTCACTTGTATATCGTAGTGGAAGCATTAACGTATGCACATTCTTTTCATTGTTCAGAATGATAGAGTCAGTGCCTAATGCGGTGATTGTCAACGAATCGAGCGTGTCTTTTAGTGCAATATTAGGGTTGTCCGGATCGATGGTATATATCGTGCAATACATCATCGGACGTCCTGCTAATGAGCAATCGTTCTCGTCCGAGCACGAGGTCTGAATGCTGACAGCACCGCCAACGATTATCAATAGGAGAAAGATACGAATTAAATTCTTCATAGTCAGCTTATTGAATGTGAATCAAATTTTCTTTTCTATCTGATAGTTATTCCGTTCCGGTGCATTGCGGGAGATTAATTCGCCAAGGAATCCGGCTAAGAATAATTGTGTACCTATAATCATTGCCGTCAGTGACAAATAAAAATAGGGAGAGTCGGTCACCAGTCGATAGGGGAGACCGTTGGACATAGCATATAGTTTACTGGCACCTACAATGATGACAGAAATCATTCCGACGAGAAACATCAATGATCCCAGCAGTCCGAAGAAATGCATCGGTTTGATACCGAATCGGGAAAGAAACCAAAGAGAAAGTAAATCCAGATATCCGTTCACGAAACGGTTTAGTCCGAATTTCGTTGTGCCGTATTTGCGTGCCTGGTGGTGTACCACCTTTTCACCGATTTTCTTGAATCCGGCGTTCTTTGCCAGGTAAGGGATATAACGGTGCATCTCGCCATAGACTTCGATATGCTTTACTACCTCTTTTCGATATGCTTTTAAGCCGCAGTTGAAGTCGTGCAGGTTTTTGATGCCCGACACTTTGCGGGCGGTCGCATTAAACAACTTGGTCGGCAGGGTCTTCGAAATAGGATCATATCTCTTTTGTTTCCAGCCGGAAACCAGGTCGTAACCGTCCTCGGTAATCATCCGATAGAGTTCGGGAATTTCATCCGGGCTATCTTGTAGGTCAGCATCCATCGTTATGACTACGTTTCCTTCCGCTTCTGCGAATCCACAGTAGAGTGCAGGTGATTTACCATAGTTACGGCGAAATTTGATACCTTTTACATGTTCCGATTGAGCTTTCAGCTTTTCGATCACTTCCCATGAATGGTCGGTACTTCCGTCATTAACGAAAATCACTTCGAATGAGAATCCGTTGGCTTGCATTACCCGTTCTATCCAAGCATAGAGTTCGGGTAGTGACTCTTCTTCATTGAATAATGGGACTACAACTGATATATCCATTGTACGAATTATGATTTATGATTTATAAATTATGATTGAACGGGTCCGTCATTTTCCGGTTTGGCCTTTTTCATTACCATCAATGCGGTAGGGATGGCCAGGATACTTCCCCAGAATACATCCCATGACAATAACTGCATGGTGATATTGATAGAAGTAAGTGAACGGGCGGTATCTATCGTTTCTTTTATAACTTCTTTGTTTTCTATCAAAGCCGGGGTGTTGGTCATCAACTCGTCCCATAGCTGGATGTAAGAGTTGACGATAAAACCGTGATCGATGAACTGGAAATAGGCGTAGTGGGCCACAGCTACCAATAGGGAAGCAAACATATACATAAATATAGTGAAGAGCATGGCATGCGAAAATTGGATACTCCCCCCGCAAATCTTATCCCGGTACATTTTCGCGTAGTGATATCCGATGAAAGGTACGGATAATGTCAGGATTACAAATAAAAGCGAAAGGAAAGGTATGTGGAATCCCAGCGGAAATAATATGAACTTCAATATCCAGTAGATTCCCATGTACGTGCCAAAATGCATGGCATATTTTTGTAAATAGCTTCTGTTCTCTGTCATCTTCATTTATAAATTGCGCACAAAGGTACAAATAATATCGGTTGGTAGGGGAAATCTGGTTGTTAAAGTTAATAAAGCAGGGGAAGTTGCTGCACGAATATTTTTTGCAATTTTAATTGCTTGAAACGTAGCTTGTTAGTATTTTATTCGTAAAAAAGTTATCTGCAGCTATTGCAGAATACATAAAAATGTCTACCTTTGCAACCGCAAAACGGGTAAGTCCTATACGGCCAGCTCCCTTCGAATCCTCCAGGGCTTGATCGCAGCAAAGGTAGTTGGTTGTAGCGGTGCGATATAGTAAGCTTACCCACCCGCCTCTTTAGCTCAGTTGGCCAGAGCACGTGATTTGTAATCTCGGGGTCGTTGGTTCGAATCCGACAAGAGGCTCAAAAAGAAAAAAGCATTCAGGTAGTTTACTTGAATGCTTTTTTTATAATCTAGCATAGAGATTTACTTGATTCTCTTGTATCCATATACAGCCAAGTCACCGAGTTCTTCTTCGATACGGAGCAGTTGGTTATATTTAGCCATACGATCCGAACGGCTCAACGAACCTGTCTTGATTTGTCCGCTGTTGGTAGCTACTGCGATATCAGCGATAGTAGCGTCTTCTGTTTCACCCGAACGGTGAGAGGTAACAGTGGTGTATCCATGGCGGTGAGCCATTTCGATAGCGTTCAATGTTTCGGTCAACGAACCGATTTGGTTTACTTTAATCAGGATAGAGTTGGCACAACCTTTTTCGATACCCATGGCAAGGAAGTCTACGTTAGTCACGAACAAATCGTCACCTACCAACTGGCAGCGGTTGCCGATGCGTTCTGTCAATTTCTTCCAACCTTCCCAGTCGTTTTCGCTCATACCGTCTTCGATAGAGTCGATAGGGAATTTGTTAATCAGTTCTTCCAGATAGTTGATTTGTTCTTCAGCGGTACGTTTCTTGCCTTTCTCGCCTTCAAACTTGGTATAATCATAAATACCATCGTGGTAGAATTCAGAAGAAGCGCAGTCCATTCCGATCATCACATCTTTACCCGGTTCGTAGCCTGCGGCTTTGATAGCGGCAAGGATCGAGTTCAGGGCATCTTCGGTACCTTCGAGGTTAGGAGCGAAACCTCCTTCATCACCTACGGCAGTACTTAAACCACGGTCTTTCAAAACCTTCTTCAAGGCATGGAATACTTCAGCACCCATCCGCAGACCTTCTCTGAAAGAAGGGGCACCGACAGGGCGAATCATAAATTCCTGAAATGCGATAGGAGCATCGCTATGTGAACCACCGTTGATGATGTTCATCATCGGTACAGGCATTACATAGGTATTTGTTCCACCGATGTAACGGTATAGAGGAAGATCCAGATAGTTGGCGGCAGCTTTGGCTACGGCAAGAGATACACCGAGAATAGCGTTGGCACCTAAATTGGATTTAGTCTTAGTGCCGTCCAATGCCAGCATTGCGTAGTCGATACCTCTCTGATTGAGCGAAGACATACCAACCAGTTTCGGAGCGATGATTTTATTTACATTGTCAACCGCTTTTTGTACTCCTTTTCCACCATAGCGTTTTTTATCACCATCGCGAAGCTCCAATGCTTCATGTTCACCTGTGGAAGCACCAGACGGTACAGATGCACGTCCTGTGATGCCGGATTCCAATACTACGTCAACTTCTACTGTGGGATTACCTCTTGAATCGAGAATTTCTCGAGCTACAATTTTTTCAATTTTCATCGTTTCTATTGTTTTTGAATAAGATTTCTGCAAAAGTACGGACTTGACAGGGAGTGAGAAATCACTATAAATAGGTATTCTTTTTGAACCTATTCCCTATATGTCGTTAGTCCGACCTTATATTATAACAACGGGACGATGTTTTTTGTTTGAGTGTGGCGGGGTGAATTTGCAGGATTTTAATCTTCGATAATAACCCCTAACAGTGGAAGCAAATCCATAGCCTGCAAGGAGGTGATGACAGCCCCTTTCAGATCACTGATGTTGAGTGTGATTCCGCTGATGCGGGAAGTGCGCAAATCTATTCCGCGGAGCGAAGCATGTGAGAAATCGGCTTCTACAAGGTCGCAACCGTCAAAAGCGACAGATGAAAAACGGCAGTCGTTCAGAGTTCCGTTGCGGAGCTGGCTGTGTGCAAAACGTACCTGATTCATTTTACTCATGGCGAGATTGATGTAACCGGCATTGCAGTCGTGCAGCAAGACATGATTCATCGTTGTTTCAGATAAATTGGTACCCAATAGTTTGCAGGAAATGAATTCTACCCGGTAAAGCGAACTTTCAGCAAAAGAGATGTTGGATAAATCACAGTTCTCGAACCTGACATCGGTCAGTTGGGAAGAACGGAATTTACATTCGCTGAATGTCTGATTTTGGAAAGTACAATTCTTGAAACTTTTATAAGATTTGTCGATACCTTCTTCTTTTCCTTTACAGAATAAAAGATGAGAGACGGTTTCTTCTCTGTCGAGCCATTCCTGTAGGGTAGTAGTACTGACTTCCTGCTCTTCCATCATGGGAGGAACAACGCGGACGGGTTTGATTGGGCTTCTTTTCATCATGCCTTTCCCACATATCCGCCGGCTACCACAGCGGCCAATCCTATACCTATACTTATTAATGTATATAGAATAAATACTCCGTAAAATTCTCCTTTCAGTAGACCTACGCCGTCACTGGAGAAAGTAGAGAACGTAGTAAATCCTCCGCATAAACCGGTCGTCAGAAATAGGCGCACCTCGAACGGAAGGTGAAACCGTTCTGAAAGGGCATAAAATAGGCCGATAAGAAAACTACCGAGGAGATTGACGGTGAAAGTGGCCCATGGAAAATGGTAGGGGACGATTCGTTCGTGCATTAACAACTGAATGAAATAACGCAATGCACTACCCGTGCCTCCGCCGATAAAGATATAGATAACTTCTTTGCTCATTTGATTGAAAGATTGATATTATTTAGGCGACTTCAAAATCCTTTTCGAGTTGCTCGAAACCTCCGGGATAAATTAAGGCGTTGTGCCATATGAATAATAAAATGTTTATTGTGATTGAGATAATAATTTGCAAATATAGGAAGATTATGCAATATTCATATTTAATCCTTTTAATTTATTCACCATAGACACTATATTTTTTCTAGTCTCAAAATATGTTATCTGCTTTATTCTTAAATACTTATTCTGTTTTTTGTTCTGTATCCCTCTATATTTTCTTTATAAAGAAAAACACCTCTTGTGTTTCCGGTCTATCTTTGCCATACGATTATTAACTAACTCATTTATATCATGAAGAACATGAAAATAGGAACTGTAATAGGGCTCTGTCTGTTGCTCTCTTTTTTCTTCGGCACATCAGCTAAAGCCGAAAGTATCACTTCTCCTGACGGACAATTAAAGCTTAATTTCTCTGTCAATGCGCAAGGAGAACCGGTGTACGAACTCTCTTATAAAGGAAAAGAAGTAATTAAACCATCGAAGCTGGGATTGGAATTAAAGAATGATCCGGGACTGATGAACGGATTCACGCTGATCGATACAAAAACTGCTACTTTTGACGAAACATGGCAACCTGTGTGGGGAGAGGTGAAATCCATCCGCAACCATTATAATGAAATGGCTGTCACCTTGAATCAAAAAGCACAAGGTCGTAATCTGATTATTTGTTTTCGTCTTTATAACGATGGTTTGGGATTCCGTTATGAATTTCCACAGCAGAAAAATCTGAATTACTTCGTTATCAAAGAAGAACATTCTCAATTCGCTATGGCTGGCGATCATACAGCCTTCTGGATTCCCGGCGATTATGATACGCAGGAATATGACTATACCGAATCCAAACTTTCAGAAATTCGCGGATTATTGCAAGGGGCAATTACTCCAAATGCTTCTCAAACACCTTTCTCTCCGACAGGTGTACAAACTTCCCTGCAAATGAAAACGGCCGACGGATTGTATATCAATCTGCATGAAGCCGCTTTGATCGACTACTCTTGTATGCATCTGAATCTGGACGATCAGAACCTGGTTTTTGAATCATGGCTGACTCCTGATGCGAAAGGAGATAAGGGGTATATGCAGACTCCCTGTCGTTCACCTTGGCGTACGGTGATTGTAAGTGATGATGCCCGTGATATTCTGGCTTCTAAATTGACTCTGAACCTGAATGAGCCTTGTATTTATGAAGATGTTTCCTGGATTAAGCCGGTGAAATATATCGGAGTGTGGTGGGAAATGATCACCGGAAAAGGTTCCTGGTCGTATACGGATGATGTTTATTCGGTGAAACTTGGACAGACGGATTATTCCCAAACAAAGCCAAACGGACGCCATTCAGCCAACAATGATAAAGTGAAACGTTATATCGATTTTGCTTCCGAACATGGATTCGATCAGGTATTGGTGGAAGGCTGGAATGAAGGTTGGGAAGACTGGTTTGGAAATTCGAAGGATTATGTCTTTGATTTCGTCACTCCGTATCCTGATTTTGACGTGAAAATGCTCAATGCGTATGCAAAGGAAAAAGGGGTGAAGCTGATGATGCATCACGAGACCTCTGCTTCTGTACGTAACTACGAACGTCATCTTGATAAAGCATATCAGTTTATGATAGATAACGGGTATAATGCTGTGAAGAGTGGATATGTAGGTAACATTATTCCTCGTGGAGAACATCATTACGGACAGTGGATGAATAACCATTATTTATATGCGGTAGAAAAAGCTGCCGAATATAAGATATGTGTAAATGCCCACGAAGCAACCCGTCCCACAGGATTATGTCGTACCTACCCGAATCTGATTGGTAACGAATCGGCTCGTGGCACGGAATATGAAGCTTTTGCAGGCAACAAACCGTTCCATACCACTTTGCTTCCTTTCACCCGTCAGATTGGCGGACCGATGGATTATACGCCAGGTATTTTTGATACCAAACTATCTTTTCTGTCGGGCGATCACAGCTTTGTACGTACTACTTTAGCTAAACAATTAGCGCTTTATGTAACGATGTACAGCCCTTTGCAAATGGCAGCCGACCTTCCGGAAAGCTACGAACGCCACATGGACGCGTTTCAATTTATCAAAGACGTAGCTGTTGATTGGGATGACAGCAAATATCTGGAAGCAGAACCGGGAGATTATATCACGGTTGCCCGTAAAGCGAAAGGTACTGATAACTGGTTTGTAGGCGGCATCACCGACGAAAATCTCCGTACCTCTGCTTTTACGCTTGATTTTCTTGAACCGGGAAAACAATATGTAGCCACTCTTTATGCTGACGGAAAAGATGCTGACTTTGAAAAGAATCCGACCTCTTATCAGATAAAAAAAGGATTGGTGACAAACAAAAATAAGATGTCTGTGAAACTGGCACGTAGTGGAGGATTTGCGATAAGTCTGATAGAAGCAACTCCTGCCGACTTGAAAACAATCAGGAAATGGAAATAAGATTTAGGTAAAAAGATTGTTTACGGATTCCTCGTTTTTTAATAAATATTAGTTGTGCTTCGCAAAGAAAACTAAAACTTTGCGGAGTACTTTTTTTATAGGACGGATTCTTTTTTGTACTTTTGCGCCATCTTTTTTAAAACATCATCAATAAAGAGAACAACATGGGAGGTTTTTTCGGAACAGTCTCGAAAACTAGTTGCGTGACTGATTTATTCTATGGCACAGATTATAACTCACATCTGGGTACCAAGCGAGGAGGACTCGCAACATACAGTGAGGAAAAAGGGTTTATCCGCTCCATTCACAATTTGGAAAGTACTTATTTCCGAACCAAATTTGAAGGAGAACTAGACAAATTTAAAGGAAACGCCGGCATCGGCATCATTAGCGACACAGACGCACAGCCTATCATCATCAATTCTCATCTCGGGCGTTTCGCCATTGTCACAGTCGCTAAAATAGCCAATATCCAGGAATTGGAAGAAGAACTTCTCAATCAAAACATGCACTTCGCCGAACTTAGTTCGAGCAACACCAACCAGACGGAACTTATCGCATTACTTATTATACAAGGTAGAACCTTTGCTGAAGGTATCGAAAATGTGTTTAATCACATTAAAGGTTCTTGCTCTATGCTGCTCCTGACGGAAGATGGTAGCATCATCGCTGCCCGTGACCGATGGGGACGTACTCCGGTAGTGATTGGAAAGAAAGACGGTGCTTATGCTGCAACGAGCGAATCGTCCAGTTTCCCGAATCTGGATTATGAGATTGAGAGATATTTAGGTCCCGGCGAGATTGTCCGTATGTATGACGATCACATCGACCAGCTTCGCAAACCCAATGAGGATATGCAAATTTGCTCGTTCCTGTGGGTGTACTATGGTTTCCCGACTTCTTGCTATGAAGGAAAGAATGTGGAAGAAGTGCGTTTCACCAGCGGATTGAAAATGGGGCAGACGGATGAATCGGAAGTGGACTGCGCCTGCGGTATTCCTGATTCGGGAGTGGGTATGGCTTTAGGATATGCCGAAGGAAAGGGAGTTCCCTATCATCGTGCTATCTCGAAATATACACCGACGTGGCCGCGTAGCTTTACTCCCAGCAATCAGGAGATGCGTTCGCTGGTAGCCAAGATGAAGCTGATTCCTAACCGTGCGATGTTGCAAAATAAACGTTTGTTGTTCTGTGACGATTCTATTGTACGGGGAACTCAACTGCGTGATAATGTGAAGATTCTGTATGATTATGGAGCAAAAGAGGTACACATGCGTATCGCTTGTCCGCCATTGATTTACGCTTGTCCGTTTGTCGGTTTCTCGGCTTCCAAAAATGCATTGGAGTTGATAACCCGTCGCATTATCAAGGAACTGGAAGGTGATGAAAATAAGAATTTGGAGAAATATGCCACTACCGGTTCTCCGGAATACGAAAAGATGGTTAGCATTATTGCCGAGCGTTTCGGACTAAGTTCATTGAAGTTTAACACGCTGGAAACGTTGATTGAGGCTATCGGCTTACCTAAATGCAAAGTATGTACACATTGCTTTGATGGTAGCAGCCACTTTTAAAGCAGTAAAATAGGATATTTAAATATCCGGATAAAAGTATACAATAAAAAAGAGCCGTGAATTGCTTTGTAATTCACGGCTCTTTTTTTACCTTTACGGCACTATAAACTATCAAATTGTAAATTGTAAATCGTTAAATCGTAAATAGAAATGACTTTAGTAGACAGATTTTTAAAGTATGTAAGCTTCGATACACAATCTGATGAATCGACTGGGCTTACTCCAAGTACTCCGAAGCAGATGATTTTTGCTGAATACTTGAAAAAAGAGTTGGAATCTTTGGGATTGGAAGATATTACTTTGGATGAGCATGGCTATCTTTTTGCTACACTTCCTGCCAATATAGATAAAGAAGTACCCACTATCGGATTTATTGCCCACATGGATACAAGTCCTGATATGACAGGTAAAGATGTCACTCCGCGGATTGTGGAAAAATATGATGGCTCGGATATTGTGCTTTGTGCTGAAGAGAATGTGATTCTTTCTCCGTCGCAATTCCCGGAATTGCTGGATCATAAGGGGGAAGACTTGATTGTAACCAACGGAAAAACGTTGCTCGGTGCCGACGACAAAGCGGGTATTGCGGAAATTGTATCTGCGATGGTTTATCTGAAGGAACATCCTGAAATCAAACACGGTAAAATCCGTATCGGCTTCAATCCTGACGAAGAAATCGGTGAAGGTGCTCATAAATTCGATGTAGAGAAATTCGGTTGCGAATGGGGATATACGATGGATGGAGGTGAAGTAGGGGAGTTGGAGTTTGAGAACTTTAATGCCGCTGCCGCAAAAATAACCTTTAAAGGACGTAATGTGCATCCGGGATATGCCAAGGATAAGATGATTAACTCTATCTATCTTGCCAATCAGTTTATCACGATGCTTCCCTCACAGGAAAGACCAGAACATACGACCGGCTATGAAGGATTTTATCATTTGATCGGTATTCAGGGGGATGTGGAGCAAAGCACTGTGTCTTATATCATCCGCGACCATGACCGTGCAAAATTTGAGAACCGCAAAAAAGAGATAGAACGTCTGGTAGCTCAAATGAACACTGAATATGGAGCTGGTACTGCGACACTCGAACTGCGCGACCAGTATTATAATATGCGTGAGAAAATAGAACCGGTAATGCACATCATCGATACTGCTTTTGCAGCTATGGAAGCCGTTGGCGTGAAACCGAACGTAAAACCGATTCGTGGAGGTACGGATGGTGCACAGCTCTCTTTCAAAGGATTGCCTTGTCCGAATATCTTTGCCGGTGGTCTGAATTTCCACGGACGTTACGAATTCGTACCTATCCAGAATATGGAAAAAGCGATGAAAGTGATCGTGAAAATAGCTGAACTGGTAGCTTCCAAATAAAAAAGGTGGTAAACACTGGTAATACTTAAAACTTAATACTTGATTAATACTTAATACTTTAAAATAATGAAAATCACTCCGTTTACAGAGAAACATATCATACTCGGTGCTAAAATGCACGAGTTTGCAGGTTATAATATGCCTATTGAATACTCTGGTATCATTGACGAACATCTGACTGTTTGTCAAAGTGTCGGTGTATTTGATGTGTCGCACATGGGAGAATTTTGGGTGAAAGGTCCACATGCATTAGCCTTTCTGCAGAAAATAACTTCCAATAATGTGGCGGCATTGGCTCCGGGTAAAATACAATATACCTGTTTTCCCAATGAAGAGGGAGGTATTGTAGATGATTTGCTGGTGTATCAGTACGAGCCGGAAAAATACATGTTGGTAGTCAACGCTGCCAATATGGAAAAAGACTGGAACTGGTGTGTTTCTCACAATACGGAGGGGGCCGAGTTGGAAAACTCTTCGGACAACATAGCTCAACTCGCTATACAGGGTCCGAAGGCTGTTTTGGCTCTGCAAAAGTTGACAGACATTGATCTTGCTTCTATTCCATATTATACATTTAAAGTTGGAACGTTTGCAGGCGAAGAGAATGTGATAATCTCCAATACGGGTTATACCGGTGCGGGAGGGTTCGAACTTTATTTCTATCCGTCTGCTGCTGATCGTATATGGAAAGCCGTTTTTGAAGCTGGTGAGGAATATGGCATTAAACCTATCGGTTTGGGAGCTCGTGATACACTTCGGTTGGAAATGGGCTTCTGCCTGTATGGTAATGACTTGGATGATACTACTTCTCCGATAGAAGCCGGACTGGGCTGGATTACTAAGTTTGTGGAAGGTAAGGATTTTATCAACCGTCCGTTGCTGGAAAAACAGAAAACGGAAGGTGTTACCCGTAAACTGGTTGGTTTTGAAATGGTTGACCGCGGGATTCCCCGCCACGGCTATGAACTGGTAAATGCTGAAGGCGAGCAAGTGGGAGTGGTTACTTCCGGTACGATGTCGCCTACCCGTAAGATTGGTATCGGTATGGGATATGTAAAGCCGGAATATAGTAAGGTGGGCACGGAAATCTGTATTGATATGCGTGGTCGGAAGTTAAAAGCAGTGGTAGTGAAACCTCCTTTTAGAAAATAAGAAATAAGCTGGTTGTTGTGTATAGCCCCGGATAAGTATCGACTCTATCCGGGGCTAACTTATTTTAGGACGTTATTGCAAAACATATCCGTAGATATGTTGTTTATCCCATAGAAATAATATAATTTTGTCATCAAATACGATGAAATAATGTCTCAATTACCTACTCTTATAGCTGACCTCGCACTGATATTGATCTGTGCCGGTGTTATGACTTTGTTGTTTAAGAAGTTGAAGCAACCTCTGGTCTTGGGATATGTAGTTGCCGGATTCCTGGCAAGTCCGCATATGCCGTATACTCCTTCAGTGATGGATACTGCCAATATTAAGACATGGGCAGATATTGGTGTCATTTTCTTGTTGTTTGCTCTCGGTTTGGAGTTTAGTTTTAAGAAGATTGTCAAGGTGGGTGGTTCTGCCATCATAGCTGCTTGTACCATCATCTTTTGTATGATTTTGTTGGGTATAGGAGTCGGTATGGGCTTTGGCTGGCACCGGATGGACAGTCTGTTTCTGGGTGGTATGATTGCGATGTCGTCTACCACTATTATTTATAAAGCTTTTGACGATTTGGGATTAAGGAAGAAACAGTTTACCGGACTAGTGTTGAGTATCTTGATTTTGGAAGATATTTTAGCCATTGTATTAATGGTGATGCTTTCCACGATGGCGGTCAGCCATAATTTTGAAGGGACCGAAATGTTGGAGAGTATCGGCAAATTATTGTTTTTCCTTATCCTGTGGTTTGTTGTCGGCATTTATCTGATTCCTGAATTCTTAAAGCGCTGCCGGAAATTGATGGGAGAGGAGACTTTGCTTATTGTGTCGTTGGCGCTTTGCTTTGGTATGGTAGTGATGGCAGCTCATACAGGTTTCTCTGCTGCATTTGGTGCATTTATTATGGGCTCTATTTTGGCAGAAACGATTGAAGCGGAATCCATAGACCGGCTGGTGAAGCCTGTTAAGGACCTTTTCGGAGCTATCTTTTTCGTATCGGTTGGTATGATGGTAGATCCGGCAATGATTGTAGAATATGCTGTTCCTATTATAGTAATCACTTTGGCTGTTATTTTGGGGCAGTCTGTTTTTGGTACTTTCGGTGTCATACTTTCCGGAAAACCATTAAAGACGGCTATGCAATGCGGCTTTAGTTTAACGCAGATCGGTGAATTTGCATTTATTATTGCCTCTTTGGGAGTCTCCTTGCATGTAACGAGTGATTTTCTGTATCCGATAGTAGTAGCAGTCTCTGTCATTACTACTTTCCTAACTCCTTACATGATTCGTTTAGCCGAGCCGGCTTCTACTTTTGTAGATGCACATCTTCCGGAATCATGGAAAAAAATGATGATGCGTTACTCTTCCGGTTCGCAAACAGCACTCAATCATGAGAATTTGTGGAAGAAGCTAATCTTGGCAATGGTACGTATTACGGTCGTTTATTCAATTGTCAGCATATCGATTGTTGCACTTTCTTTTCGTTTTGTCGTGCCATTCTTTAAAGAGAATCTGCCTCATTTCTGGGCGTCGTTATTAGGAGCCGTATTTATCATTCTGTGTATTGCCCCTTTCTTGCGTGCCATCATGGTGAAGAAAAATCATTCAGTCGAGTTTATGACTTTATGGCATGATAATCGTGCTAATCGTGCACCATTGTTATCAACAATCGTGATTCGCATTATGATAGCAGTGCTTTTTGTCATCTTTGTTATTTCCGGATTATTTAAGGCGTCTATCGGCTTGATTATTGGCGTGGCCGTACTTGTCGTTTTGCTGATGGTATGGTCTCGCCGTCTGAAGAAGCAATCGATACTGATTGAACGTCGCTTTTTTCAGAATCTTCGTTCCAGAGATGTACGTGCAGAGTATTTGGGAGAGAAAAAACCGGAATATGCCGGGCGTTTGTTGTCACATGATTTACATCTTGCTGATATGGAAATTCCGGGTGAATCTTGTTGGGCAGGAAAGACATTGATGGAACTGAATCTGGGAAAGAAGTTTGGAGTTCATGTGGCTTCTATCCTTCGTGGAAAGAGGCGTATTAATATTCCGGGTGGTTCTGTCCGACTGTTTCCTATGGATAAGATACAGGTGATAGGAACAGATGAACAATTGAACGTCTTTAATGAAGCGATGCAAAATGGAGCGAAGATAGACTGGGAGGTCTATGAAAAGAGTGAAATGGCTTTGAAGCAATTTATCATTGACAGTGATTCTGTTTTTCTGGGTAAAACGATTCGTGAATCGGGTATTCGCGACAAATATCATTGCATGATAGCGGGCGTTGAGAGTGAAGACGGTACGTTGATGGTTCCCGATGTAAATGCTCCGCTCGAAGAAGGTGATGTTGTTTGGGTGGTAGGTGAAAAAGAGGATGTATACCAATTAGTCGATCAAAAAAACGAAAAAGTACAAGCCGGATAAGAATGGAATACTTATTTTTGCAACGATAAAAACTTAAAATAATAATATCATGAAGAGTGATCCGAAAGAATGTCTGTATTGCCAGAACAATGAAACGCTGCATAATCTGATGATTGAGATAGCGCAATTGAGTGTGTCACGTGTGTTTCTGTTTAAAGAACAAACCTATCGTGGACGTTGTCTTGTTGCTTACAAAGACCATGTGAACGATTTAAATGAATTGAGTGATGAAGACCGTAATGCTTTTATGGCAGATGTAGCGCGTGTCACTCGTGCCATGCAAAAAGCTTTCCAACCGGAAAAGATTAATTATGGTGCTTACTCGGATAAATTGTCTCATCTACATTTTCATTTAGCGCCTAAGTATGTGGATGGACCTGATTATGGAGGTATATTCCAAATGAACCCAGGGAAGGTTTATCTGACTGATGCAGAATATCAGGAATTGATTGATGCTGTTAAGGCAAACCTATAAACGGTAAATTTTGCGGGGTGTCCTGAAAGGGCTTAATTATATAGCGTAGGGCAACGCCCTACGAAAAAAGCACACCAGCCACAAGCCCTGAAAGGGCGGAACTGTATACAATTATGCCCTTTCAGGGCGCAAATTCAGATTGTCGTTTTTACGTAGGGCGTTGCCCTACGCTATATAATTAAGCCCTTTCAGGGCACCCCAATAAATATATAATTGTAAGGCTTTCAGCCTAACCGCTAAATTCCCATTTATTATTCTTCACTGTCAAAATCGAAATCAAAGTCGAAATCATCCATGAACTCCGGAGTTGTAAATTCTTCCAGTTCCCGGCGGTCTTTCTTGGTCGGTCGTCCGGTTCCACGTGCACGATCTACGAATCCGCTGATTTTACTCATTTCAAGCAGTTCGTATTGATCGGGAGTAGTTACGTTTTCCATCATTTCCGATACAAGTTTGGCACCCACACGTTTTTCAATAGTTTGTAATACCTTGAATGAATAAGTGATAGGCGGTTTCTTCACCTGAATAACATCTCCCGGTTTTATCATACGGGCAGCTTTGGCTAAAGAACCGTTGATGGTAATGCGTCCTTTTTTGCAGGCTTCTGCTGCAATCGTACGTGTCTTGAAGATGCGGACAGCCCACATCCATTTATCTATTCTTGCTTCGGCCATTTTAGTTAGTTATTTAGTGATAAATAATTCTTTGGTTAGTATCAGTTGACGTTGTCATTTATCGCTAACCGTTCATTGTCATCTTTATTTTTTTTGGGGGGGGCTAGTCCATTATTTTTTATTGAACTGGTTCATTGTGATGTCAATACCGGCGAGGCAGAAACTTTTTATAATTTCCGCTGCCATCTCCAGTCTTTCATCCATTGTTTTCCAATCTTCGTTAGTGAAGTGTCCGAGTACATAATCAACCTGTCCGCCACGTGGAAAATCATTTCCGATACCAAATCGCAGGCGGGCATAGTTTTGAGTGCCCAGAATAGCGGCGATATGCTTCAATCCATTATGTCCTGCATCACTCCCTTTTCCCTTCAGGCGTAAAGTTCCAAAGGGAAGAGCCAGATCATCTACTACGATCAGTACATTTTCCAATGGAATATTTTCTTTCTGCATCCAATAGCGAACGGCCAGTCCGCTTAGGTTCATAAAAGTCGATGGCTTAAGCAAAATCAACTGGCGTCCTTTGATAGAAAAGCTGGTAGTGAATCCATATCGTCCATCCATAAAAGGGGGAGCGTTATTGATTCTAGCCAATGCTTCTACTGTCATGAATCCGATATTATGTCGGGTTTCATGATATTCGGGACCAATGTTTCCCAGTCCGACAACTAAGTATTTTATCATCGTATTTCTGTAAAACAGTTCATTAATATAGAAAGAGAAACGCAGATTAATACAAATTAATGCAGACTGAACATCTGCTTTAATCTGCATTAATCTGCGTTTGAAGTATATCTCTTTACAGGGATAATCTCAATTACTTACCAGCGGCTGCTGCTGCACCTCTTGCTGCACGAGTCAACTTAACAGCACATACAACAGCTTCTTTTGCGCTAATCAGTTCAAGACCTTCGAAGCTCAATTCGCCAACTTTAACAGTCTTACCTAATCCCAGGTGAGAAACGTTAACGGTCAACTTTTCAGGAATTACATTGTACAAAGCTTTCACTTTGATCTTACGCATCTGCAGTGCAAGTTTACCACCGGCTTTCACACCTTCTGCAAGACCTTCCAACTGTACAGGAACTTCCATTACGATAGGTTTAGCTTCGTCAATTTGATAGAAGTCAACGTGTAGGATAGTATCTTTTACCGGGTGGAACTGAATATCTTTCAGGATAGCGTTTACTTTTTTGCCATCGATAATCAGGTCTACAACGTAGATGTGCGGAGTATAAACCAAGTTACGAAGTCCTTCGTTGGTCACTGTAAAGTGAACTACTTCATTACCTCCGTAAAGTACACAAGGTACACCACCGTTTTTACGAATTTCTTTCAAAGCTCTTGCTTGTTCTGAAGAGCGTTCTGCAATTGTTCTTGCAGTTCCTTTTACTTCAATTGATTTCATTTCTTTAAAAATTTGTGTTACTCTAAATTAAGTTAGTTTGCTTAATTCACCATCACACGATGTGGATTATCACACGATGTTGCAAAAAAGCGGTGCAAAAGTACATCTTTTTTTTGAAATATCAAAGAGTTACTTTCTTAAAAGTCAATATCAATCTTAATTTCGCTCTCCAATTTGTTTTCCCGGGCTTCTTCGATTGCTTTCCGTTCATTTTCTTCATCAGCTTCGATGTTCAGGCGGGCGATATATTCGTTTGCGTCGCTGCACTCAATGAAATTCACTGCTTCTTCGAGTCCTGCCATAAACTTCTGAAAGTCTTCCCTATATAGGAAGATTTTGTGTTTCTCGAAACTAACTTGAGAATCATCGCCTTCTCCCGTTATCACTTTTTTGCTCTCTGTAATAGCCAGGAACATTTCATCTTTACGATTCTTTTTTACGTCGAGGTAATAGATGCGTTTACCTGCCTTAATGGACTTGGAGAATACGATCTCCTTATCATTCATGTCTGCGCTCATTTTCTTTTTTAAATCTTCCATATCTTTCGGTCCGTTTATAATCGGCTTCAAAATTGGATATTTTTTTTAAACTGTCAAAAGAAAAAGCGCAGAGAATCAAATACTGCATTAAAAAATGTGATTTATTTGTGGAAACTCATTAAAAATATCTACTTTTGCAGTTCGATAATAACAGTATTAATTTGAATTATGATCAACAGAGTTCTTATTCGTCTTAAGATTATACAGATAGTATATGCCTATTATCAGAATGGCAGCAAAAATCTAGACTCAGCGGAGAAAGAGTTATTCTTTAGTCTTTCAAAGGCGTATGACCTTTACAACTATTTGCTAATGCTGATGATAGCATTGACAGAGTATGCACAAAAACGTATTGATGCGGCAAAAGCTAAATTGGCACCTACGACAGAGGAGTTGTATCCCAACAGGAAATTCGTAGATAACAAGTTTATTGCTCAATTGGAAGTCAATAAACAATTGTCCGAGTTTATAGCCAATCAGAAAAGAACCTGGACAAACGACCAGGACTTTATCAAAGAGCTTTATGAGAAAATTGTAGAAACCGATATCTATAAAGATTATATGGCTTCTGATGACAACTCATACGAAGCTGATCGTGAACTGTGGAGAAAAATCTATAAGACATACATCTTTAATAACGATTCTCTTGATCAGGTATTGGAAGACCAGAGTTTGTACTGGAATGATGATAAGGAAATTGTAGACACGTTCGTCTTGAAAACAATCAAACGCTTTGATGAAAAGAAGGGTGCCAACCAGGAACTGCTTCCGGAATTTAAAGATGACGAAGATCAGGAGTTTGCACGTCGTCTGTTCCGTCGCACCATTTTGAATTCTGACTATTACCGTCATTTGGTGAGTGAGAATACAAAAAACTGGGATTTGGACCGCATCGCATTTATGGATGTAATCATTATGCAGACTGCATTAGCAGAAATTCTTAGTTTCCCGAACATTCCGGTCAGTGTTTCGTTAAATGAATATGTAGAGATTGCGAAGTTGTATAGCACAGCTAAAAGCGGTAGCTTTATCAACGGTACGCTGGATGGAATAGTTAATCAATTAAAAAAAGAAGGTAAGTTGACTAAAAACTGATACCTTTGTCCATATAGTAGAAACTAAAACAGATTATTTATGAACGTATTGACTGTATTATTGCAAGCTCCTGCCGGTGCTGCCGGAGGTGGAAGTATGATGTGGATCATGCTGATAGCTATGTTTGTTATCATGTATTTCTTTATGATCCGTCCTCAAAATAAGAAGCAGAAAGAAATAGCTAATTTCCGTAAATCTCTTCAGGTAAATCAGAATGTGATTACTGCAGGTGGTATCCACGGAACAATCAAGGAAATTACTGACGACTATATAGTACTTGAGATTGCTTCTAATGTAAAGATTAAAATAGACAAGAATTCTATATTCGCTGATGCTTCAGCGGCTAGCAATCAGTCTAAATAAATAGTTGGTAAATAAATGCCTATGTTTGATCGTAGGAATATAAAATATACATATTTAAAACTATCTAAGAAAATTAAGGATTTTCTGCTCAGTGATAAGAGCAGAGAGTTCTTAATTTTTTTATTTTTCTTCCTGATAGCCGGTGGATTCTGGTTGCTTCAGACGCTCAATAATGACTATGAAGCGGAGTTCTCTATCCCAGTGCGAATGAAAGATCTTCCTAACAATGTAGTGTTGACTTCGGAACCTCCTTCCGAACTTCGTGTTCGAGTGAAAGATAAAGGAACAGTGCTTCTCAATTATATGTTGGGGAAAAGTTTCTTTCCGGTCAATCTAGTTTTTCTTGATTATAAAGGAAAAGATAATCATGTGAAAATTTATGCTTCCGACTTTGAGAAAAAAATATTAAGCCAACTGAATGTATCCTCCAAAATCCTATCGATCAAGCCGGATACATTAGAATATATCTATTCCGAAGGAAAGTCCAAGCTGGTTCCTGTTCGTTTTCAGGGGAAAGTGACAGCTGGACTTCAATATTATGTATCTGACACCATTTGTAAGCCGGACTCTGTATTGGTTTATGCTCCGGAAGGAATTTTGGATACTATAACAACTGCATATACTCAAAATATAACTTTGGAGAATATATCCGATACAACCCGGCGACGAATTCCGCTGACTTCTGAAAGAGGAGTGAAGTTTGTTCCGGCTTCGGTAGAAATGACTTTCCCGGTGGATATTTATACGGAGAAAACGGTCGAAGTGCCATTACATGGAGTTAATTTTCCGGCAGATAAGGTGTTGCGCACTTTTCCTTCCAAAGTTCAGATTACTTTTCAAGTGGGGTTAAAACGGTTCCGCAGTATAAAAGCAAGCGATTTTATCATCAATATTTCTTATGAAGAATTGCTGAAGCTTGGCTCTGATAAATATACGGTTAAATTGAAATCGTTTCCAAGTGGAATAAATCAAATACGTATTGTTCCCGAGCAAGTGGACTTCCTGATAGAACAAATTACTTCTAATGGCGATTAAGATTGGCATAACCGGTGGCATTGGTAGTGGAAAAAGTGTTGTTTCCAGACTACTCGGAATAATGGGAATCCCTGTCTATATATCAGATATAGAAGCAAAGCGAATCACACAGACAGATCCGGTGATTCGCCGGGGGCTTTGTGATCTGGTTGGTCAGGATGTGTTTCAGGGTGGAGAGTTGAATCGTTCTTTGTTGGCTTCTTATATGTTCGGTCATCAGGATCATGTGCGGAAAGTGAATGAGATTATTCATCCGCAAGTGAAAGAAGATTTCCGACAATGGGCTGCCCGGTTGAAAAGTGAACTGCTGGTGGGTATGGAGTCTGCAATACTGGTGGAGGCTGGTTTTAAGGATGAAGTTGATTTTCTGGTTATGGTATATGCGCCGCTGGAAGTGAGAGTGGAACGTGCTGTAAAGCGGGACTGTTCGTCAAGAGAACTGGTGATGAAGCGTATCGAAGCTCAAATGAGTGATGAAGTAAAGAGAAGTCATGCCGATTTCGTGATAGTGAATGATGATGAAACACCGTTAATTCCACAGGTTTTAGAGCTTATTTCTTTGCTATCTAAAAATAATCATTACCTTTGCTCCGCAAAAAAATAATTAATAAATAAAAGGATATATACTATGTTGAAGACTATCTTGTCTATCTCAGGTAAACCGGGATTATACAAACTTATTTCGCAAGGAAAAAATATGTTGATTGTTGAATCAGTCAATGCTGAAAAGAAACGTTTCCCTGCTTATGGTAATGAAAAAATTATCTCTTTGGCAGATATAGCAATGTATACGGACGATGCAGAAGTTCCTTTGTATGATGTGCTGGAGTCAATAAAAGAGAAAGAAAAATCAGCACAGGCTTCTATTGATCCGAAAAAAGCGACTCCCGAACAATTGCGTGAATACTTGGCTGAAGTATTACCTAATTTTGATCGTGAACGTGTATATGTAGCCGATATTAAGAAATTGGTTGCTTGGTATAACATCTTAATTTCTAATGGAATTACAGAATTCAAACCGGAAGGAGAGATTAAGGAAGAAGAAGTTGCAGAGTAATCTGTATAGTTTATTTGATAGGAATAAAGAACATGATAATCATTTAAGGTGGTTATCATGTTTTTTTTATATAAACACTTGTAGGTTTAGGAAAAAATTAGTATTATTTGGGTAATCTTTTGCAATAATAAATATCTTCTACTTATATTGTAAATAATGATGCTTTTTATGTATCTTTGTCGCTGTTCACCATTCTTGGGAATATAGCTCGTGGATGCTGAATAACGTTTTTTAATGTTGGGTATGGAGACAATAACAAATAAAGAAGTAAACGTCCGTTTGGACAATGAAAAAGGGACATTATGCCTGACAGGTTTGTTGGCAGGTACAATGGTATTCCTTTACGATTCACAGGGAGAACTAAGAGGCAAACATAAATTTGCTTTGCCTTCATTGACTATGGAAATACCCCAACCGGGCACTTATGTTTTGGTGATGAGTCATCCGAATTGCCAACCGGAAGTTCGGCGAATTACATATTTAGGAATATAAAAAAGGGCTACCTAACAAGTTTCTTTTTAACGATTTCACCCCTATCAGAGTTCAAACAAACTCTGATAGGAGTGATTTTCAATTTTAGAGACTTGTTAGACAGCCCCATTCTATTTGAATGATGACTTTTAATTTCTGAATACCAATCCGTCTCCGTCAGCATCAACGATAATTGCTTTGCTTCGGTCGACTTCCTGTGATAGTAACTTCTTGGATAGATCATTCAGCAGATAGCGTTGAATAGCCCTCTTCACCGGACGAGCTCCAAATTCAGGATCATAACCCACTTGCGATAAGAAGTTCAATGCTCCTTCTGTCAATTGCAGTTCCACTCCGTTTTCGGCAAGCATTTTCTGTACTCCCTTAATTTGTAAAAGTACGATTTGCTTGATTTCTTTTTCGTTCAATGGTAAGAACATAATCGTTTCATCAATACGGTTCAGGAATTCCGGACGAATTGTCTTTTTCAACATATTCATCACTTCCTTCTTCGTTTCTTCGATTACTTCTTCCTTATTGGAACCATGCAACTTCTCCATCTGACTTTGTATATAAGAACTGCCCATATTTGAAGTCATGATGATAATGGTATTTTTGAAGTTGACCACCCTTCCTTTATTGTCAGTCAGTCGTCCGTCATCCAATACCTGTAACAGAATATTGAAGACATCCGGATGAGCCTTTTCTATTTCGTCAAACAAAACAACAGAGTAAGGTTTTCGCCGTATAGCTTCTGTCAACTGACCACCTTCATCGTATCCAACATATCCCGGAGGCGCTCCGACCAGACGGGAGACACTATGTTTTTCCTGATACTCACTCATATCGATACGAGTCATCATCGTTTCGTCATCAAACAGGAACTCTGCCAATGCCTTTGCTAATTCGGTCTTACCTACGCCGGTGGTTCCCAGGAAGATAAATGACCCGATCGGACGTTTCGGATCTTGTAATCCGGCACGGCTACGGCGCACAGCATCTGCCACCGCTTCAATCGCTTCGTCCTGACCAATTACACGTTGATGAAGTTCTTCTTCCAAGTGCAACAGTTTATCTTTTTCACTTTGCAGCATCTTGCTGACAGGAATACCAGTCCAGCGGGAAACAACATCAGCAATATCTTCAGCGTCTACCTCCTCCTTAATCATGGCTTTATCGCCTTGCATATCACGCAGTTGTTTTTGAGTATCTTCTATTTCTTTATCCAAAGCCTGAAGTTTACCATAACGGATTTCGGCTACTTTACCGTAATCGCCTTCACGTTCGGCTTTTTCTGCCTCAAATTTAAGATTCTCTATCTCAACCTTGTTCTGCTGGATTTTATCCATCAGCGTTTTCTCACTTTGCCATTTAGCTTTAAAGGACTTTTCCTGTTCTTTGAGCTCGGCAAGTTCCTTACCGATAATTTCCAGTTTCGGTTTATCGTTTTCACGTTTGATAGCCTCGCGTTCAATTTCCAGCTGCTTGATTTTACGGGAAATCTCATCCAGTTCTTCAGGAACGGAATCTACTTCCATACGCAGTTTGGCTGCGGCTTCGTCCATCAGGTCAATGGCTTTATCCGGCAGGAAACGGTCGGTGATGTAACGGCTACTCAATTCGACAGCTGCAATGATTGCGTCGTCTTTGATACGTACGTGATGATGGTTCTCGTAACGTTCTTTCAATCCGCGAAGGATGGAAATGGTACTCAAGTTATCCGGTTCGTCCACTTGCACGATTTGGAAACGACGCTCCAATGCTTTATCCTTTTCGAAGTATTTTTGATACTCGTCAAGGGTTGTTGCTCCGATGGAACGTAGTTCTCCACGAGCTAAGGCGGGCTTTAGAATGTTGGCGGCATCCATGGCACCTTCACCTTTTCCGGCACCTACCAGCGTGTGAATCTCATCAATGAACAGAATAATATCACCTTCTGATTTCTTCACCTCATTGACAACTGATTTCAATCGTTCTTCAAATTCACCTTTGTACTTTGCGCCGGCAACCAGTGCTCCCATATCCAGTGAATAAACTTGTTTGTTCTTCAGGTTTTCGGGCACGTCTCCGCGAAGAATACGATGTGCCAAACCTTCTACAATAGCCGTTTTACCGGTACCCGGTTCACCAATCAGAATCGGGTTGTTCTTTGTACGGCGGCTCAATATCTGTAATACTCGGCGGATTTCTTCATCACGTCCGATTACGGGATCCAGTTTTCCGCTACGGGCAGCTTCGTTCAGGTTGATAGCATACTTTTCCAATGATTGATAAGTATCTTCACTGGATTGTGATGTAACCTTTTCTCCTTTTCTCAATTCGCTGATAGCGTTGCGCAATTCTTTTTCCGTCATACCGGCATCTTTCAAGATCGTGGAGACGGTACTCTTAACAGTCAGCAATGCCAGTATGATAGGCTCTAATGAAACAAACTCGTCGCCCATTTCTTTAGAATACTGTGTTGCTTTCTGCAAAACTTCGTTGGATTCACGACTTAGATACGGTTCTCCGCCGGATACTTTCGGCAGGGAGTCGATTTGCTTGTCGACCACGAGAGCTACTTGCTGTCCATTCATACCAAGTTTTTGGAAGATGAAATTAGTGACGTTTTCGCCTACTTTCATTACTCCCTGCATGATGTGGACAGGTTCAATGGCTTGTTGTCCCCGGCTTTGTACCAGGTTTACGGCCTCCTGTACCGCTTCTTGAGATTTAATGGTAAAATTGTTAAAGTTCATATCTTTGTTCTCCTTTCTTATTTCACGTTTTTAATAACACCTAAAGGGGCTCAAAAGATTTGCCAAGTATAAAAATATGACAAAATAGCATGAGTATTAAGGAGTTAAAGGACAAAATGACCTTTTTTATCTAGATATGACTGACGAATTTACCATATACTCCACAGAATAGGATGGGCTTCAGAATAAGATGGGTTTTCAATGAAGTTTACTATTCTGTGGAGAAACAATTGTTAGAAGATTCTTATCGGGAAGTCTCTAAGCTCTCTTTCTACTTTTTTCGCATTAAATTTGTGTGCGTTGAAATTCTTTCCCAACCATTCCCGATATTCTTTTGCAGCTTTTGAGTGTGGTTGTTTTAATGCCTCCAACATCTCTTGGTAACCATATATTCCTCCGCAATCTTCGGGTGGACATGCATTTGCTCCGTCTATGAGAAAGATGCCTTGTGTTTCGTCCTTTTTATATGTTTGTTGCGATTCCAGAGTAATCCGATGCACCCAACTATCTCCGAAATCATATTCATATTTAATATGTGAGCCTTTTCGGGTAAGGATCTCTCCTAAAGAGAGAGAGTAGGAGTTGACTGTATTATTGGGATCAAACAAAAGATCATCACCGTATTCATCGGCTGTATATATTGTTTTCCCTTTTTGAAACAGATGCAAGTGATAGCCTTCCCACCCCATTGCGGTATTTATGACATCTGCAAAATTCTCCAGACGGATGTTGGAAGGAACTTCCACAATACGATATATTTCCGGGTCGGAATTAATCAAAGAAATTTTTATATTGAATTTTTTAGAGGTTTGTTCTTCAATGTAGAAAGATTCGTCGTATTCATCATCGTCAAACTCGTCATCGTATTCTTCATCAAATTCGTTATCATCAAATTCATTATTCCCATTGAAGGCAAAGAACTCATTCAATAAGTTCATTAGTTCTTCCATACTGTCCACTTCCAATCCCTTCAGTTCTGCGTGTGGCATTTCTTTTTTTATTTCTTTGATTCCTCTTCTCGTTAATGTATTGGGAATTTTGAATCGTTTATAGATTTTTTCCAATATAGGCAACGTTTCTATGGCACGGATATTCATCAACGTATTTGTGATATAGTCAATTATCGCGATATTATTATCTTCCCCACGCTCAAACCGATCGTAATAAGAATTCAATAATTGGCAGAACCAGTTAATAATTTCCAATCTTCGTTCAGGGTTGGTTATGGCAATTTGTGCGACAGCACTACAAATATTTTCTTTTCCGAAAGGAGCGATTCCGTCTTCATTCATGAAACTAAATAGCAAAGGCAATTGGTGCTGTCCAAGTTGGTAAATGATGGCAATGGTAGCTTCATCCTGTACGAGGTGGCAATAGGAAGCGAGGAAAGTCGGACTTTGCCGCATTATTTCCAAGATGATATTTAAAGAAGATTCCATTCGGTAATGTTCCATCGCCCAGTAGATATACCATAACTTAAAAGGTCTGTCTTCTTCTTTTGCGTTTTCGAGAGGTCCTTGATAATGGATGAATAGATGCAGGATAAAGTTGCGCAAATCTTTTTCTAATTCGGCAGCGGGTACTGTCGTGCAATCTTTTTTAAACTCGTCAAATGGGTAGTCTTTGCATGTCTGCATATCCCAAAGCCTTTGCAGGTAAGCTGCAATGGGGGTTGCTTCCGAGCTATAGTCCGGATGTTGATAGTGATAGAAAGCTTCTTCCATTTGTTGGTAGATTTTTTCTAATCCGTTATTGCTTAATATATCTATCACTTCCTGTTGTTCTTCGGGTGTAAACAAGTTTAATACTTCGGTCATAATCGCATCGAGATCGATCGAAGTTTGGTTCTTTTTTTTATTCATTATCGTGCCATTTAATAAATTTGTCAATTTTCTCCAAAGGTACGCCTCTTTATTGAGTAATAGCCTGATAATTTCTCTTTTTTTTAAATATTCTTTCCGGAGAAGATAAGAAAGTTTATCTTTGTCCTATAGTAGAGAGTAAATCTGTTTTCTAATTGATGACTAATGATATGAATGATAAACCACAAATAAAATTATCGGAAACAGTGGTGCTGATTGATGCCGCTTTCCTGAATTTTGTAATTACAGATATGAAGAGATACTTCGAAGAGACTTTGCAACGTTCTTTACAAGAGATAGATCTTTCGATGTTGACTACCTATCTGACTTTGGATGCAGGGATTGCGGAAGGAAAAAATGAAGTGCAGTTTCTTTTTGTTTATGATAAAGAGTCAGGTAATCTTGCGCATTGCCAGCCTTCTGACTTGGAGAAAGAGTTGAATGGAGTTGCTTTTCAAAGCCCTTATGGAGAATATTCGTTTGCCAGTGTTCCGTCGGAAGGGATGGTGTCGAGAGAGGACTTGTTTTTAGACTTATTATCCATTGTAGCCGATTCGGCCGATGTGAAAAAAATGATTCTGGTATCTTTCAATGAAGAATATGGAAAGAAAGTGACTGATGCTTTGAATGAAGTACAGGGCAAGGAGATTGTCCAATTTCGAATGAACGAACCGGATACTCCGGTAGCTTATAAATGGGATATGTTGGCTTTTCCTGTCATGCAGGCGTTGGGAATCAGAGCTGATGAATTATAGCCATAGCTACCCATTTCAGTCATTAATCGCTAATCACTAATAAGTTAATCACTATTTTCCATGTCCGATTTTCGTTTAAAAGTATTTCAGAGCGTGGCGAAGAATTTAAGTTTCACGAAGGCTTCGCAAGAGCTGTTTGTCAGTCAGCCTGCTATCACTAAGCACATTCAGGAACTGGAAGCTTATTATCAGACTCGTTTGTTCGATCGTCAGGGCAGTAAGATCTCGTTGACTAAGTCCGGAGAACTATTATTGAAACATAGCGAAAAGATTTTGGACGATTATAAACAGTTGGAATATGAGATGCATTTGTTGCATAATGAATATATCGGCGAACTGAAACTGGGTGCCAGTACTACGATTGCGCAATATGTACTTCCTCCTTTGTTGGCGGATTTTATAGCCAAGTTTCCACAAATCAATCTTTCTTTGATTAATGGAAATTCCCGGGGAGTGGAAGCTGCTTTACAAGAACATCGGATTGATTTGGGATTGGTTGAAGGTATCTTCCGTTTGCCTAATCTGAAGTATACTCCATTTTTGCAAGACGAACTGGTTGCCGTGGTTCATACCCATAGTAAATTGGCTGTTTCGGATGAGATCGCTCCAGAAGATTTGCCAAATATCCCCTTAGTTTTGCGGGAGAGAGGTTCAGGAACGTTGGATGTGTTTGAGCGTTCCCTGTTACGCCATAATTTGAAACTTTCTTCTTTGAATGTATTGATGTATCTCGGTAGTACGGAGAGCATCAAGCTTTTTTTGGAACATACAGATTGTATGGGAATTGTTTCTATCCGTTCTGTTTATAAGGAACTGGTTGCCGGTAATTTTCGTGTAGTTGAGATAAAAGGAATGCCCATGCAGCGCGAGTTTAATTTTGTGCAACTGCAAGGGCAGGAGGGAGGTTTATCTCAAGCTTTCATGCGATTTGCCGGGCATCACAGTAAGAGTTTGTAATCAAACCTCTTCCATACGAACTAATTCCCAGCCACAGAATTGTATAACAATGCAATGAAGTTGAGTTCCCTGACATAGTTGGCGAACTTTCGGACCGGCAGCATAACCATGAATTTGTTCTACGGCTTCCTGCCATTGTGCGGTGCCTTGGGTGTCGTATTTTTCTTTCGGCAGATATTTTAATTCTAAGATATAGCTATGCGCTACTTCTGCGTAACGTTGCAGATCGGGCATCAGAAACATATCGCAAAAGCCGTGATTTAGTTCTACTTCAGGCATTGTGAGATAGTAGGCGTTCACGCTAAGGTAAGCGGTGAAGAATCCCTGAATGTTACGTTCGCCCTCAATGCTGCTGCGTACGGAAGTATTCTCCTTATAAGCTTTGGCTATGAACTCCAATGCCGGTCGCCATTGTCCGTCAAAAGCCATATCATTGAATAAAATCTCTATATCTATCAGGTTGATATAATGGTGATTCTGATATTCTTCCAGGATATATTCATAATATTGTTTACGGACATTCGTGTTGGGAATTCCCAGGATAGTCAGATTTCCACGTGTTCCGATGATAGTTAGCATACCATAATAAAATAATAGACTGGGGAATATTTCCGGATTCGTAATTTGATCGGCAGAAAAAGACTGGTATAGGTTAGTCATGATTTTCCCTTCTTCGGCAATTCGTTTGATAACACCTTTGCGGTTACCGTCAAGACGGTCAAGTTGAATCAGTTTTTTCATCTTATTGTAGTCCGTACGGGTATTAGGATCAATCATCTGTTCAGGAGATTCTCCTAACTGAATTCGATTACGTAGGTAATAGAGTACCATGTCGCAATTAAACATTTTAGGATCTGATTTTAGACTTTGGCGAGCAAAACAATAATTATCATACCATGGCTTCATCTCCTGAATCATTTCTTCAATGTCTCCTTGTAACTGCCCTGCTTCCTGATAATATCGGAGCATAGTACGTACGTCTTCTTCAGAAAATCCCAGCATTTGATTAAACAGTGGATTAGTGCTGATGTTCCAACCTATGTTATATCCGCTTGACAAGTCGTCCAAAGTTACGGGGCTGACTCCAATCATGAATATACGGTCGAACATTCCTTTATAATTCTTGAAGGCATCTCTGTAGAATCCGCTGGCATGGGTGATGGCGTGGTATATCTCATTTCCTTTCTCGTTGAGTACGACATTTGTGAAATTGTCATACTCATCTATAATAAGGTATAGGGGATACCCTTGACGGCGTGCTTCATCGTCTAGTATATGCAGTTTATCAATCCCTTTTTCCGCTGTGCTGAAGCGTTCAATAAACTCATCCGTGTAGTATTCACGATAACGGTTCAGAAAGCCATCCAGTTGCACTGTGCTATACGAATCAAATCTTTGCGGCAGTTCATCAATGTTGCCGCCAATCTTGGAAAAGTCAAGATAAAGCATCTGATATTTGCCTTGAAGCGGAGTTGTATTCTGCCCGATCCAGAGATTCCCGAAAAGTTGCTGGAACTTATCTTTCTGTGAAAGGTCATAATATGAACGAAGCATGCTTAGTAGCAGGCTCTTGCCAAAGCGTCTCGGACGGATGAATATCAGATAGTTGGCTTGATCTTCCAACATGGGGATATACATTGTTTTATCCACATAATAGCGGTTTTGCGTGATTACATCCTCAAAATTGGACATACCATAAGGAATTCCTTTTATTGTTCCCATAACTTTTTCAGATTGTTTCTTCTTGTTTTCCAAACAATTAATTACCAAAGATAGTTTTTTTTGAAATGGATATTCCATTCTTTTGCGCTTATTTTTTATCTAATTATAAACGCAGTTTTTAACGTCATTGATTATCTTCTACTAGAAAAGAAAAAAACATTTTTATTTCTCATATTCTCATGATTTTACATTAATCAGCATATAATCAGTGAATTATAGTATGAGAAATGTTTTTAATAAATCGCATTTCTCATCATTTCCGGGTGAAATAAGCCTTAAAAACAGTTATTTCTCATACTTTTTTAAGTCATTTCTCATACTATTATTGCCCTTCTTCGACTATTTTCTTCTTTATATATACCCTATGTGTTCCTCTTCCGGTGATTTCTATTCCCGAATCGGGTTGATGTCCCCATTGTCGCAGTTCAGTGGTTGCTGCTGTTTGTAGCAATCCGGTTAGTTTCCGATATTCCCAAACGGTCAGGAAAGGATGTTCGTCCAGATACTTTAGGGCTAATGTCAGTCGTTGTTCCGGTGTGAATTTATTCGAGGATTTTTGCTTTTTCCAAGGAGCTCTTTCCAACCGGCATCTATCGCTGATATTTCTTACCATTTCCCTGTCTACCCGGAAATTAACACCTCCTATAAAAATACTTTGTGCGTTGCGGTGTTTTCCACCTTCTTCCGCATCTTCCCGTTCCTTGTCTCTGCCTAAGGTGAGCGATGGAGTGAATGTACCTATCCCGTCTATCTTTACCGAACGTCCCTCTGCCATCAGGTGTGCCATTTCAATAGCCGTCTGAAGCAGCACGCCTTCTATGTCTCCAGCACTGAAGCCGCTGACATCGCCCACCCGTCGTGCCAACTCTTTTATGCTTGCATTGTCTATCCGTGCAAACTTCGGATATGTAATTCTTTTGCCCGTCTTTTGTATGTCGGGCATCTCCTCCATAATGTATCGTGCCATACTATCTGTCGTTTAAAGTATTAATAGATAAGTTCTTTTCTATTGGAAGTAAACTTCCTTTCCTCTAATAGAAAAGTTCCTTTGGGTTAAATGTAAACTGTAAACGGAAGTTTTGTTTTTATAAATGCAACTTGCGTTTATAAAAATGAAAGTTCTGTTTTTATAATCAAAACTTTCATTTATAGTTTGCTATTACACAAAGGTAAGTTATCTGTTCGTCAAAAGCAAGTTTATCAGTAATAAAGAATAATTTATTTGTTAATAGACTGGGAGAGGAGTAATAATGAATGAGATAAAGAGTAATGATGGACTGATTCTGAAAGGTAGTTGATTGATTTAATAAGGTTGAGAGAGTGTTTGTCTTATCTCTTTTCTGTATTTTAGCGGTTCGGATTTTTTTGTATATATGACTCAAGTTTCGTATATGAAACAAAAAAGCTATATTTGTATTCAGGTATGAAACAATATGTGATGTGGATAAGGAATGGATAAAGTTAATAATTGCTGATAATCAATAGCATGTAAAGAAAATAATATTTATTTTAAGCAAAAATATGAATATGCCAAACTATAATTTACAACGATTCTTGGACGCGCAGCAAAGCGACTATGAACAAGCCCTTACAGAAGTGGGAAACGGGCGGAAATATTCCCACTGGATTTGGTATATATTTCCTCAACTGAAAGGGTTGGGCATGAGTTATAACTCCCAGTATTATGGGATTAGCGGCAAAGAAGAGGCAGAAGCATATCTTATCCATCCGGTTTTGGGAGAAAGGCTTCGTGAGATAACGTCAGTTTTTCTTCAATTGAAAAATAAAACGGCACAGGAGGTTTTTGGTTCGTTAGATGCGATGAAAGTATTATCATGTATGACGCTCTTTAATGAAGTCGCTTCAGATGATTTGTTTCAGCAAGTGATAGATCGCTATTATCAGGGTAAAGTGGATGAGACAACAAAAAGAAAATTGGAAAAATAACTAATACAATTTATATATGGGCTGTTTAATGAATTTATTGTGGTTGTTGCTTGGTGGTATCTTTACTGCTGTTGAATACCTCATTTCAAGCATATTGATGATGCTTACCATTATTGGTATTCCGTTTGGTATGCAAACCTTGAAACTGGCAGGATTTGCTTTGTGGCCTTTCGGTAAAGAGGTAAGAAGTGGAAACCGCTCTGGCGGTTGCCTTTATATATTGATGAATATCCTGTGGATATTTTTGGGGGGCATTTGGATCTGTCTGTCCCATTTGGTTTTCGGGGCTATATTATGTATTACTATCATTGGTATTCCTTTTGGCTTACAGCACTTTAAATTGGCAGCTTTGGCATTATCACCTTTTGGGAAAGACATTATAACAGTGTAAGAGTAGTTGTAGGGAAGCGTATGCTTATAATTAAAAGTTATAATGCATAATTAGAAACTATTGGCGGGTCTTGATTGTTTACCGTACCTTTGCAGCCGGAAAACAATTAAAGATAAAAAGATATGATTTCAACAGCTACAAAAACTTTGCAGGCAAATAATAAAATGATTTATGTTGCACTGCTTTCTACTCTGACTTTCTTTCTTTTTTTAGACTATATTCCAGGATTGGAAGCATGGTCGGCTTGGGTAACTCCTCCGGTTGCTTTGTTCCTCGGACTTATTTTTGCATTGACTTGCGGACAAGCGCATCCTAAGTTTAATAAGAAAACCTCTAAATATCTGTTGCAATATTCAGTTGTAGGATTGGGATTTGGTATGAATCTTCATTCTGCTTTAGCTTCCGGTAAGGAAGGCATGGAGTTTACGGTCATTTCGGTGATCGGAACCTTGGTAATAGGTTGGTTTATTGGACGTAAGTTGTTCAAGATCGACCGTAATACAGCTTATCTTATCAGTTCGGGAACTGCTATCTGTGGTGGTAGTGCTATCGCAGCAGTGGGACCAGTGTTGAAAGCGAAGGACAGTGAAATGTCTGTGGCATTGGGTACTATCTTTATCTTGAATGCTATCGCACTTTTCATTTTCCCTGCCATTGGTCATGCATTAAATATGGATCAGCAACAATTCGGAACATGGGCGGCCATTGCCATTCATGATACCAGTTCTGTAGTAGGTGCAGGAGCTGCTTATGGCGAAGAAGCATTGAAAGTGGCAACCACTATTAAACTGACCCGTGCGCTTTGGATTATCCCGATGGCTTTTGCTACTTCCTTTATTTTCAAGAGCAAAGGACAAAAGATAAGTATTCCATGGTTTATCTTCTTCTTCGTGTTGGCATTGGTAGTAAACACTTATTTGCTGGATGGAGTACCACAATTGGGAGCGGCTATTAACGGTATTGCCCGTAAAACTCTGACGATTACCATGTTTTTCATCGGTGCTTCTCTTTCTATTGATGTATTGAAAGCAGTTGGAATAAAGCCTTTGGTTCAAGGGATTTTGCTTTGGGTAATAATCAGCTTGAGCACATTGGCATACATTTATTTTGTATAAGAGGAAAAAAGAGAGAATTATATAAAAGAGAAAAAGGTGGGAGAATGATCGTAGTAAACGATTTTCTCCCACCTTTGTTTATTCAGTTTTAGTCTGTGGATAAAGCAGAATTAAAGCAAATTATTTCTTCTTCAATTCTTCAAAGATTAATCCTTCCAGTTCTTCAGCCAGTTCAGGATTATCCATGATGCATTGTTTGGCGGCATCACGTCCTTGTCCTAACTTAGTATCGTTGTAGCTATACCATGAACCGCTCTTCTTGATGATTCCCAAGTCAGCACCCAAGTCGATGATTTCTCCGGAATGGGAGATACCCTCACCGAACATGATGTCAAATTCTGCTTTGCGGAAAGGAGGTGCTACTTTATTCTTCACCACTTTCACCTTAGTCAGTTTACCGAGAATCTCTTCGCCATCTTTGATCGGTTGGCTACCACGGATATCCAAACGTACAGAAGCGTAGAACTTCAAAGCGTTACCACCGGTTGTTGTTTCCGGATTACCGAACATAACACCGATCTTCTCACGCAACTGGTTGATGAAAATACAAGTAGTACGTGTCTTGCTCACAGCAGCTGTCAACTTACGAAGAGCCTGCGACATCAAACGTGCTTGAAGGCCTACTTTGTTATCACCCATGTCGCCTTCGATTTCCGCTTTAGGAGTCAGTGCAGCTACAGAGTCAATAACGATGATGTCGATAGCAGAAGAACGAATCAGTTGTTCCGCAATCTCCAACGCTTGCTCGCCGTTATCCGGTTGAGAGATATAAAGATCATCGATATTTACGCCCAGTTTAGATGCGTAGAAACGGTCGAAAGCGTGTTCGGCATCAATAAAAGCAGCGATACCGCCGGCCTTTTGTGCTTCAGCAATGGCGTGGATAGCCAATGTTGTTTTACCGGAAGACTCCGGGCCATAGATTTCAATGATTCTACCTCTTGGGTAACCTCCAACGCCAAGTGCCACGTTCAGGGCAATAGAGCCTGTTGGGATCACTTCTACTTGTTCAACACTATCATCACCCATTTTCATGATAGAACCTTTACCGAAGCTCTTTTCTATCTTTTCCATGGCAGCCTGTAAGGCTTTTAGTTTTTCGCTTGATGCCATTTTATTATCTGTTTCAAAATTAAGTTCGTCTTTTTTTGCCATACCTTATTCTTATATAATTAATGGAGTTATTAATTTAAAATCTGTGAGGCATGTTCTTTGGTCTTCACTTCTTTGGGAGTGATAATCCGTTCTACGATTCCCTCTTCATTAATCAGGAAAGTAGTGCGGAAAGTACCCATGTAAGCACGTCCGTACAGTTTCTTTTCTCCCCATACTCCAAATTCTTCTACTAACTTTTTGTCAGTGTCAGCAATCAGAGTGAAAGGAAGATTGTTCTTTTCGATGAATTTCTGGTGCGACTTTTCATTGTCTACGCTGACACCGATTACTTCATAGCCGGCTTTACGTAGTTCGGAATAGTTGTCGCGCAGGTTACACGCTTGTGCGGTGCAACCTGATGTACTGTCCTTTGGGTAGAAGTACAACACAATTTTTTTTCCTTTATAAGCACTTAAACGGATTTCTTCGCCTTTCTCATTGATACCCAAGACTTCCGGTGCTTTATCTCCTACGTTTATCATAACTTTCTTTTAATGAATAGGTGTACGCTTATAATTCCAAATCCTTGTCGAACTCTTCATGCCAGGGAAGACCTTGCTTATTGAGTTGTTCCATGAACGGATCCGGATTGAATTCTTCTACATTGTTTACACCCGGACGATTCCATTCGCCTTTGAAGAACATCATGGCTCCAATCATTGCCGGAACTCCGGTGGTGTAGCTTACTCCCTGCATACCGGTTTCCTGATAAGCTTCCTGGTGACTACAGTTGTTGTATACATAGTAAGTACGTTCCTTACCATCTTTCAGACCACGGATACGGCAACCGATAGAAGTTTCTCCTTCGTAGTTTTCTCCTAAATCCTGCGGGTTAGGCAATACAGCCTTCAAGAATTGCAATGGTACAATCTTCATTCCGTTGTAATCAACCTCGTCGATTCGTGCCATACCGATGTTTTGGATAACGCGTAAATGAGTTAAATACTCCTGTCCGAAAGTCATCCAGAAACGTGCACGTTTGATAGTCGGATAATGTTTCACCAAAGATTCCAGTTCTTCGTGATAAAGAAGATAAGAGTCACGCGGACCGATGTTCGGGTATGTCAGGTCTTTATGGATTTCCAGCGGACCGGTAGTTACCCATTTGCCATTTTCATAATAGCGTCCGTTTTGTGTAATCTCGCGAATGTTGATCTCCGGATTGAAGTTTGTAGCAAAAGCCTTATGATGGTTACCTGCATTGCAGTCTACAATGTCCAGATATTGAATTTCATCAAAATAATGTTTAACTGCATAAGCTGTATAGATACCGCTTACTCCCGGGTCGAATCCGCAGCCGAGGATAGCTGTCAGACCTGCTTCTTTGAAACGATCGTGATAAGCCCACTGCCAGCTGTATTCAAAATGAGCTTCATTTTTCGGCTCATAGTTGGCGGTGTCCAGATAGTTCACTCCGGCTTTCAGACAAGCTTCCATAATCGTCAGATCCTGATAAGGGAGAGCCACATTAATCACCATTTCCGGTTTGAAATCGTTGAATAAGGCTACCAGCTCCTCTACATTGTCTGCGTCAACTTTAGCTGTTTTTATATTGGGGTTACCTATTGCCTCGACGATTTTATCGCATTTCTCTTTCGTACGACTGGCAATCATGATATCTGTAAATACATCGGCATTTTGTGCCACTTTGTGTGCAACGACAGTGCCAACACCGCCTGCACCAATAATAAGAACTCTACCCATTTCTGTATTTAATGAATTATAATTTATGATTTATGCGAATCAGTAGTTGAAATCACTAGCTGATTCAGTTAGTTAAATTGTTATTATTCAATTAATTATCTCATTTATTTATTTCTTAATCTCCTTGAAAATCAGTATATTAGAAGAATAAAACCACTCATTATTCTAATTATGATTCCCAAGGAGAAAGAGCTAAAACTTATAAAAATATATATGTATATCTGCGATGTTTATCAGTCTTCACTGAAGTTCTACTGTCAGAGGTTCAGTAATAACGCTACACCGATCTTCACTGATCAGGAGCTGCTTACCGTATATCTGTTCTGCGGAGCGTATCAGCGCTATTTTAGCATCAAAGAGATACATACATTCACCAAAGAATATTTGCTTTCCTGGTTCCCTAACCTTCCCTCTTATCAAACATTCAACTATCGGCTGAACCTGATGAGTGAGGCGATTAATGAACTGGTGAAGCATCTCATTACTTTCTTTAAACCAACAGATTGCGATTCTATGATATCACTTATTGACTCCATGCCCATCATTACTTGTGCAGGAAAGAACAAAACCGGAAAAGTGGCTACTGAAATTGCCACTAAAGGATACTGCTCTACAAAGAACATGTATTATTTCGGGCTCAAACTTCACACCTTAGCTTTCCGCAGGGAAGGAACCATTCCATTCCCCGAAATGATCATCTTATCATCGGCAGAGGAGAATGATCTGACTGTTCTTAAAAGAGAAGCCGCTGATAGTCTTATAAACAGATATATATTTGCGGATAAGATATACTCAGACTTCTCGTTCTGGGGAAACAAACAGCAGGAACAAGGGGTAACCATGATGACTCCCGTTAAAGCAATAAAGGGAGAGGAGCCTATTATTACTCAAAGAGAGAAAGCGGGCAGAGACCTGTTTTCAACTGCAGTATCAAAGGTCAGACAACCGATAGAATCTTTTTTCAACTGGCTGAATGAAAAAACAAATATTCAAAGAGCGATGAAAGTCAGATCTACATCTGGACTTTTAGTACATACGATGGGCAAAATTGCCATCGCATTCATTTATCTAATTTTCTAAAACAAGGAATCAGAGTTCAACTACTGATTCGCATGATTTATTGGTTTGGCAAATATACGTGATTATTTTCAGATAATCATTGCGCAGCTACTCCTTTTTATTTGTAACGTTGCAAGGTTCCGTTTTCGAATTCCAGCGTTTTGCCATTGTAGAACCAAGTTTCGAAACGACTGTCTTTTTTCAGCTCGATTTCTATCGGATCACCAATGGATAAACGACATTCTACTGTACTCATCCCTGCCTCCAAATCTCCCCGGGATATAATCCGCCAACGGCTTTCTGTAATTCCCGGATATTTTTTATGTATATCCTCGAATCCGAAAAAGTCCTCGATATAATTATCATTTTTGACAATCACGTCATATTTCAGATCTGTTTCCAATTCATAGATTGCCCCGTCCCTGTCCGTTAATGACAGGGTAGCTAGGCTACCGGGAGGAGATAATTTAATCTCTTTTATTTGCAGAACCGTATATCGGGGCAAATGAACACGTGATGCGGTCTGCTTATCTTCAAAAGATACGATTCTTTTGGCTGGCAGCATCTTTTTAGGATAAACGGTCATTCCCAAGTATTTATTTTTCAGGCTTTCAATAGTACCCAGACTCTTGTTAGTGAAACTGAATACATTTGAAAAATATTTCATTCTCTTTTCGCCTTGAAAATCATTCAGGTCCATGCCGGAGTTCGTTCGCGAGAGAGCGACTTCCAGATAATAAGAATGTCCCTGTGTATCTTTGAATACGATTTTCACTGGATATGCCTGACTGCCGACTCCAATAGCGGTAATTGTAGCTTCCGTATTGACAGGAATTGCTATATCCCGATAGCCGGAATAATTGTTGGCATCGTCTACCCGGGCACTTTCAGATTGTATATAGACTGTTTTTCCTATTAACAACTCTTTGGCAGTATCTACATCTTTCAGATAAACCAATCCATTGATACCGGCACGGGGAGCTTTCTCGCAAATCTCGTCCAGCCTCATGTTCTTGATATCATAATAATATTTTTCTCCCTCACATTCGAATACGAAGCGAGTGGAATAGTTAGTCCCGGTTGATATATTTTGGGCCTTCTCTTCTGTTCCCGTGAAAGTGAGAATCTTGTGCTTCAGCAGGCTGTTGTCTATTCCTTTGTCGGTGTCGTAGCTGGAAAGAGTAGGAAGGAACATGTTCCGTGTAGAAGGAACAAACATAAACTTCAGTCCGGGTGTCCATTTACACAGCGGTTGCAGTGGAAAGTTATTCTTGATGAATTGTTCTTCTTCACCTACAGGGATTTCCTGCGTGGAAGGAGTAGTGACAATGTAATCACTTTGAGCTGTGATAGGACACGTGCCACAACAGAATAGAATTAAAGACAGGACAATTATTCTCATATTTGTTTACTTTAAGTGAACTATGTAAATTGTTCGTTTGTTGTATATCTACTGGCAAATGTATATATTTTATGTTGTATTGGATGTTATTTTCCAATCTTTTTGATATCTTTGCCCCCGATTTTAACTTAAACGTTATAACAATATGAAGAAAGTATTTGTTTCAATTTGCATGGCTGGTGCAGCACTTGCAATGTCTTCGTGCCGTTCGGTTGAGAAGGCAATCCCCCTGTCATCTATCAATGGTGAATGGAATATTATAGAAGTCAACGGCTCGAAAATTGCTCCGGGCGAAAGTAGAACCCTTCCTTTTATCGCTTTTGATACAGCGACCGGTCGTGTGTCCGGCAATAGCGGATGTAATCGTATGATGGGCAGTTTCGATGTAAATGCGAAGCCGGGAAGCCTTGAACTTACAGGGATGGCTAGTACCCGAATGATGTGTCCGGATATGACTACTGAAAATAATGTATTGAATGCTTTTGCGCAAGTAAAAGGATACAAGAAGGCAGGTAAAGATAAGATGTATCTTTGCAATTCGTCCAACCGTCCGGTTGTCGTTCTACAAAAGAAGGAGGCTGATGTGAAACTTTCAGTTTTGAATGGAGAATGGAAAATTAAAGAAGTGAATGGTGAGGCAATTCCTTCCGGTATGGAAAAACAACCTTTCATTGCTTTTGATGTGAAGAAAAAGACCATTCATGGCAATGCCGGATGTAATTTGATTAATGGTGGTTTTGAAACCAGTACAAGTAATGCCAAATCTATTTCTTTCCCGGGAGTAGCAAGCACAATGATGGCTTGTCCTGATATGGAAACAGAAGGTAAGGTGCTGAAAGCTATCAATGAAGTGAAATCATTCGATGTGTTGTCTGGTGGTGGCATTGGTTTGTATGATGCAAACGGTGCATTGGTCATCGTGCTGGAAAAGTAATAAAGAAGAGTTATATATAATAGGATATGCCTGTGTCGCACTTGACGATACAGGCATATTTTTTTTCCTTTATCGAACCAGAGCCGCCTGTATTTGTTTAAAGAAACAGTTGCTGATTGGCTTTGAATATGACTATGTCAGCAGTGTTTATTTATTAAAACTGTCTTTTTGGCAGATATTATGTCATGTATTCGTATAATTTCCTTTTGGCACACGGTTTGCTTTTTAATAAGCGTCCGTTCGCGGCGAAGCTCCCTGATAAGAGCAGAGAAACAACCGGACAAAAAGAAATCATTGAATAAATAATAAATAAAAAAATAACGATCATGGGAAAAATTATTGGTATTGACTTAGGAACTACAAACTCTTGTGTTGCCGTATTCGAAGGTAACGAACCTGTAGTAATTGCAAACAGTGAAGGTAAGCGTACAACTCCTTCTGTTGTCGCTTTCGTTGATGGTGGCGAACGTAAAGTGGGTGATCCTGCAAAACGTCAGGCTATTACGAATCCTACACGTACAATCTTCTCTATCAAACGTTTCATGGGTGAAAATTGGGATCAGGTACAAAAAGAAGTGACTCGTGTTCCTTATAAAGTAGTGAAAGGTGACAACAACACTCCGCGTGTTGACATCGACGGACGTCTGTATACTCCGCAGGAAATCTCTGCAATGATTCTTCAGAAAATGAAGAAGACTGCCGAAGACTACCTTGGACAGGAAGTAACAGAAGCAGTCATCACCGTTCCTGCTTATTTCTCCGACTCTCAACGTCAGGCTACAAAAGAAGCCGGACAGATTGCCGGTCTGGAAGTAAAACGTATTGTAAACGAACCGACAGCCGCAGCTCTTGCTTACGGTCTGGATAAGGCTCACAAAGATATGAAGATTGCTGTATTCGACCTTGGTGGTGGTACATTCGATATCTCTATCCTCGAATTCGGTGGTGGTGTATTTGAAGTACTTTCTACAAACGGTGATACTCACCTTGGTGGTGACGACTTCGACCAGGTAATCATCAACTGGTTGGTACAGGAATTCAAGAACGATGAAGGTGCTGACTTGACTCAGGATCCGATGGCTTTGCAACGTCTGAAAGAAGCTGCTGAAAAAGCTAAGATTGAACTTTCTTCTTCTACAAGTACAGAAATCAACTTGCCGTATATCATGCCGGTAGGTGGTGTGCCTAAGCACTTGGTGAAGACTTTGACTCGTGCAAAATTCGAATCTCTGGCTCACGAATTGATCCAGGCTTGTCTTGAACCATGTAAGAAAGCAATGAGCGATGCAGGTTTGAACAATGCTGATATTGATGAAGTAATCCTTGTTGGTGGTTCTTCACGTATTCCGGCTGTTCAGAAATTGGTAGAAGATTTCTTCGGCAAGGCTCCTTCTAAAGGTGTGAATCCGGATGAAGTAGTAGCTATTGGTGCTGCTGTGCAGGGTGCTGTTTTGACAGACGAAATCAAAGGTGTAGTATTGTTGGATGTTACTCCGCTGTCAATGGGTATCGAAACACTGGGTGGTGTAATGACTAAGTTGATCGACGCTAACACTACCATTCCGGCTCGTAAGAGTGAAACATTCTCTACTGCTGCTGATAATCAAAGTGAAGTTACGATTCATGTATTGCAGGGAGAACGTCCGATGGCTGCTCAGAATAAATCAATCGGTCAGTTCAATTTGTCAGGTATTGCTCCGGCCCGTCGTGGTGTTCCTCAAATTGAGGTTACATTCGATATCGATGCGAACGGTATCTTGAAAGTATCTGCTAAAGATAAGGCTACCGGTAAAGAACAAGCTATCCGTATCGAAGCATCCAGCGGTTTGAGCAAGGAAGAAATCGAAAAGATGAAGGCTGAAGCTGAAGCTAATGCTGAAGCAGATAAGAAAGAACGTGAAAAAATCGATAAACTGAACCAGGCTGACAGCGTAATCTTCCAGACTGAAAATCAGTTGAAGGAATTAGGTGATAAGTTGCCTGCTGATAAGAAAGCTCCGATTGAAGCTGCTTTGCAGAAATTGAAAGATGCTCACAAAGCACAGGACTTGGCTGCTATCGATACTGCTATGGCAGAAATCAATACTGCCTTCCAGGCTGCAAGTGCTGAAATGTACGCACAGGGTGGTGCACAAGGTGGTGCACAGGCTGGTCCTGATATGAACGGTGGTGCTGGTCAGCAAGATAATAGCAAGCACGGGGATAATGTTCAGGATGCTGACTTTGAGGAAGTGAAGTAAAGATCACTGAATATACAATAAATCAAAATAAGAGAGCTGTAGATTAAATGTTTACAGCTCTCTTTTGTTTTATATGTAATGTGATTTATTTGACCCCGGACTTTATTACAGTATGTCTCTAATCTTCTCGCGGTTACCCACAATCCAAACGAGATCTCCTAATTGGAAAGCCGTATCTTTATCCAAAGGAATCAATTCATCATTCCGTTCAATAGCCACAACGATACCATCGTACTTTTCTCCCAAATGAGACTGCGCAATGGTTTTATTTAAGAAACGGAATTCATCATCTACAGTGAAAGAGTGGAGAGTCATCTTTTTATCCACTGCGTCCGTATCTATTGTGTTTTTTACATCTTCTATTCTATTTCTGAACTCCTGCAATTGCATATCCGTACCGACTACAGTCAGTTTATCCTGCGGATAAATAGGTTCAGAACTTTTCGGAATGTATATATTCAAATCACCACGCGTGATTGCAACCACATTCACTCCAAAATTTTGCCTGAATGAAAGTTCTCCTAAAGACTTGCCGATGTAATCGGAATAAGGCGATACTACGACAGACGTCAAATCAAGGTCCTTGTCATTGAACTCGCTATTGAAACTTGTTTTTAGCGGGTGTCGTTTTTTAGCAACCTCTTCCCGTCGGTTAAGATTGGCTAGGAATCTCGTTTCCAATCGTGAATATTGCGTGAGGTCTTCTCTAAGAATAAGAATCAATGCCACAACAGCTATGGCAATAATCACACTTATTCCCCAGTTCAGCTTGAAATAGCTGATAACTACGCTAGTGATAAAGAAAAGAGCAACAGATACACGGCCTAGAACGAGAGAAACCAGTCGTCCGTGATTGTAATTCTCATCTCTCCATAGCTTCAGGAATAATTCGGAAGAGTTGTATTTGTTGGAGATGAGTGCCCACAAAAAAGGAGTCATAAGTAAAAGGGTACCCAGACACATCACCAGCTTAATCCATAGGGTAACAGGAGCAAACATTTCACTGATGGCGGGATAAATGATTTGTATAGACAGCAGCCAGATAGCAGTGAGCAATACGCTATAAATAATAACCCTGCCAATCATGTTTTTTAGTAATTTCTTCCAGTCACTATCGTGGTTCATGGTCTTCTTGCCGGAAGCATAACGATCTAATGTTTCCTGTATTTTAGTAGGCAATATTTTGTAAAGCCATTCGGCAAAAGGATTGGCCAAACGGATAAAATAAGGAGTCGTGAAAGTGGTGATAACAGATACAGCCACAATGATTGGTGAAATAAACGGATCGAGCACTTTGAGCGAAACACCCAGTCCGGCAATGATGAAAGCAAACTCTCCAATTTGTGCCAGGCTGAATCCGGATTTGATAGAAGTATTTAGCGGTTCTCCGGATAAGAGTACGCCAAATGAAGAGAAAATGGCTTTACCGATAATGGTAACCAGAGTAATGATGATAACAGGCCAGGCATATTCTACCAATACAGCCGGATTCACCAGCATACCGACTGATACGAAAAAAATAGCTCCGAAGAGGTCTTTTACCGGTTGTATGATATGTTCGATGTGCTCGGCTTCGATGGTTTCGGCAAGGATAGATCCCATGATAAATGCACCTAACGCCGTTGAAAAGCCTGTATAGGTGGCCAATACCACCATTCCCAGACAAAGACCGATCGAAACAATCAAAAGCGTCTCATTATTCATCAGCTTCTTTGCTTTTTTAAGAAAAGCCGGAATAACGAAAATACCGATGAGAAACCACAGGATTAAAAAGAAAACGACTTTGAGAACACTAATCAATAAGTCTTCACCCACAAAGTCCTGACTTACCGCCATTGTAGAAAGAAGTACCATCATTAAAATGGCAATCAGGTCTTCCACTACCAGAGTACCGAATACGATGCCCGTGAAACGCTGGTTGCGTAACCCCAAATCATCAAAGGCCTTGATGATAATTGTGGTAGACGACATGGACAACATTCCCCCAAGAAAGATGGAATTCATCGTGCCCCATCCTAACAATTGTCCTACTAGAAAACCTATGAGCAACATACTGACGACTTCGGTGGTGGCCGTAATAAAAGCTGTAGAACCTACATTCATGAGCTTTTTAAAACTAAACTCCAGTCCAAGTGCAAAGAGCAAGAAAATAACACCTATTTCCGCCCATATATTGATATTTTCGATATCTCCCACGGTGGGGAAAATATTTATATAAGGCCCCGCTAGTAATCCGGCAATGATGTAACCTAAGACTAAAGGTTGTTTCATCCATTTGAACAGCAAGGTTATTACACTGGCCGATATTAATATCAGCGCAAGGTCGGCAATCAAAGTTGGTAAATGTGACATTTAGTGATGGATTTATTCATTTTTTTCTTCCTGATAGTTAGACAGAAAAGAGACAAGGGACATGGATGTTCAGCTCTTTTCTTTTTCGAGAGTATCGGCAGTCAATTATTCATTATATTGTTTTCCTCTACAAAAAGAGGGAAACAATATAATAGATAGCTGCTGCCAGGAGTCCACTGACCGGAATTGTAAGAATCCAGGCAGTCATGAGACTTTTTGTTATTCCCCAGCGAACGGCAGAGAGGCGTTTGGTTGCACCTACTCCGATGATTGCACCTGTGATAGTATGTGTTGTACTAACGGGGATTTTCAGCATTTCCGTAATGTAGAGAGTGAAAGCACCGGCTGTTTCGGCAATTACTCCTTCCAATGGGGTTACTTTGGTGATTTTGGTTCCCATTGTCTTTACTATTTTCCAACCTCCGGACATGGTGCCGAGTGAGATGGCGGTGAAACACGAAAAAGCAACCCAGTCGGGAAGGTCATTGATGCTGTTGATACCCATACCCAATCCCATAGAATGGGCGGCTATCATGGCAGCGGCAATGATACCCATTACTTTTTGTGAATCATTCAAACCATGTCCGACGCTGAAGAGAGCGGAAGAAACGAGCTGCAACCTCTTAAACCAGACTTCAGCTGTATGAGGATGTGCACGGCGGCAGATGTAAAGCACAAACAGAGTGAAACCGAAAGCAATCACCATTCCGATAAAAGGAGCCAGAAAGATGAAAGCTGCAATTTTAAGAATGATATTAAGTTGAATTGCTTCAAACCCGTTTGCCATAATGGCAGCTCCTGCAAATCCTCCGATAAGCGTATGTGAGGATGAAGACGGGATACCTTTCCACCATGTTACCAGGTTCCAGGTGATGGCTGCTATCACTCCTGCCAATATAATAGGTAAAGTGATATATTGTTCTACCACCGTTTTGGATACTGTATTGGCAATACCGAATCCGCCTATAATGTATTTGGCAATGAAAAAAGCAACGAAATTGAAGAAAGCAGCCCATAGTACAGCTTGAAAGGGTGTAAGCACCCTGGTAGATACGATTGTAGCTATTGAGTTTGCTGCATCGTGAAAGCCGTTGATATAATCGAATATCAGAGCCAGAATAATGATAGTCACTAATAATTCCATGTGTTCCGGCTTACTTTATGCGTACTTTACAATCAGGTTTTTCAGAATCTTGCCTACGTGCTCTGCGGCATCGGTCGTTTTCTCCAGTTCATGCATGATTTCTTTAATTTTGATAAGTTCAATGCAATCCTTTTCTTCTTCAAATAGCCTGGTGATAAAGAATTCATATACGTCATCTGCCTGATTCTCGATTTCATGTAATCTTGAGCAATATTCCCGGAGAAGAGTCGGTTTCTTACGGAATATTTCAAGTTCGTCCATGGCTTTACAGATGTAGGTCGCTTCTTCCTGAATCAAACGGCTCAATTCTTTGCCGTTCTCCGAGATAGGACGGGGATTGTAAATAGAGATTCGTTTGGCACAACTATTTATTCCATCGATGACATCATCCATGCAGGAAGCTAAGTCATGAATATCTTCACGGTCGAAAGGAGTGATGAATGTAGTGCCCAATTCATCAAAAATCCGATGCGTCAGTTTGTCCCCTTCACGTTCCAGCTCTTTGATTTTCTTGTAGTAGTCTGCACGTTCTGTTGGTGAGTCATGTTGCAAGCTTTCTGTTAAAACAACGGATGCCTCACAAAGCACTTCTGAAAGTTGTTTCAGCAATGGGAAAAATTTGGGCTCCTTTGGAGTAAACCGGCTAAAAAAAGAATTTTTCATAAGTGTAAAAACTTTAAATTGTTTTTTCTTCTCTATTTATATTAGTAACAAATGAATACAGATTATAGTTTGGTGTTTTAAAACTTTAGTTTGGCTCGTACTACCTCTATGATTGCAGGCAATATAGAGATGAATATGATGGCAACGATCAGCAGTTTCAAGTTCTCTTGTACAAACGGAAGGTCTCCGAAGAAATAACCGGCGTAGCAGAATATGCCAACCCAAGCCGCACCACCCGCTAAATTATACATCATAAAATAGTAATAGTTCATCTTTCCCATTCCTGCTACGAAGGGGGCAAACGTGCGTACTATCGGGACGAATCTGGCCAGAATAATTGTTTTCCCACCATATTTCTTATAAAACTCGTGTGTCTTCTCCAGATGGCTTTGTTTGAATATCTTGGAATTGGGATTATTAAAAAGCTTTCGACCGAAGAAATGTCCGATCATGTAATTGCAGGAATCGCCTAATACGGCAGCGGCAAATAAAATGATAACGAGTATATGCACACTGATAGGCATGTCAGGTAAGGCAGAAATAGCTCCTGCAACGAAGAGTAGAGAATCACCGGGAAGAAAAGGAGTGACCACTAATCCGGTTTCACAGAAGATTATAAAAAACAAAATGGCATACGTCCAGGCATGATAATCACGCACAATCATAACCATATATTGATCGATATGAAGGATGAAATCCAATAAAAAGTCCATTTTATATACTTTGGTTGTTATGGTAAAAAAAGAATGTTATTGGCTTCCGGACCATAGTGAATACTCTTTTCACTTAAATGGAGGACGCAAACAGAAAGTGAGGCATCAAAGACTGGAATAGTCTTATGCCGGAAAAAATATAAAATGGCTAAATGAGTATGTGACCTAATGAATAGATATGATATCTATCAGAATATTTAAAAAGATTGGTATAATATGAAAAACCTGTCCATTGGTTTTGAGGAAGCTGAATCTTCAGAGAGCTTAGTATACGGATAGTGACAGAAGGAATATTGAATCGTAGTATCTTTAAAGGAGAGAGGTGTCGGAAAGAAAATGGATTTAAAACACCATTATCGTTATTGTAATCTTGCTTTCCGGTGTATTCTTTTGTTTTGACTAGTTTCTGTTCTTTATCCAGTTGTATGATGCTGGTTTTGGAGGTGTATGAATTGGTATAGGTTTGTATACTGGTACTACCGGTTTCTAACCGGTATGCCTCCTGTGCTTCATCGGAAATCAGATGGAATCCCCAATTCAGAAATACGCCTAATAGTATACAGAATATGTACTTCATCATAACGGTCGCAAAGGTAGAAACTATTTTTATATGAAATACATATTCACAAGCATAATTAACAAATATAATTGTAGCTCTATCGGGAGGGATTCATTATAGTTATGTTAACTTCTGTTGTTTACAGTGAATACAGTAGTCGTAATGCACAGTTCGCAGTTTTCCGCACTTGGGGCAGGTGTATTTATGATTTTGCCATATTAAGAAGTTTTCTTCTCCCTGTTCTTTTATGAATGTAAGATTCATAATCATACTCATTTTGTATTTGTTTTGGTATCTTGCATCTAGTGCTTTTAATCGTTTACAAGGGAAATTTGTGCATTCAAAACAATAATACTTTTTCTTATCACATGAGAAAATGATACAGTTTTGGCAACTTTCCCGAATTTTTCCTGTTTGGGTTCTACAACCGGGGCAAGGCTTTTTTACATCTTGAAAAGCATAACATAATGCGCAGTCCATTCCACAAGGTGCGATGGAACTGATTCTGACTGTCCTCTTGAATATCATTGGCGTATAAGTTATCCCGTTAGTACATAGCTTCTCTTTAGTCTTTTCAAATCCTAAACTTTGATAAAAACGGATAGCGTACGTGGATGAATTAACAGTCATTTCATCTACCGGACAATCATTGATAGCGAAACAGAATAACTGTTTGCCGATACCTTTGCATTGGTACTTTTTTCGGATAAAGAATAAAGAAAGATGTTTCCCTTCATGCTTTGTCCCCATGATGCCAACCAGATTCTTATCCTCAAAAGCACCGTAAATCACTAATTCATTCATCAGTTGCTCGCTGGAGATAAAGCTTTTGAATGAATTCAAACCTTCTTCATCGAAGTCTTCCGCTCCGCATTGTATATATACCTCCAATGCTAACGATGCAGCCAGGGCGTATTCGGTCTTGTCTAATTTGCGTATCATAGTGATTGCTTTTATCATTAATTTGCCGGGAAAATTACTATTAATTTCCGGATATGGTATTGAAATCTGATTTCTTTTTCTTTTTTTTGTAAAAGCTGTAGGGTATTTCCGGTTTGAGCGCTCTTATTAGTAGAAACGCAATTTATTTACCTTTAAAAAGCATCAGTATGAAGAATGTAGAAAAACACTTGGTTGGATGGCTATCAGTTTGTTTGCTGCTTTGTAGCTATCCTGTGTGGGCGCAAGGAGATGCCGGAGATTATCTTACGATTGTTGGTATGGTGAAAGACAAGCAAAATAAAAAAGCTCTGGAGAACGTAAATGTATCGGTGCATGGTAGCAATATCGGTACTGTGACCAATGCGGAAGGAGAATTTGCTTTGAAGATTAAAAAAACGGAAACCCCGCGTGAACTGGACATTTCACATATCGGTTATGTAAATACTCATATCTCTTTGGAGAAAGAAACAGCCGCTATGTTGACAGTTTGGTTGACGCCTCATTCCAATCTATTGAATGAAGTGGTGGTATTTGCCGAAAATCCACGTATAATTGTAGAGAAAGCAATCAATAAGATTCCTTTAAATTATAGTGATAAGCGTGATATGCTGACGGGATTTTACCGGGAAACCGTACAGAAAGGGCGTCGATATATCGGTATATCGGAAGCAGTGCTCAATGTGTCTAAAACAGCCTATACCAATAGAAATATAAACTATGATAAAGTACGGGTGGAGAAGGGACGTCGTCTGCTTAGTCAGAAAGCGAGTGACACATTAGCTGTCAAAGTTGTGGGTGGTCCTAATCTAGGCGTCACTTTGGATGTCGTGAAGAACAAGGGAGCGTTACTCGATTTTGAAGAATTGAATAATTACGAATTCTGGATGGCAGAATCCATGCTTATAGATAATCGTATGCAGTATGTTATTAATTTCCGCCCGAAAGTCATTCTCATGTACGCTTTATTATACGGTAAATTGTATATCGATCGTGAACGGTTGTCATTCACCCGTATAGAAATGAGTCTGGATATGCAGAATAAATCGAAGGCGACTACCGCAATTCTGTATAAGAAACCTCTCGGTTTAAGATTCAAACCGCAAGAACTCTCTTATCTGGTCACTTATAAAGATGTAGATGGAAAAACGTATCTGAACTATATTCATAACACAATCCGTTTTAAATGTGACTGGAAGCGGAAGTTGTTTTCCACGAGCTATACGGTAGCTTCCGAAATGGTAGTGACCGATAGAAAAGAAGGAGTATTGGAGAATATACCCAACAAAGAAGCTTTCAGCCTGAATCAAATATTTTATGATAAGGTAGACGAATACTGGAATCCTGACTTTTGGGGAAACTACAATATTATCGAACCTACGGAATCTTTAGAGCACGCAGTGGATAAATTGAAAAAGCAATCGAATTGAAACAGGGATAGTTTTCTTATATTTGAGGTCAATCATAAAGAAAAGCAAGTATGCTGGATGAACTGCTCATACTAAAAAAGATAAAGGAAGGTGATATAAAAGCGTTTGAGGAACTCTTTCGCCGTTACTATTTTCCTCTTTGCTGTTATGCGGCAGGCATTACCGGGCAGATGGCGGTAGCGGAAGAGATTGTAGAAGAGCTTTTCTATGTGCTTTGGAAAGAAAGGGAGCGCTTACAGATTTTCCAGTCCGTTAAAAGCTATCTGTACAGAGCGACTCGCAATCAGTCTTTGCAGTATTGTGAACACGAAGAAGTTAGGAATAGATACCGTGAAGCAGTATTGAACACTTCTAATCCGGAGCAGTCGACAGATCCTCATCAACAGATGGAGTATGAGGAATTACAGAAATTCATAAATAGCACTCTTGAAAAGCTGCCAGTCCGCAGACGACAGATTTTTGAGATGCACCGTTTGGAGGGGCGGAAATATGTGGAGATAGCGACACAGCTTTCTCTTTCGGTAAAAACAGTAGAAGCTGAAATGACAAAAGCCCTCCGGACATTACGAGAAGAAGTTGAAACTTATATTCACATGAAGTGATGAAAACAGAAATTTATAAAATAAAGACAGATCAGGCATGGAACCGATTGTATAATCGCCTGGACAATGACCGTTTACTTGCGAAAGTTGATGAAGGCTGTTCTATACGCAAACATTCACAATGGATCAGATACGGAGCAGTTGCCGCCGTTTTGATAGGCGTCGTCTGGGGAGCTTTGTATTGGATGACCGGTTCTGAAAGAGAACCGGCACAGAATTTTCTTACACAGGAAAATCAAGGCATTTCCACTTTGGCAACGACTCTTGAAGACGGTTCTGTGGTACTTTTGGCAAAGGAAACCTCCTTATTATATCCGAAGCATTTTATTGCTGATAAACGGGAAGTGAGTTTGCAGGGAAATGCTTTCTTCGACGTAGCAAAGAAGCAGGGACAACCCTTTTGGATTGATACGGAACAAGCTAAAATTGAAGTTTTGGGAACCGCTTTCAGTGTACAGAGCGATGAACATGCTCCGTTCCGTTTATCTGTACAAAGAGGGATTGTGAAAGTTACTCTAAAAAAAGGAAATCAGGAATGTTATGTAAAAGCGGGAGAGGCAGTAGTGGTGCAATCGCAACGATTAGTCGTTCTCGATGCGGATAAAGAGAATGAAGAGTGGGGGAGCTTCTTTAAACACATACGTTTTAAAGATGAATCTTTGGCGAACATTCTGAAAGTGATGAACCTGAATTCGGATAGTTTGCAGATTCAAGTGGCTTCACCTGCATTGGAGGAACGTAGGTTGACGGTTGAATTTTCTGATGAGTCTTCTGAAGTCGTAGCTACTCTGATAGCTAGCGCACTCGGTCTGCAATGTGTCCGGCAAGGGGATATTCTTTTGTTATCAGAATAAAACTCATTTAAACTTGAGAAAATGAAACAGGCTTATTGCTATCTATCCATTCTATTCATACTCTTTTTCGTAGTCGATACGATGAGAGCGGATGGGGGCGATGTATTGGAACGGATAGTTCGGCTTCCCAAGTCAAAAGGCACTGTTTATTCATTATTAGGTAATGTCTCCCAACAGTCGGGATATATGTTTATTTATGACAGTAAAGTTATTGATAATGATGCTGTCGTGAAGATAAAGGGAGGAGAACGGTCTATTCGCCAAGCAGTGTATGATATAGTAGGAGATACCGGTTTGGAGTTTCAGGTGATTGGTACTCATATTCTGATTACTCTCCCTTCGGAGAAAAAGATTCATATACAACAGGATTCCATTTCGGAGCAGCCTATTAACTTTTCCATTACCGGCACTTTGCTGGATAAGGAGACGGGTGTGCCCATCTCTTCAGCTACTGTTGGAGTGAGGCGGACATCTATCGGCAGCATAACAAATCAGAATGGAGATTTTAAACTGTCCTTACCCGATTCTTTAAAAAACGATTCGATTACCTTTTCTCATATAGGTTATCTTTCACAAGATATAGAGTTTGCTTTGTTGATTGGACGGCACAATATACTTAGTCTCGAACCTAAAGTGGTTTCTTTGCAGGAAGTAGTGATTCGTCGAAGTGAACCAAAGAAACTTTTGCGAGAAATGATTGAACGGAGGGAACAGAACTATTCGCATACTCCCGTGTATCTGACTACCTTTTATCGTGAAGGAGTTCAGTTGAAAAACAAATTCCAAAACTTGTCGGAAGCAGTGTTCAAGGTTTATAAGACATCCTCACATTCTGCAATGCCAGATCAAGTGAAGCTGTTGAAAATGAGTCGGCTAAGCAATGTGGAAGCGAAAGATAGCTTATTGGTAAAAGTGAAGTCGGGAATTCAGGCTTGTATTCAGATGGATATCATAAAAGATATGCCCGAATTCCTGATTCCCAGTATCGAGAATAGCATTTATACCTATACTTCGGAGGGCGTGACATTTTTAGAAGACCGGTTTGTAAATGTGGTGCATTTTGAACAGAAAAAAGGAATCAGTGAACCTCTTTTTTGCGGAGAACTATTCCTTGATTCTGAAACGAGCGCCTTATTGCAAGCCCGTCTGGAAGTTCATCCTGTATATGTGAAAAATGCGGCGGGTATGTTCGTCGAAAGGCGCGCACGCAATGTACGCATGATTCCTCAAAAAGTGGTATATACCATTTCTTATAAACCGTGGCAAGGAACTTATTACATACATCATATCCGGGGCGATCTTCATTTCAAAGTGAAACGTACAAAAATGCTGTTTGGCAGTCGCGACCTTCATATCTGGTTTGAGATGATTACTTGCAAGGTGGAAACCGGACAGGTAACCGCATTTTCCCGTACAGAAAGATTGCCTACCCGTACAATCTTCTCCGACACATATTTCAAATACGATGAGAACTTTTGGAAAGACTTCAATGTGATCCCATTGGAAGAAGAAATCAGCAAACTAATAGAAAAAATCTCTTTGAAGATAGAAGAAATAGGAGATTGATTTGTTTTGCCATTCAACGGGATTGCTGTACCTTTGCCCCCGGTTTAAAAGATTGTATGTTATGGAATTACCAAAAGATCCGATGATGTTGTTCAGCGTCATCAATATGAAGTTGCGCGACTGCTATTCTTCACTTGACGAACTTTGTGAAGATATGAATGTGAACAAGGATGAATTAGTGAATCAGTTGAAAGCCGCAGGCTTTGAATATAGTGCGGAACACAATAAGTTCTGGTAATCATCTCCTTGTTTACAGCTTATAAATAGAGTATTTCTACTAAAAACATAGTGACGCTATCCGGCAAAGATAGTGACGGTATGAGACAATGATACCGTCACTATCCCGAGCATATAGCGTCACTATAATTTTCTACCTTCATCAGAACGTCATCAGGAATCATGCGTTTATTCCTATCGTATATACCGACAATGATTTCCGCCAGTTCTCCCTCTCTTGTTAATAAAAGCAAAATACCAAATCCCATATTTAACTTCGTCAGTCTTCTGCGTTCTAACTAATAAAGTTCAGAAAAAGAATTGATGATAAACGAGAATAAAATTCGTGAAGCTTGTGCCTCGAATCGCGAACGGGGATTCAAGATGCTGATGGACTCTTTTCAGGTGCCGATATATAATTATATCCGTAGACTGGTTGTATCTCATGAAGATGCGGAAGATGTGCTTCAGGAAGTCTTTATCCGGGTATTCCGGCATATCGATCAGTTTCGCGAAGAAAGTTCGCTGTCAACTTGGATTTACCGGATTGCAACGAATGAGAGTTTACGCTTGCTTAACGGACGTAAAGATGAGGGAGTTGTTTCCGCAGAAGATGTTCAGGAAGAGTTGATGGGCAAGTTGAAGGCTTCCGATTACATTGATTATGAGAATGAGTTGGCAGTAAAGTTTCAGGAAGCTATTTTAAGTCTGCCGGAAAAGCAACGGCTGGTATTCAACTTGCGTTATTACGATGAACTTGAATATGAAGAGATCGCCCGTGTACTGGATAGTAAAGTGGATACACTAAAAGTGAATTACCACTATGCGAAAGAGAAGATAAAGGAATATATATTAAACAGATAGAACGATGAAAAAGGATTTTGATTTTGATGATATTGGAAAACGGACACCTTACCGTACCCCCGATGGATTCTTCGAGGACGTGCAACGAAAGGTGATGGAACGTGCCGGAGTGAAGCAACAGCGGAAGTCTCATACGAAGCTGATTATTTCTACGGTGATTACCATAGCAGCCGTATGGGTCGGATTTCTGTTTGTTCCGTCTTTGCGACAGGCAGATGAGGTGACAACATCTTCTTCGAAAGTATTAGCCAATGGTACGGAACCGGTAGATAAATGGATTAAAGAACTATCAGATGAGGAGTTGGAAGAGCTCGTCAGCTTCTCTGAAAATGATATATTTTTGAATTAAGTAACTCAATTAATTATTTTAAACGTGAAGATTATGAAGACTAAATTTATTTATGTAATTTTGGCCGTTCTCCTGATGGGAAGCCAGATGACTTTGTCTGCACAGAATACGGATAATAAACAAAAAAAACAGCGTCCTACACCAGAACAAATGGTGCAGATGCAGACTAAACAAATAGTAAATACATTGATGTTGGATGATGCAACGGCAGCTAAATTTACTCCGGTATACGAGAAGTATCTGAAAGAATTGCGTGAATGTCGTATGATGACTCATAAGGCGAGAACAGAGAAAACTAAAGCACAAGGCACAGACGCTAATGCTAAGAAAGAACGTCCGTCCATGACTGACGACGAGATTGCAACCATGTTGCGGAACCAGTTTACTCAAAGCCGTAAAATGCTGGATATTCGTGAAAAGTATTACAATGAATTCAGCAAGATACTTTCGCAGAAGCAGATTTTGAAGATTTATCAGCAGGAAAAGATGAATGCTAATAAATTCAGAAAGGAATTTGACCGCAGAAAAGGTCAGAAACCGGGACAGGGACACCACCAGGGACAAAGACCTCGTGCTCCGCGTCAAGGCCAGAAATAAAGATTAGGTTTATTTTATTATAGTTTTATTTTACTAAATCAACACAATTTGAACATAGGCAGCCATATTTATTCTTTTCAGTACCGTTTGATTACTTGTTATGTCTTGTTACTGATTAGTTTGACTGTTTTTGCTCAGTCCGGCAAAGAGCGTTTTTCCGGTCGTGTGATTGATACTGAAACCAATCAGCCGGTACCGTTTGCTACGGTCCGGCTTTTGGCTTTACCGGATAGTACATTGTTGGGCGGCGGTGCTACGGATGCTATCGGTAAATTTCAACTTTCCGTTTCCGTTCCTACTGCGACTAAGGCGAAGTCTTTATTATTGCAAGTTTCATATATCGGATATAAACCTGTTTTTCATCTCATTTCCATTTCCCGCAAAAGCACCTCCTATGAATTGGGAAATATCAATCTGACTCCGGAAAGTTATGCTTTGGATGAGGCCGTAGTAGTAGGTCAAGCCCCGATGGCGGTGACGGAAGGAGATACAACAGTCTTCAATGCTTCCGCCTATCGTACTCCCGAAGGTTCAATGCTTGAAGAGTTGGTGAAACAACTTCCGGGAAGCGAAATAGATGCGGACGGTAAGTTATTGATACATGGTAAGGAGGTAAAGAAGATTTTAGTAGACGGTAAAGAGTTTTTCTCTGATGACCCGAAAGCCGCCCTTAAAAACCTTCCCGTGGAGATGGTGGAGAAGTTGAAAGCCTATGAACGCCAATCAGATTTGGCGCGTCTCACTGGGATAGATGACGGAGAGGAAGAGATGATTCTGGATCTGTCTGTGAAAAAGGACATGAAATTGGGTTGGATGGAGAATTTTATGGGAGGATACGGGAGTAAAGACCGTTATGAATTAGCCAATACCTTGAACCGCTTTCGTGAAAACTCTCAATTAACGATTATCGGGAATCTGAATAATACCAATAATCAGGGATTCTCGGAATTGCAGAATGAATCTTCAAATGCTACAGGTAATATCCGTAATCGGATGGGGCTGACTACTTCCCGTTCATTGGGACTAAACGCGACTCATGACTGGAAGCGGATTAAATTACGCTCCAATCTTCAATACGTGGGTACAGACCGTTTGGAAGACAGCCGTACAACGGTCGACAACTTTCTTCGCGAGGATCGGTCAATCAATCTGGGCACGAACAATAGCCGGTTGCAGAATCATGAGCTGGTGGCCAATGCTTTTCTTGAATGGAAAATGGATTCTGTTACTACGTTGATTTTCCGTCCTCAATATCGTTTCTCGGCCAATGACAGAGAGAATAGTGGCTTTCAGGAAGGGTGGGGAAATGATGTGTTGTTGAATGAGAGAGAGTCCTCCGGCACCAACCATAATTCCCGGTATAACCTGACGATGATGTTGCAACTTAGCCGGAAATTAAGTCGTTTGGGGAGAAATGTCGCTTTGAAAGTTGACTATGGTACTAATGCTTCAGCTACCGACCGGAAGAGCCTTTCCACCACCCGGTACTTCAAAAATAATACGAAGAAGATTCAGAATCAGAAAATAGAGGATGATGTGGACGGGTATAATTACCGGGTGCAACTGGTATATGTAGAACCGTTGCCGTGGCGGCATTTCCTGCAACTCCGTTACAGCTATCAGTATAGAGTGAACAATTCGGATCGTTTTGTCTATGACTGGGATAAGGAACTGGAAGAGTTTGCTCCCGACTTTGATGAAGACTCCAGTAACCGTTTTGAAAATCAATACAGTAATCACTTGGTGAACCTTGCCATACGTACTTCACAGAAAAAGTATAATTATAATATTGGAGTTGATTTTGAACCACAAAAGTCTGTCAGCCATTCTTTGTTGAGCGACGCTCCCGAAGATCAGTTGGAAAGATCAGTCATGAATTTCTCACCCACAGTCAATTTCCGTTACAAGTTTTCAAAACGTACCCGTTTGCAAATTGTGTATAGAGGAAAAGGAAAACAGCCAAGCGTACGCGACCTCCAACCTGTGACCGACCGTACCAATCCTTTAAATATCCGTGTCGGTAACCCTTCGTTGAAGCCTTCATATACGAATACGTTTACATTGAATTTTAATTCCTACAATACCAAACATCAGCGAAATATGGTAGCTACCGCTTTGTTCGAGAATACCATTAATAATGTAACCAATCAGGTGACTTATGACAGCGAAACCGGTGTGCGAACGACGTCTCCGGTCAATATGAATGGTAATTGGCGCGCCATGGGGTCTTTTTCTCTCAATACTCCTTTTAAGAATCGTAGCTGGATATTTCGCACTTACTCCTATCTGCAATACCGGAATCAGAATGGCTATACAACTCTGAATAAAGAAGAACCGGTGAAAACCTCCGTACAGCATTTAACGGGACGTGAGCGTCTACGGCTTACTTATCGTACCCGTCAAATGGAACTTACGGGGCTTGTCGGCCTGACTTATAACAATTCTTATAATGATGTGCGGGAGAAACGTACTGAAACTTTTGATTATCAGGCAGGAACCCAACTGCAACTTTATCTGCCTTGGGGGATGGAACTATATAATGACCTGACTTATTCTCTCCGCACCGGTTATGGTTATGAAGGTTATGCCAAAGAGAATTTCATGTGGAACTGCCAACTGTCAAAAGCCTTTCTAAAAAAGAAACAGTTATTAATCCGTTTCAAGATCTATGATATTCTCCATCAGGATATTTCTTTGATACGCACAATTACCGCCACCGCCATTCGTGACACGGATTATAATGCACTGGGGTCTTACTTTATGGTACACGCTATACTTCGTCTGAATATGATGGGAAGATAATTAGAAATTAAATCTTCATGAGTTTGAAAACCACAGCTAGGTTTTGATTGTTGTATGTCCTACGTATAAAACAATGTAAGGCTGGCTGAATGTTTCGACTGATAAAAAAGATAAAAGATAATGGTCGTTGGCGCATTTTTAAACTGAAGTTGATTGATGCACGACTTTACTTTGTCAGTATCTTCGTAGGATTACTGACGGGGCTTGTTGCCGTGCCTTATCATTACCTGTTACAGTTCTTCTTTAATCTCCGCCATGATTTCTTTGATTCTCATCCCAAGTGGTATTGGTATATCCCTCTTTTCCTGTTGATGTGGGGAATACTTGTATTCGTATCCTGGCTGGTGAAGAAAATGCCGCTTATTACCGGCGGGGGGATTCCGCAAACACGTGGAGTTATTAATGGGAGGGTTGATTATAAGCATCCTTTTCTGGAATTGGTTGCGAAGTTTGTGGGTGGGATACTTGCATTAAGTACCGGATTGTCTTTGGGGCGTGAAGGACCTTCCGTACAGATAGGTTCGTATGTCGGATATTTGGTATCAAAATGGGGGAGGGTGCTTAGTGGTGAACGGAAACAATTATTGTCTGCCGGTGCAGGTGCCGGATTGGCGGCTGCTTTTGCTGCCCCATTAGCTTCCTCATTGTTGGTTATCGAATCTATCGAGCGGTTCGATGCACCTAAAACAGCCATTACCACGCTTTTGGCAGGAGTCGTGGCAGGCGGGGTTGCCAGTTGGATTTTTCCCATCAATCCTTATTTTCATATAGATGCCATTGTGCCTGGAATGACTTTTTGGGGGCAGGTGAAACTGTTTCTTTTGTTGGCGGCAGTAGTTTCTGTTTTTGGAAAATTCTTTTCTGTCACTACTCTTCAGATGAAACGTATTTATCCCGCTATTAAGCATCCTGAATACGTGAAAATGCTGTATTTGCTTTTTATTGCTTTTCTGATTTCTATGGCCGAGTTTAATCTGACGGGAGGAGGTGAACAGTTCTTGCTATCACAGGCCATGCATCCGGATACACATATTCTTTGGATTGTTGGCATGATGTTGTTGCATTTCGTTTTTAGTACCTTTTCTTTTTCTTCGGGTTTACCGGGAGGAAGTTTTATCCCTACACTGGTGACAGGAGGACTTTTGGGGCAAATAGTGGGATTGATTATGGTTCAACAGGGTGTGATTGCTTATGAGAATATCAGTTATATCATGTTGATTTGTATGTCGGCATTTCTTGTAGCAGTCATTCGTACACCTCTGACGGCTATTGTCTTAATAACCGAGATTACGGGACATTTGGAAGTCTTTTATCCTTCCATTGTTGTAGGTGGATTAACCTATTACTTTACGGAAATGCTTCAGATAAAACCGTTCAATGTAATTTTATATGATGATATGATTCATTCACCTGCCTTTAAGGAAGAGCCCCGTTATACATTGTCTGTAGAAGTAATGAGCGGGTCTTATTTAGATGGCAAGATTGTGGATGAACTTCGTTTACCGGAACGTTGCATAATTATAAATGTGCATCGTGACCGTAAGAATTGGCCTCCCAAAGGACAGAAATTAATGCCTGGAGATCAAGTTCAAATAGAGATGGACTCACAGGATATAGAGAAATTGTATGAACCTTTAGTGAGTATGGCGAATATTTATTGAGTATAGGTGTTGGCAGTATAAATTCATAACAGTATAAAAAAGAATGAAACAGTGCAGAAATGAACGAAATTTTTTCCTACTATAAAGTTGAAAAACATAAAAACATCTGCCACCTGCAAC
>JBKVKY010000012.1:0-83408 GCA_046986985.1 Bacteroides xylanisolvens | reverse complement strand
GAAATTTTTTCCTACTATAAAGTTGAAAAACATAAAAACATCTGCCACCTGCAACGAAAAGCGTGTAACACACTAGTTAATAAATAGTTGGAACGTTGCAGATACCTGCGGCAGATAGGTTGCAGATAAAGTATCTGCAACACGTTATATAATCAAAGAAAAAGCCTTGATTCCTTTATGCAAAGCTATGGGATAATTGGGGTGACTCTATGGATAATTTGTGGTGTCTCTACGGGGAAACGACAGTATCCTTACGTAGAAACTGTAGTGTCCCGCCTTAGAAACTCTCGTTTCCTGCCGTGGAAACTGTAATTTCTAATGCCGGAAACGACAGTTCCCCGCCTGGAAATGGGAAGTTAATGTATACAATAAACTTTTGCCCTCCTGGAGAATTGGCTTATGCAAGGCTTATACTGTGTTGCAGATACTTTATCTGCAACCTATCTGCAACAGTATCTGCCACGCTCCAACTATCTATCAACTAGTGCATTACACGCGTTTGGTTGCAGGTGGCAGATGTTTTCATGTTTTTTCAACTTTATAGAGGAGGATTATGCATCAAAATTAGGGTCACAAGCGTAAGTCATAAACTAAATTCACCTCTGTGTCCTCCGTGTCCTCTGTGGTGAAAACATTATTCCATGCTCTTTAGCCATGCAATTTCTTCTTTCCATTTACTTTCATCCGGTGTTTCGAGTATCAACGGCATATTATCGAATCTCGAATCTTGCATCAATCTTTCAAAAAATGCTTTTCCGATCAATCCTTCACCAATACTATCGTGACGGTCTACATGGGTGCCTAGTGCTTTTTTTGAATCATTCAAGTGCATACCTCGAAGGTAATTGAATCCCACTTCCTTGTCAAACTCATCAAATACCTTATCGTATTCATTGACAATATCATAACCAGCCGTATAAGTATGGCAGGTGTCGAGGCAAACACCCACCCGGCTCTTGTCGTTTACCCGGTCGATGATATATTTCAGTTGCCAGAATTCGCTACCTAGATTACTTCCTTGTCCGGCAGTGTTCTCAATAACGGCTGTTACGCCTTTTGTTTTTTCTAAAGCGATATTAATGCTTTCTGCGATGAGCGACAAGCAATCTTCTATTGAAATTTTGTTGAGAGAACTGCCTGGATGGAAATTTAAAAGTTTCAATCCAAGCAGTTCGCAACGTTGCATTTCATCCAGAAAAGCGGCACGGCTTTTTTGAAGTCCCTCTTCTTCCGGGTGTCCCAGGTTGATAAGATAACTGTCATGTGGCAGGATATATTCCGGCTGAAAACCGTATTTCTCGCAATTCTCTTTAAAGAGGCTGATACTTTCTTCTGTTAAAGGTTTGCTTACCCATTGGCGTTGATTCTTGGTGAATAACGCAAAAGCATTTGCTCCTATTTCGTGTGCATTAACGGGGGCGAACTCTACGCCCCCGGACGCGCTTACATGTGCTCCGATATATTTCATGGTTACTTCTTTATTTAAAATTACTCTGCAAATATAACGTTTTTATAGGAGTATATGTTTCTTCATCTAAAGCGGGGAGAAATTAAATCTCAAAATCCGGTAAATAGTCTGTCAGGACTTTAGTAACCTGTTTGCCTTTTACCTGATCTGTGACTATCGTTGCACCTTCCTTTTTACCGGCATCATAGTTTAAAGAAACCTTTTCCGTTTTATTGCTTACATAGATGGCAGCTTTCCCTTTTTCTGTCAGGTTACAAGTAATAGTCCAGTCGCCTACCTGAATGGTATTACCTTTGCGAATTACCTGCATATCCGGGCGGTTCTTTCCATGCGTATCCATCACTGTCAGGAAACGGGCGGTTTTACACGGAACTGTTGTAGAAGAGAAATGCCAGTGATTAGGATATTTCAACGCTTTCCCTTGTGCGTTCGTCACATTTTTCCAGTTGGTTGGCGCACAGAAGAAAGTATCTACCATCGCTTGTTCCGTTTTTGCCGAACTGAAAAGATGGGCAACAGAAACACCCCCGGCTTTATTCTTACCAATAACTTTCACTTCATCCGTCAGTTCCTGTATTTCCATAGGCAGTTCTACGGTATGTAAAAGATAACTCCATGTTACGGCTTCTTTTCCTTCCAGTTCATCATAAATCACAAAAACTCCGGTAGTTCCCAATTGGATGATATGACGACGGAACATATCCAGCTTGTTCTCATCCCATCCTTTTTCGGGCGTATATTGCGTACCGGATAATTCGCCACGTTTCAACCATAGAGGAGAGGTCACTTTACCATAAGCATTGGAAGCGTCTCCTACCATGTAAGCGATTTTCTCTCCTTCATACCACCGTGGAATCCAGCCATATCCTTCCGTCCCGATCTTCTGCGTCATTCCATTCACCAAAATACTGTTGTGCGCACGAGTATTACGATAAGAATACATACAATGATCGTCTGTAAAACCAGTGCGATGTCCGCTACTGTAAAAAATGGCTTTACCTCCGTAGAATGTATTGAAAGCATTTTGATTGGCTAGTGCATGGGAAGTGGAACCGTAGGAACTGGAACGGAACGACAGCATTGCATTCTTATCTATGTCTCCCAAAGAAGTATTCATCGTACCGATTCCCGTTTCATTGAATACTTTTGCCATCGGTAATTCTGCAAGAGTAGGGCCTTCTTGGGGAAGTGCTTTCTTTGTTATACAGCGATACCAGGTCAAGTCTCCGGATTTTCCGAGGAAAGTCTTTTCCATAATATCCGGTTCTTTCTGCAAAATAGTGCGTACATAAGCGGCTGCCCATGGATTGTTACATTCGCGTGCCAAGGCATCTGCATAACCTACTCGTGTACCGTTTGGCTTCATCTTACTTTCATGTGAGTTTCCTTGCCCGGCGGATTTCGAGAATGGGGGCTGTTGATAGATGACGTAGAACGCATTGTTGTTATACCACGGGTCAGCAAAGAAATCGAATCCGCTGATACGGGAATAAAAAGCAGGAACTTCAATCAATGTGCGGAGATTGACCTGAAAATAAGAATCGCCATTGTGCCATCCTCCATCCGTGTTGAGGCCCGGCAGACGGGATACCCACTCATTGTAACAATAATCCACCCAGGTGGAAGCCATCGGCAGTTCGCCATACGTAGCAAACGCAGCCATATTCAGGATACGGAAAGTCATTTGCCAAACATGGTTATCAGCAATACGGTTTTCTAGGTGATTGACATATTCATGATAGAATTTCTTTCCATTTTCACGAATCGTTCTTAAGAGTAGTTTCTTTTCATCCGGAGTCAGCAGGTTATACCATGCGTCATACGCGGAAGTACTCATAGACAGAATGGTGGAACGGTTGAAATCTCCCGCAAAGTACTTACTGTTCTTCCATGAAAGAATTTCGGAAAGACGCTTTATACCTTCTTTGTAGTATACCTCGTTTTTCGTTAGCAAGTAAGCACGTACCATGGCTTCGATATTCGCTTCTTCCCGGTCTACAATCTTACGACTTTCCCGAATCAGAGCGGAACGATATTGAACGATGTTTGTCAGCTTGACAACCTGGGTCGTATCAATCTCTTCTTCCAAATGTTTCAGCGGATGATTCAGACATTTATCGGCTTTCCGGATGTAAGCCTGTGCTTTCGGATTGTTTTTATTCCGTTCGATGATATTGTCCCAATCTTTGGCATCAAGTAAGATGCGGGGATGCGTCTTGGGTAATTTAGCTAACACCTCTTGTAGAGAAGGCGGATTGAATGTACGTATATGCTCGTCTATATAAAAATGAGAAACGGGCGACCATTCTTCTTTTCCGTCCTTGTCAACGTAGGCATATTGCCAATACCATTTTCCTTTTTCAAATAGTTTGAATGGGTTGAAAAAGGCCCATTTCCTTTCAGCGGTTATCACTTCCGATTTGAATTTCGGGTCGCGTGCAATCCGGATGCGGTAAGTCACTTCCGGTTTGTAGTCTTCTTCTTCCACTCCGTCCAATACGGCCCCCAAGTGAGGAAATTTGTCCGGCCACATGAAACGAGGAGGATTGACAGTGATATGCTGCCCGTCCAGTGGTGAAGGCGTTTCGCGTACCTCATGCATCAAAGTCTGTTGAGTCAGGCGCATGATTGCTTTTTGCGCATACCCGTTGGCGGATAGCAGAATGGTGAACAAGAGAAAAATAGATATTCGTTGTTTCATCATATAACTTTGCATTTTTTTATTCGTCGTTTGTTGTTCAGCGTTCAACGTTGTTTGAACAAGTCTTTCAGACGAACGGTCTTGTTATTAATCAGTGGGCGTGCCCAAAAACCGATAAAGGTGATGTATCCTACGAAAACAAGGATAAACAGCATACCTGTGCGGAGTGATGTTGCATCTGCCAACGTACTCACAATCATCGGACCACCGGCACCACCGACGATTGCCGAACATAAAATACCGGCGAATGAACCGTGATGCTGTGAAGCAGAGTTCAAAGCCAATGAGAATACGATGGAATACATCATGGAAATACTGAATCCGACAGCAGGAAAAGCGATCATAGCTACTTCCTTGCTTCCGAACAATGCCGATAATAATAGGATGATGGTCAGGATTCCGGAGATTTGCAGCAATCGCTTGCTGTCAATCAACTTGAGTAGAATCATACCTACGAGACAACCGGCTGTCATCAATCCCCAGAAATAGCTCACGGCTTGCGCACCGTCAGTTTGCGGATTGACTCCGTGGTATTGTTCCAGGAAGGTACTCATAAAGATAGAAGTTCCCTGTTCCGTGCTTACGTAGCAGAAAATCCCCAGGAAAAACAACCATACATATTTCTGTTTGAATAAAGCCAGATATGAATCTTTGGACCCGCTTTTCTCATCTTCTTTCAGTTCGATCTTGGGAAAGCGGGAGACACCGACAGCAATCAGCATGACTAACAACAGGATGGTAAATACCCAGTAAAGAGATACCCATGGCATTTCCCGTGGGGTGATATCGGCCAACAAGTCGATAAAGAAACCTTTACCGGCTGTGTAGGTTGCCGGGTCAAGTTCACGAATCAGATAAGTATATACCAGAGGACTTAGGAAAGAAGCGATGCCAAACATGAATTGTGCCAGTTCGGCTATAAATGCATAGTTTTCTTCTCCTCCTACAGTACGCTGGAGCGGATTCAATACAGTTTGCAACATGGCCATTCCTAATCCGATGATGAAAGAAGAAGCTAATAACATCGGATACGTATGCATACAGGCAAACAGGATGGTGCCGATGAACGGCATCAGGAAGCCACCGAATAATACCGGTTTTTCACCGAAACGGTCAATCAGTAATCCGGCAGGGATAGACATGATGGCGTATGCCAGAAAGAAAGAGGTCGGGATAAATCCCGCCATCGCCAGGTCACTTAGATTGAAGTTGTGGATAATGTCCGGAATAAGTGGTCCCAGAATATTAGTAATAAACGAGATGGTGAACCAGAACGCCATAATCAGCGCCAACATTCCTAAATTCTTTCTCATAATTTAATCAGGTTTGGAGCAGATAATTGAGTAAATACAAGTGACGCAGCTCCAATACTTCCGGCCTTGTTTCCAAGAGCGGCAGCTATGATTTGAGTATTCACAGCACAGTCGGGGATGGCATAACTACGTGCTTTTTCGCTTACTTTCTGAATGTAAAAGTCTCCTGCTTCGGAGAGCCCTCCACCAATCACAATCTTTTGCGGACTGAAGATATTAATAAAGCCTGCAATTCCGTGTCCCAGAAAGTCGCAGTGTTCTTCCAGTGATATTTTTGCAATCGGATCCCCTTGTTTATAAAGGCGGACAATCAATTCACCGTTAATCTCTTCATCCGGGTAGGAGATGCCTGCGTCTATTATTCGTTGACTGAAGCGGCGTACCAAAGCAGAAGTGGAAGCATAGTGTTCCAGACAGCCGACAGAACCGCAAGCACACGGTTCGCCATTGGCAATGAGAGGTACGTGTCCCAGCTCCGTTCCCCGGTTGGCATAACCGTTGAACAATTTGCCGTCGATGACTACTGCACCGCCAATACCCGTTCCTACCGTCAAGAAAACAACATGAGTGGCTCCCTGACCGGCTCCGTACATTGTTTCTCCCAGTCCCATCAGATTGGCATCATTTCCCAATAAAGCCGGAAGTCCGGTTTCCGTTTCAATGCGGTCTGCCAAGTGAATGTTTTCCCAGCCGTTGATATTTTCTGCACCTCCTAAAACAATACGGTTCGTACAATCCACAATGCCCGGTGTTCCGATGCCTATACCATCAATTTTATAATCTTTCTCCTGTGCACAGGCTTTCACTTCATTGATAGCAGTAACCAACTGTCCGATGACAGCTTCTGCTGATACATCGGCTTTCGACGGTAACTTCCCTTGAAAGTAAAATACGCCTTCATTATCAATAAGGGCGTATTTTACTGAAGTTCCGCCAAGGTCAATTCCTATAGCGTATTCTTTCTCCATACCACGTTAATACTTAATACTTGATACTTAATACTTAATACTTAAAAACTACACTCTTTCCGCCCAAATCGGTGAACTCCAAGCCCATTGTCCGTCACGTTGGCGAACGCGTACATAGTAGTAATCCGTATCTCGCTGCGGCTCTTTATCTTCCATGTAATGTTCCAAAGTGAAACAGCTTTCCGGCATGGCACGATTGAAGAGAATAGCCTCGCTCAACCAACCGATCATGAAGTGTGAACGTGAACCTTCAAGCAACTCGCCCAACGTATGTTCAAACTTCTTGCCATTGAATTCGGCAATGACCTTACCGTCTTTTGGCATTTCCACATCAAGGATTACAGCTTGCATGGCTGCTGTAGTCGTATTCGGATTCTTGCTGCTGTACATATCCAGTTCGGTTTCCTTGTCGCCAACGGATACAATACGGTTGACATGTGTGTGGAATTCAGTTTCACCTTCTTGCGGAGAAGTGAATGCTGCGCCACGGAAACAAGGAGTTACACTATGAATCTGTCCTTTGTCTACCGACAGTTTGCCCTGCCAATGTACGTATTTCTCTTCACGATTCCAACCAAAATCAACTTTAACTTTGCAACGTACCGTATCACCTTCCGGAGCAACGGGAGTCAACGGACCGTTCATACGAGCTAAAATCTGCCCGTTCTTTACAATATCTACGTAGTCGATACAGCTTTCACCTGTGACATTCAGATAGATACGACGGCTGTTACCGCGAACTACATCACCCATGAAAGCATCGTTGAGGCGGAAGTCGATAATAATCTTATCACCGGTTGCGGCACATACATGACGGGTACGTAGAGCTTCCCAAATGGCATCGCGAGTCAGTGACGGAGCCAAAACACCGATGCGTCCGTCTCCATAGCTTCCCGGATAACCGGAATGTTGGTCGGTGGAGGCCATGATACCAAACTTATTGCCCAATTCAAGACCATATTGAATGGTTCCTTCCCATTGGCGTGGTCCCATATCATGCAAATAGGGGTAGTCTCCCTGATCGCTTTCTGCCAGACCGTGACGGGAATACATTTCTACGAATGGAGTAATATCTCCTTCGGTAAAGCATTTCCAGTTGTAACCGCGATAACCACCCTGATAACCCATGTGGTGCGGGGTAACGAATACCTTATGTCCTTTTGCTTTTTCTTTCCAGTCCTCGATTGAAGTACATTCTACAAGTGGTGCGTCCAAATCATAGTTCAACGCAACATGATCTCCATGTTCCATGCTATGAGCTTCGTATCCTACAAAAGTCAGGAATTCACCTTCCTTGTTATACTCATTTGTCATTTTTACATACTTCTCATAACCGCCTTCACGCAAACGCTTGAAAGCTCCCGTGTGGTAATCGATCACCCATTTCAGGCGGGGATCATCTGCTCCGGGAATATCCGGCCACATAGCATGAGGAGTAACACTAACAAAATCCAATTGTCCTTTCGCTGCTTCAAAAGCATCGCGCATGTCGCCGTGTCCGTATGTGATGTTACAGTGGTTGTGTAAGTCGCCCCAATACATTTTGAGGTTGCTGGCTGATGGCATAATTTTCTTAGCCTCTTTGCTTCCTGCTGCGCAAGAACCGAGCAAGCTGCCCGAAGCTGCCAGTCCGAGGAAAGACCAGCCTGTGTTTTTTAAAAACTTTCTTCTATCCATGATATAATTGTTTTTGGTTAATCTTTATTTATATAAATGGGAATTTATCGGTTAAATAAGAATTTATCGGTTAGGCTGAAAGCCTTACAATTATATATTTATTGGGGTGCCCTGAAAGGGCTTAATTATATAGCGTAGGGCAACGCCCTACGTAAAAAGCACACCAGCCACAAGCCCTGAAAGGGCGGAACTGTATACAATTATGCCCTTTCAGGGCGCAAATTCAGATTGTCGTTTTTACGTAGGGCGTTGCCCTACGCTATATAATTAAGCCCTTTCAGGGCACTCCGCAAAATAATCATTTAGCGATTTTTCATCAGTCTTCTGTCACCTTTGAAAAGAATCTTTTCCTTTTCATCCGGGTCTGTATCTTTATACTGTTTTTGAGTTTCTTCAAGCAGTTGCATCAGTTCTTTTTGTTTTTCAGCATATTCCGGTTTGCCGAAGACATTGTTCATTTCTCTTGGGTCAGCTTTCATGTCATACATTTCCCATTCGTCGATGTCGTTGTAGAAATGAATCAATTTGAAGTCTTGTGTGCGAATACCATAATGACGCTTCACAGAATGTTCTGCAGGGTATTCGTAGTAATGATAATAAGCAGCTTTGCGCCAATCGGCAGGAGTTTTGCCTTCATTCACCAATACGGGTTTCAGGGAGGCTCCTTGGATATCCGATGGAATCTCTATTCCGGCAAAGTCGAGGAAAGTAGGAGCAAAGTCTACGTTCATGCTGATGGCGTTACTGGTACTTCCTGCTTTAATTGCTTTCGGATAACGGATGATAAGCGGCATGCGTTGACATTCTTCATACATGAAGCGTTTGTCAAACCAGCCATGTTCGCCAAGGAAGAAACCTTGGTCGGAGGTGTAGACAATGATTGTGTTGTCCAGCTCACCAATTTTTTCGAGATAATTCAGCAGGCGGCCGATATTTTCGTCTACTGCCAGAACTGTTGCCAGATAATCACGCATATATTGCTGATATTTCCAGCTGATTAATGATTTGCCTTTCAGGTCACCTTTGCGGTATTCGGCAATGCGTCCGGCATATACAGAATCCCATTTATCCTGAACTTCAATAGGCATACGTTTGTATACGCTGTAAAGACGGTTGGTGGTATCTTTCAGCATTTCTTCACGAGTCAACAATTTGAGGTCCCAGTCGTTTGTCAGTGTATGTTCGATAGACATATCCTGTTCACGGGCTGCTCTTCCGCGGCCTTCATAGTCGTCGAACAGATTAGCCGGTTCCGGGAAAGTGGTATTGTTGAATATACCCAGATGACGGGGAGCAGGCATCCAGTTGCGGTGCGGAGCTTTCTGATGATACATCATGCAGAAAGGCTTGTTCTTGTCGCGACCTTCGAGGAATTCAATGGCTTTATCAGTAATAATATCCGTGGCGTATCCTTTTTCTACAATATGCTTCCCGTTTTCCCAAAAATCAGGGTCGTAATAGTCGCCTTGTTCGTGTTGGCCGCTAAGGATACTCCAATGATCGAATCCTTGCGGTTCACTGATAAGATGCCATTTACCAATTATTGCAGTCTGATATCCGGCTTGTTGAAGCAGTTTGGGGAATGTCTGCTGATCTCCGTTGAACGTACTTGCGTTATCGGTAAAACCATTCTCGTGGCTGAACTTACCGGTGAGGATGCAGGCGCGTGAAGGTCCTGAAAGAGCGTTGACAGCGTAGCAGTTGTCAAAACGGATACCTTCGTTGGCAATCCGGTCCATGTTAGGAGTCTGAATCAAATTTCCTCCGTAGCAGGACATTGCTTGAGTGGTATGGTCATCCGTCATCATGAAGATGATGTTCGGTTGTCTGGTCTCTTCTTTCTTTTGATTGCCGCAGGAAGCGAGACTTAGTGCAGCTAGTGGGAGGAGTAGGGCAGAGGGGGTGTAATAGTTTTCCATAATGATGAAGGGGAGTGACTAAAAAGTCGGTTGCATCTCCAATTCCCTTCCTTCCGGAAGGAGGAGAAATTGAGATGCGACCGACTTTTTAGTCAGCTTTATTATAGTTTGTATTTTAATGACTGTTTCTTTCCGTTTACTTTCACTTCTACTTCCAGTCCGTTTTCATCGAACGCTTTGTTCTTGAACTTAGCTGCAAATTTAGGGGCATCTGCGCTCTTCTTAACTGGGTAGATAACTGTGATGTAACGTACAGCTTCTTCGCCGTCTTTCTTCACGTTGAAAGATACATTCATACGTTTGTAACGTTTGCGATAAGCAGTTGAGCACCATCCCGGTTCTTTCTTCATCGACATACCGTCGGGACCGAAACATTGCAGTTTCATGTTGCTGCCGTCTTCAAATTGTGTCAGGAATGTCATGTCTTCGCGGCTGTTGGCTATTTCTCCTTTTGGCATTTGATAATGAAGATTGATGGAACCTTTGGCGCTACCGATCATTTCGTCTACAATGACAAAGTAAGTGTTGTCAACGAAGAAAACGGAACGACGGTGTTTCAAGTTTTTGTAACTAGGATTTTCGGTCACTAAAGTTTGGATAGCACCTTCCGGTTGCCACAATCTTGTAACGGATTCTGTAGTTTCCAGGTTCTTGTTGTTCAGCGTTACCGTGTTGTGAACACAAGTCTGGCGGTGCCAGTTGCGTTGTTCCATCACTTCGCCTTCACCTGCATATACATACGAACCTGAATCCGGGAACAAATTCTTGCCGTTGAACCAAAGTTCGAATGTACCATTATCCGGCTGACAGTGCCATTCTCCTTTCGGGCCGGCTTTTACTACCATTTGAGTGGCATCCATCCCCCATGAATTGCGGAATACAAAGAAACCAGTTTTCTGAAAACCTTTAGACATATAATCCGGCAATGCGCCTTCTTTACCTTCGGTTGCGAAGTATTTGATAGCTTGGTTTTTCGGGAATAGTTTACCCCATGCTTTGTAGTTTTTCACCATTTCTTTCTTTGTTGTCAACTTAGCATCGCTGAAACATGGATTGGTATAATCAGGGAAAGAAATGTTTGCATAGAACATAATCATGCTTTCAATGGTATCCAAATAATCTTGAGGGAATTCTTTACGGAATCCGTTCGCATCCGCGATACCTAGTGCTTTGCAGAAAATGTTGATAGATGCCAGATGATAATGTGGGTCGAGTTCGAATTGTCCGCCGTCTTCGTATACCTGTACATGAATTTCACGGTTCAGAATATCGATACCGCTTTTTCTCCATGCCGGAGCGTCTTTGAATTCAGGGAAGAAAGCACCGGCGTAGATCATACGTTGAGCTTCAAACAGCAAGTGGTTACCTTGATCAGAGTAGTTGGCAAGGATGTGTATAGCATGTTTGTGATAGTTCACCAGGAATTCTGTCAGGAAGTCCGGAGTGAAAGAAGGAGAAGGAAGGAATAACTGGAACTGTGAAGTCTGGTCCTGCAGACGATTACTAACTTCCAGCGGGCGCCATGCGAAACGTACGTTTTCTATTTCACCTTTGATTTTTCCATCACTTAACAGCTCATATTCTTTTTTGTCCATCTTTACCAACGGATTCTTTTTAATCCAGTCGATATACTGATGTGCCCATTCTTTAGCATATTTCTCGTCACCGGATATGCGATAAGCCTTTCCCATCGGAGTGAACCATTTGTGACGGTGCAACTGCCAACGGAGTTCATTGTCTTTCACCGGCCAGTATTGCCAGTTGATGTCTTCTCCATAGTTGTAAGAAGGCTGATAACCTTTATGTACGAAGAATGTATGTTTCAATCCGTCGTCTGCCCATTGTTGCTCTTCTTTGCTGATAGTCACTTTGTTCAGATTGATATCCGGAGTTTTTACGTTGGTACGTGCACGGTAATAGTCTAGTAATGCTTTGGCAGCATCCTCATCTTTACCTTCCTGATGCAAAGCTTTCACTTTCTCCAATCCCGGATAGTCCAGGTTAAGAATTGAAAAGACTTCGCTTTTCAGTTCTTGGGCACTAGCTTTGCCTACAAAACAAGCGATTGCCAGCAGAACGATATACTTTAAAGTTTTATTCATGATATAATTTACGATTTTACGATTTACAATTTACGATTGAGAACACTCTTGCTTTTGTATTATTGGATTACTCTCAACTCTCCATTCTCAACTCTCAACTTCTTCAACTCCATGAATCTCTTCAATGCTTCCAGATAGTAATAGTCAGCATAGTTTAGTGGAGTGTCGATTTCAGAACCGTTGGGCAGTGAACCGACAGAGTGCATCAGAATGAAACCTTGATTGTCACCCACTTTTGCAAGATATGCGTCGCTTGACAAACTCTTCAGAATCTTTTCCGCATAATCCAGGTATTTCTGCCCGTCGGGAACCATGGTGCTTAGTTCGATCATGGCAGAAGCAGTGACAGAGGCAGCAGATACATCGCGTGGAGTTTCTTTAGTTACAGGAGCATCATAATCCCAGTAGGGAATGGCATCCTCCGTTTTTACGCGGTCCATAATCATATCGGCTATATCCTTTGCAAAGTTTAGGAAAATGCTGTCATTGGTTTCACGGAAGCAAGCGGTATATCCATATATAGCCCACGCTTGTCCGCGTGCCCATGAAGAATCATCGTTCTTTCCTTGGAAAGTTTGTTTGCTTTCCACTGTACCGTCGTTGTTATAGCTTATTACATGCCAGCAGGTATAATCCGGACGGAAGTGATTATGCATGGTAGTCATAGCATGCTTGATAGCAATGTCTTTGTATTTATTGTCGCCTGTCGCTTTTGCTACATTAAACAGAAGATCAAGGTTCATCATATTGTCGATAATAACCGGGAAATTCCATGTTCCGAAATCCCATGAACGTATAGCGCCGATAGAATCGTTGAAACGGCCGCAGAGGTTATCGGCAGTTTCTCTCATTACAGCAGCAATGGTGTCGTTGGGTGAAAGACGTTCTGCGTTGCCATAGCTACAGTTGACCATGAATCCCAAATCATGCGTACCTTTATAATAGCGTACCGGATTCAGCAGATTTGTATATTGGATGGCTTGAGTTTTCAGTGTATCGTTTCCTGTCAGTTCGTATGCGTACCACAATGAGCCGGGGAAGAAACCACTCGTCCAGTCATAAACGTTGCAGAGGCGACGTTTTCCTAGTTGGTCAGCAGTGGGTTGTGCGCGTAGTGAATCTTTGAATGTTGATGAATCTCTTTCCAACTGACGGCAAAGGAAATCCATGTCATAACCGGTACGGATGGAGCGTGGCAACATTCCCGTACCACTAACCTCTTCTGCAGAAAGTTGTAATTGGGCAGAAGCTACATCCAGTCCTTTTTTTATCCAACTGTAGTCTTCCTTTGGGGTTGTCTGGCACGATGCAAGTGCAATACTAACCGAAGCAAAGAGAACAAGTTTCTTTTTCATGTTATTCATTTTAAGTGATTGTTTTTAGAAGTTTTGTAACTGATACAAAAGTAACCGAAAGGCAAAACTTTCCGTTGCAGGATTGTCCAAAAGGTGTTTGAACTCTGCTTTTTAAGTTTTGATTTTGTTGAAAAAGGTTTTAAATTTCTCCAATATGCCCTAATTAAGGCATATTGGAGAGAATGAGGACTATTCCCAATTCGGATTTTGATTAAATTTAATCATCAAGTCCATGTCTCTTTGTGGAATGGGAAATAGTTCATGCTTACCTTTTACAGTATGTCTGTAAACAACATAATTAAATTCAGTTTCCGCAGTCCACCAGTTAAGCAAATCATTGTATGTTTTTTGAATAGTTTCATAATATATTCCCCAGCGGATTAAATCCATGCGGCGGTGTCCTTCAAAAGCCAGCTCATAAGCTCTTTCTTGATAGACTGCTTTACGAAAATCTTCTTCATTTAAATCTTTTAAATCACAAATACTCGTCTTACTAGGATTACCAAATCCACGACGGCGCACCATATTGATCGCTTCATAAGCTTCATCAGTAGGTCCATGTTTCCATTCATTCAAAGCCTCTGCGTAAAGTAAAAGTACATCTGCATAACGTAGGAAATACCAATTAACATTTGATTTATCGTTATTGATTAATTTACTGGTGGTTACATATTTTTCAATGTCCCATTTAGCAGGTGTATAATTTTGTTTTTCTTTTTGTCCTTTAGTGGGGTCTTTGTCTTTTTCTTTAGCAGAATAATCGGTATCATTTTTTCCTTTTGTCCAAAGTACTTTATCATCATCGTATTTATAATTGGCAACGGAAAGAGCGCAGCGTAAGTCTTGAGGATGTTCACGCCATTCTGTTACGAAAGTATGCACCACTTTCACATTTCCTGCGCAACTTCCACGCTGTCCTGCGATTGATGTGGTTTTAACTCCATTCCATTTTCCAATACGGCCTACAGGGTCACTGTTTCCTGAAACGGTAGGGGAGTAAAATGATATTTCGATCAAGCTTTCTGTTGGGTCCCAAACCCCGTTACAAGTGTTTTTCCATAATTGTTCGTAATCAGATAGAAGAGCATGTTTGCCGGATTCTATTAAAGTACGCGCGGTTTTAGCGGCTTCTTCCCATTTTGACTCATCATATACAGGATATCCTGCCCATGTGGCGTAAACTTTTGATAATAAGCCTAGAGCAGCCCCCCTGGAAAAACGATAGCTGTTATCGATGCGGTATTGGTCATCTTGTGCATAGGGCAGTATTCTACTAGCGTAAAGCAGGTCATCTTCGATGAATTCATACACTTTTTCCGGTTTTACTTGAACAAATGTTCTTGGATCTTGTTTCGACATTTCTGTATTGGTCATAAGAGCAATATTACCATATCTGCGCACTAATTCAAAGTAAAACATAGCTCTTAAAGCTCTTGCTTCAGCTATATATAAAGTGGCCAATTGACGGTCGGTATCTGAGTATGTATTTATTTTGCTTGAGATTCTTTCTAGAAAATCATTCGCATTATAGACACCGGCATACAAAGATGACCAAGTAGTTTGTACTTCCGATTGAGTGGTAGGAAATGCATTGGCTGGTATGATACGATAGTTCTCCGTACTATTTCCTTCTGCCTGCTCCATATCTGTTCCTAAATTAAACAATATAGATAAATGATAGCCATATTGTCCATCTTCTATGGTTGAACGATAAACACCTTGTAATACAATCTCTGCCTCTTTAGCATCTCGCATAAAGTTTTTCTTTTCTACATCGGTGCTGGTTTCTTCGTCTAATGTGCAAGAATTAAAAGGTAATGCACATATTACTGATATTGCTATATAGTATAGAATCTTTTTCATTGTACTTAATTTATTATTAAAATTGAATATCAAGCCCAAAAGTAAATACTTTACTCTTTGGATATGCACCCCAATCTAGTCCAGGAGTCATCGGATTGCTCCCTGCTGTACTTACTTCCGGATCATAACCACTATATCCTGTAACACAGAATAAGTTTTGTCCTGTAGCATAAACACGAAGTCTGGATACATAGAATTTACTTGTCCATTTTTTAGGTAAAGTATAACCTAATGTTATATTTTTCAAACGAAGGAATGAACCGTCTTCTACAAAACGTGAATAGACATCATTGGTAATGTATCCATTATATAAAGGTACTTTATTGGATGCATTGGTCGGACTCCAGCGATCCGCTACTTCAGCCAGCATATTTCTACGTCCGCTTCTTGATTGAGTTGAATATAGACGGGTTGCATTATAAACGTCATTGCCGTAATTAAATTGTAGCATGAAACTGAAGTCAATCCCTTTATAATTTAGTGTATTGGTGATACCTCCATACCATTTGGGGATTGCAGAACCGATGACAGTACGGTCTTTGGTTGTAATTTTACCATCTCCGTCTTGATCTTTATATTTTACTACACCCGGTCTTAAAGGCTCTTTTGTACTATAGCGCGGGTCATTAACGACTCCGTCTTTTAAATACAATGTAGGATCGCCTGGTTTTGTGTAAAAATCAGAACTTTGGTAGATCCCATCAAACTCATATCCATAGATCAATCCTAAAGATTCACCGACTTTGGCTATGTAATCATATGCGGTGAAGTTGCTGTCGAATCCGGAACGTGCATACATCGCATCTACACCGGAAGCAAGTGACTTTAATGTGTTTTTGATAAATGATATATTAAAGTTCGTATTCCAAGTAAAATCTCTTGTTTGTATGTTAATACTGTTCACATTTAATTCAAATCCTTTATTTTGGATCTTACCAATGTTCTGCATTTGTGAGTTAAAACCTGTAATGTGTGCAAGTGATTGAGCTAGCAAGAGGTCTTTTGTGTTTTTGATAAAGAAGTCTGCTGTAATATTTAGGCGACTATCAAAGAAACCAAGATCTACACCTAAGTTCACGGTATTGGAACCTTCCCATTTCAGGTTAGCGTTTTTGAGTTGTTTCGGTGTCAATACCGTTACTGTATTATTACCTACTCCATATTTACTGGCTTCATATAAATCTAATGATAAATAGTTTGAAATACGGTCATTACCGACAGTACCCCAACCGAAGCGAACTTTAAAGTTTGACAACCATTTTATATCTTTCATGAATGCTTCTTCAGAAACACGCCAAGCAGCTGAGAAAGAGGGAAAGTATCCCCATTTATTCTTTTGGGAGAATACAGTAGAACCATCTGCACGTATTGTCGCTGTTAATAAATAGCGATTGTCATAATTATAGTTACCACGGGCGAAGAAGGATAGTAGCATCTTGTCACTATAGCTGGAGCTCACTTTACTAGGAGTAGCTCCGATGCCTAAATTGTCATTGCCCAGATTATCAAATGGGAAATCCATCGCTTCTCCTAATAGATATTCGCTGCTTTTGAATGAAACTTCATGGCCTAACATCACATCATAAGTATGTTTTTTAATCTTTTGTTTCCATGTGAGGTTATTATAATTAGTCCAACGTACGTCGCGTCCCATTTGAGTTCGGCCATACGGCTTTTCTCCATTACGATATGCTTCTTTAGAACCTGTTTTGTAAAAAATGTCAGTTCTGCTGTCAGTTGTATTATAGGTACCAGCTGTCTTAAATGTTAATCCTTTAATAATTTGCCAGGTAACAGATGCATTTGCTGACCACATTTCTCCACGTTTATCATTAGTAACGGATTCGGTTTGCATGACAGGATTGACTTGCGCAAGGCTTTCTCCAGTCTCTAGCATTTCAGGGTCAATAGCAGAATTTAATAATTCTTCATCTGTCAGCTTCAGACCACCTGTTGGACGTGCACTTAGAATTTGTGCTAACATATTAAAACGTCCGGAGTCTGCGGAAGTTCCCACACCTTTACGGTTCGTTTGTGCGTAATTAACAGTTGTATCAAAAGTGATGTTTTTTGTTATCTTTTGATTAAAGCGAATTTTACCTGTCGTTTTATCAAATCCACTATTCTTAAAAATACCATTTTCAATATAACGGGAAAATGAAGCTGTATATTTGGTATTATCACTACCGCCTGAGATGGATAGATTATGGTCTTGTGACCATGTCGGATTGAAAGTCTCTTCTTGCCAGTCTACTCCTTTCATTCCGATATAATCTTCCGCTGATTGATAAAGATAAGGAATTCCATTATCATCATTTCCTGATTTATAGTAGGAATTTGCATATTCGGTTTTTATTTCTCCTTGCAATTTAACGAATTCATAAGGAGAAAGTACATCTAACATTTTTGAAATCTTACGATAACTTGCAGAGCCGTTGTAGTTAATTACAGGGCGTCCTACTTTACCTGACTTGGTGGAAACCATAACCACCCCATTGGCTGCGCGCGCACCGTAGATAGCGGCAGAGGAGGCATCTTTTAAAACTTCTATAGATTCAATATCGGAGTTCGATAAATAATCGATATTATCTACTTGAAAACCATCTACGATATAAAGTGGAGAAGCATCTCCTGTTAAAGTACCTACACCACGGATGTTGATATTAAATCCAGCTCCCGGTGTACCGTCAGTTTGGGTAATTTGTACTCCGGCAATTTGTCCTCCTAAAGCCCCCATAACAGAACTGCTTTTATAGCCTTCAATGTCTTTGGAAGCGACGGATGCAACAGAACCTGTCAAATCACCTCGCTTCATGGAACCATATCCGACAACAACAACTTCGTCTAAAGTTTTATTATCTGGTACCATTTTAACATTCATAGGAGATTGTCCGGTATATTTAATCTCTTGGGTTTTATATCCAATATATGAGAAAGATATTATTGAACCTTTTGAGGTTGTTAACGTAAAGTTTCCGTCGAAGTCAGTAATAGCTCCAGTAGATGCACCTTTTACCATAACTGTTGCTCCGATAAGCGGAGTGTCTGTTTCATCTACAACAACACCTTTTACAGTTATATTCTGGGCTTGTAGGCTGATTGTGAAAATCAGTGCTAAGAGGGTGATATACCCTCTTAGTTTTATTGATTTAGTGATTGTATTATACATAGTTAATGATGTTTTGCTCATTATTTAATAAATTTTTTGTCAAACCATATAATGATAGGTGCTATTTTCTTTCCATCTTTTAATAAATCTCCGGTTTCTTTTGTATCAACGGTGACATTTGTAAGGAAAGTCATTTCTCCAACCATAATTCCATTAGCATATTCTCCTTTACTATTTTTCCAGATATTCGGACTGATATGTATAGTCAGGTCATTAGGAACGACATAGGCTAATGCTACGGATAGTCTATCCGATTGATTAGGTAATTTCTTACTATGGCTCATATCGTATACGCTGCCGTAATATGACATCGGATTTCTAGACCCGGTTGATAGTTTTATATCCATAGCTTTATAATATGTAGTCCATAGTTCATTTAAGAATGAACCGGCAGTTGCGGGTGCTCCTTTTACTAAAGTACCTTCTGTGGGATAGTAGTTAAATGAACGGCGGTAATCTAATGCGAAATTAGAAGTTGTAGTTGTTCCGTTAACTGTAACCAACGGAACAGTTGAATTACCACCATTTTTAGGATCAGCTTGGAAGACAAAAGGATTATAATGGATATGTACTCCATTATTTGCTTTTAAGTCATAATGAATAAATACAAGAGTTGTTTGAGATATCTGGCTATCTTTATCTGTTCCGGCTGTTGCTGTAACATAACAAAATCCTATTGTATTTGCTTTGACTCCCTTGTTATCTGCGGGCCATGTAGCTTCTTGATTGAAACTGATTTTTCCTGTATTGCTATCGATTGTTAAGTTGTCGCATTTATTTCCGTTCTTGATGCTCCATGCGACCGATACATCCCCTTTAAGCCCTGTTTGTGGACTTGGGAAAGTGAAGCCTTTTAATGTAGCATCCGCATTAGCTTCATTATCTTCTGTAATTCTAAATTGATTAGCATTATTTTCTTCTGGTACATCAATGTTGTTTCCATAACGAATATCAGTGAAGTAATTAGGATTCTCAATGATATTCAGAGTAAATGTTGCATCTGCAGGATTTTCTGCGTTTTTAGAGTTAGTAGCTCTCACGGTAAGTGAATAATTTCCTTGTGGAATAGTATTCCCTTTTTCTACAGAGATTGTTCCAGTTTGGGCGTCAAATTCTATCTGCCCCTTTAATGCATCCGGTTCATTAATCAAGCTGAATTGGATATTATCTCCTTTCAACCCTTCCTTAGGATTAATGGTGAACTTTGAATATTGATATTTATCAATACTTGTTTCATATTCGAATCCTGAAATTGGCTCAATATATTCTACGACTTGTAGTGTAAATGCATTATTGAAATCTTCTTCTCCAAAATTGTTTTTAACATGTATTGAGATGACATAGTTATTCCCACTTTGCAATCCGTGGTCTTTGTCAACGGAAAGAACTCCGGTAGTTGGATCTATTTTAATTTTATCTGTTGTAGGGGTAATATTTTTTATAGAATATTCTATTCCTTCTAATGAACCTTTAAGTGCAGGCGCATTACTCTGAAATGAGGTCTTTCCACTTTTGTCGTTTTCAGCTTCTAGCATATCTTCGTTAGGAGTGTACTCCAAACCAAAAGGTGCTGACGTGACATTTATTTCTAGTGCATTCTCAAATATTCCTTCATCTTCAGAAGAAGCTCCGGTTGTTAGTTTTAATGAGATATTATAAATACCGGGAAGAAGTGCTGCGCTACCTTTGATAATACTTATTTTTCCACTTTTAGTGATGTCGAAGTATTTTGAATAGTCACTTTTGGCTATCTCATAGTTGGTAATGGTTACATGATCTCCATCTGTCTTGACTTGCGCTGTTGGTAGTTCTACTTCACTTGTTTCATCAATAATATCATTATATTTGACTTGGAGTTTGTTGGGTTCCACTGTAATTCCATCGGGGACGGCCTTCAAGAAGTTTATTTCTACAATATCTTTAAATTCATAATAATTCCCTCCGGATATGCATGATATGGATAATTTATATAGGCCAACTTGCATATCTTTGGTGCTATTTATAGATATGAATCCATCATTAGGGTCGATAGTAAAACAATCTCCGGAATAGGCTTCACCTTTTAAAGTTACTTTGGTTATAGCAAAATCAGAAGGTGTATTTCCTTTATAAGTTGGGCTACTAATTCTTCCACTCATCGAAGGACCTATATCAGTCATACCTGAGTAGAATATTGTGAATTTAGTAGAATCGGTAGTTTCTGTATCATCACAAGATGTATAAACTACACTCATTATAACTATCATCAGACTCATTATAAGCCTTGATTTGGTTTTTAATAATGCATGTTTCATTTCTTAGATATATTAATTAAGTGTGTATGATAAATTATATTCTTTATTATCAATAATTACTTTTACTGATGTTCCATTTGCATGGAATGTTCCAGCGGCTTCATCATCTGCTATATCTGTAAATGTGGCTGTCATGTTGATGTTTGCTGCTTCCGCGCCATCATTAATTGGATAAATTATGCTAATGAATCTTGCAGCACCATTTACTATTTTAGGTTTACGTATGGTAACTTGATAACCTTTACGTTCGGTTTTTTGTCCTATATCATTAGAAGTATTAGTCGTTTTTACGGATGCGCTATAATCGTTGGCTGTTTCAACAAAGGTTCTAAGCATGATATTGTTATTGTCGCTAAAAGCCGTATGTGCACCGTAAATATGGCTGTCTTTTTGTCCTTCGTCTATTACGACATCGCTCGATGCGTTTTCAATAGGACATAAATGAAAATTCACATTGATGTTACTGTTATGGTCTGCTGTGGTATCATATCCTTCATCTACTATCACAAAGAACTTTTGATTAACAAAAAATACAGAACGGCGATGGGTCAAATTCAGATGTTTTTCACCTGAAACAGTATATGTCGGATTTTCAGTAACCAAGACATCGTAGGATGTTGCTTCATCCGTCTTTGTTGTTAATTGAAGCAATTTCCCTTTCATACTATCATCAGGTATTGTTTTACTCATTATGGTTAACGTGTTATGTCTGGCTGTTCCGCGATAGGTCTCTCTATCGCTCCCACTGTATGCGTATGACCCTGCGTCAGGGAAGAAATTACGTCCTTTTTTATATAAACTAAATGTACCGTTATCTGGTTGACAGTGATATTTATTATTAGGATTATTGTTGTTTTTTAGGATCATCATCATAGATTGGTCATCCCATTTATTACGCAGAATATAATATCCTCCATTTGTATAAGCTTTTTGTAAATAAGTAGGTGTGGATCCACTTTGCCTTTCTGAAGCCATCCATTGTATTTCTTGATCATCCGGGAACATTTCTGCATACTTTTTGAAATTTTTAATAAGTACACTTTTTCCTAAACGACTGGAACGGGTATCATTAAAGTTTTCTACACTGTAATTAGGATAAGTGATATCCATGACAAAATGAGCTGGTAATTTTAACTTCTCAAGGTATCCTGCCGGAAATCCGCCAGCTTTATTATTTAATTGAGCTACTCTGTAAGTTTCATAAAAATCAGAGATGGCACCAACGTGGTAGCTAATGTCAAATTCGTAATGTACTCCATCTGCAAGGAACTGTTTATCTATTTGTTCTCCTAGTTTCTGAGAACCTTCTGATAGCCATTCATTGGCATTCTTGAACTCAGGCATAAGTATGCCTGCCATTGCTACAGCTTGTGCTTGGGTAACCAAAATGTTACCTTCTTTATAATAATTCAAACGAATACATTCTACTTCTTTGGCAAATGCTGTCAAGAAAACAGAGAGCCATTCTGGCGTGAAATTTTTAGATTGAATGAAATAAGTCATGATATCTATCTGTGAGATAACTCTTTCAGCTACCTGTAAACCTTTCCATTGATAATCAACATCATTCTCTTTTCCTCCTTCTTCGGGGAATGTTGTTCCTTCTTCATAAGGAAAAGTCTTAAGCCAATCCGAGTAAACATTGATCCATGATTCTGCATATTTTTCATCACGACTTGTGCGATAGGCTTTTGCTTGTGGAAGCATCCATTGATGGCGATGAATCTGATATTTAAATTCTTGGTCAGTGACTTTACTGGGAATGAACGACCAGTCTATTTTATTATCTTTAGTAAAAGAATAATAGATTTCTTTTCCATCCTCAACTCGCTCTGCAAATCCTCTAACATAAAATCTGTTTTCTAATGCTTGGTCAGCTATATTTAGTTCAGATGCCGTAATTGGTGTGTTCATCAATTGAATGTTAGGGTTGATGACACTTGTCCGATTTCTGTAATACTCTAATAATTCATTTACTGCATAGTAGTATTTCCCTGAATTATAAAATTCTTTAGCTTTTTCCAGTCCTGGATAATCAAGATTGATAACTGCAAATAGTTTTTCATCGATCACATCATTAGGTTGATTAGGAGGAAGCATATCTATGTCTATATTGCCTCCAGTCAATATTTCCTCCTCGTTGTCTGAGCATCCGGCAAATGCTAGCAGACCGAACATACAAATAAAGAAGATGTTCTTCATACTTTATTAGGTTTTAATTATTAAAAGTTATATTTTACTGTTTACAAATGTAGTCTGTTTATTTATAAATGCTAATCCGTCTTGTTCACACTTTGTTCAAAAAATGATTTTTTGATATTAATATTGTTGAATCATATATTAATAATGTTTAGAAAAACGGTTTTTAGGCTGATATTAAGCTTTTTATACATCATAATGTAACCTTCATCCTATTCATTTATGAAATGAACTAATTCATTTTGATATGGGAGGGGAACGGTACGGAGACGAACTAAACGCTAGTTGTCAATAATCAATAAGAGATAAGCTGTCTTAATACTGTGTTTAGTTTCCTATCTTCTATAAATAATAATTAGCTCTACATTCTAGTTTGCGTTCCACTTAAGTCGAACGATAGAACCACTTAAGTTGAACTATCGCTCCACTTAAGTGGAACGCAAATTTATTAGGGAACGAAGAAAATAATAGCTCCAAGAAGAAATATTAAAAAGACTATTGCACTAGATTAATCTTTGTAACTATGAATTTAGATCAAAACCTTACTGAAAAAAGAAAAGTACTGTCTTATACATTAGGGTTGTTTGTTATGTACAAACTTTCACCTTGTACCTACAATAGAAATTCTTCTATATTGTCAGGAGTAATCACGGTGAAAGTTGCTTCAGGATAATTGTCTGAAAAAGCTTTGGGGAATTTGGCGGAGCGTTTAGGATTCCATTTAAATTCATAAGTCATTAGTTTACCATCTCCTTCTTCTATTAAATCAATTTCCTGCATAGCTGTTGTGCGCCAAAACCATGTATTATGCCATAAACGGTTATATTGGAGGTATTTGATACGTTCTGAAACGAGGAAGTTTTCGAATAAAGCTCCTATGTCTGAACGAGTTTCCGCCAACGAGAAATTAGCGATTACAGCATTGCGTATTCCATTATCATAGAAATATATTTTTCTGCTGCTTTTTAACTCATTTCTTAGATTTCTGCTGAATGAACTCAGCCGGAAGATTATATATGATTGTTCGAGTAATATCACGTAGCGTTCCACTGTCTTGGGATCGAGATCACACAATTGCCCTAATTCATTATAAGAAACTTCTGAGCCAATTTGAAAGGCCAATGCCTGAAGAAGTTTCATAATCTTATCAGCCTTCTTGATATGCTCCCAGTCCAGGATATCTTTATATAAGTAGCTATCGGAAAGCTGTTTTAGTATTTCGCTTTCTGAACCGGGATGTGTAACGACATCTGGATAATAACCATACACCAGACGATGGGGGATGAGACGCTTCTCATCTAGTAGCCCATGATGGTTGACCATTTCTTTGAAAGAAAGCGGGTACATTTTATATTCCCATTTTCTTCCGGTAAGAGGTTCATTAACTTTGTTAGCTAAGTCAAAAGAGGAACTTCCTGTAGCAATTAATTGGATGTCACTTATCTGATCGGTAATTAATTTCAGACGTAATCCTATATTTTCGATACGTTGTGCTTCATCAATTATAACTATTTTTTTTTGCCCGAATATATATTTCAGGCGGGTTGCCGATATGTTCTCGAATAGGCTACGGGTATCTTGTTCATCTCCGTTCAGCCAGAGAATATCATTGCTGTCTGTAAACATCTGTTTTAGCAAAGTGGTTTTCCCAACTTGGCGAGGTCCCATTATTATAATGGCCTTGCCTTGCCCTAATTTTTCTTGAATCGTTTGTTCTAATATTCTTGCTATCATAATTGACCTCTTTTATTTAAGAACAAATTTCAAGCTTTTTTTCTTCCAATCCAAAAATATTATGATTTTTATGGATTGGATTCCGTAAAAATCATAATATTTTTGGATTTACCTCTCTAGTTGTTTATCCCTTTGCCTTCTTAATATACTCTGTAGGCAAACATCCGAAATACTTTTTGAAACTCGTAGCAAAGTAAGACGGTGTATTAAATCCTACCATTGTGCTGACTTCTGCTATTGTATAACGGCCATCCTTCAGTAATTTTGCCGCTTCATTGAAACGAATCTTGCGTATAAAGTCGATAGTCGATTCACCTGTGATAGCTTTCAATTTGAGGTGCAGATTAGAACGGCTCATATTCATTTCTCTGGCGAACTCGTCGGTAGAGAATTCAATATTATCCATATTCTTTTCTACGATGGCAACGGCACGTTTCAATAAAGCTTCATCCATGGCGTTGAACGTAATCTTTTCCGGTTCCACTTCCAGAGATTTGGAATACCGTTCAAGCATACGCCTGCGGGTACGCATCATATTCTGTATCTTCGTAGTCAGGATAGCCAGTGAGAACGGTTTCGGGATATAATCATCCGCGCCCATTTGCAGGCCTTCCATCTGATCTTTGGTTTCGCTTTTGGCAGACAGGATAATCACAGGAATGTGACAGGTACGGATATTCTGCTTCACATTCTTGCATAGCTTGATACCATCCATTACAGGCATCATGACATCAGTCACAATAATGTCCACTTCATTCTCTTTCAGCTTTTCCAGGGCTTCTTCACCATTTCCGGCTTCCAGTGTATTGAAAAGTTCGGCAAGTCCGCTACTTAGATAATGGCGGATTTCATTATTGTCTTCTACGATAAGAATCGTACCACGTTTCTTGTCACCAGTTTCGATCGTTTCGTTTTCTACTTTTTCCGTATCAATGAAATACATCTCTTTCGAGTTGGTAGAATAAACTTGGTCCTCCTCATTTTTAGCGTCATTAGAAGCTAATTCGGAAGATTTATAGATATTTATATCCTGTGGCAGATAAACAGAGAAAGTACTGCCTTTGCCTTCTTCACTGTCTAACTCAATACGTCCGTGATGCAGTTCCACCAAACGTTGTACCAGTGACAGCCCGATACCACTTCCTACGTGCTCACTCTCTATCTGATAGAAACGTTCGAATATTTTTCCCTGCTTGTTGATAGGAATACCAATACCGGTGTCACTAACTTGCAGTACCAGCCAATTGTTTTCCTCTTTCAACGTAACAGTAATGCTTTGCCCGCTTTCTGTATATTTGAAAGCATTTGAAAGCAGGTTATTAACGATCAGTTCCAGATAATTCGGATCGAAAAGTTCCTCTTTTTCTTCCAGTTCGGAGTGGAGAGTATAAGTAATCTTCTTGTGGCGTGCCAGTTTATCGTAGAACAAGAAATTATCCTGTATCAGTTGATGCGCATTCTCTTTCTTTACTTTCAGCTCGAAAACTCCCAATTCGGCACGGCGATAATCCATCAACTGGTTGACAAGATGCAACAGACGATTGGCGTTGCGTTGGATATATTCCAGTTGGTTACGAGTCCAGCGATCACTAATCTTATTGATTATTTCTTGTAAAGGAGCTAAGATGAGAGTTAATGGCGTGCGAAGCTCGTGCGAAATATTGATGAAGAAACGCATCTTCATCTGGTTGATTTCTTCTTGATGCTCCTTGTCCCTGCGTTCAAGTTCCAGTTCCGCTTCCATACTCTTACGCATCCAGAAGAAGCGGAAGACGAAAGTGATAAACCCGATAAAAGTGGCGAGGAAAATCATGATTGCCCACCAGGTCTTGTACCATATAGGGAGAACTATGATTTCCAACATTGTAGGTACAGTATTCCATTTTCCGTCACTATTGGCAGCTTTTACCAAAAAGTGATAAGTGCCTTGTGGTAGGTTGGAGTAGGAGACAGTACGTTTATCTGTCAGATAATACCACTCTTTGTCATATCCTTCCAGTTTATAAGCGAAAGTGTTATGTTGTCCGGAAATATAATTGGATACTACAAATTCAATCGTGAAAGCTGTTTGCCATGATTTCAGGGTGATACTTTCTGTTTCATTGATATTTTTAGTCAGGATACCGGTTTCATCATCCGGGCGAACTGTCTTGTTAAACAGTTGAAGTTTAGTGATAACTACCGGAGGCGTATAAGGGTTATCCAGCAACAGTTCCGGGCGGAAAGTAGTGATCCCGTTGATACCCCCGAAATACATTTGACCGCTCGAAGTGCGGCAGAACGAAGAAGTATTAAACTGATTACTCTGTAATCCGTCGGATTCCGTAAAATTACGGAACCTCTCTGTTTCCGGATTGAAACAGGAAATACCACGGTTGGTACTTACCCAAAGACGTCCGAAAGTATCTTCCAGAATACCATATACCACATTGTTAGGCAAACCGTTAGCCGTAGTATATCGTTTGATTTTCTTTTCTTTTTCATTAAAACAGTAGAAGCCTTCACGCGTACCTACCCAGATGATACCGTTGGCAGCCTCGTAAATGCAATTGGTAAACGTCTTTGTTACAGATGATTCCGGCAGAATAGGCACCTTTTCTATCTCGATTCCTTCCTGCTGAAAGACAGATATACCTTCCTCACCCCCGACCCAAAGCCGTTTATGGGAATCTCTGAACAGGATTGTGATTCGTTGTGAAGTAAATGGAGTACCGTCCTTTTCCTTATCAATGGTGGTAAAACTCTTTTTTTCCGGGTTAAAACTAACCAGAGCACTTAATGTCCCCAATAAGAGATTTCCCCCTTTATCAGGAAGAATTGCATATACATTCTCATTCACCAACTGGCTGTTCAGCTGATTGAAACTTTCCATTTTTCCACTGTTTCGATGGAGAACAGTCAGTCCGCCGGCATGTGTCCCTATATATACAAGTGATTTTTGTTCATCTACATATACGGCTTTGATATTGTTGGAACCAATACCGATTTCCCGTTCGTCTTCCTGTAAGATATAGTGCGTAAACTGTTGTGTCTTTGTATTATACAGATTCAAACCACCATCATTCGTTCCTATCCATAAGTTCTTATCCTTATCTTCCGTAATGCAGCTGACTACGTTATCGCTTAGAGAATTCTTATAGGGAATACGCTGGATATTCTTGAATCTGTTGCGGATAGGATGGTAATAGTTCAATCCCCCGAAATAGGTTCCAAGCCACATACCTCCTTGCGAATCCATAAAGATACTGCGAACCGAACGTTGTGACAAACTGCCGTTTTCTACCGGACTGCTACTGTAGGAAACGAAAGAATCGCTTCCTTCATGATAAATGTTTAGATCATTGAACGTTCCTATCCATAAGCGATTTTGCGAATCCAGTGCCAGAGAGCGGATATAATTGGAACTGATACTTTTAGGATTGGAAGAAGAATGATGATAAGCCTTGACCTCTTTCGTTTTCGGATTGAGCAGAAGCAGACCGGCTCCTTCGGTAGCTACCCATATACGGGTAGGAGATTGCTGCAAAATGGCTTGAATCTGTTTTGTTTCCGTTATCGGAGTAATCTTTTCCAGTTTCTTTTGAGGAATGGAATAGCTGTAAAGCCCGTCGACCGGGGTACCGATATAGATAATATCCCCCTGTCTGTAAAGAGCTGAAGCTATAAGCTTGTGCATAGCGGTACTAAAAGAATCATCAACGAATCGTGATTCTTTAATATCGAACATAGTCAGACCTTCTTGTGTGCTTATAAGCAACTGTTCCGGTGAGATTTCTGCAATACCATTGATTTGTTGCCGTTTGCCTTTTTTCTCGTAGAAGAAATTTCTGAATTTGTCTTTTTCTTCGTCATAATATGACAAACCATCCCGCGTACCGATCCAGACACGTCCCTGACTGTCAGTTTTTACGATTCGTGAAATGTCATTAGCAATACTGTTCGGATCCTCTTCATTATGTTGATAAACTGTAAATGAATACCCGTCATACTTGTTTACTCCATCATAGGTCGCGAACCACATATTACCTCTTTGGTCCTGATCGATAGAAAATACGGTGCTTTGTGACAATCCTTCGTTAATAGAAATATAAGAGAAGTTAATTTGCTCCGGAACTTCAGAAAAAACGCAATTAACCCCTATACATAGAAAGAGTAGACAGATTGTTGTTTTTTTAAGGCTGTTCATTATTAGTTCATAAGATTAATAATGGCATCAAAGATAGCAAAATCTTTTATATGGAGGTATTCAATAGAGAGAAAGTAAATATAGGGAATGAAAAAATACCACCGATTATACAGATTAGCACGGATTTTTATATCGACAATCTTCGAATTACAATTAAATCTGTGTTAATCTGTGTAATCGGTGGTGAAACTTGAAACTGGTAGGTAATTTATTTAGCTAAATCTCCTATCTCGTCTAAATTCTTCTGAATATCTTCGTCATTCAATGTATAATTCACCAGATCACCGGCCAAATACTTATCATAAGAAGCCATATCGATCAGACCATGACCCGAAAGATTGAAAAGAATCACTTTCTCTTCTCCTGTCTCCTTACATTTGTTAGCTTCGCGGATAGCCGCCGCAATAGCGTGGCTGGATTCGGGAGCCGGAATAATACCTTCAGACTGCGCAAACAGACAACCGGCTTCGAAAGACTCCAATTGCTGTATATCTACCGCTTCCATCAGATTATCTTTGAGTAACTGTGAAACGATTACACCTGCGCCGTGATAACGAAGTCCACCGGCATGGATATGAGCAGGAGCAAAATTATGTCCCAAAGTAAACATAGGTAGCAACGGGGTATATCCGGCTTCATCACCGAAGTCATACTGGAACTTACCACGTGTCAGTTTCGGACAAGAAGCAGGTTCGGCAGCAACGAAACGAGTCTTTTTTCCTTCCCGTATGGTGTGGCGCATGAACGGGAAAGAGATACCTCCGAAGTTGGAACCACCTCCGAAGCAACCGATCACGATATCCGGATATTCGCCCGCCATTTCCATTTGTTTTTCAGCTTCCAGTCCGATAATAGTCTGGTGGAGAGTCACGTGGCTAAGTACGGAACCGAGCGTATATTTACAGTTGGGAGTCATTTGTGCCAGTTCGATAGCTTCCGAAATAGCAGTTCCCAATGAACCTTGATAAGTGGGGTGTTTAGTCAGAATATCTTTACCGGCGCGGGTAGACATAGATGGAGAAGGAGTGACCTGTGCTCCGAAAGTTTGCATGATGCTGCGGCGGTATGGTTTTTGTTCATAACTGATTTTTACCTGATAAACGGCAGCTTCCAGGCCGAAAACCTTGGCTGCGTAAGAAAGAGCGGCTCCCCATTGTCCGGCACCAGTTTCAGTGGTAATGTTGGTAACTCCTTCTTCTTTACAATAATAAGCTTGTGCCAATGCAGAGTTCAACTTATGCGAACCGATAGGGCTTACGCTTTCGTTCTTAAAATAGATATGAGCCGGAGTGCCGAGTGCTTTTTCCAAACCATAAGCACGAACCAGCGGAGTGCTGCGGTAGTACTTGTACATTTCACGCACTTCTTCCGGTATTTCGATCCATGCATCCGTCTGATTTAGCTCCTGATGACACAGCTTTTTTGCGAAAATCGGATATAAATCTTCTGCTTTCAGCGGTTGTTTGGTTCCCGGGTGCAACGGAGGCATAGGCTTGTTCACCATATCGGCCTGAATGTTGTACCAGTAATGTGGAATTTCTTCTTCCGGTAGAATATACCGTTTTCTTTTTTCACTCATAATATTGTAGTTTTTTAGTTTTCTGTTGCCAAAAGTAGTCAAATTTTTAATATTCAGAAAATTTTGTCAACAAAGAATCGTGTTTGATTGTTATTTTAGTTAAGTTTGCACGACCCTGTTAAAAAAGATGATATGAAGATTTATCATAAGTTTTTATTGTATCAGAATAAACTCCTAAAACCCTATGTGCGTATCTTGTTAGGGCTGGTAGAAGCACTCACCTATCTGGCGTCATTATTATTGATTGTCGGAGTAGTATATGAACATGGCTTTCCCTTGTCTATTGATGAAGTGGCGAATTTACAGACATTGTATAAAACTGTCTGGATCATCTTTCTGATTGATGTAACTTTACATATCTCGCTGGAATACCGGAATACCAAAAAACAATACCGGCGATTAGCTTGGATCTTGAGTGGATTGTTATATTTCACGTTAGTACCTGTTATATTCCATCGTCCGGAAGAAGAAGGAGCTATTTTGCATATTTGGGAATTCTTACATGGGAAGTTTTATCATCTTTTGTTATTGTTAGTCCTTTCTTTCCTCAATCTGTCCAATGGGCTGGTGCGTCTGTTAGGACGGCGTACCAATCCGTCTTTGATATTGGCAGTCAGTTTTATGGCTATTATTCTGATTGGAGCAGGCTTGTTGATGCTTCCGCGCTGCACGGTAAATGGTATCACCTGGGTAGACTCTTTATTTACCGCTACCAGTGCCGTATGCGTTACAGGCTTGGTACCGGTAGATGTGTCTACTACATTCACCACTTCGGGATTAGTTGTCATTATCCTGTTGATTCAGATTGGCGGATTGGGAGTGATGACATTAACCAGTTTCTTCGCCATGTTCTTCATGGGGAATACTTCCATCTACAACCAGCTTGTTGTGCGTGATATGGTTAGTTCCAATTCATTAGGTTCTTTGCTGTCTACTTTATTATATATATTAGGCTTTACCTTAGTGATTGAAGGGATCGGTATGGTTTCGATTTGGTTTAGTATTCACGGAACGTTGGGAATGACCCTGGAAGGAGAGTTGGGTTTTGCTGCTTTCCATTCTATTTCAGCTTTTTGTAATGCGGGTTTTTCTACGCTTTCCGGCAATTTAGGAAATCCGATGGTGATGACTAACCATAATTGGTTGTTTATTACCGTTTCTCTATTGATTATCTTTGGTGGTATCGGTTTCCCCATCCTTGTCAATTTCAAGGATATTGTATTGTATCACCTCCGTCGTTTCTGGAAATTGATTCGTACCCGCAAACTGGATCGGCATAAAATGCAGCACCTCTATAACCTGAATACGAAAATCGTGTTAATCATGACTTTTCTGCTTTTATTAATCGGCACATTGGCTATTGCTGCTTTTGAGTGGAATGGTTCTTTTGCCGGTATGCCTGTGGCAGATAAGTGGACACAAGCTTTCTTTAATGCCACTTGTCCGCGAACAGCCGGTTTCAGCAGTGTCGACCTGGCATCATTGAGCGTGCAGACATTGTTGGTTTATCTATTCTTGATGTGGGTGGGCGGTGGATCACAGTCCACGGCAGGTGGTGTGAAAGTAAATGCTTTTGCGGTCGTAGTTCTGAATCTTGTAGCCGTATTGCGTGGCACTGAACGAGTGGAAGTGTTCGGCAGAGAATTGTCTTACGATTCAATCCGGCGTTCCAATGCAACAGTAGTCATGTCATTGGGAGTCTTATTCATTTTTATTTTCACATTGAGCATACTCGAACCGGGTGTTTCCATTATGGCATTGACTTTCGAATGTGTCTCTGCGCTTAGTACCGTAGGTTCCAGTCTGAATCTGACCCCTCATTTGTGCGACGCAAGCAAACTATTGGTGTCTTTGTTGATGTTTATTGGTCGTGTGGGGTTAATAACATTGATGTTGGGAATCGTCAAACAGAAAAAGAATACAAAATACCGTTATCCGAGTGATAACATCATAATAAACTAAAGCTATGAAGTATATTATTATTGGTTTAGGAAATTACGGCCATGTGTTGGCGGAAGAACTGTCCGCCTTGGGACACGAAATTATAGGTGCGGATATAAGCGAAAGTCGTGTAGACTCCATCAAAGATAAGGTTGCTACAGCTTTTGTCATTGATGCCACTGACGAACAATCATTATCAGTGTTGCCATTGAATAGTGTGGATATAGTTATTGTAGCGATTGGAGAGAATTTTGGTGCGTCGATACGAGTCGTTGCCCTGTTGAAGCAGAAAAAGGTTCCCCGTATTTTTGCCCGTGCTATTGATGCCGTACATAAAGCAGTGCTTGAAGCTTTTGATCTGGAACGAATCCTGACTCCGGAAGAAGATGCTGCCCGCAGCCTGGTACAACTGCTCGACTTCGGTACTAACATGGAAGGATTCCGCATCGATCAGGATTATTATGTGGTGAAGTTCACGGTTCCGGAGAAATTTGTAGGATATTTTGTGAATGAGTTAAACCTGGATGAAGAGTTTCATTTAAAAATGATAGGCTTGAAACGGGCGAATAAGGTCACCAACTGCCTGGGTATCTCTCTGACCGAGCTTCATGTGAAGAATGAATTACCGGGAAATGAGAAAGTGGAAGAAGGAGACGAATTGGTCTGCTACGGCAGGTATCGTGATTTTCAGGCCTTCTGGAAAGCTATTTAGCTAGAGTACTTATAACGTCGCTTTTATTGAGCACAAGTGAGCAAGTTTCAGAGATAGTTGTATGAAGAAACCCATCGGACTTTTTTTCAGTAAAGAAATCCGGTGGGTTTGTTATATGCTGAAGCGTATGCCTTACTTCGTCTGAATACGAATATTTCCGGCTTTCACTCCGTTTGCTTTTGCTGTAAATACAATCTCACCGGCAGTTTCACCGGCTTGCAGGATAGCTGTCAACATACCGTTGAAAGCATGCATTTTTGGAAGATGGAATTGTTCAAGGTTCGTCGGATCGCCATTGGCGGCAGCACGATATTTACCTGTTCCCTTTACCGAGAAATTTATCTGACGATTATCGGCTGGGCAGAGGTTACCGTCTTTGTCTACTACTTTAACAGTCACATAAGCCAGGTCTTTTCCATCTGCAGTCAGTTCGTTACGGTTGCTTACCAGTTCGATGTGATGAGGCTTTCCGGCAGTACGGACTACTTTTTCAGCTACCGCTTTTCCGTTTTTGTCGTAGGCTACTACTTTCACTTCCCCCGGTTCGTACTTTGTATCCATCCACATCAGACGATAGCGGTTCTTTAGCGAACTATTATTCTTGCTTTGTTTTCCATAACTTTTGCCATTGATAAACAATTCGGCAGTAGGATAATTAGTGTACACAAAAACGGGAGTCACTTCACCTTCACGTCCCGGCCAGGTCCAGTGAGGCAGGATATGTAAGGTTTCCGCTTCCTTGTTCCACACGCTACGGTAAAGATAATAGCGGTCTTTGGGTAAACTGGCAAGGTCGATGATACCAAACATTGAACTGTGGTTAGGCCATGAATCCGTATCGTATGGTGACGGTTCACCCAGATAATCAAATCCGGTCCATACGAACTGTCCGATGGTCCAATGATGATCGTCAGCTAATGCAAAGTCCTCGTCCGGAATATTCGACCAGGGACAAACCTCCACATCGTATGAAGAGCATTGATGATCTTCATATTTGGCCCCTTTCTTATCCTCCACCGGGAACTTGTACACGCCGCGTGAGCTGACAGTAGAAGCCGTTTCGCTTCCCAGAATCAGATTCTGCGGGAGTTGGTCGTATGACTCCTGATAGCGTTGCGTACGGTAATTAAGTCCCGGAATATCAATCATTGCTGCAAATCCGTTGGCAAGTACACAAGTCACCTGGTCCATTCCGCAAGTGACAGGACGGGTAGGATCTTCACGATGGCAGATATCCTGCAGGAATTTGGCCACTTTATAACCGACAGGACTGCATTGAGTCGGTACTTCGTTGCCGATACTCCACATAACGACGCAAGGGTTATTCCGGTAATTATGAAGCATATTTATCATATCACGTTCCGCCCATTCATCGAAGTAGCGGTGATAACCATTTTCACATTTGGCGATATCCCATTCATCGAACGGTTCGATCATCATCATAAATCCCATTTCGTCACACAATGCAACGAGTTCGGGAGTCGGCATATTATGAGAAGTACGGATCGCGTCGCATCCCATATCTTTCAATAGCGTAAGCTGATGACGCAGTGCTGCTACATTGATAGCGGCGCCCAACGGACCTAAATCGTGGTGATTGCATACACCCTGAAATTTGCGGTGCTCCCCGTTCAGGTAGAATCCTTTGTCGGCAATGTATTCAATGCTGCGGATACCGAAACGTGTGGTGTAAGTATCTACCAGTTTATCATCCGCATAAATTTTAGAGACAGCCTTGTAAAGCGACGGACTTTCCGGCGACCAGAGTTCGGGCGCGTTTACAATAAAATTTTGTTCAAAAGGTTGTCCGTGATTGATGCGGCTTGTATTCTCTTTCCGGGTAACAACTTTACCTTCCGGAGAAAGAATTTCCGTCTCTACACGGATGGCTGTTTTCTCACCGGCATTGTCTATCTTCGTTTGGAGACGTACGGCTGCAAAATCCTTGTTGACGTGAGGAGTTGTGATTTGCGTTCCCCATACAGGCACATGGATTTTGTCAGTCACAATCAGGTGTACATTGCGATACAGACCTGCTCCCGGATACCAGCGCGAAGATTGCGGACGGTTTTCCAAACGCACGGCAAGCGTATTGTTTTTACCGTTTTTATTCAATAAGGAAGTCACATTACAGTGAAAAGAATTGTAGCCGAAAGGCCAGAAACAAGCTTCTTTTCCGTTGATGTAGACACGCGCTTCACTCATGGCACCGTCAAAGAGTAGTGTCACTTCTTTGTCGGCAGGGGCGTCAAAACTGGTACGATACCATCCGGTACCTACATAAGGAAGACCGCCGGTACGTCCTGTCTTCAAGGAAGCTTTTTTCTCAAAGTTCTGTGTCACTGCCACATTCTGAAGATCATTGTTCATGTCGAATGGACCAAAAATCGCCCAGTCGTGTGGAATAACAACCGATTCCCATTTAGTGTCATTGAACTCCGGCTGACTGGCCTCTTTAAAATCTCCTTTACTGAATTTCCAGTTCTTCTCCAGCAGTGCCTCACTGCGTTGCGCTTGCATAGTGCAGGCGGCGGCCATCAAAAGTACAGCTAATAACTGTTTGGGGTGTTTCATGTTCATTTTTACTTTTCAGGTATAAAATATTTTGGATTCGGCGTAAAGTTATAAAAAAGGATTCAATAATCTTATCTCTTGAAAGCATTAAATGCACTGGCCGGTTTGCCACTGTTGTCAAGCCCCCCTTTGTGATAGCCTTTCCATTCCTTCTTTCCTTCAAATGTAGGAAAAATGTCGGTTACACTTGTAAATATCCCGCTCTTTTTGTTCCTTTGCCATCTATTTATAAACAGAAAACTTACGTATGAGAAAACTAATTTATTTGCTTTTGTTGCCGTTGGCGGTGGCTGTGACTGCATGTGGCGGTAAAAAAGGATCTTCAGATAATCAGTCGCTGCTGGCAAGAATAGACAGTATAGATGCTCACGGATTGCAGCGTATGCAGACGTCTAAGAGCGAAACTAACTTTAAATTCAAAGGAAAAGATTATCATTCCTTTGTTTCACGTACTCCGGACGAAAGTCTGCCTCATGTAACAAATGAGATGGGAGATACTTATGTCGATAATAAAATAGTGCTGCACCTGACACGCGGTAACGAAACGGTATTGAACAAGACATTTACCAAGAATGATTTTTCATCCGTAGTCGATGCAAAATTTCTCTCGAAATCTATATTGGAAGGAATTGTATACGACAAGACCACTCCGCAGGGCATTGTATATGCCGCAAGTGTTTGTTATCCGCAGACAGATTTGTATATGCCGCTTTCTATAACGATCACTGCTGATGGAAAAATGAGCATACAGAAAGTCGATATGCTTGAAGAAGATTTGAACGATGAAGCACCCAATTAAGCCTCCAGGCAGGTGTTGACAGCAAAATTACACAAATGTGAAAACATTTGAGACAAACGAAAGGCAACCGATGAGGTTGCCTTTCGTATTTTTGCACCGTCAACAAACTTAATATCGAATAGAATGAAGAAAAGCATTTTTATTATTTGCGTGCTGGCATCAGGATGCACGGCGATGGCTGAACAAGTCGAGAAACCCGGTCCGGCTATAGAAACACAGACTTTGGTGCCACTGACCGAGCGTGTAAATGTACAGGCAGATTCGGCATGTGTCAATCAGATTATAGATGGTTGCTGGGTAGCAGTCGGAGCTAAAAAAGCGCATGCCATTCAACGTGATTTCAACCTTATGTTCAACGGAAAACCTTCTTATCGTTTTGAACTGAAAGAAGATGATAACACATTATCCGGATATGCAGCGGGGGAAACAAAAGGGCGTGCGGAATTTTCTTATTGTTATGCAACTTCCGATGATTTCAAAGGCAAACCAGCCGATACATATAAGAAAGCACAAATAATGAAAACTGTATATCATCATGGAAAAGGTATTTGTCCGCAAGGTGCTTCCCGCGATTATGAGTTTTCGGTATATATCCCTTCTACATTAGGCAGTGATGTTTCCACCATTTTTGCTCAATGGCATGGAATGCCGGATCGTACTTTGGTACAGACTCCACAGGGTGAAGTGAAGAAACTGACAGCTGATGAGTTCATGGAACTGGACAAGACTACTATTTTTAAGAAAAACATGGGATACGAAAAGAAACCCAAGCTGGACAAGCAAGGTAATCCGGTGAAAGACAAACAAGGCAATCCCGTTTATCAAGCCGGAAAGGCTAACGGATGGCTGGTGGAACAAGGTGGCTATCCTCCATTGGCATTCGGATTTTCAGGCGGATGGTTTTACATCAAAGCAAATTCCGACCGTAAATGGCTGACTGATAAAGACGACCGTTGCAACGCAAATCCGGAAAAGACACCGGTTATGAAACCTGTGACATCTACATATAAAGCATCGACCATTGCTTACAAAATGCCTTTCGCCGATTTTCCGAAAGATTGTTGGATTACATTCCGTATTCATATCGATTGGACAGTCTATGGCAAAGAGGCGGAAACAATTGTAAAGCCGGGTATGCTCGATGTACAGATGGACTATCAGGAAAAAGGGAAAAAGGTTAATAAACACATTGTAGACAATGAGAAAATCATGATTGGACGTAACGACGATGATGGTTATTACTTTAAGTTCGGTATCTACCGCGTAGGTAATAGCACGAAGCCGGTATGTTACAATCTGGCAAACTATTCAGAGAGGTAATTAGTCAGAAGGTAGAAAGAGAGTGATATCCGGATGTCCGTTTAGTGGGCATCCGGATATTTTTTTATAGGTTAATAATCTGAAAAAATAATATCGCATTTGTCAAGTGTGCTTCAATTCTGCAAAAAGATTTGTTTTTTTGTTGCTTGCCAAATGGTATAATATATAAAATTATTAGTGATGCAAATGATGAACAAAAATGGATTTAACCGGTGTGCGGAATTCTACATCGGTCGTTTGCGGAAGGAGGGACGGTATTCTACGGCGCATGTCTACAAGAATGCCCTCTTTTCTTTCAGCAAATTTTGCGGCACGTCTAATGTGTCGTTCAGACAGATCACCCGTGAACGTTTACGACGTTACGGCCAGTATCTTTATGAGTGTGGCTTGAAGCCCAATACGATTTCTACGTACATGCGTATGCTTCGTAGTATTTATAACCGTGGAGTGGAAGCGGGCAGTGCGCCATACGTTCCGCGACTGTTTCATGATGTCTATACAGGTGTGGATGTCCGCCAGAAAAAGGCTTTGCCTGCTACGGAATTGTATAAGCTTCTGTATGAGGATCCCAAATCGGAACGTTTACGTCGTACGCAAGCTATTGCCGCCCTGATGTTCCAGTTTTGCGGAATGTCATTCGCTGATTTAGCCCATCTGGAGAAATCGGCACTCGATCAGAATGTGTTGCGATACAATCGTATCAAAACTAAAACTCCAATGAGCGTGGAAGTGCTGAATACGGCAAAGGAAATGATTAACCAGCTCCGTAGCAAAGAAGATTCTCATCCTGACTGTCCGGATTATCTGTTTGATATTCTTCGTGGGGATAAAAAACGGACGGATGAAAGAGGTTACCGGGAATATCAGTCCGCTCTCCGTCGATTTAATAATTCTCTGAAGGACCTGGCAAGAACCTTGCATTTGCAATCTCCCGTCACTTCCTATACGCTTCGTCATTCTTGGGCAACGACTGCGAAGTATCGGGGAGTCTCCATTGAAATGATTAGTGAATCATTGGGGCACAAATCTATAAAAACGACACAAATCTACTTGAAAGGCTTTGGACTAAAAGAACGTACGGAAGTAAATAAAGGGAATTTATCTTACGTTAGAAATTGCTGTGTAAGTGGTGATAGAATAGTAAAGTGTTGATAATTAGAATTAAACTATGTGTGTTACTTCTTAGGTAACGGAATTAAATTTGACGCAAAGATAGACAAAAACACGAATAGAAAGCAAATATTCCTCCACTTTTTTTCGTTTTATCTGAAACATAGAGCAAAAAACTATCCGAACATGAAATAACCTTATTTCCATGCTCTATACTTTTTATTGCCTAATCTCTAGATTTTTCCCGTTGAGTATTAGGCCTTTCCACATTCTACGCCTTTGTCATGTGCGTGATTTCTATTTTCATCATAATGTACGTTTCGTGTATGTGTTATCCGTTACCTAAGAAGTAACGGAATCACATGGGGTAAAAAAATATGATTTTAACGAAACCAAAATCAGTAAATGCCGGGCCTATTAGTGGGACAGGGGAAGGCGTAGCACACTCAAAACGCTGGTATGTAGCACTCGTTCGAATGCATCACGAGAAGAAGGTATCCGAGCGTTTGTCTAAGATGGGAATTGATTCTTTTGTTCCCGTTCAGCAACAGATCCATCAATGGAGCGACCGTCGAAAGATGGTTGATACAGTCTTGCTTCCCATGATGGTTTTTGTTCATGTCAATCCAAAAGAGCGTATGGAAGTCCTAAGCTTCTCCACGGTTAGCCGTTATATGGTGATGCGTGGTGAAAGCACTCCTGCCGTTATTCCTGACGAGCAAATGGCGCGTTTCCGTTTCATGCTCGATTATTCCGATGAAACAGTCTGTATGAATGATACTCCACTGGCGCGTGGTGAGAAAGTTCGTGTGATAAAAGGTCCTTTGAGCGGCCTTGTCGGCGAACTCGTGACTGTTGGGGGGAAGAGTAAGATTGCCGTTCGTTTAAATATGCTTGGCTGTGCCTGTGTAGATATGCCAATCGGTTATGTAGAACCCACAAAGATTAGTAATGACGACACAAAAAAACTTTAACGTATTTCTATTCATTCTACTGTTAGGAGTTTTTTCTCCTTTGATGGCTCAAAATATGAGCGATTCTCAAGTATTGGAGTATGTCAAAGAGGGGATTAGACAAGGGAAAGAACAAAAACAATTAGCCTCTGAACTTGCACGTAAGGGTGTGACCAAAGAACAGGCTATGCGTGTGAAGCAGCTTTATGAGCAGCAGAACAACGTCAATGCTTCCAACGCTACCGGTACGGATGTCAATGAATCCCGTCTTCGTGAAGAAATGAAGGAGAATACTTCCGATATGTTGGAAGACCATCCGAGCACTCAAGACCTTGCACGTGGTAATCAGGTTTTCGGAAGAAACATCTTCAATACTCGTAACCTGACTTTTGAACCCAGTGTCAACATCGCCACCCCTTTAAATTACCGTCTCGGTCCCGGTGACGAAGTGATTATCGACATCTGGGGAGCCAGTCAGAACACTATCCGCCAACAGATTTCTCCTGATGGCACTATCAATATTCAGAAAATAGGTCCTGTCAACCTGAACGGACTAACCATTTCTGAAGCCAATGACTATCTCAAAAAAACATTAAACAAGATATATAATGGTCTTAATAATACGAATGACCCCACTTCTGACATCCGTCTGACTCTGGGCAGCATCCGTACTATTCAAATCAATGTAATGGGTGAAGTTGTCCAGCCGGGCACTTACTCTCTTTCTTCCTTTTCTACTGTATTCCATGCACTTTATCGTGCAGGAGGTGTGAGTGACATAGGTAGCCTTCGTAATGTCCAGCTGGTACGTAACGGTAAGAACATCGCCACAATCGACGTCTACCAATTTATCATGAAAGGCAACATTCAGGATGACATTCGTCTGCAGGAAGGTGATGTTGTGATTGTTCCCGCCTATGACGTATTGGTTAAGATCGACGGAAAAGTGAAACGCCCCATGCGTTTCGAAATGAAGAAGGACGAAAACTTATCTACACTTATCAGTTATGCCGGTGGATTTGACGCTGACGCCTACACCCGTTCTTTGCGTGTCGTACGCCAAAACGGACAGGAGTATGAAGTAAACACAGTCAAAGACCTTGATTATAGTGTCTATAAAATGCGGAATGGTGATGTTGTGACTGCCGAGGCTATCCTTAACCGTTTCACTAATAAGCTTGAAATCCGTGGTGCTGTTTACCGTCCCGGTATCTACCAGCTAAACGGTAAACTGAATACCGTCCGCGAACTGGTGAACGAAGCCCAAGGCTTGACGGGTGATGCTTTCTTGAACCGTGCTGTCCTTTATCGTCAACGTGAGGACCTTACTACTGAAGTTATCCCTGTTGACATTAAAGCCATCATGGATGGTACTTCCCAAAATATCATCCTGGCGAAAAACGACATTCTTTATATTCCTAGTATCCATGATTTGGAAGATAGGGGAGATGTTGTAATCCACGGCGAAGTAGCCAAACCAGATTCCTATCCTTATGCGGATAATATGACTCTTGAAGACTTGATCATTCAGGCCGGAGGCTTGCGTGAAGCCGCTTCTGTTGTTCGTGTGGATGTATCCCGTAGAATTAAGAATCCCCGTAGTACAGTAGATAACGATACTATTGGTCAGATATATACATTCTCCCTGAAAGAAGGCTTTGTCGTCGACGGCACACCGGGTTTCGTACTTCAACCTTATGATGAGGTCTATGTACGTCGTAGTCCGGGTTATCAGGCTCAACAGAATGTGGTTGTTGAAGGTGAAATCCTGTTCGGAGGCTCATACGCCATGACCAATCGTGAAGAACGCCTTTCAGATTTGATCAATAAAGCTGGAGGTGCTACGAATTATGCTTACTTACGCGGTGCCAAGTTGACTCGTGTCGCTACTGAAGGTGAGAAGAAACGTATGGGAGATGTGATCCGTTTGATGAGCCGACAGTTGGGTGAGGCTATGATGGACTCTTTGGGTGTTCGTGTGGAAGATACTTTTAGTGTTGGCATTGACTTGGAGAAAGCATTAGCTAATCCTGGCAGTACAGCGGATATTGTCTTGCGTGAGGGTGATGTGATTTCTATTCCGAAGAACAATAATACAGTTACGATCAATGGTGCTGTGATGGTTCCTAATACGGTTTCTTATATAGAAGGACAGAAAGTTGATTATTATCTGGATCAAGCTGGTGGCTATTCTGAAAATGCGAAGAAGAGCAAGAAGTTCATTGTTTATATGAATGGTCAGGTAACTAAGGTAAAAGGTAGCGGTAAGAAACAGATTGAACCGGGTTGCGAGATAATTGTACCTAGTAAGGCAAAGAAAAGGACTAATATTGGCAACATTTTAGGTTATGCTACTACATTCAGTACTTTGGGAATGATGGTTGCTTCTATCGCTAATTTAATCAAGAAATAACGAATACCTTTATTTATGTCTACTTTGATGGAACAAACATCTGAAAAGGAAACAAAACAGGTGTATAATAATCACAATGACGAGGAGCTTGAAATCGATTTGATGGATCTTCTTCGTAAGGTTATAGGTATTCGTAAGAAGATCTATAAAGCGGCCGGTATCGGACTGATAATTGGTGTTATTGTTGCGATAAGTATCCCTAAGCAGTATACGGTTGAAGTTACTCTTTCTCCGGAAATGGGTAATAACAAAGGTGGTGGTTTATCCGGTTTGGCTGCTTCCTTTTTAGGAAGTGGAGTTTCTATGGGAGATGGAACCGATGCCTTGAATGCTTCCTTATCTGCAGATATCGTCTCTTCTACTCCCTTTTTGTTGGAACTTTCTAATATGAAAGTCCCTGTATCAGGGAGTGAGGAAATCTCTTTAAGTTCTTATTTAGATGAAGAATCTTCTCCCTGGTGGAGTTATGTAATCGGGTTTCCTGGTATGGTAATTGGCGGAGTAAAGTCTTTGTTTATCGAAGATGAGGATGAATCTATTTTTTCGGATAAAGCGAGTCAAGGTACCATTGAATTATCCAAAAAGGAATCTCAGAAGATTGAATCACTAAAGAAAAAGATTGTCGCTTCTGTGGATAAGAAAACTTCAATGACTTCCGTTACTGCAACTTTTCAGGATTCTAAAGTTGCTGCAGTTGTTGCTGACTCTGTAGTTAAGAAGTTGCAGGAATATATCATAGACTATCGTACCTCCAAATCTAAAGAGGATTGTCTCTATTTGGAGAAATTGTTTAAAGAACGTCAGCAGGAATATTACGAAGCGCAGAGAAAATATGCCGATTATATGGACTCTCATGACAATATCATTTTGCAGAGTGTTCGTACCGAGCAGGAACGTTTGCAGAATGACATGAGTTTGGCTTACCAGGTATATAGTCAGGTTGCCGGTCAGCTTCAGGTTGCCAGAGCTAAAGTTCAGGAGGAGAAGCCTGTTTTTGCTGTTGTAGAGCCTGCAGTTGTACCATTATATCCTTCGGGAACCAGTAGGAAAGTATATGTTTTAGTTTTTGTTTTCCTATCAGTTTGTATTGTAATCTCTTGGAATTTGTTCGGGAAAGACCTTCTGAGCAAGTTCAAAGAAGTATGTGCCTAAAATCAATTTTTAATGTGATATGGTATCAACCACCAGTCAAATCAATAAATTTATAGAATTTATAGCAGTTCTGGGAGATCTGATCATTCTGAATTTGGTATTGTTCTTTCTCCTTTTCTTTTGGGAAGAAGTATTTGTCTCTTTACCTTTTTCTTGTAGGGTTTCCTGGATGATGACTTCGTTAAGTCTCTGTTATCTGGCCTGTTCCGGTTCTCGTGGGAGGGTTTGGGATAGTCGGGGAATTCGCCCTGACCAACTTGTGTTGCGCGTGTTGAAGAATACTATAGCTTTTTCCATCTTTTGGGCATGTATCATGACTTTTAGTGGAATCTCTATCTATTCTCCTTTTTTCTTTGTTGCATATTTCTCTTTTCTCTTTGTTATCTTAAGTATTTATCGCATTATCATCCGTCATTTTCTGATAGTTTATTGTGCTAAGGGCAAGCATAGACGTTATGCTGTTTTTATAGGTGGAGGCAATAATATGCAGGTGTTGTATGAGGAGATGGAAAGTTCTCTGGCGTCTTCCCTATATGAAGTCGTGGGTTATTTTGATATAAAACCGAATGATGCTCTTTCTTCTCAATGTTCCTATTTGGGTAATCCTGACGGTTTTTCAGATTTTATGTCTGCACATCCAAGCATCAAGCATGTTTTTTGTTCTCTATCGATGGAGGAGGGACGTTACAATTTTTCTATCATGAATTATTGTGAAAACCATTTGCTTTATTTTCACGGTGTTCCTAATGTATGTAAAGGTTTTCCGCGTCGTATCTGGCACAGTATGGTTGGCAATATGCCTATCTTGAATCTGCGTTATGAACCTTTGGGTAAGATGGAGAACCGTATGTTGAAACGGATGTTTGATGTTGTTTTCTCCGGTTTTTTTCTGGTTACAGTTTTTCCCTTTGTTTATCTCATAGTGGGAAGTATTATAAAGTTGACTTCTCCCGGTCCTGTATTCTTTAAGCAAATGCGTACGGGGTTGAATGGTGTGGATTTTGTGTGTTATAAATTCCGTTCTATGAAAGTGAATGATGAAGCTGACAGTAAACAGGCTACGGCTGATGATCCTCGTAAAACTCGGTTTGGGAACTTCCTTCGTCGTTCTAATATTGACGAACTTCCCCAGTTTATCAATGTTTTTAGGGGTGATATGTCAATAGTGGGACCACGTCCACACATGTTGGCTCATACGGAGACTTATGCCCGTTTGATTGATAAGTATATGGTGCGGCACTTTATAAAACCTGGAGTAACCGGCTGGGCTCAAACACATGGTTTTCGTGGTGAAACGAGAGAACTCTCACAGATGGAGGAACGTGTTAAAGCTGATATTTGGTATATGGAGCATTGGACAATGCTACTTGATATATATATCATTTATAAGACTATAGCAAATGTAGTTGTTGGAGAAAAGAATGCATATTAAGATAAGGAATGGATTAAAATTGAGCAGATACAGATATCAATTTCTCAATGTTGATATAATATAGCTAATGAAATCTTTAGCTTTAAGAAAGTGTATTAACGAAGGAAATATTGTAATTAATTATTAGGGAATGACTAATCAATCAGTACACTTTTAGTTATCTTAAGCTGAAAAGGTTGGATAGTTAAATAATGTGCACTTAATATTATAGAGGACTATGCGAAGTTTACATATTATCATGCCAATGGCAGGTGAGGGAACACGTTTTCTTAAAGAAGGTTGGACTACACCAAAGCCATTGATTGAATTGAAGGGGATACCTTTGTTCGTTAGAGCTATTAGGAGCGTAATTATGGACGATATAAATTTGAAGTATTCATTTATTGTTCGTCAGGAACATATTGATAGATATCATATAAACGAATATATAAAAAACAAGTTGCCAAATGCTAAAGTTTTTTCTGTACTTAATACCACTCGTGGTGCAGTTGAAACTTGTTTGATGGCTGAGTCTGCAATAGACCCTAATGATTCTGTTATAGTTATGGACTGTGATTTGGAATTCTCTAGTAAGGCTTTTCTTGAAAATATTCGTCAAATATTAGCAAAACCTGTAGATGAGGTCAATGGCGGCTTGTTGGTATCATTTGAATCAGACCTTCCAAAGTATAGTTATGCTGAGATTGATGCTAATAATATAGTAAGGCGTACAGCAGAGAAAGAGGTAATATCTAATCATGCTCTTTGTGGAGCGTATTTCTTTTCTTCAGGAAAAGGTTTTTTAAAAGTTGCGCATCAATTATTAGATAATTCAATACCTAATAAATCGGAATTTTATGTGTCATTACTTTATAATTATTTGTTGAAGAATGGAGAAACTGTCAAACTTTGCTTAATGGAAAATTATTATTCTTATGGGACACCTGAAGAACTTAAACGATATATGTAATGCTCGGAAGTGAAATAAAACTGTTAATTGTAGATTTTGACGGTACATTAGTTGATACTTTTCGAGCTAATTTTATGGCTTATCAAGAGGCTTTTAATCAGGTGGGATTAGCTCTTAAAGAGGTAGACTATCGTCATTGTTTTGGTTTTAGGTTTGAAAAGTTTATGGCAACTGTTGGCATAACAGATCCGGTTGTAACTCAAAAAATAAGTGAGTTTAAAGGTAATTGTTACCCCGATTTTTTTAGATATTTTAAAGTGAATAATTCTTTATTAGCTATACTGAAAACTTTTCACAATGCTGGAGGTAAAACAGCGATAGCTTCTACTGCATGTCGTAAAAATTTAGAAAAAGCATTGCAATACATTGAGGTAACTGATATATTTGATCTTATTTTGGCGGGTGAGGAGGTGAGACAAGGAAAACCCTCCCCTGAGATATATAGGACAGTATTAAGGCATTTTTCTATGCAACCTAATGAGGCACTTGTTTTTGAAGATTCGGAAGTGGGTGTACAGGCAGCCCAGTCAGCAGGTATAAACTATATAGTTGTTAATTCAAACTATTATGGAGATTGAAATAAGAGGGCATTCTGGTTGTCAGATAGACATTGTTAATGGCGGGGATAGCTTGTTTATTAACAAGAGTACTCGTGATAAGAATTATATTCCACGATTGTATAAGCAAGCTTTGAAACAGTGTAATGCTTCAAAGATAGCTTATCAGCATATTCGTGTACCGAAAATATATGGTATTGAACGTATGGATGAATATCTAAATATTAAGATGGAGTATATATATAGTAAGAATTATGTAGATTATTTTGAAGATGCAGGATTTGACCAGATTAGTTATTTTATCAAGGCATTGAAAATTTTTATTGATTCTGAAATTGAAAATTCAAAAATGACTCCGATTAATAAAAATGTTGTAATAAATAAATATAATGATGTTTGTGATAAAGTTGCTAAAAATGATTTTATTAGTAAGGATACAGATATTAAGATAATTCTAGAGAAGTCTTCAATTGTATTCAATGAACTAGATGAAGAGATAAACATACCAGTTGGACAGTGTCATGGAGACTTGACTTTTTCAAATATACTATTTAATGGAAATAATTACTATTTGATAGACTTTCTGGACTCATTTTTGGAATCTCCATTACTTGATTTAGTAAAGATTAGGCAAGATTCAAATTATGGTTGGTCGCAGCTTATGTATGGGCATGATTTTGATTCTGTGCGGATGAGAATAATTTCAGACAAGATAGATAAAGAGATAGATATATATTATAGTAATTATGATTGGTATAATAAGTATTATAGTACTTTTCAGTTGATGAATTTCCTACGTGTTATACAATATGCTAAGGAGGAGAGAACTGTAGCATTCTTAAAAAATGTCCTCAATTCAATTTTATGAGTATTAGTTTGATTATTCCTATAGGAGCTGACAATATTGAGTATGAGAACTATATGCCTTATATATTTAACTTTGCTCCTGATGGAATCTCGCTTTGCATAAAATCTATTCAAGGGTTAGATTTAAATCGTTTTGATAATATCTATTTTACAATTCTTGAAAAATATGATAAAAAATACTATTTGTCATTATTGCTGAAATTGCAATTTAAAAAGTTGGGACTGAGTAATGCTAAGGTCGTAGTTCTTGATGAGCCAACCACTAGCCAGGCTGAGACTGTCTATCGGACTGTGAATTGCGAGAACATAGAAGGAGCAATTTTTGTGAAAGATCCTGATGGCTATTTTTGTGGAGATTTTACCATTGCAAATAGTATAGCTATTTATCCACTTGATAAGTTGGAAATGGTGAATCCAAGAAATAAGAGTTATGTGGAACTTGATGATCAGTTCTATATAACAAATATAATAGAAAAAAAAATCATCAGCCGTTTCTTTAATGCAGGAGGTTATATTTTTGATGATGCTGCTGTGTTCTGCAAATATTATGAGAGATTATATTTGTATGAACAACTTTTTATGTCGCATATAGTCTATGCTATGCTATTGGATAATATTCCTTTTAGGCCTTTTGAGGTGAAAGACTTCCAAGATTGGGGAAGTGAAAGAGATTATAATTATTATTTACTGGATAGATTATGGAAGTATTAAATGGTTTTATAGCTGGTCGATGTATCGTTTATAAAATATACAATCAATTTGTATTGATAATTTCTTTTATTGATATAATAATAGAAAATGATTTCAAGATCGAATATATGAATACAATCCGTTTTTAGTATTCTATTGTGAAGTATATTTGATAAAAGTGATTTTTAACACACAAAGCCAATAAATGTTTTTTGGGCGATAACTTATATGATAAAGAAGGTTAGTATGGCTTTCTATGATTAATGTATAAGAAGGGTTAAGGAAATAGTGGTCTATGTAACTTGTTTATAAAGCAAATATTTTAATATTTATGTCAAGATCAATAACAGCTAATTATATTTTCAATCTATTGAATACTATTTCTGGAATTCTATTTCCTTTAATAACGTTTCCATATTCATCTAGGATTTTGTTAGCAGAAGGAATAGGAGAAGTGAACTTTTATCAATCAATAATATCATATATCAGTTTAGTTGTAGGATTAGGTATACCATTATATGCAGTAAGAGAAATTGCTAGAGTGAGAAACGATAGAAAGCAACTTAATGTTACCACGATTGAGATATTATCTCTACATGGAATTACTACCTTGATTGGTTATTTGGTCGTTGCTATTTTATGTTTTACAGTTCCCAAGATACAAACAGATTTACCTCTTTTCTTGTTGTTAAGTTCTTCTATTTTTCTTACTACCATTGGATGTGAATGGTTTTATAAAGGCATTGAAGATTTTAAATATATTACGGTTCGTGGTTTGATTGTCCGTATGATTGGGATTATATTATTGTTTACTTTAGTAAAGACAAAAAATGATATTCTATGGTATGGTATTACAATTACTCTTACATCGGTAGGAAATAGTGTATTCAATTTTATTAGATTACGTAAATATTTGTGTATATGTAATATTGATCGACGTAGTATTAATCCTTACAAGCATTTAAAGTCTGTAGGTATAACATTTTTATTAGTTTTATTATCTACTATATATCTTACTCTTAATCCAGTAATTTTAGGATTTATGACTGATGATGTATATGTTGGTTATTATTATGGTGGTATAAAATTGTTTTCACTAGTGTTTGGAATAGTAGATTCGTTAACTGCAATTTTGCTACCTCGGTTTTCGAATTTGATGGCTGAAGGAAGAGATGAAGAATTTGCTACAATCTCTCAAAAAGTATATTCGTTTACTGTTGGAGTTTCTTTACCAATATCTGTTGGACTGTTCTTTGTTAGTCAATATGCTATACCTATTTTGGGTGGTAATAGTTTTATACCATCTATAGGTGTTTCTCAGATTTTATCTGTTTTGCTGGTTTTAGTGGGACTTTCAAATGTATTTGGGATGCAGACTCTTTATCCTAAAGGGAAAGTGTATATTATGGTGAAAGTAACTTTAATGGCATGTATTACAGACCTCTTAGTGTGTTTTTTGACTATTCCTACATTCAAGCATTATGGTGCTGCTATGGGGTATTTAGCTGCAGAACTAGTTGCAACTACAGGGTTGTACATCATGGGAAGAAAGTATATTTCTATTAGGTTATTCGATAAATCAATAATACATTATTTATTCGCTGTTATTTTAATGGGGGGAGGCTTGTTTGTGCTTCAGTCATTAAATTGGAATAATTTATTGATGTGCATTATAATGATGTGCGTAGGAGCTTTTATATATGTACTTTCACTTTTATTGCTAAAGGATTCGCTGATATTAGAAGGCCTTGCGATTGTTCAAAATAAATGTTTAAAGAAATAAAAATGCAGTTGATTAAGAGTATATTGCGAAAGTTTTTTTCATGTACTATTTCATTGATGATTCGTTTATGTAGAAATGAAAAGGTTATGCTAGATATTTTTTCTCGTAGTTTTGAAAAATATTCAGATAACTATTTTTGTTATAAACTTCGCCCCAAAAAAGCAGATTATTTTATTCCTAGTAATATAAAGACTACAACTACTTCTGGTGAATTTGCTATTGTTCTTCAAGGGTTGATAGAGATGCGTGATGAATTTACTTTTGAGACTATTAAATTATATAGAAGATTGTTTCCGGGAGCAATTATCATAGTTAGTACTTGGGATTATACAGACCCATCTATAGTACGGACTTTGGAATTATTAGGGTGCGAAGTTGTTTTGAATAAAGATATACCTGTGTGTGGCTTGGGGAATGTAAACTATCAAATTTGCACAAGCTTGGCTGGATTGAAAAGAGCTAAAGAATTGGGAGCAGAGTTTGCATTAAAGAATAGATCAGATTTACGTGTCTATCGTGAATTTGCTTTTGAATATCTTAAGAGCCTTGTTGAATTAAATACGATTTCTTCTAGTAATGTTTATGGATTGAAAGGACGTATAATAACACAAGCTGGTAATTGGGGGCAAATGTTTAATCCTATGTGGCTGCAAGATTTTCTCTATTTTGGATATACTGATGATCTTATAAACTTATTTGATATTCCATATGATGATAGGAATATTCATTGTTATAGAAAAGATAATTTCGATACAAAGCGAGTACTGACGGGTGAAACTCTTGCTAAGTGGCCAGCGTCTGAAATAAATATAACCAAACGCTTTATTCAGAAATATCATAATTCTGATTTAAGTCTCAAAGATTGGTGGAATTTTCTAGGTGAGTATTGCTATATTGTAGATTCGGAGGACTTATTGACATTGTGGAATAAGTATGGACTCAATGACCTGGGACAGTTTTACTGTGAATACGATGGTAAGCACAATTATAGAGATCCATTTCGGCATATAAGTTCATCTGATTTTATTAATATCATGAACCATAAGTATATATATGAAGAGTGGATGGAAAACGAGAAGGCTAATTACACTATAGAATAATGAAAAATTTAATAGTTTCTGTAGTTCGTGTTCTAGCCATTATACGACGATGGACCTTTCACTTTACTTAGTAATAAGTGACCGATTTATAGTGTTAAGTTTTTTATGCTGTGAAGACCAATCGCTACAGATTCTTATTGGGTATATGTTGGCCTTTAATTTAGTTGCTTTGCTGTATGTAATTGGGTTATAATATATTAGCAAAATATCCTTCAGTAAAAGGTCATTTATGGCATTTAGGATGTAGTGAATTCACAGGATGGTGGTGTCCGTTATATGTAGCTGTAGGGACTGTAATTCCTTTAATTTTTGTGTACAAGAAGAGTTTTGAAATTAATAATAAATAATATGAATATGAAATATATTATTGTCGGAGCTGGTATATCAGGTTTGAGTATTGGGCAGGTTCTTAAGGAGTATGGACATGATGTGCAACTATTTGAGGCAGATTCGTGTCCAGGAGGGATGGTAAAATGTGATAGAGTGCATGGACATTTGTTTCATCGCACTGGAGGACATGTCTTTAACACAAAACGTCAGGATGTATTGGATTGGTTTTGGAGTCATTTTGACAAAAAAGACGAGTTTACTATGGCAGATCGAAATTCAGTTGTTTCAATGGCTGATAATACCATAATTGCTTATCCAATAGAGAATCATGCTTATCAACTTTCAGATGAGATGATGAAAAATTTTATTAATGATATTGTGTTAATGGCTACTAATAAGCCTGTAGAACCTACTAATTTTGAAGAATTTTTGCGAGCTCGTTTTGGTGAGACACTTTATCGTGAATATTTTCGACCATACAATGAAAAGATCTGGCGTCGTCCACTGACAAACGTTCCACTGTCGTGGTTGGTTGGTAAATTACCAATGCCTACACTTGAAGATATTATTTATAATAATTTTAAGCATATTGAGGAAAGGTCTTTTGTACATAGTTCGTTTTTTTATCCGAAAAAAGAGGGTTCGCAGTTTGTCGCTAACCGCCTTTCAGAAGGACTTGAAATACATTATAATGTAGATGTAAAATCTATTGAAAAAATAGAAAAAGGATGGTCTGTGAACGGAGAGATTTGTGATAGAGTTATTTTTACTGGCAATATGAAGTCAATACCTTTAATAGTTAAAGGAGTTGACTTATCGGCTTATATTGAAGGTATTGAAGCTCTTGAAGCCCATGGTACCACAACTGTACTTTGTGAGATTGAAGATAATCCATATAGCTGGATTTATATGCCAAGTCATATTCATGAGGCACACCGTATCATTTGTACAGGTAATTTTGCAGAGTCAAATCGTGCGAATGGAGTAATGTCGGCTACCATTGAGTTTACAGATGAGATTAGTAAGAATGATATTATTGATAATCTCTCTCGTATACCATATCATCCCAAATATATAGCACATAACTATGCTCCTTATACATATCCAATCCAAGCAAAAGATACACGTGAATTTGTCAATAGTGTGAAATGTGTTACTGAGCCAGAAGGTCTATTTCTTCTTGGACGTTTTGCTGAATGGGAGTATTATAATATGGATGTAGCAATGGGGGCAGCTCTAGATTTGTGTAATAATAAATTGAAGTAGTATGATAGCCGTAAATGTAAATGCTGGATTGGCAAATCAAATGTTTCATTATGCTTTTGGTCGGGGGCTGATGGCTAAGGGGTTAGATGTCTGTTTTGATCAAAGTAACTTTAAACCACGTTCTCAATGGGCATTTGAATTGGTTAGACTTCAAGATGCTTTTCCCTCGATAGATATAAAAGTAATGCCGGAGGGGCATTTTAAGTGGGTATTTCCTTCTTTACCGCGAAATGGCTTGGAGCGAAGATTTCAAGAGTTTATGAAGAAATGGCATAATTTTATCGGTGATGAAGTATACATTGACGAACCTATGTATGGATATGTACCTGACATGGAGAAATGTGCTACTAGAAATTGTATTTATAAGGGTTTTTGGCAAAGCGAAAAGTATTTTAGACATTGTGAGGATGATATACGTAAACAGTTTACTTTTTTGCCTTTTGATGAATTAAAAAATATTGAGGTTGCAGCAAAAATGTCGCAGGAAAATTCTGTAGCTATTCACTTACGTAAAGGTGATGATTATATGCAATCAGAATTGATGGGAAAAGGATTATGTACAGTCGATTATTATATGAAAGCAATTGATTATATGAGAAAGCATATAAATAACCCTCATTTTTATGTATTCACGGATAATCCTTGCTGGGTAAAAGATAATCTTCCTGAATTTGAATACATGTTAGTAGATTGGAATGAGGTATCAGGGAAACGTAATTTTCGAGATATGCAGTTGATGTCATGTGCTAAGCATAATATTATAGGAAATAGTACTTATAGTTGGTGGGCAGCATGGCTTAATGCAAATCAGGATAAGATTGTTGTTGGGCCCAAAAGATTTTTCAATCCAATCAATTCGTTTTTTTCAACTTGTGATATAATGTGTGAAGATTGGATTTCATTGTAAATAGGTGCTAGAATGTATTAAATAAATTTGATGCCATGGTTTGAACTTTCTGTTATTTTATCGTTTTTTATGTAAAAATATTTTAAGTGAAAACTGTTAAGGAAATCATTGGAAAAATAAGAAATATGAGTATGTTGTCGAAGATCGTATTTTCATTATGTAATATTTTTCAATATTTTTTTTTATTGCCAGGCAAAGTATGTGGTAGATTATTTAATTATGCTATCCATTGGCATTTCAAGGACATTAAAGGTCGTATATATCACGCGCGACAGCTTAAAGGGCTACAATATGTTAAAATAGATTATGGTACAATTCTTTCTCGTGGAATAGTGCTTACGGCATGGGATAAATATGCTGGATACGATTACACTCCTTCTATTCAGATTGGCAGTCATTGTAGAATTGGGGAGTATTGTCATATTACTGCTTGTCATAGTATTACAATAGGTAATAATGTGTTAACAGGTAGATATGTCTATATTTCTGATAATTCTCATGGTAAAAATATAGAGTCAGAATTAAATACTCCTCCATCGTTGCGACCACTTTATGCAAAAGGTCCTGTTGTGATCGGTAATAATGTTTGGATTGGTGAGAGTGCACGTATACTTTCAGGGGTGACTATTGGAGATGGGGCAATAATCGGAGCTAATGCTGTGGTAACTCATGATGTTCCAAGTGGAGCAGTAGTAGGGGGAGTACCAGCTAAAGTCATTAAAATGATGACATTGCTAGATTGAAAAGAATTTGCAATATAGGTAAAAATATTGCTAACTGTCAACAGCGAAGTTGAAAAAATGATGATAAAATTAATATATGAATAGAAAAGCGCAAGTTATTGCATTTTATTTACCTCAATTTCATCCATTTTCAGAAAATGACGAATGGTGGGGAAATGGTTTTACAGAATGGACAAATGTTGGTAAAGCTAAGCCTTTATTTAAAGGACATCGGCAACCGCGAGTTCCTGCTGATTTGGGCTATTATGATTTGAGATTATCAGTTGTACGAGAACAGCAGGTAAAACTTGCAAAAGAAGCTGGAATATTTGGGTTTTGTTATTGGCATTATTGGTTTGGAAATGGAAAGAGACTTATGCAAGATGTATTTGATGAAGTTCTTGAATCTGGTAAACCTGATTTTCCTTTTTGTTTAGCATGGGCTAATCATTCTTGGTATTCTAAAACATTTGATAAAGATTCCACAGGAGATAAATTATTAATGGAACAAACATATCCGGGAGAGGAGGATATTGAAATGCATTTTTCTTATTTAAATCGTGCTTTTAGGGATAAAAGATATATAAAGATAGATGGAATGCCTCTTTTAGTTGTTTATGATCCAGTGTCTTTACCACTGAAGTATATTGATATGTTTCAACAATTGGCTCGTGAGGCTGGGTGGTTGGATGGCATTTATATAGTAGCTAATATAGTAGGTGGCATTAATAAAAAAGAGATGTTTATTGAAAAAGGATATAATGCTGTGACTTTTCAGCGTTTAGCTAGTGTCATATTTGATGCTCAAAATAAAAGAGGAAAAATATTATATTATATACGTCAGAAAATAAGATCTTTGTTTTATCATTATCCTCAATTTGCTGTTGATTATAAAAAGTGCATTCCGTATTTGATAAATAAAAATATAGATGGGAGTGAAGATGTGATTCCATGCATTGTACCTAATTGGGATCATACTCCACGAAGTGGAATGAAAGGCAGTATGTTTTTAAATGAATCCCCTGAATTTTTTAGATTGCATGTTGAAGATGCCCTTAAGACAGTTCAATATAAAAGAAATAAATTAATCTTTTTGAAATCCTGGAATGAATGGGGAGAAGGTAATTATATGGAACCTGATCTTACATTTGGGAAGGGATATATTAACGCCTTACATGAGGCATTGAATAGTACATTAGGGAAATGAAAAAAGTGGCTTTTGTTTCTGAAATGGCATTATTGGAACCAAATCTAAGTATTGTGAAGCGTTTAAATACAACTTATGATTTGTATTATGTCACTGATTGTCGACAGGATATTCCTAATAAATTTGGTATAAAGAATATTAGACGAGGAATCAATAGGGCTATAGATTATGAAGAAATGACAAAGTTCTCTTCATTTTTTAATCTTCAAAAAACCTACTTGATTTATTCTTTGACTAATAAAAATTTTTTTAACGCAATAAAGAAAGCTTATGATGTGGTAAGAGTTGTGAGAAAAATATCACCTAGTGTTATATTAACTGATACAACGGCTCCCTATACTGTATTGTTGTTTTTGTTTTACTATCATAAAATAGTATTATTAGTTCATGATCCTTTTCCTCATTCTGGATATAAAAAAAAGTGGCTTATATTGTTTCGTTATCTTGCTTTTAAACTGATTCGTAATAAAGTTATTTTTAATACGAAGCAATATGAAGCTTTTATTAGAAATTATAAACTATCTCCTCAAGATGTATTTTGTTCCAATTTGAGTACATTTGAATTTATGAAAGTTTATAGACCGTGTAATAAGAAAAAAGATGGAAAGTTCAAGATTTTATTTTGGGGGATAATTTCTCAATATAAAGGTATAGAATATCTTTGTTCCGCATTTGAAGAAATAGTAAAACAAGGCTATCAAGATATAGAGTTAACGATAGCTGGATCAGGCGAGTTATATTTCGATATAGATCCTTATCTTAAGTATAGCAATTTTAAGTTTATACACAAATTTCTTACTAATGAGGAAATTGCTGATTATGTATTTAATACAGATATAGTCGTTTGTCCGTATGTCGATGCTACACAAAGTGGAGTGATTATGACTGCTTTTGCATATTGCAAACCTGTAATTGCGACTAATGTAGGAGGACTTTCTGAAGTTGTTGATGAGTATTCTGGAATTCTAATAGAGCCGCGAAGCGTAAAACAGCTTGTTGATTCAATTTTGCTTCTGTATAAAAAACCGTATATAATAAAACAAATGGAGAGATATTTGCGGGAAGATTATGCGGAAACGGAAAAAGGTTGGGAACATGGAAGTGCAATTATTGCTTCTGCAATAGAAAAGCAGTATGAAGAACAACTTTAATTTGGACATAGGCAAATTAATTCTTTATTTGGCCATATTTACTCCTTTCATGCCTAAGTTAAAACTGGGGGAAATTAATTTATATTTAGTTGAAATATTTTTATTGGTATTTTTTCCTTTATTGTTTCCTTTTATTAGACTTAAATTTCAGAGAATAGTTTTGGCTATGTGGGGAATAGTGTTAGTCTCAACTATTTATTCTTTTATTTATGTTATTGAAATATCGTCATTACTGAAAGTTATTAAAGGAATAATTTATATTCCTCTTGGATATTTGGCTTATGTTGAATATAAATGTAACCCTAGAATTTTGTGTAAGATTCTTTACTCATATTTTTTATGCTCTTTTTTAAGTCTATGTTTATTTTTGTTTCAGCTGTCAGAATCGGTTTCTATTTGGAGTGGCAATGGTTTCAATTCAGGTTTGAGTAATAAATGTTTTGATTTGAAATCAATGTCTCTTGTTTCGTCAGGTTTATCAGCCCACGGTGTCTTTGGAGATTATTCATGTCTTATATTTACATTTGCTTTAGTATTGTTCTTCTCCAAAAAAATTAAATTATCAATGCTTCTTACTACACTGATGTTTACTGTTATAAATTTGATGTCTTCTGTTAGTAGAGAAGCTTTAGTTTGTTTCATGTGTGTAATATGTGGTCTAGTAATTAAGACAATAAGAAAAAAGAAATATTTTGTAGGGTATATTGTAATTCTAATTATTTTAATTAGTGTGGTGAGTATTTATGGTGAATATATTCCTTTAGTAAATAAAATATTATATACTCAAGAGGCTATAAGTACAACAGGAAATGAAGGAAATATTGAACTTAGAATTGGCGCTTGGAAATTATTTTTTTCTTCTTTGATAGATAATCCTTTCTTTATTTTGACTGGATATGGATACAATTATTCTTTTTATGAAGATATTGTACGGTCGATAGCATTAAAAGTAAAATATCCTTTTATATTATTGCCAGAGAATTATTTTGTACAATTTTTATGGTATGGAGGAGTGTTTGCTAGCATTTATTCAATTCTTTTTTGGAAAGAGATATTTAAACTTTGTACAAATGTTTTTAGACCATGGAGTTTAATTTCTACAACTTACTTTTTAGGACTTTTGATAGGTAGTTTAATTTCTGGGTCTGCAATAACTTCGGATTTATTGTATTGTCAAGTATTAATTGTTTTGGGAATTATGGCTAGTGAAAAACAGAATAATAAAAACAATCAAATGAATTTAGAGTAATGAATATATTATTGATAACAGTTAGAGCAGATTTTGGAGGAGGTCCGCGTCATGTTCATCAATTGATTGAAGAGTTACCTTCTGATTTCAATATTTATGTAGCTTTCCCTCAGGGTAAGCCATATGGCAATTTGTGGCAGGAGCATCCTAAAATAAAGAAATGTATAAATATTCCATATAGGAAGTTCAGTATTAAATACTTATTCTTATTAAGACGCTTTATTATTGAAAACAATATTAGTATACTTCATTCTCATGGAAATGGTGCAGGTTTATATTCCCGAATTTTGAAAATAATTGTGCCGCAGATTAAAGTTGTTCATACTTTTCATGGGATTACGAATAATTATTCTTCATATTTTATATCCTGTATACATAAAATAATAGGACGTAGTTTAAGATATCTTACAAATAAATTTATTTTAGTGTCAAATGGCGAGTTTAAACTTGGGAAATCGATGCGTTTTTTGTTTACAGATAAATCAGTTATAATATATAATGCTATTGCTGATGAGGGACTTAAATTTAATAGATATGATAATAAACTTGTAATAATTTCATTATCTCGCTTTGATTTTGCAAAAAATATGGATATGGCATATAGAATAGCAAAAGCATTAAGAAATAATCATGAAATAGAATTTGTGTGGGTGGGAGATGGAGAAGACTTTGTGCGATTAAAACAAAAAAGTGTAGAAGAGCATGTTAATATAAATTTTATTGGATTCACAGAATACCCCATGTCTTATCTTAAGAACGCTGATTTGTATCTATCCACTTCTCGTTTTGAAGGTTTACCATATGCCCTAATTGAAGCTGCATCAGTAGGGCTTCCAATAGTCGCTACAGATGTGGTTGGTAATAATGAAGTTGTACTTCACGATTATAATGGGCTTGTGTTTAAAACAGAACAAGAAGCTGTAGATGCAATAAAAAAATTATCGATAAATGCTGATTTGTTGAATCGATATTCGATAAATTCTCGTGAACTTTATCTTAAAACTTTTACGATGGAAAAGATGATATCTTCTATTGTAGATACGTATGTACAGGTTTTAAATCAGTAAGTTATTGTTTAAAATTGAAATAAGATGAAGATTGCCATCATTCAAGAATGGTTAGTAACCGTTGGCGGTTCAGATAAAGTAGTCAAAGCTATTGCGGATGTATTTCCAGACGCAGATATTTACACCTTAGTTGCTAAAAAACAAGTTTGTGACGAATTAGGGATTGACTGGAATAAAGTCCATACATCATTCATTCAGAAGTTACCTTTAGGGGTAAAGAAGCATAGGATGTATTTGCCTATATTTCCGTTTGCAATAGAACAGTTTGATTTACGGGGATATGATGTGATTATATCATCTTCTCATGCTGTAGCCAAAGGAGTTCTAACCAAAGCGGATCAATTGCATATTTGTTATTGTCATTCTCCTATTCGCTATGTATGGGATATGTATCATGAATACTTGGAAGAATCAGGGTTGACAAAAGGCTTGAAAGGATATCTGGCTAAATATATGCTTCACCGTATTCGTAAATGGGATTTGATATCCAGCTTCCGGGTTGACTATTTTATAAGTAATTCAGATTATGTGGGACGTCGAATTCAGGAGACATATAGGCGGGATGCTGTAACAATTCACCCTAATATTGATATTTCTAACTTTGATTTGTGCGTAGAGAAAGAAGATTTCTATTTAACTAGTAGTCGTTTGGTGGGATATAAGAAAATAGATCTTATTGTCGAAGCTTTCAGTCGTATGCCTAATAAAAAGCTGGTTGTGATTGGTGGAGGTCCTAATTTGGAAAAGATACGTAAGATTGCCGGGCATAATGTAACTGTTATGGGATATCAGTCATTTGCCGTACTAAAAGAAAAGATGCAGAAAGCTAAAGCCTTTGTTTTTGCAGCAGATGAGGATTTTGGTATGATTCCGATTGAAGCGCAATCATGTGGGACTCCTGTTATTGCTTATGGCAGGGGAGGTTCTTTGGAAACAGTAAAAGAAGGAGTAACAGGTCTTTTCTTTTATGAACAAACTGTAGAATCGATTATTGGTGCAGTAGAAAGATTTGAAAAACTAGAAAGATCGTTTGATCCTAAAATAATACGTGACCATGCGGAGACTTTTTCGGAAGAACGTTTTAAGAAGGAAATAAAGGAGTTTGTAGAGTTAAAATATAATGAATTTAATCATCTAGTGAAATGAGTTATTTTATATTTGGCGGTTCCGGTTTTATCGGTACGCACCTTATTGCTCTAATTGATAATTTATATCCGGGTACAAAAATATACAATCTGGATATTGTGGAGAATAACCATGAAGGTAAATCTACATATATCAATTGTGATGTTCGTTCTGAAATAAATATTGATATTCCCGTTACTTCCGAAGACGTCATCTTTAACTTTGCAGCCGTTCATCGTACCCCGGGACATCCGGACCAGGCTTATTTTGAGACGAATATTCGTGGTGCGGAGAATGTATGTGCTTTTGCCGAGAAGTTCGGGATAAAGAAAATTGTTTTTACTAGTTCCATAGCCCCTTATGGCGCAGCTGAAGATTTGAAAACAGAAGAGACGCTTCCCACACCGAACACACCTTATGGAATTTCTAAGTTAGTGGCTGAAAAAATACATACGATTTGGCAGGCAAAAAAGCTGAACGAACGACAACTTACTATTGTTCGTCCGGGTGTGGTATTCGGTAAAGGAGAAAATGGAAACTTTACCCGTTTGTATTGGGGGATCCGTGGTGGTAAGTTCTTCTATCCGGGCCGTAAAGATACGATTAAAGCTTGCATTTATGTGAAAGAATTGGTTCGCTTTATGCTTTACCGGTTGGAGAATCATAGTGAAGGAGTAGAGTTATATAACTGTACATTTGAATCGGCTTTTACTATCGAGCAAATAGTAGAAACGATGAAAAAGGCTACGGGACTACAACGTACCATTGTCAAGGTGCCGGGAAGTCTTCTAATGACAGTTGCAAGTATTGTCGGTCCGTTAGGGGGAAAAGCTTTAGGTATTTGTCCTGCTCGTGTGAAGAAGTTAATGATCTCTACTAATATATGCGGAAAGAAACTGGCTGATTCGGGGTATAAGTTTCATTATACATTTGAAGAAGCTATTAAGGATTGGTATAGAGATAATGATGGTCAGTGTTTGAGATGATTTTTCTTAAACAATTTGGGTATATATAATAAATGTTGAAAATGTTGAGATGTAATAAACACGTGAGTGTTTCGTATGTGAGATGAAGAAAAATGTAGGTCCCTAGCTTCATGCTGTTTACAGCATGATTCTCCTACATTGTGGATTAGAAATAGCGCGACGGCGCATTTCTAATCTACGCCCTGACATCGGAGGTTAAAGCCGATGTGAATTTCCCACTATATCAACTGTCTGTGAAGATCGTTGATATTTCCTAATTTTACGTATAGTGATGTATTTAGACACACAAATATAAAGAAAAAACATTGGGAGATTTGTATCGAAATATCCCAATGTTTGATTTCAATCATTGAGATGTTTTTTTCAAATCTTCCGATGTTTTTCCGACTCTCCAAAAGGACAAAAGGACAAAAAGGACATATATGACTGTTTTTATTCATCTTAGTATAAGAATCATGAGGTATATTGCTGATCTTTATTATGTTAAATGATTTTGTAGACGTGTTACCTTACGAATGTTGAAATCGTGTTTTGCGCCAACCTGAATCGTTTTGTCTGTCATGAAATGCTTGGTCAACTCTTGAACGAAATTACGTATATTGTCAGGATTATTTAGTGAAAGGACCGTGCTTGGAAAGAAGAGCGATATCTTGTTCGCGTTTGCTTTCGCCTTCAATAATACAATCATTCGACAATACGGTAAGATTATTGTACGAATTCGGGGGAATAAAGGAGCTCCTTTCTGGAATTCCTCTCCCAACTAATAGGCTTCGTCGTTGGCATTGGAATTTTTATAGTACCATAGGGGATTTTTGTCCTTATGTCCTTTTGTCCTTTTGAAAGGAGGGCGCGTTGGTGGGGGAAAGAAGAGGTGTGTGAGATTTGTAACTTGCTTGTATCCAGTAGATAAACTCTCGTTGCTTTTTTAGAAACGAAAATTTGTATGCTCGAAAAAATGCAGGAAGCTCACGTAATATGCTTTTTTGTGAATAGTGTCAGTGACAGTTGATTTTAGCAGTGGATCGCTAATTGTTTCCCTATGTGGACAATATTTGATAAAGTAATAAAAACTGAAATATTATAAATTATTAATCATAGAATGACATGGCAAAAGAAAAACAGAAACCATACGAGTTTTTAAGCAATTTGGTATTGGCTTTAATGGGAACGGATCGTATTTTCAGTAACAGTTTCTTTTCCAGCGAATTTGCTATTTCTCCCAATACACTGAGTGAGATAAGACGGGGAGAGGATATGTGCATTTATCAGTATGTACGGGTGATACGGTGTATGATGAAGTATCTTCATTTAATTGTTCGAATGGATATGTTGCTAAAGGAATTAAGAACCGTATTAGCTTCCAATTGTGATTTGGTGGTTGCTACGATTCCGCACCGTTTTCACGGAACTTACCAACCGAAAGAGTGGGTGGTAGTAATGCATTGGGATGGTATAAAATAAATGTTGAAATGAAGAAATATGTAGGTCCCTAGATTCATGATAAACTCATGAAATCCCTACATTTTGCAGGTTAGAAATCGTACAGCGGTATATTTTTAACTTGACCCTCGTATCGGTGTAAAAACTGATATGTATCTATATGTGAAATATACCAACTGTCTGTGAAGATCGTTGGTATAAACTATAGATGGCTGCATACTTGAAAAGAGATACAGTCATTTTTTATAGTGTACTTTATCTGATGCTTACAATCGAATGACTACATTCACGCGCTCCAAAGGGGTAATGGATGGTGGTAGTATGAAATACTATGACCGTAAAGTTTCAGCGAAAGTAAGACAAAGCTCAAATGGACTTGTTGCTGGGTAATAAAAAGCCGGATGGTTAGTCCGGCTTTTTATATTGTATAACCTTCACAATAGGTCTCTGGATAAATAATTCTAAATCTATTCTTGCCCAATATCTCTTTATTTATTACGCATATCTGAATAGGTGGAATTAACTCCAAATAAGCAGGATTTTTCTTTATAAAGCGCAACTTCTGAGAGTTAAAATATTCATCGCCGCTAGTTGAATTTATAGGATTTGCCCGAATAGCTTTGTAATGAAAATCTGTCATTTTTTTCATATGCTCAATAATAAAGGGAACTGTAATAGGCCCTTTGGTGTTGTATGTTTGTTTTAAAACATCAGCATATTCTTTAAATTCAATAAGGTGTTGAGTATTTCCTACTAAATCTAAAATATATTCAGAATTATCTTCTATAAATGTTTGACAGATTATATAATTTCCACTATGTACCTGTTTGCCCCACCAATGTGCTAAGTCCAAGAAAGTATCCCAGAAATAATATCCTTTTCCCAGCCAAGGGTTATTTGTACAAATAAAAGGTCCCTGACTTTCAACTTCGTCAGGATTATTTCTATCTTCTAACGTTTGAAATATCTTTTTTACTCCCATTAGAATAAAGTCTTACTTAGTTGTTGTATTCTCTCTAAGTATGTCTTGCAATGAAGAGAGGTTCAGCGTAGGTAGTAAAATAGGTTTTATGTTAGCCTGCAATGTTAAAGTACTCACAAAAGCCCTAACATAAGGGAATAATATTGCAATGCTGTTGGGATAAAAGAAATTTGGTATTTCTGCTAATGAAATATTTTCTTTGAATTTAAAAGATGCAACACAATTAACAAGAATTTTGGGATTAGATTGCTCCTCGCCTTTCTCCCATGCCTTAAATATAAAATCCAAGTTATAAAGACCTTCTGATTGAACATATTCGCCTTTAGGAGTAAACTCTAAATCAAATGATGCATTGGATGGTATGTTGTCTAAATTTAATGATACATGATTGAATTTATATCCAATTAAAGAAAAAACTGCTTTGTCCATTTTTATATAATAGTTAATGTAATTAAAGTTAAGCTGCTAGATAAAAAAAATCCAGAGTAAACTCTGGATTTCCAAATTTATTTGAAATTGCTATCTCTGGTACGGAATCGCATATCTGGATTGTTTCTAGAGATTGCTCAATAAAACTTGTAACCTCAGGACCAACTTCATTAAACTCTTTCAATTCTTCCCAATCTTTAACCAATTGTTCTTTAGAAGCTTTAGATAAATAAGCTAAGAGTTCATCTACTAATTTTCCCATAAATTGTTTCCTCCTTTTAATAATAGAGGGGGTACTCTATATAATTAATACTATTCTATTAGTGATTGATGATGCAAATATAGTGATAACTTTATAATCAACAACATCAAACAACAGTAAAATCATTATCAATAGCTCTAATTTAACCTTTAAGAGCATTCTTATCACTATTATTAAGATGATTTCTAGCTATATCTACATCTTTATTGGTATCAACATCTACAAGAAGAACTTTGTTTATTCCTCCATCTTAAATTTAGTACTCTATTTAATTAACTCGGCTTCTAATAAATAGCTATTAGGCTTTAGCTTCATTTGATAATATTTTATATTTCGACCTTTCAAGGCATGATGCCATAGCCAAGGCAGAAAGACGGTGTTGGAAGTATACATGGGTTTTAGATATGGATATATCCAAGTTCTTTGATACAATCGACCATGGCTTACTAATGAGAGCGGTGGAGAAGCATATCAAGATAAAATGGATACTTCTCTATATAAAACGCTGGTTGACCGTCTCTTATCAGAGAAGTGATGGACAGATTGTAAAGAGACACATGGGAGTACCACAGGGTTCAGTCATATGTCCAATTTTAGCAAACCTGTTCTTGCACTATACCTTTGATAAATGGATGTCTTATAAAAATATCCTCACATATCTTTTGAGAGATATGCTGATGATTGTGTTTGTCATAGTAGTACATTGGCTCAAGCCGAATACATAAAGGAAAGTCTTGGAGAACGTTTTGCTGAATGTAAATTGAGACTTAATGAGGAAAAGATGAAAATAGTCTTCTGCAAAATGAGCAGTCGTTCATCAGAGCACTATCATTGTACTTCTTTTGATTATTTAGGCTTTACTTTCAGACCAAGAGCGGCAAAAGATAAACGCAACAATGTCTTATTCACAAGTTATTTGCCTGCTATAAGCAAGAAATCGGTAAGTAGCATACATGAAACAATAAAATCCTGGAATCTCAAACGTCTCCATAATCGAAGCCTACGATTTGTGGCATCATATATCAATGATGTCGTAAGAGGATGGATAAATTATTATTGCCTATTGGGCAAAGACAAAATATAAAAGACTTCGTCATCGTGGTGTCATATCTGCTCATTATTGGTTAGCCGGCATCTCTCAGAAAGACCCCAATCTGTTTTATCATTGGCAAGTAGGATATGTACCCGTTGCTGGCGATGTGCAAAGCGCATAAAGTAAATTCGCGCACTTATCCGAATGACGTTATAGCAAGAATGCCATATATGCAGAAGGCAAATTATGAGGAACTGCTACAAATGTTGCCACACAAATGGAAAGAAATAAAGAATGATGGAGATACAACTATAGATGGCTGCATAAACTCATCTTTCTTAGATTAAGTTCGTATATAATGGTGTTAATTCCCTGAATTCTTTTTATCTTTGGCAAATATTAATGACTAACAACGGTTATATAAATATAATGAGATACTTAGACCCCAAAGCAGGTTTGACGTTCAAGCGCGTCTTCGGCGAGCATCCCGATTTGGTGATGGGTTCTATCATTATTACCGTTTGGTTCATACGAACATACCGAAAAGGTGATAGAAGGTATGCAGAAAGGTCTGGAAGAAGGCATAAAAGAAGTTGCTCGCTGTTTGAAAATGGCAGGTATACCTACTGCCATTATAATGGAAAGCACAGACCTGTCGGAAATTGAGATCTGATAAAGATGCTGGATAAGTTTGGAGTAGAACCTTCCGAAATCGGGAAGAAAAAGGCCGCTGTAGAGGATTTTGATGCACCAACAGAAAGGATGACAAGCATTATCCCGTTGTTATATCAAAGTGGTTATATTACGATAAAGGACTATGATGAGGAATTGGACTTATATACATTGGATATCCCCAATAAGGAAGTAAGAATAGGCTTAATGAAAAGTCTTCTTCCATATTATGTTGCTAGTAAAGCACCGGAAACCAATACTATGGTGGCGTATCTTTCTCGAGATATCCGTAATGGGGATATAGATGCTGCATTGCGTCGTTTGCAAATGTTCTTGTCCACCATACCTCAGTGCGATAATACGAAATATGAGGGACATTAGAAGTTGGATAAAGGAGCGGATCGGGCGATGGAACAGATTAATTTGAAAAATTATCCTGAGCGTTTTGCTTTGTGTGGACTCCCGATTATAAAGATAGCTGTCAGTTTTGATAGTGAACGATGCACAATTGGGGAATGGAAGATGGAAGGATGATTCTGTTTTTTAGGATGGTTAAAGAATACAAAAAAAGAGCAAACTCATAATATTCCTAAATCTTTCCGGAATCTGTATCGTTATTTGTAGCATAGAATAAAGTATAGTATTAACGCTAAAAGAATAACGATTATGAAGAAATTTCTATCTCTACTTGTACTGGCTCTGGTAGCCGTGCAGTTTTCATTCGCAAAAGATGTGATAACTAAAGACATGAATCAGTTGCCGCTTCCGGCACGTAATTTTATCAATAGTAATTTTACAAAACCACAGGTTGCCCATATCAAAATTGATAAGGATATGATGGAGTCTACCAAGTATGAAGTGTTATTGATGGATGGTACGGAAATTGATTTTGACAGTAAGGGAAACTGGGAAGAGGTAAGTGCTAAGAAAGGGCAGACTGTTCCTGTTAGTATTGTTCCGGGATTCGCTGTCAACTACCTGAAAGCACATAATTTTGTGAATGAAGGAGTGACGAAAGTGGAACGTGACCGCAAAGGGTATGAGATTGAATTGTCTACCGGGCTTTCTTTCAAATTTGATAAGAAAGGAAAATTTATCAAGGCTGATGATTAACAAGTTGCAGTAAATAGACCTAAACAAGAAGATAACTATGTGGAGATTTAAGTTTAGCGCATGGGCAGTAGTGTTGCTTATGACTGCCCTTTCTTTCGGCGCATGTGATAATGACGATGATGATACTTTTGTTCCGCCCAGTAATATTACGGAGGCCTTGAAACAGGTATATCCGGCTGCCCAGAATATAGAATGGGAGATGAAAGGTGCTTATTATGTAGCTGACTGTTGGGTGAGCAATGATGAATTGGAAGTCTGGTTTGATGCTAATGCCAACTGGGTGATGACAGAAAATGAACTGAACAGTATTGATCAGTTGGTGCCGGCTGTTTATACGGCTTTTATAGATTCTAAATATAACGCGTGGGTAGTGACAGATGTATATGTGTTGACATTTCCACAGAATCCGATGGAATCTGTGATTCAGGTGAAACAAGGTAGCCAGCGCTACTCGCTTTATTTCACGCAGGATGGTGGATTGATACATGAAAAAGATATCAGTAACGGAGACGATACGAATTGGCCGCCAACTGAATAACTTTTAATCATAAAAATGACAACGGACCATTTCTATAAAAGGAGTGGTCCGTTGCTTTTTATAATTACATTTGTTTGTAATCCTTGGCCAATCCTCCTTCACTTGTTTCTTTATAGAGTGACGGTAGGTCATGTCCGGTCTGTTTCATCACTTGCACTACTTTGTCGAAAGAGACACGGTGCATGCCATCGGTAAAAGCTGAATAAAGATTAGCATCCAGCGCACGTGCGGCGGCGTATGCATTTCGTTCGATGCAGGGAATTTGTACCAATCCGCATACCGGGTCGCAAGTCATTCCCAAATGGTGTTCCAAGCCCATTTCTGCTGCATACTCAATTTGTGCAGGGCTGCCCCCGAACAATTGATTGGCGGCAGCCGAAGCCATTGCGCAGGCAACACCTACTTCTCCCTGACAACCTACTTCTGCTCCGGAAATGGATGCGTTGAATTTGACGATGTTGCCAAATAGGCCGGCAGTGGCTAACGCACGTAAAATGCGCATATCGCTAAAGTCACGGCTTTTTTGAAGATGATAAAGTACGGCAGGCATAACTCCGCAAGAACCACAAGTCGGAGCGGTTACTATTTTACCGCCGGAAGCATTTTCTTCACTTACTGCCAAAGCATAAGAGAAGACGAGCCCTCTGGATTGCAGGGATTGTTTGTATCCGGTAGCACGTATGTAATAAGTGGAGGCTTTCCGCCGGAGATTTAGTGGTCCGGGTAGTACGCCCTCTGCTTCGAGTCCACGGTGAATGGCATCTTTCATGGTAGCCCATACTTCAGTCAGGTAGTCCCATATATCTTCTTCCTCACATTCCTTTACGTATTCCCAATAACTTTTTCCGGTATCTTCACACCATTGGAGTATTTCAGTCATGTTTTCCATACCATATACATCGGGGCTTTCGATGGTTGGATTGTCATTGTTTTCTGCCAGTGCACCACCACCGATGCTATAAACAGTCCAATTCTCCTGCACTTTATCGTTGTTATCCAGAGCTGCAAATGTCATTCCGTTCGGATGGAACGGTAGAAAGACTTTGGGCTGCCACACAATTTCTACCGGGGCAGTGGGTTGCAAAGTGTCTATAATGGCTACATCCGTCATGTGTCCTTTGCCTGTAGCAGCTAAACTGCCGTAAAGGGTTACTTTAAAAGATGCAGCATTCGGATGACGTTCCAGAAACATTTCGGCAGCTTTGCGCGGTCCCATAGTGTGGCTACTGGAAGGTCCTGTGCCTATTCTATATAGCTCTTTTATCGATTTCATGATTGATGATGTGTTTTTGTTAATACCATTTCTTTTTTCTGAAGTACAAATATACAATAATACCGATAATTGCCATTACAATCCAGGCAAATAAATACCCGTATTGCCATTCGAGCTCGGGCATCCATTTGTAATTCATTCCCCATACTCCGACCAGAAATGTCAAAGGGATAAAGATGGTGGATACGATGGTTAACCTCTTCATGATGTCGTTCATACGTAAATCATTGTTGGAGATGTATAGATCGACTAATGAGGAAAGAGTTTCCCGGCAGATCTCAATGGTCTGTAATACAAATTGCAAGTGGTCGTTTACATCATTGAAAAAGGCACGGTTCACTTTGTGAATGAGCAGGTTTTCTGCCCGTAGTAACTTGATATATTGTTCTTTTAGTGGAAGGATGGATTTTTTCATCAGCATATATTGGCGTCGTAATGCCTGAATCTGAATTCCGATGTCATCACCGCTGGTGATGGTGAGCAGTTCTTCTTCCAAATCTTCGAGTGCGTCATCAATGGAAGAGATTGTTGAAATATAGTTTCCCATGATGCTGTTGAGCAGCACGCTAAGTAGATAATCAGTCTGGCGGCTGCGTATCTTCAGGACATCATTGCGCAGAGCGGAACTGACATCATCGAAGAAGTCGGTTTCTTTTTCGAGGAAAGTAAGTACGTAGTTATTACCTAGAATAAGACAAACTTGCTGTTGGAGCAACTCGTCCAGTTCGTCTTCTTCTTTATGTTCGTTGGGGTAGAATATTTTTAAGATCAGGACGATGTATTTGTCATGCTCTTCTATCTTGGTAGGATGATCCGCATTCAGTATATCTTGCAGGACTAGGAAGTCTATTTCAAAATGACTGCAAATTTCACGGATAGTCTCCGTATCTTTCATTCCGTGTATTTGTAGCCAATTGATCCGATCGCTGTTCAGTGTTCCCTTGATGGCTTGAAAGGTGTCGTTGGCGCTTTCCTGCATCTCGGTAGCATTGTAAGTACAAAGATGTAAGTGGGTAGGAGTAAGACTGTCTCCTGTGTAAATAAGCTTTTCGCTTAACAGATTATTCTTCATGCTTTATTCTCGTTTTAGAAAACCACTGTAACAAAGGTAGTGGTTTTCTAAATGAGAACAAGTTCTTTGGACGTTTTGTTTACAGGTTAGTCAAAATCGACTACTGTGATTCCGGCACCGCCAAACTGCACATGTTCGTCGGCATAGTGGCTCACTCCCGGTACGGTGGCCAGATACTGGCGGATTAATGTACGAAGTATTCCCGTTCCCGTGCCGTGAAGGATGCGTACACGGTCCATGCCGACTAATATGGCGTCATCGATAAAATAGGTGACTGCTTGCAGAGCTTCGTCTCCGCGCATTCCGCGTACGTCAATGTCTTGTTTGAAGCTAAGCTTCTTTTCGTACATCTGATCATGCGTCTGGCTACTGACAAAGGTGCTTTTGGCGATTCCTTCCGTCTTGGGGGCGTTATTGGTACGTTCCAGACGGTCTATTTTTACGGTCGTTTTTATACTCCCAAAAGCAACGGTTGCATTTTTACCATTGATTTCCATCACTTGGCCGACACTTGTCTGTCCTTTGATTTTTACATTCTCACCTACTGCAATCGGCACTACTTTAGGAGCACTTGACGGGGAAGAGACTGCGGCTTTCGGTTCGTTTTTCTTATTTTTCTTCCGTTCTTGTTTCTCCTTTAATTTCTTCATTTTCTGTGCAATCTTCTCTTCATGCTCTTTAGAAGCCAGCGCATCTAAAGAAGTACGGAAGTCTGTCAGTTCCTGACGTGCCTGGCGTGTCTTTTCCTTTTCAGCTTGTGCTTCCTTGATTGTGCGTATTGTGTTTTCAATGCGTGCATTGGATTCCTGAAGCATCCGTTCCGCTTCTTCTTTTGCTTGCCGGATGATCTCTTTCCGTGATTTCTGCAACTCTTCCATTTCCGTTTGGTAGCGGGCAATGGTTTCTTCCATGTGTTTTTCCCGTTGACGGATAGTTTGACGTTTTCCTTCCCAGTAACGCTTGTCGCGCACGATGTCCTGAAGGTATTTGTCGGCATTGATATATTCACTTCCTACGATTTCCGAAGCATCTGCAATGACATCTTCCGGCAATCCGATTTTTCGTGCGATTTCTACGGCAAACGAACTTCCGGGATTTCCGATTTGTAGCTGGAAAAGTGCTTGCATGAGATGGCGGTCGTAAAGCATGGCTCCGTTCACTACTCCTTCATGATCTTCGGCAAAATGTTTCAGATTCTGGTAGTGGGTGGTGATGACTCCGAATGTTCCTTTCTGGTTGAAACGTTTCAGAACGGCTTCGGCAATAGCACCTCCAATTTGCGGTTCCGTACCTCCACCGAACTCGTCAATCAGGATGAGGCTCCGCTCGTTGCAACTCTTCATCATGATTTTCATATTGGTCAGGTGAGAAGAGTAGGTACTCAAATCGTCTTCAATAGATTGCTCATCACCAATATCGATAAAGATGCTGCTGAATATACCGGCGTGACTGCGTTCGTGCAAGGGAATGAGCATACCGCATTGCAACATATATTGCAGTAAACCGACTGTTTTGAGGCAGACGGACTTACCTCCGGCATTCGGACCGGATATAATAAGAATGCGTTGTTTTTGATTCAGTTCTATATCCAGTGGTACGACTTTCTTTCCGTGTTTGGCAAGTGAAAGTTGTAATAAAGGATGCACAGCCATTGTCCAGTCCAGTAGTTGCTCATTCTCTACGGCGGGTTTCAGACTATTGGTCTGTATGGCGAAATAGCTTTTCGCACGGATAAAATCTATTTCTGCCAGAAATTCGTATGATTGAAGAATTTCCGGGATAGACGGACGGAGAATGTTTGAAAACTCGGTAAGGATGCGAATAATTTCGCGTCGTTCGTCGCCTTCGAGTTCGCGAATACGGTTGTTGGCTTCTACGACTTCCGCCGGTTCTATAAACACTGTTTTCCCGCTAGCGGATTCATCGTGTACAATACCTTTGATTTTTCGTTTGAGTCCGGGTGCGACGGGGATCACCAAACGTCCGTCACGCATAGTGGGAGCTACGTCTTTATCTACGTATCCTTCGGATTGTGCGCTGCGCAGGATGCTGTTTAACGAACGGGAAATATTTCCCATTGTACTGGCAAGCTCGCGACGTATACGGGCTAATTCGGTGGAAGCATTATCCTTGATTTTTCCATATTTGCTAAGGATACCGTCTATTTTTCCTATCAGTTGAGGGAAAACGGCTATATCTCCTGCCAGTCGTTTCAGACTGGGGTAGGGGGTGTCGTTCTCTTCTTCATCTTCATTTCGATGGAGAAAGCGTACAATGTCACGGATGGTTTCTAACGAACGGCGCAGGTCGAATAGTTCTTGCTCGTCCAGATACATTCCTTCTATCCGCACTCGCTTTAGTGAAGGGCGGACATCAAAGAAAAATTGATCGGGAAATCCGTCTTTTTCCTGGATGATACGGACAAACTCTGTTACCTGGTTTAATTTCTCCTCTACTTCTTCATGTTGCTCGGAAAAGGTCATGTCTGTAACTCTTTCTTCGCCTAAAGTGCTAAGACACTTATCTTTTAGTAACTGTCTGATCTGGTCGAATCCTATCTTTTGCTCAAAATTTTGAGGGTATATCATATCTTTGTTCTTACTAATGGACTGCAAAAATACGATTAATTCGCGAAAAAATTATCAGAATGTTTGCAGATTTAAAAATGATTCGTACCTTTGCACCGCTTTCAACGGAAAGCACTTCTGATAAAGGAGTTTTGGAGAGGTGGCAGAGTGGTCGATTGCGGCGGTCTTGAAAACCGTTGTACTGCGAGGTACCCGGGGTTCGAATCCCTGTCTCTCCGCAGAACCTACTGGACAAAAAAGGACAGTAAGAGGACAAAAACCTACAAATCAGCGATTTGTAGGTTTTTTTATTGCCTATAAGTCTTGTTTCCAAGACAACAAAAGGACTTGAAAAGACATAGTTTCGTTACTAAATCGTTACCTATTCCCTACCGGACAAAAACGGTAACGATTTGTCCGAAAATGACCGAAGGAAGTCCGAATTTGTCCATCGTCTAAATATCTCACATTTAAAGTGTTATCATTAGTTTTGTAACTTAAAAAATGTGAGGTTATGAAGAGTACATTCAAAGTCCTTTTCTATTTAAAGAAAGGTTCTGAAAAGAAGAACGGCGAGGTTATGATTATGGCAAGAATTACCATTGACGGTAAGTTGTGCCAGTTCAGTACAAAACAAAGCATCCTGCCCGAAAACTGGAATATAGCAGCAGGTAAAGCCAAAGGTAAGGATGCAGGCAGAATAAATGCCTTATTGGAGGATATAAAAGCATCCTTGAATAATATCTACCACGAACAGCAACGGCGTGATAACTATGTGACAGCCGAAAAGGTGAAGAATGAATTTTTGGGACACAGTGAAAAACACGAAACCATTTTAGACCTTTTCAAAAAGCACAATGACGATGTGAAACAGTTGGTCGGCATATCCAAAACGATTGCCACCTATCGTAAATACGAAGTGACCCGCCGCCACCTTACCGAGTTTATCCAAAGCAAATACAATATATCGGATATTGCCATCAATGAAATCACTCCGATGTTTATAACAGACTTCGAGTTGTATTTGCGTACTACCTGCAAATGCAGTTATAATACGACTGCCAAGTTTTTGCAGTTCTTCAAACGCATTATCTTGATAGCCCGTAATAACGGCATCCTGATAGGCGACCCGTTCGCCAATTATAAAATCCGTTTGGAGAAAGTAGATAGGGGGTATTTGTCAGAGGATGAAATTAAAATCATCCTTAAAAAGAAGATGGTTTCCGAACGGTTGGAAAACGTCAGGGACTTGTTTATCTTTTCCTGTTTCACTGGTTTGGCTTATGTTGATGTCGCCAACCTTACCCAAGAGAATATACGCAAATCATTTGACGGCAAGTTATGGATAATCACCAAACGCCAAAAGACCAATACGGACGTAAATGTTCCCTTGCTGGATATTCCCAAAATGATATTGAAGAAATATAAAGGCAAGCTGCCGAACGGTAAGGTACTTCCGGTAATCAGCAATCAAAAACTTAATGCGTATTTGAAAGAAATAGCGGACGTTTGCGGGATTAAAAAGAACTTGACATTTCACCTTGCAAGACACACATTTGCGACCACAACCACGCTTGCAAAGGGTGTTCCCATCGAAACGGTCAGCAAAATGTTGGGACACACCAATATAGAAACCACGCAAATTTACGCCCGCATTACCAATAATAAGATAGGTAACGATATGCAGGGACTTGATAAGAAATTTGTCGGTATCGAGAAGATTTATAAAGAAGCCCTGTAACCATTTAAATAAGGAACTTGCCGTTAAAACGGCAGGTTCTCTACCTTATTATTACTCACTTTTAAAACAAATAAGCACATGAAAAGACAGTATCATAAAGAGTATCTGACCTGTGAAGAACTAACCGCCTTTTTAAAGGCTAAACTTTCTTCCAAACATCTTGAAAAAGTCCGTGATGTTTTTGTATTCTCCTGCTTCACCGGGCTGGTTTATGAAGATTTAAAAAAGCTACGTGCAGAGCAACTTATGACGTTACCCAGTGGTAGCCACTATTTGCGAATATATGTTCCTATGACCCGTTTTCCCCGTACTATTCCCCTGTTGGATATTCCTTATAAAATAATTAAGAAATACAAAGGACAACAAGAGGACGGCGGGTTGTTTCCGCTTTTTCCTTTGCCTGTAATGAATATTCGGTTACGGGAAATAGCTTTTGAATGTGGTATAAACAAAACTATCACCACTTTTTCAGCCCGCCGGACATTTGCCACTACGATAGCTTCGGAAAACGGTATTCCCCTTGAAACCGCAGCCAAAATATTGGGGCATAGCCTTTTGAAAAGTACGCTTTCAGTCACTTGCTTTACGAAAAACAAGATAGCCAGTGATATGTCCGCTATTTCCAGGCAATTCAAAGATATGGAAACCATGTTTAATTTATAAATAATAGAATTATGGACTTACAAATCATTCAGAACAAAATTTTTGAAATCAGGGGTTACCGTGTAATGCTTGACTTTCATTTGGCAGAACTTTACGGAGTACAGACAAAAGCCTTGAAACAGGCAGTAAAGCGTAACGAAAAACGCTTCCCGCCCGACTTCCGTTTTACCATGACGAAAGAGGAATGGGACGAACTGGTCACAAATTGTGACCAGTTGCCGGAGAGCTTGAAACACAGCTATATACTTCCCGATTGTTTCACGGAACAGGGGGTTGCTATGCTTAGCAGCGTGTTGCGCAGTCAGACCGCCATAGACGTGAATATATCCATCATGCGGGCGTTTGTCCTTATGCGCCAAATGGTAATCGGCTACGAAGAATTGCTGAAACGTATCGAGGAACTGGAAGTAAGTACGGATGCACAATTTAATGAAATCTACCAAGCCCTTACCCAGTTGTTAAGCCAGTCCCAACAGCAGAAAGAACGCCGTCCGGTAGGTTTTATTACCTATGACCGTTCAGGTAACAAATAGGTAACGATTTCGGTAACGAAATTTCACCTAATACGATATATTCCAATAAAGTATATTCTTTCAACTTGCGGGAAGTCCACCGACAACCCGCATTTCTTATATCCTTTTCTACTGGTACATTCCCTGAAACGCCAGCCGTGCGTGGCATGGTCGACTAATTTTCGTGAAAAGAGCCATTGAAAACCCGCACAAGCCTATCGTAAGATAAACTGACGATACACTTGTCTTTGCCGCCCGCATTTTCCCATTTTAGAAAATAAGTTCCCATCAGGAACTTTCCCTACAAAATATAGATTAGACCTTTTACCTGTTCCTCTTAATGTAAATCTTCCTCTTTAGCAGTCCCCCAGCCGGGACAGTCGTTTTTATCATTTCAATAGGCAAAGGTAGTTACGTGTTCTTCACGACTTTGCAAGTTCGAGCCTTTCAGGTTTGGCAAAAAATCTTCCCTGCGCCCGCTGGTTGCGAGGTATTTTTTGCCAAAAACTTGCAAAGTCTAAACACTACCCTTTTACGCCTATGTGAAACGAAAACGACCGACCCGACCGGAAGACGCATAAAAAAAAAGTCGGATTTACGAGAAACAGGAAAAAGGTTATGAAACTCAACTCCCTCACCTCTCAAATCCGCATAAACTTAAAAAAATTACAATCATGGAAGCAACGACATTATCAGCAGCAAGAGTTTATGTAGGCACATACGGCAAGTACAATGCAGGTTCACTTTTTGGCGAGTGGCTCGACCTTTCGGACTATTCGGACAAGGAAGAATTTTACGATGCCTGCCGGGAATTGCACAAGGACGAAGAAGATGCCGAATTTATGTTTCAGGACTGGGAGAATGTGCCGGAGAACTTAATCGGCGAAAGCTGGCTTTCGGAAAACTTTTTCGCTTTGCGTGATGCGGTGGAAGATTTAGGCGACACCGAGCAGGAAGCCTTTTTCGTGTGGTGCAACTATAAAAGCCATGATTTGGGCGAGGAAGATGCGGACGACCTTGTACGTGATTTCCGGGACGAGTATCAGGGACAATATGACGATGAAGAAGATTTCGCCTATGAAATTATAGAAGAATGTTACGACCTGCCGGAGTTCGCAAAGACTTATTTCGATTATGAAAAATTCGCCCGTGATTTATTCATGTGTGATTACTGGATGGACGAGGGTTTTGTATTCCGTGCGGCTTAAATACTAATCAGGGCGGGGATAATACCCCGCCCGTAATACTCAAAATAATGGAAAGGAAAAGGTTTTATAAGTTGATTCTACGGCTTGCATTGCTTTGGGTAGTGTACCATATTACAGGCATCGGGACGGCTACCGCTTTATTTTTCGGCTTTTATGCGGCTTGTTTCCTGCTTCGGGTTTGTTTATCCTTATTTTACGGGCTTTGCGTGGCGTTCCTTTTCCTTTTGTTGCTTTCCTTACTGATTTTATAACGATTAAAAATAGAACATCATGCTATCACTTAACAAAAACGGGGTGAGTATCACCCAAACACCGGGAGAAGAAAAATACGTGAAATGTTGCTTGGGCGCATTCAGGGGACAAATTTATTATCAATATGACTACCGCCACACGGACGGCGAACTTTTCAGTACGTTGGCTAAAACGCTTGACGAGTGCCGCCGCCAGCGGGATAAGTGGATAGAGAAGAAAATGCAAAGTGATAATAAATAAAATTTAGGGACATGAAAACGACAGAAGTAAACAAAGAACTTATCGGTAGGCGTTGCGAGTGTATTTTTACGGGTTTGATGGTAACGGGCGTTATTGAGGACACCCAAGAGGACAAATATACGGCAGGCGTGAAAGTACGTTTCGACACGCCGCACCAGTGGGGAGATGATTTATACCACGATGTATGGGCGTGGGGACGCAAAACAGACGATTTCGGGACGTTGCACCACTTGAAATTATTACCTGATAAAGCAGATTATCAGACAATGGTAATAATATTCGGTGAACCGATTAGCCGGATAGATACCCTTTTCAGTAATGATGTAACGGCGTGGGGTGTTTCTTCCCTACAAGGTTGGGTAAATAGTTATGAAAGTACCCGTTTCACCCCCATAGACGAAGAAACGGCGGTTATAACGAGCGAATATAACATGGATTGTGTGAAAGAATGGTTACAGAGAAATGTGCCGATAAAAAGCCTTAAAATCAGTTGAGAAGAACGGCGGCGGTTTGCCGCCGCTACTTTCTTTCGGTGAGCCGTTGGCGGAAAAGAAAGATAGCAAAGAAACCGTTTATGTTCCCTGTCCTTAAATGCAAAAATCCGCCGAGAACAACCGACGGATTTTTGTTATAGTACACCCTTTGGTGGTTTATTCCAGTTCCCTGCCCCATAGTTCCACATCAGTGGGTGCATTACGCAAACTGTAAATCGAGCAGAGCCAAGACACCATCAGAAAGGCGAAATAGATATATGCCGCTGTTTTCATTCTTCCTTGTCATTGTCATTATTGAAACTGAATGTCAGTTGTACCAACTGCCCGAAACTGTCCTGCACATACACGTCAATAGTCTGCTGGTCGGTCGATGCGGAGGTATAATAAAGCCGGAATGTTTCTTTCTCCAGCAGGTAGAAATCATTCGGTAAAAATACCGTGCCGTTATCCATTTTCAAAGCCCCTTTTCCGTCCGGCTGAAAATACCGTATTTGGTAGGTTGTCGGCAGGTAACGCCCATCCCTAACCAACTGGCAGCGAATTTCCGCCGTTTCCCCGACTTTCAGTTTTTTGGGTACGGGTAGCGTTTCGATGCTGAACGGGTACGCCTGCTGAATATCCAAGCTGTCATTACAGGCAGTGACAAGTACAAGGGCGGCCACGATGTAGCAGCCCATAATGATTTTATATGTTACATTCTTCATATCCATTGTTATATAGCGGTTAGTTGATGATAAATTTTACTCCTACGCCTACCTGCGTGTGAAACTTGCCGATGTCTGAGCCGAACAACGTCCGTTCCCTTGCATTCAGAAGAAGTACCACCCGGTCAGTCAGGTAGGCTTCCAGTTCCAGCGTTAAAGCCCCGCCGTACACAAAACAATCCTTATCCAGCAATGTAGAACCATCCGGCAATATCTTTTTGTCCCGGTTGCTCGTTTCGTACCCGGCGAGTGCCGACAATCCCAGCGAAAGGAAAAAGGTTTTCCGCCTGTCTGAAAGGAAGTTCAGGTAATAGCCGCCCTCTGCGGTAAACTGCTGTACAGGTATTTTTATGTCCTTATAATTGTACCGTTTTTCGAGGTATTCCCCGCCGAAAACCCAGCGATTTGCATTTTTGGTGTAAACGCTGTATGCAACCCCGATGTGGTAAGCAAAATCCGTGTTATCGTTCCAGTGTACGCCGTCCGCCATTCCTGCCGTAACCTGCAAGGCTTTCATTCCCGGCAGATACCTTTGTGCGTGTGCCTGGTTAAAAGTCAGGCACAACGCAAAAAGGGTCATAATGATTAAAGACCGTTTCATCCTTATTTGATTTTAAGTTCGTTAATCACTTCGGCGTTCACGATGTCGGCGTTCTCCACCCGGATAACCTGATGTCGTCCGCCGTTTTTCTCGTAGAGTTCCACCAGTAGCAATTTGTCGTCCGGTATAGTGAATTTCGGCAGGGCGTACACCGTGCGGACAACGCTTTTCCCGGCAACTTCTATTACTTCGTTATAGCTGCGTACCGCATCCAATACCGTTTCCTGAATAGCCGTTCTTTTAGGAACTTTTTTGTCCACTATTTTAAACTTGATAAAATCCGTATCAAACGGCACGTTTGAACTGTTCTTCGTTTGGGTATGTACATATAACATTCCGTTGTAGGTATAAATTCCCTTGATTAAAAACTGGATGCCGAAACGTTTGCTACCTAAATGCCGTATTTTGCGGTCGTTATTCTTGTAGATACTCTGCATTATCAGCTTTACCAACAACGGGCTTTCGTTCCCCAGTTCCCGGAAATAAATGTTCATTCGGGTATGCGAGAAATCGGACGTATCTTCATTTTCTAAGAAGTCTTTCATTTCAATGTTCAGCAGTTCCGGTTCACGGGCATATTTCGCATTAAAGGAATAAAAACTGCCATCTTCACAAATCACGCTAAAATTAGTTTCACCCGGAAAGCCCTCTGTCGTGGCTTTCACCCGGATAACATTTTCCGCCCCGTCCGCTTTTCCGGCTATGATATGGTTGCTTCCCAAATCCACGTAACGCACGGCAGACGGGAAAATAACATGTACCGTTTTGGCGAACGTAATTTCCACGCCGTAGGGTGTTACCATTTGTCGGTAGGGTAATTTCCGGGTTATCCCCTGATACAAGTTGTTGCCTGCTACATATTGCACCGTGTCGGTAGTTTGTGCTTTTACAGTTACTACGCCCAGCAAAAGGGCGAACATTACAAAAATCTTTTTCATTTCTAATTGGAATTTTAGTGGTTAAATAATTATTGTTGTTTGGCATACAGCATGACTTTATAGCCTGCTTTCAGCTTTACTTTTACAGTCCTGAATTTTTTCGCAAGATAACCGGACGTACCTTGTAACAAGCCCCTTGTCACGTCCATTGCCACTTGCTGCCCGGCACTACGGGCAAAAGAAATACTTGTTCCCAGCCCGCTGCCTATGTTTGCCATAGCTTCGTTAAAGGCTTCCTGTTCCATTGAGGACGGAACGGACAAACCTTTTTGCCCGTCCGTGTCAAACACGGCAAGTTCTACCGGAATAATGTTTCCGGCATACTCTATCGAGGACACCAGCACGTCCAGCCTTTCGCCCTGTACTTTTACCGTCCCCGATACGACCGTGTTTTTGGCTACCAGTATGTTTCCGGCTTGCAAGGGTTCGAGCAGTCGTAGTTTAACCGTCTGTCCGTCTGTCAGGGTTTGGTCTTGGTGTATGCAGGCAGCTATCGTGTTCTTTCCCATTGCGTAACCCGTACCAACTGCCGTATTGAAACCGTAGTTCCGGTTTTGGCTGTATGCCTGTATAAATTCTACATCGTTCATCGGCTGCTGCAATCCGGAAACGGTGTTTTCCCGTACTGCCTGTACCGGGTAAGCCTGCGGTTTTTGGGTGATTGTCCCGGCTGGTGCAACCTGCGCCACCTGCCCGTTTTGTTCCCCGTTCAGGTTATATTTTGCTGCCAGTTCATACGATTTTTCCAATATTGCCATTTGGTCGTCCACTCCGATGGAAGCCTTTTCTTTATCTTCCAGTTTTGCCGTCAGTTCCTCTACCTGCCGTTTAAGTTCTTCTTTTTCCTTATCTTCTTTGGGCGTTTCGTAGAATGTACTTAACTGCTGGTTGATATTCCGGTAGGCATCGGCGGAAGCCCTGACGGATGAACTGCCACCCCGGTAGGCAGAACCGCCGGGATTTTGCGGTTCTTCGCTTTCCGGTATCAGTTCCAATTCCGCCGCTTCCTGCTGGTCGCCCAGCGTGAAACCGAAATCCTGCAAGGTTTTCATTTTCTCCCGTTGCTTCCGTTCCAGTTGCGCGGCTTCGTAGGCTTTCTGTTTATCGGCTATTATTCCGTCCTCTGTCGGCAGGGGAATATCGGCATTGAAGCCGCCCACTTCTTCCCGTTTCATCCCGTCATTCGAGGACGGCGCAAAAATCAGGTACATACAGCCTGCAAAGGCAAGGAACATCAGGGGAAAAACAATCATTTTCTTTCGTTGTTGCGCCTGCTGCGGGGTCAGTTCCCGTTTTGGCTTTTCTTCTTTTAAGGGTCTGCCGTCCGTTTCCGGTACGGTTGTTCCCGTTTCATTCTTCTGTACTTCTTCCATCGTTCGGATAATTTAAAGGGTTGATACTGTCGTTTGTCTGCTGTAAGGGCAACTGCCTGATATGTTCGATTTGTAACCGCTGCCCGTCCCGTTTTCCGATATTGTAAATAGAGGACACGGTTATATAGATGGACATACCGCCGAAGAACACAAACATAAGGAGTATAACTGTCAGCCTTTTTCCCGGCGTGATACGTCCGCACATTTGGCGCAATTTGTCGTCCGCCCAATCCTGCACCTTTTCGATGCAATTCTTTTTCACTTTCATACTTTTACCGTTTAAGTGTTTGCAAATCCTTGTTTTCCATAATGGTGAACGCTTCCATGATAAAGCCGTGCGGGTTATTGTCGCTGCGGGTAGCGTTCAGCAACCGGCACGAAGTAATAAGACTTCGCACTGTCAGGCTGCTTTCCCTGATAATCATTTGTCGGGCATAGGTATTGACCCGGTAAGGGTACTGGTTGAAATCGCATTTTATACTGTCAATTTCCACCGTTTGATTGATATTCCCGCTAATCACCCGGTTGTAATATCCTTTTTCCGCCAAGTCTTTGTAATAATTAAAGGCACTCTTATCGGCAAGGAAAAGCGAGCGTTTGACGTTGCTTTCGATGGCATCCTTATCGGGGGACAACGTGAAGAACAGTTCATGAAAACGTTTCAAGTGTGATTTGGCTTCCACGGGTCTGTTTTGCGCCATATCCTGCGAAAGTGCCAGCATCAGGCTTTTACCGTTATCCAAGACGTATATTTTCTGCCGTTGTGATTCGGCGAAGCTGTAAGAGTTCCACACGGCAAAGCCCGTTATCAGGGCGCACAGGCATATAAATACCAGCGCAAAAAGCCTAATTTGCCGGAAACTCGTTTCGATATTCGTTAAACTTTTAAATTCCATCCTTTTATTGTTTTAATGATGATAGTTATTTTTTATTTCAGTAGTTTTCCGGCAATCTTCCCGGTAGCTGCACCTGCCGCCGCACCAGCGAGTACGCCCGCTTTGGTTATATTCCGGTTGTAACCGCTTGTCCCGCCAGCCGACACAATCCAACCCGCCACGGTAGGAATGGTAAAGTAGCCCACGATGCCGATAATCATAAAGATGATATATACCGAATTGCTTCCGTCCGGTATGAAATTCGGGTCTGAAAGTTCCTCAATGTCCCTTTGCAGCATCAGTGTTTGTATGCGTGCCAGCACACTGCTGAACAAATCTGCCACGGGTAGCCACAAGTAAATCGAGATATAACGTGTTATCCACTGGGTCAGCGTGCTTTGGAAACCGTCATAAACGGAAATCGCAAACGCCAGCGGACCCAGTATAGCCAACACGATTAAAAAGAACGTGCGTAGCGTGTCGATAATCAAAGCCGCCGCCTGAAACATCAGTTCCAGCAGTTCCCTGAACCAGTCCCGGACTGATTTTTTTATATCGTATGCCGCCCTATCCATATACATTCCCGTCATGGTAATCATGTCGGAGGGCGACCACCCCAGTTCTTCCAGTTGTCGGTCAAATTCTTCATCCGAAGCAAGGTAAGCCGTTTCCGGGTTTCGCATCAGGGCTTCATATTCCAGTTTGTCTTTCTGCTGTCGATATTCGTTCATATCGAATGTCTGCGTTTGGAGCAGGTCGTTACAGCCCCGGACAACCGGGGAAAGCACGGTGTTGATAGTCCCCAGCACGAATGTCGGGAAAAACATGATACACAGCCCCAGCGCAAAGGGACGCAGAAGCGGGTACACGTCTATGGGTTCGGCACGTGCGAGCGACTGCCACACTTTTGCCGCCACGTAGAACAAAGCCCCCAATCCGGCAATACCTTTCGCAACCCCGGTCATGTTGCTGCACAAGGGCATCATTTCATCATACAACGCCCTTAAAATCTGGTGCAGGTTGTCAAATTCGATAGCTGCTAATAACATAGGCATTTCTTTATCTTTATGTTACCAATAGCGTTCATCCGCCGAGCCGTAAAGAGCCATTACCCGGTCTGTATCGTTCTTCTTTTTTGCCCGCAGGTAAGAAACGGAAATATTTTTGCGGGTATAGTAGTTCACAAGATTGCGGTAATTCAGCAGGCTGGTATATGCCCGGTCAATCAGGGCGAGCCGTTCGGCATCGGTCATTGACATACCGCTGATGTTTACCACTTTTTTTAAATCCTGCAATACGTCTGCACTTTCTTCCAGTAATTTGGCATATCCGAAAGATATAGCGGTAAGTTCCTGCGGCGTATAATTTTTGTCGGACATCATTTTCTGAAAGTTGGTAACATAGATTTCCGATATTTCCGCTACCATCAGGATGCTTTTCTGTACTTTCTTTCCGCCCTTGACAATATCGTGTACTTTTTTCAGGGGTAGGCTAAGCATCCAACGCCCTGCCGTATTACTACGGTGGGTTTTCGGAA
>JBKVKY010000011.1:0-168639 GCA_046986985.1 Bacteroides xylanisolvens | reverse complement strand
CTAACTCGCAATGAATTAGTTGCCTTAAATTTTATTATTTTAGGAATATCCCTATCTATTGGTAAAAATAAGACAACAAAAATGAGGTATATAGATATGTACAATACCTATATATAAGTAAATACTAGATAATTTAAATAAAAAAAGAAAAGAAACCCTACTTCAGCCAACTCGCCAACGCACGTTCCGTTATCTCCCACAACTGCTCTTTTTGCACATGATTCGTGTATTTATCAGACAAGTTTTTCCGGTGGTTATTGACATACAGTTGTCCTGTCACACCGGCTTCCTTCTCGTCCAACAGTAAACCGATTGCCGTAGAAGCCCCTTTCTTGGGTTTACGGATAAAAGGACGGAAAAAAATATCCGTCAACGGATCGAACCACTTGTGCATAGTGATGATATCAGTAGAAACAATTCCCGGATCGGCAGCATTGACGCTAATCCCTTTCTCTCGAAGTTGCTCGGAAAGTTCGAAAGTAAACAATAATAAAGCCAGCTTCGTGTTACTGTAAACAGGAATCCTCCAAAACGTTCCCGTTTTCCCTCTATGAAAGAAATCCGGGAAGTCGAGCTTGCCGATTGCGTATGTACAGGAAACCATATTTACGATACGCGCTCCACGCACCATCAGCGGAATTAATTTCCGGGTAAGCAGATAAGGTCCCATGTAGTTCACACTTACCGTTCGTTCGAATCCTTCGGAAGTAGTATGAAAACCTGTCTCCATCGTTCCGGCATTATTCATTAACAAAGAGATGGGAAGATTCCTTTCTAAGATCTGACTGGCAAAAGCAACTACGGATTGCATGGAAGATAAGTCAATAGCCATAACCTCCAAATCCGGGTTTCCGGTTTCCTTGCTCAAACGTTCACGAACAACCTCCGCTTTCTTCGGATGATAACAAGCCATTATGATTCGATAACCGGCTTTGGCTACGGCACGTGTTATTTCTGTTCCCATTCCTCCGTCCGCACCGGTGATGATTGCCCATTTCATTTCACTCATTTTTTCTCCAGTTTATCAATCTCCTTTTGTAAAGAGGAAGGTAATTGTTCTTTCAAATGTTGATGACAAGCCATTTCTATCGTATACATACGTCCTATGCAATAATTACTGTGTCCACAGTTGCAACGTGCTTGTTCCTCCTGTTTCATCCGGTTCACGAATCCCGGTTCGTTGAGTAACGCTCTCGCCATCTGCACGGCATCAAAACCGGAATCGAGCACTTCATCTATTTTCTGACGGGAAACAAGACCACCGACATAAATCAACGGCGCATCCGGAAGAGCCGCACGGAATTTCAGTGCATCTTCAAGGAAATAAGCCTCTTTGAAGGGTACAGAGGGGATCATCCATTTGCCAAACATACGGACTCCGTATTTCAGCCACCAACAATTCATATAGTAAGACATCGAACGAATCGGCATGGCACCTCTCATTACATACATCGGCGCTTTGCTGACAAAACCACCACTCAACACCAATCCATGAGCACCAAGTTCCAACAGACGTTTGGCCACTTGTATGGATTCGTCTATCTCCATTCCTCCTTTGAAACCGTCGCGCATATTCATTTTTACGAAAACTGTCATATCACTGCCTGCCGCTTTCATCACTTCTTCCATCACCATATCCATAAAACGCATCCGGTTTTCGAGCGAACCGCCATATTCATCTTTCCGATGATTGGTGTAGGGAGACAGGAATTGACTAATCAAATAGCCGTGCCCCGCATGTACTTCAACGGCGTCAAACCCGGCTTTCCTCGCCAGATTGACTGCATTTCCATACGCTTTCGCCATTTCCGGAAGCTCCTCTTTTTCCATTCCACGCACAAACGTAGGAGAATAGAGGTTGAAGCCTGAAGATGCGGATATAGGAGTGACACCACATATATTTTTATGGGACATATTTCCACAATGCCCGATTTGTATACCTACTGCGGCACCTTCATCGTGCACGGCTTTTGTCAGTTCGTGTAAACGGGGAATAATGGACGGACGCAACCACAACTGACGGTCGAAAGAAAGTCCGCTTTGTGTCACGGCAGCATAAGCCACTGTTGTCATACCCACTCCCCCCGCAGCTACCGACCGATGGTAATCCAGCAACATCTGCGTGGGAGTATTCTCCGGACACATGCTCTCAAAAGCTGCCGAACGAATCGTTCGATTCCGCAGCGTCAAAGGGCCAAAGGTGACCGGGCTAAAAAGTTTAGATTCCATAGTAGTTGATATTTTATTTAAGTCATACGTAAGTCATGATAAAAAGCGCCCCTAATAAAGGAAAGGGAACACTCGTTTCCGTTCTCCCACTGCGTCTCCGAATTCTTCGCGGTAACGGCACCAAATAGCGTTGGCACGGGGAACAAGGTTAGCAATCGTCCACCAAAGGAAGACCAGACCGGAAAGTGAACAAGTGAGTATCGCCCAACCTGCCCATTCTACTATCTCACCGAAATAGTTGGCGGAAGTGACATAACGGTACATTCCTTTTTGAGGCAGATAATGCCGGGTGTCTCCCGGTTTGCGCAAATGACGGATGATATAATCCGACTGCCAGTTCAACAGCATACCTACGAAAAAGAGCAGTGTGCCGATAATAAACCACGGTGAAGTGAACCAATCGGCTTGATACATCGTTTCGGGAGCAAGATAGAAAATCCATTTTCCTTGCATATAACCATTCAGCAAATTAAAAAGAACTCCCATCGACATGATTGCCAGCGGCATCTTACTTTTTCCTTTCAATAGTAAAGGGAAGATGAAAGCACGCTGAAAATAGTGAATCTGAAAGAAGAGGAAGAAAGTGAAAATCACCGGCTCGAACCGACGTTCGGAATAGATCCACATCACGCACATCACCACAAAAACCGGAGCTTCCATCAATATCCAGGCTAGTTTATTGGAGATAGCTACGCCCCACGATGCCGTGCGGAAAATACCATATCCGGCTTTCACAAAGTAAAGGGCGATAAAAACAAACAAAGCAATCAGGCTCATCACCCCCAGAAACAGATTAAAAGTATCTATACTCATACCGATCTATTTTGTAACACGCAAAAATAACAAAAATGAGATAAACGACGATACAAAAAATAGAAAGAATCTGAAGTACATTCTTTTACGAACATAAAAAAGGAGAAAATATAAAATTTCCCGGATGCACACCTGAAATGATCAGACACACATCCGGGATTACTTATCTATTTAATAAAAGGATTGGTTATTATCAGCGTTTCTTAATTGGGATATAAGCCAAATCATCAAGTACATTTTTATAAGCCGGGCGGATAATCCGTTTACCGTCGAAGGTCAATTCTTCATTGCGGTGTGCACACCAGCCTACGATACGTGCCATGGCAAACAATGGGGTGAAGATTTCCTGCGGCAAACCGATCATTTCATACACGAAGCCCGAATAGAAGTCGATATTGCTGGACACTGTCTTTCCGTTGTTTTTAACCCGTCCGAAAGTAGCGATGGCACGTTCTTCCAACAGTTCAAGAAAAGCAAATTCGCTTTCTCTGCCTTTTTCACGGGCAAGGTCGCGAGCCAGTTCTTTCAATAGAAGAGCACGAGGGTCGGAGATGGTATAAACGGCATGTCCGATACCATAGATCAATCCGGTTTTGTTATACACTTCTTTGTTCAACATTCGGGTGTAGTAAGTGTCTATCTCATCTACACTTGTCCAGTCTTTGATATTTTCCTTCAGGTGCTGGAACATGTCGGCTACCTGAATATTGGCACCTCCATGAAGCGGGCCTTTCAGCGAACCGATACCTGCGGCGATGGCCGAATAAGTATCTGTTCCGGTAGAAGAAGTTACGCGAACGGTGAAAGTGGAGTTATTACCACCACCGTGCTCTGCCTGAAGAATCAGCAATAGGTCGAGGGTGCGTGCATCCAGTTCGGTATAGTCTTTTTTCAGCATATACAGGAAATTCTCGGCAATAGAGAGCTTTTCCTGCGGATGGCGGATATGCAGAGAACGTCCGAAAGTAGCATGACGAAGCATATTATAAGCATAAGCGATGATAGTGGGGAACTTTGAAATCAGTTCAATACTCTGACGCATCAGGTTATCCCGGGAGGTATCATCCGCATTTGCGTCAAAACGATACATTTCCAATACACTGCGAGAAAGAATATTCATGATGTTGTTTCCTTCCAACTCGATGATGTTCATTTTCGTTTTCTGTTCCAACGGCATATTGTCGTTAATCAACTCACGGAAAGAAAGCAATTCTTCTTTATCCGGCAGACGTCCGGAAAGCAATAGGTAAGCCACTTCTTCGAAGCCAAAGCGTTTCTCTTTGATTATAGCGTGAGAAATATCTTCTACATCATAACCGCGATAGAACAGTTTTCCCGGTATGGGTTTCAACCCACCACCCGGAACACGTTCATATCCTACTACATTACCGATTCTGGTTAAACCTACCAATACACCTGTGCCGTCTTCATTACGCAATCCGCGCTTCACATCAAACTTGGAGAACAATTCTGTATCAATCCGGGTAGCTTCCTTCATTTCCTCGGAAAGCTTGTAAATCAAGTACTCTTTTTTCATCTTTCTTCGTTTTTTATTCGTTACTTTTGTTTTTCAATTCTTTCCACGATCTCACGAGTGAAAGCGGAAGTAGAGAGGGAGGTTCCATTCGGCATAAAACGGGCTAAATCGTGTGTAGCGCGAGCGTCCAGGAAGCTTTGTTCCAAGGCTTTCTCTATCAGAGCAGCCGCTTCTTTCCAGTCAAAATATTCGAGCATCATTACTGCCGAAAGGATAATAGAACAAGGGTTCACCACATCTTTTCCCGCAATATTGGGGGCTGTTCCGTGAGTCGCTTCAAAGATGGCATGACCTGTCTGGTAGTTGATATTTGCTCCCGGAGCGATGCCGATACCGCCTACCATAGCCGCCAGTTGGTCGGAAACGTAGTCTCCGTTGAGGTTTAAGGTGGCTATCACGGAATATTCTTCGGGAATCAAGAGTGTATTTTGCAAGAAAGCATCTGCAATGCAATCTTTTATCACCAGTCTGCCATCTGCCAAGGCATCGCCAAATTCACGTTGCGCTAGTTCGTAGCCCCATTTTTTGAAACCACCTTCGGTAAACTTCATGATATTCCCTTTATGCACCAGCGTTACGGAAGGCAAATGATGGTCGATCGCATACTGGCAGGCAGCACGCACAAGACGCTCCGTGCCCTCACGTGATACAGGTTTCACACCGAAAGAAGAGGTTTCCGGGAAACGGACTTTTGTCACGCCCATTTCGTCTTTCAGGAATTGATAGAACTTTTCAGCTTCCGGAGTTCCGGCTTCCCATTCGATACCTGCATAAATATCTTCCGTATTTTCACGGAACACACACATGTTCACTTTCTCCGGTGATTTGACAGGCGACTGTACTCCGTGATACCAACGAACCGGACGAAGACAGACGTATAAATCAAGTGTCTGACGCAGTGCTACGTTCAACGAACGGATTCCACCTCCGACAGGAGTTGTCAACGGACCTTTGATTCCTACCAGGTATTCCTGAAAAGTTTCCATTGTTTCATCCGGCAACCAGGAACCAGTCGCATTGAAGGCACGTTCTCCCGCCAACACTTCTTTCCATTCGATACGACGTTTGCCGCCGTATGCTTTCCGGATAGCTGCGTCCACTACGGCTTGCATGGCAGGAGTCACTTCGGCTCCTACTCCATCGCCGGTAATATAAGGTACGGTAGGCACATCGGGTACCAACAGCGTACCATCTGTTTGCATGGTTATTTTGCTCATTTTTTATCTTGCATTTAAGGCAGAACCGGCACGGAACCAAGCTATCTGCTGTTCATTATAGGTATGTTGCACTTCAAAACTTTCTTTCGTTCCGTCTTCGTGATGAAGAATAATCGTCAGATTGCGCCCCGGTGCGAAATGGACTAAGCCTGATACGGACAAAAGATCGTGTTCCCGAATCTTGTCATAGTCTGCTTTATCTACAAAAGTAAGAGCAAGCATTCCTTGTTTTTTCAGATTTGTTTCGTGGATACGGGCAAAACTCTTAGCCAAAATGACACGTACATTGAGGAAGCGTGGTTCCATGGCTGCATGTTCACGGCTGGAACCTTCTCCATAATTCTCTTCGGCAACAACAATAGACGGAATACCTTCGGATTTATACATCTTTGCCGTACCGGAAACTGTTCCATAAGTATTTGTCGAACGATTCCAAACACGGTTCGTTTCACCATTGAAAGCATTGACAGCTCCCATCAGCATATTGTCGGAAATATTCTCCAAATGTCCCCGGAAACGGAGCCACGGACCTGCCATAGAGATATGGTCGGTAGTACATTTTCCCTGTGCTTTAATCAATAAAGGCATGTTCAGCAAGTCCTGTCCGTCCCATGCCGGGAAAGGAGTCAGAAGCTGGAGACGTTGGGAATCCGGTTTTACCCTGATTTCCGTTTTTGCTCCGTGCGGGGCAATATACCCTTCATTTCCCTGTTCAAAACCTTTCAAAGGAAGCTCATCTCCTACAGGCTCGGAGAGTTTCACTTTTTCTCCGTTATGATTCACCAGTCTGTCTTTCAACGGGTTGAAACAGAGATCACCGGCTATTGTTAACGCCATCGTTAGTTCCGGAGAAGCTACAAATGCATAGGTGTTGGGATTACCGTCAGCGCGTTTGGCAAAATTACGATTGAAAGAGGTGACGATTGAGTTCTTTCGTGTCGGATCGTCCGTCTGACGTTTCCACTGACCGATACAAGGTCCACAGGCATTTGCCATAATCGTGGCTCCCAGCCGTTCAAAAGCTTCAATCATACCGTCTCTTTCAGCAGTAGCCCGGATTTGCTCCGAACCCGGATTGACAATCAGCGGAGAAGCGACGCTCAAATTCTTTTCTGTCACCTGCTTTGCCAGAGAAGCTGCACGGCTCAAATCCTGATAAGAAGAATTGGTACATGAACCTATCAAGCCCACCTCCATTTTACGGGGGTAGCCGTTCAATAACACTTTTTCTGCAAATTCAGAGATAGGAGTAGCGGCATCCGGTGTAAACGGCCCGTTTATATAAGGTTCGAGTTCTGACAAATCTATTTCAATCACACGGTCGTAATAGTTGGATGGTTCGTCGGTCACAATGTCGTCTGCACGAAGGTCTGCACCAACAGATTCAGCCCAATCGACTACACAATCTCTTCCGGTAGCTCTCAAATAAGTAGCCATGCGTCCGTCAAACGGGAATAAAGAGGTAGTAGCTCCAACTTCGGCACCCATATTGCAAATGGTAGCTTTCCCGGTAGCAGAAAGGGATTCGGTTCCGGGACCAAAATATTCGATAATAGCATTCGTTCCTCCTTTTACGGTAAGGATGCCGGCCAGCTTCAGAATCACGTCTTTCGGAGAGGTCCAACCGCTTAGTTTTCCGGTCAGACGGACACCGATAATCTTCGGCATTTTCAGCTCCCATTCCATTCCTGTCATCACATCCACGGCATCCGCGCCACCGACACCGATAGCCACCATGCCCAGTCCGCCTGCATTAGGCGTATGAGAGTCTGTTCCCACCATCATACCGCCAGGGAAAGCATAGTTTTCGAGCACTACCTGATGGATAATTCCTGCTCCCGGTTTCCAGAAGCCGATGCCATAACGGGAAGATACATCACGGAGGAAGTCGTATACTTCTTCATTGGTTAGTCTTGCCGTAGCAATATCCGCCTTTGCACCTTTATACGCCTGTATCAAGTGATCGCAATGTACTGTCGAAGGCACAGCCACCTGATCCTTACCTGCATTCATAAATTGAAGCAAAGCCATCTGCGCAGTTGCATCCTGCATAGCCACACGATCGGGACGGAAATTCACATAATCCTCCCCCCGTTTGTAATCTTTCAAATCGGCTACATCATACAGATGAGCATACAAAATCTTCTCGGCCAACGTCAAAGGGCGTTTTAGTATAGCCCGTACGTGTTCTACCTTTCCTTTATAAGCAGCGTAGAAAGCTTCTAACATAGTCACATCATATACCATATTGCTTTTTGTTTTTTTAGTCTATCTATTAAAATAACGAACGACGTTCGAGTAATGTTTAACAAAATGAAATATTTTTTCTACCCGGAACGAAGATTTGTTACCTTTGCGCCTATTATGAGTAATAATCCGAAAAGTCCCATTATAGACCTTCAGCAACAGCAACTCCTCCTGCGGATGGAGTATGAATATGAGAAGGAAGAATTTAAGCGGCAGACCGAAACAATGGGCGTTGCCCGTAAAGTGAAGCGCGGTCTCTGCTGGTATCCTGTCTCTCTTGGCCGAAGTTACTACAATTCGCTGAATCAGCTTGTAATAGATATTACACGGACCGAAAATAAAGAAATAGAGCATTCCTTTGAGTTTGGCCGTCCTGTTTGCTTTTTCCACCAGTCATTCGAAGGAAAAGTGAAGTATATGGATTGCATCGCTACCGTCAGCTTTGCCGACGAAGAACGAATGGTCGTAGTACTCCCCGGAGCGGGAGCTTTAGCGGAACTGCAAACTGACGGTATACTGGGGGTACAACTTTATTTTGACGAAACATCGTACCGGGCCATGTTCGAGGCACTGGAAGACACGATACGTGCCAAGGACAACCGCCTGGCGGAACTGCGCGACATTTTGCTGGGTACCCAAAAGCCGGGATTCCGCGAATTATATCCCGTCCGCTTTCCATGGTTGAACAGTACACAGGAAACAGCTGTTAACAAGGTGCTCTGTACGCGTGACGTATCTATTGTTCACGGTCCTCCGGGAACCGGAAAGACAACGACTCTTGTCGAAGCGATTTACGAAACATTGCATCGGGAACCACAAGTGCTTGTTTGTGCGCAAAGCAACACGGCTGTCGACTGGATTTGTGAGAAACTGGTAGATCGGGGAGTCCCCGTGCTCCGCATTGGAAATCCAACCCGGGTCAACGACAAAATGCTTTCATCCACCTACGAACGCCGGTTTGAAAGTCATCCTGCCTATCCGGAGCTTTGGGGAATCCGTAAATCTATCCGCGAAATGGGTAGCCGGATGCGCCGGGGTAGTTATTCTGAACGGGAAGGGATGCGTAATCGCATGAGTCGTCTCCGCGACCGTGCCACGGAGTTGGAAATACAAATCAATGCCGATCTTTTCGACAGTGCCCGCGTGATTGCTTCTACCCTAGTCAGCAGCAACCACCGCCTGCTCAACGGACGTCGTTTTCCGACTTTATTCATCGACGAAGCTGCACAAGCCCTCGAAGCTGCCTGCTGGATCGCTATCCGCAAAGCAGACCGGGTCATCCTTGCAGGAGATCATTGTCAACTTCCGCCGACTATCAAATGTATAGAAGCTTCCCGTGGAGGATTGGATCATACGTTAATGGAAAAAGTGGTTCAGCAAAAACCTTCCGCGGTCTCTCTATTAAAAGTACAGTACAGAATGCATGAAACCATCATGCAGTTTCCCTCCGACTGGTTTTATCACGGAGAACTGGAAGCTGCTCCGGAAGTACGCTATCGGGGGATTCTTGATTTCGACACTCCCATGAACTGGATCGATACTTCAGAGATGGACTTTCACGAAGATTTTGTAGGCGAAAGCTTCGGACGCATCAATAAGCAGGAAGCCAACCTACTACTACAAGAACTGGAAACTTACATTGAACGTATCGGCAAAGAGCGAATACTGGATGAAAGAATTGATTTCGGTCTGATTTCGCCATACAAGGCACAAGTGCAATATTTGAGAGGAAAAATAAAAGGAAGCAGCTTTTTACGTCCTTTCCGCAGCCTCATCACCGTGAATACGGTAGACGGCTTTCAGGGACAGGAGCGAGACGTTATTTTCATCAGTCTCGTACGTGCCAACGAGGACGGACAAATCGGATTTCTAAATGACTTGCGAAGAATGAATGTAGCGATTACGCGGGCACGAATGAAACTTGTTATATTAGGAGATGCCTCCACCCTTGCCAAGCATCCTTTCTATAAAAGGTTGATGTTATTCATTAAAAAGGAGGATTAAATACTTAATCCTCCTTTTAACAAAGCACACTTTCTCCCGAAACCACACTTTTTTTAACACAAACAAAACAAACAATATTTTACATCAGTACTATTCTTAATTTTTCATCCTCAAAGATAGTCGATTATTCTAATGCGCTCCAACTATTTCCACCATTTTATTTGCGGATCGCGCGTTTTTGCCCATTCTGCAAATTTAGGATATGTTTTATCAATGCGCTGATTCTCCTTTTTAAGATCTAAATTCAAAATAGAAGCGTCCAAACGAGCATCTACATGAATTGCAAACGGAAAACCATCTTTGCAAATGAAATAGGTACCATCTACATCACCACGAGAAATATCAGCTCCAGAAGGGAAACGATTATTCGCACCAGTCGTCGGCTTATGATCTGTCAGATGGACTTCTGTGGCAGAGTTGAATACTTTTATAAAAGGGTTATAAGGAGCTACCACCACTGATTTATCAAGAGTAGGGTTATTAAATTGTATGGATACCGTATATGTCTTCTCTTGAATATTCTGATTAATCATATCCTCCGCATTCACATTGGATACTCCCAATTCAGCTTTAGCATCCTTGAATAATGTTATCACATTACCTGAATAGGAAGAAGTTTCACTACCATTAACCGTTACTTTAGAAGCTTTACTCAAATCGAAAGGAACTTCATAAGCAAACGAGTTCTTATAATTAGCTCCCGTCCAAGCCAGAGTGAACTTATCAATAATATTAAGCACCTTATTATCTATATTATAATCAACGCTTGACTGATATTTCATAACTACATCATTCAAGTCATAATCTCCTTGTTCCGGCCAGTTATCTTCAAAACCAAGTACTCCAGAATACTTTTCTGTTCCTTGCCGATCCCCCGGATTAGGAACATCCGGCACTTCAATAGCAGCAATAGGATTAGAAGAGATGACGAAAGCAACATCATTATAGTCATTTTCTCCATTTTTCCAATCTTCCATCGTAATAACATTCACTCTGTCACCTGCTTTATTTTTTGCTGCAAAAATTGCAGTATGAGAAATTTTATCACTATTCAAAGATTTGGTTGAGTAGAACATATTCCCATTAGCCTTAACACCTCTCCAACCGTCATTCCAAATTAGGAAACCAATCTTTGTACCTGCTGGGATACGTTCCGGTTCTTCTTCCGGAAAGCTGCCTGTCTCATTTATATATTTCAAATTTACCGCAACCCCACTATAATTACCCAGATTACTTTTATGTGCATTAGGGAAGATTACACATGCATGCTTTGCAGCTTGTCTTATTTCATCAATACTGGCATTTTCCGAATAACAATAGTAAGCAAACACACTTTGCGCACCTGTATCTCCTCCGAAATAGTTGACAACGACATTCGCATCTTCTTTTATCAGAATATCAGCATCATCAGAGACTAAATTAGTTCCTACATTATTCTTTCCTTCCGGAAAATATGTCGTTATATAACTCTTGAGAGTTGCGTCCACATTTATTTTTTTGGAAGTATCCAGATAGTTAGGTCTACCAGTATTTACATTCCAAGTTCCTAATACATTCGGAATTACATTTGTAATAAATTTCAAAGAGGATCTTGTTTGTGCACTTCTCGTTGATGAGTCCACAGGAGTAACATCAAGAGCATTCTCGAAGGTTATTTTTGCGCTGACATCCGAACCGACAACTTTAGTTTTATACAAAGTCGGCACACCAAAATCCGGAGAATAAATATAAACTTCTGAAACAGCTGTCGGGAAAGAAGCCGGTTTGATATAACGTCCTTGTATATCTGTAAATCCGGTTGCAATGTGTGACACCCCTGCTTTCTTTATAATCTGACCGCCTTCTGCCACATAAGAAAGCGGATTTTCAGCATAAACTTCAAAATAAGCTCTAGGACATTCCTTTCCATAATCAATATTCAATTGAATATTTTTAGTAGTAGCAAAGTCGAAATAGTTATCTAAAGTAACCTCCTCTTCTTTATCTCCTGAATTAGCAGGATCATATACATCTTTCTGCAAACAGCTGGAGAAAGCAACAGAAACAACACCAATAACACATACTAATTTAGTAATGTTAATCATTCTTTGGGGTAAGTTAAAACACATCATACTTCTCGTTCATTTTATTTGATGGTGCAAATATAAACATAAACTTGCATATTTTAATCACATTATTGATATATTTTTCAAAAAAAAGTTTCTGCAAGTTTCACCTACCCATTTTAAATATCTTATTAATAAAAAAAGGAGAAAGCAAAAAGCCCTCTCCTTCTTTTAAAACTTGTATAATCTAGTCTAATTAATTATTCTCCGGACGAAGTTTACGAACAGTTACAGCAGTCTGCCACATTTCGCTTTCGCGTAATTGACGGAGTTCTTCGTTCAATTTTTCACGATAATCAGGTTGTGAATTACTGTCGATAGAAATCTGCGCTTCGTTACCAGTCTTCACACTGTTATACAACTTTTCAACTACCGGTTTGATAGCATCGTGGAATGGGCCCATCCAATCGAGAGCACCACGTTGAGCAGTAGTAGAGCAGTTAGCGTACATCCAGTCCATACCGTTCTTTGCGAACAACGGCATCAACGACTGTGTCAGTTCTTCCACTGTTTCATTGAATGCTTCAGAAGGACTATGACCGTTTTCACGCAATACTTCGTACTGTGCCAGCAACAAACCTTGGATAGCACCCATCAATGAACCACGTTCACCTGTCAAGTCAGAAGTAGCTTCACGCTGGAAAGTTGTTTCGAACAGATAACCGGAACCGATACCGATACCCAGTGCGATAGTTCTTTCGTAAGCCTTGCCTGTAGCATCCTGATAGATAGCATAAGAAGAGTTCAAGCCACGTCCTTCGAGGAACATAGTACGCAAAGACGTACCCGAACCTTTAGGAGCAACCATGATAACGTCGATATCAGTAGGAGGAACTACACCTGTACGGTCGTTCCAAGTGATAGCAAAACCATGTGAGAAATAAAGAGCTTTTCCGGCAGTCAGGTAAGGCTTGATAGTAGGCCATACAGACATTACTGCTGCGTCAGACAACAAGCACATTACGATAGTACCTTTCTCGCAAGCTTCTTCAATGCCGAACAAAGTTTCGCCCGGAACCCATCCGTCTGCTACTGCTTTATCGTATGTTTTTCCTTCACGTTGACCAACGATTACATTGAAACCGTTATCACGCAAGTTCAGTGCCTGTCCAGGTCCCTGTACGCCATAACCGATTACAGCAATTGTTTCATTTTTCAATACTTCACGAGCTTTTTCCAATGGAAATTCGTCACGGATTACTACAGTTTCAGTAGTACCTCCAAAATTCAACTGTGCCATTTTCTTTTTGTTTTTAGTTTTTGATGACTTACGTCATCCGTTATTAATTAATTTTGTATTCTCACATTTATTCAAATATCACTTTCGAACGGCAAACAACTTCGCTGCCATTCTTCTTTACTTCTACGTGAAACTCGTTTGCATTCACTTCATCGCAGAAGAAAGAGAGCTCATCACCAAAATAACTTTCGGCTACGTACGCCATCTCGAAACGGCGGATACGTTTGGTCTTGTATAGCTCTATCGGGAACAAATCAAGGATATGCTCGATGTAACGGATGCTGTTCACATGACCGTTAATATCAATATCACTGTATTTTGCCGTCAGGGTAGCCATTGGCTGGTCGCTTGTCACTTTAATACGTGAAGGCTTTTCAATAGGACAAGGTTCGTCACAGACATAATCTACGATACTTCCTCCGTGCAAGGTCAGTAAATCGGCCGGTTTGCGGGTATTGAGATTAATCATCGCCCATACGGAACGCGCATAACCAATCTTTTTCCCATCCTTATCAATAATAGCGAAGTTACGGTCAGTAAACAAGCGGTAAACATTTTCCACCCATGTTTGAACTGAAAAATCCTCATATTGATAAGGCATTTCATCCAACTCAATGGCCAGACGCGAAAGTACCCAAGTGTAATTATCCTCGTTCAGTGTTGCAATACCAAAGCCACGGTCACTTGCGTGAAAACCGGCACAATTCAACAAATGATTTCCCAGTACGCCCATAGTCAGACGTCCGTTAAAGTCAACATGGAACGGTTCTGCCACAAACTGATAAGTTCCTATTTTATTTTCTTCACTCATTATTCTTGTTGGTTTTTACTCTGGTTATACATGGCTTCCCGTCCATCGAGAAACTCGTTCACCCGTTCAAAGCAACTGGTGGTAATCGCTACGCGTCCCGACCGTACAAACTGCAAAACACAATTTAAAGCCTTCAGTTCACCGTAGAGTGAGGTTATATCTTCGCTCATACCATTTTTCTCGACAATAGAAAATACCGGATTAACTTCCACTACACGGGCATTGTATCTGCGGATCAACTTGGATGCTTCCGGAGTTTCCTGAAAAGCAGGAGTAGATACCTTATATAGTGCAATCTCATGGAAGTATATTTCATCCTCGGTGAAATAATGTGCCTGAATCACATCGATCTTCTTTTCGATCTGTTTCACTACCTTCTCAATGGTGTCCTTATCCGTCAAGGCTGTAATCGTATACTTGTGTACACCTTTAATAGAAGAAGCAGATACATTCAGACTCTCGATGTTGATTTGCCGACGAGTAAATACAGCAGTTACCTGATTCAGCAATCCGGCTATATTTTCGGAATGAACTATTATCGTATATAATGTCTTGTCACTCATAATCCTAAATTTTAATTGCGAACTTTCAATCTTCCATTCTCAATATTCAACTTCCCCTAGCATTCCAACAGCATCTGATTGACCGAACCACCCGGAGGAGTCATCGGCAAAACATTGCCTTCTTCCACTACGCACGCTTCGAGCAGGAACGGACCATCTGTCGCCAGCATTTCTGCAATAGCTTCTTTCAGTTCTTCACGGGTGAAAGCACGTTTGGAAGGAATATCATAAGCCGAAGCAATCTTCATGTAATCCGGATTCAACATCGGGGTAAACGAATAGCGACGGTTGAAAAACATAGCTTGCCACTGACGTACGTTTCCGAGGTAATTATTGTTCAGGCAGATAATCTTCACCGGAGCCTTCTGCTCCATAATCGTACCCAGTTCCTGAATATTCATTTGCAGTCCGCCATCTCCCATAAATACGCATACGGTACGCTCCGGTGCTCCGAAAGTTGCCCCGATAGCTGCGGGAAGCCCGAAGCCCATTGTTCCAAGCCCTCCGGAAGTAATGATACTGCGTTCTTTCGTATATTTAAAGTAGCGTGCAGATATCATCTGATTTTGACCTACATCTGTTACCAAAACAGCTTCATGGTGAGTAGCGTCACTTACCGCACGTACCACTTCCCCCATACTCAACGAGTTTGTGGCAGGATGAAGTTCAGGACGGATTACTTTTTCCTCCTCTACTTTCTCATATTCTTTGAAGCTATCAATCCATTCGGTATGAGTGTTCTTTTTCAGGAGCTTCGTCACAGAAGCCAGTGTTTCCTTGCAATCTCCCAATACAGCTACATCTACCTTTACATTCTTATTAACTTCCGCAGGATCGATATCAAAATGAATCACTTTTGCCTGTTTGGCATAAGTAGCCAAATTACCGGTCACACGGTCGTCAAAACGCATACCGACAGCAATCAGCACATCACATTTATTGGTATTGATATTCGGTCCCAGATTGCCGTGCATACCCAACATACCTTTATTCAACGGATGTTCTGTCGGCAAAGCCGAAAGTCCGAGCAGCGTACAACCCGCAGGCATATCCGCTTTTTCGATAAACTCGCGCAATTCGCTCTGTGCATTTCCCAGTTCAACACCTTGTCCAACCAATACAAGCGGACGTTCAGCGTTATTAATCAGTTCGGCAGCAGCCTGTACAGTCTCCTCGTCCGTATCGGGAACAGGAACATAACTACGGATAAAATCGACTTTCGTCGGTTCGTATTTCGTTTTCTCTACTTGCGCATTTTTGGCAAAGTCCAGTACCACCGGCCCCGGACGACCACTACGGGCAATGTAAAACGCACGTGCTACCGCCCAGGCTACATCTTCCGCACGGCGAATCTGATAACTCCATTTAGTGATTGGCTGGGTAATACCTACCAAGTCAACTTCCTGAAAAGCATCGGTCCCAAGAAAGCCTGTTCCTACCTGTCCGGCAATCACCACGATAGGCGTACTATCGATCATCGCATCCGCAATGCCTGTTACCGTATTGGTTGCTCCAGGACCGCTCGTCACCAGGCAAACACCTACATCACCCGACACACGGGCATAACCTTGTGCGGCATGGGCGGCTCCCTGCTCGTGACGAACCAAGATATGGTTCAATATATTTTGATGATCGTACAAGGCATCGAATACCGGCATAATAGAACCACCGGGGTAACCAAAGATGGTAGTCACTCCCTGATGTTCCAAGGAGCGCATCAAAGCCTCTGCACCTGTTATTAAATCTTTCATATTAGTTGATAGTTGATAAATGATAAATGATAGTTGAGAAATGACAGTTGAAAATGAATGGTTTACAATCATTGCGCTAAGTGCTGCGCAGCTAACTATTACCTATCAACTATCACCAACTATATTATATAATTCTCACTGCTCCCTTATCGGCAGAGCTTACCATGCTGGCATACGCCTTCAGGCTCTTCGGTACATAACGGTCACGAGTGACAGGAGTCATCGGACGGGCCGCCAGTTCTTCATCCGTCAGTCGCACGTTAATCTTCCGGGCCGGAATATCGATTTCGATAATGTCTCCGTCTACAATTTTTCCGATATTGCCTCCAGCTGCCGCTTCAGGAGAAATATGTCCGATACTCAATCCGGAAGTTCCACCGCTGAAACGTCCGTCGGTAATCAAAGCACATTCTTTTCCGAGATGACGGGATTTTATATAAGAGGTAGGATAAAGCATTTCCTGCATACCGGGACCACCCTTCGGACCTTCGTGCGTGATGACGACGACGTCTCCACTGACGACTCGACCTCCGAGGATGCCTTCACAGGCTGCTTCTTGCGAATCAAATACTTTGGCAGGTCCGGTAAACTTCCAGATACTTTCGTCTACACCTGCTGTTTTTACTACACAACCGTCTTGAGCAATATTGCCTTTCAATACGGCCAGTCCGCCGTCTTTACTGTAAGCATGTTCCAAGTCACGGATACATCCGTTTGCACGGTCTTTATCCAGTTCCTTATAGTACATACCTTGTGAACCAAGTACAAGATTGAATTTATTTCCGGCTGCGCTCGAATATTTCTTAATTGCTTTTTCGCTCACATTCGGGCTGGTGATTGAATATTCGTTAATGGCTTCTGCCAGTGACATTCCATCTACCCGACGAACGGATGTATCTATCAAACCTCCCTTTGCCAGTTCGTCCATAATGGCAATGATACCACCAGCACGGTTTACATCTTGAATATGATATTTCTGTGTATTGGGAGCCACCTTGCAGAGACAAGGAGCCTTGCGGGAAAGCATGTCGATATCATCCATCTTGAAGTCTACCTCTGCTTCGTGAGCAACGGCCAACAAGTGAAGAACCGTATTGGTAGATCCCCCCATTGCTATATCCAGCGTCATGGCGTTCAGGAAAGCCTGACGGGTAGCGATGCTACGGGGAAGTACACTTTCGTCTCCTTCTTCATAATATAATTTTGCATTTTTCACGATCAGTTCCGCAGCATCTTTGAAAAGTTGCGTACGGTTTTCGTGTGTCGCTACAATGGTTCCGTTGCCGGGAAGAGCCAGTCCGATTGCTTCATTCAGGCAGTTCATCGAGTTGGCGGTAAACATACCGGAGCAGCATCCGCAAGTAGGACAAGCATTTTGCTCGATATTCGCTACTTCCTGATCGCTGACACTTTCGTCGGCCGATTTAATCATCGCATCGATCAAATCCAGGTGCTGGCCATTCCATTCTCCCGCTTCCATCGGACCACCCGATACAAATACGGCAGGAATATTCAGACGCATAGCCGCCATCAACATTCCGGGAGTGATCTTATCGCAATTGCTGATACATACCATTGCATCCGCCTTGTGCGCATTGACCATATATTCTACGCTGTCTGCAATGATGTCACGTGAAGGAAGCGAATAAAGCATACCGTCATGTCCCATTGCTATACCGTCGTCGATAGCTATTGTATTGAATTCCGCAGCGAAGCATCCTAGCTTCTCAATCTCTGCCTTCACCAGCTGACCGATTTCATGTAGGTGTACATGCCCCGGGACAAACTGTGTGAACGAATTGACGATAGCGATAATGGGTTTACCCATCTGGTTCTTCTTCATGCCGTTGGCTGCCCACAATGCACGGGCTCCCGCCATCCGACGGCCTTGTGTACTAAACGAACTGCGTAATTGCTTTTTCATTTCAATCTATCTTTTAATTAAAGAGCCTTCCTCACACAAGTGAGAAAGGCTCTAAATTCTATCTTTTATGGTACGAACACATACAACACAAAACCTTTCTCACGCTCTTGATGGGACCACCACGACGCGAATAATATGCAGGACTGCTAGGTTAATAGATGTATGTAACATATTCATATCTTCTTTTCTTTATTTTCGTGCTGCAAAGGTAAGGGCTTTTTTATTATATCCAAACAAATCGAAGAAAAAAATCACTTAAAAGCGAATAATTGTAAGAAAAGGGAGGTATTATTTCTCTATTTTATCACTTAAAGGTTGAATTTACAACTATTATCTAACTGCGCACCTCACTTTCTTTTTCTGACAAAAGCACTTAATAATCTGAAATTTACCCTCCCTATACCGGAGTACAAGCAAATAATTCGTATCTTTGTAGACCCGTATTTACGGGAATTATTAATCAGAAACAAAAAAGATCAGATGGAAACAGTAGAAAACAAGTACATTACCGTTGCATACAAACTATATACAATGGAAGATGGTGAAAAAGAGTTGTTCGAAGAAGCAAAAGCAGAACATCCCTTTCAATTCATTTCAGGATTAGGAACAACACTCGAAGATTTCGAAAATCAGATAACTGCTCTTTCTAAAGGTGATAAATTTGATTTTACCATTCCGGCAGATAAGGCTTACGGACAATATGACGAACAACACGTTATTGACCTCCCCAAAAATATTTTTGAAATAGATGGCAAGTTTGATAGCGAACGTATTAAAGAAGGTAACATCGTACCTTTGATGACTGGTGACGGTCAGCGCGTAAATGCCAGCGTAGTAGAAATCAAACCGGATGTTGTAGTAGTTGACCTCAATCACCCGTTGGCTGGTGCCGACCTGATTTTCGAAGGTGAAATACTGGAAAGCCGTCCTGCTACCAACGAAGAAATCCAGGAATTGGTGAAAATGATGAGTGGCGAAGGTGGTTGCGGTTGCGGATGCGACAGCTGCGGTGATGGCTGTGGCGACGACTGCGGTTGCGAAGGCGGACACTGTCATTAATTGAAGTATTAAGTATAAAGTATTAAGTATTAATTTCGTGCGGATATAGCCGGAGTTTTAATACTTAATACTTTTTTTATGCCGTCATTCCGGCTAATACCTAATACTTGATACTTAATACTTAAAATCAGCATCCTTTGTGCGTCATGATGTCAAGTACCATTTTATCCGTTTCGTTCATGGCTTGCGAGCCGATTCTTGTCAGGTTACGGATACTTTGGTCTACATCTTCATCTATAATTCCTTCTACGGAAGTCACACAACGGTCTTCCATTGCCATCATGGCAGACAGTACGGCTGTCGAAACTCCGGTGGTTACCTTCAAGGCACAACTCGGTTTTGCACCGTCACAAATCATTCCTGTCAAATTGGCAATCATGTTTTGAACAGCGAAGGCAACTTGATTGTAGTTTCCTCCCATTAACCAGGTGATTCCACAACTGGAACCTGTGGCAGCTACCACACAACCACACAAAGCAGACAAACGTCCCAAACTTTGTTTGATATATATAACAGTGAGATGGCTAAGCATTAAAGCACGGATCAGTTCTTCTTCACTTTTTCCGTTTTCTTCTGCAAAGACAACGACAGGAAGTGTAGCGGATATCCCCTGATTACCACTGCCGGAATTACTCATTACAGGAATCATAGCACCGGCCATACGGGCGTCACAGGCAGCCGACGTATAAGAGAGGATATGAGAAAACACGCTATCCCCCATCACTTTATGCTCATAAGTTCCCCGAAGCATTTTCCCTAAAGAATGTCCGTAGTTACCTTTAAAGGCTTGCTCGGCAGCAGCTTTGTTCAAACGGGCTGTGTCAAGGATGAAACGGATTTCATCCAGCGGAGCAGTCAGTGCAAAGTCATATACTTTACGCAAGTTTAGTTCGGGCGAAGCCTCTTCCTCTTCCTCGCTGACTGTCTGTTGCTTGTCGAGCAACGTTTGCTCATCTTTGGCTATATATATAAAGGTAGTATGTCCACCGGCAATGATGGCTTTAGCCGTTTTATCTTCCGTTTTACAGATCACTTCGATATAAAGCTTTTCCGTAATATCTTCTTTTAGAGAAATACAAATCCGTTTTTCTGCGATGAATTGTTTTCCCTGTTCCACCGCTTCCGGCGTACAATCCCTCAATACCTCCAACTGATAATCTGATTTGCCAATCAACGCACCCAAAGCAACCGCTATGGGAAGCCCGACCATACCCGTTCCCGGTATTCCGACTCCCATGGCATTCTTTAATATATTAGCACTTAACAGGACTTCTATCTTTTCCGGTTTCGCTCCCAGTGTTTCGGCAGCTTTAGCTACACAAAGCGCTACTGCGATAGGTTCCGTACATCCGATAGCCGGAATGACCTCCTTCTTAATCAATTCTATAATTTGCCTTCTTTCTGATTCAGTCATGGACTTATAAGTTTTGGTTCCACAAAAATAGGAAATTCTTTCTTTTCCAACATTCTATAATGAACAAATAAAATCTCATATTGTTATAAAACCTCCCATACACCAAACTTTAATAGAAAGAATTGATAGAAAAATGAAAGCAAAACACATAGTTGTTTATTTGCTACTAGCTATTGTTTCCTCTTCATGTATCCGCGAAGAAGCTCTCAATGCAGAAGCAGACATATTAAGTTGCGCACTACCAGGAGTAGCCATGACAACCAGTCCTATTATTAACAATAATTCCATCACTATCTTCGTCGGTCCGGGAACTGATATTTCAGAACTTACACCTGAATTTACATTGACTCCGGGAGCTACAATTAATCCTCTTAGCGGTACGGAACGAAATTTCAATACTCCACAAGAATATACTGTTACAGCTGCCGATGGTGTTTGGAAGAAAACGTATATCATATCCGTTATCGACACGGAACTTGCCACGAACTATAATTTCGAAGATACGCTTGGCGGAAAGAAGTACTACATATTTGTAGAACGCGAAGGAGGTAAAGTCGTTATGGAATGGGCCAGCGGAAATGCGGGCTATGCCATGACCGGCGTAGCCAAAACTGCTGATGACTATCCCACTTTCCAAATAACGGACGGAAAAGCCGGCAAATGCCTTTCTTTAGTGACACGCAGTACCGGATTCTTTGGACAAATAGCAGGAATGCCTATCGCGGCAGGAAATCTGTTTATCGGTTCCTTTGATGTAAGCAATGCAATGAGTAATCCGCTTAAAGCAACTAAATTCGGTCTTCCTTTCCGGCATGTACCTACTTATCTGGCTGGCTATTATAAGTACAAAGCGGGAGATCAGTTTACAGAAGGAGGCAAACCTGTAAATGGGAAACGGGATATCTGTGACATATATGCCATCATGTACGAAACCAGCGAATCTGTTCCAACCCTTGACGGAACGAACGCATTTACCAGCCCAAACCTGATTTCAACAGCACGGATTAATAATGCCAAAGAAACGAACGAATGGACTTACTTTAAGCTTCCTTTCACCACTCTCCCCGGCAAATTCATAGATAAGGAAAAGCTAATGGATGGAAAATACAATATAGCCATAGTGTTCACCTCAAGTCTGGAAGGAGATCATTTTAACGGAGCAATCGGAAGTACGTTGCTCATTGACGAGGCCGAGTTAATCTATCACTCGGAAGATTAGTGGAACTAAATAACTTTATAACAACAAAAACGATGAAAATCTATCCGTATATATTCAGTTTACTAACCTGTATAGGAATAGCCCTCCCCGGCTATGCACAGGTTGATCGAAATGAAACACTGATCCGTTCCGCCCTTCACGGAATGGAATATGAGATAAAAGCAGGTTTCAGCATTGGCGGCACAGCCCCGCTTCCTCTTCCGGTGGAAATCCGTTCCATTGACGGATATAACCCGACATTAGCTATCAGTATAGGAGGTGAAGTGACCAAATGGATTGCCGTTCAGAACAAGCTCGGAATTATAGTCGGATTGCGACTTGAAAACAAAGCAATGACTACCGAAGCCACCGTGAAGAATTACAATATGGAGATTCTCGGGCAGGGAGGTGAAAGAATCAGCGGAGTATGGACAGGCGGAGTAAAAACCAAAGTACATACTGCCGGACTGACAATACCTCTGATGGCTACCTACAAACTAACCAACCGGTGGAACATCAAAGCCGGGCCTTATTTCTCCTATCTACTTTCAAGAGAATTTTCAGGTCACGTATACGAAGGATATTTGCGGGAAGATAATCCCACCGGTCCGAAGGTTGAGTTTACCGACGGTAAAATTGCAACATACGATTTCTCGGACGACTTGAGACATTTCCAGTGGGGATTACAGATAGGAGCCGGATGGCGAGCCTTCAAGCACCTCAATGTGTATGCCGATCTTACCTGGGGATTGAATGATATATTTAAAAACGATTTTAATACAGTCACTTTTGCCATGTACCCCATCTACTTGAATATAGGTTTCGGGTATGCTTTTTAAGTCCCACTAGGCTCTGCCACCTGCTTCACTCCGGAGTAGGTTACTTTCACCGTCTGTTGCAATGCAGGCACTTTCACATTAATAGTCATGTCTGCATTTCCACCTTCTACAGTTCCCGTAACTGTTACAGGACAAGTACCCAAAGAGGCAGCATCTCCTTCAAATGTAAGATCTTGCTGTCCGGTGAATGTAGACATACCTTCCCCCTTTTTCACTTCACATTTATCAATGACAATATCTCCAAATTTTAATATCTGCTGGTTGATGAACAATTCAAAATCCTTCAGTTCAATCTTCACTTCCGTATTGCTGACCTGCGAAAGCGTGATAAACTTCTCTATTCCGTCGCCGATGACAATTTCCTGATCGGAGCCATCCGGTATCATGGACATATCCAGATTTCCCCAATACGTTCCGATTACATCCGGAGCCGTTATCACAGCTTCCTCTTCGGGAGGATTCTCATTATTCTTGTTATCACTATCGTCGTCATCACTGCTACAAGCAGCAAAGAGAGTAAGAGAACATACCAATGCCCATAAATACAATAGATTCTTTTTCATACGTCTTTGGTTTAGTTATTACAATAAATTCGTCCTTTATAAACTAAAAAGAAGAAAAAAGGTTCAATATGCTTCCTTTTTCGAAGTTATTTCGAGTTCGCAACTTTCTTACCGAAAACTTTGTTATATTTGCATATAGTAATTTTAAAAAAGCCACAACTATGTTTAATTCATTTGGCAATATCTTTCGACTCACAAGTTTCGGTGAGTCTCATGGAAAAGGAATTGGAGGAGTGATTGACGGATTCCCATCAGGAATTACCATCGACGAAGAATTTGTACAACAAGAACTAAATCGCCGTCGTCCGGGACAATCAATCCTTACCACCCCACGCAAAGAAGCTGATAAAGTAGAGTTTCTTTCAGGTATTTTTGAGGGGAAATCAACCGGGTGTCCTATCGGTTTTATCGTTTGGAATGAAAACCAACACCCCAATGACTACAACAATCTGAAAAATGTATATCGTCCTTCACACGCTGATTACACATACACGGTGAAGTATGGAATCCGTGACCATCGCGGCGGCGGACGTTCCTCTGCACGCGAAACGATTTCGCGCGTTGTAGCCGGTGCATTGGCTAAGCTGGCACTCCGCCAACTGGGAGTCAATATCACTGCCTATACCTCACAGGTAGGTCCTATCAAGCTTGAGGGTACTTACTCGGACTATAATTTCGACCTGATAGAAACCAACGATGTACGTTGTCCGGACCCTGAAAAAGCAAAAGAAATGGCAGACCTTATATATAAGGTAAAAGGTGAAGGCGATACCATCGGAGGTACACTGACCTGTGTCATTAAGGGATGCCCCATCGGATTGGGACAACCTGTTTTCGGTAAACTTCATGCTGCCCTGGGTAACGCCATGTTAAGCATCAACGCTGCCAAAGCATTCGAATACGGTGAAGGATTCAAGGGTTTGAAAATGAAAGGTTCCGAACAGAACGATGTTTTCTATAACAATAACGGACGGATCGAGACGCACACCAATCACTCCGGAGGTATTCAGGGAGGATTGAGTAATGGTCAGGATATTTATTTCCGTGTAGTGTTCAAACCGATTGCCACGCTGCTGATGGAACAGGAAACTGTCAACATTGATGGCGTCGACACCACTCTGAAAGCACGCGGACGTCATGACGCTTGTGTATTACCTCGTGCCGTACCTATCGTAGAAGCAATGGCCGCCATGACTATACTCGATTATTACTTACTGGATAAAACGACGCAACTCTAATGAACGAGATTCAGAAATACATAGCGGCACACGAACCAAAGATGATGGATGACTTGTTCAGCCTTATTCGCATTCCCAGTATCAGTGCTCTGCCGGAGCACCACGACGATATGCTGGCTTGTGCGGAACGCTGGGCACAGCTGTTATTGGAAGCAGGTGTGGACGAAGCATTGGTAATGCCCTCACAGGGCAATCCGGTTGTTTTCGCTCAAAAGATCGTGAACCCGGATGCAAAGACTGTATTAATCTACGCTCATTACGATGTGATGCCGGCCGAACCATTGGAACTCTGGAAAAGCGAACCGTTTGAACCGGAAATACGTGACGGACATATCTGGGCACGTGGAGCGGATGATGACAAAGGACAATCGTTCATTCAGGTGAAAGCATTTGAATATCTCGTCAAAAACGGATTACTGAAGAATAATGTGAAGTTCATCTTCGAGGGTGAAGAAGAAATAGGTTCACCCAGTCTGGAAGCTTTCTGCGAAGAACATAAAGAATTGCTGAAAGCAGACGTTATTCTGGTGTCGGATACGAGTATGCTAGGAGCTGAACTGCCTTCATTGACTACTGGTCTGCGCGGGCTGGCTTATTGGGAAATAGAAGTGACGGGACCGAATCGTGACTTGCATTCCGGACATTTCGGGGGTGCGGTAGCCAATCCGATCAACGCGCTTTGCCAGATTATTAGCAAAGTAACGGATGCCGACGGACGTATCACTGTTCCCGGATTCTACGATGATGTGGAAGAAGTGCCGCAAACCGAACGGGAAATGATAGCCCATATTCCTTTTGACGAAAAGAAATACAAAGAAGCAATCGGTGTAAAAGAGCTTTTCGGAGAAAAAGGATATAGCACATTGGAACGTAACAGTTGCCGTCCGTCTTTTGACGTATGTGGCATTTGGGGCGGATATACAGGAGAAGGTTCTAAAACCGTACTGCCTTCAAAGGCTTATGCTAAAGTATCTTGCCGGTTAGTACCGCATCAGGATCACCATAAGATTTCGCAAATGTTCGCAGATTATATTCTTAGTATCGCGCCTGATACAGTACAGGTAAAAGTGACTCCCATGCACGGGGGACAAGGATATGTGTGCCCGATTTCACTTCCTGCCTATCAGGCAGCAGAGAAAGGTTTCGAGATCGCTTTCGGGAAAAAGCCGTTGGCGGTACGCCGTGGCGGAAGTATTCCCATCATCTCTACTTTCGAACAGGTATTGGGAATCAAAACCGTATTGATGGGATTTGGACTCGAATCGAATGCGATCCATTCTCCGAACGAGAACTGCTCATTGGATATCTTCCGGAAAGGGATAGAGGCAGTCATAGAGTTTCATCAGGAATATGCCAGACGATAAAGCGGATAAATAACAATCAAGTTATAAACGATACATATAAAAGAGTGGTGGACAAGCTTGATTACAAGCATTTGTCCACCACTCTTTTATATATCTATCACACTGACAAATTACATGACCGGAGTCTCGAAAAGGAAGGTAAATGATTGGCTGTCTTTCAAATCCTTCACTGCATCACCTGCATAAATTTCGCCCTTTGTCAGAGACAGTTTCTTAATGCCGGCTTTCGGACTAAAATCAATTTTCTTCAAATCCAGCCAAAACAAATTCGGAGTCAGGGTAGATTCGAAATAATATACCTTATTCTTCTGATCGGATACGGAACGCCAACGGGTAGAAGATATATAAGGCTTCTCCGGTGTATTAATACCAAATGGCACGGAAACATTACGCATCACACTCAATACGCTGGGAACTGCAATCTTTGCATCCGCAATTTGGGGAATGGCATGAATGTAGAATGAAGCCCGTACAAAACGGTCGCTTGCCCGATTGGTTCCGGGTAACATCTGTAAGCCACCGATTTCTTTCCAGTAATCATTAATGGCCAACTGCTGTTCATATCGAGGAGAATTTGTCATCACCCGGTATTCTTTTCCTTCGTGAATACTTAATTTCCCATCCAGATATTCCAATACAGCCGTATTGCCTGTTTCATCGGTTATGGCCAGATGTAAGGTAGACTCCGGTCCTCCATTCGGCATACGGGGAGCATCAATGCGGAAAGTCTCCTTTTTCAATTCATCCACCGCTTCGCGTACCGTGGCAAAGTTATCAAGCACATACTGTGTCCAAATGCTGATGCCCATTGCCGGACGGGTATCGCCGGGAAGAGAGTAAATGGATTCCGGCAAGAAAAGCAGGCTAGCCACTAATCCTTTCTCGTTCATTCCGTCACAAGTACCTATATCATATCCTGTAGCAATCACACTTCCATATTTGGAAGTCCAGTTCACAGTTTTCTCTTTGTTATGTCCCATACGTTGGATGCCACGCGGAAATACATAGATATTCGTCATGATATCTTCCTTCCAGTCCATTGTACGTCCTGTTACCACCATCTGGTCAGGGCCTATATACACTGCACGCGTACATGCTTCTACAGGCTGTATACTCATCAAAGAGACGGCAGCCAACACCAATGCAACTCCTGCTAATTTTTTCTTCATGTTCATTCTATTTAAATAATTGATCTTCTTATTTATAAATAACAAACGCGCCACGATTATTGCCTAAAAGAAAGAGGATTTTAATGAAAAAAAGGCATTTATTCAATGCAGGAAGAAATTTTGGGTTTTCAACGTATGAGGGTTATCATCACAAAGATCATTTCTTAGCGAAGAATATTAAATAAATTTAAGTGTTACTATTGCAGTCATTGCTACTTTAGTTCGTCCAATAAATAAACATACAATTATCATGATAAAAGAGTACACCAAACAAACTATAATCATTTGCTTTCTATTACAAGGAATCGCATTATCAAGCAGAGCGCAAGAACAACAAATGTGGCAACGATACCACGATAAATGTCGAAGAGAAGCAAGTATTATTGACACTCTCCCCTCCAAATTGGAAAAAGCCTTGCACTGGTCGCCGACAATAAATAAAGAACAAAAAGAGGTTATACGCTATATACTATGGAATATGGTTTATGTGGAAGGTGGTACAGCCAATCTCGGAGACAACAACAACTATCCCGTGGATGTAGCCTCTTTTTTCATCAACCGATATGAAGTTAGTCAGGATGAATGGTATGTCATTATGGGAGAAAATCCTTCTAACCAACACAGACGTAACTATCCGGTAGACCAAGTCAATTGGTTCAACGCTCAACGGTTTACCAAAAAACTTTCTCAATTAAGCGGTCTACCCTTCCGTCTCCCCTTCGAAGCAGAATGGGAATATGCAGCACGTGAGGGACTAAAAACCAAGAATTTCATCTATGCCGGCAGCAATAATGCAGAACAGGTTGCCTGGTTTAGAGAAAAATATTATAATACTTACGTGTCCAAAGAAACAGGGACGAAGAGGCCCAACGAACTGGGACTTTATGACATGAGTGGAAACGTATATGAATGGTGTATGGACTGGTATGACAGAAAGGTTCCTTTTACCGGAAACATCGCTCCGGTTATATGCGAAAAAGATACGCATAAAGTGTTACGTGGAGGTAGTTATTATACCTTCGAGAAATATTGTAAAGTCACCAGCCGCTACGGAGTTAACCCGCAACGATGGGATATTGATTATGGATTACGGCTGGTAGTGTCACTGCCAGATTAAAAGAGGAGCATATTATTCACTGTATTATTTTAGCTCCTCATTGTTCTAAATACTGTTATTATATACAAATGTCAAGTCGACTTATTGATCGGCCAGTTTATAAAGTTCATATCCTCCCAATGCCAGTACATAAGGCAGATTAAGAATAACGTCGGCATCCTTCTCCACCTCTTCGGGGTACTTTTGCAGCAATTCGTTGAAAGGCATAATGAGAGGGTGTTGCAAGAAAACTTTATCTTTCACCTCGGCACGTCTCCAGCCAGCCACTGTACGCTCGGCATTCCATCGGTATTTCTCCATGCGCACCAACAGACACAAAACTTGAGACGGTAGATTCTCATTGAACATAGATTCGGATATGCGTGCCGGCGAACGTTCGCTCCGCTTAATACCGTAGCCTAGCGTACGACAAAATACACTATAGGCATCCAGTTGATAGCGGTTAGCCCAACGTAACGGCTCGCTCAATTTATTCCACAGATACTGTGCCTGGTGATTCATCAAAATGAAGTCGGCAGAGTGGTTGCCATAAGATTCATACATCTTCCTCAACACCTCTTTCTGCTTGAGGCTTTCATCCGTATAACAACAATCGTAGAGATAATTCACATACAAAGCCAGTTTATCCTGCAAAATGTTTTTCTTCATTCCCCTGTCTACCATGCCGAACACCTTGACATAACGATAACGCCCTTGCTCATCGTCCACTATCGACGACAAATCGTTATTGAAATCCTGACGGATAAGTACACGACACTGATGCTGATAAACCTCATGCGGCAAGTTGAGCCCTAATGAGAGACTCAAATCGGGATCATGCACACAAATAGCCACTGTAAGCATACAGTGTTTATTTTGTGCCCATTGTTGTAAACGGGTGCGCATAGCAGTACTACAAATGTCGTCATGGCAATATTCGACCTCTATGTCGTCTATCTGACTCTCTATATAAGGAAATTGAGCTTTGAAGTAGTCTTTCTGTGACTCCATCTCTCGATCTACTAAAGTGATGCGGGTACGTATGCGTTCATCTGTCGGCAGACGGTCATCGTAATTGGCATAATGGCAGATACGTAGTGCTTCAAGCAGCAACGAGCGTCCCATCCGATTGAATCCCACAATAACCAGATGCACATAGTCTTGGCTAGTAGCATTCCAGCTTCCATCAGGTTGTTGCGTTATGCTTATGGGGCGATAGTCTAGCGGATCATAATACCTTTCACTATCGGCAGCATAGAGACTCCATAGTTGCCGTGCCAAATTCTCGTGGAGGTTAAAGGGACGGAAAAAGATATTAGGTTTCCCCTCAATGCAAAACACCTCCGGCGGCAGATTCATTTTCTGTATGTTAGAGTATGAAGGGATACTGTCAAACTGCACATACACAGGCATCACCTTGCCATCGGGGCATTTGCCACGCAGAGCACTTACCAAATGCACAATCGCTATATTTTTAGCATCGCGTCCGCAACGTTCTTCATCACCCAGTACATACACTTCACTCGCGCTCGCTATGTTCAACCGCTGAAGTTCTTCGATCGACTCTATGTTGCCAAAGTAAACAAGCACTTGCCGCTCTATTTCGATGGGCAAGGCAGACTGTATGCGATGACGTACCGTTGCCGCCTCTATACCGCTCATCAGTAAGATACGTGCCGAAGAACATTCGTTATATAGTTCGCGTATCATATTGATAGATAGTTCATTGAAGCCTATCAATACATAATGTTGAGTTATGTTGCGGTAAGTCATTCGCCCCGTGTTTACTACATCCACACGCCGCTCTATAATGTTGGAAGTGGTAGAGATGAGCACACCGCCCAATAAAATGGATCCCGAAAAGCTAACAATTCCCAGCAATAGCCTGCTGGACCAAGCTGTCTCGTTCATTTGGTTACCAGGATCCACAAAGTTGTTGTACACCACCCAGAGCCTTTCGCCCCATTCCTCATGTCCATACAATTGGATAGAAAAGAACATCACGATGATAAAGAAGATAGCCAGCACCGTAGCAATAGTAACGAGTAACAGGGTGAGCTGCGACTTGATACCTCCCGAAATGGTGCGATCCATATACTCTTGTGAGAATATCTTCTTGTAGTAGTTTATAAAACGGTTCATGCTTATAACTTATTGATAGCAAAACATACAAGTCCTGCCCATATTGTGTACATTTCGAGCTATTTGTTCTGATAATCGTACCATATCATGCACCAATACCATATAATCCGTATCAATGGGATTTGGTTGACAGTCGTGTTTCATAAATAGAATATTTAGAGTTGTGTACAAATATAGTATTTTTCAACAAATCAAATAGTTTTTCACTTAACTATTTTCAGCAGTGTACTTTACCTTGTTATCGTATGGCAGTATATAAAATGAAATTCACCAGTACAAGAAGACATTAATCGCAAGATAACAGCTATGGAACGAAGTAAAATTCGTATAAAAATGGAGTAAGATATTCTACTTCCATAAAGTAATATCTCCATAATCTTTATTGTATTTAAGATTATTCAGTGCATAGATTTAAGATTTTCTATGCAGAAAACTAGAATCTTTTATGCACTCAAGTAGTTGTCACCTTACAACGGGATAATAGTCACCTTATAGAATGACAAACGTCACTTTATAAGGTGATATTAATCATTCTATAAGGTGACCATCTATCTCTGAAAGGATGAAAACCACTAAAGATACAAAATAAATCAGTAAAAAGCAATAGTAAGATAGGAAATTTGCCTGGAATGCAAACATACTTAATTTATTTCAATACAGCATAATAAAGAGGCCGCATTCATATCATGCAGATTAAATCTAACCTGCTAATTGCAGCACCTCCATCTCTCACTCTCTTCGTGATATGACGGACTTTTTACTTTTATCCCTTTTCTATTAGAAATTTTTCCGGAAAGTACATCCATTTCTCCATTCCGAACATCCGTAAGCGGTTTTTCCTTTAATAATAATTCCCTTACCACAAAGCGGACATGGCTGACCTACAAACGTATCTACATCACCTGTAGCAGAAGGAATTGAAGCAGGAGTAGTAACCGGAGCCGGAGAAGGTGCCGAATTAGAACTCACTTCACTTACCGCTTTTTCTGTTTTCGGTTTCTTTTCTTTCGGTGCACTCGGTTTACGTTCTCGCTTTTTAGTTTCTTTCTTTTCTTTCTCTTCAGCCTTTGCAGCTACTGCATCCTGAATAGTAATGCGTCGGTTTGTATTATCAGAAAGTACACTCATCACTATTTCCGAAACCATCTGTTTCAGTTCTTCGAGAAACTGGCGGGCATCGTATGTCTTCTTTTCAATTTCGCGAAGCTTCTTTTCCCAAATACCTGTCAGTTCCGCCGATTTCAATAATTCTTCGTGAATGAGCTGCACCAACTCCACTCCTGTCGGGGTGGCAATCAGGTTCTTTCTCTCCTTACGGATATAATTTCGTTTGAACAGTGTTTCAATGATGGCAGCACGGGTAGACGGCCGGCCGATACCATTCTCCTTCAAGGCATCACGAAGTTCATCATTATCCACCAGTTTTCCAGCTGTTTCCATTGCACGAAGCAAGGTCGCTTCGGTATAAGGTCTAGGCGGCTGCGTCCATTTTTCATTCAAGTCCGGAATATGAGGACCACTTTCGCCCTTCACAAAAGCAGGAAGTACATTTTCATCCTCTTCTTCTTTTTCTTCGGTAGAGTCTTTTACTTCCTTGGCAAACACGACACGCCATCCCGGTTCCAGGATTTGTTTTCCGGTCACCCGGAATTCTATCTTATCCACTTCTCCCATGACGGTAGTAGTAGAAATCTTACAGTCCGGATAGAATACGGCTATAAAACGACGGGCTATCAAGTCATAGACACGACGTTCCATATCCGTCAGGTTTTGAGCATAGACTCCGGTGGGGATAATGGCGTGGTGATCCGTCACTTTCGAGTTGTCAAATACCTTTTTCGATTTAGGAAGTGTAGTGCCGGCTAACGGAGCTGTCAAGACTTCGTAATCACGGAGTCCTTTCAGGATAGCAGGACATTTCGGGTAAATATCGTCACTCAAGAAAGTAGTATCAACACGCGGATAGGTAGCTACCTTCTTCTCATAAAGAGACTGAATCAGTTTCAGCGTTTCATCAGCCGAATAAGCGAATTTCTTATTACATTCTACCTGAAGAGAAGTCAAGTCGAACAAACGTGGGGCGAACTCTCTCCCATCTTTCTTGCCAACACTAGTGACTACAAACGGAAGATCCTTTATGCGTTCTACCAATGCCTCGCCTTCTTCCCGGTTAGAGATAGGGTCGATACCCGGATTATCTATTTTCTTTTTTCCACCGTTCTTTTCTTCTTCCGCAGCAATTTCTTCATCACTTTTGCGGATAAGTGCGGAAAAAGTGGTATCCCGATAGTTGGTTTTCAGTTCCCAGTATTGCTTGGGTTCGAAATTGGCTATTTCCAACTGACGGTTGACAATCAGTGCCAGAGTCGGTGTCTGTACACGACCGATAGAGAGTACCTGTTTATTTTGACCGTATTTAATGGTGTAAAGACGGGTGGCGTTCATTCCTAATAGCCAGTCACCCATCGCACGAGAAAGTCCGGCTTCATAGAGTGACTGAAAATCTGTCTGATCTTTCAGCTTCGCAAACCCTTCCCGGATAGCTTCTTCTGTCAATGAAGAAATCCACAGACGTTTCACCGGACAGCGTGCACCTGCTTTCTGCATCACCCAACGCTGAATCAATTCTCCCTCTTGCCCGGCATCACCGCAGTTGATGATTTCATCTGCGTTCTGCATCAGTCCCTCGATAATGTGGAATTGTTTTTCGTAGGTAGGATTCTCTATCAACTTGATGCCGAAACGTGGAGGAATCATTGGCAGGCTACCTAAATTCCATGATTTCCAGTTAGGCGTGTATTCATGCGGCTCTTTCAGGGTACAAAGATGCCCGAATGTCCAGGTCACCTGGTATCCGTTTCCTTCTATATATCCTTCTTTTCTGGTATGAGCGCCGAGTACTTCGGCTATATCGCGTGCTACTGATGGCTTTTCGGCTATGCAAACTATCATTTTTTCTCTTCTTGTTTTTACACTAACAGCTTACAAAGTTACACGATTATTTCTCATTGACCGCATGAAGAGAGAAAAAAGTCCATAAAGGCATAGATCGGAGAAAGAATGATAACTTCAACTGAATAGTTTTCAAGATGTACCGCTTTCTCCTTTTTTATACCACTCCATTTGATGTTTGATAAGCTATATAATGAAGCTGCACAGTTCTACACACGATATGTGCATAGCTCTGTGCAGCCTCTCTATAACGTTTCTATTTTAAACCGGAGAAATCACAAAAAAGAGGATAATGTGTAGAAGCAACGGTCACATCTACTCCCGACAGACTTTCTATCACATCAGCCTGTGTCACATTTACGTTGTGACTCTTCAAAGACACGATAAAGTCAAGGCGACGTTTCTTACCACTGACTTCGGTAGACTTATCGGCACTAAGAAGATTCCAGTTACTCTTCACCATTTGGAAAAATTCGCTTTCCAAGTCGCCCTCATTGAAGTATCCTAACAAGAATGCAGGTTTATTATAGGCAGACAGTTTCGTTTCTAACGTTTGAAGGGCCTCTATACGCTTTGCCATATCCGTATCGAAGTTGGTACTGGCTACTACAAACTTTTCATATTCCACTACCATGGCTGCACGCATCTCGCTCTTTCCCGCCATTTGGTATCTGTCTACACTTACAGGTTCTTCTTTTGTCAGTATACCAACACCGAATTCACCGCCTTTATAATCAATGGCTTTAGCAAAGTAATCATGCATATTTGCTTTCTGTGCCAGTACGTTCAACTGGTCGATACCTTCCGAACGTTCCGTCTCCTTATCCAGTCCCTGCAAGCAGACAATATCCGCATTCATTTTGGCGATAATACGTCCTGTCCGGTCGTAATCAATCACGCCATCTGTACCTTTACAATAGGTCAGGAAATAGTTACCTATGCGCAGGTCACCTTCTGCCTTCGGATATTCTCCAAGTCCGGTCGGCTTCTTAAAATCACAATAAAGTGGATAATGGTCGGAAGTTATTGCTACGTTGACACCATCCAGGTTGTATATTACATTCGATTTTACCACAATGGTAGGTGGAGTTTTCAAAGTAACGACAAAATCAATCCGTTTGGTAGCCTGTCCGGTAGGAAAAGTGTTTTCTGTAGAACTGACAACCTCCCATTCTTTCTTCAGTTCTGTAAAGAATGTGCCATTCATCAAGTCCTCATTAAAGTCACCAGCCATATAAACCACTTTATTATATGTTTTGGCAAGGTCTGTGAGCTGTTTTGCAGATTCAACTCTATTATTCTCTTCCAAAGCCAAGTGGGTGGAGATAACTACATAGTTCTCAAATTCGGCTATGGCAGCAGAACGGAGTTCGGCACCGGGAAGGGGATAAGTCTTCGTGCTGATCGGCGTCCCTTTGAACAAAAGGCCATTACCGTATTCACCACCCTGGTAAGCGATTGACTTACTAAAATAGTGATTCATGCCTGTTTTATCCGCCAAGGTTTTCAGTTGGTCGACTTTATTACTGCGGGTAGTCATGTAGTCCACTTCCTGCAGGCAAACGACATCGGGTTCCATTCCGTTGATAACAGCGGCTGTCCTGTCATAATTAATCACGTCATCGTTACCGGCACAATGCCTTATATTAAAGGTCAACACTCTAAGGTTCCCCTCCCCTTTCGGATAAGTATAGGAAACTTCCTGTTTACCGTAAGGTATCATATTATCAAATTTAGAGTTGTCCATGTCGTCGGCACAGGACAAGTTGGCAAACACGGTTGCCAAAAGACATATATAAGAAATCATATTTTTCATAAGAATTTATATTTCTGAATCTAATTAATTAAAGTTCAATCCGTCATTCCAACCGGGATTCTGTGTTATCACACCATTGGACAAAGTACGTTCGCTGATAGGAACAGGGTACAAATAATCTCTGTCTTCATTCCATTTCTTGGTAATCAGACTATGACAGATGATATAACCACTTTCGCCATTCGACAAGCGAATCTGCTCGCCGATCTCTAAATATAAAGGTACATTTCCGGCAGGTTTTGTTCCTACGTAGAAACAGACATCATCCGTACCGTCTTTATCTAAATCGTAAGTTCCGGGCCCGGGAACATAGATTCCCAGCAGATCGTTCTCAAATAGTTTACCTTCTTTCCAACGCATGATGTCGTAATAACGGAAACCCTCCATTGCCAGTTCGATGGTTCGTTCGCGACGGATTTCAAGGATTACTCCCTGATTGGCTCCTTTCACATTCGGATAACCTGTGGCGGCACTCATCAAATACGGGTCGGGTTTTGAATTTGCCAGTTCCATATCCAGGTTAGTCATTCCTACCCTGTCTCTAAGTAATTTAATAGATTTATTGATGTCGGCTTGCTTCAAAGTGCCTAGTTCGGCTTTTGCTTCTGCAAAATTCAGATACACCTCTGCCGTGCGGAACAGGGGAATATCGTTGCACGATTTATTATATTCATCGTAGTTAGCCGTCATCGAATATTTTATCAGGTGATATCCGGTCATAGTATAAGCCAGGTTCGGGGCTTCTTTCTTTGTACTTCCGATTCTCGTATATCCAGGGGTACGAATGGTTTGTGCCAGTCGTGGATCCCGATTCTGACATTCCTGATCGAATGTCATCGTTTCATAACCGGCTTTATCCGTGAAACGGCTTCCGTCCGCCATCAGATAAGAATTCACAATCTTCTTGTTCATTCCCGGACGTCCCATTGTGGTGGAGTTCTCATAATTCTGCACATTATGAAGCACAGAAAGAGAAGCTTCATAGTCACGCCCGAAAATCACTTCATCCGCTTGTAGATTTATGGAAGCGAATAAATCCCTGTAAGGTGTGCTGCCCGATTTATAGAGTGTATATCCGCTTTCGTTCATAAAGGTTTCAGAAGCCGAGACACAAGCATTCAGGTATTTTTCATAATCCTCCAGTCCATGATATTTACGGAAAGTACCCTCAAACAGGCAGACACGGGATTTCAGAGCCAATGCCGTCCACCGGGTCAGTACATACGCATTCTTCGTTTTCGGAAGATTGGCTATCGCAAAATCCAGGTCCTCCAGCATTTTCTGCATGACAAATTCACGTGAGTCCCGGGCTTTATACAATTCGGGATCATCCGAGTCGAGTGCTTTGTCATACCAGGGAATATCGCCATATCTCTTCACCTTCTCAAAGTAGAAATAAGCTCTGAAAAAACGGGCAACACCATCGTAACGGTTACGGGCATTCACTTCCGTGCAGTTATGGGAATACTGCAGATAGAAATTAATATCGCGAAGTGCCGTAAAATTCCAACCGTTTCCTTCATCGGGTATGATGCGCTGTCCGGACATTTCGAGCATCAAGTCGGACTTGACAATCAAATCGGACGACTCGGAATAAATATCGACAGCGGACGGAACCAGATTGTTATAAAACTGATTCGTAAATAATCGCAACTCATCTTCAGTCTTGAAATATACATCCGGATACAGGCGGTCTTTGGGTGTCTTATCCAACCAATCGTCGCAAGATACGAAAGATACCGCCAACGCGAACAACCAAGATACTATATAAACAAGTTTCATAATTCAAATATTAGTTAGTTTAAAAAGTTACGTTCACTCCAAAAGAATAGGTCTTTGACCAGGGATACAACTTTGCGTTACCATTTGCCGATTGGATGGAATTTTCTGCCGACGCTTGTTCCGGATCAATGTAGTCGCTCTTTAGTGGAGAGAAGGTAAACAGATTCTCACCACTGAAATAGATATGCAGGCGTTCTATCTTTACCTTCTTCGTCCATACGGCGGGAATCGTATAGCCTACTGTGATATTCTTCACTCTGCAATAAGCCAGATTCTGCAAATAACGGTCGTTCACCACTCCCAAAGAACGGTTATTGCCGAGGGCAAGATACCCTATCGGACGTGGGAAATAAGCATCGGGATTTTCCGGGCTCCATACCTGGCTCAAGAAATCGCGTGGAATGAACGATGAATACGGACGAGCGTATGGTCCCCAAAAGAATACAGAATTAGTACCCGGATACCAGTCTTGATGTCCTACTCCCTGAAGATAGATGGAGAAGTCGAATCCATACCAGTCGAAACCACCTTGAATACTGTATGTATAGCGCGGCAATGAGTTTCCGATTATTTTGCGGTCGCCCGGATCATCTGCCGTGTTCGAGCCGGAAGATATTGTATGGTCGCCGTCCAAATCAACAAATTTCATATCACCGGCGTGAAGTCCCGGATTCACCTGCGCTGTATTGATAACGAAGTTGACTGCTGTTTGGTCGACATTATAGTTTGCCGCTTCTTCGTCTGTCCTGAAAAGTCCGTCTACTACATATCCCCAGATATCTCCCAATTTCTGACCTACATAATAATCACTCAATATCTTGGAAGGATTATCGAATTTGGTTATTTCCGATGTATTATCTGCCAAGCCTACGGACAGGTTATAACGGAAAGGTTTGTTTGCCAGTTTGAAAGCATCATTCCAAGTCAGCATCAATTCCCAGCCTTTGGTACGCAAGTTGGCTGCATTTTGCTTGGGCTCGTTGGCTCCATAAGCACCGGGAAGCTTTTTGCCGGAAGTTTGCATACCTTTAGTATCACGAACATAGGCATCGGCAGTCAGGTTCAGGCGGTTGTTCAGGAATCCGAGATCCAGTCCTACGTTCCAAGTCGAAACGGTTTCCCAGGTCAGGTCGGCGGAATTCGGGTCGGAGACACTTGCATAAGAGCCTTTCTTCTGATCGCCAAAGATATAATTCATTGTACCGTTGGTATTAATGGTTTGGATATAATCGTAATATCCTACCTGCTGATTTCCTAACGAACCGTATGAGAGACGCAATTTCACATTATCAATATTCTTCTTTAAATTCCCGAAAAACGGTTCTTCACTGATTCTCCATCCTACGGAAGCCGAGGGGAAGAAACCGAAACGGTGTCCGCTTCTGAAACGTGAACTTCCGTCATAACGTCCGCTTGTCTCAAATAGGTAACGACCTCCTTTATAGGAGTAATTAAGACGATAAAATGCTCCCAAAAGCGCATATTCATTCTGTCCGCCGGACATAGTCATCGCATCTCCGACTGCCAGATTTAAGTCATTCAAGTCATCGGAGAGCAAACCCTGGCGGGAGACTTTGATATCTTTCAGACGCTTGGTTTCATAATTGTAACCTGCCATGATTTTTATCTGATGGTCGGCAATATCCAGCATATAATCACCATAAACATTGAAAGCCTGATACCAATGATTGGTCTGTGTTTCCTTCAACTGATTCACACCGCTTCCGGTAGTCAGATAGGATATCTCACCCGGATATTTGGAATATGGTACATTTACTGTTCTGTTCATGGTCTGATAGTTATAGTGCAGGTAGCTGTAGTTTGCACGGACATTCAGGTTCTTCATTACATTGAAACTTGCTTCGAAAGTCGTGGAAAACTCATATCGCTGGTCTTCATTCTTATGTTTTCCATAAGCAAGGATAGCTCCCATGCCATCCAAAACAGCAGAATTGCTCAACGAAGTCAGATACACCGCACTGCCATCCGGATTAATGGGTACAAAGCTCGCCAGTGCATGATTCACCGCAGTATTGAAGTTGTTATTAATACCCGATAATCCCGGATAAGAGTAACTATTATAATGGTACTTCGTGTTATTGCTGATTGTCAGTCGTGGAGTGATCTTTGCCGAGATTTTACTTCTGAAATTATACACCTTGTATTTATCAGGATTCTGTCTGAAGATACCCGTTTGGTCAACTGTATTTCCTGATAAATAATAGTTCAACTTTTCATTTCCCCCACTGACACTGATATTGTGCTCCCACATCGGTCTGTTTTTACGATAAAGATAATTATACCAGTCGAAGTTACCGTAATAGACGTATGTATCTCTTCCGTCACGTTGGTCGGTAACTACCCAGGGACGTTCGGGATTCTCCGTTTTATCATTCCGGCGCAACCAAAGCTGGCGGTAGTCTTCTTCCGTATAGTTGGTATAAGGCTTTCCGTTATAATTGGTATAAAACAAGTCGTTGATGCCTGCCGAATAATATCCCCTGGTTTCAAAATCAGTAGAAGTCGTCTGATTGCTCCATGAATATCTTCCATCATACGAAACGGTAGTCTTGCGGGCGGAGCCTTCCTTGGTAGTCACGAGGATAACACCATAAGAAGCACGAGCCCCGTAAATAGCGGCCGAAGATGCATCTTTTAATACGGAAATAGAAGCGATGTCATTCGGATTCAAGCGGTCGATATCCCCTTCTATTCCGTCAATCAGCACTAATGGCGATGCATTGCCACTGATAGAATTCACACCACGGATATTGATAGTTGCCGAAGCTCCCGGATACCCAGACCCAAAAGTTACATTCATATTGGGCACAGTCCCTTGCAACATCTGTGAGGCTCTCGGCACGGGTCTGTCTTCCATCGCTTTACTGTCTACTACTGCAACAGCTCCCGTCAGGTTTATTTTCTTTTGAGTACCGTAGCCTACCACCACCACTTCTTCCAGCGTAGCCGTATCCTCCCGGAGTATTACTCTCGAAGATTTCTGCAAGTCGGAGACTTTAATTTCTTTCTTCTCAAATCCAATATAGGACACAACGACTAGGGCATTGGCCGGAACCGAGGATAATGTAAATTCACCATCCAAATTCGTGATCGTTCCCATAGACTGTCCCATCACCTGTACACTGGCACCGATTACCGGGTCACCGTTCACATCGACCACTTTCCCCGTAACCCGATGTAAAGGCTGCGATGGGACGGCAGTAGTATTACGTTCTGTTTTCTTTGTGATGATAATCATCCGGTTTTGTAGTTTATACTCTACATCCTTATCCAAAACAGTAGCAAGCACATTATTAACAGTTGCCTGCTGAAAGGAAGCCGTTATCTTCTTGTTTTCATTAACCTCGTCCGTTTTATAGATAATGGAGTACTTCGTCTGCCGCTCAACTTCTTTCAATACCGCCTTCAGCGGCTCATTTTTAAAGACCTTTGTAACTGTCTGCGCCCGTAGTGACTGGACGCCCAAACACAACAGAATCAGGAGAAACAGTCTAAAAAATGAGTTTCTTCGGTCATTCATAATTTTATCAATTAAGTTGTTACAATTTAAAGTGATTTATATTTAAGGATATATATATTCGATTGTAGTATTTCTCTGAATCGCTTCTATAAGATAAAACAACTCATCATTCATCTGCCCAACCCCTATAAAAGCAAAAAAGCAGATTATTTCTGCTTTTTTGTATCGACTGGCTTTATTTATTCAGACCACTGGAATATCGGATAACCGTTCGTTCCTTTTTTCCAAAGATTCGGATTCCAGGCTACGATGATATTCCCCAGTTCTTCCGCTGACTTCGCCACTCCGTGAAAAGTTGTTCCCGTGGCTGATGATTCGTCTGATGCGGTAATCGTTTTTTCATTCACTTTGAGTACAATACTTTCGCAGGCGTAACAATTCTCATAACTGCCTAATGAAGCAGAGACCCCAACAATGCGTCCTACGGTTGACGAAGCATCCACTCCGGTCAAGTTACTCCATGCTGCGCTGTTCTTGATAGCAATGTCACAACTTTTGTCGATTTGTCCCAAAATACCGCCTACGCCTCCTTTAGTTGCACTGACTGCTCCGTATGCATAGCAGTTCTCAATAAATCCGCCGACACCTACTTTCCGTCCGGCAATACCGCCTGCTTTTCCGCCACTTGCCGCCTGATCGCTGACCGTTGCATTTGAATAACAGTTCTTTATATAACTTTCTTGCCCATCATAGCTATTTGCCAATACACCGGCTATTCCACCTGCCGCACCAGAACCGATTACTTCGCCGGTCGTATAGCAGTTCACAATTCTTCCTGTCTTATTTCCGTTACCTTTATCTTTAAGTCCGAGATAACCGGTAATAATTCCAATCCCCTGCCGAGCAGATGATACAGAAGCATTCACAAAGCCCACATTACGACAATCACCGCACAATACTCCGAAGAAACTTGGATAATCACCGGCAGAACATTTGAAGTTCTTAATGACATGGCTGTCTCCGTCAAAATCTATTTCATAAGGAAAATCACCGGAACCATTCAACGACTGCCAGTCATCAATGCCTGCCATATCAATATCAGCACCTAACTGGAAATAAACTTTCATTCCCGATTTCAACACACTACGCATATTTCTGATCTGCGTAGCATTCATTATCATATAAGGTTTGCTGTCCGTTCCGTTTCCTTTCTCGAACAAACCGCCGGCACCGTCTCCGTCACCATCACCATTTCCGTCATCCGTTTCCGTTTTTTCGAACGGAACACGAGTGTATGAGTCCAAAGGATTAGGGTCAGAACACGAGATTGCAACAGATGCCATCATCAACAGCATCCCAAATCTGCCTATTTGAGTAATATTCATACTTGATTTCTTTACAATTAAACATTGAGTTCTTATCTTATATATATATCCTTTTCCTTATATTCTACTTTGATAGGTATGATTTCTTTCAGTGCATCCATTACATCTACGATTGTCTCTTTATTACGCAACGAAACACGGAACTTCATATCGCCCAATTTCTCCGACTCTAACTGAATATGCACATCGTACTGACGTGAAAGCTTCTTCACCATCTCTCCTAACGTAATGTCATCATATTCAATCCTGTCTTCCGCCCACGCCATTGCCTGACGTGCATTTACTTTCTTTCCTTTCAACTGTCTTGTTACCAAATCCAAAGAAATAGATTCTCCCGGAGACATCCGTATCTGATCTTCTTTATAATTCAACTCTACTGCTCCTTCCAGCAAGGTGGTTGTTATATACGAATCGTCTGAATAGGCAGATACATTAAATTTCGTACCTTTTACCACCACATCATATTCATGCGTCTTTACTGTAAATTGCTTTCCATTCTGTTTAGTCACCTCAAAATACCCCTCTCCTTCCAGCTCCACCACCCGGTCGGCTGTATTAAAATGATTCGAATATCTTAATACGGAACCTGCATTCAGCCATACAACTGTACCATCCGAAAGCTGTATCTTACTCTTATCCCCCAACGGAGCTTCGCAAACAAAAAAAGTCTTTGGCGTAAACAAGTAAATAGCCTGTTGAATACCCAACGTAGTACCGACAATCAATGCTATAACGGCAGCGATACGGGCTATCTTCCATATACCAGGTTTCGACTTTTTCAATAACGGGACAATCGCTTCCTGCGTATACATCTTATGCTTCAAAGCTTCCCATTCGGCATCTGTCTCCGAATCGGTATTCCGGTGATTCATCCATTCTCTCTCCCATTGACGGAACCTGCCATAGCCACCTTCCACCTGTTCGATATATTCGAACAGATTCTTTTCGTCAGCTCTTGATATGCGTCCTTCAAAATACTGAATAGCCAATTCACGGATATTTTCTTCTTGCTTCATTATATTCACTTTCTATAAGATGTAACAACCCATATTTCTTTTACCCAACCTCTGAAACAAAAAAAGCAGAAAAAAACTTTCCTGCTTCTTATTCTTTATATAATCGAAGAGTGCATTGATTATTTCTGCTCCATCATCAGCCATGCCAATATCACTATATACAGATCCACCGGATAGCGTTCGCTGAAATGCCGGGAGAAATATTGCAAAGCCCTTGCTATATGCTTTTCGACTGCTGTGGTAGATATTTGTAGTTTTTCTGCGATTTCTCTGTTCTTCAATCCCCTGAAACGGCTTAACAAAAAAATCTCACGCGACCTGTCCGGCAACTGATTAAGCACAAGGGCAATCTGCTCCTGCAATTCTTTGTATAATAATTTATGTTCTGCATCCTGCATAAAGTCTGCATAGTAGAGTCTTTCTTCCCCATCCACCTTTGCCAAGTACTCCACCCGGTACTTTTCAACAATCGAGCGATGCTTCAGATAATTTAGACATCCATTGCGGACCATAGAAAAAAGAAGAGAAGTAAGTGAGAAGGCAGATAACATTTCGCGACGTTCCCAAAATCGTAAGAAACACTCTTGAATAATATCACGAACCGTTTCTTCATCTTCTATAAAACGAATAGCATACCCTCGCAAACGAGGATAATAACTCTTGAACAGAAACTCAAAAGCTGCATTATTGCCTCTTTTCAGCTCTCCCAATAATTGTTTATCATCCATGAAATCTACCATAGTTTAGAAATTTATGCGCAAAGGTACGGGTCAACAGTTAACAAAGTGATGACAATATTATGAATATTTTTTCAATAAATCAAATTTGAGGTACTTTTTTATAAAACGCCAAAAAGGAAGTTTTCAATAATAGGATACAAAAAAAGGGTCAGTTACTGACCCTTTTTTCTATTAATTCATGGTTTCCCACTTATTGCATATACAATCTGTCAATAAGAAAGTTTTCCTTATTCTTCATCCATTAGGATTTCCAGAATCTGACAAGCAGCTTTCGCTACCGGAGTACCCGGACCGAAGATAGCAGCTACACCTGCCTTATACAAGAAATCGTAATCTTGTGCAGGAATAACACCACCGGCAATCACTACAATGTCTTCGCGACCCAGTTTCTTCAGTTCTTCAATAATTTGCGGAACCAATGTCTTATGTCCGGCAGCCAGTGAAGAAACACCTACTACATGAACGTCGTTTTCAACAGCCTCGCGAGCAGCTTCCGCCGGAGTCTGGAACAACGGTCCCATATCCACATCGAAGCCACAGTCAGCATAACCGGTTGCTACGACTTTAGCACCACGGTCGTGACCGTCCTGTCCCATCTTTGCAACCATGATACGAGGTTGACGTCCCTCTTTCTTCGCGAACTTCTCGGCCAGTTCACAAGCACGTTTGAAGTCGCTATCGTTTTTACTTTCTGATGAATACACGCCTGATATCGTTCTAATTATTGCTTTATAACGTCCTACTATCTGTTCACAAGCATAAGAAATCTCACCCAATGTTGCGCGAACACGAGCTGCTTCCACAGCCAATTCCAACAAATTACCCTTGCCAGTCTTCACACATTCGGTAATTGCTGCCAATGCTTTGTCCACTTCAGCCTGGTTACGTCCATCTTTCAAACGTTTCAGGTTTTCGATCTGTTCAAGACGGACTGCAGTATTATCAATTTCAAGAATATCAATCGGAGCTTCTTTTTCCAAACGATACTTGTTCACACCGACAATTGTCTGCTGACCACTGTCGATACGAGCCTGTGTACGTGCAGCAGCTTCTTCGATACGCATCTTTGGAATACCTGTTTCGATAGCTTTCGCCATACCACCCAATTTTTCAATTTCCTGAATATGCTCCCAAGCCTTGTGTGCCAGTTCGTTCGTCAGAGATTCTACATAGTAAGAACCACCCCATGGGTCAACGTTCTTGCAGATGTAAGTTTCTTCCTGAATGTAAATCTGTGTATTACGGGCAATACGTGCGGAAAAATCTGTTGGAAGAGCAATAGCCTCATCCAATGCATTGGTATGCAAAGATTGAGTATGCCCCAAAGCTGCAGCCATAGCCTCAATACAGGTACGTCCTACGTTATTGAACGGATCCTGTTCGGTCAGTGACCAGCCTGAAGTCTGCGAGTGAGTACGCAACGCCAGTGATTTCGGGTTCTTCGGATTGAATTGTTTCACAATCTTTGCCCACAACATACGTGCAGCACGCATCTTGGCTATTTCCATAAAGTGATTGGTTCCAATCGCCCAGAAGAAAGACAGACGCGGTGCAAATGCATCAATATCAATGCCTGCTGCCGTTCCTGCACGAAGATATTCCAAACCATCGGCCAATGTATAAGCTAACTCGATATCCGCGGTTGCGCCTGCTTCCTGCATGTGATAACCGGAGATAGAGATAGAGTTGAACTTAGGCATCTTCTGCGAAGTGTATTCGAAAATATCTGAAATAATCTTCATAGAGAATGCAGGCGGATAAATATAAGTATTACGCACCATGAATTCTTTCAGAATATCATTCTGGATAGTACCGGCCATTTCTTCGAGTTTAGCACCTTGTTCCAGACCGGCATTGATATAGAATGCCATAATCGGAAGTACAGCTCCATTCATTGTCATAGACACAGACATCTTGTTCAATGGGATACCATCGAACAGCACTTTCATATTTTCCAATGAACAGATAGATACACCGGCTTTACCTACGTCACCCACTACACGTTCGTGATCGGGGTCATAACCGCGGTGAGTAGCTAAGTCGAATGCCACTGACAAACCTTTCTGACCGGCAGCCAAATTACGGCGATAAAATGCATTTGATTCTTCGGCGGTAGAAAATCCGGCATACTGGCGGATGGTCCAGGGACGAAGAGTGTACATTACTGAATACGGACCGCGCAGATAAGGAGGAAGTCCGGCAGCATAGCCAAGGTGTTCCATTCCTTCGAGGTCTTCTTTTGTATAAACAGGCTTCACTTCAATGTGTTCCGGTGTTTTCCAGTCAGCGGAGATACCGTTAGCCTTTTGCCATTCAGCACCATTAGTCGGCTGAAATGCGGCATATATATCGATGTTTTTAAAATCTTTTCTCATCTTACTTCAATAGTTTAGCGTTAAACTCTTTCAAGGTATCCAATACATTGACACGAACATGGATGAAGTTTTCGATACCTGCAGCTTTCAGGTCGTCCATACAAGCCGGAGCACCGGCAACGATAAACATAGCACGACCATTCAGTGCTTTGAAAGCAGGAATTGCATATTCAGCATATTCATCATCGCTGGAACAGATAACAACAATATCAGCTTTTGCAGCCATAGCTGCCTCTACTCCTGCTTCTACTGTCTCAAATCCCAGATTATCAATTACTTCATAACCGGCACAAGCCAGGAAGTTACAAGAATATTGAGCACGTGCCTGACGCATTGCCAAATTTCCGATGGTTAACATGAACGCTTTCGGACGTTTGCCTGATGCTTCTGTTTCGAGACGCAATGCTTCAAACTGACTGGCAGCACGATCGAACACCAGAGTATCCACCTCTTTTTCGCAAGTATGAGAGTCACCTCCGCAACAACACTTACCTTCAACAGGTTGCTTATTGCCAGCCTTTTCATTGAAGTTCGGGAATTGGTTGGTACCCAACAGCACTTCACGACGCTGTGCAACTGCTTTATGACGAGCTTTGTTGCTCTCATTCACAGCAGCCTGAACAGTTCCTGCTTTCAATGCCGCATAGAAGCCACCTGCTTCTTCTACAGCAAGGAAGAGTTCCCAAGCCTGTTTTGCAATAGCCACAGTCAGATTCTCGATATAATAAGAACCGGCAGCAGGGTCGATCACTTTATCAAAATGAGATTCTTCTTTCAGCAGCAGTTGTTGGTTACGAGCCAGGCGTTCTGAGAACTCGTCCGGAGTCTCATAAGTCTTATCAAACGGAGTTACCGTCATAGAGTCTACGCCTCCTAATGCAGCACTCATGGCTTCAGTCTGTGTACGAAGCAGATTTACATGTGCATCAAACAAAGTAAGATTGAAAGTAGAAGTTTCGGCATGAACCGCCATTTTTGCTGCGCAACGACATTCTCCGTTAGGACCTTTATTCTCGCAATCACGCACACATTCAGGATTGTAAGAAGCTACAATATTTGCCCAAAGCAAACGTGCCGCACGGAATTTCGCTATTTCAAGGAAATAATTGGAACTGATACCAAAATTAAATTTGATTTTCTTAGCTACTATGGCAGCAGGAATACCGGCATCAGTCAATTGACCCATATATTCATTTCCCCAAGCCAGAGCATAACCCAGTTCCTGAGAAATATAAGCGCCTGCATTATTCAATGATAAAGCGTTTACATTCAGCACACGATAGAAAGGAAGCGGCTGAATGGCTTCAATCAAAGATTTGGCTGTTTGTACCATATCACCTTTCTCCTTGCCACGAGTCAGCATCTTGTTGAAGAAATCATAGTTGATAGAACCTTTCAGTTTCTTCACATCATAATCTTTCTTCTGGAAATAAGCTACCAGCAGATTAGCCAACTCAACCACATGCCCCTGACAGGTTGAGAAATTCAGTTCAACACACTCTGCCTGAATATCACTTAACAGTGTTTCAATATATTCCGCATTAAGTTCTTTTGCTTTCACATGGAAAGAAAGTGAGTCAACACCCTTATTTAGGATATCCAGTGCTTTCGCATTGGCTTCTTTCGGACATTCTACTCTAATTTCCTGACGAACCAACCATGCATTGTTGTCTTTTTTAGTTCCTCTTAAATAAGGGAACTCTCCAGGAAGTGCATCAGTAGTTTTTAAATCCTCCAGATCTTCCATCCGGTAAAAAGGTTTCACTTTAAACCCTTCGTTTGTTTTCCAAACGAGCTTCTTCTCAAAATCAGCACCTTTTAAATCGGCTGTAACCTTCTCCATCCATTGTTCGGTGGAGGCAGGAGAAAAGTCTGAGAAGAGTTTTTCTTTTTTGTCTGCCATAGTTTATTTAAAATTAAAACAAGATTAATATTGTCTTTATTTTTATCTATCTCTTTCTAAATGTCAGTCGTTCGACCTGCAAATATAACCAATAAGTTAAAACGAATCTCTTTTTTAGGGAAAATTCGCACAGGACGCCCCGATTCGTCAAGTGCATACAATCTGCATAGAAATTCTTCATTTTTAGTTCTTCTTTTATTTGATTAGCTCCAATGTTATGAGTAATTTTGCACTCGTTTTTAGAAAAACATTATAAAAACTGCTATATTATGGATTGGTTACAAAGTTTATTGTGGGACCCCAGCTCCGTAGCTCACATCGTGCTTCTCTACGCATTTGTAGTGGCAGCCGGAGTGTATTTGGGCAAGATAAAGATATTCGGAGTATCTTTGGGCGTCACATTTGTTTTGTTTGCCGGCATCCTAATGGGACATTTCGGCTTCACAGCCGATACACACATCCTACATTTCATCCGTGAATTCGGATTGATCTTGTTCGTATTCTGTATCGGTCTTCAGGTGGGGCCATCTTTCTTCTCTTCTTTCAAAAAAGGAGGAATGACATTGAACCTGTTGGCTGTAGGCATCGTAGTGTTAAATATTGCCGTTGCACTGGGGCTTTACTACCTCTGGAACGGCCGAGTAGAACTGCCGATGATGGTAGGTATCCTCTATGGAGCTGTCACAAACACTCCGGGACTTGGTGCCGCCAATGAAGCATTGAACCAGCTTAATTACACTGGTCCACAAATCGCACTGGGATATGCGTGTGCTTATCCGCTGGGCGTGGTAGGTATTATCGGTTCAATCATTGCTATCCGTTACATCTTCCGTGTCAATATGGCTAAAGAGGAAGAAAGTCTGAAAATCCAAAGTGGAGATGCACATCACAAACCTCACATGATGAGTCTGGAAGTACGCAATGAATCAATCAGCGGAAAAACTTTGATTGAAATCAAGGAATTTTTAGGCCGCCAGTTCGTTTGTTCCCGTATTCGTCATGAAGGTCATGTAAGTATCCCCAACCATGAAACCATATTCAATATGGGGGATCAATTATTCATTGTCTGTTCAGAAGAAGATGCTCCTGCAATTACCGTATTTATCGGTAAAGAAGTGGAACTCGACTGGGAGAAACAAGACCTTCCCATGGTTTCCCGCCGTATTCTGGTGACTAAACCGGAAATCAACGGAAAGACTTTAGGATCTATGCATTTTCGTAGTATGTACGGAGTGAACGTTACCCGCATCAACCGTTCCGGTATGGACTTGTTTGCCGATCCAAATCTGGTACTTCAGGTAGGTGACCGTGTAATGGTGGTAGGTCAGCAAGATGCAGTTGAACGTGTGGCAGGTGTTTTGGGTAATCAGTTAAAACGTCTGGACACACCGAACATTGTGACTATTTTCGTTGGTATCTTCTTAGGAATTCTCCTGGGTAGCCTTCCTATAGCATTCCCCGGTATGCCGACTCCTCTGAAATTAGGTTTGGCAGGCGGACCGCTGGTAGTAGCTATTCTTATCGGACGTTTCGGTCATAAGCTCCATTTAGTGACTTATACAACCATGAGCGCTAACCTGATGCTTCGCGAAATCGGTATCGTGCTCTTCCTTGCTAGTGTCGGTATAGATGCCGGAGCCAACTTTGTGCAAACGGTAGTTGAAGGTGACGGATTACTATACGTAGGTTGTGGTTTCCTTATCACCGTTATCCCGTTGCTTATAATCGGTGCTATCGCAAGATTATATTATAAGGTAAACTACTTCACCCTGATGGGATTGATAGCCGGTAGTAATACCGACCCGCCCGCATTGGCTTATGCCAATCAAACAACATCCGGAGATGCTCCGGCAGTAGGGTATTCTACAGTTTACCCATTATCCATGTTCCTCCGTATTCTGACGGGGCAGATGATATTATTAACGATGATGTAAATCATGTTTTATTTATAAATAATAAAGCCGGTCATATCCTTCAATGGAATATACCGGCTTTATTTCTTTTTCTTATAGACTTCTTCTACGCCTATTATATAAGCTGTAGTTTCTTCACTACAAATTCTTCTATAAACCGAACTGTCTCTTCAACTCCCAAAGAAGAAGAATCGACACACAAGTGATAAGTAGCAGCTGCTCCCCACGTTTTATAACTATAATAATTATAATACTCCGAACGTCTCTTATCCGCTTTTTCTATCATTTCTTCTGCAGCTTCCGCATCAATATGATGCATGGCGCATAATCGCGCAATACGATCTTCCTTAGAGGCCGAAATAAAAACATTCGCACAACGGGGATGTTCACGCAGAATATAGTCCGCACAGCGTCCGACAAAGACGCAAGATTTTTCTGCCGCCAGATGACGAATCACATCACTTTGCACTTTAAACAGGGCATCATTACTCAAACAGTTATTACATGGCATAGCTCCTTCACTGATAAAAGGGAAACGCATGCCGAACAATCCGCCAATAATACCTTGCGAAGCTTTCTCATCCGCTTTTTCAAAAAATTCTTTGCACAACCCGCTTTCTTCAGAAGCCAGATTAATCAATTCTTTATCGTAGAAGTCAATCCCCAAACGGGCTGCCAACTTCTCTCCTATTTCTTTTCCGCCGCTACCTAGTTGCCGACCGATGTTGATAACATAATTACCGCTCATAGTACATTTTGTTTTATGGTTCTGTAGCAAACATACGACTTTTTTCTAAAAATCACATCATCAAACGAAAGTTATATTTGAAAGTAACGATGAAATACCCTTTTATTTCCTGCGTACGATACTCATAAAAGCCGTCGGAAGTTGCCATACGGTTATAACTTTTCCTCTTTCCTAAAATGTCTACCCAATAAGCAGACAGTTCTGCTTCTTTCTTTTTCAAGAATCTCCAGGTAGCACTCGCATTCCATAACATCTCATCATCTTCTCCTTTACGGATATTCGTACCATTACGGAAAGTATAAGCCCCATCCGTCCGTAATTGTATGCCCAAAGGAAGATCAACATATCCTTCCAAACGGAAATTATAATAACGGGTATATGTATTGTTATCATTCACAGAGTTGAGCGAATACTGATAATTCCAGGAAGTAGAGAAGTCAATACCTCCCCAGGCAGGCTGATAAGAAACATTCGCTTCACAATTCAAGCCAGTGTCACGCGTTGTACTTTTCACCGGCTCAAGACTTCTATCTTCATTAATCATGCTGACACTATTACTATGATTACCGTTCATATCCAACCGTAAAGAGAAATGTCCTAAACGTTTCCACCAGTTAGCACTTCCATACACATTCCAGTTACCGTTTATATTGACAGGATATGTCTCACGTCCGCCAGTCTGTGCATCATATATCATTACTTGTGTAACGCTATTCTGTTCCAACTGTCCTCCAAGATTCGCAGATATGCCTTTTTTAGAATGTTGAAAGCTTATACGCATACTATGAGCAAACATTTGCTTCAAATCCGGATTCCCTCGAGTAATATATAATGGATTACTATTATCTGTAAGTGGCATTAAGTCCGATAAAGAAGGTTGCCGGGTTCTACCGTCATAATTGAAAGTAATTCGTGCCTCTTTCTTTTTCCAGGCCAGCCATATCATAGGCTGAAAGTCGATAGTATGCACAGTGGTATCCGCATACAGTTTCCCCATTTTCCGTTCAATGGTTCGCCTTTGCGGAGTAATCCCTAATGATGCATTCACCATCCATGTATCATCAGAGTAATTGAAGCCTACATTCAGATCATGTCCATTAGTACGACTATGACTTCGATTACTCAAACTATCTACATACCCCGTTTCATAGTCAGGAGGCAACTCACCAAAAACATCCGACTTCGCCAAAGAAGACAATTCATAAGTGTCGCGATTATCGCGTTCATAATGAGTGTTCCAGTTATACGCTGCACGAATATGCATTTTCTTACCGATAGGTTGGGTGAAGTTAATCCCTACCCGCCACGAATTATTTTTCTGGGGTGACTTCAAATACTGGTTACGATAAAGTAAAGAATCGTTGCCCTGCTTATCTTTAAGACGGAAATAAGTAGTTTTTGAAAGCGAAAAACTTTCATTATCCCCCCAAGAATCCGAACTTTGAATGTTCAATCCTAAAGTTGTACCTTTTTCATTCAGCCGCCTCATAATCCCCATCATCCAATTATAACGGTTCGATTGTCCTTCCGAACGCGACCGGTTTTCACTACGATTTACTTTGATATCTTGGGAAATCGATTCAAAATCATCGAACAAGCTTTCATGATTGACGTTAGGAGGAGCGTCAAAAGAAGCATTCTGGCTATTACTTTCATTCCGGTTAGGAGAAAAGCTGAAACCACCGTTAAAATGTATGCGTGTACGTTTATCCACTTCCCAACTACCCATGATATTAGAATTGAACGACCGGCTTTTAGAGTTACCTTCATTAGTGGACGCAGAATATTGGTTACCAGCAGTTAAATATTGCTCCCGATACATGGAAGAAATATTTCCGTTCCGATTGAGATTATAGTTCATGCTTCCGGTCAAAGAAAACTTCTTTCCGAATTTATGAGTCATATTCATTCCCACCGAATTATTAATATTATCCTTGTAAGTGCTATTCTGATATCGGTTGGTGGAACGTCCTATGAAAGAAAGATTTTCCCCGTCTTTACTAAAATAATTCACCTGCCCTTCCAAATCCTTCTTTTGATTGTTTCCATATCCCACAGTGGCATTTGTCAGCCAGGTTTTATTCAATTCATCCTTAGTCTGCAAGTCAAGTACATATTTCTTTTCTCCTGAACTAATTCCGGTAAATTCTTCTTCTTTTGATTTTTTATCGTACACTTTCAACTTACTAATCAAATCTGCCGGCAGATTTTCGAGTGCCGTCTTTTTATCTCCGGAGAAAAAGGCTTCGCCATTTACATTGATTTCACTGATGGGCTGTCCGTTGTATGTCAACGAATTATCTTTCTTATTATATACCAATCCGGGAACACGCTTCACCAAATCCTCCAGATAAGCTCCTTCACGAGTTTTAAAAGCGGCAGCATTGATAACCGTAGTATCTCCCTCCATCACTACTTCCTGCAATTTTCCCGTTATCGTCACTTCACTAATCTGAATATCATCATCTTTCAATACCACTGTACCGATATTCACCAATACAGAGTCTTCCAGTGCCCGGTATACAGATTGCATTCCCATAAAAGAGACCTTTAACAGGTATTTCTTTTTCTTCTGCGGTTGATAATTAAGAACGAAACGCCCATTCTTATCACTTGTTATTCCCTTGATAAAAGCAGAATCGCTTTTCGCCAAAATAACAATGCTGGCAGATGGTAATGCCCGCTTCTCATTACTGCCGGCTTCCACTGTCTGCACTCTTCCTCGCACAGTTCTCACTTGTTGAGCATACAAAGTAGTATGTCCCCAAAGTAGCAGCAAAAGCAATCCCACTAACTTACAAGCGTTCATATCCAATAGTAGTTAAGTCTGATATTTATGTTGATCTAAAACAAATCGGGACAAAGTTAATAACTTTTACGTAAAACGTTTAATCCCAGAGTTATTTTTTATACCTTTGTCCATCCATTATTCAATCAGCAACTTAATGAAAAGGATTATATTAATCACAGGAGGACAACGATCCGGTAAAAGTTCGTTCGCGGAAAAAAAAGCGCATGAACTTACTACGTCACCGGTTTACTTGGCCACTGCCAGGATATGGGACGAAGAATTCAGAAAAAGGGTGGAACGCCATCAAAAGAACCGCGGTCCTGAATGGACAAATATAGAAGAAGAAAAAGAATTGAGCCGTCACAATGTAGCGGGCAGAGTCGTAGTGATAGATTGTGTAACTCTTTGGTGCACTAACTTCTTTATGGAGTTTGATTCTAATGTTGCCTCCTCATTGGAAGCCGTCAAAAAAGAATTCGACAAATTTACCCAGCAGGACGCCACTTTCATATTTGTAACTAATGAGATTGGTTGGGGGGGAGTTTCCGAGAACAAACTGCAACGTAAATTCACAGACTTGCAAGGTTGGACCAATCAATACATCGCATCGCATGCCGACGATGTATATCTCATGGCAAGTGGTATTCCCGTAAAAATAAAATAAACATGAAAACGTTTCATATTCAAAAGCCGGATGAAGCTATCAAAGAAGCTCTGATTGACAAAATCAATAATCTGACCAAGCCTAAAGGATCGCTTGGAAGACTGGAAGAAATCGCTTTGCAAATCGGACTGATCCAACAATCCCTTTCTCCACGATTAACTCATCCTCAAAATATAATCTTTGCCGCGGATCATGGCATCGTAGAAGAAAAAGTCAGCCCATCTCCTAAAGAAGTAACCTGGCAACAAATCAGCAACTTTCTTCATGGGGGAGCAGGGATCAATTTCCTGTGCCGACAGCACGGTTTCACTCTTAAAATTGTAGACGCAGGAGTCGATTATGATTTACCTTATGAAAAAGGTATCATTAACATGAAAGTCGGAAGAGGAACACGCAATTTCCTTCATGAAGCAGCCATGACACCTGAAGAGATGGAACTTTGCCTGGAGCATGGTGCCCAATGTGTAGACACTTCTCACCAGGAAGGCTGCAATATCATTAGCTTCGGTGAAATGGGAATCGGAAATACTTCGCCCTCTTCCTTATGGATGACTTGCTTCACCGGAATCCCATTAGATCAATGTGTAGGTGCAGGAAGCGGACTCAATCATCAGGGAATAAATCACAAATACGAAGTTCTGAAAAGATCTCTCGAACAATATCCGGGAGAGCATTCCACAGAAGAAATCCTCTGCCGTTTCGGAGGTTACGAAATGGTAATGGCCGTAGGAGCAATGCTCAAAGCTGCCGAACTGGGAATGGTTATTCTAATTGATGGATTTATTATGACCAATTGTATTCTTGCCGCTTCACGCCTTTATCCGGAAGTGATGAGCTATGCCATATTCGGTCATCAGGGAGACGAGAGCGGACATAAGCTATTATTGGACTATCTCGGAGCACGTCCCCTACTCAATCTCGGACTAAGACTTGGAGAAGGAAGCGGTTCCGTTTGTGCCTATCCCATTGTAGATTCTGCTGTAAAAATGCTGAATGAGATGGATTCATTTGCTCATGCTTCTATCACTAAATATTTCTAAGATGAACCAGATACTTGCCGCCCTCATATTCTTTACACGATTGCCTTTCTGGAAAATAAAAGAAGTTCCGCAGGAGTGTTTCAAACACGTTGTCAGTTATTGGAGTTTCAGTGGCTGGCTGACCGGGGGAATGATGGCATTGATTTTCTGGGGAGCCAGTACTATTCTACCTCACGGAGTAGCCGTAATCCTGGCACTGACTTCACGTTTACTTATCACAGGAGCATTGCATGAGGATGGATTGGCCGATTTCTTCGATGGATTCGGAGGTGGGACGAACAGAGAAAGCACATTACGCATCATGAAAGATTCCCATATCGGAAGCTATGGAGTTTTGGGATTAATCATCTATTATTTATTTGCTTACAATCTACTGGTCGCACTTCCCTTAGCAGTTACTCCTTTCTTATTACTAAGCGGAGATACCTGGAGTAAATTCATTTCTTCCAATATCATCAATTACCTGCCCTATGCACGGAAAGAAGAAGATAGCAAATCCGGAACAGTATATACAAGAATGAGTTTTGGAGAGATCGTAATGTCTGCGATGGGTGGAATACTACCTCTCCTATTACTTCCTCCAAGCTACTGGCCCGTATGTATATTTCCCATTCTGGTATTCTTCTTTATCTGCCGGATGATGAAACGACGTCTGAACGGATATACCGGAGATTGTTGCGGTGCATTATTTCTCTTAAGCGAAATGAGTTTCTGGCTGGGAGCAGTGATGTCTATCTATATAAAATAAGTAAACCTATGAATATTTATCTAATCAGACATACCTCTGTCGACGTTCCTAAAGGTCTTTGTTACGGTCAGTCAGACGTTCCTTTACGTCCTACATTTGAGATAGAAGCAGCCGTAACCAAAGCTAAAATCGAATCCATTCACTTTGATATGGCTTACACCAGTCCTCTATCCAGATGCACCCGTCTGGCACAGTATTGCGGATTCGGAGATACCATCCGTGACCCAAGAATACTGGAACTTAATTTCGGAGATTGGGAAATGCAGTATTTTAATAAAATCAAAGACCCGAATCTCCAATGCTGGTATGACGACTACATGAATGTAAAAGCAACCAATGGAGAATCGTTTGCCGACCAATATAGACGAGTAGCCGCATTTTTAGACGAAATCAAACAAAAGGAGGCTGAAAATATAGTAGTATTTGCTCATGGCGGCGTATTGATTTGCGCACAGATTTATGCAAAGTTGATTCACCAGGAAGAAGCATTTCAGGCAGTACCTGCCTACGGAGGAGTTTTTCTATATCAAGAGTGCCCGTAAACAAACAGGTGTAGATATCTCTAATAAGTTTGCGATGTCTTTACCCTCACACCCTGTTTAATAATTACTTACTGGAGAATTTTCGGTTGACGGCAGTTCCACTTTATTTCATTACTTGGGACAAAGTGTTTCGCACCGAGAAACGAAATGTTTCAAGTAATGAAACGAAGTGTTTCACACCGAGAAACAAAATGTTTCGCTACTTGAAACTAAGTGTTTACCTATATGAACAAGCCATTATCTGCATAGATTCTGCAAATAACTACATACTTTCGATGGATTTACTATATCCTTATAAACTTCAGGTTTAACCTATCAACCAAATCAAGACGAGACAGGGTGAGAGTAACTGTTTACCCTCACCCTACTCTCACTCTTACCCTCACACCTGTAACTATGATGAATAAGCGGTTTGAGTCAATGGGTGAGAGTGCGAGGGTAAAAAGCATCTCCAAACTTTTTCTGAATCTTTAAGGTGCAGAAATTCTCTGAAGTAATCAGCAGACCGATAAACTTAATCCATTCTGCCTGCCTAAGGGGAGGATACATAAATAGGAATGATTTCGGAGAAAATGCAATAAAAAAAGAAAGAATATCTCCAAAGATACTTATCTTTGCCCCGCAATGTCAATCTTCAGACACCGAAAATTATTTATTCATTTAAAAGATACACGAATAAAGATGAAATCTCCTATTTCAATCCTCACATGGCTATGTCTTCTCTTCCTGGCTAGTTGTATATCCAACAAGAAGACTTCTCTCGAGGCTTTCAAACAGGATGTCTATACACCTGAATACGCAACCGGATTCAAGATTCTGGGTGCGGACAATACCGCCAGCACACTTATTCAGGTTTCCAACCCATGGCAGGGAGCCAAGGACGTGAAAATGTCTTATTTCATTTCCCGCAACGGTGAACAAGCGCCTGCCGGATTTACCGGTCCTACGATTCCTGCCGGAGCAAAACGTATCGTATGTATGGCTTCTTCCTACATCGCCATGTTCGACGCTCTAGGTCAAGTGGACAAAATTGTCGGAGTATCGGGCATCGACTATGTATCCAATCCATATATTCTCGCACATAAAAATTCTATCAAGGACATGGGCCCCGAAATGAATTATGAGTTATTATTGGGACTGAAACCGGATGTTGTCCTGTTATACGGTATCGGAGATGCGCAAACTGCCGTAACAGACAAACTGAAAGAACTGTATATACCTTATATGTATGTAGGAGAATATTTGGAGGAATCGCCGCTTGGTAAAGCCGAATGGCTGGTAGCTCTTGCCGAATTAACAGACAGCAGGGAAAAAGGCATCGAAATATTCCGTGAAATCCCTAAACGTTATCAAGTTTTGAAAGCGCTCACCGAATCGGTAGAACAACGTCCTACCGTTATGCTCAATACCCCGTGGAACGACAGTTGGGTGATGCCTTCCACACAAAGTTACATGGCACAATTGGTAACTGATGCGGGTGCGGATTACATCTACCAAGAAAACAAGTCTAACAGTTCCACTCCCATCGGACTGGAAACAGCTTACAAACTGATACAAAAGGCCGACTACTGGATTAATGTAGGCATGGCTTCTACGTTGGATGAACTAAAGACGGTCAATCCTAAATTTGTAGACGCCAAAGCTGTACGCGAAAAAACTGTTTACAACAATAATTTACGAACAACACCGACAGGAGGTAATGACTACTGGGAATCTGCAGTGGTACGTCCCGACGTCGTATTGCGTGACCTGATTCATATCTTTCACCCCGAACTCGTATCCGATTCACTTTACTATTACAGACATCTGGAATGAAACAGCCTGATAAACGCACTCCCTTTTTATTCATTACACTGGGTATAGTTGCCATACTGTTATTACTGATAGACATGGCAACGGGAGATACATATATTCCTATCACCAAGGTATGGGCTGTACTCACCGGAGGCGAATGTGACGAAATGACACGGAATATTCTCCTTTCTATCCGTTTCATACGGGTAGTGGTAGCGGCTTTAATAGGAATAGCACTCTCCGTTAGCGGTTTACAGATGCAAACAGTATTCCAGAATCCATTAGCAGACCCTTACCTGTTGGGAGTAAGTTCCGGTGCAGGACTGGGCGTAGCTCTGTTCATACTAGGTGCTCCATTACTTGGATGGGCGGAGTTTCCAATTCTTCAGTCGCTGGGTATCGTTGGCTCGGGCTGGGTAGGAACTGCCGTAATCTTATTGGGAGTAGCCATTATCAGCCGGAAAGTAAAAAACATTCTCGGTGTATTGATTATGGGAGTTATGATAGGCTACGTAGCAGGCGCTATCATTCAGATACTCCAATACCTAAGTTCTGCCGAACAACTGAAAATGTTCACACTCTGGTCAATGGGATCTCTTAGCCACATCACAGTCACCCAACTGGGAATTATGATACCGATGTTATGTATCGGTTTACTAATTTCCGTAGCCTGTATCAAATCGCTGAACCTGTTACTGCTCGGTGAAAATTATGCACGAACGATGGGAATGAACATTAAACGTTCACGCACGTTCATCTTCGTTTCTACCGCACTGCTGACAGGAACGGTCACCGCTTTCTGTGGTCCGGTAGGATTTATCGGCCTGGCAGTACCGCATGTCACACGACTGCTATTCAACAATGCCGACCACCGGATACTGGTCCCCGGCACCATGCTGACAGGGCTTATCAGCATGCTTCTCTGCGACATCATCGCCAAGAAGTTCCTACTTCCGGTTAACTGCATCACCGCCTTACTAGGTGTTCCGGTTATTTTATGGGTAATTGCTAAAAACTTGCGTAGATTCAAATGATAGAACTTAAAGAACTGACATTAGGATATGGACAGCGCACGCTGTTGGAAACGGTAAATGCCCGAATCACAGGCGGACAACTCGTTGCCCTGTTAGGACGTAACGGAACGGGAAAGAGCACCCTGCTCCGTGCTATGATGGGGCTGGAAAAGCCTCAATCAGGAGAGATTACTCTGCAAGGAAAAAACATAGCATCATTGAAACCGGAAAAATTAGCCCGGAATATAAGCTTTGTCACCACCGATAAAGTACGTATCGCTAATCTCCGCTGTAAAGATGTAGTAGCCTTAGGGCGTGCTCCCTATACCAACTGGATCGGCCAACTGCAACCGGAAGACCAAAAGCGGGTGGATGACGCTATGCAGCTAGTCGGTATGTCCGGTTATGCAGAAAAGACAATGGATAAAATGTCCGATGGCGAATGTCAGCGAATCATGATTGCCCGTGCTCTTGCACAGGATACTCCCGTCATCCTGCTTGATGAACCGACCGCCTTCCTGGACTTACCTAACCGCTACGAGCTCTGTTTGCTTTTAAAGAAACTGGCACAGGAAGAAAAAAAATGTGTCTTATTCTCCACTCATGACCTCGACATCGCCTTATCGCTTTGCGACTCCATCATGCTCATAGATAATCCGCAGATGTACACGCTGCCTACTCCGGAAATGGTGGCTAGCGGACATATAGAAAGACTTTTCCGAAATGAATCCGTCACGTTTGATGTGCAGGAGATGAGAGTACGCATCAAATAAACAAACAGATATCCGACAAGAATCAGACTGTGTATAAAATAAATAGGTAGCATTCATTTGGGTTCCTATATAAATTCGCTATCTTTGCCCCGAATTGGTTTCAGATAGCCATATCAACTATCTGAATTAAAAGGGAATCGGGTGTAAATCCCGGACAGTCCCGCTGCTGTGAAACTCCATTCAACTTCTTGATATTTACTTTTACCACTGACCAGGTATCGATAGTCAAGGTCGGGAAGGCATCAGGAAGGGAGTCAGTCAGAAGACCTGCCATTCATACCTTTATAGTTGTTTTTACTCGTGGGATAGGAAAACGGCAGACTGTAAAAAAAGAATCGAGTAGTCATGACATCGGAAATGATTGAAGGAGGATAAATTCTCTCTAGCTAAAATATCAAAAGGACGGCATTAGACCGTCATGCTCAATGTGTGCGTATCCCCGCAGAAGTGATTTCTCCGGGGTTACTTTTAGCTAAACTAAATATCATCATATAATAATCACAATGGAAGTTCTAAGAAATTTATTTGAAGGTTACCCCAATCTTTGGGGCGGCGGAGTGGCACACTCCGTACTGATTCTGTCACTAACCATAGCGTTTGGAATCATCCTTGCAAAAATCAAAGTGCGGGGAGTATCTCTGGGAGTTACCTGGATACTCTTTGTCGGAATCGTATTCGGCCATTTCAACATGAATCTGGACGAACACCTGCTCCACTTTCTAAAAGAATTCGGATTGATTCTGTTTGTTTACTCAATTGGTTTGCAGGTAGGACCCGGCTTTTTTTCAGCATTCAAAAAGGGGGGCTTTACCCTGAATATGCTAGCTATGCTCGTAGTAGTATTAGGAGTAACCATTACTATTATCCTGCACTTCACCACCGGAACTCCGATTACCACAATGGTAGGTATTTTGTCCGGAGCCGTCACCAATACTCCGGGACTGGGAGCCGCACAACAGGCCAACAGTGATTTGAATGGCATAGATGCTCCCGAAATTGCTTTAGGATATGCAGTCAGCTATCCGCTGGGTGTAGTAGGTATCATCCTTTCCCTGCTTGCTTTGAAATATCTCCTTCGCATCAATACTGCTCAAGAAGAAAAAGAAGCAGAAGTCGGTCTGGGACATCTCCAGGAACTTACCGTACGCCCTATCTCCATTGAAGTGAGAAACGAATCGGTAGACGGCATCAGGATTAAAGAACTCCGCCCGTTACTGAACCGTAAGTTTGTCATTTCCCGCATCAAACACCGCGAGGGTGGAGAAACCGAATTGGTCAATTCCGAAACAATTCTACATGTAGGGGATATCATATTAGTGATCTCTACCCCGATTGACGTGGAAGCAATCACTATATTCTTCGGAAAGGAAATCAAAATGGAATGGGAACAACTGAACAAAGAGCTCATTTCACGCCGTATCCTGATTACTAAACCGGAATTGAACGGGAAAACGCTTTCACAACTCAAAATCAGAAATAACTTCGGAGCAAACATCACCCGCGTCAATCGTTCGGGAGTAGACTTGGTAGCCTCTCCACAATTACAGTTACAAATGGGAGACCGTGTCACCATTGTAGGTTCCGAACTGGCTGTTGCCCATGCAGAGAAAGTACTTGGCAACTCCATGAAACGCTTAAATCATCCGAACCTGATTCCTATCTTTATAGGTATCGCTTTAGGATGTATTCTGGGAAGTCTTCCTTTCGCATTTCCCGGAATTCCGCAACCTGTGAAACTAGGATTGGCAGGCGGTCCGCTCATCGTTTCTATCCTGATTAGCCGTTTCGGTCCGAAATACAAGCTGATTACTTATACCACCATGAGTGCCAACCTGATGCTTCGTGAAATCGGTATTTCCATCTTCCTCGCTTGCGTAGGTTTAGGAGCAGGCGAAGGCTTTGTAGACACAGTCATTCATGGCGGAGGATATATATGGGTAGGCTACGGAGTAATCATAACCATCCTGCCACTTCTGATTACGGGATTGATAGGACGGTATTATTGCAAGCTGAATTATTTCACGCTTATCGGAGTTCTGGCTGGTTCTACCACCAATCCGCCGGCATTGGCTTACTCCAATGACCTGACCTCCTGTGATGCGCCTGCCGTCGGCTACGCTACGGTGTATCCGCTCACCATGTTTCTGCGAGTATTGACGGCACAAATATTGATTCTGTCGTTGGGATAACATATTAATATATCCTTTTCCATCCAATTGATTACTAACAAATGGAGAGAATAGGATCAGATGCCGGAATATTTGTTATTGGTCAATGGGATATTTTTTTAGAATAAAACAAACTAATTAATAAAAACTTTCTAACTTTGTGCCGTTAAGGTTTCCTTGAACAACTTTTGCGTTGTAAAGGAATGAAAAGGGAATGCCGTGTAAACCGGCAACAGTACCTGCTGCTGTAAATCTCCGCTCCTTGTAATCAAAGAGCAAAATTGCAACACAAAAGTCACTGGATAGTTTATCTGGGAAGGCGTTGCAAAATGGGATGAGTCAGAAGACCTGCCTTGATGCTCTGATTTACACCTGCGGGATTTCGGGTAGTAGTCAAATAGAAAATAAGCAATTATCTTTTATTTGGTATAATAGCTATATGTCCGTTTGTGTAGATTGAATTCAGATCTGAACAAACGGATTTTTTATACCTATAAAATAAAAGACATGCTTTCTATTCAAGTCCATTCATACAATAAGCATTATATCCATTTACGGTGGATATTATGTTTGATTCTATCTCTATTTACCACATTACCGGCCATTTCCCAGTCCAGGGTTCGGCATCAGACTTCTCTGTCTGATACACTTCTCAAACTCAAAGAAGTTACTATCTACAGCAACCGGATGCAAAAAAAGATGTCTCCTGTACAGATTCTGTCCGGCAAAGAACTTGAGAAGCTCAATGTTTACTCCGTTGCTGATGCTTTGCGCTACTTTTCCGGAGTACAGATAAAAGATTACGGAGGTATTGGAGGACTAAAAACCGTCAATATACGAAGTATGGGCAGTCATCATGTCGGAGTATTTTACGATGGTATTGAATTAGGAAATGCGCAAAATGGAGTCGTCGATCTAGGCCGTTTTTCATTAGATAATATGGAAGTCATTTCACTATATAATGGTCAAAAAAGTGCCATCTTCCAACCTGCCAAAGATTATAGTTCCGCAAGTGCCATATATATGCAGACACGAAAACCCCTATTCAAAGGGGAAAAGAAAAACAATCTGAACATCGGGGTGAAAGGCGGTTCATTCTCTACCATCAATCCGTCACTACTTTGGGAACATCGTTTCAACGAACGAATAAGCAGTTCCATCAGTACGGAGTATATGTATACATCAGGACGATATAAATTCACATACGCCAAGAAAGATGGTTACGACACAACAGCTGTTCGTCAAAATGGAGACGTAAGAATGTTACGTTTGGAGAATGCATTCTTCGGAAAAGTCCCCAAAGGAGAATGGAAAGCCAAAGCATACCTATACAATTCGGAACGGGGATACCCCGGAGCTGCGGTAAGAGAAGAACCGGGTAAGTTTCGCCATCAGGACCGGCAGTGGGATACCAATCTGTTTGTGCAAGGCTCTTTTCAAAACTATTTTAAGCCTTGGTACAGTCTGCTAGCCAACGGAAAATATGCTTATGACTATCTCCACTATTTATCCGATCCCAGACTGGATGTCACCACCATGTACGTAGACAATCACTACCGACAGCAAGAAATCTATGCTTCGGCCGCCCATTTATTCACCATCTATCCCTGGTGGAGAATGTCATTATCCAACGATTTTCAATGGAATGCATTACGGGCCGATCTCATAGATTTTGTCTATCCAACCCGTAATACAATCCTGACTTCTGCTGCCACGTCCTTTGACTTCAACCGCCTCATGTTGCAGGCGAGCCTGTTATATACTCATGTCGATGACAATACACGTACCAAAGGAGCCAATGCAGGCACCAAAAACAAATACACTCCGTCTGTCATAGCCACTTGGCAACCATTGACCAAGCTCCCTCTGAATGTACGGGCCTTTTATAAGAAAGTCTTTCGCATGCCAACTCTCAATGATTTGTATTATACTTTTATAGGCAATAAGGACTTAAAACCAGAATATACCACCCAATACGATGTGGGTATCACTTTCTCTCACACCTGGAATAACCATTGGCTGAAAAGCCTGGACTTACAAATAGATGGTTACTATAATGAAGTAGATGATAAAATCATTGCCATGCCTACCTCCAACCAGTTCCGTTGGACTATGATTAATCTCGGACATGTGGAAATTCGGGGATTAGACGCAGCCATACGAGGAGAATGGGGCTTCGGAAAGGTGGAACTTAGCACTCTCTTCAATTACACCTATCAAAAGGCACAGGATTTTACCGATCCTACCAGTGAATGGTATGGAGGCCAGATTCCTTATATACCTTGGCATGGAGGTTCCATCATCCTCAATGGAAGTTACCAAACATGGTCCTGTAACTATAGTTTCATTTATACAGGTGAACGTTATGAAGCAGTCGCCAATATCCCGGAGAACTACGCACAGCCCTGGTATACCCACGATTTTTCCCTATCCAAAACTTTTCAATGGGGGAAAACGGGAATACGTGTAACGGCAGAAATTAATAATATCTTCAATCAGCAATATGAAGTAGTGCAATGCTATCCTATGCCCGGTACAAGTTTTAAAATCAAATTAAACGTCATGTTATGAGAATATCTGTTCTATCCATCATTATCTGTTTTGTTCTTCTATCGACTTCTTGTCGCGAAGATGAACGCATTATTCCGTCAACTCCCAACCAAGTTACTCCCGGAGTAAGCGGTACCTCTGTCAAAGGTTTCTTTCTACTCAATGAAGGAAATATGGGAAGCAACAAGGCTACCCTTGATTACTTTGATTACGAAACCGGTATCTATCATAAGAATATCTATGCGGAACGGAACCCGGGAGTCGTACAAGAATTGGGGGATGTGGGAAATGATATCCAAATCTATGGAAATAAGTTATATGCCATCATCAACTGTTCTCATTTCGTAGAAGTGATGAATGTAGAAACAGCAAAACACATCACGCAAATTTCCATACCTAATTGCCGTTATATCGTCTTTAAAGATAAATATGCATACGTCAGTTCGTATGCAGGCCCTGTCAAAATAGATCCCAACGCCAGACTGGGGTATGTAGCACGTGTTGACACTACCACACTGACTGTCAAAGATACCTGTGTGGTCGGCTACCAGCCGGAAGAAATGGTGATTGTGGGCAACAAACTCTATGTAGCCAACTCCGGCGGGTATCGCGTACCTAATTATGACCGCACGGTATCCGTCATCGACTTGAACACATTCAAAGTTATCAAAACCATTGATGTGGGAATCAATTTGCATAGAATGGAATTAGACCAATACGGAAATATTTATGTCTCATCCCGGGGAGATTATTATGACACTTACTCCGAAACATTTGTAATAGATTCCAATACCGATAAAGTAATCGAAGAATTACCGCTTCTTCCCAATACAGAAATGGCTATTTGCAGAGATTCACTGTATGTATACAGTACAGAATGGAGTTATTACACCAACAGTTGGACAGTCTCTTACGCCATCTATAATACAAAAACAAAGAAAACTGATACCCGCAATTTTATTACAGATGGTACGGAAAAATCTATCAAGATACCTTATGGAATAGCAATCAATCCGGAAACAGGTGAATTCTTCGTCACCGATGCCAAAGACTATGTGACTCCCGGCACATTATACTGTTTCTCCCGGGATGGAAAAAAGAAATGGTCAGTCATCACGGGGGACATTCCGGCACATATTGCCTTTACAGATAAGAAACTAAAAGAGATTCAATAATTCACAATTCTATTAATAATTAAAAACAAAAGCAATGAAGAAAATTCTATTTTTACTGCTCACTGTCGTTACAGTATGCAGTTGCTACAATGACGATGATCTCTGGGATAAAGTCAATGATCTCGACGGACGAGTAGAAACACTAGAAACAACAGTCAAGAAAATGAACTCTGAAATTACAACTTTACAGAGTTTGGTAGACGCATTAATTAAATCAAGGGAAAGTAATCACCAACACGGAACAGACATCTGATGGCTACACATTAACTTTCAGTGATGGAAGCACCGTATCTATCAAAAATGGAAAGAATGGTACAGATGCTCCTGTGATTGGAGTGAAAGCTGACGAAGACGGAATATATTACTGGACCATTACTACCAACGGTACTACAGAATGGCTGCCGGATGCAACTAACAAGTTAAAAGTGACAGGTACAACTCCAGTTATGGGAGTTGACAGTGACGGATACTGGACCGTTGATACAGGCGAAGGAGCCAAACGTATTAACGGAACAGACGGAAAACCTGTGAAAGCGGAAGGACAAGACGGAGACTCTTTCTTCAAATCTGTTACAGTTAATGACAATCATCTACTAGTTACTCTTGCAGATGGAACGTCGTTCACATTGCCCAAAGGGGAAACATATACATTTGACATTGCCAATAGGGATTATACCTTGTTCTCGTCTAATGAAACAAGGACGTATCTTCTTACAACTGCCAATATAGACGACGCAACATTAATTGCTATTCCGCAAGGATGGACAGCGGTTCTTAATGATAAAGACTTAAGAATCACAGCTCCGGCAGTTTCAGGTGATGATGTCAAAGATGGTGAACTTAAAATACTTGTCACTCCGTCCAAAGCTTTCGGTAAAGTAATAAAAATGCAATTAAGAGCAGTGCGTGAAGCACACTTCTTGACATTCGAGGATGTTGATTATAAAGGTGATGCTAACATGGTAGGAGAAAGAAACTGGTCATCATTAATTGACAGCCAACAATATGGTGGCCCACTACTTTATCCTAAGAATAACCAACTCTATAACTGGAGTGATGCAAACAACACTTTTCTTGCTTCCGAACTTCCTAACGGATGGGGTGATTACCAATACTGGGGTGGCGGACACGCAATTTCCAATTATCTGGATATGGATCTTACTCATGGAGACTTCCAGCACCAACTAGCCGTTTATTATCAGGATGCAAAAACTGGTTTTGGAGGACATAATGGTTCCAAAAACTTCTGCGTACATTACGGCTATGCAGACAATTCCGGATATGCCAACGGTCCATTACCCTATATTTACTTTGGAGACGGAGTTGCTCGTGTAGTTGACCACATGTATGTGACTATGACGACCTACCTAGCCAACTGTGTGGCCAACGGTAACGGTTTGACCGCACCCGCAGGCAAAGATGATTGGGTGAAACTGGTTGCTATCGGTTATGATGAAGATGGAAAAGAAGTAGCTACACGTCCGGAATTTTATTTGGTTGGAGCCGAGGGTAATATACTTGAATGGACAAAATGGGATTTATCCGCATTAGGCAAAGTGGTCAAAATAGACTTTAATGTCACTGGAAGTAATGATAACGGATATGGTTTCAGCCAACCTGCCTATTTTGCTTATGATGATGTAGCAGTGAGATTCTAATGAAACATATTATACTTTTTTTATTTGTTCTGTTAGCATTAATATCATGCGTGAAAGAAGAGGAGGACTCTCCTCTTCTTTCCGCTCCTGTCATTACCTTGAAAGAAGAATCCCCCATCTATAAAACAAAAATTGGTCGGGAGATAACCATCGCTCCCATTTATGAAAATACCGATTCGGAAACGACCTTTAACTGGACAATAGATGGAAAGAGTATCTGTACCACTTCCACCCTGACATTTTCAGCCGATGAAGCAGGCAGGTATTTCATTCTGATTTCTGCCACCAATGCCGGAGGGACAACAGAAAAGGAGATACGTATCGATGTCTTTCAACTTGATGTACCTACTATCTCTATTGCGGATGCCGACAAAGGTTTCAAAGTGCTTCAAGGCTCTGAACTAACCATTACACCTATAGTAGATTCTTTTCTGGAAACCAGTTACTCCTGGCAAATAAACGGTGAAGATATTTCGAACGAATTAACCTGTACTCTCCCCACAATCGAGCTTGGCGAATATCAAGTTCGTTTTGCTACTCACAATGAAGATGGCGATGACGAAGTAACTTTCAAAGTAGAAGTTTGTTCACCGGATCAAGTAGATTTCAACTGGACATTCCTGCAAACGGAATATAACATGTCAGCCGGCAGAACTATCCGTATCAAACCGGTTGACGTGAATAATGCACTGGATGCAGTCTATACATGGACCGTGGACAATGAACAAGTGCAATCCGGAGAAAATGATACTTATCTGTTTACATCCGAGCAGCAGGGAGAACACACGGTAAAGGTCGAAATGAAGAACTCATATATACTCGCTACGCAAACATTAAAAGTCAATGTTTGCCCTCCCGCAGGAACATACCAGCGGAAGATTAGCGCCACAAGTTCTGCGTCAATGAACAAAGTATATGAATATTTACCGGCTCCCGGTCAATTCATCAATGAGAGTCATACCACAACAACTATGGCAGAAGCCTGCACCTATGCAGAAGAACGAATCAATCAGACGGCTTATGTTTCCCTAGGCGGATTCGGTGGATACATCATCGTTGGATTCGATCATAGTATCGTGAATGATGGAGATTACAACATTGCTATTACAGGAAACGCTTTTGATGGTTCGTCAGAACCGGGAATTGTATGGGTAATGCAGGATGAAAATGGTGATGGGTTACCTAATGACACTTGGTATGAATTGCGCGGATCCGAATATGGGAAAGCCGAAACCTGGCAGGACTATGCCGTCACCTATCATAAACCAAGTGGTATTCAGCTTCCCACCCCATGGACAGACAATCATGGTCAAAGTGGGTCTATTGATTATCTGGGTGCTTTTCACCGGCAAGACTATTATTATCCCGCCTGGGTAAAGGAAAAACAATATACTTTGCGAGGTACTCGCCTGAAAGAGCGTAATTACGATCAATCCGGTAATGGTACTTATTGGGTAAATGATAGTTATGAATGGGGATATGCTGATAATTTCAGTGCCATTGATCGTCTGACAGATGATGACAACTATAATGCCGGACCGTCTGACAATCATTTCAAGATATCCCATGCTGTAACTTTCGACGGTAAGGATGCAAACCTGAAGTACGTTGATTTTATCAAAGTACAAGTGGGTGTTAATAGTAAAAGCGGTTGGTTGGGTGAAATATCCACTGAAGTTTTTGGAATAAAGGATTTCAACATGCTCAAATAATTGATAGAATATACATAAGAGATTCTTTTCCCTATTAAATATAGAGATAAAAATTACCAAATGGTAATTTTTATCTCCTCCCATAACCCTACCTTTGTCGCCATTTTCAACGACAAAGGTAGAAAGTTATGAAAGATAGTATTGATTTCGGCAGTATGAACATCTCCACGTTGTTCCGTAAGTTACTAATTCCTACGGTACTTGGGATGGTATTCTCGGCTCTGTTCGTTATTACGGACGGGATATTTGTAGGAAAAGGAATTGGCAGTGACGCGCTGGCGGCAGTAAATATCACTGCACCGCTTTTTATGATCGCAGCGGGTATCGGACTGATGTTCGGAGTGGGAGCTTCGGTGATGGCTTCCATTCATTTATCTCAGGGAAAACGCAAAGTAGCAAGTATTAATATCACTCAGGCAATTGCTTTTTCCGCATTGCTCATACTTATCCTGTCTGCTCTGTGCCTTTATTTTATAGAGCCATTAGCCAGATTATTAGGTAGTTCGGACCGATTGTTGCCGTTAGCTGTAGAATATATGGCATGGTACATTCCTTTTCTCGTATTCTACGAAGTCTTAAATATAGGTATGTTCTGCATCCGTCTGGACGGTTCACCCACCTATGCCATGATGTGTAATGCGGTTGCAGCCATACTCAATATCATACTGGATTATATATTCATCTTCGAACTTGGTTGGGGAATAATGGGAGCAGCTTTTGCCACCAGTCTGGGAACTGTCGTGGGAGGGTTGATGACACTGATTTACTTACTCCGTTTCTCTCGTACCCTCCATCTATGCCGGATAAAGTTAAGTATCAAAAGTCTGTTACTGACTCTTCGCAACATCGGTTATATGATTAAACTGGGAAGTTCTGCTTTTATCAGTGAAGCTTCCATTGCCTGTATGATGTTTCTGGGGAACTACGTTTTCATCCGCCATCTCGGTGAAGACGGAGTGGCAGCATTCAGTATTGCCTGTTACTTCTTCCCTATCATCTTCATGGTCTATAATGCCATTGCACAATCCGCACAGCCGATTATCAGCTATAACTTCGGAGCCGGACAACCCGAGCGTGTACGAAAGACACTGCATCTCGCCATTCGGACCGCTTTAATCTGCGGTATCAGCTTTTTCATTCTTACCGTACTATGCTGCCAAGACATCGTTTCGTTATTCATTGACCGCAGCTACGCTGCATTTGATATAGCAGTAAACGGGCTTCCTTATTTCGGAGTAGGATTCATTTTCTTTGCCGTCAACATGATTGGCATTGGTTATTATCAGAGTGTCGAAAGAGGTCAGCGAGCAACAATTATCACTCTTCTCCGGGGAGTCGTATTTATGTTGATGGGATTCTTTGCGCTCCCTCCGGTATTGGGTATACCGGGTATCTGGCTAGCCGTACCATTGGCAGAGTTATTAACCACTTTCTATATTTTCGGAATTTATTTGAAAGATCGTTTCATTGTCTGCCGACGATAAGTATCTTTGCAATATGAGAACATTCATTGAAAAACTTTGCGATAGATACAAGGTATCTGAAACCGATGTACAGTCTCTACTGAACTGTATGGAAGAGGTACATTTCAAAAAAAGAGATTTAATAGTACGCGAAGGGACAAAGAACTGTAATCTTTATTTTATCAAGACAGGAATATGGCGAGCCTATTATCATAAAGACGGAGTGGATACTACCATCTGGTTTGCGTCAAACGGAGAAGCTGCTTTCTCCGTCTGGGGCTATGTAGATAATGCCTACTCATTAATAAATATTGAGGTCATGTGTGACAGTGTGGCCTATTGTATTTCCCGAACAGCTCTGAATCAGCTATTCGCCTCATCCATCGGACTCGCTAATTTGGGGCTCCGCCTCATGGATCATCAGTTTCTTCAACAGGAGAACTGGCTTATCAGCTCGGGAAGCCCACGGGCTAAAGAACGCTATCTCAACCTTATCAAAGAGACTCCTGAATTATTGCAATATGTACCTTTAAAACATATTGCGTCTTACTTGTGGATAACTCCGCAGTCGCTAAGTAGGATTCGGGCGAAGATAGCATCTTCTCCGCAATAATACTACGCTTTCGCGGTCTTCACCCCAAAAGCACAATAAGTCAAATAACACACACAAGCTAAAGTAACAAAAACGCCTCCAATAACACCTACTGTTCCTATTGCAAACCCAATCACCGGGGTAACTACTCCGCCACCGGCAACAGCAGTAATCATCAATCCTGAAATTTGGTTTGCTTTTTCCGGCCTTGCCTGTAAAGCCATCGAGTAAATGATAGAAAATACGGATGAGGCAAAGAAGCCGACAGCACCGATACAAATCAGATTCACCATATCATTTTTTACAAAGGCCAGAATAAGCAAAGAGAAAATACAGGCAACAATATTCACACGGAAATATTTCATTTCAGCAATACGGGCTAACAAGAAAGCACCCAGCAAAGCACCTACCGTACGGCTTAAAAAATAAACCTGTGGGGCAAACTTCACTTGTTCTGCCGTCCAGTCAAATCGTTCCGCCATCAGTTTGGAGCTAATAAAGTTGGTAGCAACATCTACTCCCACAATAAAAAAGATACCCAGAAACAACAACAGAATCGTTTTATCCTTCAACAAAGAAAAAGTATCACTGATAGAAAGTTGTTGGGTTGCGGCACTGGAAGCTTCCCGTTTAACAGGTGTAGCCATCAGCCAAATGGCAGACAATAACGTGATAAAGCCTAATATAGGAAAACAATAATACCATTTGTCATCTCCAAAATGTGCTACAGCCAGCAACACAATCTCCGGCCCGACGAGAGAAGACACAGCTTTAATCACTTGTCCTGCTGTCAAACTACTTGTCAGCAAACGTTGGCTGGTTACCACATTACTCAATAACGGATTCAATGAAACCTGTAAAATGGCATTGCCAATTCCCAAAAGAGCATAAGCTATCATACAAGTCGCACTGTTATAAACGACTAATGGCAGCAGCATACCCACTACCGTTATTCCCATACTAAGTAAAACCGTATTTTTACGTCCCCATTTGTTCATCTGATTTCCAACAGGAATACCTAAAAACAGGAACCAGATAAAAACCAATGAAGGAACAAATCCCGTCATCACGGGAGACCAGTTGAAAGTACGTTGAACATAATCGGACGAAATACCGACTATGTCACAGAAGCCCATTACAAAGAACCCGAAAAGAACGGGAAGGGCGGCATAAATAGAATTTTGTGTTTTCATGTTTAACCCACTATATTATAAAATGTAAAATCCCCGGTGTCCTGTCAAGCAACATCGACACCGAGGAAAATAAGCTGTTTATTCAGAACAATGAGGCGGATTTTCCACTCCCCATTTCTCATTCGGTTGATTTCCCATTGTGAGTTTCAATGTCCCACCTTTATAGAGTTCATCCCGGTACAACCAGCACTGTTCCAATGGTTTGCCATTCAGCGTAGCCGACTGTACATAATATGCATCCGGGGTATTACCTGTCGTTTCAATCACAAACGTTTTTCCAGTTGCATTCACCGGACTAAGTTTAATTTCAATCTTATCAAACAATGGACTGCCCATCTGGAAAGTCGGCCGTTCACAAGCTCCTCCCTGTACATCGAACAATCCCATTGCTGCCATCACATACCAGGCTCCTAACTGTCCCTGGTCTTCATCCTGACCATAACCATAACCATGTTCTCCGTTTGTTCCATAAAACTCATCACAGATCAAACGCGTCCATTTCTGTGTCAGGTAAGGCTTACCGGAGAAATTAAACAACCAGGAAATATGAAGACTGGGCTGGTTTCCGTGATTATAAGGGCTCTGTAAACCAGAGAAAGCATTTACTACTTTTCCACCACCAAAAATCGACTTACGGGCTTCTGTGAAGATAGAATCCAACCGATTGTTAAACTCATCTTTGCCGACTTTTTCAATCAAACGAGCCGGATTCTGCGGTACAAAGAAAGTATATTGCATTGCATTCCCTTCCTGAAAACCTCTCCATGATTCCAATGGATTAAAGTTATCAATAAACTCACCATTGGGTACTCTCGGACGAATCATCTTCAGCGAATCATCAAACAACTTTTCCCAACCTGCAGAAAGCTCCATCAAACGCTTATAATCTTCCGTACGTCCCAAAGCTTTTGCCCATTGAGCCACTGCATAAGCACTAAAACTATATTCTAATGTGTGAGATACGGAGAAGCTCGAACCTTCCGGATGTGTACCGAAATGAACACTGTTCTCATAAGGCACATACCCTCTCTCTACAAACTGTTTCACATCCATCTTGCCTGCCCCTTCAATGCGGCCTTCCCAGCCTAATTCATTCTTCAAGGCTGCCTGATAAGCTGTTTCCACATCAAAGTTACGAATTCCGCTATTATAAGCACCCGCTAAAGTGATGCTCACCATATTGGTTCCCACTCCGGAAACATACTTGCTGGTGGCAATACCATCCCCTAGCCAACCGGCATCTTTATACACTAGCAACTGACTGTTTACAAAGTCATTATAGTACTCCGGATATGCCAATGCCCAAAGAGAAGTCAGATTCCAGTAAGCTCCCCAAACCGCATCCGTATTATAGTGATTATATTCCGGTTTACCATCCTTAGTCAAAGGTATCTGACCAATGGTACCGTCATTTTTAGGATAAGCTCCGTTGACATCGCTGGCAAGCCCTCTACCCAATAATGCATGATACAACCCGGTATAGAATTTGATTTTGCTATCTTCCGTACCTCCGGAAACCAAGATGCGGCTCAAAGACTCATTCCATTTATCCGTAGTCGCTTTCATAGCCTCATCAAAAGCCAAGTCTTTCGCCTCCGATTCCAAATTCACTTTTGCATTTTCTATGGAAGTATACGATAAACCTATTTTTACATTGACTATCTCGTCTTTCTTTGTTTTATAATTCAGACACATGATAGCACCCGGCCCTTTTATTTCATTACGAGCCATCAAAGCACTATCTTGATAGAAAACTTCGACAGATTCCGGCGCACGGTCCAATTTTGCATAAAAATACATGGCAACCGAGGCACCTGCCTGATATTTCTTCACATATTCCGGCTCTGTAACCACATACCCTTCAATAGTATTTCCATCTACCTGTCTGATGTACGCATCACGCACAGCTCCACTTTCGCCCTGGCGATTGCCGATATTAAACAATATATGGGCATTCTCCGATTCCGGGAATGTATAACGCTGGAATCCGACACGAGCCGTAGCAGTAAGTTCAGCCTTTACCTGATAATCCTTTAATAACACAGAATAATATCCCGGACGTGCAGTTTCATCTTTTTTATCAAAGCGGGAACGGAAACCTTTATCCGGTTCTTCCAGCTTTCCGGGGTTTGTTTTCACTTCTCCCGTAACAGGCATCAGTGAAATTCCTCCTATCTGAAACTCGTGCAAGCAGGGAAAACCATCAATAGAAGTATGACCGTCCTCATAACCTACAGCCTCCCAACCTTGATTATTTCCGTACGTGCCGTTTGTAGATGCACCCAGCTTAGCTAAACCGAAAGGCTCGGCAGCCGGAGTATAGAAAAACCACCGACTATGAACCGTACCAATATTCGGATTCACATACTCTACCAGATTGGGACGATCAGGTGTTTTGCACCCTACGATACCTGCCAGAATCAACAGGCTACCTATCCATTTCAATTTCATCATTTATTTATTTTTCTGTTTTAACTTCTCCTTTAATCATCGCCACACGTGCATAATATTCCGGCACACACGAAGCATCCAACAACCATTTCGGTCGGCGTTTTTCATCAGTCCGCCCTGTCCAGTCATGATACATCAATCCGGCCTGATCGCGTGCATGATCCCAAGCATAATCCAGCCCTTTTATCATGGTATCCACATATTTGGGATCTCCCGTAACATTGTACAGATCGTGATATCCTCTGAACAAAACCAGATTAAACCAAGGCAAATCGGCAATATAGGGAATACCTTCTTCCGTGTATTTAAAAAACACTTTATAACTTCCTTCTGCCAAAAATTTAGCATTATCCAAATACGCCTGTTCACCTGTATAATTATATAAAGCTACAGCTGCTTGTAGCAAAGTACCAGTATTGTAAGTATACAAATCCGGGCATACAGCCGAAGTCGTCGTAAGCCATGAGTTCCAGACCACTCCCCTTTCAGGATCTTTCAGATATTTATCAATCCAATGATAGAATTTCTTTCCTACCTCCAAATAGTAATTGTCTTTAGTCGCTTCATACAGTTTTAAAGCCAATACCATCGCTTTTCCATTAGAGCAGGCTGGTTTCTGATCCTTCACTCCTTCCAGCCAGGAAACAGCCCCTTCAAAGTTCTCATCCCAACCACTTAAAATAAAGGTCAATACCTGTTTCGCCTTCTCCAGATAATGAGGATTTTTAGTTACCAGATAAGAATCAATGTAATCAATACCTACCAAACCATTATCGTCATAATAACGGTCTACCTTCCCAAATTGAACAGGGTAAGCCTGATAACCGAAAGGAACGCGTGTTGTATCATAATAATGTTCCATCGCCATCACCATCGAATCGACATAAACTGTATATTTCTCCGGTTCGATGGCAGCCATCAATACTGCTGAAGAAAAGACACCACTCATAGGCCATAGGTAAGAAACCTCTTGTGCCTGTCGGGTAGAATCATTAAAATAAGTCAGATCAGGACGATGACTACCGGGATAATATTCAGAGAAGAGACCGTATTTGGGAACCCGATAGAGTTCCCAGACACGTTGAAACATTTCTTCCGCCTTATCTTTGTTCGGAGTCGCTTTGGGCTCTCCTGCACAAGAGAAAAGCATGGATACCGCTGATACAAATAAAACTATATTTCTAATTTTACCATTCATACACTATTCTTCCGTCACAGTTTCCCCTTTATACAAAGCTATAATTCCCAGAGATTCTAGTGCAGCATCCTGCATCAACAACTGTTCAGCCCGTTTCGGGTCTGTTCCAGTCCAATCTTCATAAAACAGTCCGCTTGACAAACGAGCATTCTCGTATGCATAATCCAAGAAGTTAATGAATGTTTTGATATAATTACCTGCATTTTTGTAATAAGGTTCAATATCAATAAATGCACGAACTAATTTGGTTGTAAACCAAGGATCATGATCGGGATAAGCCAGAGCCAGTCCGTTTAGTGGACGTACAAAATAATTATATGCACCATCTGAAGAAGCAATGGCACTATCCAGATAAGTCTGTTCACCCGTTATCTTGTATAGCCGAACCCCATTGGAAATCATTGCACCTGTATTATAAGTCCATTTCACCTCCCGTATAGAACCGGATGCTTGTTTATCATTCCAGTAACAACCATCCGCAGGATCACGCAAATTGGCAACAACCCAATCATACAACCGTTTAGCGAAAGCAAGCACCTCCGCTTTTTCCGACTGTGGACATACGGAATAATAGTCCAACAAAAACAATATCGCATATCCATTGGCACATGACGGTTTATTGGAATTTTCATTCCCCGGAATATTTTTTTCATCCTCATTCCACCAAAGTCCTCCCCCAAATGTATTGTCTTCACCGGACTTCAGAAATTCTACAATCTGCTTTGCTTTAGTCAGATAAGTCTGATTGTTTGTTAAACTATAAGCTTCCACCAAATCAATACCGACAATCGAATTATCATCATAATAACGGGTTCCACCACCAGTAGTGCCATTAGTTGAGGAGCCATATCCTCCCACATTCACACTTCCGGAAGAAGTACGGTAGTAAACATCAAACCGGTCTACCATATCCGTATAATTCACATCATAACCCAAAGCATGCAAAGCTGCAGCTCCGGATACCAGTCCGTCATACGGCCATAAGAAAGAAGCCGAGTTATCACCATCTTTCTTGGGATAATTTTCATTATACAATCCTTCTGTCGCCCCACTATTGATCCGGTAACACTGATTAATCAAATCAAACTGCTCTTTAGCGCGTTTATGATAAACGACTTCCTCTCCGGGTTCTGACGGAGTAATCGGTGTAGGCGGAATATATTTCTCTACGTCATCTCCGGCACAGGAGAATAATAGTGCCGGAAGAATAGCTAAAATAGTCTTTATCTTTTTCATAACTTAGTTTTATTAATTAATCGGAGTCACATTAGTAAATGTATGTATCATCAATCCATCCGCGTTCGTATCGATAGTGATAGTCGCATGCGTATAATCCAGACTACCTTTCATTTTCCAAAGGTGTTCCCATTGACCCCATTGGAACTCATACAAAGCATAGAAAGAAGCAGGTTCTCCACCTACTGGGCGTTCGGCACTCACGCCATCGCCTCTACCCCAACACATAGTTCCATCATTCACTTGAGCTAAAAAGTAATAACGCTCCTCTATCCAACCAAAAGGAGGATTAGTTTCCGGTTTTGCCGGATCATAGAAACGAATATCACCTTCTCCTACAAATTTACCGTTACCAGCATATTCCAGTACAGCTATATCAGCAAATGTTGCTCCCCAGACGCAACGAACAGAAGAACCTATTTTTTCTGTCGTCATAGCCATTGTATTAAAGTTTACAGTCAGACGGGTTACCTCTTCGGAAGCAGTTACTGCCGTTTCACCATCACCCTCTCTCAACTTCGAACTGTCATCAATATAATAACTGAATGTTTCACCTGTCGTAGCAGACTTAAATGAGATATTTCCAGCAGACAATTTTGTATAAATCTGGAAAACTCCCTCTTCTACACAACGAAACGGAATTCCGCCTTGTCCACTGTTCTCCGTAGCCGAACCATATAAATACAATTCCGCCGGAATATTATCAATTCCCTCTCCACGAGTTACTGTGATAGTAGCCACCTTGTCGGTTCTCTTCACCACTCCACCTTTCGAAGCATTTACCGTCCATTTTATATCTCCGGTTTCCAAAGGATAAATGCCTGCATTTCTAGCAATCGTATTAATAGCTGCATGAGTGATTGACAAACTGGTCGCAGCTCCCAAATCACTTTTCACCGTAGCCAGTGGTTTTGAAAAGTCTCCGTCTGCCTTGTCAAACAAAACCTCGTACAATACAATTCCGCCGTCTGCCGCACCGCCTCCGGACCATGACAGCACAACAGGTACTGAAGATGACACATCCAACTGGATAGAGGCAGGGGAATTCAATTCCGTAGGGACTGTAAAATCCGCATTCAATTCATAATCTTCCTGACAGGATACCATTGCCAGAAATACTGAACATATTAATAATATCTTTTTCATAATCATTCCTTTTTGAGTCGTTAAACCAATTACCAATTCGGATTCTGCACCAAATTACCATTCAAGTCACGTTCAGCCTGTGGTATAGGCCACAAATAATGTTTATTTGCATTAAAAGCTCTATTTTCAACCCGAACATATCCGTTATCCGTACCTACCACTTCATTCGTCTTCAATCCGTGACACCATCCGTTCAATACATCATCCGCAATTCTCCAACGGATAATATCCTTATGACGATGACCCTCCAATGCCAGTTCCGAACGACGTTCATTCCGTACAATCTCAATCAGTTTATCTTTAGAAGCTCCTTCCGGGAATTCCACTGCCGAAGCAAGTGTAAATCCGGCTCTATCACGAATTGGTTTAATAGTTGCATCCCAAGCCGTCTTATCCAGTTCACCTAACTCTGCCAATGCTTCCGCATTCATCAATAGAATATCAGCATAACGAATCAAAATCGGATTCAAACCGGAATAAAGAGTAGCACGATACGCATTATCCCAGTATTTCTTAATATAATAACCGGTAGCCGAACAGTCTGAACCTACCCCATAACCATCTTTACCTTCACCTTTCTCACAGTTGATAACAACTTCTGTTCCGTCGGCCAAAGTATAAGAGTTTCCAGTGTACATCACCGTTGCCTTCAAACGTGGGTCACGATTGGCATACGGATGACTTTCATCAAACGATGTTCCTGTTTCTTTAATTGTTTTTCCATCCAGCATAATATAACTGTCTACCAACTCCTGCAAAGGAGAAAGCTGGGAATATCCACCCAAAGTGGGCGGCAGGAAAACATACATCATCTGATGTTCACGACTAGTCGGACGATACTGTGCATCCAAAATTACTTCAGAGTTGTATTCATTAGCAATCTCAAACAATCCCGCATAACTTCCAAAGAGTTTAAAGCCCCCCTCTGTCATAATGGTAGAAGTGATATTTTTCACTTGCGTCCAATTACCTTCAAACAAATAGATTTTAGCTTTAATAGCCATTGCCGCCCAACGGGTAATCCGACCTTTATTATCCGCATCATAAGAAGTCGGCAAATAGTTACCATTAATCACTTCATCCAGATCGGCCAAAACATTTGCTATTACAGTGGCTTTGGCTGTACGTGCAATCGACATACTTTCTTTAATAGAAAGCACTTTGGTAGTATAAGGAACATCTCCGAATTTCGTATACAACTCATAATAATTATAAGCACGAAGCACTTTTGCCTCGCCAATATAACGTTTCTTCAATTCAGGATCCAAATCCGGTACGCGATCAATATTCTCCAATAGTTCATTACACATACGAATCCCCGTATAACGTCCGTCCCAAACCTTTTTCACGTAAGGGTCTGCTGTAGAATATGAGCCATTACCGATATTCTGTGTAGCATCGTTCGGTTGCTTGGTATAAGCATTGTCCGTCATTGCTTCACAATAAAGCTGTTCGTCCATATTTCCCAAATAGGTATAGCAAGTATTCAACGCCTTGACAGCTGCTTCAGGGTCCTCTTCCCAATAAGTCAAGTCCGTTTCTCTGTCATACGGTGCCGTATCCAAGTCAACACAAGAGGCACCGCCCACTACCAAGACAGCAGATAAAATCAAATTCTTTATAGTTGTTTTCATCACGGTACAGTTTAAAATTTAACATTAAGTCCAAATGAATATACTCTTGCCACAGGATAAGAACGACCACTACCGTCTCCGGTATATTCCGGGTCCCATCCGCCTTTCATCTTTGTGAAAGTCAACGGATTCTGCACACTGGCAAAGATTCTTAAATTCTTGACATAGAGTTTTTTCATCCATTGTTGCGGGAAAGTATATCCAATCTGCGCATTTTTCAAACGCAAGTATTTAGCATCCTGAATCCAGAAATCTGATTTCGCTGCATTATTAGCAGATTCCGCACCCATTGTCAGACGAGGATAAGTAGCATCCGGATTATTCGGAGTCCAGCGATCTTGATGGAAATCCATTACAGGACCTTCATTGTTATTATGGAAAGCCTCTACAGATTCACCACGCATCCACTTGTTACGTTTTCCTACTCCTTGCCACATCATCGAGAAATCAAAACCTTTATATTCCAAACCATAGGTGAAGCCGAAAGTATATCTTGGGAAGTCATTACCAACAATAAAACGGTCATCGTCCGGTTTAATCACACCATCGCCGTTCTTATCCAAATAACGAATATCTCCCGGTTTCGGTGTAATACCTTCCAAGTGCTGTCCTTTCTGACATTCTTCCTCATTCTGGAAAAATCCATCCGAACGATATGCATAGTAAGAGTACAACGGATAACCTTCCTTAATAATTGTCTGTACATCCGAGCCACCGATAATTTCCGTACCGCGTGTATCTATTACTTCATTAAAGCTATCTGAAATATTTCCGGCGAAGTTATGCACTACCGGACCAGTCTTCAAACGATAACTTACTGATAATTCCCATCCTCTCGTCTCGACCTTACCAGCGTTTTGAATCGGGGCACCATTACCAAACAATCCGGGAACCGGTAAATTCACCAAAATATCTTTTGTACGATTATTGAAGCAATCAAAAGTAATATTCAAATCATTATTCAACAATCCCAATTCGAAGCCGATATTAGCCATACGGGTAGTTTCCCATTTGAGATCAGGGTTTGTAGAAGCGAATTCAGCCGTCTGCGCCAGCTTGTCGCCGAAACTGATACCATTCTTTACAGACACCGTCTGCATGTATTGATAAGCACCAATGCGGTTATTACCAACCAATCCCCATGAACCTCTGATTTTTAGAGAAGGAACATACGGTTTCAGTACAGACCAGAATTTTTCTTCCGAGATACGCCATCCTGCCGAGAAAGACGGGAAGACTCCCGAACGGTTTCCTTTCGCAAAATAAGAAGAATAGTCATTACGGATATTAAATTCCAGCAGATATTTCTCATCATAATTATAAGTGGCTCTTGCAAAACCGGAATAGATAACCCAGTCACTTGCCGAACCACCATTGCTAACTTTATCCCCACTCAAATCACCTACAAAAATATCATATTTAGAATCCTCCGTCAAACGACTGGTAGAGAACTGCTTTTCAGAGAAACCCTCATAAGCATATCCTAATAATCCACCGATAGAGTGTTTCCCTATTTTCGTATTATAAGTCACCATAAGATTGGTAGTGATATTCTTAGAACGATAGAATTGCTCGATCAACTTATTTTCACTATCTCCCGTACCTTCGAAGGCCTTCCGGTTCTCATGCAAATTATTATTCCAAACACGTCCACCGGCACTTCCGATCAGTTTCAGTCCTTTATATACTTCCCATTCGGCTTGTATGGTTCCCAATAATTCATCATTCACATTCTGGCGATAACCGCCTTCTTCCAAACGCTGCAAACCGTTTGAGTTACTTCCGGCAGGATAATTATAACTGCCATCCTCATTCTTGATCGGATAAATCGGTGGCATGCGGTTTGCCTGCTCGATAATCCATTCCGTCCAGTAAGCATGTTCTTTAATATCATTACGGGCAAATTGAGAAGTCAAATTCAATGTAAAGTTATTCGTCACCTTATGGCTTACATTCAGACGTGCATTGTAGCGTTTATAACCATAATCAGGTCCCTTGAACATACTGTTCTGATCCATATAACCCAAAGAAGCCATGTAAGACAACTGGTCGTTACCTCCTGTCATCGAAACATTGTGTGAACTTTGAGGAGAATTACGATTATAAAGTTCTTTCACCCAATTTACATTCGGACCACCATTTCTATATTGCGCAATCTGTTCGGGAGTGAATTTTGCAGCTCTTCCCGAATTAACAGCCGCTTCATTATACAGTTCAGCGTATACCCACGAGTCTGCTATCTTAGGCAATGAAGTAGGTTGCTGAACACCATACATAAAATCATAAGAGATTTCTACCTTACCGGCTTTTCCTTTCTTGGTAGTGACAAGTACCACACCATTGGAAGCACGTGAACCATAAATAGCAGTAGAAGAAGCATCTTTCAAAATAGAAATCTGCTCAATATCAGCCGGATTCAGATTGGCGAGCGATCCTTCAATTCCGTCAATAATCACCAACGGATCATTGTTGTTCATTGTATTCAAACCACGGATATTAATAGAAGGTACACTACCCGGAGTAGAACTTCCCTGCTGAATTACCAAACCGGGAGTCGTTCCCTGCATCGCTTCCAATACATTGGAAATCGGCTTTCCTTCCAATTCATCCGTAGAAACAGAAGACACAGCTCCTGTCAGGTTGACTTTCTTCTGCACACCGTAGCCTACCACTACCACATCTTTCAAAGCAACCACATCCGACTTCAACACCACATTGATAAACTGGCGGCCGTTCACCGGAACTTCCTGTGTTTCATATCCAATTGAGGAAACTACCAATACCGCTTTCGAAGCAACATTCAGTGAAAAATTTCCATCCATATCCGTAGCCGTACCCGTAGATACACCTTTCACCAGCACGGTAGCCCCAATCACGGGTTCCCCGTCTGCCATTACCTTACCTTTCACTGCGATTGTATTAGATTGCGCATACAGTTTGGAACCAACAGCCACATTCATACAAACAATCAACATAACAGCCAATAATTGCCAACTCGAAAATGCCGTTCTGAAAAGCCGGCGGGCAAATTGCGCGTTCAATAGATTAGATTGTTTCATAACATTTTATATTTGAATTAATAGAAGAGTTATCATATATTATAAGATATTAAGTTGGGACAAAGCAAAGGAATAAGCCCCTAAAGCAATGGCTCTGCTTGCTCCTAATGTAGAAACAGCAATGCCTATTTTCTTGTGACAGGCATAATGCACCTCTCTCTCCGAAAATGGTATTTTCACCATCTTGTCTTTTTCCTCCAGAAATTTATCAAATGCCTCTTTTTCGGACAGATTGAACACCTCCATCTGCAAACAAGGGAAAGAAGCTCCTGCAAATGTGCCGATCTGCCGATTCATCTCATTCATAACTCCCGGAAGTATGTATTTAGCCGCTCCGGCCACTCCTCCGCCAATCACCACCAAGCCATCAACAATATTCAATGCACGGATGATAGCATCACCGGCCATCTCTCCCAGTTCGTTAAAACTCCGGACAGCAGCCTGCTGATCTCCCTCTGCGGTCCCTTCGGCAATATCATATATATCTTTGGGAGTCAAAGAAGAAGCATCCTTTCCGGTCAATTCCTGATATACTCGCCTGACAGCCCTGATGCTGACACTTTCTTCCGCGATCATTTCGGGATATTTCTTATTCCGCATAATCCAGACGTCGCCGCCGCAACCGTTGTCTCCGGTCAGTAACCGGCTGTCAATCACCACTCCGGCACCAAACCCTGTACCCAGCGTAATTCCGAGCAGGTTCTTATATACCTTACTGCTGCCTGCTTCTTTCAGGCGTTTATTCACTTCGGGCAAAGTGCCTGCCAAGGCTTCGCCATAAGCAAACAAATTACCGTCATTATTAATAAAAACCGGAATACCAAACTGTTCCCTCAAATAAGGTCCAAGTGCCACTCCTCCCCTGAAGGCCGGGAAGTTAGGCAAGTCACCAATAATTCCATGCTCATAGTCAGCAGGCCCGGGGAAAGCAAAACTGATAGCTACCGGAAGTTTCGGCAATCGTTTCTCAACTTCCAGGAAACCTTCTACAAGAACAGACAAGCAACGCTCCAAGTCGTCGGACGCTGCCGGAAGGCAAATAGGTTCCACTATTTCGCGACAGCCTTGTATGGCTGAAAACACGAAATTAGTGCCTCCCGCATCGAGCGTCATTACGATTCGTTCATCATGTTCATACATAGTTCTCAAGATATTAGATGATTTATTTCATTATTAAAAGCGTACGTAAGCTTTGATTGTTACACATTCTTTTCCTGCAGATTTACCATACGGGGCAATGGTATATTCTTTCACCCCGGCAGGAATGATAAATGTTTCGGCATAATGCACCACGAAAGGTTCAAAAGCATGAGTAGGACTCTCAACTACGGCCTCTTCTCCCTCCAACAGATTCAGCACATTTACACTATCGTTTGTGTGATGCAACACCGGTGATGAGAAACGGTGGCGACGAGTTTCGATAAATTCGTTCGGATGCAATCCGGTACGTTCTTCTACCCAACCTTCTCCGGAAGCAACTTCCTTAAACTGATTGCGAAGGTGTTCATTCACATATTCCGTATCACGATTCCAGTTGATAACGCATTTACCACGTTCCACATTGATTGGACGCGGTTTTCCATCCAGTCCCAAGCGTTGCCAGTCCCATAGTTTGAAAGTAAAGAGGTTCGGAGTCGAACTGATTTCAAGCACCATACTGTTGGCACCGGAACAATGAACGGTTCCTCCCGGGATCAGGAAGTGGTCGTGTTTCTTCGTCGGAATCTTATTTACGTATTTTTCTGCGTCAAACACCAGTTCACCTTTTTGTGCTTTACGCAAATCGCCGATCATCGCCTCTTTGTCCACTCCTGTCTTCACTCCCAGATAAACGACGGCATCTTCTTCCGCGTCTACCATGTAGTAACTTTCATCCTGTGTGTAGTACATACCGAAGCTGTCGCGGATAAATTGAGTAGTAGGATGCACCTGCAAACTCAAATTACCTCCGCCCATCGTATCCAAAAAGTCGAAACGAATAGGGAAGTCTTTTCCAAAGCGTGCCTCCACCGGTTCACCAAGCAACTCTTTACTTTTCAGTAAAACCAAATCAACCGAAGGCAGCTCAAAGCGTACTCCGTTCACTTCAAAATAAAGGCTGTTCTCTTCAGGTACACAGTCAAAGCACCAGCCGAAATTTTCACGTTCACGATCCAGGTCGCAAACCTCTTTCATCCATTGACCACCCCAGGGAGCCGGATCGAAGAAAGGAACTACCCGGAACGGTGTGTTCACCGTTGCCTCTACCCCTTTAAAGAAAGTATCCTTATCAATCATCTTCGGTGTCCCGGCCACATGGGTGTCAATCCAGAATTCTACCCTGTCAAACAATCTTTCCTTATACCTATCACATACTCTCCAATCGTTGAAATACCCTCTCTTGTATTGCAAAGAAACAGCATCGTTCCGATTGTCTATACCTAAAGCTTTTACCTCATGCCGGCGGAAACGTTGTTGGATTTCCCAACGTGCCATATCCGCATAAACTACCATCGCATCCTGTGGAGCAACAACAGCAGCACCCGTACCTATGATTACAATGGTTTCTTTTGCTTCACTGATTTGCTTCCGTGCAGCAGCCACCTTATCCGCATCCAAATAATCTTCCAGCTTCAAATTGGTAACATAGCCGAATAACACATCTTCAGTCATGAAGCGTTCTGTCAACGTTTGAATTTCTTTTTCCGGTTTCATCAAATCACGTACATTCATCACTCTTCCGGAGAATTCTTTTGAAAAAGCATCCAGCACTTCTTCTTCATATACTCCTGTATATAAATCCACAGCCAGCACTTTTCTTGCATCCATTTTCTTTTTTAACATAGAAATGATACTATCCCAACCCTGAACAAGCATCCCCGTCAGCTTCGTAGAAGGAAATTTATCATAATTAGCTTTTCTCATGTTTATAGCGTTTTTAAATTTTATATGTTCATACATACTTTCAATTGTGCAAATATATAGATTTTATTTTTATTCCAAACAAAACTTGGATTATTTTTTGATAAATCTTATATTTGCTGAAAATAAACCAATCAGAATAGATATGAAATTAGATCATAATAGTGATAAACCGCTTCATATTCAGGCAGAAGAGATACTAAGAAGACTCATAGAATCTGAAGAGTACAAAAACGGAAAGCTATTTCCCAATGAGGTCGAATTGTCTGAACAATTACATATTTCAAGGAACACATTGAGACAAGCTATCAACAAACTCGTGTTTGAGGGGCTTCTGGTGCGAAAGAAGGGCTACGGAACGAAGGTAGTAAAGAAAGGTATCGTAGGCGGAGTAAAGAACTGGCTTAGTTTCTCACAGGAGATGAAGATGTTAGGTATCGAGATTCGCAATTTCGAGCTACATATCAGTTTAAAGCGTGCAACCGAAGAAATCGGTACGTTCTTTGATTTAGGTTCCAGTCCCGACACTCGCTGCGTAGTGATGGAGCGTGTCAGAGGAAAAAAAGAATATCCGTTTGTTTACTTCATCTCTTATTTCAACCCCAATATTCCACTGACAGGAGAGGAAGATTATACACGTCCATTATACGAAATGCTGGAAACCCAATATAATATAGTGGTAAAGACCAGCAAGGAGGAGATTTCAGCCAGACTTGCAGGGGAATTTATTGCAGAGAAACTGGAGATAAAATCCAATGACCCTATATTAATAAGGAGAAGATTTGTTTATGATGTGAACGGAGTACCTATTGAATACAACGTCGGATATTATCGGGCAGACAGCTTTACTTATACAATAGAGGCAGAGAGATAGACCGTATGTTCATACATATATAATATAAGGAGGCTATTTTAGAAGTTGAAATCTCTATCTTTCCTTTAAAATAACCTCTTTATATCATCTCTCTTTCCATAATCATGTCCTACCCGTCATTTATTATCGAACTACCATTAGAGCATCCGGCAAGAATCCGATCCAGACTTTCATCCACAACACCTATCATCTGAAGTTTGGATAATAAATGATAGTAAGAAGTTTTTCCTACTCCTTCTATTCTCAACAGACTTTTCCACCCTCTTCCCGATACGATTTCCAATAAATCTTTTACTGTTCGAACATCTTGATTATACAAGACATTAGCCAACCGAGTATCAGCTACTTTACAAACAGGCAATTGAAGTATCCACTCCTCCTGCCCAACATTTATATTCTTATTATTGTCTGCCAAAGATAAAAAACGAGCATCGATAGCACGCTTTCGATAAGTAGCCAATATATCTTTTTTCAGTTTCAACCCTTTAAGTATAGAGTTATACATTTGCAATGTCTTCCCATAGGTAATTCGATGCCGATCAGCCACTTTCGCTACTGATTCTCCTGTAGAAATTGAATAGAAGATATCGCGGGTAACAGGGTGAAGAATCAATGCTGACAGTTCACGAATGATTATTTCATATAGCGGTTTACAAGTCGTCTGTGTTCTCAATACATATAGTAGATCATCGTATTTGGAAATGATAAAGTCCCGTTCCAGTTTCTTTTCTTCTACGATTTTAGAAAGGTAACCTGCTTCTAAACCAAGTCTTTTGTGAGCTTCCAGATAAGCATCCAAACTCTCATCATCCAAAAACAACTGATCGTCGATTCGGGAACTCGTAATGTATCCAAGATTTGCCCAATTCTTTAGAATAGCTTCTTGAATGTCGCGTCTTTCAGACATCTGTTTTGTTGTGAGCCAATTTGACATAAAAAAACGGAACTAGATTAATAATATCAACTAGTTCCGTACCTTTTATTATAAAAGAGTACGGAGCTGCCACAATCCCGCAAACAGGAGGTAGTAGCGGCTACCTTTCAGACACGGGCAGACAGCCCGTACCCTATGAGAAGTCATAGAAGTACAGGCGTCTCCCGGTGTCTGAAAAAAAATCCGCTACGATTTCCTGTTCACCGAGGAAACGCACAATCGCATACCACAAAGGCATACTACGTTCCAATGACAAAGGTACAAATACTTTTCGGAAAATAACAAGAGAGAGGTATAAATGTTTAGGAAAGAAAACGAATGATGATTGTATAATTAAAACGTATGTATATAAAAAAGGCAGGTTTCAATAAGTTTTTTGTTTCGTATATAAAATAAGGGGCACACCATTTTGTCTCGTATACAAAACAAAATATTTAATAAAGCTGCTCTAATCTAGAGCACAATATCATTCAAGTCAAAATAAAGCAAACGTGTAGCAGAATCCACATCTTCATTATTCAAAGGAATAAACCCATTTTTCTCATAAAAAGGAACAGCTGCTGCATACGCATCTACAGTTAAAAAGCGACAACCCGTTTTATTTTCAAGTACATTACTTACAGCTAACAAAGCTTCCCGATAAAGAAAAGGTTCGTATTTTATTTTTTAAAGATTTTCATTGCCAGTTCATAGTCTTTCAACCTTTTTTCCCGCTGCTCCGGCGTTTCACTACGCTTCTCTTTCATCCGTTCTTCAAATCGCCGAGCATCTTCTCCGAAAAGTATCGGAGTTTCCTTAATTGGTCTTGCCATACTTATACAACTCCTTTCTTTGGGTTTATACGCTACAAAAGTAATTGAATAAATCAGGAAGTGCAAGTTATAATGAAGTTATCTTATTCAAATAAGAAACCACTCTACAATTAAAGCACCTCTCTCTTACATAAACTACCTACTTTTGTAGCAAATAACAATTCGTTCCACCTAGGTAGAACTAAACAAATACCATGGTCGAACCAAACGATAACCAAGGTAGAACTAAAGAATAACCTTGGTAGAACGAATTAATAGTAGTAATTAATCCATTAATAATAGAATATGAGTGCTTTATATGACTTATTTGAAAATCCACCGTCACCTGACGGAGAGAAACAACCGCTACATGCCCGTATTGTCTCCAAAGGAACCGTAGATAAAGAAGAGTTTCTGGATCGTGTCCACAAATTCACCGGTATCAGCAGAAGTTTATTGGCAGGAGCCATGGAAGCCTTTGCCAATGAAGCACGGGATTTACTAGCCGACGGCTGGAATGTAGAAATGGGAAACTTCGGATTCTTCTCTACATCGTTGCAATGTCCGCCGGTTAAAGATAAAAAAGAAATTCGGGCAGCGTCTGTCCAAATGAAAAATATTAATTTCCGCGCAAGTCGTCCATTCAAGAAAGAAGTAGGCGACAAAATGAGGCTGCAACGAGGAGAATCTATCACACGCCCTAAGAAAAATAGTATCTCCCGTGAGACGTGTCGCGACCGCCTCAACACATATTTGGAAAATCACCTATTCATCAGCCGGACAGATTATAGCCATCTGACAGGACGAAATAAAAAAGTAGCTATTGAAGAATTAAATTCCTTTATTACCGACAGAATAATCCAAAAGGAAGGGGTTGGAAAGTTGACTGTATATATAAAGGTATAAACTCTTGGAACACAGAATTAAGAGCCACAACAAGATTATTGCTGTTGTAACTCAAGTATGATTTCATCAGTGATGTAGGCATCACTCAACGTTATAAGCGGATATTGTTTATTAAGAAGCAATGCATATACCTTACTATTATAGAACAAGTGCAATGCTTTTTCGGGAGAAATATTCAAACGCTCCGCTAATTGCATCACCACACGAGTGTATTTATTCCATACTAATACATCTATCATAAACGCAGGTTATTTTATTGTTATATATTCTTTGAAAGAGAGACACTCGTCAATGAGACGTTGATTGAGAATCCTTTACCAAAGTCGAGGTTTTCGCGTCCGACACCGACCAAAGGATACTCTACGGCCTGCGTACTACCATGATAGACCTTCATACAGATTCTCCTTTTTCTTTATAATGGGCTTCCCAGTTTTCAAGAGCTTCTACCAACGTATCGGCTATGTACTCACGACTCTGGGTGTGAAGCATGTCATATCCACTTATCAGGTATTGACGGATAAGATTCAGTTTTTCCAAACGGTTATAGAGAGTAGGAGCCGGAATACCCAACTTCTGGGCGGCACTCTCAATGGCAAAAATCACAAACTCCATGACTTTGCCATCAACAACGGGGGCTGATTGGCTTGAATGTAGCATACTATACCTCTATTATCTTAGTGTAATATGTACAAATATAGTGTTTATTCTTGCAACGTTCATCGTTTTTCGGCATATTTTATGATTATCAAGAACATTTGAGTATCGTGAAACTGATTGAAATACTCCCTATTTGGAAATGGCTATTAAAGTAGAACATCTAAGAATCTATAAATCAGAATCATACAAACAAAATAAATAAAAGTGAATCAAAGTACGTACATCTAGGATCGTTAAAGCACCTCCCCGGAAAGTGCCCATAGTATCTTTGCATCGTGATCACAAAGAGAATTGATAAGTAAAGTAACTAATTAAAAAAAACAAAAAACTATGGCACTTAGATACGTCATTAAAAAAAGAACATTCGGCTTTGATAAAACTAAAGCTGAAAAATATGTAGCACAAAATGTAATCACCAATACGGTGGATTTCAGAGATTTGTGTGAGGAAATCACTAAAGTTGGAATGGTTCCCAGTGGAGCAGTGAAATTTGTACTCGATGCTTTGATCGATACATTGAATCTCAACCTTAGAAAAGGCATCTCTGTTCAATTAGGAGATTTCGGATGCTTCCGTCCAGGTATGAATTGCGAAAGTCAGGATGCTGAAAAAGATGTAGATAGCGATACGATACGCAGAGTGAAAATCATTTTCACTCCGGGCTACAAATTCAAAGAGATGCTAAGTAAAGTCAGTGTTCAAAAAGCGGTGGCTTCCGATGATGGTTCCATCAGCCCGGAGCAACCGGATCCCAACCCGAATCCAAACCCGGATGACGGCAAAGGAGAAGCACCGGACCCGGCAGCATAAGACTAATCATCAGCCTTTAAAAGCAGGAAAACAGTACCCGCCTACGGGCGGATACTGTTTCCCAAAGTATTCCTGTAAAAGACTTGACAACGCCTTTTTTATTTTGTATCTTTACAACATCTTAAAACATTAAAATATCAACATGAAAGAATTGCCATCAGAAGAGGAAGAAATTCCGTTTCGCATTAAAACTTATAAGAAAAAGGAATTGGCTTGTATGTACAATCCGAACATTACACCCCGTTGCGCCATACGCATATTCACCAAATGGATTAAAATAAATAAAGAACTGCTCCGGTTATTGACTGCCACAGGTTATCATCCGCGTACACGAACTTTTACTCCCCGACAGGTACAAATCATCACCAGTATTCTGGACATTCCATAAGGATGTCCAGAATACTGGTTTTATCATTGCAGTTGTCCCGCCGCTTTCAAATAAGCCACATAATTCACATACAATTGGAAATGGGCATCCACTTTCGTCTGATAAGCCTGCTGCCAAAGCACTTGTGCTTCCAGATAATCCGAAAGAGTTTCCAGTCCCACTTCATATTGCTTACCACTGACTTTCATATTCTCCTCTGCCTGTTCCAGCGAACGTTCGGAAAGCTCCGTTTCCAACCGGGCCTCATCCAGATTATTGGCAGCTTGCATCAACTCCAGCAACATCTTTTCATTGACATTTTCCTGTTCAAGACGAGCTTGTTCCAACTTCACTTTGGCAGACTTTACTTTATTGGTACGTTCGCCAAAATGAAACAGAGGGACAGAGACATTCAGGAATACGGAAAAAGCACCCTTTTTCATCAAAGTTTCATCATTGACTTCCAATCCGTGAAGATAATCATAACTACCTCTGACACCGATACGCGGCAATAGTTCACTACGATTCAGCTTTACTTCCTGCTCGGCAATGGCTATTTGTTTCTTCAAGATTCCATATTCAGGACGGGCGGTAATATCAGAAACCTGCACTTTCCATTCCTGCTCCACTTCCGGAAAATCATCAGATATATCAATCTGTGCTGTCAAAGGGCGTCCGATGTAATGACAGAGATTCATACCCGCAAGACGGAGGGCGTTATCAGCCTTTCGCAAAGAAAGTTCACTCTCGTTGAGCTTCACCTGCACTTTCAGTACATCATTTTGCGGTTTCATGCCATGTCGGTGAGCACTCTTCACATTTTTGAAAAGTTCCGTTAGTAAGTTATGATATTTTTCCGCCACTTTTCTCATTTCCTTGGCTTTCACTAACTGCACGTATGCTTTATCTGTATTCAGAATAACTTCCGAAGTAGTTAAGGCTTCGTTCAAGTGTGCCATTTCTTTTCCCAGTAGTGACATTTTATAGGCAGCACGGATTTTTCCTCCCATATAAAGAGGTTGCTCCACTTGTATACCGCCCGAGTAAACAGTTCCGACCTTATAATCCAGATTCAATCCGGGAAAATAAGCGAAACCGCTCGATACCAGTTCTCCGGTAGCAGGATTGGGCAGGAAAACCGGAAGGTTTCCTCCCGGAACTCCGAGACTTCCATCCGCTGTGCTATAAATACCCGTTCCGTTGGCTGTAAAATTAGGGAAGAAATTGGCTTTATAACTAAGAGACATCAATCGGGCTGCTTCCGTCTGCTTATTAGCGGCAGCCATATCCTTATTATATTTCAGTGCCATTTCACGGCATTGCGCCAGACTTAGTTTTTCTTGCGCGGCAAGAGAAACCGACAGGCCGAACAATACACCCGCTACACTAATGGCTACAAGAATTTCTTTTTTCATTTGTCTGTCTTTTTTATATGAAAGAATAATGCATACAAAATCGGGATAAAAAGCAACGTTATCAACGTGCCGAACAGCAACCCACCCATGATAGAAGCCGCCAACGAACCAAACATGGCATCCGGCAACAATGGAATCATTCCCAAAATCGTAGTCAGCGAAGCCATCATCACGGGACGGAGACGACTTTGCGAACTGTCTATCAATGCCGTCACAGGTTCTACTCCCTGATTAATCTGCAAAGTGATCTCATCCATCAAGACAATACCGTTCTTAATAATCATACCGATCAACCCCAATGTACCGACGATAGCCACAAAGTTGAATGTCTTCCCGGTAAGCAGCATTACAGCAACAACACCGACAAATACCAGCGGAATAGTACAGAAGATGATAACCGGTTTCCGGTAATCTTTGAACAGCATGATTAGAATGGATATCATCAGAATGATAGCAAACGGGAAATTCTTGAACAGATATTGCATAGACTTTGTGCTGGCGTTCCTCTCGCCTTGCCATTGAAGCCGATATCCGTCAGGCAGCGGAATCTGTTCAATCTGCGTGGCAATGGATTGCCGCGCCTTCTCCGTTTCTACCCCCGGAACAGGAGAACATTGCACCCGTTGGCTACGCTGCCCGTTATAACGGGGAACCACCGGATCTTCCCACTTCACATCAATCCGCTTACTGATTTGTTTTAACGGAGTTGTTCCCATCAACGTTTCCACCAGTTCTTCTTTTGATAGTGTTCCTGTCTTCAGTTTCATCATCATTTCCTGTGTCAGCAAACCGTTCAGAGAAGGAAGAGACGAGAATATCTGCGTATTGTCCAGGTTTTCAATCGGATTTCCGTGTTCGTCCAGGCAACGCAAGTAGATATTATCTTTGTGAATACCTTCGTAGAAAGACCCGATAGGGATGCCGCTGGTAGCGGTCAGTAGAGATAGGCTTACATCATTACGGCTCAATCCGATAGCACGTGCCGCAGGCTGGTCATATTCAATAGTCAGTACCGGAATTTGCGGTTCCCAGTCCGTGGTAATCAGGTAAACATCCGGGCAATTCTCCATAATCTTGCGGGCACTGTCTGCCAACTGATGCAAAACAGCAGGATCAGGACCGGTAAATTGCGCTTCAATAGGATATTTTTTGAACATCAGATTGTAGCGGTTCATCTTTACGTAAGCATCCGGATAATGTTGTGAAAGATATTGTTGAATTTCCGCCATGTTATCCACCAAATCGTCCGGAGAGGTGAAGTCGATAATCAGTTCACCGTAAGATAAGGAAGGATTGGCTACGTTACGCACCAAGTTATAACGGGCAGGTGTACCACCGATAGAAGTAGTGACGTGTGTAACTTCCGGACGCTTTTTCAGGTAAACTTCGATTTCTTCCAAGTCATGTGCTACACGAGTGGAGTTAGTCCCTTCCGGCAATTTATATTCCATGTAAAGCTGATCGTAGACCATATCCGGGAAAAAGCCCTGCTTCATAAACCGATAACTGAAAGCCGAAAGCAATACCAAAGCAATCATTGTAAACACAAAACTCCAACGATGTGCCAGACTGAATTTCAATAATGAACGGAGCACAGCATAAATCTTTCCTTCATACACACGTTTTCCGGCAGCAGTAGTTGCCGCAGAGATTTCCGGATGCAAAATCCGGTCAGCCATCAACGGGACGTGCACCAAAGCCAGCACCCAACTAAGCAATAAGGAAACAGCGAGTACGATAAACAAATCGCGCGTATAAACGCCTGCCGTATCAGGAGACATAAAGATAGGAAGAAAAGCGATGATGGCAATCAGAGTAGCTCCCAGCAAAGGCATCGCTGTCTGCCGTCCGATGGCAGTCATTGCCTCCATCCGACTCTTTCCGGCTTTCAAATCTACCAAAATACCGTCGATGATAACAATCGCATTATCCACCAGCATCCCCATCGCAAGCACGAACGAGGCCAATGAAACACGCTGCATCGTACCATCCATAAAATAAAGGAACAGGAAGGAACCGAATACCGTCACTACCAAACTGATACCGATAATCACCCCGCTCTTAAATCCCATAGCAATCATCAGAATAACAACTACGATAATCACAGATTCTATCAGATTAAGAATGAACGTCCCCAACGAACTGCCTACGCGTTCCGGCTGATAGAAAACTTTATGACACTCTACTCCTGCTGGAAGGCGTTCGACTTTCAGTTGCTCCAATTTCTTTTCCACTTGATGCCCCACTTTGATAATGTCGGCATCCGAAGAAGCGGCCACCATTATTCCTATCGCACGCTGACGGTCATAAAACAATTCGTTGCGGGTAGGATCTTCATAATCTTTCTCAATACGGGCTATATCACTCAACCGCAACTGATCGGCATCATGTCCCTGAATCAGCATACGACCGATATCCTCCACCGTCTTAAACTTGTCACTGACTGTCACCCGGATACGATTATCGCCATTATCATAGTAACCAGTATAAGTCGTTTGGTTCTGTCCGTTCAATGTGGCTAGCACTTCGGCGGGTTTCACACCCAAGTTAGCCATCCGGTCTTGCAAAAGAGAGATATTAATACATTCGGGACGTTTACCGTATAAGTCGACGCGTTCCACCCCATCCAGTTCGCTGACTTCACGTTTCACCAGTTCTGAATAATCAGACAGTTCCCTATCGGAAAGTCCGTCACCCGTCAAAGCGAAAAACATTCCGTAAACATTTCCAAAATCATCTTTTACAATAGAAGGACTGGCACCTTCGGGAAGTTCTGCCTGTGCGTTCGCCACTTTACGACGCAACAGATCCCAGCATTGTTCTACGTCCGTCTCTTTGACAGTCGTTTTCAGTTCTACCTGAATCAGGGAGAGATCGTTGTAGGAATAACTTTCCACATTATCTATATTCCCCATGGAGCGAATATTCTTCTCCAGTACATCCGTCACCTCTAATTCTACCTGATGCGCAGACGCACCGGGATAGGTGGTGACTACCATGGCAAGCTTTACCGTTATTTCTGGGTCTTCCAGTTTACTCATTTCATAACTGGAATAAGCTCCTCCTACAATCAGTACGGCAATCAGGAAGTAGATTAACTTCTTGTTCTCAAATGCCCATTTACTAATATCAATCATAGCAGTCCTCCCACATTGGTTTCAGCAGCCGGAAGAAGCGGTTCCACCTGTTCTCCCTCTTTTACATGATGCACCCCCGAAGCGACAACCAAATCACCGGGATTCGCTCCGTCTGAAGTAATCAGGCATCTGCCGTCGCTAAGCAGACGGGTTACTGTCACATCACAACGGCGAATAGCGTGACTGGAAGCATCATAAAGAAAAATACTCGTACGTCCGTTCTCACGAAGGATCGCTCCGCTGGGAACCAACAGGTTACGCACATCTCCTTCACTACATTCGATAGTTACCATTGTATTCATGCCGGGCGATGGAACTGCCTGTTTATCTTCTTTTTTCAGTTGAAGCCGCATGGTGTACAACTGATTGGCATTTGCCTTAGGGGTGACACTAATCAGTTCCAAAGCATATCTTTGATGAGGATAAATATCGAATGTACAATAGTAGCGGGTAAACTGCTGTCGACGAATATATTCCACTGCCGGAAGATTAATCTCCACCTCCGGGCTTCCCTCACTGATGATGGAAACGACGGGCATACCGGCAGCTACCGTCTCATGGGAATCAAAAAGACGTTTCTGCACATATCCGCTAAAAGGAGCATACAAACGGGTGTATGCCAACTGGTCTTTAGCATGGTTATATTTGGCGGTAATCTGTCTCAATCCGTACACGGCCTTATCGTTAGCATCCGGTGTTGTCACATTTTCCTTATAAAGTGCCATCACCCGTTCCGCCTCCGCTTTCACACTTTGATATTCTGCTTCTGCTGCATCCAGCTGAATCTGATAGTCTGTCGGATCTAATTCTGCCAATAATTGCCCTTTACGCACATAGGCACCGTCATTTACATGCATATACTGAATAGTACCACTCACCCGGAAAGACAAACTTATATCTTGTGCTGCTTTCACCCGTCCCGGAAACTGTAAAGCTATTTGTTTGTCAGCAGAAAGTATAGTGTCAATCTTCACTGCCGGATTACTGTCTGTGTTTTGTACACGTTGCCCACACGAAGTCAACAGAACTGCTAAAAATCCTGTTAATAAGAAGTCCAATCGTCTCATATTTTCACTTATTAGTTAGTTGCCACAAAAGTATCCCAAGCAAACATGAGGAGAAAGGTTGATTTAGACGAAACATTGTTCTATTTGTACGTTACCTAAGATAAAAAGCCGAAATAGTTTGCTATTTGTATTTATTTGTTTGTTACTTTGTAAAGAAATTCATTTCAACAAAAAAGGAATATGGAACCACTGATGCCATTCAAGTATGTTATAATATCTCCGGAGGATACTTCCATGAAAGAAGGATGCATTATTTCCGAATTCAACCAATGCGGACTTTTCCTCTGCCAGAAAGGACAGGCGGAAATCCTGCTGGGAGGTAGACCATATCAGATTAACAAAAGGAATCTTTTCATATATACTGCAGCCAACCTTCTACAGATACGCCAAAGAAGCGCAGACCTAGAAGGAATCATGATAGAGGTCGATCTGGATTATATCATACCGATAGTAAACAAAGTAGCCAACTCGGAAAACTTGCTTTATTTGCGGGAAAATCCCTGCCTGTCGCTCTCTGAAGAGCAATATACATTTGTAGAAAACTTGCTCAAATCTGTAGAAAAACGAATTAACAGGGAGAATATCTGTAACAGTTCCCGTCAGAAACAACATTTAATTTCTGAATTAATCAAATCCTGGGGACAGGTGATATGCTATGAGTTATTAAACATTTATTTCAGTAACGAACCCCAAACACCACTGCCACAGGATAAAAAGGATAAGATCTTCCAAAATTTCATGATTACCCTTTATCGATATTATCGTCAGGAACGTGATGTTACTTTTTATGCAGACAAGCAATGCTTGTCCGCCCGATATTTTTCTTCTGTCATCAAGGAGAAATCAGGGAGCAGTGCTTTGCAGTGGATTATACAGAATGTCATTACAGAAGCTAAATATCTGCTCGATAATACCGATTTAAGTATTAAGGAAATAGCAACCAAACTCAACTTCCCCACACAATCATTCTTCGGGAAATATTTCAAGCAGTATGTCGGTATATCTCCTAAAGAATATCGGAACAAGAAGACAGGCTTGTTGCCTTCTTGAGTCAGCAAAACAAAATTCTGTTCTTTTTTGATATTACAATAATCTGAATTGGAATATAATCAATAGAAAAGGATTATTCGCCGATTGCGTACAATATTGATATATAATCGTCCTATTCTTATATTAAAAACGACTACCCAACACTACCTTTGTTACCAACCGATTATTTCAGGAAGATTGCATTAGTTAAACAAGCTGTTTTACTTGGTATACTCCGAAAATAATTCATAAGTTTGTTTTGTATTAAAGGAGTCCATTGTATGTATAAGAAGTATATTCCATTTCTTTTATTATTAATTTCTACTCTTTCGTTTGGACAAAATATACACTTCCAAGCGATCGGAGTAGAAAATGGCATTTCACAACCCACAGTCACGTCTATTTATCAAGATGAATTCGGTATTATCTGGATAGGAACCAAAGATGGTCTGAATCGATACAACGGTACTGATTTCCATATATTCCGCCCGATAGAGAATGATAAAAACAGCTTGTACAATAATAATATAGGTACTATCTGTGGCGATAAAAACGGTCATATTTATATCCGTTGCAAGTATGCTGTAGTAGAATATGATATCAAAAAAAACATTTTCCATACTATCCGTAACAACAATATCCAGGCCATTGACTACGGTAACTCCCGGTTATGGGTTTGTACGAGAGATTCATTGTTTACATACAACCGAAAAGAAGATAAACTAGAGTATTATTACCACCTGGACAGTGTACGCATATCATGCGTCACTGAAGATCATGAAGGCAACCTGTATGTAGGAACGATGAATAAAGGCTTGTACATAATAGATAGTAATAAGAAATGGCTTAATTATCTTCCCGAGAAAGATATAACCTGTATTTATGAAGATTCCAAAAAGAATATTTGGGTAGGAACTAAGGATGACGGACTTTTCCGTCTGGACAGAAATGGCGTACAAATCAACTATAAGGACGGACCTTATAAAAACAGACTTTCCAGCAATTATATCCGTTGTATTGTTGAAGACAATCAGGGCAATTATTGGATAGGCACTTTTAAAGGTTTGGACAAACTGGATACCACCAACAATATTACTCATTACAGCGAAGACAACAAGCCTTACAGCTTAAGTAATTCTTCCATCATTTGTATGATGAAAGATCAGCAGGGCACTTTCTGGATAGGTACCTACTACGGTGGAATCAATCTATTCAATCCCGATTATGAAATCTACACCTACTATTATCCCGATGAATCACAAAAAGGTAAATTGACATCCCCTTTTGCCGGAAGAATGAAAGAGGACTCCAAAGGTGGTATTTGGATTGCAACAGAAGGCGGAGGAGTGAATTATCTCGATAGAAAGACCAAGAGCTTTATCGAATATAAACACAGTAACCAAAGTAATTCACTTGCATCCAATACAATTCAAGCTTTATATCTGGATGAAAAGAATCAGATACTATGGATAGGAACGTTAAAAGGAGGATTGGATAAGTTAAACTTGAAAACACAGAAGTTTACCAACTACAGACATGTTCCCGGCCAAAAGAACACATTGATTAATGATATAATCCGGAAGATTATTCCATATAAAGGGAACTTGCTGCTGGCTACCCACAACGGCATCGGTTTATTTAATCCGGAAACCGGAGAATGTACCAAACTATTAACGGATAGCAAACTCAACAACAGGCAAATCATTGATATGCATCTCGACAAGCATAACAATTTGTGGTTTTCCTATTATTTGGGACTGGTAAAATATAATATAGCAACTCATAAACGAGATGAATATTTTGTTCCCAACACTTCCGAAAAAGTCATAGGAAGCAACCTTATAAACGTACTTTTCGAGGATAAAAAAGGGAATATATGGGCTGGTTCTTCCGGAGACGGGATATTTCTATACCAACCTGAAACGAATACATTCAAATCGTTCAATTCACAAAATTCAGATTTGATTAACGATTATATTCTGGATATAAACGAATCTCTTTCCGGTTATCTTTTGATAGCAAGTAATCAGGGCTTTTCACGGTTTGACATGGAAAACGAACGGTTTTATAACTATAACAAACAAAATGGTTTTCCGATGACAGCATTGAATCCCTACGGATTGTTTGTCGCCCATGATAATGAAATATTCCTATCCGGACCTAAGATGATGATCTCTTTCTTCGAAAAAGAACTGAATTCTTATGTTAAACCTTATCAGCTGAACTTTACTTCATTGGAAGTTAACAATAAACTCATACTACCCAATGACGGCTCCGGCATCCTTTCCGAGTCAATCTTATATCAACCACAAATCACCCTGAACCATAATCACTCCATCATCACAGTTAATTTTTCGTTATCAAACTATGTATCAGTATTAAGAAATCGGATTTACTATAAACTGGAAGGGTTTGATAAAGACTGGATGAGTGCCGGTTATCGTAAAGGGATCACTTACACAAACCTGAATCCGGGTAAATACAAGCTAATAATAAAAAGCTCTGAAGAATACTCCGGAAGAGAAAGTATTTGTAAGGAGATAGATATTGTGATAAAACCACCTTTCTATAAATCAACATGGGCGTACTGCCTTTATGGCATTATAATAATTATTTCTATATACATAATAGTAAGTTTCTATTCTTCCAAATTAAAATTGAGGGCCTCACTCGAATATGAGAAGAAAGAAAAAAAGCAGATAGAAGAACTGAACCAGTCAAAACTCCGCTTTTTCACCAATATATCACATGAATTCCGTACTCCGCTTACTCTGATTGTAAGTCAGTTGGAAATGCTAATGGAACGAAATGATATTCAACCGTTGGTATACGGCAAATTAGTAGGCATACATAGAAATACGCTACGTATGAAACGTTTAATTACCGAACTTCTTGATTTTAGAAAACAAGAACAGGGATTCGAGAAGTTTAAATACAGTAAGCAGGATATTTATTCGTTTCTGGAGGAAATCTATCTGTCTTTCAAGGAATACGCCAGAGGCAAACAAATTATTTTCGAATACTTTAATAAAGATCGTTCACTGGATGTATGGTTTGATGTAGTGCAACTGGAAAAGGTTATTTATAACTTGTTGTCGAACGCTTTTAAATATACACCTTTGGGAGGTACGGTTTCATTATCGGTACAAGAGTATGAAAACAGCGTTATGATACTTATTTCAGATACGGGAATAGGCATTGCCGAAGAAAATCTGAATAAGATATTCGACCGTTTCTATCAAGTAGACAGTCTGGACAACCAGAAAGGCACAGGCATTGGCCTGGCGCTTGCAAAAAGTATTATCGAAGCGCATAAAGGAAAAATCGGTGCCCGAAGCCGGGAAGGGAAAGGGACGACATTTGTCGTTGAGTTACCTTTGGGAGACAGCCATATTTCGGTTTCACAAAAAGTGGAGACTCCTGATATTGATTCATACTGCATTTCATTACTGAAGATGGATGATGAAAAAATAACGGAAGAAATACCGGAGGATGAAAATTCTGACAGGACAGAAGAACCTTCGAGTAAAATACTGATTGTCGAAGATAACGAAGAATTACGAGAGCTGTTAGTACGTTTATTCTCCAAAGTATACTCGGTTTATGAAGCCCAAGACGGTGAAGAAGGTTTTGAAAAAACCAAAGAAGTGCAACCTGATATTGTGCTTAGTGACATCATGATGCCCAAGATGTCCGGAATAGAAATGTGCCGGATGATAAAAAGTAATTTTGAAACTTCGCACATACCTGTCATACTACTCACAGCACAGACTGCGGAAGAATTTACTATACAAGGGTTAAAAATGGGCGCAGATGACTATATCACTAAACCTTTTAATGTGAAACATTTGTTTATGCGTTGTAATAACCTGGTGAACGGCAGAAAGCTGTTACAGAAAAAATATGCTAAACAAATGGATAACAATGTAGATATTTTGGCAACCAATGGTGCCGACCAGCAATTTTTGGAACAATGTGTGACCTGTATTGAACAAAACATCGATAATCCCGATTTTGATGTGAATATGTTCGCACAGGCTTTAAATATCGGACGTACCAAGTTATTCCTAAAACTAAAAGGAATAACAGGACAGACGCCGAATGATTTTATTTTAAACGTCAGGTTGAAAAAAGCACAAATGCTGCTGATTCAGTCAGATACTAAGACGATTTCGGAAATAGCTTATGAAGTAGGTTTCAACTCTCCAAGTTATTTCATTAAACGATTCAGAGAACTGTTCGGGATAACACCGGCACAGTTCCAAAAGGGAATCACGGAATAAATTTATAATCTATTTTAATACAATAATAATACTATGAGAACAAAACTATTAGGTGCTTTTTGTCTGTTATTCCCATTATTATCGGTTGCTGCCGATATTCAAAGAATAACTCCTATTACTTCTGACAATAGTGTCAAAATAGAAGTGACTTTATCGGCAGAAGCGGGTGAACATTTATTGCTTGATGCCACCATTGTCGGCTCACAGAATAAAGAGAAACTATGCAACTTTTCAAAAGAATATCTCTTTAATCATAAAACCGATACGACAGTTATACTGGCTACAGATCAATTAACTCCGAAATTATGGAGTCCGGTTTCGCCTGTACTTTATGACCTTACACTAAAAGCAGGAAAGCAGACTTTTCAGAAGAGAATAGGATTCAGAAAATTTGAGATGCATAACGGTGTCTTCTATTTAAACGACAAACCAATCTACCTGCGGGGCAATGCCATAAACCCACCGGAACGCGGCATACCGGAACAACTGGAGCAAAGTAAAGAGTTTGCACGTGACTATGTGCGATATATGAAAAGCCTTCATATCAATATCATTCGTATCCCCGACAACCAAAACTGGATGGATGTATGCGACGAAGAAGGAATGATGATATTCGCCGGTCGGTACGGTCGTCCTAAACACGCAACAAAAACAGCTCCTCCAACAGATTTTGAATTATCACTTAAAACCTATAAGGAAATAGATTTAGGTCCGTTTACCTCCCATCCTTCTGTCGTAATTTATATTTTATCCAATGAAATGCCCTACGAAGGAAAGGTAGGTGACTTATACAGGGATTTTCTTACTCGAATGTATCAAGAACTTAAAAAATGGGATAGTACCCGTTTGTATATTTGTAATGCCGGCTATGGTCTAGGGAAATCAGCAGATATCTATGACGTACACAGGTATTGGGGATGGTACTATAACTCTTTCCTCACCTACCTGAATATGCGCGACAAGGATATGTGGCAAAATCCGGGAAAAGTACAGCCCATTACCTTCACAGAATGTGTGGGTAACTATACCGGTATAGACGGACGCTTTAACCTTTGTTCGAGAACCAAGCAACCCGGTTCTCAAAAGTGTTGGACAGGACATTTGCCTGATGCGGAACAAGCAGAAGCCGCCATGGCCTATCAGGCATTTGTTCTGAAAAATGCGACGGAGCTATTCCGCCGCTTGAGAAGCCAGAATGATTGTCTGGCTGGCACCATGCCTTTCACCATTGTATTTCACCATTGGGACGGAGTAAGTTCTTTTGCCGAGATGAAGCCCAAACCGGTCGCCAGGCAATATCAACTTAGTTATCAACCCATACTATTGAGTTGGGAAAACTGGCAATCACAAATATATGCAGGAAAGAAGCTATCGGTAGTGGCACACGTAGTGAATGACGATGATTACGGTAATGGATTGAGCAATGCCCGCCTGCATTGGTGGATTGAGCATGAAGGCAAGATAGTAATATCGGGAGAAAATGAATTCCCGTTTGTCCCTTATTATGGAACCGATAAATTACCTCTCACTATCAATATCCCACAGAATCTACCCACTGGAGATTATCTATTAAAAGGAGAGATTTATTCCAAAGACAAAAAGGTGTCATATAACGAAAGCGAATTATTTATTGCCGGAAAGGATTGGAACAACCCGGCTGATACAGAAACAACAGTTTTTGTATATGACACTACCCCGGAACAACAAACATTAAACTGTTTACAAAGAAAGGGATATTCCGTGAAAACAGCATCCTCATTGCCAAAACTCCCTATGCACTCCACATTTGTCATCGGTAAAGATTCGTGGGATGATAACCTTGACAGACAAACCGAAGAATTAAAAGCGTATGTCAATAAAGGCGGTCGCATTATTTGCCTTGAACAGAATCAAACCACTTTCAACTCATCCTGGTTGCCCGTAAAAGTAAAATTCCTGGAACATAGTAATAACGATCCGGTTTATCTGTCACCGTCTCTGGCATACAAAGATGGCATGAATATCAATCTGGAACGTCCTTATCATCCGATTTTCAGTGGATTGAATCCACGTATGTTCAGGCTATGGGCTGACTATACTTCTTATGATGAGTCGAAGAATGGCTTCCCGGCCATCTATCCTGTAAATACGGGTTATGAGTTGCAATCGTCCTCAATAGAGGATGTGGCAATTCTCGCCAACTATAGCCGTGCCCTGGCTGGTACAGCTTTATCCGAGTTGTTTGTGGGGAAAGGTTCTATCCTTTTATCCGGATTTGACTTGATAGACCATTGCGAAGTAGATCCTGTAGCCGACAAACTTCTTTCCAACATAATTCAGTATATGGCTGTCAATAAGAAGCATGAACAGTATGTAGCCGTAAACGATTCCATTATTTGGGGAGACTATGCCTCTGAACGGGGGATAGTTAATGCTCCATGTAACGGTTTGATGGTGAATACGATTCCTATCATTCCAAAAGGACAGGAAGAACTGCCGAAGTATAAAGTGCAGGTTGATGAATATGGATATCAATATGCAGGCTCCTACGGAGGCTGGAATTCGAAACCGGGAGTGCAATATGTCACATACGGCAGACGTCCGATGGCTCCATTTACTTTCTCACGTGGAGGTAGCCCCATTGTCGATACATCTTTAACCGTTGGCGAAGGTTACTTTTATCTGGCACTTCCCCGAAAGGCAAAGACGATGGTTACTGTATTGGAGAATCCGGTAGACGAGCCTCTTAACATCAGTCTTTCGGTCACGGACGGAACATGGGAAAAGTATATCATCCAACCCAAACAACAGTTGATTATCAGAACGAATATCTCTCATCTGAAAAACAAGATGAAAGTGACGCTGAAAGGAGACAGGCGCACCATATTATTAAAGACTATAATAAAGCAAACCCAAAAGTAACTTCCGTACAATGTTGCTTCTTAAAAGAACGATTTTTATATCTTATCATATACAAAAGCAGGATATTTGCCCATGAATTTATAATCAGGCAAACTATGAAACGCATATTATTTTCTTTCTTTTTATCACTGATAACAATACTATCCTTTGCAGCTGACGGATTTACGGTAGCAGATGTCTTTACGGACCACATGGTATTGCAGCGAAATGCCATAATAAAGATATGGGGAGAAGCCCAAAACGGTTCACTGGTTGAGGTCCGGTTTGCAGGGCAGCTTCGGAAAGTAAAAGCCATTCAGGGAAAATGGCAAGTGACATTGAAGACCGGAGAAGCCGGAGGGCCCTATAAATTAGATATTATAAACGGTAATAATAAGGTTAGTTTTCAAGATGTTTTAATAGGTGACGTATGGTTGGCGGGTGGTCAGTCGAACATGGAATTCGCTTTGCGCAGAGTAAAAGATGCTCAAAAGGAGATTAGTTCGGCCGACTATCCACAAATACGTTATTATAAAGTGCCGAGAAAATTCTACCCGGAACAGGAAGTGTCCAAAGCATCATGGAGGGTATGTTCACCGCAGACAGCACCGGAGTTTTCTGCTATCGCTTATTATTTTTCCAGGAACATACATAAAGAGTTGAATATTCCTATCGGTATCATCCAAATTCCGGTAGGAGGAACCACGGTGGAGGCCTGGACAAGCAGGTCACTGCTGATGTCGGACAAAGACTTCCGCCCGATAGTACAGCATTATGACAGTATAGTGAATTCTTACGGGTCGGACGGGTACGAAAAACTATACAACCGTTATGTTTCAAGTCTGGCAGAGTATCACCAGTTGAACGCGGAACAAAAGAAGTATATAGACAAACCGGTGGAACCTATGGGAAGAAAGAATTTCCATAGACCGATAGGATTGTCCGAGACAATGCTAAACACTGTTATTCCTTACACATTGAAAGGTTTCCTCTTTTATCAGGGAGAATCAAACACAGCCCGCGGAGCGCAATACCGCAAATTGTTTCCTGCCATGATAAATGAATGGAGAACTGCTTGGGGACAGGGAGATATTCCGTTTCTCTTTATTCAGTTACCCAGATTCGAAACGAAAACACGTTATTGGTATGAACTACGTGAAGCGCAATACCTTACCTCGCACCATGTAAAAAATACAGCAATGGTTGTCGCTTTCGATCAGGGTAATCCGAAAGACATTCATCCCATAGTGAAAGACACAGTAGGCTGGCGGTTGTCTCAATTAGCACTAGGAAAAGTTTATGGTAAAAAAGTTGTTTGCCAGGGGCCGGAATTCAAGAAGATGACGAAAACTGCCGATGGATCTTTGTTACTTGATTTTGCCAATGCCGGTACAGGACTCGTTAGCAAAGACAATGCAGCAACACTTTCAGGTTTCACTGTTGCAGGTAAAGATGGTAAATTCTATCCCGCTGAAGCAATCATCGTAGGCAAAAATCAAGTAAAGGTGAAAAATAATCTGGTGACAACTCCCGTAGATGTCCGTTACCTCTGGGTGAATAGTGCCGATATGAACTTATTTAATAAAGAAGGTTTTCCGGCATTTCCTTTCCGTACAGACAAGTATCGGTTAGTAACAGAAGGCGTATATGTTAATCCGGAACCGAAAATATGCAGAAGCAGCTTATAAGGCTTGTTACTCTGAAGAATAAATACATACCATAAAATACAAAAGATTTATGTACCTAAGAAAATGTTTGGTTTTAGTTTATGGAGCCATGGTTATACCTTTCGTGGGTATATCTGCTGATAATGTGAATGTGGCATTGCACAAACCAGTAATAGCTTCTTCACAACAAAAAGAATTTCCTGCATCCAATGTAACTGACGGAGTTATTTCGCGCAAATCTTCCTGGACAAGTGCCAAAGGCGCTCGTACCCCGCATATTCTGGATCTTAATTTGCAAAAATATTATGATATCGACAGGATAGTTATCTACACGGGAATTCCTGAACCGGAAAAGACGGAACAAGAGAAAGGACAAGCTCCCGGCTTCTGGGCGATGAAGAACTTCAAAATTCAGTATTGGGACGATGCAAACTGGACAGACTTGCCTAATACGGAATGTACGGAGAACCGGTTGGATAAAATCGAATTTACATTTACCCCACAACTCACTACTTTCCAGCTTCGACTAATCTCTACTGATGGGAACCTGTTACCATCAATGAGTTTGAAGTATATGGCAAAGAAAAGAAAAATATGATTGTTCCTGTTATACAGAATGAATTGCCAGATAGAGTTCATAAAGAATTTCCTAAAGACATGCTTGTAACAGTCAATAAAGATGTAATAGGCAATACCATGAAATATGTAGCTTACAATCAAGGATATTATATGCCCGGTAGCAACATCTCAGGTTGGCTTGAATATTCTAATGTAAACAGTTTACGCGTATGGACATCCATGAATGATTACGTACCCGAAGAGGCAGTAAATTATCAGAAGAACTTGAATACACTAGAAGAGTTTGAAGCGTACAAACATGAATTACGAAGTAGTCCGGAAAAAAATAACTTCATCAAATGGAAACTGATTCTGGAAAGATGCCGTAAGCAACAATTCTCCACCAATTCAATGGTGTTTGAATATGCTTTACTTGAATTGAAACGCTTGAACATAGATGTAGTCCTACAGATGAATTCAACAGACTTTGACCATACATGGAGCAATAAATGGAAACAATGGCAACGCTTTTATGCCCTGGCATTTTACGCAGCCAAAACGGGTGACGTGACAATGTTCGCCATGCAAAACGAACCTAATCACCGACATTCTGGTCCGATGAAAATCACACAATATGTAGATGCCATGAAAATTGTGTCAGATGCTATATATTGTGCTATACAGGATGTAAACAAACTCTATGGGAAGCATCTGAAATCACGTTTTGTAAGTCCTGTCACAGCAGGCTCCAATGCTAACTGGTGGGCGGAAGTTGTGAAAAGCCTGCGCATCGATTATCGGGGATTCCCTTCTGACAGAGACTTGCTGGACATATTCTCGACACACTCTTATAATCTTCCGGCAGCAGGATATGTATCCAAGGTTTCAGACATACGGAAGATCATAGTAGACAATCATCCTTTAAAGCGCTCTCTTCCGATAGTGTATACTGAAACCGGGCGTTGGATGAATGCCTATCTCATTGACAAATACGAGACGATGGACTCCCCTTCCCTATTTACCGAATGGGCAGGTGAATACACCAACAATACTCTTAACCAGGGGTATGGTATGTGGGCCTTCAAATTTGCCAACACAACCAGCAACACCTATCCGCGTGGTATTAAATCGGGACATCATTTTATTTGGCAAGGCAAGAGAATCGTAGAAGATGCTTACAATAACGTAGCATTGGGGAAGAAAGTCATTGATTTGACTTCTTCACATCCTGCACAAGTGAAAGTGATCACCGACGGCAACAAGACTGATGCCTCCATGTGGACATCTGTGAATACAGACGAAAAGAAATGCCTCGAAATAGATTTGGGAAAGAGTTATTCTTTGGGTGCGGCCGTGGTATATACCGGCTCGGAATACGGAGTCTACACAGGTCCGGACCGCGTGAAGAATTTCCGGTTGCAATATTGGGAGGGCACAGGTTGGAAAGATATTGAAGAAACTATTGAAAACAATGCTCGCTATACGCAATCTTTCTTTCTATTTAAGACTCCTGTGACAAGTTCGAGAATTCGTTTTATTGCTACTGATAAGGGCAGTATCAAGGTGAGGGAGATAAAATTGTTTGATGAAGAATCAGTAAAAAACATCCCGGAATCTTATGATATAAGTGGTATTCAGCGGACGGGCCAGGTAGTCCGGCTTTTTGCAAAAGGTTTTAAGGACGAACGACCGCTATTGGAAACAGTGAAATCAGTTCCCGATAATGAGGTAGATGCATTAACCTCTTACAACCCGAAAGAAATGCGATATTATATATGGCTTGTACAACGTAAACTCTCGCCAAACACACTGACTTTGGATTTAAAATCATTAAACCTCCCCACCGGTACAAAGGTATTTGCCGAAGAAGTAAGTGCGAATGCCTATGGCGAAGTGGTGTGGTCAAAAGAAATTTCTGAAAACGGACAACTATCGTTCGAACTACCGGCTCAAAGTGTGATGCTTCTTACTATCCCCGCTTGCCAAAGTACACCCTACACTTTGACTGCTACAGCAGATGCCACTATAAAAAGTGGCAGTAATAGCGAAAAGAACTTTGGCAAAATAAAAAAGATGAGTATAGAAATGAACGCTTCACAGATTAATCACAATCAGGTCAGCTACATCAAATTCGACTTGTCCAAAGTAGATAATATAAATGCGGCACTACTGCAAATTTATGGTAATTCGTCGGACAAGTATTCATATCGTTTCCATGTCTATGCCTTAGACAACTGCGATTGGAATGAAGTGTCCTTAAATTGGAATAACGCTCCTAATCTGGATAGGGAACAGATGCGTATAACCCAAGTAGGGAACACCGCACATGTAGCGGGAGAAATCGTAGTCGATAAAAATGCTTCATATCATCAGCTCGATGTTACTAAACTGATACGTAAGTGTAAGCAGAAAGAGATCACTTTCGTACTGATAAGGGAGCTCCGGCAATTGGGCGATGATTCGGACAATGGTAAAAGTTGCTATTTGGATACAAAAGAGTCTAACCATAAGCCGATATTATCAATTTGGTAACATAAACCAGGTAACCGTATGATTTTACTCTCTTTTCGTACAATCCTCTTATATTATATTTCTTTTTTTGAAGACTTTTGTTCAGCTTATTCAATAATTAAATCTTATGTATAAATGAAAAACAATCAATTAAAACTAATCTTGCCGGCTATTTTCCTAATGATTATGGTAGGCATACATGCGCAAAATGTACGAGTGACAGGTGTTGTGTCTGACGCACAAAGCCCATTGATTGGAGTGAATGTCCATGTGAAAGGAGGTACCACCGGTGTGATTACCGATATGAATGGAAAATATTCTATTGAGGTACCTTCTAATGCCACACTTGTATTCTCCTATATAGGTTATGCAGATCAAGAGCATAAAGTAGGTAACCGGAAAGTTATCGATGTAACCATGTCCGAAGACTCTAAATTACTGGAAGAAATCGTGGTAGTGGGTTACGGTTATCAAAAGAAAAGCGATATCGCTACTTCCGTTGCTTCCGTTAAAACTGATGAGATGAAAAGTTTCCCAGCAGGGAATGTGGGAGATATGCTCCGTGGACGTGTGGCGGGAGTTAATGTAACAAGTTCATCAGGCAGACCCGGATCTGCTCCTACCATCACCATCCGTGGAAACCGTTCTATCAGTGCACAAAACACACCATTGTATGTTATTGACGGTTCAGTATCAAGTAGTGAAGAATTCAGTACCTTAAGTGCGGAAAGCATTGAGTCTATCGAAATTCTGAAAGATGCAGCTTCTCAAGCCATTCATGGTGCACGGGCCAGCGACGGTGTAATTCTTGTAACAACCAAACGTGGTATGCAAGGTAAAATGGAAGTGAATTATAACGGTTATGTAGGTATTCAGTCTTTATGGCGGAACTTCGATTTTTATTCTCCACAAGAATATATGATGCTTCGAAGAGAAGCAATGGCAAACGATAAAGGCATTATTGACGCCCGCGAAATCTCTGTTGCAGAGGCTTTGAGCGACGAAATAATGAGTGAAGTCTGGGCGAACGGAGAGTTTGTCAACTGGGAAGATCTGATGTTGAAGAATGCTCTTTACCAGAACCATGATTTAACCGTACGTGGCGGAACTGACAAACTCCGTGTTTCAGCCGGCCTCAATTACTTTGATCAAGACGGTATGGTAACGACCGGCTCGGGATATAAAAAAGCTGCTTTCCGCCTAAATGTAGACTATAAAGTGAACAAATGGGCTAGTTTCGGAGTGAATACTTCCTACGCATTATCCAAAAGTGAACGTGAAGATGGAAATTTTACGGAGTTCATTACCCGTACTCCGCTGGCTAAAGTATATAATGCAGATGGTAGTTATACTAAATATATCGACACTGCCAACGATGTTAACCCACTTTACAGAGCACAGAATTATGCACGCGAAATAACGAATAACAGCTACCGTGTCAATATCTTCCTGGAATTGAAACCTTTCAAAGGATTTAATTATCGTTTAAATACTTCTTTCTATAACAGACAGCAGGAAGATGGAGAAGTGAAAGGTGTCAATTATCCCGGTGGAGGAGCAACTGCCAAACTAACCAATAACGAACAGAGAAATTATCTGATAGAAAACATCTTCACTTATGAGGTTCCGATAAAAAAACAACAGCATAAACTGACGCTTACTGCCGTACAGTCAGTAGACCATTCTCAAACGAAAGGACTGGGATATGCCACCAGTGACTTACCTGTAGACATGGATTGGGATTTTATATCCAACGGCCAATTTTCCGGCACACCTACGAGAACATTCTCTGAAAATAACTTGGTATCTTTCATGGGACGTGCTTCTTACATCTTTATGGATAGATACATTATGAATGTAGCTATCAGACGAGATGGATCAAGCCGCTTCGGCAAGAACAACAAATGGGGTACATTCCCTTCTGTCGCCCTGGCATGGCGTGCAAACGAAGAAAGTTTCCTGCGTAATGTGTCATGGATCGATAATTTAAAACTTCGTTTGAGTTATGGTATTGTAGGTAACCAAAATGGAATTGGCAACTATACAACACTTGGATTAACTGATCAAGAACGCTATGAATTCGGTGACAACTCATACATGGGTTATCTTCCCGGAAAAGAGCTTTCAAACCCTAATTTAAAGTGGGAACAATCACGCACAGCCAATATAGGTCTTGATTTTGGCTTCTTCAACAATCGTTTGTCAGGTACAATTGAATACTATAATACCCGAACGACAGACTTGATCGTTAAGCGTGAAATAAACTCCGTCTTAGGATATGAACAGATGCTTGATAATTTGGGAGAAACCAAATCACATGGTATTGATATCAGTATCAACGGCGACGTCTTCCGTACAAAGAATTTCACATGGAGTTTAGGAGCTAATTTCAGTCAGTATGCTAATGAAATAGTAAAGATTGACAATCAGGTCGATGAAAACGGTAAACCGTTGAGCCAACCGGGTAATAGTTGGTTTGTAGGTAAACCTATACATGTTTATTATGACTATTTACCGGACGGTATCTATCAGTATGAAGATTTCGATATCAAACGAAATGCTTATGGCAAATTGGAATATACATTGAAACCGACAATTGATACCGATGGCGATGGTATAGCTGATAAAGCCTTGACACGCGAAGATAATGTCGCTCCGGGATCTGTAAAGATAAAAGATGTAAATGGCGATGGAAAAATAAATGCAGATGACCGTACACCTATCTCCAGAGATCCGGACTTCACACTCTCCCTAAATACAACTCTCAAATGGAAAGGTTTTGATTTCTATATGGATTGGTATGGTGTGTCCGGTCGTAAAATCAGAAATGGCTATCTCTCCGAATCCAATAGCGGTGGTTCTTTACAGGGAAAACTAAACGGCGTGAAGGTAAATTACTGGACTCCATTCAACCCTTCAAACGAATTTCCGCGACCTAGTCATAACACAAATGTCACTTATCATGGTTCCCTGGCAATTCAGGATGCTTCTTATATCCGCTTACGCACCTTGCAGCTGGGATATACTTTCCCGACAACTTGGATAAAGAAACTCCAGCTACAGAAATTAAGAGTATATGCTACAGCAACCAATCTTCTGACATTTACAGATTTTTTGTCTTATAGTCCGGAGTTGACACCGGGTGCATATCCTGAATCAAAACAGTATGTATTTGGAATTAATGTTTCATTCTAATAAAATCCCGCAGAATATGAAAAATAAATTATATATAGCAGCTTTGGCAGTATCTTCCATTACGCTATTGTCTTCTTGTGAAGATTTCCTGAACCTCAAATCAAAAACAGATATTACTACTGATTATCTGACCACCTCCCCTGACGGATTGTATCGCGCAGCGATAGGTTTGTATAGCTTGGACAGAGAATTAGCCAAAGGAGACGGAAGCGGTGGCAGCAACCTCTATATAGTAACGATGTGTGATTACAGCACTGATATTATGGCTTTTCGCGCAGGAACAAGTACCGCAATCGCAAAACTACAGAATTTCATGCCCAATAACAGTGATGTAGAATCATTCTGGCAACACTATTATTTCATCATTGGCAAAGCCAATGAGATTATCACCGGAGCAGAACAGCTGGGATTTGACGATCCTGTGACTACCCGCGCATGGGGTGAAGCTAAATTCTTCCGTGGACGTGCATATTTTGAACTATGGAAACGTTTTGAACGTCTCTATCTGAATACAATTCCTACTACAGTAGATAATTTGGAACGTGATTTTCATCCGGTTTCCACAGAACAGATATTTACTCAGATCAAGACAGATTTGGATGATGCTGTCAATGCACTCGAATGGGGAATACCCAATAATGACTATGGTCGTGTTACCAAAGCTACAGCCAAACACGTGAGAGCACAAGTGGCCATGTGGGAAAAAGACTATGACAAGGCAATTGAAGAGTGCGAGGATATATTCAGAGATGGAACAATGTACTCTATGATGTCCAAAACAGGGGATGTATTCAACAGTGCGGACATGCGTTCCGCCGAAGTTTTATGGTCTTATCAGTTCTCTGAAAATATGGGTGGAGGCGGAACCGGTACCCCATTGATGGGACACCGTGCCGCAATTATTACCACTACCCGTTCCCAAGCTAATCCGGATTGTACATTTGAAGCTGCCCAAGGAGGATATGGATGGGGACGTGTTTATCCAAACACCTATTTGTTCAGTCTATATGATAAAGAAAAAGACAATCGTTATAAAGATCTTTTCATCCATACTTTTTACTATAATGACCAAAGTAAACCTAATTATGGGCAGGAAATCCCTAAAGATTTATATGGTAAGGCGGCAGGTTATATGGAAAGACTGCACCCGATGTCAAAGAAACACTTTGACCAATGGACCAACGCGACACAACCTGACCGCACCAGCAGTTTCAAAGACCTGATTGTTTATCGCTTAGCCGAAACATATTTAATGTGTAGTGAAGCCTATTTCCATCGTGATGGTGGCGACAGTCCCAAAGCTATAGAATACTACAACAAAACTTGGGAAAGAGCAGGTAATACTCACGAAAACGGTCCATTAACCCTCAATATGCTCCTGGATGAATATGCCCGCGAACTACACTTCGAAGGAGTACGCTGGTCATTGTTAAAACGCCTTGGTATTTTGGGCGAACGCGTTCGTCAACATGGAGGTGACCTTATGCTGGAAGACCCATATCTGGACAAAGATTATGCCGAATGCCGCCAGAACTTTGTAATAGGCAAACATGAAACATGGCCTATTCCACAAACGCAGATTGACTTGATGGGAACTAATGTCTTTCCGCAAAGTGATCCTTGGAAATAAAAAGAAACTGATTTTAATTTATAAATCTGTAAAAGAATCGTAGTATGAAAAGACTAACATTGATTTCATTGATTCTGAGTATGATATTAACCTCTTGTAAAGAGTATGGTGAAGTAAGAATCATGCCTGAATTTAATAATAGCGGCACAGAGGTTGAACTCTACAAAAATGAAGGTTCCTCAAAAACAGTGGTAATATCCACTACAGCAAATGAAGTGACAGCTGACTACAATGCCAGCTGGCTCTCGGTAGATGCCAATAAACAACGTATCATCTATACAGCCCTTGCGACTAACGAAACCGGTGAAGTGCGCTCTACCACCGTCAAGTTAAATGCCGGAGAATTCTCTATGGAGGTGACGGTAAACCAGTTAGCGAAAGACGAGTCGGAAGTGAAGACATTAAAAGTCGGACAATTAACGGAAGATGGCCTTGGAATGATATTCTGGGTTGATCCGGATAATCAAGAAGCAGGGAAGGCCATTTCACTAGAACGTTGGGGCGGTAATCCGTTTGAAGCATCCATTAAATTGCACAATGCTTTCTCCATGGTAAATGGTATCGAAAATACAGCTCTGTATACTGATGCCGGCAACAATGACGCAGCTGCTCTATGCACAAATCTGGGAGAGGGATGGTATCTGCCTGCATCTGAAGAACTAGGACATTTGTTTGATATCTATAACGGAATAGCACGCGACAATGGATTTACAAATGCTACCCCAAATCAAATCAGTGATGCAGAAAAGGCTTCCCGTGCTACATTCGATAAAAATTTAACCGACCTTGGAGGAGCAGTAATAAACGCAGCCGCTGAAAACGGTAACGGAGAAAGTTACTGGTCGAGTACGGAAAACGAAGACGGACAGAAAGCACGCTATGTACGTTTTGGAAAATATGGAATGGATTATGGTGCCAAGACAGGTACAAGCCGTTTTGTACGTGCCATGAAAATAATCGGTGACTATAAATTCCCCGAAGAACCAGCGACCTTATCTGTTTCACCAATGCAGGTAGAACTGACAAGTGAAGAAGGGGCTACAGCAGATGTCACAGTTAGTACAAACAAACCGTCGTTTGCATACGTCATTGAAGGTAACGGCAATACATGGCTTTCTGCAGAACAGAATGGAGATAAAATTAAATTTACAGCTTTGTCTAAGAACAACAGTGACGAGGCTCGTACAGCCATCGTAACAATAACAGCCGGCAATGGTGATGCTCAAGCTACAGCGACAGTAACCATAAGACAACAAAAAGAACAAACGGAAGTTGCTGCTTTTCAAATAGGAGATTTTGTAAAAATGGATGGTGGTACAGAACTGGCTGAAGGCGGTATCGTATTTTGGGTAGAGGGTAACAATGCTAAAATTCTGTCTTTAAAGCGTAGCGCCACTGCCATAAATTGGGCTAACGAAGGATTTACAAACGCATTAGGTTTAACAGATCAGGAAGATGGTGAAGCTAATACTCAAAAGCTGAGAGAGAGTGGCATAGCTGCTAATATTCCGATTCTGGAATATTGTAAAGACGGTTGGTATCTACCTGCAAGAAATGAAATGGAAGCGGTATTTAATGCATATAACGGCGGGCCTTCACAAAGTATCGGGCTGAAGCCTGATGCTATCAAACAGGAAGAAAAAGATGCTCGGGCAGCCTGGGATAAAATCCTCACTAATAATGGAGGTGATGTTATGAATGTAAAGGCTGACAATACCGCTGGTGACAGCTATTTCACCAGTACGGAAGCGGATGATGCTTCAAAAGTATTCTATGTACGTTTCGGACAGTGGAATCCCGGTTTGACTGGTGCCAAATATGCCAAATCTCCTGCACGATATGTACGTTGTATTCGAAAAATTTCCAAGTAAAATCCCTTAAAGAAGACAATTATGAAAGTTTATTCATTCTATATCAAAGCATTGTTAGTTTGCCATGCCATACTCGCTTCATGTACGGATTATGTAGTGAAAGATCCTAATTTTATGCCGCCGGATGTTGTTATTAATGACGACACAGGTAACAATGACATCATTGAAGGATTACCGACTCCCGGAGAAATGCAGCCTTACAGTCCTTCACTCTTAGGCAAACCTTATCGTCCGATAAAAGTTAAGTATTCCAATGAATTTCCACCAGTGACTAAATGGACGGAGAGTAATACCCGTATTGTCGCATACATGGGAGAATACAAACCTACCATTAAATCTGAAAGTGACTACAAAGCCATTACAAATAAGTATGGCAGTTTCATTTCAGGAACCAAACAACAGGCCACAGGGCGTTTTTATGTAAAAAAGGTGAACGGTCGTTGGTGGATTATCGACCCTGAAGGTTATCCACATTATGAGAGAAGTGTCACTTCCATGCGTTACGGTTCTTCGGCACGCAATAAGGAAGCATGGAACAAACGTTTTGGCACTGACGCCAAATGGATAGCAACATCACAAGCCGAATTGGCTAGTATCGGTTTTCACGGTACAGGAGCCTTTTGCACGAATACATATGGAAAGATCCAAACTCATAATTCTTCCATTCCTAATTCTCCGTTAACGTTGACTCCTTCATTCGGATTTTTAGGACAATTCAGGTCGCAAAATGGTCATACTTATCCAGGCAACACTTCGGATAATGAATTGGGACTGGTGCTTTATGATGACTGGGCAGATTTTTGTAAGAAATATGTAAATACGTCTTTAGCTCCTTACTTGCATGATGCCAACGTATTGGGTTTCTTCTCGGACAATGAAATCAACTTTTCATCACAAAATTCCAGAATTTTAGACCGTTTTCTGGCACTTACAGATAAAACTGACGTAGCCTATTTAGCAGCAAAGAAATTTATGGACGAGAAAGGGGTAACGGGGGTGACTGATAACCTGAACAGTGAATTTGCAGGTCGGTTAGCCGAAATTTACTATAAAGGAGTAAAGGATGCCATTAAGGAAGCTGACCCGGACATGATGTATCTAGGTACACGCCTGCACGGTACTCCCAAATATATGAAAGATGTAGTGGCCGCCGCAGGTAAATACTGTGACATCATATCCATCAATTACTACAGTCGTTGGAGCCCGGAACTGGACTCATATGTTAAAAATTGGGGAGAATGGACAGATACCCCATTCCTAGTTACCGAATTTTATACAAAAGGACAAGATTCCGATTTGAATAATCTATCAGGAGCCGGATTCACGGTTCCGACTCAGAACGATCGCGCATATGCTTATCAACATTTTACGCTGGGATTGCTTGAAGCAAAAAATTGCGTGGGATGGCATTGGTTCAAGTATCAGGATGACGACGGTACAGATAACAGCGGAAAACCAGCTAATAAAGGAGTGTATGACAATCATTATGAGATGTATCCTTACTTGGGCAAGTTTATGCAGGAAGTGAATTACAATGTCTATAATCTAATTGAGTATTTCGACAAATAGAATAAGTTTATAATAAAAGGAACAAGTATAAATCCTTTAAAGTGATGGTAATGAAAAATAGAAAGAAAATATTAATTATAAGTCTGACTCTGCTAGCCAGTTTTACCTGTGCGGCAGAGACAGTGACAAAGGGCATGAAGAAAGTCATTGATGACGCTCTTGATTTTTCAGTCAAACAATCAATGTCTATGTTCTATGAGATGAAAGATCAAAAAGGCATACTTCCGAGAACAGCGGAAAATGGCAAGATGATTACATGCGAATCTGCTTGGTGGACAAGTGGCTTTTATCCGGGTACCCTTTGGTATTGTTACGAATATAGTAATGACCCGCAGATAAGGGCTGCCGCAGAAGAGATGACTTCACGTGTAGAAAAACAGAAATATACAACCAGTAACCATGATGTTGGTTTTATCATCAATTGCAGCTTTGGAAATGGATATCGTCTCACGCACAATGAAACATATAGGAAAGTAATAGAGACTGCTGCAAAATCATTGTCGACCCGTTTTCATCCGGTAACAGGATGCACCCGTTCCTGGAATAGTAAAAAATGGCAATTCTCTGTTATCATTGATAATATGATGAATTTGGAACTACTCAACGTAGCCTCTTCCCTAACCGGAGACAACACCTATTATAATATGGCCAAATCGCATGCAGACCGGACAATGATTAATCATTTCCGCCCTGATGGAAGTTCATACCACGTGGTAAGCTATGACACGATTACGGGAAAAGTTCTGAATCAGGTGACACACCAAGGAGTAAACAATCAATCTTCTTGGTCACGTGGACAAGCATGGGGATTATATGGCTTTACAATGATGTATCGGCAGACTGGTAAAAAGGAGTATTTGGACCACGCTATTAAGATTGGTAAGTTCATTATGAATCATCCGCGTCTGCCTAAGGATAAGATTCCTTATTGGGATTTCGATGCTCCCAATATTCCCAAAGAAGACCGTGATGCCTCTGCTGGTGCCATCATGGCATCAGCCTATGTAGAATTGAGCACTTATGTAGAAGGGGAACTAAGCAAACAGTTCCTCACAATAGCCGAACAACAGATAAAATCGTTAGCTTCCCCTGCTTATCGCGCAAAAAAAGTAGGTGATAATAACCATTATATTATCAAACATTGTACGGGCTTCATGGCTAAACAATATGAAATTGATGCCCCTCTGACTTATGCAGACTATTATTTTATAGAGGCATTAATCAGATATAAAAAACTACTGGAAAATCGTCTGGTAGTTGAAACAATAACAGCTTTTTCGGAGAATTCGGACCGTTCTCTCTGGTTAAGTTCACTCCATCGCATTTCTTACCCGCTGTTAACGAATATGGCAAAAGGGGAACTTCGGAAGAATATGCCGGTTGAATCTATCGCTGCTGATATGCAAAAAAGAAAAGAAGTTACGCATTTGGAGGCTTTAGGAAGATTAATTACCGGGATCTCAACATGGCTGGAATTAGGACCAGACAATACAATAGAAGGCAAACTACGTGCTGAATATATTGATTTAGCTTTGAAATCCATTTCTAATGGAGTAAATCCACAATCTCCTGATTATCTGAACTTCAATAACGGACGCCAACCATTAGTCGATGCTGCATTTCTTGCTCACGGCTTGCTAAGAGCACGCACGCAATTATGGGACAAACTTGATAAAACGACTCAAGAACGAGTCATTAAGGAACTTAAATCATCGAGAGTGATAAAGCCTTCTGAAACCAATTGGTTATTTTTCTCAGCAATGGTGGAGGCTGCCTTGAAAGAATTTACCGGTGAATGGGAATATGAGCGTGTAAAATACGCTTGCGATCGTTTTGCACAATGGTATAAAGGGGACGGTTGGTATGGTGATGGCGCTGATTTTCACCTGGATTATTACAATAGCTTCGTCATACATCCCATGATGGTCGAAGTTTTGGAAATAATGAAAAAAAACGGTATAGAAAGCTCTATACCTTATGACCTTGAACTCGAACGTTATGCACGCTATGCCGAACAACAAGAAAGACTGATATCACCCGAAGGTACATTTCCAATAGTAGGTCGTTCATTGGCTTATCGATTCGGTGCTTTTCATGCATTGTCTGATGTTGCCTACAGAAAACTGCTTCCTGAAAGGGTAAAGCCGGCTCAAGTAAGATCCGCTTTATCCGCTATCATCAATCGTCAGGTTAATGCACCCGGAACATTTAATCCTGAAGGCTGGCTACGAGTAGGTTTTGCCGGATATCAACCCCATATCGGTGAGACATACATATCGACAGGCAGTCTGTATCTATGTACAGCCGTATTTATCGCTCTTGGTTTACCGGAGTCTGACGAGTTTTGGTCTTCTCCTTCTGCAGATTGGACCTGTAAAAAAGGCTGGGCCGGTGTTGATTTAAATGTAGACAAAGCCTTGAAAAAATAGGATAAAAAGAAGGAAATTCATGAAAAATATATTATCTATTTTATTTGTTGCAGTAGTTTTGTTTTCCTGCTCAGAAAATAAATCAGTAAAAAAACAAACTACCTTCTGTAATCCGATGAATCTGGATTATGGTTGGGGAAACTTTCAGACAAGAGAAAAGAAAGCCCGTTCCGCAGCCGATCCTGTTATCGTATTGTTTAAAAACAAATACTACTTGTTTACCACGATGGACATTGGTGGCTATCGCGTATCTGACGATTTAATCACATGGAAGAATATATACTTTAATCCGGAGGTAAAGACGTCCGCTCTTGATGTCGATCATTATGTAGCACCAGCCGTGGCAGCCGACGAAAACTATGTATACTTCGTTAATTTCACCAGAGACCGTACCAAGAAAACGGTAGATGTCATTCGCTCATCCGATCCGGAAAATGGGAAATGGGAAAAATGTGGTGAAGTAAGACGGATGGCCGATCCTTGTTTATTTATTGACAATGGACGCTTCTTTTTCTATTATGGTTTAGGTGGAACTCAATCTACTACTTTCTTCGAAGTAGATCCTGCCACATTCAAAGAGATAGAAGGCTCCAAAAAGGTCTTGAGAGAATATGTAACAGATATCAATCAGTGCAAATCGGGCTATCATTTTGGACGTAGAGAGTTGTATGATGAAATTGACGCCTCTGCCTGGCTGGGAAAATTTTCCAAAGTACCATGTCCTGAAGGTGCATGGATTGTGAAGAACAAAAATAAATACTACCTGCAATATGCCACTCCAGGTACTATCTGCAATTGGTATTGTGATGTGGTTCTGGAGAGTGATAGTGTAAATGGTGGTTTTGTAGAACAACCTTATAATCCCGTATCTCTAAAAGTCGGTGGTTTTATCGGAGGAGCCGGACATAGTTGTGTATTTAAAGACAAATACGAAAATTGGTGGCAAGTTACCTCCATGTGGGTAGGTAATCATGACGAATTTGAAAGAAGAATAGGTTTATTCCCTGTTTCTTTTGATGATAAAGGAAGAATGAGAACCCATACTGTATTAGGGGATTATCCCATGTCACTACCTCAAAAAAGATTCAATCCTCAAGATATTTCCGCTTTTGGCTGGATGCTCCAATCCTATCATAAAAAGAGTACGGCGTCTTCTTCATTACCGGGTTTTGAACCGGAAAAGGCAGTGGATGAAAATGTTCGTACCTGGTGGTCGGCTACAAGTGGCAAAGCAGGTGAATATTTCGTAATGGACTTAGGCAAGAAGATTCGTATGAATTCCGTTCAAATAAACTTTGCTGAACAAGACATAAACCCTGATGCTCCCAAAGAAACAGATTATCACGCTTATAAGCTGTACGTATCCGACAATGGAAGAGATTGGAAACTAATAGTGGATAAATCAAAGAACACGGTTGCCATACCACATGAATATGTTGAATTCCCCAAGCCGATAGAAACTTCCTTTGTTAAAATAGAGAATGTCCATACTCCCAAAGAGGGCAAGTTTGCTTTATTGGATTTGCGTGTGTTCGGTTTCGGCTATTCGGACAAACCGGAAATAGTTAAAGAACTGTCAGTAAAAAGAAACAAAGACGATGAAAGATATGCTTCGCTTAGCTGGAATAAAGAATCCGATGCTGATGGTTATCTTGTTCGCTTTGGTTATCAGCCCGATTTTCTTAATCAATGTATCCAGGTCAAAGATAAAGAAACGACCGATTTACAGCTCCACATTCTTACCAAAGGCGTACAGTATCATTACCGAGTTGACAGCTATAATGACAGTGGAATTACAGAAGGCATCGTTATCTCTGAATAAAAAGATATGGACAAGAAACTGCTTATTTATCCCCTACTCTTTTCTGCCGGGCTATTGCAAGCCCGGCAGAAACCTAATGTTGTGATTATCTTCACAGACGATCAGGGTTACCAGGATCTTGGTTGTTATGGTTCGCCATTGATACAGACACCCTTTATTGACCGTATGGCAAAGGAAGGCATAAAGTTGACAGACTTTTACGTATCATCTTCCGTATCAAGTGCTTCACGTGCGGGACTTCTGACCGGTAGATTAAATACACGGAATGGAGTAAAAGGGGTATTTTTTCCCGAATCTGAAGGCATGCCTTCGGAAGAAATCACTTTAGCCGAAGCATTGAAAGAGCAAGGTTACACAACCGGTTGCTTTGGCAAATGGCATTTAGGTGATTTAAAGGGACATTTACCCACAGATCAAGGATTTGACTACTACTATGGGATACCATACAGTAATGATATGTATATCGGCCCTTCCCAGCAATTTGCTTCCAATGTAACCTTCAGAGAAGGATATAATTTGTCAAAAGCGAAAGAAGACCAGGAATTTGTGAGAACTTCCAGTAGAGCAGATATAAAAAAAAGGTTGAACAACGCTTCTCCACTATTTGAAGGAGATAAAATTATTGAGTATCCCTGCGACCAGTCTACTACCACCCGACGTTATTTTGATCATGCCATAGATTTTATAGAAAATAATCCGGAGCAACCTTTCTTCGTCTATATCACCCCATCAATGCCTCATGTACCGTTATTTGCCTCCGAGCAATTTAAAGGTAAAAGCAAACGAGGACTCTACGGTGATGTTGTAGAAGAAATTGATTGGAATGTAGGCCGTTTACTCGATTACCTTGACAAAAAGAAATTAGCAGAAAACACTTTAGTTATTTTCGCATCGGATAACGGACCGTGGTTGTCTTTCAAAGAAGACGGAGGTTCCGCTGAGCCCTTACGAGGCGGTAAGTTCTCTTATTATGAAGGAGGCGTCAGAGTTCCTTGTATCATCCGTTGGAAAGGGAGTATACCTGCCGGTGTAACTAGTGACGCAATAGTTGCCAGCATCGACCTTTTCCCTACAATCATGCACTATGCAGGTTGCCAATCTTTCAAACAAAAGATTGACGGTATAAATATTTCATCCTTTCTCAAAAATCCTTCTCTACGGTTACGTGACGAATATGTTTATATAAAAGGTGGTGAAGTTCACGGTATACGCAAAGGTGATTGGGTCTATTTGCCTAAAACAGGTAATAGTAAGTTCAAAAAAGGAGATGTCCCCGAATTGTTTAATCTAAAACAAGATATCGGAGAATCGAATAACCTTCATCTACAATATCTGAACAAAGTAAAAGAGCTGCAGGAAGTGATGAAGAAGTATCAATCAACTTCTACTATGCCATATTCACAAATACGTGATACTCTTAATAATGACAGACAATATTGGATTCAGACACTCGTAAAAATAGCTGATCCGGTGATAAGCAATCTTAGCAAAGACCAACTGAAAAAAAATATTCCTGTCGGGCGTTCGTCATCAGCTTTAGCCAGCAGTCGGGAGTTTATCACTCACATGGAAGCTGTAGGCAGAACCATCGCAGGAATAGCACCGTGGTTGGAACTCGGACCGGACAATACTCCAGAAGGCAAGCTACGTGAAAAATATATTAAAATGACGTGCAAGGCGCTGGCAAACTCTGTAAACCCGGAATCTAATGATTATTTCAACAGCACAGCTACCCGTCAGATATTAGTAAACAGTGCATTCTTAATACAAGGATTATTGCAAGCACCTACACAGTTATGGGGAAATCTGGATGACACCACCCGCAAAAGACTCATTGAACAGTGGAAATCGACCCGTACGATGAAACCGGGAAATAACAATTGGTTGTTATTTTCTGCCATGGTGGAGTGCGGATTAAAAGAATTTTCCGGAGAATGGAATTTTCCGACAGTAGAAAGAGCCTTGACTTCTCATAGAGAATGGTATAAAGGAGATGGCGTTTATGGAGATGGGGCAGATTTTCATTTAGATTATTATAATAGCTATGTTATCCATCCTATGTTACTGCAAATCCTGAAAGTGACAGTAAAACAGAGGCCGTCCTTCCAGTCATTTCTGAATGAAGAATGGATACGATTTATTCGTTATGCCGAAATTCAAGAGCGCATGATAGCTCCCGATGGCAGCTATCCGGTACTAGGCCGTTCTGTCAGTTACCGTTCAGCAGCATTCCAAGTTTTGGGAGCATGCGCCTTATTCGGAAAACTTCCGGAATCATTGAAGCCCGGACAAGTACGTGGAGCCATGACAGCCATGCTTAAGCGTCTTTTTGAACAACCGGGAACTTTCGATAAAGAAGGTTGGCTGACGATCGGAGTTTGTGGTGAACAACCGGAACTAGGAGATATTTATCTGTCTACTCCTTGCGTTTATTTGTGCTCATTAGGCTTCCTGCCCTTAGGACTCCCTGCCAATGACCCTTTTTGGTGTAATCCAGTTGAACCATGGACAAGTATAAAAGCATTTGGCGGTATAGATTTCCCAATAGACAAGTTTATTAAACCATAAAATAAAATCATGAGATATAGTATTTTAATTGTTGCCTTTCTGATGTTTAATCTCACAGGTTATTCACAAACAACTTCAGGGCAGGAAGACAGGAACTATTGGGTCAACATATTATCTCAAATTGCCGACCCATTATTAAATAGCATGAGTAAGGGAGAACTAAAGAAGAACATGCCTGTAGAAACGATCTCCGGTGTGCCTAATCCATCCAATGCGCGTACCACTCATCTGGAAGCTTTAGGACGCTTGTTTGTAGGAATGGCTCCTTGGCTGGAACTCGGCCCGGACAATACACAAGAAGGACAAATACGTGAGAAATATATCCGCCTGATGACTGAGTCCATCAATCACGGATTCAATCCCCAATCTCCGGATTATCTGAATTTTACAGTCACTCGACAACCTCTGGTAGATACTGCGTTCTTTTGCCAGGGACTATTGCGTTCCCCGAAACAAATATGGAGTAAACTATCAGCTGAAACCCAAAAGAATATCCTGAACGCTTTACAACAAGTAAGTAAGATTAAGCCGGTAGAAAGTAACTGGTTACTCTTTTCTGCTATGGTTGAAGCTACCCTGCTGGAATTGACTGGTAAATGTAATATGCATCCCATAGAGTATGCCATTATGCGGTTCAAAGAGTGGTATAAAGGCGATAGTTGGTATGGTGACGGAATAAACTTACATATGGATTATTATAACAGTTTTGTCATTCATCCAATGCTCCTGGATATTCTGGAAATCATGCAGAAACATAACAAAGGCGAAACCGACTTTTATAAAAAAGAACAGCTACGTTTCTCCAGATATGCCGAACAACAAGAAAGAATGATTTCTCCGGATGGAGCATACCCTGTAATCGGCCGTTCTATAGCATACCGTTTTGGAACGTTCCATGTACTTTCAACAGCAGCTCTAAAAGATTTGCTACCAACTACCATTACCAAGTCACAAGTCCGATGCGGCCTAACTGCTGTTATAAAAAGGCACATGGCTATAAAAGGGAATTTCGACGAACATGGATGGCTGACTTTAGGGTTTGCAGGACATCAACCACAAATAGCTGAAAGATACATTTCTACCGGCAGCCTGTATTTATGCTCTACTGTATTCACAGCATTAGGGCTTCCGGTCACCGATGAATTCTGGAGTGCCCCTTATGAGGAATGGACAGGAAAAAAAATATGGTCAGGTAATCCCAATGTAAAACTGGACAAGGCCATAAAACTATAAAACCCTCTAAAACAGATTATATATGAAAAAGATTCTCTCCTTATTTTTAGTATCAATAAGTTGTAGCCTGAATGCTCAACAACTTTTTTCATCAAAGATGGAGAAAGAAGATATTACCAAAGTTTGTAATGCCGTATCCGAGTGGCAAATTACCCATCACAACGAAGTAAAACATAATCCACTGGACTGGACAAACGGCGCTCTGTATCGTGGAATGACAGAATGGGGAAAAGTCTCGGGAAATCAATCTTGCTATGACTTTGTCCGTACTATCGGCGAAAAGCATAAGTGGAATATGTGGGACCGTGTATATCATGCCGATGATATTTGTGTGGGGCAAGCATTCATCGAGATGTACCGCAGATTTGATGACAAACGTATGCTACAACCTGTAATGGAACGGGCTTATTACGTAGCTTCCCATCCTTCAAAAGCTACATTACAAAAAACGGATGCTATAGGAACAACGGAACGCTGGTCATGGTCGGATGCCTTGTTTATGGCACCTCCGGTTTATGCGGCTCTATATACAATAACCGGAGATAAAATCTATCTAAATTATATGGACAGTGAATATAAAGAATGTGTAGATTCACTATACGACAAAGAAGATCATCTCTTTTATAGAGACAATAAACGAATTCCTCTCCGTGAAAAAAATGGTAGTAAACAATTCTGGGGAAGAGGCAATGGTTGGGTATTTGCCGGCCTTCCTCTCATTATCGATAATCTACCTCTCAACTGCCCTTCACGTAACTACTATATCCGGTTATTTACAGAAATGGCAGAAGCAGTTCGCAAGACTCAATGCAAAGACGGGGATTGGCGTACCAGCTTACTAGATCCTGATTCATACAAAATGCCAGAGAATAGTTGTTCCGCCTTTATGTGTTTTGGTATTGCTTGGGGAATTCGCAATGGTTACCTGCCTCAACGAACTTACAAGCCGGTTCTTGAAAAAGGTTGGCAATCATTAGTAAAAGCTGTTCATTCTGATGGAAAGTTGGGATATATACAACCTGTTGGTGCCGCACCCAAAGCTGCCGGATTCGATGCAACAGATGTATATGGCGTAGGCGCTTTCTTATTGGCAGGAAGCGAATTATATAAATTGTCATGTACTTACCATTGATGTGATATCATCTCCCTTTATCATTATGTCCTACCGTCATTTATTATCAAACTGACCAACAGAATGTCCGGCAAGAATCCTGTCCAGACTTTCATCCACAACACCTATCATCTGAAGTTTGGATAATAAATGATAGTAGGAAGTTTTTCCTACTCCTTCTATTCTCAACAGACTTTTCCAACCTCTTCCCGATACGATTTCCAATAAGTCCTTTACCGTTCGAACATCTTGATTATACAAGACATTAGCCAGCCGAGTATCAGCTACTTTACAAACAGGCAATTGAAGTATCCACTCTTCCTGCCCAACATTTATATTCTTATTATTGTCTGCCAAGGATAAAAAACGAGCATCGATAGCACGCTTTCGATAAGTAGCCAATATATCTTTCTTCAATTTCAGCCCTTTAAGTATAGAATTATACATTTGTAATGTCTTCCCGGCACGTATAAAAAAATCGCTACATTTTTCTGTTAGCCGAGGAAACGCACAATCGCACACCACAAAGGCGTGCTACGTTCCAATGACATAAGGTACAAATACTTTTCGGAAAATAACAAGAGAGAGTCATAAATGTTTAGGAAAAATCAAGGACACAGGATTCTTTATCGCTTGTCACTATTTTCTAACATACTACAAATCAGGTCAAGTTATAGTCTCTAACTTTTCTTTATATCAAAATTATTGCTACCTTTGTTCCTATAAACAGAATATAAATAGAAAATGAAAACAACTGCTGAGATACTTGATATATTACGTGATTTCAAAGCACACTATGCTGAGAAATACGGAATAATCACTTTAGGGTTGTTTGGCTCTGCCGCCAGAGGAGAGCATGATGAAACAAGTGATATTGATATTTGTATAAAATTACAAGAGCCTAACTATTTTACGATACAGGACATAAAGGAAGATTTAGAAAAAATATTCCGTACAAAAGTGGACATCATCTCACTAGGGGCTATCATGCGCAATTTTTTCAAGAAAAGTTTAGAAGAAGATGCGATCTATATCTAAAGAAAAAATAGTAGGCATGCTGCATTTCGTTGAAGAACAAAGCTCTTTTATAGAAAGAACAACGAAACATCTAAATTCATACCATGACTTTTTAATCTCTGACTCTGCCATGGTCCTATTTAATTCTACTTGCATGTGCCTTCAAACAATAGGAGAAACAGTGAGGCAAATAGACAATCTTACAGAAGAAGCATTGCTAGTCGAAAATTATAAAGAAATTCCTTGGAAACGAATTATAGGCTTACGCAATATATTATCCCATGAATATGCTGCTATCGACCCCGAAGCAATATTCAATACCATAAAAATAGGAATTCCACCTCTATTAGCCACTATAAATAGCATTATTGCAGACATAGAAAACGGCAAGCATAACTCTTTATTTTAAAACAGTAATTTATCTAGCAACTCTGTTCTGTTTGTCTACGTCTCTTAGTATTCATTAATAGCTTGGTACAGCATACCATTTCTTCCATTTTCATTCGTCTATTCCGGAGATTTTGAGTAAGTTTGCCACCAGTAAACAGAATATGAAAACAACAACAAACTATAAAAGCATTGAGAATCATGAACCAAAAAATTGACTTTAATGACATTCCTAAGAATTATCTATACTGCACCCACAACAAATGTCCGCGCCGCAATGAATGCCTACGCCATCAAGCGACACTCTGTATACCGCAAAATGTTCCTGATTTCCGAACAGTCAATCCCAACCACATAATAGGAAACGAGAATAACTGCAGATTTTTCAATCCATACTGCACTTCACGCTTTGCATGCGGAATTGACCATATATTGGACAACATACCATATTCTACGGCTATCACCATCCGCAAAGAATTATATTCTTTGATGGGGCGCAGTATGTTTTACCGCATCCGCAACAAAGAACGGATGCTACATCCTGACGAACAAAAGCAGATTACCGCCGTCTTTCTAAAACATGGTATCGAAAACAAACCTGAATTCGACAAATATATCGATTTATTCGATTGGTAAAACCTTTATCAGAAATGCTATAAAATTGCCGTTTCCAGACATTCTGACAAGGAGTAATACTCACGCCTATGAGAAAAAATACTCATACCAATGAGGTATGAGTATTTTTTCTCATAGGCGTGAGTATAGTTGAGAATTTGTACTTCCCTGATAATGGTTGACTAGTTTAACCAGCCTTCTCTATAAGTTCCATTATCATCCGTGCAAACTCTTCAACAATCTTATGATTCTCTGATTGACTCACAACGTCCTCCTCATGAGTATCCAGCGCAAGATCTTCTTGCAATCGAAACATTTCCTCTTTTCCACAAGTTATCAGTTGATCCTTTTTACACATATTCCAGGGAACGAAAGTCTTGCAGATAAAAAGTTCCATGCCGGACACCATCGTAGCCGATCCGAGCGAAATACCATCCGGACTAGTGTACCACACAGGATTCAGCAAATCTTTCATTTCTTCTTCACTCAAGAATAAATGATCGGCATTATAGTGCATAGCAGTGTTCGTTTTAAAATATCTTTTTATCAGATCTTCTCCGGTGAGTTCCAATCCCATCCGTAGAGCATATCTGCTAAAAAAATGAGGTGGATAAAAAGTCACACCGGGGAGAGAACCTTCTTTAGCCGGTAAATCGTATCGATAAACATACTTACCATGATCTGTTTCTCTAACACAAACAAGAAAACTATCAACATACTGTTTCAAACGTCGCTTACTCTTGGCGAAGAATATCAAAATCCATTTGTTCTTCCTGGGTGAAGTGACTGTAGAGAAAAGAAACATCGGAAATTTGCTTTGCCTGCGGAAATATTTTAGAGCATCCGGCATTTTTTTCCGCATGATTATGCTCACGTCCATATAGTCCTTTGCTACTTCATTCGCCAATTCCTCGTAGGACATTTGTGAAGTTATCATATTTTCTTTTTTAATGTTTTAAATTACTCGATAATGAGAACTGGCGAAACTGATACCAAAGCATCGTTCCGGCAATCATACTTGCTATCAGGTCGGAAATCGGCATACTGATCCAAACTCCTAGTTGTCCGTAGAAGTGTGGAAGGATCAGCAGACAAGGTATCAGAATTAGAACCTGACGGGAGACAGACAAGAATATAGCCTTGCTTGCCATACCTATACTCTGAAAAAAGTTGGAAGTCACCATCTGAAAACCGACAATGGGAAAGAACATGACCACAATACGCAGTCCTTTAGCAGAAATACGAACCAGTTCTTCATCCGTGGTGAAAATAGAAACTGCCAAATCAGGTATCAGCATCCCCATCAAGAAACCGATAGTAGTGATAAGGGTGGCTACATAAATCGTAATTTTCAAGACTTTCGTCACACGGGGATATTGCTTGGCACCATAATTATACCCGGCAATGGGCTGCATCCCCTGATTCAATCCCATCACAATCATGACAAAAAGGAATACCAGGCGGTTGACAATTCCAAAAGCTCCAATAGCTAAATCACCTCCATACTGTTTCAACCCCTTATTAATCAAAATCACGATAAAACAAGCTGCCAGATTCATCAGAAAAGGAGCCATACCAATTGCTAAAGAATCAAACACAATCTTCTTTTTTAACCGGAAAATACCTTTATGAAAATGTAACAGTTCCTCTCTATTAGAAAATAGCTTGAACTGCCATGCCAATGCGATCACCTGTGCAGTAATGGTAGCGATTGCCGCTCCTTGTATTCCCCAACCAAAGCCATAAATAAAAACAGGGTCGAGTATTGTGTTAATCACTACCGTAGCAATCGTGGCATACATCGCCTTCTGCGGATGTCCTGCCGAACGCAGTACAGCATTCAGACCTAAATAAAGGTGGGTGACGACATTACCCAACAAGATAACGATCATATAATCGCGGGCATAACCTACTGTAGCATCACTACCACCGAAGAAATAAAGAATAGGGTCGAGAAACAACAATGTGATGATTGTAAAGGCAAGCCCGATGATTATATTCAATACCAGTACATTGCCAAGTACCCGCTGTGCGGTATCGTAATCTTTCTGTCCCAATTTCACCGAAACCAATGTAGCCGCACCTACCCCCACCAAAGAGCCGAAAGCCGCGGCAAGATTCATTAGCGGAAAGGTTAATGCCAACCCGGAGATAGCCATCGCCCCTACTCCATGACCAATGAAAATACTATCTACCATATTATAAAGAGAAGACGCCGTCATGGCGATAATTGCCGGAATGGCATACTGCATTAAAAGCTTTCCAATCTTTTCCGTACCCAACGCAGTGGGTGTCTTTTGTCCTGTCATACCTATTAGTTTGAGGGTGCAAAGATACAAAAAAGAGACGGATTACAGGATATATAAGAAAAGTTTCGTATTTTTGCCCACAAAATTGAGTTAATACGTAACGAAATGAATATATTAGAACTAAGTGAACAGGAAATTATTCGACGTAACAGTCTGAATGAGCTTCGTGCAATGGGTATTGATCCATACCCTGCAGCAGAGTATGTAACCAATGCTTTCTCTACAGATATTAAAGCTGAATTTAAAGACGACGAAGAGCCACGCCAGGTTTCCGTAGCCGGTCGTATCATGAGCCGCCGCGTGATGGGTAAAGCCTCTTTCGTTGAATTGCAGGACTCTAAAGGTCGCATCCAGGTGTATATCACCCGCGATGATATCTGTCCGGGAGAAGACAAAGAACTGTACAACGCTGTATTCAAACGCCTGCTCGACTTAGGTGACTTTATCGGTATCGAAGGTTTCGTGTTCCGCACACAAATGGGTGAAATCAGTATCCATGCAAAGAAACTGACTGTACTTGCAAAGTCTATTAAACCGTTGCCAATCGTTAAATACAAAGACGGAGTAGCTTACGACTCTTTTGAAGATCCCGAACTCCGTTATCGCCAACGCTATGTTGACCTGGTAGTAAATGACGGCATCAAAGAAACATTCCTGAAACGCGCCACTGTAGTGAAAACATTGCGCAACGTTTTGGATGAGGCTGGTTACACGGAAGTGGAAACTCCTATCCTGCAATCTATTGCCGGTGGAGCCAGTGCACGCCCGTTCATCACTCACCATAACTCATTGGATATAGACCTTTACCTACGTATCGCAACAGAGCTTTATCTGAAACGACTGATCGTAGGTGGTTTTGAAGGTGTATATGAAATAGGTAAGAACTTCCGTAACGAGGGCATGGATAAAACTCACAATCCGGAATTTACCTGTATGGAACTTTATGTTCAGTACAAGGATTACAACTGGATGATGAATTTCACCGAAAAACTGCTGGAACGTATCTGTATCGCTGTAAACGGCTGTACGGAAAGCGTTGTCGACGGAAAAACGATCAGTTTCAAAGCTCCTTACCGCCGCCTGCCTATCCTGGATGCTATCAAAGAAAAGACAGGATACGACCTGAACGGCAAGAGCGAAGAAGAAATCCGCCAAGTTTGCAAGGAACTGAAAATGGAGGAAATCGACGAGACAATGGGTAAAGGCAAGCTGATTGATGAAATCTTCGGAGAATTCTGCGAAGGTACGTATATCCAGCCAACTTTCATCACCGATTATCCGGTTGAAATGTCTCCGCTGACCAAGATGCATCGTTCTAAACCGGGACTGACCGAACGTTTCGAGTTAATGGTGAACGGTAAAGAGCTGGCTAATGCTTACTCGGAATTGAATGACCCGTTGGATCAGGAAGAACGTTTCAAAGAGCAGATGCGTTTGGCCGACAAGGGAGACGATGAAGCGATGATTATCGATCAGGACTTCTTGCGCGCTTTACAATATGGTATGCCTCCTACATCGGGTATCGGTATCGGTATCGACCGCCTGGTAATGTTAATGACCGGACAGACCACTATTCAGGAAGTATTATTCTTCCCGCAAATGCGTCCGGAAAAAGTAGTGAAAAAAGACGCTGCCGCTAAATATATGGAATTGGGAATCGCAGAAGACTGGGTTCCGGTGATCCAAAAAGCCGGTTACAACACTGTAGCTGACATGAAAGATGTCAATCCGCAGAAGTTGCACCAGGACATCTGTGGCATTAACAAGAAATATAAATTAGAACTGACCAATCCGTCGGTAAACGACGTAACTGAGTGGATACAGAAAATTTAATAAGTTCTTCATCCAAATCCATACAAATGAAATTACCCGGCAAGATAGCGATAATGGGCGGAGGAAGTTGGGCTACAGCCATCGCAAAGATGTGTCTGGCCCAAGAAGACTCTATCAATTGGTATATGCGGCGAGACGACCGCATTGCCGATTTTAAACGATTAGGGCACAATCCGGCTTATCTGACAGGAGTGAAATTTGATACAAAACGCATCTCATTCAGTTCCAACATCAACGATGTGGTGAAAGAATCGGATACACTGATCTTCGTCACTCCCTCTCCTTATCTGAAGGCGCATCTGAAAAAACTGAAAACCAAGATAAAAGATAAGTTTATCATCACCGCTATCAAAGGAATCGTACCCGATGACAACGTTATTGTATCGGAATACTTCACAAAAGAATATGGTGTACCACCAGAAAATATAGCAGTCCTTGCAGGTCCCTGCCACGCAGAAGAAGTAGCCTTGGAACGCCTCTCCTACCTGACTATCGCCTGCCCTGACAAAGACAAAGCACGTATCTTCGCACGTCGTTTGGGAAGCAGCTTCATCAAAACATCTGTCAGTGATGACGTAGCGGGTATCGAATATAGTTCGGTACTCAAAAACGTATATGCCATCGCTGCCGGTATCTGTAGCGGTCTGAAATATGGCGACAACTTCCAGGCTGTACTGATCTCCAACGCCATTCAGGAAATGAACCGTTTCTTGAATACGGTGCATCCGTTGAACAGAAACGTGGATGAATCTGTTTATCTGGGGGATTTATTGGTGACCGGTTACTCCAACTTCAGCCGCAACCGAACTTTCGGAACGATGATAGGTAAAGGGTATTCCGTTAAGAGTGCGCAAATTGAAATGGAAATGATTGCGGAAGGTTACTATGGTACAAAATGTATCAAAGAAATCAATAAGCATCATCATGTCAATATGCCGATACTGGACGCAGTGTACAACATTCTGTACGAACGTATCTCACCAATGATCGAGATTAAACTGTTGACTGACTCTTTTAGATAAAAAAATATTAAGTATTAGGCATTTAAGTATTACCCGCAGGTACTCATACTTGACAATCCATACTTGATGACTAATACTTAATACTTAAAACTTAATACTTAAAATATATGATTAGTTTAAACATTGAAAAAACATTTGGATTCATCTCCAAAGAAAAGGTTTTTGCTTACGAAGCTGAAGTAAAAGCCGCACAGGAAATGCTTGAAAAAGGTACAGGCAAAGGTAACGACTTTTTAGGATGGTTGCATTTGCCTTCTTCTATCACTAAAGAACACCTGGCCGACCTGAACGCTACTGCAAAAGTATTAAGAGACAATTGTGAAGTAGTAATCGTAGCCGGTATCGGTGGTAGCTATCTGGGTGCCCGTGCCGTCATCGAAGCTTTGTCTAACAGCTTCACTTGGTTGCAGGAAAAGAAAACAGCTCCTGTCATGATCTATGCAGGACACAATATCAGCGAAGATTATCTGTACGAACTGACTGAATATCTGAAAGACAAGAAATTCGGTGTCATCAATATCTCTAAATCAGGAACTACTACTGAAACAGCTCTTGCTTTCCGTTTGCTGAAGAAGCAATGTGAAGATCAGCGCGGCAAAGAAACTGCAAAGAAAGTAATCGTTGCCGTGACGGATGCCAAGAAAGGTGCCGCCCGTGTTACAGCCGACAAAGAAGGATACAAAACATTCATCATCCCCGATAACGTAGGCGGACGTTTCTCTGTCCTGACTCCGGTTGGTTTGCTGCCTATTGCAGTGGCCGGATTCGATATCGACAAACTGGTTGCCGGTGCTGCCGACATGGAAAAAGTATGTGGTTCGGACGTTGCATTTGCTGAAAACCCTGCTGCTATCTACGCTGCTACCCGCAATGAGTTGTACAGAAATGGTAAGAAGATCGAAATCCTCGTTAACTTCTGCCCAAAACTGCACTATGTAAGCGAATGGTGGAAACAGCTTTACGGAGAATCTGAAGGAAAAGACAATAAAGGTATCTTCCCTGCATCGGTAGATTTCTCAACAGACCTCCACTCTATGGGTCAATGGATTCAGGAAGGCGAACGTTCTATCTTTGAAACGGTGATTTCAGTAGAGAAGGTTAACCACAAACTGGAAGTTCCTTCTGATGAAGCAAATCTGGACGGCTTGAATTTCTTAGCCGGCAAACGTGTGGACGAAGTGAACAAGATGGCCGAATTGGGAACACAGTTGGCTCACGTAGACGGTGGTGTACCTAATATGCGTATCGTACTTCCGGAATTGAGCGAATACAACATCGGTGGTCTGCTCTATTTCTTCGAAAAGGCTTGCGGTATCAGCGGTTACTTGCTAGGCGTGAATCCATTCAACCAACCGGGTGTGGAAGCATACAAAAAGAATATGTTTGCGTTGCTGGACAAACCGGGGTATGAAGAAGAATCTAAAGCAATCCGTGCAAAACTGTAATCAAGAACGTTTTTATAAACGGTAAACTATAAACAATGGACGGTGAACAACTATGCTATATGCATAGATTTGTTCACCGTTCATTATTATATTCTATTGGTTGCTGTTTCCGGTTGCACCGTTTATTATCCGTTGTACCGTTTACAGCGCACCATTTTTACTTATCATCCTCCGCTTTCGTCTTCAAGCCGATTTCTTCCTGTGCTCCTTCACATTCGGCTTTGGAAGAAAGATAGAACTCTAATTTTACATCGCCGTTCTTATCTACTTGTTTGATGGTCGCAATCACCATAATTTTAGCTTTTGACACACCATCCTTAAAACGAAGCTGTCCCTTTTCCACATCTGTCAGATTTCCCTCTGTAGATACTTCTGTTTTCTCAAAGATGAGTTTAGTATCCACTTCATCATCATTCTGAAGTCTAAAGGTTTTCAGTTCAGCTCCATTTCCATCCAAAAGCAGAAGAGCTTTCACTTCGTCCCCCACCTTCAAGGCCGGCAATTCGTCCCTCTGATTCGCATAGTCTTTTTCACCGGAACCGGAACTTTCATCCTCCGATTCAACCTTTGCATAAAGCTTTTCTATCTTGATAACAGGACTTTCCCCACTATCAGAGCAGGCGCCTAAAAACAATGGTAGCAACAATAATACTCTCTTTTTCATGCTATCGTCGAGTTTATAACGTTACAAAAATACACATATTCTTCTAAACAACAAATAATTATACAAGTAATACGCCGCAATTCAGTAGTGCCGAACAGTCTACACGACAAGAGTTGGCAGTAGATACCACATGGCAAGTAATCACTAAACTATCTTCCCGTTCTAACTCGTTTTTTATCGTTATCTTTGCCTCATATACAACTGTAGATTAAGCGAATCAAACTAAAAAGAACAAATAAAATGACAGGAAATTTATTAAAGAAATCCAGTGGATTCATATTATTATGTAGCATATCATTGCTAATGCTCGTAATGACCGGTTGCCAGGAAGCCAAACTCAAGACAGTGATCGGAGTAGCCAACAAACAGTGTCCGATAGACATGGGAGCAGTCGGTACGATCACCAGCATCATCTACGACGGGAATAACGTAGTGTACACGCTGAACATGAACGAAGAGATTACCAATATAAAGATATTGAAAGACAATCCGGAAAGCATGAAATCATCTATCACAATGATGTTTCAAAATCCGGCAGCAGATGTAAAAGAGATGCTCAAGTTGATGGCAAAATGCAATTCCGGATTACACATGATATTTGTAGGGAATAAGTCGGGCGAACAAGCGGTTTGCGAACTTACCGCCGAAGAACTGAAAGAAGTGATTAATACAAATGCCGACCCTGCACAAAGCGGACAAACAAAGCTTGAAGCGCAACTGAAAATGGCGAACCTGCAATTCCCGATGCAAGCCAGCGAAGAAGTCATTGTCGAAAAAATCGAGGTCATAGGCGAATCGGTTGTTTATATATGCAGTGTGGACGAAGAATTGTGTCCCATCAGCCAGATTGAAGAAAACGCAGCAGAAGTGAAAGAGGGTATTGTATCAACACTGGCAAGTCAGACCGATCCCGCCACCCAGATATTCATCAAAACCTGCATAGATAACAATAAAAGCATAGCTTACAGATATATCGGCAAGGAATCCGGTCAGCAATACGATGTGATTATTCCTCTGTCTGATCTAAAGAAAATGCTTATAGAAAAATAAAATATCATCTTAAAAAGATTCTGCAACGTACCAAAGTATGAAAAAGAAACTGAAAGCCGTCCTGTTTGACATGGACGGCGTACTTTTTGACTCTATGCCCTATCATTCGGAAGCCTGGCATACAGTAATGAAATCTCATGGACTCACTCTTAGCCGCGAAGAAGCATATATGCACGAAGGACGGACAGGAGCCTCCACTATTAATATTGTTTTCCAACGTGAACTGGGCAGAGAAGCTACCCAGGAAGAAATAGAAAGTATCTATCAGGAGAAAAGTGTTTTGTTCAATTCGTATCCCGAAGCAAAACGTATGCCCGGTGCATGGGAGTTGCTACAAAAAGTGAAAAAGGACGGACTGATTCCGATGGTGGTCACTGGTTCCGGCCAACTATCCCTGCTCGAACGGTTAGAGCACAACTATCCGGGAATGTTTCGTAAAGAATTGATGGTTACAGCGTTCGATGTAAAATATGGTAAGCCCAATCCCGAACCGTATCTGATGGCATTGAAAAAAGGCGGACTTAAAGCTGATGAAGCCATCGTAGTAGAGAACGCTCCGTTAGGAGTGGAAGCCGGACACAATGCGGGCATCTTTACAATAGCTGTAAATACAGGTCCTTTGGACGGACAAGTATTGCTGGATGCCGGAGCCGATCTGCTACTGCCATCCATGCAAGCACTAAGCGACCATTGGGATACGCTGTTTGAAAAGAACACCTAAAAGCTGAAAAGATAATTTATTCTTCAAAATAGGAGAAAAACATTGAAAAGAAGGAATATAAATCGTATTTTTACAGGAGTTTAATTCACTTAGATTCCATCTAAGCCAACGCAGATTCTACTATGCAAAAGTTATTATCCTTACCACCCAATTTGATCCATTGCTTCCACGAACTGGAAGAAGTCAACCATACCGATTGGTTTTGTACATCAGACCCCATTGGGAGCAAACTAGGCTCCGGCGGCGGAACGACATGGTTATTGCAGGCCTGCCATCAGGCATTCGCGCCACAAAAATCTTTCGGCAACTGGATAGGAGATGAAAAAAGAATATTGCTCCATGCAGGCGGACAAAGCCGTCGCCTGCCCAGCTACGGACCTTCCGGCAAAATATTGACTCCGATCCCGATCTTCAGTTGGGAAAGAGGACAAAAACTCGGACAGAATCTATTATCATTGCAGCTCCCGCTCTATGAAAGGATTATGAATCAGGCCCCGGCCGGTCTGAATACGCTGATCGCAAGCGGAGATGTATATATCCGTTCGGAAAAGCCACTCCAGGATATTCCGAATGCAGACGTAGTATGCTACGGCTTATGGGTAAATCCTTCCTTGGCAACCCATCATGGTGTATTTGTTTCCGAGCGGAAAAAGCCGGAGGTTCTCGACTTCATGTTACAGAAACCTTCTCTTGAAGAGTTGGAAGGATTATCGAAAACTCATCTTTTCCTGATGGACATCGGTATCTGGATTTTGAGTGACCGCGCCATCGAAGTATTGATGAAACGGTCATTAAAAGAAGGAACCAATGATATTAATTATTATGACTTATACTCGGACTACGGCTTGGCTTTGGGAGAGCATCCCAAAACGAAAGATGAAGAAATCAATCAGTTATCCGTAGCCATATTGCCTTTGCCCGGTGGAGAATTCTATCATTATGGCACAAGCCATGAACTGATTTCTTCCACTTTAGCCATACAAGACAAGGTACGCGATCAAAGAAAGATCATGCACCGGAAAGTAAAACCGAATCCGGCTATCTTTATCCAGAACTCTATCACACAAGTTTCTCTTTCTGCAGACAATGCCAACTTATGGATTGAGAATAGTCATGTGGGAAAAGGCTGGAAACTGGGTTCCCGCCAAATAATAACAGGAGTTCCCGAAAACCAATGGAACATCAACTTGCCGGATGGAGTCTGCATCGACATTATCCCTATCGGCGACAATGACTTTGTTGCACGTCCGTATGGATTGGATGATGTGTTCAAAGGAGCGTTGGACAAATCAACGACTACCTATCTTAATATCCCTTTCACCCGCTGGATGGAAGAAAGAGGAATTACCTGGGAGGATATAAAAGGACGCACCGATGATTTACAATCAGCATCTATCTTCCCCAAAGTAACTTCTGTTGAAGATTTAGGCATATTAGTGCGCTGGATGACATCGGAGCCCCAACTGGAAGAAGGGAAAAAACGTTGGCTGAAAGCAGAGAAAGTTTCTGCCGACGAAATCTCGGCAGGCGCCAACCTCAAGCGTCTTTATGAACAGCGCAACGCTTTCCGTAAAGAGAACTGGAAAGGACTGGCGGCTAATTATGAAAAAAGCGTATTCTATCAACTTAACTTACTGGATGCCGCAAACGAATTTGTACGTTTCAACCTGGATACTCCCAATGTCCTGCAAGAAGATGCCGCACCCATGCTACGGATACACAACCGGATGCTTCGCGCACGCATCATGAAACTACGTGAAAACAAAGATTGCGCAAAAGAAGAACAGGCAGCCTTCCAACTACTCCGCGACGGTTTATTGGGAGTGATGAACGAACGTAAAAGTCATCCCACACTCAACGTTTATTCCGATCAGATTGTATGGAGCCGCAGCCCTGTACGCATTGATGTGGCAGGAGGATGGACGGACACTCCTCCCTACTCTCTTTATTCAGGAGGAAGCGTTGTCAATCTTGCCATCGAACTGAACGGCCAACCGCCGCTGCAAGTATACGTTAAACCTTGCAAGGAATATCATATTACCCTTCGTTCCATCGACATGGGTGCAATGGAAGTGATACGAAATTATGAGGAACTGCAAGATTACAAAAAGGTGGGTTCTCCATTTTCCATCCCAAAAGCCGCCCTTACGTTGGCAGGCTTCGCGCCGGCATTCTCCACAGAATCCTATCCTTCTTTAGCCAAACAGCTGGAAGCTTTCGGCTCGGGAATCGAAATTACCCTGTTGGCTGCTATTCCTGCTGGCTCGGGTTTGGGCACCAGTTCTATCCTGGCATCCACCGTGCTCGGAGCAATCAATGATTTCTGCGGACTGGCTTGGGACAAGAATGATATATGTAGTTACACATTAGTATTGGAACAACTACTGACCACAGGAGGAGGTTGGCAGGATCAATATGGCGGTGTTTTTTCCGGCATTAAACTGCTACAATCCGAAGCAGGTTTCGAACAGAATCCATTAGTGCGCTGGTTACCCGACCAACTCTTTATTCATCCCGACTACCGCGACTGTCATCTGTTATATTATACAGGAATTACCCGCACTGCCAAAAGTATTCTGGCGGAAATTGTCAGTTCCATGTTCCTCAATTCCGGGCCACATCTAAGTTTGCTAGCCGAGATGAAAGCCCATGCAATGGATATGAGTGAAGCTATCCTGCGCAGCAACTTCGATAGTTTCGGTCGATTGGTCGGCAAAACCTGGATACAAAACCAGGCATTAGATTGCGGAACCAATCCGCCGGCAGTAGCAGCCATTATCGAGAAAATCAAAGATTACACCCTGGGATACAAACTCCCCGGCGCAGGCGGCGGCGGTTATTTATATATGGTAGCCAAAGATCCGCAAGCAGCCGGACAAATCCGACGGATATTGACAGAACAAGCTCCCAACCCACGCGCTCGTTTTGTAGAAATGACGCTTTCTGACAAGGGACTTCAGGTTTCAAGAAGCTAAAGAAGAGGCATTGCCAGATTACCGGTCAATCTCATTCAGAACCACAAAAAACAAGCTTGGACAGATTCAAACGAAATGTCCAAGCTTCAATTTTTCAATGCCATAATGATCTGTTTTACATGTTGAGACTTGAAATAACTGTAAAGTAAATCATAATAATGATAAAACCAATAGCTCCGATAATCAGCGCCACACTAGCCCATTTCTTTTTTCTAGCTTCTTCCATTCTAATTTATATTTATGGGATTAATATAATTTATCGTCAGATATCTACTTCCAGAAAGCTATAAATACACTATATCAACATCATTTTTTTACTTCTTCATCGTTACAAAGTTAGCATTTTCTATGAGATTTCAATCATCTAAAACAACTTTTCATTCTCTTTAGACTAAATTATGCAACTACGGATAATAATATGGAACACAAGATTTTATCTATTACTGCTTTTATATCATGTGAAAGTTGTATATTTGCATAATTGACAATTCTGATTAAACACATTCACACCAGGAAAAGAATCAAAAACCAATAAAAATACAAAGATGAAATTACTTAAATTACTATTCGTTGTTTTGCTGTTTGCCTGCAATGACGACTCAAAAGACACCCCGACTACCGGAGAGCCCAAACAAATTGTTGTAGAAATGGACGCTGCCGCCTCCAATGTGACAGATGTTTCCGGCACATATACGTTGGAAGCCAATAAAGAATACTGTGTTCGGGAAGATGGAAAATATAAGATATTATTAGTAAAAAGCGTCTATACAGATAAAGAAGGAAAAGAAAAGGATATTCTTACTTACGGTATTCTTGATGTAGCAAAGAACAAATATCTCTATTATACAGCAGGAATTGATGTAGCCAAAAGACTGGAAAGAGACTGGAATTTCTATGATGATAACAATCCGGATAACGCTGACAAACAGCTGGTTTGCACTTCTCATCCGAAAGAGGAATAAATAAAAAAACCGCAATACTCAATCTGTTAGTAATTGCGGTTTTCATCTGTGACCCCGGTGCGATTCAAACGCACGACCTTCAGAACCGGAATCAGGCATAGTAACACCTTTATCTTTAATAGTTGTTAGTTTGTTTATACTTTCTCTTAACAGCCTATAGAACAACTATAGACCAACAATAGTAGTATTACTGCTATGCTAGTATCATACTACTAATAGCACTTGGAGTGTGCTAAGTTTCTTCCTTTTGTTTCATAACTAAATCAGTTTAAAGTGTTATCTCAATAGGTCTAAATCTGATTTGTGTATCAATGAAGTAGAGTTTATCATCAATACCATACAGCACATTATTAGGTACTGCATCAAAAACCTCATATTCTGCATTGTGATATTCATCCTCATAGACCATTTCAAAGCCTAATGCTTGCATGTGTTCTGCTATTTCTTCCTCTGTAGCTTCTCTTTTAGCTCTGACATAAGGTTGAACTAACACAGCACAAAACTCATATTGACTGTTATAAGCAAAGCCAATCATCTGATAAGTGACATTGCTAAAGAATAGGTTATGAGCTTCTATCCTAATGAAGAAGTTCTCAAGGTCTTCACCTGCATACTCAAAGTTGTTTAATTTGAATACAACATCTTCATGCCCTGTGAATACTTCATTTTCTCCCCCTTTACTAAGGTAAGATAAGGGGAGAGAGTTAATGTTAATCCATAAGTTATGTTGAGTAGCAAATAGTTTTAGCTCTTCAATTTGCCTTCTCTTATAGCCTTCTGCTGGTTCAACATTTCCTGTTGCTTCTTTTTCTCTTCTAATGAGATTGGTTGCTTCTGCCAAGAGGTTATTGACTTGAGAGTACTCTCTATCCATTGCTTGTGGAATTCATTAATATATGTTCTATCCATACTTTAATCTGTTAAAGTGGTTGATGCAAATGTAGTAAATCAGTCTGATTTATCCAACATTACACTTCTATTTATTTAGAACACCTTCTCTATAGATGAGATGTAGCTATAATGGTAAGGATAACCATAACATAAGTCTTATTGCTTTCATAATTATTCTTTTTTCTTCATTTTAAGATACACCTTGTTGTCTTTTGTTATTATAAGCACTGGAGAATACTCATTAAATAGTGATACTTTTGGATGAAAGTCACCCTCATCATAGTTATTCTTTTCCATAAATAGCATTATATAATCTCTGGCATTATCTATAATAACTCTAGCTGTAAGTTCAGGACTTTTGTAATCCATATATGAGAGTTTATACCCTTTATCTTCAACAGAACTTAGATCTACTATATACTTTATTTCAAGAGGTACTATTTTAGCTATATAATTTTGAGTATCTGATGACCCCTGATGGTTATATAGTATAATTGCTGTTACTACAAATCCTATTGCTAATATTATAAGGAGTATTGTTTTTCTTATTTTATTCATAATTGCTTACTATTAGTTTGTTGAAATTAATCACCCACTTGTTCTCCAGTAGAAAGTCAGTTCCAAGCAAGCCATGTACCTGTATGCCACTTTCATCTTCAATGCCTTTAAAGGTATCAAGTAAGGGTCTTACACAGAACTTGGGCTTATAAACCTGACCTTCAAAAGTGAAAGGTAGAGCAACCATATCTACCTTATGCTTAGTTCCTTCTATTCCACTGATATAATAGTCACCAACTGGTTCTACTATATCCTTGAAATATTCTACTACAGTACTGTCTATCAGGCTACAGGTGCTTCCAGTATCCAAGATGAAACAAAGGTATTTATTTTCTATTTTCACATGGATAATAGGAAGTTGTACTTTATTTAAACCATTTATTATAGAGTACATAATGTTAGTCCCAGTTGGAATATTCTTTCTGCCAAACGACTTCTCCTCTCTTATTGATATATCCTTCAATCATTAATGCTTCTCTTTTAATTTCGAAGGAAGCCAATCCTTTTTTGAAGGAAGAGCAATTGTCATATTTACATGGAATCTTTACCTGAAAGGTAGTATCTATATACCCCCAAAGATTGTCTTTTTTAATAGCCGCATAGTTCTCCTTAAATGGTTTTACTTCTTCATATTCTTCTGATATAATATTCATTCTTTTATCAACAAATACCCAATTAGTACTATCTATTTTTACTCCTGCATAACCATTGCCAAATCTTGTTATATCTATTAATGTGCCATCTATTAGATAGTTGCCATTCTCGTCAATGAAATTATAACCTAAATTTAGTTTTCCAAGATGATTATAAGTACAAGCAATTCCATCATTATAGGGATAAATTGTTGTAGTCATGTTGAAGGGAGTACCTATAATTTTACCTGATTTATTGATGATAATGGAAGACTTAGTAAAACTAAATTTGCCATCATCTCTCCTTTTCATCTCTCTGAATTCAACAATAGCCTTACTTTCTCTAAAAGTGGATGCAGAAGAGTATTTACTTTCAATAACAAGATTACCATTAATATCAATATATCCCCATTTAGGTGAATCTCTTAGACCTTTATTTAAAACCTGAACAGCGGCTAATCCTTCAGTAAATTGATATCCATCCTTGTATTGGGGAGTGATAATAGTTTCTCCTTTAGAATTCATATAACCAAATAATTTCGTTATGCTGTCTTGGTATAAAATCCTATCATCAGAACAGCTTAACCATTGTAAATTTAGTTGTTTACCTTTTGATATTAGTTCTTTTATACTATTCCAATCATTCTCAATATTTTCAAATTCATAAATTAGAGTTGTGTCAATAGCTAATTTATTATCTAATGAGATATATCCATATTTGTATCTAATCTTCTTTTGTTCAGATAGTAGATTAATAAATGATGAAGCCTTCTTACTCGTGAGAGTATCGGAAAGTATAACACAAGTGGTATCAACAATAATTAATGCTATTCCTTCATTAAAATATGAGGCATATAAGTATTGTGGCTTTATAACTTCATTACCTAAGCTATCAATGTATCCATATTTTCCATTTTTATATATAGGATATAAATTTGTGGGGACTTGACTACATGAACATAGTACTAAAGTACACCATATTAATAATAAATAGGAACTATAATTTTTCATTTATTCTTTGATTTATGTCATCTATAATAAAAGATAGCATTTGATTAATTTGATTGATATTGCAAGTAAAAGGATAACCATAGCCAGTTTTAGTAATAGCTATGTAACTATTATGAGTTGGATTACTTTCATCGTTTGCAAGTGATAGTTTTGACAAATCTCGAATAATTAGTGAATGTGTTATTGGAATATTATCAACATTCACTACTGGCATAGAGTTAAGAAAGGCTGTTAACTCTTCTGTAATCAAAATTCTTTCCATAATAAATTTCCTTTTGTAGCATACTACAAAAAGAAAGTGTGAGCCTAACCTTATTGGGAGTCCAAGGTATTACCACATACCTACAATCACACAATATAAGGGAAGCCCACACCTAATGGTATGAGTATCCACTACTTACTGCTGTGATTGTTAGTCTTCAAGGTGGTAATTTTAGGACTGTCACAAGTAAGAAGCAAACACTTCTTTTCTAATATGTCTTGTTAAACTTCTATTTCATTAGTTGTCATTTAATTAATACTGTTGCAAAGATAGAACTTTCCAGTAATACTTCATCATTTGACTGCCATAATTTAATAGGTTTCAAAGCATATTAGTACCATAGGTGCAGGCTATATCCTTATTGTACAAAGGTAAGCTTAATTATTTACTTTCTATATGCTAAATTGATAAATAGAGCACCAGTAACTATCAATATTAGCCACTGTAATATCATATCCAATGCTGTCATATATACACTAGTTAAAGCCCCAGTCCATTACAGAACTAGGGCTATCAACAACAATAAAATCACATAGTAAGAGGCATATAACCTCTTAATCCTTAAGTATCATACTGGTGAGGACAAACCCTACCAGAATCAAGATAATCTCACACATAATTCAATCAACATTTAATTTAGTCTAACTTACTAACTATTGCTACAATTCATGTTTACATACTTCACCGAACCTCAAGTGGTTAAGTTATTATAGCAGCACTTCCCTCTATCCTGTAATCAAATACCATCAACCTATATTAGAAGAGGCAGTCAACTTCTATTAAACTGTCCTCTGATTTGCCATTCTGCATCACTTACTTTGTATATATAATATGTAAGAAAGTGAGACAAGAGAAATTTCCCATCATAATGGTATAATAACAGTAGAGGGGAATGGATTTAATAGAAGGTAGGATATTGTAGACCTTAGAAGGTTAAGTATTTATAGTTTTCCTTCATCATAATAGGAGTAGTATTCCTTCTCTGGGCTTAAGATTACATGGTCTGCTACATGAATCTCCATGAGTTCTGCTGCCTTCTTGACCTTTTCAGTCAAAGCATCATCCAAAGTACTGGGTTTCATGCTTCCAGAAGGGTGATTATGTGCCAATATTACCTGTGTTGCATTAGCCAATAAGGCAGCTTGTAATATCAACCTCACATCTACATAAGTTGCAGATATTCCACCTTCTGAAATAGGTACTATACCCAGTACTCTGTTAGACTGATTAAGCAGTACTACTTTAAAGCTTTCCTTGTATTCTATTGTATCATCAGGGAAGTACTTTATCAATAGTTCATAGGCATCTTGTGAGCTATTTATCTTGTATCTAGTTGATGATTTGACATTGCTTTTATAGCTCAATTGAACCTCTGCTACATTCATTATACTGTCCATAAGATACACTAATTAATGAACCAACTATATTCATTCTCACCATATAAAGCCTTATTAAGTCCTTCAGCCAATTGGGTGGCATTAAGTGACCTGTCCAAGAAGTTGTCAATGTAGCTACTTTTATTAGCTCCAGTTAGTAAGTTGTACACATTCCACATGCTAATTTCCCTGCTGTCCAAAAGGGTGCTAAAGTTATCATCATTATAATATGCTTTGGCAACTAATCCTATCTGGGTATCAGTCATTAGCATCTGTGGTAACTTCTTCTTCTGGTCTACAGGTAAGAATTGATATAATCTGCATCTACCTAAGAATTGTGCAAATTGGGACTCTCTCATATAGCTATCCTTATAAGCTGACATATAATACAAGTGTTGGGCTATATTGTACTCTTGGAACAGCCTCACCACTGCATTGAATAGTTCAGTTGTACTCATAACCTTTAATTCTGACCTGTAACCATCTGTTGATACACACATGTTACAGCAGACTAAGTTTTTGAAGCCAATGAACACCTTGAACTTCTCTGCACTCTTCTTGCTGTACAGATTCATGTGATTATAAGCTCTTACTCCACCTATGGTTAAATTCAGTCTGTTACCTGCAATATCCTCATATATGGTAGGTATCTCAAAACAGAACATCATTCTCTCAAAGTAGATGGTTTTATCAGATTCCAGTAGCTGATTTACTGGCTTATGAATAGCTTCCGGTATTCTGCCTTTGATAACATGGCTTACCCTAATGGCAGGTTCTTCTATTCTCTCATTGGAGAAGACTTTATTAGCTGCTTCCCATACAGTTTCAATGAAACTGGAGTGTGATATAGTAACCTCATTGTCCTTAGAAAACACAGGTGTAATACATTCCTCTTTGAGGTACTGCATGGTTACTTCCTTTGTATTAGCTTCAATAAAAGGTAACTTATTACTTTCTCTGGTGCTTATGGAATCAGCTTCTACAGGATTTGTTGACATAATACCTGTGTTGATGACTTCCATTGGCTCAACTATTTGAACATGAGAGCCTTCTTTGTTGATTCTATTAGGGTATATCAGATTAGCTCTGACTGGCTGCAACTGCATTATTTCCATATCTAATGTAATTAGGGGTATAGTTAATAGTTGGTTGATTCTTTTGTACCTGAAGTGCTGCTTTCTTCTGCATGAATTCTGATGTTAACTGCTGATACCATTCAGGATAAGCATGATAGATGGCAGTCAGTTCTTCAATGGTTTTACTGCTGTTAATCTTGCTCCTTATCATCTCCAGATTGACACCATCATTACACCAATCTGCTATGTTCTGTCCTGTAGTAGGTGTAATGGTAAAGTCAGGCTTACCTATAAACAGGTTTGTCCTGTCTTTGGATGCAATAGTCTGGTGCTTCATATTAATATCAAATACTATGGTAAATTCATAATCTATACCATCTCTCATGACTGCTTTTAGTCCTACTTTCTCTGGTATCATCTTGCCATTCTTCTCACTTAGAACATAGTCCTGTTTGCATCTCATAGTGCATATAATATGCCTATTGGATTGTAGAATTTTCTGCATGAAAGCATTGATTCTGGGTGTCACCTTCTGCCAATTAGTGAAGCTGTTACCTTGTAATCCTGCATGGTATTCAAGCAAGTTATCCCAACACTGTGAGATGCTATCAATTATGATAACTTCCATACCTGCACCTTCACATATTTCAATAGCTTGTATATAAGTTTCAGGTGTAAAGTTATCACTTAGACTTAATACATTATAAGCACCTAAGTGAGCATAAAGGTCAGCACTTCCATTCTCACTGTCAATAATGGCTATCTTAGTCCAGTCATTACATAAACCATAAGCTAAAAGCAATGCAGAATAGGTCTTACCTGAACCTGCACAGCCTTGTAAAGCAAGCTTAATTTTAGCCTGCTTCTTGGATGAAACTCTTAAATTCAACATATCTGAATAGGATTAATTGTTATACACAGTCTATAAAGAAAAAAGGAAGCAAGTCCTAATAAACTTGCCTCCTTGAGGTCTACATTGAGACCTGTCATAAAGTTGCTAATGTCATAGCTCCACCTTCACCTCTTTGATGCAGCATATAGAACATATCACCTGTATCTGGTGAACATACTTGAGAGATAACAGGATTGGTTACTTCTCCATTAAGAAATTTGTCACTTGCTGCACCTATTTCACAGCCATAAACAAAGAAGCACTTCCCTGTATGAGGATTTTGCTTTACCTCAATCTTACTTACTCCCTTTTGAGCCTTGAACTCATTCACTGTCACTGTCTCTAAGAACTTTAACTTTTCCATAATCTTGTATTTTATTGTTGTGCAGACAGACTATTCTGCTGCTGTTGATTCAGTTACTATGGTGGGGTAATGAGCTAACTGTAATGAGCTTATAATGTAAATCCAATATTCCCCAATATGCATAGGGGGACTATCCCACTCCTAAGGTAAGGGGAGGGAGACTTTGTGACTTAGAGTGCACTTGTAAGTATCAAATTGAAGAAAAAAATAAAAAATTTAGAAGTATAATATATCAGGTGACAGTAAGAAGTGCTATATATTAGTTATGTACATATAAAGCAATCCCCTGCCTTCTGGTGGGAAAACAGGGGATATTGGGGTATGTATCATTCATTCATCATTAATAGTATCAAGGTAATGCTTGATTTCATCATCATCTGGTACATGTGATATAACTTTGTCTATCCAAGTATCGTGACCCAAATGAGGGTACAGAAGGACTTTAGATTCCATGTGCTCAGTCCATGCTAGTGCCATTGGAACATCATAAGAAGACCAGATTACTTTCTTCTCAATCAATAAGTCTCTATACTTTTTATATGTATTCTTTGCCATATCCAAGTGGCTATAAATGGCTTTGTCTGATAGGTCTACCCTGAACTCTTTGTTAACACAAAGGCAGTATAACCCTATCATAACTCCTTTCTCTTCTGGACTTAAAGAGCTGTCACTGAATAACTCTGCCCATATAATTCTGAAATTCTTAGGAGGATTGGGTAGATAATAGATATTCCTTCTAATCTCTCTTTGCTGCTGTATAGTCTCTACTCTATATCCTTTATCTTCTAGCTCCTTTAGTCTGGGGATAAAGGAATCTTTGATATAATCTGTACTTACTCCTGTAAGCTCTGACAACTGACTGATAGTAGTATCTGTTGTCATGTAATTGCTTTCCCTTTGAGGATAGGCATTAATATAGAGACCTGCTAATAGGTAGAGCTGCTTTGGATTGAAGTACCTGCAAGCTTCAATGGGGATGATAGTGAATTGTTTAACTATTGTCATTAATTCTGATTTTATAGGGGTCAAAATCCACCCCATACTAATTACCTACAGTAATAAAGGATTAAAGGTAATTAGTATAGGGTGATATTTGACCCTAAGGTTGCTTCTGTTGATAGCTAATGTCATATTAGAGATATATCACTCCTATAACCATCTGATTATCAAATGTAAATATAGTAAATAAAGTCTATAATACCAATATTCTTATCATTTATCTGATTGTATATTAACCTTCTATAACACAAATAACTTTAACAAGTTATTCTCTTTGGTAGCTATCCTGCCAGTATGTTCTTTAAAACCTCTTGGATTCTCTCCTCTGATGGTGTACTTATTCCCAGATGTCCTGTCAGTGGCATATATGCTTTTCAATAAGGCTACATACTTTCTAGGTTTCAGTACCTTATGTAGATGATACTGGACTATAGGAGCTAATATCTCTTGTATCTCACTTGCTGAATAGCTCTTATTTAAGGTGAAACTTCTTCTTATTGCAACCTTGAAAGGATGCTCTTCATCTAGTGCCCAATACATAACTGCATTATTGAGATTCTTGTAAGCTATATTGTTACTTGTTCTAATCTCCCATAGCTGATGTAGCAAACTATCAAGGTCAACATATTTGTAGAGCTTAATGAATCTCTCTAAGAATATCTTTGTCCTGCTTCTACTTTGCCTAATGTATAAGTGCAAAGTATTGTCATTCAACTGCCCTGTGGTTGATAATACTTTGATGTTATCTATGGCTTCTTGAATGTAACTATCTGTCAACTTATTCTGTGCATCCTTATTGGTTTTCTCTATGCTGTTTTGCTCTGGAGAAACACCATAAGGTAGGGATTTATAACTAATGATGTTAACCTGTTTACCTAGTACTTCTTTCAAGGTTTCAGGCATAAAATATGAGGCATATAAGTCGATTCTTTCAATGATGTAATCTATATTGAGGTAGGCAGGTACATTCTTTCCATATATATCCTTTCTAGTCAAGTTAATTAACTCATTCCCTGCAATTCTTTCTTGCGCTTTCTCTCTTATGGCTTCTTTGATTATTGCAAATAGATCAGTCAAGGTATAATCCCCCTGTGAGATAGTATCTGCTGATTCAAGTACTTTGAGTACCTTTTGGGCTTTGTTTAATAGAGTGGCAGTGTCCTTTTCCATACTTTCCATTACTGATACATATCCTAAGGTGTTATATATGATAGTTTCACTTAGTATTCCATTATCCTTTCTGCATCTACCATGTATTTGTGTCATTCTATCTAAGGTCAACATTGAGTGACTTCTTCTTACATCTGATACAGTGATTAGATGGTAACTATCCTCTATATCTATACCAGTGAAGTAGCAACAGGTGGCAAAGTTAATCCTAGCAGGTAAGGTATCATTGTCTCCTAGTTTAGGTGCAAAGTATTCTCCTGCTTCCTTTATGGATACCTCACTACATAGGATAGCACATTCCTTTCTGGTTTCTTCATCTAGTGATGCTATAATGTTTCTTATCTGGAGTATGGAGTTATAGGCAATGAACACCTTCTCTGTAGGATGGGAGATAACCTTTTCTATGACAGCCTGTGTGACATTATCTGTATGTAGTAAGTCTATATTTCTATGGGTATTGTATTTCCATGTTATAGGAAATCTACATTCAGTCTTTAAGTGTGGATTGCTGAACTCCTTCATAGTAGCTGTTACCATACATCTGTTCTTTAATGGGAACATAAGGTAGTAGTCAATCACATTCTCCAATTGGGGTCTGAAGTTGTTGTCAGTCTGGAGAACATCAATCTCATCAACCATAAGGAAATAGTCTTTGTAGTTCTCTTTTCCTATGATACCTAATAGTCTACCTAGACTGTCTGCAACTACTAGAAGTTTCTTGTATCCATCTTTTGCTAGGTATTCCTCAATCTGCTGATTAGTTACCTTTTCCTTTTCACCTTTAATCTCACTACCTACATATAATGTATTAGGATGCTTTGAGTGTTTACCATAAGCCAGAGCCTTAGTAGGAAAGACTATGATTGAATTTCTCTTTGAGTTTATCTCAAGGGTAGTAGCTCCAATGCCGGGTATCTTCTTGTCTATAATACCATGAGGCATCTTATCTATGAAGTCAGCCAGATTCCAGAAGGAGTCACCAACTTCTTCTCTTATTACTTCTGGTTCTCTGCCAAATAGCAAGTTATCCAAACTAGTTATTACTGTATCTTGAGGTATGGTTTTAGTTTCTCCTACTTTCCCAGAGGATAATATCTCAATGTACTCTACAGGTGCATCATGTAAGTCACCATAAGTATTAGGTACTGTCTCTTCTAATTGGTTTTCAACTATGGAAGATTTAACCTCTTTAGAGTGCTCTTCTGATACAGGAGTAGTGCCTAATGTTATAACTTCTGACAGGTTGGTCTTCTCATCAGGAATCTGGAGATTGTATAACTCATCTATGAAGCTACTATCAAGTCCTGCTATTTCCTTTGCCAGTTCATCTTCTATGCTCATGTCTCACTTAGTTTGTAGTTAGTATATAGATTGTAAGTGAACAAATATACTAAAGAGCCTCCATAATTCAATCAATTACAGAGGTTCTTTTATGTTAAACTTACTTCACTTCTGGACTAGGCAGCTCACTATAACTACCAAATACATACTCAACCACCTTCTTGTTAGCTTCATTCTCTATCTTGAAGTCTCTTTCAATATAGATGTCAGTGACTTTCATAGCCTCATCAATATGATTTAAGGCAGCATGAACTGTATACTTATCTATACCTACTTTATTAACAGCTAATGTAGCCCATGAGTGCCTTGCAGCATAGTATTCCAAATCATCCACTTTCAGTATTTTGCCAATTTGCTTTAACCCAAGATTGATGGCTCTGTTGAAGTTCTTGAAAGTAGAATAGAGATGATAGAAACAGAATACCTTCTTCTGGGTGTAATCTTCATATTTCTTCATTAAAGGTAGTAAGACAGGAAGAACATCTACTTTCATCTTAGCTTTATCAAGTCTTCTGTCTGTAGTCTTAGTCCTGTAATAGGTAATTGAACCATCTTCCATTTCAGTACAGTTGTACAAGTCAGCAGAATTCATCCCTATTAGGCAGAAAGAGAGGATAAAGCAATCCTTAGCTAGGTTAAAGGGGCATAACCTTTCTCTACCATTAGCATTAATGATATAAGGTAATTCCCATATCTTCTTAATTAACTCTGCTGATAATGCTCTCTTCCTAGTTGCTTCCTGCTTTGGTATCACCAAGTTCTCAAAAGGTGAGTTAGGTATCCTAATGAGATTCCTGTCATAATCATTGTACTTCTTCTTAGCTTCGTTGAATAGATGTCTGATGCTACTAGTGTACAGTGATACCATTCTGTTAGAGGGTATTCTCTTTCCTTTCTTCTGAAGTTCTGCCACCTGTTTAGCCCTTTTCTTGTGAAGGTATTCCATGAACTCCATCATTAACAACTTGGTAACTTGGTTAGTATTTAATTTGTCCTTTCCTAAGAAGGCAATGAAGGCATTGAGGGCAGTTTGATAATTTCTCTTACCCTTGACCTCTGTAGCTGCCAACCAGTCTTTGCAGAACTGGATAAAGTCAATAGGAGTATTCTTTTCCTTCTCTTTCTGGATATAATCAAGTACATCACTTAAGGTTAAATTGGAAGCCTCCAATGGAAGCCCCATGCATAACTCTTCATAGTATCTGACCAATCTGTCAGCTTCCTTGATGTACTTTGGATTCTTTAACTTGAAGTCCTTAGTCAGGTCTTCTGCTCTTACAAAGATATGAGTAGCCAACCTCTTAACCTCTCTGTTGTAGGTTAGCCTAATTTTTACGTTATAAGTTTTATCAACTTTTTGCTTAGATTTTAAGACTTCAGCTTTGATAGTCAACATGTTACATTGATTTATTAGGAACAACAATAGACCAACAACTATACTTTAAAAGGGGATATTTAACCTAAATTTTGTACCTAAAGACTAGCACTAAAACAAAAGAATCCCTCAATAATCTACTGATTATCAAGGGATTCAACTGTGACCCCGGTGCGATTCAAACGCACGACCTTCAGAACCGGAATCTGACGCTCTATTCACTAAGCTACGGGGCCATTCTTTCTAAATGCGAGGACAAAAGTATAAAAAATCTTCTCATCTTCCTAATGATTCTTCTTTTTTTATAGTTCTTAAGGTACTTCCCCATGTTAAGACATTGTTATTTTGAAATGCTTTAGAGCATTTACTTTATCAAATTGACAATCTTTTAGAGAATATCCATTACATATATCAATTTTATTCCTATCTTTGCCGACAATTAACATTTAACAAACCTATGAGTTACTTGATAAAACCTAAGAACTATAATCCGCTACTCGACCTCAAACAGACCGAGCTGGGAATCAAGCAAATAAAAGAGTTCTTCCAATTAAACTTGTCATCCGAGCTACGCCTTAGACGTGTGACTGCCCCCCTTTTCGTATTGAAAGGAATGGGTATCAATGACGATTTGAACGGAATAGAACGACCCGTTTCTTTCCCTATTAAAGATCTGGGCGATGCACAAGCCGAAGTGGTTCATTCATTGGCTAAATGGAAAAGGTTGACCTTAGCTGACTATCATATCGAACCCGGATATGGTATTTATACGGATATGAACGCAATCCGTTCAGACGAAGAACTGGGCAACCTGCATTCTCTCTACGTAGACCAGTGGGACTGGGAACGTGTCATCACCAATGAAGACCGGAACGTAAACTTCCTGAAAGAGATCGTCAACCGTATTTATGCGGCTATGATCCGTACAGAATATATGGTATACGAAATGTATCCGCAAATCAAGCCGTGCCTGCCACAAAAGCTACATTTCATCCATTCAGAAGAATTGCGCCAACTTTATCCGGATCTGGAACCCAAATGTCGCGAACATGCCATCTGTCAGAAATACGGAGCTGTGTTTATCATAGGCATAGGCTGCAAACTTAGCGACGGCAAGAAACACGACGGACGCGCACCGGACTATGACGACTACACAACCAAAGGATTGAACGACTTGCCTGGACTAAACGGCGACCTCCTTCTGTGGGACAATGTACTGCAACGCTCCATCGAATTATCATCTATGGGAATCCGTGTTGACAAAGAAGCCTTGCAACGTCAGTTGAAAGAAGAAAAAGAAGAAAAAAGACTGGAACTTTATTTCCACAAGCGATTGATGAATGACACCCTTCCACTATCCATCGGAGGAGGTATCGGACAATCCCGCTTGTGTATGTTCTACCTTCGCAAAGCTCACATTGGAGAGATACAAGCCAGCATCTGGCCCGAAGATATGCGCAAAGAATGTGAAGAACTTGATATACACCTTATATAACAGACTATGAACGTACAAATTGAAGAAAGCTGGAAAGCACATTTAAAACCCGAATTCGACAAAGACTACTTTCGCACACTGACCGATTTCGTCAAAAGCGAATATAGCCAGTATCAGATCTTCCCTCCGGGAAAACTGATCTTCAATGCTTTCAACCTTTGTCCTTTCGACAAAGTGAAAGTTGTAATTATAGGACAAGATCCTTACCATGGACCGGGACAAGCACATGGTCTCTGTTTCTCTGTAAACGACGGAGTGCCTTTTCCCCCTTCATTAGTGAACATATTCAAAGAAATCAAAGCCGACATCGGTTCAGACGCCCCGACCACGGGAAACCTGACTCGCTGGGCAGAACAAGGAGTATTATTACTCAACGCAACCCTGACCGTACGTGCCCACCAAGCAGGTTCACATCAGAATCGTGGCTGGGAAACATTTACCGATGCTGCAATCCGTGCCCTGGCAGAAGAAAAAGAAAACCTGGTATTTATCTTATGGGGATCATACGCTCAAAAGAAAGGGGCGTTTATCGACCGCAACAAGCATCTGGTGCTCACCTCTGCCCACCCCTCTCCTCTTTCAGCTTACAACGGCTTCTTCGGAAACAAACATTTCAGCCGTACAAACGATTACCTGAAAACCCATGGAAAAACAGAAATCGCATGGTAGTTGGAGAAGTTGAGAATGGAGAGTTGAGAGTTAAGAATAAAGAGTAAAGAGTAAAAAAAATGGCTGCACTATTCGTCGAATGATAGCGCAGCCATTTTTCTTTTCTATATTGTAGCAAAACAATTACACGTCCGAATTTCCACTCTCAACTCTCAACTTATCCTAGTACCACTGAATGTTACTTTGCGTTTGGCTTCTCTGCTCATACTTCAAGTCTTGCAAGATGCTTGCATTCGCACGGATGGTAACATTGTAATATTTCCAGCGTCCGAAAGGAGAAAGACTAGCGGACAGGTTGAAACAGTGCAAGTCACGGGAGATTGTACAAGAAGTCTGCGTAATCTCTTTTGCCTGAAAATCATAGCCCGAGTTGAACGAGAGCGACCAGTTATTAGAAATCTTTATATTTCCGTTTGCATTGATGTTATGCGTATACGTATAAGGATATCGCATAGAATAGCGGTTAATAGGCTTAGACCTATCTTCACGGATATTGAACGAATAGCTAAGGCTCAACGACCAAGGCATCTTAAACACTTGATAACCATCCGGGTCTGCCTGTGCTTTCTCTACTTTCTTAGGTGTAGTACCATCTCCTTCCGTTCCGTCAGATTCTTCATCGTCACTATCCTCCGACTTCTTATCTTTTCCTTTTTCATCCTCCTCTTTCGGACCGAACCATTTCTTCCATGTGTCATTATTAAAGGTATAGTTGAAAGAAGAACCATATCCTTGGAAACGCCCAAAACGACCATACGACCATTCTGTACGGTTACTGGTCACTACATTACCGCTTTTATCGAATGTATAAGCATACGTAGCGAATTGGGCATTCATATTGAAAGTATAATTCTTGGTCAGTTTCAGACGGAGGTTCATACTTAAGTCACTCCACGGTCTTTCCTTTGCCGCCATATTATAGGACATATTGGCACTCAAATCATCAATAAGGCTAACTTTCTTAACTGTATCATTCTTTGCGTCATAATACTTCATCTCCAAGTTATTAGCTATCGAGAAACTAACCGTTCCCGACCCCTCACGAGAAGGCACGCCATAAGGCTGATTGGTAAAAGGAGAATAATATTGTGTATTACCATTATAATCGGTATATTCTTCCCAGTACTTGCCAAATCCCGGAGCACCACTCAAACTCACCTGCGGTGTGAATACGTGACGAATCTGTATCTCCTTCTTCTTCGCAAAGATCGGTTTATACATACCATACAATTTCGTACTTAGAGCCAAACTAGCCGAGTAATTGGATACACGATAAAAGCCGTTAAGAGAATCGCCCGGCAATGATTCCAGCCTGTGAGTATCTTCGTTATAATGCTGATTGATTTTACGGGTGTACCATCGTTCTGTATAATTCACAGAAGGATTGACCTGCAAATATTTGAACAGCGTAAAAGTAGCACTGATAGGAATGTTATGGTTCATCGCATTCTCCCATGAGCTTAGTCCGGCTTTGAACAAATGGTCATCTTTAGTACGGATACTGTTTGTCAGACGTCCCGTATAACCAATGGAAATCTTTTCGTACCAACGTTCGGCTCCTGCCGCTTTCTTGCGCTTGAACGGAAACAGACGGCTCAACGTAATATTCAAGTCAGGCAAAGTGACCGCAATAGAAGAGTCACGCATTGTCTGTGCGATATTGGTAGTTCCGGATAAGGTCAGACCGATATCGGGAAAACTACGAGAATAACTAATACTTGATGTTTTGGTATTTTGAGTCAACAACTGCGAATTATAAAGGTTGTTGATATTAGAACGTTCATAACTACTGGTCGAGAAGTTCACACTGGCAGAGAATGTAGTGTTCGGACTGGCTTTAGCATCCTGTCGATGGTTCCATACCACCTTAAAGTCCTTAGCAACTGTATAGTCCGGCATCCCTTTATCTCCAGTCTTGGTGACCTGATAGTCCGCTTGCAGCGTACCGGAATATTTATAGCGTTTATTATAGTTTGTCAATCCAGACAATCTCCATGAACCTTTCGTGAAGATATCTCCCGTTATTTTCAAGTCCATGATATCACTCATGGCAAAGTAATATCCTCCTTCTGCCAAACCGAAACCACGACTGGAGTCATCCATATAAGTCGGCATAATGAAACCGGAAGAGTAACTGCTGGAGAATGGGAAGAAGAAGAACGGCACAGCCAACGGCAGAGGCACATCTTCCACAACCAGATAGGCAGGTCCTGTCACTACATTCTTTTTAGGGCGCACTTTAGCTCTCGTCAGCTGCATATAGAAGTGGGGATGATCGTGATGATCGCAGGTTGTATAACGCCCATGCTCCATGAAAATTTCATCATTGGCCCCTTTCTTCGCCTTGCTTCCGGTCACATATCCTTCTCCCTGCTGGGTGACGATATCAGTAATTCCTGCTTTCTTGGTTTTGAAGTTGTATCGGATTGTTTCCGTATCATACGAGGTATCACCTTCTTTAAATACCGGTTTACCTTTTTCCACTCCGGTAGTATCCTTGATACCATAAGCATGCACAGTACTACTATCCAGATTCATCGAAATAACTTCCGCAGCCAGTTCGATGTTCTGATAATTCACTTTTCCGCTACCATAAAGTGTAGCGGCTCCTCCCAAAGTAAAGACAGTGGAGTCGTTAGATTCATAAACAACCGGTGCATCGAGTGGTTGTTTCTTCTTTACCGGTGCGATAGAATCAATGCGTACCGTTACCGTATCTGCTTTCAACGAATCATTTCCCTGAAGGGAATCCGTTTTCGCGGTATTGGAGGCAATCATTCCTCTTCTTCGACGTTGAGACGTAGCCTCATCGGGAAGCATCAGTAAGACAATCAGCAGTATGAATGATATAAGTATTTTTGCTTTCAATGGCGCCATTAACTAATAGTTTACGCTTGAAGTGGCAAAAGTACACAATCTTCACCAAATATGAGTTAGAATCTTCGTTATTTAATTATTTTTTAGTGCTATAAAAAGAGAGAACACCATCTATCAAAGCGGCTTAGACCTTCTTCACCATATTTTGCAATACTTTGCCGTGCTTTCTCCACTGTTTTCTCTTCATCCAGATGAGTTTTAGAAAAGAATTTATCCGCAAAGCAAATCAATTGTTCTTCCAGGGTGATGGGCAGCATCTCGCGATGAGGAACGGGAAGTTGCTGGGCAATGACATCTTCCAACGAAAGCCCTGCTCCCGTATGGCGTTCGCACACCAATGCGTGTTGGGGAAAACCTTCCGCCCGCAAGATTTCGGCTCCCAAATATCCGTGAGCGATATAAGGATGAGTGCCAAAGCACTGAATGGTTGGAGCGTCGGTCTGAAAAATACCAATATCATGCAACAGAGCGGCTTCTTTTACAAAACTCCGGTTTAAACGCAATTCGGGATGAGCATCCAGCATTTTCATTGCTTTTCCGGACACTGCCAGACTATGTATTACTAATATTTGTCTCTGCTGGGTATTCTCCGGATAATACTTATCAATGATTTCGTATGGATTCATGTGCTTTATTTTTTGCTCTCTTGATGAGAAATTAATATTTTTGTGCAATATTACAAAAAAATTACCGATATGCAAACTAGAGTTTCCTTCATTCTTATATTTTTGTTCATTATGTTGTTGCCAATGCGTGTAAACAGTCAAATTGTCACGGGAGCAGAACAGATGGATCAATATCTGCCGTTGCTGAAAGGAAAACGCATCGGAATGGTGGTCAATCACACTTCTGTTGTAGGAAGAAAGCAGGTTCATCTTCTCGATACCTTATTAAAGAGAGACGTCCGGGTGGTCAAGGTATTTGCTCCCGAACATGGTTTCCGTGGTAACGCAGATGCAGGTGAAACAGTGAAAGACGGAAAAGATTCCCGCACCGACATTCCTATCGTATCGCTTTATGGTGACAACAAAAAGCCGTCTGCCGCCCAACTAAAAAATGTCGATGTGATTGTATTCGACATTCAGGATGTAGGAGCACGCTTTTATACCTATATAAGCACGATGTATTATGTGATGGAAGCTTGCGCAGAGAACAAGAAAGAAATGGTTGTACTGGATCGCCCCAATCCGTGCGATTATGTGGATGGTCCGATACTCAAACCTGCCTACCGGAGTTTTGTCGGCATGTTACCTCTTCCGGTTCTCCACGGATGTACCATCGGCGAACTGGCACAGATGATAAACGGGGAAGGATGGATTGCCAACAAGAAAAATCCTTGTTCATTAAAGGTAATTCCAATGACCGGATGGAAACACGGAGCACCTTATTCACTTCCCATCAAACCGTCGCCCAACCTCCCGAACGACCAGTCTATCCGATTGTATGCCTCACTTTGTCCTTTTGAAGCCACTCGCGTCAGCGTGGGACGGGGGACAACTTTCCCTTTCCAGGTATTAGGCGCACCTAATAAGAAATACGGAAGTTTCACTTTTACTCCCCGCTCCTTACCCGGTTTTGACAAAAATCCGATGCACAAAGGTATCACCTGTTATGGGGAAGATCTCCGGAATGTAACCGATGTAAATGGATTTACGCTTCGCTACTTCTTGAACTTTTATCGCTTATCCGGCGAAAACGCAGCTTTCTTCTCCCGTGCCCGATGGTTTGATTTGCTGATGGGAACTGACAGCGTACGCAAAGCTATCCTCAAAGGAGAATCGGAAGAGGCTATCCGGAATAGTTGGCAAAAGGAATTACAGGATTACAAGGAGATCAGAAAAAAATATCTTCTCTATGAGTAAAAAAACTAGTATCATACTCTCATTCATTTTCATAAACCACTTATAATTAAAAGAATAAGTATGATAGATAACTATTATTTCCGGCATCTATCATACTTAGACCATCAAAAACGGGGTATCTATCATACTTGATTAATCCACGCTCTCTCCTGAAGTTTCATTTTTTTCCCGTTCATCACCAACTTGCAATGCACTTTTTGCATTAAGTGGAGATATAACAGGGCGTTTTAGCTGACTTTCCAATTGCTTGCGAGCAACTCTTGCCACATTTCCCCCATCTTTTGCCACTTCGGCATTTTCAGCAAAACCGGATGGGTTTCTCTCTTTGGACAAATCCGTAGTAGCCGTTTCAGCAAGCATATTAAGGATCAGTTCAGTGTTCGTCATATTGTCACGGAGATTTTCTTTCTTCAATCCTTTAAACTGCTTATATTCTTTTGCCGACTTTTCAGCCCATGTCTGATAAATTATATCCGTTAATGCAGCAAACTGAACGCCCTCTTGCATCCCATTTCTTTTCCATTCATCAGTAAGTTCCTTCCGTACTTCAATTGATTTCAATCGTTGATTAATCCAATTGTCCGAGTAACCTAAAGATTTATATTCCATCATCGCCCGATTTATAGTCAGTTCGGGGTCCTGCATTTCATCCAGACGCTCTTTGGCGACTTGAGCCATCCACATCTTAAAGGGTTCCGCTTTGGGCGAGGGAATAGACTGAATTAGACGGAAAAGTTGTTGGGTTGTAGCTACATCTGTCTTATACAGTTTGCTGTCAGAAGAGGGTAATTTCAGTTGTCCGATTTCTTCGGACAACTGACTTCCTTCTGTTTTCAACTTCTTTTTTAAATCCCCCCAATACTTACGAGGACGCTCACTGTCTGTTAATACTTCAATCACATCCACAATGGAAAAATACCATTCCTCCTTTTGGTCATCCCAAACAGCACGGATCTTTTTATCTTCAAATACTTTTATAGCATCTTTTTTAGTCATAGCATTATATATATGATGTAAATAATAAATAAATAACAAATTCTATTCTACCTCCAAAGGTACAACATGATAATACGTACCATACGTTTTCCGTTTAGATTTCACTCCGAGCCGCTGCAAGATACGCCCGAAATAAGATGCCTGCCTGGCGGAAAATGTCATCTTACTCGCTTTCTGAATCCGGCGCAAAATATCAATAGCCAGTAGCCATTCTCCTTCTTCCTCTTCTTCCGCCCTACGATAATAAACCATAAATAACTGTTCGATGGCAGGAGATTGTTCAAACTCCCGGTTGTTTTCCGTCATGATAGCCTCTTCTTCGGAGTCAAACCAATAACGTTCGTTGTGATAAAGCAACTCCAACGCCTGTGCATAAAGCTGTTCATAATCAATAGGACGCGACACATCTATAGCTCCCGTCATGTAAATACCGATGAAACGACGGCTACCGGAAGTATCCGTCAACAAATCCCGATGATTGCTCGTGGCAATGAACGATGCATACCGGCGAAGCTCTTCCACTGCCGAAGCATTCGGACGACGTGTGTTCACCACCGGCTTTTGCAGAATATGTTTCAGAAAAGCCTGTTGGGTAGGGCTAATCTGGTCGAATTCATCCATATTGATAAGCAGAAAGCGATTCAGATACAACTCCGCGTCCCGTTTCCGACTGAAATCAATGCTATCCGTATAGTACGCCTGTAAAGCAGGAGGAAGAAGCATTCTGCAAAAAGTCGATTTCCGATATGCCTGCGGGCCAATCAGCAAAGGTGACGTACTGTTGGCGTGTTTCTTATCCATTCCCCTCCAATGGGCAACCATATTCAAAAACCACCGACGGAACAACGGCGCCCAATGCGGATTATCACAGGGAACACGGTTGGCCAGTTCCAAAATCCGGTCTTTACCATCCCAGTGAGGCAGATGATACAAAAAATCCTCCACCGGCTGATAAACAGGCACATGGTCGGAATCCAAATAGCGGATTACGTCCCTATCCCACATTTTCACCCCTTCATACATCGCATTCATCGTGATACTCGCCAGCACCCGCTTGTCCACCGGACGAAAATAGAAATTAAAACTATTCCGTTCGCGATATTCCACTTCCGTGGTCAGCGTATTGTATCGAAATTCATAACGGCGCTTCATAAATTCGTCCATCTGCATGGCGAAAAGCTGTTCGGCCGTCAGACTGCTCTTCTTGCCGAATCCCTTGGCGGAACGGTAGACACTTTTCACAGTTTCGCGAATCAGTAACTCGTCCGAAGGGAGCCGGTAGTGCGCCTTTGTCCACCGCACAGTATCTTCTTCGGGGATACCTGCCCGAAAACAATGCTCCGCCAAACACACTAGTAGCGGTTGCAGATCGTCTCCCTCCCGATATCCGTCCAGTTCTTCGAGCGCCCTGTTGAATGCAGCGGAGAAAAGCACCGACAATGCTTCATAATTTTCATATCCGGGCGCCATTCGCTGCAAAGGAGAATCGGTTTCCCGCGTTCGTTTGATAAAAGTCGTTTCGGACGGAAGACTGACGGGCTGCTTCATATAAATGGGCATTGCTTTCGGATTGAAATAAAGTTCAGGATCATACGTCAGCCGGCAATATTGTTCGAGCGACGGTTCTTTCAGTTCGATATCAAAAGGCAGTTGTGGCTGATAATATTTCACAGCCGTCTGATAAGCATGCGCGTGAAAAAGTTCCGCTTGCTCGCGTAAAGTCGGCAAGCGGTCGTCCGAATAGGTGAACCGTACCCATATCTTTACTGATTTGCCGGAAGATCCGGTAAAAGCAAGGTATGTTTGCGGAAGCTCTTTGACCAGTTCCTTTATTTCGTCGGCTTCCGCCCTCCCTGAAAGATTGTTGACTTCCATCATCACTATGCCGTTATATTCATTCAGGGTCATTACCCCTTCTTTACGGACAAAAGCTGCGGCAGGCATCACTTTGGGAACTTTACGCACCTCTTCAATCGAATTTCCCGGAAGAGTATACCGCAAGACTTCCCTCATCTTTGAGACGGGCTGCGCCTTGACTTCCGTTTTCATCTGCTCCAAAAGGAGCTCCATTTTCAACGTCCGTAAGGTTTTTACCTTGCCATCGTCTCTGACTAATGTTATTTTCATCTTTTTTTATTATTATTTCCAGTAAAAGGAAAGCTGCACTACAGCCATACAAAGATACAACATGCTCTTCGCCCAAACAAATTTCACCGCTTTTATTTGCTACGCCACACGACTTTATTTTATAGAAATAATGCTTACTAAATTTGCGAATAAAGGCAGGATAATGTATCTTTGCAGGCAGTAAGACTTCAGCCCGCATAAGTGTGCCGTACAGCCCACCTATGCGGGCTGTATAGTTTACATTCGTGGGCTGTAGAGCCCACAAATGTGTGCCCAAGAAAAGCCACTGATTCCAGTTGATTATCCAGGTTGCAATTGTAGGTTATCTTACTGCAGAACAATCATTAAAATGCCTGTTAAAAGGCGTTTTAGCCACATTAACCCATAATAGAAAAGACATGTACGCAAAGTATGATTTTCGCAAAAAACCGTCTTCGAAAGAAGACGAAGACGAACAGCCGTTGTATCCCCGCATCGTATCGAACGGAACCATCGACTTTCAACAAATTGTAAAAGAGATCGCTCAAGCTTCCAGTTTTACACCGGCAGACATTGAAGGAGTTCAACTGGCTATTGAAAATAAAATATCCGAATATTTAGTCAGCGGACATCACGTTCAGTTGGGAAACCTTGGATATTTTTCAGCCAAGCTGAAAGCACGTCCGGTGATGGATGCCAAAGAGATACATGCACAGTCCATTTATTTCGATAATGTAAATTTTCGTCCATCATCTTCTTTCCGAAAGAAGGTTCGCGGATTTGTGGAAAAAGCGAAGTCAGGATTTGCACATTCCGCCGAAGTTCCGGTGGAAGAACGTCGCCGCAGGTTGGAGAAGTTTCTGGATGAACGACCGATGATACGACGCAAAGAGTATACGCAACTGACGGGACTACTAAAGAACAAAGCGCTGAATGAATTGAACGGATGGGTAAAGGAAGGAGTACTTGACACCATTGGAAGCGGCAGTCATAAAATTTATGTGCGAGTTAATACCATGAAAGATTAAACAGTAAAAACAGTGGAATAAGAATGATAGATACCCATATTTCATGAAGAAAGTATGATAGATACAAAATTTCAGAGACATCTATCATTCTTATTCATCAGATTATAACTATATTAGCAAAAAGAATGAGAGTTATGATAGTTATTTTCTACTCTAAGAACAATCAGTTAATAACAAAACAATGAAAGATAAAACACAAAAAAGCTTCAGGGGAATAGCCCGGACATTACTTCTTGTTTTCTGTTATGCCTTTGGTAGTCATACTTTTGCATTGGCTTTAGAGCACGAACAAACAGTAGAAACTTATAAAGTAACAGATGTCCCCAATCCGCGTAATGAAAGCTCTTCCAATTGGGTTAGCAATCCGAATCAGATATTGGATGAAAGTTATGTGTGGGAGATAAATAATATGTTGTCACAGTTAGAAGATTCATTGAGTATTGAAGTGGCGATTGTTGCGCTCTCTTCTATCGGAGAAGATATTCCGGCAGAGTTTGCCCACAAGCTTTTTGAGCACTGGGGCATCGGAAAGAAAGCGGACGACAACGGATTACTGATTCTTTTAGTACTCGATCAACGTAAAGTCACTTTCGCAACCGGATACGGTTTAGAAGGAGTACTTCCCGACGCTTTATGCTTTCGCATTCAACAGAATGAAATGGTTCCGTGGTTTAGAAAAAACGACTTTGACAGAGGAATGACAGAGGGAGTCCGGGCTGTAACATTGGTGCTTTATGGAAGCGACTATGAACCAGTTTCTCAAAGCACTTCTGATAATTACTGGAAAAGTGCCAGCAATACGTTGTGGAATTTTCTGGCAAATCAGTCGCCTATGCTTTGGATATTCTTGATACTGGTAAATGTTCTCACTTATCGCATGAAGGTAAATAAAGCTCGCCCCAAAGACGGTTCAGCATTAGCAGCAATCAAAGTCCTGACACTTTACAGCCCACTTGGATGTCTTGTGTTGTTTTTTCCGGTCTGGCCTGCACTTATTGCGGCATCCTTATGGTATAAGTTCTACCAAAAACAACGTGTTATTTTGCAGAGTAAGACCTGCGACTCTTGCAAAGCTGTGGCTTTACAACTTTTATCCAATGAGCTTGCAACCCCTTTATTATCTGCTTCCGAACAAATGGAACACAAACTAGGTTCTGCCATCCACCGTATTTATCAATGTACTTCCTGCGGCTGGATATTGCGGTATAAATCTGTCGTCGGAAGCGAATATAAGATGTGTAATCAATGCCATACCATTGCTTCCAAGCGTATCAGTCCGTGGAAAACAGTTAAAGAAGCCACATATTCCGATGCCGGATTGGAGGTTGCCGACTATCTTTGCCTAATGTGCGGAGATAAAAAGCAGGCAACACAGAAGATTCCCCGCAAGACACCCCCAAATAGTGACAGTCCTAGTAATAGTCACAGTAGCAGTAGCAGCAGTAGTAGTAGCGGCAGCAGTAGCAGTAGCGGCAGTTTTGGTGGTGGACGTAGCGGTGGCGGTGGAGCGTCAAGTAGTTTTTAAGATCGGCTATTCATTTGAAGAAGTCGACTAACCAAACAAAGACGTGGAAACACATCTCACCTGAATATTTTCATAGAAAAATGGTTATCCACTCCTTTATTCTAACTATTTTTGCATAGATAACCGAACATAAAAAAGTGAAATGAATATTGAAGAATTTAGAGAATACTGCCTGTCTTTTAAGGGAGTCCATGAAAAGATGCCGTTTCCCAATGTGCCCGACAAATATAGCCGTGACGTTCTATGCTTTTATGTAGCGGACAAATGGTTCTGTTTCGTTAACATTGAGATTTTCGATTTTTGTTGTATCAAATGCAACCCTGACGAATCCGGAGAACTGCAGACTGAATATACCGGCATAAGACCAGGATGGCACATGAACAAGAAATATTGGATCAGTGTTTATTTCAACCAAGATGTACCTGATGAGAAAATCAAAGAGCTTGTAAGCAACTCCTACGATATTGTAGTTAAAAGTTTGACAAAGAAAGAACGGGAAATGCTATAAATAAAGGGAGGATTCAAAAACCTCCCAAATGTAAATCTTGTATTTTGTTTTCTTTCCAAAAAACAGTGAAATTATAATTTACACCACTATTCCTGTAAAACACAATCTCCCAACTATCACTATATAGTACAGCCGGCACGATCGTATAGGGATAAAATTCATCCTGCCAGGATCCGTATATTTTTTCTTTATGTTTCTGCTGGCTTTTGCTGGACAGCATGCTATCTAGTTGTTCGGCCATAGGTACCCAATTCTGCAATAGCACCTGTAATTCCAATAATTGCCTGGAGAACGGAGCAGAAGCGTCCCCTTCTATCAAAACAAGAGTTTCTACCGAGTAAAAAGGCAATTGCACTGCACCACTCCAAAGGTAACATTTATCTCGCCACCAATCACAAACCTTACAGGTAAAGATGCCCAAACCTTCCACTTTATACTCTCTCTTAGTTCCAAACAACTCGTTTATCAGTGTCTTGAATACTTTCATTACTTTTCCCATCGTTTTCTTTTTTTTTAGTATGCACTAACAATGTTACTATGATTTCTGGAATCTTACCGCTTGCTATGTGGGTGTGTTTGTGTGCATATTGTTCAATTTTAAGTTTTTATTCTTCGTAATAAGTAAAGATACGCTCGACATAAGGTTTTAATATACGACCGAGCCCCGTGCCAAAATCAACATAATCTTTGAAATTCTTTGTTTCAATCCAGTTACCATTCGCATCACAGCCGTAGTCTTGGAAGTCTTTGTAGAGTATTTCAAATCCTGGCCGCTCGTCAATCGGCCGTCCTTGTTCATCGTATTTCTCTTGCACGATACTATTACGAACAACGGTTTTCAGTTTACCGTTCGGATAATATTCACGTTTACACCAGGACTCTAACTCTTTATTACCTTCATCGTCAATCCTATATTTTTTCACAACGCGATTACTATCACTGTATTCATAGATGAAATGCGTTTCCGGCCTATCACGACTCAGCAAATCATACACTTGGGTCTGCGCCAACAAGCCATTTGTATCATACTCATAGACTGTTTTTCCCGATAATTCCCCTATATTATAATATTCCCTCTTCTCTACCAACAAATCATGTTCGTTATAATCATATTCGGTCATAGCCGGTTTGTCAATCGTGCCGTCAATCTGTTTGGTTCGAATAAGATTTCCCCTGA
>JBKVKY010000010.1:111929-168809 GCA_046986985.1 Bacteroides xylanisolvens | reverse complement strand
TCCGAAAACCCACCGTAGTAATACGGCAGGGCGTTGGATGCTTAGCCTACCTTTCGAAAGTAACGACGGTCGTCTGAAAACGATTGTAACCAGTTATAAGGACAAGAATGGTGTTATCATCAATAAAGACAATCTGGGGGTGAGATGGAATGGATATATTATGAATAAATTTCCGCAGGAAACCATGACAACTTTCCAGGGTACCGATATTCCTTTGGCGAGATGGGCCGATGTATTATTGATGTATGCAGAGGCAGAAGTACGCAAAACAGGAACTGTACCTTCTGTGGCTGCTATAAATGCAGTAAATCAAGTAAGGAACAGAGCAGGATTGGCAAATTTGCCGGCTGTGGCAACCAATACCAAGGATGCTTTTCTGGATGCTATCTTGACCGAACGGGGACATGAACTCTTTTATGAAGGTAATCGTAAAATTGACTTGATCCGTTTTAATAAATATGCGCAGGAAATGTATAAAGCGAAGGGAGTAATGCCGACGCATCAGTACATGCCGATTCCTAATTATGCAGTCGAACAGGCGGTTTCTTATGGAAAAGAGCTGAAGCAGACTTGGGAACGTCCGGGTTGGGCGGAAGATAAGAGCAAAGCGCAGCAAAATATAAATTAAACCTATTAACTGAATATAAAGATATGAAACGTATGAGTTACTATATAATTGGTCTATTATTGTCTTTAATGAGTTGGGCATGCTCGGATGATGTAGAAACAGGCAGAGAAGAAATTCCGGTAGAAACAGATGGCGGATATTTATTTGCTCACATGACGAATGCTAATTATGGAAAGCTGTATTATGCAGCTTCCCGGGATGGTGTAAATTGGGAGACGCTGAATAAAGGTCGGATAATCAATAGTGCTTACATTGGGCATCCAGATATTTGTCAGGGACATGATGGGGCTTTTTATATGATAGCAGTCAATCCGTTGGCTTTGTGGCGGTCGGAAGATTTGGTGACATGGACGTCTGCCCCGTTAGATGAAATGATTTTTAATCGTAGTAATGCGCAGGGATTTTATACTACTTATTATTGGGGAGCACCCAAGATGTTTTATGACAAGGACAGCGGACAATATATTATAAGCTGGCATGCCTGCAACGATCCGGATAAGGATGACTGGGACAGTATGCGTACTCTCTATGTGTTGACAAAAGATTTTGAGACGTATACAGAACCGCAGAAACTGTTCAACTTCACTGGTGCAGATGAGAACATGGCTATTATTGATGCCATTATCCGGAAGGTAAACGGTGTTTATTATGCAATCTTGAAAGATGAACGTGATCCGGCTGTTGCTCCGGAAACCGGGAAAACAGTCCGTATTGCCACCTCTTCCAATCTGACCGGTCCTTACACCAATCCGGGAGCACCCGTCACTCCGAATGATATGATGCGCGAAGCACCTATTTTTATCGAACGGCCCAATCATAGCGGTTGGTTCATTTATGCGGAATCTTATGCAGCCAAGCCTTATGGGTATCATCTGTTTCAGTCGACCTCTATGGACGGCCCATGGAAAGAACGCACCTTCTCCGGACCTAATGTGAAGGATGGTACGGACAGACCCGGCGCACGACACGGCTGTATTGTGAAGGTGAACGAAACTGTTTATCAAGCTCTGCTGAAAGCATATAAAAAATAAATGTATAATCTTAATATGACTGCATTATGAAATATTATATATATACGGTCCTTCTGTTGCTGTTAACGACATCTTGCAGTGATGACGTACAGAAATGGGATCAGTGGCCGGAATGGAAACTTGCCTCTCCTCTTTCTGTAGGAGGTCAAGTGTTGGATGAAGAGATTTATTCCAATTTTCAGGGAAAAAAGCTTCATCTGGAAAAAGGACAGGAAGTCGAGTTTTCGGGGATTGACGAAATAGAATCCATTCTTTCACCGGATTACTTTGAATATGTGTCCGAAAATAAGGCCCGTTTCAAAGGGGAGACTGCTGATTATAACGTGCTTTATGATCCTGCTAATGAGCTTTTGTACATAGAAAAAGCCGGGGCGACCTATCCGGACGGATTATGGCTCTGCGGAGCCAACTGGGGACATCCTCAAGCGAGGCTGGTTACCACAAGCGGTTGGAGTATGGACGGACCTAACAATGTGCTTTATTGTTATAAAAGTGCCGACAATGTTTTTCAACTGACTCTCTATCTGGCTAATAACTTCTCATTTAAGTTTTTCAAGCATAGAGGCTGGGGAGAGGGAGACAATGAGATCACTACTCTTCCCGAAGATAATATCACTCTAACTACCCCTTTCTTGGTTGCCGGAAAGACGGGAGGAGATTTTATTCCGGGACCGCTGTTCCAACCCGGAGTTTATCTTATCACGCTCGATTTGAACAATAACACTTGTGCTTTTGAAGCGAAAGATGAGAATATTCAAGAACAATCTTTCCTGGTTAACGGTCAGGAAATGGGTATATTAGAAGAGGCTTCATCTTTTCTGGGCATTGCTTTGGAACTTCATAAAGGTGATGAAGTGACTTTCAGCAATTTTGGTGATGTGAGAAAGATGCTTCAACCGGATTTCTTTGAAAACATAACAAAAGATAAAGCTACATTTATAGGAGTAGACGGAAACTATAAATTGTATTATGATCCGATAAACAAACTGACATATCTGGAAAACCGCTCGGTAAATTATCCGGATGGGTTATGGGTTTGCGGATCCAGTTTCGGACATCCTCAAGCCGGACGGGTGACTGTCGGTGCATGGACTTTCAACTTGCCGAGTGATGCATTCCAGTGTGTGAAGGTAGCAGACAATATTTTTGAAACCACCCTTTATCTGGTTAAAGATTTCCAGTTTAAATTCTACAAACAACGTCCTTGGGGAGGTGAACTGGCTAGTACTATTGTCAATACGCAACCTGTTAATTTATTGGGTAAGGGATGGTATTACAGTGATCCGGCAACAGGTGGTACTGGTGGCGGACATTTTACCGGTGATTTTGTAGCCGGACCGGATTTCACGCCGGGAGTATACCGTGTCCGGATAGATCTGAATAAGAATATATGTATGTTTATTGATAAGGTAGACGAAGGGCAGCTTGGAGAAGAATTTTATAAAATAAACGGTACAGAGCTGACTCAATCTAATGATCCCAATTATATCGGTGTAGAGTTGAATCTCACGAAAGGGCAGACTGTCGATTTTGAAGGTTTTAGTTATCTGGATTATATGCTTCAACCGGAATACTTTACGAATGAAAACGGCCAATACAAGTTTAATGCTCCGGATGGCAAGTATAAGATCTCCTATAATAAGAATAGGGAACTTATATATGTAGAGAAAACGACTGGTGCGGAATTCCCCGAAACTGTATGGATCACTGGGGCTACCTTCGGGCATCCTAGAATCAGCGGACTTCTTGCTGATGATATTGGAAATTGGGGATGGGAAAACCCGAAAGATTTTATCTGTTGTGTGAAGACCGGGGATCGTATTTTTGAAACCAATCTATTTTTAAACAATGACTTTATGTTCAGATTTTATAAGAAAAAAGGTTGGAATAATGAAATTACTTCGTTTGACGTGACTATTGTGTCTGAAGGTGATTTAATAGCCCGGGGCGGTTATTGGAACGGAGATCAATGGCAGGAAACAGAAAACTTCGGACCGGGAGCTAATTTCAGAGCCGGTATATATCATGTCAAGCTGGATATGAATACAAATACCTGCACGTTTACAAAGAAATACTAGTTTTGAGTATTATATTAGTATAGCATAACATAAAGAGGCCGGTTTTATACAAAACACGACCTCTTTATATAAATGGCTATGTGGTTTTCTCTTTTAGAAATGTCTTATTATATAGATTCTAAAAATAATATCCATGAAGAAATCTTTATTGGTTTTAGCTTTATTGTTTTCATTGGCATCCTTTTCCCAGTCTCCGGTCGATAAGTCTTTTCCTCCGGAAGAGTTGTTTGCTTTGGGTTCTTATTATTACCCCGAGCAATGGGATTCCTCCCAATGGGAACGTGATCTGAAGAAAATGTCGGAGATGGGGATCAAGTTCACCCATTTTGCGGAGTTCGCTTGGGCCATGATGGAGCCGGAAGAAGGAAAGTATGATTTTGAGTGGCTGGATCGTGCAGTCTCTTTGGCGGAGAAATATGGTTTGAAAGTAATCATGTGTACGCCTACTCCTACACCTCCTGCCTGGCTGTCGAAAAAGTACCCCGATATATTGATTCAGCGGGATAATGGAGTTTCCATTCAGCACGGACGGCGTCAGCATGCTTCCTGGAGTAGCGACCGTTACCGTCGTTATGTAGAAAACATTGTTTCCCGTCTGGCAATGCGTTATGGCAATCATCCTGCTGTTATCGGCTGGCAGATTGACAATGAGCCGGGACACTACGGAGTAGTGGATTACAGTGAAAATGCACAACTAAAATTCCGCGTCTGGCTACAAAAGAAATACGGAACTATCGACAAACTGAATGATACATGGGGAACCTCTTTCTGGAGTGAAACTTATCAGGACTTCGACCAAGTGCGTCTCCCTAGTCAGCAGGAAGTACCCGATAAGCCCAATCCTCATGCCATGCTCGACCTGAACCGTTTCATGGCGGACGAATTGGCGGGCTTTGTTAATATGCAGGCGGACATACTCCGGCAGCATATTAATAAAGACCAATGGATCACTACCAACCTGATTCCTGTTTTCAATCCGGTTGACCCGGTACGGATCGATCATACGGACTTCCTGACCTACACCCGCTATCTGGTGACCGGACATAATCAAGGAATAGGTAGCCAGGGCTTTCGAATGGGGATTCCCGAAGATCTTGGGTTTTCCAATGACCAGTTTCGTAACCGTGTAGGCAAAACATTCGGAGTGATGGAACTACAACCCGGTCAGGTGAACTGGGGAGTGTATAATCCACAACCCCTACCCGGCGCTGTGCGTATGTGGGTGTATCACGTTTTTGCAGGTGGTGGGAAGTTTGTGTGCAATTACCGTTTCCGTCAACCTCTGAAAGGCAGTGAGCAATATCATTACGGCATGATAATGACCGACGGGGTGACTCTTTCTCCAGGTGGTGAAGAATATGTATGTATTGCGCAGGAGATGAAAAAGCTTCGTGCCGCCTACGATAAGAAAAACCGTATGCCCAAACAGCTGGCTTCCCGACGCATTGGACTGCTTTTCGATATGAACAACTATTGGGAAATGGAGTTCCAGCGTCAGACAGACCAGTGGTGGACGATGCCGCACATACATAAGTATTACAACCTGTTGAAGTCCTTTGCCGCTCCTGTCGATGTGATCTCGGAGAAGGAGGATTTTTCGGGTTATCCCTTCCTGATTGCGCCGGCTTATCAGTTGCTTGATAACAATTTGGTAGAACGTTGGACTGAATACGTGAAGAATGGAGGACATCTGATTCTGACCTGCCGTACCGGACAGAAAGACCGTAATGCCAAACTGTGGGAGGCTCCTTTAGCTGCTCCCATCCACCAACTGGCCGGAATAAACAGCTTGTACTATGACCATCTGCCTCACAGTCTCTACGGAAAAGTAGATTTCGGCGGTGAGGAATACGCCTGGAACAATTGGGCGGACGTACTAACTCCGGCTGCCGGAACAGATGTTTGGGCTGTGTATGCGGACCAGTTTTATAAGGGAGCTGCTTCTGTGATACACCGTAGGCTGGGTAAAGGAACGGTCACCTATATCGGAACGGATACCGATGACGGGAAGTTGGAGAAAGAAGTAGTACGTCGTGTATATGAGGAAGCCGGCGTACCGACTGAAGATTTACCATACGGAGTAGTGAAGGAATGGCGGGATGGTTTTTACATCGCTTTGAATTATACATCGGACATTCAGGAAATAGCCATTCCCGATGAGGCGGAGATATTGATCGGCAGTGCACGCCTCGAACCTGCAGGAGTAGTGGTGTGGAAGGAACAGTCAGACGACAGGCATAAATAATCAAATAAACGGGGATTAAAAGAACAAGAAATCTTTTATATTAATCAATTGAAAATAGCATGAAAAATAAATGGTGTGTTAATGTTGTGTTTTTATTCTTTTTAGTGGGGATATGTGTATGCGCTTGTACACAGGATTCTAATTCTTCAAACAACAGTCGTTGGACGGAAGAGAAGATACAAGAATGGTATGACAATCAGCCTTGGCTGGTAGGTTGCAATTATATTCCGGCAACGGCAATCAATCAGATAGAAATGTGGAGTGCGGATACTTTCGATCCTGAACAGATTGATAAAGAGCTATCATGGGCGCATGAACTGGGCTTTAATACCTTACGCGTATTCTTGAGCAGTGTCGTATGGCAAAATGATGCGGCAGGAATGAAGAAACGTATGGATGATTTTTTGAATATTTGCGGGCAATATTCAATCCGCCCTATGTTTGTGTTCTTTGATGATTGTTGGAATCCGGAGTCGGCTTATGGCAAGCAACCGGAACCGAAGACGGGTGTACATAATTCCGGCTGGGTGCAGGACCCTTCGTGTAGTTTGCGTAAAGACACACTGACGTTGTATCCTTTTCTACAAGAGTATGTAAAAGATATTGTCCGAACCTATGCTAACGATGACCGGATATTGATGTGGGATTTGTATAATGAACCCGGAAATAGTAAACACGAGGAAACTTCTTTGCCCTTATTGACGAATGTCTTTCGTTGGGTGCGCGATTGTAAACCGTCACAACCGATTACTGCCGGTGTATGGGACTATAATTCTCCCCGGAAGAATGTTCTGAATGCGTTTGTGTTGAATCATTCGGACATCATCTCTTATCATAATTACGATAATGAGGAACGGCATGGCGAATGTATCAAATTTCTGAAGATGCTTAACCGTCCGTTGATCTGTACCGAATATATGGCCCGTCGCAATGACAGCCGCTTTTGTAATGTTCTTCCTTTGATGAAAAAAGAAAAGGTAGGCGCCATCAATTGGGGATTTGTTGCAGGAAAGACAAATACTATTTTTGCCTGGGATGACGTCATTCCGTCGGGTGAAGAACCGGAATTATGGTTTCATGATATCTATCGTCCTACCGGAGTACCTTATCAGCAGGAAGAAGTCGATTGTATTCAATCCCTGACAGGAAAAAGATAGAATCACGTATTCTTTTTTATCTCTGTTTTTTAGTTTTCATATAGGTTGCTATACTATATTATTTTATTTTTGTATCGTTCTTCTATAATTTGATAACTACTATAATTAAAACCATGAAAAAACTGAAGATTTTATTATTCTTATGTATTGTTGCATGTACGCTTACGGTACAGGCGCAAAAACAATTTACTTTGAGCTCTCCGGATGGAAAGCTTCAAACGACGATTACCGTAGGTGATAAGCTGACTTATGACATCCACTGTAACGGACGGCAGATCCTTGCTCCTTCTCCAATTTCGATGACATTGGATAACGGAGAAGTCTGGGGAGAGAAAGCAAAGTTGTCCGGCACTTCCGGGAAAAAAGTAGATCAGATGATTCCTTCTCCTTTCTATCGTGCCAGTGAATTGAGAGACCACTATAATGAACTGACTCTTCGGTTTAAAAAAGACTGGAATGTAGAGTTCCGTGCGTACAATGATGGTATTGCTTACCGCTTTGTCAGCCGTGCGAAGAAGCCTTTCAACGTGGTAGATGAAACAGTAGATTATCATTTCCCATCCGATATGGTAGCTTCTGTACCTTATGTAAAAACAGGAAAAGACGGTGATTATGACTCTCAATATTTCAATTCCTTCGAAAATACTTATACTACCGATCCATTATCGAAGCTGAATAAAAAACGTTTGATGTTTTTGCCATTAGTCGTGGATGCCGGAGAAGGCGTTAAGGTTTGTATCACAGAATCCGATTTGGAGAATTATCCCGGCCTCTATTTGTCTGCTATTGAAGGAGAAAATCGGTTGACGGGACGTTTCGCTCCATACCCCAAGAAGATGGTGCAAGGCGGACACAATCAACTTCAAATGTTGGTGAAAGAGCATGAAACTTACATTGCCAAAGTAGATAAACCCCGGAATTTCCCGTGGCGCATGAGCATTGTTACCACTTCCGATAAGGATTTGGCAGCAAGCAACTTGAGCTATTTGTTGGCTGCCCCTTCCCGTCTGACGGATCTTTCATGGATCAAACCCGGCAAAGTAGCATGGGACTGGTGGAATGCTTGGAATTTGGATGGCGTTGATTTTGTGACCGGAGTAAATAATCCGACTTATAAAGCCTACATTGATTTTGCTTCTGCAAACGGCATTGAGTATGTGATACTTGATGAAGGCTGGGCGGTAAATCTGCAAGCGGATTTGATGCAAGTGGTGAAAGAGATTAATCTGAAAGAATTGGTAGATTATGCAGCCTCCAAAAATGTGGGTATTATTCTTTGGGCCGGTTATTATGCTTTCGAACGTGATATGGAGAACGTTTGCCGTCATTATGCCGACATGGGAGTAAAAGGTTTTAAGGTCGATTTTATGGATCGTGACGATCAGCTTATGACTGCATTCAATTATCGGGCTGCCGAAATGTGTGCTAAATACAAACTGATCCTCGACTTGCACGGAACGCACAAACCGGCCGGTTTGAATCGTACTTACCCGAATGTATTGAACTTTGAAGGTGTCAATGGTCTGGAACAGATGAAATGGAGTCCGGCTTCGGTGGATCAGGTGAAGTATGACGTGATGATTCCTTTCACTCGTCAAGTATCCGGTCCGATGGACTACACTCAAGGAGCGATGCGCAATGCTTCGAAAGGTAACTATTATCCTTGCAATTCAGAACCGATGAGTCAGGGAACTCGTTGCCGTCAACTTGCTCTGTATGTTGTATTTGAATCTCCTTTCAATATGTTGTGTGATACGCCGAGCAACTATATGCGCGAACCGGAATCAACAGGATTTATTGCTGATGTTCCGACAGTGTGGGATGAAAGTATCGTGCTTGATGGTAAGATGGGAGAGTATATCGTAACAGCACGCCGGAGTGGAAATGTCTGGTATGTAGGTGGAATCACCGATTGGACGGCACGTGACATCGAAGTGGATTGCTCTTTCCTGGGTGGTAAGACGTATGACGCTACATTGTTTAAAGACGGAGCAAATGCTCACCGGATCGGGCGTGATTATAAATGTGAATCCATCCGGATAAAAAATGACAGTAAGTTGAAGATTCATTTGGCACCCGGAGGTGGGTTTGCTTTGAAGATTAAGTAAACAACCACTTTACACACTACATTGTCTATTAAATCTTGAAATAGATTTGATATATCTACAATAGGTTGGATAAGGGTGCGTCCCCACCCTTATAAACGAAGAATAACCCTCGTTACAACTATCTGTAGCGAGGGCTATTACATTAAAAAGAGAGTTCTGGCACATTCCTGTCAGATTCTTATAAGCAAGTCGATTGGGAGGATCACCCTGTAATGACGATGATAGGCAGGGAGGCGTCAGGATAAAGCCGCAATACCTGTCCCTATCAAATTGGCATTATTCATGCTTTTGATATCGACCTCTACATCTTCCAAACCAAACAAACTGAAAAGCTCCCGTAATTTTTCCATGACAATCATGTTATAGTTCTTGTCTTTTCTGTTCTTGCTCCAAAAAAGGCTGCCTTCTGCAACCAGGCAAATTTTTCGTATATTCTTGTTGTATGACTTCAACAACATGATAAGTCCTGTCAGTGAAGCTGCAACTAACTGTGCTGATCTACCATATATCCACTGTGCTACTTCTACATACACCTCCTTATAAATATCGGGATAATTCATAATAGAGGTGAGCTTTTGTGCATCAAACTTTTCTTCGAACTCCTCCAATGGGAAAGTTGCTTTTAGAATATCTCCTAGGTACATACCGGATACAGCTTTTTCGAAACGTTGTTTTCCCGGATTCCCGGAGATTCCATCCACTGTATTATCTACTGCAGTGAGGAACGGCGGATGAAAATTGCCGGATTCCAGATTGACGGGAATCAATCCATCTACTTTATGTGACGGATTTAATTTTTTAATTTTGTCAGCCGGAATAAAAGTTGCCATATTGGTGCCTGTTCCTACAATCAGACCTATATACGCATCGTAACTACTGTCGGTAAGTCCGGCAAATAAACTGGCAACAGTGTCATTGAGCACTTTTATGTTCGTAAACTTGATTTTATTTCTTTCATTCAGATAGTCGAGTAAAGGTTTTCCAACAACTTCTCCGATCATCTCTTTTATGTCGACTCCTTTGGTCCAACGCAGCAGTTTGGCATCTCCACCTGGGACGGACTCTGTCGGATAAGAAAAACAATATCCAATAGGCATCTCTTTTTCCCGTTTTATTCCGGTTATCATATCTGCCATTTCTTTGAACAACTCCTCTCGGGTATAACCAGGAGTTTTCATAATCGACATATCTTTTTTCCAACCATTGTTAGGATGAATGGTGGGAGGCATTTTGCTGAAGTCAACGATTGCTACCCGGTAATTCGTTCCTCCCAAGTCGAGTACTAATGATTTGCCATTGATGCCACTTGCTTTCGGAGTGATGAAAGTGGGAATGCATTGTATCTCTGCATTTTCAGTATTCAAACCTTCTTCTACTTTCGCTTTAAATGAGCGAGCAATTTCTTTGAGCTGCTCATTATCTAACTGAAAAATATTTTTCTCCATGATATTATTTTTATTGTATAGAATATGTTTATGTATGAATAACAACTGAAGAGGAATTTTGCTCGTTAGGTATACGGTATATGGATCCAATCGGATTCCTGGATTTATCTCTTTCTTTTTGCTCTTTTCCTTTTTGCTCTTTCTTAAAAAAATGCTGAATTCAGTTTACTTACGCACACTTTCTCCTGTCGCCTATTTTCACTTGCATTTCTCATATTCTCATTGTTTCCCGATAAACGAAAGATAATCAAATAGATATATTATGAGAAATACTTTTCAAAACGGCATTTCTCATAATATTACCAGCTTTTTATGCTGAAAATAGTGTATTTCTCATAGACTTTTTTCTTATTCTCATATTCCTTTTATGCATTTTCTCTATTTCTTGTTTTTTGTGGTCGTCATTCTGTTCCTCCCAGTCTTTTTCCGGACTGATTGTTATTCTTCCTTTTTTATATAAGTAACTTTTTATAAAGCAATTACCTTGCCTTACTTTACTGCTTTCCTGTATTAAGTTCTCCTTATCCCTTTATATTTTATCCTAATCATTGTTGTGTTTTGCTATAAGTATTTGTATCGTTTCACTGGAGTGGGCAGATCATTGCACTCTAGTGAACGGTACTGTCTACTCTAGTGCACAGACCTTTCCACTCTAGTGGAACGATATGGCTGCTTATACATAAATATGCTAATGTCTACTCTTTATACTCCGCATGTCCATTTTATAATCTATTATTTAAGTATTACCTGATTACATCTCTAGCTTGGCTTGACTTCATAATAGTCTGATGCTTCCTTTGCCTTGTAGTAGACTCTTTTTTTACTGCGGTTTCGTTGCAGTCCATGCTAACTATTACGGTTTTGTCGAAGAATAACTTGAATACTCTGCAAAACAAGTAAAAAAGTATTTGGAATCGCTTGGAAAATCTATGAGAAATGTTTTTGAAAGTGATGAAAAGCTATGAGAAATACGTTGTTTTATGGATAAAACGCTGGTAATACTATGAGAAATGCCGTTTTGAATAGTATTTCTCATAGTGTTATGCATTTGATTTATATATAGTTATTGTATTTACTATGAGAATATGAGAAATGAAAATTGAAAATCGTTTGCAGGAACCTGCCCTGAGCGTTTTTATTTTGATACAATCAGGGCAAACGTCCGCCTGAGTTTAATTCATCAATACATTGCTTTAAGTCGTAAGGACAAATTAGTGGGGATTTGAAAGTTGCCAATATATAGCTATAATAATTTTATGTCTCATACCTATTTCTTTGTCAAAATTGTTTGTTTGCTAAATATAAATTGCTACTTTTGTCGTAGTTTACTTTCGAGCGATGAAGGTAACTTTTTAATATTTTTATTGAGAACGGTTATTTGTTGCATTCAATCATAAAAATCCGCTAATTTTTTACCAGTGAATGACAATGAGTGACAGGTCTCGCGCACCTTTGCATATATACTTTGTTATATACACAATTGGGCGTGGGACTATCACTTGTGTTCACTGGGGGTCTTAGCGGATACCTATGATTGGCATGAGCAGATAGTTTCCACGCTCTTTCTTTTTTATAAACCCTCGCACCATCGGGAACTGATGCGGTAAATAACGCAACCTATGTACGGAGACTTTAATCGCATTGTTGTCCAGCTGGTTCAGCATCCTGTCATGCACAAACCTCTCTCGGATTTAACCTATACGGAATGTGAACTGGCCTATGCTTTGATAAGAGAATTGATTGATTTGTCAACTGAAGGTGATTATACTTTATTGGACTATATCCAAATGGCTCGCCTGGAGTATTATCTGGGTGAGTTGTCTTGTAAGATCAACTGTAGTAGGGAGGAAACTGCCCTTCATTATGCGGGCGCTCTTCATCTATTAGAAAAAGGCGGCTTTGATTTGGGCATAAAGAAGTGGGTTGAACTTGTCAGCCTGCGGATCGAGAATCCTAAAAAAGAATGATATTCTGATTTTGTATATAGAATCTGATCTGTATCCACTCAGTATTTATCCGGCATATCTATATGGAATAGTCAACCGTTAGACTGCTTAGAACAAGTATTCTAACGGTTGACAATAAATTCTCTTGCTTTTATAATATTTTTCTATATATCCTGTTAATTACTCTATTAGTCATGCCCAATTAACCATTCCAATTAATCCATCCTCTTTAATAATCCCCTTTAATAATCTCCTTTTGTAATTTCCCTTTGTGGTATGTCCCTAGTATTCTTTTTACATTTGGTTCATTTTTTTGCTTTCCTTCTATATTGTCTTCTTGTCTCTTTCTTCCTGTTGTCTTTTTCTCATCTGTAATTCGACTGTAATTTTGTTATTTCTTTTTTCTGCATCTTTTTCTCTCTTGCGTGCGCTTACGCGCCCGCGTGTGATATAATAATGTATCCCATGTGTACCGTTTTCGCCCGCAATCCACTCATGATAAAAAATATGTTCTACAACATTCTTCTGCATCAGCACTTTAGCATATTCTTTCAAAAAAACTTCGAAAAAAGAGTTTAATATATTTGGATTGTATACTAAAAGGGCGTACTTTTGCACCCGCTTTCCAAGAGAAGAAAGCCTTGCAGAATTGACATAGTGAAAAAGCGAAATTGCGCTTAAAGAAAAGAACAAAAAAACTTCCAAAAAGTTTTGGAGTATAATAAATAAAGTTCTTATCTTTGCAGTCCGATTCGCAAAGAAAACGGCCTTTGTTTTTCTTTTATACATTCTTTCCCTTTCGCATAGAGAGCCTGAGAAATGAGTAAAAAGAAAAAATAAAAAAAAACTTCCGAAAAAGTTTGGTAGTTAAAAATAAAGCCTTTACCTTTGCACCCGCTTTTAAAACGAAAGCAGCAAGTTCTTTGAAATATTGATAAACAATACAAGTAGTACAAGTAAAAAAAATAGAACCGTCAATACTTGTCCGAGAGAGTAGCGATACGATTGAAGATAATAGGTATTTGAATAAGGTCAATAAATTTACGGCGTCCTGAACAGAGCAAAAAATCATCTTAACAGATGAAAAAGATACTTTTACAATGAAGAGTTTGATCCTGGCTCAGGATGAACGCTAGCTACAGGCTTAACACATGCAAGTCGAGGGGCAGCATTCCAGTTTGCTTGCAAACTGGAGATGGCGACCGGCGCACGGGTGAGTAACACGTATCCAACCTGCCGATAACTCGGGGATAGCCTTTCGAAAGAAAGATTAATATCCGATAGTATATTAAAACCGCATGGTTTTACTATTAAAGAATTTCGGTTATCGATGGGGATGCGTTCCATTAGTTTGTTGGCGGGGTAACGGCCCACCAAGACTACGATGGATAGGGGTTCTGAGAGGAAGGTCCCCCACATTGGAACTGAGACACGGTCCAAACTCCTACGGGAGGCAGCAGTGAGGAATATTGGTCAATGGACGAGAGTCTGAACCAGCCAAGTAGCGTGAAGGATGACTGCCCTATGGGTTGTAAACTTCTTTTATATGGGAATAAAGTGGTCCACGTGTGGATTTTTGTATGTACCATATGAATAAGGATCGGCTAACTCCGTGCCAGCAGCCGCGGTAATACGGAGGATCCGAGCGTTATCCGGATTTATTGGGTTTAAAGGGAGCGTAGGTGGACAGTTAAGTCAGTTGTGAAAGTTTGCGGCTCAACCGTAAAATTGCAGTTGATACTGGCTGTCTTGAGTACAGTAGAGGTGGGCGGAATTCGTGGTGTAGCGGTGAAATGCTTAGATATCACGAAGAACTCCGATTGCGAAGGCAGCTCACTGGACTGCAACTGACACTGATGCTCGAAAGTGTGGGTATCAAACAGGATTAGATACCCTGGTAGTCCACACAGTAAACGATGAATACTCGCTGTTTGCGATATACAGTAAGCGGCCAAGCGAAAGCATTAAGTATTCCACCTGGGGAGTACGCCGGCAACGGTGAAACTCAAAGGAATTGACGGGGGCCCGCACAAGCGGAGGAACATGTGGTTTAATTCGATGATACGCGAGGAACCTTACCCGGGCTTAAATTGCATTTGAATAATCTGGAAACAGGTTAGCCGCAAGGCAAATGTGAAGGTGCTGCATGGTTGTCGTCAGCTCGTGCCGTGAGGTGTCGGCTTAAGTGCCATAACGAGCGCAACCCTTATCTTCAGTTACTAACAGGTCATGCTGAGGACTCTGGAGAGACTGCCGTCGTAAGATGTGAGGAAGGTGGGGATGACGTCAAATCAGCACGGCCCTTACGTCCGGGGCTACACACGTGTTACAATGGGGGGTACAGAAGGCCGCTACCTGGTGACAGGATGCTAATCCCAAAAGCCTCTCTCAGTTCGGATCGAAGTCTGCAACCCGACTTCGTGAAGCTGGATTCGCTAGTAATCGCGCATCAGCCATGGCGCGGTGAATACGTTCCCGGGCCTTGTACACACCGCCCGTCAAGCCATGAAAGCCGGGGGTACCTGAAGTACGTAACCGCAAGGAGCGTCCTAGGGTAAAACTGGTAATTGGGGCTAAGTCGTAACAAGGTAGCCGTACCGGAAGGTGCGGCTGGAACACCTCCTTTCTGGAGCGATGTCGTAAGACGATGCAATTGTACATGAATAATGTAAAACGCCCATCGTTAAAAATAATGACTTTAAAGGTTCTGTTTTTGTACTACTGGTACTTGTTTATTTATAATATATAGATCAACCATCTATAGAAGTATAGATAGAGATAAACAAGAGAAAAAAGAAGCCGAGTCTAGACGAAAGGTAGACAAGGTTGAACTAGTCCTATAGCTCAGTTGGTTAGAGCGCTACACTGATAATGTAGAGGTCGGCAGTTCAACTCTGCCTGGGACTACTCCGAACAAAAGTTGTCTGTTTTCATTGTCCATTGTCAATTGTAACAGTCAATAACTCTTGGGGGATTAGCTCAGCTGGCTAGAGCATCTGCCTTGCACGCAGAGGGTCAACGGTTCGAATCCGTTATTCTCCACCATCTCTGAACAAGAGAAACGATCTTTGACATGATGTACAAAAAGTAAAATTTAGTAAAGAGCTAAAAGTATATATCGAACCGTACGTTTTAAGTACCGCGATATTAAGTGTTCGGGTTTAATACCTGACACTTGATATTTAATACTTGAAAGTAAGTTTGAAAGAAAGTAAGCAAGGGCGCATGGCGGATGCCTTGGCTCTCGGAGGCGATGAAGGACGTGATAAGCTGCGATAAGCTCTGGGTAGGTGCAAATAACCTTTGATCCAGAGATTTCCGAATGGGACAACCCGGCATTCTGAAGGAATGTCATCCATCTTTGATGGAGGCTAACGCAGGGAACTGAAACATCTTAGTACCTGCAGGAAAAGAAAATAATAATGATTCCCCTAGTAGTGGCGAGCGAACGGGGAATAGCCCAAACCACCCATGTTACGGCATGTGTGGGGTTGTAGGACCACGATGTCGCAAGACATTTGACGAATAGAATCCTCTGGAAAGTGGAACCATAGACGGTGATAGTCCTGTATATGAAGTCAGATTAAGCGTAGTGGTATCCTGAGTAGCGCGGGACACGAGAAATCTTGCGTGAATCTGCCGGGACCATCCGGTAAGGCTAAATACTCCCGAGAGACCGATAGCGAACCAGTACTGTGAAGGAAAGGTGAAAAGCACTTCGAACAGAAGAGTGAAATAGTCCCTGAAACCGTGCGCCTACAAGCGGTCGGAGCTGCGTAAGCAGTGACGGCGTGCCTTTTGCATAATGAACCTACGAGTTACTTTTTCCGGCAAGGTTAAGCATCTTGAGATGTGCAGCCGAAGCGAAAGCGAGTCTGAACAGGGCGTCGAGTCGGAAGGAGTAGACGCGAAACCAAGTGATCTACCCTTGGTCAGGTTGAAGGTTAGGTAACACTAACTGGAGGACCGAACCGATAAGCGTTGAAAAGCTTCCGGATGAACTGAGGGTGGGGGTGAAAGGCTAATCAAACTTGGAGATAGCTCGTACTCCCCGAAATGCATTTAGGTGCAGCCTTGTGAGTTACTAATGTGAGGTAGAGCGACTGATAAGATGCGAGGGCTTCACCGCCTATCAAGTCTTGATAAACTCCGAATGCGCATTAGTTCTATCACAGGAGTGAGGGCATGGGTGCTAAGGTCCATGTCCTAAAGGAGAAGAATCCAGACCATCAGCTAAGGTCCCGAAATAAACACTAAGTTGAACTAACGAAGTCAGATTGCTAAGACAGCTAGGATGTTGGCTTGGAAGCAGCCATTCATTTAAAGAGTGCGTAACAGCTCACTAGTCGAGGAGTTTGGCGTGGATAATAATCGGGCATCAAGTGTTTTACCGAAGCTATGGGATCAGTAATGATCGGTAGGGGAGCATTCCACTCTGCGTCGAAGGTGAAGCGTGAGCTTTGCTGGAGCGTGTGGAAAAGCAAATGTAGGTATAAGTAACGATAAAGGGGGTGAGAAACCCCCTCGCCGAAAGACTAAGGTTTCCTGATCAACGCTAATCGGATCAGGGTTAGTCGGGTCCTAAGGCTCAGCCGAACGGTGAGGCCGATGGCAGAACAGGTTAATATTCCTGTACTACCTTAAGGAGTGACGTGGAGACGGAGGCGTGACAGCGCCGCGGACTGACGGAATAGTCCGTTGAAGGGTGTAGATGTTGATCATCCCAGGCAAATCCGGGATGAGAGTCGAACCTGATAGTATGGAACGTTCTTCGGAACAATCCAATAGTGCGTGTAATCATACTCCCAAGAAAATCCGCTAAACTTAATCCTTAAGGTACCCGTACCGCAAACGGACACACGTAGTCGGGTTGAATATACTAAGGCGCTTGAGTGATTCACGGTTAAGGAACTAGGCAAATTGACCCTGTAACTTCGGGATAAAGGGTCCCAACGAGAGTTGGGCGCAGAGAATAGGTCCAGGCAACTGTTTAACAAAAACACAGGGCTGTGCGAAATTGAAAGATAATGTATACAGCCTGACACCTGCCCGGTGCTGGAAGGTTAAGAGGAGATGTCATCGCAAGAGAAGCATTGAATTGAAGCCCCAGTAAACGGCGGCCGTAACTATAACGGTCCTAAGGTAGCGAAATTCCTTGTCGGGTAAGTTCCGACCTGCACGAATGGTGTAATGATCTGGACACTGTCTCAACCGTGAGCTCAGTGAAATTGTAGTATCGGTGAAGATGCCGATTACCCGCGATGGGACGAAAAGACCCCGTGAACCTTTACTATAGCTTAACATTGAATTTGGGTAATTGATGTGTAGGATAGGCCGGAGACTTTGAAGCGCAGACGCCAGTTTGTGTGGAGTCGCTGTTGAAATACGGCCCTTTGATTATTTGAGTTCTAACTCGTAGTTGCGAGGACACTGTTTGGTGGGTAGTTTGACTGGGGTGGTCGCCTCCAAAATAGTAACGGAGGCTTCTAAAGGTGCCCTCAGGACGATTGGTAACCGTCCGCAGAGTGTAATGGCATAAGGGCGCTTGACTGGGAGACTTACAAGTCGATCAGGTAGGAAACTAGAGCATAGTGATCCGGTGTTTCCGTATGGAAGGGACATCGCTCAAAGGATAAAAGGTACTCCGGGGATAACAGGCTGATCCCTCCCAAGAGCTCATATCGACGGAGGGGTTTGGCACCTCGATGTCGGCTCGTCACATCCTGGGGCTGGAGAAGGTCCCAAGGGTTGGGCTGTTCGCCCATTAAAGTGGCACGCGAGCTGGGTTCAGAACGTCGTGAGACAGTTCGGTCTCTATCTATCGTGGGCGTATGAAATTTGCGTGGCTCTGACACTAGTACGAGAGGACCGTGTTGGACTGACCGCTGGTTTACCAGTTGTGCCGCCAGGTGCATTGCTGGGTATCTAAGTCGGGATTGGATAAGTGCTGAAAGCATCTAAGTACGAAGCCAGCCACAAGATTAGATTTCTTAGGGTCGTTAAAGACGATGACGTTGATAGGATGCAGGTGTAAAGGTGGTAACATCAAAGCCGAGCATTACTAATTGCCCGTCCACTTTCTTCCGGCTTTGTACGGATTGGATATATACGTTTAGCGAACGTATCAGCAAGTTCATTCATTTGAATCTGATATCTTACTTGAATTTTACTTTTCATCATGTCATAACCTTATTGAATTCATTCAGGTGGTTATAGCACGAGGGTTCCACCTCTTCCCATTCCGAACAGAGAAGTTAAGCCTCGTCACGCCGATGGTACTGCGTAACAGTGGGAGAGTAGGTAGCCGCCGTTTTAAAGAAGCCCCTTGATTCAGCAACGAATCAAGGGGCTTTCTGTTTTGGGTACTTTGCAAAATTTCTGTTTTTTGATTTATCAATGATACTTTGGTATACTTGTATTTCCTCTTTTACTACTCTTTTTTATTTTCACCTCTCTATTATATTGTTTTTCATAATAGCATAATCCATTTCAAAATGGTAGGGTGTTTTCCGTTTGTTATTCTTTTTAGTTCTTTTTTATTGTTTTGAAAATCAATAGCTTACTTGCTTTTCTCTTTTTCTGGCATACCTTTAGCATTACTTATGGCAAATAATTAGGATTATTAATCATTTAAAAGGTAAAAACATGGGAATAACACTATCATTTATTTTCTGCTTGTTAAGCGGTTTCGCTTGTTTCTGGCTATTTTGGAAATGTGTAGACTGGTTTGAGAATATTTAAAGAAAAAGGAGAATTGATTATGTACACAGCATTATTCGTATTAGGTATTGCGATCTTCGGTTATTTGATGTACGTGCTCGTCAAACCCGAAAAGTTTTAAAGTAACACACACAGTTTAAGGTAAAAAGTATATGAATATAGAAATTTTAGGCGTGGTTGTTCAGATAGCCTTGATGGTGATTCTGGCTTATCCACTGGGAAAATACATTGCCAAGGTCTACAGAGGAGAAAAGACTTGGTCTGATTTTATGGCTCCTATCGAAAGAGTCATTTATAAAGTTTGTGGAATCGACCCCAATGAAGAAATGAACTGGAAACAATTCCTGAAAGCATTGTTGATTTTGAATGCTTTCTGGTTTTTCTGGGGAATGGTACTCTTGGTTTCACAAGGATGGTTGCCCTTAAATCCGGACGGCAACGGACCGCAGACTCCGGATCAGGCATTCAATACCTGTATCAGTTTTATGGTGAACTGTAACTTGCAGCACTATAGCGGTGAAAGCGGACTGACTTATTTTACTCAACTGTTCGTCATCATGCTTTTCCAGTTTATTACCGCAGCAACAGGTATGGCTGCTATGGCAGGTATTATGAAGAGTATTGCTGCAAAAACAACCAAAACGATTGGTAACTTCTGGCAATTTCTGGTAATAAGCTGTACACGTATTTTATTGCCTCTTTCTCTGATTGTAGGTTTTATCCTGATTCTCCAGGGAACTCCGATGGGATTTGACGGTAAGATGAAGGTAACTACGATGGAAGGCCAGGAACAAATGGTTTCTCAAGGTCCTACGGCTGCGATTGTTCCTATCAAACAATTGGGTACAAATGGTGGTGGTTATTTTGGTGTAAACTCTTCTCATCCGTTGGAGAATCCGACATATCTTACTAATATGGTAGAATGTTGGTCTATCCTGATTATCCCGATGGCAATGGTACTTGCGCTGGGATTTTATACCCGCAGAAAGAAGTTGGCTTACAGTATATTCGGAGTAATGCTTTTCGCTTTTCTGGTAGGCGTATGTATTAATGTCAGTCAGGAAATGGGTGGTAATCCACGCATTGATGAATTGGGAATTGCGCAGGATAATGGTGCGATGGAAGGTAAAGAGGTTCGTTTGGGAGCCGGAGCAACAGCATTATGGAGTATTGTAACTACTGTAACCTCTAATGGTTCTGTGAATGGTATGCATGATTCTACTATGCCGCTGTCCGGAATGATGGAGATGCTGAATATGCAGATTAACACTTGGTTTGGCGGTGTAGGTGTAGGATGGATGAATTACTATACATTTATTATCATTACAGTGTTTATCAGCGGTTTGATGGTAGGACGTACGCCGGAATTTCTCGGCAAGAAAGTGGAAGCCCGCGAAATGAAAATCGCTACGATTGTAGCTCTGCTTCATCCGTTTGTCATTTTGGTATTTACAGCACTCTCAAGTTATATTTATGTGTACCATCCTGATTTTGTGGAAAGTGAAGGTGGATGGTTGAACAACTTGGGATTCCACGGTTTAAGTGAGCAACTTTATGAGTACACTTCTTGTGCCGCCAATAACGGTTCCGGTTTTGAAGGTTTGGGAGATAATACTTATTTCTGGAATTATACGTGTGGTATTGTTCTGATTTTGAGCCGTTTTATTCCTATCATCGGGCAGGTTGCCATTGCCGGATTACTGGCACAGAAGAAATTCATTCCGGAAAGTGCCGGCACATTGAAGACCGATACATTGACTTTCGGAGTCATGACATTTGTGGTTATCTTCATTATTGCTGCGCTGTCGTTCTTCCCGGTACATGCATTGAGTACAATTGCTGAACATTTAAGTTTGTAATACTGAATTAGAGAAGATATGAAAGATAATAAATCAGCTTCTTTGTTTCCAAAGGAGCAAGTTATAGAAAGTTTGAAACAGTCATTCGTGAAACTGAACCCGCGGATGATGATAAAGAACCCGATTATGTTTACAGTAGAAGTGGCTACAGTGGTCATGCTACTCGTAACGCTCTACTCCATTGTAAATTCTTCACAAGGTTCGTTTGCTTACAATATTGCTGTGTTTATCATTCTGTTTGTAACCTTGTTGTTTGCCAATTTTGCCGAAGCTATTGCCGAAGCGCGTGGTAAAGCACAGGCCGACAGCTTGCGTAAGACTCGTGAAGAGACACCGGCAAAGAAAGTGGAAGGCAATAAAATTGTTACCGTCAGTTCTTCACTGTTGAAGAAAGGAGATGTGTTTGTTTGTGAGGCCGGAGACGTAATTCCTTCCGATGGTGAGATTATTGAAGGCTTGGCTTCTATTGATGAAAGTGCTATCACCGGCGAGTCTGCTCCGGTTATTCGTGAGGCAGGTGGCGACAAGAGTTCCGTAACGGGTGGCACGAAGGTATTGTCCGATCATATAAAAGTACTGGTGACTACTCAACCGGGAGAAAGTTTCCTTGATAAGATGATTGCATTGGTGGAAGGTGCTTCCCGTCAGAAAACCCCGAATGAGATTGCGTTGACTATTCTGCTGGCAGGTTTTACGCTTGTTTTCGTCATAGTGTGTGTTACCTTGAAACCGTTTGCCGACTATAGTCATACGGTCATCACCATTGCTTCGCTTATTTCTTTATTTGTGTGTCTGATTCCGACAACTATCGGTGGACTTCTCTCTGCCATCGGTATTGCCGGTATGGACCGCGCGCTCCGTGCCAACGTGATTACTAAATCCGGTAAAGCAGTAGAGACTGCTGGTGATATTGATACGTTGTTGCTGGATAAAACGGGTACTATCACCATCGGTAACCGTAAAGCAACTCATTTCCATACGGCTCCGGGTGTCAATTTGCACGATTTTGTAGAGACTTGTCTATTGTCTTCCTTGTCCGATGAAACGCCGGAAGGTAAGTCTATCGTAGAACTGGGACGCGAGTCGGGCATCCGTATGCGTAACCTGAATACAACGGGAGCACGAATGATTAAGTTTACGGCTGAAACCAAATGTTCGGGAGTAGACCTGGCAGATGGAACTCAAATTCGTAAAGGTGCTTTCGACGCTATCCGTAAGATGGTGGAAGGTGCAGGAAATGAATTCCCAAAAGAAGTGGAAGAGGTCATCTCTTCTATCTCCAGTAATGGTGGTACGCCGTTGGTAGTATGTGTAAACAAGAAAGTGACCGGTGTCATTGAGTTGCAGGATATTATCAAACCGGGTATTCAGGAACGTTTCGAACGTCTGCGTAAGATGGGAGTGAAGACGGTCATGGTGACAGGAGATAACCCATTAACTGCAAAATATATTGCCGAAAAAGCCGGTGTGGATGATTTTATCGCTGAAGCTAAACCGGAAGATAAGATGGAATATATCAAGAAGGAACAGCAGGCTGGTAAATTGGTTGCAATGATGGGAGACGGAACGAACGATGCTCCTGCTCTGGCACAAGCCAATGTAGGTGTAGCCATGAATAGTGGTACACAGGCTGCGAAGGAAGCCGGTAATATGGTCGATCTGGATAACGATCCGACGAAACTGATCGAGATTGTGGAAATCGGTAAACAATTGCTGATGACACGCGGCACTCTGACCACTTTCTCTATCGCCAATGACGTAGCGAAGTATTTTGCGATCGTTCCGGCCTTGTTTATGATTGCTATTCCTGAACTGGCAGCTCTGAATATCATGCATCTGCATAGTCCTGAAAGCGCCATTCTTTCAGCGGTCATTTTTAATGCGATTATTATTCCGATTCTGATTCCGCTGGCTTTGCGTGGCGTGCAATACAAACCGATAGGTGCAAGTGCTTTACTTCGCCGTAATCTGTTGATCTATGGTTTGGGTGGTGTGATTGTTCCTTTTGTGGGAATCAAGTTGATAGATTTATTGGTAGGTTTATTCTTTTAATTAAAAAACAATAGCAATGAAAACTTTATTGAAGTCATTAAAAATAACACTTGCTTTTTGTGTCTTTTTCTCCGTGTTCTATATCCTTATCTTGTGGTTGTTTGCGCAGGTTGCAGGTCCTAATAAGGGAAATGCCGAGGTAGCTACGCTGGATGGGAAAGTAGTGGGAGCAGCTAATGTGGGCCAGATGTTTACAAAAGATATTTATTTCTGGGGACGTCCGTCTTCTGCCGGTGACGGATATGATGCTACGAGTTCTGCAGGTAGTAATAAAGGTCCTACGAATCAGGAATATCTGGATGAAGTGAAAGCGCGTATTGATACTTTCCTTGTACATCATCCTTATTTAGACCGTGCGGATGTACCTGCCGAAATGGTTACAGCCAGTGCTTCGGGGCTGGATCCTGATATTACTCCCCAATGTGCATACGTACAAGTGAAGAGAGTGGCACAAGCACGCGGATTAACAGAAGAACAAGTAAGAGCGATTGTTGATAAAAGCATCGAAAAACCGTTCCTGGGATTGTTGGGAACAGAAAAGGTGAATGTGCTGAAATTGAATATAGCTCTTGAAGAAAGTAATAAGTAGATGAAGATCAGGAGCAGCGTTCCTGTCCGAATCGTTTGGGTGATACCAGCGGTTCAAATAAACAGGGGGGGGATGGGGCGCTGCTTTTTTACAGGAACATAAAATAGAATTAGATAAGAAGTATGAAAAGTTTTTTTAGTAAAAAGAGTATTTTAGGAACAATGGCTGTAGCGGCCGTATGTATGTTGGGAACTGGCAATGCACAAGCACAAGAGTTTACTATACAAGGTGATTTGGTAAGTTCGTATGTATGGCGTGGTATTTATCAGGGGGGGGCCGCTTCTTTTCAACCGACTTTGGGAGTTAGCGTAGGTAATTTCTCACTTACTGCATGGGGCTCAACCAGTTTGAGTGAGAGTAATAAAGAAATTGACCTCACTGCAGCTTATAAGTTTGGTGAAGCAGGACCGACACTTTCAGTAGCCAGTCTTTGGTGGAACGGACAAGCTGATGTAGCCAATGGAGAACTAACAAATGATTATTTCCATTTTAAGAGTGGCGACACCGGACATCATTTTGAAGCAGGATTAGCTTATACGCTTCCTGTTGAAAAATTCCCGTTGTCTATTGCATGGTATACCATGTTTGCCGGTGCCGACAGAAAGATGACTGACAAGGGGGAAGAAAAACAGGCATATTCTTCTTACGTAGAACTGAATTATCCGTTCAGCGTAAAAGGGGTAGACTTGAATGCTACCTGTGGAGTGGTTCCTTATGAAACTCCGCAGTATAATGTGAATGGTTTTGCAGTGACGAACCTTGCTTTGAAAGCAACGAAAGCTATCAATTTTAATGATAAGTTTTCATTGCCTATATTTGTGCAAGCTATATGGAATCCGCGTTTGGAGGATGCCCATCTAGTATTTGGCGTAACTTTAAGGCCATAAAATAAACTCATGAATTTTTGTGAACCCGTGGTGATCGTGATGATTGCTACGGGTTAGGATGTTTAAAATAACAGAGCAACATAATGGATGATAGAGAACAAAGTGTACAGCATTTTCTGGATCTGATAAAGAGATCTCAGCGAGGTAAGTTTAAGGTCTATATCGGTATGATAGCCGGTGTGGGAAAGTCATATCGTATGCTTCAGGAGGCACATGAACTGTTGGAAAATGGTGTGGACGTGAAAATCGGCTATATCGAGACTCATGGACGTGTCGGGACGGAAGGGATGCTACAAGGACTTCCTGTCATTCCGCGACGTAAAATCTTCTATAAGGGAAAGGAATTGGAAGAAATGGATTTAGATTCTATTATTCGCCTTCATCCCGAAATTGTGATAGTGGATGAATTGGCACATACCAATGTGGAAGGAAGTCTGAATGAGAAACGTTGGCAAGATGTAATGACATTGTTGGATGAAGGAATCAATGTGATTTCGGCAATCAATATTCAGCACATCGAAAGCGTGAATGAAGAAGTGCAGGAGATTACGGGGATTGAAGTGAAAGAACGAGTGCCCGACAGTGTGCTTCAGGAAGCGGATGAGGTGGTGAATATTGACTTGACGGCAGAAGAACTGATTGCCCGTTTGAAAGCGGGAAAGATCTATCGTCCGGAAAAGATTCAGACAGCATTGGATAATTTCTTTAGAACCGAGAATATTCTTCAATTGCGTGAGTTGGCTCTGAAGGAAGTGGCGTTGCGGGTAGAAAAAAAGGTGGAGAATGAAGTGATGATGGGAGTAGCCGTCGGACTTCGGCATGAGAAGTTTATGGCTTGTATCAGTAGTCACGAGAAAACACCCCGGCGAATTATCAGAAAGGCGGCAAAGTTGGCAACCCGGTATAATACTACTTTTATAGCTTTGTATGTTCAGACTCCGAGAGAGAGTATGGATCGAATTGATTTGGCCAGTCAACGGTATTTGTTGAATCATTTTAAACTGGTGGCGGAACTTGGGGGAGAAGTTGTCCAGGTGCAGTCGAAAGACATTTTGGGGAGCATCGTCAAGGTTTGTAAAGAGAAACAGATATCGACAGTGTGTATGGGAACTCCTAATTTGAGGTTGCCGTACGCAATTTGTTCTATACTGGGATATAGAAAGTTTTTAAATAATTTGTCGCAAGCTAATGTAGATTTGATTATACTTGCATAATATTAATCGTATGAACGTTATGAATATTAAAACGAAACTGATTCTTGGCATTGGGATGTTGGCAGGAATGATTATTTTGTTGGTAACACTTTCAGTAGTGAATCTTCAAACTCTGACTGCGACAGAGCCTGATAGTCCTGCTGCTATGCCTGCCTTGGAACGTGCATTGCTATGGATCTCCATAACAGGGGGAATCTGTATCTTGACCGGACTGATATTGCTTTATTGGTTACCTCGTTCTATCAGCAAGCCGATTAAGGAACTGAAAGAAGGAATTCTTGAAATAGCCAATCATAACTATGAGAAGCGTCTCGACATGAGTGACAATGAAGAGTTCCGTGAAGTGGCTGACAGTTTCAACCGGATGGCGGAGCGTTTGACTGAATATCGTGCCAGTACTTTGTCGGATATTCTTTCTGCTAAAAAGTTTATAGAAGCTATTGTTAACAGTATTAACGACCCGATTATCGGTCTGAATACAGAACGTGAGGTTTTGTTTATCAATGATGAAGCCTTAAGTATTCTGAATATGAAACGGGAGAATGTGATTCGTAAATCGGCAGAGGAACTTTCTTTGAAGAATGACCTGCTCCGTCGACTAATTCGTGAGTTGGTGACGCCAAGCGATCAGAAAGAGGCTTTAAAAATTTATGCGGATAATAAGGAAAGTTATTTTAAGGTCTCTTATGTCCCGATCATTAATACGGAGGCTGAAAAAGGGGAACCTCGCAAACTGGGTGATGTCATTTTACTTAAGAATATCACGGAATTCAAAGAACTGGATTCTGCCAAGACTACATTTATTTCAACGATCTCTCATGAATTGAAAACTCCGATTGCTGCTATTATGATGAGTCTACAACTGCTTGAGGATAAGCGTGTCGGTGCACTGAATGATGAGCAGGAACAGCTTTCAAAGAGTATCAAGGAGAATAGCGAACGTTTGTTAAGCATCACCGGAGAATTGCTTAACATGACGCAGGTGGAAGCTGGTAAATTACAGTTGATGCCGAAGATCACCAAACCGATTGAATTGATTGAGTATGCGATTAAAGCTAATCAGGTGCAAGCGGATAAGTTTAATATTCAGATAGAAGTGGAGTATCCGGAGGAGAAAATCGGTAAACTGTTTGTCGACAGCGAGAAGATTGCTTGGGTATTGACGAATCTGTTAAGTAACGCTATTCGTTATTCAAAAGAAAACGGGCATGTGGTTATTGGTGCCAAACAGGATGAAAACTGGATTGAATTGTATGTCCAGGACTTTGGCAAAGGCATTGATCCGCGTTATCACAAAAGTATCTTCGACCGTTATTTCCGTGTACCCGGAACGAAAGTGCAAGGTAGTGGCTTGGGGTTATCTATTTCCAAGGATTTTGTGGAAGCTCATGGCGGTACGCTGACGGTAGAGAGCGAATTGGGTAAGGGGAGTCGGTTTGTGATGCGGTTGAAGGCATAGTTTTGAAGGAGTCTATGAAAGAATTAGACTTCCGACAGGCATGAAATCTGCTTGCCGGAAGTTTCTCTGTTCTCTCTTTTTATCGTTTTCTTCTCCTCCAGCATATCCAAATACCACACAGACCAATAATAAATGGGATGCCATAGCAATAGATAATTTTGATAGTAGATAGATCCATAGGAGTCAGGCTGATATCTTTGTCGAGATAAGGGGCTCTGGAAGAAGATACCGGAAATTTATTATAGCATAGCCAACGGAATGAACCGGGAATCATATTGAAGTTGAATGAATAGATACCCGGTCTTGAGCTTTTTTGTAGTTCGGCATTGCTGAAACAGTCTGCATCCCCCAACACAATGATCCGTTGTTTTTTATCTTTGGCTTTAATCTTGCGGGTTAACGCTATTGCCGTGGGATAGGCTCCTAACTTTTCACCTTGAAGAGAGTCTAATGAAAGGGAGTCATTCAAAAAATCTTTTGTTTGATACTCAATCCATGTCTGTTGGGCGTTGCTTTGTAATAAAACTATTGGATGGAATTTTGTTGTATCGACAACTTCCAGAGCAACAGCCGATGGCATGGTGACTGCACTATGCTTCTGCCTGTCAACCATACGTTTGTAGAAGCCTCCTATACTGTCGGCGGCTATCTGGGTAGCTTTCGCGAGAACGAGGTCTCCGGGATTAACATCAGAAGGTTGTGCAATGATTCCCGGCAACAGTTTTAAACCAACTTTCCGGAGTAAAGGATTCATTACTTCCTGACGTCCGACGTCGCCCATAATCATCATATTACCTCCGCGTTCAAGAAAACGGTCTATGATTTCTTGTTCTTTGGAACTCATGGAAGAACGCATTTCAGCAATAAGTAATATATTGATATTACTTGGTATATCATTCATATCCTTTAGATTCAGTTCCACCAAATCAAAACCTTGATTAATCATGGAATAACGAAAGCGTCCATGTGTGGCGAAAAGTGAGTAATCCTGATCTCCCTTTTTAGTGGTGGAACGTTCCTGATGTCCTGTGATGGCGCCTACCTTCACAGGAGTAACAAGCATTTTCTTCAATGCTGCGGAGATTTCTGTTTCAGAAGGGTGATATTCCATATCGTCGAACAAACGAAGGCGGGCTTGTTCACCGGAGCCACGTTCAACAACCCGCACAAATCGATAATTTTCTTTAGCCAAGTCTATTTTTTCTTTCAGTTCTTCGGCGCTTTTAAGCTTTTTAGGATTGAAGTTCTTCTTCTTGGCAACTTCATAAGCTATCTCACGAATGTTTTTATTCGGATATTGGCGATAAAGGGTGCTGTCTTTCGGTGTAGAGTAATAGTAAACATACTCCATTTTTATCTCTGGTTTGAAACGTGTGTACATTTTGAAGCGTGCCATATCCTCTTTTTGCTCTCTTGGAGAAGCGACATCAAATTCTTTATCGAAAATATTGACGTAAGTTGTGATCGTCATAGGTCCGGACAATTGCTCCATTACTTTCTGGCTTTCTTCTGAAAGTGTACGTTGTTTGCTGCGGGTAGCATCATAAAAGCCCATCATTGCCGGACGGGAACTGACAAAGCCGATAACTATAATGGTACATACAGCTAAGGCATAGCGCATTGTTTTTGAAAAGAGTGAGCGACGTGTTTTTTCATTATTCAGTTTAATGACCGATAGCCAGAGGAATAATAAAATTACGGCAAGGAAATAGATAACGTCATCGCTACATATCAATCCTCCAACCATCTCACTGGCACGTCCTTTAATGGATAGCCAATAAGTAATTTCTCTAAAGAATATGGACTCCTGTCCAATTCCTCCCACATAATTGAGAAATGCTAATGCGGAAAGGGTGGCAACAGCTGCCACAACCTGGTAAGATGTGAGTGTGGTCATAAAGAGACCGATAGAACAATAGGTCAGTATCAACAGAAACATGGATAACAATCCCGCCAAGATAAGTGTAATATCGACATGCGGCACGGAGATAAACATTACGATTGTCGGTAGGGCAAGGATGATGACAAAGATTAGGGCAAATACCACCATTGAAACAAACTTGCCGGTAATGATTTGAACACTGCTTACCGGTGATGAATAAAGTAGTTTGATAGAGCCTGATGAATATTCACGACTCATCAAATTCATGGTTAATAAAGGAATATACAGATAAATGGTTTCTTGTATTACTTCATATATTCCTTTGAGACCAAGGACAAAACCGGCTGTGACGCTAAAAGTGATCGTGTTGCCCAATGCTTTTATTTTTACTATTTCCGTCAGGATATTCATAAAGTCGAATCCTACCTGGCATGTAAATGCGACCAGCAGCAACCATGCGATCGGTGAGTAAAAGAGTACCGCTAGTTCGGTACGGGCTATTCTAAGTATAAGTCTTAAGTTCATCTTTTTCTCTTATTAATTTCTTCTGCGGAAAAACCAGATGCCAACTCCTATAAGTAAGAGGATAGCTGGTATAATGATTATGAAAATAGTTTTCATTGTACCAATATCTTTCACTCCGATCGAAAGTTTGTTGTCGGTACAATGGGGACGGCGTATGTCGATTGGAAATTCTCCTCCGGAAAGCCAGCGGAAGCTTTCGATAATCAGATTAAAGTTTCCTGATCTATATCCTTCGCGTGAAAGAGTCAGTTCGGTGTTGCTTATGCAATCCGCATCACCAGAGATGATAATACGCTGCTCTTTATCTTTCAGTTGGCGTGAAAGGGCATAGGCTGTGATATAGGTTTGTTCTTTCTCTCCTGCCGAAGCATTACATTCTACTGGTGATTCCTGTAAATCTGTTTGTTCTTTTTCAATCCATACACCTTTGGCATTTGTTTCAAGAATCGGAGTATATTGGAAGCCGTAATCGTTGTCGGAGCATGTAAGGGCTACACATCCGGGCATAGAGACACGTAAATCATATTTGGGAAAATCATCTTTGAATCCGAATGTAAGTTTTCCCGATTCACGGGTTGCCTTGGCTAGAATCAGATTAGGAGAGAAATCAGCGGAAGATTGTGCCAGTTGGTATTCTTCCATTTTGATACCGAGTTTGCTTAAAAAAGGATTCATAACTTCTTGCCTGCCTGTATCGGTGAGAATAAATAAATTACCTCCACGAGCCAGGTAAGCCTCCAGTTGATTTTCTCCTTTTTCAGTAAGCGGAGTTCTCATTTCTGCAAGAACCATAATATTGATTAGGGAAGGAATGGTGTCTCCGTGAGAAATGTCGATCTCGCAGACATCAAAGCCTTGATTAATTAAGGCGGCTCTAGAATATTTCTCAATGGAGAAGTTGCTATAATCGCGGTCACCGGATTTGGACACCTCACGTTCACCGTCTCCTTTGATAAAGGCAACAGTGGGAGGAGTTGAAATCATCTTTTTGATGGCTGCTGTAATTTCCGCTTCGGATGGCGTTGCATCCATATCTTCAAAATCACGGATGAAGGTACGTTTTCCATCTTGCGTTTCCATAATGCGAACAAATGTATTTTGTTCTTCACGCAGGTCGATGATTTGGCGGATTTCTGCCGGAGATTTGAATAAATGAGGATTCAAGTTATAAATCATGGTCATATAATCACGCATCTCATCTACTGTTTTGCCTTGAAACTTAGGATTATTTGCAACGCCGTTGGGGGCGAAATCATAATAATAGACATATTTCACTTGCAGGTCCGGTTTAGCGAGACAATAAGGTTCGAAGATTGTTTCATTCGCTTTCTTCATGATAGGGAGGTAGCGATATGATTTGTTATCAAGTAGGTTAACATAATTGGTAATAGTTACCGGTCCTGTCAATTTTGCTAATACGTGTTGGCTATTTTCGGTAAGTGAGTTTAGTTTAGTGCGTGTTGTATCCCATACCTTAATCATTCCCGGACGTGAAGTGAAATAGCCAATTGCCATTGCTGCGACAAAAAATCCCAGATAGCTGATTGCTTGCCGGAAACGACTGATAGTGCGCCGGTCGGATGCAAGTTTGAAAGTGGTGAATGTAAGGAAAAGGGTTACTACGACCACAAAATAAATCACATCTTCACTCCGAATTACTCCATTCAGCATATCGATTGTTCTTCCGTTTATTGACAGCCAATAAGTCAGTTCGCGTATAAAATCGTATTCCTGGCCGATATTTCCTACAAAATTCAGTATAGCTAATATAATAAGAGTCCCAACTGCTGCTACTACTTGATAAGTCGTGAGTGAGGACATAAAGAGCCCGATAGCGCAATAGGCGCATATTAATAAATAGAGTCCTAGAAGGGCGACTAGTACAGGAGCCCAATCAAAAGAAGGGATTACCAAACCGCCATAAATAGCACTGGCTATCGGGACAAGCATCAGACAGCAACCAAATCCGATGGCTGCAAGATATTTACCCAATACGATCTGACCACTGGTGACTGGGGATGAATATGCCAGTTTGATTGAACCCGATGCCGTTTCGCGACTGATGAGTCCCATTGTCAACAATGGAATATAGATGTATATGTTTGATACGACGGAGGACAAAAAACCGTAACTACCTAAGAAGCAGATACCGCTCAAAGAAACTTCTTTGCCTCCTGACAGATCATAGTCGGTCACTATATTCTCCATTAATGACGTAAAACTTGATGTTGTCAGGAATGAGAAAACAATCAATATGAACCATGCAATCGGCGAATAGAATAAAATGGCCAGATCGGTTCGGGCAATACGCATTATAATCTTTAAATCCGTCATGTTAGATATTATTTTTAAGTTTTCCCGATAGTTGTGCAAAGATTATGTCAAGAGAGCAGCGTTCCATCGTGATTTCTTTCAGCCGCCATCCGTTTTGTATGCTTAAGGCTACTACTCGTTCAGTTATGTTTTCATCGTCATCAAAGCGTATCCGGAATGTACCGGGATAGAGTTCTTCTATATTCAACACATGTTCTATCTTTGCTAGTTCTTCTATAGAAGGGGGAAGGGCAAATGTAACGGTGAAACTACTTGGAACCACATAGTTGTCAAAGTCTTTCATGCTACCTGAAAATACGACTTTACCATGTTCAATCATACGAATATCATTGCAGGTAGCTTGCACTTCCGACAGGATATGAGTGGAGAGTAGGACAGAATGATCTTCAGCAATTTCTTTAATCAGATTGCGTATTTCGACAATTTGGTTAGGATCAAGCCCGTTTGTAGGTTCATCAAGTACTACGAATGGAGGATTATGTACAATAGCCTGTGCAATTCCTACTCTTTGTTGATATCCGCCTGAAAGATTTTTTATCAGGCGTTTGCTAAAATGGGCAATAGCGCAACGTTCTTTAGCTATTTCTACAGCTTCACGAATTTTTGATTTCTCCATTCTCCGCAGTGTGGCACAGTGTATGAGATATTCGTCGACAGTCAAGTCTGGATGGAGAGGTGGTTTTTGAGGTAAGAAACCAATATGTTTTTTTGCTTCAACCGGATTTTTTCGTAGATCGATGCCATTGATAAATACATCCCCTTCCGTTTGATTTAAAACTCCACAGATGATATTCATAGTGGTGGACTTACCTGCTCCATTAGACCCTAACAGACCTAATATTCCTGTTTTTTCAATAGAAAAATTGATATCGCGAATGGCCCAATCGACACTATAACGATGGGATAAATGCTTGACTTCGACAATAGGAGTACTCATACTTTTTATTTTAAATGATTAATAGATTTCTTATTCATATTACCATGCAACCCCTCTTGAAATATCCATCCGGTTCGATTTGATTTTTCTGAATTTCCAGGAGAAATTTATGGTAAAATACCGCCCGAAGTTCTCTCTGTCAATATAACTGGTATGGTTATCTTTCATTTGGATAGCTATGAAATTCACATTTTGCCGGACATCGGCCTATATTCGCGTATGCTTCCGTCATTTGTAGTACCTTCGTAGTTCGATTTCACTTTACCAAACCGATAAGCAAAATTTATGGTGAAAAACCGTCCATAATAATTTGTCCACGTGTTTTGAATGTAGTTGGAATACATTTGGCTGTTGAAAGTCCGATGACTATTTAGTAGATCATATGCGGCAATACTAATGTCTCCTTTGCGATTTAACACTTTACAGCCAACATTCAAGTTTAGGGTGTGATTGCGATTAATCTCTTTATTGATTCCATAATCACGGCTGAAAATGAAATTATAATGACTACTTAGATAGAAGTATTTACATATTTGGCTTATATCTAACATTGCTCCTGCCGTCTGATAGAATGTTTTACCTGTATAATTTTCAGTATTGATGCTATGTACATAATGGGTATTGGCACTGATTGTTACTTTTAATCTTTTAGTTAGGTTGCAAAGTAGGAAATGTTCGATCAATGGAGCATAGGTACGTGTTGTTGTCTTATTTTCTCCTATATAATATGGGTTATGTTCGTAGTTGAATCCGGTAGATAAGGTATATTTGGATTTTATGCTACGTATAGGCGCCTGCCATATCAATTTGCCTTTTATGTCCCAATATCCTTCTACGTTTTCAAAACTAATTAGAGAACTGTGTGCAGGTGCTGTATATTGCAATTCCGGTAGATAAGTTTCGGCATTGTAATAGGTTGTCTTTGCAACAGGAGAGTGTTGGCGGATAGAGGCATTGATAATAACACCTATGGTGTGGTTATGTTTTCCTAACATACGATTGCAATTGAAGAGGAACGAATGTAGATATGATTGTTTTAAGTTGGGATTTCCACTGCGCAGCATGTAAGGATTGCTATTATCTATTTGTGGGCGTAACTGCACTATGTTTGGTGCAAAATTATGCAGTCTGTAAGCGGCACTCCATGACTTTGTTATATCTGTATGCACAAAAGATATTGCTACTGTTGGAGAGATGAATGTTTTACGGTAGTTGTCCATTTCTTTTTCTTTCCGCTTAAGTGTACTTTCCTTCAGTCCGGCTGAAATGTCACAACTTGTTTTTTGAAAGGGAAAAAAGTGAAATGAAACTTCCTGTTTTTGTGTCAGGTTATTTATTTTATAACTATATGTATTGGCTTCGTCTGTTTGTGGATTTGTGGGGCTCAACATATTCCAGGCGAATTGGTGTTTCCATCCGTTTTCGTATTTAACGGAATAGTCAAAAGATATTTGGGTGTCATTTTCTGGATTCAGTATATATATTAATTGCGCATTGCCGTTCCACTCCGTATTGCGGAGTTTTGATGGAATAGTCAGATAAGTTTGTGTTGTCGAACTTTCTAATGTGTCTATCCGTAATGAATGATTTTTGCCTTTATTTATATCTACTGAACTTTCTAATGTATATCCGATTCTGTCGGTAATACTGTTGACATAACTGACATCTTCCTTCACATGAAAATTCTTGTTTAGATTATCGTAATGCATCAGGCTTTTCGATGTTTGAAGATTGTTTTCTTCATTATAGATGTAAAGCGATTGCCAATCTTTGTTGTTGTTATATGTTATAAGCTGGTTCCAACGGAATTCTCCCCATTTGTCATTTGAATTGGAGAAAGAAAATTCGGAATAGTGATTTTGTTTTCTGTCACTGTTGCTATTTTGTTCTTCATAAAGGCGCTGCTGATAATTGTTGCCAGGAAAATAATGTTGTTCGGATCGTGTATTTGTATTATCGCGATTATATCCGAAAGTGTAAAATGCTCTAAATGTACCGTATGTTCCATTTTCTGTGTCCCATGAGCGTTCCGTAGCCAGATCTGCATAAGTCGTTTCGTTGTAAGTACTACCAGGATCGGAAATGGAAAGAACATTTTTGATATTATTTGATTTTCGGTTGATATTATTGTGAAATACATTACTTGTGAGTAAAAATTTCTCGGAGAAAAAGTTAGTGGTGAGTCCGAGCCCTTTACGGAACTTTCCTCTGTCGTTCTTTGAGTCCATGTTGCTGCCTGTACTAGCCAATAGGTGTGCTTTCCATGAGCTGATGAGTTTGCTTTTGGTTTCTATGTTGAGCACTCTGGTGAGATCCCCTCTGTACATTAGTTTTTTTGTTTTCGTATTTTCATATTCATCATAAGCCTTGATTTTTAATACATCTGTTGCAGAAAGATTCTTTAGTGCTGCCATTGGGTCACTTCCGAATATTAGTCTGCCGTCTATATAAGTTTTGGTTACTTGTTTTCCCATGATTTTGACGGAATGGTCGTCAGTCTTTGTTCCGGGAAGTTGCTCGACTATATTCATAGCGACATCCCCTTCTTGTATGTTGACTGCCTTCGGGTTGAATATTAGCGTGTCGCCATTTTGGGTCACAATGGGGATTCTGCCCTTGATGGTGACTTCCTCCAGTTGGATGGATTCATCCAAAATTTCTATGTAAAGATTAGAATTCTTTCCAGCTATTATATTTAATTCTTTTTCAACTTTCCGACACCCTATTGCAGTGATAATGAGTTTTGCTTTTCCTGTTTTTATGGGTTTGAAACGGAATACTCCATTTATGCTTGTTGTTTTCAGTGTGTCTTTTGCATAGATCAAAAAGATATTGGCACCGTCTAATGAACCATTAGACCCATTTTCTTGTTTGTGTATAATAAATCCCGATAGCTCATTTGTTTTATCTTGAGCATTTATCGGTAAAGTAATGTATAACAATAAAAAAATAGAAATAAATTTTTTCATATTGCTGTTTTATAAAAAGTTTAGTGATAGTGTGTGGTTTTATTTGTCTAAGGCTTGTGAACTTTCTTTTAGGAAGAAGTTCACCACCCTACGGCCTCCAATTCTTTCTTGTTTTGTTTCATAACCCAGATAACTTGCTTGGAGAATTTTTTTGTCGGCCTTAGAAATGCCTATACTATATTCTCCATCAATATCAGTTATAGTACCATTAGTACTACCCACTTCGATAACGCTCGCGCCTATTAGTACCTCTTTTCCTCCTTCAGTATAAACAACCCCTGTGATTTTCTGACTGAAAAGGACCATTGGGGAGATCGGAGATTGAAGTTTTTTGTTTTTGAAAAACTCAGTACTTTTATTGTCTCTTGCCTTGATTATTGGAGAGGAGGGGGCTTCTTGTGCAAAAGAACACATCATTATAGTAAATATGAATACAATGAATAAAATAATCTGCTTCATAATATAATTTTTTTTAATTGTTATACATTTTACTATCACTAAACTTTTTATAAACATACACGTTGAATGGTAGAGGAAAGGCTAAATTACCCTGTCAATCATCGCTATCAAATAATCGCATTTTCCACGTTCAATATCATTACTAGCCAAAGAACGAGCTTGTATCAAATAGCGACGTGTACTTTTCAACTTATCATAGCAAATGGCTTCGATATCCGTACCGACATAGAAATTGACAGCAGTCATAGGTTCCATACCCGATTGCTCTTCTGTTGCAGATATAGAGGCAAAAGTTGTCAGCAACCCTAATGATTGTAACTTATGATTAGTTTGCTCGTTGAGAGCAATGGAAGTTACTCTTGTTGATACAGCCTTGTCAATAGCCTTTAATGTCGGACACATTCCTTTTAAAGAACTGATATATACAGACAGTTGTGCAATCATTGGAGCACTTAAAGGTTTCCCATTTAAAGTTTCTTTGAATAATTGTTTCTCTATATCATTCAAATATGCTTCTTGGGTATAAGGTCTAGTTGATTTCTCTACACTCAATCCCATACGCATCAAACGAAACATCAAAGACATCATTGGATACCCGTTATTGTAAATCCATGTTGACATATCAGGATTGACACCACCTAAACGCAAGAAATCCTTATTAGAGTCCAGCCAACTTAAATCATAGAAGGTACTGAATATCTTTTGTAAGACTTTCTTTTGCATATCTGCCGATACCGGTTGATATGAAGGAACATTGCTTTTTTCGTTGGCTTCATTGATATAAATACCTCCGATATAAGAAGATACAGGTGACAATGTTTTATTGATTAATTCAATAATCACAAAATCAGGAAATAGCTCCCGGTAATCATTGGGGATATTATCGTCGTGAAACCAGGCAGGACTATTTTTAACTACATATTTCACATGAGCGATTTGTGCATCTAAAGAGGCTATCGGATCATTACCTAAATCATAGTTTTGGCAACGCGGGTCTGTAGCATAAGCTGGTGAACGCTTTCCATAGAAATAGCGTGGATCTCCATCGTGTTCCATAGCCCATTTCTTCAACATGTCTGATTCATTTTCACTGGTGGCGGCATACAGATATTTGAGCGTAAATGCATCACATACACCCGGTTTGTCGACAATCAATACCACTCCTTTTTCTTTATCACCGGGCTGTGCCAGATAATTGTATAATACGTTGTCCATGACTGAAGCTGTGATACCATATTTTTGAGTAAATTCAGGAGAACGCAGTTCCTCAGGGGAGTATGCTGCAGAACCAGCCAAATTAGTTGCCAATCCCAAACTAAGACCAAATGCTTTTAGCATACGTGCTGTCAGATTCTCACAGATCACCTCATCGGCAATGTAATAAGTCCGGAAGCGCGGATCAATCTCTGCCATTTGGTATACTCCATTACGACGTACGCTGACGGCAAGGTCGCGTGGTACTCCTATCTTGGTACTTAAGATTTCTCCAGTGCGTAAGTCAGTGACATTGTATGCGGTAACTTCCGAGTTGTTGTTATTCAGGAAAGCAATCGTATTTATCATTGGGTTATTAGCACGGAAAGTTGAATCTTTCTCATATGGTTTTATTATGATTGGTTTTCCTATTCCTAAGTCTTCAAATATTATATTCCATTCATCTGCACTTTTTTGGATGGCTTTTACCCAGCTATCTTGAATCAGAGTGTCGATGTAGAAGACAACAGGTTGTTGTGTCGTTATATTACGGCGTGTTACATAGTATCCTTTCTTGAAACGTTTTTCATTACGATAGTCTGTGTATGATATATAACCTGTTCCTACACGTGGGTTGGCTTCGCGGGTGTTCATTTTTTCTTTCGACAGTAGGGCTAGTGTTGTTTGTACCGACATGGTTAATTCCGGTTGTTCTTTGGAGACGAATCCCATGATGCTGATGCTCAACTTTGCAGTACAGTTTTGAGTGATACTGATACAATTGTCGAATGCGTCTGCAGAGTCCACAAAAGATGTTTTACTTTGAGGGGAAGCACTTACAATTGTGAGCATACCTCCATAACTGCGTCCGCTAAGATTGAGTACATCTTTATTGGAACAAGAGAAATAGGAAGTGGCATTAAATACAACAGCCGTTGAATCGCTGGTGTATCCTTCAATTGGAAATGCTTTGTAAATAGCATTACTACGAGATAATGCAAAAGCCGCTTCTTGATTATCGTCCTGTTCGTTGAGGCGAACATTGTATTTCGGATCTCGGAATAATATTAATGAATCGGTTTTATCAATAATCAGATACCTACTTTGAGCAGCTTTTGTGCCTGCCAGCGAAATGTCACTTGCAGTAGTGATGGCAGAATTTACTAAAAAATCCCGTCCCATTAATTCAACCGGTAGTTCCAGATAAATCTTATCCTCGTACTGATGAACTGTGATTGTCCCTTTATTGACTGTATGTTTTTTCTTATCTTTGAAAAGCTTGTCGTAGACACTCCTTTTTTTCTTTTGAACACTGTCAGTCTGTTGTTCGGTTTTTGCTTTTCCTTTTTTCTTTTTGGAGCGGGCATTGGCTTCATTTGTTGATCCGATAATCAACAAAATTGGCATCAACCATAAAAATAGTATTTTCATCTTTTGTCCCTCCCTTATTTTAAGTTGATGTCGAGCATCTTTAATAATAATTCATAGTGAGCTTTCGTCTTCCCTGATGCACTGGCTGCCTTTTGTTTCATCAGTTGTTTGGCTTTAGCTATATATGCGTATACATCTGCTTGGGTAACTTTGGCTGTCATAGAAAAACGATTCAACGGTCTCCATTCAAAACCTGCTACAGGGTTGTGTATAACATCCTCTTTGATAGCATGTCCCTGGCAACAAGTATATCCGAACTGGCGGTGATTGATGTCAAGTGGTTTTTCTCCGGTCAATGCTTTCCCGGCTCCTTTAATTGTGAAACCGGCAGTTTGCATCATCATGTATATATATTGTTTCTGGAGATTCATTTGGGATTCTGTTAATGTACGTCCGGAAATGGTCGGTTTCCATACAAAATTATATATCATGTTGAAAGCCTCGGCAGCAGTAAATGAATCTTTCTCTAATCCTTCGTATTGTGATACCTGAAAAGGTACAGGCAGTATATATCTCAACATGAAGTTTTGAATAGTTTGTTTAGGGGAACCGGAAACCGGAAATTTAGTTAATAAGTTTTTGTTGTCAAGCCAATCCAGATCATTATAAATTTCGAATAGGTAATTCAGGGCTTCTTTTTGTTGTGCCTTCGGAATTTGTGCAAAACGTGGCATTGTGTCCCCTTCTTTAACTTCGTTGACAAAATAGCCACCTACATTGCCTGCTACATGGGTAACATACATTGCAAGTTGTTCTACGATACCAATAAATAAATCTTCACGGTATTCGTATGTATCGTCACCTTCGGAAATCCAACTTTCCAAATTATTCATGATATACTTAAGGTTCTTGATGCCATATCGAGTTGCTTTCATAGAGTTGTCACCAATATCTTCCGTTTGTGAACGGGGATCAACAACTCCATATACTTGTTGTTTTCCATATCGGTACACTGGATTTTCTTTAATGGCATCACTGATCCATTTGCCTGTTATAATTGCTTCTTCCTCTGCAGAATTAACATTGAATACCGGAGTATACGTCCATTTTATGAGGTATTTGTCGTATTCACCAAAGCGGGGTGGAGTCAATTTAACGCCACGTTCTTTATCGCCAGGTTGTGCTACATAGTTGAAGCGGGCATAATCCATAATGGAAGGAGTAGTGCCATACTTCTGCGTGAATTCCGGTGAACGTAAAGAATCTACCGGGAAAGTGGAAGAAGCTCCCATATTATGCATAAACCCTAAACAGTGACCGATTTCGTGTGAAAGTACATAGCGTAATGCGTCTCCAACCATTTCATCCGGAATATTGACAGTGCGTACATCCTTATCGGCTTGTGCTGTTTGCACGAACAACCAGTTACTGATAAGCTTGATAACATTATGATATAAATATACGGAGGCATTCAAGATTTCTCCGCTTCGTGGGTCTACCCATGATGGTCCCATAGCATTCTCAATGCTTGATGGAGCATAGCGAACACATGAATATTTGATATTGTCCGGATCGAATTCCGGATCATCAGTCGGGAAATCTTTGGCTGCTACAACATCTTTGAATCCAATCTGCTCGAATAATTCATTCCATTGGGTGACTCCTTCCCGCAGATATGGTTTCCATTTTTCCGGAAAAGTGTTATCGATGTAGAAAACAATCTGTTTAGTGGGTTTCACTTTCTCACCACGTAGGTAGGCAGCAGTGTCAGACGGTTGTATATCCCATCGATTGGCATAGTAAACAGGTGCGGTTGTTTTAGCTCCTTCGCCTAGTTGTTCGCGTCCGGTAAAGAATACACCGATCCGGTAATCTGCCATACGTGGACGGTAAGGCTTTTCTTTCAACAGCATGATAGAACGTGTCATTTCTGCGGTGAATGGACGGTCTTTTATGAGTGACGCCCCTTGTGAATTGCTGACAGAGAATGTATATGACAGACAGCTTTTAATAGAAACATTATCTTTGAAAGCCTTGATTTGTGAAATGTAAGAGCAGTCGGATTGATAATTCTCTGTACGATTGTACATTCCATAGATTGAATTACGATCGAATGGACTCATTTTTTTGTTGTCGCCCAGGAAGACGCTGCTCATATCAAAAACGATAGCAGTAGAGTCATTATTGTATGCTTGAATCTTTTGGTTGCTTAAAATTGCTCCCAGTGTACTTTTGCGTAAAGCTTCATCAATTTGTGTGTTACCAGTAATATAGTCAGTGTTTACCTGACGTAACTGTACATGTGTTTTATTGCGTGTGAATACTACGTGAAGAAGATCGGTCGGTTTAGAACCGACTACTGCATTGCCATTATCAGAGATACTGGTGACAGTGGAACCAATAAGCATATCTTTATTGATTAAATTCACAGGAAGTTCAAAATATACTTTTCCATCCAGCAGATGGAGAGTAATCAGTCCTTTGGCTATTTCATGCTTTTTCTTGAATAGTTTGTCATATTCACTTTCTTTTTTAGCAGGAGTTGTTTGTTCTGTTTTTGCCTTCTTTTTTTTCCAGAAGAATGGAAATTTACGCTGTGCGTCAATGGTGGTAGACGAAGCTACCACCATTGCTGCAAGTAAGAGGATTTTCTTTTTCATATCAGTTCTTTAATGTATTTTTATGAAATTAGATTAATATCCGGTTGTTGTTACATCTAGGATTTTACCAAAACCATCATAGATTAGGGCTTTAGAAATATCCAAGGTTCCTGCACCGGCCTGTTTCATCGGAACAATTGAGACTTTTCCGTTAAATTCTGCGGATTGGGTCACAATAATGAGGGCTTTGTTATTCCATGCATTTGGGGCAATAGTTGGTGGATTACCAGTCATTACATTAATTTGATTAGTGTATTGTCCTTGTTGATATAGCTTGGCTTTTGTGATTTTTTCTCCGTTACTGGGGGTAAACTGTGAGGTGGTGGAGACAGATACTTCATTTCCCATACCGTAAGTAAATGAGTATATAGCTGCATCTGTTACTACATATAATACATTATTTGTATGTCCGAAGAAAATAGATACAGCTTTGTCTAGTAAGGTTTTTCCTGTCGTTGGAATAATATATTTGTTTTTTGCAGCTGCTGGTTGTTCTGGTGAAGTCACAATCCATCCCTCCCAATTATCAGGATCTTCATAATGTCCTTCTTCTGCTTTATATTGGCTTAAAGTGTAAATAGCATAATTTCCACTATTATCGTCTTTAAGTAAGAAAGTGGCCAATGAGCCATCTTGAGAACTTGTTGCGGCAATAGCTGTTTGACTTCCCATGTCATTAGGATCGAAATCTGGATTTGAGATATACGGAGTACATGTGTTATAACTCGTGCCATTTAAGGAATAAAAGGCACCTTTGGGTTTATCTAACCATACTAAATGGTTGTCTCCAATACTATATGAAGAATTTGCTGCATATACATTGTTATTGATTTCAAATCCATTAAAAACAGAATTAGGCATAGAGAATTTGTTACCTGCTACGTTTAAGAATGAATATAGTCCATTATTTGTATAAGCGATGAAAAGTTGTGAAGAACGAATATAAGATTTTACTTGAAAATCGGTGGGGCAATATAAAAATATTTTTTCATCTTCCCATGTCCCGTTTATTGAATAGTCCTTACAGTTGAAACGAATGCTTTTTCCTGTGGAAGAAATAGCCCAAATCTGATTTAAGTGAGAACTACCAAGTATTGCTGTGTTCCCCATCACCTCATAGGTTAATGAAGTCAATAATTCATCATATGCTGCTCCATTAGCAGTTTCTAGTATGTGACGGAATATTCTTTCTTCTTTTGTATATTGATTTGTTATTTGAGAATTGTTAATCAAAGTAAAATCTGTTGTTGTTCCGTTTTCACTATCTGCGATCAACAATCCGTCTAGGAAGCTACTTTGTACATATAATTCCCAAGAATAAATATATTGTAAGTTATCATTTGCTACATCTGTTACAGTCAATTTTAACGTATAGGCTCCATTTGATATAGGACGATTTATAATACCATGAAAGTCTTTTTCTGTACCAATAATTTCATAAACAGGATTATTAGTTGAGGGTTCCTCGGTTACAGCCCATTCATAGCGCAAATTAGAACCATCAAAACCATCTTGGGTAATAGATGGTACAATATCGACAGGAGATTGATAACCTACGTATATTGAATTTTCTTGATTTTTATCGTTTATACTAATTTGTACTTCTGGAATAAGGTTTGTTACAAATGAACTTTTATCCTCATAACAAGAAGTAAACCAGAGAATATTAGGCAGCAGTAATATTATTAATTGAGTTATATTATTTTTCTTCATAATTTTATAGAATTATATAAATTAATATGTTCTGGCTTCTATAATTTGTCCTTTCAAATTACCTTCGTTATGAACTAGGGGGGTATCGGGATGTTCTTTCTGATACTTTTTTAGATAATCCGCTAATTTTGCAGCATAAGCTTCATATGATTTGTCTGTTACGAATAATCTATAATTGGCGAGATATTTATATGTAAAATATGTTGGTCTCTGTGGTTGGTCAGGATGCGCAGTCATATCGTCCCAATCATCCCAGTCTAAAGCTGTTACAATTGTTTTTAAAGCATTGGAACTATAAGCTGTTGTAGAATAAGAGGTTGGAGCTAGGGATGATTTTATTAGTGAATTATATGTCATCCATACATATCGTTCAGTCGCTGGAGGGGCAATGATATTGTTGTTCCAACTTACTGTTGCTGTGATATATTCTTTAGGGCCTAACCCTAGAGTTGATGACTCCTTTAGCTGGATATAAAGTTTATATGATGCTCCATTTTGTATTTCATCAGTATTAAACAGCCTTATTTTTATTGTTCCTTTTAAACTATTTGCGGGAATCACTGCAGCAGTTATTTCATAACTGTTTTCGGGGGCAGTGGTTTCCTCCGCATTGATTACATAATTCACAGTACGGTCTTCTGTCGATACATTTCCGACCAAAACTAAAGGCAATTCATATTCACCATATTCATCAAAGGGATTCTCCAGAAAAGAATAATTCCCTTTAAATATGTCGGTTTCTGCATCGTACTCATTCGTAGAATTGAATCTGACAGCATTATATTGACTGTCAAAATATGGTATTTCTTCCTTGCCGCAACTAATGAGGCATAAAGAGAAACAGCTTATCGCTAAGACTGATTTTATAATTATTTTTTTCATATTAATATTGTTTATTGTACACGACCGGATTGTATTTCGAAGGTAGGATAAGGCAATAAATATTGCGTATCTGTCATCTCTTCACTATAATTAGGAATAGATTTACACCCTGTTCGCTTATAGTAATAGAACATGACACCTTCGGAAATGAATTCTTTGTGATATTCTTTTTGTATTTCTTTTATGATTTGATCTGCATTTAGATTTTCAAGAGGGGTGCTGATACCTCTGTTTTCGCGAATCTTATTTAGCCTTTGTAATGCCATGTCAAGATTTGGGGTTGCACTTGTTGCATAGCATTCTGCAGCAATATAGAATATTTCAGGCAAGCGTATTAGAGACAAGCGGTTCTTATTGAATTCGTCTAAACTTGCTTGATGAATTTTCATAGGGACATATCCTCTGGAATCACTTTGGGTTTGATCTAACATTCGTGTGAAACGAACATCTGAATTTATGCCTTCATATATATTTTCAACATCTGTTGGAGATATATACATAGCTGTATAGTCTGTGTTGACGAAGTTGGGTATTATATATGAGGTAATTTTGGACGTAACGTCTGAAACATTTAGGCTAAATAAAGCTTCGGATGCTAGAGAACGGTTAGATTGAGAAATTTCTGGTAACAGGTAGGAGTAAGTGTACATATCGTCCATAACAATTCCATTATCACCGATAGCTGTGATTATCTCTTCAGTAGCATTTAAAGCTTTGTCTATGCTTTCTTTACTGCCTTCCCATAAATATACACGTGCTTCCAATGCTTTGACTGCATAATAATTGAGTCGTAAAGTTCTATCTTTGAAGAAACCATCTGCATCTATACTTGTGTAATAAGAAGCCGGATGTTTTTTTGTGATCGGGTCGTATTCCTTTAATAATTTTTCTGCGGCTTCCAAATCGTTGATAATCATTTGAAGTGTCTCCTTTCCTGTGCGTTGAGGAGTTGGGATCGATGATAAAGTTGTTACATATGGAATCGTTTTTTTAGAATTTAGTTCTGCGGAACGGTTTTTCCAATCACCATATCCATATAGGCGCAACAGATCAAAATGCATATATGCACGAATGGCAAGAAGTTCTCCTTTGATAACATGATAATAGACTTCGTTCAGACTTGACTCCTGTCCTTCCATATTAGTTAATGCTTCATTGGCATTGGCTATTACAGAATATGCTTTAGCCCAGATATTTTCGATGTCCGAGAATATTTGTGTGTGGTCGTAATTGAATTTTTCATATTCTTGCATTTCTTTACTATTACTTGAATTGGAAGTCACAGGATTAAATTGATGACCTAATATTTCAATTGCATACCAAGATAGTTCTTTACCATAAAGGATATTATCTGTCATGCTAATATAACAACCTATTAAGGATTGTTGGAATCCGGCAAGAGTGCTATAATGATCTTTTTCTCGAATTTCAGATCCTGAAGTAACATCGAACCAGTCGCTGCAAGAGGATAATGTTACTATGGACGTTAATAGGATTAATATGTATTTTTTCATCTTTATAAAATTTAGAGAGTGGCTGTTAATGAGAACGACATATTTCTTGCGAAAGGATAAGTTAAACCTCGTTCTATTTTTATAGAAGAGAACGTTGCAATATCATTTAAATAGAATGATAAACGCAGGCGTTGCATACTTAATTTCCTATAAATGGAACTGGGAAACTCATAATATGCACTGATGGAAGAGAGTGATAATTCACGCCGATCCTGTACAAAGCGAGTGGTAGCACGTGTGGTTGTTTCAGAATTAAATTTCTTGTATGGTGTTACTTGTCCGGGAGTAGTCCAACGACCAATTAGCAATCGGCGATCCACATTGTAAGCAATATTTGCATTTTCCACCCGACTGACGAGGGTTGAATTATACATTTGACAACCAGCAAGATAACTTATAGTAGCGCTTAATCCGATACCTTTATACTCGGCTGTGAAACCGCCTGTACCACGATACTTAGGATCGGAGTTACCAGCAGCGACCATATCATTGGCTGAATAAGTATAAGTGTAGGTACCATCTTTTTTAATGTATATTTCTTGTCCGGTTTGCGGATCAATACCGGCTGAAGGGACTGCCCATATTGTTTTCATAGATAATCCGTCTTGATACATTAATACAGGTGCAGAGGTATTATTATCTTCTGCTTGTTTCATCATTTTTTCATTGTAAGCCCGCATACTCTCTGACAAACGAATTATTTTATTTCGGTTATAGGCAAATGTTCCATATACATTTACAAAACCTTCTTTTCCTTGCCATATTGTATAATTAGCTTTAGCTTCAACTCCAGAATTACGTACCAATCCTAAATTATCTTTTACTATTGCGAATCCTGTAGAAGTTGGGATTGTTACATCGGTTAACATATTCTTGGTATCTGCTGAGTAATAGTCAACAGAAAGGGATAATCCGGCAACTCTCATATCAATTCCTATATTATGATCCTTTTTCTGTTCCCATTTTAATTTGGAGTTAGGCATGGATGCTAAATATGCTCCTGTAAATTTGCCAGCTAAGCCTCCATATACGACGCCTGTGTAATAATTATATGTAGCAATTGCTGCGTTAGTATCAAAGTTTTGATTTCCAGTCAAACCAATCGAAGCTCGAAGTTTTAACTGTTTAATCCATCCAACACCTTTCAAGATGGCTTCATTGTGCAGGTTCCATCCAATACCAAAAGACCAGCTATTGGCCCAACGGTTATCTGAACCGTATAAGGAAGATGCGCTTTCCCGAACAGTTGCATCGGCTAAATAACGATTGTCATAATCATACGAAGCGGCTAATAGGAAGCTGGCTTCACGGTTAATTGTGGAATAACCAGTAGGGGTACTGTTTTCTGCATATTGTTTTGCGAATGAAATATCTGCCTTCTGATTATTTGGGAAACCTTCTGCCGTGTGTCGATATGCTGATGATTTTTCTCCGGAGATAAAGGCACCGGCATTTCCAAAGATAGTATGTTTACCAAATTGATTATTATAGTTTATATTCAAGTCTCCGGAAATAGAACTGGATTTACCATTTTCCATAATATACTTACCACGCTTAAGTATATCATTAACATTTGCAAAAATGGAATGTGAGGCGGGATAGAAATCATCCATATCATTTCGTTTTTCAGAGACTCCTATACGTGCTGTTGCTTTCCAGTTTTTATCAACTTGCCATTCTGCATAAAAATTATTGGTGAATTGTAAATAACTGGAAGTAAAGCTGGTTCCGATAATAGAATTATACATAGGGTTAGCTACTTTGGTTGATGTTGAGCCAATTTGTTCTACCCATTGAACTATATTCCCATTTTCATCAGTTGCTTGCCAATATGGATTCATTCTGGAATATTCGCTAAATTCTCCATAAGGGGACTCATTACTTTTGTTAGATATGATTGATAGGATATTCTTTAGTAATAGTTTGTTATGTCTGTATGATAAATTTATATCACCCGATATATTGCGGCGGTCAGATCCCTTCATAACCCCAGTAATCTGATTATAAGTAAGGTCTAAGATTGCACGTAAATTTTGGGAATCGCCTAATTCTATATTTAGGTTATGTTTATGTCCTATGCCAGTGTGAAGTGGCTTGGATAACCAGTATGTATCTAATCCTTCTAATGCAAGTTTTCGTCGGCCATTATATAATTGATCTAATTGGATTTGTGTATTGGCGTTACTACTTGTATATACTCCGTCTAAACGTTCTGCTTCCAATTTTTCAAATGCATTACAAAGGTCATAACTGGTTAAATCCGGCATTTCCAAAGAAATACTACCATTATACGTAATACGCTGTTGATTTCCGGTTAAACGTTTTGTTTCAATAACAATTACACCATTGGCTGCTTTAGAACCGTAGAGAGCTTTTGCTGAGGCGTCTTTTAAAATTGTAATGCTTTCAATTCGGTTCATGTCCATGTCCATTATTGTTTCAGCAGTTGTTTCAAAACCATCAAGAATGAATAAAGGTTGATTGGGTTGATTTTGATAGTTGCTGCGCAAAGAACTGCTTTCTGTCGTTGGAAAACTGGAAGTTCCACGCATTGACATATCCGGAACACTGTTGGGATTGGAGCCCATATCAAAATTATCTGCAATGTATATTGTAGGATCCAGATTTTTCAAGCTCTGGAACACATTCTGATTTCCGACACGCATCAGATCTTTGCTCGAAATAGTAGTTGCTGCTCCAGTAAAACTTTCCGCTTTACGAGTATAAATTCCAGTAACGATAACCTCATCTAATTTAGTATCACTTTTTAGAGTAATATTTTTTCGTACATCATTCCGACCACTATTAATCATCACTTGTTGAGTAGACATTCCGATATATGAAAAGGTGATAGTACATGCGGTATTAGTTGGAATCTCTATATTATATTTACCATTGTTGTCGGTTATGGCAAATCGTTGAAGATCACTAATCACAACATTAACACCAGGCAGGGGGGATCCTTCTTCATCTGATACAATACCGGTTGCGGAACGTTTATCCCCTTGTTGTTCCACTTTAGAGATGGTAACAATATCTCTTTCCATACTATAAGTAAGCCCTGTACCATTAAGAACAGTACGTAGTACGTTATCCACAGTTTCATCTTTTACATGGATAGTGATGGGTTTCAGTGACTTTGTCTGTTCTGTATTGTAGACAAAGCTTAATCCGGTTTGTTGTCTTAAAGCATCGAAAAAATCTTTGACAGTGACAGATTCCAGATTTAAAGTTACTTTTTTGCCACTTTCTGGAATGGCAAACATCATTGTGGGTAATAGTAATAATACTACTACCAGAGAAAGTATTCGGATTCTTTCTCTACTTTTTGTCTTTCTCATTCTTTCTTCTTGTTTAATTAGTAATTAATTGTCTGTGATTAAAATCTCTCTTCCTTCTATTTTTATTTGTAAATTCGTAGTACGTGCTATTGCTTTTAATATCGGGCTGATTGTGGCATAACGATCCATATTACCAGTAAATCGCAGTTGTTTAAGCTCGGAAGTGCCAAAGGAAATATTAACATTATACCAATGTTCTAGAATTTCGACAATATTTTCTAAAGTACGATTCTCGAAAATAAGTCGTCCTTCATTCCATGCTATGTAGGGAGTGAGGTCTACATTGTATATAGATATATTGTTACCTTTCTGTTCAATGTGTACCAATTGGCCCGGCTCTATGAGTTGTTCTTGTGTACTTCCTTGAGGAATAATACTGATACTCCCTTTCACTAATGCGACTTCTGTTCGTTCAGAGGTGAATGTATTAACATTAAATTCTGTACCATACTGTTTGATTATTCCTTGGTCAGTGATAACGTAGAAAGGACGAGTATCTTTGGCTATTTTAAAATAGGCTTCTCCTTTTAGATAAACCATGCGTTTAGTCTTACTAAACTTTACAGGATACCGTATTTCTGTGTTATAATTGAGGTGTACGGTTGTTCCATCTTCAAAGGTTACTCTGAATTCGTTTCCTTGTTCAGTTGTTAATGTGTTTTTTTCTACTATTTCAGGCTGCTGTTTTTGAGGTATATCTATATTTATATTGGGCGTTGATGGATAGATGAGCGCACCATTTTGAGCTATAGCAGTTGTGGAATGATTAACTTTAACTGGTGTTGGGTATGTCGGAGTAAGCGATTGCTTGTCATTTCCGGCTAAAATTAATGTCGCTTTAGGAATTCCTGGCTGTATGGCATCTCCTAAGGTTAGATTGTCAGATATTTGTTTTTCAGAAGCAGTATAAAAGTACCATCCTCCTGCTGTTATTATTATAGGCAATATTAAAATAGCTGCATATTTCAGGAGAATTGATGTGACTGATACTTGGCAATATTTCTTTTTGAAATATTTCCATGCTTGATGTGAGTTAATCTGTGTATATGCCTCGTAACGCTTACGAAACGATGCGCTTGTTCGTAAACGATTGAAAAACTCTTCGTGTTGTGGAGAGGTCTTGATCCAATTGTCAAGTTGTTTTTTCTCGTGCTCTGTAATATCACCGAGGAGATATTTGGCTATTAATTCTTCTGTACCAGATTTTATTTTCATATATCTATTGTCTTATCATTTGTTAATAAGACAACATGAAGATTAAAAAGAGGTACAAACTTTCTAAAAAAGATTATTTTGATTACGAAAAAAACTTCGAACTATACAAAATGTCACATAAGGGGAGCAAGAAGTAGCATGTGCCCATCTGTTCTTTGATAGATTGTATAGCTCTTTTCTTTTGTGTCTTTACTGTTTCGATCGAAATTCCTAGTACAGTAGCTATTTCTTCATTCTTTTTTCCATCCATATGCAATAGGAATATTTCCCGGCAGCGTGCTGGCAATTTATCGATAGCACGAAATAGTAGTCGGTATACTTCTTCTTCATTGGTATCTTCTTCTTCTGTGATTTCTCGATAAGTGCTTGCCAAGCGTTCAAGATAGAGAGATTCTACATTCTGATGTTTTAAATAATTAAGAGAGGCATTTCGTATAGAATTATAAAGATAAGTTCGGAAAGAAGGCAATGATAAGAATCTCATTTTCTTTTCCCACATAGTTGCAAAAAGATCCTGTACAATATCTTCGGCAGCTTGTTGGGAAGAGAGAAAGTTGATGGCATACAACACCAATGCTTTATAATATTCATTATAAAGCTGATGATAAGCGGTTGGGCGTTGCTCATTTATACCTTTTATAAAGGAACTTTTCTCTTCGTTCATGGTGAAATATTATGTTTTATGCAGCAAATGTATAAAATATCTAGGATAAAAGCAGCCTTTCAAACCCTATAGTGTTTGTGAATGCTACTTTTTTCTTTAGTTCATACAACAATAATAATGTTGTTATAGAGAAATAGCCCTTTCCTTATTTTATAAAATATTGTTCTTGCTGCCTGTTTGTAACATCATTTTTTTATTTGGAATAATATTACAGCAAAAAACGTTACTCTGTTCTGAAACTTTAGAGAATCAATGCATTATAGTCTCTCTAAAAATCTTTATATTTGCAGACCGTTTGAAAAATGATAGTGAATAATAACAATACAATAACTTAAAAACAACCAAAATCAGATGAAGCAGGATATGATTGTTATCCTTGACTTGGGTAGTCATGAGAATACGGTATTGGCTCGCGCCATCCGTGCATTAGGAGTTTATAGTGAGATTTATCCTCACGATATCACAGTAGAAGAACTGAAAGCATTGCCCAATGTAAAGGGTATTATTATCAATGGTGGCCCGAATAATGTAATCGATGGCGTTGCTATTGATATAAATCCGGCTATCTATACTTTGGGAATTCCTGTCATGGCTGCAGGGCATGATAAAGCAACTTGTGAAGTGAAGTTGGCAGAATTTACAGATGATATCGAGGCTATAAAGGCTGCAGTAAAGTCTTTTGTTTTCGATACTTGTAAAGCTGAAGCTAACTGGAACATGAAGAACTTTGTCAATGACCAGATAGAATTGATTAAGCGTCAGGTGGGCGATAAGAAAGTATTGTTGGCCCTGTCGGGTGGAGTTGATAGCTCTGTGGTAGCTGCTTTACTTCTGAAAGCTATTGGTAACAATCTGGTATGCGTACATGTTAATCATGGTTTGATGCGTAAGGGAGAGTCTGAAGATGTGGCTGAGGTATTCAGCAACCAGTTGAAGGCAAATCTTGTGTATGTAGATGTAACCGATCGTTTTCTGAATAAGTTGGCTGGTGTAGAAGATCCGGAGCAGAAACGTAAAATTATTGGTGGCGAGTTTATTCGTGTGTTCGAAGAAGAAGCGCGTAAGCTGAACGGTATTGATTTCTTAGGTCAAGGTACTATTTATCCGGATATTGTGGAAAGTGGAACGAAAACGGCTAAAATGGTGAAATCTCACCATAATGTAGGTGGTTTGCCCGAAGATTTAAAATTCCAACTTGTAGAACCATTGCGCCAATTATTTAAAGATGAAGTTCGTGCTTGTGGCTTGGAGTTAGGTTTACCTTATGAAATGGTTTACCGTCAACCGTTCCCTGGACCTGGTTTGGGTGTACGTTGTTTAGGTGCTATTACACGTGATCGTTTGGAGGCAGTGCGTGAATCCGATGCCATTCTGCGTGAGGAGTTCCAACTTGCCGGACTGGATAAAAAAGTATGGCAATACTTTACAGTAGTGCCTGATTTTAAATCTGTGGGTGTACGTGATAATGCTCGTTCTTTTGATTGGCCGGTTATTATTCGCGCTGTCAATACGGTGGATGCTATGACGGCTACTATTGAGCCGATTGATTGGCCTATCCTGATGAAGATAACAGACCGTATTCTGAAAGAAGTGAAGAATGTAAATCGCGTTTGTTATGATATGTCGCCGAAACCTAATGCGACTATAGAATGGGAATAGAAAAACTTTTTAAATGATATTTCGATAGCCTCAATTTTTTGTAAGTTGAGGCTATTTTTATTGTTCAACGTTGGCTTCTGGTAGAAATGTAATTGAAGATTTCACAATGATTTCGCGAAGAGATAAAAAGAAAAAGGCACCCAGAAGTGGAAGCCTCCCAAATGCCTTATTCTTATCAAGTAGCGGGACCCGGGATTGAACCGGGGACCTCATGATTATGAATCATGCGCTCTAACCAGCTGAGCTATCCCGCCATCGTTTCTCGATTGCGGGTGCAAAGATAGATGATTTTTTATAATCTCCAAAACAATTCATAACTTTTTTGTGTTTTTTCTTTAAGAAAGGGTTTGATTTTCCCTATAAACAGGGAGTTTGAGGTCCGATAATGAAAGAATAATTAAATAAAGTGTCTGATTTATGCGGCGTATTTAGAAAAAAGTATTTATCTTGGCACACGTAAAAACAATTCGAAATTGCTATGAAAAAGGAAAAGATTCATTTGGAGTATTTGTTGAATGCAACGTCTAAAAATATTCTTTGGGGAGCTATTAGTACACCGACCGGGTTGGAGGACTGGTTTGCCGACAAAGTTATTTCTGACGATAAAATAGTAGAGTTTCATTGGGGGAAGACAGAACAGAGGAAAGCAGAGATTATTGCCATTCGCTCTTTCTCTTTTATCCGCTTCCGTTGGCAGGATGATGAAAACGAACGCGATTATTTTGAAATCAAGATGACTTATAATGAGCTGACTAGTGATTATGTGCTGGAAATTACTGATTTCGCAGAGCCGGATGAAGTGGATGATATGAAAGAATTGTGGGAGTCACAAGTAGCTAAATTAAGAAGAACTTGTGGTTTTTAGTTAACTTTCAACTAAAAATTTTCGATGCTCCTTTTTTTGTGCTAATTTTGCATCCTAATTGCACGAACCTATTAAGATGCTACGCATAAAGAAATTAGATATATTCATCGTAAAGAGTTTTTTGATGCTCTTTATTGGTACATTCTTCATCTGTCTGTTCATATTCATGATGCAGTTCTTGTGGAGATATGTAGACGAATTGGTCGGAAAGGGATTGGAGATGAGCGTAATGGCTCAATTCTTCTTTTATTCCGCATTAACATTAGTGCCGGTATCGTTGCCATTGGCAGTGCTACTGGCTTCTTTGATTACTTTCGGTAACTTTGGCGAGCGTTATGAATTGCTCGCGATGAAAGCCGCAGGTATTTCTCTCCTTAAAATCATGCGTCCGCTTGCTTTCTTCGTTTGCGGACTTGTCGGTGTCTCATTCTATTTCCAAAATGTAGTAGGTCCTATCGCCCAGGCTAAATTGGGAACCCTGATCCTTTCGATGAAACAAAAATCTCCGGAGTTGGACATTCCGGAAGGAGTTTTCTATTCTGAAATCAAGGACTATAATTTAAAGGTAGCTAAGAAGAACCGGAAGACCGGTATGCTATATGATGTGCTGATTTATAGTATGAAAGACGGCTTTGAGAAAGCACGTATTATATATGCTGATTCCGGGCGTTTGGAGATGACCGCGGATAAACAGCATCTTTGGCTGCATTTGTATAGCGGAGATTTATTTGAGAATCTGAAAGCTCAAAGTATGAAATCGGAGAATGTACCTTACCGACGCGAGGAATTCAGGGAAAAACATACCATTATTGAGTTTAATTCCGATTTCAATATGGTTGACGGTGAGATTATGGGTAAGCAGTCCAGTGCTAAGGATATGGCACAGTTGCAGAGTTCCATTGACTCGATGACGGTTGTGGGAGATAGTATCGGACGACAGTATTATAGGGAAGTGGCAGAAGGAAATTTCCGTCCTTCTTATGGATTGACAAAAGAAGATACGATCAAAATAGAAAAGGCGGATATTTATGAATATAATGTAGATAGTCTTTACGAAGTAGCCTCTTTAACGCAGAAACAGAAGGTGATTTCTTCTGCTGTCAGTCGTGCGGAGAACGTGGCTAACGATCTTGGGTTTAAGAAATTCACGATGGAGAACAATGATTATAGTATTCGAAAACATAAGACGGAATGGCATAAGAAGATAACGATTTCACTTTCTTGTCTGCTGTTCTTCTTTATCGGAGCTCCGTTGGGCGGTATTATCCGTAAAGGAGGTTTGGGAATGCCGGTCATCGTATCAGTGTTGGTGTTTATCATTTATTATATCATTGATAATACAGGATATAAAATGGCCCGCGACGGTAAGTGGATTGTTTGGATGGGGATGTGGACAAGTAGCGCAGTCCTTGCCCCGTTAGGAATCTTCCTTACTTATAAATCGAATAAAGACTCTGTGGTGCTTAATGCAGATGCTTATATCAACTGGTTTAAAAAGATTGTGGGAATTCGTAGTGTGCGCCATATATTTAAGAAAGAAGTGATTATTCATGATCCTGATTACGCACGTCTGACGGGTGATTTGGAACAACTTTCGGCAGAGTGTAAAGCGTATGCCGCCAGGAAACGATTGGAAAAAGCACCGAATTACTTTAAGTTGTGGATGGCGAGTGAGGATGATAACGAGGTGATGGCAATCAATGAAAAGCTGGAAGCGTTGGTTGAAGAAATGTCCAATACGAAATCTGCCACTTTGATCGGTGCATTAAACAATTATCCGGTTATTTCCGTTTCTGCTCATGTGCGCCCGTTCCATATATATTGGTTGAATCTGGTAGCCGGAGTCATTTTCCCTATCGGTTTATTTTTCTATTTCCGCATCTGGGCGTTCCGCGTTCGTCTGGCTAAGGATATGGAACGGATTATAAAGAACAATGAACAAATTCAATTCATCATACAGAAAATCAATAAATAAGTGTTATGAAAGAGACTATTAAAATGGATAAAATAGAAGATGCGATTGCCGACTTCAAAGAAGGCAAGTTTGTCATAGTAGTGGATGATGAAGACCGCGAAAACGAAGGCGACTTGATTATTGCAGCTGAAAAGATAACTCCCGAAAAAGTAAATTTCATGTTGAAACATGCACGTGGCGTACTTTGTGCACCTGTCACAGTGTCTCGTTGCAAGGAGTTGGATTTACCGCATCAGGTAAGTGATAATACTTCCGTGTTGGGAACTCCTTTTACGGTTACCATTGACAAATTGGAAGGCTGTACAACAGGTGTTTCCGCTTCCGACCGTGCCGCTACTATTCAGGCGTTGGCCGATCCGACTTCTACACCGGCTACTTTCGGGCGTCCCGGACACATCAATCCGTTGTACGCGCAAGAAAAAGGAGTACTTCGCCGTGCCGGACATACAGAAGCTACGATTGATATGGCTCGTCTGGCAGGACTTTACCCCGCAGGTGCCTTGATGGAAATCATGAGTGAAGACGGAACAATGGCACGTTTGCCCGAACTCCGTCAGATGGCAGACGAACACGGACTGAAGCTGATTTCTATCCATGACCTGATCGTTTATCGCCTGAAACAGGAATCCATTGTAGAAAAAGGAGTAGAAGTAAATATGCCTACCGAACACGGAAAGTTCCGTCTGATTCCTTTCCGCCAGAAATCAAACGGATTGGAGCACATGGCTATATTTAAAGGAACATGGAGTGAAGACGAACCGATCTTGGTACGTGTCCATTCCTCTTGTGCTACTGGAGATATCCTTGGCTCACAACGTTGTGACTGTGGCGAGCAGCTGCATAAAGCGATGGAAATGATCGAAAAAGAAGGAAAAGGTGTGGTGGTTTATCTCAATCAGGAAGGACGTGGCATCGGTCTGATGGAAAAGATGAAAGCATATAAGTTGCAGGAAGATGGTATGGATACCGTTGACGCGAATATTTGTTTGGGACACCTTGCCGACGAACGTGATTATGGAGTAGGCGCACAAATCCTTCGTGAACTGGGAGTACACAAAATGAGACTCTTGACAAATAATCCGGTGAAACGTGTTGGTTTGGAAGCATACGGATTGGAGATAGTAGAAAATGTACCTGTTGAAACAGTTCCTAATCCGTATAATGAACGATACTTGAGAACAAAGAAAGAAAGAATGGGACATACTTTACATTTTAATAAGTAAATTGCCAATTTGTTTTCATATATCAAATATTATCGCTTATTTTGCAACGATTTTCACTCAACAACAATAAAATAGATACA
>JBKVKY010000010.1:0-101425 GCA_046986985.1 Bacteroides xylanisolvens | reverse complement strand
ACAAAGGTAGGAAGGAAAAGAAGGGAAACAAACACGCACGTGACCGAATGCTTACTAGGGTTAAGAGAACAATGCCTATTGGATTAATTAAGTATAACGACTTTATAATGCATACTTCATAGAGGCATACGTTCTTCTATCACGTATTCCATGCCATCAATCTATAAGAGACAGGCTGACAATAAAAGTCCGAATCTTTTATTGTCAGCCTGTTTTTGGGTTATTGTCAGCACTTATTGTCAGGTGTCAATGGATTGATAATCATTGTTTTATATGGATAAAATCTTTAGCTGACAATAAAATGACTAAATAATATCTCTATGAGTGAAAATGATTAGAACCGGCAGCGGAGATCTACTCCAAATTGCATTGGGCGTCCTTTTTGCATAAAACCTTTGTTCATTGTTTCGAAATAGAAGGCGGCATATTCTTTATTCAAGAAGTTGCGTGCCCAGAAACTAATCATTGCGTCACCGATTTCCAGATTCGTTCTCCAGTTGAGTGTGCCATAGAAAGATTGGCTGACATCGTTTTGTTCAGTCCAGTAGATACGTCCGGCAGCGTTATAATTAGCTTGGAATACAACCCGGTCGAAGATAGAGCGCGGACTGCAGGTGATGGCGTATTCTCCTCCGATATTTAAGGTATGTTTGGGGACAAAGGGAACATATTTGCCATTATAATCTGCGGTTACTTTAAAAGTGCCGTCTTTTTGCTCTTCGGTGATTACATAATCCGTAAAGGTGGCATACGTATATCCGTAACTGACATTCAGGCTAAGTTCTTTTGTCACACTGGCACGAAGGGCTGCTTCTGCACCATAGCTACGGCTTTTTCCTGCATTGATCGTGATACGTCCCAGACCACTTTCTGCAAATTGGGAGAGTTGTTGGTCGCGGGTATCCATATAGAATGCTGCGACGTCAGCCCAAAGTCTTCCTTCCCATAGAGTAAGGTGACTACCTACTTCGTAGTTCCACGAATATTCGGGTTTGTAAGTGGTGGACGCTTTTACATCAATCTCTTTTGTAGGTACCATTTGGTTCATCATATTAATGATGGTTTTTCCCCAGGTGGCATCTTGCCCTATTGTCGGACTTTCTTTGATGGCATTCATCATCGAATTTTTCAATTCTGTTTGTGATAAGTCAGAGAACATTTGGATGTTATATCCTCCCGAACGATATCCCCGGGTGACGGTGGCATAAACGTTATTTTGATTCTTCCATTCATATTGAATAGCAAATTTGGGTAGGAGCTGTACATAATCAGTAGAGAGCTTGCCAACGAAAGAGGCCGGGGCTTTCATATTCTGATCAGACAAGTTTATTTGGTTGGGTCCCATAGCTAAGTGAAAATCAAAACCAAAATCGATAGGAGTGCTAAGAGAATTATACTTCATACTGATTTTCTCGTAATCGAGCCGGAGGCCGGCTGTAACGGACAGTCCTTCTATGAACAAGTTGTTGAAAGTAGACTGATGATAAAGTGCACCGCTAAGAGTCGGGGTGTCGAAAGTTCCTCCTACGCTTAAAGTCGGGTTGTGCACAGTCATTCCCATGGTGGGAGCTCCGGGTTTGGCAGATACTTCTTCAAAAGCTGCATTGGCGTTGTTTTCAATGACCGACTTCACTCCTTCTTCTTTAAACAAAACAGGTCCCGTAGTATGCAGCCATTGATAGAATCCGAAAGCGCCCGTAGCCCACTGCCATCTTTTTCCGGGTTTGGCTTTCAACACAATCTCTTCGGAAATGGTGTTGGCACGTTGCTTTTGCTCAATATTGAAAATATCTCTTTCTGTGAAATCCTGATCGAGAAACATGCGGTCGTTCAGGTTCTGATAACCTGTCACGGCACTTAATATAAAGTTGTTGGCTTGATATTCGATGTTAACACCGGAGTTGAGCAATCCACGGCGGTAACTGCTGCGGTCGTTATATGAAATCTTACCGATATAATCTGCCCGGTCTTCTGTCATTTCTTTACCATTTTCTTTCGCTTTAGCTATCGCACTGGGGGTAATCCCGGTATAGTAATACGGATATCCGCCCTGATCGCTATATTCATAGCTAAGGGCCATATCTATTTTCAGGTTCGAACTAGGCAGGTAAATACCACGGAAACGTCCGCCACCGGCATTGCTCTTGTCTACCTTTTCGTTGTTTCTTGCCGAATTTTCAAAGAAGCCACCTGTGTGTTCGTAGAAACCTCCGGTAGAAAAAGCGAAGCGGTCGGATGTCCGGTGATAGTGGGTGAGTGACACATTATAATTATTGTAGGTCGCTGCTCCCATGCGGATATCAGTACCTTGATAAGTGAAAGGCGATTTTGTGTGCACTTTGATAAGTCCTCCCATCGTATTACGTCCGTAGAGAGTACCTTGTGGTCCTCGGAGAATGTCAATACGTTCGATATCAGCATAGTTGAAGTCGAAAGCGGATTTGTCGATATAAGGGATGTTGTCTACGTAAAGTCCTACGGACGGAGTGTTGATACGTGAGCCGATTCCGCGGATATAAATGGAAGTGGTCAGTTTGGAACCATAATCGGGGATAAACAGATTAGGGACGATGCCTGTCAGGTTTTTCACAGAGTTCACCTGATTGGCGCGCATATTATCTTGCGATAAAACAGTGGCTGCCACCGGTAATTCACGCAACTTACGATTCTCTTTCGGAGTGGCAATCACTACCACTTCTTCGATGTCTACTATTTTTAGTGAGTCTTTCGGGAAATCTTCCGCCCATGCTGTACCTGTCGTCAGGAGCGTGAGGGCAATCATAATATTCTTTGTCTTCATCTGCTGTTAATTTATCTGGTGCAAAGTAACGGCAAATATAGATGACAGTCAATCCTCATTTATTAGGATTATGACTTATTTTTTAAGAGGTCAGATTCGGTCAGCTTCGATATATCCGTTCATTACAGCATAAATAGTCAGCCCGGAGACGGACTTAATGCCTAATTTCTCCGTGATATTTTTTCGGTGAGTGATAACGGTAGTCAGGCTGATATTCAGTTTATCTGCTATTTCTTTGTTGATTAATCCTTTGGTTATCAGTACGAGCACTTCTATTTCACGGGCGGATAGAATTTCCTGATGAGGCTGCATCGGAGGCATGGGTGGCATATCTTTTACCGGATAACCGTCATGGTGAGCATGTTGGTGAAGTTTCAATATGTTTTTCACCAGCTCTTCTTCGGATTCGTGAATGTTGAGTACAGGTACGCCGGACAGTTGGAATTGCGGACTGTCGCTTGCCAATACAATCGTTTTTCGTTTCCGGGGGAGAAAGAAAGCATTGTGCTCCACGTAAATCTGTGCGGAAATGAAATAGTGGGCATACATATCGGGAGTATCGTCCATCAGTTCGCTGAAGTGATGAAAAGTCCGTATGGTTGCCATAGGAATCATTTCCTCCAGGATTCCTTTCAGACCGAGACAGGTCAATGTATTGGCTTCTACGATTGCTATTTCGGGTTGATAATTCATTTTAGTGTAAGTTTAATTAATGATTGAAATAGTTGGCTGCTGCTTCTGCACATCGTTCGCCGTCCACCCCGGCAGACACAATTCCTCCGGCATAGCCTGCGCCTTCTCCGCAAGGAAATAATCCGCGAACGGTGACATGTTGTAGAGTATCCTTATCGCGTATGATACGAACGGGGGAAGAAGTTCGTGTTTCCACACCAATCATTACTGCCTCATTTGTCAGGAATCCGTGACTGCTTCGTCCGAATTGTTGGAAACCAAGAGATAGCCTTTTGCTAATAAATGATGGCATCCAGAAATGAAGTGGAGACGAAATCAATCCCGGACTATAGGATGACTCGGGCAGATCGTAACTCAATTTCTTGCGGGTAAAATCCAGCATGCGTTGTGCCGGAGCAGTCTGTCGTCTGCCTCCCTGCAACCAGCATTGACGTTCCAATTCCTCTTGAAAGTGAAGAACAGATAGTAACTGTGAATTAATCTCTGAAAGTTGTGAACTTTTCAAATTCGGGTTTAGTGCCATCAGCTGTTCATCTTGTTGCGCAGCCAATTCTTTATTCCTCATTTTTAATTCTTCATTTCCCAAATCTTCCGGTTGAATTTCCACTACCATTCCCGAATTACTCCACCGTGACCCACGGTTGGCAGGAGACATGCCGTTTACTACCACTTGTTCCGGTCCGCTGGCGGCAGGAACGATGAAACCTCCGGGACACATACAGAAACTATATACTCCTCTGCCTTCTGCCTGTGTTACAAAGCTGTATTCAGCAGCGGGCAGGTATTTGCCCCGTCCATTCTTATTATGGTATTGTATTTGATCGATCAACATTGCCGGATGCTCCAAACGGACACCGACTGCAATGCCTTTCGCTTCAATCGCCACATGATTCGCAGCCAGCCAACGATATACATCTCTCGCCGAATGTCCGGTTGCCAGTATCACGGGTCCGAGAAAAGTCTTTCTTGTATTTGTTTCGATACCTTTGACTTCATCGTTCTCAATAATCAATGCATCCATTCGTGTCTGGAAATGTACTTCTCCGCCACATTCGATAATGGTGTTCCGCATATTTTCAATGACACGTGGCAATTTGTCTGTTCCGATATGCGGATGCGCATCCACCAATATCGAAGTTGAAGCTCCATGCTGGCAAAATACGTTCAGAATCTTATCTACATTTCCTCTCTTCTTGCTCCGGGTATAGAGTTTCCCATCCGAGTAAGCTCCTGCACCTCCTTCTCCGAAACTGTAATTCGATTCTGGATCAACAGTGTGTTCCCTGCTGATTTGTGCCAGGTCTTTTTTACGTTCGCGCACGTCTTTTCCACGTTCGATGACGATAGGGCGTAATCCAAGTTCAACAAGGCGTAATGCAGCGAATAATCCGCCGGGACCTGCGCCAACGACAATCACTTGCGGTTTTCCTTCTACATTATTATATATAGTACGTTCGTACTCATCTTCTTGCGGCATTTCCTTGATGTATGCCCTTACCTTCAGATTGACGAAGATAGTCCGCTGGCGTGCATCAATACTCCGTTTCAAGATTCGGGTAGCGGTGATGTCACGTAAATTCAGACCTTTTTCTTTAGAAAGATATTCCTTTAATTTCTGTTCGTTTGCTGCGATTTCGGGAAGTATACGGAGTTGGTATTCTTGTGTCATTTAGTTATTATTGATATTGTTTTCGATTATCCAATTAGAAAAACGGGCTATTTATGCATCAGTGTCTTATCCGAATAAAGCCCTGAACGCCTCTTCTACTTTTCTCACCGGTACTAATTCTATCTTCAGTTTTTGGGTATCGATCCCTTGCAAGTTATATTTAGGTAGCAAGAAACGTTTGAAACCTAACTTTTCAGCTTCACCGATACGCTGTTCAATTCGATTCACAGGACGTATCTCTCCCGACAATCCGATTTCTCCCGCCATGCAAACTTCCGGCTCAATGGCTGCATCCATATTGGAAGAAAGGATTGCACTGATAACCGGCAGATCGATAGCCGGATCATTCACTTTCAATCCTCCGGCAATATTCAGGAACACATCTTTCTGTGCCAACTTAAATCCCACCCGCTTTTCGAGAACAGCTAGCAGCATATTCATTCTTCTCAAATCGAAACCGGTTGCCGAACGTTGCGGATTTCCGTAGACTGCAGAGCTTACCAAAGCCTGTGTCTCAATCAAAAACGGGCGAATCCCCTCAATGGCGGAGGCAATGGCTACCCCGCTCATCCCTTCATGATCCTGACTTAGCAAAAGTTCGGAAGGATTACTCACTTGGCGCAACCCATCCTGACGCATTTCATAAATACCTAATTCTGCCGTACTACCGAAACGATTCTTGATACTGCGTAGAATACGATACATATAATGTTGGTCGCCCTCAAATTGAAGAACAGTATCTACGATATGTTCCAGCACTTTAGGTCCTGCAATACTTCCTTCCTTATTAATATGTCCGATCAGCAATACAGGCGTATGTGTTTCTTTCGCAAAACGAAGAATAGACGCCGAACACTCTCTGACTTGCGCTATACTTCCGGGAGACGATTCGATACTTTCGGTGGAAATAGTCTGTATAGAGTCGATAATCACTAAATCGGGATTCGTATTCTTGATATGCACATAAATCTGTTCGAGTGAAGTCTCGCAAACGATGAGGCAATCGCTGGAAGTGTCAGAGAGACGGTCAGCACGAAGTTTCAGCTGTCGTGCACTCTCTTCACCGGATACATAAAGAATCTTCTTTTCCGGCATGTGCAGTACGGTCTGCATGACGAGCGTCGATTTACCGATTCCCGGTTCGCCGCCTATCAGGACAAGAGAACCCTGTACAAGTCCGCCTCCCAATACACGATTCAGTTCATCATCGTGCATATTGATACGTGGCTCGTCGTCTGCCTCTATATCGCTAAGTGCCAGTGGCTTGGGCTTTTGTGTTTCAATGCCCGACACCGGACGGCGGTTAGTGGGTTCTTTCCGTACGATTTCTTCAACATACGTATTCCATTCTCCACACGACGGACATTTACCCACCCATTTGGGTGAATCCTGTCCGCAATTACTGCATACATATACGGTTTTCTCTTTTGCCATCGAAATTCCTTTCTTCTTGTAGGGTACAAAAATAGGGATAATTTATTAGAAATAAGTTATCCCTGCCTAATAGAAATAGATGAAGCCTACAGAGTTATCTCTCCCGCTATCGAACGGTTCATCCGGTCGCGTACCTCATCCGGGGTATATCCATGTCCCAGTAAGAACATTAATTTAGTGACTGCCGATTCCGTTGTACTGTCATATCCGGAGACAACGCCTGCCTGCAATAACTGGTATCCCGTTTCGTAACGTTCCATTTCTACCATTCCTGCGCTGCATTGTGTTACGTTGACAATCACAATTCCACGTTCACTGGCCTGACAGAGCCGGCGTATAAACCATTCCTTTCGGGGAGCATTCCCCGAACCGTATGTTTCGAGCACAACCGCCTTTAAACCTTCAATCCCCAGAATGGTGGCAATTACATTTTCCTGGATGCCCGGAAAGAGCTTCAGTACCACTACATTGGTATCCAGCAAATAGTGCGGTTTCAATTCCCGTTCTTCACCATTTCCGTGAATTTGTACATTATTATATTTAATATGGATTCCCGCTTCCGCCAATACCGGATAATTGAAAGAACGGAATGCATTGAAGTTTTCTGCATTCATCTTTGTCGTACGGTTTCCCCGCATCAGGTGATTTTCAAAGAAGATGCATACTTCGGGCACCAGTGTCCTTCCTTCCTTGTTTTGTGCAATGGCAATCTCGATACTGGTCATCAGATTTTCCTTTCCGTCCGTGCGGAGTACGCCGATGGGAAGCTGTGAGCCTGTGAGAATGACGGGTTTGTCCAGTCCTTCCAGCATAAAACTTAGGGCGGAAGCGGTATAAGCCATCGTGTCCGTTCCGTGCAGGATGACGAAGCCGTGGTAACGATTGTAGTTGTCATGAATAATGCGTACCAGCTTCCGCCACATATCCGGTTCCATGTCCGACGAATCCATCGGAGGATCAAACTGATAGGTGTCAATTGGAAAATTGAACTTTTGCAGTTCGGGGATATACTTTTGCAGTTGCTCGAAGTTAAAGTTCTCCAGAGCACCTGTCGCGGCATTCTCAATCATACCAATTGTTCCACCGGTGTATATTAACAATACGGAAGTATTTAATGGGCTCATAAGCTGATTTTGTGCGATTGTTTTCGCAAATATAATAATAGATTTGATAAATAAGTAACAAAATGTCATAAAAGTGAAGGCGGATGACCGGATAAAGCGCAGGCGAAAGATTCTTTTTATCAGAAAAAAACCGAAAAAAGTGATAGATTGAACGTTTTTATTATTACTTTTGCGACACTTATCAAAAACAAGAGTAGAAACAAGGACTATGATGAAGTACTATCCACATACAGTCACATCCATGTGTACCATGACCCTTTGGGGTTAATGGATAGTATTTGTGTATCTACGTGATTCACGCCTGTGTAAGTAGGCAAAACTCAATTTTAATTTTTTTCGTAAACAACCAATCACCCTGTAATAACTATACTCGAGGGGATTGTATTTAAATATGTATCTTCATGAAAGTAATGAAATTCGGCGGAACATCCGTAGGTTCCGTGAACAGCATTTTAAGCGTAAAGAGAATTGTAGAGTCGGCAAATGAGCCGGTAATTGTAGTTGTTTCCGCATTGGGAGGCATCACTGACAAATTGATAAATACATCGAAGATGGCGGCAGTGGGAGATTCAGCCTATGAGGGTGAGTTCCGCGAAATCGTTTACCGTCATGTGGAGATGATTAAGGAGGTGATTCCTGCCGGAGAAAAGCAAGTATCGTTGCAACGTCAGATTGGCGAACTACTGAACGAATTGAAGGATATCTTTCAGGGAATTTACCTGATTAAAGACCTTTCCCCGAAGACTTCGGATACAATCGTCAGCTATGGTGAACGCCTTTCATCGATCATCGTCACTGCACTGATTGAGGGAGCAAAATGGTTCGATTCGCGCACTTTTATCAAGACGGAAAGAAAGCATAGCAAGCACACGCTGGATACCGAATTGACTAATAAACTGGTGAAAGAGGCTTTCCAGTCTATTCCTAAAGTAGCGCTGGTGCCGGGATTCATCTCTTCGGATAAAACGACAGGGGATGTAACAAACCTCGGACGCGGTGGCTCGGACTATACGGCTGCCATTGTTGCTGCGGCGCTAGATGCGACAAGTCTGGAAATCTGGACGGACGTAGACGGATTTATGACGGCTGATCCGCGTGTCATTTCGACTGCTTATACGATTACGGAATTGAGTTACGTAGAAGCGACCGAACTTTGTAACTTCGGCGCAAAGGTGGTTTATCCGCCGACTATCTATCCCGTATGTCACAAGAATATTCCTATTATAATAAAGAATACATTCAACCCGGATGGAGTGGGAACGGTTATCAAACAAGAAGTTTCCAACCCGCAGAGCAAGGCTATCAAGGGGATTTCCTCCATCAACGACACAAGTCTGATTACTGTTCAGGGTCTTGGTATGGTAGGTGTGATCGGTGTAAACTACCGCATTTTTAAAGCATTGGCAAAGAATGGAATCAGCGTGTTCCTCGTCTCACAGGCTTCATCGGAAAACAGTACTTCTATCGGTGTGCGTAATGCCGATGCCGACCTGGCTTGTGAAGTGCTGAACGAAGAATTTGCGAAAGAAATAGAGATGGGGGAGATTTCTCCGATTTTGGCGGAAAGAAATCTGGCAACAGTGGCTATTGTAGGTGAGAATATGAAACATACACCGGGTATCGCAGGTAAACTTTTCGGTACACTGGGACGTAATGGTATCAACGTTATCGCTTGTGCACAGGGAGCTTCGGAAACTAATATCTCTTTTGTGGTCGATTCCAAATCCTTGCGTAAATCATTGAACGTAATCCACGACTCTTTCTTCCTCTCCGAATATCAGGTATTGAACCTCTTTATCTGTGGTGTCGGTACGGTAGGGGGTAGTCTGGTAGAACAGATTCGTTGCCAGCAACAAAAGCTGATGATGGAAAACGGACTGAAACTCCATGTAGTAGGCATCATTGATGCAGCCAAGGCAATGTTCAGCCGTGAAGGTTTCGACCTCGCCAACTTCAGTGAAGAACTGTTGGAAAAGGGTAAGGACAGCAGCTTGCAAACCATCCGCGACGAGATTATCGGAATGAATATCTTTAATTCTGTATTTGTAGACTGTACGGCCAGCGCTGACATCGCATCGCTTTACAAAGATTTCCTGCAACACAATATCTCTGTGGTAGCAGCCAATAAGATTGCGGCTTCTTCCGCTTATGAAAACTATCGTGAACTGAAAACGATTGCCCGCCAACGGGGTGTGAAGTATCTGTTCGAAACAAACGTAGGTGCAGGTCTTCCGATCATCAATACAATTAATGACCTGATTCATAGCGGTGACAAGATTCTGAAGATTGAAGCGGTGCTTTCCGGTACACTGAACTATATATTTAATAAAATCAGCGCCGATATTCCTTTCAGCCGTACCATCAAAATGGCACAGGAAGAACGCTACTCTGAACCGGACCCACGTATTGACTTGAGTGGAAAAGATGTGATCCGTAAACTGGTGATTCTGGCACGTGAAGCCGGATACCGTCTGGAACAGGAAGATGTTGAAAAGAACCTCTTTGTTCCGAATGACTTCTTCGAAGGTTCTCTGGAAGATTTCTGGAAACGTGTTCCAAGTCTCGACGCAGACTTTGAAGCCCGTCGCCAGGTATTGGAAAAAGAAAACAAGCACTGGCGTTTCGTCGCCAAACTGGAGAATGGAAAAGCCTCCGTCGGCCTGCAGGAAGTAGGAGCCAACCATCCGTTCTACGGCTTGGAAGGCAGCAACAATATTATCCTGCTCACTACGGAACGCTATAAAGAATATCCGATGATGATTCAAGGATACGGTGCCGGTGCCGGCGTAACGGCTGCCGGAGTATTTGCCGACATCATGAGCATCGCAAATGTTTAAACGCCTTATGAAACATATTATCATATTGGGAGACGGAATGGCCGATTGGCCAGTGAAGTCATTAGGGGACAAGACGCTCCTGCAATATGCAAAGACGCCTTATATGGATAAGCTAGCTCGCATGGGACGTAACGGCCGCCTGATTACTGTGGCGGAAGGTTTCCATCCGGGTAGTGAAGTTGCCAATATGTCCGTGTTGGGATATAATTTGCCAAAGGTATATGAAGGTCGCGGACCGCTGGAAGCTGCCAGTATTGGTGTGGATCTGAAACCGGGTGAGATGGCAATGCGCTGTAATTTGATTTGTGTGGAAGGAGATATTCTGAAGAATCACTCCTCCGGACATATATCTACGGAAGAAGCAGATGTATTGATTCAATATTTGCAAGAAAAACTGGGCAATGACCGCGTACGCTTTCATACAGGAGTTCAGTACCGCCATCTATTGGTTATCAAGGGAGGTAATAAAGAACTGGATTGTACACCTCCGCATGATGTACCTTTGAAACCTTTCCGTCCATTGATGGTGAAACCATTGGTTCCGGAAGCACAAGAAACGGCAGATCTGATTAACGACCTGATTCTGAAATCACAGGAACTGCTGAAAGATCATCCATTGAATCTGAAACGTATGGCAGAAGGTAAAGATCCTGCGAACAGTATTTGGCCCTGGAGCCCCGGTTACCGTCCGCAGATGCCTACTTTCTCCGAGACTTTCCCACAGGTAAAGAAAGGAGTAGTCATCTCGGCTGTCGATCTGATAAACGGAATCGGTTATTATGCTGATTTACGTCGCATCGCAGTAGAGGGAGCAACCGGACTTTATAATACGAACTATGAAAACAAAGTGACCGCTGCCTTGGAAGCATTGAAGACGGATGATTTTGTTTATCTGCATATCGAAGCCAGTGATGAGGCCGGACACGAAGGAGACATCGACTTGAAACTTCTCACTATCGAGAATCTTGATAAACGTGCCGTAGGTCCTATTTATGAAGCAGTGAAAGATTGGGACGAACCGGTAGCCATTGCTGTATTGCCCGATCATCCTACTCCCTGTGAGCTTCGTACTCATACATCTGATCCCATTCCGTTTCTTATCTGGTATCCGGGTATCGAGCCGGACGAAGTGCAGACGTATGATGAAATAGCCGCTTGCAACGGTAGTTACGGACTTCTGAAAGAAGACGAGTTTATAAAAGAATTCATGAAATAAGTCACCACAGATTATGAAATATTATAGTACGAATAAACAAGCACCTGTTGCCTCACTGCAAGAAGCGGTGGTAAAAGGGCTTGCTGCCGACAAAGGGCTGTTTATGCCTATGTCTATCAAACCTCTTCCACAGGACTTTTACGATACGATTGATAGTTTATCCTTTCAGGAAATTGCTTATCGCGTAGCCGATGCTTTCTTCGGTGAGGATATTCCTGCCGATACGCTGAAACAGATTGTATATGATACATTAAGTTTCGATGTACCTTTGGTTAAGGTGGCAGATAACATCTATTCACTTGAACTTTTCCACGGACCGACGTTAGCATTTAAAGATGTAGGCGGTCGTTTCATGGCGCGTCTTTTGGGATACTTCATTAAAAAAGAAGGACAAAAGAATGTCAATGTATTGGTAGCTACTTCCGGTGATACGGGAAGTGCTGTTGCCAACGGCTTTCTGGGTGTGGAAGGTATTCATGTGTATGTGCTTTATCCGAAAGGAAAAGTGAGCGAAATACAGGAGAAGCAATTCACTACGCTCGGACAGAATATTACTGCGCTTGAAGTGGACGGAACATTTGATGATTGTCAGGCATTGGTGAAATCTGCTTTCATGGATAAAGAATTGAATGAACACCTTTCGTTGACTTCTGCCAACTCCATCAATGTAGCCCGTTTCTTGCCGCAGGCATTCTATTATTTCTATGCTTATGCACAATTGAAACGTGCCGGAAAAGCTGATAATGCTGTAATCTGTGTACCTAGTGGAAACTTCGGAAATATCACCGCCGGATTGTTTGGCAAGAAGATGGGTTTACCCGTGAAGCGTTTCATTGCTGCTAATAACCGCAACGATATTTTCTATCAATATCTGCAGACAGGTAAATATAATCCCCGTCCGTCTATCGCAACGATTGCTAATGCTATGGACGTAGGCGATCCGAGTAACTTTGCCCGCGTACTCGATTTATATAGTGGTTCACATGCTGATATCTCTGCCGAGATTTCAGGAACAACTTATACCGATGAGCAAATCCGCGAAACGGTGAAGGAAACCTGGAAAGAACATCATTATCTCCTTGATCCTCATGGTGCTTGTGGATATCGTGCGTTGGTAGAAGGCTTGAAAGAGGGAGAAACAGGTGTATTCCTTGAAACGGCTCATCCTGCCAAGTTCCTCGAAACAGTGGAAAGCATTATTGGAGAAGCGGTAGAAATCCCTGCCAAATTGCAGGAATTTATGAAAGGCGAGAAAAAAAGCCTTCAAATGACAAAAGACTTTGCGGACTTCAAGAAGTATTTGTTGACGCTTTAATCCTCTTCTTCCTATGAATGAATTTGTGCCACCTTGTTGGCACGGTTGTGCCATCGAAGTGTCACGGTCGTGCCAACAAGGTGGCACAATTGTGACAATAGGGTGGCATAAACCGGATAATTGCAATATAGTTTATATAGAAGCTAAGAATACTAAATATTCTCCCGTACAATGAACAGTAAACTCATTTGCTGTTGCTTCATTAAGCGTTCCTTGCCACCAATTAGTAAAATCACTAAGAGGATAAACTAATCCCTCTCCTTGCAATCCTTTCGCTCCGAAATTGAAAATAGAAACTTGTTGCCCCGGATGAGAGGCGAAGGTTTGCGTGTCTTTGGCGGGGATAAACATACCATAATCGGTAATGGTACGTACCTCGATACCATCTTTCATGTAGTCGATCAGCAGACTGATGTTTCCTAACGTATGATCTTCCCGTTTGCCGGTGGCTCCGACGATGGCAATTCTCCGGAATCCTTTCTTTTGCAGGAAATGAACGGCTTTGGTTTGGTCGTTCGTTTCTTGATCCGCTATCTGATGTACAATAGGGGAGAAAAGTTCTTTATATTCCGGGGAAAGAGAATCCCCGTCACCGATAATTACATCGGGGGTATGCCCACGCAGGATATATTCATTGGCAGCCCCGTCACAGCAAACTACAAATTCTGCATTTTCCAGCATTTGCAGGGGAAGAGGATGGCTGGGATATTCGCCATTGGCAAGTATCACGGCTTCGGGAGTATAGTGTTCGTATTTCATTGTATGCTCATTAATTTTTTCCACTTAAAGTAGCCAAAGATAGCTATAATGGAGTAAAGTCCGTATAAAGCGGAAGTAAAATAAAGGTCTTTGTAGATATAAAGTCCGCAGCAGACAATATCCACAAAAATCCAGGCAAACCATTGCTCGACGTATTTGCGTGCCAGCATCCACATACCGACAATGCTCAATGCGGTAGTAAAGCTATCTAGCCAGGGAACATTGCTATCCGTATATGCTATCAGTATCCATGCAATACCGAGGAAAGAAACGACGAATACCAGAAAAAGAGGCAAGTAACATTTTCCCGGAGTATGTACGATAGGAAGATCTTTAGGGGTGTCACCGGTTGAAGCATCTGCTGTCGTCAGTTGACCTTTCTTTTTCCTGTGTCCCCACATCCAGAAGAACCAGCCGTAGATGGCAGCTATCAGGTAGTAGATATTGATGCCAAAGTCAGCATACAATCCGGCTTTGTAATATACGAAGATGTAGATGGCAGGCATCACAATACCCGCTATCCAAAGGTAGATACTTGCCCGGTACTCTAACCAAAGGTAGACTAGCCCGACAATCGTACCGAATATTTCCAGAAAATTCAATTCCATAACTCTGTGTGATTAAAAGCGGAAAGAAACATGTCCCATAACGTTTGTTCCTGCTTGAGCTGCATATCCGGCATAGTTTCCCCGATTTTCCAGCGTATCGGTGTAGTCACTTGATGCCCAGCCGTTGTTTTCATATTTTTCATTAAACAGATTGTATACAGTAAATCCTATGGTGACTTCTTTCAGTACTTTCTTGGGACGGAAGCTGTACGCCAGATTGAGGTTGCTGACAAAATACTTATCAAGAGTCAGTTCTTCAACTTCTGCGTTTGTCATATACTGTTTGCTCACGAACTGTGATTGCAGGGCAGCTTCGAATCCCTTATAATTGAATGAGAAACGATTGTTGAGTAAGAAGTCCGGTGAGAAAGCAATGTGAGTGTCTTTATGCTTTATCTGAATAGTCGGGAGAGAAGTAGAGCTACCGTCGTCATTATAGTGGTAGCCCGGCAGGCTCTCTACGAAATCCTGAATACGGTTTTTGCTCCATGTAGCGTTGATATCCCATTGAAACCATTTGCACGGTTTGATTCCCAGCATGATTTCGATTCCCATGCGATAACTGTCCGGCACGTTTTCGGTCAGTGCTTCACCTATATCGTTTAAGGCTCCGGTCAGAACCAGTTGGTCGGTATAGTCCATGTAGTAGAAGTTTGCACCTGCTGTCAGCCATTGGTTGGCGAAGGTATATCCTGCTTCATAGTCGAGCAGCTTTTCTGCTTTGGGGTACGAGTCCGGATCACCATCCGTATAATTGTTTCTTGTTGGCTCTTTTTGAGCAACCGAGAAAGAGGAATAGACACGATGGTTGGAAGTGATGTTCCAGTTTAATCCTACTTTCGGATTAAAGAAATCGAACTTTTTATCTACTGCCAGTGGACGCAGCGCATTCTTACTCCAGTCATATTTATCATTGTTTCCGTCGATGGTATAGTTGATGTGGCGATACTGGAGATCGGCATAAGCACTTAGTCCTCTAGTAAGATCGTAGTTCGCTTTCAGATAAATATTTCCATCGGTCTTCTTGGATTTGTTGCGGTAATATTCATGGTCGGGAGATAGAGAACCTACGTAGTTTTTCACCCAGGGAACTCTTCCGAAGTTATTGCCCCGGTATTGATTTAATCCGCCGCCCAGGGATGCACTTAGCCTGTTGGCTGTGTAATTGAGAGAAAAAACGCCGCCGCCGAATTTGTTGTCCATCTTCTTTTGACGGACTAAATCGCTTTTAGATACTTCGGTTCCATCTATTGTAAATGATTTTAAACCATATTCTATCAGGTATCTGCCGTCTTTGTACTCTTCGTAATAACCGTCACCTTTGGTATAATGTAAGGCAACGTTCAGATTCCAGGCTGTCGAGAAAGTATGATTGAAGAGAAGCTGATAATTCTTTTGCAGATAATTATCTGTTTGGTCGTCGTAATAATATTTTTTGCCGTTGGCATCAGTGTACATTTCCCCGCAAGGATTGTAGCGTCTGCCGAATTTTTCCATTTGCTCTTTTGTTGCGTATCCCCAAGCATGATATGTTTTTTCTTTTCCGGCAAATGCAATGAGCTTCACAGATGTGTTTTCTGCAAAATAACCTCCTTGCAGGTAGTAAGAGTTCAAGTCCACCGAAGCACGGTCTATGTATCCGTCCGTACCGATATTGGAAAGGCGGGCGTCAAACGTCCAGTGGTTATTGAGTAGGCCGGTTCCCACTTTCACTGTTTCCTTGTGCGTGTTGAACGAACCGTATGAACCATTGAATTCGGCGTATGGTTTCATAGATGCACCTTCGGTTTGCATATTGACACTGGCTCCGAAAGCACCTGCTCCGTTCGTCGATGTACCTGCTCCGCGCTGCACCTGCATATCTTTTACGGAAGAAGAAAAGTCGGGCATATTCACCCAGAACAGGTTATGGCTTTCGGCATCGTTCATCGGTATGCCGTTTACCGTGATGTTGATTCGTGTGCCATCGGTTCCACGTACGCGAAGTGTCGTATAGCCGATACCAGCTCCTGCATCCGATGTGGTCAGTGTGGAAGGAGTCATACTTAGCAGATAGGGGATATCCTGTCCGAAGTTTACCTTTTTGAGTTCTGCTTTGCCTATATTGGTGAATGCCACGGGAGTTTTGGCTGTGGCACGTGTGGACACTACCTGCACCTCTTGCAGGTTTACTACTCTCATACTATCCTTTGCACTCGTCTGTGCATGAACAGTGATACCTGCGCCCAATAAGGCGACGGCCATCCATACAATTCTTTTCATTTTTGCTTACTAATTAGTTCTCTACGCCGGCATTACCCGGATCAGATTCTATGGGTATGTTCTCAGCCCGTCATGTTAAGGCACCCCTACCAGTGAATCGGTGACAAAAATACTGCTTTTGCAGGAGGAAAGCAAAAAAAACTTTTAGATTCACTAAAAACAATATAACTTTGTAAATTGTTGAAATAACAAAACTGCATTTATTCACTTAATATATATTTAATTATGCTACTATTATTGCAAGCAACACAAGCTGCGGACTCTGTGCAAGTGGCTGCAGACGAATTAATGAAAGAGGCGATTGCCAATGCTGACGGATTGGATAAGCTTTCGCTGATTACTCAACAATTGATAGACTTCGGTATTCGTGCCGGAGAACGTATATTGATTGCGGTCCTTGTCTTTGTCGTCGGACGTTTCCTCATCTCGCTGCTCAACAAATTCATCAGGCGTCTGATGGATAAACGAAAAGTAGATGTAAGTATCAAAACTTTCGTTAGAAGTCTGGTCAATATTCTGTTGACAATCCTGTTAATCATTTCTGTTGTCGGTGCCTTGGGAGTTGAGACAACTTCATTTGCGGCTTTATTGGCTTCCGCCGGTGTCGCTGTCGGTATGGCTTTATCCGGTAATCTGCAAAACTTTGCCGGTGGACTGGTTATTCTTTTGTTCAAACCTTATAAAGTTGGCGATTGGATAGAAACACAGCAGGGATCAGCCGGTACAGTAAAAGAAATTCAGATATTCCATACCATCCTTACTACTGGGGATAATAAACTGATTTATATACCGAATGGTTCATTAAGTAGTGGAGTAGTGATTAATTACAGTCACCAGGAAACCCGCCGTGTAGAATGGATTATTGGTATAGATTATGGGGAAGATTACAATAAGGTTCAGCAGATAGTTCGTGATATTCTGGCTGAAGATAAACGTATCTTGAATGAACCTGCTCCGTTTATAGCTCTTCATGCGCTAGATGCCAGCAGTGTGAATGTGGTGGTACGTGTATGGGTAAATAGCGGAGATTATTGGGGTGTTTATTTCGATACCAATAAAGCTATTTACGAAACCTTCAATGAAAAAGGTATCAACTTCCCTTTCCCACAGCTTACTGTGCATCAGGGAAATTGATTGTTATACTCTGATAATTCAAAAAATAAGGGAGTTGTACTTAACGTGCAACTCCCTTATTTTTTGGAAAACTTGTCTGGTGTGATTGAATAAATCTCTTTTTTATTTTATACCGAAATCTTCGGCTAGTTCATATCTATCTTCTTTGATTCCCAGTACATGATTAATTTTTCTCCTTTTCTCGAGATCTTTAAAGTAGTTTTCCACAACCTGATAGAGATCGAAGTTAGTGGTTGATCCTGCGGCTAAATCGAGTGATTCCACCATCTTTTCTACGGCTTGATGGATTTTCTCTGCGTCTATCAGATGCAGTTCGTTGCTGTGTATTAAATATTTTTCCATGACTGCAATGTTTTTAATGTTATATAGGTATAACATCTTGCAGTCATGGAAAGTTCAATGATTGAATGTTAGATTTTGGCAAGCGCCTGATCCAAATCCGCAATCAGGTCATCAATATGTTCCGTTCCAATTGATAAACGTACGGTGCCCGGATAAATCTCCTGTTCGGCGAGTTCCTGTGCATTGAGCTGTGAATGGGTAGTGCTTGCCGGGTGGATCACCAATGATTTCACATCGGCAACATTGGCAAGCAGGGAGAAAATCTCCAGGCTGTCGATGAAGCGGTGTGCTTCCTCTTGTCCGCCTTTTACCTCGAAAGTAAAAATGGAACCGGCACCATTCGGGAAGTAACGTTGATACAGTGCATGGTCAGGATGATTGGATAATGACGGATGGTTCACTTTCTTCACTTTCGGATGATTGTTTAAGAAATTCACTACCTTCAATGCATTTTCTACATGGCGTTCTACGCGCAAGGAAAGAGTTTCCAAGCCTTGCAACAGGATAAAAGCGTTGAATGGACTGATGGTGGCACCTGTGTCGCGCAGCAGAATAGCCCGGATACGGATGGCATAGGCAGCCGGACCGGCTGCATCAACGAAGCGTACGCCATGATAGCATGGATCAGGTTCGGTTAGTTGTGGAAATTTGCCGGAAGCTACCCAGTCGAATTTGCCCGAATCTACAATGACTCCTCCTAATGACGAACCGTGTCCGCCAATGAATTTTGTTGCGGAATGTACTACGATATCTGCTCCGTGTTCGATAGGGCGGATTAAATACGGGGTACCAAATGTGTTGTCAATAATCAAAGGTATTTTGTGGCGGTGGGCTATTTCAGCTACTGCCTCTATATCAATGATATTTGAGTTCGGATTTCCCAATGTCTCGATAAATACGGCTTTCGTATTTTCCTGAATGGCTTTTTCAAAGTTCGATAAATCACTTGGATCAACGAATGTTGTTGTGATGCCATAACTGGGTAAGGTATGAGCCAGTAAGTTATAGCTTCCTCCATAAATAGTTTTGGCTGCCACAATATGGTCGCCTGCACGAGTGATGTTCTCGAAAGCATAAGTGATAGCAGCGGCACCCGAAGCAACTGCCAGCCCTGCTACTCCTCCTTCAAGAGCGGCTACGCGTTGTTCAAAAACTCCTTGAGTGGAGTTGGTCAGACGACCGTAGATGTTTCCCGGGTCCTGCAGGCCGAAACGTGCGGCTGCGTGAGCGGAGTTGTGAAATACATAAGAAGTAGTCTGATAAATAGGTACTGCACGGGCATCTGTTGCCGGATCTGCTTGTTCTTGTCCTACATGAACTTGTAAAGTCTCGAAATGTAAATTCTTTGTTGCCATAATCGTATATTTTTTAAGTTTAATATTCTTTCTTTATTTTCTTGCAAAGTTATTGGATGAAGATATATCGAACAATATATATCTAAAATATAGAAAATAATGCTATTTTTGTGCCATTATATGGAATAATATAACTGTGCTATTCCTAGAAATCACCTTTTAGAAGAATATTTTTCTTATGGATACTTTTGATAAACTGGATAGAGTCGATTTGCAAATACTCCGTACTTTGCAAGAAAACGCCCGATTGACGACAAAAGAGTTGGCTGCACGGGTGAGCCTTTCTTCAACTCCTGTTTTTGAACGTCTTAAACGGTTGGAGAGTGGAGGATATATAAAGAAGTATATTGCCGTATTGGATGCGGAAAAGCTGAATCAGGGATTTGTCGTATTCTGCAGTGTGAAGCTTAGACGTCTGAACAGGGATATAGCAGCCGAGTTTACACGGATTATACAGGATATTCCTGAAGTAACCGAATGTTATAACATATCAGGAAGTTATGATTACCTGTTGAAGATTCATGCTCCCAATATGAAATACTATCAGGAGTTTATTCTGAATGTGTTGGGGACGATTGATAGCTTAGGATCACTGGAAAGCACGTTTGTAATGGCTGAAGTGAAGCATCAATATGGGATACATATTTAGTTCGTTGTGTGATAGTCTGAAATTTATCTTGTATATTTGCTATGTAATATAAATCCTCTTCTGCTGACACAATGAATTCAAAAACATATCCTCGCACCAATGATTTCCAGACTGTTTATCTGAATACAGTGATTAAGAATCCTGCCATTATGGTAGGTGATTATACAATATACAATGACTTTGTAAATGATCCTGTTCTTTTTGAGAAGAACAATGTATTATATCATTATCCGATTAATAAAGACCGATTGATAATTGGCAAATTCTGTTCCATTGCTTGTGGAGCCAAATTTCTTTTTAACAGCGCAAACCACACATTGGGTTCTTTATCCAATTATACGTTTCCTATCTTTTTTGAGGAATGGAATTTAGATAAAGGAGATGTAACTTCTGCTTGGGATAATAAAGGGGATATAGTAATAGGTAATGATGTCTGGATTGGATATGAAGCTGTTATCATGGCAGGAGTTCATATCGGAGATGGAGCGGTTATTGCGTCGCGGGCAGTGGTTACTAAAGATGTTCCTCCTTATACGATAGTAGGTGGGACACCAGCCAAAGAAATCCGGAAGCGTTTTGATGAGAATACGATTGTCCAATTGCAGAAATTGCAATGGTGGGATTGGAGTATTGAGAAGATATCCGAATGTATACCTTATATTACAGGTGGAAAGATTGAAGAACTGATAAAAAGATAAACAGTGTGTATATATGAAATTTACAATAGAGCCCGGAACTTCTGCTGATATAGATGAACTGGAAAAGCTGTATGATGAACTGAATGATTATCTGGCTGCTACGACTAATTATCCCGGGTGGATAAAAGGTGTTTATCCTGTTCGGGAAGATGCGGTTGCCGGTGTAAATGATGAAACGCTTTACGTAGCAAGATATGATGGAAGAATTGTCGGTTCAGTCATTTTAAATCATCAACCGGAAAAGGCTTATGAGAATGTCAAATGGAAAATAGAACTGGACTATAGTCATATCTTTGTGATACATACTTTTGTTGTACATCCTTCTTTTTTGAAAATAGGAGTAGGGCATGCATTAATGGATTATTCATTGGAATTGGCTCAAAGTTCGGGGATAAAGTCTGTGCGGTTAGATGTTTACGAGAAAAATCTTCCGGCTATTTCATTGTACGAAAAGTGTGGGTTCGAATACATTGATACCGTAGATTTAGGATTGGGTCATTACGGTTTAGAGTGGTTCAAACTTTATGAGAAAATCATTTTATAATCCCTTCCTTACATTATGCATTCATTGTTATAATTCAGTTGCTCTTAGATTTATAGAATAATAAATATCACATCATAGACATGAAGAAACTAATTATTGTATTTGTTCTTTTATTATCAGCACTCTCTTGTTTCTCACAAATAGAGTTTTCGACTTGCCTTTTTGATGCTTCAAGAAACAGAGTGATACCGCTAGCCGTCTATCAGCCGCACAAAGTGAATTCGAAAACAAAAGTCATTATATTTAGCCACGGCTACGATGGAAATAAAAATAATAAGTCCAATCAGACTTATGCCTATCTAACACGATTCCTTTCCCAGAAAGGCTTTTACGTAATAAGCATACAACATGAATTGGCAGATGATCCTCTTTTGGCCATGGAAGGTAATTTCATGGAAACACGCATGCCAAATTGGGAAAGGGGAGTGGCAAATATTCTTTTTACTATTCAGGAATTTAAGAAATTGAAGCCACAATTAAATTGGAATGACTTTATATTGATAGGACATTCCAATGGCGGAGATATGACCATGTTATTTGCTACCCGATATCCGCAGTTGATAAATAAAGCCATATCTATGGATCATCGCAGAATGATAATGCCTAGAACACGGAATCCTCGACTTTATACGTTAAGAGGATGCGATTATGATGCGGATTCAGGAGTATTACCCACTGAAAAGGAGCAGGAACAATTCCGGATGAAGGTTGTGAAATTGGACGGAATAACGCATAGTAATATGGGGGAGAATGGAACGGAAGAACAACACAACCTTATCAATCAGTATATCTATGGATTTCTTACACGGAGATAACTGATGTATTATATTTATTTTATCCAATGGTTTTAAATCGGAAGCCTGTTTTTCTTATAACTTTGCAACTGATTTTAGAAAAAGAAGTTTGGGATGATAAATAAATATGAAGAACGACTGGGGACAGAGCGCATGTTACCGCTTGTTTTTAAGATGGCACTTCCGGCTGTGGCAGCGCAATTTGTTAATTTGCTTTATAGCATGGTCGACCGTATTTATATTGGTCATATCCCTGGGATTGGTACGGATGCATTGGCGGGTGTAGGAGTAACGACTTCTCTTGTTATACTGATTTCTTCTTTTTCAGCGATAGTAGGAGGTGGCGGTGCGCCGTTAGCGGCTATCGCACTCGGACAGGGGGATCGTTCACGTGCCGGAAAAATTCTGGGTAATGGTTTTATCCTGCTGATACTATTCACCTTGTTTACTTCTCTCATCGCATATACCTTTATGGAGCCGATTCTACTCTTTACAGGAGCTTCAGAAAATACATTGGAGTATGCAGTCAACTATCTTTCTATCTATTTATTAGGAACTATCTTCGTAGAAATATCCACAGGATTAAATTCTTTTATCAATGCACAAGGGCGTCCTGCTATCGCCATGTACTCGGTATTAATAGGAGCACTGTTGAATATCGTCCTCGACCCGATTTTCATTTTTTGGCTCGATATGGGAGTAAAAGGTGCAGCTCTGGCTACAGTGCTTTCACAGGCATGTAGTGCAGTGTGGGTTTTAACTTTCCTTTTCTCCCGGCACGCCTCTCTCCCTTTAGAAAAACGTTATATGGCGTTGAACCGGGAAATAATACTTTCTATATTTGCTTTGGGCGTATCACCGTTTATTATGGCAAGTACCGAAAGCCTGGTCGGCTTTGTTCTGAACAGCAGCCTGAAAGATTTTGGAGATATTTATGTCAGTGCATTGACCATCTTGCAAAGTGCGATGCAATTTGCAAGTGTCCCATTAACAGGATTTGCGCAAGGGTTCGTTCCTATTGTGAGTTATAATTATGGGCACGGCGATAAACAACGTGTCAAAGACTGTTTCCGTGTCGCATTGATAACCATGTTCTCATTCAACTTACTGCTGATGTTGTTTATGATTCTTTTCCCCTCAACAGTAGCTTCCGCCTTTACGAGTGATGAAAGATTGATAGAAACAGTCCGCTGGGCAATGCCTGTTTTCTTGGGTGGTATGACTATTTTCGGATTGCAACGAGCCTGCCAAAATATGTTTGTAGCCTTGGGACAAGCAAAAATTTCTATTTTCATAGCCTTGTTGCGCAAAGCAATCCTATTGATCCCATTGGCATTAATATTGCCACATTTTATGGGAGTAGCCGGTGTATATGCGGCTGAAGCAATATCCGATGCGACAGCGGCAATTTGTTGTACTTTGTTGTTCTTCTGGCAGTTCCCCAAAATATTGGGAAAAATCCAAAGGAGCACTTTGCACATAAGCTAAATTTCCTGATGTTTATCCATAAATAGAACTAATTATGTAACGGCTTACGTATTTTTGCGAAAAATGTTTGTTCATATTATAAAAAGCTAATATATTTGCGTAATCAATTACGTATTTAGTGACGCAACTAATAAAAACATGGACTTTTTTAATCAGACAGGCAAATTAGCCATCGGTAGCAGATTACGCATGTTGACCGATAAAATAACAGTAGATGCAGCCGCCATCTATAAAATGTTTGGAGTAGACCTCAAACCGAAATGGTTTCCTGTATTTTTTGTATTATCACGTGGGGAGGCAAAAACCATTACGTCCATAGCCAAAGAGATTGGTCATTCTCATCCTTCCGTGAGTAATATTATTAAAGAAATGGTAGCTAAAGGATTAGTGAAGGAGACAAAGGACAAATCCGACGGGAGAAGAAACATGGTCATGTTATCTGCCAAAGGAAAAAGAATGTCCGACTCTTTTTCGGAACAGTGTATAGATGTTACGGCAGCTATTGAGCAAATCACGCAGCAAACCCGGAATGACCTTTGGGAGGCTATCGAAGAATGGGAGAATCTTTTGTTGGATAAATCCCTGTTGGAGCGGGTGAAGGAAGCGAAAAAGGAACGAGAGAGTAAGGACATCAAAATAGTTCCTTATGAACCTTGCTATCAATCTGCCTTCCGGACCCTTAACGAAGAGTGGATAACTGCTTATTTTCGGATGGAAGAGGCCGATTACAAGGCTTTGGATCATCCAAAGGAATATATTCTGGATAAGGGAGGAGCTATTTTGGTGGCTCTTTATAAAGATGAGCCGGTCGGTGTATGTGCTTTGTGTAAGATGGATCATCCGCTTTATGATTATGAGTTGGCCAAACTGGCTGTCAGCCCTAAGGTTCAGGGCAAAGGTATTGGAGTACTGCTTTGCGAAGCAGTTGTAAATAAAGCGAAGGAGCTTGGTGGTAAAAGAATCTTTATAGAGAGCAATACGCGTCTGAAACCGGCTATCCATATTTATCATAAGTTGGGCTTCAAGGAACTTCCCGAATATCACACGACTTATGAAAGAGGAGACATACAGATGGAATTAATGATTGAAGAGTGAAAATGAAAAAGGTGGATGGTGAATTTATTAAGGGGCGCATTGCCCCTTCATTCCAGTTCCTGCGCATAAATGTTGATAGCGCGTAATGCCTTTGATATTTCAGTCGGGGTGATTCCCTGACATTCTATTCTCAACACTTTTTCCCAGTCCTCCATATCTACATTCCATTTGTAGATTTGGGGACATAGGGTGAACAGCGCTGCGATATGTTTTATATCCCGTGCATTTCTAACCGAGGTTCGAAAAATGAGTATTTGCTCTTCCATAGTTACTATCAATTACTTTTGTTTTCAGTGCAAAGGTAGGTTTAAACAAGGTTCTGTATAGGATTATTCGACGAATGCCCTGATTACTCATGACGAAATAAGTAATCGGGGAGATTAACTTCATATACTTATCCTTTGAAAAGTCAGTCATCTGTACCTGTCAATATATAAAAAAGTGTATCTGTTCTCGTCTTTCTTTTTTGATTTACTTTGCAGTGTTGTTTTAATCTCCTAATATACTTAAAGGTTATGAAGTTGAATTTTGCTAAAAGAATGTCTTATATAAAGGCTTCGGAAATAAGAGAAATATTAAAAGTTACCGAACAGGAAGATGTGATTTCGTTTGCAGGTGGTCTGCCTGCTCCGGAACTTTTTCCGATAGATGAAATCAATGAGATCAATCAGATCGTATTGAAAGAGGCAGGTACGAAAGCGCTCCAATATACCACAACAGAAGGTTATGTCCCTTTGCGCGAATGGATTGCCAACCGGATGAACGAACGTTTGGGCACGACTTTCGATAAAGATAATATTCTGATTACCCATGGCTCGCAACAAGGATTGGACTTATCCGGAAAAGTTTTCCTGGACGAGGGAGACATCGTACTTTGCGAAAGCCCTACGTATTTGGCTGCAATCAGTGCATTCAAAGCGTATGGATGTAGCTTTATTGAACTTCCTACGGATGGGGACGGTATGATGATGGATGTTTTGGAAGATGTTTTGAGCAATACTCCTCATATAAAGCTGATATATGCAATACCTACTTTTCAAAATCCTACAGGAAAAACGTGGAGTTTGGAAAGACGCAGGAAGCTGGCTGAATTATCCGCAAAGTATGGTGTTGCGGTTATTGAAGACAATCCGTACGGCGAGTTAAGGTTTGAAGGAGAGTCTTTGCCATCTATAAAGTCTTTTGATGAGGCTGGAAATATCCTGTGTACAGGTAGTTTCTCGAAAATATTCTGTCCCGGTTTCCGGATTGGCTGGATTGCGGGGGATAAAGAGATTATCCGCAAATACGTATTGGTCAAGCAAGGTACGGATTTACAATGCAACACTATTGCCCAAATGACCATCGCCGAATACCTGAAGCGCTATGATATTGATAAACATATTGCCAAAATAGTAGAAGTATACAGAAAACGCAGAAATGTGGCGATTGAAAGTATAGAACGTTATTTTCCTGATACTATAAAGTTTACTCGTCCCGAAGGCGGATTATTTACATGGATAGAACTTCCCGAAGGGATTTCGGCACGTGATGTTTTAGTCAGAAGCCTGGAGAAAAAGATTGCTTTTGTTCCGGGAGGCTCCTTTTATCCGAACGGAAACAAGGAAAATACGCTTCGGATCAACTACTCTAATATGCCCGAAGACAAAATAGAGAAAGGACTTAAAACCCTCGGCGAAGTGGTAAAGGAGTATATCAGTCAATCAAAATGATTCTTTGATAATGTTTCCCAAAACCTGCAAGCGTTCTTCAATGAAAGCACTCCATTGCTGACCGAAACTCAAGCGCATACAGTTTCTGTACTGGTCGTGCAGAGTAAACATGCGTCCGGGAGCAATGCTGATCTTATGTTGCATCGCTTTGTAGGGATATTCCTAAAATAATAAAATTTAAGGCAACTAATTCATTGCGAGTTAGTTGCCTTTTTTGTATCTTTAAGCATTCCCCCCAAAAAACGGTTTGACGGCCAAAACGGGGGTAATTAAAAATAAAAACACATGGTAAAGATACAAAAAATCTCAGAAATCGAACCTTGTTTAGGTTTTACCGAGTTCGATATGCTTAAAAAATATCGTCAAAGTTTTGCAACGAGTGAATTAGGTCGCCTCCATTCTCTGTTCCCTTTCTCGGAACTGGCCCGACAAATGCATTTGAAGTCCTCTCCTTTTGGGCGTAAAAGTTATTTTTCTCCCGAAGGTAAAATAGCCTTGATGGTCTTGAAGTCCTATACCAACTTTTCCGATGCACAACTGATTGAGCATTTAAACGGTAATATTCATTACCAGTTATTTTGTGGTGTTCAGATTGATCCGCTTCATCCACTAACCAATCCTAAAATCGTTAGTGCAATTCGTCAGGAACTAGCGGATCGCCTTGACGTTGAGTCCCTCCAGCTCATTCTTGCCGAGCATTGGACACCTTATCTTGAGAACCTTCATGTCTGTATGACCGATGCCACCTGTTATGAAAGTCATCTGCGTTTCCCTACTGATACCAAACTCTTATGGGAAGGTATTGTATGGCTTCATCGTCATCTGTGCAAACATTGCCAGACCTTGCACATACAACGTCCCCGCAACAAGTATCTTGATGTACGCCGTGCCTATCTTGCTTATAGCAAACTGCGTAAACGCAAGAAATCACAGACTCGTATGATTACACGAAGGTTACTTCAGTTATTGGAAAAGTTACTTGACCAGCTGGAGCTGCTTCATTCATCCTACAGGAAGAGGCTTACACTATCCTCTGATTACCAAAGACGTTTCTCGGTCATACAGACAGTCCTTGAGCAAGGGAAGAATTTATTTGCAGGCAAAAAAGTGTCCAACCGTATCGTGAGTATCGACCGGCATTACCTTCGCCCCATTATCAGAGGCAAGGAAACCAAATCCGTTGAATTCGGAGCCAAAGTCAACAATATACAGATAGACGGAATCTCCTTTATAGAACATATCTCCTTTAAGGCTTTTAACGAAGGAGTACGTTTGAAAGACTGTATTCATCTGCAACAACAACTGACCGGGGTTAGGGTTAAGGCGCTTGCGGCGGATTCAATCTATGCCAATAATGCCAACCGGAAATTTTGTACAAAATATCATATAAGTACTTCCTTTAAGCGTAAGGGCAGAGCTGCCAAAGATGAGCCGCTTCGGAAAATCTTACGGTCGGAACTCAGCCGTGAAAGAGCTACCCGCCTGGAAGGAAGTTTTGGAACGCAGAAACAACATTACTCACTGGCCAGGATAAAAGCTAGAAACAGGAAAACGGAAGTACTTTGGATTTTCTTTGGGATACATACAGCCAATGCGGTATGTATGATAGAAAAGGTCGAAAAGAAAAAAAGAAAGGCAGCATAATCTAACTAAAATAACAGGAAAAACAGGAGAGGTTTTAACTTCCCCTAAAAAAGACATGTACATAATGCATGGGTGGGAAGGAAAAAATAAGAATATGTAAACAATATTCTACAAAAAAGATAGAAGACTGGGAGAGTTGAACGAAAAAATCAAGAGAAAAGCTCACGTAAAGCAAAGCTTTTCTCTTGATTTTTTAGAAAGAGGAACATTTACTGAATATCCCTTTGTAATATAGCTCCGTGGTATCAATCTTTTTATTCAGTTCCACCCAAAGCATAAAACCTCCTTGTGGAGTGATGATTTTAGTGTCTTCGGGAAAATAGTCGGTAATAGCTTGTGCCAAATGAAGACTATTGGAATGTAGCTCATGGCGCAACTTGCGTAAATGATTCTCATACCTGCCGTTCTCCATGAAGTTGGCAATGGCTTCTTGGTTGAGGGTAGGAGTGGATATTAAATGAATATGTTTCTGACGAATAATAGCATCCTTAAACTTACCGGGGGCAATCCAGCCTACCCGATAACCGGGAGCTAACGTCTTTGATACAGAACCACACCATAACACAAGTCCCTTTTCATCGAAAGCTTTGCATGGCTTAGGGCGTGAATGTCCGAAGAATACATCGCCGTATAAATCATCTTCAATCAGAGGAATATTGTGTTCCGCCAACATCTGTACTATCTCTTTCTTATGTTCATCGGGCATGCAACTCCCAAGCGGATTACTGAAATTACTGATAAGCAGGCATAGATTGATCTGCGGCAATACTTTTCTTAAAGCATCGGGTTCGATGCCTGTTACAGGATTGGTCGGCAGTTCCAGCACATGAAGCTCCATACTGTTGGCCAACTGTAATATCCCGAAATAAACAGGACTTTCAACAGCTATCGTGTCTCCTCTTTGAGCAATAACAGATAATGCTAAAGAGATGGAATTGGTTACTCCTGTGGTAGTAACAATATCATCTTCGGTCAGATTTCCATTCCAGCTATACGCAAAACGGGCAATATAGTTTCTCAAACGAATGTTTCCTTGAGGGTCTTCATACCTAGTGCCGTTCCCCGGAAGTGAATACATGGCCTTGGTCAGTTCTTTATTGAGTTTGGCAATAGGCAATAAAACATCTTCCGGTATTCCCAGCGAAAAACGGGTGATAGACGAATCTTCGATGGAATGATATACTTCCATGATTAAGTCTGCTTCTTCCTTTCCCGGAGATTGAGCGGAAGGCTGCGTTGTTGCCGGCGCAGACAAATTTAGTGGCTTATAATTGACAATGTACCCTGATTTGGGGCGGGAAATGATGAATCCTTCCTTTTCCAGTTCATAATATACCTGAATGGCTGTATTTAAACTTACGCCATATTCATTGCTGATAGTACGTAAAGAAGGTAATTTCTCGCCTGCTTTCCATATACCTGTTTTTATTTGCCAGGCGATAGTGCCGGCTATCTTTTGATATAGGATTTCTCTTTTCATGTTTATTCTGTACTTGGCAAAGATACAAAAATGATGTCTGTATCTGTTGTTGTTTGATTGCAAATAATTCATTCAGTCATTTTTTATAATTGCTTGCTATTCAGTTATAAATTTATTCCATATCATTATATTTTAGACATGACAAGATTATCATTGAAATATATTTCAACATATACATTCCTACGATAGAAGCGTCAAAAATAAAAGAGACGAACAATTTTCTTAATTTAAGTTTAGGACTTCAACAGTCGATTCGTTTCTCGGTGAGAAACACTTCGTTTCTCGGTGTCGAAAAGGTTGTTTCTCGGTGAGAAACGGGTTATTGGTTTTAAAGGAAAAGCCCGAATAGTAACCGCCTGGATAACAGTGTTTTACAAAATAACGTTATCTATCAGAAATACATAGGAGTTTTATTGACATTTTTTTTTGCAATACCGTTTATTTCTATTGCATCTATTACTGTAATAATATTTACATTAGAACTAAAATATGGCATTTATAAAAGAATCTGTTTCATTCCTTTCCGTACCGTTTTGAATCAAATAACAATAATTGGAGCTTGGGAAGAATCTACATGATGAAGTAGATGAAATCAACATTTATAATAGTGGCATTTCTATTCTCGTCACCTGTTCTTCTTCGGGTACATTGGGATTGCTGTAATAATATTCAATGGATGTTCCCGAAAGTTTGTAACCGTTGGTTTTTATCCATTCCATCATTTCGTTGTACAGGACAGCCAATTCACTGTAAGTTCCTCTATGTAGACAGGAAACTATTTTTCTTTCCGGTATCGTTATGGAGCGTATATCCCCTTCACCCTGTAATTCTTTGGATGACTTTAGACCAATAATCATTTTGATATTGTGTTCCGTCAGACTTTCAAAGTTGGGATATTCAACGTAGGGGATGTCGGTAGTGACTTCACCCTGTTCCTTAAATAAAGAGTCTATTTTTACAAAGTTCTTTCCGATAGCTTCCGACATTCCGTTCATATCTGTTTGTACTTCAACAGCCAAAGCGGGCTGTTTCGGTTGCTTCAATAGCATGATTTCTGAAATTTTTCCCATAATACATTGTTTTTAGAGGGTTGATAATTAATTATTTCTTGATGACCGGAATATAGATGTCGGTAATTAGTTCTGTTCTAAGGGTGGAGGCAGGGCGGTTCATATACATTTCAAAGCTAAAGGTGCTTTGAGGACGATATTTACTTTCCGGGAACCACTCTTCATAAATAGTCCGGTAGAATTTATGCAATAAAGAGTAGTCACCGATATGCCTGAATATAGCATAACGACCACCGGGAACTTCTATCACTCCCGGCTGGAAATCATTTTCTTTGTTATCGATTATGACCCCGAGATAGAAGCGACATTTATCTATTGGGGTGATGGCCGGGTCGTCCATACTAAGGCTGACAAACTTATCATTCGACTTTTCTTCATTGCGCTGTCTAGCATAGTTGGTGAGCCTGTCCCATATTAATTTGTATCGGAGTTCATCCTTATACTTTTCACCCACCTCGATACAAAATACTTTCATCGGCAGAATCGACCGGATTTCAGGAGTGATAACCGCATGCTGTTCGTCATACATCGGCTTATACTTCTCCCTATATTGAGAGGTTGACACTCCAAAATGTTTTTTGAAGGCTTTTGCCAGACTGAATTTAGTCTGATAGTTTGTTTGCTCCGAAATCTGATTTAATGTAAAGTCGGTGGATACTAACAGATGTGCTATATGTTCGAGGCGCAAACGTTGTATGTAGCTTCCAATATTTTCTCCGGCAACGGTTTGAAACACTCTTCTGAAGTGATATTTGGAAAGTCCGCTTATCGTACTAAGTATATCTGCATCTAAACTATCGAATAAATGATTGTTGATGTAAACGACTATATCCTGAATCTTTTGGTGATGGATATTACTGGTTTCCAACTTCTGTTTCCATCGGTTCAGTTTGGGGAGCCGTTCGTTGAGTATTCGTCTAAGTTCCTTCGGCGAATAAGCGGTATCTGCATATTCATTGTACTTATCGGTGTATTTTATCCAGATATTAATCATTTCCGACATCGGAATGTCGACGATATATTTTCCATCTTTCAGGCAGTAGTAGCAATATTCATCACTTCGGGAACCGTCGGAGTTAGTACCCAGATATTTCTCTATATCAAAGCGGAGAGGCATCCCGCAACTTTGACAATACCTTTTATTTATATCTGATTCAATCATCGGTTGGGTTTTCGTTTGATGGATAGCAGTCGCTCCATATCATTAAATAAATAAGTGTCTTTCAATTCGAACATAAGCCACTTCCCATCGTGGAAAGTAGTCGTCTCATCGTATATCTTTTGAGTCTCATTGGAGAATACTTCTCGCAGAGATTCAAATTTGGTACGCTCATCTTTACCTAAAATGACCAAGAAACCAATCGTTTGTTCTTTGGCGTATAGGGCACACAGCGTTTTTCCGCCTTTGCGATATTTATATTCGTATATCCATTTTTTTCCTCCATGGTTCCATAGTTGTTCCATATTGTACTTTTGCTCGATAAGCTGACAAAGTGAAGTCCATATATCATAAAGTTCCTTACCTATCAAGGCTTCCAGTGTTTCGGGAGTGGGAATCTGCAAAGTTTCTTTCATGGTATTCTGTATTTACTTTTGATTATCCATATCACAAAGGTAGGCTGATTTTCTAATAGATCGTTGTCCAATATAGGCATTTTGTGTGTAGCTGGTGAACAATCTGCCCGGAAATTAATTTATTTTGTAAAAGCGAAATATTGGCAGTATAACCTTTATCTTTGCATTAATTTAAAAACAAAGCCCCAATTAAAGAAAATGAAAACAATATTATTAGCAGTAGGTACGCTCTGCCTCATGGCAGGTTGCTCGTCAAAAGTGGCAAGCTCAAAAGGAATTGTTAGTGATGCAACCATGAATACGGTAACGATTGTTACTGATAAGAATGATACCCTTTCGTTCAGTACGATAGATGCAAATAAAGATGAAGTCAACGGTTTGCTTCTGAATGATACGCTGGAAGTGTTCTATACCGGAAAATATACACCGGGAATGCCGGCTTCTAAATTAGTTCAGTATCCGCAATCTCTGATTGTGGGAGGTGATCGGGATGAACATGGCTGTATCGGTTCTGCCGGATATGTATGGTGTGAAGTGCAAAAAGACTGTATCCGCTTGTTTGAGAAAGGAATCCGCACGGAATCGGTGGACGATAGCAATGCTTCTGCCTTTATTGTGTTTAGTCCTGACTCTACGCAACTGGAACTTTTCTTTTCCAATAATCAACCCAATGAAATATTGGAGAGACGTGGCCTGCCTTCAGGAGGTTATGCATGGAACGTGGAAGATGACGATACGAAAAATGTACGGCTAATAGATGGCTTGTGGACAATCAGCCAAAGAAATAAGTTAATTTATAGCCAAAAGGCCGGAAACTGATTTTAAAAGCTCCGGCTTTCTGACGCTCTGTTTGTAGAGTAATGTTCTAGGTAATTAAATTAATAAGTGGATATCAAAGATGCTGAATATATAAACTTCCATCATAATCTTTGTATTTAGCATCTTTGTATATATCAACCAGTTTGTTACTGTAATCAAGAATGGTATCTTTGGAGATTTGTGATAAATTTGTAGCCAAAATACCACTTCCCAAAATGCCCGGATTACATAATATATTGTCTTTTCTTATTGAATTCATTGTAAGCTCTACACCTATGTAATCCTTGATACCTGCCTTTTCCAGACTGGATACAATATAGTTGTCCAAAGATACTTTATCATCTCCGGTCATGAATCCATACCATAATAAACACTTCATGCCTAGTTGAGTAGCCTGTTTCAGGATATCGAGATAGGTTACTCCTGAATCTCCTTTCTTGTCTATTTCGTAAGGATCGATATGGATGAAAGAGGATGCGGGAAGTGAAGGCAACAGTTCTATTGTGCCTTTCAGGGAGTCGGTATGATGTATTTCTACGGATGTACTTAATCCGATTTGTTTGGCATAAATGTCTACATTCTCCAGCGCACTCTTTTCTAAATCGAAGAATACGAACCTTTTTGCTTGCTTTCCTAATACATTCATTGCTAGGGCAGGAGAACCCAGATAATTTCCTTTTGCCATTTCTGTGCTTTCCAGTTGGTAATAAATGGAAGCTTTTAGAGATTTGTCATCATCTGCTTTCTCCAGGAAATGATAGATACCATATTGCTGCTCCGGAGTTTGCGTCATGAAGTAGATGGCACATGCGGAATTGGTTTCTACATATACTTGTGGGGCTTCATTTCTAAGAACTTCACAGAGTATCAGATGTTTCAGTACATCGGGTTGTTTTGCGAAATGAGTGTAAGTTGCCATGTGGGTACATCTTAATATTTATAGAACATAAAAGAACTGCAACCGCTATTCTTTTTAGGCATTCATTAATTCATGGATTTCATGAATATGCAGGTGTAAATGACTTAGATAACCTTCTATCATGTCTTGTAGCGTAACCTTTGTTCCTTCAAAATCACACCAGTAGCTATCCAGTTTTGTCTGATCTACAGATTTTATAACCTGAATGATATGCAGGTTAAAAAACTTCCATAGTTGAATCAGGTTATTCCAATCTTCATTTTGGTAATCTTGTAATGCTATCCACAGATCATTATCCTGACGGTAATCGGGAAAGAAAAGCAAATCTTTACTGTATTGCAATCTGACCATGCGTTGGTGATTGTTTGATGCCGAATCAATCAAATGTCCGAGAATCTGTTTGATGGTACGATTTTGTTTATTACGTTTCAACGTGATCGTATCATTTTGTAGCCCGGTTAGTATTTTCTCTTCAGTTTCTATCACATGATAGATTCCTTCTGTTATTTTGGAAAAATCGACGTTTGACATACCATTCTTTTCCTTTAGGTGTTTATAGCAAAATTGCTAATAGTACAAATATAGATAAATGTATCGATATTTATAAATTAAACGGAACTTTTCAATTCTAATTTTATCCCTCTTTCTTAAACCACCTGTAAAACCATTTACCGACTTTCTCGTAATGTCGGGTTTCGGTATCAGTATATAGCTTGGAGAAGAAAGACGTATCCAACGGCTCTCCCGACTGGTTAGGATACAGCACGATGAAGCTATTGTTGGAGAAATATTTCCCAAGCTGTCTCGGTAACTTCTCAAAAGAACTGTCATACGAAAGAGTTCCTGGTCGTGCACTGATAATAACCAATAAATGATCGTAACTTACCTGTCCTGTCAATACCAGCAGGTCATTCCAGTCTTCTAAGAGAGAGAAATCGGTAAGCGTCTGTTTATGCCTTTTCTTTATCCACGCTTGTAGGCGGATGGTAGTCTTTTCATTGGCAAAGAAGTGTACGCGGCATCCAAGAGTGCTCCCCATGCGACAAAAGTGCTCCATCCAATGAGGAAAACCGGATTCATATTCGGCTTTAGGAGGGATGGCAACGACAATCCGTTTGATTGTATGGACCGGTATCAGAAATTTAGAGATAATTATTTCACAGTTTAATCCGTTCAATAAGTGTTCGGCAAGTATTCCAAAGTATGAATCTGTGATGTTTTTCTTGCGGTGCAGGCCGGTGATAATACTCGTAATCTCATTCTCCTTGACTGAATGGATAATACCGGAAGCTATATTCAAATCATACCGGGTGACCTTTTTGAGTGGTACATTTGCTTCCGTTGCTGTCATTTCGGCTTTTTCCAGATAATGTTTGCTTCGAATTCGTAGATTATCAGAGTTATTATCGTCGTTGATAACATTTAATGCCAGGAGATTGTCTTTCAATTTGGGGTCACGTATGACTAGAGAAAGATTCACCATGTCCTCGATAGTGTCCGGGTTGGCTATGGATATTAAAATCTTCTCTGTTTCTTTCGACGATTCATTTTCAGGTTGTGAATCATCCATTGCCATTTTTCTGGCTGCCCGTTCGGTAATCAGTGAACTCACTACGCAAGTAACCAGGATAAGCAAGACTGTTCCGTTTAGTACATCATCATTCAATAACCGTTCGCCGGTGGGCAGAATAATGTTGTATCCAACTAACACAGCCGCCAATGTGGCTGCCGCCTGTGCATTACTCAAACCATACATCAGATTTCGTTCAAGAACAGACATCTTATATATCTTTTGAGTGAGCCAGCAAGCAATCCATTTGCCTGTCAGCGCCATGGTTATCATCACGGCGGCAACTTTTAAGGCATCCCCCTCTCCGAAAATAACACGTAAGTTGATTAACATTCCCACTCCGATAAGGAAATAAGGAATAAAAAGTGCATTACCAACGAACTCTAAATGATCCATCAATGGAGAGACGTGTGGGATGAGCCGGTTAAGTACCAATCCTGCGAGGAAAGCTCCCAAGATACCTTCCATACCAACAAGCTCCATCAACCCTGCTCCTAGAAAGACCATCGCAAGTACGAAAATAAATTGCATCACGTTGTCATTGTACCGGTGAAAGAACCAACGACCGATGCGCGGAAAGAAATAAATAATTAGTGCCCCTAGAAAGATTACTTTTACCACCAGCCAAATCCAAAACAATCCTCCGGTTTCTCCTTTGAACAATCCGCCTATAACAGCCAGTACCAGCAGTGTGAGTGTATCCGTTACGGCCGTTCCTCCTACGGCAATACTTACGCTACGACGGCGTGATATGCCGAAGCGGGTGACGATAGGGTAGGCCACGAGCGTATGGGAGGCATACATGCTGGCTAATAATACAGAGGTGATTACACCATATTTCAGATAAGATACATTTGCCACGAATCCAATCCCGATAGGAACGATAAAAGCCAGTAATCCCAGTACCAATGCTTTGTTTCGCGTTTCTTTGAAATCTCCCATATTCATTTCCAGACCAGCCAGGAACATGATGTAATAGAGTCCGACTTTCCCGAATAACTGAAAGCTGCTGTCTCGTGCCAGGATATTAAATCCATGTTCGCCAATAGCCAGTCCTGCCAGGATCATACCGATAATATGAGGGATGCGCAGTTTATTCAATAATATCGGAGCAAACAATATAATTAGGAGTACAAGGAGAAATATCCATGTAGGGTCGGTGATAGGGAATGTTAAATCAAGGCCAATCCAATCCATAATTTGACGAGTTCGTGATATTTGTTCCGCAAAATAACCTAAAAAAATGCTTCTAAAAAAGCATTAGTTAATAAAATTAGTCATTTATTTTTTCTCCAGATTCATGATTGCCGGAATGAAGAATGCAAGTGTTCCTGGGACATACGTTTTTAAATATACGATGATTTTATCCGTGTGTGCGTTTTGGGGTGTATAGTGATTTTATCCGGCTCTACTTTTAGCAATAATAGTAGTGCCGGATATGTCTATTTTTCGAATCCTAAATCATGTTCTTGTATTCCTCTTGTTTTTTCTTGGGTAACTTCTTTATAACTTCTTCTACCGAGTGGCTAATCAACTCCTTTATGAGTTTATCGGGAACATCTCCTTCCAAGTAAACGGTTATCCAATGTTTCTTATCCGAAAAAGGTCCCCAAAAAATGTCTTCGTATTGTTCTATGAGCTCTTCTGATTTATCAGGATTACATTTCATATCCGCCCAGAATCTTCCGTTTTTAGGACGTAATGTAGCAAAAGTGAACATTTTATCCATAACCTTGAAAACCAAAGTATGTTCATCAAACGGCATACATTCTGTTGCTCCTTTGACTGACAGACAATATTCTCTATAATCTTCGATATTCATGACTTCTCTCTTTTGATTCATTCAAAACACAAATATATCACTTTCTGTTCGCTTTTGAAAAATATGTTTCTATCTCAAAGTACCCGTTTCAATTTCGCCCTTATCCGGCTTAAACTTACCGGAGTTATTCCCAGATAAGAAGCAAGACATTCCAATGGTATTCTCTGTAATAGCTCCGGATTATTTTGTATCAGCTTCATATACCGTTCGGACGCGGTGGTGAATAAGAGAGAAATAAGTCTTTCCTCTGTTTGCAGGAACTCTGATTCGGCAAACTTGCGCCCCCAGTTGGCAATATGGATATCTTCCTTGAATAATTCGTGTAAGTCTTTGCGCTTTAATAGATACAACACCGAGTTTTCCATCAGTTCCATTGACTCATACCCCTGTTGATTATTTACATAGCTTTTCAATGAGACAATGGTTGACCCTTCTTTCCCAATCCAGAACGTTACCTCTTTTCCGTCTACGGGAATGTAAGCTCTGGCAATCCCTTTCTCGATGAAAAAGATATTCGTTTCAGTCTTGCCAGCCTCCAATATATGATAACCTTTGGGATATGTGACTTTTGACAGATGTTTGACCACCTTATCTGCTGAAGCCTCCGGCATCCGATATATCCTGTTTATAATCTCGTGTATATCCATATCGCATTGAATCATTATTCTGCAAAAATACAAAAAGTTATATTAGGAAAAGAAGAATTGATGATACTCTTACACTGTCATTTCTTATCAAATGTAAAGTGAAAGCTCCGGGCATCTTGTTAATTTTGCAGTCTAATATTAAAAATAGAAGGATATGAATTGGATTATATTGATTATTGCCGGACTGTTTGAGGTTGGTTTTACCTTTTGTCTAGGCAAGATTAAAGGAGCGACAGGCACCGATTTTTATTTGTGGGGAGCGGGATTTGTAATCTCTGTAACCTTAAGCATGTTCCTGCTGGCAAAGGCTGCGCAAACATTGCCTATCGGCACTGCGTATCCTGTTTGGACAGGGATAGGAGCGGTGGGGACTGTATTGATCGGTATCCTGTTCTTTCATGAACCGGCAACTTTGGGTCGTTTGTTTTTTATGACGACTCTGATTATTTCAATCGTAGGGTTGAAACTGATATAATCAGACGAATAGGATTTAGTTTTAATAGATAGAAAAGTGTGATAAGGACTTTTTCAGTGTAAGTCATATATTGTTGAAAAGATTCCATCCGGTATAATATTGGGGAAGTTTGGAACTGATGAGGCCGATTATGTAATATATGCTTTCGTAATTCTGCGATTATTAGGCATTTATAAGAAGTCGTTTTGATGGGAAAAAGTTTGGTTTCTAAAATAAATGTATATATTTGCAGAATGTGGGACGCATCTCGTCCGGATTCGAAACTAAACTAAAATTCTATTTACTGTTATCTATTAAACATGAAATCCACTGATTCTGAACCTCAAGAGGGCGGTATGGAACTGGAACAGTACCGTACCAGCCTCGAACAGATGGTTGAAGAGAAATCTAAAGACTTGATCGCTATTCAGGAAAATCTCGAAGCAACCAACCGGCGGCAGGCATTATTTATCAAGGTACTGCAAATTTTGCAATTGGAACCGGATATACCTACTGCTATGAATATGGCACTGGCCGAAATTGGCCGTTATACTGGTGTCGACCGTTTGGCGACATGGGAAAACCACCTCGACGGAGTTACGTATGGCTGCACCAACGAATGGTGCAACGACGGTATAGAACCCGCTATCGATTACTTGCGGAGTATGACCATTGAAGCGGGAAAACCCTGGTTCGACATGCTGGAAGAAAACCATATCATTTGTACGTCCGATATTTATTCGCTTGATCCCTTTATTACTCAAATGCTCGAAGTGCAAGGCGTAAAAGCCATTGCTGTTTTTCCCCTGTCACAATTGGGAGTACATTTCGGCTTTCTTTCGTTCAACTTTTGCTGGAACAAACAATGGGATGAAAAAGATGTGGAACTGATGAGCCAGATATCGCAAATTGTATCTACTGCTACTAAACGCTGGCAAGTTGAAACATCGCTGCAACAGTCGCAGCGAACCATGCAAAAGGTATTGGACAATATCAATGCCAATATTTTTGTGAGTGATTACGATACGTTGAAAGTGATTTTTGCCAATAAGCCTTTCAGGGAAGAAGCAGGAGAAGTTCCGGAAAATGCGGAATGTTGGAGAATGTTGAATGCAGGTCTGGAAAATGGGTGTAAACACTGCCCGAAGCCGAAGTTGCTCGATGCCAACCGTAAGTTTACAGGCGTTCATTTTTGGGAAGACTACAATCCGGTCACCAAACGTTGGTATACCATCCAGAGCATGGCAATAAAATGGCTCGACGGACGTTGGGCAATCATGGAACTGGCTACCGATATCACCACCCGCAAACAGGTGGAACTAGAGCTGATTCAAGCTAAAGAAAAAGCGGAAGAATCGGACAGGCTCAAATCAGCATTCCTTGCCAATATGAGCCATGAAATACGTACTCCTTTGAATGCCATCGTCGGTTTTTCCAGTCTGCTTGCCGAAACCGATGAGGCGGAGCTACGTCATGTATATATGTCTTTAGTGCAGGAGAACAATGAGCTGTTGCTCAACCTTATTTCCGACATTCTGGACATTTCCAAAATCGAAGCCGGTATGATAGATCTTGTTATGGGACGAGTGGATGTACCACAACTTTGCCGGGAAGTGATTGCTACCTTCTCACATAAAAAACGTGACAGTGCGGTCGAACTGCGGTTTGATGAAAATTCACCGCAGATTGTGATTGATGCTGATGAAAACCGAATCGTGCAAGTACTCTCTAATTTTCTGACTAATGCCTTGAAGTTTACCACTAAAGGCTCAATCACACTTTCCTATTTATTGGAAGATGAGAGTCAGGTACGTTTTTGTGTAACGGATACGGGCAAAGGGATTCCCGACGAACAAAAACATGAAATTTTTAATCGTTTTGTAAAATTGGACTCATTTGTACAAGGTGCCGGATTGGGATTATCCATCTGTCAAAGCCTGGTCAATAGGATGGGCGGAAAGATTGGAGTCGAATCCCGTGAGGGGGAAGGGTCGTGCTTCTGGTTCACTCATCCGTATGTTCCTGATGCTTTTTCTAATTCCAATTTTTCTACTGATTAATTTGCATCTTTCAATATATTATCCGAATATTGCAGAGCAGAAAAAATAGAATATGATTCCAATTGATGAAAAACACATTATAAAAAAGCTAAAGGCCGGAGATAATGAAGCATATAAATACATATATGATTATCATTATGTTGCTCTCTGCAAACTTAGTTATTATCTCTTGAAAGACAGAGTGCAGGCGGAAAGCATAGTGAACGATGTAATCTTTCATCTTTGGGAAGTCAGAGACAAATTGGAACTGGTGCCTCCTCTTCGCAACTATCTGATAATAGCCGTACGCAATAAATGTCTGAACTACTTAGCCCTCAAACAGCAGGAGACAGAGATACGTTTTTCTACCATTGAACAGGCTGGTATTCAATTGCAAAATATCGTTTCTGACAATGAGCATCCTTTAGGCAACCTGCTAAAAGAAGAATTGGAATCGAAAATCCACGAATCTATCAACAAATTACCGCCTGCCTGCAAACAGGTATTCACCATGAGCCGCTTCCGGGAAATGAGTTACGAAGAAATTTCTCGTGAACTTGGCATTTCTGTAAATACGGTTAAGTATCATATAAAGAGCGCATTAGTAATACTTAAAAAAGAACTGGGCACTTTTTTATGTATTATTTTTGCTTTTTATCCTACCCTGTTATTATAAAAAACTGTAGTATATATAAAGGCACTATCTTTTATGAATGAACAATCACCACATACGGATATAGTCAATGATTGGATAATCGGTTATCTGACAAACAGTCTGACACCGGAAGAGATGCAGTCGTTACAGAATTGGCTGAATGTTTCGGAAGAAAACCGGAAATATTTTTCCGATATGCAAGAAGTATGGATCGCTGCTTCTGATGAAGCAGATGAACAGCATTTCGACAAAGAGCGGGCTTATCAATTATTTTTAGAGCATACAGAAAACCTTGTGCAACCATCGGTAAAACGAAAAACACTCACTATCAGTCCGTGGATGTATGCCGCTGCAATGGTTGTAATTGTTTTTTTCTGTGGAACGATTGCCTTTCAGAGTGGAAAGAGAGTACTCCGGAATCAATTGACACAGATTACGGTGGAAGCTCCATACGGTTCAAAAACCAAACTGTATCTTCCTGATGGAACGTTGGTTTGGCTTAATGCGGGTTCCAAAATGAGCTATGCACAAGATTTTGGAATTAATGAACGTTCATTGAACTTGTCGGGAGAAGCCTATTTTGAAGTAACCAGAAATGAGGAGATACCTTTTAAAGTACATACGGAAGAACTAGACGTCAAAGTATTGGGAACTAAATTTAATTTCCGGAATTATAAAGACGATTTGGAAGCTAAAGTCTGTCTGCTGGAAGGAAAGGTAGCGCTGAATACCCGGCAAAAAGAGACCATACTTCATCCGGACCAACAGGCGCTGTTGGATAAAAAAACAGGAAAACTATCTGTATCCGATACCAAAGCCGCTTACAGTGCTGAATGGACAAACGACCGCCTTTACTTTGATGAAATTTTGCTTTCAGATATCATTAAAGAACTGGAAAGAAGCTATGACGTAAAAATAACCGTTGCAGACGACACGTTAAATACGATTCGTTTTTATGGAAACTTCCGTAAAAGAGAGCAAAGTATTCAGGAGATTATGAATGTATTGTCGTCTACAGACAAAATGACTTATACCATGAATGGAAAAAATATTGTGATCACACTTCCCAAATGAACAGATGTTAAACCTTTAAAACTTAAAGAAATATGAAAAGCCATTTAGTAAAAACATGATTCACCTCTCCTGATAGAAATATAAAAAGGTCAGGTTCCTTTTCCATCCCCTGACCTCTTGCCTTTCTATCTTAAAAGCCACAGTGACTTTAATTGATGAAAGCTTAGGCAAATATAAATAAAATCCTAAACTTCTCATCCTATTTATCAATTATTTATCCATTGACTTATGAAAAATAAGAAGAAAGTCTTTTTCATGGTCCTGCTCTTGCTATGCTCTTATCTAAGCTCATTTGCGCAGCTTATCAATTTGCAGTTGAAGAATGTAACAGTAAAGCAGGCTATTGAAACAATACAGAAGCAAAACGGATATTCATTTGCATTTGCAACAAACGATCTGAATACCAAAAAGATTGTGACAGTGCTAGCCAAAGATTTACCTATTGAGAAGGTGGTAGAACAGGTCTTGGCAGGACAAGATGTTAGCTACACTATCCAAGGGAAAGATATTATCATCAAGAAGAAAAGCGGCCAGTCCGCACAACAATCCTCCAGGAAATACACTATTAGCGGGATAGTGAAGGACATGTCAGGGGAGCCTGTCATCGGAGCCAATATAAAAGAGAAGAATGGCACGGCAGGTACAATCTCAGGTATGGACGGTAAGTTCCAGTTGACAGTCAGTGAAGGGAGTGTGGTACAAATATCCTACCTGGGGTTTTTGACGCAAGAGGTGAGCGTGAAAAATAAGAATTATCTGACAGTAGTGTTGAAAGATGATACACAGACGTTGGACGAAGTAGTGGTGGTCGGATTCAGTACCCAAAAAAAGATAAACTTGACAGGGGCGGTAGAAAATGTATCATCGGATGTATTTGAAAATCGTCCGGTGGCTAATGTCACACAGATGTTGCAAGGCGCTGTACCAAATCTGAATATTTCGTTAGTCGACGGTAAGCCCAATCAATCGGCTTCGTATAATATCCGTGGTGTAACGTCTATCGGAGCGGGCGGTAGTGCGCTGGTATTGATAGACGGTGTAGAAGGCGATCCGGCCATGCTGAACCCGAATGACATAGAAAGCGTGTCCGTATTGAAAGATGCGGCTTCGGCAGCCATCTACGGTTCACGTGCTCCGTATGGGGTTGTCCTGATTACAACAAAAGATCCGTCAAAGCAAAAAGATAAGTTTACGGTCAATTATACGGGAAATTTCTCCTATGAAACTCCGTATGCTGTGCCGGATGTCGTTGATGACGGTTATGTCTGGGCTTATCTGTTTCGTGAGGCGGAATACAATTACCGCGGGATAGAGCCTACCAGCATTAATAAGTCACAACCTTTCTCAAAAGAATGGCTGGAGACTTTCCGGCAACGGAAGTTGGCAGGAAATACGTTACAGACAGCAGTTGGCCCCGATGGGAAATATACATACTATGGAAATGAGGATTACTATGATGCGCTTTATAAGGATCATACGTTTGCACAGTCGCATAATGTATCTATCAGCGGTTCGAACGGAAAAATAAGTTACTACACTTCCGCACGGTTATACGATTATGACGGTCTGTTCAATTATAACTCAGACACCTACCGCACTATGAATATGCGTACCAAAATCAGCGCACAAGTGTTCAGCTGGCTGAAAATTTCCAATAATATAGACTATACTCATGATAAATATACACAACCATTGGGTTATGTAGAACAGAATGAGGGTCTGGTTTGGAAAGCCATCAACATGGAAGGGCATCCGTCCGAACCAATCTTCAATCCGGACGGAACCTTGACACACTCCGGAGCACGTTCTGTCGGTGGACTGGTAACAGGCAACAACTGGATAAAGCGTACGACTAAAACGCTGAAAAATACGACTACCCTGAATATAACCATGCTAGACAACAAATTGCGTTTTACCGGAGACTTCTCTTTCCGTACGAAAGATTTTATAGAAGACAAGAAGACTACCGCTGTTCCGTATAGCGATTACGAAGGGGTGATTAAATATCTCGGAGTACCGGAAACAGATGATAAGATGTTGGAGAAAGTGCAACAGACTACCTATATATCCACCAATGTATATGCCGAATATGAGAATACATTTGCAGGAAAACATTATATGAAAGCTTTGGCGGGATATAATTACGAACAGCAGGATTACAAGGCAATCTCTTCGGAGCGGAATGGTTTGTTGATGCCTGATGTGGAAAATATAAATTTTGCTATGGGAGATAATATGTCCATTAAGAGTGATGGTAACCGGTGGCGGTATGCCGGAGCATTCTTCCGTTTGAATTACTCCTATGACAACCGTTATCTATTTGAGGTGAACGGGCGTTATGACGGTTCTTCGAAGTTCCCCAACAATTCGCAATGGGGATTTTTCCCTTCAGCTTCGGCAGCATGGCGTTTCTCGGAAGAGAAGTTCTGGAAGGTAAATCCGGCTATTATCTCCAATGGAAAGCTGCGTGTCTCTTATGGTGCGCTGGGCAATAGTAATGTGAAGCCGTATTCTTATCTGGAAAAGTTCTCATTGAAGACTTATTCCACTACCGGCTCATCGAGCGAAGGCCGCTATCTCGACGGTAAGGCACAGTTACGCTACACGCTCAATCCTGCCCAAATTCCTGACAATATCGGTTGGGAAACCTCACGAACCATTGATGGCGGTATCGATTTGGGATTCTGGAACAACAAAATTACGTTATCCGCCGATTATTACGTACGTAAGACTGTTAATATGTATACGGTGGGACCGACGCTTCCCGATACATTCGGTGCATCGTCGCCCAAAGGGAACTATGCTGACATGAGTACCTATGGTTACGAGATTTCTTTGGGATATAACGACTCGTTCCGTTTGGCTGGCAAACCATTTAGCTTCGGCATCAAAGCAACCCTTGCCGATTATCATTCGGTGATAGACAAATATAATAACCCGAAACGTGACTTGGATGATTATTATGTAGGTCAGCGTATCGGTGAGATTTGGGGATTTGTTTGTAACGGACTGTTCCAGTCACAAGACGAAATCGATGCGGCTTTTGACGGAAAGGGTTACAAAAACAACCTGATGCAGACATCTGTCAATTACATCACTTATCCCGGTGATATGCGCTTCGAAGACTTGAACAATACAGGTACTATTGATAACGGAGCCAACACAGTAGACTCACCGGGCGACCGGAAAATCATAGGAAACTCCGAACCGCGCTACATCTATACCCTCTCATTTAGTGCCGACTGGAATAACTTCTTTCTGTCAGCCATGTTCGACGGTGTGGGAAAACAAGACTGGTATCCCAGTGGTGAGAGTTCTTTCTGGGGACAGTATAACCGTCCTTACAACCAAGTTCCGGTGTGGCACTTGAATAACTATTGGACCAAAGACCGCCCTGATGCTTATCTGCCGCGTTATTCGGGTTATTACAATCCTTTATATAAAGGCACGGCCAATACACGCTACTTGCAGGATGTATCTTACTTCCGGCTCAAAAATTTGCAGTTTGGTTACAATTTGCCAAAGAAATGGATAGCAAAAGCCGGGTTTTCTAAAGTATCTGTCTATTTCTCGGGCGAGAACTTATGGTCGTGGTCTCCACTCTACCGTCACACGAAAGATTACGATGTGACAGTGATAACAAAAGGTTCGGATAATGACCTGACTTCCGGTAATAAAGGAGACGGTTTCAACTATCCGACGATGCGGAATCTAAGTTTAGGAATCTCTATTACTTACTAAATAGAAACAAAGAAGATATGAAAAGATTAAGTACTATACGTAATATCCTGCTTCTGTGTGCAACGGTGCTGCTAGGTAGTTGCGATTTGACGGAGACGATGCAGGTAGAGGCTGACAAATCTATGGTTTTCGGCAGCGAGTCCGGATTGCGCCTTTATGCCTATTCCTTCTATCGGGCATTGCCTACACTTTCTACGGGCTATCAGCAGGATGAGATGTGTGATATTGCCGCTGTACGGCAGACGAATGTGTTTATTCAGCAAAATGCGTACAATTCGGAAACAGCTACCAGCTGGTCATGGGGAACCCTGCGGAACATCAATTATTTTATCGACGGTTGCTACTCAAAGGAGTGTACAGTGGATGCAGCTACCCGCGATAATTACTTGGGTATCGCCCGTTGGTTCCGCGCCTGGTTTTATTATGACAAGTTGACCCAATATGGCGAAGTTCCCTGGTTTGGCAGTGAAATCCAGTCTTACCAGTACGATGTCATGTATAAAGAGCGTGACAGCCGGGACGTCATTATCAAGAATATGATCGAAGATCTCGATTTTGCTTACGAACATATTCAGGCAACTTCTTCTGTCAATAGCTCTACACTCACCAAATGGGCTGCAGCCGCACTTAAATCACGTGTGTGCCTGTTCGAAGCCGCCTATCGCCGTTATCACAAACTGACAGGTCTGGAAATCACTCCGGAAGAACTTTACCGCCATGCTGCCAGTGCAGCCAAACTGGTGATGGACAACAGCGGACTTTCGCTGAATACGGCAACAGGTACCAAAGGGGCCTACCGTGATTTGTTCTATCTGGAAGCTCCCATTACCTCCGAAGTAATTCTGGCGGTATGTGCCAATAGCGCATCAGGTATTTACGGGACTCAAAATTACTGGTACAATTCGCTGTCGTACGGTAAAGGCTGGAGTCTGGTTCGTCCGTTTGTCAATACTTACTTGAAATTGGACGGTACCCCGTTCACTGCCGAAACAGGCTATGAAACCAAAAACTTCGTGGAAGAGATGAAGAATCGTGACCTGCGTTTGGCACAGACCATCCGCGGACTGGATTTCAAACGTGACGGAAAAGCCGTAGTAGCCGATATGACAGTTTGCCTGACCGGTTATCATGTAATCAAGTATTCTCTTGACGATACAAAATACGATAACAATGAAAAGAACAACAACAGTATCCCCCTGTTGCGTTACGCTGAAGTGCTGCTAAACTATGCCGAAGCACAAGCCGAACTGGGTGGGCTTACTGATGCTGACTGGAACACTACCATCGGCGCTTTGCGCCGACGTGCCGGAATTAGAGGCGGAACGGAAAAACTCCCTACAACTGTTGATTCATATTTGCAGCAGGTCTTTTATCCGAATATCACTAATCCGGTTTTACTGGAAATCCGTCGGGAACGTGCCATTGAGTTGGTGGCTGAAGGAACGAGATTCAATGATTTGCGTCGTTGGAAATGTGGTGAACTGATAGAGGAACTACCGTGGACAGGTATGCACATCAGCGCATTGAATGTGGATATTGACCTGAATGGTGACGGAACTCCTGATTGCTACTTTACTGATAACGGTACGCAATCATCCAATAAAGACTGCAAAACGGTGAACGTAAAGAATGAAACAGGACTTTATGCCACAGCAAATGCCGCAGGCGGATACGATTTGAGATATAACCCCGGTTCGGGAAACCGCATCTGGTACGATGACGACCGCCAATATCTTTATCCTGTTCCTGCACAGGTGATCCGCGACTATGAGAGTGCCGGATATAAACTATCACAGAACCCCAATTGGAATTAAAATATAAAAGATTTAGTATGATGAAATTTAACCAGATATTGCCTGTAATTGCTATCTATGTTGTAGCGTTAGGCGGATGCAGTAATACTACTCCTGATTATTCAGAATTTTATAAGGACCCTGAAACAGTAAAAGAGGAAGACCCGTCACTGAATGATAACCAAATTAAAGTCATGTCGTTCAATATCCGGTATTATAATACCAAAGATACGGGAGAAAAGTCATGGGAAGCCCGTACGGCAGCTTTTATACCGATGATCGGAGAACATAAACCGACAGTGATCGGTATGCAGGAAGCGCGGCCACCACAACTGAAGTGGCTGGAAGAGAACTGGAAAGATTATGGATATGTCGGTAAGGGACGCCGTGCCAACAACGCTAACAATGATGAGTTTGTTCCTATCTTTTATAGAAAAAAGGCTGTTGAACTAATCAAGTGGGATTGTTTCTGGCTTTCTGAAACTCCGGATGTACCGGGTTCTCAAGGTTGGGACAGTACCGTTCCCCGTATAGCGACATGGGCTATTTTCAAACACATTGCTTCCGGTAAGAAATTCTTCTTCATCAATACTCACATCGATGTAGGTTCTACCATCGCTCCGGGCAAGTCGATGGAAGTGATTGTGAATAAAATGTCCGAGCTCAATCCGGAAGGATTGCCGATGTTACTGACCGCCGACTTTAACAAGCAGATTGACAGTGATATTTTTAACGGAGTTAAAACATTCATGACAAATGTCCGCTTAGCGGCTCCGATCACAGACTCGAAATACTCTTATACAGGCTTTGGTACCGCCAATCCTTATATTGTAGATCACATCTTTTGTACAGGCTTTAAGGCTTTGAAGTTCGAGACAATAGATAAAGTTTATCAGAATATCACTTATATCTCCGATCATTATCCCATCATCGGTAAATTGGAATACGTGAAGTAATGAAACGATCATCTAAAATTACAGAAACGCAATGAAAAGAATCATATATTTATTGGTAGCTGCTATCGGTCTGTTGGTTGGGTGTACACCTGATGAAGAGACGTGGGTACAGGCGGGATTCACTACAGATAAAGAATCCTATGAGATTGGTGATCTGATTACCCTGACAAATACGTCGACGGCGGAGAATGCCCAGATTGCAGTCTGCAAATGGGAATTTATGGGTAAAGTTTCCTACGAACTGACTGCTCCCGAACCATTTAGCGTGGAAGAGGGCGGAGACTATCTTTTTCGTCTGACTGTCACTTCGGATCGCGGTGCGATGAAATCAGTTTTTGAAAAGACAATTAAAATAATAGATGACGGTGTCCGTCCTACGGCAGACTTCAGCTGGTTGCCCGAACGAATTGTAGCGGGAGAAGAGGTTGCTTTTACGGATCAATCGAAAGCAGCGGAAGGGTCTGAGATTGTCAAAAGAGAATGGACATTCGGTGCTATCCTCTCTACAGAGGAAAACCCGAAAATCACTTTCGGTTCGCATGGAAAAATAAACGTATCACTGACTGTGACGGACAATAAAAAAAGGAAAGATACGAAGACTGTCACAATGGATATAGCAAAGGGAGCCGGTAGTCTTGGCGTGTTATGGTCTCATTCCTACGATGAGCAGGGAGTGGTGTACGGCACTTCTCCGGCAACAAGCACAGATGGTCAGTATATATATGTTTCTTCCAGCAATTATAACCTGGTTTGTTTCACGAAACTCGGTGAACGGACTTGGGGATTTGATTGCGGACAGAATAATGAACCGAACCGAGGTTCTGACTATCAGCACCCGACTCCTACGGTGGATTCCGACGGAACGGTGTATGTGGCTGTCGGAGACAATACTACCAAGGCGGGAGCAGATGCATCCAAGTCTGCCAGTCTCTATGCTGTTAAAGGCGGTGCAGACGGTGGTACGCAGATGTGGTTTACAGCGATTGGTGCAAAATCGAGTATGCGTCCTTTCGGTGCTCCGGCTGTCACGGATCAATATGTGATGATCCTAACGAATTCGGCGCCAAGCACAGATGGAAAACATTTCCGTATTTATGATAAGGTATCCGGGGTACTTAAATATTCGGAAAAAACGTCTTCCGGAAGTTATGGTGGTTGTGTAGGATTGAAAGATGGTAGGATACTTGTTAACACGGGTCAGAGTAGTGGACGATCGTATGGTACACACATATTCTTCCCGGAAGGCAATAGCTGGAGCAAGTCGACCAATGAGCAGAATTATGCTCCAAATGACCAGCCTAATGGCAGCCAGATCGCTATTGGTGCAGATGGCAAAGCATATATCCTTTGCCTTAATTTAGGAGCCCGCATATCTACCAATGAGACAAAAGCATTAGTCTATTGCTATGATGCCAAGAAGACTACCAAGGGGCAAGTTTCGACTCCAGAATGGTATACTGCCGTGAAAGGGGAAAATAAACAAACCGGTTATGGCTTGGTGGTTGATGGAAATGGGGTTGTGTATGTAGCTACTGACAAATATATTACTGCCATATCTTCTACAGGTTCCGTTTTGTGGGCAACGGAAGTAGCGGGTACTGCTTATGGCGTTCCTGCTATAGATAATGAAGGGTATATCTACTATAATGATGCAGAAAAAGGTTCCTTGGTGAAACTCGAACCGGCTACAGGAAAAGCTATCGCTTCACTCCAGCTTGGAACCGAACTGAAATCGTCGCCCACCATATCTGCTGACGGCACAATCTATGTGACCGGTATGCTGGAAGGAAAACCGACTCTATTTGCTGTTGAAGGAGCGGCGACAGGCTATGCAGCCAATGCCTGGTCGCAGATGGGCGGTAATCCGGGTAAGAGCGGATATATGTATTAGTTTTTTATCCATACAAACTTTTAGTTAGCATGTCTCTTTTTTTGTCGGAGCAGGCGTTGCCCTGCTCCGATGAGAAAAGACTGACTGTACATTTACAAAAGGCTTATAAATAGAGATAAGATGAGAAAAAGGAACTTTTTAATATTACTGCTGTTGAGCAGGTTATGGCCTGTCATTGGTGTATCTGCGCAAGATGCCTGGAAAATAACTGCCGAACAGATTGAACCCTCGTCCTATTATGGAATAACGGTAGCCAATGGTATGCTGGGATTAGTTTCTTCCCCCGATCCTTTGAAGATTTCCCGTGTCGTGTTGGGAGGACTTTATGATATCTATGGAAAGGGAAGAGTGAATAATTTCTTGCATGGCATCAATATGCTGGATACGGAATTGCAGATAAACGGAACTACGGTGAAAGCTTCCCAAATATCCGGTTATAAACAGACTTTGGATATGCGTCAGGGATTGTTTTGCGGAGAATTTGATTATCAATCGCTTGCACATATTGAATATCAATATACGGCATTACGTCATTTACCTTATTCGTGTTTACTGCGTGTGCGGATCGTTCCGAAAGAAAATATAGAAGTAGCTGTGGCGAATATACTGACGGTGCATGAATCGTTGCGTAGTCCGCAGGAGTCTTTCAACCGCATCTTCAATGGAAAAACAGCGATTGATTTCTGCACATCAATCGCAAAATCTCCGACCCGGGAACTTGAAATCGGTGCTTGTTCATCGTTTGTTTTCGACGATTCTTTTCCCCGTCCGGAAGTATGCCATCGGAGTGCACGCGGAGTCGGGGTACATACACAAGAATTTACGGTCCGTTTGCAGGCAGGCCAGCCTTACACTTTTTCGATTGTCGGGACGACACTTTCCGCTGCTACTCATGCTGACGTCAAGAATGAAGTGGAACGGTTGACGGCATTTGCAGCAGTAGAGGGTGTTGAACGATTATGGAGCAAACATATCGCTGCATGGGACAAGCTTTGGGAAAGCGATATTGTGATTGAGGGTGATCTTCAGTCGCAACAAGACATTCACAGTATGCTTTATCACACGTATGCTTTTGTGCGGGAAGGTTCGGGATTATCCTGTTCTCCGATGGGGCTTTCGGGCTTCGGTTACAACGGGCATGTATTCTGGGATGCTGACACGTGGATTTTTCCGGCTTTATTATTGCTGCATCCCGAATTGGCGGAATCAATGATAGAGTACCGCTATCAGCGTTTGGATGCAGCCAGGCATAACGCTTTCATGCATGGGTATAAAGGAGCCATGTACCCGTGGGAAAGTAGTGGTAAAGGAAACGAAGATAATACAGTTACCAACATTTACGGCCCTTTTGAAAATCATATTACGGGAGATGTAGCTATGGCAGCCTGGCAATATTATGCTGTGACGCAGGATTTGGAATGGCTTCGTCAAAAGGGATTTCCCATTCTTAGTGCTGCTGCCGAATACTGGGTAAGCCGTTCGGAACCGAATGAAGCGGGAGAGTATGAAATCAGGAATGTAATAGGAGCGGATGAATGGAATCAGAACCCTCAAGGAGGAAAGAACGTGAACAATAATGCTTATACAAACGGCGTTGCGAAATCCACTCTGGAAGCTGCCTGTAAGGCTGCCAAACTGTTGAATGTAAAATCAGACCCTATGTGGACGACTGTGGCAGAGAAACTTCGTTTCCGGAAACTAGCCAATGGAGTAACGGCAGAGCATGATACGTATGATGGAGCTATAACCAAACAAGCGGATGTCTGCCTGTTGGCTTTCCCGTTAAAACTTGTTACGGATAAAGAACAGATCTGGAGGGATTTGGAATACTATCTACAGACTGTTCCGAGAAAGAAGACACCTGCCATGTCGAAGTCTATCTACTCTATTTTGTTTACCCGTTTGGGAGACCGTGAACGTGCATGGCATTACTTTAGAGATTCCTATCTTCCCAATCTGAATCCGCCCTTCCGGGTTATAGCCGAGTTTGACGGTGGTACAAATCCTTATTTTCTGACAGGGGCAGGTGGTGTATTACAGTCCGTATTGATGGGATTCGGTGGATTGGATATTACGGATAAGGGAATTGTTGCCGGAAAAGGAGCAATCCCTGATGCATGGAAATCTTTGACTCTGAAAGGAATAGGAAAAGAGAAAAAGAACTATATCATTAAATGAATTGACGGGATATGAGATTTCTTGTTTTGCTCAAAAGAGTTCGGATACCTTTTATTTAAGTTCGTTTATTTATTGCTTTTTTATTTGTTACTCTTTGATTATTATTCTGCGCCATTATGCTTTTTACAATACAAATGCCGCTATTTCAGATGACAGAGCAATAGTCTTGTCTTTCTAAAGATATATCTGCAACTAAAATAACCCATATTTTGTTGTCTTTATACAGTATTGAGTTTTTAGCGAATAAATATATAAATAATGATGAAGATGACAAAGAACTTATTGTTAGGGATTGCTGCCGTATGTGGCAGCACTTTTCAGGCTGTAGCTTGTACGGGAATCTCGCTGACGTCCCGTGACGGCAGTTATGTGCAAGCCCGTACGATTGAATGGGCGCGCGGTGTGTTGCAAAGCGAGTATGTGATTATTCCACGTGGTCAACAGCTCACGTCATTCACTCCTACGGGTGTCAATGGACTAACGTTTACGGCAAAATATGGAGTGGTCGGTCTGGCTGTTGTACAAAAAGAGTTTATTGCCGAAGGAATCAATGAGGCAGGACTTTCGGCTGGACTATTTTTCTTTCCTCATTATGGGGGATATGAAACGTATGATGCTGCACAGAACCAGCGGACACTGGCAGACCTTCAAGTGACGGAGTGGCTGTTGTCGCAGTTTTCCACTATTGACGAGGTGAAGGCAGCCCTTTCTTCTGTATGTGTTGTAGGATTGGAAAAGACAGCGGTAGTACATTGGCGTATCGGTGAACCGTCGGGGCGTCAGGTTGTGTTGGAAATTGTAGGTGGTGTGCCGCATTTTTATGAGAATGAAGTAGGCGTATTGACGAATGCCCCCGGTTTTGAATGGCAACTTACAAATTTGAACAATTACGTCAATCTTCATCCGGGTGACGCTTCCGTGCAAAAATTGAGCGGTATTACGTTGCAACCTACTGGTGGCAACTCCGGTTTTCTCGGCATTCCGGGTGATGCCACGCCTCCTTCGCGGTTTGTGCGTGCGGCCTTTTACCGGGGGACAGCTCCGCAACGTGCCACAGGCTTTGATACCGTGCAGCAATGTTTCCACTTGCTTAATAATTTTGATATTCCTATTGGTATAGAACATTCACAGGGTGATATTCCGGATATTCCCAGTGCTACGCAATGGACCTCGGCTATCGACCTCACGAACCGGAAGGTTTATTATAAAACGGCCTATAACAATTCGATACGTTGCATCGATTTGAAGGCTATTGATTTCTCAAAGGTAAAATATCAATCACATCCGTTGGATAAGATACAGGAGCAGCCGGTTGAAATGGTTAAGATTCCTCGGTAAAATACGGAACGGTATGGGGGTGCTCTTGTATAATAGTTGCTCGCATTAAGAATGTTTTCAAATAAATGTTGGTGACGTTTTACCCTCACACCCTCACCCTTTGTGCTCAATCCATTTATTCATCGGGGTTACAGGTGTGAGGGTAAAGGTGAGAGTAGGTGAGGGTAACTTTTTACTCTCACTCTGTCTCGTCCTGATTTGAGTTGACCAATCTTATTCCGTTTTCACACTAACTTCTTTATTCTTACCATAATATCCACTTCCCGGCACATAAATCGGCTGCATGGCTCCACCCATATTTTTCAATTTACCCTCGTCGCGCAGACGTCGGATATGTCGCATGGCTGTACTTCTTGCCATTCCGCAAAGATATTGGAAGTCATGTCTTCGCATAAATGGATGAGTACGGAAGTACTGAGTCAGTTGCAGGTCAATTTCTTCGTTTGTCAGTTGGGTGAAATCCAGTCCTCCTTTGAGGCTTTTCACTTTAAGCACACCGAACTCGTTTTTCAATGTCTGGTCGGCACGAAACTGAATGGCCTTTAGCTTCACTTTGGTCACTTTCCGTTTTGTGTCTACCGTTACAGGTTCCGTGGTTGTCAGGCAGGGATGGAAATAACCGATGCCGTCCAGATGAACTTGGCGTCCTTCCGCCAATTCCTGTCCCATGATGTGTGAAAGCGCATCAAGTACGGCTGTGACGTCTGTTTCTGTCAGTGAACAACGTTCTTGAATACGTCGGCGCAGTACGTCGGTCCCTGTGGAACCGTTGTATTTGATGCGCGGATGCAGGGTGTTTCCGTTTTCTCCCTGCTGTTTGTTTGAAGGCTTCGGGTCTTCATACCAATCGAATAATATTGCCATAGCTCTATATTTGTTTTAAATGAACTCTTCTTGTTATGTATTCTCTTAGATAGTAATACATTAATGCTTAATGTTTCTTTTGTTAAACTCTAATGATTTGCAAGGGCTCACCCATGTGAACAAGGCTGTTTACGTCTGTAGACGTTTTTATTTACAATTGATAGCCTGTTTGTTCACACGGGTGAGCCCTTGACAACTACTAAGCAAAGATACATAAATAATAAGGCAAATGCAAATAATATGCAGGTATTTATCGGATAAAATGCTTGTTTACCGGAGGATAAAAGCGTATCTTTACAGGAATTAAATATGTAGATGTGATTGTAGAAAAAATAGACAAAAATAGGATGAAAGTTACTTTAATCAGACAAGACAACGGGAGCGGAAAAGAAACTCTTAGCATTTGTGAGACAGGCACACTATTCGACAAAATGAAGACGGAAACTAAAGCGGGACATATCACGGCTTTGCGGGAGATTATACCGTTGCTGGAAGGTACGTATGCCCGATACGAACATATTGATAAATTGCCATACATTTATTCTGCTGTGGAATATACCCGTACCAAAGAGGGCGAACGGAAAATGAAGCAGTACAACGGTTTGGTACAGTTGGAAGTGAGCCGGTTGGCCGGTGGCTCGGAAGCGGAGTTTGTGAAACGGCAAGCGGCACTTCTGCCACAGACTTTTGCCGCTTTTTGTGGCTCCAGCGGGCGTAGCGTGAAAATATGGGTGCGTTTCGCTTTGCCGGATGACGGAGGGTTGCCGGTCAAGGAAGCGGAGGCGGAATTATTTCATGTTCATGCTTATTGGCTGGCTGTGAAATGTTATCAGCCGATGTTGCCTTTCGATATTGACTTGAAAGAACCGGTTTTGGCACAGAGATGCCGTATGACGCTGGACGAATCTCCTTATTATAATCCGGATGCGGTGCCGTTCTGCTTGGAACAACCGCTTATGATGCCGGGAGAAGAGACTTTCCGTCAGCGGAAACTGGGAGAGAAAAATCCGTTATTACGGTTGCAGCCGGGATATGAGTCGGCGCAAACATTCACGAAGATTTATGAAGCGGCCTTGAACAGGGCACTTCAGGAAATGGAGGATTGGAAACGTGGGGACGACTTGCAGCCTTTATTGGTTCGCCTTGCCGAGCATTGTTTCAAAGCGGGGCTTCCCGAAGAGGAAGCGATACGGCAGACGATGATTCATTATTATCGCGAAGAAGAAGAGCAGGTGATCCGTTCGATATTGCATAATCTTTATCAGGAATGTAAGGGATTCGGCAAGAAAAGCAGTATCAGTAAAGAGCAGGAGACGGCTTTTCTGTTGGAAGAGTTTATGAAACGTCGGTATGAATTCCGTTACAATACGGTGCAGGACGATTTGGAATATCGGCAGCGCGATTCTGTTCACTTTTGCTTTAAGCCGGTGGATAAACGGGTGCGCAACAGTATTGCGATCAATGCTTTGAAGGAAGGCATCAGTGCGTGGGACCGTGATGTGGATCGTTTTCTGAATTCGGAATGTGTTCCTTTGTATAATCCTGTGGAGGAATATCTTTATGAGACAGGTCGCTGGGACGGGAAGGATCGTATCCGTGCATTGGCTGGTCTGGTGCCTTGTGATAATCCGCATTGGCAGGAATTATTTTACCGCTGGTTTCTTAGTATGGTGGCGCATTGGAGGGGAGTTGATCGGCAACATGGTAATAATACTTCGCCTTTATTGGTCGGTTCGCAGGGGTATCGCAAGTCAACATTCTGTCGTATTATTCTGCCGCCGGAGTTGCGTTTCGGCTATACGGACAGTATTGATTTTAAAAGTAAACAGGAGGCGGAACGCTATTTGGGACGTTTTTTTCTGATCAATATTGATGAGTTCGATCAGATTAATGTCAGTCAGCAGGGGTTCTTGAAGCATTTGTTGCAGAAGCCTGTGGCGAATCTGCGCAAACCATACGGTAATACGATTCGGGAAATGAGGCGTTATGCTTCTTTTATCGGTACCAGCAATCAGAAAGATTTGCTTACCGATCCTAGCGGTAGCCGCCGTTTTATTTGCATCGAGGTGACGGCTCCTATTCAAACGAACGTTACCATCAATTACAAACAGCTGTATGCTCAAGCAATGGAGGCGATTTATAAAGGGGAACGTTATTGGTTGAATGATGAGGATGAAAACATATTAAAACAGACTAACCGTGAGTTTGAACAGGTGAGTCCGCTGGAACAGCTGTTCCACTGCTATCTTAATCCCGTAGAAGAGGAAATGGAAGGCGAATGGCTGACTGCCATGCAGATTTTGAATTATTTACAGACGAAAACACGGGATAAACTGGCTATTAATAAGGTAGGACAGTTTGGGCGTGCACTTCAAAAACTGAATATTCCTTGCCGTAAGTCTCGTAAAGGGACGCTTTATCATTTGATGAAAGTAGAGTAATTGATAAAGGTGGTGTGAAAGGGGGCTTTGTCAACCAAAATCAGGACGAGACAGGGTGAGGGTAACTTTTTACCCTCACCTACCCTCACTCTTACCCTCATTACTGAAAGGACGATGAATAGGGGAATGCAGGGAAAGTGTGAGGGTGTGAGAGTAAATCATGTATAAAAAATAATTGGAGATTGAATTGAGGGATAGGTTTTCCCACTTTCTGCTTTATATCACTTTGTACGAGTATGAAGGCCAATGCTGTTCCTAAGAATTGTGTGGCGATCGGCAGTCCTTGCCGGGTAATAAAGTATATTGAGAACGATTGATTGTATGGAGGAGTGGGAGGGGAGATTGTCTTTTCTATGTAAGAATAGCAAATTTCGGGTCGTTTATCAGTGATGCGTGTAGTAATTTTGCGGCATTGGAAATAAGAGTGCGAGTATAAAAACGAAAATATTATTAGCTGTTATTTCAACTGTAAATATAATAAACGTATCTTTGGAAGTATGGAAGATAAAACGAATGTGATTAAGATACAGCGTTATCATTCTCCTTGTGGTGATTTGATGCTTGGCTCGCTGGAGGATAAGCTTTGTCTTTGTGACTGGGCGGCTGAAAGTCATAGGGATATCGTAGACAGGAGATTGCGGAAAGTGCTGAAAGCTGGTTATGAGGAAAGTACGTCAGATGTGATACAGGAGGCGATGAGCCAGTTAGATGAATATTTCAATGGCGAGCGGACTGTGTTTGAGGTGCCTTTGCTTTTTGTTGGTACGGAGTTTCAGAAGAGTGTATGGTATAAGTTGTTGGAGATTCCATACGGTTCGACTGTGTCATACGGTGAGCTGGCAAAACAACTCGATTTGCCGAAAGCTGTCCGTGCTGTTGCTGCCGCTAATGGGGCGAACGCTATTTCTATTTTTGCTCCGTGCCATCGTGTCATCGGTAGTAACCGCACGCTTGTTGGGTATGGAGGCGGATTGCCTGCCAAAAAGCGGTTGCTGGATTTGGAATTAAATGGCAAACCTCTGTTATGAATGAGCAAAAAACGCTTGACTATGCACGTATTGCGCAGGCAATCGGGTATATAAGGGAGAATTTTAAAAGGCAACCTGGATTGGATGAGATTGCCGGGGAGGTGGCGTTGAGTACAGCGCATTTCCAACGTATGTTTACGGAGTGGGCGGGAATTAGCCCTAAGAAGTTCTTGCAATATACTAGTATTGAATATGCCAAGAGAATCTTGAATGAAACTCATGCGTCTTTATTCGATGCGGCACAGGAAACAGGGCTTTCCGGTACGGGCAGATTGTATGACTAGTTTGTAAATATAGAAGGGATGACGCCGGGCGAATATAAAAACGGAGGTGAAAGTCTTTCTATCAATTATAGTTTTGCCAAAAGTCCTTTCGGTGAAATCTTCATTGCGTCTACCGATAAAGGTATTTGTTGTATGGAGTTTGCAGACGATCATGACGCGGCTTTTAACTCTTTACGGAAGAAGTTTCCTAATGCAAAGTTTACCTCGATTGTGGATGAAGTGCAGCAAAATGCTTTATTTATCTTCACGCAGGACTGGAGTAAACTCAAAGAAATAAAATTGCATCTGAAAGGTACTGACTTTCAACTAAAGGTATGGGAAACCTTACTGAAAATTCCTGTCGGTGGCTTGACTACTTACGGAGATATAGCCGTAGGAATCAATAATCCGAGAGCTTGCCGGGCTGTTGGAACGGCTGTCGGTGAGAATCCCGTAGCTTTCCTTATTCCGTGTCATCGGGTCATTCGTGCTTCCGGTGAGTTGGGAAATTACCATTGGGGAGAGATTCGCAAGACTGCAATGATTGGTTGGGAGGCTGCAAAAGGTGAGGTAAAGAGGGGATTATAGGGAAGAATGAAGGTGATTTTAGCTCATGTTTTTTTTAGGGCAATGCTGTTTCTTATATTATTAATATATAACTAATTTGATTATGAAATTATTGGTATTCCTTGCTAAAGGGTTTGAAACGATTGAGTTTAGTGCTTTTATAGATGTTATGGGATGGGCAAAGACGGATTTTGATTGTAAAATAGATGTTGTGACCTGTGGTTTGAATCAAAAAGTGATTAGTTCTTTCAATGTTCCTGTTTTGGTGGATAAAGTCATGGATGAAGTGTCTGCAGATGGATATGACGCGCTTGCGATACCCGGCGGATTTGAAGAATTCGGATTCTATGAGGAGGCATATAATGAACAACTTCTGGAATTGATACGACTGTTTGACTCACAAAAGAAATGGATCGCAACAGTCTGCGTGGGAGCTTTGCCTGTTGGGAAAAGTGGAGTGTTGAACGGTCGGAAAGCAACAACTTATCATCTTAGAGGTGCTCATAAACAGAAAGTGCTTCAGGGATTTGGAGCAACTATCGTAAATTCTCCCATCGTGGTGGATGATAATATCATAACTTCTTATTGTCCTCAAACATCATACGGGGTTGCATTGCTTTTATTAGAGAAGTTGACCTCTCATAAAGAAATGGTTTTAGTGAAAGATGCTATGGGATTTTAATAAGTTGCATTTAAGCACTGCACTCGGTTTTGAGTTCGCTATGGATGATGCTTCTCACTGCTTTTTCATGTTTGAATAAATAATAATAAGTGCTTGCGGTAAGAAAAGCCAGAAACCGGATATTGGTTCGACTATGCAACCGATTATGGTGAACAGTAGAATGAAGTAACCTAAAAATAAAGGTGCCGGTTTTTGTTCTTTTCTGATATAGTATTGAAGTGTCTCTCCCCAAAGAATAAGTATTATTCCGCAGATTAGGAACCAGAAAGCAAAGCCCAGGTTATGATTTTCTCCAATAGAGTCTATTAATCCATTGTTAAGCATTTCCGTAAAAGCTTCTTTTCCAAGAAATAACGCATAAATGGTATGAATGACTCCTGTTGCTGTTAAAAGTGTTCCACTATATTTCCAAAGTTTCATGTTCTTGCCTTTTTAGTATTTTATTGGGATGTACACTTCTACAGAATTTGAAATTTAATCCGTTTTAACATATCATCCGGTTCTTAATAAGTTGCTCGATAACGCAAATATAAGTAATCATGTACGATTCCCAACGTATGATTTCGACATTTGTGTTTGTTTTAGATTCTTTATACTTGGTCATTCGTTTTCTTGTTGTGATATCTGTGGACATGAGTTGCTTTATAAATATCCTTTAGTTCTTCTTTATTGTATTGAAAATTATATCTTTGTATTTCAGATAGTTGGATTTATGGAGTTTATAAAAGAGGCTGGCGTCTCACCACAAAAAAGTATGGATATTAAGAATGATAAGATCACAATAAAGCCTTTGCGTGATAAGGATGTAGACATTTTCAGTAAATGGTTGGCTAAAGAATATATTTATAAATGGTTCTGCCCTGACGGAGAAGAACATAAAATGGCTTGGTTGGATGAGGTAAATAATAGAAATACCCAATATCATTATATGAAACATTTCATTGTTTATTATAATGATAAAGCCATTGGCTTTTGTTTATACTTGGATTGTTATTTTGAAAAAGAATATATACCGGAACATTACGGAAAAACTGTCGATGAGAAAGAGACAGTCTTTGAAATAGGTTATCTCATAGGCGAAGAGGAATATTTGGGTAAGGGCATCGGGAAGATTATTGTAAAGAAGCTGATCGGGGAAATTGCCGAAATAGGAGGGAAAGAGATATTGGCTGACCCTGATGAGGCTAATGTTTTATCCATAAGAACATTGTTAAGTAATGGATTCGTAAAAGTAAAAGATTGCGATTATAGGTATTGTCTTAAATAGATAAGAAAACTTCTTTTGAAAGAAGTTTTCTTATACGGCCATTCTATTTATTATTTGAATACAAAGTTGCTCAATAGATAACTCAAGAAGTTACCATAAATGATTATCTTTTATCTGACTTGTAAACTCATTTATAGCATCATATCTCAGCTTCGAAACGGAAGAATTTACTTTCGCTATTTTCTTCGTCAAAAATCTTTCGATGAAATTCATTTTGTCAAACTGAAACTCGCCACCTAAAATGGCTTTGGGAATCGATAATCTCTGCAAGAACTCCGGGAAAGCCTTATTCATTTCTTCCGCTTCTTGCTCTTCGTTCATACAACAGATGAATAACCCTATTACTTTTTGCTCTAATAACAGTTGATTATTGTGACAGAATTGAGTAATTTTTCGGTTTGGAGAGCCCGCATAAATGGCTGTTCCGAGAATTATTCGATCGTAAGTTCGAATATCAGGTCTCGGACACTCTTTTAATGAGATGTAGTCAACTTTATTAGTCAACTTTTCTCCGATAAGGTGTGTTACTCGCTCGGTAGTTCCATGTTTTGAATAATATATGATAGCTGTTTTCATTTTCAACAGGCATAAGCGGTTTTAAATAGCCACTAATAAGTGACATGGTTATCCTTTGTAAAGGTAGAGACTTTATTCTGACTAGCAAACAGTTTTCGATATAATTAATCTATATCTTGTTTTTCTCATATTTGAAAAGTATGTTCCCCATCTCAAAACGAGATAGGGAGCATTTCTTAATATATAATTAATGTACAGGTGCCAAGATTGATTCCATAATACCTGTACATATTGAAATTCCTACTTAATATCCCGGATTTTGATACTCGCTGCCATTGGTGATTGTTGCAGTAAATGTAGTTGAAATGGGACGTAATGCATAATTCGGGTGAAAGAATTGTGCTAAGTCCGGATGAGTATTCTCCAGATACTCCGAGTTCTTAAACATTCCTGTCCGTTTCAAGTCGTAGAAGCGGCAATATTCTCCGCAAAGTTCACGGCCTCTTTCGTCTAAGATATCTCGTACTGTAATACTCCCTGTAAGCGGATTTGCTCCGGCACGTTCACGAACCTTGTTGATATAACCGGCTGCATTCGCACCACCATTCAGGTAAATATCAGCTTCTGCCGCAATCAAATAAACTTCTGCCATGCGCATGATAAACGTTGCATTCAGATTACCGTTTCTCTGTTTGGAAGCATTGGCTACATAATAATTGCTGCTGTTATGCTTATTCAGTGATGGATAATAGTAGCGGAATTGGTTCTCATTTGTGCCGTCATTTTTGTAATTGCCAGTGACGTTTGTATAAGCATAATTCATGTTCACATTATTATTGTCATCACTATATACATGATGATAATCAATTAGCAAATAATCAGAAATGTGTTCTTTTTGTTTCTCTGTCGCATAATCGATGTCCTGCGGCATGATGAATTTAATGGCTAAATCACCTTTATTCAGAGCTTTGCCAATGACGGTTTCTTCCTTGTCATACATGTGGACGGCACTTTCATCCCACGTGTAATTCTTGTTCGCGTTCCACTCTGTAGTGAACGATTCATGAAATCTGGGGTCCAATGTTCCGTCTTTCTGTACATATAAACTCAATAAATGCTGTGTGGGCATAAAGATACCGGTAATTGAGCCTTCCCAAGTAAGACGTGTTTCCTGATTATCTTCACGAGCACCGAACTTATTGATATTGCATAAGAAATACTCATCGTTGCGATTTAGCTTGTAATTTCCGTTGCTTGATCCGTGACCGTCTGCTCCTGCATACCAGCGATGTTTCCAGAGAGCTTCCTTGTTTTCCCAGTTATTGCTCTCTTTAAACACTTCGCTATACGATGGATACATATACGTATTGTATTTCCCACCGCCGGTTTCGCAATCGGTAATCAATTTCTTGGCTGTATCCAGAGCTTCCTGCAAATATTCGGTGCTTCCATATTCGTACGTCTGCAAGCAGGCTTTAGCCAGAAAACCGAGAGCGGCTTTCTTCGTCGGGGTGGTAGTAGTTGCATGCGTACCTGTTGGCAACCATTCGGATGCGAATCTTAAATCGGGCAGGATTACTTCCTGATAGATAGTCATCGGATCGGTGCGGGTGGGGGAGTAAGTCAGTGTTTCCGCTGTTATCGGTTCTGTGAGCATCGTCACTGCTCCGAATTGTTCCACTGCATTGAAATAATAGACAGCTCTAAGAAAACGGGCTTCCGCAATCTTGGCATTCCGCTCCTCTTCCGTGGTGTAGGGAGGTTTGTCTCCTAATGCGATAGCTTCGTTACAGGCTCCCACACCGTCGTATGTCCCGTTCCACCAATTATTGGTGTAAGTCGTATTGGGTGATGTTCCTGCGAAAAACCAGAACCACTGTGTGTAACTTGTTGATTCGTTGGCTTTATACGTCCAAAGATCGGTGTCGCCTTCAGTCAGTGACATCCAGTCCGCAGAACCGTAGTAAAACCTTTCCATAGCAAAATAACACTGGTTAATCAGGGTTTCATATCCATCGATGGAAGTAGCCAAAGCCTCTTTGGTAAATGCGCCCGGGTTGTATTCCTCCAAGGTGCAGGAATGTAGAGATAAGGCCGAGAACAGCACACTGCAAAATATGAATTTTATATATATCCTTTTCATGATTATAATCTTTTGTTAGAATGTCAAATTAACGCCAAAAACAAATTGCCGGTAGGTAGGAAATGCATCCGAACCGTTGGTTTCGGGATCAGTATCTTTCAACTGCTTATCTTTTACAAAGATGAACGGATTGTAGGCTGTGGCATAAATACGGCATTTCTCCATTAAAACTTTGCGGGAAATATTGACGGGTAGTGTATATCCCAGCGTGATATTTTTAATCTTAATGAAGGAGCCGTCGCGCACTCTTAATGAAGGATATACGGTTTTTTGTTCGTCTCCCGTTCCGGGACGGGGGAAATAGGCTCCTTGATTATCCTCTGTCCAGTAGTCTACGCCTGCCAGTTGGTTCTTGGTTACGCTCTGTTCGGCGGTATAATAACCGAGCAGGTCACTGTTGATTGTCTGTCCGTAACGCGCCATGGCAAAGACGGATAAATCAAAATTCTTGTAGGTGAAGGAATTGCTGAATCCGATGATCCAGTCCGGATTGGAATGTCCTAGAATTTGCCGGTCTTCCGTACTGTATTTATGCACACCTTCATCGCCTTTCTGGTTTAAGGTTTCTATCTTGATGAATCCGGGTTTTACGCCGTAGGCATCCAATGTTTCCTGTGGAGTATCGGTTCCCCAAATTCCGGTATATTTATATCCGTAAATAGCTTTAATCGGTTCACCGACAAACAGGTTTTCGGCGATCAGATCACCGTCAGGCAGATCGTCTATTTGTTCCTTGTTCCAGGTGACGGATAAAGTGGTATTCCAGGTGAAATCTTTATTCCGTATGTTGTGCGAAGTGATCGTTGCTTCCACGCCTTGGTTACTGGTCTGGGCGATGTTCTGCCAGATAGCCAGAGGCGATCCCCATCCGGTCAGACCGCTGGTGATGGGCAATGTACGTTTGAATAATAATCCTTTGGTGGTTGTCTTGAACCATTCTACCGATCCGTCAATGCGACCGTTTAGGATACCGAAATCCAACCCCACATTCCAGTTGTATGACTTCTCCCAGCCGAGATCGGAACTACCGTAGGTACCGGAGTATTGCGTGAAAGGAACAATCTTCCCATTAATGGAAATTCCCGAAGCGGCATATACGTATGCTTGTGTTGTGGTACTGTATGCGGTGGTTCCTCCCGAGTTACCCGTGATACCGTAGCTCACTCTCAACTTCAGGTTGTCTAGCCAACTACGTGTCTTTTCCATAAATGCCTCGTCTGATATTCTCCACGCCAGTGCACCTGCGGGGAAAGCATCCCATTTATGTCCGGTAGAAAATTGTGAAACACCGTCCCAACGGGTAGAGAAGTTAAATAGGTATTTACCCTTGTATGAATAGTTCAGACGGAAGGCAAAAGACATTTTCTGCGTCTGTGCGAAGTCGGATTCTACATGTTGGGAAGTGCCCGATGTCAGTCGCCAGAAAGACCATTGATCTACCATTTGACCGCTGGAGGCAGCCATGCTACTTTCCGACTGGTTCTTATTCCAGGAAGTAATCAGTGAACCTCCCAGATTATGGTCTTTGGCGATGGTTGTGTTGTATGCGAGAATATTTTCCCAAGTGTAATTCCAGGCATTGTTGTTGGTGATGGAAGCATGCGGTGAACCTGCATAAGACGGACGGTTGGCATTGCACTTCTCTCCCCAGTATTGCCCGCGGCGTGAGTGATTCAACGTACCATTGACACGACTGGTAAAAGTCAGGTCTTTGACGGGAGTTAGTTCGACATAGCCACTCACGTTCAGGTAGGTGGAACGTGTGTTGTCTACATACTGATTCTCTATGAAATCACTCATTGGGGAATATTGTCCCGTGATGTATTCGTGATTGATCTCCCCTTTTTCGGTAGATGCATCACCCAACGGGATGGCGGAGAGAGATTTGGTGAATGTGTTTTTTACACCGGAGTTCAAGTCCCGGTAGACTAAATTGGAGGTAAAGCCCACCTTTGCCCACGAAAATATCTGCTGATCCAGGTTGAGGCGTAACGAATATCTGTTCAGATTTTCGTTATTAAGTAAACCTTCCTCCCGGTTGTAAGAAGTTGAAGCAAATAATTTTGTCTTTTCAGTGCCACTGCTGACCGAAAGACTGTATTTCTGTGTGGTAGCCGTGTTGCCCGACACTTCATCTATCCAGTCTATCCATTTGCCATCGTTGTATGCATCTATAAAATCCTGTTTTCCCAGTAGGGCGGACATATCGGTGGGATAGTCACCGTTTTTATATTTATATGCTTCCCGTTGGTAGGTGACCCATTCATCCCGCGTCATCCCATGCCTGTAGTTGGGTGAACCGCTGAATCCGTAATAAGCATCGAAGTTTACGGTAGCTTTCCCCTCTTTTCCTCTTTTGGTGGTGATAATGACAACGCCGTTTGCTCCTGCGGAACCATAAATGGCGGTGGAAGAAGCATCTTTCAATACATCTACACTCTCAATATCCGACGGGCTGACCTGGCTATAGCTGCCGGGGATTCCATCGATAATAAACAATGGTTCGTTGCTGCCATAAATAGATCGTGAACCACGTAACAGGATAGTGACATCACCTCCTACCTGTCCCGAAGTTTTGGTGATATCCATTCCGGGTATCTTGCCTTGAAGGGCTTCCATCACATTATTGGTAGGAGCGGCCAGTACTTCCGCACTTTTGACGGAGGTTACTGCCCCCGTCAAATCCCGTTTTTTGACCGATCCGTATCCTACCACCACTACTTCATCAATCAGTCTGGCATCTTCCGTCAGTATGATTTCCAGCTTGTTCTTGTTGCGTGTATTGACTTCCTGCTCCGTGTATCCCATATAAGATACCTTTAATATTGCATTGGGCGATACGTGCAGTGTGAACAGTCCGTCTACATTCGTAATCGTCCCGTTGCTGGTACCTTTTTCAACGATATTCGCTCCGATAATCGTCTCTCCTTGAGAGTTTTTCACTATACCCGAGATCGTTCTGCTCTGTTGGCAATAAGCCCGTGTTGATCCAAGTATCGATAATGAACCTATTAATAGGAATAATAGGTAAAAATTCATTCTATAAACAGTCTTTAGGGAATTATTCCACCCTATGTTTGTTTTATCAGAAAATGATTTCATGCTTTTTGTTTAATTGTATGTTTACTAATTTGTTTTTGGATAGCTAAATTTTCGGCCGATTTAAAGCTATGTCTCGATTGTAACGACTTTACTTACCCCATAGGCTATTAGATTTTATTGGTTTAATGATGATTGTTCAGAATGTCAATTGCACATCCTTCTGCACTGTTTTAAATGTGGCGCCACGATTCATGTCAGCTAAAAACTGACAGGGCAAAATTATGCATATAGAACTGGGGATTGAAAAATATAGAGTTGACTTTTATCAGAACTGAGTTGTTTCTTACTACCTGTTGTATATTTGATTTTATAAAGTAATATTGTTGTTGATTAAACCTTTACCCGTCGTAAACTTTACGGTAGTAAAGTTTTAGAAGTAGATAAAATGATAAAGACTGGGATAAAATAGATCTAATTAGGTTATATTTAAAAGAGAAACAGATAGAAAGCTGTCTTTTTCAAAGGGCGATATGTAGTTGCGAATTTTATTTTCATTATCTTTGTCTCAATGTATTTACTAAAGCAACAATGATATGGATATTAAAGTAAAAGACAAGGTGAATCAAAGGCATGTCGGTCGCAATCTGCAAAGAATCCGTGTGTATCTGGGTATGAAACAGGAAGCGTTGGCTTCTGATCTGGGTGTTAGTCAGCAGGAGATCTCGAAAATAGAGAAACAAGATGAAATAGAAGACGGACTGTTGACAAAAATAGCTGAAGTCTTGGGAATATCTACTGATGTCATCAAGGATTTTGATGTTGAAAAAGCCATTTGTAATATTAATAATTATAAAGATGCTACCATTTCTCCGGGAGCAATTGCTACTGTTTATGCTCATAACCAACAGATTAATCCTATTGAAAAGGTGGTTGAACTGTATGAACGCTTGTTGAAAAGTGAACAAGAGAAAATAGAGATTCTAAGAGAGTGCATAAAGCAGGGAAAATAATCAACAGACTGGAATATGGAAACGGAAAAGTACACAAATACAATTCATCTGGGAAGAAAAATTGAACGGGTGCGTCGGCTTCGGGGAATGACTCAAGCGGAACTCGGTGATTTGTTAGGTATAACGAAACAGGCTGTTTCGAAAATAGAACAAACAGAGAAGTTTGACGATGAACGGTTAGGTGAGATTGCTTCAGCACTAGGCGTTACTGTAGATGGGCTGAAGAGTTTTAATGAAGAGACAATCCTGTATAATACGAATAACTTCTACGAGAATTGTGGTGTTAAAAGTGCTGTCAGTAATACAGGCAATAATCAGACCTTTAATAGTTTTCCTGTTGAACAGGTAATTGAGATTTTCGAAAAGCTGTTGGATAAACAAAAGGAACAATTTGAAACTTTAAAAAAAGAGAAGAAATAAATATCTCCAAGATATTGAATTTTATCAGTAGTAGTTATATTCCTGATACAATGATAGCTGAATTGATTTCCTCAAAAAACAAGGAAATAGATTGGTTGAAAGAAGAAATAAAGTTTTTAAGAGGGGAAAATGAAAAACTGTTGCTGATTGTGGGTGAAAAGATATGAGATGATGTTATCATAATTATGTGATACACTTCTGTCTGTTGTTTATATGGGTAGTTATCACCTTTATGTTGTAAGCATAACTAAGATCTGATTGAGACTTTATAAATAATATTTTTTACTGTAAATGTTGAGGTATCCAAACTCTTTTTAATTCAAGGAGTTTGGATGCTATTTTTAAGTTTACTGCATTATGGTGTAGTATTCATAATACAAAAGCAAATATTTCGGGTGACAAGATGATATCTTTTATCTTTTTCTTTGAAAAAAAATATCACAAACTTTTATTTGAAGACTAATTTAGTTATTCTGCGTTCTTATTACTTTTTGTATCATTAGTATGATCCATACAGATATAACAAAGGGAGCGGTTAAGGTAGTGATACCCAAACTCATTCCTAGAATCTGTAATACGGTGGACAGTAAGACAGAGCATCCTGCCCATACGCCACTTTCCCAGCCCGTTCCTCCTAAAGCTATTGCACATAATACCCCATTATAGCCCATTAATCCGGCATTTAAGTCTGTAGCATCCACTTCAAGTAAAATGGCTAGGGGAATAGGAAGAAGTGCTCCCAAGATAGTATAGAGACTTGCCTTTCGAGAATTAATCAAAATGCCTATAAGGAAACATAATCCGGATAGAATTGTATTTCCCTGAAACATGACTTGCCCTATACCTAAGCAGAAGGCTTGGAAATAATTAATATTCTGTGTGGTATCAATAACCGTATAGGAAACTGATAGTAAATCTGGTATAAGCCAGCTGCAAACTCCCAACATTCCCCATACAGCAAGAATGAAAGGAGCAGTAAAGCCAGGAATTAAACGTTGCTGATTAAAAAAATAGGCAATCCATGTGGAAAGGGCCGAAGCGATAATCAACATGATTAAACTTCCTACCGATAATTGTAGAAATACGCCAACTGCTATACCTACTAAAGTTCCATTAAATCCGTATAATCCATTTTTAATATCATCATACTTATATCCCGAAAAATGGGCTGTCAGTGTACTTATTATATTACCGCAGACTGCTAGTATTCCCATTTGCCATGAGTTTAGAAATATTCCAATTAGCATGAATAATCCGGATAACGCATTATTCTGAAACATCACTTGTCCTATTCCACGTCCCAGAATAAGTAATAAATTGTGTATAAAGACCATTTGTATAAAAGATTGACTGATAAAATGATGACAAAAGTACAACCTTCTATTGAAAATAGCAATATCAAGAGATGGAGAATTAGAAAAGTGTAAAGAGATGTGGAATTATCATGTACGGTCAATTCACTAATTATTGTGCTAAGCATAATATTCATGACTATGTTAATGATTTACTTATAGGGGATGAATCTCGTTTTGATTGGACAGGAATAGATTTAATAGTTCCTTATTGGCCTTACTGTTAATTGAAAGTTCTCTGTTTTTTTGGAAAACATCCAAAGAACTGGAACATTCACCGCAGATATCTACTCCGATAATTTCTTCTTTTTTTAGAATGATGGAGAGGAGTTTCTCCAATTCGGTCAGTGATAGGGAACCCTGATCCCAATTGGTTACTGCTGATTTTATGTCCAATACATCTTTGTCCACTGATATATAGACAGGCTCATTCAGATGTTCATGAGAGAATCTGTTCCATCCTTCTTCGTGAGAAAGTTCTGTTTCGCTATAAAACTTTAATTTTTCTCCATAATTGGGATGCAGTGCTTTGATCAACTTTTCAGCAGCACCGACGATACATACTTTTTGAAGATAAGGATTTGTATCCAATACTTTTTTCACCCAACATCCGCATGACATTAGATTGTCAAATAAGGAAGGTTGCATATCTGGATGATGATCAAAGACAACTAGTGAGAATGGGGTCTTTATTTTATCCGTCCAAAATTTACTGATATAATGATAGTTACCGGAATCAATGAAATGTATTCCTTCAGGTAAGTAGGGGGCCATTCTTTGTCTAATGACTTTGGCTGCTTCTGCATCACAGTAGCAGTTGGTTCCGTTTAGGTCGGTACAATCTATCCACTGGAAATGGATGTCGTTTATAAATCTTTCCTGCTCATAGACATGAGTGAAATTCATAAGAATAATGTTCGGTTTCATTGTTCTTTATCTTTTATTGAATAACCTTTGAAACTTGTCATGTATAAAAGCGGAGTGTGTCAAAACGCAGATTAACGCAAATTATCGCAGATTATTTCAATTATATTTATATATTAATCAACGATTTATGAAATTATTTCTGCGATAATTTGCGTTTTATTATTCATTATGACACACCTCCCTTTTTTTTAAAACCATCGGACGTAACAAAAATCTTGTCTATGTGGTAATAGATTATTTTTGGGATACATGCGGAAAGCCTGTTTGAAACTTCCGGCATTAAAAATTTGAGATGTCCCCTTGAAGGTATATAGATTCCCGTCTTTGGAAACTAGTGGAAGAGGTATGACTTCATAGATATGATCTTGACCACTTTCATGCTGAATAATGACCAATTCAATTCCAATTGCATCATCCAGACCTTTCTCATCGACAACAACTGTTACTTCATATTCCTTTCCGGCTTCGATTGTCGCATCCAACCCGTTTCCGGCTTTTATGGATTTGATTTCAATGGAATCCCACCTGTTTCGGACAGCGGTTTTCCAGTCAGATATCATTTTGGCTTTTGCATTATTGTCAGCAGAGAGAATGTGGAAATGCTCCGACAGTTTGATATAGAATTTCTCATAGTAATCGTCCAGTTGCCTTTTCATGGTAAAACGGGGAGCTATTTGTGCGATTGAATTCTTGATGTACTTAATCCAGTTTTCCGAATACTCCTTATCTCCATGTTCATAATATGCAGGAAGAATGTCATGCTCCAATAGATAGTAAATTGCTTCGGCGTCCAGCTGGTTCTGATATTGTTCATTCTGGTAGATACTTTTGTCGGTCAGCGCCCATCCTGCATCCTTACAATAGCCTTCATACCACCAACCATCCAACACTGAGAAATTAAGTACACCGTTCATCAGTGCCTTTTCCCCTGATGTGCCTGAGGCTTCGGCCAGACGTGTGGGAGTGTTCAGCCAGATATCCACCCCTGCGATAAGATGTCTTGCCAGATCCATATCATAGTTTTCAAGAAATATGATTTTACCTAGGAATTCAGGACGCCGGGATATTTCCACAATCTGCCTGATTAGTCCCTGGCCGGCACCGTCACTGGGATGAGCCTTCCCTGTAAAGATGAATTGTACCGGATATTTCGGATTGTTCACTATTTTAGCCAGGCGGTCGATATCGGTAAACAAAAGATGCGCCCTTTTATATGTAGCAAAACGTCGTCCGAAACCAATCAGAAGGGCATTCGGGTTAAACTTCTCAAAAATGGAAATGGTTAATGACGGATCGATCTGGCTTCTAAGCCAGTCTTTGCTGCATTTTCTTTTGATATAATCTATCAGTTTGGTTTTTAGTTTCAGGCGGGTATTCCATATTTCTTCGTCCGGAATGTCGTAGACAGCTTCCCAGATTTTTTGATTGGACTGGTCATGAATAAAGCTCTCATCAAAATTGTCTTTGAAAAGCTTTTCCCATTCGGTGGCGCACCAAGTAGGGAAATGTACGCCATTAGTCACATAGCCCACATGATTCTCTTCCGGGAAGTAGCCTTTCCAGATAGGAGCGAACATTTCCTGTGACACAGTTTTATGCAACAGGCTGACTCCGTTTACTTCCTGGCTGGTTTTACAGGCGAATACAGACATACAGAAACGTTCTCCTTTGTCTCCCGGATTATGGCGTCCGAGATCCATCAGGTTATTCCAGGTTATGCCCAGTTTGTCGGGATACCCTTTCATGTATTTGTTGAAAAGTCCCTCGTCAAAATAATCATGGCCGGCGGGTACAGGTGTATGTACGGTATAAAGAGAAGAAGCGCGTACTAATTCCATCGCTTGGCCGAAATCCAGACCACCGGCTATATAATCACATAACCGCTGAATGTTGATTAATGCGGCATGGCCTTCATTGCAGTGATATACGTCTTTTTCTATACCCAAAGCTTTCAGTGTCATCATGCCGCCTATACCGAGTAAAATCTCCTGTTTCAGCCGGTTCTCCCAGTCACCGCCATACAGATGGTGGGTAATTGGACGGTCAAACTCGCTATTGAGTTCATTGTCCGTGTCCAGTAGATAAAGGGGGATTCTTCCTACATTGACTCTCCAGACATTGGCATGTACAATAAAGCTGTCGGCGTAGGGAATGTGGATTACCAGCTGTTTTCCATCTGGTTGCATCACTTTTTCGATTGGGAGCTGTCCGAAATTCTGTGCTTCATAATTGGCAATCTGCTGCCCGTCCATGGAAAGAGACTGGTCAAAGTAGCCATAACGGTACAACAGTCCTACGGCACAAAGGTCAACGTTGCTGTCTGATGCCTCTTTCAGGTAATCGCCCGCAAGTATTCCAAGACCACCGGAATATATTTTGAGGACCTTGTCTAAGCCGTATTCCATACTGAAATAGGCTACTGACGGACGTTTATGATCTGGAACTACATTAATGTATTCCTTGAAAGCAGTATAGACGGTATTCATCTTGCGGATAAAAAACTCATCATGTGCCAGTGTTACCAGCTTCTCATAATTCATCCGCTCCAGGAACAATATCGGATTTTGCTCCGTTTCTTCCCAAAGCTCCGGATCTAGGTCGCAATACATACTTTTGGCGTCATCATTCCATGTCCACCATAGATTACGTGCTATTTCCGCAAGTTTTCCCAATTCCATGGGAAGATGTGAACCGACTGTAATTTCCCTCCATTGAGGAGTGTTTACATTATAACTTGGATATTCCATAACATTGTACATTAAATAGTTTATATTTCCTTGTTTATTTTATAATAGGGCATTATCCATACCGGATAAAACTTTGTAGTTTCCCGATGATGATACAGTCCGGTATGTCTGCCTCCCGGAGTGTCTTTCCAAGCAGTGGTGAATTAATAACTTTATATGGACAGCTCGTTAAGTACCCGAATCAGGCTTTTGTCAATAGGCTTGTCATTTTTGATTGCTTGTGCAAAAGGAACATAGACAATTTCATTGTTCCGTATGCCTATCATCACATTCTGTTGGTCTTCCATCAGAGCCTGGATGGCTGCTTCTCCTAATCGGCTTGCCAGTATACGGTCGTTGGCACTTGGAGCCCCACCGCGTTGCAGATGTCCCAGAATGGAAACTCTTACATCATATTCAGGATATTCCTTTTTTACCCGGTCGGCATAGTACATGGCACCTCCATTTTTATTTTGGGGACTTTCGGTCACAATGACGATACTGCTGTTTTTTGTTTTTCTGAATCCACGTCCGATAAATGTCTCCAGCTGGTCCACATCCGTTTTGTCCTCCGGAATAATGGCAGCTTCAGCCCCTGAAGCAATCGCACTGTTCTGGGCCAGGAAGCCCGCATCACGTCCCATCACCTCGACAAAGAAAATGCGGTCGTGTGAGGTTGCGGTGTCTCTTATTTTATCTACACATTCAACAATTGTATTTAATGCCGTGTCGTATCCTATGGTGAAATCAGTACCATATAAATCATTGTCAATCGTACCGGGTAGTCCTATACATGTCACGTTATACTCTTCGGCAAAGATACGGGCTCCCGTCAGAGAACCGTCTCCACCGATAATAATCAGTGCACTGATATTTTCTTTTTGTATAACTTCATAGGCTTTCTTACGTCCTTCCGGAGTGGTAAAAGCTTCGGAACGCGCTGTTTTCAGTATAGTACCTCCCCTTTGAATAATACTGCTCACGTCTTCTGTTGTGAGTTCCTTTACTTCACCGGCAATCAGTCCTTCGTATCCCCTATAAATTCCCTTTATTTTAAAGCCGTTGAAGATGGCGGTACGGGTTACGGCACGGATCGCTGCATTCATTCCTGACGCATCCCCTCCGGAAGTCAGGATTCCAATATACTTGTTATTCATAATTCATTTTTATACAATTATTAGACAAAATCAGAAAGTAACTGCTTTAATTTTTTCCTACTATGAAAGATACGGCTTTTTATTGTACCTAGCGACACTCCTGTTTCTTGAGCTATTTCCCGATATTTGAATCCGGATATATACAACATAAAAGCGTTGTAATGTTCTTTAGGTAGTGTTTTAAGGGCTGCCCTTATCTCCTTGGCATCTTGACTATTGTCTATGAAAGCAAAAGAGTCATCTCTTAGCAGGAAATGATAGTCGGGTTCGGATAATATATATAAGTCTCCCTGGCTTTTTTTTATCCGGTAGTTATTTATAAAAGCGTTACGCATAATGATATACATCCAGCCTTTAAAATTTGTTCCAGGATCAAATTTATCCTTATTATCCAGAGCTTTCAACATTGTTTCCTGCAATAAATCCTCAGCATCGTGTTTGTCAGCTGTCAATTTATATGCAAAACCTAGCAGATCACTTTGCAGAGCTATTAATGCTTCATCAAAATTGAATGTTTTCATTATAGTGATTTGAGGTTCAAAGGTTTATATCAAGGCATCCCCCTAAATATAAGGAACGCCTTGGGTAAAGTTTAGCTAAGATATCTTATTTGATATCAATAGTTCTGGTTATCTTCTGAACTTCTTTGTCCACTGTTTTGGGAATATCTATAGACAGAATCCCATGTTCTACCTTGGCTGTAATCTTATCTTTTTCAACATTGTCCGGCAGTATGATACTTTGTTGGAATTTGGAATAAGAGAATTCACGGCGTAGGTATTTTTTGTCTTTTTTCTCCTCATTCTTCTCTTCCTTCTTTTCCATGCAGATTACTAGATTGTTGTTTTCATCCACATTAACGGTGAAGTCATTTTTTGTCATTCCCGGAGCTGCCAATTGGATTTTATAGTCCTTTTCATTTTCAATTACATTAATAGCGGGGGCTGTTGCATTTGCCTTCATCATCCACTCATTGTTAAAGAAATCATTAAAAATACTTGGTAACCAATTCTGGTTCATTTTTGTAGGTACCATTTTTACCTCCTTTTTTAGTTAATAATTAAAGTTTAGAAAATATGTCTGGCTGCTTGACAGAACTTTTATTGTTTAGTCATTCCTTGTTTTGCTACAGCTTCCGTCCGTTTACGTATCTCTTCCGGATCACCGAGAAAATAGTCTTTGACAAGAGCCAGCCGGTTGTCGAATTCAAAAACGTAAGGAACTGCTGTAGGCAGGTTCAGGTTGGAAATGTCTGTATCGGATATTTCCTTGAGATGCTTGATGATTCCACGCAGGCTGTTGCCATGGGCAACTACCAGCAGGTTATCCTTACATGTCAATGTGGGAAAGATGATGCATTTCCAATAAGGCATTACACGCTCAATGGCATCTTTCAAGGATTCCGTACGTGGAAGTTCCATATCCGGGACATCTGCATAACGTATGTCTTTACTCGGATTGCGCGAATCGTCCTCTCCCAATGCTGCAGGAGCTATATCATAACTTCTCCGCCAGGTGTGTACTTGTTCTTCACCATATTGGGCAGCCGTCTCACTTTTGTTAAGTCCCTGAAGTATGCCGTAATGTTTCTCATTCAACCTCCATGTCTTTTCGACGGGAATCCAGCTCTCATTCAGGCGGTCCAGAACGTAGTCCAGCGTTTTTATAGCACGTTTTAAGTAAGAAGTGTAGGCAATCTCAAAAGAAAATCCGGCTTCTCGTAATGTATCGCCTGCTTTGCAGGCTTCTACAACGCCTTTTTCACTTAAATCAACATCTGTCCACCCGGTGAAGCGGTTTTCTTGGTTCCATAGGCTCTCACCATGACGTAATAATACTATTCTTTTCATGGACGACCTGTCTTTATGCAATGGTTATTGAAGAATCCAAATATACATCCTGTATGGTGCTCAATAGCTGGACCCCATCTTTCATTGGTTTTTGGAAGGCTTTCCGACCACTAATCAACCCCATACCGCCAGCACGTTTGTTCACTACTGCTGTAACAACAGCATCATGCAGGTCGGATTCTCCATGAGATTCACCACCCGAGTTGATTAGTCCGACGCGTCCCATATAGCCGTTAGCTACCTGATAACGGCAAAGGTCTATCGGGTGGTCAGTTGTCAGCTCTGTATACATGCGCTCATTTGTTTTTCCGAAGCCGATGGCTTTGAAGCCACCATTATTGGACGGAAGTTTTTGTTTTACGATGTCAGCCTTGATCGTTACTCCGATATGGTTGGCTTGGCCTGTCAGGTCGGCTGCAGCGTGATAGTCGGTTCCGTCTTTCTTAAAACCGCTGTTTCTCAAATAACACCATAAAATGGTAGCCATTCCCAGTTCATGAGCATATTCAAAAGCTTGCGATACTTCCACTATTTGGCGGCGACTTTGCTCCGAACCGAAATAAATAGTGGCTCCAACTGCTATGGCGCCCATATTCCATGCTTCTTTTATTGTACCGAACATTACTTGGTCATAGCTATTCGGATAAGTAAGCAGTTCGTTATGATTCAATTTGACGATGAATGGAATTTTATGGGCGTATTTCCGTGCTACGGCGCCTAATACGCCGAATGTAGATGCTACGGCATTACATCCTCCTTCAATAGCCAATTTTACGATGTTCTCCGGATCAAAATAAAGTGGATTGGGAGCGAAAGATGCCCCAGCAGAATGCTCTATACCCTGGTCTACAGGTAGGATGGATACATAGCCGGTATTCGCTAAACGTCCATGTCCATATAAAGTTTGCAAACTCTCCAATGTCCGAATGTTTCTGTCCGAATTTATCCATACCTTATCTACTATATCCGGACCCGGAATATGAATCAGTTGTTTATCTATTGTCTTGCATGTATGGTTTAGGTAGTATTCAGCCTGCCCACCTAATATATCTACTGTTTTGCTCATATCATTTATCTTTTAACTATTCAGGTTTATTATTTGCATCCATCCAATTTAGCATCTATGAAAAGGATACCACTATCTCCGGCTTTCTTTAACAGGTTTACAATATTCTGTACACCGGCTTCTTCCTCTACTTGTTCCCGGACAAATTTCCACAGAAAATCCTGTGTGGCATTATCCTTTTCTTCTGAAGCTAAGTATACCAATTCGTCAATCAACTTGGAGATATGCTTTTCATGTTCCAAGGCATGTTCAAAAACTTCCAAAGAATTTCCCCATCCTTGTGGAACTACATCCACTTTGTCTACTTTCGGTGTCGCCTCACGTTTAACCATATACTCGGCAATGGTGCACGCATGTCCCACTTCTTTTGCAGATTGTTTCCGCATCCAGTTGGCCATACCTGAAAAACCTTCTTTTTTTAGATAGAAAGACATAGACAGATACAAGTTGGCAGACCATAATTCTGCTGTGATTTGTTCATTCAAAGCATTTTGTAATTTCTCACTCATAATGATTTAAATTTTTAGAGTTAATAATAATTTAATATTCTCTCTTATCTTGAAACAAGCATAAACTTGTCCCAAAATGTCGATAAAACCGGGTTATCCTATTAATAAAATATTCATGATCTATTTTATTATTGTTTATTATGTTGCAAAAAGTAGACCATACAAGGTTATATAATCTTTAATATTATGAGATGTTAAATGGAGGGACATACTGTTAGAAATAAGGTAGTCTCCGCACATTTTCTTGGGCAAGAATACGTAATAATTCCAAAAAGGCCGTACTTAGATATATTCGGTCTGAATACAGCCTGTTGATGAAAGAATTAGAGGACGCATCCACGTTTCGGCATAGTATGAGGAGTATGGAGACTAGGCGGGACATATATCGTTCATGTTCAATCAATTCGTTTAAGGCACTTACTGGAGCTTGCCATTTTGCACATCCCGTTTTATCTCATTAATTGCAACGCATCCTCCATTATGATATATCCAGCTCATCATTTGATAGACTTTGTTCATATTATCCTGAGCCTGGGTATTTAGCCAGGAGCTCAGTATCGGGAGTTGTTCACTTTCAAAATAAACCTGTAAAGACAGGTATAAGTTGGTTGACCATATTTCTGCGTTGATCAATTCATTCATGGTACTTTCTATTCGTTTATCTATCATTATTCTGAACATTAAGGTTACATAACTGATTGCGTACGTTTCTTGGTATATAAAAATTCCATTTCATAGAGGTAATCTATAAAAATGAAACTTTTAACGATAGTTTAATGATGCGACATTTTTACTGCATTGGACAAATTGTCGCATAAGGCGGAATAATAATGTCTATTTGTCACTTCCACGAGTGATAATCAATAAAATATCCAACAATTTTTCTATTCTTACAATATTATCATATATAGATTCCAAGGTCTTAGGATACAGATAAGACTTACAGTCCTGTATTTCCTTTGCCAAAGCGAGAACTTGTAACCAAAGGTCTTTTTCTGTATGGTGAGAGGAACCGCTATTATTGGCTATCATGGAGGAAGGTCTCAGAAAAATATGTTGGCATGTAATTTGTAAGATAGTGATTGTGTGTCTTGAAAAAAACAGGAATGGAAATAAACAGAATAAGAATTTCACTAAAGACAGTAACAAACGAAGAACAGAAACCGGTCGAGACAGTCGTCTTACTTTTAGAACAAGTTGCTTTCATAATGTTTATCTTCTAGTCAACTCTGTTCCCTGGAGCTGTGTTTATATATAAAGTTAAGCGTGGGAACTTTGGTATTACCGTTCAGAAGTATCTACATACTCAACAACATATAATACACAAAGCCCCACGCCTATATATATAACACTTTAATATATAAATAGTACGTGGAGCGTCCAATGTATTATCCAGTTGTTGTCTTGAAATTGGGGATTTCCTGAACTTGGATAATGCCTTAACGCTCTATTTTTATTAAGATTTGAAATAAATCCTAATACAAAGGTAAGGAAAAAATATTTTATTTTCCAAACAAGTTGTGCAAAATAAGTTGTGGCGTGTATTGCTTTTCTTTTTATTGGCTGAGGAATGGTTATCTTCAGTAATCAGTTTCTGTCTGTCGAGTAAGTCTGTATAATTTTTTTTTGTACCTCTACTTCGGGTCTTGACATTCCTGCTTCATGGCTGATTGTTGTAGGTAGACTATATAATTTTTTCTGTTGTTCATATTTAATGGAGAGTAGAATGGGAATAAGGCCTTTGGATAAGAAGAAAAGCCCCTGAAAATCAGAGGCTTAATCTTGTTTTTGGTGATCCGCCTGGGGCTCGAACCCAGGACCCCAACATTAAAAGTGTTGTGCTCTACCTGCTGAGCTAGCGAATCAATCCTTATTTGCGAATCAGTTATTTCCTGATTGCAGGTGCAAAGGTAGTTACTTTTATTTAATTTGCAAGCATTACGTAGAAAAAAGTTTCAATTATTTTTCCTCGTTGTGGCTTGTTTCTTGATTATCAGTAGTTTCTACTTCATCATATTTTATTTTTTCTTTGTTGATAATAAAGCGTTGGTAGTAGGAGAGCATCAAAGTTGTTAGTGGCAAGGCGATAATCATGCCGAGCATTCCCATTAATGAACCCCAGATAGAAAGAGATAAAAGGATGATGGCAGGATTCAGTCCGGTAATCTTTCCCATGATTTTGGGGACAAGGAAGGTATCCTGTATGATTTGTACGATTGCAAAGACGGCTAATGCACATGCAATGATAATCCAGAAGTTCTGTCCGGTGTCGGCAGCTTTGAGGATTGCCAATAAAATGGTGGGAAGGAAACCAATGATTTGCAAGTAGGGAACCATATTCAATGCTCCGATGAAAAGTCCCAGAGCGATAGCCATGGGGAAATCGATAATCAGGAAACCGATGCTGAAAAGAATACCTACGCAGAAAGCAACCAAAGCCTGTCCACGGAAATATCTGTTCATACCATCCTGTACGTCGTGAACCAGGTTGGAGGCAAACGTACGGTATTTATTGGGTAGCAGATGCAACCATCCTTCAGCTATCGCTTCGTAATCCAATAATATAAAGATTACATATAATAATATAATGAAAGAGGCAAGGATGCTGAATAGAATGTTGAGAGATTCTGCAAGCAAAGTCCACACTCTGGGGACGGTATCCTTGATTGCCGCCAGGATATTCTCTTCACTTAATACACGGTTCAACGCCTGAAGATCAATGTTCTCGTGGATAAATTCAGAAAGATTCTTAGGCACATTGTTACCGGCTCCATTGGTGAGGTAAGTCACTAGCAAGTCGTTCATTCTGCCTATTTCCGAAATCATCGGCGGCACTAATAGGTAGAATAAAGTGACTCCGATAACCGTAATGAGGAATAAGGAACAGAAGATGGAAATAATGCGGCTTTTTAATCGTAGCTTATACTGGAAGAATTTGACTAACGGATAGACCATATAAGCTATCAGCCACGCAATAAAGAAAGGTAATAACACTCCGCTAAGACGTTCCACGAGCATTAATATTCCTACAACTAACACACATCCGATGGAACCGCGTATAAAACTGTCGAATGTTATCTTTTTCCTTTCCATAATCTGTTTCTTTTATAGAGTTTATACTTTCTGCTCATCTTCCCCTCGTGCACGGAGATAACATTCCCTGCACAGAGGCTCATATTCGGCTGTTTCGCCTAAAAGAACCTGTTTCTCATTCTTGACTGTACGATGTGAGAAAGAGGCCAGCTGACCACATTTCACACAGATCGCATGAACTTTGGAGACTTCATCGGCAATGGCGCACAATTGTGGCATAGGTCCGAACGGATTTCCTTTGAAGTCCATATCCAATCCTGCAATGATAACACGGATTCCATTGTTGGCAAGCTGGTTGCATACATCAATCAAACCACTGTCGAAGAACTGTGCTTCATCAATACCTACTACATCTATCTCAGAAGTAAACAGTAAAATGCTGGCTGACGAATCGATGGGAGTGGAGGCGATAGAATGGCTGTCGTGAGAGACTACGTCTTCTTCTGAATAACGGGTGTCGATAGCAGGTTTGAATATCTCGACACGTTGTTTCGCGAATTTCGCTCTCTTCATTCTGCGAATCAATTCCTCTGTCTTTCCGGAGAACATAGAACCGCAGATTACTTCGATCCGGCCTCTTCTTCTAGTCTCCTGTATGTGGTCTTCTGAAAATAATACCATGAGATTTTGTGTTTTCTTGATTAAATAAATATGTGGACAAAGGTAAGCAATTCAATGTGCAAGAACTGTTAAATTATCCATTATTTTAAGTTATTGCATAAATTATTCCTACATTCGCACCGTATAAACAATGGACTGACATGAAACAGAAGCTATTAACAGATATTGAGTTGGATGTTCATGAGTTGAAGTATCTCATGGATTCATTTACCAAGGAGCCGACTCCGACTTTGTCTGAACTGTTGAAGCGGAGCATTACACGGATGCAGGGGCGTTTGGAAGAACTGCAGCAGGAGGTGGATGCTGTTCAGGTAATTTCTCCGTCAGCTGTGGAAGAGACAGCGGAAGAGGAGGATGAAGTTGCCGGGTCTGAAGAGGATTCCCCCGTGATTATACAATCTCTCGAATCGGTTGTTGTGAAAGAAGATGAGGAAGGAGAAGCCATTGTTGCGGAAGAGAAACCTGTCGTAATAGCGGCAGCTGCAGAGACAGCAGCAGCAGCAGAAGAAGAAGAAGAAGAAGAAGAAGGGAAAAAAGAGGAACCGGCAATTGTTGAGGAACCTGTCGTTGAAACTGTTGTGAAAGAGGAAGAACCTAAATCGGCTGTGTTGGGAGAAAGTCTCAAACTGTCTGCCGGCTTGCGACATGCTATCAGCTTGAATGATTCTTTCCGTTTTTCTCGTGAACTGTTCGGAGGCAACACTGATTTGATGAATCGGGTTATCGAACAGATATCAGTAATGAGTTCCTACAAGACTGCAGTCGCATTTCTGTCCTCGAAAGTCGAATTGAATGAAGAAAAGGAGGCGGTGAACGACTTTCTGGAGCTACTAAAGAAATATTTTAATCAATCAGTATAAAACAAAAACAAGATGGGAAAGCTATATGTAGTGCCTACGCCGGTAGGGAATCTGGAGGACATGACTTTTCGGGCTATCAAAGTCCTGAAAGAGGTCGATCTGATTTTGGCGGAGGATACACGTACTTCCGGTATTTTGCTGAAACACTTTGAAATAAAGAATGCAATGCAATCCCACCACAAATTTAATGAACATAAAACGGTGGAAAGTGTTGTTAATAGAATAAAGGCAGGTGAAACGGTGGCACTAATTTCGGATGCCGGAACGCCTGGAATTTCCGATCCCGGATTTCTGGTTGTTCGTGAGTGTGTACGCAACGGCATTGAAGTGCAGTGCTTGCCGGGAGCAACCGCTTTTGTTCCGGCACTCGTTGCATCGGGATTGCCGAACGAGAAGTTCTGCTTCGAGGGGTTTCTCCCCCAGAAGAAAGGACGGCAGACACGACTGAAGACATTGGCGGAAGAACACCGTACGATGGTGTTTTATGAATCACCCCACCGTCTGTTGAAGACGTTAACACAGTTTGCCGAATATTTCGGTGCTGAACGTCAGGCAACCGTGTCGCGTGAAATATCCAAGCTCCACGAAGAAACAGTTCGGGGCAGTTTGGCTGAATTGATAGAACACTTTACCGCTACCGAACCCCGGGGCGAGATTGTGATAGTATTAGCAGGAATAGATGATTAAATAATTTCATTAAAAAACGTAAAACGTAAACGTATGAAAAAGTTAGCTGTTTTATTTGTATGCGTAGCCATGTTAGCTTCGTGTGATAGCTTTAAAGGTGGAAGTAAAGACCTGAAAGCTGAAAATGATTCTCTTTTGATGGAACTGAACCAGCGCAATGCTGAACTGGATGATATGATGGGTACTTTCAATGAAGTTCAGGAAGGTTTCCGTAAGATCAATGCTGCCGAAAGCCGTGTTGACTTGCAACGTGGAACCATCACTGAAAACTCTGCCAGCGCCAAGCAACAGATTGCTTCTGACATCGAATTCATCTCTAAACAGATGGAAGAAAACAAAGCGCAGATTGCAAAGTTGCAGGCACAGTTGAAGAACAGCAATTACAATTCTGCACAGATGAAAAAAGCTGTTGCCGCTTTGACTGCTGAATTGAACGCTAAACAACAACGTATCGAAGAACTTCAAACAGAACTGGCTTCCAAGAATATCCGTATCCAGGAATTGGATGCTGCTGTCAGCGACTTGTCTGCTGCTAAAGAAACGTTGGCTGCAGAAAACGAAGCGAAAGCTAAAACCGTTGCTGAACAGGAAAAGAGCCTGAATGCTGCCTGGTTCGTATTCGGTACAAAATCTGAATTGAAAGCTCAAAAGATTCTTCAGAGCGGAGACGTATTGAAGAGCGCTGATTTCAATAAGGATTATTTCACTCAAATCGATATCCGTACAACCAAAGAAATCAAGTTGTACTCTAAACGTGCTGAGTTACTGACTACTCATCCGTCCGGTTCTTATGAATTGGTTAAAGATGACAAAGGCCAGTTGACATTGAAGATTACTAATCCTACTGAATTCTGGAGTGTATCCAGATACTTGGTTATCCAGGTAAAATAAGGTAGACATCCCTTTTTGAATTGCCAATGTGCTGATTCCTGGATTCAAGAAATTAGCACATTGGCTTTTTTATTTCCTATATACGCATAACTACTGATGAAATATAAAAATCTCTTTTTTGATCTTGATGATACCATTTGGGCTTTCTCTCAAAATGCCCGTGATACTTTTGAAGAAGTATATCAGAAATATTCGTTCGACCGTTATTTTGATTCGTTCAATCATTATTATACCCTTTATCAGCAAAGAAATACCGAACTTTGGATTGAGTACGGCGAAGGAAAAATAACGAAAGATGAATTGAACTGTCAACGTTTCTTCTATCCTTTACAGGCTGTGGGAGTGGAAGATGAAGCGCTTGCCGAACAGTTCTCGAAAGATTTTTTCGCGATTATTCCCACTAAAAGTACTTTGATGCCTCATGCAAAGGAGGTATTGGAATATCTTGCTCCTAAATATAACCTCTATATCCTTTCCAATGGATTCCGTGAATTGCAATCACGCAAGATGCGTTCGGCAGGAGTGGACGGGTATTTCAAAAAAGTGATTCTTTCGGAAGATCTCGGAGTGTTGAAGCCTTGGCCGGCGATATTCAATTTTGCCTTGTCTGCTACTCAATCCGAATTGCGCGAATCCTTGATGATTGGTGACAGTTGGGAAGCGGATATAACCGGAGCGCACGGAGTAGGGATGCATCAGGCTTTTTACAATGTGACGGAACGGACTACTTTCCCTTTTCTTCCCACTTATCACATACATTCCTTGAAAGAATTAATGGATTTATTATAGGTTTTCTGGATTAAGTCGTATTTTTGTTGCGTTTTAATTTTGCATAAAATACGATATAATCATGGATAGTACTCTTCTGCCTTTTGCCTTACTTTGTTTCACTTCATTCTTTACATTGACCAACCCATTGGGAACGATGCCTGTCTTCCTTACCATGACCCATGGTATGACGGATAAGGAACGTCAGTCTATCGTACGTCGCGCCACCATTGTGTCGTTTATTACAATAATGGTATTTGTCTTTGCCGGGCAGTTTCTTTTTAAGTTTTTTGGTATTTCTACCAATGGCTTCCGTATTGCCGGTGGGGTGATTATCTTCAAGATCGGCTTTGATATGCTTCAAGCCCGTTATACACCGATGAAACTGAAAGATGAAGAAATCAAAACGTATGCGGATGATATCTCCATTACTCCTCTCGGCATTCCTATGTTATGCGGCCCCGGAGCGATTGCCAATGCTATTGTCTTGATGCAGGATGCACATTCTTATGAAATGAAGGGAATTTTGATCGGCACTATTGCCCTGATTTATCTGCTGACTTTCTTTATTCTTCGTGCTTCTACGAAATTGGTAAACGTATTGGGCGAGACGGGAAACAATGTAATGATGCGCCTCATGGGATTGATTCTGATGGTAATTGCGGTGGAATGTTTCGTCAGCGGATTGAAACCGATTTTGGTGGATATTGTGAGAGAGGGGATGCTTCCTTGATGATAATAAATGGATGACAACTATAAGGAATATTTTATTTTAAATTACTTTTGTAAAAAATAGATTCTCGAGTTTTTTATAACCCTCTTAATAGAAATGAGACTAAAACTCCAAGGCTTGCCAAAGAGTTTAGTCTCATTTTTACCTTTATAAATCAGTATCTTTTTTATATTCTGGAATTGGATATATTGTATCTACTCTTTTTTATTTCATTAAAAAGAAGTGAATTGTTTATGGATTCTGATCAGTGGCAATATTTAAGCTTTCATTACCGTCGAACTCTGTCATTGGAATCATCATCGTCATTTCCCAGTCTTCCGGATCAATATAACGTCTGTAGTCTAATAGACGTGCTCCTTCTCCCCATTATTCGATACGATGTTGAAGTAAATGTTTCTTACGTAAAACTATTTATGTATATATTTATAAATAATAAGACCTGCAATTTCGATTAATTCTAAAATTGCAGGTCTCATCTACTTATTTAAAGCTTATCCTTATATGGAGGCAATATTAAAAAATGTTTTATCGAGGTAGATTATCACTCCATCCCTCTGTTTGTATAACTCCAAAACCTGAATTAACTTCAAAAGAAGGTATTGGGTACACAAATTTGGCAATGTTGAAATTAGTATACGCTCCATCTGCCACACTAATAATTTTGCCTAATCTTCTTGCATCAAAGAAGCGATGTCCTTCTTGAACCAGTTCTAATTTTCTTTCTTTGTCAATCACATCAATAATCGTCTGATCCTCTGCAATTTCACTATCATCCAAATCCGGGTTTCTTTTTGCCGCTACTTCCAACAGTTTTTCTTTAGCTTTACCATAATCAGGAGTTGATTGTTTTGCATATGCTTCTGCCTGTATTAAATACATTTCAGGCAGTCTGAAAACCGGCAAGTTAGAAATCTGATTATTGGTTGTGATACCACGCATTTTTCCACCAGTCCACGTACCGCCAAGAAGTGCCAGACGAATATCATTAGATGAATATTCTGCTATTGTTGCGCTGTTAATAGACAAACCGTATTTATTCCATAAAGTATTCAGAGCATTAGCAGATAAATAATCATCTTCGGCTTTTGCTATAAAGAAAATGTCTTCTGTCGAAACAGCCAATGTCGTGTACATATTCTTATAGTCTTCTTTGGTTGATACAATTGTACCACCACTTAGGGTTATTGCCTCTTGAGCCGCCGTAATAGCCCCTTCGTAATTTTTCATATAGAGTTTTACGCGAGCTTCAAGTGCAGCAACTGCAGCCGTATTCATATACTGTTTACCTACATTTTCAACACCTTCTTTAGCATAATATTCTTTAGCCTTCGTTATATCATCAAGAATCAGGCTATAATTTTGTTCTACACTAACTCTTGACACCTGTGAATAGGCAGGGACGGGCTCAGTAACGTTTACGATACCTAAGGTCGTTTTGTTGGCTTCCGAATATGGCAAACCAAACATGTTAGTCAAATAGAAAGAACAGAGGGCTTTAATTGCATAGGCTTGAGCGATGCATCCTTCCACTTCTGTCAGATCCCCCTTTGTTACTTCTTTAAATGAAGCACCTTCTTTAATGATACGTGCACAACGGTCGATAGCCCAATATCCGTATGCCCATATTTCTTCTATGTATGAATTAGTATCCAGTATCTGATAGCGGAAGATGTCATAGAAATGGGACGTTGCAACGGAATGTGAAGTGATATCCGTTGGCGCATCTCCAATTGCTAATACATCACGTCCCAGAAAACGATATGAACCTAATGTGTAATATACACCATTTAAAGCATTCTGAAAATCTTGGGTAGTAACCAAGGCTTCTTCTGTCGGAACAGAAGTTGATGGCGTTTCTGTCAAGAAGTCATCGCATGCGGTGAATGAAATAGCCATCCAACCGGTTAATAAAGCAAATAATATTTTCTTCATTGTCATAAATTTCTAAAGTTATTTTTTAGAAGCTAAGATTAAGACCGAACATGATATTTCTAGGTACAGGATATGCCCAAGACTGCATACCGGTAGATCTAGTTTGTGGATCAAATCCTATAAAATCTTTAGCAGTGATAGTGAACAAATTGTCAGCAGAGATATAAACTCTTAAATTGTCAATAGCCACTTTATTCATAAGGTTCTTCGGAAGAGTATATCCTAAAACCATGGATTTCATTCTCAAATAAGAACCGTTCATTAAGAAACGGCTGGAATTAGTTTCTGCTCCCGAGTTGTCTCCAGCTACAAATTTGGGTACGTCGGTTATATCTCCCGGCTTTTGCCAGCGGTTGTCATAAACATAGTTAGATACCGGACCTAAGAAATAATGTCCAACCTGCATATCAAATGCAAATCCGGAGTTATATACTTTATTTCCCAAGGTGAAACTGGTATCAAAAGAGAAGTCAAAACCTTTGTATTTGAAATTCATTCCAAAGCCACCATAAAATTTAGGATCGGCAGAACCTACAATTCGCTGACCGGCCTCATTTACATTTTTTGTTTTCTCATCCCCTTCTTGTCCTTTATACCACATTGCTTCTCCTGTTTCAGGATCCACTCCTGCATATTCCGGCATATAGAATGTATTATACGCCTCGCCAACTTTTCTGATAGTTAGAGTATTCTCAATTGGTTTTTCTGTGGCAAGTTTTATGATTTTATTTTTATTTGCCGTACCAGTGAAACGAACATCCCAACTGAAATCCTTATTTCTAAGTACGTTAGCGTTAATCAAGAATTCTATACCTTTGTTTTCCATCTCACCTACATTTTTCAGGATAGATCCGAATCCAGTTGTGTAAGAAAGTGGTACATCAAATATCATATCTTTTGTCCGTTGGTTATAATAGTCCACTTCGAGTGTCAGTCTTTCGAAGAAAACAGCATGGATACCGATATCGGCTTTTGCAACAGTCTCCCATTTTAGATCCGGATTGGCTATTTGGTAAGGAATAGCTCCTGGTTTACCATTATAAGAATATCCATAATTATATAATCCCATTGCTGCATAATAACCAATATCCTGATTACCTACAGTTCCATAACTACCTCTGATAGTCAAATCTGTCAACCAACTTTTGGTATTTTCCATAAAGCTTTCGTTAGAGATTCGGTATTTTGCTCCTATAGACCAAAAAGGAGCCCATTTGTTGTTTACACCAAATCTTGACGAGCCGTCATAACGGAAACTGCCTGACAGATAATATTTATCATTCAAGTTATATTCTGCATTCATAAAGAATGAAGAAAGAGTGCTTGCTTTGGTTGAAGATCCCGCCCCTGTTGGCTTGGAAGCATTGTCCAATTCAAAAACAGCATCACTAGGATATCCACTGGCAGCTGCATAAATTGTTCTATAAGATATTTTCTGTGCTTCTTGTCCCAACAACACATTCAAATGATGCATGTCTTTGAAAGTGCGGTTGAAGTTTACGGTATTGGTAATGGTCAAGGTTGTTGCTCTTTCCTGGTTTCTTTGACCAAGCATACCACTACCGGAATATTGAGGATTATAAATTGAACTGTAAAAGAACTCGTCCAAGTCAATCAAGCTCAATCCTGCATTTGTCTTCCATGTTAAGCCATCAATAATATTATAAGTAAAATATGGATTCACAACCAATGTAATCTGCTTTTGATTGCGTTTATCACCTTTTTCTTTATCGTTAATAGCTACAGGATTATAATTAACATTTGTATTATATGTTCCGTCTTCATTGCGCACCTGTTCAAACGGACGGATGTCATATACTGCTACAATAGGATTAGTATATTGGCTTTCAGTCATAGTGTTGTTTATATCGGAGAGTGCTCCATTCACAGAAAGTCCATATCCTATTCGCCCGCTTTTTCCATCTAAACTAATACGTCCGCTATAGCGTTTCATTCCAGTTCCGATGACGATACCTGTGTTCTGAAAATATCCTCCACTAATATAATAGCGCAAATTTTCATTCCCACCTTGAGCACTGATATCATATTCTTGTGAAAAACCATTTTGCAGAATCTCCTTCAGCCAATCCACACTCTTGATATTTTGCGTCAAGTCCACATTATACCAATCCATAACATAGGCATTCAGCCATTCAGCAGAAGTCATGCCATCCTCACCGTCATATCCTGCATTTGTTAGTCCTTCGGTCCAGATCTCTTTGTATTTATCCAGATTTGTCGTACGATAATTATGATCTATCTTACCTACAAAACTAGTTCCGACTTTTGCATTCACATTAAAACGCGCTTTTCCCAGACTACCTTTTTTAGTAGTAACTACAATTACTCCATTCGCTGCACGAGCTCCATAAATAGCTGTAGCTGTAGCATCTTTCAAAACTGTGATGGACTCAATGTCGTTAGGATTGATATTAGCCATCGGACTTGCCGCCATATCCCCTGTCCCGGCTTTGTTATAAGCCCCCATTTTGTCTGTGTAAATGGCAATACCATCAATTACGTATAAAGGTTCGGTTCCAGAATTCATTGAACCAACTCCACGAATAGTAGTAGAAGCGTATGCACCAGGTTGTCCAGTCAAGCTATTTACTTGTAAACCAGCTACTGATCCTTCCAAAGACTTCATAAAGTTTGCATCTGTTTTTTTCATCAAGTCCTTGTTATCCACCGTTTGGGCAGATCCCGTAAATGCCGCTTTTTTAGTTACCCCATATCCGGTTACCACAACCTCATCTATTAGCTGTGCATCAGATTTGAGAACCACTCGCAAATTGGGCTTTATCGCCACTTCCTGCGTCTGCATACCAATGTACGAAATCTGCAAAGTCTTTGCAGAACTAAATACAACTATAATATCTTGATTACTAATAATATACACGATGTTTACTTTCCTTCGGCAATAAATCTTTTGTTGTAGTTATTATGCAGATTATCAATATGTTAAATACCTACCAAACATATTAATTTGCTGATTTATGATACCAGATTTCTATCAAAAATAGGACATAACCATCTATTAATTAATTATTTAAGTTCTTGTCTTATATGATATAAGCTAAAACTTATTTCCATCTTAACTGTTGAAGATGGTTTTATTGTTCTAAATTATATCCAATAATTATTGACTATAATAATATATTCATTAGCAAACGATAATCTAAGAAAAAGAAAAACTCCAGATGAAAAAATGCATATTTTATTACTGTATATTTTAAAATATGCAGGGGTGGATTTAAATATTCTCCAAAATCGCAGAGAATATGATTGATGAATATTCATATTGGATGGTTATATGCTTTTTCTGTATCAAAGAGATTGTGTAATTACATCTAATTATGTAAAAAGAAGTATTTATCATTTATCTGACGCCAAAATGAAAGAACCCCAAATGCCGGATTCTAATAGCTATTAGAGGCTATCAGGGTTATAAATTAACTTTTAATCCTTTCCTTTTAAAGAAAGCAAGGGCTTCTCTACGACCAATGACCCGTTCCTTTTAAAGGAACACTTTATTCCTTTAAATGGGACGAGTGATAATATTCGTAATAACGATGTGTATTTAGGTTATGTATATGCGTTTTTGAAACTGATATTGCATATTCTTTCATTTAATTATACACTTTTCTTTCTATTAGAGAAAATTAGACCCTCCATTTCTAAAACTAAATCTTAAAAACAGAACACTTTCATCTAGCTTTTGTACCTATTATTATTTTTTGATGAGGCCGTTTTCTCAAGATCACGTACCACTGTTATATCCATTATATTTGCATATACCTGTGTAGTCTTCACACTTTTGTGTCCTAATAGCTTTTGTACCGTAGTAATATTGGCACCACTATATAATAATAAGGTGGCATTTGTATGCCGGGCGGTGTGGAATGACACACGTTTATCTATTTTCGCCAAGCCTGCTAATAAATTCAATTCTTTGTTGATATTAGAATTGTCTTTTAACTTAAAGAAGCTGTCAAGATCATCTTTATAGCGTTGCAATATCTCGATTCCTTTGCCTTCAAATAATAAATATAAAGGAAGACGTACCTCAATACCAGTTTTAACAGACTTGTATATAATCCAGGTTTCCTGATGGAATTCAACAATATTTGCGGAGGTCAGACTGGTGAAATCAGAATATCGTAACCCTGCGTAGCAACAAAATAAAAAAGCATCTTTTGTTTTTTGTAGCCTCGTATATCTTCCTGTTAGCTGTAAATTTTCAAAGCGATATAACTCTTCCGGAGCCAGGTGCGTATGACTTCCCTCTATACTTTTAATTTTATACTTTCTAAAAGCATATTTTTGTATATCCATATATTCCTTATTTATAGCAACGTTAATATATCGTTTTAGATGCTTCATGTGCTTGGCAATGGTATTAAGGTGATAGCCTTTAGACTGCAAGTGATTATCAAATGAGGACACAAATTCAAATGTCAAATCGGTGAATAATATCTCTTTCTTAAATTCCTGAAGTAATTCAAGGGTGGAAAGATGATTTTGTCTGGTGCTCTCTTTCAAAAGAGAATTAGCTACTTCTTCTTTGAAGAAAGTTAAGAATGAGCTCCCGTTACTTAGAGGCTTATCAATCGAATTCTTTAATAAATCTAGCGATATTGGCTTTCCTTGTTGCCATAATCCAAGTTCAGTTTGCTCAATAGCTGCTATATTTTCATATAACATACGATTCAAAACATTCGCATTAGGATGATTCTTCACCATTTTTCGTTTGGCATCCCACTGTTCCGGTTTGAGATATATTTTGGTGGAGAAATACATCTTTTTCCTGTTCAGATAGGCTTCTACCTGAACTAATGCCATTCCTCTTTTATTCAATCTCTTCTTTCTGTTAAACACAAGGTTGTAACTGATCTTTTCCATACTTTCATTTTTTAATTAATAATAGAACAAATTAGACGTAATTCTGTGCTATATCAGAGGCGAATAAGCATTAATATCTCTAAAAAATAAATCTTCAAATCACTTGGTATTCACAAAACTTTAAATTAAATGCCACTTTTTTATTCGCTTTTTCACGAAAAAAGCAAAAAGAATGGCTTTTAAAGGTGTTTTATGACTAAAAACGAGTAAAAGAAATATTAAAAGAGGCATTTTGTTTATGCAAAGTGTCAATTGCTGTTTTAGCAATCAAAGCTTTTGGTTGAAAAAAATATGCTTATCGGCATAAATACAGCTTGTAAAATAACAAAATGTTATATTTGCAACCTTTTTTTTATTAATATAATTGCTAGTTTCAGTTTTATTAATATATTTGCAAATTGTTAGAGTAAAGATACAAATAATGTAAAGTTAAACTTTAAGAGAGAATTTATGAAAAGAAAATTAATGCTGTTATTGGCATGCCTTTTTGTGGGCATAGGCCTAGTAACTGCCCAGACTCAAAAGGTCACAGGCGTTGTGATTTCTGAAGAAGACGGGCAGCCAGTTGTTGGCGCTTCTGTGTTGGTAAAAGGTACCACTCTGGGTACAATCACAGATGTAGATGGTAATTTTAATTTGTCGAATGTACCAAGTTCTGCAAAGACTTTGCAGATTTCGTATATTGGTATGCAGACACAGGAAGTGGCTATAAAACCGAATCTGAAAGTTGTGCTAAAATCTGATTCTCAGAAACTTGATGAGGTTGTGGTGACTGCGATGGGGATTAAACGTTCTGAAAAGTCTTTGGGATATTCAGTGACAAGTGTTAAAGGTGATGAAATAACCAAGGCACGTGAAAGTAATGTTTTAAACTCCTTATCAGGTAAGATCGCAGGTGTACAGATTGGACAGTCGTCAGGTACTGCAGGGGGAAGTTCTAGTATTCAGATTCGTGGTGCTTCTTCTATTGGTAGCGTGTCGTCTCCACTTTTTATTGTTGATGGTTTGCCTATTGACAATGGGGCGTTCAATCCGGACAGAACTAATGGCATTGTTGATGTTGGAAACCGTGCAGGAGATATTAGCTCGGATGATATCGAGTCTATTAATGTTTTAAAAGGAGCTGCGGCAACTGCATTGTATGGTGCGCGTGCGAAAGATGGTGCTATCGTAATAACTACCAAAAAAGGTAGTCGCAATTCGCAGGTATCTGTTACAGTTAATTCTTCCACACGTTTTGAGAATGTTTTGAAACTGCCAGATTTTCAAAATGATTACGCACAAGGAAGTTATGGCAAATATAATGTAAAAATGTTGAATGGTTGGGGGCCTAAGATATCTTCTGTGCAAGATCAGACATTTGCAGATTTTAAAGGAGAACAGGTTACTTTGCAAGCATATCCTGACAATGTAAAAGATTTCTATGAGACAGGTATGAGTTATATAAATAATGTCGCAATTGCTGGTGGTACAGAACGTTCTGATTTTAGAATCAGTGTCTCTACTACTAATCAGACAGGGGTGGTGCCCGGATCCGATTATAATAAATATGCTTTTGCCGTTAATGGTGGTATGAATTTCACCAAGAACTTCACAGGGCGAGTTTCAGCACAGTACATCCGCTCTGATTCGGAAGGACGGCCTGCTCAGGGATCTAATGATAATAACTTGCTCATTCCTTTGATAAACGGAATGCCGCGTACGGTAAATATCAACGATGTGAAAAACAATTGGATTGACGAATACGGTAAGCAAATATCACTGGATCCGGAAGGAAAGAGTAACAATCCGTATTGGATAATCAACAAGAATAAATTTACTAATCAGTTGGATCGTCTTATCGGCAATATTGTTTTGACTTATAAACCGATAGAAGGACTGACAATCTCGAATAATGCAGGAACTGACTTTTATACAGAAACCAGACGTAAAGTATATTCGAAAGGGACAATTGGTAATCTTGAAGGACAGTTCCAGACATGGGATCTCTATAAGCGTATTTTGAATAATGATTTGATGATATCGTATGAGAAAACATTTGCGGAAGATTATGGAGTAAAAGTAATGTTGGGACACAATATATATCAGGAAGACTGGAGAAATAATAATGTGTTGGCGCAAAATCTGGTTGTAGATGAATTGTATGCATATACTAATGCTAAGACAACGAGTCCGGTAAATTATACCTCTAAGAAACGGCTGGTTGGTCTTTATGGAGATATAAGCTTCAGTTATAAGAATATGGTATTCTTGGATGTGACAGGAAGAAATGACTGGTCATCTACATTACCTGTAAATAACCGTTCTTATTTTTATCCGTCAATTAGTGGTAGTTTTATTTTTACAGAATTGATGAAGAATAAGGATGTTTTGAGTTATGGAAAATTGCGTATGAGTTATGCTAATGTCGGTAGTGATGAACAACCATACCAGTTGGCGTTTCAATATACTCCGGTTAATTCTTATTTTTTGCAGTATAATTTAACGAATGTTTTTCCCCATAATGGATTAGTAGGATTTACAGGTCCTCGTGTATTGCCGAATGAGAATCTTAAACCACAAAATCAGGCATCGTTTGAGGTAGGTACTGATTTACGCTTTTTCCAAAATCGTATTCGTTTAGACTTGACTTATTATAAAAGTGTAACTAAAAATCAAATCGTAAGCATTGATGTTCCTTTGTCCACGGGGTATTTTGCCAATAATATTAATGCGGGAAAAGTATCTAATAAAGGGATTGAAGTAGCATTAGGAGTTACCCCTGTACAGACTAAGGACTTTAAATGGGACTTGGAGGCTACTTTTGCAAAAAACACCCAGAAAGTTGATGAGCTGGCAGAAGGGTTGGATGAGTACTCGTTGACTAGTGGGTTGAGTGGATTGCAGATAAAAGCGGAAGTTGGTGGTTCGTTTGGTCTGTATGGTACAGGTTGGAAACGTGATGATTCGGGCAATTATGTTATTAACGAAAAGACAGGACTCCGTGAAATTGTAAACAATGTGCGTTTGGGAGATGTTTACCCGGACTTTACAATGGGTATTAATAATACGTTCTCTTACAAAGGTTTCACATTGAGTTTCCTGATAGATATTCGTCAAGGTGGTTCTCTTTACTCTGAAACAGTGGGTACTTTACGTACTACCGGACTTGCTGCTGAAACTGCTGCTCATCGAGAAGATGCGTCGTTTATTGAACCGGGAGTCATCTTACAATCTGATGGAACTTACAGAGCTAATGATGTGCCGGTTAAAAGTATGCAAGATTATTGGGGGCATGTGGCAAAATCAAGTAATAATGAGGGTAATATTTTCGATGCTTCATATGTTAAATTACGTGAGTTGAACTTTTCTTATAGTTTTCCTAGAAAATGGTTCAGAAGTTTCTTTGTCAAATCTCTTGATTTAGGCTTTGAGGCTCGTAATCTTTGGATTATAAAAGATCATGTGCCTCACATTGATCCGGAAGCTAACTTTTTTGGACCTGCACAGATCGGTGGGGGAGTTGAGTTCAATAGTATCCCGACAACAAGAAGTTTCGGATTTAATATTAGATTGACATTATAATAATTATCAAAGAGAAATAATATGAAAAATAAAAGATCAATATATACTATAGCAATCATATTTACATGTGCTATTTTGAGCTCATGTAGTGATTGGTTGGATGTTAATCATAATCCAAATTCTGCGGAAAAGGTGGATCCCGGATATTTATTCAATTATGCAGTAGTGAATTGGGCTGGTAGTCGTACCGGAGGAGATGCTTACATTCCTCTTTCTCAAAGTATCCAGTGTCAGGCAGACGGCGGCGATGATTATGGGGGCTGGGCGGAAGGTTATTATGTCATAGATCCATATAGCCTTGGTAATACATGGAAGCATTACTATTCTGTTGGAGGTAATAATTTGCAGTTAGCTATCAAAAATGCTCAAGAAGCTACTCCTGTCAATCATAATGGAATTGCTCAATGTAAAATTATTCTAGCTCAACATATTTATGAGACAACAATGATATGGGGAGATATTCCATTTACAGAGGCTTGGGTAGAAGGAGTTAAGTATCCAAAATTTGATTCTCAGGAAGTAGTTTTGAATGGTGTAGTAAGCTTGTTGGATGAAGCGTTGAATGAGATCAACTTGGATGATCCTTTGGCCATTACTGATTACGATATTTTTTATAAAGGTGATATGCAAAAGTGGATTCGGTTGGCCAAATCTCTAAAATTCAGAACCTTAATGACAATGGTGGATAAAGATCCGACGAAAGCAGAACAGATTGGAAAGTTGATAAGTGACGGTGGTATGATTAGTTCGGCTGATGATAATCTGCAGTTTCCATATTTACAGACTGCCGGTAATGAAAATCCTAAATATAAAATATTGGAGAAGTATACAAATGGCATCAATATTATGTTTTTTGCAAATAATAATGTATTGAAGCCTATGCAGGAACGTAATGATTCTCGTATTTCCAGATATTTTGAACCGGGAGCTGACGGGGTGTATCGAGGCTTGGATACTCGGCAGGCAGCAGAAGAAACTGATGATGAAAATGCGGAGTTATTATCTTCCGTTATAAGTAAGTATCTTTTTAGAAAAGAGGCCCCTGAATTAATTTATTCTTATCAGGAACAGTTGTTTTTTGAAGCGGAAGCGTATGTACGTGGGTTGGGAGTAACTTCTAATTTGGTGAAAGCTAATGAATTATATAAGAAAGCTATTCAAACAGCTTGTGATTATTATGAAGCGGATCCGGTAAAGACAACTGAATTTATTGATGCTTTGGATGATTTAAACACATTGGAACCTGATAGAGCTTTATATGAGATTCATATTCAGCAATGGATTGATTTGATGGACAGACCGTTGGAAGAATTTGTACAGTGGAGAAGATCAGGATCCAATGGTAATGAGGTACCTGTACTTACTGTGCCGACAGAAGCTACTTCTCGGGAACTTATTCGTAGATGGGAATATAGTCCTGAGGAAATGACTGCTAATCCTAATGCACCCAAAGAATCTCCTAAAATTTGGGAAAAGATGTGGTTTGATTTATAGATTCTAAGGTGATAAATGATACGAAAAAGAGGACAATAAAACATTGTCCTCTTTTTTTTTGTTATATTTGCGCCCACATTATTATATATTAGAAGTAAAGAATGAAAGAATTTGTAATATCCGAAGCCAAAGTAGAGACAGCAGTGCTTGTCGGACTCATCACACAAACGCAGGATGAGCGTAAGACGAACGAGTATCTGGATGAACTGGCTTTCCTTGCCGAGACGGCTGGGGCGGAAGTAGTGAAACGATTTACGCAGAAGTTGCCGACAGCTCATTCAGTGACTTATGTCGGAAAAGGAAAGTTGGAAGAAATCAGACAATATATTCGTAACGAAGAGGAAGAAGAACGTGAAGTAGGAATGGTCATCTTTGATGATGAGCTTTCTGCGAAACAGATTCGTAATATTGAAGCCGAACTGAAAGTGAAGATACTGGACCGTACTTCACTGATCCTTGATATATTTGCCATGCGTGCACAGACAGCCAATGCGAAGACGCAGGTAGAGCTGGCACAATATAAATATATGTTGCCGCGTTTGCAGCGACTTTGGACTCACTTGGAACGCCAGGGAGGAGGTTCCGGTGCCGGTGGCGGTAAAGGTTCCGTGGGACTTCGTGGTCCGGGTGAAACACAGCTCGAGATGGACCGCCGTATCATCCTGAACCGTATGTCATTATTGAAAGAACGTCTGGCGGAGATTGACAAGCAGAAAGCTACCCAACGAAAGAATCGCGGACGCATGATACGTGTTGCACTGGTTGGTTATACCAACGTGGGAAAATCAACCATGATGAATCTTCTCTCCAAGAGCGAAGTGTTTGCAGAAAACAAACTATTTGCGACTTTAGACACCACTGTGCGTAAAGTGATTATTGATAATCTACCGTTCTTGTTGTCGGATACGGTAGGATTTATTCGCAAGTTGCCTACCGACCTGGTAGAATCTTTTAAATCTACCCTGGATGAAGTGCGTGAAGCAGATTTGCTTGTGCACGTAGTCGATATTTCCCACCCCGGATTTGAGGAACAGATTGAGGTAGTGAACAAGACACTGGCAGAGATTGGCGGCAGTGGCAAACCTATGATACTTGTATTTAATAAAATAGACGCTTACACCTACGTGGAGAAAGCGCCGGACGACCTTACCCCCCGAACAAAGGAAAACTTAACACTCGAAGAACTGATGAAGACGTGGATGGCAAAAATGGAGGATAACTGCCTCTTTATTTCCGCCCGCGAACGAATCAATATAGACGAACTGAAAAATGTAGTTTATCAGCGAGTGAAAGAATTACACGTTCAGAAATATCCCTATAACGATTTTCTTTATCAGACCTACGAAGAAGAGGAAGAATAAACGGGAGGGATTTATGATTTATGATTTCTGAATTATGAGTTGGCTGTGCGATTATGACGGACAACATCACAGTTCATAAATCATAATTCATAAATCATAATTCATAAATCATAATTCATAAATCATAACTCATAAATCATTTAGTATATGAAAGACTATCGTAGATTGACTGAAGATGAGGTACTTCAGTTGAAGAGCCAGTCGTGTCTGGCCGATGATTGGGGAAATGTATCAGTGGCAGAGGGCTTTAATTGTGAGTACGTTCATCATACCCGTTTCTCGGGTGAAGTGAAACTGGGGGTATTCGAATCAGAATTTACATTGCCAGGGGGAATCAAGAAACATTCGGGATTGCGTCATGTGACGTTGCATAATGTATCAGTGGGCGATAACTGTTGTATTGAGAATATCCAGAACTACATTGCTAACTATGAGATCGGTAGTGATACTTTCATTGAGAATGTAGATATTATTTTAGTGGATGGATTAAGCACTTTCGGTAATGGGGTAGAAGTGGCTGTCTTGAATGAAACAGGAGGTCGTGAAGTGTTGATGAACGACAAACTGTCTGCGCATCAGGCATATATACTTGCGTTGTACCGCCATCGTCCCGAACTGATTAACCGTATGAAATCTATTGCGGATTATTATTCCAATAAACATGCTTCTGCTATCGGCAGTATTGGCAATCATGTCATGATTCTCAATACAGGTTCAATCAAGAATGTCCGGATTGGTGATTACTGCCATATCTGTGGAACTTGCCGCTTATCCAATGGAAGCGTCAATAGTAATGTGACAGCGCCTGTACATATCGGTCACGGGGTAATTTGTGACGACTTCATTATCTCTTCCGGTTCAAAAGTGGATGACGGTACGATGCTGACCCGTTGCTTCGTCGGGCAGTCCTGTAAATTGGGACATAATTATTCCGCTTCCGATTCTTTGTTTTTTAGTAATTGCCAAGGAGAGAACGGTGAGGCATGTGCTATTTTCGCAGGTCCTTTCACCGTGACACATCATAAATCTACTTTGCTGATTGCCGGAATGTTCTCGTTTATGAATGCAGGTTCGGGATCCAATCAGAGCAACCACATGTATAAGTTAGGTCCTATTCATCAAGGAACAATGGAAAGAGGAGCGAAGACCACTTCTGATTCCTATATCTTGTGGCCGGCACGTGTCGGAGCTTTCTCATTGGTCATGGGACGTCATGTCAATCATGCCGATACTTCTAATCTTCCTTTCTCTTACCTGATAGAGCAGCGGAATACGACTTATCTGGTTCCGGGAGTCAACTTGAGAAGTGTAGGTACTATCCGTGACGCACAAAAATGGCCGAAACGTGATAATCGTAAAGACCCGAACAGGCTGGATTATATCAACTATAACCTGTTGAGTCCTTATACCATTCAGAAGATGTTCAAAGGGCGTTCCATTTTGAAAGAATTGAAACGTGTGTCCGGTGAAACTTCAGAAATCTACTCTTACCAGAGTGCTAAAATCAAGAACTCTTCTTTGAACAACGGAATCCGTTTTTATGAAATTGCTATCCACAAGTTCTTAGGAAACTCCATTATAAAACGACTGGAAGGCATTAACTTCCAGAGCAATGAAGAAATCCGCCAACGCCTGAAACCCGATACGGAAATTGGTATTGGCGAATGGGTAGATGTTTCCGGACTGATTGCTCCCAAGAGTGAGATCGACCGATTACTGGATGGTATTGAGAAAGGAGCAGTCAATCGTTTAAAGTCCATCAATGCAAGCTTCGCGGAAATGCACGAGAATTATTATACTTATGAATGGACATGGGCTTATCATAAGATTCAGGAATTTTATGGCTTAGATCCGGAAACGATAACAGCGCAAGATATCATCGGTATCGTGAAAGCCTGGCAGCAAGCTGTTGTCGGATTGGACAAGATGGTATATGAGGATGCTAAGAAAGAATTCTCGTTATCTTCCATGACCGGATTCGGTGCTGATGGCTCTCATGACGAAATGAAGCAGGACTTTGAGCAAGTACGCGGTGATTTCGAAAGCAATACATTTGTGACTGCGGTGTTGAAACATATTGAAGATAAAACGGCTCTTGGAAATGAGCTCATCGAGCGAATCAAAATGATTGATAAAACAGAAATAGTGTAGCGAGTTAAAAATAAGTAGATAAATAAATGAGAAATTATCGGTTAAATGAGAATTTATCGGTTAAATGGGAATTTTGCAGTTAGGCTGAAAGCCTTACAATTATATATTTATTGGGGTGCCCTGAAAGGGCTTAATTATATAGCGTAGGGCAACGCCCTACGAAAAAGACACACCAGCCACAAGCCCTGAAAGGGCGGAACTGTATACAATTATGCCCTTTCAGGGCGCAAATTCAGATTACCGTTTTTTCGTAGGGCGTTGCCCTACGCTATATAATTAAGCCCTTTCAGGGCTCAGTTGTAATTCTTGGGGGATTAAGTTTTGTCAATTCCCTTCATGCATATA
>JBKVKY010000009.1:242559-311648 GCA_046986985.1 Bacteroides xylanisolvens | reverse complement strand
CATGATGCAAAAATAAGAATTTTAACGCAATCCCCCAAGGTTTCAGACTGAGCCTTGCATTGCCGTCCCGATTTCGTCCCGGCGACTAAATAAAATTAAAGGGTAACTTACTGTAATCCAGAAAGCTACCCTTTATTTTGTCGGAATGAGGCGAATTATCGCGCAAATGCTCGATCGCAAGGGCAGCTGATTATTAAATAGTTTCAAAATGTGAAAGCTCATAAATATAACTTCCTCGTCCCGATTTCGTCCCGGGTAACAGGACGTTATTTTTATTATTGAATGTCATTTTGTTCATCATAATTATTGTATTACTATTAGTACTTTGGAACTATATATGTTATCTCACCAAATCTGATCCGCTTGCATCTGCACATCCTACATTGTCTTCCTGATGGACATTGCCTTTTTTAAGAAGCTCTGCTTGAGATTTGATGGTTTCAATAAGTGTTTTTTGTTGTGCCAACATTTCATCAAGCTGATCAAGCATCCTGTCCCGTTGTCTATCAAACCTTTCTCTCTCTTTATTTATCATCTCTAATAATTCCAAAGGAATCATTTTACTAACTTTATTTTCTTTGGGATTTGATTCAGGTTGCTTCATGTTTTGTTTGTTTATGCTATTATCTGCTATTATTCTTTCGAAGAATACATCAGGAATTGGGCGTTCACCACGTTCTATTTGTGATATGAACCCCTGCGTACATTCAAAATAAGCGGCAGCTTCTTTTTGAGTTAATTTATTGTCCTTCCTAAATGCCTTTAAATCAGCCATTAAATAAATAATATTGCAAATATTAGCAAATAATAGCGCAATAGCTTGGTTAAATGCTATTATTTGCTCATATTTGCATCGTGTTACAATAACGACACCACGAAGTTAATAAAACATCTTGTAATAACATTAGTATAAATTAATTTTTTATCAATTATGGTATTTAGTAAGTATATACAAAGTCTTCCGAATCAGCAAACTGATACAATAAAACAGATTGCTGACTTGACAAGCTCAACTACTACATCTGTGTATCGCTGGATAGCAGGTAGAGCTCGTCCACCTCTAGTAAAGCAAAAATTGATTGCTGAGTTTCTTGGAATAGAACTGAAGGAACTTTTTCCACCTGAAGAGAAAGGAGGTGAAGCATGATCTTATGTAATATTGAGTTTTATTCTACTCCTGACGGTGAGGTAATGGTAAAGGAATGTAATCAAGCTGTTCGTAAATTGGAAGAATCGGATCGTGATTTGATTTTGTCTTTCTTTATCGCTATCAGGGATAGGTATCCAGATGCTTTTAAAAGGTTGAGTGAACTTTATTCTAAAAGTGAAAAAAATCGTCTGCATTTTGAATATAAAATAGTTCATCGGTTTGCTCGGTGTAATTTTGGTGAGTATGATCAACAGAATTATGATATTGATCGGAATGGATCTTTTCAGTTTGAAGAAGTGCGTTGCCCTCTTCGAGGTGAATGTCAAGATGAGGGAGTTGTTTGTAAACCTTTGTTAGATTCAAAGTTATCCGCCCGAGAGCTTGAAGTCTTAGCCTTAATTGCTGAAGGGTTACAAGCTACTGATATAGCGAATGAATTATCTATCTCAACAGCTACAGTAAATCGGCATCGGGAAAATATAAAGACTAAGTTGTGTTTAAAAACACTCGGGCAGATGGTGAATTATTATTTGACGAACATAAAAAAATGAACAATTATGAAAACAAAGCGATTGCTAAGTCCTAAACTTCTTAACGGTATCGTGGAGACTATGCATGAAAATAATCTCCCAATAGAGATTTGCGTAGGTGAAAATAAGGGTGGGCTAGTTGATGTCCTATTTGTGTATCCGGATACATTCCAGGACACATTTGAACCCTTAATGGACGGTGTATTTAATGAAGTGTTTGGCCCATTGGAAGGAGGTTTTGAATAATGAATACGCCATGTTTTACGAACAACTTGCTTGCAATACAAGAGAAATTATATCAATTTGCTTATCGATTGACCACTAATGCTGATGCAGCTCGTGATTTGCTTCAGGAAACCTCTCTTGCGATATTGGATAACGAGGAGTTATTTACTCCTAATACCAATTTCTCTGCTTGGTGCCATACAATTATGCGTAACTTATTTGCAAATCAATATAGAAGGACGATGCGTGAAAGAGCCTATTATGATACTGTGTCTAATCCTATGTTGCAATCTTATGATTCAGCAGTAGATAGTTCTTCTGATACGACGGAAATACTGCAAGTTTTGGAATTGCTACCCAGTATCCAAAAAGAATCCTTCATCTTGCATCTTTCCGGTTTTAAATATCGTGAAATTGCAGAAAAATTGAATTTGCCCATAGGAACTGTAAAAAGTCGTATTTTTCAATCTAAACAGCAACTCAAGCTACAATTACAGGATTTTGTATAAATAAAAATAGAAAGGAACATTATGGAAAATGAAGAATATCTCTGTATTAATTGTGCTAAAAAGATAGAATGTTATGGACCTGACATCAAATTAGAAGACCCTGATTTATGTATTCCTATAAGCTGTATAGATTATCAAGATATAGAAGAAAAATTTAATTCATAACAAGAATAGAAATGAGTGAAATAAACCTATTATATATTGATCTATTCTGTGGAGCCGGAGGAACAAGTACTGGCGTTGAATCTGCCCGAATAGATGGCGAACAATGCGCTAAAGTAATCGCTTGTGTGAATCACGATACCAACGCAATTGCCAGCCATGCAGCCAATCACCCGGAAGCTCTACACTTTACAGAAGACATTCGGACACTGGAACTTTCTCCACTGGTGGAACACTTGAAGAAAAGTAAGGTTCAATATCCTAGTGCTTCAGTCGTTCTCTGGGCATCATTGGAGTGTACTAACTTCTCGAAGGCTAAAGGCGGTCAACCACGGGATGCAGATAGCCGGACACTAGCTGAACATCTGTTTCGTTACATCGAAGCTATTGACCCTGATTATATTCAGATCGAAAATGTCGAAGAATTTATGTCATGGGGCCCAATGGATGAAAACGGTAAACCGCTCTCTATGCAAAAAGGAAAAGACTATACCAAATGGGTGCGTAGTGTAAAGAACCATGGTTATAACTTTAAGCATAGAATAATGAACGCTGCCGACTATGGAGCCTATACCTCCCGAAAACGCTTCTTTGGAATATTTGCTAAACACGGACTCCCTATTGTATTCCCCGAACCTACTCACTGCAAAGAAGGTAAGCAAGATATGTTCTCCGATCTCAAAAAGTGGAAAGCAGTAAAAGAAGTTCTGGACTTTGAGGATGAAGGTACAAGTATCTTCAGGCGCAAGAAAGAACCGGTAGAAGCAACAAAGGCACGACTGCATAGTGGGCTAATCAAGTTCGTTGCAGGTGGAAAAGACGCTTTCATGGTTAAATGGAATTCAATGAGCCAGTTAGGTAAATACCAGGCACCGGATATGGAAGCACCAAGTCCAACGGTTAGCTGCCAGAATAGGCTAGGTGTTGCAAAGGTTAGCTTCATGTCAAAGCAGTTTAGTGGACATCCGGAAAGCAAGAATGTTAGTTTAGAACGTCCTGCCGGAGCAATTACCTGTATCGATCACCATGCAATAGTTAATACAGATTTTCTTGCTGCATATTACGGAAACGGTGATAACGTGAGTCAGGTAGACAGACCATGCCCGACCGTTCCAACAAAAGATAGATTTAACTATGTACGACCGATGTTTCTTTCCATGTACTACGGTGGAGATAATCATGCAGGGGCTATCGACAAACCCGCACCAACGATAAGAACGAAAGACTGCTGTTCGCTGGTTAGTACTCGCTTTTTTGATATGCAATACGGAACCGGAAAATGTACATCAATCCACAAGCCAGCCGGAACAGTGACTGCCACCCCAAAGCATAACCTAATAACTTGTCGGCAATGGCTAATGAACACCAGTTTCGGCAATACAGGCAGCTCCATTGAAGTCCCATCACAAGTAATCACCGCTAATCGGAAGTGGCACTATTTAGTGAATCCGCAATATAGTAGCGCAGGAGGAAACATAAACTCTCCATGCTTTACTCTTATTGCTCGTATGGATAAGATGCCGCCATACCTCGCAGAATGCACTACGGAGCCTAAAGACATTCCCTCCTTCATCCGTATAGATGGAAATGTAGTTATCTATGAGATATATGATACCGATTCACCTATGACCGTGAAGATAAAGGAGTTCATGGCTCTTTATGGAATACTGGATATTAAAATGCGAATGTTAAAGATTCCCGAACTGAAGCGAATCATGGGGTTCCCAGATGGTTACAAACTAATTGGTACACAAGCGGATCAAAAGAAGTTTATCGGAAATGCCGTTGAAGTAACGATGGCACGAGTCCTCTGTGAAGCTGTCAGCAGGAAGCTACGTGAATTAAGAAAAGTGGCAGCATAAATTAATTCAAATAAAGTAAGACATGAGTGAATATTCATTTAAAGAAAGCGTTCAAATGCTGACATCATCGCTTGTGTATGGTGGCCCTATGACGTTTGAACAAATCAAAGAATTAGATTGGCTAAAACATACATCTGAATACGGGATATCCTTCTATATTCAGGAAGCCGAACGGAAAGAATGGATAAAAACTAAATGTTTCAGCGGTGATAAGCCGAATGTCTATTCGGCAACTGCAAAAGGTCGGAAGATGGCTGAAGCAAGAGATTAACATTAAAAACAAATTAGATATGAAGATAATAGCAAAACAAGGTTCAGCGCTTGAGAAGCTACTGAAACAAATGAATGAACGGCTTTTGCGTGAACAAGACGAAGCTAAAGATATGATTCAGGAATATTGTGGTTCAAGACCAGATAGTATCGGTTATGTTTGGGCGTTTGGCTTCACTGCTGAGTGGTTTTATACACTTATAGGTTTTGAAAACAAGGAGTTTGTTCCTGAAAAATTGGTTCTGAATAATGAAGATAAGAAGCATCCGTGTTGGAAAATCAATAAACGAAAGAAGGAGGGGCGAGAATTTATTGACAAATGGTGTAAAAAATTCCGAGGTATAGATGGCAAGCCTCTTAATAGGTTTGGGATTCCAGTGATGCACGAAGAAACAGGACGCTACTTCCATTGGCTCCCGCTTGAAAAAGATGGTATCTATTACGTTTCAGTAGGTTCTTCTCTTCTTGAATGTATGCCATCGGCAAAAAGTGAGCAGTTTGAGATAGAGGTTTAACGTATAACGGATAAAGTATGAGTAAAATAATGGATAAAACTAAGTGCATTACATTCGATAAGGCTGCACAGGATGCCTTACCTGAAGAGATTAAAGCCAAGATGAAAGCAGATAGGACAACGGCAAAGGCTATTAAGTTTTGTCAGCGAATCGCTAAAATAGAGAAAGGTTGTGCTCCGTCTGCTGGGTATATGCAGGAGCTAATAGAAGCAGCGGAGAACGTTTTTAAATAACCCTTAAATCTGATTAGAGATATGAAGAAATATCGCGTAATGATCGAACTGGATACTTTTGAAATTACAGTATCTGCTATAAACAAGGCTGAAGCCAAGAAAAAGGCTATTGATAAACTTCGGAAGAAGGATATATCAACTATGATCCGAAGAGGATGGCCCAATAATAAAAAAGAAATTGGTATTGATGAAGAATAGCTCAAAAAAAATAGAAGGTAATTATGACAGTGACAGAATTGATAAAAAAATTGGAAAATTGTAATCCGGAAGCAGAAGTCTATATCTACACAGGTGATATCAATCTGATGGTTATTGATGAAGTGGAGCAAGAAGCTCCGGCAATGGTAGTAATTTCATAACAAGAAATATGGAACAATACACTTACACTTTCGACGACGAATTTGAATCAGATCAATTCAAAAATCTGCTTGATGTACAGGGAGTAAGTTATCAATTGAATAATTACACTTTGTTTGGAGGTTCATTTACCGATATAACGATAGATGCACAAATTAAACCTGCCGTAGATACACTCTACTTAGAAGTAAATAAGTATAAAATTAGGATTAACCCTTTAAAATGATACAGCCAAAGCATTACAATTATCACAACCGGTCCGGCCTCGCACAGCGAGAAAGGACTACATTAATCACTTCCGCCAGGAGAAGCCATTAGAAGGAGTATTCTTCACCGACTTCATCCGGGATGTGTTAGAAAAGCGCAGCAGGCGCAAGTCTGAACACTATGCAGCCGTTTATGATGCGATAATAAAGCACATTGATAACTTTTCATTGGAGTTTGATTGTGACATATTCACTAACTCGGTAACAGCAGAATTTCTTGATGATTTCATAGTCTATCTTGAAGATTGCGGGTTACGACATAATACCATTGTAGGATATATTCTAAAAATACAGACTCTTATTCGTAGAGCTTCGCAATACAATTATGCAGTAGATGTTACCTATGATGAAATTGATTTGAAATGTGAGCCTACAAATGCGGTCTTTCTTTCAATGAATGAGATTACAAGGATATACTATTACAAGTTTGTAGGGCAGGATAAGCGGAAAGCAAAGGAGAGAATGAGAGATATGTTTGTATTGGGATGCCTTACTGCTTTGCGTTATTCCGACTATTCAAGGTTGACAAGTCAAAACTTTATAAATAACTATATTATGATCCGAACAAAGAAAACCAATGTGGATGTCAAGGTTCCGGCACATGATTATGTAAAAGAGATATTCGCAAAGTATGGTGGTCAGGTTCCTTGCGGTTTGTGTATTCAGTACTTCAATAAATATTTGAAGGTTATAATGAAAGAAATTGGCCTAAATGACCTAGTTACTTACTCATTCACCAAAGGCGGGAAGTTGGTTACAGTTACTCGTGAAAAATGGGAGTTGATAAGTAGTCACACAGCAAGAAGGAGTGCAGCAACCAACATGTATTTAACGGGACGTATGAAAACGTTTGAGATAATGAAATTAACAGGACATCGCAGTGAGCAAAACTTCTTCCGGTACATCCGGTTAAGTGGTGATGATACTGCACGGTCAATCAGTGGTGATAGTTTTTTTAGAAAATAAAATTATTCATGAAAAGTTTAAATATGAGCAGAAGGAAACAAATAGATGACCGTAAGCGGCTTCTTGTACGGTATCGTATAGATGAGAAAGGATTTGTATCTTTTATTGATCCATGCTGTGATGACATTCCAGCAGCTCTTTTAGGAAAGATTTTGGAAGCTATTTCTAATGTCGAAAAAGAATGGAATAGTAGATTTACTAATGACATTAATTCTTTTCCACCCGATATAATATATGATGAACCAATACTTAAATAAATATAGTATGCATACAAAGGATATTTTCGAACAGACCATGCTCTCATGTGGGTATGTAATTGATAAGATTATACAATACGAAGACTCCCAGGAAGTCCGTAAAGTTGAAGGACGAGTTAAGATCCCTAAGAAGGTGACCATATTCGGGAACCGACAAACGATAATTGAAGAGAAGAAGTTCCGATGGGATGCTGTTGGTCGATGCTTTTCTTTGCGATCTAACACCCGGCAAAGAAGATATGATCTTCCTTTACAGACAATTGTGGAATTTAATAAGCTGAAGGAAACAGAAAAAGAAATGCTGTAGTAATGAGAGAGAGTTTAGAAAAATATAAAATTGTAAATTGGATTTGGGTATATCAATATTTGTCTCTTCTAGGTCCGGAAGAATTCTTCAAATTTGAAGCTCTAGTGAATACATCACTTGATAAGTTGGGGATCAACAGGTATTATGATGTATTGGAGGTACCGTCGGATAATCAGGAGTTATTTATAAAATTCTGCTGTCTTTATATATACAGGCATCCGGAATATGAGTTTAATGAAGATTTTACCCAAGTATGGAGGAAAGAATCGTATGAACAACGGAAAATGGAAGCAAGAGGAAGAAAATTATGTGCGGGAAAACGCAGGTAAGAAAACATTGGAAGAAATGGCCGAATACGTTGGTCGATCACCGCTGGCTGTTCAGTTATTTATGCATCGTAAGAAGATCGTTATCGGCCAGACGGTGAAGCGGAACTTAGTACAAGAGATGTTGCGTCTCAAGTTCCGACATCCGGAGAATTTTTCCCCAACGAGGGAATTTTATCGCGAAGTAAACATTAATCAGATGCGGTTTTGGGATATTTATTATGGCCGCAAGCAGGTTACACAACAAGAATACATTGCGCTATCCGAATATTTTGGACTTACACTCCAAGAGGCATTTGAGGCTAGGCAATTAAGTATGTTTAATGAAGAATAATTATGGTAAGTAAAGAAGAAATTGACCGGATAAAATCAGCACTGAACATCGTTGATGTCATTTCGGAGTTTGTTTCCTTAAGAAGAAGTGGCTCAAATTTCGTTGGTGTTTGCCCATTTCACAATGACAGTCATCCTTCAATGTTCGTTAGCCCAAATAGGCAAACTTATAAATGCTTCGTCTGCGATCATAAGGGTGATGTTATTAATTTTATCCAAGAACATGAGAATATGTCGTTTGCTGAAGCCGTTGAATGGTGTGCGAAGAAAGCAGGAATTGAACTGGAACATCGGGAGCTTACCGACGAGGAGGTGCGTAAAGCGAAAGATTTTGAAGCGATGCGGATCGCACTGAAAGGAGCGGTCATTTTTTTTCAAAAACATCTGCCGGAGGCGCAAAACTATCTCGATAAACGTGGATTCCGGTTGACGGATAAGGTTATAAAAGATTTTGCGATCGGCTATGCTCCTGAAGGTAATTTAGCTGCTCAAGAAATGTTGAAAGCGGGCTATTCCGATGAAGTGCTAACAAAGGTTGATGTTCTGAAGAAAGCTGCAGAGGGGAGAGTTTATGATAACTTTCGTGATCGAATAATGTTCCCTTTCTTTGATCTGAACGGAAATGTAACAGGCTTTTCTGGTCGATTTGTGATTCCTAAAGAAAAGGCAGGTAAGTATCATAATACAGGTGATACTCCAGTTTTTAAAAAGGGCACGCAACTATTTGGACTATTACAGGCACGTGGGGCCATTGGGAGAATGAATAATGTCTACTTGGTAGAAGGGCAATTTGATGTTCTATCAATGCATGCTTCAGGTGTCGAAAATACGATTGCCGGCTCTGGGACTGCACTTACTCCGGAACAAGTAAAGTTGATATCTAGGTTTACTCAAAATATAACTTTAGTCTATGATCCTGATGATGCTGGATTAAAAGCTTCTCTTAGGAATTGTGAGCTGCTCCTGAAGGCTGGACTAACTGTACAGTGTGTTCTCCTGCCTTATGGAAAGGATCCTGATAATATAGCTTCTGAAGAAAAAGAAAATACGGCGAAATGGCTGATGAATCGGAGAACTGATTTTGCTAGTTACTTTGCGGATATTTTTGCAAAAGACTTTGAAAATCCGGAATCTAAGGAGCAGGCACTGAATACGATCTGCAATTTAATTGCCTATATTTCTTCAGAAACCTTGCGGTTGAACTACGTGAGGAAGATATCCGCTAAGTTTGAGATTACAACAGAAATTATAGAGCGAAAGATACGTGACGTTGTCCGGAATGTGAAAGATATTCCAAAGATTGAGGAGATGAAATCGGGTGTCTATGGCCTTGAACAAATCAAGGAGATACGTCGTGAAGGTGAACCATGTGTACTTACATCGGATTTTGATTTGTTTCTGAAATTGTATGGAGATACCCCTGTTATTCTCTTGCATGGAGTTCCATCTGCGACAGATATCCAAGCTATACGTCGGGAGTGTGCCTATTTTACAACGGATAGCCAAGGGATTTTCATAAATAGAGATGGGGATGAATCGGACTATCTTTCCGCATTGACAATGCTTTATCGTGCCGGTTTGACAAATATAACATTGACTGTAGCTGCAAAAGACCAAGAGCAGAAAGTAGTAGAGGATGAAGAAGGGTACGATCAGGAAGAGCAGCGAATAGACAAAACTTATACATTTATAAAATACTATGTACATCTGCATGGTTTGTTCCTAGCTTCTTATTTTGGAGAAAGAACACCTTTTATTGAACGTTGCGCTGACCTGATCAGTTATGCTGAAGATTCTGTCCGAGTGGTTAATGCTAAATATTTCTATGATAATCTGTCGCTTAGTAAGACTGACTTTAATGAAATATTAAAGCCCTATTTGGCAAAACGAAAGTCCCGCATGGCCATCAATGCCCAACGTACAGATGACGATGATGAAGATTACGATCCGAATGAACTGCCTGGGTATGTAGACGAAAATTCCGAATACAATGAAATGTATCGTCAATGTGGGTTCTATCCAAAGTTGAACAAAGATGGAGAGCCTGTATGTTATATGTTCCGGCAAGAGAAAGGTGGGCATCAACAAATAGCTGATTTCTTCATGACTCCTTTACTCCATATTTATTCGGATGATAAGGAGGCCAATAAACGAGTCCTTAAAATAAATCGGAGATACTATAAGACTCCACTTTATATTGAGGTTCCGTCTAGGGCACTGCTAAAGAAAGCGACCATTGAAGAAGAACTGATTCAACTGGAGGCTGTAAACTTCACATCCGGAGAAGAAAAACACTGGACTAAGATACGAGAATATATGTCCCGGCACTTTATCACCTGTTCAGAAATCCTAACCTATGGAAATCAACAAGTCGATGGGGCTTCACGCCGGGAAGACAATATGTTTTTCGCTTTTTCAAATGGGATATTCCATGTCGTAGATGAACAGCCACGCTTTGAACCTGTCAATGAGCTTGGTGTAGTGACACATAATAAGAAGAACTATTACCTTCCTGCATTTTCTACCATATACGCTGGATCCGGACGTCAGTCTGATAAATATGAGCTTATTTCCCAGTTAGTTTATAAAGATATTCCGGCCGAGAAACAATGTAGTTTTGAAAAATGGGCCTCTTTAATGGATCAGGTGTATAAAATCAATGATAATGGTAAATGGGGCATTCTCTTTGCTATAATGTGCGCATTTCGTAGCAATATACACTGTATCGATCGTTTGTTTACAGCTCCTTTCTTTATGGGACCTATGTCTTCAGGAAAAACGCAAATAGCAATTTCCATTCGCTCTTTATTCATATCTCCGAAAGTGCCCATTTTTAATCTAAATATTGGTACAGATGCTGCGATGTCTACTTTGATGAGTACTTTCAGAGATGTTCCGGTGGTTTTGGATGAGTATAATAACAAAGATATATCCGATGCTAAGTTTCAGGCATTGAAGGGGATTGTTTATGATGGTGATGGTCGGCAAAAAAGGAAAGGCACGTCAGGGAAAGAAATTGAAAATGATAAAGTATATGCTCCTGTGATTCTGTGCGGGCAGGAAACGCCGCAAAGAGATGATAATGCACTAATGTCTCGTATTATAGTATGTGAGGTCCCTAAGCCAAAGAATCGTACTCAAGAGGAGGTTGATCTGTTTAATCAACTCAAGGATATTGAGGACCCTAACAAGATAGGACTTTCGAATGTGCTTCTAGAGATATTAAAGCTTAGGCCATTAGTCATGGACCATTTCAGGACGCTCAAGCAGCAAGCCTATGATGAATTGAAAACCGAACTGAACAATTCTGGTGAGATAGATCGTCTGATGAAAACAGCATCTCTCTTTTTAGCAACATGTAAACTAGTCGAAAGTCATACTAAGATGAATCTGCCTTTTTCCTACAAAGAGTTTTTTAAGATAGCTTGTGCCAAGATAAAGTTCCAGGTTGAACTGATTAGTAAGACTGATAAGCTTGCTACTTTCTTTAAAGCAATGGATGTAATGATTGATACCAAGGCAATTATTGAGAATCGAGATTTCACCATTGATACACCTGATAAAATAACTATTAAGACTCCTGGAGGAGAGAAGAAGGAAATTGCATTTCCTGCAGGAACCAAAATCTTATTCTTGCGCTTGAGTGCTATTTATACACAGTTCGCTCGGAGCTCTTATAACAACGAGGATTCAACTCAATCTACCATTGAGCAGAATCTTAGATCTCATCCGAGTTATATAGGGTGTGTGCATGCACGGCGATTCAATTGGCATGAAGTTGTAGAGGTTCCTAGAGGAGGATATGAGGACGGTAATACTAATGATACTGTAACAGTTGATAATACTATGGTCCGGAAAGTGGAAAAGAGATTTACTAATTCAAGCTGCATTGCTTTAAACTATGAAATATTCCAAAATTTGTATGATATTGATTTGCGACGTTCTGGTAGTGAACTCCTTGCTGAATCTGCTGACGATAATAAGCAGCCCTTACCATTTTAGTTCGATGTATTTTCTGCCTTATACTCCTCTGCCAGCTCCGCCGGTCGAGGAGTATTCTTTTTATAATAAAGCGGACATTTCAAATTGTATTCAACCCTATCATTTATGAATATCATCTCCAATCCCCCGGACCCCCTAAATTTAAAGAAATACAAAGCAAAGAGAGTGTAATTTTGAAAAGATAATTTTCAAAACATGGCGTCCAACAGTCCAACAGTCCAACAGCCAAAAACTTTTTAAAATGTAAATGCCTGTAGTATAGTAGTATATATCTTATTAAAGTAGTATATATATATCCAACATTGCTGTTGTTTGGTTGGACGTTGTTGGACGTGTTGGATTTACAGTTTTCTACATTCCAACAGAATAAAAAATGACCTGTCCAACAAAATGCCACTTAAAAACCTTATGTTGGATGTGTAGGACGTTGTCCAACAGTCAATCAATGTTATTCTTCTAATACTAAATGGTTGATAATTAGATAACTATTTATTATGTAATAGGGCGTGTTGGACGGTTGGACAGTTGGAAGCAAAAATAAATAAAAGTATTTCAAAAATATCCTTTAACTGAAAAGACTATGATTACGACTAGTATTAATATTGAGCCATATTTGGCTGAATACTTACGTGGAAAGTATAATAATGGTTCTGAAGAAGCATTCAGAATTCCAGACAATACAGACCTTTACCATACAATATGGACATTGATGGCTAAACGACAAAAAAATCAATCTCCTGTTGATAATGGTAATTTGGCGTTTATCCTTCCTGAAAGAAGAATCGGAAAGGATCCTAAAGTTTACAATTTCCTTTCTCCTAACTCTGTACGATTGATAGAGAAAGAAGTACGGCGGATGTTTAACCGTGAACTTCATGCTGCGATGGATGAAAATGATATGAATGGACATCTTTTAAAGAACCTAGATGTTGTGCATCATTTCATGTGCTCGTATTGCATTGATTCTATTTCTGAAGATGCTCTTTTAAAAAATTTCTATAGGTGGAGAGAAAATATACGCAAGAGGAAAACACGTCGAGAATATAAAAAGAGGTTAAAAAATGGGTAAAAAATGACCGACCGAACTATCATTTTTGTCCCCAAATGGCGAAAAAACGTCCGCTGTATGGCGAACTTGTTGAATACTAAATAATTATAAGATTATGAGAGAGTTAACTATTACTTTGAGGGTGAAACCTACAGGAAAAATGAAAAAAGAAGAATATCGTTTTCTTGCTGATCCTTTTTCTTTTACTCCTTCTATTACAGATTCGGTATCAGGCAAATTGTTCGATTGTAGTAAAGACATTACGATTGAAACTCCGGATGTAGATACTCTTCGGGAATTTTCCACTGCTAGGTCCGTTATTGTTTATTTGTGTGATTCTTCAGAAAAGAATATTGCAATAGGTACGGATGACATTCCAGCTTTGGTTTCAATTTCCGCAAACTTGAACACTGCAACCTTGAAAATTTCCAGTAAAATGCTCCAGTCGCCATTTTTGCATGTATAAACAGTCCTTCATAGCCTTCTTTCGACGAACTATCTTCGCTGAAAAGATGCGCTACAATGAATAGGACATTTCTTCGTAACTTACTTATTACATCTAAACTCTTCATCACGGCAGAAGCTTATGCTGCTGCCATGATGGAATGTTTTCCACTTCTGGATCAAAAGAACCCAGTACCAGGGGCTTTTTTCTTTTTATCGGATCCGCCGACTTATAAAGACCAGGTAGATAAGGCGGTGGCTAAACTTAAAAGAGAAATAGCATGTACTGCAGAACTTAAGAGTGTAAGCCTGACTAATGATTTCTCATCCGAGGAACTGCCTGAAGGCTCAATTGCTTATCATCGTATTTGGGGTACAATTACATCTAATTCATCCTGGTATTTCTCTTCAAAGCAATTTGAGAGGGATTTGATTGCTGCAGAGAGTAACCCTTCAATATCTGTGCATTTCCTTCATATTAACTCCGGTGGTGGTGAAGCTTGGTATTTAGACCGGTTGTCGGACACAATGCACTCACTAAAGAAACCTGTAGAAGTCTTAGTTGAGCAGTATTGTGCTTCTGCCGGTTACTATATTGCTTGTCATAGTGCGAATGGAATACATGCGCTGACGAAGAATGATCAAATCGGTTGTATTGGTACTATGATCAGCTTTTATGACTTTTCTGCTTACTATGAGAAGTTAGGAATAAAACTAATTCAAGAGAAATCGAGTCTATCTCCACTCAAGAATAAGAAATTTGAAGATTTACGTGCTGGGCATCCGGAACAATATATTAAAGAAGTTCTTGATCCACTTACCGTTCAATTTTTAAATGAAGTAAAATCATCTCGTCCTAAACTTGCCAATCTCCCTGAAGATGATCCGGTATTCCTAGGTGAAACATTTGATGCTCAACATTCGATTGATAAAGGGTTAATTGATTCTGTGATGACTCTTCCTGAAGCTATTGCCCACGCAAATTCACGTGGACAGGAATACTTGGATAGCATTTCCCTCCGAAATAAAATAAATCAGTATGTCTAATTTAACAATTAATTAATTATGAATTTTAGAGAAAAACTTCGAAAGGTCTTACAGCTTTTGGATTTATCCCAGAAAGCGGCAGATAAACAACTTGCATCTGAGGACATTACAGCGATTGCTACCCGTTATCAGAAAGAGTTTCAAGCAACTCTTAGAGAGGACATGGATGCTGACTCTAGGCAGCCAATGTCTCAGGAAGAAATGAACCAGTTGCAAGCGTTACTGGCAGGTATTGTACCTTCTACGGAAAAGACTGAAGGGACTGCTAATTCAGAGGAAAGTCCGGTAACTCAATCGGAAGCTACTCCAGAAGGTATTCTTGAATTAGCTAAGAACGTTGCAAAGCAAAATGGTGAATTACAAAAGCTAGTGAAAACAATGACAGAGCAAACAGCAGAAGATGCTGCAGCTGCTGTTGTTACAACTCCTACTACAATGAGAATCAATGGACCTGGCACTACTGCCAAATACCTGTTTGGTATTGAAACTCCTATGTTTGGTATTGAAACTCCTATGTTTGATATGTCGAAACGTTGGAATAAGATAGCCGAAAATCCGAATTACTCTTCTACTGATATCGAAGAAGGTGAGGAGAAGGCTTTCTTTCAAGAAGTATCGGTTTTCTCTAAATCCCTTGCCAAACGTTATGAATATCTGAATAAGAATCATTTGCTTGATCCCGTGAAATTGGCTGCTGGCGAGTTTTCTACAGATTTTGCAGGTGTTGGTGATGCGAAAGTCGGTGATCAATATGTAATTCGTCGTCAAGATGCATTAATTGCACATGTACTGAAAGCACGTGATTTAACTCAGTTCTTTCCGATTCGTTATGGTATTCAAGATCATGACTTAGTTTTCAATACTTTCTTTGATGAAGTATCTCAAGGATGGCAAGAAGGTGAAGTTTGGAAAGGCGGCATGAAGCTTGAAAACGAAATGGGGCATGTTGATGATGCAATGATCAAAATGAAGTTTGGACCAATGAAGAAGTTGGAACGAATGTATATTGGTTACCTCAATAAAGAAGGCTCTGATCCGATCAAGTGGTCTTTGATTGAATATTGTATTGTCAATACTCTGGAAACAGCCCAAGTTGAACAAAACAAGCGTCGAATTCGTGGAATCTACGCCACTCCGGAAAAAGGTGTTCCATCTCATTTCCTGAATGCTTCCACGGGACTCATTTATACGCTGATTCGTTATTATCACGAGAATAAGATTCTCTTGCATGATGATGTAACTTATCGCTCTTACACTAAAGAGAATATGGTGGATGCAGTTAAGGAGTTTGTTGCTGATATTATTGAAAAATGTACAGAGGACATGGATCTGGATCAGCATGTTATTTACCTTAATAATTTGCATCAGACTTGGTGGAAAGAAGGTTGTCGGGCACGGTATGGCAAAGATCTTGATTTTACCGGTCCTGATAGCTATTTGAATGTTGTTCCTGATACGACACTTCATATCAAATGGCTTCCTTATCTGGGGCAAAGTTGCTTGATGTTCCTCGATATACCGGGGAATATCCAGTTCTTAGAATATATTCCGGGAGAAATGATGGCCTTTAAAGCTAAGGATGATATGGAGATGGTAAAGTGCTGGTCAACTTGGAAAGAAGGTACTGCAGCTGCTTTCTTAGGTCGTCGTTTCAAAACGCACGAAGAACTCGTTGAAAATAACTATGAATGGCAGCAGATATTCATGAATAAACCTTCTGTCGATGTGGCAGTTGATGCGACTGTTATTGATGCGAAAAAAGGTTTCTGGCAGGTTACTTCAGAGAACACAAAAGCAACTGCAATCACTGATATTAAAAATGCGAAAGCAGGTATTGGGTATCTTATTGAATGTGGATCTAAAACTAACGCTTCTACTATCTCGAAGTCCGGAAAGTTTGCCGATATCACAGCAAACTATACTCCGACAAAAGAGGGGGATTACATCCTTGTTCTTTTGAATAAAGACGGTAATTTCCGCGAACTTGAACGGTGTGTAGGAGGAATTCGTACTGTCAATGCAGTTTTGCAACCAAATCTTCCTGGCGTAAGATAGTTGTTTTCAGTTTTTTATAGGTGTTTGTTTTCAGGGGTGGGAGTTCTGCCCACCCTTTTTTCTTAATTACAAAATTAATTTTTATGAAAGCTAAAAAAGTTAGTAACCCTTATAAAAAAGGGAATCAATATGCACGTAAAATGCAGGTAAAGCTCTTTTTATCTCTTGCACTTCTTTTTGCCATTGTTTTTGTTGTTGGTATGTTCCTGGATCCTGATCATTCAATGTTTTGCATGACAGGATTCTCTGGAACATCTTTGGCTTCTATGATGGCCATTGGTAGCATAGATGACGTTTCTGATAAAGTAACTCATGGCTCGAATATAGCTTATAAGATTTATTTGATTGATGTTCATCAAATCAATTCGAATGTGAAATTTCCTAAGCCTAATGCTAATCGAGAGGTCGCGACAATACCAATGCTCTCGGGACAATATATGCAATATTTTGAGGCACATGATATTCCGACTTATGTGGGCAATGGGGAGAAAGGAGATATAACGACTTCTGGTACGAACCAATTTGTAGCAATCATGGGCGGTATGAGGGATCAGCTTCTGAACTTTACAGAAGAACATGCCGGCGGTAAGTTTGTGATTTTATTTAAGGAGATTGGCGAAGATCAATGGTATATCTTAGGAGAATATGATAGACCTATGGTATTGAAAACTTATGAAGCAAAAAATGACAAAGATGGCCGTTATATAACCTTCACTTTTGAACGTACTTCTGTGACACAGTATCATAAATATGTTGGTGATATTGTAAAAGCTCCAGCAGAGGTACATGCAGCGGGGACTAAAGAGCTGGCTATTAAACCTACAAGCAACTCTTATGAGATACCAAATGGAACAGCTGCCACTTATGTCATTGAGACAGTATCAGGTTTGACAAATAATGATAAAGGTCGATATATTACCTTGACCGGTAGCGGAACAGATAAGGCAGCTACAATTGCGGATGGAACGACGTTTATCTTGGAAGATGGAGCAACATGGACTGCAAAGGCCGGTTCTTCTATTACATTCCGAGTCTTGGACCCTGCCACTCTTATTGAGGTTTCTGGAAGTAGAATTCAAACAGCGTAAGTTATGTACGGATTTAAAGAGAAAACGAAATATTTTAATGAGTTACGTAATACAGCGGTAGCTGAAGCAGATTTAAGTCTGCTTCAGGAAACTGCTCCGGCACATCCTAAACTCAAGATGTTTGCCCGTAACCCGCAACGTTATGCAGATGACATCCTTTATACATTGCTAGACTTAAAGTCAAAGGAAGCCATCCGGATAAATCGTCGTGAAATAGAAAAAGCTAAAGAAGAAACTGGAGCGGAAAATATACTTGATACCGGTGGAACACGTGCTGGAGCAGAGATTCAATCAGGCGGAAACACAGCAACTTGTTTGGGAAATCAGCCAGGAACAGAGGGAACTTCTGTACAGGAAGAAAAGAACTCTTTTGAAATCGATGCCGAGATTTACGAAAAACAGGCTGAAGCGGAACTTCGTGAGCAAGAAAAACAAGAGGCAGAGGAACGTGCATCTCAAGCGGAAGAACAAACAGAAGTTTTAGAGCAAGAGAACCAGGAACTGAAAGAAGAGCTTGAAACGGAACAGGAAGCAAGAGTTGAAGCCGAAGACCGTGCGGAACAGGCAGAGCAAGCCTTGGAAGAAGAGAAAAAAAAAGAACCTACCAAGGTAGCTCCAAAAAGCAAAAGCACGAAGAGTACCCGCAAATCGACTGGGAAAAACTCGAAGACGAAAACGTCCAAATAGCTACGATACTGTATAATGATCGTGTGGTGACTTGGAAAAAGATGAAGCAGCTCGATGAATTGCTGGATAAGAAACCGACAAGGCGTGCAGTCGTTGATATGGCTGAACTCCGGATCCGTAACTTACTAGCATTCTCCGAGCTGCAAACGTACAACGACACTGGAATGTTTCGGTATAAGCATCCGCTTATTGTTCATCGGTCGGAGAGAGCTGAATTGGAACGTTTACGGGCGTCCGACCCCTTGGAGTTCCTTCGCCGGTATAAGAACTGTTCCGATAACATTCGCAGATACGAATCCTTTCTAAAACGGCCTGAACGCAAAGATAAACGGTCGCAAGATAAAGAACACCTTCGTCGGTTTCGTGACCGAGAAGCCTTATTTAAATCAATTCTCGAAGAATCAAAGTAGATTATGGAAAAGCTAATAGAAGTATTTAATTTGGGTGGCCTACCGACTGCCCCGCTGGATTCGTTCTTAGAGCTTCAGGAGGATTTTAAGAAATCGGATCCTGATAAATTATCGAAACTACAGATGCTTATTATTACCCGTGGTTTCAAGTATGCATTTAAGGCCTGGAAGGATCCGGATGGAAAGCTGTGGATCATCGATGCCCATCAACGACGTAAAGCATTGCTTGCATTACGAAAGTCGGGGTTTATAATTCCTGAAATTCCTTATGAGCCTATTTTTGCTGCAGATAAGAAAGAAGCTGTTGAAGAGATAGCAGCATATAATTCGGAGTTTGCCACAAAGAATCCTGATACATTACTTTTTAAAAAGTACAATATAGATACCGATACGATGGAACGTTTTAACCTCGGTTATGAGGTGAAAGCTGTCGATTATTCTATTGCGACTCCTTTGTTTACCCATGAACATGAATCAGAAGGCATTCAGGAAGATAACATTGAGTTTTCTATTCCTTCAGATGAAGAAGATTCTCCTGGTTCTGTTTTTGCCCAGCCTGGTGATATATGGCTACTAGGCAATAATCGGCTGATGTGTGGGGATTGTCGTTCCAAAGCGGATGTATCTGCAGTAATGAATGGTCAATATGCTGACTTGCTCGTAACGGATCCTCCATATAATGTTGCATATCAAGGAGCGACAGAAGATGAACTTACTATTCAGAATGATTCGATGGAAAACGATCTGTTCGCCACTTTCCTTCGCCAAGTCTTTACTGTCATGTTTTCAGTCTTGAAACCGGGTGGTTCTTATTATGTATTTCATGCGGATAGTGAGGGGGAGAACTTTCGTGCATCTCTCCGGAAAGTTGGATTTAAAATAGCACAATGTTGCGTTTGGGTAAAAAACTCAATGGTCATGGGACGACAAGACTATCAATGGCAGCATGAGCCTTGTCTTTATGGCTGGAAACCCGGAGCCGGTCACTTTTGGAACTCGGATCGCAAACAGACAACAGTTTGGAACTTCGATAAGCCACAACGCAACGCCATCCATCCCACTATGAAACCAATTGCACTAATGGCATATCCTATATGTAATTCTAGTGCACCCGGACAAATTGTAGTAGACTTTTTCTCCGGATCCGGTTCTACACTTATGGCTTGCCAACAGACGGATCGAATTTGTCATGCGATAGAAATAGATCCACGCTATGTATCTGCAACTGTATCCCGATATCGGGCAATGTTCCCAGAGCAGGTAATCCGGTTGATCCGTGGTGAGGAATTGATGACTGCAGAAGAAACTCTAAAACTTATTGTATGAAAAACGAGCTGACACCTACCTCTGATGTAGATCAGATCACTCAAATCGGTGAAGAATATGTATCCCAGGTGCGCACATTTGGCGCACTTGGATACACACCGCAACGCATCTGTAACCTTCTTGGACTTCGTGGGAAGGAGAAGTTAGCGTTGATTGTCCGGATCACTCTTACTGGAGATGTATATTATGATGGTGCGCCCGTATAGGCGATATAATAAATGTAGCATTGGCAAGCTATTAGGTAAGTGTTCCAATATTTACCTATCATCACCAGCTTATCTGCCCACGAAAGGACGGCAGGGAGTATAGCACGCTGGAAAGCCATAAGTCAATTAGTTATCAAATTGCAACTGAATGGTGAGATGAAACAGATAGATACGAGGATAAAATCCAAACTGATTGAATGATAGTCCAAGTGAACCCAGTATGTTTTATAGTGAAAGATAACTTAACTCGCTATACCGTAATACCTCTGTTGCGAGCGTCGTGTAGTAGAGGCAGGAACAAATTACGGCACAACCGCAGTAAGCGGTAACGGGCGGAAGTCATATCCGACAATCTATCATAGCCATGTTATTATATCGTAAACGGGGATTGCCTAAATCGGAACGCCGCAAGGCTATTAGGTACAGACCTATGAAAATCCGACAAGGCAACGGAGCTTCCGTAGTAGTCTGAGCAGGGGAAAGCCCTGTACATGGCGAAGGGAAGCAGCTAATAATTTTAATGCAAATAACGGAAAATGTGAGAGACATTATGAGAAGTCCAGAGTATGTATTAAACAGTCTAACGGAACACAGTGAAAATTTGAATTACAAGTTTGAACGCTTGTACCGTATCTTTTTCAATGAGGAAATGTATTACGTTGCCTACCAACGCATATATGCGAAACCGGGCAATATGACAGCAGGTGCAGATGGGAAAACCATTGACCAAATGAGCCTGAACCGAATTGAACAACTGATAACATCGTTGAAAGATGAGAGTTATCAGCCCCAACCTTCAAAACGGATGTATATCCCAAAGAAAAATGGGAAAATGCGTCCATTAGGTGTACCAGCTTTTAATGATAAATTATTGCAGGAAGTGGTCAGAATGATATTGGAAGCCATCTATGAAAGACAGTTTGAAAAAACGTCACATGGCTTCCGACCTCTAAGAAGCTGCCACACTGCCTTGTCTGATATTCAGAAGACATTTTCGGGCGTGAAATGGTTCGTAGAAGGTGATATTAAGGGATTTTTCGACAATATCAATCATGAGATACTGATAGGTATTCTGAAAGAACGTATCGCTGACGAAAGATTTATTCGCTTGATTAGAAAATTTCTGAATGCAGGATATATCGAAGACTGGAACTTTCATAACTCCTACAGCGGAACACCGCAAGGCGGAATTGTCAGCCCTATCTTGGCAAACATATACCTTGATAAATTGGATAAATTCATGAAGGAATACACTGAAAAATTTGATAAGGGGAAAGAACGGAAAAGAACTAAACAGGTAGTATCACTTGAAGGCAAACGACACCGTATTCTGAAAAAGTTGAAAGTGGTAAAAGACAAAAGTGAAAGGTCAGAATTGATAAGACAATATAAGGCTTATCAAAAAGAAGGTTTGCAGTATTCTGATGGTGACGAAATGGATATGAACTACAGAAAACTCAAATATGTGAGATATGCGGATGATTTTCTAATTGGAATTATTGGCAGTAAACAAGATGCTATCATCATCAAAGAGGACATAAAGAACTTCCTCTATGAAAAGTTGGCTCTTACACTGTCCGATGAGAAAACACTTATCACCCATGCTGAAAACGCTGCAAAATTTCTCGGATATGAGATTTTTGTAAGGAAATCCAATGACACCAAAAGAAGCAAATACGGAGTACTAAGACGTGTCTTCAATAAGAGGATACAATTGGCACTTGGAAAGGATACGTTTAAGAAAAAGTTGCTCGAATATCGTGTTTTAGAAATAAAGATACACAACGGCAAGGAGTATTGGAAAGCAAAATCCCGTCCCAAACTTTCAAACAACAATGACTTTGAGATACTTGACAGGTACAACAAGGAAATAAAGGGCATTTACAATTACTATTGTTTGGCTAATAATTGTAGTAGTCTGTCAAAACTTGGGTATATCATGAAATATAGTATGTACAAAACATTTGCGCAGAAATATCGGACAACGATGTCGCAAATCCGAAAAAAGTACACCAAGAATGGACTTTTTTCAGTTAGATACTATTTAAAGAACGGTACTACCAAAGACTTGACCTTTTATCATGGTGGGTTCAAAAAGAAAAATCCAATGAACATTAAGGATTTAGACAACTTGCCCAAATTCACATATCATCCTACAAACACAAGTCTTATAGATAGGCTGAAAGCGGAAAAATGTGAATTATGTGGAGCAGTCGATAAGTTAGTGATGCACCATGTGAGAAAATTAAAAAATCTTCAAGGGAAAACTACCTGCGAAAAACAAATGATGGCTCGCAAACGAAAGACTATTGCCATATGTGGTAAGTGCTACAAAAAACTCAGTAACAATGGATAGATTGATATTATTAGTAGAAAGCCGGATACGCGGAGACGTGTACGTCCGGTTTGGGGGCGAGCTTCCGAAAACCCACCGTAGTAATACGGCAGGGCGTTGGATGCTTAGCCTACCATACAACAATGGACGTGCTCTAGGAGAATACAATATTGATGCGGAACTGGCGAAAAAGGCAGAAGCTGGAGATATTGATGCTATTAATACCCTGGAAGAACGTAAAAATTTACGTGTTGAACTAGACCTACGAAAACAATTGTTTGGAGTATGACACAATTAGACCACCTTGATAAAATACATCCGGATCTAATTTCGGAGTTTCTGACAACTGGATGTTGTTCAGGAATTCCGGAGGAGATTCGGCTATTTTTAAAGCAGTTGCAATGGGCTGCAGAGATATTTGAGTATGAGAGGAATATTACTCGTGCTGCCAAGCTGTTACGGCAGAGGATTAATGCTTCGCAGCAGATTAATATTGATGAACGGACCTGTAAGGCCCGTATCTATGCCGCTATAAACTACTTTAATATCGATAACAATGTATCTATCAAGGTATGGGAATCTAATTACGCAGACAAATACGAAGATTTAGCGAAATTATGCGCTGTAAGAGGAGATTACAAGACACAGGAGAAATGTTACAACGCAGCCTTAGAGTGCCGGCGTAGAGCTTCAGAAATAGCGGAAGCAGACCGCGATCTTGGCATCGTATTCCTGATCTCTCCGAACCTCACTCCGGAAGAGCTTGGTTTCCAAAAGAAATCAATAAAAGAAATAGCTCGCAAAAACAATGAAGGGTTTTATATCAACCTTATTGATTCTCTTCCTATTGAAAAAGCGGATAAGAAACGTTTGTTACGTGATGCTGATATTCAGGAGGCTGAAATAGTAGAACCTGAAGAAACTGGAGAGTAATATGGGAATAGAACTTTATTCACAATCATCGCAATCGCTTAGTGCAAGTTCTACGACTTTTGACTTGACTGCAACTTTTGAAGAATGTTATCAGAATGTAATGCAGATTAGAGCGAATGCCATTGATTCAAATGTACTTATTGTCGAAGCCGGCCGTGCGACAGGTAAGACGGAAGGGGTTATGGGGCCACGTATTATTCGAGTAGCAAACGATATGCCTGGGGAACTTTCGTTCTTGGTTCATAAAACATACGTAGCACTCATGACAAATGTTTGGCCTAATATTCAGGCGTATTTTTCCAAACCAGTTGGTGATGGACGGCGTTCCATGCTTGAATATGGTATTGACTATATTGTAGGTGAATCAAAAATACCGTCTCACTTCAGAAAACCTCGATATCCGATTGCTTATCCAAAGCATAGTATCTTATTTCGTGATGGTCATCATCTTCAGATGGTGAGTTCTGATCAGCCGGAATCCGTAGCCGGCCGATCAGGTGTTCATGCCTTTGTTGAGGAAATGAAACACAATAAAGGCGAGAAGTTAAAGACTCGTTTGTTCCCGTCTTTACGTGGTTCTTTGGCTTCTATTCGAATGTCTCCTTATTATCAGGGAATAACAGGTGTGTCGGATACGGCCCGCTTGGATTTAGGAGAAGATAATTGGTATGAAGAATATGAGAATAACGTCAATCAGGAGCTTATTGATGAGATTGCGTCCGCTGCTTTATATTTACATGCTGCTTTATATAAAATATATCGGAACAATCACCGGTTGAGAGAGGAAAAGAATCCTGTTATCATTGAAGCCCTACGTTTGGAAACAGAAAAAGCGAAACGTGTTGTAGCAACTTGGAAGCCACGCCTTGCGGATATGCGTAGAAATGCGAGTTATTATATCCGTGCTTCTTCTTTCGCTAATAAAGACATACTTGGGCCTAAGTTTTTCCGTACCCAGTTAGAATCACTTGACATTGATGAGTTCCTGACTTCTATTTGTGCAATCCGGAAGAAGGAAGTCGTTAATAAATTCTTCGCAAACTATCGAAAAGACAAACATCAATTCTCTGATGGATATCGCTATGAATCAATTTTGAAGTTAGATTTGCGTGAACACTTTGTTTTAACCTCCAGATATCTGAAGTACTATGATAAACGTGAACGGATTCTTCTAGGTTACGACCCCGGACACTTTTCCAGCGTTGTTGCTGCTCAAGAGAAAGATTATGGTCATGAACTCCGGGTTCTAAAAGAATTCACTTGCTACTATCCGGCAGAACAGCCGGAACTGGCAAAGCAAATCTTTGAGTTTTTCGGAACTGACGCAATTAATAAACAGATTGTGCTTTATCACGACCGGGCGGCCAATAAACGCCGGGAGGACCTCGAAAAAATAACTTCTGATGCTCGTATATTGAAAAGAGAATTAGAGAGTTACGGATTTTCAGTTGAACTCATGAACGAAGGACAGTCTACTATTTACCACTGGCAGCAATTTAAACTTTTATTGCTCTTGTTTGGTGAACAAAGTAACTCATTACCTGTATGCCGGATAGATGAGAACGAGTGCCCGAACCTTTGTAGTGCTATTCCTTTATCTCCACTTAAGAAAACAGACGGGCGTATTGAGCTAGATAAGTCCTCCGAAGTTAAAGTACCGTTAAAGCACCAGGCAGGACTAACAACACAGCTTCCTTCTGCACTTATTTACTTGCTTTTCGGGCTATATGGTGACAGAATACAAAGTGAATTAAGGAACATACCGGATGATTTGCCCGAAAATTTAGTAGTATAATGTATTTGTTAGAGTGATATAGTAAGTTCCGAATTTTGTATAATACTATGTGTTTGACATTGCTTTGGTATCTAAAATGCGGGTTATCAGCCAAAAGACATTTTGAAAACAAAAATAAGAAAAATCGAGAGGCGAAATTCTCCACGCCCCGCTGAAAAAGCGGTTTGAGGTGCAAAAAAATGCATTTGTCAGGAAATATGACAGCCCCCTGGGAGCGTCCTTTCAGGAGGGGGGTAAAAACGATAATTTCGGGCATGGAAACGACGATGACAGGCATAGGCGCACTGCAATGGGCAAAGGAGTTGTCTAAGTTGCCAAACGGCTGCTTTACCATTGCTTTCTTCCCTTACTCCAGGCAGAAAGGGGAGTCTTCCGAGAAGTTGGTTGTGAGGGAGGGTTGTACTTTCCGGACACAACTTCCGGAAGAACGATTCAGCATTGATAGTGAGAACTTCTTCCTCTTTAATGATGGGAATGGTGACCCAAAGATGTGTTATCGCATACTTATTCGTTACATGGGATTTCCTCAAGATGGATATAAATTGCATAAAATAGACTGGTTATGAGTGATAGTTTAGAGATGTTGGGAAATTATGGTTGCTATGTGGATACCGGAAGCACCATTTCCTTTCAGTTAGGAACGAATCCTGCAGCGGGGTTAAAGGATCCGGGCTTCGTTAATTCAAATACTGTTCTTCCTGCAGACTACAATTGGCAATCAATTGGAGGGTTCAACGTATGTTCACGTGGAGCGAATAACATGAAGTGCGAAGAAGTGGAGAGCGATATCAAGAAGAATCGTTTATTGCCTCGGTTGATAACAAAACAAGTTAACATGCTGTACGGCCTCGGGCCGGCTATATACATTAAGAGCATAAAGAACGGGAAGCTTGTTAAAGAATGGACGGACTGTCCCGAAATAACTACTTGGTTAGAATCTTGGAAGGATCGTGGTTTAGAGTCTGATTATAAAGAGGTGGCTAAGGGAAATATAAAGAACTACTATTACTTTCGTGATTACTTTGTGAAATGGCGCATGACGCTTGGTAACCGTATCGGAGAGCAATTACCAGTAGCCGGTCTTGAGTTGATGGAGAATAGACGGTGTCGGTTGGCCACACAAAAAAGGGATGTTGTCACAGAACTGATCAATTATAAGGACTTCACTCATATTGCCGTTGGACGTTGGAGTTATGGGGTTTCTAAATATTTGTTTTATCCACGTTTGGTGCTTAGTGATATTCGTAACATTAAATGGGCTGCAATATCCCATCATCGAGAAAAATCGGTTAGTGAATTCTATGGTGTAAATGAAACTCATGAAGGGACAAAAGCTTATATCAAGGGCTCAAACGATACGGCTAATTACATAAACTCTTTCTTAAGAAATTCGTTAGCTGCTAAAATTCATATTATCATCCCGAATGCATGGGCAGAATCAAAACGTGCACAGATAACGAAAATATGCAATGAAAATCAAGAGCGGAAAAGAAAGAATGAGTCATTGTTAACTTATAATGGGATTGATATCGGGACTACCTATAAGGAGTCGTATTTTCTAATGTATCTCAAGCAAGAACTCCGTAATATTAGTGAGTATCTTTCTGGGGCGGACAACCAGGGAAAGGCTTATGCAACTCTTAGTTTCAAAACCGGATCCGGTGAAGAGGAACGGTGGAAGTTTGAGGTTTTGGATTTGAAATATAAAGAGTATATTGACGCTCTTATTACTTATGACAAGCGTGCTGATGAAGTGCTACTTTCTTCTGTTGGTCTTGATTCGTCTATATCTAGTGTATCCAAGGATGGGGTCATCTCAAAGTCTGGAGCTGACGTATATTATAATTATTTGATTTACCTGATGTCGCTAACTCCGGATGATGAAATATGCTCTGAACCTTTTAATATGGCTATTCGGATAAACTTTCCTGAATTATACAAGCAAGGATATCGCTTTGGTTTCTATCGTGAAACACCTAGCCGGCAAGAAGAAGTAACTCCTAATGAACGACTAAATAAACAACAATCATGATACTGAAAGACTTATTTACAGACATCTCCGGATTTGCGGAGTTCGTGCCTGGTATTGACTCGAACACAAACCTTTCGCTACTTAATAGTCATGCAGTAACCGCTTATAAGAGAATTGCGAATATTGTGAGTGTTCCTGTATATAATAATATCATTAAAAAAGGTGCAGGTGAACTATACGATCACCTCCGAACTGCGTTGGCTAATCTAACGATGGCCAATGATACAGTCTTTGATGTACTTCGCAAACGTAAAGCGAATATTGATATCTACAAGTCTGAACAGGAAGCTATAAGAAGGGCTTATTATGAGAATTATTATAATGCTATGGATTCCCTTATTGCGCTCCTGAATAGTACCGAGGACTTAGGGTGGAATAAAACCAGGTATTATAAGATGCTTGATAAACTGCAGATAAAAACAACAGAAGAATTCGATCTTTTGTACTGCATTGATTTATCATATCTTTTCTTCTTTCGCTGTATTCCGATACAGATTGAAGTTTTGGAGGAGAATCTAACCGGTTACCTGGAACGTGCAAAGGAGAAACCATCCGTCTTGTCATTAATTAATCGAGCGCTTGCAAAGAAGGTAGTAGCTGTTGCCTTAACAAGGTTTGATATCTTGGAGTTTCCTTCCACTATCCGGAATCTTTTTGATGATTCAAAAGCAAGCAGATCCGGAAGGGATGAACAGGAGAGACTGCTTTCTTTATCTGTTCAGTTGCAGGAACAGGTCAATAGCTTGATTAAAGATATCGACTTATTATTATCTGATCCACAGGATACTGATATTGAGACTGAAACTTCATTCAATCAACCGGAAGATAAAATACAATTAATGCCATGATTGAGTTTTGTGTACATCAGGAAAAGTTTGCGGTACCGAACGCCTGGGAGGAATTGACTCCGGAACTGTTTGAAGGTATTATGGGAGATATGGACTTAGTCACAAAAGGAAAGCTTTCACCGGGTATGCTTCAGATTAAACATGTTTGCCGTGCAATGGGATGGAATCCGCGATCACTTGCTCGAGCTAAAGATGAAGATACTTTGTCAAACTTAGCTTGGTTAGGAGAACAAGTAGACTTTATTTTCCGTGTTACATATCCGGATCAGGATGCTGCTCTTCAGGATTTGTCTAAAGATGATTTTATTAAAGCGAAGAAAACGCCTCCGGAGAGATTGGATTTACCGATTGCCAGGTATCTCTCGAAACTGGATTATAAGTTCGTTTTGAATAGTTGCTTTTGTGTGCAATTAATTCCTTATGTATCCATTCAGGGGAAATTGTATCCTGGGTATAGTATCGATACAGGTTTTAATCAGCTGACTTGTTCCCTTACAGCCTTGCAATTTATAGAGGCTCGCTCCCTGTTGGGATGTAATAAAGAGATGTTACCTTTGCTTGCTGCTATTTTATATCATCCTGGTCCGTATGATTCGGAATCTGCACATACATTAGCTAAGTCGTTTGAAAGACTATCTTCAGAAACCTTGCAAAGTATTGCATTCAATTTCTCGTCGTTTGTTAATTATTTGTTTTCAAAGACACAGTTCCGGATCTTAGTTGCCGGTGAGAGTGAAAAGAAAAGTCTTATAACAACCGGTGCGCTTGAATCATTGTATAACTTAAGCAATGATGGATTAGGAGATATTTCGACGGTTGAGCAAATGAACCTAATCAAGTATCTTACAATTTTGCGTAAAAAACTGATAGAGGCTGTACAGAGCATGGGGAGTGCGGAAATGCCTGTTGTGGATATCGCTAAGAATACAGGTTTGCCAATTTCATTAATAAAACAAATTATATGATTTTCGAGATTCTCAAATATTATGCTCAGTTCCCGAATCATAGTAAGGTACTTGAGATCTTTGCAAAGGGGAGGAGTGATCTTCCTGAATACGCTGCAATTCAAGAAGAAATAAAAAGCCTACCTAAATATTCCCGGATCCAAGGATTAGACTATTATATTTTTGGGCAAAGTTTTGATTCTGTTAAGCAACGTGTTGATGGTATTGTTTCCGGGACATATTTGTTTGTGGAAATTGGTGATATCATGTCTAAACGTGATCAGAAGAATAATATCCAGGATGAAGTGCAAATGGCAGTCACTATTGCTGCAAAATCAGCAGAAATGGATCTGATAGAGGAAGCGATACAATCAAGGCGTACTCTTTCCATGATGCAACAGTTACGAGTTGCCATGACATCTGACCAGAGGAATACTCCTTGGTTGAAGGAATTGTCTTCGTCATGTCAAATACGACCGTTTGTAACAAAAGAATTTGCTTCAATTGGCTGGACATTGATGTTCGATAGGGAGGGTAGTGACTTATTTGATATAAAGCGTCTATTTAATCGTGTGTGATTGGCTAAATATTAGGATATATAACTTGTAAATATTGATAAAATGAAACGTGATACAAAAGAAGCTATTCAGTATGGGAGTGCTATTGGTATGCTTATATTAGGCTCTGCTTTGGCAATTGCAGGGTTCATTATGTCACATGGTGAAATACATGATAGTGTATTATGGCTCTTTGCGCAGTGCTTGCTATATGCAGGGGCTGTATTTGGAGTTTCAGTCTACATAACAGATCGGTTTAATAGGCTTGAGAATAAGTTGTTCAATAAAAAAGAGGAGGATTCAAAATGAAGGTAATCGATGCAATTATCATCCATTGCTCAGCAACGAAGGCTGGACAAGATTTACGTGCAAGAGATATTGATCGGATGCACAAACAAAGAGGTTTTAACCAGATAGGATATAACTTCGTAATTGACCTTGATGGAATGGTAGAGAATGGACGACCGTTGAGCATTGACGGAGCGCATTGTAATACCAAAGGATTTTCAGAGTCTTCGTATAATAAGCACAGTATTGGAATCTGCTATATCGGTGGATTAGATGCAAACGGAAAACCTGCTGATACTCGTACTCCCGCCCAAAAAGCCAGTTTGCGTGAATTAGTAACGAAGCTTTGCAAGGAATATAATATTGTTGAACTGCTGGGACATCGAGATACTTCGCCTGATCTGGATGGCAGTGGGGAGGTTGAACCGGTAGAGTATATCAAGGCATGCCCCTGTTTCGATGTACGCTCCGAATTTCCTATTTTTTTGCGTAATACGGTAGTTCGACCATGAGGCGGCTAGTTTATATTATCATACTCCTGATGTCGGGAATATGGTTAAGTTCCTGCAAGGCTTCCCGGAACATTGAGATGCAAAAGCAGGTGGACTATTCCGGAGCGTTCCAATACCTGCAAAACATGATTGAGTCTCTACAGATGAACGTGAATAAGCAAACGAAGATTACTACCGATAAGTTGAGTGATCTAAAGATTGAGAATAAAACAGTTTACTTGTCTGCTCCGGATTCAACGGGGAAACAGTACCCGGTCAAAGAAAGTACTACTACCGCATCCAAGCAGGATCAGGAACGAACAGAAGTTGATGAAACATTGTCCATTATTTTGCAGCAGCTCTCGAATCGACTTGATACTATAAGTAATAAGGTTAATGTTTTGCTGAATCAAAAAGAAACTGTCGTAGAACTATCATGGTGGGATTTGCATAAAGATAAAGTGTATATAGGTATCATTTCCTTAATAATAATTAGGGTGATAGTGAATAAGGTAAGAAATAAGTAGTATCTTTGTTGCAGAATCTTAAAAATTCCAATCCACGACGGTGGAATGTGCCCCGGCTAAGCGAAGTCGAGGCTTTTTTTATGCAATAACTTTAAAACTTGAATAAATGGAAAATGGTTATGATCACGAATCTGTGCAGGAGTTGTTAATGTGGGCGCAAGAAACACTCAAAAATAAATCTTATCCATCTGGACGTTATCAATTGAACAAGAGTTCTACAATTTTAGATTGTGGGAAATATCTTGAATCAATGATTGCGGTAATCTCTCGAAACTGGGAAAACTCCACATTCTATCCTACCATTGATCAGCTTCGAGTGTTCAGAGATAAATTGAATGGAGGAGCTGAATAAGCTATCTTTTTATTCTCTATATTGAATCCCTTAAATGTCAGTTTTACTATCTGCTTTTAATCCTTTTTTAGCTCAAGCTAAACAAATCTAATCGGTTGATAATAAGTCGGTAGTTGCTACCTTGTTCGACATAATAGTGTTATCTTAGCTGTACAATAATAAAGAGATAATAAGCCATGTTTGAAAAGAAGAATTACAAAAAGGGACAAAAAGTTACTTACCAAAAGAAAATATATACTTGCGATGGTTATGAGTGGACTGTATGTAGTTCAAAAGTTGTATGTATTTACGGTAATACCATGCTTATGGATAATGGAGATAGTATATCTGTTTTCTAATTAATAGAAGTATTTTATTAGGTCTGGGATATTCATGTTTCAGACCTTTTTTGTATCCTATTTTAGCTTAAGCTAAACAAAGCTAAGATGCTGATAATAAACTTGTTATTGCTACGTTGTTAGAGCTTATAGTGTTATCTTTGAAGTATAAAAATAAAGGATAAAGCATTATGAACGAGCAAATTACCAACATTTTAAATCAGAGCATAACAAAGACTAGCAAGATACAACAATTGCTTCTTTTAGGATTAACCCGCCGCCAAGTTGCGGATCTTGTAACAAACGGAAATTACGGTTTTGTACAAAACGTATATAAAAAGATGCTTGAAGCTGGAACCTTTACTACAGCAGCTAATACAACCGCTTTTTTACCTGAAATAGACTATACCTTTAACCGCCGCTTCGGAATTGAGATCGAAGCGTACAACTGCACTCGCGATCACCTTGCTCACGAACTTCAGGAAGCCGGAATAAACGTAGCAGTTGAAGGATACAACCATAATACAAGCGCACATTGGAAATTGGTAACGGACGCAAGTCTTTATGGCAACAATACTTTTGAACTGGTAAGCCCAATATTGGAAGGAGAAAGCGGATTGAGAGAACTTGAAAAAGTATGTTGGGTACTTGATCTTTGCAACGCAAAAGTTAATGAATCTTGTGGATTACACGTCCACATGGATGCAGCGGATTTCAACATGAACACTTGGAAGAACTTAGCACTTAGTTATAAGAATATAGAGAACACAATAAACGCTTTCATGCCAGCTACACGCAGAGACAACCAATATTGCAAAAGCTTAAGCAGAATATCTGAAAGAAGAATACTGCAGGCAAATACGCTCGACGACCTTCGAGCAGCTTTTGGAAACGACCGCTATCATAAAATAAATCTTGAAGCTTACGCCCGCCACCGGACGATAGAATTTCGCCAACATAGCGGTTCTACGAACTTCACAAAGATGAGTAATTGGGTTCTTTTTTTAGGCCGAATGATTACCTTTGCGCAACAGGCGAAAGTTGAAACAGGAACAACGCTTCAGAATCTGCCTTTCTTGACAGATGATCAAAAAATATACTTTAAACTTAGAACGAAAAAACTTAGTAGATAATGAATAATAGAAATTACTTATTGCAGGATGGCGGCACAATAACCGCCACCTGCGCTGCAGATTTTGTAACCAAACTTCGGGAAGGTAGTCGTTTTGATTCTGAATGTACCGATCAGGAATATATGTTCAACTTTGCCGACCGATATCGCGACCAAACAGGAAACGTTATTCGTGCTGATTCTCCGGAGAATTTTATTGAAGATTTAATAGCTTTTGGGTATGTAACTGTTAAATAATTAGGGTGATAAAGAAATTGTTATCAAAAGTTTTGTTTGTGATAACAATTTCTTTATCTTTGTGGTGTCAAACAAAAGAGCTCTTTGAATGACTGATGAAGAAGCGTTAAAAGCGCGGGTAGATGAGTTAATTGAAAATCTTAACTACTACCTCCGAAATTATAACCGACTCATTGGAATTGGTTATAGAAAATCGGTACTCGACGCAGAAATTGAGAATCTCAAGCTTGAGATTCAGAGGTTATCTGCTCGGTAGAAAAAGAGTTCCCCACTCGACGGGGTGGGGAACTCATCTTCTTCATTATTTTGTTTTATCTAAAATTTATGTAAGATGGGAGTAAAAGAAGATTTTTTCAGATTAAAAACAGCATGCCTCGAGGCTAAAGGTTCTGATCGTGAAAAAGCGGAACAAGAGATGGATCGTTTCTTTGATTCGTTACGACCGGAAGACCAACAGGAACTGCAGGCAGCTATTGATGAAGATTTTGTTCGGATTCACCAAGTGGTTGATGATGCTAAAAAGATGAAAAAACAGATTGAAGTGCGAAAGATCTTATCTGAAGTACTTCCGTTCATCTCTGTCTCTGAATTTGCCAAGCAATATTTTGATAAATCAGCTTCTTGGCTGCATCAACGCATTAATGGAAATGAGGTGCACGGGAAAGTAGCAACTTTTACAGATATGGAATTGAAAATTTTATCTGATGCGTTGAAAGATGTTGCTGATAAATTGAATAATGCAGCTATTGCATTAGCTTAATAAAAAAGAATATATTTCTAGGAGATTTCGTTTTTCTTGACTATCTTTGTTGATGCCAAGTAAACACCACATGTTCAACTCCTCATATTGTGCAATCTGTAAAATCGGATTCCGGGTGGTTCCGGTTGGCACACGACATGAGGAGTTGATTGTTGTGTATAATAAAGAGTATGGCTAAAAATAATGTAGAAATAGTAACATAAAATAAATACGATTATGAATAAACGCTGTTGGCTTCTTGAAAAACTGGATGGGTTATTTGAAGTATTGTTAGATGAACGATTTATATATAGATTTATAGTTCTATTTTTTATTATTGTTTCGGGGTCTTTTGTAGCTTTCCTTGCTTTATTTACTCCTCAAGGTCTTTCTTCTTCTATTTCTGATTGGGGAAATTATTCTATGTGTTTAGGGGCACTGTTTTCTTTTATATCTGTACTTCTCATTTATAACACATATAAAGAACAATCAAGAGCATATCAAGAGCAAGCAAAGGCTAATAATGAACAATTGGTAAGCACATATAAGATGCAGTTCGATTCGACCTTTTTCAATTTGCTTAGTGTCCAACGAGAGATACATTCGGAGTGTATTAATAATACTATAAAATACAAAGATGGCCAAGGCCATGAACATGAATGCCATAGTGTGTTTGCATATATAAAAATGAAAATACAGGAGCATGAAGCAGACTTGAATGATTTGAATTATGTACTTGAAATAGCTAAAGCACGAGAGAAAATTTGTAATATATATGCTGATGTTACCAATTTTAAAATGGGGGGAGTTGTTACAGCAGAAAAAACAATGATTGTTTCTCGCGAAGAATATGATATAATGCATTATTTTAGAAATTTATATCATTTAATCTGTCATGTGAAAAATAGTTTATTATCAGATTCCGAAAAGAAAAAGTATATTGGTATTATACAAGCTCAAATGAGTGATGAAGAATTATTGACTATGTTGTTTAATGTAGTCCACTACATTGTTAATAATGGAAATGAAGGCTATTTTGCAATATTGGATGACTATCATTTTTTTGAGAATCTTAGACCTCCTTATAAAATTGAACGGTCATATTATCTGTTCTTTCCATTGTTCAAATCAACAACATTGAAACATATTAAAATATAAATATAACTTTAAATTACAATATTATGAGATTCCCTCAATTACTAATCGATGTAGATGAATATTATTCTCAATTGACTCAATTGATCGCAGAAAATGATTGCCATTTATTTTTTGACACTAATATTATATCTCAAATGTATAGGCTTAATTCTGCAGCACGAAATGAGTTTTATTATTGGTTAAATTCTTTAAGTACTAGAGCCCATGTGCCAAATTGGGCTATTCATGAATATTCAAATCGCTTTTTAACAGAAAAAACCTCAGATTATTTAGGTGAGTTGGCTAAGTTGTCCTCACTTCCGAAAACATTGGAAGAAATTACGAATTTTTTGAGGATGTATGTGGATGAATGCCTTTTAGTTAATTCCAAATACCGTGCTAACAAAGAATTGTTGTTTACAGAGCTTGAAACTATATCAACTAATTTACGTATTATATCGAATGCATTAGGCAACAAGGAGATACAGAAAGTGAAACTACAAGTACATCAGGAGATGGTAGAAAAGTTTCAAGCTATAGCTTTAGATAGTAAAATTGTTAATCTATTGGAGAATTTTGGAATGTATTATTCTTTTCGTTATGAACATAAATATCCTCCTGGATTTAAAGATAGTAATAAAGAATATAATTCAGCAGGTGATTTACTCTTATGGCAAGAAATTCTACAATATAGCAAAGAGAAGGAGATAAAGAAAGTGGTATTAGTCACAAGAGATATGAAAAAAGATTTTGTTTATGCTCCTAAACAAATAAAGGAAAATGGAATTATTAAATCAAATTCTCAAAATAAAATAAAAATTGCTGATGAACGTCTTGTTGATGAATTTCGTTCTACGGTAGGTACAGAGACTTTTTATATAATAAATTTTCAACAGTTAGTTGGAGTGTTGTCTAAAAGTTCTTCCTCGCAGTATAGAAACTTGTCTGTTTCGGTCCAAATAGATCCATATTTTGTTTCGCAAACAGCTGATAAGGACAATTGTGAACTGGACTCTCTAGAAGAAACTTCCGAGCTTGTTGATTCAAGCGAAATTCCACATGAGGAAAATATAGACACGGCATCTTCAATTTCTCAAATAGAAACAGGAACCGTGGCAATAGAACAGGAGATAACTACAAAACGAGAAATGTTTGATGATTATTCACAAGAGGCATTGGCGGATAAAAAGTTTACATTAGATGAAAGGAATAAGCTACATGCGATTATTAGTGATTTGCGGTCACATAATTGGCCTATCCAAAATTTAGCAGTAGATAAATTATATAGTGTATCATCCGCAAGGGCTTTTGCGGTTACAAAGGAAGTTTTAGACTCATTTTTTGTTCTTGGTAGAAATGTATATCAGGCAGCTTGTGGTAATGCTTTTAAGGCTATTTCTTTGATTGAAAACTTGTCTTCCTTTTTATCTAACATAGAACAACATATTTTAAGAAAAGCGTTTCTGGACGGTGCTTTATATGAAGTTTATTTTGATCATGATAATGAATATAGAAAGGGTGGTTGTAGAGGAGATTACTTGAGATCTTTGGAATCTTGTTTAAAGCAAGAAGAATATTCTGACTCATTTGAATTTATCAATAAGAGATTAAAAACTTTACCAAATACATCTATATATTATCCACCATTGTATGATAGAAAAGTGATTATTTCTCTTTCAGGTAAAATTGCTGATGGTGAATTGATGGATTGTTTTGTTGTGAATCAAATGAAAATAGATGGTAAGATCTCTGATTATCCGAACTCTATAACCTATTTACCTTGCTTTTTTAATATAGATGATTTAAAAAATATTCTTTCTCAACTTTTAGCAATTGATCAGCGTCTTATTGTTATTGAAGGGGTGGCTGATGATGTAATAGAAAAGCATTATCTAATTTGCTTTGGCAATCCTCTTCCTTTTAAGTAGTATGTACAAACAATATTTTTTGTATGATGTATGTTTTAAATCTTACCTTTATAGGATAATTAAAAAAACACACAAGATGAAAAAGGCCGTTTTTATCATGCTGTTCATGTTAGCAGCATTGAAAGGTTACTCGCAAGACCCTTGGAATCCAATCCGTACTTATTGCGAAATAGTGGGAACCGGTAACTTGACTGGTACGAAAGTAAAGATCGAGATTGATTTTGGACAGGCACAAAAGTACTGGTCGAAACATTCTGATAACTTCCTGGTAGATGCCGATGGCAAGGAAATCAAATTTAATTCTATGGTTGACGCTTTGAATTACATGGCGCGATTTGGATGGAAGTTTGAGCAAGCCTATGTCATCACAGAAAATTCAGCCATGTCAAAGAACAATGTTTATCACTATCTATTAAGCAGGGAACTTAGAGGAGATGAGAATGTCAACTCTGGTATTTATATAAAGGGAGATCATGAGAGTGAGCGACCAAAGGATGAAGATCCCAAGGAAAAACCTGCTAAAAAGAAACGAGAAATAGGAGATGATATTTATTAGTTTGTTTTTTCTTTTGCATTTTCAGATATTATCCTCATATTTGCAGTGCGAAACAGTACAGCCCTGATTGGTTGTCGATGTGCATCGTATAATGCTCACAAGTTTGCGGGCTTTTTTTATGCCCAGTTTTAAGATATTGGCGGCTGCCTTTCCCACACATTGTTTTTGCCTCGGCAATCATCATTGTACTGTTTCGCGACACGGGATATGGCAGCCGTTTTTCTGCCTAAATGCGAAACAGTACAATGATATGAAAACTCAAACCCTCAACACGCCAGTCGTGTCTGCTCCCGACATCAATGTCGCTAGCAATGTCAAAGCTCTCACAGAGCAAGTTAATAATCTGCAAAGTCGTTATTATAGTGCTTTAGCTTCTGATTGTGAAGTACGCACTATCTCTGACCGTTGGTATTTCCGCGCTATTGGATTTACTAGTTTCGGCCTGATCTTCTTTCCTCTTTTATTGGTGGCTGCTTATTGCGTTTATCGGGCAAAGAGATGCCAGAAAGGAGGCAATAATCATGAGTAGACATCGTTTTCATGTAGATAAAGAAACATCATACTATCCTGATGGAAAGAAAGTGGATGTTTTTTCAGTGGATTGTGATGGAGATTTTGTAATTTCAGCAATCTCACGTGACGAGATTGTGGATTTGGTACAAGTTTTAAATTTTGCGTTAACTGATTCAGAAAATAAGAAGGAGGCTAATAATGGAAAATGATAAGATAACGGATGTCAGCGTTTATATCGCTGCTTTACAAACAACCTTTAAGCCTGCATGGGATGCCCGGCATACAACACACTGGTTTACGACCGATGAAGTTTACGAGTCTATAAAAAAACTGGATCCAGAAGCCAATATATCGAAAGATGATATCTTTAAGGCTATGACGGATGCAGGCTTTAAGTTCCAAAACCGTCCCGGAGCATCAGGGTGTGATTTTCGGTGGATGCTTGAACTGAAAAATAGCAAATAATGAAGTTCCGGAGAGTGAAACTATTCCTCTCCGGATTTTTTTGTCCTTTACCTTCTATCTTTCCCTTGCTACATTCGCTGAAAATAACAGCGAATATGATTTCAGAAGATTTAGTCAAACAGCGATTTGTGCATGATACTATTTCTCAAGGTATCAATCTCATTTATCAGACTCAGGAGAATGTTGTCCGTACTTACCTGAATACTCGTTCAGGCAGACTGTTGTCAAGCTTGCAGCGTAGGCCGTTCACTATCCAGGAGTCCGAAGGCAAACAAGAGTACTTTATCCGTATTTTTCCGTATCTCCGTTATCTTGATATTCGATATCGACGGGGAAACGACCGAATATCACGCCATATCCGGAGCAACCTGGCTTTGTATAATCGAACTGTATGGGGAGTTCTTTATCATGAGACTTTCCCTGAATTGCGTTATGGTTACAATGAAGCCATTAGAAATAAGATTCGTGAGCAATTAGAACAAGCATTAATCTACGAACAATCTCAAAATTGGTAATATGGGAAAGAAGCATTTGTCAGAAGATGAAATAAAGTATATTGTGTCTGCTGAATCCAGTCAGGCCCAGCGGGAAATTCACGAACTAACCAAGGCCACCAAAGAACTCAAGAAAGAAGAGAAAGAACGTCGTACTGCGATGATCGAACTTGAGGCTCAAGGAAAGAAGAATACTAAAGAATATCAAAATCTAGAGAAGGAAACGAAATCGCTATCTAAACAGATTACTGATAATAACAAAAAAATCGGCACGCTGACTCGCTCTTTAGATATTAATGCTATGACCGGTCGGCAACTCAAGAAAGTGGGCAAGGAGTTAACTGCGACACTTGAGGATATGTCGGAAGCTGCGGATCCTGAAGAGTATGCAAAGTTGAATAATCAGTTAAGGTCAGTTCGTCAAAGGCTATCAGAATTAAAGGGAACCGGGCAAAATATTAAGTCAGAGTTCGGTCCGATGGAAACAGCTATGGGGAAATTGAAAGCTGTTGCAGTAGCGTTTATTACAGTGAAACTGGCAGGGTATCTGAAAGATATAGGAAAAAGTGCATATACTACTCGAAAGGAGTTCGCTAAGTATGAAGCTGTACTTCGTAATACTCTTCAATCGCAGGAGAAGGCTGCTGCTGCAATGAAAATGTTACAGAAACTTGCTGCAGACACCCCTGGCTCTTTGGCTGAATGGACAGAGGCTTACATTAAATTGGTTAATCGAGGAATAAAACCAACGACTTCAGAACTTATTAATATTGGAGATTTGTCTGCATCGCAAGGTAAGAGTGTGGATCAGCTTATTGAGGCTATTTTGGATGCAATGACAGGGGAGAATGAACGACTGAAGGAGTTTGGTATCAAGGCTAGTAAAAGTGGAGATACAGTTAAGTACACCTTTAAGGGGGTTACCACAGAGGTGAAAAACTCCGAAGAAGCAATTAAAAATTATCTTTTATCACTTGGTCGTATGGATGGTGTTGCTGGTTCTATGTCTACACAGATGCAAGAACTTCAAGGAATAGAGTCCAACTTAGGTGACACAATGGATAATTTCTACAATAAGCTAGGAAAAAGACTTGAAACCTACTTTAAAAATGGTTTGAAATGGGCTAATGATTTTATGTCCGGGCTAACTAAAGCTATTGAACCTCTCTCCGATACTTTTGAAACACAATTTGAAAAGGTGGTAGAATTACAGTCTACTTTACCTGCACTTGCAGCTCGATATGAAGAATTGAAAGGTAAGACATCTTTAACAAAGGATGAACAGGATGAACTAAATCAAGTGATCGAACGGGTATCATCTATTGTCCCGTCTGCTACTACGGAATGGAATAAGTACGGAGTAGCGATAGCATTGAATACAACTCGTGTTCGTGAATTTTTAGAAGCAGAGAAGGCTAGTCTTCGATATTTGCATCGGGAGGAACTAAAACAAGCTCAATCTGATATGGATTCTGCAGAGAAAACAATGAAAGAATATCAGGATCTGATTGCCAAGGGAGGTAAGTGGAAAACTGATAGGAAGTCCGGAGAGATGTTTTTTGTTAAGTGGAATAAGAAGGAACTGGATGAATTTAATGCCAAAATAAAAGAAGCTGGTGATTTATTTAAAGAGGCTGAAGCGCAGTCCAAGAAGTGGTCAGGAGAAGATATTGAAGCTAAAGTTAATGAGCAAATAGAGGCTGATAAAAAGAAATTGGAAGCACAGACTCGATTTAACAACATGAATAAGTCTATGTTGTCAGCGTGGCTGAAGGATGAGAAGAATGCAGCGGACCAATATAGGGAAATAGCACAGGAAATCTATGATAAGCGTTTTCCGACAACGCCAATAGAGAAAGATAAATCGGATCCGAATGCTGTTACACTCAAGAATCAGGAGTCAAATCATGAGGCGGAAATAAATCAAATCCGGTTAGTTGGGAGAGAAAAACAACAAGCGGAAGAAGATATTAATCAGGCTATCCTCAAGTCTGATTTGGACTATTATAATAAGCGGATCAAATTACTGGAGCAATTTAAGGCTAATGCTACAAAGTCGGCCAAAAAATCTGAATACCAAAAACAAATTGTAGATGCTAAGTCTAAGCTGATCGATACGGAAGAAGCAATGGAAAAGCAAAAGATCTATGCTGTTGATAAATTGCGTCAGGAGGATTTGGAGAGAGAGAAAGCGGTAACTTCTGCGCAAAGAATGTTCCTTACTAATGAACTTGCTGCAAAGAATATTACTCGAGAACAATATGAGATGTTAACTCTTTCTCTAACCTCTTCGAGTGCAGAAACAAGGTTAGCGATTGAACAGCGGTATTTGAATGATGTCAATGATCTTGAACTAAAGAATGGAAAACTGAAATCTGATGCTGTAAAACAGGCTAATGCTGCAGTTTTATCAGCTGATCAGGACGCTGCCAATGCCCGTGCTGCCATCCAAACCAAAATGAATGATCTTACTAAAGATTTTAAAAGTCAGTTTAAACTCACTACGGTTGGGGAGGATTTGCAGGCGCAAATGAAGGTACTGGATGCAACTTACCAGGCACGCAAGCAACTTGCTGAAAAGGAAAAACTAGATACTCAAGAACTGGATATTGCTTACCTGAAAGCTAAGGAACAGTTAGTGCAGGATAGTGAGAACCGTATTAATCAGATCCGGAATCAATATGGACTTCTAAATCAACAACAACAATATGATTTGCAGCTGCAGCAACTTAAAACTCATCTTGAGAATGAAACGCTGACTCAGGAAGAATATGAACAATCAGTTCAGAATCTGAAGCGTGATTCTTATAAAAAACAGTTTGATTATTATTCGGATTTGTTTTCTGGTGCTGTTCAGGCACTCCAACAGGCTGAAATGGATAACGTGGACGCCAAGTATGATGCGGAGATTGAAGCTGCTCAAGGTAATACGGAGGAGGTAGAACGCTTAGAGAAAGAAAAAGCGCAAAAGAAACTGGATATTCAGAAGAAATATGCCGATGTTAATTTTGCGATTAAAGTCTCTCAAATTATTGCTGATACTGCTGTTTCAATAATGAGGGCTTTCGCTGATCTTGGACCAATTGCCGGTGCTGTAGCTGCTGCGCTCATGGGGGTAACAGGTGCTGCGCAGATAGCTTCCGCAAATGCTGAACGTAATAAGATTAAAAACATGACTCTTTCCGGAGGAACAGGTTCTTCAAAAGGATCCGGGCAGCGTGTGGCAACCGGTCGTGAAGATGGCGGCAAGATTGATGTTCGTCGTGCTCAAGATGGAAAGTTGTTTGCCGGTGCCGATTATGATCCGGATGCTCGTGGCTTTATTGACAAACCGACTGTAATCGTAGGAGAAGGACCAGCGGGGCAGTCAAAAGAGTGGGTGGCTAGTAATGCCGCCGTTGAGAATCCTACCGTTGGCCCTATTCTTGATATGATTGACAAGTCGCAACAGGCCGGCACTATCCGTACACTTGACTTGAATCAGGTTATACGATCCAAGATGGCAGGCTTTTCTTCCGGAGGAAGTATTTCACAACCGCTTCCAGTAACCGGTACACCAAAAAATGACGGAAGTGGTGCAGCATTGTCTCCTGAATTAATGGAGAAGTTTGCTCATGCTATTATTGATATGAATAAGAACGGGGTAAATGCTTCTGTTGCGTTGAGTGAATTTGAGAAGAAACAGGAACTTCGTGATCGTAGTCGCCAAATTGGTTCAAAAGGATAAAAAATGAAAATAACGAATTTAAAAACGGGAATATCTTATCAATTAGCTCCAGGTACTCAGCTGGAGGTTGAACGTCCTAACTTGTTTTTCAACGAATGGGGAGAGCAAACATTACCTGTTGATATACCCGATTCAGATTGGAATCAGAAAGCATTGGGGTATCCTGATATCACAGGAATGCGCAAACTTCCTTCAGATATTCAGGCCACAATCTCTTCCGGAGAATATTTTTCTGCTTGCCGGCAGGCTATTCTGAAAGTGAAACGTAAAAAGACAGTTTCCACTTCATTTTATTTAAATGAAGGGTCGTTTTTATCACAGACAGCAAAGGCTTCTGTGCAAGAAGTGTTTGCAGATGAAACAATCCCAGGAGTGAGTACAGTTCAGCAAGGAATTGACTTTTGTCGTTCTCTGTTATCTAATGAACATGAGCATTTTACTATTTTTCCTGTTATAGTTGACTTTGATAATAACAAGCGTTATGTGAATCGGATGGAGAACATGGATGCTTCTGGCAATATTATAGACAGAAGGGTTGAAGGAACTTTTAATTTTTATAATTCATTTCCTCGTATTGAAGTTGTGGATGATATAAATGTAAAACTGGATCCGGGTTATTATATGAGTCCGTTTATTCGTGCTCCTTATCTTTTACGCCGTATTTTTTCTTTTTGGGGATATACTCTATTAGAGAATTTTTTTGATGTGACAGAACCTTTTCGTAGTATGGCATTTGTCAATAATACAATTGATTCACTTGTCAATGGTGATATATTACTGTCTCATTTGGTTCCGGATTGTATGTGTAGTACCATATTGAATGTTTTCCGAAAGAGATTCATGTGTGAGTTTATTCCGGATGAAGTCAAGAAAACCGTTAGTATTGAATTTTTCAGTGATATAGCTAATATGAAAGCGGAGGTTGATTTTACAAACTGTTTAACCTCCGAGTTAGAGTTTGATGTATCTACATATCAGAAAGTCAGCCTTTCTTCTGAAAGCGTGATTTCTGATGAGTATGATACCTTTGATTCGACTTCTGACCTGAAGGCCAAATATCCTAATGCTTGTTATAATCCTGTAACTGGCTGTTACTGCCGTGTAGGGTATAATGAGAATGGATCACTTGTTCAAGTAATCTGCTCTTCTAATATTCCTTATCTGGATGGGAAAAATACTCTGAAAGAAAAAAAGATTACTTGTCCAGATGCTATGTTCGCAATACTGCCGGAAACGAAAGAAATATTAGGATATTCTCCTTCTGTATACACTCGAACACGAGTTAGCATTCCATATATCGGAGAAGGTCGGTCGCTAAATTCCACTTTGATTGTAAGCGCCGCTTCAAATAATGATGATGAATCTGATGAAATAGCGGCATCTAATAAGGAACAAGTACCAATGTTGGCTTTAGTCTATCATTATCGAGATGGATATAATATTGGTACAAATAGAAATTATACAGTTGAAAACAAGAGGTTTGCAGATTATTCTTTATTATACAATGGGCCGGATGGTATTTATGAGAAATTTTATCGAACTTATGACAACTTATTGAGGAATTCTATGCACCCAGTTAAAGGTGATATCCTCTTGTCCGATCATCAAAAGATGAACATACCGGCTCATCGAAAGGTTATCATTGAGGGACAGGAACTCTTTGTTGATAAGCTTAAGTATTATATTGGAGGGAATAATGAACCTGTTGAATCGACCTTCTATACTACCCGATTATATGAACCTGTAGAAATTGCTATATCTGAAAGCCAACGGTTTCCAACTTTGGCGAATGCTTACTGTTGGAGTGTAGATAAAAAAACTTATGATATTACTGAAGATGAATATAATGCAGAGTTAGTGAAACTGAACTATGGCGCAAGGGACAGCGATCATCTTCCTACAATTTATCCTCCATTCCCGACAAAAGAGCAAGTTACTGAAGGGAAACTCTATTATGAGCGTTCTTTTGCATATTATCAGGATCATAGAACAGGACCACGTACATTTCATCGTGTCGTGGCAAAACTTCGTCCTATAAAAACTCCTTACTAGCTTAAAATAATGTCCTTTACTCTGTTATGTGCTTCTACTAATTTTGATACAAAAAATAAGAACTATGACCATTCTCCAACAACCTGATCCACTATCATTAAGTGGAAATATTAAGGAATTCCGCATTGGAACTACAGACATAATTTCTTTTAGGCTCTTACAGGGAGATGAAGAGATTGTGGCTCGGAGTTACGAACCGGGTGCGGATGGTGTCGTTATTATTAATATCCAGGATATCATCCATGCTCGTTTGTCTTTCCTATTCAATAATACTTCAATGGTATATGAGCAGAAGACAATTGTTTCTACTTTTAAGGCACTACTTTCCGCTACTGAAGTGGAGTTTACTGCCATCCGTTGCGGAGTCGATATGCTTGCTGATACTCCAGCCAACTTTCTTCTTCAGAACTTTCTGACTTGGCAACCGAATGTAAAGCCAGTCACATATTACTCTCCTGAATTTCTGACGTATTATGCCGTTCAGGAATGTAGGGTAAAACTTCATGCCTATTTTACTGATGAGTCAGCTACAATCGTTTCGCAGAGCGATTTGGTATTAGCTGACCTTACAAAAGGGAAAGCTTATACAATTCCTTTGCAATATGCTTCTGTTGTAGGAAAGCTAGGTGATAAAATGCCGGCTTATTATGATGTTTGGGTTGAAGATGCGGAAGGGATACGGCTGTCGTATGTACAGCGGTATTATGCTTCAGATATGAAATCAGAAACCGAGCAATGGGTATTATTTGAGAATTCGCTTGGTGGTATTGATACGTTTCGTGCGTATGGTTCTACGGCTTTCACTGGAGAACATACGCATAATATTGCGGAGATTGATGATATATCTCTTGAATACCGTGTTGATACTGCTCGTAAATTTCAAAAGGATACGGGATATTTGAATAAGAAAGAACGTACCTGGTTGCTTGACTTTTTCCCGTCTTTGAAGAAGTATTTATATACAGGAGCCTATATCCGTTCAATTATTGTTGTAGAAAGTAATGTGACTTATACAGATAAGGAGTTACCAAGCAACTATACTTTTACTTATAAATTTGCTGATGCCAAACCTTTCCTGAACCTGCAAAGGTCAGATACTCCAACAGATGCACTTGAAATTGTTGTGCCTGAAGTTGGTTCTTTTACAGTGCCCCCTCGACTTATTGAATTCCCTCGTCTACCACTGTCCGAGGGGGCATTATTCCCTGTTCAAGACCCTTTTTCTGAAAACTGGAACGTAACGACTGCAGGATCCTTGGGGGATTTTATTGCAGAACGAATTGCGAAGGATTATGGTGGGGGAGGAGGAGTTGGACACCAACATAATAATATTGACTTATTGCAATTGATGTCTTATGCTGCAGAGTATTTATTAGTTTCGGGAAAGAAAATTAAAGCGGGGTATGCGGATAAGGCAAAATTAGCGGAGGATTTGATTGCAGATAGTGTTGTTTATGATAAATTCTTATCTAAAATTAGTCGTGATGAAGCGGCAGAGTTGATAACTTTCTTGAAAGGACTAGTATCTGAAGGATTGATTGAAGCGAATGCTGGGTTGGTTGTCCGTAAGACGGAATTAGTTGAAGGTAGTTCAATATCTCTAATAGAAGAATGTGAGGATTCACTAGTCGAGGAATTGAATATAAGCGGGGAAGTCAACACATTAGGAGAACTAACAAACGTAAATGTTGATGTTGACACTGCCGCACCGGGTTCTTTATTTGTAAAAGAGGAAAATTGGGAAGCCGTTCCACCCGTACTTAGTTCTCTGACAGATTATGATAATATGCTCATGCCTGTATTTCACAAAGTATTAGGTAAATGGGTGTTTATATCAGTGTCGTCAATCTCTGGCGGAGTTACTCCTCCTGTGACTTTAGAAATGGTATTAGATATAGGTCTATTAGATGTAAATAAATTAGCGTGATATGGATAAGCTAACGAAAATATTTCAATCGGGCGAGGTGCTGAAAGCACAGGACCTGAATAGCATAAAAGACAAGATTAATGAGTTGGTAGAGGGGAGTAATTCCGGAAGCAGTACAACTATAACCGTTGATTCCTCACTTAGTGCCACTTCTACCAATCCGGTACAAAATAAGGTCATAACCGAAGAACTAAATAAAAAGGTAAATAGCGAAGCAGGAAAAGGACTGTCGACTAACGATTTTGATAATGAATATAAGTTGAAAGTCGATAATATGTCCGGCGGCGGAGTCGCATCTACTACCGAGAAAGGTTTTTTTGTTTGCGATTCAAACGGTAATATAGCCTTCAGATATGACTCTAACGGGTTCGATGCAGCTGAATTGAGTACTCACTTTAAGTCATTATTGCAGATAAATATTGGCTCTAAGTGGAAAGGAAAAACAATCAATGTATTGGGTGACAGTAATACCCAGTTTGGGAAGTATACCACTCCATTAGCAAAATTGCTCCAATGCACACTGAACAATTACGGTGTAACAGGTACGCGAATCGCATCTGCGGCTGAATCAAACACGGACTGTTTTTGTGTCCGCTATCCAAGTATGGATAATGTTTGCGATGCTGTTTTGGTCATGGGTGGTACAAACGATTGGAATCAGGCATGGTCTGAACCTTTTGGCACGTTTTCCGACAGGACACGTTATACTTTTTGCGGTGCTCTTCATTTTCTGTATTCTGGACTTATAGAGAAATATCCCAGTAAACCTATTATAATCTGTACTATTCCGCATAATAAAAATGAAGCGTATTCACACATGACGCCTTCGCAATACATTAGTGACAACGGGGAAGGCATAACCTTGAATCATAATGGCAAGACACTGGATAATTATTCCGATATGATAATACGTGTTGCTCGCTGGTATGGCCTTCCGGTGATTGATGTGCGTCATGCGTTCGCCTCCGGTGTTCTCGCACAGTATTTTTCAGACGATGTTCATTTTAATGAGGTTGGAGGAAGTATGATTGCAAGATGTATCGCTGTTGAAATGGAACATATTTACGATAAATTTTATAAGGAGATACAATAATGGGAAGAGCAATACAAGTAACAGACCTGTCATTTACAACAAATCTGGGTAAGATAACGATTATATCCGGTGGTGATATTCCGGAAGTGATTGAAATATCTGGCATAAACATTGTTGGTAAGGCGTCAACTATACAGGACTATTTGCAATTGTCCGTATCATATACTCCTTCTAATACCACTCAAAAAGGTGTGACTTGGAAGAGTAGTGATGATACAATTGCCACTGTCAATTCATCCGGCTATATAACAGTGAAGAAGAGTGGAACGGTAACAATTACTGCTACATCGATGTATAATAGTTCGTTAGTTGATAGCTTTACCGCCAACTGTTCTGTCAGTCAGACACAAATACCCGTAACCTCACTATCCGTAACTGGAAGTACCAGTGGGAAAATAGGCGAGACAATTCAGTTGACCGCCACTGTGCAACCTGCTAATGCAACAAATAAGAGTGTGACTTGGCAGAGTAGTAATGAAGCTATTGCGACGGTTGACAGTTCAGGCCTTGTTACTTTGAAAGCGGAAGGAAATGTAACTATTACAGCAACATCTGTATCTGAAACATCGATCTCAAATACAATATCAATAGCAGTTACGGCTTCATCTTCTGCAACTGGTAGTGCGGTTGAAGTATATAACGCTTATCTGACCGCTTCCGGACGACCTTCCACTTCGCAGTTGTTGAATATGCTCAATGAATTAAAGGATAACGGTATTCTTGATAAAATGGATGAATTGTATTATTTGGCAGGGAGTTCCTATCAACAAGTAAAATTTAATATTGTAAACACAGCACAAACACTTGTAATACCATCTTCTAATAGTGCAAACTTTATAATTAACACGGATGGAATAAAGAGTGCAGATTCTTCAAGGAACCATTTTCTGACAATGAATACTATTTTACCGATATCTGATTCATTCATCGCACAATGTGGCAAGGATTATGAACTAGGTAGATGGACATGTGGATATAAAACTTCTGTGTGGGAAGTAGCTATACAGCCTAACTTAGATAGCGGTAATATTCTAAGGCTTATCTCTTCAAATCAACTGTCTGCAACCCCAGACAATACGGTTGAATCAGGTGCTACCGTTTTATCGTTGTCAGGTGACAAAAAATGGTACTATGACAATTCAAAAGGTTCGTTTGAAGGAACGTATGATCCTAGAACGGCAGAAGTTATTAATGGATCAGGTATCTTGTTTATGAACAACGGAGCTGAATTCACCTCCAATCCTGGTATCTCTGCAAAATTCGCCTGCTGTGGCAGCACTGCTTTAACAAAAGCTGAATCTTTAAAGTTAAGAGAATTATTTGATAAGTATTATTCATTGTTGTGATACCATAAATATGGCAATATTAAGTAACGGTAAGTTTTATGGCTTCCTTTGTTCTGTTAAAGCAACCGGGCAGAAATTAACAAATGGAGTGAAAGAATATGTGGAAGATTTTGTGTCCGGATTTGCCGGACACGGTTGGAAAATTTGGGAGTACATAGCTGGTAAATGGAAACTTGAGATTGATACAATCGTAGTTCGTGAAACTATGCTTGTTTTTGAAATGTTGATAAGCAAAGTTAGAGCGATAATTGGTGCGCAAGCCATCACACAGGGACACGGAAAGGTTAAGTCCACTCGAATCTCTGACGATGGTACAGAATACCTTATTGAGTTGGAGGATGAAGATGTGAGCATAGTAGCGCATGACTTCGTGCGCTGTCAGACATTCGTAGGAGATAAGACAAAACTTTATCATGTCGAAGTATCATCGGTTGAGGTGGAAACAAAAACCTTACACGTACCTTTATCGGAATTTGATAAAGATGAATCCGGTAATGTTCTTAATCCTCCAGTGCAGGGAGATGAGCTAGTACAGTTTGGTAATTCACAGAATAAAGCTCGCCAGTCTGCAATTTATATGCATGCCGACGAAACGGGGCAACCAGCTATTGACGTGATGTTCGATGTCAATAGCAAGAATTGGGACGAGAAGGTTAAAGTTCGTATGGGAGGTGATATTCCTGGTGGCAATGGATTGAAAGGGTTCTACAGTGTCAACGGTATGGTAAAAGCGGTGGATGATAAAGGTGCTGTTATTTATGAGTTGTCTCCTGATGGTTCAGTCAATCTTGGAAAGGGAAACATTGTGTATAGTCCTTCCACAAACAAAGTAACTCTCGGTTCAGGTGTAACCTTAACATGGAATAACCTTGATAATGAGAGTAAGGAGAATTTGAAAGGTGAACCGGGTGAGAATGGAATCAGCCTTGTATATAAGGGTGAACTTTCCTCTCATCCTTCCAACCCCCAAAACGGTTGGTATTACCGTAATATCACCGATAAAAAAAGCTATGTTTATCAAGATGGTGCATGGTATGTTATGACAGTTGACGGTTTGGATGGTCAGGACGGTAATGACGGGCTTGATATTGTATGGAAGGGAGATTCTTCAATTCCTCCCGCTAATCCTCAAAAGAATTGGGCCTATCGTGATACAGATAACGGGCGTGTTTACATCTATAACGGGACTGCATGGGCACTAATGGTGGCAGATGGCACTGACGGTGAACCCGGCAAGGATGGCATGAGGGTTTATATAACCTATCATGACAGTGAAGAAAAGCCGGAAAAACCTGTCGGGGATGGTACGACAAATGGTTGGCATACGGATTCAACTGAATCCGTTATTTGGATTTCTCAAAAAGTATCGGAAAGTGCGGATTCAGGTGAATGGGGTGATCCTATACGAGTAAAGGGGGAGCCGGGTAAGGATGGTCAGGACGCAAATCTTTTGCCGTGGATTGAAAAGTGGAACGGTTATGCAACGGAATTGGGTGAAGAGTATATTGTTACTCCCAAGATGTTTTCGGGCACAAAATCTGCTGACGGAAAACTGACCGGAATAGCGCAAGGGAAGGATTGTCTCACGGCAGCAGATGGTACTACACGCACAGGAATCTTTGCTTTAGTTGATAATGAGATTGTTTTTGAACTTGATCCAGTAATGAAGAAATATTTGTTTAAAGGGCGGGTAGAATCAGGTGCAAGCAAAGGAAATAGAATAATAATTGACCCAGAATCAAACTCGCTAAAGATGTATGACGAAAAAAATCGATGTGTTACAAACATCGATTTTTCGGGAAATCCAAGTTCTTTTTCGTGGCCTCAAATAAGGATGACTGCCTTTAGTGCAGAGGGGAAAGTTAGTGGTAGAACGACTATACGTGCAAATTATATAGAGCTAGAGCGTGGATCATGGGACTCAGGTGAAAGTAGTACTGACGATTACAGGTCTATTGTTATCGATTCAACTGAAATTACATTCTATGAAAAAGGGACAATGGTAAAACGTATAAATGCACATAATTAAGAATAAGCAAAACCATCAATAATCAAAAAAACAAAGCAAATGGAACTAAACGACTGGTTAGCAATACTGGGAGCAATAGGTGGTACTTCAACAATCACATGGCTTGTAACCTTTTGGGTAAATCGTAAAACAAATGCTCGAAAGGAGGATGCTTCTGCTGACTATATGGAAGATGAAGATGAACGCAAACAGGTGGATTGGTTAGAGGATCGTATTGCTCAACGTGATACGAAGATTCATGCTATGTATGTAGAGGCGTTTCATTTAGAAGATTTTCGCAAGAGGTATGATCTAGAATTGTGTTTTTAGAGAATCGGAGATAAAGAGATATGATGTTTGCGAATGTTCAGGTGGCACTTTATGAGGTTTTGTTTTAATATTTGTTGGACAGTAGGACTGTAGAATTGAAATCCATGTATCTGCAGTTAAAAAAATGCTCCAAAAGGACTCTGGAGCACTGACTTTTAAAAGGCATCGTCATAATTTTTGATGAGCTCATTTGCTTCTTGGATGTCATGTGGAGTATAGATATCGGTCATGAGTATACTGCTATGTCTTGCCTGATCACGAACACTTAATGTATCATAATGGCGTAACATGTTAGTAATGCCAGTATCCTTGAGCGAATAAAACTTATATCGATCCGGGAATTTTAGGTCTATTCGTACATGTCGTGCCCACCAATCCCTAAACATCTTCTCTGATTTTTGTTTCATTCCTGGTTTGAATCCATCAGAGAATAAGAAGCAATCATTTGGCATATTAAAAATTTTGAGATCCAGCATCAAATGGATTACTTTCGCTGGTAGGGTAATAGTACCATCCTTTTTATTTTTCGATATCGTGTCCGGAAGAAATATAGTTTGTCTAGCCAAGCTTATATTAGAAAGTTTAAGTTTACTCATCTCGGCCGGTCGGATGAAGCAGTAATATAGTATATAACTTGCTAAAAGGAAATGAGGATTCTTTTCCTTGAGATATTCTGTCAATTTGACTAGTTCTTCTTTCTTAAGTTGTGTCCGGATCTTCTTTTTCCCTTTTCGGCCAATGACACTAATTCCTTCAGTAGGATTTTTGGCGAGATAATTTCGTTCCAGACAATACGATGAGAATGATCTTAAGAAACCTAGATAATTGTCTCGAGTGAATGCGGTGTTATCCCTTGTTATATATACTTCTTCTAGTAGCATGACACAAAAGTCCTTGCTAAATTGGTAAATGTAGGTAATTGGGACTTCTCTTCCTTTGTTGTATATCTCCATATTATGAAGGTAAGAGGAATATGATTTCAAGGTTTCTGGACGGTAATGACCATCACGAAGCATTTTGTAAATGTAGGATCGATACTTATCGATAATATCCTTGAATAAGGTATAGGCGTTTCCCTGCTCCTGCTCGATCCAGGGGTTCCAACCGAGTGAGAGTTTTTCAGATATCCGGATCATATAATCCTTTGCGTACTTTCTACGTTCGTTTGCTCTCTTGATAAAGTTAAGTTTGATTTTCTTTCGTCGCATTTCTCCTTTTGCAGGATCGAATGCATAGAAGTCAATGTACCAATCATTTCCAGTATGTAGGACCGGAGGAGTGAAACCTTGAATTTCCTTAAGTGAAGACATTTTTTTTTATTTGTTTTCGCTGCCTTGCGAGAACAAATCCGTTTATACCCGCCGTCCCGATTTCGTCCCGGCTGTTATTGAAAAATCGGGGTTAACTCTCTGATAGTCAGTTAGTTAGCCCCGATTTTGTCGGAATGAGGCGACTCGAACGCCCGACCCCTACGTCCCGAACGTAGTGCGCTACCAACTGCGCTACATTCCGATTGCTTAAGAAGTGGTGCCACCAGGAATCGAACATTTAAAGTTCTTTGTTTTTAAAATCCTGATAAACAGCACTAAATCTTATATCGTTAAAATCAAAACCATTGAATTAGCCATATTTCTAATTTCAATTATTTCAATCTTTATCGCTGTCATTTTTTTGACGGTGCAAAGATATGGAAAAGGTTCGATTCCTCCAAATAGTATTGGCATAAAATTACAGAAAACTTTATAATGTATTCATTTATGCTGGAATGAATGGCATATATATGAAGAGAACGTCTTTAGGAAAATTTCCGAAGACGTTCTCTTCTATATTGCCGGCTTTTAAAAAGCTTCCAGCCTGTTTTCATCCAGCAGTTTTATAATATCCTTCTCTTTATAAAGTATCCTGCCTCCCAGCCGGTAATAGGGGATAAGCCCGGTTGTCCTGTGTTCAACCAGTGTCCGGCGTGTTATCTTCAGTGATTCGGACAGTTCAGCTTCGGTGATGTACCTGTCACCGTTCAGGACAGGTCTGTATCTGTCCGGTTCGTTTCTTAAGAGTTCAGTGATGTGTCCAATGTCCTGAAAGAACCGGATAATTTCCGGACTTTCCCTTGTCAGTAGGTCATGTGCCATATTTCTTTGTTTAATTGTTTCCTTTTTGTAACACTCCTTCCATGTATGTGACGATGTCTTTTTTCCGGTAATAGATTTTCCTGTCTATCCTGCTGTACGGGATTTTTCCCGTGCTACGCAAAGTAAGCAACTTCCTTGGAGAGATATCCATCATAATGCATGCTTCCTGATTATCCATCCATTCCGTCAGTCTTTCCTCCTGCCGTATTCCTCTTCCTGTCCGGATATCCCGGATGATTGAGCTTAACGCCTGCTTCATTTCTTCAAATGTTGCGGCTTCGATACTGATCACTTCCATAAGCTTTTGATTTTTTGTCCGATGTAAAGGTATACTGCCGGCATGTTTGTCTCCAAGTCTCTGACTACAGGTGTCAGCAGATGTCGTCAGATTTCACGGATAGCTGGTCGAATTGTAAGTCGTATTTACAAATTGTACCCGGACTTTACAACATCCGGGATTACATTTTACAGTGCTTTTTGTAATTTTTTATTTTATATTTCTTTGTGAATTAGAATGTTATGTAAAAAGATGGATTCGTTTTTTTGAATCCGGCATGTAATTTTCATTATAGTGTAATATACTCTTGTAGTGCGCACAGGAAGAGTATTCAGGTAATCACTTTTTAAAACAATGGAGGATATGCCATGATGTATATAGATAATGAGGTACTTGAGAAAATGATCATGACTATGGTGGAAGGTTTTAATCGCCTTGAAAAGAAACTTGACCGTATGAACCGCCTGAAAGACTGCCTGGACGGCGACACCTTGCTGGATAACTGTGACCTTGCGCAACTTCTGGGCGTGACGCAACGGACCATTGCCCGTTACCGTGAAAAGGGGCTTATCCGCTACTACCAGACGGACGAGAACGGGAAGAATTTTTATCGTAGTTCGGAAATACAGGATTTTTTGCGGCATAGGGGAAAGAAAAAATAGGATCAATTATTTATATTTGCGGGAACCTGTTATATTTTTGCAGCTTAAGGATTCGGTATGAAAAAAGAAAAAGATTTGTCTGTCGCGGTTTTGATTGACGGCGATAATGCTTCTTCCGAGAAGATGGAAGATGTGATGCGGTTCGTATCTCGTATGGTGCTGCCGTTGTGAGACGTATATATGGTGACTGGACTAAAAAATCCCTTTCCGGTTGGAAGGATGCGGCAAGGGATTATTCGTTCAGGATGGTGCAGGCTTCCTCTTTTGTGCCGGGAAAGAATACGACGGATATCGCGTTGGTTATGGATGCGATGGACATCCTTCATGAGGGGCGGGTCGGTTGTTTTTGTCTGGTCGCCAGTGACGGGGATTATACCCTGCTGGCACAACGTATCAGGGAGAGTGGTCTGACGGTCCTCGGTTACGGGGAGGGAAAGACTCCGGTGGCACTGGTACGTTCCTGTACTGGGTTTCTGTTGGCTGACCGGAAGGAGGAGAAGCCTTTTCAGGAAAATACACCTGAATTTTTTATTCAAAGAGATATGGAATACTTTGACAAGGCTTTTGAACAGGCTGCTGACGGTAAGGCGGAGGTGAGTCTGTCTTTGATTGGAGGTGTGCTGAAGAAGCTGATGCCCAAATTCAAAGTGAAAAGGTATGGCTGCAGGACGCTCGGCAAATTGTATGAAAGGCTTGAGAAATACGAACTGGTTAAAACGGGGAAGGGTGTTGCCGGATTAGTGCGGATTAAATCCTGAATCCGGTTCCGGTTTTATACGGATTGGAAGAAAATTGCAGATGCTTCCCTTGCCGACAGCTGTAGCTTCGGCAAGGAAAACTGTCTGTTTCATATGGCCTATACCGGTATTGGATTAACCCGGAGTGTGTCCAGATTGATATATGCTCCCCGGTACAGGGTTCTTCCTTCCTTGAACATCTTCCATAGAATGTCACAACCGACTTGTGCCAGTATGGAGTTGATGTACAGGTCCTGTCTTTCCAGTGCTTCCGCCAGTGAGCAGCTCGGTCCGGAGTCCTTCTCTTCTATTGTGAAATAGTTCACCTCCTCGGTGATGACATTCATTCCGGGTACCGGCATGAATTCTTTTGATGCCGGCTGCCGTATCTTGTTGCGGACAGTACCTATGAAGACTTGCCCGGTGGTTTGCGCATTCCCGAAATCCATCCAGTAATAAACCGCCCTTTCATTGTTTACGGAGGCCTCCCTGTATTTTTTCAGGAATCTCCACAGTTCCAGTCGTGAGCGGGTATTGTCCGTGCAGGTGATGATGATATTCGCCGGCTTTGTCCTGTCATCCCCGTTTTCCTGTGTTTTCCGTACGGGATAGCGGCAGTTTTCCGCCGTCCATGTTGTTCCGAAAAAATGGTTGACGCGTGTGACGGCCGCCGTCGCCTTGCATTGCCCCAGTTCCGTCTCACTGAAGAGCTGGCGTCCTATGTTGGCTTCTGTGATAATGTCGGGATCGAATACGGTGACGTGTAGTCCCGGATGTCCCAGTGCCTGCAACGCGACGTTCATGCGTGCCAGATTGGTTATGACCTGTGATCCCGTGCCCCCTGCACCCGCAACATGGATGGTGACGGGATGGTAGGGTTTCAGCAGGTAGCTGTCCGTGTAATGAATCTTTTTCATGCCAGTATGTCTTTAAGTTTCTTCCCGGATTGTTGTAACTCGCTGTAATCAAACGGATTGTTCCGCGCATGTTCCGTTACGGAAACCAGATTGCTGCGGGTCGGGTTTCTGTCACCTCCCAAATGTGAGAACTCGCTCATCCAGAAACGCTTTTCCCAGTATTCCTGAAATTCATGAAAATCCATGTCCTGCGGTTTCCTTAGCGATGAGTTGCCCAGGCAGACGTCCGCCCCGGTTACATTGAAGAACGGCGCCAGATACAGTTCTGTCCGCTCTTCGGGGATTGCTCCCTTGAAGGCGTGTATGTCCATGCATTCCCGTTCCACCACGTAGATGACGCCCGGTACGTTGAATGTCCCGTCTGTAATGTGCAGCCCGTCCTGGAAGTACATTTTTCTCTTCTGCGGCGGATTGTACCATATGTACCTTTCGCGGCCTTTTCTGGAGTCGCACAGGAGCATGTTCCCGGGGATGCGTCCGTGCGGGATTCCGCTCATGCTTTCCGTGTATGATTCCACCAGTGAGTTCATGAACTCATAGGTTACCGGAATGCCGGCCCCCATCCGTCCTTTCTCGTTGACAGGCCTGAGTTCGAGATAACTTCGCGGGGTCGAGTAATCTGTCGTTTCGCATTCATAGGCGACAAGTACCGCTCTGGGATGCATGATTTGCTGCATCTGTTTTGTCAGTTCATTCATTTTCCTGTTTTATTAGAAGTTATTTGTAATGAGTTTGATAAAGCATGTGAGCCATTGGGAAAACCGCTCCGGAAAGTCATCCATGGAGAAAGGCTTTTCCGTGTCCGGTGTCAGGTGGAATGTCGTGACGGGTGTGATCACATATGATTCCTGATAGTCCGAGTTGAAATAGCTTTTCATTTCGTCGTTCATGGCGTCCTTTACCGACCAGGTGACCATTATCCGCGTATCCAGTCCCACCGGCCTGAAATCAGGTGCCTCCTCGTATGCCCAGTCGTAGGAGTATTGCATGATGCTCGGGCTGCCGTGTGAAATGTATGCCGTACCTTCCATGAGCAGTTCCAGCAATGCCCGCTCATTGTTCTTCTTCGTATGGTATTTCCGTATTTCCCCCTCCAGATCCGCAAGAAATCCCTTTGAATTGTCCATTTTCTCCAGTATACGGTGCGCCTTCCCTTTTTCATACAATTTGGCAAGTGCGGCCTTGCGTCTGATCTCTCCTGCCGTCGCCTCTTCGTCGTAGAGCCTGTAGTCTTCCAGGTAATCGTGTGCCATTTCGTAGTAGCTGGTATCCGTGCTTTTGGGTATGCCATGGTGCCGGGCGAGCTGCCGGATAAATTCCAGTGTTATCCTTCCGAGTTTCTCCGGCAGTCTCTCCGTGAATTCCAGCGGTATCCAGAACAGTTTATACTCCGGCCACTCATGGAACCGGTAGAGGCAGAAGTACAGCCTTCCGTTCTCCTCTTCCAGGTTGACATGCTCCGGGAGTATGGTGTCCATTGCCCGGTACAGTTTGACGATGTTCATCCTCGGTGATTTCCCGGTCGGGCGGAAAGGAAGCCTGAGGCCGACAAGTCCGCTGTATCTGAGTGCCGAACGGTACAGGAAATCAAAATTCTCCCTTGTCGTAAGGCTGATTTTCTCTCCCGCCCGGATCTCCATACAGTAATCGGGGGTAACGGGGAGAATTCTCCCCGTTAGAAAATCATTACGGTTCCTGCCGGCGGCAACCTTCTTTTCTTTCTGCTGCCGGTTCCCCGGCTGATGTCTGTGCATCCGGCCTCGCTGATAATAAGTCGTGCCAGGTCTTCCGTTTGTAGTTTCGATAACTGTCTGCATGCTGTCTCCTCCTTTTTCTTAGGGTTTGTTTGCTTTGCCATGGCTTATCCTTTCGTTCCTATGGTGGTTTTGAACCGGTATACCGCGCGGTCCTCTTCGAGTTCCGGCCCGTGCAGGGTTGCCGTGGTCAGTTCCGGATAGTTCATGGAATAGAAGTCCGTCACTTCGGAGAGGGACATTCTGCTGTCCGGATCTTCCAGTGTCAGGGTGTCATTTCCTTTTTTCAGGATGAATACTCTTTTGAGTCCTTTGATATCAAGTGCCATATTATTTAAAGTTTTAATGGTTTAACAACATATAAGCTCCGCCTGTGTCTCGTCCTTCATGCGGCATTCCTGCGGGAAGTCTATGTATTCCGCATACGGGTCTTCACGCAACAGTTCCCTGTCACTTTCATCGTCCTTGTCAAAAGTGAGCGCTTCTGTGGCCGGTTGTGGCAGTGACTGGTATTCCCTGCCCGTATTTTCCCGGGTTGTCTGTATGACGGTTGCCTGCGGCTGCAGGGGGACGGGTTGTGGCTGTTGCCATGGTTGTGCCTGGGGGTACTGTCCGCCGGGCTGGCGGAAGTATGTTTGGGGCTGTTCCTCTGTTTGTTGCGGACTGCCGTTTGCGGGATTCCGGCAGTATCCTTCGTACATTGGCTGTGGTTGCGGTGTTCCCGGATGATATTGTGGTACAGGCTGCGGCTGTACTATCTGCGGCCGGGGCACCGGTTGTTGTACCGGTTGCGGGATTGCCTGCTGTACAGGCTGTTGTGGCGGTTGTGACGTGAACATCCGCATTTGTCCGTCAGACCGGTTTCCGTTCGCCGTACCGTTTGCGGGCGGCTGTTGTGGAAGCGGCTGTGTGTCCGTTTCAGGAAACAGGCAGCCCTGTGACGACTCCTTCTGCACTTCCTGTATCCTTGCCTCTATCTGTTTCTGCCTGTTCGTATCTGCGAGTACCTTGGCCTGCCTGAAGCAGGTTGTCGCTTCCGAGTATCTTCCTGCCGTGAACGCCTCCTCCGCACGTTTGAGGAGTTTTTCCATCTTTTCCTGTTTTTCACGTGCCTCTTTTGTCTTCTTGTCGTTGGCGGTTCCGGCCGCCTTGCCTTGTGTTGCGGCGAGCCGTGCCTGTTGCTCGAAGGTTTCAAGGTTGGTGAGGATTCCCTGCGCTTTCTGCAGCGGTGTGGTGATGATTTGCAGGAATTGTCCGTCCAGTTCCATGGGGGTGCCGTTGAGTATGAGCGGCACGATGGCCTGTCCGGCTTCATCCTTGAGTGTTGTACGTCTGGGCATTACCGCTACGGACAGTTTTCCGTCCGTTCTCCTGATGTTGATGTTCAGGTCTGTGCCTGCCGACATCATCTGATAAATTGATTGGAAAAACATAATGGTTGTTTTTTTATTGTTATACATAGGTTTCCTTGAGATATGTCTTCAGAATTTCGTCTCTGTCCGGTCGCTTCGTGATGTCAAGCAGTGGCTTGAGATAATACCCGATGTTTCTGGGCTCATCGACCGTATTGGGAAATCTTTTCTTTGCAGGCCTGATGTTGCGCGTTGTCGGCCACAGTGCGGGTGCGACCGGAGCTGACGGGGTGAATTTCCTTGTTTCCATTTCATTTGTAGTTTAAGGGTTTATAATAACATTCCGATAAGGATCAGAATGGTGAGAATTATTGCTAGTAACGGGAGGAGTCTTAGCAAAATACGGATTATGCTTTCCGCTATTGTCAGTAACAGGATGGTATGTACCGGAATTATGTCTTTGCGGCATAGCAGGATTATTGCTGCAGTTGCCAGCAGTGTGACCGCCGGCTTGCAGATGCTTGCAATGGATTTCTGTTTCATGTCCTTGTTGTTTTTAAGAGTGTATGATTATCCCTTCGGAATCTGTTTTCCCGATTTTACAGGCCTTCGTCTCCCGGATTGCCCTTTTGTGTCAAGGCTTGGCGAAAGAAAATACCGGAGCGTAGCGAGGATGATTTTCTTTCAGCCGACCGGCCCGCAGGGCTGCCTTGACACGAATACGGGGTAATCCGGTACCTTTGCCGTCTAAAAGCGGCATAACAGATGTCTGACAAATAAAAAATGCAGACTTTTCAGCCTGCATTTCCCGTTCCTATATATAGCTTCTATCTTTCACATTTCCGGAAGATATCTTCCGTTACCTCTCCCGAGAGTTTGAGTACCTCCTTCATGAATTCTTCCTGTGTAAGCTTTCCCCTTTCCATTCGTGCCAGTTGCGCCTCCCAGCCCGAAGTCAGTGTGGTTCCCGCTATTTTCATGTTCCGTACCGTCTCATATATGTAAAGCCCCTTTCGTGTGGGGATGATGTATTTGCCTGAATAACGTACATATTTGCGGTCAATCAGGGTCTGCAGGATTCCTGTACGCGTGGCCGCCGTTCCCAATCCGGCAGTGTCCATGTAGGTGATCAGTTCCGCGTCGGTATATGCGGATACGGGCAGGTCCTTCCTGTGTATCAGGCTGCATCCGGTAACAGCGGCCGTCTCCCCGTTTTCGAGTTGTGGAATGGGGGAGAAGCCGTATTCCCTTCCTGCAATGACGCTTTCCCTTTCGAATATGCCGAACCATCCCTTTTCAATGATGCGGCATGCATGACACCGGAAATTTCGTGCGGCACATACGGCATCCACAGTGGTGTATTCCGCCCTGCATGCGGGCATGAAGGCTTCCAGCATCCGTCCGATGATCATCATGTAAAGCTGCATCTCCTCCCGGTTTAATCCTTCCGGATATGTATCGGTAATGATGATGGCGTGGTGTTCCGCCGTCTGTCCTTCGTCGACAACCTTGTCCGGCAGGTCGAATATGTTGATCCCCATGCTTCTGACATACGGTCGGAATTCCTTCCTGTTCAGGATTTTTTCCATGATACGGGGCAGTTTGTCATAAACATCCCCTGGAAGGAAACGTCCGGCAGTTCGCGGATAGGAAATCAGTTTCTTCTCATAAAGTCTCTGTGCGATTTCAAGCGATTTTCCGGCAGCCATTCCGTAATAGTTGTTGGCGTCTTTCTGGAGTTCGGTCAGGTTGTAGAGGGCTGGAGGCTCTATCTCCCTGACCTGCCTGCTGATAGCGGTGACGTGTGCATGTCCGGCCAGTTTGCAGTCACTGTAAAGTTGTGCGGCCGCCTCCCGGTCTGTGAATTCTTCCGTGCAGCGCATTTTGAGCAGGGTGTTACTTTTGCACAGGCTGATAAAAACCGGAAAGGTGCCCGTGGCAATGTGGTTCTCGCGTTCACGGTAACGGCTGCTTATGGCTGCCAGTACGGGCGTCTGCACCCGTCCCAGTGAGTTGTTTCCCGTTCCGGTCGCCTGGCATAGGGCATAGCTGGCGTTGAGTCCCAATACCCAGTCCGCCTTGTTGCGGCTGTCCGCTGCCAGAAACATGCGGTCATACAGGCTGCCGGGCTTGAGGTTGCCCATTCCCTCCAGCACGGCTTCGTCCGTAAGTGACGAGATCCATAGACGGCGGTAGGGTTTCCTGCATTCCAGATACCGGTAAAGGTACCTGAACACCATTTCCCCCTCCCGGGAGGCGTTGGTGGCCGCGATGATACTCTCGCAGGCGTCGAATATTTTCTCGATCACTTTCAACTGGAGGACCGCGTTGATGTCCGGTATCCATCCCGTATCGGTCCTGATGTGTTTTACCATCAGTCTGAAGGGGGCGGGATTTATCGGGAAGTCTCCGCGTTCCGGGCGGTCCATTCCGTAATCCTTCGGCATGGCCAGTGAAAGCATGTTGCCGAAGGTCCATGTCACCATGTACCCGTTCCCGCTCATGTATCCGTCCTCTCTGGTATGTGCTCCCAGAATTCTTGCTATCTCTTTTCCCACATTGGGCTTGTCTGTCAATATCGCAATCATGATTTTCTTCCATTTGATGTTCCCCGTACCTTCGTAATAAAACCGGTACGGGGAAATTGTGTATACTTTTTATTCTGTCTGTACGGGGCAGGGATTATCCGCCGGCTTCACTTTCCGCTTCGGGACTGATCCCGTTGATTTCCATTACCGGCTTTCCGTCCGTCCCCACCGTGATCCTGAGGGTGGCATCCATTGTTATGCGGAGTGCGGGAGTACGGATTTTCAATGGGACGGTTTCCGTTTCCTCCCCTTGCAGGAGTAGTTCCATGTTCCCGCTTTTTTCCAGTTCTTCTTTGTGGATACCGATGGTCTCCAGTGTTTTCCAGTCAAGGTCTCCCTTTCTGAATATCCGGTTGTCATTCTGATTCATGTCTTTTTCTCTGATGAATGGTTAATGATTCTTTTTTGTATTCTTTTTATACGGCCTGTCTGCTTCCTTTCTTCTGTTCCTGCTGCCGGTTTTGCGTGTCGTCCGCCTGTGCGGCACGCCGGGCCGTATTGCGGCGTATGTCGGGATTTTCCTGGAAATATTGCAGCTGTCCGGAATTTGCGTTCACTTTCAGGTAGGAACTGAATGTCTTGTTGTTGGCGCTTTTCAGGTCCGATACGAGTATGGCTTTTCCGTCCTGCAGGTTGGCCCGTTCCTGTGCCGTGAATACATGTCCGTATACTTCCGCCGGAACGACCGGCACCTGGCGCTCGCTGAAACCGTCCGGTGTACGCGAGTATTGCGGCCTGCCCGTATTCATGTCCAGTTTGACGAAGGAGGAGAACTCTTCCCCCTTGCGGTTGATCATGTTTTCAAGGAAGACGGGTTGCCCCTTGCGTAGTGCCTCCTTGTCCTCGGGAGTCAGTAGCACGTTGCAGATTTCCTTCGGGATGTATATTTCCCCGTTCTCCGGATTATGGCGTGTATATTGCGGTCGGCCGGTTACCTTGTCCAGCGTGACGAAAGAGGAGAACATCGCTCCGTCGGTGCGTTTCATGTCCTCTACAAGGATGGTATGTCCTTCGCTGAGCATTTTGATCTGGTTGGGTGAAAGCTGTACGCCTCCCAGACTCTGCTGGTTGAACCCCTTGCTTTCCGGATAGATGAATTCCAGCCCCCTGCGTTCCGCACTGTATTGGAGTGTGGCGTCGAACGGCTTTCCGTTTTTTGAGGTCATTCCGTCCACATATACCGGTTGTCCTTCCTTCAGCGCGTTTATTTCATCCGCTGTCAGCCTGATGCCTTTCACTTCACTTGGTATGTACACGTTTTCCTGCCGTACGGCAACCAGCTCGTTGGTATTCTTGTCAATGGAGATGAGACAGGGTGTATAGGATCCCCCGTTCAGGTTCAGTTCCGCTACCCGTCCCATGTTTCCCGTCTCACGGAGGTTCTTCTTGTCCTCTTCCGTGAAGATGTGCCCGAAATAGGGTCTTTCCAACTCCGGTTCCTTGCGGATGCCGTGGATACCCAGACCGATTTGCCCGTCCGGCATGGTGATGAATGAGAGGCGTGCGTCCAGTTTGACCCTGGCACCTGTCAGCGTCAGTGTCAGGGGAACCAGTTTGTTGGTTTTGTATCCTTTCAGCATGGAATCCAGCAGTCCCTGCTGTTCGAGGGAAGTTTTGGAGACTCCCATCTTTTCCAGTGCGTCCCAGTTTACCATATTCTCGTCATAACGGTAGCGTGGTGCCTGCTGTTCCTGTGGTTGTCCTGTTGAAACTGTCGGTTGTGGTGCCTGCTGTGGTACCTGTTCCTGCGGGTTTTGTTTTTGTTTCTTTGCCATCGTTTCTGTTTCTTTTTCGTTTTTACTCTGTTCCTTGTTTTCTCTCGGCCGGATTTCGTAGCGTTTGAGGAACTCTTTTACTGCGTCCGTTTCCTTACCTTGTGACAAATCCCTGATTGCCTGCCTGTTCTGCTTGTAATCATGGATGGTCATTCGTATGAGCCTGAAATGTGTCGGTTCCTTGAGCTGGCTCCAGAAGTTCCTGATGAAGTTTTCGAGGATACTGGAGTTTTTCTCGAATTTCAGAAAGGAGTTTTCGTTCTTTTCTTCTGCAGGAACCGTCCTGACCTTTCCTTCCCCGTCAATTTCGCTGACGGCTTGCACACCGGCTTTGGGGTCCTCCTTGTTGTGGACAAACAGTAGTTCGTTGATTTGTTCCACATAGGGCTTTTCTTTGGCGGATTTCTGCGTTTTGCGCGTCCGCTTCGGTTTTTCTTTCACTTCTTTTTCTTGTGCCATGATCCATCATTTTGAGATTAATGTTTTCGTCTGACAGCTCAAAAATAGTGGCTGAAATTGAATAAAATGCTGATTCTCAAAACGGTGACATCACGTGTCGTTAGATGTCAGCAGATGTCAATCAAAGGGAAAGGATGATGGTGGAAAAAGGGAATAAGGAAGAAAAGAAATACACAGGCCGGTTAATAAGGTGAGAGAAATTTATGTAGAACAGAGGGAGCTGGAGTCCCTGTCTTTATTGGGGACAGTTTTTCTTTAATTATGAATTTACTTTGGGAACTGTGTAGTTAGTTTGTGTAATATTGTAGAGATGTTGGTAAAAAGAAAGGGAATGGTGGAAATGTGATCTATGCGTCACGTCGGTCGCAGTTAGTCCCTATAATCCTTCCATTAAATCAAAAACGTGGTCGGAGCGTTTTTTTCAAAGGAATTTTCTCCGACGAAGTCGCGAAGAAAACTTCTTTGAAAAACGTAAGCCGGAACGTGGAGACAAGACGTTTTTGATTTATCTTTATTATAGGGAATAGCTGTGTTTTTAGGAGAGATTATAATTAAAATGATATTGATTTATATTTATATTTGTTGAATAATCGAGACGGATAAAATAGAATGGAAGTGGAATAGTTAAGCTAAGATTGTTGTTAATTAAATCTTTGTTTAGACATGATAAGAGGAATGTTTTTAACAAATAAGTTTTCTTAAAATTTTGTATATGTTATATTTGTATAATGAGTGCTATATAATTTCTAATGAGATGTTTGGTTATATCATATAGAAATGTTTACTTTGCTACAAGTAAGAGTATTTGTTGATTATTATGTATCGTTATATACTATATTTGATTTTCGCAATATGCCTGCCATCTAATTTATTTGCAGAAACTTCTTTTAAAAGGATATTCGAGAATTTCTATTTAGGCTCAAACAGTTCGGTCTGTTCTTTGCATGAAGATAAGCAGGGATATATCTGGGCTGGAACTAGTAATGGATTGTGCCGTTTTAACGGATTGGAATTTGAAAGGTATCAGGCAGACTCTATGCAGTGCTGTGTACAGGATATTCAATCGGAGTCTGACGGGCTTTGGGTGGCGTCCGATAGAGGAATGAAATATTTCTCTTATAGCGATAGTCGTTTTTATTCATGTAGTCTGATCTCAGGGATAAACGAGGAGAACATGTCGACATCCATATGCAAATTGGCCAAAGATGAAGACAGATTGTTGGCATTAGACTGGCGTGGAAGAATCTGCAAGCATATGGGACAGCGGGAATTTACAGTCTGTTTTGATGGTATAGATACTTTCTATGGCTTTGCTTCCTATAAGCCGGGGCTGATTATTGCTTCAGGAACGAACGGGCTTTGGCTTTTATCTACCGAGAACGGTAGGGTGGTCAGCCATTTGGCCTATCATTCTGTTGTGATGTCCTATCGCACGACCGTTTATTATGATAAGCACAATGATGTAGGATACGTAGGCTATGGTATCGGTTTCAAGAGCATTACTTTCCGGATAGTCGGCAATGAAATCCGACAGGTGGATTCGGAGGGGTGCGTGCCGGACAATCTGATGGCTGTCGTAGAATATAGAGGAAAGACGATATTTGCCGTTGACGGTGAGGGGTTGTTGTTGAAGGAAGGCGGGCGGATGGAGAAAATCTCTCCGGACAACAGCAACTTGTCCAGCGATGCGATTTATTCCTTGTTTGTTGACTCTGAGGATAACCTATGGATGGGGTCTTACCGCCACGGAGTCAGTCTGTATTCGGAACATTTCGGCAATTTTAAGACGATGACGCGTAGAAACAGCAGGCTTACTTACGATATTGTGACGGCGGTGGTGGCGGACAAAGAAAAGCTTTATTTAGGACTGGATGGCGGCGGAATGGAGATATACGACCGTAGCACAGGAACATTTCGTACCTATACCACTGCCAACAGTGCCATCCCCGGCAACAATGTACTTTCCCTTATCAAAGACGGAGACGATCTATGGATGGGCATCTATACGAAAGGACTTGTGAAATATTCCATCAGCAAGAATCAATTCGTCACTTATTCCATGACAATGGCTGATGGGAATGAGAACGGTGTAGAGAACAATGTGTGGACGATTGCCGATGACGGGCGCGGGCATATTTGGATTGGCGGATTCAGCGTTTATGTGCTGGACAAGAAGAGCGGCAAACTCAAGTGTGTACAGGGACTGGACGGGGTGCAGTGTTCCGCCATCGTTTGCCGCGGGCATTATCTTTGGATTTCATCTACCCGGAAGGGGATTTTTAAGATAGACACGCGTACTTGTCGCATCACCAGACACTATGATATGCAGTCGAAAGATATCCGTCTTCCTTCCGACTGCCTGAAATATCTGTTCATGGACACGGACGGAAAGATTTGGTTCTCTACGGTTGCGTCTGACTTCTATTCGCTGGATGAACGTGACGGGACGTTCAAGCTGTATACTGCCAACGAGGGACTGACCGATTCCAATGTCACCTCTATCGAAGAAGATAATGACGGCAATCTTTGGTTGGCTACCTCGAGCGGCTTGTTCCGGATGAACAAGCAGACAGAGCGTTTCGTACGCTTTGATGTAAAAGAGATAGAGCAGGCTTCGTATACCTATAACTCCAGTACGTTTGACGGAGAGGAGATGTTTTTCGGCAATGTGAGCGGGCTTGTCTATTTCAATCCGGCGCAGATAAACTACCGCCAACGGTATGAAGCGGTAAATTTCACTTCTTTGCGACTGTTGAATGACGAGAAAGAGGAGTTCACGTTGTTAGGAGAGGAATGCAAGGAATTGACGTTACATTATGACCAAAATTTCTTCACCATTGCTTATAGTGTGCCCGAATACCAGTTTCCAGGCAGAGTACGTTTCTCCGGTTGGTTGAAAAACTTAGAGAATGGCTGGCGGGATTTGGAAAGCAGCCGGGAGGTGACCTATACCAATGTACCGCCCGGTGAATATGAGTTTCATATTCGTTGCATTAACGACAACGGGTTGTGGGGAAAATCTTCGGTATTTAAGCTGACTATTACTCCGCCTTGGTGGAAAACCTCTTGGGCTATCTGCCTGTGGATACTGTTGGCATTGGGTACGGTGGCAGGTAGTATTTGGCTCTACCTGCATGAACAGAAAATAAAGTATCGTCTGCAAATCAACGAAGTAGAGAAGAGTACGATGAAGAAACTGAACGAAGAGAAGTTGGATTTCTACACTTACATCACTCACGAGTTGCGTACACCGGTGTTCCTTATTGCTGCGCAATTGGAAGAGCTGATAGAGACGCGTCGTTCGCCGGTGCAGGTTCCTTTGTCTTACTTGCTTTCCATGCATCACAGTTCGTTGAAGCTGAACAAGTTGATTAGCCGTGTGATAGACTTGCGAAAAATGGATTCCGGTAAGTTACAACTAAGCATACAGCGTAAAGATGTAGTGGGTTTCTGTAATGAGCTGACGGATGATTACCGCAGGTTGTGCCGACAGAAAGAGATAATTTACACGTTCTGCTGTGCGGAGACGGAGATTATGCTCGACTTTGATGCCGAGAAACTCGAAATCATTCTCACGAACCTGATATCCAATGCATTCAAGTATACGAAGGAGGGAGGAACGGTGACGCTCACGGTGAGGAACCGTCCGGATGTCGTTTGCTTCTCGGTAGAAGATAACGGAATAGGCATCGCGGAAGAGATGCGCGATACGATTTTCGAGAATTTCTTCCGTACGGAGCGGGGCAAAAAGCAGGGAGAAGGCGATGGGATGGGATTGTCGTTTGTCAAGACATTGGTCGAGCTTCATGGGGGAGAAATTCGTGTGGAAAGTGAACTGAACCAAGGCTCTGCATTTCTTTTCACTATCCCCCGTAAGGAGCTGGAAAGCAAAGACTGTCCGGTACGCACCGAGTCGCTGTTGGTAGACGATGTGCAGCTGTTGGAACTAAAGCCCGTTTCTAATCCTACCGCCACTCATTCCATTCTGCTGATAGATGACGAACGCGAAACGGTGAATATCCTTGAACGGTATCTTTCGTCCGATTTTAAGATATACAAAGCGTATGACGGAGAAGAGGGATTGGAGATTGCCGGCAGGGAACTTCCGGACATTGTTGTCTGCGACCTGATGATGCCGCGCATGAATGGGCAGGAGTTTCTGGAGCGGATGAAGAACGACAAGAAGCTAGCGCACATCAAAGTCATCATATTCACGGCAAAAAACTCGGAAGAGGATATGCTGAAGGCTTTCGACAGCGGGGCGGACGTATACCTGTCCAAGCCGATTTCCTTAAAACTTTTGCGCAAACGTATTGAGCGGTTAGTGGTGCAGTCGGAGAATGCCGCCATTATCAGCACCATTGCTACCGAGCAGAAGACGTATACGAAAGAGGAGCAGATATTTCTGTTGCGCTGTCGGGAAATCATAGATGACAATCTATGCAATGAAGAGTTTGATGTAGACCTGATGGCTGCCAAGTTGGCGATGAGCCATTCTACACTTTATAAGAAAATCAGACAAATGACAGGCAATTCCCTAATTGAGTTTATCAATGATTATAAGATATATAAAGCCGTTCAACTTTTCCGGCAGGGAGCATCGAATGTAGAGGAAGTTAGCAAGCAATGTGGTTTCCGGGATGTGAAGAGTTTCCGCAATGCTTTCAAGAAGAATATGAATCAGACTCCAAAGGCTTTTATACAAAGTCTGTAGGATTGCTTGACCGTATCGGTGGCTATTGCTTGGCACGA
>JBKVKY010000009.1:0-242459 GCA_046986985.1 Bacteroides xylanisolvens | reverse complement strand
CAGTTTCCATTGCTTGGCACGACAGTTTCCATTGCTTGGCACGACAGTTTCCATTGCTTGGCACGACAGTTTCCATTACTTGGCACGACGGTTTCCATTGCTTGGCACGGCAGTTTCCATTGCTTGGCACGACAGTTCCCATTACTTGGCACGGCAGGAACCGTCTGCAATACCTTATCAAATCAATTATGGGAACTTTTCCGTAAAACCCTGCAAATACGGATTCCGTCCCTTTAGATACGAAAAACTTCCCCTTTTTATCGCACCGTTTGTCTTACTTTTGGGCATAATTTTAAAAATAGCCCATGTTTACGAATAAGCAAAAACTTTATCATTTGTTTTTCTTTGCTGTTCTGTTCTCCGCTTGCGCGGTGAATATGGCAAAGGAGGAGAACACATTTTATCCCCAACGGGTATGGAACGACACGGAAGGCAATCCGATTAACGCACATGGCGGAGGCGTGCTTTATTATGACGGAGTCTATTATTGGTTTGGCGAACACAAAGCCGACACCACCTGTTCGGCAATGGTAGGAGTCACCTGCTATGCATCGAAAAATCTGACCGAATGGGAGAACAAAGGCGTCGCTCTTGCCGTTGATGCCGATGATTCGGAGAGTGACATTGCTATGGGATGTATTTTAGAGCGTCCCAAAGTTGTATATAATAAGAAGACAGGTAAGTTTGTCATGTGGTTTCATCTCGAACTGAAGGATAAAGGATATGAATCTGCGCGTTATGGAGTGGCAGTCAGCGATGTGGTGACAGGACCTTATCGCTTCTTGCGTTCCGGACGGGCAAATCCCGGCAAGTTTTCATTAGGTGTCACAGCCGCCGATATAGCCGCGCTCGATACGTTGGTAGAAGAGCGTCTGGCTTATCGGACGGCAGAGTGGCAGGAAGCCGTGAGACAGGGACTTTACATGAAGCGCGACTTTGAAGGCGGACAGATGGCACGCGACCAGACTGTTTTTGTGGATGATGACGGAAAAGCTTACCACATCTTCTCTTCTGAAGAAAACCTTACCCTGCACATCGCAGAACTGACCGACGATTATTTGTATCATACGGGACGTTACGCCCGCATGGCTCCCGGCGGGGAGAACGAGGCTCCAGCCATTTTCAAGAAAGATGGTACCTACTGGATGATAACATCCGGTTGCACGGGATGGGCGCCCAACGAGGCCCGTATGTTCTCGGCATCCCATATCATGGGACCTTGGAAACAGCACCCCAATCCCTGTGTAGGCACGGATGCTGCCATTACTTTTGGCGGACAGAGTACCTATATTATAAAGGTGGAAAACCGGAAAGACGCATACATCTTTATGGGCGACATCTGGCGTCCGGAGTATCCCAAGGACAGCCGTTACCTGTGGCTTCCTGTCCGGTTTCAAGACGGGCGTCCGGTGCTGGAATGGATGGATAGCTGGTCATTAGATTATTTTCGAGTAAAATAGCACTATATTTTTTATTAAAATTTTTATTAGTTATGAGAAAAATTTTGTTTAACCTTACATGGCTGTGGCTTCTTGGTTGGGGGTATTCGTCTTGCTCGGACGGTGACTACAACATGGAAGTGCACGACAAGGGTGAAAATCCGTTCCGTTCGTTGACTATCACGTCGCAGGGGGAATCGGTGCCTGCCCAAGTGGTTGATGAAAAACACGTTAGTGTCCGGTTCAATGAGGCGGAAAAGTTTGACGAGGCCTCAATGAATGTGGAATTGATGGATGGATATACGTTGATATATCCGGAAAATCCGGCACATATAAATCTGGAAGAGACGCCTGTGCTGAATATCAAGGCACCCGACAACCGGATTAAAAAGTATTGGGTGAATGTCACTTCCAATGCATTACCCGTGCTCGATGCGGGAAAAATCTTTGTAGAAGGGCTGGAAGAAAGCCCCGTGAGCGCTTCGCTCTCTAATCTGAATATTTTGTTCGACCGGGCACGCATGAATCAGAAAGCCATTACCTTACGCTTCGAAGAGGGTGCGTTGATAGAAGGTGCCACTCCGCCCGAGAATCTGACGTTCGATTTTACTGAATCCCTTACTTATCGCCTGGATATCATGGCAGGTGGAAAGGCACGTCCTTATACAGTGGCGCTCGACCTCTCGTCTGTAATGAAGAAAACACCCGCAGAAATGGGCTTCTCGGATATAACGGCACAGTTTGTAGACAAGGCGCAGTATCCGTACGTTACCGTGCTGAAGACGTCACAGGTGCGCGATATCCCCGTGGCAGGAGATTACAAGTGGAACGACCATGACAACTGGCCGTGGGAACACCATTTTTACGACTCTAACTTTTTCGATGCCGTAGGTGATTGGAAGGAGGACCGAGAGAAAACCAACGTCTACGGTGATTTTGCTATCGTGACGATAGATGTGAAAAATGCTCGTGCAAGACTTGTCACAGACCCCTTTGCCGAGAACAACCAAATGCAGCCTGGACAGCAAAATGCACTGATTGTAGCAGGCGGACGCAATGTCTATGCTGTAGGCAGGGCATGGGCGATTGGCGGTAATCCGGCACATCTCTATTATGAGAACGGTACTTTGCAGGACGCTTTGAGCAATTGGGAAGACCCCTCGTGGGATCCTTCTTTCCGTGCCGGACTGGGCGTAGACAAGAATGGAAAAATCTTATTCAGTAATTGCTATTTCGAAGGCTCGTTCTCGAAAGGGGCAAGCGGGCGGATGATGCAACTTCCTTTCTTTACAGACGACAGTCACTCCCTCGCCGGAGCTACGGAATGGGAGGTAGAACAGGCTGTGTGGGGATATGCGCTGTGGCCTATCAGAGACGGACATGCGCTGAATAAATATGAACTGTGGAACAATGATGGCTGTGGCGTGCACAGTTCTTCCTATGGTCGCAACTGGCAGGGAGTCTGCAACGACCACGTGTTCTTCGGGCTGACGTATGACAATAAAATAGGTATTGCTGTTTGCAACCGTCCGCGCGGCAACACTTCAGCCCATCCCGCTACGTGGGACAGCAATCCTACAGGAGAGGGATACAGTGTCATGCAAGCTGCATGGCTCTTGCAGCAATTGGGTTGGAAGGAGGTATTTAACGTTGCCAACAGTCAGGTGCAGGCCTATTCCATATTGGTGAACGGGCAGTCTGTGATTGGCATGCCCGATTGGGAAACGAGATATTGTCTCCTCATTGATGGACAGAATTAATAAAATTACTACTATGAATCGAAAAAAATATATGCTGACGGCTGCCTGTATGTGCATGCTGTGCATGAATACGACAACGCTTGCAGGAAGTAGTGCTGACGGTGCTTCTCCGGTGGTGGCGATGGCATCTGCCGATGCGGAACAGAAAGTTGTGTATAAAGGAAGGGTAGTGGATGCGCTGACTTCGGAGCCGGTGATTGGTGCGTCTGTTGTGGTGAAAGGTATGACGGCATTGGGTACGGTGACGGATGTGGACGGACATTTCACTTTGTCGGTTTCTACAGATGTGAATCCCGTCATTCTGATTGCCTCTTACATCGGATATGAATCAGTGGAAACAAGAGTAACCCGACGTGAAGGTATCGAAATCCGCTTGACTGAAAAATACAATGAGTTGAACGAGGTGGAAGTAGTGGCATACGGAACACAGAAGAAAGTGTCCGTCACCGGTGCTATTTCTTCCCTGCGTGGAGAAGAGTTGCTGAAATCTCCGAGCGGAAGTTTGGGTAATGCTTTGGCAGGTGCTGTCAGTGGTATTTCTACGGTACAGCTTTCCGGTCAGCCGGGTGCCGAAGACCCGAATATCTACGTGCGTGGCACGGGTTCTTTGTCCGAGGAGACTTCCAAACCGTTGATTCTGGTGGACGGTGTAGAGCGCTCTTTCTTTCAGATGGACCCGAACGAAGTGGAAAGCATCACCGTATTAAAAGATGCCGCTTCGACAGCCGTGTTCGGTGTGCGCGGTGCTAACGGTGTTATTTTGGTGACTACCCGCCGCGGAACAACAGGCAAACCGAAAATCTCCTGGTCATCTTCTTTCGGACTGACACAGGCGTTGAGAAACCTGAAGACGGCAGATAGCTACGAACATGCTTCCATTTACACGGAAGCGCAACGCTCGGACAATCCGAACATGCAGGACGACCAATTGGCTTTCTCTCCCTACGTCACTGAGATGTTCCGTACCAATGCCGACCCGATTATCTTCCCGAATACGGACTGGAGCGATTATCTTTTTAATAACCTTTCCTGGCAGACGCAGCACAACGTCACTATCTCCGGAGGTTTAGACCGCTTTAAATACTTCGTATCCTTGGGATACCTGCATCAGGACGGTATGGTAAAACAGTTCGACCTGAATTACGACCCCAACTATATGTACAGCCGCTATAACTACCGTGCCAATGTAGATGTGAATGTGTCGAAAACCACTACGTTGAAACTTAACCTGGGCGGACGGGTAGGCAACAGAAGAAGTCCTCGGCAGGACAATCTGTGGCAGAAGATTATGTGGTCTACTCCTTATTCGAGTCCGGGATTCGTGAACGGTATGCGTATCACCAAGCCGAACGATAAATACATTTCTATCGGCTCCGGTTCCAGCGGACTGGATTTCTATTATAATTATGGTTATGATAAGAAGACGGACAACGACCTGAATATTGACCTCAGTCTCGACCAGGAACTTGGCTTTATCACCAAAGGGCTTCGCATGAATATCAAAGGAGCATACAACACGAACTACAGTGTCACCGTCTCTCGGGCCCCGACAAGTGGAAATCCCGCTGTCACTCCTTTGTATATGGCTTATTTCACTCAGCCGGGCATGGATATCTCTAATCCGCTGTTCGACAATACGATTGTCTATCAGATGGAAGGCTCTTTCGGGCTGAACGAACCTCTTTCTTACAACACTTCGACCGGTCGTGGACGCAACTGGTATCTCGAAGGAAGTTTGAACTATGCACGCACGTTCGGCAATCACGAAGTGTCCGCCCTTTTCCTCTACAATCAGTCGAAAACCTACTATCCGTGGCAGAATACGGAGATTCCTACGGCTTACGTAGGATATGTGGGACGCCTCACCTATAACTACAAACAGCGCTATCTGCTCGACTTGAATGCCGGATACAACGGTTCTGAGAATTTTGCATCGGGACAACGTTACGGCTTTTTCCCGGCAGCCTCCATCGGTTGGATTCTCTCGGAAGAACCTTTCATGAAGCAACTCAAGTGGCTTGATTTCCTGAAGGTTCGCGCTTCCTACGGTCTGGTGGGGAATGATAAATACAATGGCGTCCGTTTCTTATACCTTAACGATTCCTGGTCGGCGTATAACGAAGCATGGTCATCGTTGGGTACCTGGCAGTTTGGCAATCAGACAAGTCCTTCCATGCTGGTGGGTGCTGTGGCCGAAAGAATCGGTAATAAGAACGTATCGTGGGAAAAAGTGAAGAAGCAAAACTACGGTATCGACATCCGTATGTTTAATCAGCAACTCAGCATTACGGCAGACTTGTTCTTTGAGCGTCGTTATGATATTCTTTCTACGCGCAATACATTGCCGAACATAACCGATGTGCAGTTGCCTCTCATCAATTTGGGTAAAGTGAACAACAAGGGATACGAAGTCACTGTGGGATGGAATTCGAAAGCCGGCAAAGTAGACTATTGGTTGCAGGCAAATCTTTCTTATTCCAAGAACAAAATCATTTATATGGACGAAGTGGTGCCCAATTATCCTTGGATGGCGCAGACCGGACGCAGCACCGGACTGAATAGAGGATACTTGTTCGACCGCTTCCTGTCTGACAGTGATTTTGACGAAAACGGAAGTCTGAAGAAAGATGAGAACGGTAAACAACTGACACCTGTGATGGCTTTAGGTAATCCCCGGCCGGGAGATGCCTTATTCAAAGACCTGAACGGTGACAATGTGATAGACGGTAATGACATCACTTATTTCGGTTACGGCGAACGACCGGAATATGTAATGGGATTCATGTACGGTGCAAGGTGGAAGAACTTTGAACTTTCTATGCAATGGACGGGAGCGTGGAATGCTTCACGTATATTGGGTAAGGAATATCGTACACCGTTCGGCGAATCTAATAGTGGCGCGATATTGAAATACTTGGCTGACAACCGCTGGACTCCGGAAAATCAGAATGCCCGTTTCCCGCGAATCACCTTTATGAACAAGACGCATTATCTTACGGATTCGGATTTGTGGATGATGGATGGTAGTTACTTGCGCCTGAAGACAGCGGAACTTTCCTATACTTTCCGCAACAATCCCTTCTTGAGCAAATGTGGAGTCAGCTCGCTTAAATTCTTTGTGAACGGTTACAACCTGCTCACTCTCTTCTCCGATCTGGCGGATATTGATATCGATCCGGAAGGTATTGCGGGATACAAGAACGGACAGTTCACCAATGATTATCCGAATGTCCGTATTTATAATATGGGCTTTAATATTCAGTTCTAATATACAGTGAAATATGAGAAAAAACAATTATAAAATCTATTTGCTTCTGTTGCTTTCGTGCGCCTTTGCAGGGTGTAGCGATTTGCGGTTTGGAGATTCTTTCTTGGACAAAGCACCGGGCGTGGACGTAACGGTAGATACTATCTTTTCTTCCAAAGTGTATGCTGACAGGGCGCTGAACTCTGCTTACTCCACTTTGCGTTGTGGCTTGAGTGTGTATAATCCCTCTTGGTATGGTGAGTATTTTTGCGATTATCCGGATGCGGGCAATCGTTTGGGATCCGACAACCTGGATGCATTGACCGATTTGATAGAATCTCATTGCACATGGGGTGGTGTCTACAATATGTATTATGCCGGACAATACAACTCAGAAGTTGAAAACAACAATGCCAATACCAAATTCGGCTTCAATCCTTCCCAGGATTTGGCTTACAGGGGGATTCGCAAAGCATTCCTTTATATAGAGAATGTAGACAGGGTGCCCGATATGTCGGAAGCAGACAAGATAGTACGCAAAGGAGAGGCATATATGATTATCGCTTGTCATTATCACGAACTGATGCGTCATTTCGGTGGAGTTCCTCTCTTGAAGAGTTCGGTAAACGTAGAGAGCGATGCCGGTGCGGACTATTCGCGGCAACCGGTGAAGGCAGTGGCGGAATATATTCTCGAACTTTGTAAGGAGGCTGCCGGTATGCTTCCGTGGAGCGTATCGCCGGCAGACGACGGTCGCTTTACAAAAGCTGCCGCCATGGGACTCAAATGCCGTGTGTTGCAGTATCTTGCCAGTCCGTTGTTCAATGCTAACGAACCTTATATGGCGATGGGTACGCCGCAGGGAGGAAACATCGAAAAACTGAATGCGGAAAACATCCCTTACATGGTATGGCTCGGCAATTATGATAAGAAGCGCTGGCAGGACGTGGCAGATGCATGTAAGGCGTTCTTTGACGAAAACAGGTTGAACGGTGATACTTATAAATTGGTAGAAAATTCCGGCAATCCCCGTACGGCTTTCAGCCGTTGCTATTCGGACAGGTATAATGGAGAGATTATTATTGCTACCGGTCGTCATACGGCCACTTATCGTCCGTTCTATCATACCGTATTTTTCGGTCCTACCGACGAACCGGGACAGAGCCGGGGATGGGGAGCCGGATGCAACACGCTGAACTTTGTAGATTTGTTTCCGTATGCCAACGGTGAACCGGCTTTATATCGCGAATGGATTAGAACGAACGGGCACGAAGGAACGTTGAATAACAACCCGTTTGTGGACCGTGACCCTCGCCTGTATGAATCGGTGATGATTGCCGGTGATAGATTCCAGGGACGTTTGGCGGAGATGTGGGTAGGCGGTCGTGAGCGTGCGCAGGCCACAAGTGTGCGTGCCATAACGGGTTTCTGTTCCCGCAAGTTCATTTGGGATTACAATTCCACCACGCTGTTTGATGTACCATCCAACTATGCTTACTTGCGTTTAGCGGAAATTTATTTGATTTATGCGGAAGCACTCAACGAACTGGGACAGAAAAGCGAAGCCTATAAATGGTTGGACAAAACACGCAATCGTGCCGGACTTCCTGATATGAGTGATGGTCTGCTCGGCAGGCTGCAAGCGGATAAGATTTTGCCCGATTATCCGGAAGCCCCGTCGGACGGAGACCCCAAACTGCGCGAAGAGATTCTGGACGAACGTGCACGCGAGTTGTATTTTGAAGAGACGCGCTGGTTCGACATGGTGAGGTGGAAACGTGCAGATATTTTCCAAAAGGCATTGTATGGCATTACTATCGAACTGAAAGAAGGTTCTTCCAGCACCAACCCCGAAGGGCTGCTGTTCTCGGAGCCTACGGAACTGAATCCTCGTTATTGGAAAAAGAACTGGAGCCCTAAGTGGTATCTTAGCGCTTTCCCGAGCAATGAAGTCAATAAGGGATACGGACTGATTCAGAATCCCGGTTGGTAAATAACTAATAGCTTACAAAAAAGATAATGACAATGAAAAGGATATATTTTATAATCATGCTGTCCATCGGCATTTCCTGTTTGGCGAATGCGCAGCAGCTGGATGTAACTTTGCGGGTGACCGACGGTCAGAATCGCCCGTTGCAGGAAGTTGTGATGGAGGTAGAAGGCGATCAGGGATATTATGTGACCGATGCTGATGGTATCATCCGCTTTTCTGCAGAGAAAGGCGTGAAGGCCACATTGACGAAAGATTTTATGTTCTCGCGTCAGATAACGATTGATAAATCGAACATGGCTGTACGCTTGGATGCCCATCATCAGGTATTCGATTTGGGATTTAATGAAAGTGTGACGAAGGAACTGAGTGCTTCTGCCATCAACGGAGTGACAGCGGGAGAGATTGAGGCTTCCGGGCAGTCGCAAATTTTAGGTGCCCTGTATGGCTTGATTCCCGGACTGACGGTGTCGCAGCCGGGAGGAACTTCTCCTTGGCCATCGTGGAGTGTGCCGGGAGTAAATGTCCGCGGAAGAGGTTCCTTTAGTGGCAATAATGTGATTGTGCTGGTAGATGGTATCCAACGAGATGCCTCTACTATTCATGTAGATGAAGTGAAAAGTGTCAGTGTACTGAAAGATGCTGCGGCGTTGGCATTGTATGGTGTTCGGGGTGCTGACGGTGTCATCTGTATATCTACCAAACGAGGTGGTGAACATAAATTCCGGATGAATGGCGGGTATAGTATGGGGTTGCAAACTCCTTTCCGTATTCCTGAAATGGCTGATCCGGTAGCGTATGCAGGTGCATTGAATGAGGCGTTGGCAAATGACGGTCTGTCTCCTTATTATTCACAACGTGATATTCTGTCGCTGGCAGACGGGACAAATACGGTGATTCCTACCGTAGACTGGCAGAAAGAGTTGTTGAGAAACGTAGCCTTCAATCACGATGTGAATCTATCTTTCGATGGAAGCAGCCGGAATATGCGTTATTACGTATATACCAATTATACCAGCAATCGGGGATTCTTCGACAATACGAAGCTGAATGACGACTATTCTACGCAACTTGAATATTATGCATTGAAATTGCGTACGAATCTTGAAGCGGATCTTACTCCGAAGACCAAACTGATGCTGAACCTGATGGGGCGTATTCAGCAGTTGCAACAGCCTGGCGGTGGAATAGACCTGACGGATATGTATACCACGCCGACAGTCGGTATTCCCGTGCGTGCGGAAGACGGAAAATGGGTGCGTACTAAAGTGTTCAATAACCCGCTGGCCAACAAAATGGCTACCGGAAGTAATGTTCTTTTCTCCCGTCTGTTGTCCGGCGACCTGACTTTGCGTCAGGATTTGTCTATGTGGCTTGACGGGCTGAAAGCGGAAGTGCGTGTGGCTTACGACAACCATGCCGAAATCAACGATGTAAAGAGTAAAACCTACTCTTACTACGAAGTCTACCCGCAATACGATGCCGCGAAGAATATCACCGGATACTCCCGTACGGCTTATGGAACGGATTCTCCATTGAAGTTCAATAACGGTACATTAAACTGGCAGTATATGCAAATGGCTTTGTGGGCAAAACTTGATTATGCCCGCCGGATAGGCAAGCATGCTTTCTCAGTGGCAGGAATATTCAACCGCAATTACCTCAGCTATACGGGTGCCAACCAGACTTTCGTACACCATGATTATATACTGAACGCTACCTATAATTATGCCGACCGTTACTTGTTGAATGGTGTACTTTCCTGTTCGGCAAGCAGCAAATTGCCTTCCGGAAATAAATTCAGACTTTATCCTGCTCTTTCCGCTGCATGGATTATATCCAATGAAGCGTTTATGAAAAACTTCAAAAACCTCGATTTCCTGAAGTTGCGTGCTTCATACGGTATTGTCGGAATGGACGCTAATCTTGCGTATGATATGGATAAGCAGTTCAACGGCAGCACCAGCAGTTGGTTTGTCTATACTGGCATCAATGCCGCTCAGGGTATGGGTGAAGGCAGACTTCCTTCCGTCCATATCCAGCCGGAGAAAGAGTATAAGGCAAATGTGGGTATAGAACTGGGCTTGCTGAAAGGGTTGACATTCGAATGGGATGTGTTCTACAACAAACGTACTAATATTCGTACGAATGGAAGCGGGACTATTTCTTCCGTAGTCGGCATCGGTGTGCCCGATGTGTTTACGGGTGAGGTGAAAAACTATGGAACAGAATTCTCATTAGGTTGGAATCAGCGTATCGGTAATTTCGGTTACTACGTGCGCGGTAACTTCTCTTATGCGAAGAATGAGATAACCAACATGGAGGAGGCTTATCAGCCTTATGCTTATATGTATCAGACAGGCAATGCCATCGGACGTTATTACGGACTGGTAGCGGAGGGCTTCTACCAGCAGTCGGATTTCAAGACAGACGGAACCTTGAGCGACGGACTTCCCGTAAACTCTTTCATCAAGAACCCGCAACCGGGCGATGTGAAGTATAAAGACCTCAATAAGGATGGCAAGATAGATAACTATGATTATACTTACCAGTTGGGGTCTGAATTGCCGGAAATTAATTACGGCTTTCAGATCGGCGCGGATTATCGCAACTTAGGATTCAATGCCTACTTCCAAGGGGTAGCAAATAAGACGGTGGCTACCGCTTTGTCAAGTGTTTACGTGCCATTGGCAGGAGGAAACAAGAATATCTCCAAACACTATTTGAAAAATTATTGGTCGGCAGAGCGTCCTTCCGGCAAATATCCTCGTCTGACAACGTTGGACAATGCCAACAATTACCTCAACAGCCAGATATGGACGGAGAAAGGTGATTTTCTTAAATTGAGGGAGCTGGAAGTTTATTATCGGATGCGTGACTTGAACTTCGGAAAAATGAAACTGTCGGAGTGTAAGTTCTTCTTGCGTGGCACTAATCTTTTCTCTATAGACAATATAAAGATATTTGATCCGGAGTATATTAGTATGGGATATCCTTCCGCACGTACGTATGAGATAGGAATGAATGTCTTTTTTTAATAGGAGGAGTAAACTATGAAACTATATAAGAAAATTCTTTTTTTAGGCTGTCTGGTTGGAGCGTTGGCGGCATGCAATGATTTGGAGATTGATGAATCCCAATATCATACCACGAAGTTTTTGTTTAGCGATTTCTCCCGTGTGGCGATGGGGATTACGAATGTATATGCCGGTTTGCCGGACGAGTTGTCTGCATTGGGCACTTTGCGTGACTGTGCAACGGACGATGCGGTCTATGCTTGGAGTGCCGACCCCGTGAAGACTTTTTATGACGGCAGTTGGTCGGCTAACAGGCTGATTGATGACCAGTGGGCGCATTATTACAGTGCTATCCGTAGTGCGAATTATTTTCTCGAGAATTGTCCGGATGATTTCCCTGATTCCAAGTGGACGACCAATTATGAGCAGAACTTGAAAGAATTGAGATATTACCCGTGGGAAGCGAAAGTGTTGCGCGCGTATTTTCATTTTGAATTGTTGAGGCGTTACAACCAAATCATTATCGCCGACCGGACGTTTACCACCGAAGAGGTTAATCATCTGAAACCGGTTTCTTATCAGGAAGCGGCGGACTGGATTGTGAAGGAACTCGAACCTTGCATCAAGGTGTTGCCGGAAACTTGGAAGGACACGCCGTCCGCTAAATTGGGACGTGTCACCAAAGGGTTCTGTATGGCTTTGAAAGCACGTGTTTTGCTTTATGCAGCAAGCCCGTTGAATAATCCGTCTGGCAACTCTTCCGAATGGGTCAAAGCAGCGGAAGCCGCCAAAGAACTGATGGATGCGAATATCTACAAGTTAGTGGACGAACAGGTCTTTAATAATGAAAATGCGCAAGGACTGATTTTCGGCAGGCGGCTGAGTGCGGGTAATCAATTCGAGTATGCCAACTTCCCAGTAGGTATGGGAGGTAACTCGGGTGTTTGTCCTTCGGAAAACCTGGTGGAAGCGTTTGATATGGCGGATGGTACTCCGTTCAGTTGGGAACAGCATCAGGAGGATGTTTTAGACCCGTTGAAGCGTGACCCGCGTTTCGCAAAGACGCTTCTGGCGAATGGCATGTCGTTCAAAAACGACATTATTGAAAGTTTTGACGGTGGACGGAACGGTATGCCTCAGGACGGTGCTTCGCCTACTTCCTATTATTTGAGAAAACTCTTGCAGGAAGATACCAATATCGATGAGGGAACGGGAACGATTACTTCTTTCGGACATATATTTCCGATGTTCCGGTATGCGGAGGTTTATCTGAACTATGCGGAAGCATTGTTCGAAGCAACCGGTAATCCGAACTTCACTGGCGATTGGGAGGGAAAGAGATACGATATGTCTCCTGTAGCTGCCGTGAACGCGGTTCGTGCCCGTTCTTTTATGCAGGGATTGGATGAAAACATAGATGAGACATCGTTCCGTACTCGGTTACGTAACGAACGCCGGGTGGAACTGGCTTTCGAGAATCATCGTTTTTGGGACATACGGCGTTGGAAGATTGGCAGCCAAACCGTGAAAATATATGGTTTGAGACTGAGCAAGGATGCCAATAATGTGATTACAAAAGAGAAATACTTGGTTCAGGACCGTGTGTGGGACGATAAGATGAATTATTATCCGATAGGAAACGGAGAAATGAATCGGAATGAAAATCTGATTCAGAACACAGATTGGTAAATGTAGTTATTGTATGAATAAGAATAATATGTTGATAATAGGCTTACTGTCTTGCCTGATGTTACCTCTTTCATCGTGTGGAAATGAGAATGAAGGACTGACTGGTATAAATATTAGTTATGAGAATGTAAATACGGAAGTGGCTTCGTGGCCTCATGTATTCTATGCTTTTGACAAAAGTAATTGTACTGCTTTTCAAACGACAGGCGATGAGGTCGGTTTGCATGAGATAACGGCTGCCGGAACTTACAAAACAATTCTGGCGTATGAGACTGACGGGAATCTGGAGATTTCGCCGGCGTCTGCCGGAGGTAATGCGGAGGGTTATTATGTGGCAGTGAAAAACATATCCGGGGAAATCCCCCGGATATATGCCAGCAAATCATTGATAAATGAGTCGGTTGTCAGACTTGAACCTGTCACAGCCCAACTGATGGTCAATGTGCTGAATGCACCGGATGATTTTGAGTCTCTGACGCTTCGGATACCTGGTATGACGGATGTGCTGTATGTCTCATCATTGAAAACGGAAGGTCGCCGTTCTTTGCAGAAAAAAGAAATAACGCTTCCGAAAGGGCAGAATAGCGGTTCGTTTACTTTGTTCCCGATATTGGGGCAGGGGAATTGGACGCTCTCTTATTCGGCTGCTTATACCGATGGAACCGCATGTGAAGGAGGTATCAAACTGGAACATTTTATTCAAAGTGGAGATGAAGTGAAACTTATTGTGGACTTGAAAACCAGTGTGATGACTTACGAGACTTCACGGTATGATAGTGACCGGACCATCTCCAGCTCACATCCGTTCATGAATATGTGGGCTGACGGACAGGAATATATAAACGCGAATTCCTTCTATAATGTATATGTGGAACAAGGCGGACGCTGGCGGGCAATAGATGTACGCAAAGCGCTCTGTTCGGATGCGAAGAACCACGACCGGATTTGGAATGACTGGAATAACTCCAAGAAGCTGCGAGATACAATGAGTTATGCCCGTGTCATTAATCCTTTTGAAGGTGCGGTGAAAGTACGTGTGGAAAAACGTGGAACGGCATTTAAGGAAGTGGAGGTACGTCCTTCTTCTTATCAGATTCCGGTAGAGAAAATCACGGATAATATGATAGAGTTCTCGTTGCCCGGTTATGAGAAACGCAAAGTATCGGTAGAATTTGATGGAGACAGGCAACATAATTTGTTCTTGCTGGGCGGACGTCCTGACAAGGATAAACCGGCTCAAAGTAGTGGAGACGTAATTTATTGCGGACCGGGAGAACATGTAGTCAGCAAATTGGTGCTGACGGACAATCAGACGTTGTATGTTGATGAAGGTGCTGTACTCTATACATGTATCGAGGTGACGGGAGATAATGTAACCATAGCCGGAAACGGTATAATCTCCGGAGAAAAATTGCCGCATACAGGCAGTTTGTATGCCGAAGGAGCACGGCTGATTAGAGTAGCCGATAATACGAAAGTGATAAGCAATTTCAAGATAAAAGATGTGACTTTGATTGATTCGCCCAACTGGACATTGGCGTTATATGGCACGAAGGATGCAGTGATTGATAATGTAAACATCATCTGCTGGATATTGAATGGTGACGGTATCGACCTGACATGTAGCACTGGGGCTACGGTGAAAGACTGTTTTGTCCGTACGTATGACGACTGTATCTCGTTGAAAATCCTCGGGCTTTATGGAGGAGCGAAAGCGAATACCAATCATGTGCAAGTTGACAATTGCCTTTTGTGGTGCGATTTAGCTCGTTGTATTATGGTGGGACCGGAGGCAGGAACTAAAGGGGAGTGGATTTATTCAATCCATGATTGCGAAATTAAGAATTGCATTGTGTTGGAATCAACAGGAACGATGCTTTCCGTCGGGCAGGAACCTTTGTCGGAAGGAGGAACAGCAATGCCGATTGAGAATATCACGTTCAGTGATATACAGGTCGACAATATGAAAATCAAGGAGAGTGGACACCCGATATATGTATTTCAGTCAGCCACCCACCAAGAAGGTTGCCAGATGGAGAATATCCTTTTCAAAAACATTCGGTTTGATGATCGTTTCGGTTTTAAGAATAAGCTTGTTGTCAGTTCGGAGGATGCTCGTAATACGATTTCTAATTTAGTTTTCGAAAACATCATTCATAATGGAAAAGCGATAACTGAAGGAGATGTCGAAATACAGGGAAATGTAAATATTGAAATAAAATAGTAATTCTATTGTAAATGAAACTAAAACTTAAGATAAAGATAATATGGGTGTGTTTGTCCGTACTTGTCGTAAGGCCGGTATATGCCCAGATTCCGGTATATCAGGATGAGAATAAACCTATCGAAGAGCGTGTGAAGGATGCGCTGAGTCGCATGACTCTTGAAGAAAAAGTCGCTCTATGTCATGCACAGAGCAAGTTTAGCAGTGCGGGCGTGCCTCGCTTAGGTATTCCGGAGTTGTGGATGAGTGATGGACCGCATGGTGTGCGGGCAGAATTGAACTGGAATAATTGGAATTATGCGGCATGGACGAATGATAGCATTACCGCTTTCCCGGCGCTCACTTGTCTTGCCGCTACGTGGAATCCTGAAATGGCTGCCAAATATGGCAAGGCATTGGGAGAGGAGGCACGCTATCGGGAAAAAGATGTGATATTAGGACCGGGCGTAAATATTTATCGGACTCCGCTGAATGGACGTAACTTTGAATATATGGGTGAAGACCCTTATTTGGCAGGTACGCTCTGTGTACCTTATATACGGGAAGTGCAGAAAAACGGTGTGGCGGTAAGTGTCAAGCACTATGCGCTGAACAATCAGGAGTTATGGCGTGACTATATCGATGTGTATCTCAGCGAGCGTGCCTTGCATGAAATCTATCTTCCTGCTTTTAAGATGGCTGTACAGCAGGGCGGTGCATGGACGGTGATGGGAGCGTATAACAAGTTTCGTGGTCAGCATGCTTGCCATAATGAAACACTGCTCCGTAAGATATTGAAAGAGGACTGGAAGTTCGACGGTGTGGTGGTGAGTGATTGGGGAGGTGTGCACGATACTTATGAAGCTGCCTTGAACGGAATGGACATTGAGATGGGGTCATATACGAACGGACTGACTTCGGAAAGTGCCTTTACATACAACGATTATTATTTGGCCAATCCATATCTGAAGATGTTGAAAGAAGGGAAGATTGCAGAAGAAAATATAAACGACAAGGCTTCGCGTATTCTTCGTCTGATATTCCGTACGGCGATGAATTGCCGGAAACCTTATGGAGCGATAACGAATGAAGAGCATTATCAATCGGCGCGTGAGATTGGCAATGAGGGGATTGTGTTGTTGAAGAATGTTCCCGTGGCGAAGAAATCGGCTCCGTTGTTACCGATTGATGCATCGAAATACAATCGTATTCTTGTAGTGGGTGATAATGCGATACGTTCGTTGAACCAAGGTGGCGGCTCTTCCGAATTGAAGGTGAAGGATATGGTTTCTCCGTTGGATGGGCTTCGTGCCGTGTATGGGGATAAGGTACGCTATACACAAGGATATGCGGCAGGCAAACCGATGTATGGCAATGTGGAGGAAATATCACAGACTGTGACGGATTCATTGCGTGCTGAGGCAGTGGCGATGGCTAAAGAATCGGATTTAGTGATACTTGTAGGCGGGCTGAATAAGAACCATCAGCAGGATAGTGAAGCGGGTGACCGGATTAGTTACGGGTTGCCTTTCGGACAGGATGAATTGATAGAGGAGTTGCAGGCTGTCAATCGGAATCTGATATTGGTGTTGCTGAGTGGCAATGCGGTGGAAATGCCTTGGGTAAATAAAGTGCCTGTCATAGTGCAAGGCTGGTATTTGGGTTCTATGGGCGGATATTCACTGGCGGATGTGTTGAGCGGTGCTGTGAATCCCAGTGGCAAGTTGCCGTTTTCTTTTCCTGTCAGGCTTGCGGATTGCGGTGCGCATGCTTTTGACGAACTGTGTTATCCAGGTAATGGTGAGAAGGAAGAATATAAGGAAGATATTTTCGTGGGATATCGTTGGCATGATACGAAGAAGATTCCCGCTTTGTTTCCTTTCGGGCATGGGCTGAGTTATACCACTTTTGCATACGGCAAACCATCGGCGGATAAAAAGATCATGAAGGCGGATGAGCAGATTTCCTTTTCTGTCAGTGTGAAAAACACTGGAATGCGCGAAGGGCAGGAGGTTGTCCAGCTTTACATTAGCGATAAAAAATCATCTCTGCCGCGTCCGGTAAAGGAACTGAAAGGCTTTAAGAAAATAAAACTGGCTCCGGGTGAAGAAAAGACAGTAACGCTGACGATTGATAAGGGGGCTTTGAGTTTCTTTGATGACGAACGACACGAATGGGTGGCAGAACCGGGTAAGTTTGAAGCACTCATCGGAAGCTCGTCCACAGACATAAAAGCTATTGTACCGTTTGATTTCAGTTGTGAGGATTTGATTTTATCGGAAAAACGTCATAAATGATGATGGAAAAGCGAATGTGGAAAAGGAAACTGATACTTGGTATTCTTTCCGGATGGATATTCTTTTCTTGTTCTCCGGCAGGCGGAGGGCAGGATACTGAAATGAATGCTTTCGTCACCGACTTGATGAGCCGGATGACACTTCGTGAAAAACTGGGGCAGTTGAATTTGCCATCCGGTGGTGACCTGGTAACGGGGGCTGTCATGAGTGGCGAACTGACCGAAATGATACGTAATCAAGAGATTGGGGGCGTCTTTAATGTGAAAGGGGTGAAGAAGATATATGCTTTGCAACGCCTTGCGATGAAAGAAAGCCGTTTGAAGATTCCATTGCTGGTAGGTGCTGACGTTATTCACGGGTATGAAACTGTGTTCCCGATTCCGCTGGCTCTTTCTTGTAGCTGGGATACGCTAGCTGTCGAACGGATGGCACGTATCTCTGCTGTGGAAGCCAGTGCAGATGGTATAAACTGGACATTCAGCCCGATGGTGGATATCTGTCGGGATGCTCGTTGGGGACGTATTGCAGAGAGCAATGGTGAGGATCCGTATTTGGGCTCACTTTTGGCAAAAGCCTATGTAAGGGGTTATCAAGGAGAGAATATGCAGGGAAAAGATGAGATTCTTTCTTGTGTGAAACATTTTGCTCTTTATGGAGCCAGTGAGTCGGGACGTGATTATAATACGGTTGATATGAGCCGTTTGCGTATGTATAACGAATACCTTGCTCCCTATCGTGCCGCTGTTGATGCAGGTGCAGGCAGTGTTATGAGTTCTTTTAATGTTGTGGATGGTATTCCGGCTACTGCCAACAGATGGTTGCTGACTGATTTGCTTCGAAATGAGTGGGGATTTCGAGGATTATTGGTGACAGATTATTATGCGTTGGGCGAGATGGATGCCCACGGAGTTGCTCCTTTGAAAGAAGCCGCTGCGCGTGCTTTGCTGGCGGGTACGGATATGGATATGGTTTCCTGCGGTTTCCTGAATACGTTGGAAGAGTCTATGGCGGAAGGAAAAGTGACGGAAGAACAGATTGATGCAGCGTGTAGGCGTGTGCTGGAAACAAAGTATAAATTGGGCTTGTTTACCGATCCCTATAAATATTGCGATACGTTGCGTGGTGAACACGAGCTGTATACGACTGCCCATCGTACTGTGGCACGAGAGATTGCTGCCGAAACGTTTGTTTTGTTGAAAAATACGGATAATCTTCTTCCTTTGAAGAAGAAAGGTAGGATTGCTTTGATTGGGCCGATGGCAGACGCCCGCAACAATATGTGCGGTATGTGGAGCATGACTTGCACTCCTTCCCGTCACGGGACGTTGCTTGAAGGCGTTCGGTCGGCAGTAGGGGACGAAGCGGAGATATTGTATGCGAAAGGAAGTAATATCTGTTATGATGCGGAACAGGAAAAGACTGCCACCGGTCTTCGTCCGTTAGAACGGGGGGACAATTCACAATTGCTGAGTGAGGCCTTGCAGACGGCTGTCCGTGCGGATGTTATTTTGGCTGCCTTGGGTGAATGTGCTGAGATGAGTGGGGAGTCGGCTTCTCGTACCAATCCGATGATTCCCATTGTTCAACGGGATTTGTTGGAAGCTTTAGTGGCAACGGGTAAACCTGTGGTTCTTCTTCTGTTTACTGGACGTCCGTTGATATTGAACTGGGAGGATGCGCATGTACACTCGATACTGAATGTCTGGTTTGGCGGCAGTGAGACTGGGGATGCGGTGGCCGACGTATTATTTGGAAAAAAATCTCCATGCGGGAAACTGACTACTACATTCCCTCGTTCGGTAGGGCAACTTCCGTTGTATTATAATCATTTGAATACAGGACGTCCCGATTCGGACGCGTATGTCTTCAATCGTTATGCCAGCAACTATCTGGATGAGAGTAATGAACCTCTTTATCCTTTCGGATATGGCTTGAGTTACACGACTTTTACCTATAGCAATATGCAGTTGAGTACGGAAACTTTGGCGGAGGATGGGAAACTGACAGTCTCGGTGACTGTCGCCAATGAGGGGGATTCGGATGGAACTGAAATCGTACAACTTTATCTGCGTGATATATATGCTGAAATTGCTCGTCCGATAAAAGAATTGAAAGGCTTCCAGCGAGTATTCTTGAAAAAGGGAGAAAAGCGTGAAGTCAAGTTTGTCATAACAAAGGATGACCTGAAATATTATAATTCAGATTTACAGTATGTGTATGAATCAGGAAAGTTTTCTATTATGGTAGGACCTAATAGTAGAGATGTTCAGATGAAATATTTTGTATTGGAATAAAGTGAATTATGCGTACTAGAATATGAATAATTTCTAATATTATGTCTTCAAATAAAGAAGGAGGTATTATATGCTAAGATATTTTTTATAGGAATTAAATATTTTAAGACTCAAATAGATGTATTTTGTGATAAAATGGTCTTTAGGTAGGTGTTTTTATTTGTTAAAGAATAATTGTTTTATTGATATTTGTATGGATATAATGAATTTGATAATAAAATAAATTGAGGGATAAAGAGTTTCTTGGATTATATTATCTTGTTTGCTTTTTTAGAATCCATTTTAGAATATACTAAGAGGAGTGAATTATGTAGAGATGAGATGAAATAAAGTTGTGTGTATTGTTTGAGTGAAGAATAATATGTCAAACTCGTGAAACCGATTTCATAGGTTGAGATTGTGTATGAAAAGATGAGATAATCTTCAATAATATTGAAAACAATGTGAATATATATATTTTACTATGAATAATACTAAGAATAATATATTAATTTTCAGATAGTAAATATATGTTAATTTTTTCTGCTGTTTTTTATAGGGAAATTAAAAAGAATAACTTTTACTTGCTATGATTATCACGTTTAATGAATTGGAAGAAATAATATTTTCGTAGAAAACTATAGTCTTTACTGTATAAAACAAATAAGTAAGAAATAATGAGGTTAGTATAACAAAAATTAGTGATATATGAAGATACAAGTATTTTTATAGCTTTTTTGTTGAAAAGGAGTTAATTGGCTTGTCTGAAGTAGAAAGAAAAATGTATTTGAATTGTTGTAAAGATGTTTTAATGGAATGTGTGTCGGGGAACAAGAAAAATATGTAGTAATATTTTCTGCTAATATGGCTGTTTTTATATATAATGTTCTGTTGAATCAAAGTCTAGTACTATAATAGACTTCAAATGGAGAATGAATCTAATACGACTAGACCTAGATGTTGAAAAATACATTATAAGGTATCTGATTAGGGTATTTTTTCTCACTACTTATTTGGGTTTTAGTCAGGCAGGAATGAAGGATGTAAGTTTAGTTTATTATGTGTTTAAAAATTAAAATATTCTCAGGATATATTATCTTGATATTCCTGCTTGTCTTGACCATTTGTCTCTTCCGTAAGGAACAGATGAAGCGAAACTATTTGCAACAGGATGAACAGGAACTGCTTCATTTCTGGCATCTGACCGGAGAAGCCTACGCCGGCCTGCTGAATCTGGCCACTTATGGAGAGACGGTCAGTGTGTGGGACGAGAACGACCGGAGTACTTATCAGAAAAGGAGAAACGAGGTATGCGGCATATTACAGTCCTTGAAGCAATATGTGCATGCATCCGGACAACGGGGGCGTATAGATTCGCTGTGCCTGCTTCTGGAGAGAAAGGAACAATTGCTTGACACGGTAATGCATACGTTCAGCCGTTTTCGTGAAGCCGGTGAAATCATAAACCGGAAAATCCCAGTGATTGCATCCCATATCCGCAATGAGAAAGCGCCTGTTGAAGTCAAAGAGGAAGTTCCGAAGAAAAGTTTCTGGTCCTTCCTCAAACGCAAGAAGAGAAAATCCGTTTATTCGGAACAGAAGGAAAAACGGGAACGGCTGCAACCTCCTGCGGAAAAAGACCGGAAGGTCTCAACTGCAAGTATACTTCATTCTTTAAACAGGGAACTGACCGGGCGGCAGGAGACTGAGCGTGAACGTCTGCTGGTACAAATGGAGCGTCTGTTCAATAACAATATGGCATTAAACTGCAGATTATACGGTATCATCAGAGATTTTGAATTGGAGACTGACCGGCGCCTTGAGGAACGTTACATGCAGTTCTTCAAGGCACGGGAACGGTCCTTTTATACGGTTTCCACCTTTGCCGTCTTTATTTCATTGCTGACTATTTTACTTTATATCATCATACATCGGGAGTTGAATCGGCGGAACCGATATCGGTGTCAGCTGGAAGCTTCCAACAGGGAAAACACGGAGCTCCTCCAATCCAGAAAGCGTATGATGCTGACTATCGCCCATGACCTGCGCTCTCCCCTTGCCATTATCAGAGCAACGGCGGAGCTGCTGCCCGGCGAACAGGAAAGGGCTATGCAGGAGGAATACGCCGGAAATATCCGACATGCGTCAGACTATATGCTTTCGTTGGTGGACACGCTAATGAACTTCTATCTGCTTGATACAGGACAGGCACGGGAGAATATTTCCGTCTTTTGTCTGGAAACCCTGTTCAGGGAGATTACCAACAATTACATGCCGCTCGTTCAAAAGAAAGGATTGCAACTGTTGACCCGGTATTCCGGCATGAACGCTGTTGTCAGTTGTGACAAGGGACATTTACAGCAGATTGTGAACAACCTGCTTTCCAACGCCCTGAAATTTACCGGGAAAGGATATGTCCGGCTGGAAGCGACTTTCAACGTCGGCGAATTGTGTATCAAAGTGCAGGATACGGGAGCGGGAATGAATGATGAGGAGCAGGAACGGATATTCGATGCGTTCGAAAGGCTTGATAATGCCCGCGGCGTTTCCGGTTTCGGACTTGGCCTTGCCATCGTTTCCCGGCTTGTTTCACAGCTGGGCGGTTCCATCGGGGTGGAGAGTCACCCGGGGGAAGGCAGCTGTTTTACGGTATCTCTTCCCCTTTCCCCTGCCGACAGCGGTTTCTTGAAGGAAGAGTTACAATTTCCGTCTGACTATCAAACGGAAGGACTGCGTATTCTCCTTCTTGACGATGACCCGAGACAACTTTCCGCAACACGTGAGATGTTCAGGCGAAACCGGGTTGAATGTGACTGTTATACCGATTTCCGTCAGGTGGTTGCAAGATTGCGGGATGAGGATTATGACGCGTTGCTGACGGATATCCGCATGCCTGACATGGACGGGTTCGGGCTGCTGGAGTTGTTGCGTTCATCCAATATGGAAAGGGCCGGAACAATTCCGGTCATAGCCGTGACTGCCGATATGAACCCGGAAGAGGAGTACCTTTCCCGGGGATTTGCCGGATGTATCCGTAAACCCTTCCGGATGAATGAGCTGCTGGAAACCGTTTCCCGAATCGTCAGAGGGAATAGGCAGACGGTATGGCAACCGGATTTTTCCCTGATTCTGACCGGGGAGGACAACAAGGGGGAGATGCTCGGTATCTTCATCCGGGAAAGCCGCAAGGACCTTGACAGGTTGCACGGGGCATTGGAAAGGGATGAGCGTCAGACAGTCCGAGAGATCCTGCACAAGAACCTTCCCCTGTGGACAAGTGTCCGCCTTGATTATCCGATAGAGGAACTGCAGACTATTGTACTGTCTGAACCGGAACTCTGGACGGAAGAACAGATAAGGTGTATCTATAAAGTAGGAGAAGCTGCTGGGAAACTAATTGCCTGTGCTGAAAATATGAAGAAGAATATAAAATAAGCAAATGAAAAATATACTGATTATAGAGGATGATGTTGTCTTCAGTCGCAGTATCAGTAACTGGCTGAAGAAAAAGGGTATGGCAACCGCTTATGTGGTTACACTCTCGGCAGCCCGTAAGGAACTTCAGGCTAAGGAATTCGACCTTGTCCTGGCAGACCTGCGCCTGCCGGACGGCAGCAGTATGGAGCTGCTGAAGTGGATGAAGGGAAAACATTATTCCATCCCGTTCCTTATTATGACCAGTTACGGCCAGGTGGAGAATGCGGTGGAAGCCATGCAGCTTGGGGCTTCCAATTACCTTTGCAAGCCGGTACATCCGGACCGGCTTTGGGAAGTCATAGAAAAAGAGTTCAGCCGTCCGCAGCATGGCAGCACGGAATTCTACCGTGGTGAAAGTGAAAAGGCCCGTGAGATGTACCGGCTGATAGGCCCTGTGGCCCGTTCCGACATGTCCGTCCTGCTTCGTGGAGCATCGGGTACGGGTAAGGAACATATTGCCGCCGAGATTCATGAGCGGAGCCTGCGCAGGCACAAGCCTTTTGTAGCCGTGGACTGCGGTGCCGTTTCCGATGACCTTGTCAGATCCGAATTCTTCGGGTACTGCAAAGGGGCGTTCACCGGTGCGGACAGTGACAAGGCGGGACTTTTCCAGGCTGCCGAAGGTGGTACGTTGTTCCTTGATGAAATCGGTAACCTTGCTCCCGTAAATCAGATGAAACTGCTTCGCGCCCTGCAAGAAAAGCGTTACCTGCCGGTCGGGACAGTCAGGGAACGGCCCTTTGACATCCGCCTTATCGCCGCCACCAATGCGGATCTGGAGAAGGCCATTGCGGAAGGGAGTTTCCGTGAGGACCTGTACCACCGTCTGAACGAGTTCACTATCCGGGTTCCCCTGCTCTCCGAATGCGGGGAGGATATCCTTCCGTTGGCTGAATTCTTTCTGAAGCAGTTTTCCGCAAGATACGGGAAACCGGTTCAGGGCTTCGACCGGGAAGCGGCTGCCGTGTTACGGCAATACGGCTGGCCGGGGAATATCCGTGAACTGAAGAATACCGTCCAGCGTGCCGTCGTGTTTGCCGGGGAGGGGCGGATATCCGCACAGGAACTGAATCTGGATCAGGGCATGAAATTGGGAAACATGATTGTCTGTCCGGAAAAGGAGGAGCAGCAGATACTTCGGATACTTGGGCAGACCGGTAACAACCGCACCCTTACCGCCCGTGTACTCGGCATCAGCCGGACTGCCCTGTATTACAAGTTGAGGAAATACGGTATTGTGTGAATAAGGGAATATAGGACAGCCCCCGGAAAACGGGGGCTGTTTCAGTATGCTCGGCATGGTTATTAGCTACCGGGTGCAAGTCCCCAATGAGCCCTAATAGCGGGAATCATACAGCCAATAGCAATGGTGTCCCTCGCGAGTTGGAATCTGAAAGAAGCTGGCGGCAAATATCTGGTCTGACGAACAGAAACTTCATATAAGGCATATGACCGTGGGTAAGGTTGCTGAACAAACCAAAGCCCTATAGCTATTCGGAAACGGTTGGTGTAAATGGAGCAGACATAAGATAGAAAGTTAATACCCTTATCCGAGGAGGTCTCACGGACATACAGAATAGTTGTCTTTACGAAATGTATGGAGTAACGCTTGCCGTGAGAAGTCAGCAGAGGTCATAGTAGTGGGACTGTCGATATTCCCATGAAGGACCGAACCTAATAATTAAACGATAGTAATTGAAAGTTAGCAAATGAAAGAAAGAATGCAGAAAACATCAGCCCAAGCTCATGACTTCCCTCAAAGAGCTAGGACGGAATCCGAATGGTATGAGGGAGTGCAGACTTTCATGTGGATGACCGAAGACAACATCGTGGAAGTACCATTTGACAAAGAACACCTATTGGAAATCATCCTTAGTCCATCGAACCTGAACAAAGCCTATAAGGCGGTAGTCAGGAACAATGGAAGTGGCGGTATCGACAAGATGTCATGCGAACAATTATTGCCATGGCTAAAGGCCAATAAGGATGAACTGATAATCTCTTTGCAGTCCGGGACTTATCGTCCCAACCCTGTACGCAGGGTAGAAATACCAAAGGACAATGGCAAAAAGCGCCTCTTAGGAATCCCCACAGTGGTAGACCGATTGGTGCAACAAGCCATAAACCAAGTGTTGACGCCGATATACGAGCGTCAGTTTTCCAAGACAAGTTACGGGTTCCGTCCCAAAAGGGGTTGCCATGATGCTCTCCGTAAGGCGCAAAAGATAGTGAGTGAAGGTTATATATATGTAGTCGACCTCGACCTTGAACGCTTTTTCGATACGGTAAGTCATAGCAAGCTGATAGAAATACTCAGTCGTACCATAAAGGATGGAAGGGTAATAAGTCTGATACACAAATATCTTCGTAGCGGTGTAATAAACCGAGGAATGTTCGAGAGGAGTACAGAAGGAACTCCCCAAGGAGGTCCTCTAAGTCCTCTGTTAAGTAATATCATGCTCAATGAATTGGACAAGGAACTGGAAAGACGTGGCCCCCCCTTTGTCCGTTACGCAGACGATGCGATGATATTTTGCAAATCCAAACGTGCCGCCAAACGTGTAAGGGAATCGATAACTCTGTTCATAGAAGGGAAACTCTTCCTTAAAGTGAACCATGAAAAGACGGTCGTATCTTATGTGAAAGGAGTAAAGTTCTTAGGGTACTCCTTTTATGTGAAGAAAGGGGACTGTATTCTACTTGTACACTCAAAATCCAAAAACAAGATGAAATCAAAACTCAAAGAATTGACAAGTCGGAGTAATGGATGGGGATATGAGAAAAGGAAACAGAAACTCAAAGATTACATAAGAGGATGGATTGCCTACTTCTGCCTTGCACAAATGAAAAGGCTTTGTATTGAAACCGACGAATGGCTAAGACGACGTATTCGCATGTGTATCTGGAAATCATGGAAGAATGCCAAAACCCGAGTAGCAAACTTAAAGAAATGCGGTGTCTCTGAGTGGCAGGCATATCAATGGGGAAACACTCGTCTAGGTTATTGGCGTGTCTCGAACAGCCCAATAGTAACCTTTGTAATGTCCAATGATAAATTGCGTAAGGCAGGCTATATGGAGTTCATGGACTGCTATCTCAAATGGTGCCCAAAATAGGAACCGCCGTATGCCGAACGGCACGTACGGTGGTGTGAGAGGTCGGAAAACGAAAAAGTAGGAAGAATACCAATTCGTTTTCCTCCTACTCGATTCTTTCAAAATTATGGAGGGGAAAATGCGCATTTATTCCTGTTTCCCGTTTCTCTTCTTTTTGTCATCTTCATTCTCCAGTCCCAGCCGCCTGCAGAGTTCCGGGTCATTTTTAATGCGTTCCATTTCCATGTTAATGATTGCCTGCGCATCCGCCTTGATCCTGTCATAGTTCCGTCCGATCTGCTGCGTCATGATGTCGTTTCCCTCCCTGTCCCTGAATTCATTGATGACGGGTATTTTTTTGTAATTCTTCTCTTCCCCGCTGACTTTTTCGTGGTCTACGATGATTTCGGCGTGGAATATCTTCTGTTCTATTTTCTCTCCGAAGTTGTCCGATACGGCACCAACGAATGTTCCTTGTGAAAGATTTGCTATCTTGGAGGCAGGAATAAGAGAGTCGAGTTGCGTGTTGATTGAGGTGGACACATCCTGCCGGTTGATGGATACGGACTGCCGCTTCTGGAGTACTTTTCCGAACCGCTCTGAAAGTGTCCTGGCGGTTTCCCCGACCACCTGGCCGCTAAAAATATTACCCACAGTATTTTGCACTACTTTGGATTCTTTTTCACCATAATCGCGGTTTAACTGGCTGAAATCCTGAAAGCCCAGACAGACCGCTACCTTGTTACTTCGTGCCGTGGCAATCAGATTGTCCAGTCCCCTGAAATATATAGTCGGTAATTCGTCAATGATTACCGTACTTTTCAGTTGTCCTTTTTTATTAATCAGCTTTACAATGCGGGAATTGTACAATCCCAGGGCCGCCGAATAAATATTCTGTCGGTCGGGATTATTGCCTACGCACAGCAATTTCGGCTCGTTCGGATTGTTGATATCTAAGGAAAAATCATTACCCGTCATTACCCAGTAAAGCTGTGGTGAAATCATTCTGGTGAGCGGTATCTTTGCACTGGCAATCTGCCCATAGGCTAAGCACCCAGCGCCTTGCCACCTTTGACAGTAGCAGGTTTCCAAGCACTCGCCTCCGAACCGTGCATACAGGTCTCCCCGTACACGGCTCTCCACCTTCTCATTCAGTCTAACTTTCCTGCGTGTATCTTGTGATGACATATTGAACATACTGCTAATGTTTTACGTTTACGTGAAATCATTTTAACTTCCCAATCACTTTTACCTTTAAGGTCTTTCAATTTGCGTACATGGTGCATTTCAAGGCTATCCGTAGCACCGCAGTTCTCACATACATGTGCTTGAAGTCTCTTGATTAGACCATTTCTGCCACCAGTTATGGCAACCGTGTTTGGAAGTCTGTCATCTAAGTATCGATTAGGTAGTTCCTTGCGTTTAAAGCCTTTGTCGTAGAACTCACGTTTAAACTCATATCCTCTTTTATTGGTGTACGGTATTGCAAACACTCCGTTTTTCTTATACTTCGCAATGATTTTCTTTTTCGAGGTAGTGTATTTTGCGGCATATGTCTTATACATACTGTATTCCATTATATTATAGAATGAATCTATCACAGGACTGTTGTTTGCAATCGAGTAAAAGTTATAGAACCCCATGATTTCAGAGTTATATTGGCTTATAATTTCCAAATCATCAAGACAACGCATGTATGAACGACCTTTCGGTTTCCAAACCTCCTTGCCTTTTTGTACGGTAATTTTGACCGCATCATATTCAAGGAGTTTCTTTCTCATGACTTCGGTAGTCACATACAAAACTATCTTGTGGTCCAAACTTCTTGTCAGATGTCCGTTCTTATCCCTATGGGTGTCATTGGATTTGCGTACAAATACGTCATATCCAAGGAATTTGGCATGTTTCCTTGCATTGGTTATCAGCGTTTTTTCGTCAGACATTTCCAATTTTAATTTTTCAGCCATAAATTGTTTTATGTCCTCTTTGACGTGGATACAGTCTTCTTTGCTGCCGATTATACCAATCAGAAAATCATCTGCGTATCTCACATATTTCAGACGTTTCATATTCGCATCCATTTCGTCACTTGCGGGATATTTCAGACGTTCTTTGACAATTTCATTAATTTGCTTCAACAGTAGCTGCCGTTCTGCTTCGTCCGTTGACCTTTTCAGCTTTGCTACTAAATAGGCTTTTCGTTGTCCGAAACGTTTGACAATCGGATTTTCTTTGCGCCTTTTGCCCTTATCGAATTTTTGGATGTACTCCTTAACGTATTTATCGAACTTGTCAAGGTAGATATTTGCCAATATAGGGCTTATTATTCCGCCTTGAGGTGTTCCACTGTACGATTTATGAAATATCCAATCTTCCACATACCCGGCATTCAAGAATTTTCGGATTAGACGTAGGAAACGCATATCCGAAATGCGTTCTGAAAGAATGGTTGTCAATACTTCATGGTCGATGTTATCGAAGAAGCCTTTAATATCTCCCTCGATAAACCATTTAGTATTGTTGAATGTCTTTTGTATGCTCCAAAGTGCAGTCTGTGGACTTCTCTGTGGTCTGAAACCATGAGAGGAGTTTTCAAAACTGCCCTCGTATATTGCTTCCAAAATCATTCGAATAACTTCCTGCAAAAGCTTGTCAATGAATGACGGAATACCCAACGGACGCATCTTCCCATTTTTCTTGGGAATATACACTCGTTGAGAGGGCTTCGGCTGATACGTTTCATCTTTGAGCGCATCAATTAACCGTTCAACGTGGGATATACTAAAGCCATCAATGGTCTTACCATCGACACCTTTTGTCATATTACCCTGTTTCGCATAGATGCGTTCATAGGCAATGTAGTACATCTCTTCATTAAACAGTATCCGATACAAACGTTCAAACTTGTAAGCCAAGTCGGAACTGTGTTCAGTTAGACTGTTTAATATCTTTTCTGGATTTCTTTTCATGTCTCTCACATTTTCCAAAATTTGACATTAAACGATATTGGCTGCCCCCCTTCGCCATGTACAAGGCTTTCCCTTGCTCAGACTACTACGGAAGCTCTGTTGCCATATGGGTTGCCCCACTTAGGCAATCCCCGTTTAGATATATGATAACTATTAGCATGATAGATTGTCGGATACGACTTTCGTCCTTTACTATGTATGTAGTTGCTCCGTGATAAGTTCCTTTGCCCAAACAACCTACAAGGAGAAGTTGGGTATCACGACTTGACGTCTATAACTGTCTTCCGTCAAGGCTTAACCATCGAGCCGCTCAGACTATCGTTCAACCAGTATAGGCTTTATCCTCATATCTATCGTTTCACCTCGCCACCCGGTCAGGACTTGACAATTAGTCCACTTGTGGCTTTACCGACATGCTACACTCCCCATCGTCTTTCGTTGAATGGATAAGCCGGTTGGTGATAGGTAATTATTTCAAAGAACACGTACCTAATAGCTTGCCAAAGCTATATTTATCATATACCCTTACGGGCGCACCTGGAGCTGATCCTGAGCTCCGGATTTCCAAGCGTCCATAAAGGGTGAAAGGTAGTTCTCCAGCTCCGGATAAGAGGTTAATATAGTAAATAGATCTGAATACGGTTTGTTCAGCAGTTCCACCGCATGCGGGAATGTACAATAGATGCCGTTTTTGTAAATCTTTAAATACCAGATAATTGCCGCCAGAAGAATGATGGGTGATTCCACAAAGAAATCCCCCTGTTTCTCAATCCACGTTTTGTTCAAATTTAGCATGATTGTGTAGCTTGCTTCATATGCATCCGAGATGTCCGTCATGAACTCCGGATTGATAGGGTTACATCTGTGTGATCTACGCGGGTCATCGAAATTAATGACATAGAATTTGGGCTTTATCTTGTATTTATCCATATTGTTTAACAATGTGTTATATGCAATTATGGATAAATCGTCAAACTTGTAATCGTAAATGTAACAACTGTATCCCTTTGAAATCATCTGGCGTATGTAGTTATTTACCACTGTGTATGATTTGCCCGAACCGGGTGTACCAAGCACGATAGTTGCGCGGAAGGGATTCACCACATTTATCCATCCGTCATTGAGTTTCCCCTGATACTGAAACTTTGTCGGCAGGTTGACCGAGTATTCATTTTCCATCAACCGGGTTTCCTGTTGGAAAGACTCGTTTTCGAGATTGAACACGTCCTCCATCAGGTTGTGCCTGTATAGACGGCTCATCCACAATCCTGCCATCAGCAGGCAAAGATAGCCGGACACCAATGTGAATACATAAAGTGCGGTGACAGCCGCATGGGGCAGGGGCAAATCCAATATCCACCAGTTGGGAAAGAAAAGGATGCATCCTGCGAAGAGTGCTGCATGGATTTTGTGCCGGGTGATCTTCTCGCCCTTGACACCTTTTGTTCCCAGACACGAGACGGCCAACAGCAGGATAGCTGCCAGTTTGCTCCATAGGACGCAATTGAAGATCCCGGTTGTATTGTTGAAGTTCATAATTATTTTGTCTATCACTTCCAGATTTAAATTCCAACTGGCAATGCTCGGATAACAATACACGTATACGTGTACTACCAAAAGAAAAATGCTCACCGCCCTTCCGAATTCCATTATTTTGGCGAGTGCTCTCAAATCGTCTTCCTGTTGCATAATACTTATGTGTAAATGGGGGTAATAATCAGTTTTCCTTAAATACCGCGGGACTTTCGTTTCGCTTTTCTCCTTTTCTTCATCCGGCGTGCAAGGGCTTCCTCCTCGTAATCCACCGGATTGGTTTCTATGGAGAATATGCCTGCCGCCTGTTCCAATGCGCTTCCCGGTTCCGCCTTGTGCGAATGGTGCTGCCATAGTTCGGTGCCGGTATGTGCGGAACGTTCTGTGGCAGGTATACCGTCCCACCATTTGAAAAGTTCATTGTAAATGTTAGCGGAAAATTCCTTGCCCATGCGCGAACCGTTAAATACTTCCCGCCTGTTATGGTCGATGAACGTGACACCGTAGATACGTCCCTGCTCATTTTCCCGGAATACTGCATCAATGCGGGCTTTCTTTAATAGTCCGGCCAGTTCTTCACGCGAACGTGCGTGCCGCATGGCATAAACCACCTGTGCATGAATAGCCGGTGCCCATTTACCATCCTTGAAATCCCTGGTGTGTGAAAGCATCCTCTTTTCCAGACGTTCGTTTCCGAAACGTTTGCCGAAGCGTGAACTCTTGAAAGGCGGGCTGACCACTTTTCCGCTGTCATCGGTAGCCGAATAGATAATACCGGTATAAGGCTCGCCTTTGAATTCTCCCCGTACCTGCTTGGCTTCAATATTGAAGGTAGACAATACCGCGCTGTATTCCCCGAATGTCTGGAAGCGGTAACTTCCTAATACAGCTTTTAGGGTGTTGCTTATCTGATGCCGTATGTCTCCCCCGGACGTATTTACCTTCTTTAATTCCGCTTTCGGGTTCCGTTCTTCCATATCCGCACTATTGCGTAATCCGAAGTCTGTTTCCAATTCCCGACAGGCGGTCATGGAACGGCGGTGCTCGAAAGAATCATTGATTTTCCGTCCCTCTTCATCCACGCATACACTTACGATATGGATATGGGTATTGTGTGTATCACCATGCTTGTAAGCAATGTAGGGCTGGTCGCCATATTCCATCTTCTGCATATAATTCTGCGCCAGTTCCGCCAGCTGTTCATCGGTCAGCTTGTCCTCCGGTGCCGGGCTGAGTGCAATGTGCAGGACGGGCTTCTCCGTGTTCCTGTTTGCCAGCAGGTAATTCTCAAAGGAGAGCAAGGCAAGGCGCATGTCCTCGCCCGGTCGTCCCGGGCGGTCTGAAATCATCCGGTTGCCGGAGAGTATTTCAGCCGTCCCTTTCTCTATTTTCTCGTGGTTGTAATGCAGTGCCCCGTATAGGCTGGCTCCATGACTTATTTTTGCAACCATTTCTTTTGGTATTCTTCGGTTAGTGCTATCACTTTTTTGTTCAGTAGCATCAGCTCAAGTGTCATTTTCTCCAGTTTGTAAAGTAGCGACATCGCACGTTTCTCCCCGAAATTGCTCCTGATGGCACGTACGACCTGATTGTAGTTGTTACCGACAGCCTGGAATTGTTTGTGAAATTCCGTAAGGCGGATGTAGTAATCCATTGTCGCCTTGTCGATTTTAACCACTTTGATTGTGCCACCGAAGATGGCTTTTTTGATGAAACGTGTTTTGTCTTTTGCCTCTGATTCGGTAACCAATTTTTCAAACCGCATGTTCTCTCCGGCATTCAGGCGGAAGCTGTATTTGTAGTCCGCCGGATCGCTTTTGGGCTTTCTGCCCGTTTTTGCTCTCGATTCTTCCTTCATACTCTTTGCATAATTATGGTCCGTCCTTTTTTCTCTTCCGGAATTTCCGACTTTGGAGGAAATTCCCCGACTGTCAGGTCGGGCAAGTGGTTTTCGTCGGACAGGACACTTCCTGTCGGACGAAAACACAACTTGCTATGTTCGTTTGAACATAGAATCCTCCTTCGTCGGATTGCTGCGCGACGTTCACGGCGTGCTGTAGTCCGATGAAGCATGGTTTCCTCCATAGTCTTATTCCGACTTTGCAAAGTTATGACGGATTAAGTGATTGTGAAATAGAAGTTTATGTGACAAGTGATGACATCTGATGACATGTCATGTCAGGTGAAGCGGATTTTAGTTATTGTATCAAAAATCCGTTCTACTTTTGGCGTGACGCAATGCAGTAAGGGACGGAACGGTACGGTATAAAAAATGCTTTATCAATACGGTGCCTATGGTAGTGGGACAATACTGTGTATTCCGGTTGAATGTGACGTTGGTCATGTATGGATACGGCACCGTTCCGTTGCAATGATACGTAGGCGTATCGATGCCATGAGGCAGCTTTTGTATAGATACAGTCGTGCATAACGAATATTGACGTTTGGCATCAAAGGTACATTCCGTTTTTAGCGTGACGCAAGGCTGCATGTATCGTATCGGTCCGGCACAAGAGAAGTCGTATTGATGTGGTGCAGACTGTGACGGGACGGTACTGTGTACCCCGGTTGGATGCGATACCGCCCATGTATGGAAACAGTGATACATAGCCGTATTCATGCTGCTGTACAGTATTGTGCGGCGTCACTTGATGTAAGGATACAGGCGAAAAGAAAATAAGTCATTAACCCTTAATTTCATGAAGTTATGAAGAAGGAACCTTTATTTGTAGCCCTCAGCAATCAGAAGGGCGGAGTCGGTAAATCAACGTTAACCGTGTTGCTTGCCAGCTATTTCCATTACCATAAGGCAAAGAACGTGCTTGTGGTAGATTGTGACTACCCCCAGCACAGCATGATGACTATGCGTGAATGGGACATAAAAAATGTGGAAAAGACCCCTCGTCTGCAAAGTTTGCTGGTGGAGCAGTTCGGGGATACGGGCAGAAAGGCCTACAATATCCTGGCTTCCACGCCCGAACAAGCCAAGGAAACTGCCTATGGTTTTATAGACCGTTCCGATACCGAATATGACCTTGTCCTTTTGGACCTTCCCGGAACGGTCAATACCACAGGCGTTTTCCAGTCCATCATCAATATGGACTATGTTTTTACCCCGATCACCCAGGAGAGGATGGTCATGCAGAGCAGCATGTCATTTGTCCTGTCCATCCGGGAATATCTGCTTCATCACAAGGGAGTCCCCTTGCGTGATATCCATATGTTCTGGAATAAAATGGACAAGCGCGTCTCCAGGGACTTGTATGACGCTTATATGGAAATCATCCGTTCTTTGGGATTACCTGTATTGAATACGGTCCTTCCGGCTGCGGAGCGTTATAAAAAGGATGTCGGTTTGAACGGGCAGATATTCCGCAGCACCCTGTTTCCGCCTTCCGCCGCCGCTCTGAAAGGAAGCAACCTCGATCTGCTTGCCGCTGAAATGGAAACCATACTCGGACTTTAACCGGACATGACTATGGCAAACAAGAACAGATCCGTCTATAATGTGGACGAGGACGCGCTCAAGCGTATGGTAGCCGGAGATACAACGGCCTTGGAAAAGATAAGGAAACAGGATGAACGGCCGGAAGAAGATGCCGGTGCCTCCGGAGTGTCGGAAGAAAAAGAAAAGAAACCTGATGTCTCCATTGAGAAGAAACCGTTCGCGGGGAAGAAAACACCGCGGGCATACGGCTTTGATGATTACCGGGAACAATTCCTGCAACAGAAACTGACTGGAGCCAGAAGACAGACTTATATACATGATTCACTGTATAAGGTCCTGGCCAGGGTGCTTCCGGTCATTGCACCGGAAATGTCTGTCCCCACATTTGTGAACAGTGTACTGTCGGACCATCTGAAAAGGTATCAGGATATAATTAACGGAATGTATAATCGGGAAGCGACCCAAAAACCGGTGGAATGGGAACTATAGTTTATTTGTCGATACGTCTTGCCTGTGCCTGTTATATATTATATAAGGTATGTGGGCAGAAAAAGAAGATACGTGAAATTTGTGACCTGCTGTATACGAAGTTACCTCCCGTAAAAGAGAAAGAGCCGGAAAATGTCTTGTCGGAACCGGGCGGCGAATCCGGCATTATGGGCAGCACCTGTTTTGTCTATCTGGATGAGGATGCAGGAAAGAGCGTTGCCCCCTATATGAGCCAGCCGTTGGAAACGGCTGCGGATTTTATAGGTGAGGAGGAAGATGTCGCTGAGGAAGAAGTGGAATGTAAATTACCGTTGGAGGAGATGAGAATGCTGAAAGAGGAACAGGAAGAACTGGACGGAACGTATCCGGCAGTGGATGCCGTTTCACGGGTCGTAACGCCTGATGATCTTGACAATGCTGGCAACGTATTGTTTAAACTGAATGATGCGGACAAGGATGAGGAGAAATCTCTCCGTGCGGCCCTTACTCTGCACACCATCCGGGAAACAGACCTGTTTGAGATTTTTTCTTCCCAGGTCGAGAATAAGAATGTCATTGACAGTCTGATGGGAAAATATCTGGACGGGAACGGGAACCCTCTGTCCGTGCGGAAAACAAAATCTGTCGTACCTGTATCGGACGGTTGGAAGCAATATCTGTGACCTTTCGGGTATACCAAAAACGCATCCCGGAACAAATGCCGGGATGCGTTTTTATTTTCCTTACGGCTGTTTTCTTCTATTCCTTATTTCCGGACAATTCGTTGTTGATTAACTCTTTGATCTGTTTTTGTGGAATCAGGTAACTGTATTCGGAAACTCCGATCGGAGCCGTTGAGCCTTGCAAGGCCACTTCCACTTCCACATTGTTCCTGTCCGCACACAATATAATACCGATGGACGGGTTCTCGTCCGGCATCTTTACCTGTCTGTCCAACAGGTTCAGGTAAAAGTTCATTTTCCCCACATATTCAGGTTGGAATGAACCTATTTTTAATTCCAGCGCTATCAGGGACCGGGTACAGCGGTTGAAAAAGAGCATATCCACAAAATATTCCTTATCCTCCAGTACTAGGCGGTACTGGTTTTCGATAAAGCTGAACCCCTTTCCCATTTCGAGCAGGAATGTTTTTATCTTGTCCACGAGCCTTCTTTCCAATTCCAGTTCCAGTATAGGTTTTGTGATTCCCAGGAATTCCAGATTATACCTGCTTTTCAACATTTCTTCCGCCTGTTCCTGTAAACATTCCGGCAGGGTTTCCTTGAAATTATGCAATTTGGGTTGTTCCTCCCTTGTTGAGAAAGCGTCCGCTTTGATATAATTCAGCAGCACATCCCTTGTCCAGCCCAGTTCCGTGCTCCTTGTCGCGTAAAAGTATATTTCTTCCGGGTTCTTGCACTTGCTCATTAACAACAGGTTGTGTCCCCAAGGTAAAACTGCAACGCTCTGTTGCAGTTTCCGGCTTTCCCCGCAATATCGTTCATAAAACCGTTTCATTTCCCAGAGGTTCCTCGAAGAAAAGCCCGTAGTTCCGGGAAATTCTTTCTGCAAATCAGAAGCAAGCATTTCCACTACCTGTGCTCCGTATCCTTTGCTCAAATGTTGTGCGGACAGTTCCTTGCCGATGTTCCAATATAATTCCATTGTTGCACTGGTTATCTTGCGTGCAACCTGGATTCTTGAACTTTTGATTTCTGCAACGATGCGCTGCAGAATCTGTTTGTAATCATATTGAACTGTTTCCATTGTCCTGTCAGTTTATTTGCCACGAAGATAGCAATAATATTCCGGAAAACATGGAATTGTCCTTTCTTCATTATGTTTCATTGGCATTTCTTCGCTTCTGTTCTTTTGATGGAAAACCGGCTGTTGTAAACGTCTTTTTGTTTTACGTTTAAGAAAGAACTTCTTATAAGCTTTGATGCTGTTAATGGAGAACTGACAAGCTCTGGAATTAAATTGCTTTTATCAATATGGTTTTCTGGCAGATATTAACAGACTTGTTTCTCTTTCAACCGGGCTGAAAGACGTCTGTGCTTTGCAAGATATGACATCTGCTGACATTTGCTGCCACCTGATGAAATGTTTGTATCATGGTCTTTTGTCCCCTCCTATATTTGCGTTCGAATTCAATTTTATGTCTCACCTTAAACGATTCTACAATGAGAAAGAGAATCCTTTTTTCAGTGCTTTTCGCGTTTTTCGCAGCCGGCTCTTTTGCGCAGGGGCAGGGGCTTGCGGGCATTAACGAAGCCACGAGCATGCTGACCTCGTATTTCGATCCGGCAACCAAACTGTGCTATGCCATCGGCGCGGTGCTTGGACTGGTCGGGGGTATCAAGACCTACAGCAAGTTTTCAAGCGGCGATCCCGATACCAGCAAGACGGCAGCCAGCTGGTTTTTCGCCTGTATATTTTTGATTGTGGCCGCCACTATCCTGCGTTCCTTCTTCCTCTAGAGGCTATGGAATACGAGATAAATAAAGGCGCGGGTAATCCTTTGGAGTTCAAGGGCCTGAAATCACAGTACCTTTTTATTTTTGCGGGCGGGCTTGTCGCGGTGCTGCTTGTGGTGGTCATCCTTTATATAGCCGGTGTGAACCAGTGGATATGCATTCCTTTCGGACTCCTGTCCGGTTCGCTGCTGGTCTGGCTGACCTTCCGCCTGAATGCCCGCTATGGTGAACACGGCCTTATGAAGCTGCTGTCGGGGAAACGTCATCCTCGTTATCTGATCCACCGCAGGAGATTATTCCGATTACTGACCAAAAGAAGAAAGAAATGAGAAATGTATTGAAAGCTGAAACGCTTGAACGTAAGTTCCCCCTGCTGTCCGTGGAAAACGGCTGCATTGTCAGCAAGGACGCCGACCTGACCGTGGCCTTTGAGGTGGAACTTCCCGAACTGTTTACTATGACTGCGGCCGAATACGAGGCTGTCCACTCGTCCTGGGTAAAGGCTGTCAAAGTGCTGCCGGATTTTTCGGTTGTCTGCAAGCAGGACTGGTTCACGAAGGAGACCTACCGTCCTGATTTCCGGGACGGTGAACAGAGCTTCCTGTCGAAAAGCTATGAGCGCCATTTCAACGAGCGCCCGTACCTGAACCACAAATGCTACCTGTATCTGACGAAGACCACGCGTGAGCGCAGCCGGCAGAGGAGTGACTTTAACAGCCTCTGTCGCGGTTCCCTTCTGCCCAAGGAGATGGTTGACAAGGACACGGCGGCCCGGTTTCTGGAAGCTGTGGAACAGTTCGAGCGTATCATGAACGATTCCGGCCATGTCAGCCTGCGCAGGCTGGAGGCGGACGAGATTACCGGCACTGAGGGACGTCCCGGACTGGTGGAGAAATATTTCTCCCTGTCGCTGGAGGATGAAACCGCCGTGCTTCAGGACATCTGTCTTAATCCCGGCGGCATGCGTGTGGGTGACAAGCGGCTGTGTGTGCATACCCTATCTGATACGGAGGACCTTCCCGGCAGGGTGTCCACCGATATGCGTTATGAGCGTATGTCCACCGACCGCAGTGACTGCCGCCTCTCGTTCGCCGCTCCCGTCGGCCTGTTGCTTCCTTGTAACCATATCTATTCGCAGTATGTGTTTATAGACGACGCGCAGGAGATTCTCCGTACAATGGAAAAAACTTCGCGCAACATGCTCTCCCTCTCGAAGTACAGCCGGAGTAATGCGGTAAACCGGGAGTGGACGGAGATGTATCTGGATGAAGCCCATACGAAGGGCGTATTGCCCGTCCGCTGCCATTGCAACGTGACGGCGTGGGCTGAAGACAGGGAGGAACTCAGACGTGTGAAGAACGATACCGGCAGCCAGCTTGCCATGATGGAATGCACGCCGAGGCACAATACGGTGGATGCCCCGGTGCTCTACTGGGCTGGCATTCCCGGCAATGCGGGTGATTTTCCGGCAGAGGAGTCGTTCTACACTTTTCTGGAACAGGCCGTCTGTCTCTTTACGGCTGAAACCAATTACCGGAGTTCTCCCAGCCCGTTCGGCATCCGTATGGCTGACCGCCGGAACGGCATCCCCCTGCATGTTGACATCAGCGACCTGCCGATGAAACGCGGTATCATCACGAACCGCAACAAGTTTGTTCTCGGTCCCAGCGGTAGCGGCAAATCCTTTTTTACCAACCACCTGGTCAGACAATATTATGAACAGGGCACGCATATCCTGCTGGTGGACACGGGCAACAGTTACCAGGGACTGTGCCGTATGATCCATGACCGTACGCACGGTGAGGACGGCATCTATATAACGTATGAGGAGGATAATCCGATAGCTTTTAATCCTTTTTATACGGATTCCGGACAGTTTGACGTTGAAAAACGTGAGAGTATCAAGACGCTGATTCTGACTTTGTGGAAACGGGAGGACGAAGCCCCGAAACGTTCGGAGGAGGTGGCCCTGTCGGGTGCGGTGAATGCCTATATCCGCCGGATTACGGATGACAGGGCGTCCAGGCCGGATTTTAACGGCTTCTATGAGTTTGTCCGTGATGACTACCGCCATATGATCGAGCAAAAGAAGGTGCGTGAAAAGGACTTCGATATTGACGGCTTTCTGAATGTGCTGGAACCGTTTTACAGGGGCGGGGACTATGACTTCCTGCTGAACTCCGACAAGGAACTGGACCTGACGAACAAACGGTTCATAGTCTTTGAACTGGACAACATCTCCTCCAACAAGGTCCTGCTACCGGTGGTTACGCTTATTATCATGGAAACCTTTATTTCCAAGATGAGAAAGCTCAGGGGAATCCGCAAGATGATATTGATTGAAGAATGTTGGCTGTGACATGTAAGTTTTGTATATGATTGTTTGACGTTCAATTCCACGAGTTGGAAATAGAATGATTAAACCTGTTGTTCCGTCAACAGTAGCCTATGGGAACGTGCGACATTAAGTAATGAACTCGTGCGTCAACAGAACCAACAACGTAGCCCTTCCTAAAGGAGAAGTCTGAACCGCGAGGGGATGACAACTGCCGTTAGTATCGAATGGCATGGGAGCTAGGCTGAATGGTATGAATAATGTAATGTGAACCGTTGATAAACGTCGTAACTTCGAATGAGCCGCCAATGATACTGGGCTCTAACCCAAAAGGGACGCAGTCAGATAATTCCCTCCAGCATGGAATTACACGGATATAAAGACTGTCGGCGGATAGACGGATTCTAACCCATTCATTTGTCATATACAAGAAACATGGTAAACCCGTACTTCTCCTGTGTAACAGCAGGTAAGCAGACCGTAAGTGAAGCCGAATGGAGTGCGGGCAGAGGAATGTGGAAAAAGCGAACGCCATCCTGTAACGGGACGGATAGAGGTTGAAACATCACCTCACACGAAAGTGGGCAGACTTCCGCATGGTGGTTGTTTTACAAGAAACTTATGGAACAAATGAACGAAATTCAAACATCGTGTGCATCTACTGACCGGAAATGGAACACTTGGGAAAGCATAGACTGGAACAAGTGTGAAATGGCGGTTAATAAGCTACAAGCGCGTATTGTAAAAGCTCAAAAGGCTGGCAAACACGGCAGAGTAAAAGCTTTGCAGTGGGTGCTAACGCACTCGTTTTACGCTAAGGCTTTAGCCGTAAAACGTGTTACATCAAACAGAGGCAGTGACACCGCAGGCGTTGACAAGGTAAAATGGTCAACTCCCAAAGCCAGATTCAAGGCAATCGGCGAACTGAAAAGAGGAGGCTACAAACCCCAGCCATTAAAGAGGGTCAATATCAAAAAGAGCAATGGTAAGTTACGCCCTTTAGGTATTCCAACGATGAAAGACAGGGCAATGCAGGCTTTGTATCTGCTTGCGCTGGAACCAGTATCGGAAACAACTGCGGACAGTAATTCCTACGGTTTCCGTAAAGAGAGAAGTACTGGAGATGCAAGGGAACAATGTTTTTGTGTCCTTGCAAAGAAAGCTTCTCCCGAATGGATTATGGAGGGTGACATCAAAGGTTGTTTCGACCACATCAGCCATGAATGGCTACTGAACAATATCCCTATGGATAAAGTGATGCTGCGGAAATGGCTCAAATGCGGTTTCGTCTTCAACAAGGAGCTATTCCCCACGGAAGAGGGTACTCCACAGGGCGGTATCATTTCACCAACTCTTGCGAATATAACACTGGACGGACTGCAAACTATGCTTGCAGAGAAGTATCACAAGAAATTTGTAAACAGGAAAACGATCTACTATCCCAAAGTACATCTTGTACGCTATGCGGATGATTTTATCATCACGGGTAGAAGCAAGGAAGCTTTGGAAGAAATCAAACCGTTAGTAGTGGACTTTCTCAAAGAAAGGGGATTAACCCTGTCGGAAGAGAAAACAAAGATTACACACATTGATGACGGATTTGACTTTCTTGGGTACAATATCCGAAAATACAAAGGAGTACTTCTAATTAAACCATCCAAAAAGAGCCTGAAGAAATTCATGCAGAAAATCCGGGGAATCATTGATTCCAATAAAGGAAGCAAGCAGGAATCACTTATAAGGCTCTTGAATCCTGTGATAACAGGCTGGGTAAACTACTATAAGAATTGTGTGGCTTCTGACACATTCAGAAAAGCTGACTACCTGATATTTGAAAAGTTATGGCAATGGGCCAAGAGACGACACCCCAAGAAAGGCAAATATTGGATTGCCGACCGATACTTCACACGGGTAAAAAACCGTAACTGGTGCTTCGTGGCAAACTTCAAGAAAGGCAAGACTGATGACAGGATTGCATTGAAAAGGCTGTATGACACAAAGATTACCCGATATGTCAAGGTAAAAGGTGAAGCAAATCCCTTTGACCCCGAATGGACAGAGTATTTTGAAAAGCGCAAGACTTACAAGATGCTACAGTCACTCAACGGTAGAAAATCGTTGCTGTACATGTGGGAAAGACAGAACCATTTATGTCCCGTATGTGGTAAACCCATAGACAAGAAACATCCTTGGGGAACTTCCCAACAAATAGTCAACGGCAAGAAAGTAAATTTCCTGCTGCATGACAGTTGTAGAAGAAAAGTCATTCAAACTAAAAAGATGTAACTATGAGCTGGTTTCTATTGAATAGAAATTTAACACCGCTTGAGCCGTATGATTGGAAACTTTCACGTACGGTTCTGAGGGGGGAAAGGGGCAGTAATGCCCCTGACCTACCCGGCAAAGCCCTGATGTCCGCCAACATGAGTGAATACATCAAGTATCTCTTTAAAACCGTCAGAAAGTATTTCGGTGAGGCTGTGGTAGTGACACAGGAGGTGGACGACATCATCTCCTCGGATATTGTCAAGGAGGCGATCATCAACAACTCGGACTGCAAGATACTGCTCGACCAGCGTAAATATATGAACAAGTTCGAACATATCCAGAAACTTCTGGGACTGACGGAGAAGGAGAGGGGGCAGATCCTTTCCATCAACCGTGCGAACCGTCCCGGACCTTTCTACCGTGAAGTCTGGATCGGGCTGGGCGGAACACACTCCGCCGTTTATGCGACGGAGGTCAGCGCGGAGGAGTATGCGGTGCGCCCGTAAAGGGAATTTGACGAATGTCGCTTTGGCAAGCGACTGGGCAAGTGTTTAAAATGCCCATTAACAACCGCTAACCGGAGGGGAAAACCCCACAAGGGAACATAGCACGTTGGTAAAGCCATAAGTCAGCCAACTGTCAGGCTGCGACCGAATGGCAAGTTAAAATGATAGATATGAGGATAAAGCCTGCATTGGTTGAACGATAGTCCGAGCAGTCGTATCCTTGGGCAATGACGGAAGACAGTTGAATAATTCTTCGGAATTATACCGTTATGTTGCGGTACTACACTGATGACACGTAGCAGGAGTAGCATAAACTTACCGCAAGGCAACTACCATAAGTAGTAAAGGACGAAAGTCGTATCCGACAATCTATCGAGCCAAATAGTCGTCAAATTTCTAAACGGGGATTGCCTAAACCGGAAAGCCAGTTGTAGGGCTATGGGGTCTGCCCCTGAATATCCGGCATGGCAACGGAGCTTCCATAGTAGTCTGAGCAGGGTAACGCCCTGTACATGGCGAAGGGGAGCAGCTAATTAAGTTTAACAATTTAAAGGAAGATGTGAGAGACATGAGAAATCCAGAAAATGTGTTGAACAGTCTGAGTAAACACAGCGGTAACTTGAACTATAAGTTTGAGCGGCTGTATAGAGTGCTGTTTAACGAGGAAATGTTTTATGTAGCCTATCAGAATATTTACAGCAAGACAGGCAACATGACGGCAGGAGCCGATGGTAAAACCATTGACGGAATGAGTATTGACCGAGTTGAACAACTGATTGGCAGTCTTAAAAATGAGACTTATCAGCCTAATCCGTCCAAAAGGACGTACATACCTAAGAAAAACGGGAAAAAACGTCCGCTTGGCATACCCTCTTTTGATGATAAGCTGGTACAGGAAGTAGTCAGAATGATACTTGAAGCAATCTATGAAGGTAGTTTTGAACATACTTCACATGGGTTTCGTCCCAAACGAAGTTGTCATACTGCTCTTATAGATATACAAAAGACATTCACTGCCGTGAAATGGTTTATTGAAGGCGATATTAAAGGATTCTTCGACAATATCAATCATGACGTACTGATTAATATTCTTCGGGAACGTATCGCCGACGAGAGATTTTTGCGGCTTATCAGAAAATTCCTGAATGCCGGATATGTGGAAGACTGGGTATTTCATAGAACGTACAGTGGAACTCCGCAAGGCGGGATTATCAGCCCAATACTGGCTAACATCTACCTTGACAAGTTCGACAAGTACATCAAGGAATACATCAATCGGTTCAATAAAGGGGTAACAAGAAAAGGCGACGCTCGATACAAGCTCTACGAACAGCGAAGATACCGACTGGCAAAGAAACTAAAGAATGAGAAAGATGTAAAGGTAAGGAAACAGATGACCGCCGAAATTAAGCGGCTACGAGAAGAACGGAACAACTATCCGGCACGTAATGAAATGGACAGCAGTATCAAACGGTTAAAATACGTGAGATACGCAGATGACTTTCTGATTGGAATTACCGGTAATCTTGAAGACTGCAAAACAGTAAAAGAGGATATTAAGAATTATTTGAATGAAGCTCTTAAACTGGAACTGTCAGACGAAAAGACACTGATAACCAATGCGCAGAAACCAGCGAAATTTCTCGGATATGACGTATTTATACGTAGGTGTAACGATTTACGTAAGGATAAGTACGGTAAAACGGTTCGTGCATTCGGACACAAGCCTGTATTGTACCTGAATTTTGAAACGATGCGGAAGAAACTCTTTGATTATAAAGCCGCAAGAATCGCGGTCGTCAATGGCAAAGAGGTTTGGAAATCCATCGTCAGAACGTACATGCTGAACTTGGATGACTTGGAAATAGTCAGTCAGTTCAATGCCGAAATCCGAGGGTTCTATAATTACTACTCAATAGCCAATAACAGCTATGTCATCAATTCTTTCTATCACATTATGTCATACAGCATGTATAAGGTATTTGCGAACAAATACAAATCATCTGTAAAGAAAATACTTCTGAAATATAAAAAGAACAAGGTTTTCCAAGTGGCATATGAAAATAGCAAGGGTAAGACACTTTACCAATCATTTTATCATGATGGTTTCAAACGCAAAAAGGTTGCAGGGAATATTTACTGTGACACTATTCCACGGACAGTTTCCATAACAGGTGGACGTAACAGCCTTATGGAAAGGCTGAAGCTCCAAGTTTGCGAATTATGCGGTGCTACCGATAAACTCGAAATGCATCACGTTCGCAAACTTAAAGACCTGAAAGGTAAATCCGACTGGGAAAAGAAAATGATAGCTCGAAGACGAAAAACTTTGGCTGTCTGCTCAAAGTGTCATGCAAAAATAGACCCCGACCGAAGAATCAGACTGAATTAATTAGTGGAGAGCCGGATACAGGGAGACTTGTAAGTCCGGTTCGGAGGCGAGTACTCGGAAACCTACCATAGAAATATGACAAGGCGCTGGGTGCTTAGCCTACGTGTACACGACCGAGGAATCCGAGAAGCTGGAACTCCATGAACTGACGCGGGAACTGGGCGGCAATCTGGAGCTTGCCGTCCGGCGGCTGGCTGAAAGGCAAAGAGAGGAACAAAAACAAGTATCAACCCCTAAATGAACGAAGTTATGAGAAACAGACAATTGGTGAGGCTGGCGGTATGTCTGGTCGGCATGGCCGCCATGGTATTGCAAAGTTGTATGGAAGCGAACGGAACGGACTGTGACAGACTCTGCGGTTCGTGGAGCAGCGTGGAGGGTAAGCCTGACGTGCTGGTCTACAAGGAAGGCGGAGCCTATAAGGTGACGGTCTTTTCCCGCAGCGGAAAGACGCGTGTCCTGAAACCGCGGACCTACCTGCTGGTCGAGGAGAACGGCAATCTTTTCATCAACACCGGATACCGTATTGACGTGTCCTATAATGAAGCGACCGACGTGCTGACTTTTTCCCCCCACGGTGATTATGTACGTAATGAAAACAGACGATGAGAACGGGAGGCATATGGAAAAAGGCAAGCCTTGTTTGTACGGTGTTTCTGCTGGCAACCGTACAGTCAAGCGCTCAGTGGGTGGTTACCGATCCCGGAAACCTGGCCCAGGGTATCATCAACATGTCGGACAATATTGCGCATACCTCCAAGACGGCCACGAACACCGCACAGAGCTTTTCCGAAACGGTCAAGATCTATGAGCAGTCAAAAAAATACTATGACGGTGCGCCCGTATAGGCGATATAATAAATGTAGCATTGGCAAGCTATTAGGTAAGTGTTCCAATATTTACCTATCATCACCAGCTTATCTGCCCACGAAAGGACGGCAGGGAGTATAGCACGCTGGAAAGCCATAAGTCAATTAGTTATCAAATTGCAACTGAATGGTGAGATGAAACAGATAGATACGAGGATAAAATCCAAACTGATTGAATGATAGTCCAAGTGAACCCAGTATGTTTTATAGTGAAAGATAACTTAACTCGCTATACCGTAATACCTCTGTTGCGAGCGTCGTGTAGTAGAGGCAGGAACAAATTACGGCACAACCGCAGTAAGCGGTAACGGGCGGAAGTCATATCCGACAATCTATCATAGCCATGTTATTATATCGTAAACGGGGATTGCCTAAATCGGAACGCCGCAAGGCTATTAGGTACAGACCTATGAAAATCCGACAAGGCAACGGAGCTTCCGTAGTAGTCTGAGCAGGGGAAAGCCCTGTACATGGCGAAGGGAAGCAGCTAATAATTTTAATGCAAATAACGGAAAATGTGAGAGACATTATGAGAAGTCCAGAGTATGTATTAAACAGTCTAACGGAACACAGTGAAAATTTGAATTACAAGTTTGAACGCTTGTACCGTATCTTTTTCAATGAGGAAATGTATTACGTTGCCTACCAACGCATATATGCGAAACCGGGCAATATGACAGCAGGTGCAGATGGGAAAACCATTGACCAAATGAGCCTGAACCGAATTGAACAACTGATAACATCGTTGAAAGATGAGAGTTATCAGCCCCAACCTTCAAAACGGATGTATATCCCAAAGAAAAATGGGAAAATGCGTCCATTAGGTGTACCAGCTTTTAATGATAAATTATTGCAGGAAGTGGTCAGAATGATATTGGAAGCCATCTATGAAAGACAGTTTGAAAAAACGTCACATGGCTTCCGACCTCTAAGAAGCTGCCACACTGCCTTGTCTGATATTCAGAAGACATTTTCGGGCGTGAAATGGTTCGTAGAAGGTGATATTAAGGGATTTTTCGACAATATCAATCATGAGATACTGATAGGTATTCTGAAAGAACGTATCGCTGACGAAAGATTTATTCGCTTGATTAGAAAATTTCTGAATGCAGGATATATCGAAGACTGGAACTTTCATAACTCCTACAGCGGAACACCGCAAGGCGGAATTGTCAGCCCTATCTTGGCAAACATATACCTTGATAAATTGGATAAATTCATGAAGGAATACACTGAAAAATTTGATAAGGGGAAAGAACGGAAAAGAACTAAACAGGTAGTATCACTTGAAGGCAAACGACACCGTATTCTGAAAAAGTTGAAAGTGGTAAAAGACAAAAGTGAAAGGTCAGAATTGATAAGACAATATAAGGCTTATCAAAAAGAAGGTTTGCAGTATTCTGATGGTGACGAAATGGATATGAACTACAGAAAACTCAAATATGTGAGATATGCGGATGATTTTCTAATTGGAATTATTGGCAGTAAACAAGATGCTATCATCATCAAAGAGGACATAAAGAACTTCCTCTATGAAAAGTTGGCTCTTACACTGTCCGATGAGAAAACACTTATCACCCATGCTGAAAACGCTGCAAAATTTCTCGGATATGAGATTTTTGTAAGGAAATCCAATGACACCAAAAGAAGCAAATACGGAGTACTAAGACGTGTCTTCAATAAGAGGATACAATTGGCACTTGGAAAGGATACGTTTAAGAAAAAGTTGCTCGAATATCGTGTTTTAGAAATAAAGATACACAACGGCAAGGAGTATTGGAAAGCAAAATCCCGTCCCAAACTTTCAAACAACAATGACTTTGAGATACTTGACAGGTACAACAAGGAAATAAAGGGCATTTACAATTACTATTGTTTGGCTAATAATTGTAGTAGTCTGTCAAAACTTGGGTATATCATGAAATATAGTATGTACAAAACATTTGCGCAGAAATATCGGACAACGATGTCGCAAATCCGAAAAAAGTACACCAAGAATGGACTTTTTTCAGTTAGATACTATTTAAAGAACGGTACTACCAAAGACTTGACCTTTTATCATGGTGGGTTCAAAAAGAAAAATCCAATGAACATTAAGGATTTAGACAACTTGCCCAAATTCACATATCATCCTACAAACACAAGTCTTATAGATAGGCTGAAAGCGGAAAAATGTGAATTATGTGGAGCAGTCGATAAGTTAGTGATGCACCATGTGAGAAAATTAAAAAATCTTCAAGGGAAAACTACCTGCGAAAAACAAATGATGGCTCGCAAACGAAAGACTATTGCCATATGTGGTAAGTGCTACAAAAAACTCAGTAACAATGGATAGATTGATATTATTAGTAGAAAGCCGGATACGCGGAGACGTGTACGTCCGGTTTGGGGGCGAGCTTCCGAAAACCCACCGTAGTAATACGGCAGGGCGTTGGATGCTTAGCCTACCCCTTAAATCCGTGAACAACCTGGTGAGGGACGCCCGCAAGGTGCGTGAAATCATCCTGATGGTGGGTGACGTGTCGGATATCTATGTCACCGGCTTCGGCAGGATGATGAAGGATGAGAATTTTTCGGCAAGGGAACTGGACGCCATCGCTTCCGGTTATACGAAACTTCTGGAGGAGAGCAACGGCGTATTGCAGGATCTGAAGCAGGTAATCGATGTCAGTACCCTCTCCATGACGGACAAGGACCGCATGGACGTGGTGGATGAGTGTTACCGTGACATGCGCCGTTACCGGAACCTTGTCAGTTATTATACGAACAGGAATATCGCCGTGAGCTACCTGCGTGCCAGGAAGAGGAACGACATGGACCGCGTAATGAGGCTCTATGGTGATGAAACCTCCAGATACTGGTAGCTATGGTACTGTTGTCGATAGATTTTGCCAGCCTCCATACGATACTGGAGAGTCTGTACAATGAGATGATGCCTCTTTGCGAGGACATGCTGGGTGTGGCGAAGGGCGTTGCGGGGCTGGGTGCCCTGTTTTATGTCGCCCTTCGCGTCTGGCAGTCGATGGCCCGTGCCGAGCCGGTGGACGTCTATCCGTTGCTTCGCCCTTTTGCGCTGGGTATCTGTATCCTGCTGTTTCCGACGCTGGTGCTGGGAACGATGAACAGTATTTTAAGTCCCATTGTGCAGGGGACCCACAGGATGCTGGAAGGGCAGACACTGGACATGCAGCAGTATAGGGCGCAGAAAGACCGGTTGGAGAGGGAGGCCATGATGCGCAATCCCGAAACCGCCTATCTGGTCAGTGATGAGGAGTTTGACCGCCAGCTGGACGAGCTCGGATGGTCTCCGGGAGACGCCGCCACCCGTCTGGGAATGTATATGGAAGTGGGCATATATAATCTGGAGAAGAGTATCCGTGACGCTTTCCGCAGCCTGCTGGAACTGCTCTTTGCAGCCGCTTCGTTGCTGATAGATACGGTAAGGACCTTTTTCCTGGTGGTACTTTCCGTGTTGGGTCCGATAGCCTTCTCCATTTCGGTGTGGGACGGCTTGCAGTCCACGCTCGGGCAGTGGTTCACAAGATATATATCGGTCTACCTGTGGCTTCCTGTCAGCGACCTGTTCAGTTGCATGCTTGCCAAGATACAGGTGCTCATGCTTCAGAACGATATTGCCGAACTGCAGGGAAATCCCGATTATTCACTGGACAATTCGAACTGCGTGTACATCATTTTCATGTTGATCGGGATTGTCGGTTATTTTACCGTTCCGACCGTTTCCGGCTGGATTGTCCAGGCGGGAGGTGGCGGCAACTATTCCCGCAATCTGAACCGTACGGCGACTAAAGCCGGTGGTTTCACTGCCGGTGCCGGCGGTGCGGCACTGGGTAATATCGGAGGGCGTATACGTGGAAAATAAACAATCAAAAACGATTCACAGATGGAATTCAAGTCATTGACTAATATTGAAAGCAGCTTCAGGCGTATCCGCCTGATGCTGGCAGCCTTTGTATGCTGCTGCACGCTCATTACCGGCTATTCGTTGTGGAGCTCCTACAGCTTTGCCGAGAAGCAGCGTGAAAAGATCTATGTGCTGGACGGCGGCAAGTCGCTGATGCTTGCGCTCTCGCAGGACCTTTCGCAGAACCGTCCGGCGGAAGCCAGGGAGCACGTGAGGCGCTTCCATGAACTCTTCTTCAGTCTTTCGCCGCAGAAGGACGCCATCGAGCACAATATCCACCGGGCTCTGCTGCTGGCTGACAAGAGTGCCTACCATTATTATGTGGACCTTGCCGAGAAAGGGTATTACAACCGTCTGATTTCGGGTAACATCAACCAGGTTGTCCAGGTGGACAGCGTGTCTTGCGACTTCAACAGTTATCCCTATAAGGCGAGGACGTATGCCCGGCAGATGATCATCCGTGAGAGCAACGTGACGGAACGCAGCCTGGTGACGGAGTGCCGGCTTCAGAATGCTGTCAGGTCGGATGACAATCCGAACGGGTTCATTATCGAGCATTTTACCATTACGGAAAACAGGGATTTAAGGAGTGCCGACCGATGAGAAGAAGAAAATACCCGTGGAAGCAGGCGGATATCCTGATACACCGATACTGCCGCAGACTGACGACAGGGCAGCGGTTGGCTGTCATCGCCGTTGCATTTGCCCTGTTTATGGCAGGCTGCCTGTATATGATCCTCTCTTCCCTTTTGGGTTTCGGAGAACCGGGCGGGGGACTGAAAATTGAGCATATCCGTCCTTTGGATATAAAGCCGGAGAAAGATACAACCATTCACTTTAAAGACTATTATGATTATGGACATTCAGAAAATCAGGACACTGTTAGGCTTGTCTGCTGACAGACCTTTGAGTCCGGAGGAAAAACACAGGCGTACCAGGTATATTGTCTATCCCGCCATGTGCCTGCTCTTTGCAGGTTCGTTCTGGCTGATTTATTCGCCGTCTGAGAAGGAGAGGGCGGCGGAGGAGAAAGAGAAGGGATTCAATACGGATATTCCCTCCCCCGGACAGCAAAGGATGGACGGCAACAAGGTGGACGCTTATGAGCGTGAAGAGTTGGAGAAAAAGGATAAGTACCGTAAAAATGCATTTCAGGAGATGGCCTCGCTGTTCGGCAGTTCCGGTAAGGATACGGTGCACCTGCCTGAAGGCATGGCAGAATTACCGGTGGAAGAGGCGGATAACCCCTCTACAGGTTCCCATAATACTGTCCGTTCTTCTGCCGGTGCCTACCGTAACATGAACCGTACGCTGGATAATTTTTATACCCGTGCGGAGAACTCCGAAAGGAATGAACTGCTCCGACGCATCGAAGAGCTGGAGCATGAACGGCAGATGAAAAAGCCGTCTCAGGAGACTACGATGGAAGAGAAAATGGCGCTGATGGAGAAATCCTATGAACTGGCTGCCCGGTACAACGGGAAACAGGCGGCGACGACTTCTCCGGCAATGGATAAAAGACAGCGGACGGCTGTCAAACCGGTAAAACAGGTCCGGCACCAGGTGGTGTCTTCCCTGTCACAACCCGCGAGCAACGGGGAATCAGGGAACGGATTTGCGGGGGAAAGGAATGTAGGGTTCAATACTCCTGTGGGGAAAGTGCTGATTTCTGACAGGAATACCATTCCTGCCAGCGTACACGGTACACAGACTGTTTCGGACGGTCAGGCGCTGCGTATCCGCCTGCTGGAACCGATGGTGGTCGATGACCGGTTTATTCCTAAGGGGACGATCCTGACCGGCGGAGTCCGTATGGAAGGTGAACGGCTTGATATCCTTGTTCAGGCGGTTGAATATAAAGGTACGGTAATTCCTGTAGAACTGGAGGTTTACGATGCGGACGGTCAGCGGGGAATACCGATCCCCAACTCGATGGAGTATGATGCGGCACGTGAGATAGCGGCAAATATGGGAACCTCCATGAACGGCAGTATCAATATCTCTACGGATGCCGGGGCGCAGATCGCTTCGGACCTGGGAAAAGGAGTGATACAGGGCGTGTCGGGATATGTCGTTAAAAAGATGCGGACGGTGAAGGTCACTCTGAAAGCAGGACACAGGCTGTTGCTTCATTCTCCCGAACAGTGAGACACAAAAGCAGTAAAAGAAAATCAATCATTAACCAACCAATCAAGATACAATCGGATATGAAAAAGATTCTGATGATGTTTTTTGCCCTGATGACGGGTGTGACGGCTGCCAGTGCGCAGTTGAGTAGCGGGGATTTTTTTGAGGGACTGAGCCGCAAGATCGGCTTTAGCAGGATGATAGCCCCGCACGGGCTGGAAATCACTTATGATAAAACGGTACATGTCATATTTCCTTCCCCGATCAAGTATGTGGATCTGGGGTCCACCAATCTGATAGCCGGAAAGGCGGATGCGGCGGAGAACGTGATCCGTGTGAAAGCTGCTAAAAAGCATTTCCGGGATGAGACGAACATGAGCGTGATCACTGAAGATGGAAATTTTTACACGTTCAATGTCAGGTATGCGGATGAACCACTCCTGCTGAATGTGGAGATGTGCGATTTCATCCATGACGGTGAAACGGTGAACCGTCCGAACAATGCCATGGAAATCTATTTGCAGGAACTGGGCAATGAGTCCCCGCGTCTGGTACGCCTGATTATGAAGTCCGTGCACAGGCAGGACAAAAGACGGGTCAGACATATCGGCTGTAAACGTTTCGGGGTCCAGTTCCTGCTTAGGGGGCTTTATACCCATAATGACCTGCTGTACTTTCATACACAGCTAAGGAATGAGACGAATGTCCCGTTTGATGTGGATTTCGTGACCTTCAAGATTGTCGACAAAAAGATCGTGAAACGTACCGCCATGCAGGAACAGGTGATTTATCCTTTGCGTGCCTGCAACTATGTGACCCGTGTGGATGGAAAGGCTTCGGAACGTACGGTGTTCGCGTTACCCAAATTTACGATACCGGAGGACAAGAAACTGGTGGTGGAGATGTATGAGAAACAGGGAGGACGCCACCAGATGTTTGAGGTGGATAATGAGGACCTTGTGCGTGCTGAACCCGTCAACGAATTGAAGGTACGATGAGAATGACCGGAAAATTTGTGTTGCTGCTTGCGGCTATGCTTGCCCTGTTTCTGGGGCAGGCGCAGGCCCAACGCTGCCTGCCGGGTATGAAAGGTGTGCAGCTAATGGCGGATATGGTTGACGGTTTTTATTGCGGGAAGGACCGTAATGATACGGGATTCGCTTTCGGACTTGCCGTTTCTACCTATGCCAAGGGAGGAAATAAATGGGTATCGGGCATTGAAATCATGCGGCGGTATTATCCTTACCGTAATACACGTATCCCTTCGGAGCAGTATACTGCGGAAGGCGGCTACTATTACAATTTCTTTTCCGACCCGGGGAAAAATGTATTTCTGAATATTGGTGCTTCAGGATTGATGGGGTATGAAACTGTAAACGGTGGAAAGGGACTGCTCTTTGACGGTGCCGTCCTGAAAAAACACGAATCGTTCATTTATGGCGGTGCAGTGACACTGGAAGCGGAAACTTATCTTTCGGACAAGGTCGTCCTGTTACTGCGTCTTCGTAAACGTGTTCTTTGGGGGAGTGCCGCAAAGCACTTCCATACCCAATATGGCTTGGGCATCAAATACATTTTATAATGACTAAATCCATACGAGAAATGAAAAAGATACTTGATCAGATAATGATATTGTGCTGCATGGCAGCTTCCTTATTTTGTTTTACTTCTTGTAGTGATGACCTGGATATTCAGCAGGAATATCCGTTCACGGTAGAGGCGATGCCCGTAGCGGACAAGATAGCCGGCGGCCAGACGGTGGAAATCCGTCTGGAAATTACCGAGGAGGGCAATTTTTCCGGAACGCTTTATACTCTCCGCTATTTCCAGCCTGACGGGAACGGATTGTTGAAACTGGAAGACGGTACGGTTCTGAAACCCAATGACCGCTATTTATTGAGTGAGAAGAAGTTCCGGTTGTATTACACTTCAAAAAGTACGAATGAGGCACAAACGATTGATTTGTACTTTGAAAATAACTGGCAGGATGTCCGACAGCTGAGTTTCAGTTTCAATAACAGGAATGAGGGGGCGGAGAAAACGGAAGGAGGAGTCCGTGCCCAGTAAATTGAGCAGGATGTTCTTGAACTGCAGTGACGAGAAATACACTCCGGGGTACGGAGTGGCTCCCATCATCAAGTATCTGCCTGAGGGGAAGATCATATGGTGCCCTTTTGACACGTGCCACAGCGAGTTCGTGCTTCATCTGCAGGAAGCCGGATTTCAGGTAAAATACTCGCATATAAATATCGGACAGGATTTTTTTGCTTACGAGCCGGATTGTTGGGATATTATTGTATCTAATCCGCCTTTCAGCAGAAAAATGGACGTTTTTGAACGCTGCCTGCAACTGGACAAGCCGTTCGCTCTGCTGATGTCCAATTTTTGGCTGAACAGTGTCGGTCCGTGCCGGCTGTTCAAGGACAGGGAGCTTCAATTGCTGATGTTTGACAAACGCATCCAGTATGACAAAGGGGGAGGTGTCCCATTTGGCAGCAGCTATTATTGTCACCGTCTTTTGCCTAAACAAATCGTGTTTGAGGAATTGGCGGTCTGTCGGAATGATTACAGCCGTATGCATCGGGATGTGGATAACTTGAATCGGAATATTGCGGAAGAAGACACTGGGCTTTCCTTAGGAGTTGTTTGAAAGCACAAACGGAAAAATGGATTATGGGAAAAAACTTTTTTTTTATTGTTCTTTCGATTTCCGCTTTTTCCGCCCGTGCCGGAAATCCGCCTTCCATGATTGACAAGGCGGAAGAGGGAGTTTGAACTTTTCTATATACCTTAGATTACATGCTACCGGAGCCGTGAACAGTGTGCCATATTGCTCGCGGCTCTTTTATTATAGGGTTCTGCCCAGTAGTACTGACAGACGGTAGATATATTTGTTGTATTTTTTGAGACACTCCATATCCAGTTTTCCGTTATGGTAGGGACTGGATTTGTCCGTGTAGAAGAATACGTCCACTTTACTGCTGTTTCTTTGAATATCCACCCCTTCAACCGGTATTTCTTCCGGGTTGTCATATTCTTCCAGCGGTAATTCCTCAATTGAGTTCCATTTGTCCATTCCAAGCAGGTTCAGTTTCCGGTTGAACAGAACGAAACCTTTCCTGGAGTAATCAATCCTTATACCGTATGGACGGTCCAGATAGAAACTTTCAACGGCCTTTTGTGCATACAGGCTCGAATTATTATCTTCCATTTTTTTGTATTAATACGGTTTTGGAATATAGTTCTCTTTTTAATACCTGAAGAAGTGGAACAAAAATAATAAAAGTTTAGTTCCTGTGTAAATTTATAGATAAGTGAATCTGAATTTAACAAAGTTAGAACTTGGAACAGTTGATTGTTTATGGGGAGATGTAGAGTGTATTGTAAAACTTACACAAATTGGCAAATACGACAATTCTGTTCATTCTTTTTTTTATTGAAATATTTGTATTGTCACATGTATGTGAACTCTTTTTTATTGCTTACTTATTTGTTCATAGTGAATGATTTTGCTTGGTAGCTACTTGCCAGATTTTCTCTTATCCGGCAAGTTTTGTTGATTTTTTACTTTAATTCTTCGATCTTCGTTCTTTCTCTTCTCTAAAAAGAAAGCCAATATCACGTCTTAACTGTTTCCTAAATTCTTTGGTGCGGTGAGAAATGTTTTCTATCTGTGTTGAAGAATATGTATCTTTTTTTTCTGGATTTCTCATTAATACATCTCTTAAAGCGATAAAACTCTCGAGTGCTTCAACCGAAATGACCAAACTAACAATTCCTTTCTTCCAATCTATTAATTCAGCTAATGCAGTTTGTATTATTTTAGGATCATAGTTTCCACCTTTTAGTTTATGTATACTATCTGTTATTTCAAATGCTTTTGGATAGCAATCTATTCGTAAATCATATAATTTAGAGGTAAGTCCCCTACTCAAATTCTTATCAAATTGTTTTTGTTGCAATTTCTGCGAACGAAAAAACTGAAATAATGTAATTATGGATATAATTAAAGATGTTAAGGCCGCAATTATTGAGGGTGTTATTATTTCATTCATAGCTTATTTTAGTACTTTATTGATTGTTTGAATTAACTTAGTCCAAGCTGTTATCTCATTGCTACTAAGTGCACTTGCATTATTATTTCTAGTCCATCTTACAAAAGATTTAGCCAATTTGTATTTGGAAAATCCAGAGACTTCTTTGGTGAAAACATCAACGATTGGGCGAGTTGGGTTTGAATCCGAAATTGATTTTACATCTACTCCGAAATCGTCTTTAACTATAGTTATTAATGTCTCTCTCAGCAAATCCTCTATTTCTGGTTTGAGAACATTGGAACAAAAATCCTTTGTCCTCAAAATATTTTTGTTGCCTAATGCATGTACTAGGTGTTCTTGTTGCGCAGCCTGATCCCCAGCAGCATCGGAATCGAGTAATGCTGCAACTTTCATTTTTTGGGCATGTAAAATAGTTGCATAATAAACAACCTTTCCCGCTGAATTTGCAAATATTAAAGCTGTTTTTTCGTCCAAATTTGCATCCTTTATTGCTGCCTCACGTAAAAGTTGTGCTGTTGATTCTAAATACCAATAGTCTGTTATCCCTTCAAGTACTAAGTTTCTTTGTTGAGTAAATAAACTTTGTGCTAAGTCATAACCAAGTGCTTCTTGTAATGGCAATAAACCTGCCGGATCACTAGAAGAAATTGTTGTATGTACCTTTGTTCCTTCTTCTCTATCTTTTAACTCAACAACACGTACTAAATCCAGTTCATTTGGACCGACAAGGAAAGGTGAATGAGTTGTGTATATTGTTTGATTTTTTTCTGCAAGTCTTGAAATTGTTTCTCTAAACTCTCTTTGTTTCAAACCATGTAGACTCATGCCGGGTTCATCCAAAAGTAATATGGCATTTTTATGTTTATCCATAGCTTCTGCAAAAAATACAACATAAAAAGACACTAACCACTGGAATCCTTCAGATCTTTGATCTAGTTCAATCTTTACTCCTATATTATCTTCAACTACAACTTTTAAGTATTGACCATCTGCTGAGATTACTAGTTTATCTGCTTCTGGTCTTTGGGGGTCTGGATTCCAAATCTGTTTTATTTCATTTGTCAATCTTACGCTAGCTGCATCCAATTGGTAAGAGCGCCTATCTAATTTATCTCGATATACTTTTAATGCTTCTGGATTATTTTGAGATGGACTCGCTGTTGCACCAATATTGGAAAGTTCTCTTGCGGAAAATCCCAATAATTTCAGTAAACATATATTCCCATAGTCGTAATATTTGTCATTATCTAAAATATTAGAGTCTATTCTGTCAGCTAAATGTTGTAAGTGGACTAATGGTTTTACTTTAAAATAATTATTGAATAGGACAAATACTGGAGTTCTTTTATCTAAAATTTCCAAGACCTCATCTTTTTTTTCATTAAAAGTAATCAATATATGAAGCTTGCTATAACGCTCTTCTTCTTTCTGATTATCTTCATCTATATAACTGTAGTTTTTCTCAAGCCAACTTTTTAATAGTGTTGCCTTTTCAGAGTTTATAATGTAGAAATCAAGCCATTTGCCGATACTTTCCTGCAACGTTTGTGTAGGGTCTTTTTCTGTTGAAGATACATTGTTACTACTAAATTGTTTAGAAATATGAGCGCATAATCTATTAAGATCATTTTTTATGTCACCATAAGTTATTTCTTTAGGTGCATTTTCAAGTGTATGATAGCATTGATTATTCAACATTTTATATCTGACATAAACACACTCTCTGTATTCAGGTGGAAGTAGTTTTTTGTCCTCATCTTCCAGTTCAAAATATCCTCTTACAACTTCAATATCCTCTGTTTTCACTTTTTTAGTTGTAATGTCATTATATAACGAACGAGGATAATCTCTAAGTTCATCAAATTCAGCAACGTCACTTGGTTGGTTTAATTGCTGTAATGCTTGCAAAATAACAGTCTTTCCAGATTCGTTTGGACCGACAAATATTGTTTTCAAATTTTCTACTTGAAATAACCCTGTATCTTTTATACTTCTATAATTTTGAATTCGTGCGCTTTTTAGTCTCATAATAATTAATTTTTATATATTGCAAAATTAATGAAATAGATTGAATTTGTAACTTCTAAATTATACTATTTTTTAGATTATTCTTTACCAAATATTTCAGATATATCGTATTTGGACAATTAGAATGGTTTTCAACCCGTTATGCAAGGAACCTCATATCTTTATTGATCCTAGTATGTGTTATATCTATACACATTTGAGTACTAGAAATACTCCGATGGTTATGTGATAAGTCAGTCGTTTTTCAATGTTGGTTGCTTTAGCTATTTTTTTGACTGAATATCTATATATTTTGTTGTGTATGGCTTAGGGCATTAGTGTTCTATTAAAATCGGGAAGAGTAAATCTCTACAAGATAAGAAAAAGTAACCGTAGAAAATGAGAAAGTTATGATTTTATAGAATACTCATAATGAGTTTGCAATTTCAAATTCATTTTCTTGAAAAAATATTGTAATTTACTATATTTCTGTATAATAAAAGAAGGACACTAGTGGGCTTGAATGTTTTGTTATAAAGACTAGCAAAATCTGTATTACGATATTTCTTGGTAAGATACAATGGAATATCAAGAAAGGGAGTACTTCCATTCTTTTGATGATTTAAGATAATCTATTGTTTACCAAAAAAATCTATATCATATTATTATATAATTAGTTTTTTAATTTTACATGAATAAGTTAGGCTTTTAGGTAGTAAATATACGATTCTATAAAACCAAAATGAACTTAGGTAGACGGGATATGCGTTATCCTGTATTTGTATTGTAACAATTATTTTGAATGTTGATGAGTACGACCAAGATGTATGTAGGTGGTTTTTACTATCAAAATACTAATAGGTCGTCGATAGGGAGGAATTGGAGTACATATAAAAAATGTCCGAGCTTTGTCACTTGTTGTCTTAAGAATAGTATATAGAGGCATGTTTTAAGGTGTTATTCGTCTTTTTATTAAATGGGCTAAAAAATTAAGATTATGTTATAACATCTAAGTTTATAATAAATCAATGTGTTTAATTAACTTTGAAGCAATAAATCAATATCATTGAAAAATGGAAACAGGCTTTTTTGAAATAGATTATAAAGGATGTAATGCTAATATTGCGCAGATTCAGGTATTAGCTGCTGTAGTAAGACAAATGGTTCGAGGCGAATATAATGATGAGGATTCGCATTTATTGAGCTCTTTACCATTGCCTAAAGATTATAGCAATTGGAATGATTTGAATAATTATTGTAAGACGCAAAAAAATGCGATATTTTTTAGAATTATAAACGAACGATTTGGTTCTGGTAGCTATATTTGTCTGTATGATGACCATTCGCAGCCGGAAGCAAATGTATATTTACAATTGTCTGTATTACAGAATACGTTTTATCAATTGGAGAATTTAAAATTAGAAACGGCTTTGGGTACCGACATTCAAAAACTTACGCAACAATTGATAACATCCTATATATTTTTAAATCATGGTATCGGAGATTTTTTTTTCAATCTTGCATGTGAAAGTGAAACATTCGATTGGGAGGGTAAATTCTATCCGGGATGTATAAATGTAGATTGGATGCGAGAGTTAAATGGCGTAGGAATCTTTATTGCAAATGTAGAGAACAAAGAAAGACTTCAGAAGGTTTTTAAAACAAGGTTGGGAGAACTAGCTTGTCAATGTAGATTTATGGCATTTTGGGTATGCCTTTTACAAATTGTTACATGTCCATTTATATCAAAAGCAATACAACATTCATTCACAGATTTTGCAGTTTGTTTATTGTGTAATTTCAGCTCGGTTTATGTTCATCATATAATAGTAGAACAGTCTGCTTTGAATCAGTCGGTTAAGTCCGCAGATAGAGGTTCTTCTGATAATATCACCCGCCTAAAAATATATTTTACTTTAGAAGACGCTCATCCTATGCTTGTACGTTTTGATCTTTCACACAAGGGTGTTCCCTACTTACATATCAACGTGGAAGATGAGAATGGAGAAGTTACTAAATTCAATCACTGTCGATTAAGTTTAACAGAAGTAGAAGATAATATACTGAAACCTCTTGAAGATGCTTTAATGACATTTAATTATAATGGAATAGAGTTTAAGCATGCTCCATCTGATTTTGATAGAGAGATGTTTCATCGTATGGCTGTTGAACGGGCTTTATTTGGTGCTTGTGCTGAAGAATGGGGCACGGTAATTTTTAGTGATATTTATAAAGAGCAAGGTTTGGGGGGATATGATTGGGACCAGGAACATCAAGGTAAATTATTTTCTGAGGCGCAAGAATATTTAAGAGAATCTCGTACTGTATTGGTTAATGAAGTGGCATCTTATGGATTTGATCCACAAGAACTTGATCATACAGAGATTTTTGAATGCGTTTATGATGAAATGATGAAATCATAAAGTAGAGTAAAACCTGACCAAAATGTTTATGGAGGAATTTATATTTGTTACAGTAGTAGTGAGGTGGAGACTAAACTTTCGAGTATTTGGGCTTTAACGTAGTTCTCTTTATTTTTTATAAAAGAAGAACAAAGTGTAATGAATAATGTGGTTAGCTTATTCGCTACACTTTGCTTGATTTTATAGTTTCATTATGTATTTGTTTTATTATTATTGTTTTTACATTTTAGTTGTTTTTCACCCGGTTCATCAGTTGCCCGGATATCTCATGCAGCTCCCTGCTGCGTTCCGGCTCCTGTTCCCGTGCAAAGGCTGTGATGCCTTGTGCCAGTTTCCAAAGTGTTGCTCCTCCTGTTATGCCGTCGTTGGGGTTGTTGTTCATCAGGAGCTTTTCGACTTCCCGCCCTTCGTTTTTCAGCAACGCGCCACGCTGTACCAGGGATTTAAGTTCCTTGTCAAAGTCCACGTCTATTTCCGACGCCCCCTGAATTTCGATGGCTTTCTGCATGATCGTATCCTTGCTGTAAAGCCCTTTTGTCAGGTCTTTGACAGCTGAGACGGTAGTCTTCGTATCCAGCTCATAGGTTCTTTGCGAGAGCGCAAGCGTATCCGGCAGGCGTCCTCCCAGATGAATCTGCCGCATGACCGATTCACGTACCATGCCGTTCAAGCAAGCTCCGTTGAGCAGGAACGAGCGCATGTCCACCGAACCGTTTCCGAAATCGGATGTGCTGAATCTTGCTCCCGCGAATATGATTACCGTCCCGTTTTTACGGGTGGGTATTTCAACCGGTGTAGGAAGAATCGTCTCGCACCATACTTTGGTGTCATTCATATAGGCGTCGGACACGACGGCTCCGTTGTTTGCTGCTTCCCTGATGAATGCGGTTAGTATGTCCACGGAGTTGAGCCGCCGGTACGAGTCTGAGAGTACACCCCTGATTTCCGTTCCTACCGCACGGATGAGTACGCGTGTGCGCCCCGTCCATCCCGAATGTTCGTTGAGAATGGTTGCGCACAGCTGTTTCTGCCAGGCGTCTCCTGCGGAAAGCTCCCTGAGATATTTTGCCGGAATGCCCATTTTCTCGGAAATCTGGCTGATGGCATTTCCGTGCAGATTGAAATTTCCTTCCGGCATGTTCATCTGTACCTGTTCCTCTGCCTGGAATGTAATAACCGGATGGCGGTCCTCATTACGCAGGTTCACTCCTATGGGTGCGATGAAGTCCTGCGCGATTTTTCCCTCTTCAAGCAGGCGGGTGATTGTAGCCATGACACCCTGCTGTTTTCCTTCGATCATTTTTTGAACCTTGTTTATGACTACCTGGTTCAATCCCTGCTGTTTCTGTACCGGTGCAGCGGCCGGCATTACTGTAACTTCCATAATTGCTGTATTTAATGGGTTAATAAATAAATTTGGCATACCGATGGTATGCTTATAAGATATTGTATATAATCATTTTTCATGCTGATGATCGGGTTTGGTATCATATTTTATGTCGTTATTACATCTTGAAAACGGTCTGTAAAGGCGGAGGGGAGTCCGTCTTACGCTTCCTGCCACCCGCTGGCATCGTTTTTCGTATGATATAAGGGGATGCCGGAAGATTCCTGCCTGCCCGGTATTCCTCCATGCTCATTCTCTTTATCGTGGGAATGCCTGTCCATGCTAGCATGGGATTGACCTTCCAACCGTCCACGAAGTTTCCGGGATTCAGGCTGTCATGGCAGATGACTTCCCCTATGCATCCGTGTATGAGCATGTTGCATACGGTCATCAGGCAGCAGGTCCGGTTGATATCCTCCCCTATGAGGTAGTTTCCCGGATTCCGTGCATGATAGGCCAACAGCAGTCTTCCGCTTCCGCACGTCGGGTCACCCATCCTCTGTCCGGTCTTTTTCTCTTCCGTTTGGGTGCACAGTACCATGAGGTCGCAGATATGTACCGGAGTGAAGAATTGTCCCTGTGACTGCTGGGCACTTTTGGAAACCAGTGCCATATATAAATCCCCGAAAGGGTGATACCAGCTTGTATCATCCTTTATCCGGCTTGCCATGGGCCGTACCCACCCGGTGAGCATTTGCATAAATTTCATGTTCTGCTGCCGTTTGTACTTCCAGCTCTGCAGTGGGGGAGCACCGGGAGAAAACCCGTGGATGATGTAGGTCAGGAAATCGTTGAATACATTGACGGGATCGAGTCCGTTTGTGTAGGAGAAATCCGTTATCAGCTTCTCAAGCGGACCGGGGGAGGGGTTTCGTATTTTGCCATTGTTATTTCTTTTTATAGACGGTTATTGTACGGGTATTATCGCTGGTTATTATTTTCACGGGAGATTCTCCGAGAAAGGATATGTGTATTTCGGCTTTTGTATTGTTCCATTCCTGTTCCGTGAGTATTTCCCATTTCATGTGGTATCCCCATAGAACGAGTGAGTTGCTGTATATCCCGTCGAAGAGTTCCCCGTGAAGGATTCCGGTCAGCCTGTCCAGTTCCTCGCGTGAGTATAGGGTGAATCCTTCGGTCATGTAGAAGAACTCGCCGTCATGTTCCGGGTCGGGCTGCCTGTTGATGTGGTATTTGCTCCAGTTTCTGGTAGTATATCTGCCATACAGGGGTTCGGGTTCCGTATATTGCCACGCACGGACACAGGCCATGAAGTATACCTCCCCGTTGGCGCATTTTCCGGCATGTCCCCATGTCCTGAACTGCTTTTCCCTGATACCTGCCGGTTTTAAGGCGGCTCTCTTCGGATAAGTCCATATCCCTTCATGGACATTATAGCCGACACCGTCCCCGCTTTCATAACAGAACGGGATGCTTCCGGAAAGGCAGATCTTGAAATGTCCGTCGCATATCTCTTCGATGTGTGCCGATTGAAACCAGTCACCGTTCCGGCAGGTATACTCGATGATGTCACCTGCTGCCGGTCCGATATTCTTTTCCCGTTCTTGCCGGATTATTGCAATGAGACGGTTTACCTTGTCCGTATCACTTTGGTTTATCCGATATCCGCAGTAATGGAAACCGTTGAAGCATTGCAGGCTGTCCACTGTATAAGGGTCAGTAAATTCCATAGTGTTTTCGATTTTTACGGTATACTTCAATTTGTCGGGCCACCATGTCACAGAACTTCTGTCCGTTTTCACCCTCTCCTCTGAAATAAGCGATCATGTTCCAAAGGTTCCGGTCGAAACAGTTCATCCACTTGTCGTAATAATGGCTGCCCTGCGTCTTGCCGAAGGTTTCTTCGAAAAGACGCAGGGTCAGTCCTTCCTCTTCATGGTGGTTGTACTGCCACAGGGAGATGAGTAGCAGACGGTTATAGCAGAGTTCCATAGAATATGTTTTTTGATATTCCTTCCGGGGTTGCTCTTGCACAAAGGAGCTCCTCCCTTATCCAGGTTCGGGTGTATTCTTCTAGATATCCCTTGTCTATGAGTTTTTGATAGGCTTCCCGGACATATTTGTAAGCGGGGGAGTCCCGGTCTGGCCCTTCCGGATATTTTTGAGTCGGTATGTTGATTTCTGAAGCCACCGTCATGAGATTTTCGGTAACAGTCCACGGTTTCCTTCTGAAAAGGTCGAATATCCGGTAGTATATGCTTGTTTCGTTTTGCTGCCGGTAAAATTCCAGCTCCTCTTCCTGCGTGAAACTGAATATGAAATCAAGCAGGGTGCACTTAATCAGATGGAATCTCCTGCTTTCCCTGAGTAACCGGATGAGCGTTTCGGGCAGGTGTGTGGCCTCACACTGTCCGGTTCTCCATCCGTAATGCGAATAAAGCCTTGTATTCCCTTTGGTTATCCGGCATCCTTTTCCTCTTTTCTCCATCTCTGCCGTATATCCGTCCGTGGTGAATATTTCCGCGATTTCCTCATAAAGTTTCCTCTTCTTTCTGTATTCGTTCTTTTTCCCATACACATATCCCCAGTCAAGCTCGATCTCTATCCTGTAGATCAGATTTTTTTCATATTCCGGGTTTGTATATCCGAAAGCATGTGTTCTCCCGGTTATCGGTCCCAGTATGAATCCTTCCGGTGCATATAGTTGAAGTACATGCAGCAGTTCCGCCAGAAGGAAGTCCGGTTCCTTGCCCTTCCACCATTCTGCTTGCCGGTCTTCTTCCGCGTATGCCGGAAGAAGGGGCGAAAGTTGTCCATATTCGGGGGTGTCCCGTATGATTTCCATTATCCGTAATATTGCCCCTGGTTTGTCTTCCAGTGTGAAAAGTGTCGTTTCCGTATCCGCATACAGTCTGTTCCGGGTTCTTTCATCCGTAATCATAGCCGATCATTTTTTAGTTATACATGAGCCTGTCGTGAGACGGGCATTTTTATTTCTTGTTGGATGCGTTGTCCGTTTGCCGGGGATTGCGGCAAGGCTTGACGGAAAAAAATACCGGAGCGTAGCGAGGATGATTTTTTTCCTGTCAACCAGCCCGCAGGGCTGCCTTGCGCATTCAGTCCGGCAAACGGCTATCTTTGCGGCAAGAAATGGAAATGCGTAATCCGTTTTGCTATTTCCGCATTTCCCGTTGGTGCTTTTCGGCTTTCCTTTGCAGCCTTCTTTCTGCCTCCTGTACATTTTCTTTTTTTATTTTGAGCTTGGCGACAGCCTTTTGGAGCATTTCGTCCGTCTGTTCGTCGAAAAAGAGGTTGTTCTGTTTTTGCCATGCGGTGTATTCCCTTATCTTCCATTCCATCCTGGTGACCTGTGCCTTGGCCGCCGCCAATGAGGAGAGGCAGGAGCCGAATGAATAGTCTTCACCGCTGTGCCTGTCATACAGGCAGTAAGTGTGTGTAACATTCCCTTTGGGATATCGGCAGGTCAGTCTTGCCCTTCTCCACCGGACGACCCAGTCATATTTGTCCGCCACTTTTCGTGGCAGGTCATATCTGAAGAGCAGGACTTTGCCGCCCTGCTCCGTAGTCCTGTAAAAGGAGATGATCACCCACAGCTCGATCTCCAGCTCTTTTTCCGCTTTCGCCATGTCCCTGGCATACTGCATCCATTCTTTCATGTTCCGGAAACTTTAAGTGTGTATCTGCCATCCTTTGAAGGGAGTCAGCTGTACGGCAAACGATTCATCCGGTGAACCGTGATAGAGCAGCCCTCCGACAATCCCTCTGCTACCGTCCGGGTACCTTTGGGTGAACCCGAACGAATAGGGCGCCCAGTCGTGGTAAAGCTCTATTTCACACGGGCGGTCCGGATTCTTTTCCCATGCTTCAAGACGTTCCATGCAGTTCTGCAGTGAAGTGTCCTTGATTGATTCCGCATACTGTACTACCTGGTTGTAGTACTCCTGTTTGCACATGATTTTCATGATATTCCGTTTTAATTGGTTGATAATGTTTTTTCTTTCTGTCTGTTCCTGCCTGTATTCCTGACGGTTTTGTATTCAGTTTCCCAGCTGGTGGAGTCGCACCAGTCCCTGCACATTCCGCATACTTCGGTTGCATAGGAATAACGTACCTGTGAGTCTACGAACAGTCTGTCCCTGACGAATGGAAACGTAATGTCCAGGGGCAGACTGATGTGGTAGCCGGAACCGTTGAAACTGTTGGCGACGGCTACGATGACATCCCCGTGGAAACGGATGGTTCTGGATTCTTTTCCGATACGTTCCTCTATTTTCGTACCGGGAGAGTAGTACATGTTGACGGCGGCGGAATTTTTAATGAGTTCTTCCGCCGGGTCGGTATCACTCCTGCTCAAGATGAGGTCCGTAATCCCTTCACGGTGTTCCTCGAATTCTTCCTGCCTTTTCTCTTCTGCCATCTTCTCTTTGATTTCCTCGAGTATTTTGAGCAGGCTTTCCGCTTCCTGTTCAGCATAACATTCCATGACTGTTTCATATAGCCTCCCCATGTTATTGTTCTGGATGCACTGCTCCTGCAGGTCTTCGCGTTTGCCCAGATTCTCCCGGTAGTCCACATGATACAGGCTGACCGTTTCGGGAACATATTTTTTCCATGACTCCGTATTATTCATAGCATTTGCATTTAGGGAGGACTGCTTTTGTTTCAGCTGGTGTTTTCTCTCTTTTGACGGCTCTGAGTCTGTGCATAATGTGCAGGAACAGTTCCCGGTCATAAATCCTGTAGAAGAAGTTTTCTCCGGTTTCCTTGACGGTTCCGGTGAATGATACGGAATCACGGCAGGGAGGAAACTGGAAGAGGCATCCGCTTGTTATTATGGTGTATCTCTTTTCCTCCACTTCATCCAGCAATGTTTCCATGTCGTCATGCCTGCCATATCCGGAGAAATACAGAAAATGATGTTTCCTCAGGCTGAGCAGTATGTTCGCCATGTCTTTTCTGGCCTTGCAGGTGTCCCCACCATCATTCCCTCCGGTCACCATGTTGCAGATGAAACGTTCCCTGTTTTCCTTGTCGGTGAATGAATAGGGAATGGTGATGATCTCCTGCTTGTCCTTGCTTGTAATTCTCTCCGTTTTTCCTTTGCTGACTTTTCCCTTGAATGTGATGTTGCGATAATGCTCGTTCATTTGCCGCTCCAGTTCGGCCTGCGGTGTAATGACCGGACGCAGTCCCCGGAAAAAACGTTTTCCGATGGTGAAACAGAACATGTACAGGCTGCCATGGTAGGGCTCGCCGAAAAAGAATGAATGGCGCTTCAGACGGACGGGAGGCAGTTCGTTCATACAATTATAATAGTTCTCCTCTGTAATTTCACGGAAGGGTCGGCACAATGACTTGTCATGAATACGCGACCTCTTGTGTATGGCATTTCTTGTTACCGCAACTAGAAAAGGATTGTTTTCCTGTTTCTTGAGTTCCTCCAGTGTGCTGCCGTAGTAGTCACAGTGTATGCCGTCCGACATGGATGTGACGCAGCTTCCTCGGAAACAACGGGAGTCAATGACAAATTTCAGATGGTCTTTTTTCATGGTCAGATATTTTGGAGGTTTAAGATTCTCTTTGCCGCAGACACTGCATTCGGATTGAGTTGCCGCTGCCATGCCCTGTTCTTGGGCGACCAGTGGAAACCGGATGATTTGAGTTCCCTGCGTTTGCTCTCTTCCGGTATTTTGTTGAAGAGGATTTGCAGGCGACTTTCCTGATAGTTCCAAACGAGGATTCCACCTTCAAACGTTACTTCCCTGTTTTCCTGCTCTTGGGTTTCCTTTAACTTGTCCCGCATGCGACTGGCTGTTTCAGCCAGCTGGAAGAACCGGTGGCGTGGTGTGATGACAGGCTTCTTTATGCCGGCATTATATTCGGAGATGAAGTCGATTGCCTTCTGTACGATTTCCACGTCGCCATGGCCGGCAAATGTGCTGACCTTGTTGAAGATGCTGCTTACGAAGAGTGCCCGGTTGTACCCTCTGGCTTTTCCCGTATCAATCTCATGGATCGTGTTCGCACTGCTTGCAATGTCACGTTTCAGTCTGCGCCATGTTTCTTCCCGTTTTTCTTCTTCGGGTCTGTCTTTTTCCGTGAGCAGTTGTATGGTTTTCAGAAATTTCTCACGCCATTTCAGGAATTCGTCGTATCTGTTCTGATAGGCATTTTGTGCCTTTTCATTCCTTTGGAAATTGAATCCTCCCCGTCCTGTCACCATCGGGTTTGCGCAGCGTGAGAGGCTGTGGAATAAAACGGATATTTTACTTTTGTAAGTATTGATATAATCCTGTTTTTTTGCCTCCGGTATTTTCTTCAGGTCTTCATGGAGCTGCTTTTCATATCCCATGATGTCCGTTTCAGCCCTTGTTTCCGCCTCATGGGAATTCCAGCGGTAGGCATTGACGGCGATTTCTTCCAGTTCTTCCAGATAGCCGGGATACTTGAATCCTGTTACTTCCCAGTTTTTGAAGTCAGAAGCACGTAGTTCCTTCTCTTCACCGTTTTCCGTGTAGGTATGGATATACATATACATACCTGTGCTTTTCTTGCGGAAATGGAAGGCGACCGCATCTTTGTCCGTTCCGATCCGTCGGATGGATTCTGCACGGTGCGCATTTGTTCTTGTGAGCGGAGTGATTGTAGGGTTACCACTGCTACTTTCTATAAGGTTCATTACTTGTTCTTCGTGAACCTGCATTTCGGTCATTTCAGTCATACTTTAATCATTTAAAATTAGACATAACCGGCTCCGTGGAGCCAGTATTTCGATTTCTTACTTGCCGGGTTGTTTGTGTCCGGGATTGTGCAAGGCTTGGCAGGAAAAAATACCGGAGCGTAGCGAGGATGATTTTTTGCTCGCCAACCAGCCCATAGGGCTGCCTTGGGCAATCCGCAGGACACGGACTATTTTTGCAGGTAAGAAGTTGAAATATAATAAGATATTAATAGGGAAAATAGAGTGTAGGCTTACCAGATAATATTATATTTGTTTTCATACATATATCAAGCTTTCGAGGGATTTGAACGGCGAAACGGACTTTTTTGAAGGAAAGGGTAAAGATTAGGCATAGACAGATTAAAGAAGGGTGAATGGATCTTATCCCTGTCGTCCCACCAAGAAACTGTCCCAGTAGCGCATCCCACTTAGGAACATCCCAGTAGATGTGCATAGGCAAACTCAGCAAAGGATAATAGGGATGTGGTGAAGTTTTTTTTATTGTTTGTATAAGGATTATTTAATTCTACATTTTTGATAATGTCATGCAGTAGTTTGATGACGAATTCGATTATTGGGGAGCTGCAAATCATAAGAGGCACTCACCGACTATGTCGTGGCTCTGTTTATCGGCATGATGAATGTCTTGACAGTTCCGTTAGGTGGTGAAGGTGGAACTTCTAACGATTTGCCGTGAGGACGGAAAGAGGATGAAATGGAACTGCTCCTTCCTTGATGCCTGATGCCGTAAATACTACACTACGCTCGCAAAGTTCTCTATAAGCCGACTGTACCGAGAGAAGAAAGCGTTTCAACTTGCCATTCGTTGCCATCGCCTTTCGGTTCTCGCTGTTCAGTTTGTTTTCTTGAGCGTTCCACAACTTAGGATCGCACGAGAACTTGTAACTAAATTGGGCAATTGTTTGCTCATATGTTACTCATTTCATTATCGGAGCTTGTTTCGATTTGTACAATTTGCTCTTTTTCAGGTAGAGTAACACCTTGAATTTGCTTGTTTGCATATGCCTCTTTTTATGGACAAAGTTACCTGTTGTTGAACTGATCTTCACTATGCAAAACATTGTATTACAAAGAATAAGCACTGCAATGACAGAAAGATGAGTCGCCGAATACTCTTCTATCAGTTATTTTCTCCTACCTCATTACCATTCAGGAAAATAGATTAACAATCTGCTAACAGAACTTCTGCTCAAATTCACATTTTCTGCACTTCCTAATTTCCTTTTCTCGAGTAGTTCCTGATGAGAAATAGGAAAACAAAAGGATTCTTAGAATTAGGTTACATGTGGATTACATTATTTTAGAATTAGCCATAAAATAAACCATGTAGCAATTAATCTATATAATGTTTACTGATATTAATTCTTTAATATTTGCATAGTTATTTTTTTTTTCCGAATATTGTCCCGTGTTAGTTGAATGAATATATTAAGAAGTTTAATTTTGAGAACTAAATTCAGTTTATGACTCTCAATGATCAGAAACGCATAATAGATTTATGGGTACAATTTTGGGGTGGAAATGAAATGGCATTTTCTCAATTGTACTGTTTATGCTTTGATGATTTATTAGCTTATGGTCGTAGAGTGGGTGGGGGAGATAATGAAATGGTAGAAGACTTGATTCAAGACCTGTTTCTGAAACTTTATCAGAAAAAGATAATTCTTGAAGATAACACAAAGTTACGTTCCTTCCTATTTCGTGCATTAAAAAATTTGATTTATAATCAATTACTTCGTAATGCGAAACTTCAATCATTGCCGGATTATGACTTTGCATTTGATTTGGATTATACAATTGATGAGCAATTGTCTTGGATGCATGACCAAGGGCTGTCAGATGAGGTTCATCATATATTGAAAGGACTTACCGGACGTCAGAAAGAAATAATCTATCTTCGCTTTATCCATGAGATGAGTTTTGAAGAAATCTCAGAAATAATGAAAATTAATATCCAGTCTGCCCGAAATCTATTGTTCCGTTCTATGGAAAAGATTAGGAAAGAATCTTCATCCGTTACTATTTTATTTCTTATTAATGTGCTTTCTATATAATTGTATAGTAACTTGTTATAGCATACTTCTTTCATTTTTACTTATCCCGTCTGTCTTTTTTTTGATTTTTTTTTCTCCTGATGAGTATAAATTCATCTGCTCGTTTGTCATCATAGAAAATAAGGCAGAAAATGGCTCAATATACATTTAGAGATATAGAAGAATTTTTGTTGGATGATGATTTCTTCCAATGGGCAAGATATGGTTTTTCTGATAATGGGTTTGATATTAAATCCTATAAGATTCAGCATCCCGGTTGTGAAGAAAAGATAGAATTGGCTATTGCGGTGATTCAAAATATGAAAGTGGTTGAAGATAGCAGACCTGTATCTGAGGAATATAAGATGCAAAGTTTTGCCAGAATGATGGATAGGCTTCAACATGAATCTTCGCAACCGGTACAGCTTCACAAAAAAACATTACCTTATCGGAGAGTAATGGCTTATGTGGCAAGTGTGGCAGCCTTACTATTCATCTGTTTGGGGACTTATTATATTCTATCCAAATCCAAATTGCAGAAAACTACAGATGTTACAGCCAATATTATAGACTCTTTAGGTCATTCAGGGCAAATACAGATTATTTTGGATGGTAAACAGGCCGTTGGTTTGGACAAGAATAATGCTGAAATCCGGGTAGGTGAGGACGGTACAGTTACAGTGGACGAACAATTGGTAGCTGCTTCCAGAGGAGAAAAGATATCGGTGAATCAGATAATGGTACCTTATGGGAAGCGTTCTAAAATAATCCTTCCGGATGGTTCTTTATTGTGGATTAATTCCGGTTCATGCATATCTTATGCTTCGGACTTTCCGGAGAATAGAAAGTTGAATGTACAAGGAGAAGTATATTTGGACGTTCGTAAAGATGCTAAGCACCCTTTTGTCGTGAAGACGAATCGTTTAGAAGTTACCGTGCTGGGAACATCATTCAATGTAACCGATTATGTAAAAGATACGGAGACAGCAGTGGTACTTGTTCAGGGAAGTGTAGATGTGACAGTAGACAATAAAGAGAAAAAGCGCTTGCTCCCTAATCAACGTCTTTCAAAAGACAACGGTGCAGTAAAAGTGAATGAAGTGGACGTATACAACTATATTTGTTGGAAAGACGATGCTATGAATTTCGATGGACAGAGACTTTCTGATGTGCTGAAATCACTGTCGAGATATTATGATACAAAAATAGAAATATCAGGAAGTTTGAAAGATGAAAAATATTATGGTAGTCTTGATTTGAATTGTACACTTGACGAAGTATTGGAGGCCATCTCATTGACTACGCCATTAAATATAACTAGGCGAGGGGATGTAATATACATCATGCCTTGAGAAACTCAAATGAAGTATAACCTTTAAAAAGAAAGAAATGAAAAATATACCACCTTAAAATAAAACAGAAAAAACCGGATAATATCTGCGAAATATCATCCGGTTCACATTAGAATTAAAAATAACTCAGCAAAGTTATAAATCTAACAATACAAAAATATGAAAAATAACTCTCAGACAAGGAATAAAAGTAAATATTTAACCAATATTGGTTTTCGATTTTTACTTTTATGCATTCTTTTAACGTCCCATTTGCCAAAGATCTCGGCAGAAGACGGGTTTATGCTACTTCAATCCACGGATGTAACGTTAAATCTGACAAATGTCTCTTTGGAAACCCTGTTTAAAACACTGGAAAAGAAAAGTAATTATGTCTTCTTCTTTAAAGAAGATGTCTTGCAGAAAAATGAAAAAGTAACAGTCAAAGCACAAAACGAGTCGGTTGTGTCTATTTTGAATAGAATATTACCCCCTAAACAACTGACATATACAGTAAAAGGGAGACAAGTGATTATTGTCCGCCTTCCCCAAAAAGAAGAAAAGAAAGCAGAAGTACCGGTAGAAATCAAAGAATATACTGTAAAAGGAACAGTGGTTGATGCCAGTGGACAGCCGTTGCCGGGTGTAAATATTACGGTACAGGGAACGACCAATGGTGTTACCACAGATCTGTCCGGTGGATTTACGTTACGGATAAGAGATGGTAAGCGTGCCTTACTTGTTGCTTCTTATATAGGTTTTAGCACAAGAAAAGTCTGGGTATCCGGTGAAACTAATTCTTTGAAAATAATGCTTGAAGAAAGTTCGGCGTCTTTGAATGAAGTCGTGGTAGTAGGATATGGTACACAGAAAAAGCTGAATCTGACAGGAGCCGTGACAACTGCTTCCGGTGAAATCCTTGAAAACCGCCCTATCGCTAATATTGCTCAGGGTTTGCAGGGAATGGTTCCCAATCTGAATATTACTTTCAATAGCGGTCAACCAAACGAAGCAGCCAAGATTAATATTCGCGGAAATACCTCTTTGAATGGCGGGAATGCTTTGATTTTGGTCGATGGAGTGGAAATCTCCGACCTGTCATTGATTAATCCTCAAGATGTGGAGAGTGTGTCAGTGTTGAAAGATGCTTCTGCCGCTGCTGTTTATGGTGCACGTGCTGCCTTCGGTGTGATGCTTGTCACTACAAAGAAAGGAAATCGTAATCAGAAAACGCGGGTGACCTATAATAATAACCTTTCATGGAGTTCACCGGCCCGTTTACCGGAAATGCCCCGTTCGGATGTATGGGCGCGTATGTGGAATAAGGCATACGAGTATGATACTCCGGGTGGATATTACTTTAACGAAAAATTTATGGAGAAACTCGATGCACATATTGCCGATCCAGAACACAATCCTGCAATCTTGGTCGATACCGAAGGCATTCAGAATCCAAATTATAGTCCTAGCAACCCGGGATGGGCCTATGTGGGCAACACCGATTGGTTATCTGAGTTCTATCAAAAGTCGGCTTTCATGCAACAACATAATGTGAGCCTTTCGGGTGGAACCGAACGTAACAATTACTATGCTTCTATTGGTTTCAAAGACCAGTCGGGTATTTTTCGCTATGGAAATGACTCTTATAAGCGCTTCAATTTAGCGTTCAATTTCGATACGAAACTAACTAGTTGGCTGGACGTGAGTTTTGCTACCCGTATGAGTAATATTAAGAATGATGAACCTTATATGGACAATGGTGGTAGCAGTTCTCAAACTTGGTATTATGAGGTATATCGTATGTTTCCTACACTCTCTATCTTTTTACCTAATGGTGATTTTGCAGGTATGTATCTCAACAGTGGTAATTATAACGTTATTGGAAAGATGGCTTTAGCCGGACGTAATAAAAAAGAGACTTGGGACCAATGGTACATCGGACGTTTCGATTTACATCCATTGAAAGGACTATCTATTAAGGGCGATTACTCTTGGAATCGTTATTCTACTGTTCAGAAATTCCACCGTAAAGAAATTAAGCAAACTTTTCCTGAGGGCGGTCCTGAATGGATTGTAGAGACTCCCAATTATGTGAAAAACTATAACTCGAACAATATTTACCATGCTATCAATGTATGGGCCGAGTATAAAACTTCGTTCAACGATGTTCATAACATTTCGGTAATGGGTGGTTATAACCAAGAGGAGAAGAGTTATGCTAATACCTCATATACCATGACTGACTTGTATGATAACGAGTTGCCTATTTCCGACTTGGCCATCAACTACAAAGACAATGCTGAAGGTGCAGACATTTGGCGTGTACAGGGGGCTTTCTTTCGTTTGAATTACGATTATCGTTCCAAATATCTACTTGAGGTAAATGGTCGTTATGATGGCTCTTCTAAATATGCCAAAGACGACCGTTGGGCATTCTTTCCCTCAGCTTCTATCGGTTGGCGTATTTCGGAAGAAAAATTCTTCGAACCACTTTCCAAAGTAGTAGACAATTTGAAACTTCGTGCCTCTGTTGGTGCTTTGGGTAATCAGATAACTAACGGCTATCATGACTATATGTCTATTCTTTCAGGTAAAGTGTTGACCAACTATATGATGGATGGCAAAATGGTCAATGCGTTGAATATACCTTCTTTGCCTAGTGTAGTGACTTGGGAGAAGGTTGTGACGAAAGACTTGGGTTTGGACTGGTCATTGTTCAACAATCGTTTGATGGGCACATTCGATTTCTATGTACGTGATACCAAAGATATGGTACGTTCGGTTACACTGCCTGCCGTATTGGGTACTTCGGGTGGTAAAGAGAATATTGCTGATATGCGTACCACTGGTTGGGAGTTGGAATTGACATGGAAAGATCGTATTAAGAATGTGTTAGGAAGTCCTATGGACTATTCGCTTACCGTAGGTTTGTCTGATTATCAGGCCGAGATAACCAAATACGATAACCCCAACGGTTCGTTGGCTGGTGGTATGTATTATGAAGGACAGAAATTGGGTGAAATCTGGGGGTATGTGACTGATGGTTATATTATGGACGATTTTGAAGCAGCCAAGATGAATTATGTACAGAAATACATTTCTTCTAAGTGGTATCCGGGCGATATTCGCTACAAAGACTTAAACGGTGATGGCATGATAGACCAAGGTAATCGTACATTGGCCAATCCGGGTGACCAAAAGGTGATAGGTAACTCTACTCCTCGATATCGTTTTAATTTACAAGGAGGTATTGGTTGGCGTGGTTTTGATATCCGTGCTATTTTCGAAGGGGTGGGTAAACGCGATATGTGGACAAGTAGTGATATCTTTTGGGGATTCTCTAGAGGCATCTATAACTCTTGTGTAACCCAATACCATATCGACAATATTTGGACTTATGAGAACCCTACAGCTTACTATCCTCGTTTGAATGCTAATGGCAATAAACGTAGTAAGCAGATTCAAACTAAATACTTACAAAATGCGGCATATATCCGTTTGAAAGATATTACTTTGAGTTATACTTTACCCAAGAGTTGGTTGACCAAGATGAAAATGGAGCAGGTACGTATCTATGTAAGTGGTATGAATTTGTGGGAGAAAACCGGTTTGCCCCCATTTATGACTCCTGATATTGTAGATCAAATAACTGATAATAGCTTGTCTAGCGAGAACAGTGGTAAAGAATATGCATTTATGAGAAGTTATTCATTCGGTATTAATATAACATTTTAAAAATTGATAGGTATTATGAAAAAATATATATTTTCATGTATTTGCATTTTGTGCTTGTCACTGTCCGGATGTGATTATTTGGATACTGAACCGGGTGACGCAATTTCTAGTGATCGTTTCTGGGAGACTTCTAATGCGGCCGCATTAGAGCAATATTGCAATCTTTATTATCCTAAACTCATCAAGGGACATGGTGATCCTTTGTCTTGGAATATTGGAAATATGATTATGCAAGAGTATCAGTCTGATAATCTTTTAGCAGCTGGTGCTAGTAGTATTACATTTGGTCAAAACACTGTAATGACTAGTAGTGCTGACTGGGACTGGTCTACAGTGAGAGGTTGTAATGCTTTTCTTGAAAATTATGAAAAGTCTCCCGTTTCGGATATTGATAAAAAGAAATTTGCCGGAGAAATCTTATTTTTCAAAGCTTTTGATTATTTCAATAAGGTGTGTCTTTTTGGTGAGGTACCTTGGTATGACTCTACGTTGAATAAAGATAATCCCGAATTGTATAAAGGTCGTGATTCTCGTGATTTAGTGATGACCAATATTTTGGCTACCATTAATAAGGCTATTGAGTTTTTACCTCGCAAGACTAAAGTTTATCGTGTGAGTCGCGATGCCGCTTTATTACTCAAAGCCCGTATCTGTCTTTATGAAGGTACTTGGCGCCGTTATCGTAATGTAGAGGGCGATGTAAAATTCCTCGAAGAGGCTTACAAAGCTTCTGGAGAGCTGATGGGGTATGGTTATGAATTGTATAAGGCATCGGGTACAGACGATAGCTATTTCGATCTTTTCATACAAGATAATTACAATGATAATTCGGAGGTAATTCTCTCTCGTGAATATGATCCTGCCCTTAATATGGGGCACAACGTGCCTAATAGTATTCCTAATAGCGAACAGGGTATGAGCCGTGACTGTTTCGAAGAATATTTGTGTGCTAATACAGGAAAACCCATATCTCTTTGTGGTTGTCACAATCCCAACATGGGGTATAATGCTGAGATGAAGAATCGCGACGGACGTCTGTTGCAAACAGTATGTTTGCCCGAATCTGGTAGTAAATATGCTCGTTTTTTATATCGTACTACTGGAGGTATGTTAAAAGGTGGAGCTCCTAATATATTTTCCATTCTTCCCAACTCGGATACTCGAACCTTCTACGCTGCATCTTGTACCGGATATTCGGTATGTAAGTTCTATAAGGCATCTGAGCATTATGTGGGTAATCACAAAGGTGGTATTGACGCTCCTGTTATGCGTTATGCTGAGGCCTTGTTGATTCGTGCTGAGGCTGGTGCTGAGTTGGGGAAAGATCCCGAATTGGATAAAACCATCAATCAGCTTCGTGCCCGTGTAGGATTTACTTTTAAGTTGGAAGCTGATCCGATAGCTGATCCGGATTTGATTGCTAAATATCCTAATGTGAAAGGTGATAACGCTAACTTGATTCGTGAAATCCGTCGCGAACGTCGCATTGAGTTGTTTGCCGAAGGTTATCGTTGGGACGACGTTTGTCGTTGGAATGTAGGCGAGGTTGTATTTAACCGTGTGCGTCGTGGTGCTAAGATGGATCCCAATTTGTACTCTGCCGATGAGATAAAGACTATTAAAGATCAAGTAGGATTCGATGCCGATGGTTTTATTACTCCCTATGCTAAGCGAGTTACTTATAGTATGAATTTTACGGCTAAAAATTACCTGTACAACATTCCGTTGGACGAAATATCATTGAACCCGAATCTACTACCTCAGAATCCGGGTTGGGAATAAGTAGTCAATTACTGTAAATGAAAAGAAAGATGGAAAATATGAAATACACTATGTCATACATTGCAAAGAATTTTCGAGTAGCATTGATGCTGTCACTCATGATGTTATTGTGTAGCTGTTCTAGTGAAGATAAATTGGATCTTCACAAAGGAGCCACACTTCCCATTATGCAAGGAATAGCCGATAATGTGCCTTACATTCAGTCGGTAGAAAAAGAATTAACTTACGACTTGTATGATGGGGTACGCATTACCGATGTCATCTTTACCTATTGCGCCAAACCTACCCGTATGATTATTGCTGAAGTAGATTTAAACAAGAATGTGACCATAGTTACCTCTACACCTGATAATAAGCCGGAGGTTGGTAGAATTCTTCAACAGGTAGCTGTGCAGGCTGAGAAAGCCGAAGCAGCCGGACGCAAAGTGATTCTGGGAACTAATGGCGACTTTTTTTCTAAGAAAAATGATCTTTGGATTCCTGGTGGGTTATTTTATAAAGATGGTGTAGCCATCAAGACTGAAATAGGTTGGGAGGCTGATCATGTATTCTATATGCTCAAAGATGGTACAGCACATATTACTTCTGTTCCCGAGTTTGAATTGGTAGAACAAGAGGTAGTGCACGCTATTGGTGGTTGGCAAAGAATGGTGCAAGACGGCGAGGTAGTGAAGAGCTTTACTGTAAATGACAACGCCATGCAATTCCATCCACGTACCTTTGTTGGTGTATCTGCCGATAATCGCAAAGTTTATCTATTTGTTATTGATGGTCGTCAGCCCGAATATTCTAACGGTATGCGTCTTGAAGACATGATGTTACTCTGTCAAGGTGCTGGTTGTTACCAGGCGCTCAATATGGATGGCGGTGGTTCTACCACTATGGTACATCGGGTAGAAGAGGGTGGTTCTGTATCATTTGAGGTAATGAATCAACCATCAGACAATCCTGCCAGAGCGGTGATAAACGGCTTACAAGTTATTGCAAAAACTAATTAAAAAAAACGGAATAGTATGAATACATATAATATGAAATTCCATGCTTGGTTTAGGGAGGTGTTGGGGTTGTTCTTGGTAGCTTTCATAGCTTCGTGCGATGACTCCGATTTGATACGTCGCGTTGAACCAACTCTTGAAATTCAAGATGAATTGTTGATGGGGCCTGTCGCTTCTCGCCAGGTAATTGATTTACACTCTTCGTATCCATGGTTTGCCGAAGCTTCCGCTTCATGGATTAAACTGAAACGCTATCGTGGGCAAGCTTTGTTGCCCGACTCTATAGTGGCTGAAATCGAAGAGAACCCGGAGATGGCATTGCGTGAAGGCTGGATTGAGATTCGTTTGATGGATCAAATGTCAAAACGCATTGTTGTGAAACAAAACGGTCGTGGTTCATTGATTACGTTATCTAAGGAGGTACTTTACTTTAATATTAATGGTGGTGAAGCTGTCTTGGATGTAGTAACCGATCTTGAATGGAATGTAGAAGAGGAACAGATTGGTGGATTTACCTTTAAGAAAGTAGATAATACTCATTTGAAAGTAAAAGTAGCTAAGAACACCACTGGGACCGAAATAAGAAAGAGTGTTATTTTATCTGACACGGATAAAACTACGGAAACCAAATTGACAATTGTTCAGACCAATGTGGAGAAGATGTTGTCTATTTCTTTATCCGAAACAGAAAAAAATATGATTACTGACAAAAAAGGAATGCAATTTAATATTCCAGTCTCTTTAAATATGCAATTTGATTGTAAGGTTTCTCATTCTTGGATTCATGTGGGTGAACTGCCTGAGTTTAGCGGTGATATTTTGCAGGATGTAAACATTCCTATCGAACTGGATGCTAACGACGGATTTGAAGACAGAACAGGATATATAGTTATCAAGAATCAGGGAGATGTGGTAGAAGTATCGGATACTCTCTATGTTACTCAGCGTCTCTACAGTCAGATTGTTTATGTGAAAGCTGGAGCCAATGGTGATGGTTCTAGCTGGGAGAGAGCGTTTGGCACTATCGAAGAAGGTCTGTCAGCCTGTGCTCACTATGGGGATATGCAAATGTGGGTAGCTGCAGGTGACTATTATTTGAAAGATTGGATTGAATTTAAGAAGGTGAATTTTTACGGTGGTTTTGAAGGAAAAGAGACTACAGTGTCTGAACGTACCATGAAGCGTAAATCTATTCTTCATGCTGCATCGTCTAATGTTTGGCCTTCTGTTTACATGTATAAATTGACAGAAGGTGCAACACGTGTTGTTGATGGTTTTGAATTTGTAGACTCTAAGGGAAAAAAAGGTGAAGGCGCTTTGGTAGCTTATGAGTATTGGATGATTAGAAACTGTGTGGTGAGAAATAATACTTGTGCCCGTGATGCTGGTGGCGCATATTTTTTGTGTACATTGATTAACTGTGTGATACGTGATAACGAAACATTAAGTACATCTTCTACAATAAATGTTCAACAAAGCACTTGTCTATATAATGTGACTGTGGTCAACAATAGAAGTGCTGGTAGTAGTGCCGGTGTTCGTTTAGGTTCTGGTACCTGCCAGATGGTGAATTGCGTGGTATGGGGTAATGTTCATACTAAAGGTGATTTACACAGTGGCTATTTGGATCAGAACAAGGCTGCTATTTTTAAGAATTGTGCTATTCAAGGCGGATGGATTTATAATGGTGGAAATACTCCTCAAGTTTCTAATTGTATTAATCTGAATACGGATAATGCCGCTACCGATGGTCCTCAATTTGCTGATGTAGCAGGTAAGAACTATCAGCCCACAGAGAACTCTCCGTTGGTTGATGCTGGTTTGAACTCTGTGGTAAAAGATTGGAACTTGCTACTTGATATTCAAGGAGGTGCTCGTATATCAAACGCTGGAATTGATATCGGTGCATTTGAGTGGCAAGCCAATAAATAAAATATAGTGTAATATAGAAAGCAATTCTCTATAGTTCATAATAAAGAATTGCTTTCTTTATTTGTTTACCTAATTAAAAATAATATGAAAAGTAAATTCTTAACAATGAAGTTTATATTGGGAGCACTGATATTATCTTTTAGTTGTGCTTGTTCTAATAGTAATTCTGAAGAGGCTATGCCACAAACCGCCATAGGACGGCAATTGGTTGAATCTGGTATGGCCAATGATGTGACTTTAGATAACGAGAGTGTAGTGCGTGATGGGGTAAAACTGAATGAATTGGCTTTTAAAACGTTTGGAGAGTCTCAGCATATTTTCGTGGCTACAATCGACTTAAACAAACTTACTTTTACTCCGGCTACAAAAGACGATAAGAATGTACCGGCAACAGGGCCTGAATCTAGTGCGCCTCTCCCGATTCATGCTTTTGCGGCCGAGGCAAACGGCAAAACTGTTTGGCTGGGTGTGAATGGTGATTATTATGCTGACACACGTCGTGTTATGGGGGTTTTCTATAAGGACGGAGTGTGTATTAATTCGCAGTATTTTGAAGGGCACGATGAGGTGTTGTATCAACTGAAAAATGGTGAGACCTATGTGGGACAAGCTGATGAGGCGTTGGCTCACGAAGCCAATCTGTTGCATGCGTTGGGAGGATATGGACTATTAGTTAAAGATGGGGTGGTTCAAAATTCTTACGAAGAAATGGGTGATTTGCAGAATACCCATCCGCGTACTAGTGTAGGGCTTTCTCAAGATAGAAAGACCATGTATATATTTGTGGTGGACGGTCGTCGAAAAGACTCTTTCTTTGCATTGGGACTTACTTTGCCCCATCTGGCTTCTATGATGAAGGCTGTGGGATGCTATAATGCTATCAACCTTGACGGAGGAGGATCAACTACGCTTATAATCCGAAAGGTGAATGATGGTGGGAAGCCGACTTTTCCTATTTTGAATACACCGGCCGATGATCGGGTACCCCGTAAGGTTACCAACAGTATGTTGATTATAGAAAAGAAGTAATTGTATAAAGCCGACTTAATAGATTTAAAAGAAAATAGAATAATGGAAAAGATTTTATATGCCGCTATGTGTGCGATATTGTTCCTTTGTTGTAGTTCCAGCGATGAATCCGAAGCAAATTCCCAATCCCCTTTTACGCTTCCTGACAAAGCAATTGTACTGGCCGAGCAAGCCTCTAAGTCAGTTGTGATACTCGATGCTTCCACTTATCGTACTGTATGGAGTTGGAATCCGGAGAAGGCCGGTGTACCCTCCAATTGTCAAACATGGTTTCACAATCCTAGTGAGGTTAAGCCAGTGTTCAACAATCAGTATATCTTGATGACTGCATCAGGTGGTGCTGTAGCTCTTATACGTATTGCCGACAGTAAATTGATGTATTATGCGTATGTGGGTGAAAATCCACACTCCGCAGAGATTTTGCCCGATGGAAATCTCGTGGCTGTATCGTCTACCGATGGTAAGTTACGTACATTTATGACTGATACTATTAAAGGAACGGGCAAGTGGTTTGCCTCTTACGAGCTTCCTAGTGCCCACAACGTGGTATGGGATCTCCAAAGAGAGTTGCTTTACACCACCGAAGGGATTAAATTGTGTACTTATAAGTACAATTTCAACCGCAAGGAACCTAGATTGCAAGATCGAAGCGTAATCTTCGAATTACCCAACACCGAATCGTGCGGGCATGACCTTTTTCCCGTGTATAACAAGATCGATGTGCTATGGATCACTACTAATGAGAATGTGTGGCAATATGATATAAAGAATAACAAAGCTGAATTGATTTACCCGCTTTACGCTGTGAAGAGTGTGTGTAACAGTGCCGACGGGGTACTGATGTTGTATCCTACTACCGAGTGGTGGTCTGATGGTCTGATAAACGAGAAAGGTAAGAAACTATTTAACATCTACGGCGCTAAAATCTATAAGGGTCGCTGGGTAATGAATAATACCTTCAGCTACCCCAAGGAGCATAAACCCAAGTTTGAGTAATATATAATGAAAGTATGGATATTAGGAGCAGTGGGTCTTTGGACGATATGTAGTTTTGCACAGCAGCAAGAGGTTCCCATTTATTTGGATAATAATCAACCTATAGAGAAGCGTGTGGAAGAATGCTTTGGCACGCATGATTTTGGAAGAAAAAGCGGTAATGACCCATGCCCAATCTAAGTTCAGTTCTCCCGGTGTTCTTCGTTTAGGGATTCCTGAAAACTGGATGTCTGATGGTCCACACGATGTACGTGAAGAACTGCTTTGGGATCAATGGAATATAGCTAAGTGGACGAATGATTCTTGTATTGCCTTTCCGGCATTAACCTGTTTGGCGGCTACGTGGAATCCCGAATTATCTTATATATATGGAAGCAATATTGGAGAAGAAGCACGCTACCGCAATAAGAATGTCCTATTGGGGCCGGGAGTTAATATCTATCGTAGCCCGCTGAACGGCCGGAATTTCGAATATATGGGAGAAGACCCATTTGGGGCATCCCGTATGGTAGTACCTTACATAAAAGGTGTACAGAAAAACGGAGTAGCTGTATGTGTGAAACATTATGCACTGAATATTATGACGATGAGAAACACGAATGGGTGGTGGAACCGGGAGAATTTCGAGCTTTAATAGGAGCCTCCCTCAGCCGATATTCGTAGTAGTGTAAAGTTTAAACTTAGATAAATAGATTAACCAAAATAAGAGAATATGAAGAAATATATAGGCCTCGTACTAGTGGCGATGTCGGGCTGTATACTTACAGTTAACGCACAGCAATCATTTTCTTATAAGAATCCACTTCTTCCTACAGAACTAAGAGTGAATGACTTGCTGGGCCGGATGACACTGGAAGAAAAGATAGCTCAGATTCGTCATTTGCATTCGTGGGATGTGTTCGATGGACAGATCCTGAATCAAGAGAAGTTGGATAAGATGTGCGGTGGAATAGGATATGGGTTCTTTGAAGGTTTTCCATTGACGGCTGCAAGCTGTCGTAAGACTTTCCGTGAGATACAAACCTATATGGTAGAAAAAACACGTCTGGGTATTCCCGGATTTCCGGTTGCCGAATCTTTGCATGGAGTGGTGCATGAGGGAACAACTATCTACCCTCAGAATATCGCGATGGGGAGTACTTTCAATCCAGAACTGGCTTACGAAAAGACTAAACATATTGCAGGCGAACTGAATACGATGGGAGTGAAGCAAGTGTTGGCACCTTGTATTGATGTTGTACGTGATTTACGTTGGGGACGTGTAGAAGAGTCTTTTGGTGAAGATCCTTTCCTTTGTTCAAAGATGGCGGTTGCTGAGGTAAAAGGATATATGGAACATGGAATTTCTCCGATGTTGAAGCATTACGGTCCGCATGGTAATCCTTTGGGTGGATTGAATCTGGCTTCGGTGGAGTGTGGTGTACGTGATTTATTTGATATTTATTTGAAACCATTTGAGGCTGTGCTTGCTGAAACTGAAATTATGGCTGTCATGTCCAGTTATAATTCTTGGAATAGAATTCCTAATTCTGCTTCTCGTTTTATGCTGACGGATATTTTGCGCAATAGATTTGGTTTCCGGGGATATGTTTATTCGGATTGGGGAGTTGTCAGTATGCTGAAGACTTTCCATAAGACGGCGGTGGATGATTTCGAAGCGGCCCGGCAGGTTTTGACCGCCGGAATGGACGTGGAGGCTTCCAGCTCTTGCTATGCAGTGCTGGCTGATAAAATACGGAATGGAGAGTTTGATATCAGCTATATCGATCAGGCCGTGAGACGAGTGCTTCGTGCTAAATTTGAATTGGGGTTATTTGAAGATCCCTATCAGGAACAAGCAGTCTATCGGCTTCCTCTCCGTTCGAAAGAAAGTGTGAAACTTTCACGCAGGATTGCAGACGAATCGACCGTATTGCTGAAGAACGATGGACAGTTGTTGCCGCTGAATGTTCGGAATTTGAAGTCAGTAGCGGTGATTGGTCCTAATGCGGATAATGTACAATTTGGAGATTATACCTGGAGTAAAAAGAAAGAAGATGGAGTGACACCGCTTCAAGGAATCAAAAACTTGTTGGGTGATAGGGTGAAAATCAACTATGCTAAAGGATGTTCTTTGGCTTCTTTGGATACTTCGGGGATAGCGGAGGCTGTGGATGCTGCCCGTCATAGTGATGTTGCTTTGATATTTGTGGGGAGTTCGAGTACAGCGTTCGTACGTCATACTCAAGAGCCGTCTACTAGCGGAGAAGGAATCGATTTGAGTGATATCTCTTTGACCGGTGCACAAGAACAATTAATACGTGAGGTTTTTGCTGTGGGAAAGCCGGTGGTTGTTATATTGGTGGCAGGAAAGCCTTTTGCCATACCTTGGGTGAAAGAGAATATTCCGGCGATATTGGCGCAATGGTATGCTGGCGAACAGGAAGGAAACTCTATTGCGGATATTTTGTTTGGCAATGTGAACCCTTCCGGAAAACTGACTTTTTCATTTCCGCAAAGTACGGGGCATCTCCCTGTCTATTATAACTATTTGCCTACGGATAAAGGATATTATAAAGAGCCGGGAACTTATGAAAAGCCGGGAAGAGATTATGTTTTCTCAAATAGTTCCCCGCTATGGGCATTTGGATATGGATTGAGCTATACTCAATTTGAATATCTGAAAGCTGTTACAGATAAGGAACTCTATCAGGCTAATGATACCGTTTGTGTGACTGTTCAATTGAAAAATACGGGGAAAAGAACCGGGAAAGAGGTGATACAGGTATATATGCGAGATGTGGTCAGCTCGGTGATGACACCGGTGAAGCAGTTGAAAGGTTTCAGAAAAGTAGATTTACTTCCCGGACAGACACGGGAAACGACTATAATGATTCCTGTTCATGAATTTTATCTGACAGATGATTTGGGCAATCGTTATCTCGAATCGGGCAAATTTGAATTACAGGTAGGTACTTCTTCCGACCGGATTTATTTCAACCTTCCGGTGTATATCGGTTCTTCCGGAAAGGGAGGACAGACGGTGTCCGGTACTTCTTTCAAATCACGGACAGATGGAAAAGTGATTCAAGTAAAAGGAACTGTCCGTGATATACAGGCAACTCCGCTTGCCAGAGTGAAAGTCCAGTCCGAAGAATCCGGTGAAAGTGCGTTGACTGACTATCGGGGCACATATACTATCAAGGTGAAAGATAATGGCAGACTTATTTTCTCGAAAAAAGGATTTGCCGATAAAACAATAGAAGTAGAGGGGCAGACTGATGTCAGTATTCAAATGGCTAAAGGTGAGTAGATACATGAAATACTGTATGGCTATTGGTTTGCTGGGTAGTATGACTTTACAAGCTATGGCTCAATATACAGGAAAGGTTTTCGTTGATGAGAACAGAAATGGTCTCCTCGATGAAGGTGAAAAACGATTGCATCGGGTCTCTGTTTCCGATGGGTTAAATGTGGTACAGACAGATTCAAATGGCGCATATCAATTGCCCGGACATTCCCGTATGCATTTTCTGTTTATTACTACTCCTTCCGGATATAAGACTGATAATGCCTACTATTACCGGATAGAGAACGGTCGTACGGAATACGATTTTCCGGTATATCCTTGTTATGGAGGAATTCAAGCTGACGGTAGTCACCGGTTTATACATATCTCTGATACAGAAATACGTGGAAAAGAAGGGAATCAAGCGTGGGTGGATAATCTCCGTGACTATTCGGCCAATGAGAAAATAGCTTTTATCGTGCATACAGGGGATATTTGTTATGAATCGGGACTGAACAGTCATATAGGCTTGCTGAATACCGCTTTGATGGAAGACACGCAAATCTTTTATGGAATAGGCAATCATGACTTGGTGAAAGGTGCTTATGGGGAAGAACTTTTCGAGAAACTCTACGGACCGGTATTCTATTCATTTGATGTGGGGAATACACATTACATAATGACACCTATGCTTCATGGAGATTATTTACCGGAGTATACTAAGGAAGATGTATATCGCTGGATGAAAAATGATCTTGCTTATGTAGGCAAGGAGAAGTCGATCATTGTTTTCAATCATAGCCTGCCGGAAGATACGGTAGCTTTTAAATATGGTATGAGTGATACGGAGTATATAGATTTACCGGCTATGGGATTGAAAGCTTGGTTGTACGGTCACTGGCACGTAAATCATGTGCATAAGCATAAAGTGACAGGGGTGTATACTATCTGTACCTCTACGCCTGCTTGTGGTGGTATTGACCATGCACCTTCTGCTTTTCGTGTACTGACTGTTGATACAGAGGGAAACGTGGCGTCCGAGTTCCGATACAGTTATCTGTCTCCTTCATTACATATTGTTTCGTTGGAGAATGGACAGCTGCCAACACTTCCTTCCGGAAAGATTCCTTTGTCCGTCAATGCCTACTCTACGGTTTCCCCAATACGAACCATGCGTTATTGGTGTGAATCGGAAGGTAAAAAAGTTCTTTCCTCCAATCTTTTGAAACGTCAGAGTGATTTCAATTGGTATGCGGAAATTCCTTTGCTTTCTCAATGGGAACATCGGCAGCTTACTGTAATAGTGGAGGCATTTTTCAATAATGGAGAGGTAAGGCGATGCAGGCGTTCGTTTTTTTATGAAAAGCCTGAAAGGAAACAATTGCCTTTGCGGTTGTCATGGATTAAAAATGTAGGTGCTTCTATTTTTATGTCTGCTCCTTTGGTATATCGGAAACGTCTCTTTACGGCATCGGTCGATGATAATGAATCGGGGAAAGCGGCTGTAGTGTGTATGGATGCGCAAAATGGAACAGTCTGTTGGCGGTATTCACTCCGTGGCTCTGTACGCAGTAGTATTGCGATTGCTGATGGACTGGTCTTTGCCCAAGATGTACATGGCTACATATATGCGATTCAAGCAGAAACCGGGACATTGGTTTGGGAAAAAAAATTAAATATCGGTGTACTTCCTCCTTTGAATGACGGGCTGGTTGCTGCTTCGGATGTAGTATATGCCGGTACAGGAAAATCCTTATGTGCCTTGAAAGCAGCTACGGGGGGACTTATCTGGAAGAATGAAGCTTGGAGCAGGGGGGAAGGATGCGTGGCAACACTTTCTCTTGGACGTAATATTCTGATTGGGCATGCAAACTGGAAGGGGTTGTATGCCAATAATGCAGTTAATGGTGAGTTGTTGTGGGAGAATAAAGATGCGGAATTAAAATATCGTTCGGCCTCTGTTGCTTGGGAAGGAGAGAATCTCTATCTTCTTTCTTCCCGTTCCTTTTTTATATTGAATTCAAAGAACGGTGAGGTTATAGTACGTAAAAAAATGAATTGTTCGGTCGATGTGAATTCAACTCCTTTAATTACTGAATCCGAGATAATATTTGGAACAGCTGCTAATGGAGTCATAGCTTTAGACAAGCAGACCTTAGAAGAGAAATGGAATTTTAAAACAAATCCCGCTTTAATTTATACATCTCCTTATTCTAAACCATCATCTTCAACTGTAGAGACTAGTCCAGTGTTGGTTGGAGATACTATTTTCTTTGGGGCCTCTGACGGAATACTATATGCATTGAACCGTATAAATGGTAAACTGCTGTGGAAATATAAAACAGGTGTGCCTATATTTTCTACAGTATCTGTTGCGGGAAACACTTTGTATGTAACAGATTTTGCCGGTAATGTGTATGGGTTTATAATGAATAATAAAACACAAGATTAACGCGAATTATCGTAGATTATCACAGAAATGACTTTATAAGTTGTTGATTATTATATCAATATAGGGATATTCTATAAATGTCTTAAAAAATACGATGGCATATGAAGATGATGTCCTAATATCGGGATGGGACTATCCATCTGATTGTGTAAATAGAAAGAGGCTGTCTCAAAATAGAATTTCAAGAACGAAAAACTTATAGATTGAAATCTCTTTAGAAAAAATTTCCTTATTTTGCCCTTTCTTATAAGGAAATAAGGCTAAAATAAGGGGATTCTTATACTTCAACTTACAGATTATAAGTAAGGCTGTCTCATTTTTCTATTTTGAGACAGCCTCATTTCTATCAAGAAAAGGTCTGCATGTATATGCGCCACCTTTTTTCAAAGGCTGTCTCTTATAACCGCTTTGTGGAATTGGAAAAGAGGTGGCCATCCCGTTGGCTTTGTTTATCAAAAAGATACTTTTAGGCAAATGTACAGGCATCAGTTTCGTTGACAGTACTCCTTTACGGGTATGCAAGAACCTCTTTCAAAGATTGTTTGTCAATGGCATACAGCTTATAACCAAGTTAAAAAGCAATATGAAAGGAACGTTGATGTCACTTTCAGACAAACTCCTTCTTAGGAAACGAACCATTATAGAAACCGTTAATGACGCACTCAGGAATATATCACAAGTGGAACATTCAAGACATAGAACCTTTGATAATTTCATTGTCAACCTCTTGGGTGCAATCGCAGCATACTGCTGTTTTCCAAAGAAGCCGTGTATCAATGTTACGAGAACAATTGATATACAGCTTGCCTTATTTTGAATTTGTCGAACTCACGTTAATTTATTGTGTCAATTGCTCCTTAACATGAATCATGGATTTCTTTAGGCTTGCATTCATTACTCGTGCGTAATGTTGCGTCATTCGTGTGGAAGCATGCCCAAGCATAACCGATACATCTTGTAGGGGTACATTGTTAGCGAGCGTAATGGTAGTCCCGAATGTATGCCGGGCAGTATGAGTGGTGATATTTTTTTTAATCCCGCAGAAATCTGCTATTTCTTTGAGATAGCTGTTCATTTTCTGATTGCAGGGAACTGGGAGACAATATCCTTTTTTGATGCAGACAGGATTATTTTCATACTTTTTTAGTATGGCAAGCGGAACGGGAAGTAGAGGTATGTTACAGATTGAAGATGCTTTACGCCGATGCATCAGTTTGATTCTTCCTTTTCTGATCCACCAGTCTCCATTATTATCTTGCACCATATCTTCTTTTTTGAGCGTGGACACATCGACAAATGCCAGACCGGTGAAACAGGCGAAAATGAAAATATCCCGTACTAGTGCCAGTCGGGGTATAGTGAATTCCTTATTCATAATGGTCTGTAATTCGTCATATGTGAGGAATACAGGAGCTGTTTCATCCTGTTCCATTTTGTATCCATAAAACGCATCTTTCTTCATCCAACCTTTTGCCAGTGCCATATTTGTGATTTTCTTGAAACATTTCATATATCGTACAATAGTGTTACGGCATAAACCGATTGTTTTTAAATGCAGGTCAAAGGCTTTTATGAATTCCGGAGTGAGTTCATGGAAAGTAATATCTTCTTTGTCATAAAATGTAGGAATAGAGTTTTCGAGTTTTTTCAGTACATTTTTGTAACGGTTGATGGTCACTGGCGCATAATCAATATTCACAACTTTTTCCATCTCCTTGATTTCTTGTCGTATTGTTCCAAGCAGGGTATGCATTTCCGTATCCTTGCCGAATACACGTTTTAATATTAAGGAGGGAGTGGATATTGCCTGCTCCAGTATGAGTTCCTTATACTTTTCCAATGCTCGCGTGGCTAATTCAGATAAATAACTGTTGAGTTCATTGGAAGCCCGGTCTTTTCCTTTACTACATCCTTTGGCTGCGTTCCACAGTTTGAGAGGAACGCTTCTTTGGATTCGTGTTTCTTCGTATTGACCGTTAATTGTGATCCTCATTAGAATAGGTGCTTCACCATTTTTTAATAATTTCGTTTTGAGAACGAAAAACAGAATCTTCATTGTTCCTTGTTTCATAACTTTTTTTCTTTAAGTTGGTAAATACAATTAGTTATTCTGTCAACTTGAAAGATGAGTTGGAAGTCGGTAAAAAAGTTAAAATCGGTGGCTTTTTTGTAGACATGGTCTGAAAAACCACCGTTTTTTTTAGTTTTAAGATTCTCTTTGTTTTCCTTGATCTTATATTTGTCAGTAAATGAAGAATCTTTTTTGCTTTTCTTTTTCCGCTATTTCCATTACATTCAAGCAGGTATGCAAAAGTATGTTTTTACTCCTAAAAATGATTAGCGCAAATTATTGTAAATGAGTGAAATATAGTGCAAACGGTGGCTTTTTAAAGGGACTCTGAAAAAGCCACCGAATGGGACATTTCCAGATACTCGAATCGGCTGGAATTTGCGTATTGGAGTATAAAAGAAAACCCATTGAAATGACTGAATTTCAATGGGTTCTGAGAAATTACCGAATCGATAGTGGTGCCACCAGGAATCGAACCGGGGACACAAGGATTTTCAGTCCTTTGCTCTACCAACTGAGCTATGGCACCTTTCTCGTTTGCGGGTGCAAAGATAAGTATATTTTTTAATACCGCAATAACTTCGTGGGAAAATTTCGCCAAATTCTGACCGATGAAAATATTAATGTATTTGTGTTAGAATAAATATGTAGATAACTCACTATTTATGCAGCATATTTTATAAATTTACGCACTGAAACTATCAAAACATTATAAACACTCTAATCCTATGTCATCACTGGCAATTATCATTATAATAGTTCTATCAGCTACCCTCATTTATGTGTGGGCAAAGTGCCAGTCACTTCAAAAAGAGGTACATTCGAAAGAAAATAAAGAGAATGAACTTAAGAAGTTGGCTTTGGTTTTGCAGAACATCAATGCCTACTTCTTATTGATTGACAAGGATTTTGTAGTCTGTGACACCAATTATTATTCTTTGAACCGTCTGCCTGTTCAGGTAGGTGGAGTTACAAAAAGAGTGGGGGATTTGTTGCATTGTAGAAACGCGATAGCAGCCGGTGAATGTGGTCAGCACGAACAGTGTAAACTATGTTGTATTCGTGCGTCTATCGGTAAGGCTTTTTATAAGAAAGCAAGTTTTAAGAATCTGGAAGCTTCGATGAAGTTGTTGAGTGAGGATGAAATGACAGTGACTCCTTGCGATGTATCAGTATCGGGTACTTATTTGAATATTCATGGCCAAGATTATATGGTGTTGACTGTTTATGATGTGACAGAACTGAAAAATGTGCAAAGGTTACTGACCATTGAAAAAGAACATTCCATCTCTGCCGAGAAATTGAAATCTGCCTTCATTGCTAATATGAGTCACGAAGTTCGTACACCGCTCAATGCTATTGTCGGATTTTCCGGTTTGATGGTGTCGGCTTCCGGCGAAGAGGAAAGAAAAATGTATGCTGATATTCTCGCAGAGAATAATGAACGATTGTTGCGCCTGGTGAATGATATTTTCGATCTTTCTCAAATAGAATCCGGGACGGTAGATTTCGTATATAAGGAGTTTGATGCCAATGATTTGTTGAGAGAATTGGATGGAATATTTAAGGCGAAATTGAATAACTCGCCGGTGGAATTGATTTGTGAGGCGCATGTGCAACCTATTATGATGTATTCGGAACGAGAACGTATCATTCAGGTATTGTCTAACCTCTTACATAATGCGATGAAATTTACTGCGTCGGGTGAAATCCGTTTCGGGTGCCGTTTGGAAGGAATGGAAGAAGTTTACTTTTTTGTGTCCGACACAGGCATTGGTATACCGGAAGAAGACCAGAAAAAGATATTCTCACGTTTCATAAAACTCGACCGTGAAATGCAGGGAACGGGACTTGGGCTGACTCTTTCGCAAACGATTATCCAAAATCTGGGTGGAAACCTCGAACTCGATTCGAAGGTCAACCGGGGATCTACTTTCAGCTTTGTGTTGCCGAGGGTGATTAAGCCGGAATTGATTAAGCCACAACCATAAAGTAAATCGCCCTTACTACAGTTGTAAAGTGTATCTCAAAAGTGTTAAATCTGACTTTTGGAGATGCTTCACTTGACTGTAGTGAGGGTGATTTTATAAATTCAAGGCTTTTCGAATTGTCTTGAACTTCTTAATGAACAGGATGAATGTTTAGTCTTTACGACTTAGGTGCATCCTTATCTTTGTCTCCGGTTCCCGGAGATGCTTTGCTGGCAGAGGAACTTCCGAAGGAAGCTGAACCGGAGGATGCTGTGCCTGAAGTTGCTGCATTAGAAGCGGTTGCACCGGGGGTAGCTGTGCTTGCCCCAGTTGTTCCTCCTGTGTGTGCAGAAGTTGCATTAGCAGGACGCGGAGCATTAACGCTGCTTGCACTAACATTTGCAGTGGCAGGTTGAGCCTGAACTTCCCAATGGAACGGTTCGAAATTGGAATTAGGATCTACCCAAGATGGTTTCTTGGAAGCGTAGATAATAAACGGAGCAACGACAACGATAATTGCACCGATAATTAGTACGGAGAACCAAACGGTGTTGCTACCGGTAGAAATCTGGCTGGGCGGGATGAAGCTAAGAATAAAGGCAAGTAATGATCCGCAGAAGCCAAGACCGCCAACAAACCACATCAGGCCGTTGCCGGATTTACCGATACGGAACGGACGGTTGAGTTTCTTCATCTTATAACGCAATGCGATAGCTCCGGAGAACATCAACAGGTACATAATCAGATAAAGAATAACTGTCAGCTGTGACAGAATTTGATAGAAACTCTGTACGGAAGGCATAACAACAAACAACAAACTTAATACGGTTACAGCGATACCCTGTACGAACAAGATATTCTTTTGTACACCCAGCTTGTTTGTTTTCTGGAAGAACGGAGGCATATAACCGGCTTTACCTACGGCAAATATACCTTTGGACGGACCGGCAACCCATGTCAATACACCAGCCAATACACCGAAAGCAAGAGCGACCGCAATGATTGGTGACAACCAGGAAGCATGAATATATTTGAAATAGTTGTCGAAACCGACGAGCAGGCTTTGAGTCAGGTTGATGTCTTTAGCAGGGATAATCACACCTAATGCGAAAGTACCCAAAACGAAGATCAACACTGTGATAAGCGCACCGATAAATACGGCTTTCGGATAGTTTTTAGAAGGGTTATCTACGTCTTTTACGTGGATACCGCCCATTTCCATACCGGCATAAAACAAGAAGATACTGGCAGCAAGAACGACATTATCGAAGTTGGTAAAGTCGGGGAAGAAGCTACTGTTGAAATCCATATTGGAATGTCCGCCCGTTGCCAGGTAAATGATTCCTAAGATAATCAACAATCCGGCCGGGATAATGGTACCGACCATACCACCGATTTTGGCTACTTTACCTACCCAGCTCATACCTTTCAGGGAGATGAAAGTGGCCAGCCAATAGATGATAAGTACGACGACGAGCGTATAATACTTATTGTTTGCCAGTGACATGTCATGTACGTCATTCATTCCGATGAAAGCGATAGATACGGCACCAAACGTTAATACTGTCGGATACCAGATCGTACTTTCGATCCATTGCACCCAGATGGCGAGGAATCCCAGTTTCTTGCCGTAGGCCTCGCCTACCCACCGGAATACACCACCCTGCTTATCCTGAAACATTGCTGCCAACTCGGCTGCAACGAGCGATGTAGGGATTAGAAAGACAATAGCTGCAAAAAGATAATAGAAGGCCGAACTCATTCCGTATACGGCCTCGGCTGGTAGTCCACGCAAGGATACTACTGCCGTAACATTCATGATAGCAAGGGTAAACACACCCAGCTTCACTGCATTTTTAATATTTGCCATAAGTTAAGGTTTTAAGTGAAAAATATTTTAAAGTCAGTGTTATAACAACATTTTGCGCGAGATGTTTCCGCAATCTCTTTCAAAGTTCGTTAATTAACATCGCCGGAACGGGATATTGCAACCCCCGATTTACCTGTTTCGGAACAATTACTTTTCTCGATTGTTTCTAAACAATCTAAATTATATGTGAACCATTTTATTATAAACTAAGTAGTTATGAAATCAGCGTTTTCAGATTTTATTTCCGGAAAAAAGGGGATTTATGGTATTCTTCACATTATTATATTAATAATGTCTCTTTTTCTGGTTATCAGTATCTCGGTGGATACTTTTAAGGGAATTCCGTTCTATACACAGTCTTCTTACATGAAGGTACAGCTATGTATCTGCCTTTGGTTTCTTTTCGATTTTGTGTTGGAGTTCTTTTTGGCAAAACATAAAGGACGCTATCTGCGGACACACTTTATCTTTTTATTGGTGGCCATCCCTTATCAGAATATCATCGCATATTATGGATGGACGTTTTCGGATGAGATTACCTACCTGCTTCGTTTCATTCCTTTATTAAGAGGAGGATATGCGCTTGCTATTGTGGTCGGCTGGCTGACTTACAACCGGGCTTCGAGCCTGTTTGTCTCTTATCTGACGATGTTGCTGGCAACAGTGTATTTCTCCAGTCTGGCATTTTTTGTGCTCGAGCATCGGGTGAATCCATTGGTGAATGATTATGGAGATGCCTTGTGGTGGGCTTTTATGGATGTCACTACCGTGGGGTCGAATATTATAGCGCAGACCGTGACCGGACGCGTGCTTTCCGTTTTGCTGGCTGCCTTGGGTATGATGATGTTTCCTATCTTTACGGTTTATATTACAAATCTGATTCAACAATCCAACAAGCGTAGAAAGCAATATTACGAAGAGGAGGAACAACAGAAAAAGGCTTCCGCCCAAAAGGAATCGGCAGAAAAAGCTGTCGTACAGAAGGTTAATACATAATATGCTTGTGTGGCGGATAAAAACAGATAGAATGAGAGAAATTGTAATGTGTTGAAAATCAGCTTAGAAATACTTTTCTTAATAGTATTATTACTTTTCTTTATAAGCATGGAAGGAAAAGGGGAGGAAAAGTGGAATAACTTTCTATCTTTGTAGAAAAGAGACAGAGGCAAACAGTTGTTAGTTGCTGTCTCTAAATGAAGAAGTTCCACCTTATCCGAGTGAATAATAGTGACACTGATATACTCATTTTAATAACTGGAGTTGCATAGGGGTAAATTTAATTTGTTGTATTTGATAATTAATACCGTTTGTATTGAAAACACTGGTGGGGAGTCAAGCGGGAAATCAATGGGATAAGGAGGAATAGAAAAAGGTTACTATCGGGAGATAGTAACCTTTACCTACTTATAAAAGAGATCGAGAGAGTTTTTAGTCAACAACGGTGATATGGTTGTTGCTAAACACATTTAATTCCAGCTTGTTCATGATGTATTGAATAGCTAACTGCGCTTTCACGGAGTTGCCCGATCCATCCAAAGGAGGAGCAAAGGCGGCAATACCGAACTGTCCGGGCAGTACCCCCATCACACCACCGCCTACACCTGTCTTGGCAGGAATACCGGAAGTGTACATCCAGTCGCCGGTATGTTCATAGAAACCTACTGCGGCAATCATGGCAGTGATTTTAGGAGCCAGCGTGGCATCAAAAACTTCTTTCTTAGTCACCGGATTTACACCACCGTTGGCGATTGTGCCGGCTGCAATGGAAAGCTGCAATGCAGTCACTCCCAATGAGCACTGACGGGTGTAGAGGTCTAATGACATATCCGGATCATCATAAATCCGATTATAATTTTTCAGCAACCATGCGATAGAACGGTTGTTGAAGTTGGTATCCGATTCGGACTTGTACAATTCATCAATCAACTGTGGGGCGCTGCCGCATAAATCGGTCACGTTTCCTACGATGGCATCCCATTTCTTGGCAGAGTCGCCAATGGGCTGCACCATGCTGCAGGCGGAGATAGCTCCGGCGTTTACCAATGGAGTAGACGGATGGTCGTTCTCCAGCAAGATGGCGATAATTGAATTGAAAGGCAAGCCTGTTGCGTCGGCTCCAATCTTGTCCAGGATTTCTTTGGCACCATATTGGCGCAGTGCCAGAATAGCCGTATGTACTTTGGATACGGATTCTATACCGAAGCGGTAGTCAGTATCTCCCACATGGATGGTCTGCCCGTTGAGCAGGCAGACACTGATTCCAAAGAGATCTTTGTTGACATTTGCCAGGTAGGGGATATAGTCGGCGTTCTTGCCGCCGGTATTAGTCTTTACCTGATCGTATGCCTCCTGTACCACTTCTTTCAATTGAGCGAGTGTTACTTTTTTATCCATAGATCTTTTTTATTTTTTTACGGTTTTACGACGACCACCATGGTTGAACATCTTAGCTTCTACCGGAAGATTCTTTTCTTGAGCCATACGGGTAGGAGTAGGATATTCCAGTTTTTCCAGTTCAGTGATGGCGTTGTTGATGTCGCCCAGTAGCATATCTGCCATATCGCGGCTGAATCCCTGACGGACAACGACACGCATCACTACATAATCTTCCAGTTTGGAAGGCAAGGTGTAAGCAGGAACCATCCAACCGTGTTGAGACAGTTTGTCTTGCAAATCGTACAAAGTCCATTTGGCGTTCTTTGCATATTCCGGTTTCAGATACCAGATGAATAATGGGTTCACAACATCATTAGAGTAGTTGACAAACGGAACCATCTTGGCTATTTCGCTGTGGATATATTTAGCAATTTGCAGGGAGTTGTACTGTACTTCTTTGTATCCCTGGAATCCTAAACGGATGAATTGATAATATTGTCCCAGGATTTGTGCAGCCGGACGGGAGAAGTTCAAACCTACCTGTGTAATGTTGGCACCCAGATAATTTACGCTGAATGACATTTCTTCGGGCAGATATTCTTTGCCTTTCCAGCAAACCCATCCGAGTCCCGGATATACCAAACCAAACTTATGGCCGGATACGCTGATAGAAAGTACCCATTTCAAACGGAAGTCCCATTTCTTTTCCGGATACAGGAACGGAAGGATGAAACCACCACTGGCGGCATCTACGTGGATAGGAATGTCATAACCGGTCTTGGCATTGTAAGCATCCAGTGCTTTGTCCAATGCTTCGACGTCATCATTCAGTCCAGTCCATGTAACACCCTGGATAGGCACGATACAGATGGTGTTTTCATCACACATTTTCAAAGCTTCTTCGGGGTCAAGAGTGGTTTTTTCGAGTGTCAAAGGCACTTCACGCATTTCAATCTGCCACAACTGTGCAAACTTTTCCCAAACAACCTGGAAACCTGTAGAAATAACAAAGTTTGGTTTATCAAACGGTTTGCCCTGTGCTTGTCTTTTCTTGCGCCAACGCAACCAGGCAGCTACACCACCCAACATACATGCTTCCGAAGAACCGATAGCCAGCGCACCGGTTTTCCAAGTGTCTTTTTCAGGAGAGTTCCACAAGTTGGCAACGATGTTGATACATTTACCGTTCATCACTGCGATACGCGGATATTCTGTTTCATCAATGTAGTTGATGTTAATGGCCTCATTCATCAGCTTAGTGGCGTATTCATCCATATAAGTAGTCACGAAAGTAGCCAGATTCAAACGTGGTTGGGTTTGAGCAAATGTTTCATCTTTCACCATTTGATAGGCGACTTCAGGAGTAGTAGGTCCATCAGGTATTTTCTCTACCGGAGAGGGTTGTAACATTCTGTCTGAACCAAATACATCGGTTTTTGCATCACCTTTTCTGAAATTTAAATCTTCCATACTAATTTGTTTTTTTAAAGGTTTAGGGCGATGGGGATTTTCCCCGTCGAATTTCCCACAACAACAGCAGATAGTTTTGAAAGTTTCCGGGTTTTACATTATTTGGCGTTTATTAAGGAGGAGGATGCCCTTATTGAAACGGGCCTATTCACCACGGAGGACGCAGAGGACACAAAGGTGAATCTTGGTCATTTCCGTGCAGAAATGAGCTAAATGATAATTTTGCGGAGTGCCCTGAAAGGGCTTAATTATATAGCGTAGGGCAACGCCCTACGTAAAAACGACAATCTGAATTTGCGCCCTGAAAGGGCATAATTGTATACAGTTCCGCCCTTTCAGGGCTTGTGGCTGGTGTGTCTTTTTCGTAGGGCGTTGCCCTACGCTATATAATTAAGCCCTTTCAGGGCACTCCAATAAATATATAATTGTAAGGCTTTCAGCCTAACCGATAAATTCTCATTTACCGGCGTAGCGCCGGAGCAAGGTTTCCATTCGGTATTCCCTGAAAGAGATACAGTTCCACCCTTTAGGGTATGTCTAAAACGATAACATGCCGAATGGAAACCTTGTTGGGGCGCTACGCCCCTAAATTCCCATTTAATTAAGAACTGCATAGAAACGAGTTAAACGTTGCGCTAATGAATGGGTCAAGGGTGAGGGGTGGTGAGGGTAGATTTATAACCTTTTATTTTATTATTTTCTATACTATCTCCTTTTTTATCTATAAAAAAAAATACGAAAGTTATAAATCTACCCTCACCACCCCTCACCCTTGACCCATATCTTATAATAAAAAGATAACGGAGAATCTTAAAAACTCAATCATCTTTTTCAGATTTACCACAACGTTTCCAGAATGCTCCATTATTTTATTCAAAACGGTACCGGCATGAACAAGGTTCCCTTCTGTGTCCTCTGCGTCCTCTGTGGTGAATAAATGAACTTTATAAAGCGACTATTGTTTTCTTCAAACCTAAACTTTTAACGAATAAGCATTATGAAGATACAGACGGGACGAGGAACAATTCCTCTTATCACTTTAATTGCCATTTGGTCTATTTCGGCATTGACTTCATTGCCGGGACTCGCTGTTTCACCTATATTGGGTGACCTTACAAAGATATTTCCGAAAGCTACGGATCTGGACATACAGATGTTAACATCACTGCCATCATTGCTCATCATACCTTTTATATTGCTGGGTGGTAAACTGACGGAGAAAGTCGATTATGTCCGTGTATTGAAAGTCGGACTCTGGCTTTTTGCCGCAAGCGGTGTTCTGTATCTGATATCCAATCGAATGTGGCAGTTGATTGTGGTTAGTGCTCTGCTCGGCATCGGGTCCGGACTTATTATCCCTTTGTCTACCGGATTGGTTTCCAGATATTTTGTGGGAACTTATCGGGTGAAACAGTTCGGGTTGAGTTCGGCCATAACTAATTTTACGTTAGTGATAGCAACTGCCGTGACGGGCTATCTGGCAGAAGTCAGTTGGCACCTGCCTTTTCTTGTTTATCTTCTTCCGTTGGTTTCCATTCTGCTGGTGGGACATTTGAAAGAAGACCGGTCCGGAGAAGCCGCTTTAACGGCATCTTCTTCGTCTGATACTACTACTACTACGGCGGCAAATGTAGCAACTGCGAATGCGGCGACGGTGACTGTGCCGGAGACGAGTTCAGCGGACGACAGCAAAGCTGCCCGACAGTCTGCCATAGACATTGGAGGCAGTAAATATGGTATTCACATCAAGCATCTGATAGAACTGATGCTTTTCTATGGGGTGATTACATATATCGTAATAGTAGTGATCTTCAATCTGCCTTTCTTAATGGAAAAGCATCATTTCTCCAGTGGTAATTCCGGACTGATGATTTCGCTTTTCTTCCTGGCTATCACGGCTCCGGGCTTCTGTCTGGATAAAATTGTAGGCTTGCTTAAAGAACGTACGAAGGCATATAGCCTGTTGTCGATGGCATTGGGACTATTATTAATCTGGATAGCTCCGATAGAGTGGTTGATTATTCCCGGGTGTATTCTGGTCGGTTTAGGGTATGGCATTATCCAGCCCATGCTTTATGACAAGACCACGCAGACCGCATTACCGCAAAAGACCACATTAGCTTTGGCATTTGTGATGATGATGAACTACCTGGCTATTTTGCTCTATCCCTTTATCGTCGATTTTTTCCAGTGGGTATTCCATACCCAATCGCAAGAGTTTCCGTTTATCTTTAATCTGCTGATTACTGTTGTCACTCTTTTCTGGGCATATCGGCGCCGTCATACCTTTTTGTTTAACGACCAATTGAAATAAAAAATGAAGAATAAGAAACTGGAAGCCAATCTTAGCATGGCCGTCTCGAAAGTTTTTAGCGGGTTAAATATGAATGCCCTGAAGTATCTTCTGCCTTTGTGGATGAGTCCGCTGACAGGAGCAACCCTTCGCTGCACGTTTGCAGCAGCAGCCTTTTGGGTAATCGGGTGGTTTATGCCTCCGGAAAAATCATCCGCCAAAGATAAATGGCTCCTTTTCCTGTTGGGGGCCTTGGGACTTTATGGCTTTATGTTTCTTTACCTGGCCGGATTGAGTAAAACGACTCCTGTTTCCAGTTCTATTTTTACCAGTCTCCAGCCTATTTGGGTTTTTCTCATGATGATATTCTTTTATAAGGAGAAGGCGACCACAAAAAAAATAATAGGAATTTCTATCGGTCTGATAGGAGCATTGGTTTGTATTTTAACCCAGCAAAGCGATGATTTGGCGTCCGATGCTTTCACGGGAAATATGCTTTGTCTTCTTAGCTCTGTGGTATATGCTGTCTATCTGATTCTTAGTCAGCGTATCTTGACTGCCATCGGAGCAATAACCATGTTGCGCTATACTTTTTCCGGTGCTGCTGTATCTGCTATAATAGTAACGTTCATTACGGGATTTGATGCTCCGGTATTCTCCATGCCGTTCCATTGGACACCTTTCCTTATCCTGATGTTCGTATTGATTTTCCCGACCACTATCAGTTATATGTTGTTGCCTGTCGGTTTGAAATATCTGAAGACAACGGTGGTTGCCATTTATGGTTATCTGATTCTGATTGTGGCAACTATTGCCTCCCTTGCTTTGGGACAAGACCGTTTTAGCTGGACGCAGACGTTTGCCATTATTTTTATCTGTATCGGAGTTTATTTGGTAGAAGTTGCCGAAAGTAAGGAGCGATAAAAGTTTCTCGGTGTGGAACAGGTTGTTCCTCGGTGAGGAACACTTCGTTTCACACCGAGGAACACTTTGTTTCAAGGCATGGAACAAAAAAAGAGCGTCCTTCACAGAACGCTCTTGCTTATTTCATCATCATGTTTTATAGAGAGGAGTTGATTGCTTGTGCTATGGACTTGAATTCTTCATCCGACAATTTCAGTTTCGGATTCGAGAACAACATATCCGATTCCTTTTGAATAGGAATTAAATGAATATGTGCATGAGGAACTTCCAGTCCGATAACCGCTTCGCCCACCTTTTTACAGGGGAAAGCTTTTTCAATGGCACGGGCCACTTTCTTTGCAAATACATGCATAGCAGCCAGGTCCTCATCGCTCAAATCGAAAATATAGTCTACTTCCTGTTTGGGCACCACCAATGTGTGTCCCTTTACCAACGGATTGATATCGAGAAACGCAAAAAACTTTTCGTTTTCCGCCACCTTGTAGCAGGGGATTTCGCCTGCGATGATTCTACTGAATATTGTTGCCATAACTTTTATTGATAAATGAAGGCAAGCCCCACAAGGAGACCTGCCTTTACGTTAAATTGATATGTTTACTACTTCCAATGCAATTTTACCTTGTGGAACAGTGATTTCGGCTACATCACCCACCTTCTTGCCAAGCAGACCTTGTGCAATCGGAGTGTTAACGGAAATCTTTCCTTCCTTCAGGTTAGCTTCACTTTCGGAAACGATGGTATAAGTCATCTTCATACCGTTCTTTACATTCTTCAGTTCCACTTTATTTAAAATCTGTACAGAATCTGTTTTCAGCTTAGATTCATCAATGATTTTTGCGTCTGCAATGGTAGCTTTCAATTTGTTGATGCGCATTTCAAGCATACCCTGCGCCTCTTTGGCGGCATCGTATTCTGCATTTTCCGACAAGTCTCCTTTATCTCTGGCTTCGGCTATTGCCGCAGAGATCTTCGGGCGTTCCACTGTTTCCAGTTCCTTCAGTTCCGCCATCAGTTTCTTGTAACCTTCTTCTGACATATAAGCCATGATGTTTTCCTCCTTTAATTGTTTTAAATGGTCATATAAACAAAAAAGAATTCCAACATGAGCCATGTTGGAACCCTCTTATCATTATTTCTTTGCAAAGATAGACTTTTAAGTGATACGTGTCAAGTGAAAAAAGATGCTATGTAACATATTTAAATGAAATATGCTAAATTATAACAACTTAGAGCAATGACTTGACAGCTGCTTCCAAATCCTTGATATCTTCGCCGCGAAGCTTCAATTCGTTGTTACGGTTAATCAAAAAGATAGATGGAACTTGACGAACATTATATACAGCTACGTTGGTAGAATACACTCCGTTTCCATCGCGTACACAAACCCAGGGAAGGTTGTCTGCCGCAGTTTTCCAGTAGTGTTCGTCCGCATCGAGAGATACCTGGTATATTTCCAATCCTTGTTTTGCGTATTCATTATATAGTTCGCGAAGCATCAGGTTGTGAGGAGAACCGGCAGGCGACTGGAATACAGAGAAATCGAGCAATACGACTTTTCCTTTCAGGTCGGTCAGTTTGCGCACATTTCCTTTCACGTCACGCAGGGCGATGTCGATAATGCCGGTTTCCACAATTTTCTCTTGAGGAATCTCCAATGCTTTCGCCTGTGGCTGGCGCGTGTTCTTCATCCCCTTAATTACAATATTATAAAGGTTCTTGGAACGTACGGCATGAGGGAACGCATTGTTGAGGCTCGTAGCGACAGCAGCGAAACATTTCACATCATCTTTATTGTTCAACGGATCGAATATCAGATAATTATTGAGTTTCTGGAACAGGGCAAAGTAAGCGGCTGCCGTGTTGGGAGCAGCGAAAATATAGTTCACTTTGACATCTTCCTTGTAATTGTTGAGCAACGTTGCCAGACTGTCTTCAAATACATCATGCCCCATTCTGTTACTGCGTAAAGCTGCCAGCAAGTCGTCCACCTCTTTTTGCAGGCGGATCTGCTTCAGCGTCAGCTCTTTTATCTTGTTGCTGTTTTCCGAACCTTCCACCGTGTAAGTAGTGGAGAAATCCACATACGGCGCTTTGATCTGAATTGTTTCGATAGAATCTACAGAAAAATTGATGATTTTGTCGTCAATCCGCAAGCGATAAAATTCGGGTGATTCGGGACGAGGCTGCTTGAAACTGAATGTACCTTCCCCCTTCAGCTTCACTGAATCGAGTGGAACAATACCTTCCAGACCGGAAGCTTCGAGATAAAGCATTTTACCGTCGGCTCCTGATACATCCCCGTTCACCTGGAATTTAGGACCGGAACTACAAGCAGTAATAGTAAGTGCGGCGAGCGCTGCAAAAATAACCTTTTTCATATAGTGTGTGTTATTAACGAGATGCAAATATACTTCTTTTCGAGATTAGTCAAAGCATTTTGCCGGGTTCTTCATCCTAATTTTGAAAAAAAATCAGTTCACCACTAACTTTTTACCTCATTTCCACCTGATTACCACGATAAATGTATATCTTTGCAGGAATTTTGAAAGAAAAAGTATAGATAAAACAATTTTTATGATTAACCCAATTGTTAAGACAATCGAGTTACCTGATGGAAGAACCATCACACTCGAGACGGGAAAGTTGGCAAAACAGGCAGACGGTTCTGTAATGCTTCGCATGGGCAACACCATGTTGTTAGCTACTGTTTGTGCCGCTAAAGATGCAGTTCCCGGAACAGATTTTATGCCTTTACAGGTAGAGTACAAAGAAAAATTTGCGGCATTCGGCCGTTTCCCTGGTGGTTTCACCAAGCGAGAAGGTAGAGCTTCTGATTATGAGATTCTTACTTGCCGTCTTGTAGACCGTGCTCTCCGTCCTTTATTCCCCGATAATTATCACGCAGAGGTATATGTGAACATCATCCTCTTTTCTGCTGATGGTGTGGATATGCCGGATGCATTGGCAGGACTTGCCGCTTCTGCAGCACTTGCCGTTTCAGATATTCCTTTCAACGGACCGATCTCTGAAGTGCGTGTAGCACGTATCGACGGTCAGTTCGTTATCAATCCTACTTTTGAACAACTGGAAAAAGCTGACATGGACTTGATGGTAGCCGCTACTTATGAGAACATCATGATGGTAGAAGGTGAAATGCATGAAGTATCCGAAGCTGAATTGCTGGAAGCAATGAAAGTGGCTCACGAAGCTATCAAGATTCATTGCAAAGCGCAGATGGAGTTGACTGAAGAGGTTGGAAAAACTGTAAAACGTGAATACAACCACGAAGTAAACGACGAAGACTTGCGCAAGGCTGTTCGCGAAGCATGTTACGACAAGGCTTACGCAGTTGCCGCTTCCGGAAACAATAACAAACACGAACGTTTTGCTGCTTTCGAAGCGATCCGCGAAGAATTCAAGGCTCAATTCTCTGAAGAAGAGTTGGACGAAAAGGCTGCATTGATCGACCGTTACTACCACGATGTAGAAAAAGAAGCTATGCGCCGTTCTATTTTGGACGAAGGTAAGCGTCTGGATGGTCGTAAGACTACTGAAATCCGCCCGATCTGGTGTGAAGTAGGTCCTCTGCCTGGCCCTCACGGATCTGCTATCTTTACTCGTGGTGAAACACAGTCATTGACTTCTGTTACTCTGGGTACAAAACTGGATGAGAAGATTATCGACGATGTTTTGGAACACGGAAAAGAACGTTTCTTGTTACATTATAACTTCCCTCCTTTCTCTACAGGCGAAGCAAAAGCACAACGTGGTGTAGGCCGTCGTGAAATCGGTCACGGTCACTTGGCTTGGCGTGCTTTGAAAGGACAGATTCCTGCTGACTATCCGTATGTAGTACGTGTGGTTTCAGATATCCTCGAATCTAACGGTTCTTCTTCTATGGCTACCGTATGTGCCGGCACATTGGCATTGATGGACGCAGGTGTGAAGATCAAGAAACCGGTATCGGGTATCGCTATGGGATTGATTAAGAACCCGGGCGAAGAAAAATATGCTGTATTGTCTGATATCCTGGGTGACGAAGACCACTTGGGAGATATGGACTTCAAGGTGACCGGAACAAAAGACGGTATCACTGCTACACAGATGGATATCAAGGTAGACGGTCTGTCTTATGACATTCTGGAACGTGCTTTGAACCAGGCTAAAGAAGGACGTATGCATATCCTTAATAAGATTACTGAAACAATTGCTGAACCACGTGCCGACCTGAAAGAACATGCTCCACGTATCGAAACGATGACAATTCCTAAAGAATTCATCGGTGCTGTGATCGGCCCTGGTGGAAAGATCATCCAAGGTATGCAGGAAGAAACTGGTGCTGTGATTACTATCGAAGAAATTGATGGTATGGGACGCATCGAAGTTTCCGGAACAAACAAAAAATGTATTGATGATGCAATGCGCATGATTAAAGCAATCGTTGCTGTTCCTGAAGTAGGCGAAGTTTATAAAGGTAAAGTTCGTTCTATTATGCCTTATGGTGCATTTATCGAATTCTTGCCGGGCAAGGATGGTTTGCTGCACATCTCCGAAATTGACTGGAAACGTCTGGAAACAGTAGAAGAAGCCGGAATCAAAGAAGGTGATGAAATCGAGGTAAAACTGATTGATATCGATCCGAAAACTGGCAAATTCAAACTTTCAAGAAAGGTTTTGTTGCCAAGACCGGAAAAGAAGTAAGAAAGCGATAGCTTCTATATATAATGAAGGCTGTTTCAAATTTAATTTTGAAACAGCCTTCTTTTTTATTAGTATCCTCCGGAGTTGAACTGTTTTATATATAGAGTTAGTATATATTAGATTTATTCAGTTTATTAAAACCTTTAAAAAGATGAAAGACACCTTATTATATCCTCCCCAAAAAAAGAATCGGAAAGTACCCCCATACTTCCCGATTCGAAACAGTCAAAAATCGACCTTAATCAATTTATTAACTTAACACGTCGCAAAGATATGAGAAAAATTTCTTTGAAAGAGCTTTTTTATTTAAAAAGTTTATGATACAGGCAAATATACCAGTTAATAAGGTCGTTTTTCTTGCTTTAAAACCAAAGCTTCACTCCTTTTAAAGGAACGACCCCTTCCTTTAAAAGGAAGAGGCCGTTGGTTCTAAAGAAATCTGGTGGGGTGTTTATATAGAAATTTGGATTAATGATTTTTCAATTATATAAATCCGTTTACAAGTTTGTTTTATACTCCTCTTTTATTCGTATTATGTGTGCTAAGTTCTTTTCCAGTAATTCATTTAGCTCATTATCCGAAAAACATTCTCCTAAATAGATCGTGCTTTCTGTTTCAAAATCAAATGATTCGTCGTCTTCATTCACAACAATCTCAATTTTTCCTTGTGCATCTGTAGAGATCACTGCATTGTATTTAGTCATCAATTCTTTGAGCCCTTTTATGAACCTGTATTCTTTGCTTGTCAATATTCTTTTCATCTTCACTTGCTCTTTTGTTTTGTTGCCCTTTCGTGCGGTAAAGTTCGTGATAATTTAACACATTATGCGCTGTTTGAAGTATTCATTTTATTCTATTTGTCAGGTTGTAATATTCATTTTATCCATATTATCACATCTATTCGTTTTTTTCGTATATTTGCTTCGAGCGAAACTTTTCATTTGTATATTTGTTGGATTTTAAAAAGAAAGAAAATAAAAATGGAAACAGAAGAATTGACAATTGGGAGAGTCCATCACGGACGCAATATACGTCGTACCCGTATTGAAAAGAATATGAACCAGGAGGGTTTGAGTGAATTAGTACATCTCTCACAACCTGCTGTTTCTAAATATGAGAAGATGAAGGTGATTGATGATGAGATGTTGCAACGCTTTGCACGTGCATTGAATGTCCCTTTCGATTATCTCAAGACTTTGGAGGAGGATGCACAGACGGTGGTGTTTGAAAATAATACGGTGAATAATTCAGAACAAAGTGCAGGTGGGGCAAACATCAGCATGGGTATAGTTAAGTCTGATACCGAAGATAGTATTAATGATAGTCGAGTTAACAACTTCAATCCTATCGACAAAATCACTGAACTCTACGAGCGTCTTTTAAAAGAAAAAGGATGAAAAGTATGCAGCATTAGAACGCCGTTTGCAGAATATTGAAAAAAGTCTGCAGAAATAAGAGACAGATAAATTGAAAGGAATCGCAATATGATGAAACAAATACCTTACGGAATAACTGATTTTAGCCGAATTCAGAAAGAGAATTATTATTATGTAGATAAGACAATGTTCATTGAAAAAATAGAGATGCAACCGCCTTATCTGTTTCTGATACGTCCTCGTAGATTTGGGAAGAGTCTGACTTTGGCTATGTTAGAGGCCTATTATGACGTAAATCATGCTGAACAGTTTGACGAGTTGTTTGGTCAGCTATACATAGGTCAGCATCCGACGAAGCTTCACAATCAGTTTCTCATCATGCGATTTAATTTTTCGGAAGTGAGTTCCAATGTCAACGAAGTAGAACTATCGTTTAAGCTACATTGTTGTAGCAAACTTAAAGATTTTGTCTTTAAGTATGAAGATTTGTTAGGAAAAGAAATTTGGGATGTTCTTGATGAGAAAATACAAGAAGAACCCGGTGCTTTTCTGTCTGCGGTTAATTCCTATGCTACCCGTAAGAAAAATATTCGTATTTATTTACTTATTGATGAATACGATAATTTCACCAATACCATTCTTTCAACTTACGGTACGGAGTTTTACAGGAAAGCAACGCATGGCGAAGGTTTTATTCGTGGCTTCTTTAACGTGATAAAATCTGCCACTACCGGAACCGGAGCTGCTCTTGAACGGTTGTTTATTACCGGAGTGAGTCCGGTGACGATGGATGATGTAACTAGTGGCTTTAACATCGGAACCAATATCACAAATGATTCATGGTTTAATGATTTGGTTGGATTCAGTGAGAATGAGTTGCGTGAGATGCTGGAATATTATAAAGAGCAGGGAGTACTTCAAGAATCTATAGATGAAATAGTTGCCATGATGAAACCCAATTATGACAATTATTGCTTTAGTGAAGATACATTGGAACAGTGTATGTTTAATTCTGACATGGCACTTTATTTTCTGAAATCTTTTGTACTTCATCATAAAAAGCCTAAAGAAATTGTAGACCCTAACATTCGCACTGACTTTAACAAGTTGGCATACTTGATAAAATTAGATCATGGATTGGGAGAGAATTTTTCTGTTATAAAGGAAATAGCCGAGCAAGGAGAGATTATTACTGACATTGTTACTCATTTTTCTGCATTGGAGATGACGGACCCCAGTAATTTCAAGTCTTTATTATTCTATTTCGGACTTCTTTCCATCAAAGGTGTAGATATGGTGGGAAGACCCATCCTGCATGTACCGAATTTAGTTGTAAGAGAACAGCTTTTTAACTTCTTGATACAAGGCTACATCAAGCATGATATCTTTAAAATAGACATGAACAAGATGAGTGCTTTATTTGAGAATATGGCTTTCAGAGGAGATTGGAAACCTTTGTTCGATTTTATCGCCAACGCTGTTCGTGAGCAAAGCCGTATTCGTGAATATATTGAAGGTGAAGCGCACATTAAAGGCTTCTTGCTTGCTTATTTAGGAATGTATCGTTATTATCAACTTTATCCGGAATACGAATTGAATAAAGGCTTTGCAGATTTCTTCTTCAAACCTAGTCTGTCGGTTCCCGTACTTCCTCCTTTCACCTATCTGCTTGAGGTGAAATATGCAAAAGCCGGTGCTTCGGAAAAAGAAATACGTGCCCTTGCTGATGAGGCGCGCGAACAGTTACTTCGTTATAGTGAAGATGAGCTGGTGGCAGAAGCCAAGGCGAAAGGTGAACTGAAGTTAATTACTATTGTTTGGCGTAGCTGGGAGCTTGTTTTATTGGAGGAGGTAACTCTTTCTTAAGAAATAAGTACCATAAATGTTATTGTAAGGTTTGCGGTTCATCCATTTTACCTAATTCTTGAAATGCTGATAAATAAGGAGATAACAGATAAAAGTATAAAGTAAAATAAGGTGAAACCGATAAATCAATAGTTTATGTTACTTATAAACTTGTATCGGCAATTCTCCTTTCAATGCTCCTATGGCATTAAAAGCTAACGACTCCATTTCATTCTCTCCCGGATAAACATAGATGGGAGCCAGGAAAGAGATTCTTTTTTTCAGCCTTGAAACCACATAGTCCGAATAAGCGATTCCTCCTGTCAGGAGGATAGCATCTACTTTCCCGCAAAGTACAGTAGCACTGGCGCCTATCGCTTTTGCAACATTATAAATCATGGCGTCCAGTATTAATTCCGCCTTTTTATCTCCTTCTTCTATCGATTGGATGATGGCAGGCACATCGGTCGTACCTAAATGAGCAGTCAATCCGGCACGTCCGGAAATACGTTTCTTCAATTCGTCTTTGGTATGCTGACCGCTAAAACAAAGGTCGATCAGTTGACCGGCAGGAAGTGTGCCGGCGCGTTCCGGTGAGAAAGGGCCTTCGCCGTCCAACGCATTGTTGGCGTCGATGGCTCTTCCATGGTGATGGACTGCGACAGAAATACCTCCTCCTAAATGGCAGATGATTAAATCCAACTCTTCGTATTGCGTCCCTTGTTCTTTGGCGAAACGCCGCGCGATTGCTTTTTGGTTCAAGGCGTGCCAGATGGTAATTTTCGGCATTAACGGAGAACCTGTAATGCGGGCTATGTCTTCCAGTTCATCCACCACTCCCGGATCAGCGATGAAAGCCGGGCAATCGGGTAGGGTGGCGGCCAGTTCGCTGGCAATCAGTCCTCCTAAGTTGCAGGCATGGGTACGCATGGCATGCACTGTATCACGTTTCATGGCATCGTTCACCTCATACACTCCGCCCGGTATCGGTTTCACCAAACCTCCGCGTCCGATGATTGCGTCAAAAGAAAAAGGAATCTTGTTATTCTCCAATTCTTGTAATACCAGATTTTTGCGGAATTCAAACTGATCTATTACCTCGGGAAAAGCAGACAGCTCTTCTACGGAATGTTTTATATTGCTGATAAATAACGGAGTCTCGTTTTCGTAAACCGCAATCTTTGTAGAAGTTGAGCCGGGGTTGATAACCAGTATTTTCATGAATGGTGAGTTTTAAATGGTGAATTTAGAATGATGAGTTGGTGACCTGACTGGCCTGTTTTCTGCACTCGCAATCTCCTGACACTTGTAAGCATGCCATCGCAATGCTATAATATTTGGACAAGCCGGAATCGCTACGCGACGGAAGTACTACAGGACAAATAGGTCCTTGCAGTAATCCTGCCATCTCTGCTTTTGCAAACAGGGAGACAGATTTGTAGAATGCATTGCCCGATTCGATGTTCGGGAATATCAGTACGTCTGCCTGTCCGTTGATAGGAGATACAATCCCTTTAATATCACCACTTGCCTGTTCGCACGCAGTACGTACATCCAGCGGGCCGTCAATAATCACATTTCCGAATTCTCCCGCTTCGGCAAGCTCTACGATATTCACATAATCTAATGAATGAGGGAACTTGGCACTCACTTTTTCCGTACAGTGAATCAAGGCGACACGCGGCTGCTCGATGCCAAAGTGGCGGCAGGTACAGATAGCATACCAAATCATCTCTATGCGTTGTTGTAGCGTGGGACGCGGAATGACCGCAGCATCCGAAAAGAAAAGCAGTTTATGATAAGTAGGAATTTCCATCACTGCCAAATGCGTGAGGATTTTTCCTTTCGGCAACAACCCTTTTTCTTTGTCAAGTATGGCGTGCAGTAAGTTGTCTGTATTGATAATCCCTTTCATCAAAATATCGGCTCCCCCTTCGCGAACGATACGGACAGCCTCGCGTGCCGCTTCGTCCGGATTTTCGATATGGATAGTTTTTATATATTCGGGATATTGTTTGAGCGTGGGATATTTCTTCAGAATTGTAGAATCTCCAATCATAAGAAATTCTGCAATTCCCTCTTCCAGCGCACGAGAGATGGCATACTCTGTGTTAGGATCGTTGGCACAGACCACGGCAATTCGTTTTCTATGGTTTAGTTTTTTGAGATGGGCCGTTAGCTGGGCAAAATTTAGAATAGGTTCCATAACGTTAGATTTTTAGCAAATATCAGAAAAATGATTGAAAAAATAACGATTATAACCCGAAAAAAATGCATCCGTTATGTAACATTTTGCTATATTTCATTTGTTTTGACTGTTGGATGTGCATGGAACCGTTTTTTCCTGTATTTTTGCAGATGAAAACAAATGCATCCGGGCAGTCTGGTATTTTATCAACGAAAGTCAATTAAATAAGAATATATATGGATATTCAATTTCCTCCCTTTTTGCAGAAAGGTGATAAAGTGGTTATTGTATCACCTTCGAGTAAGATAGACCAACAATTTCTGAAAGGCGCCAAGAAACGGATAGAATCATGGGGCTTGAAAGTGGCTATGGGAAAATATGCCGGAAGTTCATCCGGGAGATATGCCGGAACAATCAGGCAACGGCTGAAAGATTTGCAGGACGCGATGGACGACCCTGAGGTGAAAGCTATTCTGTGTAGTCGCGGAGGGTACGGGGTGGTACATTTGATTGATAAAATTGATTTTACGGCTTTTCATGAACATCCGAAATGGTTACTGGGTTTTAGCGATATAACAGCGTTGCACAATCTGTTTCAGAAAAATGGGTATGCTTCTCTACATTCGTTGATGGCCCGTCATCTTACGGTAGAACCGGAAGATGATCTTTGTACGAACTATCTGAAGGATATCTTATTTGGGAATATCCCTTCTTATACGTGCGAGAAGCACAAACTGAATAAGCAGGGGACTGCACAAGGCGTTTTGCATGGTGGTAATATGGCGGTAGCATACGGTTTGCGGGGAACTCCATACGATATTCCGGCAGAAGGGACGATACTGTTTATTGAAGATGTCAGCGAACGTCCGCATGCCATCGAGCGTATGATGTATAATTTGAAATTGGGAGGCGTGCTTGAAAAACTGTCCGGACTGATTATCGGCCAATTTACGGAATATGAAGAAGACTGTTCGTTGGGTAAGGAATTGTATGCAGCTTTGGCGGATTTAGTAAAAGAGTATGATTATCCGGTCTGCTTTAATTTTCCGGTAGGACACGTGACTCATAATCTGCCGCTTATAAATGGCGCAAAAGTGGAACTTGTGGTCGGAAAGAAAAATGTGGAACTGAAGTTTATATGTTAATAAACCATTCCATCTGAACGATGCTGTGATGAAAATAACTAATTTTGAAGCCCTAATAGATGAAAGGACGATGAAAAAGAAAACTATGATAGTATTAATGAGTGCCTTTTTGTTATTATCAGCATTCTCTTGCGGAGGAGGTAATAAGGCAAATAGTACGAGTGAACAAAGCGAAGAGACAGCAGTGAATGTACCTCAATTTGATGCGGATAGTGCTTATTTGTATGTAAAGAATCAGGTGGATTTCGGGCCTCGTGTTCCTAATACAAAAGAACATGTTGCCTGTGGCAATTACCTTGCCGGTCAGTTGGAGGCTTTCGGTGCTCAAGTGACTAATCAATATGCCGATTTGATTGCTTATGACGGAACTCTGTTGAAAGCGAGAAACATTATCGGTTCTTATAAGCCGGAAAGCAAAAAACGAATCGCTCTGTTTGCGCACTGGGATACACGTCCATGGGCTGATAACGATCCTGACGAGAAGAATCATAATACTCCGATTTTGGGTGCCAATGATGGTGCCAGTGGTGTAGGGGCTTTATTGGAAATAGCTCGCTTGGTCAATCAGCAACAACCGGAGTTAGGTATCGATATTATTTTGCTGGATGCAGAGGATTATGGTGCGCCGCAGTTCTATACGGGGCAGCATAAAGAGGAATTCTGGTGTCTCGGATCACAGTATTGGGCACGCAATCCTCATGTACAGGGATACAATGCACGTTTTGGCATCCTGCTCGATATGGTGGGCGGTGAAGGTAGCGTGTTTATGAAAGAGGGATATTCTGAAGAATTTGCTCCCGATATAAATAAGAAAGTCTGGAAAGCGGCGAAGAAGATTGGCAACGGGAAGACGTTCATGGATGGTAACGGAGGATTTGTTACCGACGACCATCTGTTCATTAATCGCTTGGCACGTATTAAAACAATCGATATTATTCCATATAATCAGGAGGGTGACTTTACTCCAACATGGCATACCGTCAATGACAATATGGAGCATATAGATAAGAATATGTTGAAAGCAGTAGGCCAGACGGTATTGGAAGTGATCTATAATGAGAAATAACAGGATTAAATAATTATTTATAATGTCAATTAATGAATTACAGGACGAAGTGATTGCAGAATTCAGTGACTTCGACGATTGGATGGACCGTTATCAACTACTTATTGACTTGGGAAATGAGCAGGAACCACTTGAAGAAAAATATAAGACGGAACAAAATCTGATTGAAGGATGCCAAAGTAGGGTGTGGCTTCAAGCGGATGATGTAGATGGTAAAATCGTTTTTAAAGCGGAAAGTGATGCTTTGATAGTCAAAGGAATTATTGCCTTATTGATTAAAGTCCTTTCAGGACATACTCCTGATGAAATCTTGAATACAGATCTTTATTTTATAGACAAGATTGGGCTGAAAGAGCATCTGTCGCCAACGCGTAGCAATGGTTTGCTGTCGATGGTGAAACAAATACGAATGTATGCATTGGCATTCAAAGCAAAAGAGGGGAAGTGAAAAACTTCCCTTTTTTTATGGTTGCTTTCTGGAAGTCAGATTGTTCATGGTCAGTATGGTGCAGATAAGTAGCAGGATTGAACCGGCCAGAGTGACGAGATACGGGCTACCGTTAATCAGGTCATCCATATTCTCGGCTTCGGGATATTTGATGCTAAGATATACGGATAGCGAGTTGTTGAGCACGTGCATGAGTATACAAGGTATCAGGCTGCCTGTTTTGTAATAAGTCCATGCCAGCAGGATACCGATCAGAAATGCGGGAAGGATCTGGGCTGGATTTATATGAAAGACGCCGAACAGAAGCGCGGAAATCAGAATGGCTTTAGTCGGATTGTATTGTTGAAGTAAAGCGCGGGTGATTGCTCCGCGAAACAAGATTTCTTCAAGTACAGGACCGATGATAGCTATTGCAAGAATACCGCCCCAACCGGATTGGAGAATGTCGAAAGATTGCTCCATGATGTTGGGTATCCAGTCTAGCAGTCCCATAAGTGCAGATACCAGAAAGCCAGCGGTGAGAATAGCCAGCCCGCTACAAATTAGGAATGGCACTGATACAGGCGACCATGTCGCTTTCTTTTTACTGATATAGCCGGCTTTCCATAGATAAATACCCATCATAATCTGACCGGCTAATTGGGCCGGAATCATAATCATTTGCGTCAGGGCAACTTTATCCAAATCTCCTGTGGTGACTAACAAATAGATCGTACAGGGAATCATAATCAGGATAGGGGCGACAATCTGCGCAATGAGAAGGTCTATTAATATCAGTTTGATAGCCGTTTTCATTGGTCTTTAGTTAGTTGTAAAGAAACTATAGATAAACATAGCTAACATCGAAATAGCTATTACCACCAAAGAGATGCTCATAAATGACTTTTGCATAAGAATCTATTTTTAAATTATTATTGTTCGGTTATTGTATTATTTATTTTGTTTCTCTACTGTTACTGTTTGCCTTGCTGGCAAGAAGAATAGCTTCCGTCTCTTCTGCATCTTTATGGAGTTGCACTATTAACTCGTCGATACTGGAGAATTTCAGTTCGGGACGCGTCCGTTTTACAAAAGTAAGCCGGATGAATTTATCGTATATGTCCGAATGGAAGTGAAGGATATTCACCTCAATGGTCCGGTTAGGGCCATTATCAATCGTCGGGCGGACACCTATGTTCAGCATCCCCATATATGTTTTTTTATCGAATGTCACCCATACGGCATATACACCGTCCGCGGGGATCAGTTTATCAGGATCATCCACGCTTAAATTGGCCGTTGGAAAACCTATTTTGCGGCCTACCTGATAGCCGCCTACTACTATTCCGTCCAGGAAATATTCATATTTCAGGCAGTCGGCAGCCAGGTCTACTTCTCCTTGATGAAGAAGTTTGCGGATCAGGGAAGAACTTACCGGAACATTGGGTACGTTCTCTATTTCTATATTGCTGGTATATGCTTTGGCGCGGATCACTTCTATGCCAATTTCTTTCCCGTAGCGTACATAATCTTCGAAACCTTCGCTGCGGTTGTGCCCGAAACGATGGTCATAGCCGATAACCAAGTATTTTACCTGGTAACGTTCTTTTAACAGCTGCGTCATGAACTCCCGGGCAGTAAGCCGGGAAATTTCTGGAGTGAAATCAAGCATCAGACAGTAATCTACCCCGATGTTTGCCAGCAGCCTTATTTTTTCTTCCGGGGTAGTCAGAAGTTCCGGACGATAATTCGTGTTCATCACTTTGCGGGGATGAACGGGGAAAGTAACCAATGCAGAGCGTAGACCTTTGGCGGCGGCTATCTCTTTCACTTGCTGAATCAGATAGCGATGTCCTGCATGTACTCCATCAAAAAAACCGATGGTAGCTACACTGGGTTTCGGGTTAATAGCCGATGTGTCACGTATAATCTGCATATCTCTAAAATTATTTGCTGTTGAAAAGATGGCTCCAGTCTTCGCCTTCTTTTGCTGTGTAAGTGGAAATTCCTAAATTCTGCGCTGCCTTACAGTTCATCTCGGAATCATCGATGAAGAGTGTTTCTTGCGGCTCGATACCGGCATCCTCTATGATTGCCTTGAAGATTTCCGGTTCGGGCTTGGCCATTTTCATTTCAAAAGAGAGATATGTTTTCTCAAAATAGTCTTCCACCTTAAATGTGCGGTAGGGAAACAGGTGAATACATGTCCAGTCCCAATGGATTTGGTTGGTATTGCTCAATAAATAGACGACATATTTCTCACGTAATTTTAATAATAAATCAAGTTTGTGTGTCGGTATGTCTACTAAAAAACTATTCCAGGCTGCATCTATTTGTATGTCGCTCACTGCTTTGCCTATCATCTGCCGAACTCCGTCACGGAATTCGGCGGGTGTAATCAATCCTTTTTCCTGTTGCATCAGGAGTCCGTTCGGATTATGGATGTCCAGTAGGTCCTCCACGTTCCGGAGCCCTAATTTCTGAAAGTTCTCAATGCAACGTTGGCGGTCGAGATTGATAAGTACACCACCCAAATCAATAAGAAGGTTTTTTATTCCTTTACTTTTCATTTCTGTCTTTTTTGTGAATAATACGTTGAACAAGGCGAATAAGTTCTCCAACCCATAACACCGTGGACGAAACGCCTATAATAAGAAGCCAGGTTTGCCAGTTGAGCGGCTCCGTACGGAATACAGCTCCACCGAACTGTACGATCAGGAATTGTCCGGCAAGAATAGCCAGTACAATGAGCTCCATACCATACGATTTGGAAAGTCCCTTGAATGCCGAATCGGTAGTGCCGAATACACGGGCATTGAACAGATTCCAGAATTGCAGCATGACAAAGAAGGTGAAGAAAATGGTCAGGTTGTGTATATCCATACCTTCCGTGCTGTGGTCGAAATAATAAATCATTCCGAGCAGTACGATGAGGAAGATGGAGCCTACACCTAATATATTAGACTGCATTGCCTTACTGATAATAAAATCAGTGCTTCGACGGGGTTTCTCAAGCATCACGGTTTCGCTGGGCGGAATGGAAGCAAGGGCCAAAGCGGCAAAAGTGTCCATAATCAGGTTCACCCATAACATTTGTGTGACAGTCAGCGGAAGTTCCGTACCGATCACAGAACCTAACAAGACAATGAGCAGTGCTACGAAGTTGATCGTCAGCTGGAAAACAATGAAACGCTGGATATTCTTATACAGGGAGCGTCCCCACATAACGGCAGTTCCGATACTGTTGAAGGAGTCGTCGAGCAGGGTAATATCGCTGGCCTCTTTGGCTACAGAAGTACCTGTACCCATTGATAAACCTACTTGGGCATGATTCAAAGCCGGAGCGTCGTTGGTTCCGTCTCCGGTTACGGCTACGACTGCTCCTTTTTGCTGAAGCAGCTGTACCAGACGTTGCTTGTCAGTCGGGCGAGCGCGGGACATGATTTTTAAATCCATCACTCTATCCAATGCTTCTTCATCGCTCAATTCAGCAAATGCAACACCAGTGATTCGATTTCGTTCGGTATCTGTTTCGGGGTTCCAAAGACCTATCTGACGTGCGATTTCCGTTGCAGTTCCCGGAGTATCACCGGTCACGATCTTGATGCCGATACCTGCGGACTGGCATTTAGCAACCGCAGCAGGTACGTCCGGACGAATCGGGTCGGAGATGGCAACTACTCCCAAGAAATTCAGGTCGTTGGCTGAAACCAGTTCCGTACAATCGTTTGGCTCATTTTCTCCGACAATCTTGAATGCAAATCCAAGTGTACGCATAGCCATATTCTGATAGCCCAACAGTTGTGCTTCTACTGTGGAACGATATTCTACGGCGTCCACTCGTCGTCCGTCCAGGACTACTTCTTTACACTTGCCCAAAACAATTTCCGGGGCTCCTTTTATATAGAGTATTTTTTTCCCGATCAGTGGCGACTCAACAAGGGTTGCCATGAATTTCCGTTCGGTAGAGAAAGTGAGTTGGTCGAGGATATGTGCTTTCTCGCGAAGTTCCAGATAATTTTTTCCCTGCTTGTTAAGCCAAAGCAATAAAGCTACTTCGGTGGGATTTCCTACTCCTTTCGGCTTCTCACCGGTCGTTGACTCTTCGAGGAAAGCGGTTGAGTTAGCGCTTATTCCTTCTGCAATGAGTGTGCTGATATCATCATCGGACAAAACACTGCCATTTTTGATGCCGTAAAAATTAGGCTCGTGCACTTGCATGAGGTTTTGAGTCAGTGTACCGGTTTTATCCGTACAAATCACGGTGATGGCTCCCATTGTTTCGCAAGCGTGCATTTTCCGCACCAGGTTGTTGGTAGAAAGCATGCGGCGCATATTCAATGCCAGACTAAGCGTAACACTCATTGGCAATCCTTCAGGCACAGCTACTACAATCAGTGTAACTGCCATCATAAAATATTTCAGTGTCCGTTCGAAAACAGGAAGCCACTCATGCCATCCGTTCAGTGAACCGAAATCAAAGAATAACAATACGTCTTTGACAAAGAAAATAAGGAAAGCGAGACCGGCAACGGTAAAACCAATTTTTCCGATGAGGTTTGCGAGTTTGGTCAACTGTATGTTCAGCGGAGTAGGTTCGAGGTTGTCCTCCGTGCTCTGTCGGGCTACTTTCCCGATTTCAGTAGCATCTCCCACATGCAGAACGCGCATGGTGCCGTGACCGTCTACCACTGTCGTTCCACGCATCACCAGATTGGAAGCATAAGTTGCCTCTTCATCAAAGTCAGCTTCTACAGTTGTTTTATTAATAACGGGTTCGCCTGTCAGATTAGATTCGTTTACTTGCAAAGAGATGGCTTCCAGCAGTTCTCCATCGGCGGGAATTTCTTCACCCGTTTCCAGAATTACAATATCACCTACCACTATGTCTTTGCGGGGAATTTCTTGCACACGTCCATTTCGGATCACTTTTACCAATGTTTCTTCATTGACTGCATTCAGCAGATCAAACTTTTTGCTGGCATCATACTCGAAAAAGAAACCGATTCCGGTGGCCAGTAAGATAGCTGCTATAATTCCGATTGTTTCAGCGTATTCGTTCTCGATGATGGAAATGATTAACGAGAAAACGGCTGCTACTAACAGTACGCGTACAACCGGGTCTTCAAATTTTTCCAGATAAAGTTTCCAGAGGGAAGGACGCTTGGGAGGTGTTAACAGGTTAATACCATTTTTCTCCCTGCTTTGTAGGACTTCGTCATCCGTAAGTCCTAAATGATAATAGTCATTTTTATTTGTACTCATGCAGATACATGCGTTTAGTTTGAACCGCAAAAATACAACATAAAATTGTGATAAATTGTTTAATTAAAACTTTTTATGAAGTCGAATTTGTTATCGTGGTTTACCACATGTGCGATAAGGAATTGTAAACCAGAATGTAGAACCTTCACCTTCTACGGAATCCGCACCGATCTGACCGCCTAGTTTGGCGACAATGGTTTGAGAAATAGAGAGTCCCAGTCCGGCTCCTTTCTTATCTTTGTTCAGTTTCACAAAGCGCTCGAAGACATCCGGTAATTTCTCTGCCGGAATTCCGGCTCCGGTATCTTTTACATAAAAGTAAAGTTCGGTATCTCTTGCCTCATATCCGATGCGGATACTACCTTCATGGGTGAATTTAATGGCATTACCGGCAAAGTTGGAAAGCACCTGTGCCACCCGGTTACGATCCGTTTGAATCATGCACGAAGAACGAGACGGTTCTGCTATAATTTGTATATTTTCTCCGGCTTCATTGACTCTCATCTGGAAAAGTTGTTGTAAATCTGAAAGCAATAGATTGACGTCCACCGTTGTCTGTACAAATTCCAAGGTTCCGGCTTCGATTTTAGACATATCCAGAATGTCGTTAACCAACTGCATCAGAAGATCAGCATTCATTTTTATGATTTCCTGGTATTGAGCCTTTTCCTCTTCGGTATTTGCGCTGCCTAACACTTCTGCAAATCCGGTAATAGCGTTGAGAGGAGTACGGATCTCATGGATCATATTAGCTAAAAAGGCAGATTTTGAAATATCCGCTTTTTCAGCTTTTTCTTTGGCTAGTCTCAATTCATTTTCGGCCTGTTTCCGTCGGGTGACGTCATGTACGGTGATAACCATATTCTCTTCTTCATTGAGAAGGAAGTAGGAGCCGGATATTACTGCGTCACATTCCACAGTTGTATTATCCGATGTGACTACGGATAAAGTTGCTTCGAGGTCCGTGAAGTTCCGTCTCTGTTCGAAGGCCTGACGTATGGCGGTACGTATCGGACAGGAACCGCAGAAACTATGTGTGCCGCAGCCTCCTTCGGCAGCCAATGCGTTACGGCATTGCAGCAGGTCGCCCACTCTTTTTTCTTCTGTTCCTTTTCTGGTTCCGGTTTTTTGGTAATAGTTGGTCTTCAGTACTTTAAAATCGTTATCTATTAGCAGAATAAAAGCATGTACATTCTTTAAAACGGCACCGGCGATATGGCTGGTACGTTCCAACTTTCTGGATTCACGGAACAATCGTTGTTGCATCCGTAGGCATTTCCTGCGTTCCCATAAAAAACTGATTAGTAGGACTGCGCATAAAACTATTAAAGTTGACAATAGTGCTATAAGCATAGTATAATATTGTTGTTTTAGCTTGATAATATGACTACAAAGATAGCTTTTTTCTTTAGTTTGGAAAATAGTGTTGAACAAATATCCAGCTATTTGTGTTATATTATTCAGAAAACCATTTAAAAATACGAACGTTATGAAAAAGTACATTTGCACGGTCTGTGAATATATTTACGACCCCGAACAAGGAGATCCGGAAAGCGGAATTGAACCAGGAACAGCCTTTGAAGACATTCCAGATGATTGGACTTGTCCATTATGCGGAGTCGGCAAAGAAGATTTTGAACCGTACGAAGGATAAAACCAAGAGAGAGAGAATTATTTAAGAGGAGAATGGCCGGGTGTATAGATATATGCCCGGTCTTTTTTGTTTTTCTGGAGGATGATTTAAATTAAAAAGGAGAATCAGTAATGCTATGATAGACTGATTCTCCTTTTTTAGGATTCAATTTTGCTCTATCAAGAAGCTTTTTTCTCTTTTACATCACTACTAGCTTCTACTACATTCACCACATAGTCACCTAGCTTTTCACATTCGGCAATAATATCCATGTAATAAACCCCCATCTGATAATCATATTCTTTGTTGTTTACGTCCAGAATGTTCTGATTCTTCAGTTGGTTACGGTAGTTATTAATTTCATTCTCGATGTTGAAGGACTTGTTGATATCGATGCTCTGATGTTCCGGCTTTTCTACTACCACAATCATTTGAGCAAGTGCATCGTTCGTCAGTTTCATCATGAAATGAATATGCTCATATTGTTTCTCGGTAAAATCTTGGTTGGTCTGACGTTTCCGGTTGATGGTACGTGCCAGGTTATAACAGCTGTCGCCGATACTTTCAATTTCCGTTACTTCACGCAGCATAGCACGTATCTGTAATTTACTTTCAGAACTTAACCGACCTTCAGATACTTGATTCAGGTAGTTGGCTATTTCAAGTTCCATGTTGTCGCTGATATTCTCATACTTCTCGATCCGGCTGAACAGCTTGTTGAAATCGTCATCCTTTTCTGTGTGTAGCAAATCCTGCACCATGCCGAACATCCGGTGTGTACGTTCTGCAAAAAGATGGATTTCTTTGCGTGCCTGAAGGATAGAAAGTTCAGCGGTAGAAAGCATACCACCGGTGATAAACCGCAAACGGGGCTCTTCGTCCTCTTCTTTGGGGTGGATAAGAGCACATACGGTACGTTCAATCAGTTTAACCGCCCATATCAGAATACATACGTTACAGATATTGAAAATTGAGTGGAAAGCCGATAACTTGTAGGAGATGGCAACTTCCGGATTGTTACTTTGGAAAAAGGTATCTACTACCCAGTTTACCAGTTCCATGAAAGGATGGAAGACAATCAAGACCCAGATAACACCGAACACGTTAAAAACAAAATGGGCCAATGCTGCCCGCTTAGCCTGTGTATTGGCTGTAAGTGCGGCAAGATTGGCCGTGATAGTGGTTCCGATGTTTTCTCCCAAAACAAGTGCTGCTCCCAGTTCCAGACTGATCCAGCCGTTGGCGCACATAATCAATGTAATTGCCATGGTGGCGGCGGAGGCCTGTACAATCATCGTCAATATAGTACCGATGAGTAAGAACAGAATGATGGAGAAGAATCCCATGTCCGTGTAGTTCTGTACGAAGGCAAGCATTTCCGGGTTGGCGTTCAGGTCGGGCGCGTTTGCTTTCAGATAAGAAAGCCCCATGAAAAGGAAAGAAAAACCGAAAATGAATTCACCGATGGACTTGCGGTTGCTTTTGCCGGAGAAGATGAGCGGAAGGGCGATGGCTAAGAGCGGGAGAGCGAAGGCAGCCATATCAACCTTAAATCCGAAAATTGAAATGATCCAGGCAGTCACGGTAGTACCGATATTAGCACCCATAATGACGCTGATGGATTCGGCAAGTGTGAGCAATCCGGCGTTTACGAAACTTACGACCATCACTGTCGTTGCTGAAGAAGACTGGATAAGAGCTGTTATCAACACTCCTGTTAAAACTCCCGTTACCCGATTGGTAGTCATTGCCGTTAGAATACTTCGCAATCTGTCACCCGCGACCTTTTGTAAGCCCTCGCTCATAATCTTCATTCCGTAAAGGAAGAGTCCTAATGAGCCTATGAGCTTTAAAAAATCATAAAAAGAATATTCCATCTATAATATTTTTAATGGTTATTTGTTCTCTATCTGATTATAAGTATATTAGTCCCAAATTATTCACCTTTTAACGAACTCGATGAAACAGATGTTACAAATATGTTGCAAAAATAACAATATTTCCAAAGAATTCCCTATCGGAAGCTCACTTTTGGATATTTATTACGGTTTTAATCTTAATTTTCCTTATCAAGTAGTAAGTGCCAAGGTCAATAATCGCTCCGAAGGACTTAACTTCAGAGTTTATAATAATAAGGATGTAGAGTTTTTGGATGTGAGAGATCAGTCCGGTATGCGTACGTATGTCCGTTCGCTCTGCTTTGTGTTATTTAAGGCCGTCACGGAACTGTTTCCCGACGGAAAATTGTTTGTAGAACATCCTGTTTCAAAAGGCTATTTCTGCAATTTGCGGATTGGCCGTCCCATTGAACTGGAAGATGTGACACGCATCAAGCAACGGATGCAGGAGATTATCGCGGAGAATATTTCCTATCATCGCATCGAATGTCATACGGCTGAAGCTGTGCGTGTTTTCAGTGAACGGGGAATGAATGATAAAGTGAGATTGCTGGAAACTTCCGGCTCGCTCTATACCTATTATTATACATTGGGTGATACCATTGATTATTATTATGGGAATCTGCTACCCAGTACCGGATATCTTAAATTATTCGATATCGTGAAATATTACGATGGATTGCTTCTCCGGATTCCGAGCCGGGAAAACCCGAATGTGCTTGAAGATGTGGTGAAGCAGGAAAAAATGCTGGATGTCTTTAAAGAATATCTGAACTGGAGTTATATCATGGGGCTTAACAATGCCGGAGATTTTAACCTGGCCTGTGAAGAGGGGCATGCAACCGATCTGATAAATGTTGCAGAAGCACTGCAGGAGAAGAAAATAGCCCAGATAGCCGATACCATATTCCATCGTGGTGAAAACGGTAACCGGGTAAAACTGGTATTGATTGCCGGACCATCCTCTTCGGGAAAGACAACTTTCAGCAAACGGCTTTCTATCCAGCTAATGACCAATGGACTGAAACCATTCCCGATCTCTTTGGATAATTACTTTGTAGATCGTGAAGAGACTCCTCTGGATGAAAACGGAAATTATGATTATGAATCACTGTATGCACTTGATTTGGAACTGTTCAACCAACAGTTGCAGGCACTCTTGCGCGGTGAAGAGGTCGAACTGCCTCGTTTTAATTTCTCTCTTGGCAAGAAGGAGTATAAAGGCGATAAACTGAAAATAGAAGATAATACGATTCTGATTCTGGAAGGTATTCATGCCCTGAACCCAGAACTGACACCGCATATACCGGCTGAACGGAAATTCAAGATTTATGTTTCAGCATTAACCACCATCTCTTTGGATGACCATAACTGGATTCCGACAACTGACAACCGTCTGTTGCGTCGTATTATCCGTGACTTCAATTATCGGGGATATTCGGCACGTGAAACGATATCACGCTGGCCGAGTGTACGTGCCGGTGAAGATAAATGGATTTTTCCCTATCAGGAGAATGCTGACGTAATGTTTAATTCAGCGTTGCTTTTTGAGTTTGCAGTACTCCGTTTGCATGCCGAACCTATTCTGATGGGTGTCCCGCGCAACTGTCCTGAATATTGCGAAGCATACCGATTACTTAAGTTTATCAAATATTTTGTTCCTGTACAGGATAAGGAGATTCCGCCTACGTCTTTACTGCGTGAATTTTTGGGAGGTAGTAGCTTTAAATATTAAGTAGAAAAATTAGGATATATTCGTTATTTGTACTTTCTTTGCAGAAAATATAAATTACCTTTTGTTGTAGTAAGGCAAGAGAACACAAAATAAACAATATTTGAATAGGATTCTTTAGGGGAGAATACTGTATAATGACTGTTATACTAAACTATAATATTGAACCTTTGGTTACTTTTGCTGTTATAAAAGGACTACATGCAACAAAAAAAATGTGAATATGATTTTTTATAATAGTCTTTTAGCAAAGTGGTTCTTGGGAAAAGGAAAGAAACACTATTTTATGTTAGGCTGGTTTTTCTTTACCCGGTATAAATATCTGGAAGTTTGGGAAGATATGGAGTTACGGATACATGCAAAGCAATATTGGGAATGCTTTTCTCTGACTCTGATACCAGCGTTGATTTTGTCATTACTGTTTTCATGGTGGTGTATGATACTACCATTCATAACTTATGACCTCCTTTATTGGTTTGAAAAGATCATCTACCACCATTCAATATTTAATTGGGAGGCGATAAAGCATAGCGGCGATACGCTTTATCTCCGAAAGAGAAAAGCGTATGCCTGGAAGAAAGGTTACGGGAAAAAAGAGTTGCCCGTATCCAGATGGAATGATTGATTCTTTATTTCAAATGCTTCTTTATCCAAAGCAGATGTCCATACTCCGTATCGTTAGAGGTCCAATGCTCATTAATAGGAGTAATCAGGGCTTCTTTCGGACAGTTTAGTACATTGTATACTATATAGCTGGTAGTCGGAGGACATACATCGTCATTGAATCCCCATGTTATATAGGTGTCTGCTTTTATCAATTTAGCAAAGTTCACTACATCATAATAGGCCATTGTCTTTATTTTTTCGGGGGTATCCATATCCACCGAATTTCTAAAGAAATGAGGATAGCCACCGGCACGTCCGGCTTTATAGCCTGCCATATCGCTTAATGCAGGATGATTGGCGACACAAGCTGTCACCCGTTCATCCAGTCCGGCGGTGATTAATGCCAGGGCGCCTCCCTGACTACCTCCTTGTGCGATTACATTTTTGCCATCCCATTCCGGTAGGGAAGTCAGAAAGTCGATACCGCGTACACAGGCTAGATATACCCGTTTCATATAATAATTATCACGACTGTCGAGCCCATTGGTCAGATAGCCGTTTTCTCTGCCATTGAAAGCGTTGCTGATTTCTTTAAATTCTTCATCAGTCATTTCCGGATTCAGGCCGTGTATCTCGAATTCAAAACGGATGCATCCTTGTTCCGCATAATATTTATGGCGTAGAGGTTCTTTGATGGTTTTGATACCTGCTCCCGGAGGGCACAAGACAACCGGAAACTTTCCTTCTTTTTTCGGATAGAATAAATATCCGTAGACGCATTGCCCACGTTTGTTCAGTTGCAATTTTACGAGATAACAGTCTATTTTATCAGTGGAATATTTTTCGACATGTTCTTTGGTATACGTTAGGGGAAATTCCTTTTGTTCTGCTTTTGCCTTTTCCCAAAATTCCTTGAAATCGGAAGGCATGGTGGTATACGGACGAAGTTTTTCCGGTGAAAATCCTACTTTGATATGATGTGAATAGGTCTTTCCATCTACGGTTGCTTTCAGGCGACAGTCGCGGAATCCCGGCTCTTTCATTGTGCCCACAGGAATCACTCCCCTGCCATTCTTTAAAGTTACACTTCCTTTGGTATCGGCAACAGGCATCATATCACCACCTATTTCATAAGTGACGGTTACGTTATCTCTGGGGATACCGTATTTATAGAATTGTACCTCCACAGTTGCTTTTTCTCCCGTTTTATAAAGCCAGTCGGCATGATTGGGTACGGTGACCCAAAGCACATCGCTTTTATAAGGATAGTTTTCAGCTACGGCGGATAGCAAGGTAAGTGACAATAGCCATACAGATAAAAGTAGTCTCTTCATGGTGTTATTCATTGTTTTATCTTAAAGCTTCCATCTCTTCCGGTGTCAAAGGAATCTTCTTACCTAATCGGCGGGCGCCGGTTTCTGTAATTAGATAATCTTCCTCATTGCGGATACCACCGAAGTCCTTATAAGTTTCCACTACATCATAATTGATGAAATCGGTAAATTTCTTTTCTCCTTTCCACATGTCAATCAGTTCCGGAATAAAATAAATACCTGGTTCTACCGTGTGTACAAATCCCGGTTCCAACGGAATGGCGAGACGTTGCGATTTGCGACCGAACTGTGTGCTCTTCGGCTGACCGTTATATCCTACCCATATCTCTCCTAGATTTTCCATGTCGTGTACATCCAATCCCATCATGTGACCTAATCCGTGAGGATAGAATAACGCATGAGCACCTTCGCGGACCGCATCTTCCGTATTTCCTTTCATCAATCCGAGTGCCTTCATACCGTCTACCATGACACGGGCAGACAGTTCGTATACCTCCATATAAGGAATACCCGGACGGAGGGCTTTTACAGATTCCAGATGCATCGCATTCTGAATCTCGTATACTTCGCGCTGGCGGGCTGTAAACTTTTTGTCGGCAGGAATGGTAGACGACATATCGCCTGCATAGCCTGATTCTACTTCTGCGCCTGCATCAATTAGGAATAAATCACCCGGTTTTACTTTATTTCCATGATAGTGGTTGTGTAAAGTCTGTCCGTTGATAGTGGCAATGGTGGCAAAAGAAAGCTGGCAGTTGTTAGATTCGGCCACCCGGTTCATTTCCGCTACCACTTCGTATTCATACATGCCCGGACGGAGCACTTTCATGGCGGTGATGTGCATATCGGCAGTTACATCGCAAGCCTTCTCTATTTCTACAATTTCTTCGGCAGATTTGTAATTACGTTGGGCGATAACGGCACGGATGAATGGAACAGAAGCTTCCTGACGTGTAGGGGGAATACCCAACCAATCCATCAGTTTCAATTTATGCTCGGGACGGTAAGGTGGCAGATAATGAACCGCTTTCCCTTTCTGGACGTACTTGTGGAGATAGCTTGTAATTTCTGCGGACGGCATCAGATTTTTTACGCCCACACGTTCACATTTTTCGTGTAATGTAGGTTGCGATCCCATCCATACGATTGCATCGATAGACAGTTCATCTCCGAAAATGATTTCTTTGTCTTCATCAATATCAATAATAGCCGAAAGGCCGGCGCATGAAAGTCCGAAATAATAAAGGAAAGTAGAATCCTGACGATAACGGAAGGTGTTATCCTCGTAGTTCAGTCCGCACTCGTCATTTCCGAGAAATAACAATACCCCGGAGCCTAAATTCTTTTTTAGCAGGGCTCTTCGCTGCATATACGTTTCTTTGGCAAACATATTGTCCTAATTTTTAGTTTTGTAGCAAATTTACATAAAAATGTTGGAATAAACGAATAAAGTTGGAAGAATATGTGTCTTACTCATGAACATCCTAAACACATAATAAAGAAGTTTATTTCAGTAGTTTCCTCTTTCCGTCACCTTCTAATATCTTCATTTGTTGAATGGCAATTTGATTGAGCTTAACCAGCCGTTCACCTTGTGGGATGCTTTGATTAATAAAGACAGCATTGAGATTTTCCATATTAGAAAGACAAATGAGTTCGTTGATAGAGGCATAGTCGCGGATATTTCCTTTTAGTTCGGGGTTCTGTTCATGCCACATCTTAGCTGTCATGCCGAACATCGCTACATTTAGCATATCAGCTTCGTCGGCGTAGATAATACTTATTTGTTTGGGGGTAACTTCGGTAGGAATTAGATTTTGCTTAATAGCGTCAGTATGAATACGGTAATTAATCTTAGATAGTTCTCTTTTTGCATTCCATCCTACTTGAGTCTGTTCTTGCTCTTTTAAACGTTGGTATTCTTTAACAAGCAACAATTGAAAACGAGGACTGATCCACATTCCGAAATGGTAGGCAATGTCACGGTGAGCATATGTGCCTCCATATCGTCCTGCCTTTGAGATAATGCCGATAGCTCCTGTGCGCTCAATCCACGTCTTTACAGAAAGTACAAAATTATTGCTTCCGGCTGCATTTTAATTGTACCGAATTCGGTACAATTAAAATTAGTGTTGTATAGCATTTCCTATTCACCTATATATTCAAGGGTACTTTTCAGACTAAGCCATCTGAAAATAATATGTTCTTGCATTTGACTGCGTGCCATATCGGTTAATGAAATATAATCGTCATCATGATATGATACGACTGCAATCTCTGTATTCTGTACTTTTATCTTTGTCATGTCAGTCTTTTAGGTTTTAACTTTTCAAAGGTACGATAATATATTAGTAAATAACCGAGTAATCCAATTTCCTTTTATACCTTTTTAAAAACAACCTTCGGCAATACAATCTTGGCTTCTTTCTTATCTTCCTGTTTTTCCCAATATACAACGAAGTTGACAGAAGCTTTTTCCAGTTTATAATCTTTCTGTATTAATTCGTTGAGTATATCTTTAAACTTTTTAGAGAAACGTAGAATCTCATTATTTGAAAAATCTGTGCATCCTTTCTCTGTAAGTCGTAGAGACATACCGCTTTTTAGGGTATTTATTGCAGCCTGGCAATGAGAGTCAATGAAGAAATCAAGCCATAAGTCTCTATGAGTTAACGTATAACATAAACTTTGCGGAGCCGGATATGTATTGCTGTTTATCCGGTATTCTGCAAGACCATTAGCAATATTGCTCAGATAATGTCCGTTTGTGTGAATAGACAGATTTTGTTTGGCACGAGTGATGGCGACATAGACTTCACGCTTCTTTTCGTCCGAAAGTGATTCTATATTAGTAAGGAGCAGAAAAACATTGTCGAATTCTTTTCCTTTCGCTTTATGAATAGTAGAGACAACAATCGCTTCACCTTGAACCGGATAAAAATCTTCCAACTTTGACTCAAAAAGATAATTAGTCCAATCCGAGTGATATTTGCGCGAATAGACTTGTTCAAAATTGAGTATTATATTGCGACATATTTCCCATGATTGGGCATGGCCGAATTCTCTTTTAAGGCATCTCTTAGCAGTTTCCCACCGTTCGTCATCAATAAGATGAGTATCTTGACTCAGATCCAATGCCCGGTTGAAATAACGAATCTCGTCTAAATCACCCAGATAAAAGTTTCCACTATTAGTTTGTACCAACCGGACAGGCATCCCTTGTTCCTGTAAAAGACAAGCTATAAAGACAGCGTCCTCATTTGTTTTTGTAAGTATGCCGGTGGTGCCGGCTAGCGGACTTTCGAGAACATCCTTTATTAGCGGAACAATTAAATTGTCGGATTGATATTGTGTAATACGGATGGAACCTTTTTCAAGTTGATGGGCTTGTATCGGTGTATGTTTCATCCGGTGCGGGATCAGATTGACGAACGCGTTGGCAAATGCAACGAGATTGCTCCTGCTTCGAAAATTCTCGCATAACTCATAATGCCGTGCCTGATAGTTGGTAATAAGAGACTGCATATGCCGGGAGTCGGAATTTCTGAAAGCATAGATATTCTGGTCATCATCTCCCACAGCAATAACTTTCAATGATTCATTCTTTTCGATAAGTGCTGCGATAAGTGCGAACTCGTCTTCTGTCATATCCTGGGCTTCATCAATCACGAGTACGCTTTTGGTGATGCGGCTGATTTCCACTTCGCTGTTTCTAATCTTTTCTACTGCATCCTTAATTACGGATTTTGATTTCTCGATAGACCCTTGGCGTCCCAACAAATCAAAGCAATAGGAGTGGAATGTCTTTATCTCAATATACCCCACCGCATTACCTATTAAATCGTGTAACCTGCTTCGGAATTCATTGGCGGCTGCTCTGGAGAAAGTGAGCATCAATAATTGTTCATGCTTCACATCTTCCATTAACAGGAGAGAAGCCAGTTTATGCACAAGCAGGCGTGTCTTTCCGCTTCCCGGACCGGCGGCTACAACGATATGCCCCGGTTGATTGTCATTAACGATTTCCAACTGCGTTTTGGATAATTCCCCAAATAACTGCCTGTATTTGCCCGGTGTGATTCGTCGGTTAATTTCATCCTTCCGGCTGCCGGGAAAATACTTCTGAATAAAAGAAGTACTGTTCAAACTAAAATAATCGTCTACAAGTCGCAAGGCAGCCTGATAGTCATGGACCATTTTCCGGGCATATTCGCCTACAATATGTATCTGTTGTATCTTATTGGTGTAGAACTGTTCCAACTTACGGTAATCATCCTGTTTATATCGTATATTAGTAGCCCCCAACCGCTCAATGTTCATCCGGTTATATATCACAAGAAACCCACCCTCTATCTGTAAAGCTCCCATTCGGGAGAGATAAAAGAGAGTATCTTCTATTTCTTCGAGAGTGACTGATTCTTGGAACAGAACATTCTGATTCTCGTAAGCCTTCTTTAATTCCAAAATGGAAAACTCGACAAGAATTTCTTCTCTTGTTACAGATTCAGTATCTGATTCGATTTTATTGAAAAGATAATCGATAATGAACTCAGACAGGCAATGCCTGTTCTCACATCTTTTTTCGAATGGAATGCCGGTTTGCGGACGAAGATAAACGGAAATATGATTTCTGTTGTCGTCCCGATAGGAACGTTTTATCCAGTTTTTCTCCGCCCAGAAGTTTATAAGTGCTTTTAGCTTGTCCGGGCTTACATTTCTTTGAATTGCATTTTCCGCTTCTTCCCGTAATTCCTTCAGATTGACTATTTTTTGTTCTTCCTCAAAAACAGTCAGTAGGAAATTCTCTAGCTTATTATAAAATCTGATTATTTCCAGTGAACGGTTGCACTGCTCTTTTCTTAAAATATAAGCAGTGAGGTCACGTGAGTCAGCCAGTATCTTTTCTTCCCGAAGCAGGGTGATGATTTGAATAACCTCTTCATTGGAGATGCCTAGATGGTCGGAGATATAATCAATCCGGGATTCCGGTACTTCGCTGTTTGCATGCTTGCGACTTTTGGTTGAAATCAGTTTCTTGATGATTCGTGTAGCCTGCATCTTCTGTTTCTCGTTGAAGCGGGGAGACAGATTTATTTTGTCAATAGCTTCTTGAGCCGTTTTGGCCAATATGCTGTCGGCAAACACCCGGGGAGAGTTTTGTCCGCGATGCAGATAACCGGACTCTTCAAGTGCCGCTATGGCAGTGGTGACACGGGTTTCTATGTTGGTTACGTTTTCATCCCATCCGGCTTTGCGTGCTATCTCTAAAGCGGACTGGGAAACCTTGGGGCGAAGACGGGTAATTTCTTTAATGGATTTCCATACTTGCTGTATTTCTCCGATATGCAATTTGGTCTGGTTGAGCAGGATAAAATGTTTATTCAAGTCTTCCTCATCGAAGAGAATATAACAGGAAGCGTTGATGTGCTCGTCGCGTCCTGCCCTGCCTGCTTCCTGAACATAATTCTCGAGAGAATCCGATATTTCATAATGGACGACTAGACCGACATCTTTTTTATCCACTCCCATTCCGAAGGCAGAAGTAGCTACCATAATCTGTATGTTGCCGGCGATAAAATCATTCTGGTTTTCTGTCTTATCCTTAATGTCCATTTTCCCGTGAAAAGCGGCAACCGAAAATCCATCCTGTTTCAGGCGTGCTGCCAGTTTGGTAGCTGTACGGGTACGGGCGACATAAACAATGGTCGGACAGCTTTTCTGCTCGATAATATCTCTCAGACTATTGTATTTTTCATTTTCCTGATTCCGCTCGAAAACCTGATATTGCAGGTTGGTCCGGCTGATGTCGCTACGGAACAGTTCGAGACGGATATTTAATTTATCCTTAAAGTAGGTAGAGATATCCTCAATAACTTTCTGTTTCGCCGTGGCTGTGAAACAGGAGACGGGTATCGGCTGTTGCAAACCTTTCTTCTCCTGAAGCTGTTTAAGATAATCACCTATATAAAGATAATCCACACGGAAATCCTGCCCCCAAGAAGAGAAACAGTGTGCTTCGTCAATAACAAAGCGGACTACTTTCCGTCCTAATAGTAACCTTTCGATACTTTTTGACCTTAATGATTCCGGTGATATATAAAGTATTGAAGCGGAACCGTTTTCTACACTTTCGAAGGACTTGGCACGTTCTATAGGATCCAACAGTCCGTTGATAGTGACAGCGTCAGTGATGTTGTTTTTTCGCAGATTATCCACCTGGTCTTTCATTAAAGATTGCAGGGGAGAAATGACTACGGTAAGTCCTTTTACCTGTTCCCCGCTCATTAGAGCTGGTACTTGGAAAGTGATAGACTTTCCCCCGCCGGTAGGGAAAACAGCGAGAATCGATTTCCCTTCTACCGCCGCTTGTACCGCATTCTCCTGTAAAGGCTGGTTGTTGTAAGTACGATAAGCGTCAAAACCGAAAAAATGTTTTAATCCACGGTGTATATCGAAAGCCTGGTTGCAATAGACGCACCCTGTCAGGCAAGGAGTATTGCGCAACACGTACATGATTGATTCCACTCTTGGAAAGTTATGCAGCACCCATGGCGGGGTGATGGAATACCGATCCCGGCAATTGATAAGTGCAAGGCAATAAGCCAGTTCGATGGGAGCCCGGGAAATATAGTTTTCGAGCGGGGCATGCTCGCATACTTCCTTTGCGAAACGACGACGGATAACTGTTTCCGGATTATCGTACTTTCCGAATGGTATGGTATAAGCAATGAAATCGAAGAAAGACTTAAATTCGTCAGTAGGATGCAGCAATGAGTAATAGATATATTTCAAATCTTCGTCCAGGCGTCCGAAGGCTTCCACTTCCGCTAGAAAAAGTTCATGCGCTTTCATCGAATCATTCAGCGGATTGTTGAGGCTGTCCGTTTGCAACTTGTCATCCTTTAGTAAATGATGGTACGGTTTGGCAGGAAACAGAAGTGGGGACAGATAGAGCGTATCTATTGTTTTGGGCTGTATATACCCGGTTTGTTGAAATAGGGGAATGATATATTTAAGATCGTGATTGAGTATATTGTGCCCGCCTATGTATTCCGTTTGCGTGATGAATTGTATGAATTGGGCAGGCGAATTGGCATGAAAAGGGACTCCGTCGTTGCGGATGGCTCCCATGTCCAATATTTGACGATTTACAGGATTAACTTCAAGGTCGATGAATGTGATATTTGTCATACGTGTTGTTTTATTTTGTAAATCAACTGTCCAAAGATAATACTAACTGATTGAAATTTCGTGAACTTCGGTGGATAAATATTTGTTCATTAGATAATTTTAGTGTTATAGGATTAAAAATTATCTCCCTAATCTGTGTAATCTCTCGTTAAAAAGTTACTTTTGTAGCGAGAAATAGTAGAAAGCAAAAACGAATATGGCACAAGGTTCCCGTCAAATACAATCTCAGGCGCAACAGCAAGTACAAACGCTCTCGCCCCAGCAGATTCTGGTCGTGAAACTGTTGGAGCTTCCCGCAGTAGAGCTGGAAGACCGTATCCATGCTGAACTGCTTGAAAATCCGGCACTTGAAGAAGGTAAAGAAGAAAACACTGCGGATGAGTATGCTGATTCCGACACTACGGAAGATGGCATGGATAGCGATGCCAACGATTATGATTCTTTGAGTGATTATCTGACTGAAGACGATATTCCCGATTATAAATTACAAGAAAACAACCGTTCGAAAGATGAACAGGCGGAGGATATTCCGTTCTCCGATTCCACTTCTTTTTATGAAATCCTGAAAGAACAGTTGCGTGAACGCAACCTGACTGAACATCAGTGTGACCTGGTGGAATATCTGATCGGTTCATTGGACGATGACGGACTGCTCCGTAAGTCATTGGAGAGCATCTGTGATGAACTGGCGATTTATGCCGGCATCGAATCGACAGAAGAAGAACTGGAAGAAGCACTCTGTATCTTGCAGGACTTTGATCCTGCTGGTATCGCTGCCCGTAGCCTTCAGGAATGTCTGTTGATACAGATTTGCCGGAAGAAGGATGAAGAGAAGAAGCCCAACCCGATACTGGAGTTGGAAGAACGTATCATCAGAGAGTGTTATGAAGAATTCACCCGTAAACACTGGGAGAAGATTATAAAGAAACTGGACATTGATGAAGAGACTTTCCAGGAAGCTCTTAATGAGATAACCAAGCTGAATCCCCGTCCGGGTGCTTCTTTGGGAGAAGCGATCGGCAGGAATCTCCAACAGATAGTTCCCGACTTTATCGTGGAAACGTATGATGACGGAACCATCAATATAAGCCTCAATAACCGTAATGTCCCCGAACTCCGTATGAGTCGCGACTTCACGGAAATGGTGGAAGAACATACCAAAAACAGGGCTAATCAATCAAAAGAATCCAAAGAAGCGATGATGTTCCTGAAGCAGAAAATGGATGCGGCACAAGGATTTATCGATGCTGTGCGGCAGCGTCAGAATACCCTGATGACTACCATGCAGGCTATCATTGACTTACAACGTCCTTTCTTCTTGGAAGGAGACGAATCTCTGTTGAAACCGATGATTTTAAAAGATGTGGCTGAACGTACCGGACTGGACATTTCAACGATCTCCCGCGTGAGCAACAGTAAATATGTGCAGACAAATTACGGCATCTATCCGCTCAAATTCTTTTTCAGCGACGGGTATACCACAGAGGACGGCGAAGAAATGTCTGTCCGCGAGATACGCAAGATTCTGAAAGAGTGTATTGATGGGGAGGACAAGAAGAAACCGCTGACAGATGATGAATTGGCGGACATCTTGAAAGAGAAAGGTTATCCCATTGCTCGTAGAACGGTAGCCAAATACCGTCAGCAGTTGAATATTCCGGTTGCGCGACTTCGAAAATGAGAACGAATATAAAGTATTAAGTATAAAGTATTAAGTATTAGTGCTGATGGACAGAGAGAGAGAACATATCATAGCGGATAAGACAATGTTGCAGGTGGCGAGAGCTACTTCGATGGTCTTTACTCCATTTTCTATTCCGTTTTTATCGTTTCTGGTGTTATTCCTGTTTTCTTATCTTCGTATCATGCCGATACAATATAAGTTGATCGTGTTGGGAATTGTTTACTGCTTTACCATACTGACACCTACCATTACCATTTTCCTGTTTCGTAAAATCAATGGCTTTGCCCGTCAGGAGTTAAGTGAGCGCAAGAAACGTTATGTACCGATTCTGCTGACTATCATCTCGTATGTGTTCTGCCTGTTGATGATGCGCCGGCTGAATATACCTTGGTATATGACAGGGATCATCCTCGTTTCTTTGGTAGTATCTATTATCTGCATTGCAGTGAATTTGAAATGGAAATTGAGTGAACACATGGCAGGAATAGGCGGAGTGATCGGCGGACTGGTTTCTTTCAGTGCTTTGTTCGGTTACAATCCGGTCGGATGGTTATGCCTGTTTATATTGATTGCCGGTATATTAGGTTCTGCACGAATTGTATTGGGACATCACACGTTGGGTGAGGTGCTTTCCGGTTTTGCGGTTGGCTTGATATGTGCCCTTTTGGTACTTCATCCCGTGAGCAACATCTTATTTCGAGTATTTTTATTTTAAAACAGTATAAATCCTAAAAACTAATTATTATGAACTTTCCACAGAATTTGAAGTACACGAACGAACACGAATGGATTCGCGTTGAAGGAGACATTGCATACGTAGGTATCACTGATTATGCTCAAGAACAATTGGGTGATATCGTGTTCGTAGACATACCGACTGTTGGTGAAACGTTGGAAGCCGGTGAGACATTCGGAACCATCGAAGTAGTGAAAACAATTTCCGATCTTTTCCTGCCTGTAGCAGGTGAAGTGATGGAACAAAATGAAGCATTGGAAGAAAATCCGGAACTGGTTAATAAAGATCCGTATGGCGAAGGTTGGTTGATTAAAGTGAAACCGACAGACCTGAAAGCCGTTGAGGACCTGCTGGATGCCGAAGCGTATAAAGCTGTGGTAAACGGATAATTCTTACCTCACTTTAAATTGTAAATAGTAAATCGTAAAATAGTAAATCAAAATGACTCCAATTGTAAGTATTATCATGGGTAGCACGTCCGACCTTCCTGTTATGGAGAAGGCTGCGCAACTGCTGAATGATATGCATGTACCGTTCGAAATGAACGCGCTTTCTGCTCACCGCACGCCTGAAGCTGTGGAAGAGTTTGCAAAGAATGCCCGCAGCCGTGGCATTAAAGTTATTATCGCCGCTGCCGGAATGGCTGCCGCCCTTCCCGGTGTAATTGCAGCCAATACTACACTGCCGGTGATCGGAGTACCCGTAAAAGGTTCCGTGCTCGATGGTGTAGACGCACTTTATTCTATCATCCAGATGCCTCCGGGCATTCCTGTGGCAACGGTTGCTATAAACGGAGCGATGAATGCCGCTATCCTTGCCATTCAGATGTTGGCATTGAGTGACGAGAAATTGGCAGAAGCTTTTGCTGCTTACAAAGAAGGACTGAAAAAGAAAATCGTAAAAGCAAACGAAGAACTGAAAGAAGTTAAGTTTGAATATAAAACAAACTAATGTGATTTACGATTTGACAATTTACGATTGACGATTGAAATATCTTCGTAAATCGTATGTTGTCTTTGTACATGGTATCTTGTCTTTCACATTGTGCATAAAGTATTTTTAATCGTAAATCGTAAAATCATAAATCAAAATGGTTGATCTATTCAATTATTTTCGAAGAGAAACCACAGAAGTAAATATTGGGGCTGTGCCGTTGGGCGGCCCCAATTCTATTCGTGTCCAGTCGATGACCAATACGTCTACGCAGGACACACAGGCTTGTGTGGAACAGGCGAAACGTATTGTTGATGCAGGTGGCGAGTATGTCCGCCTCACAACGCAGGGTATCAAGGAAGCGGAGAATCTGATGAATATCAATATCGGACTACGCAGTCAGGGATATATGGTTCCATTGGTTGCCGATGTGCATTTCAATCCGAAAGTGGCGGATGTAGCTGCTCAATATGCGGAAAAGGTGCGCATCAATCCGGGAAACTATGTAGATGCTGCACGTACTTTTAAGAAACTGGAATATACAGACGAGGAGTATGCGCAGGAAATACAGAAAATCCATGACCGGTTTGTCCCGTTCCTGAATATCTGTAAGGAGAATCATACAGCGATCCGGATCGGTGTGAATCATGGCTCTTTGTCCGATCGCATCATGTCACGCTATGGTGATACTCCCGAAGGAATGGTGGAATCCTGTATGGAATTCCTTCGTATCTGTGTAGCGGAGAACTTCACAGATGTGGTGATTTCCATCAAAGCCTCCAATACCGTGGTAATGGTGAAGACCGTTCGTTTGTTGGTAGACGTCATGGAAAAAGAGGGGATGACTTTCCCACTACACCTCGGAGTGACAGAAGCCGGAGACGGAGAGGACGGGCGTATCAAGTCTGCTCTCGGCATCGGCGCATTGTTGAGCGACGGGTTGGGCGATACCATCCGCGTATCTTTGAGTGAAGCACCCGAAGCTGAAATTCCGGTGGCCCGTAAATTGGTGGATTATGTTCTGTTGAGGCAGGATCATCCCTATATTCCGGGATTGGAGGCGCCTGAATTCAACTATCTGTCTCCTGAACGCCGGAAGACAAAAGCGGTCCGTAATATCGGAGGCGAACATGTGCCCGTAGTCATTGCCGACCGCATGGACGGAAAGACGGAAGTAAATCCGCAATTCACTCCGGACTATATTTATGCCGGAAGAGCCTTGCCCGAGCAACGGGAAGAAGGCGTGGAATATATTCTTGATGCGGACGTATGGCAAGGAGAGGCCGGAACCTGGCCTGCTTTCAATCATGCGCAACTACCGTTGATGGGGGAATGTGATGCAGCGCTTAAATTCCTGTTTATACCCTATATGGCCCAAACAGATGAAGTGATAGCCTGTCTGAAGTACCACCCGGAAGTGGTAATCATCTCTCAAAGCAACCATCCGAACCGTTTGGGTGAGCACCGTGCATTGGTGCATCAGCTAATGACGGAAGGTTTGCAGAATCCGGTTGTCTTCTTCCAGCATTATGCGGAAGATGATGCGGAGAATTTGCAGATAAAATCCGCAGCCGATATGGGGGCCTTGATTTTTGACGGTCTTTGCGATGGTATCTTCCTGTTCAATCAGGGCAGTTTGAGCCATGCCGTTGTCGACGCCACTGCTTTCGGAATCTTGCAGGCCGGACGTACCCGTACCTCTAAGACAGAATACATATCCTGTCCCGGTTGCGGCCGTACGCTTTACGACTTGGAGAAAACAATCGCCCGTATCAAGGCAGCCACTTCACATTTGAAAGGCTTGAAGATCGGCATTATGGGCTGTATCGTGAATGGTCCCGGTGAGATGGCGGATGCTGATTACGGTTATGTAGGTGCCGGACGGGGTAAAATCAGTCTTTATAAAGGCAAGGTCTGTGTAGAAAAGAATATTCCTGAAGAAGAGGCGGTAGAACGACTCCTGGAGTTTATCCGAACAGATCGGGAAGAGAACCAACAATGATAATTGGGCACGGAATACAGGTGATGGGGACTGATCTCATAGAAAACCTGTCATCCGTGCCTAACTTTTATGATGAGGATTCTACGGCAACCGGTAACGACTGTCATTCTTGAACTTTCCTCAAATGCCAATTGCTGAATTCGTTTTAGCTCTTTTAGTTCTTCTTCTCTATTATAAAACCTCATAGTCAGTGAATTATATTAGTAACTGTGGTTACTGTAACCACGGTTACAAAGATGTTTATTCTGAAGGGAACAGCAAACTTTTTCTTTCTTTTATAAATTCTTTACCCTTTCCAATTAAAAATTTTATGATCGTTTCTATTGATTTGTACCAGTCTTATTGTCAAACTGTCAGGATGATATTTAAGTATTTGAATAGCAGTATTATATCACCTGACAATAGATGCTGACAATAGGCTGACAATAAAATATCTCTACTTTTACTGTCAGTCTTATTTTTATCTCTTATGATCCTTTTATGACTTGATAAATAATAGTCTTAGAAGCATGTTCTGAAGTAATGTTGCATTTTAATAACAGCCTCCCAAAGTGATATCTACCTATATAGTTCCATTAACGTGCCTATGTAGTTGCCCTAGAGTGTCAGTATAGTTTTACTGAAGTACCGCTATCTTTACTTTGTCACGGCCGTGGTGACTTCTTCCCACAGCCGTGACGAGTTCCTACCACGGCCGTGGAAAGATCTCGTCACGGCCGTGGAGAGTTAACAATACTGATGCTTTAATGTAACAATACCTACTTGTTAAGTGAAAGATACCAGCTATATATCATTCATTTAATAGGGGGATTCATTTTAAAAAGCTGCTTTCTATGTGGATGGTATGGTTACTGCAGGCGATGATGTCCTTCGGGTGCATCCTGCCCCAAAGCAATCAAAGAACAGGCTGACAATAAAAGTTCTAATTTTTTATTGTCAGCCTATTGTCATGGCTTATTGTCAGCATGTAAACCGATGATAATCATTATACTATCGGGGAAAAACTTTGGTTGACAATAAGAATCATAAAATTTATATGTAGACCTAATATCTGTCTTTCCAATAGTACACATCTTTACAAAAATAGAGGGGAACTCCTGGATGAATCCATTTGTTCCCCTCGAGGGTATTGCTAGCCTTTACCTCTTATATTTTCAAAGGCAAGTAGCAACATCTAAATGTTACGTTTTCGACTTTGCAGCCGTTCGGGTGTCGCTCCATCCGAATTGACTTGCCTTTGTGGTTATTATTAACTTGTTGTTTTACATCTACCGCAAATTTATAGGCACAAAAAAAGCGGAGAGCATTTGCCTATCCGCCAGAGAGGGAGTCGAAGCCCTAAACACACAAACAGGAAACACTCCCCGCATATTGCAAGGAGCATCTATCTGCTTCTCTGTGTGTTTGGAATTTTCGACTTTTCTCCGGCACAGAAATCAGCTAAACGCTTTTTTTCTTAAAACAAACGATACAGTCGCGCTACGACTGATTGTGCAAAGATAACAATTAATTAAGTTATACTGTCTTTCATCCTTTGTTTTTTTCTCTATGCAGAGTGTTTTTGTTCTATGTTCCATAAAATCGTTTGAAATAGTCTGGTTCCCTTGCTATGACTATATCTCATAAGATTCATATCGTTTATTTTTTATATTTTTACTAAACATCTCGGAGTTATACGAATTATTGTTATTTTTGCCTCACATAATTTCTAAACAATAATTAAATTATTTATTTGTATGAAAAAGGCCTTGTTATTGTTCGCTCTAGTAGCGATAAGCGTAGTGAGTATCAATGCTCAAGATAACCTGAAATGGGGTGTGATGGCAGGTATGAATGTTAGTAAATACACCATTACAGGTTTTGACAGCAGGATAGGTTTTCACGCAGGAGTTAAAGCAGAAGTGGGATTGTCGCAGGATGCGAATGGTAGTGGTGCCTATATGGATTTCGCTGCATTGTTGACATTGAAAGGTGCTAAAGTTAATGGCGGATCACTTGCAAGCATAACATTTAATCCATACTATCTGGAAGTACCAGTACGTGTAGGATATAAATATGCAGTGAATGATGATTTCTCATTATTTGGTAGTGTAGGTCCTTATATTGCTGTCGGACTGTTTGGAAAAGCAAAAGCGAAAGTAGACGGTGATTATTTTGATTTTGATGAAATAGGAGGCAATTCAGCATCTGAAGATATATTTGGAGACGATGGGCTGAAACGTTTCGATTTCGGTCTTGGACTGAAAGCCGGAGTTGAGTTCAGTAAGAAATATCAGGTTGCCATAAGCTATGATTTCGGACTTGTTGAGGTAATCAAAGAAGTAGGAATGAAGAACAGAAACCTGATGATCTCATTGGGATATATGTTCTAAAACCGATTTTGCAACTTTGTTGCATAAATCATTTGCTACCTTTGCATCAACTAAATGATGAATGTTATGGGACATTGTAGTTGTGGCGCTCACTCATGCGCAGCAGAAAAAAAGGTTGATGCAAAGGTTTCGGTATTCCATGAATATGGGAAAGTGATATTCTCTCTCCTGCTGCTGGCAGGTGGAATAATCATGAATGCTCTTGATTTAGCATTCTTCCGTGAAGGATATGTTTCTTTGATATGGTATATCGTAGCCTATCTTCCGGTAGGAATTCCGGTGATGAAAGAAGCCTGGGAAAGCATCAGGGAAAAAGACTATTTCAGTGAGTTCACCCTAATGGTTATTGCTACTTTGGGAGCTTTCTATATTGGCGAATATCCGGAAGGCGTAGCCGTGATGCTATTTTATACAGTAGGAGAACTGTTTCAGGGTAAAGCGGTAGATAAAGCCAAACGTAATATCGGAGCCTTATTAGACGTAAGACCCGAAAAAGCACTGGTACTTAGAGAGGGTAATCTTGTTACTGAAAGTCCTAAAAAGATAAAAGTCGGTGAAATCATAGAAATAAAGGCAGGTGAGCGAGTGCCATTGGATGGAATCATGCAGAATGAAGTTGCCGCCTTTAATACAGCTGCATTAACGGGCGAAAGCGTGCCTCGTAATATTCGGAAAGGGGAGGAAGTGCTTGCCGGAATGATTGTAACCGACAAGGTAATCCGACTTGAAGTGACGAGACCTTTTGACAAGAGCGCACTCGCCCGAATATTGGAACTTGTTCAGAATGCCGCCGAACGCAAAGCCCCGGCAGAATTGTTTATTCGCAAGTTTGCCCGTGTTTACACACCGATTGTTATCATACTGGCCGTATTAATTGTATTATCTCCATTTGTCTATTCACTTATCAATCCTGCATTTGTATTCACATTTAATGATTGGTTATACAGAGCTTTGGTCTTTTTGGTGATTTCATGTCCATGCGCATTGGTGGTTAGTATTCCATTAGGCTATTTTGGTGGTATCGGAGCGGCATCCCGATTGGGTATTTTATTCAAGGGCGGTAATTATCTGGACGCTATCACTAAGATCAATACGGTGGTATTCGATAAAACAGGAACCCTGACAAAAGGAACCTTTGACGTGCAGGCCTGTAAAAGTGCAGGCGATATTTCGGAAGAAGAATTAGTGAAACTGATTGCTTCGGTAGAAAGTGATAGCACACATCCGATTGCCAAGGCTGTTGTAAACTACGCAAAAGAACAAAACATAGAACGCGTAACCGTTACCGATACGAAAGAATATGCCGGCTTCGGATTGGAAGCAACGGTAGGCGGAATACCGGTTCTGGTTGGTAATTGCCGGTTACTGTCCAAGTTTGATATATCCTTTCCGCAAGAATTGTTGAAGATGACAGATACCATTGTAGCCTGTGCTGTTGGAAACCGTTATGCCGGTTATCTGTTGTTGGCTGATGCCTTGAAAGAAGACGCAAAGGTAGCTATTGATCGCTTAAAAGCTTTAAATATTGAAAACATACAGATATTATCCGGTGATAAACAGAGTATTGTTACTAACTTTGCGGAGAAGCTCGGCATATCGAAAGCCTATGGCGACTTGCTGCCGGAAGGGAAAGTGAAACACCTGGAAGAATTGCGTCAGGATGAGGCAAACCGGATTGCATTTGTCGGCGATGGAATGAATGACGCACCGGTGCTTGCTTTGAGTCATGTCGGTATTGCTATGGGCGGATTGGGCAGTGATGCAGCCATTGAAACAGCCGATGTCGTGATACAGACAGACCAGCCGTCGAAAGTAGCCGAAGCTATCAAAGTTGGAAAGCTGACACGAAGAATCATTTGGCAGAATGTATCACTGGCATTTGGAGTGAAATTGCTTGTATTGATTTTGGGAGCCGGTGGAATCGCTACTCTTTGGGAAGCTGTTTTCGCAGATGTAGGCGTTGCGTTGCTTGCCATAATGAACGCCGTCAGAATACAGAAAATGATAAAGTAGGAGAAAGATGGAAGAAGATATTTATTTGGATAAGCTGGTCAGAAGAGACATTAAGCCAACTGCAATAAGGCTCTTGGTGATAAAAGAGATGATGCAGGCAGAGCGTGCAGTGTCATTGCTTGACCTCGAAACATTGCTCGACACAGTTGATAAATCGACCATATCCCGTACCATCGCTCTCTTCTTGTCTCATCACCTCATACATAGCATAGACGATGGAAGCGGTTCGTTGAAGTATGCCGTTTGCGACAACTCTTGCAATTGTGTGGTACAGGATTTACATTCGCATTTTTATTGTGAGAAATGTCATCGTACATTCTGCCTGGAAGGTACCCATATCCCGGTGATTGATTTGCCTGAAGGATTTACTTTGCATAGCATTAATTATGTCCTTAAAGGGATTTGTCAGGAATGTTCTTCCGTGGGAATGACATTGGCAATGAAATAAAAAAGGCCGAAACCCGGAACGATAAAAAGATCGTCAGGTTTCGGCCTTCTGCTTTCGCTAATATTGTTTGATTAGTCAATATTGGGATTCAAAGCATGCCAGTCCTTGATGGCTGGGATGATTCCCATTTCAATCACTTCGTCACGAAGTTTACATAAGTGTTCGTAGCTCTTTTCTAATTCTTCCTGTTCGGCAGGAGTTCCGGCTATTTCTTTATAAGTAACGCCGTCTTTAGTAATTGAAGTTTCCATCGCCATCATGATATGGTCGAATTTGCCATTGGAAACATACGTTCCGGCAGGCCAGCGGAATGGCTGTCCGCCCATAGCAGCAGCAATCATTTCGATAGACAGATAAGCCGGGCTTTGGAAAGAAGAACGGCCGCGCAGGTCGATGATATGTTTTCCACCCTGGATGACACGTACTTTCAGTGCTTCCCATTCCGTCAACGGAAGGCGGGTAGTACCGATGAAATCGGTCAGGGGTTCTCCTTTTATTTTGGTGGTAGATGCAAATACAGCCATTTGTTCTCCATGACCGCCATACGTACGACAATTCTGAATGTCGGAAGCGGGGATATGGAAGTATTTCACCAGTTCGTTTTGCAGGCGGGTGCTATCCAACGCAGCCAATGTAGAAACTTGTGAAGGTTTCAAACCTGAATACAACAAAGTAATCAAGCCGGTGATGTCTGCAGGATTAAAGATGACAACGATATGTTTTACGTTCGGGCAATATTGACGAACGTCTTTTCCGAATTGAGCGGCAATCTCTGCATTTCCTTTCAACAGATCTTCGCGGGTCATACCTGCCTTACGGGCTGCTCCACCGGAAGAAACAATATAAGAAGCTCCGGTCAGCGCTTCTTTGATGTCGGAAGTATAGGTAAGGTTGACACCTTCAAAACCGCAATGATACAGTTCTTCAGCTACTCCTTCCAAAGCTGGTGCGAATGGATCATAGAGACAAATATTCGGAGTGAGTTTCATCATCATGGCTGTTTGTGCCATGTTGGAGCCGATCATTCCGGCAGCTCCCACAATCGTAAGTTTCTCGTTGGTTAGAAATTCCATAATTTTATATGTTTAAAAAGGTGAATAATTTACTCTTTCTTTTTGTCGCTACAAAGTTAACATATTAGAACGCAGATTGTTCATTGCAAATAGTTTTTCTCGATAACGAAAAGTTATAGCTGACTGATTGAGGGATCTATTCAAAATAGATTATCTTTGCTGCTTATATAATATAATAGATAAGAATATGAGCATCGAATTAGGAAAGTTCAACCAGCTTGAAGTCGTGAAGGAAGTCGATTTCGGCGTATATCTCGATGGTGGAGAAGAAGGTGAGATTTTGTTGCCTACCCGCTATGTGCCCGAGGATTGTAAGATAGGAGATTTTTTGAATGTGTTTCTTTACCTGGATATGGATGAGAGGCTGATTGCTACGACACTGACCCCGTTAGTGCAGGTCGGACAGTTTGCTTGTCTGGAAGTCTCCTGGGTAAATCAATACGGAGCTTTCCTGAACTGGGGATTGATGAAAGACCTGTTTGTGCCGTTCCGTGAGCAGAAGATGAAAATGCAGGTTGGACGGAAATACGTGGTTCATGCACATGTGGATGAAGAGAGTTACCGTATTGTGGCTTCAGCAAAAGTGGAACGTTATCTGTCGAAAGAAAAGCCGGAATATGCTCCGGGAGCAGAGGTGAATATTCTTATCTGGCAGAAGACGGACTTAGGCTTTAAGGCAATTATAGATGATATGTATAGCGGTTTGTTGTATGAAAATGAAATATTCTGTCCGTTGGAGACAGGGATGGAAATGAAAGCTTTTGTGAAACAGGTGCGTGAAGATGGTAAGGTAGATTTGATTCTTCAGAAACCCGGTTTTGAAAAGATTGACGATTTTTCGAAAACGCTGCTAGACTATATCAAAGAGCACGGGGGACGAATTAACTTGAATGATAAAAGTCCTGCGGAAGATATCTACGATACGTTTGGTGTCAGCAAGAAAACCTTTAAGAAAGGAGTGGGCGACTTGTATAAGAAACGTCTGATTACCTTGCACGAGGATGGCATTGTTTGGGCGGATTCCTAAACAGAATAGGGATTTCCCTACATACGAATAGAGAGAATCATTGGGGTGGGGAGTTTCCTCACCCTATTTTTGTGGTATCAGATTAAAGATATAAATAATAAAAACGAGATAAGTTATGCGTAAGATTATAATAAGTTTCTGCATCCTGTTCGCTGCCCTTTCCTTACAAGCGCAGTCTGTTAACGGAATCCGTATCGACGGTGGGAACACTCCGATACTTGTTTACTTGGGAGGAAACCAAATCAGTTTGCCTACTACTACCTGCTTTATAGCCAATTTGAATCCCGGACATTATACTGTTGAAGTATATGCCACCCGCTTTACCCGTCCGGGAGAGCGAGTATGGAAAGGAGAAAAATTGTATAAAGACTATGTTTATTTCGATGGTAGGGGAGTGAAAGAGATATGGGTAGACGGACGTGATAACATGCATCCGGAAAGACCCGACCGCCCCGGACAGGGGGGACATCGTCCGGGACAAGGAGAACACCGCCCGGGATATGGTTACAACAGGGTCATGAACGATCAGCTCTTTCAAACGTTTTATAATGAGATGAAGAAGGAGCCTTTTAAAGATGATCGTATAAAGTTGCTTAATGCTGCATTGGCCGGTTCTGATTTTACATCTGCCCAATGTCTCCAACTGACCAAACTTTATACATTTGACGATGACCGGATGGAAATTATGAAGATAATGTATCCCCGCATTGTAGATAAAGAAGCTTTCTTTACAGTGATTAATACCCTGACATTTACTTCCAGCAAGGACAAGATGAATGATTTTGTGATAGGGTATGGTCGGCGTTGATACTATTAACTGTACGGTTATAGAGATATGTTACGCATGTTTATTGAGGAATATTATCGGAATAATAAATGATAGGAGATTGAATTATGAAACGAATACTGTTTTTACTCTTTGCGGTCGGCCTGACTGCCAATATGACCGTAATGGCTGGAATGAGCACCAGCAAGGTACGTAAGGAGACACGTTTTCTTACCGATAAGATGGCGTATGAATTGAGTTTGAGTACACAGCAATATAATGATGCGTATGAGATTAATTACGACTTTATTTATTCTGTCCGTAATATAATGGATTACGTAGCACGTGGTTACGAATGGGCATTGGATGATTATTATGAAGCTTTGGATATCCGTAACGACGATCTTCGCTGGGTATTGAGCGATGCACAGTATCGTCGGTTTCTCGGTGCCGAGTATTTCTATCGGCCGATTTATGTAACCGGAGGGAAATGGAGTTTCAGGGTGTACATCAATTACCCGAACCGTAGCTTGTTCTATTTTGGTGTGCCTTATCATTACCGTACTTATTGTGGAGCGCATTATCGTCCGCACTTTCACCATACAAGCTACTATCGGGGAAGATATACTAATTTCAACCATTACTCTGCACCGCACCGGGTGAGAGATCAGAGAGTATATCACTCTTATCGTCGTTCGGACTTCGGTTCTGTCCGGTTCCGTCCGAATACTTCCACTCGTCCGCATAATGCACCGACACGTCCGGGTAATTCTTCCCGTCCGGGTTCATCAACAACACGTCCCGGAACGTCTCGTCCAAGCACATCTACTCGTCCTGATACGTCTCGTCCCGGAACGACAACGCGACCTGGTACGTCGACTCGTCCCCGTCCGGAAACAAGTTCCGGTTCTTCAAGCTCTAATCGCAGACCGACAAGCGGAAGTTCGACAAGTAGCGGTTCCAACCGTGAAAGTGGAAAGACAAGTCGCAGCTCAAGGGAAAGTTCAAGTAGGCGAAACGATAGTAGTGGTTCCTATAATAGAAATAACAGTTCTGATAGAAACAATAGTTCTTCCAGTCGTGGTAGCTCCGGTCGTGGCAGTTCTAGTTCCAATCGTGGCAGTTCTAGCTCCAGTCGCAGTTCTTCCAGTCGCAGTAGTGAAAATACTACCAGCCGTAGCAGTAGTACTACCTCTAGCCGTAGTAGCGGTAGTTCGAGTTCTACTCGAAGCAGCGGTAGCTCTACCCGGAGCAATGTTTCCAGCGGACAAACAGAAAGACGCTCTTCTTCCGGAAGTACGAGAAGTAATAGCACTCAAAGCTCTTCCCGTTCTTCTGAAAGAAACAGCAGTTCAAGAAGATAACCTATTCCTTTATTATTTATATCAATCTCATTGCTCCTCAGCGGTAGGAGAACTAGACTCCGGTTTTTCACCGGCTAGACTATTCCGGGCGTCGCCCGTAACTTGGATGTCGGGGCGGATACTATCCGCCTCGATTTCACTTATTACTCCTTGCTGTGCAAGACGTTTTGCAATCAGCTTGTAGTAACCTTCCATATTCTCCTTTAATTGTCCGCCTTCTGCAAAAGAACTGCGGAAATGCTTGGGTTTCGGGATAATGGAAGCCAGAAAAATACTTTCTTCCGTGGTCAGTTGCGAAGGGCGTTTCTTGAAATAATAAGCAGATGCTTCCTGAATACCATAAACGAGCGGTCCCCATTCTACAATATTCAGATATACTTCGTACATACGTTCTTTGGAAGTTAGTCTTTCATTCTCTATCAGCCACACAATCAATGCTTCTTCCAGTTTACGCGCAAAGTTCTTGTTACGGTTCAGGAATACATTCTTTACCAGTTGCATGGTGATCGTACTTCCTCCGCGTGCAAAGCGTTTCACTTGCAGGTCGTAAATCAGTGCTTCCCGTAAGGCATCGGGCAGAAAACCGCGATGATAAAAGAATGCTCCATCTTCGCTTTGCATGACAGACATTCTTAGAATGGGGGAAATGCTGTCCAGGGGTGTAAAGTGTTTGCATGAAGGACCGATAGGGAAGGTTCGTACCGGCACTCCATTCTCATAAGCTGTGTAAATGAACTCGTCGGACATTTTGGAGAGTGAAGTAGCTCCGTAGCTTATGATATGGAAATCTTTTTCTTTCAATTCAGATTCCAGTTTGAGACTATCCAGTTGCGCAAAATCAATGTCTAACAGAAAATGATAAGCCAGTTCACCACTTGTCTTTATACCTTCCAGGTTACTGAATAATCCTTTCGGAAGAGAACTGAACAGATCGTCTGCCGGAAACCAGGATTTGTTGACTGCTGCAGTGAAATGCCAGTTTCCCTTCTCCTTCTCGACCCGTAAATAAGGATGAAACTGGAGTTTGTTGAAGTCAACAATGGTGGTACTGTCCAATTCAAATGAGTGTCCGTTTATGTTCATCTCGTAACAGAGTTGTCCGCGATCGAGATGAATGATTTCAGGAGAGAGGGCTCTATGAAATACGTCCAGCCCGTTCACTCTTGCTTTTCCTTTGAGATAGACTTGTTTGGAAGACCCTATTTCTTTCGTCAGGCTATACGATAAAGTGTCAAAGGTTATCTTAGCACCATATCTACGTGTTATATAAGGTATGGAAACTTTTAGAGAATCAGATGAATAAAGCGTTGCTTTTAATGAGTTGTAATGTTGGTGCAGTTCACCATTGGCTATCCAATGCTGTGCTAAACTGTCTTCTTGTATGGTGATGACGGATTGAAAATGATTTTCTTTAATGATAAAAGAAGGAAGAGTGAGAGATACAAAATTATTGTTTTTTCTTTCCGTGATACAGATATTGTTTAGTTGTCCGTTTTCGGGCATAAAACCATAACATAAATTTAATATTTTGTTGATTCTTTCTGCATAATTTGTTTGGGTGTCTGTTTGTGGCGACGTTCGAGTGAGATATTCTGGTTTCTTTCTAAAAAGAAAATCGTAGTTGGCGACGGAATCCCGCTTTGTGAGTGCAAGTGTAATTCCGTCTGCGGCTACATAACGTATTTTTATTTTTCTGCTTAGTAATTTCCAGAAGTTCAGTTTGACACGAGTGGATGTGAGTGTCAGTAATGTGTCTCGTTGTTCAGGTACAACAGAGAGACCTTCGAGGATGATTTCATTCAATCCATTCATTTCCAGATTATCGTAATGAATACGTAGCCCGTGAGTTTGCTCAATATGGGAGGTACGTTTGTCGACTATGCTTCTTAAGAGAGCGTTGCGACTTAAATAAAGACTGATGAGACAGATGAGTAGACCCCCACTGGCTGACAGCAGAAGAATATGTTTCTTACTGTTCTTTTTCATCGTTTGATTTCGATAATTTATCGGATGCAAAGGTAGACAATATTCTGTTTCGTAGTATATAAACAGTTTTTTTAATTGGTTGTTCGATTCTAAGCGTACAACTGTTCGTTTTCGTACACCACTCTGTTTTGCAATCATTCTGATTATTAGCTTGTTATCTTTTTGGCACGCTCGTTGCATATCTATAGTCGCAAGCGGACAACGAAGAAAAATGAAAAAAGTTCAGAATGTTGCAACCGTTTGAGACATTTGATCCGTCTAATAAACAGAAGAACAAAAAAACAGAATGTTGAACAAATAAAAAATATACAATTATGAAAACTACAGTATTATTCAGAATGATCGTTTTAGTTGCTATGGTATTTGCAGGTATCTCTAATGCAACAGTGAAGGCACAAAACAATAACTTCATTACTAATGAAGAAACAGTAGGTGATCTTGTAGTATCGAAGGTGATTTACAGATTAGATGGCTCTCTTTATCGCCACATGAAATATGATTTTACCTATGACGATCAAAAGAGAATGGCTACCAAAGAGGCTTTCAAATGGGATGCTTCCACTGACAAATGGCTGCCGTACTTCAAGATTGATTATACTTATTCTTCTAATGAAATCACTTTGGTATACGCACGTTGGAATGATTCTCACAGAGCTTACGATGCGGCTGTTGAAAAGAGCGTGTACGAATTGAACGACGCTAATATGCCGGTAGCTTATATGAACTATAAATGGAATGATAAATGGATTGAAGAATCTAGTGTGAACTGGGCTATGAACGTGGCTACTCCGGCAACGAATGAAGCAACTCTGTTGACTGCCAGCAGATAAAAATAAATTAGGAGTTGTGAAACTCCTTCTCTCTCTTAATTTAACTGCATTAAAAACGGTGGATTGCCCTATGAGGAAGTCCACCGTTCTGTTTATCTGATAAACAGCTTATATTGATTTGTATTACTTTCCGGTGTGCTTATTTAATGAGTGGCAAATATTCTCCATAACCTTCCTCTTTCATTTTCTCTTTCGGGATAAAACGAAGGGAGGCGCTATTGATGCAATAACGTAATCCGCCTTTCTCTTTCGGACCATCTGTGAATACATGTCCCAGATGCGCATCCCCGGTTTTACTGCGCACTTCCGTACGTATCATGCCATGCGAAGTATCTTTCTTCTCTGCGATGATATCTTTTTGAATCGGCTGGGAAAAGCTAGGCCACCCGCAACCCGAATCGAACTTGTCGGTAGAAACAAACAAAGGCTCTCCGGTGGTAATATCAACATAAATGCCTGGGCGATGCTCATTCCAGTATTCATTGTGGAAGGCCGGTTCGGTGGCATTCTTCTGGGTTACTGCATATTGTTCCGCCGACAGTTCCTTGCGGAGGATTGAGTCATCCGGTTTTTGATACACTTTTGTTTTCGGTGCATTGGCTTTGCGTGCCATTTCAAATAAAGCAGGATTGATATGGCAGTATCCTCCCGGATTTTTATCCAGATAGTCCTGATGGTAAGTCTCTGCCGGATAGAAATTAGTCAATGGCTTTACTTCTATAGCGATAGGAGTCTTATATTGTGCAGACAATAGTTTAATAGCCTGGTTAATGATAGGAAGATCTTCTTTATCTACATAATAAATTCCGGTTCTATACTGTGTTCCCCGGTCATTACCCTGACGGTTGAGGCTGGTAGGGTCAATTGTCTTGAAATACAGATCAAGCAGCAAATTTAAATCTACCGTTTTAGGATCATAAACCACCTTTACTGTTTCCGCAGCATTGGTTTTTCCTGAACAGACCTGTTCATAACTCGGGTTGGCAACATTACTGTTGGCATATCCTACTTGAGTACTTTCTACTCCTCGAATTTGTTTCAGGAAATGTTCTGTTCCCCAGAAGCATCCTCCTGCAAAATAGATTTCTGCTTGATTTTTCATTGGTTTAGCAACTCCTAAAAATGTATTACTAATCACTACGATCACAATGATGATAAAATACTTCATATCCGTTAGTTCTTTCTATAATAACGAATGAACCAACGGATATGTTTTAAGGAACTACTTACTATACTAAACTCAAATATATTTCTTTTTATTCAATGATCTGTCCTTTGTAGAAATCCAGAATTTTAGTCCTGAACAGATAGTCGTATTTAGCTTGCAACTTATCCGAGAGAGCTTTCGTCAGATTAAGTTTAGCTTCATTATATTCTACAAAGGTAGCTTTGCCGTTATTGAATTTCTCACTCATCAAGCGGAAAGACTCCTCGTTGGCTTTCACTGCAGCTTCACTGGAGTTGTACTTGCTTTCTGCTGCCAAGGCATTATACCATGCTTGTTGAATTTCTTTATAAAGAACTTTCTTGGTATTGTCGAGTTGCAAGCTCTGGTCGATTTGTTTTAAACGTGCTGTACGTACTCGATTCCGAGTGGTGAACCGATTGAATAAAGGGATGCTGAGATTGAGTGATACGCTTTTGCTTTGTCTTTCTCGCATTTGCTTACCGAAATGTTCAAGGATATTGGAAGAGAAGCCGGTTCCCCAGCTACCCCCAAAACTAAGCTGTGGGTAAAAACCACTTTGTGCAATACGAATATTTTTCTCGCTTCCTAATAACCGATATTGTGCAGCTTGAATTTCCGGTTTACTGCTAAGTGCATATTGATAAATTTCATCTGGTGGAGTCAGAGGATTTAGTATAAATGTAGTGTCAGCATCCTGAATGGAAAGGAGTTGTGGACTGCTTAGCTCCAGTAATTGGCTTAAATCCAAGAGCGCTATCTGATAATTATTACTTGCTTGTGTTACACTTAGTTGGTCTTGGGCAACCCGAGCTTTAGCTTCTGCTACTTCGGCAGGAGAAGCCTTACCTACTTCAGAAAGGCGAATAATGCGGTTCGCTTGTTCTTTACTGAGTTCCGTTTGATTGATGGCTATTTGTCTCAACTCTTGGGTTAACAACACTTGCAAATAAGAGGAAGCAACTTGGATTGCAATATCTTCTTTTGCTTTTTCCAGATCAGCTACAGCCGCTTTGAAATTAAGTTTCGCAAGTGCATATTGGTTGGGTATTTCAAAACCTGTAAAGAGTGGAACATTGGTTGAAAGGGATAAATTGGTTCCAAAATTATAAGCATTTTTATATACTTGGAATTCTTTCCCATCTGGATCTTTCTCGGTTACTTGACTACGTCCCCATTGCCAATTTTCTCCGGCAGATCCGTTTAAATTCGGTAGTCGTGCCCATTTAGCAGTACTTATTTCAACGGCACTTTGTTCTACTGCATTGGCCGATTGGCGGACAGCGATGTTATGTTCAATGGCGTAGTCAATACATTGACGTAGCGAATAGTTATGTAACGGAACTTCAGATTCTTGAGCAGAACAAGTGATTGCTCCCGCAAGGCATATGATTGCTATTTTTATTTTCATTGTAATAAGCAAAGTTTAATTATTTATCTTTTTTCTCTGCACCCCGTATTTTGTCCTGTGCAGTTATTCCTTTCTTGATTTCTATTTTGATTCCATCACTCATTCCGGCAGTCACTTGCGTACGCTGGAACTTTTGTTCGGGCACTGAATCTGTCATGATGTACACAAATGTAGAGTCTCCATTAAACTCAATAGTGCTTTCGGGGACTGCCAATACTTGATTTGCCCTTTGCAACACGATTTCCGCATTAGCCGAATATCCGGAACGAATCTGAACGGAATCTGGAATGGTAATTGCAGCCTTGATTTCAAATTGGTTGGCACCATTGGTTTCTACCCCTTTCGGAGAGATATATTCCAGAATGGCGTTGAAAGTCAGATTCTGCAAAGCTCCGATTGTCAGTTTGATCGGCATCTGTTCGTGGATACGTCCCACTTCCGTTTCATCAATATTACCACGGAAAATCATGTCGTTCATATTGGCTACCGTAGCAATCGTGGTTCCATCATTGAACGTGTTACTCATAATCACAGAGTTACCGGCTTTTACAGGTACATCCAAAATCAACCCGTCAATGGTAGAACGAATCATCGTACTACTGAACGATGCACTGTTTTTGGTAATCCCTTCTTTTACGATTTCCAGATTATCTTTAGCCGTCTGTCTCTCTTCACGAGCCTGTTTCAAGGCTACTTCACTTTTCTCATATTCTTCCCGGCTAATCAGTTGATCTTCGTACAACTTCTTTACACGGGCAAAATCCGTTTCTGCCTGTGTTGCATTAATCTCTGCCAGGCGCACACGACTTTCCGCAGAATTCAGTTGACCGAGTTCAGGGATTACTTTTACTTTGGCGATCACTTCCCCTTTCTTCACAGCTTGTCCGGCTTCTTTGTACACTTCGTCGATAATACCCGAAATCTGCGGTTTGATTAAAATTTCGTCTCTCGGTTCCACCTTTCCGGTAGCTACTGTAGTCTTTTGGAGGTCAGTGACTTCCGGTTTTACTATTTCGTAAGTGATTACCTTGGGTTTAGACTTCTGATAAAGGAATACGAATGTTCCGACAAGAATGATAGCAATGACTACCAATAATGTGATTTTCAGATACTTTTTCATGACTTTATTTATATTTTTATTGTTTACGATTAATAATTGAAATCCCTCGCACCTCTTTATTCGTCGCGGATAGCTTCAATCGGTTTGATAGCCATAGCCCGATAAGCAGGTGCCAGACCTGCCAACATTCCCAGTGCGATCAGAAGAGCACAAGTGCCGATTGCCAGTCCGAAGGTAACCTGAAAACGGACGTCTCCTCCGTCGGCGTTTGCTCCCATCTCTACCAGTTGCAACACCATGACGGCAAAAGAGATTCCACACATTCCTGCAATGGTAGTAAGCACCATACTTTCCGATAGAATCTGTTGCAGAATATCTTTGGGGCGTGCGCCGATTGCCCGGCGGATACCAATTTCGGTGGTACGTTCTTTCACGGTTACCATCATAATATTAGATACGCCGATGGCACCTGCCAGCAGAGTCCCCAATCCTACCATCCAAACCAGTATGTTGATACCGGTAAACAGATTGTCTACCATCGAGAACATTGCTTCCGCATTCAGGTACATAAGTGCCTGTTTGTCGTTAGGCGCGATATAATGCGCAGCTTTAATAATCTGCTCCATTTCCGGTTGTACATCGGACACTTTGATTCCATGCTTCACGGTGAAGCAGATGACGTCGATCCGTCCCCCTAAGTTATACGTTTGCTGCATCGTGGTGAAAGGCAGGGTGACAGCTTCCGAAGCCCGTCCCTGTATGTTCATATCCCCTTCGGAGGAAGACATGCCAATCACCTGATAATAAATTCCGTCTACGCGTATGTATTTTCCGCAAGGGTCCTCTCCCGGTTTGAACAGGCTTTCATAGATACGCTTTCCGATCACACACACTTTACGCGCTTCCTGTATATCCACTTCGTTGATAAACCTGCCGTAGGCCATTTCCTGTGATTCGATGTGGAGATAGTCCGGATATAATCCTTTCACGCTGCAATCGTATTTCTTATCTTCGTATACAGCTTTGGAACCCCAACGGGCAATGGAAGGAGTAATGACCTCCACATCTTTGACTTGCGAACGGAGGCGCTCGATGTCGATAGCTTCCAGATTCCACCACCTGCCTTTGCGGAAACCTTTGTAAGCTTCGCCCGTTTTCTGTGCGGCAAGGAAGCCGGAGTTGGTTGCGAATCCTTCAAAGTTCTTTTTCATCATGCCTTCCAGTCCTTGTCCGCCGCCGATCAGGGCGACGAGCATAAAGATTCCCCAGAAAACACCGAATGCAGTCAGCAGGCTTCTCGTTTTATTTCTTGTAATGGTAATGAGGATTTCCTCACAGGTATCCATGTCTATTCTCATAGTCTTAATCTGCTCTAAGTGCTTCGATTGGTCGGATGCTGACTGCTTTTCGGGCAGGGAATAATCCGGCTAACGTACCAGCTATTATTAATGTGAGTGTAGCCTGTATGGCGATTCTTATATCTACTGTCGGATTCAGGAAAACAGTTTCCGTCCACATTCCGGTATCCATTGTCTGATTGCCAAAGGCGTTATTCATCCATTCGGTCACTCCGATGCCTGCCACCATACCTATATATCCGAATATCGTGGTAATGGTGACACTCTCTACGATAATCAGCCAGAGAATAGAAAGCGGCTTGGCACCCAGAGCTTTGCGAATACCGAATTCACGGGTACGTTCTTTTACAGTAATCAGCATAATGTTGGACACTCCTACAATCCCGCTTAACAGCGTAAAGATACCGATCACCCAGATAGCAATGCGTAGCATGTTCGAGCCTTGCTGCTGTTGCAAGTAGTTGGTAAACCGGTTCCAAATCCAGATAGCACTATGGTCTGTCGGGTCAAAGCGATGATTGGCCCCCAGCACCTTGCGGTAATGAGCTTCAAATGCTTCATTCGCTTCTATCGTTTCCAGGTTCTTGGTAGTCATAACAAGGTTATTCAACTTGTCTCCTTTGTTGTAAATCGTTTGCAGGGTGGTGAAGGGGATGTAAGCATCGCTGTCTCCGCTGTCTCCTTTATCATTATACAGCCCTACTACCTGATAAACCACATTACCGGCATTGACAAACTGCCCGATAGGCTCGGTATGCGTTTTATCGAAAAGAATCTCTGCTGTCTTTTTATGGAGCACAATTACTTTCCGGCGCTCTTTAATATCAATTTCATTGATGAAACGTCCTTTGAAGAGTTTCACCACTTCTACTTCCGTATGGTTGGGATATACGCCGGAAAGATTCAAACTGACGTATTCTTGTCCGAAACTTAAGTTAATACCTCCTTGCCACACGGTTGCCCCGGCTTTAATGACATGGTCCGGAAAATAATGGTCGGTAGCATCTACGTCTTTATTATCCAGTTGCACTCGTCTTCCTTCTTTCAGTCCATCGTATGATTTGCTGGTCCATCCCGGAAAAATCTTGATGGAGTTCATGGCACGTTCGGAAGCCGATTGCTCGAATGCATGGATCAATCCATTGCCTGCGCCTAACAGGACGATCAGCATAAAGATACCCCATGCCACAGCAAATCCTGTGAGAAAAGTCCTTAGCTTGTTACGCTTGATGGTACTGTATATTTCTTGCCAAATATCAATCATTTTTTTAAGTATTAAGTGATAAGTAAGTATTAAGTATTAGGCTGCGCTGCGACCGCATGGAATTAATACTTATTACTTATTTCATGAAACCGTCTTTGCCGAACGGAGAGGCATCGTGGTCGATATTATCTTCAATGCGTTCGATAACCCCGTCCTTGATGTGTATAATCTTGTCTGTTTGGTTGGCAACTCCGCTTTCGTGGGTGACAACTACAATCGTCATTCCCAGCTTATGAAGATCTTTCAGAATTTGCATCACTTCCACGGAAGTTTTACTGTCCAAAGCTCCTGTAGGCTCATCTGCCAGAATGATTTGCGGTTGGGTGATTAAAGCCCGTGCGATTGCCACACGTTGTTTCTGACCGCCACTCATTTCGTTGGGCATGTGATGTGCCCAGTCTTTTAAACCCAGACGGTCGAGATATTCCAAGGCAAGTGCATTTCGCTTCTTGCGGCTTATCCCTTGATAAAATAAAGGAAGTGCTACATTCTCTACGGCATCTTTAAAGGAAATCAGGTTAAATGACTGGAAGATAAATCCGATCATGCGATTCCGGTATTCGGCAGCTTGGGTTTCGCTTAAGTTCTTGATGAGTACGTTATTCAGATAATACTCTCCGGTGTCGTAGTTGTCGAGAATTCCCAATATATTGAGTAAAGTTGATTTCCCAGACCCGGATGCTCCCATGATGGAAACAAATTCTCCCTGTTCGATATTGAGATTGATACCTTTAAGTACATGGAGAGGCGCTCCGTTGTTGTAGGTCTTGTTGACGTTTGTTAGTTGTATCACAATTTTCTTTATTTAGATTCTGTTTTCTAATAATTTTCTACTATTAGACGGCTGCAAGATACGAAAAGTTGCAAAGAGGTTGAACTTTTTTTGAAAAACATTTTGTAGACTCAATCTTCTTTACGTAATTTGTGTGCAGTAAACTTAATGATTAACTAACCCTTTTAAATAAAAGTATCATGAATTCAAACATGGAAAAGCCCTACGTAGTAGGTATTGACATAGGCGGAACGAATACCGTCTTTGGAATTGTAGACGCACGCGGAACTATTATTGCCAGCAGTTCAATCAAAACATCTGGTTATCCTACAGTAGAAGAATACGCTGATGAAGTGTGTAAAAGCCTGCTTCCATTGATTATTGCTAATGGTGGCGTTGATAAAATCAGAGGTATCGGTATCGGTGCTCCGAATGGTAACTATTACACGGGAACGATTGAATTTGCTCCAAACTTGCCTTGGAAAGGAATTCTTCCGTTGGCTGCCATGTTTGAAGAAAGACTGGGTATCCCCACTGCTTTGACAAACGATGCAAATGCTGCTGCTATCGGTGAAATGACTTATGGCGCTGCCCGTGGTATGAAAGACTTTATCATGATTACACTGGGTACCGGTGTGGGTAGTGGTATTGTTATCAACGGCCAGATGGTATATGGACATGACGGTTTTGCAGGCGAATTAGGACACGTGATCGCTCGTCGCGATGGTCGTCTTTGCGGTTGTGGACGTAAGGGATGTCTGGAAACTTACTGTTCGGCTACCGGTGTAGCTCGCACAGCTCGCGAATTCCTTGCCGCTCGTACGGATGCCAGCTTGCTTCGTAACATTCCTGCAGAAAACATTACTTCAAAAGATGTATATGACGCAGCTGTACAAGGAGATAAATTGGCACAGGAGATCTTCGAATTTACAGGTAATATCTTGGGTGAAGCTTTGGCGGATGCTATTGCATTCTCCAGCCCTGAAGCCATTGTATTGTTCGGTGGCTTGGCTAAGTCCGGTGACTATATCATGAAACCGATTCAGAAGGCCATTGATGATAATATCCTGAATATCTATAAAGGTAAGACGAAATTGCTCGTTTCCGAATTGAAGGATTCTGATGCTGCTGTACTGGGTGCCAGTGCATTGGCTTGGGAACTGAAAGATTTGAAAGAATAATATATCATTATTATAATAAAGGTGATGAAGCCTCGGGAGTCTATGACTTTCGGGGCTTTGTTTTATTATTCCTTTCCGCCATCTACAAGGCATCTACAGCCTATTCAGAAAAGGGTTTATTCTCACTAGTATGAGAAATAATACTCATACTAATGGGAATATATTCTCATAGGTATGAGTATTTTTTCTCACAGGTGTGAGTATAGTTGAGAAAATGTACTTCCCAGATAATAGCTTTGCGAGAATGGTAGCAATAAAAAAGGGAACTTCATTCATTATGAAGTTCCCTTTTTTATTTCGAATCGAAAAGTTCGGCTTAGCCGTTAGCTCTTTTTTCTTTGATTCTAGCTTTCTTACCAGTAAGAGCGCGCAGGTAGTACAATTTAGCGCGACGAACTTTACCTACCTTGTTCACTTCGATGCTATCGATAGCCGGTGATTCGATTGGGAAAATTCTTTCTACGCCTATAGTTCCTGACATTTTACGTACAGTAAAACGTTTTTTGTCTCCGTGACCGGCGATTTTGATAACAACACCACGGTACAGCTGTACACGTTCTTTGTTACCCTCGATAATACGATATGCTACTGTTACAGTGTCTCCTGCTTTGAAGCTCGGGTGCTGTTTTCCGGTAGCGAATGCTTCTTCTGCAATTTTAATTAAATCCATTGTTGTTATTATTAAATTGTTTCATCGTTACAACGCAACATACCAAGTATCTCTTCTCTTGACAGCGATTGCGCGAAAGCGGTGCAAAGTAACGAATTATTTGCCAGATAGCCAAATGTTTTTGTATATTTGTAGCATATCTAAAAATAGCGAACATGAAACAGACTTATGCAAAGTATCTGATGGTGGCAGCGTTGGCAGGAGGCTTCCTGTTTACTTCCTGCCGGACCGCACGCGAGACTACGGCTCAGTACGAAGTAACTAAAGTAGAGGGCAGCATGATAACGATTGATTCTGTTTGGGATACCCATCCCAACGCGAAAGCTGCCGAAATCTTAAAGCCTTATAAGGAAAAGGTGGATGCGATGATGTATGAAGTCATCGGCACCAGTGCGATGAAAATGGACAAAGGAGGTCCCGAAAGTTTACTTTCCAACCTTGTTGCAGGTGTTTTGCAGCAAGCGGCTGTTCAGGTGTTGGGGAAACCTGCTGATATGGGATTGGTAAATATGGGCGGCTTGCGTAATATCTTGCCCGAAGGAGATATTACGGTAGGCGATGTGTTTGAAATTCTTCCTTTTGAGAATTCTCTTTGCGTACTGACTATGAAAGGAACAGACTTGAGACGTCTTTTTGAAGCGATTGCATCTCTACACGGAGAAGGAGTGAGCGGTATCCGTCTTGAAATCACCAAAGATGGAAAGTTGCTGAACGCCTTTGTCGGTGAAAAACCACTAAAGGATGACCAGCTCTACACGGTGGCTACTATCGACTATCTGGCAGATGGAAACGGACGGATGGATGCTTTCCTGCAGGCGGAAAAGAGAGTATGCCCCGAAGACGCAACCTTACGCGGACTATTTCTTGATTATGTACGCAAACAGACTGCCGAAGGCAAAGCGATTACCTCTAAACTGGATGGACGTATTACCATAAAATAAAAAGGAGAATCTAAAAATATTGAATATGAAAAGATTTCAGATATTATTCCTGTTATGTCTTGCATTGAGCTTTACTTTCTCAATCTTTGCGCAGGATAAGGATACCAAAGAAGTGATTATTTTACAAACAAGCGATGTGCATAGTCGTATCGAACCTGTCAATCAGAAGGGGGACGAATACTATAATAAAGGTGGTTTTCTTCGCCGGGCTGCTTTTCTCGAACAGTTCCGCAAGGAGCATAAGAATGTGCTGCTTTTCGACTGCGGAGATATTTCTCAAGGGACACCTTATTATAATATGTTCCGCGGAGAAGTGGAAGTTAAACTAATGAATGAAATGGGTTATGACGCTATGACTATCGGTAACCATGAGTTTGATTTTGATGTGGATAATATGGAACGTATTTTCAAGATGGCTAATTTCCCGGTCGTTTGTGCCAACTATAATCTGGATGCTACGGTATTGAAAGATATAGTTAAACCCTACGTCGTTCTTGAGAAATATGGTTTGAGAATTGGTGTGTTTGGTCTTGGAACCCAACCGGAAGGGATGATTCAGGCTAATAAATGCGAAGGAGTCGTTTATGAAGATCCTGTCCGCGTATCCAACGAAATAGCTGCTTTGTTGAAAGACGAAGAAGGTTGTGATTTGGTAGTATGCCTGTCTCATCTGGGCATTCAAATGGATGAACATCTGGTTGCCGGAACACGCAATATCGACGTGATTCTGGGCGGGCACTCTCATACATTTATGAAAGGCCCCAAAACATACTTGAATATGGACGGAAAAGAGGTGCCTGTTATGCACACGGGAAAAAATGGTGTTCGTGTAGGCCGTCTCGATTTGACTTTGAAACATAAATGAAGATAATCCCCTCAATAGTAACGCTTTTATTCCTTATTGCGGCCGGCACGGTTTCAAGTCCGGCGCAGAATGCTACAACCGTTGAACCTCTGCTGGTGTATAAAGCCCTTCAGGACAAAGACTGCCGGCACTGGGTTGATTCGGTTATGGATAAGCTTTCCTTTAAAGAAAAGGTAGGGCAGTTGTTCATCTATACCATTGCCCCGGTAGATACCAAACGAAATCTGGAACTGTTGCGCGAAGTAATCGACACCTATAAAGTGGGCGGACTTCTCTTTTCCGGTGGGAAGATGCAAAATCAGGTTGAACTGACAAACCGGGCGCAACGGCAGGCAAAAGTCCCTTTGATGATTACCTTTGATGGAGAATGGGGACTGGCCATGCGTTTGCGTGGTATGCCTGTTTTTCCACGGAATATGGTATTGGGATGTATCCGTGACAACAAGCTGCTCTATGAATACGGGCGTGAAGTTGCTCGTCAATGCCGACAGATTGGAGTACAGGTCAACTTTGCTCCGGTGGCGGACGTGAATATAAATCCTGAAAATCCCGTAATCAATACCCGTTCTTTTGGAGAAGATCCGATACAGGTGGCTGATAAGGTTATCGCTTATGCTTCCGGTTTGGAAAGTGGAGGGGTTTTATCTGTGTGTAAACATTTTCCCGGACATGGAGATACCGATGTTGATTCGCATAAGGCGCTTCCGGTACTTCCTTTCACTCGTGAGCGTCTGGACAGTGTGGAACTTTATCCTTTTAAAGAAGCCATCCGTGCCGGATTGGGCGGTATGATGGTAGGACATTTGCAAGTTCCGGTGATAGAACCGATTGGTGGACTTCCGTCTTCCTTGTCCCGCAATGTCGTATACGATTTGCTGACAGATGAACTGGCGTTCAAAGGACTCATATTTACAGATGCGCTTGCCATGAAAGGAGTGGCGGGAAATGGAAATGTCAGTTTGCAGGCTTTGAAAGCTGGTAATGACATGGTATTGTCTCCCCGAAACTTGAAGGAAGAGATACCGGCCGTACTGGAAGCCATTGAAAAAGGAGAGTTGACCCGCGAAGATATTGAAAGCAAATGTCGTAAGGTCTTGACTTATAAATATGTGTTGGGACTGAAGAAAAAGTCGTATGTACAATTATCCGGTCTGGAACAACGGATTAACAGTCCGCAAACGCGTGATTTGGTTCGCCGGTTGAATTTAGCGGCAATAACAGTTCTGAACAACAAGAATCATATTCTCCCCTTGCATACAGACAAAGAGCAGACGATTGCATTGCTCGAGGTAGGAGATCCCGGAGAAACTGATGCGTTGGCGAAACAACTTTCCCGCTATACGTCTTTGGCTCGTTTTTCCCTTCGTGCCAATCAGACGAAAGAGGAAAATCAGCGGTTGCGTGATTCTTTGTCTACCTATAAACGGATTATTGTAGCCGTCAGTGAACAGCGGCTGGCTCCTTATCAGCCTTTCTTTGCTAAGTTTGTTCCCGAAAGCCCGGCCATTTATCTGTTTTTTACTCCCGGGAAGATGATGTTGCAGATTCAGCGCGCGGTGGCTCATGCTTCGGCGGTGGTGCTGGGACATAGCTATAGTAGTGACGTGCAGCGCCAGGTGGCAGATGTGCTATTTGCCAAGGCATCTGCAGACGGACAGTTGTCGGCAAGTCTGGGAGAACTGTTTCCAACGGGAGCAGGAGTGACTATTACCCCTAAAACGCCGTTGCATTTCGTTCCGGAAGAATACGGGCTTTCCTCTGCTCATCTAAAACGGATTGATTCCATTGCATTGGATGGTATTCATCAGGGAGCCTATCCCGGTTGCCAGGTGGTGGTGCTGAAAAACGGTCATATTATGTTCGACAAGGCTTTCGGTACTTATACGGGTAAAGGAAGTCCTCGTGTCGAATCTACGAATATCTACGATCTGGCTTCCCTTTCAAAAACGACGGGCACCTTGCTTGCCATTATGAAACTCTACGATAAGGGACGTTTTAATCTGACAGATAAAATTTCGGATCATTTGCCGTTTTTGCAACGTACTGATAAGAAAGATATAACGATTCAGGAAATTCTGTATCATCAGTCCGGTTTACCTTCCTGGATTCCTTTTTATCAGGAAGCTATTGACAAGGATAGCTATGATGGAAGATTGTTCAGCGCACGTAAAGATATCCACCATCCGGTACAGATTGGTACGACTACGTGGGCGAATCCGAAATTCAAATTCAAGAGTGAATATATTTCTCCGGTCAAGACCGGTGATTATACTGTTCAGATCTGTGACAGTTTGTGGTTAAACCGTTCTTTCCGAAAGGTGATAGAAGAGAAAATTGCAGAAGCTCCGTTAAAGCAGAAGCGCTATGTATATAGTGATGTCGGATTTATACTCTTGGGAATGTTGGTGGAACAACTGGCCGGTATGCCTATGGAAGCCTATTTGCAACGTGAGTTTTATGAGCCGATGGGGTTGGAACATACAGGTTACCTGCCTTTACGCCGTTTTGCCAAATCGGAAATTGTCCCTTCCAACAAAGACCGTTTCTTGCGTAAAGAGACTTTGCAGGGATTTGTGCATGATGAGGCTTCCGCTTTCTTTGGCGGATTGGCCGGAAATGCCGGACTTTTCTCTACTGCCCGTGATGTAGCCCGCGTTTATCAGATGTTGCTGAATGGAGGAGAAATAGATGGTCAACGCTATCTAAGCAAAGAAACCTGTCAGTTGTTTACTACGGAAACTTCAAAGATCAGCCGGCGTGGCTTGGGCTTTGACAAACCGGATGCTGATGATCCGAAGAAAGGAAATTGTGCTCCTGCTGCACCTGCCGAAGTGTACGGTCATACCGGCTTTACCGGTACATGTGCATGGGTAGATCCGGTCAATGAACTGGTTTATGTATTCCTTAGCAACCGGATTTATCCGGATGTAACAAATCGCAAACTGAACCAACTGCACATTCGTGAGCGAATACAGGGAGCTATTTATGATGCGATGAAGAAAAAATAAAAAAAGAAAGGTAAAAGGTGCCTATATTAAAAGCTACCTTTTACCTTTTTTATTATTAACGTAATATTCTGATAGTTGTCAGCCAGTCTTAGAAGGATACACCCAGGCGGAAGCCGAAGTTGCTCAATCCATCTACACTGTAATGCAGTACGTCAGCCTTGTTGGTACCATAGCTGTAGTACAAAGCAAAGTGCAAACCCGGTCCGTAAACCCATGGGAATACATTGATACCTACTTCAGGAGAAGCATAGAATCCCCAACTGTTTTCTCTTGCTTCCAGCATGCTGAAATTAGAGCGGATTTTAGCATATTCAGCACCTAATTTAGCACTGACGTATGGTTGAAAGGCTCCACCGCGATTCCACTGGTAACGTGCAGCAGCACCGAAAGGCAATTGGAAAATGGTATGTTGCTGATCGGTAGTCACTTCACCGGCGCCCATTTGGAAGGTTTCGCGACCTACATATTCGTGGTTGCTGTGATAGTTGAGGAAAAGACCCAAACCGATGTTAGGAGTCACGAAATAACCACCTTCGAAGTTCATACCCCAACCGCTTGCTTTATCAGCAAAATTGTTACTTAGCGGAGCGTTGAACTGCCAGTCGATATTTGCATATCCATTGTCCGATAGCTGTGCCTTAGCCGGCATGGCGAAGGCGATGGCAATAGCCGCCAAGGCTACTACCTTGAAGTATATATTTTTTCTTGTTTTCATAACAGTTGTAGTTGTTTATTTGTTAGTAAGATAAGGTGACTGTGTAAATGACTGGTTGACAGCTTCTACTGCAAGAGTACGGTTGATAGCTTTGGAACCAGTTTCAAATCCGGTCAGATAACTTGTCCATACAACAGGCAGTTTTTTACTGTCTCCCTGTTCGGCTTTCAAGTTCACCATTTCTGTCAGGAAGGAGTTGGTGCTATAACTATAAGTTACTGCATACGGGTAGTACCATCCACCACCCCAGTTGCCACCCCAGTAGCCAGGGCCCCAATATCCGGGATAACCCCACCACCATTCAGGTTGTGTGTAGCTGGTGAAATAATAAGTACTTGCGATGTAGCTCACTTGGATACCAAGATCTGCGCTTTCCTGGTCAGCTGCTGCTTCGTAACCTCTAGCTTCCATATTGTCTGTATAAGCTGCCAGAATTTGTTCTGCGCCTTCACCTTCGAGATATTCCGGTTCTTTACTATCACTGATGACCAGAATCTGTGGTGCCAGATAGAATGTAGGAACTTTGAAATCGGCTTTCTTGTCGTAGTTAGTGTATACCAGATAATTGTCATCCAGTTTACCCATGTCCGGGTCTTTTTCACATGAAGCGAGTGCAAAGACCGCCAATAAAATAGGAATTAATTTCTTCATATCTTTTATAATGTTTAGGTTATATAAAAATCACGCCCAGGTACCTTGGGCTTTTGATACAAACAACAAGAAAGGTGGAAAAAGGTTCGCGTGGAAATTTCTTTTGCCGGAAAATTAACATATTTCTTTGGCCCGGCGGAAAGAAAAACGGTGAGCGCTCTGCCCTATTATCAGGGAGTTTGCTCACCGTTTATTATTTACAGATATTTATTTGAAAAATCCGTTTATTAAAACAGAGGTTTTAGTAGATCCGGTATTTCTACCTTATCAAGTTCCAGTTCAGTTACCCGTTGTTTACCCAATTGAGTCAGATGGAAATACATCTGTCTCCGGTCTTCACTTCCGAGTGATCGGACGATTAGTCCTTTTTCTTCCAGTATCCGCAGCATTTTGGATGTGTGTGAGGGGCTTAGTTCGGTTTGTTTAGACAGGTTGGTAGCCGTCACTTTGTCCGAAGCCTCTTTAAGGGCACACAATATCATTGCTTCATTAAGCGTTATCTGGTACATTTTTTCAAATGCTGTTTCAAAGTTTCCCATTGCTTTGAATACATCACGCATTGCACATATTGTTTTCATACCTTATTTAAATATTTCATTTGTTCATTTTTTAAATAAATAGATTAACGTTTGCGTTATCCGCCCGTTCCATATACGTTGCTACGCCGCCAATGGTCACCTCGTCCAGGAGTTCTTCTTGTTTGACTCCCATCACGTCCATTGACATCTGGCAAGCAATAAATTCCACACCGTTTTCCAGCGCTTGCTGGCGCAGGGATTCCAGTGAATCAATCCCTTTTTTGTTCATGATATACCGCATCATTTTTCCGCCTATTCCGCCCATACTCATCTTAGAAAGTTTCAGCTTTTTAGAGCTGGAAGGCAGCATCATGCCAAACATTTTTCCGAAAATATCCTTTTCGGTTTCCGGTTTGTGCAACTTCTTGATGACGTTCAGTCCCCAGAACGTAAAGAAGATGGTGACTTTCTGCCCCGTAGCTGCTGCGCCGTTTGCTAGTACAAAAGTGGCCAAAGCTTTATCCAAATCATCACTAAACATGATAAAGGTTTTTCCTTTGCCCTCACATGAAGTAACAATATTGCACGATTTTGGTTCTCCTTTTTCTATGACAACAACAGATTTTCCTCCGGAGCTGTCTTTCGAAATCAGTTGATTGCCCGTTGAACTGCACCATGCGGCGGCGTCACGCGGAAATCCCGGATCGGTTGAGGTGATTTCCACCCGTTCGCCTGAAGCCAGTGTATCCATTGTTTTTTTTCATTTTCAAAATCGGGCCGGGACATTGTAACCCGCAGGCGTCTACCCGAACTGTTTTAGCGGGGGTTGCAAGGGCATCGGCGGTGACGGCAGCCGTGGCAGTAACCGTGGTATCCGAAACCTTAGCAACCGCAGGTTGCCCAACTTGGGGACTACCTCCCTGTTGTTCGGGTGATTCGTCTATTTCATTTCCATTTTCTTCGCGTATGATAATCGGAGCAGTGGCGGCTCGATAAGTCTTCAGTCCTCCCGAGAGATTACGCACCTTGTCAAATTCATGTTGAGTCAATATCCGGTAGGCAAGATAGCCCCGTAGTCCGACAGCGCAGAAGGTATAAATCATTTTATCTTTCGGCAGTTCGGCCAGCCGGTCACGAAGCTCATCCAGCGGAATATTCACGGCACCCGGTAAGCTGCCTAAAGAATATTCGTCCGGGGTGCGGACATCCAGCAGGAACTTATTTTCCATTTCAATGTCCCGCAACTCTCTCCAATATACCGGATTGGTTTTGCCGGTAATGATGTCTTCCGCTACATATCCTGCCAGTGCTACCGGATCTTTGGCCGAAGAGAACGGAGGAGCATACGCTTGTTCCACTTTCATCAGGTCGTAGATCGTTCCCTCGTGTTTGATGACAAGCGCGAGTTCGTCAATCCGTTTGTCCACTCCGTCGTAACCGACGATTTGCCCGCCGTACAATCTTCCCGTCTTTTTGTCGAAAGTGATTTTGATACTCATCGGCATGGCATCCGGATAGTAGCCGGCATGAGAGGCGGGATGGATGGTAGATGACATATAATCTATCTCTTCCTGGCGCAGGCGCTTGCCGGGTAAACCGGTTGAAGCAACGGTCATGTCGAAAACTTTTGCGATTGAAGTGCCGATAGAACCTTCGTAAGGTATTTTTGCCCCGAGAACGTTGTCTGCAACGATGCGTCCCTGACGGTTGGCAGGTCCGGCAAGATAGTTGAGCCAGGGTTTTCCGGTGATCGGATGGCGGAACTCGATTGCGTCACCGATGGCATAAATCGATTCATCAGACGTTTGCAGGTAATCATTCACGGCAATACCTCCTGCGGGGCCGATAGTCAGTTCGGCAGCTCGTGCCAGACTGGTTTCCGGGCGTACTCCGATCGACAGGATAACGATATCGGCAGAAATGGACTGACCATTTTTGAACGTTACTTTCAATCCTTTTCCCTCCCGGCTAAAAGAGGCGACAGCTTGTTCCAGATAAAGATTGACTCCTTTATCCATCAAGTGCTGGTGGACGAGCGATGCCATCGAGAAGTCGATAGGAGCCATCACTTGATTGCCCATTTCCACAATCGACACTTTCGCTCCCTGTGTATGTAAGTTTTCCGCCATTTCCAGACCGATAAATCCGGCTCCTACGATAACGGCTTTTCGCGGAGCGTGGCTCTTGATATATTCTTTGATCCGATCCGTGTCGGTGACATTCCTTAACGTGAAGATTCCGCTAAGGTCGATTCCCGGAAGAGGAGGACGCACCGGGGAAGCTCCGGTGGAGATGACTAATTTATCGTAGCTCTCCTCATAAGTGTCTTCACTGCTTTGCCGGATGGTCACTGTCTTTCTTTTCCGGTCAATAAAAATCGCTTCGTTTTCTGTACGTACATCTACACGGAAGCGTGTAGAGAAGGCTTCGGGCGTTTGCACGAACAATTTATCCCGTTCCTCTATCACTCCTCCTATATAATAAGGAAGGCCGCAATTGGCGTATGATATATACTTTCCTTTTTCCAAAAGGATAATTTCTGCTGTTTCATCTACTCGTCTGATTCGGGCAGCAGTGGTGGCTCCTCCTGCAACTCCCCCAATAATAATTATTTTCATCTGTTTATAGTGTAAATAGTTTCCTGTGGAAATAACAAACAGGGGCGAAGAAATGTTCATGGATTCAGATAAAAAAACTATATTTGCGCACCCTGTTTTTCATTCTTCTATATTAATGTAGACAATTTGTATGAATAAAATTCTTATTATTGACGATGAAGTCCAGATTCGCAGCCTTTTAGCTCGTATGCTGGAACTTGAGGGCTATGAAGTGTGTCAGGCAGGTGATTGCAAAACTGCCATCAAACAACTGGAAATTCAATCGCCCGACGTAGCTTTATGTGATGTTTTTCTTCCTGATGGAAACGGAGTGGATCTGGTTTTGAATATCAAAAAAATAGCTCCCAATGTGGAAGTGATTCTTCTTACTGCTCACGGCAATATTCCCGACGGGGTGCAGGCTATCAAAAACGGTGCGTTTGATTATATAACGAAAGGAGATGATAATAACAAGATTATCCCTCTCATTAGTCGTGCCGTAGAGAAAGCAAAAATGAATGTCCGTCTCGAAAAACTGGAAAAGAAGGTCGGGCAAATGTACTCGTTCGATTCTATCCTGGGGGAGTCAAAAGTGCTGAAAGAGTCGGTGTCTTTGGCGCAGAAGGTGTCTGTGACAGATGTTCCCGTATTGCTGACGGGAGAAACCGGAACAGGAAAGGAGGTCTTTGCGCAGGCTATACATTATAACAGCAAGCGGAGCAAACAGAATTTTGTGGCGGTCAACTGTTCGTCTTTCAGCAAAGAACTGCTCGAAAGCGAGATGTTCGGACATAAGGCAGGTTCGTTTACCGGTGCGTTGAAAGATAAGAAAGGGCTTTTTGAAGAGGCCAATAACGGAACGATCTTTCTGGATGAAATCGGAGAGATGGCTTTCGAATTGCAGGCAAAGTTACTGCGTATCCTTGAAACAGGAGAATATATAAAGATCGGTGATACCAAGCCGACAAGAGTCAATGTGCGTATCATCGCTGCTACCAACCGGAATTTGCAGGAGGAGATCAAAGCCGGGCATTTCCGTGAGGACTTGTTTTATCGTCTTTCGGTTTTTCAGGTGCATCTTCCTTCGCTTCGTGAACGTACCGGTGATATCAGAATTCTTGCAACTGCTTTTGCCAAAAGTTTCTCCGAAAAACTTTCGTATGCCATCAATGAGATGACTCCTGCTTTTTTGGAAGCGCTGGAACAACAGCCGTGGAAAGGGAATATCCGTGAGTTGAGAAATGTGATTGAGCGTAGCCTGATTGTTTGCGAAGGTGGACGGCTGGATATCTGCGACCTTCCTTTGGAAATCCAGAACACTCATTATGAATGTTCGGACGATAGTACAGGTAGTTTTGAACTGGCTGCAATGGAGCGCAGGCATATTGCGCGTGTGTTGGAATATACGAAAGGGAATAAAACGGAAGCTGCCCGCTTGTTGAAAATCGGACTTACCACCCTGTACCGGAAGATAGAGGAATATAAAATCTAAGCATACATTTTCTTAAGTCCTTTTATGCTGGCTTTGGGATATATAGCATTTCAAAATAGGCAAAAAGGACTTGAGAAACCATACCATAAGGACTATCGGAAATTTTCTGCATCTTCTTCCTCTTTGTCAATCAAAGTTGTGGCACTGCTTTTGATGGCTTGAATAATAGAAGAAGTGAAGCCTTTGTGCTCCAGTTCGTTCAATCCTTTTATAGTGGTTCCGCCCGGAGTGGTTACTTTCTCTATTTCCAGCAATGGATGAGTGTTATGATTCAGAATCAGTTCTGTCGCTCCTTCCATGCTATACGCTGCCATTTGCATGGCATCCTTGCCGGGAATTCCTAGCTCAATCCCTGCCTGCATAACCGCTTGCATATATTTTAAGGCGAAAGCTATTCCGCTGGAGGTTAATGCGGAAGTGGTATCTAGTTGTTTCTCTTGCAGGAACAGGCATTTTCCTCCTTCTTCAAATATCTGTTTTATTAATTGCTGATATTCTTTATCAGTTCCGCGGGAAGCTATCAAAGTGAGGCTGGAACGTTCTGTAATGGCCATATTGGGAACTGCCCGAAAGATAGGCATCTCGGCTTCTGTTAAATGAGCCAGGTGGGAGATACATACTCCGGACACAAGAGATACGAGGATTTGTGTACGCGAGAAACGTAGAGGGGACAATACTTCATCTACTTTCCAGGGATTGATGGCGAGGACGATTACTTCAGCTTCCGATATGGCTTGTTGGTTATCGGTCGTTATGTGTATTGCAGGGAAATGTTCTTGCAGTCTCTCCAGTTTATCGATATTTGGATTGGAGACAATAATGTCTTTCTCATTGTAAAGATGTCCTTGCGCCAGACAAGTGACGATTGCACTCCCTATGTGTCCGGCTCCTATAATAGCTATTTTCATCTCTTTATTTTTTTTATTTGGCTTTCAGATGTCTCTTTTTATCCGGCTTTGAATCAGGCTGCGCACTGACTCTCGAAAAATTGTCTGGATAGCGAACTAATCAGTCTGTTTTTATCTGTGGTATGTACAGATAGTGTGAAACAATGATCGCTTCCTCCATAAGAAATGAGAGATACGGGGATATCTTTGATAGTATCCATAATATGACTTTCTACTTGTGTGCGTTCCCAATGAAGGGAGCCGATGATATGTATTACAGACATATTTTCGTCCATAACCATTTCGGCATATTTGTGTAGTTCCCTTTCAATGATTCGCAGGGTGTCCCGGCTGGTCGTCAGCATCATCGAGATAGATACATTGGATGAGGCCATTGAGATGACATTGATTTGATATTTGTTGATAACTTCCAATATCTTACCCATAAACAAATATCCGGGCAATACATTCAATGAGGTAAAACGTACAAAGGTAGCCGAATCCTGTGAGAGGATGGCTTTGACACTGTTGCCTGTGTCATGGGAAGATATATAGAGGCGTTCTGTTGACAGATCGTGTGTATCGGTTAGGCGGATAACTATATTAGAGCGTGCCGCAAGGGTGATACAATCTGCGTAGAGCAGGTGTACTCCGCTGTTAATCAGTTGTTCGGCTTCTATGTAAGTTAGTGAATGTTGTTCTCGCAGACAATTCCGGTTTGCGTAGATATGGTTGATAGGCGTGGATAACAGTATTTCGTCCGCTTTGAATAGGGTGGCAAGCACTGTTGCATAGTAATCATTGCGTTGTTCGCTCATGAAGTCTATTTCACTATACACATTCCTGCAAATGGAAAGTGGGGCGATAAAAATATCTACATTTCGGTTCTCGTCAATGTATTGTTGGATAGATTCCTGAATATATGGGATATCTGGCTTTCTTTCCAGGTTGATCTGTATAAGCTTGCCGGTATCTAATGTTTGGGCACGAAGCTCCTGTTGACGTAAACAATAAGTGAATAAATCGCTGGATAATCCGTATACCTCGGCTTTTATCATTTTATCAATCAGCAAATCTGCTTTGTCTTCTACAAGTATATGTATTTTCTTTATGCACTCCAGAATCCGGTTCTTAATTTCCTGATTTAAGTGCGAATCTGTAATGAGATGATTGGCAAGGGTACAGCAATATGCTTCGATGGCATTGACTGTGGCATGAGAAGCTTCATCTTCTTCGTGAAACCAACTGATGGAAATAGCCTGTAACCACTCCTGTAATTGTGTCAATATAGGGACTACAGCTACATAAGGATGTTCTTTCTGAATACAATTGATTACTTGCTTCATTTCATCCTCATCTTTAATTTTCTCGAATTTACAAACTTTCATTGTTATCTGGTTATTTATTGGTTACTACTCTTTTCAATCTTTTCAAAATGATATGCTTTTTTCAAAAGAGAAAGATATCTTATCATCATTCTTTTACTTTCGAATCCGGTATATCTTTATAAATCAATTTGTTAATGTCGTAATTGATGCTTCTGATGCATATCCTTACTATAAGTAATCTGCTAATACCATACCACATTGGGATATGAAAATAAGATTTCTTATCTTTGTTGCGTAATTGATTGATAAACCAGTAATATTCGTTCATTTATGAAACTCTGTATCTAGCTAAGCTCAACGAATAGCATCATTTCTAACAGGGCTATTCAGCTATCCGACAGGCAACTACTCTCCTGCCAAAGAGTTTTATATCCATTTTTATAAATTTACGGAACTGTGTGCTGCTATGATGTGGTATGCCGTATCGTGTTATTTTTAAGTTGAGCAATGAATTATACATATAAGCAAATATGGCTCATCAACTTTCCTGTGATGATGAGCATTCTGATGGAACAATTAATCAATATTACCGACGCTATTTTCCTAGGGCATGTGGGAGAAGTCGAACTGGGAGCTTCTGCGCTTGCCGGAATCTACTATTTGGCTGTTTATATGCTGGGCTTCGGATTTAGCATCGGGCTGCAGGTAATGATTGCCCGGAGAAATGGGGAACAACATTATAAAGAGACGGGACGTACATTTTTTCAGGGATTATATTTCCTGTCGGGAATGGCAATCATTCTTTGCCTATTGCTCCATTTGGCTTCTCCCTTGATCCTGCGTCAATTGATTACTTCGGATGAAATTTACCAGGCAGTGATTCATTATCTGGATTGGCGTAGCTTCGGTTTGTTATTCTCATTTCCTTTTTTAGCTTTCCGGTCTTTTCTGGTAGGGATAACAACGACCAAAGCATTGTCCGTGGCAGCTATCATGGCTATCTGTATCAATATTCCTTTTAACTATCTGCTGATATTCAAACTGAATCTGGGTATATCCGGGGCGGCGATGGCTTCTTCTTTGGCAGAGTTCGGAGCTTTTATCGTACTCCTATTATATATGTGGGTGAGGGTAGATAAAGTGAAATATGGGCTGAAGGTCGTTTATGATGAGAAAGTGTTAATAAAGTTGTTGAGGATATCTGTATGGAGTATGCTTCACTCTTTTATCAGCGTTGCTCCCTGGTTTCTGTTCTTCGTTGCTATCGAGCATCTGGGAAGGACAGAGCTTGCTATTTCCAATATTACTCGTAGTGTTTCTACCGTCTTTTTTGTGATTGTCAACTCTTTTGCATCCACTACTGGTTCATTAGTCAGCAATCTAATTGGGGCGGGGCAGGGGAAGGAACTTTTTCCCGTTTGCCATAAAGTTCTTAGGTTGGGTTATGCCGTGGGAGTTCCATTGATAGTTATGACTCTTTGGGGTAACCAATGGGTTATCGGATTTTATACGAATAACGATAATCTGGTGAGACTAGCTTTCTATCCTTTTATAGTTATGCTGTTGAATTATGCTTTTGCACTGCCCGGATATGTTTATATCAATGCTGTTACCGGTACAGGAAAGACGAAGCTCGCCTTTATCTTCCAGTTAATCACCATTCTTGTATATTTGATTTATCTGTATCTGTTAAGTGAATGTTTTCATGCTTCTCTGACTGTGTATATGACGGCAGAATATTTGTTTGTTATTTTATTAGGGATGCAATCTATCATTTACTTAAAGAGGAAATCCAACTAGAATATGTATTTTTGTACTTTCAATACTTGATACTTTCTCGAAATGACTGAAGATATAAAGAATAAACTTTTGATGTGTGCGGAGATGTATCATCGCGCAGACTTTATACAAAGCGATCCGGTGCAGTTTCCCCATCGTTATACGCTGAAACAGGATATCGAAGTCAGCGGTTTGCTGACGGCGATTATGAGTTTTGGCAATCGCAAACAGATCTTGAAGAAAGTGGACGAATTGCACGGGCTAATGGGAGATTCGCCTTATCAGTATGTACTGTCCCGTCAGTGGGAGAGAGATTTCCCATCGGGAGCAACCAGTAGTTTTTATCGGATGCTGTCACATGCTGATTTCTATGGATATTTTCAGCGATTATACATTGCTTATACACAGTTTGAAAGTCTGGAAGAAGCCTTGAAGACATACCCCGGAATACCGATGGAAAAGCTATGTGCATTTCTTGAAGTCTCTGCCAAAAGCCCTCAAAAGAAACTGAATATGTTTTTGCGTTGGATGATTCGTCGGGACTCGGCGGTCGATTTGGGGATTTGGGAAAGTTTTGATCGTAGAGATTTGATTGTCCCTTTAGATACACATGTATGCCGGGTGGCACATTATTTCAAGTTGACGGATACGGAAACTTTTTCTTTGAAAAATGCCCGCCAGATAACGGCAGCATTGGCTGAGGTCTTCCCGGATGATCCTTGCTTGGGCGATTTTGCCTTGTTCGGATTAGGGGTGAATGGGGAGATTTAATGTATAATCTGATACAATGAAATTTTCGATTATAATCGAAAAATTTGAGAGTTGTTAAAATACTGTTAGAATAATTTATTGATATTTATTCTGCCTAGTTTTTTGGGGGGAAAAGCAATTTTCCGAAAAGAGGGTATTCAGTCTCCTAATAGTCATCATAATTCCACATTTATTTTATAGGAGTGTTCCAACTTTCTTGATGACCTTATTGAGTACTTATAACTATATAAATACAATTTTAGTAATGTTGAAGGATTATACGGTAGTGTCCCTTCTGATTGAAGTTTGACATGTTTAACTCCAGCTCATTTATAGACAAGATATCCACAAATAAATCGATAACCCTTACCCTAGAATTTGGTGCAACTAATTGTTCAAGTGTTGTCATTCGAACTTGATTCCTGTTTTCTCCTACTATGTAGTTTATAGATATATTGTTTAGTTTCTTATCCATAAATATACGAAAAATAAATGATAATTCAATATAGCTTCTAAGTTTTTTGCACAGACTCCTGAAGGCTTACTTTGTTTTGAGAGTGTGGGGATTGAAGAGGTAATGAGTGCATTCTTTGTGTTTAATATTATAATTCATGGATGATAATTTTTTATCTTTGTATTAGGAATCATTTATTTTTTGTATTTAAATTTTGTATAGGTATGGTAGACGTTTTGACAAAAGAGCAACGGCGGAAGTGTATGTCGAATATTCGTAGTAAAAATACGAGGCCGGAGATTCTTGTGCGAAAATATCTATTTTCCCAAGGTATTCGTTTTCGTGTTAATGTGAAAAGGTTGCCAGGGACTCCTGATATTGTGTTAAGAAAGTATAGAACTGTGATCTTTATTAATGGGTGTTTTTGGCATGGTCATGAAGGGTGTAAATACTATGTTTTGCCGAAGACCAATACAGAATTCTGGAAAGAAAAAATAGGGAAGAATAAAGAACGGGATTTAAAAGAACGAATGCAACTCCGAAATATGGGGTGGCATGTTGTCTTATTATGGGAATGTCAATTGAAAAGTAAAGTCCGGGAACAAAATTTGAAAGGGTTGTTATATACTTTGAATAAGATAGTATTAGAAAACTATAATGCAAAACATATAGACTGACTGTATTAGCTAATTATAAAAAATAGAATGGAATATTTCTCAGGGCAATGATGTACCAGCTTTGTCCTCTCTTATTTTGGTTATTAATACTATTAGTGAAGATGGTATTCGTTATTCTCGATAAAAAACTATATTTTTGTATCCAAATCAATAATTGAATGACAGCTAAGCAATTCATCATACAAGATATAAAACTCGTTGACTTTCCGGAAGAGGTTGATGTACAAAATGGCATCAAGATATATGGCGAAACTAGTTGGGAGAACCAATTGGCAGTGTTAAGTCATTACCTGCATAATAATGATTGCATTGGTAATGAACAAAACAAGAAAGAAATATTATATACTATCCGGGAATTTTTGGAGCGAAAAAAAAGTAATAAAGAAGAGACGATAACTGAAGAGTATGTAATGAAGGTTGCTGAAAATCCAGTTGAGTATAGTCTCTTTTCTGACTTTTTTAGGGTTCCTTTCCCAAGTCCTCAATCTCCCCAATTTACTTTTATTGATTTGTTTGCGGGTATGGGAGGTTTTCGTTTGGCAATGCAAGCACAAGGAGGAAAATGTGTTTTTTCTTCAGAATGGAATAAATATGCTCAAAAAACTTATTTGGCGAACTTCGGTGAAATGCCATTTGGAGATATAACGAAAGAAGTTACTAAAAGTTATATACCTCAATATTTTGATATTTTATGTGCAGGTTTCCCTTGCCAACCTTTTTCTATTGCCGGTGTTTCTAAAAAGAAAAGTTTAGGACGGGAAACGGGCTTTAAGGACAAAACTCAAGGTACACTTTTTTTTGATGTAGCGGATATTATTAGTCGTCATCGTCCTAAAGCATTTTATTTGGAAAATGTGAAGAATTTGATGTCACATGATAAGGGTAATACCTTTAAGATTATAAAAGGTACACTGGAAGAATTGAATTATTCAATTCATTTTCAGGTTATGGATGGGCAGGCTTATGTACCTCAGCATCGGGAGCGTATTATGATTGTTGGATTTAATCGTGAAATTTTTCATGGAGAAGAACAATTCTGTTTTCCTGAACAAAAACAATCTACACGGGGCATACGGGAGATTTTAGAGTCAGATATTGATGATAAATATACATTGAGTGATAAACTTTGGAGTTATTTACAAAACTATGCAGAGAAGCATCGTGCAAAAGGAAATGGTTTTGGGTTTGGGATGGTTGATCTTAACGGTATCTCTCGTACATTGAGTGCCCGTTACTATAAAGATGGTTCAGAAATACTTGTTCCGCAAGGAAATGGGAAAAATCCTCGAAGATTGTCGCCTCGTGAATGTGCTCGATTGATGGGCTATCCTGATAAATATCGTTTAGATCAAGTTTCTGATGTACAAGCGTATCGACAGTGTGGAAATTCTGTAGTAGTTCCACTCATAACTGCAGTTTCTGAACAAATTATTAAAACAATCAATAATTATGAGCAACATACTGGACTCTGCGATACAAAGTGTACAGCAATCTAAAGCTGCTTGGTGCCGGTTTATTACTGGAAATGATACAGGTGCAACAGGAAGTCATCAAGCTGGTTTTTATATACCTAAGTGTGCATCAAGTTTACTTTTTGATGAACCGGGGAAAAAAGGAGAAAATAAGGAGAAAACTGTACAAATAAAATGGCAGGATGATTTTACAACGGAAAGTTGTATGAAATATTATGGACAAGGTACACGTAATGAGTATCGTATAACCCGTTTTGGTCGAGGCTTTCCTTTTTTTCAAGATGATAATGTTGGAGATTTACTCATTATTGCTAAATATACTGAAGAAGATTATTTAGGCTATGTTCTTAGTGCTGATGAAGATATAGATGGATTTTTTGCTTATTTCAATCTTGCTCCAGACGAAACAAATCAACTAATAGATGTCGCGGGTGTTATTAAACCAGACGAAAAAATAGTGCAACTCTTCCGTGATTTTGTTAGTCGTTTTGATAAATTTCCAGACACTCGACAAATGGCATTAGGAGCACGAGAATGTTATAATAAGGCTTATAAAATTGGTGAAAATGTTTTTAAAACTAATCCTGATGATGTCTTGTTGAATTGGGTGGATACAGAGTTCCGACTGTTTAAATGTATGGAAGAAAAATTTTATGCGGATATGATAACACATTCTTTTGATAGTATTGATACATTTATACAAACAGCTAATGAAGTGCTTAATCGTCGTAAGTCTCGTGCTGGTAAATCATTAGAGCATCATTTATCTGATATATTTGTACATAATGCACTTGTTTTTGAGGAGCAAGCTGTAACTGAAGATAATAAAAAGCCGGATTTCCTTTTTCCCAATGGTAAATGTTATCGTAATATACAATTTCCAGCTGGGGACCTTATTGTTTTGGGGGCTAAGACTACTTGCAAAGATCGTTGGCGGCAAGTTTTGACGGAGGCGGATCGTGTGGATGTTAAATTCTTATTTACTCTTCAGCAGGGAATATCAAAGAATCAGTTAAAGGAGATGCATGATTCCCGACTTACACTTGTTGTTCCTCAAAAGTATATTTCAAGTTTTCCACGAGACTATCAAGATGAAATAAAAGATCTTTTAGGATTTATCTTAATGGTAAAGGAGAAGCAGGAACATTTACCAAAACATTATTTTTTGTAGAAAAATAGGAGCTCTTCATAACTGTATGGAGAGCTCCGAATTCTTTGTTCTCAATATGATGGAGAGTCCCTTTAAGCTATACCTATAATTCTTTGATACCGATTGTCATTTTTACAATTTTCAAATGCGGGCCAATCTCGCACAGAATATTTGAGTAAATTGTCATCTTTTATAGCTTTAGATAAATAATCCAGCGCATTTGGTATATCACCGATGAGTGAATAAGCTGCAGCTATGACATCATTATCATACAAATCTTTATTATTTAGTATTTTATTCTTTATTTTCTTATCATCTAATTTATTGAGTTTGATATCTGCTATAAAATAATTAATTGCAATTTCTGGTATACAAGTTTGAGGGTTATCGTAATATTGTTTTAAGTCCCAATAAATTTCTTTATATTGTTTTAATTTTAATTTTGCATAAGAATAACTCACAAATGTGCTAACGTCTTTCTTATGTGTTTCCCAATATTTCTCAATAAGATTGCAGACAGTTTCATATTCTTCAAATTCGAGATTGTATAAGATAAGTATTTCATGGTCAATTTTATTATATTTATCTACAATAATTTGAGCTTTTTCTTTTTCTTGTATAATAGCATATAGCTTTATTAGCATATTATTTCTGAAGTAGTTTCCATTTTCGATATCTTCTAAAATTTTTATAGATTCAGCTATGTTGTCAAACTTTTTGGCAAAGATAGTTGCCTTTTTTAATAAATAGTCATAAGATGGGTTGTATTCCTTCTCAAATTCTTCCATGAATTTAGTTAGTTCATTTTTTTGATCTTTTTCTTCAAAATAATCAAGTAAAATTAAGACTGTTGATTCTACCCATGTAGGATCATCTGTTTGCTTAGCAAAACTATATCCATTAATCAAAAGCTTATCAATTTTTTCATTAATCATATTACTATAACGGTGGCAGACTTTTAGATAATTGGGATGATATTCGTTTTGCTCTTTATACTTTTTTAATAGAGATAATATTTCTTCTTTCTTTTTTTCATTTTCCTTCTTGTATAGATGACTATACCAGTCGCATAAATTAACCCATGCTTTATTGAATATACTTCCATCTAGTTTTATGCTGGTAAGATAACATGTTGTTATTGCATTTGGAGCGATGTCTGATTCTTCTTTATTAATTAATGAATTGTAATAATCAGCCATAAAGTCTCCTTTTTTTCTATATAAGCTATAGTCATTGGGATATATTGCTATAGCTTTATCTATATATTCTATCTTATCTTTTATTTCAGGGAACGAATTGACAGCTTCTATATAATACATCTCTGTATTAGGTTTAATTGCAATCAAGGAGTCTATTGTTTGTTTATATTCTATGTTGTTTTCGAGATTCATATTATGAAGTAATGCTAATTTCATTTCTAATAATTCAGCTTTGTAACTTGAATTATCAGAATCTTCTAATTTTTGTTCATTGATTAATTTATAGGCCTGTTCTGTTTCGTCTTCTAGAAATAAAATTCTTACTTTATTTAAAGTTTTTTTTTCTTCTTCGGAGATTTTAGATGAACTATCTTTTCTTGTTGTATTATCTTTTTTCTCTTTTTTTACATCTACGTGTTTGAAAAAATCTTCAAAAATATTGTGATTGACCATTTTCTTTAATCTTTTGGAGTCTTCTTGAATTATTTTAGAATTAGATTTTTCTACATATTCATTCGATGTTAAGCTTTTAATTAATTTAATTTGATGTTCACTGCTTAGAATTGCATTATCAATGGGCAATACACCTTTGTTTAAACGTTTATTAAGTTCAGCCATTAATTCGTCAAAACCTTCAATTTGTATGAAAAAGACTTTATCTTTCCATAGTAATTTTTTGAGATCATCTGAAATATTTTCATCTCCTTTTCTAATGCACCAATAAATACCATTTTTAAAGAATTCTTCTTTTTTCAATAGAAAAGATAAAATGTCCATAATTGATCTATCATTTCCTGCATATCCAACTACAATAAGTCCATAATCTTTAGAAAATTCAATGAATTTATTTTTCATATTTCCTTCTAATGATTCAGTTTCTCTTAAAGTACTTTTTATATCTTCGAATAAATAATCTCCATGAAGTTTGATTATTTTGGGACGTTTAGAAGTAACTGTAATACTTGTAATAGCAGAGTCGTGAGCACATACAACTGGACGGACATTAGAAAATCTATAAAAAGCTTCATTCAGTAAGTCGTCAAAATTTGTTGTGAATATTGCATTAAAATAGTTGTTTTCTATAAGTTTTACTAAATAAGCATACCCGATTGAAGGATTCTTGTTTGCTACTTCATTTTCAACAAATGCTCTTCTTTGTCGCTGTAAATCATATCGTTTTTCGAAAAGAGAAGAGTAGGGATTTCTTTCATCAAACCAGTTTTGTTTTTCGAAATATTCATCAGAAGTGATACTTGTATCATAGTCATCAGCATATTCAATGATTTCTTTTTTCCAATCATTTATTAATTGGGTTCCTGATTTTATACCTGAAGTTATGGAGCAACCTGCGCCCATAAGTAAAGAGTAATTGGGAGTTTCATCACATCTAATACTTAAGAATCTAACTAAATCTGATATTTTTTTTTCTTTATGTCTTAATTCAAACAGAATGTCTTTTGCGCTTTCCATAATAATATTTGAGTTATGTGATAATATATGTCGAATATGCAAATATAATATTAATTTATTCTTTTACATCATTATATTTCTGGAAAATGTATTGACAGTGTAAGAAGAAAATTAGTAATATGAAATATTTGATGATAGTTTTTATATATATAAACCAATTGTATTTTTGGAAAAGTTATGTTTTAAAAAAGCAATGTCATTTATGAAGATGTCCTATTTCACCATTTGTGGGAAAGATTTTGTTTGGTAGGACGATTTTATTTAAAAGGTCTCTAATTAGGATATGATGAATTCTGTAACGTTATATCTTTTTCATTTTCTTTCTCCACCTCTGAAACCCTCTCATCAAACTTTCCTCTTCCACCGACTCCTCCATATCATACTTTACCACAAACTCATGCATCGACTTTATATACATCACCCCATTTTTGAACTTATTTTCCAACAGAAACGAATAAAGCTCGGCTTTCATTTCCACCTCAATTTCCTTTTCAATAATAAAGATACTGTCCTGACCGAAGTAATTGTAGATTTCCGGGTTCTTGCCCTGTCTTGGGCTAGGAAGAACAAAAGTGATATTTCCAGTCTCTTTCCAGGAGACGCCTTGCGGATGAGGAACGGATAATTGATGCAAGAAATGATAAATGGGAGTGAGGTGGGAGAGGTGGATTGGAATGGGGAGCCTTGACGGTGGATTGTTATGTGATAGAAGCTCTAAACTTTGTCCGTACCGGACATACATGTACCTCGCCAGATATGGCTTAATGGCAAACGTGACTGTAACCATGGGATTTGAATTTTGAATTGTTGAAATTTGTTGTATACTGATTGCCGCTTCGTGCGGCAGATTCCGTCGTGTTTGTTGGAAAAAATCCCATGGGTTACGGGGACGGAATTCTAATTCGGTAAGGACTTGAAATTCAAATGGTTACAAATGCCGGTTTTTCCTTTAAAACCAACGGGCCGTTCCTTTTAAAGGAACGGCCCGTTGCACACCGAGGAATGACCTCTTCCTTTTAAAGGAACGGACGGCTCCCTAAAATCCATAGTGCAAAGCTATGCCTAATATTCTAATTTTTCAAAAGGAATAATAGCGGCAATATTTATATTGTGTAATGAAATATCATAAATAGTATACATCTCTAATTTATGCGTATGCATATTGGAGATATGTAATGAAAATATACTGATTATTAGAGCGTGTATTTTAACTATATTTATTAGATAACTATTCTTAAAGTGGAGAAACTTTTTATTCCACTTCTTGTTTCTTGCGTAATAGGCGGAAAAATAGTTCTGATAAGTAAGGTGAACTTTGTACTTTTACGTCTCAAACAAAAAAAGCAAGATATGATAACATCAGTGAAACTTATGCTGAACAAGAGCAGGATATTGAATAATGGTAGTTACCCTTTAGTATTTCAGGTGATACACAATCGGAGAAAAAAGTTACTGTATACAGGCTACCGGATGAAAGAAGAGGTGTTTGACGAGCTGGAAGGGAAGATTATGAATGGCGTAAGTTCTACTTTTACGGTTACGGAGGTTGTGAAAATGAACCGCGAGCTACGGAAGATGCGGAATCAGATTGATACACGGATCAGGCAGCTTGAGCGGACAAGGGAAGAATTTACAGTGGAGGATATTCTGGCTCAAAATGCTTTTGGTACAGGAAAACCACAGTTTTATTTATTGCGATATATCAATGCGCAGATTGAGCGTAAGCAGGAGTTGAAGAAAGTGGGAATGGCTGCGGCCTACAAGAGTACCCGTTCGTCGTTGGCAAAATTTATAAGTCGCCCCGATGTGCGGATGTCGGAGGTTGATTTGGCGTTCGTCAGGAGATATGAGGATTTCCTGTATAGTAACGGTGCTTCCGGCAATACGGTAAGTTATTATCTGCGCAACTTGCGCTCTTTGTATAACCAGGCGGTAATGGACGGCTATCATCCCCGTGTCGAATATCCGTTTGCTAAAGCGCAGACCCGTCCGGCGAAGACTGTGAAACGCGCTTTGTCACGGAAGGATATGCAGATTCTGGCGGACTTGGATTTGACGAATGAACCGCAACTGGAGTTTGCCCGCGATTTGTATCTGTTTAGCTTTTATGCGCAGGGAATGGCTTTTGTTGATATTGTTCTTTTGAAGAAGGTCGATATTTGCAATGGTGTGCTGACCTATTCCCGTCATAAGTCGAAACAGTTGATTCGTATAGTGGTGACTCCGCAGATGCAGGGCTTGATAGATAAATATAAGACAGAAAATGAGTATCTCTTTCCGATAATCAGCGGTGAATATGCTTCTGGATACAAACAGTATCGTTTGGCGTTGGGCCGTATTAACCGGCATTTGAAGAAAATCGCTGTTGTAGCTGATATTGAAGTACCGTTGACGACATATACTGCACGCCATACCTGGGCTACCCTCGCACGTGACTATGGAGCTCCGATTTCTGTGATTAGTGCCGGACTTGGACACACTTCGGAAGAAATGACACGCGTCTATTTAAAGGATTTTGATGTATTCATGCTCAATCAGGTGAATAGCATCGTTACAAACTTATCCAAATGAAATAATTATTTGTAATATAATCTGTTGAAAATTAGAATATATCATATTTTTATTTATCTTTGCAATATTGTAATCTATTCCGTAATAGAGATGCATATTAAAAATACCTTTGTTTCTTAATATATTTCACGCTGCAAAGTAAATGAAATTTTTCATTATTGAATTTATCATAAAGTCCAATAATTTATTCATTTTGTACAGATAGAGATAATAATGGCTAACTCGTTTGATTGGTTGCCTGACATTGCTCTATCAGTTGTTTGGGGGTACATCCGAAATGTTGTTTGCAGTAACGGTTGAAGTTACCTTGCGAATCAAATCCCAATTCTTCAATGATATCTTTTATACATACTCCCGGTTTCGTCATTTTTTCCAATATTCTTTGGTTCTTTTGTTTCAGCATCCACTGTTTAGCTGTCATACCAAACACTTCATTGAATTTGATAAAAAAACAGCTTCTTCCCATATTCGATAGTGAGATAAGCTGCTCTATATTATCTACTTTGGTATGATTGTGCATGACAAAATCTTTAAAATCCACTTCTTTTCCGATAATGGGGTGGAATAATGCTGCAATCTCCTGTTTTTCATAAAATCCTCGTAAAAGAAAGAAAAACTCTCGTTGCATCAGCCCGTGTAAGTGTGCGCAACTCATTCCGTTTTTGATGCAGTGAGTTAATACCTCGAGAAATAGTGTTAGTGGATAGCGTATTTTAATTGGTGAAAAGTCATATTTAATGTTGTTGCATACATTTGATAAAGACTGTAATATGAGCTTGTCACAGTTCTCTGCAGGTATATCGAAAAACATGGAGAGCAGGCTTGAATCGGTTTCCGCAAATCCTTTTAGCCGGGAAGAACGAGGGATGAGTATCATTTCTCCGGCATGAAACAGCTTGTTATGAAACTGGTTGCAACAAATGGTGAAATCGCCTTTCAGAAAGAACAGAAGATAATTTTTAGTTGTATTATCTTCTTCAAATGCTGCATTCTTGGCGAATTCAAGATATTTGAATCCGGTTTCAATTGTTGTCATGTAGTTTTGACATGACTGATGTTCTTCAATGTACAAAAGTTCGCTTTTTGTATGTTTTGTTTCCATGGCAATAACTGTTTTGATTGTTTAGTCTGTTACTTATCTGTTTGTTTCACAATTGTTTCAGTATCTATTTTTTTAATGAATTATATATCAGAATAATATTATTTATTTTGTTTGTTATGATTCATTGTATTATGATATTGAAACATTCTGTTATTAGTTTCTGTAATATAATTCGTTGATAATTAAATGTTTATTATTTATGTGTAATTATGCATCTCTATTACGGAATAGAGATGCATAAGAAATAGTTTGAAAAGACTGTATAAAATGAATGATTGTATAAGAAATAAAGCCGGCATACTTATTGGTCTATTTACTTTGCTAGGATGTTTTGCGGTTAGAGCACAAGATATAGCAGTAAAAACGAATTTACTTTATGGCGGGTTGTTACAAACACCAAACATAGGGGTGGAATGGGGAATATCTCCCAAACTGACTGTTAACTTGTGGGGAGCCTACAATCCTTTTCCTTTGGGTAAGAATGGTTATGGTTCCAACAATAGAAAAATGAAGCATTGGTTGATACAATCAGAGCTTCGCTATTGGCTTTGTGAACGGTTCAATGGACATTTCTTTGGCGGACATTTGTTTTATGGACAATATAATGTCAGTAATATTCGATATTGGGGACTAGGTGACTTTAGAAGACAGGGAAATCTTGCCGGATTCGGATTCAGTTATGGGTATCAGTGGATTCTTTCACCACATTGGAGTATAGAAGGGACATTAGGGATCGGCTATGCACACCTGCATTATAGTAAATACCCGTGTAAGGAATGTGGTAAGCGTTTAAGCGTAAACAACCGTAATTATTTAGGGCCTACACGTGCCGCTGTATCTATCATATATTTACTTAAATAATATCCCAAATGAATAGTTTTCAGATTATAATACTTTCCTTTTTTATGAGTATAACGGTCATGTCAGTTTCCGCTCAAAATAATGATTCGATCAAGATCAATAATTTTTCTATAGAGAAGAATGCTCAAGGTGATTCTGTGAGTTTGAGATTTCATTTGATGATTGCTCCCGGCATTACAAAAGCAAATGATGAGTTGTTGCTTACACCTATATTGATAGATATAAAGGGAAATCACTCTTTTGCTTTCCCTGTCATACGCGTAAATGGCAAAATACGGGAGAAAATAGTTCGAAGACAAAAAGTGCTTCACTCATCAAAAGCAGAGAAAGACTTAATATATACAGTATCCAATCGGCAATGGAATACAATAACATGTTCAACTCCGATGTTAGCCAATCAACTTTGGATATGGCAGGCAAAGTTAGTGTTACGGCGGCAACTTGGAAATTGCTGTATGAAAAAGGAGTTGGATATGGTGGAATTGTTTACGTGGAGCCGGACGGATGGATATTCTATTGTTAAGCCGGAAATAAAGAATAAGGTGGAAATACCGGAAATGTTACCGCATAAATGTGCTACGGAAGTACTGGCTGAAACAGAGAAATTTGTAGAACCCATAGATAACTATTCAGCGGGTAAAAGGATTCTGGCGGGCGAGCAGGAAGGAGCACAGATTGTTTATTTCAAGCTTGCAAAGGCAGAGATAGATAGCAATTATCTGGATAATGAGAGAGTGTTGGAACATATCATTGATGTAATTCGCCGTATTAGTGAAGATCCCGAAGTAGAGATAGCTCGCGTAGTGCTATTGGGGCTTTCCTCACCCGAGGGGGCTTTTGAATTCAACAAACGATTGTCTGGAAAACGAGCTGAAGCGCTGAAGCAATATATAGCCGACCGGATTGCTTTGGCGGATAGTTGCTTTGCGCTTGTGAATGGTGATGAGGGATGGGAAGAGCTACGTTATAAAGTGGAACACTCTGATATGGAATACCGTAAGGAAGTATTGAATATTATTGATTCAGTTCCGATAATGAAAGGCCGTGAGGGACAGTTGCAACGTTTGAAAAGAGGAGTGCCCTATCGTTATTTGGAAGAACACTTCTTTCCGCAACTGCGTCGAGCCGGATACATCAAGGTGTATTACCGGATGAAAAATGGAACCATATAAATCTCAATATATAATAATTTATTTTTTAATCATAAGACAAAAATGAGAAAGAATTATTTTCTAATCGGAGTATTTGCGCTGGCAATAATAACGTTTGCTGCTTGTAGCAGTGAGGACAAGCTAGGTGAAGAAAGAAGCGATGACAATGGTAATACCGAAGTCATAGAGGGAGAGCCTACTTGGGCGAAGTTTACATTTAAACTGGGCAAAGATGGTGTTGTAGCACGTGCAACGGGTGACACACATGAAGGTACTACTACAGAAAAAAACATCAAAAATCTGCGGGCTTATATCTTCAATGAATCCGGTAGCTTTGAAGCAAAGACGGATAATGCTACTGTAGATGAACATGGCACGGAGCACACTGCTGTATTGAAACTAACTTCTGGTAAAAAGAAAGTGTATGTAGTAGCTAATATGCAGGACGACTGGATTACGTCTACCACTACAACTGCTCAATTTGAAGCTGTTACTTTGACACATTGTACGAAAGCAGGACGTATTGCCCATACCAAAGGTGTAGAAACGGCAGTTGCTGTATCGCGTGTCGGTAATTTTGATAAAATATCCGGTAATGAGAATGCGGCGACCAATGGTTTCCTGATGGCAAATGTATTAAAGGCAACCGAATACACATTATATCCCGGAATTTCTGCTGAGGATTGTTCGAAACCGGCGTATGATAGTTCGGCGGAAATGAAGAAAAACAATCATTTGGAGGTGTTCATATCCCGTGCTGCTGCTAAGTTGCAGGCTACTTATGCAAATGCGGATGCTTTGATATTGAAAGATAGTGAAAGTAATACATTAGGCAAATTACTTACTCCGACTTTTACGGTTCGTAATCTTCCGGTTCAGAGCTATATATTTCTGCATAATCATGTTGATGGTTTCCTTACGCCGTTCTATACAATGACTAATACTAGCTCTACATTTGCAGATTTCGCTAAATATTATGACGAGGTGAATGAGCCTAATTTGGATTTGAAAGCAAGTGCTGACGGGGAAGCTATAGAGTCTATATATTTGCCGGAGAACTCCAATCAGACACCGGTAAGGGGAAATACTACTTATGTGTTGGTGAAAGGTGTATTTGCTCCGGCGGCTAATGTGATGATTAATGCTGTTGAAGTGAAAAATGATGGTGGCAATCTTAGTATCGAAAATAAATTAGACGGAACTGATTATACTACAGGAGGAAAAGATGTACCGCCATATTTTATTGTCCCGGAATGGGAAAATCAGATTTATACGGCTCCTGCAGACTTTAGTGGAAACTTGGCAAACTATGGCTTGGGCATGATTTTAAAGACTTATTTGAATAAAGCCGGAAAACAGAAATGGTTAAATGCAGTAGACGAGGGAAGTGCTGTAGACGAAGGTGATATAGAGAATTCTGTAAGTGTATATTATGGAAGCTCATTCTCTACTTCTGAAGGTATTTATTCAGTTGTTACCATCAAGAAATATTCGCATCCCAAGAATGCACTACCGGGCTATAAGGAAAGTATTGAAGGAACAATACGTATTTTTCAGTACACCGGAGGTACTTGTTATTATCGTGTGAATGTTGAAGATAATATGGACGGAAAGACGGAAGCCAACAACCTGTTCTATTCGGTAATGCGCAACCGTTTTTACAATGTAAATATCTCAAAAATTACTTCAATCGGTTATCCCGATGATGAAGATGTTACCGTGGACCCGACAGATCCCATCAACCAGAAAACGTACATGCAGGCACATATCACAGTGGAACCATGGACGAAAGTTGAACAGGATGCAGAACTGGGAATGTAATTGCTATTAGTCTGCCGGTTCATTAAAAATAGATTTTAACGGATTCTTTTGCCGGGGCATTGTCCCCGGTAAAAGAATCTAAAATCCCTCTCAATAACAATTTAACATGCATAGTACATTTTACCGGAAAAGAAGGATGGTGGCATACATATCAATGCTATTATGGCTTATTACAGGATGCGTTAATGAAGATTTTTCCGATTGTCCGCAGGGAAGTTTCCAGGTGGCTTTCGAATATGTTCATCACACGGACAATACTTGTCCCGATCGCTTCAACATTGACGTACAGCAAATAGACTTGTATGTATTTGATGCAGCCGGATGTTTTTTGAAATGTATAACTCGTAAAGGGACGCCTTTCCCGAAAGAATTTCGGATTGACCCGGAACTTTCTGCCGGTAGCTATACGTTGGTGGCATGGGGAAACTTGACTGATGAAGTGACTTTACAACCGGCCTTTATTGCCGGACAAACTACGCTTGAGCAAGCGTTATTATCACTCAACGCAGCTGAAGACCGTAGCGTGAATCATAGACTGACTCCTGTTTTTCATGCTATGAAACAAGTAGAAGTAAACGATGTGAAGGAACACACTGAAGTTCTTTCACTTATAAAGAATGAGAATCATTTGCATCTGAATGTGAAGTGGTTTGAAAAAAGCGGAATACCATGTATTCACCGCTGTGCGGATGGCGTGCGTGTCCGTGTACTTGATCCCAAAGGGGCGACCTATAAATTTGATAATTCTGTAGTTGCTTCGGGCAACGAATTGACATATTATCCATATCAGGGCGTAAATAATGATGCATGGAATCAATTTGCAGGCGTTTTTTCTTTGATGCGTTTGGTGGAAGGGGAAAAATTGACGCTACTGATAGAACGTTTGATGCAGGACGGCACAGCCAAAGAACTCTACCGTTCTGACTTAGTCGAACTTATCCGGATGCATCCATATACCCGCATCCAGTCGGAACTTGACCGGCAAGATGTGTATGAAGTAGAAATATCGCTTATAGATGATCTGGACGGTGACACGGATACTTATATGCAAACGGCTGTTACCGTATCAGGGTGGACAATCATATTGCAGGATACGGAAATGTGATACTTTATAATTAAACGAGAGAATGAAACTGAAATTAGTTTATATATATAGCTTCGTTGTGACATTATTATATCTGCTTACTGCTTGTACTGACGGAATAGAAGCATCTTCCGATAGTAATGGCCAGGGGGAAGGCAAGGAAATTCCTGTCAGTATCATGCCGAAACTTGTTGCAGGGGATGAAAATGAGGTATCACAATTGCGTGTTATCATTTTCTCGACACGTACTTCCAATCCTTACGGTCCTAAAGTTTTAGTCAGCAATCAATTGATAGATGTAAATGAAGATTATGTTGCCATTACCTATATAGGATACAATGATATTTATGTGATAGGAAATGAACCGGTAGATCTTTCGGGAATCAATAGCCCTGAAGAATTGAAAAATATTCAGATGAATACGGAAAGCAGCCTGAGTGCTTCAAAATTTGTATTTTTCCGGCAGTTGCTCAATGTGAATGTACGGAGTAAAAATGAGATATATCCGGAAGGGGCATCCGCTTCTGTTTCAAAACTGGAGATAAAGTTGCAACGAGTGATTGCCAAGTTAAGTGTGAAGTTTGACCTTAGTACGGAGATTTGTGAAAATGGAAACCCTACAGGTGAATTCGTTAATCTTGAGTCTATGGAGTTACTTCGTATTCCAAAGTATAGTTATCTGGCTTCCTGTAAATACAGGATAGAAGAGGGGTTTCTAGATAACCGCGTTTTTTCACTAGAAAATAGCAGTGCAGAACAGAATCATTTCACATGGTCATCCGGTGATATATATTTGCCGGAATATCTGCCGATGGATGAGATTTACAGAATGGTATTGCGCATTAAAGGGACATCAAGAGGAATCACCCGTATATATACTTTGCCGATTGGTGATGCGATGAATTCAATTGATTCACATTCTACAGAATGGAATATAACCCGCAACAGGCATTATAGTTTGAATATTAAAGCGATTACCGGTTATGGGGAGGAGTCCCTTGAAGTGAAATCCAACGTTTCCGGATGGTCGGAAGTCAATGTTCCGATTGAAATAACGGGAGCTAGTTTTCTTGCAGTCAACAAAAAGACGGTCGAAGTAAAGTCTTTACGCTTTTACTCGTATGTGCGTTTTGCTTGTAACGCTCCGGTTGAAGTGAAACTTCCCGATGAGGTGACAATCGGTAATCAACTGCAGATGACAATAGAATATGATGACGCGACAAAGAAAAGCGGTCGCGTCGGGTTCAGACGTGGAAATTGGAATACTGGTAATGATATTATATATGTAACTACATTAAAATCGGGTACCGCATCTGTTGAACTTAATCTGCAACTTTATAGATCTGAAACAATTCGTGTCGGAAATAACCTTGTTACTTGGGCTGAAGCCATGGGATATTGGGAAGAGGCTAACTGGATACGTACGGGTATTTATAATGATGAGTTTTATAAAAGAGCCACCCGGGAAACTGGATGTAGAGCATATTATCCTGAAGGAGTAAATGAGAATGATGCAACAAGAGGGAAAGGATGCTGGAGATTAGCTACCATACGTGAAAATTGGGCGATTAATTCTGCTGAAGCATGGTGCATAGAGGAACATGATACAAATGGCAGAAAGGCATATGTAAGTTACGGATCGGGAAATCTCATAGACGATTATAAAGAGAATAAAAAATATCGCTATAACTGTACACTTGATGTTCGTCCTCCTGAACTTTCAGATTTTATAGTCTCAAGTTCAGATGTAACGAATGTCACGAAGGAAAATGCGTCCTCTATATGTGCAAATTTAGGCAGTGGATGGAGATTGCCTACAGGAAAAGAAATGAATTATGTTTTCCTGAATGCCGGAACCAACGGGCTTCCCAATAATTTCTTTTCGGACAGTTATTGGGGAAAGAATGAGGATGGTACTTTCATTGTAGCAACAATGAGTGATCCGGACGGAAGTGCCACGACGGATGAATTGCGAAATGGGAGACATACGGTGCGTTGTGTGAAATTACGTTATCCCCCTGTTGGATAAGAAAAATGATAGATATGATAGTAAAAAAGAAATATATTCAATTAGTCCTGTTTGTATTGCTTTTCTCTTTGGGGGCTTGCAATAGTGATGAAATGTCGGATATTAACGATACAACAGAAGTACAGGAGCAAATGGTTTTGAAACTAAGTGTGCAACAAGAGTCTGTTGTGTATACGCGGGGAACAGGTACCCCTGCCGATGAAGCAAAGGTTGAAAGTATGGATTTTCTGATATTCAATCATGACGGAAAAATTGTTTATCATCAGCATCCTGTATTGGAATGGACTGGAAATGAATATAAGACGACAGTAAACATTCCTTCGGCGACAGGAGAGCATACATTGTATCTGATAGCTAATTATCCGATGGAAGCAGGGACAATACATACTTTACAGGACTTGGAAAGCAGGATATGCACAAGTACGAAAGCACTTGTAAAACCACCCTTTGTAATGGCTACCAGGCGCATAACTCTTTCATCACTCAACATGATAGCTATTCGTAATGCGATGGAAAGTGACGGTAGCAATGGTTTCAGTTTAAAACGGAATGTTGCGAAATTCAGTGTGGGAGTGGCAGACAACAATTTTGAATTGATTTCAATAAATTGGTTGGGTTGTCCTGTGTCAGCCTCTGTATTGGCAGACGTGGATTATACCAGTCCGTCCACTTTGTCCGTCAGTAACCTTGCTCCTTCGTCAAATCCTATTTATCTGTATCAGATTCGGAAAATGGGTTTGGATGCGCATAAAGGATTTCACATCGTTGTACATGGAAAATATACGGCAGCGGATGGGACAGAAAAGGAAGGATACTATAAACTCCGTCTATGTACAATAGATGATGCTACAGGAGAAAAAGTTCCGTTGACTTCAATTGTAGGCAATGATTACTATAAACTGAATATCTGGAGTGTTACGGGATTTGGCGCTAATTCATTCGAGAATGCAGAAAAGAATGGATTTACTAATGATATGGAAGCATTCATGTTATTAGAGTATAATGGTACACATGATTATCAAGAGAATTATTTGCAGAATGGTTATCAGATGGGATTTGAAAATTCCCGTTGGATTATATACAGTAATGAAACCTTGAATTCTTTTGTGTTAGGTCATTTCTACCGGTGCATCCGGGATGAATCATTGGAAGGTTACACCATGTTTGATCCGGATTATCCTAATCTTCAGCGTGGATTGATAACGGTGAAAGCAAATGGGACAGAAATAACGGGGGAAACAGTTTGTAATGATACTTCTGATAATCCCGTCGAGATGGACTTGTGTTTCACGGAATCGAGTGAAGTCGCAGGTACGGAATACTCTTTTACGAGTATTATCCAATATGGTGTTCTACAAAAAACGGTAACTGTTGAACGTCATTCCTCTATCGGTCGGTCATATACAGTGCTTCCTATGTTATATACGAATTACGGGGAAGTGTTCGATTCATGTGATTGGATCGGGATAGCTGAACAACGGCACGAAGGTGCTATTACTTATCCGCAGTTAGACTCTGCTAATGATTACATTTTTGTCCATGTAAAGGAAAATGGCACAGGCAATGCACGTGAAGGAAAGGTGCGTCTGTTTGGTAGGAATGGATATTTTGAACTTCGGATACGTCAGGAAGGATAATTCAAATAGTGTTAAGAGTGAAAGGAGATATGAGGATGAATATATTAAACGATATTTTGGAAAAAGAAGGTGATAATCGAGGCTCTGTTTATTTGTATTGTCTAGAGGATTCATGGAAAGCATTCGGATATTCTGCTTTTTATCTGTCTTTACTTTATCCGGGGATGAAAATCGTGAAATATGATAATCCGGATATTATATGCTTTTTTGTGTGTATATCGGATGACTGTCTGATGGAAATATTCGAGATGAGCCGGATATATGTCGGGAATGAATGTATAGAGATGAAAGTGCCGGAAAGGATTTGCGGTGGAGAAAACGAGTATGTCAAATGGTGTAATGAATTGTGCTTGAACTTGTAGAATTATGAATAAACGAAGATTAAGGTTATTACACCTTTTAAGATTGGTAATCCATCAGAAATATATAAGACTTCTTTATATTACTTTAGGCGTGTTTTTACTTTTATGTACTTGTTCTGCCAATTCTGGTGAATCAAATGCTATGGCAAAGCAACAAAAAGACAGCATACTGATAGAGCGCTTTTGGGATACGTATGATTTTACAGATACTATCCGGTTAAGCAGCTCTGCCACTACCGAAAGGATGTTGGTGGATTATCTTTCTCAATTGTCGGAACTGACAGAGGAAAGGGCTTGTGAAAATATCAGGAGATTGGTGTTGAAGACTAAAGTTAATAAGGTGGTAAACCGTTGGTTTCTACAACGGTTGGAGCATCATCTATATGAACCTGATTCGTCACTACGGAATGATAGTTATTATATTTCAGTATTGGAGGAAGCATTAACATCTGGACATTTAGATGGAATGATGCGTATACGTCCCTTGTATCAATTGAAAATGCTTAAAAAGAACCGGATAGGGATAAAAGCTGCTGATTTTACTTTCATTCTTTCTACGGGAGAATTTCAAAAACTATGGGATGTTTCCGCTAAATATACGTTATTACTGTTTTATGATCCGGATTGTATTTATTGTCGGCAATCAATGATGGAACTGTCTGAATCATCGGTAATAAATTCCTTCTTGCAACATAGTGGACTATCCCTATCGCAACTTGCTCTTGTTACGATTTGTACGGAAGGTGAAATGGATGCGTGGAAAGAATATCAGCAGTCTCTTCCTTCTGTGTGGATAAACGGTTATGATGTCAGGAAGGTGTTGACTGAAAAAGAACTATATTTTTTGCGTTCTCTTCCTTCGATATATTTGTTGGGAGAGGACAAGCAAGTATTATTGAAAGAACCCTCTTCTATAGGTGAAGTTACCGGTTATTTATTAAATAAGTATGATGATATATAATAGTGGCATAGGAAAAATGGAATCATGACTTTTCCGCTGCCTGTGAAGGTAGCCTATTGTTTGTTTTGTTTGTGTGTGCATCTTTTTCCCGGTGGGGAAGAAGGTGCACTTTTTTATTATGATATTTATTAGTTTGAATATATTTGTTTATTTATTATTCTCCCCGGCTATCGGTTTTGTCGCTTTTTCTTGCTTTTCGTCGTTGTCTTATCGTTTATTTGGTTCCTCTATGTCGGTTGCGTATATCTGAAATGCTTTTTAGTACTTTTCTGATGAGGCTATTAGGTGTCGTTTCATCTCCGTGGAAGATGCTGCATCTTTGCATCGTTAACGTTAGCGAAGTGATAATTAAAACAGTATTTATTTAAAAAAGAAAAGTAGTATGGCTATTAGATTTAGAAGGGTGTCTCGCCTGTGTGACCCTACAAATAAAGAAGCAGGAAAGAAAGTGTATCCGGTGATTTCTTATCAGTATGATACGAGTGCAACGTTGGATGAGTTTGCAAAGGAGATTGCGTCTGCTTCCGGTGTCAGCGAGGGTGAAACGATTAGTGTATTGAAGGATTTCCGTACGTTATTGAGAAAGACATTGCTGGGTGGTCGTTCGGTGAATATCGCCGGTCTGGGATATTTTTACCTTTCTGCTCAAAGCAAAGGGACGGAGAAGGCGGAAGATTTTACAATCGCTAATATTTCAGGGCTTCGTATTTGTTTTCGTGCCAACTCGGACATTCGTCTGTTTACCGGGACGACTACCCGTTCGGATGGATTGAAGTTCAAGGATTTGGATCATATTAATGATTCGGGTAGCATTGGTGACGGTTCTGATGATGGAGGTGAAACTCCGGATCCGGATGGTGGTTCGGGTGGTAATGGTGAAGCACCGGATCCGGCAGCTTGATTCATAGATCGTTGAGAACTGTATGGTTTGTATGGAATGGGGCTTCGGCCTCATTCTTTCTTTATAACTACGTAAAAATATAAATATGCAAATAACTACAATCCTTGCTTTTATTACCGCTATGGGTGGTTTGGAAGCTGTGAAATGGTTAGTGAGGTATATCACTTGCCGTAAGACGGATGCACGGAAAGAGGAAGCGTCCGTGAACAGTATGGAAGAAGAAAATCGCCGTAAAAAGGTGGACTGGCTGGAAGAACGGCTGACTCAACGTGACGAGAAGATAGACGGGCTTTATATTGAACTTCGCAAGGAGCAGGAAGAAAAGATTGACTGGATACATAAATGTCATGAAGTGGAGTTGATACAGAAGGAGTCGGAAGTGAAGAAGTGTGAGATTAGAGGGTGTGTGAAGCGTATGCCACCTTCGGATTATTAACTGGTGCGTTTGAACTAATAATGAATTATCATGAGAAATATAGATTCTATCATAGTACATTGTTCGGCTACGAAAGCCGGGCAGGATTTTACTGCTGCGGATATTGACTGTTGGCACCGGGAACGTGGGTTCAACGGTATCGGGTATCACTATGTGATCCGTTTGGATGGGAAATTGGAAAAAGGTCGGGACGTTTCTCTGGCTGGTGCTCATTGTAGAGGTTGGAATGAACGGAGTGTCGGGATATGTTATATCGGTGGATTGGATGAGAACGGGCGTCCGGCAGATACCCGGACGAATGCTCAAAAACGGGTGCTTTATCAGATTATTATGGATTTGCAGCGGGAATATAATATTCTCCAAGTGTTGGGACATCGGGATACTTCACCGGATTTGAATGGGGACGGAGTGATTGAACCTTATGAATATGTGAAGGCTTGTCCCTGTTTTGATGTAAGGGCGTTTCTAAGGAATGGGCGAGAATTGCTGTTTGTGCTGCTGGTGGCCTTAGTTGTGCCGGTGTTGTTGTCGGGGTGTAGGAGTAAGAAAGAGGTAGTAAACAGGGGGAGTGACATAAGGGTTGATTCAAGCTTGAATAGTAGCTCCGGGAAAAGTCTTGTTAAAAATAAGGTTGCTTTGGAAAAGGATTCGGAGGTGGTAGAAGAGCATATCGAGCAAGTGTTGTTTGTATTTCCTGTGGATACGCTTAGATTGAAGGCTGGGATGGTGGTGAAGACTGTGGTGGATAGGAAAAATGTTAATGAGAAACAACTGCTTCAAGAAGTGAATTCACAGTCTGTGAGCTTGTCGGATATGAGTGCTAAGACAGAGATTCATAAAACGGGAGTTGAGAAAACTACTAATAGGACAACCGGAGGTGGGTATTGGTACGAAATTATTTTGCTGGTTCTAGTTATTGTGTGTTGGATTTGCAAAGTGAAGAGGAAGTGAGATGTTGTTTGTCTGGTGCAAAGTTAGTTTTGATGAAAAACGGAGTCATGGTAGTGCTGTCTGTGAAACTGTGTACTTTTTTGTGGAGTTTGTATGTGTATTCCCATGGAAATGCGTATCTTTGAATAATCAAAATAGAGGAAAAATCATGGACGGGATATTACGTAAACTTCCTATTGGAATACAGACTTTTGAGAAACTTCGCGAAGGAGATTATCTTTATGTGGATAAGACTGCTCTTGTATGGAGAATTGCTTCAACGGAGACTCCTTATTTTTTAAGTCGTCCTCGTCGTTTTGGCAAGAGTCTTCTTCTTTCTACTTTTGAAGCTTATTTCGAAGGTAAGAAAGAATTATTTGAAGGGTTGGCCATAGCTGATATGGAAAAGGAATGGAAGACATATCCGGTATTTCATTTGGATTTAAACGCGGAAAAATATGATTCTCCCCAGGCTTTAGTTGAAATTCTTAGCAGGCAGTTGACGCAATGGGAACTGAAATATGGTAAAGGAGAGGATGAGGAAACTCTTTCGGGACGTTTTGCAGGTGTAATTCGTCGTGCCAGTGAACAGGCTGATCGTGGAGTCGTAGTCTTGGTTGATGAATATGATAAGCCTTTGTTACAGGCGTTGGATGATGGTGCTTTACTTGATGACTATCGTAAGACATTGAAGGCGTTCTATGGTGTGCTGAAAAGTTCAGACCGTTATCTTCGTTTTGTTTTCCTTACCGGTGTGACTAAGTTTGCGCAAGTCAGTGTGTTCAGTGATTTGAATCAACTGAATGATATCAGTATGAAGCCGCAGTATGCCACGATTTGTGGTATTACGCGACAAGAATTGGAGGATACTTTTATTCCTGAACTGAATCGATTGGCAGAAACGAATGAACTGACTTATGAAGAAACATTGAACAAGATGACGGCTTTATATGACGGTTATCATTTTTGTGAGTTTGCGGAAGGAGTATTCAATCCATTCAGTGTGCTTAACGTTTTTGACGGGTATAAGTTTAGTAATTATTGGTTCCAAACCGGTACTCCTACTTTTTTAGTCGAACTGCTTAAAAAGAGTGAGTATGATTTGCGTACGTTGATTGATGGGGTAGAAGCCAATGCTTCTTCGTTTATGGAATATAGGGTAGATGCTAATAATCCGATTCCGTTGATTTATCAGAGTGGCTATTTGACTATAAAGGGGTATGACAAGCGTTTTGGAAACTACCTGCTGAAATTTCCCAATGATGAAGTACGATATGGATTTATGGATTTTTTGGTTCCTTATTACACATCAGTGGTAGATGATGAACGGGGTTTTTATCTTGGTAAATTTGTACGTGAATTGGAGAGTGGTGATGTTGATGCTTTTCTTACCCGCTTACAGGCTTTCTTCGCAGATTTCCCTTATGAACTGAATGAAAAGACCGAACGACATTATCAGGTTGTATTTTATTTAGTTTTCAAACTGATGGGGCAATTTACCGGAGCAGAGGTTCGTAGTGCCCGCGGACGGGCGGATGCAGTGGTGAAAACTCCGAAGTATATTTATGTATTTGAATTTAAACTGAATGGTACTGCCGAACAGGCTTTGCAGCAGATTGATGAAAAAGGCTATCTGATACCTTATCAGGTAGACGGGCGTGAGTTGGTTAAAGTTGGAGTGGAGTTCAGTGCAGAAAAAAGGAATATAGACCGGTGGTTGTATTAGCTCGATAACCATGTTGTTAAAGGAGTTACGGAGCCGTTTGAGATTGTTCAAGCGGCTCTTGTTTTGCGGGTAGTTCTTCTTATCACTTGTTTTAAATCCAAATCATAATCTCTATTTCTTTATCAGTTGTGATCTTTTCCTTTTTTCTGATTTCCGCTTTGAGAGGAAGTAAATAAGTATCAAGTTTGGTGTCAAACCAGATTGCGGTTTCCCATTGGGTATTGCCTGTTTTGGCCGTCATCTTCAACCGTCCCCAGCCTTCCTCTAAGAATCCGAGATTCTCTCTTATTTCTTTGGACATCTCTTTCGGCAGGCAGGCTATGTGCCAACCGCCCGTTCCAACAGTCGATGAGTAATTCCAAACTTTTGCGGTAAACTCGTATTTCATTCCTTTATTTTCCATTGTACAAAAATAGAAAATAATAGGAGATTGGTTGTTCTTTTTCTCTCAATTAATTTTCGATGTTATATTCTATTACAGGAACCGACAACCGGGTGAAGAAACAGAATAAGTCAAAGTTAACTTGTGCATAGCCCTTGTGGCTGCCACATAAAGCATACTTTTATCAATATTGGAATGATAGTTCTTATCATCTGTTTGCGGAATGATTACTTCGTCAAATTCCAGTCCTTTCGCCATATGGGCGGAAGTGATGATAATCCCTTTCACATAAGCAGAACTTTGATTGGACAAAAGTGAGATGTCGTTTGCATATATCTGGAGCTTTTGAACAAGTTTTTTTGCTTGGGATTCTGTTTTGCAGATGATCCCTAATGAGGTATAATGGGAGTTCCTGAAGGAGTTTACTAAATCCGCAATACCTTGGATCTCTTCTTCTGTATTTTTGAATGGAAGAATCTTGGGGTGTTCCCCATGTCTCATAATCGGTTCTAATTCATTGTTCGGTTGAATTTTTTGTGCAAAACTGGTGATCTCAAAAGTAGAACGATAGCTTTTGCAAAGTTTCATTATTTCTCCTGTTGCAAATGCTTTCTGAATCATATCGGCAGTGGAAGAACCATAAGGATTGACGGATTGGGAAGTGTCTCCAAGAATTGTTTTTCGACACGGATAAAGTTTTTGAATCACTTTGTATTGTATGGGAGAATAGTCTTGCATTTCGTCTATCAGAAGATGTTTGACATAAGATTGGGCGTTGTTCCCATTTAATGCGATATGCAGATAAGCCAAAGGAGCTAAATCCGCATATTCCAGTATGCGGTTTTTGCGTGTCTTGAACATCTCCGGTTTTCCGATCCACTCAAAAAAATCTTTATAGATTTGGAGATCGTTATTTCCCGCGAACATCTTTTTTATCTCTTTCTTTAGTTGGTTTTTCTCCGGAGTGCTAACTGTGAGATTATATTGTAGTTGCATCATTTCCAGAATGTAATCTGTCATAGTCTCAAATCGTTGACGTATGGGATAGCGGTGGAATCGTTTGAACTGTTCGTTAATAAATTCGGCAGGAATGGTGATGTATTTGGTGAGTTTTACGTCTGTTGCTTTGAAATAGTTGTTTTCCATGTAAAGGATGAATTTGTCAAGTAGTGATATAAACTCGAAGGAGGCTTTGTATTGAATCCGTTCGATAAAGTCGGGTGTCGGGTTTTCTAATAGTTCCGTCACTTGGTCGAAGAAATTCTGGTGTTTATATTTGTTGTCAATTACGTCCGACAGAATTTGCTCCATGCTGGTTTCGGGAACGGTCTCTTCGCCAAGTTCCGGAAGTACATTAGAAATGTAATCGGCAAATACTTTATTGGGGGAGATGATTAATATGTCTTTGGAAGAAATCTGTCCTTTCTGTGCATAAAGCAGGTAGGCAATACGATGGAGGGCGATAGAGGTTTTTCCTGAACCGGCAACACCTTGTATAATAAGTACAGAAGCGTTTTCATTACGGATGATCTGATTCTGTTCCCTCTGAATTGTCGTGACGATATTTTTCATTTTATTGTCGGCATTGGAACATAGTTCTTTTTGCAGAATATCGTCATGAACAGTTACGGAACTTTCAATCATATACTCCATTTTTCCTTTGCGAATGCGATATTGGCGTTTGAGTGAGATCGTCCCGTTAATTTTGCCTGCCGGGGAGGAGTAGAACGCCTCGCCTAATTCATGATCGTAGAACATGCTTGAAATAGGAGCTCGCCAATCGTAAATCAGATTCTTTTTTTGATTGAGGTCATAGAAAGTATGTATTCCTATATAGATCGGACTAACTTGGCTTTTGTCTTTCTTTTCCTGAAAGTCGATTCGTCCGAAATAGGGGATATCCAGTATTTTGCTTAGTCGCCTGCGTTTGTCAATTACATTTTCACCTAATGCAAAATGATTTAATATGCTTTCGCGCATGGAACGGATTTCGTGGGGATCGATATCTTTGTTCGACCATAGATAATCCTTGTACTCCTGCAGGGTGTCTATATGCTCTTTGACGGAAGTACTGGTAGTGTTAATCGTATCATGGATAGTGGTTATGACTTGCTGTAAATACTCTTTTTCCTGTTTCTCTGTTTGATTGAATATCATAATCTCTTTTTAGTTGTATGGTGAAGAATTGAATTTGCGGACAAAGTTAGCTCAACCCATCAAGGGATTAAATAGTTATTTATAGCTATATATGTATCCTTTTTCCTATTTTTGCATACTTACTTAATAAGGAAAAAGATGAATATTTTTGAATTGGCAAAACGTAACCAGCAGAAAGCTTGGGAGATTATAGAGGATACCCGTATTGTTCGGATATGGGAGGGGATTGGTGCCAAAGTGAATCTGGTAGGTTCGTTGCGTACAGGATTATTGATGAAACATCGGGATATTGATTTTCATATTTATACTTCTCCTTTGGATTTGTCTGCCAGCTTTCGGGCGATGGCTGAATTGGCGGAAAATACGTCCATAAAGAAGATTGAATATACGAATTTATTACATACAGCAGAAGCGTGTATAGAGTGGCATGCATGGTATCAGGATATGGAAGGAGAACTCTGGCAAATGGATATGATTCATATCCAAGAAGGCTCTCGTTATGATGGCTATTTTGAAAGGGCGGCCGAACGCATTTCTGCGGTATTGACAGATGAAATGAGACTGGCTATCCTGAAATTAAAATACGAAACGCCTGATACGGAAAAAATTATGGGAGTGGAGTATTATCAAGCTGTGATTCAGGATGGTGTACGTAGTTATCCGGAATTTGAGGAATGGAGAAGATTGCATCCGGCGGTGGGTGTGGTGGAATGGGTGCCTTAGACAGACTGGATCACAGTGCGGGGAGAAAGATTGCATGTATTAACTTAGCAATCCACTCTCTTGTCCTAAACGAATGGCTTCAATGGAATTCTGTACACCTAACTTCCGTAACAAATTTTGTCGATGAATATTAACTGTATGAATGCTGATGCATAATTTGTCTGCGATTTCTTTACTTAACAGGCCTTTTTGAATAAGACGTAATACTTCTATTTCCCGATTAGTAAGATTGGTAGAAGGCATTAACGATAGGGAAGGAGAAAATATTTCTCCATTCTTTAGATTCAGGACGGTACAATCTACGGTTTCAGAGGCTTTTTGGTCGGGTGATATGTCCATGTTTCCTATGATAAGCCATGCTTTACCGTTGCGGTCCTGTTCCAATACCTGATGTCTGCTGGCGACACGTATGTACTGTTGTTTCGCATTAAGCATACGAAAACTGTAAATGTTAGAATAGCTATTCCGTTGCTCAAAAGGCAGGCTATAGATGAATTGGCTTAGTGTGACCTGTAATGCCGCCAGTTGTGCGCGATCATCGGGATGGATGCGCGATTCCAGATAATCACCCTGTCTTTCTAATGTTTCTATCTTGTGGCTGTCGTATCCCAGTAAATCAACAAAATTCGGAGAGGCGTAAGCATATTTGCATTTATAAACATCGACAACAAATGTACAGTTACGGCCCATTTTCGAGAGTTGATGAAGCATGGATTTATCCCGCTCCCATACAGCATAGTCAATGTCGGTAGCAGATAGATGCTGCTTTGCCCACATTTCTTCTCTAGTTGTAGTGTTTAGTTTCATTCTCGGATATATTTGTTGGGTGTATCTTAATAATTGTTCTGGAACAAAAATAGATATATTATGGGAAATGGTCAAGAATGAATGAGAGAATTGCTAATTGTGACTGTTTTGTGTGATTGACATGCTAACAAATGATAATAATTGAGCTTCTATTGAAAAATATAGAATAAAAACATAGTTATCTAATTTATTGTGTTACCTTTGTTCCCAGAGTTTGAGTTACGAATCATTATTGTGTAGTTCTTCTTTTTAATATATTATTAGTAAGTAGTCCTCTTCTGTAATTATCCTCCTCACTCCAAAATAGTATTTATTTTAATAAAATTTTTAGATGAACATTTACATTTCAGGTTTAAGCTATGGCACAACTGATGCCGACTTAACAAATTTATTTGCAGAGTTTGGAGAAGTTTCTTCAGCCAAAGTTATTTTTGATAGAGAAACTGGTAGATCCAGAGGATTTGCTTTCGTAGAAATGACGAACGATGGAGAAGGACAAAAAGCAATTGATGAACTGAATGGAGTTGAATACGACCAGAAGGTTATTTCAGTAAGCGTTGCACGCCCTCGTACTGAAAGACCGTCAAACGGTGGAGGCCGTGGTGGTTATAATAACTCTAGAAGATATTAATATCCGAATGAAAGCAGAAGATTCTGTCTTCTGCTTTCATTTAAAAGCTGTTTCCGTTTCATGATTCAACGGGGGAATCTCTACTGAATAGAGAAGACGAAAAATCATTTTACATTTAAGTTCTGCTAATTCTGGCTCTTCTATGCAAAATTAGGAATTTCTAATCCTGTACTTTCCATTCTGAAAATAGATTTATTAGGCTTTTTTGTAATACAATACTCTTGAAATAGCCAAGGGCATATAGTTTAATAAATTATCCAACAAGGTAAATCATTCGTGACAGAACCAAATATTGAGCACTTGAATAAAGTATGCTCACTTCTATTTGTCTGTTTTGCCAATACAAAATAAAACATATGAAATCGTTCTTTATAGGAAATATTGAAATTAAAACACCTGTTATACAAGGTGGAATGGGAGTAGGAATCTCACTGTCCGGTCTGGCATCAGCAGTTGCAAATGAAGGCGGAGTAGGCGTTATATCATGTGCGGGTTTAGGATTGTTATATCCCAGGGGAAAAGGCTCTTATCTGGAGAAATGTATAAGTGGACTGAGAGAAGAAATTCACAAGGCACGTACAAAAACAGAAGGTATTATTGGCGTAAACGTAATGGTTGCTTTATCTAATTATGCCGATATGGTGCGTACTGCGATTGAGGAAAAGATAGATGTGGTATTTTCAGGTGCGGGACTTCCGCTTGATCTGCCGTCATATTTGACCCCGGAAAGTGTAACCAAGTTAGTTCCTATTGTATCTTCTTTAAGAGCTGCCAAGGTTATTTGTGACAAGTGGCAAAAAAACTATAACTATCTGCCCGATGCAATTGTGGTGGAAGGGCCTAAAGCCGGTGGGCATTTAGGATTTAAAAAAGAACAAATACAGGATCAGCATTATGCTCTGGAAGCATTGATTCCGGAAGTGGTGATGATTGCATCCAGTTATAAAGAACAAAAGCAGATTCCGGTGATTGCTGCTGGTGGAATTTCGACAGGTGAGGATATAGCGCATTTTATGGAATTGGGAGCTTCCGGTGTGCAAATGGGGAGTATTTTTGTTACCACCCTTGAATGTGATGCTTCAGAAACATTCAAAGAAGTATATATTCATTCCAAGTCCGAAGATGTTCTTATTATAGAAAGTCCTGTCGGGATGCCGGGAAGGGCTATTGATGGAGAATTTATTCACAATGTGAATAATGGTTTGGAGAGGCCTAAAAGTTGCTCATTCCATTGTATAAAGACATGTGATTATACAAAAAGTCCTTATTGCATTATTAAGGCTCTATATAATGCAGCCAGAGGAAATATGAAAAAAGGCTATGCATTTGCTGGTAGCAATGCCTTTCTCGCAGAAAAAATCAGTAGCGTAAAAGAAGTAATGGCTACACTGGAGCGCGAGTTTTTTTTAGCAACCCACAGACTGGCTTAATGATTGAAACTCTGCTTTTTCATGATTGAAATTGTCCGGGTTTCCCACTATATATAAAACTAATCGCTGTTTGAGTAAAGCAAAAATAACATTTATGACATTTAAAGAATTAAATATAACCGAACCGATATTAAAAGCAATTGGAGAAAAAGGATATACAGTACCAACTCCCATTCAGGAAAAAGCGATTCCGCCTGCACTGGCAAAAAGAGATATATTAGGCTGTGCGCAAACCGGTACCGGAAAGACGGCTTCATTTGCTATTCCTATCATACAGCATTTGCAACTGGATAAAGAGGCTGCCAGACGTCAGGGAATTAAAGCCTTGATATTGACGCCCACACGTGAGCTTGCCTTGCAAATCAGTGAATGTATTGACGATTATTCAAAACATACTCGTATTCGCCATGGAGTAATCTTTGGTGGTGTAAATCAACGCCCGCAGGTTGATCTGTTGCGTAAAGGTATTGATATTCTGGTCGCTACTCCAGGACGTTTGCTTGACCTGATGAGTCAGGGACATATACATTTGGACACTATCCAATATTTTGTATTGGATGAGGCTGACCGTATGCTTGATATGGGATTTATCCATGATATTAAGCGGATATTGCCGAAACTTCCAAAAGAAAAGCAGACTTTGTTTTTCTCGGCAACAATGCCTGATTCTATTATCTCCTTGACTAAGTCTCTGCTGAAGAATCCGGTGAAGATTTACATAACACCGAAATCGTCTACTGTAGATTCTATCAAGCAGGTGGTGTATTTCGTTGAAAAGAAGGAGAAAAGCCAGTTGCTTATTTCGATCTTGTCGAAGGCAGAAGATCAGTCAGTACTTATCTTCTCACGTACGAAACACAATGCTGATAAGATTGTGAAGATTCTGGGTAAGGCTGGAATTGGCAGCCAAGCTATTCATGGGAATAAGAGCCAGGCAGCAAGACAGTCTGCATTGGGCAACTTTAAATCGGGAAAAACTCGGGTGATGGTTGCCACTGACATTGCTTCCAGGGGGATCGATATTAACGAATTACCTTTGGTTATCAACTATGATCTTCCGGATGTTCCCGAAACCTATGTGCACCGTATTGGGCGTACAGGAAGAGCAGGGAATATGGGAACTGCACTTACGTTCTGTTCGCAGGAAGAACGTAAACTAGTGAATGATATTCAAAAGTTAACCGGTAAGAAACTCAATAAGGCTGATTTCACTATTTGAAAGTAAGCACTTACATTATTTATTCATTAAAAATATAGTATAAACTAAATATTATTTCTATGGCAAAATCCATGACAGTAGGTAAACGTGAAAATGAAAAGAAAAGAATCGCTAAGCGCGAAGAAAAATTAAAGAAGAAAGAAAATAAGAAATTATCGGGCAGCTCAAACAGCTTTGAAGATATGATTGCTTATGTTGATGAGAACGGGAGAATAACCTCAACTCCTCCGACAGAGAATGTCAGAAAAGAAGAGATCAACCCGGATGAAATAGTTATAGCAACTCCTAAAAAAGAGGATGAAGAGCCAACTATTTTGAGAGGACGGGTTGAGTTTTTTAATGAGTCAAGAGGATTTGGTTTTATTAAAGATCTTTCCGGCGTTGAGAAGTACTTTTTTCATGTAAACAATATCGTTGGTAATATTGCAGAAAATAATATCGTAACATTTGATCTTGAACGTGGAGTGAAAGGGATGAATGCAGTCAATATCTCGTTGGAAAACAAATCTAAGCCGGAAAATTTAGCTCAAACAGAATCTGTATAAGAAGATCTGCATTCTGCTTGTGTATAACAAAAAACAAAAAATAATAATTTGAGATATGAAAAAAGGTAATATAATGCGTGATGTTATTTCATCCAGTCAGTTTACTGCAAACGTGATCAAGGAGTACAAAAAAGGTCTGGGAGATGTAGTGCTGGTAGCAATAACTCCGCGGACTACCATTGAACTTCCTGCACATTTGACTCAAGCAGAAATAGATGCTCGTATAGAGATTTATAAAAAACTACATAGCTCCAAAGTATAGGTGCTTGTAGATGCAAAAAGTAAGGTAATAAAAAATCCCTTGAACTTCAAAAGTTCAAGGGATTTTTTATTACCGAATCGATAGTGGTGCCACCAGGAATCGAACCGGGGACACAAGGATTTTCAGTCCTTTGCTCTACCAACTGAGCTATGGCACCTTGTGGTTGTTCGGTCCGGTAATATCTCTTTTGCGGTTGCAAAGGTAGTGAAACTTTTGGATTCTGCAAGCCTTCTGGAAATAAAAAACACTGATAAAAAGCTAGTCTGCTTATTATCAGTGTTGTATGGAATGAAAAATATTTCAGAAAGGTGATAGAAACTATTGTTTATCCTCCTTCAATGGATTCCATCCTTGTGCTTTCAATTCAAATTCTTGGCCGTCACGCGTAATCAATGCACAGCCAAGTTCGGGTTTGGTGATATGTCCGATGAGGCGCACTCCTTCCATTTGTGATACTTTCTCATGATCGGCGATAGAAACGGTAAAGAGTAGCTCATAATCTTCTCCGCCATTCAAGGCGCAAGTCGTCAGATTCATGTTAAACTCTTCAGCCATAACAGCCGTCTGATAATCAATTGGAATATGTTCTTCGTACACGCGGCAACCGGCATTGCTTTGTTTGCAGATATGCATCAATTCTGATGACAGACCGTCGGATATGTCCATCATAGAGGTTGGAACAATATTGGCGGCAGCTAGTTTCTCAATGATATCCTTACGTGCTTCCGGTTTTAACTGGCGTTCTAACAAGTATTCTTTGCCGGTAAAGTCCGGTTGAATGTCTTTATCTCCTTTTAGTACGACTTTCTCGCGTTCCAATAGTTGTAAACCCATATAGGATGCTCCCAGATCACCGCTGACGCAGATTAGGTCGGTTTCTTTTGCTCCATTACGGTAAACCACTTTATCCTTATCAGCATCGCCGATACAAGTGATGCTGATAGCAAGCCCTGTAAGGGAGGAAGTTGTATCACCTCCCACAATGTCGACGTTATATTGCTGGCAAGCTAGGCGAATACCGGAATAAAGCTCGTCCATATCTTCTACGCTGAAACGCTTGGAAAGGCCAAGAGATACCGTAATCTGCCGGGGAGTGCCGTTCATGGCATAAATATCGGAGAAATTAACGACTGCTGATTTATATCCCAAATGTTTCAAGGGAACATAAGTCAGATCAAAATGTACACCTTCCATAAGCAGGTCGGTTGTTACCAATACTTGCTTTTCTGAAGGATAGGAGAGAACGGCGGCATCGTCGCCCACTCCATATTTACTGGATTCATTTTCTAGTTTGATTCCCTCGGTGAGGCGGTCAATCAGACCAAACTCACCGAGAGATGCTATTTCAGTTCTCATAAATCGGGGTGATTGTTTAGGCACGGTTGATAAGTTCGCGCATGATCGTTGTCATTTTCGGTTGAGCGGCATCGGCTGCTTTCTGAACTTCTTCGTGCGTTACTTCTACGATTTTTCCTTCTACTCCCAAGTCGGTAATGACGGAAATACCAAATACTTTGATGCCACAATGGTTGGCTACAATTACTTCCGGAACGGTAGACATACCAACAGCGTCGGCGCCAAGGATATGGAATAGTTTATATTCGGCAGGAGTTTCGAAAGTAGGACCTTGTGTACCGATATACACTCCGTGTTGTACTTTGATTCCTTTTTCTTTGGCAATCTCATCAGCTTTACGAATCAGTTCCTTGCTGTATGCTTCACTCATGTCCGGGAAACGAGGGCCGTATGGGATATTTTTTCCACGAAGCGGATGTTCGGGGAAATAGTTGATATGGTCGGTGATAATCATCAAATCACCGATTTCGAAGTCTGCATTTGTTCCGCCACTGGCGTTGGATACAAACAAGGTTTTGATTCCTAATTCGCGCATCACACGTACAGGGAAAGTCACTTCTTTCATAGAATAACCCTCGTAATAGTGGAAGCGTCCTTGCATAGCCATGATATCCTTATTGCCTAGTTTGCCGAAAATCAGCTTACCGCTATGACCTTCGACGGTAGATACCGGGAAATTCGGGATGTCCGAATACTTTATTTCATACTTCTCGGTGATTTCGTTTGCCAAACTGCCAAGTCCGGTGCCAAGTATAATGGCTGTTTCCGGGCTGGTATGCATCTTACCTTTCAGATAAGCTGCGGTTTCTTGTATTTTCTCTAACATAGTCAATAATATGTTGGTTAAATTTATCTTGTTGATTCTGTAATATTTCTATTTCAATAGGCAAGGCATAGATAAATGGTTTCAATTCCTTGTCCAAAGCCGGATGGTTAATCAGGCGTGTTGCATCTTTTTCGGTAGTAATAATCAACCGGTGTTCTCCTTTCAGCCTATGAAACCGTTCTTTGATAAGCTGGATATCCCGATGGCTGAAATTGTGATGATCGTCAAACGATAGCAAATCTATTTGTTGGGTACAATCTTTCAGCCTTTCAAGAATGGGAGTCGGTGAGGCAATTCCGGTCATCAATAATATATCTGTATTTGTCAGCGAGGACAAAGCAATCTCATTGTTTGCCGAAGGGGTATCTGTGTCCGGAACCATTATAGGAAACACCGGTTGCAGGTTGCCATACCGGAACGATGAGAAGAATAACTGTTGATATGGATAAAGGTTCAGTCGTTTCGTGATGATATTATAATCAATAGGCTTGATGTCCTGCGGACATTTGGTGACAATAACGATTTGTGCCCGGTTTTTGCCGTTAATTGGCTCACGGAGTCGTCCTGCGGGGAGCAAAGTGTCGTCACAGAACAGCCGGTGATAATCCGTTAACAGAATACTTAATCCCGGTTTGACATATCGGTGCTGGAAAGCGTCATCCAACAGGATAACATCTATTGAAGGCTTTTGCAGTGCAAGCAGCTTTTCTATGCCATGACAACGCTTTTCGTCGACAGCTACTGTGACAGACGGGAATTTTTGATGCATCTGGTACGGTTCGTCGCCAATGCTTCTTGCCGTACTTTCCGGAGTAGCCAGCACATAGCCTTTCGTATGCCGTTTGTATCCCCGGCTTAATACAGCTACATTATATTGATTACAAAGAGACTTTATCAGATATTCAGTGTGCGGAGTTTTCCCTGTTCCTCCAACAGCGAGATTACCTACGCTGATGATAGGTATATCAAAACTCTTTGATTGGAGCACTTCCCAGTCAAAGAGTTTATTTCTCATCATTACCGCTGCTCCGTAGAGCCAGGAGGCAGGGTAGAGCCACTTATGTATCTTGATAAAGTGTTCGTCCATGTATGGCAGTTATTTAATATTCAGTTCGAACGGAATACGAGCCTGAATCATGGATTGTTCTTGCAGATTTTTCAGTAAACCGAATTGTTGGTAGAACTCACCTAACTTACTTTTCAGCAATTGTGATTCTACGTAATTCGTCGGTTTCGTATCAAGCAGGGAAGAAAAGAAATCTTGTTTTGCAGGATAAGAAACAACGGTGTATCCCTCGATACCGGCTTTTGCCACGGCAATATCCAGTGCTTTGTCAATGCCGCCTAACTCGTCTACCAGTCCTAACTTTTTAGCAGTTTCCCCGGTCCATACACGACCTTCGGCAATCTTTTCGATCGCTTCCTTTGTCATGTGGCGTCCTTCGGCACAACGACTGACAAAGGTGTCGTATCCTTCGGTAATCATCATTTGAAGCAATGATCTTTCATCCTCGTTGAACGGACGCATGATATTCCCGAAATCAGCATATTTATTCGTTTTAACTACATCATAACTTAAACCGATTTTATCAGTCAACCCTTTTACATTGGGAATGATGCCGAATATTCCGATAGAACCGGTCAGGGTAGTAGGCTCTGCAACAATCGTGTCGGCAACGCAAGAGATATAGTAACCTCCTGACGCGGCATAATCACCCATAGAGACAATGACCGGTTTCTTTGTTTTCAACTCTTTCACTGCATGCCAGATTTGTTCTGAAGCAAAAGCACTTCCGCCCGGAGAATTGACACGGAGTACAACAGCTTTCACATCATTATCATCTTTCAATTTGCGCAAGTCACGAATGACTTTCGAACCAACAATTCCGTCCTCAGAAGTTGCGGAGCTCGGATAGTCTGTAATTTCACCGGATGCATAATAAACGGCTACGATATTGCCGCTTTTGTCTTTTGGCACATTCTTCTTTACGTTCATCATGTCGCTTAATCCTACTATCGGGAGATTGTCATCCTCATCTATCTCTACCAGTTTTTTAAGATAATTGCGCACATCATTGCGATAAATCAAGGTATCAGCCAATCCGCACTTTACACTTTCTTCTGACGGATAGAACATTAACATACGATCGGCATAAACATTCAGAGAATCTACTGGAATATTGCGGGAAGCAGAAACTCCCTCCGTCACCTGTCCCCAAATAGAAGTGATAAATGCTGTCACTTGTTCGCGATTGGCAGGGCTCATCTCTGTTGCAATAAACGGTTCTACGGCAGATTTGTAGGTTCCCACCTTGAATACCTGCATCTCAACTCCTATTTTTTGTAGCAGGTCTTTGTAGAACAGGGGAGCGGAAGCGATACCTCTCCACTCAATCATTCCTTTGGGATTGAGCAGCACCTTATCGGCTGCGCTGGAAAGATAATAAAGCCCCTGCGTATAGGAGTCGGCATAAGCAATGACGAACTTTCCACTCTCCTTGAAATCGAGCAATGCGTTACGGATTTCTTGTAAGGAGGCATAGGAGGTACCTAATGAACTTGCTTGCAAATAAATCCCTTTGATATTTTCGTTTTCTTTAGCCTTCTGGATGGAAGAGAGAATATCGTCCAGTCCGTACGTGTTAGATTCGTCACCAAACAACTGTGATAAAATACCTAGCGGATCTTCTTGCGTACGTTCAACCAACGTTCCGTTTAAGTCGAGCATCATTACGGAATTCTTTTTTACGATTGTTTCCGTGTCCGAAGCGGACATGATGCCAAACAGCGTTACCATGCTGATTATAAATAATACAATACTTGACAAAATGATACCTGTCATCGTGGCAAGTGTAAATTTCAAGAAATCTTTCATTATACTTATTGTTTTTGCGTCAGCTTGTTATTAAGCTAACAAAGATAAATAATTGAGTTGATATTTATTCAATAAGTCGTACGAATTTTTGTTTTATCACAGCGAATCGATATAAATAGAAGCTTCTTTCCTGCAAGATTTAAGTATATTTGTCTGTATCTAATCCTTTTAAATGAGAAGAATTCTCTAATTTTGTGGCACAACTATTATCGTGAAAAATTAAATAAATATCAGCATATGTAATGCGACATTAACTTAACATTATATTTACCATGAAAAGAAAAACCCCTTTTGTGGCTGCAGCTTTAGCAGCAGGCTTGTTCTTCTATTCTTCCTGTACTCCGACTGAAAAAGCGGAAACAAAGGATTATACTCAATACGTTAATACCTTTATCGGTGCTGCTGATAATGGTCATACATTTCCAGGCGCGTGTTATCCTTTCGGTATGATCCAGACCAGTCCTGTGACGGGAGCAGTTGGTTGGCGCTATTGTTCTGAATATGTTTATGAGGATTCCCTGATTTGGGGATTTACTCAAACACATCTGAATGGAACGGGATGTATGGATTTAGGTGATATTTTGGTGATGCCGGTCACTGGCACACGTGCCCGTGCGTGGGATGCTTATCGTAGTCATTTTCCTAAAGATAAAGAAGCGGCTACTCCGGGATATTACACCGCAGAGCTCTCTGATCCACAGGTAAAAGCAGAACTGACTGCCTCTATCCATGCTGCCCTTCACCGCTATACTTATCACAAGGCTGATTCTGCCTCTATATTGATTGACTTGCAACATGGTCCTGCATGGAGAGAAGAACAATATCATTCACAAGTCAACAGTTGTGAAGTGAACTGGGAAGATGCTCAAACACTGACAGGACATGTCAATAACACGGTATGGGTCAACCAGGATTATTTCTTTGTGATGAAATTCAACCGTCCGGTAGTCGATTCACTTTATCTTCCGATGGGCGAAACAGAAAAAGGAAAACGCATCATTGCCTCTTTTGATATGCAGCCGGGAGACGAGCTGATGATGAAAGTGGCTCTTTCCACCACCAGCATAGACGGGGCTAAAAAGAATCTGGAAGCAGAAATTCCTGCCTGGGATTTTGAAGGAGTGAGAACTGCCGCCCACAATGAATGGAATAACTATTTGAGCCGTATTGAAATAGAGGGTACTGATGATGAAAAAACGAATTTTTACACTTGTTTCTATCATGCGTTGATTCAGCCTAATCAAATTTCGGACGTGGACGGTATGTACCGTAATGCCGCCGACTCTATTGTAAAAGCCGGAACTGGTGCTTTCTATTCTACGTTCTCTTTGTGGGATACTTACCGTGCCGCTCATCCGTTTTATACATTAGTGATTCCCGAACGTGTGGACGGTTTTGTGAATTCTCTCATCGAACAGGGTGAAGTGCAAGGCTTCCTGCCTATTTGGGGATTGTGGGGAAAAGAGAATTTCTGTATGATTGGTAATCACGGCGTATCAGTCATTGCCGAGGCTTATCGCAAAGGATTCCGTGGCTTTGACGCTGAACGTGCTTTTAATATAATAAAGAAGACGCAGACTGTATCTCATCCGTTGAAGTCTGATTGGGAGGTTTATACGAAATATGGTTATTTCCCGACAGACCTGATAAAAGCAGAATCTGTATCTTCCACTTTAGAATCTGTATATGATGATTATGCTGCTGCCGATATGGCACGTCGTATGGGTAAAGAGGAAGATGCCGTTTACTTCGCGAAACGTGCTGACTATTATAAGAATCTTTTCGATCCGGAGACGAAGTTCATGCGTCCGCGCAAAGCTGACGGAACTTGGAAAGCTCCGTTTAACCCAAGTGCGTTGGCACATTCTGAAAGTGTCGGTGGAGATTATACGGAAGGAAATGCATGGCAATATACTTGGCATGTACAACATGATGTTCCAGGATTAATCCAGTTGTTTGGGGGAGAAAAACCTTTCTTGAATAAATTAGACTCATTGTTTACGGTTAAGCTAGAAGGTGAAAGTTTAGCAGATGTTACTGGATTAATCGGGCAATATGCTCATGGAAATGAGCCAAGTCATCATGTGACTTATTTGTATGCACTGGCTGGTCGTCCGGAACGTACACAGGAATTGGTTCGTGAAATATTTGATACTCAATATAAAAATAAACCCGACGGACTTTGCGGAAATGATGATTGCGGACAGATGTCTGCCTGGTATATGCTTAGTGCGATGGGATTCTATCCGGTAGATCCGGTAAGTGCGGAATATGTATTCGGTGCCCCACAGTTGCCGAAGATGACCTTGCATCTGGCCGATGGCAAGACTTTCACGATTATTGCGGAGAATTTGTCGAAAGAACATAAATATGTAGATAGTATTACATTGAATGGCGAACCATATACGAAGAAAACGATCTCGCATGAGGATATTGTAAAAGGAGGAACGCTGGTATACAAGATGAAGTAATAAATTCGTTTCTGTACTGTTATGGGACTAATGACTTTAATTAATAGTGGTTGGGATCATAACTTATAGTAGAGAAGAAAAAAAGATACTGCAAGAATAAGTTGTACGACACCCGGGTCTCATGATGCTTGACACCCGGGTGTCAGCATGTTCAACACCCGGGTGTCGGTGTGCATGAGACCCGGGTGTCGTACAACTTAATACTACCAAATGAAATTAATTTGAAGCCATACGATTAAGTTTGTACTAATACAAACTTATTTCCGTACAATCCTACTCACCTCTATACGCTGCTTTTCAAACTTCTCATTATTGGTGTTGCGATTACTAACCTCTTTACAGCGAATAGGTGCACTCATTTCAAGCAAGCGCAAAATCTCATTTAAAGATTCACCTTCAAAAGTCGCTTTATAGGAATACTTTCCTAATTCAGCGTCTTTCAGAATAAATTCCACGTTATAAGTCTGTCCCAAACGTTTGAATACATATTCCAGCGGGTCATCTCTAAAAATGAGTATTCCATCTTTCCATGAGCACCATTTATAAGTGTTGGTCTTATTGACGTTATATAAAGAAGTGGCCAGATTATAGTCAATTTTCTCTCCCGGTGAAAGGGAAATCGTCTTTTTCTGGTCAAGAGTAACTGCGACCTTTCCTTTTACTAACGTCACTGCTGTTACATGATCCGGAGCATATGCGTTCACATTGAATGCAGTGCCGGTAGCTTCTACAGTCAGTTGTTTTGTTTTTACGATGAAGGGGTGCTCTTTATCGGATTCTACTTCAAAATAGGCTTCACCCTGCATCGAAACAACTCTTTGCTTATCATTGAATTGAGTCGGATACTTTAAAGAACTTCCGGCATTTAGCCAGACCTTAGAACCGTCAGGCAGATTAACTACTGACCAAGTGCCATAAGGAGTGAATAGCTCCTGATAAGTCTCTGCAATTTGAGAAGCGGGTTTAAAATAAAGATAAGCAGATAATATCAGTAAAGGAAGAAGTAAGATAGCTGCCACTTGCTGCCAATAGTGCAGGAAGGACAACTTGGGACGAACGGAAACCGGCTGGTTTTGATGGAGAATCTTCTCCATTACTTTTCTGTGCGCATTGTCCACATCTATCTCTTCCGGATTAAAAGCCGGGTGACTGACTTCCCACACATTCTTTTGTGATAGAAAGCTCCTATAGTTTTCGGGAGTAGCCGATATCCAATCATCCAGTACCTTTATTTCTTCTGGTGTAGCCTCTTTCGAGAGATATCTGGAGATTATAATTTCTATGTCTGAATCTTTATTTATCATATGCATTTTACCTTATATATAATAGACGTTTCAGAAAGAAAATCCCACATTCATTAGTGGAAAAGAAATAAAAAAAGTAGTAAATAAAAATCTTTTAATAAGATGCGGAGCTGCTTCAATGCTTTGCTGATACGTACTTCTACCGTTCTGACAGAGATATTCAGGCGATTGGCTATTTCCTGATATTTAATATTTTCTAATCGGCTCATCTCGAACACTTCTCTTTCTTGAGGAGGTAATTGTTCCAATGCATTTTTAAGTTGCCGACATAAATCAGAATACAGTATGTAGTTTTCTGTCGTATCTATATCTATAGAATCCGATTTAAGTTCGTAAGCAATGTGTTCATCTATAATCCTGCGATGGCGTAATTCGTCCAGACAGTAATTCCTGACCGCTTTCAGTAAATATGATTTTAGTGAGTTCTCAATTACCAATGATTTCCGGTCATTCCATAGTTTGAGAAAGATATTTTGCACAATATCTTCACAGGTAGATTTCTCCGGGATGTAAGTACCGCCAAACAATACCAAATCTTTATAATAAATATGGAATAGTCGGGTAAAAGCCTGTTTATCATCCTGTTTTAGTGCTATTACCAGAAAACGGTCGTCGGAAGTCTGTTGTTGGATATTCGGCATAGTATTGTAGTAAAGGTTCTATTGTCGGGGGTAAAAATAGAAAGATTATTTGGGATAAACGATAGTTTGAAGAAAAAATAATGCAGATGAAAAAATAATGCGATATCCAATGTGGCTTTTATTTTTAGAAACGTCTTATTGATAGAAACGAGAGAAAAACACATTTATTAACCTTTAAATAATACAAGCCATGAGAAAGACATAATCAGTGAATTCAGCTTCCGACAACTGATAAAAAAAGGAAGGTCTGACTCACCTTCCTTTCCAAAGATTCAGTTATTCGTTAATCAACTTATTTGTAGAACCAATAACCAAACATGTAAAGGTATGAAACTTATTTCAATTAGAAAAATGAAAAAGAGAATTAATGTACCTGCGAATGTAAAAATGGGGAGAATCTGTGCTATATGGTTGTTTTGTATAGCTTTGCAAGCTATCAGTATACCTATCCTGGCACAATCCGCCAAAATTACATTGCGACTGAAAAATGTGACTGTAGAGGAGGTCTTGACTAGTATCGAAAATCAGACAGAATATCGTTTCTTATACAACAAAGATATTGTTGATGTAAGCCGTATCGTAAGCATTACTGTGAAAAATGAACGGATGACTCTGGTACTGGATAAACTTTTTAAAGGCCAAGGAGTATCTTATACGATTGAAAAACGTCAGATTGTATTAAACAAAGTTTCGGCTCGGCCACAGGATAACAAACAGCCGGTCAAGGTGACAGGCAAAGTAGTGGATGAATCCGGCGAAGCTCTTCCGGGAGTGACTGTGATGATAGAAGGGGCTACTCAAGGAACTATTACCGGTATAGATGGCAATTACCAGTTGCAAGTTCCGGAAGGCTCGACACTGAAATTTACTTCAATAGGTTACACTACATATACGCAGAAAATTACCCGACCGATGACGTTGAATGTGACGATGAAAGAGGATTCGAAACAGTTGGATGAAGTTGTTGTGGTAGGGTATGGAACGACCACCCGTAAGAATCTGACAACTTCCATTGCAACGGTAAAAACGGAAAAAATATCGCGAGCCGCAACAAGTAATATGTCACAGATGTTGCTTGGGCGGGCTGCCGGACTGGAAGCTACGTTGACAAGCCCGCAACCGGGTGGAGCAGTTGACCTTTCAATTCGTGGGGCAGGTACTCCTATCTTTATAGTGGATGGAGTAATGATGCCTTCCACTTCTTTAGAGGTTGGAAATGGAAATCAGGTTATGCCCAACTCTATCAATCGTTCGGGATTGGCCGGACTTAATCCTGCCGATATTGAATCTATCGAAGTGTTAAAGGATGCATCTGCCTCCATTTACGGAATTGGTGCAGCCAATGGGGTCGTATTGATCACTACAAAGAAAGGTACTGAAACTCGTCCCCAAATCACTTATGAAGGAAATTATTCTATCGTGAAAAACTATCCGTATCTGGAACCTTTGAGTGGGGAAGAATATATGAATGTTGCCAACATTTTCAATAAAGAAAACTATTTATTTACGAACGGTATGTATCCTTACGGTGATAAACCTTTTGATAATAAATGGGTACCTCAATTCTCACCTCAACAGATAGCTGCCGCTCAAACAACAGACTGGCTGGATTGTGTATTAAAGGATGGTAGCATCAATAATCATAATATCACAATTACGGGTGGTTCTAAACTGCTGAAATATTATCTGTCCGGAAATTATTACAAACAGGAAGGTACGGTAGAAAACTCCGCTATGGAACGTTATGCTCTTCGGACAAACATATCTTCACAATTGCTTCCATTTCTTAAGTTGACAGCAATTGTCAATGTAAATGAGAATGAATATACAAACTCAACTTCCGGTGGCGGTGGGGGGGGAAATGGGTATGATGCCATACAATCGGCTTTAACCTATCCTTCTTATTTACCGATCAGAGGTGAGGACGGAAAACCTACCTTATATTCAAATTACCCTAACCCGGCCGAAATGATAAAAGTGAGTGACCGGACTAAAACAAGCGGTTATTATCTAAACTTTGCTGCCGATGTGGATATAATCAAGGATATGTTGTCTTTCCGCTTGATGTATGGTATCAATAAGGAAAATGCTAACCGTAACTTGTATGTTCCTTCTGATATATATTTTATGGACATGTATAAATCAAGAGGGCATTTGGGATATGTTGAACGTAGAAACCAAACCATGGAAGGCACATTGACTTTCAAAAAGCAGTTTGGAGATTTGTTACGTGTCGATGCCGTAGTCGGTATGGGAAGGTATACGAACGATTCAAATGGTCTTGAACTTGACTACGAACAGATTAACGATCACATTGCTGCTGATAAGGTGGAAGCTGCGGAAGGCGCTTTCTACCCGACTTCTTTCAGAGCAGCCGATGAACGTCGTTCTCAATTTGCCAGGGCAAGTGTGGATGTGCTCGACAGATATGTAGTTGCCGCTACTATTCGTCGCGATGGAACGGATAAGTTTTTCCCGGGAAAGAAATATGCCTATTTCCCTTCAGTATCATTGGCTTGGAAATTATCTAACGAGCCGTTTATGAAGCATATATCATGGATTGACCAGTTGAAGATTCGTGGTAGTTATGGACAGACAGGTAATGATAATCTGGGTAGTTCGCTTTATGGCACTTTCAGTCTGGCAGCCCAATATATCAAGTTCTCTAACAATTCAGTGACTTATGTGCCCTATCTGCTTAGCGGTCCTGATTACCCGAATGTTACCTGGGAAAAGACTACCATGAAAAATATAGGTATAGACTTTTCAGTCCTGAAAGATAGAATCTGGGGAAGTTTTGATATGTTCCGCAATGATGTAACCAACTTGCTGGGATATGACTCTGCCTCTCCGCTTAGTATGACATCTTCCGTCCCGATGAATTATGGACATTATGTACGTTACGGATGGGATGCGACTATCAACTCACTAAACTTTGAAATCCCCCGTGTGTTTAAGTGGACCTCACAATTGACCTTATCACATCATAATGCCGTTTGGAAAGAACGGATGCCCAACTATTATTATGAAGAATATCGAATCCGCAAGAACGAACCGGTGAATGCTTATTATTACTATGAAACGGAAGGCGTTATCAACATAGATAAAAGTAATATGCCCGAATCGCAGAAATCTTTGCCGGCAGACGCGCAACAGCCCGGTTATCCGATTATTAAGGATGCAAATGGGGATAATAAAATAACAATTGATGATGTGAAGATGCGGAATACACTTCCAAAAATTCACATAGGCTTTGGAAATACATTTGTATACAAAGATTTTGATCTGGATGTATTTATGTATGGACAATTCGGACGTACACGCTATAACTATGCATATCGTTGGGCACTTGTCGGAGATGTGTACTACACGAGTCCCAAGAATTCGAACAAATATGTATATACTATCTGGAATTCCCAAACCAATCAGAATGGAAACCGTCGTGGTATTGCTTCAACAAAGGCTGTCGCTTTGCCTGGTAACGTAGGTTTTGAGGAAGATTATCAGAATGCTTCGTTCGTACGTGTCAGGAATATCACTTTAGGATATAACCTTTCAGGAAAGAAGCTGGGAAGAGTGGGGGATTATGTGAGTTCTATCAGAGTTTTTGTCGACTGTCAGAATCCGTTTACTTTTACCAAGTTTGTAGGTGTCGATCCTGAAATAAAGACGGGTGGCGACGGCTCCAAAGCGGAGTATCCAATGACGAGAACATACTCCTTCGGAGCAAAAATATGTTTCTAAGAAAACCTGTAACGAAAGAAAAGATTGAAAATATGAACAAGAATAAATTATTTAAGGTGTTTGTCATGATTGCATTTATCATGTGCAGTTGTGAGGATAATTTTGATCCGAAGATGTATGGCACGTTGAATGTTTCTAATTATCCGGTGACTGAAGCCGAATACGAATCATTTATGATGACCTGCTATATGCCTTTTACGACAACATGGACCTATTGGATCGGTGCCGGAACAAGTGGCAATCAGCACGGTTGGTATATCCCTGCCGGAGGTGTACTGAAGTTCTTTGATTATCCGACAGATGAGGTGGCTGTGTGGAATAATGGTTGGGGAGGCGGATATTATTTCCTTTCTAAAGCCGATTTCAGTCAGTGTGTTTATTACGCAAGCGGTACATTAAGCGATGAAAACCCGAACCACTTTCCGAAAGTCAGTGAGATTTCTTACTTCACCAATGTGATCGGCACACTGGAGAAAGCTTCTACCGAAGTGGTCTCCGAAGAGCGTAAAAGAGAATTTATTGCTGAAGCCCGTCTTTGTCGTGGATTGATGATGTATTATTTATTGCATGTATATGGTCCTGTTCCTTTGATTGTCGATCCGAACGACCTGATTAATCCTTCAAAACTGGAAAATCTGGTACGTCCGACATTGCAGCAAATGACGGAGTGGATTATGGCTGACTTTGATTATGCTTATCAGTATATTGCAGATACACAGCCGGAACAGGGACGTTACAATAAAGACTATGCACGTGTATGCATCATGCGGCATTGCCTGAATGAAGGCTATTATATGTCCGGTTATTATCAGAAAGCGATTGATATGTATAACGAGTTGAAGGGACGGTATAGTCTTTTCAAGAAAGGGGACAATCCTTATATCGAGCAATTTAAAAATGCCAATAACTTTAATTCGGAAGTGATTATGGCTGTCAGTTGTGATGAAACGGCGGATGGTACGAATAAGTCCGGCAACTTTAACCCGCTGATGATGCTCGCTACTCCCGATAATGCAGCTCGAGTGGACGATCAGGGAAATCCTACTCCTTTCTATCTGCAAGGGCAGGGATGGGGGCAAACCTTCAATGTGTCTCCGAAATTTTGGGATACGTATGATCCTTCGGACAAACGTCGTGAAGTGATCCTGACCAAATATTATACGACTGCAGGAACCTGGATTGACCGGAATACTACTACATGGGACGGGTTTATCATTAATAAATTCCCGGTGGAAACAGCTACGGCTTTTCAGGGGACTGATATACCGTTAGCCCGTTGGGCAGATGTATTGCTTATGTATGCGGAAGCCGAAGTACGTAAAAACAATGCAGCTCCGTCCGCTGACGCTATAGCCGCGGTCAATGAGGTGCGTAAGCGTGCCGGACTGGGTGATCTTCCGTCATCGGCAACAGCGAATGTTGAAGCTTTCCTGGATGCTTTACTTACGGAAAGAGGACATGAAATGTTGTATGAAGGGATGCGTAAAATAGATCTCATCCGTTTTAATCAGTATGCGCAGCGTACAGCGAAGATCAAAGGAGTGGCTCCTACACATCAATATGTGCCTATTCCTAATTATGCGGTTCAACAAGCTTCGGAATCTTATGGAAAAGTGTTGGTACAGACATTTGAACGTGAGGGATGGAAAGCGGATCTTGCGGCAGCTCGCAATTAATGTCATCATTCATTATTGTTAAACTAGAGATCTTAAGAAAAATGAAAAAGATATATGTATTATTCATGTCGTCGTTATTGCTCCTTTCGTGTGCAAAAGATGATGTTAGTAAGCCAAGTGAATGGCCGGAGTGGCCTACACCTTCAAAACCTAAAATAGAAAATGCCGTATTGCGGGGAGTGAATGGTGAAACGGTTGTGGCGGCTGGTGATAAAGTGAAGTTTACTGCACAAGTCAGTGATGAATATAATGATTTGGTTTCATTCCAATTATTAGTGACAATGGATGGAGCCGAAATCTTGAATTTGTCTAAAGGATTGAGCGGACGTTCTGCGGTTATTGAAGAGGAAGCTACTTTACCTTTTGTTGCTGGTTTCCAGAATGGACGTCCTGTGGTGACTATAAAAGCTGTAAACGATTTAGGTGGCAATGAATCGACCCTGACTTTGGATGAGGCCGCAAGTGTGGCGGTGACCCGTCCGGAAACACCTTCCCAATTATACCTTGTTGATGATTTGGGAAATGTGTATGAAATGGACAAGGAGAGTCAGAATGAAACGGATTATAGTTTCCGGACGAGTGCGGCGGATTTGGCAGGGATTGGCGACCATTTTAAAGTTGCCGAAAAGATAATAAATAATAAACCTGATTATTCCGGTTTGGTATGGGGATATTCAGACGATAAGATCGCGATTGTGACTGATGATGCAGCTACTTCGATTCCGACTCCTAAGGTAGGGAGTTATACATTGGAGAATATCACTTTTGATATGTTGAGTTTTCTGGCTGATAAGACTTTGACATACAGCATTGATATTGATAAGTCCCGCTTCTTTGATGTGGGAGGAGGATATGTCCAGTTGGATGTTCAGTTGGTAGAAAGTGCCAAGATTAATTTTATAGGTTTTGGTAGTGATGTCACCAATATGCTCCGGCCGGAATTCTTTAAAGATGTTTCAGGGAGCAAAGCAAAATTCGATGGTCCGTCGGTACTTTATAACTTGAAATATAATACATCAAATGGTTTCATGTATATGGAACGTTCGCGGGATGTTTTTTATCCGGAGGTGATGTATATTCTCGGTACTGGAGTCGGATTTCCACGCGAACCTTATGTGGCTACGCTTGCTTGGGACTTCGCATATCCTCACCAATGGTTCTTCTTTAAAAAGGTCGGTGCAAGTGCCTTTGAAGCAGTCGTTTACATTGATCAAACTATGGGATTTAAGTTCTATCGGGGATATGGTTGGGCGCAAGAGGAGGACACGAAGAATCTATATACGGTTGAGCCTGCTAACCTGATAACGAGAAACGCTCCCGGTGATTTGATTCCCGGTCCTGATTTTAAAGCCGGACTTTATACGATACATATTGATAAAGCCAGTGAAGTGATACGATTGACTCCTTACAATTAAGAGGGGATCATGATTAATAGTCTTTAATTTAATATTCAATAGAATTATGTATATATCAATGAAAACATATAGTAAGAAATTTCTGGTTACGTTCTTTTTCTCGATGTTGCCAATGTTATTAATGTCTTGTTCGATGGATCCGGAGAAAGCCTCTTTTTCTATTTCCGGGAATTTGGAGAAGTTACAGATCGGTAATGACGGTTTTACGGAGGTTTATTCGATAAAGTCTAATACGGAATGGAAATTTGTAAACGAGACGGATCAGTCTTGGGTTACCGTCTCACCGACCAAAGGAAGTGGAAACGGAACTGTGACAATTACTGCAAATGCAAATACTGGAACCGGACGTACGGCTGTATTCCGCGTGGTACCTAATGGAGTAAAGACACAAGAAATTGAGATCATTCAGGGTAATTCTTATATCCCTACAACTGATGGAGAATTCCCGATTATAGCATGGACCGGAGTGGAAGCAGACAAGTCGCTGGAGAAATTCCCGGTGATGAAAGCATCCGGCATTAATATTTATCTGGGATGGTATGATGATTTGGAAACAACATTGAAGGTGCTTGACGCCGCACAGAAGACCGGAGTGAAAATGATAACTTCTTGTAAGGATCTCTTGTCTGTTGCTACTGCCGAAGAGGTCGTAAAAGCGATGATGAATCATCCGGCTTTGTATGCCTATCATTTGAAGGATGAACCGGAAGTGAATGATTTGCCGGGCTTGGGCGAATTGGTGAAGAAGATTAAAACCATCGACAGTCATCATCCTTGTTATATCAACTTGTACCCCAATTGGGCATGGGGGAAAGAACTTTATTCTGAAAATGTAAAGTCGTTTATAGAACAAGTCCCTGTTCCGTTTATTTCGTTTGACAATTATCCTATTGTATCTATAAATGGTGCTCCCAGCATTGTCCGTCCGGACTGGTATCGGAATCTGGAAGAAATATCGGCTGCTGCTAAAGAGAATAATAAGCCGTTCTGGGCATTTGCACTTGCACTTTCCCATAAACTTGATGAAACTCATTTTTATAAGATACCGACATTGCCTGAGTTGAGATTACAAGTTTTCAGTGATTTGGCTTATGGTGCGCAGGCAATCCAGTATTTTACCTATCGCGGACTTCAACATGATGATCCGACTGAAGTGTATGATTTGGTCAAGACTGTTAATCAGGAAGTACAGCAACTTGCGGGTATATTCTTGGGAGCACAGGTTATTTCAGTATCTCACACCGGAAGTGAAATACCTGAAGGCACGAAGGCTTTGGGAAGTCTGCCGACTCCTATAAAATCATTGACTACGAGTGATACAGGTGCTGTTGTCTCTGTCCTGGAGAAAGGTGGTAATCAATATCTTGTGGTAGTAAATAGAGATTTTCGTAATGTGATGAACCTGTCTATCGATGTGGATAGTTCTGTTAGCAGAGTGTTGAAAAATGGTTCAACGACTACTCCGGACGGCTCTACGATAGCAGTCGAACCGGGTGATATGGTAATATTTACGTGGAGAAAATAAAAAGATTTTTAATTTGATAAAGTAAAACGATTATATGAAAAAGATATTACTTTCCTTTTTTATTGGTGTTATGTTGATTGCCTGCAACCAGAAAACTGTCTCTGTTCGTGAGGTCTGGACAAAAGAGCAGGCTAATGAGTGGTATAAACAATGGGGATGGCTTCGTGGATGCGATTTTATTCCGAGCACGGCAATCAACCAAATGGAGATGTGGCAGGCAGATACTTTTGATCCGGTGACTATTGATCGTGAACTGGGTTGGGCGGAAGAAATAGGCATGAACTGTATGCGCGTATATTTGCATCACCTGGTTTGGGAAACAGATAAGGAAGGCTTTAAGAAACGTATCAATGAATACCTTACTATTGCCGACAAGCATCATATCTCTACCATCTTCGTCTTCCTGGATGATTGTTGGAATCCTGTATATCAGGCTGGCAAACAGCCGGAACCACAGCCGGGAGTACACAATTCGGGATGGGCACGTGACCCGGGTGATCTGTATTATAAAGGCGATACGGCAGTGATACTTCCGGTATTGGAAAGCTATGTGAAAGATATCCTGACTACCTTTAAGGATGATAAGAGAATCGTATTATGGGACTTATATAATGAACCCGGAGGTTCGGGAGGATATAGATACGGTGAAAGAAGTTTGCCGTTATTGCAGAAGATATTTACGTGGGGACGAACGGTGAATCCGTCACAACCTCTGTCGGCCGGAGTTTGGGATATGAGCCTGACTAATCTGAATAAGTTCCAATTGGAAAATTCGGATGTGATAACATACCACACGTATGAAGGCGTGAATTCGCATCAGCAACTCATTGATACATTGAAGCAATACGGTCGCCCGATGATTTGTACAGAATATATGGCACGTACTCAAAATAGTACTTTCCAGGATATTATGCCAATGCTGAAGAGAGAAAATATCGGTGCAATCAACTGGGGACTTGTAGCTGGAAAAACAAATACGATCTTTGCATGGGACACTCCATTGCCTGATGTTGTTGAACCTCCATTGTGGTTCCACGATATATTCCGTAGTGATGGAACCCCTTATTCGACAGAAGAAGTGGAATGTATTCGTTCATTAACTAAATAATTCCCTTATGATAACTATGAGGAATATATGGATAATGATGTTGGGGATATGCCTGTTTGGTTGCGGGGCTGGTAAACAGCCCCCTTCCTCACAGCTATCCTTAACATGGAAACTGGAAAAAGATAGTGTGGAAGCCAGATATTTTAAGAATACATTCTGTCTGACGAATAATGGGAATAAATCCTTGACTAATAATTGGGTGATCTATTTTAATCAGACACCTATTTATTATCAGCAACCTATTAATGCACCGCTGGAAATTGAATGTTTGGGTTCGACTTACTATAAAATGTACCCCACTGAACACTACCAGGCATTGCCACCGGGTGAAACAATCACTTTTACCATATTGAGTGAAGGAAATGTGATTAATGTGTCCTCGGTTCCTGAAGGGGCTTATATGGTAACTACCGATGAAAAAGGAAAACCGTTACAACCGCAAAATGTCCCCATCGAGATCGAGCTTTTTAAGCCCGATACCCAATGGGTTAGTTCGAGGAACAGCTTTCCCTATGCAGATGGAAATTATTTCTATAAGCAGAATGATGATTTTAGCAAACCGGTAGATTGTGATATGCTTTCTCTTTTTCCTGCTCCTAAAAAAGTGGAAAAGACGGGCGGTGTTTTTTCTTTCTCTCAAAAAGTCTGTCTGAAGTTTGATGATGCGTTTAAAGAGGAAGCTCTTTTATTGAAAAGTCAATTGACTTCATTATTAAGATGCAGCGTTTCCGATAAGGATGAAGAAACAATCATTGAATTGAAGAAAATGGAGGTTCCTATTACCTGTCAATATCCCGATGAATATTACGAAATCGTGATAAAGAATAACCGGTTGACTTTGAAAGCTAGTGATACACATGGCATATTTAATGCTTGTCAAACATTGCTTGCCTTATTAGATAACATGGAACTAACTTCTTCTCCGATACCTAATCTTCATATAACCGATTATCCGGACATGGGGCATCGGGGAATTATGTTGGACGTAGCCCGCAACTTTACAAAGAAAGCGGACCTGCTGAAACTGATCGATATATTATCATTCTATAAGATGAATGTACTGCATTTGCATTTGAGTGACGATGAGGCCTGGCGTGTGGAAATACCCGGATTGGAGGAATTGACAGAAATAGCTTCTCGCAGAGGACATACCATAGATGAACAGACATGTCTTTATCCTGCGTATGCCTGGGGATGGAATGAGACAGATACTGCTTCATTGGCTAATGGATATTATTCTCGCAGTGACTTCATGGATATTCTGAAATATGCGAAAGAAAGGCATATCAGAGTTATTCCCGAAATAGACATTCCCGGACATTCCCGGGCAGCGATTAAAGCCATGAATGCCCGTTATCAGAAATATATAGATACAGATCAATCGAAAGCGGAAGAATATCTTTTGATTGACTTTGCAGATACTTCCCAATATCTGTCGGCACAAAATTTCACAGACAATGTGATTAATGTTGCCATGCCTTCCACTTATCATTTTCTTGAAAAAGTGATTGATGAAATCGTACGGATGTATCAGGATGTAGGAGTAGAACTGACTGCTTTCCATGTGGGTGGAGATGAAGTACCGGAAGGTATTTGGGAAGGTTCTTCTATCTGCCGCACTTTTATGCAAGAGAACGGACTGACTAAGATACGGGATCTGAAGGATTATTTTCTGGAACAAATATTGGAAATGCTGGACAAACGTAACATACAGGCAGTCGGATGGCAGGACATTGTTATGAATCCTGATAATACCGTTAACGAACATTTCAGAAACAGTAAGGTATTAAATTATTGCTGGAACACCATTCCGGAGCAGGGTGGGGATGAAGTACCGTATAAGCTAGCTAATGCAGGCTACCCGGTTATACTCTGTAATGTGGGTAACTTCTATTTGGATATGGCCTATTGCTATCATGTGGAGGAACCGGGATTGCGTTGGGGCGGTTATGTGGATGAATATGTGACGTTTGATATGTTGCCTTTTGATATTTATAAGTCTTTACGACGGAATTTGAAAGGTGAACCTGTTGATGTGAAAGCAGCTTCAAACGGAAAACAACCCTTGACAAAGGAAGGTTATCAGAATATCAAAGGTCTATCCGGACAAATATGGTCGGAAACAATCCGTAGTTTTGAACAGGTAGAATATTATCTTTTCCCAAAAGTCTTCGGATTGGCAGAACGTGCTTGGAATGTTCAACCATCGTGGGCATTATCTCCGGACGGCAAAGTATATATGGATGCCAAACGGAAATACAATGCCGGTATTATAGATTATGAGTTGCCACGTTTGGCAAAGCGAGGAATAAATTTCCGGGTGTCTCCTCCCGGTATTATGACAAGGGATGGATTACTACTGGCTAATACTGCCATTCCTAATGCGGTAATCCGGTACACAACCGATGGAAGTGAGCCTACGGAAAGTTCCATAGAATGGCAAACTCCGGTAGTATGCAATGCTCCACTGATAAAAGCAAAGTCTTTTTATCTAGGAAAAGAGAGTGTAACTACCGTATTGTTTAATAGATGATATATAAATAAAAAGCTATTTTAATAATGTTAGAATAGCTTTTTATTTATGCATTTATGAAATTTTACATATTAAGGGGCTGCTGAAATTCTAGCTCTTCTTTACAATATTCAACAAATTTAAAACTGGAAATATGACTATTAATATTAATTGATGGTTGAAATATGAATACATTTTTCGACTTGCGTTTTAATTAATTTTTTCATATTTTTGCAGAGTATTTTTTGAATATTAGTGAAAGACATGAGTAATTTTGTAAAAATGAGAGGATTCTTTTTGTTTGTACTTCTTCTCATTAATTGTACTGTAAGTAAGGGACAGATTTATAAGTACATAGGACTGGAAGACGGGTTGAATAATCAGAAAATATACCATATCCAAAAAGACCGACGGGGGTATATGTGGTTTCTGACTCAAGAAGGGATAGACCGTTATGATGGCAAACATATCAAGCATTACAACTTTTCAGACGATAACATGACGTTGGATTCACGGATTGCCTTGAATTGGCTTTATATGGACAACGGAAATGTATTATGGGTAATTGGTCAGAAAGGTCGTATTTTTAGGTATGATTCGCAGCATGACAAGTTTGAACTGGCTTATGTGCATCCGGAACTGTTCAGAAATAAGTCGCAAGCATTTCTGAATTATGGTTATTTGGACAAAAATGACCGTATATGGTTGTGCTGTAAAGATAGCATTACCTGGTATGATACCCATACCGGAACAGTGTTACATATGTCGGTGCCGGTCGACGGTGAAATAACTACCATTGAACAGACAGATGGTAACCATTTTTTTATAGGTACGGGAAGTGGTTTATTTCGTGCCGGAATAGAAGAAGGGAAGTTAAAGGTGATTCCTGATGAAGCGTTGGAAAGCGTCGCTCCAGTGCATGAACTTTATTACCATGCTGTTTCAAAGCAGTTATTTGTGGGAAACTATAAAGAGGGAATACTTATATATGACATGGGGGGAACAGGAAAAATCATCTCTTGTCAATTCCCCAATCGTGTAGAGATTAACCAGATTGCTGCTTTAAACGCTCATGAACTTCTAGTGGCTACTGGGGGAAGAGGTGTATATAAGCTGGATGTGAATACATACATGAGTGACCCCTATATAACAGCTGATTATGGCAGTTATAACGGGATGAATGGAAATAATATTAATGATGTCTATGTGGATGAAGAAGATCGCATCTGGCTCGCAAATTATCCCACCGGCATTACAATCCGTAACAACCGTTATGGAAGTTATGACCTGATAAGACATTCTCTTGGTAATACCCGGTCACTGGTGAACGATCAGGTTCATGATGTGGTGGAGGATAGTGACGGTGACCTCTGGTTTGCAACCAGTAACGGTATCAGTTTCTATCAGACTGATACAAAAGAATGGCGTTCCTTCTTTAGTTCCTTTGATCCGGTACCGAATGATGAGAATCACATTTTTTTAGCGCTGTGTGAAGTCTCTCCCGGTGTAATGTGGGCTGGTGGTTATACATCGGGTATTTACAAGATAGAGAAGAAGAAAGGGTTTAAGGTAACTTATCTTTCTCCTGCTGCCATTGCAGGAGTACGTCCCGATCAATATATTTATGACATTAAAAAAGATTCGGGAGGTGATATCTGGTCCGGTGGATATTATCATCTGAAGCGTATCAATCTTGATACTAAAAATGTACGTTTATATCCGGGAGTAAGTTCTATTACTACCATTCAGGAGAAGGATGACCGGCTGATGTGGATTGGTACGCGAATGGGACTCTACCTGCTTGATAAAGAATCCGGAATTTACCGGTATATTGATCTGCCTGTTGAATCTCCCTATATATGTGCATTATACCAGAGAGAAGACGGTATCTTGTATATCGGTACCCGTGGAGCCGGACTCCTTGTTTATGACATTAATAAGAAAAAGTTTATCCATCAATATCGTACTGATAACTGTGCGTTGATTTCCGACAATATTTATACAATTCTTCCACGTCAGGACGAGAGTCTTCTGATGGGTACGGAAACCGGTATTACAATCTATTCCCCCCAGAAACATTCTTTTCGTAATTGGACACGGGAACAAGGATTGATGAGTGTCAATTTTAATGCAGGTTCTGCCACCGCCTGGAATAAAAGCACACTTGTTTTTGGCGGTAATGAAGGTGCAGTTAAGTTCCCGACAAATATACAGATACCGGAACCGCATTACTCACGCCTGTTATTACGTGATTTTATGATTGCTTATCATCCTGTTTATCCGGGTGATGACGGATCTCCTTTGAAGAAGGACATTGACGAAACTGACCGGCTGGAACTAGCCTACGGACAAAATACTTTTTCCCTTGATGTGGCTTCCATTAATTATGATTATCCTTCCAACATTCTTTATTCATGGAAGATTGACGGTTATCATAAAGAGTGGAGCCGTCCGAGTCAGGATAACCGGATTCTTGTCAGAAATCTGCCTCCTGGCAGTTATACGTTACAAATTCGTGCCGTATCCAATGAAGAGAAGTATAAGACTTATGAGACAAGGAACATTCAGATTGTTATAACACCTCCGGTATGGGCCAGTTTGTGGGCTATGGTGGGATATGCAATTCTGTTGGTATTGGTTATGATTATCATTTTTCGTATCATCATGTTGCAAAAGCAGAAGAAAGTGTCGGATGAGAAGACACGGTTCTTCATTAATACGGCTCATGACATACGTACGCCGCTTACGTTGATAAAAGCTCCGCTGGAGGAAGTCATAGAAAATCGTATGGTGACCGAACAGGCGTTACCCCATATGAATATGGCTCTTAAGAATGTAAATACATTGCTTCAGCTGACAACGAACTTGATAAATTTCGAACGGATAGATGTCTATTCATCCACTCTTTATGTTTCCGAGTATGAGCTGAATACTTTTATGAATGATGTTTGTGCCGCTTTTCGCAAATATGCTGAAATGAAACATGTCAGGTTTGTTTATGAAAGCAATTTTGACTATCTGAATGTGTGGTTTGATAGTGACAAAATGGGATCTATTTTGAAAAATATCTTGTCGAATGCATTGAAGTATACACCTGAAGAAGGTAGTGTCTGCATTTCCGCCTGCGAGGAAGGAAACACGTGGAGCATTGAGGTGAAAGATACGGGAATTGGTATTCCTTCGTGCGAACAGAAGAAATTGTTCAGGAACTGTTTTAGAGGTAGTAATGTTGTCAATCTAAAAGTGACAGGTAGCGGAATAGGGCTGATGTTGGTATACAAACTAGTCAAATTACATAAAGGCAAGATTCAGATTCAGAGCAATGAACAACAAGGCACTTGTGTACGAGTTACTTTCCCGAAAGGAAATAGCCATCTTCATAAAGCTAAATTTATTTCTCCCAAGCTGCCGGATGAACGTCCGGAGACTATCATACCGGGTAGTATTTCTGATTTGCCGGCTATGGAAATATCCCAGATAAACAGTTCCTTACAACGGATCCTGATAGTGGAGGATAATGATGATTTGCGCAATTATCTGGTGGATATGCTGAAGACGAGTTATAATATTCAGGCTTGTCCGATTGGAAAGGATGCACTTATCATAATCAGGGAATTTAATCCGGATCTTGTTATATCCGATATAATGATGCCTGAAATGAGCGGAGATGAACTTTGTTCAGCGATAAAAGGGGATCTTGAGATGTCTCATATTCCGGTCGTTTTGCTGACAGCACTGGGAGATGAGAAGAATATGCTCGAAGGGCTGGAAATCGGAGCGGATGCTTATATCACCAAGCCTTTCAGTGTAGGAATACTCAAGGCAACGATTAAGAATTTACTGGCGAATCGTGCTTTGCTTCGTCAGGTTTATAATAGTATCGAAGAGGAAGAACAGAATTTTCTGGTTAATTGTACTAATACTTTGGACTGGAAATTTATAGCTTCGGTCAAGGAATGTATAGAGAAGAACATGGGGGAACCGGATTTTAATGTAGAAATGCTTAGCAGTCGCCATCACATGAGTCGTACGAGTTTCTTTAATAAATTAAAGGTCTTGACAGGTTATGCTCCGGCTGATTATATCCGGATGATACGTTTGCAACATGCTGCACAATTGCTAAAGCAGGGCGAATATACAATAGCGGAAATTACCGATATGGTCGGGTTCTCGGATGCGAAATATTTCCGTGAGGTATTTAAAAAATATTATGGTGTAAGTCCGAGCAAGTATGGAGAGTCGGAAAAGACAGGATCTTATCCGGCAATCAATTTAAAAAATGAGAAATAGTAGGTGGCGTATATAAACATTGTTCTATCTCCGGTTGTTATGTTTGGCAAACAAATATATATTCTGCCGGATGAAAGCTATATTGATATTTTTAGCTGGTCTGCTTTTCCCTATAACTTTTTTATTCGGGCAAAGTGCAATTCAGAAATATGCGGGAACGGCTATGCCGTATCCTTTTATAAAGAATCTATCTGTTTTGAACCATGATGGTATGGTTCCTTTTTATATCAATCATTTAGGAAGGCACGGAGCACGGTTCCCGACTTCGGGAAGAGCATTAGAGAAGGTTAGAAATGTACTTATATTGGCGGAGCAGGAAAAAAGATTGACTGTAAAAGGTCAGGAACTGCTTGCTACGGTATTACGGCTATCCGAAGCTTTCGAAGGACAATGGGGAGAATTGTCGGCAGTAGGAGAGCAGGAACAAAAGGGGATAGCAGAGCGTATGCTATTGCGTTATCCAGAAATATTTGTAGATTCGGCGCGAATTGAAGCGATAGCTTCCTATATTCCTCGTTGTATTAGCAGTATGGATGCTTTTCTTTCTGGTATGGAAAAACAGGATTCCTCATTGGTAATAAAGAAAAGTGCAGGAAAGCAATATAACCCACTTCTTCGTTTTTTTGATTTGAACAAGCCTTATGTTTATTATAAAGAGAAAGGTGACTGGATTTCTTTGTATGAATCATTTGTGCAAGATAAGATAGTTTTTACACCTGTCATGAAAAGGATTTTTCTCACCTCAGGACAAGAAACAGAACAGGAAAAACGGGAGTTTGTCATGGCTTTGTTCTCAATAGCAGCTATACTTCCTGATACAGGCTTATCTTTTAATATGAAAGGTATTCTCAATGATAAAGAATGGTATGGTTATTGGCAAACACAAAACTTGCGGCAATATCTGACTAAAAGTGCAGCGCCAGTTGGAAATATGTTGCCGGTTGCAATTGCATGGCCGTTACTTTCAGAGTTTATTCAAACGACAGAGCAGGCAATTAACGGGCAATCGGACAATCGGGTGGATCTTCGTTTTGCGCATGCAGAGACTGTCATTCCTTTTGTAGCATTGATGGGTATAGGAAAAACGGATATACAGATAGCATCACCTGATTCCGTATCTATTTATTGGAAAGATTATGAAATTGCTCCGATGGCAGCTAATGTGCAATGGGTGTTTTATCGTGATAAGAACTGTCAAGTCTGGGTCAAAATACTTTTGAATGAGCAAGAAGTAACCATTCCGGTGGTCACATCCTTTTCCCATATTATCGGTGGGAAGAAGTCTGCCACTATCTGAAACAACGGATAGCAATATCAAAAGAGATTCTTTCCAGGTTTTCAAGTAAGACTGATTAGCAAAAAGCCCTGTAAGAATGATTGCTTCTCACAGGGCTTATTTGTATGGAAAGAGTATTTTTTATAATAATTTGTTGGAGCCAAGGATGATTAATATGGTATATCCCAATATCAGTCCGATGATTCCCATGATTATTCCGACTTTTTCCATATCCTTTTGCTGAATCATGCCTGTGGCATGTGCCAATGCGTTGGGAGGAGTACTGATAGGCAATATCATTGCTAATGATGAACCGATTGCCACTCCAATCAATAAAGTCTCTACCCCACCTAAGGAAGATAGGTTCTCACGCATGCTGCTTCCTGCAATGGCTAGGATGGGGACGAGCAATGCGGCAGTAGCTGTATGTGAGATGAAATTAGCCATAGCATAACAAATAAGTCCGGAGCCGACAATCATTAATACCGGAGGCCATGTGTTGAATGGGATAGCTTCAATCATATGTTTCGCCAGTCCGGTCTCCTGTAAAGCAACGCCCAGGGCGAAGCCGCCGGCTACCATCCAGAGTACGCTCCAACTGATTTCTTCCAGATCGCGTTTGGTGATGACTCCCGTTATACAGAAAACGGCTACCGGAATCATAGCTACTACATTAGAGTTTACTCCCGTCACCTTGTCAAACATCCAAAGTATGACTGTGATAGCAAAAGTGATATAAACCACAATGGAACGCCAGTCTTTTTTGGCTTCGCCTTCAATTTGTAATTTAATATTTTTTTGTTTAAAGGGAAACAATCGTAAAAGTATGAACCAAGCGATAAACAATACAATAATAGTATAGGGTAACATAAAACTCATCCATTCTCCGAAACCGATATTCAGGTTCAGTCCCTCCGGATCATTCAGGTATTTTAAGGCAATTGCGTTGGGCGGTGTGCCGATAGGAGTTCCCATGCCACCCACATTAGCAGCTACAGGAATAGCCATAGCCAGACCTATTTTTCCTTTACCGTCTGCCGGAAGTGCTTTTAATACAGGAGTTAGGAAAGTGAGCATCATGGCAGCTGTAGCCGTGTTGCTAAGGAACATTGAAAATGCAGCTGTAACAAGAATGAATCCTAATAGTACATAGCGTGATTGGGTTCCGAAAGGTCTTAGCATGACGCGTGCCAACAATACGTCCAATCCGCTTTTGGTTGCTGCGATGGCAAGTATGAACCCACCAATAAATAACATAATGATTGGATCGGCAAAGCAATGCATAATGGACTTATATTTGACTGTCTGTCCCAATTCTTCTGTCGAGATTCCTTGAGTAAGGAACCATAAGCTGCTGTCGGAAACGGTGAGTAACAATAAAACGACAATCAATACGGAAGTGGTCCATGCAGGGACAGCCTCGAATACCCACATCAGTGTGGCAAAAATAAAGATAGAAATAAGTCTTTGTTCTATAACTGTTAACCCTTCTATACCAAATGTGTCAATAGGGAGGAGCCATAAAATAAGGGAAAGGGTAATAGCTACGGTTAGCTTTATGCATCTGGCCACTGTCTGATTTTTTGCCAACCGTTTGGCTTTCTTTAAGTCCTGATAAGCTTCCACTAGATGGAAGCCGTGAAAAATCTTGTACATAATACTAGTTTAAGATAAAATTAAAAAACGGTGCAAAAATAACTTTTTATTCTATATCTCGTAAATCAACGAGAGAAGTTTTTTATAATTCTTTTGGATTGTGATGTCCTTGAAGATATTAATATGGATATTAGGTAGTCTGCTGCAATTTCTCTAAATTTGTGCCATTAACTCGACTAATACATTCATGGAGCACACTGAAACTTTAATAGTAGAGCAGTTGAAGATAGGCAACGAAGACGCTTATCAATACATCTATGACCGTCACTATGCTCTGCTGTGTCATGTCGCAAGTGGCTATGTAAAAGATCAATTCCTCGCGGAAACCATTGTCGGAGATACTATTTTTCATTTATGGGAGATTCGTGAAACGTTAGAGATTTCCGTTTCTATCCGTAGCTATTTGGTGAGAGCCGTCCGTAATCGTTGTATCAACTATCTGAATTCTGAATGGGAAAAGCGTGAGATCGCGTTTTCATCTCTAATGCCTGATGAGATAACAGACGATAAAATGACGATATCCGATTCGCATCCGTTGGGGGCATTGCTGGAGCGTGAACTGGAAGAGGAAATATATAAAGCCATTGATAAATTGCCGAATGAATGTCGTCGCGTATTCGATAAAAGTCGTTTTGAAGGAAAATCATACGAAGAAATTTCTCAAGAGTTAGGCATCTCTGTCAATACGGTTAAATATCATATAAAGAATGCATTAGCATCTTTACAAATGAATCTAAGTAAATATCTGATTACTCTACTTTTATTTTTTTTCGGGTAAAAACGAAAAAAAGTCATTTTCAGACTACCCTCAATTAAAAAACTACTGTCTCCTTTATAGAACGCAGAAAAATGGAAGAAGAAAAGAAACATATTGATGAATTGATTGCAACCTATCTGACTGAAGGTTTGGACAAAAATGCTTTAGCCGAACTGAAAGCATGGATAGCTGCATCACCTGAAAATAAGAATTACTTTATTCAGCAGCGGGAAGTCTGGTTTTCTGCTGTCAGTCGTGAAGCTGCGTCGAAATACAATAAAGATAAAGCGTTCGATACATTTAAGAAACGTATCGGAAATCGGAAGGAAATAGAAAAAACGTCTCATCATGGATTCCGGCTGTCAATGTTGTGGCGTTATGCAGCGATTATTGCAGTCATACTTGCAGTCGGCTGCTTCTCTTATTGGCAGGGAGGAGTGAACGTAAAAGACACATTCGCGGATATATCCGTAGAAGCTCCTTTAGGATCGAGGACAAAGCTTTATTTGCCGGACGGTACATTAGTTTGGCTGAATGCCGGTTCACGAATGACTTACTCACAAGGCTTCGGAGTCGATAATCGTATGATCGAACTGGAAGGTGAGGGATATTTTGAAGTCCGGCGGAATGAGAAACTCCCTTTCTTTGTAAAGACTAAGGATTTACAATTGCAAGTACTGGGAACAAAATTTAATTTTCGCGATTACCCGGAGGATCATGAAGTCGTAGTATCTTTATTGGAAGGGAAAGTAGAACTGAATAATTTACTGAAAAAAGAGAAAGAAGCAATTCTTGCGCCTGATGAGAGAGCAATATTGAATAAAACGAACGGACGGATGACAGTAGAAACAGTCACAGCCTCTAATGCTTCGCAATGGACGGACGGTTACCTGTTTTTTGATGAAGAGCTTCTGCCGGACATCGTGAAAGAATTGGAACGTAGCTACAATGTAACTATTCGCATCGCCAATGATTCTTTAAATACCTTCCGGTTCTACGGTAATTTTGTCCGTCGGGAGCAAAGTATTCAGGAAGTATTGGATGCGTTGGCATCTACGGAGAAAATACAATATAAGATTGAAGAACGCAATATAACTATCTATTAACCGGTTACCAGAGATTATGATGCTATGATTGTTTAACCTTAAAAAATGAGCAATATGAATAAAGAGAAAAATACAGAATGATCTTTAGCTGACTAATAAGGAGAGACAACTAAAAAACCGGAAGATTTCGGACATCTCCCGGCTCCTTTAAGTCTCTTCTTTCAACAAACATCTAGTGTGAATATGTTTTCAAAAGAGAATATGCAAAGTTAGCAAAATACATCTCTTTTAAAACGAGTTATTCAAGTTTTAATTAAATAATTTGTTTATTTATTTTATGAATTACAGGAAGAAGGCCATATTAATGGTCGTGGCTCTCTTTTGCCTTAACATAGCAATGCTAGCCCAGGCCGTTTCATTGAAAATGAATAATGTTTCAGTGAAAGAAGCAATGACGCAACTGAAGAATAAAAGCGGATATTCTTTCGTATATAAAGTGGGAGATCTGGATACAAAGAAAATTGTGAGTGTAAAGGCAAAGCAGTTGAATGAGGCTATCGATCAGATATTGTACGGGCAAGATGTTGTTTATGAGGTAAAAGGTAAGAATATTGTTGTCCAGAAAGGGCAACGGCAGAATACCTCTAAAGACACTAAAAAGCGTAAAATCACAGGTGTGGTGAATGATGCTAATGGTGAACCGATCATCGGTGCTACCATCAAGGAAAAAGGAACGGCTAACGGAACCGCATCTGATTTGGATGCGAAGTTCTCGTTGGAAGTATCACCGGGAGCCGTATTAGAGATTTCCTATATTGGTTATCAGACACAGGAAGTAAAAGTGGGCGACCGGAGCTCTTTATCCGTGACCTTGGCTGAAAATCAGCAAATTTTAGATGAGGTGGTAGTGGTGGGATATGGTACGACTTCCCGCAAAAATCTGACTACTTCTATTGCTACGGTAAAAACAGAAAAAATATCGAAAGCAGCTACCAGTAATATTTCCGGAATGTTGTTGGGGCGTGCTGCCGGTTTGCAGGCAACCGTATCCAGTCCCCAGCCGGGGGGAGGCATCAATATCTCCATTCGTGGAGGTGGTACACCGATTTATGTGGTAGATGGAGTGGTTATGCCTAGCGGCTCTTTTGAAGTCGGTACGGGGAGCACATCACTTCCTTCCTCCGTCAACCGTGCAGGATTGGCAGGATTAAATCCCAACGATATTGAATCTATTGAAATCCTGAAAGATGCTTCTGCCGCCATTTATGGTATCGGAGCTGCCGATGGTGTTATTTTGGTGACTACCAAAAAGGGAAAAGAAGGAAAACCGACCATAGTGTATGAAGGAAGTTATTCCATACAGAAACATTATCCTTATCTGGAGGTATTGAGTGGTCCCGAATTGATGAACATGGTCAATGTTTTTAGTAAGGAGAATTATTTATATGACAAAGGTCAGTATCCTTATGGAAATACCGCTTATGATGATAAGTGGACACCTATCTTTACACCGACACAAATAGCCAATGCTCCGACTACGGACTGGTTGGACAAAGTGCTGAAAACAGGTGCGGTGACCAATCATAATCTGACGATTAGCGGTGGTTCTGAAAAGTTTAAATATTATCTGGGTGTTAACTACTATAAAGAAGATGCTACCGTTCATAATTCGGATATGGAGCGCTACTCTTTGCGTACAAATATCACCTCCCAACTGACTAACTTTTTGAAACTGACAACAATCGTCAATTTGAATCAGAATAATTACACGAACTCTACTGTTGGCGGGGATGTTGGGAACTTAGGAGATCAGGGAGCCGGAGCACTTTTCGGAGCAATTTTCTATCCTTCCTATCTTCCTATATACGATGCCGAAGGGAAATATAATGTATTTAGCCGGACGCCTAACCCTGTTTCCATGCATGATATTAATGATAAGTCCGAGCAAAGTGGTTATTACATGAATTTCTCATTGGATGTTGATATCATAAAGAATATGCTTTCGGCAAAAGTGTTGTATGGATTGAACAAGGAAAATACCTCTCGTGATTCATACATACCTTCTGATGTTTACTACGCATTGCAACGTAAATCCAGAGGAAACTTAGGATATGGAAAAAGGCAACAAAGCACTCTCGAAGGTACATTGACATTTCAACATAAGTTTGGAGAGCTGTTGGATATGAATCTGATGGCCGGTATGGGACGTTATCTCGATAGTGGCGATGGTTCGGATATATCATACGAAAATGCGAATGATCATATACAGGGAAGCAGTGTAGGCATGGCAGACGGTCCTTTCTATCCGACTTCTTATAAATATAAAAATGAAAAGAGGTCACAGTTTGTCAGAGGAAATTTCGACTTATTGGGTCGCTATGTAGTATCTGCTTCATTGCGCCGTGACGGTACGGATAAATTCTTTCCCAGTAAGAAATATGCTCTCTTCCCATCTGTTTCTCTAGCATGGAAAATGAACGAAGAATCATTTATAAAGAATATCTCCTGGATTAATATGTTGAAACTAAGAGCCAGTTATGGTGAAACTGGTAGTGACAATTTAGGTACAACACTATATGGTATTGTAACAACTACCCGTGAAGATGTTCAGTTCAATAATAATTCAGTTACCTATATTCCTTACATATTGTCCGGTGCCAACTATGAAGATGTAACCTGGCAAAAGACGGTTATGAAAAATATCGGATTGGATTTTTCCGTTCTTAGAGATAGAATCTGGGGTAGTGTAGATGTATTCCGTAATGACGTAACCCATTTGTTGGGGACAGCACCGACTGAATTATTGGGAATGCACGGAACACGTCCTATCAATGGAGGACATTATAAACGTACCGGAGTAGATGTGAGTTTGAATTCGCTGAATCTTCAAACACATGATTTCAAATGGACCTCTCAAATTACAATGTCCCATTATAACGCGGTATGGATAGAACGTATGCCCAACTATGATTATCAAAAATATCAGAAAAGGAAAAATGAACCGATGAATGCATTCTATTATTATAAAACGACCGGTATCATCAATGTGGATAAGAGTAATATGCCCGAATCGCAACGTTCGTTAGGTCCTGCTGCTTGTATGCCGGGATATCCTATTGTTAAAGATAAAAATGGTGATGGAATCATTGATGTGAATGACTCTTATATGGATAATACGTTACCTAAATTATATTTTGGTTTCGGGAATACATTTACATGGAAGAACTTTGATTTGGATATATTCATGTATGGTCAATTGGGAGTAAAGAAATGGAATGATGCATATGGCAATAGTATAGATGTCGGAGGTCTCTCCAGAGGAGTGGATGCGCACAATGTTGGTATCTATTCTTATAATATTTGGAATACCCAGACAAACACGAACGGACGCTTCCCGGGTATCGCAATCAGTAAATCAGTGGCTTTACCCGAAAATCTGGGCTTTGATTATACAAGAGAAAATGCCTCTTATATACGTGTAAGAAACATCACACTGGGATATAATCTGGGTCCCAAAGAGTTATCTGTATTTAAAGGATATATTAGAGGAATACGTGTGTTTGTCGATTTTCAGAATCCTTTGACCTTTACCAAATACAAAGGATATGACCCTGAAATCAACACTTCCTCTTCTAATTTGACCGGAGGGCAATATCCTCAAATGAGAGTTTATTCAATAGGTGCAAAATTAACCTTCTAAACTTCAAGCTATGAAATCTAACAAATTATGTCGTATGAAAAAGAAGATTTTTTTACCGATGCTTGTTTCCTTGCAACTATTATTCGGTAGTTGTGAGAATAATTTTGATCCTTATATTTATGGAGCTTTGTTGCAGGGAGAATATCCTTCTACAGAGCAGGAGTATGTTTCCTATATGATGATTTGCTACTTGCCATACACTACGGTTTGGACGTATGATATGGGTTCAGGCGGTTTGCAGCACGGTATTCATATACAGTCGGGAGGAACGGTACGTATGTTTGATTCCACTTCTGATATATGTGCATCTGCTACCACAGTAGGTGCAGACTGGGAACGCTTTACTAAAGGAGATTACAGTAATTGCTTTTATTACTGGCGTGGAAATGTAGATGATGGCAGTAACCTCAACCATTTCCCGAAAACAGCTCAAATAACCCGTATGACTGAAATCATTGGAACTTTGGAGAAAGCTCCTCTGACTGCTCTTACAGAAGAAAAAAAGAATAATCTGCTTGGAGAAGCGCGTCTGTGCCGTGGATTGATGATGTATTTTCTGTTACATGTTTACGGTCCTGTACCGGTCATCCTGGACCCTGAAAAAGTAATTGATCCGGAAGCGTTATCGAATACCGTGCGTCCTTCTTTGGATGAAATGGCCCAGTGGATTACGGACGACTTGGAATTTGCTGCAAAGAATGCGCCCGAAACAGCTCCCGATTTGGGACGCTATACGCGTGACTATGCCCGTTTCTGCCTGATGAAACACTGTCTGAACGAGGGAGAACACATGGAAGGTTATTATCAGAGAGCGATGGATATGTATAATGAACTCAATACAGGTAAATATGATTTGTTTAAAACTGGAAGTACCCCATACGTTGACCTGTTCAAGAATGCCAATAAATTCAATAAAGAAATCATTATGGCTGTCAGTTGTAGTCCGGCTGCCGATGGTAACCCGAAACATGGAAATGCGAATCCTTTCCTGATGTGGGCTTTACCTTCCGATGTGGCAAAAGGGGACCCTTTCCCAATGGGAGGCGGATGGTTTCAGGCTTTCAGTATGGATAAGAAATACTATGATGGTGCGCCCGTATAGGCGATATAATAAATGTAGCATTGGCAAG
>JBKVKY010000008.1:0-316836 GCA_046986985.1 Bacteroides xylanisolvens | reverse complement strand
TTCAGCCTAACTGCAAAATTCCCATTTAACCGATAAATTCTCATTTAACCGATAAATTCCCATTAAACCGCTAAATTCCCATTTATCATTTCAAATTCCCATTTATCATTTCAAAACTGTTTTCTATTTAAACATTATATGTACCCGATTTCGTATCTCCTCCGTGACCTGTCCAGTTCTCGTGGAAGAACTGTCCACGCAACTCGTCTTTGCGCTCGAAAGTGTGCGCACCGAAATAATCGCGTTGTGCCTGCACAAGATTGGCGGGCAGATCGGCAGATGTGAGCGAATAGAAATAGTTCAGCGCAGAAGAGAAAGCAGGAACAGGAAGTTCTTCTTTCATGGCTTCCGCCACCAGGTTTTTCCATCCGGGAAGCAGCGTTTTCATTTCTTCTTTAAAATAAGGAGCCAACAACAAGTGTTTAGGCTTGTCGGTGGCTTCGAAGGCGGCAGCAATGTCGTTCAGGAATATACTGCGGATGATGCATCCCCCACGCCACATGCGGGCAATGGAAGCCAGGTCGAGATGCCAGTCGAAAGCGTCGGAAGCACGTTGCAACACGGCGAATCCTTGAGCATAAGAGACGAGTTTGGAAGCATAAAGAGCAGAAAATATATTCTTTACGAGTTCCACCTTATTATATATAGGTTGTGTATGTTGACACTGATATTGTCTGGAAGCCAGATGACGCAAGTCTTTCTGTGCAGAAAGGCTTCGTTCGAATACCGCTGTGGCAATCAATCCCAACGGCATGCCGAGTTCCATAGCGTTGATGACCGACCATTTGCCGGTACCTTTCTGTCCGGCCGCATCCAAGATTTTATCAATCAGATACCCTCCGGATTTGTCTTTATGCCGCAGGATGTTGGCGGTGATTTCAATCAGGTAGCTGCGTAGTTTGCCTTCGTTCCAACGGGCAAAGACATCAGCCATTTCCTCATTGGTCAGATCCAGCAACTTTTTCATCACCCAATAGGCTTCGGCGATCAGCTGCATATCACCGTATTCGATACCGTTATGAATCATCTTCACAAAATGACCCGATCCGGCAGGACCTACCCATTGGCAACAGGGAGTGCCGTCCGGTGCTTTTGCCGCAATGCTTTGAAGAATCGGTTTCACTTCCGGCCATGCTTTCTCCGAACCGCCGGGCATGATAGAAGCTCCATTCAAGGCTCCTTCTTCACCGCCGGACACTCCGCTACCGACGAAGAGAAATCCTTTCGACTCCGCCAGTTTGACGCGACGGTTGGTATCTTCGTAATTGGAGTTACCGCCATCAATAAGAATGTCTCCCGGTGAAAGCAACGGGAAAAGCTGATCCATCAGTTCGTCAACCGGACTTCCGGCACGAACCATCATCATTATCTTACGGGGAATAGCTATCGAATCTACAAATGCTTTTATATCTGTGAATCCTTCGATGTTTTTACCTTTTGCACGACCATTCATAAAGCGATCTACCACTCCTTCCTCTACTCCGGGAACCGTACGGTTATAAACCGATACGTGCCACCCCTTACTCTCCATGTTTAAAGCAAGATTCTCGCCCATCACAGCCAAGCCGATAAGTCCGATATCTGTTTTATTCTGATTTGCCATAACTTATATATTTTGAATATTCTTTATCTTAGTAACAGTTGAAATGCACATTTGTTCGCAATATTTTAGATTAAAATATTATTTTTGTGGTCTACAAATAAAATCAAGGATGAAGAAGATCAAAATCGGTTTGTTGGCACGCATCGTAATTGCCATCATTTTGGGTATTGCCATCGGCACTTTTTTCCCGGCCCCGCTAGTGCGAATATTCGTTACTTTCAACGGCATTTTCAGCGAGTTTCTCAATTTCTCTATCCCGCTGATTATCGTCGGACTGGTAACGGTGGCTATTGCCGACATCGGAAAAGGTGCAGGAAAAATGCTGCTCGTGACGGCTCTGATTGCTTATTTCGCCACCCTGTTTTCGGGATTCCTCTCCTACTTCACAGGAGTCACCGTGTTTCCGTCACTCATCGAACCGGGAGCGCCGCTTGAAGAAGTGAGTGAAGCACAAGGAATCCTCCCCTACTTCTCCGTCTCCATCCCACCGCTGATGAACGTCATGACGGCCTTGGTATTAGCCTTCACCTTGGGCTTGGGACTGGCGTCACTGAACAGCGACGCATTGAAAAACGTGGCACGTGATTTTCAGGAAATTATCGTACGAATGATTAGCGCAGTCATTCTGCCTTTGCTGCCGCTTTATATCTTTGGCATATTCCTCAACATGACACATTCGGGACAAGTATATTCCATCCTGATGGTGTTTATTAAAATTATCGGAGTCATCTTTGCTCTTCACATCTTCCTGTTAGTTTTTCAGTATTCCATTGCGGCACTGTTTGTACACAAAAACCCGTTTAAATTACTTAATAAAATGCTGCCGGCTTACTTCACGGCATTGGGCACACAGTCTTCGGCAGCCACCATCCCTGTAACGCTGGAACAGACCAAAAAGAACGGGGTATCTGCCGAAGTGGCCGGTTTCGTGATTCCGCTCTGCGCCACCATTCATCTGTCGGGCAGCACACTGAAAATCGTAGCCTGCGCACTGGCATTGATGATGATGCAGGGAATACCGTTCGACTTCCCCTTGTTTGCCGGATTTATCTTCATGCTGGGCATCACAATGATAGCCGCTCCGGGAGTTCCGGGCGGAGCTATCATGGCCTCTCTGGGAATTCTGCAATCCATGCTCGGCTTCGACGAATCGGCACAGGCTTTAATGATCGCGCTTTACATCGCAATGGACAGTTTCGGCACAGCCTGCAACGTGACGGGCGACGGAGCTATCGCTTTGATTATCGACAAAATAATGGGGAAAAACCGTGCTGAATGACTGTGCTGAAAAATAATTGGGTAGTAGCTTGGCTGGCTCACAAAAAATGCCGACATTTGCACCCACATTTTCAATTATATTAAATAATAGCGTATGAAAAAAGCCCTAATTTCAGGCATCACCGGGCAGGATGGTTCTTATCTTGCCGAATTTCTATTGCAAAAAGGTTACGAAGTACACGGTATACTCCGTCGTTCTTCTTCGTTCAATACAGGACGTATTGAACATTTGTATTTTGACGAGTGGGTGCGCGACATGAAACAGAAACGTACGATCAATCTGCATTATGGGGATATGACAGATTCTAGTTCGTTAATTCGTATTATTCAACAGGTGCAACCGGATGAAATCTACAATCTCGCTGCTCAAAGCCACGTGAAGGTTTCATTCGACGTTCCGGAATACACGGCCGAAGCGGATGCTATCGGTACGTTGCGTATGCTCGAAGCGGTACGCATCCTGGGACTGGAAAAGAAAACCCGCATCTATCAGGCTTCTACTTCCGAATTGTTCGGTAAGGTGCAGGAAGTTCCACAAAAAGAGACAACTCCATTCTATCCCCGTTCTCCGTATGGGGTAGCCAAACAATATGGTTTCTGGATTACTAAAAACTACCGCGAAAGCTATGGTATGTTTGCCGTAAACGGAATCCTGTTCAATCACGAGAGTGAACGCCGTGGCGAGACATTCGTTACCCGTAAAATTTCGCTTGCTGCCGCACGTATCGCACAGGGCGAACAGGACAAACTGTATCTGGGTAATCTGGATGCACGTCGCGACTGGGGATATGCCAAGGATTACATCGAATGTATGTGGCTGATCCTGCAACATGACGTTCCCGAAGATTTCGTAATTGCTACCGGAGAAATGCACACAGTACGCGAATTCGCAACGCTGGCATTCAAGGAAGCAGGCATCGAACTTCGTTGGGAAGGTGAAGGCGTGAATGAGAAAGGTATCGACGTAGCTACCGGAAAGTCTTTGGTAGAGGTTGATCCTAAATATTTCCGTCCGTCAGAGGTGGAACAACTGCTGGGTGACCCGACTAAAGCAAAAACATTGTTAGGATGGGATCCATGCAAAACATCATTCGAAGAACTGGTAAGTATCATGGTTCGCCACGATATGGAAAAGGTGAAGCGGATGATTGCTACCAAACATTAAATGAATTTCATTTCACCACAGATTAACACAGATTTCCACAGATTATAGATATAAAAAAATTCTGTGGAAATCTGTGTTAATCTGTGGTGAAAATAATAAAAGATAGAATGGAAAAGAATGCAAAGATATATATAGCAGGACACCGCGGACTTGTGGGATCTGCTATCTGGAAGAATTTGCAGGATAAAGGATACACCAATCTGATAGGCCGCACGCACAAAGAGCTTGACCTGCAGGATGGAATGGCTGTCCGTAAATTCTTCGATGAAGAACAGCCGGAATATGTATTCCTTGCCGCTGCCTTTGTGGGTGGTATCATGGCGAACAGTATCTACCGTGCCGACTTTATATACAAGAATCTGCAGATTCAACAGAACATTATCGGAGAGAGTTTCCGTCACAATGTGAAAAAGCTGCTCTTCCTCGGCAGTACGTGTATTTATCCACGCGATGCCGAACAGCCGATGAAGGAAGATGTATTGCTTACTTCACCGTTGGAATATACCAACGAGCCGTATGCAATCGCTAAAATTGCCGGACTGAAAATGTGCGAGAGCTTCAACCTGCAATATGGAACGAACTACATCGCCGTGATGCCGACAAACCTTTACGGGCCGAATGATAATTTCGATTTGGAACGCAGCCATGTATTGCCTGCCATGATTCGCAAGATTCATTTGGCACACTGTCTGAAAGAAGGAAACTGGGAAGCTGTACGCAAGGATATGAACCAGCGTCCGGTGGAAGGTGTCAATGGCGACAGCTCGAAAGAGGACATTCTGGCTATTCTGAAAAAATACGGAATCAGCGAAACAGAGGTCACTCTCTGGGGTACGGGTACTCCTCTCCGCGAATTCCTCTGGAGCGAAGAAATGGCGGATGCCAGTGTCTTCGTTATGGAGCATGTGGACTTTAAAGATACCTATAAAGAAGGTAGCAAAGATATCCGCAACTGCCATATCAACATCGGAACCGGTAAGGAAATCACCATCCGCCAACTGGCTGAACGGATCGTTGAAACAGTAGGTTATCAAGGTAAACTGACCTTCGACAGCAGCAAACCGGACGGCACAATGCGCAAGCTAACCGATCCTTCAAAACTGCATGCACTGGGCTGGCACCACAAAATTGAAATCGAGGAAGGCGTACAAAGAATGTACGAATGGTACTTGAAATAAGAAATGAAGTTACTGTAAATATGCTATTAGCTGAATGTTTTTTGCTAATAGCATATTTTTTTTAGCTATAATGATAATTAAATTAGCTATAATGATAATCAGTTTTGCTATAATGATAATCCAATTAGCTATAAGCATAATCTGTTGAGCTATGAGCATAATCTTTTTTTATACTACAAGCCAATCTCCCCCACTACTCTCTCCCCCATTTCCAAAAATTCTTCACTCTTAATTCTTCATTCTTAATATAATTACTATATTTGCACAATTTAATACCAAATGTGCAAAAAACAATGGAACAAAGTTTTATAGCCTATATTGAGAATAGTATCAAGAATAATTGGGACCTGGATGCCCTGACCGATTATAAAGGTGCAACTTTACAGTATAAAGACGTAGCTCGCAAAATCGAGAAACTCCATATCATCTTTGAAGAAAGCGGAATCCGCAAGGGAGACAAGATTGCCGTTTGTGGAAGAAACAGCTCTCACTGGGGAGTTACTTTCCTTGCCACACTGACGTATGGAGCCGTCATTGTACCTATTCTCCATGAATTTAAAGCAGATAACGTGCATAATATCGTCAACCACTCCGAAGCTAAATTACTGCTTGTAGGAGATATGGTATGGGAAAACCTGAACGAGTCGGCAATGCCGCTACTGGAAGGTATCCTGATGATGAATGACTTCACCCTATTAGTGTCACGCAGCGAACGACTCACGTATGCACGCGAACATCTGAACGAAATGTTCGGCAAAAAATATCCGAAGAATTTCCGTAAAGAGCATGTCGCTTATCACAAAGACGAACCGGAAGAACTGGCAGTTATCAATTATACTTCGGGAACAACGAGTTATTCCAAAGGAGTAATGCTCCCCTACCGCAGTCTGTGGTCGAATACCAAATTTGCTTTTGAAGTGTTGGAACTGGAAGCCGGAGATAAAATCGTTTCCATGCTTCCTATGGCACACATGTACGGATTGGCTTTTGAATTCCTTTATGAGTTCTCCGTAGGTTGCCACATCTACTTCCTCACCCGTATGCCAAGCCCTAAGATTATCTTCCAGGCTTTTGAAGAAGTGAAACCCAGTCTGATTGTTGCAGTACCACTCATCATCGAAAAGATAATCAAGAAAAGCGTGCTTCCGAAGTTGGAAACTCCGGCGATGAAGATATTGCTGAAAGTGCCTATTATCAATGACAAGATAAAGGCAACAGTGCGCGAAGAGATGATTAAGGCATTTGGCGGAAACTTCAAGGCAGTCATCGTAGGAGGTGCAGCGTTCAATCAAGAAGTGGAACAGTTCTTGAAAATGATTGATTTCCCTTATACGGTTGGATATGGAATGACGGAATGTGGCCCGATTATCTGCTACGAAGATTGGAGAAAGTTCAAACCGGGTTCTTGCGGAAAGGCTGTGCCACGGATGGATGTACGGGTATTGTCATCTGATCCCGAAAATATCGTTGGTGAAATCGTATGTAAGGGCCCGAATGTGATGCTGGGCTATTACAAAAACGAAGAAGCCACTCAAGAAGTCATCGACAAGGACGGTTGGTTGCATACCGGCGACTTGGCTTTGATGGATGAAGAAGGTAATGTTACAATCAAAGGACGCAGCAAGAACCTGTTATTGAGCTCCAGCGGACAGAATATCTATCCGGAAGAAATTGAAGATAAGTTGAACAACCTGCCATACGTGGCTGAAAGCATTATCGTTCAGCAAAACGAGAAACTTGTCGGACTTGTTTATCCCGACTTTGACGATGCGTTCGCTCACGACCTGAAGACTGAAGACATCGAACAAGTAATGGAAGAAAACCGCGTGACACTGAACACCATGCTACCGGCATACAGCCAGATATCCAAGATGAAAATCTATCCGGAAGAATTTGAAAAGACACCGAAGAAGAGCATCAAGCGTTATTTGTATCAGGAAGCAAAAGGCTGATAGATTGTCAGCTGCATAGAGAAAGATATAACTTAAACCGAAAAAGAGAAAGGAATGAAGATAAAGAAAACAATACTTACGGCAGCTATACTAATGGCTGCCGTTTCTTTACCGGCACAGAACAAGAGTGCAGGGATCAATATATCCATCTGGAAAGATATATGCACGCAACCGCATGACAGTACACAGACGACCTATGTAAACATCGGCCTCCTGTCTACCATGAACCGTCTGAACGGTGTGGGTATCAACGCATTGGGAAGCGTGGTTCATGGTGACATGAACGGAGTACAAATCACCGGATTAGCCAACTTGGCAGGGGGTACTATGAGGGGCGTTCAACTGGCTGGTATCAGTAATATCAGCAGCGATAACACCGTAGGGCTTTCTGCTGCCGGATTGGTAAATATCACCGGCGACAAAGCACAGGGAGTAGTCATATCCGGGCTAACGAGCATCGGAGGAGACAACAACTCGGGGTTAATGATTAGTGGTTTCATGAATGTGACGGGCAATATGGCTTCGGGCTTACACTTCTCCGGAATAGCAAATATCACCGGACAGAGCTTCGGTGGTCTGATGGCTTCGGGACTTTTAAATGTAGTAGGCGAACACATGAACGGTTTGCAGATAGCAGGAATTGCCAATATAACCGCATCAAAGCTGAATGGAGTGCAAGTAGCATTATGCAACTACGCAACGAAAGCGCGCGGACTTCAAATTGGTCTTGTCAATTACTACAAAGAAGATATGAAAGGTTTCCAACTTGGTTTGGTGAATGCAAATCCTGACACAAAAGTGCAAATGATGGTATACGGTGGAAACGCAACGCCTGCCAATATCGGGGTACGGTTCAAGAACCAGTTGTTTTATACCATATTGGGAGTGGGTTCCATGTATCAGGGATTGAATAATAAGTTTTCGGCCAGCGCATCCTATCGTGCCGGTCTGTCTTTCCCCCTTTACAAGGGGTTATCCATCAGCGGAGACCTCGGATATCAGCATATCGAGGCTTTTGACAACAAAGATGAGGTCATCCCGAAACGCCTGTACGCACTGCAGGCACGTGCAAATCTGGAATATCAATTTACCAGGAAGTTCGGCATCTTTGCAACAGGTGGATATGGATTAACCAGATTCTATAATAAATCGAGCAATTACGATAAGGGAGCTATTATCGAAGCGGGTATTGTTCTTTTCTAAACTTACCAATTAACGTGAGATGTACATGACTGTAATTAGAGAATACCGGGAAACAGACAAAAATGCCGTAATAGATTTAATCAGACAGAACACACCTGAATATTTTGCACTGGAAGAAGAAGCTGATTTCAGCAATTATCTGGATAGTGAACGTGAGCTGTATTTTGTTCTTTTGCTTAACAAGGAGATTGTCGGATGTGGTGGAATAAACTTCACAGATGACAAAACCACTGGAAAAATAAGTTGGGATATCATACATCCCCAGCACCAAGGTAAATCACTAGGAGCACAATTACTAAAATATAGAATTGAAAAAATAAAGTCTATTAATGGTATTCAAAAAATAACTGTTAGAACTTCACAATTAGCTTATAAATTCTACGAAAAACAGGGATTTACATTGAAAGAAATAAGAAAAGACTATTGGGCCAAAGGTTATGATATGTATAGTATGGAATATAATGGCCATTGATTTGTAATAAAAAAGGGGCACTCGAATGGTCCCTAAAAAGAAAATCTCCCCTTATTATAGTTGAACTGCACTCCTAAAGTTTTGTATCTAACTTTTAGGAGTGCAGTTCACTTTTATCTATTATACCTTTTCTTTAATCAAACCAGTACGATAAGCAACGAGCAATTTCTTCAAATCCTGTATTTGAGTCACCAGTTCTTTTCCTTTATCGGTATCTTTCACCATCATCCGTTGCGAATTGAATTCCAAGACAAAGTTGGTAGATTTGATATCAAGCCCCTCTTCAATAGCTTTCTGACGAGACTGGAACGGCTCGTGCTGCACAAGCTGCATACCATGAGAGTGATAAACAAGCGTATATCCCGCAATTCCCGTTTCCGGCTGATAAGCTTTTGAGAATCCGCCATCAATAACGAAAAGCTTGCCATTGGCTTTCATTGGCTGTTCTCCCTGAATCGTTTTCACAGGCACATGACCGTTGATGATATGCGAATGAGGACCGGAAGCTCCAAACTCTGCCAAAATTTGATCGCAGACATCTTCCCGGTTACGCAATGTATAATAATAACCTTTCTTCTCTTTATGCAATTCTTTATCTTCTACGAAATAACGCTCAAAGGTTGCCATCTTATCCTTATCGAACAAGGGAGCTTCCGGACCACACCACATATACCAAATGTAATCCATAGCAAATTCCTTATCCTCCTCCCCTTCTTCATCGAAATACGCAGTACGAATCAGTTGATCGGCTTTATCCAGCAATTTACGCCCCCAATATTCCTTACCACGTATTTTGACATGCTTAAAGCTGCCATCCTCATTCAGAGGGACAGAAGCGTGATAAAGAAGATTCGAATTTGACACCAGATACATTCCGCCATAGGTAAACAGGCAACGCATGTGTTTCTTCAGCTTTTCACTATTCATAAATGAATAATGAATCTTTTCTACCAATTCGCGTTCTTCTTCCGTCAACCGGTAAGGATCGGCAGGATCTACGGTCGGGAAGTTGGTATCGCGCAAAGCATATTCTTTTCCTTCGTATACAAAGACGCCACGCTCAAAATCAATCTTCTCCAGCAGTTTGCGGTTGGTCATCCCAAACTCCGGACGACGGTCGATAATTTCGGCCTCCAGTTTAAACTGGATAATGGTAATGGCTTTATGCATTTGAGTGATCAAGCGCAGAGTCTTCTCATTATAATGAGCGTCGGCAAAATTCATCTTCGGCATGAAGATGGTGCAAGGATCATCGGCATACGTATCCATTGCAAAAGTAGCCAATGGAAGCAGATTGATTCCGTATCCGTCTTCAAGCGTGCCCAGGTTGCCGTAGCGCATGGACATACGTATCACGTTGGCAATACAACTATCGTTACCGGAAGCTGCACCCATCCAGAGAATATCATGATTTCCCCATTGAATATCGAAGTTATGGTAATTGCACAACGTATCCATGATGATATGCGCGCCAGGACCACGGTCGTAAATATCGCCTACGATATGAAGAGAGTCAATAGTCAGACGCTGAATCAGATTGCACATAGCGATAATGAAATCGTCGGCACGCTTGGTAGTGATAATCGTGCTGATAATTACATTGATATAAGCATGCTTGTTCGGCTCGATGGACGATTCGTGCAATAATTCCTGAATAATATAAGAGAACTCGGCAGGCAGCGATTTACGAACCTTCGAACGGGTATATTTGGAAGATACATTCTGACAGACCTTCACCAGTTGGTTCAGGGTAATCAGATACCAATCATCCAGGTCCTTTTCACGGGCTTTCACTAATTGAAGTTTCTCTTCGGGATAGTAAATCAACGTGCAGATTTCTTTCTTTTCAGCCTCGCGGAGAGTGTTGCCGAATATTTCATTTACTTTACGTTTTACCGCACCTGAAGCATTTTTCAGTACGTGCTGAAAAGCCTCGTATTCTCCATGAATGTCAGTCAAGAAATGCTCTGTCCCTTTAGGTAGATTTAAGATAGCCTCCAGATTGATTATTTCCGTACTAGCATCGGCAATCGTAGGAAAACTTCGGGAAAGCAGTTGCAGGTAACGGAGATCACCCACAATGCTTTCAGGAGTTATGTTACTTTGAGCAGTCATTTTATTTACTATTTTACTATTTACAATTTACTAGTTACTAATTACGATTCAGCAATGTACCATTCTCAATTTAACAAGAACATCAACAACACTTGGGCGATAATTACCCGCAGGAACATACATAGCGGATAAACAGTCGCATAGGCTACGGATGGGTTGTCGCCGGGGATTGTATCGTTTACATAGTTCAGTGCCATCGGATTTGCCATACTTCCGCACAACATACCGGATACAGAACCGAAATCGATCTTCATCATCTTGAAGGCCACGAATCCAACCAACACTGTTGGAATGATAGTCAATCCGGCTCCCAAACCAATCCATAATAAGCCTTCCGGACGGAATACGGTATCGAAAAAGTGAGCTCCGGCATCCAGTCCCAGACAAGCAAGGTACATGGAAAGTCCCAAGGCACGCAACATCAGGTTCGCACTACGGGTGGTATAGGTAATCATGTGTATCCGTGGTCCAAAAGTCCCCAGAAGGATACCGACAATGATCGGTCCGCCCGCTAATCCCAACTTCACAGGAGTACTGACACCCGGAAAAGAGAAAGGAATAGCCCCCAGTGCCAAACCAAGCACGATACCGATAAATATAACAACCAGATTGGGCTCTTTCAAGCTTTTCACGGCATTTCCCAATACTTTCTCCACATTCTGGATAGCAGCAGCCTCGCCCACCACTGTCAGGCGGTCGCCCAACTGAAGTATCAATCCTGGAGTAGCAAGCAGTTGCACCCCCGACCGGTAAACACGGCTGATATTAATTCCGTAATGATTTCTCAACCGGAGTGCACCGAGTTTCTTACCATTCAGTTCGGGACGGGTGACAACGATACGCTGCGAGATCAATTCGCTGTCAATCGCATTCCAGTCAATGTCCTCTTTATTCCAATCCGTATTTTCCTGTTCACCAAAAAGTACCGTCAGGGCCAAAGCGTCTTTTTCCGCAGTTATCACCAGCAGACGGTCACCTTCTTTCAGAATCTTGTCTGAAGTCGGAATACTGACATGTCCGTCACGCCACAAACGGGATATGACAAACTTCGGGTAACTCATACGAGCTATATCCTTGATACTTTTATTGAAAATAGCAGGATTGTGTACTTGAAACGCTGCAATATAAGTTTTGTTCGCATCGTCTTTCTCTTTTATCTCCAAATCTTCTTTGCGAACCAATACTTTACGGATTAATAAAACGGCAAGGATTACGCCGACTACTCCCATCGGATAGGCCACCGCACATCCTAAAGCAGGCGTACTGCTGTTTATTCCCATCTGTTTCAGAGTTTGTTGCGCAGCTCCCAATGCCGGAGTGTTTGTCGTTGCTCCACAAAGGATGCCCACCATATCAGGAAGAGAGACACCCGTTGCATAACTAGCCACCACCGTCAACAACGTTCCCAGCAGAACGACTCCCAACGCCAACATATTCAGCGTTACCCCACCTTTACGGAAAGAGCTAAAAAAACCGGGACCGACTTGTAGCCCGAGGGAATAAACGAAAATGACCAGTCCGAAACTTTCTGCGTAGTTTAACATCTGCGGATCGACCGAAAGCCCGAGATGGCCGGCCAGGATACCCGCAAAAAAAACAAAAGTGACTCCCAGGGAAACTCCCCAGAAATGCACTCTTCCCAAGCCCAAACCAATGGCAGAAATCAGTGAAAGTACCACAACAGCCTGTAAGGCAGAATGTTCGATAAATAGACTATATAACCACTCCATGTATATAAAAACTAATAGGGCGCAAAGATAAAAACTATTTAGTCCGGTTCAAAACTTTTAAGCTTTCATTTCGCGCCCTAATTATACCCTGATTCATATATCCTGAAATCTTATTGATTACCCTTTTACACTGTTACCTGTTATTTTGTTTCTAATATCTGTTATATTTCTATCTTAACAATCTTATCCTTTCTCTTTTTACCCGCATCTTGTTATCCTTCCAACGATGCTTTTTTACCTGTTTCTTCCTTTACGCTTACCTATCTCTTTATCTTTTTCTAATTTCTTTATCTCTCCTAATTTCTTAACCTTTTCTTTTTTCTTCCTGCTTCACGTTTCTTCCTGCTTTACGCTTCATCTTGTTTCACGTCTCATCTTTTCCCTTGAAACTCCACAAAGTTATTTCGTCCGTCCAGATAACCGCTCAATCTGTTTCCACCGATATATACATCATCCAAGTATGAAACATCATTCGGTCCGTATGACATACGAATGGAAGTCTGTGCATAATTTTCCCAACTCCAACGGAAATTATATTCATATTGATCGACTGTTCCATTAGGATATTCCACCCGTATATAGTCGATTCCGGTACGGTCTAAAAAGAAGTCCAGTTCCTGACGGCAATAGTTACCGTCCATGTCGCGGTAGAAACTAACCCAAGTACGGCTACATAAATCAGCCGAACGGTTATAATACCCTGCACCATTATTATCATCATCATAGAAACTGTCTATTTCCACTTCGCAAGAGGTAAAACTTACCATCAATATAGCCATCAACGCCAAACCGAAGTATTTAAATGTGCTCGTTTTCATATTCCTTTATTTTTAATGGTTCTCTAATTATTATATATCATTTATCTTTCGATAGAACAAAAGTAGAGAATGAATTTTCCCCATGAAACTGAAAACTCCTACTTATCGGGAGGAAATTGCCTAAATCTAGGAGTAAATCCCTCCGGCGAAGTCTATTTCAAAGAATTCTTGTATCTTTGCCTCTTGCTAACAACACATGAAATTATCCGTCACATGAAGTCTATCAAATCACATATCACCCAATTATTGAAGTCCCTCAATGAGGGAGTATTCGAAAAAGAGCATACCATCGCACTGTCTCTGCTATCCGCCATGGCAGGGGAAAGTATCTTTCTGTTGGGCCCTCCGGGAGTAGCTAAAAGTTTGGTAGCACGCAGGCTCAAACTGGCATTTAAAGACGCAGATGCTTTTGAGTATCTGATGTCCCGCTTCAGTACACCGGACGAAATATTCGGTCCCGTCTCCATCTCAAAATTGAAGGATGAAGATACGTACGAACGCATTACAAAAGGATACCTGCCGACAGCATCAATCGTCTTTCTGGATGAAATATGGAAAGCCGGCCCTGCTATCCAAAATTCCCTTTTGACGGTAATCAATGAAAAGATATACCGCAACGGACAATTTACGGTGCGTGTACCCCTGAAAGCATTGATTGCCGCTTCCAACGAACTGCCGGCAAAAGGTGAAGGACTGGAAGCCTTATACGACCGTTTCCTGATCCGTCAGTTTGTCGGATGTATCGAACAGGAATATGCGTTCGATCAGATGATTTCTTCTACGCGGGAAATAGAACCTGAAATCCCGGAAAAACTCCAGGTGAACGATGAATTATACAACCAGATACAAGCTGAAAGCGAAAAAGTAGGCATTCACTATACCATCTTCGAGCTGATTCACAATATCAAACGAGAAATTGAACAATACAACACAGGACGGGATGAAAACACCCCTCCTATCTATGTATCCGACCGCCGCTGGAAGAAAATAGTAGGTCTGCTCCGCACATCAGCCTATCTGAATGAATCTCCGGGAATTCATTTCTCCGACTGCCTATTGATGAGCGCCTGCCTATGGGATGAAATTTCGCAGCTCCCCATTATCGAAGAGATTGTAGAACAGTCGATAGCACGAGGCATCAACACCTATCTGTTAGGAGAAAAACGGCTGGAACAAAAATTGGACACACTGAAAGAAAACATGAAGTCCGAACACAGCCTGCGTGAACTTAGCGATCCGGGAATTCAGGTCGTAGACACCTTCTATCATCGCATAGAAGGTTATCACATTACCGGAAATCTACTCATTTTTGCTTCCGATTACCAGTCTTTGAAGAAAGACAGCAATCGGCTGTTTTATATCCAACAGGATAAATTCCGTCCGGTCAACAAAATCCTGAAAGCCTACGATTTTGTAAAGAACAGAAATATCGCGCAAAAGAATATCTATTCCCTCCGAAAAGGAAGACGGTCAGTTTTCGTCAACAATCAGGAATATCCGTTACTATGTTATGACAATTGTGATCCTTTGCCTGCACAACAGGATGGCAACACTCCATTCGAATTTACATTGCAGGAAGTGATCGACTTGCTGCATCAAATGGAAGTGGAATATAAAACAATCTCCGAACGGGAAACAGCATATACAAAAGAGCATCTCTTCTTAAGCTCATCGCAAAAAAGCAAGATCAAACGAATTTTAGGAGAGACTGCACATATCATAGAGAATTACCGGAACGAACTCCGCATCATCGCTCATGCCCATGAACAAGAGAACAGAGAGTATTAGGCTCAAACACCTGCAAGACATTTATTATGAGAAATTACAGGGAATAGCCTACGATGTGTACGACGAACAACTGCACAACCTGATTATCCGTCCCGAAGAACTGGATGCGGATATTCACCGGTATTTTCGTCACACGCAACCCTCCCTGCAAGATTTCTACTCCCACTACGCGTCGCAATGGGAATACTTTCATGAAATGAATGAAGCATCCGACACCAAGTTTCTCCATTTCCTGAAAAACAGCGCCTACACGTTCTCAATGAAATATCACCTGGTAGACCTCAACGTAAAATACTACCTCCAGCGTTTTGACGCAATCAGCCCACGCTCTAAAGAATGGAAAGCGTTGCGGACTCTCTTCTTCGACAAATGGCACACACTGCTCTCGAACAACGAGTTCAACTATCAGATGGAACATATCGAGCGGCTTTGTGATGATTTCTACCGTCTTCAGCTATCACTTGCCAAAAACCTTCCGGTGCGTGGCGGCTCACGCCTCGTCTGGTTACTCCGCAACCATAAACAGATAGCAGAACAGATTTTAGAATACGAAGAAACGATCAAACGAAATCCCGTTATCCGTGAACTGGTAGAAATCTTGGGCAAGAAACACCAAAGCAGCCGGAAACGTTTCAAAATGACTGCCGGTATTCATCGGGAACAAATTATATCTCATGCCACCCGAAGCGATATTACAGGTATTTGCGAAGGAAACGACTTAAACAGCCTTCTTCCCTTGGAATATTGTTATCTGGCCGAAAAAAGTCTGCAACCCATTTTCTTTGAGCGTTTCATTGAGAAGAGATTGCAAGTCATCGACTATCAATCACACGAAAAGCAAACCATCAACGACAAGAAAACAATAGGGAACGAAGTTTCCGAAGAAGCCGAAGGCCCTTTCATTGTTTGTCTGGACACTTCCGGTTCCATGGCAGGCGAACGGGAAAGAATCGCGAAATCCACCCTACTTGCCATTGCCGAACTGACGGAAGTGCAACATCGAAAATGTTACGTCATCCTGTTTTCCGATGATATCGAGTGCATTGAAATCACAGACTTAGGCAGCAGTTTCGATCGCCTGGTCGATTTCTTATGCCAATCCTTTCATGGCGGAACCGATATGGAACCTGTCATCACGCATGCTTTGCGAAAGATCAGCGAAGAAGGATATATGGAAGCGGACATTATCACCGTATCGGACTTTGAGATGCGTCCTGTCGATCAACTACTATCCCGGACCATCGAACACGCAAAAGCGAAACAGACAAAGATGTACGCTATTTCTTTAGGTGGCAAGAGTGCCGAGACCAGCTATCTGAAATTATGTGATAAATATTGGGAATATAGCATTCAAAACGCCGAAAGTCTTAATAAAAATAGAATCGAGGAATCAAATATTTAATCAATGTTATAAAACATCTCTTTTTTCTTGTTTTATTTGCAAAGTTGACAGAAGTCCGTATATTTGTACTGTGTTTTTCATAGTATTAGATTTAAGGTTAACAAAAAGATTGGCTGTCTGGGATAGATAGCCTTTTTTTATGTCCTTTTCTTACGTCAAATATACCGTCACTATCCCATCCGGATGTTTACCCTATCCCATGAAGATACCGTCACTATAATAAGCGGATAGCGTCAATATGTTTCAAGTTCCCATTCCATCGATAAAAATTAAAAGCTTTCGAAAAAAAATTCTTCCGTTTAACATTTGAAACATAGCAGGTTATCTCATTTTACAAAAAATAGGTAAAAAAAATCTTGCTAAAAGATTTGCGTAGTCCAAAAGTTCCCCCTATATTTGCACCGCATTTGAGAGAGAATGCGGGTTCAAGGAAGTTTGGGTGAGTGGCTGAAACCACCAGTTTGCTAAACTGACGTACGGGTAACCGTACCGGGGGTTCGAATCCCCCAGCTTCCGCAAAATTCTCTAAATAAAAAGAGCTAAGTTTTATAGACTTGGCTCTTTTTAAATTCATCAACAAACGGTGGGTTCGTCTAACGGTTAGGACACATGCCTCTCACGCATGTAATACGAGTTCGATTCTCGTACCCACTACAAAGAAAAAGAGGAAATGCAGTTAAACTACATTTCCTCTTTTTCTTTATAGATCTCAAAGTAAGATTCTTTATCCATTCTCAACCGGACTCTTTCTTCCCTCTTCTGCCCGGCCAGGTTTACGAACAAGTTGAAATACAGTTGGCTGAAAGAAAGGTTGGAACGATCATAGGTTATATCAAACGTCCAGGTTCTACGGAAAGAATCGAAAGTAGCGAATGGTTGCTCACCTCCTTTACACATAAACACTTCCGGGAAAGACGTAGGCGGATAAGGCTGGAATAAGCCCGCTAATTGGGCATACACATAGTCAATCATCCATTCGTCTCCCGTCAAGGTCAATTCCCCTTTCAAGCGGAGTTTGATTGCATAACTGGCAGTCACGTCAGACGAGGTATAAACAGGGACTTGGCTTTCTGCCGAATAGTTACCGTCTTTATATCCAAGACTCATCGTTAGTTTAGACCGGCCGACGCCATTAAATCCATCTACTTCCCGATCCGCCGACTGATTTTTCAGGTTAATCATAAATGTCAGTTTACCGAGAGTCGGGTCACCCGGATATTGCGCAAGCGTGTCCAACACATAATCTTCGGTATTATAACTTCGGGCTATCAAATCTCCCTTTCCTGCTTCCAAAGCCGGACCGCCTCTTTCCACATCCACGTTGCCAACCGGATAATAAATAGCATCATTATCCCTAACGCAACCACTCAAACAAAACAGCAACACTGCCAAGCCTATTATCTTATTCATAATCACCTTACTTCTTGATTTTGCGGACAAAGATACATCTTTTTTATACCACCCTTGATTTATGTCAACCGTTTTTAGTATTTTTGCACACATCAAGACAGAAAAGACATGGATACACTATTAAGAGAGACTGTAAATGCTGTTGTCAATTCCCGCTTTCCGGAGATGAGTATAGAAGGAAGACGGCAGATAGAAAGCATACTGATTCGTGAAGAATTTCCCAAAGGAGCCATAGCGCTCAACGAAGGAGAAGTAGCCCACGAACTTGTTTTTGTAGGAAAAGGCATGCTTAGGCAGTACTATTACAAAAACGGGAAAGACGTGACCGAACATTTCTCATACGAAGGATGTATCGTGATGTGCATTGAAAGTTTTCTGAAACAAGTACCCACCCGGCTAATCGTAGAAACTCTTGAACCTTCCATTATTTACTTATTCCCCCGCGACATGATACAAAAATTAGCGAGGGAGAACTGGGAAATCAACATGTTCTATCAAAAGATATTGGAATACTCTTTAATTGTATCACAGGTTAAAGCAGACTCCTGGCGTTTCGAATCCGCTCGCGAACGTTATAACCTCCTGCTCGAAACACATCCGGAAATCATCAAACGCGCGCCTCTGGCACACATCGCTTCCTATCTTCTGATGACACCGGAGACACTAAGCCGTGTACGCTCCGGTGTTCTATGATTTTAGCGGCTTTTCCGGTATTCTTTTGGAGACATACCGGTGTAATGCTTGAAATATTTCCCAAAGAAAGACTGGTTTGCAAAATTCAGCCGGTCGGCAATCTCCTGTATGTTCATACTTGAAGAATTCAGGAGGGCTTTCGCTTCCAGAATCACCAACTCGTCAATCCACTCCCCTACCGTTTTTCCGCTGACTTCTTTCACTACTCCCGAAAGATGCTTCGGCGTCAGACACAGTTGGTCGGCATAGTATTTTACGCTGCGTTCAGACTGGTAAGACTCCACCAGAGACTCATAAAAGCGTTCGAAGATATATTCTTTCCGGCTTTTATTCTTCATCGTAGTAGCATTTGCGGGTGCATGATTAGTGAAAATAGTGCAAAGCTCGAAAAAGAACCCCTGCATCAGTCCCATTACCACTTCCCTACGGTATAAAGCCTCCTTATTCCTCAACCGTTTCCTGATAAACACGTGATACTCCTTCACCACCTCCTGCTCGTGCGGAGTGAGGTCGAAACACGGATAATCTTTCAGATAGAAAAACAAAGAAAGCACATTTCCGATCTTAGGCAACGTCTCCAGCAAGTTCTTCGACACAGCAAAGAAAATGCCTTTAAAATCGTGACTGAAATACCGCTGCTCGATAATCTGATTAGGCAGTGCTATCACCATCAATCCGGGACACAATTGAAATTCACGCAGACTGATCTTAAAAGTACCGGTACCCTCCAGACAAAGCCCCACCGTCAACACTTCCAGTTTGGTAGGCCCGTTATACAACGATATAACGCTCTCCGTATCGAAAAGCGCTATATCATTATCAACAACATCAATGTTGTCGGCATCTATATGTTTAGAATGAACTACCGAAGAAATACCTACTTTCGGAACACTTTGAATATCCATACTCTCTCTTTTTTTGGCGACAAATATACCAGCATTTAATCAGATATACAAGCCAATCGGGAGCATTATCGGACATAATGAACACTTTTAGATACTTATCGAACAGACCGGAACAGATATTCATAATCACGTTTGGCAGCCGGCACCGTCCACTTTTCCGGAACAAACTTCCACTGATTGAGCGCTTTCGGGTCCATCGTTCCTTTCTCCTCAATGTAATTCATCAGGTAGAAACGGAGATCCTTATCCGTAGAGAAAATAATGCGGTCTTTCAACTTCTCCTGCGGGATGCCCGCCCCTTTCGTCAGCAATTCTCCGCCACCATTGCCACGGTAAGAATTCAAGGCCACCTTATATATCTTATCCATGCGGAAAGGAGAACCATCAGCCATGCTTTTGATCGTTATCTTCTCGCCCTGCGGTTTAGTGACATCCACCGTATAAATAATGCCCGAAGCCGAATCGAAATTAAAACTGTAATTCTGGAAAGACGATCTATCCTCCGCACTTTCACGACGCTTCTCCTTGAACCAGAGCAGATGATCCTCCGGCGATTTCATCCGGTTCGTCCACATATAATAAGACATCTCCAAGAAATCCTTAATCTCCTTTCCGGACAGAGTCATCACATACAGCATGTTCTCATACTTATATAAATTGAACATATCACTCACAAATACATCCCCCTTCTTTATTTCCGAGTCAAACGAAAGCGGAGCGGCAAACGAGATGTCGGCACCGGTGATGTCGAGCTGCAAGGTATGTATCAGGTCGATAAAGGCAGAAGGGCCGAAGAAAGCAGGATGAGTGGAGATACTTTCGGTAAAAGTGCCGATCTTCTTCGAAACGAACTTCTGCACCGTTTCATATTGCGGGGCAAAACGCTTCATAAAGTCCTCGCTGATTCCGTAAGCCTCCGTTTCCGTCAAGACACCCTTAATATCCTTGCTCTGCACCTTTCCATCTTTCAGTTTCAAGGTCACATCTACATTAGACAAAACAATCCCATTGCTGGCCGGATCGATAATCAACACCGAGTCTCCGGCAACATTCATCACCTTCTTACATTCGCGGGAATGATCGTGCCCCATCAATACGATATCGAATCCCGGCACATTCTTCGCTACGTTGAGAGAAGCGTTCTCGTTGTATTTGCCCGACATTTTGAAAGCCTCCTGTCCGGCATGGAACAAGCCGATCACCAAATCCGGGTTCTCTTTTTCACGGATAACCTTCATCCATTTGCGTGCCGTCTCTTCCATATCATCGAAACGCAATCCTTTCCACAGATTTTCAGAGAGCCATGCAGGGATGGCAGGGGTAATCATTCCCAATACCACGATCTTCACGCCCTCACGTTCCAACACTTTGTAAGGAGCCAGATGGGGCTGTCCCGTAGATGTATCTATGATGTTGGCACCCAACACTGGGAAGTCACAAGTGGTGATCCAACGGTCGAAAACGGCACGTCCCGTTTCCACGTCATGGTTACCCATGTTGCCGGCATCATACTTCATGTAATTCATCATTTCCGAGCAAAGATGGGGAGACACCGTATCTATATAATTATAGTAATAGGCAGTGGGCTGTCCCTGCAAAATATCGCCGTTATCCAGCAATATCAGATTCTCCTTATATTGTTCGCGCTCTTTCTGCACGAAAGAATAAACCCGTGCGAGACTCCCCTTCCATTCGTGGCGGGTTATAAAATTATAAGGATAATAATTGCCATGTACATCACTTGTTTCTACAATCTTCAGTTTCACCACCTTTTCCTGCGCCGCAACAGACAGAGCGAGGCAGAGAAGCAAGCCATAAATTAATACGATTCGTTTCATTCTTTTTCTATATTTAGATTTAACGGATGAGAGAATACAAACCGCGCCCCACCGGTATAGTCAGGGTCGATCCATATACTTCCTTTCCATTTGTGCACAATCAATTTACAGATAGACAATCCCAGTCCGGTACCCTGGGCATATTCATTCAGTTTCTCAAAACGCTCGAACACAAGTCCCTGTTTTTCTTTCGGGATGCCGCATCCGGTGTCCGTCACCGAGAAGACAGCCATTTGCGTTTCCTCATTCACAGAAAAGTCCAATGTGATCTTACCGCATTTCGTAAACTTGTTGGCGTTGGACAGCAGGTTAATCATCACTTGCTGCATACGCTGCACATCCGTCACCATCCGGAAAGATTCGAAAGAAGTGGTAAACAAGAACTGGTTTTCCGACGACTGCCGCGAAAAACTAACAGACGCCACCACCTGGCTGCACAACTGCACCACGTCACATTCCTCCCAAGTCAGCGTCACCCGGTTGGCCTCCAAACGTGAAAGGTCGAGAATATCGTTAATCAGTCGAAGCAACAAATCCGAATTGGTTTTGATAATCTGATAATAAGACTGCTGTTCCTCCTCCGTGCTACCGCCAACGGCCAATACATCCGAGAATCCTACAATCGAATTCAACGGTGTCCGTATCTCATGGCTCATATTGGCAAGGAAAGCACTCTTCAGACGATTAGACTCTTCCGCCCTGTCTTTTGCTACGCGCAAGTCCTTCTCCGATTTCAGCAGCTCATCTTTCAGGCGTTTCGTACGGAAATAATAGAAGAGAGAGATGCACAAGCCGAGCACCAGAATCACAAACAAAGCACAGGCAGACCATATCTGATAAGTATATTGCTGATAGAACGAAACCGGCTGGTTGACAAGCTGCACTTTAAAAGGCAATACCGCCGGGTCCAGCCCCCATTCCTTCACCTTCCGGCTATCCAATACCGCTTTGCAGCCGATTACCGAAAGATGTTTCGCCGTATCCTGCGGGTGCGTATCCATCCGTACAGACTCCATAGCCATCTCTCCACCCACTTTCCGGTAGTCGGGCAACACCCCTCCTATCGCCCAATGACCGAGACTCACCGATGAAGGGGTAAAAGTCGGAATGGTAGGGGTAACTTCCATCATGGCATACGTGGCATTTCTCATGAAATACCCCTCGTTCATATCCACCCGCCATGTTCCCACCAGGATCACCGTGTTTTCGGGCAGTTGCCTCAACTCCTCAACGATGGTATAAATAGAATGTTTCCGTCCATCCATCAGAATCAAATCCAGATCGGGGAATTTCTTCATTTCTTTTCGCACCAATGCTTGCATGGTCACTCCGCCATACGTGTTGTCCGAAATAAAGGCAATGTGTTTCGTTTTCGGATAGAAGGCTTGAATCATCTGAATATTACCCTCTATATCATATTGGTTGATAAATCCCGATTTGAGTTCGGGGATATTCAGATGGTCGTCGAAGAGATCGACAGATTCGGGCATCCAGCTATCCAGGCTTTCCACGGTATCTTCCGGCAATATCACCACGTTGCTACTCGCCAGACTGCACATCACGGGCACTTTCACCTGCATTTCATCCCGCTGAGACAAATAAGCGGCCCATGCTTCCTGACCTAACAAGATAATCTGCGCCGGATGCTTTTCTCCCTGGTATTTAGCAAGAATCTGTGTCATCATTTTGCTCCATAGCGGAGCTTCCGAGAAGCTTTTACAGTTCATATTCTCGATGATGATGTCGCGCTGTCCTCCCAACTTACTATATTCATCCATATAATCGGAAATAGTGACCGATGTTTGGTGCGCTGCCGGATTATAAGAACAGATAATCAGAATAGGTTTCTTATCGTTAGAGACAGCCAAGACCTTCGATGACTGCAGGAGCCAAAGAAAACAGATAAAAAAATATCCAAGACGTCCCAGCATAATAATGCAGTTTTGATGTGTTAATTCATTAATTGAGTTGCAAATATAGTAAAACTTGTCGGGTTTAACAGATTTATATGTATTTTTGTCGCTCATTTACTGTCAAAAAATACAAATTATGGAATTATTTCACAAGATGATTTCCGGATTTCTGGGCATACCGGAAAGACAAATAAGCAGCACGCTCCATCTTTTGGGCGAAGGTGCTACGATTCCTTTCATCAGCCGATACCGCAAAGAAGCCACTGGCGGGCTGGATGAGGTGCAAATAGAGCAGATCAAAGAGCAACACGATAAGTTGTGCGACATAGCCAAACGGAAAGAAACGATTCTCGGCACCATCACCGAACAGGGCAAACTGACTGCGGAACTGGAGAAACGCATCAACGACACCTGGAACCCGACGGAACTGGAAGATATATACCTCCCTTACAAACCCAAACGGAAGACACGTGCCGAAGTGGCCCGCCAGAAAGGACTGGAGCCGCTTGCCACCATCCTGCTGTTGCAACGGGAAAACAACCTTAGCGCCAAAGCCGCTTCCTTTGTGAAAGGTGAAGTGAAAGATGTGGACGACGCACTGAAAGGTGCGCGTGACATTATCGCGGAGCAGGTGAACGAAGACGAGCGTGCCCGTAACGCGGTACGTAACCAGTTCGGGCGCCAGGCAGAGATTACGGCCAAACTAGTCAAAGGAAAAGAGGAAGAAGCAGCGAAATACCGCGATTATTTCGATTTCTCCGAGCCACTGAAACGTTGCACGTCCCACCGTCTGCTCGCCATCCGCCGGGCAGAGTCGGAAGGGTTGCTGAAAGTGTCTATCAATCCCGACGACGAGGCTTGCATCGAACGTTTGGAACGCCAATTCGTACGTGGCAACAACGAATGTAGCCGGCAAGTGGGCGAAGCCACGACAGATGCTTACAAACGGTTGCTCAAGCCTTCCATTGAGACAGAATTTGCCGCCCAATCCAAAGAGAAAGCCGACGATGAAGCGATTCGCGTATTCACCGAAAACCTCCGCCAACTTCTTCTCGCTCCGCCATTGGGACAAAAACGGGTGCTCGCCATCGACCCCGGATTCCGTACCGGATGTAAGGTGGTTTGTCTCGACGCACAAGGCAATCTGTTGCATAATGAGAATATCTATCCGCATCCTCCGATCAACAAGACCGGCGAGGCTGCTTCGAAACTTCGCAAGATGATTGAGGCCTACCAGATAGAAGCCATCTCCATCGGTAACGGAACGGCAAGCCGGGAGACGGAAGATTTCATCAACAGTCAGAGTTTCGACCGTCAGATACCCGTGTTTGTAGTCAGCGAGCAGGGGGCTTCCATTTATTCGGCTTCCAAAATTGCTCGTGACGAGTTTCCGGATTACGACGTAACGGTGCGTGGGGCAGTCTCCATCGGACGCCGCCTGATGGATCCGTTGGCAGAGTTGGTGAAGATAGATCCCAAGTCTATCGGCGTGGGCCAATACCAGCACGATGTAGACCAGACGAAGCTGAAGAAAGCACTCGATCAGACGGTAGAGAATTGCGTGAACCTGGTCGGGGTAAATCTCAATACGGCAAGCAGTCATCTGCTCACTTATATATCCGGTCTGGGCCCCCAACTGGCACAGAACATTGTCAATTACCGGGCGGAGAACGGAGCTTTCAGTTCGCGGAAAGAACTGATGAAAGTGCCGCGCATGGGCGCCAAAGCCTTTGAGCAATGTGCAGGATTTCTTCGCATCCCCGGAGCTAAAAATCCGTTGGATCATACCGCCGTGCATCCGGAAAGTTACCACATCGTAGAGCAAATGGCCAAAGACCTGAAATGCACCATCGACGAGTTGATAGCCGACAAGGAACTTCGCCGGAAGATCAATATTTCCGACTACATCACTCCTACCGTCGGTCTGCCTACCTTACAGGACATTTTGCAGGAGCTCGACAAGCCGGGACGTGACCCGCGCAAGGCTATCAAAGTCTTCGAGTTCGACAAGAATGTACGCACCATAGCCGATTTGCGCGAAGGGATGATTCTTCCGGGCATTGTAGGCAATATCACTAATTTCGGGGCGTTTGTCGATATAGGAATTAAGGAGAACGGTCTTGTACACCTTTCTCAATTAGCGGAACGGTTCATTTCCGACCCGACAGAAGTGGTGTCCATCCATCAGCACGTCATGGTGAGGGTGATGAATGTAGATTATGACCGGAAACGGATTCAACTTAGTATGATCGGGGTACCGCAAGACTGATTGCTTCTCTTTTCTCTCCCCACCACACGATCAGAATCGTAAATACAATCATAAGTACTGTGCAAATGAGCGAGCCTTCAAAACCGAAGGCTCCGCCATTCAGCACGTTTTCTTCGGGCATACGCAAAGTCAGCATACTGGTAGTGAAGTTGTTTCCGCTTACCTGATAACCGAGGATGGGGCCTTGAATCCAATTCCAGAAAAGATGAAGCGAGATAGGGAAACACAGGTTGCGCGTATATAGATAGGAAGCTCCCAGCAGCATACCTGCCAGCAACAGGTTGAGCATAGGCAGGAAAGCGATTTCGGGATTGAAGATGTGCATAAAGGCGAATAACGCTGCCGAGACAAAAAGTGCCAGGAATTTATTCATGGTGGTATGCAATAGGCGTCCGAGGATATAGCCGCGCATCAGTATTTCTTCGAACAAGGCGACCAGCAGGAAAAATACCCACGAGCCCAGCAGGTCCAACGGCTTGAACTGGAAACCGGTGACTTCTATCTCTCCCAAAACGAACGAGATTCCGAAGCCGAACAGATAGAGCAGGATTGCCATCAGGAGGCCATACCACAGTCCCTTAACGTGTCCTTTTAAGGAGAGCCCCAAATCAGAAAACGGACGGCGTTCGAAGCGAAGCATAGGAATAGCGGCGGTCAGAACGGCGAGCAGCATACTGGCTTCGAGAATAATGTATCCCATCACTCCCGGATGGCGGGCTTCCACACCCAACACCAACGACAAACATCCGCGGGCCAGCGTACCATACAATCCAAGAAGGATGAAAAGTATCACAATAAACAGCGGGATACAAGCCCACACAGGAAGTCTTTTGGGTTCTTTGCCCCCAGCAATGTTGTCTGCCTCCATTTTTACAATTTGTTAATCCGGCTACAAAATTAGATATAAAACATAAAAAAACATCATGTATTCTCTATTTTTCCTATATTTGTCAGAACAAATCTACAAAATTATGAAAATTAAACTACTATTGATAAGTTTCTTATTGGCCGCTAATGCGTTAGGAGCAGCCGCCCAAGTGAGTAAAACGTATTATGTGAGTAAGCCCGGTACGCTGATTTCCATGATGACTGAAGAGGAAGCCAACAGTGTCACCCATCTCACACTGACCGGAAAACTGAACGCGGAGGACTTCCGCCATCTCCGTGACGAATTTGATAATCTGAAAGTATTGGATATTTCGAACGCTGAAATCAAGATGTACAGCGGAAAAGCGGGCACTTATCCCAACGGGAAATTCTATATTTATATGCCGAACTTCATTCCTGCATACGCATTCTCGAATGTGGTGGACGGAGTGACCAAAGGCAAAGCCACGCTGGAGAAAGTGATTCTTTCGGAGAAAACAAAGAATATCGAAGATGCCGCCTTCAAAGGTTGCGAGAACCTGAAAATCTGCCAGATCCGAAAGAAGACAGCTCCCAACCTGTTGCCGGAAGCGTTGGCAGACAGCGTTACCGCTATCTTCGTCCCCCTGGGCAGCAGCGACTCTTACCGCTACAAGGACAGATGGCAGAACTTTGCGTTTATCGAGGGGGAACCGGTAGAGACTACCCTGCAAGTGGGCGCCATGGGCAAACTGGAAGAAGAGATCCTGAAAGCGGGACTGCAACCCAGAGACATCAACTTCCTGACCGTTGAAGGTAAACTGGATAACGCCGACTTCAAACTGATCCGCGATTATATGCCGAATCTCGTTTCTGTCGATATTTCCAGAACGAACGCAACGGCTATCCCCGACTTCACTTTCGCACAGAAAAAGTATCTGTTGAATATGAAATTACCTCATAATCTGAAATCTATCGGACAGCGTGTATTTAGCAACTGCGGTCGCCTTTGCGGCACGTTGGAGCTGCCAGCCAGTGTGACGGCTATTGAGTTCGGTGCTTTTATGGGATGCGATAATCTCCGCTATGTGTTGGCTACCGGAAATAAGATTACGACACTGGGTGATAATTTATTCGGGGAGGGAGTTCCGAGTAAGTTGGTTTATAAGAAATAAATATACGATTTATTTTATGAGTAATAAAAAATAGAGAGGGTGAAATAGAAAATCTATGCACCCTCTCTAAAATAAACTAATCCTCTGTTTCTTACAGACTCATCGCATTAGCTCCAAATACGCCTGCTACTGCTGACGCCACCGCGATGACTACTTTCAAAATCATATCCCAAAGGGATTTCTTACTTGCCATAACTCTACACACCTCCTTTCCGAACTCTTTAAATGATTCATTACTTCCTATGACCTGCGCACTACTTCCTAAAAAAACGATTCTCACTACATGATGTCGTTATCCGGCTGAACGCATATCAGCGTTGTCTGGTTGGACACATATCGTTGTTGTCCTATTGAGAACTAAGCTTTTACTCATCAGGAGTTCAAAACTCCGCTTTCACCTCAAAACACGGACACGCCTTGATCCATTCTTCCGGTTCAATCTCCCCGTTTCCGTTGCGGTCGGGACTTAAATCCCGATGACCGCACACCCGGCTACCGGGGAAAGTCTCAAATAATTGATGTACCAGTAAGCGGAGTGCCGCCCGTTGTTCCGGTGTCCGCGTGTCTGCCGGACAACCGTGGGCATCCAAACCGCCTTCGTAGCAGATACCGACACTGTTCGAATTGAATCCTTTCACGTGCGCACCGATACGTTCAATCGGTCGGGTGAGGTGCACTGTTCCATCCTTGCGGATGTAGTAGTGATAACCTGTTCCGTTAAATCCACGCCGACGGTGTTGCATCTCCAAGTCATCCGGCGTGAGAGAACGGTCGGCACGGGTGGCGGAACAGTGGATCACGATCAAATCAATCTTTCTCATCATAGTGCCACTATTTTTCTTATCAGTTGTAAACATTATCTGCACTCTACGAATTAAGCTGCCGGATCCGGAGCTTCACCGCTACCGCCTCCGCTACCTCCACCGGAGTCTCCGCCACCTTCATCACCGGGATCTTCACCATCGGTTTTCTTTTTCTTGGGCGCGTCGAGATCCAGAAACTCGATTTTCTCACCGGCACGGGTAGACGTCAGATTAGGACGGACACTGCTCGAAGGACGGAAATTGATGTTCACCGTCTTGATGTTCTTCATCGTACACTCATCTTTCGTGTCCACTCCCCGCGTGGTAGCGGAAAGGCTGAATACACCAAAATCATGAATATTGACGGATTTACCGTCGAACAGCGCCGTGCGCATCGCTTCTACGAGATTAGTCAGCACACTCTGAATGTCACCCAACGACAGGGAACTTTTCTCTTTCATCGTGTAAGCAAGTTTATCCAGGTCTACACTCTGTCCCTGCGTCACAAGTTGCGGATGATACTTCACCACCCCATCAACCTTTCTCGGGTCTTTACGACCCATTCTTTTAAATGGTATTGCCATGATAAATTAAAAATTGAGAATTAATAATTGAGAAATAAATATTACAGATTGCGGTTGCCGCAATCAATATCGGAAGAGAGGAACGAGCTCTGTTTCTTTTTCTTTCGATACCTCAAAGGTAGTGTATTATAAGGGGATGAAATGACGTACTTTGTCTTACTTTGACCTAGTTTGTCTTACTTTCATTCAGAATGTATTTACTTTTATTCAGAGTGATTTTATTTGACTTATATACTTGGACAAGCGGGAGATTTTCCGTATATTTGAAATACGATAAAATTAATTTTCCGAAGATATGAAAGCAGAAAAAGAAGAGATAGCAGAGGAGCCGTTTGTCATACGTCCGTATTTGAAATCGGAGCTGGCACATTTATATAATCCGTATGTACCGTTGGTGTATGCCATGCGGAAAATGAGGGAGTGGATCAGAAATAACAAGGAATTATATGACGCAATGTATAGCGGCGGCGAAGGAAAAAACGACCACGCTTATAGTGCAAGGCAGGTGCGGCTCATCGTGAGGTATCTTGATGAGCCATGAATCTCTTTAGGGCAAGTGCTGATTAGCTATAACGAAAATAAAATTAGCTATAATGAAATCGAGATTAGCTATAATGAAATCAGAATTAGCTATAATGAAATCAAGATTAGCTATAATGAAAACAAAAGCGGTTATGGGGGTATTCTGTCCAATATCTGTTTTATAATGCCAGCCCTGTAACTGTGCCCTGTCGACATTATGATGGGACTCCGTATAATACATGGTATCTTGAGGACAAACAGGCTGTGTGTTTTCTTATTGAATGCTGTTAGTTTTCTTATTTAATAATGTACACGTGCGCAGGCGCGAGAGAATATTCTTTTTATATAGAAAAAGCGTGTAATTGAGGTGGAGGGGTTCCACCTCAATTACACGCTTTTTCCATCAAATAAAATATATAAAGAGAATAAAAAGTATAAGTAAACGATAGAAACAAAATAAAACGTACCTTTGCGTCTTTTTAGACCAACATTTTTTAACACTAATCAAATAACACTTAAAATCATGAGAAAAAAGACATTTTTTCCGAAGGCTTCGTTTACCAGAACAAACAGGCTGTAACACTCGAAAAGGGAGAATTTCCCCAAGTATCCCAGTTTATCACGCAAATGCTTGGCACTGTCAACAATTTGTATACCAACAGAATAGAGGTAAGTCCAGGCGACCGCAAGAAGTTTCTCCTCCCCTTTGTCCATCTCTGTTATGACCATGACTCTGTTTTTAACATTAAAAGCCCCAAATACTTTGCAGAGTTGTTGTTTATGGCTGTTGATTTCAAGAAATCGGATGATTCGGACGAATCATTAAGCGTGGAAGAGATTGATTGCGAGATACAAAGAATGAAAAGAACGCTTCTTGAGGATTAACACGAAAGAACCGACTGTTAAAAAACTGCTTTTTGAGTACCAAAAGCAGTTTTTTTATTCTACATGAAAAGCCGTCCTTTGCAGTGTGTTAATATTGACACGACTCACATTCATATCAATAATTAAAATGGAAAATATCTCAATAACGACATACAGGGGATTATCACTCGTATCAGGAAGTATCAGTATCCGGCAAATGTTCGAATTTATCCGGGGAGATGTCTATCGCGACAGAATCCGGAGACTCCGGGAAGCAATGGATGCAGGAGAAACGGTAAAAGCAGACCACATGAAGAAGCAACTGCCCTACTGCACCATCACGACTACTTACGCCAAGGAAAGGCTGGCTTACAGTCTGGACAAGTATCAGGACATCATCACGCTCGACTGTGACGATATGCCGGCAGAAAAGATCCCGGAATTCCGCCAACTAGTGAACGATTGCCCCGACACGCTAGGCAGCTTCGTCAGCCCCCGGATGCACGGACTGAAGATCTTCGTCTATCTTACCGGCAATGAGGCGGAAGCCTTACGCACCGAACTGAACACATTGGGAACCGTAGACTTCCTCACCCTCGAACGCTACCACCACCGCATGTACGCCCTGGCAAGCAGCCAATATGAAAAGCTGCTCAATACCAAAGTAGACACCAGCGGAAGCGACCCGGGACGCGGATTCTTCGTGTCGCACGATCCGGACGCTTTCCTCTCTACCGAACGACTGGAAAACGTGAAGCCGCTGACCGTAAAAGTGACACTGCCCACTGAAGAAGAATGTAAAAACAAGAAGCGCAAGAATCCGGGAAAACGATCCCCGCTCCTCCCCGTGCAGGAGAATGCGTCGCCCATCGACCTGCAAGTGCAACTCGACTTCCGCAAGGCGCTGGAGTACACCAAACGCAAAGAACGTCTCGAGATAGGCAACCGGGACAATTTCTTCTATTGTCTCGGCAATCAGTGTTACCACCGCCATATCACGGAAGAGGAAGCCGTCAGTCTGGCACACAGTCATTTCGGCGACCTACCCGACTTCGACCTCGAACTGCCCTTGCACAATGCTTACCAATACACCTCAAAGACCGATCAGGCAGAAGAAGAAAGCCAACAACCGAGAATATGCCAGGTCATCAAATTTATGGACGAACACTACGAAATCAGGAGAAACGTGGTGAAAGAGCAAATCGAGTTCCGGAAAATAATACCTGATCTCCCTAAAACAGAGCAGCCGCCTTTCAGTACATTACGCACAAAGGATGTCAACACATTCTATATCAACGCACAGATGAAGAAGATATACAGTTCGCAAGCTAATTTGAAAGCACTGGTAGACTCGGACTATGCAAAGCCGTTCAACCCGTTTATTCATTATTTCACCTCACTCCAGACATGGGACGGGAAAACAGACCACATCGGCCAACTGACAAAAACAGTGAAAGCGGCAGACCAGGCTTTTTTTGAAGACAGCTTCCGCCGCTGGCTGGTGGGAATGGTGGCATGTGCCATCGACGACGAAGCGCAAAACCACCAGTTGATGCTGCTCCACGGCGCACAGGGAAAAGGCAAGAGTACTTTTGTCCGCCATCTCCTCCCACCGGAGCTGAAGGATTATTATCGCAACGGCATGATTAGTCCCGACAACAAAGACCATCTCCTGCAAATGTCGTCCTGCCTGCTCATCAATCTGGATGAGTTTGATACGCTCTCTCCCGCACGCATGCAGGAATTGAAAAGTCTCATCACGCAAGATGTGATGAACGAACGGAAGGTTTACGACATCCAAAATTATACGTTCATCCGCCGCGCATCATTCATCGCCAGCACCAACAATCCGCACTGTCTGCCGGACATTGGCGAGAACAGGCGCATCCTGTTCAATACGTTGCTGGAAATAGATTATCACACGCCTGTCAACCATCAGGGGATATATGCACAAGCATACGCACTCTACCGGCAGGGGTTTCAATATTGGTATGAGAACCAGGAGATTACGTTTCTCAACAACCGCAATGAGGCGTTCCGCCAAAAAGATCCGTTAGAGGAGAATCTCTTCTTCTATTTCCGGGCAGCCAGACCGAACGATATACAAGCAAAATGGTATCCTGCCTCCCAGCTGCTGTCAATATTGAGCATGAATGGGCGCACACAAGCCAACGCACAGATGAAACAAATGCTGGTCACGGTATTGGAAAACAACCATTTCCACTCACGGAAGACCTCCAACAACATCACGGAATATTGGGTGGTGGAGTATTCGGCCGAAGAGCGCAAAGAAAATTCAATACGCCCGCAGCTTCCGGTGCAGACGGGGTTGGAGTTGTAGTTTTCCCGCGAAATGGCAGTTTTCCCGCGAAATGGCAGTTTTCCCACAAAATAGCTTTTTTGCTCCGGATAGTCGTTTTTGCACGAAATAACAGATAAACGGATAAATTAGTGGCATTAAACGTGTCACATTCATCCGTTTTCCGTATATTTGCTCGATATGAATGATGAATAAAGAAAGGAATCGCAATATGATGAAGCAAATACCATACGGATTGACGGATTTCGGTCGCATCCAAAAAGAAAACTATTATTATGTAGATAAGACGATGTTTATCGAAAAGATAGAAATGCAACCGTCTTATCTGTTCCTGATCCGTCCCCGGCGCTTCGGAAAAAGTCTGACGCTGGCAATGCTGGAGGCTTATTATGACGTTCGGTATGCCGACCAGTTCGACGAATTGTTCGGCCATCTGTATATCGGGCAGCATCCTACGCCGATACATAACCAGTTTCTCATCATGAGATTCAATTTCTCGGAAGTGAGTTCGAATATCAATGAGGTGGAGGAATCTTTCCGGTTGCATTGTTGCGGGAAACTAAGACATTTTCTGCAAAAGTACGAACATATTTTGGGAAAGGAAATCTGGAACGTGCTGAACGAAGAAACGCTCGAAGAACCGGGAGCACTGCTATCCGCCATCAATTCGTATGCCACCCTCAAGGGAGACATCAAAATCTATCTCCTGATTGATGAATACGATAATTTCACGAATACCATTCTTTCTACTTACGGCACGGACTTATATCGAAAAGCGACGCATGGCGAAGGATATATCCGCAGGTTTTTCAATGTAATCAAAGCCGCCACGACAGGAATGGGTTCTGCCGTCAACCGTTTGTTCATCACAGGAGTAAGCCCGGTGACGATGGACGACGTGACAAGCGGATTCAACATCGGAACGAATATCACCACCGACCCCTGGTTTAACGACCTTGTAGGTTTCAGCGAGAAGGAATTGCGCGAGATGCTGACGTATTATAAGGAACAAGGCGCTCTCCCGATGTCGGTAGACGATGCAGTGACAATGATGAAGCCTAACTATGACAATTATTGCTTCAGTAAAAATAAATTAGCAGATTGTATGTTCAACTCGGACATGGTGCTCTACTGCATGAAGTCATTGATATTGCACGGAGTAAAACCGGACGAGATTGTAGATCCCAATATCCGTACGGACTTTAACAAGCTTGCCTACCTTGTCCGTCTCGACCATGGACTGGGCGAAAACTTCTCCGTCATCAAGGAGATTGCGGAGCAAGGCGAGATAGTGACTGAAATAGTCACCCATTTCTCCGCACTGGAAATGACGGACGTGGGCAACTTCAAATCTCTGCTGTTCTATTTCGGACTGCTTTCTATCAAAGGGGTGGATATGATGGGGCGTCCCCTCCTGCACATTCCCAATCTGGTGGTTCGCGAACAGCTATTCAATTTCCTGATTCAGGGATATGCCCGTCATGACATCTTCAAGCTCGACGTGAACCGCTTGCGCACTCTGTTTGAGAATATGTCTTTCAAAGGAGACTGGAAACCGTTGTTCGAATTTCTAGCAGAGGCCATTCGGGAGCAGAGCCGGATAAGGGAGTACATAGAAGGGGAAGCTCATATCAAAGGATTCCTCCTCGCCTATCTAAGTATGTTCCGCTATTATCAACTATATCCGGAATATGAGATGAATAAGGGTTTTGCCGATTTCTTCTTTAAGCCCAGTCCGGCGGCACCCGTATCTCCACCGTACACGTATCTATTGGAGGTGAAGTATGCGAAAGCAGGAGCATCGGAGAAAGAGATACGCGCACTTGCCGATGATGCACGGGAACAGTTGATTCGCTATAGCAAGGATGAATGTGTGGCAGAAGCTCGTGAGAAAGGGGGATTGAAACTGGCAACGATCGTATGGCGCAGTTGGGAATTGGTGCTGATGGAAGAGGTATAATAAAGTACTTGTCACATCACAAACACCGATTTAGGGGGTGCACTCACCTACACATCTGATATTGGGCTAAATAAATAATCTCATCAGAACAGGTGAATGGAATCCTATCTATAAAAATCAGGCGCGGATAACACGAATTGCACGATTTCTTTAAAATCAGAAACGTGTTATCCGTGTAATTCGCGCCTAAGTTTTATACAATGGCTACGACGTCCAAGACGGGGAATTACTTGTCCCCGTACATCTTCGCTCTCAATTCCTTGATGTGATCGGACGTGATATATTCGTCATACTCCATCATCTTGTCGATGATACCGTTCGGTGTCAGTTCGATGATGCGGTTGGCAACCGTCTGGATAAACTCGTGGTCATGAGAAGAGAAAAGGATGTTTCCCCTGTACGTCTTCAGGTTGTTGTTGAATGCCTGGATAGATTCCAAATCCAAGTGGTTGGTCGGAGTGTCCAGAATCAGACAGTTCGCATTGCGGAGCTGCATACGGGCAATCATACAACGCATCTTCTCACCTCCGGAGAGTACGCTTACTTTCTTCAACACCTCTTCGCCGGAGAAAAGCATACGGCCGAGGAAACCTTTCATATACACTTCGTTTCCTTCACCAAACTGGCTCAACCAGTCCACCAGGTTGAGGTCGGTATTGAAGAAATCGGTATTATCCAGCGGCAGGTAAGCAGTGGTAATGGTTACCCCCCAGTTGAAGGTACCGGCATCCGGCTTCATGTTTCCGTTGATGATTTCGAAGAACGCAGTCATCGCACGCGGGTTGCGCGACAGGAATACCACTTTGTCACCTTTCTCTACGTTGAAATTGACGTCATTGAAAAGCACTACGCCTTCCTCCGTCTTTTTGCTCAATCCGGAAACTTCCAGAATCTGGTTGCCCGGCTCACGTTCGGGAGTGAAGATAATGCCCGGATACTTACGTGAAGAAGGTTTGATTTCTTCTACGTTCAGTTTCTCCAACATCTTCTTACGGCTCGTGGTCTGCTTGCTCTTCGCTACGTTGGCACTGAAACGGCGGATAAATTCTTCCAACTCTTTCTTCTTCTCTTCAGCCTTCGCCTTCTGGTTCTGCTGCTGACGGAGAGCCAACTGGCTGGATTCGTACCAGAAACTATAGTTACCGGCAAACATATTGATTTTTCCGTAGTCGATGTCTACGGTGTGCGTACATACAGAATCGAGGAAGTGACGGTCGTGGCTCACTACCAATACGGTATGCTCGAAGTTGGAGAGATACTCTTCCAACCAGGTCACTGTCTCCATATCCAAGTCATTGGTAGGCTCATCGAGCAAGAGATTGTCCGGATTTCCGTACAATGCCTGCGCCAGCATGACACGCACTTTTTCCTTACCGCTCAACTCACCCATCAATACATAATGCTTATCTTCTTTCACGCCCAGTCCGCTCAACAGCATGGCTGCGTCGCTTTCCGCATTCCATCCGTCCAACTCGGCAAATTTCTCTTCCAACTCGGATACTTTCAGTCCGTCTTCATCTGTGAAATCTTCTTTCGCATACAATTCTTCGCGTTGCTTCATGATGTCCCACAACACAGTATGCCCCATCATCACAGTATCCATAACGGTATAAGAGTCCCACTTAAAGTGGTCCTGGCTCAACACCGAAAGGCGTTCGCCCGGTCCGAGCGCAATGGTACCCGTTGTCGGGTCCAAATCTCCGTAAATCGTACGAAGGAAGGTAGATTTTCCCGCACCGTTAGCACCAATAATACCATAACAATTACCACTCGTAAACTTCAAGTTTACGTCATTAAACAACACTCTTTTACCAAACTGTACCGAAACGTTCGAAACTGTAATCATCTTCTTTATTTACTATTTTACTAGTTACTATTTTACTATTTTGCTAGCTACTATTTTACTATTCCGTTAGCTACTATTTTAGTATTAACTATTTTAGCGTGCAAAGTTAGACATTTAAAATGAATTATGAGCTATCTGATATGTGCCAATCTGACATAAAAGTGTTACCTTTGCTGCGTTTTTTGGCAAAACAGCCAACTTGGCAAAGTTTTTGCAGACAAAATCAATGACATCCGGTCAGCCCGGTATGTTTATTGGCGTTATTCTACCAAGTAAGATAACGTGTGTGTTAAATAGTAAATAGTAACTAGTAAAATAGTAAATACCAAGATGGATCCGAAAGAAAAAAAAGTGAAGGAAGAAGAACTGAACGTTGAGGAAACTCAAAACCATGCGGAAGAACAACCGCAAAACGAACAAGCGGAGGACGCCACTCCCCTGACTCATGAAGAAGAGTTGGAAAAAGAACTGGAAAAGGCCCAAGAGGAGATTGAAGAGCAGAAGGATAAATACCTGCGCTTGTCTGCCGAATTTGACAACTACCGGAAACGCACCATGAAGGAGAAGGCCGAACTGATTCTGAACGGTGGCGAAAAGAGCCTTAGCAGTATTCTTCCGGTGGTGGACGACTTCGAACGTGCCATCAAAACAATGGAAACGGCAACAGATGTCAATGCCGTAAAAGAAGGAGTAGAACTGATTTACAATAAATTTATGGCTGTCCTGGCACAAAACGGTGTGAAAGTCATCGAAACAAAAGACCAACCACTGGACACTGATTACCATGAAGCCATCGCGGTAATCCTCGCACCGTCGGAAGCACAGAAAGGTAAGATTCTGGACTGTGTGCAAACGGGATATACACTGAACGACAAAGTGCTCCGCCACGCTAAAGTGGTAGTAGGAGAATGAGGAGATTTATGAATTATGATTTATGATTTATGGCTGCGCTATTGGTCTGCAGAGTAAATCATAAATCAGAATTCATAAATCATAAATCTTTTCAATCATAAATCAATAAATGGGCATGGCAGAAAAAAGAGACTATTACGAAATATTGGAGGTGACGAAGACAGCCACAGTAGAAGAAATAAAGAAAGCATACCGTAAGAAAGCAATTCAGTATCACCCCGACAAGAATCCGGGCGACAAGGAGGCAGAAGAGAAATTTAAGGAGGCGGCCGAGGCATACGACGTGTTGAGCAATCCGGAGAAGCGTTCGCGTTACGATCAGTTCGGTCATGCGGGAGTGAGCGGTGCGGCAGGCAATGGCGGTCCGTTCGGTGGTTTCGGTGGCGAGGGAATGTCGATGGATGACATCTTCTCTATGTTTGGCGACATCTTTGGTGGCCGCGGCGGCGGTTTCGGGGGAGGCTTCGGAGGATTCAGCGGATTTGGCGGCGGTGGCGGTTCACAGCAACGCCGGTATCGCGGCAGTGACCTCCGTGTGAAAGTGAAGCTGACGTTGAAGGAAATCTCTACCGGAGTAGAAAAGAAATTTAAACTCAAAAAATATGTGCCGTGCGACCAGTGTCATGGCACGGGTGCCGAGGGTGACGGCGGATCGGAGACTTGTCCTACTTGTAAGGGTAGCGGCTCGGTGATCCGTAACCAGCAGACCATTCTGGGCACGATGCAGACTCGCGTCACTTGTTCTACGTGTGGCGGCGAGGGAAAGATTATCAAGAATAAATGTAAGAAGTGTGGTGGCGACGGAATCATTTACGGTGAGGAAGTAGTATCGGTGAATATCCCTGCCGGAGTGGCAGAGGGGATGCAGCTCTCTATGGGCGGCAAAGGAAATGCCGGCAAGCACAACGGTGTGGCAGGCGACTTATTGATCCTCGTTGAGGAAGAACCGCATCAGGACTTGATTCGCGACGAAAATGATTTGATTTATAATCTGTTGCTTAGTTTCCCGACGGCTGCACTGGGCGGTGCTGTGGAAATTCCGACAATCGACGGCAAAGTGAAAGTGAAGATTGATTCGGGTACTCAACCGGGCAAAGTGCTTCGTTTGCGTGGCAAGGGGTTACCGAATGTAAACGGGTACGGTACGGGAGATTTGCTGGTCAATATCAGTATCTATGTGCCGGAAGCTCTCAACAAGGAGGAAAAGAACACGCTCGAAAAGATGGAAGCTTCGGACAATTTCAAACCTAACACGTCGGTAAAGGAGAAGATTTTCAAGAAATTCAAGAGTTTCTTCGATTAGTCTTTTTGCTATCATATTATCATATATAAGGTATAAGTGGGCTGCAATCTTTTTGTGACCCACTTTTTTTATGATATTCTCTAAATAGACTCCCTCTCGCACAATCTTTTCATATAGTTTACCTAAATAAGGCGCGATATAGGGCTATCCTAAAAAAAATGGCATATATTTGTATAACAAACAAATAGATCGGCATAAAATAATTGTCAACACTTTAAAATTCAAATTATAAAAAACGAATTTATCAAAGAAACATTATTTAGTCGCTCCATAAAAAAACAATAACTGTTTAACTAAACTATATATTTAAAGAATGGCAGAACCTTTTAAAAACATGTTTAACGAGCAATTTTTCGATCTGTTTACGAAAGATTTGAAACTTGTTATCGACGATTTTGATGCTCGCGAGTTTGTATCTCAAGTGATGGACGATGAATGGGAAGGCAGGGAACTTAAACAACGCTGCATGCACATCACAACGGTGCTAAGAAAGTTTTTACCGGCAGATTACAAAGAGGCGATCGCTAAGATACTTGAATTGTTGGATCATATAAAAAAGACACGGCCTAATTTCTCGGTGATAGACGACACGAAGTTTGGTTTGACTTTAGAGTATGGGGGGATTCTGGATAATTATGTCGAACAATATGGGCTGGACGATTACGAAACTTCTGTCAAGGCGATAGAGAAAATCACGCAGTTCACAAGTTGCGAGTTTGTGGCTCATTCTTTTATTATCAAATATCCGGATCAGATGATGAAACAGATGTTGGTTTGGTCGAAACACGAACATTGGGGAGTCAGGCGGCTTGCGTCAGAAGGCTGTCGTCCGCGTCTTCCCTGGGCGATGGCGTTGTCGAACCTGAAAGAGAATCCTGCGCCTATCATTCCTATTCTGGAAAATCTAAAAAATGATCCGGCAAGATTTGTGCGATTGAGCGTTGCCAATAATTTGAATGATATTGCGAAAGATAATCCCGAAATCGTTATTGATTTAGTGAAGAAATGGAAGGGAGAATCGAAAGAGGTGGATTGGATTATTAAACACGGTTGCCGGACGCTCTTAAAACAAGGCAATCCGGAAGTGATGGAGTTGTTTGGCTTCAACTCTACTATCAGCAATATCTGTGTGGAGGATTTCCAAATTTCAAGCCCGGAAGTGAAAGTCGGGGATTCGTTGGAGGTTAGTTTTAAACTGTTGAACAAAAACGATCAAACGACCAAGATACGACTCGAATATGGAATCTATTACCAAAAAGCAAATGGAACGTTGACGAAAAAAGTGCATAAAATCAGCGAGAAAGAATATGCCGGGAACTCGACCACGCGAATCACCCGAAAACATTCTTTCCGGGTGGTTACAACGAGGAAGCTCCATCTCGGACTTCATCAAATTGCTATGATTATCAACGGGAATGAATTTGAAAAATATAGTTTTGAGTTGATTGAATAATAACTGCTGTTAATACCCCGGATTCTGCTTCAACTTTGTATTCATCACCCGTATTTTCTCCGGTATAGGGAACACGGTAGTATATCCGTTTCCCTCATCCGGCAATTGCGGACGGCTACTGTAAGCTCTTGTAAACTTCCCGAAGCGAACCAAATCTTGACGTCTCCAACCTTCCCAAGCCAGTTCCAGTTGACGTTCGGCAAGGATATTCTCTAAAGTGGCAGGACGGGAGGAGGCATTGACGCGGCTACGGACTTCATTCAGTTCTTCATCTCCACTGGCTCCATTGCGCACTTTCGCTTCACTCTTCATCAACAGAGCATCCGCGTAGCGGAACAGTACAATGTCATTCTCCATCAATTTACCGTCTTTTGTGGCAGTCGGGTCGACTTCGTACTTCTTCATACGGGCTCCTGCTGTTTGTTCATACGGGGTATCTGTAATATCCAGAGCTACTTTCCAAGGCAGATACTCCAATACGGTGCCATCATCCAGCTTGATGATGTTTCCTTTCAGGTCGCGCACCACTCCCGCAAAATAGCAAATATCAAAGCGGGGATCTTGTTCGGCTGTTTCATAACCGAAGGTTTGGAGGGCTTCAATGGTTGCGCTGGGGCCGTTCTCACCACTTAGGCCGTACGCCTTGGCATGATTGTAGTGGCGGGAGCGGAATAGATATTGCATTTGATTGGTGTACAAGGTTTTATTCATCGGAATGGTAAAAATATTCTCTATCGATGATTCATTAAAAATGGAGAAATTGGTTTCGTATTTTGGCTCCAATTCGTTGTAGCCCAGCGCCTTTAGCTGGTCACAGTAGTAGATGACTGTTTCCCACGCATTGAGTTCGTTGCCGTTCACTGTAAACTTTATGTTTTTTCCGTCCGGACGTTGTCCGTCTGTCCAATCATTGTCCGTATAGACTTCGGAATTCAGAGCCAGTTTAGCCAATAGGAAAGTGACTACCGGACGGGTGATACGACCATAATAAGGACCGGACTGGTTGCTGTGCGCATCGCTCAACAGAGGAGCCGCTTCCTGCAATTCCTTGAATACAAACTCAAAAACCGTTTTCCGTTCACTCTGGACAACATCTTTCATTGCCACTGAAGAGGATTGAACCAACGGGATGCGTCCGAACAAATCCATCAGATAATAATAATACATGGCTCGCATGGCCTGCACTTCCGCCCGGTATGCCGGAAGTACAGCATCGGAATGGGTTTCGGCAAACTTGTCTATCCGTTCGAGCGATTTGTTGCTTAGCATGACGACTTTGTAAAGATATTCCCATGTAGCTTGGATAGCGTCATTCTCTACTCCCCAATCGTGCAGGTAAAGTCCTTGCCAAAAGCCGCCATCGTACCAGTCGCCTCCACGGGTGGGGATAATGGCTTCGTCGGAAGTGAAAGTGTTCAGGTCGTAGACTCCCCTACCCGTTCCCTGCAATCCCTGACTGTCGCTATAACCGCCTATGTAAGTATAAAGTGAAGCTACCGCATTGAGATATACTTCCGAGATCGTATTGTAGACATCCTCTTCCGGTAGTTTGTCTTTCGGATTTTCCTGTAAGAACTTATCACAGGAAAATAAGGTTAGACTCGTCACCAGAAAAAATAATAATATTCTTGAAGGGTAGATTATTTGCTTTGAGATCTGCAAAAACTGATTTCTATTTTTCATATATCGTTTCATCCTCTCCTCCTCCATTAAAAGTTAATACTCAATCCTAAGGTGTACGTCCGTGCCAACGGATACCCCCGTTTATCGTCCACGCCCAACGTCGAGTTCACCGTGGAACTGTTAATCATGGGCGAAAGTCCCGAATAACCGGAGATGGTTGCCAGATTGTTGACAGTAAATGCTAAGCGCAGGGAACGGACGTATTTCTTTAGTTTCTGCACCTTCTCAATCGGCACGTTCCAGCCCAGCGTCACATAGTCGAAGTTGACGTAATCTCCCTTTTCCAGCCAATAGTCGGTGGCAGTCTGATCCTTGATGTTCTGTTGCGGAGCTTTCTTCATTACGTTGTAGTCGGGGAATATATTCATGTTCATATAGGTCAGGGAAGTTCCGTTGTAGATTTTATGTCCGAAAGCTCCGTTGATTTGCAAAGACAGGTCGAAACGCTTGTAACGGAAACTGATGTTAGATCCCAGAATCGTTTTAGGTACGGCTTGCCCTGCCACGTAGCGGTCTTCACCATCTTCCAGACTGACGCCTCCGCCATTCAGGTCGGCGATGCCATAGGTATATCCACCGTTTCCGTCGGACTCCAGTCCGGTGCTGTGAGGAAGATAGAACACGCCCAACGGTTGCCCCACCATCTGATAAACGATGTGGTTGTAGCCGCCGTGGAAGCCGGCTCCATCGAGACTGGCAAGACTTTTATATTCGGAAGCGGAAAGCATTTCGCCGTTATACATACCGCTCAATGAAAGCAGTTTGTTGCGCTGAAAGGTGATGTTGGCATTGATATTCAGTTCCATGTCCTTCGTTTTCAAAGGGGTGATACCGATGGCGATTTCCGTACCCCAGTTGCGCATGGAGCCGATATTGGCAAGCAAGGTGTTATAGGTGAAAGGGGGCACGCTTACGTTGTAAAGGTAGAGCATATCCGTGGTGCGGGAGTTGTAATAGTTGGCGGAAAGCAACAGGCGGTTACCGAATAAAGCGATGTCGAAACCGGTATTAAAGGTATGTTTCACTTCCCATTTCAGATCGGGATTCGTATTCCGAAGATCTCCTAAAGATACGATGGCGGAGTTTCCGACGGGGACGACACCGTTCGGCTTGACGAGATTCAGCGTTGTGTATGAGTCAATCCCGCTTTGGTTACCTGCCAGACCGTAACCGATACGGAATTTAAGATTGTCTATCACGGGGAACTGCTTCATAAATTCTTCTTCACTAATCACCCATGCCGCGGACGCAGAGGGGAAAAAGCCCCATTTATGGTTGGCTCCGAATTTGGAGGAAGCATCCGTACGGGCGTTCAACGTCAGTACGTAGCGGTCGGCGTATGTATAATTGAAGCGTCCCATGAAAGATGCCAGGCGCGGTTGCTCGTAGTAGGAATTAGTGCCTTCCCACAAACGGAGCGCTCCTGCCTGAAGGTTATTATACCCGAACTTATCGGTGCTGAAATTGCTGACTGTGGTATAATAGCCTGTGTAAGTCTCTTTCTGAAGTTCGGCAAGTGCCAGTACGTCAAAGAAATGCTTTTTCCAGTTTTTCTTATAGGTCAGCATCATGTTTCCCAATAAGGATTCGCGCTTTTTGGTTCCTTTGTATGCCTGACCGTTCGCCCAGACGGAAGTGGGGAGGTATTGCGAATTTTCTACGATATTGTAAGTATAAGCTCCGAACAGGCTTAGTTTCAGTCCTTCCATCAGATTGAAAGTGAGACGGGCGTGCGTACTGATGTGCGAAGTGGCATCATCGTCCTGCACTTCCATCCATGCCAATGGATTGGTGATTTGGCTGGCGGTCGTTATTCCGTCCCACGAATTGGTGACGGGGTCTTTATGATTGGGATAGGTAGGATTGAACGTAGCTGCCGAATAGAACGTTTTCTGATAATCTACCAGGTTATGATTCTTCTGAATGGAGCCGAACATTCCCAGTTCGCAGTTCAGGAAGCCGTCGAACATTTTCTGATTCATGTTCATATTTGAAGTGAAATTCTTCATGTCTTCATTCAGAATCACTCCCTGACGATCCATAAAACCGAGGGAAACACGATAACTGGACTCACTGGAACCGCCATAAAAGGCGATGTGATGATTCTGTTGCAGTCCTGTCTGCTCAATCTCTTTCTGGAAATCGGTATTGTTCCCTTTGTCCAGAATGGAAATGCCTCGTTCCGATGCTACGCGGCGGAATTCATCACCGGACAGCATTTTCAAATTCTTGTAGACGGTGGAAATCCCGAAGCTACCGTTGTAAGCCACCTGTGTCCTGCCACTCATCCCTTTTTTGGTGGTGACTTCTATCACACCGGATGCACCTCGCGAGCCGTACTGTGCGGTTTCGGAAGCGTCTTTCAGAATGGTAAAACTCTCAATGTCCGTAGGGTAAATGGAGGTAAGCATACTCAAGTCGCCAAATACTCCGTCGACGATAATCAAAGGGTCGTTGCCGCTGGTCAGTGAAGTAGTTCCCCGCAGGCGCACCGCATCCAGAGCCGCCGGTCCGTTGGAGCCCCGCTGGATGGTCAATCCCGGCACACGTCCACGGATTGCTTCCAAAGGGTTCGTTATCTGGTCTTTGTTCATCTGTGTCTCCGTGATTTTCTCTACGGAACCGGACAGGGTTTTCAAACTTCCGGTGGCATATCCTACGGTAATCAATGAGTCTATGGGCGCGACGGGAATCTTCTGTGCCAACGTGCCCTCGCACGGGATTACCAAAAGAAGAAGGCTGTAGAAAATGAGTCTAGCGTGTTGTACCATATTCTTAGTTTTTAAGGTAATAATACAAATATAACAAAAAAAGAGGGAATCTGGTTGAGTAGATTCCCTCTTTTATTTAAATGATATTGACAGGTTGAAATCAGCAAGTCCGGATGATACGGATTACACGGTTGCTTTAGGCCGGAATAATCCTAAAAAAACGCATCATACGTATTATCCTTATGCCTTCAATATTTATTTCACAATAATCTCATCCGTAAATATCCAGCCTCCGAATTCACTTCCGGCCTGTGCCTGATAGCGTACGTATCTTCCTTTGGCTTCGCCCTGCCATGAAATATCCGTAAAGCGGATGGGTGTTTCTTTGCTCACTTCAAAGTGTTGTTTTCGCAACTCGGTGAAATGGGTTCCGTCATCGGAAATGGAAATCACCACAGTCTCCGGCAGGAATACTTCCGCGCCTACCACCTGCATAAAGGCGGCAGTGACGGAATGGATGGAAGTTTCTTTTTCCATATCAATCGTCACATCGAGGCGGTTGTCCGAGATGAATCCTTGCCACGAGCCATCACCATAGGTCCAATCGCCACGTATGCCGTCCGTCAGAGCAGTGTTTCCCTGTGCCGGATAATGGGAGCTGTAAGGTGAATTATAAATCACCTTTTTACCCAATGCCAAATGGCTGACCGGTTGAAGCGACTCGGGACGGCTGCCGATTTCTTTTTTCAAATCGAAAGGATGGTATCCTTTTGCCTGCAAATCGGCCACTGCCGACAATGCACGGGTATGGAAATCCGGCCATGACTTACGTTCCGGAGCCGACCAGGCTGTTTCCGCCAATGCCAGGATTCGGGGGTAAATCATATACTCCACGTGTTCGGGAGTGGGAATGTATTCCACCCATAGGTTTCCCTGCACACCGTAGACCAACTTCGCCTGTTCCGCAGTTAAAGAAGCGGGAACAGGATTGTAAGAATATACTTTCTTCAACGGCAGGTATCCACCGATGGCTTCCGGCTGCGAATATGGAGCATCCTGATAACTGTCCAGATAGCAGTAGGCACCCGGCGTCATGATGGCACGATGGCCGGAGGTTACGGCAGCGATACCACCCTCTTCTCCACGCCATGACATGACGGTTGCGTTGGGAGCAATGCCTCCTTGCAGAATCTCGTCCCACCCCAGCAGATGACGTCCATGATTGTTCAGGAACTTCTCAATGCGGTGTATCAGGTAGCTTTGCAGCTCGTCTACATTGGCAAGATGCTCGTCTTTCATTCTCTTCTGACATTTCGGGCAGGTCTTCCAAGCCGACTTTCCGGCCTCATCGCCACCGATATGAATGTATTCGGAAGGGAAAAGTTCCATGACTTCGGTCAGCACATTCTCCAGAAACGTGAAGGTTTCTTCATTGCCGACACAGAAATCGGAGTTCTTGTAAGGTTCGCCCGAACAGGATAACTGCGGGTAGGCTGCCAGCACTTCTTCCGAATGGGAGGGCATCTCAATCTCGGGAATCACCGTGATATAATGCTGACGGGCATATTCCAAGATTTCACGAATATCATTCTGGGTGTAATAACCGCCGTAAGCTCCGGGAGCATCGAAACGGACATATTTACGTCCGCCGTTCCACCATTGCTTCCAGGTGGGATCTGTACGCCAGGCCGCAAATTCGGTCAGCAAAGGGTATTTCTTGATTTCTAGCCGCCAGCCTGCCGCATCGGTCAGATGCAGGTGCAGACGGTTGATTTTGTAATACGCCAGTGCGTCTATCTGTTTCTTTATAAACTCTTTGGTAGAAAAGTGGCGGGACACATCCAGCATCAATCCACGGTAAGCAAAACGGGGAGTGTCTTCTATTTCGACAGAGGCTATGGAATAGCTGCCTGCCCCCGAAGGTTGTGCCAACTGCAACAGGGTTTGCATACCATAGAATAATCCGGCTCCCGAAGTGGCGCGTATCAGGATTTGTTGCGGAGTAACGGAAAGGGTATAGCTTTCCGGCGATGGCAACTGGTGGTTCTTGGGGGTTATCAATAAGAGAAGCATCTGTTTCCTGTCTTTCTTTCTCGCTTCCTTTAATTGAACGGGTAATGCCTTCAGGTATTTCTCCCAGAGCTTCGCTTCTCCACCTTGTAGGTTTGTATAAAGTCTTGTCTTTTCTGACAGTAAAAAAGAGCCCGTCCCCTTCTCCATTTTTAATGGGACAGGTATGACGGACTGTGCCAGAATGGGATGTGCATGAAAGCACATCCCCAGTATACATAAGAAAAGACAAACTTTAGTGTATTCTTTTCTTATATTCATTAATCAATTTTGATTTCGTCTACAAATAAAAATGCGTTTTTGCCTTTTCCACCATGCCATTCCGGAAGCGTTTTCTCCGGTGAAGCAATGACTCTCACGTATCGGGTAGTCACAGGAGCAAATGTAAGTTGATGGTCAACAACTCCGTCTTTGTCTATTTCTTTCATTGCCGGATATTCTTCGGAAGCAATCTTTTTGAAGGTCTTTCCGTCATCTGAAACTTCTACGGACAGGTTTCTGGCGTCAAACACCCAGTCGCCCTTTGCAATATTGACAGAGATGGCCACACTCGAAATTTCAGTGGGTTGCTGAAGGTCGATCGTCATGTCCATGTCGTTTCCGTTGAAGGCGATCCAACGGCCTGACCGGTAACTGCTATTTCCTTTCAAACCATCGTTTAACGTGGAAGCTCCTTTGAAGAGGTATTGTTCATTGATAGGTTGATTGGCAACAATCGGCTTCATGCTGGATTTGCTGAAATCAATCTTCTCTGTCAATGTCTGGCTCTCGCCGGTAGGACGAATGGCTTTGGCGGACAGAGTGGCATTTTCTTTAATTTTCAACACTCCTTCGTAAACGGGAGAAGCAGTAGTGGGTTCTGTGCCGTCCAAAGTGTAGTGAACAGGGGCATTGTCGATAGTAGACAAAGTAACGTCCATCGTTCCTTCTGCCGGATTCGGTTCAAACTCGGCTTGTACGCCGAACGCGTGTTTAGCGTAGTTGTATCCTTCGGCATCATACCACTTAATCAGTTGAGGGAGACGAGACAAGAAGTCGGCATAGTTTTTCTTTTCAGGGCTGGACCACTGAATTTCACACAATGCAGCCCAACGAGGCAATACCATGTACTGCGCGTGAGGGAAAGTAGCGATGTATTCTGTCCAGAGGTTGGCTTGCACACCCTTGATATATTTCTGTTCTTCCGGAGTCAGAGAAGCTGGCATCGGTTCGTAGCTGTACACTCTTTCCAACGGCAGGTAACCACCGATACCAAATGGTTCGTTATCTACGTCTTTAGCTTGGTAATAGTCGAAATACAGGTATGTGTTCGGTGTCATGATGACATCGTGTTTCTGTTTCGCTGCTTCGATACCGCCCTTTTCACCACGCCATGACATAACAGTAGCGTTCGGAGCAAGTCCGCCTTCGAGGATTTCGTCCCAACCGATGATCTGACGTCCGTGGTCGTTGAGGAATTTTTCGATATGATTGATAACAAAGCTCTGCAAACGTTCTTCTTTGCTATGTTTATCATCCGACTTCAAGCCCAGCGCCTTGATACGTGCCTGGCATTTCGGGCATTTTTCCCATCTTACTTTCGGACATTCGTCACCACCGACATGGATATATTCTGAAGGGAAGATTTCAATCAGTTCGCTATATACATCTTCGAGGAATTTCAAGACTTGATCGTTTCCGGCACAAAGCACATCTTCAGATACTCCCCATTGTCTCCATACTTCGTACGGGCCACCGGTACATCCCAATTCGGGATAAGCGGCAAGGGCAGCTTGCATGTGTCCCGGAAGATCGATTTCGGGAATAACTGTGATATAACGTTCGGCAGCATAAGCTACTATTTCTTTCGCCTGCTCCTGGGTATAGAAGCCACCGTAAGGTTTGCCGTCGTATTCACCGGAGTTACGTCCGATGACTGTTTCTGTTCTCTTGGAACCTATTTCTGTCAGCTTCGGATATTTCTTGATTTCCAGACGCCAACCTTGGTCTTCGGTAATATGCCAGTGAAAACGATTCATATTGTGTAAAGCCATCATATCAATATAAGTTTTCACTTCATCTACTGTAAAGAAATGACGGCTGGTATCGAAGTGTGCACCACGATAGCCAAAGCGGGGAGCGTCATTGATTTCTACAGCGGGCATGGAAATGTCTGCGCCGACAGCCACAGGCAATGATTTGCGCAGGGACTGGATACCATAGAATACGCCGGCCTCGGTAGGACTGGCAATCGTGATTCCGTCACCGGTTACTTTCAACTGATAGGATTCCGGATTTTCGTTTGCCGTGCCCAATGTCAGTACGATTGCATTCTTACCTTCCGTTCCGGCCTCGATAGCGAAATCTTTTCCGGTAGCGGTTTTCAGATAGTCGGCTAGAAATTGTGCGTTGCGCTGCATCTTCTCGTTTCCTTCCGGATAGAGGATTTTCACACCGCTCTTCAGAATGAAGGGATTTCCTTGAGCTGTTACAATTTCTTGTGGCATGGGGATGATCTGGTAGTTGGCTTCCTGTTGCGCCGATTGGCAAGAGGCAAAAAGTCCTGCTAGTGCCAGACATCCGGTTAACTTTAAGAGTTGTTTCATAAACTAAAAAATTAAGTGTTAAGTTATTAATAAATTAATTATAGGTTTCACGAATATGTTTGATTGTCAAATGGATCTCCTCTCCTTTCTTTATTTGGGGAGAAGTGATAACAACTGTCTTACGCTCTCCGGGAAGGAGGTCGAAAAAGTTGTCACTGAAACGGGCTCCCTGCAAAGTGATTTCAATAAAGACGTCTTTGGCAAGACAGGGAGAAAGCAGGGTCAATTCGCACACGCCGTCTTTCTGTTTTATCTTGCAGGAAACGGTTGTCTTGGGCAGAAGCAGGTCTTTCGTCTTTCTAAAGAAGTAGACTGTTTCGGCTACCGTATGCCCGGACTTGTCTTTCAAGGTCAGTTGCATGAAGCAATGGCGCAGGTCATCCGCAAGCGGGCGCTTTGCAGGAAAAAACAAAGTGGTAAGCGAAGTGCGATATACACATTGGGAAGTGTTGGCCGGAAGAGTCAAAGAAGGAAGGACAACCGTTCTTCCGGCTTTCTTTCCTGCAAAATTCGTCAGTCTCATTTCCAGCGTCAGTTTCTCCCGGGTGTCAAGATGATCGGAAAGCAGGTAAACACACAGGTTGTCACCTTCCAGCAAAGGGTTGATATGAACGGGGGCAAATGCACGCTTTGCCTGATAATGCAAGGCTTTCCAGTTACCGTAGTAATCAATACCCGACCATGACACTACCGGCCAACTGTCATTCAATTGCCAATATAATGTACCCATACAATAGGGACGGTTGCGGCGGTGCGCTTCCAGACCGTGACGTATGCCATGTCCCTGCAATACTAGTCCGACATAGACAAAGTCTTCAAATTTTTCGGGAATGATATAGTCACGTTCCATATAGGTGCGAATCAGGGCATTGCCGATGCTGCTTTTCTGATGGGCATTCATCACCTCCGATTCGATTTGATAATCTTCAGGAGCCGCAAAGGTGGCAATAGTCTTCATCTCCGGGAAGGACTGGAAACCGAATTCGCTCATGAAACGAGGAAGATCTGTATCTAGTGATTCGAAAGTTTTTTGTCCATACCATACTCCCCAGTTGTGGCTGTCTCCTATCCCCCATGATTCGGGGCGTCCCCAATTGGCTAAATACGGGGAGCTGTGTATATAAAAACGGTCGGCATCCAGCTCTTTTACCTTGGTAGGAAGGAGTTGGTGGAACAGTTTGTCATAGCCTTGGAACATTTCCTGATAGATTTCCGGCGTGAATTTCTTGTCGAATCCCCAATATTTCAAGGCTTCCAGTATTTCATTATTGCCACACCACATCGCCAGGGAAGCATGATTGCGAAGACGGCGAATGTTGTAGCAGGCTTCTGCTTCTACTCTTTTCAGGAAGGTTGGATCGGACGGATAGGGAGTGCAGGCAAACATAAAGTCCTGCCATATCAGTATTCCGTTTTCATCTGCCAGGTCATAGAAACGGTCGTCTTCGTAGGTTCCGCCTCCCCACACACGAATGACATTCATGTTGGCTTCTTTGATGTCCCTAAATAAGGTTTGGTAGCGTTCGGTAGTGACGTTAGTCAATAGGGCATCCTGGGGAATATAGTTGGCTCCTTTAGCAAACATCGGAACGCCGTTTACTTCAAAATAGAAGGATTCTCCGTCCTGATCTTTTTCATTGACGAGGCGAACGGTGCGCAGTCCTATCCGGTGGGATTGTTGAGCTACGACTTTATCTTCTACGATTATTTGAGCAGAGAAATCATACAAGGCGGGCTTTCCCCAGCCATTCGGCATCCAACGTACCGGCGACAGCACTTCGGAAGGAATAGATATATGATTGATTCCGGGCTGTAGGGTGATTGCCTGGCTAATGCCTTTTTCTGTGTTTCCTTCGAAGGAGGTATTGATTCTCACCTCTGCTTGAAGTGCTTGAGGGAGGATATTATTTATTTCCAATTCGTTGGATAGTTTTGCCAGTTGGTCGGTCAGCGAGAGTTGCTTTACGTGGTAGTCGCTGATAGAGGCTGCGTCGTAATAACGGATGGTTACCGGACGCCAGATACCACTAGTCACCATGCGGATTCCCCAGTCCCAGCCATAACTGTAAGGGGCTTTACGGGAGAATACGCTTACATGTTTTTCGTGATGGTCGTTGTCTGCCGGATAGTTGAATCCGTTAGAGTTATATTGAGGCATTGTCTGCCGGATGGGTGAATGAAAATAGATGTGAAGAAGGTTTTCTCCGAGACGGAGTTGTGACTTGACGGGTATCGTATAGCCGACGAACATGTTACCGGCTTTCAACAACAGTGCTCCGTTGAGGTATACATCGGCGTATGTATCAAGACCTTCAAAGACTAATTGGGCGTCGTCCCGTTTCAGTTGCTCGGGGGTAACTGTAAAAGCAGTCCGGTACTCCCAGTCTTCATTTTCCACCCACTGAATCTTCTGTTCATTGATACCGTAAAAAGGATCGGGAATTTGTTTATGATAGATAAGATCCTGATGAACGGTGCCGGGAACCTGTGCCGGTCGCCATAGCTCCGTGCCTGCCTGGGAAAATTCCCAACCTGCATTTAAAACCACAACTTCGGAATTGTCATTGCTCTGCGCATATGCCATACTGCAACAGCATAGTAGTCCACATGCTATTTGAGTCTTTTTTCCGATTAAATTAATCATCATAGTGGGGGCATTAGATATTAACGGTTTCAAAGATATTACTTTTTCAGCAAATTTCACTGATAATTTAACAAAATATGTTGTTTTAGCGTGAGCTGTCCAGAAAGCCACAATTAAATCGCCTAAAATTTCAGCTTATAATTAGTTAAATAAAGAGTAGTATTCTGTCCTCAAATGTATGCTAAAATGGCGTTTTTTTTATTATAACGATATTCTTTTTCATTATAGCTAAATCTTTCTACCTATAAATCGTAAGCATAGATTTAAATCTTCGGACTTTCGGGACAGACTCTTTATTCCTTTATTATATCTGTCAATTTTATCGCTTGAAAGGTTATATGTGCGACGCTACTCTCATATAGTATACCAATTGTCTCTTTATCAATCATTGTCAGACAACTATACCCCCATCCTTCTGCCTCGTCGAGCATTAATTGATGTTCCGGCAACCAGGTAAGTCCTTTGTCCAGACTTGCTTTTATTGTTATATGATTACGTCCTTTGGTCGTATTCGGGTTCGAAAACAGCAGGATATCTTTATTTAATATGTTGTCTTTGGCATCTACATGAATCAGACTAGCCATGCATACCGGTTCCTGAAGTGCTTGGCGGGAAGATGGGTGTTCTGTCCATGTTTCTCCCAAATCTTTCGTTATGGCAATAGCCCGGCTTCCTCCTCTATTATCACGCATATTCAGCATCAATACTCCCGGTTCTATTTCCGCCACTTGCGCTTCCGTTGTATTGGTTCGTGCCATATTGTGCATTTTCCATGTTTTCCCCCGGTCTTTACTATACATGATTCCTGCATTCGGAACACGGGTAGAGTCTATAAATTGCGTTGGAAATACCAATGTGCCATCACTCATCGTTATTCCACGTCCGGGACCTTGAAGCAGGAAGTACCAGGAAGGATCTTTCACCTGCTCTGTTATATTGATAGGCTTCGACCAGGTTTTACCATCGTCTGTGCTTTTAGCCAATACTAACTGTGCCGTATGATTCAGATCCATTCCCGGATGGGAACTCCACCAGGCGCGTTGATTACCCATACCATGTGTCCATGCGGCAACCACCCAGACGGTATTCGTCTTAGTATCTACTAAAATAGAAGGGTCTCCTACCCCATTCTGTGCTTTAGGCAGACCACCATACTCGCCAAATGAAAGCGGAAGACGCATCTTCTCCCAATTCTTTCCTCCATCGATGCTACGGCTCAAACCCACGTCAACATATTCCTGTAAATCGACACTACTGTTGTATCGAACATCATACACGCCTAATAAGGTTCCTTTATTGGTAGTCACCAACCCGGGAATACGGAAAGAAGCAGAACCGTCATCACCGGCATGACGAACTCCAACTGCCATCCGGTGAACAATATTCTTTGGAGAAATAGATTTACAACATAGTTCTTTCCCATCTACTTTAACGGCACACAATTCAGAGAGTATCTTAGTCTGCAAAGAGGCATCTTTTTTCATCTGCAAACTAATCCAAAAATAGTTTACACCCGGAAATAAATTGTAATTACCTTTTAATACAACTTTTTCTGATGATCCCACCTCTGCACATTTGATCGAATAGGAAGGAATAGCCGCCAATGTCCCACCCGGACGGTGGCTGGATATGTACTCTACTGGAGCAAAGCGATTTTTGTCTTTGTCCTGCAACGCCTCTGTTCCTCCATAATAGAGTTTGATTGCCTGAATATCAGTCAGATTCGTACTTTTACTAAAATCTAAAATGATTTCATCGAGCTTCTTACTTTCTTTTGCATCCAAACGAAGATAGAACAGAACATTGTCTTGCCGCTCTATCAAAACCGGGATTTGTGTTTCATGGATAAATACTGTGTCTGAAGCTTTTACGTCAAAAGAATATCCTAAAAGGATAAGGAAAAGTAAATAATAAATTCTTCTCATAATGGGGGTATTAGTTAGTTTAACGCGATAAAGATAAAACTTTTCTACTATAATATTACTATGCAAACAGTAAACTTTGATTTTACCAAGTTCTGGTAGGACTAGTCAATACTTTGACCACCGTTCTGGCTCTTGTCATCATTGATAAGGTAGGCCGCAAGAAACTTGTTTATTACGGAGTTTCGGGAATGGTTGTTTCTCTGATTCTCATCGGCCTGTACTTCCTCTTCGGAGATTCCCTGGGAGTATCCAGCCTCTTCCTGCTCGTTTTCTTCCTGTTCTATGTATTCTGCTGTGCCGTGTCTATCTGTGCCGTGGTGTTCGTGCTCCTCTCGGAGATGTATCCCACCAAGGTTCGCGGACTGGCCATGTCGATAGCAGGATTCGCTCTGTGGATCGGAACGTACCTGATCGGACAGTTGACCCCCTGGATGCTCCAGAACCTTACCCCCGCCGGAACATTCTTCCTGTTTGCCGTTATGTGCGTACCGTATATGCTGATTGTCTGGAAACTCGTGCCGGAGACCACCGGGAAGTCGCTGGAGGAGATTGAAAGATACTGGACCCGTTCGGAATAAATATAAAACAGACCTTAATAACAATAAACTAACATTTTATAAATATGGATAGTAAGAATAACATTGGTCATTCAGCAGACATCTCTTTAACTGCTGAATTACCCATACCAATCTATAATGGAAATACGATTATGGATTTCAAAAAACTGGCAAGTCTGTACAAGGATGAGCTTCTGGACAACGTCCTTCCTTTCTGGCTTGAACATTCACAAGACCATGAGTATGGTGGTTACTTCACCTGTCTGGACCGTGAAGGAAAAGTATTCGATACGGATAAGTTTATTTGGCTGCAAAGTCGTGAAGTATGGATGTTCTCCATGCTTTACAACAAAGTGGAGAAACGTCAGGAATGGCTGGACTGCGCCATTCAGGGTGGCGAATTCCTAAAAAAATATGGACATGACGGCAATTATAACTGGTATTTTTCCCTCGACCGTTCGGGTAGACCATTGGTAGAACCGTACAATATCTTTTCATATACATTTGCTACCATGGCTTTCGGTCAGCTAAGTCTTGCCACCGGCAATCAAGAATATGCAGACATTGCCAGGAAAACCTTCGATATCATCTTGTCTAAAGTGGATAATCCGAAAGGCAAATGGAACAAACTTCATCCGGGTACTCGCAATTTGAAGAACTTTGCCTTGCCGATGATCCTTTGTAACCTGGCTTTGGAAATAGAACATCTTTTAGATGAAAGTTATCTAAAAGAAACAATGGAAACTTGTATCCACGAAGTAATGGAAGTTTTTTACCGTCCTGAACTCGGAGGTATCATTGTTGAAAATGTAGATGTAGACGGTAGTCTGGTTGACTGCTTTGAAGGTCGTCAGATAACTCCGGGACATGCTATTGAAGCGATGTGGTTTATCATGGATCTGGGCAAACGCCTGAATCGTCCGGAATTGATAGAGAAAGCCAAAGATACCACCCTTACAATGCTTAATTATGGCTGGGACAAGGAGTATGGAGGTATCTACTATTTCATGGACCGTAACGGTTGTCCACCTCAACAACTGGAGTGGGATCAGAAACTTTGGTGGGTGCATATCGAGACGCTTATTTCTCTATTGAAAGGTTATCAGTTAACGGGAGATCAAAAATGCCTGGAGTGGTTTGAGAAAGTACATGACTACACGTGGGGCCATTTCAAGGATAAAGAATATCCCGAATGGTATGGATATCTGAATCGAAGAGGAGAAGTGTTACTTCCACTCAAAGGAGGAAAATGGAAAGGATGTTTCCATGTACCAAGAGGGCTGTACCAGTGCTGGAAAACATTAGAAGAAATAACAAATATCGTATCCTAATTAGTTCTAAATTTAATATTATGAGAAAAATTCTATTTTTAATTTTAATGTTAAGTTCTGTCGGTATACAAGCACAGAATTTAATCGTAAAAGGAGTCGTCTCTGATGAGTCCGATGTATTGCCAGGAGTAAGTATCTTTGTTGAAGGTACATCTAAAGGAACAATTTCAGATATTAATGGAAAATACTCTATTGAAGTAAAAAAAGGGAGCAAACTAGTTTTCTCTTATGTAGGTTATCGCACAGAAGAGCTGATAGCAAATGCTCCTGTACTAAATGTAAAAATGAAAGCTGACGCTATTCAGTTGGAAGAAGCAATAGTAGTAGGGTATGCTAAACAGAAAAAAGCAACATTAACCGGAGCTGTATCTTCTGTTAGTTCTGAAACTATAACAAAAAGAAGTGTAGCATCTTTATCTACAGCCTTACAAGGTGCTATGCCAGGGGTGACTATTCAACAGACTTCAGGTGAACCTGGTGGTGATGGTGGTTCTATTCGTATTCGCGGTATCGGCTCTATTAATTCAAATACGGATCCGTTAGTTTTGGTTGATGGAATTGAAATGAGTATCGATCAAGTAGATGCTAACACAGTAGAAAGTATTTCTGTTTTAAAAGATGCTGCTTCTGCTTCAATATATGGTTCCCGGGCGTCTAATGGTGTTATTCTTATTACAACCAAAAGAGGTCAAAAAGGAAAAATAACAACGACATATAGTGGTTACCTAACAATCCAGCGCCCAACTAATATGCCTGAACCTGTAGCTGCATGGGAATATTTACAAGCAGAACTAAATGCTTGGGATAATGCAGAAATTACAGTATCCGACGCGCAAAGAGCTCAACAACTGCAACAGATAGAAGAACAAAAAACATTACGTCCGGATAATTGGAACAGGTACGATACCGATTGGAAAGATGAAACGATGAAAAATCATTCAATCATGCACAACCATAATGTAACAATTAGTGGTGGTAGTGACAAACTGACTTTCTTTGGTTCTGGTACTTACCTATACCAAGATGGTTTGATACCTAATGATAATTATAGTCGTACTAACCTTCGTTTAAATGCAGATGCTCAAATACTTCCATGGGCTAAGTTTAGTATTGAAACAGCATTAAGACAAGGTAAAAAAGTAAATCCGGGTTTGAGTACTCCCAAACAGATTATCAATCAGTCTTTATATATGTTGCCCACTCTTTCTGCTGCCAGAGAGCTAGATGGGAATTGGGGATATGGAAAGAATGGTATGAATCCTACAGCTCAAGCATACGATAGTGGAGAAAAAATAACAAAAGGGACAGATGCTGTGGTAAACGGAACATTAACTCTTACTCCTATCAAAGGCTTAGAGCTTGTAGGACAATATTCTCGCCGTCAATCCACAAGTAGAGGGCGTACATTAATAACTCCATATACGACGTCTCTAAGAGGTCAAATCATGGGATCATACCCTACAGATGATTCACTGACAGAAAGCTGGAGTGAAACCGTTAGAAATTATTATCGTGCACAAGCTTCGTATGAAAATAAATTCTTTGACCATTATGGAAAAATATTAGTCGGCTTCCAGGCAGAAGATAATCTGAATACTTCCTTTTCTGGTGGAAAAAGAGGTTTCGATCTAGGGCGTTATTATTTAGGTAATGGAGATTCTGCAACCGCAACGTCCTCCGGTGGAGCAAATTCTTGGGCTATGATGTCATGGTATGCCCGCTTGAATTACAACTACAAACAACGTTATTTACTGGAGGTAAATGGTCGTTACGATGGCTCTTCCCGTTTTACCAGAGATAATCGATGGGGATTTTTCCCTTCGTTGTCTGCCGGTTGGGTAATATCTGAAGAGAACTTCATGAAATCTACTCGTAAAGTACTTGACTTCTTAAAAGTTCGTGCTTCTTACGGTCTTTTAGGAAATCAGAACATCGGTAATTATCCTTATGCTGCAACCATTGCAACCGGATATGGATACTATTTAGGTGGTGAAGAAGCAGATAAAGAATTAGTATCAGGTGTGGCTCAAACAACACTAGCCAATTCGGATATTAGTTGGGAAAAATCAAAGCAAATAAATTTTGGTATTGATTTTAGTTTGTGGAATGGTTTGTTAAGCGTTACAGCGGATTATTACATCAAAAATATTTATGATATGTTGATGAAGTTTCCATTACCATACTATGTAGGAATGAGTCCAGCATATACCAATGCAGGAGATATGTCCAACAAGGGTTGGGAAGTAAGTGTCAGTCATAAAAATAAATTAAATGACTTCACGTATGGGGTAACATTTACTTTAAGTGACAACCGCAACAAAATAACCAATCTAAACGGACTTAATTCTCAAGATAAAACAATGGTAGAGGGTTATCCTAACAAAGGTATTTGGGGATATGTGACTGATGGGTATTATAAAGATTGGGATGATGTTAACAATTCTCCTAAATTAGGGGATGCTCGTCCGGGATTCGTTAAGTATGTTAAAACTTATCAGGGTGAAGACTCTGACCCTATGACAATTGATACTCGTGACATGGTATATCTTGGTGACCCGTTCCCACACTTTGAATATGGTGTAACGTTAAATGCCGGTTGGAAGAATTTTGATTTCACAGCTTTCTTCCAAGGAGTCGGGCAACGTGTGAATTATATGAGTGGAGTTGGTCTTAAACCTTTTGCTAACGGTTCGAATCTTTTCAGACATCAAATGGATTCATGGACTCCGGATAATCAGGATGCAGCATACCCCATTTTGGTTCCTGAAGCTAATGCAGGTCCTAACTATCAAAAATCCGATAAATGGGTACGAGATGCCTCTTATTGTCGTTTGAAAAATGTTGTTTTAGGTTATACTTTACCTAATTCATGGACTAAGAAATTAAATATTGGTAGCTTGAGAGTGTATGCAAGCGGACAGAACCTATTTACCATCAGTAATTTCTATAAGGGATATGACCCCGAAGTTGCATATAGCGGCTCTGTTGGAGGGGAATTCTACCCCATTATGCAAACATTTACGTTTGGTATTGATTTAAAATTTTAAATAATCAAATATTATGAAAAAAGCAATCAAATATATATTTAATAACAAAGTTCTTGCAAGTGGGGCTTTGATATTATCACTAGGAATAGTAGGCTGTAGTGACTACTTGGATAAAGAGCCTATGAGCGAATATTTATCGTCCAATTTTTATAATAACGATGGCGCAATAGCACAAGGGGCTAATGGGTGTTACCAGCGTTTGCTGATGGATCATAGTAATACTAGTAGTATACCTTATTGTATATTATGGGATATGTATACGCCTTATGGCATCGAACGTGCGGACAACAGTTCTATTGGTGTTGGTAATATTGAGTTACGAACAAATTTCACAGTAGAACAAACATGGGCTATTTTATATACTTCTGTGGCAAGATGTAATTCTGTGTTGGATGGAGCTAAGCCTTTTTATAATGAATTAAGCGATAAGGCTAAAATTTATCTTGCAGAAATTCAAGTTTTGAGATCTCATTACTATATTCAACTAGTTTCTTTATGGGGGGATATTCCATATTTCACATCTGCAGTAACGGAAGAACAGACAAAGCAGGTTTCACGTACTCCCTGGAAAGAAGTTGTAGATGATATATTAAAAACATTGGACGAAGCTGCCGATATTTTACCTTGGACAGCGGCTAATTATGGACGTGTCGACAAATCAGTAGCATTAGGATTGAAAGCAAGATTGGCTTTATATGCCGGTTCATGGTGTAAATTTGGTTTTGGTATGGATGGTGAAAAAGATCAGGCTAAAGCTACAGAATATTTTAAGATTGCAGCAGCAGCTTCTAAAAAAGTTATAGACGAAAGTGGACGTGATTTGGCTACTAATTATGCAGATCTGTTTACACGGACAGGACAACTAAAAGAAGACGTAAAAAAAGAAACGATGTTATTTATGATGTTTTCAAACCAAATTCATTCGTTTACTCAATATATGTCTTTAGGTGAACAAGTTCGTATGATTGGACAAAGTGGACGTTTTCCTACCCAACAGTTAGTTGATACTTACGAAATGAAAAATGGTAAACGTATTGATGAGACTGGTTCCGGGTATGATCCTAAGAAACCGTTTGATAGTCGTGATCCTCGTTTAAAAGAAACAGTTTACACTCATCATGATGTTATCATCGGAAATACTGGGGGAGACAACAAAATGAAATTCCTGATGGAAGTCTATAATCCTCAAACGACCTCTTGGGATAAAGATGGTAATGAAAAGTTGGTTGCCAACTTAGATTATGCTGGTGCTGTTGCTCAATATGGTTACGTAAGTAGTGGTGTAGGATTTGCATGGAAAAAGTATAATCATTTCGATGATGAGGCAAATGCCAATCCTAGTTATAACATTCTGATCATGCGGTTTGCAGAAATTCTTTTGACTTACGCCGAGGCTAAAATAGAACTTAATGAATTAGATGCAACGGTTGTAAATGCAATTGATCGAGTTAGAGCTCGTGTAGATATGCCTGGTATCTTATCTGTTGATCCGACACGTGAGAATGATCAATTAAAGATGCGCCAAATTGTACGCCGTGAACGTAAAGTGGAATTGGCCAAAGAGGCGTTAATGTTATTTGATATGCGTCGTTGGAGAACTGGTGATATTCAAAATGCCGAACCCACTTATGGTTACCCTAAAGCAACAGGGGTAGATCCGACCACAGGAAAATACCCCGATGGGTATGAACAGGCTACTCCAGATATGGTTCCTTCTTATGGCGCTTCAGGATCGGACAGAGATATAAACGATATTGCCAGTTATGCTGCATACGGTGATAAACTAAGATCTCGTGATAAAGGTCGTAGCTGGAATAACAGACATTACTTATGGCCTATCCCGCAAACAGAGCGAAATAAATGCCCTTGGCTGGAACAGAATAAAGGATATGGTGAGTAATATATAACGCATTTAGTATGAATAGATTAATTATTTTATTATCATTACTGTTAGTGCCGGTTTTTATATCGGCACAGACTGTAGTGACAATTGAAGCTGCAAGTCCAGATCCGACATTAACTGTACGTGGTCCTGAGAAGCAGATAGACTTATTCAATAATCCTGTTTGGGAAAAGCAAGAAAAAGGTATTGTTTTATTATCTACGGAATATCAAAATGCTATAAAATCTACTCAAAGCATATATACGGCCGTAATAGTAAATAAAGATATGAAGGTAACAAAAGTCCTGAACGGCGTAATCTCTAAGAATATCCAACCTGTATTTAAGACTCCTTTAGATATAGAATTAGGACAAGCAGAGTTTGCATTAATTGGTTATGATGCTGATTACTCAAAGGATGGCTATCGTAAGTTTCTTGCTGAAAATTTCCATGTAGGAGATGTCGTAAAGCTAAGAATTAATGGAGAAATACATTCATTGGATAAAGTAATAGCTTTTTCCCAAGGCAGTATTCCGCCTCAAATAGAACTGGATAATGATTTTTTATTTACTGTTGTTGGAAGTAAGACTACATTAAGCGGTTGTATTGCTAATTATGATAGGAAAGCCGGTTATCAGTTGTTTATAGAGAGTCAAACAGAAATAAAGCCAGTGCCCCTTACAGTAAAAGGACTATTTCACAATCAGTTAACTTTGAATAATGGCACTAATTTCTTTAACTGGATTTTGAAAAAAGGCGGGAAAGAAATTACTCGTAAGCCTGTTGCTGTCTTCTCTAAAGCTCCCGATCAACAACAGAGCGAACTGGTTATGTGGGTGGAGCAATTTCCTAATGCAAAAGTGTTGACTAATAGAGAAGCAGTAACCACTATGGTTAATAACGTAAAGAAAGCTGGATTCACTTCAATCGGGTTGGATGTAAAAGGACCGGAAGGATATGTTTCTTATCGCAAAAATGATCTTTCAAAGACTCCTTACCTGACAGCAACTAAAAATCCGAATAAACAAGTAAAGGATGATGGTTTCGATTTATTGGAAGTTGTACTTCAGGAGGCACACAAAATCGGATTGAAAGTTTATACTAGCTTTAATTTCTTCACGGAAGGAAATATAACTGTAAATGATTATGCAATTCTTCATGAGCATAAAGATTGGGAAGAAATAGTGCAACGTCCGGAAGATAAAGGCAAACTTCTGAAAATCACAGAAAGTACAAGAGGAAAAGAAGCAGCAAAAGGTAAGTTATTAGCTTTAGCTTTTGTGAATCCTTCTAATAAAGAGGTACAGGACTTTCAATTGTTGCGTGTAGAAGAAGTTCTAAAAAATTATGATATAGATGGCATTGTATTAGACCGCTGTCGATATGATAATTTATATGCCGATTTTAGTCATGTAACTCGAAACGCCTTTGAAGAATATCTGGAAAAAGAAGGAAAAGTTTTAGAAAATTTCCCTGCTGATGCTTTTAGAATAAATAAAGAAGGCGTATTAATAAAAGGCAGATTCTTTAAAGAATGGATTACTTTCCGATCTCAAACTATTTGTGATTTTACCAACCGGATTCGCTTATTAGTAGATAAGTATAAAGTTGAAAAGAATCCGGATTTGAAAATGGCAGCTTATGTCGGATCCTGGTATGAGGTGTATTATCAGAATGGAGTAAATTGGGCTAGTAACCAGTTTAAATATGATGATCGATTATCGTTCCCGGATAGTGAGATCTATGGAAAAAGTTATAATAGAACAAGCTATTTAGGTAATCTTGATTTTCTGATGATTGGCACCTATTATAAAACACCTAAAGAAGTTAATCGATATATTACTTTAGGGAATATTCTTACATGTGGACAAGTTCCATTGTTAGGTTCAATGAGCTTACCAGATTTAAGCGTTTCCGATCAGGGGAAGGTGTTTGGTGCTTCGTTAAAGAATTCATCAGGTCTGATGATTTTCGATAATTGTTATGTTGATTGGGAAACTTTCTTCGAACAAATGAAAATAGCTTTTTCCATTAAGAAAAAATAATGAACCATATAATACTCGTGAAAGATGAAAAAACTAATAAATTTAATATTCAGTATAATGTGCATCACTGCACTTTTCACTGTAACTTTTAGCTCTTGTTCAGATGATGACGAAAACAGAGCCTATGAATCTGTGCAGATAGTAGGAGTCAAAGTGAATAATGAATTGTACACGCCTTCTTCCGTCAGCGCAACTGAAACGACAGTATTGATTCCTGCTGGAGTCGATTTATCCAAAGCTAAACTACAATTGTTGGTTATAAACGGTACTGCCAATTTCATAAACGACCAAGAGTATGATGCCCGTAACCCCCTTGATTTGACATTAAATGGATTTGACGGAACTACGGTGCAGACAAAATTGCGTATTCAGTCTCCTCCTAAATTGGTGTCTTTTATAATAGAAGGAATGACTGTTCCCAATAGTGATATTCATACTGGTGAAGAATCATTGATTGTCCAGGTTCCGGAAGAGACTGACCTTACAGCACTAAAGGTTACCATGGAATATATCAATGGGACAATTATGGACTTTCAAAATGGTGTTGCATTGGACTATACTAATCCGAGAAGTTTTAAAATAAAAGGTGTAGATGAAGAAACAATTTATACTTATGAGTTTATTATTACTACGGAGAAAGTAGGTCCTGCATCTATAAAAGCGATGACTATCAATGGCATTGAAACTGATTATGTGCTTACAGATGATAAGAATGTAGCAGTTCCATATATTCCGGCATTGATGGATTTCACATCTGTAAATGTAGAACTGACTGCTGGATTCGGTAATAAAATAGACGAATCTTTCACTGGTCAAGGATTAAATTTGATGAATGGTAACAATAAGGTTTCAATCAAAGGAAGTAATGGAGTGACAACAGAGTTTACAATTGGTATACCTCAAATTTCTGCAGAACCTGTATTCAAAAAAGACTATACAGAATTAGCAGGATTTGGATCTGACAACTTAATTAGTGTAGGAATTAGTGATCCATATATTATTGCAGGTAACCATTCTTCAACTAAGAAAACCCCAGCATATTTTGATTATACAGGTAATAAGATTGAAAATTTGAATGACAAAGGGTTAAGTATTGCAGGACATGGTATACGTATAATGGCTACAGATGACAAGGGTAATATTCTTGGAACCTCATTGGCTTTATCAGGAGATAAACCTGTATTATATCGTTGGAGTAGTGTAACAGCAGAAGCTAAAGAATTTATTTCATATGATAAATCAGCTCTTGGTGAATCTGCGACTCCTCGTTTAGCTGGTATTGGTATCATAGGTGATTTAGATGGTGATGCCACAATAGTTGCTACTAAGGCACAGTCAGTAGATGTTTTTGTTTGGAAAGTTACAAATGGAGTCGTGAATCCCACTCCGCAAAAATATGCATTCCCTGTTGCTACTCCAAGTTACTATTGGAACGTGGTTCCAATGCCTGTAGGTATGACCGGATATATGGGATTCTTTAGTACAAGTGCAACTAATGGACTTATTTGGATGAACAGTACTATGGGAGAAGTTTCTAGAAGTTCCGGAGTTAGAACCAGTGGTGGAGATGTAATAACAATAAATGGCCGTGTGTATGTAGCATATACAGCATATTCGGGAGATCAAAAAGGTGTTATGCGTATCTGTGATATAACTGATGGTAAATATAATCAAATATTCAATTATACAATGGAAGCATCGGGAGCTAATGGTAATAGCACAGCTTCTGCTTGTTTAATGGTGAAAAACAATGAATTATATGCAGTATTTGGCTGCACCGGTTCCGGTTTATACTTCTACCGTATAGCATGTAAATAATAACTAATAAATAGGATCATGTCGCAGAGACATGGTCCTGTTTTATCTCTTTATTAATATGAAACAGAATTATAATTATATATTTCTTCTTACTTGTCTCATTATAGGAGGTACATCTTGTTCTCATAAATACAGAACATCCTCTCCCAAGTCAGTAGAAACATTTTTTAAGAATGAAGTGAAACCGGAAAAATTCATTGAATGTTTTCCCGGTGCCTATTACCGCAAGGTAAATTCCAGTAAGGATGTTTGGTTGGGAGTTGGAGGAACTGTTACTTTACCTCAATTATCATTCGATCAAACTAGAAAAAACACTAAGAAGCCAGGACAGTTTCTTGATAATCCATCTGTATATTTAGGAGGAAACATGGGAGATCAGGAGACTGACTTCGGATTAGCATGGGAAGTTATCCGGGAAAAAGATGGAAAACTATCCAAAGAGAGGAAAGCTTTTCGTCCATTTATGAGACGTAGTGAGCATATTAATGGACAAGAACCCAATTATGCGCAAGCACCGCCGGAAGATAAATACTATTGGTATCCGGGCGAAAAAGTCACAATGTATTTTCAAGTGTTAGAACCTCGTAAAGTACATTTTGTGATAGAAGGAGCCGGAAAACGCTTTGAATGTGATTATGATTGTGAAGGTTATATTCCGGGAGAACTGGGAACCTTTAAACGTGTAAATGCAATTGATCAAGTTGCGAATGAAGGTAAACCAGCGCAAGCAACGAAAACAAAGGTTTTGAATAGTCGATGGGATGAGAGCTATTATTTTAGAAAATATAAAAATGAAATTGTGAAAGTACCGATTCACGAAGGCCGTTTCACAGATATGCGTTGTCCGGACAGTCATTTCTTTGAAGTAACATCAACTGATGAAGGTCGAAAGATAGGAGCAGAAACGATTAGTATTAATGGAAATGGGTATTGATCCTCAAAAGAATATTATTGATTTACAAAAAACTTATTTAAGATGAAAAAATATTTATTCTATTCATTATTTTTGAGTTTAGCTATGGGATTCTATAACTGTTCTGACAGTGACGATGGAGAACCGGAACCAGAACCCACAGATCCAATTAACACTTACTTTAAAGATGAGATAAAGCCACAAGCGAGTGTTGCCTGCTTTGCCGGTGCCTATTATCATAAAGCCGTAACAAGTAAAGATTTATGGCTAGGTATCGGAGGGACAATAAAATTGCCTACAGCAACTTTCGATGAAGATCGTAAGAATCCTAGTAAACCAGGACAATATCTTGATAATCCTTCTATATATTTAGGAGGGAATATGGGTGGACAAGAGACTGATATAGGCCTAACTTGGGAAGTTGTTAAGGATGAGCAAGGTAATATCAGTGCTGAAAGAAAAGCATTCCGTCCATTCATGAGACGTACAAGTCATTCGAGCGGACAGGCATCCAACTATTCAAATGCTCCTGCGCAGAAAGAATATTATTGGTATCCGGGTGAAGAAGTCACCATTTCTATTCAGATCATAAGAAGTGGGGTTCTCAAATTTATTGTAGACGGTAATGGTAAGCATTATGAGTCAGAATATGAATGTGCCGGATACAAACAAGGAACCCGTGGAGAATTCAAACGTGTAAATGCTATTGACCAAGTATCTAATGAAGGAAAACCGACACAAGCCACGAATACAAAAGTTGAAGGTGCTCAATGGAAGGAAAGTTTTTTATTCAGAATGTATGACGGTAAAATAGTAAAAGCTCCACTTCATACAGGAAGATACACTGATATGCGCTGTCCGGATGCAATGTATTTTGACATAAATTCATCAGAAGCAGAAAAGAAGACTGGTGCTGAATCTGTAAATATTAATGGTGCAGGATATTAATAAATATATATATTATTTCAAATAATAAGTCATGAATAAAAGAGCTTTCTCTCTTGATGCTTTAAGGGGATATGCCATTATTACTATGGTTTTATCAGGTACTATTGCTTCAGGAGTATTACCAGGATGGATGTATCACGCACAAGTAGGTCCCCGCTCTAATTTTGCATTTGACCCATCATTTTATGGAATTACATGGGTTGATCTAGTTTTTCCATTCTTTTTATTTGCAATGGGAGCGGCTTTTCCTTTTTCTATCGGCAATAAATTGGAAAAAGGAGAATCTAAATTAAGAATAGCATGGGATTGTCTATTACGTGGATTCCGGTTGACATTCTTTGCAATTTTTATTCAGCACATGTATCCTTGGGTAACATCTTCTCCGCAAGATGTGCGGTCATGGTTGTTAGCTCTGTTTGCATTTGTTCTGATGTTTCCCATGTTTATGAGAATTCCGGTTAAAATGTCTAAATGGTTACGTGGAGGGATACAACTATCTGCCTATGCGTTGGGCATTGTCATGTTGCTTACTGTAAATTATGCTAATGGTAGAGAATTTAGTCTGTCATATAGTAATATTATTATTCTGGTTCTGGCAAATATGTCCATTTTCGGTTCGCTGGCATACTTGTTTACAGCAAAAAACAAATGGGCTAGAATTGCAATTCTTCCATTTATTATGGCTGTCTTTTTAGGAAGTAAAACAGATGGTTCCTGGGTAAAGGCTTTGATGAACTATTCTCCAATCCCCTGGATGTATAGTTTTTATTATTTGAAATACTTGTTTATTATAATTCCCGGAAGCATTGCCGGAGAATACTTAAAAGAATGGTTACAAAGCAAAAGTGAGGCTGATTCCCCTTTAGAAGAAAAAAGGAGAATCCCCCTAATTTTATTATTAACTATCGGGATCATTATTTTTAATCTGTATGGCCTGTATACACGTCAGTTATTATTAAACTTGTGTGGCACAGTTGTTATTTTAGTTTGTATTTATTGGCTTCTGAAAACCAGAAGCAACAATATGGATTATTGGAGAAAACTATTTGTTGCTGGAGCTTATTTACTTATGCTGGGGTTGTTTTTTGAAGCATATGAAGGCGGAATTCGTAAGGACGATTCAACCTATAGTTACTATTTTGTTACTGCCGGCCTTGCTTTTATGGCTATGATTGCTTTTTCAATACTATGTGATATTTATAAGTGCCGCCAGCTGACACGTCCATTGGAAATGGCGGGACAAAACCCCATGATTGCTTATGTGGCCACTAATCTAGTAGTAATGCCCGTACTGAATTTAATAGGGGTAGCATCATATTTATCCTATCTGCAACAAAATGCCTGGCTTGGTTTCTTACGGGGAATTATTATCACCACATTGGCAGCATTAATAGCTATCATTTTTACAAAACTTAAATGGTTCTGGAGAACATAATAGAAATATGAAACTACTAATAAAAAAAATAACATGTGTCATCTTAATCTTGTGTTCCTATTGTTCTTATGGTGAAGCAAAAATTCAGCTCCCTTCTATTTTAGGTAATGGGATGGTGCTTCAACAAAAGTCGGAGGTAAAGCTATGGGGAAAAGCTACACCTAATAAGAAAGTTGTTGTATATACCTCATGGAACGCACAGCAGCAAGAAGTAGATAGTAATCAAAAGGGGGATTGGTCAGTGGCTGTCACAACTCCAGAAGCTGGAGGGCCATATACTATTCGCATTTCAGATGGTGAAGAACTTATATTGGATGATGTTTTAATTGGAGAAGTCTGGCTGTGTTCCGGACAATCAAATATGGAAATGCCAGTGAAAGGTTTTCGTGGTCAACCTGCCGCAGAATCACAGAATACGATAGTAAATGCAAATTCTAATCGTTCATTAAGATTATTTACAGTGCAGCGTGCCTACAGCAGTGTTCCACAGGAGAATGTTGCTGGTCAGTGGGAAAGGAATACTCCGAAGTCTGTTTCTACTTTTAGTGCCGTTGCTTATTTTTATGGCGATCAATTACAGAAAGTTTTAGGAATACCGGTGGGACTGATTCATGTTTCTTGGAGTGGTTCTTCAATTGAGCCATGGATTAGTAAAGAAAACCTTCTACAATTTCCTGAAATAGATCTGACTCCGGCAGCAAATCCACAATCGAAATATGCAAATGGTACTCCTACCGTATTGTATAATGCCATGATTAAACCGCTGGAGAATTATAATATTAAGGGAATGATATGGTACCAAGGAGAGTCTAACTCTGCACGTCCGGAACAATATCAGCGTTTGTTTGCTGTGTGGGCTAAACAAAACAGGACATTGTTCCGTTCAAAAGACTTTCCCATTTATTATACAGAAATAGCTCCTGTTGCATCCCCTGTAGACAGACCGTTTCAAAGGGCTATTTTCCGAGAAGCACAGTTGGAAAGCATGTATGAAATCTCTAATACAGGTATGGCTTTCACAAACGATCTTGGTTCGGAGAAATTCATTCATGCTCCCCAAAAACGAGAAATCGGACAGCGTTTAGCATATTGGGCATTAGCAAAAACATATCAGTTAGAGGGATTTGAATATAGTGGTCCTATCCATCGTTCATATATGAAAAATGGAAAGGTTATTGAGATTCTCTTTGATCATGCAGATGATGGACTAAATCCGGAGAATGAACCTTTAGTGGGCTTTGAGGTTGCAAGCGAAGATAGTATATTTTATCCTGCCAATGCCGAAATCATAAATGGAACCTCTCGAGTAAAAGTATGGAATGACAAAGTAATTCAACCGGTTTATGTACGCTACGCTTTTCGTAATTTTTTGCGTGGGAACCTGATAAACAATGCCGGATTACCAGCAACTCCTTTCCGAATGGATTTGCGAAAATTGGATTTTCAGAATCCTGAAAATCTAGGATGGACTCGCGTCACTACTTTTGGTAAATTACCTGAATACGTTAATGTTTATCATTCTCCAGAATGGATTGAAAGTACACGAACAAATGCTTATATAGCAGTTATAGATACAAAGAAAGGAGGAAGTTTAGATGTCGGAGGTGAAGAAAGTGGGATAAAGACCCCGACTGAATTTTACCAGTCAGAAAAAAGAAAACCAGTGATTGTATTAAATGGAGGATATTTTGCCAATGGCAAAACTGTTAGTCTCATATGTAAAGATGGAAGAATATTATCTGACAACATATCTGTTGTAAATCGTATTTTAGAGGGTAAAAAGACTGCATATTATCCTACCCGTTCTGTTTTTAGTCTTTATAAAGATGGAACATATCATGTTGACTGGATATATAAATCGAATCAACAGACCTATGCATATGATATGCCAGCCTTAAACAGTTCTACACGCCCTCCACTATCGGTTCCATCAAAAGGTTTTCCGAGAGGAGCAAAAGTCTGGAGTGCCGAAATGGGAATTGGCGCAGGTCCTGTGTTAATCAAGGATGGAATGATTCGTAATAGTTGGGTAGAAGAACTATTAGATGTTGCAAGTGGCATAAATCCACAGACTTGTCAACCTCGTTCTGCGGTAGGAATCACGCAAGATGGGAAACTAGTTTTGTTCGTTTGTGAAGGACGCGAACAAACACCGGATGTTCCAGGTATGACTTTAGACCAACTTGCCCGGTTGATGAAAGCATTTGGATGTGTAGACGCGCTTAATTTAGATGGCGGAGGTTCGAGTTGTATGTTGATTAATGGTAAAGAGACTATAAAACCGTGTAATAAAGATCATCAACAACGACCAGTTGCTACTGTGTTATTTGCAAGATAGTATAATCTAAAAACTATAATAAGATAAGAATAGTTAAGTTATCAATTAATCATTTTTTATTCATGAGTGAAAAGTTGAAGTTTTGTTTGTGTTTTGCAATCTTATTTATAAGCTTGCAAAGCATAGCAAAAAAACAGAGCAAGGAATCCGTGGAGTCTGGGTTCCCGCTCCTCGTTTTACTCCCGTATTACATACCTATCAGGGAGTAAAAGATTTTGCAAAGTCATTAGATGAGTTGAACATGAATTCTATATTCCTTGTATCTTATGCAGAAACTAAAACAATATATAAGAGTGATGTATTGATGCATTATTCTACTTATAAGACACAAGAAGAAAGCTATCTACTAAGCGGATATTCTAAACAATATCAAAGTCCAACTAATGATCCGGTACGTGATTTGATTGATGAGGCTCATAAACATGATATAAAAGTATTTTTCTGGTTCGAATATGGTTTTATGGGAGAGGGGCGTCCGATATCACTTGATAATCCTTTATTAGCAAAGAATCCTCACTGGTTAGGAATAGACAATCAGCAACACCCCGCCAATTACAATCAACATGATTATTACTTCAATGCCTATAATCCAGCTGTACAGAACTTCTTAATAGAACTAATAGAAGAGGCATTGACGCTTTATCCTGATTTAGATGGTATTCAAGGTGATGACCGCTTACCTGCTATGCCTCGAAATTCTGGATATGATACATATACAGTCTCCCTCTATCAATCACAACATCAAGGGAAAAATCCTCCTACAAATTATAATAATTTGGAATGGGTACGTTGGCGTTTGGATATTTTAAATACCTTTGCAAAACGATTATATAAAAGGATTAAAGCAAAGAGTCCGAATGTTATGATTAGTTTCGCCCCAAATCCTTATCCCTGGTGTGAAGAGAATCTGATGCAGGAATGGCCTCGTTGGTGTAAAGAGAAAGTTTGTGATTTGTTGGCTGTTCAGTGTTATCGTTATAGTATCGAAGCGTATCGTGCTACGGTTTCAGAAGTATTGAAATATATACATCAGAATAATCCAAACCAATTATTTGCACCTGGTATGATTCTGATGGAAGGGAGTAGTTCCAAAATGTCACCGGAACTGTTACGGGAGCAGCTCCGTGTAAACCGGGAGTTGGGGATTAATAGTGAGATTTATTTTTATAATAAGGGGATTGATAATCTTTCTGTTAGAGAAGTCTTAAAACAGACATATTCCCAGAAGATTAAATTCCCAGCAAATTAAATACTATGATAAGATATATTTTGATTGGACTTTTACTTTGTGGACAAGCTATAAGCTTTGCCCAAATTATATATCACGATGCATCAAACTTCCCTTTATTGGGAAAAGCTACAGAAACTAATAGTGCACGATACGAAAGGTTTCCAGATTCACTGAGGAATATATCTCGTTCTCCTCTTTGGAATTTGAGCCGTAATTCGGCAGGAATGGCCATACGGTTTCGTAGTAATTCTACTCAAATAGCGGTGAAATGGGAAAATCTCTTTAATAATCATATGAATCATATGACTGATACAGGAGTAAAAGGCCTAGATTTATATTGTTTGGAGGGAAATTGTCTATGGAGATTTGTGAACAGTGCCCGACCAACAGGAAAGATAAATCGAGCAACGATCATTGCCAATATGCAACCGGAAGAGAGAGAGTATATGCTTTATCTTCCTCTTTACGATGGTCTTGTTTCTTTGGCTATAGGAGTGGATTCGTTAGCCACCATCGATCAGCCTTTAATTGATTATCCGATCCGCAAAAAGCCGGTTGTATTTTATGGCACCAGTATTCTTCAAGGAGGTTGTGCTTCACGTCCGGGGATGGCACATACCAATATCATATCGAGAAGATTGAACCGTGAATGTATCAACTTGGGATTTAGCGGAAACGCACTTTTAGACTTGGAAGTGGCCAAAGTGATAGCCGAAGTAGATGCCAGCGTTTTTGTTTTAGACTTTGTGCCTAATGCTTCTGCAGAACAGATGAAAGAACGAATGGAAGCATTCTATCATATCATTCGTAGTAAACATCCGGCTACGCCAGTCATTTTTATAGAAGATCCTATTTTCACTCATACACTTTATGATGAAAGAATAGCTAAAGAAGTACAAAGAAAGAATGATACGCTAAAGGAAATATTCAATCGGTTAAAGAAGGAAAATGAAAAGAATATCATTTTTATCTCTTCCAAAAATATGTTGGGAGAAGATGGAGAAGCTACTATAGACGGTATTCATTTCACAGATTTAGGCATGATGAGATACGCTGATTTAGTTTATCCAATCATTAAGAAAGCAATCAAATAAAATAGTGACGCTATCCACTCGGTATAGCGTCACTATATGCAGCTTATAGCGACACTATCTTGTTGACATAGCGTCACTATTTCCAATACTCTGGATAGATAGCTTTTTGTACATTATATCAATAGAAACAAATCTTCAAATACCAAAATGATATTTTATCATTTTGGTATTTGAATGATGCTATAATTGAATTTATTCAGGCGAACAGCCGGATATAGAAAAGAATCGCATAGATTAGCCATTAGTATTATTCAGAAATTAAAGAAATCCATCCCTTATGGAGCATAATCATTATTATTTGATATTATGCATTGCATGGTGAATATCTTTTTCAATCTATTTGTGCTTTTTGTTCAATAAAGTAAGTTCATAAAAGCTCTTCTAATAAATCAATAAATCCTATTTTTATGAGCCCAAATAGCTTTCTTTAAAACGTACGTGCTGTTTCTTATAAACCAACCGTATGTTTCTTTAAAACGAACCGTACGTTTCATTACAATCAACCGTGTATTTTCCACAAACAATACGGTAATTTATATGCAAATGCCCGTTCTTTTATTCGTAATTATGCATATAAATACCGTATTTCATTGTTTTCTCGCTCTACTTTCTTTCATTCATAAAAAGTGGAAAATAGTAGAATCAAAGAAAAAACGACAGTATGTCAACTAATTTAATATAAAATAATCACATTGATATTTATGTTCTCCAAAACCATTTGATTTTTGTGAAGAACATAGTTACTAAAACAGCCAAAGAAGTAAGGATTACTCCTTGAAGAAATCCCAACCAGGCATTTTGTTGAAAATAAGATAATAATGAAGCAATTCCAAGTATATTAGCCAATGGCATAATCAACAAATCGCCGACCACATAAGCTATCATCGGATTCTGACCGGACATCACCAAAAAACGAGTACTTTTGACACATCGGAAATAATCACAAACGATACTTAGAAATAAAAGAGCCAGAAAAGCCAGCCCGGAAGTTACAAAGAAATAACTAAAAGTAGTTGGATCTTTTTTAATGCCATCCTGGAAAGGCTCAAAACACAAACCCAGAAGAAGTAAATATGCTCCTGCGTTAAACAACTTTTTCCATAATAAAGCTATTCCATCCACCTTATGTGGAAATACACACTTGCCAGTTAATAACAATAAAACAGTAATCACCAGATTAACAACCAAATTACGAGTGTATAGACCGTAAAGATTGCCAATGATGATAACAACGGATAATATCATTAGCATAATACTCATTTTACGATAAGGAGATGTAGCATAATCATCCGTCTCTTTTTGATATGCTTTCATCCACTCCGCTAAATACTCACCGGCTATACTGCCGGGAATAACGATAAATAAGTATTTCAAATAGTCAAACCGATACATCCACAGCAAAGGAGTATAATTAAACACACTCTGTGTCCACGAACCATCAACTGTACTTCCTAATATCATAGCCATCAACAATATCAGAATTCCTAAACGCATCCAACGATTATGCATTGTGAAAATGTAAAGGATAGAACCGAAAATAGCCATATTGGCTAACAGTAAAATTATGATGTTGCTGGAGAATAAGCTGAATGTTTTCCCATCCGCATAAGAAGTGGTAGCCAACATAATAGCAGCAACAATGTAAGCTCCAACTTTTATTGAAGTATGTGCCCAATCCGGCATTTTCAAAGGAATACGCATGAACATGGGAAATAGAACAGCAAAACAGAGTATAGCCAGCAGCCATGCCCTCATATCTTGCGGGGAACTTAACATATACGGATAAAAATGCTGGATGAAAATAGCAAAGAAAGTCAACTGAATCCCTCGTTTGACAGCTTCATAAACGAGTTTTAGCTTTGAATCACCTTTTTCAGCACGTTTCCTTATGGAAAAAGGAAACGCAGCTCCCATAGCGAACAGGAAAAAAGGAAACACAAGATCTACCCAAGTAATACCGGGCAACAGAGGATTAAACACATGATCCGGCGGAGGTGTTTGAGCATGGCTCATCCAACCGGGAAGAACATGCGTTACGATGGTAGCCGAAAGTACCATCGTAATAATTGCATATCCTCGTAAGGCATCTAAAGCTAAAGCTCTGTTGTTCATAAAGATCCTCCCTCACGCATTCCTTTTTCTACTTCTTTCCAAAGATTCTTTTGGATGATGTGTACTATATCAAACACCATTAGTCCATCCGATCGACGAAGGTTCATTTCTATTGTTTCGGACAATTTCCCCGGATTATCATAGAATTGATCCACCAAGATACCCCCCATAAACTTGTTATCTTTAAGAATCTGACGCAAGTGCTGACAGGAACCTTCTACACAGTACCATGTACCGGCTTGAGCTTGCGAGTCTGTCTCGTTCCAGATGTTGCGGTTCGTTTTTTTGTATTCCTCTATCGTTATGTCTGTATAGTAATTTCCAGTTGCATACAAATCGATTAGTTCTGCGTATCCGTAATTTTTATATTCGGGAGTGGCCCAACTAAAGTCTTGAGCCGGATCATACTTTTTGCTAGCGAAATTAACTCCCACTTCGTAATAAGATGGATACCAAGCTCCGGTATATGTGCCAAAAGAAACTTTTGGATTGGCAGCCTTCACTTCCTTACGTGCCAATGCCATATAATCAGTAATGTTTTTTGTTCTCCATTCAATCCATTTCCGGAAATACTTTCCCGGTTGGGTGATAAACTTTCCATCCGTATTCTTCTTCCAAACAAAAATATCTTCGGGGAACTTCGCCACTTTCTTACCTATATATGCTTCAAACTTTTCACGTGACAGCGGTGAGAAGTCGGCTGTTATACCATCATAACGTACACGATCGAGCATCAAACCGTCCAAATCAGAGTATTTGGTCACCACTTCTTTCAGTACATTTAGAATATGCGTACGATATTCCTCGTTCAAAGGATTGATCATAGCACCATATTTATGTTTTTCTTCCGTAATCGGAATAATACCTTTCTCGGGAGTATACACCATGGATGCCCATTCCGGATGTCCGCTGTATACCATTCCACGATCGAAATAATTATGCCCGGCACAGAATACATTTAATGAAGCATGAACCTCAAGACCCAATTCGTGCCCTTTTTTAATGAAGTATTGCAAATAATCAAAATTCCCGGCCTTTGCGCCTTTCCACTCTTTCATTTGTGGGGCAAACTGACTTTGATAAAGTACTTCTCCCGTAATGGGCCGTATATCCACTATTGCATGAGTGAAACCTACTGATTTGATTTTCTCCAAATAATAGTCAATCGAGTCTTTATGGCTGAAACGTTCGAAGTTAGCTTCGGCATCGAACCACATTAACGCAGGTTTCTTTTTGATTACAATCCGGAAAGGAGAAGCAGGAATAGCCGCATTATTGCATAATTCTCCCAACATATAATTCCGGAAACAATAACGTACCTCTATGGGGTCATTGATCGAATCATTCCAGACCTTTACAGTAGAAGAACCACTGATAATTTCCGCTTTGGCCGGTCGGAATATACCATCCGTCCCCACTATTTCAAATCCTTTCACGTTTTGATTTTCCGGTGTCAATCCTTCTTCACCATGTTCAAAGTCTATTTCTACTACGTTCCCTTTTACCCGGTGGAATTTGTATATAGGACCGGAATATTGAATACCTTTACGATGATACGTTTTTGCCAATGCCCAATAAGCCAGTCGTTCACCCACCTTTATCTTATAGGGCGAATGAATAAAGTTTTCACTCCCGGCATCACCTGTGGTCACCATTCCAACATTTGGAACAGCTGACATCAGCTCCAGCTGGCATTGACGGAACCAAGCCCAATCCAGTTTATCATTGCCTTCCGATTTCCATGGTGCAATCTGTACGTAATAAAATGGCATTTGGGGATTGTTGAAGAATGTTCTCCATTGAGAAACCATTGCAGGAAATAATCTCTTATATAATCCGGGATCGGGTGTGTTTGCTTCACCTTGATACCAAATCACTCCTTTAACAGGAAATCCTTTCCATGGATTCACCATTGCATTCCACAATAATGTAGGAGTCCCTGCCGTCCACCTGAACTCTTTCTGTATTACATCAGGCAATGCTATTTCCGGAAAGCCCGATAAAGTCTCTTTATTCATCCAAGCCTCTATTTTTGACATACTCCAGGAACAATGTATCAGACCGACAGGAACATCCAAAGATTGCTGTAACTGATTGCCAAAGAAATAGGCAGTTGCACTGAAATCAGCGACATCTTCCGGAGAGGCTTCTTTCCATTCTCCGTCCACCCCAGCTTCCTGTGGAATGGTACTCCAGGCATTTTTTACAGTATAGAGACGCAGTGGACGTTTGGGATTAGCAGATACAATGTATGGCTGGGAACCAAACACAGGCTGTCCACGGAATCCTTTCACTGGCATTTCCATATTCGACTGTCCGGAACAGAACCAGACTTCTCCTATTAAAATATTCTGCAATGTGAGGTCCTCTCCATCCGAGAACGTAATACTATACGGACCTCCAGCTACCGGTGTTTGGAGAGAAAGTTTCCATTCACCTTTTGCATCAACATTCGTTTGGATTTTTTTATTATTCCATGAAGCGGTAGCCTGCACACGTTTTCCCAAAGTCGCTGTTCCGGAAAAAGTAACTTCCGATTGTTGCTGTAACACCATATTATCCCCCCAAATGGAAGTAAGGGTTACTTTCGCTTCTGTTTTCAGGAGAAACGAGAAGCATATCAATAATATAAAATATTTGGCTTTTAACATATGATTCTTATTTGTTTTCGACAGCTTCAGTATACACATTGCCGAAGCGATCTGTTACTTTCACTTCTATTTTAGCATTTTTATTACGGGGAGTAGCATGAAATAGATGTTCGGTAAGAACTGGGGAAATCCATTCATATTTCACCTTTTCTTTGTCAGAACAGATTGCTTTGGCTGCAGGATCATATCCTTTGTAGCGTTGCATTTCTCCCATTCGCTTTCCGTTTTCATACCATTCCACTTTCCACTGTTCATCCCAGTTCCATACGTTAGCAATAATATCGGAAGGGTACTCGTCAGATGATCCGGCCTGATATACATGTAATTGATGCTCTTTCGGGTAGCCTGCACTTTTATATAGCCATTTCACTTGGTTCCCGTCTACTTCATATACCCCATATCCCCTCGGAGTACCATCCACATTAATATCTGCACGCCACCAAGTACCGCATACGGCAGCTGTGTTATGTTCCATTAATGAGTCATTAAAACATACGTTTACATTAAAATGTGTATGTCCGGAAATGATGTGGGCATTATAACCTTCCAATAATTTATATAGTGCAGCTGTATTGACCGTTTCATCTTGATCTAGCGTGTTATATCTTAGCTTCTTCTGAAGACTGGAAGGAATATGCATCACTACAAAGACAAGTTTGTCTTTGGGCACATAAGAGAGGTCTTTCTCCAGCCATTGGAAAGTACGTTCATCAATGTAACCTATATATTGATAATCACGGTTGACATAAAAGCAATTGTCAAGCACGATATAATGAGCATTACCTTTATTTAATGAATAGTAGATAGGACCGAAATAACTTTCGAAAGTGCGATAAGAATATTCAAAAGTACGCCCTCCATACGTCATGTCGTGATTACCAATTGCCCGATAGATGGGAATCTCTAATGATGATACCGTATCTATATAGGAAGGATATAAAGAAGGAGTATCTCCTACGATATCCCCACAATCTATGCCGAATACTTCTTTTTTGCCCATATACGGACGAATATATTCTTTCATATCTTGCAGATATTTAGCATAAGCCTTTACGTCATCTTCGGAAGTAACCTGCGCATCTGCCTGCACCAAAAACAAATGATTGATCTCATTTTGCGGATTTCTTACCAATTCGAAGTCGTAAATATCTTGCTTGGCCGGATTCAGCTTCTGATAGAATAAAGGTATTGTTTGTTCTGTTTTCGGTAAATATCCGGAAGGAGTGGATAAATAAATGAAACGAACATCCCTATTAGGGGGGAGAGTATATTGGCCTTGCTGGTCAGTCAAAACACAGTCTATTCCGTCGGTCACTACTACCCCCGGGACTCCTGTCCCATTACAGGTTACTTTCCCGCGAATAGGGTTAGAAGGAATCTGGGCTTGTAAATTCAAGCCCAGACCTATTAATAAAAAGAATTGTAATAAATATATTTTCATAATTAGTTGGTTAGTTCAAACCTCATTCTTCGATAGATTCCAGATATTTATCAAAGCCTGTTTTAAAAGCGTTCCAATAGTCGTATTTCTTAACGTGGCAAAGGTCGAAGGCAAAGAAGCCGTCACTATTACTGATACAAGCATCAATAGTATCCGGAATTTTTGCAGATTGTCCTCCGTCAGTCCATCCGGTACTGTTACCGATATCTGGTCCGCCTGCAAAAGGTACATCTCCTTGTAACAGTTCACGTCCATTCTTACAAAAACCTTCCATGGTCCATTCGCCACTTCCATATATATTGTTCACGGAAGCATAAGCACCCAAAAAGATATAGTCCAAATGGTCCGCATATCCATAATTCTTATAATCGGAAGTAGCCCATTTCGGATAATAAGCGGAGGTGTTGTATTTAGGGCTGGCCCAGTTCACGCCTGATGTATAGTATGTTGAATACCAGGCACCAACATAAACTCCAAACTTGATATTGTTATTGACAGATTTAACTTTCTCGCGTGCCTTTACTATGAAATCATGAATAACTTTCGCTCTGAATTCCAACCACTTCTTAAAATAAACAGGCTGGTCAGAAGGTATTTCATCCGTACCGGGTGCCATAATATCTGCCGGGAAGTTTGCTACAGTTTCACCGATGTATTCTTCGAACTTCTGTTTGGAAATATCTGAAAAATCGCTTTCTAAGCCATAGTCATCATAACGACAACGATCCAATATGATGCCATCCAAATCATATTTAGCCAAGTCGGCCAACAACTGTAAAACAAAGTTTTGTACATCATCATTAGCGGGATTGAAAAATTTCGCTCCATAATCGGTTTCATCGTCCAACAAATCCATCGTATTGGTTAGCCCGTCAGCTAGATTAGCTACACTAGCCCATCCTTTTTTTGATTCATCACGGAACAAGACTCCATCATGTCCTAAATTATACGGACATAAATAGCCTCCTACAAATGTATTGATAGAAGCATTCACTTTTAATCCTTGTATACGAGCCTCCTCAATAAATGCCTGTAAATAATCCCAAGTTTCCGTCCTTTCATAATAACTATATCCGGAATTACCCCATACATCCATACGTTTCACCTGATCTACAACATTAGTATTGAATAATACATCTCCTGTAGTGGGACGTACATCGACAATAATATCAGTGAATCCTGCCGCTTTTATCTTTTCCATATCTTTGGCTATGTTTTCCTTACTATTGGCATAGTCAGGAAAATTAGCAGCCGCATCAATCCAAATATATCGTGGCTTAGCTTCTGCAACATCCGGCTCGTCCGGCTTTTCTGTCGAATTATCGTTCCACGGCCATCCGGGAATTCCATCAGAATCATCACTACAGGAGGTTATTGTAACTGCTCCCAAGAAAGTCAGTATTAGTATTTTTAGAAATTTTCTCATATCATACTTGTTTTATTAGGTATATACTGCCTGATATATCCGCAGTACATTTTTTATTTAAGAGTGACTACTGATGCTACGGATCTTTCGTCTCCGCTGGAGTCACTTGTCTTGATCGTCTCTTGCCCATTGACTAACATGCAACTGGAACCACCGCCATCCAAATTGATAGCATCCGTACATCCCAGTGTTTTCATGATATTGGCTACATTTTCGGTGGTCATACCGGCAACTCCCGTTGTCATTCCATCTCCTTCACACACAAAAAGAATCATTTTCTTATCATTGGTGATACCAATAGCCGAACGAGGTCTGTTCGCCGTGGCGCCAATATCTGATAAGATTTCTTCTTCGTATGTATTCTTTATGTTTCCATCCAACAGAAGTACGGGGCCACCGCCTATTCCTGTTTTAGCATTTAAGACAGTTCCTGTAGACGGAAAATTTTCGTCAGGAGTTGTTTCTGATTTTACCGGTGAGGGCTCTGAATACCAATAAGTAACATTGGATAGTGTTGTGTAAGTCCACATTGATTTGAATGAGCCATCATTCATTTCACAGAATGCAGCTAATACAGGATACCAGAATGGACCGTTAGTCCAATCTTCTGCTGTTACATCATTGTTCTTACACACCATTTCACCGTTACGCCATATTAGGCTTAATGACCCCTCATAGAAGAAACCTCCATTGATTACAATTGTGGAGTTGTTCTCTTCATAAAATTCTTTTGGCTTTTTCAATCCAGTCTTTTCTCCTAATACACCAAATGCTGCCTTACTCATATCACCTACCGCAATATAAGCTATCGCTTTTTTGCCTTCCAGTGTTTCTGGTGATTTATATACGTTGATATGTTCAGGCAAGGTTCCATAAGTGCTTTTCACATTGGTCCAGCCTAAATTTACAATATCAGGATTGGCTTCAACAGGTTCAGTTGGAGTCTCCGGCTCCGCCCATGGCCAATCCGGGATATCAGTGTTATCATCACCACATGCTATGAAAAAAGGCAGTAATGATAATAACCATAACATTTTTTTCTTTGTTGACATATAGCTACTCCTTTAAATGATTTACAGATTTCTTTATCCCATATATGATGAATGGGTATTTTCTCATCATATATGAGATAAAGAGATCAATTAATTATTTGTCGATACAATCAAACTCATATCCTCCGATAACCTTACAGTTGTTATCCACGTAGTAAGCACGGAGCTTATATCCATCTGTTGTCGGAGCAAGCAATACATCACCTGTTGCAGCTACACCATCGGATGAATTGTATGAGGAAAGTGAAGGATTGAATGACAGAGCATCTGAAGTAGATATTGTACCAGTGAATGATCCGTCTGACGTTACATCATACATATATAAGCATGGAGTTCCACCCCATTGCGGGAAATGAGCTGTACATACCAATACAAGATATTGTGCATTATTAAAGCTTCTTGTATCCAGACAGTTGTTATTCATTGCCCAAGAATTACCATTGTCGGAGTCTTCCAGAGATTTACTTGCATTATTATTTGTTCCATTCACCCAATAAAGAATGTTAGAATCATAGTATGACAAAAAATAATCACTTTGAGCAGTAGTTCCTTTAGTCACAACTTTAGTGTTTGATGCGGGAGCTCCCCAATTACCTACACCATTCACTGTTACTACTTGAGGACTTCCCAATACACCGTCTGTTATAATCCAACGAACAAACTTATTGGAACCTGAACTGGCTGTTCCGTCACAAGTAGCAATAATAGAGGCATTAGTATTAATATCTCCTTGAACAGACACTTTCGTACCCATATCTAACCCTGTATTATTAGTATAAGTAGTCAATAAAGTTGGAGCAGTCGTAACAGAAGAAGTCTTATAGATTGAGAAAGACTTGCCATTAGTAGCCTTCGTTGCTAATAATATATTTCCCCTACTATCACTTGTCATACATCCTAAAGATGCAACACTCACACTACCCAAAGTTACATTACCAATCTTATTTCCCGTAGATGCATTGTAATATGCAGGAGTTGTGGTACCATCACCCAAGCAAACTACCAGATTATTTCCGGAAACAGCTAAAGAAGGTGCATTTGCTCCAGTCCAAGGTAAGCCGATAACTCCCATATCCAATTTAAATAATTCTGTCTCACTACCTTTTCTATATCCGTAAGGAATCTTATCCGGTACTGCTTTTTGAATAGTATAAGTTTGCTTTGTCACTCCATCGTGAGCAATCACTGTAAGCTCAACAGGTGAATTAAAATTAAGAGGCTCTGTTTTAGGATCCGGTGACATGGTCGCATGAGCCGACAGTGAATAATCTGCCAAGCAAGAAGATAAATCTTCCGCAGAGATTAAAGATACAGTTTTGTGGTCTTCATCAATAATACCTGTAATGTCTTCAGACGGTATTGAGAAACTTAATAACTGACACTTAGTAGACTTAACTCTTTCGCCTGTGATGCAGATTTGTTTCTTATATCCTTGAGCGTCTGTATAAGTGAAATAATTCTCTTTAGTCAGATCGAGAATTGAAAGAACCGGTTCAATAGTACAGTTTGGTGCCAACTTTGCCTGAATCCTCATCGCTTTCATATATTCTGAAGTTTCATTATCACTATTTTCCGGATAATACCATGGCATAGGAATTACATACTTATCTACAGAAGCATCTGCAATAGTATATACCACAGCCTCTTTATCCACGTATGGCCCAGAAGTAAAGAGTGCAGTCAAGCTCGTGATTCCCTGTCTGTCCGCAGTAGGAAGCACATATTCCGGATCCTGGCAAGAACTCGTGAGAGCCAAAATCCCTAATAATAGATATAATATATTCTTTTTCATAATGTTTTCATTTTAGATTTATTGCCATTCTGCATATTGAGTTACCGCACCGTTATTGTCCAACTCTGCCTGTGGCATTGGGAAACGATACATCTTAGTCGGGAAATTACGATCTTTATCATCACATTCTGTATAAATGTAAGTGAAAGACCCATTTGCATTTTTCTCTATTTTCATTCCATGAAGACGAATACCGGTAAATGCTGTCGCAGATAATTTCCAACGACGCATGTCCCAATAATAATGTCCTTCATAAGCAAGTTCTACTTTGCGTTCCTGACGGATGGCTTTCATTAAATCATCCCCACTTTTGTCTGTGTAAGACAATCCCACTCTGTTACGAATATCTTTTATGTCTTTATTTGCCTTATCCGTATAGCCATTCAGATGATAACATGCTTCTGCATGATTCAGTAATACCTCTGCGTAACGAATTTCTGTCCATGGCTGTGTACTGGCTTGTATGGAAGTAAAATTATGAGCTTCATCTACCAGTTTACGTAAATAATACCCGGTAGTAGAACGTCCTTCCGGTTTGGCATCTGTTTTCCATGCAGCCCAACCATCAGTACCGTTTACGAAAGATTCTATCGGTCTGCCTTTCCATGTTGCTCCATTATAGAGAATGGTAGCTTTAAAACGTGGTTCCAATTTGGCATAAGGAGGAGTCGTTGTAGTACCTTCAGCAGTATGCCATGCACTCCAATCGGGGAAGCCACTACCATCTGCATATTCATACGATTCAACCATTTCTTGTGTCGGGGTACCGAATCCTCCGGTCATGGAATTGCCGTCGAGCGCTTTATCACCTCCAGGAACCATATATCCATCAAAGTCATGAGTCACAGTGGAACTCTTATCATAACAATATTGTAGAATGGCTTCTTTGCTTCCTGCTTTAAAGGCATTTGAATAGTCTTCTTTTGCTTCTAATTCATAACCCATTCCCATCACCTTTTCAGCTGCAATACGAGCGTCATCCCATCTTTCCGCATACAACATAGCTCTCGATAACATTGCATAAGCAGCTCCGCTAGTTAAACGTCCGTTAGGAGTTTTATCAACAGGCAAATGTTCACCGGCATATTTTAGATCATTATATACAAAATTCCATCCGTCGGCTTCCGAACTAACTGGCATATCCTTTTTTATATTATCCAGATTCTCATCGTATATAATCACTTCTTTATAACGCTTTAATAAATCTGTATAGAGATACCCTCTGAAGAAACGCATTTCAGCTTCCAAGCGTTCTTCATCAGCCTGACCAAATGAAGCATATTTCTTTAATTTGTTGATACCTTCATTGACACGGCGCACATATTCGTACATCGTCCCCCAGTTGCCAAGGTAAGTACTAACATAATTCACTGTGAGAACAGAACCTCCATAAGCAATTTCACTAGGTATCTGACATTTAGCCATATAATTGTAGGAACCATATTTAAGCTGATCTGTCAGAGCTTCTGTCATTCCTGCCAAACATTGTCCATCCCTGTAGACTCCTAAATAATCTATATAGCGATAGAAATCGTTGACTGCCTGTTCTGCATAGTCGAGTTTACTCCATACAAGTTTATCTGATGCTCTGTCTGTTGGAGTCATGTCCAGATAATCACTACATGAGCCAAGCCCTAAAGAGGCTCCCAACAATATGATACTTAATACTTTTGTTTTCATAATAGAACTTTTAAAGGTTTAGAAAGTCAAAGTTATACCGCCCATAATGGTGCGTTGTTGAGGATAGTATCCGTTATTTACTCCCGGAGATTCAGGATCGATTCCATCAGGAAGACCGGAAATCGTGAATAAATTAGAACCTTCTACATAAATTCTAAGATTCTGAATACCGACAGGACTCATCCATCTCTTGGGGAATGTGTAACCCAATTGTGCGGATTTGAGACGAAGGTATCTACCGTTACGCAACCAGAAAGTGGAAGCTAATCCATTATCTCCTCCGTGTCCTTGATTACCCAGTGTAAGTCGTGGGAATGTTCCATTCGGATTTTCTACTGTATATGCATTCTGAACCAGATATAGTGGTGAGTTGGCTCCTTCTTTAAATGCCTGTGTCCAGACTGTATTATCGTCATATCCATTGTAATAAGTTCCTGTCAACGATACATCAAACAGTGCACCTCCAGTAAATTGTGCACTTAAATCGAATCCATTCCAGGCACAATTCAGGTTCAAACCGTAAGTTAATTCGGGACGATTGCCACGTCCAACACGTGTTCTGTCATCTTCGTCTATTTTACCATCACCATTTAAATCTCTGTATTTGATATCACCGACATTAGGACGAGTGCCATACCAGGCTGAATTGTCTATTTCTTCTTCCGAACGGAATAAGCCATCTGCAACCCACACAACAGAAGCATCAACACTACGTCCTGTGCGTTTTCTCCACTCTACTGTGTTCGGACTATCTGGATAACGGAGATAACGGTTTCTTGCAAATGTCAGATTGAAGCTTGCGCCATAGGAGAATGGCTTACCTGCCAAGTTTAATTTATTACGATGGCTCACCGTTACTTCAACGCCTTTGCTATCCACCTTATTATAGTTGGCATAAGTATAATAATATCCTCCCATAGATGGCGGGTAATCGCCTCCCATTGCTGTCAAAATATCATAGGTATAATTATAGAATGCGTCAAACTCCATTCCCAACAGACCATTCCACATCGTAAAGTCAAATCCTGCATTGTAGGTTAAGGTGTTCTCCCAAGTTAGAGTAGGATTGGCAATTACAGAGGCGCGTAATGCTTGCATTACTTTTCCATTCAGAATTGTCTGGTATGCATTTTTGTTACCATCCATCAAATTGTAAGTACTAAGGAAAGCATACGGACTCACTGCATCGTTTCCTAATAAACCGACAGATGCACGTATCTTCATATCATCCAGAAATGTCAGATTAGACATAAAATCTTCTTTAGATATTCTCCACGCTACTGACGCTGACGGGAAGAATGCCCAACGTTTCCCACTAACATTGCCGGCAAATTTGTAAGAACCATCATATCGACCTGTAAACTCTGCCAAATACTTATTGTCATAGTCATATTTCAAACGAAAAACATAACCAATACTACGGTTTGCATCACTGTATCCCGAGATTGGAGAGTCTGCAGGTTGTCCAAAGCTCAATTCCGGTAGTTCAGAGAAACTCATGTTTTTATTATAGCCGGAGAAACTGTTTTCTTTATAATCCCGGATTTCTGCCAATACCATTGCTTCTACATTATGTTTTCCGAAGGAGCTTGCATAGTTTATACTTCCTTGGCCTACCATTTGATGAGAACTATACTGTCCTTCACCTAAATTTATTCCATTTGCTGTGCCGCGAGGATCGTCTGCTTTAGACCAAGTCCAATCTGCTGTCGAAGTCGGCATTTTATGTATATATGTGGAGTAAGGCGTATTCAAATTCTTATTATGAGAAGTTGTATAGTCATAAGCTCCGGTTACTTTTACACTCAAACCTTTAACCCAAGGCACATTGTATTGCAATGAGATGTTGGTCTGCAAATCAAAGCTATTGGTATGCTTGTATCCGGATTCATAAATAGCAGCCAACGGACTGTTGGGCAGACTTGTGTTATTCTGTGTAGTAGCAGTATAAAGTCCGTCATATGTTTCCGGCAAATAGGGATGCATCATTATAGTCTGATGAGCTACTGATAACCAACCTTGTTCACCCAATTCGGAATTAGAATCCGTACCGCCTGAAGCATATCCCGGAGTTTCACGTTTACCGACATTTCCTGCAATACCTAAACTTAACTGGAAGTTCTTAGCCAGTTGAGTCTCAAGATTAGTTCTTAAATTGTATCTCTTGTAAGAGAAATTGTCAATGTTACCTTTTTGACCTAAATAACCCACAGAAGCAAAGTAACGCATCTTATCACTACCTCCCTGTATTGTTACATTGTGTTTCTGATTAATACCGGTTCCGAATACTTTATCAATATAGTTAACATTATCCCATCCGTCAGTAGGATCACCATTCAACATAGCTTCCACATTCGCCTTTGTAAAAACGGGATTATATTGACTAATGTTTGAAATGCTTCCATTAGCCATTTTATCCATCATGTCAGCCATATTATAATAATATGCAAATTGAGGTCCATTCATAAACTGCGGAAAGTTTGCATTCATAGATGCTCCTATTGAACCATTATAAGTGATTTTGGATTTTCCTTCCTGACCTTTTTTTGTAGTTATAATAATAACACCACCGGCTCCTTTTAATCCATAAACAGCTGCAGAAGCTCCATCTTTCAAAACAGATACACTTTCGATATCATTAGGGTCAATATCATTAATAGAACGAGGCATTCCGTCTACTATATAAGTAACATTATAAATAGAGCCACGAACTCGTAATGTAGCCTGATCGTCTCCGGGTTCACCAGATACTTGAACAGATGAAATACCTGGCAAACGTCCACCTAAAAGACTCGACACATTGGTTGCCGGTGCTTTCAGCAGTTCGTCGCCTTTCACCGCAGATACGGCTCCGGTTAAAGATTGCTTCTTGGCAGTACCATATCCTACCACAATCACTTCATCCAAAGCTGCCACATCATCTTTCATAACCACATTAATGGTCGTCTGACCTGCTACCTTTATTTCCTGATCTGACATTCCAACATATGAGAATGATAAAATGTCTTTTGCGGTGGCCTGAATGCTATATTTTCCATTTACATCTGTAATAGTGCCATTAGTAGTTCCTTTTACGACAACACTTACTCCTGGTAGCGGTTCTCCTATACCATCAGTAACAGTTCCTTTCACTAAACTCTGTGCATGACTACTGATAGCACATGCAAATAGCGCGCAGATTGAAAACATAAATATTTTCAATATACGAGAGTTCTTCTTGATTTTTGAGTTAAACTCTGTCATAGAATTAATTTTTAGATTATTAATATAGATTGGTTAACATATCCGTTATTGTTTATAGCTGTTCCAATACTTTCCAGCATTGATATAACCCTCTTGGTACATGGAAACATCCTTTCCATTTTCCTCCTTTCAATGGTAGTAGCACTTCACCTCTCCGGTTTAAGTATCCATACCATTCGGGATGCTCTTTATCTTTAAAATGGGTCCATGTATAATCGTGTACTTTTTCAAACCATTCCAGACATTGGTTATCTCCGGTCAATTGATAACTCTTCAGAAGAGATATGAGTGTTTCAATATGCACCCACCAGAGTTTCTGGTCCCATTCCAGTTGTTGGGGAGGACAACCGTTACGATCCATAAAATAGTAGATACCTCCATATTCTTTATCCCAACCATATTCAAGCATTGTAAGAGTGATATTCTTAGCCTTTTCGATTAATTCCAGACGGTTTAGGCGTTTCCCTAAATCCATTATAAACCACATGGCTTCAATCGCATGGCCAGGGGTAATCTGCCGTCCTTCAAAGCAATCTATCAGATTACCATTCACATCTACATTCTCAACAATGATACCACCAAGTTCGGGACGATAGAAAACAGACATAACTTCATGAATACAAGTATCCATCGCTTGTTCCAAATAGTCCTTGCCTAAAATATGCTCAATTTCCATAGCAAGATTGCATAGTATCATCGGCAGGGCAAAATTTTTTAGATTACGAGTGCCCGGATGAAGTTTATTCCATTTACCTTTCGGATTATCTACTTTGGAAAGGATAATATCGAAGGTTTTCTTAGCAATGTCAGCATATTCCTGATTACCGGTTGCAAGGCTTAATTGCCCGAAAGCCATGGCAGCGAATGTATATGAAAAGATATTGTATGGTTCTACCAATGGTCTACCCAAACGGTCAAGGGAAAAATACCAGTTATAGTCTCCATCATGTCCATATTTTTTTAAAAACTCACCACCTTGAACGGCACAATCCAGCCATTCCTTACGTTTTTCCACTTTATTGTAAAGCATAGAGAACATCCACACTTCGCGGCCTTGCAGCCAGATAAATTTATCTGTATCGAAAACTCTTCCTTCACGATCCAAACAGGTGAAGTAGCCTCCATATTCATGATCTTGTGAGTTTTCAAGCCAGAAAGGAAGAACATTATCCAAGAGTTCATCCTTGTATTGATTTGCCAGTTTCTTAAAATCCATACATCTTTTATTATTAAGTTATTAAGGTCTTTTTGTTTTACTATTCCGAACGGGTCCAATATCTTTCAATCTCTTCCAGCGACTTCCCGGTAGTCTCCGGCACGAGTTTCCAGACAATCAGCATATACGGCACGCACATGAGGGCGAACAGGAAGAATGTTCCGGCGGGGGTAAGGTTCTGGAGCATCCAGGGGGTTAACTGTCCGATCAGGTACGTTCCGATCCAGAGAGCGAATCCTGCTATCGACATGGCCAGTCCGCGAACCTTGGTGGGATACATCTCCGAGAGGAGCACGAACACCACGGCACAGATAGACACGGCACAGCAGAATACATAGAACAGGAAGAAAACGAGCAGGAAGAGGCTGGATACTCCCAGGGAATCTCCGAAGAGGAAGTACAGGCCGATGAGAATCAGAGAAACAACCATTCCCGAAACTCCGTAATAAACAAGTTTCTTGCGGCCTACCTTATCAATGATGACAAGAGCCAGAACGGTGGTCAAAGTATTGACTAGTCCTACCAGAACTTGGTAAAAAAGAGAATCGCCACCTGAAAGTCCTGCATTTTCAAAAATAGAAGGGCCCGTAATAGAGCACTGCATTCACTCCCATAAATTGCCCTAAAATGGCAATACAAACACCGATAATAACAGCTTTGAAGATTCCAGGCTTCATTAATAACGACCATTCCGATCTCGTTTCAGAGGTCAGTACAGATTTCGTTTCTTTTAATTGACTTTTCGCTTCTGTAATTGAATTATATATTTTTTCTAATATATTTACAGCCTTCAATTCCTTTCCACGCACGATTAACCAGCGAGGACTTTCCGGAATAAAGAATATGATTATGAAGAATAAGATTGCTGGCAATGTTTCCATACCCAACATACCTCTCCATACTTCAGTTATAAATACTTTATTCAACCAATCCACACTCAATTGCGTACCACTCTCCGCCCATGCCAATAATTGATAGTTAACTAAATAAGCTCCTAAGAAACCGACTGTTACAGCCAACTGATACAATGACACTAGGCGTCCTCTATACTGTGCCACGGCTACTTCAGATATATAAAGAGGAGAAACAATGGAAACAACCCCTATCCCTACTCCACCTATTATCCGATAGATCACCAATTGAGTAAAATCGGCAGATAGTGCACACCCCAAAGCTGATGTAGAGAACAATACGGCTGAAATAACCATCGTAAGTTTTCTTCCTAACTTATCGCTTAAGATTCCAGCAAAAAGAACACCTACGATAGAGCCTACTAAAGCACATCCTACATACCATCCCTGTTGTAGTGCATCTAATTGAAAAAGTTGAGTCACTTGGGCAATTGTTCCCGATATAACTGCGGTATCATATCCGAACAAGAAGCCTCCCAATGCTGCCACAACAGAAAGGAATATAAGATAACCAAAATTGATTGTAGACTTCATAACATTTATTTTATTTCAAAATATTCTTTATATCTGTCATATAAATGACCAGCTTGTAGATAGGCTGATTGCGGACTCATAAAATGAGAAAATTCAAAAGTAATAGCCTTATCATATCCGGCACGTTTAGCTGCTTCCAACTTCATCCGAAGTTTATCAAACTTAATGGGTAGAAAACGAATAGGCATATCACGGTCAAAAGATTCGGCATTTGTCCAACATTGCATACCATACTTGTCTGCTAATTTTTTATTGACAGAAAAGAAAGCATCCAATTCATCATAATCAATATGCCCATCTTGAAATGCACATGCATCTACCACATCATGAATTCCATCAAAAATTTCATCCCATTCTTTTTCGTGTTGTTGTACAGAAACGGCATCTTCTTTAGTCATTTTTGTCGTTCCCATGATTGCTTTTTTTCCATCAATCCAAGGCGATATAAAAGTCGGTAATCCATTAGATATATCCTTACATTGTTTTCCTAATGCATGGAAAGCACCAATCGCTCCTTTCGTTGCCCGGCTTATTTCACCACTGATATACCATCCTCCAAAACTTTTATACTTGGAACCATAATTTTCCCAAACTTCATCAATTACATATTTGTTATCTTCCACTTCCCAGGTCATATCTCCTGTGTCCCAGTATTTACCCGAATCGTATAGTCCAAAATAGAATTTCATTCCATACTTTTCAGCTAAACGTAAAAACATATCCACCAAGTCAACGGAAGGCATATAACAACCTTTCTTCAATAAATAAGGAGAAGGAAAAGTGACAAACTTACGATAACCAGAACGGATCATTATTACCGTATCAATTCCTATATTTTTCATGTGCTGAAAATCCAAGTCCCACTCTTTCTCACCCCAGTTCTGATGTGGAATATCATGTGATATTTCATCCAAAAAAGTTCCGGTAATTTTTAAGCCATTGTTTTTAGGAACAATGAGTTTACTTTCCAAACCATCAGTTGCCACTACTGTACTGGCACTAGCTTTTGAAGTACAAGATTCAAACAAAGTTGGTACAGTCAAGGCTGACGCGCCAGCCAATGTGGCTTTTTTTAGAAAGTCTCTTCGATCTAATGTTTTCATATTAGTTTAATTAAAACAGCAGTTAACACTTATATTATTATTACCTATTGAATATACTGTCCTGTAATATCTACTTTTTTATTATTGAAAGGATCTAATATCTGATCAATCAAAATAGCCATTTCACTTCGTAGGATGCCTCGATTCATATCAAAGTCCTTCAATTCAAATTCATTCCATATCTCTTCTACCCTACCCTCTTTCATCTCAAAACCTTCTTTTTCGGCAATTCCTCCTATTAACTCTGTAGCTTTCTGAATTGATATAGTATTATTACCTTCGAATACTTGCTTATTGACAAAAGGATAAACATCACCCAATCCTTTCAACTCATTTGCCAATAATAATGTATCCGCTCTGAACCACATTTGATTTGACCAGTCAACACTTTTACCTATACCTTTTAATATACCTGTAGAGCCGATACGTTGTAGTGACTTAAACATTGGGTGATCTAATTCAACATCTAAATAAGGCAATAAATATCCTTTTCCATCCAAAATCGCATTTTGTACTTCCCGAACAGATACTTCTCTTATATTTTTATCTTCTTTCACCGCAAGAGCTGCTAATGCTCCCGCTGCCTGCCCGATCTGCATAACCATCGGCTGCAAACGAGTGGTACCATTAATTATATTAGAAACAGATATTGATTTTTCAGCAACAATCAATCCTTCAACATCTTTCGGAATCAAAGTTCCTAAAGGTAAACCGTATGACGGTATCGGATGAAAATAAAGATTAGGCAACTCTTCATATCCATGATAACGCGTATGATGATGGTCCACAGGATAATTCCCCACGGCAATACAAGTACGATAAAGAGGTTGAGACTGCCTGAACGGTTCACAAGCATGATTTAAATCAAAACGTACTAGCCCATGTATTCTCCTAGACTCTCTATGATAAGGAATAAATGGTAATTTGTCGGCTGTAGGATATTCATCGTCAGCCAAGCCCAATGTATTAAAACCTAATTCATGTTGCAGAAAATAAACGAAACACATCGTATAATGTTTTGCATATTTCAAGGCTTCTTCACGTTCCTCACGGGTCATTTCAATCAAGTTTACATAATAATCATTGCCTTCTATCGGCCAATTAATCATGTATTTATTATTAGGAAGTTTTCCATAAGTTATCATCATGTCTTTAGACCATACACGATCTGGTTCTTTAGGCGTGATACAAACGTGACTGGCACAAGCACAAGCAAATTCATCCTTATTATATCCTTCAGGACAAGGAATAGTCACATCTTTACCATAATCTTTCAAGATTGCTACGTATGTAATATCCTGAACTATATTATTTTTCTCTTCCGGAGCAATATCTTCTTTTGTATCATGACGGCTTTCCATACCGACATCATATTTCACCCCGCACATTTTTGCTATATCCCCCAATTCAGTACCATCAATCAATATTTTAGCATGTATTTTTTTGATTGTATTATCTTTCATCTGAATTTGAGCAATCCAAGCATCATTCTCTCTTTCCAACTTTACCAAAGTAGCATTATGCCATACTTTTAAATTTTTCTCCGCGTCAACCATTTCATGGAAAATTTTATTTCCGACTGAAGGTTCAAACAACACTGCACTCACCCAACCGGTTTTTAGAGAATCAAGCCCTCCATAATAATCTGCCAAATGTCCGCGAAACTCACCAAACAAGCCTGCCGGTAAATCATAGTTTCCATCAACAGCACTTACACCTGCAGATGTAAGCATTCCACCCAGCCATTCTGTTTCTTCTACTATCAATGTTGCAGCCCCCATTCGAGCAGACTGAATACCAGCAGTCACTCCACTAGCGCCTCCACCAATAATTAGCACATCAACAGAATCATCTGAATGAGAGCATGCCGTGAAACACAATGCAAAAAATAAACACAGGCCTAAAAAATAGTTTCTCATACTAAATTCATTTAAGGATATAGAGTTTTATTAATAATATCACGGCACAAATATAGCTATATTTATTAAATAAACAATAGATAATAAAATATTTTATTAATAAAATCATTATTTCTTGCATTATTAATTAATAGAAGGGGGAATTACCTCACAAATCGTCTTCTTTCATTTATTATATCCACAATCATCCATAGCTACATTATCCTATATATAAATCCATTACATAGTATATAGGAAATATAACATTCAAGATATTCTAATTTTCAAAGCCCCAAAACCACATATTAATAAAAAAATTAATTATCTTTGTGTGAATTACCAAATATACATAGTTATGAACCAACAATTCTTGAAAGAAATAGAAAAAGGCTCTAAAAGTGCTCTTGTCAAAAAGAGGATTATTACACATTATATATATAATGGAAGTTCTACAATTCCCGATCTTTCAAAAGAGCTGGATTTAAGTGTACCGACCGTCACCAAATTTATCGGTGAAATGTGCGATGACGGATATATTAATGATTATGGCAAATTGGAGACTAGTGGCGGACGCCATCCCAACCTCTATGGGCTTAATCCGGAATCCGGTTACTTTTTGGGTGTAGACATCAAAAGATTCGCCGTCAATATCGGACTGATAAATTTCAAAGGTGATATGGTAGAATTGAAAATGAATATACCTTATAAATTTGAGAACTCAATCGAAGGGATGAATGAGTTATGCAAGCATATTCTCAATTTTATAAAAAAGCTCACTATTAATAAAGAGAAGATCTTAAATATTAATGTAAATGTGTCGGGACGTGTAAACCCTGAATCAGGGTATAGCTTCAGTCAATTCAATTTTGAGGAAAGGCCGTTGGCGGATGTATTATCCGAAAAATTGGGATATAAAGTAACCATTGATAATGACACGCGTGCCATGACTTATGGCGAATACATGCAAGGCTGCGTGAAAGGAGAAAAAGATATCATTTTTGTGAATGTAAGCTGGGGAGTAGGTATCGGAATTATTATTGATGGTAAGATTTATACCGGGAAATCCGGATTCTCCGGTGAATTTGGACACATGAGTGCTTATGATAATGAGATAATCTGCCATTGCGGAAAAAAAGGTTGCTTGGAGACGGAAGCTTCCGGATCGGCACTTCATCGTATCTTATTAGAGCGTATTCAAAGTGGGGAAAGTTCCATTCTATCTACACGAATCGCCACAGAGGAAAACCCGATCACTCTTGATGAGATCATTGCCGCTGTGAATAAAGAAGACCTGCTTTGCATTGAAATTGTAGAAGAAATCGGACAGAAACTAGGCAAACAGATTGCCGGGCTAATCAATATCTTCAACCCGGAACTGGTCATTATAGGTGGAACTTTATCTTTAACCGGTGATTATATCACCCAGCCCATAAAAACAGCCGTACGCAAGTACTCTCTAAATCTGGTTAATAAAGATTCAGCCATCATCACATCTAAGCTGAAAGACAAAGCCGGCATCGTTGGCGCTTGTATGCTCGCACGCAGCAGAATGTTTGAAAGCTAGTTTTATCTTCTACGCTGGGAGAAAAAGTTATCTATAAATCGAACGATATAGACTACGGCTACTCCGGCAACCACTAAAACAATAATACGACTCAACATAGATTACATTTTTATATTTCACATCTATTACATACGCAGGATTTCCCTTTTAAAATAAGAATAGGGAATCCTGTAAAAATTAGAACGCTGATTATTAATTAATAATCAGCGTTCTAGTTTGAGAGCCGCTAGCCAGACTTGAACTGGCGACCTACGCGTTACGAATGCGTTGCTCTACCAACTGAGCTATAGCGGCGTTTGTCTCTCGTTTACGGCGTGCAAAATTACAGCTTTATTTGAGAAAACAAAAAGAATCCGATTATTTTTTGAGCATAATTTTTAAATCAACTTTTGTTGACGTAATCTAGAACTTTTCTTTGCGTTCAAATTTCCCGTCCTCGGTATAGTACTTCCATGTACCCTTCGGTTTATTATTTGCATACTTTCCACGAAGCTTCAATGTCCCATCTTCATAATATTCACGGTAACGACCGTGACGTTTTCCTTCCTTTACTTCCACTTCACTCTTCAACGCTCCCTCCGGATAAAACTCCCTCAAAACGTTTCCTTCAAACTTTTCGACATAGAAACGCTTCAATTCGCTCATCTGTTCTTTTTCAGTTTCAGCATCTTCGTTCATTTCCTCATCATCTTCATCGGCAGCAACGGCAACAACCTCCTCCGGTTGATATGGACTGTAATCCATCACATATTGCAAAGAAGCTGACCGTCCATCTCCTATAACCTGCATAGTCCAGTAAGGAAACGAATACAGAATATCTTTATTGGATTGTATTTCATTCCATGTGGCAGGATTCATCATAGGTTTCAGTTGAGAATAAAACTTGTGCACATCCGTATATAAGAAAATGGTAGAACTTGACTTTAAATAGGAAAGCGCATTTTCAAATCCCGGATTATTTTTCAATAAATTCTTCTGCTCGTAATCTTCCACAAAAGAGAGCAAAGATGCAGCCTTATTACTAAAAACTACATAATCATCGACATAAGTATAATATGGCTTTTCAAATTTATCAAATAGTTTTCCAAAGAACAGGCGGAAAAAGCCTTTCATTTCGACGTAATTAATCTCGAAATCTTTATAATTAACCGTCTTAATCTTAACCGGACTGCGCCGCTTAATCTTCTTTTCTATTAATTCCATGTTCTTACGGGCATCTTTTATACTTTTAGCTCTGATAGCCAGAATTAGTTCTGGGTCATGCCCCAACAACCCCGGTTCGGATTGCGTAATAGCAAATTCTCCCGACATCCAACTCAAAAAGTTTTCTTCCAAAGATATCCCGAATAGCCCTTCAATCTTTTTCCGGGAACTTTGATAAGAATCATACAATTGTTTATTATGAACCGACATTGCATTCTCCAGCTCTTTTACAAAAGTTATCGGGTTGTTGAAACCTATATTGGTATAAAGAGCCGTCCGCCCGGACAGAATCTCATGCGCTTTCATTTTATGTTTTCCCGAATTCAATAAAGCAGTGACATAAGGATCGGCAGAATCTTTTCTCAACGTATACCCTTTCACTTCCATCCGCTCCTTATCCGTATTTAGGTAAAGTCCGGCAAAATTCATAGAATTGCTAAACAGATCAATGTATTCGTTTCTTGCACCCAGATAAATAGACATGAATTGAGGTACGCGCGCATAATTAATAAAGACTCTGACAAGCCCCTTGCCGGAAACCAACTTCTCCGTTTCAATAAAAGACTGGTCGAGTCCGATTTTGGGTTTATTACGCGAATCAATAGCCGATTCGACAAGCCCGGACGTATAAGATCCTACCAAATGATTATCCACAAAAGCAATATAGAAAATATCCCTTGTTTCGGGATCACGCATTTCAAGAATATTAATACCGTTATGCATCCGGTTGGTGACAGTAAAGCCACTCATGACCAATACGGTTTCCACCTGGTCTTTCAATAAATCCATTTTCGATGTTTTCTGCATATCCAGAATCAGCAGAAAATCCCACTTTGTGGCACGAGTCTTGTGAAGCGAAATAAGCATATCCCGTTCACCAACAAGCGACAACAACACTTTATTACTTTTGACTACCGAATCAAGTTTCTCTACACTCTCCGTTACTTCCTCGAAAGATTTCGCTTTCTTCAGACATTGCCATGTTTCACTTCCACTAAACTTTTCCCAATCTTCAATCGGAGCCGATGATTGAATGATAAACGCAGCATCTTCGGGAACCAGATAGATTTGCTGAATATTACGATCAGGCGAAACAAATAAATAAACTACGGAATATACAACATATACCGCCAAAGCTAATGCAGCCACAACTAAAGTTCTCTTTACAATTTTCGAGGTACTTTTTTTCTTCTCCGGGCCTGCATATTGCTCTTCTTGCCCGCAATTTAATTCATTCATTATTGATCTGTTATAAACTTGAGTGGACAAAGATAAAAAAAAAACTATTCTGAATAAAACATAAACCATTGACTCGTATCGTAAATATGTACTAACTTTACAGCATGAAAAAGAAATTCCAACTCGAAGTTCCGGGAGGAGCCGATAAAGTCTTGCTTCATACTTGTTGTGCTCCTTGTTCATCAGCCATTATTGAATGTATGATGCAGCATCATATCACCCCTGTCATTTATTATTGCAATCCTAATATTTATCCGCAGGAAGAGTATATGATAAGAAAAGAAGAATGTACGCGCTATGCCCAATCATTGGGATTGGAGATCATAGATGCGGATTACGATCATGACAACTGGCGATGTCACATAGCAGGAATGGAGCAGGAACCTGAAAGAGGAGGACGTTGCCTGCGTTGTTTTAAACTGCGTTTATTGGAGACAGCCCGTTACGCACACGAACATGGTTTCTCTGTAATTACCACGACACTTGCCTCCAGTCGTTGGAAAAGCCTGGAGCAGATCAATGAAGCCGGACAATATGCTACCGCCTTTTACCCGGATGTTACGTACTGGGAACAGAATTGGCGGAAAGGGGGACTTAGCGAACGACGTATTGCCATCATTAAAGAATACAACTTTTACAACCAACAATATTGCGGTTGCGAATTCAGCATGAGAAAAGAAGAATAAAACAAACCTGTCATCACCAGCCAATCAATGAATCGAAATAAAAAAGGTAAAAACAGAAAACTATTCAAAAAGAAATCACATTCTAATAATAGATTAGGATGTATCATCGCCATTATTGTGCTCATTCCTATTCTTTTTGGTGTTTATTTGTATTGCCAGCAGATTAATATCCAGAAAAATAACGAACCGCAAACTGATACTTCCTTTCAAATTCCACCCAGTAAAGATCTGGAGACACTTGTATCACTAGTTCCCCGGCAAGAACAAATCATCCACCATAGCGGATATACAGTGTCATATAACAAAGATTTAAAAATTCCCAACTGGGTTTCTTACGAATTAACCAGGGAAGAAACCAAAGGAAAAGAAAAAAGAGGTAATCGTTTTATTGCCGATCCATTAGTGACAGGGCCGATTGCAACGAATGCCGACTATACCCGTTCAGGATATGACAAAGGTCACATGGCTCCCGCCGCAGATATGAAATGGAGCCCTGAAGCTATGAAAGAATCATTTTATTTCAGCAATATGTGTCCGCAACATCCACAACTAAACAGAAGAGGATGGAAAAATCTGGAAGAAAAGATCCGGAATTGGGCCATAGCAGACAGCGCCATCATTATTATATGTGGCCCTATTATTGAAAAACATCCCAAAACAATCGGAAAGAATAAAGTCGTAGTACCTCAAAAGTTTTTTAAAGTAGTCCTTTCTCCTTTTGTCAAGCCGATACGAGCTATCGGTTTCTTATTCAATAATGAGCAGGCAGTAGAACCTCTATCATCCTATGCGGTAACAATAGATAGCATCGAGAGCCTGACTAACATGGATTTCTTCGCACCTCTGCCCGATGAGATAGAAAACAAAATAGAAGCAGATATTAATTACTCCCTGTGGCCTAATTAAGTAGCAAAACTCGTTTCTCTGAAATGAATTCATTTCCTTGTGCCAATGGCATTCTAGTTACAAACAGACTCTCACTTCAATAAAAGGGAGTTGTTGTATTACTCTCAAGGTTTCACATTGTAACGTCAAGAGATTGTCTTATTCCCACATATTGTGGGAAAGTATTCTCTTATTTTATGAGAAAATATTCCCATATATTGCGGGAAAATAGTCCCACAATATATGGGAATAATGGAACTACGCTGGAAACAAAAAGATAATTGCAATGAATGCCAAGCAGCACAATAAGCAGCTGAATAAATCAAGCAAGGCAGACGTAACGTGAAAGAATGAATTCACAATCGCACCGAAAGAAAATATACTTTTGATGTAGTCGCCTTATGATTCATCCTAAAAAGAGAACACTCCTATCCAAATTCTTTTTATCTTTGACGAACTTTTTTAAATACACCTCAAAAGATGAAGAAAAAAAAGAGAAATATTCTACTATCAATTCTAATCGGAGCATTCCTCCTTTGTGCAGTTGCCGGAGGCACCTTTTATTATTATCTGTTTGCCCCCCAATTTCACCCATCTAAAACCGTATATATTTATGTAGACCGGGATGATACTGCCGATTCTATCTACCATAAAATAAAAGAATTCGGGCATGTCAATAAGTTCACCGGATTCCAGTGGATGGCAAAATACAAGGATTTCAATCAGAATATCCACACCGGTCGTTATGCCATTCGCCCCAATGACAATGTTTATCATGTATATAGCCGTTTTTCCAGAGGTTATCAGGAACCTATGAACCTTACTATCGGAAGCGTCCGGACATTAGACCGATTGGCACGAAGCATCGGCAAGCAGCTCATGATAGACTCTGCCGAAATCGCGAGCCAACTATTCGACTCTACTTTCCTAGCTCAAATGGGATATACCAACATAACACTCCCCAGCCTTTTCATACCGGAAACCTATCAGGTATATTGGGATATGGGCGTAGACGAATTCTTTAAACGAATAAAGGACGAACACAAACGCTTCTGGAATAAAGATCGCCTGTCACAAGCTACCGCCATCGGCATGACACCGGAAGAAGTCAGCACACTTGCTTCCATCGTTGAAGAAGAAACCAACAACAACGAAGAAAAGCCAATGGTAGCCGGATTGTATATCAACCGGTTACATCAAGATATGCCCTTACAAGCAGATCCCACCATCAAATTTGCCCTGCAGGACTTTGGCCTGCGCCGAATTACCAACGAGCATTTAAAAGTCAATTCTCCCTATAATACCTATATAAATACCGGATTACCTCCGGGTCCCATCCGTATTCCCTCTAAAAAGGGAATAGATAGCGTGTTGAACTATACCAAACATAACTATATCTACATGTGTGCCAAAGAAGATTTTTCCGGAACTCACAACTTTGCCTCCAATTACGCCGACCACATGGCAAATGCAAGAAAATACTGGAAAGCCCTGAATGAAAGAAAGATTTTCAAGTAAATTTGTGATAAAACGAACGGAAAAGCCTATCTTTGCCCGATAGATTAACAAACTGTGATCAACACTAAATAAAAGAAATAGATATGAGCAAGCAACTCTTACTTGGCGATGAAGCCATTGCACAAGCTGCACTGGATGCCGGACTTTCAGGCGTTTATGCCTATCCGGGTACTCCTTCAACTGAAATTACGGAATATATTCAAATGGCCCCTATAACGACCGAACAGAATATACACAACCGTTGGTGTGCCAATGAAAAAACAGCGATGGAAGCTGCGTTGGGTATGTCTTTCGTAGGTAAACGGGCATTAGTTTGTATGAAGCACGTAGGTATGAATGTAGCTGCCGACTGTTTCGTCAACTCTGCCATCACAGGCGTGAAAGGCGGATTGATTGTGATAGCCGCAGACGACCCCAGTATGCACTCCTCGCAGAACGAACAGGACAGCCGTTTCTACGGAGACTTCTCACTGATACCGATGTACGAACCAAGCAATCAGCAGGAAGCGTATGATATGGTATACAGTGGTTTCGAATTCTCTGAAAAAGTAGGCGAACCGATCCTGATGCGTATGGTAACCCGCCTGGCACACTCCCGTTCAGGAGTAGAACGCAAAGAGCAAAAGCCGCAGAACAGCATCTCTTTCAGCGAAGATCCGCGTCAGTTCATCTTGTTGCCGGGAAATGCCCGCAAACGCTACAAAGTATTGCTTGCCCGCCAAGACGAATTTATCAAAGCTTCAGAAGAATCGCCCTATAATAAATATACAGACGGTCCTAACAAAAAGCTGGGAATCGTAGCTTGTGGTATCGGTTACAATTATCTGATGGAAAACTATCCGGAAGGTTGCGAATATCCGGTACTCAAGATCGGCCAATATCCATTGCCTAAAAAACAATTGCATCAATTGATCGAGTCTTGTGACGAAATCCTAGTTCTGGAAGACGGACAACCCTTTGTAGAAAAACAATTGAAAGGTTATCTGGGTATCGGCGTTAAAGTAAAAGGACGCCTCGACGGTACTCTGTCACAGGACGGAGAGTTAAATCCGGACTCTGTAGCCCGTGCCGTAGGTAAAGAGAATAAATCGGAATTCGGTATTCCTTCTGTTGTAGAAATGCGCCCGCCTGCACTTTGCGAAGGCTGCGGACACCGCGATATGTATATCACGCTGACCGAAGTTCTGAAAGAAGAATATCCATCTCATAAAGTATTCAGCGATATCGGCTGTTATACATTAGGTGCAAATGCTCCTTTCAATGCAATTAATTCATGCGTGGATATGGGTGCTTCCATTACGATGGCAAAAGGTGCCGCTGACGGAGGTCTTTTCCCGGCTGTAGCTGTCATCGGCGACTCAACGTTCACCCATTCCGGAATGACCGGACTGTTAGATTGCGTGAACGAGAACGCCAGTGTAACCATCGTCATCTCCGACAATGAAACCACCGCCATGACAGGTGGACAGGATTCTGCCGGAACCGGACGCATCGAAGCGATCTGTGCAGGTATCGGAGTAGATCCGGCCCATATCCGTGTAGTTACTCCATTGAAGAAGAACTATGAGGAAATGAAGCAAATCATTCGCGAAGAAATCGAATATCGTGGTGTATCTGTCATTATCCCACGCAGAGAGTGTATCCAGACATTAACACGCAAAAAAAGAAGTAAGTAAGCCATGAAAAAAGACATTATATTATCAGGAGTCGGCGGACAGGGAATTCTGTCCATTGCCACAGTAATCGGCAAAGCTGCCTTGAAAGAAGGATTATACATGAAACAAGCGGAAGTACACGGAATGAGCCAACGCGGAGGAGATGTCCAATCCAATCTCCGCATCAGCGACCAGCCGATTGCTTCAGACCTGATCCCATCAGGCAAATGTGATCTCATCATCTCATTGGAACCGATGGAAGGATTGCGTTACCTCCCCTACCTTAGCCCTACCGGCTGGTTGGTGACTAACGAAACTCCGTTTGTCAACATCCCCAATTATCCGGAAACAGACAAAGTGATGGCAGAAATCAACAAACTGCCTCATAAGATAGTATTGAACGTAGACAAAGTGGCAAAAGAAGTAGGCTCCGCCCGCGTTGCCAACATTGTCTTACTGGGAGCAACAATCCCATTCCTGGGCATTGATTACGAAAAAGTACAAGACAGCATCCGCGAAATCTTCCTGCGTAAGGGAGAAGCAATTGTAGAAATGAATCTTAAAGCATTGGCAGCCGGCAAAGAAATTGCGGAAAAGCTAATGCAATAAAAGGCATTACCATGAGTACACAATACTGGGAAGAAGAATTAGAAACCATGAGCCGGGAGAAGTTGCAGGAATTGCAGCTTCAACGGCTTAAAAAAACAATCAATATAGCTGCGAACGCTCCATATTACAAAGAAGTTTTCAGCAAACATGGCATCACAGCAGATAGCATACAGTCATTGGATGATATCCGCAAAGTACCTTTCACTACCAAATCTGACATGCGCGCCCACTACCCGTTCGGACTGGTAGCAGGTGATATGAGCAATGATGGTGTACGTATTCACTCTTCCAGTGGTACCACCGGAAACCCGACTGTTATTGTTCACTCACAACACGACCTCGATTCTTGGGCCAATCTGGTAGCCCGCTGTCTGTATGCAGTAGGAATACGCAAGACTGACGTTTTCCAAAACAGCTCCGGATACGGTATGTTTACAGGAGGTTTAGGCTTCCAATACGGTGCAGAACGCTTGGGCTGCCTGACAGTCCCTGCCGCTGCAGGAAACAGTAAACGACAGATTAAATTCATCAACGACTTTAAGACTACCGCTTTACATGCTATCCCCAGCTATGCCATCCGCCTTGCAGAAGTCTTCCAGGAAGAAGGACTCGATCCCAAAGGAACCACACTGAAAACCCTGGTTATCGGCGCCGAACCCCATACCGACGAACAACGCCGGAAAATAGAAAAAATGCTGGGTGTAAAAGCCTACAACAGCTTCGGCATGACAGAAATGAACGGTCCCGGTGTTGCCTTCGAATGTAAGGAACAGAATGGAATGCACTTCTGGGAAGACTGTTATCTGGTAGAAATTATCGATCCGGAAACAGGCGAACCAGTTCCGGAAGGAGAAATCGGAGAATTAGTACTTACGACTCTTGATCGTGAAATGATGCCGTTAATCCGCTATCGTACCCGCGATTTAACCCGTATTCTTCCCGGAAAATGCCCATGCGGCCGTACCCATATCCGTATCGACCGTATCAAAGGCCGCAGCGACGATATGTTCATTATCAAGGGAGTAAACATCTTCCCGATGCAGGTAGAAAAGATTCTCGTACAATTCCCCGAATTAGGCAGCAACTACCTGATTACGCTGGAAACTGTCAACAACCAAGACGAGATGATCGTCGAAGTAGAATTAAGCGACCTTTCTACCGACAATTATATTGAACTGGAGAAGATCCGCAAGGATATTACCCGCCAATTGAAGGATGAAATATTGGTGACTCCTAAAGTTAAACTGGTAAAGAAAGGCTCTCTTCCTCAAAGCGAAGGAAAAGCCGTCCGGGTGAAAGACTTAAGAGACAACAAGTAACGATTCAAATATCCATGTGCTAATATACCAACCGCTGTTTTCACCATGCGGGATGGAATATTAGCACATTATTAATTAATATCATACAGCATGCAATTACTTAAAAAAAGAATTCTGCAAGACGGAAAATGCTACGAAGGAGGTATCCTGAAAGTAGACGGTTTTATTAATCATCAAATGGACCCTGTCCTGATGAAATCAATCGGAGTCGAGTTTGTCCGTCGTTTTGCAGCCACAAACGTAAATAAGATTATGACAATCGAAGCCAGTGGCATCGCCCCGGCTATCATGACAGGCTACCTGATGGATTTACCAGTTGTATTTGCAAAGAAGAAGTCTCCTAAAACCATCCAGAATGCACTAAGCACCACTGTGCACTCATTCACTAAAGATCGTGATTATGAAGTCGTTATCAGTGCCGATTTCCTCACTCCAAATGACAATGTTCTTTTCGTGGATGACTTCCTCGCGTATGGCAATGCCGCATTAGGCATTATCGACCTCATCAAGCAATCCGGAGCAAATTTGGTAGGAATGGGATTCATTATTGAAAAAGCCTTCCAAAATGGGCGTAAAAAACTTGAGGAGCAAGGCGTCAGAGTAGAAAGCCTGGCTATCATTGAAGATTTATCCAATTGCTGCATTAAAATCAAAGACGAGTAGATTAATTGGCGAGTAGATTAATTAGGATTGAAATACTGCCCTTTATCTTTCGTTCTTTTCCCATATTGCACCGCATGCTGCGGACAAACATGATAACATGCCAGGCATGAGGTGCAATCCATCCCCCAAACAGGCTTTCTGCCCATCATCATAATATTCCCTACCGGACAACTCTTCTCACAACGCCTACATCCAATACAAGCATCCGTAGTATAAAAATTCTCGGGAGACATCTGAAAGCGATTAAATAAAGGATTGATAATCCTCGTCTTAATAAAAGGAATACTCCCTTCATGACAAAGAAACAACTCTTCCCTCCTACTTATTGAAGCATTAATTTGATTGACAGTCGGAATAGCATCTGCCAGTTTTTTCTCCTCTAGTTCTTTCTTATCTACGTCAAAACCGGGAAGCAATACATAATTATTGGGCATAGTCACAGAAAAGCCTGCATGACACTTCCAGCCTTTATGACTCAAAGCCTTCTCCAGCACCTGCTGCGTAAGCCCGGTATCATCCCCACAGGAACAAACAAAAAACAAATATTGTCTTTTATACCCCTTTAAAGAGAGTTGCCGAATAAAATTAAGTACGATTGCAGGAGGCGCCCACGAATAGACAGGAAATACAAAACCGATCTTTTCATCTTTCCGCAAACAAAACTCAAACGTTCTGTTCTTTAACGCATCGGGAATAAAAAACAATTCTTCTTTTTGCTCTTTGGAAAGCTGATTTGCAATCCATTTAGAATTACCTGTACCGGAGAAATAGAATATCATAGAAAAGTATATAAAAAAGCCGCATCGACGATGTGATGAAACTCTGATAGAACAAGATTTGAGCGCTCGCCCTCTTTGTAATCCACCGGCTTAAAAGCTGTCCCGAAGGATGTGGCCCGCCATTGAAGAACGAAGCTTTCTCGGTGCATCAGATTAATTTGAAGAGTTTCCCGATCCAGTCGATACGGCTAATATTTTTGTATCACAAATGTAATAAGAATACATGAAACTAACAAGAAAAAAAAGGATTTTGTTTGCCAACTAACATTTTTTTTATTCCCTTTCATCTGCCTAACAAAAGAAAAGTGCCAGTTACTAGCTTAGTAACTGACACTTTGTAACTCGTAAACTATTGATGCTTAAGCAGCTTTTGCTTTTGCAACTACAGCTTTGAAAGCTTCCGGGTGATTCATAGCTAAATCAGCCAAAACCTTACGGTTTATTTCAATACCGGCTTTGTGCAGACCGCCCATCAATTTAGAATAAGACATTCCTTCAAGACGTGCAGCAGCGTTGATACGTTGTATCCAAAGAGCGCGGAAGTTTCTTTTCTTATTTCTACGGTCACGGAACGCGTAAGTCAAACCCTTTTCCCAAGTGTTTTTAGCTACGGTCCATACATTTTTTCTTGCACCAAAGTAACCTCTGGTTAATTTCAAAATTTTCTTTCTTCTTGCTTTTGAAGCAACATGATTTACTGATCTTGGCATAGTTTTACTTTTTTTGAATGTTAGCGCCGCTACTTCACGCAGCGAACTTCAGGCTAATGCATTCGGTTAATACTTTAATAATACTTTTACGCTTTTGATTACTTCATTGCTAAGAGTTCCTTAACCTGGCTTACATTTGTTGTATCAACAGTTGTTGAGTAGCACAGATTTCTTTTTCTCTTTTTCGATTTCTTAGTCAGAATGTGACTGTGAAAAGCGTGCTTTCTTTTGATTTTACCTGTTCCGGTAAGGGTAAACCTTTTTTTAGAACCGGAGTTAGTCTTCATCTTTGGCATCTTACTTGTTTTTAAATTATTAAATATATAATGGCAACGCACTATACCTGCGCGTTACGCATCCTTTTCTTATTCTTCGCTCGTTTCCGGCTTCTCTGCTTTTTGTGCAGGAGCAGCAGGTTTCGGTGCTCCGGCCGTTGCAGGCTTTTTAGGAGCTTCTTTCTTCTTCGGAGAAAGCTGGATAGTCATACGCTTACCTTCCAATATCGGCATCTGATCCACTTTTGCATAGTCTTCCAAATCATTCGCAAAACGAAGCAACAATACTTCACCTTGTTCCTTAAAAAGGATAGAACGACCTTTAAAGAATACATAAGCCTTCACCTTATCACCGTCTTCCAAGAATCCTTTAGCATGTTTCAACTTAAAGTTGTAATCATGGTCATCTGTCTGGGGACCAAAACGAATCTCCTTCACATTAACCTTCACCTGCTTCGCTTTCTGTTCCTTCTGACGTTTCTTTAATTGATAAAGAAATTTAGAATAATCAATAATACGACAAACAGGGGGTTGAGCATTAGGAGAAATTTCCACTAAATCCAATTCTTTTTCTTCAGCCATTTTCAGAGCCTGAAAGATTGGATATACTTTCGGTTCAATATCATCGCTTACTATGCGAACTTCCTTGGCACGAATCTGTTCATTGATTCTGTATTGCCCTTTTAGAGTGTCATTCTTCATTAAAAACGTTTACTTCCTAGTTTGATCTTTTTATTGTTATACTAAATATTTTATTCTGAAACGGCTGCAAAGTTACCATTTATTTATCATATTCTGAACTTCTTCGTTCAAAATTTTAGCAAATTCTTCAAATTTCATGGTTCCTTTGTCACCTTCGCCTTGTCTACGAACAGAAACTTCACCATTTTCAGCCTCTTTTTCACCGACAATCAGCATATAAGGAATGCGCTTCATTTCATTATCACGAATCTTGCGGCCGATCTTCTCGTTACGATCATCTACAATCGCACGGATTTCGTGTATTTTCAGATACATCTTCACCTGTTCTGCATATTCATTGAACTTCTCACTGATCGGCAGAATAACTACCTGTTCCGGTGTCAGCCACAATGGGAACTTACCGGCAGTGTGCTCAATCAATACAGCAACAAAACGTTCCATTGATCCGAACGGAGCACGGTGAATCATCACCGGACGATGCTTCTGATTATCAGAGCCCATATATTCAAGTTCAAAGCGTTCCGGCAAGTTGTAGTCAACCTGGATAGTACCCAGCTGCCAACGACGACCGATAGCGTCTTTCACCATAAAGTCAAGCTTAGGACCATAAAAAGCAGCTTCTCCATACTCAATCTTAGCAGGCAAGCCCTTCTCCGCACAAGCCTCGATAATAGCCTGTTCCGCTTTTTCCCAGTTATCATCGCTACCAATATACTTTTCACGGTTCACTTTATCACGCAAAGATATCTGTGCTTCAAAATTCTGGAAATCCATAGAACGGAACACAATAGATATAATATCCATCACACGAAGGAACTCATCTTTCACCTGCTCCGGACGACAGAAGATATGCGCATCATCCTGCGTAAAGCTACGAACACGAGTTAAACCATGTAACTCTCCACTTTGTTCATAACGACAAACCGTACCAAATTCAGCTATACGCAACGGAAGGTCTTTATAAGAACGTGGGAAGTTTTTGTAAATCTCACAGTGGTGAGGACAGTTCATTGGTTTCAAGAAATACTCTTCCCCCTCTTCCGGAGTATGGATAGGTTGGAAAGCATCCTTGCCATATTTTGCATAGTGACCCGAAGTCACATACAGCAACTTATTACCGATTGGCGGAGTAATCACCTCCTGATAATCGTAACGTGTCTGGATACGACGTAAGAACTCCTGCAGACGCAGACGCAATGCAGTACCTTTCGGCAACCACATAGGAAGTCCCTTACCTACAGTTTCGGAGAACATAAACAACTGCATCTCCTTACCAATCTTACGATGGTCACGCTTCTTCGCTTCTTCCAATAACACCAGATATTCATCCAGCATTTTCTTCTTCGGGAACGTGATACCATAAATACGAGTCAGCATCTTACGATATTCATGACCACGCCAATAAGCACCAGCCACTGAAGTCAACTTAATAGCCTTGATCGGAGCAGTCGTCATCAAGTGAGGACCACGACAAAGGTCAGTAAATGCACCCTGGGTATAAGTCGTAATGTGTCCGTCTTCCAGTTCAGAAATCAATTCACATTTATATGTTTCGCCACGATCACCAAACATTTTCAGAGCATCCGTTTTTGCGATGCTTTTTCTGACTACGTCTTCTTTCTTTGCAGCCAGTTCCAACATTTTAGCTTCAATGGCAGGAAGGTCGCTTTCTTTAATTACCGCTTCACCCGGATCCACATCATAGTAGAATCCGTTTTCAATAGCCGGTCCGATACCAAACTGGATACCCGGATAAAGTTCCTGCAAAGCTTCCGCCAACAAGTGTGCACTTGTATGCCAAAATGCATGCTTACCTTCTTCATCATCCCATTTATAAAGAACGAAATTAGCATCTTCATTAATAGGACGTCCTAAATCATAAGTCTCGCCGTTCACGCCACATGCCAGCACTTCCTGTGCCAGACGCGAGCTGATACTTTCAGCAATCTGTAAACCGTTCACTCCTTCGTTATACTCACGAACGGAGCCATCGGGAAATGTTATCTTTATCATAATATGATGATGTTATATTTTCATAATTTGAACGCAAAAGTAACTAAATCTTTTGAGTTTTCTATTTTTTATCAAAAAAATGTTATTCCGATTGATCTGTAAAACGTTTGATAACATTATAAGCAGAAACAATCCCCAACTCACCGGCTTTACTCAAATCTGAAATGCCCAGCTTATTATTTCCTAAGAAAATGTGAGTCAGTCCACGATTGAAATAAGCATCCGCAAAATCAGGATTTAGCTCGATCGCCTTATCGTAGTCAATAATTGCGGCACGGTAATCTTTCAACATGGCAGAAACATTAGCACGATTATAATATGCGTACACAAAGTCCGGAGCCAGATTAATCACCTTATCCAAATCTTTTCTCACCACCTCATAATCTACCGCGGTAATCTCTTTACGCTTATTATCGCCAGGAACAACATCTGTTTCGACAGCTTGTTCAGCCTTCTGATATTCCAACTGTTTACAACGAATCAATGCACGCATAAAATATGCCGGGAAGAAATCACCATCCAGCAAGATCGTCTGGGTCAAATCAGAAACCGCACTCGAGAAGTCCTGCACCAGATAAAAATCAATCGCACGGGCAAAACGTTTCGAAGCATTCTTGTCATCTTCCACAATCGCCGATGTGTGTGTATCAATCAAGGCAAAATGCACCTTCACCTGTTCTTCCGTCAATGGAGCTTCCATATTTGTGATACGAAGACGTTTCGGAAGTATACCCGTACGGTTCAAGTCTTCAATATATTTGTGGAAGTTCACCGAACGTTTCACGTCACTCATCTTCTCATAATAAGTCAAAGCGAACATCGGTTCCAGCGTTATATTTACATTCTTATCCTGCACACGACCACGATAATCACTTGTATAGCGTTGTTCGGCTTCAGAATCATCCGCAATCACTATCTTACGATAGTTATTCATATTCTTATCGGATTTCTTACGGGTCTTCTCTCCGCCTTCCTCATCATTCTCCTTATCCTTGTTCTGTGCTACATCTTTGTTCGTCACACCGTTCTGCTTGTCGATCTGAGCCTTCATGACTTTAAATTCATCCTGCTCCGCACCCTTCTTATCTCCAATCTTTCTGCGAGCTTCCGAACGCTGATAGTATCCGGCCAGGAAGTTCGGATACTGATTGATAACAGTTGTGTAATCTTGTATAGCTCCGCGATAATCACCCGTTTGCGCACGAAGTAAACCACGGTTAAAGACAGCCATCATATTATCCGGCTCCATCTTGATAACAAAGTCGAAGTCTTCAATAGCCCGGTTATCATCTCCTACCTGTGCACGTAACAATCCGCGATTATAATGACCGATAAAGTTATTCGGGTCAATATCCAATGCCAGATCATAATCGCTCATGGCACCTCTTAAATTATTCTGATGAAAACGTGCCAATGCACGGTTTATATAATTTCCAGCATTCTTAGCACTCAACGGAATAGCACGGTTGAAATCCGCTTCCGCTTCCGCATACTTAGCCTGTTGTAATTTAACAATCGCTCTTGCAGCCCAAGCATCCGGATCATATTTATCCAGTTCAAGCGCCTTATTGAAGTCATTCAAGGCAGCAATCGTATCTTTCTGTTGTAAAGACACTTCCCCCCTCATCAAATAAGCACGGGTATAGCGTGGAGACACCTTCAACAAGCTTTCCAAATCCTCTTTCGCAGCATTATAATCCTTCTTCTGGATATGAGATAATGTCAGGTTATGCCATAAGGTAATATTCTCCGGATCATAATGCAACGCTTTCTTATAATCCTCAATCGCTCCATCAAATTTACTCTGACGAATCCTTGCCAAACCACGAATCTGATAAGCACCCACCACAAATGGATTACGCTGGATAGCTGCATCACAGTCTGCTTCAGCACCCTGAAAATCCTCCAGATTCAGTTTAGCCAATGCCCTGAAGAAATAAGGTTCATACAGATAAGGCTTAGCGTTAATAACCTGGTTAAAATACTGAATAGAAAGTACATAGTCCTCAAAATAAAGAGCGTTTCGGGCAATAGTCATCACCCGATCCGTATTTATTTGAGCACACACCAGCGTTGGGAACAGTAATAAAACTGTTAAGATTCTTTTTATCATTGATATTTTATGCTTGTAAACGAAGCAAAAATAATGCTTTTCGCTTACTTAACAGGGATATAAACGTTTTTTATCTTTATTTTACCTGTTTCATCTTATATGAACTGCGCGCTTTCCCCTTCAACATCGTATTCAGCTTTCCTTTAATCATCTGCTTACGAAGCGGTGAGATATGGTCGATGAACATCTTACCATCCAAATGATCGAACTCATGTTGCATCACCCGAGCCAGATAACCTTCCACCTCTTCCTCATGCTCCACAAAATTCTCGTCCATATATTTCACGCGAATTTTATCACCTCTCTTCACTGTTTCGTGAATACCGGGAAGGCTTAAGCATCCCTCTTCCATATTCACTTCTTCCCCTCCTACTTCCAAAATATGAGGATTGATATACGCCTTATTAAAGTCTTTAAATTCAGGATATTCCTCCGAAAGCGGATCCAATGTAATCGTAACCACGCGAATAGGCAAACCAATCTGTGGAGCAGCCAATCCTACACCGTCCGCATGTACCATTGTTTCGAACATGTTCTCAATCAACTCTTTCAGATTCGGATAATCCGGTGTTATGTCCTCTGCAACCTTTCTCAATACAGGTTGACCATATACATAAATAGGTAAAATCATACTTTTATACTCTACTAAAAAATTAAGTTATTCTTATGTCCTATACTAAAAACGTTTACTCTCCAAATATGTTTGCAAAATAATAGTAGCACTTATTTCGTCCACCAATGCCTTGTTTTGGCGGTCTTTTTTCTTCAAACCTGCCTCCAGCATGGTACGGTGTGCAAGAACAGAAGTGAAACGTTCGTCCACATATTCGACCGGAAGGTCCGGATAACGCTTTTTCAGCGAACGAACAAAAGGCTCTATATTCTTCATATTCTCCGAAACCTCATTATTCATTTGCTTGGGCAATCCAATAATAATCCGCTCCACCGGTTCTTTAGCTATATATTCACCGATAAAGTTCAGAAGTTCATGCGTGGGCACCGTCGTCAATCCGTTTGCGATCAGCTGCATTGTATCGCTCACAGCTATTCCGGTACGCTTTCTTCCATAATCTATTGCTACTATTCTGCTCATGGGGTACAAAAATACAAAAAAGACGCTTCCCGTGAAAGGAAACGTCTCTTTTATTCTATTATTTCAAATGTATATTATTCTTCAACAATAGCTACACGGCTTAACTTAGCATCATCATAGAACATGTTGCCTACACCACCCTTGTAATCAACCTTCAATTGAGAAGCAGGAACACCAAATTCATTAACCATCAGGTCACGAACAGCTTCAGCTCTCTTCTTACTCAACTTCATGTTGTATTCAGCAGAACCAGTACCCTTATCAGCATATCCTGTTATAGTAAACACTTTATCAGTTGCTTTGATACCCTTAGCCATAGCTTCAATATTCATGTATTCTCTCTTGCTGATGTTGCTCTTTCCGATATTGAATACAACAACCAGACGTGGAACGAATCCAGCTTCTTTCTTAACGATCACTTCAGGTTTCTTGTTACGAGCTTCAACCAAGTCACGTTTCAAAGATTCGTTTTCACCCTTCAAAGCGTTCACTCTGTCTCTCATGTCGTTCAACTGGCTTTCCGGAACCATTGGTACAGTAGGAACAGCATCCCAACCACGTTTCTTAAACTTGTAAGTAACACCTATAGTCAGACCAGCCAATCCTTCAGGACCTGAATTGCCGAATGCGCCTTTCATCAAAAGTCCACGCAATTCAACGTTAAGATCCAAAGCAGAAGACAAACGGAAACGGTTGATCAAACCGGCATTGATACCCAGTTCGTCGTAACCTGCACCTTTTCCTGAATGTACAAATCCAGCTCCTGCATAAGGAATGAATGAATACAGACGATCTTCTCTATAACCACAAATCATATTGGAAAGATTCAGCATTACATCTCCATGGAAGTTCATCACATTCCACTTTTCTTTGTAGTAGCCATTAGAATACTGTCCTCCGTCTACAAGCGGACCATTAGCATTAGGAGTAGCACCTTTAGCCTGAAGCCCGTTGTAAGCTACACGTAATCCGATACCCGGAGTAAACCACTTACCTACAGCAATGTCAAGTGCCGGAGCAAGACGTTTTCCGAAGTCAGCTTTACCATCATTGTCGCCAAAATACATTTGTGCGCCAACGCCACCACTAATAAACCAGTTAGCACCAAAGCGATTTGTTTCCACTCTATAACTCTTTGCTGCATTTTCTTTTTCTTGTGCAGGCAGACATACAGAGACTGCTGCCAATAAAATAAACAATAAACCCTTTTTCATCTCAATTTATTTTAGTAAATAATATATTTCAATTGTCTTACAGGCTAGATACACAACCCAAATGTTCCACACCTGACTAAGAGACAATAAACGTCATCCTTTCTTCTAAAATTAGTGCAAATATAGATATTTAATATAACACAAACAAAAAAACACGTAATTTTTCATTCATTCATAGAATTTTATAGAGCGATAAAAGTGTAATATAACTTCAGAAGGCATCTGAAGGGGTTTGTTGTGGAAGAATTAAAACAAAAAAAATAGTCAGTGATGAAATTAGATCACTGACTATTTCTATTCTTTGTCTATATACTTTAGTTAATATACCAGTTTTACATTGTCAATCCACAGTGTATTTCCCGGAGAACCGATATAGGCTCCTCCATGACTGGACGTGAACTGAAGACACATATGAGTCGGAACATCATTTTCATCTCCCCAGGCCACTTCATGAATAGGCACGCTTTCACCCTTACTGTTCACCGTATAACTTTCAGTCGCCTGCAAACGCATCATGTGCGACTTATATTCCGGACGATTCGTGATGTCACCGTACATAATCTCATAGGTCGCATTATTTTTCCAGTCCGTCGAATGATAGTAATAAGTCACCATAGTCCCTATCCGTTTTGCATACACATTTCCATTGGCATCTTCCCAACGTTTTTGCAGAAGCAGGATAGCTGCCGGATAATCTTTTCCGGGAACATCCGTAATCTTGCTGAAACCGGTAGCGCGAATACGATTCTCCCGGTCGGACATCTTCACTTTATAGTCAAACTGAAGAGCCACCGGCTTTTTGGTAAACGGAATACCAGTCTGCAACATTTTCTGTGGATTTTTAGTACCCTTAATCGGCTCATGCACTGAACCGGTAAAGACAGAGCCAGCCGCCAACACCGTAATATTAACCAGTCCCAACACTTTCACACTCTCCATGCGCGTATCCAAACGGGCGCAATATCCATCTCCCCGCTTCTCCGGAAATACCGAAGTATTAGTCTTCGTAATACCGGCAACTTTCGCCATCACATTTGAAGTAGCCCAAGGCGATCCGCCCATATTCTTATAAACCTGATCTCCCTTAATTACCGTCGTCGGCCCTATCGCATATACATTCTTTGTATTCCCACCGATAATGCTCGATTCCTTTATCTGACGGTCCACCCATTGATCCATGTCCCCAAAAGGAAGCATTTCAACTTTATGTTGCGCCATCAAAGACAAGGAAGAAATAAATGCAACGAAACCTGTCATCAACAGGCGATGAACGCTTTTCTGAATCATCAATACTTTTCCTTTCTTTTTCTTCTTATAAATTATAATCCCATTGTTTCAAAGCAAAATCCCAATTCTCTTCTACCAAACGAATCGTACGGTCGTCATATTTATACTTATTCTTCTTATATCCCTTCTTTCCGCCCACATATTTTTCTATATCAGTACGTGCTTCGGTAAATCCAGGGATAGAAAGAGACTGATAAATATTCTCCGTCATTCCCATCGCATCCGCTTCGAAATCTTCAAATTTCACTTCCATCAAGTTACCTTCCGGAATAAATTTCTTATCCGATTCATACTTATGATAAAGTTTTGCATAGATAGAAAGGACATTTTCCTCTAATTGTTCATTGCTGACATCCTGCAACTTCAACGGTTGAATCGTATTTGTAAAGAAACTGCGTGTAGATTCGAATACGGTATACGGATTACGCATCAGGTAGATAAACTTAGCATTCGGGAACATCTTCACCAGTTCCTTCACCCTTCCGGTATGCGGAGGATTCTTGCTAAGGAATTGAGTTCCCTGGGTATTCCACAAAGAAATCTTAATCAACTTCGTGAACACCTCTTCAAACACCTTCAATTCGGCATCCGTTATATCATCAAACAAAAGATACTTATCGGCATACTCCTGCTGATATTTCGGCAGGAACCAGAAATTATAATATGTATAAGGCATCATGTTCGACAAAGCAAACTCCTCTTCCTGGGGAAGATCCACTGCCAGTTCCATATTATCCGTCGGACGTTTATCCGGCATCAGCCAACTCATATTCTTTTTGAAGAAAGGCTGTCCCCACATCATCAGATGAGGAAATACAGTCTGATAAGTAGTGTTATACCCAAAATGCTTGTCACAAGAGAACACATTATGTACAAATGTAGTTCCACTCCGCCAGTGTCCCAAAATGAACACCGGATCATGCTCCAATGGCTGATTAGCCAGCAACTTCTCGTAACGCCTGTCTTGTAATGACGCCAGTGGAGAAAGCAATCGGCACACAGCCTTCGTCAATCGGTATTTACCTTTGTAGGCTGCGTCAATTTCACGCCCGGCGGTGATAGCCTTGAATGTCTTCCAGTCGGCACCTACCAATGTATTAATCGGAAGTTTATTAAATTCGAGTAATCCCACTTTATTAATTAGAAATTAAGAATTAAAAATTAAAGACGACAGAATGCTGTCATTTTCAGTTTTCAATTTATTGTTGAACAATCTATTTTATTAGTCGCACTGCAAGGCCCTGACGTTCCAGTTCCTTCACAGCTTTCTCTACCGCTTCATAATGTTCCGGAGCAATTCCCAGTTTTGCCATATCCAATACCGGAATATCCTCCGTGTCACTCATATCTTTCATTTCCACGCGGTCGATAATCATACCTACTGCCGAAGTATTATTAGTGATCGGGTCAATCAGGATAAATGAGCCACAAGATTTATTCTTCTTATAAGGATCAAAGAACAATTCCTTAGCCGTAGTCAGCACCACACGGGCAATCTGATTCAACTGCAAAGGCAACGTCTCTTTAGTCAGCTGACCATTCTCCAGAGACAGATGCTCCATCGTATTCACGTCCACCTTATACTTTATCGTATCAATACGCGTACGACTCAAATTGGTAGTCTGCTTAATAAAGAACGACTTATTTACATCCATCGGTTCTTCATCCATCCAGACCATCATAGCATCAAAGTTACGATCCACCGTTGGCAGATTGTCAGGATGCACCAACATTTCGCCGCGCGACACATCGATCTCATCCTCCAATGTCAAGGTCACAGACTGCGGTGGGAAAGCATAATCCAATTCCCCGTCATAAGTCACGATACTCTTCACCTTAGATGTTTTTCCGGAAGGAAGCGCCATCACCGTATCCCCTTTGCGAACGATACCGGATGCAACTTTACCACAGAATCCTCTGAAATCCAGATTCGGACGAAGCACATACTGAACCGGGAAACGGAAATCCGTAAAATTATGGTCATTATCAATATGAACCGTTTCAAGGAAATCGAGCAAAGAAATCCCCTTGTACCACGGAGTACGTTCAGACTTATCCACCACATTATCCCCATCCAATGCAGAAAGTGGAATACAGTTGACGTCAGGAATACCTAATGGAGCAACAAACTTCTTATAGTCAGCCACAATCTCGTTAAAACGCTCTTCCGAGAAACCCACCAGGTCCATCTTGTTGACAGCCAACACCACATGCTTGATTCCTAGCAAAGACACCAGGAAAGTATGGCGACGAGTCTGGGTAATCACTCCGGTACGAGCATCCACCAAGATAATAGCCAAGTTAGCCGTAGATCCCCCGGTAATCATATTACGGGTATACTGTTCGTGTCCCGGAGTATCCGCGATGATAAACTTACGACCATTCGTTGAGAAATAGCGATAAGCCACGTCAATCGTAATACCCTGTTCACGTTCAGCCTTCAATCCATCGAGCAATAACGCATAGTCAATATGCTCGCCCGCATTCCCCACACGTTTACTATCACGCTCCAGTGCATCCAACTGATCCTCATACAGTTTCTTACTGTCAAACAACAAGCGTCCGATCAACGTTGATTTTCCATCATCTACCGAACCCGCAGTCAACAGTCTCAACAAGTCTTTCTGTTCATCCTTGTCCAGAAAAGCTTTTATATCTAATTTATTATCTGCCATAACTAGTTACAATTAAAAGTATCCCTCACGCTTCTTTTGTTCCATACTACCCTCCTGGTCAAAGTCAATCACACGGGTAGTACGTTCACTCTTCGTCGTAGTCATCATTTCCTCCACAATCTCTTCAATCGTAGCAGCTCCACTTTCCACTGCCCCTGTCAGAGGCCAGCAGCCCAACGTACGAAAACGAACCATCTTCATTTCAATCTGGTCACGGTACTTTTCAGGCAAACGGTCATCATCCGCCATAATAATATTGCCATCCAAATTAATTACCGGACGCTCCTTAGCATAATATAACGGAACGATCGGAATATTCTCCAAGCGAATATACTGCCAAATATCCAATTCAGTCCAGTTGCTAATCGGGAATACACGAATACTTTCCCCCTTATGCACGCGGGCATTATAAATATCCCACAATTCAGGACGCTGATTCTTCGGGTCCCATTGGTGAAACTTATCCCGGAAAGAGAAAATACGTTCCTTCGCACGTGACTTCTCCTCGTCACGACGGGCACCACCAAATGCAGCATCAAACTTATACTTATCCAACGCATGAAGCAAAGCCTGCGTCTTCATCAAGTCCGTATGCACCTTGCTTCCATGCGTAAAAGGTCCTACCCCTGCATGAAAAGCCTCCATATTACTTTCAACAATCAGATTCCATCCGTACTTCTTCGCATATTCATCACGAAACTGAATCATCTCCTTGAACTTCCATTTCGAATCGATATGCATCAACGGGAATGGCACTTTACCCGGATAAAACGCTTTTTCAGCCAAGCGTACCATCACCGAGGAATCCTTTCCGATACTGTAAAGCATCACCGGATTCTCAAATTCCGCCGCCACCTCGCGGATGATATGAATAGACTCGGCTTCGAGCTCCTTCAAGTGGCTTAATTTATATTCTTCCATATTTATTTCATTTTATACACTTCACTTTTGGCAAAACAAGCTCCAACAAACGGTTCACCGACTCCTCCAAAGTCAATTTGGAAGTATCCAGTGACAAAGCCGGATGTTCGGGAACCTCGAAAGGTGCGGAAATTCCTGTAAAATTCTGAATTTCCCCTTTCCGTGCCTTCGCATACAATCCTTTCACATCACGTTTCTCACATTCCTCCAGCGGAGTACTAACGAAAACCTCCAGAAAATCATCCTTACCAATAATGTTTGCAGCCATTTCGCGAATATCATTATTAGGGCTGATAAATGCAGCAATCGTAATGATACCACTATCCAGAAACAACTTCGACACTTCCGCTATGCGACGGATATTTTCCACCCGGTCCGTTTCGGAGAATCCCAGGTTATTATTAATTCCACTACGGATATTATCCCCATCCAGGATACGGCAAAGCAATCCACGCTTATGAAGTTCACGTTCCAATGCGATGGCAATCGTGCTCTTTCCGGAACCACTCAATCCGGTAAACCAGATCATCACACTGTGTTGCCCCAAAAGCTCTTCTTTGTCCTGCCGCGTCATCATGCGGTCAAATATCGGATATATATGGTTCTTTTCTTCCATTTACAATTTTATTTAAAAGTTCCAGATCAACGGGATCAGAATAATAGAGATTAAGAAAGTGATAATATTAAGCGGCAACCCGATACGTACAAAATCCGTAAACTTATAGTTACCGATACCTTGCACAATCAAATTTGTCTGATAACCGATCGGTGTCGAGAAGCTGGCAGATGCAGCCATACAGATCACCACAAAGAAAGGCGTAGGGCTCACTCCTAATTGGGCAGAGATTGACAGTGCCAAAGGAAACGCCAAAGCCGCTGCTGCATTATTAGTTATCAATTCCGTAAACAAGTTCGTGATAATAAATACCATTGCAAGCAACACATGCGGGCCGTAATCATCACTCAACCCGATAATAAACTTCGCAACACTATCCGCCACACCAGAGTTCACCATTGCCTTACTGATAGCAAAAGCACAGGCAATAGTAATCAGAATATCCCACGAAATATATTTAGTATATTTACGGGCAGGGAACAGATTCGTCCATGCCATAATAATAGTAGTAATAGACACAAAGAAAAACATATCCAGTTTGATATCCGGAAACATCTCCTTCGTTATCGGAAGCTCACCCACCGTTGCGCCGACAATCATCAGAACCAGCAACAGCAAAGCAAACCAACGCTTCTTCTTCCCGGTAGTATCCGGCTCATTCCCATTCGTCAACAAGACAAACACAGAAGATTCCCCCCATGTCGGAATAAACGTATCATCCGCCATCACCACCAATGTATCCCCTTCGTGAAGTACCACTTCCTCCAGATTCGACACAAAACGTTGTCCGTTACGTGTTTTAATCTCTTTTACCTCCGCACCGTAATGACGCTGGAAATTAAAATCCTTCAGTTTTTTATTGATACCGGGAAAACGGGCACCCAAAACAGCCTCTACCCGATGCAACTTCTCCCCTTCTTCTACTTCTTCATCCGGCACAGCCGTATCCGGACGTGCATCCGGCAAAAGACGTTTGGAGAAAAGAAATATATAAATGATTCCGGCAATAGCTATAAAAATACCCACCTTTCCGAGCTCGAACATAGAAAAGCCTTCAAATCCGGCCTCCAATATCATACCGTGCACCACCAGATTGGTAGAAGTACCGATCAAGGTACAGATACCTCCTAAAATAGTCACATAAGAAAGAGGAATCAGAAACTTCGTAGCCGGGAGATTCACCGACTTAGCCCAATGCTTGATAATCGGGGCAAAAATAACCACAACAGGCGTATTATTCAGAAAGGCAGAAATAAATGCCACCGAAGGTAAGATACGCAACTGTGCCTTAAATACTGTCGTCTTTCCTTGCGGAAGCAACTTCTTAATCACTTGTCCCAATGTGCCCGACTGACGAATACCCTCACTCACCAGAAACAGCAGAGCAACGGTAATCATCCCTTTATTACTAAACCCTTCCAGCATCTCCTTAGGAGTCAGAATGCCGGCACACAGAAACAAAACCACTACCGAAAAAAGTATCATGCCCGGACGCATCTTATCTGCTATCAAAGCCGCTACCATTCCTAATAGGGATAATAGTACAAATACAATTTCAAATGTCATATAAACATTATTTAGTGTTCTCTTTTTGGCTCAACGATAAACCACGGATTCAATAAATCCTCCTTATTATATCGTAGAGGTTCTTCCTTTCCAGCCTGATATACTTCCATCCCTGCAGCACGGGCTATCGCATGCCCGGCAGCCGTATCCCACTCCATCGTCGGAGCGAAACGCGGATATACATCAGCCTTACCTTCAGCAACCAGACAGATTTTAATTGAACTTCCGCTCGAAATCAACTCCACACTGCCGTGTTTCTTCTTCAAATCTGCAATATATGATTCCGTTTCAGGCGACAGGTGCGAACGGGAAGCAACCACGATCAGATGATCGTGCACCTCCTTCAAAGGTATCTGTTCCGACTTCCCAATCAGTTGTTCCAATGCCACGCCGTCATCTTCCAAACTGACAATACCGGAACATTTATAAGCCCCTACACCTTCGATCCCGAAATAAAGTTCTTTTTTAACAGGCACATAAATAATACCGAATACAGGTACAGAGTTCTGCACCAAAGCGATATTTACCGTAAATTCTCCATTGCGCTTAATAAACTCCTTCGTTCCATCCAGCGGATCTACAATCCATAAAGTATCCCATCCTCGACGGATCTCATACCCTAAATGCTTCCCTTCTTCACTAAGAACAGGAAAAGGAGTATCGTTCAGAATAGCCACAATCGCTTCATGCGCTTTTCTGTCTGCTATAGTTAGCGGAGAGTTGTCAGCTTTCCTCTCTATTTCAAAGTCCGATGCCGGATCATTATAAATAGAAAGAATCTTTTCACCTGCTTTTAGAGCCGCGTCGATAGCAGCCATTACATATTTTTGTTCCATTCAATCTCTAAATTAATGCCCTATTCACATTCAGGCAAAACATCCTCCAAATTAAGAGTTGACAAAAGTAAAAACTTTCTTTGCTATAAAAGTTTCCCCACTATCATTTATAACTTCTTTTAGTAGAAAGATAAAAATATCTAAACGAAAAAGCCACTCATTTTCAATAAAAAAGCAGTAACTTCCCAGTTACCGCCTTCTTATTCGGAAAAAAACGTTCGTTCTTTCCAATATATATTACCAAAAAGAAATCAATATACACGATACAGCAACCAAGCACCCTGGAAATCCGAACGGTTCGGGTATTTAGCCTTGAATGCATCGCGAGCTTCAGCAGCAGCAGTCTTGTCAGCAAAAGAGTTCACAATCACACGATACATTGCCTTATCAGCATTAAATGCAATCGTAGAGTGATATCCCTGTCCGTCCAACCAATCTTTCAGGCCTTCAGCATTCGCTTTCACACCAAAGCTACCTGCTACAACGCTATAATCTTTCAATCCTTCGTTACCGGAAACCACTGTAACCTTTTCCTGACGAACGCCGGATGTATCTGCCACTTTAGTAGTTGTCACAGGAGCTGCAACCACCGGAGTAACCTCTACCGGAGCTTCCACCTGCGGTTCTGCCAATTCTTGCTGTTTTGCTTTTTCGTAAGCTTTCTTATAGGCACTTTCGCTGGATTTACAAGATGCAAATGCTAGCACCAAGCATACTCCCATTCCTAATACGACTAATTTTTTCATAATCCTATACTCTGTTTTAATTAATAATTCAATATTCTCGTCTATTATATTTAGTTTCGGGCAACAAAATAATAGAAATTTTATCATCCGGCAAAGAAATCCGTCAAAAAAACGTCTATTCCGGCTTCTTCTTATACGAAATAGTGCCTGTTGCCTGATAAGTAGGCATCAAAAGTACCTCCGCAATCTGAATATGTGCAGGAGCCGACGCGGCAAAATAAACCGTTTCTGCAATGTCATCTCCCGTCAACGGACGAATCCCTTTATAAAAATTATCGGCAGCTTCCTTATCTCCCCGATAACGCACCACTGTAAAGTTTGTCTCCACCATTCCCGGTTTGACATTCGTCACTCTCAATGGAGTATCCACCAGATCAATCCGGAGTCCGTCCGAAAGAGCCTTCACGGCAGCTTTCGTTGCGCAATACACACTTCCGCCCGGATAAGCGGCATCCCCCGCAATAGATCCTATATTAATAATATGTCCGCGTCCGCGTTCCACCATACCGGGCACCACCAAACGCGTCATAGCCAACAGTCCCCTTATATTCGTATCGATCATGATATCCCATTCATCCAGGCTACCCTCGAATTCCTTATCCACACCGATCACCAGTCCGGCGTTGTTCACCAACACATCAATCGCCTTCCATTCTTCGGGTAATGATTCCAAAGAGGCGGCAGCCAATTTCCGGTCGCGCACATCAAAAGGCAATATATAAACCCGGACACCATACGCCCCTTCCAGTTCAGCTTTCAGTTCTTCCAGTTTCGATACGGTACGGGCATTCAGAATCAGATTCCATCCCTCCCTCGCAAATTTACGGGCACAACCCTCACCAATTCCGCTACTGGCGCCAGTTATAAAAACAATCTTAGCTTCCATTATGTTTTGATTTACAATATTCGAAAACAAAAGTACGCCTTAACCTTCAAAGGTTAGCTACGAAAGTCAGTTAAATAAGATTAAACCATAAAAGAAAAAAAGAATTATAAAACGTAGCAAAAAATTTCAGTTTTCACGAACAACCTTTCCATAAAAATGTTATATTTGTTGTATCATAATCATTTTAAACATTATACATTATGAAAGGATTGAATGTTTTAGCAGCTTTTCTGGGTGGTGCAGCCGTAGGTGCAGCCCTTGGTATTTTATTTGCTCCTGAAAAGGGAGAAGATACCCGTCATAAAATCGCAGAGATTCTTCGTAAAAAAGGAATCAAGCTTAATCGCAGTGAAATGGAAACTCTCGTTGACGAGATCGCTGCCGAGATGAAGGGAGAAATAGCAGAATAAGTGAGTAACCAAAGACTAAAAACAGAGCGACCATGTTTGCAGACGATAAAAGTATTGAGAATTTTCAGCAGTTGTTTTTCGAGTTCAAGAAATATCTGGAGCTTCAAAAAGAATATACCAAATTAGAATTGACGGAGAAGTTAACCATACTTTTTTCCACGTTAATTATGATATTAGTACTTATTATCCTTGGCATGGTTGCCCTGTTTTATCTGCTTTTTGCTCTTGCTTATATATTGGAGCCTTTAGTGGGCGGTCTGATGTCGAGTTTCGCCATCATAGCAGGCATCAATGTTGTTCTCATCGCCCTGGTTATTATTTTCCGCAAGCAGCTCATCATTTCTCCGATGGTGAACTTCCTCGCTAATTTATTTTTAACTGATTCAAATAAATAAATTATGAATGCGCAGACCCCGCAGAAATTTACATTAGAAGAGATTGCCGAACGTAAAAAGAAGCTTTTAAATGAGATCCATGCCCAAAAAAAAGCCATGACAGCTACTACACGCGAAATATTTGCCCCACTTGCTCCGGCAACCAACAAGGCGGATGCACTCATGCGTTCGTTCAATACCGGTATGGCTGTATTTGATGGCGTAGTGATGGGAATCAAGATTATGCGGAAGATACGGGCGTATTTTAGAAATTTGAGATAAAAACCATTTAGTCAATCGCTTGATTGGATATTTTCAAATCGTCTATGATTTGTTGCAACACATCTTTTAACTTCGGCAAATCATGTTTTATCACGTCATAAACAATTTCAGCATCTAAATCAAAATAATGATGTGCGATTATATCCCTCATTCCCATTACACCTTTCCAATCCATCTCTGGATAGAAAGATAATAACTTTTTATCTGTTAATTTATCAACACCTTTCACTCCTTCACCGATGGCTATTAATAACATACAAGTACTCTCTAGTCTTTCCATTCCGGATGGAGTCAATAAATAAAAAGAAGGGGAAGTAATAGTTTCCGAGTTCGCTAATATCCTTTCCACCGTTTGGAAAATTTTCTTTAGCAATGATTCTATTATCTGACTTTTACACATAAATTCCATCTTTATTGATACACCCTCTCAATAATTCATCCATATTATTTCGCAACCGAACCAGATCAACAGGGCATTTCAATAGTTTTTCCAATTCTTCTTTAATATGAACTAAAGTAAAGATAGAAGGTCTATCAATTTCAACACAAATATCGACATCACTACCCTCATGTTGTTCACCACGAGCAACGGAGCCAAATATCCCCATGCGAGAAATACCATATTTAGCAGCATTCTTGCGCATATACTCACGAAGCAAAGATAAGTATTCTACAGTAGTCAACATAATAAATTGCTTTTATCTATATTACAAAGAAATGCATTTTCTTTCAAAAACACAATAGATAATCAATAAAAAATATTCTAATTCTTTCTATTATACAAAACTAGAAATCTGAATATTATCTTTAATCAATAAGCATGGTATTAAAAAAACAATATATCAACGATCTTCACAGACAGTTGATATATTTAGAATACATATCAGCATTTTGCCAATATGAGGGGACAGATCAGGAATATACCGCTGTATTTTTCCCAACCTGCAGAATGTAGGGGATTCATGTGTGTAGCATGAAGTTAGGGACCTACATATTTCGTTATATTATAGGCTAATAATCTTCAGAAGTTTATTTTTAGAAAGTGGCTAGTTGATCAACACAAATCAACGATCAATTTCATTTAATTGCCATTATCCTTTCAATAATGCCAATACAAACTGTGGTACTTTCCATGCCATCTTCTCTAATTTAGTCAGAGTAGGCCATAGACCGTGAGAGGAATACACTCTAATGTCCTCTCCCCACATTTTCTTACGCTTAGCACTATCAGTAGAAAGCCCTCCCATACGCATACGTACAACATACTCTTTCAAATAAGTAACAGAAAGTCCGCCCGTCATCAGATAACGCACCAGCAGTTCACTATCCGCAGCAATCTTATAACTTTCGTTATAAAGACCTAGTCTCATCATTACCTCGCGGCGAATATAACAAGTAGGATGTAATGGAAGCCAGCCATGACGTACCTTCCACAAACGATAATCACCGCCAATCCAGTTACGTACTACCTTGTCAGTATTATCGGGATTCACAAAAAGTCCGTCACCATACAGAAAATCCGCTCGAGTAGTCTTCATGTGTTCCACAATGCGGCTTATGACCCCATTATCATAAAAGAAATCATCCGAATGTAGCAATCCGATTACATCACCTGTAGCCACACGAATTCCCTTATTGATGGCTTCATACATACCATGATCAGGCTCACTGATAATAGTTGATATACGATCTTCATATTCTCTAATAATCTCTAACGAACCATCTGTACTCGCCCCATCTACAACAATAAACTCTATGTTATTATAGTCCTGCGCCAAGACACTCTCTATAGCACCACGAATCGTCGCCACACGATTAAAGCATGACGTTATTATAGATACTTTCATAAGATTCTATTTTGAACTCGCTAATTATTGTCATCTCGGAAACCACTCCTGCAGTTTCTTCTCAATCAGTTTCTGTGCGTTTCCTTTCTCTATTTGCTTAAACTCAAAAGTTTTTGCCTGTTCCATTTTTGCAGCAAGCTCCCTTTCGTCAAATACCCCTAGCACACATCCCAAAGTATCCAATTTCCTAATTAATTGAAATTGGTCATGGATATGCTCTACCTTGTCATATCTTGGTATCACAACTATTCTTTTCCTCAATTCCATCGCTTCCGATATTGCTCCCCAGCCACCTTGAAGTATTAATATATCAGCTCTAGAAATATAACCCTTCATCTGCTCCTTTGTACAAAATTTAAAAGCTTTCACATGTTTGTAGGGATAATCTGTATACCCAGTTTGTACTATCACCTCTTCCTTAGTTATAGCTGCCCATTCATCCACGGCTTTTGCCATACGATTGAAGGCTATGTTCATTGTACCTAAACTAGCAAAAATCATAAAACACCACAACAAATTGAATTAGGAAATAATTGCCGCATCTCTTCCCATTGGACCAAAAATAGATCACTATACCGTTCTATCCATACGGGAGTTTTAGAAGCATGTGTCACATCAGCAGCCGAATTAACAAATATTACTTTTGTCCCCAATAGTTTTTTTGCGAAAAAAACCGTAGGTACAGTCACACCAGCTCCTGTAGTAATGATTACATCTGGGCGTTTCACCAGCACCCAGAATATTGCTTGCAAACAGTTCACTATCAGTGTCCATTTCTTTGCTGGTTGAAAATTCACTAAAAATACATGTTCCTTGTCTGCCATAAAAGCTTTAGTTGATGTCGTTTTTAAGGTAAGCCAATAGCAATCCCATTGCTCGGGAATAGCACCGATAGCCAATTGTAGCTCACGTAAATGCCCGCCTGCCGAACAAGCTAAACAGATTTTAGGAGATTTATGCAACATAAGAGCCACCATAATAATGATTATTCACCATAAATATTTCTTTCTTTTATAAATCTTGCAGGATTACCTGCATAAATGCCAAAATCAGTAGTATTTTTGGTAAGTACTGCGCCAGCACCAACAACCGAATATCGACAAAGATGTAATCCTGGCAGAATTATGGCTCTTGCTCCAATAAACACATCATTGTCAATAACCACATCACCTACAACCAGAGGTAATTTATTATCAGATAAATCATGGGATCCATTACATATATAAGCATACTGCGCTATGGTTACTCTCTCTTTTATAATAACAGGTCCCAAATTATATATTTCGCTTCGAGTCGCTATACAAGACCTATCTCCTACGGTTAAAAGCCATGGGGCATATATACGGGCAGTAGGCGCAATAAAAGGATGACCACTAATATGTGCCCCAAACAACTTCAATAGAAATATATGCCACCGATAAAAAGGCTTTGGCAGCCACCTTACAAAAAGCGTCCAAACCACTTCCCATATACGAATCATGATTGCTTCTTTCTTTGGCCATGGGCTAGAATACGCATCACGTTGGTTTTTATTTTTATGATAAAGCTTACTCACCACCTAATACTTTTTTAAAAATACTCATATACATATCAGACACTCTACTCACACTAAAACCTGCAGACTTTTTAATTGCTTTCGCTGACATTTCTGAATACATTTTTTCATCTGATAATAAGCGCATTAAACAATTAGCTAACAATTCATCACATCGTACATCAGTATGATCAAAGACCAATCCGTTCTCATTATCCACTATAAAGTCCTTAAAACAATCTAAATTCGAAACAATAGGAACCAATCCTAAGCCCATTGCCTCAAGAGGGGCTACACCGAATGTCTCACCTAATCCAGCTATAGAAGGATAGCAAAAAATATCACCTTTACGTATTTCTTTTGCCAACAAACTAGGTGAGAAAATAGGTTCCACCCATGTTATCCTGTATCCTCTTACCAAAGATTCTAAATAATCTACATAGTCTTCACCGCTACCTCCGTCTTCTATTTTCGTTGCACCAATTATCCGTAATCCAACAGATACCCCCACCTCATGGAGTCTTGTCACTGCTTTTACTAATATATCCAGTCCCTTTTCTTTATGTACTCTGCCAGAATAAACCACTTCCGGACTATCTGAAAGAGTTTTTACCATGTGTTCATTACAGAATATATGAGTATCAATCGGATTGGGTATGACACAAGCCCTAGATTTCATACTCGGACTCTGTTCTATTAATGCATTGTAAACTGCAGTTGACACACATGCCAAACTACTCATAGCAAAATACGCCCCCATCTGTTTCTTCGGAAATCGTGCCACATTATATAAAGCCCTACGATACTTCCATTTAAATAATAGACAAAGAATAGGGCTCCATATTGAATTAAGCACAAGCATATCACATTTAGGCATTTTACTTAATGCCTTTATTGAAAAAACAAAATCCAGAACAAAGTCTTTTACCCAAGATCCAGTTCTTTCATAGCCATGCAGAAGAAGATTATCATCCATAGAACTCTCTTTTAGTGGCTTCTTAGATATAAAGATGACTTGATGTCCCTTATTTCTCATATCTGTACCGATAGAGTACCATAATTTTTCCACTGCTCCAATAGCATATGGGGGTAGACAGCCAAAAGGCCCTGTTATTATATTTACTTTCATGTCAGCTCAATTATATTATGCAGCATCAAGCTAACTGATTATATAAAATAAGAGACAAGGGTGTCCTGTTGATATTTATTAACATCCTTTTCTTTATAAACTTTGCCGGATTCCCCCCAACCACAGTCCATGATTCAACATCTTTAATCACTACTGCACGTGCTGCACATACAGCACCTTCTCCTACAGTCACTCCTTGTCCCACAAAAGCTTCGGCACACACCCAAGCCCTATCTTCAATCACTATCGAAGCATTGGTCTGATGATAACGTGAGTCGGTAATGTCATGTCCTGAAGTGCAAAGGAAAGCCCGCTGACTGACCGTAGCATTACGCCTAATCCGAATGGGTACTGTATTGTAGCAATCTACTCCCTCGGCCAAACAGGGGTAATCATCCATTGCCAGCAACCAAGATTGGAACACTTTAGCAATAGCATACACTGCAGCCGTAGATGCAATCTTTGCCCAAAAAGCACGAAGCAGCATACGTTTCCATCCCATTGCCATAGAGCGGGGAAACGGACGGGCAAGACAAGTCCAAACCATACTCCATATCAATCTGCGAAACTTATTCCTCTTCGAATATAGAGTTTTAAATCCCATCAAATCCTTTTTCATAAAATTGATTTATACATTTCCACAAACTCCTCTGCCACCTTACGTGCCGAATACTTCTCCTCTACCAGTTTACGACCATTACGTCCCATCTTCTCCAACTCATTTTCAGTAAGCGATAAAAAGTTACGAAGTGCTTGTACGGTTGCCTCTGTACCAACTTTCGTCCACCAGCCACACCGTCGACTCTCTAACTCACTCCATGGTGTACCCATTGTTGTTACCGCAGGTGTACCACTAGCTAATGCCTCTGCCACCACAATACCAAAATTCTCGCTATGTGTAGGTAATATAAAAAGATCCGCTTGACGGAATAATTCCCATTTACGATTACCATATACACCACCTTCAAAGAAGACTAGTTTTGATATACCAAGACGTTCTGTTAATTGCTTTAACTCATCAATGTAGATAGCATCTCCTTCACCAGCAATACGTATCACATACCCCTCTACCTGTTCCCTCAATTGAGCAACTGCCTCAAGAAGAAAATTAATTCCCTTCTTCACATGTACACGACTCAAGAAAAGAATCTCCTTATTCCGCTTCCATGATGACTTCATCTCTATATTCTCTACATCAATACCGTTAGCAATGATCTTAATCCTATTGTTATAGCCCAACTTCAGTAAATTCTCCTTCTCGCTTTCTGCAGTAGCGTGCAATACATCCGCCTTCATCACTGCCGCCTTTTGATAAAACCACAGTGCCGGTAATTTACGAGTCCAATAATGACGCGCCATAATCCACGGCTCTAACATACCATGAGGTGTTAGCACCACTTTATACCCCAATGCCTGTGCCCACTTTTGTATAAAGGCACAAGCAGGCATCCAACAACAGTTTACATGCACCACGTCAGGCTGTAATTGAGTTAACAATATTCTCCACTGTCGTTTCATCCCCATGAAGTTTCTAAATTCAGGAATGAAATACACCGTACAATTATCTATTACTACAGGATTCTCACTAGCATGGCTCACTACATAGAGTTCTACCAACCGTGTCAATTCTTTAGTCAATAACTGCATATAGGCAGTTGTACCACCTGAAGAACGGTCTAGACCAGGAATATAATGTATTACTTTCATAAGCGTTTATTTATAAATTTTGGACTATATAGTTCGCCACTGCTTTACCCGAGATGTAGTTTTTGCTCCATGTAATACGCTCATTTACCGTCTCCCTTATCCAATCTTTTTTTGCAATACAAACATCAGCCACGTTGCTTAAACTCTGTGCCTCTTCTAAAGTAAATATCATACCCTGTTGCTTATCTTTTAATAGATACGAAGCTCCACAATGATTACTTGTTATCACATATAGTCCAAGTATCAACGCCTCATTCACAACAGCTCCCCACCCATCATGCTTCGAAGGCAAAATCAGTACGTCATATTGTTGCATAATATCCGAGATCCTCTCCATCGGTTGCATACCATAAAGCACTACTTCTGTATTAGCCTGCATACTCATCTCCTCAATTTGTGCTCGCTTCTCACCGTCACCTACAATACCAAGCTCTAAATCAGTCTTTTGACACAACACTTGAAACATCTCCACCACATTCTTTCTATCTGACAAACTACCCACATAGAGTACCTTAAGCTTCTCTGAAGTCGGTATAGGATATATACGTTCTCTCCACTCTGTACAATATACAAAAGGTAATACTTTCCATTTTTTACTCCAAAAGCGATAATAAGGCACAAATTCATCGCCCATCACCAATAAATAGTCAAAATACTTTACGTATCGCCAATCTTTCAATGCAAATCTTAGTTTATGCAACCATAGTGGATGATTATAGAGTAATGGTGGCTCGGTTATTACTCCTCGCTTAAAAGAATAATTGAATGAGAGTTTCATCCATGGCACAATTTCAGGAAAAGCATTGATACCAGAAAAAAAACAAAACGTTTCAATACCTTTGCATTCCTCATATAGTCTTTGCACTACTTTCATAGTAGGAGTAATCAAAAACTCTATACCTTTTGTCTCAAGCAATTTTGATGTCTTCCATCCCATCAGCTTTCGATCATCGTAATCCACACGAGGAGCTATCACCACTACCCTATCAACATCTGTAAAAACTGACAGTTCTTCGATAAAAGGTATCTGATGCGGACTAATACAATTTTGGAAAAAAAATAAGTTCATTTCAAAACAAGATTTTGCAAATAAAAAAGATCATAACAAATAAGCTATTAACACATGAACATCAACTGAATGAAGACAGAATGACATCAAATATTATAAACAGATTCAAGCCCGTCACAATCAATACAAAAGAACAATACACTATAAACAAAAGTATCCAAAGAAAACATTTTCATGATTCAAAATTTAATTTGTACTTCTTCACCATATCCGGATAACATATTATATGAGAAATTAGAAGCCAAAATACAAAACCTATATAATAACCGACAGTTAATAAATACCCCTCAAAACAAGAATGCAAACACAGAAAAAGTAAAGAAATAACAAACAATTGTAACCTTCGATCATGTCTAATATATTTAAAAACTCGAGTTACTTTCTTTAGAATGAATAACATTATTATTGCACCTAAGGCACCTAATTGAAATAATATAGACAACCATCCGCTACCACTCTCCAATCGACCTTTATGAAGTACGCCTCTATACCAAGCCGTTGCAAATCCACTTCCAATAAGAGGAGATTCATTTAATTTATCAAACCCCTCTCCAAAATGGGCAGAGCGAGAACCATATTTTTCACCTTTTCCCCCTTCAAACTTATTTTGTATTTGAGTTGAATGCTCAAGATATACAGGAATCGATATTGTTGCAAGAAATCCTATAACTAACAAATACAATATTATTTTTTTTACATTTCTTGCATTGTATACAATGTATAACACCATGGTTATCACGGATGCAAAAAGAGCAGTACGAGAGGCAGCAACAACAGTGACATAAATAGACAGTAACAAAATAGACAACACAATACATCTGAAACATTTATTTTGTAACTGAAATAGACACCACAACAAAATAACATTAGCTAATCCTGCAATAGGAGCTAACCACATAGGATGATAATAAATAGCCGAAAAAGAGAGGTCAATATGTACCCCCTCCTGTGCAAAGGCATTTATGCCTTTTAGATAGCAATACATAGCTATCATTGATACAACAGGAAAAAATAATAAAATTACAGATAAAATTTTGCGTTCAAATAAGAAGACTTTTTTAGATACATAAAATGGTGCACAAATAAGCATCATCCCAGTAAACATAAGAATGCGATAATCGATATATAAATTTGAAAATACAGAAATATAGCAGGCTAAAAGAAGTAAGATATTTAGTTTTGAATATTTAATGGTAAAGGTTCCATATCTAATTTTGTAAAATGCCACATACCCAAATGCAATGAGTAATGTATATATACCAGGAAAAATAATTGAATTTGAACAAATAAGAAAAAAAGCCATTAAGGAAGGAAAACAATATTCCTTAATATCACGATTAATTATTACCAAGCTAAGACCCAACATATAATAATAAAATTTACTAGAAATTATGCACTCCTATATGGCTATAATACCCAATGTTCTACAAACACACATTTTCACCCTTCAATAGAACTGGCTGGAATTTTAGAATATTAGCACAATATTCTTTATAATCATTATCTGAAACAGCAGAAATTCTAGCAGAAATCTCTGAAAGCGATGTCACGGTAATACCAAGATTCTTCATCTCTACCAATTTCGCCATCGCCGAATCCTTCCATACTATTAATGGTAATCCAGCTAACACATATAACGAAAATTTATGAGGTGCAATAATTTTAAGATAACTCCCCCATGTACCAGAGCAGGTTTCTGTGGAATCTCCGTCCCAAACAAGTCCCCAACTCCCTTCTAAGTGACCAATCATATCAGGCTTAAAAACTCCTTTATACTCATATTTATTCTTCATAGCATTATTTGAGGAACAAGAACCATATACTATAAGATCTAAATCTTTATTCTCAAAAACAAAATCACTAAAAAACACGCTCTTATCTATATTACCTGCGAAACAAACCTGCTTACTTAACTGACGTGCTTCTTTATCTGGGACTGCAATATAAGGGAAACAACCTAAATAATGATATTTAATGCCCGGTCTCAATCGCTGCTCAAAATAAGTTTGCATTTCAGGTGTATGCACAATTATTTCATCAAAATTTGACAAAACCTTATTCTCAAAGCCCGATAGCTCCCCTTTTTCTCTTACAGAATTAATATCATGCAACAATGTTATCAGATATTTTTTTTTCAAGAAAGGAAAAATAAAATAAAGCATTTTAGGATTTAAGCTTGGATACTGAATCAACAATGTTGCACCATTAGGTAAATTGATAGCAAGACGAATCATTTTTAGGAATAAAACAACAATAAAAAGTAGCTTATTCTTATACCCTCTCAAAATGATAGGATATTCTTCATAACCATTTTGTAAAGCAATTTTATGTATATCTTGAGGAGCCTTAACACTTGCTCCACCACCTATTAAAGATTTACTAAGTTTATCATTTGCTATAGTTTTAATAATAAGTATGTATTTCTTCATTTTTATAAACCTTGTGATCTAACTACTTCAAAAGCCCTTTTCACAATAGGAGCCATATCATAATATTTATATTCAGCCAATCGACCTCCAAAGATGATATCTTTTTCATGAGCTGCCAACGCACGATATTTATCGGCTAAATCATTATTCAGAGTATCATTTACCGGATAATAGGGCTCCATACCGGGTTTCCATTCTGCAGAATACTCTTTGCTAACTACAGTTTTCGGACAATCAAAAAGTTGCTGACCGAACATCTCAAAATGTTTATGCTCAATGATACGAGTATAGGGTACTCCTCGGTCAGTATAATTCACTACAGCATTACCTTGATAGTTAGCAGTATCATAGATCTCTGTTTCAAAAGATACGGTGCGATATTGCAAACGCCCCAAACGATAACCATAGAACTCATCTATTGCACCTGTATAAACAATCTTATCGGCAAGAGCTGTCAGTTCTTCACGGTTCTCCCCAAAATCACAATTTAGACGACACTCCACACCATCCAATAGGCCTTCAATCAGCTTATTATACCCACCAATTGGAATTCCTTGATATTTGTCATTAAAATAGTTATTATCGAATACCATACGTACCGGCAATCTACGAATGATAAAAGCAGGCAATTCTGTACAAGGTCGTCCCCATTGTTTTTCAGTATATCCCTTGATGAGTGTTTCATAAATATCTTTTCCAATAAGAAGCTGCGCCTGTTCTTCCAAATTTTCAGGTTCACGACCATTAAGAGCAACTTTTGCTTCCGTCCGCTGTTCTTCCAATTTAGCTTCAGCTTCGAGAGGGGTTGTCACGCCCCACATCTGGTAGAAGGTATTCATATTAAAGGGGAGATTATAAAGTTTGCCTTTATAATTAGCCACCGGTGAATTGGTATATCGGTTAAACTCCACTATAGAGTTGACAAAATCCCACACTTCTTTGTTTGAAGTATGAAAGATATGCGCTCCATATTGGTGAACATTTATCCCTTCTATATTTTCACAATAAAGATTGCCACCCAGCTGTGGACGCTTATCAATGACCAAACATTTCTTACCTTGTCGTTTAGCCATACAGGCAAAGGTGGATCCAAAAAGTCCGGAACCCACTATCAAATAATCATATTGTTTCATAATATGTTAGTTTTTTCTATTCTGATTTTTTCACAGATATTTTTTATCTTTCTATGAATTTATATCGCTGTTTACGTTGTAGTTCTCTGATTGCACATCTCACCCTTTCCGGCAGTTTTTTTCCTAAACGCATGAAGAAAGGCACTTTTACTTTAGGTATACATTTATATGGTGATGGAAGGCTGTTCAATTCAGCTTCACGCGCTTCAACTTTCTTAATCATTTGTTGTACAGAAATGTCTATCTCACGCATTGATTCATCCTGCTTCCACAAATCATGCAATATTTTACCATATCGATTCAGAATATCCATCTTATCAAGCCCCTCTCGTTGAGGTCCAAAAGCGAAATGAGCAATCAGAGCATCGCCATTAAAACAGTTAGCCTTACCTAATTGAGTTGGTTTGATACAACTCAAAAACTCTTCATCATCTCCTGGCACTTCACCTTTAAATTCAGCCATTTCATTACCAAACCATAAAACACAGTTGATTGAAAAACGAGCCATCCCCATAGGATGCTTACCAACATACAGCTCTTGATATTTACCGGCAATAAGATATTTCTCCATGAACCAATCGTGCAAATCTGCCGCAAACCAGCCATCAAAGCAGATAGTTCTCTCCCCACAGATACTCATATAATACTTATCCAACTTGATTTTATTATGCACCTGTAAAAGATAAGTAGACAAAGCGTTATTGATTACGAGCGGTGATACTAAAAAATACTCTGGGTTATCCACACGAAACTTCACCATCTTCTCAAACAGTTCGGGTTCAAACCATACCACATCATCATCAAGTTTCATGTAAATAGTATCTTTGTCGCAGCAATCACGATAAAATGCATTAATGCTCGCAATGCCATTAACAACTCCGTCCGGTTGCCACACCAAATTAACTTTCGGATATTTCTGCGCAAGCTTTTTAAAGAACTCAATATCCACCATATTGCGAGTATTAACCCATATATCATACCGATCCACAATATCAGCATTCAAAATGGGAGGAACCAAATATTGCATATAACGGCGGCGACCTGCAGCCGTATTCACTACAACTTTATAATTTTGATACATATCATCTGAATTTTAGGATTAAATTACGTAAGAGGCACATCATAAGTACACCTACAGGACTCGAGAACTGCATCAGTATTTTTCTCCTGCCTAGATACTTCTTGAATTCAGTCTTGAAACCAAACGTCTCGATTTCCCTCAAAAGTATGCGTATATATTGTAATCTTTGCTTTATGCCACGGCTGCTATCAACCGCATGAAGCATGTTATTATAGTATTCAAGAATTGTATATTGAGTCAGTTCATCACTTTGAGGAAGTAAGTCACTTCGCCTCTTCAATTCACGAGCTACTTCAACCACCACCTCCGGTGCAGTATATTTTCCGCCTAAATGTTCCCCCGGATGATGCACATAATTATAAGGAGCCTGCTCAATCACTCCTACAGATTTTGCTTTACCCAGACAATCAAGAGCAAAGAGGCAATCCTCAAAATAGTGAATATTTGTCAAAAATCGATGTTTCCGATTTTCAATAGAATTAAAAATTTTGTTGATAACCGAAAACATCAGATAGTTTTTCTTCATATCTAAATACAATTGCGCCAATGATTCAGTATCATCACAACGACATTGTTTCAACCTATGCCCATCGCTACTATTAAGAGGATAATCCTTATAACCAAATAAATATACGTCTGAAGGAGTTTGACGATGCAACCTTAACACCTCTTTATAGAAACCGGGATCAATAAAATCATCCGAGTCTATAAAAGTAAAGTATTCACCTTGAACATGTTCAATACCATAATTACGCGCATTGCCTACTCCTCCGTTGGGAATATGAAAAGCATGAATCCAACTATACTTCGATGCATATTCATCACATATTGCCCCCGATGCATCTTTGCTGCCATCATCCACCAACAGCAATTCTATTTCATCACTCATATCTTGGGCTATGACACTATCAATACAACGATGCAAATAAGGTTCTACGTTGTATACAGGAATAATAACTGAAAGAAACATATTTAATTAAAGTGAACGATGTTTTATCCCTTTACCGGCTAGTACAGGAATGTATTTATTGATTAGTGGTATCATTATCAAACAGCAGGAAAATACAAAAATAAACTGAACTAACTTACCGATAGCAAACGACGGTATCAATGGACGCAAAAAATAATCAGCTAATGATATAAATATACCCTGAACAGACATAATTATCAATGTATTTCTACCTATATATATCAATACATTTCCTAATTTAGGCATTCTTTTGAGAGAAAAAACCGAGAATGAAGCTACACCGACAATAGCGCTGAAACAAGCAAGAACCATCCCTATCTCAAAATAGTTCAAAATTTCCTGACTATGTTTTAACGCATCAGTTCTCACATATACATAAGTCAAAACACACCCCAACAAACCCAACAAACAATATTTCCACAAAGACATCCAATTGCTATTCATCAAAAACCTTTCAACAATAGCATATTTTCTCAATGAATTTCCTATTAGATAGAACAAAAGACACATTGGAATTTGAATAAGCCTATATGTTAAAGGGAATTCCCAAAAACGAAAGCAAGCAGCTAAGACCACGCATAGCAATATGACAAATATTTTTACCCCCCCTTAAAGCGAGCCACGTTATACCCTAGAACTTCTACTATAAATAATATTGGAAGAAACCAAAGTGCGCCGGGAAGCAATGTCTTCAGTTCATAATATCTCCCTTCACAAATATATTCCGGAGAAACTACAAGACTAACCACCGTATATAGAACACAAGGAACGAGAAGTGTCCAAACCCTACTTACAGCAAACGGTAACAATTGAGGATGCTTCGCTATATTGAAGCAGTATCCCGATAGCATGAAAAAAAGAGGCATGTGAAATGCATATATCCATGGACGGATATATAGTTGATTCCCAATCATGTGACCAACTACCACAAGGATAATACCTATCCCTTTTAAAATATCAAGTGAATCTATACGCATAATAAAAATACAAATTATTTCAAAGTTCCTCTAGTTTTGCCGCCTCTCAAATGTAATCTGAAAAGTATGTTTTTGATTATTTCTTTCATATACTGCACAGCATACGCCATTGATGAGGAAGGCATCCAACGCCAACTACCGGCACAGCAATGTATTGCAACGGCTTTCTCTGTTATAAGCTCCATATTACTTGCAAACAAACTTGACGAATAAATTTTTAATCCACTCTTCAAATCCTGTTCTTCATCCTTAAATTTGAAACCATAATCAATCGCAATATTTGCAAAAATAAAAGGAGAAATAATTTTATTATTCAATGAACCATCCGGCAATATAAAATGCTTATCATGATAATAGTTCATACAATCCCTCATAAAAGGATGTCCTTTTTCCGCACCAAGAATAGCCGCCTGAATCTGAATTCCGTCTATATATTGAATATCTTTTCTTTTGTTACCTTCCGCATCAACCGACCCTTCAGCATAAATTTTCTCCACTAAGTCCGGATAACACTCTACCGCACTAAATGCCCTGTTAGCAAGACAAAAGTCTAAACTATTCCTGACAAAAACATCTGAATCCATATATATTCCCCCTTCCGTATAAAGTACATATACACGAATATAATCACAAGCAAATGCCCATTTTCGCATCTTACATGCTTCTGCTACAAAAGGGATGGAATAAATATCAAAATTGTGTGTATCCCATTTCTTTATTTTATAATCAGGAAGCTTTCTCTTCCAACTTTTAATGCAACGTTTGAGTTCTGCAGGCATCGGGTCGTTACTCAACCAACAATAATGTATTATTTTAGGTATCATATTAGAATGTTAAAAAATGGCTAGTCCTCTCAAACAGTCAATGTGTTCAATTCTCGAGTTCATCATTTTCTTTTTAATAACTTTATCTTAATATTGTTTTGTATTCTCTTACGTATGCCATCATCCAAACCCAAAAACCAAACAGCCAAAGCTACGCAAACTACGCCGCTTATTGAGAGGATAAAAAAATCCAAATATGGCGTGTGAAACAATGTATTTCTAAATATATATAACAGTAATGGTATAGGCACAGAAACAACAGTTACTATGATACAAGATTTAAATAAAACAAAAATATCTGTCCACGTATATCCCATAATTTTCACCAGTAGGAAAGGCTTTATAAAAATAGCGAGTATCAGAGATGAAAATAACATGACCCAGGACAATGAAACTGGAGAATAACCTAACTTGAACAAAACATAGATGACAGGAAAGGATAAATAGCCGACACAAATGGAACATATAGTAGTTTCCTTTATCTGACCTTTTGCTGTAAACGCACTGTAAAACGATTGGTCAAACACTCCAAAAAGCGTAGTAACAATTGCGAATTGCAGAAATACAACAGAATAATCAGGTATTTGTCCCAGCCAAAGATATAATAATTGCTTTGCAACTAAAAAGACTGGAAATGCTAATATCAACATTAAAAAATATGAATATTTTGTTGATATTAGCAATAAATGCTTACTGCCATCAAAATCATTTGCCGAAAACCTCTTAACGATCTGCGGATTTGCTGCTGTTCGGAAATTGTTAACAAATGAATTAGCTGTCATAGAAACAATATTGGCCACTGAACGTCCTGTCACTATGCCCGAATTAAAAAACATATTAAGAAGAATAGTAGTACCTTGAGCATTTAATGAAATAGAAGTGTTTTCTACCAAATTCCACGATGAAAAGCCGAGTACTTTCTTTATAATAGACTTGTCAAAAGAGAAATGGTAATGAGATTCCTCATAATGACGAATACAGTAATAACGATAAAAAAAAGTAATACCACATTGAACCACAAAAAGCAATGAAGCGCAAAGCATTAATTTATCCCAATCGGAAACCATGAGTATATATACAAGCAGTAATTTCAATATAGCTTCAATAATGCTCGTATAAGCATATATATTCATTTTCTCATGTCCAATAATCACAGCGGTATATGGCACCTGCGTAATACCGACAATAGACATTAATATAGATAAATGATATGTAAATACAGCAGCGGAAAATCGTTCCGGGGGAATGACTAATTTATTATATAAAAACCATAATCCGATAGTTTCTGCCAATAAAGCAACGACCACGCCGAATAATAGATGTACAGTCAATAAAGAGGAAAAAGTATCACTTAGCTTTCCCTTATCTCTCCTCCCCATTTCAAATGTAATAAATCGCGATGAACCGGATGCCAATGAACCATTAATAATATAACTTAATAAACCTGCTACTCCACCCACAGTTTGATAAATACCATAATCATTGACACCCAATGTTTGGAGAATAATTCGTGATGTATATAATGATACGACTATTGTACACAACATTCTAAAATATAAGAATATTGTATTCTTTGCGATTCTATCGTTTCCTGACATTAAGGTAAAATTTTGTTTTTATCTATAAACGGACAGACAGACAACAATTTTTGAGCATCAAAAGTAATAGGAGAATAACTATCTTTATATTGAAGCAAATCCGATAAATCCAAACGTGATCGTATGATTAGTGGTCTATCGATCGGCCTTTTCACAGAAGCGAAATAATCCAAATATTTAAAACTTCCATCAAAGGTTTCATCAGAGAATTTAATCCAAATATTGGGAATATGATACGCATCAGACAGAATCAGACCATGCAATGAGCTAGATATAATCATTTCACATTCTACGATCTCTTTTATCACTTGCCTCCAATCCTTATAATGTTTAATATCAATCTGTCTCGCCTTGTTTCTTTCTCTTTCAATAAATTCCTTTATAATAGAATTACCTAGATCATTTTTATGTAAAATCACCCCTATTAGATATTTTTTATTTACAAATGGAAGAGGGTAAATCTTAGGTAACAATAAAGCGGAATCTCCATATATCTCCGGGCACTCCACCCCTTGTGAGATCAAGTATTTGCGTGTAAGCGGCCCCCTAACAGCCAATACCTTACGAGGAATAGCTGGCAAAGGATTATCCGGTTCCCGCACTCCGCTCCCCCAAATGATACTATCTTTATTTGTCATCCAATCTATTATCGAACCTATAACCATAAAATTAGGCTGCTCCCGTAGATTGAAAAAATCCCAATAATTCAATATACGTTTATGACTCAATTCTTTTATAAGATAATAGTTTATGTCATCACCTATATTACTATGAAACACTTTATTACACAACAAATTCATAGACACATTAAGTACAATCTCATCTGCTCTTTTATGCAAAAGCATATAACCTGTATTTACAATAAGCCTAAATAATCTTATGATTCTACCTTTTATGCGTAATTGTTTAATTCTCATATTATATAATTCATTTGTCTTCTCCAAAATCACATTCGTCTATTCTTCTGTCCTTTCTCCCTTACCACCATGGTGTGTCTCCCCATAGCCATAACCATAGCCATAACGCTTACCATAGCCATAATATTTGCCATACTTACCGTAACCGTAATAATAGCCGTACTTTTTCTTCTGAAGATCCAAACCATTGATTACAGTACAAAGATTAGGCAACTTATTACTATCAGCCAATTCATTAATCAAGGTAAACTCTGCTTTCCGAGTATAGTCTGCCCGACATACGTAAACTGACAAATCAGCCACACGACCTACGAGCAAAGTATCAGTTACCATACCAACCGGGGCAGTATCCAAAATTATATAATCAAAGTTCTTTTTCAATACCTCAATCGCTTTATCCAAACTATCACGAGCTAATAACTCTGTTGGATTAGGTGGTACAGTTCCTCCTGGAAGAATAAACAAATTCTTACTAACATCCGAAGGCTGAACGAAATCCATCAGATTCTTGTCCGGATTCGACAGATATTGAGTAATTCCCTGCTCTTTCCTCGGAATATTAAAAATTTTATTCAAACCGGGCTTGCGAATGTCAAGCCCCACAATCACTACTTTCTTTCCTAATAAAGAAAGACTTATTGCTAGATTGGAAGAAATAAAAGATTTACCTTCACCACTAACTGTCGAAGTCACTAAAATCACTTTCTGATCATTCTCAAGCATAAACTGAAGATTAGTACGGAGATTACGGAAAGTTTCACTCATTAAAGTATTCTGATTCTCAAACACAGCAATAGAACCATTTGCTTCTTCTGTCAACGGTACATCACCTACAATAGGCAGACTTGTTAACTTCTCTACATCACCACGCCCTTCTATTTTAAATTTAGTCAAACCAATTAAAAAAATAATACTAACAGGCAATCCCACTCCTACCACTAAAGCAATTAAGTAGATTATCCTAGGCTTAGGAGAAACTGGAGCACCTTCAGCTGCTGGCTCATCAATAATCTTCGCATTATTCGCAGTAGCGGCTAAAGTAATAGCATTCTCTTCACGTTTCTGCAAAAGCATCAGATAAAGCCCAGCCTTGATTTCCTGCTGACGTGCAATACTTACATACTGGCGCTCCTGTCCCGGAGCATCACTGATACGACGGGAAAAACGACTGGACTCACGATCCAGATCAGCCTTCACGATAAGCAAGCCTTGTAAAGTCCCATCAATAGCAGCTTTTACATTTGCTTTCATGGCACGAATACTTGTATCCAGATTTACAATCATCGGGTTGCTTTCCGTAGAAGTACGAAGTAAACGCTTACGTTCAATAATCAATTCATTATAACGATCTATTTGAGTAGTTAAACCATTATCGGATAAACCAATATTACTAGGTAATACTTCATACTCATTCGACGGATTATTGATATATTTATTAAGATCACGAACTAAATTAATTTGAGTTCCATTTTCTACACGTTTTCTTTCATATTCAGCATTTCCCGATACTGCTAATTGGGCATCACTACTGATATCCGTCAATCCTGCATTTCTTTTAAAAGCTTCCAGCTTATCCTCTGTAGTGCCAAGTTCCTCATCAATAATCTTAATACGTTCATTGATAAACTCTCTCGTCTTTTCGGCAACCTCATTTTTATCATTATTCGTATTCCGATTATACATTTCCATTAACTTATTAATAAAGTCCTGTCCCCGCTGTATATTCGTATTCATCAATGAAACAACTGCTACAGAAGTCGTTTTTGAGGTAGGTGCTATTTCCAATGCCCACTGATATCCTTTTGCCACCCCAAAAGGCTGACTAACTACAGCGCTGATATTTCGTACTACACTTTGCCCTACTATCTTCCCATTTGATAAAGAATCTTTCAATGTAAACCCAAATGTACCTGCATCCGTAGGTAACACTGCTGGAAGTTTATCAAAATGCTTATTATATTCATTCAAGCCTATCTTTAGATTCACATCCAGACCACCCTCTGGAGATAACTTCATATCAACCAAAGCTACATTTGGCAATTTATCCGCCTCTTGTGCCGTCAAATTCACAATTACGGGAGAGGTTTTATACAGTTCCTTTTTAGGAAACTCATCCTCATCATAGTAAGTAATATAAAGTTCCAGATTATTAACGACCTCTTTCAGTATTGTTTTTGAGCGTAGCACTTCTATCTCATTATCAATACTCTGCGTAGAAGTAATCACCCCACCTAATCCCAAGCTTTCCAAATCTGCAGTATTTCCACCACCATTCTTTTTATCATTCTTTATCATGATAGATGCAGAGACCTGATACACAGGAGTTTGAAAATGCAAATACACCCAAGCGCCAATCAAACAAGCTAAAACCGAAGCAATAAACCAAGGCCAGTGAATGATATACTTAAAGAGAATTTCCTGATAATTTACTTTCTCTTCGTCTAATTCACTCATATTATTGTTATACGAATTCTCATTCTCTTTCATTACTAATTACTTATTTAATAAAATTACCAATATATTTGCAAGTGAAACCAAGATAGAAGTAGCAGAAAACCATAATCCCGTATTGGTTCCTATATCCGAATTCTTAGCCTTAGTCTTATTAGGTGTCACATAAATTATATCATTCTGCTGTAACTGATAATAAGGAGACAGTACCATTTCAGCCTTATTCAAGTCCATAGTAATAATTTCCTGCTTGTTATCTTGCCCTGTCCTGATCAATTTCACATTATCACGCATACCATAAATAGTCAAATCACCTGCCATAGCGAGTGCTTCCAGCAAATTAATCTTCTCATTAGAGATCACAAAACTACCAGGCTTGGCAACCTCCCCCAATACCGAAATTCGGTAATTAACAATACGCACAGTTACAAGCGGTGCTTCTTTCAAATAAACCTTCAACTTATCTATAATCAGATTTTCTATCTCCAGTTTAGTCAATCCACCTACATGAATCTCACCCAATACTGGAAAGTTGATATTCCCCTGATTATCTACCAAATACTGCTGTAGAGCAGGTGATGCGTTTCCTTGTCCTACCATCTTTCCCTCCGTTCCACTAGCAGTACCCGAATTTACCAGATTGAAAGGTGCAGCCAGTTCCGGAGTAGAACAAGATACGGCAATCGTCAACAAATCCTTGGGCATAACCTTCACACCTGTCTGACGAACACTCTGTTCTGTATCATTCACAAAAGCCGTATCCTGCAAATAAGGCACTTTCTTATATGATTGGCAGGATACCAGCAAAAAAGCAAGTAACACACCCAAAGTCAATCGTTTCAGTTTTCTCATAACCACCTACTCATGTAATTTTACAACTATTGATTTAATTTTTACTCAATTTCCAATTCCTCACCTAATAAGCCTCTTTATCCCCACGGATTACATTATATACAGTCTTATACATGATATATAAGTCCAGAATGAACGTCCAATGCTCGATATACCAGATGTCACGTTGCACACGTCCTTCCATCTGCCAAAGTTCCTTCGTTTCTCCACGAAAACCTGTCACCTGTGCCCAACCTGTAATACCCGGTTTAACAAAATGACGAACCATATATTTATTTATCAAATGGGAATATTCTTCTGTGTGCTTCAACATGTGCGGACGGGGACCCACTAAAGACATATCCCCTTTCAGTACATTAATAAATTGGGGAAGTTCATCCACATTCGTCTTGCGAATCAGATTACCGATACGGGTTTTACGAGGATCACATTCCGTAGCCTGAAGCGTATCACATTGAGCATTCACCCGCATCGAACGGAACTTATAGCACCAAAATTCACGACCATCTTCACCACTTCGTTTCTGTTTGAAAAAGACAGGTCCAGGAGAACTTATCTTTATAGCCAGTCCCACAATGATGTATATAATCGGGAAAAGAGTACAAAGGAATAGTAGCGAGCAAACAATATCAAAGCTACGTTTCACAATACGATTTTCCAATAACTCAAGTGGCTCACGACGGATAGAAAGTACCGGGACATTACCTAACATTTCAAAATACATTCTCCGTTTCAGATAGTTCCGGACATTGGGAACGCTGAAAAAACGAATTAGATGATTCTCGCAATAGTTGATAATCGGCACAATTTCAGCACTACGGGCGGAAGGAAGACTGCAATAAAGTTGGTCTACCTTTCCCGCATTACGGGTCAAATAATCAACAGCTTCGCACGGCTGCCCCAAATATGCAATATTCATAGGATAGCGGTCTGATGGGAAATCTTCAAAATACCCCTGTACACGATATCCTGATGTCGGATCATCCGTCATGGAATGATAAAGTTCCTGCATATTTTCATAGCTACCCACCAGTACTACCTTTCGGACATTTTCCCCACTTTTGCGATAAAGCTCCAGAATATAGCGAAACGTCAGGCGATAAGAAATAATAACGATAATGAGAACTACATAAAATGCCCCCAGCTGACGCAGGTTAACACATTCAAAATGGAATATGTACGAAAGTCCCAGTACTATCAATACAAAAGGAATCATGTTCCGTGCCACCCGAAGCATTATTTGCTCCGGACGAACCACCGGACGATGAAGAATCACTCCAGAACGAATGTTGCAAACCAGATAACATAAAGTCATCAAAGCCATGTTCTGGAAAAGAGGCATGGAAAACTCAAAAGGAGAACGGTTTCCCCAAAGAGAACCAAACACCCACAACAGTAAGTTCAGTAAGATGATGTCCCCTGAAAGGACAAAAGATTTTAAGACTTTATTAAAACGTTGGACTTCCTGCATTACTTTATTCTTGATTTAGATTTTCATCCATATCCTCATTTTTCTCCCTATACTCAATATAAAGTTCTCCCCATTCTACCATTTTGGCTCGAAACTCTTCTTTTGTGAGATTGTCATAGTAATAGGAAAAAAGACGGGTAAAATCACTTAGACGTAAATCTCCCCAGATATCATCTTGTAATAAGTGGGTTTTCCCATGTGGATTTCTTTACGCATAGCCTCTATTGACAAGTGAGCACGTTCAAACTGCTCTGCGATGAAATGGCCCAGTACGGGATGATTAAATTTTTTCATGTTTATAATTTTATTAGTTGTTAAATACATTGTATTATATGTTAATTTTATGCATATCCGTTCAGACATGTCTGAACGATATATTTAAAAGCTATTTCTACCTTCGCCTCGCGTTTTGAAAATTCAAGACGATAATCAAAAAATATAAATGTTATGACAAACGATTTCAGAATGTCTTATTTCATGCCTCCCATTGCTCCCATCAAAAATGAACTGGGGCGGATTGTTACTCCTGCAACACTTATTCCCTCCTGCGAAGTCTCCGTAGAACAAGTTTTTCAAATGATAACCTGCAACGAGAATCTCAAAATTCTGACCGAGCAAGTACGCAATTCCGGAGATATACGGACAGCAAAAGCATCACTATTGCCTTATGTGACTCCCTGTGGTACGTTCTCGCGTCGCAACAGCAAATGTTTCGTAGCTTCTTCACATCTGGTGGTGGTAGATATCGACCATCTCGATTCCTATCAGGAGGCAGTGGAAATGCGCAGTACATTGTTTAATGACCACCTTCTGCATCCTGTACTCACGTTTATCAGTCCCAGCGGACGGGGTGTGAAAGCATTCGTACCCTACGATCATTTACCCATTGCTAACGACACAAACAGTATCATCGAAAATATGAAACTGGCAATGATGTTCACTGTGTTGCTCTATGGTACTGAAACACCTCCTCCATTCGGAGAAAAACGCAAAGGGGTAGACTTTTCCGGTAAGGACATTGTTAGGTCTTGTTTTCTTAGTCATGATCCGGGAGCGTTGTTTAGAAACAACAAATAATTAGATATTAAAAACTATAAATTAAAATTATGGACGAAATTGAATCGTTATGCCGCCTCTGTGAGGCGGTTGAAACTGCAGGAGCGGATATTGCCCCTACGTATGCTGAATATGTACAACTGGCGTTCGCCATCGCAACGGATTGCGGAGAAGCGGGACGCGAGTTTTTCCATCGGTTGTGCCGGGTGTCTGCCAAGTACGAATGGGAACATGCCGAACGGATATTCTCTAACGCACTTACTACCCGGCATGGAGATGTCCATCTGGGCACTGCATTCCATCTTGCTGAAAGGGCGGGTGTGACTCTCTGCAAAGAGGAAATGATGAACCACCGGAAAAATGCAAAAAATGCAGGAAATGCACCGTCCAAAAATCTCACACACACGCACGTGTATAATAAGGTGGACAATGAAGAACCGGACGAATCCGAAGAGCTGCAGGACGGGAGTGACCCGAACCAACCATTGCCCTCTTTCACCGAAGCGGACTGGCCGAAAATCCTGTTGCTCATCATGAGTTATGCCACCAGCCCCACACAACGCGATGTCATGCTGCTCGGAGCATTGACCGCCATAGGTGCCAGCATGGAGCGATATGTGAGATGTCCATACGCCGGCAAACTCCAGTCTCCTTGCCTGCAAAGTTTTATTGTGGCTCCTTCCGCCTCGGGTAAGGGAATTCTTTCGTTCATCCGGCTGCTTGTAGAGCCTATTCATGACGAGATCCGCCAAAAAGTAGCGGAAGAGGTCAAGGCCTACAAAAAAGAGAAAGCCGCCTATGATACCATGGGAAAGGAGCGCTGCAAAGTGGAAGCTCCTCAAATGCCCAAGAATAAAATGTTTCTCATCTCGGGCAATAACACCGGAACAGGTATTCTGCAAAATATCATGGATGCCAACGGCACAGGACTTATCTGCGAAACCGAAGCGGATACCATCTCCGCTGCTATCGGTTCTGAATACGGACACTGGAGCGATACACTCCGCAAAGCATTCGACCACGATCGTCTGTCGTACAACCGGCGCACCGACCAGGAATACCGGGAGGTAAAGAAAAGCTATCTCTCCCTCCTGCTTTCCGGCACACCCGCACAAGTAAAACCACTCATTCCCTCGACAGAGAACGGTCTTTTCTCGCGCCAGCTGTTTTATTATATGCACGGCATATGGACATGGATCAACCAGTTTGAAAGTGGCGAAACCGATCTGGAAGCCATCTTCACAGGCATAGGCCTGGAATGGAAAAAGCAACTGGACCTGATGAAAGCACACGGGCTTCATACGCTCCGGCTCACTGATGAGCAAAAGCAAGAGTTCAATGCCCTCTTTGCCGATCTGTTTTTCCGCTCGGGACTTGCCAACGATAACGAAATGAGCAGTTCCATAGCCCGACTGGCTGTCAATACATGCCGTATCATGGCAGAAATAGCTATGATTCGTGCATTGGAATGCGACCAGCCTTATCAGTTCAAGGATTCTTCCTCCCCTCTGCTGACCCCTGACAAGGAGATTGCCGCCGATAATATCAAAGACGGCATTATCACCCGTTGGGATGTGACAATCACCGCTGAAGATTTCCATGCGGTGCTGGAGCTTGTAACTCCGCTCTATCGTCATGCCACACATATCTTGTCTTTTCTTCCTTCCACAGAGGTCAAACATAGAGCCAATGCCGACCGGGATGCACTTTTTGAAATGATGGGCAACCAGTTCACCCGCGCACAGTTGTTGGAGCAGGCTGAAAAGATGAAAATCAAACCTAACACTGCTCTTAGCTGGCTGAACCGTCTGATAAAAAAAGGATTGCTTATCAATACAGACGATAAAGGCGTTTATACGCGCACGCATGTGTGCGTGTGTTAGGGAACCCTCGGAAAAAGTGCATTTTTTGCATTTATATAACAACAGGACGTTTCATGAATCCTAAAGCGGCGCTTTAGAGGTGGTAAAGCATAGCTTTACGATTGCTAAAGCGGTGCTTTACTTTTCCGCTCTTCTAAGGTTCTCCCAAGGCATCTACAATCACTCTCACCTCCAACGGGGTGAATGAGCGGCGCTTTGATTCGTAACCTAAGTCGTACAGGCGTTGCAGAAGTCCGGGACATAAAGAGATCCATTTCTTCATCTTTCGATATGCAGCAATGTCAGTTAGTTCCGGAGAATAAAGTTGAGCCAGTTCCATGCGACCGTAGGCGCGTATTTTGAATTCGTTCATGATGAATAAGTTTCTGATTTACAATTACAAAAATAACAAAACATATTCACATATCCTACGTTTTTCCATTGAATAACCGACCGTTACTGCGCATAATTGACAACAATCGCGTGCAACTGTAGACTATTGATTTCTGCGGGTTTCAGGGTTGTATCTTTGTATCGTCGAAAGGGAAAAGAATCCCCCGGACACAATGTTTAACCCTTTAATTTATTGTTTTATGATTCGTTACAAAATTTATCAAAACCAACAGCAAAAAGGCCTGAATGCAGGCAAGTGGTTCGCCCGTGCGGTAAGCGACGAGACGTTTGATTTGGCTAAGCTTGCCGAACACATGTCAAAACACAATTCACCGTATTCCGGTGGTGTCATCAAAGGTGTGCTTTCCGACATGGTAGACTGCATCAAGGAACTGCTGCTCGACGGCAAATGTGTGAAAATCGACGACCTTGCCATCTTTGGTGTGGGCATCCGCAGTAAGGCAGCTGATACGCTGGAAGATTTCTCATTGGAGAAAAACATCACTGGTATGCGTCTGAAAGCCCGTGCTACCGGTAATTTGTCAACCACCAACCTGAAACTCGACAGCCAGTTGAAACAGCAGGCCGAATATCAGAAACCAACAACTGCCGGAGGAGGTTCTGATTCGGGTGATACCCCTGATCCGAAACCGGATGGTGGCGGTGAAGCGCCTGATCCGGCTGCTTAATCCTAAATCCTTTATTTTTAATCTTTAAAAAAGTAACATCATGAGTAATTCATCTTCTCCCCGCTCCGTATGGAGCTTCATCATCAAAGTGATTATCACCGTTGCCACCGCTATCGGAGGTCTGATCGGAGTACAGAGCTGTATGTAGCCTTATGCGTACCATCACTCTGATTATCATTCATTGCAGTGCCACGCCGGAAGGAAAGTCCCTTTCGGCGGAGGCTTGCCGTCAAGATCATATCCTTCACCGGAGATTCCGTGACATCGGCTATCATTTCTACATCACCCGGGATGGAGAAATCTACCAAGGCCGTCCTCTGGAAAAGGTCGGGGCACACTGCCGTGACCATAACACCCATTCGATAGGTATTTGTTACGAAGGAGGGCTGGATATGGCGGGACGTCCCAAAGACACGCGTACATTGGCACAACGGGCTTCTTTGCTCGGTCTGCTCCGCGAATTGAGGAAAATATTTCCTAAGACGTTGATTGTAGGCCATCATGATTTGAATCCGATAAAGGAGTGTCCGTGTTTTAATTGTACGGAGGAGTACCGGGAATTAGATGGTATTATCTAAGTATATTGACCAGCAAACTGGCAATAGATACCAGAATGGAAAATCCCGAAACCCACATCGTCGTACTTGTTCCGATGTCTGCGCTCTGCGCTTTGGTTTTATTAGGAGTGACATACAGGATGTCATTCTGTTGCAACTGATAGTAAGGAGATAATAACAAATCCGCGTCGTTCAGATTGAGTGTAACAAACTGTTTATGCCCATTCCTGTCTTCGCGGATTAGTTTTACATTATCACGAACACCATAAATAGTCAAATCTCCTGCCATGGCAAGGGCCTCGAGCACATTGATCTGCTCATTCACTACCGGATAAACACCGGGAGAGGCCACTTCGCCCAAAACGGAAATTTTAAAACCGGACATACGGACTACTACCGTAGGTCTTTCTTTCACGTAAGATTTCAGTCTATCCGTTATCAGGTTTTCAGCTTCACGACTTGTTAAACCGTTCAAAGGAAGTTTACCTAAAACCGGATAATTGATATTTCCCTGATCGTCCAATAGAAACGTACTGCCTTGCGCATTGAAAGGCTGCGAAACAACCGGATCGGAAGTGGAAACAAGAATGGAAACTTCATCACCCGGTATCAGTCTTGCGTCCTGAACAGGCGCAACTTGCGTATTCGCCTGTTTCAAAATCTCCGCATCCTGCAAGTAAGGTACTTTCTTATAGGACTGGCAAGCCGAGAGAAAGAAGAAAAAGAATATCAGTGCAAAAGCACCGGATAATTTCGTATTCATGTAAATGGTGGATAAATGATGACGGGATTAGTTTTTCTCGCAGACAGCCTCGACATAGCCAATAGGCATATTAACGCAAGCGCATCCCAGCATATTCAGCCGGACGGCAATCTTGCTTTTGCCATCGACATTGACCAGTTCACCAACCAGCCCGGTCAGAGGTCCTTTCACAACACGGACCTTCTCACCACGTGCCAAAGGAGAGCTGTTCATACAAATAGCTTCCTCGGAATAGTCGAGCATGAAACGGAAACGAGCCATCTGCTCATCTGGAATCACCGCCGGAGAGCTCTCACCACGCATCACCATATAACGGCTCACTGTAGAAAAACCCAGAACTTCTTTGCGTTCTTTCGGATTTACGTGCACAAACACCATCATTGGAAGAAGGACAGACTCAACTACCTTGCGCCGGTCACTCCACTGATGAATTTCTTGTTGGACAGGGACGAAATTCTCGATCCCCATTTTGTCTAAACGTTCGGCTACCTTCTTCTCGTGGTGCATACGAACCAGAGCAACATACCAGCGTTTAGAGTGTGCTACGCCTTCCCCTGTCCCATCGCTAGGCCCAGCACTAAGTGATTTTGGTTTTGTTAAAATCATGTTTTTTTACCCCATGTTATTCCGTTACTTCTTAGGTAACGGAACTTAAATTTGACGCAAAGATAGACAAAAACATAAATAGTAAGCAAATATTCTTCCACTTTTTTTCGTTTTATCTGAAATATAGGAAAAAAACTATCCGAACATGAAATAACTTTATTTTCATGTTCTAAACTTTTTATTGCCTAATCTCTGGATTTTTCCTGTTGAGTATTAGGCAGTTCCTTTCTTGTGCCCTATTCCTATATGTGATTTCCATTTTTATAGAGACGCGCGCCTTGTGTGTGTATTGTCCGTTACCTAAGAAGTAACACACATACTTTAGTTCTGAATACTAATACTTTGCACTTTTCACCCTGCCTACACAACAGTTTTTAATGTAAGATAAATTCCCTTTATTTACCTCTGTACGTTCTTTAAGTCCAAAGCCTTTCAAATAGATTTGTGTGGTTTTTATAGATTTATGGCCCAATGATTCACTAATCATTTCAATAGGTACTCCCCGATACTTCGCTGTCGTTGCCCAAGAATGGCGAAGTGTATAGGAAGTGACGGGAGATTGCAAATGCAAAGCTCTTGCCAAGTCCTTCAAACAATTATTGAATTGGCGAAGAGCGGACTGATATTCCCGGTACCCTCTTTCATCCAGACGTTTTTGATCGCCGCTAAGGATGTCAAACAGATAATCCGGACAATCGGGTTGTGCATCTTCCCTATTGCGAAGCTGGTTAATCATTTCCCTGGCTGTATCAAGTACTTCCACACTCATCGGGGTTTTAGTTTTGATACGGTTGTATCGCAACACATTCTGATCGAGTGCCGATTTCTCCAGGTGGGCTAAATCTGCGAACGACATTCCGCAAAACTGGAACATCAGGGCAGCAATAGCCTGTGTACGACGCAAACGCTCCGACTTGGGGTCCTCATACAGAAGCTTATACAATTCGACAGCAGGCAGGGCCTTCTTCTGGCGAACATCGACACCGGTATAAACATCATGAAACAATCGCGGCACGTATGGCGCAATGCCCGCTTCTACTCCCCGGTTATAAATACTACGAAGCATACGCATATACGTAGAGATCGTATTGGGCTTCAAGCCACACTTGTAAAGATACTGCCCGTAGCGTCGTAAACTTTCCCGGGTGACTTGTCTGAACGACACATTGAGCGTGCCGCAAAACTTGCTGAAAGAGAAGAGAGCATTCTTGTAGACATGCGCCGTAGAATAGCGTCCCTCCTTTCGCAAACGGCCGATGTAGAACTCTGCACATCGGCTAAATCCATTTTTGTTCCTCATTACATCATTAGTTATTTTGTATATTATACCATTTGGCAAGCGGCAAAAGAACGAAAAACTTTCTAATTCTTTCCTATTTCAAACGAAAATCTTATCTTTGCACACAAGGAAGGTATACTATTACATAAATTGAATTTAGCAAGCTGGTTAAGAAATTAACAGATCGGCTTGATGTCTTCTTCGGAAGACTATAGGTTTTATCATTTGCCGTAGTCGCAGACCGCTCTGCGTGCTCGTTTATACATAAAGAATTTTTTTAGTATACTTTCCTTATTTTAATGACAGAGCAAGAGATTAAGATACGTCAGCAAGTAACCCGGTCTTTTCAAGAAATAAAGACTGTTGCGGATTTGACTAAACTAATGAATGAGGTTTGGTCATTCTTATGTAAAGGTACACATAAAAGAATTCCACTAAAAGACGTGACTTACTTTAGTAACTATAAATTAGCTAAAGATGCATATTACAAGTTTTTAATTCCTAAAAAGAACGGAAAAACGCGTGAGATACAAGCACCTGTAAAAGACTTAAAACGTCTGCAAATATGTCTGAACTTTATCCTGTCCAGTCTTTATCACCCTCATCCTGCCGCTAAGGGGTTTATTTTGGGACAAAACATAAGTGACGCAGCAAAACCACACGTAAGAATGCCTTATGTTTTTCATTTAGATTTAAAAGACTTTTTTACTTCTATTTCTCTTTATCGGGTAAAGGCTTGTCTATCATTACCTCCATTCAATCTGAATGGAGATAAAGAAAGGATAGCTTATTGTATAGCCAATATATGTTGTACTAATGACGGCAGCAGAACCTTCTTACCTCAAGGCGCACCGACTTCTCCCATTTTGTCCAACATTGTAAGCCTGCGTCTGGATCGAAAGCTTACCGGACTTGCCAAAAGATTCAGTGCTAGATATACACGCTATGCAGATGATATAACTTTCTCATCCTATCAGGACATCGCAAACAACACAGAGTTCCAGCAAGAACTAGTCAGGATCATTTCGGGACAGAACTTTCAAATTCAGCCTTCCAAAACCAGAGCAGAAGGCAGAGGATACAGGCAAACTGTTTGCGGCTTAACAATCAATGAGAAGGTCAATGTCTCAAAATCGTATGTCAAAGAGATTCGGTTATATTTATATCTATGGGAACGGTATGGATATGAACGCGCGCAGATGTATCTCGCTTCAGATATAAAGAAAACGAAAGGCAACCATTCCGACATACCTCAATTATCCCATTATTTAAATGGAAAAATCCAATATATGCAGATGATAAAAGGAAACAGTGATGCTACTTATAAAACATTGCGAAACAAATTTATCTACTTATATATTCCTCAATGGAAAGAATGGAAAAAGAATATACTCGACTTCTGTGATGCGGTACAAAACTCTAAATTAAGTATAGAAGAGCTAAATAAATGGTATAAAACAATTAGTACAAATATCAATATACATCTATTAAAAGACACCCCCCTCTATACTTCACTTACCAAAGCTCTGTCTTGTTTAACTTTAAAAGCATCTGACATTCCCACACAGACTGTCTTTAAGGAACCAATACACAATGCCACACTACTACCATCCTTTTTATATGAGAATTTCAGCAAAAACGATCCGCTCAAATTTATCACTCATATCTGGGACGGAAATGCGGACAATTGCAAATTTGAAGGGTATGAGGATTTTATCCGAAAGGAACAAATTGCATTTAAAGAGATAACCGGACGTTTTAAAACAATAGATAAAAATCTTTTTTATTGTTTTTACGGTTTTCTACATAATCCCCTCAACAACAGAGGATGGGGGCAATATAAAATAAAATCCGGATGGAGTTCTTCATGGCTAAAAGCATGGTGTTCTGAACATCCGGAGCGTTCTCCTTTCGATTGTCCGATTCCGGAAAATAAACGCGAAATAGCAAATAATGTAAAATTGAACTATTTCAGCGATATCGTAGAGCTATTTAAATCTGAATTTCAGCTCAGACCGGAAACACGCCAACTAAAGAAACTTCTACGAGAACTAGTCAGGCAATATTTAAATTTCGATTTTCATGTTACGTTTGAACTAACAGATGTCAAATTATATACAAACGTATATATGATACGTAATATTCTATCTGACATACTACATGATATGGCACAAAGGAAGCAGTTTCCCGACATTCTCGTTAGAGTTGAAGACCTTGGTTCTGATTATGTAGATATCCTACTTTGTCAAAAGGATTCGGATTATTATGCCACTCACCTACAACTGATCCAGGAAACTGAATCTGGAGATTTTTGTGAATTGAAAAGAAAAATGGCAAACTTATGCGACTGGTATGTGGAAACACAATGTAAAGATGGAGCATTCCGCATCAATTATTTAAATAGTATTCAGCCTGATCGGACAATAGCGGAACCTTTGCTTTCAGATGGAGTAAAGGGATTCACTCACCGAATCCGTATATATAAACATTATGCTTATGAAAATCCTAATTATAGATGAAAAGAAAACACGGCGGGAAGAGCTTGCTTCAATAAATGAGGAAGTAAACAACACACTGAAGAACTGCGACCAGCTTCACATCCTGACAGGGAATGAATGTAATACTTTTATTGAAGGAGTTCGTTCCAACAACAAAACATTTAATATGGCAGAATATGCAATTATTTGTTGCCATCACACATTTGTAGAAAAAATAGAGGAGCAGTTAAAAGAGATATGCCGGAAAAACAGTATTCCACTCATTTTCTTTTCCGGACGTTATTCCTACTCCTACATGAGTGATAATGTATTGCAACTGAGCGTCGACAAATTTTACACACAGGCATTGCCATGCATAGTGCAAGATATAAAAGCAGAAAATCCGCTGATACTTGAAAAAATAGAATTCGGAGAAGATTATGAAGTTGCCATATTAATGAATACAAGAAATAAATTGATAGAATGGCTTGAATCCGAAGACGACACGCGGACATATTCCGAACTTGATTTAGACAGCTATGTATTAGAATTAGCCGACAATGCTTCGCTAACCGAATGTGTGCATGAAGATAAAGAGTACAATCCGACTCTATTGCGCGAACAGATTAATAGTATATCCTCACTTATAAAACAAAAAATATGAAACCGGCCTTGATTTACTATGAAGAAAATGTATTTTCGCAACTTGATTATTTTCAAAACATCCGTTTAGCCACTTCCGGACGCACTGTTGATGAAAGATTTTACCTGACATTCAATGACTTATCAGAAAGCTACAAAAAGGAAGGAGTCACAGCCATTTTTATTATGAACACATTATCTGATAATGCTATAGAATTGCAAGGACTTCAGATGGCACACTATATACGTATTATAACCAGAGGTGAAGGAGTAGGAAAGCTACCCATTTTCTTAATTGGTTCAGAAAATATCACTGAATTATTACGTCTTTCAGATTATTCCTCCATTCTACAGACTCCGGCGGTGGAACTTTTATCTTACTCTAAAGAAAAAGTGAAAAATGTCATTGACAATATTCAGAGCTATAAACATCTGGAAAATTATGAAGCATATCTAGAAAAAACTCATATACCTCAACCTAACAACTATCTTTCCCATCATTCTATAACGAGCGAATGGTCTTTATACCAATGGTCTACATGTCTGAATATCAAACCAGCGATAGCAAATCATATTGAAAGGAATTTATATTACAGGTATGTTATATCGCAACACCCCGAATCTGACGTTAAAGTTACGATTGATTATCCTCCGTATTCATCAGAGTCAGGGTCGGAAAAAAAGCGCATTCTCATTATTGATGATGAAGCAGATAAAGGATGGGGTGAACTTTACAAGGCATTATTTTCTCACTACTCCAACATTGAAGTAAACACCCTGAAAGGCTTTGATTATGCATCCGACACCAAAGCGACCTTACTCCAGAAAGTAAAGGAAGCGATTGAAGAAAGGCCGTTTGAACCGTATCATTTAGTATTACTTGACATCCGGCTACTGCAAGATGACTTTAAAAAGAAAACAGACTTCTCCAGCTTTGATGTTATCAATGTGCTACAAACACTTGATAAGGGAATCCAAATTATCATCGTGACAGCCTCCAATAAGGCGTGGAACCTGCAATATGCTTTAAACAGAAATGTATTTGCTTACATCACTAAAGAATCTATTTTTGATAAAAGTTGTTCTAAAGAAAAACTGGAAGAGTTATTAAAACAGTCTGTTGACGCAATCTCTAAAAGTCGTTTTCTCAAGCAAGTGGCAAAAAATGAAAAACAGATTTTGGACAGATTAAACGATAAAACAAGCACAATAAGTGTTCCTATTAGAGAAAGGATGCTTTATAATATAAAGGAACAAATAGAAATAGCTTGGGTAATGTTGACGAATTATCGTTTCGATGAAAGGTATTTACGGTATGCTTACTTGTCATATTATCAGATACTAGAACTTTTCGCAGAAACAAGTACTGGAATGTATATCAAAATCAAGAATAAAAAGGATATTTATTGCGAAGACACAAAAGGAAAGGATATTAATTGTTCTGAACAGCTAAAAATGATATATGGCAATATATGGAATGGCAACTTGATCCAACAAACACAAGGTAGTCGTACAGAAAAAGAGTTAGAATTGGGATCATATGCACGAATTGGATCATGGATGTTCGCCCGTACCACAAACCGGCATTTCATGACATTATTGGAATTAAACTCTACAAGAAACAACAATACCCATGGAGGAAGTAGCACTCCCAATATTGATTTAGAAAAAAGACTTCTAAAAATGATGGCTCTCATCATCGATTTCATGGACAATGCATAGTATTCTGCACATTTTCTTGCCTATATTTTACCACTTTACCGAATAATAAGGGACATCCTTCAGAAGAATGCCCCTTCATTTTTTATGTTTTTCTCGTTTTATACGTATGTTTCCAGCAATTTCACATTTCCTCCTTCGGGAGTGATAGTGACATCTTGCGTGGTAGCAGGCAACAGGATAGATTCTCCTGCACTAACAGTCAGTTCATTACCTTCATTGTCTCTCATCTTGCATGATCCTTCCATACAGATAAAAATCACGAATGAATCGAGTTCGGAATAGTCGCAACTGATTTCTTCAGTCATGTCATACAGAGAAGTCGTGAAGTAAGTGCAGGCAACCAGTTCTACCGGTTCGTCCTTCAACGGTTCGTATTTAGTACGATAGTCATCCAATACTTCGTAGTTGATGGCTTCACGGGCTAAATCGGTGTGAAGTTCGCGGGTTTTACCATTCGCATCTTTACGGTTGAAATCGTAGATACGATAAGTTATATCAGAAGTTTGCTGAATCTCGGCGATGAAAGAACCTGCCCCGATGCTGTGCACACGTCCGGCAGGAAGGAAGAATACATCACCCGGATGAATTTCATATTCCTGCAATACGTCGGTAATCGTATTGTTCAACACGCGTTCTTTATATTCTTTCGGGGTAATCTGTTCAGAGAATCCTGAACGCAATTTAGCTCCTTTGTCGGCATCTACCACATACCACATCTCGGTTTTTCCCATCGAATTGTGGCGTTTCTTCGCCAACTCATCTGTTGGGTGTACCTGGATTGACAAATCCTGTTTGGCGTCGATGAACTTAATGAGCAGTGGGAATTTATTGCCGAAACGGGCATAATTCGCTTCACCAACCAGTTCCTCACGATACTTTCTTACCATATCGGCCAAGGTTAAACCTTTATCCGGGCCATTAGCCACTACGGATTCATTGTTCTCAACACCGGAAATCTCCCAGCTTTCTCCTACTCCTTTCAAGTCTGAATTCAAATGCTTGAACGGAATAATTTTGTCGCCCCCCCAAAGCGTCTGCTTCAGAATAGGTTCGAATTTTAATGGATACATTTTTGTTTTTCTTGTTATAAACTTAGATTAAATTCGCTCGGATTGTTACAATCCGGGAACAAACATACAAAAAATAGTTCAGTTTTTAAGAAAAGGAGGATGAAAATTCATTTAAGAAATCATCTTTTGTCCTTGCATCCAAAGAAGATGAAGTAATAAAGCTAAACTTTCCTAAAGCACCTGTCATATTTAGTCGGAATAATTTGTGAGTAAGAAAGAATTTCCCTTTATTTGCAGGAAATTTTTAATAATACCAGACATGAATAACACATTCCCAACAGAAGGGAATCTATCAGGGCTCAGCCGGAAAGATTTCCAAAAGGATATAAATGATAAGAAAACTGATTTATTTATCCTCAAAAACACAAAGGGAATGGAAGTAGCTGTAACCAATTACGGATGCGCCATTCTTTCTATCATGGTACCGGACAAAAACGGTAAGTATGCTAATGTAATCCTCGGACACGACAGCATCGACCACGTCATCAACAGCCCGGAACCTTTCCTAAGCACTACTATCGGACGCTACGGCAACCGTATCGCGAAAGGAAAATTCACCTTGTTCGGCGAAGAACATGAACTCACGATTAACAACGGACCTAACTCTCTACATGGTGGACCTACCGGTTTCCACGCCCGTGTTTGGGATGCTGTCCAGATTGATGAGAGCACAGTGCAATTCAACTATGTTTCTGCTGACGGCGAAGAGGGATTCCCCGGCAATCTGGAAGTGGAAATGACTTACCGCCTGGAAAATGAAGTAAATGCACTGACTATCGAATACCGCGCTACCACCGACAAAGCTACAGTCGTTAACTTGACTAACCACGGTTTCTTCAACCTCGCCGGTATTTCCAACCCTACTCCTACCGTTAACAACCACATCGTTACGATCAACGCTGATTTCTATACGCCTATCGACGAAGTTTCTATCCCTACCGGTGAAATTGCCAAAGTAGAAGGTACTCCGATGGATTTCCGTGCTCCGCACACTGTAGGCGAACGTATCGACGACAAATTCCAGCAACTGATTTTCGGTGCAGGATATGACCACTGTTATGTACTGAACAAGATGGAAAGCGGTTCGCTCGACCTGGCTGCCACTTGCAAGGACCCGGAAAGCGGACGTATCATGGAAGTATATACCACCGAAGCGGGGGTACAACTCTATACGGGCAACTGGCTCAACGGATTTGAAGGTGCACACGGAGCTACATTCCCTGCCAGAAGCGCTATCTGCTTTGAAGCACAGTGTTTCCCGGATACTCCGAACAAACCTCATTTCCCATCGGCTACCTTGCTGCCGGGTGATGAATACCAACAGATCACTGTCTACAAATTTACGGTAGAAGAATAAGATTTGAAAAATAACTAACCTAATTTTATAAACTAACATTTTTTTTGAACCATGACACAAGAAAAAAAGAACGGTAATCTCGTCGCAATTATCACGATGTTCTTCATCTTTGCGATGATCTCTTTCGTAACAAACCTCGCTGCTCCATTCGGAACAATCTGGAGAAATGAATATGCGGGTTCGAACACTTTAGGTATGATGGGAAATATGATGAACTTCCTGGCTTACCTGTTTATGGGAATTCCTGCCGGTAACATGCTCGTTAAGATCGGTTACAAGAAGACTGCTTTGATTGCAATGGCAGTAGGTTTCCTCGGTTTGTTCACACAGTATCTTTCCAGCTTATTCGGAGCAGGTGCTGAAGTATTCGCATTCGGTGAGTATGTTATCAAATTAAACTTTGTAATCTATCTGCTTGGTGCATTCATCTGCGGTTTCTGCGTTTGTATGCTTAACACAGTGGTAAACCCGATGTTGAACCTTCTCGGTGGCGGTGGTAACAAAGGTAACCAGTTGATTCAGACTGGTGGAGCTCTTAATTCTTTGTCTGGTACATTGACTCCGCTTTTCGTAGGTGCTTTGATCGGTACTGTTACTTCAAGTACTGCTATGTCTGACGTTGCTCCTCTGCTCTTCGTTGCTATGGGTGTATTCGTTGCTGCATTTATCGTTATCTCATTTGTTGCTATTCCTGAACCACACCTTCAGAAAGGTGGAGTGAAGAAAGAAAAATTCTCTCACAGTCCATGGAGCTTCCGTCACACTTTACTGGGTGTAATCGGTATCTTTATTTATGTAGGTATTGAAATTGGTATCCCGGGTACACTGAACTTCTATCTTGCCGATTCAAGCGATAAAGGTGCCGGTATCATGATGAACGGTGCTGCTATCGGTGGTGCTATCGCTGCTATCTATTGGTTGCTGATGCTTGTGGGACGTACTGCAAGTAGTGCTATCAGTGGTAAGGTTTCCAGCCGTGCACAGTTGATCGCTGTTTCTGCTACTGCTATCATTTTCGTATTGATCGCTATCTTCACTCCGAAAGATGTAACGGTTTCAATGCCGGGTTATACTGTAGGTGAAGGCTTTATGATGGCACAGGTTCCTGTAAGTGCCTTGTTCCTTGTACTTTGCGGTCTTTGTACTTCTGTAATGTGGGGTGGTATCTTCAACCTTGCAGTAGAAGGCTTAGGAAAATATACAGCACAGGCTTCCGGTATCTTTATGATGATGGTTGTTGGTGGTGGTGTATTGCCGTTGATCCAACAAAGTATCTCTGACTCTGTAGGTTATATGGCTAGCTACTGGTTGATTATCGCTGCTCTGGCTTACCTGTTGTTCTACGGCTTGGTAGGTTGCAAGAATGTAAATAAGGATATTCCTGTGGAATAATCACATAGAATAGAATTCAATTTATTCACCTTTAAAATATAAATATCATGGATACAGAATACGTAAGAAGTCGATTCATTAAACACTTTGACGGAACTACTGGATTTTTATATGCTTCTCCGGGCCGTATCAACCTGATCGGTGAACACACTGACTACAACGGTGGATTCGTTTTTCCGGGAGCGGTAGACAAAGGGATGATTGCTGAAATCAAACCTAACGGTACTGACAAAGTAAAGGCTTACTCTATCGACTTGAAGGATTATGTAGAATTTGGTTTGAATGAAGAAGATGCTCCACGCGCCAGCTGGGCAAGATATATTTTCGGTGTATGCCGTGAAATGATTAAACGTGGCGTTGATGTGAAGGGATTCAATACTGCTTTCGCAGGTGATGTGCCTCTGGGTGCAGGTATGTCTTCTTCTGCCGCTTTGGAAAGTACGTATGCTTTCGCACTGAACGAACTGTTCGGTGAAAACAAAATAGATAAATTTGAATTGGCTAAAGTTGGCCAGGCTACAGAACATAATTACTGTGGTGTGAACTGCGGTATTATGGACCAGTTTGCTTCCGTATTCGGTAAAGCTGGTAGCTTGATCCGTCTGGATTGCCGTTCACTGGAGTATCAGTATTTCCCATTCCATCCGGAAGGTTATCGTCTGGTTCTGATGGATTCAGTTGTGAAACACGAATTGGCTTCTTCTGCTTATAACAAGCGTCGCCAAAGCTGTGAAGCTGCTGTTGCCGCTATCCAGAAAAAACATCCGCACGTAGAATTCCTGCGCGACTGTACAATGGCTATGCTAGAAGAAGCGAAAGCTGATATCAGCGCTGAAGACTATATGCGTGCAGAATATGTAATCGAAGAAATCCAACGTGTACTCGATGTTTGCGAGGCATTGGAAAAGGATGATTACGAAACTGTAGGTAAGAAGATGTACGAAACTCATCACGGCATGAGCAAGTTGTACGAAGTAAGCTGCGAAGAACTCGACTTCCTGAATGACTGCGCTAAAGAGTACGGTGTAACCGGTTCACGCGTTATGGGTGGCGGCTTCGGTGGTTGTACTATCAACCTTGTTAAGGATGAGTTGTACGATAACTTCGTTGAAAAAACAAAAGCTGCTTTCAAAGCTAAATTCGGCAGAAGCCCGAAAGTGTATGACGTAGTAATCGGTGACGGTTCTCGTAGACTGGAATAAGAATTTATTCGTTATTAAATAATTAAGAAGGGCGGCTTCCGTGATGGGAGCCGCCCTTACTTTTTACAATTAATGCGAATCAGTAGTTGAACTCTGATTCCTTGTTTTAGAAAATTAGATAAATGAATGCGATGGCAATTTTGCCCATCGTATGTACTAAAAGTCCAGATGTAGATCTGACTTTCATCGCTCTTTGAATATTTGTTTTTTCATTCAGCCAGTTGAAAAAAGATTCTATCGGTTGTCTGACCTTTGATACTGCAGTTGAAAACAGGTCTCTGCCCGCTTTCTCTCTTTGAGTAATAATAGGCTCCTCTCCCTTTATTGCTTTAACGGGAGTCATCATGGTTACCCCTTGTTCCTGCTGTTTGTTTCCCCAGAACGAGAAGTCTGAGTATATCTTATCCGCAAATATATATCTGTTTATAAGACTATCAGCGGCTTCTCTTTTAAGAACAGTCAGATCATTCTCCTCTGCCGATGATAAGATGATCATTTCGGGGAATGGAATGGTTCCTTCCCTGCGGAAAGCTAAGGTGTGAAGTTTGAGCCCGAAATAATACATGTTCTTTGTAGAGCAGTATCCTTTAGTGGCAATTTCAGTAGCCACTTTTCCGGTTTTGTTCTTTCCTGCACAAGTAATGATGGGCATGGAGTCAATAAGTGATATCATAGAATCGCAATCTGTTGGTTTAAAGAAAGTAATGAGATGCTTCACCAGTTCATTAATCGCCTCACTCATCAGGTTCAGCCGATAGTTGAATGTTTGATAAGAGGGAAGGTTAGGGAACCAGGAAAGCAAATATTCTTTGGTGAATGTATGTATCTCTTTGATGCTAAAATAGCGCTGATACGCTCCGCAGAACAGATATACGGTAAGCAGCTCCTGATCAGTGAAGATCGGTGTAGCGTTATTACTGAACCTCTGACAGTAGAACTTCAGTGAAGACTGATAAACATCGCAGATATACATATATATTTTTATAAGTTTTAGCTCTTTCTCCTTGGGAATCATAATTAGAATAATGAGTGGTTTTATTCTTCTAATATACTGATTTTCAAGGAGATTAAGAAATAAATAAATGAGATAATTAATTGAATAATAACAATTTAACTAACTGAATCAGCTAGTGATTTCAACTACTGATTCGCATAATTAACAAAAATCTAAAATCTATTAATCTAATAACATCTAATTAGTTCTACTTATTTCTTCGTAAATTTATATACTGCAAACGTAGTGGGTTCCAATTCGGTAGTAAACACATTGCCTTCAATAGATACCGGAGTTTCCTGCGGAACGATGGCAAAAGGTTGTTCAAGTGTATTATCCTTATCCAAATCAAGCGAACGAAGTTTGATACAACGACCATTAGACAGTACATCTTGTTTCTTCAATCCTTCAAAATTCAAGGAAATCGGTTGAGCTGTGGCGGAGGTATTGGCAACCTTTACAATCAGTTCATTCTTATCCTTATCGTAAACAGCACTGGCAAAGAGTCCGTTCTGCCCTTCGGCTCCCGTTACATTTTTCTTATTCATGGTAAGGGGAAGCACATTTGTTCCTTTATTCTGCGCATACAGTTGTTGTACATAATAGCTAGTGGTACGCACAGAGTTCAGGTTATCGAACCAAATCATATCAGGACGCCATTGCCATCCTTCCACATGAGCGAAAAGCGGAGCATAGGTAGCCATGTGAACGATGTCAGCATTACGTTCCAATCCGGTCATAAAAGCAGCCTCTAGCAAAGCAGCATGGTAATGATTCCATTTCTTTCCTTTTCCATGGCAGGCATATTCACCGGCAAATACTTTCGGACCTTTACGGTCGTAGTTGTCATAGCGGGCGCCTTGAGCCAGAAACCAGCTTTCAGGACGATAGAAATGTTCGTCCACCAAATCAACTTTCAGACGTTTCATTTCAGGCCACAGATAATCAAAATCTTTTCCTTCGGAATTCGGACCGGAGCTACCTACTATTTTGATTTCCGGGTGAGCTTTACGAATGGCTTTGATAAACGGTTCGAGACGTTCGGGATATTCTTTCCCCCATTGTTCGTTACCGATACCGATAAACTTCAGGTTAAACGGAGCAGGATGTCCCATATCGGCACGTACTTTTCCCCACGTAGTATTCACGTCTCCATTAGCAAACTCAATCAGGTCGAGTGCATCCTGAATATAGTTATCCAAATCACAAACTGCTACGTGAGCTTTCGGATCATTATTCTGATATTGGCAGGAAAGTCCGCAATTCAGAATCGGCAGAGGTGCCGCACCCATTTCTTCAGACAGCAGGAAATATTCGTAGAATCCCAATCCATAGCTTTGATAATAATCAGGGAAGAATCGGTGAGTAAAAGTATACTGCCAACGATTTTCATTTAAGGGACGGTTCTCTACCGGGCCAACTGATTTTTTCCAGTCGTAACGAGTCTCCAGGTCGGTACCTTCTACGATACAACCACCGGGAAAGCGGAAGACTCCGGGATGAATATCCGCCAATGCTTGTGCCAAATCTTTACGAAGCCCATTTTCATGTCCTTTCCAGGTATCAACCGGAAAAAGGGAGACGTGCTCCAAATCTACTGTTCCTTTGGAGGTAAGGAAAATACGGAGTACGGATTTCGGATGAGTACTGCCGGGCTTCAAGATCATCTGGTATTTTTTCCAGTCCTTAGAATCAATCGTAAGATTCCCTGCAACAAGTGCCTGACGTTCGCCCATTGATTGGGTATCTACAAGTTCGATTCTCAATGTTTCTTTCGTACTTCCTTGCGGCAAACGCGCCCAAACAGAGAAACGATACTCCTCTCCCTTCTTGACACCGATGCCGAAGAAACCTTCGTTATCCAATCCGGTATGCTTATGTGCGTGTCCGGGGTCGGAAAGGCGCACATAATGCGGATTACGCTCAAAAGGACCATCGTTCATTAATGACACTTTTCCATACGTTTTCCATCCCATCAGGTGTTGTGGAAACTCAAAGGAACGATTCTTCACCAGTTCGGCATAAAGTCCGCCGTCGGCAGCGTAGTTGATGTCCTCAAAAAAGAGTCCATACATAGTAGGTTGGATTTCTGCACCCAGCTTCTTCGTCTGTATCACCAACTCATTGGTTTGCGCATGAAGGGCAAGGTTAGTAGACAAGGCTAATACTGCCAATAAATTTGCGTATCTTCTCATGGTTCTCAATAAAAAAATTATATATAGTTAAAATGCAAAGATAATCAGATTCTCTATTTTCTCCGTACCCAAATTTATCATTAATAGGTGTTTATCGGTCAAAAAGGATCAAATTCCATTCATTTGCACAATTTTCCATCCGCATCTGATATTTATAATACGAAACCAGATTAAAAAGCACCTATTTGCACGCTCTATTATATGAAAAACAAACGGATGGAAAGCGTACATTTATATATAATAAGGTGTATGGAAAATCATAAAATACACCATTTATGCTGCACAACATATAAGAGTGTATTTGATACACCAAACAAAAGTGTTACTTTTACACCCAAAATAAGATAAATATCTCATTTACATTAAAAATAAAACCATGAAAAAACATTTTCTACTTGCAGGATTTGCCGCGCTGATGCTGGTTGCGTGCAATAACAAGCCGGCTTCCGAACTGACCTTGTCCGGTCTTGACCCGGTAAAATTTCAAACAGAAGTGAACAATGCCAAAACAGCTCTTTATACCTTAAAGAACAAGGCAGGCATGGAAGTATGCATCACTAACTTCGGAGGACGTATCGTGTCTGTCATGGTACCCGACAAGAACGGTAAGATGCAAGATGTAGTTTTAGGTTTTGACAGCATTGCTGACTATATTAATGTACCCAGCGACTTCGGTGCTTCTATCGGACGCTATGCAAACCGTATCAACCAAGGACGTTTCGCATTGGACGGTGACACGATCCAACTGCCGCAAAACAATTTCGGCCACTGCCTGCACGGAGGCCCGAAAGGTTGGCAATACAAAGTTTATGAAGCTAATCTGATTGATCCGACAACGCTGGAACTGACACTTGTCTCACCGGACGGAGACGAAAGATTCCCGGGTAATGTGACAGCTAAAGTGACTTACAAACTGACTGAAGACAACGCTATCGACATCAAATATAGCGCAACTACCGATAAAAAGACGATCATCAATATGACCAACCACTCTTACTTCAACCTGGCTGGTGATCCGTCAAAAGCTTCAACCGACAATATATTGTATGTAAACGCAGACTATTATACTCCGGTAGACAGTACCTTTATGACTACAGGCGAAATCGCTCCTGTGAAAGACACTCCGATGGACTTCACCACTCCGAAAGCTATAGGCAAAGAAATCGACAACTACGATTTCGTTCAACTGAAGAACGGAAAAGGATATGACCACAACTGGGTACTCAACACAAAGGGAGATCTTTCGCAAGTTGCCGCAAAACTCACTTCACCTGAAAGCGGTATCACTCTGGAAGTATATACCAACGAACCGGGTGTACAGGTTTACACAGGAAACTTCCTCGACGGAACTGTAACCGGAAAGAAAGGCATCGTTTACAACCAACGTGCTTCTGTGTGTCTGGAGACACAACATTATCCTGACAGTCCTAACAAGGCAGACTGGCCTTCTGTTGTACTGGAACCGGGACAAACTTATAATAGTGAATGTATTTTCAAATTCTCTGTAGAGAAATAATATTAACTCATAAATCATATTTATTGTGGAAGCATTAGATTGGCTAGTAATCGGAGTCTTTTTTCTGGCTCTGATCGGTATTATTGTTTGGGTAGTCAGACAAAAACAAAATGACTCGGCAGATTATTTCTTGGGCGGACGCGACGCAACATGGCTTGCGATCGGTGCCTCTATTTTCGCATCCAACATCGGTTCGGAACACTTGATCGGACTGGCAGGAGCCGGTGCATCCAGTGGTATGGCTATGGCGCACTGGGAAATTCAGGGATGGATGATCTTGATTCTGGGATGGGTGTTTGTACCCTTCTACACACGAAGCATGGTATATACAATGCCGGAATTTCTGGAACGCCGCTATAATCCTCAATCACGTACCATCCTGTCGGTCATCTCTTTGGTGAGTTATGTGTTAACCAAAGTAGCTGTGACTGTATATGCCGGTGGTCTTGTATTCCAACAAGTATTCGGTATCAAAGAGCTTTGGGGAATTGATTTCTTCTGGATTGCAGCTATCGGTCTGGTAGTGTTAACTGCACTTTATACGATCTTCGGTGGTATGAAATCAGTTCTTTACACTTCTGTTCTTCAAACCCCTATCCTACTGCTAGGATCATTAATAATTCTGGTACTCGGCTTCAAAGAATTAGGTGGATGGGACGAAATGATGAGAGTCTGTGGAGCTGTTACCGTAAATGATTATGGTGATACGATGACTAACCTGATCCGTAGCAATGATGATGCAAACTTCCCTTGGTTGGGCGCTTTGATCGGTTCGGCTATTATCGGTTTCTGGTACTGGTGTACCGACCAGTTCATCGTACAACGTGTACTTTCAGGTAAAAATGAAATGGAAGCTCGTCGTGGTACTATTTTCGGTGCTTATCTGAAATTGTTGCCTGTATTCCTTTTCTTGATTCCTGGTATGATCGCATTTGCATTACATCAAAAATATATCGGTGCCGGTGGCGAAGGTTTCTTGCCGACGCTGGCCAACGGAACAGCAAATGCCGATGCCGCTTTCCCGACATTAGTAGCCAAATTACTTCCTGCCGGTGTGAAAGGTCTGGTAGTATGTGGTATTCTTGCCGCCTTGATGAGTTCTCTTGCATCTCTGTTTAACTCGTCAGCCATGTTGTTTACTATCGACTTCTACAAACGTTTCAGACCGGAAACTCCGGAGAAGAAACTGGTAGGTATCGGTCAGGTTGCAACGGTTGTAATCGTTATTTTAGGTATTCTCTGGATTCCTATCATGCGTAGTGTAGGCGATGTACTTTATACTTATTTGCAGGACGTTCAATCCGTACTGGCGCCAGGTATCGCTGCTGCTTTCTTACTGGGTATCTGTTGGAAACGTACTTCCGCCCAGGGTGGTATGTGGGGATTGATTGCTGGTATGGTAATCGGTTTAACTCGCCTCGGTGCAAAAGTATATTACAGCAATGCGGGCGAAGTAGCAGATTCTACATTCAAATATTTGTTCTATGATATGAACTGGTTATTCTTCTGTGGATGGATGTTCTTGTTCTGCATTATTGTAGTAATCGTAGTCAGCCTGGCAACCAAAGCGCCGACTGCAGAAAAGATTCAGGGACTGGTATTCGGTACGGCTACCAAAGAACAAAAAGCTGCTACACGTGCAAGCTGGAATCACTGGGATATTATTCATACTGTAATTATCCTGGCTATTACAGGTGCTTTCTACTGGTATTTCTGGTAAAAAATAAGCCCTTCCTTCAACCTTCTCTTTGGGAAAGGTTGAAGGAATCTAAAAATAGTCTTGCCAACGGAAAGACTGGTTTATTATAACTAAAATCACAATCTAAATGGATAAAGATAATTCACAAGAGTCAATGATAAGCTCAAACTCCCTCTCTTTTGGAAAGAACCGGGGGGAGGCTTATTATAGCTCGAATCCCACCTTTTATGTCGGCATCGACTGTATCATCTTTGGTTTCAACGAAGGGGAAATCAGCTTGCTATTGTTAAAGAGAAACTTCGAGCCGGCAATGGGTGAATGGTCACTGATGGGAGGATTTGTGCAAAACAATGAAAGTGTGGATGATGCCGCCAAACGTGTATTGCATGAGCTTACCGGACTGGAAAACGTTTACATGGAACAGGTAGGAACTTTCGGAGCAATCGACCGCGATCCGGGTGAACGGGTTATCTCCGTGGCTTACTATGCATTGATTAACATCAATGAGTATGACCGAAAACTGGTTCAGAAGCACAATGCTTACTGGGTGAATATGAACGAACTTCCCCCGCTTATCTTCGACCATCCTGAAATGGTAGAAAAAGCACGGGAACTGATGAAACAGAAAGCATCCGTAGAACCTATCGGATTCAATCTGCTTCCGAAACTCTTTACATTATCCCAATTACAAAGTTTATATGAGGCCATTTACGGTGAAACAATGGATAAACGGAATTTCCGTAAAAGAGTGGCTGAAATGGATTATATAGAAAAGACTGATAAAATTGATAAACTGGGTTCCAAACGGGGGGCTGCCTTGTATAAGTTCAACGGCAAGGCTTACCGCAAAGACCCGAAATTTAAAATATAATCATTATGCTGGAAGAACTAAAAGAAAAAGTATTTCATGCCAATCTTGAATTGGTAAAGCATGGATTAGTCATCTTTACCTGGGGCAATGTCTCTGCCATCGACCGTAAAAGCGGATTGGTAGTAATCAAACCCAGTGGCGTAAGTTATGATGATATGAAAGCCGAAGATATGGTAGTAGTGGATTTGGATGGCAAGGTCGTTGAAGGACGACTGAAGCCATCCTCGGATACTCCTACTCACGTAGTACTTTACAAAGCATTTCCGGAGATTGGCGGAGTGGTACACACCCACTCTACTTATGCGACTGCCTGGGCACAGGCGGGATGCGACATTCCGAACATCGGAACGACTCACGCGGATTATTTCCATGACGCCATTCCCTGCACGGCAGATATGACGGAAGCGGAAGTGAAAGGCGCTTACGAACTGGAAACCGGTAATGTGATAGTGAAACGTTTTGAAGGATTGAATCCTGTACATACACCGGGAGTATTGGTGAAGAATCACGGTCCTTTCTCTTGGGGAAAAGATGCGCACGATGCTGTACACAACGCCGTGGTAATGGAACAGGTAGCCAAAATGGCAAGTATCGCTTATGCGGTAAACCCGAATTTAACAATGAACCCGCTGCTGGTAGAAAAACATTTCAGCCGCAAGCATGGTCCGAATGCTTATTATGGACAGTAACAATAAAAAAAACAGATATTAAAAATTAAAGCAATAACATTATGAATAACGTATTTGATCAATATGAAGTATGGTTCGTAACAGGAGCACAGCTTCTGTACGGAGGTGACGCAGTAATCGCAGTAGACGCACACTCTAATGAAATGGTAAACGGACTGAATGAATCCGGTAAACTCCCTGTCAAGGTGGTATACAAAGGTACTGCCAACTCTTCTAAAGAAGTGGAAACTGTATTCAAAGCAGCCAATAACGATGAAAAATGTATCGGTGTAATCACTTGGATGCATACTTTCTCTCCTGCTAAGATGTGGATTCATGGTCTGCAACAGTTGAAGAAACCATTGTTGCACCTGCACACACAGTTCAACAAGGAAATTCCTTGGGATACAATGGACATGGACTTCATGAACCTGAACCAGTCAGCTCACGGTGACCGCGAATTCGGACATATCTGTACCCGTATGCGCATCCGTCGTAAAGTAGTGGTAGGTTACTGGAAAGAGGAAGACACTTTGCACAAGATCGCTGTCTGGATGCGTGTTTGTGCCGGTTGGGCAGACTCACAGGATATGCTGATTATCCGTTTCGGCGACCAGATGAACAATGTAGCTGTAACTGACGGTGATAAAGTGGAAGCTGAACAACGTATGGGTTACCATGTAGATTATTGCCCGGTAAGCGAATTGATGGAATACCACAAAGAAATCAAAAATGAAGATGTAGATGCATTGGTAGCTACCTACTTCAAAGAATACGACCACGATGCTTCTTTGGAAGACAAATCGACTGAAGCTTATCAGAAAGTATGGAATGCCGCTAAAGCAGAACTTGCCATGCGTGCTATCCTGAAAGCTAAAGGCGCTAAAGGATTTACGACCAACTTCGACGATTTGGGCGACATCGAATACAATGGTTTCGATCAGATCCCGGGTCTTGCTTCACAACGTCTGATGGCGGAAGGTTACGGATTCGGCGCTGAAGGAGACTGGAAATCGGCTGCTCTTTACCGTACGGTATGGGTAATGAATCAGGGACTTCCCAAAGGTTGTTCATTCTTGGAAGACTATACACTGAACTTCGACGGTGCCAACAGCTCTATCCTGCAGTCACACATGTTGGAAATCTGCCCGCTTATCGCAGCCAACAAACCTCGCCTGGAAGTACACTTCCTCGGTATAGGTATCCGCAAGAGCCAGACAGCAAGATTGGTATTTACTTCAAAGACAGGCGCAGGATGCACTGCTACAGTAGTAGATATGGGTAACCGCTTCCGTCTGATTGTGAACGATGTGGAATGTATCGAACCGAAACCGCTGCCTAAGTTGCCGGTTGCTTCTGCTCTCTGGATTCCGATGCCTAACCTCGAAGTAGGTGCAGGTGCATGGATCCTGGCTGGTGGAACTCACCACTCTTGCTTCTCTTACGACCTGACAGCAGAATATTGGGAAGATTACGCTGAAATCGCAGGTATCGAAATGGTACATATCAACAAGGATACTACAATCAGCTGCTTCAAAAAAGAACTGCGCATGAACGAAGTGTATTACATGTTGAATAAAGCGCTTTGCTAAAAAACCGATCTCTCAAGTTTCGTAAGAGCTTAATCCTATTATTAAGCACCTGCGAAACTTGATTTTTTCTATCATTATCGTTATACCTTAAAATATTGATTTCAACATGAAATTAGATGCAAAATCAACCATCGAAGCAGGAAAAGCCATTCTTGGTATAGAACTGGGGTCAACACGAATTAAAGCAGTTTTGATTGACCAGGAAAACAAGCCTATTGCTCAAGGTAGCCACACTTGGGAAAACCAGTTAGTTGACGGACTTTGGACTTATAATATTGAAGCTATCTGGTCGGGACTGCAAGATTGCTATGCTGACCTTCGCGCTAACGTAAAGAACTTATACGGCATAGAGATTGAGACGCTGGCTGCTATCGGTGTCAGCGCCATGATGCATGGTTATATGCCGTTCAACAAAAAAGAAGAAATCCTCGTGCCTTTCCGCACCTGGAGAAATACGAATACAGGTCGGGCAGCAGCAGCCTTATCAGAACTGTTTGTCTACAACATTCCGCTGCGATGGAGCATTTCTCATTTGTACCAGGCTATCCTGGACAATGAAGCGCATGTGAATGACATTGATTTCCTGACTACTCTGGCAGGTTATGTGCATTGGCAGATAACTGGCGAAAAGGTATTGGGTATCGGTGACGCATCGGGTATGCTCCCTATCGATCCGACAACCCACAACTATTCGGCTGAAATGGTGGCTAAGTTCGATAAACTGATTGCTCCGAAAGAATATAGCTGGAAACTGGAAGATATTCTGCCTAAAGTATTGTCGGCAGGTGAAAATGCTGGCGTCCTCACTCCGGAAGGAAGTAAAAAGCTCGATGCATCGGGTCATTTGAAGGCAGGAATACCGGTTTGTCCGCCGGAAGGAGACGCAGGTACCGGAATGGTGGCAACCAATGCAGTCAAACAACGCACCGGAAATGTATCGGCAGGTACTTCTTCATTCTCTATGATCGTATTGGAGAAAGATTTGTCGAAGCCATACGAAATGATTGACATGGTGACCACTCCTGACGGAAGTCTGGTAGCCATGGTGCATTGCAACAACTGTACTTCTGATCTCAACGCATGGGTCAACCTGTTCAAGGAATATCAGGAGCTTCTGGGCATACCTGTAAATATGGATGAAATCTATAGCAAACTTTACAATATTGCGCTCACCGGTGATACCGATTGCGGAGGTTTGCTTTCATACAATTATATTTCAGGCGAACCTGTAACTGGATTTGCTGACGGAAGACCATTGTTTGTACGTTCGGCAAATGACAAGTTCAACCTGGCAAACTTTATGCGTACTCACCTGTATGCTTCAGTAGGAGTACTCAAGATTGGCAACGATATCCTGTTCAACGAAGAAAAAATCAAAGTGGACAGAATTACTGGTCACGGAGGATTATTCAGAACCAAAGGAGTAGGTCAAAGAATACTTGCTGCAGCTATCAACTCGCCTATTTCTGTGATGGAAACAGCCGGCGAAGGTGGTGCCTGGGGTATTGCCCTGTTAGGTTCTTACCTCGTGAACAATGAAAAGAAACAATCTCTTGCCGATTTTCTGGATGAAAGCGTATTTGTCGGTGACGCGGGTATCGAAGTATCACCTACACCCGAAGATGTAGCCGGCTTCAATACATACATCGAAAACTATAAGGCAGGATTGCCTATCGAAGAGGCAGCAGTCAAATTTAAATAATTGACAGTCGGCAATCCATTGTTGTTCATCAGAGATTGCCGATAAATCGCTGTTTATCAAGAGTCAATTCTAACTAAGTACAAACATTAATTATCTCCACCCCTCTCCTCTTTTGGAGAGGGAGATGGGGAGACTATTATCATGAAAACCACCTCGTTCATACTTGCACTTGTGCTGTCCATCTCACTGGGCAAAGCTCAAAACGCCCCACAAGTGTCTTACTTCCCTTTACAGAATGTGAAACTATTGGATAGTCCGTTTCTGCAAGCTCAACAGACTGATTTACATTACATACTTGCATTAGACCCCGACCGTCTGCTCGCTCCTTTTCTCCGCGAAGCAGGGTTACAGCCTAAAGCCCCCAGCTACACCAATTGGGAAAATACCGGATTGGACGGACATATCGGCGGACATTATTTATCCGCACTTTCCATGATGTATGCCGCCACCGGAGATACCGCAGTCTATAATCGCCTCAACTACATGCTGAATGAGTTGAACCGGGCACAACAAACTGTCGGCACAGGATTCATCGGAGGAACTCCGGGAAGCCTTCAACTTTGGAAAGATATAAAAGCAGGAAAGATCCGTGCCGGAGGTTTCGACCTTAACGGCAAATGGGTACCTCTATACAATATACATAAGACTTACGCCGGATTGCGGGATGCATATCTCTATGCAGGAAGCGACCTTGCACGCCAAATGCTTATCGCTTTTACAGATTGGATGATCGATATCACTTCCGGCTTGAGCGACGAACAAATGCAGGATATGCTTCGTAGCGAACATGGCGGATTAAACGAAACGTTCGCTGACGTAGCCGAAATCACAGGCGACAAGAAGTATCTGGAACTGGCACGCCGTTTCTCTCACAAGCTCATCTTAGACCCGCTTATCAAAGAAGAAGACAAATTGACGGGGATGCACGCCAACACACAGATTCCGAAAGTGATCGGCTACAAGCGAATAGCCGAACTTTCACAAGACGACAAGAATTGGAATCATGCTGCAGAATGGGATCATGCCGCCCGTTTTTTCTGGAACACGGTAGTCAATCACCGTTCTGTCTGCATCGGAGGAAATAGCGTCCGCGAACATTTCCATCCGTCGGATAACTTCACGTCCATGCTGAACGACGTTCAAGGACCGGAGACCTGTAATACTTACAACATGCTCCGTCTTACCAAAATGCTTTATCAGAATTCTCACAATCCGAATCAAACAAACGAACCTGATCCCAACTACGTAAACTATTACGAACGTGCGCTTTACAATCATATTCTAGCGTCACAAGAGCCGGATAAAGGTGGATTTGTCTACTTCACTCCTATGCGTCCGGGACACTATCGTGTGTACTCACAACCGGAAACATCAATGTGGTGCTGTGTAGGTTCAGGCTTGGAGAATCATACCAAATACGGTGAATTTATCTATGCGTATCGGAAAGACACTCTTTATGTCAATCTCTTCATTCCTTCACAACTGACCTGGAAAGAGCAAGGCATTACTTTGACACAGGAAACCTGTTTCCCTGATGACGGCAAGGTAACTTTGCGAATAGATGAAGCGCCTAAGAAAAAACGTACTTTAATGATACGTATTCCGGAATGGGCGAACCAATCCAAAGGATATAGCGTCAGCATCAATGGAAAAAGAAAAATGTTCATTATGGCAAAAGGTAACCAATATCTTCCTCTCTCCCGCAAATGGAAAAAAGGAGATGTCGTTACTTTCCACTTGCCTATGAAAGTCAGCGTGGAACAGATTCCCGACAAGAAAGATTATTATGCTTTCTTATATGGTCCGATCGTTCTTGCAGCTTCCACAGGCACAGAACATCTTGACGGTTTATATGCCGATGACAGCCGTGGCGGACATATCGCTCATGGCAAACAAATTCCTTTGCAAGAAGTCCCGATGCTGATAGGAAATCCAGATTCAATCTGCAAATCTCTTCAGAAAGAACAGAATAGCCGGATTACTTTCAACTATAACGGAGAGGTTTATCCTGCACAAGGCAAAGCATTGGAACTCGTCCCGTTCTTCCGCCTGCATAATTCCCGTTATGCCGTTTATTTCCGGCAGGCAAGCGAAGAGCAGTTTAAAGCGATTCAGGAAGAGATGGCAACGGCTGAACGAAAAGCAACGGAATTAGCTAATCAAACCATTGACCTGATCTTCCCTGGCGAACAGCAGCCGGAGTCTGATCATGGCATCCAGTATGAGCAGGCAGAAACAGGGACGAATAAAGACCGGCATTTCCGACGTGCTAAAGGTTGGTTCGGCTATCAGTTGAAAGTGAAAGAAGAAGCAAGCCGCCTCCTGATTACGGTACGGAAAGATGACCGCAATAAAGTGGCTATTCTTTTGAATAACGAAAAGTTGGCTGTTCATCCAACTGTCAGTGAAGCGGATAAAGACGGTTTCATAACCCTTTCATACGTTTTGCCTCAAAAATTGAATACGGGTAGTTGTCCGATACGTTTTATCCCTGACGGGACGGAATGGACCTCTGCCGTTTATGAAGTTCGTTTACTAAAATAGAAGTCACCACAGATTACACGGATTAACACAGATTATTTATGGATTATAACATGATAGTAGTCAGAATAAAATCAATCTGTGATAATCTGCGTAATCTGTGGTAAAAAATAATCATTAAACAAATACCATTTATGAAAGCAAAACTATTAGTCAGCACGGCTTTTCTGGCAGCATCTGTATCTCTTTCTGCACAAAAGAGTGCTACCATAACCGTACATGCCGACCAAGGCAAAGAAATCATACCGAAGGAAATTTACGGCCAGTTTGCCGAACACCTGGGTTCATGTATCTACGGCGGTCTTTGGGTAGGCGAAAACTCGAATATTCCTAATATCAAGGGATATCGCACAGACGTATTCAATGCACTGAAAGACTTGTCCGTTCCCGTTCTTCGCTGGCCGGGCGGATGCTTTGCCGATGAATACCACTGGATGGACGGCATTGGTCCGAAAGAGAACCGTCCGAAGATGGTGAACAACAACTGGGGCGGTACCATTGAAGACAACAGTTTCGGAACACACGAGTTTTTGAATCTTTGCGAAATGCTGGGTTGCGAACCATACGTGAGTGGAAATGTAGGTAGCGGCACAGTGGAAGAGCTTGCCAAATGGGTGGAATATATGACTTCTGACGGAGACTCGCCTATGGCCAACCTTCGCCGTAAGAATGGTCGCGACAAAGCATGGAAATTGAAATATCTCGGCGTAGGAAATGAAAGCTGGGGGTGCGGTGGCAGCATGCGTCCGGAATATTACGCAGACTTATATCGTCGTTATTCTACTTATTGCCGTAATTATGACGGCAACCGTCTGTTCAAGATTGCCAGTGGTGCAAGTGACTATGATTACAAATGGACAGATGTATTGATGAATCGCGTAGGACACCGGATGGACGGTCTTTCTCTGCACTATTATACCGTAACCGGATGGAGTGGCAGCAAAGGATCAGCCACTCAATTCAACAAGGATGATTATTACTGGACGATGGGCAAATGTCTGGAAGTGGAAGATGTACTCAAGAAACATTGTACCATCATGGACAAATATGACAAGGACAAGAAAATCGCCCTCTTACTGGACGAATGGGGAACCTGGTGGGATGAAGAACCGGGAACCATCAAAGGACATCTGTATCAGCAGAACACACTTCGTGATGCTTTCGTGGCTTCTTTAAGTCTTGATGTATTCCACAAATATACAGACCGCCTGAAGATGGCAAATATCGCACAGATTGTCAATGTACTTCAATCGATGATTCTGACGAAAGACAAAGAAATGGTGTTGACGCCTACTTATTATGTCTTCAAGATGTATAAAGTACACCAGGATGCCACTTATCTTCCTATCGACCTGACTTGCGAAAAGATAAGTGTACGTGATAACCGCACTGTACCGATGGTGAGCGCCACAGCTTCCAAAAATAAAGATGGGGTGATCCATATTTCTCTTTCCAATGTAGATGCTGATGAAGCACAGGAAATCACCATCAATCTGGGTGATACGAAAGCCAAGAAAGCTATTGGAGAGATTCTGACCGCTTCCAAACTGACCGATTACAATTCTTTTGAAAAACCTAATATTGTAAAACCGGCACCTTTCAAAGAGGTAAAAATCAATAAAGGTACAATGAAGGTAAAACTTCCTGCTAAGTCCATTGTTACTTTAGAGTTACAGTAATTTTAGAGCAATTACTTATTGTATCACAAACAAGAAGACCGTAAAATTGTCGATAAAAAAGATAGCTCTTTTGGATTGTTAAATCCACATAAAGAGTTATCTTTGCGAACAATCTGACAGAAATCAATTAAATTTTAATGATATGAACGATAACAAACTTATGAATCGTGCAGCGGATAACATCCGTATTCTTGCTGCTTCAATGGTTGAGAAAGCCAATTCCGGTCACCCGGGTGGCGCCATGGGTGGTGCTGATTTTGTAAATGTACTCTTCTCTGAGTTTCTAGTATACGATCCTGAAAATCCCCGTTGGGAAGGACGTGACCGCTTCTTCCTCGACCCGGGCCACATGTCTCCGATGCTTTATTCTACGTTGGCATTGACAGGAAAATTCACACTGGACGAGCTGAAAGAATTCCGTCAATGGGGAAGCCCTACTCCAGGACATCCTGAAGTGGACATCATGCGTGGCATCGAAAATACTTCCGGTCCGCTGGGACAGGGACACACTTTTGCAGTAGGTGCTGCTATCGCTGCCAAATTCTTGAAAGCCCGTTTCGACGAGGTGATGAATCAGACCATTTACGCTTACATCTCTGACGGTGGTATTCAGGAAGAAATCTCTCAAGGTTCCGGACGTATTGCCGGTGCACTGGGATTGGACAACCTGATTATGTTCTATGACTCCAACGATATTCAGCTTTCTACAGAAACGAAAGACGTAACCGTTGAAGACACTGCCATGAAATATGAAGCATGGGGATGGAACGTACTTAGTATCAACGGTAATGATCCTGACGAAATCCGTGCGGCAATCAAAGAAGCACAAGCTGAAAAAGAACGTCCGACACTGATTATCGGTAAAACCGTAATGGGTAAAGGTGCACGCAAGGCAGACGGAAGCAGCTATGAAGCTAACTGTGCTACACACGGTGCTCCTCTCGGTGGCGACGCTTATGTAAATACAATCAAAAATCTGGGTGGTGATCCTACTAACCCGTTCGTTATATTCCCGGAAGTAGCCGAACTGTATGCAAAAAGAGCAGAAGAACTGAAAAAGATCGTTGCTGAAAAGTATGCAAAGAAAGCTGCATGGGCGAAAGCAAACCCGGAACTGGCAGCAAAACTGGAACTCTTCTTCTCGGGCAAAGCTCCGAAAGTGGACTGGGCTGCTATCGAACAGAAAGCAGGTAGCGCTACTCGTGCTGCATCTGCAACCGTATTGGGCGCACTTGCTACACAGGTAGAAAACATGATCGTTGCTTCGGCCGACCTTTCTAACTCTGACAAGACTGACGGTTTCCTGAAAAAGACTCATTCTTTCAAGAAAGGTGATTTCAGCGGAGCATTCTTCCAAGCAGGTGTATCTGAATTGTCAATGGCTTGTATCTGTATCGGTATGTCTCTCCACGGTGGTGTGATCGCTGCTTGCGGTACATTCTTCGTATTCTCCGATTACATGAAACCTGCCGTACGTATGGCTGCTTTGATGGAACAACCGGTGAAATTCATCTGGACACACGACGCATTCCGCGTAGGTGAAGACGGTCCTACTCACGAACCGGTAGAACAGGAAGCACAAATCCGCCTGATGGAAAAACTGAAAAAACATAAGGGACACAACTCTATGTTGGTACTTCGTCCGGCTGATGCAGAAGAGACAACCATTGCTTGGAAACTTGCTATGGAAAATATGTCTACTCCGACAGGATTGATCTTCTCTCGTCAAAATATTGCCAATTTACCGGCAGGAACAGATTACGAACAAGCAGCCAAGGGTGCTTATATCGTAGCAGGTTCCGACGAAAATCCGGATGTTATCCTGGTAGCTTCAGGTTCTGAAGTGTCTACATTGGTAGCCGGCACAGAGTTGCTTCGCAAAGATGGCGTGAAGGTACGCATTGTATCTGCTCCGTCTGAAGGTCTGTTCCGCAACCAACCGAAAGAATATCAGGAAGCTATCCTTCCGGCAGATGCGAAGATTTTCGGTATGACTGCCGGTCTGCCTGTCACTCTTCAAGGTCTGGTAGGTTGCCACGGTAAAGTTTGGGGATTGGAATCTTTCGGTTTCTCTGCTCCTTATAAAGTATTGGATGAGAAACTTGGATTTACTGCCGAGAACGTATATAATCAAGTAAAAGCAATGCTCTAATGAAAACAATCGGATTAGCATGCGACCATGCCGGTTTTGAACTGAAAGAATATGTTCGCGGCTGGCTGGAAGCAAAAGGCTGGGCTTACAAGGATTTCGGAACTAACTCTACCGCAAGCGTAGACTATCCGGATTATGCTCATCCGCTGGCTCTTGCAGTGGAATCGGGAGAATGTTATCCCGGTATCGCTATCTGCGGCAGTGGAAACGGAATCAATATGACGCTGAACAAGCACCAAGGGGTTCGTGCCGCTCTCTGCTGGAATGCAGAAATCGCACACCTGGCTCGTCAGCACAATGACGCTAATGTATTGGTTATGCCAGGACGCTTCATCAGCACTGAAGAAGCGGACATGATTTTGACAGAGTTCTTCTCTACCAAATTTGACGGCGGACGCCATCAGAACCGTATTGATAAGATTCCGGTAAAATAAAGCTCGAAGATAAATCAAATAGGTGTAAAGCTGTTCTTCTTTTTGAAGGACAGCTTTATTTTTATACCGGTATAAGATTTTATCATATACGAGATTACAAAAGAAGGGCAACTTCGTCTTTATTACAAGACGATATTAAAAACTGAAATTATGGGTAAACTGAATATGAAAGAATGGATCAGCCAAACGATCCAACGTAAGGAAACGATTGCAATTCCGATCATGACACATCCAGGTATCGAATTTATTGGGAAAACGGTGCATGATGCAGTGACAAACGGACAGGTTCATTATGAGGCTATCAAAGCTCTTTGTGACAAGTATCCGGCTGCGGCAGCAACCGTTATCATGGATCTGACGGTAGAAGCGGAAGCTTTCGGGGCAGAGATTATCTTTCCGGAAAATGAGGTGCCCAGTGTGTCCGGCCGTTTACTGGCCGATGAAGCTGCTATTGAAAAGCTGGAAGTTCCGGCGTTGAATAAAGGAAGAATCCCGGAATATCTTAAAGCGAATATGCTGACAGCCAGAAATGTAACAGACCGTCCGGTTTTTGCCGGTTGCATCGGTCCTTATTCGCTGGCTGGACGTTTGTATGATATGTCGGAAATCATGATGCTGATTTATATTAATCCCGATGCAGCCAATACGTTATTAAGAAAATGCAGTGACTTCATCACCCGCTATTGCATGGCATTGAAAGCAACCGGTGTGAACGGTGTAATCATGGCTGAACCTGCTGCGGGACTGTTATCCAACGAAGATTGCCTGCAATATTCTTCTTTATTTGTGAAAGAAATAATAGAGAAGGTACAGGATGATCACTTTGCCGTAGTGCTTCATAATTGCGGAAACACAGGGAATTGCACACAGGCGATGGTTTATACCGGTGCAGCCGCTTACCATTTCGGGAATAAAATCAAAATGGAGGAAGCGTTGAAAGAGGTTCCGACCGATGCACTGGCAATGGGAAATCTGGACCCGGTGAGCCTTTTCAAAATGGCAGGTCCGGAGACTATGAAGGAAGTGACTTTGCAACTATTGGAGACTACCCGTGCATATCCGAATTTCGTATTGTCAAGTGGTTGTGATATTCCGCCACATACGTCTTCTATTAATATAGACGCATTTTATACCGCATTGGAAGAGTTCAATAATGGTTGAACAGGAACTTACTTACCAGAAACTGCAAATCCCATCGTCCGATATCTACGAGGCGATGGGATATAAAGATTCTATGCCGGATGGAATGGTTATAGAAGAAATAAATACGTTACTTGACCGTATCACTCCCCTTCTTCGTCCCCGTTTTTTCTTTTTCCTCACTGACGGACTGCTTGACACTGAAAAAGCAACACTGACTGTAAAAGATACGGTTCTCTCAATCGGTAAAACCATTGCCCGCCAACTACGGGGTTCGGAAGCCTTTGCCTTTTTTACCGCCACTGCGGGAGTTGAATTTGAGGAGTTTCAACATCTGCTTCAGCAAGAGGACGACATGGTGAAAGTATATATAGCAGACTCATTGGGGAGCATCATTGCAGAAAAGGCTGCTGATTGCATGGAAGAGGAGTTGGCTGCATTTATCGAAAAGAGAGGTTGGAAGCACACTAACAGATACAGCCCCGGTTATTGCGGATGGCACGTATCGGAACAACAAAAACTATTCTCCTTATTTCCGGTCGCTTCGCCCTGTGGTATTCAGTTGACAGATTCCAGCCTGATGATTCCCATCAAATCTGTAAGTGGTATTATTGGAGTGGGTTCTCATGTCCGTAAGCTGGAATATACTTGCGGGCTGTGTACGTACGAAAATTGCTTTCGTAGAAAATAGTTTCACCACAGAGGACGCAGAGACACGGAGTCTTTTTATTATTAGATAATAATCTCTGCGTCCTCTGTAGTGAATAAAAACTAGTGGCCATTGAAGAAGATGTAAAGCCCGATCATAGTCACAATAAGTAATCCCCATAGGATAAGAACAATTCGTGCAGGTTTGTCCTCTATCTTTTCCATATTCAAGGTCCCCAGTTGCGGAGATTTATCCCACAGGCTGACTACTATCATGCCTATTCCGATGATAACGAATAAATAGAAAGAAAGCAGCATAAAATGAGGCCATGCATTATATTGTTCGGCCGGAAATACCCATAAATACAAAATTCCCACTCCGATACTGAACACAGTTCCCAATGTCAGAGCCATATTAGCAGCCAGCGTAGTGGTGCGTTTCCAGAACACGCCAAAGAGGAATACGGCTGCCATTGGAGGAGCTATAAATCCCAGTACAGACTGGAAAACATTAAATAGATTCAGTCCTTTGATGCTGTCGATCGCTATGGTTATTATCACAGAGATCAGTGCACCAACTACCGTAACCACTTGTCCCACTCTGATAATCTCTCTCTGTTTGGCCTGCGGTCGGATTTTCTTCACATAGATATCCATCGTGAATACCGTACTTAATGCATTCAATGCAGAACCGACAGTACTTACCAATGCTGCTGTCAATACAGCCAATACCAAGCCGACCATTCCTGTCGGGAACAAATGAGTCACCATTGTCATGTAAGCCTCATCGGGATTCTCCAATTGTGGGAATAAAGCGAGGCAGATAATGCCGGGAAGAATGTAAAGAGGTACATCTAATATTTTCAACCATCCGGTAAAGTTGGTTCCCATCTGTCCTTCTTTGAGATTCTTGGCAGCAAGAACCGGTTGCACCATCGACTGATCCGTACACCAGAACCAAACTCCCATAATAGGATAACCCAGGATAATAGGTAGCCAGGGAAAAGCCGGGTCATCATTTGGATAGAAAAGATTCCAGTAATCCGCCGGAACGGCATCCACCAGTGCTCCTACACCACCCACTTTATAGATTCCCATGATAGCCAGTGTGGCTGATACTACAATCAACAGTATCATTTGATATACATTCGTGTAGGCCACAGCTTTCAGTCCGCCGAGCATCGTGAAGAAAGCGGAGATGACAAGTAACAGCAATGCCGATTGCCACATAGGAATATCGAAGACCTGACGGATCAGGACTCCACCGGCAAATAAAGTCAATACAAGCCATGAAATAAGAATGGTAATAATGGTATACCAGGCAAGGATGTTACGGGTAGATTGTCCGAAACGTTTTCCCATAAATTCGGGCAATGTCGTGATGCGACTACCCAAATATCGGGGAGCAAAGACAAAAGCAAGCAGACATATAAAGACAAATGCATACCAGGCATAATTCCCCGAAACAATACCAGTAGTAAATCCGGCACTTGCGGAAGCTATCAACATGGAAGGTCCGACATTCGTCCCCCACATGGAGAAGCCGATATGATACCATCTCAACGAATTCTCCGCAAGGAAAAGACTACTCCCCTTTTTTCGTTTAGAACTTGCCCATATACCAATAGCTATCAAAATAAGGAAGTAGGCAATCAGAATACTCCAATCTAATGTCTCTAAGAATTTCACATGCATAATTCAAGTATTAAATAAGTAACGTAAGTTTAAATCTAATTTTCTTTAGGCAAAGATTACATGGATTTCACGGTTTTAATAGGCTATGTAATTAAAAGCCGTGTTTATCCGTGTAATCCGTGCCTTTTTATTCTATTTTTTATTTCCAATCAGTTCTTTGGCAACTGCTACGGCTGTATTCGCATTATCACTATATCCGTCCGCACCGATTTCGTCAGCAAACCCCTGACTGACGGGTGCTCCGCCAATCATCACTTTCACTTGATTACGAATACCGGCCTCTTCCAATGCCTGGATAACCTCTTTCATATACGTCATGGTAGTAGTCAGCAATGCGCTCATGCACAAGATGTCAGCATGGTTTTCCTTCACAGCTTCCACAAACTTGTCACAAGTCACATCAATACCAATATTAATGACTTCAAAGCCGCAACCCTCCAGCATGGAAGCCACCAGGTTTTTACCAATATCATGGAGATCTCCTTTCACTGTACCGATGACAATCTTACCTATTGTAGTGGAAGCACTTCCTGCCAATAAAGGTTTCAGTAGCTCCAAAGCCCCTTTCATGGCACGTCCTGCCATCAACAGTTGAGGAACAAAAGCTTTTCCATCCTGGAAACGTTGTCCCACTTCGCCCATTGCTTTAATCATATAATTATTGATAATCATTTGAGGAGCTACTCCTTCCGCAATGGCTTGCCGGGTGATTTCAACCGCAGGTTCCAGTTTCCCGGCAACAATGGCTTCATACAGAGGTTTCAGTTTATCCTCTTCCCGATGTTGTTCTTCCCGTATACAAATACGTTCCTGTCCGGTAGCTGCCAAGTCGGCATCCTGTTGATGCTTATTGGTATTTACAGCGGTAGAAGAACCGGTATATTCTTCGACAATCCGCATGGCCTGTTCCACTTCCTTTTCGTTATGGAAATCCATTTCCAAATGTACACCGTCCGCGCCGATATGATCCAATAGAGGTTTTAGTTCGTCTAATGTCACCCAGCAAGCCATTACGCTCTTTCCGCCTGCCAGAATCTTCTTATACAGATCGTACCATTTGGGAGATCCTCCTTGTGGTTCGCCCACTCCGGGAGTCCATTGAATCGCATTCAATTCTTCAATTTCAAGCAAGGCAGGCAGGTGATGCATAGCTCCCACTCCATCCAGATGATAAAGGGTATAATCAATCTTCTGACATTGTTCACGAATAAAAGGTTGCACAAACCGGCGATAATCATCCTGACTAATCATGGTCGAAATATCACTTTGCAGTTTACTCATCTTTCCGGGAGCCCAGGACGAGAAATAACAGAATGCCATCTCGTCGCCTTCACGGATGATGTCGTATAGTTCATCAAATACTTTGAAGTAGATGTCGTTGATTTGCTGCATCTGTTGTTCCAAGATTTCGGGCTGCATCACTGTGTCCAGTAATACCCTATCCGTTCCTTTCAGTGCGGCCAGAACATCCAGTCCTTCCATCAGGTCGGGCATACCGACAAAGTAGTGTCCGTTGGCTTTCGCTTTGCAGGCTTTCAGGAGTTCTTTATGAAGAATCCAGTTCGGGTGTTCGGGGTTAAAGACTATTTCATCGGTGAAATCCGGGTTGGGATGAATCCAAATGGTGTCTTCCCCGCCTTCAAACACTCCGCCTAAAATGGCAGCTAGAGAACCGGGACCCAGTTGGGTATTCGCAACCGGAAGAATATCCGCTTTCAGACTGCTGTGCGCTACGTACCAGTCCAGATATTCAGCTCTCCATTGAGGGTCGAACCACTTTTGCGACAAATCTTTTGCCGGTGCGGGAGGTGTTATCTCTGCATGTGGTTGCACTCCTTCCTGGAAGTGCTCCCACATATTGAGAATGATTCCTTTATGGTTCCACCAATTTATATAACGTTGTTTTGTTTCTTCTAAATTACTCTTCCATGTTTTCATACTCTGCCATTTTTATTTATTCTACTTAAGTTTCGGAAGTAATTTATTAGGTTGAAAGCCTCTTGGTATATAGCGTAAGGTATCACTCTACGCTATATTATGTAAGCCTTTCAGGCTACTTACAAAACTTGAGTTATTTCTATTTATCTATTCCAAAATCCTTTATAATCATTATCTATACGTAGAGCTATGCTTTTGCTTAAATCCATTTCATCCGTACAGTCCACGTCTTCCGGATAGATGGGGATCACGGCATTTTCACGCACATATACGGGCATTTCTTCCAATGGAACGTATACGTCTTTCAGCCAGCATGCTCCTTCCAGACGTTCTCCCGTAAAGAAGTTCACCCATTTTCCTTCGGGAAGATAGATATCCCGACAGTTCTCGCTGTTCATCACCGGAGCTACCAGGAAATCATTGCCGAAATAGTATTCATCATCTATATGCCAACAAAGTTTATCTTCCGGATGATGCAGAATGAGTGCCTGCAAGAGCGGATAGCCGCTTTCTATGGCTAGTTTACTTTGTTCTACGATGTATGGAATGAGCGAATAACGCAATTTCCACCACTTTTTCACCAACGGAGCTATGGCCGGATAGTGCCAGGGTTCACGCTTATTGGTTCCGTGATAACGGATATGCGATGTGAATACGCCGAATTGAGTCCAGCGCATGTACACATCATCTGCTACTACCGAGTTCATAAAATTGGGCAATGTATGGAAGCCGGGAACATCATGGCTCCAAAAAGCAAATCCCGACAGACCGAAATGCAGACCGCCTTTCAGAGAACCTGCCATTCCATCCCAAGAGCTACAGGAATCGCCTCCCCAATGCAAAGGATAACGCTGGCATCCCGCCCATGCGGAACGTGCCCAGACAATACCGTCACCTGTCACTTCTTTCGTAATTTCGTAAGCGGCCTTTTGATAAAGCAGGGCATACAGGTTGTTCAACAATTCCGGCTTCATACCTTTATAGAGGGCGTCCATGTGAATGTTTTCACCGAAATCGGTTTTGATACAGGTTACTCCCATATCCAGGAGTTGTTTCAATAGTCCTTTGTACCATTCGGTTGCTTTCGGATAAGTAAAGTCGATTGTTCCGGCATAATCCAGGGCGGAGAAGTTGGAACCATCGGTCGCTTGTTGTTTGGTCAATGGGGCTATATAATCATTGGCTCTGGCTTCATCAATCTGCTCTGCATTTTCCGCAACGTATGGAAGTTGCCATAAAGAGACACGATAGCCGTTCTTTTTCAACCGCCCGATGAATCCTTTCGGATCGGGGAACCGTTCTTCATTGAATTTCCATTCGCAGAGCCAATCGGTACGGAACCAGCCCGTATCCAGATGAATTACATCACAGGGATAGTGTTCGGCACGCATGCGGTCGCATATTTCGTCTACTTCATCGGCACTGAAATAAGTCATACGGCTCATCCAAACGCCAAAACTCCAAAAAGGAGGCATAGACGGATAGCCGGTCAGGTCACGATAACCGCGAAGAATATCTTCCATCGTATCACCGCCTATTACAAATACATCCAGCAATGCCTGGTCGCTTAGAAACTGTACGGAACGGGTGGAATGTCCGGCCAGCGAGAGCTTGCTATGAGCACATGTATGGTAGAATGTTCCATACATGCGGCTGGATAGATAGAAGGGGATATTCTTATAAGTACGCCGGTTATTGACTCCTTGCCCGTCCTGGTTTTTCAGGAAGAAAGTCTGTCCGCTTAAGTCCATTTTAAAGAAACGTTCTCCGGTTCCGGCAAAACATTCATCAGGCTTACATTCAAAAGAAAGCGTTGCACGTTCTTTCCGACCGTCGCGTTTGCAAAAAGCAACAGGTAACGCATCGTAGCGGGGAGGCGAAAAATGGTCGTAGGCTGACAAGCGGATTTCACGCTTTCCGTCAGGGTATAAAGTGATATCAAGCGTTTCTTGAGGGTCGGGAAGCAATTCGCTCCATCGGTCTAATAGAGGCTCTTCCACATTGATAACGGCACGCTTCGTTCCGTCTTCCGTCGAAAGAATCCATTTTCCTTTTTGTTCTTTTATAAACAGGGGCACTTTCTGAATCCGGTCACTGAATTGCAGCATTTCCGACTCATCTGTCAGTACATAATCGCCGAAGCCAAGAAACAGACGGGTGATGCCGATGTTATACTGACGGATGATTAACGTATATTCCTCCTGGGGAACATCGGTATCCGCCATCATATCGTTAGCCAGCTTTTGCTTCTGAAAGGGAACTGTTACGTAAATATCTCCTTCCTTTTCATAAACAGCCGTTGGCTTGTATGCTTTCCAAAGCGACTCATTCCTTGATAACTCGGTATCGAAATCAAGGAAATCAAATAAATGGTAGTTCGTTGGTTTCATCTATTTTATTGATTAAATATCGTTTATTGATTACTATAATTATCATATTAGTTGGAATAATTATCATACTAGTTTAGCTCTAATGATTATTACATTAGTTTATTGATTGCTAGTACATTGATGACTATGTTAATCCATTGATTTGTTTCAATCTTGCTTTATTCTTCCGGCTTTGTACTTAATACTGTCCGCCACTTGAGGGCCGTTATTCTTCCACACATTCTTTTTCCCGGGGCGGTTCGAATCAAAACGTTCAGTGGGACACCAGTTGTTTTCCATTGTATATCCGTCCGTAGCTTCATCCAGATAGATATAAAAAGCACGGTCATTCGTAGCGTAGGGGGCTTCGATTAAATGTTCGATCCGATTATTTCGCATGACGGAACCCGGCTGGTTGGAAAGAGTATACAGACCGCCTGCATCGTATAGCCGACGGGCAAAGTGATGTACATAGTTTGCTTCTATCCGGTTGTTGCACATTCCGCTCTCCAGCGATGTCCATCCCCAGCCTACACAAATCCCTGAATAGTTCAGATGGCAGACTTCATTATGAGAAATATCCATGTTTCTGACATATCCGGCGCCGATACCTACACATCCCCAGTCTTCATTAGTCACATTACTGATGAAATTGTTTCTGATAGTAATATGGGAACATAATTCCCGTGCGTCAGCAGGAATAAAAGGGACGTGTGTCTCAAATCCTCCGTCCGGAAATGCACCGACCAGTAAAGCCGTTCCTCCAATATCCGTAAATTGACAATCTTCGACGCTCGATGCTGTGACTGCCCATTCACAATCCAGTCCGGTGGATGATAAATGACGAAACGTGCAATGCTTGAAATCAATATATTCGGCACCTCTTACACGTATCGCTGTTTCGGGACGGGTGATCCAGGCTTGGTTCTCCAGTTCCGCTTTTTCCGGAAGCCCCGGTTCTTGTAGTTTATAGGCATCCAATAAAGGAAATCCCCCTTGCAAGGTGACGTGTCCCTGATAAGAAGGACACATCCAGGAGGTATGCGCAAAAGTAATTCCGTTAAATTGTATATGTTTTACCGGACGGGACAATGTACCGTCTATGGCCACTAAAGTTTCCAAGGTAGGGATAATCACTTCAGCTGTTTCCATATTTTCGCTCGCCTGCGGATAATAGTAAATCGTGCCGGAAGGATATTCCTGGAACCATTCACCGGGTTGATCCAGCAATTCCAGTGCATTGGTCAGGCAAAAGGAAGAATTTCCTTTCTCTCCTCCGATGACGGGTTGCGGCCAGGGATGCGCAAACTCCAGGTGACTTTCAGGTTCATGGAAGCGAACTACAGCTTGTTCGTCTTTCACGTCTATACTTTTCACGCGCAAAATAGCAATCGCCCAGCGTTGATGGACAATCATTTCCAGTTGACCGGCATTTTGAAGTCTTTCCGAATTTACACTTTGAGAAACGGGGATCGTAATTGTCTGCTCTTCCGGATTGAAGTCAATCATTCGTTCCAATCCTCCGTCAGGAAATTGCGCAGCTCTTTGAACTTTATGACCGTTCACCCACATTTGCCGGGTTTCTACTCTTCTGTTTCCTATTAGGGGAGCCTCTGCCGACCATATCTTCTGCTTTAGCTTTTCAGGAACTGCCGGATGATTACATCCACGCTTCCACCCCGTAACAGCAACTCCACCACTAATCACAGGATGAGCACCATCTACTGCACAAATCACTGTTGGAGAATCGGGTGTCCCACTATCTTCCGGACGAAGAAATAAAGAACTGCGCTGGGCATAAACACCCTCTTCCAAACGAATATAAATTCCTCCGGCTACTTCCGGCCGATTCAGTCTACGCCATTCACGAGCCTGCTTGATTGCCCGGTTTAATGTATTAAACGGGGCTTCCTTTGTCCCGGGATTCTTATTATTCCCCTGCAAGGATACATAAATTTCTCCCGCAAAAAGCGAGGGAAACCACCCCAAGAAAATGATAAAAGAAAGATAAGTAAAAGTCTTTTTCATGGTACTACCTCAATGTGCTACTTCAATAAAGACGAACACACATCGATTTAGTACTCTATGTAAAGGCAATAGATAGGTTATTCTTACGAATGTTTTACAACATCAAATAGGTTACCGAATAAGACCTATGATAAATTGATAACAAAAATAACCGCAGACAACGAACTTCAGTAAAGTTCCGAATATAAATCCGAGTAAAGAGCCCACACCTGATTTGAGTGCCTGCGAGAACTCTTTATTTCCTAATAGTTCACCAATCACCGCCCCTAGAAACGGACCGAGAATAATGCCCCAAGGCAAGAAAAGAAGACCGACAAGAGTTCCTATGATACATCCCCAATTCCCCCATTTACTACCGCCACTATATTTACTTCCCAGCATCGGAGTGAAATAATCCAATACCTGCAAAACAGCTACAATCAATAGCCATACGATTAATTGTGTCGTAGAATATTGTACCTTATCCGTGAAGTGCAGAATGACCAACCCCACATAAGCAATAGGCGGACCGGGAAGAAACGGCAGAATACAACCTGCTAACCCGGCTATCATACAAAGGGCACCAATTACGATCAAAATAATGTCCAGCATAGTCTGTTCTTTTTTAGTTCTGCACAAAAATACAGTATCTTTCAATATATACAAGCTAACCTCGAGAATTATTTCCACCCCTTCACTGCTGTTTCAAAATAGCTTTGCCAGGGTTGCAGTTCTTAGTGTGAATGAGTTTTTCCAATACTTTTTTGAGGATGCCTCGTACCCAACAAGAACTTTTACTATCTTTGTGTCGTTAACGCTAAAGAAGCAAGTTGTTAAATAAGAAATCAGCAGGAGGACAGAAGATGGATCCAATGGAATATATAGTACCCAACAGAAAGCGTTTGCCTTACGGTATGATGAACTTCGCAGTCATCCGCCGCGAAGACTATTATTATGTAGACAAAACCCGCTTCATTCCTATGATAGAGCAGGCAGACCGGTTCTTTTTCTTCATCCGTCCCCGCCGCTTCGGCAAAAGCCTCACGCTGAACGTACTGCAACACTACTACGATGTGCGTACCCGCGATAAGTTCAACGACTTATTCGGCGACCTCTACATCGGGAAGCATCCCACAGCAAACCGCAACAGCTATCTGGTGCTTTACCTCAACTTTTCAGGTATCACCGGCGAACTGAACGATTATCGAAAGGGACTGGATGCACATTGCAGCATTACTTTCATGAACTTCTGCAAGAGATATGCCGACCTTCTGCCACCGGAGACTCTGGAAGAACTACGCCAAGTGAATGGGGCCGTAGAGCAGTTGGACTACCTCTATCAAGCCTGCGAACGTGCCGGACAGAAAATGTATCTCTTCATCGACGAATACGACCACTTCACCAACGCCATCCTTTCTGATGCCAAAAGCTTGCACCGCTACACTGATGAAACGCATGGCGAAGGTTATCTGCGTGCTTTCTTCAATAAGGTGAAGGCAGGAACTTATTCCAGCATAGAACGTTGTTTCATCACCGGCGTAAGCCCCGTAACGATGGATGACCTGACGAGTGGCTTCAACATCGGCACGAACTACTCACTTACCCCCCAATTTAACCAAATGATGGGGTTCACCGAAGAAGAAGTACGCGAAATGCTGACTTATTATTCAACGAACAGTCCTTTCCGCCATACTGTTGACGAACTGATAGAAATAATGAAACCATGGTACGACAATTATTGCTTCGCGCAGGATTGTTACGGTGAAACTACCATGTACAACTCCAACATGGTGCTCTACTTCGTGAAGAATTACATAGATAACGGCAAAGCGCCACGAGAAATGATAGAAGATAATATACGTATCGACTATGAAAAGTTGCGTATGCTCATTCGAAAGGATAAGGAGTTTGCACACGATGCTTCCGTCATTCAGACATTAGTGAGTCAAGGCTATATCACTGGTGAACTGAAGAAAGGTTTCCCTGCCGTCAACATCACCAATCCGGACAATTTTATAAGCCTGCTCTACTATTTCGGAATGTTGACCATTAGCGGAATAGATAAAGGCAAGACCAAACTGACCATTCCGAACTTGGTGGTTCAAGAGCAGCTCTACACTTATTTGCTGAATACCTACAACGACGCAGACTTGAATTTCAGCAGCTACGAAAAGAGCGAACTTTCAAGCCAGCTCGCCTATGACGGCAATTGGCAAGCCTATTTCGGTTACATTGCCGACTGCCTGAAACGTTATGCATCCCAGCGTGACAAGCAAAAGGGCGAATCCTTCGTTCACGGCTTCACCTTGGCCATGACTGCGCAAAACCGCTTCTACCGTCCTATCTCCGAGCAAGATACACAAGCGGGTTACGTCGATATTTTCCTCTGTCCCATGTTGGACATATATTCTGACATGAAGCACAGCTACATCGTTGAGTTGAAGTACGCCAAATATCGCGATTCTGAAAACCGTGTGGAGGAATTGCGTCAGGAAGCCATCGCCCAGGCCAATCGCTATGCCGACACGGACACGGTGAAACAAGCTATTGGCTCCACGCAACTACACAAGATTGTAGTGGTATATAAAGGTATGGAAATGCGGGTATGCGAAGAGTTATAATGAACAATCTCTTCACCCTTCACTTTTCCTTGTATTATCCTATCTATAAGCAGTTTATAGGTGAAGGGTGTTCCCTTCACCCATTCTTTCACGTTTTTTCTTTTTCAAATTGTACCTTTCCATAATAAAAGCACTACCTTTGTCAATCATGTATGTAATATACAATATAAAATGAACGACTATAAATTAAAAAACAAAACAGTCCCTTTCAACTACGCCCGCTGCTACAACGAGCAATGTCCGAAAGCTTGTAACTGCCTGCGTCGGGTGGCTGCACTTCTCACTACCGCTGACACGTCCTACATCAGCATCGTAAACCCAATGTGTATTCCGGCCACCGGAATTGACTGTCCCCACTTCCAAAACGCAGAAAAGATACATGTGGCATGGGGTATCAGCCACCTGCTGGACAACGTACCTTATAAGGACGGAACAAACATCAAGCAACAACTGATCGGGCATTTCGGAAAAACGCTTTACTATCGCTTTTATCGCGAAGAACGCTTCCTAAGCCCCGCAGAGCAAAACTATATCCGCCAGCTTTTTCGCCGGAAAGGTATCACCGAAGAACCGGTCTTTGACAGTTACACGGATGAGTATAATTGGTAAAGCTGCGTTCTAACTAGTTTCTAGCCTGCTGAAACTTTTTGTTTCAAGCGCTAGAAACTAAAAGTTTCAAAGGGTGAAACGATTCGTTTCACACCGAGAAACAAACTGTTTCACTACGGGAAACCATTCGTTTCAAGGTATGAAACAAAAAATGGAACTAGTTGAAACATCTTTTGTTTTCTTCGCCCATAAAATTCTTTATCTTGCATCCATAAACATTTCCCCAGTAGGTCTGTTTCAAAAAAGACCGCGGGATGCGGAAATTAAAATTTAAATTTATGGATAAAGAAGAAAAGAATGTTGAGATGGTGCATCTGTCACCATACATGAAGTCGGTCATTGAAAGGTTGACGGCAGACAAAAAACGCCCGGCAGTACATACTTATAATGCCACGCTAAACTCTTTTACGAAGTTTTCCGGCGGACAGGGCACAGAAGAAATACTGGTAACGGACGTTTTTACGGCAGGCAAGCTGAAAGAGTACGAAGCATGGCTGCGAAGCAGAAATGCAAGCTGGAACACGGTTTCCACCTATATGCGAGTGCTCAAAGCGGTTTACAACAGGCTCGTGGAAGCAAAGCGCCTGACTTATGATGCCAGACTGTTTGATAGTGTATATACAAAGGTGGAGGCACAGTCCAAACGGTCGCTTACAGAAGAGCAAATGAATACATTACTGCGCACGGATTTTGAAAAATTGCCCGAAGACGTACAAAATGTACTCGCTTATTTTCTGTTGATGTTTCTTTTCCGTGGAATGCCATTCATTGATATGGCCTACCTGCGCAAACAAGACCTAAAGGAACACTGTATCACCTACTGCCGTCACAAAACCGGAAAGAAAATGGTAGTACGCATTCCGCATGAAGCAACTGCTCTGTTTGAGAAATGCCGGAACAAGAAAACTGATTCCGGTTATCTCTTTCCTATTCTTGACGAAACAACAGAAAACGAAAAGAAACTATACGAGAATTATCGTCAGGCTTTACGCACATTCAACCGCAAGCTAGCCAAAATGGCCACATTGCTGCTCCCCGGCACTAATATCAGTTCGTACACCGCACGACACACCTGGGCAACACTAGCCTTTTACTCAGGCATTCCCATCGGTATTATAAGCAAAGCCCTGGGACACTCGTCCATCAAGGTAACAGAAACTTATCTGAAACCTTTCGAAAATGAAAAGGTAGATGCCGCAAATGATGAACTGATAATGTCGGTTGTAAAACGTTCTAAAGAAAAGATAGTAGCGTAAACGACCAAATAACAACAGATTGGAAGAGAAACTATTACTTACCAAGTAACGGAAATACCCGTCTGAATTACTTACCAAGTAACGGACGTTTTACGATGCAAAGTAGTGAATATTTCTTCATATATCCAAATATATATTGTAAAATCTTCTTTTATTTTCAATATTAAAGAACTATATACTGACACAAAACCTGACAAAACAACATATTATCACGACTATGCTTCTTAAGGGCATACGCCCCCAGTTCATTTCTGTACTCCAAAAATGAAACATTCTTTCATGCACTTTTCCCGCCAGAAAAGTCTTTCTATTATAAATCAAGCCTACGAAAAAACGCTTTTCACCGCTGCTTAATTATGAACAACAGCCGTTACTTGGTAATATTCTTAACCTTCTTTAAAATATACACTTAAATATTTTATAATCAATATGTTATAAGAAAGGTGATTTTAATGAAGAAACAAATAAGGAACAAAAATAGGAATTAAAGTGATTTCTCATTTTTCTATTTGCACTCTGTTTCTTTCTTTTCGTTTGTTTGCTTTCAGAGTGCATTCCGAGCAATTTTATCTGCTCTCATCATTCGAAGAATTTGCTCCTAACTTTAACTAACAAATTATTTGCAGCTCATAAAGAGAATACAAATTATTATCTCTTGAAGTTGTATTGCTTGTAGCAAAGATAATCTTTTTTGTACAGGCAGCCAAAAATGCCTGCCTATATTTAGTTTAATTTAGTTTAGCATATATAAGGCTAACAAACTAAACCAAACTGGATTTTCATGTTACTTTTTGTGATTTTCCCATTGTACCCATACAGCCAAAAGAGAAGATAAGCTCTTGCCTCTTTTCTCTTTTCGCTGCGATACTCTTTTACTTCATAGCTACCTTTTACACACATCCGTACCGAGCAAACTCCCACATGCTCGCATATCAACTTTCGGTCTGCCTGATGGGAATTGTGTCGCAAAGGTATTTGCCATGTCTTTATTGTATGCAAGGTTGTAACCTGAAGTTTCACTACAAAATCTCCACGCTCCGCTTCGCAGAGGTAGTATTTTGTAGTGAAACCCTGCATACATAGCCATGCCACCTGTTGAAGCGACATAATTTCAATCAAGCCCGAAAGTAAGTGAAATGCTACAGGAGGGAAAGTAACAAACTTAAAACTTGGTATTTATGGCAAATTATGCAACCAACATTTTCCACGCAAGAACGGAAAATAAAACAGACCTCGACAAAATAGAGGCTTTCTTGGATGACACTTTCAGCGAATTTACCAATCGATATGGTGATAGTGTAGATGCATAATTTTCCTCTCGTTGGGTGTATCCAGAAGAAGAAATCAAAAAATTGGTAGAATCGTTGGAGGACAAAGATAAAGTCTATATCAAGATTCTAACCTATGAATTTGAAGACGAGTACGTGAGCTTTAGAATATTCTCTCAGGGAGAATGGAAGGTCAAATTAGTAACTGAATGAGTAGAAGAAGATAAAGTAAAATTATGGTCTATCCTACACTTTGCTTATTCTATAAGAGACACACGGATGGAACGATTGTCGGTGATTTCGACAACAAAATCACTGTTCGTTTCATCTGTGGCAAAGAGAGAGTATTAAATACTGTGATGAAGTAATTTTTACAATTTTACAACATAGAAACCATGACACAGATAGCAATGAAATTCGTCCAATGGGATGTGCCCGAATTGGAAAAACTGAAAGATAGCAAGGTTTACAAATTACGGGAACGTCTTGATAATGGCGACAAGTTGAGTCGGGAAGAAAAGAACTGGCTCACCCGCAATGTGAAAGAGTGCTGCCATTTCAAAAGAGGTATCGCTTTAATGGGCTACCGTTTTGACTTCTCCGATGTTCTCAAACGGTATTTCGTGAAACAACACGGACATATTGCTGAATATTATGCCATTGACAAAACCGCACTACGTTCTGTCCTATATGGTCGAATTGAAGATATAATCGAAGTACAATAAAAATCAAAAGAAGCATGAAAGTAACAATTGAACACAGCTTTTGCCCCTATTGTGACGAGGTAACTGAACTTTATTTCCGAATCATTAACACGATTCTTTTTTCTGGCAATGAGGCGGAATTGCGTGAAAGCATGAGACAGTTGGAGAAAAAAACTCCACTTGATGAATATTTCACATACGGTTACGGTGCACGACACCTTTGGGTTTGCCAGCGACGTCCCAGCGACAAAACCAAAATATTCGAGCATCGTATTATGATGGTTGAATTTCAATGACACCTTGGACAAATATCATCGACTGGCTGGAATGGAATCACCCATTTCAGCCTTACTTCCATTTTCCTTTTATAACTTTTTCTTTTGGCTGCGCCACTCCCTTTTGTAGAAACCAGCCATTCGCACAAAGCGAATTGGAAACCACTTTGTGAAAAGTCTGGTTCTTCCTGCCGTTTTTCCTTCCAGTTCCATTTTTTTTCGATGCGGATATCACTATCCTCCAAGGATGGGCTACCTACGCTTCTGTCCACTCTTGGCTGACACATTCCTTATGCAGTGGCCTTTTTTCTGATTGGATGGTATTCTGTTTGTTACAGTCTCAATTCAAGCCAGGCATGTCTCGCTTTGGCTTTGCTATTCTTCACTGACTTTCGGACGGATGTCTCGCCTTTGTGCCGACATTTGGATTTGCTCTTTTTCCTTATCATTACCGGTTTACTTGTTTCCCATTTTCCATAATCGCTTTTTATCGAAGCAATCATCATTTTTCCTCTGCAAAGATAGTATGCCGACGGGAACGACATGGTTGTCTTGACCAATGGCGTAGCCGCTTCAATCTTCCTTTATCGAGCCTTCGATTTTACCTGTGGCTAAAAATAAAGCGTATTGACGCGCTATCCTTGGTGCATCCCTTAAACGACATCTACTTTTTAGGCAGTGTAAAAATTGATTTAATAACTTCTAAAAGCAATTCAACATGAAAAAGATTGAAAACAATTTCACAGTAACCGGATTCTTAGGTAAAGACGCTGAAATCCGAGAGTTCACCAACAGCAGTGTCGCACGTTTCCCATTGGCCGTAAGCCGTCAGGAAAGGAATGCCGAGGAAACCAACCGCATTTCAGCCTTTATGAATATTGAGGCTTGGCGTAAAAACGAGAATACTGGGTCATTCAACCAACTGACCAAAGGTACGATGCTCACCATTGAAGGCTACTTTAAGCCTGAAGAGTGGACCGACAAGGTCGGTGTGAAGCACAATCGTGTTGTTATGGTGGCTGTCAAGTTTTATCCTCCTATCGAAAAGGAGGATGTTCCTGAAAAGCCGGTAAAGCCCGTGAAAAAAGGCAAAAAATAATTCTTGCCTTATCATGAACAAAGCGATCTTTTGGTCGCTTTTGTTTTGCTCATGACCGGATTAATACGCATCATACTTTTATAAGTGACTGTTGCGATGCCAAGCTCCAAATGAAATCTTCACCCGGTAATACTGTTATACTTAGCTCCACTTGATGAACAGGCAGATTACGATTTTCAATAGAAAAAAGAAGACTCTCTCAATTCCATACCTCTGAGCAGCTTTCCAGTCCCTCTTATAACCATATTTCTTCCCAAAAGTGAGGTTACGTCCGCCGTCCATTAATTTTACAGTGCGAAGTTAAGTCGGACGTGAACCTGCAAGGCGCGTTTCATTTGCAGTCAATGCCGTTCAAATGAAATCCTTCGGATTCCGCTTCCTCCTTGCATTGTTCCCTTCTTCCGCCTTGTGGTTTGCACGTAAAATCAAATCCCACCGGACGAGGTAAAAGCCTCTGAAGGGAAGGGAAAATAAAAAATTAGAATGTATGAAACAAATAATTTGGTCAAGTGATGCTCTATTGGATGAAACAGCAAGAGAGTATTATCAAAATTTCAAGCGAGAAGAACTGGACGATGATGCCTACAAGGTCAGCGATGAAGAGTGGTCGGACGAAGTGTATAATGAATTGGGGGATGAGCGGCAGAACCTAAACAAGGATGTCAATGGAGTCATTATTGCATTTGGAGATTTAGGATTGTGGAACGGACGCAAACAAGGCTATCAAATTTTGGGTGACAACATTGCCGGGATATTACAATCTACACAGTATGATGCAGAGTGGTACGGTGACGGCTACGATATACGAGGCCGTATGTCGCACCATGATGGCACGAATTATGTTTTGTACCGTGTCGCTGAAAATCGTGACGACGCAGAACGGATTGCCGCAAAAATCTACAACTATGAAATTGACGAGAATGGTTTTCGCCAAGTTACACGTTCCCTCCACCCCTATGTGGCCGCAGTGTATGGCTGGAAAACTCTACAGGACAACCTCGTTCAGGTAAAATAGCCTGTAACCTGTACTTAAACAAATGCCGTAACGCTTTCTCAAGAGGCTGTTACGGCACTTGTGTTTTATGCCGTATATATTCTGCATAAAATGTGGTGGGAAACTATTCCTTTTTACACATTTATGAATGTTCCCGCCCAACTGTTGTAGGTGGCCGCTTGCGCCAGTTTCCTTTTTTAGACTCCGGCCCTCCTTTATAGCCCCATCCAGCTACCCCCTATATTTCTATCCCGCAAGCCTGGTTATTTCCCTGCAAAATTCGATTGCCGGCTGTCCGTCCTGTCAAGGACCGCTGACACTTGCTGCTGTAAAATCTTCCTCTCCGAAATATCGAAGAGTGTATTTTCCGCATCCTCCTTGCCCGTTCTGGCCGCCAATCCCGTGGGCAGAAAAATAATCAACCTTTCGGTACAGGAAGTATCGAAGGGAAATAAATAAAATATTAATCTTAAAATTTGAGGCATTATGACATTCAGAGAATTTATGTTAGAGAACGGTTATGAATTGCAAACAACCTTTTGGAATGATTTTTCCATTGCTGACCGATTTGGTCTTTCGGCGATACAGGACACTTTCAACCGTGCTTTTAAGGAGTGGAAAGAGAACTACAAGTATCTCACGGAACTGGTTTTAGTGCTTAACCATAAGATATGGCAGTATTATGAAACAAGGCCGGAAATTGCGACATTGTATAATACCCTTTGGGCACAAGCCAGTCAATATGCAATGGAGTATCTGAAAGATGACGAGCTAAGCTATTATTATGATGTAACGGATTAAATGTCCCAGCTCCTCCCACAGGAACAAAAGAAAGCCGGCTTTTGTCGGCTGCTCTTTGTGGTCATTCCCTTTTTTATCACTCCGTTTTACCCTTGTATAAAACGAAATTATTTCGTTTCAGGCTGCTACCAGTCAGGACTTGTTTTTTCCTGTGCAAAGGTATTGCCACGGAAAAACATTCAAGTACCGCTACGCTATTTGAACACAATTTTTCAGTAGCTTTCCCGATTTTCAATCGCTCAAATGTCGTATACGCTCCATACCGCAACTGTAAAAATTCTGTCCAAATTCCTTGCCTGCTTTTCCTTAAAGGCAATCTTGAATGCACGTAAAAATCAAATCCCGACTGGAGAAGCCTAAAGGCTTCCGAAAAAAGGGAAAAAAAGAACATGATGTTTAATAGCTAAATTTTAAAAGTATGGAAATTCAATTTGTGATTGTTCGTTCAGAAAATGCAGAGTATTTGTGTCACAATGTAAATGGAACGTATGTGGATGTCAGCGACCCATCAACAGAATTTGTTTCTGGAGAGGATGATTTTCGCTTGGTAGAGCCGGACAGCTCCCTAACGCGGAAAGAATACGAGTTTCGTGGAGAACGCTTTTATCTCATGCCTCAATTTTATGGCAATGGCTGGTTAGCACTTACTTTGCAAAGTGTGGAAGATGAAACAGAGTATATCGTGCTATCCGTCAATTTGGAGAGCATGGATGCACTCGATTTGCCAGACCGTACATTTATTGATGTGAATCATTATCCGGATGCAATGGAGTTTCTGGAGACAAATAATTTAGCGACCTATTCAGGTTACAAGCGTAGAAGCGGATTTGTGGAATATCCAATGGCGGTATTGAATCTTCCTTTGCTTTATCAGCACGCCCCGCAGATTTTCCAAGAGGCGAATATCGAATGTTTTTAAATGGTTTTCTGAAAGTATGGTACTGATGACTACCAAAGAGATACCGTATCGGTTAAATCCTATCGGTATGGTATCTTCTTTTGCCCGAAGACAGGTGGCATCCCCCTTTTTTACAGATTGCTCCGTGCCCACTTTTTTAATTTCCTTGTTTCCCTTTTATAGCAGCGTAACTGCCTGCTTCTCTTTTACAGCCCTTATGTAATGAATGTTGATGTTTCCTGTCGTTATCCAGACTTTCGCCCGGTCTTGTTTTCGTGTGCAAAATTACGGCGAACGAACGCTATCCAAGTATCGCTACGCTATCCGAAATGAAATTTGACGTAATCTTCCTAAATCATAGATTTCGGTATTCATAAAATTTCATTTCCGATTCCTTGCACTGCGTTCCTGCTTCGTCGTTTGGGACGCACATGAAAAACAACCCTTCCGGCAAAGTCGAAAGACTTGAAAAAAGGGAAAATAAAAAACTTAATTAAAAACGAAAACGAGTATGACAATAGAAGAAGTATTACAGCACGATTTAAAATTCAGGTATATGTTATTGGGTCGTTTGCAAGCCGACTGTGAATATTATCTTGGCTTTGGAAACAAAAGTTCTCGTCGTTTGTGGGCTGGTTCTGAAAAGACACAAATTGAATACATGACGAAAATTCACGACAGCTTCCGAGAAAACGAAAAACCCGAATGGCTGACAATGGAGCAAATCAAAGAATACAGCAATGCTATGGGAGTAACACAAGAATAATTCAAAAAAAATACCGTAATGACCTTTAACGGAGGTGTTGCGGTATTACAGTATTACAAATAAGGGTCTGAGTTTGAGAACATACCCTCTTATAATTGAGAGGGTAATAATAATCCCTCTTTTATAATTATATCATTCTATTCCTTTTTTATATTTCTGCAAAAGGAATAGCATTCTTCTTTTATATTAATTATTTTTCATTTTATCTCCCATCTATTCTTCATCCTATCACCGGTTTGGTTTTATCAGATGCAAAGGTCGGCTATCGCGCTTGATCCTGCTACTTGAAGTGTATTTCTTACAAAATTCTTCCTTCCTGCGCAAGAGTAATTTGGCAAGAAAAGTTGCCGTATGAAGCTGTATCGACATCCGTTTACCGCATCCATAAATCCCAAAACGGTTCAATCAGTAAAGAACCGACAATATGGGAAATAAAAGTTAATACTAACCAATTCTTTAAACATTAAAATCATGCCTAATTATGTAACAAACCGTTTAGAAATAAACGCAGACAGAGAAACAGTACAAAATGTGATGGATTTCTTAAAAGGAAAAACTGATGAAGACAGTACGCCTTGCTATATTGACTTCAACAACATTATCCCTATGCCAAAGGACTTACTGATAGAAGCGTCCACTTCTGGGGAATTTGGTATGCAGTATATCATAGCACAGCAACGTAAACCGTTCAATTCACAGGACGACCTGAAAGTCATTCAATGGATGGAAATTCAGAAGGAAAAAGTCAGGGAAGAAGCATTACAACTTGGAATGACATATCTGAGAAACTGGGGAAAATACGGTTATCCTACTTGGTATGAATGGTCTATTGCCAACTGGGGTACAAAATGGAATGCCTTTAATCAGAATTTTGAAGAACCGAACGTGCTTTGGTTTGATACGGCTTGGGAAGGTGTGCCGCTGCTTATCCAAACACTCTCCGAAATATTTCCGGACGTCGAGTTTCAATATGCCTATGCGGATGAAGACCTTGGTTCCAACGTGGGCAAAGGGACTATCCGAAATGGAGAAACCGACATGACATTCCCCGATAACGGAAGTAACGATGCCTTTGAAATTGTCTTTTTCGTAAAACCGGGATTAGAGGAATACTTGGAACTGACAAACGAGGGGTATAGGTGGAAAGCCTAAACATCTCCGGACAGACAATATCCGACATGTATTCAGGGTATATCTCAACCGATATATCCTGGATTCCTGTTGCCGGAAGCTCCGTTTATATTTATTCCATTCCACTTCCTTTTTACAATTTCACGCCTCTTGAACCAGTCTTTTTTGACCGTATTTATCCCATCCCTTGGCTGGCCTATTTATCATCTTTGAAGCTGCTTTTACTGAAACCGCCAAACACGCCCTTCAAGAGCTTGCCGACAACCCAGAATACCAGCAATACAATTATAATATCTCCCATAAATCTTACTTTTATAGCTTTAACAATAATAAAAATACAAAATAATAACCGAAAAACAAATATACGATCCTGATTATCTGAAAATTCCATCAGGAGCCACCTTCATTTGTTCCGTCCTCTTTCGGGTTCTGTTTGACACGCGGACCGCTGGTTTGGCCACGATCAAGTTTTACGCCATATTTATTGAGTATGCGCCAAATAGAACTTTTGCTGCTAAAACCGCTTGCAACCCAAATGTCATCGAAAGAATGCCCGTTGATATACATATCCACGATTGTCTTATCTCGTTCAGCTTTAGGTAATACCTTCGGCACAGCCGGGGCTTTGATATTCTGGCGTAACTTCTCGACATGAGCGGAATATTTTCGTAGTGCGGCAATTTCTTCCGGAAATGCCCCTATTATCCACAACACATCGGCTGCTGTCGTACCGGGGAATAATTCACCGCGAGTATCAACTCTGTCATGAATGGATATGACACGTACAATTTTGATACGGCATAGTTCGATGAACGCGGCCAGTTCTCTTAAGCCGCGTGCAGCATTGCTGAATTTGGATATGACTATTTCATCGCCCCTTTGAAGATTCGCCATAAGCTGTTTCCACATAGGTCTCAATGTTTCATGTTCAACTGTTTCCTCTACGATTTGTACACAACCGTATCGCTGCATCCATTCTCTCTCAGCATCAAAACTGTCATTATTTTCCTTGAATATATAGCCAACTTTTGCCATTTTAATATACACTGTTTTGATAACAAGTGCAAATATAGCACTTTCATTTTAATCTAAAATCATATCGTGGCAAAAATCTCGCTGAATCCTTTTTTTAGCTTTTTTTCTTGCACTTGTTTTCATTGATAATCATATTATTAATATGATACCAAAAATTATACTAAATGCGATATAAAAGAGCTTTTACAATAAAAATAATATATAGATTTGCATCGTTAAATATGAATTGTTAAATATGAAAATTTTAAAATCATACTACAAGACTCCATCATTTTTGACTGGAAGATGTATCGTTTCATTGGCCATATTGGGCCTGATATCATGCAGCGATAGAAATGGCAAATCATTGTCTGAAGCTACGAACGATCCTGCCGGAATATACAGGGAGTACTTATACAATATACGATGTCAGAAAGATTCCTCATTTCAAGTATTGACCAAGCATATCCTACAATGGCAAACTGTAAAAGACTCTGTTTTTAGGTATCTCCGGAATGATACGCTCAGCCACTCCCATTCCAATCAGCGTGAAGAGTGTATCAGACTGCATGATTCTATCCGCACTGAGTTCTCACGCTTAGCCCTCTCAAAGACGCGTACTTATCAGGAACTTTTGGCTCTCAAAGGAGAGTTCTCACCTTATAACAATGATGAGGAACTGCATCATGCCGCTGGAGAAATCCGCCCGTTTTTCAACTCACTGGATAATCTTCCGCTTCATAAGGGTAACAAAGAGGAAATCCTTGCGGCTTACCGTATGTTACTGACTCGAACTATCCGTAACGGCATACATAGCCGCAATGAACTGATTACTTATATCACTAAAGAAGATGCTATATTCCGTGCGTTCCTCTCTCACTTGCACGATTTCGAAGGTGAGAGTATGGCTGACATCACACGTGGTACTGAACAGTGTTGTTCGCAGATATTCTTTGCCGCTGAGAGAAAGGAGATTACCTATCGGGAGGCTATGCTTTATTTGACAATGCGCACCAATCGTCGCCAAATACAAAATATGCAGATTTGTATAGAAGATGTTCGGAACAAAAAAATCAAGACTTCTTCGCAAGCACATGCTTATATATGGATGCTTATCCACCCTTATACTTCACTGGACGGATTCTCTATGACATTGCTTTCCGATAAAGAACGGAAACAACTTGACAGGATGGCGGCACAGACACCTGTGGCGTTCAAAACCTTGAGCCGAATCCTGCAATTGGAAAGTGGTCAACTGACTGAACTGCCAGGAATGCTTATGGATATTTTCATACAGACGCTCTAACAATATAAAAAATGAATATGTTACGACATTTTTTCAATGACTTTATGACATTTGTCCCTCTGCAACTACCGCAACTACTCGATGTGACGACAATGGAGGAAGCACAATTCTACGGTGACTACGCCCTACTGACCTTCCCGCTACGCGACCCTTACGATTTGGAGGAAGTGATGGATCTGTTTGAGGACGATATGGAGCTTATAACTCTCTACCACCACATCCCCACGCACGCTGACAAATTCGGGCATAGCACCTGTGCATACTCCAACCCGGCATTTGGACAGATGTTCAAGATGAATTGCAAGACAGATGCAGACGGTAAGGTAAATAGCATTCTTGTCACCATCTATGATTCTCTTGAGCAGATGTACGGCGAGCTGTGCCTTGATTTGGATCTTCATTCCAAAAGTGGCACATTCAAGTATAAGAAGAACAAAGACGATCTCTTGATGGATTTCCTTTAATGGTCATGTTATGCGGGACACACTATACCGACAAATGGTTTATTGGATTAGGGAATACCGGACATGGATAGAGGTTGTTGATGACAATTTCTATAAGGAGTATGCTTTGTCAAGAAACGGATATATCAATTACATTGTTTCCCGCACATTGGTACTGCGGGCTTACAAAGACAAAGGCTCATACGCCAAAGGCATGACATGGACAATTCCGGAACATAAACTGGATAAGGCATTGGCAGCCTACCGTAAGCAGGAGCATACGTTCAAGCAACGTATTAAGAAAGCAGCGATATACCTTTCACCGAGGGACGCCGAAGTTATCATCCTATTAGCCACCCACAATATTGTCCAATTAGAGTTGATGATATCCCCCATTCAAATACGCGAGAAACCCTATTATTTATGATTTGGAATATACTACAACTTATCTTCTGTATAACGCTTTTCGTATTGCCATTAGCATTGTACAAAAGCCACCGTTCTTTTATGGTAAGGTTCTACGATGCTATGATACACAGTGTAAAGGCTCGTAAACTATATGTACAGGTCGTATTGATTCTGCTATTGCTCTTCCACTATGTTTACATCAGCGGACATGTTGGCGAGTTCGGTGTTTTTCTTTCAACTGCTATCTGTGCCACTATATATTCATTTAGAAGAGCGGACAGATTGTTAAGAGGTTTATGTGACCGATCATGTATGTTTGTCATACTCTCATTGGTGGCTTTGGCCATCAGTTTTGTTCCACACTTGTACACAACGGCGGTAACTGCCGCCTATCTTCTTTTGGCTGCCCTGTTCTATCCCTCTGTTCGGGTTATGACCGAATTTCAGGACATAGGCATAATCTCTGAATGGATGAAATTCCCCAGACTATTAGCCGAAAGTTATTATGACCATCATCACGCGATATTGCCGCAAGATGCGGATAGCGGCAACACTGATATATCCGCACAATAGTAATAATTAAAAAATGAAATAAAAATGAAAACCAAGCAGAAAATAGCTGTCCCTATATTGGCAGACAGAGAAGTATTTGACTACCTCAAGGAGAAAGTCGGTGAACGAAAAACAAAGACAGAAGCCTTCTGTGATTTATTGGATAAATCTTTGGCAGGTTTTGTTTCCCCTTTTTTAAGGAACAAAGGCTACGAACTTCAACCCAACCAGTGCCACGTGACTGTTTCTGACCTTTCATCGGAATGGCATTGGCATAGGGCTACTGTCCGTTCTTTTTTGGATGTAATGGAAGAGTTCGGCTTGTTGAATCGCATCCGGCTTTCCAAAAGCGTCATCATTACCATGACTGTGCAAACCAGCCAATCCACGGAGTCTTGCAATGGACAGAAGAAGTTGAACCTTGCAGAACAGCTACGTGAGGCATTGTCCGATTGGATAATCGGCAAAGTGTCCCTTGACGAGATCGGAATCAAGTGTGAGCAACTTGTTCGTCGGGCAATGGATGAAGCTGGCATATGCGATAGCTGCCCATCTCCGGACAGTATCACTCGCATCAATCCGGCAGCGGATGATGATGAACGAGCTGTCAAGATTCGTATGGTAGCTTTGGAGTGCATTACATTTGCCGCTATACAACGGGCACTGCGTAAGTCGAGATTCGATGACAGTGCAGAGTTTATGGACTACTTCCGATTGGAATTGTATGGGGACTGGACAGGACTTATTGCAACTTCGAAAGGTATTGCCGGGCTTATTCTTGATGTAGATAGGGATGAAAATTCCGATTATGATGAAGATGACAGGGAGTTCCTTAAAACGCTTTTTAAGCCTTTTCTGGCATTTGCGGCAAAGGCACAGGAGGCAACGTATCAGATTGGAGGTTGAAAACAGAATGTATAACCGCAACAATCCACTTTTGTATCCAGTGAAGCCCCCCTGCCAGTTATAGAAGGCATCCGGGCTTGCCCGCCTGCCACGAACAAAGGGAAGGGGGAGCCTAATACCCCACCTGCCTGACGTTGGTGGGAAGGGTGTCCGAACAAGCAGCAAGCTGGGACACGGTAGATTGTCCGAAACAATATGAAAAACGTATGGCAAATCAAAAACAGGTACTCGACGTGCAGGTGTCGAAAGGGATTACCACCGCCCAAAGTAATGAACATCTGCGTGACCGTAGTGAAAAGGCAGAGAAGTACGCTATGAGTAAGGGAAATTATGATCCTACGCGTAAACGGCTGAACTTCGAGATTGCGCCCGGAGGTAAAATACATCCCATCGACACAAGCCGTAGCATTCCCAAACGGATGGCGGACATATTAAGTCACCGTGGAATCAAAGATCCTAATGAGGGGCTGCTCGAACCAAAATACCGCACGGTGGTAAATATCATCTTCGGCGGTTCACGGCAGCGAATGCAGGAACTTGCTTTCGGTACGCAACAGGTGGACTTTGAAAAAGGTGCGGACAATACCCGCATCGAACGGAAGCGTGACATTGAACGCTGGGCCAAGGATGTTTATTCATTCGTTTGTGGCAGATATGGTGAGCAGAACATCGCTGCATTCATTGTACATCTGGATGAATTGAACCCGCATATCCACTGTACGCTTCTGCCAATCAAGGATAGTCGCTTTGCGTACAAGGAAATCTTCGCCGGTAAGGATAAGTTTGAATATAGTGCAAGAATGAAACAACTTCATACGGACTTTTTCGCAGAAGTCAATACAAAGTGGGGAATGTCAAGAGGAACAAGCATATCCGAAACGGGTGCACGGCACAGAACGACTGAGGAATACCGCCGAATGTTGTCTGAAGAGTGTACAACAATCGAGGATAATATCAAACTCCATCAACAGGTATTGGGTGAACTTCAATCAGACATCCGGTTGGCAGAACGCAGAGTCAAAGGGCTTACGACAATGGTTAGCAATCTTGAAAAGCAGAAAACTGAAAAAGAAACCTTGTTATCGGCAGCCGAGTACAATTTAAAAGAAAACAAAGGCAATGCGGCAGAATTGGCAATCCAAATACAAATGTTGGAAAAAGAGCTGCAAGGAATCATCAGACAACTGGCAGACAAGCAGGAAAAGTTGCAGACGGCTGACCGGCAACTCATCGAACTGAAAAAGGATATGGGAGCCATTGAAGAACGTACCGAAGAACTCAAAGAGGAGGCCTATCAATATTCCCGTGATGTACACTCCAAAGTGGATAGCTTGTTTAAAGACGTCCTACTGGAGAGTGTAATCAGCGAGTATCGTAACGCATCGGCACAAATGAATGTTTCAGAACGGCAGCTCTTTGACGGTTCACTGGTACAGTCTATCGCCGAGCGGGGTACGGAAATCATGCACTGTGCGACAATGCTATTTCTCGGAATGGTAGATGATGCCACTACATTTGCCGAATCACATGGTGGTGGAGGCGGAGGGAGTGACCTCAAATGGGGACGCGACGAGGACGAGGACAATCGAGCATGGGCACTTCGCTGTATGAGGATGGCGAGCCGCATGATGCGCTCGACTATCGGCAAGAAATCTAAACGGTAAATGGCATACGCCTTACACCAGATTAAAAGTATAACTAATGAAATCATTGGAATATGACGAAACAAATTATTTTCATCTTCGCTTTGCTCTGCACGTTGCAGGCACAAGCAAGTGTACAACCCGTACAGAAGGACACTGTACGACACACTATTCATTATGAAGTAGCGGAATTGCTTCAACCGATGCAGCCCGTCTATCTCAACGGGGTGCTACTTCCGGCATCTCGAACCGGCAACTGGTTTGTTAGCATATCCGGAGGTGCGACAGTTTTTCTTGATACACCTCTCGGTTGTGAAGACCTTTTTGGACGAGTGAAACCTTCGTACAGCCTCGCCGTCGGCAAATGGTTTACTCCTTTGGTCGGCGCAAGGGTAAATTATAGTGGCTTGCAGTTTAAGGATGCACAATTATCTACGCAGGACTACCATTATATCCATGCAGATCTCCTGTGGAATCTCCTTGGACGCAGATATGCCCGACAGGAACAGGTACGTTGGAGGCTTGCACCCTTTATGGGTGTCGGTCTGCTACATAACGCCACCAACGGGAACAATCCCTTTGCGCTTTCTTACGGCATACTAACACAATACCGTATTTCCAAACGGGTTAGTGCTATGCTGGAACTCTCTAACACAACTACATTCCAGGATTTCGACGGATATGGCTATCCAAACCGTCTGGGCGATCACATGCTTTCGCTGACTGCCGGATTCACCTTTCATCTCGGTAAGGTCGGCTGGAAGCGCGCGGTGGATACGGCACCATACATCCATCGGAACGAACTGCTTGTCGATTATGGCAACTTCCTTTCGGAGGAGAACAGGCGTTATGTGGGACGTCACAATCAAGATAAGCGAACACTCGTGGAATTAAAGAAAATTCTGGAAATCGAAGGACTACTCGATACATATAGCCATATCTTTGACAACGACGATATAACCGGATGCAGATATCCTATAAATAATTATAGCGGTTTGAACTCGCTTCGTGCAAGATTGAAGCATAGCTATTGGGACGGGTCGTCACCTCTTGACACGACTATTCTTCAGACAGAGAATGGAAAGCCATCATATAATTACACGGCTTCCCGAAATGTGCAGTCCGCCCATCAGGACACCCTCGCTATGGATTCCACGGTTCTTTCATACGCTGATGGAGAGTGCATCGGTACACCCATCTATTTCTTTTTTGCTCTCAATACGACACATCTGACGGATACCTCACAGAGGCTTAATCTTGACGAACTGGCTCGTGTAGCTAAGAAATACAGTTTATCCGTGAGGGTAACTGGTGCTGCTGACAGTTCTACAGGAACATCAAGTATCAATGATTCTTTGAGTATATCGAGAGCAGGTTTTATTACCGCAGAACTGGAACAACGTGGAATACCAGCCAAGCGGATTATCAGAGTTAGCAAAGGTGGAATTGCCGACTATACGCCCGTGGAAGCCAACAGACATACGAAAGTGGAGTTGTTTTTTCCAAAAGCGAAATAGAAATTTCGCATAATTGATGTTTAACTTTGTCATAATCAATGAAGCCTCTCCGCTGTGAAGCGAAGAGGCTTTTTCGATATGGTACACGTGAAGTTCGCCATTTTCCTACTGTCAGAACCAGAATGAAAATTATTTCGATGCTTCGAGTGACTCTTTTCTGAACTGTTTGAGAAGTTTTTCAAGTTCAAGTGATACTTTGCGGGCACGAGTTCCGGCAGCTTTGTTGCCTTTCTCCATCTGGAGGTTGGCATCTTTTGAGAATTGATCGAACAATTCACAGATTTGTGTAAATGTTTTTTTCATTGTTATGTTCTTAATATTATATAATACGCTGGCAAAGATAGCAAAAATATTTTTTTAGGACTTATATTAGCTCTGTTATATATTTCGCCTATAATATGATACCCCTTTTTATGTTTTTCCATTCTGAGTATTCCCTTATCGCACCATCGGCAAATCTGGCCGAAGAGATTTTATATGCAAAGGTACAGTGTCCGGACGATTGTCAAGCACCGCTATGCTAACGGTTCCTGGATATTTTACGGCAGCCTTCCTCAAATCAAAGATTGACTTTCAGTCCCCTTCTCATTGCAAGGTATAAAAGGACAAGCCTGCTTCTGCTCTTACATTCGAAGGTTGGGTATTCCGTTCCATTCCATTTACTGTTTACTTGTCTTATCGCCCTTATTCCACTGTTAATCCTGCATAAAAATCAATCCCCGGCAAGAAGCCGAAAGAGCTTCAAGCAAAGGGAAATAATAAATCAAAGAATATGGGAAAATACGATTTTATCAAGTTGGGTAATCTTCTTTATTGGCATGACCCAGATAGTGGTCTGTCTAATGGGGTTTACCAAGTGGCTTCTATTCCGGAAAACATTGAAGAGGATAGCGTTATTTTGATTGCATCTGATACTTCGGAAGCGGAGGTTTTTCCTTCTGAATTATCACCGATACATACCGGTAGAAGTCATAAAGAAGACTTTTTGCGTTGGAAAACAGAACGTGAAGCTGAAGGTATTGAGTTTTACGACCACCTTTCCAAGGTGATGGATACGGAAAACGACTTGAGTGTGGGAGATATGGTGGCGTTTACAAACGATTATGGAGTGATATTTGGACCTTGTGAGGTCTTAGCTTTTGGGAATCTCTGTAATAGTGGCAGATGTGTATATATTGACAGTGATTCTTATTGGTTTCCTAACCGTCCCGACCAACTCACCATCATGAGAGGTGCGGAATGACAATAACATATCCACCTGTAGCCAAAGCGGGTGGATAGCATTTCCTTGTATTGTATATTCAGCCCGATTACTCTTATAGCCATGCTCCACCGAACTCCCACAACCGGTCCTATTCCTTTTTTACTCGTCGTACTCCGTTTCTAAACAGTATAACACATTTATTGGCCTGACATTCTTGAAATTCACAACGGAAACAGCTTGGTTTCCGTGTGATGAAACACTTGAACTGGTATGTGAGAAATTCCCAACACTATGTTATTTCTATCAATCGGAAGAGTCGGGTCTGGCGGAGTACTGGACAAATGACCAAGAGAGTAAATACTTTCCCGAAAAGTACATTGCAGACCTATGTACTCCAGACGACAAATGGTACAAGGAATATTTTGTCAACCAGACAGAAGTATTCAAGTGGTTTGAGGTGATAAGCGGTCAGTCTGTCGAATCAATAACAGAAATTCTTGCTATTGCCGAACAACGGAAAGATGAAAACGACAATTCTTTCTGTAACATCTATGAATATGCCGCAGGCTAAGACTAATCCGATGCAGAAAACGAAATGACGGTATGCTGACAGCGTGCAGCGAACTATCATTATCCGATAAGCTTCTCTGATTTGCCATGCAGATTGGGGAGACTTTGTCGCCTTCAGTCCTTTTATACAGTCTCAGAGTGCTTCTCCAGTCTTTTATATTCTTCCAATCCGGATATTCTTTATATCGCACATCGGCAGTTCTTATCTGAGAGATTTTGTATGCAAAGATACAGCTTTAGAATGGTCGTCAAGTAACGCTGCGCTAACAGTTCCCGGATACTTGTGGCAGCCTTCCGCATATCGAAGATTTGGGTATTCCACTTCATTCCATCCACTGTTTACTTGCCTTATCCATCCTTTCCTTGCTGTCAATTTCGCATAAAAATCATTCCTGACAAGAAGCCGGAAGAGCTTCAAGTAAAGGGAATAAAGTTTAATCATTTAAATTTCAAAATTATGCACAGCCGAATTTTTCAGATTTCTAAAATGTGGATAGAAAAAGAAAACTATCTGAATGAAGACACTCTCCAGCAGGGAGATGGCAGTTTCTATGACTATTGTGCGGAGATAGATGACGAAAAACGTAAGGAAGATATTCGTTATTTGGTCAATACTGCTCTACCAAAAGGCATGTTCGAACTTGTAGGCGACGACACCATGCGCTACATTGGTGGTGTGGAACAATGGAAAGAGAATTTTGTGACTAACATCCGTAAGAAAGCTGAAGCTATTACAACCGAAAACATGTTGGAGTTTGTAGGTCCTGTTTATCAACTTGAAAAGGCATTGGAAAATCCATTGGATATTGCGTATCATTTCTATTTGGACGGAGATGGATACCAATCATTTGCCGAAAAATCTTTTGCATTTATGGAGTTTGTCTGTACGCTTGAACCGGGAACGATACTTTATATTGGAGGAGTCATCGACTATCACTTCTGATATTCCATATAAAATTTTTACGCAACTATATACTTTATTGTACCAACGATTGTGTATAATGACTGGTTGGACTTTAATGTGCCAATCTGCGACTTAGCAGATTGGCATTGTTAAAGCCACATCAGCTTATTATTCTCATGACAAACAATACAATTGCACGCGTTTTGCCTTTACACTGGTATCACGGAATATTTATAGAAAATCCACAAGCCCTTCTTGCATATATCTTCGAGCTTTTTCTTCCTCTTCAAGGGTTAAATCTCTGGAAATTTCCAGAAAACTCGCCCAGAATAGTGTTGACAATTTACCATATGCTTCATCTGATATTTGTTCGCCTTCTTGGAGTGATTTCATCCACTGTTGGTTCTTTTTTATAAACCCAATTGGATTTGTGAAAGAAGAAATATCCTCCCATCTATCATAGTTTAACCCTTCTGAAAGAGATTTCTTTTTCAATATATCATCACACTTTCCTTTGCAACAATAATATGCTTTTTGATAAACATCTTTTCCATTTGATGATTTTTGATTTGCTAACCATGTAACAAAAATTCCCATAGAATCTTTTTCAAGTAAATTTTTACCGCAGCACTCACATAAAATTTCTACTTTTTGAAATAATTTTCTGTTTTCCATAATGTTTTGTTTTAATGAATTATACAAAGGTAATGAATTTGTTTCAATAAAAATACTATAGATGCATATTTTGAAGTAAAAAAATGGAGTATGCGCTTGTTTTTATTTTGAAGAATGATTCGATTTGCCGATGATTATAACCGAACAGTTTATCAAACACCTATTCTACTTGCTGAAATAGAATCACACGATTAAAAACATTTTTTTACTATTCTGGCTCCGGTGTTCTTCTTGTTGGTAAACGGTAATAGCTTCTTTTTATCAGTTAAGTCTTTCCGGTTTATTATTTTCCTTTTACTCTTTTATTATAATAACAAGACTTATAGGACAAAATTAGGGTATGCCAGTTTCCCAGCATACCCTACTAAAATTTTGCATACATAATTCGATTAAGTATTTTATATTGCACAAACCCCATAAAAAGTGTTAGTAGCATCTAACTGTTCTGGAGATGACCAATTAAGCCCATCATCCGAGGTTGTAATATATCCACCACCGTCATAAGTTCCGCATCCCACTACGATTTTTAAAGCCACCCGCAACTCAAGCGGGTGGTTATCATCTTCCTATATAACAGTCCGGTTACCTTTATAGACCATGTTCTGCCGAACCTCTGTTACCAATTCACAGCCTCTTTTACCGATTCTATATTACCTGTTCTAATTGTATTACATTCTCACAGTCCCGACATGCACCATTGTTTGTTTCGTGCGCAAAGGTACGGTGGCAAACGATGTTCAAGTACCGCTGTTGCTACCTGAAATGAAATTTGACGTAACCTTCCGCAATCACAGATTCCGGTATTCATAAAATTTCATTCCGGTTACTTGCTCATAGTTCTTGCATCCACCGTTGAAAATGCACATGAAACAACCTCTTGGGTAAAGTCGGAAGGCTTCAAGAAGAGGGAAATAAAAAACAACTTAAAAAAATAAATGCAATGAGAACTAAAACACTCTACAGATGCGATGCACAGAAAATAGACATCAGTCGTTTCCCTAACTTTCACATAACAGGAAGTATAACCGGAATGAAGAAACTCTATTATGGCAAGAATGCTCTATTGGTACGTTGCGGAAGTTGGATTTACAACGTGTCAAGTGAACCCGAAGTTTATTATAATATAGCACATTAGTAGTATGAAAAAAGGTTATAAAAAAGATTTTCAGAGTTGGAAAGGTATAGTAACTCTAAAATTACTTTGCTGCAATATAGCAGCAGGTCGTTTTGATTGGAAGAAATATTGTACGCCACAGCCTTATTGTGGTCAGGAGATTTGCGTTATACCGCTACATTGTTCTTATGGACAGATAGGCTACACTGTGTATTTCCCTTATTCTGATATGCCGGAAGTGGAATACGATTGGGAAATGAACAAATTAACTATTGACAAAGAGAATTGGGAGAATTATTTACAGAATTAATATTAAAAATATGGCACAGAATTTTTATACCAAATGGCAGAACGCAATCCTTGCAGATGCAGGAGTCTATGTTTCAAAAAAATACCGCAGTTTCCAAACGGCCTTAGTACGTGAGATTTCCAAGTACGCAACAGCCGTTGGCGCAAAAGTAACATTCAACTTAAAGGGGCATTATAATACCTCTTGTTTCATAGAACGTAACGGTAAATTCGTTTACATCAGTCACTCTTCCGGTTTGTCCCGAATGGGTAGCGGTGTAAAAATAGAACTCGATTCTTTCTTAATCCGGACAGCCCAACACGCGAAAGATTACAGAGGGGGACATAATCAGTATTGCGATATAACAAATTTACAGTCTATGATAGATAATTTGTTAGAGTAATAAAATAAATTCAAGAAAAGGTACGGAGCAAACAGCTCCGCATCTTTTTCCGTTTTATCGGCGCATTCCGCCGCTGTACTCTGCTTCTTGTAGCTCTTCCCGGTATTCCTCCATATTATTCAGCTTTTCGTTCACGGTTTGCAGGTTGGCATCCAACGAAGCATTATGGTCGTATGGGAAACGATGTTGTGCGACAAGTCCCGCATTAGTAACCGGCCCGATATCTATCATGTCGGATTCTTTATTATAGCTGACATACAGCACATCACCATTCGGCATTTCAAATGCAGGAATCTTTTGTTGTGTCATGATAGCGAATTGTTCCGCAGCCATCTCCTTGGCTACCCCTTTTAACGTATCTCCAGCATGTTTGATACCATAACGCCTGATATGGTCGCGTACTTCCTTTTCCGTGAATTTCAGCATCACTTCATAAGTTCCTCCGACACTCCCATTGTACACCACAGCAAAATCCTTGTCCTCAATCAAAAGATTGTCTCCTCGGTTCTGTATGGGAGAAGAATAAGTATATTCTTCGTTAATGCCGTTACCGTCATAATACTCCTTGGCGAGAGTCAGCAGTCCTTCGTAGTCCCCCTTATCCTTGAATGCGTCCAACCGCATCGTGTCATCGGTAAGCTGAAGATAGGCCACGGAAGAATAATACACTTTTTCTTTCGGTGCTACTGTTTGCTCTTCATCAATGTTCTGCTTCAATTCCAGTGCAATCTTATCCACCTTTTGGGTAATCAGAGAAGCCGCTCTTTTCACATCCAACAGAGTTGTCTTGATGAATTGTGGCGATTCCTTCAATTCGTCGAGCCATCCTTTGAGGTAGGCACAACTGTCCTCTTTTATATGTTTCGTCATGCCGTAACGTTGGGCAACCAATGCGCTACCTAACTCGGCTACCAATTCTTCGCGCGCATACTCTGCCGAGCCGAAAGTTGTCGGCTTGATACGGTCGAGAACTCCTTCCGCACCGGTCGAGTGTGTCATCTCATGGAATAGTGTTCCATAGAACGCCTCTCCAGATTTGAACTGTTCCTTTTCCGGCACAACGATTTCATTTCTCGATATAGAGTAGTAAGCGTTATCCTGATGCTGTGGTTTGATCGGACAAATCCACAGATTGTCCTTTATCAGCGCATCGACGGGAGCGAAGCTGAAATACTCTCCGTTCTCAATCTTCGGTAGCGAATACTCCTTTTCGAGTTTTTGCCACAGCTCCGGTCTTGCCTCCTGCAAGTTGGTCTGTAGGCTCGGTATGCAGCGCCTTACCGCCTTACGGCGGCAGGTTTCCGCATACCTGCCCCTAAACCGTACGTACACGTCTCCGTGTATACGGCTTGCCATTAGTAAGCTCACATTATTTCCCATGAAACTGAATTATAGCATTACAAGATTCACACACTACAAGCGTCTTACGATGTCTCGACAACATCAACTTGCCCCATGGAGTTTCTCCCTTTACCCCAACAAGAGTGCGTATATGATGCATTACGACGTTAGTGTCAGTTGCACCACACATTTCACAGGTTTGCTGTTTCAACCTTTCTGCAAGGCTTGGTTTGGGAACATACATAGTGCATGGGGTACGGTCGAGAAAATCGTCCGTTAATGAGCTTTTACGTTTGAATCCCTCTTTATAGAGTGTTCTGAACCGTTCTTTGCCTTTTGCATCCTTATATGGGATGACAAAATTCTTGCCTTTACGGTACTTGTCTCTGATTTGCCCTACATGTCTTCTTAATTTTTGACCAAGAGTCATATAAAGACTATACTCCATAATGTAGCCGAAATCGGCACATGTTGACGAAACATTGTTGGCTATACAGTAATAGTTGTAGAAGCCTTTGATTTCCAAGTTGAATTGTGCAAGGATGTCTTCGGGTTTCATACCGACCATTTTCTCCCGTGATTTTGGCTTCCATACATCTTTGCCGTTTACGTTCGTAAACTTTACAGCATCGTAGCTAAGAAGCTTCTTTTTCACTGTTTCAGAAGAGAGCATAAGCATGACCTTTCCAACAAATTCTCGCTTTTTGATTCCTTTGCTGTTCCTTTTAAACACATCCAATGTCCTAACGGTGATGTCAAAACCGAGGAATTTAGCGTTCTCTTTTGCGTGAGTTATGAGTGTCTTCTCAGCAGAAAGTTCGAGTTTAAGGTTGTTCATCATATATTCTGTGATGTCTGCCTTGATTCGTTCACAATCTGCTTTTGACCCTATAACTCCAATCAGAAAATCGTCTGCGTACCTCACGTATTTCAATCTCCGATAATTCTCATCCATTGGAAGTCTGTATGTCATCTTATTTTTCTCTTCGTGCATGGCTTTTATTTTCATCAACAGTTCTGCTTTTACAGTTTCATCTGTTTCCGCTTTCCATTTCTTCCTTAGGTTTACTGTTTTCGTGTTGAGACAACAGTATTCTTTGTTGTGAGCCCTTTCTTTCCCTTTGTCGAAGTGTGAAATATACTCTTTCATGTACTTGTCGAACCTGTCAAGATAGATGTTTGCCAAAATAGGACTGATTATTCCACCTTGAGGAGTTCCCGAATACGTGTTGTTGTACTTCCAGTCTTCGATGTACCCCGCTTTGAGAAACTTTCTGATAAGACGAAGAAACCTTTCATCTGCAATACGCTCTTGCATAATGCTGACGAGTACATCGTGGTCTATGTTATCGAAGAAGCCTTTTATGTCTCCCTCAATAAACCACTTTGCACCTGTAAAAGTCCTTTGAATGCTTGTCAGAGCTGTGTGGCAGCTCTTATGAGGTCTGAAACCATGAGAGGTGCTTTCAAAGTGCCCCTCATAGATGGCTTCAAGAATCATCCGAACTACCTCTTGCACAAGCTTGTCCTCTACGGATGGTATACCAAGAGGGCGTTTCTTGCCGTTCTTCTTTGGTATATACACCCTTTTAGCAGGATGCGGCTTGTAGGATTCATTCCTAAGTGTTTCGATGAGACGTTCAATTCTTCCAATGCTCATTTGGTCGATAGTCTGACCATCTGTGCCTGGAGTCATATTGCCTGGCTTCGCATATATGCGCTGATAGGCAATGAAGAACATCTCTTTGTTGAACAGAATGCGGTACAGTCGCTCAAACTTATAGTCCGAGACCTTACTGTGCTGGCATAATGTGTTTAATACAATCTCTGGATTTCTCATAACGAATCTCTCGTTTTCTTTTGTTTGTATTAAAGTTACTAACTACTCCCCTTCGCCATGTACAAGGTTTTCCCTTGCTCAGACTACTACGGGAGTTCCGTTACCTTGTCGGATATTCAGAGGCAAATCCTCATAGCCTTACGGCGTTCCGATTTAGGTAATCTCCGTTTAACCACGTAATAACGTCTATCTTTCGATAGGCAACAGATTGTCGGATGCGACTTTCGTTCTTTTCTCCACTTACTGCGGTCGTGTCATGGCTTGTTCTTGCTACTTGCCCTCGCGCAATGGGCTGTAGTACCATGATGTGGCGTATATAACTGCCTTTCGCCACAACTTCAACTTCTGTCACTGAACTATCATTCAACCAATCAGGCTTCATCCTCATATCTGTCTTTCCCCTTGCAATTCAGTCGTAGCATGGCAATTAGCTAACTTATCGCTTTACTGACGTGCTGTGTTCCTCTTTGAGTTTCCTCTCCGAGTAAGTCAGTCGGGGATAGGTCTATTGTTTATTTCTAAACTTTGAACACTAACCTAATCTCTTATTATCGAGATATTTATTACGCGACCATTACGGACGCACGTGCCACGTTAAAGACTCGGAATACCTGCATCTTAGGATAAACATTGTATTCCTTCTTCTCGTTATCAGATAGTTTTTTGTAGTCATCATACTTAATCTTCTCACCAGAATCCTTGTGTATGCAGGTGAATGTAGTCAGCATGATTGGGAATGATTTTTCTCCACGAAGTACAGAAACACGAGGTTTCTCCTGATTGTCCTTATCGGATTTGTTGAGCCGTTGTACACACTCAAAAGTGCAGAAGCGCGGAATCTTGTAACCTTCCTTTTCACAATGTATAAGCAACATAATGGCATTCATGCCATTATACTCGCGTCCGGAAAGATTGCAGGGCCATTGTAACGCTTCTTCCGTGAACCATGGCTTTCTCCAATCCTTACGGATACTCTCGATTTTCTCAATCATCATTTCAGCGAAGAGGTCTAATGCTTTATCTTCGCTGTTCGGCCCGTCCGTGTGCTGTTTTTTATATCCGGCCATATCCTTTACTGATTGGAATTAGACGAATCTGCTACATACTGTACAAGTTCTTCCACCTTGCATGAAACATTCAGCTTTCCGTTATATGCCGAAAGGGATATTTCACCTTTGGCATCCACTCGCACGCCCGGCTGTAACCATGCTTCGCGTTCTTTGCCAAAACAGAAAAAACGTACCCATTGGTATTCAAAGCCATCCTCTACTTTCTCCGTACTGAATGCCGAAAACATTGTGTAAGGCTGGTCTTTCTTATCCCTTTTTTCCTCGATATGCTGCCCGACCTTACCTCGAAATACTAATTCGCCCTTGACCGTATCTTTCGCATCTGCCGTAGCTGTACGAATTTCGTTAATAAAAAGATTGAAATAAAGTTTGTCACCACGGTGTTTGAGATACATTGTCCCCGAAACCTCGATGCGGGAACCATTTCGATATTTGGAAACCTCCTTTCCGGCAGTATCTTTGCTGACATCCACCTCAATAGGCATAGTCTTCCCGTCAGTGTCAGGGATCATTACTCGAAGAGGAAAAACCAGGAACGTTTTCCCTTCCTTATTGGTGCGTATCGACGCATCACGTCCGATAACGCCACATACCGTAACATTACATTTTATCATTTCTATTGTCTTTTAATGTGATACATAATCACCCGACAACTGTGTTGCCATGATTTGTTGTTGAACTGCTAAATCATTGCTCTTAATCGGGTGCTCGTATCATTGCCCAGATCAGCCATCCGGCAAGGAACAGTTGAACGCTCACGATAATGAGCGTTGCTACCCAGCCGAAGAGTTGGTAGCAGAGCAGGACATACAAGGCAAGGTAGGATAGTCCGAACAGACATCTGCATAGCTGTATCATCACGCATTTTACCATATCGCCACGCTTCTATCTTTTTAGGTTCTCTGTCTGTCCCTGCTGTTGGGACATCCCTTGTTCAAAATTCTGTGAAGCCGCTTCCGAGAGGATAACCGTATTCAGCATACCGGTTACACGTATCCTTTTGGCTTCTTCTGTGAGAGTATTGTTATTCAGTGTTGCCGACAGACGGCTTAACTCCGCAGTAGTCAACTCACGTGACATGCGCAGTTCTCCATTGTTCACTCGCAGAATAGCCTTTCCATTTTCACTGATTGCCAGTTCGCAGTTTTTCATGCCCGGTAATAATGATTTCAGATTGATGCGTCCACTATCCATTTGTTTGGATATGGCAGTCTTTTGCTCCTCCTCGTTCTTGTTGTCGATTTGTACGGCCAATAGCATAAGGGAACTAAAGGCTGTCATCGCCATCTCTACTATAGGGTCATTGCATCCTGACATTCCCACACCGCTATCCTCTGACGAAAGCAACTTCTTCATCCATCCGTCGGGCGAAAGGTTTTTGCCGGCGGCATTCTCTTCTGTTCCTTTATATCGGGTGAGCAGGCTGTTCCCGTTGTGCAACACTTCCAATTTGATATTACCTTTCTGTGCGATTTCAGTCAGATAAGCCGCAGGGTCGATGTCACGCTTTGTTCCGTCTGCATAGAAGTTTGTCACGCCGAAATGTAGATGTTCGCCCGTTGTACGTGTACCTGTGTTGCCCGATGTGCCGAGCTTCCCACCGGCTTGTACTACATCACCGACCTTTACAGTAACCTCCTTAAGGTGCATATAAGTACATTGTACCTTGCTGCCATCCGTTCTGGTATATTCCACAGTCAGCGATTTTCCACCGGGCGTGTTCTTATTCTGATTCACAGCCACCACCTTCCCGTTGTTCTCAGTAGCCAGTACCGCATCGCCATTGCAACGGATATCAATTCCCTTGTGCATCTGTTGTTTCGTGTTGTCCATCGGATCTTGCCGCATACCGAAAGGCGAGGTAACAAAAAGAAACTCTTCACGCTCTACCGGGAATGAGTACTTCGCACCATACTCTGAATTTTCAGACGTTCGGAGAGGATTATGTTCCGTACCGAACCGCTTACCCTGTGTCTCCATTTCCTGCATCACCAGTTTGTCATACTGCTGTAAGCCATTTTGCTCTATAATCCGTTGCAGACTCTCGGCATATTCTCCGCCTGTGGCATAACCGGCCTGTTCGATATTTTGTGTCCAACCCTTGTAATCGTCGGGCGAAAGTGCAAAACATTGGGCATAGCGGCTGTTTTCTTTTAAAAAACGGGAGTGGTGTTCGTATGAATCACCCACACTGTCATAACTGCAAAACTTCTCATTCGGCTTATCGTCAGTATATATACCATACCTTCCTCCTTCGGCAATCCATGCAGGCGTAGCCTTGATGCCAAAATGATTGTTCTCGTTCTGCGCCAAACGGCTTTGCCCGTTGGAACTTTCCAGTATGCCTTGTGCCAACGTCACGGATGCGGGGATTCCGTACCGGCGCATCTGCTCCATAGCATACTCTGCATATTTCATTGCGTATAGTTGGTTCTTGCTCATTTCTTTACTCCTTATCTATGAAAACCTCTGTGTGTTTCTTGTTCCTCCATGTCACTTATAGCAACCCGTGCCCCGGCACGGACGAGCTTAGACAGATAGCTGTCGAGCTGCTCCGTTGAAAATTCCGTTGAAGCCGTAATGTCCCCTTCTGGATACTCTTTTAGGGTTATGCCCAATATCTTTGCACCCTGTACCGCATCTTCGTTATAGAGCCGATAACCATCTTTCGTGCGAAGCAGTTGCAAGGCATCGGGATGATTCGCTTTAAGTTTGTCCCACAACTGCCGTTCCGGTGAAATACCCTTGTTGTCTGATTCCGTCCGTTCCTGCGCTACCGTTTCTATCGGCCACAACTCTGCTTCTTTCTGTTGTTTCTCTCCGGTGTGTGCCTCCTGCGATTGTCCTTTTTGTAGTACGTCTGCGAATAAGGTAGCTGCCAAATGACGTTTGTAGCTGTCACGCTCTTCCGCTATCCACATCCGCTGCCACTGTTGCGGAGTGACACTTCGGGCAGGCTGTTTCTGCCCATCAATAGTTGCGACGCATTGTATGCCGTCTTGTTTGGTTTTGAAAACCGAAACACGCTGGATACGGTTCAAGTCTATTTCCGGCATTTCGCTGCTGAACAAATCCACCTTCAGGTCAGGTTTGACCTCGGCCAGCGCATAATACTTGTGCGCCAGTTCCATCCGAACCTTACCGATGTTATCCATCGCTTGCTTGAGTGTTGAAAAGAAGCGGTTTATATCTTCTTTATCAGGATAGATGCTATATCCGCTCTTATTTTCGGGTTTGATATAAAGTGCCCATCGTTTCTTATCATCTTGAATCATCTCTACGTGGTCAAATCCGATCTCATTCGCCTGTTTGACCGCTGACGCCACGTCCAGTGTGGAGAGCTTCTCCATTGCCCAATTCTTCAGCCGGGCCAGCATAATCATCTTCTCGGCAAAATAACTGTCATCGGGTCGATAACCTAATGCACCATCCGTATTGTAGAAGCGTACCTGCTCGATTCCATCTTTCTGCAACGCTCGCATGATACGTCCCTTGTTCATTCCCGGTATCTCGTTATCTACCTCTGTAGAAGCCCCTGCTGGAAGAATTACATCTGCGGTTTTTGCCTGTGGATCAATAACAAGCACAATTTTTTTCGTTTCTTTATCCGGATGCTGCCGAATCTCGTTCGACACAAAATAATGTTTGGGCATTTGCTCCTGCATGGTTGAAGTGTCTCGCCGGTTGCGCATGGTGGCGTATTCGATTTTCTCGCCCCGTTCCGCTTTATTGATTACTTCGATGGCATTGTTCACGTCACTTTCGAGAGCGTCCATCAAGTTCGGGTTCTCTTTCAGTTCCCGGCACCAGTATTCCACTGTCTTCAGACTTTCTTCAGACAACCGTGCTGGCAACCCCAGTTCCAACATTTTAATCCCTGAAGCCAGTTCCACTACCAACCGTTCCTGTCTGACAGCATCCTCCGAAGGAGCCACACCGTTCTTCATCACCATACCTTCACGCGCTAACCGTTGTTGGTGTCCGGTAGCACTCACGATTTGCCGCAAGGCTTCCTGTATATAGTCGTGATAATGTCTGAACTCTCTTTGTCGCGGCATATAGACCGCATCCTTATCTGTTTCGTAGTGGGGTACACCGCTTCCATCCAAACGAACAGGCACAAGGTTGTCTCGCATCCTCAGTAGGAAGTCGTTGAATTGAATATGCAACCGTCGGTTGTCAGCTTCCGTATATCCTCTTTCCACTGCACTTCCATACCGCCGCAACGTCGTTTCGTATCGCTCCTTATCCACGTAGGGTAGTGTCGTCTGGTCAATGTTGAACAAAGTGCGAATTTCACGGTTATGTACACCTTTATATAATTTTTGTTCCTCTTCATACAGTTTCATGTAGTCATCACGACTGATAACCTGTTCTGGATTATTGCGGTGAACGTACTTGTTCCAATTATAAAACAAAAATGGAACGCCTTGCTCATTCTCACGCACCGAGGCTCCTTGTGCCTTGGCATCGCTGAATAGCGTGAACTGGTTGGTTTTGCATCCATTTTTATCAGAATGCAGCGTCATGAATAGTGCATTGAATGCGCTGACAGAAACACCCTTTGGATAGAGGCGCGGGTATCCCTTTCCTGATGCGTTGAGCCAGTGTCCACCGGCATTCGAGGCTTCACTCAAAGCCGTAGAAAGCAAGGTGATTTGTTTTTCCTCGGCTTTCTTTTCGATTTGCGATTTTTCTTTCATATCGTTTATTTGATTATAGGATTATTGAATACCCCGTGGGCGCACGATGGTTTCCAGTTTTCCGTCCTCATAATTCCGTGCGGCAGCCTGGCGAAGCTGGTCGTTCTTGGCAAGGACAGCATTTGCCAGCGTGTTCAAAGGCAATGCCCCGGTACGGTAGGCTTCTGCTACAATCGGTGACAACTGGATGGTACACGGTACTCGGTCTATCGTGGCAATCAACGTACTATCTTGCAATACAGGGTTTACTATACGTGGGTTCAGAGTTTCATTTGTATAGCGTCGGTACTGCACATTGTTCTCATTTGTTACGTTCAGTTTTCCCTCTGTTCGTTCTTTCAAGGCTTCGTGTCCTGCCTTATTCAACAAGTTCATACCTCCCAGGCCTATCAGGAGCATTTTCAGCAACGGGTTACGCACAAACATACCCGCCACAATGCTCGCTATCGGTAACATATTGTCTTCCAAATGCAATGATTCTGTCTTGCCTGTGAATATTCCCAGTAGAACATCAGGGAGCATGGCCATTACATAACCGAGATTGCCTGTGATATTACCTATGCCATCCAGTCCCAGCATACCAAGCAGTCCGCCCCAACCGTTTCCGTTTCCCTGTGCTACTTGCGCACTTTGTATCGTTTGTACATGTTGTTCCGCATCATTGGCAGGAACAACAGTTTCATGCTTCTCTTCTTTCATAATTTCATCCTGTTCTGTCCTGACCATTTTCGCTTTGTCACGTTGTTCCAAAGACTGCAAGTAGGCTTCTTCCTGTCCGGGAGCAACAACAATCGGCACATCCTTGTACCGTTCCTCATGTTTCTGTTCTTCCTTGCTCTGTACATTCGGCCACAATAAACCGCTATTCTGGTTTTGTGTCCATTCCATGAAGCCAAAGTCCATGACAGGGATTTTCTTTTTCAGTTGCTTGTTGTCTGTACCAATCGCCGTGTTCTCTTTGATTTGTATTTGGGCTGCCTCTTTGCGAAAATCGTCGAATACGTTTCTGTCTCTGCCGAACACTCCTTTACTGATGCACTGTTCTACTGAAAGGGTATCAGGCTTCTTGCCTTCAAAATGATTGGTGATGGCTGCAATAGCCACATCTGCACCGGTAAACTTTGCCAGTGCCGTCCATGAGCCAGTACCACCCATCATCAGGGTATCTGCGGCTGTGCCCAACATCCATCCCGTACCTTTTTCCCATCTGTTCGGGCGGTAAGCTGCTTCGCCTCGTGCCTCTATTTCATCGGTCAGCGGTGAACGGCTTAACGTCTGCGATAATCCCAGCAGACTCGATTCGGCAGCCTTTCGGATGATGTAGTCAGCGGAAGACTTGGGCATACGTTCTTTCACCAACCGGTCAATCATCAGTTCCTCTATCCGGTGGTCCATATAGGCATAGGCGAGGTCACAACCGAGCAGTTCTGACAACTCATTGTAACGTGCCCTTCCGATTTCCTGCACGACGGTATCCCGCCACTGCCCGGCCATATACGCAAGGTCTTGCTGCATTTCCTCGGAACCGGTAATCTCCGTCTTGCACATCTCGATATAGTCCTCTGTTGTTTTGGAGTTCCATTCGCCTGTGACCTTGAGTGCTTGATAGGGGTCGCTCATTGGTTGTGCCGAAGATGCCATCATACTGAGAATACCACCTAAAGAGGTGGAATATTCTTTCATTTCCTCTCCCTGATTCCGTATGAGGTCAGTCCGCGTTTTTGACATGATGGGTGCGATATGGCAGTTGAAATAGTCGTTCACGAGGCGTTCCATTTCTGCAAACCGTCCGCTATGCTTGATTCCGTCCATAGTGTATTATATGTTTATCCTATTCTATTCATTAATAATTGCTCTTTTGTCTGCTCGATGGCGTTGTGGTAAATTTCCATCTGTTTGGGATAAAACTCTTCCAGCCATACATCCTTCTCGATGTTGTCGTGAATGAAGCGTATCGCTTGTTCTCGCTCAATCTCCACCGATGCTTCGCCCTCTTCCCGGTTATTGAACCATGCTTTCGTCCACCAGCGCACACCGGCCCGGTCAGGATATACCGTGACTGCTCTCGGTATGTCAAAGCTCTGGATGTCTATGTCTAATTCTGCCAGTGGGTCAATGATACCACTATGGGTCAGGGCTTCGTCGTAGAGTTTTTTTTTACATCATCGCCCATCGTCGATAAGTACACGCCATGCCGTAGGGCAAGGTAATGCAGGAAGTCCGCAATGAGTAGGTTCTGCACCTTACAAGCAAGCGGCATTGCTTTATGTCCCAGTCCGAGTGGGTTGGATATACTTGGCATATTTTCATAGAAATATTCTTTGACTGCTCCCATTGTAAAGACATGGCGGAGTGACTGCTCCGTATGTGGAGGAAGTCGGTATGCACCACGCTGTAAGTCTTCCATGTAGTAGGGCAGGAAACGTAGCATCAATTCCTCTATTTCCTGTCTGTCCTGCTCGTAATCGGTGGTCAGTGCCATCTCCATGTTGGGAGATGTTGCCGCTTCGCCTCCATCAGCATGACACAATGCTTGGATATTCCCATACAGCATGGTTAGAAATTCCAGCGGATTCAGTTCCTCACCCTTGAAGCGTATCCCGATATGCAGCTTGTCACCGCTTAAAGCTACAGTCTGTCCGGCCTTGACACGCTGTCCGAACTGGGCGAAGACATTTGACAAATGCCCATAGGTCACTTCATACTCCCCATAGCGTATAGTTTGGCAGATGCCGAGTATAGGGTCATTGCCTATACCTGACACGATACCGCTGGCGACAGCCGCCAGCGTGTAGCACCGTACATCGAAGTCGATGCCATGATGAAAATATGTTTTTCCCGTTGTCGGATCGGTTTGTTCGCCGTAGCCGAGCGATAGTTTCACATCCTTGCCCTTCCGTTCTTCAAAAGGCATACAGTATCCACTTTCGGATTGCAGGATCATTTCTTCTGTATATTTCATTATGTGATTATATTTGATTCGTATTCTTATTCTTATCTTTTCATCCCTCCGCTATTCGTCTGTTCTTCAACGGGAAGAGCGGGTGTCTGTATTCGTTGTATGCTTCTCGTATCAGGTGTGCGGAAAATACCGGCATTGTTGCCGATAAGCATCATGCCGAGAAATGCACCGGCAATCTTGCCCAGCCAGCCGAAGCGTCCGAATATAAGAAATGCTGCTGCGACCAGTCCCGCTATACTCAATCCCGACACGTTACCCTGTCCGAGATTACGGAAAAAGTTACCGAACATATCGGAAACTCCGCCATTGGAGACTTGCCGTAGAAAATTCGATACTCCACCCAGTTTTGAGTCTATGCCGGCTACCGTACCGCTGACGGAACCGACTGCTTCTCCGGCTTTGCTTGTCAGTTCTCGCACACCGTCCGCTGCATCTGCAAGGGTATCCGTAGCCGATTTCCCTATGACCGCATCGCTTACGATATGTACCACGCTCTTATCTGTGGTTAGTTTCTCCCAACCCACATAACCGACTGCACCGCCGATGGCTGCGGTCTTGACGGCTTGTCCTGTGCCCCGTAAGGTTTGTGAAGGATGCAGTGCAGCATGTCCCATACTTCTTCCGGTAGCTTTTGCTGCTTTGCCGCCATATTTTAATATTGAATCCCAAATTCCCATATCATTACATTTTTAAGGTCTTACATTCTTTCCAATCTGTCGCCAACGTCGCTTGGCTGCGTCCACGATACTACGTTTATCGGCTTCGGGATGTGCACCCTCGTCGATTTCCCGCCAAATGTCGCCCATTGTCGTGTACTTTACCGCTTTGGTCAGTCGTTGCAGCTTTGTGTTCATTGTTTTGAGCTTTGGACGGATGCCAAAGACAATTTCCATACGCTCTTTTTCCGTCATCTTGTTCTCCGAAAGGCACGCTGTGCGTATATCGTTCACAATTTCCACGCTGTTCATCATCAGTTCCCTATAAATCTTGTTGCGCTGTGTGGATAGGGCTACGGCAAGCGTATTGGCTGGACTTCGCTTCAATTGTTTGGTGAAGTCGCCCATATTGTCTGTCAGCCTCGATACCTCATAATAGAACCCATAAGTTTGCGCCGCATAGCAGACTATTGACCGGAAAGAGTTTAGATAATTATTAAACTCTCGTTGCAGGTCTGTTGTCGCCTGCACTTCTTCTTTTGTCCAAATATGTCCGGTGGTCTGCATCAGCATGACCTTTTCCTGATTCTTCAGCTCCTTCTCTGCCTTTTCGGTATATACTGCAATCATTCCGGCCAGTACAGGGTCATTCTGCGCTTGTACCTCACCGATACCGGTAAGACACAGCAGTAATATACTTATCCAAATTGTCCATTTCATAACTGATATATTTTATCGGACGAGAGCTGCCGCCCTGTGCCAATGGGACAGAGCCATACGAGCTGCCTCACCGTTGTCACGGTCAAGCATTCCTGCCGTTACGTTGTTCCACACATCATTGAAAGTATAGTACCGTATGCTCAAATAGAGCAGATGCAACTTCCGGCTAAAATCCGATAGTTGGTCGTTCAACGCCCATAGCGTCTTGCTGCGTTCTGCCCCCGTAAGCATGTTTTCGTTGCTACCTTTGGCCACAGCGTCATTCAGCAATGTAAAAACAGAGACAAGTTCCGTTGCTGTTTCTATATAGAGGTTGTTCATGTTCATACTGGCCACAATGCCCTGCGGATTGTTTTGGATGGCCCTGCCTAATTTTCCCAGCGTGAGGAAAATCCGCACACCGTCATTGTAGAGATGCGTACAGGCTTTCAGTGATGAAGCGTAACCGCTTGCTGTCTTGAGGTAACTGTTGTACTGCTTCTCCCACTTGTGGATTTGGTTGAACTCGGTAGCGATGCTGTTTTGGAGCAAGGCTGTTTGTGTCTGTCCCTTTATTTGTTTTTCAATCTGCCCGTTTATCAGTTCGTTACCTTCGGCCAATGCAGTCCATTCCAACGGATTGGAAGCCGCAATTTGGGCTTCTGCCACCTGTGGAAGCAGGCATACCAGCGAGGCAACCAGCCCCAGACTAATGATTCGTGATTTCATATATTCCCTTTTTTCGTTTGTTAGTTTCTACCCGTTCACGGATAATTGACACGAGGTCGTCCCTATGGAAGATACCGATCAGGTCAAGACGGGGCGTGTTTCTGTCCATTGAAAGGATACGTACGGTTTTCAGCCCACAAAATTGTTGCAGCAGGCTTTGGTGCTCTTGAAAATCCACGATACGATATAGCTCCATATAATCCACTTTGCGACGGATAATACCGTATTCACTGACAAGTTGTTCCGTGCCGATGCAATAACGGATTCGCCGCAGGTAGAGATAACGGTAGAGTAACAGTAACGAGAGTATCAAGGCAATTACTGTGGCAATAGCTGTCAATGGCAGCCCTTCCATGCCTCCGTACACCCATACAGTGCCGCACAGCACGAGAGTGGGCAGCTCGTTGATGACAAATTGCCCGGTATGTGGATGGATGACAATGGTTTTGTGACAAGTTCTCTGCATAGGTTTTATGGATTATCGGTGAAAACGGGAATGAAAGTCTTCTCTCATTCCGGAAAGAGAATTGGTTATATCCACTTCCAACCGGGCAAGTTCTTCCCGTATCTTGTACATTTCCTGAAAACCCTTATCTGACATTCCCTGGTCATTGGTTTCAAAGGAGAATATTACTCTGTCCGCACGTTCAAGACGCTTTCGCACAGCCTCATGGTCTGCTTCGTCGTATAATCCGTTTCGGATATGTTCCGGATTGACTTCGGGCAAATCGGACAAGGCATGATTCAGCGTGGCTTTACCGCTGATTTCCCAATCGTCAAGGTTGTCCTTCTCTGGTTTTATCCGTTTGCCGAGTAGCTGGTCGTTCCAATCCTTATAACCCTCTGCGGCAGATTCATACAAGATGCATCCTGTAGCTTCCGGACCGGAAATGGAAGCATCAATCGCTTTTTCGATGGCTTCCAGATTGCTTCTCATTTTCTCTAATTCTTCCTCACTGGCAGAACCTTCGTCACGAGCCATTTCGTACTCATCCATACAAACCATTCTCATTTCCTGTAGATAGCCGTCACCAATTCCCATGTCGTCACGCTCCCCATTCTTCAAATTTTGTTTTGCATCATTTATACCCAGTATGGCTGTAATCTTTTCAAAATTGAATGGTTCAAGTTCTATTTCATACTGTGAATAGTCTTCGCTGTTGTTCTGTACAATCAGTCTGCCGGTTTGTGACAGACAGGTGGAGAAGTTCCAGCCTGCATGAGTGAGAGCAAAGTGGATAGCATAGACTTGTCCGGCACGGTCATGATCGAAGCAAAGATGATGTGAGGCATGGGGAGTTGCTTTTATCGCTCCTTTGAATTGCTGCTGGCTCGGTGCCCCTCCGGTAGAGATGAATACCGCCTTTCGCAGATCCTTGTTCTGTGCCTGATGAAGTTGGTAATATGCCATCGCATCATAAGCACTTTCGAACCAATAGATATGTTTGGCGGAGGTGAGAGAAGTGCGGGCAGGGCTGGCAATCCACAGTCCCTCGCTTGAATTGCTCCCTGCGGCTTTGCCTTTGTAGCTGCCGCTCCCGTCCATACGGGCACGTCCTCGTTCTTCAAGTCCCACAATCGCTCCGTCGCCTTTGGGCAGGGTTAGTGGAAAGGACAGGTTCGTGTAGGTCGCACCGTCCTCCCGATGTTTCGTAGCCAGATAAAAATGCCGATGGAAGGCATATTGTGTATAAAGGTCGATACCTCGGCTTTTAAAATAAGGATAAAATTTTTTCTGCGTTTCCCGATTCTGCGGATTGAACTTATGAATGTCGTAATCCGCTATGTCAAATGGCTTTACATCTCGTTTAGGGTTCACTATTCGGGTTTTCCGTTCAGTGACAGGAATGTTCAGTAATCTGTTACAGACAAGATTCACCAGTCTGTCTGGAGACATACCCGCATGGTACTCCGTGAAAAAGTGCGGATGCTCCTTGATGAAGGAAATGATGTTATAAACTTTCTGTTGTTGTGCGTGGAAACAGCATTTTCCTTGTTGTGTCACAATAAATTTGTCACCACGGATACGTCTGCCGTCGCTGTCCAAACGAACATACGAGGGATAGCGCAGACCGTCACGACGGTTCAGGTGATACCCTGCGTCAATCAATACGTCCTGGATGTTTAGTCGTTGCAGAAAGTCATCGTATGTAAGGTCTCCGTCTCTCATAGGTTTACCTCCCTCTTCTCATTTCATTAATATCTTGATTCATCTGTGCCTCGAAATTACGGATGGCCACATCTCTCGGTGTATCTACGCCGGGCTTGAAGTATGGATGTGGCGGTCCGCTGAAACGTTCGCCATAGAACTCCGGAGAGTGGTGGTGATGGAAGCCATGTGCGACTTCCGATGCCACCACAGCACCGGCGGTAAGGGCAGCGAATATCTTCACGCCAAGCCCCTTGTTCGCTTCAGGACGTGTCTTCATATCCACCTCGTTGAAAATCTTCGAAAAAAGTTTCATCCGGTGGTAATCATCCACAGCAAGAAACTTGTCGTAGTCTTTCTGGCTGATTTCGTGGCTGATGACCTGTCCGTCAATAACAGCGGACATCTTGTATTTACCCTCCGTCTGTGCCGGTTGCACGGCAATGTCACTGACCTCTACTTCCCGGCCATGTTTCTCCTCACGATACCAGCCTTTGCTTTCGTTGAGTAGTTGCAGGTCACGACCGTCCACGGCTGCACCGATACTGCCCTGTATGTATTCCTGCCGCATCGGAGTTTCTTGCTGCATGAATAATTCTTGTTCCTGCCGCTGCCGTTCTTCCAGTTCATGCCGCACTTCGGGATGCAGGCCGATACTGATGCGTTGTTCGCTGTTGAGCTGTTCCATCGTTACTTTATCGGCAAAGTCCGCTCCGATAATGCCGTTCAGCAGATCCAGCCGTTTCTCTACAGGTTGTTCCTCGATGGATGCGGTAGCCAGTTTTTTCACTTCTTCTTCCGTCAGGTCATAGACCATATCGACATTGACACTTTCCGATTGTACGGTCAGTGTCCTCCGTTCCATATCCACGATAAGACCGTGCGAAGTAAGGCACTCCGACCATTTCTCGTTGGAAAAATAGACTGGTGAAGCAATCAACTCCTTGTATGCTTGTGCCGGTTCCTTGCTGCGCGGACGGCTGACAAGCGGTGTAATGACCTCCTGCAAGTTCTTCAATACATCTTGCTGTACAATGGGTTGCTCCTGTTGACCGCCTTTGTAGTAAAAGCCGTAGCCACCCGATTGCAGTTCGCCGGGCTTCATGCGCCCGTCTGGGCGTTCGGGTACGATGGATGGCCCCGGAAAGAAAAGCTGCCCACCAACTCTGCGTAGGTGGAAACCCCACTGTTCGCGTGGTGTCCAACCAAGGAATGGAGGGGGCATACCCAGTCGCCCCATGTGTCCGTACTCACCAATACCGATGCGGTAGCCATGTAGCCCCATCGCCACGCGACCGTTGGCATTACGGGCATGGACGAAATTTTTCGGCATATAGAAATCTTTTCCTATGATACTCGTGAGTATGTTGTAGGCTTTCTTGTTGGCCGTATTCGTTCCCCAGTCCGTCAGAGCCAACATCTGTCGTTCTGTTATAGGATAGACCAATAACGGTGAATCATGCCCTTGCACAATCAGCCGGTAGCCGCCTCCGTCAAATGCGACATGGGCTTGAAGTCCGTTACGCATCAGTAGATTGCGCATTTCGGGTTGCAAGTCCATCTGCCGAGGATTAGTGTTTGTTCGTATCGTCATAGTCTGATGTTATGATGGTTACTTGTTATGCGTTGCCGTATTTCATAGCCGCTTCCAATTGTTCGTCTTTGAAACGGACAAACCCGGCGGCAGAATCTTCGCAGACCGTGAGTCCTTTTTCCTCACAGTAATGGGCGTACTCCTCCTGCCACTCGGCAGAAAAATGATTGATGTAATCGAGCCAGCCGTATTCGCTGCTCTGCATCTTCTCGACGAGAATCTCTTCGGGATAATATTTCTGTTGTGCCATACGCTTATATTAAATAGGTTTTATTTGTGAATACCTGCCATTCGGTTACGCTCACCGCTTTTCTTCTGTTCGTTCCACAGTTCTTCGGTGTATTCCTCCTCTGGAACGTAGTCGAGATTGCCGTCATCATCCATCACCCAGCAACCGTAGCAACCGAAGGTGTACTTATCCCATTCACGCTTGGGTTGTTCTTTCCATTTCTGCGCGTCACCTGCGCAGAAACGGATGCCCGTCTTGTTGTGAAGGTCGATGCCTACCGTGACAGGTTCACCATCCACTGCCACCGTCAGAGGCTCACCATGCTGCATTCCGTTTACTTCTACTGTACCTAAGTGCATTACCTCTGCCAGCACTTTCAGGTTACGGGCGATGATGGGTGTCGGAACATACATCACCTGTTTTGTTTCCTCGTCGATTTGCACGAAAGCTTTACTGCGTCGTCCGTCCGCCATAGCCACGTCTGCAATGATGGATTTGCCGTCAAGCAACTGTTTTTGCTGCTCCTCGTTGTAGCATTCCAGTGGTGACGACTTTAGTGTGGGATAAAAGACCACATCCACCTCGCCGCTATCCATACGGATAAAGGCAAACCGACTGCGACTCTCGATTACTTCGCCATTCTCGTTAGTGACACGCATGGGCAGTACCGGCGAGTAGCCGCCTTTCCCGATTTCTTTCAGGATACACAGGGGCAAATCTTCAATCATTTCTTGGGTAAGCCCAAAGCGGGCCAATGTCGGATAAGGCAGTTCGTTGAACTCAAATTGTTCTTTTTTCATATTCTGAACGATGTTATAAAATTATACTCAGCAAATATAGAGCGATTTCTTATCTGATGACTAAAACATTTCTTTATAAGTGATTATAAAGTGGTATTTTTAATGTTTTGAATATGATTTTTCGCAAATAATCATATTCAAAATTGATTAAATAGTTATATTTGGAGAAAAAACAGTCGGCAATGGACAGACCATAAGAAGAGCGTGCTAACTTTGCTGCCATGAGAAAGATTTTATTATTGATGATGACGGGTGTCTCATTATGTATCACGCCAGCCAAAGCACAATTCAATACCGTTGCCGTTACCCCAACACGCTACAAGATGGAGGTATTGGATATGGGGTTAGACCAAGCGGAACCGGCATCCGAAAGCGAGATTTCCGTACAGGAAGTTTCAACAGGTATCCCGGTATCCGCAGATATGGATAAGAAAAAGTGGATGGATCGTTACTTGAGTGTAAGTTACCCGTTACGTTATATCAAGGTCACTTCGCCTTATGGCTACCGTAAGGACCCGTTTACGGGAAAGAGTAAATTTCATGGCGGACTGGACTTGCGCGCACGTGGCGACAAGGTGATGGCCATGATGGAGGGTGTGGTCGTGAAGGTCGGACAGGACAAGACTTCCGGCAAGTATGTAACCTTGCGGCATGGTAGGTACACCGTCAGTTATTGTCATCTCTCTAAAATTCTTATCGTCAAAGGGGCAATAGTTCATCCTCGTGATGTGGTTGGCATTACCGGCTCCACAGGACGCAGCACTGGCGAACACCTGCATATCACCTGCAAACTCAATGGCAGGAGTATCAGCCCCTCGCTTATATTCGATTATATCCAATCCATCCGGCAGGAGTGTATATCAGCATTGGCAGGTTTGTAAAAGAGAAGTGAAAAGGGCTGAAAACGTTCCGGTTACTTTGTCATCCGTTCAATAATATGGGCAATATGGTTGCCCCAGACGTGTATTTGTACAAGGAGCATCGAAGGCATGGAGAGCGTCTTGCCATAGAAGATAGCCGCCACTACTTTGCCACCGCACCGTTCTATCTCTTCCTTGTAATCCACCACGCTTTGCCCGGTTGTCAGCACATCATCTATGATGATAATCTCTTTCCCTTTGATTTTTCCGGTAATGAGGTAGTTTCGTTCGAGGATACGCTTCTCTCCACCTTTGGCCTCATGCAGGCTTTCTCGTGCATCGCAAATATCAACGTCGTACAGTCCTGAAGTTAAATCCTGTCGGTGCTTTCCGATGTACCAGTCGAGCCGTTTGAACCGTTGACCGTATTTTATCCAGTTGCTACACGGCATGAACATTATATGGTAAGGTCTCTTTTTCAGTTGCAAGGCATTCATACACGTTTTAAAGAACTCGATTCCGTGTATATCTCCTTGTTTGAACTGGTAGATGGAATGGCAGAAAGCCTTCTGTTCATCATTGAGCAGCGCATTGTATCGTGACGGATAATAATATCCGTAAAAGGAGATTCGGATGCCTCGTAACTTGAACGGCTTATGGGGAGAATGGCCATCAAACCGTTCGGGATGCAAGAGACAGAACATACGGCAGGCTTTCCGATGACCGGCCATTACCGCCAGACGGCAGTAACGTTCACGTTCCTCGCTCTTTTCGGTCAACCGTGCGGCGGCGAATGCCGCTTCTCCTGCTTTTCGTCGCCAGTAGCCGATAATATACCACAATGCCCCAATTGTGAAAAGCAGGAGTATGAACAATAGTCTTGCATTCATCGTATTTTTATTTGAATGAAGCAGCCCGTTTCAATCTGGTTATTTACAACATTACGGTGTATTTCGACATAATCGGATATGGGGGTTGTGGCTTCATTATTTATATCAAATTCGTTTTCACTCACTTGCAAAGTTAGCAAAATCGTGGCACTAATCTAAAATAGCACCGATAATTTATAAGCCATATCACTTTTATATCATAAAGTCTTACCCATACAATTTCCTCTTTTAATTGTACATGCTCAACTTTTATAGAAGATGTTCGCCCTGACCGGTACACGGCAAATGGCATACAAGTCTGCTATATGCTGTGTACCCGTCTTTGGGGCAAAGCAAGGACGATGGCACATTTGCCACAAGTGTCAATCAAGCCAATCTGTTGTCCTTGCAGCGACCTCTGCTATCTGTTCTTTTGTAACCGGCAATGCCGTCTGTTTGTTTTTATAGCTTCGCCCCACACCATCAGCGGAGCGTCACAGGACTTGTCCGCAAGAGACATTCACTCACCTTATGGCAGCAGAGCTGCTATGGGGTGAGTGAAAGACTCTTTACGGAAGCCAAACATGAAAAGACCGTACACCTCGGTCACAAACTGCCAAGGCTTACGCTTCGCCAGATTTGAGACTAAGTTGTACGGTCACTTCATCGGGAAGTTTGGACCGGCAAGCCACAGACGCTCCACTGCCCACCCATTCCTTTTATAAATCTTGCACCTATTCTACATGTCTATATGACAACCGCCTGTAGTAAGAAAGCATATTCTGTTTGTCGGTTAGCTCTGCTGTAGTCATATTTTCCGCAAAGTAAGCCGCCTTTTACCAAACATCAAATCGCCACTATCGCTGGAACGAAAAATCTTCCTCTGACACGTCAGAGCGTATTTCTTGTCCCCGTTTTGTCTTATCGGTATTCTTGGGCGGCAGTTGATGGCAGAAAATATCCCTCAGCAGGCTGAACAGCCTTCAAAAAGAGGGAAAAAGAAAAATTATCAGAGTTATGGCAAAGACGATAGACATAGAACTTCAAAAACAGTTGGACAAGCCACAGGCATGGTTCTGTAAGTATTTTCCTGCACGCATACGCAATGTGAGTGAGCGTGAGATAGCAGACCGCAAGTTAGTCTTTGATTTCAAGGATGGACGGGCATACGAAGAGGTTGCTCAACGCACGGCAGCCAACATGACCGAACGTTATGGAACATCATGTACTAACATTGTATTTTCTCCCGTACCGGCATCCACCGATAAGAAGAACGAGATACGTTACAAAGCATTCTGCCAAAGAGTATGCGAACTGACGGGAGCTATCAATGGTTATGACTATGTATCAGTGAGTGGTGAGAGGCTAACCATTCACGAAAACCGTAAGGCAGAGAAAGAAGTCCGTAAGGTAAACGTCATTGAGTTTGATTCGGCTTTTTTCAACGGCAGGTCTGTGGTAGTCTTTGATGATGTGATAACCAAAGGGCTGAGTTATGCTACCTATGCCAATCAGCTTGAAAGCCTTGGTGCTAATGTACTCGGAGGTATATTCCTCGCAAGAACCCATTACAAAGTGAAATAATATGACCCAGACAAAGTATGATAAGGCAGTGTCCGTTTGCTTCAGTGGACACCGCAATATTCCATTCCTATACAGGAAGCAACTGAAGCTGCAATTAAAGGCAGCGATAACCAAGGCATACGCTGGAGGTTATCGTCATTTTTACTGTGGTTGTGCCATGGGGTTTGATATGCTGGCGGCAGAAGTTGCTCTTGCGTTGCAGTCCGAATTGTCAGGTCTGCAAGTTATTGCCGTAGTACCGTATCGCGGACAATCCGAGCGGTGGAACGATGCGATGAAAGCCCGGTATGATACTATTCTCTGTAACTCGGATGATGTTATCATCCTGAGCGAACACTACTACCATGGCTGTTTGCTTCGACGCAACGACTATATGGTTTTTCACAGTTCGTCTCTTATTGCCTGGTATGACGGCAACCCCAAGGGTGGTACGTTTTATACTTATCGTAAGGCTACAGCGAATGGACTAAAAGTTCTAAATCTCTATGGCAGCTCAATCGTATAACAGCCATCTTGTTTTCGCATATTCCGAGCCGTAGCGTTAACTCCTTTGCCATTCATGTAAAGGCTGTTTTGTCAGCCATAGCGTGATATGGCAAAGTACGCTATTAGTTCTGATGTATTGCCCGGCTTTACCTATGTGCCGATTTAGTTGGTGTTGCTGTATTTTTATATCTTCGGAGGCTCCATCCTCCTTATATCTTTCTCTACCTTTTTTAGTATTCGGCTTAAAAAGTAATATACTTGCCTTACTTTTCGCCTATTTAGCATGTTTAGGGCACGTCTTTTATAATAAAAGTGCAGCAATTGGTTGCTGCACTTTTGCTATAATATCTATTTGTCATATTAGACCTTCCCGTACACCGTCCTCATTTTTCCGTCCACCAGCACCTTATTTGACCGCACAATCCAAGCTCTGCCGTCATTCAATCCGCATTCCAATGCCTTTTCGCCGCCGCCGATTAGTACCGGAACGGTTGTCACTGTGATTTCGTCCGCCAGCCCGTTATCCAAGAGTAAAGCCCCGATTTCCTCACCGTAAGCCACCACCATACCGTCGCCGTCTTCCTTCATCTGTCTCAGTTCTGCCACTGCATCTCCTTGGATAAACTTCACTCGTTCATTCTCCGTCAGGTCGATGCCGCCGTTCGTCACAACCAAAGTCTCTTTCGCCGTAATCGGCCAACCCAAATGGTTCATATAAATACGCAGGTAAGTTTCTTCGTCAATCAGCACACAACTGGAGGCATCCACAGCCGCATCAAAATGCTTGTCCGAAGGAGCCGGACAACCGTCGATGGACTGGTACACGTGCAAGGAAATCTGTTTCATATTCAATGTGTTTTTAAGAATTATGTCCACCTTGCACCCTAAAGGACAGCATGAACCCACGCTATTCCGGAATAGAGGTACTGCCATACCTAAAAGGCAGATAAGCAAACCCTTGCTGTATAAACATACAGTATGAATATTTTGCTATACATCTTGTCTTTTTGATAAGTGTCAGTTTTCTATTCCAAGACGTTCAGTGAACGTATAAATATATATATCAATCTCCGCCTGTTTCCAAGCTGAGTATGAATCTTCCATGTCACGACAATGACCGTACCCGAAAGTACCGTCTGCTGTCTTCATTTTGACAAAGATAACGAAAGATTGGCGGATAAGCAAACAAAAAACATTGTTTTTCTGGTTGCCTGTTCCGAACTGCATTCTGCCTTATCAAAAAGACTTACTCATTCCCCATGATTTAATACAGTCGTCATTCTGCAATTATCAAGAGATGGGCCAATCCATCCGATTCCACCTCCCTTTATAGTTCACCTTCCTCCGATATAGTACGGGCAATCCGTTCCGGTTGTCCGTTACCCTGTTTTAACACCCCTGTTTTACAGTTTTATTCATCCCTTTCTATTTGATTGTCATTTATTATCGTTTTGCTGCTGCCGTGCGACCTCTCGTGGACTTATTTTCCCGCAAAGGTAATAGGCTGCTCCAATCTTGCCAATGCCGGCGTTCCGCCGCGAGTGAGCCGCAAAAATCTTCCTCTCCGTCTGTCGAGCGTATTTTTCCGCATCAGCCTTGTCAGATTGTTTCCGCCACCTTTTGGAGGCAGAAAAATAAATCCCAAAGGTCGCAAACAGGTTGAACAAAGGGAAATAGTAACAATAAAAACAAAAATAACATTATGAAAACAGAGATTAGGCAGAATGGCAAAGTGATACTATCGAGTACAGACGATATATCCATTCCGATGATTTTCAAAAACTTATGTGGTAAGAACTTTTCTGGAAACGACTATCAAAACTATCTCAGAACAGTTTGTCAGGATATTGGTGTTACGACGGGGGCGATTGAGTATTATGCCGACAACGTTTTGATTGAGAAAGCAACTATTCCTGAATTTTAAAAACTATATACAATGAAAAGGAAAGAGAAAGCAGCAGTAGATGAATTTGTTGCCCTTGTAGGAGGCAAGACATGGGAGCCTGTACGCCATAAATGTATGGGTAAATGGAGTGGTATGACCGATTACGGTTTTGTCATAGACGGACGGATAACGCTCTTTGTTTCCAATAGTATGGCATACTTTAAGAAACGGATTCGTGAGTGGATTAAGTCGATACATACTTTTGAAGCGAAGAAAGATTGCTACCTTCGCTTGCTACGTGAACAAATTGAAAAGGACAACGACAAGGCAAAGGACGAAAAGTTAAATCCTGTCAGACTGATAGACATTGGCATCTTATCCCCCGAAAGCAATAGTCCGTTTGATTTTTTTACCCCTTATGTGTTAGTCGAAATAAACGGCAGGCGGTTCAAGCATCAAACAGCGGAGTTAAGTTGCGCTATTATGGTGGATAGTTTGGCAGGATACCTTGAAGAATGCAACTGCAAGGATATATACACGGCAAGGGCAGTGCGTACACCTGACTACATTTTTTGCGGCGTGCGGTTTGACTCCCGTGATAATATGTATAAGATTGGAAAGTAGAGATTAATGATGTCTGAAGAAGTTATCACTTACAACGATAACTCCAGTCGTTTTAAAGGACGGCATCAGCATTTGACCTACTAAATACATAAGTTCCCAATTTACGATTGGAAACTTATGTATTTTTCTGTATGGAAAACTAATCAAATAATCGCTGACTTATCATCCAGTCATTAAGCACGTCCGGATCTACACGATTTGTAAGATTCACATTTTTACTCAAACAACCGATTTTCTCACCTCTTAAATAAATAACTGGTGGGGTTAATGTATTCGGATTGTATGGACTTAATGATGAACTGGGACTTCCATATATGGAATACCGATTCTTGAAAGATATACTTGAAAAGTGACTACCGTATATATTCTCGTTGTTGGATATGGAATCAGGAGTAGATGTGTTCAACGACAATCTGCCTAAATACAAACCGTCATTTGCCAATAGAAACGATTCTTTCCTTGAAATTCTGGTATCTAAACCTATTCTATCCATTCCCTATGATTTAACGCCATTATTTAATAATGCCATAACGTCTTTTAGTTGCATTATCGAACACCTCTGTCTCTCTTAGAAACTGCATTACCCGTTCCCTGTCTTCGGAAATCAGGCAACCTTTCAGTTTACCGTTCTTTTCCGTGATTTTTAATTTTGAAAGTTCGAATATATCGGAACAATCCAGCCAACTGTCATAGTCCAGAATATCACGATAGTTCCGAACCATCAAAGGATATTGGCAGTCCAGTAGCTCTTCCGACCTCTTGGAAGAATCTATTTCCGAATTTATCAGTAAGGCACCGATAGCGACACCTTCCGGAGTAAAGCCGATAATAACAATATATTTATTGCGGTCTTTATATCCGTCTTTTAGTATCAGTCCGTCCTCTTCGTCCAAGGGGACATAAATAATGTCACCAATTTTGACTGATGACATATCTACTTGCTCAGCTTTGGCCATTATAGCTTTCAGCTTTTCCAATGCACCGGTTTTGTCGTCCATTTGATTTAAGATAAAGCGTTCTTGACAATCTGCTTTTCTCGGATATAATCTACCATGTCCTTGGTAGCTTTTCCTGCCCGGGCTATATCTATAATGGTAATGAAGTTTTTTTGAGGATCATCCTGAATGCGTGTCATCGCTTCTTCCCATGCCGAGTCATGCGACAAATCGGACAAGTCATAAGGGTCTGTATCCTTATATTTAGCGATAGCAGCGTCAAGACAACGTTTGTTGGCACCTGATATATAGTCCATATCGGGTACGGCAGAAGTATATACCTTCTTGTCACGAACCTCTATGTCTGAAAGGAACTCGTCAAAATTCCCATCCAAGGGTTTGCCTTCTGCAATTTGCAGTGCCTTGTAGGTATAGGCTGGCACCGGGCCATGCTTCAATGCTCTGAAAGAGTCTTCGACAATCACTTTGCCATATTTGACAAGATGGTCCTGTTGGGCAAAATAAAGTATTTTAAATAACTTTATATAGTCCACTCCTTGAGTGAAACTCTGCATGATGTAGAGTACCACTGCTCTTATTTTAGCAATCTGTATAGCTGTTTTCATTTCAAAAAAATCTATGCGATTACAAAGATACAACTAATTTGCTGAATAATACGCTCATGATACAAAAAAAATAGTCCGTTGCATTTTTTTACGACATTTAATATAGTCGTCATTCTGAGAGTAATAGTCTGCAATTATCAAGAGATGGGCCAATCCACCCGATTCCACCTCCCTTTATAGTTCACCTTCCTCCGATTATAGTACGGGCAATCCGTTCCGATTGTCCGTTACCCTGTTTTAACACCCCTGTTTTACAGTTTTATTCATCCCTTTCTATTTGATTGTCATTTATTATCGTTTTGCTGCTGCCGTGCGACCTCTCGTGGACTTATTTTCCCGCAAAGGTAATAGGCTGCTCCAATCTTGCCAATGCCGGCGTTCCGCCGCGAGTGAGCCGCAAAAATCTTCCTCTCCGTCTGTCGAGCGTATTTTTCCGCATCAGCCTTGTCAGATTGTTTCCGCCACCTTTTGGAGGCAGAAAAATAAATCCCAAAGGTCGCAAACAGGCCGAAAAAAGGGAAAAAAAGAAAGGTTAAATTATGAGTTACAACAAATTGAAATCATTGGTAGCGAACGTGGAAGCCATAGAAACGGCAATGAAAATCCAAGTTCAAGGCAGGCAGGCCACTGCGGAAGAAAAAGAAATTTTATCCCGATATTCTGGTTTCGGGGGTATCAAAGAAGTGTTGAATATAGGTACGGACAAGCCCATAGGTGGTGATATGCAAGAACCGATACAAAGATTGCAGGAGTTAATCAATGCTTACCCTCATTTCACAGAACCCATGCGACACAATGTCATAGAGGGTATCAAAGCATCTGTACTGACAGCATTTTACACTCCTAAATTCCTTGTTGATACAGTGGTGCGGCAGATACACGCCACGTTCAGCGAAAACGGCCTCAAAATGCGTTCATTTCTCGAACCGAGTGCAGGTATAGGCGGTTTTCTGCCCATAGCCATGTCCGGCACGTATGACTATGCCATTGAGAAAGATCTCATTTCGGGGATGATACTTTCCCTGCTCCATGAGAACACGCTAACACGGACGGCTGCATTTGAAACCATTGGAGAACAAGGTTTTGAGCATACAACTTTCGATGTCATAGCCTCCAACATCCCGTTTGGCAATTTCCGGGTATTCGATGCGGAGCTGTGGAAGAAAGGCGGTATGTACGAACAGGCCACCAAGACCATACACAACTACTTTTTTGTCAAAGCGATGGAGTTGTTGAATGAGGGTGGGTTATTGGCTTTCATCACATCGAGGGGCATAGCCGACACGCCCGGTAACAAGTTCGTGCGTGAATATCTTGTAAATCATGCCGACCTGATAAGTGCAATCCGTCTGCCCGATATGCTTTTCATGCAGACAAGCGGTATAGAGGTAGGCAGTGACCTGCTGATATTCCAAAAGCACACGCACAAGACGGTACTCTCACAACGGGAACAACTGTTTTTACAAGTAGGCAGGGAAAAGGCGGACGCCATAGGCACAATGACCGAATACGCCAACAAATTGTTTACCATGCCGAAAACCACCCTTGCAACAGGTAGCCGCATTGTGCAGAACCAATACGGAAAATATGTGCGCAAATACCAATGGCAGGGAAATGAAAATGCCATGTCGCAATATCTCGCCGCACTGCTGAAACTCGACTTTGGCCGATATTTCCGCAAAAGTCTTTTCACAGGGAACGGACAGGGCAGCGAACATATGCAAATGTCCCTTTTCGGGAATGTAGCGATGAAACAAGTAGAAAAAGGTAAACGAGCCTACACGGATGGGGTGGAAGCATGGATGAAAGACGGCGCAATGGTACTGTTTGAGGGCCAGGTGGGTACTATCCAATATCGAAAATCAAGTCTTTATCAAGAGGTAGCCATTGATTTTGTGCCGGTGGACGAGGGTAAGGTCAATACAGATAGGGCGAAAGACTATTTTCCTATACGCAAAGCATACTTTGAACTGTCAATCAAAGAGAGGGAAGAACAAAAAGAGGATAACGGATTGCGTAGAGAGCTGAACGCCCGATACGATGCCTTTGTTGCCAAATGGGGCTGTTTCCACGAGAACGACAACAAGGAGTTTATCATGCTTGACAGCCTCGGTGTGGAAGTCTTTACAATAGAAATGCAGCTTGGAAAAGATTTAGTCAAGTCCGACATCATGCGTGAACCTGTGGCGTTCAAGAAGATAGACCCGAACAAACGGCTGACACCGATTGAAGCGTTGGCAAGCAGCTTGAATTTCTACGGCAGGGTTGATATGGACTACCTGATGCAGTCCACGGATAGTGCCGAGGAAGAAATCATCGGCGACCTCAAAGGTGAAATATTTTACAATCCCGCTATCGGGGAGTGGGAGCACAAAGGCAAGTTCCTTTCAGGCAATGTCATAGCCAAATGCAAGGAGATAGGTTCTTACTTATCCGAACTCACGGACAGGGAAAAAGATTGGACGGAAACTGCTGTAAAGGCTTTGGCGGATGTGACACCCGAAGCGATACCCTACGAGGAACTCGACATTAACATGGGTGAGCGTTGGATTGACACTAAGTTATATGCCGATTTTGCAACTGAACTTTTCGAGACCGAGACAAGCGTAATGTATTTCGATGTGAACGACACCTACATAGTACGTCTGCAAAGTTACTCTCCGGTGGCTTACAACACCTATTTCGTTCGTAACTATGACGGTGGGGATTTGTTTGTTCATGCCCTGCATGATACTGTACCTGAAATCACGAAAGAGATATACCGCAATGGTGATAAGGTGCGTGTACCGGACGAGGAAGCCATACAGGAGGCAGCCACCAAGATACAGGAGATTAGAGACCGTTTCAACCGCTGGCTTGACAGGCAGCCGATAGAGGTTCGGGACGAGCTGGTGAGGGTGTATAATGAGCGTTTCAACTGCTATGTCAGGCCGCACTATGACGGTTCGGCACAAACCTTTCCGCAGCTCTCTTTCGAGCAATTTCCATACGATAGCCTCTATCCCTCACAGAAAGATGCTATCTGGATGATTAAGCAGAACGGAGGCGGTATCTGTTGGCACGAGGTAGGCACAGGCAAGACGATGATAATGTGTGTTGCCGCCTACGAAATGAAACGTCTCGGATTGGCACACAAGCCGCTTATTATCGGGCTGAAAGCCAATGTGCACGAAATCGCCGATACGTTCCGCAAGGCATACCCTACGGCCAAAGTTCTCTATCCGGGCAAGGACGATTTTACCCCTGCCAACAGGCAAGAGGTCTTTTCAAAAATCAAGAACAACAACTGGGACTGCATCATACTCACGCACGACCAGTTCGCCAAGATACCGCAGTCAGAAGAGACCATGATAGATATATTCACGGAAGAGCTTGCCGATGTGGAACGTAACCTTGAATTTTTGGAGCAGTCCACTATGCGTTACCGTAGCGGAAAGATGCAGGAGGGGTTAGAAAAGCGCAAACAGAACCTTGGGGCTAAATTACAAGAACTGCGTATGAAAATCAATAATCGGAAAGACGATGCTGTGGACTTCCACACAATGGGAATAGACCATATTTTTGTAGATGAGTGCCATTATCAGAACTTTCTTATTTTTTTGTTTGACATTCTAAATATATTGAAATTCAGCATCTTTTTTATATAATAAGTTCTGATTATTTTTACGGTCGTAATATGCAGGGTATAGAATATATTCTGTATCAATTTGGAGATAAGGCTGTAATGTTTGTATTTGCTCAATAGTCCTTTTCGTAAATTTGGATATCTTAATGATTTTTCTGATTGCATTTGACCTCCTGTTTCTAAAGAGAAACTGCTCAGTGGAAGTTTTTAGTATTTGTCCAATAAAGCACATAGGTTGTATTCTGTTTCCCACATTCTTGACTGTTGAACTCTGTACCAATTCTTCAGGCCGTTGCGTAACTCCCATTCCAATAACACCGGGCATATCAAATTGTCAATTCTTTATTACTTGGCATTTTTTAGAAGATGTTACGTTGGCATATAGTTTTGAGCTTGTATGAAAAATGACATTTACTACTAATGAATCAACTTTACATAACATAACCATATTTTGCATCGGAAATATGAGATAATTTTCCTTTTTTATTGTATCTTTGTATTTGATAGGCATGGAATTTTCATAATGCATGAGTTTAACCATCCATAATATTAATGAATAATTCCACTTACGTGCTGTATCTTAACATTTTGATATTTATTTAAAACTCTAACTTAAGTATAAATTACTTCTATTTTTTGTTTTATGAGTTCTAATTTTAAAACACCTCTTTCTGTATATGTCTTGTATGACAAGGATAATACTAAAGGTAGCGAAACATATGAGAAAATTTACCATCTTCTGTGTCGTAATTCAAGTAGGCCTTTTGAAGATGGGCTTGATATACCAGTGTTCTTTCGAACGGATATGGCCAATCAAATTACCCCGATAGATATAAACTTCAGTAATAAAACTATTGCAATATTATTGGTTGATGACAATATGTATTGTAATACTATATGGGATGAGTATATAAAAGAATTATTAGTAAAACAAGACAATGGGGCACTAAAAATATTTGCCGTCAAACTATCCAAGTATGCTTTCGACATAAACCCACTTCTTCAAGAAGAACAGTTTATTTGTTTGAAAAATGAGAATATTGAAACTGATTGGCATGAATTTCAAATAAGACTTTATGATAACATTTTACGCTATTTAAAGTCTTATAAAGTTGGGCAAAAGCTAAAATTATTCATTAGCCATTCTAAAAAGGATAAAGATCATTTAGGTGAATCTACGGCAATTTCTTTAAGAGATTATTTGCGTTCAGATACTAAACTCGATTCTTTCTTCGATGTTAATGATATTTTGGATGGTCATCAATTTGCCCAACAGATTCAGTCAGGTATAGCTTCATCCTTATTAGTTATCATAGAATCTGATACATATTCAGAAAGAGAATGGTGTCGAATTGAAGCTATCTCTGGTAAGAAAAATAATGTACCTTCAATATTAGTAAATGTATTGAATGGAGTTTCTTCTCGAACATTCCCGTATTTGGGTAATATGCCAAAGATTAGATTTAATGGCAAATGGGATGACGTAATTATCTTGCTTCTACGTACTGCGTTAGACCAATATTATGAGAAAGAATATCTTGAGCAATTGGTAATGAAGTGCGATTTGCAAAATACTTCTATTCTTCCTGTTCCTCCGGAATTAATGAATTTAATTAATATTGAAGATAATATAAAATCAATACTCTATCCTGAACCACCGTTAGGTCGTGAAGAGTTGGAGGTTTTGAATAAAAATGGTAAGATTACAAGTTTTGTTACTCCGAGTCAGTTATATTCAAATATGAATAAGATACAGGATAAGAAAATCGCAATTTCTATTTCGGAAACTCCGGAGGCTTTAACTAAAGGAATCGGCAAAGCCATGTTTGATGATTTATCTGTTGAAATAGCTCGTCATCTGCTTGTTACTGGAGCTAAATTGGTGTATGGAGGTGATCTTAGAATTGGTGGTTTCACAAAACTTTTATGCGATCTTTCATGTCAGTATGGCATAAAAGAAAAGTCTGATCCAAGTACAATCTATTTCACAAATTATTTTGCTTGGCCTATATTTAATAGGCTCTCAAAATCTGACATCGCTGAATTTAAATACGACCGTGTGGAAATAGTAAAAACAGAAATACCCAAAGGTGTAGGTGAGGAGGATAAGGGGAAGTTCTTTGAGCCAACTACGCCAAGCAAAATGTTTCTTTGGGCAAATTCTTTATCTATTATGCGTAAAGAAATGGAAGAGAATGTTAATGCACGTATCGTTTTGGGTGGCAAAATTGTCAATTTTAAGGGGCGTATGGCCGGAATATTTGAAGAGGCGATTTGTGCTATACAGAAAAAACATCCAATTTATTTATTAGGAGGATTTGGTGGAGCTTCTGCACAAATAGTGAAACTAATGAAAGGTGAAACTACGGCAGAAAAACTATTTGAAGAAGCAAAAACCAATGAGGATTATAAAAATTTAATTGAATATTGCCAAATGAGTTGTCTGCCAACGATAAATTACGATGAACTAAAGAAATTCGAAAATAAGGATTATCAGGTTCTTAGAAATGGACTTGATAAAGATGAAAATGAAATTTTATTCAACTCTATTAATATTCCCGAGATAATATCATTGATTCTCAAGGGTATTAATAAAGCTTTTAACTATTAATATAAATTATGCATAAAGTATTTGTAAGTTTTCATCATGCCAATGACCAGAAATATAAAGAAGGTTTGGTTAGTTGGGCTGAAAAAAATAAAGTATTCATTGATGGCTCTGTTGACATGGGCGAGATTCCAGAAGATTGGGACGACCAAAAGATACGCGAATATATACGCGACGAGCATTTGAAGGATACAACCGTAACCATTTTACTTGTAGGAACTGAAACAAAAAATCGCAAGCATATTGATTGGGAGTTATATTCAAGTATGTACGATGGTACGGTGAATAAGAAGTCCGGCATTATTGTGATATTACTACCATCTGTTAAAAGCGAATATTATACATGCGCTCATAGTAGTGAGAAAACGTTCTACCCAGAGACGACACAATGGATGTCTATTGATAGCCGAGAAGAGTATCATAGGCGTTATCCATACTTACCGGAACGCATCATTGATAATTTGCTCGAACCCAATGCCTTTATATCTGTAATCAATTGGGATAAGTTAACACCAGATATTTTGAGACAGATGATTGATAATGCATATAATAGTCGTGCCACTTGCACTTATGATTTATCAAGGCCAATGCGTAAAAAAAATGGATAAGTAGAATAATAGATTATGGCATTAAATAGATTTTATTTAACCGAAAATTCCATTGCACAAAGAAGTGGTTTATGTATATTCATAAGTCACCAAAAAAGAGATGCGGACACTGCTAAAAAAATAGCAGACTATTTTATTACTTCTGGTATTGATGTCTATTTTGATGAATATGATACAAAAATAGACAGAACGAGACCTTACTCGGTTGTAAGTGCAATTAAAACAGGTATCAGAAACAGCACGCACATGTTATGTCTTTTATCCCAAAATGCATTGGATTCAAAATGGATCCCTTGGGAAGTTGGATATGGATATGATAGAACAACTGTTGTAGGGTTAACATTAAAAGAAATATCACAATCAGTCTTACCCGAGTATCTTCAAATCGTTCCAATTCTAAGAGGTACAAAATCGTTGAATAACTTTATTTCTAATGTGTTAAAACGAGATGAATCAACGCTTATAAATGAGAGGAAATTATTTGCCGCATATCAATCTCAGCATCCTTTAGACTCTGTTCTTAATTGGGAACTGTAACATAACTTCCAGCAGGTATAATACCTTGCTGGAAGTTTATATAATATACCAAACAGTACTTGTATATCTTAATCGGGTAAGAGGAAAACGAAGAAGTAAAATTTCTCCTACTCAATTTGTTTTTGTAAGTCCTAAAAGTATTTCAAGATTTGCTTTTCCTTCCTCTGTCTTCCACTTTTTTCTCATTTTCTTTTGATTTTCGCCTTCAAGGGTTTCCAAAGCTTTTTCTTCTTGTTTTGTGGTTATATCAAGATATACCATTGTGGTTTGAATACTTTCATGCCCAAGTAAGTATGAGATTTGGGCTATGTTCATCCCGTTTTCAAGCCAGTGTGAAGCTTTGGCATGCCTAAATTGATGGGCATGTAAATCCATAGGAACATCTTGGCACCTTTCATGAGCCATTGTGGCATATTTTTTCAGCATCTTGTTCACGTTTTCAGCGGACATCGGGACATATATGCCTTTGCTCTTAGAACAGAAAAGTAATGCATTTGCATCATTCTGTTTCGGATGGTATTTGATAAGATACCTTTTCAAGCATTGTGCTGGCTTGGCCAAAAGAGGAATCGGACGTTTCTTTCTTCCTTTGCCAATGACTATTATGTGAGGTTTTACACAGTCTATAACAATATTGCTAATTTTCAGAGTCAGAAGCTCGTTGATGCGCACAGCGGTGGAATATAAGAGAAGCATCAGAGTGTAATCACGAAAGCCTATAGTACTCCCTTGATTAGGCATGGACAACAATACATCAACAGCCTGTTTACTGAGCCCGATGACCTTTCTTTTAGAGTTTTTCTCATTTGGAACATTTTCCGCTTGTAAGAAAACAGACATATAGGATATATCTCTAAACGACAAATATTTCAGAAAAACACGCAAGGCTGACAATCTTACATTACATGTTGCTGGACTGCAACCCCTATTTTCCTTTAACCAAATAATCCACTCCATTATATATTCCATACAGAAACATTCTGCGCTTAATGTTTCTGGTGTAGTGCCTTTTATTACTCTGAGGAATTCTACATAGAGTTTCACGGAGATCTTATAATTTCTCTTTGTGTGAGGACTGCATGCCTTGATTGAAGGGACATAGTGTTCGAGCCAGTCATGCAGATAATCAGCTATCTGCATTGCTTGCGGATTAATCTTCTTTTTCATCTGTCTTTAATTTTAATAATTGATTCTCTGTATATTCCATTATATCAGAAATCGCTGGGGTCAAGGAATAATAAGCCAGCGTGCTCTCTATTTGCCGGTGTCCCATGCTCTTGCTTAAAGCCAACAACTTGTCATGGATGGTAAATCCTTGGTGTGTCCAGCTGTTTATGTTTTCTATGGCATAGTTGTGTCTTAGCTCATATGGGATAGCGTAGGATGAATTGCAACTTTGCCACAACACCCGAAAATGATACGTAACCCAAACAGAAGGGTGAGACTTGTCATCCGGTGTCGGAAAGAACACTTTGCGGTGCGGGACTAACCTAGATATATTCTCGTCGTAAGTACGCATTAGAGCCAACATTGTATCATGGAGAACGACATAATGTTGGTCATGCCCTTTACTTCGCTTGATGGAAATTACGCCATTTTCAAGGTTTACATCATCACGTTCCAGCAGGATGGCTTCGGTTGTCCTCATCCCAGAACTGTACAATAAGCGAAAGAATACTGGCAGTGTCATGCGTTGGATTGTGGCGAGACGGCCACGTCTTGGCTTTGTGTTGTCGCAAGCATTGAAGAAGCGTTTCAATTCATCATATGTGAAAGGGTGCGGCGTATAAGTTCTTGGCACAGACCTTGGCACTTTTGGCAGGGCTATTTTTGTCATTCCACGTTTGTTCATGTATTTGATGAAGTCCAGAATAGGATATACACGTGACACGCAAGAGTTTGTGCATTCAGATGGACGTTGCCTGCACCATCTGTCCACGATTTCTTGGGATAGTTCGATCTGTCCGGGATATTCCCTCGCGCAAAAATGGTCAAATAGTATTACGTTCTTGATATAGCTGTGGCTGTCACGCCCGGAAGCCTTGCGGTATTTTACGTATCCTTCTATCGCGTTGGAAAGGAATGAAGTCGTTTTCATCTGCCAAACACCTCCTTTCCAACCGGGAATCCCTCGATGCTTAGCGAACACTCTTTCAGGTGTTTGAATTCCGCACTGAGATAGCGGTCGAGAGAGCTTGGGGACGAATGGCCAAGGGTGGCACTTATAACAGGCTGTTGCACACCGCCCTGCAACAGGGATGTCGCTACATGGTGGCGAAACAGGTGCATGCTCTTTCTTTCATTTTCACCTTGCCTTATTCCTGCTTTGCACATGACTTTTGAGCATATGGCATCAAGATTGCTTGTGTGGAGTCTTCTGTGTGGCACGTGTACTGTGAGAAAAACATATGGTTCCGGGCATTGGGGACGCTCTTTGAGCAGGTAATCAAAGACAGCATTCCCGACTACGGCGCGAAGCGGCAATGTAAGGGGCTGTCCCGTTTTTGCCTGTGTGATTTTTATAAGGTCGTGTTCCCAATCGAAGTTCTCAAGCGTGAGAGCTGAGATGTCACACCCACGCAATCCCGTGTACATGGCCAAGGTTATGATGGCTTTGTCCTGCAGGGATATTGTGCCGTCGTGCTCCAAGGTATGCCTGATGGCCGTCAGTTCTTGCTCTGTAAGGTATTGAATGTTCTTACGCATGTTGGGTATGGCCGGCAGATATGCGATTATACGTTCAACGGATTTGCCATAGTAAGGCAAACAGGCTTTCAGCCCATACTCCACCGAATATTTGAGCGAATGGCCCATCTTCTGTTTTTCGTCTTTGGAAAACACTTCCAACACCGCATCCTCTGTTATTGATTCGAATGAATACACACCCATTTCCTGTAACCGGAAGAAGAACGAAGATAGCGCATACTTCACGTTTGTTGAAAATTTGCAACGCCTGCCTACCACGTTGAAAGCCATGTCCGTTACATTCCTGTATTCTTCGCCAAGCAATTCGTAGTGGTGAGGTTTGATGTAGTGTTTGCATCCGTCGGGTAATAATCCATTCTCGATATATTGGCAGATTACACGTAACAGGCGTACCTTGTTTCTGCAAGTATACTTGTTGGACCACAATTCTTTTAGTGTCGGTTCAACATCGGCGAGACTCTTCCATTTGTAATGTTCGGAATTGCCCGATAACCACTCAGCCATTTTCTTCACATAGTCTATGTACATGGCTGAATAACCTGTGTCTTGTAAATAAGAAACAAGCCCTTTGACTTTTTCATTCAGATTAAATATGTCCATAATCGTATCTTGTTTGAATGTTATTCTACAATTATAGACGGAATATAATCAGAACTGATTAAGACTCAAAACAAATGATTGCTAAACAATTGAATAATTTTATCGGAAATTCCTAAAAGTTCTGATAATGCGATAAATCCGAAATTTTGGATTTGTGCCATATTTTCAAGAACTTAATGTTCCAGACACGCCATAACCGTGTGGCAGGTATCGGCAACACCAAAGGCTCTCAAAGGGCAATGAACCTCTTGTTCGCCATTCGTGACATCCAACTTCGTACAGGTCGTGACCTTGGGGCTACGTTTCTGTCGGGTACAGTGGTGGTAAATGCACTGACCGAACTATATGTGATGTTCAAGTATTTGCGTCCGCAGGAGCTTCAACGGCAACGGATTAGCTGTTTCGATGCGTGGGCAGCCATATTCACAAAGAAAACGGCAGATTATGAGTTGAACGTGACAGGCTCGGTGAAGCGCAAAGAGCGTTTTCGTACTTACATCAAAGTACCGGAACTGGCAATGTTCCTGCGTGAGATTACGGATTATCGTACAGCCGACATGATAAATCTTGATGTGCCTGAGAAGAACGTGCGTTTCCTCTCTTATCCCCCGACAATTGAGCAGGAGGAAATGATAGGACGCTTGGTATCTTTTGCCGGTAGCGGCCAGTGGGAGGACTTGGGGCTTGACGTTCCGCAACCTGACAACCTCGACAAGGCGAAAATGTTGGTTGCGACCAATGTAGCCCGAAAAATGGCTCTTGATATGCGCTTGTTGGGTTGCAAGTTCAAGGATGATGCCGATAACAAGGCTTCTATCTGTGCGAGGACAATCTATGATTACTATATACGCTCGAATGACAATCGGGGTACACAGTTCGTGTTCAGCGACCTTGGTACATACAAACCGAACGAATGGAACATATATACCGACATCAAAGAAAAGTTGGTACGGCTCGGTATTCCTGCTGATGAAATACAGTTTATCCAATGCGCCACTACCGAGAGGGCAAGAAAAAAGCTGTTTGAAGAAATGAACAACGGCAAGGTGCGAGTTCTTTTTGGAAGTACGACCATGTTAGGCACAGGTGTGAACGCTCAACAAAGGGCTGTGGCGGTGCATCACCTTGAAATACCTTGGGTGCGACATGAAGTCGCATAGATAATTGTTGGAATGATACTTACGGGTATCAGCTTTAACCCGCTGTTCCGTCAGCGGTAGCCTACCGACCGATGCACCTTAATGTTGTATTAAGCGGTCGGGACGAAGTACACTTTCGCAAGACAAGACAGAACCGTGAGGGGAAGTCAAGTACGGTTAGTATCATACCGTAGAGTGGCGAGGCTGGATAGTATGGTTAGCGCAAGCGAACTGTTAGTAAACTTCGTAATGTCACGAAAGAGTGTAAGATACTGGCACACTCTACCCAAAAGGGAAGCGGTCGGTTAATCCTCTCCATGGTAGGATTACACGGATATAAGCACCGCCGGAGGATGAGACAGAACCTAACCTATCCGTTAGTTATCTATGTGGAACATGGTAAGCCTGTATTATCTCCTGTCATGTAAAAATGACAGGTAAGCTGACAGCAATGAAAGCCGAATGGTGTGCAGGTATAAGATAACAGAAAAAGCGAACGCCGTTCTGTAATGGAGCGGATACGGATTGAACCGACATCACGGGCTGATGTGGGCGACATCATCCGACACGAAAGTGGGCAGACTTCTGTGACGACATTAGGTAGGCAATCAAACCGAATGTTGTCAAATGGTGATTCTTTACAATTAACTTTTAGAACTTTCAAAAGGAGGAAAGCAAATGAACGAAAACAAGACATCGTGTGCGCCTGCTGACAATCAACAAACACTTTGGGACAGAATAGACTGGACTAAAGCGGAGTTGGCTGTCAGAAAGCTACAAGCACGAATTGTAAAGGCTCAGAAGGAAGGCAGATACAACAAGGTGAAAGCCTTGCAGTGGACGCTGACCCACTCTTTTTACGCAAAAGCCTTAGCCGTAAAGAGAGTTACTTCTAACGGAGGTGGCAACACCCCCGGAGTGGACATGGAAACATGGGAGAAACCCGAAGCAAAAACACAAGCGATAAGCGAACTCAAACGCAGAGGCTACCAGCCGAAGCCATTGAGAAGAGTCCACATCAAAAAGAGTAATGGCAAACTGCGACCGTTGGGAATACCGACAATGAAAGACAGAGCCATGCAAGCACTCTACCTTATGGCATTAGAACCAGTGTCGGAAACAACAGCCGACTCACGTTCATACGGTTTCCGCAAGGAACGCCGCTGTATGGACGCGGTAATGCAATGCCATAACATTCTCCGAAAAGGCTATTCTCCCGAATGGATTCTGGAGGGTGACATAAAGGGGTGCTTCGACCATATCAGCCATGAATGGCTGCTTGCCAACATCCCTATGGACAAGGCAATACTCCGAAAATGGTTGAAATGCGGCTATATCTTCAACAAACAGATGTTCCCGACAGAGGAGGGAACGCCACAAGGTGGCATTATCTCTCCCACGCTTGCCAATATGACATTGGACGGATTGCAGAAAGTCCTTGCAGAGAAATATAAACGAGTTAGAATCAAAGGTAAGTTATATTCGCCAATGGTGAATCTTGTCCGTTACGCTGATGACTTTATAATTACCTGCGAGAACCGTGAAACACTTGAAAAGGAAATCAAGCCATTGGTAGCCGACTTTATGTCTGAAAGAGGTCTGACCTTATCAGAAGAAAAGACGGTGATAACCAATATCCATGACGGCTTCGATTTTCTCGGTTTCAACATCCGCAAATTCGGCAATGAAATATTGACCAAGCCGACCAAGAAAGCCGAAAAACGTTTTATGGAGAATATCCGTAAGGTGACAAAAGGTCATAAGGGTTGCAAGCAGGAATCATTAATCAGGATGTTGAATGCTAAAATTCGAGGATGGGGAGCATATTATCAGCATGGGGCGACACGTGATTCTTTTCACAGAATCGACCATCAGATATTTCTCGCCTTGTGGCAATGGGCTAAACGCCGTCATTCCAAGAAAGGGAAACGGTGGATAAAAGACCGCTATTGGCACAATATCCGAGGGAACAGCTGGACTTTTGCGGCTAAGTTCAAGAAATCAAACGGCAAAGAAGACCAACTTACCTTGTTGAAACTGGCATCTTCGTTTCCTTTTCTGCAATATACGCAGATAAAGGGGGACATGAATCCGTTTGACGCAGACTGCCGCCTGTACTTCAATAAAAGAATGAAGTCAAAGATGCTTGTGACGCTGAAAGGACGTAAATCCCTGCTTTACCTATGGGAAAAGCAAGGTCGGAAATGTCCGATATGTGGTGAACCGATTGACACGCATAAGGCATGGAATGTAATGCCGACTGTACAAGACGGACGGAAATGCAATATGTTGGTTCATGATGAATGTTTCAAATTATCCCGTAAAAAACAATGGAAACAAGAAGTAGGATGAGCCGGTCTCTGCACACGAACAGAGACTTTGAAAAGCTTGAGCCGTATGAGGGGAAACCCTCACGTACGGTTCTGAGGGGGGAAGAGGGCAGTAATGCCCTTGACCTACCCGATCGACCTGCTGACATGGAGCAACGCAATGGCAGGGCAGTACGCAAAGGCAACACTGTAAAGCTGTGGGGTGACAATGTGGTGGATATCGTAATTTATGGTACGGAAAAGACCCTCGACGCCTACAAGTTTAATCTGTTGAAAAACAAGCAGATGTTTATCAATCAAATTAACAACGGCACAATCGCCGTGCGCCGTATTGACGAGGGAGGCATGGATGAGGACAGCGGTATGAACTTCGCCGAGTTCGTGGCTATTCTGTCAGGCAATAACGACTTGCTGAACAAGACGAAGCTCGACAACAAGATTATGCAGCTTGAAAAGGAACAGGCTATTTTCAAGAAAGAACGCATCCGTGCCGAGCGTAAAATAGCTACCTGTCAGGAAGAAGTCGAAAAGGCAAAGCGTACTGAGGCCGATTTCAAGAGGGATTTGGAATACATCAACTCGTATAATGGGGCAAAGGCAACCCTGCTTTTAAACTTACCGCAAGCCAGTACCGAGGAAGTTGGTCGGGAGTTGCACCGTATAGCCAAGACCTACCGCAACGGAGCGTATGGCACAGTTGGCACGTATGCAGGACTGAACTTGTTGGTGCATAGCGAGTATAATATGGACGGTACGTTTGACCGCAATACATTCTTTGTAGAGGGTATAAGCGGGTTGAAATACCGATGCGGCCTAAGCGGTGCGCTGCCGCTTGGTTTCGTTGAGTCGGCGCAATATCCGCATGGAGCATTAAGCAAATTGCCCTCTCTTATCGAGAAGCAACAAAAGGCAGTAGAGCGGATAGAAAGCGAAATTCCTACATTGCAGAAAATCGTTTGTCGCCAGTGGAGCAAGACTGATGAGCTGTCAAGGTTCAAACAGGAATGCAAGGAACTCCAGCACAGGATTGATGAAAGTCTGAAAGAGGCCGAACAACCACAGGCTGCCAAACACGAAGCTATTGCCGAAGCTGCTTGACATAATCATAATTTAACCGTTCCCTCTGCATGGTCGCGATGACCGGGCAGAGGGATTTTTTTGCGCTCCGGTCTGCCGACGGCTTTACTCTTTTATGGCATCCTTCCTCCCTTTATAGCCTCCCGATTCCCCGCCGCCACCCGTTTCCCTTTATAGCCCTCATATCCTCTATTTTAGCCCAATAGGGAGAATGACCTTTCATCGCATATCCGTTTTTTGCGATACGTCATTTTTAGCTTCTACATTGGTGGCAATGTATCACTTTTGCCTTCACACCTCCTAATAGCTTCAAGCAAGGCATCTTTTAATCTTATGAAGGCAATTTTATCCACTCCTTTTGATATGATTGACTTCCTGAACCGTCGGGCATTTGAAAATTGGACTACTCGCACGGAAGCAGATCTACGTGGTCAGGTTGTGAAATTCCTCGATAGTGTAATGGGCCCGAACAAGCTCATCGAACGCTTCAAGGTTATGAAGATTGAACAAGACCCGAATCAGAAAGACCGTGTGCTTCTTGATATCCACATCACACCGTATTTCCCGGCAAAAAGCTTCGTGATACAGCTTGCCGGTCATAAAGGCGATAATCCGGAAGATGCTATTTGGGAAAGCGAATATCATCAAGAATAATATTAACTTCAACCCGTTGGCGGAATTAATTTAGTGCATACTTAATTCTGCCAATGGGCTTGTTGTTGATGAAGTTTACGTATTGCAGAATGGTAAGTGCACTAATTTTGCCGATGATTCTGGCAAACAAACCATTCGTTATTTTCGCATAGTTTCTGATGGCCAAGAACTGGTCTGTAAGTTGTGAGAATATTGTCTCAATCCTCTTTCTTGCCTTTGCAAACGGAATGAATGTCGGCTTCCAGTCCTTCTGGTTGAGCCGATACGGACACTCCAGTCTTATGTGTGCGGTTTCGAACAAGTCAAGCTGTACATCAGCTCCAATATACCCTTTGTCGCCATAGATGCTACAGTCGTGATAAGCATGTTTCACATCCTTCATATAATGGAGATCAGCCGCACTTGCCTTTGAGAGATCATAGGAATGGATAACTCCACATAACCAACAGAGAGCGTGTAACTTATAACCAAAATAATACGTGTTCTGCGAAGCGCAGAAACCGAAGTCTGGAGCTTGCGAGAAATCACCGGTACGTCCCATCTTGCATCGTTTCCCTCTTGCAACCCTACAGACCTCTATTGGCTTGGAGTCAACAAAGAATTGTTCCTCTCCACCATCCATTTCCATGGCAACCCTTTTGCGCAGTTCCTCACACAAGCCTGCAGTTTTCTTCCTGCGGTCATTGAACTGTCTCCTTGATATGAGATTGGGAATGCAGTCCTTGTACTCTTGCAATTTATAGTCGAACAACCACTTCTCACTATCAATGCTCTCTGTCTCTGCTGTCAGGGACAGTGCCACTACTTCCAAGTCAGAAAACTTAGGAACAGGACCACGGCGTGGAACATTACCCGATTCATTGACGAGATTTTCAGAGAATTGCTTGCATATCTCAAGTATTTTGACGAATTTTGTATAAAGGTTGTACATACGATGGTTTGAACTTAATGTTTGATTGTCGCTAAGTTACTAAAAATCAACGATATGTGCAACTTTTTACTCATCTTTATCAACTTAAATTAATTCCGCCAACGGGTAACAATCAATTAAAAAACAACTTGTTATGGTAAAGAAATTTTTAACAATCATGTTTGCTTCAGTGATGGCAATGCTCGCTTTCACTGCTTACAGCAACGACGATGAGCCACAAGGACCGTTTGGAGAAAAAATGTTGGAGAATATCGACAAGATAATAGTCGACCAAGCTGATGCCGGAAATCTCTATCAGAAAAAGGATGATGCTGCCCGGTTTATATTGGTAGCAGACTCAAAGGAGGCTGCCCATGGAGTGTGTGAGAAGTTCATTCTCGATCAGTGGGACGTAAAGCAACGCACTGTCAAACTCCCTGACAACTGCGGCAGAATCTCACTCACACCCGGTTCGGACGAAAGTATCTTTTACACCGTTTCGTTCAATGCTCTCAAGAATTTCAAAGAACCGGACATGACAGTCGTAATCGTTCCGGAGGAATACATGGACGGGGATAATCTTGCTATAGACCAATACTTCCCGGCAAGATGGACTGAAAAATGTCCCAATTGTGGTCATAAGTGGAAAACATTTGCATCCGGACCATATACATGCTCCGAATGTGGTCATAAGTTTGATTAGTATGCACAATACTTTCCGCGCTATCTTGGCAATGACAACGTTCCTGGTAACAGGAGCGTTGTCATCCTGTAATCATACCGATGAGTTGGAGCCGGAATCTCCGGCACCACAGATTGTTTTTCTCTTCTCTCCGGGGGGATTGGGTGACATGAGCTATAATGACCGTATACTTGAGGGTGTTCAGAGATTCAAGATGGAAAACGGAGATATAGACATCTATATCTACTCCCCGGAATCCCTGCAAGAGGCTGAGAAAATTTTTGCGGACTGGCTTGAACGTCCCCAAAGCAGCATACCCGTGCTTTTTGTATTGGGTAGCAGTGATTATGAGCCAATGGCGGAACTTTATCTGGCAGAACACGACTTGACACCCAACAAAAGTATTCTGCTTTTTGAAAGCCGGAAACAGTATAAGGACGAGAACATCCATACCTTCCAGATTTCGATGTTCGGGGCTTCATACCTTGCAGGAGTATGTGCAAGAAAATGTTCTGAGATGACACCTCTGGTGCTGCTTGCCAATAATACCGACAGCCCCATCAACATAGCCAAGGACGGTTTTATTGCAGGCTATGGCAGCGACTGCGATGTGGAGTATCTGGCGGATGATTGGACGGGATATGTGTCGGCTTCGCTCGCTTACCGGAAAATGAGCGATTGGGCGGTTGATTACGACTTCATCTTTCCGGTGGCAGGTGGCTCCAACGCCGGTATATACCGCTACTCCCGTGAATTTGAGGTCTCACCGTACCTTGCAGGTATGGACATCGATCAGTCAAGCCTCTCCAACCGGATTACGGGTTCGGTCATTAAGCATATTGACCAATTGATTTACAGGTATCTGACGGAATGGGTCGTCACAGGGGATATGCCGGAGAACCAACTTTACGGTCTTGAAAGCGGGTATGCCGACTGGCTGGTCGCACCCCGATACGTGAATGATTTCAGCAGCTTAGTCAATGGAATGCGCCCTCAGGCTATGATTTTTGAGAAAGAGTATTATGAAACAAGTGGTTATTAAACTTATTGCACCGCTCCTCTGCCTGATTGGTCTGTGGAGCTGTTCGGACGATGAGCCTTCCCTGTCTCCTGACAACAAGCAGTGGACAGAGAAGGTTGTTGCCGTGGTGCTTCCCATGGAGAAAGGGCTTGATGTGCATTGGAAAAGGACATTGGGAATGTTTACAACCAACTTTGAGCGTGCATTCAAGAACCACGAAGCGGGTATAAGGTTAAAGTTTGAATACTACGATGAGGCAAAGACCGATGTGCGGGAACTTGCCCGGTCGCTGGCATTCAACGACGAGGTGTATGCCGTAATCGGCGGGCTGTATTCTTCCAATGCGGCAATCCTCGCGGCGGAACTGACTATTGTGGGCAAAACATTCTTCACTCTCGCCACCGCCGAACAACTGGTTCGTGCATACGCATCGACAGGCTATCTTTGGGCGATGACCGAGACCGACATTACGCAATGTGAGGTGCTTCTCTCCAAGGTGATTAACTATGAGGGTAAAAGTGTGGCACTTTTGGTCAAGGAGAACGACGGTTACGGACAAACGTTCATTGACTGGTTCGCATTTCAAGCACGCGAACTGGGCTTGGAAAACATGGGATGCTATGCTTACACCTCTGACAATATAGCTGATGTGTCTCGCCAAGCCATGCAGTCAGGTGCAGAGTATGTGATATGTATCCCCTCTGAAATAGAAGAGATGAAGCCGATGCTTGAAGCGCATAAAGCACAAAGTCTGAACGGGCGCAGTGTACCGCGGATGTTGTTTTCGGATACCGCCTACGGTGCGGATGTACTCAAGATTCACGGTGATGCCGCCGAAGGCATAGAGGGAGTCGCATTTGGTGCCGACCCTGAGTCGGGGTTTGACGTAAGTTACAGGACCTTTTTCAATGCTACGCCTACTCTTGGAGAATCTCAGCTCTACGATGCCGCTATGCTCATCGGCTATGCCGCATGGTACCAGCAGTTCAGACCGGAGTTGTCGTTACAGAAATCATTAAGGGCCGTTGTTTCGGGTGAAGGCTTGAACATGGGCAGCTGGACAGGTGAGGATATGGGGCTTGTGGTGGATGCGCTCGCTGCCGGAAAGTCGCCCTATGTCCGTGGAGCGTCAGGACATTTAAGGTTCGATGCCAAGGTGTTTACCAATGTACTTGCCACCACTTACTATAATTTCAAGGTTTACAACGGACAGTACATCATCCTTGACTATAACACCAGCGACGGGGGGAACCGCACGGATGCGACACTTGCCGGTTGGAACTGGAAAGCCTTCCGGATGCAGGATTTCGACAATTCAGGAGAATTCAATTACCCTGCACATACCGGCAACTGGGCACTCCTTGTCGCTTCCTCCAAGGAATGGACCAATTACCGCCATCAGGCAGATGTGCTCGCTATCTATCAGCAGCTCAGACAAGCCGGATATACCGACGACCGTATCATTCTCATTGTCGAGGATGACATAGCCGATAATATATCAAATCCCAACAAGGGAGTCATACAGGTGACTATCGGGGGAAACAATGTATACGAAAATGTAGAGATTGATTATCGTATGTCATCGTTGAATACAAAAGATATACTTGCCATTCTCAGTGGCGAAAAAAGCGAAAAACTGCCCACGGTAATCGAATCTACTGAGAACGACAACCTGTTCGTTTTCTGGAGCGGACACGGTGTGCCGGGGGCCATGTGTTGGGATGAGGAAGCTTACGCCATGACAGGCGATAAACTGTCTTCTGTTTTTGAGGATATGAACCGCAAAAGGCGTTACCGTAAACTTCTCATGATGGTGGAGGCTTGTTTTTCGGGCGGTGTGATGAAGCAGTGCGAGGGCATCCCCGGGATGCTGTTCGTCACTGCGGCCAACGGCGACGAAACATCCAAGGCTGATGTCTTCAACTCAGAGATGAAAGTGTGGATGAGCAACCGTTTCACCTCCACCTTTATCGAACAAATAACCGATAACAAGGAGGTGGCTATGCGCGACCTCTATTACCGGCTGTTCATCAATACTGTCGGAAGCCATGTTATGGTGTATAATGCTGAAAACTATGGCAATCTTTATTCAGCCAATATGTCAGAATTTATAAATTCAATAGTTCGTTAAAAAATAGCCACGCCTAAGCGGCTCTGGCAGTAAATAAAATGAGTTCTTTGAAAAGTTTGTCAATAACTTGCATGTCTGGGTTAATCCCGAACACGCAAATAAATCGTTCAAGCATATAAGCATTGTGTATAAAAGACTTGCAGGAGGATATGGAATAGGTTATTCCGAGCCTCTTACATGCCGCTTTGGCCAAGTTGACAGCAGCAAGCGATGCATTGAAGTGAAAATCCAACTTTCTGAAGTCGGTTGACTGACAGTTGGTGATTCCTGCATGTTGCTTACCATCTCTCAAAATTCCAATTGGAACCTGGTTCTGTAATAATCCAGAACCTCCCGTCCATCCATCGAATCGTCTGTAGAGAAGTAAAGCTGCCACTTGTCTGTCCTCCCGTCCATCGGATACCAGATGGCTAAGGAAACATACCTTTTGAGAGCTTTTGCATATACCCTCAATCCGTATAGCTTTCCTTTGTTCACCTCGTATTCCTTGCACCGGGTCAGATCCAGATTGGCAAAGTCGATTCTTCCGTCAAACCACTTTGGATGGCCACGTTTTCCTGTTTTCTGTTCCAATGTCGGATAGTACAGGATTACGTCATTCCGAAAGCGGCTGATGACATGGAAATCGTTCTCACACATAGGCGTTATGAATGTTTCCTTGGAAAAGAATGCGTCTGCAACCACCGTTCTTGATATGCTCTGTATCTTGTCTTTTCTACTGATAAGATAGCTGCTGTACCAGTCAACGAGGTTCTTGTCCATATTATCCAAGGTTTTACAATCCGGTGTCTGAATGGAACCTAAAGTCATGCATTCATGGTTGTCGATGTCTATGACACCGATGCCCATGATTTCCAATCCACGCTTGTACTCTCCTGCACAACCAGACCAGAAGTAACCTATCCAAGGTGTCTTCTTGCCTGATTTGGGGATATAGGAAGGATCGATGGCGATGGCTTTTCTTTTACCTGTGAGATGCTTGCTGATGATAGAGCCGTTGAACGCAAACCAGTCGAAAGTTTCATGCTCAAAAAGGTTACGGTAGGTCTGTTCCGAAAAACGTCCATACCTACCCAATTGGAGGAAGTTTATACGATCAGGGATGGCCATGAATAATTTCATTGCATCCATGAACGTTTTTTCAAAAGGTTTGTGTATATTCACGACTGATTTGAGAGCCGATAGGCACTCGGATTGGTATTGCATAAGGAGTGTTTCTTTAGTCATAATCAGAAGAGTTGGGAGACTTCTAATTTACTAAAAATCAACGAATTATGCAATACTTTCCACCTTTATTATCAGCAGGTTAGCACTCTTTTTTCAGTACATTTCTTCATGCTTAACCATTCGTTTTTGACAACATTTCAATGACCTCTTTAGTGTTTTCGAACCAGCTTTTGCCGGTTCTATTGTTTAACTTTTAATTTTTCAGCAAAAAACAGCAACCGTTGTTTTACTTACTTTTTTCTTCTGCTTAACATAACCGTGCATTCCGCAAGAACTTTTGTGGAGTCATGCCGTATTTCTTTGTAAAGAGACGGTACAGCGAGGTGGAGGAGATGAAAGTGCATTCTTTCAATAGTTCTTCTACACTGGCGTATTTACCCGAAAGCAAAAGTTCCGCTACATATTCGATGCGCAAATCGTTGATATATTCGCTGAAACTTTTACCTGTGAACTGACGGAACAAGCCGGCGAACTTGTTAGCAGGAATATTGAATTCGCCCATGAGCGCCTTGCGGGAGAAAGTGTTGTCGAGGAAGAATTTCTGATCAATGATTTTTACTTTGATTTGCTCGAACAGCAGTAAGTCTGGATCCTCATCGTCATTCCATGCAATATTTTCGGACAGAGTACTACGGTTTAACTTCTCAAGCTCTTCCTTATATCTCATCGCCTCTTTCACGTTGGCAACCAAAGAAATGTTCTTCTTTCTGATGATGCGGTTGTTATATCCCAGCACGCAACCAATGATAGCTAAAGCAATCAAGATGCAGATGGCTATCACAAGCTCCCAACGTTGGTGAGTGATTTGAGCCTCCTTGTCTTTGACATCGTAGATGATGGACAACTCTTGTGAGGAACTGCGCAACTCCCTTACACGCAGGCTGTCCCGCAATACGCTTAGTCGCTCAAAATAGCTTGCCGCCTTGTCATATTGTTCCAATCCCTGATATGCCATGCCGTAGAATTTTAAGGTGGAAGACATGTAGAGGTTGATAGTATCTTTCTTATGCATCATCTCTGTTTCACGTTGCTTGCACATATCCACGATTTCATCATAACGATGCAAGTCAAAGAGATAAGGCACAACCAAGTAGGCGTACCGGCGATTGATACGCCCCATCTTCTGAAATTCAGAATATGCCTCATTCGCTTCTTTTTCTTTCCCTAATTTGGAACATACGACAGCACGATGGGCAAGCCATTTGCATTTTTCTTGCTCATAGAGTCCTTCCATTTCAGCCTCGCCTGGAGTTTTGGCATACAAGTATTTCTCAAGTTTATCAAGTACTTGAAGGGCTTCCCCGTATCTTTTATCACGCTCGTAGCAGATAAGCAAATCGTTGCAGTTTGCACGCAAATTGTCATATTTCCTGTCGTAATGCGATTTCTCCATCATCTCTGTGGCTTGCAACATATAGACATAACCACGTTCTTTCGTGCCTTGTTCATGAAGGCTCTTGCCTAAATAAAATAGGGCAATCGACTCCATACCACTGTCTCCAGCTTCTTGGGCATTTTGCATTAAAAGCTTTACCGTCTCTGCTTTTCGCTTTTCATCATATAAGCCATCATAGCATGAAATCAAACGATGAAGCAGCTTCATTGTCATCTGCTCATCTCGCTTCACCGCCTTTGCAGCAAGGGCGTTTTTATAGAAGCTGGCAGCTATGATGAAGCGGCCGGTGTTATAATACAAGTCACCTTCCGTTATATCGAGTTCATGAGTAGCTTGCTTTCCCTTCTTCCGTAGTTCCATCATGATGCGTTCAGCCAAAGGTGTGTCCGAAAAAGTAAACTCGTACACTTTATCTTCTGTTATCAGGCTATCGGGCAAGGCTGACCGGTTGGCGAGCAAAGGCATCGCCCACAATCCGCAAACAAGCGAACATAACCATATTCTCATTTTTCTATGCAAATGCCTTTTCATTATACTATGTTGTTATGATTATCAAAAGTACAACTTATATCTAAAATTAAGGATGCTTTACTTCTTTTTTGGTAATATCTGGGTAAGATTATGAAGATTTGGGAGGGAAATTAATAATCGGGAATGGCAGCTGAAAAAGCGAAAGAGTGTATTCTGAGTAATTCAGTAAATCTATCTTATGTTTGTTAAACGAAACAATCGCTTGCTTGTTTATTTGGCGTTATTTATTCTTGCAGACACATACATTAAATATTAACGTTTAAAATTCCAAATTATGAATTACAAGAAAATGACTTTTAGAGCCTCGATGCTCGGTTTGATAGTTATGTTATTTGCCGGTTTAGTCAGTTGCAGCAGTGATGATGATGACAAAAATATCCCTGTAGAGGAAACTAAAGTTCCAACAACAGGGGCTATTGTTTTTTTGTATGCAGCAACGGAGGATGAACTGTCTATATGCGACATGATTGCGGAGTACACAGATGAGAATGGAGCGACTAAGACAGAAGCTATCACTGCTACAAAATGGAAAAAACAAATCAATTTTAGTAGTTTGCCTGCCAAAGGATTGATTTCCATCAAACGTACGTTAAAAGCAAATGTGGAATTAGAGAAGAAGTCTTATCAATTTAGTAGTCATTCGCTATTAATCACAGTCGCTATCTTTGATCAAAACAAAAAGACTGTTGATTCTGCTACATCTGGTAGTACTAATTCATATTTATCTGTAGGAAAAGACAAAGTAGAAGAATATATCAAAAAAGAGAGTTCTAATACTTATTATTCTTATGTTTTAGATAAGAAAAAGAATGCGCAAGATAGTTATTTCACCATCGAATATCTAAAGCAATAATACATGAGAAGCAGCATCATCACATTAGTCCTTCTTCTATCAATCGGAGTATCTTGGGCTGGAGACCGCAATCGTATCATCGCATTAGGCGTGCGCAACTTCACCTATACTCCGAAAGAGGGAAAGGAAACGGTTGGAAGCGCATTAGGCTCTATTGCGAACGTCTTGATTACTGGGCAGAATACTACACAACAACCACAATACAAGGATGCTGTTAGGGCAGCTATTGTGAGAGGATTGACTTCCGGCTTTCGCACAATCGCTACCGACATGGGGAATATTGGTGAACAAACGAATGCCACTTTTGACTATTATGTGGATGCAACAATAAATAACATTTCCACCACGACTAAAACGGAATCAATAACTACTACCAAGAATGGTGTTAACACATACTATAAAGGTGCGCCCGTATAGGCGATATAATAAATGTAGCATTGGCAAGCTATTAGGTAAGTGTTCCAATATTTACCTATCATCACCAGCTTATCTGCCCACGAAAGGACGGCAGGGAGTATAGCACGCTGGAAAGCCATAAGTCAATTAGTTATCAAATTGCAACTGAATGGTGAGATGAAACAGATAGATACGAGGATAAAATCCAAACTGATTGAATGATAGTCCAAGTGAACCCAGTATGTTTTATAGTGAAAGATAACTTAACTCGCTATACCGTAATACCTCTGTTGCGAGCGTCGTGTAGTAGAGGCAGGAACAAATTACGGCACAACCGCAGTAAGCGGTAACGGGCGGAAGTCATATCCGACAATCTATCATAGCCATGTTATTATATCGTAAACGGGGATTGCCTAAATCGGAACGCCGCAAGGCTATTAGGTACAGACCTATGAAAATCCGACAAGGCAACGGAGCTTCCGTAGTAGTCTGAGCAGGGGAAAGCCCTGTACATGGCGAAGGGAAGCAGCTAATAATTTTAATGCAAATAACGGAAAATGTGAGAGACATTATGAGAAGTCCAGAGTATGTATTAAACAGTCTAACGGAACACAGTGAAAATTTGAATTACAAGTTTGAACGCTTGTACCGTATCTTTTTCAATGAGGAAATGTATTACGTTGCCTACCAACGCATATATGCGAAACCGGGCAATATGACAGCAGGTGCAGATGGGAAAACCATTGACCAAATGAGCCTGAACCGAATTGAACAACTGATAACATCGTTGAAAGATGAGAGTTATCAGCCCCAACCTTCAAAACGGATGTATATCCCAAAGAAAAATGGGAAAATGCGTCCATTAGGTGTACCAGCTTTTAATGATAAATTATTGCAGGAAGTGGTCAGAATGATATTGGAAGCCATCTATGAAAGACAGTTTGAAAAAACGTCACATGGCTTCCGACCTCTAAGAAGCTGCCACACTGCCTTGTCTGATATTCAGAAGACATTTTCGGGCGTGAAATGGTTCGTAGAAGGTGATATTAAGGGATTTTTCGACAATATCAATCATGAGATACTGATAGGTATTCTGAAAGAACGTATCGCTGACGAAAGATTTATTCGCTTGATTAGAAAATTTCTGAATGCAGGATATATCGAAGACTGGAACTTTCATAACTCCTACAGCGGAACACCGCAAGGCGGAATTGTCAGCCCTATCTTGGCAAACATATACCTTGATAAATTGGATAAATTCATGAAGGAATACACTGAAAAATTTGATAAGGGGAAAGAACGGAAAAGAACTAAACAGGTAGTATCACTTGAAGGCAAACGACACCGTATTCTGAAAAAGTTGAAAGTGGTAAAAGACAAAAGTGAAAGGTCAGAATTGATAAGACAATATAAGGCTTATCAAAAAGAAGGTTTGCAGTATTCTGATGGTGACGAAATGGATATGAACTACAGAAAACTCAAATATGTGAGATATGCGGATGATTTTCTAATTGGAATTATTGGCAGTAAACAAGATGCTATCATCATCAAAGAGGACATAAAGAACTTCCTCTATGAAAAGTTGGCTCTTACACTGTCCGATGAGAAAACACTTATCACCCATGCTGAAAACGCTGCAAAATTTCTCGGATATGAGATTTTTGTAAGGAAATCCAATGACACCAAAAGAAGCAAATACGGAGTACTAAGACGTGTCTTCAATAAGAGGATACAATTGGCACTTGGAAAGGATACGTTTAAGAAAAAGTTGCTCGAATATCGTGTTTTAGAAATAAAGATACACAACGGCAAGGAGTATTGGAAAGCAAAATCCCGTCCCAAACTTTCAAACAACAATGACTTTGAGATACTTGACAGGTACAACAAGGAAATAAAGGGCATTTACAATTACTATTGTTTGGCTAATAATTGTAGTAGTCTGTCAAAACTTGGGTATATCATGAAATATAGTATGTACAAAACATTTGCGCAGAAATATCGGACAACGATGTCGCAAATCCGAAAAAAGTACACCAAGAATGGACTTTTTTCAGTTAGATACTATTTAAAGAACGGTACTACCAAAGACTTGACCTTTTATCATGGTGGGTTCAAAAAGAAAAATCCAATGAACATTAAGGATTTAGACAACTTGCCCAAATTCACATATCATCCTACAAACACAAGTCTTATAGATAGGCTGAAAGCGGAAAAATGTGAATTATGTGGAGCAGTCGATAAGTTAGTGATGCACCATGTGAGAAAATTAAAAAATCTTCAAGGGAAAACTACCTGCGAAAAACAAATGATGGCTCGCAAACGAAAGACTATTGCCATATGTGGTAAGTGCTACAAAAAACTCAGTAACAATGGATAGATTGATATTATTAGTAGAAAGCCGGATACGCGGAGACGTGTACGTCCGGTTTGGGGGCGAGCTTCCGAAAACCCACCGTAGTAATACGGCAGGGCGTTGGATGCTTAGCCTACCCATGGTGGGAATTACCCTGCAATTCAAAGATTCACAAACCGAGGAAGTGATAGCTAGTCCGATGTTTAAGATTTCCGACGTAGATGTTGCATGGATAGAAACAGAGGAAAGTGCGATTACCTCTACTTTGCGCAAGTTGTCAGCTTACGTAGGAGGATATTGTAATCGCAAGTATCCAATCTATGGCACAATATTGGAAAGTGCCCGACAAAGCAAAGACAAGCAAAAAGAGGTGTATATCGACCTCGGAACTAATTTAGGCGCATACAAAGGACTTCATCTAACTGCCTACACTGTAAAAACGATTGCAGGGAAAGAAGCTAAGACTCAAGTAGGCAAGTTGAAGATAATGGATGTACAAGGCGAGGATATAAGCTTTTGCAAGATACAAAGCGGCGGCAAGGAAATCAAAAACATACTTGACAAGGGAGAAACTATCTTCGTGAAAAGTACAGAGTAATAACAATAAGTTGATGCCAAATCTTCCAAATCGGTTCTTCGATAAATTTTTAATAAAAAAAACAAGATTATGACAATGAACATGAGGTTTTTCATTATTGCAGCAGCGGCAACGCTATTGGCTGCGTGTACACAAGAGAACGAGGTACAGAACAATCCGGTGGAAGCACGAATCACGGCAGGCGTGAGCGGGCCGAAGACCCGTGCTGTGGACAACGGGTGGAACGCCGACCGAATCGGCGTGATGGTGGTGGATGCCCCTGGCACGACCACGACCATGGGCGGCAAGTACAAGAACGTGGGATACGCGACCACGAGTACCGGCACCAACGCGGACTTCACCCCGATGACGGCGGGTGGCGGCATCTTCTTCGAGGATGCTTTCCTCGAGTTTACTTTTGCCGCCTACGCGCCTTACGCATCGGGCGCAAACGCCTCCACCCTGCCTGGTACAGACGGGAAGATTACGGTAAATACAAGCAACCAGCCCACGACCACGGAACAGGAGAAGGTGGACTACATCCATGCCACGGGAGCCAAGGCCGATAAAGACAGCCCGACCGTCAGCTTCACGGACAACACCGCCGCGGGCGGCAGCGACTGCTCCTTCAAGCACAAGATGGCCCGTCTTATCCTCAAGGTGCAGGTGTCGAACACCGACGGTTTCGACGACACTGCCGTGCTGGAATTCGCCGACTACAAGCTGGGCGGCCTGGTTCACGAGGGAACGTTCGATGTGAAGACCGGTACCGCCGCGACCGCGGGCAGCGTTGTGAGCGACTGGATGTTACGCCAGTGCACCGGTGCCCCGAAGACGGCCACGGACAAGTGCGTGGCAACCTTTGACGCCGCCACGGGCGTGATGACTTTCACCATGATCCTGCTCCCGCAGACACTCGCCAACGCTTTGGTGCTTGAGATATCTCCCGATGACGAGGAATACCAGAGCTACTCCAACAAGGACATGATCAAACCCGCGTTGGAGGCCGGTTATTCTTATACCTACACCATCACGGTGAAGAAGACGGGGCTGACCCTTAGCGGAAGCACCATCGAAAACTGGAACGACGGTGGTAGCCATGCGGGTGATGCAAAAATGTAGTGTGTCTGAAAGCCACTGCCGTGCATCAGGCGTAAGACGGAGGCACGCCATATATAATAAATGGTGCGGCAGCCCGCGTCGCAACGGGCAGTGGCACAAAACGAAATAAATAAAGACAATATGAAAATAATAAGGAACATAGCGAGAAGGCCGTGGCCGCGCATCGGCGGCTGGTTGCCGGTTATGATGCTCATCTGTGGGGTGCTCGCTTCCTGTAGCAGTGAGGATGAAAGCACCGCGCCCCTGCCCGACGGCAAGTACCCGCTGCAACTGACGGCGGAGGTGGCGCAGCCGCAGACCCGCGCCGGAGGTAAGGATGCGTGGACGGGCGGCGAGGAGATTAGAGTGTCACTGGAAGGCGTGTTTGGTAACAAAACATACGTGATGGACGCATCGGGCAATGCAAGCCCGAAGGATGCCGATAATGCCTTCTATTGGAAGAACACCGATGAAGCCCGCGTCAGTGCATGGACCCCGGACATAGAATCGGAAACGGATATTTCCGACCAAAGTGGCGGGTACGCCGCTTTCGATGTCCTGTACGCCAGTGCCATAGGGCGTTATGACCAAGCCATAAATCTCCGTTTCATCCACCGCATGGCGAAAATCGAAGTAATTCTCAAAGCTGGCGAAGGCATTACGGAAGAGGAGTTGGAGGGTGCGACCGTCACCATTTTCGGAGACCCGCTAACGCACTCAACCGCCGGCTTGGTATCACCGGGTGACCAATCGGACGGCGAGATAAAGCCCTATTACGATGCCGCAACGAAGAAATACGAGGCGTTAGTGCCGCCGCAGGATATGACGGGCAAGCCGCTCATCCGAATCAGCATAGGCAGCAATGACTTTACCTACACTCCCGAAACAGAAGCTGCCGGCAAATTTGGGTTTTTCGGTGGCAAGCGGTATGCCTACACCATCACCGTGAAAGCCAGTGGCATAGAGGTGACCGCAGCCAAGGGCGGAACGTGGAACGCCGGCGGCAGCGAGAATGTGGGCGTGACCATCACCTATGACGGCACGGAAACAGAACCGAAAATCGGCGACTATTACTACTCCGACGGCACCTGGAGAGACGGTGGCCTGCGCAAGCTCTATGCCGACGGCACGATGGAGTGGGCAGAGACCAAGCCGCAGCCGGAGAACGGTAAGAACGTTATCGCCATCGTGTTCCATGCCGGTCATCACGAAAACGATGCCTCCGATTACTCCGCCACCGGTATCGGTCAGCAGAAGTGCCACGGCTATGCCGTTGCCTTGCAGGATGCCACAAACGGTTATTGTCAGTGGGGCGTTTACGGAACCGAGTTGGGTTGCTGCCCCACGGATGGAAGCGGAAAAAAACAGAACAATTACTCTGCACCTGACATCGACTGGAGCGGCTACGCCTGGACACAGAAAATCATCACCGCTGCCGGCGGCAAGGACAAGTTGAATGCCACCGAAGATTCCGGTTATCCTGCCACCTACTATGCCGTTGTGGATTATGCGCACAAAGTCCCGTCCCCTGCCAACAGCACCGGCTGGTTTTTGCCCTCCATCGGCCAGATGTGGAATGTTTATCAAAACCGCGCTTCTTTGTTTGAAGGCAAGACAGTGGTATCAGGCTTAAAGTCTGACTGGTACTGGTCCTCCTCGGAGTTCTACGACCGTCCGGCGCGCTACGCTCTTTATGTGCGTGTGCTCAGCGGCCTCGTGGACAGCAACCCTAAGGACAACAGCGATAGTTTCGTGCGTCCGGTCTTGGCTTTCTGACCTATTTACCTATTCAATCTATTTATCTATTTGCGGCGTAGCCGCTCGTTGATAAAGGCTGAATACCCGCGAAGCGGGTCGGAAAAATTTTTGAAAAATCGAGTTATGGCATTATCCGAAGAATTACCCCTATACCGCGACACTTACCGGTTGTTGAACAACCTGTTGATCCTGACGCAGGATTTTCCGCGCTTCTTCCGCTACAGTATGGGCAGCCGTATGGTGGATTTGACTTTGGATATGCTTTCTCTGATTTACAAGGCGAACAGCAGCTATGAAAAAGTGGGCGTATTGACCGAATTTCTCGACCGTTACCGCATGTTGCAGATGCTTTTCCGCGTATGTGTGGAGCAGAAGGTCATTACCGAGCGCAAATACGCCTCGTTCGGGCTGCTGTTGGAGAAGATAGGCAAGCAGGCTACGAGCTGGAAACAATATAACGAACGCGGAATGAAGAAACAGGAAGATAAAAGGCAATGATTTATCAGTCGGGATTCGGGCGGTCAAGGCTTCCCGAAGCGAACTGTTTATTATTGAAAAAGGGTTGTCGGCAGGCTTTCCTCGTGCAGGGAGGCTCGCAAAGACAAAAACAGACAACATTTACTGGTCCTCCTCGGAGTTCTACAACAATCCGGCGAACAACGCTCTTTATGTGAATGTGAACAACGGCAACGTGAACAACAACAATAAGAACAACAGAAATAGTTACGTGCGTCCGGTCTTAGCTTTTTCAATAAAAATTTACCGAAGTATTGTAAATTTCAAAAACAATAAATCAAAATGAAAAGTTCAATCAAAAAAATGTCAGCACTGCTGACGATGATGGCTGTCGCCATCCTTACTTTCACCTTCACCGCTTGCAGCGATGATGACGATCCTGTGACGGAAGTGACTTACACCTACGGCTTCTCCAGCATGTCGGCCTCACACCCCGACTTTCTCGAAGAGATGGGGAAAATAGAGAACGCCTTCCAGTCAGCCCTCGGTATCACCGGCAAGCTCTTCACCAAGAAAGGTACGATAGAAGAATGTGACAAACAGGTTTACGAGGCTTGCCGGAAAGCATTCGATTCGCTCAAAAGCGAGGCCTGGCAAGGGGATTACACCTTCCAGGTTACGAACGTAGGAACAGGCAAGGTGGTATGCACGGCTACATTCAGTGCCGACAACGAAAACTTTATATAGTTTTATTAGCATGACCTGTTGGCGGAATTAAAATAGCGCATATTTAACTCTGCCAATAGGCTTTTCATTTTTGTAGTTAATATATTGAAGGATTGTAAGTGCGCTAATCTTCCCAATAATCCGGGCAAACAATCCATCTGTATCTTTCGCATAATTCCTTATAATCATAAACTGGTCACACAATTGCGAGAATAGGGTTTCAATTCTTTTTCTCGCTTTGGCAAAAGCTGGGAATGTTGGCTTCCATTCTTTTTGATTACATCTGTATGGTACCTCCAATCTGATATTGGCAGTTTCAAACAAATCCAATTGCACTTGGGCACTTATATATCCTCTGTCCCCTATGACTGTACAATTACTATAATCCACTTTCACATCCTTCAGGTAATGAATGTCATGCACACTTGCCTTAGTGAGGTCAAAGGAATGGATGATACCACTTAACCAGCAGACTGCATGGAGTTTATACCCATAATAATACATGCTTTGTGATGCGCAGTATCCTACCCCAGGTGCTTTTCTAAAATCCTTCTTTCCCATACTGCAACGTTTGGAACGGGCAATACGACATACTTCTATCGGTTTCGAATCAATACAGAAATAGTCTTCACCACCATCCATTTTAGAAACCATTCTTTCTCGGATTGCATTACATAGGGAGGAAGTTATTTTACGCCTGTCATTGTATTGTCGGCGGGAAATAAGGTTGGGTATTTCAACCCTATATTCCTGTAGCTTTGCAAACAACAGCGACTCACTGTCAATACCAACAGCCTCTGATGCCATGTTCAAAGCCACTACTTCAAGGTCTGAGAATTTAGGGACGACTCCTCGTCTTGGTACATTCCCGGATTCATTGACTAAATTGCCGGCAATTTGCTTGCATATGTTCAGTAATTTTGCGAATATTGCATATAAGTTGTGCATACGATATTTGTCTATTAAAAGTTTAGTCACCTTTAATTTACTAAATATCAACAATATGCACAACTTTTTAAACATAAATCTTTTATAATTTATAGGTATAGGCGTTTAGAGCGCACTACATTCACAGCTGATTATCAGTCAGTTTTCTTTTGACAAATCATTCGACGAAGTAGCATATCGAAGATTGTGTCCATATTATTACGGCGGTTGAACCTGAAATGATACTCGTCAAGGTATCCTTGAAGATGCTCTTTGGAGCAATGGTGGTGTATTCCACGCAACCATCCCTTTATGTTCATGATGTGAATATGAATCTGTGGATGCCCTTTGCCCTTATCCGAAGGGCGTTGCTCCAATTTTGGATAATCTTTCTTTAACGGCAGGTAGCCTGACCATTCATCGGTTATGACTTTTGCGTCCTTTGATATGTATCTGTCGAAGAACGGACGAAAAGAACTTGCCGAAGCATCATCTATCACTTGGGCATACGCACGTCCCACGCCGTCTCGGACAATCTCCAAAGCGACTATCACAAGCTTCTTTTTGCCTTCCGTGCTTCGTCCAATGATTCCTTCCTCTTCTCCTCCGATATAAAACTCATCGACATGTACCTCTCCTTTAAGAGGATAATTACCGCTGCTCCGCATGGCTTTCTGTATCTTACGCTTGAATTCCCATACGGTTTTCTGACGCATACAATATTCTTCCGCCAGTTCCAAAGAGGACATCCCTTTCTTCTTTGTCGATATTTTGAAGGCTATGTGGAAAGCGTAGACAAGCGGGAATTTTATCTTGTCGAACATGCTTCCGCTGGTAACGCTCTCGTCATACTTACAGCGTGTACAACGGCGAGAATAGGGATATCTGTCATTGCAATAATTGGTATGACCGCATTTCTTGCATTTGAAGCCGTCTGCCCACTTTATCGAGGACAAGTACTCAAGGCATGAGGCATCATCGGTAAAACGACTATAAAATTTGATTGATTCCACTCCTTTGAATTTATCGCGTTGTTCCATGCCTGCAAAAGTAGGCAAAATCCATAAAGTTAGTGCGCACTAAACGCCTATACCTATAATTTAATTCCGCCAACAGGTTAACTTCATTAAATCTGTGAGGTTGTGTCAAATGAAGTGCACCCCAAAAGTTAGACAAAAAACTTTTGGGGTGCATTTCAGAATGAGCCCGGTACAATACCGAGCTCACTACTATAGAGATTTAAATAATTAGCGTTTATTTAACGTCCAACTTTCCGGGGGGGGGCACTTCAATCTTCTTACTTTTTAGCCCACCATAGCGGAGTGAACACATCGTCAGGTCCTCCAAGCAATTGCACGGCCTGTTTGTAACCTTCGGGACTGCTGTTTTCCAAACCCGACGGGAATTTCAAGCGTTGCGGGAAGAACTTCGTCGTCTGCTTCATGTAGTTGGAGGCATTGAGACTGGGCATCGTACGAATGGCCTGCTCTACAGCCGGAGTCTCAAAGAAAGGCAAACCCAATCTGCGCTGATCGTTCCATGCTTCCAAGGGCAACCATGGCATTTGTGCAATGTATTTCTGCGTGATAATCTTTGTCAGATGGTCGTTCAACGCCTTGCCATACAGCGTTTCCGAAGCCACAGGATAGGTAAAGGTATAGGTCGATTCTGCTTTGGTATATCCATTCACCATCTTCATGGTTTTGGTCGCTGCCGGTTCGGCCACGTGTTCCCATTTTACGGAGGTTCCTACATTATTATAGTCCTCCGATGCCAAATAAGCGTCGGCAAAGCCACCCACACCATGATATGCGAAGCTCTCGCGTACACCCTGCTCATAAGCAGCCTTGGCGCCCATAGGAACGCTCCAGCCTTTCAGAGCCGCTTCGGCCAGCAGGAAGTAAGACTCCCAAGAGGCAAAGAAGATACGGGAATTTTCACTCTTACGATATTTCAAGACCAAATGCGGGATAGCCCAAGGCCAATAATACATCTTGTTCAATGAGCCTTTATCGCCCCACTCACCGCAAGCGGCAGTATTCCACGTAAACGTGGCATCCAATTCCACCAATCCGTCGGCATCGTCTTTATCCTTCAGCAGTTTACGTTTCACTACTTTGTGGTTCGAGTTCCATGAAGGATACTTACAATAGTTGGCATCATCAAAATTGCCGGGAATAGAGAAGAGTTTATAAGCACGCGGATCAATTACCTTATGCAGGCCATCGAACCAAAATCCCTTAGCCGGATCGTTCGTTGTCAAAGCATAATGGTTGGTGTACTGCACACCCATGTAATCGGCCGGCTTGATACGAGCCAGCAAATCATTCTTACCGGCAAGCTGTTCGTCTGATGTGATACCTCCCAGACCGACGAGCAGGTTATTCATCGTGGCCGAAAGTGGGAAGTAGTTCCATTCGCGCGTCATGACACCTGTCAGATCATCCCATCCCGGTTGTTCCTTAACCGTGAAGTTATCACCACTCTCGGAGATGTAAGCACCTTTAGCCGCATCCTCAAATTCAGCTTTGGCTTTGGCGGCATCTACTTCGGAAAGGCGCATTGCCAAGCGCATACGCATGGAGTTGGCATACTTCACCCACTTGCCGAAGTCGAATTTATAAGCGCGGTCGCACTCTTTTTCCTTGTCATCGGCTTTTACATCAGTCTTAATCTTACTTGCAGCATCTTTCAGTTCATCCAGCATAAAGTAATAGACTTCTTTGCAAGAATTAAACTTCGGGTTTTTTCCTGCGAAAGCCTCAATGGGCATAGCTCCGAAGCTGTCGGTAAACTCGCTCATCAGATATACCCGCCAGATACGGGCCACTTCTTTCATATTGGGTATCACTTGGGCTTCGTGTGAATTCAGTTCACCTTTCATCTTTTCTTCGGCCAAGTTGATAGCAAGTACAATAGGCGACATCCAACTTGCATAGTGTGAATAATAATTGCTAATCCAGTCGTCGTTGTATTCGCCAACCGGAAGACCTCCGTTTGTATTCGGGTCGACTTGGCGTGCCGCCGTCTGCCAGTTCAGCACAAAGCAACGCTCCGCCACTTCGGGATTCTGCTGAGTTCCGGTAATAGACTTATTGATGGCATACTCAATACGAACCTGTTCGATATTAGCTGCTGTTGGGTTGGTGTTTACTTCTTCAAAATCGGAACATGAAGCCAACGCAAACAGTCCGACGGGAAGCGCATATAATGGATATTTATAGTTTTTCATATTCGCAAATGTATTTAGTTTAGAATCCGAAAGTAACATTAAACAGATAAGTGCGTGAAGTAGGCGAGCTACCATACTCAAATCCTGTGGCATTGGTGCTTGTAGCATAGATAGATTCGGGGTCTATACCGTTCATGTGGCTCTTCAACATCCATACGTTGTTGCAAGAAACGCCCAATTTTAATTGTGTGAAAGGAGTTCTCTTTAATTGTTGCTTGCTGAAAGTATAAGACAATCCTAAATTACGCAAACGGATATTGGTAGCGCTATAAATATTGATTTCGCCCACACCGAGGTTTCCTCCTGCCACAGCATTCCAATATTGTTGTGTAGAGATTTCAGTGGTGTTTTTCTCATATTCTCCCTTTTCGTTCATGAATACACCGTCCACAACCATTTGAGGACGCTCACCATTGACCACTGTGACGTTGGACGTACCTGCCGCCTGCATCGTCTGGTGAGTACCCGAGAAGATATCGCCACCGAAACGAGAATCGATCAGGAAGTTCAACGACCATCCCTTATAATTAAAGGTAGAACTGATACCTAATAAAGCGTCCGGTTGCTGATTTCCAATTTTTTGTTTCTCGGTGGTTGCCGTAGGCAATCCGTTTTGAGTGATCAGCTTACCGTAGTAAGGCGATTTCTCATCAGTGACACGCTTCAGCACGGTTCCCCAGATTTCTCCGTAGTTGCCTCCGGCAGTGGCATATACCTGTAAGTTGTCGTAACCGCCCAAGGGATAAAGAGTGATTTCTTCATCGGCTGTCTTATAGAGTTCGATGATACGGTTTTTATTGGCAGAGAAGTTCACCATCAAATCCCAGCTGAAACCGTTCTTCAACTCTATCGGACGAGCGTTTACCATCAACTCAAAGCCCTTGTTCTCGATGTTTCCGGCATTCACCTTACGTTTTTCATAACCGGAAAGGTTATCCATCGGCAAATTAATCAACTGGCGGGTAGCATTTGATTTATACCATGAGAAATCGAATCCCAAACGATTATTGAAGAAACGTATCTCTGCTCCAAACTCCCACGACTTGATTAACTCCGAACGTACGCTACTGTTATACAATGTCTTATCCTGAGATACAGTCGTTGTATTATCAGGTGCCTGACCGATGGAGTAAGTATTGTAAAGCTGATAAGGCTCGAGAGAGTTACCTACTTCTGCATACGAACCTCTCAGTTTTGCATAGGTAAACCATTCGGGCAACGGCTTGTCCATTTTCTCTAACATTTCCGAGATGACCCATGATGCGGATATTGAAGGATAGAAGAACGAACGATTCTCTTTCGACAAAGTAGAAGACCAATCGTTACGGAATGTTCCGTCTATAAACAGGAAACCATTGTAGTTGATTTGAGCTGTACCATAAAGCGAGTTGATTTTCTTACGGCTGAATTCTTCGCCTACACTAATCGACTTCGTCGCATTATTTACAGTGAACAAATCGGGCACTTTCAGTTCACCCGGGCTTGTGGAAATGGAGCGATGGCGGCGCATCATCAAGTTACCTCCGAACGTAGCGCTTCCACCCCACTTCCCGAACAGATTATCCTTGCGGGCACTGAGCAGGAAACTGTAATTGTTTTCATAGAAACGTTCCTGTTTGATAGAGTAAGTGTTTTTCAATGAACTTCCTGAATATGTCTTGTTCTCATACTCAGTGAAGTACATGTCCGAACCTGCTCTCAACTCGGCGTCCAGCCATGAGGTGAAGCGATATTTCAACGAGCCGCTCAACAAGAAACGATCGCGTACATCACGGTTCAGCTTGTGCGTTTCCATCCAATAAGGATTGATTTGCTGGCTACTGCCGTACCACAACATTTTGTTGTCCGAACGCGTGCCTGCCGAGAAATCGCGAATATCCATCGAGCGAGGTAACAAATACATGGCCAAGAAGTTATTGGAATTGTTCTTACCACTGATAGGACGATTTTGGGCCTCGGCGTTGATATACTGTATCTTGGTATCAAATGTCCAACGGTCATCTTTTCCGAAAGTAGATGTGGCACGTGCCGTCAAGCCGGTACGTTTCAGTTTGGAACTCGGAATCTTGCTACTATCATCCATGCGGGTGAGCGACGTATAGATTGACGTCTTGTTATATTGCTGTGTAAACGAGAACGTCTCCGTCAGATTGATACCGGTATTAAAATAGTTGCCCACGTTGTCGAACGAACTCATACGCACCTTCTGATCGTTCCAGTTTGTGTACTCCTGTCCTTCGATTTTCGGTCCCCAACTGGAGCCGGCGTCTTTGTCGAACGTACCGTTAGAACCTTGCCCGAATGAATTCTGCATCTTGGGCGACATGAAAATGGTTTCGGCCGATACGGTTCCCGAAATCGTGACACCCAATCCTTCGGTCTTGCGTCCGGACTTGGTTGTGATGAGGATAACGCCGTTACCCGCACGCGAACCATAAAGAGCGGCAGCCGAAGCACCTTTCAGCACCGACATGGAAGCAATGTCATCAGAACTGATGTCCGAAATACCGTTACCCATATCCGCCGAAGGATTCCAAAAGTCATTATTTGCCGCTCCAGTGAAGTTCTCCATCGGAATACCGTCTACCACAATAAGCGGCTGGTTCAGGCCTGTCAATGAATTGTTTCCGCGCAATTGGATTTTAGAAGAACTGCCGGGGCCATTTCCCGAACGTATTATCTGCAAACCTGATACTTTTCCGGAAAGAGCGTTAGCCACATTAGTCTCACGAGCCTGCAAGATGTCGGCTCCCTTCACCTCTTGCATGGAGTAACCCAACGCTTTCTTTTCACGCTTGATGCCCAAAGCAGTCACCACCACTTCACCCAGTTGTTGCGAATCTTCTTTCAGTTGCAAACTCAAGCGTTGTTCGCCATTGTATTTCACGCTAAGAGTGGCATAACCGATGTATGACACTTCGATGACATCGCCCACCTTAACACCCGAAAGCGTAAATTCTCCGTTCACATTGGTGATGACTCCGTTCTGCGTACCTTTTACAATAACCGTTGCACCGGCGACCGGACCGAGTTCATCACTCACAAGTCCTTTCACCGTACGTGTCTGCTGAACTACCAATGCTGTATTCGTATCAGCATAACTGATTGAAGGACAAAGAATTACCCCCCCCATTAAGCAAAGCAAGGAAATGGAGAGCACTTTAGATAATCTCTCTTTAATCATAGCAAAATTAGATTAGTTTAACATAAAGTCACGGATGCAAACATACGACAATATTCGGAGTTTACAAATATCCGATACGCCTCATGTTGTATCTGTAACAAACATACGCAATCGTAAAGGAGTCTTTTTCTTCCTATATATACGCGGAAACGAACAACAAGTTGCAGTGAGGCAGACTCTTTCAGATAGTGTTTCTATGCAGGAGGAAATAAGAACAAATCCCGATACTTGCCCGGAGCCACTTTCATGATTTCACAAAACACGCGGGTAAAATGGAAACGGTTGGAGAAGCCCGTCTTGGCGGCTATCTCCTCGATACTCATTCCGGTATGGGTGATGAGCATACAAGCATAATCTATCCTTTTCTTCTTGACAAACTTCTGTAAAGTGACTCCCGTCTCATTCTTGAACAGACGAGAAAAGGAGTTAGTGGCCATGCAAGCCCTACTCGCCAGTAGTTCGTTGGACAGATTCTCTTCGCAATGGTCTTCAATATAACTGATGGCTTGTGCAATGCGGACATCGCCGGTGTTTGGCTTCCATTGGCTTCCCTCAACGCCCAAAAGTATCTCACAGATAAGTGCCTGAACGTTCAAAAAAGCCCCTATACCGAACGTGGATATTTGCCCACTGCTCAGGAGATAGCGTTGCATATGGTCGATTTTCGCTTCCAGACTTTCCGTCAGGTCGATAGGAAAGACACCCTTCAGCGCATTATCATACGGAAATCCTAACGAGAAATGAACGAACAAATGCCCGATGGCCCCATTTGCCAGCAACTGTTCCCGCTCACTTTCCGCCAAGGCGCCGAGGTTTCCTCCACATAGGCAATTCCCCCGACGGGGAATGCTATTCCCTTCTATGCGCGAGCTGTAATCCGTATTTGGAGCGATGAGATAGACTTTATTCGTTTCCATGCGATAGGTCGTGCCCCGATATTCGATGACACCGCCAACTCCGGTATTATGGTAAATCCGCCAGAAAGGAAACGAAAGCGTACTGTATTCCCAATTCTTCAACCACCAATACCTGCAACAATGTATCTTGATGGAAACACGGGGAAAATACTGCACCGTAGTAGACGGATCACCGGTAAATAATGTCTGCATAGGCCATAGCTATTAAAGTAACCATCTGCAAACATAGTAAAAAAGATTAAACCTGCAAGAAAAGGCCACATGAAAAATACACCACACACTTCCAATTCCCGAAGTCTTGCAGGAAGAAGAAAAATATTTACTTCAAAGAGTAGTAACCGTCCTGTCACAACCGGCTATATAGATGACCCCGGCTGGAAGTATAGATGCAGCACGGTGGAGATATATTTCCAGCACGATAGAGATATATCTCTACCTAAGCCTGCCTACAGGTATCTCTTGCAGGGGATACCTCCGGACAAGCATACGGTATTAATTCTCAACAAGGAAAAGATAATGAAACAAACCACCGAAACAAATACTTTTCTCCGACCGAAGTACGTTAGTTTACTTTCACAACCGCCGCTCCTTGTTTCAGTCCATCGGCCGCAGCCGTCAGTCGTATGCTTCCGGACTGTCCGATTGAAAGCAACAATAGTTTCTTCATCACGAATAGACGTTATTAGAGTTTCACACGCTGTGCTTTTCCGTTGTATTTCACCACTGCACCTTTCGCCTTCAAGTCAAAGGCTTGCACTTTATCTTTGCCCACTTTCACCACATTGAAGATACGTTCTTCCAACATACCGGAATATTCGCCCGTGCGATCGCCGATGGTCAAAGTTCCCTCTGCATCGTTGTAAACTAATGGGATGGCAGCATATTTTCCTTTCTCATAGTTATAATTCACCCCTTCGTCTTCGTAGAGGGTAAATGCCCCGTCTTGCCCTGCATAAACAAAGAGCGTGATTTCCTCTGCCTGCTTCTCGTCGCTGTATTGCATGTCGGGGCCAAAGGGGATGATGGCTCCTGCACGTACATAGAGCGGAATGCGCTCATAAGGGGCAGCCACTGTCAGCTTCCGGCCACCTTCCACGTAGGTTCCGGTGTAGAAGTCATACCATCCGCAACCGGCGGGGAAATACATCTCGCGCGTGCGTGCACCGTATTCATAAACCGGAGCAACCATCAGTGCCGGGCCGAACATGAACTGGTCGCCTACATCGTTGACGCTTGCATCTGCCGTGAAGTCCATCACCAACGGGCGCATGATGGTATAATCGTTGAAATGGGTCATGCCTGCCAATGAATAGATATACGGCATCATGTTATAGCGCAGTTTGGTATAATAAACGATGGAATTATAGCATGGATGCCCTTCGGGAGCAATGTTCCATACTTCGCGAAACGGGTACTGTCCATGCGCACGGAACAAAGGACAGAAAGCACCGAACTGATACCAACGGGCATTCAATTCTCTCCACTCTTTATAGTCCGCATTCTCGCGTCCCGTCCGGTTGAGTTCCTGCTGGCCTGCCACGTAACGATTCTCTACGCAGAATCCACCGATATCCATCGTCCAGTAAGGAATTCCACTGACGGCAAAGTTCAGTCCGGCAGAGATTTGCGCCTTCATGTCTTCCCAACGGGTGGCAATGTCACCGCTCCAAGTGGCGGTGGAGTAGCGTTGCAGCCCGGCAAAGCCCGAACGAGTCAGCAGAAAGACACGCTTGTCCGGCTCGATGCCGCGTTGGCCGTCATAGATAGCTTCGGCATTCATCAAGGCATACGTGTTGAAGAACTTGGCCGAAGGTCCCAGAGCCGTAGGGCCGGAAAGGTCTTTACGATACTGAATATCCGTGCAGTCGCGCACATTCGGTTCGCTGGCATCCATCCACCATGCATCGATTCCGAGAGGATAGTAATGGTCTTGTATCTGTTTCCAGAAGAGCTTACGCGCATCGGCATCGTAAGCATCGTAGAAAGAACCCAGATAGCCCGGACCTACCCAGTCTCTGATACTGTCTTTTACGGCCTGCCGATACATCCAACCTTTCTCGTCGAATTCCTTATAATGCTCAGTCGTCACATAGAACTTGGGCCACACGGAAATCATTACACGGCCGTTCATGGAATGGATAGAGTGCACCATCCCCTTGGGGTCGGGAAAACGTTCAGGGTCGAATTCATGGCTTCCCCACGCATCCTGCTTCCAGTGCAACCAGTCGATGACGATGTTGTCGATGGGAATCCGACGTTTGCGGAATTCCTTCAAGGTAGAGAGCACCTCCTCCTTCGTGTTGTACTTTTCACGACTCTGCCAATAACCCATTGCCCACTTCGGCATAATCGGGCTCTTGCCGGTCAGTGTACGATAGCCGCTGACCACCTCGTCCATATTGTCGCCATATACGAAGTAATAGTTTATCTCGTTCTGCATTTCGCCCCACCAGGAGAGTTTGTTCTGCTCTTCATCGGCCACCGGGCTGAGCACTCTCAATCCGCAGTAAGAGACTTGCCCGTCGGGTTTCCACTCAATCTTTAAAGGAACACGCTTGCCTGCTTCCAGATTCACCGCAAACTTATAGCTGTTGGGATTCCAGGCCGTGCGCCAACGTTCGGGCACTGCCAACTCATTATTGATATATACTTTGGTATAGCCGGCATAATAGAGGATGAAGCGGAATAAGCCGGTTTCCGATGGTTCTATCTCGCCTTCATACGTCACGCCCGCTCCCATAAACGGGAATCCGTCCGGCAGGTTTATCACTTTCTTCAAACGGGCGGCACGATCCAGGTGTTCGAAATAGAGAGAATCCTCACGGCGCACGATGGTCTCCACGCGCTTATCGGCCGGAACGTATGTACCCGTCAAGGCACCTTCCTTGCCATCCTTGTCATACAGCTTGAATACACCGCCCAACTGCGAGTAGTCGCGCGGGTCGCCGAAACGACAAAGGGAATAACTATCCCAAAGCACACCGTAATTCTTATTGGAAACAATAAACGGAACGGAAACTTTGGTGTTGTATTGAAACAGCTCCTCATTTTTCCCCTTGTAGTTGAATTCATCCGCCTGATGCTGCCCCAGGCCATAGTAGGCCTCATCATCGCCTGCCGATTGGAACACTTGCCGAACGGTATATCCTTTGGTACCTTCCACTTCGATCGGGGCAAAGGTTCTTCCGTTGCTGTCTTCCGCCAGAATCAGGTTTCCGGCAGCATCGGTAAAACGCACTTCGCCGGTTTTCTTTGAAACGATGGCACATAATTCGGAGGTCTTCACACAGACTTCATCCGCCTGCTCCTCCACCTTAAACGCTGTTTTATGCTGCCGGGGAATCAGTATGAGACTTGGTTCCTTCGAGAACTCTTTCTCCGGAGTGGCCGATACGCGGATGAGCTTCTCGCCCATCACCTCCAACCTTACCTTACGCACATCCGCAGGCCGTTGTCGGCTTACTTCTATAATCACGCCGTTTTCCGTCTTTTGAAGTCCGCTTCCGGCACATGCGGCAAGCATCCATGCGGCAAGCAAATAAACTGAAGTGTTTTTCAAATTCATACGTTACTGTTCTTTAAAGTGATTTTTCTTCCGGTGCAAAGATAAGAAGCCTCTTCCGGAACACACCTCCCGGATGTTGAGACAAAAGGTATCTTTTGATGCCTTTAAAGATAAAATGTTTCCGGAATGGGTATCTGTTGTTATTTGACCCGATATTAAGAAAAGAAGTGAACGAGATGCCGTCCGAAAGATGATGAGACCTGCCTGAAAACATTCGCCGCCAACGGGAGAAAACTCTATCTTAGCGCTTGCGATGTATATCTTGCGCCTTGCGATATATATCTTAGCGCCTGCGATATACATCGCAAGCGCTAAGATAGAACTCTTCTCCTAATCTCTTCCTGTTTCAGACAAGGCAAAGAGAGGTTTTATCCGCTGATGAAAACTCTTTCTTGTACGGATGAAACCCATATCCGGAACCTTATATCGAATTCCGGTTATTTACCCTCTCTCTCCTGATAGACAGAGGGCAAAACGCCGAACTCGTCCCTGAAGTACTTGCTGAAATATTTAGGATTATTGAAGCCGAGCTGATAGGCAATCTCCGATACATTCCGCTGACTTTCACGAAGCAGTTGCGCTGCTCTCTTCAGGCGGATGATGCGAATGAACTCGATAGGTGTCTTGCCCGTGATCTGCGAAAGCTTTTTATAAAGATGCACCCTGCTCATCCCCAGTTCACGGCTCAACTCTTCGACAGACAAGTCGCTGCGGCCGATGTTGGCTTCCACATACTTGATGGCATCCGCCACCAACTGTTCGTCCAACGAGGTGATAACTATCCGGCTCGGTTCAGGTTCAATCCGTAAACGCTGTCTGCGCTTACCGTACAAGTCAATCAGTTTACGCATGCGCAGTATCAGTACCTCCACATTGAAAGGTTTCGTCACATAATCGTCCGCCCCGATAGTCAGGCTTTCCACTTTATCTTCTACCGCTTGCTTGGCAGTGAGCAATATGACCGGAATATTCTCGGTGCGTTTGTCGGTTTTCACCCAACGGCACAGCTCATTGCCATCCATTTCGGGCATCATCACGTCACTTACAATGATATCCGGCTGCAAATCCGGTATCAGCCGCCATGCCTCCCTTCCGTTCGAAGCGGTCTGTATGCGGAAATAGAGGCTCAGACTATCCTTCATGAAGGCCACCAAGTCATCGCTGTCATCCACAACCAGCACCAAAGGCTGTTCTTTGTCTCCGCCATCGGTCGTATCGTCCATATCATCGGACAATGCTTCGTTTTCTTCGTCCAAGGCTTGCTCTATTTCCGACTCAACAAAGACTTTCTCCGCCTCTTTCTTTCTGCCGGATTCAGAAACAGCCCCTTCCCGACCGACCTGCTTGATAGGGATGGTCACAAGAAATACGCTTCCGGCACCCACATTATCCAATACCTGCACCGTACCTTCATGCAGTGTCACAAAATCGTGCACCAGGCTCAAGCCTATACCACTGCCCGTAGACTGAAGGTTCGGATCAGGATGGTCGACCTGATAGAAGCGCTCGAAGATGTGCTCTTTATCTTCATCCTTTATTCCGGTTCCCGTATCCGATACTTTCAACAGTAACTTATCGGGTTCACCCTTCAACACTTCCATCGAAACATCCACCCGGCCTCCTTCGGGCGTGAACTTGAAGGCATTGGACAGCAGGTTCATCACCACCTTGCCCATTTTATCTTCATCAAACAACATGTTCAAAGACTCCACAGCCGAATAAAAGGTCAGATGTATATTCTTCTTCTCAGAAAGCATCAGGAAAGATGCGCAAATATGCCTTACGAAAGCCACTATATCCCCTTCGGCAGGAGTGAGATGCAGCCCCGCCACTTCACTCTTGCGAAAATCGAGCAATTGGTTCACGAGATTCAACAGCCGAAGCGCATTGCGATGCATCAACGTCAAGCGTCCCAATTGTTTGTCGTCCGACACCTCTTTCATCATGCTTTCCAGCGGAGATATTATCAGTATATATAGTAGAATACTATACTCATTTTAAAATTCTAAAGTATATACCTATAACTACGAAGTGGGAATTGATCTCTTGGGTATGGGCGATATTAATTCTGCTCCCATTTATTATATACATATATGTCAGGTATTATAAACCTCCTAAATTATCAAACCTTAAATTGATTTATGAGTCCAAGTCAAACATTCGTTTAATTCTTGGACGTTTATTCTATGTTTGTTATTGTTTGATAACATGGATTGGTTTTTTTATAATTGTAGGTTGTTTTAAGCATTAATCTCTGGAGGTTCAAGCATCACACCAAAGTTCTGATATTATCCCAAATGTACTAACATCACAATGAAATTCTGTTGTGCAAGGTGGATTTGCTACATTTGAAGGTGATATTGAAAGTGTAATAAAAGCAGGAATTGATATTGTGGTAGTGTAATAGGTTGACCGTCCTTATTATTGTGAACCAATGAGAGCCAGTCCAATCATAAAAAACATGACTTTAGACTGATGTCTTTTCTTGTTGACTACCATATTAGTTATATTAGTTGATATAATGCTTCTTTATTCTTATAATTCTCACATGAATAATTTAACATGAAGTTTTCTTTATATGAAATCATTAGGGTCTCATTCAAATTGACTTCTCTTATCGCAATCGGAAACTATCAGGGATTTGATGTAGATGTGCAGCAAGTTTTCTTCGTGTAGAAAGTGCTCTTTTTTCAAATTGGATATTTTTCCCATAATATAGCAATAAATAAGCAATTAATACATCGCTTTCTGAAATGCAAATTTATTGGCAACGTAGTTTTTATATTCTGTCTATTGTTTGTAAAGCATAAAAATGTATATTTGCAACAGACCCAATTGCTCTATATCAAAACAAATGAAAGAGAATGGAATAGCTGTATAAATACTTACAGCCGACCTTGGGATATTATCGTCAATTCAGAAAAGAAGAAGTTTATCGAAGGCTAAAATAAAAATATTTCCTTTTACTGATTTTTGCAGATTTATTTTTATAACATACTATATAATAGTGAAACAGAAAGAAAAGAAAGCTCGAAATAGGAGGACAAATGAACAAATAGACAAGGAGGTAATATCCGAACTTGAAAAGCTTGTAGCTGAATATGGTTTTGGTAATGCCAATTTGAGTGCATTGATGAAAGCTGCAAACATAGAAGCTAATGTGTTTTATAGAAGATACGCCTCAATGGAAAACCTTTACGACAGGCTTGCCAAGCAGTATGATTTCTGGATCAATGATACTATTGACGTTTCCAGCCTGAACATATTGGGACCTAAAAAGTTTTTTGCGGAAACATTCAAGACCCTTTATAGGAACTTGTCTGATAACACTGTAATGCAAAAGTTGTTACTTTATGAAATGTCGGTTATCAATGAAACGACAAAGAGAACAGCAGAAACACGGGATATTATGAATCTAAATTTGATTGCGTTTTATGACAATCTGTTTAAACCGGCGAAAATCAATATTAAAGCTATTATGGCGAATCTGATTGGAGGAATTTATTATCTGATACTTCATAGGAGGTGTGCGAAAACCTGTACAATAGATTTTAGTACTCAAAAAGGGGAAAAGGTCTTTTTCGAATGGATAGATTATCTAACAGATACCATTTTTGACAAACTGGAAGCGTATGAAAGGAATAGAAAAGCAGCTCAAGAAATGTTATCTGACGGCATAAGTGAGTTTAAAATATGTAAATACATGGGCATCAATAAAAATGACTTAAAAATGTTACTTTCAAATAGCTATAGAAATTCACGAGAACTTTCAAAGGAAAGCTAAAAATTTTATTTATAGTACATATCATATTGATAAGTAGAGAATACCATAAAATATTCGCAAAACTCTATTGTAAATCCCTATTCGGATACTTTGTATTAATAGCGGTCATTATCTGTATGGCCGCCGTGTGTATCCATGAACATATAAGTGATTATGGACTTAATAGTCTAATCTGGTCATTGGAGCAAGGGGTATTTGACGTTAGCTATTGTCGGTTACTTTTATAATTTTTTTTCTATATCCCTCTGTATAAGGACTGATAGCCTGCTACAAGAAAAATCTGACACGCTTTGTGTAGCGCGTTACATAAAGTGCGTCAAGTTATTTTTCAAAGGGTACACGAACAGACTTGAAATTGCGGATAATGATATAACTATTCACAGTTTCAAGGTAGTCTTTGGATCTTAGTCCTGCATGTCCGTTCTCCTGTTTTATTATTCCCTGCTTTAGCGTTTTCTATTCCTTTTTTATATACTTCTATTTATCGCTTTTCTGCTGCCGTGCAACCTGCCGTGGATTGAATTTTTCCGCAAAGGTAATCGCCAGTCCCAGTCGTGTCAATGCCGGCATTCAGCCGCAAGTGAAGCGCAAAAATCTTCCTCTCCGCTGGTGAGCGTATTTTTCCTCTTCAGCCTTGCCAGATTGTTCCTGCCGCCTTTGGATGCAGAAAAAATCATCCCGGAGGTCGCAAACAGGCCGAACAGAGGGAAATAAAGAATATTTATAAACTAAGGTAACGGTAGGATTAACCACCTGCCACAAAAAGAATTTATTATGTTATACGTTCACACAATTGGTCGCATTGGCAAGGATTGCCAGGTTATTACTGGAGCACACGGTTCATTCATTGCATTTGATATTGCGGTAGATGACTATTCACATGGAAACAGCATCACTACTTGGGTAAGGGTACGGAGTAAGAAAGAGAACCATATTCGACTATCCGAATATCTTACCAAAGGACGGTTACTGCTCATTGAGGGGACACTGTCGGCTTCACTGTGGAAGGATAAGGATGAAAACTGTCAGATTCAACTATCCATTACGGCAGACGCATTGGAGTTCATCAATACCGGAAAGCGTGAGGGTACAACTTCAGAAGCAGAGAGTCCGACAGATGCCGCAAGTAATGTACCTGTACCACCGGTAGCTATGCCGCAAGAGGACAAGGAAGACTTGCCATTCTGATGATGTGCATATAGTATTGAACAACAACAAATACTAAATGTAGTATTTACTAATTATAGTAAAGTAGGAAGTTTGTGAGTTACCTATTACTGAAAGTAGTATTTACTACATTTAGTTTATTAGTATTTTAGTATAGTAGTAAATACTAAAATACTCTTTTTAGTAAAATAGTATATACTAATTATAGTATTTACTAAGAATAGTATTATCTTTGTATCGCATATAAAGACATCAAATTATGACAAAAATTATAGCTGTTTTGAATCATAAGGGTGGGGTTGGCAAGACAACTACCACCATCAATCTTGCCGCTGCTTTGCGACAGAAGAAAAAGCGTGTACTGGCTATCGACATGGACGGGCAGGCAAATCTTACAGAATCGTGTGGTCTCTCCATTGAGGAAGAACAAACGGTGTATGGGGCAATGAGAGGCGAATATCCCTTACCGGTTATCGAACTGGAGAACGGACTTGCTGTTGTGCCGTCCTGTCTCGACCTGTCGGCGGCAGAATCCGAACTGATAAACGAGCCGGGACGTGAGTTGATACTGAAAGGTCTGATTACGAAGTTGCTTGACAGTCGGAAGTTTGACTACATCCTGATTAATTGTCCACCTTCACTGGGCTTGCTGACACTCAATGCCCTTACCACAGCGGACTTTCTGATTATTCCGGTGCAGGCACAATTCCTCGCCATGCGCGGAATGGCGAAGATTACAAGCGTAATTGAGATTGTCAAGGAACGCCTGAACCCGAACCTGAGTATTGGTGGCATTGTTATTACCCAGTTTGACAAGCGCAAGACACTCAACAAGAGCGTAGCTGAAATTATCAATGACTCTTTCTGTGACAAAGTGTTCAAAACGATTGTACGGGACAATGTGGCACTGGCCGAAGCTCCTATAAAGGGAAAGAACGTCTTTGAGTACAATAAGAACTGCAATGGAGCCAAAGATTATATGGCTTTGGCACAAGAGGTTTTGAAATTAAAATAAGACAATATGGGCAAGAGTGATTTATTGAAAGACAGTATGAAAAGCGGACTGGACGGATTGCTGTCATCCACGAAGAAATCTCCGCAAAAGAAGGAAGCCACACCACTTAAAACTGAAAAAGAGCCTGCGGTACATTGCAATTTCGTTATCGACAAGAGTGTTCATACGCGTATGAAATTCCTTGCTATTGAGAAGAATATGTCATTGAGAGACATTGTAAATGAGGCGATGAAGGAGTATTTGGAAAAAAACGGTAAGTGAGGGTATGTTCCTCGCTTCCCGTTCTTTTAAATCTGTGACTTCTGTTAGTACGTTATGCCGATATGTATTGCTACATATCAGTCATTGACAACCCTTTGTATGACAGGGAATAACCTTTGAACTCTCCCGTTGCACGCATGAAAGCGGCTGCTTTCGCTTCCAGTTTTTCCATGTCGATATTTTCGGCCTTGCGTTTGACTTCGAAAAATGTCGCCGTATCGTCCAGTTCGTTTTCAGCTACTATGTCTATTTCGTTCTCACCCTTGCGGTCCCACCAGCCTCCGATACGCGTATAGACTTGCCGTTCTATCAGTACACGCTTAAAGTAACGTTCAAGCATCAGACCGCTGAAAGTTTCATAATCCCGACCTATAATCATCTTCACACTTCCATAGTTCTCTATCTCCAGCATATAGCTGTACTTGTAGATGAAGCGGAACCAGAACGTGAAAAAATTATCCTCGATGACATACCGGACATTCTTGGCGGAACTCTTCTCGAACAGCGGTTGCTTCTTCGATATGATTTCGTATTCTTTTTCCAGCTTGGTAAGATAACCGCCGATTTCCTTGCCTACCACGTTTTCAATTTCCGAACGGGATGTTTTTCCTCGTGCAATGGCCGATAGTATGGAGAAATAGATTCCGTAATCCTTGCCGAACTCTTCGATAAGAATCGCTTTACCCTCGCCCAAAAATATGGAGTCGGCCTTTATAATCTGGTCGAGCATAGTCGTTTTGGTTGTTGCTCCTGCATCCACGAGTAGTTGTACATACTTCGCCACACCGCCCGTGAAAGCGTACAAGGCCAGCAGATCTTCCGCCGTGTAGCCGGGGTTGTATTCCGAAAGAATATCTTTCAGAACAGTTGGGGTAAACGGACGCACAGTCATAAAGCGCGACTGCCGGTTATACAACGGCTCTTTCTTATCCTTGAATATCTTTGTCATCATGGAATAAATCGAACCACAGACAATCAGGTTAATACGGGACTTCGGGCTGTATAGATCCCAGATGCGCTGCATATCGCTGAACACCGATTTGTTCACACGGAAAAACTCCTGGAACTCGTCGATAAAGAGTGTGATGGGACGTTCTGCCGAAAGTTTCATCAGGTACTCAAACACATCGGTAAAGTGTTCGGCCCGCCCCATGGTTGGGACCCCCAACTTGTTCTCTATTTCAAGCCGGTAGTCCTCACACAAATCGCCTTCGGCTTTCCGGGCAACAAAGAAATAGAGAATCGGTTCGTCCTCGTATGCTTTCCACACAAGTGATGTCTTACCGATACGGCGACGTCCCGTTACCACTGTAAACTGAGCATTGTTTTTGGCCATTTCGCGAATCTTGCGAAGAAAGGCTATTTCTTCTGTCCTGTCAAAAAATCTCATATCCTTATCCTTTTTTATTGCTGTTTCCGAAACGGCTGTTTCCGAAACGGCTGTTTCGTTACTGCAAAAATAATGCAAATTTCTGGTAAAACAGGCAATTGATACAGATTTATTTAGCGAAATGGCTCAAAGGATTTTTATCTGGTAAGTTCCATTCCTGTTTTACACCGTCTGGTCTTACGTCCTTCCGCTTGTCCCGTTGTATCGTTAATCATCCCTTTATAGTTCCATCCGTTTTACCATCCGCCTTTCAGCGTATTCTTCCTTTTCTATATTCTTTTAATGCCACTCATCCGGTCCATTTCTGCCATCGCCGGTTGGTTTTCCAGACGCAAAGGTGGACTGCCGCGCTTGATTCCGTCGCTTTGAAGTGCATTTCCTATAAAATTCTTCCTTTCTGCGAAAGAGTAATTTTCCGGAAAAAGCGTCGGAAATCGCTTATTCGTCAGTCCTTGTAAAGCATCTGTAAATCCCAAGCGGTTCAGGCAGAAAAGAGAACCGAACAAAGGGAAAATAAGAAATTAAATATTAAAACCAATTAAATTTTTATGATTATGGAAGCAACAGCAATTCAATCAGTAGAGAAAAACATCACAATGGTAGCATTGGCAAACGTGCAGCCGAGCAATTACAACCCACGTAAGAATTTTGACGAAGCGAGCCTTGCAGAACTTTCCGAGAGTATTCGTCAGCAGGGTGTGTTACAGCCTATTGGAGTACGCCCAATAGAAGACAACCGCTTTGAGATTGTTTTTGGAGAACGCCGATATCGTGCCTCCCTCATGGCAGGATTGGAGGACATTCCGGCTGTCGTTATGGAAATTTCAGACGAAGTTGCCGAAGAAATGGCGGTAACTGAAAACCTCCAGCGCAAGGATGTTACCCCGATAGAGGAAGCAAATGCCTACCAAAAGCTCATTGATAGTGGTCGCCACGATGTGCAGTCTTTGGCGGTGCAGTTCGGTAAAAACGAAAGCTATATCCGCACACGCCTTAAATTCGTTTCCTTAATGCCCGAAATCGCACAGCTTTTGGAACAGGACGAAATCACAATCAGCGTAGCGAGCGAAATTTGCCGTTATGGGGAAGATATTCAGAAAGAGGTGTACAACAAGCATCTTAAAGAGGGGGTGCAGTACAATAGTTGGCGAGGAATGAAAGCCTCTGATGTTGCACGGAACATCGAACGGCAATATACCACCGACTTGGAGCGATACGCATTTGACAAGACCCTCTGTCTGTCGTGTCCTCACAATACAAATAATATGATGTTATTTTGCGAGGGTGGTTGCGGAAATTGCGCCAATCGTACTTGCCTTGCTGAAATGAATGCGGCATATCTCACGGAGAAAGCCGTGCGCCTTATGGAAGAACGCCCTGAGGTATCCCTCTGCTATGAAAGTTTCAACAGCAATGAAGCCGTAGTAGAACGTCTTACCGCCATGGGTTACGAAGTGGAAAGCCTTAACTATTATGCAAAGGCATATCCCGAACAGCCCGAAGCACCCCGAAAAGATGAGTACGACACCACCGAAGAATACGAACAGGCACAGAGCGAGTTCGAACAGGATTTGAACGATTACACGGAAGAATGCGAAGAAATCCGTACCCGAAGTGAAGCAGGTGAAATCATCCTTTATTTCCGTATTGAGAGCAAGGACATCGTACTTTGTTATGTTCCGAAAGTTACCTGTACTACCAATGACACAAAACAGGAGCAGACGCTTTCACCGGTAGAGAAGTTGGAAAAGCAAGACAAACGCAACAAGGAAATTGCCCTTGAAAAGACTGTAGAGGACACAAAAAAACAGATTTTGGAGGTTGATATGTCCGATTGCAAGTTTGGGCAAGACGAGGACAAGATGATTTATTTCTTCTTGCTATCATCCCTCCGCAAAGAGCATTTCGAAGCGGTAGGTATCGAGGAAAAAAAGCCTTATTCCTACCTTACAGATGAAGAAAAGATAAACATCATTGCCAACCTCACGAGCAAGCAGAAAGCGATTATTCGCAGGGATTTTCTAATTGCTAATTTCAAGAACGCATACGGCAACAATGCCATTGCATCCCTCTTGCTTGACTTCGCACAAAAACATATGCCCGACCTGTTGGCAGACATCAAGAACGGACATAATGAAGTGTATGAGAAGCGTCACCAACGTATCGAAGAGAAAAAAGCCGTTCTTTTGGTGCAGGAACAAGCAAAGCAGGAAGCTGAGCAATCTGACAAACAGCAATCCGAAGTAGGGATGCAGACCGAAGAACAGCCACAAGAGGAAAATATTGCAGCTTAACCATAATCAGAACCAACGAATAGAGGGTAGAGTAATCTGTCCTCTATTCGTTCCTAATTTGTAATTAGATTACAATTAAGGTGAAGATGTTCACGGACAACTGCTCCAAACCGTTGTCGGGCGCGTCTGCCGGGCAAACCCGCCATCCGCGCGATTATGCCTTTTCTATCCCATTTATAGCTACCTCCCGATACCCCGCCGCCACCCGTCTCCATTTATACCTATCAGTTTCCTCCTTTTTATCTTTTCCATCTTATTCCTTCTCCGGTTCCTTCCTGTCCTCGCCGGTTGGTTTTCCAGACGCGAAGGTGGACTGCCGCGCTTGATTCCATCGCTTTGAAGTGCATTTTTATAAAATTCTTCCTTTCTGTGAAAGAGTAATTTTCCAAAAAAAGCGTTGGAAATAGCTTGTTCGTCAGTCCTGTAAAGCATCTGTAAATCCCAAGCGGTTCAGACAGAATATAGAACCGAACAGAGGGAAGAAAAATAAATCATTAAAATTTCATGACAATGGACAACATCAAAGAAAGCAAAGAGTACAAACTTGCCAAAGAATGGGAAATGGCAGTGAATAGTTTTAGTTTCAATCCCAAGCGTTTTGCAGCCGCTATACCTGATATGCACCCCACACTGCAACAGAGCCTCTATAGATTGTTTAAGGAGTGCATCATTGTGATGGCGGATGAGACACGTCGCTATGATGACCGCAATCGTGCATCACATGAAGAAGCAAAGTGTCTTATGGAATACCTCAAGACAAATGGAAAGCATATCCCATTAAAATAACAAGCGTATGAAAACACAAGAAGTACAATTTGGCGGCAATAACTATCCTTGCCGTGTGGTGGAATCCAACGAGGGTGAAGAACTCCTTATCGGCTCGATTACCTTGCTTGATGCCCTTCAGCCCGGTAGTTTCAACGATGAAAACGAAGGCTTCGCAAGCAAGGAAGCCGAAAGAATCTATGACGAGGTTTTCTTCTTTACCGACATGGCAAACCTGCGACTGACAGACGTAGAATTGGTTGCCGAACTGAAAAAGGACAACCCGGAATGGTTCGAATAAAAAAACAATAATCATCTTAAAAATAGCATAGTTATGGAAAAAGAGTATGTAATACAAATAGCACAGACCATTCAAGAGCAGTTGATAGGACTTACCCCTATGCCCGTCCTCATGTCATGGGATATCGCAGAGTTTGCAGCCACCATCTTCAAAGGCCTGCCTGCACTTCGTATCAAAGTAAACGGACTGTTACACACCGGATACGTCATTATTGCACTTAATGGGTCGGACTATTATGAGGTATATCTGTTGAAAGGCAAAGATGCAGAGTGTGTCAATGAAGAAGTTTGTTACAACGAGTTAGGGGATGTCATTGACAGGGCAATTGAATGCGGTACTGACAAAGAGGAATACGAAAAAATTGCCATCAGCAACTCACCCAATTATTAAGCAGGTAACTCTCCTGATAAACCAGAAGAAGAGATTAGTTAGTAGTAAACCGCCAGTACGATTGTACTGACGGTTTTTGTTGTTTTTATTTACATTATATGTCAGACAGCCGGATTTTTATTTCGCGTTGCGCTTATTCTGAACGTCTTTTATCATCTCTTTCACATCTTGCCCCACTTGTACGAAGTTTTTATATAGGATGCGCTCCCGTTCCTCTCTCGACTTGAAAGTGTAGAACTTCGGCAGCGGCACATACGCCGCTTCTTCTTTCTTGATTTCTGCCATATCAAAATCTGTTTTGCAGAAGAACTTTGTAGTCTTGAACTCTTCCGATTCTTGAATATTCATTGAACCGCCCATACCTGTTTTCGTCTTCACAAAGTCCCGTGCCGTCTGACCGCATATCCATCCGGTTGCCATATCCGAGATTTTCGAGGCAGGCACAAGGTTATCCATATTCTCATTGAGATTGATACTTGTTTTGTCCCGGTCAATAGTCACGCCTTTTTTGACTTGGACCACCTTGCCGAAGATGTCGTTGGACAACCATTCCAGCGTTTCTTTGGCACGTGCCGAGCCGCTTACCACATTACCTACCGTCGTAATGATCTTTTGCATACCTACCTTACCATAATCGGCTTCCAGTTGCGGTAGTTCCTGAAAGCCGAGCGTTACACTCACCTTATTGCTTCGCGCCGTACCTATCAGACGGTCTATTTTGTGAAAGTAAAGTGTCGGTAACTCGTCCACTATAATACTCACAGGAATATTTTTCCCCTGCCCGGTATTCACACGGGTAACGAGACGGTTTAGGATAAGAGCGTTCAATGCACCGATGATGGATTCCATTTCCGGGTCATTTGCAATCAGCAGGTAACTCGGATTCTTCGGGTCACTCACCTTCAGGTCGAAGTCATCGCCATCCCGGTGGAATATCCAGTAGCTCTCTTTGGTTGCCAGACGCGAGGTATAAACACGTAACGTGCCAATCATACCCTCCAATTGTTCCATTGCCTTATTTTTGAAAGCTGTCTGGAATGGGCCAAGCAGCGGAGCAACCTCATTGTCAGTTTCCAGTACCTCGAAAATCGTCTGATAACTTTCATTCAAGAATGACAGAATATGTGGCATGTCCGAATACTTTCCCAGCCAGTAGGCCGGTTCCACGATATTGCCGCCTTCACGGTCACGCACGATACCTGTCGGTTTCCAGAATTTGGTCTGCGGATCTTGCTGTCTTTCCGCATATAGAGGCTTGCCGTTGGCATCGTAGGGTTCACGTTCATAATTCACGAAGAAGTAGATACAAGCGGCAAGGAAGTTTACCGCCGAGGTTTGGAAGAACTGGTCGCTTCCGCCGCCTCCCTCTTTCTTACCCTTTTGTAGGCTTTCCAATAATGTTTCCGCCGTTTCGCTGGCCGCCGCAAGATTGTTGATGTACTTTGCCTGAATTGGATTCACCCGACGGCTGTACTCCACATCCACAAAATTAATCATGTTGAACTTGCACCCTTGGGGTACTCTGCCCAGTTTCTCGTTCTTCTTGTAATGGTAGTAGAGCTTGGTCGCCAATGTAGGAAACTTGTAGTCATACACCACCATGGCGAAACCTTTGGCCGAATGCTGTCGGATAAACGGCTCTATGATACTGAAAGTCTTACCCGATCCCGGTGTTCCAACTACCCATGTTCCTCGAAAGCAGTTGCTTACAGAAATCCACCCCTTACGGAATTTACCCTTATAGTAGTATCGCATGGGGATATTTACGCTGTATTCATTCTCGACTTTTTCTTCACATTGTTCAAAACTTTCATTCTCGAAGTTGAAACGGTCTTTCATCAATCCCTCCTTGATGAACTTTGAAATGTTGTCTAATGCGATATGTACCAGTACTACGCCAGCAATGGAGGCAATCATATAGAGAATGATATTCAGAGGTAAGGTATAAAGCCTTGTTTCCATCGTATGGCCGAACAGCCATACGGAGAGTACGAGCAGCAATAACCCACTCGTCAATGGATACACCACCTGCCGGCGTGCGTTGAACTCCAGATGCTTCTTGTTCCGCGTTCCGACACAAGTGATGCAGATAAGCAGTACCGTTGCGATTTTGCTGTACACAAGATTGCCGTCGTGGTAAATCATCCATTGTTTGATGCGTCCGTGAATGTCGGTCAGTATGCCGCCCCAGTGGTCGAGCATTGCAGGGTCAATGGCATATTCAAAGAACTCCAGCAGCACGGACACATATACCACTGTGCGGAATATTTTATAGAACCCTTGCAATTCCTTACTTTCTTCCATAAGTCAGTCTGTTATTAGTCCTTGTTTTCTACGATACCAATGATTACCTACTCTGATTACATCCATACCGAACCATGCACCATTCTCGTTCAGTTTTGTTTTTATCTTATCAAGTGTTACCGGACCGATACCCCAGATTTCCATGAGATATTGCTCGTTAAGATGAATCAGGTCTCCGATATATAATATTCCATGAGATTCAAGATGGCTTTTGATGGATGGGGTAATACCCAAACTGAATACCGGTTCCGAGAGATAGTGTACTTCTTCTGCCTGAATGTTATTCAGGGCTATTTCAAGCCCCACTTTGATTCTTTTGAGAGAATCAAGGCGTTCTTGCATCTTTTGGATGACAAGCTCGTCTTGCTGTATCTCATTGCGTAATTGGGTTGCTCTCTTTACAAGTTCGGCATTACTTCTTTTCAACTCTCCGTTAATATCCGCCATTGACAGATTACTTGTTTCAAGCTCGTTTCGTGTGCGGTCTAATTGCGTGACAAGTTCCTCCAGTCTGTCGGCATGACGCTTCAAGATTGAATTTTTTTCATTATCGGCAGTCATTTCGTCCAAAAGGTAGCCGAACCTTTTAATTTGAAAATTAATATCTTCTTTATCCGATGCTATGGAATCTGCGAGTTTTGCCAGTATTTGTCGGCATGAATTACCTTTCATGGACTTATACATGAGGACAATTCCCAATATCATCAATGCTATGCTGAAAAATATATCCGTATCTTTCATATCTTTCTATCTTTTATTCGTTTATGGTAATTATGGGGCGTACTCTGTGCGCCTGTACTTTAGGTGTTTCCTGCATTGCACCGCTCCCCATGGAATAGAGCCATGCCTTGGCTGTCTGTTGCTTTTCGACTTCTGTGGATGTCCAGTACCAACAGTCGTTTTCATCCAGTGGTAACGGCTCACCGCCACATTGTTCGATGACAGGGTTGATTATCTTTCGCATGGTGTAGAGCAGCCGCATCTCTGCCACGGACGGTACATAGGCACTCTGCCCGTACCGCCATAGGTCGAAAACCGCTTCTGCCATTGGCGAAGCGGTTTCTTGTGTATCATACAGTGCGAATGTATTCTCATTGCCATCATAAGCCATGATGTCAGCCGATGTGCCTTGTGCGATGCCGAGGCTGTCGGCGAATGCCTGTGGAGCAATGTCCCACAGGTAAACTGCATACCCGTCCCCCTCCGTATCTCCGCGTTTTTCGGTATCGAAGACCACCGCTATCGCTTTTTTCCCCGATTGTTCATATTGTGCGTAAGGCAAGGCTGTTCCATCCTCGCAGAGGATATGTCCTGGACGAACTGCTGTATCGGGTACGTCTATATGCGTGTCACAGGCAGCGCAAAGCACGGCAGCCGTTGCCGCTGCCACCAAATGTATCTTTCGTATCATATTGCTTTCTTTTTTGTTTCCCTATTTTATAGGTAGTTTCACACCCAGCACGACACCTGCTCGCAGCACGTCCGCACCTTTTATCATCACATCGCTTTTCACTTGCCAATACAGTGTCCATCCGGCCCGTAGCACATAGTTGTGTTCGTAACCGAAGTGCAGGCCACCGAGGAACTTATTCATGTCGCTTCCGGCTGAAGCTCCGATACGCAGACTGCCATAGTGGTTGCGTCCCCGCGTCATGCACGGCTTGTAGGCCACGCCAAAACCGTAGCTGCGGTAGTTTCGCCAAAATGATTCCGGGCAGATATGCCCGCACGAAGCGCACTCTGCCCATTGTAGATAGCCGTTGACGAAGAACTCCCACATATGGCGATAGTTCATTTCGTGTTCGTAGGCGAGCGTTATATCCATGCCGTTCTTGTAGAGTAGCCCTGTGCCAAGCGAGAGGCGTCCGCTACCTTGTTGTGCATTTGCACTTGCAGCGATACACACGCAGGTAATTATCACGATGATTGTCTTTTTCATAGTCATTCCTCCTCCAATAAATCTGCATGGAACGAATCTGCCGCCAGTATATCCTCATAGTCGATGTTCAGACTGATGTTACGGCCACTAATCTGTTTCTCCGTCATTTCGATGGTCAGTAGCTTGTCATTGGGAAAGGTCATCTTTTTCACGACAATCACATTCCGATAGCCGTGTCTGAATGTCTTGCCCGATTCCAGAACCAGGGCTGGTGTCAGTTCGATAGTCTGTGCGTTGGTTGCCTTGGCGAGTTTCTTGTCTGTCAGCTTTATCCGTATCTCATCAATGTCAAAACGGATGTTCGTCTTGTTCTCGATGGAAAAGTCTATGAAGAAGTAGTCACCCACCGAGTAGATATTGTTCAGACGCATCACCATGCGGTGTGCTTTGGTAGCTACGTTGCGGATTTTTGCAGGTGAGTTCCAGATGCGCCGTGCATGATGTGTCATGTCGGCAGTGGACATTGAGACTGCCGGATTGTTGTACGCATTACGCTCTTGTAGCAATATCTCCTTATCCGTTACTGCCTCTTTCATCCTTGTGGTATAAATCAGTGCGTATTGTGTGCGGTATCGTTCCGTCACAATGGTGACGATGGCGAGTATTTCACCATCCTCGTGTCCGCTTTCCTTGGGCTTTAGGCGAATGATGTTGTCAATGGGCTGATCGCCCGCCACCTTGTCAGTGGAAATATCCACGAAACGCACCGGTTCCGATGCCGTGATGACAGTTGTTATCTGTTCGTTCACCGTCAGTTGTTCCATTTCTTCGTAGGTAGTTTGTGCGTTAGCTTTCGGTAAAATGGAAATACCTGATAGAAGCATAATGCCAAATAAATTCCTTTTCATTGAAATACAGAGTTATAATTGAAAATTCATGATTGCTTTATTCTCTTGCGAATTGATATTTGCCTTATCTGGGATGTCATCCTGCATACAACTTGGAGATTTGTCCGTAACATCTATCTGTTCGAATATGATTTGTTTCGGAAGTATTTTATGGCAGAAATAGCTGCTGTTGAACGGTACGTTTTTCCCTTTTCCGAACTGAATACGTTTATCGAACATGAGTAATTCCAGATCAGTATTCTGGAAAAGTCGGCAGGGTGCTACGTTGTTCAGCCAATAGTTGGACATCAGCAAGGCGAATGGTTTTCCGAGTTTCAGACAGCGTTCAAAGACTTCCACCTTCCGGCTGAAAGGAGGATTGGATACGAGTATATCCCATTGGGACGGTTCATAGTTGAAAAAATCCTGTCCGTTATAGATATGGGAATACACGACATGGAAACCGGCATCCTTGAATTTCTGCACAAACTCACTGTGCTTCGTATCGAAAGGACACCAGACTATCTTGCCTTCAGGTATATATTTGATAATGGGTAATACACCATATCCCGGTGTATATTTTTCATCTGTCGGATTCCCGTATAATTTTTTTAAGTAGTTTGAAGATTTCATAGGCACATGATTAAAAATATTTATATTGATTTCTTTTCCCTATTTCGCTTCATTTCTTTATCTGCCTGGCACGCGCCCAAGTACAACGTCCCGTCCGGGTCATTTGGATTTCACATTGCCAAAGAGTGCCCTTCTCCACTGTTCTGAAATTAACATTCCCGTATCTTGGTCCGTAAAAACCGGTATGTTTTTGAAAAGCGAATAAGGCAATCCTCCGTCTGTCTTCTGTTCGGAAGTTGCATATTAGGGCAAACTGCCCTCTGTGATGCCACCATTCGGTACTCACAAGTTTTCCGATAAATGTTTCGGCTTTATTTGGGGCTATATAGTCCGCATAATAAAGCCCATCCGTACCTTTGTGATATTCTGATAAATCTGTTTCCATGTCATCATCGTTTTAATTCCTTTTTTCCTGTCCGTTCACTAAATACACGAAAGTTCCGTATTTCAACTTGACTTTGTTTTTCTTGATAGCTTTGCTAATGGCATTGCTTGTTTTCTGGTAGGCATTGTTCACCGCCTGCATCCCCCATTGTGCAAGGCTGTTTCCTGTTGTACTTCCCATACTCATGTTCATATTGCCCGACATTGCCCCGCTTGCTACATCCTTGCTCGTTTCCCGGAATTGGCTGTTGGGCACATACAGCCCCTCCATGCCATCTGTATCATAGAGTGAAAGACTCACTTTCACCAATTCGTCATTCACGAGGATGCTACTGATATTACCTTTCACGCGCCCGGATGAGAATCCGCTTACCGTAGCGTACAGGTACGTTCCTCTTGCTATCACACACTCGCCAATCTCCACATCGTCAAGCAGGCGCAACCTCACGCGCGAGCCGTCCACCGCTTTGATGTTCTCGTCAATGATGGCTTGGATGAGTTTCGGTTCACGGACATTCTTCGACAGTGTGTTAAAGTAGTCCGAGGTTGTCTTCACCTTGCGTACCACCTCGCTGGGCGGTTCGTCCGCTGATGGCGTTTTCACAGCCCGGCTCTCTTCGTTGATGGTTCCGGAGGCTGCTGCTCCTTGTGGTGGAGCAATGTTGGCCGTGTCCGTTTCTGCCGGGGGTACAGTCGCGTTTTGCCCTCTCAGTCTCGCCTCTGCGAGTGCTTTTTCCAGTTCGGCAAGTGCTTCCTGTTCTCGTGTCTTGGCAGAGGCAATTTCCGCTGCCGCAGCTTTTTCCTGTTGTTCTTCCGTGAGCAGGTCGATGTCGTCCTGCGTGTATTTCGATTCATACTCTTCCTTGTTTTTATCGGGTTCTTCCCGGTCTATGTTATCTACAGCGGAGTAGTCTTGTATCTTACCCCATGATTTTGCCATATTCTCGTATTTGCTGCCTATGCCATCGTCCTTGATCTGTGCCCCCGGCAATTCGGGGTTCAGGAACTCCGTCGTCTGCAACGCCTTGTCTTGTATTTCTATCGTTTCTGTCTGAAACAGGTCGAAGATGAAATAAGACGTGCCGAGCAGGGGGAAATAAAGGATGGCGGGAAGCATATATTTCGGCTGGCGAAAATTGATTTTCTCCAATATCTTCATTATACATCTTTTAATTGAGTTGTACATATTTGCCTTCAATGGCACAATTTCTCAGTATCTCTGCGTTGTCTTCTCCGAAAGCTAATAGGATGCTACCGCGACTGGGAGAGTCACCTCGTGCTCCGTCTGGTCGGTAGAATCGGATGCGGTGGCGTAGGAATTTCATTCCCGTCGCTTTTGGGAAGATGACGTCCTGAAACATTTTGGAATCGCAACGGTTGAATAATAATGCAATGCCGTTGCCATGTTCTGCCAATTTCCGGACGAATAGCTCGATAAGAGGACGCGAATAGGGAGGATTGAGCCACACACGCCCTTCCCATATCTGGGACAACCCATCTATGTTCTGGTCATACATGACCTCGGCAGTCGGCCACAACGGACGGATGGGAGCGCAAGGGTCAAGGTCGAATTTGCCCAATGCGTCCAGTATCTCCTTTGGCGTGTACCATTCGTCTGACGAACGGACTGATTTTTCAAGCCGTGTATTCATAAGTATTCTTTTATTGTGGTTTGTCCCCTCTGTTTTTATGTTCCCTTATTTCGACTTCCTGCAACAGCTTGTGCCGTTCCCGAAGCACAGAATCCTGCATTTCCGTCGCCGTGCAACTTGCCGGACTGTGTCTGTACACAGTTACCAAGCGGTAGGCGTTCCATACGAAAGCTCCGATGACGAATGTAAAGACGATGACCAGAAACAGCGTCCGGTGTGCGTTGGCAAAGCCCTGCACCTTGGCCGCCGCTTGGTCGATGCGTGTCGCCTTGGCGAATTTATGCCCGGCCTGCACCTCTCGCTCGTAGCGTTCCTTGTACTGCGGGTCATCTTTGTCCGGCATCTTCTCGCCGAACAACATCCGTTTGAATCCTTTGATATTCATATCTTTGGTGATTTAATAGTTACTCTTTGTTTTTTGCTCGATATCTTTGTTCAGCAATGTGCGCCAGTTTACTATGAGCAGTCCATGCGGATTGTTGTCCGTTCTCGGCACACGTTTAAGTTGCCCTGCCGTAACCAGTTCGCGCATCAGGATATTACTCCGGCGCTCGATTCGCTGCCGACCATAGTAGGTGAACTCCATATTCTTTTTGTCAAAGGAGATACTGTCACAGAATATCGAGAACACCGCGCTCGTACCCAATATATTGGAGTAAAATCCCTTTTCCTTGAGGGTATTGTACTGTGCCAGTCCCGTCTCATCGACCAGGTACATCGCTTTTTCCATCGTATAGCGGATGTATTTGTCGTCCGGTGCGAGAGTAAAAAAGTAATGGTGAAACATTTCTACGTGGCTCTTGGCCTCCACGTCCAGTGTTTCGTCCATCGTCGTGCGGGTTACGAGTATAGGTACATTTCCGTCCAGCACATACACCTTTTTCTGCGCGTCCGTCACCATTGTCCGGGCAGTCCAGATACTTGATACGCTGATGATGATACACCCTGCAAGAAAAGCAGTGCAGATGATGCCCACCAGTCGGATTTTATTCTCCAAATGTTTGATGACCATATACCTCTATTTTTTCTTGTTAGACAATCGTGTGTATTCGTCATGTAACATTGTCATGACTGTATCATGCAACTCCGTCAGAAATTTTTCGAACTTCCCGTCAAAAAGCTGTGTGTAATCTTCCCGCATGATTACATGCACGAATATCCACCAGACACGGCGGTTTCGATTCTTGGCATTTTTCTGCAATTTGACCAGTTGCAGACGATAGGTAAGGTAAGTCATCATAGGGACAATATATCGGTTGTCCCATGTAATGGCTTCGTCCAGTTCTTCATATTCCGGATCAATTCGGTGGTTAGGTGCATAAACGAGTTCTTCGCTTATGCGTTCATTTGCATAGTGCACGAAACGCTCGTTCCTGCACCATTTCTCAATTTTCTGTTGTACATTCATCTTTTGGATATTTAATATTAGGTTTATCATTATCTCATCATCGAGCCGATACCGCCCGTAGCCGTCATTTTGGCCTGCTGCGCCACACCTTCTCCAAAGTTCCGTGTAGAGAAGGCCGTGTCGCCTTCAGGTATCATCCATGCTGCCAAGTCCGGCACGAGGTTTAGGCATTTCAGTGCCACGATACTTGCCGCCATCAAGTAGCCGGCGGAGAAGAAGCTGTTTTGCAAGTAGGCCGCCATTGTCTGTTCGCTTGCTGTGATTGCCGTCAGGTTTTCTACCTGTATGCACAGTACAATGTCGAATAACAGTAGCACATAGAAGCCGACGAAGTAGAGGATATTATGGCGTAAAACAAAGTCGTAATAAATCAAAGAAAACACACGTTATCCCATTGATACACAGATACTTCTTTGATTTGATTTCTTTTATTTCCTTGACTGTTAAAAATCTATTTTTGGTGCATTTTTGTTGCACGTTTGTTACGCGAAACAAAATAATCTTTATAACTTTGACCTCAGAGAAACCCGAATGGGGGCATAAAATAGAAACAAATAAAAGCATATAACAGCATGGGAAGACAAAAGAAAGTATCAAAACCAAAAGAGCCTGTTCGCATTCGTCAGCGCAAGTTGAAGAATGGAAATATCAGCCTCTATCTCGACATTTATTCAGATGGTGTCAGAAAATACGAGTCGCTGTCGCTCTACCTCGTTCCTGAGAAAGACCCGATTTCAAAAGACCAGAACAGACACGCTATGCAGGTGGCAAACAAGGTGAAGTCAGAAAGAATATTGGGGCTGCAGAACCGTGGCATCAAACAATGGGAGAAAATCAAGCAGGAGAATATGCCACTGCTGACTTGGCTCTGCAAATATGAGCAGTCGGACGGCAACTTTGCCAAATCCACATTGAAAGGCAGAAAGGAGATGCGCCACAAGATAGAACAGTACCTTGCCACGACTGGCGACATCAATATCTGTTTGTCAGAAATAGATGTGGATTTCTGCCGTGGCTTCGTGAAGTTTTTGAAAACGGCACATCATGGAGTGAAGAAAGACGCTACAGCTGTAATCAGTCAAGGTTGCGCCCATCATCATCAGGCGGTATTCAATGGAGCGTTGAACAAGGCGGTGCGTGAGGGTATCATAGCAAGCAATCCAATGAAACTGTTGGATGCTAAGGAGAAGCATCAGCCAGCCGAAAGCGTAAGAGAATATCTGACCATTGACGAGTTGAAAGCCATTATGAAAGCGGACTGCGCCAACACGGAAGTAAAAAAGGCATTTATCTTCTCTTGCTTTGCAGGATTGCGCTTGGGAGATGTACGTGCGCTCACATGGAACAAGGTGTTTCTCGCATCTGACGGAAAGACAAAATTTGTCCGCACGATCATGGAGAAGACAAACAAGCTCGTCAATGTTCCATTATCAAAAGAGGCTCTGAACTGCCTTAATGAAAAGGAAGACCCGAACGAGCCGATATTCACTTTGCCAGGCACTCCAACGGTATGTCACGACATCCGTAAATGGATGCAAAATGCTGATATTAAAAAGCACATCTCGTTTCACTGCTCACGGCACACCTTCGCCACGATGATGCTGACACTTGGAGTTGACATCTATACAACAAGCAAATTATTGGGGCATAGCAATGTCTCTACAACCCAGATATACAGCAAGATAGTGGACGAGAAAAAAGTGGAGGCGGTCAACAAGGTTGATGATCTATTTGATTAGCACTAATAAAAAAAGGTAACTGAAAATGAGTATAGAGATAAGAACAAGAGTGTTAAAGAATGGCAGTCAATCGCTATACCTTGACTGCTATGAGAATGGTAAAAGGGAATATGAGTCACTGCATTTGTACCTTGTTCCAGAGGTAAACGAAGACGCAAAGCGAGAGAACAAGAACGCCATGAAAAAGGCGGTCGCTATAAAGGCAGAAAGACTCCTTGGTATTCGTAAGGAGGCAAAGTCTTCAGATGAAACGGCATTAAGAAAGGCATCGCCTGTTTTCTATGAATGGCTGCTTGATTATCACAAGGGATTGATTGACAGCCAAGCGTATTCTCAGAACTACATCAAGAATGTATGGAAGCTGATAGCCATCATGCACCAATATATGAAATACAGCCATAAAAGTGGCATACGATTGATAGACTTCAATAAAAACGTATATATGGGCTTCTTGAACTATATGAGGGACATCTATGTTTCGCCAAAGTCTCCAAGCAACCCTCAGAAGTTGGCACAGTCCACCATGCACCAAATGCAGACCACACTCAACACCATATTGAACAAGGCGGTCAGAAACGGTCTGATAAGTGCAAATCCTTTTGCTTCATTGGACATAAGGGAAAGGGTCAGCAAGGCAGAAAGTAATATCGTTGCATTGACAAAAGAAGAGGTCATGTCATTGGCTTCCGTAGAAACAGACAGTCCTGCAACCAAACAATGTTATATGTTCTGTTGCTTTACAGGTTTAAGACATAGTGACATATCCAACTTAAGATGGAAGGATATTCGCCAAACTGATGCGGGATTGGCTATCTATCTGCCTCGTATGCAGAAAACCAAGCACCCCATTCTGATACCATTAGGCAAAAAGGCATTGGAATGGTTGCCCGACAGGGAAGATAAAAGTGAAGATAGCCTTGTGTTTAACACACCGCAAATCTGCAACTGTGACAGAGCCTTGAAACACATGGCAAAACGAGCTGGCATTACAAAGGTTCTCGGATTTCACACAAGTCGGCACACTTTTGGAACATTGGCTATCCTCGCAGGATGTGACATCTTGACTGTGAGCAAACTATTGGGTCATAAAAGTGTTAAGACAACACAGATATATGCTTCCGTAGCCATGCAGATGAGAGCGGATGCCGTTAAGCGAGTGGAAAAAGTATTTGGAAATTAGGGAAGAAAAGAAAGGGAGTAAGGAGGATAAAATCTCTTTATTCCCTTATTTCGTATCAAATGGGTGTGGAAGTGTGAAATATCGTTATATTTTTGTCTATTAGAGCCACATAACGAATTATTATCGCAAAATTTAATGTATATTTGCAGTAAAATTCGGTGAAAATATGAAACTGAACAGAATAAAAGATACGTTGGAAGAAAAAGGCATCTCTCAGACATGGCTTGCAAAACAGCTTGGGAAGAGCTTTAGTACAGTAAACTGCTACGCCAGGAATAAATACCAGCCAGATTTGGAAACATTGCTTGAAATATCCAAAATTCTACAAGTCGATTTGAAGGACTTGATAACAGACGAGGACGAGCGAGAGTAAAAACGCCAAATGCTGGATTTTTAGAACTGGACAAAATAACTTCCGATAATAAAACGTTATTTGAACATGGGCATAAGCAAAGAACTTACAGAAGAGGACATCAAGTTCCGCTATATCAACGAAGCCATCACAAGCAAGGGATGGTCAAAGGATAGTATATTCATGGAACAGAAGGTTAAATTTACTGACGGTAAAATTAGCCTTCATGGTAATCTTGTGCATAGAGAGAAACCGAAGTTTGCCGACTATGTACTTTATGCAAATAAGGCAACACCCATTGCTATTGTAGAAGCAAAGGATGCCAATCATTCTGTTTCTCATGGATTGCAACAAGCCATGGCCTATGCCCAAATGCTTGATGTGAAGTTTGCATACAGTTCAAATGGTGAAGGTTTTGCCGAACATGACTTCTTGACAGGCAAGGAACGCACTTTTGCTATGGACGAATTTCCAACAAAAGAAGAACTTGTCGAAAGATATAAAAATGAGGCTAACGATGGAAACGGACTTAACGAACAAGAGCTGGCTATTATAGAGCAGCCTTTTTGCACTGGTCAGAATATATTTCCGCCACGATATTATCAGCGCAATGCAGTAAACCGCACAGTTGGTGCCATTGCCAAAGGACAAAACCGTGTGCTCCTTGTCATGGCAACTGGCACAGGCAAGACATATACTGCATTTCAGATTGTATGGCGTTTGCTTAAAAGTGGTTTGAAGAAGAAAGTGTTGTATCTTGCAGACCGAAACATATTGGTTGACCAATCCATACAGCAGGATTTCAAGCCATTAGAAAAGGTGACACACAAGATTGACTACTCAAAAGATAAGAACCACTTGGAAGAACTTGGCTCTTATCAAGTGTTCTTTGCACTCTATCAACAGTTGATTGGACAGAATGATGCCAAAAACTATAAGGAGCTGTTTCCTAATCCAGACTATTTTGACCTTGTTATCGTTGATGAGTGTCATAGAGGTAGCGCAAAGGATGATAGCAACTGGCGAAACATCTTGGAATACTTTTCTTCGGCTACTCATATAGGTATGACTGCCACACCTAAAGAAACAAAATATCAGTCAAGTATTGGCTACTTTGGTGAACCAGTCTATACTTACAGTCTTAAAAACGGAATTGAGGACGGTTTCCTTGCTCCTTTCAAGGTTATCAACATCACAACGAACATCGGTGACGAGTGGAGACCGACAAAGGGACAAAAGGATATATACGGCAACGAGATAGAAGACCGCATTTATAATAACAGCGACTATGATTATAACATTGTCATAGAAGATCGTATAAGGGAAGTTGCGCAAGAGATAACCAACTATCTGAAAAGTACAGATCGCATGGCTAAGACCATAGTGTTCTGTGCTGATGAAACTCATGCGGAACGTATGCGTATGGCTTTGGCTAATGCCAATGCTGACATGTGCAAGAAAAATCCCGACTATGTGGTTCGTATAACTGGTAGTGACGAATACGGAAAAGGCAAGTTGGATTATTTCATTTCTGTTGCCGAGAAATATCCTGTCATAGCAACTACAAGTAAGTTGCTTTCAACTGGCGTTGATTGCAAAATGACAAAACTGATTGTGCTTGACCAACAAATCGGCTCTATGACAGAGTTCAAACAAATAATTGGTCGTGGCACTCGTCTTCGTGAGAAAGAAGGAAAGACATACTTCACAGTAATGGACTTCCGCAACGTAACACGATTGTTTGCTGACCCTGATTGGGATGGACCGATTGAGATAGACCCAAATTATCCGCCTAAACCACATATTTGTCCTGTATGTGGACAGAATCCATGCGTGTGTCCCAAACCGACACCAGAACCCTGCCCAGTATGTGGTCAGATACCATGTATTTGCCAACAACCGCCCAAACAGCCTAAGCCAATAGTCAACTCGGACGGTTGTACAGTAAAGGTCATTAACAAGGTCGTTTCTGTCTATGACACAAATGGTAAGTTGCTTCGCACGGAAAGCATTACCGACTATACAAAGAAAAGTATCATAGACACATACGCTACGATTGATACATTCACTTCCAAGTGGCAAGAAACCAAGAAAAAGTCAGATATTGCTGAAATGCTTAAAGACAGTGGTATTGATCTTGCAGCATTGAAGCACGACCAAGACATGAACGATGTGGATGATTTCGATTTCATCTGCCATATAGCCTACGGCAAGAAAACACTTACACGACATGAGCGTGCCGAACAAGTGAAGAAACGAGACATATTCAGCAAGTATGGTGAACAGGCACGACTTGTGCTTGAAGCCCTGTTGGATAAGTACACCAAGGAAGGTGTGTCTGAATTGGAAAGCCTTACTGTGCTTGAAAATGACCCATTCCGCAAATTGGGCTCAAAGGCAAACATCGTGAAGTTCTTTGGTGGCAAGCAAGGCTATCTTGATGCCGTAAAGGAACTGGAACAATACATATATAATATAGCATAAAATAGAAACAAAATATGAGTTTATCAAATTTCGTAAAACGAGTACGCAATATAATGCGCAATGATGCCGGTATCAACGGTGATGCGCAACGCATAGAACAAATGGCATGGATGCTGTTCTTGAAAGTCTATGACGAGAAAGAGAATGACTGGGAGTTGGACGATGATGATTACAAGTCTATTATTCCAGAAGAATGCCGTTGGCGCAACTGGGCGCATGACGATGGAAGCGGTAATGCCTTGACTGGCGATGAACTGCTTTCGTTTGTCAACAACACATTGTTTGTGGAACTCAAAAACATAGAGGTAACCCCAACTACCCCTATCCGTCAAGCGATTGTAAAGACCACATTTGAGGATGCCAACCAATATATGAAAGATGGCGTTCAACTTCGTCAAGTGCTGAATGTGATTGATGGTTTGAACCTTGGTGACTATGAGGAAAGTCATGCTTTCGGTGAGATATACGAGACTATTCTCAAAGAAATGCAGTCGGCTGGTTCCTCTGGTGAGTTCTACACCCCAAGAGCCTTAACCGAATTTATGGCAGAGATAGTCAATCCGCAGATTGGTGAGAAAATGGCAGACTTCGCTTGTGGTACAGGAGGTTTCATCACAAGTTGGTTGGGTGAATTGGACAAGAAGGTAAAGACTGCTGAAGACCGCAAAGAGTACAATCAGTCTGTATTTGGCATAGAAAAGAAACAGTTCCCATATATGTTATGTGTAACAAACCTGTTGCTGCATGGCATTGATACACCATTGGTATATCACGACAACTCGCTTACAAAAGATATACTCAACTATACAGACGAAGACAAGTTTGATGTTGTGTTGATGAACCCACCATACGGAGGTAACGAGAAGTCAGATGTCAAGTCACACTTCCCTTCTGATATGCGCAGTAGCGAGACTGCTGACTTGTTCATGGTTCTCATCATGTACCGACTGAAGAAGAATGGTCGTGCAGCGGTCATTGTCCCAGACGGTTTTCTGTTTGGAGCGGACAACACAAAGATAGCCATCAAGACCAAGCTACTCAGAGATTTCAACTTGCATACCATTATCCGTTTGCCAGGCAGTATCTTTGCACCTTACACTTCGATTGCCACGAACATTTTGTTCTTCGACAATACCAGTGCGGAGGGTGCTCCAGAAGGTTATTCTACAAAGGAAACGTGGTTCTATCGTTTGGATATGCCAGAGGGTTACAAGCATTTCTCCAAGACAAAGTCCATGAAGTCGGAACATTGCGACCCAATCCGTGAGTGGTGGAACGACCGTAAGGAGATTATTATTGCTGATGGTGACGAGAAATCTCGTTGCTATTCGGTTGAAGACCTTATCGCCACCGATTGCAACTTCGACCTGTGCAAGTTCCCGAAAGAGGATGAAGAAATCTTGCCTCCTGCCGAACTGCTTGCCGACTATTTCAAGAAACGCAAGGCTCTTGATCATGAAATTGATAAGACATTGGCAGAGATACAGCGTATTTTGGGAATAAATGTAAATGTGGACGAATTATAAAATGTGGAATGGTGTTCCACAAATCTAAAAGATTGGCATGGAGAATAAAGGTTTGACAAACATAAATGACGCTGCCTATCAGAAGTTGATAGACAACATAACCACGCTATGGGGTGAGGCGAAGTCAAAAGCCATTGCTGCGGTCAATACGGAATTGCTTGATGCCAACTGGCAAACTGGAAAGTATATCGTTGAATTTGAACAGGGTGGTAAACAAAGAGCTGAATATGGCAAAAGGTTACTTGTAAACCTTGCAAAGGATTTGACGGCAAGAAATGGAAAAGGTTTTAACCGAACAAACCTTACCTATATGCGTAAGTTATACTTGGCATTCCCAAAATGTGGGACACTGTCCCACAAATTGACATGGAGCCATTATTATGAACTGTTGAAGTGTGATAATGCACTTGAAATGCAGTTCTATTATAAGGAATCCATCAAGGAATGTTGGAAAGTTAGGGAACTGAAAAGACAGATGAAGAGCTGTCTGTTTCAGCGACTTGCACTAAGCACAGACAAGGCTGGAGTTCTTGCTTTGGCTAACGAGGGTCATCAAGTACAAACTCCGCAAGACATCATCCGTGACCCTTTTGTGCTTGAATTTGCAGGACTTCCCAAACAGAAACGCTATAAGGAGAGTGACTTAGAAAAGGCTCTTAAAGACCACATGGAACAGTTCCTTTTGGAAATGGGACGTGGTTTTGCATTTGTGGGCAGACAATACTCCATGCAGATAGGAAGCCGACAGTTCAAGGTGGATTTGGTATTCTACCATTGTATTTTGAAATGCTATGTGCTGATTGACCTAAAGCGAGCAGAGATAAAGCATGGTGACATCGGGCAGATGAATCTCTACCTTAACTATTTCAAAACAGAAGTATGTCAACCTGACGATAATCCACCCATTGGCATAGTCTTGGGAGCAAGAAAAGACGAACTTCTGATGGAGTATGCCTTGGAGGGTATAACCAATCAATTGTTTGTGGCACGTTACCAACTCTATTTGCCAAAGCGTGAAGAACTGCAAGCGCAACTTGACAAGTTGTTGGACGAAGCAGAGTAATAACAATAAAATAAGGACATTTCGATTTTATAGCATAATTATGAAAAGTAATATTGGAATACTAATCATTTTGTCTATTGTACTGACTATGTGCAGTATCAATATAAATGCACAAACGGTTGGATATACATATCGACCTTTGGCTGCCGAGGGATGCAATATGAAATATAGCGTTGCAAAGCAAGATACGGCATATTACATTATCGCAACCGTAAAGTCAGACCGACTGAATTTCTTGAAAGAATCAACCATGTTGTTAAAAACATTCGATGGTGAAGTTATTAAACTTTATGGTTCTCAGATTGGTAGCGGCTCTGAAACGGCAGGTATTGTTTCTGGCAATATAGTCCTTCCAGTGACAGAAATCAGTTCTACAGCACAATTCAAGATAAGTCCACAACAATTTGAGATGTTGAAAAATGGTGTGGCTAAGATAAGGTTATCTACCATACCTATTGAGCATGAGCGGACATTTGCCAAAGATAAAATAGGCAAGAAACTTTATCAGTTCTTCTTGAAGCAGAAGAATAAGGACAATGATTTCTAACGATAGAAAATTACAATGAACGGAAAGCAATTAAAGAATAGCATATTACAATGGGCGATACAGGGAAAACTTGTACCGCAAGACCCTAATGACGAACCAGCAAGCGTTTTGCTTGATAAGATTCACCAAGAGAAAGAACGCTTGATCAAGGAGAAGAAAATCAAGCGTGACAAGAACGCATCCATTATTTACCGTGGTGAGGACAATTCCTATTATGAGAAG
>JBKVKY010000007.1:0-335454 GCA_046986985.1 Bacteroides xylanisolvens | reverse complement strand
CAAGCGCCAGGACGGTGGTCAAGGTGTTAACTAGTCCTACGAGAACTTGGTAAAAATTGCAAGTTTGTAGCTTTGTTTGTTAAATATATGCTGAGAAAATCTTATCTTTGTCATCGTTATACTAACTAATACCCCCATTTATGAAAAGAAATCATTATTTACTTACCCTTGTTCTCTTGATAGGGTGCTCCCTTTATGTGAAAGCCTCAGACACAGTTTTTGTCCATCAGACACAAATTCCTATTTTAATTGAGCGGCAGGACAATGTATTGTTCTACTTTCGTTTAGATGCAAAAGAAAGCCGGATGATGGATGAGATCGTTCTTGATTTTGGCAAGAGTGTGAATTTGTCGGATGTACAGGCCGTTAAACTCTATTATGGAGGTACAGAAGCTTTACAAGATAGAGGAAAGAAAAGGTTTGCACCGGTCGATTATATATCCAGTCATCGTCCGGGAGGAACATTGGCAGCGATACCATCTTATTCAATTAAATGTGCGGAAGTACAGAAACCTTCTGCGAAAGTCGTATTGAAGAGTCATTATAAGTTATTTCCGGGTGTTAATTTCTTTTGGATCAGTTTACAGATGAAACCCGAAGCTTCTCTTTTCACGAAAATAAGTTCCGAACTCCAGTCGGTAAAGATAGATGGCAAAGAAGCTGTTTGTAAAGAACGGTCACCGAAAGATATAATTCACCGGATGGCTGTCGGTGTTCGGCATGCCGGTGATGATGGCTCAGCTTCTTTCCGCATTCCCGGATTGGTCACTTCCAATAAAGGAACACTGCTTGGCGTATATGATGTTCGTTATAATAGCAGTGTCGATCTGCAAGAATATGTAGATGTCGGTTTGAGTCGTAGCACGGATGGCGGCAAAACATGGGAGAAGATGAGACTGCCTCTTTCGTTTGGTGAGTACGATGGTTTGCCTGCTGCGCAGAATGGAGTAGGGGACCCTTCTATTCTGGTAGATACCCAAACGAATACAATATGGGTTGTTGCGGCATGGACACACGGCATGGGTAATCAGCGTGCCTGGTGGAGTTCTCATCCCGGGATGGATATGTATAAAACGGCACAATTGGTTATGGCAAAAAGTACGGATGACGGTAAGACTTGGTCGAAGCCGATTAATATAACCGATCAGGTAAAAGATCCTTCCTGGTATTTCTTGCTTCAGGGACCGGGACGGGGAATCACGATGAGTGACGGAACTTTAGTATTTCCTACTCAGTTTATCGATTCTACCCGTATACCTAATGCCGGAATCATGTATAGTAAAGACAGAGGAAAAACGTGGAAGATGCACAATCTGGCACGTACCAATACAACCGAAGCGCAAGTGGTAGAAATAGAGCCCGGAGTGCTGATGCTGAATATGCGGGATAACCGTGGAGGAAGCCGTGCCGTAGCAATTACAAAAGACTTAGGAAAGACATGGACAGAACATCCTTCCTCTCGAAAGGCACTGCAGGAGCCTGTGTGTATGGCAAGTTTGATTCATGTTGGAGCTAAAGATAATGTACTTGATAAGGATATTCTTTTATTCTCGAATCCGAATACTACCAAAGGACGTAATCATATAACTATTAAAGCAAGTCTGGACGGAGGAGTGACCTGGCTTCCCGAACATCAGTTAATGCTGGATGAAGGAGAAGGCTGGGGATATAGCTGTCTGACAATGATCGATCGGGAGACTATTGGCATCTTATATGAAAGCAGTGCAGCTCATATGACATTCCAAGCGGTGAAACTGAAAGATCTGATTCGATGAGAAGTCTTCGAATCTTTTTAGGAATTGCATTTTTATTCCATACATTATATATATTGGGAGCAGGTCAGTTGCATCTGCTTCCCCAACCTCAGCAATGTATTTTGGCAAAAGGATATTTTGTCATGGGTAAAATGCGGCTTTCTACTCCTGTGCTTTCACAGGAATGGAAGCAGTTTGTGACAGAGATGGGAGGTACTTTGGCCGATCAGTCGGCATCCTCCATAAATATAAAACTGATTGACACGATTGAAAATATACCTGTCAATCAGGAAGAGGCTTATCGTCTGACTATTACTCCAAAGACTATTACGGTAGAGGCTGTAGCAGAGCGTGGCGTATATTGGGCGATGCAGACACTTTTTCAATTGAAAGAAGCGGGTGGAAGAAGAAATCGTTTGCAATGTTGTACGATCACTGACTGGCCGGCTTTCCGGATTAGAGGTTTCATGCAGGATGTAGGACGCAGCTACTTGTCTGTAGAGGAACTGAAGCGTGAGATAGCTATATTATCCCGGTTTAAAATCAATACTTTTCACTGGCATTTAACGGAGAATCAGGCATGGCGTTTGGAAAGTAAAATTTTTCCAATGCTGAACGATAGTATCAATATGACTCGTATGGCGGGCAAATATTACACGTTGGAAGAAGCCAAAGACTTGGTAGCTTTCTGTAAGGCCCATCAGGTACTATTGATTCCGGAGATTGATATGCCCGGGCATAGTGCGGCATTTATTCGTACTTTCCGTCATGATATGCAAAGCCCGGAAGGAATGAAAATATTGAAGCTTCTGTTGGATGAGGTCTGTGAAACATTTGATGTTCCCTATATCCATATTGGTACAGATGAGGTGCAGTTTACCAATCCACAGTTTGTCCCTGAAATGGTGGCTTATGTCCGTAACAAAGGAAAGAAAGTGATTTCCTGGAATCCCGGATGGAAGTATAAGGCAGGTGAAATTGACATGATGCAGCTTTGGAGTTATCGGGGAAAAGCCCGGCAAGGTACTCCGGCCATTGATTCCCGTTTCCATTATCTGAATCATTTTGATACGTTCGGTGATATTATTGCATTGTATAATAGTCGTATTTATAATGCGGATATGGGAAGTGATGATCTTGCGGGAGTTATTATGGGCATCTGGAATGATCGTTTGATAGATAAGGAATGGAATATGATTCTGGAGAATAACTTTTACCCGAATATGTTGGCGATTGCAGAACGTGCGTGGCGGGGAGGAGGAACTGAATATTTTGATAAGCAGGGAACAATTCTTCCTGCGGATGAGAAGTCGGAAGTCTTTAGCAACTTTAAGGACTTCGAAAGTCGTATGTTATGGTATAAAGAGCACATGTTTAAAGGATATCCATTTGCCTACGTCAAACAGACTAATGTAAAATGGAATATTACAGATGCTTTTCCAAATGAAGGAGATCTGACTAAAGTGTTTCCACCGGAAGAGGAGTTGAAAGATTCATATATTTATGAAGGAAAACACTACGGAGTACGTCCTGCCATAGGAGCTGGTATTTATCTTCGACATGTCTGGGGCAAAATAGTACCGGCTTTTTATAAAGATCCGCAGGAAAATCATACAGCTTATGCCTATACGTATGTTTATTCTCCTAAAGCACAGGAGGTAGGTCTATGGGCAGAATTTCAGAACTATGGACGTTCGGAGAATGATCTGCCTCCATTACCGGGGAAATGGGATTATAAAGAAAGCCGTATTTGGATTAATAATCAGGAGATATTACCTCCGGTATGGTCTGCTACTCATCGGGTGAAAAATTCGGAGACAGCTTTAGGAAATGAAAATTGTGTGGCTCGTCCGCCGCTACAGGTTCATTTGAATAAGGGCTGGAATAAGGTATTGCTGAAACTGCCTGTCGGTAAATTCTCGATGAATGAAGTACGATTGGTGAAATGGATGTTTACTACGGTATTTGTTACTCTTGACGGAGAAAAGGCTGTGGAAGGACTGATCTATTCTCCGGAGAAGAAATTGTAAAAGCTTACGTTAACAAGAAAAATGAAGAAGTCTTTTATTATTTATTTGTTTCTGACTTTGAGTGTAGTACTCTATGCGCAGCAACATCGTATAAAAGTCGCTTGCATAGGTAATAGTATAACCTATGGTTATGGATTGCCCGACCGGGCTACACAGTCATATCCGGTGCAATTACAGAAAATGCTGGGAGAGTCCTATCAAGTTGAAAACTTCGGTAAGTCCGGTGCTACGCTGTTGAATAAGGGGCACCGGCCTTATATGCAGCAAGATGAATATCACAGGGCTATTGACTTTGCCGGAGATATTGTGGTCATTCACCTGGGCATCAATGATACTGATCCTCGTGACTGGCCCGATTACCGTGATTTCTTTGTGAAAGATTACATTGCACTGATTGACTCTTTTCGGGTTGCCAATCCCGAAGCCCGGATTATGATTGCCAGACTCACACCTATTGCCGACCGTCATCCTCGTTTCCTGTCAGGAACACGTGACTGGCATGGAGAAATACAACTGGCGATTGAAAATGTGGCCCGCTATGCCGGGGTGCAGTTGATTGATTTCCATAAGCCGTTGTACCCTTATCCTTTTATGTTGACGGACGCTGTACATCCTGATCCCGAAGGAGCATTTGTTTTGGCTCAGACAGTATATTCAGCCATCACCGGAGATTATGGCGGACTAAAAATGCCGTTGCTTTATACAGATAATATGGTATTGCAACGGGAGGTTCCATTAACGATTCAGGGAACTGCCAATGCGGGAGATCAAGTGACTGTAAGTATAGCTGACCGACAAATGAAAACAAAGGTAGGCCCGAATGGAAAATGGTCGGTAACGCTGTCTCCTTTAAAGGCAGGGGAGCCTTATACCCTGAAGATTTCAACCAATCAGAAGGTACTTCAATATCATAACGTATTAGCGGGTGAAGTCTGGCTTTGCTCCGGTCAGTCCAATATGGAATTTATGCTGAAACAGGCTTCGACTGCCCGGCTTGATATTCCACGTGCCGCAGATCAGGAGCTTCGTCTGTATGATATGAAAGCGCGTTGGCGCACAAATGCTGTCGAATGGGAAACGACTGTACTTGATTCATTGAATCATCTCCAATATTATAAGGATACAGAGTGGAAAGAATGCGCTCCGGAAACCGTTTCTGATTTTTCGGCAATTGCATACTATTTTGGTAAGATGTTAAGAGACAGTCTGAAAGTTCCGGTTGGATTGATTTGTAATGCTGTTGGTGGTTCTCCCACAGAAGCTTGGATAGATAGAACTAGTCTGGAATATCATTTCCCTGCCATTTTAAAGGATTGGACCCAAAATGATTTTATTCAGGAATGGGTACGTGGACGGGCTGCATTGAATATAAAAAAGTCAGTGAACAATCGGCAGAGACATCCGTATGAGCCCTGTTATTTATATGAGTCGGGTATTCGTCCTTTAGAACAGTATCCGATACGAGGGATAATCTGGTATCAGGGAGAATCGAATGCTCATAATTGGGAAGCCCATGAGGCGTTATTTAAACTACTGGTGAATGCTTGGCGAAAGAACTGGAATGATGATTGCTTACCTTTTTATTATGTGCAATTATCCAGTCTAGATCGTCCGTCCTGGCCTTGGTTTCGTGATAGTCAGCGCAGAATGCTGAATGAAATCTCTGACATCGGAATGGCTGTGTCCAGTGATCATGGTGATTCTTTGGATGTACATCCTACTTGTAAACAGCCAGTGGGAGAACGTCTGGCACGATGGGCTTTGAATAAGACATATCTGAAAGACATTGTTCCTTCAGGTCCCTTATTCCGTGGTGCAGATGTTCGGGGTGAGAAGGTTTATTTGTCTTTTGATTATGGACAAGGGATGCGAAGCTCTGATGGAAAGTCTTTGCGATGCTTTGAGGTTGCGGAATTTGAGGGTGTCTATTATCCGGCAACGGCTGAGGTAGTAGGAGAACAAGTGAAGGTATACAGTAAAGAAGTACGAAATCCTCGTTATGTACGGTATGGCTGGCAACCTTTCACGCGGGCTAATCTGGTTAATCGTACGGGACTTCCTGCTTCGACGTTTCGTGCTGAATTTGCGGTGAAATGAGATATTTTGTGGCTTCAATAGGAAATATTTGACAAAAAAGTAATATCTTTACTCCGTTAATATCTAATGCCCCCACTATGATCTTAAATTTGACAGAAAAGATAGCTCCGATAGCATGTGGATTGCTATGTTGCTGTAGTATGGTTTATGCTCAGGGAAATGACACTTCGGAAGTCATGCTACTGGATACCGGTTGGGAATTTTCTCAATCTGGAACAGAAAAGTGGATGTCAGCTACGGTTCCCGGTACGGTCCATCAGGATCTGATCAATCATGAATTACTGCCGAATCCCTTTTATGGAATGAATGAAGAGAAAATTCAATGGGTGGAGAATGAGGACTGGGAATACAGAACCTCTTTTATAGTTTCCGAAGAACAATTGAATCGTGACGGAATCCAGCTTATATTTGAGGGTCTTGATACTTATGCAGACGTATATCTGAATGGTTCATTATTGCTTAAGGCAGATAACATGTTTGTCGGTTATACGGTTCCTGTGAAATCTGTATTGCGAAAGGGCGAGAATCACTTATATATTTATTTCCATTCACCTATCCGGCAAACATTGCCACAATACGCCTCTAATGGTTTTAATTATCCTGCGGATAATGATCATCATGAGAAACATCTTAGTGTGTTTACTCGTAAAGCTCCGTATAGTTACGGTTGGGATTGGGGAATCCGAATGGTGACAAGTGGAGTCTGGCGTCCGGTCACACTTCGTTTTTACGATGTGGCTACCATATCCGATTATCATGTCAGACAAGTATCGCTGACGGATGAAACGGCACGCTTATCTAATGAACTCATTGTAAACCAGATCCTTTCTCAGGAAGTTCCGGCTGAAGTAAGAGTTCGTGTTTCTTTGGATGGTACTGCTGTTGCAGAAGTCAAACAGCAGGTGAAATTGCAGCCCGGAATAAATCATATAACTCTTCCTTCCGAGGTGACGAATCCTGTACGATGGATGCCTAATGGTTGGGGAACTCCGACTTTGTATGACTTCTCTGTTCAGATAGCTTGTGGAGAACGGATTGTTGCAGAGCAATCTCACCGGATCGGTTTGCGAACGATTCGTGTTGTGAATGAAAAAGATAAGAATGGAGAGTCTTTTTATTTTGAGGTCAATGGCATACCGATGTTTGCCAAAGGAGCCAATTATATTCCTCAGGATGCATTGCTGCCTAATGTTACTGCTGAACGATATCAGACCTTGTTCCGTGATATGAAGGAAGCCAACATGAATATGGTTCGTGTATGGGGTGGCGGGACATATGAGAATAATCTTTTCTATGACCTTGCTGATGAGAATGGTATACTCGTCTGGCAGGACTTTATGTTTGCGTGTACTCCTTATCCTTCGGACCCTGCTTTCTTGAAGCGGGTAGAGGCAGAGGCTGTTTATAACATTCGTCGTCTTCGGAATCACGCCTCTTTAGCTATGTGGTGTGGCAATAATGAAATATTGGAAGCATTGAAATATTGGGGCTTTGAGAAGAAGTTTACTCCGGAAGTTTATCAGGGATTATTGCATGGCTATGATAAACTCTTTCATGAATTACTGCCTTCAATGGTCAAAGAATTTGATGCAGATCGTTTCTATGTGCATAGTTCTCCTTACCTTGCCAATTGGGGACGTCCGGAATCGTGGGGGACAGGAGATAGTCATAACTGGGGAGTTTGGTATGGTAAGAAACCTTTTGAGTCTTTGGATACCGATTTGCCGCGTTTTATGAGTGAATTTGGTTTCCAGTCATTCCCGGAAATGAAAACTATTGCAACTTTTGCTGCCCCCGAAGATTATCAGATTGAATCGAAAGTGATGAATGCCCATCAGAAGAGTAGTATTGGAAATTCATTGATTCGTACTTATATGGAACGCGATTATATCATTCCTGAAAGTTTTGAAGATTTTGTCTATGTCGGATTAGTCTTGCAAGGGCAGGGGATGCGACATGGACTGGAAGCTCACAGACGCAATCGTCCTTATTGTATGGGGACATTGTATTGGCAGTTGAACGACAGTTGGCCTGTGGTATCCTGGTCAAGTATTGATTATTATGGAAACTGGAAGGCGTTGCATTATCAGGCAAAACGTGCTTTTGCTCCCATCTTGATTAATCCTATACAGCAGAATGACAGTTTATGTGTCTATCTGATTTCAGATTGGCTGGATGCGATGGAGCAAATGGCATTGGAAATGAAAGTGGTAGATTTTGATGGAAAAACATTAGGCAAGAAGGTGCAGATACATTCGTTGAAAGTTCCGGCTAATACTTCCCAATGTGTTTATCGCGTCAATATTGATGGTTGGCTGACTCCCGAGGAGTGTCAACGCTGCTTTTTACAATTGATACTTAAAGATAAATCAGGGCATCCGGTTGCAGAGGCCGTCCATTTCTTTAAAAAAACGAAAGATTTGCAGCTTCCTCCGGCATCAGTATCATATAAAATGAAACAGACAGATGGTAAATGTGAATTGACTCTTTTCTCGTCAACATTGGCAAAAGACCTTTTCATTGAGATTCCATTGCAAGGAGCCCGTTACAGTGACAACTTCTTTGACCTTCTGCCTGGAGAACGTAAAAAAGTGATTATTACTTCTCCTCAGATAAAAAAAGGGGAGGAGCTCTCTGTAAATATCAAGCACATTCGTGAAACCTATAAATAAAACTAATTTATTAACTACTAACACCTAATTTTTTATTTTATGAAACAACTCCTAAAACTAACCGGATGTCTGGCACTGGCAGGGCTAATGAGTTCTTGCGGTTCAGTACAAGAAGAAGCCAATTATCAGATTATCCCGTTACCACAAGAAATTGTCACAACGCAAGTAAACCCCTTTATTCTGAAAAGCGGTGTGAAAATCCTCTATCCGGAAGGAAATGAGAAGATGCAACGTAATGCGAAATTCCTTGCTGAATACCTGAAGACTGCAACCGGCAGAGATTTCTCGATTGAAGCCGGAACAGAAGGAAAAAATGCAATAGTGCTGGCATTGGGATCGGAAGTAGAAAACCCTGAAGCTTATCAGTTGAAAGTCACCGACCAAGGTGTTACGATTACTGCCCCTACAGAAGCTGGAGTTTTTTATGGTATTCAAACGTTGCGTAAGTCATTGCCTATTGCACAGGGAGCTGACGTAGCACTGCCTGCTGTAGAAATTAAAGATGCCCCCCGCTTCGGTTATCGTGGTGCACATTTCGATGTCAGCCGTCATTTCTTCACAATAGATGAAGTGAAGACTTATATTGACATGCTGACCTTGCACAATATGAATCGTCTGCACTGGCATATCACTGATGACCAAGGATGGCGTCTGGAAATCAAAAAATATCCGAAGTTGACAGAGATCGGTTCTCAAAGATCAGGAACTGTAATCGGACGTAACTCAGGCGAATATGATAATACGCCTTATGGTGGATTCTATACGCAGGAACAGGCAAAGGAAATCGTTGACTATGCTGCTGAGCGTTATATTACCGTTATTCCGGAAATTGACCTTCCGGGACATATGCTGGCTGCACTTACTGCTTATCCAGAATTAGGATGTACCGGTGGCCCGTATGAAGTATGGAGACAATGGGGAGTAGCCGATGATGTGCTTTGTGCTGGAAATGATCAGGTCTTGAAATTTATAGAGGATGTATATACTGAATTGATAGATATCTTCCCGTCGGAATATATCCATGTTGGTGGTGACGAATGTCCGAAAGTTAGATGGGAAAAATGTCCGAAATGTCAGGCACGTATCAAAGCATTGGGATTGAAATCGGATAAGAACCATAGTAAGGAGGAACGTTTACAGAGCTTCGTTATCAATCATATCGAAAAATTCCTGAATGATCACGGACGTCAGATTATCGGTTGGGATGAGATTCTGGAAGGCGGACTTGCTCCTAATGCAACTGTTATGTCATGGCGTGGTGAAAGTGGTGGTATTGAAGCTGCCAAGCAGAAACACGATGTTATCATGACACCGAACACTTATCTGTATTTTGATTATTATCAAGCTAAAGATACTGAAAACGAACCTTTTGGTATCGGAGGTTATTTGCCAATCGAAAGAGTTTACAGCTACGAGCCCATGCCGGCTTCTCTTACTCCGGAAGAACAGCAATATATAAAAGGTGTACAAGCTAATCTTTGGACAGAGTATATTGCTACTTTCTCTCATGCTCAATATATGGTATTGCCTCGTTGGGCAGCTTTGTGTGAAGTACAGTGGTCAACACCTGATAAGAAGAACTATGAAGATTTCTTATCTCGTCTTCCACGACTGATTAAATGGTATGATGCAGAAGGATACAATTATGCAAAGCACGTATTTGATGTGAAAGCTGAATTTAATCCGAATCCGGCTGATGGTACTTTAGACATTATACTTTCTACAATCGACAATGCACCTGTCCATTACACTTTGGATGGTACTGAGCCGACTAGCGCTTCTCCAGTTTATGACGGTGTCTTGAAAGTCAAGGAGAATGTAGATTTCTCAGCTATTGCCATTCGTCCCACAGGAAATAGTCGTGTCGTTTCAGAGAAAATCAATTTCAGTAAATCAAGCATGAAGCCGATTGTTGCTAATCAGCCTGTGAATAAACAATATGAGTTTAAAGGTGTGACTACTTTGGTCGATGGCCTGAAGGGAAATGGTAACTATAAAACCGGACGTTGGATTGCATTTAGAGGTAATGATATGGATGTGACCATTGATTTCAAACAGCCTACCGAGATTTCAAGTGTTGCCATTTCTACATGTGTAGAGAAGGGAGACTGGGTATTTGATGCAAGAGAATTTTCTGTGGAGGTATCAGATGATGGCACGAACTTCAAGAAAGTGGCATCCGAAAACTATCCTGCAATGAAGGAAACTGATAAAAATGGCATCTATGACCATAAACTAACATTTACACCTGTAACAGCACAATATGTGAAAGTGATAGCTTCGCCCGAGAAAAGTATTCCGGAATGGCATGGTGGGAAGAATTATCCAGGTTTTTTATTTGTAGACGAAATTACTGTTAATTAATGGATATAAGAAAGAGATACACTAAAGTTTGTCTTTTCTTATGGGTAATCGGGATGTGCTTTTGTGCACATCCCATAAAAGCACAGTCCGTAATACCTGTTCCCTTAAAGATGGAGCAGGGTACGGGCTCTTTTTTACTTTCTGAAAAAACTAAGCTTTATACAAACTTACAAGGAGAAGAAGCTGCTCTTCTTGGCGACTATTTGAGAACTGCCTTATCACTACAATTTAAGGAAGGAAAGAAGAAAGATAAACAGAATGTCTTGTCTTTACTAATATCAGAAAAGAATCCTCTGCTGGTGTCACCGGAAAGTTATATACTGTCTGTTACTCCTGGGCATATTTTAATCAAAGCTTCTTCTGGGGCAGGACTATTTTATGGAATTCAGACATTGTTGCAGCTGTCTCAACCTTCGGGTACAGATTATTCTATAACTTCTGTTGATGTGCAGGATACCCCTCGTTTTGCCTATCGTGGAATGATGCTGGATGTTTCCCGTCACTTCCTCTCTAAAGAATTTGTGAAAAAACAGATAGATGCACTGGCATTTTATAAAATAAACCGATTGCATTTGCATCTGACAGATGCAGCAGGATGGCGACTTGAAATAAAGCAATATCCTTTGTTGACGGAATTTGCAGCTTGGCGTACAGATGCTAACTGGAAGAAGTGGTGGAACGGCGGACGGAAATATCTTCGTTATGATGAACCCGGTGCTTCCGGTGGTTACTATACTCAAGATGATATGAAGGAGATTATTGCATATGCACGACAACATTATATCACAATCATTCCTGAAATAGAGATGCCTTCTCACTCGGAAGAAGTATTGGCTGCCTATCCGCAATTATCCTGTTCGGGCGAACCATACAAGAATGCTGATTTCTGCGTGGGGAATGAAGAGACATTTACTTTCCTGGAAAATGTATTAACTGAGGTAATGGAACTTTTTCCATCGGAATATATACATATAGGCGGTGATGAAGCTGGTAAGGGGGCATGGAAGACTTGTCCGAAATGTCAGAAAAGGATGCAGGATGAACATCTTTCTAATGTAGACGAACTGCAGAGTTATCTGATTCATCGTGTAGAACTGTTCCTGAATGCTCACGGACGTAAGTTGTTGGGATGGGATGAAATCCTCCAAGGTGGTTTGGCTCCTAATGCTACTGTAATGTCATGGCGTGGCGAAGAAGGAGGCATTGCTGCTGTACGTTCTGGTCATCAGGCAATAATGACACCCGGTAAATATTGCTATTTGGATAGTTACCAGGACGCTCCATATTCTCAGCCGGAAGCTATCGGAGGGTATCTGCCATTGGAGAAAGTTTATTCGTACAATCCAGTCTCAGATTCTTTAACCGTAGAACAGGCAGAACTTGTTTATGGTGCGCAGGGTAATCTCTGGGCTGAGTATATTCCTACACCGGAACATATGGAGTATATGATATATCCTCGTATCTTGGCTTTGGCAGAAGTGGCGTGGTCAGCTCCTGAACGTAAATCATGGCCCGATTTCCATAATCGTGCTTTAAAAGCGGTTGATGATTTGCAAGCAAAGGGATATCATACCTTTGATCTTAAAAATGAGATTGGAAGTCGTCCGGAGTCTTTAAAACCGATCAACCATCTGGCTGTAGGGAAGAAGGTTATTTATAATGCTCCCTATAGTCCTCATTATCCGGCTCAGGGAAATACAGCTCTGACTGATGGTATTCGTGGCGACTGGACCTATGGAGATGGATCTTGGCAAGGATTTATCGATAAAAAACGTTTGGACGTTATAATTGATATGGGGGCAAGGACTTCCATCCATTCGGTTTCTGCCGATTTTATGCAAGTAGTAGGAGCAGAAGTCTTTCTGCCTGAGTCCGTCCTTATTTCTGTTTCCGATGATGGGACCAGCTTCACAGAGTTGAAACAATACACTTCTAAGGTTAATAAAGAGGAAGCTATTAAATTTATTAGTGTTTCATGGGAAGGCAATGCTAAAGGTCGGTATATACGCTATCAAGCTTGCGCCGGAGAAGAATTTGGCGGATGGATATTTACGGATGAAATAGTTGTGAAATAATTAGATGTATATTTATGACTTTAAATATTAAGAATTTATTAGGAATAGCCGTGCTTTTTTCTTTCTCTGTGATCAGTGCGCAAGTACGTACCTCATACACTTTTGAGAAAGGATGGAAGTTTACGCGTGAAGATAATGCCGATTTTATTCAGCCTGACTATAATGACGTCAAGTGGCAATCGGTAGTAGTACCTCATGACTGGGCTATTTATGGACCTTTTGGTATAGATAATGATAAGCAGTTGACCGCCATTGCCCAAGACGGGCAGAAAGAGGCAATGGAGCATGCCGGACGTACGGGGGGGCTTCCTTTTGTGGGGGTAGGCTGGTATCGGCTGAATTTTGATGCTCCTTCTTTTGCTAAGGGTAAAAAGGCAACATTGATTTTTGATGGAGCTATGAGCCATGCACGTGTATATGTCAACGGTCAGGAGGCTGGCTATTGGCCCTATGGATACAATACTTTCTATCTGGATGTAACCCCTTATCTGAAAGAGGGGATGATGAATACTTTGGCTGTTCGTCTGGAGAATGAAACGGAATCCTCCCGCTGGTATCCGGGAGCCGGACTTTACAGGAATGTGCATTTGGTAGTGACGGAAGATGCACATATTCCGACATGGGGTACACAGTTAACTACTCCGGTAGTAAAGGACGACTATGCGAAAGTTAATATAAAGACTACTTTGGTTGTACCTTCCGGAAAACAATTTGATGCTTATCGTATTGTGACTGAACTAAAAGATAAAAATGGAAAGGTAGTAACTACCAATGAAAAACAAGGTACTCGTTTTGATGATAATGTCTTTAGTCAGGAACTTGTTGTTACTCATCCGGCTTTATGGAGTCCGGAAACTCCTGTCCTGTATCAAGCCGTCTCTAAAGTCTATGAAGGCAATACATTGAAAGATGAATATGTAACATCATTCGGTATCCGTACTATTGAAGTCATTCCCAACAAAGGATTTTTCCTGAATGGGAAGAGAACTCCATTCAAAGGTGTATGCAATCATCATGATCTCGGTCCTTTGGGAGGTGCCGTAAATGATGCCGCCATCCGTCATCAGATTCGTATCCTGAAAGATATGGGCTGTAATGCGATCCGTACTTCTCATAATATGCCTGCTCCTGAATTGATCAGAGCTTGTGATGAGATGGGAATTATGGTGATGGCAGAATCGTTTGATGAATGGAAAGCTATGAAGGTAAGGAACGGCTATCGCCATGTTTTTGACGAATGGGCAGTGAAGGATTTGACGAACTTAATACGCCATTATCGTAATAATCCGAGTGTGGTGATGTGGTGTATCGGAAATGAGGTTCCCGAACAGTGGGATGGGAATAAAGGACCTAAAATGTCTTATTTCCTGCAAGAAATCTGTCATCGTGAAGACCCGACCCGTCCTGTCACACAGGGGATGGATGCACCGGATGCCGTTGTCAATAATAATATGGCTGCAGTAATGGATGTTGCCGGATTTAACTATAGACCGCATAAATATCAGGAAAATTATAAAAAGCTTCCCCAGCAGATTGTTTTGGGGAGTGAGACTGCTTCTACAGTTAGCTCTCGTGGAGTATACAAATTCCCCGTTACCCGTCAATGGATGAAGAAGTATGACGATCATCAGTCTTCTTCTTATGATGTAGAGTCTTGCTCCTGGTCCAATCTTCCCGAAGATGACTTTATCCAGCATGAAGATCTGCCTTATTGTATAGGAGAGTTTGTTTGGACAGGATTCGATTATCTGGGCGAACCGACTCCCTATTATACAGATTGGCCTAGTCATTCTTCCCTGTTTGGTATTATCGATTTAGCAGGTTTGCCGAAAGATCGCTACTATCTCTATCGCAGTCACTGGAATAAAGAAGAGGAAACACTGCATATTCTTCCTCATTGGAACTGGGCGGGACGTGAAGGAGAGATAACTCCTGTCTTTGTCTATACTAACTATCCTTCAGCTGAATTATTTATCAATGGAAAGAGTCAGGGAAAACGTACCAAAGACCTTTCTGTAACCATCAATAATAGTGCCGACTCTGTTTCAATAATGAACTTGAAGCGTCAGAGTCGTTATCGTCTGATGTGGATGGATACAAAATATGAGCCGGGTACGGTGAAAGTTGTGGCTTATGATGCAAATGGTAAAGCTGTAGCTGAAAAAGAACTTCATACAGCCGGTACTCCCGACCATATTGAATTGGTAGCTGATCGTGATGTTATTAAGGCAGACGGGAAAGATCTCTCTTTTGTGACAGTACGTGTAGTAGACAAAGATGGTAATCTGTGTCCAGATGCCTCCCATGAGATTAGTTTCAAAGTGAAAGGAGCAGGCACTTATCGTGCAGGAGCTAATGGGAATGCAGCTTCTTTGGAATCTTTCCAGCGTCCGAGGATGAAAGTCTTTAGTGGCATGATGACTGCTATTGTGTCTTCAACAGAACAATCGGGAAAAATAACCCTTGAAGCTACGGGTAAGGGCTTAAAAAAGGGAGTCTTGATCATTGAAAGCCGCTAGGAAGCTAAGAAGTAAGAAATATCGTTGTAATATGTGTAATTCCTCTAAGTGTATCGCTATGAAACACTTAGAGGAATTTCTGTTGGCTCAGGCAAGAGTTTAACATCTTGGTGGGCAAAATAAAAGCTGTAAAAGTATGTTCTTTTATTAAATTGTATTACTTTTGCATCGTTTTAGTACTGTATCCGTTTCTCTATGAACCTTGGTTCTTATATGGAGATAAGATAAAAAAGGCTAAATCCTTAAGAGATGCGCTACTGCTTCATAAATGGATTTCATTTGTGGAAGTTAGGGCGCTTTTGTCTTTTAAGTAAGTGATGAAATAAAAACAAGGGGTAATGGGTGATAATGAATGATTTGGACAAAGAACGACAAACAGAGGGAAGTAAGGCATGGTATGCCATACAAACCTTCTATTGTAAAGAAGAGCATTTGGGGAAATATTTGGAGGAAAAAGGGGTAAATTATTTTATTCCGATGCGTTTTGTAGAGTATGAGACACTCGATGGTAAAAAGCATCGGAAGCTGACTCCAGCTGTACACAATCTGCTGTTTATCGAGAAAGAATTTACGGAAAAGGAACTATTAGAGAGGGTAAAGGATTGTACTATACCTTTTCTGCTTGTTCGTGACCGGAGTACACGGCGGTGTTATGAAATTCCAGACCATGAGATGTTGGAATTCCGTGCCGTATGCGATCCTAATTATAAAGGAACTCTTTATGTCGATACAGTTACAGCAGAAGCCCGTCCCGGACAAGCAGTTCGGGTGATCCGTGGCCCGTTTGCCGGACTCGAAGGCAAACTTACGCAATACAAGAAGAGCTATTACGTAGTTGTTACGTTGGCTACTATCGGCGTCATGCTGCACATTCCAAAGTGGTATTGCGAAAAAATCAACTAATCATAACATTACGATCATCTGGTCGACACCTTGTCGTCGGACAACTTATGTCTGGCTTGTAGAACTATTTTTCAAATTCAGAAGATAATCTATTTATTTAATAAAATATTCAGTTTTTGAGTAGAAGGATATATCCTGCTATTCTAATTTTGAGTACTCATAACAAATCAATGAAAGGAATCGTTTTAGCCGGTGGTTCAGGTACCCGTTTGTATCCGATCACAAAAGGAGTGAGCAAACAACTGCTCCCTATCTTTGATAAGCCAATGATTTATTACCCTATTTCAGTGCTGATGTTGGCTGGTATCCGTGAGATTTTAATAATTTCTACTCCTTATGATCTTCCAGGCTTTAAACGCCTTTTGGGAGATGGTTCAGATTATGGTGTGCGTTTCGAATATGCGGAGCAGCCTTCTCCGGATGGATTGGCCCAGGCTTTTATTATCGGAGAAGAATTTATCGGTAACGATTCTGCTTGTTTAGTGCTCGGTGATAATATTTTCTATGGACAAAGTTTCACCCGTATGCTTAAAGAGGCTGTTCGTACTGCAGAAGAAGAAAATAAAGCTACTGTTTTCGGATATTGGGTTGCTGATCCAGAACGATATGGTGTTGCTGAATTTGATAAAGAGGGAAATGTCTTAAGTATAGAAGAAAAACCTGTTCAGCCAAAATCTAATTATGCAGTAGTTGGTCTTTATTTCTATCCTAATAAAGTGGTGGAGGTAGCTAAAAATATCAAACCGTCTTCGCGTGGTGAATTAGAGATTACGACAGTGAATCAGCAATTCCTGAATGATCAGGAACTTAAAGTGCAGCTACTGGGGCGTGGATTCGCCTGGCTAGATACGGGAACGCATGATTCTCTTTCAGAAGCCAGTACTTTTATTGAAGTTATAGAAAAACGTCAAGGTTTGAAAGTAGCCTGCTTGGAGGGTATCGCTTTGCGTCATGGATGGATAACTGAAGATAAAATGCGCGAACTGGCCAAGCCTATGTTGAAGAATCAATATGGACAATATTTGCTTAAAGTCGTAGATGAATTAAAAATGAGTTGTTTATAATCTATAATTGCTCTGATAAGTATAATTATATAGATGCAAACTTCAGTTTTAATGATTAACCTGTATATGGCAAAAGAGAAAATGTATGTGATTGGTTGTACGTCATTGATCATGCTCGTGCTATTGATGTGATTTTTCATAATGGGGGGAGATAGCCAAAACTTATACCATACACTAGATTAGTACTAAATAATAATGACAGAATATTCTAGTAATAATAAGCGAATAGTTAAAAATACATTATTGCTATATATCCGTATGATGTTTACAATGGCAGTGGCGTTGTTTACAAGTCGTGTAGTGTTAAATGCTCTTGGAATTAGCGATTTTGGTATTTACAATGTTGTTGGTGGGTTTATAGCAATGTTTACTGTACTAAGTGGTAGCTTTTCTAATGCAATTACGCGTTTTATAACTTTTGAGTTAGGTAAGAAAGATTCTCAAAGGTTAAATGCTGTCTTTTGTACAGGTGTAAATATTCAGTTGATAATGTCTGTGGTAATTGTTATTGCGGCAGAAATTATAGGTCTGTGGTTTTTGAATTATCACATGAGTATTCCTGATGACAGATTGAATGCTGCTCATTGGGTATTACAATGTGCTATTGGTGCATTTGTTCTAAATTTGATAAGTGTTCCGTTTAATGCTGAAATTATAGCTCACGAAGAAATGGGGGCTTATGCTGTGATTAGTATTGTTAATGCAGTTCTACAGTTAATTATTGCATATATGCTGTACTTGTCGCCATTAGACAAGTTGAAAACATATTCGGTATTATATTTGGTTGTTGCATTTATTATTCGTACAATATATGGTATTTATTGCAGGCGTAAGTTTGAAGAATGTACCTATCATTTACTTCTTGATAAAGACTTGTTTTCCGAAATGGGTAAATTTGCTGGTTGGAACTTTCTAGGTTCATCAGCTTTTATGCTGAACACACAAGGCGTAAATATGCTGATGAATATTTATTTCGGTGTGGCAGCAAACGCAGCTCGTGGTATTGCCGTACAAGTTGATTCGGCAGTAAAATCTTTCGCCAATAGTTTTACTACAGCAATTAATCCTCAGATAACGAAATCTTATTCTGCAGGAGAATTGGATTATATGTATCAATTGGTTTGTCGTGGAGCAAAGTTTAGTGCTTTTCTATTTCTGTTTATTGCGGTGCCTATTGTGCTTGAAACACCGACAATACTGAAAATTTGGCTTAAAACTGTTCCAGAATATACGATTGTGTTTGTAAGGCTGATAGTGTTTTCTTCATTTGTAGATTCTCTATTAGGAAATTCATTTTGGACTGCTATTATGGCGACTGGTAAGATAAAAGGCTATCAGATAGTCATAGCAATTGTCGGAGTTATGGTTTTTCCTTTTTCATGGTTATGTTTTGAATTTGGTTGTGGTCCTGAATCTACTTATATTGTATACATAATTATTTATTGTATAGCATTGCTGGTTCGTTTGTATTTTATGAAAGTACTATTATATATGCCATTGAGTTATTTCTTTAGAGATGTATTGGGACGTGTAGCTGGCGTTATGTTATTAACATTTATAATCCCATTACCATTACTTTTGGTTTTAGACGGTGGTTGGATTAGATTATCTGTTGTTTGTTTGTGCAGTTTGCTTGTAACATCTGCTGTTGTTTATACAATAGGTCTCACACAGAGTGAGAAAGTTACTGTTACGTCCAAGTTAAAGAAAATCGTACAGAGGTTTTCATAAGAATGTAATTTTTGCAAAAGTCTTAAAGCGGAATATATGAATTTAAATGTAAAAAGTGGCATTTTATGAATAATCAAAGATTAAAAATTTTATTATTGGGTGGAACTGGGGCGATGGGAATACATCTTTCGAAGATATTGAATAATCAAGGGGAGGATGTGTATGTGACTACACGTAGAGAACGTAAAGGTGTAGGAATTACTTATATACAGGGTAATGCACATGAAACCGCTTTCTTAAGTGATATTTTACGAAAGTATCATTTTGATGTACTTATTGATTTTATGATTTATAATACATCAGAGTTTGCAGATAGAGTGGATTTGCTGTTATCTTCCGTAGGACAATACATTTTTCTGTCGAGTTCCAGAGTTTATGCCGATTCGGAAACTCCTATAACGGAAAATTCTCCGCGTCTTTTAGATGTATATAAAGATGAAGAATATCTCAAAACAGATGAATATGCTCTTAGTAAGGCGCGGCAAGAAGATATTCTTCACAGATCCGGAAAAAATAATTGGACAGTTATTCGCCCGTATATTACATATAGTGAAATTCGTTTGCAATTAGGTGTGTTAGAAAAAGAATTATGGCTTTATCGTGCTTTGAATGGACGAACGATCGTTTTTTCAAAGGACATCGCAGAAAAAAGTACTACGCTTACATATGGGTATGATGTAGCATTGGGAATAGCATCAATAATCGGTAAAGAAACAGCTTTTGGGGAGGCATTTCATATAACATCGGATGAAAGTTATACATGGAAGGAAATATTGGAAATCTATCTTGATACTATAGAAAAGAAAACTGGGATGCGTCCAAAAGTGCTGTTACTTGATAAAAGTCCACATTTGGAATGGATAGGTGCGAAATGGCAGGTTATATTGGATAGATATTATAACAGGCGGTTTGATAATAGTAAGATACAGCAGTATATAGATACATCTCAATTTGTACGAACCGAAAGTGGACTAATATCTTGTCTTGAATCTTTTCTTTGTCATCCTCAATTTAAAAAAATGGGATGGGGTATACAGGGTACATATGACAGAATAACTGGAGAGTGGGCTCCATTTAGTGAGATCTCTATAATAAAAGATTGTATAAGTTATTTGCTTCATAGAACTGTAGTGCCCCCAAAAAGTAAATTGTCAATATAAATATCAGATAAATATGAAAGAGTATTATTCAGCAGAGCGTAATGTACAGATTGTTATAGCTTTGCTTAAAGCCTATAATATAAAGAAAATAGTTGCAAGTCCAGGTACTACTAATATACCTTTTGTATGTAGTGCTCAAAATGACTCTTATTTTGAAATGTATTCATGTGTTGATGAACGTTCGGCAGCATATATGGCCTGTGGACTTTCGGCAGAATCTGGTGAGCCTGTCGTATTAACATGTACAGGCGCTACCGCATCTCGCAACTATTTTTCAGGTTTGACAGAGGCTTTTTATCGCAGACTTCCGATTTTAGCATTGACTTCAACACGTCCATTGTCATATATTGGTAACCATTTAGCCCAAGTTATTGATCGTACGGCAGTTCCAAATGATATTGTAAAAATTAGTGTGTTTGCCCCTCTTGTAAAAGACAGTAATGATGAATGGGATTGCCAATTGAAGGTCAACAGAGCGTTGATTGCATTAAAGAAAGATGGGGGGGGGGCCTGTACATATTGATTTGGAAACAAACAGTAGCTTTGATTTTTCTGTGCAAGAAATAAAAGATGTTCATGCTATACAGTATATTACGATACGTGATACTTTTCCAATATTACCGAAAGGACGTATTGCTATTTTTGTCGGTTCGCATACAACCTTTACACAAGAACTTACTGTAGCAATAGATATTTTCTGTGAAAACAATAATGGTGTCGTTTATTGTGATCAAACAAGCAATTATCGTGGAAAGTATAGGATTATGTCTTCTTTGTTGGGATGCCAAGATAAATACAAGAGCGTTGCTTGCCATATGGATCTACTCATTTATATCGGTGATATATGTGGTGCTTATGAATCAGTGCTGCTTATGCCTAAGGCAAAGACTGTTTGGCGTGTAAGCGAAGATGGTATTATTCGCGATCCTTCACATAGTTTATCGAAGATGTTTTATATGCAGGAGGTTGACTTCTTTAATCATTATATTGAAGCGCAGACGAATGAAAAGAACTTATCCTTTTATAATGAATGTAAGCAAGATTACGATCATCTTTATTCACTGATATCGAAGAAAATACCATTTTCGAATATTTGGCTAGCATATGAGTTGTCTCCACGTATCCCGGAAGGTAGTGTGATGCATTATGCTATTTTAAACTCATTACGTGCATGGAGTTTCTTTGAAACGCCTAATACTGTGAGGGGATATAGTAATGTAGGGGGATTTGGTATTGATGGTAATATTTCTGCGTTGATAGGTGCTTCATTGTATAATAAGGATAGATTGTATTTCGGTATAATAGGTGACTTGGCATTTTTCTATGACATGAATACATTAGGCAATAGACATGTAGGGAAAAATGTCAGAATATTACTTGTAAATAATGGCAAAGGTATGGAATTTCGTAACTATACACATCCAGCCTCACGTTTTAGCGATGTACTTGTGGACCAGTATATGGATGGTGCTGGGCATTTTGGACAGAAGTCAATATCGTTGGTACGTCATTACGCTGAAGATTTAGGATATGAATATCTAACAGCTTCCTGTAAAGTAAGTTTTAGTAAAAATGTAGAACGTTTTCTTATTCCTGAGATTACAGATAAACCTATGATTTTTGAGGTTTTTACAGAACAAGTTGATGAGAATGAGGCTTTGTATACAATACGTAATTTAGAAAAGTCTACAGATAAGATTATGGAAAGTATAGCAAAGAAATTAATTGTCAATGTAGCAGGGGAAGAGGGATTTGAAAAAGTGAAAAAAATAATTAGAGGTAGATAATAATGAAAATTGGTATATTGACATTTTATCGTGTAGCTAATTTTGGAGCTAATTTGCAGGCGTTATCTACTTATAGTTACCTATGTAAACATGGACACGAGGTAGTATTTCTTGAATATGTATCTTTTCAAACAGTATGGTTAAGATTAGTCTCATATTACAAGAACTTTATAAAGCCAAAACGTAGCTATTTGCAGTTGGCAGAACATTTTAAGTTTATTGATAATAATATGAAAGAGCAAATACCACATTTGCTAACTGCTGACCGAGTAAGGAATGCTATAAAAAAACATGGAATTGATGCTGTGATAATAGGTTCTGATGCAGTTGTACAGAATTGGCCGTTATTTTCAACATTAAAGTTAGGTAAACGGCGTCCATATTGGATTGAGCCATTGCCTTCAGAACGTCGTTACCCCAATCCTTTTTGGGGGTATGGTTTTTCTGATATCATACCTACGGCTATGATGTCTGTGTCATCACAGAATAGTAAATATCAGAAATTTAGTAGGTATATGCTTAAGCGCATGGGCAAAAGTTTGAAAAGACTGAAATATATTTCGGTGCGTGATGCTTGGACCAAGGACATGATGCTTGCTGCAGGACCTGAACTTTCAATTGACATCACTCCAGATCCTGTTTTTGCTCTTAATCAAAATGTAGGAGAAAAGATACCTTTGGAAGAGGATATTCGTAATCGTTTTGTTCTTCCCGATAAATATGTATTGATAGGGATGCGAACTCAGATCTTGTCTATACCTTTTCTTGAAGCTCTAAATGACGCTATGCGGATAGAAGGTAAAGAGTGTGTTGCTTTCCCTATAGATGGAGCAATGGCATTCAGTCATCCATTTAAACACTCAATATCTATACCACTTTCTCCACTTGATTGGTATGCTTTGATTAAATATTCAGCAGGATATATAGGAAGCAATATGCACCCTATCGTATCTAGTTTGGCGAATGGTGTTCCTTGTTATAGTTTAGATAATTGGGGAAGTACAAATTTCTGGGGAAAAAAGGAAAATAATGCTAGTAGCAAAGTTTTTGATATTTTGAAACAATACGGGTTGGAGAATAATTGGGCTCAAATAGAAAATAATGTATGTAATGTTACTGTTAATGAAATAGTTAAGAGACTAAAAGAATATCCAATTGAACAGGTTATTACAATTTCAAAGGTAAGATATGCAAAATATGAAAAAATGATGCAGGATATTATTGAATCTCTGTTTGGCAGATAAGTATATTCAAAATCTTTTGAATATTAAGAATGAAAAGTTACAATACTCTTAGAATCATAAAGAAAGCTATTACTATATATATGCTATTTTGCATAGTTATAGAATGCATAGCTTTTCCTGCTCTTGAAAATCTGTTTGGTTGTGTGGTACTACTATATGGGTGGCTATTTATAAGTCGGACAGTATTGAAAGTAGATTTTTTATATCATTATTTTATACCTTTTGTTGCGATTTTCTTTTATGGAATTTGCTTTTTTGCTTTACCATTAGGCGTAACATTGATAGAAGGTAAACCTATAACTTTCCGTTTTAATGTACCCTATATTACGTTTTTCAATTTAATGCTGAATGTGACAACTATTGTATTGGCGTTTCATACTTGTCGACGGATATATAAAGAAGGGTGGCTTTTAGGTATATGGAAAAAACTTGGATATTTTAAAGTTCCTACAGAAGCTCAAATATGGGCTATGGCCGGTGCGGGCATTTTTGCCTTACTATACAATATAACTATTCAAGGGACTGATATGATGGACGCAGAGAATAAAGGTGCTTGGGGACAAATTATGAATCAAATGACTAAGTTTGCAATACTTCCAATCGCTATGCTTTTTCCCAAATATTATGGTCGGAAGAATACCGCGATTCCTCGTACTTCATTGATTGTCTACTTTTCTTTTATCATTTTTTTAGCAATTGTTACTACTAAAAGAACATTGATGTTTACCGGCATAGTCTCATGGGGGCTTATGGCTTTCTTGGTCGTTTTACTTGAAAACAAAAAATTATTTAAGACAAAAACAAATATTCTGATAATTATTGGATTATATTTGGTGACAGGGCCTGTTGCAGACTTGGCTACGGCTATGATATTGAATAGGCAATCAGCTTATTCAAGCAAAGCAGGGGAAACATTTACCAATATTTGGAAGTTGTATTCTGATAAAGAGAAATTGCATAATGCTTATAACATGGCATCTTTGTCTAATTCTGATAATGGAGGAGATAATTTCTATGCTTGGAGTGAATATTATGTAGACAATATTTTATTGGACAGAATATGTAATCTTCGTACTCAAGACTTGACATTGGATTATGCCACTAAATTAGGGTATGACAATTCAAAGATGCACAGATATGCTGAAAATTTCCTCATGTTTCAAATACCTACGCCTATTTTGGATATTTTCGGGTATACAACTAATAAATTTGATAGCAACTACACACCTGGTGATTTACTCTCTACAGAAGGGCTTGGTCTCAAGAATATGTATAAAGGGTTTCGTGTCGCAGGCGATTCAGGTATAGGGCTTTATTGGATGGGATATTCTTATTATATTTTCGCGTTCTTTATATACGTTTTAGTTTTCTACTTTTTTTCTTCATTGGTTTCTACGAAGTTACAATTTATTATTCCTATTCCCATTATAATAGCTTTGTTGAAATATATGACCTATTTTAATAATTCTACAGGCATCTTTAAAAGTTTGAATCTCATACTTAGAAATGGAATGCAGGATATTTTATTGTATGTAATATTGTTTGGTGTAATTCGTTTAATAATTAGACAAAAATAAGTTGTGATAAATGCATTGTAAAATGAAATATGGAATAATACAACCAACATATGCTCTTACAAATAATAGTGGTGTAATGGTACAATGTAAAATGTGGGCAGAGGGATTAAGAAAATTGGGGCATGAGGTCTTGTTAATAAACTTCTGGGATAAAAATGAATGGAAAAGTTTTGATGCGATTATTGTAGTCAGTTTTTCATTGGGATTAAGGATCTTGATTAAGGACTTGTTTAAAAATAACGCCAACTTGGTTATGGCTCCTATTATTGACCCTAGCATACCAGCTTGGCGTTATAAGTTTTATTGTAAGTGGTGGGGAAATCAGAAATATTTAGGATTGACATCTCGTTTTCATGACTTATGGTTGTCTAAAGACTGGTTTAAACTTTGGTTAGTTCGTTCTGAAGAAGAACGTCACTATACTAATTACTGTTTAGAACGTTCACAAAAGATAATTAAAAAAGTTCCATTACATTTTCGTATTCCGCCTATAGAAGAGATGCCGCTTAAAGAAAATTTCTGTTTTCATGCTAGTCGATTGGCTTCAACTAATAAAAATGTTCCTCGTCTTATTGAAGCTGCAAAGAAGTATGGTTTTAATTTGAAATTAGCAGGTTATCTTCACGGAGTATTAGAAAAGAATTGGCTTGAAACTTTAATAGGTGATGCAGAAAATATAGAATATGTTGGTGAAGTATCTGAGAAGGAGTTATGGAATTTATATAAGCATGCTAAAGTTTTTGCTTTGCCGTCACTTCAAGAGGGGGTTGGAATGGTAGCATTAGAAGCAGCAGCATATGGATGTGAAATAGTATTAACTAACTATGGTGCCCCTAAAGAATATTATGGGGGGCGGGCAATATTGGTGAATCCTATGAATGTTGATGAAATAGGTGAAGCTATAATGACTGCAATGAATAGAGGTTATGCTCAACCAGAACTGATGTACTATATGAATGAAAACTATAGTGAAAAGGCCTGCTGTCAATTGCTTGATAAATATATTCAGGAGGCTATATCTTTAAAATAGTCGGAATATACGTCTTATGTGAAGTTTTATGTTAGTTGTAATTTTATTCCAATAAGAATGAACAGACCTTCTATTTCAATAATTGTTCCCTGTTATAATGTTGAAGAATTCCTTAATGAAACCATTGAATGTATTCTAAATCAAACTTACCAGGATTGGGAACTACTACTGGTAAACGATGGTTCTAAAGACTTTACTCCGCAAATATGCGATGAATATGCAAACAAAGATAAACGAATTAAAGTAATTCATAAAGAGAATGGCGGACTTGTGTCAGCACGCAATGCTGGATATGATGCAGCAATAGGTGATTGGCATATGTATTTAGATGGTGATGACTGGATAGACATAAATACTTGTGAGAAATTGATGTTCTATCTTTCTAGGCATACGGATGTGGATATAGTATTTTGGAAATGTATTCAGGAGTTAGGTGATATCTCCATTAAAGGAAAATGGGAATGGATATGTTCGGAGCAAGAGCATATTTACATAGATGATGAGTGCCATGATTTAGCCAGACATACTCTTATCTACAAAAGTGGTATTGCAACAGCTTACTGTAAACTGATACGAGCAGATTATGCGAAAAGGAATGGGATAAGACATAATGATCGTCTGAAACAAGGAGCCGAAGGACTAGAGTTCTCTTTACGTTCATTTTATCATGCAAAGAAAGTTCTTTTTGTTAATGAATATTTTAATCATTATAGATATAATCCTAACTCAATATCTAAGAAGGTTGATGAAAAAAATACTGGATATTTGGTAGACTGCTTTCATGTAATTCAGGAAAATATTGAAACATTTCCAGACAAAAAAGTATTTATCGAACCGTTATACCAAAGAGTGGCTTATGTGGTTATAGCTATAGCAATGAGTACTTACTTCCATCCTGATAATAAGGATTCTGTGTTTAAGAAGATAAACAAGTTTGCAAAGGTTATTAAAGAGAACGATTTATTCTCGACATCTATTGCTAAATGCACTACTACAGGAATGGATAAACAACGTAAATTGACACTAACTTTTATTAGACTACATATATATATTATGCTTCCATTTATTGGCTGGTTAAAACAATATTGTCTAAAAAAAGGAAAATATAATTATTGATATATCAGTATGACTAATAAAAAACTAGCTCTTGTCACTTGCTATTTTCAACCCAATTATGGGAGTCAGTTGCAGGCATATGCTACCCAGTTACTATTTGATAAGATGAAAGTAGAAAATGTAACAATCTGCATAGATGGGTTGCAAAGTGAGATTAATAAAGCGAAATATCGTTATTTCTTGAGCAGAATATGGGATATTAATACAGTAAAAGATAAGTGGGCAACGGTGAAAAAAATGACAGCTATCTATACTAAGGGGAAGGAATATCGGGATAGCATGGCTTTACGTAAAGAAATGTTCAAGAGCTTCAGCCAAACTAAATTCCATATTTCTGAGGTTTACAACTCGAAGCAAGAGCTTGCCAATGCTGCGCACGAATATGCGGCTTTTATAGTAGGCAGTGACCAGTTGTGGTTACCTTCAAATATTGAGGCTAATTACTATACGTTGAATTTTGTTCCTGACAATGTGCCTAAGATAGCTTTAGCTACTAGTTTTGGTATAGCAAGACTTCCTAAAAGACAGGCGCAGAAAGCTGCGAAATTTCTGAAGCGGCTGGATTTTTGCTCCGTACGTGAATTAAGTGGACAGAAAATAGTGAAAGAACTTACGGGAAGAGAAATCCCTGTGGTTTGTGATCCGACTATCCTTTTCGCCGCCGAAGAATGGGATGGTATCACAAAGAAGGAACATTTTGTTAAGGAGCCCTATCTGTTTTGTTATTTTCTCGGCAACAATCCAGAGCAGCGGGATTTTGTGAAACGTTTCAAGGAGAAAACTGGTTATAAGATTGTGCAGCTACAGCATTGCGATGAGTATATAAAAAGCGATGTAGGATTTCCAGATTATACTCCCTATAATGTCGGTCCTGCAGAGTTCGTACAGTTGATTCGGGATGCGGAGTATGTGTTTACAGATTCGTTTCATTCGTCTGTATTTTCTTTGTTGTATGGGAAACGGTTCTTTACTTTCAGGCGGTATAATAATGATGGCATTGTTTCTACAAATGGTCGTTTGTACTCATTGCTTTCGTTGGTAGGATTAGAGGAAAGACTTTTAAAAGCGGATGAAGACGTGGAGAAGTGTATGTTAATGCAGATTGATTATATAAAGATACATAGAAAATTAGAAACATTAAGAGAATTCACCAAACAATATATAAAAGAGGCTTTGTTCCAATCGGGTATAAATTATGATAACTATTAAAGATAAGTGCTCGTGTTGTGGCTGTTCAGCCTGTGCGTCTGTATGTCCGAAGCATTGCATAACCATGTGTGAAGACGATGAAGGTTTTCTTTATCCGGCTGCAGATGAGAATACATGTATAGAGTGTGGATTATGTGAGGTCGTTTGCCCTGTGATTCATGTACAACCAGATGTTGAGAAGGAACAAAGGGCATACTTGGTACAGCATAAAAATGAGCAGGTATTACGTGAAAGTACTTCTGGCGGTGCATTTACGGCTATTGCTAGATGGGTGCTTGATAGAGGAGGTGTTGTTTGTGGTGCAGGTTTCAGCACTGATTTTGAGGTGGTGCATCAGTGGGCTAATTGTTATGAAGATTTGAGAATGTTTCGTAATAGCAAATATGTACAGAGCAGAATAGGTAACACATACAAGGAAGCGAAACAGTTTCTTATGGAAGGAAAGTGTGTTTTATTCAGTGGTACTCCTTGCCAGTTGGAGGGATTGTTTTCTTTTTTGAGAAAGCCATATGAGAATTTGGTTACGGTAGACGTAGTCTGTCATGCTTGTCCATCTCCATTAGTTTATCGAAAATATTTGGAAGCACAAAAAAAGAAAATAGGATCTGAATTTACGAATATATTGTTTAGAGATAAATATTATGGATATAAATATTCAACTATGTCTATTATTGGATGTAATGATTCTATAGAGTATCATGAGGGAATTGATACAGATATTATGATGCGTGCTTTTTTTGCTAACATGAGTGTTCGTCCTAGTTGTTATCAATGTGCATTTAAAAAACGTTATCGTAATACAGATTTTACAATATGGGATTGTTTCGATGTTGACAAGTTCAGTAAGGAATTGGATAATGACAAAGGGGTAACTCGTATCTTAGCTCATTCAGATTTAGCCAATATTATATTGAAAGAATCCAGTTCTCAGTTGAAAGTACTGGAAATAAATTCAAACAAGGCTGTAGAAGGAGTGAAAGAAATGTTTCATTCCGTTAGCATGAATCCTAAACGTGAAGCCTTTTTTGTCGATTTAAATCTGCTGGATGCAGAAGTTTGTTTCCATAAATATTTTCCTGTAACCTTACGACATCGTTTGGAAAAGCAAGCTCGCCTGTGGACTGCTCGCTTGGGATTGTATAAATATATAAAAAAAATATTCAAAGCGATTAATGGGAATCGGGAAATTAAAAGATAGCTACAGCAAAGACTTGGAGAATAAAAATACAATTTTATGAATATATTATTTATCGGGGGAGCAGGTTTTATAGGATCTAGTTTGGTGAAGCGTTTTATTTCTGATGAAAAGCATTCAGTATTTATTTTGGAACCAGAGTTTGCTGATATATCAAGACTTAAAGATTATAAATTGACAGTCTTTAGAAGTTCTTTGAGCAATATAAATGAAGTGAAGAATATTCTTTTGACCAATAAGATAGAAGTGGTGGTGCATTTAGTGTCAACATTGATTCCCGGCAGTACCTATGATGACTATATCGGTGAATTTAAGAATGTTATATTTCCTTCTATTGAACTGATGGAATTCTGTGCTAATGAAGACATTAAGTTTGTCTATTTTTCCTCGGGAGGGACAATTTACGGTAACAGAACAACATTTCAACCATTTGTAGAAACAGATAGCATGGAACCAATATCCTATTATGGATGGTCAAAGCAAATGATGGAAAATAGTATTTTGTTTAAGAATAGAACTCAGAAGCTAAAGTTTCTCATTGTGAGACCTTCCAATCCTTATGGTCATGGGCAAAATCTGTATGGAAAACAAGGATTAGTGGCAGTGGCTATAGGTAAAATTATAGAAAATAAACCTGTAGAAGTGTGGGGAGATGGTTCTGCCATTCGTGACTATATCTATATAGAAGATCTCGCTAATATCTTTTATCAACTGATAAATAAGGATGTTTGTAATGAAACAATCAATTTGGGAAGTGGGAGAGGGTTTTCTGTGAATGATGTACTTGCCTTTTTGAAAATCATTTCAAAGGCAGATTTTAAAATTGAGTATAAAAATGCGCGTCCTGTAGATGTTTCTAATATGGTTCTTGATATAGAAAAAATGAAACAGTTTGTAGATGTGACTTTGACGCCAATGTTGGATGGTATTTCTTCATTCTATCATGAATCAATAAAGATATAATACTATGTTAAGGATAGCTGTAATAGCCGGTGTATTGCACTCGGGCGGTAAACGTAATCTAATAATGGAATACTATCGTCATATAGATCGTACAAAAGTGCAATATGATTTTATCTGCGATTCAGATTCAAATGGTATTCCCGAAGAAGAAATCAAAGCTTTGGGCGGGAGAGTATATAAGGTGGCACCATATAAGAATCTTATTACACATTTGAAGGATACATATAAGATTCTGAAGGAGAATAGGTATGAAGTGATGCATGCTTTTGATAATACGCTTAATATATTTCCTATGTTTTTGGGTAGAATAGCCGGAGTTAAAGTGAGGATATCCGAAAGTATATCGAAAGGTGATAAAAATGAAAAGAAAACACTCATAAAGTATGCCTTACGTCCTTTTTCTCATTGGTTTGCAAATTGTTATATGGCTAATTCTATAGATTGTGGCATTTGGCAATTTGGTAAGAAGACTTATGATAAAGGAGAGGTAAGTATATTTAAGACAGTGATTAATGCAGATACTAATGCTTTTGATGACGAACTTAGAGAAAGTACCCGAAAGAAGTTTGGCTGGGAAAATAAAGTGATATATGGGTTTATTGGTAGATATGTTCCACAGAAAAATCCATTATTCCTAATAGATATTTTCAATGAAATTGCAAAAAAACAGGAAAATGCAACTCTGGTAATGATCGGATTTGGAGAGTTGGAGAATGAAATGCATGATCGGATTCAGAATTATGGGATTACTGACAGAGTTATGAATTTAGGGCGTAGGGATGATATAAACCAGTTTTATAATGCTTTTGATACTTTCTTATTGCCCAGTTTATATGAAGGGATGCCTGTTGTAGGGATAGAGGCACAATGTGCAGGACTTCCTATCTTTTTTTCTAAGAATATCACTGAAGAAACAACGGCATCCGAACTTGCACATTACATTGGATTAGAAGAATCTCCGGTTATATGGGCTGATAAAATAGTTAAAGTGGTTGAAGATTATATGCCTAAACGCAGGAGTTATGCAGCTGAAGTGAAGATAAATGGTTTTGACTCTAAGAGTGAAGCATTAAGAATGCAGAGTTTCTATTTAGCTCAAATAAATTCAGTGGATGGATATGAACGGAATTCCTAAACGTTTACTGTCTAATATGCAGGTGTAAAATCTAAAATATCATTAGTCAATATATAAATGAATAATTTATGCAGGAAGTCCAACGTTTTAATAAAGTCCTAAAATTCATTGTCCTTTTAGGAGATGTTCTTTTATTGAACTTGCTGTTGTGGGGATTTGAACTAATTTTTGGAACCCGGTTCTATTCAGGAGTTTCTTCTTCCCTTTATCAGGGAATGGTGCTGTTGAGTTTATGCTATTTGGTATGTAATATTCAGTCAGGAGTAATTTTGCATCATCCGGTAGTTCGTCCGGAGCAGATCATGATCCGTGTGCTTCGCAACATGGTTCCTTTTGTTTTGTTTTCCATTTGCTTTTTGTCACTTTTTCATTTTGAATTTTTCCGTTCACGGTTATTTGGATTGTATTATGTAGCTTTGCTGGTCATCTTAATTTGCTACCGTCTTGCATTTCGTTATTTCTTGGAGCTTTATCGTGAAAAAGGGGGAAATGTCCGTATGGTTGTACTCGTCGGCAGTCACGAGAATATGCAGGAACTTTATCATTCAATGACGGACGATCCTACTTCCGGTTATCGTGTGATGGGATATTTTGAAGATTCTCCTTCCGACTGCTATCCGGAAGAAGTTGCATATTTGGGGCAGCCGAAAGAAGCAGTTGAATATCTGGAACAAAATGCAGGCAAGATAGCACAACTCTATTGCAGTCTCCCTTCCGTGCGAAGTGCGGAGATTGTTCCGCTCATTAATTATTGCGAGAACCACTTGGTGCGTTTTTTTAGTGTGCCCAATGTTCGTAACTATTTGAAACGGAGGATGTATTTTGAATTGCTGGGCAATGTTCCCGTGTTATCTATCCGCCGCGAACCATTGGAACTTCGTGAGAATCGTGTTTTAAAACGCATCTTTGATATCATATCCTCATCGGTATTCCTGTGCACTATTTTTCCTTTAGTTTATATAATCGTAGGGATAGCTATCAAACTTAGCTCGCCGGGCCCCATCTTCTTTAAACAAAAACGCAGCGGTGAAGACGGACGTGAGTTCTGGTGCTATAAATTCCGTTCTATGAAGGTGAATGCACAGTGTGATATTCTTCAGGCTACAGCAAATGATCCTCGTAAAACACGTATTGGCGAGTTTATCCGTAAGACGAGCATTGATGAACTGCCTCAGTTTATCAATGTCCTGAAAGGAGATATGTCCGTTGTCGGTCCTCGTCCTCATATGCTGAAGCATACAGAAGAATACGCACAGGTGATTAATAAATTCATGGTCCGCCATTTTGTGAAACCCGGAATTACCGGTTGGGCACAAGTGACCGGATATCGCGGCGAGACAAAAGAACTTTGGCAGATGGAAGGTCGTGTGAGTCGTGACATATGGTATATTGAACATTGGACATTTATGCTTGACCTGTATATAATCTATAAAACCGTATATAATGCTGTCCACGGAGAAAAGGAAGCGTATTAAGAAATAGAGATGCATGAAAATCTGCAGACAGATGATAGTACATGAATATCTGCAGATTAATGATGCATGAAAGCTTGTTGACAAAATAATCTAAACAACAAAAAATAAAAGAATAGATATCTAATTCATCACAGTTATGAGAATATTGAGTAAATTGACTTTTGTAGTGTTACTGCCTTTTCTGTTCACGGCCTGCCAGTCCTACAAGAAAGTACCTTATTTGCAGGATACAGAAGTAATAAATCAAACAGAGCAGAAAGAAAAACTGTACGATGCAAAGATCATGCCTAAAGATCTGTTGACCATCGTAGTATCCTGTACAAGTCCGGAACTGGCAGCACCTTTTAATCTGACGGTTGCCAGTCCGACGAATTTGTCAGTGGCCAATACCTTGGCTACTACACAACCCGTGTTGCAAACCTATCTGGTAGATAATGAAGGAAAAATCTCTTTCCCTGTGCTGGGAGAACTGGAACTCGGTGGATTGACCAAGAAACAGGCAGAACAAATGATTGTAGATAAGTTGAAACCTTATATGAAAGAGGCGCCTATCGTAACGGTGCGTATGGTCAACTATAAGATTTCGGTGATAGGAGAGGTAACCCGTCCGGGTACTTTTACTATTTCTAATGAGAAAGTAAACTTGCTGGAGGCGCTTGCTATGGCAGGGGATATGACGGTATATGGCTTACGCGATAACGTGAAGCTGATTCGTGAAGATGCTACCGGTAAGCAGGAAATTATTACTCTCGACTTGAATAAGTCGGAAACCATTCTTTCTCCATATTATTGGCTGCAACAGAATGATGTCGTATATGTAACTCCCAACAAAGCAAAAGCCCGTAACTCGGATATCGGTAACAGCACAAGCCTGTGGTTCTCCGCTACCTCCATTCTGGTGTCTTTAGCCAGCTTATTATTTAATATCTTAAAATAACGTTTTGAAATAATGAAAGAAGAATTTGCAAACGAAAGACAACGTGAAGCTGATGACGAGAAGATAGATATTCAGGAAGTGCTTTTCAAATATATCATCCATTGGCCTTGGTTTGTCGGTGCAGTTTTAGTTTGCCTTATCGGTGCATGGATATACTTGCGCATGGCTACTCCTGTCTATAATATATCGGCTACGGTCCTGATCAAAGATGATAAAAAAGGAGGGAATACAGGAGGCATGGCAGGACTGGAAGAACTGGGGTTAAGCGGCTTGATCAGCTCTTCTCAAAACATAGACAATGAGTTGGAAGTCTTGCGTTCGAAGACATTGGTGAAGGAAGTTGTCAATCAGCTGAACCTGTATGTGTCATATGCAGACCAAGACGAGTTCCCTTCCAAGAATATGTATAAGACTTCTCCTGTTATCGTTAGCCTGACTCCACAAGAAGCAGAGAAGTTGAGCGATCCGATGATTGTTGAAATGTCATTGTACCCGCAAGGCAGTCTGGACGTAGGAGTGACGATTGGTGATAAAGAATACCAGAAACATTTTGAGGAACTTCCTGCTGTCTTTCCGATGGACGAAGGTACCCTGGCATTCTTCCAGTCACCGGACTCACTGATGGCGAATAAAGATACAACGGAAGAGTCTTCAGCTCAGAATGTCCGTCGTATCACGGCAAAAATCAATTCGCCGATGAAGGTGGCGCGGGTATATTGTGAGAATCTGACTATTGAGCCGACCTCTAAAACTACCTCAGTGGCTGTAATATCTCTGAAGAACTCCAGCCTGCAACGCGGACAGGATTTCATCAACCAACTGCTGGAAATGTACAACCGCAATACGAATAACGATAAAAACGAGATTGCCCAGAAGACAGCAGAATTCATTGACGAACGTATTGATATTATCTCGAAGGAGCTTGGAAATACGGAAGCGAATCTGGAGAACTTCAAGCGTAATGCCGGTATAACCGACCTGACCAGTGAGGCTCAAATAGCCTTGACCGGTAATGCGGAATATGAAAAGAAGAGGGTGGAAAACCGGACACAAATCAGTCTGCTGGAGGATTTGCGGAAATATATAAGAGGGAATGAATACGAAGTATTACCAAGTAACGTCGGTTTACAGGATGCTGCATTAGTAGCAACGATTGAACGATATAATGAAATGTTGGTTGAGCGGAAACGTTTATTGCGTACTTCGACAGAAAATAATCCGGCTATTGTAAATTTGGATACGAGTATCCGTGCTATGAAATCGAATGTTCAGGCTACTCTTGATGGTACATTGCAGGGGATGTTGATTACAAAAGCCGATCTTGATCGTGAAGCAAATCGTTTTTCTCGTCGTATTAGTGATGCTCCGGGACAAGAAAGGCAGTTTGTGAGTATTGCCCGTCAACAAGAAATTAAGGCCGGACTATATTTGATGCTTTTGCAGAAGCGTGAAGAAAATGCAATAGCACTGGCAGCTACCGCAAACAATGCGAAGATCATTGATGAAGCTATTGCTGACGACATCCCTGTATCTCCGAAACGGAAAATAATTTATCTGATTGCTTTAGTACTGGGCGTTGGCATCCCCGTAGGCATCATCTACCTGATTGGTCTGACCAAGTTCAGGCTCGAAGGACGGGCAGATGTTGAAAAGCTGACCACCGTTCCTATCGTCGGCGATATTCCGTTGACAGACGAAAAGAACGAGAAGGATGGTTCTATTGCCGTATTTGAGAATCAGAACAATCTGATGAGCGAGACCTTCCGAAATATCCGTACCAATCTTCAGTTTATGCTGCAGAATGACAAGAAAGTAATACTGGTCACTTCTACGGTCAGTGGAGAAGGAAAATCGTTTATTTCAGCGAATCTGGCGATCAGTCTTTCTCTCTTAGGGAAGAAAGTAGTCATTGTGGGACTTGATATTCGTAAACCGGGACTGAATAAGGTCTTCCGCCTTTCGACGAAGGAGAAAGGTATTACTTTATACCTGGCAAATCCGGATACAGACCTGATGAGTCTGGTACAGCCTTCAGATGTCAATAAGAATCTGTCCATCCTTCCGGGTGGAACGGTTCCTCCTAATCCGACGGAATTGCTGGCTCGTGACGGACTGGACAAAGCCATTGAAATACTGAAGAAGAATTTTGACTATGTGATCTTGGATACTGCACCTGTAGGTATGGTTACCGATACCTTACTGATCGGACGTGTAGCAGATTTGTCTGTCTACGTTTGCCGTGCCGACTATACTCACAAGGTAGAGTACACGCTGATCAACGAACTTGCCGAAGAAAAGAAACTGCCTAATATCTGTACCGTTATCAACGGCGTAGACTTGAAACGCAGAAAGTATGGCTATTATTATGGCTACGGTAAGTATGGCAAATACTATGGATATGGTAAACGCTATGGCTACGGTTATGGCTACGGTCAGGAAAATAATAAATCATAGAAATACTGATAAATCATAGGAACACTTGTCAATCATATCAGCATGATAAGCCGTATTTGATTGACAAGCTACAGGAGTACCATAAAATCGTACTGCCCTATACAAAGAAGAAAAGCGAGTGTCTGCACAACCAGATACTCGCTTTTTTTGTTATATTTGTATTATCCCTTAAAAAAACTGATAATTATGGAACACAGCAGACTTACTATTTGGAGCCTTTTTTTTCTGGTAGCTTCATGCGGAAGTGTATTTGCTCAGAGAAAACCAGTTCTTCCTCCTCCCGTAGACTCCCTGATAACGGTAGGCTATGCCACCGGAAGTATGAAAACGATCTCCGGATCGGTGGAGAAAATCACGGAGACACAGATGAATAAAGACCAGATCACGAACCCGCTGGAGGCTATTCGCGGACGGGTTCCGGGATTGACCATTCAGCGTGGAACCAATGGCCCTGCAGCTCTCGACGCAGTCCGCCTGCGTGGTACCACTTCATTGACCAGCGGGAACGACCCGTTAATTATCGTCGATGGAGTATTCGGAGATTTGAGCATGCTTGCTTCCATTTACCCTACGGATATCGAGAGTTTTACCATCCTCAAGGATGCTTCCGAAACATCACAGTACGGATCGCGGGGGGCCTCCGGTGTCATCGAAATCACTACGAAGAAAGGGATGAGCGGTAAGACGCAAGTGAGCTACAACGGTATCTTCGGAATATCCACCGTCTACAAGAACCTGAATATGCTGTCGGCAAATGACTTCCGGAGAGTCGCTTCCGAACGGGGCATCTCTATTCTCGACAAAGGCAACAGTACCAACTTCCAGAAAGAAATTGAGCAAACAGGATTGCAGCAGAACCATCACATCGCCTTCTATGGCGGTTCCAATGAATCCAGCTACCGTGTATCCCTCGGTTTCATGGATCGTCAGGGAGTCATTCTGAATGAAGACATGAAGAACTTCACTTCCAATATGAACATGACCCAAAAGATGTTTGACGGTTTTCTGAACTGCGAACTGGGTATGTTCGGCTCTATCCAGAAGAACCACAATCTGGTAGACCTTCAGAAAACGTTCTATTCTGCCGCTACTTTCAATCCCACCTATCCCAACCACAAAGACCCTGTGACCGGTTCGTGGGACGGAATCACCACCGCCAGCCAGATTACCAATCCGCTGGCATGGATGGAAGTGCAGGATCATGACGCCACTTCCCATATCAGCACCCATGCCCGTCTGACCTTTAACTTGATGGACGAACTCAAGTTGGTACTCTTCGGTGCCTATACCTATAATATAGTCGAAAATTCACAGTACCTGCCCACTTCCGTCTGGGCGCATGGACAAGCATATAAAGGCACAAAAAAGATGGAGTCTCTCCTGGGCAACATGATGCTGACCTACAAGAAAGGCTGGAAGAAACACTTCTTCGACGCCCTCGCACTGGCGGAACTTCAGAAGGAGACTTATACAGGATTCTATACCACAGTCACCAACTTCAACACGGATAAATTCGGCTACAACAACCTGCAAGCGGGTGCTCTCCGTCTTTGGGAAGGCACCAACTCATATTACGAACAGCCGCATCTGGCCTCCTTCATGGGACGCTTCAACTACACCTATGCCGACCGTTACAGCCTGACAGTGAACGCCCGTACCGACGCCTCCTCCAAATTCGGCGCCAACCACAAATGGGGCTTCTTTCCGTCAGTTTCCGCCGCTTGGGTGATCAGTGAAGAAAAGTTCATGAAGCGTCTTCCCATCATTGATAATCTGAAATTCCGTATAGGTTACGGTCTGGCAGGAAATCAAAGCGGAATCGACTCATACACTACGCTGAGTCTTGTCAAACCGAACGGTGTGATTCCTGTAGGAAATTCGGCAGCCGTATCCTTAGGCGACCTGCGCAACACAAACCCCGATCTGAAATGGGAAGTGAAACATACCTTCAATACAGGTATCGACCTGGCTATGTTCGGCAACCGCCTGCTGCTCTCCGCCAATTATTACAACTCCAAGACGACGGACATGCTTTACCTCTACAACGTCAGTGTCCCGCCTTTCACCTACAATACGCTGCTGGCTAATATCGGTTCCATGCGCAACAGCGGTCTGGAAATAGCCATCGGTATCACTCCGCTGAAAACGCAGGACATGGAACTGAACATTAATGCCAACATCACCTTCCAGCAAAACAAACTGCTCTCTCTGAGCGGTATGTACAACGGAGAAATGATTTCCGCTCCCCAGTATAAGAGCCTCGCCAGCCTCGACGGAGCCGGATTTCATGGCGGCTACAATCATATCGTCTACCAAGTGGTGGGACAGCCGCTAGGTGTCTTCTACCTGCCTCATTCCAATGGACTCGTTTCCGACGGAAACGGCGGCTACACCTATGATATTGCCGATCTGAATGGCGGTGGTGTCAGTCTGGAAGATGGCGAAGACCGCTATGTAGCGGGACAGGCCGTGCCCAAGACAATTCTCGGATCGAACATCAGTTTCCGTTATAAGCGCTTCGACCTTTCAGTACAGATTAATGGCGCTTTCGGACATAAAATATACAACGGAACCTCCCTGACCTATATGAACATGAATATATTCCCCGATTACAACGTGATGGAGGAGGCTCCGCAACGGAATATCAAAGACCAGACTGCTACCGACTACTGGTTGGAGAACGGGGCGTATGTAAACTTCGACTACGTGACACTCGGCTGGAACGTGCCGATAGAGAAAGTGCAGAAACTGAAGAAATACGTCCGCTCGCTGCGACTGGCGTTTACGGTCAACAACCTGGCGACGATTTCCGGCTATTCGGGTCTTTCGCCCATGATCAACAGCTCAACGGTCAATTCCACTTTGGGGCTGGATGATAAACGGGGATATCCATTGGCGAGAACCTACATGCTGGGATTGAGTATTAATTTCTAACGACGTCAGAACAACGTACAAACTTTTAACGGAGGAGTAAATCATGAAAAAATATATAAGAAATACAGCTATCGCACTGATGACGGCAACGGCTTTGTTCTCGTGCGACAAGTTTCTGGAAGAGAGTCCCAAAGACAAACTGCCGGAAGATGAAGTCTACAATAACCTCTCGGATTTATATCTGAATGCCGTGGCCTCTCTTTATACTTATATCGGTGGTTATAGCGACAGTCAGGGATTGCAGGGAACGGGTAGGGGAGTTTATGACCTGAACACCTTCACCACCGACGAAGCTATCATCCCCACCCGTGGCGGCGACTGGTACGACGGCGGATTCTGGCAAGGATTGTTCCTGCACCAATGGGGAATTGAAAACGACGCCATCCAAGCCACTTGGGAATATCTTTATAAAGTAGTCATGCTGTCCAACAAATCGTTGGAACGGATCGACCAGTTCTCCGAAACTCACACTGATGCCGAACTTCCCGCCTATCGTGCCGAAGTACGGGCGATGCGCGCGATGTATTACTATTATCTGATGGATCTGTTCGGACGTGTCCCGCTGATACTCACCTCATCTCCATCCATGAAGGACGTCGTACAGAGCGAACGGAAAACAATATTCGACTTTGTGTTCAAAGAGTTGCAGGAATCAGCCCCTTTGCTTAGTGAAGTTCATAGCAATCAGTCCGGTCCGTATTACGGACGCATCACCCGTCCCGTAGTTGTCTTCCTGCTGGCGAAACTGGCATTGAATGCTGAAGTCTACACCGACAATGACTGGACAGACGGACAACGTCCCGACGGAAAGAATCTCTTTTTCGAGGTAAACGGCAACCGTCTCAACGTCTGGCAGACGGTGATCGCATACTGTGACCAGCTGCAAGAAATGGGCTATCGTCTGGAACCGGATTACAAAACCAATTTTACCGTATTCAACGAACCCTCTGTCGAGAACATCTTTACGATTCCGATGAATAAGACCTTGTACACCAACCAGATGCAATACCTTTTCCGTTCCCGTCATTACAATCACGCCAAAGCCTATGGGCTGAGCGGCGAAAACGGGCCGAGCGCCACGATCGAAGCGTTGGAAACCTTCGGCTATGAAACAGCCGGACAGGACCCGCGTTTTGACATCTGTTATTTTGCCGGAGTCGTCTATGACCTAAAGGGGAATGTAGTCCGCCTGGACAACGGAACCATTCTTGAATATCTGCCGTGGAAAGTAGCTCTGGATATTTCGAATACCCCGTATGTACAGACAGCAGGAGCCCGTATGAAGAAATATGAGATAGACGAAACGGCCACCAAAGATGGCAAGCTGATGGAAAATGATATCGTTCTTTTCCGTTATGCAGATGCTTTGCTGATGAAAAGTGAGGCCAAAGTACGCAATGGCGAGAGCGGAGATACAGAACTGAATGAAGTACGCAGGCGTGTCAATGCCTCTTCACGTATGGCTACACTGGAGAACATCCTTGCCGAGCGGCAACTCGAACTGGCTTGGGAGGGGTGGAGACGTCAGGACTTGATCCGCTTCGGGGAGTTCACGAGAGCATACAGCAGTCGTCCGCAACTTCCGGATGAAGAAAGTGGATATACCACCGTATTCCCGATTCCGGAGAAAATACGGGTGATGAATACAAAACTGAAGCAGAATCCGGGATATTAGCTCAATTCATAGTAAAATAATGAATAAATGTATAAACAGTATTCATATTATTACTATATTTGTGTGGTAATTAAGTCCGAAGTGTTATAAGTTACAAATCAATTAAAGACGTTGTAACTATGTTGCAAGAAAACGGTTTTGTACTAAAGAGTCAGAAAGGTAGCCATATGAAGTTTGAGAAAGACGACAAAATAGTTATTGTACCGAATCATAACAGCAAAGGCGTTGAGAAAGGCACTTATTACAGCATTTTGAGACAAGCGGGGCTGAAAAAATAGCCCCCTTGTTCTCTTGATTAAATAATAGGAGATAAAAATGAAAACAGTAGAAGTAATTGTGGAACACGCAGGGAAGAACTTGAGTGCTTATATCGAAGGTGCTCCGGTTATCACTGTTGGAAATGACATGAGAGAGATTGAGGAAAATATGAAGGAAGCGATTGAATTATATCTGGAAGATAATCCCAATCCTTGTGAACTATTGTCCGGAGAATTGGAATTGAAGTTTAAGATTGACGCTGCTACCTTTATAAACTATTACAGTAATATCTTCACCAAAGCAGCCCTGAGCCGGATAACCGGAATTAACGAACGTCAGTTATGGCATTATGCTGCCGGTGTGCATAAACCGCGCAGACAACAACTGGAAAAGATTCAGAAGGGTATCCAAGCTCTGACGAAAGAGTTGTCATCCATTCATTTACTGTAATATCAAGTACGCACTATTGTGAAAATAATAGGCATGGAAAATTAAAAAGCTCCGGCATTCCCTACGAATGCCGGAGCTTTTATTATATCTGTGTGGCAGGCTATTATCTCTTAAAGAAGAAAGCCTAGTCAAAGAAACTCTTGAACTTTTTGAAGATCTTCTCCTTCACCGACGTGCTCGGTTTGAAGTTATCCGAAGCCTCCATTTTTTCCAGCGTATTCTTTTCCTCCTTATTCAATGTTTCCGGCACATAAATACTGATGTTCACCAGCAAATCACCTGTACCGTATCCATTGACATTCGGCAAACCTTTTCCACGCAGGCGGAGCACTTTGCCCGGCTGTGTACCCGAGTCGATCTTCACTTTCACCTTGCCGTCGATAGTCGGAATTTCCACAGCACCACCCAGCGCAGCCGTCGGGAAACTCAGCAGCAAGTTATAGATCAGATCATTTTCGTCGCGGATTAAGTCCGGATGCGGTTCTTCCTCAACGAGAATCAGCAAGTCGCCCGGCACGCCATTATGCTTTCCGGCATTACCCTTGCCGCCCATTGAGAGCTGCATACCTTCTGCCACTCCGGCAGGAATCTTCACCGTCACTACCTCTTCGCCGTATACGATACCGTCTCCGGCACACTCCTTACACTTGTTTTTGATGATTTTGCCTTCACCATTACAGGTAGGACAGGTGGCACGGGTCTGCATTGTACCCAGTATCGTCTGCTGGTTGCGGATCACCGAGCCGCTTCCTTTACAGGTCGGACAAGTCTCCGAACCGCCGTCGCCTTCGGCACCCGTACCATGACAGTGACTACACGGCACATATTTCTTCAGTTTGAACTTCTTTTCTACTCCTGTCGAGATTTCTTTCAAAGACATCTTTACCTTGACGCGAAGATCGCTGCCACGATAACGACGCTGCTGTGAACCACCGCCACCGCCAAAACCGCTGAAACCTCCAAAGCCACCTCCGAAACCGCCGCCGCGACCTCCGAAGATGTCACCGAACATGGAGAAGATATCATCCATAGACATACCTTCGCCACCGAAACCACCGAACGGGCCTCCGTTGCCGGCTGCACCGCTCACTCCTGCGTGCCCGAACTGGTCGTAACGCGAACGCTTGTCCGGATTGCTCAGCACGTCATACGCTTCGGCAGCCTCCTTGAATTTTTCTTCCGCTTCCTTGTCACCCGGATTCTTGTCGGGGTGGTATTGGATTGCCTTTTTGCGGTAAGCCTTTTTAATCTCTTCTACTGTGGCGGTTTTTGCCACCTCCAGCACTTCATAATAGTCTCTTTTTTCTGCCATGCTTCCTAACTAACTTTTGTATTTACTCCCCAACTACCACTTTAGCGTGACGAATCACTTTGTCGTTCAGCGTATAACCCGTCTGTACGCAGTCCAGAATCTTACCTTTCTGTTCTTCCGACGGGGCAGGGATCACAGCGATGGCTTCGTGATAATCCGTATCCAGCGGCTGGTCTTTCGTTTCGATGACCTTCACGCCATTCTGTGCCAGGACAGCCATAAACTTATTATAAATCAATTCTACACCTTCCTTCACGGCGCTCACGTCTTTGGCAGTCTCCATCGTTTTGATGGCACGCTCAAAGTCGTCGATCACCGGCAGAATGCTGCTGATACTTTTTTCGCCACCATTCAGAATCAGTTCCGCCTTCTCCTTGATGGTACGTTTGCGGTAATTGTCAAACTCGGCAGACAGGCGCAGATACTTGTCCTTCTGCTCTTCGATGGCAGTCTGTGCCTCTTCCAGCTCCTTTTCCAACTGCTCCTCATGAGTCAGGGGAGCGGCCTCTTCTGCCTGATCGTTTTGCGGTTGCTCTTCCGCAGTATTCTGAGTTTCTTCCACATTCAGCTCTTCAGCCTTCATTTCTTTTTCTTTTGGATCCATCTTATTATTTATGATTTTATTATTTACGATCTATGATTTAAAATTTTCATCTGCAAAAACTTTGCCAATATGGTCATTTTGCCAAAAACGCTGCAAAGGTAATATATTTATGCCAGATTGACACATTCCGGATAGCTCATAATTCATTTTAAATGCCTACCTTTGCACACTCAAAAAAATAGTAGATAGCAAATAGTAAATAGTAAAATAGTAAATATCAAGATGATTACAGTTTCAAACGTTTCGGTGCAGTTTGGTAAAAGAGTATTGTTTAATGACGTAAACCTGAAATTTACAAGTGGTAACTGTTATGGCATTATCGGTGCGAACGGTGCGGGAAAATCTACATTCCTCCGTACGATCTACGGAGATCTCGACCCTACTACCGGTACGATTGCCCTGGGACCGGGCGAACGCCTGTCGGTATTGAGCCAGGACCACTTCAAATGGGATGCTTACACGGTAATGGATACTGTAATGATGGGACACACCGTGTTGTGGGACATCATGAAGCAACGCGAAGTATTGTATGCCAAAGAAGACTTCACGGACGAAGACGGACTGAAAGTGTCCGAACTGGAAGAGAAATTTGCCGAGCTGGACGGATGGAATGCAGAGAGTGACGCAGCCATGCTGTTGAGCGGTCTGGGCATCAAGGAAGACAAGCATTATACATTGATGGGTGAACTGAGCGGTAAGGAAAAGGTGCGCGTGATGCTTGCGCAAGCATTGTACGGCAACCCCGACAACCTTCTGCTGGACGAGCCTACCAATGACCTGGACATGGAGACAGTGACCTGGCTGGAAGAATATCTTTCCAATTTCGAGCACACCGTGCTGGTGGTAAGCCACGACCGTCACTTCCTCGACTCCGTATGTACGCACACCGTAGACATCGACTACGGAAAGATCAATATGTTTGCCGGTAACTACAGTTTCTGGTACGAATCGAGCCAGCTGGCACTCCGTCAGCAGCAGAACCAGAAGGCGAAGGCTGAGGAGAAGAAGAAAGAACTGGAGGAATTTATCCGCCGTTTCAGTGCCAATGTAGCGAAGAGCAAGCAGACTACAAGCCGCAAGAAGATGCTGGAAAAACTGAACGTAGAAGAAATCAAACCTTCTTCCCGCAAGTATCCGGGCATCATCTTCACTCCCGAACGTGAACCGGGCAACCAGATTCTCGAAGTTTCCGGACTGAGCAAGAAGACGGAAGAAGGCGTAGTGCTTTTCAACGACGTGAACTTCAACGTCGAAAAAGGCGACAAAGTGGTATTCCTTTCACGCAATCCGCGTGCGATGACTGCCTTCTTCGAAATCATCAACGGAAACATGAAGCCGGATGCCGGCCAGTTCAACTGGGGGGTGACCATCACAACGGCCTACCTGCCTCTTGACAATACGGACTTCTTCAACACAGACCTCAACCTGGTGGACTGGCTGAGTCAGTTTGGTGAAGGCAACGAAGTGTACATGAAGGGTTTCCTCGGACGTATGCTCTTCTCCGGCGAAGAAGTGCTGAAGAAAGTAAGTGTACTTTCCGGAGGTGAAAAGATGCGTTGTATGATTGCCCGTATGCAGCTCCGCAATGCGAACTGCTTGATTCTGGATACTCCGACCAACCACCTCGACTTGGAATCTATTCAGGCTTTCAACAATAACCTGAAGACGTATAAAGGAAATATCCTCTTCTCGTCTCATGACCACGAGTTCATTCAGACGGTTGCCAACCGCATTATCGAGCTGACACCGAACGGTATCATCGACAAGATGATGGAATATGACGAATACATCACTTCCGACCATATCAAGGAGTTGAGAGCCAAGATGTACGGTGACAAGTAATGTGCTTCATCCGTCAGATACGCTGAATATGCATAGAAGGTAATACTGATAATTACCTTACTGTTAAATAAAGGGAAATGCTTGTTGACTGTCGTCACATTGCTTTTCCCTTTCCTTTTCATTGCTTGTCAGCTGCCGTAGTATCCTGTCCGGCATTCACGGCTGGCTCATCACTCACCGCTCAGAGGTCATGATTCGAAAAGCTCTTCATCTACAAGTCAAAATTCCCCTGTTTAGGAATCTGCGGCAACGTCGAATTAGCTTCTCGTTCTTCCGGTGTGTATTCCACTACCTTATATTCCGTCACTCCGTAATTGCCGTTCCGATTTATAAAATGGTTCTTTTCGAGCACCGTCACCAATGTTTTCTGTGTCTGGGGATTGGACTGAGTACGCCCGTTCAGACTCAGGATAGAGAGCAGATAAGAGGCAGGATACCATTTCGCTTGTATCTCTCCGCCTTTAGCCGCACGGAAATAGAAAAACAGGTTTTCTTCTACCGGGTCTTTCTGGCGAAAACTTTCGTTGCGCTTGTTCAAGAAGGTTACCTCCTCCTTTTCGTACCAGTATCGGTAGCCTTGCCGGTAGAGGGCCAGTGCCTGCGCATAGATGCCTTGGTGATTGACCGGACCGCTGTTGTCAATGCTCAAAATGGTATTGATCAGGTAACGTCTGTTTTCGAGGATATCCACCAGGAAGTGCTGGTCGTTGGTGCTGGCTATAAACGAGGCGCGGCGGATGAAGTTATTCATCTGTAGGTCGAACACTTTGCGTTCCGTCACCACGCCTTGTACGATCAGCCGCTTCAGGCTTTGCATTTGCCAGGAAGGAAGGGTGTCGAACTCGTCCAGGTCGATGATGAGACTGGAGGAGAGTTGCAGCAGATGGTCTTTGTTTTCGGGTATAATCATGCCGCAACGGTAGTAGGTGTCCAGTTCCGGTGGGAGAAGTTTCCGGATAAAGGTACTTTTTCCGCTTCCCTGTCCGCCGTGGAGCAGCAGCAACTGCTGGTTCTGCACTTTATCGTCGATGGCGCAGGCCACCATTCCCACCAGCCAGTGGCGGAGGCTGTCTATGAAGAAAGCCGGGTCGGTGGTTTTGACCCTCTGTGCCAGTTGGGCGATATAATCGGTTTTGCCGTTCCAGGTCGGGAGAGAAAAGAAATAGTGGGTGAAGGGATTGAACGGTTTGGCGTAATCAGAGTCTACCAGTGCCTTGAGGCTGTTTTGCGAGCAAGAGATTCCTTTCATTTGCGCGTTGATGTAGAACGTATTGACGTCTTTGGCACGCAGGATGGCGAAGTCGGAAGACGCTTTTTCATCGGTTGTCGTCGGTTTGCGGCGGAACTCGATCAGTTCTTTCACGATGTTTCTGCGGATTTCGTAATACTCATCCATGAATCTGATCATCTTGCAGATTTTCGGTTCATGGCTTTCCTTTTCTTCCCGGTCCGTCTTCGAAGTATATTGGTAGGCATTGCGCAGGGGCTGTTCGAGATCGAAGTCGGGGATATCGCCGAAGTTGCTGCGTGTCAGGCTGACGGCTTCTTCTTCCGTGATGTGGCGACGGTAGCACTGGTTGCCGAGGCAGTAAAAGAAATTGTCCCGGTTTCCGGTTTCAAGGCGTTCTTTCCGTCGGGTGTATTCCATGGCTTTGCGGAAGTCTAGCTGCACCTGCAGGTCGATCGGAGCCGCGTTTTCCTGTGTGGGGAGGAGCGGAGGCTGTGGGGTGGATTTCCTGCGTTTCTTGTTTTTACATTCTTCTTCGGTCGGCAACGTCACTCGTACGGTCAGCGGCTTTACATTCTCCAGTCGTTCGGGAGAAAGGAAAGCCTCCGGATCGTGTGAGGCAAAGAATCCGCGGCTAAGGTCGCTTCCGCTGGTGTCGACCTTCGTGTGGAGCAGTTCTTCGTACTTCTGGCTTGCCAGAGCGTACATGCGGTGGTGGTAACGTTCCAGTGTGGGGAGGTCGATGGTTCCGAGCGCGTTCAGTTCGGCGCGCAATGCTTCCGGTTCTTCGCCGGTGAGATAGACGAAGATTTTCAGCCCGTGCATGCGGGGGCTGATGAAATCTCCCAACGTGTCGGGGCAGTCGTTCACCAGTTGGCGGTATCCCGGAATCTTTTCTGCCGGCATGTCATCGCAGTCGAGTATGATGATATCCTGATACGTGACGAGGCTGTAAGCCAGTCTTTCCATAGCGTAGGTAGCTGTGACAGTGTAGTAGGGCAGTTGCTTCTTCATCCGGTCTGCTTTCGCCGTGTCTCCCGTTTCCATTGTCTCCCGGAGTCTCCGGATTTTGTCCCGATAAACACTTCCCCGAATAAATTCGAACAACTTCCGGATATCTATACTCCCTGACACAACTGATAACCCCCGGTAGGCGGTTATGGTAATAATTTCCATTTTGTTTGATAAGTTTTAATTGCTGTCGTTATTAACAGGCTGCAAAGGAATAGCTTTTTGTCGGATTAAAGAAACTGTTTTTAGGAAGCTAAAAACAGTTTTTTAACGTAATCTTCGAAATGTTAATCGTTAAGCAGAAGCCTTTTCAGCTTTTGTATCTCATAATCAATTTCTTCTATGCTCAGAGATTCATCCGGGTGATCGTTCTTCCGGAAATTTACTGTCAGAAACAGCAACTGTGCGAAGAATTTGGGGCCTTTAATGTTAAATGGAGAGGAGGGGTCGTAGCAGAGGTGGACGATCGGTGTGAGAAATTTCTTTCTGTCAGATGGTTTTACCTCTATTCGGTTGAGGTACATGCTGTTGACATTATCCAGCAGTTGGGTGATGAACGGTGAGATAGCAGGAAATTCTCCCTTTTCGAGTGTTACAGCCTGCTTGTTTTGGTAAATGAAGCCTTCGGAAAAAATGTCTTTTTACTCATGTTTTTAATAATTAGTGCTTATTGTTAAAAGATGTTTCGTTTAAAAATGTCGCAAAGATACAACTTCTTTTTGTGTCTTCATCATCTCTGTTGTTTATTCTTTTTATATACTATTTAATACAGAAAAAAGCGTGTAACGGAGGGGTAAGTCCTACCCCTCCGTTACACGCTTTTTTTCTATAAAAATAAAATACTCTTTCGCGCCTGCGCGTATATAGTAATGTGTAAATCTCCGCATGGGGAGGAAGAGGTGCTTATGGAGTATCCAGGTACCTCACTAAAACAGCCACCTGCCTTTTGCTGTATGCCAGTTCATTCTTTCCTTCCGTGCCGGCATACAGTTCGCGGTAGAGCTCGGGGTTCCGGTGGATCCATTTTCGCATCTTCCTCAATGCGGCTTCGGGATTCAGATGGGGTGCATACAGTTGTGCCAGTTCCGTTTTCAGGTAGACCCGGACTTGAAATTCTTCTTGTGTAGTTTCCATAATCGGTGTTCTTTATATCGGCTATTCGCCTGATTATTATACTGTAAAGGTATGTATTTATTCTGACAAAACAAAGCGGATGAGCGGAATAATCACTTTGAACGGGAAAGAAAAAGATACCGTTGCCTGTCAGTAAAGAACAGTGAGAGTCAGTGAGTCAAAGTACGTGCCGCTGCACATCGCTACGTGTCGCTACGCACTTGTATGTAACCCCGTAGAGGGGCTATTCCCTATCTTTGTCGTGTTCCTGAGAGGAGAAGCCGGAAGACGTCACCGCTACCTTCACCCGGGCAACAGAGAGAAAATAACTGGAAATTCATTCATTAAAAAGAGAAGAAGAAAATTATGTCTGTGACATTTAAAAAGATTTTACGTAAGTCTCCTTTCGACAAAGAAGGTACGGGCAAATTCTATCCGCAGCTGATCACGTGGGGAAAGCCCGCCACTCTGGATACCATTGCCAAACAGATGAAGGAGAAGAGTTCGCTCACGCTGGGCGATATCAAGAGTGTACTAACAAACTTCGTGGAGGTGATGCGCAGTGAGTTGTACAACGGCCATGCCGTGAACATTGAGAATTTTGGAGTATTCAGCCTGTCCGCCACTACGGTGGGGACTGATACCAAGAAAGCTTGTCTGCCGGAGAACATCCACTGGGTCCGTATCAATTTCCGGGCATCCGCCAGTGTACGTCCCAATCTTGCCGCTACCCGTGCGGAAGACCGTCTGGATTTTGTAGACTTGGAACAGCAACTGAAGGCGCTGAATGGTGGTGAAGGCGGAAGTGAGGTTCCCGATCCTAACCCGGGCGGTGGGAGCGGAGGCGACGGCGGTGACGAGGAAGCTCCGGACCCGACTGTCTAGAAGCAACCGATCATGAACCGTACAACAGGTATGAGAAAGATCAGTCTGATCGTGATTCACTGTTCCGCCACCCGTGAAGACAAGGAACTGACAGCTTTTGATCTGGACACGATGCACCGTCGGCGTGGATTCAACGGTACCGGTTATCACTACTATATCCGCAGGGACGGTACAACGCTTCTTACCCGTCCTGTCGAGCGGATCGGTGCGCACGCACGTGGATTTAATGCGGAGAGTATCGGAATTTGCTACGAAGGCGGTCTGGACTGTCGGGGACGCCCGGCGGACACCCGGACGCCGGAGCAACGGGCAGCACTCCGACTGCTGGTGCATCAGTTGCAAGTGAAATTCCCCGGTTGCCGGGTGTGCGGCCATCGTGACCTGTCACCGGACCGCAACGGGAATGGAGAGATCGAGCCGGAGGAGTGGATCAAGGCATGTCCGTGCTTTGAGGTAAAGGAGGAAAGTTTTCAGGAGTAATCAATCATTTAGTGATGATTGCCTAGTAATCAATCATGTAAAGAGTCGGAAAGGAGGTGTGTAAAGTTATGGCAGTCAAAAGATCCCTCTGGGATACCATTTTGAAAGTAGTCATCGCGGTGGCTTCGGCAGTGCTGGGAGCGCTGGGCGGTAATGCGATGAATCTGTAAGTTCTTTTAAGCGCAGACTGGCGCAGATTTTCTTAATCATTTATTTTATAGATAATAACTGGTGAAGTCTGTGTACGTCCTGCGCTTTTTTATTAATTAAAACTAAAGTTTCCCACCCAAATAAATAGATAGAAAAATAACAGTTTGTCGAATTTTCTTTGTAAATTAGTAATCGCTAAAGAACTGATTTTAAAGACAAGACAACAAAACTGTTATGGAAGCAAAAATAGAGAAAATAAGTGAGTTATCCAAACTTTTGAGTGTTAAAACCCGAATGAGTGATGATTTATTTCATCTTTTTGGCAAGTTTGGCATCGGTCACCTATTATCTCGCCTTTCATTGGAGAAACAGGACGGAGTTTCGGCTTCGGAGTTGCTCCTCTCTCTTTGCCTCTTCCGCATTGTGGGCGAGAGCATCCATAGTATATGCAAACATAAGATATATGAGCTTTCAAATCATGGTAAGAACTGTTTCTATCGCATGATGATTCGCCCACAGATGGATTGGAGACGATTGATGAACCACTTTGCACTGCGTTATATGTGCCTATTGCGTAAGTATGGCGAAGTTCCTCAATCAGATACCACTACATGTTTCATTATAGATGACACCGTACTTGAGAAGAGTGGTGTGAGGATGGAGGGTATCAGTCGTGTTTTCGACCATATGAAAGGCAGATGCGTATTGGGCTACAAGCTGTTACTTTGTGCCTTCTTTGACGGCAAGACAACTATACCCTTTGATTTTTCACTACATCAAGAAAAGGGGAAGCAAGGCAACTACGGGCTGACAAGACAGCAACTCAAAAAGGCATATCACACCAAGAGGAACACCGGCAATCCTGATTATAAGCGCTTTCAAGAGTGTAAGATGTCTAAGCTGGAAGTTGCCATGGATATGCTTCGCCGTGGATGGAAGATGGGGTTACATGCGAAGTATGTGATTACCGATAGTTGGTTCACCTGCGAGCAACTTATGACATGTGTTAGAAGCATAGGTAAAGGGGCAATGCACTTTGTTGGACTTGCAAAAATGGGAAAGACAAAATACACTATATCGGGCAAAAAGAAAAATGCTGCAGAACTCATTGCCACCTATGAACGTGAACGAGGAAAGAACTGTCGTAAATACAAATGTCGATATATTCAGCTCAACGGCAACTTAGGAGATATACCTATCAGAATCTTCCTCATCAAGTATGGTAGAAACTCCGCATGGAACGTTCTGCTCACCACGGATACAACGATGTCTTTCGTAAAAGCCTTTGAAGTGTATCAGATTAGATGGAACATAGAGGTGATGAACAAGGAGACTAAGCAATATCTCGGATTAGGAGGTTATCAAGGTTGTGACTTTAATGGTCAGATAGCCGACGCAACGCTGTGTTACCTTACATATACCGTCATGGCTTTGGAAAAGAGATTCACAGAATATCAAACCATGGGCGAACTCTTTTCGGATATGGAGGGTGATCTCATGGCACTCACGTTATGGAAGCGAGTTCTTACCTGCATCGAACGCATTCTTCGCATTTTAGGAGAAATACTTGGAATGACGCCCCAATACCTTATGGCTACAATCAGCGGAAACGACAAAGAGATGAGCAAAATCCTTGTAATGGCTGAAGCGTTGGAAAAATGGGACGAAGTATGTGGATAGTCTGCATAACTTCTGTTAGGCATGTGTTAACAGTCAATGGATATGGGGGAAGACAGACAAAGGAAAATGAGAAAAGTTAGTGTTTTAAGGGGTGGGAAACTTTAGTTAAAATATATTCGACAATGAAACGAAATACAATAATACATTTATATACAGCATTGATCTGTTTACTGTTTGCAGGCACTCCGGTATACGCTGCTGATGATATACCTCCTTTTATTCCTGCTTCCACACATGATCCGTCTGTATGTTCCCCGCAGGTAGCAGCTTTTATCAGGCACGACAATCTGCCGGTAAATCTGAATACGGGAGCTTTAAACTTGGAAATCCCCTTGGTAGACTGGAAAGATAAGGACTTTGACTGTCCGATCTCTCTTTCATATAATTCTTCTGGCTTTCGTCCCAGGGAACAGGACAACTATGTGGGCAGAAACTGGATGTTGAATGTAGGAGGCATCATCTATCGGCAAGTGAACGGTGTGCCCGATGATGTTGACGGAAGCTTAATTCCCATATCAGGTGATGCAGGGCCAGCGCATTACAAATATGCCAATGGCTTCCTCAATATGTTGAACAAGCATCAGTTCAACCGCGATGAAATGTTGCAGAACTATCGTACAAATCCTTATAAATATGCGGCGTATAAAAATGATGAAGCCTGCCTGCCGTTTATTCCCGGAACGACGGATGTTGAAGCGTCAGCAGACATCTTTTACTTTTCGTTTGGTAAGCATTCGGGCAAATTTATGATCAATTTTGACGGTAGCGTCATTGTATCGGGCAACAACGGTGGAAAATATAAGGTAGATTTGAGTGACATGGCGATTTTTAATTCTACTGCACCCCGGGAAACACGGATAAGAATCATGACTGATGATGGGTATGTGTATACTTTCGGAGGAGGAGGCTATTCTTCGTTGGAATATAATGCGCTTGCCTGGAAAGATTTTTTCTACAATGGAGATACGGGCAAAGCAACCGAACGGAATGAAATCACTGCTTACTGTCTGACGGAAATACAAGCACCTAATGGGCGAAGACTGACCATTAAGTATAAAGATGATATAGACGAAAGATACCACAAGAATTCGAAGGAACTGAATACTATAAAGAATGATAATCCGGCTTCTGTGGTAAAGAAGGCTGCTTTGCAATATTCGCTTTCAGGTATGTCAAAATATCAAGCCTACCGGGTTGCTCCGTCGCATATGTTTGATGAAAATCCGGCATTACCTCCGGAGGTTTCCGCAAGCTATGCACTTACCAAAATCGCATTGATAGACTACATATCAACAGATAATTGCAGGATCAACTTCACTTATTCTGCTCGTGAAAAATTAGTCGATTTTGCAGGTAATGTAGTGGATAAGGAGAGCTTTTCGCATATTTGCGGAGCCAAACTGGATGAAGTGACATTGACATGCCGTTCATATACCGAGACAGCACAGCTCACCTATTCTTATATGTGCGGCAACCGGATGTTTCTGGATACAGTGAAGAACAGAGAAGGGAAATATTCCTTTCAATATAAGCTGGACAATGGCATCACTCCACCTACTCCGCTGACTTACAACATTGATCACTGGGGATTCTGGCGGGGAACACGAAGTAATTCGGGAATTATTCCCAAAATGAAGCCGGGCACATCTTACGATCAAGACTATAGTATTACCAGCAACGACCGGGATGCCACAGGAGAATATTACGACTATACTCTGCTCCGGGAAATGACATATCCCACCGGTGGATGTACTCGTTTTGAATATGAGCCGCACCGATATTCCAGCATTCCTGAGCGTATATTTACCACTGACTACTATGCAGGGCGAGGATATCCGGCGGGAGTACAAGACGCTTTGGCAGGCGGGGCCCGGGTGAAGTCTGTTATTCACTACGAACAAGGCAAGGCAGTAAAAAAGACAATCTATACTTATGGTTACACTACGCTGATGGGCGAACTAATGTATATACCTTATTATAGATATCTCGCTCATTTTATCTCCAATGGGGAGAATATCGTTGACTACATTAGCTTTGACAGTGAGGGTATTACTGATATTCCTTACCCTTCGGTACATATACGCTATCCGGAGGTGACGGAACATTATGTAGATCCTGCTGCGAATGATTTATCAGAGAAGCACCCTTATAAAACGACGGAATTTGTACATGGATTGTCGAATAAGAATAACTTCCGGAACGACTTTTCATACGCTACGGCTCCTTCTTTCTCGCTTCTCAATCCTGACGACTATTTCAAATATGCAGATATCCAACGGTATAATCGTAATTTACTGGCACATCCTACCATCGATGTTTCCTTGAAATATGGTAAAATACAGAAAGAGAGTTTTTATGATGAAGAAAAAAGACTGGTACAGCGGATGGATTACGAATACGATTATCTGAATGAGGATAAATGTGCACTCCGGGAGTATTCGCCGGCACCTCATTTCGGGCTGCGTACAGGATTGTACAGCCACATCATCAAGGAACCTTTCTATGAGTATCTGCCAGTGAAGAAGACAACTTCCCGCTATACGCCGGGCGACGACAGGGCGATAAGGAAAATTCCGGAATGGTTTGAATATGAAGGGGATGGCTACTTGTCCCGACATTCCACACTCGAAAGTAACGGAGACTCACTGGTGGATAGCTATGCTCGCATTTACGAGTTGTCCGGTTCGCGTATGCAGGTACTTCCTGCAAGGCATTCTCTCAGTATTGTCGGTTCGGACAAGAATTTGCTGATAAAGCAGGATACAGTGAGTTACATCGCTTGTCAGTCTCCCGTCATTTCGGGACGGTGGTACGTTCCTGCTACTGTCACTTCACATGACGGAGGGGGACGGGTACAGAGCACTAAAGAAATTCTCATACGTGATGACTACGGCAATCCGATAGAGATAGTGACGAATCATTCGGAACATGTCATTTATCTCTGGGGATATTACGGGCAGCGTCTGGTGGCACAAATAAAGGGTGCTACTTATGTGGAAGTAGAAAATGCACTGGGCACATCTCCTGTCAGTTTATCTCAGCTATTTTCTCCTGTTTCTACTATTTCAGGTTTACAGGCAAGGCTTCCCGGTGCACAAGTGTATACCTATACTTATCATCCTTATGCGGGAGTAGATAGAGAAACAGCTCCTAATGGGCAAACGACCTGTTACGATTACGACGCGAAAGGGCGGCTGGTGAAATCTTACCGGACCGGAGAAAACGGGAAGCAGGAGATTCTCCAATTAAACAATTATCATATTATAAATGAATAAACATCTATCGGAAATATGAAAACAAAAATTTCAAGATTGATACTGGCGCTTGTCTGCCTGATGACTGCAAGTACAGCTTTGGCGGAGGGAATAGACCTGAAAGAATTGCGCTACATGTTTGAAAACCATTTGGAGACTAACGATGGTACAACGGAATATCTTTTCCATTTGGAATATCCGATGGTAGTGACGGTAAACCATGCCGGATCTCAGGCAGACAGCACAGTTCTTCGCTTATGGGAGAAGACAGAGGACGGGACAGAATATGCTTTGACAGCAGAGGCTTACGACAATAGCCGTGCTTTTCGCACCGCTTATTTATGGAACCGCACCAGTGCGGTAAACAAAGTAAGGGGGGATACATTGAATCTGACGGATGCACAAGCATTCTTGTGTCTGTCGTTACCGGCCGGACACTATAAACTGACGAGTTCTGGAAAAGGAGAAAGAATCCATACAAGTTGTCTGCCGGAGTTGAAAACTAATATTTATGCGCAAACGGCATCGGCTTCACAAGATAATCCGATCGTAGTTCCGCTGTATCGGTCGGGCACTTCTAACTGGAATGCTGTTTATCAGGAAAAGCGCACCTTGTACTATCAACTTTCTGTTCAGTGCAATATGACTGTAGATATTGAAGCATGTGAAACAGGAAGCAATATGTTGACTTTGAAGAATTCAAAGGGAGTGACAATAACAGAGGGTGTAGATAATAAGATTAGACAGCAGTCATTGACGCCGGGGAATTATACTGTAAGTATTCTTGCAGAAGAAGGATATTGTAAGGCAGGTATATGCATAACGGCAACGGATGAGATCGGCAATACGATAGATTGCCCTATCCCAATAGAGTATCCTGGAATTAGCTACTCTAGAACTGAAATATCTCAACTGGCGGATACCTATGGGGAAAAAGAGAAAGATGTCTTCTATTCTTTCAATTTGGAGGAAAACATGATATGTCATTTTTCTGCTTATTATTCATCTATGTCAGAGAGCAGCCGGGTATTCCTGACTGTGCTCAATGAGAAAAAAGAGATTATATCGAAAACTTTACCTCACATCTATAGTAACGATCTGCTTTGTAAACTCGCCCCCGGAGCATATTATTTGGTATGCGAAGGAGGCGAAAGGCTCGATGGTGCTTTGGTTGTTGATGTAAAATTCAGACGCATGAGTCCTACGCCTCCTGATCCCGAACCTGAACCTGAAAATCCGACTATCCCCGAACAGCCGGAAAGCTATACTCCTTCTGATAACCGGAACTATATTAATACCATTGTTCCTACTATCGGCAGTGACACTGTGGCTAACTTTTCATACTTGAGCAAGGCCCGGCATCAGATTTGGTATTACGATGATTTGGGGCGTCCTGTACAAGAAATAGAGTTTAAAGCCTCGCCTGTAAAGAAAGATTTGATGACACATCGTGAATATGACGAGCTGGGACGAGATAGCCGCCAATGGTTGACTATCGAGCGCAGCGAAGGTACTCCGGGGACATGGGTGATGCCGGATACCTTCATCTCGGATGCCGGAAAACTTTATGGTGACAAATGTGCCTGTAGTCTTATCGTTTATGACGGTTCGCCGTTGAATCTCATAAAAGAAGAGTACGGTCCAGGAGAGAAATGGCAAACTACCGGACACGGTAACAAACATGATTATCGTGTTAATACAGGTGATGATCTTTGTCGATGGTTGAATAGTGGGGGAGCAAGAGAGCTCCCTCAGCTCTTGCAACGGGGCATGTACCCTTCTTACGAGCTGATAGTAGAGTCTGCAGAAGATGAAGACGGCCATATAATATATAGTTTTACTGACAAACAGGGTCGCATGATCTTGAACCGGAGCATTGCCGACAATGATACATTGGACACTTACTATGTGTATGACGACTACAGCAACCTATGCTTTGTTTTGCCGCCTGCTGCTTCTGAAAATCTGTCATCGCTTTCCCTTACCGGAGCACTCCCGGAAAGTGAAGCGTATCAGGATATACTGAATAAATATGCCTATCAATACCGCTATGATTATAGAAACCGCTGTATCGGAAAGAAACTTCCGGGGTGTGACTGGATAGAAATGATTTATGATACAGCGAATCATCTGCTTTTTATACGCGATGGCAATCAGAGAAAACGCGGTGAATGGAGCTTTCAGCTTTCCGATTTGTGGGGACGGTCAGTATTGTCAGGGCTTTATCACGGAACAGTAAATGCACAAAGTTTTGATGCTTCAAACGTGTATGCAAGTTTTGAGCCGGAAAATATTTCTGCTATTTATGGATACGTGTCCCACTATCCGGTGGAAATCGAGCAGAACAGCATTGAAGTATTGAAAGCAAACTATTATGATATGTATGACTACAAAAAACATTTGTCTGTTTTCAATACGTCGCTCGACTATGTGCCCGACAAGAATTACGGTAAACAATATATCGATGCCACTGATGTGCATTGCAAGGATTTGCTGACCGGTAGCATGACGCGTGTATTGGAAAATAGCAGTGAAGTTTATGTTTGCTATTATTACGATTATGATCGGAATTTAATCCAATCCCGTCGTACAACTTTAAAGGGTACTATTATAGTAAACAAGTCTGCTTTCAACTTTAGCGGGAAGCCTACTGCTGCTTGCGAAGAATATGGTGATAATGTGATCTTACGCAAAGATTATACCTATGATCATGTGGGGAGACTGATACAAGAGAGGCATGTAATCGGAAAAGATAGTACTTGCTTTGCATATGCATTAGACGCGATAGGCAGAATCAAAAAACTTACCCGCATCAACGGAAAAGATTCTCTGACGACAACCAACAGCTACAACATCCGTGACTGGCTGACAGCTATTGACAGCCCGAATTTCAAACAGGCACTGCATTACACGGATGGCACCGGTACTCCCTGTTACAATGGAAACGTCGGTAGCATGACATGGCAGACTGACACCTCTACAACACGTGACTATCAATTCTCTTACGACGGACTTTCACGGCTGAAAGACGCTGTTTATGGCGAAGGAGACGGTTTGACAAAGAATCGTAACCGCTTCAACGAGCAAGTGACCGGCTATGATAAGATGGGAAATATAGTAGGTCTCAAGCGTTACGGACAGATTGCAGAAAACAGCTATGATCTGATTGACAATCTCTCTCTGACTTACAACGGTAATCAGTTGCTAGCTGTAAACGATGATGCAACGAATGCTGCCTACAGTAATAATTTTGAATTTAAGGATGGAGCAAAGCTGTCTGTAGAATACTCTTATGACTCCAACGGGAATTTAACACAAGATTTAAACAAAAAGATTACTGATATTAAGTATAATTGTTTAAATTTACCCAGTCGAATACAGTTTGAAGATGGAAACAGTATCGCCTTTCTTTATGATGCAAACGGAACAAAACTTCGTACTACACACATAATAGATGGAGCCACTACTACAACCGACTACTGTGACAATGCGGTCTATGAAAACGGAGTGCTCGGCAAGCTCTTGACCGGAGAAGGATATATTACTCTTTCGGATACTACTTATCATTACTTTCTGCGTGATTATCAAGGGAATAATCGTGTGGTTATCTGCCCGAATGGAACAGTAGAAGAAGTGAATCATTATTATCCGTTCGGAGGAGTGTTTGCTTCGACTTCATCTGCTCAGCCTTATAAGTATAATGGTAAGGAAGTGGATAGAAGGAACGGTTTGGATTGGTATGATTACGGGGCTAGAATGTATGATGCGGCAATAGGGAGATGGCATGTGGTTGATCAGTCAGCTGAGAAATTTTATCCATTTAGCCCATACAATTATTGTCTTGATAATCCGATAAAGCATGTGGACCCGGATGGAAATCAACCTCAGTCCAGACCAACAAGGCCGGTAAGAAGAGGATACAGGAATGGAGGCAGACCTAATCCTTATGCGTTCTATCCCAGACAAATGAGACCACAATCTTATACGCAAAAGACTTCTATGACTTATCGGGGGAATGGAACGAGGCAGATCGTGGCTATGGAACCTCCGACTATATTGCATACGGTTAATACTCCCGGAGGGAATGAGGTGCAGATGAGTGGGAATAATAAATGGGGAATGTGGTTATCTGGAATAGGTGACTCATGGAATGCCCATAGAGATTTCAGAGATTTATTAGTAAGTCTCGTCTCCACTGTTAATTATGGCGAAAATGGTATTTTAAATAATAGAACGGAGTTAGTAATTGATGATCCCCAATTGCAAATATTGCAGCTTGAGTATGAAGCAAAGGCTGGAGAAATAGATAAGAGTCTAGGAGAAATTGATATTAAAGGTAAATCAATGATGGAAATAATTGAAATACTTGCAGAACGCAAAAAAATGATAGAAGATAAAATAGGTTTATCTCCCAAAGCTGTAATGGAGACGATGTTTTATCTTTATCCTGAAAGATTTCAGCCAGGAGAAACTGTGAAAAAAGTATTACCGGAATTTATACAACATCATTAAATATGAATAGAAAAAAGAAAAAGTGGACAACTAAGAATACCCACATTGAAAGGAAGAAGAAAGGAATAATTAATGAAGTCAAAAAAACTCCTTATGATACTATTATTGCAATAATAGTTATATCAGCAGCTATATTAAGTATCATAGTGATTGCATTAGATAATCATATTGTTGGTTATGACCACTTCATTGGCATCCCTCGTGAATGGGTACATTCGTTGTTCAAGTAATAATGTAAATCCTTGATATAAGTTGATTTCAAAACAACTTATATCAGGGTATTAATAGCAAAGCATACTAGTATGAAAAGAAAAAAGAAAAAATGGACAACTAAGAATACTCATTTAGAAAGAAAGGAAAAAAGAGAAGATTATGACAAAGATTTCGCAGGATGGGTAGCTAAAGTCGGAATTTGGATGATACTTATAGGTGCAATTATATTTATAATAGAAGTTGCTTTTAACAATCATATCGTTGGTTATGACAACTTCATTGGCATCCCTCGTGAATGGGTACGTTCGTTGTTCAAGTAATAATGAATATCCCCGATATAAGTTGATATTCAAGCAACCTATATTGGGGTATCTACATTATAATCAATGATCACATATAAAAATCATACAAAATGTATCAACTTTCGATATATTTACCTACCTTTACCAAGCCAAACCTAATCTCTAGGATAGAAAGCACACAACATTGCAATGTACCCTCCTGATTAATGATGTAATAATCTGATACATTCACTAAAAAAAACATTGTATGACACACAAATTTCTTTTGGTAGGGTTAGGGTTATTGATCTTTTCTCTTTTCTCCTGTAAATCCGAAGGTGTATGGATAGAATTTGAAGACCCCATTTTTATCACTTATCTGCATGACTATTGCGACATTCCCATCACAGAGAAAGGGCGTATTGATATGGAAGATGAAGCTACATGTATAGCATTGGGAAAAATTACCGACTTAAACTTGGATGATATCAAATGCTCTAATTTGGTAGGTATTAAGCATTTGGTTAGCCTTGTCAATTTGTCTTGTAATAATAATCGGTTGACTGCTCTTGATGTGAGTGGAATGAACAGGCTGCGAACTTTATCTTGTAGAAAGAACCAGATAAAGACTACTAATATAAAGGAGTGTGTAAGTTTACAATCTTTTGATTGTAGTGACAATCAGATAGAAACCTTAGAACTTAAAGGACAAATAGCGTTAGGTTTTTTGTTTTGTAAAAGGAATAGACTTAGTCAACTGGATGTATGTGAATGTAAATCACTACAATATTTATCTTGTGAAAATCAAACGGATGACAAGAATAATAGTCGGCAAATGACATTAATAATGCCTGCTGACATGCAAAAGATCTGGGAAGATATCTGGGAGAAAAATAACCCAAATGTTATGGCAGTTTTTAAATAAAAAGAATGTATGAAAACAAAACTAGTATATTTGATAACCAGCCTGTGGCTATGTATTGCCTGTTCGAAAGACGACATGCCTGCACGGGATGAATTCACAGATCATAACTTTATTGAGTTCTTGCATATGAAACATAAAATACCAGTAACACAAGATGGAAAAATAAACTTGGATGACGAGATGACACAACTACGTCTGCAATCTATTGTAGAACTCCGAATAAATCCTAATGATCCTATTTATAAACCTATTTATGATGTAACAGGAATCCGTAATCTTGTCAACCTGGACTACTTGTCTATTTATTGTGAGTTTAAAGATTTGGATGTAAGCAACCTGAAATATCTGACAGTTTTAACATGTTGGGGAAAATCAATTACTCATCTCAATATCCATAATACACCATCATTAGAAAGTTTAGGCTTGGTAGGTGTTGATCAGGTGACTTCTCTAGACTTATCAGGACATCCTCGGTTAAAAATGCTCAATTGTCCTAATTGTAAACTGAGTACTTTAGATTTAAAAGATTTACCTGAACTTTCCTATTTGGATTGTAGTGACAATCATCTCAGTACGCTCGACGCTTCCGGAATGAAGTTAAATGAGATGAATTCTAAGTTGGAATGCGGAAGACAAACTGATGAAAATGGAAAGGCGCAAGCCCTATATTTGATTTTATCCGAGAGTCAAAGGGAAGCTTGGGAAGATATGTCCTCATCGCCATACAATGAAAAGGTTATAGTAACATTTAAACCATAAACATATTAGTCTGGCGGATATAATATTCTCGGGATTGGCATTTAAAGCCAATTCCGAGAAGAGTTGCTTTTTATTTCTTATAAATCAACTTGCTTGGCACCCCGTTTCCGAAGAGTTCATCGCCTAGTGTTGTAATCTTATCACCTGTAGCGAGCACAAAGCGTAGATTATCGCATCCCATGAACGCTCCGAACTCGATAGCCGTCACGCTGGCAGGCAGCTCAAGTGTTCCGGCAAGTCGTCCGCAGTTGCTGAATACCCGTTGGCCGATAGTCTTGAGGTTATGTGGCAGCTTGATCTTCAGGAGATACTTCTTCTGAGAGAAAGTAAAGTCGGGGATAGAGGTGGCATTGGTCTTTGAAATGTCGAGAGACACAAGGTTCGGCATATAGTCGCGAAGCAGTTTGAAGTCGGCATTATCCAGTTTTCCTTCAATAGTCAGGAAGTTAATATCTCTGGGTTGCAGTCCGGCTTTCATAATCTCATCTTCCAGCTTGCCCATAGCACCCACTTGGATCGTGGCTTCCAGTGGTTCGCCTTCGATAAATGCAAAGTTCTCCCATCTGTTTTTAAAACGGTAGGCGTCGCTGCTGCCCAATGGAACGAAAATAGCCGTCACACTGTCGGCCAGAGCTTCCGGCAACAGGTTAGGAGCTGTCTTCTTGCGTATCTGACAGATTTTCAGGTTGTCACATCCTTTGAAGGCGGCATCTTCGATATTCTTTATCTTTTCGGAAAGGATCACTTTTTCCAGTGTCTGCTTACCTTTGGTCATTCCGTTTACCACATTCGAGAAGGCGTAGGCGGGGACAAAATTGGCCATATAGATGTAGAACTTTCCGTTAGGATACGTTCCGGCCTTACCGCTGTACATCTTGATTTCGGCATTGGAAATATCAAGCACTTTCAGGCTGGGGAATTCATCGCGGAGATGTCTGAAGTCTTCCGCATTCAGTTTTCCTGTCAGTGTAAGGTGGGTGATGCTGTTGGCTTCCTCTTCGGTCATCATCGAGATCAATGTGCCGGGCTTGCTGACATAATACGTTTTGCTTACTTGTGCGGTTGCTCCCAAAGTACTGGCAACCAATAAAAAACTTATCAGTAGTTGTCTTATTTTCATAATTATGCAGATTTGTTCTGACAAATATAGGAAAAATAGGTAAGACACGATGTTTTTTTATGTTTTATATCTAATTTTGTAGCGTGATTAACAAAAAGTAAAAATGGAGACAGAAGAAATCAGAGAAAAGAAAGAACCGAAAAGACTTCCCGTATGGGCGTGTATCCTGTTGTTTGCACTGGGGCTTTTCGTATGTATGGGACTGTATGGTACAATAGGATTCGGATTATTGTCTCTGATTCTTGGCGATGAGGCGCGGCACCCCGGATTGTTGGTGTACACTGTGACGGAAGCCAGTATGCTGCTGTCCGTGTTGACTCCGGCTGTGATTCTGCTTTATTTTGAACGCCGCCCCTTTTCTGACTTGGGGCTGACACTGAAAGGGCATGTCCGGGGGCTGTGGTATGGACTGCTGGTGGCGATGTTGCTCTACCTGATCGGCTTCGGGCTTTCGCTGGCTATAGGTGAAGTAGAAGTAACAGGCTTTCAGTTCGATCCTTTAAATCTGCTCGGCACTTTTGTGTTCTGCCTGCTGGTGGCCTTGACTGAAGAGATCATGATGCGCGGCTACATACTCGGGCGTCTGCTGCATACCCGGATGAATAAATTCCTGGCTCTTTTCGTTTCTGCACTGCTGTTTGCATTGCTGCATATCTTCAACCCGAATGTGGCTTTTCTGCCGATGCTGAACCTGGTGATTGCGGGTATGTTGATCGGTGCTTCCTATTTATATACACGGAATCTTTGTTTCCCCATTTCCCTCCATCTTTTCTGGAACTGGATTCAAGGCCCGATATTGGGATATCAAGTAAGTGGAAACGATTTGGGAACATCGCTGCTGACGCTGCATCTGCCCGAAGAAAACGTACTGAATGGCGGAGCCTTCGGTTTTGAAGGCTCGCTCATTTGTACAGTACTTATGATAATCTTTACGATTTTAATTGTGTGGTGGGGCGAAAAGCGGGAGGCAATCAGTCTTGCTGTACCCCGATCATGCTAAGCTGAATCCGCTTCCGGTCGGTATCTACATTCATCACTCTGACCATGACGTGCTGGTGGATGGATACGATTTCCGTAGGATCGGATATATATCGCTCGGCTAACTGGGAAAGATGTACAAGTCCGTTTTCCTTGATACCTATATCGACGAAAGCTCCGAAATTCGTAATGTTGCCTACGATACCCGGCAGGATCATGCCTTCGCGCAAGTCTGCGATGGTGCGCACGTTCTTGTCGAATTCAAATACCTTGATCGCTTTACGCGGGTCGCGTCCCGGTTTGTCGAGCTCCTGCATGATGTCCTGTAAAGTCGGCAGGCCCACAGTCGGCGTGATATAGTCCGATATCTTGATTTTCTGGCGTAGTTCCTTATTCGCAATCAGTTCGTTGACGGTACATTTCAGGTCTTTCGACATTTGCTCTACGATGTGGTAGCTTTCCGGATGCACTGCTGTGTTGTCCAGCGGATTCTTTGCTCCGGGGATACGGAGGAATCCGGCACACTGTTCGAAGGCTTTGGCACCCATGCGGGGGACTTTCATCAATTCCTTACGCGAATTGAAAGCTCCGTTCTCGGCGCGGTAGTTGACAATATTTTGCGCCAGCTGCGGACCCAGTCCGGAAATGTATGTCAGCAGATGGCTGCTTGCGGTATTCAGATTCACACCTACCAGATTCACACAGTTTTCTACAGTCTGGTCGAGGGCCTTTTTCAATTTCGTCTGGTCTACGTCATGCTGGTATTGTCCGACGCCGATGGATTTAGGGTCGATCTTTACCAGTTCTGCCAACGGGTCCATCAGCCGGCGACCGATAGAGACTGCTCCACGCACCGTTACGTCATAATCGGGAAATTCATCACGGGCGATCTTGGATGCCGAATAAATGGAAGCTCCCTGTTCGCTGACCACGAAGACCGGAATTTGCCGGTCGAAAGTCTGGTGATTGATGAAGTCTTCCGTCTCGCGGCTGGCTGTTCCGTTGCCGATAGAGATGGCTTCAATCTCATAGGCTTCTATCATTTTGCGGAGCTTGGAAGCCGCTTCGCCGGTTTTATTGACCGGAGGGTGGGGATAGATGTTTTCATTGTGCAACAAATTGCCCTGCGCATCCAGACAGACTACTTTACAGCCTGTGCGGAAGCCGGGATCGATAGCGAGTACCCGTTTCTGTCCGAGCGGAGGAGAGAGGAGCAATTGGCGGAGATTCTCCGTAAACACGCGGATAGCTTCGTCATCAGCCTTTTCTTTGGATTGTGCAGCAAACTCTGTTTCAATGGAAGGTTTGAGCAGACGCTTGTAGGCATCGGCAGTGGCTTCGCTTACCTGACGGCTGCATTCATTGTTGCCGTGTACGAACTGGCGGTCGAGGCGTTCCAGACAGGCTTCGTCATCCGGACTGATGGATACTTTCAGCAATCCTTCGGATTCTGCGCGGCGAATGGCGAGGAGACGATGGGAGGTGCAGCGTTTCAGTGATTCGGAGAAATCGAAATAATCACGGTATTTGGCAGCTTCTTCTTCCTTGCCTTTCACTACTTTGGCAGTGATCGTTGCCTGACGGGCGAATTGGTTACGTATGGCATTACGGGCGCGTTCGTCCTCATTCACTTGCTCAGCGATGATGTCACGGGCGCCTTTCAGTGCATCTTCTGTGTCCTTAACTTCACCTTTGACGAAGGCGGAGGCTTTGGCGCTGAGATTGTTCTCTCTTTGCAGCATCAGGATCATGGCAAGCGGTTCCAGCCCTTTCTGTCGGGCTGCTTCGGCACGGGTCTTCCGTTTGGGCTTGTAGGGCAGGTAGATGTCCTCCAGCTCCGTAGGATTCCAGGTGTCGTTGATACGCTTTTCGAGTTCGGGAGTGAGTTTGCCTTGCTCGTTGATGGTACTAAGAATCGTTTCCTTCCGTTTGGCTATGTCGCACAACTTGTCATGTTGCTCCTTGATGTTCTCTATCTGTACTTCGTCCAGTCCGCCTGTGGCTTCTTTACGGTAACGGCTGATGAAAGGGATGGTAGCACCTTCCCCCAATAAATGGAGAGTACTGCTGATTTGTCTTTCCGGTATTCCCAGTAATCCGGAAATCATTTGGTGAAATAGTTCCATATACAATTTTTTTGCGAATGAATGAGCGACAAAAATACACATAAATCTGTTATAGCCGACAAGTTTTAGTATATTTGCAGGCTAAAACGAGATAGTAACACTTCAAAACTTACAAGTATGATGAGATATATAGGATACCTGTTTATCTGTTTGCTATGGCTTTTTCAGGTCACAGAGTTATTTGCTGTCTCTAATGATAAAAAGCCGATCTTAATTATCTGTTCCTATAATCCCGCCGCGCATCAAACTTCAGTAACGATTTCCGACTACATGGAAGAATATAGTAAACTGGGAGGAAAACGTGATATTGTCATTGAAAACATGAACTGCAAAAGTTTCTCCGAAGCCCCGCTCTGGAGCGGCATGATGACGCAGATTCTTTCTAAATACCAGGGAGAAAAGCATCCGGCACAAATCATTCTGCTGGGACAGGAGGCCTGGGCAGCGTATCTGTCTCAACGGGATTCCATACAGGTGAAGGTACCGGTGATGTGTAGCCTTGCCAGCAGCAACATCGTCATACTGCCTAAGGATACGGTTGCCGGACTGGACACATGGATGCCGGAATCGGCCGATCTGTTTGCCGATCAAATGGATATACCGGAATTGAAGTCGGGATTTATCAACCAATATAATATAGAAGATAATGTCCGTATGATCAAGGCGTTTTATCCGAATACGGAACATATCGCCTTTATTTCGGACAATACTTACGGTGGTGTCACGATGCAGGCACTGGTGCGGAAGGAAATGAAGAAGTTTCCCGAACTTGACCTGATCTTGATGGATGGCCGTCGGCATACAATTTATACGATTGTAGAAGAGTTGCGCCATTTGCCGGAGAATACGGTGATTATGGTAGGTACTTGGCGGGTAGACATGAACGAGGGTTATTTCATGCGGAATGCGACTTATGCCATGATGGAGGCTACTCCGACCATTCCCGCTTTTACTCCGTCCTCTGTGAGTCTGGGATACTGGGCCATTGGCGGAGTGTTGCCCGACTACAGGAAACTGGGAAAAGACATGGCATTGTCATCTGTGCAGATAGATCAATATCCGGAGGATGACCGGCAACATCTTTCCGTTATCGGTTGCAAAGCCGTACTCGACAGCCGGAAAGTGAAGGAGTGGAGCTTGAATCCGCAGGTTCTTCCTTTTGATGTGCAGATTATCAATCAGTCGGTTTCATTTTATCAGCAATATACTTATCAGATTTGGTCGGCATGTGCGCTATTTGTCATTCTGGTGCTGGGCCTGTGTATCTCGCTCTTCTATTATTTCCGTACCAAGCGTCTGAGGGATGAACTGCTGAAATCCGAAAAAGACCTGCGGGTGGCAAAAGACAGGGCGGAAGAATCGAACCGTCTCAAAAGTGCTTTCCTCGCTAATATGAGTCATGAGATACGTACTCCTTTAAACTCGATTGTGGGTTTCTCGGATGTGCTCGCTGTAGGCGGCAGCACGGAGGAGGAGCAACAGACTTATTATCAGATCATCAAGACGAACTCGGATTTGTTGCTTCGCCTGATTAATGATATTCTGGATCTCTCACGTCTGGAGGCGAATAGGGTGACTTTGACTTGGGAAGAGTGTGATGTGGTGCAAGTATGCAGGCAGGTGGTAGCATCGGTCAGTGTTTCGCGGCAGTCCGGCAATCAGTTTCTGTTTGCCAGCGATTACGAGTCATTCGATATGGTGACGGATATACAGCGTATGCAGCAGGTGATTATCAACCTGATGTCTAATGCGGATAAGTTCACCAAAAAAGGAAAGATCACACTGGAATTCTCGGTGAATAAGGCGACAGGTATGGCCGTGTTTTCGGTGACGGATACGGGGTGTGGCATCCCGAAGGAGAAACAGAAACTGGTATTCGAACGTTTCGAGAAACTGAACGAATATGCCCAGGGAACAGGTCTGGGATTGTCTATCTGTAAATTGATTGTCCACAAATGGAAAGGTGATATATGGATCGACTCCGAATATACGGGAGGAGCACGGTTCATGTTCTCACATCCGCTTAAAATAGAAAAAGAATGAAACGATTTGCATGTATCTACGTATGGCTTCTTTGCCTCGTGCTCTCTGTTGCGGCACAGGAGAAAATTGTGAAGCTGAAAATTGTACAGACAAGTGATGTACATGGTAATTATTATCCTTATAATTTTATTACCCGTAAGGATTGGCAGGGCAGTCTGGCGCGAATATATGCTTTTGTGCAGAAAGAGCGCGAACAGTATAAGGAAAATCTTATCTTGCTCGACAACGGCGATATACTGCAAGGGCAACCTACCGCCTATTACTATAATTATATAGATACGGTTTCTCCTCATCTCTGCGCGGAAATGATGAACTATATGAAGTATGATGCCGGAAATATGGGAAATCATGACGTGGAAACCGGGCGTGCCGTATTCGACCGCTGGATAAATACCTGTGACTTTCCGGTGTTAGGAGCTAACATCATCGATACATCGACCGGAGAACCTCATCTCCCTCCTTATAAGGTGATGGAGCGTGACGGAGTGAAAATCGTCATTTTGGGAATGATCACTCCTGCTATCCCTGCATGGCTCTCGGAGAATCTGTGGAAGGGGCTGCGCTTTGACGATATGGAAGAGACAGCACGCAAATGGATGAAGATCATCCGTGAAAAAGAGAATCCGGACTTGATGATTGGTTTGTTTCATGCGGGGCAGGAAGCTTTCAAAATGTCCGGTAAGTACAATGAAAACGCTTCTCTGAACGTTGCAAAGAATGTTCCCGGTTTTGACATTGTACTGATGGGGCACGATCATGCACGTGAATGTAAGAAGGTAATGAATGTGGCAGGAGATTCAGTACTGGTTATCGATCCGGCAAGTAACGGAATCGTTTTGTCCAATATCGATGTAACCTTAAAGTTGAAAGACGGAAAGGTGCGCAGCAAAGATATCCGGGGAGTATTGTCCGCGACAAAAGATTACGGAATCAGTGAGGATTTTATGAAGCATTTTGCTCCCCAATACGACACTGTCCGCAACTTTGTTTCTAAAAAGATCGGTACATTCACCGAGAGCATCTCGACCCGTCCGTCTTTCTTCGGGCCGTCTGCTTTTATCGACCTGATTCATACCTTGCAGCTTGATATCACTGGTGCGGAGATTTCTTTTGCTGCACCGCTTTCATTCGATGCGAAGATTAATAAAGGGGATGTGTATGTCAGCGATATGTTCAATCTGTATAAGTATGAGAATATGCTGTATATGATGACCTTATCCGGGAAAGAAATCAAGGATTATCTGGAAATGTCTTATTTCATGTGGACCAACCGGATGAAGTCTCCGGACGATCATTTGCTTTGGTTCAAAGAGAAACGCCGCGAAGGTGCGGAAGACAGAGCTTCTTTCCAGAATTTCAGTTTCAATTTTGATTCGGCATCGGGTATTATCTATACTGTGGACGTCTCCAAGCCGCAAGGAGAGAAGATAACCATTATCAGCATGGCGGACGGCAGCCCTTTCCTTATGGATAAGATTTATAAAGTGGCTTTGAACTCTTATCGGGGCAATGGCGGCGGTGAATTACTGACTAGAGGTGCAGGTATTCCACAGGAGAAACTGAAAGAACGTATTATCTTCTCTACGGATAAGGACCTTCGTTTTTATCTGATGAATTATATAGAAAAGAAAGGTGCGATGGACCCGAAGGCGCTGAACCAGTGGAAATTCATTCCGGAGAAGTGGACTGTTCCGGCTGCCAAACGCGATTATGAGTTTTTGTTCGGAGATAGTCAATAAGTAGGAAAAAATGTTCTATTTGACTGATAATATCTGACCTTAGGTTGAATGTCTGATTATTACTGGTATCTTTGTCGCAAATAAAAAGAGAAAGTATGGATATTCAAGGTGTTCCTAAGATAGGTATTTCTTCGGTAGTTCATTCTAAGCATATAGATCCTAATAGTATTGATGTTGTCGATAATGATATAGCGCTTTTCGATACAGAAAGCGTTACTTCCCTTTATAATGGTCCCAGTAAACTGGAAGTGGTAAGTATCGGACTTTGTCTGGAAGGCTCCACACGTTTCAATATCAGTCTGCGTGAGTTTGAGCTGATTCCGGGAAGAATGGTTATTGCGTTGCCCAACCAGATTATCGAGCATCGTCAGTTTAGTGCTAACTTTAGGGGGATTTTCTTTGCTGTATCAAAGAATCTGCTGGAATCATTGCCCAAAGTCGGAAATGTGCTCTCATTCTTTTTCTTTCTGAAAGATTATCCTTGCTTTGATCTCAACCTGCACGAACAGGAAATGATTAAAGAGTATCATGCTTTCATCAGGAAGAGATTGAGGAATAAGGAAGATATGTATCGCAGGGAGGTAGTAATGGGATTGATGCAGGGGTTCTTCTTTGAACTTTGCAACATATTCAACAGTTATGCACCGGATTCTTCTGCCGTTGTCAAAAGTAAAAGCCGTAAGGAATACATATTTGAACGCTTCTATGAATCTTTGATTCAGTCTTATCAGTCGGAGCGTAGCGTGAAGTTTTATGCCGATCAATTATGCCTGACGCCGAAACATCTGTCCGGTGTTGTGAAGGAAATCAGCGGAAAGACAGTAGGGGAGTGGATTGATGAATTAGTGATTCTGGAAGCAAAGGCACTCCTGAATTCTTCGAGCATGAACATACAAGAGATAGCTGACCGGCTAAACTTTGCCAACCAGTCATTCTTCGGTAAGTACTTCAAGCATTACACCGGCATGTCTCCCAAAGAATACCGGAAAAGCAGATAGCTGAGAAATGGTGAATGACTACGGCAGCGATAACGGGAGATTTTCATCGCTGGGACCGGCATTCTACAGGACACCTGAGCGTACGCGGCTCAATGTTTCCGGTGTCATCAGCAAGTAGGAAGCGATATCTGCCAGGGGAGCCCGCTTGATGATTTCCGGATGGGTCTCGAGCAACAGGTTATAACGTTCGCGGGCGGATTCGAAACGCCAGGAGTCAGCCTTGGTTTGCGATACAATCAGGGAATATTCCAGTATTTTCCGGTAGAACATGTTGATTTCCCAGTTTTGTTTTGCCAACTGTAGCATCTTGTCATAAGGACACAGGTAAATGATAGCAGGTTCCAGCGTCTCTATAATCAACCGTGTAGGAACCTGTTTTAGTAAGCTTTCGATACACATCACGATACATCCCTCGTATGAAAAGTGTTCGGTGACATCTTTCCCGTTTTTATAGTAATATTGCCGGAGCATCCCTTTCCCGACAAAAACTAATTCATGGGCTACTTCTCCTTCATTGAGTGCAATCACTCCTTTGGGAAATTCTTCACGTATCAGGATGCTTTCTATCTGCCGGCGTCCCTCTATACTCATCTCAGGGAAGCGGGAATTTACGACGGCATTTACTGTTTCTCTTAGTAGTGTATCCATGTCATTAATAGTCTTGTTATGTGCAAAAGTACTAAAAACGGTTGATATAAATCAGGTTGATTCAAAAAAGATGTATCTTTGTCTCCAAAATAAGGATGTGTATGATGATGAATAAGATAATAGGATTGGCAGTTCTACTGCTTTGTATGTCAGGTTGTGTCAGAGATAATGATGCTATATATTACCCCGTAGGCGATGTGGATATTGAAAGAGGAGGTCCGGCACTGGAAGTCGGAGAGGGGGATGTCTTGGTGGTGCGAAGCTATAATGAAGAAGATTATGTATTGGATACGATAGCTCAATACCCGAATGACCCGACTTTGGGTAAACTGACGTTTATGATTGATCTGAAAAACCAACAGAAGGATCAGAATGTTGCCAGTTTTAACGGAGCTGGTAAATCAAAACTGACCATGAGCCTTGGATATAAGGATGGCAATTACCCTGCGGAAAGCCAGGTTCCTATATACACTTCGCAGGATATCACCGCTAAATATGCAATCAAACTTCGTCTGAAAGGAGAGCTGGCTGTATCCGGTGATGAATGGATGATAGATTATGTATATGCCCAACTGGCTAGCCTGTTCCAACCTTATCCTCCGACAAGCTTTCCTGAAGTCTTTATGTGCAAGGGAGGGATGAAACTGGGAACTTTCGACTCCTTCCGCAGAACCTGTACTTTTGATATCGTTTATGATCGTTCCGACCTCTCTTTTAGTCAGTTATACTTCAATTTATTTATCAATTTAGCCGGTCAGAAGCGGGAAAACAGGGTCAAACTGCGGATTGATAAGGAATCTTACTTCGAACTGTATGAGCAGAGTGAAGAACTGTAACTAGATAGGCGTTTCTTCAATTATAGACAGGTTTCTACGTGAAAGATGGCAGTTTTGACTGGATATAACATTCTTTTACAGAAAAAACTTTGAATGTTCAAATAATTATTAAATTTTATAATGTCCTAATACTACACTAATAAGCATCACTTTCTTTTTTAAATTACGCTTATTTTACCTCTTCTACTTCATATCCATCCTCTGCTTTCTTGCATTTGAAAACGCAGTAATCTGGATTACTTAAAGCATTATCAAGGCTTTGGGGCAGAACGATCTCTTTCGTCTTTTTGTCGATTGCTATCAATGCGTAATATATACCTTCTTCTTTACATTGCTCAATCAATACCTTTTTCAATTCTTCTACGTTATATTCCATTTTTTGAGATATGAACACAATAAAAAAGCCTCTTACTTCGATGTAAGAGGCTAACTAAAATTGAGTAGTGGGTACGAGAATCGAACTCGTATTACATGCGTGAGAGGCATGTGTCCTAACCGTTAGACGAACCCACCGTTTGTTGATGAATTTAAAAAGAGCCAAGTCTATAAAACTTAGCTCTTTTTATTTAGAGAATTTTGCGGAAGCTGGGGGATTCGAACCCCCGGTACGGTTACCCGTACGTCAGTTTAGCAAACTGGTGGTTTCAGCCACTCACCCAAACTTCCTTGAACCCGCATTCTCTCTCAAATGCGGTGCAAATATAGGGGGAACTTTTGGACTACGCAAATCTTTTAGCAAGATTTTTTTTACCTGTTTTATGATTAAAGAGATAACTTGCTATGTTTCAAATGTTAAACGGATTATTTTTTTTGAAAATATTTTTTCTCGCTATTTATAGGAGAGAGTGGTTACCTTTTTAATTATTAGATAGGGGGCGTTGTACCATCAGAACATTTACATTAACATTCGTTATTTTGGGGAATGAAGTATGATTTATGGGGGATGATAACAGGAAATAAGTGAATGACAAAAGGCATTGGCCAATCAGATATTTTGTGGATGATTTCGTATCTTGGAGGATTTATAAAAAAAAGAGCATAAAAAAAGGCTATCTATCCCAGACAGCCAATCTTTTTGTTAACCTTAAATCTAATACTATGAAAAACACATTGCAAATATACGGAGTTTTACGATATCTGCAAATAAATCAGGTAAAACGGGGCGATTTATAACATTGATTAAATAATTAAATCTTTGATTCAATCTTTATTAAGGTTTCAGAGGGCGGTAGAGTGTCTTTTTAATCTGTATTTTGATAAATCAGGTTATTTATTTCAATTGTTTTTTGGGGGGGGCGGTGGTTGCTTTGGGGGGCTATGGAATTCATAGAGATTCTGTGTGTTGGGGGATTTACCTCTTCCATTAGGTGAATTCCCCTAAATAAGTAGGAATTTTCAATTTCATAAGGAAAATTCATTCTATACTTTTGTGATATCGAAAGATAAATGATAGGATTAATAAAGGAACCATTAAAAATAAAGGAATATGAAAACGAACGCATTTAGATACTTAGGACTGGCTTTAATGGCTGTATTAACGTTGAGTCTGACTTCTTGTGAAGTAGAAATCGATAGTTTTTATGATGATGATAATATCGGTGGTGGTTACTACAATCGTTCTGCTGATTTATGTAGCCGTACATGGGTAAGCTTTTATCGGGATATGGACGGTAACCGTTGCCGTCAGGAACTCGACTTTTATTTGGACCGGACAGGTGTTGATTTTATACGGGTTGAATATCCTAATGGACATGTGGAGACCTTTGAATATAGTTTCCGCTGGAACTGGGAGAATTATGCACAGACTTCCATTCGTATGGATTACGGTCGCAATGATGTATCCTATCTGGATGATGTATATATCGGCGGAAATAGGTTGAGCGGTTATCTGGACGGTCGGAATAACTTCGTGGAATATACAGGTCGGTGAGAGATGCAGCCGGTAGGTGGAAAGGCCGGCAGATGGAAAGAAAATGATTACACAAAAGATAGCAGGTAGAAAGATCCCGGATAACAACAGGTAGAAAGATTACTCAAGGAATAGGTTGAAAAGGTAAAAGGCGATAGGTAGAGGTGGCAGGTAAGAAGATTATGGATAACAGATAAATAATTTAAGGGATAACATATAAGATTTCAGGATATTAATAATTTAGAGAAGGGATAGGGCGCGAAATGAAAGCTTAAAAGTTTTGAATAGGACTAAATAGTTTTTATCTTTGCGCCCTATTAGTATGCTTAATTCATGGAGTGGTTATATAATCTGTTTCTCGAACATTCTGCCTTACAGGCTGTTGTGGTACTTTCGCTGATTTCTGCGATTGGACTGGGGCTGGGAAGAGTGCATTTCTGGGGAGTATCCCTGGGGGTCACTTTTGTTTTTTTTGCAGGTATCCTTGCCGGACACTTCGGGCTTTCGGTTGATCCACAGATGCTGAATTATGCGGAAAGTTTCGGTCTGGTTATTTTTGTGTATTCTCTCGGACTACAGGTAGGGCCCGGTTTCTTCAGTTCTTTCCGAAAGGGAGGAGTGACGCTGAATATGTTGGCGTTGGCAGTAGTCTTGCTGGGTACTTTGCTGACTGTTGTTGCCAGTTATGCGACAGGCGTGTCGCTTCCTGATATGGTGGGTATCCTTTGCGGAGCCACGACCAATACTCCTGCGCTGGGAGCTGCACAGCAGACATTGAAGCAAATGGGCATAGAAAGCAGTACTCCGGCTTTAGGATGTGCGGTTGCTTATCCGATGGGAGTTGTCGGTGTGATTCTTGCTGTATTGCTGATCCGTAAATTCCTGGTTCATAAGGAAGACTTGGAAATCAAAGAAAAGGACGATGCCAATAAAACTTTTATCGCAGCCTTTCAGGTACATAACCCTGCCATTTTTGATAAAAGCATCAAGGATATAGCCCACATGAGCTATCCGAAGTTTGTCATTTCCCGTTTGTGGCGTGACGGTCATGTCAGTATTCCTACTTCCGATAAGGTGTTGAAGGAAGGCGACCGTCTGCTGGTGATTACAGCAGAGAAGAACGTGATGGCTCTGACGGTACTTTTCGGCGAACAGGAAAACACGGACTGGAATAAGGAAGATATAGACTGGAACGCGATCGACAGCGAATTGATCTCCCAGCGTATTGTCGTAACCCGCCCCGAACTGAATGGAAAGAAGCTTGGCTCATTGAGGCTGAGAAACCATTATGGAATCAATATCAGCCGTGTTTACCGTTCGGGAGTACAACTGCTTGCTACTCCGGAACTGGTTCTCCAGCTGGGTGACCGCCTGACAGTAGTAGGTGAGGCGGCAGCTATTCAGAATGTAGAAAAAGTATTGGGAAATGCGGTGAAAAGTCTGAAAGAACCTAATCTCGTTGTCATATTCATAGGTATCGTACTGGGATTGGCGTTGGGAGCGATTCCGTTCTCTATTCCGGGAATCAGTACCCCTGTGAAGCTAGGCCTGGCAGGTGGACCGATCATCGTAGGTATTCTTTTGGGAACTTTCGGCCCACGAATACACATGATTACTTATACTACCCGCAGCGCGAATCTGATGTTGCGTGCCTTGGGGCTTTCCATGTATCTGGCCTGCCTGGGGTTGGATGCCGGTGCCCATTTCTTCGATACTGTCTTCCGTCCGGAAGGACTGCTCTGGATTGCTCTGGGAGCTGGCCTGACAATTATTCCGACAGTTCTGGTCGGCTTCATCGCCTTTAAGATAATGAAGATAGATTTTGGAAGTGTATCCGGAATGTTGTGTGGCAGTATGGCAAATCCGATGGCCCTGAATTATGCGAACGATACGATACCGGGTGATAATCCCTCCGTCGCTTATGCTACGGTGTATCCGTTGTGTATGTTTCTGCGGGTGATCATAGCGCAGGTGCTGCTGATGTTTTTATTAGGTTGACGGTGAACATTAAGGGCTGGAAATTGTAATAAGTAGATGATAAATCGTTATATTTATAGCGAAAAACGATAAGTCGATAAAAGCATATTGTAAATAGTTAAATTGTACATATAATGACTGCTCAAAGTAATATAACTCCCGAAAGCATAGTTGGCGATCTCCGCTACTTGCAGTTGCTTTCCCGGAGTTTTCCTACTATTGCCGATGCAAGTACGGAAATTATTAATCTGGAGGCTATCCTGAATCTGCCTAAAGGAACGGAGCATTTCTTGACAGACATACACGGTGAATACGAAGCCTTTCAGCATGTGTTGAAGAATGCTTCGGGTGCGGTAAAACGCAAAGTGAACGAGATTTTCGGCAATACCCTGCGTGAGGCGGAGAAGAAAGAACTCTGTACGCTGATCTATTATCCGGAAGAGAAAATTCAGTTGGTAAAGGCCCGTGAGAAGGACTTGGATGACTGGTATCTGATTACTCTGAATCAGTTGGTAAAGGTTTGTCAGAACGTATCTTCCAAATATACCCGCTCCAAAGTCCGCAAATCCCTGCCCTCAGAGTTTTCCTATATCATTCAGGAGTTGCTGCATGAGTCGACTGTCGAGCCCAACAAGCATGCTTATATCAATGTCATTATCAGCACCATTATCTCTACCAGGCGGGCGGATGACTTTATCATAGCCATGTGTAATCTGATTCAGCGGCTGACGATTGATTCTCTTCATATCGTAGGCGATATATACGACCGTGGTCCCGGAGCACACATCATCATGGATACTTTGTGCAATTATCATAACTTCGACATTCAATGGGGCAACCATGATATTCTGTGGATGGGAGCCGCTTCCGGCAATGATAGTTGCATAGCCAATGTGATACGTATGTCCATGCGTTATGGCAATCTGGGTACTCTTGAAGACGGTTATGGAATCAATCTGCTGCCTTTGGCAACTTTCGCCATGGATACTTATGCAGATGATCCGTGTACTATTTTTATGCCGAAGATGAATTTCGCCGACGGCAATTACAATGAGAAGACTTTGCGCCTGATAACACAGATGCATAAGGCGATCACTATCATCCAGTTCAAGCTGGAAGCCGAAATTATAGACCGCCGTCCGGAGTTTGGAATGAGCAACCGGAAGTTGTTGGAAAAGATAGACTTTGAACGCGGAGTTTTTGTGTACGAAGGCAAAGAATATGCGTTGCGTGACACAAATTTCCCGACTGTAGATCCTGCCGATCCTTATCGTCTGACTGAAGAAGAACGGGAACTTGTGGACAAGATTCACTATTCGTTTATGAATAGTGAGAAGCTGAAGAAGCACATGCGCTGTCTGTTTACGTATGGTGGAATGTATCTGGTTTCCAATTCCAATCTTCTCTATCACGCTTCCGTGCCTTTGAATGAAGATGGCAGTTTCAAGCATGTCAAGATACGGGGCAAGGAATATTGGGGACGTAAGTTGCTCGATAAAGCCGATCAACTGATTCGTACCGCATACTTTGATGAAGAAGGAGAGGATGATAAAGAATTTGCTATGGACTACATCTGGTATATGTGGTGCGGTCCGGAAGCTCCGTTGTTTGATAAGGACAAGATGGCGACTTTTGAACGCTATTTTCTGGAAGACAAAGAGATGCAGAAGGAGAAAAAAGGATATTATTACTCTCTTCGCAATCGTGAAGATATCTGTGATAAGATATTGGATGAATTTGGAGCATTGGGACCTCATTCGCATATCATCAACGGTCATGTGCCTGTAAAGACTATTCAGGGGGAACAGCCGATGAAAGCAAATGGCAAACTGTTCGTTATTGACGGAGGTTTCTCTAAAGCCTATCAGCCCGAAACAGGGATTGCGGGATATACTCTTGTTTATCATTCCCACGGTATGCAGTTGGTGCAGCACGAGCCGTTCCAGTCAAGGCAGAAAGCTATTGAGGAAGGATTGGATATCAAATCTACTAACTTTGTGCTGGAATTCAATTCGCAACGGATGATGGTGAAGGATACGGACAAGGGAAAGGAACTTGTGACGCAGATTCAGGATTTGAAGAAGTTGCTTGTTGCCTATCGCATCGGCTTGATTAAAGAGAAAGTGTAAATAAGTATTAAGTAATAAGTATTAGGTATTAACCGTAGCTGCCATTTAGAGACGTATCTGTCTGTCATTCAGAATCCTCATCACTTTAGCAAAGTGAAACAATTCGATAATGACGAGCATAAGTATCTGTCGTTTTGAACTTGTCGAAGGATTTCCTCTTCTGTAGTCATAAAGAAGAGACTCTTCCTCCTTACAGTCGTCTGAATGACAGATAAATATGTCTCTAAATAACAGCTACGGTTAATACTTATTACTTATTAATCAGCCTTAGAAGAGGACAATACCTGCTTCTATGATTGCTCCTTTATCAAAATTACCGGATTTATTGTAATACCGTGTCAGTCCATAACCGCCAGTCGCAAAGATACTGAACTTCTTGCTGAACTGATATTCCAGATTAGCTCGTGCCTGTAATGCATAAAGCCGTCTGGGAATCACTTCATCTTTATTGGAACACGTCTCTATATGCTGATATCCGAGGTCACCACTGATAGACAACCCTTTGTAAACGGGTACCGCCAGTCCGGCACGATAAGACGTACTGATGGAAAACTTATCATTCAGATTCTGATCAAACGATCCTACTCCCAGAATCGTATAAAACAGTTGGTTCTTGAACCGTACTCCTATATTGGCAGCTGTATTATTTCCGCCATATACCATCATCTGTACCCTTGTATCAGGGTTTGCATTCACAAGACCGAGCTGGAATCCCTTCATGTCTTCCCTGTAATAATTGACCAGACCGATCTGAAGGCCATGAGCCTTCGTTGCATAATTGCATAAACCGACCTGCACACCATTCAGACTTTTAGCGGTGATATTGGCGATACCGGCAATCTGCAAGCCGTTCATGTTTTCGCCTACCACATTCAGGAGCCCGGAAGTCATCATACCGTTGAAGCTCTGCCCTGTGATATTCGACACTCCGGAGAACTGGAATCCCGAAGCCATATTTCCCGTTACATTCATCAGACCGCTTATCATTACTCCCGAATTATTGTCGCCACCGATGCCGGTAAGTCCCGAAATAATGACCCCCTTTGAACCGTCCCCCGTGATATTCACCAGTCCGGCGGCAGAGAGTCCGACCGCATTATCTCCGCTGATATTGCTGACACCCGCTATCTGAACACCGCGCATCGTACCACCGGCAAGATTGGCCAATCCCGTGATCTGCACTCCATTCATATCTCCATGAATGACACTTCCCAAAGCATTGATGCCGACACCGTTGAGACGGTTCAGTGTAGATAGCAGACCGATGTTTACATAAGTCGTCTGAGTGCTGTCATACGGCTGTGTACAGATATCTTTCCAGAAAGAGAGGTTGATGCCCGCACTCTTGTTCTGTGCCGGCAAACAAACGGCAGCCATCAGAACAGCTGCCGTGAATATTGTCTTTATTATCTTCATCTTTATTATAACTCTTTTTTTCAGTTTAGGTTCACAGAGTACATTCCCTTATTCCTGCACTTTTCTTATCCTTTCGCTTCTTGATACAGATAGCGTTTGATACTCTTCTTCGGAGTCTTTTCAAACTCTTCGGGATAAATTTTCATTTTGAGGATTTGGCTGTATGCCGGTAACATGGCATTCAGTGTCACACGGTTTTCTTCCATTACCCGTTCGATATCCTCATTCTTCAGGCCGTGTGCAAACGCTTCGTCAAAGTCCGGATAAACCAGTCCGACGAGTTTCTCGTTCTGCTGTACGATGATGCTTTCCGATACATAAGGCAAGTTGTTCAGCTTGTCTTCGATTTCTTCCGGATAGATATTCTGTCCACTGGCACTCAGCAGCAGGTTTTTGCTGCGTCCCTTGATGGTGATATTGCCTTCGGCGTCCATCAAAGCAAGGTCGCCTGTGTGCAGCCAGCCGTCTTTGTCGATCACGGCTTCTGTCGCTTCTTCGTTCTTGTAGTATCCGAGCATTACGTTAGGGCCTTTGCAGACGATTTCGCCGACGATATTCTCGGGATCGGAAGACAGTACCCGTACATCCATGCGTGGCGCAGCCTTTCCGCACGAACCCGGTTTGAATCTTTTCCAGTCTTCGTAGCAGATGATCGGGCCACATTCTGTCATGCCGTAGCCCACGGTGTAGGGGAAGTCTATCATTTTCAGGAATTGCTCTACCTCTTGGTTGAAAGCTGCTCCACCAACGATAATCTCCGCAAAGTTACCGCCAAACGCTTTGATCATTTCTTCGCGTATGGTTGCCTTTATCTTGTCGTTGATGATGGGTACTTTCAGTAAGATTTTCATGGTCGGTGTCTCCAGTTTCGGGAGCACACTCTTCTTGATGATTTTTTCAATGATGAGCGGAACGGCCACGATGAGATTCGGCTTCACTTCTTCGAATGCCTGGAAGATAATCTTCGGACTCGGCATGCGGGTAAGGAAATAAATGTGGCCACCGACGGAGAATTCGTAGAGGAATTCGAAAGCCAGTCCGTACATGTGTGCCATAGGCAGCATAGAGACGATCTTGTCTCCGGCTTTCAGTTCGAGTACTTCGTAAGCGAACTTGGTGTTCGACCAGAGGCTGCGGTAGGGGAGCATGACTCCTTTCGAGTAGCTCGTTGTGCCGGAGGTGTAGTTGATTACTGCCAGCTCTTCGGGCTCGTCTTTATGGTATTCGATGTGTTCCTTGCGGAAGTTCTTCGGATATTTCTTGCCGAACATTTCGTTCAGATGTTCGCGGGCATGTGTCAGCCGTTCGCTGCGCGATACCAATAAGGTGAAGTCGTTCATCATCAGGATACCTTCCAGCAGAGGCATTGCCGATTCGTTCAGGTTTTCCCAGACCATGTCTCCGACAAATAGTAATTTGGCTTCGGAATGGTTGACGATGTTGTGCACATTGTCCGCTTTGAACTCGTGAAGGATGGGGACGATGACTGCTCCATACGTTAGTGTGGCGAGGAAGGTGACTCCCCAATGGGAGCTGTTTCGTCCGCACACGGCGATTTTGTCTCCCTTGCGGATTCCGCTTTCTTCGAAGATGATATGGAGTTTTTCGATTTTTCGAGCAACGTCTTTATACTGAAGGGTGGCCCCCTTGTAATCTGTCAGGGCGTCCAGGTCCCAATTGTTCTTGATACTATTCTCAATGTAAGCTATAAAACTCTGTTCCATTGTTTTTTGCACATTTGGTATTAAATTGTGCAAATATAGTAATTAAATTAAGAATGAAGAATTAAGAATGAAGAATTTTTGGAAATGGGGAATCTTGGAGTAATAAGGAACAAAGATGAGGAAGTTAAGGAGAAGAGGAACGGGGATAAGCGCAAAAGGGGTGTGCCACGCCTTTGGCACAAGTGTGCCGCACCGGTGGCACAAGCGTGCCAAGCCGGTGGCACAAGCGTTTCCGGCGTGTGGCACGATTGTTTCCGGCGTATGGCACAGTTGTACTCAGTGGAAGGCAGGGGAGTTATCAATGCTTGTTAGTGTCGTTCACAATGCATGATATGATGATTCACAATGCATGTTACGGACATTACCAATGCATGATGTGGGTCTGATAGTAGATCTATTTCAAGTACCATTCGTACATTTTCCGTACCCCTTCCTCAATTTCAATTTGGTGGTGCCATCCCAGGGAGTGGAGTTTGGAAGGATCGGTCAGTTTGCGCAGGGTGCCGTCCGGTTTGCTGCTGTCGAAGGTTAGCTTGCCTTGATAACCTACCGTTTCTACGATTCGTTCGGCAAGTTGGCGGATGGTGATTTCCTTTCCGGTTCCGATGTTGATATGGCAGTTGCGGATATCCTTGTCACCTTCTTTATAGGTATCCTTGAAGTCCACATGTTCCATTACGAATACACTGGCGTCGGCCATTTCTTCGCTCCACAGAAATTCGCGCAGGGGAGTGCCGGTGCCCCACAATGTCACTTCCGTGTCACTGATGCCGTACTTGCGAAGGATATTCAGTATGTCCTCTTTCGGGCTGTCGCCGTTGATGCCTTCTACGGGACGTCGGTTCATATCCTTGCGGACAGCTTCCCAATCTCCTTCCTTCAGACAATGCGCAAGGTGAATCTTGCGGATCATGGCAGGCAGAACATGGCTGCGTTCCAAGTCGAAGTTATCATTCGGACCGTACAGATTGGTCGGCATGACAGCGATATAATTCGTGCCGTATTGCAGGTTGAAACTTTCGCACATTTTCAGACCGGCAATTTTGGCGATGGCGTATGGCTCATTCGTATATTCCAGTGGTGAAGTCAGCAGGACTTCTTCTTTCATCGGTTGTCCGGCATCGCGCGGATAGATGCAGGTGCTGCCGAGAAACAGTAATTTCTTGGCGTTATGGCGGAAGCTTTCACCGATAACGTTCTGCTGTATTTGCAGGTTCTTATAAATAAAGTCGGCACGGTAAATGCTGTTGGCCATGATACCGCCCACAAAAGCAGCGGCCAGAAATACATACTCCGGTTGTTCTTCGTCGAAAAAACGGCGGACAGCCACACCATCCAGCAAATCCAGCTCTTTATGCGTGCGTCCGATCAGGTTGGTATATCCTTTGTCCTGCAAATTCTTCCAGATAGCAGACCCCACCAGTCCGTGATGTCCTGCTACATATATTTTAGCATTCTTTTCCATGATTGAGTAATGATATATATGAACACGGATTACGCTGATTAAAACGATCTTCATTTTAGATGTAAGATGCGCATAATCGGAGTAATCCGTGTCTGATTCGGGTTGTATTAGTGCTTGGTAGCAATCATTCTTTTTACTTTTTCCATGTCATGGCGAACCATGATGCTTACCAGTTCTTCGAACGAGGTTTTGCACGGATTCCATCCCAGCAATGTTCTGGCTTTGGTCGGGTCTCCTAACAGTTGTTCCACTTCTGCCGGACGGAAATACTTGGGATCAACCTCTACCAATACTTTCCCGGTAGCTACGTCGATACCCTTTTCATCCACACCTTCGCCTTCCCAGCGCAGTTCGATGCCCGCTTCCTTGAATGCCAGTGTGGCAAATTCGCGTACGGTGTGCATTTCTCCGGTGGCTATTACGAAATCTTCCGGCACGTCATGCTGGAGAATCAGCCACATACATTCCACATAATCTTTCGCATACCCCCAGTCGCGACGGGCATCCAGATTACCCAGATATAACTTGTCCTGCTCTCCTTGCGCGATGCGTGCGGCAGCGAGGGATATCTTGCGGGTAACGAACGTTTCGCCACGGCGTTCACTTTCGTGATTGAACAAGATACCGTTAACGGCAAACATACCGTAGCTTTCGCGATAGTTTTTCGTGATCCAGAAACCATATTGCTTGGCTACTCCGTAAGGAGAACGGGGATAGAACGGAGTAGTTTCCTTCTGCGGAACTTCCTGCACCTTGCCGAAAAGTTCGGAGGTGGAAGCCTGATAGATGCGCGTTTTCTTTTCCAGTCCCAAGATGCGTACGGCTTCGAGCATACGCAGCGTACCGATGGCATCCGCTTCAGCTGTATATTCGGGCACGTCGAACGAAACCTTTACGTGACTCTGTGCGGCCAGATTGTAGATCTCATCCGGTTGTACCTGCTGTATGATGCGGATCAGTGAACTGGAGTCCGTCATGTCGCCGTAGTGAAGGTTGATGGTACGTTTTTGTTTCATGTCGCGCACCCATTCGTCAAAGTACAAATGTTCGATACGTCCCGTATTGAATGAAGAAGAACGACGGAGAATACCGTGTACTTCGTAACCTTTTTGCAAGAGAAATTCGGCAAGATAAGAACCATCCTGCCCGGTGATGCCTGATATAAGGGCTGTTTTCATATGCTATTAATTCTTTTATTTGAAAATATGGGGACAAATTTCGTTATTTTATGCTGTATATGCAAACCAAGTCCGTTTTATTTTCCCTCTCCTTTTCCCATCACTTTGTCTATGATGAGCGCGATGGCTCCGTCGCCCGTCACGTTGCAGGCGGTTCCGAAGCTGTCCATTGCGATGTATAGCGCAATCATCAGTGCCTGTGCCGATTCGTCGAAGCCCAGCATCGATTGCAGGATACCGAGTGCTGCCATGATGGCTCCTCCCGGAACGCCCGGTGCGGCTACCATCGTGATGCCCAGCATAAAGATGAATCCGGCAAACAGCGGGAAGTCGAACGGCATTCCCTGCATCATCATCAGTGCCAGTGCGCAGGCTACGATTTTCAGTGTGCTGCCCGACAGATGGATAGTGGCGCAGAGCGGAATCACGAATCCCGCAATATCGGCGGATACTCCATTCTTCTTCGTCTGTTCCAGCGTCACCGGAATGGTGGCGGCAGATGATTGTGTGCCTAATGCAGTGAAGTATGCCGGCATCATCTTACCCAATAGCCGGAACGGATTTTTATGGACAAAGATCGCTGCAATGGAATACTGAAAGACGAGCAGGAAAATATGTAACAGAAAGATGACTCCGATAATCTTGATGAATACCATCAGGATGGCATATACTTGTCCGGAATGAGTCATGTTCAGAAAAATGCCGAAGATGTAAAGCGGCAGCAAGGGCAGGATGACGGCGCTGATCATACGCACGATGATTTCCTGAAAATCCCGCGCTACATTTTTCAGCGAATCGCTGTTCAGTGCAGCCAGTCCCAATCCCAGTGTGAAAGCCAGAATCAATGCGGTCATGACATTCATCAGCGGAGGGATGGATACGGAGAAGTAGGGGAGGATACCATGCGCTTCGCTGACCTCTTCGAGCGGTGCGCCCACTTCGATGAGCGAGGGGAAGACGGCCATGCCTGTGAAGTAGGACAGGAAGCCCGAGAAGAGCGTTGCGCCGTAGGCGATAAGGGCGGTGACTAGCAACATCTTTCCCGCACCTTTCCCGATGTCGGCAATGGCTATGGTGACCAGTCCGAGGATGATAAGCGGGATGGAGAAGTTAAGAAATTCGCTGAAAATTCCGTTGAACGTAACGAATATTCGCACCAATGGGGCCGGAAAAATTGTACCGATGGCAATACCCAAGATGATAGCAATAATAATGCGTGGCAGCAGGCCGATCTTAATCTTCTTCATTCTGATATTTATTTGTTTGACTACAAAAATAGTATTTTAATCTAAAATTAGCGAACAAATGTGCTTTTCAAGTGTTTCTTACATAAACAATATTTTAAAATATATAAGATATGGCAAATCAGAATAAAACAGATATCGGGTTGATCGGTCTGGCAGTGATGGGCGAGAACCTTGCCTTGAATATGGAAAGCAAGGGGTGGCACGTCTCTGTTTACAATCGTACCGTCCCCGGAGTGGAAGAAGGAGTAGTAGACCGCTTTATGAATGGTCGGGCTAAAGGTAAAAACATTGAAGGTTTTACAGATATAAAGGCTTTTGTGGAATCAATAGCCACCCCTCGCAAAATTATGATGATGGTACGTGCCGGCAGTCCGGTAGACGAACTGATGGATCAGCTTTTCCCTTTGCTTTCTCCCGGAGATATTTTGATCGACGGTGGTAATTCAAATTACGAAGATACCAATCGCCGTGTAAAATTAGCAGAATCGAAAGGCTTCCTGTTTGTAGGAAGCGGGGTGTCGGGCGGAGAGGAAGGTGCTCTGAACGGTGCTTCCATCATGCCCGGAGGATCGGAGAAAGCATGGCCGGAAGTGAAGCCTGTTTTGCAGAGCATCGCAGCGAAAGCGCCGGACGGAACTCCTTGTTGCCAATGGGTAGGACCAGCCGGATCGGGACATTTTGTGAAGATGATTCACAACGGTATCGAATACGGTGATATGCAGCTGATCGCTGAGGCTTACTGGGTGATGAAGAATCTGATCGATTTGACGAATGAGGAGATGGCGGACGTGTTTGCCCGCTGGAATGAAGGAAAGCTCCGCAGTTATCTGATTGAGATTACTTCTAATATTTTGCGTCATAAGGATAAATCCGGCGGATATCTTATCGATAAGATTCTCGATGCTGCCGGACAGAAAGGGACGGGCAAGTGGTCTGTTATCAACGCGATGGAACTGGATATGCCGCTGGGGCTGATTGCTACGGCGGTGTTCGAACGCAGTCTCTCGGCACAGAAAGATTTGCGTCATCTTGCTTCCAATCAGTTCATGTGTAAACATACATTGCCTATATATAATAAGACGGATTTGGTGGAGGAGATCTTTTCTGCACTTTATGCTTCCAAACTTGTTTCATACGCGCAGGGCTTTGCTGTGTTGCAGCGTGCTTCTGATGCTTTCGGGTGGAATCTGGATTTGGCTTCCATTGCCCGTATGTGGCGTGGAGGATGTATCATCCGCAGTATTTTCCTGAACGATATCGCTGCTGCTTTTGAAGCGGCGGATAAGCCGAAGCATTTGTTGCTGGCTCCATACTTCCGTGAGGAGATCAAGACTCTGCTTCCCGGATGGAAGAATCTGGTAGCGGAGGCTATGAAGGAGGAATTGCCTGTTCCGGCATTCTCTTCTGCTCTGAATTATTTCTATTCGCTGACTTCTGAAGATCTTCCTGCCAATCTGGTGCAGGCGCAGCGCGATTACTTCGGTGCGCATACGTTTGAACGGAAGGATGAGTTGCGCGGACAGTTCTTTCATGAGAATTGGACGGGACATGGAGGGGATACGAAGTCGGGGACTTATAATGTATAGTGTACTTTTCTTTTGCCTTGATGCAAAAGAAAGGTACCAAAAGAAAAAATCAAGGCTGCACCTGCGGAGCTACTCCGGCTGTATCTCCGGCTAAAGGGCAGGAACTCGCTCCGCTCAAACAGCCTGCCCTTCTTGACGCCGGAGATACAGCCTCCGCTTGACGCTCCTTCGGTGAGGCCGGGAGACCGTTCGGATGTTAGTAGTGGGTGATTGTGTGTTAGGCTGGTCGGTTGAGGTGATGGATAGATAAAGGTAAAAAGTTAAAAATACGACGATGGATAAATTTGCAATGATTATTTTTGGTGCTTCGGGCGACTTGACGAAACGCAAGCTAATGCCCGCATTGTACTCTCTGTATCGGGATAAACGGCTGACAGGGAGCTTTACTGTTCTGGGAATTGGGCGGACTGTCTATTCTGATGAAGATTACCGTTCATATATATCGGGAGAGCTGCAGCAGTTTGTAAAGGCTGAAGAGCAGGATTTGGAGATGATGTCTTCTTTTGTTTCTCATTTGCATTATTTGCCGATGGACCCGGCGAAGGTGGAGGGGTATTCTCAATTGCGGGAGCGGTTGGTGGAACTTACGAAGGAGGTTGATCCCGATAATTTGTTGTTCTATCTGGCTACTCCGCCTTCATTGTATGGGGTGGTACCTTTGCATTTGAAGGCTGCCGGGTTGAATACTCCGCATTCCCGTATTATTGTGGAGAAGCCGTTTGGATACGATCTTGAGTCGGCGCGTGAGTTGAATAAGATTTATTCTTCTGTGTTTGCCGAGCATCAGATTTATCGTATCGATCATTTTCTGGGGAAGGAGACGGCACAGAATGTGCTTGCTTTCCGTTTTGCCAATGGTATATTTGAGCCTTTATGGAATCGCAATTATATAGATTATGTGGAGATTACTGCTGTAGAGAATCTGGGCATTGAGCAGCGCGGAGGTTTTTACGAGACGGCGGGAGCCTTGCGGGATATGGTGCAGAATCATCTTATTCAGCTGGTGGCTCTTACAGCTATGGAACCGCCGGCAGTGTTCAACGCAGATAATTTCCGGAATGAGGTAGTGAAGGTTTATGAGTCATTGACTCCGCTTACGGAGACGGACTTGAATGAACATATCGTTCGCGGACAATATACGGCTTCGGGCAATAAGAAAGGTTATCGTGAGGAAAAGGGCGTAGCTCCCGATTCGCGCACGGAGACTTATATTGCGATGAAGCTAGGTATCAGCAACTGGCGTTGGAGTGGAGTACCGTTCTACATCCGCACCGGTAAGCAGATGCCGACGAAGGTGACGGAGATTGTCGTTCACTTCCGCGAGACGCCCCATCAGATGTTCCGCTGTTCCGGTGGCAACTGTCCGAGGGCCAATAAGTTGATCCTTCGTTTGCAACCCAACGAAGGTATTGTGCTGAAGATCGGAATGAAGGTTCCGGGTGCAGGTTTCGAAGTCCGTCAGGTGACGATGGATTTCAGTTACGCACAGTTGGGCGGTGTGCCGAGCGGCGACGCTTATGCCCGTCTGATTGACGACTGCATTCAGGGCGATCCGACCTTGTTTACTCGAAGTGACGCTGTAGAGGCTTCCTGGAATTTCTTTGATCCGGTCTTACGTTATTGGAAAGAGAATCCGGACGCGCCTTTGTACGGTTATCCGGCAGGTACGTGGGGGCCTCTCGAAAGTGAAGCTATGATGCACGAGCATGGGGCAGACTGGACCAACCCGTGTAAGAATTTAACAAATACAGATCAATATTGCGAACTATGAAACTATCTGTTTTCCCGTCGTCTATGGAAACGGCCCGTTCATTGATATTTCACCTGGTGGATATCATGAATGCTGAACCGGATAAAACGTTCAACATAGCGGTGAGTGGCGGCAGTACTCCCGCGCTGATGTTTGATTTATGGGCCAATGAATACGCTGATATCACTCCTTGGGGGCGTATGAAGTTATATTGGGTGGATGAACGCTGTGTTCCTCCCGAAGATTCCGATAGTAATTATGGAATGATGCGTTCCCTGCTTTTGGGGATAGTGCCCATTCCTTACGAAAATGTATTCCGCATTCGCGGAGAAGAGAAGCCGGTAAAAGAGGCTGCCCGCTATTCCGAACTTGTCGACCGGCAGGTACCTAAAAAGAATGGCTGGCCCGAATTTGACATTGTGTTGTTGGGAGCCGGAGAGGACGGACATACTTCCTCTATCTTCCCCGGACAAGAGGCTTTGCTTTCTTCCGACCAGATTTATGTGACCAGCATCCATCCCCGCAACGGACAGAAACGTATTGCAATGACCGGATTTCCGATTCTTACTGCCCGTCTGGTTATTTTTCTGATTACCGGAAAAGCCAAGGCGGAAGTGGTGGAAGAAATCTGTCACTCGGGAGATACGGGGCCGGCAGCTTATATAGCCCATCATGCGGAGAATGTGGAATTGTTTATGGATGCCGGAGCCGCGATGTATGTCCGGAACGGCTGAAAAGAGAAAAAACAACAGAAGAGAGACAATATAAAGACAAAGTAATAATATATAAGGAGAGAGAGTAACATTAGCGAAGAGAGAAGCTCACGGAGTCGAAACCGGGGGCTTCTTGCTTATGTAACCTATGCGGTCTCTTTTTCTTTCATCAAATAATAGAAGAGTATGAATCCATTTCAAAATTCGTTCGGCGGCCATATCCCACAGGATGTAGCCGGAAAACAGGGAGAGAATGTTATATTTATAGTGTATGGCTTGACTGATTCCCCCGATGCTGCTGATAAGGTAAAAGATGTATGTGCCAATTTCCCGGCGATGATCCGTAGTATGCGCAATCGTTTTCCCGACTTGCAATTCAGTTGCACGATGGGATTCGGAGCTGATGCGTGGACACGGCTTTTCCCCGACAAGGGCAAACCGAAAGAGCTGAGTACTTTCTCCGAAATAAAGGGGGAGAAGTATACCGCTGTTTCTACTCCCGGCGATCTGTTGTTCCATATCCGGGCGAAACAGATGGGGCTGTGTTTTGAGTTTGCTTCCATTCTTGACGAAAAGCTCAAAGGAGCCGTGGTGCCTATTGATGAGACTCACGGATTCCGCTATATGGATGGTAAGGCGATTATCGGCTTTGTGGATGGAACGGAGAATCCGGCTGTCGATGAGAACCCGTATCATTTTGCGGTGATTGGCGAGGAGGATGCGGACTTTGCAGGAGGCAGTTATGTGTTTGTGCAGAAGTATATTCATGATATGGTGGCGTGGAATGCGCTTCCGGTAGAACAACAGGAAAAGGTGATCGGTCGCCATAAGTTCAACGATGTGGAGCTGTCGGATGAAGAGAAGCCGGCGAATGCACATAATGCTGTGACTAATATTGGTGATGATTTGAAGATCGTACGTGCCAATATGCCGTTTGCCAATACCTCGAAAGGGGAGTATGGTACCTATTTTATAGGGTACGCAAGTACGTTCAGCACTACTCGCCGGATGCTGGAGAATATGTTTATCGGTAGTCCGGCAGGCAATACCGACCGTTTGCTCGATTTCAGTACAGCGATAACGGGGACGCTTTTCTTTGCGCCATCGTATGATTTGCTGGGTGAATTGGGAGAGTAAAAAGGGCCTGCGAACCGACTTAAAAGGCGGTGCGAGCGAAACAGATAAAAACATAGTGGGAAATTCGGAAAAGATAATGAGACTTTCCGAATTTCCCACTACGTTTTTTAAAGACAGAGTATTGTTTTTCTTCCTGTTTTATCCCGATCTTAATGAAATAAGGGGTAAAAAGTGAGAGGAGTGAGAGAGGAATTACAACATTCGTATTTTTTTTTGAGAGATATAGAGTAAAGAGTAGGAATGAAAAAAAATATAAAAGTTACGAATCCTCTCTCACTCCTCTCACTTTTACAAGACCAATTTATCTTTTTTACATTCTTTGTATGATTGTCGGGTCATTGGAGGACTTCTTTAAGAAATCATTTCTGATAACGTACGCATCCATCTTTTCTGTATCGAAAGGCTTTAGGAAAGAAGCTATTTCCGCTTTACTCAATGAAGCATCAAGCCATTTCTCTTCATCCTCTTTGGCGAGGATGGCAGGCATCCGGTGCTTGGTGTTATCGATGTAACCGGTGAGCGAATTGGTATCAGTGGTGATAATGGAGAAAGTTTCGTGTTCTTCTCCCGTATCCTTGTCCAGCCAGCGGTCGTAGATACCAGCCATAGAGAAGATGGGTTCATCTTTCAGATATATATAATAAGGTATCTTATTGGCTCCTTCATGCCTCCATTCAAAGTAGCCGGTACTGGGCACTATGCACCGTTTTTTCATGATCGGCTCTCGGAAAGACGGTTTCTCGAAGATGGTGTCTGCACGGGCATTAAGTGTCATCTTTCTTATTTCTGTCGCATCCTCTTCGGTTCTTACCCAAAAGGGGATTAGTCCCCAGTTGAAAACCTGTACTTCATCCGAAGAAGTAATGATGGGATATTTGGGGAAGGTGAACGCATTCACATGATACTGTTCGTCAAGAATACTCTGGTAAATCCCGACTACATCCGATTTGCGTCCGTAACGGGCGGCAACTTTGATGGCTTTGGCTGACATTGAGTTGTGGAAACACATATTATTTGCAATTAATGTTTGTAATGGATCAGTCTGAAAACCCTGTTTGAACTGCATACTGTACGGAAAAGAATATATTTAGGCACGGATTACACGGATTAACACGGTTTTAGTGCTATGATTACGTAAAACAACCGTGTTAATCCGTGTAATCCGTGCCTAATCCTCAATTTATAATTTAGTTCATTTCCGTACAGAAAGAAGCAAACTGAAAACAACCGGGGTTTCGGATTGATCCTTTTTAATTTGATTGTTTGTTTATTTATTACTGATGTATATTATCTATAAACAAACAGAGGCAGGTCTTTGATCGCAGAAAGGAGTATATTAAGAGATAATAGAATATAAAAGTACTTTATATGTAATCAATTTTTATATAATTTTTCTTTGATTTAGTGCTATAGTCCACTATGTTCTATAAATATAGAAATAAAAAAGTGCTTCCTTGTTCGTCCGCCGACGAGGAAGCACTCAACACAAAAACTAAACTAGACTTAACTAAACTATTCTATTCTTGGAATTTCACAATCCCTTTCTGTTCGTTGCAAAGTTACATATAAAACCGATTTCTGACAAACTATAATCGACAAAATTCACTTTTTTGTCGATAAATTTGGCATTCATCAACTTCTTTCGTCCAAAAAAGCCTGGAAAACCTGTTTGTAGCTATCACTAATGGGGATATACGTTTTGTCAAAGACAATACGGCCACGGTCGATCACCCGTATTTTGTCCTTCTGAACAATGAATGAGCGATGTACACGGATGAATCGGCTTGAAGGCAAAAGCTCTTCCATAGCCTTCATGCTCATAAGTGACAAGATAGGTTTGGCATCCTCTTCTGTATAGATTTTGATGTAGTCTTTCAATCCTTCGATATACATGATCTTTTTCAGTTCTACTTGCACCAGCTTGTAGTCACTTTTTACAAAGATACTGTCTATCTCTTCCGGTTTCTGCACCAGTTCAAACCATTGCAGGGCTTTATTTGCCGCTTGCAGGAAATCGACATACGAGATAGGTTTCAGCAGATAATCGAGTGCATTGACGCGATACCCGTCGATTGCATACTGACCGAATGCGGTCGTAAATACGATACGCGTGCGGGGATCTACCATCTTCGAGAACTCCAGTCCGTTAAGTTCCGGCATCTGAATGTCAAGGAAAAGAAGATCGACCTCTTCGCCCGGTAACTCCTTCATTGCCTGCACCGCACTGGAATACTTTCCTGTAAGTTGCAGAAACGGTGTCTTGTTTACATAACTTTCTAATAGGCCAAGAGCCAAGGGCTCATCATCTACAATGGCACAACGTAATATCATAATTCTCTCTATTTTATTGCTTAAATCTGATGTTTCTTATTCAGCATCCAATACTTAATATTTAATACCTGTCTCTCACACGGATACTCAATCTCGATTTGTACTCCTTGCCGTCTTCCGAAATTCCTTTCTGCCAAGTATATTGGCCGGGATAAAGAATCTCCAGTCGTCGGCTCACCTGTTCCAGTCCTATACCCGAACCGCTCTTGTCCGTTATGTTTTTGGGGTGATTGCTGTTACTTATTTCGCAGATCACTTCCGTGTCATTTTCTGCAAGATGGATATGGATGAAACTCCGTTCTGTAGGCGATATACCGTGTTTGAAAGCATTTTCGATCAAGGAGATAAAGATCAGCGGTGCGATAAGCGTCTGACTGTCCGGCTGGATGTCGATCTGCGTTGTCATCTGTACATTGGCGGACAGACGGATGCGCATCAGCTCGATATAGTTGCGGATAAAGTCAGTCTCCTTGCCCAGAGGGACATAAGTCTGCTGATTATCATACAGTACATAACGGAGCAGCTTACTTAGTTCCTGCACAGCCTGTTGTGCTTTGTCCGTATCGAAAGCAATCAATGCATAGATATTGTTCAATGTGTTGAGCAGAAAATGCGGATTCAGTTGGTTCCGCAGATTCTTCAGCTCTGCTTCCGAACGACTCCGTTCTGCCTCCTTGCGGGCTGCTTCCGCTTGCGTCCATCGGGCACTCATACGTATTGCGGCACTCAGTCCGATGGTGAAAACGAGGCTCAGCATATCTCTGACAAAGAACAGCCATCCCGGAGGAACTCCCGACCGGTGCTTGGGAACAAAGGAAGGGTCGAATGTCAGACTCCGCCAAAGATGCAGCATCAGACCGATGGCACACAACAGGAGAATATTGTAGGTAATATACCTCTTGTTCTGGCTCTGGAAAAGATACCGGGGAACCAGCAGGAAATAATTGACGTAGAACACGATCATAAAGGACAGCGGTACGGCAGAATGACGTACGTATGCCATCCAGTTGATGTTTCCGTTTTCGCGCTCTACGAAGAAGAACGGAAAACCGAACATAATCCCCCAGCCGATCACATGTATCAGTGCTTCCAGGGGACGACGTGCGGATGTAAGGGTTTGTTTCATAAAGACAAAGATAGTTTTTTATTCGTATCTGATAGCCTCTATCGGGTCTAAATCTGCAGCTTTCTTTGCAGGATACCATCCGAAGAAGACTCCGGTAACAGTACAGACGGCAAAAGAAAGGAAGACACTCCAAGGCTGGATGAAGATAGGCCAGTGTGCCACACTCTTGACTATCCAGCTGGCACCGCAGCCGATGACGACTCCGATAAGGCCTCCCGTGATGCTGATCAGGATCGCCTCGATGAGGAACTGACTCAGAATATCAACGCCACGTGCGCCGACGGACATACGCAGACCGATTTCGCGGGTACGTTCGGTGACGGATACGTACATGATATTCATGATACCGATACCACCTACCACCAGAGAAATTCCGGCAATGCAGGCGAGCAGGGTTGTCATCAGATCAGTGGTAGAGTTTAGCATCGTGCTCAACTCCTGTTGCGTACGGATGGTGAAATCGTCTTCGTCCGAGGCTTTCAGTTTATGGTTGCGCCGCAGGATTTCCGTGATTTCATCCGTAGCATACTCCGTCATGTCTTCGGTGAGGGCAGAAGCAAAGACACCCTGAAGATAGGTGACGGCAAGTAAGCGTTTCATAACGGTGGTATAAGGAGCCAGTACGATATTGTCCTGGTCCTGTCCCATAGAGTTGTATCCCTTTGCTTTGAGTACGCCTACTACCCGAAACGGTATTTTATTGAAACGGATAATTTTCCCTATCGGGTCGCCTCCATCCGGAAAAAGGTTGTCCACAATCGTCTTACCGATCACGCAGACCTTAGCCGAACTCTGTATGTCGGCTTCTGTAAACATGTCTCCGGTTTCTACGCTCAGCTGGCGGATTTCCAGATACTCCAGTCCGACACCGCTGACAGATGACGGGTAGTTGTTGTTACCCGCAATGAGCTGTCCCGATGAAGAAACGTTGGGGCTGATGGCAGACAGGAAATTGGTCTCATCACGCAAGGCTTCATAATCGGTCAGCTTCAACGTCTGCATGGCCGAAGGGTCTTGCCGGACACCACCCCGTCTGTCGGCTCCCGGATGGATCATGATCATGTTCGATCCCATCTCCGATATCTGTTGCTGGATGCTTCGTTTCGATCCCTGACCGATAGCGAGCATCGTGATGACGGAAGCGACACCGATAATGATACCAAGCATGGTGAGGAAAGCGCGTAGCTTGTTGTTTGCCAATGCCCGGAGAGCTATCTTAAATAAGTTGGTTCCATTCATAAACTATTGTTGCTTATTACTTAATACTTTTATTTTCAATCCTCGTCGCTCTTGGGCAATGCGGCCAGTGCTTCGGCTGCGGACAGAATATGTGAATTGACAGTATCTTCAATGACATGTCCGTCGCGCAGGCGGATATTCCGGCTGCTATATTGCGCGATTTCAGGATTGTGCGTTACGAATATAATGGTACGTCCTTCTGCATGAAGTTTCTGGAACAGGACAAGTATCTCGAAAGATGTACGTGTGTCAAGGTTTCCGGTTGCTTCGTCGGCAAGGATTACCGCAGGATTGTTGACCAGTGCACGGGCGATGGCTACACGCTGCATCTGTCCGCCGGACATCTGGTTGGATTTATGTTCCAGCCGGTCGCCCAGCCCCACAGCCTGCAACGCTTCGATGGCACGCCGGCGACGTTCGGCAGCGCTCACTGATGAATTATACATCAGCGGCAACTCAACGTTTTCTACAGCCGTCGTTTTTGGGAGCAGGTTGTAGCTCTGGAAGACGAAGCCGATTTTCCGGTTTCTCAGTACGGCACGTTGAGGCTTGCTCATCGTACGTACAGAGATGCCATCGAGCAGATATTCTCCGCTGGTAGGAGTGTCCAGGCAGCCCAATGTGTTGAGCAGCGTGGACTTTCCCGAGCCGGAAGTACCCATAATGGTCACATACTCGCCTTCGTTGATGGTGAATGAAACGCCCCGTAACGCATGGACGGTTTCTTCTCCCACCTGAAAGTCTCGTTTGATATTTTGAAGTTCAATTACTTTTTTCATACTCGGCTACTTGTTGCTTTTCTTTTTATTGTTTCCCGGAGGGCCCGGCATGAACGGACTTCTTTCTCCGCTTCCCTGATTTTGCTCAGCCTCTGCATTTTCGCCCGGCATGGCGCCTATGGTAGCTTCCGTTACAACTTTGGTTCCTTCGGCAACGCCGCTGATGATTTCTGTAGAAACACCGTTGCTGATTCCGATTTCTACCGGATGAGCCGTGAAGGTGGTTCCTTCGCGTGTCCATACCTTATGCTCACCTTCGCAGTCTTTCACAATGTCGTTTTTGCCGATCAACGGTTCTTCGGGAGTGAAACGTAATGCTCTGCTGGGAACAGACAATACATCTTTTTTATCGAGAATATAGATTGTGACGTTAGCTGTCAGACGCGGTTTCAGTTTCAAGTCCGGATTCGGAGCAGAGATCACCACTTCGTAAGTGACTACCGTGCTGGTGCTTGAACTTGTACTGCTGCTACTGCTTGCGTCTCCCAGACGAATCTGTGTCACGACTCCGCTGAACACATCGTTCGGATAAGCATCGACAGTAAAGCTGGCGCGTTGGCCTTCTTCGATACCGCCTATATCCGCTTCATCCACGTCTGCCACTACTTGCATTTGAGTCAGGTCGGCTGCAATGGTAAAGAGGGTAGGAGTTTCGAATCCGGAAGCTACCGTCTGTCCGGCTTCTACATCACGGCTGATGACTACCCCGTCAATCGGTGAAGTAATAGTAGCATAAGACAGGTTCCGTTCTGCTTTAGCCAAAGACGCTTTGCTGCTGTCGAAAGCACTCATGGCTTTCTGATAATTATAGAGAGCCTGTTCGTAGTCAGTATCGCTGATCAACGATTTATCGTGCAATCCTTTGCTGCGTTCGTAGTTCTTTTTCTGATACTCGTATTCGGCTTTGGCACCATCGTAAGTTGCCTGTTGAGAAGCCAGTTCACTCTGTAGAGTGATACGGTCCATTTCAGCAATCAGCTGTCCTTTGGTTACTACCGAATTATAATCTACATAAATCTGGTCAATGATACCGGATACCTGCGTACCGACTTCTACTTCTGTCACCGGTTCGATTGTTCCGGTTGCAGTCACCGAATTGGAGATATCGCCTTTACTGACAGTAGCGCTGGCATAAGTCACCTTGTGCTTTGCCGGAGAACCTGTAAAGAACCAGATTCCTCCGCCTGCTACTACGGCAACTGCCACAGCGATCAGGATAATCTTTTTCGTTTTCATTCTATATTTTGTTTTTACTTATTTATATTCTGCTTTTTATAAGGAAGAAGGCTTATAGTGCCAGTTTGTCCCCCTGATAGAATTTGAGCAACTGGGTATTCAGTATCGCCATATATTTAGCTTGGAGCTGCTCCTGTTGTGCTTGCAGCAGGTTGTTCTTTTCCGTTAACAGCTCTACTGTGTTCTTCATACCCAAGTCGAACTGTTCGCTGATCAGGTCGTAGCTGATCTGCGTACTTTTCAGTTTCTCATTCGCTGCCGCATAACGCTGTTGTGCGCTGTTTGCATCCAGCCAAAGTCCTTCGATCGTTTTATACAGCGTTTTCTGTTCGTCAAGTAGCGACAGCAGGCTCGTCTCACGCTGTAATTTAGCTTTCTGTACGGCGCTCTTAGTCTGCCGGTTGTTAAATATAGGAACGCTGACGGAGACACCGATGGAGTTGTTCCATCCGTTCTTTACCTGTTCTCCGAAGGTGAAGTCGCTGCCGCTGGTATGGTTGGTCCCGATTCCGGCACTAAGGCTGATGGTGGGAAGGTAGCCCGCTTTGGCGATGTCGATACCCAGTTCCGATGCTTCCACATTAATCTTGCTCGCTTCAATCTCGGGACGAAGAGTGAGCGCACTCATATATACATCTTTTTTAGCAGGCAACGGCAACAGTACATTCTCGTCGGACAGGACGGGGAGATAGATGTTCATTTCATTCTCCCCATCGAGTTCGAGCAATTGTTTTAGTTGTAATTTGTAGTCCTGAAGAGTGGCTTGCGCTGTTACTAATTGATAACGGTCGGTGCTGACCTGAGCTTCCAACTGTGCAAAATCACTTTTAGCAATGCTTCCGGCATTCAGAAGTTCCTGTCCGCGATCACGCTGCGCAATGGAAACTTGCAGCGTGTTTTCGTTGACCTTGACAGATTCCGCTGCATAAAGAATCTGTATATAAATCTGGGCAATAGATTCCTGAATACTATTCTCTGACGTTTCTACATCCAGATTTGCGACCTGATTGTTCAGCCTTTCCTGCTTGATGGTGTTCAGTCGCTTGCTGCCATTGTAAATGGTCCACGAAGCATTCAGACCGTAATTGCCATTGTAACTGGTCTTGCTGGTTGTCTCGATCACTTCACTGCCGCTGACTGTTTTGCTCGATTCCTGATACGGACGGTTCACCATATTCTGGCTTGTGGAGAATGACAGACTGGGGAACAAGGCAGCTTTTGCCGTCTTCACGTCAATCTGTGTACTTTCCGCATTGACCCGGTTTTTACGGATCGTAATGTTCTGTTGCAACGCATAGTCGATGCACGACTGTAAATCCCATTGAGCGGGGAGATTCACCTCACTCCGGACATTGTCCTGCACAGAAGATTCTTGGGCGGATATACCGGGCAGCAACCCCGCTCCAAGAAATGCTATCACTGTCAATCTTCTTACATTTATCATATTCATATATTTCTATTGATTTACTGGAACGAAGGTACGTACATCTTATATTAGCTGCAAAAGTGATAGACAGATGGCGCTTTTTCGCCGTTAAATGTTTTTTTTCTGTCGATAGGCAGGTTTTCTGAGAAAAAACATACAAATCGCGCAACATTTTGCCTTACTTGTTTGTTTTAATTATAAAAATTGTATATTTGTACTCATTACAAATTATAGAGTCCGCTTATGAAGAATACACTACTTACGATCTGGAACTTTTATCTGGAAGGTTTCCGTAGTATGACATTAGGTCGTACCTTGTGGCTTATTATCTTAGTGAAATTATTCATTATGTTCTTCATTCTCAAAATTTTCTTCTTTCCCGACTTTCTCGGTGACCATCCCACGGATGCCGACAAGGGAACGTATGTGGGAAATGAGCTGATACAGCGTGCCCTTCCGGAGAAAACTACTGATTTTTAACTCTTAAACTACATAAGATTATGATTGAAAGTATTGACACCTCGCTGATCGATTGGTCGAGAGCCCAATTTGCGATGACAGCCATGTACCACTGGATTTTCGTTCCGCTCACCCTCGGACTGGCTGTGGTGATGGGAATAATGGAGACGCTGTATTATAAAACAGGCAATGAATTCTGGAAGCGGACTGCCAAGTTTTGGATGAAACTTTTCGGTATTAACTTCGCCATCGGTGTGGCAACGGGGCTGATTCTGGAGTTTGAGTTTGGTACGAACTGGAGTAATTATTCTTGGTTTGTGGGGGATATTTTCGGTGCGCCGCTTGCTATCGAAGGTATTCTGGCGTTCTTTATGGAAGCTACGTTTATTGCGGTCATGTTCTTCGGATGGGATAAGGTAAGCAAACGCTTTCACCTTGCTTCTACTTGGCTGACAGGCTTGGGAGCTACCATTTCCGCTTGGTGGATTCTCGTTGCGAATGCATGGATGCAACATCCGGTAGGCATGGAGTTCAATCCTGATACGGTGCGTAATGAAATGGTAGATTTCTGGGCGGTGGCAACTTCGCCTGTGGCGGTCAATAAGTTTTTCCATACGGTGTTGTCCGGATGGGTGCTTGGCGGTGTGTTTGTTGTAGGTATCAGCTGTTGGTTCCTGTTGAAGAAACGTAACCGTGAGTTTGCACTTACCAGTATAAAGATCGGTGCTATTTTCGGACTGGTCGCTTCGTTGCTGGCAGTGTGGACGGGCGATGGTTCCGGCTATCAGATTGCACAGACACAACCGATGAAACTGGCGGCTGTAGAAGGACTTTATGAAGGAGGTACCAAGGTAGGTCTGGTGGGAATCGGAATGCTGAATCCCGAAAAAGAGACTTACAATGATGGTAAAGACCCTTTCCTGTTCCGGATTGAGATACCCGGCATGCTTTCGTTCCTTGCCGAACGGGATGTGGATGGTTACGTTCCGGGAATTACGAATATTATCGAAGGTGGCTATCAGCTGAAAGACGGCACGACTGCCCTGTCGGCAGCCGAAAAAATAGAGCGGGGCAAGACCGCTATCGGTGCATTGGCAGCTTATCGTGCGGCAAAGAGTGCAGGACACGAAGAAGATGCCGCGGTTGCCTATAAAGTGTTGCAGGAAAATATGCCATACTTCGGATACGGATATATTAAAGATGTGAATCAGTTGGTTCCGAATGTCCCTCTGAACTTTTACGCTTTCCGTGTAATGGTGATCTTGGGCGGATATTTTATCTTATTCTTTATCGTTGTGCTTTTCTTTGTATATAAGAAAGATCTGAGTAAGATGCGCTGGATGCATTGGATTGCTTTGCTGACTATTCCTTTGGCTTACATCGCCGGACAGGCAGGTTGGGTGGTTGCCGAATGCGGTCGCCAGCCTTGGGCTATCCGTGATATGCTTCCTACGACGGCGGCTATCTCTAAATTGGATGTAGGCTCCGTTCAGGCTACTTTCTTTATCTTCCTGATCTTGTTTACCGTGATGTTGATTGCGGAAATCGGGATTATGGTGAAGGCAATTAAGAAAGGACCGGAAGAAGAGATAAGTAATAGGTAACAGGTATTAAGTAATAAGTATTAATCGTAGCTGCTGGCTGATTTGTCATCGTGGTTGACGTTGTTACTTATTATCTATTACTTATTACTTGATACTATATATTGCTTATTACTTGAGCTAATACTTAATACTTAAAACTTAATACTTACATATTATGTATATATTTCTACAACAATATTGGTGGCTGGTCGTTTCCTTGCTGGGGGCCATACTTGTGTTTTTATTATTTGTGCAGGGAGGAAATTCTTTGTTGTTCTGTTTGGGTAAGACGGAGGAACATCGTAAGATGATGGTGAACTCTACCGGGCGTAAGTGGGAATTTACGTTTACTACGCTGGTAACGTTTGGAGGTGCTTTCTTTGCTTCGTTCCCGTTGTTTTACAGTACCAGTTTCGGTGGGGCTTACTGGCTTTGGATGATTATTCTTTTCAGTTTTGTGTTGCAGGCTGTGAGTTACGAGTTCCAGAGCAAGGCAGGGAATTTGCTGGGTAAAAAGACCTATCAGACTTTCTTGGTAATTAATGGGGTAGTGGGACCTCTGTTGCTGGGTGGAGCAGTCGCTACTTTCTTCACCGGTTCTGATTTCTATATCAATAAGGCGAATATGACGGATACGATTATGCCGGTTATCAGTCATTGGGGAAATGGATGGCACGGACTGGACGCGTTGACTAATATCTGGAATGTTATTCTCGGACTGGCTGTATTCTTTTTGGCACGTGTGTTGGGTTCGCTCTATTTCATTAATAGTATAGCGGATAAGGAACTGACCGATAAATGCCGTCGTGCAGTATTGAATAATACTATTTTCTTCCTTGTATTCTTTTTGGCATTTGTAATCCGTACATTGGTTTCTGACGGTTTTGCTGTCAATCCGGATACGCTGGAGGTTTATATGCAGCCTTATAAATACTTTATCAACTTTATAGAAATGCCGGTAGTTCTGATCATCTTCCTGACAGGTGTAGTATTGGTACTTTTGGGAATCGGTAAGACGGTTCTGAAAAAGACTTTCGACAAAGGAATTTGGTTTGCAGGGATAGGTACGGTGCTGACAGTCTTGGCTTTGTTACTCGTAGCCGGATATAATAACACTGCTTATTATCCTTCATATACGGACTTGCAAAGTTCGCTGACATTGGCTAACAGCTGTTCGAGTGAATTTACGCTGAAGACCATGGCTTATGTCTCTATTCTTGTTCCGTTCGTGATAGCTTACATATTCTATGCATGGCGTAGTATCGACCGTCATAAGATTACGGAGAAGGAGATGGATGAAGGAGGACATTCTTATTGAATATAACTTTTCCTAAATGGAATAACCGATTGAATATTTTATTGGGATTTACCGGAAATTCCCCTTATATAAGGCAATTTCTATGATATGGAGTTGACTTACATGAGGGGAGTTCTTTTAATTATAACATCCTCTGTAATAGCTTTTTTTTATGTAACTCATCTATCGTGTTTCAAGCAGAGATGTCTTTTGGGGTATTGTCAGTACTCTTGGCAAATAATAAATATACTAACAGGAAGATATTCGCTATTGGAACGACTAATACCAATAGCCACAGACCGGATAACGAAATATCACGCAATCTTTTCATACATTGTGCAAGAAAATACCATAATGTTATGAGAATCATAACTGTAGTTATAAACAGAATGATTCCTCCCCAAAAACTTAATGAAGGTGTGGTTCCCGGTTTGTAATCGCCTCCAAAGTGTATAAATAGATCGATCATGGATATTGCCAGACATACAATGAAATTTATAATTGACAGAATCATGGATAGCAGAAACTCTTTTCTATTAATTGTGCCTTTCAGGTTAAACTTTAATTCGAACATATTCGTGAGGTTTATTAGTATAAGATTTAATTTCTTTTTAAGGAATGGTAAGATGGGTTAGAGTATAAAGGCTGTTTCAAAATAAAAAAGAAACAGCCTTTTCCGTATTATTCAAATATATAGTCTTTTACTTATTCACTACATTTTCCGGTGTTCCGGAGATATAAGCCTGTAGATTGCTAATGGCAATATTCATCAGACGTTCACGAGCTTCTGTGCTTGCCCACGCGATATGCGGAGTAATGTAGCAGTTCTTTGCAGTCAGCAACGGATTGTCGGCACGAGGAGGTTCCGAAGAAAGTACATCTACTCCGGCAGCATAAATCTTGCCACTGTTCAGTGCATCTGCAAGGTCTTGTTCGTTAACCAATGGGCCACGACCTGTATTGATCAAGATAGCATTCGGCTTCATTAGAGCAAGGCGGCGTGCATTCACCAATTCATGAGTTTCCGGAGTGAGCGGGCAGTGCAGGCTAATGATATCACACTCGCTGAACAACTGATCCAAATCCATTTTCTTGATTTCCGGCGGCAACTGGAAGTGAGACTTTGAAGTCAAAGCATATACCTGCATGCCGAAGCCGATGGCAACGCGAGCAGTCGTATATCCTGTATTTCCCAATCCGACGAGACCGATTTTTTTGTCTCTCAGCTCTATCAGCGGAGTATCCCAGAAGCAGAAATCCTTGTTGTTTGCCCAGCGGCCTTTATGCACTTCTTCCGAGTGGTGCTGTACTTGCTGGCAGATATTGAGAATATGCGCAAATACCATTTGTGCAACAGAAGCTGTGCTGTATGCGGGGATGTTGGTGACAATGATGCCACGCTCTTTTGCTGCTGCCGTATCCACTACGTTATATCCCGTAGCGAGTACACCGATATATTTCAGCTCGGGCAGAGCAGCCATGTGATCGGCGTTGATGATTACTTTATTCGTCAGAATCACTTCAGCTCCGGCTGCGCGTTCCAATACTTCTTCGGGAGCAGTACGATCATAAATGGTACATTCTCCGAGAGCTTTCAAACCTTCCCATGATAAATCACCGGGATTGGCGGCAAAGCCGTCTAAAACTACTATTTTCATTTCAATTTAACTAGTTATTATAAGTTGCTTATTGTCTTATTTGCATTAGCTATTAGCATATCCTCTCATAAATTAATAGTTCATTCATGTGGTGTAACAGCTAATTTATGGCTTATTTTTTGAATCTTTCTCCCCATAGCTGCTGCATCCGTTCTGCATGCTTTTGTTCCGCAGCATTATTCTGTGGTTGCCAGATTCGTTTTTCTTTCAGTTCGTCCGGTAAGAATTGCTGTTTCACAAAATTACCTTCATAGCTGTGGGCGTACTTATATTCTTGTCCGTATCCCAGTTGCTTCATCAGTTTGGTGGGAGCATTACGCAAATGCAGGGGAACGGGTAAGTTTCCGGTAGAACGCACTAGCTCTAATGCATCGTTGATGGCACTGTATGCCGAGTTGCTTTTAGGACTTGTTGCCAGATAAATGGTTGTTTCTGCCAAAGGGATACGTCCTTCGGGCCAACCGATTTTCATTAGAGTCTCAAAACAGGCATTAGCCAGTAGCAGGGCATTCGGATTGGCCAGTCCTATATCTTCGGCAGCAGAGATTACGAGTCTTCGTGCAATGAAAGCAGGATCTTCACCACCTTCTACCATACGGGCGAGCCAGTAAATAGCGCCATCGGGATCACTGCCGCGAATGGACTTGATAAAAGCAGAAATGATGTCGTAGTGCATTTCTCCATCCTTATCATAAGCCAGCGGATTCTGTTGCAGACGTTCGGTTACCATGTCGTCAGTGATGACTACCGTTTCTTCCGTGTCCGATTCTACTACAAGTTCGAGTATATTGAGCAATTTGCGGGCGTCTCCACCGGAGAAGCGCAGCATTGCTGTCGTTTCTTTGAGTTCGATCTTCCGCTCTTTCAGTACCGTATCGGTAGCGATGGCGCGTTGCAGAAGCTCCAGTAAGTCTTCCTTTTCCAAAGACTTGAGCACATAAAGCTGGCAACGGGAGAGGAGAGGGCGGATTACTTCGAATGACGGGTTCTCGGTCGTTGCGCCGATCAGCGTCACAGTGCCATTTTCCACTGCTCCCAGCAAAGAATCCTGTTGAGACTTGCTGAACCGATGGATTTCATCAATAAACAAAATCGGGCTGGATTGCGAGAAGAAGCGGTTGCTCTTGGCACGTTCTATCACTTCACGTACGTCCTTGACTCCTGAAGTCACGGCACTCAGCGTATAAAACGGAGTTTCCAGCTTATTGGCGATAATCTGAGCCAACGTGGTTTTTCCTACCCCCGGAGGTCCCCAGAGGATAAACGAAGAAATGCGTCCCGCATCAATCATCTTGCGCAGGATAGCCCCCGGTCCAACTAAATGTTTCTGACCGATATAATCATCCAATGTCTTTGGTCGTAACCGTTCTGCTAGAGGTTGCATAGTTTTAGAATACCATTAATACCATGAAACGAATACCGTTCTTATTGATACCCGGGTTGTCACGGTAGGTGAAACGATGTACATATTCAACGTGCAGCAGCTTGAAAATGTTGTAGATACCTATGCTTCCCTCGATATACGGCACTTTGGGGTCCATCACGAAACTGGTGAACTTGCCGTCGCGTGTCGGGAAGCGGAAGAGATCGGGATTGCTGCTCTTGAATGGATTGTTCTTGTCGGTCAATGTTCCCCACAAGGCGCGGACACGGAACATCTCTCTCCATTTCAGATTCTTGATCAGCGGAATGCGGTTGAACAATTTTCCGTTCATGTCATAAGAAAGGGACATGGATGCATAACGGTCGTTCAGGAACTCCATATTGTTGATCAGGGAGAATGTTTCACGTTGAGTGATATATGACAAGTTGGCTTCCGGCAGAATCAATAACGGGAAAGGGACGACATTCCATTCTGCACCTGCTTTTACGCTGCAGTCTATCTTTCCCCACGAAGCGGGAAGCCAGAAGCGTTTCCAGATGCTTGCTTCCGTGCGGTTGAAGTTGTATTCTCCACCCAGTACGCCTTTGAAGCCCATGGCATGAGTCAGTGTAAAGATAGGAGCGTCCAGCGATACCGGAACACGGCGCTGCTTGGAGTTGACAAAAGACTCTCCCGGAGCATAACGCAGCGTCACACTTGCTTCGGAAGTCGTCACATCATGCACACGGGTTTGTGCAGCGTCATTCCGCAGGTATTCCAGTTTGCCGGCAGGCTCGTCGTTTCGATGACGGAGCATAGCTTTTACTCCGAATCCCGTAAGCGTTTCGAGTTCGTAGTTGATGGTGGCATCGCGCATATATGACATCTGGTCTACTGTCGTTGTTTTTATCGAAAGGAAGATGTTGTCTTTGTCCGTAAACAGGAACTTGTCCATCGGAGACATTACGTCATAACTGTATGTAGCAGATATGAAATGTTTGGGGAATTCCCACACCACATAATCCCGTTTGTTGAAAGAGTAAGTCAGCGTTCCGCTATATTTCCACTTCTCATCTTTCAGACCGTAGGCTCCGTATCCGCTCAGGAACCAGTGTTTGTCAAAGTGGGCAGTAGTCATACCACTCAGGCGGAAGCGGGTTCCGTCGATGTAGTTGCTCGAAATCATCGTGTTGATAGGACCGATATCCACTTTACTCTTATGGTCTTTACTACCGGTTTCCACGAAGTTCTCGATCAGTGCTTTCGCACCAAAGATGATATATTTGAATCCCGGGATTTGTTCCAGACGATTGACGAATACATCCATATTGCTTTCCTTCTTGGTCAACGGTACTTGGCGCACACTCGCCCAATATTCGTCACTCTTCGAAAGCATATCGGCTTCTTTGATCACAGGGCCTTTCAGGCGGAACAGCCGCTGCTCTATCGGGTCAAACTTATAATTGCTGTATTTAGTCGTTCGTTCTACCTGTAGTCCTCCCGCTGTTTTGTTGGAGCTCCATGAAAGGTCTACTGTCATGTCGTCATCTGCCAATACCCAGTTTCCGTTAGGAAGTTGCTCGTACTGTTGCACGATGTCCATGCGGTTGACGAAGTTGACGCCACTCTTTTTAGGCAGGTTCATCGTACACTTCTGAACAGCATAGGTCGAATCTTTCAGCACATAAAGATGTCCTGTAAATCCGAAATCCTGTGAGTTCTGCGGTACGAAAGTCAGATGTACGCATTCGCGCTTGTCTACCATCAGCGTATCCATCAGATAGTACTTATAAAAGGAAATGGCATTGTTGCCGATAGGACTTACGAAACGCTGTTGGAGCAGCCGGATGTCATCGTCGTAGATGTTGATATCTGCAAAAACGTCCTTCAGCACAGTCCCCAGCATGTCTCCCGTAGAGAAAAACTCTTCGATACCGTTGGAGTTCTTTCCTTTGATGATGGTCTTTTTGCTTTCAGGGTCTTTCCGGAAGATGGTCTGTGATGCCGTCTCCTGCACGGAGATCGGGAGAATCAGTTTGTTGGTAGTCTCCGATACTTCTACCTGATCTTTGAGGAATGAGTATTTCTTGTAGATACCTCTTTCCAGTTTCTCCGGTGTCAGGTCGTTGATGGACATCTTCATTTTCTCGTACTTGTCGTACTGGTAGTAATCGTTCACTTCGAGCACCTGTGCTTTTTTGTGTTCGATTACCTTCTTCATGAATTCAACTGCCGGATTATTCTTTCGGGAATATTTTTCTTTCTGGGGTTTTACGACTACTTCAGTGAGCATTACATCGTCCGGAGAGAGCTTGACATTGACGGTCTGATTTCCGGAGCCTACTTTGACAGTTTTGCTGACATATCCGATGGAAGAGAAAATAAGCGTTCCACCGTTTCTTCGTGCGTCGAGCTTATATTCTCCGTCAATATTGGTGACAGTACCCATATCTCTCTTGTCTTGATAGTAGACAGAGATATACATTAGTGGTTCATGAGTGACTGAATCAGTTACAACCCCCTTTATTTGCTGCGCAAAAGCATTTGAAACTGCAAATACGACTAAGAGCAGTATTATTATTTTATTATATCGTTGTATCATAACGTTCGTAGTAGGGCTGCAAAGTTAACAAATAACTCTGAGTAAAATAGAGTATATAACTTTTTTTACCCATCGTTTTTTGTTATTTAAGCGAATCAGCCGTTGATTTTTGTTCATTTCTGCGTCATCCTCATCTCGGTGGTGAGTAATTTTCACCTCGGTGGTGAGCTACTTTCACCTCGGTGGTGAGCTACTTTCACCTCGGTGGTGAGCTACTTTCATCTCGGTGGTGAGTAGCCTTCATCTCCGAGCTTACAGAATTCGGTCCGTATGTGGAGCCATCATAACTTGTATGTAGAATACTTTAATAGAAGTTTGATTCATCCTTGCATGGGAGATTCGTTCATACCTGTTTAAAAGGGGCAGTCTCCAAAAACTGTTTGAGCTCCATACGAATCAGAAAAGAATATATTTAGGCACGGATTACACGGATTTCACGGTTTTAGTGCTATGATTACGTAAAACAACCGTGTTAATCCGTGTAATCCGTGCCTAATCCTCAATTTATAATTTAGTTCATTTCTGTACGGAAAGAAATAATCTGAAAGCAACCGGTTTTTTCAGATTAGTCTGTTTAAAAAGTAAATTGGCGGCGGCGAAATTCTTTCTTTTCTTTCTTAATAATTCTATTTCTTTAGAATAGAATTATATACTCTTCTCTACTCTTCTCTTCTCTACTGGTTTTGATTGGGTTTTTGCGCCCTATCCATGGGGGGTTCAGAGCTTTTAGTTTTTCAAATCAAGTAATATTTCCCCCATTGTTTTTTACCGAATTTCCTCCCGTTTTTCATTCGCTTTCCGGTAGTATTAGGTATTAAGTATGAATGCGAATCAGCAGTTGAGTCCGGTTCAATAACAAATGAACCGGACTCATTGCCTTCGTTATTTATTTGTTAAAATCTGTACGATTCGTTCGGCTGTTCGACCATCCCAGCGTTCGGGAAGTTCGCCTTTTTTCCATTCGCCTTTCATCAGCGTATCCATAGCCCGAGCGAGTGCGGACGGATCTTCACCGACCAGTTCATTCGTTCCTACGCGCCACGTTTCCGGATGTTCGGCATACGTATTGAGCGTAATGCAAGGGATGCCGAGGAACGTAGCTTCTTCGGCTACATTGCCGGAGTCCGTAATGATTCCTTTGGCTTTGTTGATCAGGTATCCGAAGAAAAGATAATTCTGCGGAGGCATGATGTGGAGATTCGGGGCTTCTATGCCGAGGTCTTTGACCGCATTGCGCACATAGGTGTGCATGGGAGCCACGATAGGCATACCGTCCGCTTTTTCGATCATAGTTTCCATCAATTGTCGCAGATTCTCTTTGTTGTTGAGTAGTACGCGTCGGTTGAGGGTGAGCAGGAGGTAATTGCCTTCCTGAAGTCCCAGAACAGAGAACCATACCGGCTTAAGCAGTCGGTTCCGGTTGAAGCGGACAGTGTCTACCAAAATGTTGCCGACGTAATAAACGTTTTCGCTTTCCGTACCCGTCTGATTCAGGTTTCGGTTGGCTACCATGCCGGCGGTAAACAGATAGTCGGATATTCCGTCGGTAATCATACGGTTCACTTCCTTCGGCATCTTCATGTCAAACGAACGTGTACCGGCTACCAGATGAGCTACTTTGATTCCTTGTTTCTTGGCTACGATGGCACAACTCATGGTTGCTGTCAGGTCGTCCACTACCAGAACGACATGTGCCGGATTCTCCGTCAGTTCCTGCTCGAAAGCGATCATGATTCCGGCTGCCAGACTGGTGGGGTTACTGCTCTCCACTCCGAGGTAAACGTCGGGAGCTTTCATGTCGAGATCCGAAAACAGGGAAGCATCCAGACTTGTATCGTCCCGTCTGCCTGTATATACCAAACGGTAGGAAATGCTTTTACCCAGCCCTCTTGCGGCTTCGATAGCGCGCGTGATAGGGGCTATTTTCATGAAATTGGGGCGTGCCCCGGCAACAATTGTTATTTTCATATTGTTTCTATCTAATTCGTGTAGCAAAAGTACATTTTCTTACGGAATTTATTCGTTACTTTGCATACAAAATAACAAATATATGCCCACATTCGTTCAAATTCTTGATTTTATAGGCACATTTGCCTTTGCTATTAGTGGTATCCGGCTAGCTTCGGCAAAGCGTTTCGACTGGTTCGGAGCTTATGTTGTAGGTCTTGCTACCGCTATCGGTGGCGGTACTATCCGTGATGTACTGCTGGATGTGACTCCCGGATGGATGACGAACCCTATCTATTTAATCTGTACAGGACTTGCCTTAATCTGGGTAATCTGCTTTGGCCGCTGGCTGATTCGTTTGAATAATACCTTTTTTATATTCGATACCATCGGACTCGCACTGTTTACGGTAGTCGGTGTGGGCAAAAGTATCGCTTTGGGCTATCCCTTCTGGGTGGCTATCATTATGGGTAGTATCACCGGTGCGGCGGGAGGTGTGATCCGTGATGTCTTCATTAATGAGATACCTCTGATTTTTCGAAAAGAGATTTATGCGATGGCATGTGTAGTAGGCGGCATCGCTTACTGGCTGTGCGATGCCGCAGGTATGGAATCTTATATCTGTCAGCTCGTTGGCGGATCAGCGGTGTTCATCACGCGTATCCTTGCTGTGAAATACCACATTTGCCTTCCTATATTAAAAGGTAGCGAAGAGACTGACAGTGATTCTTAAGGATTTTACTTCTTGTTCTCTGTATCCAGTTCTCCCCGATAACTGATGGACTGGCGATTCTGCATGATGACGTCAATGCTGGCAGTACCGTTCGAGAATACTTTGGCACTGAACTCAAAGAAATCTTCCGGACTTCGGGCGGAGAACTTGATAACTGCATTTCCCTTCTTATCCAAATCCATTGTATATTCTTTGAGGGGGGCATTGAAGATCAGCCCGCTTCCTCCGCCATAAGGAACGCTATAAGCACGTCCGTAGTAGGGCAGGTAAGAGAATACCGAATCATTTCTGATTTCCAGCGAGTATGGAGAACTCAAAGTGATATTACGTCCACGCATGGGCATAGCTGTGTTGACGTCTATCTTGTAGTTTTCTGATACGATCAGCTGTCTGACAGCTTCTTTCTTTTGTTCCTTCTTCTCTTTCTTGGTTTGTGCGGAAAGAGTTGGGATTCCTGCCAGCATAGCCAGCAGTAGCATAAGGATTTGTTTTTTTGTTTTCATATCAGTTATAGTTTAGTGTATATATGTATAACACTCAAATATACTAAAAATAAGGAGTCTCCCTGCTTTCTTTAATGAAAATTAAACAGAAATCCCTAGAACTGTTCCAGAATGGAGATTCGTTTCTCGATAGGGGGATGTGTGGCAAAGAGACCGCTAAAGCCGCTGAGAGCACTTTCTGACTGCTTGCCGGGATTCTGAATGAATAACTGCGCCACATCTCCGCGTTTTACAGCTTCTATATTCGGATCATCTGAAATCTTACGCAGGGCACTGGCCAGTGCCAACGGGTTCTTTGTCATTTCAGCCGACCCGGCATCTGCCATATATTCACGTTTCCGTGAAATGGCGAAACGCATCAGGCTGGCAAAGAAGAAGCCGACAGCAGCGATTACTAAAGCAATCAGCATAATGAGGATGACACCTCCGCCATTTTTCCCATTGCTGCGTATGCGCGTGTGCGTGATAGTATAGAAGGTGATTTGTGCCAGCATCGAGAAGATTCCGACAAATACAATGGAGACAATTAACAGGCGTACGTCCCGGTTGCGGATATGAGTCAGTTCATGGGCGATGACCGCTTCGAGTTCTTCATCGTTCAACTTCTGAATAATCCCCCTTGAGAGGGTGACGGTATAAGTACGGTCGTTGATGCCACTGGCAAAAGCGTTCAGCGAATTGTCGTCAATGATGTTGATTTTAGGAGCCTTCATTCCGTTCGCCATGCAGAGGTTCTCTACCAGATTGTAGACACGTTTGTTCTCCCTGCGGTCGAGCGGCTTTGCACCTGTGGCAGCTTTGATAATGCTTGTATTCATCCAGAAAGCAATCAGGAACCAGATCAGTACGATGCCCATTGTGTAGGGGAGGGCATTGATAAATAAAGGATTGATCATTTCCAGCATCCCTGTCTCCATGCTCTCGTCATGTCCTAGGGCAACCAGCAAGTAGCATGCCAGATAAAGCAGTGCTGCTACCAGGCAAGGAAATAGAAATAACAGAAAGACAGAGCGGCGGTTGTTCCGGCTCTGCTGTGTTTGAATTCCGACGTACTGCATGTTTGCTTCGTTTTTTAGAAACTGATCTTCGGCGCTTGTTCCAGGTTGGCACGTTCGTTGGTACCTAGATCGAACATAATTTCTCTGCGGAATCCTGCCATACCTGCTACGATATTGGACGGGAATGTCTGAACGGCGTTATTATATTCCTTCGTTGCCGAGTTAAAGTAACGGCGTACAGCGGCTAATTTATTCTCCACATCGGATACTTCTTCCTGCAATTGCAGGAAATTCTGGTTAGCTTTCAGGTCGGGATAAGCCTCCAGAGTGATTTTCAATCCCGATAAAGCGGAAGATAACTGATTCTCGGCTGCTATTTTTTCGTCGATCGTTTTAGCGCTGACTGCACCGTTACGTGCCTGAATCACCCGGTCGAGCGTTTCTTTTTCGTGTGAGGCATATCCTTTCACAGTCTCCACTAACTGCGGGATAAGATCGTGACGTTGTTTCAGTTGCACGTCGATGTCTGCAAACGCATTTTCACGGTTGTTTCTCAGTCTCACCAATGAGTTGTACATGGAAGCAAATATGATTCCTAATAATACGATAATTCCTACGATAATAAGTATAGCCATGTCTTTATCTTTTAGTTAATAATACTAGCCAAAAGTAAGTTATTTTGCATTGCCAAGCAAGTAGAAGAGAATAAAAATAGTTCTAAACCACCTAAAAACTATCAAAAAGCACCTGAAAACTATCATTTGACAGTTTCACCCCCTAAGAAATGACGAATTTCCCCCTGTTTGAGTCATAAAATACCTTTAAACTTGCAAATGTCAAGAAAGAAACGAAATATTAACCGTAAAACCCTTAAAGTATGAAAAGTTTAAGTTTCAGAAAAGATTTAATTGGAGTTCAGGAAGAGTTGCTTCGTTTTGCTTATAAATTAACTGCCAATCGTGAAGAAGCAAATGATTTATTGCAAGAAACATCATTAAAGGCCTTGGATAACGAGGAAAAATATGTTCCCGATACAAATTTCAAAGGATGGATGTATACGATCATGCGTAACATCTTTATTAATAACTACCGTAAAATAGTACGTGACCAGACATTCGTAGATCAGACCGACAATCTGTATCACTTGAATCTCCCTCAAGACTCAGGATTTGAAAGTACGGAAGGCGCTTATGACTTGAAAGAGATGCACCGCATCGTCAACGCGCTGCCGAAGGAATATAAAGTACCATTCTCGATGCACGTATCCGGTTTTAAATACCGTGAAATCGCAGAGAAACTGGACCTGCCCCTCGGAACGGTGAAGAGCCGCATATTCTTCACACGCCAACGTTTGCAACAAGAATTGAAAGATTTTGTATAAATTGGGATAACACATCAACCAGACAATTAATGCCGGTAAGGAGCAACGAGTGAGAAACTCGTTTGCTCCTTCGTTTTTGTGACAATATGATATTAAACATATCTTTATAGCCCAACTTATTCGCTGAATGTTTGTTATTATGTCAGAGAACTTTCTATATTTGTATCAACTAGTTAACCTAAGTAATATAAATCTCATCTATTTACGGCAATGAAAAAGGAAATCAAATTTAGTCTCGTTTATCGGGATATGTGGCAGTCGTCCGGCAAGTATCAACCACGTGCCGATCAGTTAGTAAGAATTGCTCCGTTAATTATCGAAATGGGTTGTTTCTCTCGTGTAGAAACCAACGGAGGTGCGTTCGAACAAGTCAATCTGCTGTATGGAGAGAACCCGAACAAAGCCGTCCGGGCTTTCACAAAACCTTTCCACGAAGCGGGCATACAAACTCACATGCTCGACCGTGGTCTGAATGGCCTCCGAATGTATCCCGTACCGGCAGATGTACGCCGGCTGATGTATAAAGTGAAGCATGCGCAAGGAGTGGACATCACCCGTATCTTTTGTGGGCTGAATGAAGTCAGGAATATTATTCCTTCCATCCGTTATGCCCTCGAAGCAGGGATGATTCCGCAGGCAACGTTGTGCATTACGTTCTCACCCGTGCATACCGTAGAATATTATACCGCTATCGCCGAGCGTCTGATAGAAGCCGGAGCACCGGAAATCTGCCTGAAAGACATGGCGGGTGTCGGTCGTCCCGAAATGCTGGGACGTCTGACGAAAGCAATCAAAGAACGGCATCCCGAAATCATCATCCAGTATCACGGACATAGCGGACCGGGGCTCTCCATGGCTTCTATTCTGGAAGTTTGTGAGAATGGCGCGGATATTATCGATGTGGCGATGGAACCTATTTCGTGGGGAAAGGTTCATCCGGATGTTATCTCCGTGCAAGCTATGCTGAAAGATGCAGGATTTCAGGTGCCGGAGATTAATATGAAGGCTTATATGAAAGCCCGTGCCATGACGCAGGAGTTTATCGACGATTTTCTGGGCTATTTTATGGACCCTACCAACAAGCATATGTCTTCTTTGCTCTTGAAATGCGGACTTCCCGGAGGTATGATGGGCTCTATGATGGCCGATCTGAAAGGAGTACATTCCGGCATTAATATGATATTGAGGGGTAAGAACGAACCGGAACTGAGCATTGACGATTTGCTCGTGATGCTGTTTGACGAAGTAGAGTATGTGTGGCCAAAACTTGGTTATCCTCCACTGGTAACTCCGTTCAGCCAATATGTGAAGAATGTGGCATTGATGAATGTGATGTCTCTTATCAAAGGAGAGGAGCGCTGGACGATGATCGACAATCATACCTGGGATATGATTCTGGGTAAAAGCGGGCGTTTGCCCGGTACGCTTGCTCCCGAAATTATCGCATTGGCAAATGAAAAAGGATATGAATTTACGGACGAAGACCCACAGAAGAATTATCCGGACCAGCTGGATGAGTATCGCAAAGAAATGACAGAAAACGGTTGGGACTTTGGAAAGGATGATGAAGAACTCTTTGAGCTGGCAATGCACGACCGTCAATACAGGGATTACAAATCGGGTGTTGCCAAGAAGCGTTTCGAGGACGACTTGCAGCGTGCCAAAGATGCTGCTTTGGCCAAACAGGGATTCTCGGAAGAAGAAGTGAAACGGATGAAGCGTGCGAAAGCCGAACCGGTGACTGCTATGGAAAAAGGCCGGATCATTTGGGAGATTGACGTGGAATCGCCTTCCATGCCACCCGAAGTGGGACATAAATATGAGCCGGATGATGTATTTTGTTATATCGCTACTCCTTGGAATACGTATGATAAGGTGTTGGCAAACTTTAGCGGTCGCGTGATCGAGGTATGTGCCAAGCAGGGGGCACTGGTCAATAAAGGTGAGCCGTTGGCGTATATTGAAAGATGTGAGGAGCCGGCATAGTGCATATATAAAATAACGGATAGAAACAATCCCTTTATTCTGGTTCTGTTTCCTGATGGAATACAGACTGGGATAAAGGGATTGCTTTATTTCTTTTTCTTCCTGGTATTCTTCTTCTCTATGGCTTTTTTCTCCACAGGAGGAAATTTAGGAACCAGGTCCATTAGTCTCAATATCTGTTTTTGTCGTCTCAAAATATATGCCGAAGGCTTTGCTGAGTTAAACCGTATCGGGTTGGGGAGCGTAGCGGCAATCAGTGCGCACTGTCCTTTGCTCAACTTGGCGGCTGTCGTATTGAATTTGTATTTGGCGGCAGCCTGTGCACCGTAAATACCTTTTCCCATTTCAATAGAGTTGAGATATACTTCCATTATTCGTTCTTTCGACCAGAACAACTCTATAAGAAAGGTGAAATAAACCTCGAATCCTTTGCGCACCCAAGATGATTGCGGCCATAGGAACACATTCTTGGCTGTCTGCTGACTGATGGTACTTGCTCCGCGCTTTCGTTTCCGTTTCTCGTTTTCTTTGATCGCTTTCTCGATCTCGATAAAATCAAATCCATTATGTTCGGCAAAACGGTTGTCTTCGGAGGCGATGACCGCCATCGGCAGTTGGGGAGATATCTTATCAAAAGAAACCCACGTGTGTTTCCACGTGGGTTTATCTCCTGACGCAAGCTGCTGTACACTTCGGATGACCATCAACGGGGTGACATACACCGGCATAAACCGATAGACAATCACAGCCAGAATGGTAGATGCAAAGAAGAAAATCAGCAGGTTGCGTGCATAACGCAATATTCTTTTAATGGGAAGCGGCTTGTGCATCTTTAATCATCTGCTCACTTGCGTACATGTAAACTTCTACACGACGATTCTGCTCTCTTCCGGCAGCTGTGTCGTTGCTGGCAACAGGATCACTTTCGCCCATTCCGTCCACACCTTTAATCTGGCTGGATGAAACGCCGCAGCTCAACAAATAACTGGCTACACTCTGTGCACGTTCCTGTGACAAGTTCAGATTCTTCTGACGACTTTGTTCGGCAGTACTGTTTCTCCAGCCCTGATTGTCGGTATATCCATAGATGGATACGTCCATGTCTCTGTTCTGGTTGAGTACGTTGTTGGCGAACTTGCTCAATGCAGACTTGGCAGCAGCACTTAGAGTCGCATTACCGGTAGTGAAAAGAATACCCGAATCGAATGTTACCTTTACTGCCTGCAATCCGTTGTTGTCAGTTATCTGCTCTACTTGTGCGCCTTCAATCTGTTTTGCTTCTGCTGCCGCTTTATCCATCTTCTTTCCGATAAGGGCACCTGTTCCTGCACCTACGGCAGTACCAATAGCCGCACCGATGGCAGCACCCTTGCCTTTACCGATAACACCGCCGAGGATAGCACCTAATGCAGCACCCGAACCACCGCCGATTGCGGCACCTTTGCCCGTATTGTTCATGCTTGCGCAGCCACTGAATATAATGGTTATACTCATGAAGAGAACCATCCATTTCATTTTGTTCATAATGCAATGTTTTTTTAATAGGTTTATAAAATAATACTTTAATAAATTAACAACGCAAAGATACATATTATTTGCCAAGGTCATACTTTTTAGGTTAAAATAACTCCGGATGATCTTTGTATATGTTAAATAACAAACGACATGGCTACCTTGTTGACACGGAAGGCAGATTTAAGCATTTTTTCCTGATCATGGTAAACCATCCCAAGAGAATCATTCCTTTAGCAATCGTTGTGACGCATACTGCCCACCAGATGCCTTCTACTCCCATGCCCATCCGTACAAACAGGATGGCAAGCGGAATACGCATATAATTGCATACGATGCTGACAATGGCAGGAGGTACGGTACGTCCGATGCCATAGAACACTCCCTGCATCGTGATTTCGAGCATCATGAATAGCTGCGAATATCCGTCGATACGCAGAAATACACCGCCGGCTTCATAAGCCGCCTGTTCGGGGACAAAAATTGAAAAGACTTCGTTTCCGTAAAAAATGAACAGCAGTGTGCAGAAAGTACCGAAGATTCCTGTCATCCACAAGGTAGTATGCCATGCTTTCAGCACGCGCTCTATTCGTCCGGCAGCGAAATTCTGTGCAATAAAGGCGCTAAGTGCGGTGGAGAAGCCTTGGGAGGTATTCCAGGTGATAGCTTCTATTTGTCCTCCGGTGGTGAAGGTCATCAGTCCGATGTGTCCGCCCTGTTCGGAGGCGGTGCGGCAGAGGAACATGTTGACAAACGCAAACAACGTGTTCAGGGTAGCTACGGGCAGACCTAATTTCAGAATACGCCGTGTGTACTTCTTCTTCAGGCGGGAGAAGAATGGGAAACCGCCGAGCAGGGCGTCCTTGCGGAAACGTAGTTGGTAGATGAAGATGGCGAAAACAGTAGCTTGCGAAAGCCATGTGGCATAGGCGGCACCGTTTGTACCCAGGCCGAATCCGAAGATAAACAGGGGATCGAGAATGATGTTCATAATCAGTCCTGTACCGCTGATATAAAACGGGATTTTGCTTCGTCCTGCTGCATTATAGATACCGGTAAAGGCGGCAGACAGGAATATGAACGGTAATGCGGTGGAGATAATCCGCAGGTATTCGATAGCATTGACCGTGATGTGCTCTTCGAGTTCGTAAATCCGGATAATGGGACTTGCGAATGTGAAAAGCAATCCGCCCCAGCAGAGCGAAATGATCAGTGCAATCGTGATATTGTGTGAAGCGAACTGACGGGCATCTTCTTGGTTTTGTGCACCGATGGATTGTCCTACGCTGACTTCGGACCCTACCTTATTTAATAAGGAGATAGAACCGGACATCCACGTCAGGATTCCTACAGAACCGATGGCTGCTACGGCTTCACTTCCCAACCGTCCCACCCATGCCATATCCGTAAGGCTGTATGCCATCTGTATAAACGATGTTGCCATGATGGGCATCGCCAGATTGAACAGTTGGCGGTTGATAGGACCATGTGTCAGATTCTTTATCCCTTGCATATTACTTTTTCTATTTAAAAGGAGGCGCAAAGATACATAAAATTACTATCTTCGCACATCAAAATATTCATTAATCAAAGTATACAGATACTATGAAACAAAAAATCTCTTCTTTTTGGGTATTGCTCGTCCTGTTGTTAGCAGGTCTGCAAGCCTCGGCACAAAGTGCGCCAAAACCATTTGATATTGAACAACCTTCTCTTCGTGTTTTTCTTCCGGCACCGGAATTGGCAACTGGGCGTGCGGTGGTAGCTTGCCCGGGTGGGGGATACTCCGGCTTGGCGGTCAATCATGAAGGGTATGACTGGGCACCATATTTCAACAAACAAGGAATTGCATTGATCGTTCTTAAATACCGGATGCCGAAAGGGGACCGCACTCTCCCGATCTCTGATGCCGAAGCCGCCATGAAAATGGTACGCGACAGTGCTGACGTATGGAATCTGAATCCGAATGATATTGGTATCATGGGATCTTCCGCCGGAGGTCATCTGGCTTCGACAATCGCTACACATGCGCCTAAAGAGCTTCGTCCTAATTTCCAGATTCTCTTCTATCCGGTGATTACGATGGATAAATCTTTTACCCACATGGGCTCTCATGACAATCTGTTGGGCAAAGATGCTTCTGAAGAACTGGAAAAAGAATTCTCTAACGAGAAGCAGGTGACAAAGGAAACTCCCCGTGCGTTCATTGTTTATAGTGATGATGATAAAGTCGTTCCTCCTGCCAATGGAGTCAACTATTATCTGGCTCTGAATAAGAAAGGCGTTCCCTCCGTTCTCCACATTTATCCCACAGGCGGACATGGTTGGGGAATCCGTGAAGACTTCCTCTACAAGAGTGAAATGCAGAACGAACTGACCTCTTGGTTGCGTAGCTTCAAAGCTCCCCGCAAAGATGCCGTACGTGTAGCTTGCATCGGCAACAGCATTACGTTCGGAGCAGGAATAAAGAATCGCAGCCGCGATAGTTATCCTTCCGTATTGTCTCGTATGCTGGGCGATGGTTACTGGGTGAAAAACTTCGGAGTAAGTGCCCGCACTATGTTGAACAAAGGAGATCATCCGTATATGAATGAACTTGCCTACAAGAATGCATTAGCTTTCAATCCTAATATCGTTGTTATCAAACTCGGGACAAACGACAGTAAATCATTCAACTGGAAATACAAAGCCGACTTTATGAAAGATGCGCAGACAATGATTGATGCCTTCAAAGCCCTTCCGGCACAACCGAAGATTTATCTCTGCTATCCTTCCAAAGCCTATCTGACAGGTGACGGTATCAACGATGATATTATCTCCAAAGAGATCATCCCGATGATAAGGAAACTTGCCAGGAAAAACAACCTGTCTGTCATAGACCTCCATACTGCTATGGACGGAATGCCCGAACTTTTTCCGGACCGCATTCATCCGAATGAAAAGGGAGCCAAAGTAATGGCAGAAACTGTCCGTCGATCTATCATCTCTTTAAAATAAAAAAGATGTTATTGACTATTGAGCTTTTGACCGGATAATTGTATTAATAATATAGCCTTGATATAGGAAAGGAGAATATAATGGTCAGAACAATTGTTGTTTTCGTTTTTGTAACTTCTGTATGTGTTACTGCTGCCTTTTCCCAAACTGTAGAAAAGGAGAATAAAGTAGACGTGCAAAAGAAAAATAGTTCTACGGAAGTAAGCGGACGTTTATTGCTTGAAACAAAAGACATAGAACCGAAGTTGCCGGATATGGAGGTCAAAAAGAAAGCAGCAGATGATAAGTCCACGCAGTCATACGGCTTGACACCCTCAAACCCTGCATTGGGCTTATCTCCTTATTTTTATGATTTTCCTGCATTGCTGGAAAGTAATCCGACATTGACGGATTTTTATAACTTCCGGCGGTATCCGATGAATGGGCGACTTTCTTTTATTGGGAGTGCGGGACAGAAAACTTATTTGGGATTAGGACAATATATGGCAGTCAATGTCGGAGTGCGCTGGATACCTTCTCAAAGATTTTTCGTTGAGGCAGGAGGTGCCTATAGCCGGCAATACTACTTGGCTTTGCCTATAGCGAGGCAAGATATAGCAGGAATGTATACGAGGATGCAATATACTTTGGCCAGAAATGTCCGTCTAAATGTCTGGGGACAGTACTTTATCTGGGGCAATACGCCTCCTCCGGTTTATAATCCGATATTTCCACATACGGGGATGGGAGCCTCCATATCGGTTGATGTGAAAAAGAATACGGAAGTAAGTGTCGGTGCTGAATATCAGTATGACAAGAATTCGAAGGAATGGAAGATGGAAACGTCAGGCCGCATATCCATTGGCTTTTAACACGGCTGGCTTTTGTCACAGCGTAATTATGTCGTTTCAGCAATTGTAGGCATGTCTCCTGTTTTTTATAGCAAAGGCATTTCAACTCTTGTGACATGTTCTTCTTCGGGCACATCCGGATTACTGTAATAATATTCTATTGATGTTCCGGAAGCCTTATATCCATTTGTCTTTATCCATTCGGCCATCTCGTTATACAGTTGTGCCAATTCATTGTAGTTTCCTCTGTGCAAGCATGAGACTATTCTTCTGGCGGGGATGATGACAGACTTTATGTTTCCGGTCCCTTGTAGAGTTCTCGACGATTTCAATCCGATAATCATTCTTATATGTTCTTCGGTCAGGCTTTCAAAGTCGGGGTACCCGACAAAGGGAATATCGGTGGTCACTTCCCCTTGCTCCTTGAATAAGGTGTCGATTCTTACAAAGTTCTCTCCGATAGCTTGTGGCATTCCTTTCATGTCGGTTTGTACTTCGATAGCCAGAGCAGGCTGCTCCGGTTGCTGTAAAAGCATGATTTCTGATATCTTTGCCATAGATTCTGTTTTTAATGATGATTACTTCCGTATGACCGGTATATATATGTCTGTTAGCAACTCCGATGTTTCTGTAGTAGACGGACGATTCATATATACCTCAAAGCTGGATGTACTTTGAGGATGGTATTTACTTTTCGGGAACCATTCCTCATAAATCATCCTGTACGCTTTGTATAAAGAAGAATAGCTTCCCTTATGCCTGAATATGGCATACCGTCCACCGGGTATCTGCATGATCTCCGGCATCGTTTTCACTTTTGAATCATCGCGAATGGTAATACCCAGATAGAATCTGCACTTATCTGTAGGTGTGATTGACGGATCGTCCATACTAAGGCTGATAAACTTGTCATACCGCTGATCGGCTTCATACTGTCTGGCGTAATGCCGTAGTTTATTCCATAGCAATTGGTATTTTATTTTGTTTTTATACGCTTCTCCTACTTCAATGCAGAATATCTTCATCGGGCTGATCACTTTTATTTCCGGCTCGATATCCGTTGCCGGATTTTTACTGTTCGGTTTATGCTTTTCTCTGTATTGGGAAGTTGATATACCAAAATGTTTCTTAAAAGCTTTAGCAATGCTGGATTTAGTCTGATAACTTGTCTGCTCTATTATTTGTTTCAGTGTATAGTCTGTTGAGATCAGCAAATGTGCAACATGTTCAATGCGCAAACGCTGTATATAGCTGCCGATATTTTCTCCGGTAGCGGCAAGGAACACTCTTCTGAAGTGGTATTTGGACAGCCCGCTCATTGAACTCAGTGTATCAGTATCCAATATCTCCGTCAGATGACAGTTGATGTACACTATTATGTTCTGAATCATCTTGTGATGCAGATAGCTTGTTTCCACCTTTTGCCGCCATCTGTTCAGTGTAGGAAGCCGTTTATTCAGTATATTCCTCAGTTCTTCCGGAGAATAGTCCGTATCTGCATATTCATTATATTTATCTGTATATTTTATCCAGATATCGATCATTTCCCACATGGATATGTCGACAATGTATTTTCCCTCCTTCAGGCAATAATAGCAAAACTCATCACTTCTCGAACCGTCAGAGTTAGTACCTAGATATTCTTCCACATCAAAGCGAAGCGGCATTCCGCAACTTTGGCAATATCTTTTATTTATTTCGGATTCAACCATTTGTCTATTCTTGCTTTGCTTGCAAAAATAAGCTATTTTTCCGGTAAGCAGTTGTCCGGAATAGGCATCTTTTTATTAACAAATGTTCATTTCTGCTATTTCCTAAAGTTGTATCTTTCCTTTGTATGGAAGTATCAGTCAGTTCCCTTCTGTCATCGGTCTGCTGCTAACCGGTTTTATTGCCGATAGGCTGGGGGTGGAGAATATTTTCATCATCGGAGGAGTAGCGATCAGCATTAATATCTCTTATCCGTATATACGAATAAAAGAAGAAAAGTCTCCAATAACCATTGATTATCAGAGACTTTTCTTCTTTTTTAGTGATCCGCCTGGGGCTCGAACCCAGGACCCCAACATTAAAAGTGTTGTGCTCTACCTGCTGAGCTAGCGAATCAATCCTTTGTGCTTTCTTTCGAATTGCGGGTGCAAAGGTAGAACATTTTTTTAGAACTCCAAAGCATTTCAAACATTTTTCTTATCTTTGTGCCATTATCAACAATATACAATCATTAATATATGGCTGACGATAAAAAAATCATCTTCTCAATGGTGGGAGTGAGCAAAGCTTTCCAACCAAATAAAAATGTACTGAAAGACATTTACCTGTCGTTCTTCTATGGAGCGAAGATTGGTATTATTGGTCTGAATGGTTCCGGTAAATCTACCTTATTGAAGATTATCGCAGGTTTGGAGAAATCCTATCAGGGGGAAGTAGTCTTCTCTCCGGGATATTCTGTGGGCTATCTGGCACAGGAACCTTATCTGGACAACACAAAGACCGTAAAAGAAGTAGTAATGGAAGGTGTGCAACCAATTGTTGACGCACTGGCAGAATACGAAGAAATCAATCAGAAATTCGGTTTGCCTGAATATTATGAAGATCAGGACAAGATGGATATTCTTTTCGCCCGTCAGGGAGAGCTGCAGGATATTATCGATGCAACCGATGCGTGGAATCTGGACAGCAAACTGGAACGTGCTATGGATGCACTCCGTTGTCCGCCCGAAGATCAGCCGGTGGAAAATCTTTCCGGAGGTGAACGCCGTCGTGTTGCCCTTTGCCGTTTGCTATTGCAGAAACCGGACATACTGTTGCTTGATGAGCCTACCAACCATTTGGATGCTGAATCTATCGACTGGCTGGAACAGCATCTCCAGCAATACGAAGGTACAGTAATCGCTGTAACCCACGACCGTTACTTCCTGGATCACGTTGCCGGATGGATTCTCGAACTTGACCGTGGTGAAGGTATTCCATGGAAAGGAAACTATTCGTCGTGGCTGGAACAGAAGACCAAGCGGATGGAGATGGAAGAAAAGACTGCCAGCAAGCGCCGCAAAACACTGGAACGTGAGTTGGAATGGGTGCGCATGGCTCCGAAAGCTCGTCAGGCTAAAGGAAAAGCCCGTCTTAATTCATACGACAAGTTGCTGAACGAAGACTTGAAGGAAAAAGAAGAGAAACTGGAAATCTTTATTCCGAACGGTCCCCGTCTGGGTAATAAGGTGATCGAGGCCAAACACGTAGCGAAGGCATACGGTGACAAACTGCTGTTTGACGATCTGAACTTTATGCTTCCTCCTAATGGTATTGTTGGCGTTATCGGTCCTAACGGTGCGGGAAAAACAACCCTTTTCCGTCTGATTATGGGATTGGAAACGGTGGATAAAGGCGAGTTTGAAGTAGGAGAGACCGTAAAGGTATCCTATGTAGACCAGCAACATAAAGACATTGACCCGAACAAGAGCGTCTATCAGGTAATCTCCGGTGGTAACGATTTGATCCGTATGGGCGGACGTGATATCAATGCACGTGCGTACCTGTCCCGTTTCAACTTTGCCGGTGCCGATCAGGAAAAACTTTGTGGTGTTCTTTCCGGTGGTGAAAGAAACCGCCTGCACTTGGCAATCGCTCTGAAAGAAGAAGGTAACGTGTTATTGCTCGATGAGCCGACCAATGATATTGACGTGAACACCCTTCGTGCTTTGGAGGAAGGTTTGGAAGACTTTGCCGGTTGTGCGGTAGTCATCTCTCACGACCGTTGGTTCCTCGACCGTATCTGTACGCATATTTTAGCTTTCGAAGGAGATTCAAATGTATTCTACTTTGAGGGTTCTTATTCAGAGTATGAAGAGAATAAACTGAAACGTCTGGGCAATGAAGAGCCGAAGCGTGTTCGTTACAGAAACTTAATGACTGACTAGTATTTGCTGACAGATTACAAGTTAAATCTCGCTTAATATACGAAAATGAAAGGCTCTGCAAGCATTGCAGGGCCTTTATTGTTTTCGAAAGCAATAAAATGTTTATCTCTCTTAAAAGAATGTAGCATAATTGTCATCTAAGTCTAAATAATATTAATTATCTTTGTGCACAGTTTCAATGAAACAAACAATTAGTATTAACTAATAAATTACATTATGTTGAAGAGAATGCGGTCTTTTTTAGTGGTCGTAATGTTACTGATTACTGCTACGATGAGTGCGCAGGTTACCACAGCAAGTATGAGTGGTAAAGTAACAGCACAAGATGAACCTATTATTGGAGCAACGATCGTTGCTATTCACGAGCCCTCCGGTACCCGCTATGGTACAGTGACCAATGTCAGTGGGCAATTCAATCTGCAAGGTATGCGTACGGGCGGCCCTTACAAAGTCGAAATCACCTATGTTGGCTATCAGTCAGCCATTTACAAGGGCATCCAGTTGTCATTAGGAGAAAACTACGTATTGAATGTTTCTTTGAAAGAAAGTTCAGAGTTGTTGGATGAAGTAGTAGTAACAGCACCAAAAACTATTGAAAAAATAGGTACCGTTACTAATGTAAGTGAACGTCAGATGAACACTTTACCTACTATTAACAGAAGTATAACAGATTTCACAAAGCTCTCTCCTTATGCAGGTGGAAGCAGTTCTTTTGCGGGGCGTGATGGACGTTATAACAATATAACGATTGATGGTGCTTCGTTTAATAATAGTTTTGGACTAAGTTCTAATAATTTGCCTGGAGGAGATTCTCAACCCATATCTTTAGATGCAATCGATGAGATTACTGTAAATGTCTCTCCTTACGATGTTAAATATTCCAACTTCACAGGTGCTTCTATTAATGCTGTAACAAAAAGTGGAACAAACTCATTTTCGGGTACTGCATATACTTATCATAAACCAAGAGGATTTGCAGGGAGTTCTATTGACGGTGAGGATATTCTTAAAGCAAAAGAATACAACTCTCATTCATATGGTGTAACTTTTGGAGGTCCAATCATTAAGAATAAGCTTTTCTTCTTCTTGAATGCTGAAATTGAAAATAAGGAAACTCCGGGGGTAACTTGGCTTCCTAATCAAGATCAAAATGGAACAGGGGATAGCGGAAAACGTATCTCACGTACTTGGGTGGGTGATATGCGTACTATCAGTGACTTTGTTAAAACTAAATATGATTATGACCCCGGACAGTATGAGAACTTCAATAATTTCCAAAGTGATAATTGGAAGTTAATGGCCCGTATTGATTGGAATATACATCAGAACCATAAGTTGACAGTGCGTTTTAATTCTGTTTCCTCAGAAGATGACAGAGAAGTAAGCGCTAAGTCCACTATTATAACTAGTACTAATTCTAATCGTTATGGTTTGGATGCCTTTTCTTTTGGTAATTCAAACTATAAGATGAAAAACGTAGTAACATCGATAACAGGCGAGTTAAATAGTCGTTTCTCGAATAATGTTCAGAATAAACTGTTAGCCACATATACTCATATTAGTGATACACGCGAGCAGAAAGGCTCTGATTTTCCTTTTGTCGATATATATAAGGACGGAAAGCAATATATAACTTTAGGTACAGAAGTGTTTACTCCTAATAATCAGGTTATCAATAATGTATTTAGTCTTGTTGATAATGTGAGTATATCATTAGGAAAACATGAATTGCTTGCTGGCGTTTCTTTTGAACGCCAATATTTTAAAAATTCTTATTTGAGAGGCCCTTACGGATATTATCGTTATGATTCAATGGATGATTTTATGCAGGGAAAAGTACCTACCATTTATGGTATTACATATGGGTATAATGGTAATGATGCTCCAGGTTCTGAGTTGACATTCGGAATGGCTGGTGTGTATGCCCAAGACGTATGGTCTCTTACTCCTAATTTTCGTTTGACATATGGCTTACGTCTGGATATGCCAATATATATGAATTCATTGGATTCTAACAAGTCAATAGAGGAATTAGCTTTTGTAAATAATACTCATGTCGATATTTCTAAGTGGCCGAAGACACAAGTCTTGTTTTCGCCAAGAGTCGGTTTTAATTGGGATGTAAAAGGTGATCGCTCCGTAATTGTATCAGGAGGTACAGGAATCTTTACTGGATTGTTACCTTTTGTATGGTTCACTAATCAACCAAGTAATTCGGGCTTATACCAAAATATGGTAGAGTATAATACACAAAAAAATCCGGGCTCTTTACCTGCTGACTTTGGTTTTAATCCTAATTATAGAGAAACTCTGCAGAAATATCCCAGTTTATTTCCTTCTACACCTTCAGAGCAAGCACCTGATGTTATAGCATATGTAGATCCTAAGTTTAAGATGCCGCAAGTTTGGCGTAGTAATTTGAATGTGGATATTCAACTGCCGTATGATTTTATGTTATCTGTTGGAGCAATGTATACAAGAGATATTTATAATGTTGCGCAGATCAATATGAATGAGGCTGAGCCTACGGGTGTGTATAATGAACAACCGGATCGTATTTATTGGGCTTCAAAAAAATACGAGTATAATGATTATACTAATGGTAAGAATGTAGTAGTAAAACTTTCTAATGGAGAAGATAAAGGATATCAATATTCTTTTAATGCTATTTTGACAAAGAAATACGATTTTGGTTTTACAGGGTCTATCGGCTATACTTATACAATGGCTAAAGATCTGACTGCAAATCCTGGGTCAGCACCTAATTCAGCATGGCAAAATAATGTGGCAGTAAATTCATTGAATGATCCTGGAGTATCTTATTCTTTATTTTCTACGCCCCATCGTATTATTGCTAATGCTTCTTATGAAATCAATTATGCTAAATGCTTAAAGACAACGTTCTCGTTATTTTATTCAGGATATCATACTGGACGTTATTCCTATACATATTATAATGATATGAATGGTGATGGCAATTATTCGGATTTAATATACGTGCCTAACTCTCAGGATGAAATGACCTTTGTTGATATTACAGATAAAAGTGGTGCTATTACTTATTCTGCTGTAGATCAAGCTAAAGATTTTTGGGATTTTGTGAACAATGATTCTTATCTTAAAGATCGTAAGGGAAAATATGTGGAACGTAATGGATCTTTAACACCTTGGATTAATCGCTTTGATTTTAAAATTGCTCAGGATTTTTATGCAACTTTAGGTGGGCGTAAATATGGAATACAGGTTAGCCTTGATATGCTGAATGTAGGAAATATGATTAATTCAAAATGGGGAGCATATCAATCTTGTGGTCTCAAGAGTTATGACAATGTACAGTTATTAAAAACTGCCAGCAAAGTTGGTGAACCCTTGACTTACCAGATAAATGCTAATTCACGTGAAGCTTTTAAAGAAAGATCATCATGGCAATATACCAATACCATTGGTAGTGCATGGTCTATGCAATTAGGAGTAAAAGTTACTTTCTAATACAAGTTTTAAAGTTAAAAAGAAGGATTTTATTTTAATGGGAGCCGGTTAATTCATAATGAGTTAACCGGCTTTTTTGTTGCCTTACTATATAGTGATATGCAGCGTAAAGCTTATAACCTCATCCTCATCACCACCGGATTATGATCACTATACTCCAAATCCGGAGAGAAGTAATCCACCCCTTGAAACTCAGACGAATGGAGGATATAGTCGATTCTCAGCAGATGCTTGAAATATCGGAAGGTGTACATATACCCATGTCCGCAGGTCTGAAAACCATCATTCAGTTTTTCTCCTTTTACCGTTTGATATACATATGAAGAAGGGAGAGAGTTGAAGTCACCACATACCAGGGTGGGATAGGGAGAATCGGAAATCAGTTGATTGATTTGTTTAGCTTGTACAGCACGTTTTTTGAAGTTCTCGTGCAGACCACCGGCAAGGGTGAGAGCGGCACGTTCCGCACGGTCGGTATCGTCCGCACGAAGTTCTTTTTCCAGTTTGCGCTTGTTGCGGCTGACTTCTGTAGTCTGCAGATGATTGTTGAACAGACGGATTGTTTGGCCGTTAATGTCGATATCACACCACAGGCTGCAATTGTTGGAATTTGGGTAGGTGACGAGCTGTTTCTCCTTGATAGGATAACGGCTGAACACAGCCAGTTGCAAAAGACTCTCCCCGGCAGGAGAAGAAGGTACATAGTAATACGGCCATTCGGAAAGAACGGTGCGAAGACTGTCAATACCAAATTCATGATTGATCCCAAACTCTTGAAAACAGAAGATATCTACACCGAGCTCCTTCATGTAAGCAGCGATTCCCTTGCATGAGAAACCTGTGTGCTCGCGATTAAAGCTGTTAACGTTATAGGTGGCAATAGTCAGTGCTGATTCGGTGCCTCTTTCGTTTTTCTTCAGAGACAAAGATTCAGTATTCGGTTGGGAAGCTGAGTCAAAAAGCGGAGACTGGAGAACACGAGTCAGGTATCCCCAGTTTCCCAATATGGCGATGAAAGGAATGAAAACCCAGCATCGCCAGCGGACCGTCCAATAGATCGCAGAGACGACATTAGCCAGCAAAAGTACCGGCAAAATCAATCCGATAAAAGGCATTAGCGTAAAGCTGTCCGGTGAAGCATCTCCGGCAAAGGCTCCGGCTAATGTGAAACCAGCCAAAATACTTGTCAGCAGGATAGACAGATAGTAGAGTAATCTATAGAAGGCTTTCATTTTACGGTAACCATTTATTAATCATATCCTTGAGCTTCGCTTGCGAGATCGGTTTGGCAATGAAGTCATTGCAGCCGACGTCCATAGCAGCTATCTGATCCTGCTGGTAGGCATAAGCACTTTGTGCGATGATGGGCACAGTGGTAGAGAGCTCACGAATAATCTTTGTGGCCTCCAGACCATCGAGATTGGGCATTTTGATGTCCATCAGGATAAGGTCCGGCTTCGCTTCGTCGTATGACATGACGGCTTCCATACCATCCCGGGCACGTATCAGCCTGTACTTCCTTCCAAGAATGGCCTTCAGCAAATCAAAGTTGCTGTCCTCATCTTCTGCTATCAGAATCGTTTGCTGGCTGGGAGAGGCATCAGCGGAACTACCTTCGGAACAGCCTTCCTCTGTATTTCCGGACACGCTGCCGGAAGCATCCTGGACAGACGTTTCAGCGAACGTTCCCCTGGCTGCCGTATCACTCGGATTTCCGTTTGCATTCGTCGCATTCCCTTCCTGTTCTTCCCTATCTCCGGATGCTTGATCCGATTCGTAAGGCAGCGTGAAAGTGAAAGTCGTCCCTTTGCCTACCACCGAAGAAACAGAGATTTCGCCACCCAACCGTTCAACGATTGTTTTACAGATAGACAGTCCCAGTCCTGTGCCCTGCGCGTAGTTGTTCAGTTTGGCAAAACGTTCGAACACACGTTCTATTTTCTCCGGTTCGATGCCCGTACCGGTGTCAGTCACGTGGAAAACAACCTGCTTGTTCACCAGCTTGTATCCGTAGCTGATGCTGCCCGCCTTTGTGAATTTGAACGCGTTGCCTATCAGGTTCGAGAACACCTGGAACACCCGGTTCTTGTCAGTCTCTATCACCAGACCATTTTCGGATGGCTCGTAGATTAGCTTCACCCCTTGTGGAGTACGGAAGACGTGGGCATCGTACACTTCCTTACACAGGCTGTGGATATTTACCGGTGCGCTGGTGAACTCAATAATGCCCGATTCTATTTTCGAAAGATCGAGAATCTCGTTGATCAGTTGCAGCAAACGTTCGTTGTTGGCCTCGACAATCTCGTAGAATGTATGCCGTTCTTCCGTATTTTCACTTTCGGCGATCAGATGCGAGAAGCCGACGATGGCATTCAGCGGAGTACGTATCTCATGACTCATATTGGCGAGGAAAGCAGATTTCAGTTTGTCGGACATTTCGGCTTTCTCCTTGGATGCCTGAAGTTCCCGTTTGATCTTTTCCAGTTCCGTGATGTCCCATTCGATGCTGACAATGATAGGAGAGGATAGTTCGTCCCCGTCCACCCGTATCTTCCGCTTGTCCAGAATGAGCTGGTTTCCGTTTTTGTCTTTTCCCTCCATCGTCCAGTGGAGTCCTTGTCCGGTAGTGGCAACCAGTACATCTTCCTCCCTTTTCTTTTCTGCCACTTCGGGCGGATAGTAGTCGAAGTCATTCTTGCCGATAGCTTCGCCGACGCACAGGTCCCGGTTGTACGATTCCCGGTTGCGGTAGATATATCTGAAATCATTGTTGACCTCCTTGACGACAATTCCGGCGGGAAGATTGTCGATGGTGGTATCCATGATCAGGTTGAGCCGTTTGATTTGCGCTTCATAGTGCAGCCGTTCGGAGATGTCGTGTGAGAACGACCAGTAACTTTCCTCTCCGGAGTCGTTGGTGACATTGTACATGATCCCTTCGTAAGCCAGTATGTTTTTGCTTATCCTCGAGGGGTGATGGGCGATGAAACTTCTGCTTCCTCCGTGAAGAATATCTTTGCAGCGTTCCTGCCAGTCATTCTCCGTTTTCATGTCCCCGGCTATTTCGTAGATTTTCAGTTTGCCGATCTCCTCACTTTCTGGAATGCCATGATTCTGGAGGAACTGGCGGTTGGCGAAAATCAGCGTGCCATCCTCTTTGGCGGCGAAGATACTCTCCTTTGCGTTGTTGATGGCATGTGTCAGCGTGTTGATATCGTTTCTGTGACGCTGTATGTAGGTGATGTTCTGGATGTACCCTTCGATGTTGCAGCTACCGTTCGGCAGCTCTTCGCGCAGATAGGCCTGCAGACGCATGTAGTAGATCTCTCCGGCAACGCGGACGCGGTAGCTGATGCTCTCCTCGTTGGGACCTTCCTCGTTTTTGCGGCACCAGTTGGTGAAGTTCAGGCGGTCTTCTTCGACAATAAGCTGCTGGTAGTTGTCAAGAGAGATACTTCGGGAGGACTCTTCGCATAACACTCCGGTGTAGCCCATATAATAGAATACATTGTCGTATGTGTTGTACATCCACTGTCCGATCTGGGCCACTTTCTGTATCTCCCGTAAGTTCCTGTTGACCTGCTCCAGCTGGCGTTTCACGTTGCTTCGCTGGGTGATGTCCCGATATTGGCAGAGCACGTTGTCATCGTAAGGATACATGATACACTTGAAGTAATAGGTATCATCTTTCAGTTCCAGCTTGTAGTTTTTGCTGATGCTGCGCTGTTCCCGGAGTACGGTTTCGAAGGTGCTGTAGACCTTCTCCCGGGTATGTTCGGGCATTAATTCGAATATATTTTTTCCTAAGAGCCTCTCTTCTTGCAAAAACCATAAATTGCTATGAATATCAATATCAATGCAAATGCCATTTCTATCGACTAATAGCATGGTGTCGGCAGTCAGTTTCAGTATCCTCTGCGCATTATCCGCCTCATGTAATGTTCTGTTCATGCTTGTCCGATTAGATTTATAAGATTCTGTTTCATGCAAAGATAATAAAAGATTTGTTTCTCTGTTCTTATTTTTCCGCGCGTTTTGCTTTTTCCCACGCTCCGCTTCCTTTTTTTCTTTTCAGGTAGCCGATTCCTTTGAGCACATTCACGTTCATGAATAAGAAATAATAGGGAATAAACAGTACTTTATTCTTTATTTGTCTGGTAGAGAGGTAATATCCCCAGTATCCCATTCCGTAGAAAAGAATCTGTAACCCCAGCAGGGTGCCATAAAACAGGGGAGATCCGCCCAGCAGTAAAACGACTATATTCAGCGGCAACAGCACAAACAGCAGGAATGGAGTGACAGACCAGCGCAATACCCGGTGCGACGTGTACTGAAAACTAAGGATTCCGTAACGGAAAGGATTCAGCAACGGGCGCAGACGCCAGATCGACTGTAATCCTCCGGCAGCGATGCGCACTTTCCGTTTTTCCTCTTCACCCATATTTGCCGATCCGCTTTCGATGGCGTAGGCGTTGGTGCAGTAGGCGATGGTGTATCCTTTCATGGCGATGCGGAGAGAGAGGATGAAGTCGTCGAGCAGCGTATCCGGTTCCATCGGTTCGAAGAGTTCGCGGCGGACGGCAAACAGTTCTCCGGCAGCGCCTACAGCTGAGTAGAGACGGGAGTCGAGCGCTTTCAGTGTCGATTCGTATTTCCAGTAGATGCCTTCGCCTCCGGCGGCTGCTCCGTCCTTCGTCTGTACGGCTATACGCTTTTCTCCTGCCACGCAGCCCACTTTCGGGTTTTGAAAAGCCAGTACGATTTCACGGATTGCCTCGCTGTTGACCATCGTGTTGGCGTCCGTAAAGACGACAAGCGGGGTCCGGACGAGTGTCATTCCTCGTGTCATGGCGGCTGTCTTTCCCTGCCGTTTCGGCTGGAAGTAGACGGTTGCTTTTCCGTTCCAGTGGGTTTGGAGACGGTCGTTTGTGCCGTCATCGCTTCCGTCCGTCACCCAGACGATGCGGAGTTTGTCCGCAGGGTAGTCCAGGGCGAGGCTGTTCTCCATCTTTTCGTCCACCACGTCTTCTTCGTTGAAGGCGGTGATGAAGAGGGTTACTTCCGGCAGGTCACTGTCCGGTGGCAGCACCCGTTTCACGGGTTTCACGAAAAGCTCTTTCAGCTTGACGAGGGCGTAGAGGACGATACCGTAGCCCAGATAGGTGTAGAACACCATGAACAGGGCGGACCAGAAGATGATTTCGAGGATGAGGGTTTCGTTCATAGCTATATTCTCGTTTAATAGATGTTTGTTGATTTACTTATTGAAGTCGTTTTTTCAGTGCCTCTTTTTTAGCCGATTCTTTCAGTATGTTTACAAAGTAGAGGGCGTCTGCTTTGTTGGAAGCATCGGAAGGATTGGCCTCATATCGTTTTACGAAATTCTCGGCGTGTTCAAACAGGTATTTCCGACAGTCGATATTGAGCATGATACCGTCTTTGTAGTCAGCATAAGATAGTCCGGTCAATGCATCATTTCCTTCGATGGAAACAATGTCATACATGCTAATTCCCGACAAATTGATAGTGGTAGAAGGATAGTAGAAGAACTTTTCTCCCGGTAAATTTATTGTTAATTTGAAAGAACTTGCGTCTATTTGTGCTATACTAATATGGCTGTTTAAACGATAATAGTTATATTCATAATATTCTTCCTGGCTTGGAAACCATAACGAATCATCCCCATCTTTACCATAATTACTATTTAACCATAATAAAAAGTCGATCCAATTGTTGTCCGTACCATGAACACCTATGCAGATTGCTTTACGTTCTTCTTTGGGTAATTTTAGCAGGTCAGTAATCTGTTGTTTAAAATATGCTGGTGAATCGTTAAACTCCCGTTCTATCAGAGATTTTTGTAAAGTTTCAGACACTTGATACGGATATAGGGTAATTGCTCCTGCTTGTGCGGTCATCGTTTGAATTTCCGGACATTGAAGAGCAGCAGTTACGTATGTCTTATTTCCATTGGGTTCAGCAAGAAATTTGCATCCCCTTCCTGTGAGTTTCTCTACAATAATGTTTTGGGCAATATCAAAATGTTCCAATATTTGTATTGGATCATTAGCATCCTTTGTCATTACATCATGGAGGGCAATGCCTGTTCCATAGTTCAACATCTCTCGTATGTTATCCCATATAAGTCCGGATTTCATATAAAAACGATAATAGTTTGCAGTAAACCCCGGCAGTACGTTTGTTTCAGCATCCATCCATTTTTCTTCAGGGGCAAGAGTGGTAGTAATAGCAAACCGAACTTCATTTCCTGCTCCGTCTGTACATCCCAAAGATTGGTTGGCGGAAATAATAGTAGGGGGAAGATCCCCTTTTTGCAAATGTTTGATGTCAAAATATAATTGATGTTTCATATTCTGATCAGTGGGAGTTGGAGTAGGATAAGGTATTGAACTTGAGATCGGTTTACCGTTTATTGCAGCCCACGTACGGCAAAAAGCAGCCTGCATGCAGTCGTCTTGTGTTAGCATCAACATCCATGTCTTATTGTATTTTAAATGAGGGATTTCGACATTAATATCTTTGGTCTGTATTTCTTTTTTTGTGTGGATAATGATTTCTGCTGTAACGTTTGCTGTTTCTTTGTCGAAAGGATACATATAGACGGGAGTAGAATCTGTATCTTTTTCGTTATTGTCTTGTCCTGTATTTCTATTCTCATCGTATAGATTCATTTTTCTTATACAGGAAGTATAGGTGAAAAGACAAGCTGTTACTAAGATGATATTTACTATATATTTTGCCATATCCATAATGATTTTGATGAGACCTTATTTGATGAGATTAGAGTCTTTATCTTTGTATGCCGTTTTTTTGATAAAGAGTCCGGTGATTTCTTTCAGTGCTTTGATTACCCGTATCCATATATTATCAATCAGTGATCCTTCAGAATTTAGGGTTCCATTACTTGTAAGCACTCGTGCTTTGCTACTTGTAATAAATACGATTTTTCCATACGGTTTCATAGCTAATGCTAACGAACCGTCTTCTCCGCGGATAATATCTGTACGAAATCCGAACCGACGTCCTGTTTCCGTATTAAAACTGAAAGCCATACCCCGCACACAGAGTTCAGGACGCTGGATGGCTTGTAAGCGGAGGTATATATCGCGCAGTCCTTCGTAGCACCATAGTCCGAATCGGGAATGTCTTTCGTCAACCATAAAACTCCATAAACTGAATGTACATGCAACCTTCGGATTCATTAGATATTTTACATGCGTTTCAATGTAATGTGGCGGATATAAAGTATCTGCATCAATACAAATATGATATTTTCCTTTTGCATGGTCCAATCCGCATTGGCGGGCGTATCCCGGACCTTTCTTCGTTTCGTTATAATAGGTAACTCCCAATGATTTTAATACTTCTTCCGTTTTATCCGTTGAATTGTTGTTAACGGCTATTATTTCAATGGGGAAATGGCAATGATTCTCGGAGAGTGACCAGATACAACTTACCAGATGGCGTTCCTCATTGTATGCAATGAGTACAACCGATACCAGTGGAGAATCGTTTTGACGTTCTTTGAGTTGTCTTTTGACTTTGCGGATACTATCGTCAGAAATCTCATCAAAAGATTTCCCGTATACTTCCAGATAAGTTTTATACCACTTTACCATATATTGTTCTGTTATTTAGAAGAATAAGTTAATGATTCGAATAAGTTTTTCCATTGTGGCATCACATTTTCCGGCAGAAAGCGTTTTACGTTTTCCCTGGCTTTGTGTCCCATCTTGATGCGTACATTTTCATTCTCAATCAGATAGCAGATTTTGTCTGCAAGTTCCTTGATATTTTCTTTCTCCACTAGTAGACCGTCTTCATGGTCTTTTATGATATCCGAAGGACCATGCGGACAGTCAAATGAGACACAGGGTATACCACATGACATTGCTTCTGCCAGAACGAGTCCAAAACCTTCGAAACGGGAACTCATGACATAAAAGTCGCTATCCATGTATTTTTGATAGATATCGGGAGTGGGAGGATGAAATAACACGGAATTTTCCAGTGCCAGATTTTTCCGTTTCTCCAATAACATGTTTTTGTCTTCACCCTCTCCATATATATCAAGAATCCACTCAGGGTGTTTCTGATGTACTTTACTCCAGGCATCCAGTAATAAGTCATATCCTTTCTGCTCTACCAGTCTTCCTGCGGTAATAATCCGTTTTTGAGTTTTCTTGTCTGGACTGATTTCTGCAGGATACCGGTGCAGCATATTGGGGATGATTCTTGCCTGCGGTGTTATGTCGGACCAGTCTTTCGCATCGTTGTGAGTCAGTGTTACAAAAGCGGACATATGTTTGATATACTGGTGAAGTTTCTTGTCTCTTCTTTCGAATGCCCGTCTCATCAATAGATTTCCGGCAGGTGGATTATTTTTTTCAATACTTGTCCTCATGCTATGCGTTTCCAGTATGGTATGCGTTTTTCTTTGAAGTAAATCCATACCAGCCATAGTTGTGAATTCGCAACTAGCTCCGATGACTATGTCGGCTTGAGTTGTATGTACGAAATTACTGAGTTTTTTAAAAAACTCTTTTTCCATTTTCCACTGCATGAACATGCGTTTGAAAAGCCCATATTGATACTGGCGATAGAATAGTATGCCCCAATCTACATGGGTCACTTTGGGTGATAAAGGGTAAACGATGGAATGTCCCCCTTGCTCCCAAGTAATAATGTATACGTGGTATCCGTAATGTTCTGCCAGATAATTAGCCTTGTCGATAAAGATTCTTTCTACGCCACCAAAAGCCGCTAGTGAGCGATATAAATAGATGATAGTCATTCTTTTCTTCTTTTATTGAGGTGCATATTCCATCAATTCTTCAAATAAACTTTTCCATTGTCGCGAGATTACTTCCATAGTAAAATCTTTGGCCCTGATTTTTGCCTGCCTACCCATTTCTATGCGGATATTCTCGTTCTCAATCAGATAGCAAATTTGCTTGGCCAATTGTTCAATGTTTCCGTTTTCTACCAAGAGCCCGTTTTTTCCATTCGTTATCATGTCCCGCGGACCGCATGGACAGGCAAAGGCAACCGGAGCAATTCCATAAGCCATTGCTTCGCCCAATACCAGAGGTAGCCCTTCGTATCGGCTTGATAAGACAAATATCGAACTCATACAGTATTTTTCGGCTATATTCGATACAGTGTGATGAAGCAGACAATTATTATTTAGTTGTAGTTCATCTATTAGTTTGGTGAACTTCTCTTTCAGGTCGCCTTCTCCATAAATATGTAGTTTCCAGTCCGGATGTCTTTGGGCGACAATGCTCCAGGCGGGGATTAGCATATCAAATCCTTTTTGGGGCGCATATCGCCCTACAGCAATAGCATTATGTGACAGAATATCTGTTTGTTTTCCTTCTACAGGAGTAGAAATAGGATTAGGGATGATGCTGATATTAGTCAGTTCCGGCCAGTCTTTAGCCCCTTCACTTGTAAGTATAATCACTCTGGACAGTTTAGACAGGTTTTTGACAAATCTGTTTGCCCATCTTTTCTTTATCATGTTGACAATCGGGCTTTTACGTTTCAGTGCTTCTGCGCCATAGGCGTAGCGGCTGACGTGAAACTCTCCGATTTTCAGGCTACCGTCTTTCAATTTAGTGATAAAGTTCAGTTCCCGGCGCATGGTTGAGATAGTAATGTCCGGTTTCAGTTCGTTCAATAGATTCGATAGTCGTTGTTTAAACCGATAGTAGCGGAACGGATACTTCAGCACTTTACTTACTATGGATTGAGAGTAGGGCAGGTCGAAAGATACTCCTAAGTCGATATGCTTTACTTTGGGGGATAATGGAAAGTGTGGTGCTTTACCCATTTGTTCGGATGTAATGATGGTGATGTCGTATCCTTCAAAATGTTCTGCAAAATAATTGGCTTTGAATGTAACTATCCGTTCTATTCCGCCAGGTGCCTGTAGTGAGGGCAGGTAATAGGCTATCTTCATGATTTAATAGATTTTAGCAATGATTTGTTTCCGATAAAATTCTCCGGCGTCGGACACTTGTTTTCCGTTGGCGGCTTCGTTTACATATTTTCGTTCCAGCTTTACTTTCCGTTTGGCTCCCATTCGCCACCATTCATATTCTACGTCCACGTGCCCTGCGTCAATTGCCTGATAACCGGACTTGAATAAATCGTAAGCCAGTACAGTAGCCGTAGGTCCTAAAGCAATCAGGAAGAGAGCGGTTTTCTCGAGTTTTTGCGCTTCATTCAGTATTTCTTCGTAGCGGTCAAATGCGTCACGGGGCGGACAAAGAATACGTCTGATGCTTTTTACATTGTCAAAGAGGTCGTTGCCTACCCCCAAACGGCTTTTTTCGCCTTCAATGAATACGACATCCCTGTCTTTCCAGATAGCTTTCATCTGGTGAAACCACCGTGGGCAGTCTTCTTTGGAAGCGAAGTCCATGTAGGGACGGGTGATGAATGTATTGTAGTATAGCCTGTCGGGCAACAGCAAGCGGTCCCACCAGCTGCCATACAGAAAGAAGTGAGTTCTCCAGAATCGGCGTGCTTTGCGGTTATAGCGATAGATGTTTTCGAAAGTATCGGAGATACAAACCAAATGTCCTTCTTCATGGCTTGTCAATACTTCCTTGAGACGCTGAGCCAAGAGTACATTTCCTTTTTGGAATCCTATTTCCTTGTCCGGGTTGGTAAGCAGCATCTCACCATCGCCGAAACGGCTCACGGAACATTGGTCTTCTACGATTATCCGAATGGTCTCATCAATGGAAGCTACCTGCGGAGTTATTTTCTGATGGCATCTGAGAGCCATGTACCAGAAATTGTACCATTCTACAGTAATGCCATAACGCAATTTATAGCGGATAGCATTGATCAGTGGCTGTATATTCATAGTGATATAGTTTTATTCAAAGGTTTCATTAATAACAATTTGCATCTGGGCTTTCCATGAAAGTGATTGCTCTATAGACATCCGTATTTGGAGCGGCGTTGTTTTCAATGATTGATAAAAGCGAATTACTTTTTCGATGTCAAGGGGCGAATCGTCCGGTGCTGCCTTAAGTATGTATGGTTGATGCTCAAAGTCATCATCCGTTTCTGAATAAACAAAAGGAATGCCTCTTGCTGCATATTCACGGTTTTTTAAGGTCTTAATTTTGTCAATACCGCTACGATGGCGAGCCAGACTGCCTATTCCCATGTCCGACTGCTCGAACACGGCATCCAGTTCTTTGCCGTATAAGGCACTATGAAAGATGACATATTTCTCTAACTGATGTTTGGCTACATCTTTTTTATAGCTGTCTACCAGTTCGGGAACCCCGAAGCCTACGATGTTGAGATATACTTTATAATCATGAGTGCCGGTATGTGTACGATAGTAATTTGCCATGCCGGCTATAGCTCTGTCGAAACCATGCCATGGGTGCATTGTCGCTACGGCAATCAGTTGTAGAGAATGTGCGGTATCATTCTTTGGACCTCTTAAAGGGATTTCGCTGAAATCAATTCCATTTGAGATGCGGATGGTGGGGCGATTCCAAATAATGTCATAGTCCGAAAAAGTGACGATCTTGTCAACATAGCGTGCCAGATGCTGTCGGAAACATTTGTCTATAAATAGGATTCGTTGGTATACGAATGGGAGTCCCTTATATTCTTGGTCGTATGGATATGTCGGGATTTCCATCACTATACGTGCTCCGGTCTTTTTTAGCAGTTTCATCAGCCGTATGCTGAAAGGGCTGGCATTATGGACATAGCGTACATAGATAAAGTCTATGTTTTCTTTCTGTACATAATGTACGATACTGTCAAATTCGATTCTTTTTAGGATTTTTCCTTTGATCCCGAAACCATAGTCGGCGATTATCGATTCATCTACCATACGGCGTTTATGGTTGTCCGTATCGTCTAGCCAACACGTATGCATTTCTAGTCCGCATTCTTTGAGGGCTTTTACTTGATAACGTATCTTTTTACTGATTCCGTTGAATGCTTCGAAACCATGGAATATGAGGAATAATCCTTTCATTGTTTGTTCTTTTGTACCAACTTTCTATTTCTTACAAGAGTCTTCACTTTGCCTGTGATATCATAGGTGTGTGTTACTTGCATATATGTCCCAAAGATAATAAAACTTACGAAACTTTTTGCAATAAGTGTTACGAAAATATTCATATTTTCCATCATATAATATATAGGCGTGAGGAATGCCGTTATTAGTAGGCTGACAAGGAGTGGAGAAAGAAGTTGTCTGATAAATATCCATGCGTTTCTTTGAAAAGTTACTCGGTACATCATCCAATAACATTGTACGAAATTGATAGTAAAAGTTATCACGATACATGTTGCTACAGCTGTCAGTGTGCCGAAATAGAATATCCCTGCCAGCATTCCGGTCACATTGAGTATGGACGAAAAGAGTCCGCAGACAAAGAGGCTCCTTGTATCACCTGCTGCCTGAAAAATAGAACCTGAAGAAGAGAGTATGATCTGAATACCGACCGAAAGTGACAGTATCCGGAATACAGGAACCGAAGGCAGCCATTGATCACCAAAAATAATCAATGTCACTTCTTCTGCCGTAAAGAAAAGCAGTACGCTGAGTGGCAGACCGATGAATGACAGAAAACGGACAATGCGTTCGTAGGATGTTGCCAGCTTTTCCTTGTCATTCTGGAAATCGCTGAAGATGGGGTGCATTACCGGCGTAATGACTTGTGTAATATTCTGCAGAGGGAGCATCATCAAGCGGTAGGACTTTTCATAGTATCCTAGCGCTGACAGGCTCATATATTTACCGATCAGCAGTTTATCCAGATTGCGGCTGAAATAGTTGATCACGTTAAACAAGAACTGATAGGCCGAATAGGAGAATATCTTTCGGAGTACTTTCAGTCCTGACGTGAAACGCAGCCGTTGCGGATAGCGTTGATAGGAAATAACGAATATCAGTATGCTGGAAAGTATAGGATTGATGATCAGCGCATATAAGCCGGCTCCGCAAAGCGCGGCAGTTATTGCTCCGGCGCCTCCGGCTATCTGGATGATAAAGCTTCGGACAGCAATGAACTTGAACTCTTTGTTGCGGTAGAACAAGGCTCCCGGCACGATGTTGGCAGAGGCGAAGAACAGGTTGACGGACAGGAGCTGGCACAACGTCCGTAAGATCCCGCTTCCGTAGTAACCGGCGATCAGCCAGGAAGCGGCAAAAAAGAGTATGCTGATTCCGATGCCTGTCCATACGGTGAATGAGAAGATGTCCGACAGTTCTTCTTTAGTCAATGATTTATGTTGTACGATAGCAGGCGATATTCCCATATCCGTAAAGAGATTGAAAAATGCAATAATGACCGTAGCGATTGCCACTACTCCGAAGTCATCCGGAGAGAGCAACCGCGCAAGAATCCCTGCCACGACGAGTGATATAATGATTCCGCTGTATTTGGCTAGTGCCGTGTAGAATACTCCGGAAAATAACTGATGTTTAATATTGTTTGCCATTGCCTGAATGATCCTTTTCTGGTCTACTTGTGAATGATGGATTTGAATAACAAGACTCCGATGCTTCTTATAGATATGAGTTTTTTGTATCTAAACAGACACCGCCACGCCAGCCGAAGCCGGTACGGGTAAGGGAGCACATGGGCTTGCCAAATGACGGCATTCAGCATTTGCGACAGATATAAATCAATAGTATTCCTGATTTCGTATTCAGAGGTTTGTTGCTTGAATCTGACTATCTCTTGAGCAACAGTGAGATATCCTTTTAAATTTTGGAGTGAAAAATCGCATGTCATAATTGAATTTTTACGTATGCGCCGGTGAAAGAACGATCGTTGGATACAGCTTGTTCTTCGGGCTTGCAGATAAAGTAAGGTCGTGAATAGCTGATCTTCGTGTACAATGTCCGGATAAAAGAGGAGCTGCCGTTCTTCCAGAAAAGCTGTGCGGATAACGTTCAGGCAGGCGGATGGGGTGTACGTTTTGTGCTGCAATTGTATGTTGATAGCTTCGGGACCTGTATAAACCTTGTCTTCTAACTTATCGGTACGTTGGTAATTTAGTGCGGGAGCATTGCGAATATCCTCTTCAAAAAAGCTCTGGGCATCAAAGAAAACGAAATCCAGTTCTTTTTCTTCGCATTTGCTGTAGCACAACTCCATTGCATCTTTTTCCAACAGATCATCACTATCCATGAAATAGATGTATCTTCCGTGGGCATGCGTGATGCCGGCATTGCGTGCCATTGACAATCCCCGGTTGGTTTGCGAATACACCTGTATCCGACTGTCTGCCGCAGCCAGTTCTTCTGCAACTTGCAGACTGTTATCCGTGGAGCCGTCATTGATGATGATGATCTCCAATTCCCGCAGTGTCTGATTCATAATGCTTTCTACTGCCTCCCGAACATATTTTTCGGTGTTATAGACAGGTATGACGACACTGACTTTTATTTCTTTATTTTCCATAAATACTGTGTATGGCTACTCTATTGTTGTTTGTTTTTGAGATCGTTTAAAGAGAGAGATTGGGCAGGTTTCTGTAAAGCTCCGCATATTCTTTTCCTATTTTTCCGCTGTTCATGTTTTCAATGGCATATGCATAGTTGTCTTCCCCCTTCCTTCGGGCGGACAGTTGGCGGGCCGCTTCCAGTGCTCGTATGATATCAAATTTGTTGTCGGGGTGGAAGACGGGGTTGCCCGTATCCTGGAGGATTTCTCCTATATTCCCGATATTGGGACCTATGACCACTTTGTGAAAAAGGAAGGCGAGAGGTATACTGGCAGAGTTCAGAATATCTTTTCGTTGAATGAATATTACATCCGAAGCGGCCATGTAGTAAGGCAGGTCGCAGTTGTCTATAGGTTCGTCGCTGGCTCCGGCGTGCATTCTGGTTCCGGTGTGCATTCTGCGCAGGCGGTTGAGCAAGGGTATAAGCAGGTAATATCCTGTCCGGGATGTCCAGCGTTTGAAGAAGTTGCTGCCATACCTGTTGAATCTCGAAAACGGGTACAGTCGCGGAGCAAGCAGGAACTTCTTTGCTTCATCCCATTTTCGGAACGCTCCGGTCACCATCCGCCTCTCTTCACGATTCCGGAACTTTCCGAACGACGTGACGATAAACGCCTCCTGCGGCAGATTAAGATACTGGCGCGCACGTTCCATACTGATGTCCTCCTTGTACGTGTATTGATAAATAGGGTGAGGAATGATGACATTCCGGCTGTCCGCATGTTTGGCTGCAAATTCGTCGCGACTGTAACGTCCCATGTGCACCACCACATCGCTTTGTTCTTCGATGATGTCATAAGCACGGCCGGTCACCTCGTCCGCATCATGCGGACGGACATTGTGGCGCGTATACACGAACCGGGCCCCACGGGACCGGAAAAAAGCGATACGCTCTTCCAGGCGGCAAATCCTGTCCGGATCGTCACAACTCCCTTCCGTCACCTCTTCGGGCCATTGGAAGTGGATGATGTCGTAAGGTGTATCCGAGTTCCAGAACTCATTTGTGGAACATCGTACGTCAATCCCCGTCGTCCTGATAGCATCGCATAAAATGGGGACAAAAAGATTGTCCGTATCTCCATTCTCTCTGAAAACGATTAATGCTTTTACCGGTGGATTGCCTATTTCATTGTCGTTCATGCTTGATTCTTTGTTTTTGGTGGGCTTTTGCCATATACAAAGGTAATAAAAGATATGATACTTTTCATCTTTTTTGCTTTTTTTCGGTGTTGTGCCTTCATTCTTTGTGTGTCCGTTTTATCTCTCTGTTTCTCTATTAGTTATCAAACGTATTCATATCTATGAGAAACAGACTCCTGTCGAAGGGGATATGCTGCTTATAGAGGTACTTCTGATAGTGGTAGCATATCGTTATGAAACTTTGTACGCTGCATTTGGTCACTTCGTTTTCGTACCGGCTCAGGGTGGAAATACTGAGATTGGTTACATCTGCCGCCTCTTCAAGGTTCAGATTACATAGATGGCGCAAATGGATGATTCGTTCTATTTGTGCATGACAGTTCTCTTCAATACGCAGCCGGTCGTTAATTTCTTCCTTGGTCGCTCTTTCGTATCCTTTCATAATTTCTTTCTTTTTACTAATTATGCCGCAAAGTTCATAGAAAAATGTCAAACATCGTTTGCAGTTCTGCAAGTAGTTTTTCAAAAAAGTATTCAGACCTTTGCAGAACGAATTCGGGACATCCTGAATCACAGTCAATTAATTATAAGATATGAAGAAAGATCAGTATTTTAATTTAGAGGTAAATTTTTTGAGTAATGACAATATTGTCAGGATGATGATGGAACTTGACGCTGCGCAATCGCTCGGAATCTATATGATGCTTCTTACGCATTTGCGTAAAGCGGACAATTATGAAGCATCCTGTTGTCCGCTTTGTATGGGGGCTTTTGCGCGGATGTATGACTTGGATGCCGATGTGTTGCAAAGGGTTCTCCGTGAGTTCGACCTTTTTGTGCTTGATGAAGAACGGCAGATGTTCCGTTCGCCTTATCTGGACAGGGTGATGGCAAAGCTCGAAGAAAGACGGATGATTAATGTGGCAAACGGCAAAAAAGGAGGTCGTCCGAAACGCATGGAAAGCACACCGGAAACACCGATGGATAAAGGCGGAAAACCGAATCAAAACCAGAAGAGTAGAGAAGAGGAGAGAAGAGTTACTACTGTTGTCAAAGACAACAACAGTAGTAACGAAGAAAAGACAGAGAAAGAGCACTCTGCCGCCGCCGCTTCTGACGGACTTCAGATTGTTACTCCACCGGAGGATAGGGGACAGTTGCCCCTGCAGCCGGTTCTTCCGTGGGAGATGCTGGTGGATCAGATGGCCGAATCGGAAAGTTACATGGAGTCGATGGCTATGCACTCCTGTATGGGCAAACTTTTCGTGGAACGGCAGGAGGAGGTGATCGCTGCCTTTAAAGAGCATATCCGACGCTTTGGCAGGGAAGATGGCTTGCTGTTTTTGAGGGATGTGAAACTGTATTTCGGCAATTACCTCTCTCCGGGCGGACGTCCGGCCCAGGAGCTGAAGAAAAGGCTGCTCGGCAGTTGCCGGCAATCGGCTGAGGAAGAACTGTATCGCTTTGAACAACTCATTGGCGGGCAACGGACGTATCTTGGGCATCCGATTCCGAAGGATGCGCCTCCAAGACCGGACAGGTCTGCCGTGTGGGATGAAGTGCATTGGAAGTGGGGAAATTAGCTCCGGATTTCTCCGACATCCGGCTACGTGAGCGTTGCCTTTCGGCCCAATGCTCGTTCATGCTCGGCTCGCTGCTCGTTCATGTTCGGCTCGCTGCTCATTCATGTTCGGCTCGCTGCTCGTTCATGCTCGGCTCGCTGCTCGTTGGTGTTCAGCTCGCTGCCCATTGATGCTCAGCTTTCCGCCTGCATTGGGAACTGATAGAAAAATTATTAATACAAACTTAAAATCTCCTTTTCGGAAGGGGAGAATAAAAACAAGAAATATGAGAAATTTTGCTAATTATCATGTCGATGTCCGCAGACATACCAGCGGTGTCGTTAAAACCATCTGCGAGCAATGCCTCCCGACGAGGCACAACAAGCGTGACCGTTCGCTGCGGGTCAATATCGACACAGGGCATTGCCATTGCTACCATTGCGGAGCCGACTTCTACGTCCCCGACGATGCCGAAGAGCGTGAGAAAGCCGAGCGACAGGCTGCCCGTAAACGTCGTGCGGCATCTGCCGTTCCCCAGCACTTCCGCCGTCCGGTGTTCGACGCTTCGAAAACGACGCTTTCCGAAGCTACGGAGCGTTGGCTGGTAGAGACGCGTTGTATTCCGCAGTCCGTCATCGCCGGTCTGCGCATCACGGAGCAGGAAGAGTTCATGTCGCAATCCGGAGCGAAAGAGCGGTGCGTCTGTTTCAACTATTTTGAGGACGGGAAACTCGTCAACACCAAATTCCGTAGCGGTGCCAAAAATTTCAAGATGGTGCAGGGAGCCGAACTGATTCCCTACAATATCGATTCCGTGTTGGGACAGGACACCTGCATCATCCACGAAGGCGAACTGGATGCCGCGTCCTCCCTTGCCGCCGGATTCAAAAGCGTGATTTCCGTACCTGCCGGAGCAAACGCGAACCTTTCGTGGCTCGACCGCTTCATGGAGTCGCACTTCGAGAATCTGAAAGACATCATCATAGCCGTTGACACCGACTCTGCCGGGCTCAAACTGCGTGACGAGCTGGTCAACCGTCTGGGTGCCGAACGCTGCCGTGTGGCCGTCTACGGACCGGGGTGCAAGGATGCCAATGAACATCTTGTCAAATATGGGATCGACAGCCTTCGTATCGCTATCGAGCAGGCGGAAGAAATCCCTCTTGAAGGCATCTTCACCGCCGCCGATCTGCACGAAGACCTGCGGGCATTGTTCGACAACGGCTTCGGTCCCGGTGCGGAGACGGGCTGGGAGGAGATGGATAAGATTTGTACGTACGAACGTAGGCGGCTGGTCATCGTTACGGGCATACCGGGGGCCGGAAAATCGGAATGGCTGGACGAACTGGTGTTGCGCCTCTGTATGCGCCATCAGTGGAAGATCGCGTTTTTCAGTCCGGAGAATAATCCTATCGTCTACCATCTCCGCAAGCTGGTCGAGAAACTGACCGGACGCCGTTTTCAAAACGGTTGCGGCATGACGGAAGGACTTTTGCTCCGTTCGGAAGAGTTTCTTGCCGAAAACGTCTGTCACATCGCCCTCAAAGGCAGCGCCACTCCGGAACGGGTGCTTGCCAAAGCCCGTGAGCTTGTCCTACGTCGGGGATGCCGCATCTTCGTCTTCGACCCGGTCAACCGTTTCGAGCATACCCCCGCGCCGGGGCAATCGGAAACGCAGTATCTTTCCAATTTTCTGAATCTGTTTACGGAGTTTGCCACGCAATATAACTGTCTGGTGATTCTTGTGGCGCACCCCCGAAAGATGAACCGCAATCCGGTGACGAACCATACTCCGCGTCCGGAAATGTACGACGTAAACGGGTCTGCCGATTTCTTCAACAAGGCGGATTATGGCTTGGTAGTGGAGCGTGACAAGGAGGTCGGAGTGACACGCGTCTATGTCGAAAAAGTGAAGTTCAAACACCTCGGAGCGGGTGGTGTGGCTACTTTTGTCTACGATCCCGTCAGCGGACGTTACCTCCCCTGCGAAGAGTCCCAAGACCCGTCCGTCCCACCGGAACAACGGGTCAGAAACACTGTCAGTGACAGCTCGTGCTGGTTGCCGGAGAAGGAGCTGTTTGAAGGGGCTGACTAAAAAGTCGGCCCCATACTTATCTTCAAGGTTCCTGCAGCACCTCTACGATCAGTCGTACTTGTGCGGGTGTGTAGTGTCTGCTTCGGGGATTCATGCCGGTGGATAGCAGGCGTTCTTTTAGTCCGGGTGCGGCTTCGATCCATTCGTTGAAGCGGTCTACTGCGCTTTGTTGCTGGACGTTGGGTATATATAGCATGGCGAGTTCTCCTTTTCCGTAGCTGCGGTATTGGAAGGATTTTTCTTCTTCCTGTTTTTGCAGGGTATCTGTATTTGCTTTCATTTTTGATTTAATTGTAGGGTGTTGCAATGGGTATAAAGTTACTGTTTTTTACTGGATTTAGCAAATTTGTTGCTCATGAAAGTGTCGCTTTTATGTTTGTATTGTTTAGCTGTTATTCACGTTGTCTGCTTATCTTTTTTTTTGGGGGGGGTATTCGGGGTCAGTCCGAAAACCCTGTTTGAGCTCCATACTATACCGAAAAGAATATATTTAGGCACGGATTACACGGATTAACACGGTTGTTTTACGTAATCATAGCACTAAAACCGTGAAATCCGTGTAATCCGTGCCTAATCCTCAATTTATAATTTAGTTCATTTCCGTACAAAAAATAATCTGAAAACAACCGGGTTTTCGAACTGATCCGGTATTCGGGGTTGGTTGGGAGCTTTTCAGCTTTTATCTGCTTTATGGTTACTTTGTATTCGCTTTTAGTATGCTTTCAATCAGTTTCTGATTCACTTTATTCTGCTTTTATCCGTCTTAATCCGTTTTATCCCGTCATAGTCCGGCGCAATCCGTCATAATCCGGGAAGTCGCCGGTGCGCTGCCGTATCTTTGTTTCACCAACAGAAAGGGAGAATGTCCTTCTTTTCTTTAATACAAATTCAGTATGGCAACAGTGTCTGTGGTGCGCTATCAGCGCAGAAAAAAGATTGGTGATGACAAATCGCCGATGGTGTATGTGCTCAAACCCAAGCCGGGGGAATCGAAACTTTATTCTATCGGGTCGCTGGCGCGTGAGATCGAGTCGATCGGTTCGCTTTCGGTGGAGGATGTGGAGCACGTGATGCAATCCTTTGTCCGCTCGATGAAGAAGGTGCTCGTAGCGGGGAATAAGGTGAAGGTTGACGGCTTGGGGATTTTCTATACCACGCTTACTTGTCCCGGCGTGGAACAGGAAAAGGACTGTACGGTGAGGAATATTACTCGTGTCAACCTTCGTTTCAAGGTCGATAATTCTCTGCGGCTTGCCAACGACAGCACGGCCACCACACGTGGCGGGGACAATAACATGGTCTTCGAACTCATCTCCAAGAATGCGCCGGCTTCGGGAGGCAACGGTGATGGCGGAGGCTCCGGTAGTGGCGGCGGCAGCGGCTCCGGTGGCGATGGAGGGGAAGAGGAAGCTCCCGATCCTACCGTTTAGTCCGGTAAGTATATCAGCATCATTAATGCGTGATACCTGTAAATGAATAACCTGTAAAAATAAAAAGTTATGATTGACAAGATTTTGGAGATTGCATTGGAAATCCTGCTTTTCTTCCGCAGGAAGAGAAAAGGAAAACGAACGAAAGGGCAGGTCGATGAGGAAGATTGACCTGATTGTGATCCACTGTTCCGCCTCTAGGGCGGACAGGGATTTCACGGAAACAGACCTTGAAGTGTGCCACCGCCGGCGGGGATTTAACGGGATCGGCTACCACTTTTATATCCGGAAAAATGGCGACATCAAGACTACCCGCCCCATTGAACGGATAGGAGCTCATGCGAAAGGATTCAACCGGACAAGTATCGGCATTTGCTATGAGGGCGGACTTGACTGTCACGGGCGGCCTGCCGACACCCGTACCGAATGGCAGGTACACTCGATGCATGTGCTTGTGCTTACGTTGCTGCGTGACTATCCCGGTTGCCGGGTGTGCGGGCATCGTGATCTGAGCCCTGATCTGAACGGGAACGGGGAGATCGAACCGGAGGAATGGGTGAAGGCTTGTCCGTGCTTTGATGCGGAGAAGGAGTGGGCTTGACGAAGGCCTTATTCTTCTCCGTGCTCAGTATGAATAAACTTTTTGTTTGCTCCTTTCAGTCGGAACATATTGGCTATCATTGCCAGTGCCAGTGCCGGAATTTGCAGGATTGCTTTTCCTAATTTCCGGTTCAGCAACTTTCCCGGCACAGGTATGATCATGGCGGCAACTTGGGCGGCTGATAGTATCCACCATTTGATGGCCGTATACCACTCGTTTTCTCCGCTTTGCAGACTCATTAGTAAGCCGGTTGCGGTAAAGAGTAAAGTGAAACCGAAAACTCCCACCAGTTGTATCAGACGGGGAGGCAGCATCCATTGAAGAATCTTGTCGCAGTAGTCGATATTTCCCTGAATCAGTGCTTTCGGGAAATCGGGCAAGGAAGCCCGCAATGCACCGTATTGTGCTGCAATCCATCGTTTACGCTGATTTTTGATACCTTCTTTTTTCTGTGTCTTTTCATCGTATACGGGCAGTTGTTCCAGATACTCGATATGAATGCGTTGTTTTAGCAACAGGGCTTCCAGCTCCTTGTCTTCGCCCGATGTTTGCAGATGTCCTACATTTCGGCGGAACCAATGAACGTCGAATGCCATTCCGGAACCGGCTAATCCGGCTGACAATCCTATCGCGTTGTGCCCGCTGCGGAAGAATCCGTTGTTTATTTCTTCGCTGATCGCATCCAGAACAGCGATGTCTGTATTCATGTTTTTTCCTGTGCGGTGGGCTTGTACAGCATGCAGGCCGGAGTCAAAAGCACGGTTGATTTCTGCGAGGAAATTGGGTGTCGTTACATTGTCGGCATCCATGACCACTACTACGTCATAAGATTCGTTGGCAGTGACGTTCATGGCCAGCGTAAGGGCTTTGGCTTTGGAACTGTTGGTATAGCCGGCTACTTGCAAACAGACGGGGAGTGCTTGTAGGGCGGCATTCGTGTCCGGCTGCATCTGATCGGAAATGACAAGAACGTCGTACATTTCTTTGGGGTATTCCTGCTTGAGGAAACTACGGATGGTGGAGACGATCACCCTGTCTTCCTTGTATGCAGGGAAGAGTACAAGAAAACGACGCTGGATACGTGCTTCGGAAAGTTTTCGCGGACGATAGAATTTGGAAGCAATGGCGTAGAACAGCAGATAACCGACACAAAGTGCCAGGAGAATAAAGAGAATCCAGTCAATAAAGGTATACATGGTCTTTCATTTTTAAGGGTTATCGGATAGGAGAGGTGACAGAAAAGCTTCTGACAACACCTTTCCATACTGTGGCAAATAAATCGAAACGACCTTTCAGGGCAAACTGAAGGCTGTTTTTTCCGGCAGCTATGGTAGATTGATAAAGAATGGAGAGCAGCCGCTGAGCACCTTTCCGGTTGCGGCGGGTGTAGAGCAAACGGTTGCGCGTCATGTAGAAAGTACGTAGCTTGCTGAACTGTCCGGTGCTCTGGCTTTCTTTGTGGAAGATGGTGCAACGAGGCTCATACCATAGTTCGTAACCGGCATTTGTCATCTGTGTACACCAGTCCATTTCTTCATAATACAGGAAGAATATTTCCGGCATTTCTCCTACTTTCTCAATGACTTCACGTTTTACCATGAGTGCCGCCCCATGCAGGTAGGGGGTCGTGTGCGGGGTGTCGAACGTGCCGTCGTCCGGACAGCCGAAACCTGTCATTTCGTTGCGTATAGTGATTGCCGACAGGGGGGTGAATCCGGCAAACTGTATGTTTTGCGGAGGAAAGGCAAAGCGTATCTTCGGAGAGACGGCTCCGATGTTTTTCTGACTTTCCAGCCGCTCTGTCAGGTAGTGGAATCCGTCTGATTCAACATAAGTGTCATTGTTTATCAGAAAGATATAGGCTCCTTTGGCTACTCTGATTCCCAGATTGTTTCCGCCGGAGAAGCCTAGGTTCGACTCGCTCCGCAGGGTGACTATATCGGAATATAGCTCCTTGATTCTGGTCGCTTCGTCTTCGCGCGAAGCATTGTCTACGACGATGATTTCATAGCTCACGGAATGTACATGTGTTTGCAGCGATTCTATTAATTCGCAAGTGTCTTTAAAGCCGTTGTAGCAAACTGTGATAAAGGAGACTTGAGGGTCGTTCATCATAATCTATTGTTCGTTTTTCAGTTCTGTTTCTTTACTTTGCTGCATCCGCTTGTCAATGTACGGTCCTGCGAAGCAGAGGGCAAAGGCTGTGTATATGGGGATGGAGTTGGGATATTGCATCACGTCGTTGGCATAGGCTGCCAGATAGAATCCGGCAGCGGTACAGAGCCAGGCAGTAAGTAAGCCTCGCAGGCGTTTGTTCATGATCTTGAACATCAGTATCCATCCGCACCATGCAAAAAGGACTCCGTGAACAGCCAGGTAGAGAACTAGACCGATGATTCCGGTTTCTACCCATACTGAGACTAACCAGGAATCCGGTGGATAGGGCATACGTTCTTTGGGATAGAAACGGTCGCCTTTGGACAACCCTATCCCATATCCGAAAGGCTTGTGAATCATCAATTCTTTCATTTTCTTTCGATTGTCTACACGTAATTGATAGGAAGCGTCTTGGCTAGGATGAAATGCAGAACGCATCTTGCGGATATATTGATTGTCATCTCCTATATTGGTACATACGAAAAACAAGAATAACAAGGCAAGAACTGAAATACCTGTAATACATGCTTTGCGATTGCGTGAAAGAATAATGAAACTCCCTAAAGCACCGATAGGCAGAGCTATCGCAGCCCGTGTTCCAGAAATTCCCATTCCGTAAATGGCGGCAATAATGACAAGTATAAAATAGATTTTCAGCCATACGCCTTTTATATAAAAAAGTGAAATTCCAAAAAGTGAAATACCCATAGCCATGTGTACGCCGAAGTTCGCTGCATCACTGAAGAATGAGAAATAACGAATACCGGACCAAATAATATGAGTTCTTGCTCCTCCCAAAACGTATAAAAAATACTGCTCACGTTCATTAAAACCACAGTTTTTCTGCCAATATCCTTTGGCTGCTGCCAAGAGGATGAAAAGAGACCATATGATTAGAAGCCACTGAATCCCCTTGATGTTACGGATTGCTAACGGTACGATGACAGCACATACAATAGGATATATGAGATAATGGGTGATGGAGATATTCCATGCTGCCTGAACATTGTTCGGATTAGCTATCTCTAATATGCAATAAACTCCCCATATCAGAAAAAGCATAAGCATACCATTACGACTTTCCGACCAGTCGATTTTTTCATGCATTCCGTACGCAAAGAGCAAAACAACGGCAAACAATGTACACATTAATGTTGCTACTCCCAATGGTATGTCTGTCACTGCATAAGCTGCTGCCAGCAGGAATTGGAGAATGAAAAGTGTATAGAAACTTTGCTTTGAATATTTGATAATCAATAAGAGAATAACTGTCATTAAAGGCAATGAACTAATCGTCAGAAAGAAAGGAAGGGAAGTACGAAAGAACATTTTGTATAATATATACAATCCTCCTGCCAATAGCAAATGTACCCATCCTTTATTGGCAAAATAGTTACCGGCTACTGTTAAGTATTGACTGTATTTTCCTTTATCATTCGTCATCTTCATCTCCTGATGTTGCCGGCTGCTTCTTTCTTTTTGTGAACGTAAATATACTTTCTGTCAATGCTAATTGTGACAGTCGGTATACTATTTTCCTCCAAAGTGTATATGGTGGAAGCATACCGGTGTAGTCTTCAACCACATTGCGGGATGCGTGTGTCAAGTAAACATAAAGTGGAGTTTTACCTACTTGTTGACTTAGCTTTTCTGACAAGAGCTTATCGGTCTCTTTCCAACCACGGTCAGCACGGGCTACGAGTATATTTAGATTAGCTTCTTGTAGTAATTCCAGCGATATGCCAGCTTCCCGCAGATTGGGATATTCAACGATGAGAATATCTTCTTCCTCTGATGTGTATAGATCGGTAATGCTTTTGGCCAGGTTGTATTCTCGTGAATCAATTCTGAAGTCTGACTTCCATGTTATTACTTTTGTTTTAAGTCCGATACTGTTCCAGTATTTTTTTAGGGCTTCGATCACATAACTTTTGCCTTCCCCGCCTTCTGTGCTAATAAAATTGATAATGTAGGGCAATCCTTCTTTCTTTTGCTGACAGAAACGAAGGATACTATTGCTTAACTGTTTTGTAGCTATACTTTTTGATTCTTCAACATAATTGTGATACTCTAAAATAGAGTCTTTTGGAAAGGCGCCTAACATCGGAAGTCCAATCAAACGACGTGTACGAATAGAATCGCGTAGAGTACGGTCTAATAATTCAAGAATTAAGAAGAACCCCAAAATAAATATGAAGGTACCGGCACACGCTGCCATCACCATTTTTTTCAAAGGAGTGGGCATGGCACTGATCGGATATGCCGGAGCATTTAATACTTTTAATGCAGCGGAGGTCATTTCCAAATTTTTTCTACGCATGAGGGCATCATTATAGCTTTTCAATACAGACAAGTAATTTTGCTCTATAAAAGTTATGTTACGCTCTTGACGTTTGATAGTGGAACCTACTGGTGCAAACTGTCTGTATTTCTCGTTGAGGTCTATACGGCTTTGCTGTATAATTTGTAAGTCTGATTTGGCTTTTTCGTATTGCATGGTTACTTCAAGCCACTGTTCTATGATGTTCTCTTTAGCTATTCCTTCTTTGGTATATTTGTTCTCTACATATTTATTTGAAAGCTCGGAAAGCTCCTTGCGTGTTTGATTTAAGCGATTCTTATATTCCTGTAATGAGGCTTCTTGATTCTGATGATCACTTGAAATTGTTTCCATTTCTGAGATTTTTCCTGTAAGCGAAGCGGCTTCATTTAGTTTATCCAAGAACTGAAGATTGTTGATTACATGTTTGGCATTGCTGCCCATTTGCTTTTCTAGTTCGTTTAACATTGCTTTGGCGCTGTTGTATGCAATCAATACGTTTTGTTCACGTAACTCAAACTCTTTGTTGATGGCAGCGATTTCTTTGGTCTCATCGTAATAATTAATAACACGTTTTTCTACGTTATATTGCGTTAGTGAGTCTTCTTTAAGCCGAAGTTCCTTTCCGATGCGTTGAAGTTCGCTTTTAAAATATTCGATAACTTTATCTGTTTCACCATAGCGGATTGCACTGTATTCGTTTACAAATTCTTTGGTCAGGATGTCGATGGTATTATAGGCGATACCCGGATCACTTGCCGTATAACTTATTTCAATCAGATCGCTGGCACCTTTACGCGCTACTCTGATTGCTTTGAGATCATTATAAGAGTAATAGGGCAAATTATAATAGAATACTCCATAGAGATAGTTTGCTTGGGTCGGTCTCAAGTAATTGAAAAAGTTGGCTACCGTTTTATCTTCGCTGTTTTTATCTATTAATGACAGTATTTCTTTCCCGTTCGGACTATTCTTTAGGTGTTCATATATTCTGTTGTAATTGCTGGCTTTGATGAATTCATTGTCTTCTTTTGGATTACCTTTGATCAGACTTCGGGCATATAATCGCATAGATACCCGTTTGAGTGTACTTTCAGCCTTGATAATGTTCATTAGGTTATCCATAGCGTTCTGAGTTGTCGCCCAATCCACTTTGTTATTTCCACCTTCTAGATTGTAGCCGGAAGCAGCACCAGTGTAGAGGGTTGCCTCTACGTTATATGTTTTGCCTATCATGCGCTTCCCAAAATAGTAAACAGCAAATGTTATAATGGCTGTTCCAATAAGTAACCACCAACGGATACGATATAGGAATCTGCTGATATAAAGGATGTATTCCATAGATGTATGTTTATTTGTTTCTTAAAATGGGAGTGTGGGTGACTAATTCAAGTATCATTAAACTCTTGCTTAGCTCGAATTTGCTGTTTTCGAATTTCTCTTGTGCGTCTGATTGGCGAGATTTTTCAGATGATAAAGTTCCCGAATCAATAGCTCCATTCGAGAAATCCTTTTCAGCTATACTATATTGTACATTAGCAAGCATGAGGGCTTCGGCATTAAGTTTAAGAATGTTTAATTGGGAGGTCGCAGTTGCGTATAGAAGGATAATTTCCTTTTTCATTTCCTCAAACTTAACTTCTCTTTCAAGTTGGGCGGTACGCACATTCAGTTTTTGGCGTTTTACCCGCGCTGTCAAGTCAAAGAGGCCATCCAAAGGAATATTGACTCCTGCACCTACTGTATATCCGTTCTGTGCCTGTGTTGCATAGGTCAGGTAAGGTGCAATCGCTACATCTGTATAAGTAGACTCGTTACCGAACATACCATACTGGTAGCTGCCCCGTAAACTGAAGAAGCCTAAGAAGGCACGCTTCTCTTTTGCCAGAAGCTTCCGTTCAATTTGTTCTTTTACTGTAGCTAATTCATAGGTCGGAGCGCTTTTTGCGTTCTCGAAAAGAAGATCCAGCGGTGGGAGTGTAATGCTGGAATAATCACTTGGTTGAAGTTTCGAATAGTCGCTTACCTCCTGCGCAGCTACGCTTCCGATGGAGGCAAACAAAAATAGTAATCCTCCGAAGAGGTATTTTTTCTGTTTCATAAATTAACCCTATTATCTGCTTTTGCTGTGTTATAGCAAGCGCAAATATAAGGATTAATTTCATTTATTGATACACTATGCGGTCAATTTTGCAATTTTTCCCGTAAATAGTGTGCAAATGCTGTTTTTAGAATGCTTCCGTCATGTTGAAATAGAACAAATTCTGCTTGTTCACCATATCTCTTCCGAAGTCAAGACGGACGTTCATACGAGGCTGAACTTCAATACGTAAGCCAAGTCCCAGATTAGGAAGTACGCCTTCAATCTTGCCCGGAGTAGGACCCATGAATCCGCATCCTCCCCACGCTACATATCCTACATGGCTCAACATCTTCTTCACCCAATTACTTTTATCTGTATTGATCATCTGGCGGTATTCTGCCATCACCACATGTGAGGACTTGTCGCGAAACTGTCCCATATAGTAACCGCGAAGATCGAAGGGGGTACCGCTGAGTGCGTATTTGGTCAACGGAACATCGCCGAATACATTCTTTGTCTGCACCGTCCATGCCAAAACTCTGCGTCGTCCGAGGGTCTTGTATTGGCGGTAGTCTATCTCCAGACGGTAGAAGTTATCGTCGCTTCCGAAGGCTTTGTTGTACATCATTCCACGAAAATCCAGGTAGGTCCCCCGATAAGCATTGGCGGGAATGTCACGGGTGTCATACGTCAGCAGGAAACCGACTCCGGAACTGAGATTGGAGTAGCCGTGCTCCGTGCCACCGGCAGCAATGTACGATGGTTGCTCTATCATCCCTGCGGCAGGTTTAGTGATCTTGTCATAATTGAAGTCGATCTGCGGACCGGCAAAGAAGTTACTTTTCCCCAAACGGAACAGGAACCAAGGATTCACCTGGACACCGCTATAACGGTATTCGCTGGTGTCTTCACCGCGCGGATAGTCCTTGTTGGTGCTGTATCCGATGCCGTAGAAGTTTTCCAGTGTGTTCTTATAAGCAAAGACGCCGAAAATACGGAAACGGTCGCCTTTAAAGAAAAGCTGTGGCTTGGTGAACAGGTTCAGACCTCCTTCGAACATCAGGGCGATAGCCATCGGAACAACCGAACGCTGCTGGGTAGTGTCACTCGGGTTCATACGGAAAGTCATCAAGGCGCTACCGCCGATCAGAAATCCGAAATCAGGAGTATAGCTGGGACCACCTAATATATTGTAGTGTAAATTACGTTTCGCTACCCGCTGACGTCGCAATTCTTTTTTGGAAAGGGTGGGAGTGGAGTCTGTCGGGGCAATCTCCCCATCTGTTGAATAAGATTCTTCATGAGCCATAACAACTTCGTTGCTTGTCAGACTTACTTCACTATTTGTAGAAACGACTTCGTTGACAGAAGTTGCAGTCATTTGCAGTTCATCGCTTTTTACTGCTGTGTCAGCTGTTTGGGCCAACGAAATATTGATGAATAGAAACATCATCAATATACCTATTGTATATCTCTTCATATTCTTTCTTGAAATCCGCTGCAAAGGAAACTATTTTATTTCGATTAGTTTTCATTCTCATAGATAATAAATCTAAAAAAGAATCGTATTTTTGCCAATTAATAGTATGTAAAACGGAATTGCATACGGATTACTATTAGCATACAGGCAAAGTTAATTAATAAACGATCTATAATGAATAAACGAATTTTATCAGTTTTTGTTTGCTGTGCCCTTTACTATTCTGCACAGGCACAGGACGCGAAAGGAGGCATCAGCGCTGACATGATGCAGCAAATCAAACAGAGTTATCAAGGCACTTCTACCGACAAGGCTATCCGGAACGCCATCAGCAACAACGATATCCGTAAGCTTGCCCTGAATCAGGACAACATGAAGGGTATGGATACGCATTTTTCTGTCAAAGTGAACTCCAAGGGTATCACCGACCAGAAATCGTCCGGACGTTGCTGGCTCTTCACCGGTCTGAACGTAATGCGTGCCAAAGCCATCGACAAATACAATCTGGGTTCTTTCGAATTCTCGCAAACCTATCCTTTCTTTTTCGATCAGCTGGAAAAGGCCAACCTGTTCCTGCAAGGCATCATCGACACCAGCGACAAGCCGATGAACGATAAAATGGTGGAATGGCTGTTCCGCAATCCGTTGAGCGACGGCGGTACATTCACCGGAGTGGCGGACATCGTAAGTAAATACGGCCTCGTCCCCAAGGACGTGATGCCCGAAACGAACAGCAGCGAAAACACCGCCCGCATGGCGAGTCTGATCGCTCTGAAACTTCGTGAACAAGGCTTGCAGCTCCGTGACATGGCCTCGAAAAACGCCAAGCCTGCCGCCATGGAGAAAGCAAAAACAGAAATGTTGAGTACCATCTACCGTATGCTTGTCTTGAACTTGGGTGTACCTCCCACAGAATTCACATGGACGCAATACAACGCCAAAGGCGAGCCCGTAGAAACCGCTACTTACACTCCGCTTTCTTTCCTGAAGAAATACGGTGACGAGAACTTGATAGACAACTACGTAATGCTGATGAACGACCCCAGCCGCGAGTACTACAAATGTTATGAAATAGACTACGACCGCCACCGCTACGACGGCAAGAACTGGACATATGTCAACCTCCCGATAGAGGACATCAAAGAAATGGCGATCGCCTCTCTGAAAGACAGCACTATGATGTACTACTCCTGCGACGTAGGCAAGTTCCTGAACTCTGACCGTGGTCTGCTCGACGTCAAAAACTATGATTACGACTCACTGATGGGCACTACCTTCGGCATGAACAAGAAGCAGCGTATCCAAAGCTTCGCCAGCAGCTCCAGCCACGCCATGACCCTCATGGCAGTCGATCTGGACAAAAATGGAAAACCGGCCAAATGGATGGTTGAAAATAGTTGGGGTGCCGGAGCCGGCTATCAGGGACATCTCATCATGACCGACGAATGGTTCAACGAATATACCTTCCGTCTCGTTGTGGAAACAAAATACGTGACTCCGAAAGCACTCGAAGTCTTGAAACAAAAACCGATCCGCCTGCCGGCATGGGATCCAATGTTTGCCGGCGAAGAATAACCAACCGACAAACACGCTGCACAGACTTGTACGCCGCAAGGTCTTCCAGCCTGCTTTATTGAAGAACGTGTGCGAACACAAAAGGAATTACGGATATTTTTCCGTAATTCCTTTCTTTTTTCCTCCCGAATCACATTATTATTTATTACTTTTGCGGCAAATTTTATGAAACCATTATTTTATATAGCATGGCAAATGTAATAAAGTTACGTAAAGGCCTTGACATAAACCTGAAAGGTAAAGCTGCTGAGACGTACACAACAGTGAAAGAGCCGGGATTTTACGCACTCGTACCCGATGATTTTCCTGGAGTGACACCGAAAGTGGTAGTGAAAGAGCAGGAGTATGTGATGGCTGGTGGACCCTTGTTTATTGACAAGTATCATCCTGAAGTGAAATTTGTTTCGCCCGTAAGTGGCGTAGTGACGAGCGTTGAACGTGGTGCTCGCCGCAAGGTATTGAACATCGTGGTGGAAGCTGCAGCTGAGCAGGACTACGAGGAATTTGGTAAGAAGAACGTATCCTCCATGGATGCGGAGGCAGTGAAGTCCGCTTTGTTGGAAGCAGGTCTGTTTGCGTTTATCAAGCAACGTCCGTATGACATCATTGCAGACCCGACAGTGACACCGAAAGGCATCTTCGTTTCCGCATTCGATACCAATCCGCTGGCTCCCGACTTCGAATTCGCATTGAAAGGCGAAGAAGCGAACTTCCAGACAGGACTTGATGCCCTCGCCAAACTGGCAAAAACTTACTTGAGTATCAGCGTGAAACAGAAAGCTGCTGCACTGACACAGGCTAAGAACGTTACCATCACCGCTTTTGACGGACCGAACCCTGCCGGCAACGTAGGTGTTCAGATCAACCACCTCGACCCCGTTTCAAAGGGCGAAACGGTGTGGACAATCGATCCGCAAGCCGTTATCTTCATCGGTCGCCTCTTCAATACAGGTCGTGTGAACTTCACTCGTACAGTAGCCGTGACAGGGTCCGAAGTGTTGAAACCTGCTTACTGCAAACTTCAGGTAGGTGCATTGCTGACCAACGTATTTGCCGGAAACGTAACAAAAGATAGAGATTTGCGCTACATCAGCGGTAACGTGCTGAGCGGCAAACAAGTTTCTCCGAACGGATTCTTGGGCGCTTTCCATAGCCAGCTGACTGTAATCCCCGAAGGTGACGACATCCACGAAATGCTCGGATGGATCATGCCACGCTTCAACCAGTTCAGTGCCAATCATTCATATTTCAGTTGGTTGATGGGCAAAAAGGAATACACGCTGGATGCACGTATCAAAGGTGGCGAACGTCACATGATCATGTCTGGCGAATATGACAAAGTATTCCCGATGGATATCCTGCCCGAATACCTGATTAAAGCAATCATCGCCGGTGACATCGACCGCATGGAAGCGCTGGGTATCTACGAAGTGGCTCCCGAAGACTTCGCACTCTGCGAATTCGTCTGCTCTTCGAAGATGGAACTGCAACGCATCGTCCGTGCCGGACTCGATATGCTGCGTGCTGAAATGGCATAATCCGCATGGCAAATTGTAAATTGTAAATCGTAAAATAGTAAATATATTAATGAAAGCGTTAAGAAATTATCTCGATAAGATAAAGCCGAACTTTGAAGAGGGCGGTAAATTCCACGCATTCCAGTCGGTGTTCGACGGCTTCGAAACATTCCTGTTCGTGCCCAGCAAGACTGCGAAAACGGGAACGCACATACACGACGCGATCGACAGCAAGCGTATTATGTCGATTGTGGTTATTTCGTTAGTACCGGCGTTGCTGTTCGGTATGTACAACGTAGGTTACCAGCATTTCACCCATACAGGTGCTACTGGCAGCTTCATCGAAATGTTTATCTACGGATTCCTGGCTGTATTGCCTAAAATAATCGTATCTTATGTAGTAGGTCTGGGAATTGAGTTCGTTGTAGCTCAATGGAAGAAGGAAGAAATCCAGGAAGGATTCCTCGTTTCCGGTATTCTGATCCCGATGATTGTTCCGGTAGACTGCCCGCTGTGGATTCTTGCCGTAGCTACTGCATTCTCTGTAATTTTTGCAAAAGAAGTATTCGGTGGTACAGGTATGAATGTGTTCAACGTAGCGTTGATCACCCGTGCATTCCTGTTCTTCGCTTATCCTACTAAGATGTCCGGTGATGCTGTTTGGGTATCCGGCGACACGATTTTCGGTATGGGACAGGCAGTAGACGGTCTGACTGTTGCTACTCCGTTGGGACAGGCAGCTACTTCGGGTTCGGTTCCTCCGTTCAGCATGGATATGATCACAGGTCTGATTCCCGGTTCTATCGGTGAAACCAGTGTGATCGCTATCTTGATCGGTGCCGTTATCCTGTTGTGGACAGGCGTTGCAAGCTGGAAAACAATGATTTCCGTATTCGTTGGTGGTGCATTCATGGCTTGGGTATTCAATGCTATCGGCATGGAAAACAATACAATGGCTCAGATGCCTTGGTACGAACACCTTGTACTGGGTGGTTTCTGCTTCGGTGCTGTGTTCATGGCTACCGACCCCGTGACGTCCGCACGTACGGAAAGAGGTAAATACATCTTCGGATTCCTCATCGGTGTGATGGCTATCGTTATCCGCGTGCTGAACCCGGGTTATCCTGAAGGTATGATGCTCGCCATCCTGTTGATGAACATCTTCGCTCCGCTGATTGACTACTGTGTAGTACAGAGCAACATCAGCCGCCGCGAAAAACGCGCTGTTAAGTCTAACCAATAATACCGAATGAAAATGAATACAAATAGTAATAGTTATACTATCATTTATGCTTCGGTAATGGTTGTTATCGTTGCATTCCTGCTGGCATTCGTTAGTTCTTCACTGAAAGCTACACAAGACAAGAATGTGCAGTTGGACACTAAAAAGCAGATTCTTGCCGCATTGAACGTTAAGAATGTGGAAGATGCTGATGCTGAGTATCAGAAATATGTAAAAGGTGATATGCTGATGAACGTAGACGGCACACTGGCTGAAAATACAGACGAGTTTGCTACTAACTACGAGAAAGAAGCCAAAGAACACCAACGTCTGCACGTATTCGTATGTGATGTGGACGGCCAGACTAAATATGTGTTTCCAGTTTACGGTGCCGGTCTTTGGGGCGGTATCTGGGGATATGTTGCCCTGAATGAGGACAAAGACACTGTTTACGGTGTTTACTTCTCACACGCAAGTGAAACTCCGGGGTTGGGTGCGGAAATCGCTACTGAACATTTCCAAAATGAATTTGTGGGCAAAAAGACACTCGAGAATGGTGCTGTTGCCCTGGGTGTTGTAAAGAACGGCAAGGTAGAGAAACCTGATTACCAGGTAGACGGTATCTCTGGTGGTACAATCACTTCGGTGGGTGTGGACGCCATGCTGAAAGCTTGCCTGAATAGTTACATAAGTTTTTTAACTAAATAATAAAGGAGGAGGATAAAGAATATGGGACAACTGTTTTCAAAGAAGAATAAAGAAGTATTCTCTGCTCCGTTGGGAATCGATAATCCGGTAACCGTACAGGTGCTTGGTATCTGTTCTGCACTTGCTGTTACTGCCAAACTGGAGCCTGCTATCGTGATGGGGCTTTCCGTAACGGTTATTACGGCTTTCTCTAACGTGGTTATTTCACTGTTGCGTAAGACGATTCCAAACCGTATCCGTATCATCGTTCAGTTGGTAGTGGTAGCGGCTTTGGTTACCATCGTAAGTGAAATTCTGAAAGCGTTTGCATATGATGTAAGCGTACAGCTCTCGGTATATGTAGGTTTGATTATTACCAACTGTATCCTGATGGGACGTCTGGAAGCATTTGCCATGCAGAACGGTCCTTGGGAATCATTCCTTGACGGTGTTGGTAATGGTTTGGGTTATGCCAAAATTCTGGTGATCGTAGCATTCTTCCGCGAACTGCTTGGTTCGGGAACTCTGCTTGGCTTCAATATCTTGAACTACGAGCCTATCCAGAACATCGGTTATGTGAACAACGGTCTGATGTTGATGCCGCCGATGGCATTGATCATCGTAGCTTGCATTATATGGTATCAGCGTGCACGTCACAAAGAGCTGCAAGAAGAAAGTAATTAATATAAATGAAGAATGGAGAATGATGAATGAAGAATTGTCTGTGCAGTATCTGCTGTCGGGGCATTCGTTTACATCATTCCTGATTTATTAGTATGTGTAACACTCTTAAGTTCTTCATTCTTAATTCTTAATTAAAATATATGGAACATTTATTAAGTTTATTCGTCCGCTCCATCTTTGTGGACAATATGATATTCGCATTCTTCTTGGGTATGTGCTCATACTTGGCTGTATCAAAGAATGTGAAGACTGCTGTAGGACTGGGTATCGCGGTAACTTTTGTGTTACTGGTTACACTTCCGGTGAACTATTTATTGCAAACGAGAGTGCTGGCTGCCAACGCTATTATCGAAGGCGTTGACCTCAGCTTCCTGAGTTTTATTCTTTTCATTGCCGTTATTGCCGGTATCGTGCAATTGGTAGAGATGGTGGTAGAACGTTTCAGCCCGTCGCTGTACGCTTCACTGGGTATCTTCCTGCCGTTGATTGCCGTAAACTGTGCTATCATGGGTGCTTCTTTGTTTATGCAACAACGCATCAACCTGGGTGCAAGCGATCCGAAATACATCGGTGATGTATGGGATGCTCTTTCTTATGCACTCGGTTCGGGTATCGGTTGGCTGCTGGCTATCGTTGGTCTGGCTGCTATCCGCGAGAAGATGGCTTACTCTGATGTGCCTGCTCCGCTGAAAGGACTGGGTATTACATTTATCACTGTAGGTCTGATGGCAATCGCATTTATGTGTTTCTCTGGTTTGAACATCTAAAAAGAAAGGAATAAGACAATGGATATGAATTTAATATTATCAAGCATTGGGGTATTCCTTGTGGTTATTCTGTTGCTTGTTGTTATCTTGCTGGTTGCCAAGAAATTTCTGGTGCCTTCAGGAAACGTGAAACTAACGATCAATGGCGAAACAGGACTGGAAGTAGAGTCCGGTTCTACATTGCTTAATACGCTGGCTGTAAACGGAGTATTCCTGTCATCCGCTTGTGGTGGTAAGGGCTCTTGCGGACAGTGCAAATGTCAGGTACTCGAAGGTGGCGGCGAAATCCTGCCTTCTGAAGTTCCTCACTTCAGCCGTAAGCAGCAGCAAGACCACTGGCGTCTGGGCTGTCAGGTGAAAGTGAAAAGTGACATGGCTATCAAGATCGACGAGTCGGTACTTGGCGTGAAAGAGTGGGAGTGCGAAGTTATCTCCAACAAGAATGTGGCTACATTTATCAAAGAGTTTATCGTGGCATTGCCTAAGGGTGAACACATGGACTTTATCCCAGGTTCTTACGCACAGATCAAGATACCTAAATTCTCAATGGATTACGATAAGGACATTGACAAGAGCCTGATCGGTGACGAATATCTGCCTGCATGGGAGAAATTCGGCTTGATGGGCTTGAAATGTAAGAACGAAGAGGAAACAATCCGCGCTTACTCTATGGCCAACTACCCTGCTGAAGGTGACCGTATCATGCTGACTGTACGTATCGCTACCCCTCCGTTCAAGCCGAAAGAACAAGGTCCCGGATTTATGGATGTAATGCCGGGTATCGCTTCTTCTTATATCTTCACGCTGAAACCGGGTGATAAGGTTATGATGAGCGGTCCTTACGGAGACTTCCATCCGATTCTCGACTCTAACAAGGAAATGATGTGGATCGGTGGTGGTGCCGGTATGGCTCCGTTGCGTGCGCAGATCATGCACTTGACAAAGACACTGCATATCACTGACCGCAAGATGTCATACTTCTATGGTGCCCGTGCGCTGAACGAAGTATTCTATCTGGAAGACTTCCTGCAAATTGAAAAGGATTTCCCGAACTTCACATTCCATCTGGCACTCGACCGTCCGGATCCTGCTGCTGATGCTGCCGGTGTGAAATATACTCCGGGCTTCGTACACAACGTAATTTATGAAACTTACTTGAAGAACCACGAAGCTCCTGAAGATATTGAATACTACATGTGTGGTCCTGGTCCGATGTCGAAAGCTGTAGAGAAGATGCTCGACGATCTGGGCGTTCCGGCTCAGAACCTGATGTTCGATAACTTCGGCGGATAACAGAGAGAGATTACTCCAAGACCTGTTTCCAGAATAACATGACATCAGTCTATGAAAAGACTGAAATGAAACTTTTGGAATATATGGCGGGAAATTTGAAAAAGACGATGGTCCTTTTCAGATTTCCCGCCTTCTTTTATAGATGTCGTCTGACCGATTTTATTGCTTCAGTACTTCTTATCAGTTGCCTCGGTGCTTAGTAGCAGTCACCTCGGTGCTTAATGGCAGTAGTCACGGGGCTCAGCATTGTTCGGCTCGGTGCCCGGCAGTCGTCAGTTCGGTGCTCAGTAATCCAATAATTTGGCTACATCTTCTATTGAAGAACCTTTTTTTGTATCTTTGTCCCCATGTTAGAGAAAAATGAAATCATACAGTCCGCTCTTCAGAATCTGAAGATTGAATCTTTGAACCCGATGCAGGAAGCTGCACTCGAACAGGGAACGGGTAAGAAAGATGTTATCCTGTTGTCACCGACAGGTTCGGGTAAGACATTGGCATATCTTTTGCCTCTGCTGCTTACACTCAAACCGAATAACGATAGTGTGCAGGTACTGATCCTGGTCCCTTCCCGTGAGCTGGCTTTACAGATAGATACCGTATTCCGGAGTATGGGAACTTCGTGGAAGACTTGTTGCTGCTACGGTGGTCATCCCATTGCCGAAGAAAAGAAAAGCATCGCCGGAAATCACCCTGCTATTATAATAGGTACTCCGGGACGTATTACCGATCATCTGGCCAAAGGAAACTTTGATCCCGAAACCATCGGAACCTTGATTATCGATGAATTTGACAAGTCACTGGAGTTCGGCTTCCATGATGAAATGGCGGAGATTATTGCCCAGCTTCCCGGTTTGAAAAGGCGTGTATTGCTTTCGGCTACTGATGCCGAAGAAATCCCCCGGTTCACAGGGCTGAACCGGACGGTCAAACTGGATTTCCTTCCGGAAACTTCTCACGAGCAAGAGACCCGGTTGAAACTGATGAAGGTGCTTTCTCCTTCCAAAGATAAGATTGATACGCTTTATAATCTGCTTTGTACATTAGGAAGCAGTTCCAGTATTGTGTTCTGTAACCATCGGGATGCAGTGGACCGGGTACATAAGTTGCTGGAAGATAAGAAACTGTCTGCCGAACGTTTTCATGGCGGTATGGAACAGCCGGACCGTGAACGGGCGTTATATAAATTCCGTAACGGTAGCTGCCATGTACTGATCTCTACCGACTTGGCTGCCCGCGGACTTGATATCCCGGAAATAGAGCATATCATCCACTATCATCTGCCGGTGAACGAGGAAGCATTTACACATCGTAACGGACGTACGGCACGCTGGGACGCAACGGGTACATCTTACCTTATTCTTCATGCTGAAGAGAAACTTCCGGAATATATTCCTCAAGACATGGAAACAATGGAGTTGCCCGAAAATCCTGCCCGTCCTCCCAAATCCGTTTGGACTACTATATATATAGGTAAGGGGAAAAAGGAGAAGTTGAGCCGGATGGATATTGCCGGGTTCCTCTATAAGAAAGGTAATCTGACCCGCGAAGATGTAGGGGCGATTGATGTGAAAGAGCATTATGCTTTTGTAGCCGTTCGCCGGGCTAAAGTAAAACAGCTTCTGAACCTCATTCAAGGTGAGAAAATCAAGGGGATGAAGACTATTATCGAAGAAGCCAAGTAGGAGATTTTTCTTTTATTTTTCACTGTGTTTCTTTATAAATATTCATTTAGCAAGCATTTTTCTTTCACTCTATAAGTGATTATTCCCGTCAGGTTATATTTTCACCTTTTATCCCTTACTTGACATGTATAGATAACAATATGGTGTATATATGTTGTATAAACCAATAAAAAGAAAGAGAAATCTGCTTTAAAACAGTATTTTTATAAGGAAAGATTTGTGCACCGGAAATAAATTCGTAAATTCGCAAGGTCAAAAGACATAAACTAACGAAATGTTAAACCAAAAACAAACTTCAAATGAAAAAGCATAATTTCAATGCAGGACCTTCCATTCTTCCGCGTGAGGTGATAGAGGATACAGCGAAGGCTATTTTAGATTTCAACGGCTCTGGTCTCTCTCTGATGGAAATCAGTCACCGCGCCAAAGACTTCCAACCTGTGGTTGACGAAGCAGAGGCATTATTCAAGGAATTACTCAATATCCCCGAAGGTTATTCGGTACTGTTCCTGGGCGGTGGTGCTAGTATGGAGTTCTGCATGGTACCTTTCAACTTCCTTGAAAAAAAGGCTGCTTATCTGAATACAGGTGTGTGGGCAAAGAAAGCAATGAAAGAAGCTAAGGGGTTTGGTGAAGTTGTAGAAGTTGCTTCTTCCGCTGAAGCTACATATACTTACATCCCGAAAGATTACACAATTCCTGCTGACGCAGATTATTTTCACATAACCACAAATAACACGATTTACGGTACAGAATTGAAAAAAGACCTTGACTCTCCGGTTCCAATGGTTGCCGATATGTCTTCTGATATTTTCTCACGTCCGATCGATGTTTCTAAATATATCTGTATTTATGGTGGTGCGCAGAAAAATCTGGCTCCTGCCGGTGTTACATTCGTTATCGTGAAGAATGATGCAGTAGGTAAAGTGTCCCGTTACATCCCGTCAATGCTGAACTATCAGACTCATATTGACAACGGTTCTATGTTCAACACTCCTCCGGTAGTGCCTATCTATGCTGCATTGCTGAACTTGCGCTGGATCAAAGCACAGGGTGGTGTGAAAGAAATGGAACGTCGTGCTATCGAAAAGGCTGATATGCTGTACGCTGAAATCGACCGTAACAAAATGTTTGTAGGTACTGCTGCCAAGGAAGACCGTTCACGCATGAACATCTGCTTCGTAATGGCTCCCGAATACAAAGACCTGGAAGCTGACTTCATGAAGTTCGCTACAGAAAAAGGTATGGTAGGTATCAAAGGACACCGTTCAGTGGGTGGTTTCCGTGCTTCTTGCTACAATGCTCTGCCGAAAGAAAGCGTACAGGCTTTGATCGACTGCATGCAGGAATTTGAAAAACTTCATTAATAATATAAACAGAGTCACCACAGATTGCACGGATTTACACTGAAATCTTATTGAATATAGTGTGTAGACCGGTGAAATCTGTGGTGAATCTTTTTTCAAAAGATACAGATTAATTATGAAAGTACTTGTAGCTACTGAAAAACCGTTTGCCAAAGTTGCTGTAGACGGTATCCGTAAAGAAATCGAAGCAGCCGGATATGAGCTTGCTTTGCTGGAGAAATATACCGATAAGGCACAGTTGCTGGACGCAGTGAAAGATGCTAACGCTATCATTATCCGTAGTGATATTATTGATGCAGAAGTGCTGGATGCTGCCAAAGAATTGAAGATTGTAGTTCGTGCAGGTGCAGGATACGATAATGTAGACCTGGCTGCTGCCACTGCTCACAATGTTTGTGTAATGAATACTCCGGGACAGAACTCGAATGCAGTTGCCGAACTGGCTTTAGGGATGATGGTATACGCCGTTCGTAACTTCTATAACGGTACTTCCGGTACAGAATTGATGGGTAAGAAACTGGGTATCCATGCGTACGGAAATGTGGGTCGTAACGTTGCCCGTATAGCTAAAGGCTTCGGAATGGAAGTATATGCTTACGATGCTTTCTGCCCGAAAGAAGTGATCGAGAAAGATGGTGTGAAAGCTCTTGATTCGGCAGAAGAACTGTACAAGACTTGTCAGGTAGTGTCTCTTCATATTCCGGCAACTGCTGAGACGAAGAACTCTATCAATTACGCTTTGCTGAAAGACATGCCGAAAGGTGCTATGCTAGTGAACACTGCCCGTAAGGAAGTGATCAACGAAGCCGAGCTGATCAAATTGATGGAAGAACGTGCTGACTTCAAGTATATGACAGATATCATGCCTGCTGCTAACGCTGAATTTGCAGAGAAGTTTGCCGGACGTTATTTCTCTACTCCGAAGAAGATGGGTGCACAGACTGCCGAAGCAAATATCAATGCTGGTATTGCTGCTGCTCAACAGATTGTCGGTTTCCTGAAAGACGGCTGCGAGAAGTTCAGAGTAAACAAGTAAGTTATATTCTGAATAAAAACACTCTGTTACAGAATGTCTTTTTTAGAAATAAGTAGTATATTTGAGCCACAGATTTTCATGAAGTCTGTGGCTTTTAATTTATATATATAAAATACTAATATCATGGCAATAATTAAACCTTTCAAGGGCGTTCGTCCGCCGCAAGACCTGGTTGAACAGGTTGCTTCACGTCCTTACGATGTGTTAAATTCAGAAGAAGCACGTGCAGAAGCAGAAGGAAACGAAAAGTCTCTTTATCATATCATTAAGCCCGAAATAGATTTTCCTGTTGGCACGGATGAGCACGATGAGTGTGTCTATAAGAAAGCTGCCGAGAACTTCCAGTTGTTTCAGGATAAAGGCTGGTTAGTGCAGGATGCTAAGGAAAACTATTACATCTACGCCCAGACCATGAACGGGAAAACTCAGTACGGGCTGGTAGTAGGCGCTTATGTTCCTGATTACATGAACGGCATCATCAAGAAGCACGAACTTACCCGTCGTGATAAGGAAGAAGACCGTATGAAGCATGTCCGTGTGAACAATGCGAATATCGAACCGGTATTCTTTGCTTATCCCGATAATGCGAAACTGGATACAATCATTCGGAAATATACCGCCGAGAAGCCTGTTTATGACTTCATCGCTCCGGGTGACGGCTTCGGGCACACTTTCTGGATTGTTGACCAGGACGAAGATATTGCTTCGATAACTGCTGAATTTGCTAAAATGCCGGCTCTTTATATTGCCGACGGACATCACCGTTCCGCTGCCGCCGCTTTGGTGGGGGCTGAGAAAGCAAAGCAGAATGCGAATCATCGCGGTGATGAGGAGTATAACTACTTCATGGCTGTATGTTTTCCTGCCAATCAGCTGACTATCATCGATTATAACCGTGTAGTAAAAGACCTCAACGGACTGACTCCCGAACAGTTTCTTGCAGCATTGGACAAGAACTTTGTTGTAGAGGAAAAGGGAACTGAAATTTACAAACCGTCCGGTTTACACAATTTCTCGCTCTATCTGGGTGACAAGTGGTATAGTCTGACTGCAAAGGCAGGCACGTACAATGACAATGATCCTATCGGTGTACTTGATGTTACTATTTCTTCAAATCTGATTTTAGACGAGATTTTGGGAATAAAAGACCTCCGTTCCGATAAGCGTATCGACTTTGTTGGTGGTATCCGTGGTCTGGGAGAATTGAAGAAACGTGTCGACAGTGGAGAGATGAAAGTAGCTTTGGCACTTTATCCTGTATCCATGAAGCAACTGATGGACATTGCTGACACCGGTAATATTATGCCGCCCAAAACGACTTGGTTCGAACCGAAACTTCGTTCGGGACTAGTAATTCATAAATTGGATTAAAGTATATACTTTATAAAAATCGAGCGGTCAATCTCTCACAATCAACAAGATGTTTGTGAGAAGTTGACCGCTTGTTTGTGTTGAAATAACCGCTCGATTGCCTCTGAATGGCCGTTCGAATCTGCCTGAAAACCTGCCCGATTGAATCAAATGAGGCAGTCGTTTCGGTGAGATACTCTAATATTTTCGGGCAGCAGATGGAATTTCATTAAGAAAGCCGTATCTTTGCGGCATGACTGCTGAAGATACTTATAAAACTATCGTCGAACCTTCCGAAGGTATTTATACAGAAAAGCGAAGCAAGTTTATTGCCATCGCCTTGCCTGTGCGTACCCTTGATGAGATAAAAGCACATCTTGAAACGTATCAGAAGAAGTATTATGATGCCCGGCACGTATGCTATGCTTATATGTTGGGTGCGGCGCGAAAGGATTTCCGCGCCAATGATAATGGTGAACCTTCGGGAACGGCGGGAAAGCCCATCCTCGGGCAAATAAACTCTAATGAGCTGACTGACATTCTGATTATTGTAGTCCGTTATTTTGGAGGGATCAAGTTGGGTACGAGCGGACTGATTGTTGCCTATAAAGCAGCCGCTGCCGAAGCAATTTCCGCCGCTACCATTATAGAAAAAACGGTGGATGAGGAAGTGACTGTGATGTTTGAATACCCTTTTATGAACGACATTATGCGTATTGTAAAGGAGGAAGAACCGGAAATTCTCAGTCAGTCGTACGATATGGATTGTAGCATGACGTTGCGTATCCGTCGTTCCATGATGCCCAAACTGCGTGCACGATTGGAGAAAGTAGAGACTGCACGGATTCTTGAAGAAGAGTAATCCATTGCAGCTTGTCAGGCAGAATGAATGTAATAAAGAAAAGTAAGAATATATGGCATTTGAAGCAACAAAAAGAGAATGGTGTGAACTCTATACTTTCTTTCGTCTATTGGCGGAAGGAAAAGTAGCGTTGGGCACGGCTAAGGCGAAGAAGGGAGAGATCAGCTGGCCTGTCGCAATGATTCAACGGGAAGAACATGACGGAACACGCTGTTATTATATAGAAAAAGAGAGTGTCCGCATCAAAGGCGAAAATAGTGAGAAGTCCGTTCCCCGGGAAGATTTCGGGATTGTGGCAGAGTTAATCTTACAGGCCGTCAAATCTTCTTCGGAAGAGGAGGTCACTTCTCCCGATGGCGTGGAAGAGTTTCTGGATGAGGTCGCTATTTTCGATTTGGAAGCAAAGACGGAAGATCGTACCGATTTTTATATTGCTTTCTGGCATCCGGAGGCACCGTTGAGCGGGTTCAGCGTTCGTTCGCGGCTGGGGGCTATGAACCCGTTGTTGGACGGAGGCCGCACAGCCAACTTGAAACTGGAACAGAGCGGAGTCAAATTTGCGACTCCTACCGTAAATAAGATTAATGCGTTGCCGGAAGCTCCTAATGAAGTGGCAGAGCGAATGTTGCTGATTGAACGCTTGGGCGGGGTACTCAAATATTCGGACGTGGCAGATCGGGTATTCCGTAGCAATCTTTTGATGATTGATTTACATTTCCCCCGTGTGCTGACTGAAATGGTACGCATCATGCATTTGGATGATATTACCCGTATCAGCGAATTGACGGAAGTAATCAAACAGATGAACCCGTTGAAGATAAAAGATGAGCTGGTAAACAAACATGGTTTTTATGAGTTTAAAATAAAGCAGTTCTTGATGGCGTTAGCATTGGGCATGCGTCCGGCGAAGATATATACAGGACAGGATTCGGCTGTTGAAGGTATCTTGTTGATGGATGGGAGCGGAGAAGTACTTTGCTATCATAAGTCAGAAAGACCGGTGATGGAGGATTTTCTGTTTCTGAATACCCGTTTGGAGAAAGGTTCTCTGGATAAGGACAAATACGGTTTTCTGGAAAGAGAAAACGGAACGTATTACTTCAAACTGAATGCCAAGATCGGGCTCGTAAAACGATAATTGCAAGTGGTGAACGAGTTGTAAGTATAGTAAATATAGTATATGAAAACGAATGAAGTTTTAGAGAACATCAAAGCGCGTCGTAGTGTACGGGCTTATACTGACCGGCAGGTTTCGGAAGAAGACTTGCAGGCTATTCTGGAAGCTGCCACTTTTGCCCCCAGTGGGATGCACTTGGAGACGTGGCATTTTACTGCCATTCAGAATGCAGATAAACTGTCTGAATTGAATGAACGGATTAAAGGAGCTTTCGCTAAAAGTGACGAGCCGAAATTACAGGAACGCGGTCACAGCAAAACGTATTGCTGTTATTATCATGCCCCGACTTTAGTGATCGTATCCAATGAACCGACGCAATGGTGGGCCGGTATGGACTGTGCCTGTGCTATTGAGAATATGTTTTTGGCTGCCCATTCTCTGGGGATCGGTTCTTGCTGGATCAATCAGTTAGGAACAACTTGCGATGATCCCGAAGTCCGTGAATTGATAACTTCGCTGGGTGTACCGAAAGACCATAAAGTATATGGCTGTGTAGCTTTGGGATATGCCGATCCTAAAATCTCAATGAGGGAGAAGGCGGTCAAGGCTGGAACAGTGACTGTTGTCAGATAGGACCCAGCTATGTTTCCGGCAAACATGGAATGAAGGCAGTATGATAACCGGAAGATTCCGGCATCGTTTCTTATGTTCATTTAGCTCGGTGCTTATCGGAATACTTCGGTGCCTGCAAAGGTAAGCCCGGAGCTCAGCAAATGCGAGCCCCGGGCTTATTTTTTCCTGTGTACAGATTTCCTCTGGAAGTTTATTCTTATTCGAACCTTCCGTAGCGGGTCGGCAATAACTTCCGGTCTCCCAACGTATTGTCTACGCGGGCCACGTTCACCCAGAATTTATTATCACGTACGCTTTCTATCGGATACGCAGCTTTTTCGCGTGTATAAGAATGTTCCCAATTATCATTCACAATCTCATATTCGGGATGCGGGGCATTGATTAATACATTGTCATTCTTGTCTGCTTCTCCATCTTTCACTTCTTGGATTTCTTTCCAGATATTCAGCATGACATCCACGAAATTATCCAGCTCTGCTAAACTTTCGCTTTCGGTCGGCTCAATCATCAGCGTACCGTGAACAGGGAAGGAGAGAGTCGGTGCATGATAGCCATAATCCATCAGGCGTTTGGCAATATCATTCTCAGAGATTCCCGTTTCTTCATGTACTTTGCGGCATTCCAGAATCATTTCGTGTCCAACGAAACCGGTAGCTCCCCGATAAACAATACCGTAAGTATCTTTCAGACAGGCAGCCAGATAGTTGGCATTGAGAATGGCGATTTTAGTTGCCTGAGTCAGCCCTTCTGCTCCCATCATCCGGATATAACCGTACGTGATAGGCAAGATACCCGCACTACCGAACGGAGCTGCGGAAACTTGGTTTTGTGTATTGCCGAAGATCGAGTGTCCCGGTAAGAACGGCACCAGATGCTCTGCTACACAGATAGGACCTACACCCGGACCGCCACCACCATGCGGTGAAGCAAACGTCTTATGTAAGTTCAAGTGACAAACATCTGCACCGATGAATCCCGGATTGGTCAATCCTACTTGTGCATTCATGTTGGCCCCGTCCATATATACTTGTGCGCCGCAGGCATGGATAATCTCACAGATTTCTTTTATTTCCGTTTCGAAGATACCGTGTGTTGACGGATAGGTAATCATCAATGCTGCCAGTTCTTCTTTGTTTTCCAAGGCTTTGGCACGCAGGTCGTTCATATCCACATTTCCTTGCTCATCGCATGCGCAGGTGACGGTCTCAAATCCGGCTTGTATGGCAGATGCCGGATTTGTGCCGTGTGCCGAAGCCGGAATCAATATCTTATTGCGGTGTCCCTGACCGATACTTTCAAGATATGCACGAATAACGCGCAGGCCGGCATATTCTCCCGCAGCACCCGAATTTGGCTGCAGGCTGACACCTGCAAATCCGGTGATAACCTTCAGATCCTCACTCAGATTGCCGATCAGTTCACGATATCCTTCTGCCTGATCTTCCGGTACTAACGGGTGCATGCTCATAAATTCCGGACGACTCAAAGGCAGCATTTCAGCGGCTGCATTGAGCTTCATAGTGCACGATCCGAGAGAAATCATAGACTGTGCCAATGAAATATCCTTCCGGTCCAGACGTTTGATGTAACGCATCATTTCCGTTTCCGTATGGTATTTGGAGAATACTTCATGCGTGAGAAAAGAGGTGGTACGTTTCAGCGTTTTGTCGATGTTGCTCTTTTCCGGTACATCTTCTACCTTCTGGTAATCCTTGCCGGCAGCGATGGCGAAGATGGAAAGCAGCACATTCGTAGCTGCTACATCTGTTGTCTCGTCAATGCTGAAGCCTACATCTCCATTCTCATAATAGCGCAGGTTTACTTCCTTGCTCAATGCAATCGTGCGAATCTGTTGGGCTGAAACGTGTTCCGGCAGTTCGAAACGTAGTGTGTCGAAATACTGTGTATTGACTTGGGTATATCCGAATTTCTTTAATTGCTTGTCAAGGAAAACGGTGATGCTGTGGATGCGCGAAGCAATCGTTTTGATTCCTTCCTGTCCGTGATATACGGCGTAGAAGCCGGCCATTGTTGCGAGTAATGCCTGAGCCGTACAAATATTGGAAGTCGCTTTTTCCCGTTTGATGTGCTGTTCGCGTGTCTGCAGGGCCATTCGGTAGCAGAGTTTGCCATATTTATCTTTGGACCATCCGATGATTCGTCCCGGCATATTCCGCTTGTACTCGTCACGTGTGGCGAAGTAACCAGCCGAAGGACCACCGTAAAACATCGGTGTACCCAGGCGTTGTGTGGTACCGAATACAATATCCGCTCCCCATTCTCCCGGAGGAGTCAGCAGGGCAAGGCTCAGAATATCGGCGGCAACGGCAACTTTACAGTCCGCGTCATGTGCTTTCTTCGTAAAGTCGGCATAGTTTTCTACATTTCCGCTGGAATTAGGATATTGAAGAATGCAGGCGAAGATTTCCGGTGAGGGTTCAAATTCTTTGTATCTGCCTACGCGCAATTCAATTCCTTGTGGAATGGCACGTGTAGTCATTACTGCTAAAGTCTGCGGGAAAATGTTTTCGTCTACAAAGACTACATTGGCACCTGCTTTCTGCTGAGTGCGTGAACGAAGTGCGTACATCATGGTTACGGCTTCGGCAGCGGCAGTCGCTTCATCCAGCAGCGAACAGTTGGCAAGCGGCATAGCGGTGAGATCACAGACGGCGGTCTGGAAATTCATCAATGCTTCCAGTCTTCCCTGTGATACTTCCGTCTGATAAGGCGTGTAGGAAGTATACCACACGGGATTTTCGAATACATTCCGTTGGATAACGGCAGGAGTAATTGTATTATACCACCCCAATCCGATGTACGTAGTATACAGTTTGTTTTTACTTGCCAGTCCGGCAATGTGTTTCCCAAATTCGTATTCCGTCAACGGACTAGCCAGTGCCAGTGGTTCCTTCAGGCGGATGTTGGCAGGAATGGTTTTGTTGATCAGTTCATCCAGTGAGTCTACGCCTATTTTACGAAGCATCACGGCTGTGTCTTGTTCATTGATGCCGATGTGACGGCTAGCTAACAAATCTGTTTTCATAATTTTTGATTTATAAGTATCAGGTATTAAGTATTAGGTATTACCCATGCGGATATGAATATCATAAAGCTACGGTTATCATCAGCTACGGTTAATACCTAATACCTAATACTTAATACCTGAATTACTATCTGAAAAATGGGTTCTCTGCTTTTTCCATTCCGATGGTCGTAGGTGCACCGTGTCCGGGGTAGACGACTGTCTCGTTAGGAAGTACGAATAGACGGCTGCAAATGTGATCGATCAGTTCGTCGAAGTTGCCTCCTGACAGGTCGGCGCGACCGATACTGCCTTGAAACAATACGTCACCGGAGAACATGCAGTTGTCTTCTTTACAATAATACACGAGGCTGCCGGGTGAGTGTCCGGGAACATGGATTGCTTCCAGCTTGGTGTGTCCGAAGGTGATAATATCTCCGTCGTGCAGATATTTTCCCAATGGAACCGGCTTTTCCTGTAATTGGAAGCCGAACATGCGGCTTTGTTTCGGAGCTTCATCAATCCAGAACTCATCCGCTTTGTTGGCTTCTGCCGACAGACCGAATTCTTTCAGCATAAATGGATTGCCGAAGATGTGATCCAGATGTAAATGAGTATTCAGCAGATGCTTTACATTCAATTCATTGGTGAGGATGAACTTCTTTAGTGCTTGTTTTTCCTCTTCATAGAAGCAGCCCGGATCAATGACCACCGCTTCTTTTGTGTCATCCCATAAAACGTAGCAATTTACGGGAAACATATTAAATTCAAATCTCTTTATTTTCATGGTTTTGATAACTCCTGATTCCTATATTTGTGAATATACTACCTTTTTGGTTTCAAAGAACTCTTCCTCAAAGTCTTCGCTCAGGCTGTGAATGACTGTTTTATGCTTGAACGGCATTGTTTCGTGCTCCAGTTCGCCTCCTTTGAGACAGATCAGTCCGTTAGGCAGAGCATTCTGCTGCTTGGGAGAAATGTTCTTTTTGATAATCTTGATCAGATCCGCCAAAGGCATTACGGCACGACTTACCACAAAGTCGAACAGTTGTTTTTCCTCTTCTGCACGGGCATGGCGGAAGGTGACGTTTTTCAGTCCGATGGCATTTGCCACTTCTGTTGCCACGCGTACTTTCTTACCGATGCTGTCTACCAGATGAAACTTGGTGTCGGGGAAAAGAATTGCGAGCGGAATGCCGGGAAAGCCTCCTCCTGTACCCAGATCCATGATGCTGGTTCCGGGACGGAATTGAATCACTTTGGCGATGCCTAATGAATGGAGCACATGATGCTCGTATAAATTCTCGATGTCTTTGCGGGAGATGACGTTGATTTTCGCATTCCAGTCGATGTAGAGGTCGTATAGAGCAGCAAACTGTTGGCGCTGCTCTTCCGTCAGATCCGGAAAATATTTCAGTATGATTTCCACTTTAAGTATTTTGAATGGTGAATTTAGAATTATAAGTGAAATGAATATCCTCTTGCATCACACGGGGCAATAACAATAGGATATTCATTGGTGTTCAATCTTTTAATAACTGTTTAATTTTTCAAATCTCCGAGAATAGGGTTGCTGCCCAGCAGGTGTTCCATTATGGCGTATGGAATCGTGACTTTGACAGGACCCATCGAATACGGTGTGATATCGTATATATTATAGTAGAAGGTGATACCTTCCTTGCTCAGATAAAAGTTTTCTGTCGGTGTGATGTCTCCGGTCGAGGCATATCCCATGTCTTCCAGTGCCTCGTGTGTTGTCACTTTGTTGTCGGCCATCAGCTGGTTCCATATCAGGTCTGTCAGGGCTTCCTGATAGTCGCCTACAAAAATATCGTCGAGGCGAAGCGGACGCATCAGGGTAAGGTCCATATTTAGGAAAGTTGACATGTACATGCCATGTGCGCCTCCGGTATATTCGTTATAGTCAACGCGGTATACAAGCAGGTCTTTCTCATATAGTTGCACATGACTTTCGATACTCTTGTAGTAGGAATACCATGCGCCTACCACTGCATCGCTCTCTTTATTCTTTTCGTCTTCGGCATACATAGGCTCCTGGTCGTGGCGGTACTCGTCAATATAGCTCTGAGCGTATTGCTTCACTACTGCTTCCGGTTTTTCACCGATATATTTGTCTCCGAAGCATACGGAGATGAAGTATGCATTCAGACTATCTTTCAGCATATCATCCGATGACTTGACAGGATAGGCGAAGTTGACGATAATATTGCATGCCGGTTTGGCTGTATCATTAAAGAGGTGTGCCGTCTCGTTTACCTGTATACTATCGAATTGTAATGCTCCTGTATTTTTGTTCATCTTGTCATGACAAGAAAACAAAAAGCCGCTTACCGAAAGTATAACCGCAAGCAGGCTGACATATTGTTTTTTCATACCCGTTTTTTCTATAAATTCAACATTGATCATATCTATCACTATCGACAAATATAAATGAAATAACCGAATACTGCGAATAAAAAAGGAAAAATATTCAGCTAGTTTTTTGGGTAATGCATATAGGGGATGCCATTGTTAATGATTCTTTTTTTCTTGCTTTTGTCACATATGTTACAGTTTTAATCGATGCACTGCACTTATCTTTGCAGAAAAAATAGATTATGGAACAGTTACATGCACATGAAGTCCTTCACATGATGGAGGGAAATAGTTATACTGAAGCAACTCTGAGAGCTGCAATCGTGGAGAAGTTTGGCGAACATCAGCGTTTTTATGCTTGTTCGGCAGATAATATGGAAGTAGACGAACTGATAGAGTTTCTCAAAAGAAAAGGGAAATTCATGCCAGCCGGTGAAGAGTTTACGGTGGATATCAGTAAGGTTTGCAGCCATTGATTCTTGGCGGGTGCTGTGGATAGCCAAGCGGTATAGTAGTCAATAGGAATAATTAGACAAAGAAATGACGAGGGTGTGTCAAAACTCAATTTTTAAGAAGATGAACTTTTAATTTGAAATTAGAACATCCTAAAAGACTAAAGAAAGGGGCATATCATTACTCAAAACGAAGTTTGATATGCCCCTTTTAGATGTTATAGTTACAATCTGTAATTTTTCGGAGTAGTCATTTTAGTTTCGACATACCCTCGTTTTTTTCTTCAGGGTGTGAGGGGGGATGAAAAGGGTTTGTTAGTTGTAGGTTGCCCCTGTTGTTTTTCTTAGCTAGGGAAATTTTCATAGGTAGGGAAATCCCTATTTGCAAATAGGAAGAAGTCTTTGCAAAGAGAGTTTTCTCATGCTACATTTGTAGTATAAAACTACTAAACTATACTTAATATGAAAAAGAATCAGTACCTTATGTCTTTGTTGCTGGTGATACTGCTCAGCAGTTGCTTTACCAGCAGAATTAATTATGAAAAATTGAGTCGTATCCAACTCGGGATGTCTTCTGGAGGGGTGATAGCTATTTTGGGTAAGCCAACTTATCGAAGTTTTGATGAAAAGGAAGAGGTCTTAGAGTTTTGCTATGGATTAAATATCGCAAAGATTTGGTTTGTTGATGACAAAGTAACTAAGATGAAGAATTATTATGACTATGATTGTAATAAAATTCGGATCGTAGAGGATAAGAAAGAAGACGATAAATCCTCAAAGAAAGATAAAAAAGAAGATACAAGTTCCAGAATACGTGTAACGACGGATGGAAAGCATATAATACAGACCGGTTCCATCATAGTCACTCCGGATGGAAAACATGAAACAGTGGTAAGTGATCTGGGTGGAATCATTATAACAGGGTCCGGTGAACATATACATGTTCATTAGTACTTGCAGTTAATAGTTAATTCACCATACCTTTATCAATTCCGAATTTCTCATCCGTCTGGCATTCACCGGCAGGTTCTACATGTACCAAAATATCATAGACATTGTCTATAGAGCTTTTTATACTTTTTTCCACAGAATCGGCTATCTGATGTGCCTGTGTGATTGTTATTTGCGGGTTTACCTCTATGTCGAGAGTAATCATATAAAGATTCCCGATCATTCTTGACCTTACCCGGTGTGGATTACTCGCACCGGGTACTTGCTCCACCGCTTCGAATATCTTATTATATACATTGACATCTTTGACTCCATCCATCAATTCTACATTCGAATCGATGAAAATACTGATCGAAGATTTTATAATAAAGAGACTGATGATTAGTCCTGTGATAGAGTCGAGTATAGGCAGTTTGAATATGAACGTGAATATAAGTCCCAGCAACACACCGGAGGAGATGATCACGTCATTACGCATATTGATCGCATTGGCTGTCAGCATGGAACTGTCTATTTTCTTTCCCTGTTTGTATTGATATGAAGCCAGCAGGAGTTTGCCGATGATAGAAAATATAGTGACGTATATAGCAATGGCCGACGGAATTTCTTTACTCTCGTCAGTGAAGATGCTTCCAATGGATGATATCAACATTTGCACACCCGCGTAAAAAATCACAAGTGACAGAATCTTAGTTGCAATCCCTTCGGCCTTTTCATAACCGAATACATACTTCTTGGAAGGCGGCTGATTGATAATGCGTGCTGTGAAAATCATGACAATGGAGATGATTACGTCCGTTGCCGAATCGATACCGTCGCCCAGCACGGCAAGACTACCGGCAAATAAGCCTATGATGATTTTTGATGCGGAAAGTATGGCGTTCCCGATAGTACTTATCCAAGAAGTTCTGATTAATATCTGCTCCCTTTTTGCTTTCATGTGATTAAGCCTTTGACATACCGGTTAGTATGTAGCTGCCTTTCAAGTTGTTTTCTTTCATATAATTGACCACTTCTACCCGGCAGGCCGACATTAAAGCGTATCCCGTTAAGTTCCCGTTTATAGCTTTGATGAACGAATACTCTGTATCGTTGTGGATGAAAGATATACGATGATATTCCATAACATAATGTGTTTAATAAGGACTAATATGTGGTCAAATATACGGATAATATCAGTAGTATGGATGAAAAAGGAGAATTATTTAATTTGATCATATTGCTGGAATAGTACATTTTTATTTTTATCTTTGCCTCCCGAAATGAAAAGACTAGCCTACATAACAGCAGTGATTCTTTCTCTCCTGATTATCTATTCAGGGGCAGGAGTGTCTATTGTCCATTACTGCTGTTCCCGTTGTGAGGCAGTGCAAGGCTGTTGTGCCAATGGCTGTCCCAAGTGTAAGAAGTCTCATACGTGCGATTCAAAGAAAGACTGTAGAGAAAAGGGCTGTACAGCCACTATCTATAAGCTCGATTTGATGAAGCATGTTTCCGAACTGACAGTTTCTGTTCCGGTGGTAACGCTTTTCTGTGAACAATCTTGTCAGTTATTTGCTTTTGCTTCCATAGATCAAACGGCAGACTATTCCAGTCTTCCCTTTCCGCCACCTTCCTGTCCGAGGCAGAAGTTGGCGTTACATTCTGTTCTTCTGATTTAGCGTTATTTCATTTTTTTGTGTCCGATGGAACTTTGTTTTCAGCCATTGCAGGTTATGAAAGCAAAGGGAATGAATGCAATTTAGTTGCAAGAGAAATGAATTAATTTTGTATCTCAACAATAAGTTTAAGAAAGAATGAAATATATGATAATGGGCCTGTTCTCATTACTTGCGGTTACAACCTATGCGCAAGTACGGGGGACGGTCAAAGATAATACCGGAGAACCCATTCCGGGTGCTAATGTATTCTGGATGAATACGGGTCAGGGAGTAACAACGAAAGAAGATGGTAGTTTTTCTATCTCCAAACCTTCGAAAAGTCACATGCTGGTGGTCAGTTTTATCGGTTTTCAGAATGATACGATTCATGTCAGCAAGAAGAATCAGGAGCTGGATATCATCCTTCGGGATGGTGTAGAGCTGAATGAAGTGAATGTGGTCAGCCGCAGAATGGGAACGATGAAGTTGCGGAGCAGTGTGATGAATGAAGAGATGATAAGCAGTGCCGAATTGAGTAGAGCTGCCTGTTGCAATCTTGGAGAAAGCTTTGTGACCAACCCTTCGGTGGACGTGAGTTATTCGGATGCTGCAACGGGAGCCAAACAGATTAAACTGCTCGGATTGTCCGGAACTTATGTGCAGATGCTGACAGAGAATATCCCGAACTATCGTGGCGCGGCTTCCCCTTATGGACTGGGATATGTTCCCGGTCCGTGGATGCAGAGCATACAGGTTTCCAAAGGAATCTCTTCTGTGAAGAATGGCTACGAAGCTATCACAGGACAAATCAATGTCGAGTTTAAAAAGCCGCAGTTGCCGGAAGCCGACTGGGTATCCGCCAATCTTTTCGCAAGCAGTACCAGTCGGTATGAGGCGAATGCAGATGCCACCCTGAAGTTGTCCAAACGCTGGAGCACCTCTCTGCTGGCACATTATGAGAACGAGACCAAAGCACACGACGGCAATGATGACGGCTTCGTAGATATTCCCCGGGTAGAGCAATATAATGTCTGGAACCGATGGGCATATATGGGAGATCACTATGTTTTTCAAGCAGGTTTCAAGGCATTGTCCGAAAGCCGGAACAGCGGACAGGCACATCATGCAGGTATGCAGTCCGATGATCTCTATAAGGTAGGAATCGATACCGAGCGTTATGAGCTTTTTACTAAGAATGCTTATATATTCAATAAGGAGAAGAATACGAATCTGGCATTGATTCTTTCTGCCAGCTGGCACAATCAGGATGCGATGTACGGACGAAAACTCTACAATGTAGACCAGACGAATGCGTATGCTTCTTTGATGTTTGAAACGGAATTTAATAAGCAGAACAGTTTCTCGGCAGGATTGAGTTTCAACTATGACGCCTATGACCAGCATTATCGGCTGGAGAATAAAACGGAATTGCCGCTTATAAAGGCATTTGCCAAAGAAGCGGTTCCCGGAGTCTATGTGCAATATACGTTGAATCTGAATGACCAGTGGATGCTGATGGCAGGTCTGCGCGGCGATTATAGCAGTGAGCACGGCTTCTTTGTGACCCCGCGTGCGCATCTGAAATACAATCCGAATGAGTATGTACACTTCCGCCTGTCTGCCGGAAAAGGTTACCGTACGAATCATGTACTGGCAGAGAACAATTACCTGCTTTCCAGCAGCCGAAAGGTTGAAATAGCGAACGGGCTGGATATGGAAGAAGCATGGAACTATGGCGCCAGCGTATCTACATATATACCCATATTAGGCAAGACGCTGAATATCAATGCCGAGTACTATTACACCAACTTCCTGAAACAAGTAGTAGTAGATATGGACAGCAATCCTCACGAAGTCGCTTTTTACAATCTCGATGGACGTTCCTATTCGCATGTGTTCCAAGTAGAGGCAAGCTATCCTTTTTTCAAAGGATTTACTTTGACAGGGGCTTACCGTCTGACGGATGCTCAGACAACCTACAAAGGTCAGCGGATGGAGAAACCACTGACCAGTAAATACAAGGGATTGCTGACCGCTTCGTATCAGACACCACTCGGAATATGGCAGTTTGATGCTACGCTCCAACTCAATGGCGGAGGAAGAATGCCTGCTCCTTATGAATTGGCGGACGGTCAGTTGTCCTGGGAGCGCCGCTACGGTAGTTTCGAACAATTGAGCGCTCAAATAACCCGCTATTTCCGTCGTTGGTCCATCTACGTAGGAGGGGAGAACCTGACCAACTTCAAACAGAAGAACCCGATCATTGATGCTGCGAATCCGTGGGGAAGTAACTTTGACTCTACGATGATATGGGGACCTGTGCACGGAGCAAAGGCGTATATCGGAGTACGTTTCAATCTGGCAAGAAACAGTGACTAAAGTGATAAAAACAGAAATGAATGATGACCATTAAAAGAATAAGAAAAATGAAAACAAGAAGATGGATGGCCACTTTCGTGGTGGCTCTTTTGAGTGTGACAGCTGTACTGGCAAAAGACATTCGCGTCGTAGTATTCAAAGTCTCTCAGATGCATTGCGAGAACTGCGAGAAGAAAGTGAAAAACAATATGCGCTTTGAAAAAGGTGTGAAAGAACTTTCTACCGAGCTGAAGGACAAAACGGTGTCTATCACCTACGATGCCGAGAAGACGGACGTGAAGAAGTTGCAGGCAGGATTCAAGAAGTTCAATTACGAGGCGGAGTTTGTGAAAGAAACCAAACAGGAAGGCAAGAAAGACGGCAAACAAGAATCTCAAAAAGAAGAAAAGAAAGCCGATAAGAAGTAATCGAACAAATACCCATATTGGCTTGTTTTATAACTACTAATCATTAAAGAGTAAGGATTATATGGGTAATATAGCAAAAAAGGCGTTTCCCGTGCTCAATATGCATTGTGCGGGATGCGCTAACAATGTAGAAAAAACAGTGAAAAAGTTGTCGGGAGTCGTTGATGCTTCCGTCAACTTTGCTTCAAATACATTGACGATTTCTTATGAGGACGACAAGCTGACTCCCGGAGAAATTCGTGCAGCGGTACTTGCTGCCGGTTATGACTTGATTGTAGAAGAAGCGAATAAAGAAGAACGTCGGGAGGAGGAGCAGCATAAGCGTTATCTCCGCCTGAAACGGAAAGTGATCGGTGCGTGGATATTTGTCGTACCGCTCCTTATCTTTTCTATGGTATTGATGCACATGCCATATTCTAACGAGATACAGATGGTGCTCACCATTCCGGTAATGGTACTCTTCGGAGGCAGTTTCTTTACGGGAGCATGGAAGCAGGCCAAGGTCGGGCGTAGTAATATGGATACGCTGGTCGCGTTAAGTACCTCGATAGCCTTCCTTTTCAGTTTATTCAATACCTTCTTTCCGCAGTTCTGGACAGATCGCGGATTGGAACCACACGTCTATTACGAAGCTTCCGCAGTGATCATTGCTTTCGTTCTGACCGGAAAAATGATGGAGGAACGTGCCAAAGGAAATACTTCGGACGCAATTCGCAGGCTGATGGGAATGCAGCCCAAAGTGGCGCGTGTGTTGCGTGGCGGGATAGAGGAGGAGATACAAATAGACCTCTTGCAGGTAGGCGATAGGGTTGTAGTCCGTCCCGGCGAACAGATTCCGGTGGATGGCCAGCTTTCGGAAGGAGAATCGTATGTGGATGAAAGTATGATTAGCGGTGAGCCGATTCCGGTAGAGAAGAAAAAGGGCGACAAAGTCCTTGCCGGGACAATCAATCAGCGCGGGTCATTTATCATTCGTGCCTCCCAGGTGGGAAGTGATACAGTGCTTGCGCGCATCATTCACATGGTGCAGGAAGCACAAGGCAGCAAAGCTCCTGTGCAGCGTATTGTCGACCGTATTACTGGGATTTTTGTCCCTGTCGTGCTCGGAATCGCCATCCTGACATTTATATTGTGGGTTGCCATCAGTGGCAGTGAGTATATTTCTTACGGTATTCTTTCTGCTGTATCTGTTCTGGTCATAGCCTGTCCCTGTGCTTTGGGGCTTGCCACTCCTACTGCATTAATGGTAGGAATCGGTAAGGCTGCCGGACAGCATATTCTGATCAAAGATGCTGTTGCTCTGGAACAGATGCGTAAGGTCAATGTAGTGGTGCTGGATAAAACCGGGACATTGACTGAAGGGCATCCTACCGCTACCGGATGGTTGTGGGCACAGCCGCAGGAAGAACATTTCAAGAATGTACTTCTGGCTGCCGAACTAAAATCGGAGCATCCGTTGGCAGGTGCGATTGTAACTGTACTTCAGGATGAGGAAAAGATAACTCCCGCTCCTTTGAGCAGCTTTGAAAGTATCACAGGAAAAGGGATAAAGGTGTCTTATCAGGGCAATACTTACTGGGTAGGAAGCCACAAACTTCTGAAAGATTTCAGTGCTACGGTCAGTGATGTCATGGCGGATATGCTGGTACATTACGAATCGGATGGGAACGGAATTATATACTTTGGACGTGAGAACGAGCTTCTGGCTATTATTGCAGTTTCCGACCCGATAAAGGCAACTTCTGCTGAAGCGGTGAAAGAACTGAAACGACAGGGTATTGACATCTGTATGCTCACCGGTGACGGACAGCGGACGGCTTTGGCGGTCTCTTCCCGTCTGGGCATTGAGCGTTTTGTGGCAGATGCCTTGCCGGATGACAAAGCCGAATTTGTGCGTGAACTGCAAATGCAAGGAAAGAAAGTAGCCATGGTGGGCGACGGTATCAATGACTCGCAGGCTCTTGCATTGGCTGACGTCAGCATTGCGATGGGGAAGGGAACGGACATCGCCATGGATGTCGCTATGGTGACATTGATGACTTCCGATTTGTTGTTACTCCCCAAAGCCTTTGAACTGTCCAGACAGACTGTACGACTGATCCATCAGAATCTTTTCTGGGCATTCATCTACAATCTGATCGGTATTCCTATCGCTGCCGGAGTCTTATTTCCTGTCAACGGATTGTTGCTGAATCCGATGCTGGCAAGTGCTGCTATGGCATTCTCCAGTGTGAGTGTAGTGCTCAATTCGTTGAGTTTGGGAAGAAGGAAGATTTAAGCAGAGAGCATATAAAGCGCTCCTTTATGATTTTAAATTAGGCACGGATTAACACGGTTTTTAATAGTTTGTTTAATCTCTTAAAACCGTGTTAATCCGTGTAATCCGTGCCTAATATTATTATGTTGACCGATGTTTAGAAGTAGCTTTTATTACCAGACTCAACTGTTTCTAAACTCCAGAGGAGACATTCCCACATGCCGTCTGAAGAATTTGCAGAAGAAAGAGGGATTAGGAAAATTCAACGAATAAGCTATCTCCTGAATCGTCATATCCGTGCCTTTTAGTTGCGCTTTGGCATCGATAATGACGATATAGGCTATGGTATCCAGCACGCTTTTTCCCGTCACTTGCTTGACGGTGGTGCTCAGATGCTGAAGAGAGATTCCCAGCTGATCGGCATAGAACTGTGCACAGCGCTGATCCTTGTAGTGTTCAGTAATTAATTGAATCAACTTCCGGCAAATCTCCTTCTTACGGTTTGAATGATTGTTTCCCGTATAATTCCGGTACATCAGCTGGACACTTGTCAGAATAGTCTGAAGCGACAGGTCTGCCAATTTGGAATCCATTTTGAAAGACTCGTCACAACTGGCATGAGATAATAAGGCAAAATATTCCTTCAGATAGTCGGCGATATTTTCGGAAAGAGGGATGATAGGCTGTTCTATCAGTTTGGGATAGGCGCTTCCGATTGTCGTCAACAGATTGATATGCCCGATACATTTGGCGGAGAAACCGGCAAAGCAGAGACTTACCTTTTCCGCTTTCTCGCGGAACTGAATGATGGTGCCGGGCAATAAAGTGATCAGGTCATTCGGGTGAACCTCATATTCCAGCAGGTTGATGGAGACTTTCATAGTACCTTCCGTACAGACTGCGAAAATGCACGCCTGTAACCGGCACGATTGTTTGTAGATGTTCAGAATATCTTCAGTTACTTTGGTCCATGCTAACACCTCCAGGGGCAAATCTACTTGTGGAACTTCCATTTTCATAAGAGTGTTTGTTATCTTTGGTTTAAAGTGCTTGTTATATTCGGTCTACAAATGTACGATTTTTCTTTTTATTTCTTACTTTTGTCCTCATGAAAACTGTATTAGTCGATTGGAATTTGATTCCGTACTCCGAAGCATGGCAGCGGCAGACGGAATGGTTTGATGCCGTTGTCCGTGCAAAAGCGCAGGGAGAAACGTACGAAAATCGTATTATAATGTGCGAACATCCGCATGTCTATACTTTGGGGCGTAGCGGAAAGGAAAATAATATGCTGTTGAATGACGAGCAGTTGAAAGCCATTCAGGCTACCCTTTATCATATAGATCGGGGAGGGGACATCACTTATCATGGTCCCGGACAGTTAGTTTGTTATCCGATATTGAATCTGGAGGAGTTTCAGCTGGGATTGAAGGAATATGTGCACCTGCTCGAAGAGGCTGTGATACGTGTCTGTGCTTCCTATGGCATTGAAGCGGGGCGGCTTGAGAAGGCGACAGGTGTATGGCTGGAGGGAAACACCCCCCGTGCCCGTAAGATTTGCGCGATCGGAGTGAGGAGCAGCCACTACGTCACTATGCACGGTCTGGCTCTGAATGTGAATACGGATTTACGCTATTTCAGCTATATTCATCCCTGTGGATTTATAGATAAAGGCGTCACTTCCCTTCGTCAAGAGTTGAAGCACGAAGTGCCTGTGGACGAAGTGAAGCAACGCCTTGAATGCGAGCTTAGGAAACTGCTTGAAAGAGCTTAGAACACTATTCCAACACTGAGTTGCCACGTACGGTGCATAAAGCAGTCGCTGTCTGCCAGTGCGTACGAGAAGTCTGCACGGATTGGCCAGAAGTTGATTCCGCATCCCAGTGTACCGTAGTTGCCTGTACCTTTGTCATTGTCTCCGAAATGGTATCCTGCGCGGACTACACCGTATTTCAAGAAGTTGTATTCAGCTCCGATACCGGCTTGAAGATGGCGGTATTCGGATGGCAGCAGATAGTTCAAGTCGAGTGCTACTTGCAGGCGGTTTTCCATGCTGAACGGAAGATCGACCGCTCCACCCAGTCCGAGTCGGGCAGGCAGCTTCTGACCGTCCAGTTTACCGCCTAAGTTGGCGGCCTGAAAGCCGATAGTCCATGAGGCCATTTCATCCAGAATAGCCATGCTGCGATGATAGCTGGCACCGAAATCCATAGATACCGATCCTTTGCTGTCCGCGTCCTTATAGGCTTTTGCCTGTAGATATCTGAGCGTTAATGATACCGACAGGTTCTTGGCTATATTTCTGAAATAGGCAGCCTCCAGATTCCAGGCACGGGCATGGTCTTTCGGACCATCCTCCCAATGAAAATCAGCATCTTTATAATGACGGAATCCTACGGTAAATCCATGTTTCCCTTCCCGTCCGATGCGGTAGAAGAGGGAAGCGCTGTGCATACCATAGTCCTTATTTATGTCAGCGTATGAGTAGCTGGCACCCATTACATCCTGTGAGAAAGCGATGGTGGAAGCGTTATGAAAGATAGCCGTACTTCCGTTGTCAGTGATAGCTAATCCTGTGCCGGCCATACCTGCCGATTGGGCATCCGGAGTAATCTCCAGAAAAGAGGCGTTTGCCACTCCTTGTGCTCCCAGAAAAGCAGGCAACAAACACGAGGCGAGAAGGAAATGTTTTACTCGTTTCATAATCATTTGTTTTAAGGGTGAGACATCCGGACGACACGTATGCCTGTCCACGATTTGTTATTGTTGAGCATTTGGCTGAGAGGCTCTTCGCTGAGGACAACCTTGCCCAGAGTAGAAGAAGCATGGAGCAAATGCAACTTTCCGTTTACAAAGTTAGCTATCCCTACATGAGCTATATCCAGTCCCGGAAGCTTCGTGGTGATAGCAATCACGTCTCCGTCCATGATCCACGGGAGTCCCGTGTCGGGCAGTTTGTTTTTAGGCAGCCAGTGCACCTTCTTTCCGGACAATGCTTTCTCATATTCAGCCATCCGTTTGACGTTTTCCGGCGAATCTGCCAGATGCTTGTATTGCTTGGGATGGGTGGACATATAAGAGAGGGATAGCTTGGTGGTCTGTGCGCTGTTTCGGGCGGTGACATCTTCCAGAAGTCCCTGGCGGACACCGTTCTCAATCCAGTCGGAGGTATAGTGAAGCCGCGAAGTATAGCCGTCTATGATGCCGTCCCGGTAACGTATCTTTTGCAGGTTATCGGCAAAAGAAGAACCCAATGCCTGTGCCAGCGTATATTCTACAAAGGTGAGGCAATCTACTGTTTGGGGGGCGATGACTAACGTCTCTTCTGTTCCCTGATCCAGCGTGTTGGCTACATACTTTGTGCCCAGATACGATTTTCCGATTCTTAACATCGGCTCCGCATCTTGGGGAAATACGACACCGTCACGCAGCCACTTTTCCAGTTCCTGCGTCCACTGTTGCTTGTATTTGAAGTTGTCCCGATATCCCCAGCCATGTCCTCCTGTAGGGTAGACATGAAGTGATGCGGGAACATTGTTCTTCTGTAGGGCGAGATAATAGTTCACCCCGTTGGAAGGAGGCACAGCGCCGTCATCGGAGGAGAGAACGATAAATGCCTGCGGAGTATCAGATGTCACTTGCAGTTCGTTGGAGAAGTGTCGTATCTGCTCCGTTGTCGGGCTTTTGCCCAGAAGCTCATTTCTCGAACCTCCATGAGTGTTTTGCAGCATGGTAACTACCGGATAGAGCAGAATCTGAAAATCCGGACGGGTTTCCGCACTGTAATGGGTAGCGAGGGTAGAGGCCAGGTGACCTCCCGCAGATGCTCCCATAATTCCTATTTTACGAGGGTTGATGTTCCATTCTCCGGCATGTTCACGTACGATGCGAATTGCTCTTTCTGCATCCGACAAGGGCACTTCGCAATGACCGTTCGGCATCCGGTATTTCAGTACAATGTAAGTGATGCCTTGTCCGCAGAACCAAGGTGCCATGTCATGTCCTTCATGATCCATCGCAAGGCGGCTGTAGCCGCCTCCGGGACACATGATGACCGCCATTCCGTTCGGCTGTGGGGCACGGTAAACGGTTATGGTGGGGGCTGTGACATTGCTGAGCCTATGGGGTGACACTTCCTTTTCACCACCGGTCAGTCCGTTGGAGTTGGGAGCACCGTTGGACCACAAAGGCAGCTCGACAGGCTGTTGTGCAAATGTCATTGCAGTCATAAGTGATACTATAACAGATAATAGTTTCCTCATATTATTTTACTTTCATGGAAGCCTTGATAAAGTAGAGGATCAATAAAGCGTAAGCTCCTAATGCTAACACTTCCGACCAAGTATTGTTCAGCCATGTTTCGTTGACCAGATTGACGCCGCCGAAACGCATTGCCGCACTGACTACGCCCATCAGAGCGCCTCCAGCAATGAAGCCGGATGCCAGCAGTGTTCCCTTTTCACCTCGTTCCGTATTGAGCGCTGTATCTTTGCTGCGGCTCGTAACGTACCAGTTGACGGCACCACCCACTACCAACGGCACGTTCAGTTCCAATGGAATAAACATACCCAGTGCGAATGCCAGTGCGGGAATTTTGAAGAATGTCAGTACAATGGCCAGTACAGCACCGATACCGTACAGCAACCAAGGTGCGCCTACACCGCTCATCAACGGCTCTATCACGGCAGCCATCGCATTGGCCTGCGGTGCAGCCAGTGCGCCACTGGTGAATCCGTATGTCTTGTTCAGGATAATCATGACACCGCCTACTGTAGCTGCTGAAACGATTGTTCCCAAGAATTTCCATGTTTCCTGTTTGGCAGGTGTGCTACCCAGCCAATAACCAATTTTCAGGTCAGTGATGAAACCGCCTGCCATTGAAAGTGCCGTACATACCACACCACCCATAACGAGCGCGGCAACCATGCCCGAAGGACCTTTCAGTCCGACAGCCACCATCACTACGGAAGCCAGAATCAGTGTCATCAGCGTCATTCCCGATACCGGATTGGTTCCTACGATGGCGATCGCATTGGCGGCTACGGTAGTAAACAGGAACGAAATACCTGCTACGAGTGCAATCGCTACCAGTGTATGTACTATATTTCCCTGCATGATGTCGAAGTAGAAGAACAGTACAATCAGAATCAGCGTAATGATAGAACCGATAGCGATGATTTTCATTGAAAGGTCGCGCTGTGTACGCATGATATTTTTTTCTACGTTGCCCTTGCCACCCATTTCTTTGGCAGCCAGTCCGACAGCGCTCTTGATGATTCCCCATGAGCGGATGATACCGATGACACCTGCCATGGCAATACCGCCGATACCGATGCTTTTGGCATAATACTTGAAGATTTCTTCGGGGCTCATCATGCCTACCGTAGAGGTGATCTCAGGATTCCATGCGTTCAATACGCTGTCTCCCCAGATGGCAGACATTCCGGGAATGATGATCCACCACACTGCCAGTGATCCGGCACAGATGATGGAAGCATATTTCAGTCCGACGATGTAGCCCAGGCCGAGTACGGCAGCTCCTGTATTTACTTTAAATACCAGTTTCGCTTTCTCTGCCAGCATTTCTCCGGCGCCGCATACACGGGTAGTGAAGTTCTCGTTCCACCAGCCGAAAGTGGCTACGATGAAGTCATACAATCCACCGATCATTCCTGCCATCAGTAACGGTTTAGCCTGACTGCCGCCTTTTTCGCCGGATACCAGTACCTGCGTTGTAGCAGTCGCTTCCGGGAAAGGATATTTGCCGTGCATATCGCTGACGAAGTATTTACGGAAAGGAATCAGGAACAGGATACCCAATACACCACCCAGCAATGAACTGATAAATACCTGCATAAAGCTGACCGTCATTTCGGGATATTTGACTTGAAGGATATAGAGGGCGGGAAGGGTGAAGATGGCTCCGGCTACGATGACACCGGAACATGCCCCGATGGACTGGATAATTACATTTTCTCCTAACGCATTTTTTCTTTTAGCTGCTCCAGAGACTCCTACGGCGATGATGGCGATTGGAATAGCTGCCTCGAACACTTGTCCCACTTTCAGCCCCAAATAGGCGGCTGCTGCCGAGAAAAGGATTGCCATGGCGATACCCCACGTTACTGACCAAAAATTTACTTCCGGATAATTCTTGGAAGGACTCATCAGGGGATTGTACACTTCCCCCGGTTTTAACTCTCTGAACGCGTTTTCAGGTAGTCCGGTGAATTTGTCTTCTTCTTGTTTCATATTATATTTTTAGTAGTTTATGCTTTAAGACTTCAAAGTAAACAAAAAAAAAGGAGAACCAAAAGATTCTCCTTTACGTTTTATGGTCTATTTTTTCTTACTTCTCATCTTTCTTCTCATCTTTCGGGGTCATATCGCCTTCAATATAGAGTCGTACCATCTCTGTTTTTGCATTGGTACGCAGGGTTATTGATTTTTTGAAGTGTCCCGGATATTTGCCTGTTCCGTTATAAGTTACTTTGATTGTACCTTTCTTTCCCGGCTGGATCGGTTCTTTGGTATATTCCGGCACTGTACATCCGCAAGATGCTACTGCCTGATGAATTACTAAAGGAGCGTCACCGATATTAGTGAAAGTGAATACGCAGCTTACTACCGGACTGTTTTCAGAGAATTTTCCAAAATCGTGTGTTGTTTTGTCAAACTTGATATCAGCGTTAGTCTGGGCAAAAGCGAAACTTACTCCTACCACTAACAAGGTCATTAAAAAAAGTATCTTTTTCATTCTTCCTTCTTTTTATTGATTACGAATGACAAAGGTAATGCTTTTTCCGGAAAGTATCCCGTTGGCAGAGTTAATTTAATCGAAAAAAGGGAATAAAATACTTCGGCTTGTCGTTGAGCTCCCGGCTTGGTAACCTTGACCGCCGAGCTTAATAAACCTGACCAGCGAGGTGAGAATGATTAAGCACCGAAGTGGGCAGGGTTAAGCACCGAGGCGAATCGAACTGAGTACCGGGACGAATAACTCTGTTTGCCCGATTAATTTCTTTCCGAATGGTTTTGAATGAAGAATTGGCTGCGCTATCACGCTGCAAAGTAATTCTTCATTCTTCATTTCAAATCGGAAATGAACTAAATTATAAATTGAGGATTAGGCACGGATTACACGGATTTCACGGTTTTAGTGCTATGATTACGTAAAAAACAACCGTGTTCATCCGCGTAATCCGTGCCTAAATATATTCTTTTCCGATTCGAAAGCAAATCGGCGGCGGCGAAATTCTTTCTTTTCTTTCTTAATAATTCTATTTCTTTAGAATAGAATTCTCTACTCTTCTCTTCTCTACTGGTTTTGATTGGGTTTTTGCGCCCTATTCATGGGCGTTTCAGAGCTTAGGTTTTTTTATTAAGCCATTTTTTCCGCCATGTTTTTCATCTGATTTTCTCCAGCCGAATGAACTAAATGAAGACTATTTCTTTAATCCGAATCCCAGCATCATCCCGTCGTAGTTTTCAGCAAGTGAGCTTACTGTTTTCAGTGCGGTGCTGTTTGTCTTGCTGCCGAGGAATGTCATTAATTTGAGTAGTTTGTCGGAGTTGAACAGCAGGTCCATAGAGTTGGAGGTGCAGTTCACTTTCGCGTGCAGGTTCAGGAGTTTCAGGTATTTCAAGTCTACCTGTTTGGTAGAAGCGTTATATGAATAGGTACCACTCAGTTTCTTTTTTCCAACAGTGCTTGTAAAGGTGCTGTCGGCGTTGAAAGTGAAACTCATTTGTCCTTCTTTGATGCCCACTTTGGTTAGTTGTTCGTTCAACTTGTTTTCTGCCATCGTGGCGGCTGCGGCTCCTCCTGCTTTCATCAGCAGATTGTCCGATTCAAATTCTACTGCCGATCCGCTGTAAGTCCATGTGCCTGTCATGTCTATCGTTTCGGGTGTTCCGGTGATGGCGTTTACTACTTTGGAAATGTTGTCTTTATTGAGCAAATCTTTTAATGATTGTGCCTGACTGTTGCTTGCTGTCAATGAGAATATTGCAATCCATGCAATAAATAAAATGTTCTTTTTCATTTGCGTTTACTTATTTTTATAGAGTTCTTTACTGATGTTTTCTATATAGTCGAGGATTTCGGTACGCCCTGTGCGGTCTTCCGAGGAAGAGACGAAATAAGGAGGGAGTTCTTCCCATTGCTTGCCCAGTTCGCGCAGATAAGCGTTGATATTCATTTTCAGACGTCCGCCTTTCAACTTGTCTGCTTTGGTGAAGATGATAGAGAAAGGGATGCCGTTTTCGCCTAACCATTCCATAAATTCCAGATCTATTTTCTGAGGCTCCAGACGACTGTCTATCAGTACAAACAGGTTTGTCATCTGTTCCCGTTCGAGGATATAGTCTTCGATGATGGTACGTATCTGGTCTTTGCCTTTTTGTCCGCGTCTGGCGTAGCCGTATCCGGGAAGATCGACCAAATACCAGCTTTGGTTAATCAGGAAGTGATTGATAAGCATTGTTTTACCCGGTGTGGCTGAGGTCATTGCCAGTCCTTTGCGGGCAGTCAGCATATTGATAAGGCTCGACTTTCCTACATTCGAACGGCCAATGAAGGCGTATTCGGGAAATACTCCTGTCGGACATTTCCTTACGTCCGTGTTGCTAATCACAAATTCTGCACTTGTTATTTCCATTTTATTGTCATTTATTTCTTTGTTTTTCTACTTCTAATAAACTCTCTTGTCATTTCTAATAAACTATTGCGTCGTTTATAATAAATTCTATCATTATTTATTATAAACGTTGGAACACCTGTTTTTAAGGGGTTTTTACCGCTTTCTCTTTTCCGGACAGCAACATGATCCCCGCAAAGGTAAGGCTTCCGTTTAACATTAGCAATTCATAGCCAAATTTATATCCGGTTTCTTTGCTGATCCACCAGTCCAGAGCGTAGCAGAGCACCGGAGAGGCGATGGCGATGAGCGGGACCAGCCGGTCGTTTGTCTGCCGGCGGGTGAATAATCCGAAGGCGAACATGCCCAGTAAAGGTCCGTATGTGTAGGATGCGATGATGTAGATCGCGTCAATCACGCTTTTGTTGTTCAGCATTTCCACCAGACAGATGAAGAAAGCCAGCAGGACGGAGAGGAGCAGATGCACTCTCTTTCTTTTGCGGCGGGCCACTTCTTCCGTGTCCTTCTCTGTGTTTAGCAGGTCTATGCATACGCTGGTGGTCATGGCAGTCAGGGCGGAATCCGAATTGCTGAAAGCTGCGGCGATGATGCCGATCGTAAAAAGAATCAGTACCGAATGTCCCAGATATCCTTGTGTGGCAAACATGGGAAGGATATCATCATTCATAGCCGGCAGTTCCAGTTGCATTTGCCCGGCTAAGGCAAGCAGCAGGATGCCCAGACACAAAAACAGGAAATTCAGCGGGATGAATGAGAATCCGTAGCAGTACATATTCTTTTTGGCCTCGCGCAGGTTGCGGCAGGAGAGGTTCTTTTGCATCATATCTTGGTCGAGTCCGGTCATTACGATCACGATAAAGATTCCGCTAAAGAATTGTTTGAAGAAGTTTTGGCGGGAAATCCAGTCGTCGAATACGAAAATCCGGCTATGTTCGCTGTTGCGGATGGTTTGTACGATGCCGTCAAAGCCTGTATCCAGCTTCTGTATCGTGAAGTAGATAATGAAAAGCAGGGCTGCGATCAGGCAGAACGTTTGCAGGGTATCTGTCCATACAATCGTTTTGATTCCACTTTTGTGGGTGTATATCCATACGAGGGTTACGGAGCCGACAGCAATCACCCAGAAAGGAATATGCATCTCCTGAAACACATGAGTGTGCAGGATCAGACAGACGAGATACAGTTTGGCTGCTGTTCCCAGCATACGGGAGAGCAGGAAGAAGAAAGAACCGGTGCGGTAAGTGTGTACGCCGATACGTGTGCCGAGATATCCGTAGATGCTTGTCAGGTTTAGCTTGTAGTATAGCGGCAGCAATACATGCGCTACGATCATGTAGCCGAAAAAGAAGCCGAGCACCGTTTGCATGTACGTCATGTCCATTCCCCGTACCATGCCCGGTACGGATACGAACGTCACGCCGGAAATAGAAGCGCCAATCATGCCAAAAGAGACTACATACCAAGGTGATTTGTTTTCTCCTTTAAAGAACGCTGCATTTGATCCGCCTTTGTGTCCGGTGATGTGGGCTATCAACAATAACCCTGCAAAATAGCATACAATAGTGACAAGTATCATCATATCGGCTGCAAAGGTAACACTTTTAGCTCCTTTTTATATATCAAATAGCACTATTTATCGACAAATTCCGTTTGATATAGGTATAAAAAAACAATAATCCGTATCTTTGCGCTCGAAACAGATCGAATTTCATTTGTAGTCTATATGAACCAACAATATCCTTCCGTCCTGCTCGAAAAAGCAGTAGGCGAATTTTCCAAACTTCCGGGCATCGGGCGTAAGACGGCGATGCGGCTTGTATTGCATCTGCTCCGGCAGGATACAGCCACTGTGGAGGCATTCGGCAACTCCATTATTACGCTGAAACGTGAAGTGAAGTATTGTAGAATATGCCATAATATATCGGATACTGAAACTTGCCAGATTTGTGCCAATCCGCAGCGTGATGCTTCCACTGTCTGCGTGGTAGAGAACATCCGCGACGTGATGGCGGTAGAGGCTACCCAGCAGTATCGGGGACTTTTTCACGTACTGGGCGGAGTGATCTCTCCGATGGACGGGGTAGGACCGAGTGACCTGCAAATTGAGAGTCTGGTACAGCGGGTATCCGAAGGCGGGATCAAAGAGGTCATCCTCGCTTTGAGCACTACGATGGAAGGAGATACCACCAATTTCTATATCTACCGTAAACTGGAGAAGATGGGAGTCAGACTGAGCGTAATCGCACGTGGCATATCTGTTGGCGACGAACTGGAATATGCCGATGAAATCACCCTGGGACGCAGTATTGTCAACCGGACTCTTTTTACCGGAACCGTATAACCTGAATTAATTATTTGAACGAATATCGTAACTAACATGGAAGAACAGATAAAACGCGCAGTGAGAAACTTGAATATCAGTTATGTTTTCTTTTGGGTGCTTCCCGCATTCTTGCTCGGGGCAGGGGAGTTCGACCTCCTTCCTGTGGGAGCTTTGGTTGACAATGTGCAGGCTACCTATTATTTTGAGACTATTGGCATTCTGCTGACCGCTTTATGCGTGCCGCTTGCATTGAAGCTATTCAGCCTGGTACTGAAAAAGAAAATAGACTACATGACCATTCCCCTTGCATTAAAACGTTATGTGCAGTGGAGCATGGTACGCCTCGGATTGCTCGAAGCGGCTATCATCCTCAACGTATTGTGCTATTATCTGACTCTCAGCAACACCGGAAACCTCTGTATGCTGATCGGTCTGACCGCTTCCCTTTTCTGTCTGCCCAGCGAGAAAAGACTTCGTAACGAACTTCATATCAATAAAGAGTAGGCCGGTATGAAACAGTCTTTTTTGAACAACGACCGCATCTATCTCCGGGCGGTAGAACCGGAAGATCTGGATGTCATGTATGAGATGGAGAACGATCCTTCCATGTGGGACATCAGTAATTTTACAGTCCCTTATTCCCGCTACGTATTGCGGCAATATATAGAAGGTTCACAGTGCGACGTATTCGCCGACAAGCAGTTACGCCTGATGATAATAAGCAGGTCTGATCACCGTGTGCTGGGGACGATTGATATCACTGATTTTGTACCTCTTCATGCTCGTGGCGAGGTAGGGATTGCCGTTTCTAAGGCTGACCGTCAGCAGGGATATGCTTCGGATGCATTGCGGTTGTTGTGTGAATATGCCTTTGATTTCTTGTCGCTGACTCAGCTTTATGCTCATGTGGCTACGGACAATGAAATCTGCATGAAGCTGTTTACTTCATGTGGCTTCGTTCAATGCGGACTATTGAAGAACTGGTTGCAAGTCGGGGGATGTTACAAAGATGCTGCTATTTTCCAGTATCTGAATCCGAAGAAACATTAATTGAAAGTCGGCACTCGTGGAAAGCGGGACCAGGCTTCATACTTGCTGCCCAGTTTTTCCAAGGCTTCTTTCCACATATCCTTGGTGTCACTGTTCATCAGGTAGTCCTTATCTTCTTTAGAGACGAGCCATGTGTTCTCTTTGAGCTCGTCATTCAGTTGTTCGCCTTCCCAGCCGCAGTATCCCAGGAAGAAGCGGATGTGCTGATCTACTTTATTGCCTTGCAGGATGTATTTCTTTATCTCATCAAAGTCTCCGTTCAGATACAGACCTTTGCTGACGGGTATTGCGCCGGAGATATTTGCCAAGGTATGAAGGTAGAACAGGGTATCTGTGGCAACGGGGCCACCTTTGTATAAGGGTATGTCGTTGATATATTTGAACTCTTTGATAATGTCATTGACGAATATCGGTAATGGCTTGTTGATAATCAGCCCCATCGTGCCTTCATCAGTATGATCGATAAGCAGAATTACGGACCTGCCGAATGTGGCATCACGAAGGAAAGGCTCGGAGATGAGAATCTTTCCTCGTGATGGCAATACATTATTTGATTGAATTTTAAATATGTCAGAGTCTATATCCATGCCATCAGATTGATATTCGTGCCACTAATATAAGAAAATAAATGGAATAATAGCCATACTTTCCCATTTTTTTTGTTTTAAGAGCAGCTTTTATGAATCTGTCACCTGATGTGAATATGAATATCCGGGAAAATCTGTCATTCGGCTGTCAGCCAATCGGGTGATGTTGGGCAAACAATTTCATCCTTTCGTCAAGCTGAGCGTACTGATGATCCTTAATAAAAGAGGTACATGCGCGCAATCCTTCTTGATGGCTTCCGGTGGTGACCAGTGAAATGGCACTCACTCCGTAGTACATCAGTTCTTTGGCTAGTTCGCCGCTTGTCATTCCAGGATAGCCGATAGTGAAGTAGAATCCGTCGGCAATCGGATCACCCAAATCGTTGTCATATACCAGGTAAAATCCGTGACGGAGGAAAATTTCCTTTAACCTTTGCGCCCTGTCGCCATATACTTTTACTTCGTTGAGGAAGTTGTATTGACCTTCATTGGCAGCTTTCAGCATGGCAGCCATAGCAAACTGTGCCGAATGGCTTGTTCCGGAAGAAAGCGCATAGAGTACGCGGTGGATAAAGACCGTACCGAATGTTCCCCCGCCATAACGTTTGGTCAGTCCGGGATAACTGCGGTGATACAACTTATCGGAGATGCAGCTCACACCGATACGTTGCCCAGCATAGCTGAAGGCTTTGGAACCGGAAATCAGCAATACGTAATTATCTGTGTAGTGAGCTACTGAAGGTTGGAACGGAGCTTGATAAGGAGTGCTCAGGTCCTGACGGAAATCCATCGCAAAGTATGCCAGATCTTCCAGCACGATTACGTCATATCGGGTAGCAAGTTCACCGATAATGCGCAGCTCTTCGTCTTTCAGGCAAATCCAGCTCGGATTATTGGGATTCGAATAAATAATAGCCGATATATTTCCTTTTTCCAGATAGCTTTCTAGCTTTTCTTTCAGTTTGTCGCCACGGTAGTCGTACACATCGAATGTTTCATACTTTTGTCCCATCACTACCAGCTGCTGTTTCTGCACCGGAAATCCCGGATCGATAAACAGGATCGTGTCTTTCTTTTCGTCGCACTGGCTGCAAGTCAGGAATGAAGCGAATGTTCCCTGCATAGAACCGGTGACGGGCACACAACCTTCCGGACTTAAATCTACATTGATAAATGCCTTGATAAAGTTGGACGCTTCTTTTTTCAGTTCCGGCAGTCCGTTGATGTCGGGATACAGACTTGCAATTCCGTTCTGCAATGCTTCGATTTCCGCTTTCACTCCCACAGCGGAAGCCGGCAGCCCCGGAACACCCATTTCCATTTTGATAAATTCAACGCCTGATGTTGCTTCCGCTTTCGAAGCGATAGCTTTCACTTCACGGATAGTAGCCTTTGAAAAGTCGACAATTTGAAACTCATTGATCGTTTCGTCAATCACATTTCGTTCGATTGGTGTATTTTTCATTCTATTTTCTATTTATTGTAATGCTTGCAAATGTACATGATAATTCTTAATAAATACACTTTTTCAGAAAAAAGATACTCATCCTATTGTAGGTTTCAAAAAAATGTCTACCTTTGCATCCGCAATCGAGAGAGATGCGGATTATTAAAAGAAATTTTGGTGCGTTAGTTCAGTTGGTTAGAATACATGCCTGTCACGCATGGGGTCACGGGTTCGAGTCCCGTACGCACCGCTTTCTTATGAAACAAAATAAAGAAAAGTCCTGAAGTACAATGCTTTAGGACTTTTCTTTTTATCCAATACCCCCCACCCAAAAGCAGCGGAATAGCGTAGTTGGCACTGGCTTATCTGTTGGACTTTCCGGGGAAAAATTCAACGATTAAGATTTGTTTTCGCTGATTCTCAATATTCTGCATAGTCTGATTTGGAACAATACGATTTAACTTTGTACCACTAAAAATGCAAGAAGTATGGGAATTGAAAAAAGACGTAGTACACTCTGTGTGTTGTTTTACATCAAGCGGCAGAAGCTGCTGAAAAACGGGGAGGCTCCCGTCTGTATGCGTATCACCGTTGATAAGCGGAAAGCGGAGATTGTGATCAAGCGCAGTGTGCCGGTAGAAAACGAGGAGCGTATAACAGATCGTAATGTAGCCTTTGAAATGCATTGTGGATTGAACCTGGTGAACGCGATGGTGCACGGAAGAGATAAAAAGGTAGGAAGCTATGCGCTTTTTCCGGCTCTTCTGTTTGAAAACAGGCAGATAAAAGTGAGGCAGGAGGCGGTGATCAATATCATAGAAGAGGCAATAAGAAATGATTATAATATCTGCCTTATGAAAGTGAACCGGCACACGAATGAAGTGGTAGGAGAAGGGGAAATGGTGCTGATACATGAATGATAATGAAACCGGATTGAAAAAATAATCTTTATTCATTAGTACAAGAATAGGATTAAAATAAAATCATTAATAAAAAATAGATTGTGTATGACATAGAAAAGGACTTGAAAAATAATGAAATCATTGAGCTGATGAAATGGAAAAAAACGGATTCCACAAAGATAAAACGGGCTATGTATGAATGAGCATGCTATTTCCATTCAACTTGGTCGTGACTTAAACTAGATGGATTGCATAGTTTGCGGTATGGATAAAAGTGAGACAGGTCAGAGTGAAGTAATGCTGAACATGAAAAATAATCGCTCATTAATAAATGTTTTATGCAGATTTGTGCCGACAAGCGAAATTTTTTATCTATTTTTGTATGTCTATTTTTGAATGCTATGATACAGGTAATACAATTAAAAGGAAAAGACAAACATTTATATCAGCTTTTGGCGCCTCTAGTAATGGATCCGGATGTAATACGTGCAAATAATAACTATCCGTTCAAAACAAACGAGGATTTCGTTTGGTACATTGCGATTGACAATAGAGAAGTGGTGGGTTTCGTTCCGATTGAACAAAAAAGCGGAAAGAAGGCTGTCATTAATAATTATTATGTAGCTGCAGTGGACGAGCAAAGAAAAGATATCTTGTCGCTTCTGCTATCTTCTATAGTCACGGCATTCATACCTGAAGGGTGGACGCTTGATTCTGTCACGCTGATACAGGATCAGGAAACTTTTGAGAAATTCGAGTTTACGTCTATGGACAAAAAGTGGACACGCTATGTAAAAATGAACAGATGAATTATGGGAAAAAAAACAATCACAGGAACAAAAAATGTATATGAATTAGCACAAGAACGACTGAAAGTAATATTTAACGAGTTTGATAATATTTATGTATCTTTCTCGGGAGGGAAAGATAGTGGGGTACTGCTCAATATGTGTATCGACTATATCAGGCGGAATAATCTGAAAATACGTTTGGGGGTATTTCACATGGATTATGAAATCCAATACAAGATGACCATCGACTATGTGGACAGAATACTGGAAGCAAATAAAGACATTGTGGATGTATACCGGGTATGCGTTCCTTTCCGGGTATCTACCTGTACGTCCATGTACCAGTCTTTCTGGCGACCTTGGGAAGATAATAAAAAGGATATATGGGTGCGCTCCATGCCTAAAAAGGCTATGAAGAAAGAGGATTTCCCTTTTTACAATACTACCATGTGGGATTATGAATTCCAGATGCGCTTTGCACAATGGATACATCAGAAGAAGGATGCGGTGCGCACTTGCTGCCTGATCGGTATCCGTACACAGGAAAGCTTTAACCGCTGGCGCTGTATCTACATGAGCCGTAAATTTCAAATGTATCATAAATATAAATGGACCTCAAAGGTGGGAAATGACATCTACAATGCATATCCCATTTTTGACTGGAAAACGACGGATGTATGGACGGCGAACGGGAAATTCCAATGGGACTATAACATCCTGTATGACCTTTATTATCGTGCGGGAGTGAACCTGGAACGTCAGCGGGTGGCGAGCCCGTTCATTAATGAAGCACAGGAGAGTCTGGCCCTCTATCGGGTACTCGACCCCAACACATGGGGAAAGATGATAGGAAGGGTGAATGGAGTGAACTTCACCGGTATGTACGGCGGCACACATGCGATGGGCTGGCAGTCGGTGAAACTGCCCGAAGGCTATACCTGGCGCGAGTTCATGTATTTCCTGTTGTCTACCTTGCCGGAACGGGCACGCAAGAATTATCTGCGAAAACTGTCTGTCAGCGTACATTTCTGGCGGACTAAAGGTGGATGTCTGAGCGATGCAACCATCCAAAAATTAATTGATGCCAAAGTGCCGATTATCGTGATGGATAACAGTAACTATAAAACGTATAAGAAACCTGTACGCATGGAGTATCAGGATGATATTGATATTCCGGAGTTCAGGGAGATACCTACTTACAAGCGTATGTGTGTTTGTATCCTCAAGAATGATCATGCCTGCAAATACATGGGATTCTCGCCGACAAAGGAAGAGATGAGTAAAAGAAGTCAAGTAATGGAACAATATAGAATTATAGTATCATGAGTGTAGATAAAAGCCCGGTCTACGAGGTAAAAGCAGTACCTGTAGAAAAAGTGTATGCGAACGATTACAATCCGAATGTCGTAGCTCCGCCCGAAATGAAGTTGCTGGAACTTTCGATTTGGGAGGACGGCTTTACGATGCCTTGTGTGTGTTATTATAATAAAGAGGAAGACAACTATATCCTGGTGGATGGTTATCACCGGTATACGGTGCTGAAAACCTCGAAACGTATTTATAAACGTGAAAACGGTTTGCTTCCGATTGTGGTGATCGACAAGGATTTGTCGAACCGAATGAGTTCCACTATCCGGCATAACCGTGCCCGTGGAATGCATAATATCGAACTGATGTGTAATATTGTGGCAGAACTGGACAGAGCCGGAATGTCTGATCAGTGGATCATGAAGAACATTGGTATGGACCGGGATGAACTGTTGCGTCTGAAGCAGATTTCGGGACTTGCGGATCTATTTGCCAATCGGGAGTTCAGTATCCCGGATGAGGTGGCACCTACGGAGATGGAACGGAAAACGCTGTAGACGTTATCAACTCAGAATAAAGCTTGAAAAGGCCCTTGGATGATTTCATTCAGGGGCCTTTTTTAATATGGATTTTATTTATAATAATTCACTTCAAAAGTTTCGAATGCCGTAACTTTTGGATTTTTTATATTCGAATAATGCAAAATAAAGATTTGATCCTTATTGCCTTTCATTATTCGTAAGCGCATTGGAGTTCTCCTGCATTTTTAGTCTTTTATTTAAACTTTCATTGTCAGTATGAGAAATGGATGAAATTCCTTATCTCATGCAATATACCGACATTTGCAATATCTGATTAAAACGTTTTTTGCGTGTCTAATAAATACAACTATTTAATGAGAGAGATTAAACATAACATATACAATAGAGGGCCGATTATTTTCCTGTTATTGCTGATTATTTCATCTTGTATAGATGAGACTTTCATTGATAACGATGATAAGATTAAAAGCTCATATATATCCATCAGAGGGATTGGAGCCAAGGTTGGTATACATCCGGGAACAACTCCTGATGATTATGTTATTGAAACTCTCCGTATTCTGGCTTTTGATAAGGTTACTGAAAACTGTGTGTCTAACGTTCGCTATAATGCTGCGAATGGTGATATTATACAACATCCTATTAATCCGGATAGTTATGATTTTGTTTTTTTGGCGAATGAACCGGCGAATACACTTATTATAGATCAGTTGGATGGAATAACTAAATATGAAGATTTAAACGATATTGCATATCCGGAGAGATATTTTTCGTCTGATTTGATTATTCCAATGATACAGGAAATTAAGAATATAACTGTATTGCCCAATGGTCAGGGAGCTCAGGTAAATGGTGGCGCGGTTGTTAATGTGCTGCAATTGGGACTTGACAGGTTAGCCGTCCGCTTGGATGTTGTGTTGGAGGCTGAAGATAATCTGGAAGCTACCTTTACTGGAATTATATTGGAAAATATTCCCAATGCGGTGCCACTTACGAATAATTATACAGGTGAAGTGGAAAGGAATGTAACACGTACTTTTACTAAAGCAGCTGATGCCGGTTATTTTTCGGACGAGACTCCAACTGCTTCGGACAGATCATGGGCAAAAGGAGTGAATCGAATTATTCTGCCTGCCAATGAGTTGAAGACAGTGGGAGATGCGAGTAAAGCAGTGACTCTTATAGTAGGCATGGGGAATAACTATAGTCCCTCCACTCAATTGAAGACCGCTAGTGATCCGACAGTGAGTTATAGTCTTCCGATAAATACAAAACTTGATTTTCTTGGTATCATCAAAGAGCCCTTGGAAGTGAATATTAAGGCATCAGAATGGGATAAGATTGGAGAAGACTGGGAGATTTCCGGTACCAGAGTCTTGAATGTGTCTGATATTGAGGTTAATATAACAGACTTCAATGGAGCACGAATTGCATTTTGGTCAAATATGCCGGTTGTGAGAGTGTTGGATGTGGTATATGATGAGAATGGTGCTGAAAAAGTGACGAATAATATATTTAATGCCTTGTCTTCTCAAAACTATGCTCCTAACGATGACTTCAGAATCAGGTATGATGCGAAAACAGGACTGGGATATATGGATATTGTGTTGGATCGGCCTAATACCGATGATAATGTGGCAGGTGATAAAACATATACTCTTACTTTATCAGCTTCAGAAGATCATGCGGGGACCAATGCCCTCCAAAGGAAAATTATTGTGCATGTAAAGCAGGAAGGTGTACGATATGTCTTTGAGAAAAATGCTTCTGACAATTTGTGGTCTACTCCTTATGTAGGAGCTTTTTGGGATGATAATGAAGTCGGAGAGAGAGTGATCAAGGGTATAAGATGGGACTATTGGTGGAATTGGACGGTAACAGTGCCTGATGAATACAGGGATTTTATTGTCATAAGTGCCAGCCCGAGTTTTGACCCGAATATTGGTACGGATAATCCAGGGGACGCTGAAGATTATCCGGTTGTTCCTAATGCTTTTAGATTTGAAACAGGGAGCTCTGTAGCAGGGAAAGGACGTGTTTATTTCAGAATAGGATTGAAAAGTAAAAATACAACAGGAAGCCCTAGATATGGTTTTGTGAATGTTCATTACGAAAAGTCTGAAAACAATGTAGTAACGTCTTATGATACTAAATTATTTGTTCGTCAGGGAGGCGATCCGGATTATCTGATGCGGAGTGGGAGTATAAGAGGTGCTTCTGATTATGGAGCTAAATTCTCGCCGTATAACTTGACGATGAAAGCGTTTAAGGATACTCCGGGTACCACAGTTCAGTATCAGGCTATAAATTATAGTAATCTAGCAGGTGAAGTTGATTTTGTAAAGTATCCTACCCAGGCCGGGGCGCATTTTCAGTGGGCACTGCCCATTGCGAATGTAGCTAAGGGACTCCGAGGATATCATCCTACGAATGTGAATATGGGAAGTGCCCCTTGGGCTATAACAGGGTGGCCGATAGAACGTATCAATGGTGTGAACCTTTTTTGGAATCCTTCGACGGGAACTATCCTGAAGAATTATTATGAAATATGTCCTCCCGGGTATGTTCGTCCCACTGATGGACCGGAGGATCGGATTGCAGTGAATAGTTATAATTACGATCAGGTTTATATGTCGGACTGGAGAATGTCTTTATTTGCCGATCCTATGCGGGGAGATGCGGCTTCCAATACGGTAGATAGTCCATATCCGACTAATGGGACATATAAACCGGAATTATATACTCCTGTGCCGCTTTCTGAAGTTATGTATGGATTTTATGCTGATGGTTTCTTTGACAGACGTCCGATCAAGGAGAAAACGATGGTTGATGGCACAACTAGAGGAGAAGGAACATTAGGTTATACTAAATATAGAGGTGTCAGTTTGGACAACGCTGATGCGGCTTATGGTGGTGTGTTAGTATATAACAGTAATACTAGTGCTTCTATCTTCTTTCCGGCTGCGGGAAGAAGATGGCATCTGGATGGTAGTTTGGAATATGCCGGCCAAACGGGATATTATTGGGCTTCCTCTGTTGCACCGGGGTGGACTAAGGTAGTTAGTGGCAATGAAACCGGAGCACCTTATGGAAATATATGGACGATGCAACTTAATTATGCAGAGCCACGCCCGATATCTACAGGACATGTATTTGGGTATTCAATACGATGTGTGAAGAAATGAGGAAAATAGTAATACATATAAATAAACTGTTCTATCTGCTCTTGCTACTGTTGATATCAAGCTGCGAGCATGATATCAATAGTACAGAGCAGCAAGGCGGAGGGAATGATTCGGATGATAAAGTACAGATTGAAATTTTTACTCGTGCTCATTCATACGATCTTCCATCGACGAGGGCTGCTGAAAATGATATCAGCATGACACCTTGGGTGCTTGTGTTTAAGGGAAATGGAGGAAGTGCCACCTTTGTAGAGGCAGTGCAAGCTTTCGAAATGGTAGGAAAAAGATATGTAATATTGACCAAACAAAGTAGTAAATGTCAGTTGCTAATTTTGGCAAATACTCAGAGTAAGTTTTATTATAATAATGATAATGCTAATGGATATGTATTTAATGAGACGAATCTTAATACAAGATTGAGTGGTGTAACGCTGGCGGATGCATGCTCAAAGTTGTTGACTGAACCATTAGCAAGTCCTTCGCTTACAATAATTCCATATAGCGGAACTGGTGAAATAATTCCGATGAGTGCTGTGCTGGAAGTAAATAAGATAGATAATGATACTAAAATACAGAATTCAGATCCGTCTAAGGGGGCATTGTTACTCACTCGTGCAGTAGCTAGAATAGCAGTAGTGAATACAGCAGACAATTTTGAGTTAAATGGAATTATGGCTTTATTCAATGTACCTCGACAGGGACAGTTGCATAACTATAGCAACTCGATCATGAATAATACTTCTAATTTGACGGAGTATCAGGGAGCTTCAGATTACTCAACCCCTTTGGTGGCTGCAAGTGTAGTGACTGAGGGACAGAGTACAAATAGCAATCCCATATATATATACGAGTCTAACACGCTGAATAATACATATATGATTATTCAGGGAAAGTATGATAATAAGGATTACTATTATAAAATGGCTATCGTCGATAAAAACTTGAACGCAATAGATTTGTCTCGTAACAAGTCTTATACGTTTACCATTATAAAAGCCAAGGGACCTGGTTACGACACAATGGCTGATGCTAAAGTGGCTAAACCTTCGAATGTCGACCTTGATTTCAAAATAATTGTGGATGATGGCGATTCGTATGAAATTATAGCTAATAATGATTATTATCTGGGGGTGAGTAATTCGGTCTATATTACTTACTCAGATGTGGATAATATCTATAATGCTTTTGATTTAATAACAGATTGTACAAAGGTTTTTCCTGATACAAGAAATATAACAGATAATAGGGGAGAAGTATCAGGAGCTTTTTCATTAAGTTCTCCCGTAGATGGAAAAATACCTGTTGTAACCGGGGGAGTTGCTTCCCCTCGTATTACTACAGTGAGGGTCTTTACATATACCTGGCTGATGTATTTTGAAAACGGTCAATTTGAAAACGGAGTTGAGAAAAATAATGCATATATAACATTAAAACTTGGAAATTTGGAAAAACAGGTTCATATCAGACAAAGACAGGCGATTAACGCAAGTGGAACTGTACTGGAGTATAGACCTACTGATAGCTATCCGTATCCGGGTACTTACCCTAACTTAATGGACTATCATTGTCTTACCGGTCAGGTTGAGGATGGCGATGATAATCCTAAAAATTGGATAAAATTGCGCCCTTCGACAATGGTTGAAAGAGAAGATACGGAACGGATTATAGTAGAAGATGGACAGATTTTTATTGAAGTATTGCCTAATACTACTAATAATCGCAGAAGGGGAACTGTATATTTGACAACAGTTATGTCTAATGGATCATCGGTAGGTGGGAGTTCTGTGAAGCGTATAAAGATTGATATCACCCAAAAAGGGTGACCTATAAATGTAAGATATAATGAAGAAAGTTATTATACTCATAGTACTTATGCTGGGATGCGTTGCTTTCGAGAGTAAAGCCCAGAAGATAGCTCTGAAAAGCAATCTTCTGTATGATGCTACTACTACCATGAATCTCGGTTTGGAGTTTGGACTGGCACGCAAATGGACATTGGATGTTCCTGTGAATTATAATCCCTGGAAGCCTGATAATGGCAGACGTTTGCGGCATTGGGGAGTACAACCGGAGGTTCGATATTGGTTCTGTGAGAGCTTCAGACGAACATTTATAGGAGTACACGGGCATTATGCGGATTTCAATGTAGGCGGATTTCCTGACTGGTCGTTTATTAGTGAGAATATGCAGAATACCCGTTACCAGGGACATCTGTATGGAGGAGGTATTTCGATAGGACATTCGTGGATATTGAGAAAACGTTGGAGTATCGAAGCATCGGTAGGAGTGGGATATGCACATATTGTATACGAGAAATATCCTTGTGCAACGTGTGGTACTAAACTGAAGGATTCGAGCAAAAATTATTTCGGTCCTACAAAAGCGAGTGTATCACTTATTTATGTAATTAAATAAAATAGAATGATGAAAAGGAGTATACAACTCATCGTATTGGTACTGATGGTTTTATGCCAGAATATAGGTTCGGCTGTTGCCCAGACGCGTTCTTATGATGGAACTATCTCTGTGGTGCTGGTACAACTGGAACAACGCGGTAAATCGGTTTATATAAATATTGACTTCGTCCTGAATGATGTAAGGGTGAAGTCGGCACATGGAGTGGATTTTATTCCACGGCTGATTGCTCCGACACGTAATCTTAATCTTCCGAAAGTGTCAATCAAAGGACACAATGAGTACTTGGCTTATGAACGTTGGCTTTCTCTGATGAGTACTAAGGAGAAGAATCTCTACGAAAAGCCTTATGTTGTAGAGAAAAGTAGTAAGAGAAGAAATGATACGATAAAGTATAGATATGTATTGCCTTATGAATCGTGGATGGATGATGCTCAAGTGGAGGTACAACGTGATGAGTGTGGCTGTGGTGAAACTCAATTGATGAGTGTGGAACCATTAGGTGACGTTGATCTGGAACGTATGCTGGTGCCGTATGTGGTAGTGCCTCACCTTGCTTATTTGCAACCGGCTGCGGAAGAAGTGAAGAACCGTGAAATACAAGCGGAATGTTTCCTTGATTTTGAGGTGAATAAAATTAATATTCGTCCGGAGTACATGAATAATCCGAAGGAGCTGGCCAAAATTCGTGCAATGATTGATGAATTGAAGTCTGATCCCAGTATTAAGGTAAACAAGCTGGATATTGTGGGCTATGCTTCACCTGAAGGATCATTGGCGAATAACAAGCGTCTGTCCGAAGGACGTGCAATGGCATTGCGTGATTATCTGGCATCAAAATATGATTTCTCACGAAATCAGTATTATATCGTCTTCGGCGGTGAAAACTGGGATGGATTGGTGAAAGCATTGGATTCGTTTGAAATGGAGTATAAAGATGAAGTACTGAATATTATCAAAGATGTTCCTCTGGAAAAAGGAAGAGAAACTAAGTTGATGCAGCTTCGTGGTGGTGTACCTTATCGATATATGTTGAAATATATTTTCCCAAGTCTTCGTGTGGCTATTTGTAAAGTGAATTATGAGATTAAGAATTTTAATGTAGACGAAGCGAAAGAGATTATTAAGACACGTCCTCAGAATTTGAGTCTGAATGAGATGTTCTTGGTGGCTAATACTTATCCGAAGGGCTCGCAAGAGTTTATCGATGTATTCGAGACAGCTGTACGGATGTATCCTAAGGATGAAATAGCCAGCATCAATGCTGCTATGGCTGCCCTTTCGCGCAATGACTTGGTATCTGCGGAACGCTATTTGAAAATGGTAAACGCTCATAAGCAATTACCTGAATATAGCAATGCTATGGGTGTATTAATGTTATTAAAAGGAGATTATGAACATGCGGAAGAATATTTGAAAGCAGCTGCCGAAGCTGGTCTGGAGGCTGCCGGACAGAATTTGGAGGAATTGGCTACGAAAAGAACGAATGCAGCTGAAATTGAAAAGAAAAATAAAAATAGAGATAAATAAACTAGTTACAAACGCTTTTATTAATTTGTAAGAACAATGAAAAAGAAGAATTTTCTTATGTTAGCGCTTGCTGCTGTGGCTTTTGCTGCTTGTAGTAACGAAGATTTGGTGCCGGTGGATAATCCGGGCAACAATAATGACTTGGTGACAGACCCGAATGCAGACGCATGGGTGGCATTAGCAGTAAAGACTCCGGTACAAACTCGTGGATTACATAACCCGAATCAGGAAGCTGCAACTGAAGATGAATCAAAAATCACTAAAGTACGTGCCATATTTTTTACGGCAAATGCAAATGAGGATGCTGCAACTGTGACTGCTGATATCACATTGTCTAATGATCAGGCGGGGCTTGATGCCAATGGTATACCAAGTGGAACTGCAGGCAAGGCTTTTAAAGTTCCTGCAACTTCTAAGAGAATATTGATTATTGCGAATCCATCTCCAGAGTTTGAAAAAAAGACTGTTAGTATGACAGATCAAAAATGGCCTGTTGGAACGCTATATTCAACGGTTAATGCTGCTCTTGATGATGCTGTATCAGATCTGACAATTGCTGGTGAATTTATGATGTCTAACGCCAAAGGATCGTTAGAACCTTCGGATGATGTTGAAACTTCACCAACATTTGGTGATCCCATCGATTTGTCTCTTTATGCAAATGAGACAGCGGCTACTAATAATCCATTGTCTATCAGAATTGACCGTGTTGTAGCAAAAGTTCGTGTATATGTAACTGCTGATTCTGATGCTAAAGCAACAATCTCGGATGCAGGATGGATATTGAATGCTACTAATAAGACATACTTCCCTGTATCTAAGAGAACATTGACTTGGAATGAAACTCCGGCTAATAAGCCAGGTGCTCGCGGTGAGTGTATTACTCCGTTTGACCAGTATAAGATAGGTTCATACAGAATTGACCCTAACTATGGTACTCAAAACTTGAGCTACTATAACTCTTATAGCAGTACTTCAGCTCCTTCTAATTGGAATGATCCTACAACTACGATAAATAAAGTTGCTGAATATTGTCTTGAAAATACGCAGACTGCAACTCATAATGTGCACGCTTATACTACGCATGTATTGTTGAAAGCTAAATTCATCCCGTCTGAATATGGTAGACCTGCACCTAATGATGGTACTCCATCTACAGATCAGGAAACAGACCCGGCGCTTGCTGGTGACTGGATGTTAATTAATGGTGGTTTCTATACTTTTGCTACATTAATGGAGTGGATTGAGGCAGAATTGAAAGCTAAATATGCTGATGGAGAACCTGCTACATTCCCGACTGCTCGTACTACTGCGTACAATAGATATTTAGTAGCTGTTGGTGTGGGTGCAATTGGGCTTCCTCCTACAGCCGATGCTACAGCTATTACTGCTCTTGTTGACGATTTTAAAAATACGAAAGCTCTTGTGGCAGCTATTGCAGCTAAAGACAGAGCTAAAACAGTAACAGGGCTTACTTATTATGTAGGTGCAGTAAGCTACTACAAAATCATGATCAAACATGATGATACTAGCGCTGCAACAAATGAGTTAGGTGAGTTTGGAGTAGTTCGTAACTCTGTTTATGACATTAATGTTAAGAAGTTTAATAACCCGGGATATCCGGCTATTCCAGATCCGGATCCAGATACTCCGGACGAAAGCGACGAAGGCTGGTTATCTATTGAAATTACACCTAATCCTTGGACTTGGTATACTCAAGAGGAAATCATGTAATTCAGAATTAGTAATAGAAATAGATTTTTCAAATAAAAAGTTGTGGGAGAAACTCTCCCACAACTTTACTCCCAACATTTTCAAAGTTGCCGAAAACTTTAAAAAAACTTCGGGATATAGCTTTTGATGGAATTATTGAGGTATTCCATCCTCTGGATTAGGAAATAACGAGAGAAGAAATAGTTTCTTTTCCTCTATATATAATTGAAAAAAGGAAAATATGAATCTAAAAAGCCTTATATGTTACGTTGTCTTAGGAATTCTTCTGATGGGTTCCGGGATAGTAGTTTCATGCGACAGCTTTAATGAAGACTTGCCGGAATGCCGCTTGCTTGTGAAGTTTAAGTATGACTATAACATGGAATTTGCAGATGCGTTCCATGCTCAGGTTGATAAAGTGGAGCTTTATATATTCGATAAAGACGGGAAGTTTATGTTTAAGCAGGCGGAAGAAGGGAGTGCACTGTCAACCGGTAATTATCTGATGGAAGTAGAATTGCCCGTCGGACAATATCAGTTTATGGCATGGGCCGGTGCACGTGATTCATATGACATTACTCCATTGACGCCCGGCGTTTCTACCATTACTGACTTGAAGTTAAAGCTAAAGCGTGAAGCCTCTCTCATTATCAATAAAAAGATGGAAACGCTTTGGTATGGTGAAATCATTGGTGTCAACTTCACAGGAACTGAACACCAAACGGAGACTATTAATCTGATCAGAGATACTAAAATAGTGAGATTTGGCTTCCAGTCTTATACCGGTACCTGGACACTGGATATGAATGATTACGATTATGAGATTATAGAATCCAATGGACACCTGGGACATGACAATTCATTGCAGGATGATGATGTGCTCTTATTATATGGAGCAGAAAGATCCTGCTACAGCTTTTGTGGATATGAATACAATGAGGTTGATGGCGGATCGTAAGACTCGCTTGGTGCTTACAGAGAAGGCTTCGGGAAAGAAAGTATTCGATATAAATCTGATTGATTATTTGGCTATGACCAATGCGGAAGGTAAGAATTTGAGTACACAAGAATATTTGGATCGACAAAGCAACTACCATATTATATTTTTCTTATCTGAGTCATGGTTGGCCGTGCAGATTGTTGTGAATGGATGGGTACATCGCATTCAGGAAGAAAATCAATAATAAGATATTTAAGAGAATAGTGGGGAACTATTGTTAGCGGGACAGGATGAATCATCCTGAATAAGGGAAGACAGACCAGATCAATAACGATCTGGTCTGTTTTTGTTTACAGAGTATCGATGATTGCCAGTTGTTTTTGCAAAAACTCAATACGTTGGGCCTCTCCACTTTCCGAAATCAGAGTAGAGTGGCGTTTTAGTGACTGAATCCAGTTTCGTTGGATCTGGCAGATTTGCGGGCTCTGTGAATCCATAGAATTGATAGAGTACACCCGAAGTAAACTGACTTGATAGTCTTTCTTCTCTATATAGGTGTAAGTCGCTTCAAAATCAATATTAGAGAGATAGAAATATACTTTATGTCCTTCACTGAACTCTCCCTTGATAGAAAGTGTTTCCATGATTGCAAGCAACTGGTATAGCTCTTCTTTCAGGTGTGCTACATCGTCTTCTGTGATCAGATTCAGACTGGCAAAGTACTTGATTTCCTTGATGAATGAAAGGAATATGTTGCTGTCCCAAATAAAATAGGTTTTCGGACATTGCTTCACACTTTCACTTAACTTCTTATGCGCTTTTACGATTTTCGGATCTACTTGCATTTCTGCCAATGAATTGGGAGTTTTCATTTGCCCGTTCTGGTAAATCCATCGACAGAGACGAAACTTGGACATGTGTTCAAAGGAAGAGTAAAGAGTGAAAGGGAGAAGATTGGAAGCTGTATAGACTTCCGTTGTGTTGTCTCCTTTCACATAATCGAATATTTGCTGATACCGATTAATAATCTCATAATAACTGTCCAAGGTGTTAGGTGAATTGAGCAGATTCATGTCAAAAGTAACTCTATTGGATAGATGGTTACCTATAATCTGATCAATGGAAATACCAAGCTTTTTGGATAGCAGGGCTACTTCGTCAATAGTAAAAGCCACTTCGCCACGAAGTCTACGATAAACTGCTTCTTTTCCCATATAGAGAATGTCTGCCAAAGAATTGGCAAGATTTTGTCCTTTGGGGATACGCTCTTTCATTGCAATAATCAACTCGTTTACAATACCATTTTTCATTGTTTGTTCTCTTTTATATACGTTAATAATCTGTATGATACATTCTATGCAAAATTAAGTCATGTAAACGATAGTTTTGTGTGGGAAAACAGCTCTGAGAGGTGATGGCTTTTTCTCATTTGATAGAATAGCTAAGTGCGGAGGTCGTATAATGAAAAAAGTAGGCAAGAGGCTTGTCTACTTTCATGATTTAGAACTAAGATTTTCGCTTAGTTTCGATAATCGAAACTAAGCGAAAATTAAAGAGCATCAATAATTTCACGTTTTTGCTTGAAGAACTGGATGCGTTGCATTTCTCCACTTTGTGAAATCAGTGTAGAGAATTTTTTTAGTGATTGAATCCATTCCTTCAAGCTTCGGAACATTTGAGCATCCAGCGTGGTTAGTGAGTTGATGGAATAAACTCGTATCATACTGAGTTGCATCAGGTTTGTTTCCAGGTAGCTGTAAGTTGCTTCAAAATTGATTTGTGACACATAGATATGCACATCATTGCCGAAGTCTGTTTTTCCTTTCATGGCGATGCTTTCCAACTCATCCGTAAGTTTCAGTAATTCCTCTTTAATGTTTTGCTTCATTTCGTCTGAAATAAGGTGAATGTCGGAGAAGTACTGTATGTCATTGATGAGATGAAGAAAAATCATACTGTCCCAAATATAATCGGTCGTATGAATATGCTGTGATAACTTCACAAAGTCTTGTTGGGCATTGATAATCTTTTGGGGAATTTTCAGGTCCTCAAAATGTTTGCAATTGATATGTTCATTTTGGTACATCCATTTGAAGAAACGAAACTTAGCCAGAAGTTCATGTTTCAGATAGAGCGTTTGGGGAATCACGTTTGAAGCAGTTCCTAATACAGCACTCGTATCTTCCCGTAATGTGTGGAATAACTTGACATGTTTGTTCAGGAAATCATAATAGGTCTCAAAGGGTTCGTTATGATCTACTACATTGATATCGAACATTGCATTATTGCTGAAGCTCACTCCTGCAATTCTATCCAATGATATCCCCAGTTCTTTTGAAATAACGGCTGCTTCCTGAAATGTAAAGGGGACTTCGCCGCGCAGCCTCCGGTAAATAGCTTCTTTGCCCATATAGAGGGTATCCATCAATATATTCGCTAGCTGTCCTTTTGCTGGGAATCTTTCTTTGGCCGCTTCTATCAGGTTTGTATTAAGTTCATTCATTATCATAATCCTATTGAATTAGTGGTTTATTGGTATTAATAACACTTGGTGCAGGGAAGTTGTTTCGAAAACTGAAACTATTTTATTTTTGCTTTTCTTAAAAAATATCCATCTCTAAAATTGTATATTATGAGCAAATCGTTTACATTTGCCTTTATAAACAAAACAGAGAAGTTATGTTCTCTGAAAAACAATAGTTAATATTAGAAAATGAAAAGAATATTGGTAAGTGGCGGGGCTGGATTTATAGGCTCTCATCTTTGTACTCGACTTGTAAATGAGGGGCACGACGTGATATGTCTGGATAACTTCTTTACAGGTTCCAAGGACAATATAAAGCATTTGATGGGGAACCATCATTTTGAAGTTGTAAGACACGACGTTACTTATCCTTATTCTGCCGAGGTGGATGAAATATACAACCTGGCTTGTCCGGCGTCTCCTATCCATTATCAACATGATCCGATTCAAACAGCCAAAACATCTGTGATGGGTGCTATCAATATGCTCGGACTGGCAATGAGACTGGATGCGAAAATACTGCAAGCCTCTACCAGCGAGGTGTATGGTGATCCGATTGTTCATCCCCAGCCGGAATTTTATTGGGGAAATGTGAATCCGGTGGGGTACCGGTCATGTTATGATGAAGGAAAACGATGTGCTGAAACATTGTTTATGGATTACTATCGTCAGAATCAGACACGTATCAAGATTATTCGTATCTTTAATACTTATGGCCCGAGAATGCTACCTAATGATGGACGTGTGGTTTCTAACTTTATCATACAGGCACTAAATAATGAAGACATCACTATATATGGTGATGGAAAACAGACACGCAGTTTCCAGTATATTGATGACCTGATAGAAGGTATGGTGCGGATGATGGATACGGAGGATGATTTTACAGGTCCTGTAAACCTTGGAAATCCAAATGAATTTCCGGTTCTTGAATTGGCGGAGAGAGTAATCCGGATGACGGGCTCTACTTCGAAGATTGTATTTAAGCCTCTGCCGACGGATGATCCGAAACAACGCCAGCCGGATATTAAACTGGCAAAAGAGAAACTGGGATGGCAGCCTACCGTCGAACTGGAAGACGGATTGAAGCGTATGATTGAGTATTTTAAAAATGTTTGATGTAACATAAAAATAGAATGATATGAATGTGGAAATAAATCCTTCCGAATATAAGATACTTATTGTGGACGATGTAATTTCAAATGTCCTTCTGCTGAAGGTGCTTCTGACTAATGAGAAGTTCAATATTGTAACAGCAGGTAATGGTACACAGGCTTTGGAACAGGTAAAGAAAGAGAAGCCTGATCTTGTATTATTGGATGTGATGATGCCGGATATCAGTGGTTTCGAAGTAGCCCGGCAAATGAAGGCGGACGAAGAAATGAGCGAAATTCCTGTTATCTTCCTTACTGCTTTGAATAGCACGGCGGATATCGTAAAAGGATTTCAGGTGGGTGGCAACGATTTTATTTCCAAGCCGTTCAATAAGGAGGAACTGATTATTCGTGTGACGCATCAGATTTCGCTGGTGGCAGCCAAACGAATTATTATAGCACAGACAGAAGAGCTACGCAGGACTATCATGGGACGTGATAAACTTTACTCTGTGATTGCGCATGACCTGCGTTCTCCTATGGGCTCTATCAAGATGGTACTCAATATGCTGATTCTGAACTTGCCGAGTGAAACGATCGGTCCTGAAATGTATGAACTGTTGACGATGGCCAATCAGACAACAGAGGATGTATTCTCATTACTCGATAACTTATTGAAGTGGACGAAGAGCCAGATCGGTAAGCTGAAGGTTGTTTACCAGAATATCGATATGGTAGAAGTTGTGGAAGGAGTCAGCGAGATCTTTACGATGGTAGCTGGTTTGAAGAATATCCGTATAGCAATGGATATTCCTGATGAACGTGTGGAAGTACGTGCAGATATTGATATGATTAAAACGGTGATTCGCAATCTGATAAGTAATGCCATCAAGTTCAGCAATGAAGGATCGGAAGTTTTGGTATCGCTGAAAGAAGAAGATAATATGGCGGTAGTGAGCGTGAAGGATAGCGGTTGTGGTATTGATGAAGAAAATCAGAAGAAATTGCTGCATACCGATACGCATTTTAGTACCTTTGGTACTAATAATGAGGAAGGTTCGGGACTCGGACTGTTGCTCTGCAAAGATTTTGTTACTAAAAATGGTGGTGAACTTTGGTTTACTTCGAAGAAAGAGGAAGGCTCTACATTCAGTTTCTCGATTCCGCTGTTAGAAAGCTAATATAAGTTCGATAAAAGTTGATATAAATTCGAGATAAGTCAAAAGACTGTCCTGTCATTCAGAGCGGGCATTACTTGATAGAAGTGGTGTCGGTCCGGAATGGCAGACAGTCTTTGTTATAACCCTCTATAGGAGTACTTCCTAATGAGCACAAGACTTGCTTGTGACAAGTACTTAAGTTATCCGATTCTTGTACAATATTTGAGTCAAAGATGTACAACGTTTGAGTTAAAGATGTGCTACATTTGAATGAAAGATGTACTAGTTTTACTCATACTATTATCGGGATACTTACCGCATTCAGCCTTTTCAGTATCTCTCGCAAATGCCCTGACAGAAGGGGATAGCGGCTGAAGACTCTATTTTATAACCTGTCTCTAGTAGGCTTTGGGAGGGGGTGAGTGGTTTCAGCCCTTTCAGCCTTGACCATACATAAATTCATCGTTTATTTAGCCTATGGTTACTCTGCCTGCAAGTGATCGTCACTTAACATACGGGGTGAATTTCGTAAGCCCCGAGATGAATTTCACTCACCACCGAGATGAACTTCACTCAGCCCCGAGATAAAGGCTACTCGCCTCCGAGGTAAAAGTAAGATGGTATGCCGACTTATTTTAAATGAATAAGCCGACCTATAGTTCAGAAAAAAAAGAGGGTCTGTTTACCTCAAACAGAGGTTCTATTGGGAACAAACAGAGCCTCTGTTTGAGGTAAACACAGGCTCTATTGAGTCAGAAATTATTAGCCTCTGAACTTTGAGTCTTCCCGACTGAAAGGGCTGAAACCGCCCCCCCCCTTCTCAGAGCCTATCAGAGACAGGTTATAATATAGTGTCTTCAGCCGCTATCCCCTTCTGTCAGGGCATTTGCGAGAGATACTGAAAAGGCTGAATGCTGAATGGCTTTATCTTTTACAGATTGCCTTGAAATCACAATAAGCACATTTTTTAGTATCTTCTGTCTGTGTGAAAGGCTCATTCTTATCGAATATTTCTTCTAATAGTCTTTGCAGATGTTCGCGGAATTCATCCTCAAAAAAGGCAAAGTTGCTGACCGGGATTTTCGGTTGGCGAGGTTCTCCCATTTCAATGACCGGCGAATAGCTTTCAGAAGCAGCCCGATGGATATAAAGAAGGGAAGGAGCTACTTTCAGAGATTGCTGCCGGCTCATAATAGCAGCATACAGAAAAGTCTGGAAAATGTAGTTGGGACGACTTTCTGATGGAGTAAACAGTTGTTCAATGTTGGCAGGTGTCTTGGGACTTCCTCCGGTTTTATAGTCTACGATACGCAGAGTAGTGTCTTTGGCATCTATGCGGTCAACAGTTCCCCCTAGACGAAGGGTGATGGGACCTTGTCCGGTTTGGATCGTTATTTTCTCGGCAACTGGCTTTTCCATAGCGACCATTTCAAAGGGAGCGTATTGCAGGTCATTTCTCAGTAGTTGTTTCAGATAGGAAACAATCACTTTGGAATTGATGAGCTGCACACCATTGTATTCGGGTTTTTCTTCTGCCGGAACCTTAAAGAGTTCTTGCTTGAAAGCCAGATCCACATAGTTTTGCAGTTTGACTTCGTTGCGTAGCAGGCGTTCCAAATCTTCTTTTTGTATCATTCTCCCATTAGCGGTCAGGTCTGTGTAAGCTAATTGGGCGGAGAGATGGAAGATCGTTCCAAACAATGCGGAGTCGATTTCCGCACTGACTTCGTCCGGTGCTTTTAATTTGGCTACATAACGGTAGTAGAATTTCAGCCGGCAATCGAGATAGGCGTTGAGGGCTGAAGGAGAAAGTATATATGATTGAGGACTTGAACAATCATAGGCACTGCGTAGTCGTTCGAATACTTCGGGAGTTTTCTCTATACTGATATCTGTTGTGCTTTGAGGAGATTGTCCGGCTTCGAGATACTCACGGACAATTTTGTGAGGCCCTTCTACCAGTAGTTGAAGCATGAAACGGGATTCTTCTCCACGATTCAGTCCATTGGAAGAAGTGTTATAGAGCAAAGTAATGTTTTCCGCCCGTTGTATCAGTCGGTAGAAATAATAGGCGTAGACTGCATTCTTATGTTCGATGGTGGTCATGCCGAAAGCTTTCCGAAGGTTGTAGGGGATAAAAGAAGAGTCTCCTCCGGATTTCGGTAGCTGCCCTTCGTTGAGCGAAAGAAGGATTATATTGCGGAAATCAAGGTTACGGGTTTCCAGTACTCCCATGACTTGCATGCCAATGGCAGGTTCTCCATGGAAAGGAATGTTGGAAGCGGTCAGAACCTTGCTGATCAAGCGTCTTAACGTGTCGGTACGTATGTTCAGTTCTCCGCTTTCTATCAGGCTATAGAGACGATTGATAGTAGTATAGCTCTTGAAAAGTGATTCCCGGTATAGTTGGTTGAAGATATCGCTATACTCGCTTTCTTCCCGATAGAGAAGGGAGATTTCTTTGACTAATTCCGTCAAATAATCGCATAACTCTTTGATGCCGTTTCGAGGAGTAAAGAGCTTTGCCAGAAAGTCATCCATCTTCAGTTCCGAAGGGAGCGGGTAGAAGCGGTTGGTCTTGGTCAGTTCCCGTTCTAAAGGTTCGGCATTGATGGATAGCTGCCGGGTATAAGGGTGCTTCAGTATAGCAGATACGGTTTCGTAGGTGAAGCGTCCGGTATCGCTGCGGTAGCCGTTGGTTTGTAATTCCATAGCGGCATTGATAAAACTGTATACCGGAGTTTGTGCCAGCGGGAAACCCATCGTGATGTTGACGTTCTTCACTTCTTGTGGAATGGAATGGAGTACGGGAAGCAGCAGAGCTTCATTGCAGAGCACAACGGCGTTCTCTTTCTCTTCGTTGGTAGTGGAAAGAGTGTTATGTGCCCATTCAGGAAGAAAGCGGGCTTGTGCATTTTCAGTAGAAGCGGAGATGTAGCGTATATTTTTCGGTTTTCGCAAAGTGTCGAAACAACTTTCGGGTAATTCATTCGGAAATAGTTTCAGGTTACGGTTGATGAATTCTCCGGCTTCGTGTTTGGTAATCTGCTTGGTGTAGAAGATATCGTAATCCCAATAGAACATGGCTTTATCTGCATCTTGTAATAGTTGGAAGAATTTTGTCTCTACTTTATTGAGTACATTGAAGCCGACAAAGATATATTTGTCGTATTTCAATTGGGTGGTATCCAGTTGCTCGATTACATTGCGGTAGAGCATGCCTTCATAGGCTATTCCCAGTTCCGCTAAGTTTTCACGGTAACGGTGGTAGATGGTGCCTATTTTGTCCCAAAGGGAGATGAATTTCTCTTTCAGCACTGTCCGGCGTTCGATAGAGAAATTTTGGAAGAACTGCCGGATCGCCTCTTCCTGTTCTTTATCAAGAAACTCGTAATCGTCCATCAGATTCTTCAGGTCCTGTAAATTGCTGAAAAGTTTATCCGCATCAACGAGATTTTTGTCTACGTCGTCGAAATCACTGATCAGCAGTTCGCCCCAAAAATAGAAATCGTCCAGCGTTTCCTGGCTTTCTGTCTCTTCGCGGAATACTTTATATAGTTCGCAGACCAGTCGGATAGGATCACCGGCTTTCTGCACAGATAACTTCCGGAACAGGTCGCTGATACTCATTGCAGCAGGTGACCAGATGGGTTGATCGGATTCTCCTGCCAAATATTCGTTGAAGAATAAGTTGGCACGTTTATTAGGGAATACGAGTACTGTACGAGATAAGTCGTTTCCTATCTTGGCATATAAATCGTGAGCGACTAGTTGGAGAAATGATTGCATATCAATTATAGATTTTCTAGCTTATATATTTGTTTATTGTAGCCTGAACATTACGGGAATTGTGAATCGGACGGCAACTTTCGTTCCGTCATCCAGCTCTCCCGGTTTCCATTTAGGCATAAGACCGACAATGCGTAATGCTTCTTTGTCTAAATAGGGATCTACACCACGCACCACTTTAGGCTGAATAATATTTCCTTCTTTATCAACGATAAATTGAACGATGACGCGACCTTGAGCGCCCAATTCTCCTTGAGCTATTTCTTTCGGATAATTTATATTTTTAGTGATAAACTTCATCAGTTCTTGTGCTCCTCCGGGAAATTCGGGCATGACAGCAGCCACTTCCAATACGTCGGCAAGCGAGTCTTTTACTGTTATTATATCGCCTGATATAGGAGTGATCTCAATTAATCCCTGTTCTTGGGGTAGCTCAGGTAATTCTTGTTTGTTTACTGTATCTCTCTCTACCATAGGTATAGTATCCTCTATAGGAGTCGGGCATACTTCTCCAAACATTACACTTGTATTGGCGGAGTCACTGATAGTTTCCTGATTACTTCCTTTATTAGGGGAACTACTACAGGAAGTCATCGGTGCCATTGCTACCAAGCCGGCAGATATCCCTAATATAGTTATAGCTTTCCCGGCCATCCGTTTACGTTCCAGTTGTTGCTCTAAATAGCGTACTTCTGCTTCGCATTTGGGACATGTGCCCAGACAATCTCCTTGATATTGACACTCGGAAGTAATGAACTCAATATCGTTGGCTTCTGCTATTTGTCTGCGGATATCCTTTAATATCTTGCAGGTTTGTTTTCCTCGTTTCATGGCTGGTAAGTATTAAGTGTTTTATATGTAAACCGATCGAACTGGGTGATACCCATTTCTTTTAGAAGACGGATACTGTTGTCTACGTCACTCTCTGAATTATACACGGGAATGATGGGGGTACGAACAATGATTTGCTCATTTTTTCCATGCTCAATTAAATAATGAAGATTATTCAGTACCTTTTCATTTTCTTTTCCGGTGTATTGCTGGTATATATCATTATTGATGTCCTTGATATCGATGATATAATAATCAATGACAGGTAATAGTTTCTCTATATTCTCTTGTGGTACATTGAGTGATGATTCTACGGAAAGTTGCCATTCCTGTCCACAGAGCTGACGGAATTCATAAATAAAATCACTTTGCAAACAAGGTTCTCCACCTCCGAAAGTGATTCCTCCATGAGTGGCGAGAAAGTATAATTCATCCAGTCTGACTTCCTCATAAAGCTGCATGCAGTCATAGTGCTTCCATATGCCTTCCGAATGCAGAGATTGCGGATTGAGGCAATACTTACAACGCAATGGACAACCATGGAAAGCCACAAGTGTAGTAACTCCCTCACCATCAGTAGTGAGCCGATGACGACTGATTCCTATGAGCGGTGCCGTCTTCATTATTTCACTTTTACAATTAGTCCTTCATCCACATACCACAGATAGCCTGTGATATTTTTATATCCCATCTTAGTGAGTAACTGCATGTACCCTTTAACCTGTTTATTGTATTGGAGGTTTTCTTTTCCGAATTTGAAGTCAACTACCACTACTTGTCCGTCTTTCATCATTACACGGTCAGGACGTCGGGTCTGTAAAGCCCCTTTTTCTTTGTAAATGATAGCACATTCGTTAAACAAGGTCCATTCCCCTGAATACCAGTCTTGAATTTCCGGAGAAGAAAAAGCTTTGTGAGCCACTTCACGTATTTCTTCTGCTTTTTCGTTGCTGCCGATGACCCCTTCGAAAATCAGACGTTCGATAGCCGGATCAATGTCTTCTGCCGTTTCAATGGCGGAAAATAGTGTGTGCAGCATACGCCCCCGGTTGATAAAACGGTCGTCCGATTCTTCTTCTTCGATTCCCTGAATGAAATCAGCGGAACGGTTGGATTGCCGGAATTCAATATCATGACGCATAGATTCCATGCGGACGGGTAATTTCTCAGGTTTTTGAGTTAGTTTGTTAGTCGAAGTTTTTGCTTTTTCTTCTTCCGAAGGACATAGTTCTCCTTGCTCATAACAATCTTCTTCCCAATCAGTACCTTCTTTGAGGGCAACTACAGGCAGCGTATTGGCTAACAGTTCGGACATGGTGCCTTTTTGACCTTTTTTACTCCATATGATAAGATTCTTTCCGGCACGGGTAAAGGCTACATAAAGCAAGTTGAGATTGTCCACCCACAGTTGAAGACGTTCCTGCAAATAATCGTTCCCGTAAATGGACTCGGCCATTTGTGTCGAGTAATTGATTGGAAGGATGTCCATGTCATTAAACGGAGCCTCTTGAGGAGCACACCATACCAGTTGGTTATTCGTTTCATTTTCCAGTTTCCAATCGCAGAAAGGGAGGAGTACTGTATGAAATTCCAATCCTTTGGATTTGTGGATGGAGAAGATCCGGATACCTTCCACTTCACCGCTGGGAATAGTTTTGCTGCATAGTGTCTCGTCCCAGTAGCGGATGAAACTGTCAAGCTCAGAGGAATTACTTTGCAAATAATCCGTCACGGCATCGAAGAAGGCAAACAGATAGGCATCTTGTTCTTTGATGTGCCCCATCTCGAAGATGCTGAATAGTTCTTCCAGTAATTCGTAGAGAGGCATGAAACGGAGTTCTCTTTGCTTTTCGAGAAATACGGATGGCAGATAGTTCTCTATTGGAAGAAGCAGGAGCGTATTCCAGTCCATATTCTTCTGCAAAACTTCATTTTGGTAGGCTATTGCCAGTTGGGCCCGGGCTATCTTATTGTTTTCATCGGACAGATAACGCAATGCGTCTATCATCATACAGATGGCGAGAGAGGCATCGAGGCGAAAGGCTTCGTCTGATACGATTTTATAATGTAACTCTTTGTCGAAATAGTCTGCGATACGGGGAATACTTTTGTTCTTTCGTACAAGGATCGCTATGTCATTCAGTCGTATACCGGAAGAGAGTAAGTGTTCTACTTCTTCCCCCAGACTAATTAATGTCTGTTCGATGTAGTCGTGTGTTTCGTCCGGTTCCAGAAAAGTAGCTTTGACATATCCCTTTTGCATACTTCGGGGGGATTCTTGTACAACATCGGCATAAGCCTTTTGTAAGTCATCGCAATCTTTGCCCAATTGTTGTTTGTAGACACCGTTCAGGTAATCTACAGCGGCAGTAAATATATGATTGTTGAATCGGATGACATTGGTTTCACTTCTTCGGTTGGTAGCCAGTGTTTTTACTTTAATAGGAAAGTGCTCAATGCGGTCATTCAGACCATTAAGAATTCCCCAGTCACCGTTTCGCCAGCGATAGATTGACTGTTTGACATCTCCTACTATCAGGCTGTCTGCTCCTTGTGAAAGACCTTCAAGCAACAGTAGCTTGAAGTTTCCCCATTGCATTCGGCTGGTATCCTGAAACTCGTCAATCATGACATTGCGGATGTTGGTTCCTATCTTCTCGAATACGAAGGAAGAATCTCCATCCTTGACCAGTTGATGTAACAAGGCATTGGTATCTGACAGAAGGAATCGGTTGTTGTCATGGTTCAGTTGGCGTACCTCCTCATCGATATTGGCGAGCAGCTGCACTTTGTTGAGATGTTGCAGGGAAAGCCGGCAACTGTTTAATAAAAGATTGTTTTTAGAACGTAGTTTTTCTGCATCTTCCAGTATCTGTATCAAACTGGAATTTGCCAGATCTATAATATCGGTATAACGGGGAGAGGTTTTTGTCGCCCAGTTCTTGGCGTCATCCAGACATTTCTCAACAGTCGCGTTACGAATGTCATTGCTTAGAATGCCATTATTCAATTTGCGGAAATAACTGCCTATTCCCCGTGAACCGTTTTTTAATTCATCGGCAGTCAGGGCGTGCCCTTCTAACTCTCCTTCAAACTGCTCGTAGAATCCTTTCATCTGCTCCAGTATCTCTGTTTCAAGAGCTTTCAGTTGCTTGCGGTATTCTTTGATAGTATCCGGATTACGGAGGCGTTGACGAAGACCTTCTCCTTTTTCTATATATCCTTCATCGAAGATGTTACGTCCAAAGTTTTTGACTTCATCCGATACATTCCAACGTTTGTCATCGGCTATTCGTTCATTAATGTAGTCCAACAGCCACGCGAGGACAGGAGAGGTAGGACCTAATTTCTCAATCATGCTATCCACTGCATCGCTGAGTACTTCTGCGTTGTTCAGTTCGATGTTTAAATTCGGACTGAGTTCCAGTTCGCGTGCCAGATTGCGCATGACGGACTGAAAGAAAGAGTCAATGGTCTCTACGCGGAAACGGCTGTAATCATGCAGCATAAATCCGAGAGCAATTCCTGCCGCTTCCCGTATTTCCAGTTCTGTTTTTCCTGTTTCTTCTTTGATACGGTTCAAGTAGGCTTCGGAATCTTTATCACCGATCTGAATACCGTATAGTTGGCTAAGGATACGTTCCTTCATTTCAGCTGTCGCCTTATTGGTAAAGGTAACGGCGAGTATCTGCCGATAGGCGCGTGGATTAAGTATCAGCAATTTTATATATTCTACGGCGAGGGTAAAGGTTTTGCCTGAACCTGCCGAGGCTTTATAGACTAGGAGTTCGCTCATGCTTTTAGTATGAATTGTTTCATGATTGTTTGAATATATTAGGCCCGAAATAAAGAATGAATAAAGGCAAATAGTCTTTTAAGGCAATACGTAACAGCTTTAATGCTTGTCCGATACGATAGTTGACTGTTTGGGGAGAGACGTTCAACTTCTCTGCAATTTCTTTATGAGTCAACCGGTGACTACGATTCATTTCGTATGCTTCACGATAATCTTTGGGAAGTTGCTTCAAGGCATTCTCATAAAGACGGAATAACTCATTTTCCAGATAAAAGTCAGGATTATCGAATTCTTTCTCGTATTTCTCTGTAATTTCCTGATGTACCTTACGCTTGATTTCAAAATGCGAAATACGGTTCAGGGCCTTGTTTTTCACGATAGTAAAAAGAAGCGTTTTCAATGTCAGCTCTTCTAGAAGGCTACAACGGTTTTCCCATAACCACATCATTGTGTCCTGTACAATCTCCTCAATCTCCTCTTGTTCGCTGACATATTGCGAACAAAAAGCACATAATCTACTGAAATAGTGCCTGTAGACGGCGTCGAATACATATTCTTCGCCTGCCTTTAAGGCGGTGATGATAGATTTATTATTGTTAATATCTAGGTATATAGGAGGTTGTTGCATTCTTCATTATTTTTTATGCAGGGCAAAAATAATGAAAGCAATGAAAGAAACGAAATAAAACGGGAGAAAATATTTTTTTCTTTTTTAGTTTAGTATCTTTGCGCTGTCAACTGTATTAATAACAGAGGTATTATATTTTTTTATAGTAAAAGGATGATTGAACATGGATGAATCTATCTTGGTGAACTACTTGCGGGGAGGAAGCAATGACGAAGAATGTCGGCAGGTAGAATTGTGGTGTGAAGAAGCACCGGAAAACCGACAAATACTAGAGCAACTTTATTATACCCTTTTTGTAGGCGACCGTATGGCAGTGATGGATGCTGTAGACACAGAAGCTTCATTGACGAAGTTTAAGTCGCTCGTACGTGAAAAGGAGAAAAAAGCCAAGCGAAGAAGTATATCGGTTCGATGGGGACATTATGCGTCCGCGGCAGCCGCTTTTCTGGCAGGTCTTGTTTTCGCAGGTGGAATTGCGTGGGGATTGCTTTCCAATAAACTTTCTGATTATACAGTGATGACTACCGGCGGACAGAGAGCGCAAACAGTACTTCCGGACGGTAGTAAGGTTTGGCTGAATGCATCTACGAAGCTTATTTACCGTAATTCTTTCTGGAGTACGGATCGTCAGATTGATTTGTCGGGTGAAGCTTATTTTGAGGTGGCTCGTGATAAGCATGCTCCTTTCATTGTTAATACTAAGCATATTAAGACCTGTGTGTTGGGTACAAAGTTTAATGTACGGGCACGTGAAGAAGAGGATAGGGTAGTGACTACTTTGTTGCAAGGTTCTGTAAGAATGGAATCTCCGCGAACCGTAAATAATGGATACTTGCTGAAGCCGGGACAAACGTTGAACATTAATACAACAACTTATCAGGCTGAATTGATAGAATATGCCGAGCCGACTGAAGTTCTGCTCTGGATTAACGGAAAGCTGAAATTCAAGCAGCATTCATTGCTGGAGATTACAAATATCATGGAGAAACTGTATGATTTGAAGTTTGTGTATGATGACGAGAGTTTGAAGGTTGAACGTTTTACCGGCGAATTTTCTACAGATAATCTTCCAGACGAGATATTGAATGTGTTGATGCATACAAATCACTTCAGTTATAAGAAGGAAGGGCGGATTATTCGATTGTCTAAAAAATAAAGAGATATAGAGAGAATGTTTAAAAAAGGTATGTCGCTGAATGGCATACCTTTTTTATTTGAACTTATCGGAGATCCTTTAACAGCAACTCTTTTCTTAGGTTTTATTCCAACCCTATTTCATCTACGAATATAAATGCGGGTCTTCCTTTTCCCCAGTGCCATGTCGGTATGTCATATTCCGGTCGGGCTGTTATTTTCACATAATGTGCCTGCACTGTATCAAAAGATAGTTCATGGGTATAAATACCATTTCTATCTTCCTTACTGGCAACAGGGTAAACTTCAGATTTTATTTCTTTGTATCCTTTCCCATCGTTTGATATGGCTACGGAAAGTTCGCGCAAATCGAGAATTTCTTCTCCTATTTCGGCATAAGTGCGTACCCATGCTTTGCTTATCGGAGTCTCCTGCTGTAAATCAATTACTGCTTCAAGGTCATTCTGATAGAATGCAATCCATCGTCCGGTACGATAATTTCTGCTGCCTGCCAACCCGTCAATTAGTGTGTTTTTTCCTTCGAATTTATACTTTTCATTGATGGGCTGTAGCATCGTTACTGGCTTCATAGTAGCTTTATTGAATTTAACTTCCTCTTTCAACACTGTACTTGTACCGTTTGGACGGATGGTGATTGCTTTCAATGTGCAGCTTTGATTAATTCTCAACGTATCTGTATATACGTTGGAACCGGCAGTAGGCTCATTGCCATCGAGGGTATAATAAATCGGAGCATTATCAATAGTAGATAGGACCACATTCAGTATATTGGCTTTTGTGTCAGGAATGTATTGGGATTTTACTTGAAAAATATGTTTGGCATAATTATAGTAGTTCAGATCATAGATGGTAATCAGTCCGGGCAATCGTTTCAGGAAATCTGCATAGTCTTTCTTCTCCGGCATAGTCCATTGTACTTCTGATAATGCAGCCATACGGGGTAATTCCATATATTCTACTTGGCTGTAAGTAGGAATATATTCCGTCCATAAATTGGCTTGTACTCCTACGATGTATTTTGCTTCTTCGGAAGTGAGTGTCTGAGGTACCGGTTCGTAGCTATATACTTTTTCCAAAGGTACATATCCGCCAATGGCAGGTGGTTCATTGTCTGTATCCATGGTCTGATAGTAGTCGAAGTACAGGAATAAACTGGGAGTCATGATCGCGTCGTGTTTGTGTTTTACAGCTTCAATTCCTCCTTCTATACCTCTCCATGACATGACAGTGGCATTAGGTGCCAATCCTCCCTCCAGTATCTCTTCCCAGCCGATGATCCGACGTCCTTTACCGTTAAGGAACTGCTCCGCATAATTGATGATGTAACTCTGTAGTTTCTGTTCGGCTGTATGATTTTTATCGGCTTTCAATCTTAGTTCTTTGATACGTGCCTGACATTTTGGACACTTTTCCCAGCGTATCTTCGGGCATTCATCTCCGCCAACGTGAATATATTCGGAAGGGAAGATATCTACCATTTCACTTAAAACGTCTTCTATAAATAGCAGAGTCTTGTCATTTCCCGCACATAACACGTCCTCCGATACTCCCCACATTTTCCATACTTCATAAGGACCGCCTGTACAACCCAATTCGGGATAAGCAGCAAGTGCGGCTTGCATGTGTCCCGGAAGATCTATTTCCGGTATTACCGTGATATGGCGTTCTTGGGCATATCTTACAATATCTTTGGCTTCGTCTTGTGTGTAAAATCCACTATAGGGAACGTCGTCGTATTCTCCGGAATTGTGCCCGATGACTGTTGCTGAACGTTTGGAACCTATAGTCGTGAGTTCCGGACGTTTTTTTATTTCGATTCTCCATCCCTGATCATCTGTCAGATGCCAGTGCAGACGATTGATATTATGTAAGGCCATCATATCAATGAAACGTTTAATGGAGTCGATAGGGAAGAAGTGGCGTGAAACGTCTAAATGTACTCCGCGATAGGAGAAACGTGGATAGTCGTTAATTTCGACACCAGGAAGGCTTATATCTCCTTTGTTTGTTGCCGGAAGTGACTTTCGTAATGTCTGTATACCATAAAAAGTACCAGCTTCTGAGGCTCCCCTAATAATTATATTATCCGGAGTTACTTTCAACTGGTATGCTTCAGCATTGTCTGTATTCAGTCCCGTTGTTAATGTAATAACGTTCGATGTAATCTGTTCATCGATAACTTTCAGCTTTTTGCCGGACATCTGACGAATGTATGTCGCCAGTAGGTTGGCATTTTGCTGCATTTCATCGTTGCCTTTCGGATAAACAATAGAAGTCCGGTCGTTCAGTACAAAATTACCAGTACTGATTTTGATTTCCTGGGGCAGAGGAATGATTTCATAATTTGCCTGTTGGATGACTTCTGAAGAACAGGAAAATAACCCACCGCATAAAAGAATAGCTCCTAATAGATGATGTTTTCTCATTTTATCTAATTTATGTTTGTCAAAGGTTGATTTTAGCTCTATATAAAACAAGAGCAAACTTATACATTTTCCTTGTAAGTTTGCTCTTGTCTGTTTTTTAATTGATGGAAAACTTATTCCACATGTTTATTCCCATGCATAGATATAGAATTTTGTGATATCTACACGGCTGGGAACAGTAACCATCTGATATTTCAGGTAACGTGTCTTAATCCGTTCATCAAAAGTAATGGTTTGGTTTCTTCCTTTCGTGTCCCATTGTCCGATAGACGTCCACTTGTCTCCATTTTCAGAGGAGAATATTTCCACTTTTGAAGGAGCATATCCGGCTCCCCAATGGGTAGTTTGAATACCTGTGACTGTTTTTACTTCTTTAAAGTCAACTGTCAGCCAAAAAGGTACTCCATTCGTGGCAACGTCATTGCTTCCTGTTCCTGCAACGGAGTTTGATTCTGCATTTTCTACTCCTTCTATAAAGGTGAATATCCAGTCTTTGGCATTGGTCAGCAATACACTTTCTTTTTTCTTTTCTGCAGTTTTAGAGATTTTCAGGATGATTTCCTGATAATATGCTGCATTTGCGACTTCCGACGATGTAGACTCAATATCTGTGATCTTGATTTTCAACGTATAGTCAAGGGCTTCTTTGGTGCTTTCCAGATACTTCCAGTCTGTAATACTTAAGGTAATCGGCTCTGAGGCTGTAGAACCACCTTTTATCACTAGATTTTTATCACTCAGATTGATCTTGTCTGCATCAATTCCATCACAAGTAACACTGTAGCGCACATTTATATCCTGAGCAATGGCTTTTTGTGTTGTAGCCATAAACTGAAACTCAACACTGCCTTCAATACCTTCTTCTTCAACATGTTTCAGTGTGAATGAAGGAGTCGGCTGCAAATAATCTGCCGGTAATAAAGAAACGTAACTCATATCCCATTCATTAACCGAATCATCATCACTGCAAGATGAGAAGAAGGGAATCATTGCACTCATGAGCGCAATGATTATAGATTGAAATACTTTATTCATAGTAATTATATTAATTTTATTTCCATGGAGTAGCTTCATCCGTAGACAGAATCTTATCTATCCACACTGGAGTGACTGTTGTGGTAATAGTATGTCCTTTGCCGGTAGCATCTTCAAATACATTACCTTTACCTTCATTGAATCTCCAATAAGCTTCTAATCCCGGAGATTTCGGGCTTGTGATAGTCATGTTATTCTGAATCTGAATTTCCGACCGGCATACGGACCAAATACGAGCTTCGCTCACCAATATCTTACATCCGCTCCACCAGCTACCGCCACTAAACCAACTCATACTACCAAATATACAAGGTCCGCCGGCAACGTCTTTTGAGCCTCCGTCTTTACCGTTAATGTAGATACGATATTTGGAACCATTGTATGTCACAGCAAGGTGTTGCCACTTATTAGGTTCGAAAGAGTAGGTCGGATTCAGATAGGTTTCGTGAGTCTGAATCTGAACCAATGAGTGAGCCTTGTGGTCATTATTATCGCTTTGCGGGTCTTCGAAACGTAATAACAAGCTCTTACCGTCGCTACCGGATGTGCTGAATACTGCACGGTTACGATTGGCGGTATTGCTGACCTGGAAACGTACTTCGACAGTAAATTCATTGTAAGTTTCGGGAGCTTCTGAGAATTTCTTGGCTACGAGTTCTGTGCTTCCGACAAACTGTGGAGCAGAGAATTCCATTATGCTATTGGCCAGAATCACCAGACTGCCGGTAACGGGCATTACGTCAATGCTGCCCTGTTTAGCTACCAAACGCACAGGTAAAGCATATGATTCGCCGGATGCGTTCATCTCTTCAGAGAATGCTTTAATGTGTATGGAAATGGGATCTGCGTTATAGGCACCTGCCTTTATCGTTATATTGTCCGGAAGGGTGTAATGAGTTTCCGGCAATGCGATATAGTTGGTACCATTAGCTTTGTTGTATGCGTCAAGAGCCGCCTGATCTATTGTCAGGCTGTAGCTGTTATCTTTTTGTTGTGTATTGCTGATATGAGCATTCAGAGTCACATTAGTTTCACCGCTGCCCATGACAGTCACTTTAGTGCTTGATGCAGTTAAAGCTTCTTCGAAAAAGACATGTGTATCCAATGTGCTATAATTCGCATCATCACAGCCAATCCATGTACCGCCTGCAATAAGCGATATCAGCAAGAAGTTTCTTATGTTCTTAATCTGTTTCATAGTGAATTAATATTTAATTAACGGTTTGGTAGAAGGATTCATAATTTGAATAGCTTTGCGTAGATTCTTGTATTCCGGGTTTGTCGGATACTCCGCTTCCATATGATAGCTTCCTACTCCGCCTTTACGGAAACCGTTTTTCGGTTGCCAGCGTGCCATTCCTTCCAAGGATTTCATGCTGTTACCATAACGGTCGATATAAGGATATCCACCATCCATTGCAGCATCTACGGCTTCAAAGTTTTCGGTCATGATGGTCATTTTTGTGATTTGTTCTTCGGACATTACACTGCCGTAGGTCTGAACAAGTCCCGGACCTGCCACACCGCCATCAATCAGTCGTTTGTCCAGGTTGTTGTCATTACCGGGTTTATAGGCCTGAATGATAAAGTAATCAAAGTAAGGACCTACATCGGGTCTGTTCTTTATACTTTGTGGTTCGCCGTCGATGATCAATAACTTGCCGGTTCCGGATTTAGGACCGAAGTATTTGCCAAGTTCGTCTACAAATATGAACATTCTGTCATCATCGTCTACAATGTTACCCGAATTACCATAATTGGGTTCGTAGTCAATGTCAAAACCGTCATATCCATATTTATTGATTGTATCAGCAATTGCACTCGCATATTTGCGGATGGATGCTTCAACTGCCTCTTTATTGGACTCATCGGAAGGCCACCCCCAGAAGTCATTTACAGCCTCCTGTTGACTGGCAAATCCCATTGATTCCCAATTGTCATATATATGTTGCGGAGTGATCTGTGTACCTACGGAAGTGATAATAAAGCACATAGTGAAACGAGTTCCTTTTACCTGCTGGCAGAATTGAAGGTCTTTCTTTTGTGCTTCTGTGATATTCGACCAGTTTCCCCAAATAGATACAACGTCTACGCTATCAGGTATTCCCGCCATGCTATTAACCAATGAAGCACCTTCGCCTGTCCAGTTGCCGAACCATCCGAAAGCTTTTGGATGATCAGACTTTTTATATGCACGCAAGGCTGCATAATATTCTTCAGAGGGACCTTCGAAGTAATCTTTCGCTTCTGATTCTGTCCAGTCATTACAACTCACCCATATCGGGGTGCTCAATGCTAACAATAAAAAATATAGTAAATAATTCTTTTTCATATTAACTTTAGTTAGGAGGTTATATTAATTTGTTTTTCCCCATGACAAATCTGTGGCTTCATTGTCCGGACCACCATTTCTCAGATACGAGACACCTTGCTGGTAGTTATTATGATTGTTCTGTACTTCCGTATAAGGGAATCTCAGGCGACGCATACCTCGTTTGCTATCTACTCCGGATGGAGACAGATTATCGATGCAAGGATAGAGCTCTGGATAACCGGTGCGGCGGTATTCAGCCCATGCTTCTAGTCCCAATGGATAGTTGGCTATCCATTTCTGAGTAATGATACGTTGAAGATTTTCTTCTTCATTGTCATTCCAGGCAACAGCAACTGTGTTGGAGATGGTGTATGCATGACCTCTGGGATCATTATTATGTGATACAACCGGTTTTTCCGTATTGGTCAGATAGTTGTCAGGCATCGTTGTTCCGTATTGTTCCATGGAGAGTTTGATTCCTTCTTCATAGTACTCTTTAGCTGATTTGCTGCCTACAGACCAGTTCTTTAATTTGCCTTCTGCACGAAGGAATGCAGTTTCGGCAGCGCAGAATACCAGTAGCTTGGAAGTACCTGCAATAGCCGGTATAGAATAACCTGCAACGTCACTTTTGGCAAAACCATCTTCTCCGGAACGCATACCCACATATTCCTGAGTATGACCAGTGAAAGTTGAATGATTAAAATACTTAGACATACGTGGATCGTTGTAGCCATTCATGTAATCAACGATATTAGCGTTAACACGCAAATCACCCCAACTTACAGCAGCCAATTGGTATGGGTTTGTCTGTGAGCCGCAATCCATCATAGCATTGTCATTATTCGCTTCAATCAACCCGGCTTCATGAGCTACAGCAGCTTCTGCGTTCTCTTTTGCCATCTCCGGATATGCTGTGCTAATGCGGATAGCAACTCTTAGTCGCATAGAATTTGCTAATCTTGCCCAATTGGCATAATTGCCGCTGAATACGGGGTCGTTGCTGGCGAGAGGGGCATTACCATTAGTGTCTTTATAATAGTTGTAGAGTACGTTTGCAGCACTTGCAAAGTCTTCCATTATATTCTTGTAGACTTGTTCTTCTGTGTCATAAGCTACATAGAAGTTACCTTTTTTCACTTGGCTGTAAGGCATCGGACCGTAACAATCGGCAACACGCAACATAGTTATGGCCCGTATCATACGTGCAAAAGCATAATAATGACCGCTTTCATTGGTTGCTTCCTGTATCTGAAAGAAATTACCGTATATTTTCTCGAAATTGGTATTCCAGGGACCTGCATTCCAGGCATCGCTTTGATTGAATGTGCCGAAATTAGTACCACTCCATACATTCGCACATGTCAGATAGCCTCCTAGTTGACCTACCATCTGATCCATCATCTGTGAGTCATTCTGCTGAATGTTTACAATCGTTTCAATCATTGACTTCATCAAAGTAGAAGGATCAGCTTCATGAATCTGGAATTGATTGGTGTTGTATTCTTCAAAATTACCAGTACAACTCCCGGCAACTAATGCCAAAGCAGTACCGACTGTTATATTTCTTAGATATTTCTTCATAATAATTTTCTCATTAATTTAGAATTGTACTTTCACATTAAATCCTATATTGCGCATGCTCGGTTGCATAAAGTAATCCACATTCATATAGTAATTACTTGACGTAGAAGCTGACAACTCTGGGTCAAACGGTGCTTTACAATAGATCATCCACAGGTTACGTCCCACAAGACCGAAAGTCACGTTGGCGACATTGTTCAGCCATTTCTTGGGAAGTGTATAACTAAGGCTAAGTTCCTGGAGGCGGACATTGGTAGCACTGTATAAATAATATCTTCCATAACCACCTTCACCGGTACCGATAGTCTGAAAGTATTTCTGTGTATCGACTTTTCCGTTATTCATTGGTACACCTTTATTGTCACGCGCATTGGCTGTAATACTTGATACACCATAGTAGTCAAGAACACCTTGTGTGGCTGAATATGCCAACCCACCTACACGTGCGGAAAGAACGACTCCCAGATTGATACCTTTATATGTGAAATTGTTTGTCCATCCTAAATTATAGTTGGCATTCAAGTTTCCGACTTTGGTAGGAGTCTCTGCTGTATGCATGCTAAGTCCTCCGGTTTGAGAATCTACTTTTATGTTTCCGTTATTATCTTTGGTCAATTCATTGTATACATAGATATCAGTCATTGTACCTCCTTCTGTTAAGATCACCCGGGGAGCCACATTCTCTTTACCGAGCCATCCTACAGGCATGTTCGGCATGTCAATCAGTTCGCCTGTTACGGGATTGGTGCTACCACCTGCCAGACGTTTCACTTTATTACGGTTTAGGGTGAATGTAGCATTTGAGGCCCATCTGAATCCTCCCCATTCGTCAGTAAAGCCAAGTGCCAGCTCAATTCCCTGATTTTGTACGTTACCAGTTTGTACAATAGCCTTATTATATCCGGAGGAAGAAGGAATATCTACTTTAAATGTTTGGTTCAAAGTATTGGAACGATAATAGGTTGCGTCCAGATTAAAGCGATTTTCCCAAAATTTTAAATTCAAACCGATTTCCCATGATTTGGTCTTTTCTGGTTTCAGATTATTCATTGGATAAACTGTCGGGTTTGCCCAGTTATGAGTCTGGCTGTTGTATTCATATCCCGGGTTAGTCAGGTAACGGTCGAAAGAAGAGGCTACAACAGTGTAAGACCCACGTACTTTTGCATAAGATATGATTTTAGGCAGAGCAAACATTTCTGTCAGTACAGCCGATAAGCCGACAGATGGGTAGAAGTATGAAGACTGATTGGAGAAAGCCAGTTTGGAATCCCAATCATTACGTCCGGTCAACGTGAGGTAAAGTTGACTTCTCCATCCTAATTCGACATTAGCGAATATACTTTGTACTTCGTCATCGTATCCGTCCGGTAGTGGTTTATAGTTTGCAGCGTAATTAATATTATTCAGTGCAAAGAAGTTAGGGATTATTAGGTCACCTGCAAAGCCGATTGTCTGCATGGAAGTGTGATAAAGTGACATACCGATATTGGTATTTAGACGGAAATCTCCGAATGTTTTATCAACAGTAGCCAGTACGTCAGTATATAAAGAACGTTCCTGGCGCATAGCATCTTCAAAGCCACCGTTAACAGAACAGAAAGTAGCAAGCGTTGAAGCATATTTCTCTGTTTTGTTACGATAGTCCGAATTATCCAGATTTACGCGTCCGGTGATATTTAACCAGTCTGTAATTTTCCATTTTAGGGAGGCATTCAACATATAACGCTTTTTGTCAGAGGTACGTCTGATACGGTTTTGAGTCCAGTATGGATTCTGCAATGACAATCCACCGTCGCCATAAGGCCAGTATTGTTTCATGAATCCGTAATTTGTATCGTAACGTTCGTACAGACGAATTTCATCAAAATTATCTCCGCGTGGAAATAGATACAAAGCGGGTAGGGGGTTGTAGTATTGTCCCTGAGATACCATGTTGGTATTATTCTGTATGATGTATTGTGCACCGATATCCAGTGTCAACTTATCATTCAGGAAGTTAGTAGTATTACGTGCGGTAAAGTTATAGCGGTTGTAGCTGTTATTGGGCAAAATACCATCTGAATTTGTCGTAGAAGCTGAGAAGTAAGTCTGATTTTTATCGCTTCCTGTCGATAATGTAATGGAGTTTATGATATTACTACCGGTATTGAAGAAGTCTTTCGGATCATATCTTTTATCTGTCAGATCTCCCCAGCTGAACAAGCCTGAACTTGTTCCGTATCTGTTCTGCATCTCAGGCATAATATATGCCTTGGAGAAGGTCGTACTATTGGAAACAGTAAGTGATATCTTTTCTTTTTTCCCTTTCTTTGTGTTAACCAGGACTACTCCATTGGCTGCGGCAGAGCCATAAAGGGCAGCAGCTGACGGTCCGGTCATCATACTTATACTTTCTATATCGTCCGGGTTTAAGTCTGCTACTGCATCAGAACCACCCATTGATCCGTACTGACCGTCACCACCACTTGAACCAGTGTTAAACATAGGTACACCGTCAATCACATATAAAGCATTGTTATTCTTGGTCAATGACTTCATACCACGCATTACAACACGTGTAGCACCACCGGCACCTGTAGCACCGCTGCTTATCTGCACACCGGCTACTTTACCTGCAAGCGAATTGATAAAGTTGGCATCTTTCACCGCTGTTAAAGTTTCTCCCTTTACTTGCTGTACATTATAACTCAACGTTTTTTGTTCACGCTTGATACCCAACGCAGTAACTACTACTTCGTCCAAGGTTTGCGTGTCTTCACCCATTGTGACTTTTAGGGGTTGGGCGTTGGCAAGCGTGATTGATTGGGAGATATGCGGAGTAGTATGAGAGAAGAACATCTCATACTAAATATAACCATTAATATTTGTATTTGATAATTCATATATTTGTGTAAATATATGAATTGTTGAGTGGATAGTTCTGTCTCTTTATTTATGTTGTTATTATTTACAATGTATAGTAAAAACAAAGGCTGCCTCATTCCAAAGGCAGCCTTTTCTATATGTACAATTTATTGTAGTTTGTTGCTATTCTTGCGGTGGGAATATAAACCCGTTCCCTTTGTTATCATCAAAAGAATAACTTGATGGCTTGGGTAAATTCTTACCATTCTTACTCCAGTCCCAAAGCAGAGTCTCATCCTCTGTAATTTCTCCGGTAGCACTATCCCTCTTCTTCCCATTCAATGGATAATAAAGCAGTAAATTGTCATCGTCAGGATTTACCATCTTCCATATATTCGAAGCTATCTCTTGCGAAGTTCTGGCCGTTTTCCAAAAACGAACCTCACGAATCAGCTCGTTTGAACCACCAATCCAAAAGCCAATCAATCCATAAGGACCTGTTCTGATTTCCCGGTCAGCAACCAGCACTCCGTTCACGTATACATAATTCTTTTGACCATCATATACGAAAGCTAACATATACCAAGTGTCAGGCTGTGCAGAGAATTTGTCAGCGGGAACATCAATCTGAGAGCTTCCCGTCTTAATTTGTAATTGATTAGGGTTAATAGTTACATCACCGAAACGAGTATAAATCTCATCCATAGGACCAGCATTGGCAACCAATTTAGTTCCACAAATAGAACGATTGTTACTTTTGTAACTAGCCCTATTGACCATAACTTCCATTGTCCATTGATCAACTTTGAAATCGTTAGGGAACATTTTATCATCCTCGCTCCCCGAACCACTTCCACTTGTACTTATCCGGAGCGCTTTTGTATTCACTCTTTGCTCAAGTACAAGTAAAGTCTCTTCTTGCCCTCTGATAATATTCACGTCACCTCCTGTAATACGTATAGGCAAAGCATAGTTACCTTCTAGTGAGAATTTTACATTCTTCAAAGAAATAGGAACATCCATCATTGCATAAAGAGGCATAAATGTTATTTTCTGTGAGATCTCATACATCTCTTTAGGAAGTACTATATAGTTAGTTCCATTTTTAGCATTATAAGCATCTAACTGAGCTTGATTACCAGCCTCCAATGTAACTTTTATTTCTTTAGTATCTTGAACAGCTAAAGCTACTTGCAGCCCTTTAATTTCCACATCTTTGCCTTCTTCCACAAAGCTTTGTAATACGCTGTTATTAGCTATATATACTCCTTGCTCACTTTGAAAATCATCCAAAGGATTTTTATATAACTCATTTTGACAACCTGTTAAGAATAACAGAACAGCTAAATAAATATTCTTTTTCATAATAGTCATTCTTTAATATTAATCGAACTTACCAGGATATACCTGATTACCAAAATACAAGGCTTTTCTCAACCATTTGTAAGGAGGGTCATTCGGGTAGTCATACTCCATATGATAAGTACCTATACCACCTATTCTCTTACCACTGGGCAAATCGAGTGTTGCATAGTCAAGAATCTGATTCCCTTCCATACTGTTCAATTCAGGACGCACACTTGTATAATAAGTTATGCCACCAGTTTTCCACCCTTGTTCAAATTCAACGGTAATAATTGTTTTACGCTCCCAGTCGTCCAGATTCGGTTTATTTATTTTATAAATTACAGAACTAGTACTTGATTCCCAGTATGCCTGATAGATGTAATGATCAACCAATTTTGAAGTTTCTGTAGATAAGAGATCCGGCTGACCATCCATAACTAACATTCTTCCAGCAGGACGTAGGCGGGCACTTAAAGTTTCAATGAAAACCTGCATCTTATTATTACCGCTAGGACTGATTGTCTGGTAGTTTGCTAAAGTTCCGGAATGTCCATATCCAGGTTCGTAGTCAATATCAAAACCATCAAGATTGTACTTTTCAATACTATCACAAATAGCATTTGCATATGCTTTTACTCCTTCAATGAAGTTTCCTTGTCCCTTTTCTTCTACCCAATATTGCGTTGCATTCAATCCTTTAGGAGTCAGCTGATCTCCCAAATCTTGAATAATCCAACATAATAATGCCTTTCCTCCTTTCACTTCCTGGAAGAATTTCAAATCTGCTTTCTGTTCATCAGAAAGGTAACCTCTTGTTCCCCAGAGAGATACAAAATCTACACTATCGGGTAACATCTTCAAATAATTTTGAGCGTTGTTTCCTTTTCCAGTCCAGTTACCAAACCAACCAAAGCCTTTCACATGAGGAGTTTTTCTATATTCTCTTATTTGAGCGAAATATTCACGCATGGTCGGTGTAAGATCTTCTTCGGTTTGGGCTTCTATTAGGGGAATCAGACGGTGCATTCCTTCTTGATTCTCAAAAACCTCTCTTTCTTCAGATGTCCAGTCAGAACAGCTTAGTATACTTAAGGCAGATATACCTATACACAAATACTTTAATAATTTCATAATTTTCTTTTCTTAAAAATGAATATCATTATTACTGATTAGGTTGTTTGGGCCTGTTTGAACGTACCCACCATAATTTAGTAGCTCCTATATCTCCACCTCCCAGCAATGTTGGAATTTCAGCCATATTAGGATTGGAATTATAGGCTGTAGGAGCAAATCTAAAGCGTTCAGGAACTCTGCAATCTTCTATTGAGGCGCCAATTCTTCCAGGAGCAGCTTCATCCATAGGTTTCATTAAATATGGGAAACCGGTTCTGCGATATTCGGTCCAGGCTTCCACAGCGTTCGGATATAGTGCCAGATATTTTTGCGTAATAATTTTCTGTAACTGTTCTTCTTGCTTACTCAAATTTCCTGTGTAATCATCCCATTTGGGTGAAGTATTTCCAATGCTTAAATCATGGTTATAAGTGCCATATTTGTAATTACTACCAGTGAGTCCGGTTGGTTTACCTGTTCCTGACAGGTATGTGGCAACTCCACTGACTCCTTGCTCTTGAAATGAAATATTTATTCCTTGTTCATAGAACGTTCTGGGGTCACCACCTATCAAATTGTAGAGAGCAGCTTCTGCTTTCAGAAAATAAGTTTCGGATGCTCTGAACCAATATAAAGGAGAATTGGAGTCTACTTTCGGACGCGATGCAAATTTTGCAGAATATGAGGTTTCCGATTTAGATTTACTATTCGTCGGTGCAACCGGAAAATAACCTGTTTGCGCCCAACTGCCAGATCCATATGTTCCTTCAGTAAAATATGCACTTAACCTAGGGTCTTTATATCCGTCCAAATATCCCCAAATAGTGGCGCCCATTCTTGTTTCGTTATATTCATTGACAGATGCTAACATTGAATTCAGCAATGGCATTTTGTCTGAACTTTTGATCTTTGCTTCACTTGAAATATCTTCGATAACACCGCCATTTTTAGGATCTAATGCTTTCGTAATATATTCTTTAGCCAAAGTCTCATCTATAAAATGTACTCTGACAGCTATTCTCAACATTAATGAGTTAGCCAGTTTTACCCAGTTTTGAACATTGCCATTGTATATCAAATCGTACTGGCCCATCACACTATAAGATATTGTGTTCAGCAATTCTACTGATTTTGACAAATCAGCCAGCATGCTTCTGTAAACAACTTCCTGGCTGTCGAATTTTGGCGCAATACTTCCATCACCTGCTGAGTTATAAGCAATAGGACCAAAAACGTCTGTAGCTCGCAACCATGCTATATTTCTGACAATATTAGCAATCTCCAATATAGCTTGTTCTGATGGGGAATCCGAATCTTTAGCGATTTCATATATTTCATTCCAGGGCAAAAAGATTTGCGAGTAAAAGTTCTGATATGCATAATTCATTCTACTATCTGTAAAATTCCAATTAGCCTCATTATTAAATCCCCAATTATTATTATTGCCAAAATAACCAATATAGTTACCGGAAGATATCAAATCAGTATTTTGTAAATCATTTCCAGGTCCAGTTGTCAAACTAGGTGAACCTATAGGGATCACTCTTTGCTGCATATTCATGAAACGGGCACCATATTTAAGAGGACCTAATTCCCCATCGGAGACACCGTAAGGATTGGTATTGACAGCTTCATAATCACAAGCTGACATAGAACAAAGTGCCAAAAGCAGAATTATATATTTTTTCATATTCAATTCCTTTATTTATTTTAGAATCCAAATTTCAAACTCAATCCATAAGTAGACTGGCTGGGTAACATAAAATAATCGTATCCTTGACCAAAAGTACCAGTGGAAGCTGTTAGTTCAGGATCATAAGGGGCCTTATTGTATATCATCCATAAATTAGTACCGTATACTGACAAGCTCAAATTATTAACAGTTCCTTTAAACCATTTATTGGGGAAAGTATAAGTTAGTCTGGCTTCCTGCAATCTCACATTAGTTGCTGAGTATGTATAGTAGGCATCCAAATTAGAAACTGCATCATAATAAGTTTTTGGATCAACTTTGAAATATCCTAATGATACACCACCTGCATCACGTGCATCTGCTGATGCTTCAGATACTCCATATCTGTCTAACATAGCTTGTGTTTTAGATATTACGATTCCTCCAATACGAGCTGTGAACAACAAGTTAAGATTAAATCCTTTGTAACTAAATCCATGCTGCCATCCCAAATTCCATTTAGGATTCACGCTACCTAGCTTGTAGGGTGTGGTGGTTTCTGTAGTTAATGCTTGACCTGGCTGATAGTCTACATAATTATCACCATCTCTTTTTAGCCATTCATTTGCATATACAGTACCAATTTCTCCTCCTTCTCTCAAACGGAAACGCCCAACCTGAATATCCGTTAAATCTATCAAGGTATTTGTTACCGGATTCAAGACATCGCGTGCCAATTGGATAATTTTATTTTTATTTGTCGTTGCAGTGAACGTTGTACTATAATTAAAATTACCAAATTTCTTGTCAAATCCTAAACTTAATTCAAGTCCTCTATTCTGGACATTACCAGCTTGTACAAACATATATTCAAAATTACTACCCAATGTAGCTTTCAGTAACTGATTATATGTATTTGAATGATAATACGTAACTCCGAAAGTTATTGTATTATTAAACCATTTGGAATCAAGACCTACTTCATAAGAACGAGTTCTTTCAGCTTTCAGATTGGAAATCGGATAATATTTAAAAGGTTTAAAGGTTCCTCCTTCAAGTTCGTGAGTGAGTGTTCCGGGAGTTAATCCTGTATAAGGGATCGGCGAACCTACCTCTGTATATGAAGCTCTGACTTTCAGGAAACCTAAAGTTGACTCTAATTTTTCTTTAATATTATTGGGTAACAGTTCAGTAATGATGGCAGACAAACCAACTGAAGGATAGAAAATCCACGGATCATCACTGTTTACCAATTGAGAAGGCTTATCGGCTCTCCCTGTCAAGGTTAGGTATAAGGCCGAATTCCATGATACCTCAGCAGAAGCAAATACAGCAAAATTTCTCCTGCGACTGTCTCCACCGGTTTGACTTGCGGTGCTCTGCGTCGGGTCTATATTGCTATATACAAATTTATTCGGTACTAATAGTAACTGTCCTCCATATCCACGTCCTTTTGTATCATATTCTTCGAAAGAAGTTCCTGCATTGATCGTAGCATGATAGATTTCAGCAAACTGTTTATCGAAGTTTACCATTATATCTGCATATTTCTGTCGAAACGTCTCGTTAGAGTATGTATAGCGTCCGTTTGTACTAGCATATGTGTTTATGGTAGATGCATAACGTTTATCTTCCTTTTCAGTATAGGTATTATCTAAACGTACACGACCTGCCACATTCAAATAGTTGGTAATATCGTACTTTAAAGAGGCATATAGCATATAACGGTCTTTTACTTCCGGACGAATGTTACGATAGGCAATCCAATATGGATTTTGTATATCCATACCAAAATCTCCGGGACTCCATTGCTGTTGAGAATATCCGAGTTCACTATTATAGCGTTCAAAATACTTCTCTTTCTCAAAATCTTCACCGCGCGGATATAAGTATGCGCCAACAATTGGATTAAAATAAGTTCCATAAGAAATCATATTGTTATAATACTCACGTATATAACTTGCAGATGCATCTAATGTCAGCTTATCATTCAAGAATTTAGCAGTATTTCTCAATGTCACATTGTAACGGTGGTACTTGTTATTGGGGACAATACCATCAGAATTTACAGCAGCAATCGAAAAATAAGTCTGATTCTTATCGTTTCCGGTTGAAAGATTAAATGAATTATTAAAGGTTGCCCCTAATTCAAAGAAGTCTTTAGGATCATACGATGATTGATTTTCCAGTTTATCTCCCCACGAATAATAGTTTCCTGATATTCCATATCTATTTTGGAATTTAGGCATTGTGAGCGGTGTCATAAACTCTACTGAAGAAGATACATCTATACGCATTTTTCCAGCTTCGCCTTTCTTCGTATTGATTAAGATTACTCCATTTGCTGCACTTGCTCCATACAATGCTGCAGCAGACGGTCCAGTCAATACTGACACACTTTCAATATCATCCGGATTGAAATTGGCGATACCTTCACCTGAAGTTCTGCCGCTTCCGAATCCTGTTCCGTCGCCAGTTCTGTCAGCTTGATTACCAATTGGTACACCATCAACTACATATAGAACATTGTTATCTCCGCTAATAGATTTGTTACCACGCATTGTAACACGAGTACTACCTCCTACACCGGAAGCACTGCGTTGTATATTCACACCAGCCACTTTTCCGTTTAGACTATTGACGAAGTTAGCATCCTTTACGGAAGTTAAAGCATCATTGTTAACTTTCTGCACATTATAGCTAAGTGCTTTTTCAGAACGTTTGATACCCAAAGCAGTAACAACAACTTCATCCAATTTTTGTGTATCTTCCCCCATTGTTATTTTCAATGGCTGGGCATTGGTCAACGTGATTGCTTGGGAGGCATAACCGATATAGGAGATTTCTAATACATCACCTTTGGCTGCTTGTATTTTGAAATTTCCATCCATATCAGTAATTGCACCAGTAGCGGTTCCTTTCACTAGAATACTAACTCCAATCAAAGGTTCACCTTGTGCATCTGTTACTGTTCCTGTTGCAACGATTGGTGTTTTTTTCTGTTGTTCTACTTCTTTCTTAGTAGAAAGTACAATATGTTTATCGACTATTGAATAACTGATATTTGTTCCTTTAAACAACTGACCCATAACATTAGTCAGCGACTCTTTAGAAACTTTAATAGATATGACACGATTAATATCGACGTCATTTGTGTTGTATACTACTGACATTGAAGTTTGTTTCTCTATCTCTTTCAATGCAGTATTTAGAGGTACCTTCGATAGATTAAGGGTAATCATTCGTTCCTGCCCATAAGCTGAGGCAAAACTCGAAAACAATAAAAGGAAAAATAACAAGTATGGAAACTTGTGTTTTATAATTTCTTTCATCTTATTCTTTTTAATTAGAAATAGTTTTTAGGTAGTTAACAAACATGTGCGGATAAAAAATATAACCGCCACTCATACAAAGGATCTATGTATCTCTGTTTCTCATATTTATAAATTTAAAGGTTACACTAAAAATGATTTTTCATAAGCGCTTATTCATCAGTAATACATTTAATACTGCAACCATACTAAACGAAAATAAGATTTTTTTTCGTAAAAAATGGTTAGGCTAAGCATTTTTTTGAAAAATAAGTACATAATCATTTGATAAATAGAGCATTAAGTAATTCTGAAAAACTATTCAATTTATTACATTTGCATGCAATTTGCATATATTCAAATAACAGATAGATATAAAGCATCATTTTATGTTCAAATATTCAAAAGATGGAGTTTCTGTATTGACCATATTAGACATCAGAAGAGCTAAAATTAATGGATTATTTCCAGTTAAAGTTCAGGTAGTATTTCGGAGAAAACAGAAATATTATTCTACGGGGAAAGAATTGTCAAAAGAAGACTGGGATAGATTGTTAAAGGCAAAAAGTCAGTTATTAATGGAGGTAAGAGCTGATATAGAAAGTAGTTTTTCTATTATAAAACAACAAGTCAGCGAACTTATCCAAAAAGGAGAATTTAGTTTTGAAATATTAAGTATTAGACTTGGAAGGCATACGAAAGAAATTAATTTGCGTACAGCTTTCGAATTAAAGATGAAGGAATTAGAGGATAATGAGCAGGCAAGTACATTTTTAAATTATCGAAGTGCCTTGAAGAGTTTAGAAAGTTTTGGTGGTACCAATATTCCATTAGACAGAATAACAGTGGAGTGGCTGAAGCACTGTGAACGTTTTTGGATTTCTAACGGTAAAAGCTATTCAAGCGTGAGTATTTATTTTCGAACCTTAAAGTGCATATTAAACCGTGCTGTACGAGATGGAATATTGAAAGAATCATCATTTCCTTTTGGAAAGAATAAATATGAAATACCAGAAGGACATGGTCGAAAACTAGCTCTCACTCTCCCTGAGATAAAGAGAGTCATGTCTTTCCAAGATTCTACCAATGAATTAGAGGAATTTCGTGATTTATGGTTCTTCTCTTATTTATGTAATGGAATTAATTTTATGGATCTGTTATTTCTCCAGTACTCAAATATTGTAGATGGAGAAATTTGTTTTATACGTTCCAAAACATCCAGGACAACTAAACATAGTAAAGAAATACGTGCTACTATAACTCCTGAGATGTGGGATATCATTCATAAGTGGGGAAACCCCAATGTAAGTCCGCAGACCTACATTTTCAAATATGCCAAAGGGGATGAAGATGCTTTTGAAAAGATCAGATTAGTGCGTCGTATCGTTACTAAATGTAATAGAAAGTTAAAGAAAATAGCCCAAGGTACAGGTATTGCTCAGTTGACCACTTATACAGCAAGACATTCATTTGCGACAGTATTAAAACGTGGTGGAGCCAAAACCTCTTATATTTCCGAAAGTCTTGGTCACTCCAATTTAGCTGTTACTGAGAATTATTTAGCATGTTTTGAAAAGGAAGAGAGGATTAGAAATGCCCGACTACTGACTAATTTCGATCATAAAATGTAAATTTGAATGGTGCATGCAAATTGTATGCACAACGCTACTTTTTGTGTTTATTGCATAGGCATAAAATAAATGAGTATACGATAATATGATGAATTATAGAAAAATCTCATTGTGTCTAATATCATTACAAGATATGATTAGCCATACGGCTAATCATATCTTGTAATGTCGCATTTTATAAACAATAGAAAACATGAAATCAGTAAAATCAGCACATTCTTAAAAAAATGCATATTTAATGTACCTATAATGTAATATATTACATTAAACTATATAAGAATTAGAAATAAAGCTTGTATTCTCAATTTATTTTCAACGGCATGATTTAAATAAACGTTATTAATAATTATATGGTTATTAAATCGTGCAAAACACAGACATTATAATATAAATAACAATATGTAGAATCATATTGTCATTTCAGAATCAGACGAAAAAATAAACCAAATAGAGAAAAAGTTCTTTCAAAGTACTCATATTTATCTTGGTTTTAAAGGAATTGATGTTTCCTTTAAAACCAAAATGCCGTTCCTTTTAAACCAACGACTGGCTCGTTCATATGTTTTAAAGCTCTTTCATGGAATGGAAGATGACATTTTTATGCACTAAGCGATTATTTTATGCAAATACATCGCATAATCTCGCAATAAATTATACATTTTTTTTGCTATTTATTAGATTTCATAGACTTTGACCACTTGGCTATTCTTAAAAATAGAACATAAAGAAATATGAAAAGAGCTATAAATTCATTACTCCCAATCAATCACGCTTGCCAACGCCCAACCCCTAAAGGTTGTGATGGGAGAAGATACTCAGACATTAGAAGAAGTAGTAGTTACTGCGTTGGGTATCAAACGTGAACAAAAAGCGTTGAGTTATAATGTACAGCAAGTAAAGGGAGATGAATTGACTAATATAAAGGATGCTAACTTTATTAATGCTTTATCAGGAAAAGTAGCTGGCGTAACAATAAATGCTTCTTCAGCCGGTGCTGGGGCTGCGGCTCGTGTAGTTATGCGTGGTACAAAGTCTTTGGAGAAAAATGATAATGCACTTTATGTTATTGATGGTATTCCAATGTTTAATGTAAATTCAGGAGATAATGCTGGAGGTACGATGAACAAACAGCCAGGATCTAATAGCGTAGCTGATATTAATCCTGAAGATATTGAGAGCATGACAATTTTAACAGGACCTTCCGCTGCAGCCTTGTATGGTTCGGATGCTTCTAATGGAGTTATTCTTATTACTACTAAAAAAGGTACTGTAGGAAAAGTGCAAATTTCTTATAGTAATAGTACAAGTTTTTCATCTCCGATGATGATGCCGAAGTTTCAGAATATTTATGGTAATCGTGAAGGAGAGTTAGGCAGTTGGGGGAGCTTGATGGATACTCCTAGCAACTTTGATCCATCTGACTTCTTCAATACGGGAATGACGGAGATGAATGGTTTCACGTTGACCACTGGTACTGAACAAAATCAAACTTACGCATCTGTCTCTACTACAAACTCTACAGGTATCTTACCTAATAATGCTTATAACCGCTATAATTTCTCTATTCGTAATACCGCTAAATTCTGTGATAATAAGTTGAGTCTTGATTTGGGAGCTCAATATATTATTCAAAATAATAAGAATATGGTAGGTAGTGGACAATATTTTAATCCCTTGGTATCTCTTTATCTTTTTCCACGAGGTGAAAACTTTCAGGAAGTACAGATGTATGAACGCTATAGTGAGGCTCGAAACCTTATGGTACAATATTGGCCGGAATCTATATTTGGTACTGATTTGGATATGCAAAACCCATATTGGATTATGAATCGAATGCAGAATGAGCTTTCTAAACGTCGTTATATGTTTAATGCTAGTCTGAAATGGGATATAACAGATTGGGTGAATGTAACAGGGCGAGTACGTGTGGATAATTCAGATAGCGATAGTTATGAAAAGTATTATGCTAGTACACGAGGTACTTTTACAGAAAGTAGTTCTAAAGGTTATTATGGACATACTAAACAAAATGATCGGTCTGTTTATGCTGATGTAATGGCTAGCATAAATAAGAATTTCTTTGATGACAAACTTTCATTGAATGCAACTGTTGGTGCTTCTATTAATGATATTCAGGAAGATGCTATGTATCTAAAAGGAGGATTGGAGCAAATTCCTAATTTCTTCCATTATGGCAATATTAATGTCAATACTTCCAAGCGTAATGAATCAAAATGGCATGATCAAGTACAAAGTGTTTTTGCAAGTGCAGAATTAGGATGGAATCATCAATTGTATTTGACTGTCACTGGGCGTAATGACTGGGCATCTCAATTAGCTTTTACCAGCAAAGGTTCCTACTTTTATCCGTCTGTTGGTCTGTCATGGCTTGTTAGTGAATCTGTAAAGCTACCAAAAGCTATTTCTTATTTGAAAGTTCGTGGTTCGTGGGCGGAGGTCGCTTCTTCCCCTAATCGATACCTTACCCAAATGCAATATACTTATAATGAGCAAACAAATACATATGAATATCCTGCAAGTCATTATAATACTAATCTGAAACCAGAAAATACAAAATCATGGGAACTAGGCGTCAATGCTAAATTCCTTGGCAACCGTATTAATTTAGATATGACCTTCTATCGTTCTAATACCTTCAATCAGACATTCTATGTTGATGCATCGGCTTCATCTGGATATAAGAATAATATTGTGCAGACTGGTAATATTCAGAATCAGGGTATTGAGCTGGCTTTAGGATATTCTGATACATTTGATAAAGTGAAGGTATCTACAAATTTCACTTACACTCTTAATCAAAACAAGATCGTTAGTTTAGCGAATGGTGCCATCAATCCGGAAACCGGCGAAGCTATCGAAATGGAGTATTACTCAAAAGGAACATTGGGAACTAGTGGTGGTCCGACTTTAAGACTCTATGAAAACGGATCAATGGGAGATATTTATATCAATCAGCGTTTGCGTCAGTCTCCTAATGGATATATTTGGAAAGACCCCTCTAATGGAAGTTTGGCTATTGAAAATACGGAATACCGCAAGGTTGGCTCTATTCTTCCTAAATATTATTTGGGATGGAATGGTAGTGTTGCTTGGAAGGGATGGAATCTTGGATTTGCATTCACCGGGCGTTTTGGAGGATTAGTTGTATCGGATACACAAGCCATGATTGATAAATATGGTGTATCTGAAAGTTCTGCAGTTGCTCGTCAGGCAGGCGGTGTATGGGTTGGAGACAGTAAAGTGGATGCTGAGGAATATTATAGTAAAGTAACTACCGCTGTTGGTACTTATTATACATATAGTGCAACGAATATTCGCCTTTCTGAACTGAGCTTGAGCTACCAACTTCCTAAAACATGGTTCAAAAATCATGTAAATATGACACTGGGGCTTACAGGAAAGAATTTATGGATGATTTATTGTAAAGCACCTTATGATCCGGAAAGTACATCTTCTGTCACTAGTAATTTCTATCAGGGGGTTGACTATTTTCAACAACCTAGTTTGAGAAGTCTCGGATTTAATGTCAAACTAACATTCTAGTTTAGATTATGAAAAAGAATAAGATAATAAAGAAGTTTGCAAAACTGTCTGTGTGTACTTTGTTAGTAGCACTAGCAACAGGTTGTACCGATAAATTTGAAGAGTACAATACAAATCCTTTTGGACCTAAGCCTGACCAGATGCTGGGTGATAATGCAATCACTGGATCATTGATTAAAAGCATGATTCCTGCATTAGTACAAGGACAACAGAACAATTCACAGATGTTGGATCAGATGATTGGATCTGAATATGGTGGAGAAATTACTTGTATCGCCCAATGGGGTAATGGAGGTAATTATTATACTTACAATCCAAGAGTTGGGTGGTATGGAAATATGTTTGATACTACTATGCCACAGATTTATACCGGATATTTCCAGATACGTGATCTTTCTGATGGCAAAGGATTGGCTTATCAATGGGCACAGATTCTTCGTGTGGCAGCTTCACTTAAAATTAGTGATTGTTATGGACCGATTCCTTATTCTCAAATTACAGGAACTGCTTTTACTGTAGAATATGACAATATGGAGGATCTTTATAAACACATGTTTGATGATTTGGATGAAGCGATTTCTGCTTTTAAAGTAGCTGTGTTAGGTAATGAAGATATGAGTTCTTTATCAGAATACGATCTTGTATTTAATGGAGATTTTAACAAATGGGTGAAATTTGCCAATTCTTTAAAGCTTCGTATGGCAATGCGCATTTCTAGTGTTTCTCCAGCACTTGCCAAGGAGAAAGCAGAAGAAGCTGTTTCTGATGTAATTGGTGTGATGACATCTGCATCAGATGCTGCATATAGTAAATATAATGACGGTATGAATCCATATTATCGTGTTACTTCTTCATGGAATGAAATTCGTATCAGTGCTAATATCACTTCATATTTAAGCGGTTATAATGATCCTCGTTTGGCTAAATATGCATCAGAAGCAGATGCTTCTATCGGTGGAGGACAAATAGGAGTGCGAAATGGTATTTACCAAAGTGCTACAACTCAGGCAAATTATACAAAATTCTCCCGCCTGAATATTGGTATAGATGATGAATTGCTCATTATGTCTGCGTCTGAAGCTTATTTTTTACGTGCAGAAGCTGCATTGATGTATAAATGGAATATGGGAGGAACTCCCAAAGAACTCTATGACGCAGGAGTGACAGTGTCTATGGAAGAACGTAAAGCTACTATTGGCGATTATTTGAAAAGTGAAAAGGTTCCTGCTGCTTACAGTGACCCTTCGGATTCAGGTAAGGATATAGCAGCAGTGTCAACTATAACTCCGAAATATAATGAATCAGCAAGTGTTACAGAGAATTTGGAGCGTATTTTGATTCAGAAGTGGATTGCCAATTTTCCGAATGGTTGGGAAACGTGGGCTGACATTCGTCGTACAGGTTATCCTAAACTATTTCCTATCGTGAATAATCTGAATACAGACGGAGTGACAGTACAACGTGGTATGCGTCGTTTGCCTTTCCCTCAGTCAGAATATAATACGAATAATGCAAATGTGAAAGCAGCTGTATCAATGTTAGGTGGTGCAGATAACTCTGCCACAGATCTTTGGTGGGCTAAGAAAAATTAAATCAGAACGTTAAAATAATTTTTATTATGAAAACGAGCAAATTGAAAAAAATAATATACGGAATAGGAATTTCTCTCTTTTTTTCGCAGGGATTCTTAAATATCGCATGTAGTGATTGGACCGACATAGAGGCGAAAGATTATTATGAACCTCCTACGCAAGGTTATGAAAATAATTTGAAGGATTATTTTAACTCTCCACATAAGATTATGTTTGGCTGGTTTGGTAACTGGGCAGGTAAGGGAGGTTCTTCCATGCAATATGCTTTATGTGGATTACCGGACAGTACGGATTTTGTGAGCCTTTGGCTCTGTTGGGGAAATCTGACGGTTGAGCAACAGGCTGATTTAAAAGACTTTCAGGCTAAGGGTTCCAGAGCAGTGCTTTGTTGGCGCGCAGGAGATATTGGTGATAATCTCACACCGGGGGGTAACGATGATGCAGTGAAGGAAGCGTTTTGGGGCTTTGATCCTAAAGATGAGCAATCTTGCATTGAGGCTGCTAAGAAATATGCACTTGCTATTGTAGATACATGTAACAAATATAATATCGATGGATTTGATTATGATATTGAGGATTGGGGGACTTTAATGAACTCCAGTATGCCATCAGTACCCAATGCGTTTATGAAGACTTTACGTGAGGAGTTTGATAAGACGGGGAAAATGTTGGTTGCTGATATCCCTGGTGGTGCAGGTTGGTTGAGCTTTTATGAAGTGCTTTCAGAGGAAACAGTTCTAAGTCTTGATTATATAGCTTGGCAGACCTATGAACTAGGACATTCTGGATTGGATTCTTTCTTTGAAGCTGTACGTAGAAGTCACCCTAATGTCTTTAAAGAAGCTATGGGGAAATCTATTGTGACTGCAACTTTTGAAAGAGCAGTGGATAAGCATTACTTTACCGAGCAACAGAGCTATCATCCGGCTTGTGGAATAGAACATGCAGGTATGGGGGCTTATCATATTGAGTATGATTATCCTGGAAATCCTGATTATCCCACAGTGCGTGCAGCTATTGCTGCACAGAATCCTCCTATTAATAACTAAAAGAAAGGGTTAAACAATGAAGAGAATATCTTTACTTAAAATAATGGCATTTGGGGTACTGGCACTGGTCCATACTGCATGTGAAAATGCTAAGTATGATGTTATAGATAATTTAGTCTATATAAATGAAGCGTCTACATCCAAAACTAAAGAATTGACATTGACAGAGGGTACGACGCGTACTTCGTTAACTGTACGTTTGGTGAATATTATTAATCAAACAATAAAAGCTAATTTATTTATTGACGAATCTGTATTAGATGCTTATAATAAGAAGAATGAAACTAATTATAAAATGCCTCCTAAAGAATATATATCATTTCCTGAATCAGTGACAATTGAAGCAGGTTCTGTAAGTGCAGATCCTGTGAATGTTGATATTAAAAGTTTTGAAGCTGAAGGCGGTGCTCAATATGCAATTCCCATCAGTATTAAGAATGTGGAAGGAGGTATTGAGAAGTCGGAATCCTCTTCCAGTTTTTTATTGGTTCTTGTGAAGCCTTTGAAACAAGCTGTTCCTAAATTAACATGGTATAATGGTATGCATGCAGCCCCGGAAGGAGCTTGGGGGTTAGCTTTGCCAAATTATACATTGGAATGGTGGAGTAAAGTCACCTCTAAATCAGGGAACGGTGGATATACTAAGAATAATCAGGCTATAATAAACTCAGGAGGTTCAGGGACAGAACTATATATACGGTTTGGTGACTTAATCTATTCCGAGAATGGTAGCTATAAAAATAATTTCCTACAAGTAAAAACGATGGGGTCTCAATTTGATACAGGTGATCCAACTAAGGGAAAAGGTTTAGAAGCACAAAAATGGTATCATTTTGCAGTGAGTTATGATGCAGCATCCGGTACTACTTTATTGTACCAAAATGGTACTGTAGTTGCCTCATTATCTTCTTCAATAGGACAACCGATGAATATTGATCAATTTCAGATGATTTCTTCAGGAGAAGAATATTTTCCGGATTTCTGTGAAATGTGTCAGGTTCGTTTTTGGAAAGTTACACGCACAGTTAATCAGATAAAGAAATCTATGTATACCGAAGTTGACTATACAGACAAGAATTTGTTGTTGTATCTGCCAATGAATGAAGGTGAAGGAGCTACAATACTACACGATGTAACCGGTAATGGTCATGATGTGGAAATTGGCAATTCTAACCTAGGTAACGAAAACCGTCAAAAGGTGACATGGGAAACATATTCATTTGCTCAATAATTTAAAATAGTATGATATGAAAGCATTATTTAAATATATATTATATAGTACATTTTTTGCTATGTCATTGCCATTAGTCACAGCATGTGACGATGACGAAGCAACAGATCCGTATGATATCAATTATGTCTATATTTATAAACCAAGTGAAACAAATGCTACTTTAGAGTATAAAGGAGACGGAACTTTTTTGAAAGAAATCGCCACCGAACATATTTTGTCTCCTGTCAGGTGTACTAAACCTGCACCACAAGATTTGACCATCCAATTAGCTATTGACAGGTCATTGGTAGATGCATACAACAGTGAATATGGAACGAGCTATGTAGCTTTACAAAATGCAGAACTGGAAAATGCAACTTTGTATATAAAACAAGGGGAATATATCTCTGCAGATACTTTAAAAGTGCATTATACTAATATGGAAGAATTTAAGAACGGATCGGAAAATTATATTCTCCCGATTGCTATAACTTCTATTAATGGAACAGGAGTATCAGCGAGTGAAAGTAATAGTAAGATATTCTTGACATTTGAATCGACTTACAAACCAAATCATGTCACACTGACTTCAAGTAAAGAATATCTGTTAGAGTATCAGTATAGTCAAGGATTTACAAATTTAAGCAGTGAATGGAAGCTTGACGGTATCTTAAAATCGGCATGGGCCGCAGATGGTGACACCAAAGTTACTCTTGCTATTAATCCGGCATTAGTTGGAACGTATAATGCATTGCATGGCACAGATTATTCTTTACTGACTAGTGCAAGTTTGAAGCAATCGACAATAATGATTAAACAAGGAAAAACAACTCCGGAAGAGAGTGTTGCCTTGAGTTTTTCGGATGATATGGCTTCTGTGCAGCTGGGTACTAACTATGTTATTCCAGTGACAATCACGAATGTTGATGGAGTAGGAGCAGATATAGGCGAGAATAAAGTTATATATATTGTTTATAAAACAGCACTTGTCGGATTTTTATCTTGTGTAGACAAACCGGTAGGTTCTGTAATAAATGACCATTCGGGTTGGAGTTTTACTTTGAATGGACAATCTAGCGACTTGTATGATTATGTTCCGGATGGCAGCATACTTGATATCGATTTGGGAAAACAAGAGAATATAAAAACTATTGCTTTACATTTCTATGAATGGTTTTATTCTTCGGAAAGTGCAAGTATAGCGATAAGTAATGATGGAGAGAAATATGAGGATCTTGGTGTAGCTTCAGGATTTGCAAATAAGACAAGTTACATTCTTCTTCTTGTGGCTAAACAAGCGCAATATATAAGAGTAACTTTCCATGGAGCTCTTTATTATTCTCCTTATATTAATACTGTAGGTATTTATACTGAAACTGAATAAAAAATGGCCCAAGTTTATTACTGAATGAGCTTGGGCTATTTGCTGTTTATATCATGTTGTGATCAGTTCTAAGTTTTCTTTGTTAATAAAACTTAGAACTGATTTTTTTCTTGAGTATCTTATATTTTTGGATTGTATTATCTAAAAACTAATTAAAGGAAATGCTATGAGAATCATTCGCCGTATTATTTTTCAGCTGCTTTGTTTGTTGGGAGCATGTTGTTATATTCCTGCAACAGCACAAGTCGTTTTAGTTGATAATGGAAAAACTAAATCCAGGATTATTCTATCAGAAAATGACCAGATTAATCAAATATCAGCAAATTTATTTCAATTGTTCCTTCAGAGAATTTCAGGTTGTACATTTCCCATTGTAAAAGGACAGAATGCAAAAAAAGGAGATATTATAATCAGTAGCAAAACCCCAGCTGGAGTGACAGAAGACGGTTTCAGCCTATCTACGAAAGATGGAATCTTACGTATTTCAGGCAGTGGGAATGGGGCAGTCTACGGAGTTGTAACTTTACTTGAACAATATCTTGGAGTGGATTATTGGGGAGAAAACGAATACTCTTTTAACCCTGCGAAGACAGTCGAACTGCCGCTTATCGATAAAATAGATAATCCGGCTTTTCGTTACCGCCAGACACAATGTTATGCTATTCGTACAGACTCCATATATAAATGGTGGAACAGGCTGGAAGAGCCAAATGAAGTGTTTGCTGCCGGTTATTGGGTGCATACTTTTGATAAGTTGCTTCCTGCTTCCGTATATGGAAAAGACCATCCGGAATATTATTCTTATTTTAAAGGCAAACGCCATCCGGGGAAAGCGAGCCAATGGTGTCTGAGTAACCCGAAAGTTTTTGAGATCGTGGCTCAGCGGATTGATTCTATTTTTAAGGCAAATCCGGATAAGCATATTATGTCTGTGAGTCAGAATGATGGTAATTACACTAATTGTACATGTGATGCCTGTAAAGCAATAGATGATTATGAAGGAGCACTTTCTGGAAGTATCATTACTTTTTTGAATAAACTGGCTGCCCGTTTTCCTGATAAGGAATTTTCCACGCTTGCCTATCTGTATACGATGAATCCTCCGAAACATGTGAAGCCATTGCCGAATGTGAATATCATGCTTTGTGATATAGATTGTGACCGTGAAGTGACTTTGACGGAAAATGCCTCAGGTAAAGAGTTTGTGAAAGCAATGGAAGGCTGGTCTGCCATCACTAATAATATTTTCGTGTGGGATTATGGTATTAATTTTGATAATTATCTGGCTCCGTTCCCTAATTTTCATATCTTGCAGGATAATATTCGTCTGTTCAAAAAGAATCATGCTACTATGCACTTCTCGCAGATTGCAGGAAGCAGGGGAGGAGATTTCGCTGAGTTACGTGCCTATCTGGTATCTAAGTTAATGTGGAATCCCGAAGCGAATGTTGATTCTTTGATGCAGCATTTCCTGCATGGATACTATGGAGAGGCTGCGCCATACCTTTATCAGTATATCAAGGTGATGGAGGGAGCGTTGATAGGCAGCGGACAAAGATTGTGGATTTATGATTCCCCTGTTTCCCATAAATATGGAATGCTGAAACCACAACTGATGCGACGTTATAATCAACTGTTTGATGATGCAGAGAAAGCGGTGGCTGAAGATAATAAATTCCTGAAGCGTGTGCAGCGTGCCCGCTTACCCATTCAGTATTCGGAATTAGAAATTGCCCGTACTGATATTGGTACGGATATGAATGAGATCAGTCCGAAATTGGCACTTTTTGAAAAACGGGTGAAAGAATTTAATGTACCGACATTGAATGAGCGTTCCAATTCTCCTGTGGAATATTGTCAGTTGTATCGGGAAAGATATATGCCCCGTGCAGAAAAAAGCGTTGCGATAGGAGCGAAGGTCACTTATCTTATTCCTCCTACTGGTAAATATGCAGAGATCGGAAAAACGGCATTAGTGGACGGATTATTCGGAGGATCTACTTTCGTTGAAAGCTGGGTTGGCTGGGAAGGAACAGACGGTGCTTTTGTTATAGATTTGGGTAAAGAGAAAGAAATACATAGTATAGAGACGGATTTCCTGCATCAGATCGGAGCCTGGATTCTTTTCCCTCTGAAGGTGGTTTATTCTTATTCTGAAGATGGAGAGAATTATACGCATTGGGGAACACATGATATGCCGGAAAACCGTTCGGGCAAAGTGGAGTTCCGCGGAGTGAAGACTGAATCGGATACGCCGGTGCATGCCCGTTACGTGAAAGTTGAAGTCACCGGTACGAAAGAATGTCCCGAATGGCATTACGGTGTAGGCCATCCTTCGTGGTTTTTTATCGACGAAGTAACAATAAAATAAAAAAAAGTGGGGGCAAGCGTTAGTAGTTTGCCCTTTTTAGTTGTATTATATATAGATGGGTCAGAAAAATGACCCTTTCATCTATATACTATTGAATTATGCAACAGAATAAAACTGCTTCTCAAAGAAAAACGATCAACCCGGTCTATTGGGTTCCTACCGCTTATTTTGCAATGGGACTTCCCTTCATTGCTATCAATCTGGTTTCAGTATTCATGTTTAAGGATTTGGGTATATCCGATACTCAGATAACGTTTTGGACCTCCCTTATCATGATGCCCTGGACACTCAAATTCTTATGGAGTCCTTTTCTTGAAATGTATCGGACTAAGAAGTTCTTTGTATTGGTAACCGAACTATTGAGTGGTATATTATTTGGAGTAGTAGCTTTTTCGCTGTTTTTTGATTATTTTTTTGCTATTAGTATTTCCACTATGGCGGTGATTGCATTCAGCGGGGCCACACATGATATTGCTTGTGACGGTGTATATATGGCAGAACTGAATAAAGAGGACCAGGCGAAATATATTGGAGTGCAAGGAGCTTTCTATAATGTGGCAAAGTTGGTTGCAAATGGCGGGCTGGTTGCTTTGGCCGGTATGTTGGCAGAGCATTTCGGAGCTATAGAAGGGGCATCGATTGATGCCAATAAAGGTGCATATTCGTCCGCATGGACGATTATTTTCGCTGTAATTGCTGCAATAATGGTGTTGATCGGTATTTATCACATAAAAATGCTGCCGTCTACCCAAGTCCCTGCTACCGGTAAGAAAACCACCTCAGAAATTGTGACGGATTTACTCAATGTGATTGGCAACTTCTTTACGAAAAGGCATATTGTTTATTATATCTTCTTTATTATTCTCTACCGATTGGCAGAAGGATTTATAATGAAAGTTGCCCCTCTGTTTTTGCGCGCATCCAGAGAGGTCGGTGGTTTAGGATTATCATTGAAAGAGATAGGTACATTGAATGGAGTTTTTGGTTCTGCAGCCTTTGTCATCGGTTCTCTGCTAGGCGGAATTTTTGTTGCCAGATATGGATTGAAGAAAACACTGTTCACACTTTGCTGTGTATTCAATCTTCCTTTTATTGCATATACTTTTCTGGCGGTAGTCCAACCGACCAGCCTTTATCTGATCGGAACATGTATAACGATGGAGTATTTCGGTTATGGCTTTGGCTTTGTCGGACTGACCTTATTCATGATGCAGCAGATTGCTCCGGGCAAGCATCAGATGTCACATTATGCATTCGCTTCTGGAATCATGAACCTGGGAGTTATGCTTCCGGGAATGGTCAGCGGTTATTTTAGTGATTTACTAGGCTACCGTAGTTTCTTTATCTATGTACTGATCGCAACGATTCCTGCTTTTTTGATGACCTATTTTATACCTTTTACGTATGATGATTCAAAAAAGAAAAAATAAATTGCTATTTTTGAGAGATAATAGAAAACCAATTACTAAATAAATAATTATTATGAATAAGATTCAAATTCCTTGGGAAGAACGTCCTGCCGGATGCACAGACGTAATGTGGCGTTATTCACAAAATCCGGTGATCGGACGCTACCATATTCCTTCATCTAATAGTATTTTCAATAGTGCCGTCGTTCCTTTTAAAGATGGATTCGCCGGTGTATTCCGTTGTGATAACAAAGCGGTACAGATGAATATCTTCACAGGATTCAGTAAAGATGGTATTCACTGGGATATTAGCCATGAACCGATTCAGTTTAAGGCTGGTAATACGGAGATGATTGAATCTGAATATAAATATGATCCGCGTGTTACATGGATTGAAGACCGTTACTGGGTAACGTGGTGCAACGGTTATCATGGACCTACAATCGGTATTGCCTATACGTTTGACTTTGTAGATTTTTTCCAATGCGAAAATGCTTTCTTACCTTTCAATCGTAATGGAGTACTTTTCCCGCAAAAGATAGATGGCAAATATGCTATGCTAAGCCGTCCAAGCGACAATGGACATACCCCGTTTGGTGATATCTATATCAGCTACAGTCCGGATATGAAATATTGGGGTGAACATCGTTGTGTAATGAAAGTCACTCCTTTCCCCGAAAGTGCCTGGCAGTGTACCAAGATTGGTGCAGGTTCGGTACCTTTCCTTACTGATGAAGGCTGGTTGCTTTTCTATCATGGAGTTATCACTACTTGCAACGGTTTCCGCTATGCGATGGGGTCAGCTATACTTGATAAGGATCATCCGGAAAAGGTGCTCTACCGTACCCGTGAATATCTGATAGGTCCGGCTGCACCTTATGAACTTCAGGGTGATGTACCAAATGTGGTATTTCCTTGTGCAGCATTGCAGGACGGAGAGCGTGTAGCTGTCTATTATGGAGCTGCAGACACTGTTGTAGGAATGGCTTTCGGCTATATCCGGGAAATAATTGATTTCACAAAACGAACGAGCATTATCTAAAAAGAATATGAGACGTATATTATTAACTTGCACACTGGCTTTCACCCTTCTTCCCGTATTTGGGGGAGAGGGTAAGGCCCCCCCTGCAAATAAGGAAAAGAGTCTGTTGATAGACTATGTAGATCCTTTTATTGGAACAACAAACTTTGGTACGACTAATCCCGGAGCTGTTTGTCCGAATGGAATGATGTCTGTAGTACCTTTCAATGTAATGGGGTCTGCCGATAATACATACGATAAAGATGCACGTTGGTGGTCCACGCCTTATGAACATACCAATTGTTTCTTTACCGGATATTCTCATGTGAATTTAAGTGGTGTCGGTTGTCCGGAACTGGGTTCTTTATTGCTGATGCCTACTACTGGAGAGCTGAATGTTGACTATAAGGAATATGGGAGTAAATATAAAGACGAACAGGCTTCTCCCGGTTATTACTCCAATTATCTTACGAAATATAATGTAAAGACAGAAGTTTCCGCTACTCCACGTACAGGCATTGCCCGTTTCACTTTTCCTAAAGGAAAAAGTCATATACTTTTAAATTTGGGCGAAGGTTTGACTAATGAAAGTGGAGCCATGCTTCGCCGTGTAAGCGACAGTGAAATAGAGGGAATGAAACTGCTTGGCACATTCTGTTATAATCCTCAGGCTGTGTTTCCCATCTATTTTGTGATGAGAGTAAATAAGGTTCCTGCTGCAACCGGATATTGGAAAAAGCAACGTCCGATGACTGGGGTGGAAGCTGAATGGGCCCCCGATCAGGGTAAGTATAAGTTATATACCCGCTACGGAAAAGAAATAGCAGGTGACGATGTGGGTGCTTATTTCACTTTTGAAACGGAAGAAGGAGAGCAAGTCGAGGTGCAAATGGGAGTTTCCTTTGTAAGTATAGAGAATGCTCGGTTGAATCTGGATAAAGAACAGGCAGGAAAGAACTTTGAACAAGTGTTATCTGATGCCCGTGCACAGTGGAACGATGACTTGTCTCGCATCACGGTAGAAGGAGGAACGGATGCACAGAAGACTGTTTTCTATACGGCACTTTATCATCTGCTGATTCACCCGAATGTTCTGCAAGATGTGAATGGTGAATATCCGGCTATGGAAAGCGATCAGATACTGACGACGAAAGGAACCCGATATACCGTATTCTCTTTGTGGGATACTTATCGAAACGTGCATCAACTATTGACTTTGGTTTATCCTGAACGTCAGATGGAAATGGTACGTACGATGCTTGACATGTATCGCGAACACGGATGGTTCCCTAAATGGGAGTTGTATGGAAGAGAGACACTTACGATGGAAGGTGACCCGAGTATTCCGGTGATTGTGGATACATGGATGAAAGGATTGCGTGACTTTGATGTAGATCTGGCTTATGAAGCGATGTATAAGTCGGCTACATTACCCGGTGCAGAGAATTTGATGCGTCCGGATAATGATGATTATATGTCAAAAGGGTATGTGCCGCTCCGTGAACAGTATGATAATTCTGTTTCTCATGCACTGGAATATTATATCGCCGACTTTGCCCTTTCCCGTTTTGCGGATGCTTTAGGAAAGAAGAAAGATGCGGAGATGTTCTATAAACGTTCATTGGGATATAAGCATTATTATAGCAAGGAGTTTGGTACATTCCGTCCCATTCTTCCGGACGGAACTTTCTATAGTCCGTTTAATCCGAGACAGGGAGAGAACTTTGAACCGAATCCCGGTTTCCATGAAGGTAATTCCTGGAATTATACTTTCTATGTACCACATGATGTATATGGATTGGCTAAACTGATGGGTGGAAAGAAACCTTTTGTTGATAAACTACAGATGGTGTTTGATGAAGGATTGTATGATCCGGCTAACGAGCCTGATATTGCTTATGCCCATCTGTTCTCTTACTTCAAAGGAGAAGAATGGCGTACGCAGAAAGAGACGCAGCGACTGCTGGATAAGTACTTTACGACCAAACCGGACGGTATTCCCGGAAATGATGATACAGGTACGATGTCTGCATGGGCTATTTTCAATATGATAGGTTTTTATCCCGACTGTCCGGGATTGCCGGAATATACATTGACTACTCCGGTATTTAATAAAGTAACGATTCGCCTGGATCCCAAATGGTACAAAGAAAATGAACTGGTAATTGAAAGTAATCGTACCGGATCGGAAACTCTTTATATAAATAAGGTGTTATTGGATGGTAAGAAGTTTAATAAATACCGTATTACCCACGATGAACTTGTTCATGGTAAACGCTTGATATTTGATTTGAAATAACACACAGTGTTTCATAGGTATCGTTTTTGGGTTGACAGAGCTGTCGGACTATTTTCTTAAGTCCGGCAGCTCATTTTTTTACATTATTCTGGGTTATTCTTCTTGAAAAGATAGTGACGGTATCCGCTTGGGATAGTGACACTATATGAGCAGGATAGTGACGCCATCTACATGGGATAGTGTCACTATCCTGTCTTTATTCAAAATACTTTTTCCGTTTTAGTATTAAATATTTGGAATGTAGCCGATTACAAAGTTTCCTTTCATCCGTCTTTTATACGATCAGCATATATTAAGATGATGAATAAAAAGAAATTATTTCAACATATCCTTTGGATATTGATCGTAGCGGAATGTTTTCCGGTGTTGGCAGTTTCCGCACCGAAACAAAAAGAGCAACGTTATAAGATTGCCGTATGTGACTGGATGATCTTGAAACGTCAGAAGATTGGTTCGTTCCAATTAGTGCATGAGCTGAAGGGAGATGGAGTCGAGTTGGATATGGGCAGTCTCGGTAAAAGAGAAATGTTCGATAACAAATTGCGTGAACCCCATTTCCAACAACTATTTCGCGAAACGGCTCAGAATTATAACTTAGAGGTCTCTTCTATTGTTATGTCCGGTTTTTATGGACAGTCTTTTTTAGATCGTACTAATTATAAAGAATTAGTACGAGATTGTCTGGACGCAATGAAAGTAATGGATGTCAAGGTTGCTTTCCTTCCTTTGGGTGGAGTGAAAGCAGGCTGGCAAGATACTCCGGAACTTCGAACGGCTTTGGTAAAACGCCTGAAAGAAGTAGGGGATATGGCTGCTTCCGAAGGAGTTGTTATTGGTATTGAAACCCAACTAGAGGCAAAAGAGGAAGTAAAACTACTGAAAGAAATTAATTCTCCCGGTATCAAGATCTATTTTAAATTTCAGAATGCATTAGAGAATGGACGGGATTTGTGCAAGGAACTTAAGACTTTGGGAAAAAAGAGAATCTGCCAGATTCATTGTACGGATACGGATGGAGTAACTCTTCCTTTTAATGAACGCCTGGATATGAATAGGGTGAAAAAGACACTCGACAAAATGGGCTGGAGGGGCTGGCTGGTAGTAGAACGCTCACGAGACAAGGATGATGTGAGGAACGTGAAGAAGAATTATGGAACGAATATTGAATACTTGAAGCAAATCTTTCAATAGAATATTTCCGGTAGTTCAATCAACCGTTCCTTTTGAGTCAATCGGGCACTTTATTGGATGTAATCGACTGTATTCTTTTCTTTGATCAACCGCTCGATTCAATCTTATAAATGGGACATTTTTTATCTCTTTGATTTTTTTATTCTTTTTGAGTGATTACATATTTTTAAGCTGTACGTCATCTATTAAAGAAACTTTATATTTTGAAGATATTATATATTATTTTGTTTAAAATTAAAATTTAATCTATGAAGAGTAAGATGAAGATTAAAAAAACAGTCGTCGAAAGTCTAGTGTGCTTATCGATAGCTTTTTCTATCGGCTCTTGTGCAGGAGACGGTTTCGATGAAGAAACTTTTTCTGGGGGCGTGACAGGCACACAATTATTGTCACCGGAAGCATCTGGTGTTGAATTTGCAAAACTTGCCGGTACTACTAATGTAAAGGTTACTTGGCCGGTGATTATGGGGGCGGGTGGTTACCAGTTTTCCTTATATATTGTGGATGATCCCTCTAATCCTATCACTGTTGTAAAAGATAGTATTATAGACGGGGCGTCTGTAGTGTGTCCCTATTTGGACGATACAAATTATAAGGCGGAGATTGTAACGTTGGGAAATGCGAAATTAAACAATGCAACTGCTACTTCGCCTACTGAAGCGAGTTGGTCTACTCTTGTTCCTGCAACGAGTATTCCTGATGGAGCAGATTTGACTACATGGTTTGCTGACAATCCTGTCACTAGCGGAAAAGATACTGAAGTTGCCTATGAATTGGCGGCAGGAGGAACGTATACTATTTCAGGGGATTTGGATTTTGGAGTAAACAACGTACAATTACGTGGTAATAAACTAGATCATGCCAAAGTAAAATTTACAGGTCCGGGTTCTATTATTTCATGTGGTGGAGGATTAGCGTTGAAGTTTATAGAGTTCGACTGTGACGTAGTGACAGGTGGAACTTTCTTGAAATTCGGTAATGTACCTAGTGAAATATTGGGAATGAATAGCTATGGAATCGTTACTAATCCAATGATTTTCCAATCTTGCGAGATATTGAATGTGCGTCATTATCTTGTCAATATTAATGGTAAGAACTATGCCATACAGAATTTCATTATCAGAGACTGTTTAATCAAACTGTACCAAGATGGTGATCTTATCAATTTTAATGCAAATAGTACATTTGTAAAGGACTTTGAAATCAGTAATACAACTTTTTATAATGTTTCGAATGCTAATAATGGTCGTTTCTTACGTGTTGCTGGTGGACAAGCTTCTAGGGCTGGTTGGACAAGTTGTTCAATGAACTTCACAAGTAATACATTCTACAATATTTCTAAAACACAGCAAGCCTTCAATTCTAATGTTTGGAATAGACAAGCTAATACTGTCAATTTGAGCAAGAATATATTTTTCGATTCTTGTAGTGGTGAGTTTAATCGGCGTATTGTGGGGGGACGTACTGATAATAGTAAAACTTGCGATAACAACTGTTATTGGTTTGATGGATCCTTGCCGGTAAATGAAACAACAGGACAAAGTACAGGTGATAAGAGTTCCACAGCCTATGGCGTAGACCCGGGATTTGCAGATCCGGCTAATGGAGACTTTACTCCGAGCGCTCCAGAAGTGTTCAGTCATGGTAGTGGTGACCCGCGTTGGTTAAAATAAAACAGAGAGTTAAATCTATAATATAATAAAAATGAAACATAAGAATATACTTAAATTATGTTTGTGCATGCTTTTGGCTTTTGTAATGGCTATGTCGGCAATGGCTCAGAATGCAAGAACATTCAAAGGGATTGTTTTGGATGAAGCCGAACAACCTATTATTGGGGCTGCTGTAAAGGTTGTGGGAACAACTACAGGAACGATTACCGATCTGGATGGAAATTTCACGCTGAATGTGCCTGCAGGTAAAGAAGTTGAAATATCTTATATTGGCTATGTGTCGCAACGGTTCTCTTCTTTTTCCTCTAAACTGGCCAAGATTATTTTAAAGGAAGATGCACAGCAATTGGATGAAGTAGTAGTTGTAGGTTATGGCACACAGAAGAAGGCCCATCTAACCGGTGCTATTGCAACGGTTCCCGTAGATGAAATTCAAGACGTTTCTAGCGGTAGCTTATCCAATACGTTGAGAGGTTTGGTAAACGGAGTTTCTGTAAGTGGAGGTGATAGCCGTCCGGGTGAAAATGCGAGCATTTCGATTCGCCAGAATAAAGCATTAGAAGATATTGGTGGAAGCAACTTGACTCCATTGTATGTGATAGATGGTTACATTTATCCGACGGAGGTGAAAGTTGGAAATAGCACAGTGAATCTAGGTGCGGAAGCTTTCAACAACCTAGATCCTACGGTCGTAGAAAGTATTTCTATATTGAAGGATGCTTCGGCAGCGGTATATGGTGCCCGTGCAGCTAATGGTGTTGTTTTGGTGACAACGAAGAAGGGAAAATTAGGAACTCCTAAAATATCATATAGCGGTACATTCGGTATAACAGATGAAGTATCTCGCCCAAGTATGTTGAGTGCATATGAATATGGCAAATTGTGGAATGCAGTACGTATGGGAGACCCTACGGAAACTGGTATTGACCCGTTGAAGCAACTTTTCCAACAAGATGAGCTTAATGCTATGAAAAGCTTGAACTATGATTTATTGGATAAGAACTGGAAAGCTGCATTGACTCAACAGCACAGTGTGAATTTGAGTGGCGCCACTGAAAGGGCAAGCTATTTTGCCGGTATTTCCTATTTTGACCAGGATGGTAATTTGGGTAAGTTGGATTACAACCGTTGGAACTATCGTGCTGGTATTGACGTAAAGATAAGCAAGTGGGTGAAAGCAAATATCCAGGTTTCGGGTGATTATGGAAAAAAGAATACTCCACTCAACCAAGTAGGCGGATCGCAAGCCGAGAAGGACTACAATACACTGTTGACGCATCCTTATTATATCCCCGAATATGTGGGTGATTATGCGGTTGCCGCTTACGGTCCTACCAATGAGCAGGTGAGTAACATACAAAACTATAACTTTAGTGTGTTGCAGAACAACGGCGACTATAAACGCAATATGTCTTCAAACATGAATGTGAATGCTGGACTGGAGTATGACTTCGGATGGAATAAGTGGTTGAAAGGATTGAAGTTGAAGTTTTCTTATTCAAAGAGCATTAATTCCGATAAAACAAATGATTATGGTACCTCTTATGAACTTTACTATTTAGAGAATCGTGCAGGTAGTGGGCAGCATCTATACACTCCAATTGATGGTGCGGACAATAGTTTGTTTGAGAATACCAGATTCTTGTATGCTAATGGTGGAAAATTGGTGGTAAACTCCAGTTCTTCGGATACCGAAGGCTATTTGTCTCGTTCAATGACGCGTTCAGATAACTATCAGATGAACTTTACGGCAACTTACAACAGAGATTTCGGACAACATTCAATAGCAGCTTTGTTCTCTATTGAGAAGTCAGAATCGGAAACCGAATATTTATATGGTTCTGTTACCGACCCTTATGAATTTACAACAGGACAGTCCAATTCGGTAAAATATACTAGTACACCGGGAACAACTTTCACTCGTTATGAATCAGGAAACTTGTCTTATATCGGTCGTTTGAACTATTCATATGCAGACAGATATTTGTTTGAGTTCCTGCTACGTTCGGACTCTTCTACTAAGTTTGCCCCTGAAAACTATTGGGGATTCTTCCCCTCGGTATCTGCCGGTTGGATAATTTCGCAGGAAAGCTGGTTTAGTAAAAATGTAAAATGGGTGGACTATTTGAAGCTACGTGCATCATTCGGTTTAACCGGACGTGATAATACGACACCGTGGCAATGGTTACAGACTTATGGTACGGATTTGGATAAGGGACCTGTCTTGGGTACAGATCCCACTTCTCAGGCCGGTAGCCGTCTTACAATGAATAGCAGAAACGCTGCAGTCAACCGTGACGCCCATTGGGATAAGTCTTATAAAGGAAACTTCGGACTTGATTTCAACGTCCTCAATAATCGGTTGTCATTTAATATTGACGCTTATTATGAATGGAATCGTGAAATGTTACTTAGCTATAATGAGTCTGTTCCGTCTATTGTTGGAGCGAACTCCGCTAAGGTTAATTATGGTGAACTAGATGCTTATGGTGTAGAACAGTCCGCAACCTGGAGAGATCGAATTGGCAAGGACTTTAAATACAAAATTCAGATTAACACAGGTTATAGTGATAATAAAATTTTGGTAAGAGACTGGGTTACAGAACCGACTTACAAGGATTATAGAAGAGGTGACCGTACGGATCAGGGCTCATGGGGAATGCAGTGTCTAGGTATGTTCCGCAGCTATCAGGATATTGATGAATATTTTACAAAATACAATATTTCCACCTATATGGGACTTAATAAAGAAGATGTAAAACCTGGTATGTTGATTTATAAGGATGTACGCGGAGCTAGACAGGCTGACGGTACTTATGCTGCACCAGACGGGGTTGTCAGCACTGAAAATGACCAAGTACGATTGTCTAATCGGAATAATCCTTATGGTATGACTATGAATTTGAGTGCAGAATGGAAAGGTATTTCTCTGACAGCCCAGTTCAACGCTGGTTGGGGAGGGTATAGCTTTATTCCTTCCAGTGCCTATTCGTTGGGAAATATGGGAACGTCGGCTAACAAATATAATGATTTGGAATATGCGAATATGCCCTCTTTTTGGACAACAGATAATATGTTTGTATATAATGACGTAACTGATGCAGCAGGCAACGTAGTTGTGAAGGCTAATCGTAACGGTGAATATCCAAACTTGAGATGGACTAGCGTAAATGGAGTACAATCTTCATTCTGGAGAGTTAGTGGAACACGTATTCGATTGAATCGTTTGACACTGGCTTATTCTATCCCCTCAAAATATATGAAAGTAATAGGCATTGAAAGTTGCCGTTTCAACGTTACCGGACAGAATTTGCTCAGCTTCTATAATCCGTATCCAGACAATTTCATCGATCCGATGACCTCTTACGGAAGTTATCCTACATTGCGTAAATTCACGATTGGTGTCAATTTAACATTCTAAAAGAACAGTATAATGAAAAGAAAAAATATTTTTCGTATCAGTAGTCTCGCTTTTCTGACCGCAGCAATTTTCACTTCTTGCAGCGACTCGTTTTTGGAGGAAAAACAGAACTATGACAGTACAACTAGAGAAGCTTATAACTATTGGAGTGGAGCATCTGCACGTGTGTCGGCTATTTACAGAACATGTTTGCCCGATGCAGCAGCAAATGCATCTGCAAGATTCAATTGTACAGGCTTAGCTGATGACCAGTCTAAATCGACGGAAGAGTATAGTGGATTCAGCGTTTTTGTGAATCCGCAGGCTCCTTTGACTTATCAGACAGGCAATAATCCCGTACCCGATTATTTTCAAGGGACTAAGGGAAACCCTCTTGAAGGCGTTTATGGTCGTATTCGTGATGTCAACGATGTAATTATTGGTGTAACTGAAAGTACGCTTTCGCAGGATGAAAAAGATCAGTTATTAGGCCAGGCTTATTTCTTAAGGGCATGGTGTTATTACAATCTGGTGAAATGGTATGGCGGTGTGCCTATCGTTACGGATGTATTGGAACCTATTGCCAGTTCGGTTGTTCCTCGTTCTTCTACTAAGGCATGTATTGACTTTATCTGTGATGACTTGAATACAGCCGAAACCTTGTTGGCTCGTTTTACAGGAAGCGGACAATGGATGTCGGGCGAAAATTACGGTCGCGTTACTTCCGGTGCGGCGGTAGCTTTGTTGGGTCGTGTACGCTTGCTGTATGCCAGTCCAATGTTTAACCGTACAAATGATGTAACCCGTTGGACACAAGCTTATGAGGATATTAAAAGGTCCATTGGTGTATTGACAGCTGCCGGTTATGGATTGGCAAATGAAAGTAATCCTGGTATCAACGCTTCAGGCTGGGCTAGCATGTTCTCTCAAGTACCAAACACGGAGGGCATATTCGTAACGCTTTATAATACACTTGTTCAGGGAACTCCGGATTATCGGAAGAATAATACTTGGGAGCATGGTATCCGTCCAAATAATACTTTGGGGGGTGGTGGAAAAACTCCTTCTGCCATGTTGGTAGATATGTTCCCGATGCGTGATGGTAAAGTACCAGGAGGCTGCAACACCTATACGAAATTGGATAAATCAGAATCAGATTATAATCCACAGTTTCCTTTTATCGATCGCGACCCGCGTTTTTACCGTACATTTGCTTTTCCGGGTGTCCGTTGGACATTTACCGGTGATCCTCGAAATGATAATAACGATAATCCTTATAATGGTACTGACTATGAGCTTTGGAACTACGTGTGGTATACTTCTCCCGCTTTACGAGATGATATAACTGCAAACAGTGAAGCTACATACGGTGCTGACAACTTATTGAATAACGTAAAAGGATTTTATGTACGTAAACGTTCAGACGACCGGGATGTAAATTCTACTTCACGATATGAGTATACACAAGCTTCAGGTTTTACTCGTAGCGCATCTCCGTATATGGAAATTCGCTTTGCAGAAGTGTTACTTAACTATGCAGAAGCTGCTTGTGGTGCAGGGCATTTGGATGAAGCCGTAGCCCAATTGCAAAGAATACGTGCCCGCGTAGGCTATACAGCCGAAAACAACTATGGCTTGCAAGCCAATTTAAGTGGAGATGCTGCCGCATGTATGGCTGCTATCTTGTATGAACGGCAGATTGAATTGGCTTATGAAGGTAAACGTTTCGATGATTTGCGTCGTTGGATGTTGTTTGATGGTGGAACTGTATTACCTGATGGAGCGCCTTCCTCTTGGAGACTGACCGGATGGGATGGAAATACCTGTAGCTATCTAGGTTTTACTCCACTCAATGGGCAGCGTCGTGAGAATCTTGAATTTCGTGTAAAGATTGACAGTGGCCAGGGAGAAGGTATTGGTGGGACAACATTGGCTTCCGACCCTCTGACAGTTGCAGGAGTTACTCGTCCGGCGGCTCTTGATTTGAGAAATGATCTTTCTACTCAAACAGAGGCATTGAGAGAATTCTACAATGCTAATCTTATACGCAAGACGAAAAAGGGAGATTCCTATAACGATTCTCAAGCAGAATTGTACATCGAATTTCTTCCCCGCTATTATTTCCTCGGATTTAACCAAGGCATACAGAGTAGTGCTACTACGCTGACGCAAACTATCGGTTGGGGAGATTACATGAACGGTGGTTCCAATGGTACTTTTGACCCACTGGAAGAATAAAAAGATCCGATTTTCTACCTAAATAAATAGGATTGAATACATAAGAAATTGCCATTTTCCATATCTTTTATGAAAGAAGAGAGGAAAAATGGCAATTTCTCATTTACTTTGAAGCCGCAGAGGGCAAGAATGCTCCCAATGGCAGAAAAAAAATGAGAATGGTATGATTTTTACTTGAAATAATAATAAAAATAAAGGATTGGACTGATTCTTGTGTTGCCGTGGACGATGCTTACTGCCTGCTCGTCAAGTTTCTTAACGCTAATACTCTAATTGAAGCGGGTACTGGTTATACAGACGTGGTAGCCAAATGAATGCTGCGTTTATTGTCTGTAACAAACGTCAGGTGCTAGGACGGAAGGCGAATGCCACAGAAGGTAGAACCTTCGATTGAGACAACAGTGGTGGTGAAACTTCGGACTTGACTATATAAGGAGGTTGGAAATTGGCACAAAATAAAATTGGGTGTTTAACAACAAAAGTTTCATGTGTCTAATTTTGAACATAGACAAAGATTTTATTTATAAATGATAAATTCAATACTGGGCAAAAACTAACAAAAATCACACTATTTTTTCTCTCCACTGATTACAAAATCTCTCCTCTCTCGTCTTATTATTGTATTTTAGAATGATCAATCTCACAAAACCTAATAAAAATGAAGAAGAAACATGTACTTTTAGTAGCCTTTGCTGCTACAATGTTGACTCCGACCGTTGTATGGGCACAATACCCGCAGATAACTGACGAAGCCAAAGCGAATTATACAAAGATGATGACCGAGGAACGGAAACGTTCTGATGAAGCATGGGAGAAAGCGTTACCTATAGTACTGAAAGAAGCAAAAGAGGGACGTCCTTATATCTCATGGGCTGGTCGTCCCTATGATTTGCCACAAGCTAGAATTCCCTCGTTTCCGGGTGCTGAAGGAGGTGGAATGTATAGTTTCGGTGGTCGTGGAGGTAAAGTAATTACGGTTACTAATCTGAATGATCGTGGCCCGGGTTCATTCCGCGAAGCTTGTGAGACAGGTGGTGCACGTATTATTGTATTCAATGTGGCTGGTATCATTCGTCTGGAATCTCCGATTATTGTTCGTGCACCTTACGTTACTATTGCCGGACAAACAGCACCGGGTGATGGTGTCTGCATTGCCGGAGAATCATTCTGGGTGGATACACACGACGTAGTAGTACGTCACATGAGATTCCGTCGTGGAGAAACAAAAGTGTGGCATCGTGATGACTCCTTTGGTGGTAATCCGATTGGTAATATCATGATAGACCACTGTTCATGTACATGGGGACTGGACGAAAATATATCTTTCTACCGTCATATGTATGATCCGAGTGAAGGACAGTATGAGAGCAAAGACGAAAAGCTTGCCACGGTAAATGTAACTATTCAGAATACGATTTCCGCAAAAGCTTTGGATACATATAACCATGCATTCGGCAGTACATTAGGAGGTGAAAACTGTGCATTTATGCGTAACCTTTGGGCTAGTAACTCAGGCCGTAATCCGTCTGTTGGTTGGAATGGAGTATTTAACTTCGTCAATAATGTGATATTTAACTGGGTGCATCGTTCAACTGACGGCGGTGATTATACGGCTATGTTTAACATGATCAATAACTACTATAAACCCGGTCCTGCTACTCCCAAAAACAATACAGTAGGTTGTCGTATCCTGAAACCGGAAGCCGGACGTAGCAAACTGAATTATAAAGTTTATGGTCGTGTATATGCTGATGGTAACGTGATGGAAGGTTATCCGGAAATAACAAAAGATAACTGGAATGGTGGTATACAGATTGAAGGTCAGCCAAATACTGACGGATATACTGAAATGATGCGGAGCTACGAACCGTTTGCAATGCCTTATATTAAAATTACATCTGCCAATGATGCTTATGATTATGTAACGAAACATGTAGGTGCCAATATCCCTTGCCGCGATATTGTAGACGAACGCATTATCGAAGAAGTAAAAACCGGTATTCCTTATTATGACAAGAAAATGGCGAAGGATGCTAACGGTGACCTTACAGGCTTAGCTCCTAAATCAATGGGTGAAGACGGTCAGTTCAGATATCGTCGTTTGCCGAAAGATTCTTATAAGCAAGGTATCATTACTGATATTCGTCAGATGGGTGGTTTCCCCGAATACAAAGGAACTCCGTATGTGGATACGGATGGTGACGGTATGCCGGATGAATGGGAAATTGCTAATGGATTGAATCCGGATGATCCAAGTGATGCTAATAAAGATTGTACAGGTGACGGATATACGAATATTGAAAAGTATATCAATGGAATCAGTACAAAGCACAAAGTAGACTGGAGAGATTTAAAAAACAACTATGATACATTAGCTGAAAAAGGAAAATTAATGTAATCTGCAACCGGCATCGGTAAGGTGCCGGAACCGAGTTTCCTTTTGGCATATGGTATAAAAAATAAGATGAAATGAAAAAGATAGTTTTAATGTCTCTGTTGCTTCTTTGCGGTTGGATATCTGCCGGAGCAGTTGATTTGAATAAAGAGAATCGTGATCCGAAATATGTAGAGTCCATTGTCAATCGTTCGCAGAAAATTGTAGATAAACTAGGACTTACGGATGCGAAAGTAGCCGAAGATGTTTGTAATATTATTGCCAATCGCTATTTCGAACTGAATGATATTTATGAAATACGTGATGCAAAAGTAAAAACCGTTAAGGAATCAGGTTTGACCGGTGATGCGAAAGATGAAGCGTTGAAGGCTGCTGAAAATGAAAAAGATGCAGCTTTGTACCGTTCTCACTTTGCTTTTCCTGCCAGTTTATCTCTCTTTTTGAATGAGGAACAGATAGAAGCCGTAAAAGATGGAATGACTTATGGCGTGGTGAAAGTGACTTATGAAGCTACGCTTGATATGATTCCTTCTTTGAAGGAAGAAGAAAAGGCACAAATCTATGCTTGGTTGGTAGAGGCGCGTGAGTTTGCTATGGATGCAGAAAATTCAAACAAGAAGCATGCGGCTTTCGGTAAGTACAAAGGACGTATCAACAATTATCTGGCCAAACGTGGGTACAATTTGACAAAAGAACGTGAAGAGTGGGCTAAACGTGTAAAAGCACGGGGAGGAACACTGTAAAACCATAGCATGTTGTAAACAAGGAATTTGTGACAAATAAGATACTATAAAAAGAAGTGGAATTCTTTCCCATTATTAAATGGTTAGTTTGTTTGATGGAGGAAAGGGTGGCTCGGAGAGTCGCCCTTTTATCGATTATAAAAAATGATTCTTTATATCTATTTGAGTACAAATCCGGCTTTTTATCGTCTCTGTATAAAGGATATTAGTATAGTGTAAAAGAATCATAGAAATGGGAAAGTTAAAAAATACATTAGCTGCAATAAGCATTCTGCTTTTAGCTTCTTGTGGAGGGAATAAAGATTATTATATGTTCACTTCATTTCATGAGCCGGCTGATGAAGGTCTGAGATATCTGTATAGCGAAGATGGAATGTACTGGGATAGCATTCCCGGCGTTTGGTTGAAACCGGAATTAGGGCAACATCGGTTAATGCGCGACCCTTCCATAGTGCGTACACCGGATGGAACCTTTCATTTGGTGTGGACTACCAGTTGGAAAGGTGATTTAGGTTTTGGCTATGCACAGTCCAAAGATTTGATTCACTGGTCGGAGCAACAAATGATTCCTGTGATGGCAGACGAACCTACCACTGTCAATGTATGGGCGCCGGAGATTTTTTATGATGACGAAGGTGAACAGTTTATGGTAGTATGGGCCTCTTGTGTGCCCGGTCGTTATGAAAAGGGAATAGAAGAAGAAGAGAACAACCATCGCTTGTACTACATCACAACAAAGGATTTTAAGGCAGTATCGAAAGCGAAAGTATTATATGATCCCGGTTTCAGCTCGATTGATGCTGTGATTGTGAAACGGGCGAAAAATGATTATGTAATGGTACTCAAAGATAACACACGTCCCGAACGCAATCTGAAAATAGCTTTTTCTGGCTCTATGACCGGTCCTTATTCACCGTCATCACAACCCTTTACCGAGTCGTTTGTAGAAGGCCCGACGGTTGAAAAACTCGGTGATGATTATCTGATCTATTTTGATGTTTATAAGAAAAAAATATATGGAGCTATGCGTACCAGGGATTTTCGGAATTTCACGGATGTCACCGAAAGCGTAAGTGTGCCTGTCGGACATAAGCATGGAACTATCTTTAAAGCTTCGGAATCTGTTGTTAAAACATTGCTGGAAGAAAGCAAGAAGAAATAAACTAAAACCTGAAATAAATCATGAACAACTTAACGAAGATTCTTTTTGTATTGGCTACCGGATGGCTGACAAATACCATTCAAGCACAGTCCCCGCAAGACAGAATCCATTACACAGGAAAGGAATTGTCGAATCCCGCTTATCATGACGGACAACTGTCTCCGGTAGTAGGAGTACATAATATTCAACTGGTACGTGCCAACCGTGAACACCCGGATACGTCGAACGGTAACGGATGGACTTATAATCATCAGCCTATGTTGGCCTACTGGAACGGTCAGTTCTATTATCAGTATCTGGCAGACCCTTCGGATGAGCATATACCACCTTCCCAAACATTCCTGATGACCTCAAAAGACGGTTATCAATGGACAAATCCGGAAATAGTATTCCCCCCTTACAAAGTGCCGGACGGATATACTAAAGAATCCCGCCCTGGTATGCAGGCAAAAGATTTGATCGCTATCATGCATCAACGTGTAGGCTTTTATGTATCTAAGTCGGGCAAGTTGATTACAATGGGAAATTATGGGGTAGCCTTAGATAAGAAAGATGATCCGAATGATGGGAACGGCATAGGTAGGGTAGTGCGTGAGATTAAGAAAGATGGTTCGTTTGGTCCTATCTATTTCATTTATTACAATCATGGATTCAACGAAAAGAATACCGATTATCCCTATTTTAAAAAGAGCAAAGACTGGGAATTCGTAAAGGCTTGCCAGGAAATACTGGATAATCCGCTTTATATGATGCAATGGGTAGAAGAAGCTGACCGTGAAGATCCGATCATTCCACTGAAAAAAGGATATAAAGCATTCAATTGCTATACATTGCCCGATGGACGCATTGCGAGTCTTTGGAAACACGCTTTGACTTCGATCAGTGAAGATGGGGGACATACCTGGGCAGAACCTGTGCTTCGTGCAAAAGGATTTGTCAACAGTAATGCGAAAATCTGGGGACAACGTCTGAGCGATGGAACCTATGCTACGGTTTATAATCCGTCGGAATTCCGCTGGCCGTTGGCTATCTCATTGAGTAAGGACGGATTGGAGTATACTACATTAAACTTGGTACATGGTGAAATTACTCCGATGCGCTATGGAGGAAATTACAAATCATATGGTCCTCAATATCCCCGTGGTATTCAGGAAGGAAACGGAATACCTGCAGATGGTGATTTGTGGGTTTCATATAGCGTGAATAAAGAAGATATGTGGATTTCCCGTATTCCTGTTCCGGTAGAGATCAATGCTTCCGCACATGCAGATGATGATTTTTCGAAATTCGGTTCAATGGCTGAACTAGCTAATTGGAATATTTATTCTCCGGTTTGGGCTCCGGTTTCTTTAGAAGGAGAATGGTTGATTTTACAGGATAAAGACCCGTTTGACTATGCGAAGGCAGAGCGTAAGATTCCGGCTTCTAAAGAATTGAAAGTTTCATTTGATCTGTTGGCCGGACAGAATGATAAAGGTATACTTCAGATTGACTTTTTAGATGAAAACAGCATTGCTTGTTCGCGGCTTGAGCTAACTCCGGACGGTATTTTCCGTATGAAAGGTGGCTCACGGTTTGCAAATATGATGAAATATGAGGCAGGGAAGACTTATCATGTAGAAGCAGTTCTTTCGACTGCAGATCGTAATATTCAAGTGTATGTAGATGGTAAGAGAGTCGGTTTGCGTATGTTTTATGCTCCGGTAGCGACTATTGAACGAATCGCTTTCCGTACGGGAGAGATGCGTACATTCCCGACCGTAGATACTCCTGCCGATCAAACTTACGATTTACCCAATGCAGGTGGGCAGGAACCGTTAGCGGAATATCGCATTGCCAATGTGAAGACTTCCTCCACAGATAAGGACGCTTCTTCCGCTTTTTTGAAATATGAGGACTTTAGTCATTATGCTGACTATTTCAATGGCATGGAAGATGAGAATATTGTTCAGGCCATTCCCAATGCCAAGGCTTCGGAATGGATGGAAGAAAATATTCCTTTGTTTGAATGCCCGCAACATAACTTTGAAGAAATGTACTATTATCGTTGGTGGTCATTGCGTAAGCATATCAAGGAAACTCCTGTCGGATATGGCATGACCGAATTTCTGATTCAGCGGTCTTATTCGGACAAATATAATCTGATAGCCTGTGCTATCGGACATCATATTTACGAGAGCCGTTGGTTGCGCGATCCGAAATATCTGGATCAGATTATACACACATGGTATCGTGGCAATGATGGCGGGCCGATGAAGAAAATGGATAAGTTCAGTTCATGGAATGCGGATGCCATACTTGCGCGCTATATGGTGGATGGTGATAAGGATTTCATGTTGGATATGGCGAAGGATCTGGAAACAGAATATCAGCGTTGGGAACGTACGAATCGTTTGAAGAACGGACTGTATTGGCAAGGTGATGTACAAGATGGTATGGAAGAGTCCATCAGTGGAGGACGGAAGAAAAAATATGCCCGTCCGACAATTAACAGTTATATGTACGGTAATGCAAAAGCTCTTTCGCTAATGGGAATTCTTTCCGGTAATGAAGGAATGGCTATGAAATACGGCATGAGAGCGGATACATTAAAGAGTCTCGTGGAGAACGATTTGTGGAATACACGTCATCAGTTCTTTGAGACTGTGCGTATTGATTCTTCTGCCAATGTACGTGAAGCAATCGGGTATATCCCATGGTATTTCAATTTACCGGATACAACGAAGAAATATGAAGTTGCCTGGAAAGAGATTATGGATGAAAAAGGATTTTCTGCTCCTTATGGATTGACTACGGCAGAACGCCGTCATCCGGAATTCCGCACGCGTGGAGTCGGCAAGTGTGAGTGGGACGGAGCTATCTGGCCGTTTGCTTCTGCACAGACATTGACTGCAATGGCTAATTTCATGAATAACTATCCGCAGACTGTTTTATCTGACAGTGTATATTTTCGTCAGATGGAATTGTATGTAGAGTCGCAATATCATCGTGGCCGTCCGTATATTGGCGAGTATCTGGATGAAGTGACCGGTTATTGGCTGAAAGGCGATCAGGAACGGAGCCGGTACTATAACCATTCTACATTCAATGATTTGATGATTACCGGATTGATTGGACTTCGTCCCCGTCTGGATGATACGATAGAAGTAAATCCGCTGATTCCGGCTGATAAATGGGACTGGTTTTGTCTGGATAATGTTTTATATCATGGGCACAATCTGACGATTCTTTGGGATAAAAATGGGGACCGTTACCATTGCGGAAAGGGATTACGTGTTTTTGTGGATGGGAAAGAGGCAGGACATGCGGATACGCTGACAAGACTTGTTTGTGAGAATGCTTTGAAATGATAGATTCAGACACGGATTATTATTTATAACATATTGAAAACCAGATAATGATTTTAAGAAAATATCTTCTTCTTATTCTTTGCCTGCCATGTTTCGTACAAGCGAAGAATATAACAATCAGTCGCCTGACTTGTGAAATGCAGGAAGGGTTAGTAGTGGTTGAGGGAGTGCCCCGTTTGGGATGGGTGATGGAATCACCTGAAAACGGAACACAACAATCGGCTTATGAAATAGATATTCGGGAGGTTTTTACCGGTCGTTCTGTGTGGAACAGTGGAAAAGTAAACTCTTCACAGAGCCAGTTGGTATCCATTGAAGGAGCGGATATTCGCTCTGGCAATCTACTCAATTATATTTGGCGCGTACGGGTTTGGGACGAATCTGGTTCACCCTCACAATGGAGCTCAGATGCTAAATTTCGTTCAGTTCCTGACTGCTTTTCTTCCAGGAAATGGATTGGGGCTATTACTCGTCAGGATGCCCACTTGCCGGAAGGTCGTAAGTTTCATGGTGGCGAATTGAAAAAGCCGGAGGTAAAAGCGGCTTGGGAAGCGGTGGATACACTAGCCAAGAAGAGCATTTATTTGCGGAAAACATTTGAGTTGGGAGATATAAAGGGAGGTAGTGCCGGTCGTAAAACAAGCAAGAGGATTGTAGAAGCGACAGCTTACGTATGCGGACTGGGATTCTATGAGTTTTCGTTAAATGGCAAGAAAGTAGGTGATAGTGAGTTTGCTCCGCTTTGGAGTGATTATGATAAAAGTGTTTATTATAACACGTATGATGTGACAGAGTTGTTGCAAAATGGTGAGAATGCAGTTGGAGTTTTATTGGGGAATGGATTCTATAATGTACAAGGGGGACGTTATCGTAAGCTACAGATTAGTTTTGGTCCTCCCACGCTCTTATTTGAGTTAGTTGTTAATTATGAGGATGGAACACATACGGTCATCCATTCTGATAATGGCTGGAAATATGATTTGAGTCCGATAACCTTCAACTGTATTTATGGAGGTGAGGATTATGATGCGCGTGGAGAACAGAAAGGATGGAACCAAGTTGGGTTTGATGATAGTGATTGGCGTCCGGTAGTAGTTCAGGAGGCTCCGAAAGGAATACTTCGCCCACAAATGGCACGTCCGGTGAAGATTATGGAACGGCACAACATTCAAAAGGTCACAAAACTGAATGATGAGCAAGTTGCCTTGGCTTCCAAATCTACGAAACGAGTGGTAGCCCCTTCTGCCTTAGTCTTGGACATGGGACAGAATCTGGCTGGTTTTCCCGAAATAACAGTACGTGGTAAACGCGGACAAAAAGTGACTCTGATAGTCGCCGAGGCGTTAACGGAAGAAGGTGCTTGTAACCAACGTCAAACAGGACGCCAACATTACTATGAATATACATTGAAAGGTGAAGGAGATGAAACTTGGCATCCTCGTTTCTCTTATTATGGTTTCAGATATATTCAGGTGGAAGGTGCTGTCTTGAAAGGACAGAAGAATCCGCATCAATTGCCGGTATTGAAAAACATTCAGTCCTGTTTCGTTTACAATTCGGCAAAGAAAGTTTCTACATTTGAATCATCAAATCAGATATTCAATGCTGCTCATCGCTTGATAGAGAAGGCAGTACGTAGTAATATGCAGTCTGTGTTTACGGATTGTCCGCACCGGGAAAAACTTGGTTGGCTGGAGCAGGTGCATCTTAATGGTCCGGGATTATTATATAATTATGATCTGACTGCTTATGCTCCGCAAATTATGCAGAACATGGCTGATGCGCAGCACTCCAATGGAGCAATGCCGACAACAGCCCCTGAATATGTCGTTTTTGAAGGTCCGGGTATGGATGCTTTTGCCGAATCGCCGGAGTGGGGAGGTTCTTTAGTTATTTTTCCATTTATGTATTATGAGACTTATGGAGATGATTCGCTGATCAGAAAATACTATTCCAATATGCGTCGTTATGTGGATTATCTCAAAACTCGTGCAAATAATGGAATCTTATCTTTCGGTTTGGGTGACTGGTATGATTATGGAGATTTTCGTGCGGGATTCTCACGGAATACACCTGTTCCATTAGTGGCTACCGCACATTATTACATGACCGTTATGTATTTGGTAAAGGCTGCCGGAATGGTAGGTAATGAATTTGATGTTCGTTATTACAGCTCTTTAGCCCATGATATTATGGTAGCCTTTAATAAATGTTTCTTAGATAATAATACCGCACAGTATGGTACGGGAAGTCAATGCAGTAATGCACTTCCGTTGTTTCTTCATTTGACACAAAGTGCAGGAGAACAAGGTGTTTGTCAGCCGGATACAAATTTGAATAAAAAGGTGCTTTTCAATCTGATTAAAGATGTAAAGGCACATAGAGATCGTCTGACAACCGGGGATGTGGGCAATCGTTATTTGATTCAGACATTAGCCCGTAACGACCAGAATGAACTTATTTATAAAATGTTTAATCATGAAGAAGCTCCCGGTTATGGTTTTCAATTAAAATTTGGGGCAACTACTCTGACAGAACAATGGGACCCGCGTCAAGGTTCTTCGTGGAATCATTTTATGATGGGGCAGATTGATGAATGGTTCTTTCGTTCATTGGTTGGAATTCGTCCATATACGGTATTATCTGCCTCCTTGGAAGGAAAAGATGATTCAATGCAGGGCTACCGGAAATTTATCATTGCTCCCCAACCGGTAGGAGACTTGAAATATGTCAAATCATCATACGAAACCCTTTATGGTACTATTATAGTAGAGTGGACTCGGCAAGAGGATGCATTTACCTTAAATGTGTCTGTTCCGGTGAATACAACGGCTGTCGTATATCTTCCGGGAGAGAAGGACCCCAAGGAAATACAAAGCGGAATGTATAAGTTTGACTGATAATACCTATATTTAGGCACGAATTTCTTGAATGGAAATGATGAAGAAGTATTCTTTAATATAATAGATTATGAATTTACAAATAACTCTTTTGGCATTCCTGTGCCTTTGTGCAGCCACTGTTCTTCATGCCGAACGTGTAGACATGCTGAAAATCGGTGCAAAGGCAAATGGCAAAGTTCTTAATACAAAGTTGATCAACACTACGATTGACCGTCTGAACCGTAATGGTGGAGGAACCCTTTTCTTTCCGGCGGGAACTTACCTGACAGGAAGTATCCGGTTGAAAAGTAATATAACCTTGGAGCTGGAAGCTGGTGCCACGTTACTTTTCTCAGATAACTTTGATGATTATCTTCCTTTTGTGGAAGTCCGTCACGAAGGAGTGATGATGAAAAGTTTCCAACCTTTAATCTATGCAGTGGATGCAGAGAATATTACGATCAAGGGCGAAGGAACTTTGGACGGACAAGGTAAAAAATGGTGGATGGAGTTTTTCCGGGTCATGATTGACCTGAAAGATAACGGTATGCATGATCTGAATAAATATCAGCCTATGTGGGATGCAGAGAATGATACTACGGCCATTTATACTGAAACAAATAAGGATTATGTAAGCACATTGCAGCGACGTTTTTTCCGTCCTCCGTTCATTCAGCCTGTTCGTTGTAAGAAGGTAAAGATTGAGGGAGTGAAAATTGTCAATTCCCCTTTCTGGACTGTAAACCCGGAATTCTGTGATAATGTGACTATCAAAGGAATTACGATTGATAATGTTCCTTCTCCTAATACAGATGGCATCAATCCGGAATCCTGCCGGAATGTACATATCAGCGATTGTCATATTTCAGTAGGTGATGACTGTATTACGATTAAATCGGGAAGAGATGCACAAGCCCGACGTTTGGGAGTACCTTGTGAAAATATCACTATAACCAATTGTACAATGCTTTCCGGGCATGGTGGTGTTGTTATTGGCAGCGAAATGAGTGGAAGTGTGCGTAAAGTGACTATTTCCAACTGCGTGTTTGACGGGACTGAGCGAGGTATCCGCATTAAGTCAACTCGTGGAAGGGGAGGAGTCGTTGAAGATATTCGTGTCAGCAATATTGTGATGAGCAATATCAAGCAAGAAGCTGTCGTTTTAAACTTGAAATACAGTCCGATGCCGGCAGAACCGAAGAGTGAACGCACCCCAATCTTTCGTAATGTACATATCAGTGGGATGACTGTTACAGATGTAAAAACACCGATAAAAATAGTCGGATTAGAAGAAGCTCCGATATCAGATATTGTATTACGTGATATCCATATTCAGGGAGGAAAGCAGAAATGCATCTTTGAAGATTGTGAACGCATTACGATGGATGATGTGATTGTCAATGGTGAGGAATTAAAACTTAAATAAATGAAACGGATACTTTTCACAATGCTGCTTGCCGCATCCCTTTCGGCAGAGGCGCAAACACAAAGATATGAGACGGAATTTGCCCGTCCCTTAAATGAAGTTCTGACGGATATTCAAAATCGTTTTGGAGTCCGCTTGAAATACGATATTGATACAGTAGGCAAAGTATTGTCTTACGCTGATTTCCGTATTCGTCCTTATTCAGTGGAAGAGTCGCTGACAAATGTACTTGCACCTTTTGACTACAAGTTTGTCAAGCAGAAGGGAAATATGTATAAGTTGAAAGCTTACGAATATCCCCGTCGGACGGATGAGGATGGGGAAAAGATGTTGGCGTATCTGAACACCCTTTATGCTGATAAGCAAACATTCGGATTGCGTGCGGATTCTTTGAAGAAAGAAGTCCGTCAGCGTTTGGGCATTGATGCTATGTTGGCCCAATGTGTTAAGTCGGAGGCTATTCTCTCGAAAATACGAAAGTTTGATGGCTATACTGTACAGAACTTTGCACTTGAAACACTTCCCGGATTGTATGTCTGCGGCTCTATTTACACCCCTCAATCAAAAGGGAAGCATGCACTGATTATATGCCCGAACGGACATTTCGGCGGTGGACGTTATCGTGAGGATCAGCAACAGCGCATGGGCACTTTGGCCCGTATGGGAGCTATTTGTGTGGATTATGACTTATTCGGATGGGGAGAATCTATATTACAGGTTGGCAGTGCGGCGCATCGTAGCAGTGCGGCGCATACTATTCAGGCGATGAATGGTTTGCTGATTCTTGATTATATGCTTGCTTCCCGGAAAGATATTGATACCGGTCGTATCGGAGCGAATGGTGGTTCCGGTGGTGGTACACATACAGTGTTACTAAGTGTATTGGATGATCGTTTTACGGCTTCTGCTCCGGTAGTGAGCCTGGCTTCCCATTTCGACGGGGGATGTCCCTGCGAAAGTGGCATGCCTATTCAGCTCTCGGCAGGAGGCACTTGTAACGCAGAATTGGCTGCGACATTTGCTCCGCTTCCACAACTGATTGTTTCTGATGGCGGAGATTGGACAGCCAGTGTTCCTACGTTAGAATTTCCTTATCTGCAACGTATTTATGGTTTCTACCATGCAAAGGATAAGGTTACAAATGTACACCTTCCCAATGAGAAACACGATTTTGGCCCGAATAAACGAAATGCTGTTTATGATTTTTTTGCCGATGTGTTTCATTTGGACAAGAAGAAACTGGATGAAAGTAAAGTTACTATTGAACCCGAAGCTGCCATGTATAGTTTTGGAGAGAAGGGAGAGCTATTACCGGAGGGCGCCATTCGTTCTTTCGATAAAGTAGCAGCTTATTTTGACAAGAAAGTATTTGCCAGACTAAACTCGGATACTTCTCTTGAAAAGAAAGCGATGGACTGGGTAGCCTCACTGAACCTGAATGACGAGAGTAAAGCCGGATTTGCAATTACTACTATTTACAATCATCTGCGTAAGGTTCGCGATTGGCACAATGACCATCCTTATACCACGATTCCTGCCGGCATCAATCCGTTGACAGGCAAACTATTGAGTAAACTTGACCGTGAAATGATTGCTGACTCTGCTATGCCGAAAGAGATACATGAAAAGTTGATGAAAGACTTGCGCAGGGTATTGACAGAAGAACAGGTGGAACAGATCCTTGATAAATATACTGTTGGAAAAGTTGCATTCACTCTAAAAGGATATCAGGCTATTGTACCTGATATGACGGAAGAAGAAACAGCATTTGTCCTGGAACAACTGAAGCTGGCTCGTGAGCAGGCTATTGACTACAAGAACATGAAACAGATTTCTGCTATCTTCGAAATCTATAAAACTAAATGCGAACAGTATTTTAACGAACATGGGCGTAACTGGCGCCAGATGTTTAAGGATTATGTGAATAAAAGGAACGCAGAGAAAAAAGCACAGGGAAAGAAATAAACCTTAGTTAGGAATAAGAGATAATCATATAATGTACATTAAGAGCGGCAATACCTTTGGAAAAAGAGGATTGCTGCTCTTGGTGTATCATACATTATGTGAAAAATAGAGTTAGCCGGACATCTTTTTCGCAGGAAATGTGTTAATTTGTAGACAACTAACAGAAACGTATAGTATATGAATAAGCAAAAAGTCGCATTAGTACTTTCTATGGGTGGTGCACGGGGTATTGCACATATTGGAGCCATCGAAGAATTGCTCCGTCATAATTATGAGATAACTTCTATTGCAGGAAGTTCAATGGGAGCGATGGTAGGAGCGATGTATGCTTCGGGAAAGATGGAGGAGTGTAAAGAATGGTTGTATAGCTGGGATAAGCGTAAAATGTGGGAACTGGCCGACTTAACCTTAAGTCGGGACGGGCTGGTAAAAGGTGACCGCTTCATCAAAGAATTAAAACAGATCATTCCGGATATGAATATCGAAGACCTGCCGATTCCTTATGTGGCAATGGCTACGGATATTGTATGTGATCAGGAAGTAAGGTTTGACAGAGGAAGTCTGCATGAGGCCATCCGGGCATCCATTTCTATTCCGATGGTTTTCCGTCCGTTGCGGAAAGATGGTATGGTATTGATTGACGGGGGAATTTTAAATCCTCTTCCGCTGAAGCATGTGCAGCGTACTGAAGGGGACATCCTGATTGCAGTGGATGTAAATGCCCCGATTGATTGTGGCAAGAAAAAGAAGATGAGTCCTTACAATCTATTGACAGAATCCTCAAGAATGATGATGCAACAAATCACCCGTTACCAGATAGATCGTTGTCAACCTGATATTTTGATTGAGATGTCCGGCAATGCTTATGATATGCTTGCATTCAATCACGCAGCTTCTATTGTGAAAACCGGGGTTGAAGTTACCAAAAGTGCATTGGATGGAATCGGTAGAAAGGAGTCATAAGCCTTTATCTATTCTGTATATATCATCTTTTTAGTCATTCCTCCGTCAATAGTGATATTCTCGCCATTGATAAAGTCGTTCTCATCCTGACAAAGGAATAGGCACATACGTGCAATATCTTCGGGTTTGCCTACCCGCTTAGAGGGATGCTGCATATGGTCTTCCGGTCGGAGTTGATCATAATTTTGTGTTTGTATCCATCCCGGAGCAATGGAATTTACAGTAATATTCCATTCTGACAGTGATGTTGCCAATGCATGTGTAAGCGAATAAATGCCACCTTTTGAGGCAGCATAGCCTTCACTTCCCGATTCGCTCATCAGATATCTTGTAGAGCAAATATTGATAATTCTTCCATATACATTAGGAGTGGACAGACCTTTACGATGGATAGCGAGTGCACGTGAGGTGATGAAAACCGGACGCAGATTGATAGACAGGATTTTGTCGAAATCTTCCACGCTTGTTTCTGTGATAGGAGAGAACTTGCTGATACCTACGTTGTTGACTATAATATCGATATCTCCCCATTCTTTCAGAATATGTTGCATACAACTTTCAAGTGCATCTTTATCACTGACATCGACCGGATAGAATGTAGCTCCGCTATTTTGAGCTGTTTGTTGTCCTGCTACTTCGTTAATATCACAGAAAGCGACTTGATGCCCGGCTTGGCAGAAAGATGCTACGATAGCCTTGCCGATACCTTCAGCTCCGCCTGTAACGAACACCCTTCTTTTCAAGCAGTTCGGCTTTGAAGTAATTACAGTCGGTTGTTCTGATTTTATCTGGTTAGTTGATGGCGATTTCTTTTTACCATATTTTTGCGCTTGTTTCCAAGCTGCTTTTCTCGCCTCGTATTGCTCTTGCTGTCTTTCTATATAATTGTCTGCCATGAGTTCTTCATTTTTAAATCTGAGGAACAAAAATAATATATTTATTCGAAAAGGCAAAATTACTCAAGAGTCATTATAATGGCTGCTGAAAATCAGTGCTTTGAAGAAAAATGAGCAACTTTTAACCTTAAAGCTAAGCATAATAATATCCCTTGCTTGGGTTGGTGTTATATTATGAATATGAATAAGTAATTCCCCAATAATCTAGAACATTGATGTTTACATTATCATTGATCATGAATTTGATAACTTTATAACACCGGACTTCTGAGGAAATAAACCTTATAATGATCTGTTTTTTTTATATTATCTAGAGATTTCTATTGGCAGGTAATTAAAATATGAGACTTTTTTACTTGCATATAGTGTTAAAAATATCAAACTGTTAGTGGTTATGAATAATGTTAAACGTCTTAAAAACAGTTCTAGCTTCTGATATCGAGAGGAATTTCATATTAGGTAGTACTCTTTATAATGACCATGCAAAGAACATGTCGGATAAGAATTCTACCCGTGTCATCTTGACTTTTTAATAATATATAGAAAAAAGAGTATGAAAAAGAATTTGAAGTATTTGTTGTTGCTCTCGTTATTATCCTTCATGGCTTGCAATGGTGATGAAAAAATAGATTCGGGTATGGTGCAGCAAGACGGTGAAGCATTGCAACTGAATGTTCGTGTTGGTGATTTTGCTATTAACGATATCTCCAATATTCGTGTCACGGATAGCGGAAGTGCAACCACTTTCGAAAATGGGGATCGTATCGGTGTCATTGTGCTGGATGCAGATAATAATGTACTATCCGACAACATACCTTACAAATATGATGGTAGCATTTGGAGCTTCGACAGCAGCAATGGTGAAGGAAAAACAGCCATATACTACGACAATAAAGCCACGGTTTACTTTGCCTACTTTCCGTATAGTAAGGAAGCGGATAATGTGATTAACATAGATGGTCTAAAAGGAATATTCTTACCGGAGGGTGATCAACGCAGCAAGGATGCCTACCGTGCTTCCGATTTGTTGGTATGGAGTGACACGAGTGGTAGACCGCTAAAAAAATTAGATATACTATTTGAACATGCTTATTCCTTACTTTCGTTGTCTCCTTCCATAAAATGCAAAATTAATGGAAGGAGGGACTTTACTTATGTTCCTTCTTCCATTAGTGATGTGAGTTTCAATATCGGAACTGAGTCTCTTTTCCCTTACCAGGTGAATGACGGCAGTTATCAGGTAATTATTTCTCCGAAAAGGGCAAAGGTTCATTGGCTTTATGAATATAACAAAGAGATGTATAGTGGTGCGATGCCCTATACAGATTTATCTGCCAATACCTGTTATACATTTACCCCGATTTTAAAAGATATAGGTGATTATACATTGGATAAAGTTCAAATGGGCGATTTTTATTGCAAGGATGAAAGTAATAACGGCTATTTGATTCCCGGCGATGTTACTGCTCTTTCCGCAGATATGGACTGCTTGGGTATCGTTCTGAAGTCGGGTAAAGACAGTGGAGGCGAATGGGTAGATTATTGTAAATACAAACAGAAAGATGGTATAACAGAGATGCATACCGTGCATGGTTACGTTCTTGCGCTTTATGATGCCAATGGAGGAAATGCTTGTACATGGGGGCTTTGGAGTCTTGCTGCTATAGACAGCGGTGAGCCGAGTATCGGTTTCTACGGTTATAAGAATACACAAAGAATTATTTCGTTTGCAGAAAGTGAGAATAGAACTTTAAAGGATGTTTTTCCCACTGTCTATTGGATAACGGATGGTACGGAAGGCTATGAATATAGTTATCCTGCCCCTGCGAATAGTAGTGGCTGGTTTTTACCCTCGCTAGGTCAATGTTGGTATTGGATGTACAATAAGGCTAATCTTTTATCCGCTATCAAGAAAGCTACTGGGGATAATGACTATGGGTGGAAATTGGGGTATTGGTCAAGTTCGGAGGACGGCTACGATCCGTTTCTCAACGCATACTATGCCGACACCTACGTCGGTGCCATGGATTGGGACTATAAGATCAGCAAACTTTATGTCCGTGCGTGTCTTGTTTTTTGATTTGTGGTGTATGCTATTTATTCGGTAAAGGAATATTGATAAACCTGTAAATAATAAAAATACCGCGCTGACACGATAATTGTCAGTGCGGTATAATTATAACAGAGAATCTGTTTTTTTATTCAGCTACTACTTAAGCTTTGACGGATCTATTTCCGCATACTTAATCCGTTGGCGACGCCAAGTATAAATCGCATGTAACTTGCCGTCTTTACCTTGAATAATACTTGGATAGGAATATTGGCTGATAGGACTATCTTCCAGTGTAAGGACAGGTTTCCAATGAATGCCATCCTCTGAAATGGCAACACATAGTGGAGTACGAGGTCCTTTCGGTGTACCGGGCTGTGTTGAGAAATTGTTGTAAATGAGTATGTGACGTCCGTCACTCATCGTTACAGCATCTGTTCCGGAATTATTGTTCGGGACATTGCTCAATGTCACTTTATTCCATGTTTCACCATTGTCGCTACTCCAGGCTGTTGCCAATAATGCATTACGTGTACGGCAAAGTACTTGTAATCTTCCATCCTTATGTTTTAGAATACTGGGTTGGATGGCGAGAATCGGCTGTGCACCTTTCCCTTGGATAGCTTCTCCTGCCTCTTGGTCATCTACGTTAATACCACCTTTTTTACGATTCTGAGTCGGAACAGACAACTCTGCCGGTACTGATTCCGTCGTTTTCCAAGTTTTACCTTTATCATCCGAATATTCAAAATGGATGCGCCATCCTCCTTTTCCTTCCCTGCTTGATGGACAGATAATACGCCCATTGATGTATTCGGGTTTGTTCTTGATAGGACCTAAAAATCCTTGGGGGAGTGCTTCACGCTTGCTCCATGTTTTACCTCCGTCTTTGGAACGAACCAACCATCCGGTCCAGTCGGCTACACTTAATCCTATTTTATAGAATAAGATCAAGTCACCTCCGGGTATTTGGAATAATACTGGGTTCCAGCATGCTTTTCTGCGGGCTGTCAGTTTCCCTTTTGTGTCCTTTACAGGTGTGCAGGCAGTGTCGATGCCTGCAATCTCAGCATTAGGATCATTGAGTGCAAACACACCGTCAGCTGCAAGTTTGGGAGCTGTCCATTCTTTTGCCCCTTTGGCTTTGCGGCATACCCAGATGCAACAATCCGGATTACGTTCTTTGGTACCACCGAAGAAAGAAGCTACCAAGTCACCGTTTTTCAACTCCACAATGGTTGCCCCGTGACATTCGGGGAAAGAAGCTTTTTCATATAGAAATTCATCACTGATGATGGCGGTGTTCCGTGTTGGTATATCTACGCTGAAATGATATTTGCCGGAACCTATTTTTTCTTTTTGTCCATCCGGCAGGTGCACTTCTCCTGTTGTATTGGCAGGAAGTTCGATATCCCATTCCAGATGCATGGGAGTCTTTTTCCATTGGCTGGTAATCTTTCCATAGATACTCATATAAGAAGCATCCACGTTACTCAATTCCTGAATTTCAAAAGCAGGCTGGAAAACAATATGTTTATAGCCGGATTTCCAACGGTCGGCACGGATACCAGCCAGATTATTGAAGCACCAGGGAAGTAGGTCGCCTAAGAGCATCACGTGGTTTCCACTGTTCATACCTGGATTTGCAGTATCACCGTTCCAAAGCTCCCAGATGGTAGTGGCACCTTGTGCAGCCATATACCCCCACGAAGGATATGTATCATTGGTGGCTAAGAGATATGCTACATCTGCATGCCCCCTACGGCTCAATTCACGCATTAGCCATTGTGTACCGATTACTCCGGTACTGATATGTCCTTTATTCGTTGTAATAATGGTCGTAACGGCATTCTTGGCCACTTCCTTAATGTATGGCTTGGGCACAAGACCGAAGGCTAACGGTAAAATATTCGCTGTTACAGTATTATTGCCATAGAAAATACTATCCGGATACAATGTATGACCGGGTACGAGCGATGTTCCTTCCTTCGCATGAAGAAAACGCGCATTAAACGCATCTTTCATTTTATGTTCCAGGTCTTCCCACTCTTTAGCGTCGGCTGTTAACCCTTGAATGCTGGCAAAACGATGCATTAATTGCAATACTTTCAGGTAATAAGCGGTAGCTATCAGTGCACCATCCGTTTTGCGGGCAGGATCTTGGCTATGAATCATTTCTAACGATTCGGGAGGAACGCACCAGTCACCATATTTGTCTTTGGTTATAATGTAATCCTTTGTCATATAATACTCACGGATATGAGATACCCATTTTTTGATAGCAGGATAATTATCTTCTATCGGGCGTTTGTCTCCATAGTTGGTAAAGAGCATATCGCAGACCAAGGGTAGGGTAGCGGGCCAGGTCACATTATCCGAATAGTAATTCCAAAAAGCCGGAGCTACATCGGGGATGCATCCGTCTTCGCGCTGTGCTTCGCGGATATCACGTGCCCATTTGTTGTACATCGCATGATTGTCGAAGAACATGCTTTCACCCCAGCAACCCATTGCATGATCGCCTAGCCAAGGCTGGCGTTCGTTACGTTGCGGGCAGTCTACCGGCATCCCTTTATAATTGCTCCGGATGCCCCAGAATGCGTTGCGTATGATCTGATTTAATGTCTCGTCTGAACAGGAGAAAGAACCGACATGATCCATTTCGTCTTCTACGACTTCCACAGTGAAATCTTCTACTTTTGCATCGGGATACCCACTGATTTCCACATAGCGGAAACCATGATACACAAAACTGGGAGCCCAGGTTGCACCTTGCGGTTCATGTCCGCTAACTACATATATATCCGTACAATGCGCATCGCGCAGATTCTTCGTAAAGATTTCCCCATTTGATTCTAAACGCTCTGCGAAATGAAGGCGAATACTGTCGCCTGCCTGACCTTTGATACGGAAGCGTACCCATCCTGCCAGATTTTGGCCGGTATCCATAATGTATTTATCATCAAGTTTCTTGATAGAAAGCGGCTTTAGAGTTTCCGTTACTTTCATGCCCGGTATCATCTGTGCACGTAATGTTCCACTGGGAATGCTGACGCGTTGGGCAGGTGTCCACCCCTTATCATCGTATCCTGTCAACGTCCAGTTTCCCAATTCTTTGCGTGCGTCATATTCTTCGCCATCATACTCGTTGTTGCTGCGGACCGGTCCTTCAGTCGTTAATTTCCAAGAGATGTCCGAGACGATTGTTTCTTTGTTTCCATCCGTATACTCTACAATCAGATTCAGGCGAAGCTTCGGATAGCCGAAAGTAGGTATTTTATACGGTTTGTAATTCTGGCGCATGGTATAAAAACGACCGTTGCCTAAGGTTACTCCGATTGCATTTTCTTTCTGAAGCTGAGACGTGACATCATAAGTATTATATAGAATTGTTTTCCGGTAATCGGTAGGGACAGGTGCCAGCACTTGGTCACCAATACGTTGTCCGTTGATGAATAACTCATACAGCCCCATTCCGGCAACGTGCACCATGGCTCGTTTCACCTCTTTCTTCAATGCAAATTCTTTGCGAAGATAACGGGCTGCCAAGCGGCTCCATTGAGTTTCACTATCGCCCGGAGCTGCCCGGTCCAGACCAATCCATTGGCCTCTCCAGTCTGCTTCATTGAATAACCCCATGCTCCAGAAAGCCGGGTTACTCCAGTTCGCTTCTCCTTTATTGGTATATACTTTTACTTTCCAGTAATAGGGAGCATTGCACTTCAGTGGTTCTCCCTGATAGGTAATCCATTGGGAAGCATCCGTTTCTATTTTTCCGGAATCCCACATATCTCCTTTTCCTTGTGCCAATAGCTCCGGGGAAGATGCAACAAGAATGTGATACGCAGTTTGCATCACATTCTGTTCATCCGACTCGATACGCCAACCCAGTCGGGGCTGGCGTGTATCGATGCCTAATGGATTCTTTAGCTGCTCTGTCCGCAGGTTGGTTACGTCTATGGCTGCACGTAATGAACCTGCTCCAAGAAGCAGTAAAGAAAATAATAATAGTTGTATTTTCTTATTCATGAGTGTAAATTAGATAAAGAGAGTGATTACTAATTAGACTCCGGCACCTTGGCGGTCCGGAAGTTCTGTCCAATCCTTATTCACATAGTCTTTACTACTGTCTACTACAATAAGGATATGATCGTTTCCGCTGCTGTAACCGCTGTCATGCTGGAACTTGTGCACACCGTTATCAAACTCACCGATGTATTTCAGTTTGCCATCTTTGGTAGTGTACCACCAGGCATTCTTTTTAGCACCACTAATTTTGCTGAAATCAACTTCCATCGGACGTCCGGTATAGTTATATACCATCAGATAATCATTACCGCGTGTCGCAATGGCACGGTCATACCGTTCACCGTTTTGTCCGGCAATGATAGATTGATCCGGTACGCGTTCGAAGAATGGGAAAGTCAGCATCAGATTCTTCAGATACTTCATTTGATTGTATCCGGGATCATTCAAAGCATCATACCAAGGTTTCTTAGCACCATAAGCACCGCCTACACCCGGTTTGATAAATTGCATAATAGAATTGTGACCATAGGTATGTCCGAAAGAACCGGCAAATACAGACCAATAAGCATATCGACGTACATCATAATCTTTCCATAATAATTCATTCTCGTCATGCAGGCCGTGAGGTATTTCCTCGTAGATGGGTTCACCGTCTATGACAGGTTTCATGGGTTTCATAGCCATACTGCGTTCTACAAAGCGCCAGTTGTCTTCTTCCGTATTTTCTTCAATAGGATAGTCGCCGTCACCGAAACGTTGCCCATAACGGCGGTGTCCGCTTTGGAACATATTGAAATCCAGCCAGGGAGCATTGTTGAACCAAGTTGCAGAAGTCGTTCTGCCACGTGGATGGAATGTCATCAGATGATTTTTATCAATTGCCTTGATGGAGGTTGCCAAGGCTTCCCATTCGGCAGTTTTCACATCACCACGGATATCACCGCCGATAAACCAGATAATATTAGGCTCATCTTTATAACGTTCCGCCAAGAACTTACCATAAGCTTTTGCCTGATCTACATTCATTTCACCATGACTTACCGGACTTCCCCAGATGCAGACCATGCCGATATAAAGACCTTTCTTTGCTGCGGTACGGATAATGTAATCCATATGATCCCAATAACCATATACACCTTTCTGATTGATATTCTTGAAGTTGTAGCCGTCAGTCATTGAATACTGTCCGTAGATATTCATAGACGGGACATTATTCAATGTCTGAACCTGAATCACGTTATATCCGCGGCGTTTGCATTGTTCCAGATAATATTCGGCTTCGTCACGATTCAGACGTTCAGGCAGCAGCCAGCCGGTTTCTCCCAGCCAGAAGAAAGGAGTGCCGTTTTCGTGTTTCAGATAACGTCCTTCTTCAGAAACGACGAGTTTGCCGTTGCTCCATGGGATATACGTCTTTTGTGTTTTCTTTTGTGCTGCGGCAGAGGTTGCCAATGTCAACAGCAGCAATAAGAGAGGAAGAATCTTAAATTTTCTCATTGTATTTTATCGTTTTTGGAGTTCATATCTTTACATTTATTTGTCTGTCATTTTCTCATACTCGATGGCTGCCAGAATAAATGATCCTACTGATTTCGGGTCATTCTCTATAACCGGTTCGCTGATATAATATTCGAATGAACCGTCACGGTATCTTTTGGAGTCTCCGCCCAGTCCGGCTACCGCACAACAATTCGTAATGGTATAGCTGCCGTCTTCTTCAAGACGGGTAAATGTCTTGACCATTCCATCAAAAGCTTTGCGGGTAGGTTGGATGTAGTCCTTGCCGATATATCCCTTATTGACAGCTTTGGCAAGTGTATAGATAAATAAGGCGGTTGCCGAAGATTCCAGGTAATTTCCTTCACGCGCTCCCTGATCAGTTACCTGATACCAGGTGCCGGACTGAGGATCCTGATATTTCACTAAAGTCTTTGCCAATCCCTGAAGAATCTGCATTACGCTGTCTCGTCCGGTCGTTTCCTGGGGGAGATAATCCAGTACGTCTACCAAGGCTGCTCCATACCATCCGATACTGCGGCTCCAGAAATTAGGAGAACAACCGGTTTCGGGATTTGCCCATTTCTGTTCGCGGCTTTCATCCCACCCGTGATAGTAAAGTCCTGTGGTGGGGTCGTAAGTTTTGCGTGCTATCAGAAGAATCTGTTTCATAGCTTCATCGTATAGTGCCGGTTCCTGGAAAGTACTGCCATACTGTACCAAGTAAGGAGAAGCCATGAAGATGCCATCCAGCCACATCTGATGAGGATATCTTAGCTTATGCCAGAATCCTCCTTCACTTGTGCGGGGTTGTTCTGCCATCTGTTTACGTAGGGTATCCATAGCTATTTTATAGCGTTCATCTCCTGATTGTGCATAAAGATCAAAAAGAATCTTGCCGCCATTGACGTTATCAATGTTGAATGAAAGATATTTCATCGTTTTAATATGGCCGTCCGTATCGATCAGACTGTCTGCATAGATTTTGGCATATTCATAGTAAGTGCTGTCTCCGGTATGTTTCCATTCTTCCAGCATAGACTTTACAACAAGTCCGTGGGTATATCCCCAACGGGGTACTTTTGCTTTTTCAATCATCCAGGGTTCGGGAAAACGTTTCATCTCAGAGCGTGCCATACGTTCGCTCCATTTTTCTGTTTCTGCTTTCTGAGGTGCTGTGCAGGCGATGAAGCAGACAGCTCCGCAAGCAACAATCAGTTTTAACAAGTTTCTGTTCATATAGGTAGAGTTATTATTTTCCAATCAATATATATTCTTGCCCTGCTTTGGTAGGCAGGTCATACAAGTAAGTCCTTGCAATTTCCACTTTATTCAGGCTGGCTTTTTCATTCACCAATGGCTGGGGAATCGTGGGGACTGCATAGAGAGGGTTCGGGTTCTCTCCTTTGGCACGTTTCAAGCCCTTTCCGGTCAGCGGGTTGAGTGAACGTAGACGGCAGTTACCACCTTTATGAGATTTCACGACCAGGCGATTTACTTTTCCATTCTTCCAGCTTAAATCAAGTTCGAAACCTCCACGGGCAATGATACCTGTGACAGAACCGTCCTTCCAGAGAGTCGGAAGTGCCGGAAGCAGGTAAATAAAGCCATCGTAACTTTGCATCAGCATTTCGGCTATACCTGCAGCACAACCGAAGTTTCCGTCGATTTGGAAAGGCGGGTGGGCATCGAACAGGTTAGGGTAGGTACCTCCTTTTTTCTTTTCGTTACGTACCAAAGTCAATTGGTCGGTTATCAGTTTGTAGGCATGGTCACCATCAAGGAGGCGTGCCCACAGGCAAACCTTCCATCCCATGCTCCATCCGGTGGACGGATCTCCACGGTGAATCAGAGAAGTGCGTGCAGCGTCAAATAGTTCCGGAGTGCGGTAAGGGGAAATCTGGTTGCTGGGGAATAATCCATATAGATGGGATACGTGGCGGTGTACATCGTTCGGATCATCCCAGTCGAACATCCATTCCTGCAATTGTCCCCAATGTCCTACCTGCATAGGAGCCATTTCTTTGAGGCGTTGTTCCAGATGAGCGGCAAATTCTTTGTCCGTATCCAAAATTCGGGAAGCTGAAATAATAGCTGTCCAAAGGTCGAATATCAACTGATTGTCCATCGTGCATCCGGCGGCTGTAGTTGCTTTGCCATCGCTGCCGGAATGTACATTTTCGGGTGAGTTGCTCGGGCAGACTACCAGCCAGTTGTGTACAGGTTCTTTTACCATAATCTCGTCAAAGAACAGTCCGGATCCTTTCAATATCGGATAAACGGAACGCAGGAACTCTGTGTCTCCGGTGTACAGATATCGTTCCCATAGATGACGGCACAACCATGCACCGCCGCTCGGCCACATACCCGAAGGGGCTTTGTCCAGTGCTCCTGTGATACGCCATATATCCGTGTTATGATGTAATACCCATCCGTTGGCTCCATACATGATTCTTGCCGTTTCCTTTCCGCTTTCGCTCACCTCTTTTATCAGCCGGAAAAGTGGCTCGTTCAAGTCGCTTAAATTAGTCACTTCTGATGGCCAATAATTCATTTCCAGATTGATATTACAGGTATATTTGCTATCCCAGGAAGGGAAAAGTTTATCATTCCAGATACCCTGCAAGTTAGCGGGTTGTCCACCCGGTTGTGACGAACAGATTAACAGATAACGGCCGAACTGGAAGTAAGTGGCAACCAGATGCGCGTCATGTGTGTCCTTAAAATTCTCTACACGCTTGTCGGTTGTCACATTTTTATATTGGTCTTCCCCTAAATCCAGAGATACTCTGGTCAGATATCGACGATAAAATTCTACGTGATTCTTTTTGGCTTCTGCGAATGGATGAACCAGCGCTTCCGACAAATAGCTCTTTGCACGTTCTGTCTGATTGCCTGTGATGTCCAGATAATTATTGAAGTTGGTGGCTATAGACACATAGATTGTGGCTTCGTCAGCTCCTTCTACAGAGAGGACGCCATCGGTACAAGCTATTTTCCCTCCTTGGTTGCGGACGGTCAGCCTTCCCTGAAATTCTACTTTTCCCTTCAGTCCTTCATGCAAGGAAGACACCCCTGAAAGGATTACGCAGTTTCCTTTTTCAGAGTTAATCATTACATCCTGATGAGGGGAGGTGAGCTGTGCGTTGAAGGTAATTTGTCCCGGACGGTTGGCAGTCAGTCGTACCATAACTACCTGATCGGTAAATGAGGTGATCGTTTCACGTTGATATTGCACTCCGTCTACTTCATAACGGACGATGGCACGTGCCGAGTCCAGACTCAGTTCCCGATAATAATCGGAATAGCGGGTATGTCCGGGGAAGGCAATTCTCAGGTCGCCGAAACTCTGATAAGGCATTCCCGAATTTGTTTTTGCCATCACTTTCTCCGTAGCGAGCGTTTGTGCTTCCAGATATTTTCCGGCAAAAACAAGTTCACGTACCTTCGGAATATACTCCAGTGCGTTCGGGTTTGCGTTGTTGTTGGGGCGTCCTGCCCAAATGGTTTCTTCGTTTAGTTGTATTTGTTCTATTCCCGGCGTTCCATATACCATTGCCCCCAGACGCCCGTTTCCCAAGGGTAAAGCTTCGGTCCATACCTGTGCGGGACGGTCATACCATAGCTTATATTCCTGTGCAGATACTTTTTTCTCCTGCGCATGAATACATCCTGCAGAGACCATTACAAACAGATATCCGATTAATCTCTTTTTATTCATTTTCATCTAATCGCTTTTATACTTTTATAGGAGGACGATTAAAAAGGAATTTTGTACCCAATATACAGACAATAAGAAACAGGGATAATCAAAAGTTATCGGGTATAAAAAAAATGAACTTCAATATCTGCTCAAAAAGGTCTTACTTTGCATACGTAAGAGCACTAGGAAGAAGTTATTTCCTGGGTGTGGATTTATTTCTTTAATCTAAAAAACAGATAATTGAAAATGTATAATTTAATCGTTAGACCGTTATTATTTCTCATTGATCCTGAAAAAGTACATCGAATGCTCTTGAACTGGTTAAAAATCTATCGTTATCTGCTTCCGGTTCGTGCCTGCGTAAGAGGACACTATCAAGTGGACGAACCTTTTTCATACGGAAGCCTGCGATTCAAAAACCGGATAGGCTTGTCTGCCGGATTCGATAAAAATGCGGAAACATTTGATGAGTTGGCAGATTTTGGTTTCGGATTTCTGGAAGTGGGGACTGTAACTCCTGATTATCAGCCGGGAAATCCTTCTCCCCGTATCTTCAGACTGGTAGAAGACGAATCACTGATCTCACGTACAGGGTTCAATAATTGCGGTGTCGATGTAGCTCTGGAGCATATCAGAAAATACAGAAAACATTCTTACAGACTCGGAGTAAATATCAATAAGAATCCGCTTTCTGCCGGTGAGCAAATCATCAAAGATTTTGAGTTGGTTTTCACTCGCTTATATGAAAGTGTAGATTATTTTACGCTGAACTGGGGTAGTATAGATAAAGAATCATTTGCTAAAGTTTTAGAAAACCTCACAACATTTCGTCAGGCAGTGAACAAACGGTGCAGTATTTTCATTAAGCTCCCGGCGGATATCGATGAGAAGGCATTGGATCTGGTCATTTCCCTTGCATATAAATATTCCATAGAAGGCTTTATAGCTACGGGGCCGACGATGGACCGCTCAGAATTGCATCATACAAAAACAAAACAGTTGGAAAAGATCGGTAACGGTGGCGTCAGTGGTCGGGGTATCGGAAAGAAATCGCAGAAGGTAGTGCGTTATCTGTCCGGGCACACCGACCACCACTTTCTGATTATCGGGGCAGGAGGAATAATGACAGCAGAGGATGCAGCTGATATGATTTCCCAAGGGGCCGATATGATACAGATTTATTCGGCATTTATCTATTCTGGTCCGTCTGTTGTTCATAAAATAGGGAAGAAACTTAAACATTAATCGATATGAAGAAATTAATTTGTATTAGCTTGTATGAGGACTTATCCATGACGACCTATGATTTGTCGGAAGTGGACAATGTCGAACTGATTGGAATCGTAGAAAATGCTTCCGAAGGAACTTTATTTGTTTTTACTTGTGACAGGCCCAATGGAAGCAGTGTTATTATGTGTCCCGGAGGTGGATTTCTGAAGACTAATCTGGAGAATGAAGGCATTGATTTTACCGAATGGTTTACGAAGCTGGGAATTACATATATCGTCTTTAAATATAGAATGCCTCATGGTAATCCTGATGTTCCCGAACAAGATATCCGGTTGGCATTGAAGGTTGTGCGAGAAAAGTTTCCAGAGTTTTGTGATAAACTGGGAGTGATGGGGGCTTCTATCGGAGGATATCTGGCAACTTTTTCAGCTACGCTTTTGCCTGATGATGAGAAGCCGGATTTTCAGATATTGATGTATCCGGTAGTCAGTGTCGATGATCGTTTGACACATTTTCCTTGTCGTGAACGAATGTTTGGTCATTCCTATTCACCGGATAAAATGGAGCAGTATTCACCGATTGAGCATATTACTTGCGGTACACCTGCCGCTTTCATTGTAGCAGCTGCAGATGATGCTGTGGTAAGCCCTCTGAATGGTATTATGTATGCTGCCAGACTACAGAAAGCAGATATCCCCATTTCTCTGCACATCTATCCTGCGGGAGGACATGGATTCGGTTATAATGATAGTTTTGTGTATAAGCAAGAGTGGCTTCAGGAGCTTGGAGAATGGTTGGCAAAATTGTAATTCTTTTCTTGTAATTCGAAATATACTTCCTATATTTGTCATTAGAATATTTAATGAAAAGAAATTATGAGAAATTCAAAGGTTACATCTATGTTGGTAGTGCTGATGTTTCTGTTGGTCACAGGAATACAGGCGCAGACCGTTACTCCCAGTAAGAAATATATCACAAAAGAACTGAATAACGTAAGCAACTTCAGTTCAATCAGAGTATTAGGCAGTCCTGATGTTGAGTATCGTCAGAGTAATGGTTCTAAAACGACAGTTTCTATATACGGTTCGGATAATTTGGTAGACTTGTTGGAAGTTTCTACAGTAAATGGAGTATTGCAGGTGAATATCAAAAAAGGTGTCAAGATTCTTAGTGGAGAGCGTCGTTTGAAAGTGATAGCTTCTTCCCCTTCATTGAATCAGGTAAATATTAAAGGTTCGGCAGATGTATATCTGAAAGGTACAATCAAAGGGAATGACTTGAATTTGAATATAGCCGGTTCCGGAGATATCGAAGCGGAGAATCTGCAATATGTTAATATATTTGCTTTGGTAAAAGGAAGCGGGGACATTGATTTGAAAAATGTGAAAGCGACTACTGTGATGTCAGAAGTTAATGGTTCCGGTGATATCAATATGAAAGGTTCTGCACAGAAGGCGACACTGACAGTAAATGGTTCCGGAGATATTAGTGCTGAAAAACTGGCTGCAACTAATGTCGTTGCTACAGTTGCCGGTTCGGGTGATATAGTATGCTACGCTTCCAGACAGTTGGATGCAAGAGTTAGTGGTAGCGGTGATATTGAATATAAAGGAAGCCCTTCAGTTGTAAATAAACAAGGTAAGAAGAATTCGATTACTAGCAAGTAAAAGGATACCTTATTATAGTAAGTGGGCAAATATGTGACAGATAGCATGTTTGCCCGTTTTTGTTTGTGCATTTATTAGTGTCTTATCTGAATATATGCAACGATAAAATGTTAAAAATGCGGCTAATTAAGATACAATTAACCTGCAATTCTGTTTTAATTCATATGGACTTATATCCACATCTGATATTATAGTACATTATGGAAGATTATTTAATTAAGCCAATCAGTATATGAACTTAGATGAAGTTTTAAATTACCGTCGCTCTGTACGAGTGTATGATAAAGAAAAGAAAATAGATACAGAGAGAGTGAAACATTGTCTGGAACTGGCAACTCTGGCTCCTAATAGTTCGGATATGCAACTGTGGGAGTTTTATCACATCACACAGCCCGAATTAATGGCAAAAGTTTCAAGAGCTTGCCTTGATCAGAAAGCAACTTCTACGGCTTCGCAGATTGTTGTTTTCGTGACACGTCGTGACTTGTATCGGAAACGGGCGAAGTTCGTCCTTGATTTTGAGACAGGAAATATCCGGCGGAATAGTCCTGAAGACAGGCAGGAAAAACGTATTAAAGACAGAAAACTATATTACGGGATACTGATGCCGTTTGTCTATGCCCGTTTCTGTGGTCTTTTAGGACTTTTCAGAATGTTGTTAGCTAATATTATCAGCATTTTCCGTCCTATGATGCTCGAAGTATCCGAAGGTGATGTGCGTGTGGTAGTACATAAATCCTGTGCACTTGCTGCCCAGACATTTATGATTGCTATGGCAAATGAAGGATATGATACCTGCCCTTTGGAAGGCTTGGATAGCCGGAGGCTTAAAAGGTTGCTTAAGTTACCTCATGGTGCCGAAATAAATATGGTGGTTTCTTGCGGAATACGAAATGGAAATAAAGGTATTTGGGGGGAACGCTGCAGAGTGCCGTTTGAGAAGGTTTATCGTAGAATTTAAATTAGTTCAACAGACGGAGGATAATACTAAACGGTCTTTATTAAATAATCAGATCTGCGGAGATACGTTTTGGCATACCTCCGTTTTTTGTTTTATAATCTGCCCGAGTATAGAGGCGAATATGCTTGTCAGCTTGATTTAATTGAATTTTAATAAATGAAATTTATTTTTTCGTAATTGTACAAATAACACAAAATAATGTTCACTGTGGGCTTCATTTGCTATATTCCGCAACAAAACTTGCTTAGAGTCATAGTATTAGTCACCTTTCGAAACATTTATTGTTTGTATCCGTCATGAATGGAGTTTGGCTAGTCCCCAAATATACGGATATTTGTGAAGTGAGATTTCACTATCAAAAGTATTGGTCCTTTCGGACCGGCCGCCTGTGAAGGTAGCTCTATTGTTTGTTTTGTTTGTGTTTGGTGCATCTTTTTTCAAGCGAGAAAGAAGATGCACTATTAATTTATACCACCTAATTGTCGGATATGGGCTGAAAATTTGCCTATGAAACGAAGAAAGCATACATTTGAAGAAAAAAAGAAGATGGGTGAGAAAGCGTCGATGTGGAACTTATGGCATGGCTGTCACAAATGGAGTGAGGGCTGTCGCCATTGCTACGTATATCGCACAGATGGCAAATATGGAAAAGACAGTTCGGTTGTGACAAAGACAGAAAAGTTCGGTTTGCCTTTGCAGAAGAAAAAGAATGGAGAATATAAAATACCTTCAGGGAACTTGGTATATACCTGCTTTACTTCCGATTTTCTTATTGAAGATGCAGATAGATGGCGTGCTGAAGCATGGGAAATGATGCGGATACGGCAGGACCTTCACTTTATGTTCATAACGAAGCGGATAGAGAGACTGCAGCAGTGTTTGCCACCGGACTGGGGAGATGGGTATGACAATGTGACGATTTGTTGTACCATGGAGAATCAGGACAGAGTAGATTATCGCCTGCCTATTTATAGAGAAAGTCCTATTAAACATAAAATTATTATCTGTGAACCTCTTCTTAGTTCGATTGATTTCAGAGGAGAGTTGGAAGGATGGGTAGAGCAGGTAGTAGCCGGAGGAGAGTCCGGGAAAGAAGCTCGCGTATGCAATTATGATTGGATATTGGACATTCGCCGCCAATGTGTGGAAGCGAATGTCGGTTTTTGGTTTAAACAGACGGGAAGTTATTTGTTGAAAGACGGACATGAATATAAAGTTGCCCGACAGTTCCAACATTCGCAGGCGAGGAAAGCGGAACTGAATTATACTCCTAAGAAATAACGGAAAAACATATATAAATAAAGGAATACGAAGGTTGCCGGACAGCCTTCGTTTTTTGTTTTATTGAGTACAAAATATGAATAATCACGTCTCTCTTTAAAGAGATAGTGTGTAAATTTTAAAAATATTCATATTAAATGAAACAGATAAAGCTGTTATTTCTTCTAGCTTCCGCCTCCGTCACGGGAGTATTTGCACAAAGCAATGGATTGACGGACATGAGTCAAAGCCGTTATGCCAAAATGGCGAACACCGGAATAAATGCCGTACATTGGACCAATGGATTTTGGGGAGAACGTTTTAATGTATTTAGCGGGACTTCCCTGCAGAGCATGTGGAATACCTGGAATACACCGGAAGTTTCTCATGGTTTCCGTAATTTTGAGATTGCTGCCGGTGTATGCAAAGGAGAACATTGGGGACCTCCATTTCATGATGGAGACATGTATAAGTGGATGGAAGGGGTTGCTTCTGTGTATGCAGTCAATAAAGATCCGGAACTGGACAAGTTAATGGATAACTTTATTGCTTGCGTCGTAAAAGCCCAACGTGCAGACGGTTATATACATACACCGGTTGTTATAGAAGAACTAAACAAAGGGATCGACAGTCATACGCTGGCAGATTCTCAGCAACAGACTGTGATTGGTACGAAGGTAGGTGCAGAGGATGAGAAAGGAGCTTTTGCCAATCGATTGAATTTTGAAACTTATAATCTGGGGCATTTGATGATGGCAGGTATCGTCCACCGTCGTGCTACCGGAAAAACGACTCTTTTCGATGCAGCAGTGAAAGCTACGGATTTCCTTTGCCACTTCTATGAGACAGCTTCTGCTGAATTAGCACGCAATGCTATTTGCCCTTCACACTATATGGGAGTGGTTGAGATGTATCGTGCCACAAAAAATCCCCGTTATCTGGAACTTTCGAAGAATCTGATTAATATTCGCGGTATGGTAGAGAACGGTACGGACGATAATCAGGACCGTATCCCTTTCCGTGATCAGTATCGTGCAATGGGACATGCCGTACGTGCCAATTATCTTTATGCAGGCGTAACAGATGTATATGCCGAGACAGGAGAACAACAGTTGATGAAAAACCTGACTAGCATCTGGAATGACATTGTCACTCGGAAAATGTATGTGACCGGAGCCTGCGGAGCCCTCTATGACGGAACTTCTCCTGATGGTACCTGCTATGAACCGGATAGTATACAGAAAGTGCACCAAAGTTACGGTCGTCCCTATCAGTTGCCAAACAGCACGGCACATAATGAAACATGTGCTAATATTGGTAATATGCTTTTCAACTGGCGTATGTTGGAAGTAACCGGAGATGCAAAATATGCAGAACTGGTAGAGACTTGTCTTTATAATAGTGTATTGAGTGGCATCAGTCTGGACGGAAAGAGATATTTCTATACGAATCCCCTCCGTATTAGCACCGATCTGCCTTATACACTTCGTTGGCCGAAAGAACGGACAGAATACATTAGCTGTTTCTGTTGTCCTCCGAATACATTGCGTACTCTTTGTCAGGCACAGAATTATGCTTATACATTAAATGATGAAGGTATCTATTGCAACTTGTATGGCGCAAATACATTGACAACCCACTGGAAGGATAAAGGTGAGATTGTCTTGACACAAGAAACGGATTATCCCTGGGATGGTAATGTACGCGTGAGATTGAATAAACTGCCTCGTAAAGCCGGAGCTTTCTCTCTTTTCTTCCGTATACCGGAGTGGTGCGAAAAGGCTACATTGACAGTAAATGGCGAGCCGGTGCAGATTGCTGCAAAAGCAAATACATACGCGGAAGTGAACCGTATATGGAAAAAAGGAGATATGGCGGAGTTGACAATGGACATGCCTGTCCGTTTGCTTGAAGCTCATCCTTTAGCAGAGGAAATCCGTAATCAGGTGGTCGTGAAACGTGGTCCGTTGGTATATTGTCTGGAAAGTATGGATATTGCGAACGGAGAGAAGATAGACAATATACTGATTCCCTCAGATATACAACTGACTCCCAGGAAGATTACGATTGAAGGTAGTCCGATAGTAGCGCTTGAAGGAAAAGCCCGCCTGACATCAGAAGAGTCATGGGAAGGAGTACTTTACCGACCGGTCGCCCGTGCCGGGAAAACTGTGGATATCCGTTTGATTCCTTATTATGCATGGGGGAACAGGGGAAAAGGGGAAATGACTGTTTGGATGCCACTAGCAAGATAAAAATATGATTAGAAAGAATGTGATAATAATGGTGGTATTACTAGCCATGAGTTCTACTCTTATGGCCGGCGATATCTGGGTTTCTCCGAAAGTGACCCTGACATCAGCTTTGCGACAGGCACGTGAATGGCGGCGAACCGGTGATGAACGTGCTCAGGGAGGGATCAATATTTATATAGAAGGTGGTACATATACATTTCATGAACCTGTTTTTATTCGTCCGGAAGATAGCGGAACAGAGGATTCTCCTACGGTAATTCGTTCCGCTACCGGTGAAAAAGTTGTGTTGAGTGGAGGTGTCCGTATCAATGGCTGGAAAAAACAGGGTAAGTTTTGGGTAGCGGATGTTCCGACATTTAACGGACGTCCGTTAGATTTCCGGCAGATGTGGGTGAACGGAAAGAAAGCTGTCCGTGCCCGTGATGTAGAAGATTTCGAGAAGATGAACCGTATTTGTAGTGTGGACGAGAAGAATGAGATTCTTTATGTCCCTGCCAGTGCAATACGTAAACTGACAGACGGGAAAGGCATTTTACAAGCCAAATATGCCGAAATGGTTCTTCATCAGATGTGGTGCGTGGCAAATCTTCGCATTAGTTCTATCGAAATACAGGGGGACAGTGCTGCCATATGTTTTCATCAACCGGAGAGCCGGATACAGTTTGAACATCCCTGGCCCCGTCCAATGGTTACGACGGACGGACATAATTCCGCTTTCTATCTGGTCAATGCACGTGAATTGTTGGATGTCCCCGGAGAATGGTACCACGATATAGAAAGCCGTAAAGTCTATTATTATCCGCGAACAGGAGAGAAGATGCAATCTGCTGATACGGAGGTGATAGTCCCTGCCGTTGAGACATTGGTGCAGATAGCAGGAACGTTGGATCGTCCGGTTTCGAATATTCGCTTTGAAAACATCACTTTCTCTTATACTACCTGGATGCGTCCTTCCGAAAAAGGTCATGTTCCTCTCCAGACAGGGATGTATCTCACAGACGGTTACCGCATCGAACCGAAGATGCAGCGGAATTATTTGAATCATCCGTTGGATAACCAGGGATGGTTGGGACGACCGGCTGCGGCTGTCCGGGTGGTTGCTGCCAATCAGATTGATTTCGAACGTTGCAGTTTTGAACATTTGGGCTCTACCGGATTGGATTATGAGCAAGCTACACATGGCGGGGTGATTCGTGGATGTCTTTTCCGTGACATTGCCGGAAATGGATTGCTGGTCGGTAGCTTTTCTCCGGCTACTCACGAAACGCATTTACCTTATGATCCTGCCGACCGTCGGGAAGTATGTACACATCAACAGATCGATAATTGCTATTTTACTGAAATTGGCAATGAAGATTGGGGATGCCTTGCCATCGCTGCGGGATATGTCAGCGATATCAATGTGGAACATAATGAGATCTGTGAAGTGCCGTATAGCGGTATCAGCCTCGGGTGGGGATGGACGCAGACGGTGAATTGTATGCGAAATAACAGAGTTCATGCGAATCTGATCCATCATTATGCCAAACATATGTATGATGTGGCAGGAATATATACACTTGGTTCCCAACCCAAAAGTTATGTAACTGAGAATTGTGTTCATAGCATCTATACACCCGGTTATGTGCACGATCCTAACCATTGGTTTTATCTTTATACGGATGAGGGTTCTTCTTTCATCACAGTCCGTGATAATTGGACGGAAGGAGAGAAGTACCTTCAAAATGCCAATGGTCCCGGCAATGTATGGGAAAATAATGGTCCGAAAGTAGATACTGTTATTCGTGAGCGTGCAGGCCTGAAGGCGGAATACAGGGATTTACGGAATAATTAGAAGAAATATAAGAATCTGTTAGGAATAGAAAGAAAAATGAAAAATAGATGGATAATCTTATTGGGTGCATTGTCTTTGGCAAGTAGCACTTTTGCCCAAACCTGGATATGGTATCCCGGTGACTACGAAATCTGGTTGGGCAACCAGATGAACAACCGGCGTACAGAGCGTGGTGCCTTTTTTCCTCCCTTCTGGAAAACGGATAGTCACTATGTAGTCGTTGAATTCAGCAAGCAACTGAATCTTTCGGAACCGGAAGAGATTTTCATAGCTGCCGAAGGAAAGTACAATGTCAAACTCGACGGAAAACTTCAATTCGGTATGTCGGAAACGATGACTCTTCCTGCCGGAAAGCATAGTCTGAACATCAAAGTCTGGAATCAGGCTACTCCGCCCACCATTTATGTAAAAGGGAAGACTGTAAATTCTGATTCCTCCTGGCGTGTGACCTATGAAGATAAGGAATGGATTGATGAGAGCGGTAAAGCCAGCGATACCTCTGCTACCGTTTACATGGATGCCGGATGTTGGAATTTTGATGGTGCCACTCAGCGCCCTTCTCAATTCACTTTGCTTCGCGAACCTCATCAAGCTATCTCTAAGACAGAGCAACCGGAGGGGGGAACTCTTTATGACTTTGGCAAAGAGACTTTTGGATATATCACTTTGAAGAATCTTTCCGGGAAGGGGCATATTGCTATATTTTATGGTGAAAGCCCGGAAGAAGCAAAGGATAAAGAGTTTTGTGAAGCACTGGACAAGCTGTTCGTAGAATCGGGGCAAGTAACTGATCTTGCCATCCGTAGTACCTCTCCTTTAAACGATTCGGCTAATGAATATACATTGGAAAATAGTAAAGCTTTCCGTTATGTTTATATCACTCATGAGCCCGGAGTACAGATAGGAGAAGTATCCATGCAATACGAGTATCTTCCTGAAGAATATCGCGGCAGTTTCCGTTGCAATGACGAGGAACTGAATCGTATCTGGGAAGTGAGTGCATATACCATGCATCTTACTACCCGTGAATTCTTTATCGATGGAATCAAACGTGACCGTTGGGTATGGAGTGGTGACGCCATCCAAAGCTATCTGATGAACTACTATCTTTTCTTCGATAATGAATCAGTGAAACGCACTATCTGGCTGCTTCGCGGCAAAGATCCGGTGACCAGCCATAGCAACACCATTATGGACTATACTTTCTATTGGTTTCTGAGCGTTTATGATTATTACATGTATAGCGGTGACCGACACTTCGTTAATCAGTTATATCTGCGCATGCAGACGATGATGGACTATGTATTGGGACGAACGAATAAAAATGGAATGGTAGAAGGATTGTCCGGCGATTGGGTATTTGTGGACTGGGCAGATGGTTATCTGGATAAAAAAGGAGAATTATCTTTTGAGCAAATACTCTTCTGCAGGAGTCTGGAAACAATGGCTTTATGCGCCGACTTAATCGGAGATTCAGACGGAAAACAGAAATACGATAAACTGGCTTCCGCATTGAAGGCTAAACTGGAACCGACTTTCTGGAATACACAGAAACAGGCATTTGTACATAATAGTGTCAATGGCAGACAGAGTGATGCAGTCACTCGTTACGCTAATATGTTCTCTGTCTTTTTCCAATATCTGGATGATAAGAAGCAACAGGCAATCAAGCATTCTGTCCTTTTGAACGACAGCATTCTGAAGATTACCACTCCTTATATGCGTTTCTATGAACTGGAAGCCCTCTGTGCTCTGGGCGAACAGGACGCTGTGATGAAAGAAATGAAAGCTTACTGGGGAGGTATGCTGAAAGAAGGAGCTACTTCTTTTTGGGAGAAGTATAATCCGGAAGAAAGCGGAACACAACATCTTGCAATGTACGGGCGCCCTTATGGAAAGAGCTTGTGCCACGCTTGGGGAGCAAGCCCTATTTATTTGCTGGGGAAATATTATCTGGGAGTGAAACCGGTAAAAGAAGGTTATAAAGAATTTAGCATTGCTCCGGCATTGGGAGGATTGAAATGGATGGAAGGCACTGTTCCTACTCCGAATGGTGATATCCAGGTCTATATGGATAGCAAAACAATCAAAGTAAAAGCAACGGAAGGCGAGGGATATCTGACAATCCGGAGTCGCCGCCAACCGAAAACAACTATTGGCAAGATGGAAAAGGTATCGGAAAATACCTGGCGCCTTTGGATTGATTCACCGGAAGAAAGAGTGATAAGCTATTTTAACTCGATATGATATACTACATGTCTGCAAAGTGCATGTCCCTGAGGAACAAGCGGATGGTTAAACTCTTTCATCCGCTCCATTCCTATTTTCTGCATTACCCGCTCCGAACGCAGATTGGGGAGGGAAGTAAACGAAAAGATTGTTTGGATATCTAAGTATTTGCGGGCATACTCCAAACAAGCCAATGCCGCTTCAGGAGCATAACCATGTCCCCAATACTCATGTGCCAGCCGCCAGCCGATTTCTACACCCGGAGCAAAGTCCACATCAAATGTAATCTGATGAAATCCCGTATAGCCTATAAAAGCATGATCTTCTTTACGCTCTACAGCGTACAAACCAAAGCCGCAAGTTTGGAACTCATTTTGGATACGATGATAAAAGGCCAATGATTCTTCGGGAGTCAGTGGGTTGAGAAAAAATTCCATCACATGAGGATCAGCATTCATGCGGGCAAAAGCTGAAATGTCTTCCTCTTTCCAATCGTGGAGAATCAATCGGGGTGTTTCTATGTAAATCTGCATAATGATAATGATAAATGGGGTACAAAGATATACTTTTGGATTTAAAAAGTTAAGATTTTATATTACTAAGCCGGAACTTTTTGAAATCATTATCTGTTTTATAAATATGACTGACATAAATAAACACCTTAATACATGCCTACTGATCTTATTATAATGAGTACAAACAGGGAGTTGCCTCGTCTTCTTATAGTATAGAAAGATCAAATTACACAATTTATATCAGAAGAATGAAAAATACCAAATTGTTCATGTTTGCGGCGTGCACACTTTTCTTAGCTGCATGTGGTAAGCAAACCGTGAAAATAATGACTCCGCCGGATGCATCAAACCGTGTCCAGTTCAGTGCGGAACAGTTACAGACTACCTTGGATAAAGCCGGTTATCAGGTAATGATGCAACAAGGGGATACCACATTCTCCGATCCGGAAATAAAGACCATATTGCTGACAGAAGTAAACGATACAACGCTAAAGAAAGAAGGTTTTCATATTACAACTACCGGTAATCTGACAAAGGTAAGTGGTAAGGACGGAAGCGGCGTTATCTACGGATGTCGTGAACTGATAGATCGTGTGAACGATTCCGACGGCAAACTCAACTTTCCGGAAGATCTGAAAGATGCCCCGGAAATGGTACTTCGTGGCGCTTGTGTCGGTTTGCAGAAGATGACTTATCTGCCGGGACACGGTGTGTATGAATATCCGTATACTCCGGAAAGTTTTCCTTGGTTTTATGACAAGGAACAATGGATTAAATACCTTGACATGCTGGTTGCCAACCGCATGAATTCCCTGTATCTCTGGAACGGTCATCCGTTTGCATCATTGGTCAAACTGGAAGATTATCCGTTTGCCTTGGAAGTAGACGAAGAGACGTTCAAGAAAAATGAGGAGATGTTTTCTTTTCTAACAGAAGAAGCGGATAAGCGTGGTATCTTTGTGATACAGATGTTTTATAATATTATCCTCTCTAAACCATTTGCAGAGCATTATGGACTGAAAACACAAGACCGTAACCGCCCGATTACCCCTTTGATTGCAGATTATACCCGCAAAAGTATTGCCGCATTTATAGAGAAATATCCGAATGTGGGACTGTTGGTTTGTCTGGGTGAAGCCATGTGCACAGTGGAAGACGATGTGGAATGGTTTACCGAGACCATTATTCCGGGTGTAAAAGACGGATTACAGGCTTTGGGGCGTACCGACGAACCGCCTCTTTTGCTGCGTGCACACGATACGGACTGCAAACTGGTAATGGATGCCGCATTGCCGATATACAAGAATCTCTATACGATGCATAAATATAATGGTGAATCATTAACAACTTATGAACCCCGTGGTCCATGGTCGAAGATTCATACGGATCTGAGTTCTTTAGGCTCCATTCATATCAGCAACGTACATATTCTGGCGAACCTGGAACCGTTCCGCTGGGGTTCTCCGGACTTCGTACAAAAGGCGGTACAAGCGATGCATAATGTACATGGTGCCAATGCGTTGCACCTTTACCCACAGGCTTCATACTGGGACTGGCCTTATACAGCCGACAAGTTGCCGAACGGTGAACGGGAATTTCAACTGGACCGTGACTGGATTTGGTATCAGACGTGGGGACGCTATGCATGGAACTGCCGTCGTGACCGTACAGATGAGATTGGTTACTGGAATCATCAGCTAGGTAAGTTCTACGGAACATCTGATGAGAATGCGGGCAATATTCGCATTGCTTATGAAGAAAGTGGAGAGATTGCTCCGAAGTTATTGCGCCGTTTCGGCATTACGGAGGGAAACCGTCAGACATTGTTACTGGGTATGTTTATGAGCCAGCTTGTCAATCCGTACAAATATACGATCTATCCGGGATTTTATGAAAGTTGCGGACCGGAAGGGGAGAAGTTGATCGAATTTGTAGAGAAAGAATGGAAGAATGAGCCTCATGTAGGTGAAATGCCTCTGGATATTGTTGCTCAGGTGATAGAACACGGTGACAAGGCAATAGCAGCGATCGATAAAGCAGCCACTTCCATCTCTTCCAATAAAGCCGAATTTGCACGTTTGCAGAATGATATGCACTGTTACCGTGAGTTTGCCTATGCGTTTAATCTGAAAGTGAAAGCTGCGAAACTGGTATTAGACTATCAGTGGGGAAAAGACATTAAGAAGCTGGAAGAAGCCATTCCTCTGATGGAACAAAGTCTGGAACACTATCGCAAGTTAGTGGAACTGACCGACGAGCATTATTTATACGCCAACAGTATGCAGACAGCCCAACGCCGTATTCCTATCGGCGGAGATGATGGTCATAATAAGACATGGAAAGAACTGCTGGTACACTACGAAAAAGAATTGGAGAACTTTAAAGCGAACCTTACCATGCTGAAAGAAAAGCAGAATGGCAATGCCGTGACTGAAACGGTAGAGATTGCAGCCTGGACTCCTGCGAATGTGAACTTAATATCGAATTATCCGACAGTTAAACTGGATGAAGGAACCTCTTTATTCACAGACCTTTCGGGTAAAATAGAAGCGATTGCTCCCGAACTGAAAGGAATGAAGGCATTCCGCTTCAATGGAAATGAACAACGGGAGAAAGGGACAAGCATTACTTTTGAAACGAATGATCCGGTCAAACTGCTGGTTGCTTATTTCAAAGACGATCAGAAGAAGTATGCAAAGGCTCCCAAACTGGAGATTGATGCTTCTGCTAACGATTACGGTCAGGCTGAACCGGTATTGACAAATGCCATTCATATTAGTGGAATGCCGTTGGCAAATGTACATGCATATAGCTTCCCGGCTGGAAAACATACGTTGATGTTGCCTAAAGGCTATCTTCAGGTCCTTGGATTTACAGCTGCGGAAATGAAAACTCGTAATGCCGGATTAGCCGGAGACGAAGAAACAATGGATTGGTTGTTTTACTAATGAGCACTTGTTGTAAGTCCATATTTAGTTTCAAGCAATGAAACTGTTTGTTTCTCGGTGTGAAACCATTAGTTTCATGCCTTGAAACCTTTTGTTTCGAGCAATGAAACTAATGGTCACAACTTAGATAAAGATGATAGATAAAAGTATAATGAAGAAGTTATTACTGACATTATTTAGTATAGTTACTGTATGCACTCTGCATGCGCAACGTGAAGAAGTTACGCAGGAACGGATGGAGCAGATTTATGAGGAGGTAAAGACGCCCTATAAGTACGGACTTGCCGTTGCCCCGACCGACAATTATCATAAGATTGATTGTCCCACAGTATTCCGTCAAGGAGACAAGTGGCTGATGACGTACGTCGTTTATAATGGCAAGACTGGAACGGATGGCCGTGGATACGAAACCTGGATAGCAGAAAGTGATAATCTGCTTGAATGGCGTACTCTTGGACGCGTACTTTCCTATCGGGAAGGAAAATGGGACTGTAATCAGCGTGGCGGATTTCCTGCGCTGCCGGATATGGAATGGGGAGGAAGCTACCAGCTCCAGACTTATAAAGGTCGTCACTGGATGACTTACATCGGTGGCGAAGGTACAGGGTATGAAGCCGTAAAAGCACCACTCTTTGTCGGACTGGCATCTACCAAAGGAGATATTTCCACGGCTCACGAATGGGAGTCTTTAGACAAACCTATTTTAAGCATTCATGATAAAGAGGCACAGTGGTGGGAAAAGCTGACCCAATATAAAAGCACAGTTTACTGGGATAAAGACAAAACCTTAGGGGCTCCGTTTGTGATGTTCTACAATGCGGGAGGGCGCCATCCGGAAACGGACTTAAAAGGAGAACGGGTAGGTATCGCACTCTCCAAGGATATGAAAACATGGAAACGCTATCCCGGCAATCCGGTCTTTGCGCACGAAGCGGACGGAACGATCACCGGAGATGCTCACATCCAGAAAATGGGCGACGTGTATGTGATGTTTTATTTCTCTGCTTTTGAACCCTCGCGCAAGTATAAAGCTTTTAATACGTTTGCTGCAAGTTATGATCTGGTCAACTGGACAGACTGGCATGGGGCTGATTTGATTATCCCGTCTAAGAATTATGACGAATTGTTTGCACATAAAAGTTATGTAATCAAACACGATGGAGTAGTTTATCATTTTTATTGTGCAGTGAATAATGCCGAACAGCGTGGTATCGCTGTTGCCACGAGCCAACCGATGGGACGTTCCGCAGTCCGCTTCCCGAAACCTGAAACAAAGAACCGTCGGATGATCACTGAACTGAATGAAGGCTGGAAAACTTGGTTAATTGACAATTCACAATTAACAATCGACAATTCAAAAGACCATTCAAAGGATAATCACCAATCACCGATTACCAACCGTCAATCATCAGTTATCGATTGTCGAATCCCCCATAACTGGGATGACTATTACGGTTATCGCCAACTAACTCATGGCAACCTACACGGAACAGCCATGTACGTAAAAGACTTCTCTCTCGATAATTGTCAATTGTCAACTGTCAATAGTCAATTAAAAAGGTATTTCCTGCGTTTTGAAGGAGTGGGTACGTATGCTACTATTAAAGTGAACGGACATGACTTCGGACGTCATCCGGTAGGGCGTACTACGTTGACATTGGACGTGACCGATGCACTGAAACAAGGAACAAATCGTCTGGAAGTAAAAGCGGAGCATCCGGAAATGATAGCCGATATGCCGTGGGTATGTGGTGGATGTTCGTCAGAGTGGGGATTTAGTGAAGGCTCTCAGCCGTTAGGAATATTCCGTCCGGTAGTGCTGGAGGTAACAGATGAGATTCGTATTGAACCTTTCGGAGTACACATCTGGAATGATGAAAAGGCGGCTAATATATTTGTAGAAACAGAGGTGAAGAACTATGGTAAGACCGAGGAAACGATAGAGGTAGTTAATAAATTGAGTAATGAGGATGGAAAACAAGTATTCCGTCTGGTAGAGAAAGTGACATTGGCTCCGGGAGAAATGAAGGTAATTCGCCAACAGGCTCCTGTAGAAAATCCTGTTTTATGGGATACGGAGAATCCATATCTTTATAAACTGGCAAGTATGATTAAGCGTGATACTAAAACAACGGATGAGATTTCAACTCCGTTCGGTATCCGTACGATCAGTTGGCCGGTGAAGAGAAATGATGGAGATGGTCGCTTTTACCTGAATGAAAAGCCTGTCTTTATCAATGGCGTATGCGAGTATGAACATCAGTTCGGACAGAGTCATGCATTCAGTAAAGAACAGGTAGCTGCAAGAGTGAAGCAAATACGTGCGGCAGGTTTTAATGCCTTTCGTGATGCCCACCAGCCACATCATCTCGATTATCAGAAATATTGGGATGAAGAAGGAGTCTTGTTCTGGACACAGCTTTCTGCCCACGTGTGGTATGATACTCCGGAGTTTCGTGAGAATTTTAAAAAGCTGCTTCGTCAATGGGTGAAGGAACGTCGTAATTCTCCGTCAGTAGTGATATGGGGATTACAGAATGAGAGTACATTGCCTCGTGAATTTGCACAGGAGTGTAGTGAAATCATTCGTGAAATGGACCCCACAGCACGTACAATGCGTATCATTACCACTTGCAACGGAGGTGAAGGGACTGACTGGAATGTAATTCAGAATTGGAGCGGTACATATGGAGGAGATGTTACGAAGTATGGAAAGGAACTTTCGCAGAAGAACCAGTTACTGAATGGAGAATATGGTGCCTGGAGAAGCATTGATCTGCATACGGAACCTGCGGAATTCGACGCAAATGGTGTATGGAGTGAGAGCCGTATGTGCCGGTTGATGGAAACAAAGATTCGTCTGGCGGAACAGGTCAAAGACAGTGTTTGCGGACAGTTTCAATGGATTTTCAGCAGTCATGACAATCCCGGACGTCGTCAGCCGGATGAGGCATACCGGAAAATAGATAAGGTAGGCCCGTTCAACTATAAAGGACTGGTGACTCCGTGGGAAGAACCATTGGACGTATATTATATGTATCGTGCCAACTATGTTTCGGCAGCTAAGGACCCGATGGTATATCTGGTATCACATACTTGGGCGGACCGTTTTGAGAAAGGACGCCGTCGGGCTACGATCGAAGCATACAGCAATTGTGATTCTGTATTGCTTTATAATGATATGTCCAATGAAAAAGTGACTTATCTGGGACGTAAAAAGAATAATGGCACAGGTACTCACTTTATGTGGGAGAATCGGGATATTCGTTATAATGTACTTCGTGCTGTAGGATATTATAAAGGAAAAGCTGTTGCCGAAGACATTCTTGTACTCAACGGTCTGGAACAAGCTCCTCATTTCGGGATATTGTATCAGGACACAAAACCTCTATTGAAAGGTGAGGACGGATATAATTACCTGTATCGCATCAACTGTGGGGGAGATGATTTTACAGATAGTTTTGGTCAGTTATGGATGCAGGATAATACCAATTACTCCCGTTCATGGGCAGCAAGCTTCAACGAGTTGAATCCATACCTTGCAAGTCAGCGCACTACGAATGATCCGATTCGGGGAAGTCGTGACTGGAAATTGTTTCAGTATTTCCGTTTTGGCCGCCATCAACTGGAATACAATTTCCCGGTAGCTGATGGAATGTATCGAATCGAATTTTACTTCACAGAACCTTGGCATGGAACAGGAGGCAGTGCTTCTGCCGATTGTGAAGGATTGCGCATTTTTGATGTTGCAGTGAATGACTCTGTGGTATTGGATGATCTTGACATTTGGGCTGAAAGTGGTCACGATGGAGCTTGTAAAAAAGTAGTATACGCTATTGTAAAAGGCGGATTATTGAAAATACATTTTCCGGAAGTGAAAGCGGGGCAGGCTTTGATTTCGGGTATTGCTATTGCTTCTGCCAATTCGGATTCGAAACCGACTCTATTTCCCGCATCAGACTGGAATTGGGAGAAGGCAAGTAAAGAAGTGATGGAGAAAACTCCGAAAGAATTGCTTCCCGAAGACAAAAATGCTCGTGTCAGCATAGCTTACGAAGCGGAAGCTGCTGTACTGAAAGGAAAATTCCAGAAGAAAGAACACCGCAAACAGATGGGTGTTTTCTTTGGTAAAGGAAAAGGTAACAGTATTGAATGGAATGTTTCTACAGGATTGGCACAAGTCTATGCACTTCGTTTTAAATATATGAATACTACCGAAAAACCGATGCCTGTATTAATGAAGTTCATTGATTCAAAAGGAGTGGTATTGAAAGAGGATGTACTTACCTTCCCCAAAACACCGGACAAATGGAAGATGATGAGTACCACCACCGGTACATTTATTAATGCCGGACATTATAAGGTACTGCTTTCAGCAGAGAATATGGATGGTTTGGCATTTGATGCGTTGGATATTCAGTAATTCCACCAAATTACAACACTAAAAGTAACGGGATGCAAAGACGTTTTATATAGCTTTCTGTATCCCGTTTCTTATTTTGTCCTTTTCTTATAAATAGAATATAAATGTTATTTTTTTAAGATTCGATGCTCGAATTTTAATTATCCTGAATGTGGATTTTAAATAATCTCTATATTTGAAATTAAAAACAAGATAGACAATGGAAAGCGATATACCAAGGTACAATTTAACGGTTGATTATAAAGTGGGAGAAGGATTCGGGGAAAACTTGCTAGGGTATAAAAATGTTCATTGTAAAATAGAGGCCGGTTTCTTTATTCTTTGTACGAAAGGGACAATACAAGCAACGATTAATGGGAATCACTATAATATTGTCGAAAACGATTTAATTACCTTACCACCTAATTATTTTATGGAAATTCATGAGTTTTCGTCTGATATTCATATTTATTACGCAGGCTTCTCTTTTCAGTTTATAGAAAATATTAATTTGATGAAGTCCACCCAACATCTGCTTCCGATAATCATGCAAAATCCGGTTATCAAATTATCTCCGCTGCAAGCCAATAGCTATAAACTGTTTTATGAATCATCGATTCTTGCATACACTTCGGCCAGAACATTGGCTAACAAAGAGATTGTAAAAGCTGTTCTCACCATGTTTGTAGAAGGAGCGACCGAAATTTACAAATTGCAGAATAAATGGTATATATCATCTCAATCAAGAAAATATGAGATATATCAGGAATTCATACAACTGGTTATGAGGTATTATACTGTTCATCATGGTACCTCTTTTTATGCCAGTCACTTAGGACTTACTCTGCCTCATTTTTGTTCAACAATCAAGAAGGCAGCGGGGAATACTCCGTTAGAAATAATTGCTTCTGTTATCCTGATGGATGCCAAGTCCCGTTTAAAGTCAAGCAATGAGCCTGTGAAAAACATAGCTTTGTCCCTGGGATTCAATAACATCTCTTTCTTCAATAAGTTTTTTAAGCAGCATACCGGTGTCACTCCACAAAAATATAGAGGCCACTAATCTTCTGCTTGCCTTTTGAATGGCAGGGTAACACTAAAACAGCTGCCTTTCCCAACTTCTGATTCAACGGAAATTTCTCCTTGCAGATGTTCGGCAATCGTTTTGCAGATAGAAAGCCCCAAACCGGTTCCCTGCTTAAATGTATCTACCTTATAGAAACGGTCGAATATTTCTTTTTGGCATTCCTGCGGAATCCCCGAACCAGTATCTTCCACAAATACATGAACTGAGTCTGCATGGATAGAATCAACAGTATAACCGAAATGAATATATCCTTTTTCTGTAAACTTGCGGGCATTATTAATGAAATTACATACTACTTGTTTCAGACGTGTAGCATCTGTGTTGATATAGACATCTTCATCGGGCAATATTGCTCTAATATCGATTTCAGATGTAGATTTCACAGCCTGTTCTTTCTCTATATCTATCATTAGAGACTTTAGAGAACAATCTGTGAAAGTAAATTTAATAGTATCTGATTCAATCTTGGATAAATCAAGTATGTCATCAATCAGCCTTAGTAAGTGTTCGCTGTTGACGCTGATTAACCTCACAAAATCGGCACGTTCTTCCTCACTTAATCCATCATAACTGGAACCGATTACATCAGAGAAGCCTACTATTGCATTCAATGGTGTACGAATCTCATGGCTCATATTTGCTAAAAAAGCCATTTTAAGGCGGTCACTTTCTTCTGCTTTCTTACGGGCCTCTATCAAAGTGTTTTCTATGTCTTTATATTCTTGGATACTCAGACAGATTCCCACTAATCGATAGGGATGTCCGGAGATGTTTGCAATATAAGTGGATTGACCCTCAAACCATTCCCAAGTGCCGTCTCCGCGGCGCAAACGGAATGGTACGGTTTTATCAAAAGTTGTATTGCCGCTAAGTTGCACAACAAAGGCATCGGTCATGGTTTGTCGGTCGTCCGGATGAATCATATTCACATATTCCTCCATTGTCAAAGTATTGTTTTCTCCTGCCGGAATACCTAAATGCTCAAAATAACGATCGTCAAGGGTAAATTCACTTCGGCTTATATCGTAATACCAGGGATATATTCTAGTTCTTTGTAAAGCGGTATTCAAGATATACTCTTGTGTTAGTTCTACTGTAATATTGCGGAAAAAGAATAAGATCTTTTTTAATTTACCTTCCTCCCTAATTGTTGCAAATTCCCCTCTGATAGGAAATTGGGTATAATCAACCTGTTCTTGCATAAAAGTATGTTCAGGCAATGAATAAGTTTTTTCTCCTTGACAAATCTTTTGCAGAATAGTCGAGAGTATATCTTCCTTCTTGTTTAGCAGTTTAAATAAATGATTGGCAGGAAGAGGAAGTATCTCATTGACTGATGGGTGAACATGAAGCTCTGTTAGAGCCTGCTGATTAAGTTGAATGACTTCTCCACCAACATCAAATATGATAACTCCATCGGGTAAAATACTTAGTAATTCATCATAATAGAGCGTTTGTTTGTTCTCTTCCATTTCTTTTGGTTTTTAATGCAAATATATAGGATGACGTATATGTTCATAACAAAGAAAGCTATTTCTTAGAATATAATGCCATATTTACAGGACTTTTTGGGACTACTTACGGAGCTATTTAGAATTGCAACATATTTAATGTTAATATGATATTCATATTTTAATATTCAATGCTCCAATATTAATTAGACGATTATTCATATATTGAATCATACAAAAGAATGGCAGAATGAGAACTTATAAAAAGGCAATTCTGTTTTGAAATGATTTTGGCTTTATAAGTAAGTTTACTGTGAAGGAATAAAAAAGAGGAAAACCATCCGTCTTCCTCTTTCTATTTATTATTTAGTGAGTTTTATGCCATTTATTTGCCAGTCTTTTTCAGACGTACCTTCCGTGAAGTTGAATCGTTTTGTATCGAAAGGCAGTGGCTCGAATGTGAGTGAGAACTCGGCTTCTCCGCTTTCGGGCAAAAAGAAATGTTCACCGGGAGTAAGCCCATCGGCCTTCTTTAGAGTGTATGATCCCCCTTTTTCATCTGTCAACTGGGCATTTGTGCTTACTTGTATCCAGTATTTAGGTATATAGTACGCATAGAAGTGGATGATTGTGGCCGTATCAGTTAGTTCTACTTGTTTCACTTCAAGAATATCAGTATTGGTTGATTCTGTAACCGGATGATTAACAATCTTGTCATTGGTCCCTTGAGTTATACTCATCTCGCGTTTGGGTACATCCAGATATCTGCGCATTTTAAGTTTTAGGCTACCCTTACCATATCCCGACCACATTTTCATGATTTTTCCTTCCGGAGAAATGAGAACATAATTGGGAATACCATTGACATCATATACCGCAGACAGCCCGGCATTCTGTTTCAGGTCGCTTAGGTTTTGCCAAGTCATCTCATGTTGTGCAGAAGCAGCCTTCCATCGGCTCTTGGTATCCGAGCTCAAACTGACAATAGTGAGTCGGTCTTTATATTGTTCATGAATCTCTCTCATTTCGGGCAGAGCCATGATACAAGGTCCGCAACCGCTACTCCAAAAATCAAGAAGTATGAATTTCCCCTTAAAGTCAGCTAAATGGTGAACATTTCCGTCCAGATCGAAAAGATCGGAATCTGCCATTTCATCTCCTTCTTTTACTGTCTTTGGAGGGAAAAGATTGACTGTTATTTCTTGTCCTGTTATGGAAGCTTTCTGTTCTTCGTTCAATCTGTTATACAAAGCCAGTATTTCTTCTTTATCAGTAAACTTAGGATTGTACTTTACAGACATGCTTAAACCAAATAACTTATCCATCCAAATATTGGAAATAGGGAGTTCCTGCATCAGCTTCACTTCCCGTTTATCAATAATAGCCGATATGCTGTCCGATTTTGCCCGTATTGCTTTTCGTTCGGCTTCCGGAGCAGAACGCATATTGATAGCCAGGCGTTGGAATTCGTCCCATAAGTCACGTGAGTTTTCGATAAATCGATTATACTCTTGCTGTTCTTTCACCGGACTCTCTACTTTCCATGTGTAAATCAAAGTGTTTGTACCTGTTACTTTTATTTTGGCGTTGGGAGTTGCATAAATCTCCAGAGACATCGGAGGAAAATCCGCTTCACGGTTACACATAAGTGACAATTGATCCATACCACTTTCTCCTGCATTTCGCTTGAAAAAGAACGTTCCATTCCGTATTGTGTCCGAAGCAACGACACTTCCTACACGTCCATCCGTTAAAAACAAAGAAACCAGAGTTCCATCTTTCACTCCTTTTACATCGCCTTCAATTGTATACTCATTTTGTGCTTGCGAAGCGAGACTACTTAATAAAAGGAGGCTGCTGAATAGTAGTTTTTTCATAATAAAAATATTAGAATTAGTTATAAGTCACAAGGTAGAGCTTTTCATCATAGAGTGTTTCTTCTTTTATTATTCTTTAATATTTCTGTAAAAGAAAGGGGTACAAAATGCCCTTTCGTCCGTCTACTTGATATGAAGAAAAAAGAACGAATGAGAATATATACTTTACTGCTTGGCGCATTGATTGCTTGCCCGATGCAGGCACAAACAACGCATGACTGGGAGAATCATCATGTTCTCCAGATCAATCGTGAACCGGCACGAGCTGCTTTTATTCCTTTTTCCACGCAGAAAGGAGATTGTTCTATGTCTCTGGATGGAATCTGGAAGTTCCGTTGGACTCCTGTGCCTGATGAAAGAATCATAGATTTCTATCAGGCAAACTTCAATGATAAAAGCTGGAAAGATTTTCCTGTCCCTGCTAATTGGGAAGTGAATGGATATGGTACACCTATTTACGTATCTGCAGGTTACCCATTCAAAATAGATCCTCCGCGAGTGATGGGAGAGCCAAAGGCTGACTATACCACTTATAAAGAACGAAATCCGGTCGGACAGTATCGGCGTACATTCGTTTTGCCTGTCGGATGGGAAGCAGACGGACAGACTTTTCTGCGCTTTGAAGGAGTGATGAGTGCTTTTTATGTATGGATAAATGGCGAACGGGTGGGATATAGTCAGGGAAGTATGGAGCCTAGTGAATTTAATATTACCAGTTATTTGAAGACTGGTGAGAATCAGATTGCGCTGGAAGTTTACCGATATAGTGACGGATCATACCTTGAAGATCAGGACTTCTGGCGTTTTGGTGGTATTCATCGTAGCATTCATCTGATACATACACCTGATATTCGCATCCGTGATTATGCTATACGTACTCTTCCTGCATCTGCCGGTGAGTATAAAGACTTTATTTTGCAGATTGATCCTCAATTTAATATATACGGAGGTATGACCGGAAAAGGATATACAATACAAGGTATGTTGAAAGACGCGACCGGAAAAGTAATTGTAACGTTACAGGGAGAGGTTGAAGACATATTGGATTTAGAACATAAAGCCAGCCGGATGAATGAATGGTATCCGCAGCGTGGGCCACGTAAGATGGGACGTTTGTCAACTGTTATAAAATCCCCGGAGAGATGGACGGCAGAAACCCCTTATCTCTACAAGTTACACTTGGCTTTGTTAAATCCGGAAGGAAAAGTGATAGAGCAGACAGAACAGTCAGTAGGTTTCCGTTCTGTGGAAATTAAAAAAGGACAGCTACTGATTAATGGTAATCCGGTCCGCTTTAGAGGTGTAAACCGTCATGAACACGATCCGAGGACAGCACGTGTTATGAGTGAAGAAAGAATGCTTCAGGATATACTTTTAATGAAACAGGCGAACATCAACGCTGTCCGAACCAGCCATTATCCCAATGTGAGCCGTTGGTATGAACTTTGTGACAGTTTAGGGCTGTATGTGATGGATGAAGCGGATATTGAAGAGCACGGTCTACGCGGAACACTGGCTAGTACACCCGATTGGCATGCTGCATTTATGGATCGTGCAGTCCGCATGGCAGAACGTGATAAGAATTATCCGAGTATCGTGATGTGGAGTATGGGAAATGAAAGCGGTTACGGCCCCAACTTTGCGGCCATTTCTGCATGGCTACACGATTTTGACCCTACACGCCCTGTACATTATGAGGGCGCACAAGAAGTGGATGGTGAGCCTGACCCGAAGACGGTCGATGTAATCAGCCGTTTTTATACTCGTGTGAAACAAGAATATTTGAATCCCGGCATTGCAGAAGGAGAAGACAAGGAGCGTGCGGAAAATGCACGCTGGGAACGGCTGTTGGAAATAGCGGAACGTACTAATGATGACCGTCCGGTAATGACAAGCGAATATGCACATTCGATGGGTAATGCATTGGGAAACTTCAAAGAATATTGGGATGAAATATATAGTAATCCACGCATGTTGGGCGGTTTCATCTGGGATTGGGTAGATCAAGGTATTTATAAGGAATTGTCAGATGGACGTATCATGGTGGCGTATGGTGGAGACTTCGGTGATAAACCGAATCTGAAAGCTTTCTGTTTTAATGGCTTATTGATGAGTGACCGTGAAACGACTCCGAAATATTGGGAAGTAAAGAAGGTATATGCTCCGGTTCAGTTGGCAGTCAACAATGGGCAATTGATCATTACAAACAGGAATCATCATATAGATTTGTCTCAATATCGTTGCTTGTGGACACTGTCGATAGATGGCAAACAGAAGGAACAGGGAGAAATCGCATTACCGGAAATAGCTCCCGGAAAGAGCGAAGCGGTCGCTTTACCCGTTTTCCCTAGGAACTTAATGAAGACACGTTCCGATTGTCAACTAAAAGTAAGCATCGTTTTGAAATCTGATGCTCTTTGGGCGAAAGCAGGACACGAGGTAACTTGGGAACAGTTTTGCTTGCAGAAAGGGGATTTGTTATCTGCTGATGTAGTCAATAAAGGAACACTGCAAATAAATGAGGATGATAAAACTCTATTGATTAACGGACGAAGTTTTTCTGTTCAGTGGGAAAAGGGAGTAACCGGAAGTATGACCTCTCTTATATATAATGAAAAAGAGATGTTGGCTCATTCAGATGATTTTCCGGTTCAGCCAGTCACACAAGTCTTTCGTGCTCCGACAGATAATGATAAGAGTTTTGGAAACTGGTTGGCAAAAGACTGGAAATTGCATACAATGGATAATCCCCGGATTAACCTGGAGTCTTTCAATCATGAAGAACGTGCAGATGGAGCAATTATAGTCAGGATACGGACAACTAATTTATATAAGGAGGGGAGAGTAACAACGACATCAGTTTATACAATTTCCTCTGATGGAACCATTGATCTGAAAACTACTTTCTTACCACAAGGAGTGCTCCCGGAATTGCCTCGTCTAGGACTTGCATTTTGCCTGTCTCCGGCTTGTAATACGTTTACATGGTATGGAAGAGGACCGCAAGATAATTATCCCGATCGAAAGACATCTGCTGCAATAGGGCTTTGGAAGAGAACAGTAGCAGAACAGTATGTACATTATCCTCGCCCACAGGATAGTGGAAATAAGGAAGAAGTGCAGTTTCTTACGTTGACAGATAAACATAATAAAGGTATTCGTGTAGACGCTGTAGAAAATGTATTCTCTGCATCCGCTTTGCATTATACCGCACAGGATTTATATAAAGAAACACACGACTGCGATTTAAAGCCACGTCCCGAGGTCATTCTCAGTATGGATGCTGCTGTACTTGGATTAGGGAATAGCAGTTGTGGACCAGGCGTGCTGAAAAAGTATGCTATTGAGAAAAAAGAACATACACTGCATGTACGCATAAGCAAACTGTAAAATAAGATTTGATACAAATAAATAGTAACTAACACAATAATAAAAGTAATAATGAGAAAAGTAACCACTTTATTATCGACTTTAGCATTGGCAACTACGCTGGCTGCTCAAAATCTTCCGCAAACGGAACGACAATACCTTTCCGGTCACGGATGTGATGATATGGTAGAATGGGACTTCTTCTGTACTGACGGACGTAATTCAGGCAAATGGACAAAGATCGGTGTACCATCTTGTTGGGAGTTGCAAGGCTTTGGTACCTATCAGTATGGAATCACCTTTTATGGCAAAGCATTTCCCGAAGGCGTTGCTGATGAGAAAGGAATGTATAAATATGAGTTCGAAGTTCCCGAGAAGTTTCGCGGGCAACAGGTGAATCTTGTATTCGAGGCTTCAATGACAGATACCGAAGTCAAAGTAAACGGACGGAAGGTTGGTTCGAAACATCAGGGAGCTTTCTATCGTTTTTCATACAATGTCACTGATTTCCTTAAATACGGAAAAAAGAACCTCTTGGAAGTAACAGTGTCTAAAGAAAGCGAAAATGCCAGTGTGAATCTTGCCGAACGTCGTGCCGATTACTGGAATTTTGGTGGTATCTTCCGCCCGGTATTCCTGGAAGTGAAACCTGCCATTAATTTGCGACATATCGCAATTGATGCGCAAATGGATGGAACCTTCCGTGCCAATTGTTACACAAATATATCCAATGATAGAATGAGTATCCGTGCCCAGATTCTGGATAATAAAGATAAGAAACTGGTAGAAACGACTGTACCGGTGAAGGCAGGAGGGGATTGGACATCGTTACAATTAAATGTTCCAAATCCGGCTTTGTGGACAGCGGAAACTCCCAATCTTTATAAAGCTCAGTTCTCCCTGCTTGATAAGAATGGAAAAGTGTTGCACAATGAAACTGAAAAATTTGGTTTTCGCACTATTGAAGTACGCGAAAGTGACGGACTATATATAAATGGAGTACGCATCAATGTACGGGGTGTCAATCGTCATAGTTTCCGTCCGGAAAGTGGCCGTACGCTAAGTAAAGCAAAGAATATCGAAGATGTTCTTTTGATGAAAGACATGAATATGAATTCTGTTCGCCTGAGTCATTATCCTGCCGATCCGGAGTTTCTGGAAGCATGTGATTCTCTGGGACTTTATGTGATGGATGAATTAGGTGGCTGGCATGGCAAATATGATACCCCGACCGGAGTACGACTGATTGAAGGAATGATAGAGCGGGATGTTAACCATCCGTCTATTATTTGGTGGAGCAACGGTAATGAAAAAGGATGGAATACCGAACTCGATGGGGAATTTCATAAATACGACCCGCAAAAACGTCCGGTGATTCACCCGCAAGGTAATTTTTCCGGTTTTGAAACCATGCACTATCGTTCTTACGGTGAAAGTCAGAATTACATGCGTTTGCCGGAAATCTTCATGCCGACAGAATTCCTCCATGGTTTGTACGATGGTGGTCACGGCGCCGGATTGTACGACTATTGGGAAATGATGCGCAAACATCCCCGCTGCATCGGTGGATTCCTTTGGGTACTGGCAGATGAGGGAGTGAAACGTGTCGATATGGATGGTTTCATTGATAATCAAGGGAACTTCGGTGCTGATGGCATTGTAGGGCCACATCATGAAAAAGAGGGTAGTTTCTATACAATCAAGCAGTTATGGAGTCCGGTACAAATTATGAATACTTCTATTGACAAGCAGTTTGACGGTAAATTCTCTGTAGAAAACCGCTATGATTACCTGAACCTGAATACTTGTCGCTTCCTCTGGAAACAGGTGAAGTTTCCTACTGCAACAGATACTTCTAATACAACCACTCAAGTTTTGAAAGAAGGAGAGGTACAAGGAAGTGATGTGGCAGCTCATTCAACAGGGATACTGGATATTAAAACAACCATTCTTCCGAATGCTGATGCCCTTTTCCTTACAGCGATTGGCAAATACGGTCATGAGCTATGGCGCTGGACTTTCCCTGTAGATAAATTGAATCAGACGAACGAAATGTTTTCTCCTCTATCTGGTAAAGCAACATATTCAGAAACGGAAAATGAGCTGACTGTGAAAGCGAAGAATCATACTTTCATTTTCTCAAAGAGAGATGGCCAACTAAAAGGTGTATCAGTGAACAATCATAAGACCAGCTTTGCCAATGGACCTCGTTTCATTGGTGCCCGTCGTGCGGACCGTTCTTTGGATCAATTTTACAATCACGATGACGAAAAGGCAAAAGAAAAAGACCGTACTTATAGTGAATTCCCTGATGCCGCAGTATTTACCAAACTAGAGGTAAAAGAAGACGGAGGAAACCTGATTGTTACTGCAAATTATAAATTGGGGAATCTTGATAAAGCACAATGGACAATCAATCCCAATGGAGAGGCGGCATTGGATTATACGTACAATTTCTCCGGTGTGGTAGATTTAATAGGAATCTGCTTCGACTATCCCGAGGATCAGGTCATCAGCAAACGATGGCTGGGAGCAGGACCATACCGTGTATGGCAAAACCGTATTCATGGTACGCAATACGACGTATGGGAAAATGACTACAACGATCCTATTCCGGGTGAAACATTTACCTATCCTGAATTCAAAGGATATTTCGGCAGCGTCTCCTGGATGAATATCCGTACAAAAGAAGGTACTATCAGTCTGACCAATGAGACTCCGGATTCCTATATCGGAGTATATCAGCCGCGTGACGGTCGTGACCGATTACTTTATACGCTTCCTGAAAGTGGAATCTCTGTCTTGGATGTGATTCCTCCTGTACGTAATAAAGTAAATTCCACAGATCTGTGCGGTCCTTCTTCACAACCCAAATGGGTAAATGGTCCGCAGACCGGTCGAATCATTTTCCGGTTTATGGAATAAATGAAATAAAAGGTACTCACATCACGTTGAGTACCTTTTTTGTAGTTCAAGAATAGCATTTAAAGCTTATTCTGCTTTCTCTTCAGGCACAAAAATATGGTCATGATAATACGCTGTCACAACATTTGTACTAATGTTTTTCTCAGCTAGTTTAGCTGAAAAGGCGGCTGTCAGACCAACTGCATCCAGACTGGAATGTACATTAAGTGTGATAAGCCTATAAACAGACTGGTAATGAATCTTCTTATTTACGGCATCTTGCTGTTCAAGAATGAAAGTTACCCCTTCTTTCTCGTGGAAAATCCCGATAGGGTTTAGTTCATACATTATCTTCCAATCAATTGTTGGAAAAGAACAAAAAACAAAATTACGTTCATCCAATACAGGTTCTATATTGGATAATAATATATCTAAATCTTTTATACCTGACATAAATTCAACCGATGATAATTACACAAATATATGTAATAAGTGAGGAATAATCACTATTTTTGTTTCGTTATATATATTCTGATTAACGAATCCTTTCCTATGTATACAATACTAATTATAGAAGATGAACCCAGAGTTGCAAGTTTACTGATGAACGGACTGGAAGAAAATGGTTATCAGACGATGGTAGCTTATGACGGATTAATGGGATTACGGCTTTTTCAGGCACATACATTCAATCTGGTTATATCTGATATTGTTTTGCCTAAGATGGATGGATTTGAACTGGCAAAAGAAATTCGTAAGTCCAATCCCAATATTCCTATATTAATGTTGACGGCATTAGGGTCAACGAACGATAAACTGGACGGTTTCGATGCCGGTGCAGATGACTATATGGTAAAACCGTTTGATTTCAGAGAGCTGAATGCCAGAATTAAAGTTTTATTGAAACGTGTTACAGGAAATGTACCGGAGTTACCACAGGAACTTGTTTATGCGGATCTGCGTATTGACCTTCAGCGGAAAGACGTAGAACGGAATGGCATATTCATTAAACTTTCTCCCAAAGAATATAACTTGCTGCTATATATGGTCGAAAATGCTGAAAGGGTATTGAGCCGCGTTGAAATAGCAGAGAAAGTATGGAATACCCATTTTGATACGGGAACAAACTTCATAGATGTATATATCAACTATCTCCGTAAAAAAATAGATCGGGATTTCGAACCAAAACTTATTCATACCAAAGCCGGAATGGGCTTCATACTGACTGACAAATTATGAAAATCAAGACAACACTGACTCTACAATATGCAGGACTGACAGCCGCGGTATTCTTCGTATTTGTTATAGCTGTCTATTACGTAAGTGAGCATTCACGCAGTAATGCTTTCTTTCGTAACTTACAAAGTGAAGCTATAACCAAAGCTCATTTATTCCTTAACAATCAAGTAGATGCAAAGACTATGCAGTCTATTTACCTGAACAATCAGAAGTTTATAAATGAGGTAGAGGTAGCTGTCTATACAACAGATTTTAAAATACTATATCACGATGCTCTTCAAAACGATATAATCAAGGAAACACCGGAAATGGTGGAACGTATTCTGAAACGAAAAAACATCAGTTTTTATGTTGACGAATATCAGGCAATAGGACTTGTGTATCCGTTTGAAGGAAAAGATTACATTGTCACTGCCGCAGCTTATGATGGCTATGGATACGCCAACCGGGATGCACTGAGAAATATGCTCATTCTATTATTTATCGGCGGATTGACAGTGTTGGCAATTGTCGGTTATATTCTTTCCCGAAGTACTTTGAAGCCAATACGAAATATAGTAAAAGAAGCGGAGAAGATTACCGCATCCCATATTAACAAAAGGTTACCTGTAAAAAATGAACAGGATGAGCTGGGAGAGTTAAGCATTACATTCAATGATTTGCTGGAACGTTTGGAGAAGTCTTTCAACTCACAAAAGATGTTTGTCAGCAATGTATCCCACGAATTACGTACTCCTATGGCTGCTCTCACAGCCGAACTGGATTTAGCCTTGTTGAAAGAGCGAACCTCCGAACAATATCAGGCAGCCATTGGCAATGCATTACAAGATTCACGACGAATTATAAACCTGATAGACGGATTGCTGAATCTTGCAAAAGCCGATTATCAGTCGGAACAGATAACAATGGAGGAGGTCCGTCTGGACGAATTATTGCTGGATGCCAGAGAGCTAGTATTAAAAGCTCATCCGGATTATCATATTGAACTAGTATTTGAGCAGGAAGCTGAAGAAGATAATGTGCTGACTGTAATCGGAAACAGTTATCTGTTGACTACTGCTTTTGTAAATCTGGTTGAGAACAACTGCAAGTATTCTTCCAATCGGACTTCATCAGTCCTGATAGCTTATTGGGAGCAATGGGCGATCATCCGCTTATCCGATAATGGTGTAGGAATGTCCGATGTAGATAAAGAAAACCTGTTCAAACTATTTTATCGTGGAGAAAACAAGAATATAGCTCCCGGAAATGGAATAGGTATGGCTTTGACGCAGAAAATCATTCACCTTCACAAAGGAGAATTGACCGTATCCTCTCATAAGGATGAAGGCACTACCTTTGTAGTAAAACTCCCGCATATTTAAGAAATTCTAATTGTTTTCTAATACCACTCTAATCATTCTCTAACAGCTTCCTTGTGAAGTCCTCCTTACTTTTGCGTTGAATTAATAAATGCAGTTAGTAACTTAAAAAAAAGAGAATATGGTATGGAAGAAAAGACTGCGCTCATCACAGTACACATTCAATTCAGAGAAAGTATTTTTGGTTGCCACACAACCCAGTAAGTCAATCTATTCCTACTTGCAGACCACAAAGCTTGGACTAACACAGGGAGAAGTTCAGGAGCGACAGTCCATTTATGGAAGAAACGAAGTTATTCATGAACAGAAAAAGAATCCGTTTATCCTGTTTATCAGAACGTTCATCAATCCCTTTATAGGCGTTCTGACCGGACTTGCCATCATATCCCTGTTATTGGATGTACTGATGGCTGAACCGGGAGAACAAGAATGGACAGGAGTAATCATTATATCATCAATGGTTTTATTTAGTGCTGTCCTGCGTTTCTGGCAGGAATGGAAAGCAAATGAAGCTACGGATTCTTTAATGAAGATGGTAAAAAACACTTGTCTTGCGAAACGCGCGGGAGAACGGGAAGAAGAAATTGATATTACAGAACTTGTTCCGGGAGATATTGTGTATCTGGCAGCCGGTGATATGATCCCCGCCGATATACGGATTATTGATTCAAAAGACTTGTTTATTAGTCAGGCTTCACTGACAGGAGAGTCCGAACCGATAGAAAAGTTTCCGGAAGTACAGGGACAGCAATTCAGGAAAGGAAGTGTCATTGAGTTGGATAATATCTGTTATATGGGGTCTAATGTGATTAGTGGGGCAGCAAAAGGAATTGTTTTTGAAACGGGAAACAAAACCTATTTGGGTACGATTGCTAAAAGTCTGGTCGGGCATCGTGCTACTACAGCTTTTGATAAAGGCATTAGTAAGGTTAGCTTTCTATTGATTCGTTTTATGTTGGTTATGGTCCCATTTGTGTTTTTTGTAAATGGTTTTACGAAAGGAGACTGGTTCGAAGCTTTCATTTTTGCTATATCTGTTGCGGTCGGTCTTACTCCCGAAATGTTGCCTATGATAGTAACTGCCAACCTTTCTAAGGGAGCGATTACTATGTCAAAGAAGAAAACAATTGTAAAGAACCTCAATGCTATCCAGAATTTTGGAGCGATGGATATACTCTGCACCGATAAGACCGGTACGCTGACCTGTGACAAAATTGTGTTGGAGAAGTATATCAACGCAGATGGGAGCGATGATAACAGTAAACGTATTCTTCGTCATGCGTACTTTAACAGCTATTTTCAGACTGGTCTGAGAAACCTGATGGATAAAGCAATCCTTTCCCATGTGAGAGAACTGAATCTGGAACATTTGAAGGACGACTATACCAAAGTGGATGAAATACCTTTCGACTTTACACGCAGAAGAATGTCTGTTGTAATAGAAGACAGGCAAGGGAAACGGCAGATCATTACTAAAGGAGCGGTAGAAGAAATTCTCGATGTCTGTTCGTATGCTGAGTTCAACGGGCAGATACATCCTCTGACTGATGCCTTGAAAACTAAAGCGCAAAAGATAAGTGAAGAAATGAACCGGCAAGGAATGAGAGTATTGGCGGTTTCCCAGAAAAGTTTCATCGAAAAGGATTGCAATTTTGCTATCGAGGATGAAAAAGAAATGGTGTTGATCGGCTATCTCGCTTTTCTTGATCCCCCGAAACCTTCTGTCGCTGAAGCTATCGAGCAATTATATGCACATGGAGTGGTAGTTAAGATTTTGTCGGGGGACAATGATATCGTGGTGAAGGCCATTGCCCGTCAAGTAGGGATTGACACTAGTCACTCCCTTAGCGGGTTAGAAGTGGAGGAAATGGATGATACTGCATTGAAAGAAGCAGTAAAGAACACCACTTTATTTTCCAAACTCACTCCATTTCAGAAGACATATATTATCTCTCTGTTGCAGGAGCAAGGTAACACGGTAGGCTTTCTGGGAGATGGAATCAACGATGCAGGTGCTCTACGCCAATCGGATATTGGCATATCGGTCGATTCGGCAGTAGATATAGCCAAAGAAAGTGCGGATATCATCCTGCTGGAAAAAGACCTGATGGTATTGGAAGATGGCGTACTAGAAGGGAGGAAGACGTTTGGCAATATCAATAAATACATAAAAATGACTGCCAGTTCCAATTTTGGTAATATGTTCAGTGTGATGTTCGCCAGTGCGTTTCTGCCATTCCTGCCTATGATGCCTATACACTTATTGATTCAGAATCTACTTTATGACATATCGCAGACAACCATTCCATTCGACCGGATGGACCCGGAGTTTCTGAAGAAACCGCGTAAATGGGATGCGTCCGACCTGAGCCGTTTTATGATTTATATAGGGCCTATCAGTTCCATTTTCGATATAATTACTTATTTGGTTATGTGGTATGTGTTCAGCTGTAACACTCCCGAACATCAAACGCTATTTCAGACTGGATGGTTTGTAGAAGGTTTATTATCACAGACATTGATTGTCCATATGATACGAACAAGAAAGATCCCGTTTATACAAAGCCGGGCAACCTGGCCCGTTATGGGATTAACACTATTAGTTATGGCGATAGGAATTATAATACCTTTCACTTCTTTCGGGAGGTCTATCGGACTGACGGCTCTCCCTTTGGGCTATTTCCTTTGGCTGCCAGGCATTTTGCTTTCCTATTGTATCTTGACACAACTGGTAAAAAGCTGGTATATCAGGAAGTTTGCACGCTGGCTATAGTGTTCGGGTTGTTTATCCCACAAATTAATTATGGCAGTAATCACTAAAGTTACACTGCGCTAGTTTATATAACTTTTTGTTATGGGGCTGTGTCAAAACTAAGGCACATCCCCTTCTTTTTTTAATATAAAATAGT
>JBKVKY010000006.1:286540-348917 GCA_046986985.1 Bacteroides xylanisolvens | reverse complement strand
TTTTCCGGAGTATTTCCTGATTCGTGTGAATGAATTCAATAAAGTAGCCGTTACTTCACTGGAAGAATGGATTGAGTACCTGAAGAAATTCAGAGATTGTAAGAAGTCATTATTTTATATGATATTGTTTCGTCCCATTTCTTTTCTGTTTTGGAAGGAAGTGGGACGAAATGTTTGTATATGTTCCCTTTTCAATATAGTACAGTAGTTCCTGGACGTACATTTTACAGTGAATGTTTAGTGATGATGGTGATGTTCACCGAGAACGCGGTGTGGCAACGTGCCGTGTCCTAACAGTTCGATGGGGCAGTTGAAGTTCTTTTCCAGCCATTCTGTAGAGACGCCCGTATCGGGGTGGTAGTCCAGTGTTTCGTTGACGCAGGCGATGGACTTTACTTGTTGCAGTACGGTGCCGATGTCATGGCTGACGAGGATGATGGCGCATTCCTTGTTTATTTCAGCCAACAGTTCGTAGAGGCGGGCTTCAAAACGTTTGTCGATGTACGTGCTGGGTTCGTCGAGAATCAGTACCGAAGGATCGGAGATAATGGCGCGTCCGAGCAGTGCACGCTGTAGTTGTCCGCCGCTAAGCTGGCCGATGGAACGGTGCTCGAGTCCTTCGAGTCCCATGCGGACGATGATTTGTTTGCCTTTCTCCTTCTGTTCGGGAGTGAAGCGGGAAGTCAGTGATTTCTGGATACTTAGTCCGGAGAGAATCACTTCCTCCACCGAAATCGGAAACTTCCGGTCGATGGTGCTGTACTGTGGCAGATAGCCGAGGGAAGTCTGAGCACCGGAAGTGACGGTTTGGGGCGTGCCGGATGGTTCTGTAGGAGTGTGGAAGATGATTTCTCCGGCAGTCGGTTTCAGCAGACCGAGGATGCACTTGATCAGTGTCGTCTTGCCGCCTCCGTTCGGACCGATGATGCCCAGAAAGTCCCGTTCGTAAACGTTCAGGTCTACGTCGTGGAGTACAGTACGACCGTCGTATCCGGCAGCAAGGTTCTTTATTTCGATAATCGGTTTCATATTTGGAGAGTTACTTCGTTTATGTATGATTCGGTCGTTCATTCTATAGAGTCCCGTTTTTATTCGGGGTCCATAGGGGTGAGTGCTTTGGCTACGTTCAGCATTTCTGTCTCCCAGTCATAACTTAACGGGTTGATGGGGACTACCTTTGTGCCGGTTTGCTGCGCGATGGTCTCTGCGTTGCGCTTGTCGAACTCCGGTTGTACGAAGATGACACCTACTTTTTCCGATTTGCACAAGTCTATCAGTTCTTTCAGATGGGCAGGTGAAGGTTCTTTACCGCCTTCCTCGATTGAAATCTGATGCAGTCCGTAGTCGCGGGCGAAGTAGGAGAGAGCCGGATGGTAAATCATAAAGGATTTGGCCGATTTCGGGGCGGAAAGTTGCCGGCGGATGAGGCTGTCGGTATGTTGGATACGACGGCAGAGGGAGTCGTAGCGTGCCAGATAATAGGCCTCGTTGGGCTTGTCGAGCATGCAAAGTGCCTTAAAGGTGTTTCCGGCAAGTATCAGGGCGTTGGTGGTAGAGTTCCATATATGTGGTTCTACGGCATGATTGTGCCCGTCGTGGTCATGATGTCCGGCTGTGTGTTCCTGTTCGTTGTTGTTCAGAATTAGGTCTACACCTTTTGAGGTGTCGAATACTTGGATGTGCGGAGTGTTATTCATCAGCCGGTCCATCCAGGTCTGCTCAAAGCCGATGTAGCCGATGCGGAGGTATGCTTTGCTGTCTCCCAGGGATACCAGTTGTTGAGGAATCGGGTCGTATGTCTCCGGACTGGAACCTTTCGGGACCATGCTCACTACCGTAAACTTGTCACCGGCAATCGCTTCCGTGAAGTAGCGTTGCGGTTCAATGGTGACGGTAATGACCGGTTTTGCTTCTTCGTTGCCGCTTGCTTTGGACGTTCGGCCCGTGCAGGCTGCCAACAGGAGGCAGGAGCCAAGAAGAAGGAGTGTTTTCAGATCTTTTAGTTGTTGTTTCATGACTATTGTATTAATATCGGGGGTTGCTACTTTTTCCTTGTATCTCTGTATTTCTATATTTCAGCTTCTTGCTTTTCTTTCGGCTTCAGGGCACGTAGTATTTCCCGCTTTCCTCCCGGAGGACCGGGAAGGCGCTCTACGGTAAAGCCTGCTGCCTGCAACATGCGCCGGATGACTCCTTTGGCGCAATAAGTGGTGAGGATGCCTCCTTCATTTAATAAAACATATAAACGGTTAAATAGTTCCTGCGACCACATTTCCGGTTGCTTTTCTGGAGCGAAGGCATCGAAATAGATAACGTCAAATGATAATGGAGAATGGATAATGGACAATGGAGAATGGCTGTGCTGTGTAATGGTACGGTTTATTGCCCATTGTTCATTATTCATTATCCATTTATTAACGTCGGCTTGTATTTTACAGAGAGTGAAGTGTGGGGTAAAGGATATTTCTTCTTCCCACGGTGATGTATGAATGCCTCTGAATAGATCGATGGCTGCTTGTTGTCCGCTATTGATCGCTGAATGCTCATCATTCTCTTTCCCTATATATCCCAGTTGCTCCACCATCTGCCATTCCAACGGGTAGAGTTCGAGGCCTGTATAGTGTACGTTGCGTCCGCTTCTTTCTGCTTCTTCAAGGGTAAGCCAGGCATTCAGTCCTGTTCCGAAACCGATCTCCAAGATATGTGGGGAGGGGGAATCGGAGGCTTTCAGTCCCATATTGATGAAAATATGCTGCGACTCCGTACGTGCTCCTTTGGTCGAATGATAATGTTCATTCAATTCCGGAACAAATAGGGTAGCACTCCCGTCGTCAGTCTTTTCAATTACTCTTTTCATCCTGCAACAACATTCCATGCGCTTTCCAGCACGTATAAAAGTAAGATGTAGCGTATCAGTTTCCCGGCAAACATGGAAGCGGTGGTAAGCCATACATTGCTTCGCATGAATCCCAGTGCGATGGAGATTACTTCTCCGACAGCTGGCAGGAAGGCGAAAAATGCCATCAATGCTCCCTTTCCTTGCAGAAACTTCATCATTTTGTCTACTTTCTCTTTCTTTACTTTGAAGTATTTCTCAATCCAGCTTATTTTGCCTAGACGTCCCATATAGTAACAGGTCATTCCGCCTGCGGTGTTGCCGAGCGCGGCAGCCAATATACAGGCGGTAGGGTTCAGACCGAGTTTCACCAGTGCTACCAGCACCAGTTCGGAACTGAACGGTATGATACTCCCTGCAAGTAGGGCCGAGATAAACAATCCCGGAAGTCCCCATTCGATGAGGAGTTGTATTGTTGAGTCTATAAAAGCGTCCATACGTTAAAACCGAATAAGAGGATGAGGCAGACCAGAGAAACAATGAAAAATACATTCGATGTTTTGCTGTTGGTCAGCACGAAAAGGTGTCCAATCAGTATACTGCTGCTTATCATAAGCAACGGCAGAAGGTTGCTGCATTGCGACGGCTGCAGCGCAATCAGTATGAAGAGGAAGAGCGTCAGGTCTATGAGAAATTGTAAATAGGCACGTGTACGTATCTTGTCTTCGAATCCGGCAACGACGCAATGGGCGGCGCTGACGATGAATAACACAAACAGGTAACCGAGTGTTGCCAGTTCCCAAGGCTGGAGTACCTGCAGGTTGAGTAAATCTCCAAAAGTAGCCAGTTCCCTGAATGGGTGATAGAACAGCTCCATCTGATCGTAGAAGAAAGCATGTCCGAACAGCATCCAATAGGGCATCGTCCATCCTATTAATGCGCCGCAGAAACTGCGGAACGTAAGCGACTGGAAACGGTATGCCTCAAACAGCCAGAGCACCGAAAAGAAGGTGAGCTGGGGAAAGAAAATGCTTCCTGCACCGATAAAGAGGAAGGAATAGAACAAATATCCTGCCGCCTGCGACTGTTGATAACTCTTGAACAGAAAATAGATGGAGAATAAAAAGGCAATGGCAGCCACGTCTCCTGCATACAGCAGGTGCATTTCCGGGCAGACCGTGACCAGCAGAAAATAAATGGCCGTCTGTACGGAAGCCCGCATACGAATGATGCCGAACCGGTTGTTCAGCTCAATCAGGAAATAGCCGGCAGCTGCGTAGATAAGAAAACTGACAAGGTGTTCTGCCCATGTGGGAAGCAACAGCGTGCGGGCGGACTGCCAGAGGACGGAACCGCCTTCTTCGCCCGCCGGCATGGTGAGTCCCGGCAATAGGACAGAGGTCAGCACCCAACAAAGGGTGCAGATGAAAATGGCAGCAGGGAGTGTCCACCGCCCTGCTGTGACCTGACCTTGTAGTCTCTTGTTTCTCATTATAAGTCGAATCCGATATCGTGACGGAAATACTTCTTGTCAAAGTTGATCATGTCTGCCACTTTATAGCTCTGTGCCAGTGCTTCTTCCTTCGTGGCCCCGTAAGAGCATACAGCGATCACGCGTCCTCCGTTCGTTACGATTTGTCCGTCCTTCATGGCTGTTCCGGCATGGAAAATGATGCTTTCGGTAGCGGCAGCCTGTTCCAGACCGCTGATAGGGAAGCCTTTTTCGTATGCTTCGGGGTAACCGCCGCTCACGAGGATAACACAGCCTGCCGAACGCGGGTCTATCACCAGCGTCTTTTCGTCGAGGTTGCCTGCGGCTGTGCCTTCCAGCAATTCTACAAAGTCGCTCTGAATGCGGAGCATGACGCTTTCTGTCTCCGGATCGCCCATGCGGACGTTATATTCGATTACCATCGGTTCGCCTTTCACTCGGATCAGTCCGAGGAAGATGAAGCCTTTGTAGACGATGTTTTCTTCTTTCAGCCCGTTGATGGTCGGTTCGATGATGCGGGTGCGTACTTTCTCCATATATTCTTCGTCGGCAAACGGAACCGGAGTCACGCTGCCCATACCGCCTGTGTTGAGACCTTTGTCTCCTTCGCCGATGCGTTTGTAGTCTTTCGCTACGGGGAGTACTTTGTAGTGTTCGCCGTCGGTAAGCACGAATACGGAACATTCGATGCCGCTCAGAAACTCTTCAATAACGACTGTTGCCGATGCGGAGCCGAACATGCCGCCAAGCATTTCCTTCAGTTCTTTCTTGGCTTCGTCCAGCGTAGGGAGAATCAGAACGCCTTTTCCGGCACAGAGTCCGTCTGCCTTCAGTACGTAAGGGGCTTCCAGCGTTTCGAGGAAAGCCAGCCCTTCTTCAAGGTTTTCGGCTGTGATACTTTTATATCGGGCTGTCGGGATTCGGTGACGCATCATGAAGCCTTTGGCAAACTCCTTGCTGCCCTCCAGCTGTGCTCCGTTGGCGGACGGACCGATAACGGCGATATGTTTCAGTTCGGGACGATTCTGGAAATAGTCGTAGATGCCTTTTACCAATGGATCTTCGGGACCTACTACCACCATTTCGATGTTTTCTTTCAGAGCGAAAGCGCTGATCGCTTCAAAGTCGGTAGCTTTGATGTTGACATTCTCGCCTACGGCGGTTGTTCCGGCGTTTCCCGGAGCGATGTACAGCTTTTCAACTTTCGGACTTTGGGCAATTTTCCATGCCAGTGCATGTTCGCGGCCACCCGAGCCTAGTAATAATATTTTCATAATGAGTATTGGGTTATGAGTTTTCAGTTATGAGCTTTTCGGTATGGTACTGTGGGCTGTCGGTCTTTATAGGTTCTGCTCAAAGTACCGGGTGATTTTCTCATGCAGATGTACGCGGTCGCGGCCTGATACGTTGTGCTTGTGGCACGGGTAAATAAACAGGTCGGGATAAGTGCGGGCGTCTACACAGGCTTTCATAAACGAAAGTGTGTGTTGCGGTACGCAGGTGTCGTCGTGGTCGTCATGGATAATGAGCAGATGACCTTTTAACTGTCCGGCAAGGTTCTTCAGGTCACATTCTTTGTAGCCTTCCGGGTTGCTTTCCGGAGTATCCATGTAGCGTTCGCCGTACATCACTTCGTAGTATCCCCAGTCGATGACAGGTCCGCCGGCTACGCCTACCTTGAATATTTCCGGGTAGCGGAGCAGCAGGGCAGTGGTCATGTGACCTCCGAAGCTCCATCCGTGCACGCCGATGCGGTTTCCGTCTATGTAGGGGAGAGATTTCAGAAATTCAATGCCCTTCACCTGGTCTTTGCCTTCTTCAATGCCGAGCCGGCGGAAGGTGGCGTTTTCAAATTCCAGTCCCCGGTTGGCACTGCCCCGGTTATCGAGGGTGAACATGATATAGCCTTTGTTGGCCATGTAGATGTCCCATCCGCGGGAACCGTTCAGCCAGCCGCTGGTGACGAGTTGCGCGTGTGGTCCGCCGTATACGTAGACGATGACCGGATACTTCTTGTTCGGGTCGAAGTCTGCGGGTTTGGTGAGGCGGTAATATAGGTCGGTGGTTCCGTCTGCAGCTTTAATGGTACCGGTTTCGATGGTGGGCATCTGATACCCCTCATACGGGTTTAGGGCGGTCAGCAGATTGACTGTTTTCAGGCTTTTGGTATCCACGATGTCAATGCAGCGCGGAAGGGTAGGAGTCGAATAACGGTCGATGAGGTAGGTTCCCGATGCGCTGAGCGTTCCGTTGTGTTCTCCTTCGGTGGTAGAACGGAAACTGAACGGGAGACTTCGTTTTCCTGTGTTTACATTCACCGCAAAGTTATTGCAGCCTTTGCCGTCTACTGCCTGGAAGATGACTTCCTTCCGCTTCGCGTTGAAGCCCAGAATGTCGCCTACCAGCCATTTACCTTCGGTCAGTTGTTTCACCGGGATGTATTCGATATGCTTGCCGCCTGCGGCTTCGCTTTTCCAGTCGCCTTTGAGGCTGGTGGTGATGTCGCATAGGTATAGGTGATTGTATCCGTCGCGCTGGCTTTGGTAGATGAATTTATTGTTATCCCACGGTAAGAATACGATGGGGTGTTGAGGCTCTACATATTTAGGGTGCGTTTCTTCCAGCAGTTTGCCCGTCAGTTTGCCTGTCGTTGCATCATATTGGCAAAGTACGGCGTGGTTCTGGTCGCGGTTCAGCTCGATAAGGTAGAGGCTTTTTTCGTCCGGCGACCAGCTGATATTGGTGAAATAACGGTCGGTCGGATCGCCTGCATCCAGATAGATCGTCTTTTCGGTAGCAGGGTTGTAGATGCCTACTTTTACTTGGTGGCTGGTCATTCCCGCCATTGGATAACGGACGTTGTTCACTTCCCCTACGCGTGCGGTGATGTCTACAAGCGGATATTGCGTGACCATGCTTTCGTCCATGCGGTAGAAAGCGAGCAAGTTTCCTTTCGGGCTCCAGAAAGTGCCTTTGTTGATGCCGAATTCATTGCGGTGTACGGACTGACCGCAGACAATGCCTTCGGGCTCGTTAGTGATGGCCTGTTCGTTCACATACAGGTTATTGTTTACTGTGTAGGCTACGTTTCCGTTGGCTGCGCAATAGTCCTCGTTAGCTGCTTTCTCCTTCAGTTTCAGTGTGCTGACAATCCGGTTGTTCTTGAAATCGTATACGATGAACTTGCCGGATACTTTCAGTAGCATTTGCGGCTTGTCTGCCCATGGGTAAAGGATAGAATACGGGGTCGACAGTTTCCCTGCTTTATGGCCTGCAAGTACTTTGTTGATTTGTTCAAGGGTAGTGAGTACCGCCTCTTTCCCCGTTTGGGGCTGGACGGTGTAGATGGTGTCGGTACTTGGTTTGATACACACATCTCCCCACCATTGCAGGCCGTACAGGTTTTCTGCATAGCGGTAGGTTTCGCCACCCGGAATCAAATCTTCCAGTGTCAGCTTTTTGGTTTCCTGTGCCATAACATTGATTACGATTGGTAGTGCCAGCAATATCAAGATGGCTCTTTTTCCAATTTTACTCATTGCTTTTTACTTTATTTGTTTTTAAATCCTTCTATTTTTACCCTGTCCAAGGAGGTTGTCTTTATTTGAATGGCATACCTTTCCTTGTCGGATGATAGACCTTTTCCAAATATTGATAAGGTCGCATTTTGCAACCTTATATTGATAGTCAATGAAGGAATGAAATTACTCTTCTTCCTTCTTCGGAATTCTGGGCTCCCGATTTCCTCTGAACTCTCTCGGAGCTCTCGAATCTCTTTCTCCCCGGAACTCGCCTCTCGGCTTTCTGTCCCTGTCATCCCGTGTAAAGCTTCCTTCTTCTCGTCTGGGTTTGAAGTCACCCTCCCGACGTGGTTTGTACTCTCCTTCGCGGCGTGGTTTATATTCACCTTCTCTGCGTGGCTTGAATTCCCCTTCGCGACGCGGTTTGAACTCACCTTCCCGTCTGGGTCTGAATTCTCCTTCCCCACGTGGCTTGAATTCTTTTCTTTCCCGGGGTTTCGAAGCATCATAGCTTCCTTCTGTCTCTTTTTTCTCTTCTCCTTCTCCCTCCTGACTCTTGAACTCTTTATATTTTCCGTCGAAAATCTCATATTTGCGGAACTCGCATTCCAGTGCACCATTGAATAACGGTACTTTCTGACTTGCTTTCAGGCCAATCTGATCGAAACATTCTTCGCGGTAAGAGAGTACCCAGGCTTCGTTTCCTACAAATGCATGTTTCAGACGCTCACCAATCATCTGGTACAATCCAAGCAAGTCATTGGTGGAGATACGTTCACCATAAGGGGGATTCATGACGATAATGGACTTTTCCTGCGGTTGTTCAAACTGCTGGAACGGTTGCAGTTTCAGTGTCACATCCTTGGATACGCCTGCCGCTTTTATATTATGTGTTGCTATTTCGTTCGCTTTCGGACTGTTGTCATATCCGTAAATCTTATGCGTAAACTCGCGCTCCTGGCTATCATCATTGTAAATCTCGTCGAACATCTCCGAATCGAAATCCACCCATTTCTCAAATGCGAATCCTTTGCGGAATACTCCCGGAGCGATGTTTCTTGCTATCAGTGCTGCTTCCACAGGAATCGTTCCCGAACCGCACATCGGGTCAATCAGGTCACATTCGCCGCGCCATCCTGTCATCAGAACCATACCGGCAGCCAATACTTCGTTCAGCGGAGCTTCTACCTGTTCCTGACGGTATCCGCGACGATGAAGCGATTCTCCGGAAGAGTCCAGCGACAACGTACAAGTGGTATGTGCAATGTGAATATTGAGCAGTACATCCGGATTATTGATGCGTACCGACGGACGTTTGCCTGTCTTTTCGCGGAAATAATCCACAATAGCATCCTTCACCTTATACGATACAAACTTGGAATGACGGAATTCCTCGCTGAATACAACTGCATCTATCGCAAACGTCTTGTTTACATCAAGATACTCTTCCCATGGAATAGCCTGTATCTGGTTGTAAACTTCATCAGCATCCTTTGCCGTAAAATTTTTGATCGGTTTTAGAATGCGGATAGCAGTACGGAGGCAGAAATTTGCTTTGTACATCATACGCTTGTCTCCTGTAAATGAAACCATGCGGCGTCCTATCTGGATATCGTTGGCTCCCAGTGTTGTAAGTTCTTCAGCAAGGATCTCTTCCAGTCCCTGGAAGGTCTTGGCTATCATCTCGAATTGTTCGCTCATATATAGTTAATTGATTTTATTTCTTTGCTTTTGTTTGTACTATTTTCGCTCCGGCGGGGATGTTCTCTGTTACCCAGATATTACCTCCTACGGTGGCGTCTCTTCCGATAGTAATTCTTCCCAAGATAGTAGCATTGGAGTAGACAATGACATTGTCCTCCAGAATCGGGTGGCGGGGAATGCCCTTGATCGGTTTTCCGTCGGCATCCAGCGGGAAGCTTTTCGCTCCCAAGGTGACACCCTGATATAATTTGACATTATTTCCGATGATGCTTGTTGCACCGATCACGACACCCGTTCCGTGGTCTATGGTAAAGTGACTGCCTATTTTCGCTCCCGGATGGATGTCGATTCCCGTTTCGCTATGTGCCATTTCCGTAATCATGCGCGGAATCAGGGGAACACCCAGTTCCAGCAGTTCGTGTGCAATACGATAATTGCTGATCGCTTTGATAGCGGGATAACAGAAAATAACTTCACCGTAGCTCTTGGCAGCAGGGTCGCCGTTGTAGGCGGCTTCTACATCCGTTGCCAGTATTCTTCTCATAGCGGGTAGTTTACTGATAAACTTCGCGGCTAGTCGGGCAGCTTCTTCTCTTCTCGACTCCGAGCAGACGTTGCATTTTCCTTCTGTCGTTCCGAAACATAATCCGGCAAGGATTTGCTCTGTGAGCAAGTCAAATAACTTTTCGATATTTACACCGATGTGATAATTGATTGTCCGGCTGTTGATGGTGGAATTTCCGTAGTATCCGGGGAAGAGAATGGCACGTGAAAGCTCGATAATTTCATACAAAACTTTAGCAGAGGGCAATGGTTCGCCATCTTTATGTTGATGAAACAGCCCTTTGTAAGATTCGCTTTCCGATAGCTCATCGACTGCCTGTGTCAGAATGTGGGTAAAGTTCAATGGACTCATTAGGTCAGTTACTCATGTTTATATGGGCGCAAAGGTATTAAAAAAATAATAAATTTCGTTGAGATTCAATATAATTAATGTATTTTTGTGGCATTCAAAATTAGACACGGACGAGGGGACGAAATAAAGCGAAATCTGCTATGAAGCTATTTGGGTTGATAGGGTTGGTGATATGGTTGAGCTGCAGTTGTGTGGATAAGCATCGCAGTCACTCTTTGTGTGAGCAATCATTTATTGACTCTTTGGAAGTCCGTGCACAGGATTCTCTGTTCTCTAACTTGCCTTATTCGCGTTCTTTATTGCGTAATGCACTCCACCAGACGCAGGATTCGATGACATATTACCGCCTGATGGCATTGTATGGAAAGACTTTTTTCGTATCGTCCGATTTTGATTCTATCCTCTATTATAACCGCCCTGTGAAAGAGTATGACAAGCGTGCAACTGCCTGCCCGCGCTGGAATGATGTGCTTTCGGATGTATATAACATCGAGGGAAATGTCTGGATGCAACTCAATCAGCCCGATTCGGCAGTTGCCTATTATGAGAAATCCTACGCTTATCGTCTGAAAGGAGACAAGGCGCATCTTCTATCGGATATTTGTATGAATCTGGCTGATGCTCATCTGCATCGTGGGGAACTGGCACATACCGCTTCTTATTATCGGAAGGCATTGTTTATCTGCGACTCCCTGCACCTGTCGGAACATGCCAAGTTTCCGGTTTATTGCGGATTAGGACAGACTTACATGGATTTGCGCGACTTTGATTTGTCAAATCATTATTACGAGCTGGCAGGGCAGTTTTTTGATGAAATGACTGTCAGCGAGAAGTGGGTGTATCTCAATAATCGGGGAAATCATTACTATTACAAGAAAGATTATCAGGAAGCACTGGTTTATATGCGGCAGGCGGCTGATATGATAGCGAATTATCCGCAAATGGTATTTGAAAGTAATCTCTCGAAAGTCAATCTGGGCGATCTTTATCTGCTGACTAACCGTTTGGATTCTGCTGAAAACAATCTGAATGAAGGTTATCGTTATTTTTCGGAGATAAAGAATAACTCCGCCATGCACTATATTGAGACACTGATGATTGAGCTTTCCTTGAAAAAAGGAAATATCGCACGTGCCAGGGAGATGATTGCACGGACTGCTTCTACCGGCCATGTGGATGCCAATATGCTCACTATACGCAACCAATATCTGCAGCATTATTATGAAAAGGCCGGCGACTACCGCAATGCATATAAATATCTGAAGCGTGATTACCAACTGAATGACTCTATCCGTAGCGAGCGGATTCGTACTCGTGTGGCCGAACTGGATATGCGTTACCGTCAGGATACGATCGTATTGCGCAAAGAAATGCAGATTCAACGGCAGGCTGGTGAGGTACGGGTTTTGAGGCTGAGCATGTATATCTGGGTGCTTGTCTGCCTGTTGCTCGCAGCCGGAACGGTAGTGATCATCTGGTATATGAGGAAAAAGAGAGAGTTTCTCCGCGAACGTTTCTTTCAGCAGATCAATCGTGTCCGTATGGAGAACTTGCGGAGCCGGATTTCTCCTCATTTCACTTTCAATGTGCTGGGACGGGAGATTAATCAGTTCAATGGGTCGGAGGAAGTGAAGAATAATTTGATGGAACTGGTCAAATATCTCCGTCGGAGCCTTGAACTGACTGAAAAGTTAAGCGTATCTTTGCAGGACGAACTGGATTTCGTGCAGTCGTATATCAGCCTCGAAAGCGGTCGTATCGGCGAAGGCTTTACAGCGTCGGTGATAGTAGAGGAGGGACTGGATGCAAAACGTATCATGATTCCTTCCATGATTGTTCAGATTCCGGTAGAGAATGCGATTAAGCACGGACTGGCTGGAAAAGATGGAGAAAAGGAGTTGTCTGTCCGTGTTTCCCGTGAAGGAAAAGGAATCCGTATCTTGGTTTGTGACAATGGACGAGGGTATCTTCCGCAAGTTGTTTCTTCGACTAAAGGGACGGGAACCGGACTGAAAGTGCTCTATCAAACGGTCCAGCTGCTTAATACAAAGAATAAAAACGAGAAAATGCGTTTTGACATAACCAACCGAAACGATGGTCAGACCGGTACACAAGTGTCTGTGTATATACCGTTTCATTTTTCTTATGAATTATGATGAATGTAGAAGATAAATATAAAGTTGTTATTGTGGATGATGAGCGTACTGCGATTGATGCTTTGCGCAGGGAGCTGGGCGCTTATCAGGAGTTTGAAATAAAAGGAACAGCAAGCAATGGAGCAAAAGGGAAAAAGATGATAATGGAACTGCGTCCGGACCTGTTGTTCTTGGATGTGGAGCTTCCGGATGTGCTGGGGCTTAACCTGTTGAGTGAGATACGCGATGAAGTGCTGTGGGATATGAAAGTTGTTTTTTATACTTCATATGATAAATATCTGCTTCAGGCTCTGCGTGAGTCCGCTTTTGATTTCTTGTTGAAACCTTTTGAGACGGAAGATCTGAAGATCGTTATAGAACGCTACCGGAAAGATGTCGCTTCGATACCGGTGGCTCCTTCGTCCTCTTTTGCTTCTTCTGTCAGTGCCCTGATGCCGCAACAGGGAATGTTTATGATCAGTACGGTGACCGGTTTCAAGCTTTTGCGGCTGGAAGAGATCGGGTATTTCGAATATCTGAAAGACAAGCGCCAGTGGCAGGTAGCTCTGTTCAATCAGACCCGGTTGAACTTGAAGCGAAATACAAAAGCCGAAGATATCATTGGTTACTCACAAGCTTTTATTCAGATTAGCCAGTCAGCTATTGTCAATGTTAATTATCTTGCAATGATTGATGGGAAATGTTGCCAGCTCTATCCGCCTTTTCATGATAAAAGCGATCTGATAATCTCCCGAAGTTTTCTGAAAGGTCTGCAGGATCGGTTCTTTGTGCTATAAATCTACACTTTTGCGAATATACGCGAAAACGCCGTTTCTTCATCAGGAACGGCGCTTTCTTTTTGTTAGAATATTAGAATGAGAGAGTATATTGTTAAAAAAATGCTGTTACAAATTAGTATTGTCCATGGTTACTGTCATCTCCGGAACTAATACGTAAGCACGTTTCTTGGTGTTCCATTTATAGTAATTGGTCGTTACAGTTTTTCCCTTATAAGCATATTGGATACGGAGATCTTTTTCCCATTCTTCTTTAGTACTGTTCCATTTCAAGGTCTCGCTTTCAATCATGCGCTTATTGTCGTCGTACTTATAGTTGTATTTCATATAGTTGGCAAGTGTGTTTCCGTTCATCTTGTAAACAGTCTGACCTACCATTACTCCATTTTCTTCTACCGGATTATAAACCAGCTGACCATCATAACTACGTGCAGAAGCAACAAAAGAGGTTATCAGAAGAACTACAGATAGAACATACATTTTTAAAGATACTTTTGTTTTCATGGCTATTTGATTTTAGAATTATACTTTCATTTGTCTATTAATACTCTTGTATTATGCTGCAAAGTTATATATTTATCCGGTATTTATGCAAATATAAAGCTGAAATAATATCAAAATGTCAGATGTCGACTGGAAAACTATCTTGCTTTTTGCCAAGATTGGTGACAAAAAAATATCCGGCAGTCAACCTGCCGGATATAGAACGGAGCACTTCGTTGAGGAAGTGAACCTTTTTCTTGCTTTCTGGATAATGGGTTAAATAATGTTATAACTCATTCTTTCCTTTATTTGGCTGTTCAGCCCTGCTTTGCTATAGTAGGATAAACATTGTTTTAGTGTGCTTCGAGCCAGTTTTTGCCCCATCCGCAATCTGCTTTCAGGGGGACATGCATGCGGTATGCATTTTCCATTTCCTCAATGACGATCTCTTCTACCCGTTCTTTTTCGTTCACCGGTACACTGAAGTTCAATTCATCATGCACTTGGAGTATCATTTTGGCCTGTATGCCTTCTGTCTGGAAACGCTGATAAATACGTGCCATTGCTACTTTTATGATATCTGCGGCACTTCCCTGAATTGGTGCGTTGATGGCATTTCGTTCTGCATAGCCGCGTACAACTGCATTTCGTGAGTTGATATCGGGCAAGAAGCGTTTCCGGTGGAAAATCGTTTCTACATACCCTTTTTCCTGAGCTACCTGGATGCTTTTATCCATATAAGCCTTGACGCTTGGATAAGTTTCGAAGTAACCGTCGATCAGTTCCTTGGCTTCTTTCCGGTCTACGTTCATACGTTCGGCAAGTCCGAATACGGAGATGCCGTAGATGATACCGAAGTTGGCGGTTTTCGCCTTGCGGCGCATGTCAGAGTCGACGTCTTTCAGGTCTATCTTATATATTTTGGCAGCTGTTGCCGCATGGATATCATGATTGCTGAGGAAGGCATCGATCATATTTTTGTCTTCGCTGAGATGTGCCATGATACGGAGTTCTATCTGCGAATAGTCGGCAGAGAAGAAAAGACAGCCTTCGTCCGGAATGAATGCCTTGCGGATTTCTTTGCCGTTCTCGTCGCGGATAGGAATATTCTGCAGGTTCGGGTTGCTCGAACTGAGGCGTCCGGTAGAGGTTACAGTCTGGTTGAAGGATGTGTGTACCCGTCCCGTACGTGGGTTAATCAGTTGGGGAAGTGCATCTATATACGTTCCCAGCAGTTTTTTCAATCCGCGATGTTCCAGTATTTTTTCTACTACGGGATGTTTGTGCCGGAGACTTTCGAGCACTTCTTCCGAGGTGACGTACTGACCGGTTTTGGTCTTCTTTGCTTTTTCTATGATCTTCAGTTTGTCAAACAGTACCTCGCCGACTTGTTTGGGCGAAGCGATATTGAAGGTTTCGCCCGCCAGTTCGTAAATCTCTTGTTCGATGCGCTGCATCTGGGCGGTGAAATGGACAGACGATTGTTTGAGCGCATCTGTATCCAGCAACACTCCGTTTCGTTCTATGTTGACCAATACCGGTACGAGCGGCATTTCGATATCGTAAAACAAACGTTCGGCATCGTTCTCTTTCAGTTCCTTCTCCAGCACATTTTTAAGTTTCAGCGTTACGTCTGCATCTTCGCATGCGTAACGGTAGACATCCTTCGGGTCGAGATCGCGCATGTTTTTCTGATTCTTTCCTTTCGGACCTATCAGTTCGTCGATGTGAATAGTCTGATAGTGAAGATAGATTTCTGCCAGATAGTCCATTCCGTGACGAAGTTCCGGTTGAAGAACATAGTGGGCGATCATCGTATCGAAGAGTGCACCTTTCACCTGCACTCCGTAATTTTCAAGAACGATCATGTCGTACTTGATATTTTGTCCGACTTTCAGGGAATTCTCATTTTCGAAGACCGGTCGAAACTCATTGACTATTTTTAACGCTTCATCACGATTGTCGGGGACCGGAACATAAAAGGCCTGATTTTCGGTTATAGAGAAACTCATTCCGACCAGTTCGGCATCCATTGGTTCTGTTCCTGTGGTCTCCGTGTCTAACGAGAGAATTTTCGATGTAAGTAACTTTTGAATAATTTCGCTTCTTTTCTTCTCTGTATCAATGAGTTGGTAATTGCAGTTAAGTGTTTCTAACGTCTCTAGATTCGATTTTTTCGCTTCGCCTGCCTCGTTGCCCGTAAAATTCGCAAATAAATCGCCTTGGATGGCTCCTCCTTCTTCGGGAAAAAGAGGAAGAGGAGAGGGGGCACTTTGAGGGGTTACCGTTTTGTTTCCGGTGGGCATAGTTACTCCACCTTTTGAACTTTCCTTTTTCAGTACCCGGTCGATAAGTGTCCGGAATTCCAGTTCTTCAAAAATCCGGCGGAGTGAATCCTCGTCTGCTTGTTCGCGGACGAGCTTGTCCATTTCTAGTTGGATGGGAACATCGATCTTGATCGTGGCGAGGAATTTGGAAAAAGTGATCAGTTCCTTGTTTGTTTCCACTTTGGTTTTCAACGCTCCTTTCAGTTGGTCGGTATGTTCCAGCAGATTCTCGATGCTTCCGAATTCGGCGATTAGTTTTTGAGCGGTCTTTTCACCGACACCGGGGCAGCCCGGGATATTGTCGGAAGAGTCGCCCATCAGTCCGAGCATATCGATCACTTGTGCGGGTGACTGGATATCGAATTTCGCTTTCACTTCTTCGATGCCCATCACTTCAAAGCCTCCCGTATGTTTGGGGCGGTACATGAATACATTGTCTGTCACCAGCTGACCGTAGTCCTTGTCAGGGGTCATCATATAAGTAGTGATGCCTTGGCGCCCGGCTTCTGTGGCGAGGGTCCCGATCACGTCATCGGCCTCGTAGCCTGCCACTTCCAGAATCGGGATGCGGTAAGCGTGTATGATCTCCTTTATAATAGGTACGGAGAGGCGGATGGCTTCCGGTGTTTCTTCGCGCTGGGCTTTATATTGTTCGAAAGCTTCGTGGCGGAAAGTAGGGCCGGAGGGGTCGAAGGCTACTCCTATATGTGACGGGTTCTCTTTTTTCAGCACCTCTTCGAGGGTATTGACAAAGCCGAGAATGGCTGAAGTATTGAACCCTTTGGAGTTGATTCTGGGATTCTTGATAAAGGCGTAATAAGCCCGATATATCAGTGCATAAGCGTCTAAAAGAAATAATTTATTGTCTGACTCCATAGATTTAATTAATTTTTCATGGTAAAAGTACAAAAAAATACCGTATTAAGCGTTTTATTATTACTTTTGTGCTCAAATAGTGTTATGAATGGATAGTATCTCACTTATCAAAACCCCGATTGAAGCGGAGCTGGAGGATTTTAAGGATCTTTTTGATAGCCCTCTTTCTGATTCGAACGCATTGCTCGATAGCGTAATAACTCATATACGCAAGAGGAATGGTAAGATGATGCGTCCTATTCTTGTCCTATTGGTGGCACGTCTTTATAGTGCTGTTTCTCCTGCTACTCTTCATGCGGCAGTCTCTTTGGAGTTGCTTCATACGGCCAGTCTGGTACACGACGACGTAGTCGACGAGAGCACCGAACGTCGCGGCCAGCTTTCGGTGAATGCCGTTTTCAATAATAAGGTATCTGTACTGGCGGGTGATTATCTTTTGGCTACCAGTCTGGTGCATGCCGAGCAGACCAATAATTATAAGATTATCCGTCTGGTATCCTCGCTGGGGCAGAAGCTTGCTGAAGGAGAGTTGCTTCAACTTTCGAATGTAAGTAATCATAGCTTCTCGGAGGAAGTTTATTTTGATGTAATACGTAAAAAAACGGCGGCACTTTTCGCTGCTTGTGCCGAGGCGGCTGCCCTGTCGGTAGAGGTGGGGGAAGAAGAAGTTGCTTTTGCCCGTCTGCTGGGTGAATATATCGGCATCTGCTTCCAGATTAAAGATGATATTTTCGACTACTTTGATAGCAAGAAAATCGGTAAGCCGACCGGTAATGACATGCTTGAAGGTAAGCTGACGCTGCCTGTCCTGTATGCATTGAATACTACGAAAGATGAATGGGCGGAGCAAACAGCGTTGAAGGTGAAGGAAGGTACGGCTACTCCCGATGAAATTGTTCGTCTGATTCAATTTACCAAGGAGAATGGCGGTATTGAATATGCCTGCCGGATCATAGAACAATATAAAAAGAAAGCATTTGATTTGCTGGCTTCTCTGCCTGAATCCAATATCTGTGTGGCCCTCCGGACTTATCTGGACTATGTGGTCGACCGTGAGAAATAACTACTCTCTGCTGTTTCTGAGAAGAGAGTAGCATAGGATTAATTCCTCCCAATCTTCTATTTTATTCGATTTCATCGCTCCTCCGATGAGGAAACTCTTGTCTATTTCTTCCGGTGTGCGGAGGATTTCGGCACACGCTGCGCTTGCTTGTTCGATGTATTCCCAAGCTTGTTCTCTGGAGATGTAACCGCAGTCTTTGGCAGCCCGTGCCAGCCCGACTACTTGTGCCATATCCCATCCGATAACCCCTCTCTCCAAGTCATTAATCCATACAATCGGATCTCCTCTTTCTTCTATATACTCTTTGAAATTGTATAGATTTCTGCCTTGCTGAATGAAGCGGTCTATTCCATAGAAGCGTTCGCGGATGGTGTTTTCAAACTGCTGTAAGTTCTCTGTAGAGAGCAAATAGGGGAGCATGATAGCGTATGAAGACCTGTTTCCTTCGTTGATGAGAAACAGAAATAACTGGCTGGAAGAAATGGTGTCTATACAATGGAATTTCTCCGATAGCAGTTGGGCTAGTTGCTGCGGATGTACTCCGGTTTTTATGCAGTTGAGATAGAAGCCGTTTAATGCAGCTTCCATATAGCCGATGCGCAGTCCTTGTTTTCTTCTGGCACCGAGTATCAGGTTTAAGGGGTTATGGTTAAAACGTAAACTCTTTGTGTGTGACTTCATTTTATACTCTTTATCACTTATGGTTAACTAAAAAAAAGCGTGAGAACTGCTGCAATATGTCTTTTCCTGGGGTTTCGGCAAACCGTTATGACGACATATAAGCAACAGTCTCACGCTCCGTTCGATATATAACAAAAGTATATACATGAAGGTGCGTGAGACCCGTTTGCTTATTACCATTCATAACTTTGAATTTTGCCGAATTCCAGGAATCAGGTAATAAAAGAAACGTTCTCTAATACAGTAGGTTAGCTATATTACTATAGCTACCTTTATGACAAAGGTAATGAAAATAATGATTTTTCCCTATAAGTATCTTTAGTTTTTATTAGATAAAAAATACCGCACTTCTTCCCGTATGAACGGAAAATGAAGCGCGGTAAGGCATATTTGATTGCTAATGTAATTCCTTAGAAGAACTTGATCTCTTCGCCCTTGATGTCAGAAAGGAGAAGATTTGCCAGGCGGCTGGTTCCCAGACGGAACAGTCGGTTGTTCAGCCATTCTTCGCCTAATATTTCTTTCACGATAGTGTAATAAATAATGGCATCATTGACTGTATTGATTCCTCCTGCCGGTTTGAAACCGATCTTGTTATTTGTTTTCTGATAGTATTCCTTGATTGCTTCGCACATTACATAAGCAGCTTCCGGAGTGGCGGCAGGCTGCTGCTTTCCGGTCGATGTCTTGATGAAATCCGCGCCTGAATACATGGATAGGATAGAGGCTTTCTTGATGTTGGAAGCTGTTTTCAAAGCTCCTGTTTCGAGGATAACTTTGAGGTGGCGTTCCTTGCAGACTTCCTTTAATTCCTGGATTTCTTCGCACATTGTTTCGTAGTCACCGCTCAGGAATTTGCCTATCGAGATCACGATATCTATTTCGTCTGCACCGTCGGCGATAGCCAGTGCTGTTTCCGCTACTTTCACCTCAATGAAAGTCTGCGAGGAAGGGAATCCGCCCGAAACGCAAGCGATGTTGATGCCGTCTACTTGCAGCGTATTTTTTACAATATCCGCAAAATTGGGATATACGCAGATAGCGGCAACGTTCTTCATATCGGGAAATTCATTGTCGAACTCATTCACTTTTTCGGTGAAATGCATCACGCTTTCATCGCTGTCCGTGCTGTTCAGTGTAGTCAGGTCGATACAGTTGAACAGGAGTTTTTTGACTTCTTCCGTATTGTTCTCCGGCACTTTCTTTTCAATCAGGTCAGCCACCCGAGCCTGTATGTCTGCATCGCTCAGATTGGTGTTATACTTTGCCAATGCGGCATCATACTTGTTGGATTGTGAGCTATTCTCTTCCATGATCGTTCAGTTTTGGGTTATTGATATGTCTTTTATTATCTCGTTTCGTTTTCTTTTCCAGACTTTCCCGGAAGGCTTTGGTGACGTCTACCCCTGTCTGGTTGGCGATGCATAGGAGCACCCATAAGATGTCAGCTATTTCTTCGTCAAGGTTGTCTTTTTCGCCTGCTTTGAAGGACTGGTCGCCGTATTTGCGGGCCATGACGCGGGCCAGTTCTCCGACTTCTTCGGTCAGTACAGCCATATTGGTCAATTCGCTGAAGTAGCGGACGCCGTATGTCTTTATCCATTTGTCTACCTCTTTTTGAGCTTCTTCCAGAGTCATAATTGCTGTTGATTTATGATTATTTGTTTGATAATTGAGTAAGGTTTCACTCTTTATTCTTGGTATCCATGCATATAGTAACAGGGCCATCATTTAAAAGTTCAACTTTCATGTCGGCTCCGAACGTTCCTGTGCCTATTTCTTTGCCCAATGCCCCGCTCAGGTCTTTGCAGAACTGTTCGTAGAGTGGGATAGAGATCTCCGGTTTGGCAGCTTTGATGTATGACGGACGGTTACCTTTCTTGGTAGAGGCATGCAATGTGAACTGGCTGATCACCAGAATTTCGCCTCCATCTTCCAGAATGGATTTATTCATTATTCCGTTTTCATCGTCAAAAATGCGCAGATTTACTATCTTTTTGCAGAGCCAGTCTATATCTTCCTGCCCGTCGGATTCTTCAATTCCGACCAATATCAGCATTCCTTTCCCAATAGAGGACTTGCAGTGTCCTTCGATGGTTACTGATGCGTGACTTACTCTTTGTACAACTATTCTCATTGATATTTTCTCTATTTTGTTGAATGTTACGAAAGGCAAATTTACGAAATTAAGAAGAGAAAACGATGGATTGAAGGGAAATATTATAGGATAAGTATTAGGTATTAACCGTAGTTGTCATTCAGCGTGTCTATTTGTTGTGCAGAAGCATGTCTATCTGTCATTCAGACGACCTGTGGGAGGAAGAATCTCCTCTTTGTGCGCACAGGAGAAGAAGTATAACATCCAATGCACACACTATATATGCCCTGTACATTGGATCTATATGTCCTGCACGTTGGAACTATATCCCCAACAACCAGTCATTCCTGATGCTTGTCACGGTGACTTATTGTGCATTCATTCTTGTACAGTGATGAGGACTCAGAATGACAGCTACGGTTAATACCTAATACTTATTACAGTCCTTCTTTTACGATCTGAGCCTTCGCCTCTCCTATGACCTTTGCGATCTCCTCAAGGGATGCCTCTTTGATTCGTTTTACGCTCTTAAACTCCTTTAATAGGGCTGTTTTGGTCTTTTCTCCAATGCCTTTTATCGTGTCCAGAGCCGATGCAACCTGCCGTTTACTGCGCTTATCACGATGGAAAGTAATCGCAAAGCGGTGTACTTCATCTTGAATCTGCGTCAGCAGACGGAATAAAGAACTTTGCTGCTTAATTCCAATCGTCTGTGCGGGAAATCCGAAAAGCAGTTCTGACGTGCGATGCTTATTATCCTTAGCCAAACCTGCAATTGGAATATTCAGATGCAATTCATCCTCGATCACCTCTCTGACGACCTCCATTTGTCCTTTACCACCATCGGTAATAATCAGGTCGGGAAGAGGAGAACTCTCTTCGATAGCGCGCTGATAACGGCGCCTGACCACCTCTTTCATCGAAGCATAATCATCGGGTCCTACAACCGTCTTGATATTGTATTTGCGGTAATCTTTCTTCGATGGCTTCGCCTTTTTGAATACCACGCAGGCCGCTACGGCATCTGATCCCTGTATATTCGAGTTATCGAAACACTCGATCTGCAAAGGCGGCTTGTCCAAATGCAGTTCACTCTGTATCTCCTTCAGTAGACGCATGCTGCGCTGTTCGGGATTCAGTTTCTCAGCCTGTTTCAATCGGTCGGCCTTATATTGCTTCACGTTTAAGATAGAAAGATCGAGCAATTTCTTCTTGTCTCCCCGTTGAGGAACGGTGAAAACGACATTATTCAACTCCAGATCGAGCTCAAAAGGAACAATAATCTCTCGTGAATGACTCTTATAACGTTCCCGCATCTCAATAATGCCCAACGTCAGCAACTCTTCTTTCGATTCATTCAGCTTCTTCTTATACTCAAAAGTGAATGCCTGATTGATGGCACCATTCGTAATATGCAGATAGTTGACGAACGCCGAATTTGAATCGTCCTCTTCGATGGAGAAAACGTCGATATTGTGTAGCACCGAACTTACCACCTCGGACTTAGCCCGATAATTTTCTATCAACAGATACTTCTCCTTAATCTTCTGGGCCTCCTCAAATTTCATCTCACCGGCCAGTTCCTGCATCTTCTCCAGCAGCATACGGCTGATCTCCTGAGTATTTCCCTTTAAAATCTCCTTGATTTCATCGATGTTTTTAAGATAATCGTCTTGGGACTGTAGTCCGACGCATGGACCTGCGCACTTCTTGATATGATATTCCAGGCAAACCTTGAACTTTCCCGCCCGTATATTCTCCGGAGAGAGATTCAGAGTGCAGGTACGCAGCGGATATAGATGCTTAATCAGATCGAGCAGTGCGTACATGGAGGGAATGTGACTGTATGGACCATAATAAGAAGAACCGTTTCTGATGATCTTCCGGGTTCTGAAAACCCGGGGAAAGTACTCGTTCTGCACACAAATGGAGGGGTAGGTCTTGTCATCCTTCAGCAGTACGTTGTAGCGGGGTTTGTATTTCTTGATCAGGTTGTTTTCCAGCAATAACGCATCTTCCTCGGTGTTGACTACGATGTAGCGGATATCGGCAATCTTGCTGACCAATACCCGTGTCTTTCCGGGTTCATGCTCTTTGCTGAAGTACGAATAAACCCTTTTCTTCAGGTTTTTAGCCTTTCCAACGTATATAATCGTGCCTTCGGTGTTCAGATACTGATAGACTCCCGGCTTTTCAGGCAGGTTGCTTACAATACCTTTCAGATATTCATTCGTCTTGGTCTCCGGTTTTGTATTCATAATCGTTATAGATGAAATAGCGGGAAATAAAAAGGGCGTAGTTTTTCTACGCCCTGCAAATATAAGCAATTTGTTTATAAAGTCAATACGGATTCTACTTCTACGTCATCTCCGAACAGGGATTTACCGTTTAAGTCTTTTAGCTCGATGATGAAGTTTACATATACCTTTTTAGGCTTCAGTTTTTTCACGAGTTCGCAGGCTGCTTTCATCGTTCCTCCTGTTGCCAGCAGATCATCGTGTAGTAAAACAACGTCGTTTTCATCGAGTGCATCCTTGTGTATCTGCACCGTGTCCTTACCGTATTCTTTGTCGTAACTTTCCTCGATTACCTCTGCGGGAAGTTTGCCCGGTTTACGGATGGGGATAAAACCCGCGTTCAGTCGGGTAGCCAGGATAGGGCCCATGATGAATCCCCTTGATTCTATACCTACTACTTTGGTGATACCTTTATCCTTGTACATCTCAAACATAATGTTTGATAATTCTTGCAAGCACCAAGGGTCTTTAAACAGAGTGGTGACATCGTAGAAAAGGATTCCGGGAATCGGAAAATCCGGAATTTCCCGGATGCTTTTAATTAGCGTTTCTTTGCTCATAATCATTGATTTATCTCGTTTCTTTAAATGCTTTGTTTCACGTGAAACGTTGCCGCTTATCGTCCGCAAAGTACCAGTAACACGTTGATGTCGCTAGGCGATACTCCCGGAATCCGGCTCGCTTGCGCGATGGTTTCCGGATCAATTTTCACTAGCTTTTGACGAGCTTCCGTGGATAGCGACTGAATGGAAGCATAATCAAATTTGCCTTTGATCTTGATGCTTTCGAGGCGTGCCAGCTTTTCTGCTATCATTCGTTCTCTGTCAATATAGCCTTGATATTTGATCAGTATTTCTGCCGCTTCCAGAATCTCTTCTTTGCGGTCGGAATCTGCAGCGGTTGCTTTTTCTAATTCTCGTTGGAAGGCGGGGACATGTTCTGCGATATTCTCAATCGTAATTTGCGGACGGTTGAGGACTTCGATCAATTTGCATCCTTGGCGTAGGGGAGTCGTTCCTAACTTTTCGAGTGCATCATTAATTAATGCCGGTTTCATCGAATAGTTTTTTGCGAAATCTACAATCTGATCTAATGCCTCCTTTTTGCTTTTCATCAGCTGGTAACGATCCTCCTTAGCCAGTCCGAGGCGGTAAGCCCTTTCGGTCAGTCTCATGTCAGCGTCATCCATGCGGAGAAGAATGCGGTATTCGGCACGCGAGGTGAACATACGGTAAGGTTCGTCTACTCCTTTTGTTACCAGGTCGTCAATTAATACACCGATATATGCTTCATCACGTGCCAGCGTGAAGGCTTCTCCGCCGTGGCAGTTGATGTGGGCATTGATTCCGGCAATCAGTCCTTGGCCTCCGGCTTCTTCGTAACCGGTCGTTCCGTTCACTTGTCCGGCAAAGAACAGATTTCTGATAATCTTCGATTCCAGCGAATGTTTTAATTGCGTAGGGTCGAAGTAGTCATATTCAATTGCATATCCGGGGCGATAGATGACGATGTCCCTGAATGCCGGAATCTTTTTCAATGCGGCTATCTGAATATCCATCGGAAGAGAAGAAGAGAATCCGTTCAGGTATAATTCCTGTGTTGTTTCTCCTTCGGGTTCGAGGAATAGCTGATGTTGTTCTTTATCGGGGAAGGTGACAATCTTGGTTTCGATGCTGGGGCAATAGCGGGGGCCGATGCTTTGAATTTGTCCGTTGAACAGGGGTGAATCCGGAAGTCCTTCGCGCAGAATCCGGTGTACCTCTTCGTTGGTATAGCAGGTCCAGCATTGCAGTTGCTTCAGATGACGCGTACTGGTATTCATGAATGAGAACTTATGGAAGTCACATTCTCCGTCCTGCGTATCCATCAGATCGAAATGGACGCTGCGGGCGTCGATTCGTACCGGTGTACCGGTTTTCATTCTTCCGTAGGCAATGCCATGTCGGGCGATGGATTCTGTCAGTTGGTAAGAGGCGGGTTCTGCCATTCTGCCGCCCGGTAGTTGGTGACGACCTACGTGCATCAGTCCGTTCAGGAAAGTTCCTGCCGTCAGTACGATGCATTTCGCTTTGAATGTGACACCCCAGAGGGTAACGAGGCCGGTTACTTCGCCGTTCTCGACGAGCAGTTCGCTCACAGTGTCCTGCCAGATATGAAGGTTGGGGGTGTTTTCCAGCCTTTCACGCCATGACCAGATAAACTTGGCACGGTCGCATTGAGCGCGGGGGCTCCACATGGCCGGTCCTTTCGAACGGTTCAGGATTCGGAACTGTATGGCGGTTTCGTCCGTCACCAATCCCATCTGTCCGCCCAGTGCATCTATTTCACGTACTATTTGTCCTTTGGCGATTCCTCCTACTGCGGGGTTGCAACTCATCTGCCCGATCTTGTTCATGTCCATCGTGATGAGGCAAGTCTTGGAACCTAAATTTGCAGCAGCGGCTGCTGCTTCGCAACCGGCATGTCCGCCACCAATTACAATAACGTCGTACTTAAAATCCATTCTACCTTATTTATTATCAAACGCTGCAAAGTTACGGAAAAGTTGCGAGAAATGTGTCTTCTGCCTGTTTTTGCTTCCGAAATTTCGGGGAGGAGGCGGAGATGATTCTAAAAAACGCCGTAATTTTGAATTAGAAATATGCAGAATGTATTGTAATCTGGCTTGTATGTGGTGCGATGAGTCTGTGAATTCTTTCAAAATGCTAAGTATGTGCTTTGCTTTGATGCGTCAGACTTTCTTTTTGTCACATGAAAACGTGCAGGATTATTTGACGAAATAGAATGTGAAATGATTGTTCCGGCAAAAATAGTGTAAAACTTGTGGTCAGATATGTCTTTTGCATTCGATCTTCCCCCTTCTTCTTGACATAAGTCAAAAAAACAAGGGAAAAGATGTTTTTTAGCATAAAAGTTCTTGTTGTTTTCCAAAACACCTCTACCTTTGCATCGTAGTTGTGAAACTACTTATATTTTTAGGTATTAGAAAAAAGGTAATAACAAAAGGAAAAGAGTAGTTTTAGTTTATAGAATTAGGTATTAGATTATTTTTTTAAGGTATTAATTAGAAGATTAGTTTTTAGGAAAAAGATTGTTTGATTAGGTATTAGGAAAAAAGTAGTTTTTAGGTAACAAGTAAATTGAGATGCAGAAAAAAGAATCCCATTTATGGGGGATTCTTTAAGGGTGGGGCGGAATTATTCGCTCTTTTTTTATTTTATGCTCCTTTAATTCTGTTTTTTTATGTGTGGGTGTGAACTGAGATTCTGAAAAAACAGATATATTTGTGGATTCTATATGCTATAACCAGTTTTTTGCAATAATCTAGGGAGAGTCGTATTCATGTTGATGAATAATGTTGTGTGGACATATGAATGGTAAAGATGATTTTATAGTGCTAGGAGTCAACCAGAAAGACAAGAAGATCTGGAGGGACTTTTATGATCGCTATTATGCTGCTTTGTGCTCTTATGTCAGCAAATTCTTATCCGTATCCGATGCTGTGGAAGATCTGGTGCAAGAAGTTTTTATTTCAGTGTGGGAAGGTAAGCGTATCTTCTCCGATTCCAAAGAACTGACTAATTATCTTTATCGTGCATGCTATAACAATGCATTACTCTATATCCGTAACAATCAGATTCGTGATTCTATACTAAGCTCCATGCCTTCGGAAGAAGACTTTGAAGACGAGGAAATGATCTATGCGCTGACTGTAAAAGAGGAGGCCATCCGGCAACTCTATTTCTATATTGAAGAACTTCCTGCCGAACAACGCCGTATCATCTTGTTGAGAATTGAAGGTCATTCCTGGGATGAGATTGCATCTAAATTAGGTGTGAGTATCAATACGGTTAAAACCCAAAAGAGCCGCAGCTATAAATTCTTGCGTGAAAAGCTGGGCAATTCAACTTATTCCGTCCTGCTTTCTTTGATTTTTTAAGATACTATCCGGATAATTCTTTCATATTTACTCTCTATTGTTCGAAGATAAGAACCGTAATACAGCAGGTTTAATGCTGCAAGGTGGCGACATTAGTATGTAGCAAAGGCTTGATTAATGTGCTTGCTATATAGCATATTCTTGTTTCATGTACGTGGTTCGTTGAGCTTACGTACGTGATCCCGTCGCTCTATGTGCGTGAACCGATGGGACCACGTACGTGAACTGAAGTTTTGTTACTATGTGAAAATGTTAATTGAGGCTTCGTAACACATTGATGAACGGAAGGCTGACTATTAAATCCGGCATCTTTTATGGGGTTGTATGTGTTATTTGGGGGAGTATATTGTCTTTTGTTGATAGGAGCATCTTTGGGTAAAAGTGACAATAGAAAACTGAATATTTCTTATTGTCACTCTATTATCACCTCTTATTGTCACTTTTTAATTGTTGTATATCAGCCTACTAAGTCTTAAAAGTGATAAGTGACAATAGAAAAGTGTTTTTTGATTCTCCTGAAGAAGTTAAATATTGGATGAATTTAATAGCGGCAACCAAAAAAACAAATATTTTCTAAGATGTCTAATTGTCGTTCTTTAGTGCTTTTTATTTGCTATGCTGTAGTGACATTATTGTTAAAACACTCTGAATTGCCTGTGTTTAGTGATAAAATGATAGGATTTTCCTCTGTAAAGTCTTCGATAGGAATGCTTCATCTAAAAAATAATCATCTTTTTGTCACCCATTTATAGACGTTATGTATAACTATAGTAAAGCAAAGATAAAAATCTCACTAGAAATAGATAAAATTATGAAAAAGTTAGAAAACGCATATCAGGATGCCTCTTTGATAAAAAAGGCTCTTTTGGGAGATGCAAGCGACGAAGAGCAGCTGGTGTTGGAACAACGTTTATCTGAGCACCCGGAACTGAAAACGATGTATGAGAAATTGCAGGATAGTGAGGAACTGAAAGACTCTTTTAATAAGTATAAAGAATATTCATCGGAAAAGGCTTACGAGCATTTCCTTCAACAAATTCAACAAAAAGAAAATCCGTCTGACGGAAAGATACGTCGTATCCGGACGTGGTGGTATGTTGCTGCGGCTATGGTAGTATTGGCTGTGGGAATTTCTTTTTATGCCGTGAATCATTATCAGGCAATGGAGGACAACAAGGCACGTATTGCACTAATCGAGCCGGGTAGCAAACAGGCAGTGCTGACCTTACCCGATGGGAGCACAATTGATGTACAAAAGAAAGATATAAATGTAATAGTAGATGGCGTCCAAGTAAAATATAATAAAGGGGTGCTATCGTATCGACCGACCGTCACAACACAACAACACGCAGAAAAAAACGTCGATGAAAGTCCGGCCAAGTCAAATGAACTGGTTATACCGCGGGGAGGAGAGAATACTGTCCTTCTTGCTGATGGAACCACCGTTCATTTGAATGCCGGTTCTAAATTGATCTACCCGGCCCGTTTTGTCGGAAAACGCAGAATTGTAACGTTGGAAGGAGAGGCTTATTTTGATGTGAGGAAAGACGAGGAACATCCGTTCGTTGTCCGGACGCGCTTTGGAGAAGTAACGGTGCTCGGTACTGCATTTAATGTCAATGCATACAATGATGCGGACGCATGTTATACCACTCTTGTATATGGAAAAGTAAACTTCTCCACACCTGATCAGAAAATCATTACGTTGGCACCGGGTGAACAGGCTGTTGCTTCTTCCCGTGGAATTGAAAAGCGGGCAGTCGATGTAGATGAATATATCGGTTGGGCAAGAGGTGTGTATGTTTTCAATAACAAGCGACTGGGAGATATCATGAAAACCTTTGAGCGCTGGTATGATGTCCATGTCTATTATGAGGATGCATCTTTATGCGACTTGACATATAGTGGCGACTTACAGCGATATGGCACGATCAACACTTTCCTGGATGCTTTAGAACTAACCGGCGATATCTACTATAGAATAAACGGCAGAAATATATTGATATATAAGAATGAGTAATATTGAGTTTTGATTAAAAATTATGGAGAAAAGAAGAGTCTTTATGTTATGTCTGTTTGCATTGAGCATGATTCTCAGTGCATGGGCACTTCCACCTGATGAGAAGAAAGTGACACTTGATTTGAAGGATGTGCCGATGGAGACATTTTTAAACACGGTAAAACAGAAAGCTGGAATCAACATGCTTTATAACTCGAAGATGTTTAAAGGAGTTGAACCGGTGACTGTAAAAGCTACTAACGAGCCTTGGAGAGAATTGCTGGACCGCGTTCTTTCACCTAAAGGTTTCACTTATGCCACCAAAGATGGTATTGTAGTCATCAAGAAGAAAGATCAGAAAACACGTGTTTTGGAAGGTAGAGTGGTTGATGATATGGGCGGTGAACTGCCGGGAGTTACAGTTTTGATACTCGGAAAAGAGAGAAACATCGGAACCATGACAGATGCAGACGGTGCCTTTTCATTGGGACTCCCTGACGGAGACGCTACGATTCGTCTTTCTTTTGTGGGTATGCAATCTTTGGAAATACATACAGGTAAGTTGAATCTCGATAAAGTTCATACCTTTAAGTTGAAACCGGATTCCAAGCAACTGGAAGAGGTGGTGGTAACCGGATATGCGAAAATTAGCAAGAATAGCTTTACGGGTACTTCAGTGACGGTTACGGCAGATCAGTTGATGTCGGTTTCCAAAACGAATGTATTGGGAGCTTTGCAAACGTTCGACCCCTCTTTTCGTATTGCAGAGAATAATTTAGCCGGGTCGAATCCGAATAATGTTCCAGAGTTATATATTCGTGGACGTTCAGGCATCGGAACCACTCAGTTGGATGCTCAAAGTCTTTCTAAAACATCATTGAAGAATAATCCTAACCTTCCGACTTTTATAATGGATGGTTTTGAGATCAGTGTGCAGAAATTGTATGATATGGACCCTAGCCGTATTGCAAGTATTACAATTTTGAAAGATGCTGCCGCTACTGCTATGTATGGTTCTCGTGCAGCAAATGGTGTAGTTATTATTACAACAGTTACTCCGAAAGCTGGTAAGGTTAATATTGATTATAATTTTACTGGAACGTTGGAATATCCTGATTTGACTGATTATAATATGATGAATGCGCGGGAAAAGCTTGAAACGGAGGTTGCAGCTGGTTTATTTAAGGCGGATTCAGAACAGGATTTTAATGAACAAAGTCGTTTGGATGCACTTTATAACCAAAAACTGAACAATGTAGTTCGTGGTGTTGATACTTATTGGTTATCCAAACCCCTTCGTACAGTATTCAATCACAAACATAGTTTGTATCTAGATGGCGGTACGGAGGATTTGCGCTGGGGAGCAGACTTTTCTTATAATAGTGGAGAAGGCGTTATGAAAGGTTCTTATCGCGATCGTATGGCTGGTGGGCTGTCTTTATCTTATCGGCTTGGAGCTTTTCAGGTAAGAAACTATTTCTCATATACTTATACTAAATCTCAGGAGTCTCCTTATGGAAGCTTTTCCGACTATACTTCAAAATTGCCATATGATGAATATATGGATGAGAATGGAAGATATTTGGAGACAACTTATCCTTGGACTGGAGGTTCAGGAGAAGTAAATCCTTTGTATGAAGCTACATTGAAGAATTATGATCGTAGTAAGTCTTGGGAATTGATTAATAATACAGAATTGTTGTGGAATATCGACAGTTACTGGTTATTAAAAGGACAATTTAGTGTTACGAAGTCAAATTCGGATGCACGTACTTTTCTTGATCCGCGTTCAAAGAAGAATGATGATTTGTTAGGTTTAAATAATGTGGTTTCAGGACAATTGGATATTGTTACTTCCAATAGTCTAAGTTGGGATGCTACTGCTACTTTATCTTATAATAGAAATATAAAGAAGCACAATCTGAATTTTTTGGTAGGTATTAATGCTACTTCAAGTACTGGTGATAGCTTTGGTATTACTTACAAAGGATTTCCTTCTGGCGAATTGTCTTCTCCAGGCTATGGTAATAAAGTCTCTGGATTGCCTTCAAATTCGGATAGTAAAAGTCGTCTTTTTGGTGCATTAGGGACATTCAATTATTCATTTGATAATATTTATTTGGCGGACGTTTCTGTACGCTTCGACGGAAACTCAGAGTTTGGTGCTGATCAACGTTTTGCACCTTTCTTTTCTGGTGGTCTTGGTTTGAACTTGCATAATTATAAGTTCATGAAACAGTTTGATTGGATGGACCGTCTAAAGATTCGTGGAACTTACGGTATTACTGGTAAGGTTGACTTCTCTCCCTATGAAGCGCAGACTATTTATAAAGTGGTAACAGATAACTGGTTTAAAACAGGTCTAGGAGCTTCATTGATGGCATTGGGAAATAATGGATTGGGTTGGGAAAAGACTCATAACATGGATTTAGGTCTAGATGTTGATATGTTTAAAGGACTACTCCAGATGAATTTTTCATATTATCGTAAGAAAACGGTGGACTTGGTTAATAGTGTTACATTACCTAGTTCTACAGGTTTTACTTCTTATAAAGATAATATCGGTGAGGTGATGAATAAGGGTGTTGAGATTCAATTGAGAAGTAATATATTGAATACTAAGGATTGGTTTGTTGCAGTTTTTGCGAATATGGCTCATAATGAGAATAAAATAACTAAGATCTCAGATAGTCTGAAAGAATACAATAAGCGCGTACAAGAAAAGTATGCGAAATATGATTCAGGAAAAGGAGATTCAAAATATAGTGAGACTTACTTGCAGTATGTAGAAGGTGGTTCGCTGACATCTATTTTTGGTGTTAGATCATTAGGCATCAATCCTGCAGATGGTAAGGAAATTTATCTTCGTCCTGACGGTACAATAACATATGATTGGAATGCGGCTGACCAAGTTGTAGTTGGAAACGAAGAGCCAAAACTCCAGGGTACTTTTGGATTTAACCTTCGTTGGAAGCAATTTTCTCTTTATTCTACCTTTATGTATGAATTTGGTGGACAACGTTATAATTCTACATTGGTAAGTAAAGTTGAGAATGCACATATTCAAAGTAGTAATGTAGACCGTCGTGTATTAACAGGGCGCTGGCAAAAGCCTGGAGATTGTACTCCTTATGGACGTTTGCAGACTGATGGGGTAGTTGCAGTAACTCGTCCTACTAGTCGTTTTATTCAGGATTATAATGTATTGACATTTAACTCTCTTACTTTAGGATATGATTTTAATGCTGAATGGTTGAAGAAAGCACATATCGGTCTGTTACGTGTAGAACTTTCAGGAAATGATTTATTCCGTGTTGCTACTGTACGTGCTGAACGTGGATTGGACTATCCGTATTCACGGTCTTTTGCAGCTTCGGTGAAAATGAGTTTTTAACAGTTTAAAGTAGATGAATAATATGAAGAAATTATATACGATATTACTGTTGGCTACAAGCCTGTTTACTACAAGTTGTAGTGATTGGCTGGATGTAGCACCGAGTAATCAGGTGAATGGGGATAAGCTTTTTGAAGTAGGAGATGGATATCGAAATGCTTTGAATGGAATATATTTGAATTTGGGGACTTCTTCCATGTATGGACGAGCAATGTCATGGGGATTTATGGATGCTATTGCTCAATATTATCAAACAGATAATAATTTTATACCTAAAAATTCAGCTTATTATAAATCGGCTAAGTTTCAATTTGATGATTCGGATGTGAAAACTTTTATTTCCAATATATGGTCTATTGGTTATAATAATATAGCTAATTGTAATAATTTGATTCTCAATGTTAGCAAAGCTAGTCCTTCTGTTTTCAAAGAGGGAGAATTTGAGAAAAATATGATTTGGGGAGAAGCATTGGCACTACGAGCTTTTATACATTTTGATTTACTTCGTTTATTTGCTCCCGCCATATCGAAAGATGATGGAAAGTCTTATATTCCCTATGTAGAGGTATATCCTACCATTATTCCTCCATATGAGAGTAGTAGAGAGATTCTTTCTAAAATAATTAGAGATTTAAAAGCTGCGAAAGAGATGTTAGCTAAATGTGATATAACTGATGAACATAAAATTTGGATGAGCACAAGTTATCGTATGTTGGCATCAAGCATGCTTTCTAACGATATAGCTTCTAGTGATGTATTCTTCGCTTATAGAGGATATCGTATGAATTATTATGCTATAGTAGCGACATTAGCACGTGTATATTATTGGGAAGGAGAATATGAACAGGCTTATAAAGAAGCAAAAGAGGTTGTAGAAGCGACTTATCCATATGGAAGCAAGCCTGAATCCTGTTTTAATTTTGTGGAATATTCAAGTTTAGGTACGAATCTCAAAGACTATAATAGCATTATTATGTGTTTTTTTAATAAAACATTACAAGAAGATTATATACCTTATATAACAAGAGGAAATCAAACACTGTTTATCCTTGACAGTGATAATATCTTTGCTGATAATAAAGAACAGGATCGTCGTTTCCTTCTACAGACAGGTTCTTATAATTCTAATGCATATTCCTTAAAATATGATATTAAGTTGGGACAGGATGGTTCAGATATGGTTCCAGGTATACGCTTGAGTGAGATGTATTATATCATGGGTGAGTACTTTGCTCGTAAAGGTGAATATTCTCAAGCTGGCAAAATGCTGGATGAAGTACGTTATGCGAGAGGAATTCTGACTACTAATATGGAGAACAGTATTGGGTCATTGGAAGGATTTCATACAGAGTTATTGAAGGATATGCGTAAGGAATTTGTAGGAGAAGGACAAATGTTTTTTCAATACAAACGTATGGATAAGAAACCGGTAGATAATGCAATTTTTGTATTTGATAAACCGGATAATGAGGATATTTAATGTGTGATAATCAACGAAAAAGAAAGATGAAAAAAAATATTCTATTTGCTTTAATATCTCTTTGTTTTTGGGGATGTTCGGAAGATGAGATAAAACCCTATCATGGTGGACAATATCTTTATTTTAGCCAATTGAAGGAATTTGGTGATGAGGATTTCGAAGTATCTTTCAATAACTATCCTACTAGTGATGCTATTATTGTGAAGATTGGTCTGGGGCTAGTCGGAAAACCGTTTTCAACAGATACACCTTACGAAGTAAGTGTGGTTGCGGAAGATGAGAGTGAAGATAAGATAAAGAATGCTGATCAGAAAAATTATCATTTGCCTGATAATCCAATGTTTAAAGCTGGATTATCTAATGATACATTGGAGGTTGTGTTGTTAAAAACGGAAGATTTGAAAGAGAATGTGAAGTTGTGTTTGAAAATTCTTCCAAATGAGTATTTCGAAGGATCAATACCGGAATACGAACAAATTAAAATTGTATTTAATAATATTATTAGTAAACCTTTATGGTGGACCAATGATGTCACGAAGTTGTATTTAGGTACATATTCTAGAAAGAAATATGAAGAGTTTGTAAAATGCACTAATATCTCAGATTTTGGAAAACTAAGTACTGCCGAAAAACGGCAATATGCATTGACATTCAAGTATTACATTGCAGTAAACAATGTAATGGATAAAAATGATACAACTGGTGAGGAGTTTCCGATGACTGTACCTATTAACTAATTAGAATAGAAATTGAAATATGAAAATGAAGATATTATTTGTTGTAATGTTCCTTTTGATCATCACGTCTTGTTATGAGGATAAGGGAAATTATGATTATAGAGAAATGAACGATATCGAGATTTCTGTAGAGACTGAAAGTTCTTCGTATGCGTTAGGAGATAAAGTGATATCAAAACCAAAATTAGTTTTCACTTTAGGAAAAGAACCTTCTGATTTATCATATGAATGGACGTTTGATGGACATGTCATAGCTGATACTAGAGACCTGGAGTGGATAGCGGATACAATTGCTAGTACTAAAGAACTTCGGTTGGCTGTGATGGATAATAACACAGGAGTTACCTATTTTGGTTCTACGTACATTTCTGTTTCTTCTGCTTATGCCTCTAACGGCTGGGTAGTACTCTCCGAGAAAGAAGGTATCAGTACTTTAGCTTTTTTGAGAGAACAGACTGAAGAGGGAATATTAAAACCTGTTGTTACACGTGATATTTATCAAATGATTAATGGTGTACCGATGGGAACACAGCCTGTTTCTATGTATCCTCACTGGACAGAACGCTGGGATGGAGAAGATAAAACCAGTTGGCTATGGGTAGCACAGAAGGGTGGCCAAGGAGCTATTGATATATCAGGTAGCAGTTATAAGCAGGAAGGGATATTGTCTCAAATGTTCCTTAGTAAATCATATCCAGAAGGATTTGTTCCGGTAGGTGTTATTGATATGCAGTTTCTTACAATGGCAATTGGTGAAGATGGAATTATTTATACCCGCGTTAAAGATAGCAATTTATTGTTTAACTCTAGTAATTTCCTTGACCGACCATTAACATCAGATGAAGAAGGTAAAATAAAGGTGGATGGTAGCATGATTGCTTATGCTCCTTTTGATGAACATGGAGGTATGGTTCTTTATGATAAAAATTCTTCGCAATATTTGCATATTGCTGATTATAAGAGTTGGCAAGGTTATAACTATTCTGGCAAGGTGCTACCTTTGAAGGTGGAGGAGTATGAGTATGGTCCTTCTGATGCTAGGCTAGATAACATGAAGGATTATTCTGTATACTTTGTAGGTGCTAGTTTGGTTGACTGGGGAGATGTCTCTTATATGTCTATTATTAAAGATAAGGCTGGCAAGTTCTATATACAGAAATTTACGGTAGAAGCTTATGGAGGGGGTAGTTCTGTCACCAAAGTTGGCGCTAGTTTTACATCTCAAAGTGAGATTGAGGGGCTAAGTTCAGTAATTGACGGAACGTCCAAAAACTGTTTTTATCTTTGTCGGAATCAGGATAAAGCTCCTTATCTGTTTATAAGTAAAGGGGAGACTCTCTATTTTTATTATACAGATGGGAATAAGTTATACACATGTGCTCAATTTGATTCTCCTATTGCTTCTATTGATGCCGAATGCTTTAATAATAAATATATTATAGTAGGTTTGGAAAATGGAGATGTCTATATTCTGAAAGGGGATGATGATAATTCGGATTATACTCTTAAGAAATATGTAATCCAACAGAATAAGGTAATTCAGGTGAATGATGCTGAAAATAAATTTGTATTGTTCCATGAAAAAGATTTTGGGCGGATTATTCAGGTTCGTTATAAATGGAAAGAATCTTGGAATGAATCATTTAGTTAAAACTTAAAAACGATAAAACTTTGAAAAAACTGTATTTACTTCTTCTAGTCGTACTATGCGGGGCTATGACTAACCCCGCTGTGGCTAAGAAGAAAAACAAGAAGAAAGCTTCTACCGAAGCGACTACGAAGAAAGAGAAGAAGGAAACCAAGTATGACAAACTGTTTAAAGACAAGAAGGTCACCACAGCTAAAGGTTTCATCACTCTTCATAAGTTGGACAATAAGATCTATTTTGAGTTACCGATTAAGGTGATGAATCGGGATATCCTGCTCGGTTCTACTATTGCTGAAACTACCGATAACCAGTTCGGTTGTGTAGGAGAGAAGTCCGGTGATCCGTTCCTGATCCGTTTCGTACAGCGTGATTCTACTATTACGTTGCGCCGCGTGCAGGCAGGACAGTTTTCTGAGGACCGTGAGATCAAGAAACGGTTGACAAGCAGTACAATGCCGGCTATCGCCGAAACATTCGAAATTAAGGCTTATAACAATGATAGCACAGCAGTCGTATTCGATATGACAGACTACTTGTTGAGCGACCAGAAACTTCTTTCTCCTTTCTCTCCTTATTCAATGATGGAGATGATGGGAGCGGATATCGATAAAGATTTCGAGAAAGAAAGTTCCTTTATCCAAGGAATCAAAGGATTTGAAGATAATATCAGCGTACGTTCTTTGCTGACCTATAAAATCAGTGTAGGGGTGAAAGGAAACTACGCCGTGAAGAAAATGCCGTTTACAGCAGTCATGAACCGTAGTTTCATTCTGTTGCCCGAGCAGCCGATGCGTCCTCGCTATGCTGATCCACGTATCGGTATTTTCGAGCATTCGGTAGTGGAGTTTGCTTCCGAAGGACGTGGATTACGCACTCGTCACATTGCTCACAGATGGAATCTGGAGCCATCTGACTCTGCTGCTTATCTTCGTGGTGAACTGGTGGAGCCCAAGAAGCCCATCGTTTTCTATATTGATGATGCGTTCCCTTTGAACTGGAACAAATATATCCACAAAGGAGTTGAAGTATGGCAGAAAGCATTCGAAAAGATTGGTTTCAAGAATGCTATTGTAGCTAAAGACTTCCCGAAAGACGACCCGAATTTTGATCCCGAGAATATTAAGTATTCTTGTATCCGTTACGCACCGTCTACGGTAGCCAATGCGATGGGACCATCCTGGATTGATCCGCGTTCCGGAGAGATTATCAATGCATCTGTGACTGTATTCCACAACATCGTGCAACTCGTTCAGTACTGGCGCTTCTTGCAGACTGCCCCTGCTGATAAAGATGTTCGCGATATCGTATTGCGTGAGGACTTGTTGGGCGATTGCATCGCTTACGTACTTTCTCATGAAGTAGGTCATACATTGTCATTGATGCACAATATGGCCGGTTCTTCCTCTATTCCTGTAGAGTCATTGCGTGATCCGAAGTTTACTCAGGAGTTCGGAACTACTTATTCTATCATGGACTATGCACGTAATAACTATGTAGCGCAACCGGGTGATAAAGAGAAAGGCGTACGTCTGACTCCGCCGGAATTGGGAGCTTATGATTACTATGCTATTGCCTGGCTGTACACCCCGATATTTGAGGCTAAAACAGCTGAAGAAGAAATTCCTATACTGGACAAATGGATCAGCGAAAAGTCAGGAGATGATAAATATCGTTATGGTAAACAACAATTCAAACGCCGCTTTGACCCGAGTTCTGTAGAAGAGGATTTGGGAGACGATCCGGTGAAAGCTTCTGAATACGGACGCCGTAACCTGCAATATCTGCTGAAACATATCAACGACTGGGTAGCAGATAAGGATAAGGATTTTGAGTTCCGTAGTGCGGTTTATGACGAAGTGGTGTATGCTTATGTACGTTATCTGAGTTTCGTATTGGGAGATATCGGTGGTATCTATTTGAATGAACGCTATGACGGTGACCAGCGTCCGAGCTATAAAACGGTATCTAAGCAACAGCAGAAGAAGGCACTGAACTTCCTGTTGAACGAGTTGAAAGACCTTTCCTGGCTGGATGCCCGCGAGACATTGAAAGAGTTCCCGATTCGTACTTCTGTTGCTATGCAGATGGAAGATGCTATTATAGATGGTATTCTGTCCCGTTGTGGTGCAGTAGCTATTTGTTCGGACAAAGCTACATCGTCTCCTTACACTCAGAAAGAATATCTGGCTGATATCGAACGTTTCGTATGGGCTCCTACACGTGCCGGCAGAAATCTGACTGAAACGGAAATGCGCTTGCAGATGAATTACCTGACTAAATTGATTGAAGGTTCGGTAGCCGGAGTTACCAAGAATGCCAGCCGCAGAGGAATTGCAGATATGTATGCTTACATTGAAGTTCCCGAATGGTTGAAATCGGCTTCCCGCGAACGTTTCGGTATTATTTCGGAAGAGTTTATGGGATGTTTCAATAACAAACCTCGTGAAATGCAGGCTGCCCGTCTCGAAGAGATCAGCGGTTTTGATGATGATGTGGATTTGAAAGCACCGATTGAACCGATGGAACACGTTTACTACGGTGAGTTGAAGAAAGTTCGTAGCCTGGTTGCGGCCAATGCTTCTACTGGCTCTGCTGATACCCAGCGCCACTACCGCTTATTGTTGTACAAGATTGATCAGGCATTAAAATGATAGGAAGTATGAGAAATAGATATAGTAAGATACTTTGTTTATTACTTCTTTTTGCCTGTTGCCTGCCACAGGAAGGAAATGCTTTCTGGCCTTTTAAAAAGAAGAAAAAAGAAGATAAGAAGGAAAACCTGACACCTTACCAGAAGTTGTTCAAGAACAAAAAGGTGCAGACAGCACATGGCCTGATGACCATTCACAAAGTGGAAGGAAAGATATATGTGGAATTTCCGATCGATATGTTAGGACGCGAAATGCTGTTTACTTCTTCTATCGAGAATACAAGCGACGGCGGTGAGGGTGCTCCGGGACAGCTGGGCGGTACGGATGTACGTTTCCGCTTTGAGATGATCGACTCTACACTGGTGGCACGTATGCCCTTGCTGAGCAAACCGGTGAATACGAGCGGTGACAGTTATATCGCCCGTGCACTGGACAATTCGCACAATCCGGGTATTTTCAAAAGCTTTAAAGTACTGGCTTGTACACCGGACAGTTCTGCGCTTGTAGTGGATATGAAGGGACTGTTTATGGAAGGATCTGCATTTACCAAGCCTTTCCCTTCTACTTCTGCCAACGGTTATTACGGATTCGTTTCACGTGATCACTCCCTGCAGTCTGATAAGTCGGCTATCCTTGGAGTATCGGCTACAGAGAATAATATAGCTGTACGTGAAGAACTGTCTTACAAGGTTGACCACACACTGATGGGCGCTTACAGCATGTATAAGGATGTGCCTCTGACAGCTGTGGTCAATAAAATGTTGTGCATCTTGCCGGAGGAACCGATGGCTCCCCGTCTGGCTGATTCGCGCTTGGGAATGACAACGCAGCTGAAAAGTGACTTTGCGGGAGCTACTCAGGAAGTGAAAAGCATACGTTATGCAAAGCGCTGGCGTATCGAACCGTCTGACTCTGCTGCTCATCGTCGTGGAGAATTGGTTCAACCTAAAAAGCAGCTGGTCTTTTATATCGACAGCCTGATGCCTGCAAAATGGAATCCATATATCAAAGCCGGTGCAGAATCATGGAATAAGGCGTTTGAGAAGATAGGATTTAAAGATGTTATCTGTGTGAAGGAGTTTCCGAAGAACGATACATTGTTCAATGCAAACAGTCTTGATTGTATGACCGTACGTTATTCTGCTTCCTGGATGAATTCCGCGCAGACTACGATACACTCTGATTCACGTACAGGTGAGATTCTGAATGCTTCTATCCTGATCAATGCAAACATGATCAGTGTGCAGTATGCTGACCGTGTCGGAGCAACTGTAGCTATCGACCCTCGTGTACGTACTACTGTTTTCCCGGAAGATATACAAGGTGAGTTGATCGAGGCTGCTATCGCTCAGGCGGTAGGTACCGGTCTGGGATTGACTATGAACTGGGGGGCTTCCTGTGCTTATCCGGTAGATTCGTTGCGTTCGGTAGGCTTTACACAGAAGTACGGACTGGCTTCTTCCGTTATGGGAGGAGTAGTGATCAATGATGTGGCTACGGAAGACGATGTACGCAAAGGAGTATGCCTGGTTAATACCAAGCCCGGTCCTTACGACGAACTGGTGATTAAATATTTATATCAGCCTATTTATGCTTCTTCATTGCAGGAAGAGAAAGATACGCTGGACAGCTGGATTCGTGAACATACAGGAGATCCGCATTATGCCTATATCCGCAATCAGTCCCGTTTCGATTCCGATCCCCGTAACAGCCGTGGAAGTTTGGGAGATGATCATTTGAAATCATTCGACTATATGCTTCCCAATGTCCGCAAAGGATTTGAGAACTATTATAACTGGTTTGCCAAGGATGACCGTGATTTCTTAATGCGCAGACGTGTACACTCTGCCCTAAGTGAAAGGCTGAGCGGACGTATTTACGCTGTTCTGAGTTATATTGGGGGTATTTACCTGAATGATATTCGTGAGAAGGATGCGATACCGAGCTACTCAATGGTAGATCGGGAGAAGCAGAAAGCAGCATTGGATAAGGCACTGGAACTGGCGAAGAATTTGGAGTGGGTGGATGATGATGCTCATGCCAAGGAATTCGAGATTGCAGATGAGAAGGCAGATCGTCTTCGTCTGGATATCTTCAATGGAATTTTCGGACGTCTGCCTTATGTCGAAGTTTGTACGGAACGTTTCCCCGATGCGGCTTACACGGCTTCGGAATATCTGGATGATATTTACGGAGTTGTCTGGGAAGGCGTATTGAAACACCGTCCGTTGAAAGACTTTGAAAGAGCTTTGCAGACTGCATTCCTGGAAAGTATCATTTCGACATCGACAGCCACTTCGCCTGTCGGTAGTTTCAAAGCTTCTAAAACTGCATTTGCAGCTTCCGGCAAGCCGGAGATTAATCTGGCTGCTCTGAGAAACGGAGAAAGAGTGGATATGAAGATGCAACTCCTGCAGAATCCGGAAGAGATAGCAGGTTTTTCTTCAGTACCGCCGATCTACACTAATCAGACGAAAATTGCTGCGTATTATTTCGACTTGTTGATGAAGACGAAAGATATGCTCGAAAAAGCTGTATCAGCAGCTCCCGAAGCAGATCGTTCTCATTACGACTTGTTGATCTACCGCATCAAGAAGGCTATAGAAATTGAATAAATCTCTATTACATAAACTCTCTCTTAATTAATTTGTCTCTATGAAAACAATATTGTAAGAGGTATTTTTAAGGATTTCTTCTATGCAATATTGAGCATTTTTCACCTGGGTTTACATTGTCGAATGTAAATCCGGGTGAATCTTTTATAGGCGGATATCTTTTGGAAAGTACCATACAACTAGATTGTCCGAGAGAAAAATATCAGTCTTTCTGTATAGAACATTATTATTTAATTTGTATTTTTGGCGCAAAACTCCCGAAATGACTAACAATGAGATTTCCATAGAACAAATTAATAAGTTGGATGCGGCTGCTTTCCGACTGCTTTATAAGAATTATTATAAAGCATTGGTTTGCTATGCAATAACAATTGTCGGAGATTCAGAATCTGCAGAAGATATTGTCCAGGAGTTATTCTCCACTATTTGGGAGAAGAAGATGCTTTTCCGGTCTCTGGCTTCATTTAGGGCTTATCTGTATAATTCTGTCAGAAATGCTTCCCTGGATTATTTGAAACATAAGGATGTGGAAGGTAGCTATCTTCAGAAGATGCTTGATAGCCACTCCACTACATTTAGGATGGAAGAAGAGGAAGAAGGGTTCTTTAGTGAAGAAGTCTATCGCCAGTTACTTCAGACAATTGATGCTTTGCCAGATCGATGCCGGGAAGTTTTTTTGATGTATATGGAAGGTAAGAAGAACGAGGAGATTGCTACTGCACTCCATGTTTCTCTTGAAACTGTGAAGACTCAAAAGAAGAGAGCAATGTCCTTCCTTAGAAAAAAATTAGGCTCCTATCATTTTCTATTATTGCAAATGTTACTTCCCTAAAAAGAAGCATAACACTCAATCCACTTTACTTGTTAACACCTGTTTGCAATGAACAAAATGTTCGTTGTTTTTCTTGATTATTGTACAAAAAGAACGGTCTTCTAAATAAATAAAGTATCTTTTGAATAAAAAAACTTCAGAATCCTGTCCCCCATTTCTTCTTCTTAGTCGTCTTTACTATAAATAACCTGAAATAATATGATAAAGCGTAAAAGAAGTATAAATTCTATCATCCATGATCAGTTGCTGGGATACGCTTCGGAAGAAGATAAAAAACAGTTGCAGTCATGGCTTGATAGTTCTCAAGAAAATAGAGAGAACTATGATCGTCTGATGCGTGAGGCTTGTTTGATTGACAGGTATAAACAGTTTGCCCAGGTAGATGAAGAACGTGCTTGGGAAAGGTTTCAGAAAAAGCATTTCTCTATTCGCTCTGCTCGTTGGGTCAAAATAGGACGCTATGCTGCAATCTTCTTATTGCCGATAATCGGTTTTGCAATATGGTTTTGGACTTTGCGGCTGATGGATTCTCAGCCGGTGATTTCGGATGAAGTTCGTATTGCTATGATCCGGTCGGAGAAGATGGGTAAACAAAAGGCAACACTGGTTCTGGCAAATGGACAGAAGATGGATTTAAAATCAGTGCCTGCTAAGCCATTACAGGATTCGGTGGAACAAGTTCCTGTTGCTCAGCCGTCAGTTCCTAAGACTGATATGAATGAATCGGAAGAGGTCTCTGTTGTAGAAAATAATAAGTTGAGTACTTATGATGACAGTGAATTCTGGATGACGTTTGAAGACGGGACCAGGGTGCATCTGAATTATAATACGACATTGAAATATCCACCACATTTCGGTACTACCACTCGCACGGTCTATTTGGATGGGGAGGCTTATTTTCAGGTAGCCAAGGATAGCAAACGCCCTTTCCGTGTCATTACGGCGAATGGAGTGGTCAAGCAGTACGGGACAACTTTCAATGTAAATACACATGTGCCCGGAATAACGAAAGTAGTGCTGGTGAAAGGTTCTGTAAGTGTGCTTCCTAATCAGGGAGGGGAATATAAAATAAAACCGGGGGAATTGGCGGTTCTTCAGGCTGATACGCAAGATGTACAAATTAGCGTAGTGGATATCGAGCCGTATATCGCATGGAACAGTGGACGCTTCGTTTTTGATAACTGTTCTTTGGAGAGTCTGATGAATGTAATATCACGTTGGTACAACAAAGATATCGTATTCGAATCGGAAGATACCAAGAAGATACGTTTTACAGGAGATATTGATCGCTACGGCTCAATAGAGCCCATATTGAAAGCGATACAGCGGGTGACTCATCTGGAAATGGAAATACAGGGGAAGACCATAATTATAAAGAAATAAACATATTAACTACTATTAAAAAAGGAGGACGACATGCAAAAAAAGAGAGCTCGAGAACGCATTATCATGTTTCTCTGTATTATTTCCTTGTTGTTTACACCGGTGTTGGCTGCATCGCAATCTAATGCAATGAGGGTATCCTTAGATCTTAAATCTGCAACAGTTAAAGAATTTTTTGATGCTGTAAAAGTACAGACTGGCCTGAACTTTATTTATAGTACGGAGCAAGTGAAGAATATGCCTCGTATCACTATTCAGAGCAATAGTCAGCCTATCAGTGAGGTGTTGAACAAAGTGCTGGCAAATACCGGATACAGTTATGAAATAGAAGGAAATATTGTAACCATTGTATATCAGCAACCTAAAGAGAATGTCCGCACGGCTACGGGCGTTGTGGTTGATGAGGGAGGGTTGCCCTTGCCGGGAGCTTATATAAAACTCTCTAAAACGGAACATTCGACGATAACTGATAATGAAGGTAAGTTTTCTATTAATTTATTCCGTCAGAAAGAGCCTGTCCTGATTGTCTCGTATTTGGGAATGATTGTACAGGAAGTAAAAGTTGCCGGTACTAAACCTATGACAATCGTGATGAAATCGGATGTGAAGTCAATCGATGAAGTTGTAGTGACAGGTTATCAGGAGATTGACAGACGCAAGTTGGCAAGCTCCATATCCTCTATAAAGGGAGCTGATCTGATTGGTGGGGAGTATCTGTCTATCGACAAAATGTTGCAGGGACGCCTGCCGGGTGTTGCTGTGATGAATATGTCATCTACTCCGGGAGCTGCTCCTAAGATTAGAATTAGGGGATCTTCCTCTATTACAGGAAATAGAGAACCGGTATGGGTAGTCGATGGGATTATTCTGGAAGAACCTGTCAATATCTCTACAGAAGAGTTGAATAGTCCGGATAAGATAAACTTGATCGGAAATGCCATCGGTTCGGTCAATCCGGAAGATATTGAACGTGTGGATATTCTGAAAGATGCCAGCGCTACTGCTATCTATGGCATCAAAGCGGCCAATGGAGTTATTGTGGTCACTACCAAGCAAGGAAAAAAACAGAAACCGAGTATCACGTATACCGCTACATTGGGGATAACAGCTCCTCCTACTTACGATAAAATGTTTCGGATGAATTCTGCCGACAGAATTGATATGTCTATCGAAATGCAGGAGAGGGGATTATCTTTCGGAAGTTACAAACCTTCGGATATTGGCTATGAAGGAGCATTGCAACATCTGTGGAATAAAGATATTACCTATCAGGAATTCTTAAACCAAGTAAAGATATTGAAAGGACTGAATACCGATTGGTATGACTTGCTGTTCCGTACAGCATTTACACATCAGCATTCGGTATCCATTACAGGTGGAAATGAGCGGAGCAATTATTATATGTCCATAGGATATGCGAATAATAACAGTGTGACTACCAAGGAAGGACTGGAGCGCTATAACGTACTGGCTAAAATAAATACTAGAATCAACCGGAATATACATTTGGGACTGAAGGTAAGCGGCTCTCTTTCTAAAGCAGAACATCCTCATACTTCCATTGATGTGTATGAATATGCTTATAATACTTCACGAGCTATTCCTTTGCGGACGGCTTCTGATGAGTTGTATTTTTATGCGAATGAGGCAGGACACAATGGGATTCTGCCTTATAATATTATGAATGAACTGAACCATACAGGTAACAAAAATGATAATTCTTCGATAGATGTAGCTATAAACTTAGATTGGAATGTGGCTTCATGGATAAAATTCTCATCGATATTGGGAGCATCTAGAAGTAACGTAACGCAGGAGAACTGGGCGGATGAACAATCATATTATATTTCATCTATGCGGCAAAGCCCTTATGGAAAGAAACTACCGGATCTAACGGAAGATCCCAAATTTGTAGAAGAATACTGTCTACTTCCATTTGGAGGAGAATTAGCGACGACCAATACCCGTAACACTTCTTATACCTGGAGAAATAGTCTGGCTTTGATGCAAAGTTTTGGAAAACATGAAATCTCAGGAAGTATTGGACAGGAAGTCAGATCTTCCAAATATGATGGATTAAAATCCACACAATATGGATATTTGCCGGAAAGAGGTAAAAAGTTTGTAGATATTGATCCGACGATATGGAAAAGGTATGCCGCTTTGGTTAAGAATCATCCGGATGTAGTGACCGATACAAAGAATAATGTGATTTCGTTGTACGCTACTGCTTCTTATGTGTATGATAGCCGATATATTCTGAACTTTAATATACGAACTGATGGTTCCAATAAATTCGGTCAGAGCAAGAGCGTGCGTTTTCTGCCGATATGGTCTGTATCTACCCGATGGAATGTTATCAATGAGAAATTTATGAAAAACGTCAGTTTCCTGAATGATTTGGCAATCCGTGCTTCATACGGTATACAAGGTAACGTACATCCGGACCAGACTCCTAATCTGATTGCCAGTCTGGGAACGCTGGAATCGTTGCCACAGGAATATGTGTCAACTCTTTATAAATTGCCGAATAATAAGCTGAAATGGGAAAAGACCAACTCTTACAATATTGCAATTGACTGGGCATTTTGGAATAACAGAGTTTATGGCTCTCTCGATGTGTATTACAAAAAGGGCGTTGATCAGGTTGTTACGAAAAACGTAGCTCCTTCTACGGGAGCATCGAGTGTTTCTATTAATGATGGAGATGTTGAAAATAGAGGCTGGGATTTGGCTGTATCTTTTGTTCCTGTCCAGACTCGGAACTGGATGTGGAGTATATCATTTAATACAGGTAAGAACTATAATAAAGTATTGAATGCTGGAAACTCGGCTGTTACCTGGCAAGATTATATTGCAGGAACATTGGTGAGTAATGGTAATGCGATTAACAGTTTCTATTCTTACAAGTTTGATAAACTGGATGCACAGGGATATCCTACCTTTAAGGATGTTAACGAGAAGGATGAAGAGGGTAATGCTGTCGTTCATTCGCAGCAAGAGATGTATGACCGTGCCTTTGTCCTTTCCGGAAAACGTGAGCCGGACCTGACGGGCGGATTCTCTACTTATTTGAAATACAAGAATATTACATTCAATGCATTGTTCTCGTTTAGTTTTGGCAATAAGATACGTTTGAACGATTTGTATGAGTCATCTGGACAACGGCTTCCTTATCCAGACCAGAACATGTCCAGTGAGTTCGTGAATCGTTGGAGAGAACCGGGTGACGAGGACAGAACTATTATACCGGTTTTGTCGGATAAAAGTTTGCAGATCAATGATAAGGCTGTGACTTATCGTATTGCAGATAATGGATGGGATATGTATAATAAAAGTGATATTCGGGTAGTTTCAGGTAGTTTTCTCAGATGCCGTTCGATGTCTGTCCGTTATGATTTCAAATGTGAATGGTTGAAACCGATCTATCTCAAAGGAGCTAGTGTCAGTTTTGATGCTGGTAATGTTTTTGTCATCAAAGATAAAAGTTTGAAAGGGAGAGATCCTGAACAAATCGGATTTGGTTCGAGAAGCATACCGCCACAGCGTTCTTATTCGCTTCGCTTTAGTCTTACTCTTTAATAATGAAAATGACGATGAAAAAGTATAATTTATATCTCTTATTGCTAATAGTCATATTGTCATCATGTAGTGACTTCCTGGAGGAAAGTTCGCAGGATTTGATGATCCCGAAGTCGGTTAAAGACTATAAAGAATTACTCTTCGGTGAAATATTGAAGAATGGTGAAGTTTTACATCCTTATCTGGAGTATATGACAGATGATGTGAAAGACCAGTGCTATTACGGAACTAATCCGGGTGTAATCTCGAATGATTTTAGGGAAAGTGTATGGGCGTATTATACTTGGCAGGCTAATCCTGAAGTCGGAAAACTGAATGAATTTACTGCTGATAATGCATGGGTTTCTTATTTCCATAAGATTTTGATGACTAATATTATTTTGGATAACCTACCTAAAATGACGGGAACAGATATCGAACGTCAGGATTTGGCTGGAGAAGCCTATTTCATGCGTGCTTTTTCGTACTTTATGCTTGCAAACCTCTATGGGCAGCCTTATCATCCCGCTACTGCTGACCAGGATCTCTGTGTGCCGGTAAATAATGAGATCAGTCTGTCGGACAAAATGATGAGGCGAGCTACTAATTCTGTGGTTTATGCACAAATGGAAAAAGATATAAATCGGGCTATCCAATGTTTTAAAATGGTAGGGGGAGAAAAGAGTATTTACCGTCCGAATTTGCCTGGCGCCTATTTATTAGCATCGCGTATTGCTCTTTTTCAGGAGAAATATGATCAAACGATTTTGTATTGTGATTCGGTATTTAAAGTGTCTTCCCATGCTCTTTATAAGCTAAAAGAGAAAGACGATAATTATTTCTTTTCTCTTGCCAATAAAGAAATATTGTTTTCTTATGGAACTACAACCCTTGAATCATACATGAGGGAAGACTTCAGATATGCAGGCGAATTGGTTGTATCTGATGATCTACTGAAACAGTATTCTGCAGACGATTTGCGAGTGACTAACTTCTTTAAGCATACGAAAGGTTCGCAGAGGAGGCCTGTCGCGAAAGAATATAATATCTATACCCCTATTAAATGGAGTAGGAATTCTGCTACTGTTTATTCCAATGCTTTCCGTATTTCGGAAGCTTATCTGAATCGTGCTGAGGCTTTTGCTGAACTTGGCAATACGAACAAGGCTCTTGCTGACTTAAATGAGCTCCGTGAAAATCGTATGAAACCGGGAACTCCGCCGTTAGCTGTTGATGAAGACGGAATTGTAGCAACCGTACGTAAGGAACGCCGTAGAGAACTGGCATTTGAAGGATTCCGCTGGTTTGATTTGCGCAGGTATGGCTGCCCTCCTTTGAAGCATACTTACAGTTCAAAGGAGAACGAAGGAGCAGGGGATGTCTTCGAACTGAAAGAGAAAGGCTCATACGTGTTGCCGATTCCTAAGAGCGAAAGAGAGAGAAATACGGAAATAGAGATATTCGACCGTCCGAATAGTGAACCTGTTAATAATTGATCGATTATGAAGAAACTTATATTATTAATTTGTATGCTGGCAGGTATGTCTTCTTGTTATCATGAAGATGCGTTAATCGTTCCTGATCAACCGGATAAGTATAACATTCTGACAGATGATCCGTCAGATCCGACACAGCATTTTATATACCAGTTTTATCAGAAATATCAGACTGTGATTATAACCAATCCGACTGAGGCTGATTATAAATTCAACTTTACGGCGAATAACGGAATTAAAATAACTGCTCCCGAACAAAAGCAGGAGATTATTGATGAAGGGATTGAGTTTTTGCAAAAGGTATTATTGAATTTGTATTCGGATAGTTTTTTAAAGAAGAATTTACCTTTTTCTATATTGTTATCTGAAGAGGTCCGGATGGCCTCTTATGGTGAGACAACCATCATGAATTGCTATGCTAGTAGCAGCTTTATAGCCTTAGGTAATGTATCATCTTCTCTGAAAACAATGACCGATGAGGAGTTTGTGAAAATCAGAGCAGATGTGAATGCCAGCTTTTGGGCAAAGTATATGTCGGAAGTCAGAGGATTGTTTACTATTTCAGATGCTTTTTATGAAGCTAGTGAAGAAGTTGAACCGAAATTGTACGACCCGAACTGGTATCGTTTTAAAGGAACGGACCCTAATGAAATCGATTTTTATAAGTATGGGGTGATTACTTATTCTGAGAACTCCTATATTGATGAAGATTGGCCGGATTTTAATTCCATTTATGCTCCTTTAAAGAGTGAAGACCTTGCGCAATGGATGAATTTCGTCTTTGAGAAAACTCCTGCCGAGATTCAGGAAATCTGCGATAAATATCCGGTAATGAAGAAGAAGTATGATGTGATTCGGGAAGCTATGCTTGAAAACGGATTCGATCTGTCCAAACTGGAACTATAGAACTTAAAAACAACATGATATGAACAAAATTTTCACTTTATTACTTGTAGGAGCATTAACTGCCGGAGCGGTAACTGCTAATGCCGAAAGTCAGATTTTTAAAAAGAAAAAAAAGAAAGCAAAAGCGGAAACAGAGCAGTCGGCGGCAAAAGATTCCACGAAGAGTAGTATGACCGAATACAAAAAACTGCTGAAAGGAGCCAAGACGATTGATGGTATGTTTAAGATACACATCGTTAAGGATAAGTATTATTTCGAAATACCTAAAGACTTGATGGGGCGGGATTTTATGATTGCGTCCAGAGTATCGAGTACCAGTAATAATAAAGATATAGCTGCCGGACAAATGCCCCGAAATCCGGTACTGGTAACCTTCTCAGCAGATAAAAAGAAAATCTACATGCACAAAAAGATGGTGCGCAATTTGTGTGACACTACTTCCAATATGTACGCTGCTTTTCAGCGCAACTTCTCGGATCCTATTTGGGAAGCATATAAGATAGAAAGTCTTTCACCGGACTCTTCGGCATATGTCATCGATATGAGTTCGCTTTTTATAACGGATGTACCGGAATTCAGCCCATTTCGTTCGGAGAATATAATGGATGTATTGATGAAGAGAAAAGCATTGAAGGGAAGTCTTGTTTCTTCCAAGTCGGCTATCCTGGGAATGAAGTCTTTTCCGTTGAATATAAACATCAAGACGCTGATGAGTTATACTGTTGACGGAGGACCGTTCACTGTAACTATGACGCGTAATATTATTTTGCTGCCGGAGGAAATTATGCGTCCCCGTTATGGAGACTCGCGTATCGGTTATTTTGATGAAAGCAAGAGGTTTTATACTGAAAAGAAAGATGGTTTGCAAGAACTTACTTACATCAACCGATGGGATTTGCAACCAAAACCAGAAGATTTGGAACGTTATAAGCAAGGTGAGTTGGTGGAACCTCAGAAGCCGATTGTATATTACGTTGATACTGCTATCCCTGACAAGTGGAGAGATTACATAAAGAAAGGAATAGAAGACTGGCAGGTTGCGTTTGAGGAAATTGGATTTAAGAATGCGATTGTAGCGAAAGACTATCCGAAGGATGATCCGAACTTTGATCCGGATGATATTCGTTATAGCTGCTACCGAATGATTACCACTCCGATACAAAATTCAATGGGACCTTCCTGTGCCGATCCTCGTTCGGGTGAAATCATTCAGGGAGACGTCTTGTTTTATTCAAATATCATTAAGCTGTTGCATAACTGGCGGTTTGTTCAGACTGCTACTGTTGACCCCAAAGTACGCAAGGCAGTGTTTGATGACGAGACGATGGGAAGTTCGTTACGTTATGTAGCAGCGCACGAGATCGGACATACCCTGGGACTGATGCATAACTTCGGTGCATCTTATTCGTATCCGGTGGACTCGCTCCGTTCGGCCACTTTCACTCAGAAGTATGGTACAACTCCGTCCATCATGGACTATACGCGCTATAATTATGTAGCTCAGCCGGAAGACAAAGGAGTTGCTCTGACTCCTCCGCTTTTGGGTGTATATGATAAGTTTGCCATCAAATGGGGATATAAACCTATATTTGATGCGGCATCTCCTGAAGATGAGAAAGCTACTTTGAACAAGTGGATCAAAGAGAAAGAGAATGATCCGATGTACAAATACGGTCCGCAGCCTTTTATTAATGAGGTCGATCCTTCTTGTAAATCTGAGGATTTGGGTGATAATGCCGTGAAGGCAGGAAGATATGGCTTAAAGAATCTGAAACTTATCATGAAAAACCTGCCGGAATGGACCTATGAAGATGATCATCAATATGAACGCCTGACAGAATCATATCAGGAAGTGATTATGCAGATGCAACGCTACTTACTGCATGCCATGGTGTCCATCGGTGGAATTTATTTTGATGAGCCGAGACGGGACAGCGAAAAGCCTGTTATCCGTTTTGTGTCGAAAGCAGAACAGAAGGAGGCATTGAAGTTTGTTATGGAAACCATGATGGAACTCCCCGAATGGGTACTTGACAAGAAGGTGATTGAGTATACCGGTCCGACTTATTCGCCAAGTACTTTGCAGTCAATCATTATGAATCGTTTGTTCTTCACATACATTACATCCAGTCTTGTTTTGTACGAGGAGTTATATCCCAAACAGGCTTATACTTTTGCTGAGTATATGGATGATATTTATGATTTTGTGTGGAAGAAAACTATATCCGGTGCCCGGTTGAATATGTACGACCGTAACCTGCAAATTACTTATGTGGAAAAGTTGTTGAAAGAAGGAGGAATGCTGAAACAAAAATCTTCTCCATTCTCATTTAAAGACTTGAATGAAGTGGAGAAACAACTGCTTACGGATAATGTCGATTGGACGAAAGCCGGCTTTGAACTCAACCCGCTCGGAAGTGTGGATATGGTTAAGAATCCGGCTATTCATCAGAAGGTAATGGATAGCTATAGTTTGCTGCGAAGCAAAGTAAATACGGGTGATGCTACTACCCGGGCACATTATCAAAGTCTTGTCTTTAAAATAAAGCAAGCGTTAACGGAACAATAACTATCTCTCTTAGATACTTGGGGGCACCTCGTCGCAGTGATTGTGGCGGGGTGCTAATTTTATCCGGTCAATGGCTTTTTATTGCATCGCCAACTATCGCATTGCCAACGCCTTATTCTCCGCCTCTTCCATGATTTCCCTTTCCCCGGGACCTTTGTCATTGATACCGCAGAGATGAAGAATACCGTGAATAATAACCCGGTGTAGTTCATCATCATAAGCTGCCCCGAATTGCTCGGCATTGGTGCGTATCGTATCCAGACTGATGAACAGGTCGCCCGACAGACGATCACCTTCGCAATAATCGAAAGTAATGATATCCGTGTAATAATCGTGTTGCAGATATTGTCGGTTTACCTCCAGAATCTTTTCATCGGAGCAGAAGATATAAGCGATTTCACCGAGTCTTTTTCCATAAGAGGCAGCTACATTCTTTATCCATTCTGTAGTTTCCCGTTTTTTGATATCAGGCATCTTGACGCCTTCGGTTTGATAAGTTACAGCCATAATTGAGTCTATGATTTAAAAGAAAAATAAATAACTGATTAAGATGGCGGCTATAATACCGGAGAAGTCTGCAATCAAGCCGCAGGTGACTGCATTCCGGGTTTTACTGATTCCGACGCTGCCGAAGTAAACGGCAAGGATATAGAAAGTGGTGTCCGAAGCTCCGCGTACTACGCAACTCATTCGGCCTACAAACGAATCCGGTCCCATCTCTTTCATCGTGTCAATCATCAGCCCATTGGCACCGCTACCGCTGAGAGACTTCATCAGCGCTGTCGGCAATGCTCCCACAAAACTGGTATCCACTCCGCACAGACCGACTACATAACCAATGCCTCCCACAAGGAAATCCATCGCTCCCGAAGTACGAAATACGGCAATGCCTACAAGGAAGGCAACCAAGTACGGAATGATTCGTACGGCTGTCGTGAAGCCTTCTTTGGCACCTTCTACAAAAGAATCATATACGTTAATCTTCTTCCGGACTCCTGTCAGAATAAACAGGATGATCACCCCGAACAGAAGAATATTTGCTATCAGCGTAGAGTAAGTACCCATTTCCTCACGCGAAATATTCAGAAACAGATAAATCAATCCGGAGAAGAAAAGGCAGATAACGCCCATCAATATCAGGATAGGCTTGTTGATCAGATTGATCTTCTGGGCGATACTGACAGCTATGACGCCGACCAGAGTCGAGATAAAAGTACTCAGCAGGATAGGGATAAACACATCCGTAGGTTGGGCAGCCCCCATCTGCGCACGGTATACCATGATACTGATCGGGATAATGATGAGCCCGGAGGTGTTGATTACTAGAAACATGATCATCGGATTGGAAGCCGTATCTTTCTTCGGGTTCAGTTCCTGCAGTTCTTTCATTGCTTTGAGCCCCAATGGGGTGGCAGCATTGTCGAGTCCGAGCATGTTGGCGGACATATTCATAAAGATGGAACCCAATACCGGATGCCCTTTGGGAATGTCCGGAAACAGGCGGCAGAGTACCGGACTCAGAAAGCGGGCGAGTGCATTAATCAGTCCGCTATTCTCGCCGATTTTCATGATACCCAGCCAAAGAGCTAATACTCCGGTCAGTCCCAGAGATATCTCGAAAGCGGTTTTCGAAGAGTCGAAAGTTGAGTTCATGATAGCTGTAAATATCTCCGTGTCTCCCAGAAAAATTACTTTTATCAGGGCGATAACGAAGGCGATGATGAAGAATGCTATCCAGATGTAATTTAGAACCATAGTCGATGATGTGTATATAGATGATGCAAAAGTAGTTATTACGTTTTAAATAAACCTCCTTTCTTATGCTGAAAATAAAGGTAATTCTCTATCTTTGTCTCCTACTTTTCAAGAAGAAAATGGAACAAGAAGATTTTAACATACGCGAACATCAGCTGACTTCAAGGGAGCGGGATTTCGAAAATGCGCTCCGTCCGTTAAGCTTTGAAGACTTTAGCGGGCAGGATAAGGTGGTGGAAAACCTTCGCATCTTTGTGAAGGCGGCACGGTTACGTGGCGAAGCGCTCGACCACGTTCTGCTGCACGGACCTCCCGGATTGGGTAAAACAACGCTTTCAAATATTATAGCTAACGAATTGGGAGTAGGCTTTAAAGTAACCTCCGGTCCGGTGCTCGACAAACCGGGCGATCTGGCAGGAGTTTTGACCAGCCTCGAACCGAACGATGTGCTCTTTATCGATGAAATTCACCGTTTATCGCCGGTGGTAGAAGAATATCTCTATTCGGCCATGGAAGATTACCGGATAGATATCATGATTGATAAGGGACCTTCGGCACGTAGCATTCAGATTGACCTGAATCCGTTTACGCTGGTCGGTGCAACTACCCGTAGCGGATTGCTGACGGCTCCACTTCGTGCCCGTTTTGGTATTAATCTGCATTTAGAGTACTATGACGATGATATTCTGAGTAATATCATCCGACGTTCAGCATCCATACTGGACGTGCCTTGTTCGGTGCGGGCGGCATCGGAGATTGCATCCCGAAGTCGTGGTACGCCCCGTATTGCCAATGCTTTGCTTCGTCGCGTACGCGATTTTGCGCAGGTGAAAGGTTCCGGCTCTATCGATACGGAAATAGCTCAGTTTGCACTGGAAGCGTTGAATATCGACAGGTATGGTTTGGATGAGATAGACAACAAGATACTTTGCACCATCATAGACAAGTTTAAAGGCGGTCCTGTCGGTTTGACAACCATTGCTACCGCTTTGGGCGAAGATGCGGGCACTATTGAGGAAGTGTATGAACCTTTCCTGATCAAAGAAGGTTTTATGAAACGGACTCCTCGTGGACGTGAAGTGACGGAGCTTGCCTATAAGCATTTGGGAAGGAGCCTCTATAGCAGTCAGAAAACCTTGTTTAATGACTGATAGTTTGATCTGGTGGCTGTCGGAATGGAGAGTGTTGGCGACAATTAAAAGCAGGCTTTTTGAGGAACGTTTAAACAGATAACTGATTTTATTGAATGATTGGAGTATGAAGCAGTGGAGTATCTTACTTGTATTTCTCTCTTTGAGTCTGTCATTATCAGCTCAACAAGGTTATGAGAAGGACGTATTTGTCTCTTCCACAGGAGATTCTTTGCCTTATCGGATGATTCGTCCCGAGCCAATGAAGGCGGGGAAGAAATATCCGCTGGTCCTGTTCCTGCATGGAGCCGGTGAGCGTGGAAATGACAATGAAAGACAACTGACGCATGGCGGACAGATGTTTCTGAATCCTGTCAACAGAGAGAAGTATCCGGCTTTCGTACTTGTTCCTCAATGTCCGGATGGTAGCTACTGGGCTTATACGGAACGTCCGAAATCACTGTTTCCGGCAGATATGCCTGCAGGACAGGAGATGAGTTCTCTTACCCGGACTCTCAAACAATTGTTGGACACTTATCTGGTCATGCCCGAAGTCGATAAAAAACGGATATATATTGTCGGATTGTCAATGGGAGCGATGGGGACGTATGATTTGGTGGTCCGTTATCCGGAGATTTTTGCGGCTGCCGTTCCCATTTGCGGATCGGTGAATCCGGACCGTTTGCCGGCTGCCAAAGAAGTGAAGTTCCGTATATTTCATGGGGATGCCGATGATGTGGTAACAGTTGAAGGGTCGCGTGAAGCGTACAAAGCACTGAAAGCTGCCGGAGCAAAGGTGGAATATATCGAATTCCCCGGTTGCAATCATGGCAGCTGGAATCCTGCATTCAATTATCCGGGCTTCATGGAGTGGCTGTTCAAACAAAAGAAATAATATTATTCATTGATAATAAAGAGATCTAAATAAACATGGCAGAATTAAAGTCATTGGCAAAGGACACTGCGATTTATGGTGCCAGCAGTATTATTGGTAAGTTTCTGAATTATTTTCTGGTACCGATTTATACTTTTTCGCTTCCTGCTGCTTCCGGAGGATACGGAGTGATCACCAAGATGTATGCTATTGTGGCGTTATTGCTTGTGGTGCTTACCTTCGGAATGGAAACCGGCTTTTTCCGTTTTGCCAATAAAGGAGATGACGATCCGAAGAAAGTATATTCTGTTTCGTTATTGATGGTCGGGGGCGTATCGCTCATATTCTTGCTGTTGTGTCTGGTCTTCCTCAATCCTATTGCGGGATTAATGGGTTATGGTGAACATCCATGGTATTTGGGTATGATGCTGATTGTATTGGCTATGGATGCCATTCAGGCTATTCCGTTTGCTTATCTTCGTTATAAGAAACGCCCTATCAAGTTTGCCGGACTGAAACTCTTATTCATATTTGTCAGTATCCTGCTGAATATCCTCTATTTTGTGGTCATGAAAGGTGATGATGTGGGAGTGGCTTTTCTTATTAATCTGATCTGTTCTTTTGTTGTAATGCTCGGACTGATACCTGAGTTCCGTGAATTCCGCTATTGTCCTGACCGTTTATTGATGAAGCGGATGTTATATTATTCATTTCCTATTCTGATATTGGGGGTGGCAGGCATTGTGAATCAGGTCGGGGATAAGATTATTTTCCCTTTTGTATACCCTGATAAGGTGGAAGCGGATGTACAGTTAGGTATTTACAGTGCGGCTACTAAGATAGCGATGATTATGGCAATGATCACGCAGGCTTTCCGTTTTGCTTATGAACCTTTTGTCTTTGGTAAAAGTAAGGATAAGGATAACAAGCAAATCTATGCGCAGGCAATGAAGTTTTTCATTATCTTTACGCTGCTGGCTTTTCTGGCAGTAATGTTTTATCTGGATATTCTGCGTTATATCATTGCCAAGGATTATTGGGAAGGACTTAGGGTAGTCCCCATCGTGATGATTGCAGAGATGTTTATGGGAATCTATTTTAATCTTTCTTTTTGGTATAAACTGACGGATGACACGAAATGGGGAGCTTATTTTTCGATAATAGCCTGTCTGATTGTTGTTCTGATGAATATCTTCCTGATTCCTGTATATGGGTATGTAGCTTGCGCATGGGCAGGTTTTACCGGCTATGCCATCGCTATGTTACTATCTTATTTTGTAGGTCAGAAGAAGTATCCTATTGCTTATGATTTGCGTGGAATAGGTTGTTATGTAGGATTAGCCATTATTCTGTATCTGATTGGTGAATGGATGCCGATTCATAACGCTGTTTTGCTTCTGGCCTTACGTACAGTGCTTCTGTTGCTGTTTGTTGCCTATATTATCAAACGGGATTTGCCATTGCAGCAGATTCCTGTTATTAACCGAATTATAAAAAAGAAGAAATGACTATGAAGACAGATGAACGTAATAAGTTTGCTATCAAGTCGTTCTTAGGTGAATACCTGGACTTGAAAAAGGATAAAGACAACGAACTGGAAACAGTAGATTCTATCCGTAAAGGAGTGGAATTCAAAGGAGCCAATTTGTGGATTCTTATTTTTGCCATCTTCATGGCGTCACTTGGATTGAATGTCAACTCTACAGCGGTTATTATCGGTGCCATGTTGATTTCTCCATTAATGGGACCTATCATGGGCGTCGGTTTATCTGTCGGTCTGAATGACTTTGAACTGATGAAACGTTCGTTGAAGAGCTTTCTGATAACGACTGCTTTCAGTGTGACAACGGCCACTATATTTTTTCTTTTTACTCCTATTGCAGAAGCGCAATCAGAATTGCTGGCACGAACTTCACCAACGATTTATGACGTATTCATCGCACTCTTCGGTGGTTTGGCAGGTGTTGTCGCTCTTTCTACCAAGGAGAAAGGAAATGTGATTCCGGGAGTTGCCATTGCTACGGCGTTGATGCCTCCGCTTTGTACGGCAGGCTATGGATTGGCTTCGGGCAATCTGGTTTACTTTTTGGGTGCTTTCTATCTCTATTTCATTAACTCCGTATTTATCAGTCTGGCTACTTTTATCGGTGTACGGGTGATGCATTTTCAACGTAAGGAATTTGTTGATAAGGCACGTGAGAAGATGGTGCGTAAATATATCATTCTGATTGTTGTACTGACGATGTGTCCGGCTGTTTATCTGACATTTGGTATTATTAAAAGTACTTTTTACGAGACAGCAGCCAACCGGTTTATCAACGAGCAGCTGAACTTTGAAAATACGCAGGTACTTGATAAGAAGATCAGCTATGAACATAAAGATATCCGTGTGGTTCTGATTGGTCCTGAAGTGCCGGATGCTTCTATCTCCATTGCTCGTAGCAAACTGAAAGAATATAAGTTGGAAGAAACAAAGCTGACAGTGCTGCAAGGAATGAATAATGAGGCGGTGGACGTTTCCTCCATTCGTGCTATGGTGATGGAAGACTTTTATAAAAACAGTGAACAACGCTTGCAGGAACAGCAGAAAAAGATCACCCGACTGGAAGAAAATCTCGCTCAATATAAAGAGTACGATACGATGGGACGTACATTAGTGCCTGAGTTGAAGGTACTTTATCCTTCTATCACTTCGCTTTCAATTGCTCACTCGCTGGAAACACGGGTAGACTCGATGAAGACGGATACAGTGACGCTGGCTGTTTTGAAATTTGGCAAACACCCGTCAGTTGCCGAGAAGGAGAAAATCAGTGCATGGCTGAAAGCACGGGTGGGAGCGAAGAAGTTGAGGCTCATTACCGAATAATGAGTCCGGATTGAACATATAACATATAACTCTAAAAATAATAGCATGAAACTCAGACTAACCGCAATGATTCTCCTCTCTTTTTGTCTGTCGCAGGCATTTGCTGACGAGGGAATGTGGCTATTGGGGAACCTTCGCAAGAACAAACAGGCAGAACGGGTGATGAAGGAACTCGGTTTGCAGATGCCTGTAAGCAAATTATATAATCCGAAGAAACCGGCTTTGGCAAATGCTGTTGTCAGCTTCGGAGGATTCTGTTCGGGAGTGGTGGTTTCCGAAGATGGTTTGGTATTTACCAATCATCACTGTGGTTTCAGCAGTATCCAGCAGCATTCTTCCGTAGAACATGATTATCTGAAAGATGGTTTTGTTGCCCGTAACCTGGGTGAAGAACTGCCGAATCCCGAATTATATGTCCGCTTCCTCCTTCGTACAGAGGATGTGACCAAGCGCGTACTTTCAGCTGCCAAGCATGTTCGCACAGAAAGTGAGCGTCGGGTAGTTGTTGACTCTATCATGAATGTAATTGGCATGGAGGTATCGGAAAAGGATTCTACGTTGACGGGAATTGTCGATGCTTATTATGCCGGAAATGAGTTCTGGCTTTCTGTCTATCGTGATTATAACGATGTCCGGCTGGTTTTTGCTCCTCCTTCTTCTGTCGGTAAGTTCGGATGGGATACGGATAACTGGATGTGGCCTCGCCATACAGGTGATTTCAGTGTTTTTCGTATTTATGCCAACAAACAGAATGGCCCGGCGGATTATTCACCTGAAAATGTCCCTTATCGCCCTGAATACGTAGCTCCTATTTCGCTGGACGGATACAAGGAAGGTTCTTTTTGTATGACTTTGGGTTATCCGGGCAGTACGGAGCGTTATCTCTCTTCTTATGGTATCGAAGAAATGATGAACGGAATTAACCGGGCAATGATTGATGTACGTGGGGTAAAGCAGGCTATCTGGAAACGGGAGATGGACCGTCGTCCCGATATTCGTATTAAATACGCTTCTAAGTACGATGAAAGCTCCAATTACTGGAAGAACAGTATCGGAACTAATAAAGCTATCCAGCATTTGAAAGTCTTGGAAAAGAAGCGTGCCGCGGAAGCTGCACTTCGTGAATGGATTCAGGCTAATCCGGAGGAAAGAGAGAAACTGATTCGCTTGTTTTCGTCTCTGGAGCTGAATTATAATAATCGCAGTGAAACTAACCATGCATTGGCTTACTTCGGTGAGTCGTTTATCAACGGTCCCGAGCTTGTACAGCTTGCACTGGAAATTCTGAACTTTGATTTTGAAGCCGAAGAGAAGCAGGTGGTTACCCGAATGAAAAAGTTATTGGAGAAATACGATAATCTTGATTTAAATATTGATAAGGAAGTATTTGCCGCTATGTTGAAGGAATATCAGACGAAAGTCGACAAGAAATATCTTCCGGCGATGTATGCCCAGATAGACACCTTGTATAATGGTAATATTCAAGCTTATGTGGATTCTTTGTATGCAACGTCTCATATTACTTCTCCAAGGGGGCTTAAACGTTTCCTGGAACGGGATACGACTTATAATCTGATTGAAGATCCTGCTATTTCTCTCAGCCTCGATCTGATAGTGAAATATTATGAAATGAATCAGAGCATTTCAGAGGCTTCCGAACAAATAGAGCAGGATGAGCGCTTGTTCAATGCAGCTATGCGTCGCATGTATGCAGATCGTAATTTCTATCCCGATGCTAACTCTACGATGCGTCTTAGCTTCGGAACTATTTGTGGTTATTCTCCTTTCGATGGAGCTGTTTATGACTATTTTACGACTGCAAAAGGAATTTTTGAGAAGGTGAAAGAACATGACGGGGATATTGATTTTGCTGTTCAGCCGGAGCTTTTAAATATACTTTCCTCCGGTGACTTCGGCAGATATGCCAATGAAGAAGGAGATATGAGTGTTTGTTTTATCTCGAACAATGACATTACGGGAGGAAACTCCGGGAGTGCCATGTTCAATGCAAAGGGAGAACTTCTTGGATTGGCTTTCGACGGCAATTGGGAAGCAATGAGCAGCGATATTGTCTTTGAACCCGAATTACAACGTTGTATCGGGGTGGATATCCGCTACGTACTTTTTATCATGGAAAAGTACGGAAAGGCTGCTAACCTGATTGAAGAACTGAAGATAAACCGATGAAAAGGCTGATTTTATCGTTTTAATATAATAACCATTACCGCAGCAATAATCAGTGCGATACCTACACCGATACTGGTGGTAAAAGCTTCTCCGAAAAGGAAGATACCTACACATACGGCAGTTACCGGCTCCATAGCTCCCAGCACAGAGGCGAGTGTGGAGCCGATGCTTTTTACGGCTCTCACCAGTGCAAGGTTAGAGACAACCGTAGGGATAAGTGCCAGTAATATCAGGTTGCCGGCAGTATGCCATTCGCTGATAGGTTGCAGTTGGCTGACTATTCCTATTCCGATGAAAAGGAGGATACCCCCGAAGAGGAATACATAGAAAGTAAGCAGTAATCCCTTCATTCGTCCTATCTTTAGCTGACTCATTGTGACAAGATAGAGTGCATAACCAAGTGCTGACAGCAGGACAATGAAAAGACCGGAAAACGAGATACTTCCAGTTTCCGTATTTCCGCCGGACAAGAAGTAGACGCCGGTTATGGCAGATACGATGGCAGCCATTCTCCAACCGGACTTTTTTTCTTTAAAGAAAAGCATCATGATTAAAGTAGTGAGCACCGGATACATAAAATGAATCGTAGTAGCAACTCCGCTTGCCATGAACTTATATCCCCAGAATAAAAAGACGGCAGACATCAGATAAAGGAGAGCGAGAAGGAGCAGTGAAGGTATATCCCGTCGGCTGATCCGGAAAGATTGACCGTCAATCAGCAGAATTCCACCCAATGCCATACATGCAAACATGAAACGATAGAAAAGTATCGATTCGAAATGCATACCCGCCTGCATGGCAGGGATGGTAAAAAGGGGAATAAGCCCAAAAGAGGCTGATGAAAGCAGCCCATACAGGAAACCATTAACTTTATTCATAGTCAAGTATATATTCGGAGTGCAAAGATACTCATAATAGATAAGATGATATTATGTTTGAATTATAAAACAGAGATTGCATATAAATCCTGTGAAGTTGTTATTGAAGATTTCGGTTTGTTCGGGGAGAAAAATAAGTAATGATATCATTTTTATTCAAGTGTGCAGAATTATGTTTTGTAAGTTTATAGCGAAGGGGCTGTGTCAAAACTAAGGCACATCCCCTTCTTTTTTTAATATAAAATAGTCG
>JBKVKY010000006.1:159790-286530 GCA_046986985.1 Bacteroides xylanisolvens | reverse complement strand
GGGGCTGTGTCAAAACTAAGGCACATCCCCTTCTTTTTTTAATATAAAATAGTCGTTCCTCTTTTTTGTCTATGCGACTATTTTTTCAGTAATTAGGTAATAAGGCTTAATATTCGTCGTATTTTGAGTCACACGTGGTCTGATAAAGATAAATATAGTGTGTGCACTCCTTCTCTTTCCTGCTTTTAGTAGTTTTGTACACATCTTTTTGATATTAAAAGCTATAGCAAAGAAGGCAAAGTCCATTGTAACCTTGTCTTCTCCCACATGCCGGAACCTTTTGTATGCCATGTTGTGTTTCATTTGTCCAAAAACTGCTTCCGGTTCTATACATCGCCTTCCCCTATGCCTGATGCCTTCTTCCGAGAGTAACCTTTCCCGTGCCTGCCGTTTGTATTGGTTTAACCGGTGGTTGACTTCTATCATACGGTTCCCCCGAGCTTTAAAGCAACTGCCACACAAAGGACACCCTTCACATCTTTGTGCTTTATATCGGGCACTTTCGGTGATGTATCCGCTTGCTGTTTTGTCACGTCTAGTTCCTATACGGTTCATGTGCTGCCCCATAGGACAAACGTAATAATCCTCCCCCGCATTGTAATGGAGACTCTCCGCATGGAATGGATTGGGGGTATAACGGGGACGCTGTTCTTTATGGAAGTAGTTGTACTTGACAAAGGCTTCTATCCCATTATCTTGCATGAACCGATAATTTTCTTCCGAGCCGTAACCGGAGTCTGCCACACCGACAGTTGGTAAGCGGTTATAGCGTTGCTCAAAGGAGTGGAAGAAAGGTATGAGGGTCAGTGTGTCGGTTGGGTTGGGAAACAGTCGGAAGTCTATGAGGAATTGGTTCTCGGTACCTATTTGCAGATTATATCCGGGTTTGGTCTGTCCGTTTCTCATGGCGTCTTCTTTCATGCGCATGAAGGTGGCATCAGGATCGGTCTTGGAGTAGGAGTTGCGTTCTCCAAGAGTATCAAGATGGTTGTCGTATTCTATCAACTTGTCACGGTACTCCTCAAGTTCCCGGACCTGTTTCTTCTTTTCCCGGATGACCTTCTTTTGTTCCTTGTCCTTTGTTACAGGCTGGTGTTCCAGCACCTCTTTAAGTTCATTCACTATATCTGAGAGCATGGCGGGAGTGAACTCTACGGGTGTATCTTTCATGGAGTTCTCTTGGGCTATGACTTCATCCACCTGCTCCAGGAGAATGCGGATCTTATCCATCAGCTTTGTACGGTTCTTTTCGACTGTCTTGCGCCAGACAAAAGTATATTTGTTGGCTTTGGACTCAATCTTGGTACCGTCGATATACTCTACGTCAAGGCTGATGAAACCTTTGTCGGCAAGGACAAGAACCAACTGCGTGAATACGGTATTTATTTCCTCTTTTACACGGTTTCGAAAACGGTTGATGGTAATAAAATCCGGATGTTCATTACCGGAAAGCCAGATATAATGAATATCACGTAGGAGAAGCTTCTCTATTTTGCGGCACGAATAGATATTGTTCATGTAGGCGTAGATAATCACCTTAAGCATCATTTTAGGATGATAAGGACAACGACCGGTTGCTTTATAAAGCTTCTTGAAATTGTCAAGATTGAGATTATCAACAACAGTATTAACTATGCGAACCGGATCGTTCGCTGCTATGTTTTCATCAATTCTTCCGGGAAAAAGAACTGTTTGGTTGGGAATGTAAGGACGAAAATGTAACTTTGCCATAACGAAAAACTTTATGCCTAAAGATACAAAAACTTTGGGTAATAACAAAGCCCGGGCTTGTGAAAGTCTGGGCTTTGTGCATAAAAAAAGGTTGTGCCAGCGTTTTGACACAACCTCTTAAAATGTAGCGATAGTTCTTATTTAGGTGAAGTTATTTTACAAGGTGACCCTCAAGAGTGATTTTATTGCATTTGTTGGTTTCTATAATAGCTTTTGAAACAGAACCTGTTGATTGTAATTTTTCAATATGTATATTGGTTGCATCATCTAGGAAGATTGCTGGGCGATGATCTGTTTTACGTTGGTGTATGCGGTAATTCTCGATTAAGATATTATCTGCATGACGGATGTACAGTCCTCCAGCTGGGTTCTGCTTTCCATACATTCGATTCTCCGGATATCCTTTCAGATTTTCCGGTACAGGAGTAAGCATTATTTTCTCTCCACCGGCATGCTCTACAGTAATATCACGTAATGTAATGTCACTGATACGACCTGTTGAAGTACCACAGATAAGTGTGGGTATAATTCCTTCGGCAACAGCAGTTATATTGCTAAAATGCAGATCACGGATTATTCCTGATGTTCCATTATGATAATTCATACGACGATGGTTTAAGCAAATGAATATGGGGGTAATAATCCCTTTCATAGTAATATTACTGATGGTTACATGTTCTATTATGCCACCATCTACAGATTCTATTGCAATTCCTGCTAATCCTGTTTTTGTTTTTGGATCAATACTCTTATATTCTTTAGACCAGTCCCATATATTACTTTCTGTGGTTGGTCGGATGACACAATTGGATATGGTGATGTTACGAAATCCTGCCCAGGAAGCTGTTCCGAATTTTATTGGATTACAATTGGAAGCAATAATACAGTTTGTTACTGTTATATTTTCTGGTAAGAAGTTTGGGTCATCACTTTTCAGGCATATACCATCGTCATCGCATTCGAACTGGCATCCCGTGATAAGAACGTTTTTTGCATCTATGTCTATACCATCATTGTTTCCCATGGAGAGGGAGAATACCGAAATTCCATCTACAATGACACCATCACAGCGAAATAAACGTATAGTCCATCCAGCAGCATCTCGAATTTCTACATTACGGAGTGTCATTCTTTTACAGTCTCTGTAGAAAATGGCATGAGGACGTTTTCCATCGTTTAATTGATAACGTTTTTGGAATTCTGGATGACGTGCATTTCCATCTATGATACCTTGACCGGAAATTCCTGCATTCTCAATACTATCGGCCATAATAACAGAAAAGGCTGGATAGTCTTCTGGATTTCGGTGACTACCACGAATAACAGCACCACGGCAAAGACGTAGTTCAACATTATCACGTAAAAAAATAGTGCCTGTAAGATAGATTCCGGGGGGTACTATAACTTCTCCTCCACCAGTTTGGGTACATGTATTTATTGCTTCTTGCAATGCTTTTGTGTTGAGAGTGCTGGCATCACCTACAGCTCCAAAATCGGAGACATTAACATTGCGTCCCATAATATTGGGGGATATTAGTATGAATACAATTATAAGTCCACTTGTTAAGTATAATTGGACTCTAAAGGTCATGTTTGTAATATTGTTTTTCATGTTGCATGTTTTTTGAGTTTTCTTAAATACAAAGTTACAAACGTCTTTAAAAAGTAATGTGCGATTTCATGACATTGATGTATTACTAAATCCAGATGTCTCAGATAAAGATAAATATGTCACGGAGGTGTATACTTGCCAATGGGTCATAATTCGGAATGTTTTATCACATTATCTTTCTGCTGTTCTCTGTATTGGCGTGGTGGCATACCAAATCGCATGGAGAATAGTTTATAAAAGGTGCCACGATTGGTGAATCCTGTTTTATCCATAATCTCTTCAATGGTGAGATTTTTAGTTAACAGTAAACGTTCAGCCATGCTGAGGCGATATTCTTTGATAATATCAGCAGGTGATTTTTCTGTTATGGGTTTTAGTTTTCGGTAGAATTGACGGGTACTGTACCCTAATTCGCTACTCAATAATTCTACGGACAGATCTGGATTAATAATGTTTTTTTCTATAGTTTCTATTACTTTGTTGAAAAAATCTTGATCTTCTTTGTGTATACAGTTTCCGTTTTTTATTTGGAAAGAACTGAATACAGAACTATAATATTCTTTTAATTCTGATTTGCGTTGTATTAATCGGCGTACTATCTTTTCAAGATACTTCACGTTGAAGGGTTTAGTGACATATGCTTCTGCTCCTGAATCAAGACCTTTTATCTGATCGTCTTCGTGATGGAGTGCAGATAGTAAGATTAATGGAATGTGACTCCATAATTTATTTTGTTTAATACGATGTGTGAAAGAAAGCCCGTCAATTTCAGGCATCATTACATCTGAGATGATGAGGTCTGGTTGCTTTAATTCTAAAGCAGTTAATGCATCCTTAGCATTATTAAAGGATAGAACATTATATTTGTCTATAAATATCTCCGAGACAAACCAAAGCATAGAAGGATCATCATCAATAATCATGATTGTTTGTTTGGCTGCATCGAAATTGCTGGCTGTATTTTCTAATTCTATAGGTTTGGTAATGGTTTTTAACTGTGTCGTTTTATATATATCAAGAGAAGATCTTTGTTCAGTTATTGACAGCTCCGGTAAAATAACAGTGAATGTCGTAATTTCACCTGGGGTACTATCAACATTAATTTGTCCGTTTAGCTGGGTTATCATACTTTTGCATATGGCTAACCCCAGTCCGTTTCGTGAGTTTTTTCCATTTAATTCAAAAGAATCTAGAATTTTATACCGGTCAAAAATCTTATTTAAATTTTCTTTGGCTATTCCTTTGCCGGAATTAGATATTTGAAAAATTAATAGGTGACTTTCTATTTTCAGATTAATAGTAATGCTTCCCTTGTCTGGCGTGTATTTAAATGCATTGGACAACAGGTTGTTAGCTATCTTGTTGAAGCAGCTGATATCTGTATTCCACTGAATGTTAGGTTCAATATTTAGCAGATAATTTAAATCTCTGTTTTCGGCAAGTTCATTAAACGATTCTGCTATATCTTGAAGCTTATCCGATACTGGTAAACTTTGAATGTATAGAATCTTGTTGCCGGTCTCCAGTCTGCGGAACTCAAGGAGCTCTAGTATCAGACTATTCAGCCGTTCTGCATTCTGTTGTATAATTTGTCCATATTTACGAATGTATGAGTCTGCATGTGAATAGGCAAGTATTTTTTCGCATGGACCGTAAATTAATGTCAAAGGGGTACAGAACTCATGTGTGATGTTGGTAAAAAAACGTAGCTTAGATTCATAAATCTCTTCTTTTTTCTCCCTATTCATCTTTTCAATCATATGATATTGTTTACGGCGATATTTTCGAATGAAATGATAAATCGTTGCGGCACATAAAGAAATAAATAAAATGAAATAGATGGTATATGCCCAATAGCTTAAATACCAAGGGGGAATGATACGGATGATGAGTTTCTGGATGCAGCTCTCTTTACCATTTATATTATTTCTGTATTTTACCATAAGGGTATATTGTCCAGGAACAAGATTAGAAAAAATGGCGCTGGAAGATGTTTCATTATCTATCCAGTGCTTGCTGATTTCGTCTATTCTGTAGGAATAGGAAAAATTGTTGCCATTGATATAGTCAAGAGCCATGAAATTAATGCAGAAGAAGTTTTGGTTGTAGTCCAGTTGCAATATTGTTTGTTCATTTTCTATTTGGAGAAAATCGTTAATATTATGTTCTTTACCAAAGATAGACAATCCTTTTAAATGTATTTGAGGCATATAGTCCTCAGTTAGATAATTATTGGATCTAATGGTGACGAATCCATTTGTTCCACCAAAAAACAATGTTTCAGTTCGTTTATCTTTATAAAAAGCACCATCGCTAAATTCCGTAATTGCTAATCCATTTTCTCTGTTATAAGTTTGCCCAGTATCAGTCTGTGGGTTGAATCTTACTAACCCCTGGTTTGTACTAATCCAAAGATTTTCTTGTAAGTCTTCCAAGATGCCATGTACTGTATTATTTGAGATTAAGCTAGCTCTATTATGGTAATGTGTGTCATTAGGACTGAAGTGAAGTAGGCCTGAACTGGTTCCCAGCCAATATCCTTTTGTGTTTTTGTGAATAACGAAAATATCATTCGCTGTTTGACTGTTAACAATATCATCGAACTTGTGGGAAGTCAACTTTTCTGTTTTTGTATTTAAGTGATAAGCTCCATATCCCCTGTTACCGAACCACAGAGTGGAATCATTTTCCTGAAAAGAGGTAAAGAAATAGTTAGATGCCATGCGTCCTTCATCTAGAACAATTTTATCTACGGATTTTACAATGGGAGAAATAGCCCCCTCTTTTAAGATAACTTTTACAATACCTTCTCCCACAGTCGCAAGCCATAAGGTTGTATCATTCAATTCATTTATGGAATGCACATACTTTACTTTTTTTCCGTCAGCTATCACAGGTAACTCTTTTACTCGTTTTTCTTTGTATGAGTAGTAATTAATTCCGTTTTCTGTACCTATCCATAATTTATTCATACAACCGGGAGCAAAGCAATAGATGGTATTATCAGTCAATGCACTATTACTTTGCGTCATATGATCAAAAGATGTTGGCGCACTGATTTCAGGCGAGTAATCTTTAATGCGTAGTATTCCTCCTCCCTTTGTCCCGATCCATAATGTTTGCTCTTCATCGTAATAAAGTGTGCGCACGGGATTGTTTATTTGATATACCGGAGTGTCTAACAAAGTGTTTGTTATAGAGAACGCATCATTATAGTACATATACACACCTTGACCATCTGTTCCTATCCAAACAATATCTTGGAACTTGTCTTTCATTAAACAGAAGATGCCCGAATGGATTTCAGTGGATTGTATTTGATATTTAATTTTCTGATCGGCCATATATTTTAAAATGATTAGTCCGCTACTTTTAAAGCCGATATAGTAATCATCTTGCTGCTTGATAATAGAAGAAACTTCTCCATGAGCTTCTATCTCTGTCTTAAGATCTGCTATAAAATATTGCTTCTGATTGGTGAAATCATATTCATACAGTGAATAAGTCTCATCGATGAAGTAGACTAAATGTCCTTCAGAAAAAGCCCATAGTAGTTTCTCAGAATGTTTGAACAGGTTATTAGGAATTAATGTTATATTATGATCTGTTTTTTTTACCTGATAGCTACGTGTGTCATTGTCGGATGTGAAAATCCATAATACATCATTTGCGTCAATTGTGATCGACAGTATATGTTTGAATGCTATTTGAGGAATCTCTATTTTCTGGAATTTTTGTAGTTCTCGTTGATAATAATAAAGGCATCCATTATCTTTTATGATGAATATCTCATTGTCATCACTTTTTGCTATATGGTTATTGTCTTTAAATTCAGTAAAACTTTGACATGTTTGCTGCTTGGTATCCAATCGGTCGAGTCCATAATTTGTCTGTATCCAAAACACATTTTTTTCAGCTTCCATGATGTGATTAATCAGATTGCCTGATAATAACGTTTTCGAGGGATTGTTTGGACCATATATCTGTATATTGACTCCGTCGAAAACGTTAAGACCATCGCATGAACCAATCCATATTATGCCTTGTTGGTCTTGATAAAGAGATAGAATAGCACTGTTGGACAGCCCATCTTTGTTGGAGAATTGTCGTAAGCTATATGCATGAAGTGTCGATGGCAGACAACATATAATGCCTATAAACAATAAAAATCTTGCAGAGTAGTGTGTATGCATGGTATAACAATAAGCTCCACAAATGTATATAAAAATCCTGTTATTTTGTTCTAAATAGAACAAAAAAGAAGGAGATGGATAACATTTTTGTTTTTGGTCTATATATAAAACACAAAAAACGTAGATGGTATGCATAAAACAAAAGCACCATCTACGTTTATTATATACTTAATTTGAAACTTATTCTGCAGAAAGAATTTCTAGTTCTGCTATAGCGGCTAGTTTATCTCCTTTAATAGCAGACAAAGCCTGTAGTTTAACATAGCGTGCTTGGCATGGTGTAAATTCAACTGTCTGTGTCTCTTTGGAATTATTAAATGTACCGGAAGCAACAGCTTTTCCCCATTCTTTGCCATCACGGCTGACGTACAATTCATATTTAGCTATCCGTCCTTCGGCAGAGTCCTGGCGAGGAGTATATTTGATACCCTTTACTTTCATCTCTTTGGCTAAAGCCATTTGAATTTCGTGAGGATAAGGTGCCAAGTAGAATTGGTTGTGTACGGTGTGCCAATATGTGTTTTTATCACCATCGGCAGCTAGCTTCATACTTCCATCTGCATCACTGTCTACATACACTACTGTTTGCTTTCCTTCGGATGTACCCGATAAATTCTTAGTTATATTGACATTCAATTCAGCGGCTGAGGCCCAGTCTCTGCCGTGTACTTCAGATAGGGCTACCAATTTGAAATAACGTGCTGTAACCGGTTCCTTTAAACTCACAATTTGTGCTGAAGGTGAGTTTTCGAAGACACCTTTGGTTTTGTTTTCCCAACTCTTTCCGTCCTTGCTGAAATAGAGTTCATAATCTTTAATTCGTCCATTTTCGGAGTTACGAGGCTGATAGATGAACTTGTCTACTTCAAGCAAAGATGCCATATCTACTACTATTTCATGAGGATGCTTTGCTACTGGTTCTGCCCAACGGCTGTGCCAAATAGTAGTCGGGTCACCATCAATAGCATTACGTGCTTCTTCTCCATTGTTTTCACTGCTTACAGATGCTATTTTCCAGGCAGAACGGTCTACATAGATAGGGAGTTCAACGGATGTTTTCAAGCTCCTTTCGAGTTTTTCTGAAGTAGCGTATGCCTGTACATTACCGCCGGAAATAAATTCTATTGGTTCTGTATAAGTCTTGTATTCTGCTCCGTTCAAACTATAGAGAATAGTAGCTCCTGGTGTTTGGGTCTTTAGACTTAAATAACCGTTATTATCCCTTTCTATTAAGACAGGCATGCATACAGGCATTTGTACACGAGCTTTCTCAACTAGTTCTTCTTGCAAATAAGCTCTTTCCAAAGGTATCATGATAAAGCTGAATACAGTCGGTTGAGAAAGAAGTTCATATTTCTGCATCGGGCCAGGACCGCAACTTGCATTACCTAATGGACGCTGTTTAGCATCCAGGCAGAGAACTGTTTCTTTTCTTGCAGGCACTTCGTATTTATGGAACATTTTTCTAAGATTGTTTGGGTCCACCATATCCTGCGCTCTTACATGTAGTGCTGATGCAGCCATTTTATCTCCCGCAACAAAAACAAATCCTATGCCATCAGGGTTGGTTACTGAAATCCAGCGTACATCCTCATGATTACCCATCTCTTGTGATCTGATGTAGTTTTCCCATTGGTTGGATACCACACCATTGTATACTCCCACATAACTAGCATCTTTGCGGTCTACATAATTCTCTGACGGTCCGCGTCCATACCAACGCATCCGTTCAAATCCTGCCGGCAACTCCATACGATAACCTACACGAGGAATGATTTCTCCGTTAATGGCAGGAATGATTGTACTGTTTACCAAGATAGATCCATCAGCAGCCACAGTATATTCAATTTCTGTCTGGAAATCGAACCCTATTTTACCTTTATAGGTGTTTTTTATTTGCAGGATTACCTTTCCTTCTTCTTGGCGTACAGCCCAACGGCCAGCTTCTAAAGACATGTTATAGAGCCCCTTTCGTTGCCAGTCTCCATCAACCTGTTTGTCATTGTCAGTAGGAGCACGGAAGACATTCAGTTCTAATCCCTTGTTTATTAAAGAAGTTTCGTCCAGCATGTAAGCCGAGATAGTTCCTTCCTGCTTGGAGAAAGTTGCCTCAAACCGGTCGCCTTTTACAAGATAAGCATTGTCTGTTTCTACTAGTTTGATATCGCCTTTTCCTGGTTTAAAAATAGGTCTTTCACTATCTGAGAGTTTGAACTGTTCGGATGCAACTTCATATCCGGCTTTTTCCCATTCAGTATCTTTTTTTAATCTGAAGCTGAATTTGATGAAATATTCGGCTCCGGGAATTCTCTTGGTTAGTCCATCAGCAATGGTGATGACTTTACTTTCCTGTGCATTTATTGTTAACTCGTCCAAGTTACCGGATGAGATGACTTTGCCGTCTTCCTCTATTTCATATCTTCCATATAAGTCTTCTAAATTCGTATGGAATCTTTTGTTCTTCACTTTGTATTTTCCGTCGCCCAGGTTTTCGATTCCTATAGGCTGGTGTATTTTTTTCACTTCGAGAGCTTTGGCAGCGAAGGTACGATCGGAGAAAATAACTCCATTCGTGCAGAAGTTACCATCGTTCGGTTTGTCTCCGAAGTCGCCTCCTACAGCCATGTAGTAACCGGTGCCGTCAGGTGTCGGCATTTTGATACTTTGATCCACCCAGTCCCAGATGAAACCACCGATAAGTGCCGGATAGCGTTCGTAGGTTTCCCAGTATTCTTTGAAGTTCCCTATCGAATTTCCCATAGCATGAGCATATTCACATACCACATGTGGTTTTACTGTTTCACCTTTTTGTGATTGTTCTAAACGTTCTTTACCTACACTTTCCAACCATTGTACATTGGGATACATGCAGCTGGTGACGTCACAATACGAACTGTTTCCTTCGTAGTGGGTAGGGCGTGTGGTATCCAGCTTCTTGATAGCTCTCTCAGCGCTCAGGAAGTTATCCCCGCCGCCCGATTCATTTCCCATCGACCACATTACGATGGAAGCGTGGTTTCTGTATCGTCTCACCATGTTTTCATTACGGATAGTAAAAGCATCCTTCCATGAAGGTTCACCGGATAAAGCCATGAGTCCGTGGCATTCTACATTGGCTTCAGAAAGCACATAGATACCATATCTGTCGCACAGGTCATAGAAGTAAGGATTGTTGGGATAGTGAGAAGTACGTACAGCGTTCACATTCAGTGATTTCATCAATTGTACATCTTTCTCCATTTCTTCTTTAGACACAGTGCGTCCATTCTCAGGGCTGTGGTCATGTCTGTCGACTCCTTTAAATAAAGTCGACTTACCATTGATTAGCATCTGTCCGTCTTTAGCCAGCTCTATTTTACGGAAGCCAACTTTTACATTACGGATATCTGTCGTTTTTCCTTTTTGTTTCAGAAGAATAGTCAGATTGTAGAGATTCGGTGTCTCTGCAGTCCATTTCAGAGGATTCACCACTTCAAACTGAAGGTTATTTACTCCCATTTTGGCGCGAGCAGATTGTGTGGCAATCTCTTTGCCCTCCAAATCGGTCAGTTTGACTAAGATTTCGTCATTGCTTTTCTTTCCTGTCACCTCTATGTCTAAAGAGACTGTCGCATTTTTATAATCCTGATCTAAATCAGTGCGGAAAAAGAAATCTCTGATTTGTGTCTTGGGAGCCGACCACAGGAAAGCATCCCGGAATATACCGCTGAAACGCCAGAAATCCTGACATTCCAGATAACTTCCATCCGTGAACCGATAAACTTCTACAGCCAGTACATTCTTCCCTGGTTTCAAATAAGGAGTCAGATTAAATTCTGCAGGCAGGTAACTGTCTTCCGAGTATCCGACTTTTTTCCCATTTACCCAGATATAAAATCCGGCTTCTACTCCATTAAAACGGATAAATATATCACGTCCTTTCCATGAATCCGGTAAGGTGAAATCTCTGCGATAACTTCCTACAGGATTGGGCATCGAAGCGAATGTATAGTCAGAAGGACGAGGTTGGATGACATTAGGCCATTGCACCTTGTTCCATGGACAAAAAGGATAAATGGTATTGCAATACAATGGTTTATCCCAGTTCTTATTGTGGCGTACAGCTTCTATTTGCCAGGTGGCGGGCACTTTTATATTATCCCATTGAGTTACGTCATAGTTCGGTAAGTAGAAATCCTGCGGGCGGTCTTTAGGATCGGCAACCCAATGGAACTTCCATGTTCCATTTAGAGTTTTGTAGTAAGGTGACTCTTCGATAGCCAACTGCGTAGCTTGTTGTTCGTCAGCGAAAGGAATGGCAATTTGACATGCCTTTTCCCTGTTTACTTCCGAAACATACTCGTTGTTCCATTCTGGTTTCTCTGCTGTTTGTGCGATGGCAGAGAAAGATGTGAACAGTAGTGCAGTCATTGCACCGGAAATTAATAATCTTTTCATGAATCGTATTAGTTAGTAAATTATTCTATTATAGCTGCAAATCCACCATTGCGGGCCAGGCGGACGGTTACTTTATCCCCTTTTTTAAGGTCGCGTTCTTTCTTACGGTAGTCCATCGCTTGTCGGTTTGCATTGACACCGTCTTCAAAGGAAGTCATTCGATAATTCTTGCCGTCTTTCAGGAAATCAAGGTTTAGCTCGAATTCTCTTTGTTGCTTTTGGTTGTTGGTCATACCACCGATATACCATTTGTTTCCTTTGCGTTTGGCAACAATGACATATTCGCCTACTTTGGCTTCCAGAGCAATAATCTCATCCCAGGTTTGCGGAACCTGAGTCATAAACTTAGTACATTCGTCATTGCGGTAGTAGAGGGTCGGGTTATCTGCCATCATTTGGATTCCACTTTCGAAAATGACAAACAGTGCCATTTGGTAAGCCCGTGTACCGATGCTGGCAGAATTGGGGCGTTCAGAGCGGTAGATTTCCGGTTGCATGCTTAGCATGGCTCCCGGTGTGTAGTCCATAGGTCCCACTGCATTTCTTATAAAAGGAAGGTATACGCTATTGTCCGGTCTGCATCCTCCCATTTGTTCCATACCTCTCACTCCTTCGTATGATAGTACATTCGGATATTTATATTCTAATCCGGCAGGCTTGAATGAGCCGTGGAAGTCAACAAACAGATGATGTTTGGCAGCCTCTTTAGCTACTTTTTCATAATAATTCACTATCCACTGGTCGCTTCTGTCCATAAAGTCAATCTTCACACCTTTTACTCCCCATTTCTCAAAAGTTTCAAATAGTCCGGAGTTTTTCTCCACAGTCAGCCAGGTCAGCCACAATACAATACCTACATTCTTTTCCTTACCATAGCGGATAAGCTCATGCACGTCTACTTCCGGGTTGGGAGTATAAGGATCGCGGGTTGATTTGGCCCAGCCTTCATCCATTATAATATAAGAGATGCCATATTTAGATGCAAAGTCAATAAAGTATTTATAAGTATTCAGGTTGCAACCTGCTACGAAGTCGACATCCGGTCCGTAAGGGGTAGCGCCATTCCACCATTCCCAGCTTGCCAGTCCGGGTTTAATCCAAGAGGTGTCTTCCAGTTTGTTTTTTTTAGCAAGTTTGTAAGTCATAGTGTTTTCTACTATTTCACCATCCTCTTTGCTGATGACGAAGTAACGCCACGGAAAACTGCGTTTACCATTTGTTTTGGCTATATAATCCGCTTCTTTAAGTATCTTGAGACTGCGGTCGCCGTCATCCCCGAATTCAAGGGGAACCTTGGGGAATACAGAGAGCATGCCATTATTCCCATTGCTTTTAAGGAAAAGAGCTGGATAATCGGCTAAGTCAGATTCACTGATCAGAATCTTATAGTCTTTATGAGTATCAATTAATATAGGAAGTAAAGCCATCTTATCGGATGTTTTCCAGTCTTTACTTTCTATATGTTTGTATTCTTCTTCATAGGCAGTCTTAAATCCTCCCGGATGTTGTACATGGAGCAGATAGTTTTCCGGGAAATTAACTTGGAAGGTCTCATTGTAGACTTCAATCATTCCTTTTTTATTGGTGATGAAGCGATAGGCGATCCCGTCATTGAATGCACGGAATTCTACTGAGTAATCTCCTTCGAACTTCATCAACAACTGGTTGTATTTATTGGCAACAGTAGAATATTTCAGAGGAATGACCGGCTTTAAAGATTCATCAACACTTTTCTTGTTGATTCCTGCCAATTTAGGAGCATTTCCGAGTTCTTGGTTGCTTAATTCCATCTGGAGGTTGCATTGTTTCAATAATGTATCTTGTCGGTAGGTTACATTATAATAGATTTTGTCTGAGAGACTTACGGATACCTGGATGTTGCCATCCGGTGATTGTAGCTTGTATGCCTTTTGTCCATAAGTATGTAAAGACGTGTAAAGACAGAGTAGCAAAAATAGATGTTTTTTCATGATATGTGTTTTAGGGATTTCTTTCGATTACAAAAGTAATGGCTTTTAATGATTATTTGTGATGAATTTGTGACATTATTATACTTTCACTTTAAATATTAGATGTTTATACTAGTTGTAGGGCATGGCTTTGTCGTTGTGGTGTACGTAATTAGGACATATCTGTCTGTTTTAAAGACGCCACGGTTTGTGTATACTTTAATGTCGCGTATTCGTAATGAAGTATAGTAGTAAGGGCGTAACTTTGTGTGCATCTTAAAACATTAAACATGAAAAAAATGAAAACTGGGCATAACAAGACTAAAAGTCTGCTTATTGCAAGTATCTCCTTACTTATTTTTTCGAGTGTATCTTTGCGGGCGCAATCGATTCCGGAAAAGAAGGCAAAAGCGTATATGGTGTCTAATGCACACTTGGATACTCAATGGAACTGGGATATTCAAACGACTATAAAAGAATATGTGTGGAATACACTTAGTCAGAATCTGTCTTTATTGAAACATTATCCTGATTATATTTTCAACTTTGAGGGTGGAGTAAAATATGCGTGGATGAAAGAATTCTATCCTGCAGAATATGCTCTGTTAAAAGAGTATATCAAAGAAGGACGTTGGCACATATCCGGTAGTAGCTGGGATGCCAATGATGTATTAGTTCCTTCACCAGAATCAACTATACGGAATATTTTGTTGGGGCAGGAATATTACCGGAAAGAATTTGAAACTGAAGGTACGGACATCTTTTTACCCGATTGTTTTGGTTTTGGCTGGACCTTGCCCACTATTGCTTCACATTGTGGTCTGATTGGATTTTCATCTCAAAAGCTGGATTGGCGGTCGCATCCTTTTTACAATGGCAGTAAACATCCTTTTACGATAGGCCTATGGAAAGGCATTGACGGCTCTTCCGTAATGTTGGCTCACGGATATGGTTATGGAGAAAGATGGGATGATGTAGATCTGTCAGAGAACAAAGATTTGATGGATTTAACGAAACGGGGTTCCCTTAAAACCGTTTATCGTTATTATGGCACGGGTGATGTGGGTGGTTCGCCGACTATTGGCTCGGTACGCTCTATCGAAAAGGGAATTAGTGGAAACGGGCCGTTACAGATTATCAGTGCTACTAGTGACCGTCTTTTCAAGGATTATCTACCTTACAAGAATCATCCGGAACTACCGGAATTCAATGGAGAGCTTTTGATGGATGTACACGGTACGGGATGTTACACTTCGCAAGCTGCAATGAAGTTGTATAATCGCCAGAATGAATTATTGGGTGATGCTGCTGAAAGAGCTGCTGTAGGAGCCGAGTGGTTGAGTCGGATGTCTTATCCTGGAGCCACCCTCTCCACTGCCTGGAAACGGTTTATTTTGCATCAGTTTCATGATGACCTGACAGGAACAAGTATCCCTCGTGCTTATGAATTCTCATGGAATGATGAATTGATTTCCCTTAACCAATTCTCTGATGTTCTGGCGTCTTCTGTTCGTGGTATAGCCAACAAATTAGATACACGTGTTAAAGGTATTCCGGTTATAATCTATAATGCATTAGGCTTTCAAGCAAATCAGACTATAGAAATAGAAATCAATCTGTCCGAATCTCCTAAAGGAATTTCAGTCTTTGATACTAAAGGTAAAAAAGTAGCTTCCCAATTACTCGCTTATCGTGATGGAAAAGCAAGAATATTAATGGATGCTACTGTTCCGGCCGTTGGATATGCAGTGTATGACGTACGTATTTCTGGTGATAAAGATGTGACATTACCTTCTGTCCTTCAAAAGGATGGAACTTATCAGTTTGAAAACTCTATCTATCAGATGAAATTAGATGTCAATGGCGATATCACCTCCTTGGTAGACAAAAGAACTAATAAAGAAATTGTGAAACCAGGAAAGTCCATACGCCTTGCCTTCTTTACTGAAAACAAATCATATAATTGGCCGGCTTGGGAAATTCTGAAAGAAACGATTGACAGAGAGCCCATTTCCATCGGTGGAGAATCAGTAAAAGTAACTTTGATAGAAAACGGGAAACTTCGGAAAACACTATGCATAAGAAAGCAATATGGCAAATCTACGTTCTGTCAATATATCCATCTTTATGAAGGAAATCTGGCCCATCGTATTGATTTCCGGAATGAGATAGACTGGGCGAGTACTAACGCTCTTTTGAAAGCAGAATTTCCTTTAAATATAATCAATGAGAAAGCTACCTATGACCTTGGCATCGGTAGCATAATGCGCGGTAATAATACGCAGACCGCTTATGAAGTATATGCGCAATACTGGGCTGATCTGACAGATAACGACAACAGTTATGGGGTATCTATATTAAATGATAGTAAATATGGCTGGGATAAACCTGATGACCATACACTTAGATTGACTTTGCTTCATACGCCGGAAACTGAAAAAAACTATCCATATCAGAATCGTCAGGATTTCGGTTTTCATAGTTTCACTTATAGTTTGATAGGACATGCAGGTAAGCTGGACAAAACGGAGACAGTCCAGCAAGCGGAGCAACTGAATCAATCGTTGAAAGTTTTTAAAACAGAGAAACATAAAGGAACCTTAGGAAAAGAATTCTCTTTCGTTGCATCTAATAACCCGAATGTGTTGATTAAAGCCTTAAAGAAGGCTGAAAGCTCAGATGAATATGTGATACGTGTTTACGAAATCGGTGGTGAGAATGAACAAAAGGCGTCTTTGACATTTGCAGGGGAGATACTGAAAGCTTGTGAAGCAGATGGAACGGAGAAGGAGATAGGCAAGGCTTCATATGCAGGACAAGAACTGAAAGTTGCTCTTAATCCTTATTCTGTCAAGACCTTCAAGATTAAGTTGAAACCTTCGACATTATCATCTGTTGCATCGAAGTATCTTTATTTACCATTGAGCTATAATCTGAAATGCTCTTCTTGGAATGAATTCAGGAATGAGGCGAACTTCGAGTCCGGTTATTCATATGCTGCTGAATTATTGCCCGATACTTTAGTTGCCAATCAGATTCCTTTCCATTTAGGAGAAAAGGATGCAGCTAATGGAATGACCTGTAAGGGAGATACTTTGCGATTACCAGAAACAGGAGCATATAATCGTATGTACTTTTTGGCGGCCGCTACTGATGGTGACTATGCTGAGACTTTTATAACAGAGAAACATCGTCAGGAAGTAACAGTTCCCTGTTATACCGGATTTATTGGACAATGGGGGCATACGGGGCATACCGAAGGGTATTTAAAGCAGGCTGAGATTGCCTATGTCGGTACACATCGTCATGTATCCGGTGAGGATCGTCCTTATGAATTTACCTATATTTTTAAGTTTGGCATTGATATACCTGAGGGAGCTACTTATGTAGTGCTACCTAAAAATGAAAAGATTGTATTATTTGCCGCAACATTAGTGTATGAAGAAACAGTACCTGTGTCTTCCGTTTCACGTTTGTTCCGCACTGCCAATAGAGGACAGCTTCAATCTCAAACAGTTGTTACCTCTAAAGAGAACCTGTTAAAGAATGCTCATATTATTGCCTGGTCTGATTTTGTAAACGGCAATGAACATCCTAAATGCTTAATAGACGGTGATACCCAGACTAAGTGGTGTGCTACTACTAAGGCTCCCCACTATGTTGACTTTGATTTGGGCGAAGTGAAGGCTATCAGTAGCTGGAAACTTATTAACGCCGGGCAGGAAGGTTATGGCTGGATAACCAGTGATTGTTTCTTACAAGTGAAAAATAATGCTGATGAGGAGTGGAAAACTATAGATGGCATTCGTGGAAATTCTAACAATATTTTAAATAAGGTCTTACTAGAGCCCATATCAGCACGTTATGTTCGTCTTTTTGTAACACGTCCGGAGCAAAATAAGAGTGGAGATGTGGTTCGCATCTATGAGTTTGGTATTTATTAATCATATATTTGGTACTTATGAAACAGAAAATAACATTGATCTTTATCGTTTTAATGATGGCTAATTTTTTGATGGCACAGCGACATGCTACAGAGAGAATAATAGCCAATCCGTTAAACTTGAGCTATCGTTTTCAGACAGAAGGAGTTTGCCGTCGTGAAGCTGCAGATCCGGTGATTGTATTATTTAATGGTAACTATTATCTGTTTGCTTCTCACTCTTCCGGTTATTGGTATTCGGAAAATCTGAAAGACTGGAATTATATAAAAACAAAAACTCTGAAAACTGTAGAAAACTGGGCTCCGGCTGTATTTGTATATAAAGATGCTATTTATCATTTGAGCATGGGGGATAAACGCATTTATAAAAGCACGAATCCTGAAGCTGACCAATGGGAAGTAGTGGGAGATGCTCCTGATAAATATGGTGATCCGGCATTTTTTCAGGATAATGACGGTCGTGTCTATCTGTATTATGGTTGTTCAGATAGCAACCCAATTCAGGGGGTTGAAGTTGATCCTGAAAATGGTTTTAAAGTAGTCGGACAAGAAGCTGATTTGATTCCCCACAATGCCGAAAGGTTGGGCTGGGAAGTATTCGGAGATAAAAATGAGATATACGACAAGAAGGGCTGGAACGAGGCTCCCTGCATTACGCGACAAGGAGATTATTATTATTTACAGTATGCTGCTCCCGGTACAGAATTTACTTCATATTGTACAGGTATTTATGTTTCTAAAAGTCCTTTAGGACCTTATCAATGTATGCCTGGTGCACCTTTCTCTATTAAACCCGGAGGATTTATAACTGGTGCAGGACACGGTCATCCTTTTAAAGACCATTATGGTAATGATTGGTACGTAGGCACTATGATTGTTGCAGGGAAAGACCATTATGAACGTCGTATAGGTATATTTCCGGCTTATTATAAAAGCGGAATCGCACACGCTATTACTGATTACACAGATTTTCCGTTCATTTTGCCGGATAAAAAGGTTGATTTTAGTAAAGTTGATTTATCTGCAGGAATGAATCTGCTTTCTTATGGTAGATCAATGAAAGCTTCTTCCTCTTTTCCCAATTATGGAGTGGAGAATGCAACGGATGAGAATATTAAGACAATTTGGTCTGCTGCTACCGGAAAACAGAGAGAATGGCTACAGATGGATTTAGGACGACCAATGGAAGTTTCTGCTCTACAGATTTGTTTTGCAGACGAAGGTTTCCAAACATATCGCCGTGATAGAGATGTGCCGATTTACCAGTATGTAGTGGAATATTCTGCCGATGGAACGCAATGGAAGTTAATGGTTGACCGTTCAGATAATACACAAGATCAGATTTATGAGCTAATTCCTTTGGAGAAAAGTGTGCAGGCTCGTTTTGTGAGAGTACGGAATACGAAAGACTTTCAAGTCGGTCGTTTCTCCATAGCTGATATGCGTCTGTTTGGCAAGGCGAAGGGTAAAAAACCAGAAGTTGTCTCGAATTTCAAGGTAAAACGGAATGATGATAGGCGTCGTATCGCTTTTTCATGGGATAAGGTAAGTTCTGCTTCCGGTTATGTTATTCGATGGGGCACTGAACCCGGAAAGCTGGGAAATGCTGCAATGGTTCATGATAATGAGGCGGAATTTGGCTTTTTCGATCGTGATTTATCTTACTATGTAACGATAGAAGCTTTTGGTGATACAGGAAAAGGAAAATGCACTTTGCCTATTAAGATCAATTGATATTTTTATAAAATGATATTCCATGAAAGGGAGTTTGACAAATTTCAGCAATTTAATTTTGATCCTATGTATTGTATGTTCTTGTCAGAGAAAAAACGTATCAGTGTTTTCTTTGGCTGGGAACTGGAGTTTTGCTTTGGATAGCAATGATGCTGGTGAGAAAGAAAATTGGTCTGTGCGGAGGTTTCCGGAGTTTGTCAAATTGCGAGGTTCTTTGCAGGAGCAAGGGAAGGGATATGATATTGACGTGAATACGGAATGGACAGGAGCAGTGAATGATAGATCTTGGTATGATTCTAAGGAGTACGAAAAATATCGTGAGCATGGAAATATCAAGGTTCCGTTTTGGCTGACCCCTGATAAACATTATGTGGGTGTTGCATGGTATCAGAAGGAAATTGAGGTTCCTGAGTCTTGGGCTGATAAACGGATATTATTCGAATTGGAACGAACTCATTGGGAGACATCACTATATATTGATGGTAATAAGATGGAACAGTTGGATGCACTGCAAGTTCCTCATCGATATTTAATAAACTCTTTATCACCGAGAAAACATTTACTATCTTTAAGAGTTGATAATAGGATGCATATTGATGTGGGATCTAATGCTCATAGTATTTCAGATCATACTCAAACAAACTGGAATGGAATTATTGGTGAAATAAATATGAAGGCACTTCCTTCTTTGTTTATTGAAAACGTGCAGGTTTATCCTGATGCGAAAAACAAAAAAGTGGTTGTCAGGATCGATCTGAATGGAAAGATTAAACAATCACGTTTGGAGATGGATATTTTTTTGAAGGATAAATCAGTTTTGAAGAAGAAGATAGTAGTAGATCTTAGTCCAAATCTTGGCAATCTTTTAGAGACTGTGGTTGAATTAGAGGACAGTGTGAGGTTGTGGTCTGAATTTACTCCTAATGTTTATAGCTTATATACCTCTCTTTCTTCTCAAGATGGAATTTATGAGAAGAGCGTAAATTTTGGCTTTCGCGAATTTAGGGCAAATGGAACTCATTTTGAAATTAATGGTCAGCCGACCTTTCTTCGTGGAACATTGGAATGTTGTATATTCCCTTTAACCGGTAACCCTTCAATGCAAGATGATTATTGGACTAAGATTTATACGGCATGTAAGAATCACGGTTTAAATCATGTTCGTTTCCATTCTTTGTGTCCTCCGGAAGCAGCATTCCATGTAGCCGATAGCATGGGAATGTATCTTCAGGTTGAGTGCGGAGGCTGGACTTGGATTGGTGAAGGGAAAAAACAGGATGAGTGGTTTAAAGAGGAAGGTGACCGTATATTGAAAGAATATGGGAATCATCCGTCCTTTTGTATGCTTGCTTATGGAAATGAGCCTGGGGGAAATAACCAGGTAAAATATTTAAGTGAGCTAATTGCTCATTGGAAACAGAGTGATAATAGGAGATTATATACTAGTTCAGGGGGCTTTGATTGAGAAGGCGGATTATTATAATACCGACATACCTCGTATAGGATTCCCCTTTTTCTACCTAATTGTACCGTTCAGAAGTTGAGAATCACTCTATCGGCATGAAGCTTAAAAACAGCTCATTCTTAAAAAAGGAATATTTAATCAGCTAATAAAAGCCATAAATTATACTGCGATATGAAAAGAACAAAAGAAACGCCTGCATTTGCAAATGCGGATTCCCTTATTTCTATTATCAGGGTGGATTGCTTTTCTAATTATTTTTATACTTCTGTATCTTCTTTCTTTTTGATATGTATATAAGGAATGAGAATCTCTTTTGCTATTTCCTGTTTGCTCGTGTTTGCAGATCAACCAGAGAAAAGCAAGGCCTAAATCACCCTTCTGCAATACTTTCATCAATGAAATAGAGATTCCTCGGTGACCAAAGTATCGTTGGTTTTAAACCAACAGATGCTTTCCCGATCAGAAAAAATGAATATTTTATGTGGTTTTATCCATAATGAGCCTGTTCTTTCGTATATTAATGCATTAATTCATGAAGTTTTATCTCTGGTTCATTCATATTGAGTCAGCTTTTTATTAGTGAAATCTTAAAAAAAGGACATAAATACAATGAGAACTATGTTGTTATCTATGTGACTCTACTCTTTTCCTGTCAGGAAAGATGTGGGATTTATTATCATTGTTATTTTTTTATCATTACTTAATAGATCTCTTTTTTAGAATTTGTATTACCAGTCCCGGATCAGAATAGTCATTCTTAGAAGCCTTCATTAAGCCGATATGCGCTAATAATTCTCCTGATATAGTTATTTTTTTACCTTCTATTTTTATTCTTTTTGTGATGTCGGATGGTGAGTTTCCCGCTAGGTCTTGTGCTAGAACTTTATATTTTTTTGTATTTAGCGTATCGGTCAATATTAGAGTCAATTCTTGAAAGTAGCCGAATACTCCAATGGGAGCCTCAACCTGCGGGATATGAATTGTAACTCCGATTCTTTTAGAAATGTATTCACGCCCCAGGGAGCGACCTATGCTGGCAATAGCAATTGCTCCATTAGGGTAACGGGAAGATAGAATATAGGGTCTTTCTTCCGAAATACTGTCAGATACTTCCGGAAGTGGCATCCCCCGACTGACACGGGCTGGTGCGGATGCTGTTACTTTAGAACCTGCTTTACGGCTTTTCACCCAAGTTTCCTTTTCCTTTAACATCCAGTAGTCTTCCAGTTTAATCTTATCTATTTCAAAATCTTTTCCGTTCACTCCAAAGGGTTCGGCGATACGATGCCAGCGAACTCCCCGAACGATCTCATCTAGTCTTCTCTTCATATCGCGTCCTACCGGTGGGAAGGCTATATCTTGATTTCCATCGGGCATATTTCCAACAAAAGGATGTCTCATGATGCCAATGGCACAGCCTAATCCGGCAGCAATATATGGTTCATCTTCACAGTTTATCAATCCTTTGGCATCTGTTGAGGCGGTATATGGAAGTAAATCGCAAATGCGTTGTATGGTTACAGGTTGTGCTATAATATTTTCTACATCATATGTTCGAAACACATCGCTAAACTCAATAAACTTGTTATCGCAAGCATGCTCGATGTACAAACGTGGAGCATATTGTTTTCCTATATCCGTCAACATTTTCCTCCATTTCCCATTGTGTAAGTTATTCCCCCAGTCAACCTTCCAGTAATCGAATCCGGATTCGTCAGCGGTTCTGATGCGTTCTGTCCAATAACTATTTTCATCTATTTCGTGTTGATTGTCTGCCTTCTGTGCGCAAATCCAACCGCCAACCCCTTTCCAACCTTTAGCTTTAATACAACTGACCAGTTGTTGCAACCGTTCTTTAGGTGTGCCTTGAAAAGATGGAAACCGTTCTTCATTTAGTTCTACTGTGCCCAGAAAGGGGTTTGGCTTATCATTTACATCTTTGGGAATATCCCAGGAATCATCCAATACAAAATATAGATCTTCTCGAATGGTAGGATAACAATTTACCCAGTTTTGATATTTCCCTTTGCCAAACAAGTTTCTTTCATTCATGGCCTTACGGGTTAATTGGGTGTTTTGATGGCTTACTAAGTATCCTTGCAAATTCCATGTACAAAAGTAGTCTGGAGCTTTGGAGGGTGTGTTAGGTATAAGACTGTTCTTTTGTGCAAAGACGGATAAGAAGCAGAATAAGCAGGTTATAGTAATATTTATCGTTTTCAACTTCATGATAATGTGTATACTGGTTTGATTGTTCCTTAAAGTGTGAACTTGATTTCTTGTAGATCGCGGCTGTTTCCACCAATCATGAAGGTGAAATCTCCTTTTTCCACAATAAATTTCATCTGGTTATCATAAAAACCGAGTTGTTCATCCTTTATATCAAATGTAAAAGTACTGTTTTCGCCTGACTTTAGCATTATTTTATTAAACCCTTTCAACTCTTTGATGGGCCGGGTGATAGAAGCGACTTCATCACGAATATATAATTGAACGACTTCTTCACCATCATACTTGCCTTTATTAGTCACTGTTACGGCTATGCGTGCATGAATGTCTTTACCATTACCAGGGAGTAGTTTTATATCAGAATATTCGAAAGAGGTATATGATAATCCATAACCAAAAGGGTAGGCAGGTTCCGTTGGAATATCTTTGTATTTAGCACACCATCCTCCCAATGCAGTAGGACGTCCTGTACTTTTATACTGATAGTATAATGGTATTTGTCCGTTATGAATGGGAAATGTCATTGGCAGTTTACCTGAGGGATTGTATTCTCCCCATAGCACATTGCAGATTGCGTTACCAGCTTCGCTTCCTAGCCACCAGGTGCATAAAATAGCGGGAGCATCCCGGCGTACTTCATTGAAAATGACAGGACGACCACACATCATCAGAACTATAACCGGTTTGCCGGTTTTTATAAGTTCGGACACTAATTTTTGCTGTTCTGCAGAAATAGAGATATCCCCTTTAGAACTCAATTCACCGGTGTCTCCGGCCCGTTCACCCATAGCAACTACTACTATATCTGATTTACGTGCTGCTGTTAGTGTCTGGTTCAAATTTACAATTTGATTATTTTCTAAGTTATAACCATCACTGTAGTTCACTGTTAATCCCCGTTTTTCCATTGCTTCATATAATGTAACCACTTTGTTTACATCTGCCCCAGACCAGCCTCCGCACATATCGCCCTTCGATTTAGCTAAAGCACCAATCAAGGCTATCCTTTGCACCTCTCCGGATAAAGGGAGTAACCCGTTTTCATTCTTTAATAGGACGATAGAACGTTCTGCCATTCGACGGGAAGCATCACGAGTGGAAGCAGAGTTAAGAATCTGTTTGGCTCTTTCTTGATTGCAGTATCGATAAGGGTCCTCAAATAATCCCAGTTCATATTTCTTTTCTAAAATGCGTCGTACTGCATCATCTAACACGCTTTCCTTCACTTTGCCTTCATTAATTAGCTCCTTCAGATATTGTAGATAGCAAGTGCTGACCATTTCCATGTCCATCCCGGCATTGATTGCCTTTGCTGCTGCGTCTTTTTCGTTTAAAGCATAACGGTGGTTGATGACTTCACGTACAGAGTTCATGTCTGATACAACGAATCCTTTAAAATTCCATTCCTCTTTTAATAATTTACGTAATAAGAATTCATTGCAGGAAGAAGGTATATTATTAAAGTCATTAAATGCGCCCATGACAGTGGCTGCTCCTGCTTCCACTGCCGCTTTATACGGAAGCATATAGAAATTGGCAAAATGGCTTAAAGACATGTCCACATTGTTGTACTCTTTTCCGGCGATAGGAGCTCCATATCCTGCAAAATGTTTGACACAGGCCATGATCGTATTAGTTGCTGACAAATCGTTTCCTTGAAAACCATGTACGCGGGCTTTGGCAACTTTTGCCCCATAGTAAGGATCTTCTCCCGCTCCTTCCATTACGCGTCCCCAACGGGCGTCCCAACTGATGTCCACCATTGGGGCGAATGTCCAGTTAATGCCTTCGGATGCTGCTTCAGTTGCAGACCAGTGTGATGCTTCTTCAATGGTTTTTAGATCAAAACTGGCTGCTTCGGCCAATGGTAAAGGAAATCCTGTTCGATAGCCATGTATGACGTCCAAGCCGAAAACTAAAGGTATTTTCAATCTTGATTTCATGGCTGCATCCTGATATTTTCGTATTTCCTGAATTCCTTGAATATTCAACATTGAACCCAAATAACCTTGGGAAATTTGTTCAATGCGGGGAATTTTCTCTTTATTCGGTCCTGTAATGTCTCCGCCTCCTGAACACTGGTATAGCTGCCCGATTTTCTCATCCAGTGTCATCTTTTTCATTAAACCGGATATAAACCGGTTTTTCTTTCTGATATTTTTATTGTTTTGTCCATATAGAGACGAAGCGGAAAAGAGGACTAATAAACAGATGCAGATTAGATTTGGATATTTAAGATTCATAATTTGGGGATTATTGATATGTCATTTTTTTAGTTTTAACGTAATAATCTGTTCCACTTTGCAGCCGGCAGCGTTGGTAAATGTGCCTATATATTCACCTGCTTTCTGGCTGTCAAATTTAGATATGGAGATTTCTCTTCGATCAGAAGTAAAACCGTTGGGACCTTCCCATGTCCATTGACCGTTAGAAGGGTGGGGACCAAATGTAATATTTTTTCCTTCTTCCACCTCCAAAGCACTTACCTGTTTCCAATTACCATTGATATTAACATAAGGAACAGTGTTCGGACATATTACTTTCCCTTTTACAGTAATAAAAAAATCCAACCAACTCTGGTTACCATCCATATCTGTATAAGTGACGGTATATTTCCCGGCTTTTGTAGAAATTAGGGTCTCTAGTTGAATTTCGCGTGTATATGCGAAAAAGTTTCCGGGTCCATTCCAGCTCCATGTGCCACCAGTTCTTTCAATTTGAGGAGCGAGTACTATACTCGTCCCCGGATTGGTTGATAAAACATTTGTTTTCTGCCATTCTCCGTTTTTGTTTTTAATATTACCTGTTATAGAAACAGCTTTGCTTCCTTTCATGGAAACAAGATAGTTGATAATACTTCTTTGTCTTTTCTTATTGGTGAATACTGCGGTATATACGCCACCTTTCTCTATATTTTTTAATGTTACAACTTTATTTGTTGATGAAAATCTGTTTGGCCCTGTCCATTTCCAGCTTCCATCTTTTGCTTCAGGAGCTAAAGTTACTGTTTCTCCCTTTTCTACTATGGCTACAGTTCCGTTGGTTGATTTTCTTTTACCAACAGAAACATATGGTTTAATGACTTGGTGTTTTTTTATGTTGTCATAAGCAATCTGCGCCATAAGCGCAGCACCTGCATCATCAGGGTGTACATTATCCGGAAACTCCTTATTGGCATTGAGTAGGGGATGATGATAATCGATAATGTAAGCTCCAATTTCTTTACCGATTTCTTTTAGAAGTGGTATTAGTTCTTCTTCAACTACTTTATTTTGGGGAGCTTTGTCTGGTCCGAATAATGGAGGTGGAAGACAAACATAGATAATCGGGTCTTTTCCTTCTTGTCTAAACTCTTTCACCATGTCCAGATAATCTGATTTGAATTCATTTTTTAGTGATTTCCAACGCCAAGGATCAGCGTCGTTAGTACCTAAAGAGATTATGAGAATTTGTGGGTTTAAATTCTTGGCCTGAATAAATCTGTCGGTACTCCAATAAGGGGCGTTACTTCGTTTGAACATGGTCGTGCCACTAACTGCACAGTTGAAGACTGCGTATTGATTGCCTAATAATTTGTTAGTTAAAGCGGGCCATGCTGTATCTTCGCTTGTACTTCCATATCCTGCAGTTATACTATTCCCTACACAAACAATCCTTACAGGTTGTAGCACCTTTACTTTCGGATTTTTTCCATATACTATGTGTGAAGAGATAAGTAACAAAAACAATAATATTTTTATATTTCTCATAATTATGGCTTTTTATCGGGTACTACCTGTGTCATTACTACTGCACTTACGCATTCTAATGCCGTCCAGTCTCTTTCGGGGGACTCTTTGATCCATTCATTACCTGTTATATTCTTTCTTTTATTACGTGTCTCCCATGCAGCTTCGGCATTTTTGCGCATCCAGTCGTAATATTTATCCCATAAATTATTGTTCATTACAAACATTCCCATACCTCTGGCAAATTCAGACTGCCAGCTTCCATCCAAGTGCCATTTGGACATAATGTCATTGGTTGTCTTGTTTTTAATAACATATTCAATCGCTTTGATTGCAGCATCATAATAGGATTGTTCTTGGGTAATACGATAAAGAACGCTGGCTGCTTCGATAAAAGCGCCACTAGTATATACATTATATGACTCAGACATTGTTCCATTTGGGTTCATTTTCTCATCGACACTACCTGTATTCCTGTCAAATAAGGAATTTCCTTGATATCCGTTACATACCCAATTGTAAAGTTCCTTGGCTTGTTCTAGATATTCTTTTTTTCCAGTTGCTTCATATAAATAACAAGCCATAGATATGGCGGGGTTGTTGCTTAAGGAGGATTTAGATTCCTTTTTTACATCCCACCAAATGCCTCCTCCAAGTTCGTTAGTATATCCGCGCTTGTAGAGAAAATTCCAATCCCACTCTGCTTGTTCAAGAAATCTTTTTTCTCCAGTAATTTGGTATCCTCTGATGAAAGCTAGTCCTGCCCAGAGTAAGTCATCGTTATACTCATTCCAGGTCCAATCCCATATTTCATGGGTAGCAGAATTTTTTTCATGCTCACGGAAGGTATCTAATAAATCGATGATGAGTGGTTTTAAGGTTTCGTCTTTTCTGAAGTCATGGCGATCTTCAACCATAAGTATGATCAATGCTTGATTCCAAAAATAGGCATATTTATTACTAGATAATTTGTCTCTATAAAATTTCCAAGGACCATCTTTAATAAGAAAAGCACGATTATAGTATGTATAGGAACTATCTGCTACAGTGGGCGGAATTTTGCTTTCAGGTTTTATAGTACTTCCTCCATTTTTCGGCTTTTCTGTAGGAACTTCTTTTGGCTGTTCTTCATTATTGGTATTACATGAAATTTGCGTTAGGGCAAATATAAATAGAAGTAATATTATTTTTCTCATTTATAAGGTAAAATTAGTTTTTGTGAGATGTTTGGGTTTGTAAAGATAAAGGATGGACTCTTATGCCAAGAAAGTTTTATTATTTATGCTTTCTCGGCATAAGAGTATTAAGAACTTTGTTTACCAAATCATAGCTTGGTCTTCATCAGGAATATAGATATTGCGATCACGTTTCATAACCATATTGCCTTTGAATATGTAATCTATCTTAGCTGAAGAGTTGGGAACCAAATAGCTATATTCATACTGTAGAGTTAATGCAATGTATTTGTGTTCCAAATATAGAAGGACAGGATCCATCTCGGTTTTTATATTAATAGTTCCAGAGATTTGCTTAAAACCGATCTTATCTGCATTTGGAGCACTCAGTACTACATATCCACTTGTACTTCCATCTTCATCTTCGTAATCGTTCATAGTGAAAGTAGCATTGATTTTGTACAATTCTCTTTCTTTTAATTCTTCATCTGTCAGACCTGCATAGAAAAAAGCAGAATGCTCATCCACTACATAAAGTTCTCTTGTAGCGACAGTTTGTGGGTTTGAGTCATCTAACCCTCCTAGTTCTTTATTGTAAACATATCCAGCCGTAGAACCATATTGTCCCGAATAATCATTGAAAGGTATGATATTCAGTAGAGATTTTCGATAATGCTTCCGATGATTAGCTTCGTAGCTAGGATCGTCAGAGATAGTCAAAGGCAAAATCCAATGTTGTGACATGTTTATTCCAGATAATGCGAATGTAATATCCAATGTTGCTGTATTTTGGCCTGCTGGAATAACGACTTCATTGGAAGGAATTGACCAGAAATTATTGTCTAGATATTTAAAATAAAGGTCATCTCGATATCTGAACCGTTCAAAATTCATTGTATTTAAGGTATCTTTGTCCACGGCAACCTTTACCGTGTAATTTTTGTTATTTTCTTGAGATCCGCTTACTACAATTGGAAGTTGATAAGTGACTTTGCCACCTACTTTATACCGAATATGAATATCCTGCACTCCATTCTGCGCAAATGAGATTGCATTTTTATAGAGTTCGTCTTCCCATTCATTATTACATGAACTATAAATAAGAATGACTGTCAAAGCTATTAAATAGTAATATATTCTTTTCATAATCTTTATATTTTTAATCATAATAAGTCCAACCTGGATTTTGTGTCAATCGACTATTTCTTTTTAATTCGCTATGTGAAATCGGCCAGAAATACATTTTTCTTACAAAAACAGCAGGCATAGATGCTACAACTGTTGGTCTATAGAATTCATCTCGCATTGGTGAACCTAAGAACATATTACAACCATAAACAGGAGTTGCTTCTTCTCTTGGTGCATCTTTCCAGCGTCTTAAATCGTAATAGCGGTGCCCTTCTGCAAATAATTCGATTTGCCGTTCTCGTTTTAACGACTTTCTGAATAGGTCTGCATCGTCATAAATTTCTTGTGAGTAATCGGGCAATCCTGCACGGATACGAATAGGATGTATAGCTGTTTTCATTTCAGATATTTCACGTCGAATTGTATAAGTTTGCTCACCATCCCAAGAAAGTATATTATAAGTATTTCCTGTTAATTCATTGAGAGCTTCAGCATAGATTAATAATATTTCAGCATAGCGCATAGCCGGATCGGGCTTGTCTAATTCTTTTTTGGGATTCTTATATGTTTCAGTAGGGTTGTAATATTTTTTAATACCAATACCTGTTCTTAACCAGAGCTGTGGATTAGCAGTCTGAATGCCATCTGGTTGATCATTATAATACCAGCATCGTATAAATCTGTCTTCTTCTTTTTCAGAAGAAGCAAAGTCCCAAGTAGAGCCATTGTATGCTACCGTTGCATAGAAACGTGGTTCTCTATTGGCATAGCCTAAATAAACTTCATCCTCTAATGGTCTGCGGAGTTGATTTTTGTTGCTGGCGTTAACAAAGCCAGTAACTCGAGGTAAAGTGTTTCGATCTGGATAACCTATTTCCATATAATCATGCATACCAGGTATGTCTTTTCCTTCGTCTGTATAGTAGGCATCACATTGTTTTTGTGTTATACCATGACAATTCTGTCCACCAATGGAGAAAGGAATTTGGTGCCAAACCATTGTTTTAATGTTTTCACCTCCTTGGTTTTGTCCACGTGTAAATATGAGTTCGGGGTTAGCATAACTTTGTATTTCCGCATTAAATACAGAACGATAGGATTCGAATGGATCAATATCAGCCCACCCGTCTGGCCAATTTTTGTTTGAGAATTCGGCATTATATGGGGGAGTAACTGTTTTTGGATATTCTCGTCCAGAGTCTTGTTCTCTTTTGGGAGCTACATAAAGTTTATACTTATTCAAATTAATCACATCTTTGGCGGCAGCTGCTGCTAAAGCCCATTTTTCCTCATTATAGACTTGTGAGATTAAGAAGTTTCCTTTATCATCTACTAGATCCGTAAACTTTTCGGTATCATCTGGACGTGGGTTTGCTATTGGACTGGCAGCATACAACAAAACTTTAGCGCGTAATCCAAGAGCTGCTCCTTTGGTGGGTCTTGTTATCTCCTGTGTGGTACGGTCCAAAGGTAGATCTTTGGCTGCAAGTACTAATTCTTCAGCAATATAAGTGGAACATTCGTCATAAGTACTTCTTGGAATAGCTAAGTTCTCGTATTCATCTGTATAATCTGCTTCTCCTTTTAATAAAGGAATCGGACCATATTTTCGTAATAAATGCCAATAATAATATGCTCGGAGAAAACGAGCTTGTGCTTTATAGTCTTGAATTTCTTTATAACTTAATTCTTTATTGATATCAACGTATCTGATGAAGGTAGACGCATCTCTAATACCAATATAAGCTTCTCCCCATGTGTTTTGTTGGTCTCCTTCATTATACTGCCCATATTTGAAAATGTTGTAACTTGAATTACCATAATCGTCGCCAAAATACATATCATCGGAGAAATTAAAAAGAACGGAACGCTTACTTCCAATGTCCCTACAGGTAACTAGGTGAGAATATACACCAGCTAACCATCTATTAGTATAGTCTTTGTTTTCAAATAATTTCTGTTCCGTCATTCGGTCTGTAAAATATTTGTCAACATTTAAATAATCGCTACAAGATGAGAGTAGTAATATACTTCCCATTGCCATGAATAAAAATATTTTTTTCATCGTGATAAGTTTAGAAGTTAACATTTAATCCTAAAGTAAATGATCTGGCCGGTGGATATTTAGCACCATTACCAACGGCTAATTCAGGATCCCAAAGTTTCAAAGAATCCCATACAGCTAAGTTACTACCCAAGAAATAGATGCGTGCATTATTCATGAATAGCTTAGTTACTAATTTCTTGGGGAATGTATATCCTATTTCTAGGGTTTTAAATCGTAAATAGGAACCGTTTACTAACCAAAAAGAAGAATTACGGTAGTTATTACCTTGTCCCCCATAACTTAGGCGTGGATATTTCGCATTGGTATTTTCTGTATCAGGTGTGCCGGATATTTCTTTTGCGATCCAGCGATTTCCTTGTTTTTCTAAATCTGTTAGAATATTTCCCCACGCTCCACTTTGGAATGCGTATACACTTGCACCATTAAGCATGTAAGATGACTTACCGGCTCCTTGAAAATGTATATTGATGTCGAAGTTTCTCCATTGTAATGATGCACCAATTCCATATATTGCGTTTGGAGTACGGGTTGCTCCAATAGGCACTTCATCGAGATCACTAATTATGCCGTCACCATTGACATCTTTATATTTTATATCTCCAGGTGCATAATCTCCGAATGTTTGACGAGGACTTGTACGGATTTCATCATAGTCCTTAAATAATCCTTCGGCAATTAAGCCACGCTCTTGATTAAGGCGGAATCCACTGGTCATTTTGTAAGGATAGGCATTTGCCTCTTCATCATACTCCAAAACTTCATTTTTGGTAAGTGTAAGATTGCTACGTACAGTGAGGTCAAATTCTCCGAATTTGTGGTGGAACATAAGATTACCATCAACACCCGTTGACTGCATTTTGCCTACATTTGCCCATGGTTGACTAGTTAAACCTATGATCTGTGGCAAATAGTGACGTTGCATGAAGATTTCTTCTCGAGTATCTTTGAATATATCAACAGTTAGTGAAAATTTTCCATTTAGCAGTGAGACATCTAAACCTAGATTATGTTTTTTAGCAATTTCCCAGCTCAAGCCTGGAGAAGCTACTTGTGAATAATGATAACCTGTATATTCCATATCATTTCCAAAGTCTCCATATTTCCATGAATTATAATTGTCAAAATAAGTCAAGTATGGGAATCTTTGTTGGATTTGATCATTACCGACTTCACCATATGAATATCTAATTTTAAACATATCAATCCATGGCAAATGCTTCCTTATGAATTTCTCTTCTGCGATATTCCAGCCACCAGAGACGGCAGGAAAGAATCCAAACTGATTGCCATGACTGAAATTTTCAGAACCAGTATATCCAAAATTGAATTCTGCGAAATAACGGCCAAGTAAACCGTAAGTTATTCTTCCGGAAATGCCCTGATTCTTCCGAGAAATTGCATTCATGATATCTCCCCCGACATTTTGAGTTTTAACGACTTCATGTTGGCTATATTTCAGAGTTGTGCCTATTTGGTGGATTTTCTTGAAATTACGATCGTAATGAAGTTCAGCTTCCATACTTTCTACTCGGTGTCCATCATTACTAGAAGTCTGATACATGATAACTTCATCTGCAAGATGTTTCATAACTAGATTTCCGTTGCGATCGCGACGGGACTCAGCGATAAAAATTTCGGGGCGTTTAATTCGTTTATTTGTGTTTTCGTTCTCTGTGTCAAAACCAAATCTCCAAATGAATCTTAGTCCTTTGGTAATAAAATCTAGTTTTTGTTCTAAACTAATATTTGTTTGCATTTTATTCATCCAGTATTCTTGATAGCCGGTTTGGGTAGCGTTTATCCATGGACTCAAACGATTATCTTCTTTGCCTGTTGCTGGTACACATCCATTAGAATAGAGTAGAGGAATGCTGATAGGGTTTTGTCCAACAATTGCATCCCACACATTATCTCCTTGTCCTGGGCGATTTTGTTTATCCAAATTTCCAGAAAGTCCAACTGATATTAAAGTCGTTTTAGTGACGTTGACATTCACATTCATGCGATAGTTCCAACGTTTCATATTCGAATTAGTGTCATATTGATTTTTTAGAGTATCGTCAGTTTTATACATTCCTTCATTATTAGTGAAGCTGCCGGAGAGATAGTAACGTGCAGTACTACCTCCACCACTAATATTTAATTTGGCTGTTTCAGCCCAAGACCCATCTTTTAGTAATACATCTTGCCAATCGACATTGGGATATAAATCTTGGTCTAATCCCATACGGATAATTTCCAATTCTTTGGGTGTATATCTTGGTTCTCTATTACGGGTAATTAATGCTTCATTCATCATTTGTGCATACGAATATGCATCTACATAGCTTGGAGTACGAGTCCGGGTGTTATAAGTGGTTTCTACTTTAGCTTCAATCTTTACTTTCCCGCTTTTTCCTTGCTTAGTAGTGATCAGTACAACGCCGTTAGCTCCTTTTGAACCGTAAATGGCAGTTGCTGAGGCATCTTTTAATATTGAAAAAGATTCGATGTCTTCTATGTTAAGTTCGGACATTTCACGCTCAAATCCATCCACTAGGATCAATGCTTTTTGACTTGCTCCAAAAGTTGATATGCCTCGAATCCAGAATTCAGAGGTATCTTTTCCGGGTTCTCCTGAGGTTTGCATGGCAATAACACCTGCTACGTTACCTGCTAATGTGTTGTTAATGCTGATATTACCCCCACCAGCATGTTTTAATGTATTCACATTAACCGTAGTGATGGCACCTGTAACTGTAGCTTTCTTTTGTATACCTGTACCTGTTACAGTCACTTCATCTAATACGTTTTTTTCGCTGGGAGTCATTTGAACATTAATTACTTGTCGATCTTTGATCGGAATTTCTTGTTTGTCATATCCAATGTAAGAAAAACATAGTACTTCATAACCATTAGCTTTGATTTTATATCTACCGTTCATATCGGTAATGGCACCTAACCCAGGATTGTCTTTAATCGTAATATTTACGCCGATCATGGGCTCATTTAGTTCGTCTACAACGACACCTGTTATTTGGGATACACTGTTTTGGGCAAAAGTTGTTAGTGTACAACTTATATAGAGTATCCATGTGAATAGATATTTTCTCATAATAGAATGTTTTTCATCAATAAGTATTATTCTTTTAATATAGTACGGATGCGCATGTTATTTTTATCGGCTACATAGAATGTTTCAGTATTAGGATCATAAGCTATACCATGAGGGCGGTTGAATTGTGCTTCTTTCCGTAAGTCACCATCGGCATATCCCCAGTCTTGAGGACGACCAGCGAAGGTAGTAACAGTGCCATTTGGTGCGATTTTACGAATGCAATAGTTACCTTGGTCACATAGGTAGAAGTTATCTTCTTCGTCGAAGCATCCTTGTGTTGGGTTTCTAAATCGGGCTGCAGCTCCAACATCATCAACAAATCCGGCTTGATCTCTCGAACCACAAAATGGTTGTGCCTTCTGTAGCTCATGTTTCTGTTCATCATAAACAGCTCTGTATATTGCATGATGATCTCTGTCTGCTATATACGCAAATTTTCCACTAGGAGCAAATTGGAGAGTACCATTTAATTGGCCTACAATTTTATATAATTCTTTAGATGTATTGGTAGCACCGTCCCATTTAAAAATACTTCCTTGTTGCCATTGTGTATAATAATATTCTCCTGCATAAACAGGGTGACAAGAGGCTCCACAACAACTTACTCCGGTAATTAGTGTGATTATCTTTTTAAATCCACTGGAACGCAACGCTATAGCACTAGATATACCATTTTGTACACCCTGGTCATTACTGATAAATAGTGTGTCGTAATCCGTTGAGAAAGATAATGAGCGAGGTTGCTCCATACTTTGTGTAATTTTGAATATAGTTTCGACAGTGTCATTTGCTATACTAATTCGACGAATGGCTTTCCTTTCTTCAAGAAGGTAGAGATCACCGGTCTTTTTGTCTATTTCCATCCAATAAGGTGACTCAAAACCTGCCTCACTGAGTTTTCCGTCTTTGATTTCACTTTTACCATTTTTATCAGAATAGCCACAAAGTGTGCTAACTCTTTGTGCGTAGGTATATTTAAATTCACTGTCAGCAGTGGCTTCTTGTATATTTTCTTTGTCTCCAACTCTTACTTTAATTGGACCGCTTCCAGCTCTTACAGGGACAAAACAATATACACAATCTCCATCAGAGCCGACTATATTGGCTTTTTTCCCATTGAATGTAACTTCGATTTTCGAAATATCCGTACCGAAGTTTTTGCCGTAAATCAAACATTGAGTACCTACCCCCCCCTCTTCTGGATCAATCTTGGTTATTTCCACTGGGTTAGAAGGGTTGTAACCAGATGAAAGGTTGTCATCTTTACAAGCCATCAAGCTGACAGTCAGATATAACATTAGAAATGTTATACCATGCCGTGTGTTTTTTTTAAGATTTTCTTTCATATAATTAAATTATAAAGTTAATAATGAACTCAGGAATTCTACCTCCCGAGTTTTTGTGATTTTAATTGATTAGAATTGACTGTTGAGCTTTTATGTCTCTGGAAGAGAATCCCAACATTACATTATAGTTGCCGGCATCTTTAACGAATTTTTTTGTATTGACATCGAAATAAGTAAATGCGTTCTGAGGAATAACCATTTTGACAGCCTTAGATTCTCCTGCTTTCAGGAATACCTTTTCAAACTTTCTCAGTTCCTTCTCTGGGCGTTCTACTACACTGCTTTCTGTTTTACCCACATAAACTTGTATCACTTGTGCACCAGCTTTATTTCCTGTATTAGTTAGCTTACAAGTAACCTCTACTGCACCATCAGCATTCGGTTTCGATACTGCAACATTCGACAGCTTATATGTTGTATAAGATAATCCGTAACCAAAAGGATATTGTACTTCACGCTTTAGTTTGTCGTAGCCACGATAACCAATGAAAATTCCTTCCGTATATGCTACATGTTTATCTCCATCCGGATCATGATAGCTATTGTAAGCAGGGTTATCTTCCCATCTCTTTTCAAAGGTCATAGGTAACTTTCCGGAAGGGTTTACCTTGCCAAATAAAACGTCACCGACAGCAGTTCCGGCTTCCTGTCCGCCATAGAATCCCCAGATTAACCCTTTGAGAGAAGGTTCCCATTCCTGCATTTCAATATTTCCACCTGCATTCACGATACCGATAGTCGGTTTCTTACTGCTGAATATACTGGCAAGCATCTTTTTGTCTTTTTCGGGAAGCTCGAATGTGCGGTCGCTTCCTTCGCCTTCTGTGTCGGAGTTGTGTCCGAAACAAGCGATGATCAAGTCTGCTTTGTTCAGATAAGCTGAGAATTCGTCTTTATTCTCGTTTTTGTTCTTCCAGATAAAGTTGACACCGGCAGCACCCCCTTTTTGATAATATTCAATGCGGATGCGATACTTTACTCCAGCTTCCAATGTTTTTGTGATATTGCTGCTTCTGAAGGCTCCCGGAGTCCAATCGTCAATTACAGCCTGATCATTGATAAATACACGGTAGCCATCATCACCGCCCATAGAGAAGTCAAAGTCGGCAGTTTCTTTAGAACACATCACACCACTCCATCTTACTGAGTAATTTTCTCTGTTCATACCCGGCAGTTCGGTACCTCCTGCCCAAGAATAGTTGATTTTCTTCTCGGTCTGTGTTACTACGGGATTGCCTTCGAAGTTGATATTGTTGAAATATTCGGTACGGAAACCCGTCTGGCTGAGACTGTTGTCAGTGTACATAATGCCCGGAAGGAAATCCAGTTCGTCTACGTATTCCACTTTCACACCGTTCAGTTCTCCTTCTTTCTTGATGCCCTCAAATAAGCTTGTATAATGAAATGGGATCACTCCACCGCTACCTCCGCCCTTAATATATCCATGTGCATTTTTACCTGTAACTATGATATGTTTATACTTCCTGGGATTAATAGGCAAAATATTCTTCTCATTCTTTAAAAGAACCAGACCTTCTCTGGCAACATTTAAAGCCGTTTCGACAGATGCAGGGTTATCTAATGGAATGCTTTTATCTTCACCTACGCCATCTTTGAAACCAAAAGCAATGAGTACACGCAGAATATGACGCACCTTTTCATCTACCATATCAATGGTGACATCTCCGGTTTTCAGATAGTAAGCCATGTCTTTGGGATTCATTTTTTCACCTCCCGCCATTTCGAGGTCCAGTCCTCCTTTGGCAGCCGGAACGCAATAGTGAGTAGATCCCCAGTCGGACATCACTACTCCGTTGAATCCCCATTGCTTCCTCAATACTTCTTTTAGAAGCCAGGGATTTTCTGTCGTATAGATTCCGTTTAGCAGATTATAGCTGGTCATCACTGCTCCGACTTCTGCTTCCTGTACGGCTGCCTTAAAGCTCGGGAAATAAATCTCATTCAATGTGCGTTCATCAATATCGTTGCTGATGTGGTCACGGTCATAATCGGAGTTGTTGGCGATGAAGTGTTTGATGGTTGCCATTACACCCTGATCTTGTACTCCTTTGATATAGCCTACTGCCGTACGGGAAGTGAGATAAGGATCTTCGCCCATATATTCGAAGTTGCGTCCACACATCGGAGCACGATAAATGTTGACTGCAGGACCTAAAATGATATTGACTCCTCTCGCCCTGCAATCACGTCCCAGTGACTGACCGTATTGATAGGCAAGATTCTCATTCCAGGTAGCGGCTAGCATGACAGTTGCCGGATATGCTGTTGATTTTCCGTTAGTCCCCAATCCTTGCGGACCATCAGACATTTTCATGCGGTGAATGCCTAACCGGTCGATATTTTGGGTATACATCCAATTGACGCCACCAATGTAGCCTAGTTTCTCCTCTACTGTCATTTGTTTCAGAAGTGCTTCTACTTTCTGATCAATATCAGGAGTATACCATTTCTGAGCAAATGCCCCGAAGACATTTGCAATTAGTAAAAATGCGAGTGTGATCTTTCTCTGTTTCATATTGATTTCTTTAGTATTAGTTTATGCTTATCAGTGATTTATATCACCTTACTATATGCTGTTTAGTAAGTCAAGTTTACCTTCATTGATCAGTTTCAGAATAAGTTCGCCGAATAATGTGTTTTGCCAGGCAAACCATGCACGAGTGAATTTGGCAGGATTATCTTTTTGGAAAGATTCGTGCATAAAGCCGGTACCTGCATCTGTAGCCATTAGCATCTTGATGCATTCTTTGATTTCTTGATCATCCTGGCTTGTGAATGCTTTCATCATTATACTCATTGGCCATATCATGTCATATCCGATATGCGGGCCACCGATTCCTTCGCCGGCTTTTCCTTTAAAGAAGTAGGGATTGTCCTTGCTCCATACGAAACGGCGGGTATTCTGATAAATAGGATCTTTAACGTCAATATCTCCCAAATAGGGCATGGCTAGTAAGCTAGGTACATTTGCATCGTCCATTAGCATACGATTTCCGAAACCATCGACTTCGAAAGCATAAATGGTACCGTATTCAGGATGATTATAGGTAGCATATTTATGTAATGCCGTTTCTACTTCATTAGCCAGATTGGTACAGTCCTGAGCCAGTGTATTGTTCCGGTTTACAGTCGAAAGGATTTCTGCTGCTTTTCTCAAAGAAGAAACAGCGAAGAAATTGGAAGGTACGAGGAACTGTAATGTCGTAGCATCATCCGAAGGACGGAAAGAAGAAACAATCAGCCCTACAGGATTGACGGGGGCTCCCAGTCCTCCATTGTTCAGGGTGTCGAGTGCGCGTTCCGTTTTACGCTGGAATTTGTAGGGGCCGACACCGTTCTTCCTTTGTTGCTCTTTGAATGTTTTTAATACGTTTGTGATAGCATCCAGCCATTCTTTATCGAAGATGCTACTGTCTCCTGTCTCTTTCCAATACTGATAAGCTAAACGAAGAGGATAACAGAGGGAGTCTATTTCCCATTTGCGCTCATGGAGTTCAGGCTTCATGTCAGTCATGTCCGACATCCAGTCACCACCTGTCGGTCCGTCATTATAACTATTCGCATAAGGATCAATGTTGATACACTTAAATTGGCGGCGGATGACACCTTCCAGCATTTTTTTCAATTCAGAGTCTTTGTTTGCTAATTGCACATAAGGCCAGACTTGTGCACTGGAGTCACGTAGCCACATTGCATGAATATCACCTGTATAAACGAATGTATCAGGTTTGCCGTTTAAAAGTCTGTAATGTACTGTTGTATCCAACGTGTTAGGGAAACAATTCTCAAACATCCATGCCAGTTTTGCATTGGTCAATAGTTTTTTTATAAATTGTATTTTTTCTTCTACGGCTTTAGAAGAATAGAGTCTGTCTGCTGGAATAGGGCGATTGCTCCTATATTCTACGACATCCTGCGTATAGTTGATTATTTTTGTGTTGTCTTGTTGCATAACAGGTTCCATTGCTTTTGCATTGTTATACATGAATAGCAGAGCAAAAATGTATAAGCTTATGTTTTTTCTTTTCATATCTTCTTCTTTCGGATGTTATATTTTTTGTTTTTTTATTTGATAGCTGCAAGGCGGGCATACATTTCAACTATGGCAGCCTGTGTTAGTAGCCATCTTTTGTTGTCTCGTGTATTTCCGCTGAAATCTGTATTAAACAGCCCTTTCTCATCTCGCGCATGTGTCCATGCATAGTCCAAACTTTGATTAAAAGCATTGAGATATACTTTGTTCTTATCCACTTGGTATAATTCTATAAATCCTCTTAGCATGACGGCTGTGAACCATATATCTCCTTTCTTTATTAATTTAAAGCTTCCGCCATCTTTGGGAGTATGATCCATAAAGAAGTAGTTATGACATCCTTTAGCTATGTTTTGAGCATCAGTCAAGTAGTTTTTTTCTCCCGTGAGTTGATATAAAATAGCGGCGGATTGCATCATTTGTCCACTGTTATAGGCAAACTTAGCTTTGTTGACTTTTTCTCCTAAGTCAATGTTATCAAAATACAGATAATCGGTGGAATCCTGCAAGTGTGTTTGTGTCCATTCATACAAATGCTTTGCTTTAACAAAATATGTGCTATCTTGTGTCGCTTGAAAAAGTCTTAGGGCAAAAACAGATCCCGGAGCATTAGAACATGTGTTTTTACTTTGTCTCTTTTGTTCGCACCAATAGATGCCTCCTCCTAATTTGTTATCTGTACCACTTTCTACAAATTTCCAGATAAGTTGTGCTTTCTTGAGGTATTTAGCTTCTTTGGTTAATAAATAAATGTCAGTGAAATCAATGCCTAACCAGATGTTGTCATCGTAGAAACGATCTGATTGTGGTGCAGTATGGATGTAAGAAGCATAGGCATTGGGGGATCTCTGAGTATCAAAGTATTTTTCTAATCCTACCAAAACTCTATTGTCGAGTAATGATTTGTAGATGGAATCTTGTGTGATGGCAAATAAGGCGCTTACAGCTGAAACTGTTCCGGAATATGGCCATAAATAGGAATATTGGTTAGGCATATTTTTCTGTTCTTCAGATGCAAGATAAGTTGCGGTGTAATCACTGATTTGAGAAGGAAAATTTTCTCTCAACAGATATGTGTCTGGAATAGAATAATATGTATATAATGAGTCTAGTGTTTGTTTGGCCCGCATTAGCATCGGATTATCGTTTACCACGACTTGTTTTTGTGTGTGGCATCCCATTACTACCAATGCACTTATTAATAGACTGGAAAATATTTGTTTTGAACTCATGGTATTTGGTTAATTATTATATGTTGTATAATCTGTTTTTCTTTTTTAAAACAGGTAGTTATACAAGAATAGAACTACCTGTTTTTGAGATCCTTTTACTATTATATTTTATTACCTATGAAATTTGAAATCTTATCAATGAGTGTGCGCTTCATTTTCTAGTCGCAAAGTTATGGGAGGTATCAAGAAACGATATACGACTTCATGACATTAAAGTATCGCTATGGGCGTGTGGCATAGAAAGAGATAGATATGTCACAAAAATGTATATTTTAGGGCAGATGGAAGTCTTTTGAACTGTATTCGTATAAATAAAAAAAGAGGCTGATGAAAGCAGCTGATACAGGAAACCATTCACTTTATTCATAGTCAGGTATATATTCGGAGTACAAAGATGCAGCCTTTTGAGGCATTTATCGGAGAATGCCATGTAACGTCGTATCTGCGTATAAATAGTGTCACGAATAAATGAGGAATAATCATTGAAACTACTCCGTGCAAGGCACGCTATGTGAAACTTCAGGCTTTGTCTCCTGTTGTGAAGGATGGTAAAATGGCTGCTGTGGCAGAGTTGGAGGTGTTGACAGCTGAATAAATAGCTGATGATATAAAAAGAATTGTTATTTTAGTCAGCCTCTACCCGTAGGGGGAGGAGGTGGGTGAGTACATAAGTCGTTGGTATTCAGCATTGAATGTGTATACCTACCACCCCGCCCTTTGGGCACCCCCTTCCCGAAGGAGGGGAATCCATGCGGATAGTTAGCTCAAACTGGGTTTTCTGACTGACCCAGTAATTCCAAGGCAGACGCTCAATAATATTGACGCCCTTACAAGCCTCTCAGGCCTATACAGCAGAGGCATATACTATGTATTTATTTGCAGCATCATGATACAATCGTTATAGAAATGCGCTGTATTCCTTCTACAGAAGGGTGTATTAATTATTGAGTGTCTGCCCTGCAGTAATTCTTCATCTCAACTTCTTCATAATGATTAAAACAGATGTTTTATTGTCATCTGTCAGCTTTTAGTAGGCAAACTGTTTATAATGAGATAATTATCTCCTGACAATACACCCTGATAATACAGCTGACAATAGCAATCGTCCATTCTATTGTCAGCCGTATCATGCTGTTATTCCAGTTTGACTATTTGATAAAGAGTCCCTTGGTAAGTATGCTTTGCTCGTGCCACGCCTTTGGCATGCTTGTGCCACGCCTTTGGCACGACTGTGCCATCGCAGTGGCACAACTGTGCCAAGCACTTTGCACAACCATTTCAGAGGTTGGGCACAATCGTTTCCATAGGTGGCACAACTGTTCTGATAGCTTGTCACAAACCGTATGGATACTTGAACGGGAAACGACGAAAGGAGAGATGTTGGTGACAGTATGAAATGAAGGCTGATATATCGGAAGCTTCCCTCACTCCATAAGCTGACAGTAAAATGGAATTTTTGCTATTATCAGCTTATTGTCAGGGCTTATTGTCATGAGGTAATCTGTTTGTTATGAGGTTATTATATATGAAAAACTGACAGATGACAATAGAAATCGATATTTAATCATTATGTAGAAAATGTGGGAAAATTATTTCTCCGGTCATTTCCTGTTTATATTTGAAAAATAGTATCTTTGCAGTGACTATCATTTTTTCACTAAGACGCAGGGAATCCTGCTTTTGACGAGTTGCAGGCATTTTTGCCTGTGGCTCTTCTCATAGGCGGTTTCGTACCCCCGTGGGGAGTATATAATGTACCTCCAGCGTCTTAGTGATGTGATAGTCAACGGGAAAGGCGAAACCGTTCTTTTTTTGCCCCTTTATTAATACTTTTATCTTATGGAAACTGAAAACGCTTTGACTATCGCGGAAGAAAGTCTCAATGAACTCTTTTTTGAAGAAGAAGCCCGTCTTTGGGCAGAGGTGTACGGCAAGCAATCTGATAAGCCGGACCTTGAATCTCTTCAACGCATGTTGGAGAATATGAACCATTTGCTGCTTAGCTTAGAACTTCCGTGGGAACGCTTTATCCCTATCCTGTACCGAAGTTTTGCTCTTTACATGCGTCATCCGGACGAAAATACCAATAACCGGAAAACTTATCAGCTTTCTGCCCAACTCATGGACGCTGTTGTCTTTCTGTCGAAGAATACGAGCTTCATTCATTCTGTGCACCTTTTCTGTAACGTGCAGATTGCTGCGCTTAAAAAGCTACAGGATAAAGAAGCAGAAGTGAACTCAATTTAAATAAAGGATCAGGCACGGATGACGCGGATTAACACGGTTGTTTTATGTAATCATAGCATTAAAACCGTGAAATCCGCGTCATCCGTGCCTGAATATATTCAAATCCGTTCGGGATTAAGCCTGACGAGGAAATAAACCGAAGGTTATGGGAGGGAGTTAAGTTTGCTGTGATTACTGCATAAAAGTTAATTGAATGTTCTTGTGAGGGTGTGTTAAAACCCTTATAAATAAAAAATCATCCTCGCTACAACTATCTGAACTGCACTCCTAAAGTTTTGTGTCCAACTTTTGGGGTGCAGTTCAATCTGTAGCGAGGGTGATTTGGTTGAAAGGGGAGTTTTGACACATCCCCATAAATTCGTATAGATACGATCTTGGCAACTTACTGAGTTTCGTAGCCGCTTATTATTTCTTTTTCGGCTTTCTGCGTGCCCATCCTTCTTCGCTGAAGTCAGGCTCTTTATCTTTGAAGAACTGCTGCCAGTCATCTGTCTTCTTCGGCCCCCGTGCTCCGTAGCCGCGTTCTTCGCGACTGGGCTTCTCACTTCTTTTTTTCTTGTCGGTCTTGTCATTACCCCCTTTGGATGATCTGTCACTCTTTGTTCCTCTTTCTGACTTTTCAGAACGTGAGCCGCGACCATTGTCGCTACGTCTCTCCGAAGAAGTACCGAAAGGACGTTTACCACCCCGACGTTCGGATGAGCCACCATTTCTGCGACCTTCTCCGTTTTCTTCACCGGCAATCTCAACAGATACCTTGCGTCCGTTCCAATTGGCCCGGTTCAACGCTTTAACAACGTTCTGCACTTCTTTTTCTTCTACTTCGAAGAAAGAGAAGTTCTTCATCAGGTCAATGCGTCCCAGTTCAATGCGTCCGCGTGTATTGTTATTCAGTAGAGTAATTAGCTCACTAGGGAAGAAACCGTCCATCTTTCCCAGGTTGATAAACAGGCGGGTAAAGCCCGGTGCGGCCTTCCGGATGCCTCTTTCACGGCTGTCGCGTGTGTTGCGTTCTCCACGGCTGTCGGTAGGAACTTCAATTTCTTCGCGATCACGGTAGTAATCCAGAAAGCGGTTAAACTCATGAGATACCATGCGTTTGATCAGGTCCTCCTTGCTCAACCATTCCAGTTTACGGTAAATCTCGGGCATGAAGTCAGTGATTTCTTCCTCGTTTACCTTCACCTTTTCCAGTTCGTCGATCACTTTGATAAGCTGTTTCTCGCAGATCTGCTTGCCTGTCGGCATCTCTCCGGGGATGAACTTCTTGCCGATAATGCGTTCGATTTCGCGCAGCTTGCCTTTTTCTCTCAGGTTGATGATAGCGATGGAAGTACCTGTCTTTCCGGCACGTCCGGTACGTCCGCTGCGGTGCGTATAGCTTTCCGTATCATCCGGCAAACCGTAGTTGATTACATGCGTCAGATCGTCTACGTCGAGCCCGCGTGCGGCAACATCCGTAGCTACGAGCAATTGCAGGTTGCGGATGCGGAACTTCTGCATCACTGCATCACGTTGGGCTTGTGACAATTCTCCGTGAAGTGAATCGGCGTTATAGCCTTCCTGCATCAGTTTATCGGCAATCTCCTGTGTCTCTTTACGGGTACGGCAGAAGATGATACCATATATCTGTGGGTAATAGTCGACGATGCGTTTCAGTGCAGCATATTTGTCTTTTGCCTGCACTGTATAAGCTACGTGTTTTACGTTGCTTGTGCTTTCGTTCTTGCGTCCGATGGTTATTTCTTTGGCATTGTTCAGGTAGTTCTTGGAAATGCGTGAAATCTCCGGGCTCATCGTTGCCGAGAAGAGCAATGTATTGCGTTCTTTGGGTACATCGGCCAAAATAGCATTGATGCTATCGGTGAATCCCATATTCAGCATTTCATCTGCTTCGTCCATCACGATGTTGTGGATGGTTGAGAGGGAAACCGTTTTGCGTTCCATCAGGTCGAGCAGACGTCCCGGGGTAGCTACGATGATATGTACACCGCGTTTCAGGCTGCGTATCTGACTGTCGATTGAGGAACCGCCATAAACGGGCAGCACTTTCAATCCGTCAATGTATTTCGAGTAATCATTCAAATCGCCCGCTATCTGGAGACAAAGCTCGCGTGTGGGGCAAAGGATAAGCGACTGGGGAACCCTGTTCTTTACGTCAATCTGTTGGAGCAGGGGCAGACCGAATGCGGCTGTTTTACCTGTGCCAGTTTGTGCAAGAGCTACTACATCATTATTTTCTCCTAAAAGGTACGGAATCACTTCCTCTTGTACCGGCATGGGATTCTCATATCCCATCTCTTCAATTGCTCTACGTATCTCCGGAGAAACGCCAAGCTCTTCAAATGTCTTCATTAAATCTCTGTATATCTTTTATTTCGGCTGCAAAGATAGAGAAAAATAATGAATAATGGATAATGGAAAATGGATAATTATTGCTGCCTGCATGGCATTATCCATTTTCCATTATTCATTATCCATTAATAAAATGCTGCGGAGCTGTTCTATTTCTTCTGCAGAGAGTCCGAGACCTTTCTTCAGATATGCCTGTACGCTGCCGTACTCCGCTTCTATCTGCTCTTTGGCGGCATTCAGAAAATCTTCTTTGGCAGAGTAAATCGTGGTAATCGCCTCTTGCGAGTTGATGGGTAATTTATAAGCATATTTAGATGCTTTGGGGATATTGAAGTAATCATTGCTCAGTCGGTAATCTTCCATGATAACTTCTTCATTGACTCCCAGGGCCGCCAGCACCAATGCCGAAGCGATTCCCGTACGTCCTTTGCCTGAGGTGCAGTGGATGACGGCGGGATAGTTGTTACGGTCGAGCAAGATTGTGAAAAGCTCCTTAAATTCTTTCGTGTAGTCGCTGACCAGCTTGCGGTTCATTTCCTCCACCAGCCGGTAGACTGTATCTGTTTTTATCTTTTCCTCCTGTATTTTTTGCAGGATGGATTCCATGTTTCCGGTAGGGATGGAGATATGCACGATGTTGAACGCGTCATCATGGAGTTGAGGATAATTGTGGCGCTCTTCTTCGGAACGCATGTCGATAATGGTCCGTATGCCCATGTTCTTCAGTTCCCGGCGAGAGCAGAAAGGAATACTGTCAATCTGTGCGGAACGATATAACATTCCCCAGCGGGTTACTTTTCCTGTTTCGCTGGATTTGTACCCTCCCAGGTCACGGAAGTTCTGTATACCGGGGATATTAACGTTGCGTGCCGCTACCTTGACCCGGTATTTGTTGTTGAATACCATCAGATAGTAGTACCGTTGACTGGGATCATCGGTGACGATTGTTTTCTTTCCTTTGGAAATGTTGATGATATCCACAGGGTTGTCTTCCGGGATAAAGTCGGGGGCGGTAGAAGCATATATCTTTACCTGTCCTTTCAGTATCGGGGCTGTTTCCCATTTGATAATGCAGTTGCCCACATTATTCTCCTCGCATACCACAGAAATAGTAGGAGAGGTGCCGGAACAGGACGGGAGCACCAGTAGGATGGTAAGCCAGCTTAACAGGTTCTTGTACATAGTTTCTTTGTCTGAGTGAATCATGTACTGCAAAGATAAGAATTACCCGCAGATGTGATCATTCCTTTGCGATAATTAGCCAAAGTTAATAGTAATTTACGGGTAGGAGAGTACCCGTAAACAGCCTATTTGGTATAATTTCGGGCAAACTCTACCGGAACCGAATTGCTGAAGCTGCGACAGACTTCTGCTGCAAAGTCTTTTCCGCACTGAATGACTTTGTCCCATATTTCCTCGTTCAGATTGTTCAGGTCACGGTAGCGGACATCGTATTTGAGCAGCCCGTAGATCAATCCGGCATTGAAGTTATCTCCGGCTCCGATGGTGCTGACTGCATCCAACGGCTCTATCGGATATTCTTTGCTCACTTGATTGGTACGGAGCGATACTTTATCGCCGCCTGCCGTGCAGATAAATCGGGGACAATAGAACTTGATCTTGTCCTTATAGATTTTGTCTGCATCCTGCATTCCGTACATATAGAAGAAGTCCTCCAGTGATCCGCGTACAATATCCGCATACTCCAGATTCTCGATGATTGTAGGAGCAAGTTTCATTGCTTCGTTCTTATGAGAGGAACGGAAGTTCGGGTCATAATAGATAATTGCCTTTTTGTCCCGTGCCTGATCAAGCAGTTCCAGTATCTTTTCCCGGAGTACAGGATTCAGTGCATAGTAAGAGCCTACCATGACAATATCATCCTCTTCCAGTTTGGGGAACAGAACATCCAGACGTTGCTTGGGGTAATCTTTATAAAAGATATACTCGGCGTCACTCTTTTCGTTGAGGAAAGCCAGCGACACAGGCGACTTGCCGTCAGGGAACACATTCACATGATCAGTCGGGATATGATTCTCGCGCATAAATTGCAGGATGATATTCCCTACGTGGTCATTTCCCGTTTCGCTGATGAATCCCACTTGGACTCCCATTCGTGCCAGGGATACGATGCCGTTGAATACAGAGCCTCCCGGTACGGCTGCGGAAGGCTGGTCGCCCCGGAAGATTATATCGAGGATTGTTTCTCCGATGCCGATTACTTTTCGCATAGTGATCTTGATTTTTCTCCCAGATAACCTCCGTGATGGCGTTTTGAGTATTCGGCGATTGTGAATCCTGTTTCCTTCATGGTTTGTACTACCAGTATATCACCGATAACGGTCATGGCGGTAGTCGAAGTAGTGGGGGTCATCCCCAGCGTACACACTTCGGCAGGTTTGCCGGTACTCAGACAGACGTCCGATTCATGTGCCAGCGGGCTGTCAGGATTACCGGTGATAACGATAAACTTCAGTTCCGGGTCCAGATTATGGGCCAGTTGTGTTAATTCAACAATCTCGCGTGTCTTGCCGGAGTTGGAGATAAGCAGCAGCAAATCGTTTCTTTGTAAAATCCCCAGGTCGCCGTGTTGTGCTTCGCTAGGATGCAGAAAGACTGACGGAATGCCTGTGGAACAGAAAGTGGTAGCGATGTTCATTGCAATCTGTCCGGCTTTTCCCATACCGGAAGTTACCAGTTTTCCCTTTTTCTGATGTATCTGTTCTACAATCAGTTTCACAGCTTTCTCGTAAGCGTCTGTTACAGGGATGTTGAGCACTGCTTGTGCTTCCTGTTGCAATAGTTGTTTGATGGAGTCTATCATATAATCAGTATATTTTTTCTTTTAGTTCTTCCAGAGTGTTTGCTACTTCGTAGTATGTAGAGAAGGGCTTCCGGGCGAATCCTTTGCTTTCCAGTGTGCCGAGTGCCTTCAGCAGTTCGTCATAAAATCCATATTCATTGTAGAAGATGACTTTTTTCTGGTGGTATCCGATGGAAGCGGCGGCTATTACATGGAATATTTCGTCGAGTGTACCCACACCGCCGGGTAGTGCCACCAGTATGTCCGACTTTTCCGTCATCACATCCTTACGGTCACTCAGATTGAGGGTGTGGATTATTTCGTCCGGTTGTGTGCTTACGCTGTTTTTCTCTTCCAGCAGGGTCGGGACTACTCCGATAACTTTTCCACCGTTTTCTTTTACGGTACGGGCCACGCATTCCATCAGCCCGAGACTAGCTCCTCCATAAATCAACGTTTTGCCTGTCTGCCCTATCCATTCGCCTATTTGGCGGGCACTGTCGAAGTACATTTTGTCAATGCTTTCCGAGGCAGAACAGAATATTCCTATCTTTTTCATACACGTTGTAACTGTTATAGTCCACAAATATCTGCAATTTTCTATAAACGACAATAAGTTTTATTGTATTTTTGCGGCATTAATTCAATAAGGAAGTAGAAAACAATGCAATATAACGAATATACATTGCCGAATGGCCTGCGTATCATCCACGAACCGACTCTGTCGAAAGTGTCTTATTGTGGTTTTGCCATCGATGCCGGAACACGTGATGAAGCGGAGAATGAGCAGGGGATGGCTCATTTCGTAGAGCATCTTATTTTCAAGGGGACGGAGAAACGGAAAGCCTGGCATATCCTCAACCGGATGGAGAACGTGGGGGGCGACCTGAACGCTTATACAAATAAAGAAGAGACGGTAGTCTATGCCGCCTTTCTGACCGAGCATCTGGAGCGTGCCCTCGAACTGTTGGGGGATATTGTGTTTCATTCTACTTTCCCTCAGCATGAGATAGAGAAAGAGACAGAAGTGATCATCGACGAAATCCAGTCATACGAGGACAATCCTTCGGAACTGATTTTCGATGATTTCGAAGATATGATCTTCCGCAATCATCCGTTGGGAAGGAATATTCTCGGTAAACCGGATTTGCTGCGGAGTTTCCGCACAGAAGATGTCCTTTCGTTTACCAGGCGATTCTATCAGCCGGGGAATATGGTATTCTTTGTTCAGGGGCAATATGATTTCAAGAAGATTGTCCGTCTGGCGGAGAAGCATCTTGCCGATGTTCCGGCAGTAACGGTAGATAATCAGCGTGTGCCTCCTCCTCTGTATGTGCCCGAACGTCTGGTAGTGCCTAAAGATACTCATCAGGCACATGTGATGATCGGCAGCCGCGGATATAATGCGTATGACGACAAGCGTACGGCCCTTTATCTCCTGAATAACATTCTTGGCGGTCCGGGCATGAACAGTAAGCTGAACGTGTCGCTTCGCGAACGTCGCGGACTGGTCTACAATGTAGAATCCAATCTGACTTCTTATACGGATACCGGTGCCTTCTGCATCTATTTCGGAACGGATATTGAAGATATGGATACCTGTCTGAAACTCACCTACAAGGAATTGAAACGGATGAGGGATGTGAAGATGACATCTTCGCAACTGGCAGCAGCCAAAAAGCAGCTGATCGGGCAGATCGGAGTGGCATCGGACAATTTTGAGAACAATGCGCTGGGAATGGCGAAAACATACCTGCATTATCACAAATACGAGTCATCGGAGGTAGTATTCAAGCGTATCGAGACGTTGACAGCAGAGCAACTGATGGAAGTTGCCAATGAGATGTTTGCCGAAGAGTACTTATCGACATTGATTTACAAGTGATTTATTATATTTGAGCAGGACTGTACGAATGGTAACTAATTAGCTTTATTATACTTTGTTGCTACTTCCGGAAGAAGACCTGCCTATCTATTATAGGCGGGTCGGTTTCTTTAATACCAGCAGACTTTCCGGTCCCATATTGAAAAGCAGGTCGATAATACTCAGATTGGGAAGAAAACCGAGCTTGGATTCGAAGACCTGGTAATATGGTTGCGGGCTAAATTCCGGATCAGTTGTGCGGAAGTCTTTCTTGGGATGAATGTTTTCACGGAAATCAGTCTCTTCCGCACTGAATTCCATTTTATATGCTGAAGTCCGTTCTATATTGGGCTGAATGTCTATCAACTGACAAACCAAACGGCATATTTCTTCGTTGAAATCGATCAAAAACTCGTATTTCTTTTCGTAAAAGGGGCGGAAATCATCTTTATAATATTCGAAGAAAGGAGTGTTGTTATACGCTGATTCAATGGCGTTCCAGTGCAGATGGCGCCAGTTGCCGTGATCGGAGATGCGTATATCTTTCATCGGACATTTCAATGTATCAGGTTTGACAGTCGGGATGGAGAGTGCCAATTCACCGTCGGGACCGGCAATCGTACAACGGTTGCGGTAAGTTTGCTTGATGTAGTGGTCGTGCTGTTCGATGTATATTTTATCATATTCCAGCAATTTGGTGTAATATTCTACTGGAGCGAGGTAGGCGGATGATAAATAAGCTATTCTCATTATTTGATGTGTAGATGTTATGTTGAAAACTATGTATATGGATTATTTCACCGATTGAAAGAAGCGGTTCCAGCGGTACCCGTCCAGTATTCCCGTTCCTTTTTCCTTGGAGAACCAGATCAGCGACGCTTTCCCGATCATATGATCTTGCGGAACGAATCCGAACAGACGCGAGTCGGACAGGTTGACGCTGTTGTTGGAAGCCATCCAGTAGTAATCTTTGGTGAAGAAACAATGCTGTGTAGGTTTTCCGTCGATATAAAGCGTATCATTCTTTATTTCCGCCTGTTTGCCTTCGTGCATCACGAGGGTATTTCGCAGTAGCGTGATATTCCACGGATATACTCGTAGTGCTTTCCCTTTGCTGGGGACGATAAGCGGTTTCAGTTCCTTGTCTTGTTTTTCCGTCAGAGGCCGAATCCAGTTCCGGTCGCCGATGGCCTGTTCCAGCAGATAATATTCATATCGGCTGAAACTGCGGACATGAGTACTGTCATCGCTTCCCATCAGTCCGTCGTTGGTGATGGAGAGCGTCCGGATAAGGGATGTGATCAGATTCTCTTTGGAGGCAGGGTAGGTATAAAGTCTCTTTTTATCGGGGTTGAACTGCGCTTCGGGAGAAGAGACGGAAAAGAGAGAATCGACAAGTAACGTATCGCCCGGAGTACCGATGCAACGGCTGATATAGATTTCCCGTCGGTCAATCGTAGGTTGCTGAATGCCGGCAGGATTGTTGAATACTACGATGTCCCGCTTCTGTACGGGGCGTTCGCGCCAGCGATGATAGGAAAATGCCGACATCAGCGGGAGGCGCAGACCGTAACTCCATTTGTTTACCAGAATACGTTCACCCTGAAAGAGAGAGTTCTCCATGCCGGTGGAAGGGATAAGGCAGGATGTAAAAGCAAATCCCCGGAGCAGAAGCACAATGGCTATTGCTCCGGCGAATGCTAGTATCCATTTGAATTTACGAATGTTCATCAACTTTTATCACCTTATCGCACTATGATGTTCGTATCTTATCAGTCTACCCACTTGAAGATGCGGTTCCAACGGATCTTTCCGTCAAACCATCCGCGGTCTTTGTCAAGTGATAGCCATACAACGATCGGTTTACCCACTACGTGATCTTCGGGAACAAATCCCCAGTAACGGGAGTCTGCCGAATTGTGGCGGTTGTCACCCATCATCCAGTAGTAGTCCATCTTGAAGGTATATTGGTCGGTTTTCTCGCTGTTGATGTAGATTCCGTCCGGCTTGATCTCCAGTTTGTTACCTTCGTAGGCCACAATACAGCGCTCATAGATAGGCAGATTGTCCTCGGTCAGAGTAATGGTAGCACCTTTGGCAGGTATCCAGATCGGACCGTAGTTGTTGCGGTTCCACTTGGTGTATAAGTTCAGCGGGTACATTTGTCCGGCATACTCTTCCGGTTCCATCACGATCTTGCTGATCAGCTTTTTATTGCCGGACAGCGTATCGTACATTTTCTTCGTCAGCGGCAGATGATAGATAGGAGCCATCTTGCCTTGTGCGTTATGATTGTTTAGTCCGATCTGCGCAAAGGTTTCTTCCCATGTGGGGTCATCATACAATGCCTGGTCGTCTTTGCTGATTCCTAATTCGCGGAACATATCTTCCGGGATATACGGGCCTGTGGTCTGTACAAAGTAGTTGAATTGCAGGTTTTCCGGATTCTCAATGGCCTTGCCGTCAATCATCACCTGACCGTCTACAATCTGGAGTGTATCACCGGGCAGACCGACGCAGCGTTTTACATAATTCTCACGACGGTCTACCGGACGGTAAACCACCTTGCCGTAATTGCGTGGATTCGACAGAATCTGTTGGCGACCGGCATTATAATACAAGTCATAAACAGCGCGTTGTTGCTCGCGTGTCAGGCTGTCCATCTCTATCTGCTTGGGGTACAGGCGCTGACCTTCACCATAAGCTATCGAGTAGAAATCTCTCTGCTGATCGTTGAGTGCTACTGTGTCACCGGCAGGAAAGTTGAAAACGACGATATCGTTCAGTTTCACTTTTCCGAATCCGGGAACTCTTTTATATTTCCACTGAGGCCATTCGATGTATGATTTGGTATTTAAAACAGGCAACGTATGCTGAGCCAGCGGCATAGATAGCGGCGTATTGGGCACGCGTGGTCCGTAACTCATCTTGCTGACGTATAGAAAGTCGCCTACCAGCAATGACTTTTCCAGTGAGGAAGAAGGAATCTGATAATTCTGGAAAATGTAGATATTGACAAAGTAGACAGCAACCAAAGCGAAAACAATGGCATCTACCCAGCTCATGATGCTACGGACGGTAGGATTCTTCGATTTCTTCCAGAATGACCAGGGTATTTTCTTGGTGATATAGATATCGAAGATAAAAGGAACGACAATCAGCCCCCACCAGCTGCGTACCCAGATGAGGAAGGCGAGATAAAGGAGAATAGCAATGGTGCATTTGATCCATTGTGTGCGTGTGGCTTGTCTCATAATCTAAAATTCGTTTGATAGTGGCTTTGAAGCCTTATTCGTTTAAGAATGGGAATAAATCACTCATACCCAGATATCCCTCATGCTGGGCGGTGTATTCGGCAGCCAGTATGGCTCCCAGTACAAAGCCGCCGCGATTTTTGGCATCGTGCGTGATTGAGATACTGTCTACGTCAGATTCGTAACGGATGGTATGAATACCGAAAACCTCCCCTTCACGGATCGAGTCGATAGGAAGCTCGTTGGAAGCGCAGGCGTCAGTGCCGCTGACAGTGCCGTCCGGTGCAAGGAGCGTTCCTTTTACCCATTTGTCTTTGCGGTTCATATTCTCCAGTATTCCTTCTGCCAGCGTGATGGCGGTTCCGCTGGGTGCATCCATCTTATGGATATGATGAGTCTCGCTCATAGTGACGTCATAAGCGGGAAATTGATTCATTATCTTTGCCAGATGCTTGTTGACAGCTGAGAAAATAGCGACTCCCAGACTGAAGTTGGACGACCAGAAAAGAGTCTTTCCGCCTTCGGTACACAGTTTCTTGATTTCTTCGCCATGCTCTGCCATCCATCCTGTGCTGCCCGATACTAACTTGACTCCGGCTTTGAAAGCTTTCATATAATTGTTGTAGGCTACCATCGGATTGGTAAATTCAATGGCTACATCGGCGGACTTGAATGCTTCCGACTCAAAATCTTCCTGATTATCTACATCAATAATGCAGACTATTTCGTGTCCGCGACTAAGGGCTGCCTTTTCAAGTTCCTTGCCCATTTTTCCATAACCGATCAACGCTATTTTCATTGTTTTCTGACTTATATTCAAAATAATAGTCGCAAAGATAAGATTTTTATTACATTTGCAGTGCACATTAACTTTCTGTTAAATGTAAAACGTTTAAATTTATAATCTAACATGTTAGTAATTAATATTTTACGAAGTAATTTAATCAAATTTCTTTATATGTATACATACGATTTGCATACAAAAACACCGGATTCAAGAAAGCAAATACGCAAAAATACGAATTTTGAAATGAAAAATAGTAAGCCCTTTTTAGCACTATTTTCTTCCGTTTGTACTAATGTGAATAAAATGTGTATTGATTAAAAGTAATAATATTATTTTAAATATGTCTGTATGGTTTTAATGTCATTTTCGTTCATCGGTTCGTGGGTGATTGGCGGCGAACCTGCCGGCATAGGCATCCGCAAGAACAATACAGAAATTACCGATGGCCTCTCCTGCTTTGTTCCACATGTTTTTTAGCCTAACCAAGCAAAACCCTCGCTATTGCTGAACCAAAGTTTGCAAGTAGCGAGGGTTGGTGTTTCAATAGCCGTATTTTTCCAAATATTCTCGAAGCTGACTCATTGTACCTCTGAAAGTCAAGTCATGTTTCCTCTTATCCGTGCCGGTTGCCATGCATACATCACAGTTGACAAGGTTGAACACGTTGTCGGCCGATGGATTGGCAGAATCGGAAAGCATGAAACTGCTGTTCGTTATATTGACAACCACCGGACTTGGTGTCCATACCCTGAACATGGAACTTCCCAATTGGAGATTGTCTATATTGACTTCTCCGACTCCTTCCTCAAACCAAAAGAAAGTATCTCCTGATTGGACTTTCTCTGCAATATGGGACATGTTCCGGATATTCACCACATCCACGTATTGATTAAAGTAGATGGAAAAGGGGAGTTTGCCACCTTGGTCTATATTAGCTTTTCGGATGTGTCCGTCAAGATAGCTATTGCCTATGTCCCAACGGCCAATCAAATTATTGTGCATTGGATACACGTCACTAATATTCAGTTCTTCTATTTCTTTGAAAGACACAGTACAATTACCATACACATTGTTCATGTTCAGTTGGCCTACGGCAACGCTGTTAAAGTTAGAGCCTATATTAGGTTTATTATCTTGATTTACATCAGTATAATTCAACTTGTCTATATAAATGTCACTAACCGATTGATTTCCTCCAAATGCTATGAGACGATAAGAATGCTGGGAAATGTCTAAAAGTCCGATATGCCCATTCCCTTTGACATTTACTGTCATATCCGCTCCATAATAGGATTCATTTCCGGAAGAAGTTGCTATACGCAAGGTTTCGCCTTGACCGGGAAGCACGATTTCCCACAAGTTTTTACAGTTTTCCACCGTCAACGATTGGATAGGGTTGCCACTCAAGGACACGGACGAAATGAAATTGCTATTGCGCAATACGACGTTTCCCGTCAGGTTATTATTCTCTAGTTTCAGGTCATACAACTCATCAATTGCAGTGGATGGCTCAAACCCATACCACTCCGTCAATGGTATGGATTTTTCCAACCAACCCCTCTGGCTATACCACCCACTTCCATGCGCGCTGTCATAGAACTCTTGCAGAACAGCCAGAACCGATGAGTCCAAATCAGCATACTCCGTTCTAAAGCACTGGATTTCACCCCAGAAGTCTTTACCGTCCACATGTAAATAAGCTCGGTAATCATAGTCCGTATAAGGAGCCAGCCCGGTAACGGCAGAAGCAAAAACGCCATTGGCATCACGGCTCGTAGCTGCGACTTCTGTCCAATTTTGGCTGTTCCTTTCTTTATATGCAATGCCATACTCGCAAGGCGTAGATTCATCCACGCCCGAAACAATACCGCTCAGAAGAACAGAAGAAGATGTCAAATCATTCATTCCTGACGTAATCACTTCATAGGCTTCTGCTTCTTTTTCTGTCCGGAACATACGTATAGCACCATAAATCACTATTCCTTTCACTCGCAAATAGGCACGATACGAATAGCTGGTATTGGATGACAAGCCATTGATAGTACAACTAAATGTGCCTCCCCCTTTCCCGGTTGATGGCACATCCACCCATTCCGAAGAGCCTGTTTTCTGGTAACTGATGCCATACTCGCAAGGTGTATTGGCATTGAAACCTTCGACCGTTGCAGAAATCGTGGCCGACTGAGTGGTAATACGGCTGCTTCCACCTGTCAACACTTTGATTCTCGATTCGGCTTTACTGCTAGGCGTGGCAAGCAACTCGGAGTTACCGAATAGTTCCACCATAGGATATACCGTATATTCTTCTCCCGGCGTAAGTCCTTTGAATATGTGCGACATGGTTAAAGGGTTACTTCCGTCATAAGGTGTGTTATAATAAGCTTTGTCCAACAGTTTGTCTCCATGGTAAAGGGCAAAACCTACTCGATGCTTCCCGAAGCAACGACCGTTCACGTTGGCTGTGGCATACAATTCATCGATATTGCTTTCAGACATACCAGCTTTCACGTTTTCAAAATTTGGAACGGCACCTATCCGAAGATAGGGATCGCCCAATGCGACCTCTACCCCCACTGAAGCTTCTGCGTAAAGCGCTTGAAGGCGGAACTCGCACCCTTTATACATCGACATCGTTATCACATCATTGTCTTTGTATTTATCATACACGGAAGTATTGGGTGGGGATGATACGGCAGGACCTCCCAAATCCATCCTCACATCTATGGCTGCTCCTTTTTCATAAGCAATGCCGACTTTGGCCACATCTTTGGAAGCAAACGCAACCCCCATTTCCGCAAAGGTGCCGAATTTGAACGACACATTGCCATGAAAGTCGCCCTTAGGGTCGTCCTGTCCTTTAGGAACCAATTTTATCTGAGCCGGAATATTGGATGGACTTCCTGAATCGTATTCATAATGGACGGCACTATTGAAATAATGTGCTTGACTGTACTCGCCATTGAATGAACCTGAAACTTCCACAAAAGGGCCAAACGAAAAATAAAACTCCATGCCAGGTGCTATGGGTATAGGTACTGGAATCGTAGCATCCAATTCTGGTCTCACGCTACCTTCCACCGAGGCAGAGATACTCGTAACCAAGGAATGCTCACCTGTCATGGTAAAATGCAAATGCACTCCATTATTAACTTGCAATGAAGTGCGAAGACGCATTTTCGATTTGAGCGTATAACTCAACGTTTGACTGACCGAACTCGAACAAGGCCCCATATTCAAACCTAATGTGCCTGCATTCAATGCCATACTGATATCCGGGAGAAGAAATTGGCGATCAACGGGTGGCCAAACCACATCTCCCCAAGCTCTCGTAATGGTTTGTTTCTCATTTTCATCATCTTCGGCACTTTGGAGGTCAAAACACCCTTCATAATAGTACGATTCAAAAATATCCGTCAACAAGGGAGGTTCGCACCGCACCAAGTAATTGTTCGCATCCTTGCCTACTTCGACCACCTCCCCCATGAATCCGGAAGGAAAGATTTCATTCATTTCAAGCGTCACAAGCTTGTCGCCTTGCTTCGGTATAAGCTCTGTAGGCGTGTTGCCACTCAAAATCAGTGTCAGACTGTCTTTCCTGACAACATAGGAAAACAATTTCTCCTCCAACTTTATGACTCCGGGTTGATAAACGGTCTCCGGCTTATAGAAACTGACACTATCAATCTCATTGACTGGAATGCGGAAGACACTATCCTGCATATGAATGATTTGTACAAATTCCGTTGTCTGAGGGCTTGCCTCCATAGGTTCTTTGGCATAAGTAATGCTGTCGCAGTCGGCATAAAAGAAGCTGTTTACGATGCCATTGTGGCGATACACATAAAATGCCTGTTGAGCGTCTGTCGTCAAGTGCGTACCAAGGAGCAACAGCCCCAGGAGAACCAAGCGTATATACCAATTCTTTTGTGTTTTCATTTTTCAACTCCTACTAATTGAATTCAATATTCTGTTAATGAGCATTTCCCTATTCGTAAGCAAACCTCAGCAGTGTTTGCAAATCATATTGCTCTTCCCGACCGTTCGTCTTTATAACCAATTGGCCATTGACAAAGCTTATTAACGGATTTTCATTCAACGGAAATTTCATTTGGTTTCCATCTTTGAAATAAACGACTAATTTGGTTTCCTTTGTTTGTTCAGGAACCTCTGTTCCGGAAGAAGAACCAGGACTTGTTTGCGGGGTTTCATCATTGCATGAAAACCAACACAAGGCCGACACTACTAGCCATGCATTCAAAATCTTCTTTACATACATATTTGATTAATTATTTAGACGCTGCCCAGTTCCCATACAGCCAAAATCATATGCAAAGCGTGGAACTGCATGCCACGTCTTTGAGTGAAGGTCCTGAGAAAACCTTTGATGATAGATATGGTAATAGCAGCCCACGCTATATGCGTGAGAACCACTATGCCGTTCTTGTCATCTTTTGAAAATTTCTCAGGTTTTCACTCGCAAGAGTTCAGCATAACGCTTCTTCAAATTCTAAAATGTCTTGGAGGGAGTTTCCTCTCTCCAAATGCAAAAATATGAAAAATGCAGGAAGCGCAATAACATTTCCTGTATTTTTTATGTTGGCACATAAGTATTTATAATCACTACAGTTTGAATCCCTTGTTTTTCCGTTGCGGTTGCTGTATCGTTGGTCGTATCCGTCGGAGCAGCCTCTCGAACTGCTCCCTGAACCAGTCGAGGATATTCTTCCCGTTGATGCGCAGGACAAAGCGTTTCCCTTTCTCTCCCTGCTCTATCCCCATCTGTGCGGTGGCACCTGTCACGGAGAGGGCTCTCTTGTGTCCCTCGGAGTAAAGGTTCCCGCTGTACTCCAACGGCTGGAACGTGAAAAGCCGGTCCGTCTGCTCGGGCGTGAAGCCTGCCGAATGGCAGTACCTCTCCATGCGCATCGCGTCGGCGAAAAGCGGGAACCATCCGCACGCACGCTCCGTCCACTTTTGCAGATATGCCGTCCGCTCCCTTTCCCTTTCCAGTTTTTGGATGTAGTCGGTCTGCACCGTGGCAAGTTCCCTGCCGTGCTGTGCCCGCTGCCGTTGCAGGCTGGCCTGCAAGTCCCCTATGCTCTCCTCGCGGGCCGCTATTTCGTTTTGCAAGCTGCGGTTGTCCGCCTCCAGTTCCTTGATTTTCCCACTGCCCAAAAGAGAACCCACCTTTGCTATGATGGCGGTCTTGGCCTCCACCTTGACCGCCTCCAGCTTTTGCGTGTTGATTTCTTTTCTGGCCGTTTCCAGCAGTTTTTCCGCCTCTTCCTGCTCGGCTTGGAGTTGTCGCACGCTCGCTTCCAGTTCACCCGTCTGCCGCCTCAAATCGCGGTAATACTGGGCGGTGGAGACATGCCGGGCTTCCGAACCTCTTACCCCGCGTTGCAGGCCGTATTTCACCATGACTCTGGCATAGTCGTCGTGATAGGCAATCAGTCTGGTGCGGTTCAACACGTCGTCGGCACACAGCCGGACGGCATTCGCCTTCTTGCGGTAGGTTCGCCCTTCCTCCTTCGGCTTCTTCTGTCCCGCCTTCCTGCGCTCTCCCGTCACTATCGGTACAAGTGTGGCATGTATGTGCGGCGTGTGCTCGTCCATGTGCAGCACCGCCGAGACCACGTTCTCCCGCCCGAAGGTCCTGTACAGCCAGTCCATGCTGTCCCGGCACCAGTCGTCCAGCCTTCCGGCTTTCTCTATTTCCATCATGTCCTCATGTGTTCCTGAGAGCATGACACGGATGGCGCGTACCTGGTCGTGGGTGATTTTCCTTCTGATGCCTGCACTGCTGATGCGGGCGGCAATCGCGTCGTCACGCTCCCTGATGCCTTCGGGCATCCGGACGAGCTCGCGGTTCAGGTGCGTGCGCGTGGGGTCGACGTTCGGTGCTATCACCCTGCGCTCGATATGGTCGGACATCCGGCTGTCGGATGCCCCCTTCGCTTTTCTGAAATCGAGTGAGAAATATCCCATTATAAAGTCTTTTTAGGTTTGACAATTCCGCCTGCCGTGCGGATATGCCTCACGGCGGACGGGGTGTGCAGAGGGGCCGGCCCCTCGCCTCAATAGGGCGTTTTTAGCTGCGCTTGCGCTGCGTGAAGAAAACGCCCTATTGAGCTATGGCTTTTCACTGTGCAAAAAGCCTGCGGGATGCGTGCGGTTACATACCGATGCCCTTCCCCTTTTTCTTGTCCGGCTGCTGCACCCACTGTACTTGCTTTGCCTGCCGTACCGGGTTCGCCTGCTGTGACAACTTTTTTCCGTTCAGGTAGTCGTTCAGGTCCTTGTACCCGCTGTACACATGTGACGCGTCGCGGACACGCGAACCGTACTCTCTTTGGATTTCGCGCAGGGCTTCCAGCCCGGCGCGGTCGTTGTCAAGGAAGCAGTGTATCCGTTCATAATCCCCCAGCGGCCGCAGGGCTTTGGAAAGGTTGGAGACCGAGTTCAGCACGATATAGTCCTGCCCGTCGAGGGCGGGGCGGTCGGGATGCCTCTCCTGCCGCAGCGTGAGGAAGGAGAGGTAGTCCATGAATCCCTCGAAAAGATGGCAGGCCTCCTTCGGTTCCGTTTGCCGTATATGGGTGATGTCTTTCGGAGCTATGCAGCCCTTGAAGAACTTGTTGCGTATCTCGTACCCTCCCGATATGTTCGGAAATGCGATGGCAAAATACCGCCTGCCGTTGTTGGTGAAATGCGCCTCGCTGCATTCTCTTCTGGCCAGTCCCGTATTTATCCCCCTTTCCCGCAGGTATGCAAACAGGACAGGGGAAGAAAGCGGCACAATTTCCAACTGCTGGAAACTCGGCTCCGAAGGGGATTGCCGGGGAAAAGAGAAGGAGACGGGGCGCACGTGCGGTGCCTGCCTTGCTATCATTTCCAGAAGGTAGGACACATGGTCGGATGCGTAAAGTTCCGCCGCCAGTGCGATGATGTTGCCGCCTTTCCCGGTGGCAAAGTCGTACCAGAGATTACGTTCGGTGTTCACCTTGAACGAGGCCTCGGTTTCCTCCCTCAACGGTGACTTGTACCATAGGCTTGCGCCCTGCCGTCTTACGGGTGAGTACCCCAGACTGTGCAGGTATTCGGCTATGCTGATTCGTTTCGCTGTCTGAATGTCCATACGTTCGAGTGTTTGAATGAATGACTGTTTTTGTTTTTTCGCCCGCACCTTCTTATATAAGGTACGGCATATACATGGCTTCACTTAAATGCTCGTATATATAGGATACGGGTATTAAGTGAAGCGGTTGCGTGATGTCCGCGCACCGCTTCGCTTTTCCCTTATATATAGGCACCGTGAATAAAGTGAAGCGTTTTTCCGCAGCCGGGTTAATAATGGAAATCGGGCATGAAGGTGTATTTCCTACCGTTCTCCTGCACTATCATCCGCTTGTTGCGCAACGTGATGATGAGCGATACCGCCTTGTGGTGGTTCAGTCTCACGCCGACGGAGGCATAGGCATTTATCAGCGCGTCCTCCAGTTCCTTGTAGCCGTATTCGCTTTTCAGTGCGAATGCCGCCTCCAGCGCGATGCGGTGCTGTTGCTCCGTGATGTGCCTGTACGCGTCGAACGGCTCCTGCTGCGGTCTTCCGGTTTTCCTCTCCTGCGGGGTATAGTTCTCCACCAGTTCGGGAAGTGCCCTGTCATTGATGCGGAAGGCGAACGGCTCGAAGTCCATCGCCCGGATGTGCATGGCCGATACTCGGCTGATGTCGGCGTCGCCCTTGTCCTTCTCCACCAGCAGCACCGTCTCGGCCTTGTTGTTCAGTTCCGTGCCGATGTGCCCGCGCGCGTTCTCGTCACCCTTGTTCTGGTGCAGTATTGTGTGGATATGTATCTGGCGGTCGTCCGTCCACTGCATCAGCTTGGAGATGATGCGTGTGGATTCGCCGGGGCTGTTGATGTCGTACACCATGTCGCGGATGCCGTCTATCACGACAAGTCCCAGTTCCGGGGTATTGTAGATGGCCTGCTCCACAGCCGCGATGCGTTCTTTCGGGGTGTACTTGCGCAGGGCGAGAAATTCGAGGTGCTCGCTGTCCCGGTCGGTCGGCAGGCCTGCCATGCGCAGGATGCGTTCCATCACTTTGAGACAATGGTACGGGCTCTGTTCGGTATCGACGTAGAGGATTTTCCGCTTGTCCTTGGGCAGTTCCGCCGAATACAGCAGTACCGTGCCGTTCTTCAACGCCGCCGCGACGATGGCGGAGACGTTGAACGTCTTCTTGCTTTTCGCCTTGCCGATGGACGCGCTGAAATTGCCCAGCGTGCCGACGACAGTGCCGTTCGCCTTCAGTATCTCGGGAGCCTTCTCACATTTCATGCCGATGCTCAGCCGTGAGGCCTGCCAGATGATGATGGCGTTCTCACGGGTCACTTCTTCCATGCGCTCGTTACTTTCCATGGCTGCGGAGTTTTCGGTTTGCGCTTCTGGCGATGGCGAGTGCCGCCTCGCCCTTGTCGTTCACACGTCTTGCGAGGCTTTCGGCCCATACGAGCAGCTCCCTGCGGGAGAACAGCAGTTTGTTTCCGTACTTGCGGAACGGCACGTTCCCCTTGGCGGTCAGCTTGTAGAGGCGGGCCTTTGAAATCAGGAACCCGTGCTGTTCGAGTACCCCCACAGCCGCATCCGGCGTGAGGTTGTCGGGTTCGTCCTTCGGCAGGGTGAGCCCTGCCAGTGTCTGCGAGACGCTCTCGCTCACGATTGCCCGGAGTTCCTCGGGCGTGGTAAGAATGATCTGGTTCATTTTCTTCCTTTCTTTTTGGGTGTTTGTACTATGGCTGTCGTCACAGCCGTTCCAACCGGTTGTGGCGCAAAGGAAGAATAAAGGAAAGCGAATATCGAACCGCAAATAACTTGACACGGATATGACTTTTATGGACGTTTCATGACTTTTGGTGACACTGCGTGGGGCGGGTAAAAAGGGAAACGGTGCCATAGGCGGATATAATCCTCCAATGGCACCGTTTTGCACACATATGTCAAGTGATTCGGAATGTACTATTATTTCACACCCTTTAACTTTCCGAGTTGGGAAATGACTTCTTCTATTACGAAATATTTCTCTCCCGGTATCCCGATGTCGGAGCGCGATATGAAGCCCAGCTCCTCCCACCGGGCTATGGTCTGGCGGCTCACGCCCGCCATCTTTGCCAGTACACTCTGGCCTATCATCTCTCTGCCGAGGATGACGGGGTATTTGTACTTGCGGGTGGCATGGCTGAACCTTATGCGTTCGATGACCGCCTCCACATTGTTTATGGTGGGCCGTACCCGCTCCTGCACGCGTATCACGGCCTCCGTTATCTCATATCCGGCAAGCCCGGGATGTCCGGAAAGCTCCTCCCATATGGCACCGAAACATTTGAGGTGCCGTATCTTTATCTCTCTGGTCTTCTTTCTTGGCATGGTCAGTCGAATTTGGTAAGTAACTGCGCGTTCCTCATCCGTTCGTCCCGCTCGAAACTGGCAAGGTAGTTCTCCGTTATGGCAAGGTTGGAGTGCCCCAGACTTTCGGATATGTAGGAGATGTTCGTCCCGCTGCGCTTGAGCACGGTGGCGAACGAGTGCCGGGCTGAATACGTGGTCACGGGGGGCAGACCCACCGCCTCGGCTATCCTGCCCAATACCTTGTTGCATTTCTGTATGACCGTATCGACAAGGTGCTTGGTGGCGAAGCCGTCCTCCTTCCCCGTGGCGAACTTGAAGATGAGCGTGCCGGGGTTTCCGTCGTCGGGGTTGCCCCAGCGGTCCATGATTTTCCGCATCTCGGGGGTGAGCACCGCACGTATGGTACGCACTTGCTTGGAAGTATTCATCGTCTTTGCCCTGACAAAACAGATTTCGCCGCCCACGATGTTTCCGTAAGTAAGATAGAGCATGTCCCGGAAGTTGATGCCGTTGCAGAGGTAGGAGAAGAACCACATGTCCCGGTAAAGCTCGGTTTCCTCCCTCCCGTCGGTATAGGTGACGAGCCTCTTTATCTGTTCCAGCGTGAGTGCCAGCTTCCTGCCTTCGGCTGAGGGTATCTCGAACCTGTTCCTGCCGAACGGGAAGTGTGCCTCCTTTATTATGCCGTCCGCCTTTGCCCGGTTCATTATCGCCTTGAGCATCTTGAAATAGACGCTGAGCGTGGACTTGCTTTTCTTTTGGCCCGTCCAGAATCTTCCGCAGCGGTTCAGCCAGTCCACCGTGACGGCAGAAAACGGAATGTCTTTCCCTGCGAACTCCTCCACCGCCGTCAGCAGCGCATGATAGCTGCGGTACGTACCCGCCTGCCCGTTACGTTTCAATTCTTCCGTCTTCGCCTTTATCGCGGCGTTCACTGTCGCGGTGGAGCATCTGCCCAGCCGGACACTCAAAAGGTCAAACGCGAAATCTCCACGTTCGGCGAGTGCCTCCACCTGCCCCTTGATGATTGAGAAGCTGTTCTCTATGTTCGAGCGTGCCTCCGTGAGCCTGCGGCTCTTGCTTTCCGCAAGGTTCGCCCAATCCTCCTTTGACAGCTCCTGCCCCGTGGAATAGTATTTCTGCCTGCGGTTGTGTATGACTTGTATCTTCACGGGGAACAAGCCGCTTTTCTTCGCCCTGCGTGCGTCCAGTACCGACAGCACCGAAATTCCGTCCTTTGAATACTTGTACATAATCTGCCGTTTTTGATGGTTTTTTACTTGGTCTGTATGCAAATATATGTGCATACGATTTGCATACAAAAATAGAGATTATCGGAAAACGATGCAAATTATTTGGAGAGAAAATTTGCTAAAATACGCTATAATACAGTAATTTACGTATATAGGTCAAATGGTGGAAAATAAATAAAAATGGGCTTATTTTAACGTCTTGTTAACATGGAACACCTTCTCCACTATGTGTGGAAACATAAATTATTCCCTCTCCAAATACTGCAAACCACCGAAGGCTTACGGGTAGAAGTAATCGATTCCGGACTGCAAAACTCCGATGCCGGTCCCGACTTTTTTAATGCAAAGCTGAAGATCGACGGCACATTGTGGGTGGGAAACATAGAAATACATACTCACTCTTCAGACTGGTACCGTCACGGACACAACAATGACAAGGCATACGATTCGGTGATTCTGCACGTCGTGGAAGAAGCGGATACCGAAGTAACCCGTTCCGACGGAGAGACAATTCCCCAGCTGCGCTTGACTTGTCCCGAGAATATACAAACCCATTATCACGAACTTTGCAGGGCCGATCAATATCCTGCCTGCTATTCCATCATAGGGTCCTTATCCAAATTAACAATTCATTCCTGGCTGACAGCGCTCCAAACCGAACGTCTGGAACAAAAGGCGAAGCAGATTACCGACCGGCTGGAACGGTGCAATCATCATTGGGAAGATGCTTTCTTTATCACTCTTGCCCGTAATTTCGGTTTCGGCCTGAATGGCGATGCTTTTGAGACGTGGGCAGGACTGCTTCCGTTCCGGGCGATAGACAAGCATCGGAATGATCTGTTTCAGATAGAAGCTTTTTTCTTCGGACAGGCCGGTTTGCTGGAGGAGGCGTTTTTGAAGAAGGAGCAGGAGGACGAATATAGCCTCCGGCTCCGTAAGGAGTTTCGCTATCTGCAACGGAAGTTTGAGATGACGCAGGTAATGGATGCCGGTTTATGGCGTTTTCTGAGGCTTCGTCCGGAAAACTTTCCTCATATCCGGCTGGCTCAGTTGGCTTATCTGTATCAGAAAGTAGACAAACTCTTTTCGCAGATGATGGAGGCGGAGACTTTGCCGGAAGTGCGCCAGTTACTGTCCACGCATGCTTCTGCCTATTGGGATCATCATTATATATTCGGGCGGACTTCTCCGCAAAGAGAGAAACAGATGGGAGAGAAGTCGCAGAACCTGATTGTGATTAATACCGTTGTTCCTTTCTTATATACGTATGGCTTGCATAGATCCGACGACCGTATGTGTGACCGTGCCGGACGTTTTCTGGAAGAACTAAAAGCGGAGGACAATCATATCATCCGGTCGTGGAGGGATGCCGGGCTACCGGTCGGTTCGGCGGCAGATAGCCAGGCATTGATACAGCTCCGCAAGGAGTATTGTGATAAACGGAAATGTCTCTTTTGCCGTTTCGGATACGAGTATTTGCGGAAGAAATGAATAGCTTATTTCTCTAATAACTTATAGACTGCATTTAGAAGATCATCGGACATATAAGGTCTGGGAGCTTCCCGGTTCACAATGTTTCCTTCCTTGTCTATCAGCATATAGGTTGGGAAAGAGTGGACGCCAAGATATTTTTCAATGGCATCTTGTTGTTGGTCGGGCAAATTGTAGTGGACCGCACTTTTGCTTGCCAGACCATATTCTTTGATGATGTTTTTCCATGATTTATCCGAAGAATGATTGCATAGATACAAGAATATGACGTCTTTTCCGGCAAATAGTTTTTTACTCGCTTTTGCATATTGCATCATGTTTTTGCAGGGACCGCACCAAGTGCCCCATACGTCGAGATAAATCACTTTCCCCTTATAAGGTTCGATGATTTTACGGAACAGTTGTTCTCCATCGGTGATTTCCGCCAGAGGTTCGTTGGGCATCAGGCTTTCAGGATGTTCAATCGTCTTATTCGATAATTTCTCATATTTCTGTTGCTGAGATAGTATGTAGACTTGCAGGGAAGGATTGGAAACTTCCTTCTTATATTGCTCGATAAGTGTATGTGGCAACTCATTGTGCCTGTTTTGCAACATTTCATAATAGTATTGGGTCTTGAGTATCTCTCTTAAGTTTGTATCCATTTGCAGGGAGTCGATGATTGATAATTTACGATTGGCGGAATTTTTAGCCAGCTGCTCTTGTACATAATTGGTGAGCAGGTTATCTTTGTTTACCAGTTGCTGCACTGTTTCTATGATTGGTTTTAGTTTTTCAGTGTAAGCTATTACTTCCAGCGAGTCTGCCTTGGATGCTTGCAGTTCATTAACCTTATCCTGATATACACAGAAATTGCGTAGTGCATTTTTCTCTTCCTGAGTTAATTTAATCTTTCCTTTGGCATCAAATTCAGAATAAATTCTTTCCAATTCCTGTGGTGTCAGATTTACGTTCGGATTGGATGGCGGCAGGATATCGTCGATATATCCGGTATAGTCTCTCATAAAAGAAGAATAGTCTCTGAGAAGCGTATACGGCTTTACGGGATTTGGATAAAAGGCGGAGTCTACGTAAGCCATAAATCCTTTTTCCAGTTGCTCTTGTTTATTACGATCGACTGAGAAACGGCGTTGCATCAAACCGTATGCTGCGCCATAGCGGATTTGATTCTCTGTGTAGTAACGGTATTTGTTGGAGAGTAACGGATGTTCCCGAAGTATCTTTTCCCGGTATTCCGATTTGTGTCGGGTAATTTCCTGTGTTTTGTGCAAATAATCTAAATTGCTCATTTCCTTTCCTTCGTCGTAATCGATATATTCTCTGAGTTCTTCATAACTCACCAGCTCGTTGAGCGCGCGCGCCTTGTCGCCCATAAAGAATCTTTTTCTTTCGTTATAGTCTACATACAGGAAATAAGTTTCGCCCGGTTCTACTGTCGAACAGATAGTAGTACGTCCCCAGTCGATAAATACATTGTGGGTGTTCAATACGGGAAAGCGGATGATGAATCGTCCCAGAGAATCGATATCAGTGTAATATTTCTCTTCGTTTTGAGTGACCATATCGGGCACCGTCACTTCGAAAGGTCTGTCGGAAGGCAGGTTACGCAGATATCCGACGAGGGTTACACTATCCGTGTGATATCCGTTGTCGATGTAGGGTGTATGATCGGGAGATGGATAATCGGGTATGCAATAATGGTTGCAGAGAAAATAAGGTTGTGATTTTCCTTTTCCGATAGCCAGAGAGCAGGAATCTTTGCCTTCTTCCCGTTCCAGTTTTACAGTCAATCGTTCTGTACCGTTTTTCAGGGAGACGGTAGTCTTGTTTTTTTGAGTACGTATCGACTCGTAATCCCAGAATTGACATTGGTAGACAGCGAAGTGTTCGAAGAAGCCAATGGTCCAGTCGCCGGTCGCTTTATTGATCCAACATCCCGTGATGGGGTATACTTCGGGGTGGGAAGCCATAGGGGTTACTGTTTCGTTTTGTAGCTCGGATGCTACTTTCAGTGTACCTGTAAGGGGGAAACTGAGATAAACCAGCTTGTAGAGTTCTCCGCTTTTGGCGAGCAGGCGATATTCTTTATTGAGGAAATATCCGGCGGATAGGATATCCCATGTTTTCCCGTCATAGAGCATTTTGCCGTCCCGGGTGAATTCGTAGATTACTTTTCCGGTGAGTCCTTTCACCCATTTCCGATAAAGGATGTCGGGCAATGTGGTCGGAGTAAGCAGTTCCGTATGGTCGGGGACTTGCTTGCGGATGCAGTTCCTCGGTTCTTTCCAGCCTTTGTACCAGAGGATGGCGGTGTCATTGAATACGGGAGTGATCCGGAACTCCGTCGTGTCTCCCTTTTGATTGCGTAAATGGAAGAAGTAACTTCCGTCGGCTTCCTGCTCCATTTGTTCGACATAAAAAACGGTGTAGAAATTTTCTACGAAGTTCTCTCCGATAAGCGGACCATTCCAGTCGGATACATTGTCTGTTTTAAATTGCCAGTAACCTCTCAGTGATTCGGGGATTGTTAGTGACGCGGTGGATTGGGCGAAGGTGATTGTCTGTGTGCAGCACAACAGCAATAAGCTTACCATAAGAAAGCTGTGGGGGTGTTTCATAGGTGTGTTTTTATTTAAAGTTAATATGGTTGTAAAGGTATCGTAATATTGAGGCCGTTATATGTGGTACATCTATTATTTATAGATGTTTAACTGTGAAGAAACCACCGTCGGTTTCATCAGCCGCTTTTTTCTTTCTGTTTCGCATCAAGATATTGAACTTGTCATTATCTTTGCAGCGTCATTTTAAACTCTTAATTTATATCGTGTTATGAGAGCTAAAAAGTTTGCATGCTGTTTGTTGGTCATGTCGTTGCTGGCAGGTATTTCATTTATTTCCTGTGGCAATAGCTCCAGGGCGAAAGCGGAAAGAGAAGCGGCACAGGCAGGAGAGGATTTCAAGTCGTTTCTGGAAAAGTTTACTTCCAGTGCAGCGTTCCAGTACACTCGTGTCAAGTTTCCGTTGAAGACTCCGGTCACTTTGCTGGCGGATGACGGGGAGACGGAGAAGACATTCCCTTTTACTAAGGAGAAGTGGCCGCTGCTGGATAGTGAGACCTTGAGGGAAGAACGTATCACACAAGAAGAGGGCGGTGTTTATGTATCCAAGTTTACATTGAACGAGCCGGCACATAAAGTGTTTGAGGCAGGATACGAGGAATCGGAGGTTGATTTGCGTGTTGAGTTCGAGTTGCTGCCGGATGGAAAGTGGTATGTGGTGGACTGCTATACGGGCTGGTACGGATACGACCTGCCGATTGCAGAACTGAAACAAACGATTCAGCATGTGCAGGAAGAAAATGCTGCCTTTAAAGAATTGCATCCTTAGGAAAAGACAGGGTATCTTTTTTTTCCTGAATACATAATTTGAGGTATTTTGTACGATTTGAACCCCTCTTTTTCCGGAAAGAGGGGTTTCTTTGTACCCGGAAATAAACGATCTTTAAACTAATACCCTGAATGATGAAGCAATTCCTTACCCAGTCAGTGACCTTGTTGATATTGTCTTTTCTCAGTCCGGCATTCCTCCATGCGCAGATAGTTACGGACGAGCGGATGTTCTCTTTTGAAGAGCCGCAGCTGCCTGCTTGTGTGACAGGTGTGCGGTCGCAGTTGAACAGATCCGGTGCACATTATAAAGACGGAAAATATTCGCTGGAATGGACCTTTGAACCGAACGGCGTATTGGAACTCAGGAAAGACCTGAAGTTCGAAAAGAAAGACCCGACAGGGAAGGACCTGTATCTTTCCGCTTTCATCGTATGGATATACAATGAACAGCCTCAGGATGCTGCTATCGAGTTTGAGTTTCTGAAAGACGGCAGAAAGTGTACCTCTTTTCCTTTCGGCATCAATTTCAAAGGATGGCGTGCGGCATGGGTCTGCTATGAACGCGATATGCAAGGGACGCCGGAAGAGGGAATGAACGGGCTCCGTATCGTGGCTCCCAATGCAAAAGGGCGCCTTTTCATCGATCATCTGATCACTGCGACAAAGGTAGATGCCCGCCAGCAGACGGCGGACCTGCAAGTGCCGTTTGTCAATGCCGGCACCACCAATCACTGGCTGGTGCTTTACAAACACTCCCTGCTGAAACCGGACATCGAACTGACGCCCGTAAGCGACAGCCAACGGCAGGAAATGCGTCTGCTGGAACGGCGTTTCCGTGATATGATCTATACCAAAGGGAAGATTACGGAGAAGGAAGTGGAAGCCATCCGTAAGAAATATGATCTCTACCGGATTACCTATAAGGACGGGCAAGTTACCGGAGTGCCCGTTTTCATGGTGCGTGCGTCCGAAGCCTACGAGCGGATGATTCCGGACTGGGACAAAGATATGCTGACCAAGATGGGAATCGAGATGCGTGCTTATTTTGATTTGATGAAACGGATTGCGGTAGCTTACCATAACAGTGAGGCGGATTCTCCGACCCGTGAGGAAATGAAGCGGAAATTTATGGCGATGTATGACCATATCACCGATCAGGGAGTGGCTTACGGCAGTTGCTGGGGCAATATCCACCATTACGGATATAGCGTGCGCGGACTTTATCCGGCTTACTTCCTGATGAAAGATGTACTGCGTGACGAAGGAAAGCTGCTTGAAGCGGAACGGACGTTGCGCTGGTATGCTATCACCAATGAGGTATATCCCAAGCCGGAAGGTAACGGCATCGACATGGACTCCTTCAATACACAAACGACCGGTCGCATTGCGAGCATTCTGATGATGGAAGACACCCCCGAGAAACTGCAATATCTGAAATCTTTCTCCCGATGGATTGACTACGGCTGTCGTCCCGCACCGGGGCTTTCCGGTTCCTTCAAAGCAGACGGAGGAGCTTTTCATCACCGCAATAACTATCCTGCTTATGCTGTTGGCGGACTGGACGGGGCGACCAATATGATTTATCTTTTCAGCCGGACAAGCCTTGCTGTCTCCGAATTGGCACACCGGACGGTAAAGAACGTCCTGCTTGCCATGCGTTTCTATTGTAATAAACTGAATTTCCCCTTATCCATGTCAGGCCGTCATCCCGACGGGAAAGGAAAGCTGGTTCCTATGCACTATGCCTTGATGGCAGTAGCCGGAACTCCCGATGGAAAGGACGATTTTGATAAAGAGATGGCATCTGCCTACCTGCGACTCGTGTCTTCCGATTCTTCGGTTGCGGAGCAGGAACCGGAGTATATGCCGAAAGTATCGAACGCGCAGGAGCGCAGGATTGCCGAACGATTGGTCAGAAATGGCTTTCGTGCAGAACCCGACCCGCAAGGGAACCTGTCGCTGGGCTATGGCTGTGTGTCCGTACAACGGCGCGGAAACTGGTCGGCTGTGGCACGCGGACATTCGCGGTATCTTTGGGCAGCCGAACATTATCTGGGACATAATCTCTATGGACGCTATCTGGCACACGGAAGCCTCCAGATTCTGACAGCTCCTCCGGGACAAACAGTGACTCCCGCCACCAGCGGATGGCAGCAGGAAGGTTTCGACTGGAACCGTATTCCGGGAGTGACTTCCATCCATCTGCCGCTGGATCTGCTCAAGGCCAACGTTCTGAATGTAGACACTTTCTCCGGAATGGAAGAGATGCTTTATTCGGATGAAGCATTTGCCGGCGGTTTGTCACAACAGAAGATGAACGGCAACTTCGGAATGAAACTGCACGAGCATGATAAGTATAACGGAACGCATCGTGCGCGAAAATCCTTCCATTTCATCGGTGGAATGATCGTTTGTCTGGGATCGGATATCGAGAACTCCCATACGGAGTATCCTACGGAAACCACCATTTTCCAACTGGCGGTGACAGATCAAGCGGCGCATGACTATTGGAAGAAGGAAGCGGGTGGGGGAAAAGTCTGGATGGATCATCTGGGTACCGGGTATTATGTGCCGGTTGCTGCAAGATTCGAGAAGAACTTTCCTCAATATTCCCGGATGCAAGATACGGGCAAAGAAACGAAAGGAGACTGGGTATCATTGATTATCGATCATGGGAAAGCCCCGAAAGCGGGAAGTTACGAATATGCGATTCTGCCGGGAACCGACCGGAAGACGATGACTGCCTTTGCAAAGAAACCCGCTTACAGTGTATTGCAGCGAGACCGTAATGCGCATATCATAGAATCGCCCTCTGACGGAATAACTTCCTATGTGCTTTTCGAAACTCCCCGGTCAGTGCTTCCCGGTGGATTGTTGCAGCGTACGGATACTTCCTGTCTGGCAATGGTTCGCAAGGAATCTGCTGATAAAGTTTTATTGACTATAGCTCAACCGGATTTGGCATTGTATCGGGGGCCGAGTGATGAGGCTTTCGATAAAGACGGAAAACGTATCGAACGCAGTATCTATTCCCGTCCGTGGATTGGTAATGAAAGCGGTGAGATTCCTGTGACGGTAACTTTGAAAGGCAAGTGGAATGTAGTGGAAACTCCTTTCTGTAAAGTGCTGTCAAAGGATAAGAAACAAACGGTGCTCCGCTTTCTCTGTAAGGATGGAGCCAGCTATGAGGTAGAACTGGAGAAATAATTTCTTCCTTTCCGGTAAAAGAACTTCTGCCTTCTCGTTGAGATTTCGGAATTAATACATATCTTTGCATACACCTTTCTCCTCCGTCAGCGTGACGTGAATGTAGGGGAAAGGTGTTTTAATACTTATAGGAATATACGTATTACTTCCCTGAGTAGAAAAGTTGGCTACTTAAATTCAAGAGGAAGTGATGCAACAGATATTCCATGCCGATTGTTATATAGCATTCCTATATATAGGATTGGCATGGATGTCTGTTGTTTATCACTAGTCTTGAAGGGTTAGCCAACGCCTCTACTCAGATAGTGAGATGACAACAGCGTCCATGCCTTTCTCTTTTTTACCCCAAACCCCACATCTTTTTTTAGGGAGAGTGCATGGACGCCTAGTTGTTTTCTGAAAGACAACCAAAACAACGAAAGCGATATGGACTTAGAAGAGGTGCTGGCACAAAAGAAAAAGAATCTTGAAATGCTTATCCGAAACGAGGATGAAGCTATCCGGAAAGAGATGCTCAAATATGAGGAAGCGGAACTTTACATTCGTTTGCAGAGCGAATGTTTCAACCTGTATCCGGTAGTGATAAAGGCGATGGCATTGTTGATTGCTGATGATAGAAGGCGTGCCATCTTCTGCTCCATCGTAAAAGGGCACCGGCTGGAAAAACTGGCTGCCGCCCATAATATGACACCGGAAGAAGCTGTGCGTGAGTTCCGTTCTGTGGTATGTGATCTGAATAGTCGGATAAAACACGGGGCATTCACTGCCAAAGAATCCGTCAATCTTCAGTTGATGCTGGAACGTAATTCGCTAAAAGAGAGGTTGCGAAGCTATGACCTATTGTTGCAACAGTTGCAGCAGGAAAACAAGGAATTGCGTGAGCAGCTCGATACGCTTCAAAATGAAGTGAGAGCAGAAAGCGAGGCGGTAATGACGCTCGAGAAGGAATGGGCTATAAGAGAGGAAATAAAGAAAGAACTACAGGAGAAAATGTGGATGGAGCTGAAAAGACTGATGGAGGAATCCAAGGCAATAACAACAATGAAGTCTACAGATCGGGTATCTTTCTTTGTAAGATCTCTCCGGTGGTTGAAAAGGAAACTCAGGTTAGGCTTAGCTAGGACTCAGCCTCCTGTGAATTAAACATGAGTTTTGCTCCCATGCTCTCATTTTCTCCCTGTATCGCTTTATCCATCGTGGTTACAGATATGGTAGCAAGTGTGGTGGCAAGTATGAGGGCAAGTGGTTGCTCTCACTCCGCTATATCGTATTATATATTGTTTTTCTAATGTTATTAATTGATTTATAGGATGTTAATGTCTGATGTGTCAGCTGTTAACAGTTGACACGTCAGTTATTAATAATTGAGAAATCAGGTGTTAATAGCTGAGAGGTCATCCATTATTGACTGATAAATGAGGTAATGCTTTTCGAACGAACAGGTCAATTGCAACAATTGATGTGGTCAAGTCAATCCAATCGGGTGGTCAAGTCAGCCTAATCGAGTACTTCTCCGATTGGTTTCATGGGACGAAACTTTTAGTTTCATGCCTTGAAACCTTTAGTTTCAAGCAATGAAACTAAAAGTTTTAAACGTCTGAGGGTAGTCCGAAAACCTGGTTTGAACCCCATACTGTACGGAAAAGAATATATTTAGGCACGGATTACACGGATTAACACGGTTTTAGTGCTATGATTACGTAAAACAACCGTGTTAATCCGTGTAATCCGTGCCTAATCCTCAATTTATAATTTAGTTCATTTCCGTACAGAAAGAAACAAACTGATAACTGGGTTTTCGGATTGATTCAAAGAAAGGGGTATATTACAATTATAAAGAAGGTGTGTCAATACTAACTGGACTCTGACACACCCTCGACAATATGGGAATTGAATATATAGTTTCAGTTGAATGATTTACTGTAACTTAGAACATGAACATAGCGACTGCTACGATACGGTTATTGCTAACAGAATGAGTATCTATGATCTTGCCCTCCGATTTGTCCAGCTTTCCGTACCATGCCGAACTTAATGTATATTCAACTCCGAACTTCCAGTGAGGAACATTGTAGGTCAGTTCAGCTCCGGCAGTGATCAGTTTGTCAAGGTTGGTTCCTGTTCCATAGAGTTGGTCGGAGACTAATTCGTCGCTTGTACCTAAGTTTTTGGCGTATCCTACAAAGATTCCCGGTTTCCATTTCTGTCCGTAAACTACATTCAGCCAGGAGCTGGAGAAGCGTATCGGAGTGTATTCCTGCTCTTTTGTCTTGTTGTCTATGTGCTTGATTCCGAATCCTCCCAAGCCGGATGCTTGCGTCAGGTTGGAACCTAGTACGCTTTTGGCTCCGATAAACCAATTCTTATTCGTGTATTTTACATGAGCCTCATAAGACAAGGTGGTGATACGTTCGTCTACTTTGCAGATACGTGTGGTAAGTATGGTACTATTGGTGCCCGGATCATACGTAGGATCTTCCCACGAGGATTGTGTACGTGGCTTCAATGAAATCATTTCAATGCCGACACCAGCCAGTAAGCCTCCATTTTTATAATCAGCTCCGATATAAATCTCTGGAATATTGCTCTTCTTTATATATTCCTGACTTTTTCCGGCAGGTCCCTGCGACAGATATTGAGACTGCCATACCAATGCTCCGGTTAACTGGAACTTCTTATCTGTGAAGCGATAACGAATCTGCGGTGCACGGCTGAATGGCTGGAACGGTGCTCCTACGGAAAGATTAAGTATCTGAGGAGAAACATCGCCGAACAACGGATGCCACGTCTGACCTACCAGTACAGCCGACTTTCCCCAGTCCAGATTAAAGTAAGCATGACGGAGGCGTATGGTAGAATAGGAGGTTCCCGAACCACGGAAATCCACTTCCACTTTGGCGGAAGTCTTGGCTGTTCCCAGCTTCGGTCCTGCCACGTCCAGCCCCAGACGGGAGTATAATGTGTAGAAGTTGCTGTTCGATGTAGCGTTCAGGTCTTCGCCATTGCCGTCGAGCACTTCATCTTTGGGGTACATGTAGAACAACCCGTCTACCGTTTCCTCGTTGGCACGGCTGTTATAGTAGAAGTCCGTACGAATCTGTCCGTAGAATTTGAATTTAAAATCCTTCAATTGTGCGAAACTGCTTGATAGTGTAATCAAGCTGAGAGATAATAGAATGTATTTTTTCATAATGTGCTTGTTAATAAACGGGCGCAAAATTACATAAAAATAACTGATTATCAGCCTATCGTTGATTAAAAAAGGCTTCGATAGCCTGATAATATTTGCTGATGCCTGTGCTTTTGTGGATTGCTTTTAATATCTTCCTGTCGACTAGGGGTTCCATATATTCCCAAAAGGCTTTCATTTTGTTCAGCGACTGTCCGTTTCCTCCTGTCAATAGTATGTCGTAATCGTCGAACACGTCTCTGTGCATGGATTTCAGTCTTTTCCTTATTTCATCGGGCGCGAGCGTACGGTTTTCTTTGTATTCCAAAGCTAAGGCCGGATTTGCCAGCAGTCCCCGTCCTATCATGATTCCCGCCAGTGAAGGGAATTGCTTGCTGATGCGTTGGATGTCTTCCACAAGATGAATATCACCATTGTAGACAAGCGGAAGCCGGCAGACCTCCCGGAAAGCTGAGAATCCTTCCAAGTCTACTTCTCCTTTGTATCCTTGTTTGCCCAGACGGGGATGCATGGTGATTTGGCGCAAAGGCAGGTCGTTCAATATAGGAGCCAGAGCCAGGCATTCGTCCGGCTGTTCCCATCCCAGTCTCATTTTGACGGAGAAGCTGATTTGCGGATATCGGGTGACAATGCTGAGCAATGCTTTCACCTCTTCGGGATAAGGAAGGATGCCGGAGCCATTGTGGCGTCTCGCCAGAAGAGGGAACGGACAGCCTAAGTTTATGTCTGCTTCCCGGTATCCTTTCTCGATGAAAAGGGATAAAATCACTTCTGCTTTCTCTGGCGATGAGGCTATCAGCTGAGGTATCAGGTGGGGGACCTTATTCTCCTCAGGTTCGATTCCCCGGACATCTCTGCGACGGAGATCTCCTCTTTCCAGTCGTACGAACGGAGTATAATAAGTGTCTACGCCGCCGAAATACTTAGCGTGTGCGTTGCGGTAAAATGCTTCGGTGTAACCTTGCAGCGGAGCAAAATGAATAGGTAATGTATCTTGCATATCTTTTATTTTGCTGCAAAGATACAGAAAAGTAAAAGAGAGGAACCTCACGGCCCCTCTCTTTTGGGTGTTAAATTGATTAAAGTCTGATTTTCATATACGTTTTTAACGAAAGGTTAGAAAAATCGTGTGTGTGGGGATGTTTTTTATTTAAGTGCATTCAGCCATCCGGGCACGTAGCCCAGACGTTCACGCAATTGTGCCTCGTACAAAGATTCGGGGGATACCTTTGCACCGGTACTCTCTTCATAGGTGACCTGTTGCCGGTCCGTACCTGCGAATTGTACCTTCGTACCGTGTACACCGACTACGATAGGCGGGAAAATCTTCCACCATTTGTCGCTGTCGCTCCACCATTCGAAGTTGGAGGCATGAGAGTCCGTTCCGGTCACGTTCAGGTTCCACAGGGTGAGGTCGCTCAGATGATTGGGGACTTCGTTTTCATCACCTCCCGCACGGTAGTACACAAGGCCTCCCCGACAGTTGTCTATCAGCGTAGCACGAGGCTGTGTGGCATGGGATTCGAAGCAGGCGTCATTGCCCCAGGTTACGTTCCATAATACGGTTCCTACACTTGGCTTCGATACGCCGCAGCCGTGGAACTGTCCTTGGCAACTCTTGCCGTATACGTCATTTCCTGCGCTTTCATCGCGGACTTTACCGATAAAGACACGTGAGGAACCTTGCGAGCGTACGGCTGAATGTCCGCGTTTTCCACTGATGCGGATGTTGTAAGCCGAGCTGTTGGCAGATTCGGCAAACGTAAGCGCTTCGCTGACACTCTCAAAGTGGACGTTGCGTACCCATGAATTGACTACACGTTGTAAGAGCAACGGTTTGTAGGCTCCGTCGTATTGCCAGCCTACCTTAGCTTGTTCGGCATGGCCTTCTCCGTGGTGGGCGTAGCCGTCCAATGCATTTCCTACAAAGCTGAGGTCTTCTACACCGACATTTTCCAGGTACTTGTATGTGCGGATTTCCCATCCTTCGGTATCGTTATACTTGATGTCGATATCGTGCATGATCGGTTCGTAGAAAGTGATCTTGCCGTTTGCGGCGGATTTCACTTGATGGAACTCGGTGATTTTGACTCCGTACTGGTCGTCAGCGTTCTGGTTGATGGAGATAGGGGCTTTCGCTATCGCCCAGTTCTCATTGAGGGCAATCGGGCCGATCTCTTTTTTCACCAACTCCCTGTCTCCGCTGCGCAGACGTAACTGCACCCACTGGCCGGAAGAAATCCCGGTGGTCCCGCTGACTTTTACGGTGAAGTCTCCGCGTTGTGCATTCTCGGTGACGGAAGCAAGTTGGGGAGAGTTGCCGGCGTTGTTCGGACCGTTCGTGTGCTTGATTGCCAGCAGAACAGGCGATGAACTGAGGTTGCTGATGCTTGTCGGCAGATGAGGTGTCTCCATAATCAGCCGTGTTTTGTCGGGACCGTCACCTTTGATTACAAAGTTACCGCCATAGATTTCAATGCCGTTGCTGACATTGTTGTTTTTCGAGTCTACGGCATCTTTCTGCTTGCTTTCGTCGCGCGTATTGTCGTCGTCGTTGTGAAGAACGTAGTCTCCTGCGGGGAAGTAGATCACAATCTTCGCGTTGGCATTCATCTTGTTGGTTCCGTTCACTTTCGTCATGTTATTCTCCTGCAGGATGTTGATCAGCGCTTCGCGGGCAGTCATGTTTTTGGAAGTCATGCGTTCCTTTACGTTGATCACTTGGTATCCTAAAGAAAATGCGCCTTGCGGCGCACTTTCTCCATGATTATATCCGGCATACGAATAGTCGAGCAGCACATTGTTTTCTCCCTGTTTGAAGCGTTGCCAGGCTAAAGCCGAGCTGGCATCTATTTCCGTAGTCAGCAGTTTCACCGGAAGCTTCACTACCCGGCAGTAGCCTTCTTTCGAGAATATCTTGATGTAAATCTGTTCCTCGTATACTTTTCCTTGTACATTCGTTTTAGGTGCGGTGACAATCAGTTTGTTTTCTGTCAGTTTCACGCCCCATGTCTGGTTTTCGATGGTGGCTGTTTCCACGTTGGCTTGTTCTACCACGAATTCCTGCTTTTGTCCCAGACCGAAAGTGGCTGTACCTTCGTATTCGATGGTCAGGTAGAAGTCTTTTCCGTAGATAGGAACCTTCACCTGGCTGTTGTCGGCACGTATGGTAAAGGTGATCTGTCCGGTAGCTTCGTCAATGGTTACATTGCTGAACAGCGAGCTTGCGTTGGCAACGGCTTGCGTTCCGTCGGCGATCTGGTTGTTGCCCAGTTTGTTCCAGGTGCTTCCGTTATCGACAGAAATCAGCCAGAAGCCGTTTGCATCTACTTTCAGCTTCGGAGTTACCCCTGCTGTTCCTGTTTCGGGGATGGCGCTTACCGGTTTGTCGTTTACAAGCAGCTCGGTGGTCATGCCGTTGATGGTATACGCCCAGTGGCCTGATGCGTTGACGCTGAACAAAGGCATGTCGTTCATGTCTACTTTGCCGCTGTATATGGTTACGGTTTCGCCGTTGCTCAGTTCGATGGTATAGTTGTCCTGCTCATCTTTACTGTACCCCACCACCAGAATTTTCCCTTCAACCATCTGCTGATAGTTGCTGATGTCCGAGTTCATCTGTTCTATGCTCGCTTCCAGGTTGGCCACCCGTTCTGTCAGGTCGTCAATGTCGGAGCGTAGATCATCCCGTTCGTCGCACGAGTAAAGTGCGACGAGGAGGGTGATACATATGATTGATATTACTTTTTTCATACGTTAGTCAATATTAGTTGGTTGCACCGTATTCGGCATATTCTGCATTCGGAACGAAAATACCGTTGGCGAGGTCGAAGGTGCCGCCGTCGAACGGATTGGCTTCTAGTATATTAAGTTGCTCCATGCTTTCAAATGGAGCTTTACCTCCATAGAACATCTGCCAGTTGAATGTCATTGTCTTATAAACAATGTTGTTTACACAAGTCGTTCCGGAAGGGGATGTTGTAACAGGGCGGAAAATAATGCAGGCATTTGCTCCTGCTGTATTTGTCCAGAAGATATTGTTCTTTACAGAAATGTCAGCCAGCTTATCTACATATACCATTCCCGTTGTTGCAGTTTCCAAATTGACAAATGTGTTGTTTTCAAGTACACAGTTAGCTATACCGGCTTTACTTCCGACAAATAGGCCAAACTGATTGACCTTTCCTTCAGGACAATAGAATACATTGTTTTTGAATACAATATTCTTGTAGTCCTGACTAGTGCTCGCTCCGAGGCTGATGATATACTTCTGATTGGCTGATTCAGATTTGAAGGTAGAATTTTCCATACTGAAGTTTTCTATGCTACGGGTGTTGGAACTCAAGTATAGGATGTGTTTCCCTGCGGAAGGAGTTATCTGACATTGGTCAAAAGCTACATATTTAAACGGATTATTATCTGTATTATATGTGAATATCTGATTGTTCAAGGTACTGGTTCCTACTAATGCGATGTTCTTGCATAAGAAATGTCCTTCACCTGAAGTCTGTACCAGTTTGATTTGAACATCAACATTGACTGTGCTGCTTTTCTGTGAGTTGTCGCCAATGAAGATCAGGTTTTGGACACTGCCTGTACCTGTATAATTTATTGTGACTCCTTCCTTGATAAAGTAAATTCCTTCTTTGGTCACTGCCTGATTGGATTCAATATAAGTTGCATCCGGGAATTTAGTTTGGTTTACTTCAATACCATTGATCGTAATATTTCCTCCTGCATTGTATACGGCATAGTAGCTGTCAACCACCTCTACAGCCTTCACCTGAATCTTGGCAACTGCCCAGCTGGCACCCTTATTCACTTGCACGGTTACGTCCGCTCCATTGTCCGCTGTTGCACGTGTATTGGCAACGGCACTTGCCGGAGCTGTGATGCTCAATGTAGCTACATTAGTGCTTTCATCCGCTTCGCTTACGGTAGCCACCCAGCCGGCGGGAGCAGTAACGATGACGTTTTCACCTTTCACTTTCACAGTCGTAGTAGCAGTCTTGCCATAGCCGATTTCCCAGTATCCGTTCTTCATTCCGGTTTCCGGTTCGGTGATTTCGCACAACAGGTCTTTCACGATAGGTATAGAGATGGCTTCCGTCTGTCCTTTCAGTTTGATCACGAAGAATTCTCCGGTTGAGTCTACATATACTTCCTCAAAGAAAGAGTCTGCACTGCTTCCTCCGGAACCATCGCTGACAGCGGATACCTTTTGTCCGTCTGTATCGAGTACATCTTCCCAGTTCGCTCCGTTATCATAGCTCACCTGCCAGAAGCTTCCTTCGTCCGTAATCCGGAACTTGGGAGCTATACCGTCTTTACCGGGAGTTCCTACAGCCTGAACAGGTGTACCGTTCTGCATCAGCACTTCACCGTTCACTACCCATTGGCCTTCGTCATTGACGGTAATTTCAGGATAAGCCACTTCTCCCTTTGAGCCTTGTGTCAGTGAGATGGTTTCTCCGTTGCTCAGTTTCAGTTTATATGTACCGTCTGTATTTGTCACTTCTGTAATAGTCTGACCACCTTCAAGCAATCGCTTGATAGCTGTCATGTTATCGTTCAATAGACTGACTTGTGCTTCCAGAGACGCTACACGGTCTTTCAGATTGTCAACATCGTCTCTCAAGTCGTCTGTATCGCACGCTGCCAATGCAAACAGCGCAAATGCGGTTAACATGATTGATTTAAAGTAATTCATAGATATAATGTATTAGTTATTATTTTATTCGTTGATTGTTATTCTACTACGTTCACAACCATGTGGTAGGTAGTAGTAGATGAGTGGTCGATATTGGCATTTCTGGCGAGGAACGTTACGTTGTAAATACCAATCTCGTTGTAAGTATATGTATAGGAGTTCAGACTCTGAGTGATATCCTTCACCTTTGTTCCCTGATCGGGGCTGCAAGAGTTGACGGTGATCAGGTCAGAGACCAGCCAGCTGTATTTCAGCGGATCCTTTGCATTGGTACTATGGATGAAGAAGGAACCACCGCCTACACCTGTCAGGTTCCAGATACCGGATGTGTTGTTTGTAACCGTTCCGTATTCACGGTCGTTGGTCATACCAGTCTGATCTTTCAGGTTCCATTTGTTCTTCATGTTGACCGGAGTGAAACCGAAAGAACCGGCAGAATATTCAGTTTCCTGTCCGCTGGTCATCACATTGTTGATGCGCATCTGCTCAAAGTACATCTTTGACTGTGCTACGGTATTGTCAATACCCCGGTAGCAAATGGCGATGGCAATTCGTTTGCCCATGTACTCTTTCATATCGAAACTGTATGGAGTGGCAAGATCAGCATTACCTACCGCCGCTGTGGGGAAGGAGGATTGTGGAACCAGTTCTTTCCATTTACCGTCCTTCTCGAATTGCTCTACAAGCAAAGAGTCGGCTTCGAAATTATCCTTGTATAATCCGGTGAATTCGTCGGATATATACACGTGTTTCTCTAATGTCGTGCTTGGGTTTCCATACTGGAACCAGATAGAGAAGTTCAGTGTGGACGACTTGATCTGTGAAGGATCAACCGTTTCGCGTTCGCGATACTCGTATTTGCTGCCTGCTTCTCCACTGAAGAAGGTCAGGAAATCCGGATCGCCCGAAAGGATGAACTCTATCGGAGTGCCCTTCTTGGCAGTAATGATCTGTCCGTCGAAACTTACATTTTCGTTGGTTGCTACTTTTACGTGCAAGCCTACCGCTTCGTCCAGCCCGTCGCTGCAAGCCCCGAAGAAGAGGCTCGCTATACAGATGGCTATGAGTTTATATGTTTTCATAATCTATGATGCTTTTATGGATGAATACTTTGATTACCAACCCGGATTGTTCTGTGTGATATCTTTGTTCACACTCATTTCCGCATCCGGAATCGGGAAGTAGTTGTATGTGCTGGAGATGTTGAAGTATGTATATACGTTGGTCGGTCCCTGCGTCCAGTTATTGCCGGATTGTGCTTCGGTCACCAGCGCTCTCATGTTCTTTACATACTCACCCCAGCGGATCAGGTCGAAACGGCGGGTGTATTCGAAACAAAGTTCCATGGCACGTTCATCTTTTACGGTCTGGCGGAATTCTGCCTGCGTCATGTCGGAAAGCTCGCTCAGACCGGCGCGGTCTCTTACTTCCTTCAGACATTGGTAAGCCAGTGCGGTAGGACCGTCATTCGCTTCGTTTTCCGCTTCTGCGATCATCAGCAGTACGTCTGCATAGCGCAGGATGGGGAAGTTGATAGCCGTATAGTTCTTGTCTTTCTTGTCCGCTTCGTATTCACGGCGGTACTTGCCGCACATACGGCTGTAGTTCTTGGTGGCTGTGGTCTTTTCTGTGTCACCTGCGTACTGGTAAGTTCCGCGTTCCTGACCGTATTGAGACATTACTTCAGCAAGTTTTCCCTGCTCAAATTCACGATGGGTTACCCCTGTATTCTTACCTCCGGCTTCTTTGTATTCAAACGGTGCGATGCTCCAGTTGAAACGCTTGGTGTCACCGTTGTTCACATAAAGGTTGTACAGTTTCGGAGTGCTGTAGATGAAGGCATAAGCATATCCGGGGTCTTTTGATCCTACCACGTCGCTTTTGGAAGACATATCGGGACCGGCAAGTCCGATGATGTTACCGATACGGCCTTCCGCCTGCGTATCCGAAGTGTTGTTGCCTGCGAATTCGGCTTCCCAGATACTTTCGTTGGCAGTGGTATTATACTTGTCGGAACACATATCGATGAAAGGGTCCCAGTAGTTGGCAGCCAGTTTGTGTCCGGCAGTCATTACTTTCTGGGCGTAGAAGCTGGCTCTTTCGAAATAGTCCTTCTTCTCGGCCTGTGTGGCATTGCGGTCTTCGCGGTAGTGCTCGCCTGCACGGAACAGATAGACACGTGCCAGTATGCCCCATGCGGTAGACTGGGAGATACGTCCCGGCTTATAAGCAAGGTCGGCTGCTGACTTCAGACCGGTCTCAGCCGCATCCGCCATTTCGGAGACGATGAAGTCGTAGATTTCCTGTTTGTCTGTACGCGGGATGTTCAGGTTGGTAACGCTTTGCGTAGAAACCGTTTTGAAAGGAACATCTCCCCAGCACTCCACCAGGTTGAAATAGTAGAATGCACGCAGGAAACGGGCTTCGGCGATGTATTGCTCTTTGACGCCTGAGTCGAAACCGGTTACTTTGTCGATGTTTTCGAGGAACATGTTGGCACGGTTGATACCTGAATAGAGGGCATACCAGAAGGCAGTCACGGCATTGTCACTGGTAGTGGCATTGTTACAGATCAGTCCGGTAGAGGCAGGACCGCGTCCGCTGCCTCCGTAGTGGGATAAGTCGTCACCGGCTACGAGATACATATAGTCACCGCCGTAGAAAGTGGGTTGCGACAGTATGGCATAGACGCCTGTCAGGAATGAGTTGGCTTCAGCGGGGGTGTTGAAGTAGTTCTCCGGCGTCAGTTTGGTAGGTTCTTTGTCCAGAAAGTCACAGGATGCCATGCTGAAACCTGCCAATAGAGCTATGATTGTTATTTTTAATGCTTTCATAATCGAATTCTTTTTTCTAACTGTTACTATCTTATCCATTTAGAATCCCAGACTTACACCGAAGCTGACAGAGTATGCTCTCGGATAGGAAGAGTAGTCCAGGCCGGGAGTCAGTGCGCTGTTGCGTACAGATACTTCCGGGTCATAACCGGAATAGCCGGTGCATGTCCACAGGTTTTGTGCGGCAACATAGACACGCGCTTTGTCTATTTTCCATTTCTTCACCAGCTTGGAGGGGAAGGTATAGCCTATGGTCACATTCTTCAGGCGGAGGTACGAACCGTCCTCGATGATGCGTGAAGAAATGACACGGTTGGAAGAGGAGTTGGTAGCCGCGGGAATATCACTGGTCGGGTTGTCGGCTGTCCAACGGTTGGCATAGCTGGCGAACTGGTTCAATTCGCGTGATCTGTTGTTAGAGCTTTCAAAGAACAGACGGTTGGCATTCATGATATCGTTGCCGTAAGACCACTGGAAGAAAATGCTCAGATCGATACCTTTGTATTCAAAGTTGTTGGTGAAACCACCGGTATGTATCGGAAGTCCGCGTCCGATAATCGTACGGTCGTTGGAGTCAACTACTCCGTCGCCGTTAAGGTCGGCGTATTTGGGCATACCCGGCTGAGTGTTGGTCTCAGTAGAGTAGTGGGCTACTCCCGGCTTCAGGCTGTATGAATTACCCGATTTGTTGAAGTCGTCATACTTGTATGTGCCTTCGTAAACGTAGCCGTACATCAGTCCCATCGGCAGACCGATTTTGGCGATGTAGCTGGATTGACCGTTGTAGTTCTGGTCGAACTGGGCGGCAGTCAGCAAGGCTGTCTGATTTTCCGACAGGGCCAGTACTTCGTTCTTATTGAAAGAAATGTTGAAGTTAGTCGTCCACTTGAAGGCGCGTGTCTGGAAGTTAACTGTGTTCAGACTGAGTTCCAGACCGTCGTTGCGTACTTTACCGATGTTCTTCGTAGCGCTGTAATAACCCGAAGAGTAGGGCAGAGAAGCATCCAGCAACAGGTCGCGGGTAGTCTTCCGGTAGATATCCATCGTTATTCCGATGCGTTCGTCGAAGAATCCGAGGTCGAGACCTGCATTCCATTGTTCGGTTGTTTCCCATTTCAGGTCTTTGTTGGGCAAAGAAGTAGGAACGACACCTGCATTGGTTGCATCGTTGTCGAACGGATAAACACCGCTTGGAAGGGAGTTTGTCGATGTATACGAGCCGACTCTGGATTTCAATACGGCCAGCAGTGCATAATAATCGTACTCACCGATACGGTTGTTACCCGTGAGTCCCCAGCTCAGACGAATCTTGCCGCTGGACAGTACGCTTTTCAACGGTTTCATGAACTCTTCTTCTGTGAAGCTCCATGCCAGTGATGCGGAAGGGAAGTATCCGTAACGGTTGGCCTTGTTGAACTTGGAAGAACCGTCGGCACGGAAAGAAGCGGTGGCGTAATACTTGGACATATAGTTGTAAGTCACGCGTCCGAGGTACGACAACATCGCCCATGAGGATTTTGCCGAAGTGGTAGTACCTGCCTGTCCTTCGCTCATGCCCGCCATTCCGAGTGACTCGTTGGGGATGTGCGTTGTGCGGAATGAATAAATCTCGTAGTCCGAGTTCTGGAAAGTGATACCTCCCAATACGTTGAGGAAGTGTTTCTTTTTGATGTTCGTCTGATAAGTCAGCGTGTTTTCGTTCAGCCATGTCAGACGTTCCTGACGGGTCACCTGAGCGTTCACCTTATCTGTAGAAGTCGGTCCTCCGTAGCGGGTATTCGAGTTGTTGAACTGATCCTGCTTACGTGAGTCGTAGGTATATCCGGCGGAAACTTTCAGTTTCAGACCTTTCAGTACTTCGTACTCTGCGAATCCGTTCATCTGCAGATTGTTGGTATAGCTTTTCCGGTATTCGTTCTTCTGCGATTTGATCGGGTTGAAACGGTAGTCATTACTTGAATCTACGGCGTTGTCCGTTGCGCTGTCCATCAGGAAGCTGAGCGGAGTGTCGGGAGAAGTCACCGGACGGTAACCCCATACGCTATAGAAAAGGTTGTTCATACCACTGTAGGAAGTAGAAGACGGAGTACTGCCTGTCTGGATAGAACGTGAGTAGTTGGTAGTCAGGCTCATGTTCAGTTTGCCGCGGCGGACTACGGTGTTCATACGTCCCTGCATGCGCTTGTAACCGGTCTCTATCAGTGTACCGTCCTGATCGAAGTAGGACAGGGAGGCGTTGTAACGTACCCCTTCCGTACCTCCGGCAAGTCTGATTGTGTGATTCTGCTGCCAGGCTGTTTTGAATATCTCGTCCTGCCAGTTATATTGTTCGATGTTCCGATAGTCGTCAAGTGTCCATTGCTTGCCTTCATAGTTCATCAGGTACGAACCGGCCACTACGGTGGGATACATTTCATTCTGCAGTTTGACAAACTCGTAAGCATCCATCATCGGAATAGTGCGGGTGACATGCTGCACACCGAAACTGCCGTCGTAAGATAGCTGTGCCCGTCCTACTTTACCTTTCTTGGTGGTAATGATGACAACACCGTTGGCACCGCGCGCACCGTAGATCGCTGTAGCCGACGCGTCTTTCAGGAAATCGAGCGACTCGATATCGGAAGGATTCAGTGTGCTGGCCGCCGATGAGTCTTCTATCGGGAAGCCGTCGATAACGAACAGCGGTGAATTCTCCTGTGTCAGTGAGTTGTTACCACGAATCACAATGCTCATGTTGCCGCCCGGCATACCTTCACCCGAAGTCACGTTTACTCCGGCGATACGTCCTCCGAGGGCCTGGTCGAATGAGGCGACGGGAGCGGTGAGCACATCTGTCATATTGGCTTTCGCTACAGAACCGGTGAGGTCGCGGCGACGCACTTCCTGATAACCGACAACAACGACTTCGTCCAATGTTTTAGTATCTTCTTTCAGGGTGATTACCATCGGCTTCTGCGAGTCTGCTTTTACTTCGACAGTCATATAGCCAATAAAGGAAATGACCAGAGTAGCATTCTTTTGGGGGATGTTGAGCGAAAATTTACCGTCAAGGTCGGTGATCGTTCCCTGCGAAGTGCCTTTTACCTGAACACTGGCTCCGGGAACACCTTCTCCTAAGTTATCCTTCACAGTACCTTTGACAAGTACCTGTGCAAGCACAAATGGAACAGAAAGCAGGAGTATCCCTATCATAGAGAACATCCTTTTTCTAGTCTGGTTGGATAGATGTTTTTTCATATATTAAAAATTAAGTGATTTTGTTGAGTTTACGATGGCAAAGATATACGCATTGATTGTTCTCATATGGATAGAATTATTCAAGATTGATACAAAATAATACAAATCTGCTATTCTCATAAGTTATCTTGTTTTTACCGATTTAAGTAGCTCAGACAGCTCTCTGACGGCCTCCGGATGCAGTTTCGCCACATTGTTTTTCTCCGATGGATCGGAGGATAAATCGTACAGTTGGGGTTGCCTGTCGTTGCCAAGTTCCATTCTTGTCCAGTATTCGATGGCGGGTGCGTCACTCGGTTCGATGTACTTCCATTGTCCTTTCACGATGGCGAGCGTATTATTGAGATTTTGCTGTACGATGTATTCACGGTTGGCGTCGTCTTTTCCCAAAAGAGTGTTCAGATGTTCCTGACTGTCAGGAGCCGCACCTTTCGGCAGCGGTTGTTTCAGCAGGGCGGCAAGCGATGCGTACACGTCGATCTGTGAGAAGAGAGCCTGCTGCTTGTTCGGTTTCACTTTGGCAGGCCAGCGGAGGATAAACGGAATGCGGGTTCCGGCTTCGTAGGCGCTGTACTTTCCACCTCTGTAAATGCCCATTGGGGTATGTCCGTTGAGCAGCTCGAAAGCTTGGTCCTGATAACCGTCGTCGATGACGGGACCGTTGTCGCTGGTGAATATAAAGATGGTATTGTCCGTCAGCTGGAGGCTGTCGAGGGTGTTCATGATTTCTCCGATTGTCCAGTCGAGTTGCAGGATCACGTCGCCACGGGTTCCCAGACCGCTCTTTCCGGCAAAGCGGGGATGTGGTACACGCGGTACGTGTACGTCTTGTGTACCCATATATAAGAAGAAAGGTTCTTCTTTGTGGGAAGCGATGAAGTTCTTTGCTTTATCGGTGATGATGTCGGCGATGTCCTCGTCTTTCCAAAGGGCGGACTTGCCTCCGGTCATCCAGCCGATGCGGGGGATACCGTTGATAATCGTGTTGTTATGTCCCTGACTGGGCTTTAATTTCACGAGTTCCGGATTTTCTTCTCCCGTAGGCCAGTTGCCTACTTTGTGGTCATAGTTCACGGTAATCGGGTCGTTCGGGTCGAGCCCTGCCACGTGCCCGTTCTCTACGAATACGCAGGGGACACGGTCTACGGTTGCCGGAATCACAAACTCGTAGTCGAAGCCGATACTCTGGGCGTTGGGGGTAATTCGTCCGTTGAAGTCGGTTCCTCCCTTCGGACCGAGTCCGAGATGCCATTTGCCGACAACTCCGGTAGCGTAGCCTGCTTCTTTCAGCATATCGGCCATTGTGACGCAGGCGGTGTCGATAATCAGTTCCGAGTTTCCGGGGGCGATACCGGTATTTTCTTGTCGCCACGGATACATTCCGGTGAGCAGCCCGAAGCGGGACGGGGTGCTGGTGGCGGAGGTTGCGTAAGCGTTGGTGAATTGTACCCCCTGTCCGGCAAGGCGGTCGATATGCGGGGTACTGACCTTTGTTGCTCCGTAGCAGCTAAGGTCGCCTATGCCGAGGTCGTCCGCGAATATATAAATAATGTTGGGCTTTGGGGAGTTTTGTCTATTGTCTTTTTGTACTTTCTGATTGCATCCGGTCAGCAGGGCCATACCGGGCAATAGCGGCAGTAAACGTGAGACATTCTTCATAATGTTGTTTTTTTATGGAGTGATTACTGAACACAAAGATAAGAGGATTGGCGGAAATGACTGAGCAGGAATGTACAGGTGAGATACAAAATAGTCCATTCTAAAGATAGAGGTTAAATGTTCCGGGGCTACGGATGCCTTTTCCTGACATCGTAGCCCGGAGCTTGTGCCACGCTGTTGGCACAGCTGTGCCACTACGATGGCACGGTCGTGCCAACGGCGTGGCACAAGTGTGCCAATAGGCGGGAACTACTTTGGCATAGGTTCTCCCGTTTCAAATGCTACTTGCTTACCTGTTTACAGGTTATTGGTCCGTTTCTTCGTCTCCTTCTTCTTCTTTTTCTTCACCCTTGCGGTAGGCAAGCGGACTGACATGGTAAATCTCCTTAAAGCATTTACTGAAATAGCGGGAAGAAGAGAAACCGATCCGGTCGGAAATTTCCGTAATGTTCAGCTCCGGATTGTTCCGCAGCATGACGGCTCCTTTCTTGAGACGGATACTTAATATAAAGTCGTTCGGTGTCTGGCCGGTGACGGCTTTCAGTTTCGTGAACAGATTGGTACGTGCTATGCCCATTTCCCGTGCGAAGATGTTCACATTGAAGTCTGTGTTGTCCAGATGACGTTCGATGATAGCCATGGCACGGTCCAGCATTTCTTTATCCATTGGGTTGGTAGCGAGCATTTGGGCAAATGCTTGTGGCTGTTTGCTGAATTTCTCTTGCAGCAGTCGGCGTGAGTTCACCAGATTGTTGCAACGGGAAATCAGCAGGTTGGTGTTGAACGGTTTGGTGATATAATCGTCCGCACCGATTTTCAGTCCTTCAATGTTGTGTTCTACTGCCGTGCGTGCCGTCAGCAACACCACAGGTATGTGGCAGGTATTGAAATCCGTCTTAATCTGCTTGCAGAGTTCCGTACCCGACATACGCGGCATGACAACATCACTTAGTATGATGCTGGGCATGTCTTTCTGTATCAGTTCCATGGCTTCTTCTCCATCAGAAGCGGTAGTGACCTGATAGAAAGTCTCGAAGATGCTTACTAACATCTGTTTGATGGATTCGTTGTCTTCTACTATCAGCATTTTGGCATCCTCGATGCGTTTGTTTTCTTCCTCCTTCCATCCGGAGTCGGGCAGTATTTCTACTGACGGCACAAAGGTTTCCGGTTGTTGCCGGATGCTGTCATCCGTAGATTCCTGCACTATTTGCTCATCGGTGAAGTGCTTGTTGCCCAGTTTGAGGGTGATAATGAAACTGCTGCCTTTGCCCGGTTCGCTTTCTACCCGAATGGTGCCGTGATGGAGTTCGATAATACCTTTGGTCAATGCCAGTCCGATACCGGTTCCGGTTCCCGTATTCAGGGAGTCCAGACGTTCGGTCTGATAGAAACGGTCGAATATCTTATCTATTTCAGCGGCAGCGATGCCCGTGCCCGTATCTTTTATTTCGATAATGACAGAGTGGTTCTCCTGCGATACGTTGATGGAGATGGTGTCTTCCGCCTTTGTATGCTTCAATGCGTTCGACAGCAGATTGTTCACTACCTTCTGCATTTGCTTCTGGTCGTACCATACTTCAATATCATCCGACTGTTTGTTGAACTTGAAGTTGATTTGCTTGCTGCTGGCGTATTCCAGAAATAACAGATAATTCTCGTACAGGAAGTTTACCAGATTGTGCCGGCTGACTTTAATCTTCATGTGTCCCTGTTCCTGTTTGCGGAAGTCGAGCAATTCCGTAATCAGTTCACGCAGTTGGAGGCTGTTTTTGTATATGCCTAATATCTTATTATATATATTAGGCGTGAATGTCTGCACCTGTAACAGCGTCTCTACCTGCCCTACGATCAGTGTCAACGGAGTACGGAACTCGTGGGAGATATTGGTGAAGAAGCGCAGCTTCGACTGGTTCAGTGCTTCGAGGTCTTCGATATGCTTCTTCTCGTACTTCAGTGACTCACGCAGTTTGATGCGGGAATTGTAGTTCTGAATGAGATACCACAGCAGACTGACAGTGCAAATGGTATAAATCAGATAAGCCCACCACGTCTCATACCAGGGCGGCAATACGCGGATCAGGAGTCGGGCAGCTTCGATGCCGTCTCCGTCCGATTTGATGACGAGCGTATATTTGCCCGGGTTCAGGTTGGTATAAGTGATAAGCGTCTGTTTGCGGTCAGTATGATTCCATTCGTCAGAGAAGCCTTCGAGGCGGTAAACGATTTCATTCCTGTTGGCAGGGATGAAGTTGGAAGTGGCATATTCTATGCTAAACATGGACTGGTCGGCTTTCAGACTGATTTCCGATGTATAGGCGATGGACTGGTCCAGAATGCTGGTGTCGTCTCCGGCGGTGATTTCCTTTCCGTTGACCAGCAGACGGGAAAGGATGATGCTGTAAGACTTGGGGGTAAAGTGCAGTTTCTTTTCCCAGAAAGAGATCATTCCCTGGATACCGCCGAGGAATACTTCTCCGTCATGTGTCACGAACAATGCGTTCTCGTTGACGGCAGTCAGCGGGAATCCGTTCTCGGTACCGTAGTTGTAGAACTTCTTCTGTGGGTAGTCAAACTGGGAGAATCCCTGATTCGTAATCAGCAGCAGGTCTCCTTTCTGTATGGATGACTCGAATACTTCGTAGATGCAATCGCTGGATAGCCCGTCTTTCTGTACGTCGAAATTCTCAAAGTCGTTGCTTTCCTTGCGGTAACGGTCGAGCCCGCTTCCGGAAGTGGAGAACCACAGATTGCCGTTACTGTCTTGCATGATACTGTTGACATTGTTGTTGCTGAGGCTGTTCGGATTGGCGGGATTGTGCGCATAATGGGTGAGCTTGCCGGTGTCGAAGCGGTAGGAATATACCCCCTCTCCGGTAGCGGAAATCCATAGCGTTCCGTCTTTATCGATATAGAGGCTGGCTACCATGCCGATATTTCTGCCTTCTTTGGTGTCTTTGAAAAGATGTTCGCAGGTGCCTGTTGCCGGATGGAAGAGGCATACTCCGTTTTGTGTGGCGATAATCAGTTTGTCTTCGTAAGGTACGATATCACGGACAATGTCCGAGGGCAGTGCGCTCAGATCGCCCGCTTTCATCCGGTAGACGGTGAAACGGTTCGTGCGCAGGTCGAGTTTGTTTAGTCCTCCCAAGTGCGTACCGATCCACATTATTTCCTGTGCCCGGTCGTAATAGATTGCTTTGACATTGTTGTGCGAGATACTGTTTTTGCCTTCTTCGTGGCGATACCAGCGGTAGGTATTGTTTTTCCGGTTGTAGACATTTACTCCGCCGCCTTCGGTACAAATCCATAAGTTACCGTCTTTATCTTCCGTCATTCTGCCGACGATGGGGCTGCTCAGTCCTTCTTTCTCTGTGTCTCCCACTTTATAGCGGGTATAGATCTCATATTCCGGATTGAAATAATTGACACCGCCGAAATAAGTCCCCAGCCACAGTGTGCCCTGTTCGTCTTTCACGATGCACCAGATGGAAGAGTGGGTAAGTCCGTCGGGTTTGTTGTCATTGGCGGTATAAAGCTGGAACTGTCCCGTGCTTTTGTCGTAACGGTTTAGTCCGTGGAAGGTTCCGATCCATAGATTACCCAGATTGTCTTCGCAGCAACTTCTGACGAAGTCGGAGCATATACTGTTCGGGTTCTTCGGGTCGTGGCGGAAGTTTTCGATGGCGCCATTGGTCCGGATACGGTATAATCCCTCTTCCCAGCTACCTATCCATAGCTCCTTGGAGGAGTCTTCGTAGATGCTTGCTATGTTTCCTTTCGTGATAGGCTGAGAGAGTTGTTTGTCTTCCGACAGGCAGTAAACGCCGTTGCTGGTGGTTCCCATCCATAAGTTTTTCTTCTCGTCCAGATGGAGGCAGGATAGTGTGATGTCTTTGCCGGCGAGGTGGTAGTAAAGGTCGAAGTTGTTCGTGTTTTCGTTGAATACGAATACTTCCTCCCTCTTTCCGATGTATAGCTTCTCGTTGTAGTAGATAGCGTCCACATTGCCTTGAAGCAATGTCCTGAACCTTTGAGTGGTCATATCAAATTCGGCTACTCCGTCGGTGCAAAGCAGATAAACTTTGCCGTTCTTGTTGCCTGTGATACGGAGCACGGTATTGCTGAACAAGCTGTTTGGATCATTCTTTTTGAGCTTGAAGCTTTTGATGTCGTTACCGTTATAACGGTTCAGCCCTTCGCGCGTACCTACCCATATAATGCCCCGTTCGTCAATATATAGGCTGTTGACAGAAAACTGAGAAAGTCCGTCGTCTGTGGTCAAATGGCTGAAAGTAATATTTTGTCCTAACGTGCGGACAGCAGTTACGCTTAGAAATAACAGAAATAAAAGGATTACTTTTCTCACTAATTCGGCTGTTTAAGGTATTACTAATGGCAAATATATTGTTTTTATTTGGTTTTCGGGAACCTTATTAGGAGAAAGTAACTATATTTGTATCCTCCAAACGAAAGATATATGAAAGTAAAGAAAATTAGTTCTGCTAATGTAGAGGCTTGTTCGCTTCCTAAATTATTTGATGAGGAAAAGATAGATTTCCAGTCGGTTCAGTGCGTCAATTGGGCTGAATATCCCTATAAACCCAAGGTAAGTTTCCGGATTGCCCACACTAAAGATTCTATTCTGTTGCATTTCAAAGTCAGAGAAGAGAGTGTGCGCGCCAAATATGGAGAAGATAATGGCTCTGTATGGACTGATTCTTGTGTGGAGTTCTTTTCCATTCCGGCAGGCGACGGAATCTATTACAATATAGAATGCAATTGCATCGGAACGATTCTGATTGGTGCCGGACCGGCCCGTAACGGTCGGGAGCATGCTCCGAAAGAAATAACGGGGCTTGTACAGCGGTGGTCCAGTCTGGGCAATGAGCCTTTCGAAGAACGTGTGGAGGATACGAGTTGGGAAGTCGCTCTGATTATTCCTTATAAGGTGTTCTTTAAGCATCAGATTGAGTCTCTGGACGGAAAAGAAGTGAAAGCTAATTTCTATAAATGTGGTGATGAGCTGCAAACTCCTCATTTCTTGTCATGGAACCCGATAGAGATAGAGAAACCAGATTTTCACCGTCCCGATTTCTTCGGTTCGCTGGAGTTCGAATAAGCCGGTAGTATAAGCCTGAATAGAAAGATATAGTAGCGTCATCCTCTAAAAAAAGTAGGGTGACGCCTTTTTATTGGTGTCACCCTTCCTTATAATATAATCTGCGAAAGTTTCTTCGTTTATTTCACGATTCCTCGTTCAGAGCCTCTCACGAAGTTAACGATGTTTTCAATCTCTTCACTCATCGGAACCTGGTCTACGATCTTCTGCACAGCATCCTGAACGCTGAAGTTACCTTGATAAATCAGGCGGTAGGCATTGGCAATATGACGGAGGATTCTTTCCGATGTATTGTGGTGCTGTGAAAGTACCACAGCATTCACCCCATGATAGGCAACAGGATTGCCGGACATGATTACATAAGGAGGAACGTCTTTCGAGATGCGGCATCCGCTCTGTACCAGTGTCCAGCTACCGATGTGGCAGTACTGATGCAAGGTAACGTTACCACTCAGGATCACACAATCGTCCAATACACATTCACCTGCAATCGTAGTACCGATTCCCACTACACAGTTGTTGCTGATCTGCACGTCATGGCAAAGGTGTACTTTATCCATCAGGTAGTTGCCGTTTCCGATTCTGGTTGCATTGCCTGCAAATGTGGCGCGGCTGATTACTACATTTTCGCGGATATCGTTATTATCTCCGATAATCAGGCTGCTTTCTTCTCCTGTATAGTGAAAGTCTTGCGGCTCTGCTCCCAGGACAGCATTCTGATGTATCTTGTTTCCTTTTCCCATTTTAGTACCTTTCAGGATACTGGCGTATGACATGATAGTGCAGTCATCCCCGATTTCCACATCTTTCTCGATATAAGCAAAAGGCAGGACAGTTACATTCTTGCCTAATTTCGCCTCGGGGTCTACGTAAGCTAACGGACTAATCATAATAGTATATGTTTAAAGTTAATCTTCTCTTCCACCACCTAATGCCTGGTAAAGGCTGACCACAGCCTGCATCTTGTCGAAACAATCGGAAACCTGAGAAATCTGTGCGCTCAGGTAAGATTGCTGTGCTGACAAAACCTCCAGATAGGTTGACGTCCCTAAGTTAAACAATTCTTTTGTATCTTCCGAAGCTTTTTTGGCAGATTCTACCTGCATTTGGCGAGATTCGGCCTTTTTACTGGTATTTTGGTATAAACTTAGTGCATTGCTGACTTCACTTCCGGCATTAAATAGCGTTTGCTGGAAAGTTAACTTCGCTTGTTCTTCCTGTGCTTTCGCTGCTTTCAGACGGGCGATATTCGTACCACGGTAGAATAAAGGCTGAGTCAGTGAACCAACAGCGGATGCCAGTAATTTACCCGGATTGATGATGGCGGAACCTGCACTGTTCGTCCATCCGGCAGAACCGCTGAGGGTGATCTGCGGATAGAAAGCGGCACGGGCGGAGTTCGTATTATAATAGCAGCTTGCCAGAGACATTTCGGCTGCTTTTACGTCCGGACGGTTGGATAACAATTGCAAGGGAATACCTGCGGAAAGTTCCGTAGGAAGTACTTGCGCTTCCAGTACTCCACGTTTGATGGCATGCGGAGCTTCTCCCAGGAAAGTAGACAAGGCGTTTTCCGTTTCGCGGATACTTTGCTCGATGTCGGGAATAGAAGCTACCACCTGTGCATAGGCAGCTTTGCTTTGTGCCAAGGCAGCAGACGTGTATGTCGATCTCTCCGAAAGAGCCTGTACAGTTTCAGTATTACGTTTCAGTACTTCAGCCGTTGCCTGGGTGATTTCCAGCTGGCGGTCGAGCATCAGCAGGGTATAATACATATTGGCGATGTTGGAGATCACCTGTGTCTGCACAGCCTGACGGTAAGCCTTTGTTTGTTTCAGCGTCACTTGGGCATTCCGCTTGGAGTTCAGCAGTTGTCCGAACAGGTCAACCTGCCAACTGGCAGTAACCGGCAGTGAGTACGTTTTGGTTGCTGCATTCTTGTCGAAACTACTGATTGTTCCCTGTGGAGACAAACCTATGGACGGCGCGTAAGCCAGTCGGGCTGACATCAGAGAAGCTTCTGCTGCTTTGACGTTCTGAGCAGCTGAAAGGAGATCAGTGTTTTGGTTCAGTCCCTGTTCGATGAGAGACTGGAGCTGTGGGTCGGTGAAGACTTCTCTCCACGGCAGATTACCGAAGTTAGTGGTATCCGAAACCAGTGTGTCGTTCTCCGATGCCGGATCACGATACAGTCCGGAAGTGGTAATGTCTTCGGGTCTGTCATACGACTTATAGATGTGGCAGCTGCTCAGGAGAGCAGTTGCACACAACATATATAGAATCTGTTTCTTCATATCGAATTTCATTATTTAGCGTATTGTTCAATCTCAGTTACGGCATCTGCATTGTCGATGTCTTCCCATTCCATTGGTTTAACCTTCTCCTGCAAGTACTGGAAGATTACGAACAGGACAGGAACGATAAAAATCTGGCAGATCATACCGATCAACATACCACCGATAGAAGCTGTACCCAGTGTACGGTTACCGTGGGCACCTACACCGAAGGCAAACATCAACGGAAGCAGACCGACTACCATGGCAAGGGAGGTCATCAAGATCGGGCGGAGACGGGCACCGGCACCTAATACGGCTGCCCAGGTAATGCTCATACCCATCTTACGACGGTCGAGGGCAAACTCTACAATCAAGATCGCATTCTTTGCCAACAGACCCATCAACATGATCAAAGCGATCTGCATATAGATGTTGTTGGACATGGTACCGAGTATCATCTTCAACGATGATATACTACCGATAGCACTCATTCCGTTGACGAACAGGAAGCTGCCCAACAAACCGAACGGAATAGACAGCAATACGGCAAGCGGAAGGATGTAACTTTCGTACTGTGCACTCAGCAGCAGATAGACGAACACGAAGCAAAGGACAAAAATCAAACCTGTGGTACTGCCGCTGCTCTGTGCTTCTTCACGCGCCATACCTCCCAGTTCATAAGTATAACCTGTAGGAAGATTTTCCTGTGCTACTTCTGCCAGAGCAGCCAGTGCCTGACCGGAAGTATATCCGGAAGCCGGAGCAACCATCACCTTCATGGAAGTATACAAGTTGAAACGGCTGATGATATCAGGTCCGTATACTTTCTCTACAGAGATAAACTGGGCGATTGGAGCCATCTCGCCCTGGTTATTACGAACCTTGACATTCTTCAATGATTCCAGGTTCTTACGTGATAACGGGTCTGACTGAATCATTACACGGTACATCTTACCGAAACGGTTGAAGTTGGATGCATACAGACCTCCGTAGTATCCCTGCATGGTGCTTAGGATATCACTCGGACTGATACCTGCTTTCTTACATGCTGCCGCGTCAATATCAATCATGTATTGCGGGAAGTTCGGGTTGAAAGATGTTTTCGCCGAGTTGATTTCCGGACGTGCTTCCAATGCTTGTGTATAGTCGTTGACTACATCAAAGAACTTGTTCAACTCACCACCGGTTTTATCCTGCATGTTCACCTCGATATCCGTAGATGCCGAATAACCCGGAATCATAGGAGGAGCGAAGAACAGCACCTGTGCTTCTTTGATGATTTTTTGTGCACGCATATATAAGGATGCGACAACGATATCGGAATTCTGTACGGCAGAACGTTCGTCCCAGTCTTTCAGCTTGATGATGAATGAACCGTAAGAAGGTCCCTGACCACCGATGAAGCTAAATCCGGAGATCATAGTACGTGAGGAAACGGCAGGATCGGCAGCGATCAAACTGTCTACACGAGCCAGAATCTGTTCCGAACGGTCTTGTGATGTTCCCGGAGGTAATGTTACTGCTCCCATCAGTGTACCGGTATCTTCATTAGGCACCATACCTGTCGGAGTGGTATTCATGAAGAATATAAGCAACACGATAGAAATGACCACTAATCCCATTGACAGCCATTTTTTCTGAATGAAGAACAATACACGTTTCTTATACTTTTTCAGGATAGAATCATAAGCTGCATTGAAAGAGGTGTGGAAGCGGTCCACCAAAGTCTGTTTCTTGTTTCCGTGATCGGTATTATGCGGCTTCAGGAAGATGGCGCACAGTGCCGGACTTAACGTAAGAGCGTTTAGTGCGGACAAACCGATCGCGATAGCCATTGTCATACCAAACTGACGGTAGAAAGTACCGGCTGTACCACCCATGAAGCTAACGGGAACAAACACAGCCATCATCACCAGCGTGATGGATACGATAGCACCACCCAACTCGTGCATTGCATCGATAGATGCCAGGCGGGCAGATGTGTATCCCTGGTCTAGCTTGGCATGCACACCCTCGACGACCACAATCGCGTCATCGACCACAATCGCAATGGCAAGCACAAGGGCACATAGTGTCAGCAAGTTCAAACTGAACCCGATCAGAGACAATACAAAGAAGGTACCGATCAAGGCTACCGGAATGGCGATAGTCGGAATCAATGTAGAACGTAAATCCTGCAAGAAGATATATACTACGATAAATACCAGGATAAATGCTTCAATCAATGTCTTCAAGACTTCGTGGATAGAAGCGAACAAGAAGTCATTGGCATTCATTGAAATGTTAAGCTTCAATCCGGCTGGCAATGACGTTGAAGCTTCATTCAGTAAGTTTTCGATATCACTGATAGTCTGTGTCGCATTCGTTCCTGCCATCTGATAAACGATACAAGTTACTGCCTTGTGTCCGTTTACCCGGTTGGTAAAGTTGTATCCCAAACGGTCTAATTGAATTTCTGCAATATCATTCAGACGAAGCACTTCGCCGTTCGGCAAAGACTTGATGACGATATTCTCAAATTCTTCCGGTTGCTGCAAACGTCCTTTGTAGCGGATTGTATATTGGAAGGTCTGGTTGCTGCGTTCACCGAACTGTCCCGGAGCAGCTTCTATGTTCTGTTCAGCCAAGGCTGTCGATACGTCGCTCGGTATCAGTTTGTACTGTGCCATAACGTCTGGCTTCAGCCAGATACGCATAGAATAGTCCTGGCCCATCACATTGGCATCACCCACACCCTGTACACGTTGAACCTGAGGAATCAAGTTGATCTTTGCATAGTTTTCGATGAATGCGTCTGTATAGGTGTCGGTTTCGTCGTAAAGAGAGAATACGACCAGCATGGAAGTCTGGCGCTTCTGAGTCGTTACACCGACTTTGGTTACTTCGGCAGGCAGCAATCCCTGTGCCATGGAAACACGGTTCTGTACGTTGACGGCAGCCATGTCCGGGTCAGTTCCCTGCTTGAAGTAGATGGAGATATCACCGGAACCTGTATTGGATGCAGTTGAAGTCATATACATCATGTTCTCTACACCATTGATTTGCTCTTCCAGTGGGGCAATCACGGAGTTCAATACGGTTGATGCACTGGCACCCGTATATGTGGCTCTTACCGATACGGTAGGAGGCGCAATGTCCGGGTACTGGGTGATAGGCAGTGTTGCCAATCCGATAGCACCAAGGATGACTATCAGGATGGAAATAACCGTTGATAGTACCGGACGGTTAATAAAGTTATCTAATTTCATACGATTACCTAAGTTATTAGTTGAAAGCTGTAGCCAGATTTCCGTCGTGCTGGTCTTTCAAATGCTGTTGATAGTTCGCTTCTTTCTGGGCTGGTGTGATCGGTTGTATCTTCTGACCGTCTTTGAGAGTTTGCACACCTTCGACCACGATTTTGTCTCCTGCATTCAATCCGGAAGTAACAAGATATTCTTTTCCGTTATCCAGATTGAAAATGCTGATTTCTGTATATTTCACGGTGTTGTCCGGCTGTAGAACGTAGACGAACTTTTTGTCTTGAATTTCCTGAGTTGCAGCTTGTGGTATGCTGATCATGTTGTCCATGGTATAAGGGATCAGGACATTGGCTGTACCACCACTACGCAGGATGTGTTCTTTGTTCGGGAAGATAGCACGCATGCTTACAGAACCGGTTGACTGGTCGATCACTCCTGTGATAGCGTCTACTTTTCCTTCTACATCGTATGTTGTACCGTCGATCAATTGTAGTTTGATGGCCGGTATCTTGCTGATCTCTTCTTTGATGGTCCCTCCGGTTTTGGTCATAGCCAACAGTTCTTTTTCTGTCATAGAGAAATATACATATACCTCGTCTATTTCAGATACCGTAGTCATTGGCGTAGCCATAGAAGGGCTTACGAGTGCTCCCAGACGATAAGGAATATCGTTGATCACACCGTCCGAAGGACTCTTTACTTGTGTAAAGGAGTAATTCTGCTGTGCTGTAGTCAGCTGTGCTTTAGCCTGGGCAAGTTGCGCCTGAGCCTGTGCCAGTGAATTCTTTGCCATTGACAAGTCATAGTCGCTGATGATCTGTTTTTTGTTCAGCTCAATCTTATTGTCAACAGTCATCTGCTGAGTATTCACAGCTGCTTCTGCTGTTGCAACCGCTGCTTTTGCTGTACGTACTGCTGCTTCGTACTGAGTAGGATCTACGATGAATAAGAGCTGTCCTTTGCGAACGGTTGCTCCTTCATCTACGCATAGCTTTGTGATGAAGCCCGATACCTGCGGGCGAATTTCTACGTCTTGTCTACCTTTGATGGTAGCCGGATAAGCTTTCATTAGGTCTGCAGTTGTCTTCTGTAATTCCTGTACTGCATATTCTGGGACTTTTCCCGTGTCATTGCCCTTATTGCCACAACTAGACAAGAGGGCTAAGCAAAATGCAAATAAAACAATTCTACTTTTCATACTTTATATTTATCTGTTTTTTAAAATTGTGCGTTCGTCGCAGTGTGTATTCATTGTATGGATAGATGATCCAAGGAAGAAAAGCCGGAAACTTATTCTATGAAATAAGTTTCCGGCTGCAAAAGTACTTTAAATTCGGTATTCTTGTATTCTGATACCGTGTTTTTTAACTATGTTTTTTACTTTAGTTTATGATATATAGGATTCATAATAAAACTAAACTCGTAATCTTGATAGGGAAGACGGTATTTTTCTAAAGGAATAGCCCCCCAACTGTTGACACAGGCAAGCCCCGTTTGTGCTTTATCAATACAGAAGTTTGTGAAGTTGGCTTTTTCTACTTCCGGTGAATGGCGTTGGTCTTTGCCGGCACCGTCATCCAGTGATTCGATTGTATAGTTCAGTGCAGAAGCGGAAAACGGTGCATCAGCTACAAACTGCAATCCATTACCACTGATATTGAGCAGGTTCCACCAACGGACGTCTGTTTTCGTTCCGGTTTCCTGCGGGCGGATGTATGGATAGAATTGCTCTTCTACAGTTTGGCGATATTTGCCGATCATTGCACCATGGTTACGGTCTGCATAGTTTTCGCCCGGTCCGCGTCCATAATATTCTACTTCATTGAATGTGACAGGCATGCGAAGTTGCATTCCGAAACGGAACATTTCAGAGATTTTCTTGCTTTTGTCTGCTTCCATTTTCTGAGTAACTTTTACAGCTCCCTTATTATTAATGATGTATGTCAGGAATAACTTTCCTCCTATAGACTTCATATCATATTCTGCACGGATAACTGCTTGTTCATTTTCAATATCATGCTTCAGTGAGGTCAGTTTCAATTCCGGATGTTTCCAGGCGCCATATCTGTGTTGTAATCCTGCACCAAAGTCATTGTCGGTCGGAGCGCGCCAGAAGTTAGGAGTCAGGGCGGTTCCATCTTCCATTAGTTGTATACCATTGACATCATAGCGGCAGAGATAACCGTTGTGTTTGTTGAATTCGAGCGTAAAGTCTTCGCCGGAAACGATCAGGTAATTATAATCATTGGTCTGGAAGGTAGGTACTACTACTGCGATATTAGAGGACTGCTTGTTTTCCAGTTTGAGTTCCGGTGCTTTGTAATCGCGGATGCTCATTTGGTCATAAGCGATCGTCTCTCCTGCCGGGAGCAGTGTCTCAGCTGCTTTTAGTTTGTAGCTGACGTTCAGCAACAGTTCCTTGCAAGGACAAATATTCTTGGTGTCAAATGGCAACTGTAGCTTTACTGTTTGTTGCGGAGCTACGTTCAAGTCTGATACGATACCGTTTTGAACAACTTCTCCATTAGCCAGCAACTGCCATTCCAGATAGTATGTAGACAGATCGCGGAAGAAGTTCTCATTATAGATATTGATTTCACCTTTGGAAAGGTCGGCTGGTGTGGTCCAGATGTTCTGGTAGAAATATCCTACTTCATAAGCATGCGGATTGGGTACCCGGTCGGGGCTGATTAAGCCGTTGTCGTTGAAGTTATTGTCCGAAGCGTCGTATTTGTTGAAGTCGCCTCCATAACCATAGATGGCTATACCGTCTTTATTTTTCCAATGGCAAGACTGGTCAACAAAGTCCCAGATAAATCCACCTTGATATTTCGGATACTTACGGATGATGTCCCAGTATTCTTTGAATCCACCCATGGAGTTACCCATCGCATGCGCGTATTCGCATTGGATAAGCGGTTTGTCGATATTGCCTTCACAATATTTGATACATTGGTTATAATCATAGTACATCGGGCAGAAAATGTCGGTGAATTCACTCGTTCTTGCCTGCTCGTACTGTACGGCACGTGTCTTGTCTTCGTTCTTGATCCAAGTGTAGCAATGTTCGAAGTTCGGTCCCATACCTGCCTCATTTCCTAATGACCAGAAAATGATAGACGGGTGGTTATAACTGCGTTGCACATTACGCTGGTTGCGTTCCATGTGTGCTTTTGCATAAATCGGGTTTTTAGCCAGTGTTTTGTCACCATATCCCATTCCGTGAGATTCAACATTGGCTTCGGCTACTACATACAAACCGTATTCGTCGCAAAGATCATACCAGCGGTTGTCATCCGGGTAGTGGCAGGTACGTACCGCGTTGATATTAAGCTGTTTCATCACCTTGATGTCTTGTATCATACGTTCGAGGGAAACGACATAGCCACCGTCCGGGTCCATTTCATGACGATCGGCTCCTTTGAAGAGTACAGGCTGTCCGTTGACGAGTATTTGTCCGCCTTTCAGTTCGATTTTACGGAAACCTACCTTGATGGGAATCACTTCTGTAATGTTGTTCCCGTTTTTCAGAGTGGCGGTCAATGTGTAGAGGTTGGGTGTTTCAGCAGTCCATTTTGCGGGGTTGGCTATGTTGAAAGTTGTATTTAGTTTGCCGGAACCTTTCAGGTCGGCTGTTGCTACGCTCTTTCCTTGTGCATCTGTAAGATCGAGAGCTACTGTGCCACTGCCTTTCAGGTCGATGGCTATGTTTAGTGTACCGTCCTTATACTGGTTGTCCAGGTCGGGAGTAACACGGATATCTTGAATATGCTTTTTGTCACGTGCATACAGGTAGCAATCACGTCCCACACCGGAATAGCGGAAGAAGTCCTGATCTTCCAGATAACTGCCGTCGCACCAGCGGAATACTTGGAAGGCAATCAGGTTTTTCCCGGGTTTCAGGTAATTGGTCAGATTAAATTCGGCTTCCAGCTTGCTGTCTTCGCTATAACCTACATAACGGCCATTTACCCAGAGGTACATATTGGAAGTTACGGAGCCGAAGTGGGCAAAAATATCTTTCCCTTTCCAGTCGGCAGGAAGAATGATTTCTTTCCGGTAAGAACCTACGTGGTTGTTTTCTGTGGGTACGAGGGGAGGGTTGTGCTGGAATTGGTTTCTCCAGGCATAACCGACATTTACATAGATCGGATCACCATAACCATTCAGTTCCCATACAGCGGGCACTTTAATGTTGTCCCATCCTTTGTCGTTAAAACTAGTCTGATAGAAGTCAGTCGGGCGCGCGTCTGCATTTCTTACCCAGTTAAATTTCCAGAGACCGTTCAGAGTCATAAAATTCTTTGAGTCCTCTTTGCTGCCCGCTTTAGCTTCATCAGCCGATGCATAGGCAAAATAATTAGTGTGCATTGCGGAGCGGTTTACGGAATTCACTTCCGGGTCTTTCCACTCATTAAAGTTCTGTGCTTGGATGGCTGTTGTTAGTCCTAGTGCAGCCAAACAGCAGGAAAGTAGTTGTTTCTTCATGGGTTTTTTGTATTAGGTTTGAATTTCGGGAGTCAAAGATAGGGATTTATTAACAAGATAAGGACCAATAATCATTCATTTAAGGCTACTTTTTAATAAATTAGCTAGAAAGTGTAGTGTTTATTGGTGAAGAACGTTTATTTTTGCAGCATGTTACAATTTGAGAATCAAAAGATAAAACATATCGTGCGTAAAGCTTTTCCGGTAGTAGTACTGGCGGCTATACTGTACTCCTGTGCCAGCATTGGGCGACCGGAAGGCGGACCTAAGGATTATGATCCTCCGCGTTTCGTCGGCAGTACTCCTGTTGCAGGTGCTATTAATAATAAGAGAACGAAAGTTTCTCTCCAGTTTGATGAGTTTATTAAGCTAGAGAAAGCGACCGAGAAGGTGGTTGTTTCTCCTCCTCAGATACAACAACCGGAAATCAAGGCATCAGGAAAGAGAATACAGGTGAATCTGCTTGATTCGCTGAAGCCTAATACTACCTATACTATAGATTTCTCGGATGCTATCGTTGACAATAATGAAGGTAATCCTTTAGGTAATTTTGCATTTACTTTTTCTACCGGTGCACAGATTGATACTATGGAAGTATCAGGAACGGTACTTGACGCTTCCAATCTGGAGCCTATTAAAGGAATACTGGTCGGATTGCATGCTAACCTGAATGATACAGCTTTTACCAAACTCCCTTTCGACCGTGTGGCTCGTACTGACAGTCGTGGACGCTTTTCCATCCGTGGGGTAGCTCCCGGTAAGTATCGTATCTTTGGACTGATGGATTCTGACCAAAACTTTGCTTTTACTCAAAAAAGTGAAGTCATTGCTTTTAATGATTCATTGATCATTCCGCGTATGGAGGAAAGACTTCGTATGGATACAGCTTGGGTGGATTCTTTGACTTATGATACGATTGTTGAGAAGAAATACATGCATTATCTGCCCGATGATGTGATTCTCCGCGCTTTTAAAGAGTTAAACTATTCGCAGTACCTGATTAAGTCCGAGCGGTTGGTTCCTCAGAAATTCACACTCTATTTTGCAGGTAAAGCAGATACTTTGCCTGTGCTGAAAGGCTTGAACTTCGAAGATAAGGACGCTTTTATCATAGAAAAGAACCAACGGAACGATACGATTCATTACTGGGTGAAGGACTCTTTGCTTTATAAACAGGATACCCTTGCTCTTAGCCTTACCTATCTTTATACAGATACGTTGAATCAATTAATTCCTCGTACAGATACGTTGAAGTTGGTATCCAAACAAAAGACTTTGACTAAAGAAGAGCCCGAGAAGAAGAAAAAGAAGAAAAAGAAAGATGAAGAAGATGAGCCGATACCTACCAAATTCTTACCGGTGAATGTGAATGCACCTTCATCTATGGATGTGTATGGTTATATCTCTTTGAACTTTGAGGAACCGATTGCTAGTTTTGATACTGCGGCCATTCATTTGCGGCAAAAGGTGGATACGATTTGGAAGGATGTCCCTTTCGAATTCGAACAAGACTCATTGAATTTGCGGCGGTTTAATCTGTATCCTGGAAATGATTGGGAAGCTACAATGGAATATGAGTTCTCGGTGGACTCGACAGCTTTTCATGGCATTTATGGTTTGTTTACCGATAAGATAAAACAATCGTTTAAAGTACGTAGTGAGGATGAATATTTTACTCTTCATTTCAATGTTACGGGAGCGGACCCGATGGCATTTGTAGAGTTGTTGGATGCTCAGGATAAAGTGGTACGTAAACGGAGGATTGACAAAGGAATGGCTGATTTTTATTTCCTGAATCCTGGAAAATATGGTGCCAGACTAATTAATGACACTAATGGAAACGGAGAGTGGGATACAGGTGATTATGCAAAAGGACAGCAGCCGGAAGCTGTCTACTATTACCCGAATATATTGGAGTATAAAGCTTTATGGGATACAACCCAAAATTGGGATATCCATGCAACTCCTGTAGACAAGCAGAAGCCGGATGAACTTAAAAAACAAAAACCAGATGAAGACAAAAGAAAGAAAGATAGGGAACAAGATAACCAAAACCGCAGGCGCCGCTAGTTTGCGCCGTAATCTAGTTATAGGCTTAGTAGCATTGTTTATAGGGTGTTTTGCACTTCCTGCCAATGCACAGTGTGAAGCAAAGAACGATGCTTTCCAATCTGGAGAGCATGTGATGTACGACTTGTACTTCAACTGGAAATTCGTTTGGGTGAAAGCGGGTATAGCCAGTCTGACAACCAATGCGACTACTTATCACTCAGAACCTGCATACCGTGTCAATCTGCTTGCTTTAGGCAGTAAGCGTGCCGATTTCTTTTTCAAGATGCGTGATACATTAACTTGCGTCATGGGAGAAAAGCTGGAGCCTCGTTACTTTCGTAAAGGTGCCGAAGAAGGAAAACGCTATACGGTAGATGAGGCTTGGTTCTCTTATAAAGACGGTCTTTGTTTTGCTAAGCAAAAACGTACGTTCCGTGACGGAGAAGTTCAGGAATCAGAAGAAAGTGATAGCCGCTGTATCTATGATATGCTGACTATTCTTGCTCAGGCGCGTTCTTATGATCCTGCTGATTATAAGGTAGGCGATAAAATCAAATTCCCGATGGCTACCGGACGTAAAGTAGAAGAACAGACGCTGATTTATCGGGGAAAAGAGAATGTGAAAGCTGAAAATGGAGTAACCTATCGCTGCCTGATCTTTTCATTGGTTGAGTATGATAAGAAAGGGAAAGAAAAGGAGGTGATTACCTTCTTTGTGACAGATGATAAGAATCATCTTCCTGTCCGTTTGGATATGTTTTTGAATTTTGGTTCTGCCAAAGCTTTCTTAAATGATGTCAGAGGTAATCGTCATCCGTTGACTTCTATCGTTAAATAGTGCGTCAGCGAATCTGGCGCACTTCGTTTCCTGTCATTACAGCGTAAAAGGAACTTTCTGGTCTTTTCTGAAAACACTTGATTCGAATGTAGCAATCAAGTCCCCGTTTTGGTTGGTTACATCTACCTGATAGCAACCGGTACTTCGACCGATATAGCGTTCGCGCGCTTCGGCATAAAGGGTATCGCCCGGACCGCTTGCACGTAGAAAAGTGATTGTGGATGAGAGGGAAAAGGACAGCGTACCATGAGAATTGGCGGCTGCTGCAAGTGCAAGATCTGCCAATGTAAAGATAGCTCCTCCTTGAGTTCGTGCGCCGGCATTAAGATGTTCGGGTTTTATTTCCAGCTTGGCTTTGCTATATCCTTCGCGTACTTCAAGCAATATTACACCTGCATTTTCGGCGAATAAATCATTTTTAAAAAACTCTTGTGGGGTCATAATGGTTAATTTTGAATTACTAATTTGAAACTTCTAATAATGGGGCTATGAGCTTTGGATTAAACTATAATTCAAAACTCATACCCCATCATTAAAGATTCTCCTGCAAATGTAATAAATTTATTTCCATATGCGGTTACCAGATCTTTACCTTTTTACCATTCAATTGCTTGATCCTCATCTGGAATCAATGGATTGATTTGTCGTTCCATTGTCATGGAGCCTTTTACTTCATAAGTCATCGGATAATCTGGATTAGAAGTGACATCCGTGTACTTGTAACTCAACTCTAGCGTAGTAAGATGGCGTTCCATATATTTGATGGTTTCGTGTTGAATGATTCGTTTTTCATACTTACACTCTCCCAGTGGTTGAATATTGATTTCTGATTCACTTGCGTCGCCGTATAGTTTCAACGTTCCTTTAACAGTACCTTCCTCGTCCTCTGTTGCTTCTCCAAACTCCACAAATACTTTATATCTGGAGCGGTTTTCGTCTTCCACCCAAGTTGAACCGGCATAGAAGAAAATGGTATTTTCGTCCACTACACGGGCTACACGTGTATCTACCTTAGCGGGATCTGATGTTGTTCCTTCGATGTAAATATTCATCAGTGTGGTATTATAAGTACCAGAATAGTCATTGAACAGATTGACTCCCAGTAGCGCTTTATAACGTCCCTTATATTTATTTTGTATATAAGAGGGGTCTTCTTCAATTGTCAACGGAAGTACATATTTCTCATCCAGTTCCAACCCGTTAAAGTTGAAATGGATGGGATAGAGCTGTATGTTTTCTCCTGCAGGAATGTGGCAAATATTTGATTCAAAAGAATAATGTTGTTTTGCAAGGGGGACATACCAAAGATCTTGACGGCCTACAGGGAATTTCTCCTGATTAAGTATTCGGAGCGTGTCCTCATCTACGGCTATTTTCACGTCTATATTTCGATCGTTATTCTTCGAACCACTGACAATGACCGGCAACTGGTATATTCCCATTCCATCCGGCTGATAGCGTACATAAATTTCATTCAGACTATTGTCTCCCAAAGGAGCCTTGAAAGAAATCATCTGCGTGTAAAGTTCCTCCTTCCATTCGTCATTGCACGCACTGAATGTTGCGCACATTGCCAATATCATTCCTAAAATATATAATTTTCTCATATTGATTTTTTAGTTTATAATGTTAATACTAATCATAGTACTGCCATCCGGGAGCTTGTGACAGATTCTTGTTCCGTTTCAGTTCATCGAAGCTGATAGGCCAGAAATATTGTTTACGAGAGAAAGACGTCTGTAGCTCGGCTACTCTGACCGGCAGATAATACATGTCTTTGTATTCTTCGTTCATTAGTGTGTTGCAACCGTAGATTTGCTCACTTTCATGCTCTTCGACGATCTTCCAACGGCGCAGGTCATAGAAGCGCTGGGTTTCTGCAAAGAATTCGATTTGCCGTTCATGGACTATTTTTTCAAAGAACTTTTTCGGATTCTCATATATCTCATCACTATAATCGGGTACTCCGGCACGCATACGGACAGGTTTTACTCCGCGGCGCATCTGTTCTTTGTCACGGGAGATGTCGTAAGTCTGGTTTCCGTCCCATGAGGCTATTTGATAGTGTGCCCCTTCAGAAATATTATTTAGTGCTTCTGCATACATCAGTAATATGTCGGCGTAACGAAGTGTAGGTTCCACTTTCTGATAGATGGAGCCTCCCCATTTGGCACAATCGTTCGGGTTTACATATTTCATGATGCCGATACCGGTGATACACCAGTTATCAGAACCGTTTATACGTCCGTCGGTCGCTCCCCGATAATACCAGATTTGTTTGTTTCGTGAATCTTTCCCTCCTTCTTCCTTGATGCTTAGTGCATTCCAAATTGCTCCGTTGAAAGCTACGGAGGCATAGAAACGAGGTTCACGGTTGGTATATCCCCACCATACATTATTTTTTACGTGGTCGTACTTGTGTTCATCTTTGTTTTCATCGTTTGTGAACTTTCCTTTCCACAAGGTGTAGTATTCTTTGCTAAAAGGTTTACCATCTGCCATGTCATAAGCTTCACTTTGTTTCAGAGTTATTCCGTGTACATTATATCCTCCAAACGTTCCGGGTAGTTGATGCTTAACGAAATCTACCATGGTGTTGTCTGTTTTTAAGTCATTGCTGTCTCCATTGGTTCCTCGGGTGAAAATAAGTTCTTGATTCTCTGCAGCATAGATGTCACCATTAAAAATAGAACGATAAGACTCAAAAGGATCTATATTGGCCCATCCTTCTGGAAAGGGCTTGTTGCTGTATTCCTCATGATAGGGCGGTTCAATCGTAGTTGGATAAGCTTCGTCTGTACTAACCGGACGTCTTTCAAAAGTATAAAGTTTGTAAAGTCCGCTTGCTTCCGAGTAATCAATCATATCTCTGGCAGCAGCAGCGGCTTTTGCCCACTTCTCTTCATTGTATTCTTGCGGAATCAGTTGTTTGCCGTCCTTGTTGGTGAAGTCTGCCATTTCCGTATTTCCGTTAACCAGCGGACTAGCGGCATAGAGAAAAACTTTGGCGCGTACAGCCAGTGCAGCTCCTTTGGTTGGGCGGGCAATGTTCAAGTTATCACGTTTTTCGAATAGTTCGGTAGCTGCAATTTCCAATTCAGAGGTAATGAATTGCACACATTCGTCATAGGTGTTGCGTGGATACGCCAACTCATCATATGATTTTGTATAATCGGCTCCTTCCGGTGGTAGGATGGGGATCGGACCGAATTTTCTCAGAAGCATCCAGTAGAAATAGGCACGCAGAAAACGGGCCTGTCCTCGTACATCTGTCACTTCCTCCGGAGTGAGATCCTGATTCTCATGTAATTCATTCAGTAGGATGGAAGCTTGATAGATTCCGTCATATGACCATTTCCATGCATTCTGACCGCCTGTGGAATTTAAATATTCGCCACGCTTGAATTTGGCAAAACGGTCTCCACGCTCGTTGAATACTTGGTCATCTGAGAAGTTGAAAGGACATACGTCGCTGTGTCCTACTTCCAGATTATCTCCCTGCAAGCGGCTGTAGCAGAATGATAGCCATTGGAGTGTATAGTCTTTGTCTGAGAAAATGCGTTCTGTAGACTGTTGATCTCTGAAATAGCGATCTACATTTAGATAATCGGAACAGGAAGTGAGTCCTAACCCGAGCGCTACCGCTCCCAATAAGATGTATTTATTTCTTTTCATAATTTTTCTTTTCATAATTGTTTTAGATTCCCACCGTCAGTCCGATGGTAACAGTTTTAGATAGGGGATACTGTTGTCCGTTAGAACTACCCAGTTCCGGATCCCAAAGTTTAAAGTCGGAGAAAGTCAGTAGGTTTGTTCCCATCAGGTACAAACGCACACGGTCCAGATGGAGTTTATTGACAAACCGTTTCGGGATACTGTAACCTAGTTCCACATTTTTCAAACGGATGTATGAACCGTTTCGTAACCAATAAGTTGAAGCGCGATAATTGTTATCATTGCCTCCATAACTCAGACGTGGATATCTGGCATTCGGGTCCTCGTTGGTCCCCAACGACCAGTAGTTTCCGACTACATCTGTCAGAATGTTTCCCCAGGACTTCTCTTTGAAGGGATATACGGTGAATCCGTCTATGAAGAAGGATGATTTTCCGGCTCCTTGGAAGTGAACGTTGATGTCAAATCCTTTCCATTGCGCAGATACACCGAATCCGTAAATCAAGTTAGGGCGAGTCGTTGCGCCGATGGGCACTTCGTCGTCTCCGTTAATGACTCCGTCACCGTTTACGTCTTTGTATTTGATATCGCCTGGCATGATGCCTGACCCCTGTGATGGCCTGTTACGAATTTCTTCATAGTCTTTAAATAATCCTTCAGCTATCAGACCACGCGCCTGGTCTACACGGAATCCGTACTTCATCTTATACGGGTAGCGACTATTCTCTTCGTCATATTCCTTGATCTCATTTTTACTATAGGTCATGTTGGCACGTACCGTAAGGTCTACCTCACCTACCTTCTGCTTATAAGCAATATTTCCGTCAAAGCCTTCGGACAAGACAGAGCCTACGTTAGCATAAGGTTTTGTTGTGATGTGATTCAGACCGATAATCTGAGGAAGATAACTACGCAACATATAAATACCGTTGCGCTGTTCGTGGAAGTAGTCAATGCTGCCACTGAACTTATCATTGAACATAGAGAAGTCAAGTCCGAGGTCATGTTTCTTGGCTACCTCCCAAGTGATGCTGTTTGATGCAATTCTCGAATAGGTCAGTCCGGTATAATAATAATTACTGGTGCCGATATCACCGTAATAGTAACCGTCTTCATCCCATGTTCCGAATTTCTCTACGTATGGGAAGCGGGTTCCCACATTGTCGTTACCTACCTTACCGTATGAGTAGCGCAGCTTAAACATGTTCAACCATTTGAGATGTTTCTTGATGATTGACTCTTCAGCGATGTTCCATGCCACAGAATAGGCGGGAAAAAATCCAAACTGCTGACCTGAGGCAAAGTTCTCGGAACCGTTGTAACCGAAATTGAAGTCAAAGAAGTAGCGGTATTTCCATCCATAGGTGAAACGTCCTGCAAATCCCTGATGACGATTTTGAATACTCTGCACAATCTTCTCGTAGCTATCTGTATTGCCGTTGTGAGATGTATTGGTAGTCTTGTCCTGAGAATACTTTAAAACGGCTCCTAGCATGTGGTCACCAAACGTACGGTTATAGTGTAGCTCTGCCTCCAGATATTCCTTCCGTTGTCCACTTGAATACATCGTTCCGTCCATCAGTTTCTGCGTCTCTATTCTTCTGAATTGCAGCTCTCCGTCGGAGGTACGTTGCCGTTCTGCTAACCAACTTTCCGGCCATTTGAAACGGTTGTCACCGTTATCTGTATAAGTATCGAAGCCGAAGCGCCCATAGAATTTTAATCCCTTTGTAATAAATTTCAGATCTTGTTCAAGGTTAACTGTAGTCTGGATTTTATTCTTCCATGTTTCCTGATACCCTTGCTGGGTAGTCAGCACCCACGGATTTCTTCGTCCCTCATTACCGACTGCTGCCCATTTTCCGTCACTATATTGTACTGGTGAAGCGATGGGACTGTATCCCATCAGTGAGTGCCATATTTCATGATATTGGCTTCCCGGCAGGTTCTGTTTGTCCAAAGACCCCGATACACCTACTTTTAGTAGCGTAGTTTTTGTCAGGTCTATGTCTACATTCATGCGGTAGTTCCAGCGATGGTAGTTGGCATTGGTGTTATAGTCCGTCATAGCACGATCTGTCTCGTACATACCACCTTCATTTACATAACTGGCAGAAATAAAATAACGGGCCACCGTACCACCTCCGGTCAAGTCTACGGTTGCACGATAAGTGGGGGCGCCGTCTTTCAGTATTAAGTTCATCCAGTCCACATTCGGGAAAAGATCCTGATCCAACCCGTTTGCAAACAGTTTCAAGTCACTTTCGCTATAGGCTGGAGCTTGACTACGACTAATTAAGGCTTCGTTCATCATGCGGGCATACGTTGGACCGTCTACAAATTCCGGAGTTCTGGTGCGTGTATTATACGAGGTTTCTACTTTGGCATTAACGCGGGTCTTTCCTTCTTTTCCGCGTTTGGTCGTGATCAAGACAACTCCATTTGCACCGCGTGAACCGTAAATTGCTGTTGCAGAGGCATCCTTCAACACTGAGAAGTCCTGGATATCTTCCACATTGATCTCATTCATATCACGCTCGAAACCATCGACCAGCACCAATGCACTGCCGCCGGCGCCGAAAGTGGAGATACCGCGTATCCAAAACTCGGAGATATTACTCCCCGGCTGTCCGGAAGTTTGGCGAGCGAGTATACCGGCCACATTACCTGCAAGAGCGTTCGTTATACTTGCTGTCGGAGTACGTAGCTGAGAAACGTCGACTGTGGTAACGGCACCTGTCACAGTTACCTTCTTCTGAGTGCCGGTTCCTGTGACAACAACTTCGTCGATGACCGTTTCTTTCGTCTCTACCATAACGACGTTAATGATTTTTTTGTCTTTGATAAAGACTTCCTGTTTTGTAAATCCCACATAAGAGAAGATCAAGTAAGAATAATTGGGAACCTTGATCTTATAACGTCCGTTTATGTCGGTTATCGCGCCGAAGCCCGGTATGTTTTTCGCTGTAACGTTTACACCTACTAAAGGTTCGTTCTTTGGATCTGTGACGATTCCTGTCACTTCAATCGTCTCTTGTTCATTTTGGGCATAGACTGTAGTTGTCCAGCCTACTATCAAGAAAAATAGTAAGATTATATTTCTCATATTCATTTGTGTTTTAAATAGTATTATTCCGTTGTCATATAACGAATTCCTTTATTGTCGATATCTCCGATATAGAACATATCTGTATCAGGATCGTAGGCAAGGCCGGCAGGCTGATTGAAACGTGCTTCATGTAACGGATTACCGTCTACATATCCCCAAATTTTGCCGTCGGCATTTTCGTTACTTCGTCCGGCTGCGAGAGAGGCTACTCCATGTGGGTCCAGCTTCCAGATGCAGTGATTTTCTCTGTCACAAAAATAGAAGTCATATTGGTCTTTGTCAGGACCGATTCCTTCTCCGTATTTTTCGTTTTTAACAAATACACCGAACTGTGGTTTGTTAAACCGGGCGCTACCTCCTGTTCCTTCTTTGAAACTTTTATCGTTCATGTTTCCGGCAATGATGCTGGGATTACCGAATGTTTTTGCCACCGGATCATAATCGGCTCTGAACACTGCGCCAAAATTGTCGGAAAGCATGTACATAAATTTATTGGACGGGTGCTTGAATAATATCGTGTGTGAACCGCCCACTGCTGATATCTGACTCAGACTAAAGGCAACTTCCGCATTCTCGTCGATATTGGGAATAGCTCCATTGCGTATCATTTTGTAGACTTTTCCTTCCCACCAGGTGGTGTAAAAGATGGTTCCGTCATCCATATACACTAAGCTATATGCTGTCCTGCCATAGTTGTAAGGACGAATTCGTCGAAAATTCTCACGACGGAGAGAATAATAGATATTTGCCCGGGTAGTGTTGTCCTGACCGTGATCATCGGTAAACAGCAACGTGTCTCCGTCAGCGCTGAATGTGAAAGAGTACATTGTGCTATATCCTGTTCTTGGAAAGAGACGTTTTACAGTCCGCTCTGTCAGGTCTATTAGATGGAGACCGTCAAAATGGTTTGAAGAAAAAAGTAACCGGTTGTCTCCGTCTTTGTACTTGGGATCGAACACCATGCAATCATTGGAAGGAATAGAAGCTCCTTCATCGAACGAACCCTCTTGAAATGCGGAATTATTATCCTCATCTACTTTACGTAGCAAGGTGCCTACAACCGTTGCAGGAGTGTACTTGAATTCTTCTTCAAATGTATGTTCTGCAATCGGTTTGCCATCCGGTCCATCTATGCGAACATTGATTATTCCATCAAAAGCCTTGGAAGGAACCATGCAATAAATGTTTTTTCCATCAGCTCCGATGGTTTTCGTTTTTTCTCCACCGATCGTGATATGAATTTTGGTAGGGTCACTTCCAAAGTTACTGCCTTCAATGTACAGGCGGGTTCGCATACCTCCCTCTTTAGGATTAAAATCTGTAAATACTACCGGTTGAGATGGATCGTACTGATCGGGATCAACCTTATCATCTTTGCAACCGATGAGGAGTAAACAGCAGGCAAGTACTGTTATTAGGTGCTTTTTCATAAATATAAATTAATTAAATGGTTAAAATGTAGCTGAACAATAAATATTTTATTGCTTACAGCGTTTGCTTATCTCATATTATAAGCGCAGTATATATCATTGTATTTGACGGCTTGCTGAATTCTTCAGAAGAGAAATATAGGCAGCATCACATTCATAATTTTCGTCATGTGATTTTATTGGATATATTTCTAACAGAATAAATTTGGATAGCTGCGTCTTTTCTGTCTTCTTTATTCTATACTGAAATCCCAAATGGAACAATTGGAAGAGGAGCTAATGCATATAAATTAATTTGGATTTTCATGTTTATAGATATCAGAAAGGTCTAATTATAAGGCTAGCTAAAAAGATTCAAGACTTGTCTTACTTTTGATACAGATAGATCTGTAGAAGAGGGGGATGTAAATTCTATCTTTTTGGCTAGCCTCATGGATTACTGCGATCAGTCCAGAACCTTCACGCGGATATTACGGAACCAAACATCGTCACCGTGATCCTGCATTCCGATGAATCCTTCATGGTTTTCACCACCGCAGTTATTCAGCAGTTCGAAAGCCAGCGGCCATTTGTCTTCGCTGAATTTGCTGGCCTGCAACATATCAGTCCATTGTTTTGTCCACAGGTGATATTCAAGAACATTCTCGTCATTCTGTCCGTGAACAACAGTGCCTTTGTAAACCATGATCTTAGCCTTGTTCCATTCGCCGAAAGGTTTCGCATTCTGGGGAACAGCCGGAATCATGTCATACAAAGAAGCCGACTGACGGTTATTGTCCTTACCCAGTTTGGCATCCGGATGATTGTCATTGTCCAATACCTGATATTCGGGAGCGGAGATATAGATCGGTTCGAGTACATCGTTACCATCCTTGTCCTTGGAAGTCACTTCCTGAGCCAGATAGAAGATACCGGAGTTACCGCCCTTGGAAATCTTCCATTCCATTTCCAGTTCGAAGTTCTTGAATTTGTGAGCGAAGATCAAATCTCCGCCGTCACCGTCCTGCGCTTCACCGCCGCCGGAACCGTTGAACTTGATACATCCGTCCTCGATAGTCCACTTGGAAGGCACTCTGTCCTTACCGTAACCACGCCATCCGTTGAATGTTTTTCCGTCAAAGATGGTGATGTAACCATCCGCATCTACCGGTAATTGCAGGCTGTCCGTCTCTGCCGCTTTTAATGATTTTGAATATGACAATGCTACTTCGTTTGCCGACTGCTCTTCCTGAGCTGTTCCGGCTTTCTTCTGACCACTGCAGGAAACCAGAACTCCCGCTGCAAGACAACAAGCTAATGGATAAAATACTTTCTTCATAATAATTGCTATTTATTTTTTAATCTTTAATTCCTTAACTTACTTTTATCGTGTTATCGTGGCATATCGGGCAGTCTCCAGCCTTCACGATAATTATGTTTCACCAGTTCGGCTGCGAATTGTTTCGCGTTGATCGGATCTGTCCAGGTCTTGTTGAAGGACGGGTGACCGTCATGAATCGTAAATCCGTCTTTGATACAGGTTCTGAGTGTTTCATTGTCACCGATATTAGTGAAGCACATGTTGGCGCCGTCCCATTCCAGTGTCTTGTTCAAGCCTTGCAGACGGATAGCCAATACACCCATTACTACCATTTCGTTCATCGGTCCCGATTCGGAGAAATCCGCTTTCGGCATCACGCGGTTGGATTTGTCTTCCTTGCAAGCACGTACCCAGTCCATTTCATGGGAACATTTGACACGGCGGCATACTTTCGGTGCGTTGGGCACACGGCCTGACAACAAGAAAGGTTGTTCTCCGTAGCAGCCGCAAATCAATGTGTCCTTTGTTCCGTGGAAAATGGTCAGACCGCCACCGGGGCCCATCAGCTGTTTTCCTTCCGGGAAACCTTTCGGACGTTCCGGCATCATACCGCCGTCATACCAGTGTACCTCCACTTCCGGCAAGGCAACTTTCGGCATATTGTCGCGGGCGGGGAAAATCATCTTCACATGCTGGGCCTGAGGAGCGCAGGCACTCAGTAATAATGTAGAAGAACCTTCCACTTTGGTAGGATAACCCAGTTTCAGAGCTCTGAACGGCTGATGCAGGATATGGCAGGCCATATCACCCAATGCGCCGGTTCCGTAATCCCACCATCCGCGCCAGTTCCAGGGATGATAAACGTTGTTGTACGGGTTCAGTTTGGCAGGTCCGGTGAAAAGATCCCAGTTCAATGTGTTGGGGATGCGGTCCGCCTTTTCGGGTGCATTCAGTCCCTGCGGCCAGATAGGACGGTCGGTGGCGCACTCCACTTTAGTCACCTCACCGATTTCTCCATTCCAGATCCATTCGCAAACAAGGTCGGTACCTTCGCCTGATGCTCCCTGGTTACCCATCTGGGTTACTACTCCGGTGGAAGCGGCAAGTCTGGTCAGCAGACGGGATTCATATACGGAGTGTGTCAGCGGTTTCTGGCAATATACATGTTTGCCCATTGTCATGGCGTCTGCCGTGATAATGGCGTGAGTATGGTCGGCAGTGGCAATGATGACACCGTCAATGGATTTGCCCATTTCGTCGTACATCTTGCGGTAGTCCCAGTATTTCTTAGCTTTGGGGAACTCGTCGAATACGCCTTTGGCATATTTCCAGTCCACATCACAGAGGGCTACGATGTTTTCGGTGCCCTTCACATTGTTGATGTTGGCGTGTCCCATACCTCCGATACCTACGGCTGCGAGGTTCAGTTTGTCGGTTGGTGAAACGTGCCCGTGGCTCATACCTAAGATAGAGCTGGGAGCAATGGTGATGCCTGCTAAAGCGGCGGCTCCCGTTTTAAGGAATTTTCTTCTTGAAAAGTCTGACATGGTTTTATTTTTAAGAGTTAGTAATTAATTTCAGCCTGTTATATCATTAAAAACTTATTATGGCTTTTGGAGTAATCCGTATCCGTTTTTCATATTTCTTCTTCTTTCCCATATTTGCTCCAGTGTCTCCAGTTCTCCTATCGCGGGTAAATCGTGCGTATAGGCGTCGTGCAAAAAGGTCCATGCGTATTCGGACGCGATGGCGGAGTCTCGTATGAGCGGGAGTTTGGGGTTTCTGGTTCCGGTTTCTATGGAGTCGGCAAACAGGTCGCACAGTACATCGATGTTTTTCCCTCCGAAGGGTTTCTCTATCCGCTCTGTCCGTGTGACTCCGCGAAGGTCGACAACGGCGGTTTTAAAGTCGTGCGTCATGCGGGCGATTCCTTTGGTACCGATGATGTCCACGTATGAATTGTGGGTCTGGTCCTTGGATAATTGTCCGTAGACAAATCCCTGGGTGATATCGAAGACAACGCCGTTCTGGAATGTTCCGTGGCATTGCACCCACCAGGGGTCCTTATAACTCCACATGTTGACTCCCTGTGAATGCCACGTCTTGTATTCGCATCCGGCATACCAGCGTGCGATGTCTACATAGTGCATTCCGCAGTCGTGGAAGGCGGGTCCTTCATATTCGTGCCCTTCCCCCGGTGCGAGTCCCGGAGTCATGTGGCAGATGCGCAGGATGGCCAGTTCACCGATCTCTCCCCGGTCTATAAATTGCTTGATGGCCTGATGGTACCAGGCATTACGGAGATACAGGTTGACGGTAGAGAAACAAGCGGCTTTTTCAGTGATGTCCACTACTTCCCATTCTTTGTCGATAGTGTCTGAAACGGGTTTTTCGGAGATGATATGCTTGCCGTATTTGATGGCCTTTTCAATCCGGTCTTTTCGTGAGTCTGCCAGAGCAAATAGTCCTACTACCTGCACACTTTCATCATCGAACATTTCCTGTTCGTTTTCCAGTATCTTCGATTCGGGAGATAATTTCTTCGCCAGTTCCCGGCAATCGGGATTGATGTCGCAAATGTATGCGACCTCCCATCGCCCGCTTTTCTGCATTTCTTTTAAATAAAATCGCCCCATTCTGCCAAAACCGATGAGACCAACTTTAATCTTGGTATCTACAGAAATATGTGTTTTCATAAATATAGAAAATTTAAATACAAATAATTAATGTGTAACAGCCTTTCATTAAGGAAGAAAATGACTGAAAACAAGACATGGCAAAGCTAGATAAATAAGTAATGCTGTATTAGCTTTACATGTTTTTTTGTAGGGGTAGCAATCGTAATTAATATTAACAAACAATTAGTTAGTTACAAATAAATATAATAAAAATGTAGAAGAGTTAGAATGCTTTTTTTCTTGAAATGGCAAGAATCTATTATATATTAGTCAGATTATTATAATTATACTTTCAGGTTCATCATAATCAACAATCGCTTTATTGTTTATTTGAGTATAGTAATTATGTACAATACTTGCAGAATCGTGAGGGCAATTAGCTATCTGCCCTTTTGTAGTTACTGGATTTTTATTATGTTTCTTATTTTTATAGTTATGTATAATGATTATGTGGATACTTTTGTGGTGTTCTTTAGTACTTATCTTTTTAAAATTAGATTTTAGAATCCCTCTTTTGAGGGGTGAATATCAATTTGCTCTGTAAGTAATCAGACTAGTTTTTCAGGAATACTTGTACAAATATGATGTTTTAGTGGGAAATGTACCAAAATTGTCCTTGAATTGGATTATTTGGGAGGGTCTATTCTGTTTGAATGTGCTATTTTTGCCACCAGATAATTATTAACTTAACAAATAATCCATGTATTATGAAAACAATTCTTAGCGCATTGGGGCTTTCGCTTCTGATCTTTACGAGTTGCGGTGGACAAAAAAAGGTTGAAATAGATTTTATTCAAGACAACATCGACAACGCTGTGGCACAAAACACAATTCAAACAGACGTTATCGAGAAATCCGGTAAAATTCTGAATCCAAGAACAATTAATGCGGATGGGAGTATCTCGTATATACCTATTGAGGACTGGTGTTCCGGCTTTTTCCCTGGTAGTATGTGGTTGACTTATAACCTGACAGGAGATAAGAAATGGCTGCCTTTGGCTGAAAAGTACACAGAAGCCCTCGATTCTGTGAAATACCTGAAGTGGCACCATGATGTCGGCTTTATGATTGGATGCAGTTATCTTAACGGTTACCGTTTTGCAGATAAAAAAGAATATAAAGATGTGATTGTAGAAGCCGCAAAATCATTGTCTACCCGTTTCCGTCCCGGAGCTGGTGTTATCCAGTCATGGGATGCTGATAAGGGCTGGCAAGGTACACGCGGATGGAAATGTCCGGTAATTATCGATAATATGATGAATCTAGAATTGTTGTTTGAGGCTACGGCTTTTTCCGGTGACTCTGCCTTTTATAATATAGCAGTGAAACATGCGGATACAACGATGGCTCATCATTTCCGTCCGGACAATAGCTGCTATCATGTAGTAGACTATGATCCCGAAACAGGAGAGGTAAGGAAGAGACAAACAGCACAAGGATATGCGGACGAATCAGCATGGGCTCGCGGACAGGCTTGGGCATTATACGGTTATACAACTTGCTATCGTTATACTAAAGACAAGAAGTATCTCGATCAGGCACAGAAAGTATATAACTTCATCTTTACTAATAAAAATCTGCCGGAAGACCTCGTTCCTTACTGGGATTATGATGCTCCTAATATCCCGAATGAACCTCGTGATGCCTCCGCTGCAGCATGTACGGCTTCTGCTTTGTATGAACTCGACGGCTATCTGCCGGGTAATCATTATAAAGAAACTGCTGATAAAATTATGGAAAGCCTCGGTTCACCGGCTTATCGCGCCAAAGTGGGTACAAACGGAAACTTCATACTGATGCACTCTGTTGGCAGTATTCCTCACGGTCAGGAAATCGATGTTCCGTTGAACTATGCTGACTATTACTTCCTGGAAGGATTGATGCGTAAGAGAGATCTGGAAAAAAAGTAAGCCCTGTCTTACTTATACTTTAGCCGGCTATGTGCATGCATTAATGCCTTCCGGTATATAAATTAGTTCGTCCGGCTATAGGCAATGTTGCGTTCGCCTATAGGTAACGTATCGTTTGACTATAGGCGATCTTTCGTTTGCCTATAGCCGGACGAATAAAGCGATGAACCGGAAAGAATTATTTGTTGCGCCGAAACAGGTTGGTGCATTAACTGTTATTCCTTGTATCATGACAATCAAATCAGTAAACTTTTTAATGGGTGGTCTGGCCCTCTTTGCGGCACAAGGCTGTAAGTCTCCTAAGCAGGTGGCAGAACAGGCGGAACATCCAAACATTATCTATGTATTTCCCGACCAATATCGCAATCAGGCGATGGGATTCTGGAATCAGGAAGATTTCAGAGATAAAGTAAACTTTCGGGCAGATCCGGTGCATACCCCTAATCTGGATGCTTTCGCACGTGAGTCTGTGGTACTGACTTCTGCTCAAAGCAACTGTCCGTTGAGTAGTCCTCATCGTGGGATGTTGCTGACCGGCATGTATCCGAATCGCAGTGGTGTACCTTTAAATTGTAATTCTACACGCCCTATCAGTTCTTTGCGCGATGATGCGGAATGCATAGGAGACGTATTCAGCAAGGCAGGTTATGATTGTGCTTATTTCGGCAAACTTCACGCTGATTTCCCGACTCCGAATGATCCGGAAAATCCGGGACAATATGTAGAAACACAACGTCCGGTTTGGGATGCTTATACTCCGAAAGAACGGCGTCACGGATTTAATTATTGGTATTCTTATGGTACGTTCGACGAGCATAAGAATCCGCATTATTGGGATACGGACGGTAAGAGACATGATCCGAAAGAATGGTCGCCTCTCCATGAATCAGGCAAAGTTGTTTCTTATCTCAGGAATGAGGGTAATGTGCGTGATACGAAGAAGCCTTTCTTTATTATGGTAGGCATGAATCCCCCGCATAGTCCGTACCGTTCGTTGAATGATTGCGAAGAGCAGGATTTTAATCTTTATAAAGATCAGCCGTTGGATAGTCTGTTGATCCGCCCGAATGTAGACTTGAAAATGAAGAAGGCGGAGTCTGTCCGTTATTACTTTGCTTCCGTGACCGGAGTGGACCGTGCATTCGGACAAATTTTGGAAACGCTGAAAGAACTGGGATTAGATAAAAATACAGTGGTTATCTTTGCGTCCGACCATGGTGAAACAATGTGCAGCCAGCGTACGGACGATCCTAAGAACTCTCCTTATTCCGAATCGATGAATATACCGTTTTTGGTCCGTTTCCTCGGTAAGATTCAGCCTCGGGTGGATGATCTGCTGCTTTCTGCTCCTGATATTATGCCTACTGTACTGGGATTGTGCGGACTGGGTGATTCTATTCCTTCCGAAGTACAGGGACGTAACTTTGCACCTCTTTTCTTCGATGAAAAGGCGGAAATTGTTCGTCCGGCAGGTGCCTTATATATACAGAACCTAGATGGAGAAAAGGATGAAAAAGGATTGGTACAATCTTATTTCCCTTCTTCGCGTGGAATTAAAACTGCACAGTATACATTAGCTTTATATATCGACCGCGATACGAGACAACTGAAAAAGAGTCTTCTGTTTGATGATCTGAAGGACCCTTATCAGTTGAATAATCTCCCTCTGGAAGAAAATAAGGAAGTGGTGGAACAACTCTACCGTGAAATGGGAGCGATGCTAAAGGAAATTGATGATCCTTGGTATACGGAGAAGATTCTTTCCGATCGTATCCCTTACTAATTTTTAGTCTGTATATGATTAAATGATCATCTGCTGTAAATAATCTGTAATGATGAAAGATATTTGTTTTATATTCTTATTCCTGTTTAGCTCTTTATCTTCTTCTTATGCCCAATTGGTCGGTTTTGAAGAGAGTGTTCCCCAGACTTTTAAAGTTGCGGGGAAAGGTGAATTGAAGACATCTTCCCTTTTTTATAAAGAGGGAAAAAGTAGTCTGGAATGGGACTTTCAGCCGGGGTCAACATTGGACGTTCAAGTGTCCCCTTTATCTCTGAATGCCAAGAAGGAGCAACAGTTTGGCATCACTCTATGGATATACAATGAAAAGCCGCAGCAAGACTCTGTTCGTTTTGAATTTCTGAATGAGGCTGGGGAGGTTTCCTATTGGTTTTCTTATCATTTACAGGCTGCTGGCTGGCGCGCTTGCTGGATTTCTTTCGCCTATATGAATGGAAATAAGAAAGATAAAAATATCGTAGGCTATCGTCTGGTTGCTCCCCAACGGGAAGGACGTATTTTTCTTGACCGCCTGACTTTTCCGGAAAAGAAGATGAACTTGCGGACAACTCCCGACCAGCAATTACCCACTAATAACGGGCTTTCCAATCGTGACCTCTGGCACTGGTGTCTCGTCTGGAAATGGGAAAAGCAATCTTATGATATCCCTTTGCTCAGCAAACTGACTAGCCGGCAGAAGAAAGACTTGAAAACCATCGAACAGCGTCTGACTGACTTTCTGGATGTGAAGAAGGCTCCGCAAGGACAGGTCAATGCTGCCTACAAGACTTTTGAAAAGGCTGCCATTACTCCTTCCGCAGCCGGAACCGGATTCACAGGAATGCCTGTTGTCGCTCCCGACGAACAGGATAAAAAGAAAGGAGAAATGTCATGGAATGATATTGAAACGATGCTCGCCGGTTTTGCCTATGATGCCTGTTACAATCAGAATGAGACATCAAAGAAGAACTATTTTACGGTATTCGACTATGCGATAGACCAAGGCTTTGCCTTTGGCAGCGGGATGGGTACTAATCATCATTATGGTTATCAGATACGTAAGATCTATACTACAGCCTGGTTGATGCGTAATGAAATCTACAAACATCCTCATCGGGATGTGTATCTTTCTACTTTGCGTTTTTGGGCAGCTTTGCAGGAAACCCGCCAGCCGTGTTCGCCCGGGCGGGATGAATTACTGGATTCCTGGCATACTCTTTTGATGGCAAAGCTAATTTCTGCCATGATGTTTCCCGATGCAAACAGACAGGAGCAGGCCTTGAATGGCTTATCTCGTTGGTTGTCTTCATCATTGCGCTATACTCCGGGGACGATTGGCGGAATTAAAGTAGATGGAACGACTTTTCATCACGGTGGGGTCTATCCCGGCTATACAACCGGCGTATTGGCCACTATCGGACAGTTTATCGCCTTCACGAATGGAACCGATTTTGAACTGACCGAAGAAGCCCGCCAGCATATCAAGTCCGCTTTTATTGCGATGCGCAATTATTGTAACTTTTACGAATGGGGGATCGGAATTAGCGGCCGCCATCCGTTTGGCGGAAAGATGGGTAGTGAAGATATTGAAGCATTTGCCAACATTGCGCTGTCCGGTGATCTTTCCGGTCGGGGAGACGCGTTCGATCATGGATTGGCTGCCGATTATTTGCGTCTGATACGCAATGGAGACACTCCCAATGCACGTTTCTTTAAGAAAGAAGGCATTCAGCCGGCTCAGGCCCCTCAGGGTTTCTTTGTTTACAACTACGGTTCGGCAGGTATTTTCCGCCGGGCAGACTGGATGGTGACACTGAAAGGATATACAACTGATGTCTGGGGAGCCGAGATTTATGCGAAAGATAATCGGTACGGACGATATCAAAGTTATGGATCGGTTCAGATTATGGGAAAGGGGAATCCGGTTTCCCGTGCTGGAAGTGGCTTTGTACAAGAAGGATGGGACTGGAACCGCTTGCCTGGAACGACTACCATTCATCTTCCTTTCGAACTTTTGGATAGTCCTTTGAAAGGTACGACTATGGCGCGTTCCGAAGAGAATTTTTCCGGAAGCAGTTCTTTGGGTGGTATGAACGGAATGTTTGCCATAAAACTGATGGAACGGGATTATGATAACTTTACTTCTGACTTCGTTGCCCGTAAATCGGTATTCTGTTTCGATAATCGGATGATTTGTCTGGGGACAGGTATTACGAACAGCAATGCTGACTATCCTACGGAGACGACTCTTTTCCAGACTAAGTTTAATGGTAAGGAACCGAAGGCAGATAATGATGACTACTGGCTGCACGATGGCTATGATAATTATTATCATGTGGTAGATGGAACGGTACGTTCGCAAGTGGCAGACCAGGAATCGCGTCACGAAAAAACTCGTGAAAAGACTGCCGGTAAATTTTCATCTGCCTGGATTGAACATGGAAAGGCTCCGAAAGACGGAACTTATGAATATATGGTATTGATACAACCGTCTGCTGCTGAACTGGATGAATTACAGAAAACCCCTGCTTACGAAGTATTGCAACGTGATCAGATGGCTCATGTGGTATATGATAAGAAAACAGGAATCACAGGGTATGCTACCTTCGAAGCGTATCAGCCTGTAAATGATCAATTCATCGTTTCCATTCCGGCAGAAACGATGGTGATGTATGACAAAGAAAGCGATAACCGGATTCGTCTGAGCGTGTGTGATCCGAATCTGAATCTGGCGGAGAAGACCTATACAACTAAGGAGCCCAGCCGTCCGATTCGTAAGAAGATCGTTGTAAAGGGCATTTGGATGTTACCGAGTCCGCAAGAGGGGGTACAGCTTGAGTATGAAGGTAACAATACCCTTCTGAATGTAACCTGTCAGCACGGGCAACCGGTGGAAATGCTCTTGACAAATAAATGATTAAGGAAGAGAGAATTTAATGGGTATTGGTTAATTATGTTTCTATGAAAGAAGAAGGGGCTGTGTCAAAACTAAGGCACATCCCCTTCTTTTTTTAATATAAAATAGTCG
>JBKVKY010000006.1:159090-159780 GCA_046986985.1 Bacteroides xylanisolvens | reverse complement strand
GGGGCTGTGTCAAAACTAAGGCACATCCCCTTCTTTTTTTAATATAAAATAGTCGTTCCTCTTTTTTGTCTATGCGACTATTTTTTCAGTAATTAGGTAATAAGGCTTAATATTCGTCGTATTTTGAGTCACACGTGGTCTGATAAAGATAAATATAGTGTGTGCACTCCTTCTCTTTCCTGCTTTTAGTAGTTTTGTACACATCTTTTTGATATTAAAAGCTATAGCAAAGAAGGCAAAGTCCATTGTAACCTTGTCTTCTCCCACATGCCGGAACCTTTTGTATGCCATGTTGTGTTTCATTTGTCCAAAAACTGCTTCCGGTTCTATACATCGCCTTCCCCTATGCCTGATGCCTTCTTCCGAGAGTAACCTTTCCCGTGCCTGCCGTTTGTATTGGTTTAACCGGTGGTTGACTTCTATCATACGGTTCCCCCGAGCTTTAAAGCAACTGCCACACAAAGGACACCCTTCACATCTTTGTGCTTTATATCGGGCACTTTCGGTGATGTATCCGCTTGCTGTTTTGTCACGTCTAGTTCCTATACGGTTCATGTGCTGCCCCATAGGACAAACGTAATAATCCTCCCCCGCATTGTAATGGAGACTCTCCGCATGGAATGGATTGGGGGTATAACGGGGACGCTGTTCTTTATGGAAGTAGTTGTACTTGACAAAGGCTTCTATCCC
>JBKVKY010000006.1:0-158076 GCA_046986985.1 Bacteroides xylanisolvens | reverse complement strand
GTAAGGACGAAAATGTAACTTTGCCATAACGAAAAACTTTATGCCTAAAGATACAAAAACTTTGGGTAATAACAAAGCCCGGGCTTGTGAAAGTCTGGGCTTTGTGCATAAAAAAAGGTTGTGCCAGCGTTTTGACACAACCTCTTTATTCTTATTTGCAATTACTTATTCAGTCTCCATTCAAAGCCATCTTTCGTATCTTTAACTTCGAATCCGAGTGCAGTCAATGTATTACGGATTTCGTCCGAAGTAGCCCAGTCTTTATTGGCTTTTGCTTTCATTCGTTGCTCCAATAACATATCCACTACCTTACCGTAGGCAGCCTCGCGACCGTCCGAGGAACCTTTCTCTTCTTTCAGTCCCATAATATCGAAGCTGAAGAGCCGGAACGTTTCTTTCAGGTTATCCAGGTCTTCTGCAGAAATGGCAGCATTTCCGGCGATGATGTTATTAATGATGCGGGCACCTTCGAAGAGTTGTGCAATAACGATAGGTGTATTCAAGTCGTCATTCATAGCTTCATAACATTTTGCGCGGAGCTCTTTCACATTGATGCCTTCTGAAGTCGTTGCAGAAGGAGTGATCTTATCCAATGCGTCGATTGCTTCCATCAGGCGTTGCAATCCCTTCTCCGAGGCTTGCAGTGCCTCATTGCTGAAGTCAACTGTGCTGCGATAGTGAGCTTGCAGAATGAAGAAACGGATCGTCATCGGAGTATAAGCCTGTGCCAGCAGTTTGTGGGTGCCGTTGAAGAACTCATCCAGTGTGATAAAGTTTCCGAGTGATTTACCCATCTTCGTTCCGTTGATGGTAATCATGTTGTTGTGCATCCAGTAATGAACCATGTCGTCCCCTTGTGAAGCTACCGACTGTGCAATTTCGCACTCGTGGTGCGGGAAAATCAGGTCCATTCCTCCTCCGTGAATGTCGAAATGCTCACCCAGATACTTACGTCCCATAGCAGTACATTCGGCATGCCATCCCGGGAAACCGTCACTCCATGGCGAAGGCCAGCGCATGATATGCTCCGGTTGTGCTTTCTTCCAGAGGGCGAAATCGGCAGGATTGCGTTTTTCGCTTTGTCCGTCGAGGTCGCGGGTTGTATTCAGTACGTCGTCGAGGTTGCGACCGGAAAGTTTTCCGTAGTGATAATCCTTGTTATATTTGGCTACGTCGAAGTAAACAGAGCCTTCGCTTTCGTAAGCGTATCCGGCGTCCAGAATCTTCTGTACCAGCTGAATCTGTTCGATGATATGTCCCGAAGCATGCGGTTCGATGCTTGGTGATAATACGTTGAGTGCTTCCATTGCCTTGTGGTAACGGTTCAGGAAATACTGAACGACTTCCATGGGTTCCAGCTCTTCCAGACGTGCTTTTTTGGCAATCTTATCTTCTCCGTCGTCGGCATCATGTTCCAGATGGCCTACATCGGTAATATTGCGTACATAACGTACTTTGTATCCTAAATGAGTCAGATAACGGAAGAGTACGTCAAATGTGATGGAAGGACGGGCATGTCCCAGATGAGCGTCACCGTAGACTGTCGGTCCGCAGACATACATGCCTACATGAGGCGCGTGAAGCGGTACAAACAGTTCTTTTTTTCTATCTAGAGTGTTGTAAATGGTTAGTTGATGTTCCATAACGTTTACTATTTGATTCTTTTTAGGAGCCACAAAGGTAGAATAATTCTTTGATATATGCTGTAAATCAGCTTGAAATCTGCTCGTTTTTACATGGGGCAGGATAGCTGAATATGTTTTTCTATGGCTACCGCTACTCCGTCTTCATCATTGCTCAGTGTGATCTCATTGGCCGCTTTCTTCACGGGTTCCTGTGCATTTCCCATTGCAATGCCCATGCCTGCAAACTTGATCATTGACAGGTCATTGTATCCGTCGCCTATGGCTATGACTTCTTCCCGTGATACTCCTGTCGCTTCCAGCAGGACAGTGAGAGACAAGGCTTTATCAATTCCCTGTGGAACTAATTCCAGGAAATAGGGTTCCGAACGGAAAACATTGATCTTTCCTTGCAGGCGGATACACAGCTCAGACTCGACAGGAATCAATTGGTCGGCATCTCCTACGATAAGGCATTTGGCTACCGGAAGAGTGATGTCGGTCAGGAAGTCATTTGTTTCCCGTACTGCCATTTTATTGAGGAAGGCTTCTTTCTGTACATATGGGTCTTGCGAGTTTTCGGTCACTATCTCTGCCCCGTCATAGGTCAGTATGCTTAGATGATTGGTACGGGCACATTCGTAGAGCACCGGAATCACTTCATTGGGAAGCACATTCTCGTACATCATTTCCTTGCTTTCCCAGTTGATGATCTCGCCGCCGTTATAGGACAGGATAAATCCGCCGAACTCATTTATACGCAGCTCATTGGCGAGCGGCACGATGCCATAGGTTGGCCGTCCCGAAGCGAGTACCAGACGGACTCCTTGTTCTTGTATGCGTATCAGTGTTTCCCGGTTGCGGGCAGTTATTTCTTTCTTAGAGTTGGTAAGCGTACCGTCAAGGTCGAGGACTACGAGTTTATATTTCATGTGATGTTGTTTTTAGGCTGCAAAGATAGGAGAAAAACAGGTTGCTGCAAGGAATATGGAACTATTTGCACTCTCTCAGTGCAAATCTTCTTAAATAATGCACTCCTATAGTGCAAATTTTATATCTTTGTCTAAAAAGAAGGCATATGGAGAAGTTATTCGAGTATTATCGGAAATTAGTGCGGGAAACTGATATTGAGTTTTATCGTTATATTTATTCCAAAATAAATTGGAATAGCCGTATGATAGGGCTCACCGGACCGAGAGGGGTTGGAAAGACGACCTTGGTACTTCAGCATATCAAGGAGAAACTGAATTTGAATGAGGCTTTATATGTTACGGCAGAAGACTTTTATTTTGCCAGCCATCGCCTCCTTGATTTGGCCGATGCGTTTGTGAAGATGGGAGGGAAATATCTGTTTATCGACGAAATTCATAAATACAAGGATTGGTCGAAAGAACTTAAATTGGTTTATGACTATCACCCTGAATTGAATATTGTATTTACCGGTTCGTCCGTATTGGATATCAATAAGGGAGCGTCTGACCTTAGTCGTCGTGCAGTTATGTATCAGATGCAGGGGCTTTCTTTCCGTGAATATTTACAGTTATTTCATCATATATCTTCCGAAGTGTATACTTTACAGGATATGGTGACGCACAAGGTTGATATTCCGGGTTTAGAACATCCGCTTCCGCTTTTTCATGAATACCTGCAAACAGGCTATTATCCGTTTGCTTTGGAAGATGACTACGATATCCGTTTGCGGCAAATCATTAACTTGACTTTAGAATCAGATATTCCTCAATTTGCAGATATGAATGTATCTACAGGACGGAAGCTCAAACAGCTTCTTGCCATTATTGCTAAAAGTGTACCGTTTAAACCGAACTTTAGCAGTATCGCTAAAGTGCTGGAGATAAGCCGCAATAATATTTCAGATTACTGCCTTTATATTGAGGAGGCGGGACTTATAGCACAATTGCGGGATGCCACCGGTGGAGTTCGGGGATTGGGAAAGGTGGATAAAATCTATTTGGATAATACGAATCTTATCTATAATTTGGCTCAGGAAAACTCTAATATCGGGAATGTCCGGGAAACTTTCTTCTTGAATCAGACCAGAGCGTTTTCGGATGTCGTGACTTCTCCCGTTTCTGACTTTTTGATTGATAAGATGACTTTTGAAATAGGAGGTAAGAAGAAGGGGCAGAAGCAAATACAGGGAATAGAAAAGGGTTTCATCGTAAAAGATGACATTGAACAAGGTTTTATGAATGTGATCCCTTTGTGGCAGTTTGGTATGGGATATTAGGGTATACTTTATTAATCACTATTGCAGCAAGTCCGCCCACTGTTCATTGCTCAGTGCCGGCAGTGCGAAGAACAAAAAATAAATAAGCATTAATTTCTTGTTATTTAAAATAGTTTCTATAATTTTGTACCTAATTTCTAATGCCTAGTAAGTAGAGGCATTGAAAGGACATATTAGTAAACGAAGAGCGTTTGACATATTATCTCATCATGGAATCTCGACAATTTCACGGTCAGGAGGTAATAGGCAAGAACGCTCACGTCAGTGGTATATATTTCTGCTTTGCGGTAGACTATATAACATTCTGGCGTGGGCTATTGTTTTATTATCCTGATCGGGCAGTCGAGAGCCTCATGGTGGTAATAATTCAGTAGTTCCCACGCTTTTTACATTTAACCGCTAACGAGGGGGCTGTTAGCACTTCCAATGAACAAAACATGAAAAAGGTGTTAATTCCTTTCTTAGTTGCGGGTATGTTATGTACTACCTCGTGTACAGAATTATTTGAACCATCAGTTGATTATGGTGACCAGACCTATATCAATGATTATTCAGCTCTTGTGTCGGTTATAAATGACCTTAATAAGTCTATTAGTGAAAGATTTGAAGCGTTGAATAAGCTTCTGGATAAGAATTTGGCTGATATTAAATTGTCGGTAGACGAAAATACCGGTGCTATTAAAATTCTTGGAGAAAATGTGGAGAATGGTTTGTCGTCTATCAACAAAACTCTGTTCGATGGTTTCTCTGCATTGAGTACACAGATAGATGAAACAGGGAAGCAGATTGTATATGCAATCAATGAAAACGGAGAACTATTACGCCTTGAAATAGATGAAACAGGTAAGCTTATTTCTGCACAAATAGAGAAGTCAGCAACTAAATTGGTTGAAACTATCAATAGTTTGACAGCGACTTTATCAGAGAAGTTTGATGCGTTGACGATTATTACTAAAGCAGGGTTTGCTGAAGTATCTGTTAAAATTGACGATTTGGACAAAACGCTGGATGCACAACTTACCAATGTAAATACTAATCTTGGAACGCTTAATACAACAATGTTTGATGGATTCAAAGCGCTCAATACAACGCTTGATGCGAATGGCAACAAGATTGTTACGGCTATGAACGAAAATGGTGAACTACTGCGTCTTGAGATAGATGAAACAGGTAAACTTATTTCTGCGGAAATAAAGAAAACGGCAGATGCTCTTGTTGCAGTTATCAATAGCCAGACTGCGACTATCAGCGAGAAATTTGACGCATTAACTGCGATGATAAATACTGGATTTGCTAATGTGACTACTCAGATAGGTAAGGTTGGTGACCAGTTGCATTTGGATATTCAAGGCGTTAATGAAAGTCTTGGAGCACTTAATACTACTATGACTAATGGTTTCACAACGCTGGGTACCAAGATTGATGCGAATGGCAATACGATTGCTACCGCTATCAATGAGCAAGGTGAGAAGCTGGAACTTGTGATAGATAATAATGGTAAGGTTATTTCTGCAGAAATAAAAGATTTCAAAGATGCTTATAATACAGCTGAAGCAGCAGAACTCGCTAAAATGGCAGAGATTATTGGTGCTGTCAATGATTTGACGGCAGCAAATAATACAAATTCTGCGAATCTCCTGGCAAAACTGGAACAGTTGCTCACGGATAAGGGTATTTATTATGATGAAAACAATGCCGAGCAGATGTATATGACACCGGAGAATTTCGCAGCAATTCAGGATGCCGGAGTAAATTCAAATGTTTATAAGCTTTATGCAGATCAGTTGAATGTATTGTCTGTTACATTTACTTCAAAGCAGGTTGTGGATGCTACAGGAAGCACTCATGAACATGCGGTTTTTACTCCTAATACGGCAGCTGATGCTGCACCTGTACTTGTTGCATCGAGAGCTGAAATCGTAGATGGTATTGCTAATGGCAAGAAGGTGGTAAAGGTTGTCAAGACAGCAGTAAATCGTAATTATACCGTTACAATTACGACTGGTTGTAATTATCGCAGTATGTTTGCGATGAGGCTTACTGATGCTAATGGTACCAAGGATGTCACATTCACACCTACATTATCACATAGTTTTGAGTTGATAGTTTATAATGCTTCAACTAGTGTTATCAAGAATGGTATTAATGCAATTGTTTATTGTTGTGAAACAGGCACTAATAATACTTACTCATTAGTTGACCCCAAATAACTAATCTTTTCTCAAATATGATGAAATTAAAAAATATACTTGGTATAACCGTAGTCCTCATGGCTACGGTTACCCTCCAAGCCCAAACCTACAATGATAGTGTACGAGTCCGCACTTGGTCTGTATATATGCAAGGCGGTATCAGTAGTTATCACGGGGTGAGGAGTGAACTGTTCGATAATTCGAAGAGAACCATGGCGCCTGATTTAAATTTAGGCGTGAAGTACAATATTCAACCTTGGGTGAGATTAGGTGTAAATGCGGGATATACCATGTTGAAATCTAGCGGTAATCATAGCTTATCGATCACTACTACGGATCATAATTTTCTGATAGGTGATCGTACCGGTACGCTTGAATTGAAATCCGACCGATTGCAAAATCTCAATAACACGTATTTGGCGGGGGTGGATGCCAATGCGGATTTTAATATTCTTGAAATCTGGCCTAAGCGGAAAGCGCAATGGCTGAGTTTGTACGCTGGTGCGGGAGTGGGCTATATGCGTGGCTGGAATCGGAACTCACAGACATGGTCTTACAACGAAAGAGCGACAGCTACAGGTGACGCCTATTTTAATGGGTATAGCCACTCTTATTTGAAATCATCCGAAGATAAGAAACACTTCAATGCTTTGTATATACCTCTCTCCTTGTCATTAGAGTTTGACATACAGCGTCAGTTGACATTAGGCGTTATCGGTCAATATAAATGCATACCTACGAAATCGGATTTTAGTCCCAAAGGTATTTATAGTGCAGGCGTTGTCATACGATATAATTTTGTAAAGAGCAAAAGCAAGTTACAGAGGAAGCAGATTGCCGATTTATATAGTGAATTGGATGCCAGTCAAGTAGACTGTGCCAGTGCAAAAGCCACTCTTCAGCGTCAGTCCAGAGAAGAAATGGAGCGGCTGAAAAAAGAAGCGGATGAATTGAAACGCCAAATAGAAAGCATAAACAGTACTGCTGCCGGAAAAGGTGAAGAAACGAGTGCGATAATCTATTTCGAAAACGATTCATGGGAACTATCCTCAAAAGGTGGTGAACAATTGCAAGTGTTGGCGGAAAAGTTGAAGACCCATCCTGAAAAGAAGATTATGCTTATCAGTTCCGCCAATACGGTGGGGCATGAGAACAGAAATAAAAAGCTATCGTCCAATCGTTTGAATACTGTGAAGCAGTTTTTGCTTAGCCAAGGTGTCAGTGACACTCAGTTTAAGACTGAAGTAAGCCTTGGCGATTATGGAATGACAACTTCTTCAGATTGTCGACGTGTTATAGTTATCACCCAGCCGTAGGGTAATTAGTCTTTTTCAAAAGAAAAGGAACTTAAATCCCGGAATAACGTCGCAGAAGAGATTATAAGACGTTTGGAGTTTAAGTTCCTTATTTTAATGTTTGGTGTCTATTGTTCGATTTGGCGTTATTAGAGCATTATTCCAGCAAGTCCGCCCACTGTTCATTGCTCAGTGCAGGCAGTGCGTCGCTGTCAGTGATGAATGTTTCCGCCAGCCTCCTTTTATCTTCCTGTAGTTGGAGAATTTTTTCTTCAATGCTGTTCTGGGTAATAAAGCGATAGGCGATAACCTGTTTATCCTGGCCGATGCGGTGTGCACGGGCAATGGCTTGTGCTTCGGCGGCAGGATTCCACCAAGGGTCGATGATAAATACATAATCGGCTTGGGTAAGGTTAAGTCCTACGCCTCCGGCTTTTAAAGAAATCAGAAAGGCCTGCACGTCCTTTTGTTCGGTGAAATGGGCGATTTCTGACGGACGGTTATTGGTGGAACCTGTCAGTAATGCATACTTCCAGCCTTGTTGGCGGAAGACATCGGCAAGGATTTCCAGATGCTTCACGAAAGAGGAAAAGATAAGTACTTTATGTCCTTCACTTCTCAATGTATCGAATGTTTCGATGATTTGCTCGGTTTTCCCGGATATCCCGTTGAAATCGGGAAAAATGAGCTGTGGGTGACAGGATAGCTGGCGAAGACGCAAGATACCGTTCAGGATACTGAACGTATGGAACCTGTCTCTGTTTTCGGGTTGTTGGAGCAATATGTTGCGCAGACTGTTTTTCTCCTGTTCGTAGCTCTCGCTTTGTTCTTCGGACATATCACAATAAATCGTTTCTTCAGTAAGCGGAGGAAGTTCCGGTGCTACCTCACTTTTGCTTCTGCGAAGAATAAACGGAGCGATTAACTGTTGCAGCCTTTTCTCCATGCGGGTGTTTCCTTGCTTGATTGGAATGATGAACTGCTTTTGGAAAGTGCTTTCTTCCCCCAACAGGTCCGGTTGCAGAAAACGGAACTGCGCCCACAGATCTTTGAGGGAGTTCTCGATAGGCGTTCCGGTCAGTGCGATCCGGTATTTGCTCTGCAACTGGATGACTGAACGGAAAGTGAGAGAATCATTGTTTTTGATATTCTGGCTTTCGTCGAGTACGATATATTCGAATGTGTAGGAGCGAAGAATATCAATATTATTTCTCATCATCCCATAGGTCGTGAATATCAGATGAAAACGCCTGAAGAACTTCTCGGGATGCCCTTTGGGGAATACCGTGCTGCTATTATATTCTGCTATCGATAGAGTGGTGAAACGTTTCGCCTCTCGCCTCCAGTTGTGGAGCAGGGAAGTGGGGACCACAATCAGAGTGGCGGGTTTACGGGAATTTTTTCCGTATTCTGCTCTTGGGGCGTCTTCTTTGGGTATGTTTTTCTCCCTGATTTTCTGCGCCTCCGGCAGTAACTCATCTTCGGAAGAGAATGAAAATAAGGAGAATTGTCCTTCGGCGTCTGCCGCTTGCTCTCTGGCAGGCGGAGTTCCGGCAGTACATTCCTTATCCGGCTGACTGTCAGATGCCGGGATTTCTGTAGATACAGACCCCATAGGAGCAGTAGCTGTATCGGTGGAAAACGGTTTGTATATATATTGTAGCAGGGTAAGCGTCTGGAGTGTCTTCCCAAGCCCCATGTCATCTGCCAGACAACCGCCGAATCCTTGTTTGTTCAACTGTACCATCCACGAGAATCCTTTCTGCTGATAGGGGCGTAGCTGTGCTTTCACTCCTTGGGGAACGGGGATATTGTGTATCTCTCTCCTGAAAGGCAGGTTTTGGGGACTGCTTTCTTCTAAAGCCGATTGTACGGCACCGACAAAAGTGGGCTTCAGGCGAATCCCTGTTTCTGTTTGCGTTCCTAATTCCAGCAGGTTTCCATATTTGCTGAACCATTCTTCCGGCAAGAGAATCATGCGTCCGTCCGGCAGCAGAAATTCTCTTTTCTCTTCGAGGATATGCTTGCGGAAACGTGAGAAAGGGATACGCAGCTGCCCGATGACAACTGTGATATGCAGTTCAAACCAGTCCGGTTCGTCATCACAGCTTTGTTCGATGTGGATTTCGTCCAGACAGTAGGGAGTATTCCCCATATTTCCGGTCAGCAGGAAGGATTGTTGGAGCATTGCCCGATAGGTGCCGATCCATTCGGTAATTGTCTTTTCGGAGGCATCGGGCGACAGCTTGAAGTGGACGTCGCTGACCTGTTGCAAACCGGAATCCGTTAACATCCGGAGTTTCTCTTTTTCGGCATTACTATCCCGGCGGAAGAAAAATATCTCGCCGAAGTCGTTTCGGTAAATGATCTTCTTCATTTCGGTCACGGTGTCGGGAGTAAACGTCTGGTCGCCATAACGGAAACTGAGTCGCAACATTTGTTCGTCGTAAATGGTATCTTCGAGAGACAGGACGGCTTCGCATGCGTACGTCTTTTCAACGATATTCAGTCCCTGAGTTGTAATCTCATGATAGCGTGCTGTCGGAATCACGATGTTATCGATATATTTCTCAATTTGGGAGGCTGGAACGCTGATCTTCTTTTTCTTGGTGAAAGGCAGGATGCGTACACTCTCGATATGGGGGAAAAAGTATAGTTCCATCCCCAATAAGAGAGCAGACGGCGAGGAAGTCAGCACGATGACAGGTTTCTGCTCACTCAGTGAGAGTGGCTGTCCGTCATAATAACATTGCAGCTGATAACGGAAAGTTGTCTCGTCAGCAAGAAACATGAAGTGAATTTCCACATCGTGAGGATGAACACGGTAGGCGTGATGGGCATATAGCAGTTTGCTCCCGACCTGTTTTTGGTACAGAGGAAGGTTGTGATAGCGTATCAATGCCAGCATCTCCTGTAGCTTTTTCTCGATGAATGGGCGGATATTGTTCTTTATCCGTTCCGGATCTTCGGACAATTTACGCAGAAAACGGGATACTGTTTTCTCTCGTGAGTAGACTCCCATCAGATATTTTTCTGTATAATGAGAGGCGATGTCGATGGCCTGCCGTTCAGCCTCGTTCATCCGGCTGATTGCTTCGGGAGAAGCGTGAAAAGCCTGCTCTATGAGTTGCCATGTGCCGTCGTCAGATTGCTCCGCCATGTAAGGTATCAGCAGTGTGCCGAACGTCAGATGCTCGGTTAAAACGATGATAACTTGTCCGGTAATTGCTTTCTCTTCCATTCTCTTCAGGCTTTAACAAACAAAGATACGGGAAAATCCTTAATTTTGCAGCATGATGGAAGAAAACAAACGAGTATTGTTGGGAATGAGCGGTGGTACGGATAGTTCCGTAGCTGCCATGCGATTGCTGGAAGCCGGATATGAGGTGACCGGAGTTACTTTCCGTTTCTATGAGTTGAATAACTCGACCGAGTATCTGGAGGATGCCCGTCACCTGGCAGGGCGTTTGGGTATTCGTCATATTACGTATGATGCCCGTGAGATATTTCGTGAACAGATTATTGAATATTTTGTGCGTGAATATATGGTGGGGCATACTCCTGTGCCCTGCACGTTGTGCAATAGCTATCTCAAATGGCCTCTTCTTTCCAAAATAGCCGATGAAATGGGGATTTTTTATATTGCTACCGGGCATTATGTCCGGAAAGTAAAGGTGGATGATACTTATTATATCACTTATGCTGCAGATTCGGACAAAGATCAGACCTTTTTCTTATGGGGACTCAAACAGGATATTCTTCAGAGAATGTTGCTGCCGATGGGGGATATTACCAAAGTGGAGGCACGTGCTTTTGCTGCCGGACGGGGATTTCAGAAAGTAGCGGTGAAAAGGGACAGTTTGGGCGTTTGCTTTTGTCCGATGGATTATCGGAGCTTTCTGAAAAAGTGGTTGGTCAGCTTTGGTCAGCACCAGGTCAGCTTTGGTCAGTTTTGGTCAGCGCAGGTCAGCCGTGGAAGATTTGTCGATGAAAAGGGGGATTTTATAGCTTGGCACGAAGGCTATCCTTTTTATACCATCGGACAGCGGCGTGGCTTGGGGATTCATCTGAATCGGCCTGTCTTTGTGAAGGAAATCCGTCCCGAGAAGAATGAGGTAGTGCTCTCTTCCCTTCAGGCGCTGGAAAAAACGGAGATGCTGCTTAAAGATTGGAACATCGTTAGTCGGGAACGTTTGTTGGGACATCCCGATGTGATTGTGAAAATACGCTATCGGAAACAGGAAAACCATTGCACGGTAACGATCACACCTGATAATCTCCTGCATGTACAGCTTCACGAACCATTGACGGCCATTGCTTCCGGGCAAGCTGCTGCCTTCTATAAAGATGGTTTGTTATTGGGTGGTGGAATCATTACGGAGGCACTGTCTGCAACACATCCGCTTCATCAACAGAAGGAATAATATCGAAAAGCATTCTCTTATAGGACGAAGAAATGCGGTCGGTAGTTTCACGACTTGTTTCAACCGTTGAAACAATGTGTTTCATACCTTGAAACAAAGTGTTCCAAGCAATGAAACAGAGTGTTTCAAGCAATGAAACAGAGTGTTTCGCCGCATGAAACAAAGTGTTTCAAGCATTTGAAATTGTTTGAAACACTTTGGTGCCTGTTTTCAAGCCGGCACATTAGATTGCCCTGCGGTGAATACTTTGCGTAACACCGTAGGGAACCTCCTGTAAAATAATGATTTGATTACTCAAATAAGGTTTATTCGTTATTCAGTGTAAGCATTGCTTCGATATAATTGCGTGTATTGCTTAGTCTGGGTACCTTATGCTGTCCGCCTAACTTGCCTTTCTGTGCCAGCCAGTCATGAAACAGTCCCGGACGGGCTACGATCACTTCCAATGGCTGCAGGGCAATATCTTTCCAGCGTTTCGCCTCATAGTCTGAATTGACCTCTTTCAAGGTGGCGTCGAGTATGGCGGCAAATTTCTCTACGGAATCCGGCATCTTGGCAAATTCTATTAACCATTGGTGACGGCATTTGGCATGTTCGTCCATAAATACCGGTGCGGCAGAATATTCACAAATCTGCGCTCCTGTTTCGGCGCAAGCCTTAGCCAGCCCTTTCTCGGCATTATCCACAATCAATTCTTCACCAAAAGCATTGATGAAGTGCTTCGTCCGTCCTGTGATGACGAACTTATACGGATTTTTGCTGGTAAACTTCACCGTATCGCCGATCATGTATCGCCATAATCCGCACGACGTAGAAATCACCATCGCATAATTCTTGTTAAGTTCCACCTCTTCGAGGCAGTAAGCATGTGGATTCTCTTCATCGACTTCTTCCAGTGGAACGAACTCGTAGAAGATACCATAATCGATCATCAACAGCATAGACGGGTCCGAAAGGTCATTCTGCGTACCAAAGTATCCTTCGGAAGCATTGTAAGTCTCTACATAATGCATCTTTGGCGAGTGAATGACCTGTTTGTACTGTTCACGGTAAGGAGTGAAAGCCACCCCACCGTGGAAGAATACCTCCAGATTCGGCCATACTTCTTCCAGTGTTTGCTTACCGGTTTTCTCGAGAATACGCTTGATAAGTACCAGCATCCACGAAGGCACGCCGGACAAACTGGTCACATTGACCGGGATGGTACTGTTGGCTATCGCCTCTATTTTAGTCTCCCATTCGCTCATCAAAGCGATTTTCTTGCTCGGTACGCGGATGAAATTGATCAGCGGATTGACATTCTGAATCAGAATGGCTGACAAGTCGCCTACTAAACTATGATTGGAATTGAGGTTCGGACTGTGGCTTCCTCCCAGAATCAACCCTTTTCCCGAGAAAAAGTGGCTGTCCGGATTGATACGAAAATAGAGTGCCGCAGCGTCTTTACCGCCTCTGTAGTGAATGTCTTCCAGTGCTTCTTTGCTGACAGGCAGGAATTTGCTCTTATCATTGGTCGTTCCGGATGATTTGGCAAACCAGCGAATTTCCGAAGGCCAAAGCAGATTCTGTTCCCCTGCCCGCAAACGCTCTACATAAGGTTTGATTTCCTCATAAGTCTGTATTGGAAGGCGCTTTCTGAAATCCTCGTAGCTACGGATGGAGGCGTAGTCGTACTTTTTTCCCCACTCTGTCTGTGCAGCTTGGTTCACTAAGCGACTCAGCACACGATGCTGTATCTCACTAGCCTGACTAGCATAAAGGTCTATCTGTTTTAAACGGGAATCGAAAGTCTTACTAATAATCTTTGTAATATTCATTTCTGCTTTAACATAATAATGTTTAGTCGTGCAAAAGTAACCTTATTTATCTTTTTTTTCTATCTTTACGTCGGAAATAATCGTTAAAAATTGGCGACTTTCCTTGAATCCCGAGTTTCTGACTAAAAAAAACGACAATGAGAATTGGAATCCTGACTTCCGGAGGAGACTGCCCCGGTATAAATGCCACTATTCGTGGCGTGTGCAAAACTGCTATCAATCACTATGGGATGGAAGTAATAGGAATTCATAGTGGTTTTCAAGGTTTGCTGACAAAAGACATAGAGCCCTTTACTGATAAATCCTTATCCGGACTGTTGAACCAGGGCGGAACAATGCTGGGTACTTCGCGCGAGAAACCTTTTAAAAAGGGAGGTGTCGTCTCGGATGTCGACAAACCGGCACTGATTCTTCAGAATATTAAGGAAATGGGGTTGGATTGTGTTGTCTGTATCGGAGGAAACGGGACGCAGAAAACTGCCGCTAAATTTGCTGCAATGGGCGTTAATATCGTGTCAGTCCCCAAAACCATCGATAATGACATCTGGGGAACGGACATTTCCTTTGGATTCGACTCTGCTGTAAGCATCGCTACAGATGCCATCGACCGTTTGCATTCCACCGCCAGTTCTCACAAAAGGGTCATGGTCATTGAGGTGATGGGGCATAAAGCCGGCTGGATTGCTTTGTATTCCGGTATGGCAGGTGGGGGTGATGTCATTCTTGTCCCCGAAATCCCTTACAATATCAAGAATATAGGAAATACAATTCTCGAAAGACTGAAAAAAGGAAAGCCCTATTCCATTGTAGTGGTAGCGGAAGGTATCCTGACGGATGGCAGAAAACGTGCTGCGGAATACATCGCGCAGGAAATAGAGTATGAAACGGGGATCGAGACGCGTGAGACCGTATTGGGATATATTCAGCGTGGCGGTTCGCCTACTCCTTTCGACCGTAACCTTTCCACCCGTATGGGAGGGCATGCGACAGAACTGATTGCCAACGGACAATTCGGGCGTATGATTGCCCTGAAAGGAGATGATATTTCGTCTATTCCTCTCGAAAATGTTGCCGGTAAGTTGAAGTTAGTCACTGAAGATCACGATTTAGTGATCCAGGGTCGCCGTATGGGAATCTGTTTCGGTTAACTTAAGCTTTTATAGTAGCATCTCATCTATGGTCTGTCTGTCGTTTGACTGTTGGTAGACTTTTTACCTGTAGCTTTTTGTTTGTGGCTGCTTCATTTACGAAGCAGTCTTGTCATTTACAGTCCCGGTTTCATCATTAACAGTCTCAGTTTGATCATTAACACTCTCGGTTTCATTTGCAGTCCCGGTTTCATCATTTGCGATTTCATCTGTAACTTCAGGTTCCGCAATCTCAGCTTCCAATGCTTCAGCCTTTGTTTCCAATGCTTCAGCCTCTGCTTCAGGCGGCATCGAATGCTGCGCTTTTGCTTCATTGACTGTATCCATGAAAGCCTGGTCTTTTACCTTCTTTATAGCCATCTGTGCGGCATTCTGCTGAGATTCTTTCTTGGAATATCCCGTACCTGTTCCGGCTGGAAGCCCTTCGATGCGAACTTCTGTCTGGAATACGGGGTTGCTGTCGTGGTCGAGGAACTGCTCAATCAACTCAAAGGAAACCTCCATCTTATTCTTCTGGCTCCATTCGATGAGCTTGGACTTGAAGTTGACCTCTTTACGGGAGATTTTGTCCAGATCGATATAGCGGTTGATGATCCGCTGCTCCATAAACTGTTTGCAACGTTCATATCCCTGGTCCAGATAAATGGCCCCGATAAATGCCTCGAAAGCATTTCCGTACATATAACTATTGTGGGAAGAAGAGCGGGTAGAATATTTGATCAGTTTGTCCAGACCGATTTCCACGGCTAACTTGTTCAAGGTCTCCCGTTGTACGATCTTGGAACGTGTGTTGGTCAGGAAACCTTCCCGTTTCCCTTCGAAACGTTTGTAGACAATATCTCCTACGATGGCGTCAAGAATGGCGTCACCCAAGAACTCCAGTCGCTCATTATTCAACAGACGTCCCATTTCGGAGCGGACGGCAGATGACTTGTGCAGGAGCGCTTGTTCGTAGATCCGGATATCGCGCGGATAAAATCCGAGTATCCGGTAAAAACAAAGATAAGACTCTCTGTCCTTGCGGAACAGGAGCCTTATCTTATTTATTTGGTTACGTAGCACGTTTTATTCAGCGTATTTCTTGAAGATAACGCACGCATTGTGACCACCAAATCCAAAAGTATTGGACAGGGCAACATTAACCTCACGTTTCTGAGCCTTGTTGAACGTGAAATTAAGGTCGTAGTCAATGTTCTCGTCGTTGTCACCTTCTTCATGGTTGATAGTCGGAGGAACAATGCCGTTCTTGATGGCAAGGATACTGGCGATAGATTCTACCGCACCGGCAGCTCCCAGCAAGTGACCCGTCATTGATTTTGTAGAACTGATGTTCAGTTCGTATGCGTGATCACCGAATACTTCTTTAATCGCTTTCGCTTCTGAAATATCACCTACCGGAGTAGATGTTCCGTGAACGTTGATGTAATCTACTTCTTTCGGATCCATTTCTGCATCTTCCAGTGCATTCATCATTACCAGTTTGGCACCAAGACCTTCCGGATGAGAAGCTGTTAAGTGATGAGCATCCGCAGACATACCTACACCGGCAACCTCTGCATAGATTTTCGCACCACGGGCCTTAGCGTGTTCCAGTTCTTCCAGGATCAGGCAACCGCCACCTTCGCCCATGATGAAGCCGTCGCGGCTTGCACTGAATGGACGTGAAGCCTTGCCAGGCTCATCGTTGCGTGTTGACAGAGCGTGCATAGCGTTAAAACCGCCTACACCTGCCGGGAAGATAGCTGCTTCCGAACCACCGGATACGATTACGTTTGCTTTGCCCAGACGAATCAGGTTGAAAGCATCCGCGATAGCATTGGTAGAGGTAGCACATGCTGAACAAGTCGCGTAATTAGGACCATGGAAGCCATACATGATAGAAATCTGTCCGGCAGCGATATCCGAGATCATCTTCGGGATGAAGAACGGATTGAACTTGGGACCTATTTCCTGGTGAGTGTAGTAGTTGCCTACTTCTTCCTCGAATGTATGTATACCACCGATACCGGCGCCAAAAATAACACCGATTCTGTTCAAATCTTCTTTTTCGACGTCAAGACCGGAGTCTGCTACCGCTTCTTTGGCAACGGCGACAGCATACTGGGTGTATAAGTCCATCTTTCTTGCCTCTTTACGGTCGATATATTTAGTTACATCGAAGTTTTTCACTTCGCATGCAAACTGGGTCTTGAATAGCGACGCATCAAAATGAGTAATAGGCCCTGCTCCACTAACCCCGTTCACTAGATTCTCCCAAAATTCGGGAACGTCATTGCCAACAGGAGTAATGGCGCCAAGGCCTGTTACTACCACTCTTTTTAATTCCATATTGATGAAATCGGATAATTACTTAGCGTGTTCTTCGATATAAGATACAGCATCACCTACAGTACCAATCTTTTCTGCTTGGTCATCAGGAATAGAGATACCGAATTCTTTTTCGAATTCCATGATAAGTTCTACAGTGTCAAGAGAATCTGCTCCCAGGTCGTTAGTGAAGCTTGCTTCGTTAGTAACTTCTGATTCTTCTACGCCTAATTTATCAACGATAATCGCTTTTACTCTTGATGCAATTTCAGACATAACTTTAAGTTTTTAATTAATAATTAGTTTTATTTCTTTAAATTTGCGGTGCAAAGGAATGAATATTTATCGTTTTGCGCAAATATTTGACTAAATAAATGCAGTCTTTTGCACATTTTTCACTGTTTTGTGCATTGAATTCGAGTATAATGAAGAAAAACATCGCCATTTTCGCTTCCGGTTCCGGCTCAAATGCCGAGAATATCATCCGGTATTTCCAAAAGAGCGACTCCGCTACGGTGTCGTTAGTACTTTCTAATAAAAGTGACGCCTACGTTTTGGAACGTTCGCATCGCCTGAAAGTGCCCTGTAACGTGTTCCCAAAGGAGGACTGGATTGCCGGAGATGAAATTCTGGCTATTTTGCAGGAATATCGTATTGACTTTATTGTGCTGGCAGGATTCCTTGTTCGTGTGCCGGATTTACTTTTGCATGCTTATCCCGGTAAAATCATAAATATACATCCTGCTCTTTTGCCTAAGTTCGGTGGCAAAGGTATGTACGGAGACAAAGTTCACGAAGCTGTGGTGGCTGCGGGCGAAAAAGAAAGTGGTATTACTATACATTATATTAATGAACACTATGACGAAGGAAGCATTATCTTCCAGGCTACCTGTCCTGTACTTCCCGATGATTCTCCCGAAGAAGTCGCAAAGAAAGTACATGCTTTGGAATATGAGCACTTTCCCCGTATTGTGGAAGAAATATTAGGTTAATAAGTATTAGGTATTACCTAATACCTGTATATATGCCTTTTCCTCTCTCCGCAATGGATAATCTCCCCGTAATGTTTCGAATAGTTCCGGTTGGGATTTTAACCGGTTGCTGTCTTCGGCGGGATTGTACATCTTCAGCAGAGCTTCTTCCCGGTCTTTGGCTTCGATGACAGGTGAGAGTGGGGCGGGAGGGTTAATCTCGTAAGTTGCATTCAGGTGGAAAAAACGGCAGATGGAGTCCAGTGACATTCGGGTTGCATTCGCTTTGCCATCGGCAGAGTATCCGGCAATATGCGGAGTACCTATAAGTACTTTATCCAGTAACTCGCGGTTGATTTCCGGTTCGTGTTCCCATACATCGATCACTGCGTCTGAGATTGTACCGTTGTCAATGGCTTCCAGCAGGGCATTTGTTTCGATCACTTCTCCCCTTGAAGTGTTGATGATAACAGGTTTCCGTTGGAGAGACCGGAAGAATTTCTCGTCTGCCAGATGGAACGTTTTATATTTCCCTTCTTTATATAAAGGTACGTGAAAGGTGATGATGTCACATTCTTTGGCTATTCTCTCTAGTGGAGTGAATGTTGTGCCCCCTTCTTTCTCTTCTCTGGGCAAATCATTCAGCAGTACACGCATGCCGAAATCCTGTGCTGCTTTGGCTACCTTGCTTCCTACATTACCTACACCGATAATGCCGATAGTCAGCTCGTCTAATTTTTTATTTTGAAGAGATTTCCAGACCAGAAGAGATGACTGTATATATTGAGCTACCGAAGCGGAATTGCATCCCGGAGCATTCGCCCACTCGATACCCGCCTGCTTGCAATATTCGGTGTCGATATGGTCGAACCCGATGGTTGCCGTAGCGATGAATTTTACTTTGCTGCCTTCCAGCAATTCCCGGTTGCAGTGAGTGCGGGTCCGGATGATGAGTGCGTCCGCATCCTGTATCAGTTCCCGTGTAAAATCCTTTCCCGGTGCGTAAATTACCTCGTCGGCAATTTTCTCTGCTGCCTCTTTTATATAAGGTATCTTATCGTCTATAATAATTTTCATATACAATTCCATTTTAGCTCAGACAAAGGTAAGAAATAAAAAAGTAAGAAACGGTTGCTTGTCTGAAAAATATTACATAGCTTTGTCCTATTATACATCTATTAGCTAGTTAAGATTATGACATTTAGTAACCTTTGCAATGATATTTTTTGGAAATCGACAACAGATTACCATGTGACGGATAGCGTAGATGCGCCGATGAACAATCCTTACGAGTTGAAGTCGATAGAGTATTACTTGTATCTGAAAAACTGGATTGATGCCGTACAATGGCATTTCGAAGATATTATCCGTGATCCTCAGATAGATCCGGTAGCAGCCGTAGCTTTAAAGAGAAGAATCGATAAATCCAATCAGGACCGTACGGATTTGGTTGAGTTGATCGACAGCTATTTCCTTGATCAATATAAGGATGTAAAGCCTTTGGCAGATGCTACAATCAATACAGAAAGTCCCGCCTGGGCAGTAGACCGTCTCTCTATTCTTGCTTTGAAAATTTACCACATGCAGCAGGAAGTGGAACGTACGGACACTACGGAAGAACATCGTGCACAATGCCAGACGAAACTGAGCATTCTGCTGGAACAACGGAAAGACCTTTCTTCAGCTATCGATCAGTTACTGTCTGATATCGAATCAGGGAAGAAATATATGAAAGTATACAAACAGATGAAGATGTATAATGACCCGGCATTGAATCCGGTGCTTTATGCAAAAAAATAACGAATGGCGCGTATTCTCATTATCCGTTTTTCAGCTCTTGGCGATGTAGCCATGACGATACCGGTAGTACATTCGCTGGCAGTGCAATATCCTCAACTTGAAATTACTGTGTTGAGTCGTGCTGTGTGGCAACCGCTTTTTCAGGGACTTCCTGCTAATGTGAGTTTTATCGGTGCTGATCTGACGGGTAAACATAAAGGACTGTGGGGGTTGAATACCCTTTATTCGGAACTGAAGGCAAAGCGTTTCGACTATGTGGCGGACTTTCATCATGTGCTTCGTACGAAATACTTGTGCCTGAGATTTCGGCTTGCTAATATACCTGTGGCATCTATATGCAAAGGTAGAGCGGGAAAAGAAAAATTGGTTCGCCGTCGGCATAAAGTTCTGGAGAACCAGAAAAGTTCTTTCCGCCGCTATGCCGATGTGCTGGAGAAACTGGGCTTTCCTGTATTACTGAACTTTTCTTCAATTTATGGAGACGGAAAAGGGAATTTTGCAGAGATAGAACCTGTTGCGGGTACAAAAGATAATTTGAAATGGATTGGTATAGCTCCTTTTGCCAAGCACGTAGGTAAGATTTATCCTATTGAGTTGCAGGAGCAGATAGTAGCCCATTTTGCCGCTGATCCGAAGGTGAAGGTTTTCCTTTTCGGAGGTGGTAAGAGTGAACAGGAAGTATTCGATAGTTGGGTGGCGAAATACCCTTCCGTCGTTTCCATGATTGGTAAGCTGAATATGCGTACCGAGCTGAATCTTATGAGCCATCTGGATGTGATGCTCTCGATGGATTCGGCAAATATGCATCTGGCTTCGCTGGTCAATATTCCGGTGATCTCTGTTTGGGGAGCTACTCATCCTTATGCCGGATTTATGGGATGGAAGCAATTGCCGGTCAATACAGTACAACTCGAACTGTCGTGCCGCCCTTGCTCTGTGTATGGGCAAAAACCATGCTGGCGAGGCGATTATGCCTGCCTGAGAGAAATAAAACCCGAACAGGTAATAGCGAAGATTGAAGGAATAATCAATTAGGAGACAAATACTCCTGATATATGAAACAAGAATGAAGAATAAACTTTTATATAAGTTGCGTAGCGGGAAAAATCCTAAGTTCATTTACTATTCGGTAAATGCTCTCAGACTTATCATTCCGAAAGGTATTTTCCGGTTACGGTTACAAGGGAGGTTGTCTTCATTATCCCGTCGGAAGGACAAAGACTATATCGAACGTCGTGTTGACTATTACAATAAACTTTCCGGAACGGTGCCATTACCTTCCTCTGCTCCGCGTCTTTCAGAGCATAAGATGAGCAAGCAAAAAGTGTATTTCTTTGATACTTATCAATATACCCGTTGGTTTTCCGATCAGTTTCAGTGGGGCTTCTGTCCTGGTGATGTGACATTTGTCCCCGACTATCCCTCTATTGTGAAAAGCCGTCCTCTGACAGAGGATAATGCGAATTCGATTGTGATGAAACTGGATAAGGTTCGTCATTTTATATTTGTAGACGATAAGAAGGCTTTTACTGAGAAGAAAAATATGGTAATCTTTCGCGGAAAGGTAAAAGGAAAACCTTCCAGGAAGATGTTTATGGAGATGTATTTTCATCATCCGATGTGCGATTTGGGAGATGTCAGTAAAAATACGACCGACCCGGTAGAGTGGCGCACGGAGAAGAAAACGATTAATGAGCATTTGGATTATAAATTCATAATGGCTCTTGAAGGAATCGATGTGGCCAGCAACCTGAAATGGGTGATGTCATCGAATTCAATAGCAGTGATGCCTCGACCTACCTGTGAGACATGGTTTATGGAAGGCACGCTTATTCCCGATTATCATTATATTGAAATAAAGCCGGATTTCTCTGATTTGGAAGAACGGTTGAATTACTATATAGAGCATGTAGACGAATCATTGGAGATCATCAGGCATGCTCATGAATATGTGTCGCAATTTAAAGATAAGAGAAGAGAAAATTTGATATCACTGCTTGTGTTGGATAAATATTTTAAGATGACCGGGCAAAAGAGTTGAGAGATGAAGAGAAGTATGACCATTCTTGTTTTTTCGTAAGATGAAGATAATGATTAACCCCAAATACGAATATCTGAGAGAATATGTAGAACGTATTCCTGAGGACTTTGAGACATTAGGAACGGTAATTCATTCCGGGCGGAATTTGATAAAGATGATCACGGTGGATGGATTGGATATTAACGTGAAACGGTATGCCATACCTCCGCTGATAAATAGGATTGCTTATGCTTTTTTTCGTCCGTCAAAAGGGAAGCGTGCTTTTGTTTATCCCGAGAAACTGCTGGAGAAAGGATTTGAAACCCCTTGTCCTATTGCATATATAGAAGAAACAAAGATGGGATTGATTGGTCATTCATATTTTATGAGCATACAATCTCCCTATCGATATAACTTTTGCCAGTTTGGCAATGCAGACATAGAAAGCTGTGCAGATGTAGTGACCGCTTTTGCGGAATTCACAGCGCGCTTGCATGAAGCCGGAATTTTACATTTGGACTATTCACCGGGAAATATCCTGTATGATAAGATAGGAGAAGAATATCATTTCTCACTGGTGGATATTAACAGAATGCATTTTGGTGAAGTGGATATTAAGAAAGGTTGTGCGAATTTTGCCCGTTTATGGGGGCAGACGCCCTTCTTTATCCTGTTGGGAAAAGAATATGCCCGTTCGAGAAAGATGGATGAGGAAGAATGTGTGCGTTTGATTCTGCATTACAGAAAGAAATTCTGGAACAGATACCGACGCAGACATCAGGTTTGGTTTCAGTTGGATATTTAATGGCTAAAGGAGGATAATTAATGATAGTTGTTTTTGAAAATAATGTTATTTGCCCGGATAGCAAAGTACAGGACTACTTGCTGGCTCATCATGCAGATCTGGAAGAAATGCCGGATGAGGATTATGAATTATGCCTGGTCCGTTTGCATAAGGAGGAAAACGTTCATAACGCTGTTCGTATGGATTTGACCCTTTGGAAGGAAATCTCGAGAGAACTTTATTGGGCTGAGGGAGAGATGGAGTGCAATTATTCTATTATCCGTTTTAGCCGGAAAGCTGCTCCTTTGCAGATGTCAGTCGTGTTGTCAACTTGTAATCAGCCTGCATGGCTGGAGAAGGTGTTGTGGGGATATGAAGCCCAGGATACTAAAAGCTTTGAATTGATTGTGGCCGATGATGGTTCGCGAAAAGAAACCTATGATATGTTGCAGAGGGTAACTCCGCAATTGACTTTTCGGGTGAAACATGTATGGCACGAAGATAAGGGATTCCGTAAATGTGATATCCTGAATAAGGGGATACAGGCTGCACAAACAGATTATCTGCTTTTTAGTGATGGTGATTGTATTCCGCGTAAAGATTTCGTATCAACTCATCTGCGTCTTCGCCGCAAAGGACGTTTCCTGTCCGGCGGATATCATAAGTTGAGTATGGATTTGTCGAAAGATCTTACGAAAGATGATATATTATCCGGCAGATGTTTTGACCTGCAATGGATGAGAGGAAAAGGAATGCCTGCTTCTTTTAAAAATAATAAACTGACTGCTACAGGATTTAAAAGATGGCTGTTAAACACATTTACACCTACCAAAGCAAGCTGGAACGGACATAATGCTTCCGGTTGGCTAAACGATATTCTGGCAGTGAATGGTTTTGACGAGCGCATGCAATACGGTGGACAAGATCGTGAATTTGGAGAGCGTCTGGAGAATTATGGGATTCATGGTATGCAGATACGTTATTCTACCGTATGTCTTCATCTGGACCACGCAAGGGGGTATAAAACGAAAGAATCCATCCAGAAGAACCGTGATATAAGGAAGCATACCCGTAGTGCAAGAGTGAAATGGGCCTCTTTGGGTATTGTGAAGGGTGAGTTACGAGGTAAAACAGTTGAGGCGAACAGTTATTACGACCGCTATACACGGGAAGAGGAGAAACTGGTCTCCTATAAAGAAAAAGGAGGTTTTTATCGGCATATATATTCCTTGCCTTGCAGATGGAGAAGAGCAAAATACCACGATAAGGTCGTTCGTGCCTACCAACAGGGTTTTGATGCTCCGGCATTATTGAATAACTCGGAAGTCATAGTTTCATTGACGACATTTCCTCCTCGTATTTCTCAACTTCACTTGGTGTTGAAGTCAATTCTGTGGCAGACATATGTTCCCGCAGATATAATTGTGTGGTTGTCAGAACAGGAGTTTCCCGGACGGTTGAACGATCTGCCGGAAGAACTCAGAAAACTGACAGCTAATGGAGTGAAATTTAAATTTGTACCTGAGAATTTCCGTTCTCATAAAAAGTATTATTATGTTTTTCGGGAATACCCGGATCATAAAGTGATTACAGTAGATGATGATCTGATTTACCCCCGGAATACGATTGAGCGTTTGCTTTCTTTGTCATATCAGTATCCGGGCACGGTTTGCGGAAATGTTATCCGGAAAATTCGTATGGATGGGAATACTTTTTCGGTGTATAGAAAATGGCCGAAGGTGTTTATGATGCCGGTGAATAGCTCTTTGCAGAATGTAGCCATTGGATGCGGAGGAATTTATTATCCTTCCCGTTGGTATGGAGAGGAGCTGTTCGACTGGAAAATAATCAGTGAACATTGCCCGTCTGCGGATGATTTGTGGTTGAAAGCGAATGAATTAAAGAGGCGGATCAATGTGACGGGAGGCGGAGAATTTTATCCCCGACCGATAGAATTGCCGCAAACACAGAATAATAGCTTACAAAAGAAAAATAACGGGAAAATTAACCTGAATGATAAACAGTGGAAATCTTTGAATGAACTTTGGAAACTAGACGAATTATACTGTATAAATGGCAAATAAGAGGTAATTGTTTGATTTGAGAGTGTTTAGATTGTATTATCGAATCACAGAAGAGTGTGAAATTTATTTAAATTTGAGGGTGGTTTTGCAGTATTCCTTGTTATATAGCATTCTATATAGAAGGGGCTGCAGTAAAAATAAAAAGTTGACAAGTAGAATAATATGAATGCTAATATCTCTGGACCATTGATTAGTCTTATAGTGCCTGTTTATAATGTAAAGGACTATTTGAAGACTTGTCTGCAATCTATACTGGAGCAGACCTATAAGAACCTTGAGATTATCTTAGTTGATGATGGTTCTGACGACGGCTCCTCCAGTATTTGTGATGAGTTTGCGCGTATGGATCAGCGCATTAAGACTATTCATTTACCTCATAGTGGGGTGAGTGCTGCCCGTAATGCCGGTTTGGCTGCAGCTACGGGAGAACTCTTGGGCTTTGTAGACAGTGATGACTGGATTGATCATGATATGTATCAGTATCTTTACACATTGATGGTAGAGCATGATGCGGATGTCTCTGCTTGTACTTATCTCCTTGAGCAAGAAGGAAGGCCCTCCAAGATAATCAACAATACCGGTAAGTTGCATATCTTTTCCAAGAAGGAAATTATACGTGCTTTGGTGAAGAATGACTTGGTAAAGAACTATTTATGGGCGAAACTTTTTAAACGTAAATTGTTTGACCGCCTTTCATTCCCTGTCGGACGAGTTTATGAAGACGTGGCGGTATTATATAAAGTATTCTATAGCTCTCAGAAAGTGGTATTGAGTTGTGTCTCTAAATACCATTATATGATTCATAAGAATGAGAGTATTACTCGTGGAGGTTATGACCCGGTAAAGGAATATCATTATTTCCTGAGTCTTTATGAGCAGGATAAGTTTATTCAGAATGCAGAGCTTGGAGACGAATCTTCTGTTGGTGTACTTAAGAGAGGTATTCATTTGGTTAACCACACTTTATTGTGTCCTCCATCACCAGCTTTTGAAGATATAATAGATGAAACAATGCTGAAAATGCGCGAATATCGTCATATTACTCCTTGGCAATTAGGCCCGAGTATGTCAATCAAACGATATTTTATGTGTAAACACTTCGGTTTCTATAGAATGCTATATCGTGGTTATCGTGCTATATTCAAGAGAAAGCACAAATTGTTGATTGACTAGAATGACTAAGGAAAAGATAGCTTTTGTAGTAGTTCGTTATGGAAAAGATATAAACGGGGGTGCTGAATATCATTGTCGTATGCTGGCAGAAAGGCTTGTGAATGATTATGATGTTGAAGTATTAACTACGTGCGTCAAGAATTATGTTACCGGTGAAAATGAATACCCTGAAGGAAAAGAAACTTTGAATGGTGTTTTGGTACGTCGATTCTATTCGGACCCTGTTGAGCCGGACTTACATAAGAGCTATGTGCGACAAGCGGCTCCGGCAAAGAAGTGGAGACACTTTCTGTATAGATGTCGTCTTTTGAAACCATTGTCCTATGTGAAGCCAATTTGGCATTATAAAGAGGAAGAAGAAATAAAAGCTTTGAATAGTCAGGTCTTTTATTCATCCTCGATGTATACCTTTATAAGAGAAAACAAAGCTTTTTATAAAGCATTCATTCCACTTTCTTTTTTTCCTCACACCTATTATACTGCGATGTATGCACCGGAGAAAACGATCCTTATTCCTACCATGCATAATAACGGTTCTTCTTTTCGTTCTATTATTACATCTGTTTTTTCTAAGGTTGCATATATTGGGTTTAATATAGAAGCAGAACAGAAGTTAGTCGAGAATATCGTTGGAAAACCTTTAGCTGCTAATGGTATTATTAGTGTAGGTATAGAGAAGACGAAGGCTGCTGATTGGAAGCAAACAAAGGTAAAATATAATTTGCCGGAGGACTATCTACTGTATGTTGGGAGAATCGATGCTATAAAGTTGAATAATATTGTTGATTACTTTTTAGGCTACAAGAAGAAATATATAGCTTCCCGGTTGAAGCTGGTTTTGGTTGGAGGTATCTTTGGCAAGACAGTTGAACATCCGGATATAATTTATACAGGTTTTGTTGGTGATGCGGAGAAAGTTGCTATCCAGTTGAATGCTAAAGTAATTGTGAATCCTTCGAAGTATGAAAGCTTGTCGCTCATTTTACTTGAAACAATGAGTGAGGGTAAGGCGATGTTAGTCAATGGGCAGTGTAATGTTCTGAAAGAACATTGTGTGAAGAGTGATTATGCGGCTTTATACTATATGAATCGGCGGGATTTTGTGCGAAAGCTACGATGTCTGGAGGAGTCTGAAGTATTGCGTCAACAGATGGGAGAGAAAGGGCGTCGTTATGTTCAGGAAAATTATGATTGGAAGATAATTATAGGACGAATGAGAAGTGCGGTTCAAGCGCTCTCGTAGATGGAATATAATATTAGAAAAGCTATGCAGAAAGAAAAGGTTGCTTTTGTTGTTGTCAGGTATGGCAAAAATATAAATGGTGGCGCAGAATATCATTGTCAGATGTTGGCTGAGCGACTGGTGGAAGATTATGACGTGGAAGTGCTTACTACCTGTGTCAGAGATGTTGCAACAGGCGAGAATACATATCCGGAAGGTACGGAAGAATGGAATAAAGTGTTGGTCCGTCGCTTTAGAACAAATCCAATCCAGCACGAAAAAGAGCGTTGTTTCGCAAAAAAGGCTAAACCTGCAAGAAAGTTACGTCAGTTCCTTTTTAAATTAGGAATCTTGAAATATTTGTCTTATTTGTTTCCTGTGTGGTCTTATAAAAATGATCTGGAAGTACAGGCAATGAATAGCGATAAGTTCTATTCATCCGCATTGAACGAGTATATTCGTGAACATGTAGATGAATATAAAGCATTTATAGCGATGTCTTCTGATTATGTCACTTTTTATTATACTGCATTGTATGCAGGTAGAAAAACGATAGCTATTCCTACAATGCATAATATGGGCATTTCTTTCCGTTCAGTATTAACCTCTGCTTTTTCAAAGATAGCTTATGTTGGTTTTAATACTGGAGAGGAACAGAGACTTGCTGAAAATATCTTGGGCAAGGCTCTGGGAGCTCATGGAATATTGAGTGTAGGAATAGAGGAGTCTTTATCCGCAGATTGGGCGCTGACAAAAGAAAAATTTCAATTACCAGAGAGATATTTGTTATATATTGGCCGTATTACTCCTAAAAAGATTCATCGTTTACTTACCTATTTTGTGAATTATAAGAAGAAATATTCAGATTCAACATTAAGATTAGTATTGGTGGGAGGACTGGCTATGGAGCGATTTGAGCATCCTGATATTATATATACAGGTTTTGTCAGTGATGAAGAGAAAATGTCAATTCTACAGCATGCCGAAATTGTAGTGAATCCTTCTCGTTATGAAAGCCTTTCTTTAATACTTTTAGAGGCTATGAGCCAAAAGAAACCAATGCTTGTAAACGGACATTGTAAGGTATTGAAAGAACATTGTTTAAAAAGTGATTTTGCTTCTTTCTATTATATGAATAAGCGTGGGTTTAATCAAGCGCTTCGACGGATTGAACAATCGGAAGATTTGAGAGAGGAGATGGGAGAAAAAGGTGCATCTTATGTGAAATCGAATTATGATTGGACTTTGATTATGGGGCGCTTAAAGCAAGCTATCAAGAGCATCTAAATCTTTATATATTTTCGATAACTTGCTTTAGTTTATTCATTATTATGTTCCAGTCGTAATTACTGTTAACATAAGAGTATCCTTTTTCTCCCATCTCTAATCTAAGATTGGTAGAAGAGTCTAGCGTATGAAGTTTATCAATAAAACTTTTTTCATTAGTGTAGTATAGAGCAGCATTATTACTTTTATTGCAATGTTCTTTCAATACATTGCAATTGCCATTGACCAACATCGCTTTTTTTAAAGCCATTGCTTCCAGTAATATGAGCGATAGGCTTTCATACAGTGATGGGTTGATTACAATCTTTGCGTGTTGAATGATTGATGTCTTTTCTTGTTCTTCAACAAAATTAGTATATATGATATCCGGATGATTGAAAGGATCACTATATTGTTTGCCTACAAGAACAAACTTTAAGTCAGAATTAGGATATGCCTTTTTGTAGTTGAGGAAATAAGTATACACATTGTTAAGTTTGCCTTGGTCTACTCTCCCTACATAGAGCATATATTCATCCGGAAGATTGTACTTTTCTTGGGTCACTGTCCACTCTGCTGGAGCACTTAGCTCTATCCCTACGCTTACAATACTGTGGGGTGCCATGTGCATGCCAAATATTTTTCTTGCTAGTTTTTGTTCTGCTGTTGTGTTGAAAGCGATGTAGGCTGCCTTTGTAAAGACTTGTGTCAAGGTTGAGCGAAATGCAGTTTTGTGATAATGCATTGTAGGGATTACAATAGTCTTTTCTGGTGCATATAAAGTTGTGTAATATACATGGGAATAATCTATTGTAATAGGGATGATTGCTTTGTAATTATCTTTATTTTCTTTTATGAAATTGGAGAGAGCCGGAGAATGGAAAACTTGGCTGCTGAGTGCTTCTAGTTCTTCTTTTTCTTTGAAATGCCAAACAGGGAAAAAGTAAGAAGCCATAGCTAGAAAGTGACATTTGTATAAAAAACGTCTTAATTTATAAGCCGGTTTGGCTTTCTTTTTATAAAAGTTTTCAAGTTCAGGATGAGTGGGATTAGTTTTAAAACGGCGAACAGTGACTTTATTGATAATCTCTTTTTCCTTAAACTCAATATTCTCTCCAGTTCTATAATTATCTACACAAGTAGTTAGAACCTCAACGTTATAATCATTGGTAAGCCTTTCGGCTAGCATTCTACAATGATACTCTGCTCCTCCATTGATATTTAATCCGTAACGTACAACAACAAATGCTATATTTTCCTTACTCATATTAATATAATAAGCTTTCCGGCAAAGATACGATTATTAATGATAACCTGGGAACTTAAAATCTGGTTTTTATTTTACTGATAATACTATATTCTCTATCTTTGTGCGTAAGTTTATTAATGGAGAGCATGCATGGAGAATAATTATTTGATAAGTGTGATTGTACCTGTACATAATACAGTTAATTATTTGCGAAAATGTATTGAATCTATACGAAATCAATCTTTAGAAAATATAGAGATAATTCTAGTAGATAATTTATCAACTGATGGATCTTCTGAGGTATGTGATGAATATGCAAGTATGGATACTCGGGTAAAAGTAATCCATCTTTCGGTAGCTAATGCATCTGTAGCTCGTAATGCCGGCATTGATGTGGCTTCTGCTCCATATATAGGGTTTATAGACAGTGATGATTATATTGACGCCAATATGTATGAGGAATTGCTTGCTGCAATTAGTTCATATGGTGTTGATTTGGTATATTCCAATTTTCAGATTGAACATGATGACGGGCATATAGACTCTTTTGAACCTAATAGTGGCATGATTTGTGAAAGATCTTCGAAGGAGGTGGTGTATGATATGATGTGTGATCGATTGAATAGTTCTTGTTGTACGAAACTCTTTAAGAAGACACTTTTTTCTTCGTTAAAATTTCCTACACATAACATGTATGAAGATCGTCTTATTTTGCATCAGTGGATATTAGAATCTGAAAAAGTAGTGTGGATTGATAAGGCATTTTATCATTATGTAAAAAGAGACTCTAGTATTTGCCATGTTATTTCACCATTACAACGGTATCATTTCTTTTTAGCACAATTTTGCCGCTTGGAGTTTATTAATAATAATCTATTGTTCGATACGGAAGAACAATATAATATGAAAACATCCCTTGTTAAGAGCTGCTTAAGGACTTTTAAAGAGATGCGTTCTTTTCCTTTTAGCGAAAGTCGTGCCTATGTTGTTGATATGAAGAATAATTTGAAGAAATTAATTCCTCTGCCTAAAAAGGAACTTGATATTAAATGTTATAAACGGCTGAGAAAGATTGTTTATTTTTGGCCTATTTATTATTGGATACATTTTAAACTTAAAAAGACAAATAGTGGAGAATAAGTGTTTGGTTAGTATAATAGTGCCTGTTCATAATACCGCTGATTATTTGCATAAATGTATTGAATCATTACGTAGTCAGACATTACAGCAGATTGAAATAATTTTGGTTGATAATTTATCTGTTGATGGTTCCTCTGAGATATGTGATGAATATGCGAAAATTGACAAACGTATTAAAGTGCTTCATCTTTCTATAGCTGGGCTCTCTATTGCCCGTAATGCTGGCATGCGTATAGCTTCTGCTCCTTACATTGGTTTTGTTGACAGTGACGACTATGTTGAACCTGCAATGTTTGAGAAAATGTTGGATGCAATGGTACAAAGTGATGCGGAAATAGCATATTGTAATTTTCTTCTTGAATATGAATTTAAACCAAACGAGTCTCCTTACCGGAATTCTGGAGATATTGTTATTCGAGATCCAAAGAATGTATTACAAGATATGATGATGGAAAAAGTTAGTTGTTCTGCTTGTACAAAGCTTTATAAGAGTGACTTTTTGACATCATTACAATTCCCAGAGGGGAAAAATTATGAGGACAGGCTTGTAATGTATGAATGGGTTGCTCTATGCAAGAAAGTTGTATGGGTAGATAGTCCTTTTTATCATTATGTAGAACGACAAACAAGTATATGTCACACGATGTCTCCTATGAATCTTTATCATTATTTTTTAGCAGAATATGCCCGTATGAGGTTCATGGAGAAATATTCTCTATTTGAAGAAGAAGATCTTTTTAAAATTAGGACTAGGTTGATAGGGACTTGTCTTACAATATTTAAGGAGATACTTTTGAAGGTGAATTTGAGAGAATTCAAAGAACCTGTCAAGGATATGAGGCAGAAAATGAAAGAGATAGCTGCATTGCCTGAAGGTACATATGAATTGAAGTATCGTAGGAGGGCAAGAAAAATAGCTTATCATTGGCATTTGTACTACTTGACTCATTTCCTACTTAAAAAAGGTGGAGATTCGTGAATAGAAAAAAGGGATATTTACTTAATATCCCACTAAATATTTTTCTCCTTTTTACTTCCTTTTGTTTCCTTTTATATTGAGCCATTTTTCTAGTCTTAATTGAATGAATCTGAGATGGAATCGGCGGACTCTTCTTCGCATACGTGCGGATACATAGCTAGGATTAATGAGTTTTGAATAGTGTCTGGCCTTTTTATACATGCCCAGATACATAAATTTATCGTATAGATCATAATAAAAGCAACTGAGGGATCGTAAGTATGGCTCTGTTAATGGAGTATTAAATTTATGGATATAAAATGCGGTTATATCAATGGTCGATAATATGAACCTTTCATATTTCTGTATATCATTAGAATGACTTGCTGACTCTTCTAAGACACGGTATACGGTAGTGCTTTCCGGAAGATACTTTATTTTGTAATAATATGATATCCATAGCCACATAGGATAGTCTCCCATTAGCCAGTTTTTGCTCTTGGGTTCCACTTCTTTCAAGTACTCCATTACTAAGGAACTGCGTATACAAGTAGTAAGAGTTGGAATACAATTTCCGGATAATAACTCTATATAACCCTTATATTCCCGTCCAATAATATCTTCTTCTATTTTGCCTTCCTTTTGGTTATATACCTTGCTGGTAGTATATATCATGCCGTAGTCAGGATTTTTTTCTAGAAAATCGATTTGTTTCTGAAGTTTTAATGGGTCAATCCAATAATCGTCTCCTTCGCATATTGCAATATACTTTCCTCTGACCCGTGAGCATTGGTATTTGGCAAAGATATCTTCTTTCTTTGAATATTTGTTTTCCTTCTGATATATGGGTCTTATGACTTGAGGGTGATTATGCTCGTACTCGCGAATAATATCAGGAGTATTATCTGTGGATGCATCATCATGGATTAGAATTTCAAATGGAAAATTTGTCTTTTGCATTAGAAAACCATCTAAACACTGGGATATATATAATCCATGATTATATGTACTACAAATTATACTTACTAATGGAGTATTTGCTATATCTTTCATTCAATATTAACTTTTGTGTATTTCTTTCTTCATTAAATACTTTTCATCCCTATCTTCAGTTTCATAAAACCCCATTTTATGATATGCCTGAAGTGCATTGTTGTTGTCTTTTCTAACTTCCAGCAATATCTCCTGAATGTCGGTAGAAAGATGTTCTATGATATAATTAATTATTTTTTGAGAAATCCCATGACCTTGATAGTCGGGGTGTACACAGACATAGGGTATATATAAAAATCTCTCTTCTCTATTGTAATAGCCAACAATTAAAGATATAATGTTAGATCCGGAAATAGTATAGTACATAGAGCCGTTATGGTACATTTTTAATATCCATTCATCCAGGTTGGGCATCTGTAACAGAGAAGGAACAAACCAGTTTGCAGAGGATATGATAAAATCCCTGAATTCGGTATATGCTAGAGGTTCTGTATGGATTGTTATGCTCATATTTTAATCAATAATAATATGTACAAACTGGTCCATGTTTTCTATAACATTAAACATTTCTTCTTTCGAAGAATATTTGAGGATAAGTGTCCCCAATGCATCGCCAGCATCACGGAAAGCATGAACATTATCTCCACTTTTCAGTTCTGTTACACAATCTACCAGATTGTTTTTTGCAAAGTTTTCATCAAATGATATTTCTTTAAACCGTCCGGTCTGTTTGCTATGTAACATATAATTAGACCAATATCCCCTTGCAGGTGACATCTCTATTTCGGAGCAATCTTCTCCCAAAGCTGCTTTTATCACATATTTAACCATGTTGACTCCTGTTGCCAGTTCTGTAATCTGAGGTATTAAACTGCCACCGCTTCTGGCACCTAACTCCAGTATATACAATTTCCCGTTTTTACCAAGAATAGCCTCGACATTATATGCGGTTGTCCCCATTTTTAGTTCAGAAATCAGACGCTGTATGTCCTTTTCCAGTTCTGTTATAATTTCAGGTTTCATTTGGAAAGGCCAGCATTCACCAAGTGGGGCGAAATCTTTGACAACTGAAGAACTGTAGTATTCGTTTCCAAAACAGTGGAATTTTAAAATTCCGTCTACGGAAAAGGCATCTCCTGATATCTGATATCCGTCCTTCTCTATGAATTCCTCAATAATAATGCGTTTTTCACGGGAATATGAGAGGGCATCTTCTATAAAGTCTTTTAGTTGATCTACGTTAGTCAGTTTATTGATGCCTTTACTTCCTGATGAATCGACAGGCTTTATCATAACAGGAAGGGTTAAATTCTTGATTTGTTCCAAAGCCTCCGTGTATGAAGAACATCCGACGTATTTGGGAACATTGAAATTATGTTCAGCCAGATATCGTCTGAATAAGTCTTTCTGAGAAAGAATTTCTACAGAAGTATAGGGGCTGGTGGGCAATCCTAGTTTCTCACAAACATAAGCAGCTGTAGGAGCTGCAGGATCTGAAGCATATGCAACGACGCCATCTACTTGAAGTCTTTTGGCTAACTCGTAAACAGCTTCCTTATCTGTTGTGCTGACATTATAATATTCGTGGGCATACTGATGTCCTGGGTTATTCGGCAAGTAATCGCAGGTGATTACATAATATCCCATTTTTACAGCTTCTTTAATCGCATAGACCTGATATAAAGAGCCTCCTAGCATTAAAACTTTTTTCATCTTATAAACTTTCGACAAATCGCTTAAGTCTTTGAATTCCTTCTTTAATTTTATATATATCTAATGTAAAAGCAATCCGGATAAAATCCTCGCAACAATCACCGTAAGTTATTCCAGGAACCACTGCCACTTGTTCTTTTTCTAAAAGGGCATATGCGAACTCCTCAGATTTTAATCCGGTAGATTTTATATTTAACATTGCATAAAAGGTTCCTTGTGGCGCATCGACTGTTATTGTTTTGATTTTGGCAACTTCTTCCAATAAAACATTTCGGCGGAGAGTGAATTCCTCAATCATACCAGCCGAATATTTCTCCGAATTTCTTAGTGCTTCTATTGCTGCATACTGAGACGGCAATGGAGCACAAGCAGCTATGTTCTCTTGAAACATTGTCATCACTGATATTAACTCTGAAGGTGCAGCTACATAACCCAAACGCCATCCGGTCATACAGAATTCTTTTGATAAACTATTGATAACAACAGTGCGTTCCTTCATTTTGTCGTATGTAACAATACTTTTGAAATGAGCATTATCATAAAGTAGTGTTTTGTATACCTCATCTGTTATTACTATCAAATCATTCTCAATAGCTATCTGTGCTATTTGTTGGATGGAGTCATCAGAAATTATCCGCCCGGAAGGGTTGCTGGGCGTATTTAAAATAATAGCTTTTGTTTTAGGAGTGATTGCCTTCCTTATATTTTCTATAGATATCGATAAGTCATTGGTGCTGACAGGAGCTGTTATAATGGGCTCTCCACTACACATACATACCATCTGTACATAGTTTATCCAATATGGAGCTGGTATAATGACTTCATCCCCTCTGTTTAGAATGGCTAGCAGGGTTAAATATAATCCTTCCATTCCCCCAACTGTAACCATAATCTCATTTGTCGGGTTGTATTCTATATTATATTGTAACTTGTATCTGGAAGATATTATTTCTCTTAATTCTAATAATCCGGCATTAGGGGAGTATCTTGTACGACCTTCCAGTATCGCTTTACAGCCAGCTTCTTTTATTTTATCGTGTGGATGTATATCCGGATCTCCCAATGTGAAGTCTATAACATTGTCATATTTTTGGGCCAAGTTAAATAGACGCCTTGTTAAGGAAGGGGATATAGAGTTTGTTATTTCTGATAATTGTATCATACTATTTCTTTATAATTTGGAGGATATACTCGACTTCATTTTCACTTAAAGCATGGTGCATTGGCAAGCAGATGACGTTATTGGACATTTGGGTTGCTATTGGCAGATTGTCAGGGTTAGCAGAATCTAATCCGCGATATGTTGAGAATGTACTGATTAGTGGATAGAAATAACGGCGTCCGAATACATTATGTTCCTTCATCTTAAAATAAAGTTCATCACGCGTCATTCCATATTCTTCAGCATTTATGAAAATTGGGAAATAAGAATAATTGTGGCGTACTCCTGGTATATCATTGAAAAAGGTTATCCCTTTAACACCTTGAAGTTCATCTCTATATCTTATGGCTACTTTGCGACGGGAATTGATTGCATGATCTACTTGCTTAAGGTTAAGTAATCCGTATGCAGCGCGTACCTCATCTACTTTACTATTAATACCGGGGGCTACAACTTCAGTTTCACTGGCAAAACCAAAGTTCTTTAGATAGTCGATGCGCTTTTTAGTCTGCTCGTCATGAACGACTAATGCTCCACCTTCCAAAGTATTGTAAACTTTCGTTGCATGAAAACTCAGAGTAGCCATATCTCCAAAGTTTAAAATGCTTTCCCCGTTTATTTCTACTCCAAAAGCATGAGCGGCATCATATATGACTTTTAATCCATATTTATTGGCAATTTCTTGAATCTCTTTCGTTTTACAAGGCTTCCCGTAAACGTGTACAGGCATGATAGCTGTAGTCCTGGGGGTAATGGCCGCTTCTATTTTACTAGGATCCAGATTACAGGTTTCTGGCTCAATGTCTACAAAAACAGGTTTGATTCCATTCCACCAAAGAGAATGTGTTGTTGCTACAAAGCTAAAGGGAGTAGTTATCACTTCACCGGTAATTCTCATTGCTTGTAAAGCGGTTATTAAAGGTAGAGTTCCGTTCGTAAACAAACTGAGATAGGGAACTTTAAGATACTTAGCTAATTCCTCTTCTAGCTTTTGGTGGAAGTTGCCATTATTTGTCAGCATTTTGCTTTCCCATATTTCTTTTAATAAGAAAGTAAAATCTTCCAAAGAAGGCAGTAGGGGGGAAGTCACATATATAGGTTTATCTATCATTGTAATTATGGATATTATTGGTCTATATAATAGTTGTTTAGGTTAATGACGTTATTGTCTTTGTCTCCATTAAGAATCGGGTGTCAGCTCCAATTTAATGATTTAAGACTTAAATTTCACAAAGATAGATAGATTCCAATACTTATCAAAATATATGTTTGGAATTTATCCAACTATTGTTGTATTGGAATTCTATCTGTTGTATCTTTGCATGATAATGAACTTATTTAATGATGCAAAGGTAATGAGACATGCTTTTTTAATTCTGGCCCATAATGAATTTCAAATATTGAAGATACTACTTTCTATGCTTGATGATGGGAGGAATGATATATATCTGCATATTGATAAGAAAGTCGTGCTCGGACCTTTAGAGCAAGATTTATTTCGGCTTGCAAAAGCTCGTCTTTTTGTACTTGAGCAACGTCTTGACGTAAGATGGGGTGATATTAGTGTGGTAAAGGCTGAACTGTTGTTACTTGAGACAGCCAGTATGAAAGGTCCTTATGATTATTATCATTTGTTGTCAGGAGTCGATTTGCCGATAAAGTCACAAGACTATATCCATCATTTCTTTGAGAAAAATAAGGGGTATGAGTTTGTGCCTTACTCTTGTGGTGAGGCTAATTTAAAAGATCTCGAAAGAAAGGTTTTTAAATATCATTTGTTTTGTCGTTATTATAAAATTCCACCTCGTATTTTTAAAAAGCAAGTACAATCTCTTCGAATAAGCTTTTTAAAGTTGCAGGATTTCTTCCATTATAATCGACCTAAAGAAATTGAATTTAAAAAGGGTTCCAATTGGGTTAGTATTACGCATGAGTTGCTAACAATTATATTAGCCCAAAAGTCTTTTATTTTAAGGCGTTTTAAAAATGTTTGCTGTGGTGACGAAATATTTCTTCAATCTATATTGTGGAACTCAGAAAGGCGGAGTCATATTTATCCAGGTAGTGAGCAGTTGAATGCCGGACTTCGTGCAATTGATTGGGAACGGGGGAATCCTTATGTTTGGAAAATGGAGGATTTGCAATATTTATTAGAAACAGAGCATTTGTTTGCTCGAAAATTTGATTCGCAGAATATGGATGTTGTGATCAAAATAAGGGAGCTTTTTTCTTGAATGTATAAAGTGATGTGTGGTGGTAACTCATGAAGATGAGTAGAGAAATTGCACCTTAGATATCATTCTATGATTTAATCTAATGGAGAAGTGATATTATTTATTTTTGTATATTTAGTTATACTTTTTTGCTGGTCTTATATATTATTTATAATATTGTACCGTTTTATAAGTCTTCTGTAGGTAGTTGGATCAAAATCAATAAAAGAGTATTGGATGATGTCTGTTTTTAATAAGCGTAGAGAGTTTGTTCGTTTCATATTGGTTGGTATTCTGGCAACTGCTACTCATTATGGTATTTATTTCTTTTTATGTGTACTGATGTTACCAGCTATTGCATATACTATTGGTTATGTTATTAGCTTTATTCTGAATTTTTACTTGTCTAATATATTCACCTTTAATACTAAGCCTACTGTTAGGAAAGGAATAGGATTTGGCATCAGTCATTTTATCAATTATTTGTTGCATATCGGGCTGTTGTCGCTATTTATATGGATCGGAGTTCCCGAGAGATGGGCACCTCTTCCTGTGTTTGCATTAGTAGTGCCGGTTAATTTTCTTCTTGTTCGTTTTGTTCTAAAATCTAAAAAAATATGAGTAAAGTTAGTGTTTTAATACCTGCATACAACGAGGAACTCTCTCTTCCAGAGCTCTATTCGAAGCTAAAAGAAATGATGGATTCTTATGCAGAATATGAGTGGGAGATTTTGTTTGTTAATGATGGCAGCCATGATAAAACATTGGAAGTTATTAAATTTTTGAGATCACAAGATGAGAGAATTAATTTTGTCGACCTGTCGCGCAATTTTGGAAAAGAAGTAGCAATGTTAGCTGGTTTCGATTATGCTACAGGCGATTGTCTGGTGATTATGGATGCTGACTTGCAACATCCTCCTCACTTAATCCCTGAAATGTTGAAATATTGGGAAGAAGGGTATGATGATGTATACGCAAAGCGAATAACCAGAGGCAAGGAGAGTTTGATGCGTAAATATCTGTCCTTGTTATTCTATAAGTTATTGCAGAAAACGACCCGTGTGGAGATTCTCCCGAATGTCGGTGATTTCAGACTGTTAGATCGTTGTTGTGTAAACGCTTTGAAACAGATGCGTGAGAGCCAAAGATATACTAAAGGTATGTATTGCTGGATTGGATTTCGTAAGAAAGAGATCAAATTCGAGCAGGAAGATCGTGTTGCCGGTACATCTTCGTTTAACTTTTTCAGCCTTCTGAGCTTGGCTGTGGAAGGGGTGACTTCCTTTACTGTAGCTCCTTTACGCATTTCTACTTTTGCTGGAATTATAGTTTCCCTGGTTGCTTTCATATACATGTGCTTTATCATGTTTAAAACATTGATATGGGGCGAAGTTGTACAGGGTTTCCCTACTCTGATGGTTGTGATTCTTTTTCTAGGTGGGATACAGTTGCTGTCCTTGGGAGTCATAGGGGAGTATATAGGACGTATTTTCAATGAAACAAAGAATCGTCCTACCTACATTGCAAGAGAATATAATGGTGTGAAACAATAGCTAAGATTATGAGTAAAAAAACGGTTCGGATTGGTATTGGCGCATTTCTGTTGATAATAGGAAGTTTATTTTACCTGATGAATATGTACACTCCGATATGTGGAGATGATTATCTTTATTCATTCTATTTGACTCCTGTGGCAGCTAAGTCTTTCTTTGAAGGCACATCGATAGGATTTGAGCAGAAGATATCATCATTTACCGATGTTATTTTTTCGCAATATAATCATTATTTTTATGTGAATGGCCGTACCATTCCTCATATTCTGGAGCAGTCGTTTGCCGGACTTTGGGGGGAGAATTGTTTTAATTTAATCAATGTATTCGCTTTTCTGTTACTTAATATGTTGGTTATATGGATTTCCGGAAAAAGAAATCTGACAAAATTCGGTTACTGGGTTGCTGCAGTTTTCTTTATATGGTTCTTATTGCCTTGCCCGGTTGATCTCTTTTTACTGATGAGTGGTGCTCTCAATTATACTTGGAGCGCCGTTCTTTGTTTGGCTTTTCTGCTTGTTTATACTAAAGTGCGGCAAATGGAAAGGGTGAATTGGGGAGTTGCTTTTCTTCTTTTTTTGCTGGGCGTCATTTCTGGTTGGACACATGAATCTTTGGTTATAGGCATTTCCGGGGCTTTGTTTATTATTTATTGTGTACAATATAATAAGAGGAAGCCTAAATCACCTGAAATAGCTTTGGTTGCCGGCTTTTGGCTTGGGACCTTGTTGTTGTGTTTATCGCCTGCTGCCCGCGGGCGCGCGTCGTTTGATCATCCTTCCATCTGGGAAACCTTCTTATTGATAATCGGTGAGCTTCGGGCATTTTATGTTCTTCTGTTTTTGCTGGTATATACTTTTTTTCGTGAAAAGAGAAACAACAATAATCATACCCTGAGAAAGTTTTTCTATGATAATCAACTTTATTTTTATGTAATCTTAATTGAACTTGTTTTTAGCTTGGTTATAGGATTTCGAAATGTCCGGCAATTGTTTGGAATAGAGTTGTTTTCTGTTGTGATTTTAATCAAGCTGATCAGTGAACAGACTTCATTTAATGCGGTTTGGTGTAGAAGTGTATCAATTGTGGCAGCAAGTGCGATCGTTTTGCATATGGCATTTGTCATTCCATGCGCAAAACGTTCTCATGCGCAATTTCAGGATATAGTGACCACTTATCTCCACTCAGAAGACGGTGTTGTTTCTTTCAGATACGAAGAGTTTCCCTGTTGGGTCGATTCTTATGTCTGGCGATTCGGAGGGTATGCGGATTGGGAAGCTTTTTGTATTTCCGTCTATTATATGGGAGACAAAAAGCCGATGAAAGCTTTGCTGATTGATTAGTATTCATTTGTGATAATAGATGATTGTCAGTTAAGATGTTTTTCGGTAGTAATATTTTTTGCTGTGTATAAAAATTGTAAAAAGAAGTAGGATTTTGCATGTGTTCATATTAATAGCTCTATATTTGTATAATTGAACCTAAACCCTTTTACAGTTTACTTATGGAGCTATTGAAAAGTCATTTTTTTAAAATGAGAAAGGCTTATATTGAGTCGTTTATTATTCTTTTGTTTCTGTCCTGTTGTCCTTTCATTGTTTCTTCCTGTCACGAGGAAGAGAAAGAGGAGATACCTGAATCTCCTTTTGACGAAGAAGATATTCAACACGAACAAGATCTGAATGCTTATTTGGGAAAAAGCTATTCGTGTAAAATTTCTCAGGTCTCAGTAATGGAATCTTCCGTTTGCGTTACTGGTGAATATACCGGTGAAGGCAACTTCTTTTTAGGTGAGATTCCTCCTTATTTGGATATCATAGATGTGAAGAAGGCTCCTTATAAGTTGAAGTTAGAAGATTCATCTTTTGAAATTAAGTTAGAGCGCTATGTAGAAAGGGATGGAGCGTTATATGACCGTCTTTTGTCAAAGTGGGCTATTTATAAAGAGGGAGTAGAAAGAGACCAACTGGTTTCTCATGCGCATCAAGCGGATGAAATTCATGCGTTTCAGAATCTTCCGGCTATCAAACTGACTTCAAAGAAAGGGTTGGGTGGAATTATTCCTAACCAATATATATCGGATTTTACTTCGTTGGGGATAAGCAGTGCTACGATTAATGTTTGTATCACTCAGTTTATGCATCTGACGCCAAGAGCGGGAGATATTGCGCATACTTATGGGGGAAGAACCTATTATATGGATGAAGGTTACCTCAAGACTGTGCTTGACGTTCCTCTTTTAGAAGCAGCCAAACGGAATATTGCTGTTGCTGCCATCATTCTTGTCGAACCGGCAGCTAAATGTGTAGACCCTGACTTGGGGGCATTGTTGCAACATCCGGATTATGAAAGAGGGGTTTATACAATGCCTAATATGACTACTCTGGAATCGGTGAATTGTTATGCGGCGGCATTTGATTTTCTGGCGAAAAGATATTGTACGGCGGACAATCGCTACGGGCGTATAGCTCATTGGATTATGCATAATGAGGTAGACGGCTGTATAGACTGGACAAATATGGGAGTAAAACCTCTTACTGTATTTACGGATACCTATATAAAATCAATGCGTATATGTTATAATATAGTACGCCAATATGATAAGCAGGCAGAGGTTTTGGGCTCCTTTACACATTCCTGGACACAGATAGCGAATGTGGGATGGTGGCTCTATACAAGCAAGGAAATCATTGATTTGTTGAATGTTTATAGTCGGGTAGAAGGGGACTTTCAGTGGGGATTAGCTTATCATAGCTATTCTCAGGATTTGACGAATCCATGTGTTTGGATTGATCCGAACGCAACGTTTTCCATGGATACCCAATTTATTACGTTTAAGAATCTGGAAGTTCTGAGTAAGTGGGCGCTTACCAAAGAAAATAAATATAAAGGGACTATTAAGCGCTCTGTCTGGCTTTCTGAGGCTGGAGTAAATTCTCCTACTTATTCGGATGAAGATTTTCAGAAGCAAGCGGCTAGTTTGGCTTTTGCCTGGAAGAAAATCAATGCATTGGAAGGGATTGATGGGCTACAATGGCATAATTGGTTTGATCATCCGGGAGACGGAGCTTGCTTCGGATTGCGTAAATACTTGGATGAATCTTACAGAGGGGAAGCCAAACCTGTGTGGGAAGTTTATCGAAAAGCAGGCACAAATGAAGAAGATGAATACTTCGAACAATTCTTACCTTTAATTGGAATTCCTGATTGGAATATTATTGAGAATTTTTAATCAACGACATTATTAACTAAAACTGAAATTATGGAAAATTTGAAAGCTTTCTTTACGAGAAGGCCTGAACGCCTGCTAGGGCGATGTGGCATGTTGTTTTTAATGGCATTTTTTGTGATGAACTTGTCTTCCTGTAATGATGACTTTATTGAAGACGATGGGGGAGAAGTTATTCCTCCTGAGGAAATTGTTACCCCGCCTGTTTATATGTTATTGGATGGGCCCTATAAGTCGGGAGTAACGTTAACTCAGAATGAAGACAGTAGTTATACGATAGAAACTACTAATGGTGATCCTTGGGCGACTGCCGGTTTGTTTAAAGAAGATGTTCCCGAAGAATGTAATGTTCTTGAATTTGAATATCAGACGGAAATGGGGATGAGTAACCTTGAACTCTTTTTTGCTGATGCAAAAAATGGGATTGATGCTACTCATAGCATGAGCGCGGGAACCGTTCCTGCTTCTACGGAATGGGCTTCATTCAGCGTTCGTCTAAAGAAATATAGACAGGAGTTTGATTGGGGAAAAGTGAAAGATTATCTGCGTTTGGATTTTGGAGACCAGCCTAATAATATCATACAAATGCGTAATATACGTCTGCGTACAATGAATGATGAGGAAAAACAGGAGGAAGAGGATGAGAATAACGAAGCACTTAATAAAGAGAAGTACGAACAAGGAATTAAAGCCTATCTGAATAAAGAATATGATTGCCATGTAACTGATGTGGTGGTAGGAGAGAATACGATCAGTATTCAAGGTAACTGTACGGGAGAAGGTACTTTCTTCTTGGGAGAGATTCCTCCATTTGTGGATATGTTCAAAGTAGAAAAGGTGGAAAATAAAACACCTTTATCAAACGGCTCTTTTAACGTTCAGTTGGATAGATATGTTGCTATAGGTGACTATGAGTATGATCGTTTATTGTCTAAGTGGGCTATATACAGAGAAGGAGCTTCCAAGGATGAGCTTGTTTCTCATGCCCGATATGCGAACGTGGATAAAATGCACGTAAAACAAAGTGTTGAGGCTATTCCTTTAAAATCAAAGAAGGGATTGGGAGGATTGATAAACCATAGATTCCTTGCATCCGATTTGGATGATTTGGGTATTACCAGTGCCACCATCAATATCCCTATTTCTCATTTCATGCATCTTTCTCAGCAGGAAGGAGATATTCCGCATACTTACGGTGGCAGAACATATTATTTTAATGAGGGGTATATGAAGAGTTCATTTGATGCTGTGTTAGAGCAAACGAGTAAACGTGGAATCTCTGTAGCAGGCATTTTGTTGGTTCCTCCTACCGGAGACGCCGGTACTCTTTTGAAACATCCGGATTTTAATGGTATAGCTCCCTATACAATGCCCAATATGACCACAATAGAGTCTACAAATTGTTATGCTGCCGCGCTTGACTTCCTGGCAAAAAGATATAGTGCTTCTAATATGCGCATAGCGCACTGGATTATACATAACGAAGTAGACGGAGGAAGTCATTGGACAAATATGGGTGACAAACCGATTGCTACGTTTATGGATACCTATCTCCGTTCGATGCGTATGTGCTATAATATTGCGCATCAATATGACCAGCACTCAGAAGTCTTTATCTCTTTCTCACATGGCTGGAACATTGCTGCCGGTGGCGGTTGGTATAAAGTAAGAGATATGCTCGACTTTATGAATCAGTTCAGTGAAAGTGAAGGTGATTTCTTCTGGTCATTGGCATGTCATAGTTACCCGGCTCAGTTAGGCAACCCGTGTACTTGGGATGATGAACAGGCGACTTATTCTATGGACACGGAATATGTGACTTTGAAGAATCTTGAAGTGTTGGATAAGTGGGTGAAAACATCCCGAAATCAATATAAAGGAACTGTCAGACGTTCTGTGTGGCTTTCTGAAGCAGGCACATGTTCGCCATCTTATGAAGATGATGATTTGCAAGATCAGGCTGCCGGATTTGCTTATGGTTGGAAGAAGATAAATAATCTGGACGGTATTAATGGTATACAATGGCATAGTTGGTTTGACCATTTGGGAGATGGTGCTTGTTTGGGATTGCGTAAGTATGCCGATGCACCTCATAATGGTGAAATCAAGCCTGTATGGACGACCTATCAAAAGGCTGGTACTGATGAGGAAGATGATTATTTTGAACAGTATTTATCCCGAATTGGAATTAATAGTTGGGAAGGAATAATCCAGAATATTCCATAAGCGATATAAAGTATAAGAGGAAGCTTAAACAAGCTTCCTCTTATAATATTCCAAATGCATATCGGATATGCTTGTTCTTTTTTGTAAGTAAATAGATTATTGTATTTTTCCCATTTTATTATTTTATAATAATTATCTTTGCATAATCAACAGGAATAAAAGCTATTACTTTAAACTTTACTTGATTGTTTAATTTAGGTTAGAATGCTTAAGGGCTATGTGAGAGCCACTTTAGTAATCTTCAATAATTATATTATCAAATATATCTTTTTTAATGGTTTTCTTATTACCTTTATCATCCTCGATAACAGTATTTCCCAAAATGTCTTTCTTGACAGTTTTCTTTTTTTTGGGTTGACTTCAATATATTCATGAGAGTTATTTGCGCCAGAGCCCTTTATTATTTGAGGAGCTATAATAAATTGGGCTGCAATTAAGATTAATAAGATTTTTTTTATAACGTGTTGTTTTGGTTTATGACAAAAGTAGTATGGGAATATACAAAATAAGTAAAATTCATAATTTATGATATGAAAAAGCCTATATTGATTAGGAAGAAGGGTAACACTTCTGTTTTTTATAATGTTGAATGGCAATAAGGGATATGAGTATTTTCTTAAGATTTGGCTGATAGAGAATTGCTCAAGCTTCCATTTCTGTACTAAAATGAATAAAATATTTTAGTCTCATACTCTCACTGTTTTTGTGTAATTGCCAAATAATTAATCTGTTATAGGATGAGAGATACTTTTTACAGAGGTATCTCTCATCCTTTTCTCACTGGAATTGCTCTATTTTAGCCTGTCTCTCATGCTGTTTTTGGGCATCTCTCATCCTATAATACAACTATTTCCCATAATGTCCTGGACACGGCACATAAATCGGTTGTGTACGAATCCCGATATTCTGCAAAGAACCTTCTTCTTTCAACCTGCGAATATGGCGTGCGGCCATGCTGTGTGTGAATTGACAAAGTGACTGCATATCAGAGCGGGTCAGAACCGTATGCGTAGAGAAGTACCCAGCTAGTTTCTTGTCTATTTCTTCTTGGGAGAGGGTAGCCGAGTGAGGTTTATATTTTGAGCGTTGTGCATGCATACCTACAAGCTCACTTTTTAAATCTTTGTCCGCCAGAAAACTGACCGATTTAAACTTCACTTTGTCGGCGTGTGCGGCCATGGAATGTATCGGCTCTGTTGCTTGTAATGTGATCTGAAAATAACCGACCCCGTCAAGGTGTACTCTTTGCCCTTCGCGAAGGTGGTTGCCCATGCACCGACTGAGTTCCATTAACATTGCTTCCACTTCGGCTTTGCCAAAGGTAGTTGCCGAATGAATCTCGGCTGCCAGTCTGCGGGTAGTCACGTGTTGAAAATTCACGACTCTGGGGTGATAATTAGTTTCCTCTTCTTCTCCTTGAACAGGATTCTTATAAAATTCGAATTGTACTGCCATCTTAATTGTTGTTTATCTATTGTTTATATATGCTGTTACTTATCTCTCCGGCATTTAACGCCTTTATCCGCGTGTCATCTTGCTGACATCTTCATCGTTCTACCCGGGTGATCCGATCATTGCACCTTTGAGAACATATCTGTGTATCTGGGTGAACATGTCGGTTCACCTGGGTAAGGCGATGAATAACGTCTATCAAAGATACGACAATAATAGTTGTAAAACAAGCAATTATAGGATTGTTTGCATGATAATGAATGGCAAAATATATGCGCCTTCAGGTGCTTCTTGAAAGAGAATATGCTTAGGGCTGAGATTAAATAATGAAAGTTGGAAAGCAGAATGAGAGATGCCCCAAAATAGCATGAGAGATAGGTTAAAATAGGGCGATTCCAGTGAGAAAAGAATGGGAGATACCTCTGTGAAATTTATCTCTCATTCTATAATACATTAACTACTTGGCAATTGCGTAAAAGTAATGAGACCGTGAGACTAAATTTTTTTTCTTTTAGTAGAAGAGGAGAGGAGGCAGAGATGAAACTTGTGATCAGAAACTTGTTTACATAGAATGTTTACAGTACTTTTGTGCAAAATATATAATGCCCTACACACAAGCAGGACAAACAGCTAAAGAAAAATGAGAATAACACAAGTGAGAGACGATGGCAAAGTCAATACGATGCGTACGTTGAAGATTGAGCGGCTCGTAGAGCAGATGAAAAAGGAAACTAAAGCACAACCGGTCTCTAATATGAGAGAAGTCCTGCCTTATATGCTTCCCGGTGATAAAAATGATTATATAGAAAAAGTACCGAAGATACTTCCGGCTGCTGTTTTTGTCAGGGAAAACGGAGTGATGGCAATGTCTGAATATAATGGAATCGTTATGCTTCAGGTCAACGGATTGTCCGGACATATGGAAGCTGATGAGGTGAAGGAGCGTGTGAGGGAATTGCCGCAAACTTATCTTGCTTTTATTGGTTCTTCCGGAAAGTCTGTAAAAATATGGGTTCGTTTTACGTATCCCGATAATCGTCTGCCTGATAATCGCGAACAGGCGGAAGTCTTTCATGCGCATGCTTATCGTCTGGCTGTGAAATATTATCAGCCCCAACTTCCGTTTGACATCGAACTGAGAGAACCTTCGCTGGAACAGTATTGCCGTCTGACTTTCGATCCGGAATTGTATTTCAATCCCGAAGCGATGCCTGTTTACCTGAAGCAACCCGCCTCTCTGCCGGGGGAAACTACCTATCGAGAACAAGTACAGGCGGAAGCTTCTCCTTTACAGCGGCTTGTGCCGGGATATGATAGTTACGAAGCGCTTTCTGTTCTTTTTGAGGCGGCATTTGCCCGGGCATTGGATGAACAAAAGGGATACCGTCCGGGCGATGATATACACTCATTGCTTATTTGCCTGGCTGAGCAGTGTTTTCGTGCCGGCATTCCACAGGAAGATACCGTGCGATGGGCGCGTGGTCATTACCGTTTGCCGAAAGATGAATTTTTGATTCGTGAGACAGTGAAAAACGTGTATAATACGTGCGGGGGATTTGCCGATAAAAGTAGTTTGTTGCCGGAGCAATTGTTCGTCATGCAGACGGATGAGTTTATGAAACGCCGCTATGAGTTTCGGTTCAACCAGCTGACTTCGTGCGTGGAGTATCGTGAACGGAACAGTTTCAACTTTTATTTTCGTCCGATAGATAAGCGGGTGATGGCAAGTATTACGATGAATGCTATGTATGAGGGCATCAAACTCTGGGATAAGGATGTAGTTCGATATCTGAATTCCGATCATGTTCCCGTTTATCACCCTGTCGAGGAGTTTCTTTATGATCTTCCCCGCTGGGATGGTAAAGACCATATCCGTGACTTGGCCGAAAGAGTTCCCTGTGATAATCCTCATTGGGGACAACTGTTTCGTCGTTGGTTTCTCAGTACAGTGGCGCATTGGCGTGGAGTTGACAAAAATCATGCGAACAGTACTTCACCTATTTTAATTGGTCCGCAGGCATATCGTAAGTCCACCTTTTGCCGTCTGATTCTGCCTCCGTGTTTGCAGGCGTATTATACGGACAGCATTGACTTTGGCCGTAAAAGGGATGCCGAATTGTATCTGAATCGTTTTCTTCTCATTAATATGGATGAGTTTGATCAGATAGGAGTCAACCAGCAGTCATTCCTTAAACATATTCTGCAAAAACCGGTTGTCAATACCCGCCGTCCGAATGCGTCAGCTGTGGAATCACTCCGCCGATATGCTTCTTTTATCGGAACGAGTAATCACAAAGACTTGCTGACAGACACTTCCGGCAGTCGCCGTTTTATCGGTGTCGAAGTGACGGGAGTGATTGATGTGGTGCGCCCCATTGATTATGAGCAGCTTTATGCACAAGCAATGACGGCACTTTATAAAAATGAACGATATTGGTTTGATGCAGAAGAGGAAGCTATTATGACGGAATCTAATCAGGAGTTTGAGCAATCTCCTGCAATTGAGCAATTGTTTCAGGTGTATTATCGGGCGGCAGGCGACGAAGAGGAAGGGGAGTGGCTGCTCGCTGCAGACTTGTTACAACGAATACAGAAGGCTAGTAAAATGAAGTTTTCACCTCGGCAAGTATCTTATTTTGGGCGTATTTTGCAGAAGTTGGGAGTGAAGTCGTACCGGAGATCTCATGGGGTTTATTATCATGTGGTGCCCATGCACTCTGATAATGAATAGTATTTGTGTGGAATGGGCTAATCATTGGTCAAGAAGGCGTCTATTGTATAATTCGTATTAATTATTGAAAGAAACCTTCAACTGTTAGACAGTTTTATTGTATCTTTGCAGCCTTAACTTATTTTATTTCAAATAATGAAGGAATTTTTGCAACTGATGCGACGCTTTGTGTCGCCTTATAAGAAGTATATCGGATGGGCTATTTTGCTGAATATCTTGTCAGCTGTATTCAATGTGTTTTCATTTACTTTGTTAATCCCGATTCTGGATATTCTGTTTAAAACAGGAGAAAACAATAAGGTATATGAGTACATGGAATGGGGAACTGCCGGTTTTAAAGATGTTGCAATAAACAATTTCTATTATTATGTTTCGCAGATGATTCAGGATAATGGTCCTACTACAGCTTTGATTTTTCTGGGACTGTTTCTGGCTTTGATGACTTTGTTTAAAACTTCCTGTTATTTTGCATCTTCAGCCGTAATGATTCCGTTGCGTACAGGAGTTGTCAGGGATATCCGTATTATGGTATATGCGAAGGTGATGCGTTTGCCGATGGGCTTTTTCTCAGAGGAGAGAAAAGGAGATATTATAGCTCGTATGAGTGGTGATGTGGGAGAGGTAGAGAACTCTATTACCAGTTCCTTGGATATGCTGATAAAGAGCCCTATCATGATTATATTGTATTTTATAACATTGATTGCTACCAGCTGGAAGTTAACTCTTTTCACTGTGCTGGTATTGCCGGCTATGGGTTGGCTGATGGGCAAGGTCGGAAGAAAACTAAAGCGCCAGTCATTGGAGGCACAAGGTAAGTGGAGCGATACAATGTCTCAACTGGAAGAGACATTGGGTGGTTTGCGTATTATCAAAGCGTTTATAGCAGAGGACAGAATGATAAATCGTTTTACGAGGTGCAGTAATGAGCTTCGTGATGCGGTCAACAGAGTGGCTATGCGGCAAGCCTTGGCTCACCCGATGAGTGAATTCTTGGGAACAATCCTGATTGTATCTGTGTTATGGTTTGGTGGCGCTTTGATTTTGGGACATAATTCTTCATTGACTGCACCGACGTTTATATTTTACATGGTTATTTTGTATAGCGTGATAAATCCGTTGAAGGACTTTGCCAAGGCTGGTTACAATATTCCGAAAGGGCTTGCTTCTATGGAACGTGTAGACAAAATCTTAAAGGCTGAGAACAACATTAAGGAAATTCCTAATCCGAAGCCATTGACTGGAATGAATGATCGGATTGAGTTTAAAGATATAAGCTTTAGCTATGATGGTAAAAGAGAGGTGTTGAAGCATGTGAATCTGACAGTGCCAAAGGGTAAGACTGTTGCCCTGGTGGGACAGTCAGGCTCAGGAAAATCAACGCTTGTCGACTTGTTGCCACGTTATCATGATGTGCAGGAAGGAGATATCACCATCGATGGTACAAGTATTAAAGATGTGCGTATTGCCGATTTACGAAGTTTGATCGGTAATGTGAATCAAGAAGCCATTCTTTTTAATGATACATTTTTCAATAATATTGCTTTTGGCGTAGAAAATGCAACTATGGAGCAGGTTATAGAAGCTGCTAAGATTGCCAATGCCCATGATTTTATTATGGAAAAGCCGGAAGGATATAATACGAATATTGGTGACCGTGGCGGCAAGCTTTCCGGTGGTCAGAGACAACGTGTTAGTATCGCCCGTGCTATTCTGAAGAATCCTCCCATTCTGATTCTGGATGAGGCTACTTCTGCATTGGATACTGAATCTGAACGTTTGGTGCAGGAGGCGCTGGAGAGACTGATGAAGACGCGTACCACGATTGCAATCGCCCACCGTCTTTCTACGATCAAAAATGCCGATGAGATTTGCGTGCTTTATGAAGGGGAAATTGTAGAGCGCGGACGTCATGAGGAATTATTGGAATTAAATGGTTATTATAAAAGGCTGAACGATATGCAAGCATTATAGAAGTTGTGGCTGCAAAATTGCAGTATTTCACAATAGACAAACATAAACTAGACTTTATTCGTAATGATTTTACTAAGTTTTGACATTGAGGAATTCGATGTACCCAGGGAACATCAGGTGGATATATCAATGGAAGAGCAAATCAAGGTTTCTGTAGAGGGAACTAACAGAATCTTGGACTGCTTGAAGCGGAATCAAGTGAAAGCTACTTTTTTCTGTACGGCGAACTTTGCTCTTCATGCTCCTGATATAATAAAGCGTATTCAAGCGGAAGGGCATGAGATTGCTTCTCATGGCTTCTATCACTGGACCTTTAAAGTGGAGGATTTAAAGACATCAAAAGATCAGTTAGAGGAAATTATCGGAACCAAAGTGTATGGCTATCGACAGGCACGAATGATGCCGGTGTCTGAAAAGGCTATTCATGATGCTGGATATGTGTATAATTCTTCTTTAAATCCGACATTTATTCCGGGGAGGTATATGCGGCTTTCCACTCCCCGTACTCCTTTCATAAAAGATAGTGTAATCCAAATGCCGGCGTCAGTTACTCCTCTGCTACGCTTCCCTTTATTTTGGCTTTCATGTCATAATTTGCCCGCTTCGCTTTATCGTTGGCTGTGTAAATATACTCATCGACATGATGGATATTTTGTAACATACTTTCATCCGTGGGAGTTTTATCCGTTAAATGAACATCCGGAGTGGAAACTGCCATTTATTATACGAAATCATGCGGGAGAAGGAATGGAAAAAAGACTGGATGCTTTCATCCTATATTTTAGGAAACAGAATATTACTTTTGGTCGTTTTATGGATTATATAAAACAAAGCAAGGCTATAATAAAATGAAAAATATAATAAGATTTATATTAATGTTAGTGCAAAATCCTATTGTATTAGCAATCTTGTGGTTGGGGGTAGCTGTCAGGGGATTTTGGGTAAGCTGGGCAGAAGGACTTGCAAATAACTATTTGATATTTTCGCGTTCATTTTTTCATGCTTTGGAGCAGACATCTTTATATGTAGAATATCCCAAAGAATATTTTGATCTATTTCTATATGGCATCCCTTTTACTTTGTTAATTGCTCCTTTTTCAATCATGCCAACCATGGTGGGTTCTGCTTTGTGGAGTTTGTTTAATGCTCTCTTATTGTACTTTGCTATAAAGAAGTTAGAATTTGAAAGATGGAAAACTGCCATTATCATATGGCTGTCATATAATGGCTTATATTTAGCTGTTGTTACTCAGCAATATAATGCGGCAGTAGCCGCTCTCATTCTTTTCACTTTTATTCTTGTAGAGAGAAAAAAAGATTTCTGGGCGGCGTTGATGATTGTTTTAGGCACATTAACCAAGATTTATGGGGTTGTAGGGTTAGCTTTCTTCCTTTTCTCTAAAAGGAAATTATATTTTCTGTGGGGAATTCTGTTTTGGGGATTAGTTCTATTTGTAGTTCCAATGTTTTATAGTTCTCCACAGTATGTATTTGATTCTTATAAAGAATGGGTTAGTATTCTTTTAGTTAAGGATGATGTTAATGAGTTGAGCTTTTATCAGAATATCTCTTTATTAGGAATGGTTCGAAAGATCACTCATGCTGTTGAATATAGTGATATGTGGCTGATAATTCCTGGAATTGTTTTATTCTTATTACCTTATTTTCGTATTGGACAATATGAGAATAGAAATTTTCGGCTTTCGTTTTTGGCATCAGTCTTGTTATTTATGGTCTTGTTTAGTACGGGAACGGAAGAATGTGGATATGTGGGAGCTTTGATTGGTGTGGGTATATGGTATGTAAGTACGCCAACGTATAAAAAAACGTTTGTGCTGAATACATGCTTGTTGCTATTCTGTTTTGTGTTGACGGCAGCGTCTTCAAGCAGTATCCTTTTTTCGAAACATTTCAGAACCGAATATATAACTTCATTTGCACTTAAAGCTCTCCCGTGTACTATTATTTGGTTTAAAATTATCTGGGAACAATTAACTCAGGACTATGCATCAAGAACTCCAACTCCTTTTTTACATAAAAAAGATAATGAACGCATTGACATCGTATTGCCCTGTTATAATCCTTATGAAGGATGGGAGCAGCAACTGATTGAAAAACATAAAGAGTTGGAAGCGATGCTGGACGGGTATGACATTCGCTTTATCGTAGTAAATGATGGCTCCAAACGCGGATTTACGGAAGAAGCCGTACTTCGTTTGACAAATAACTTACCCAGCACTATCATTGTAGACAATAAGACAAATCAAGGGAAAGGGGCTGCTGTTCGTGATGGTATAGCATATTCTGATTCAGAGCTGGCTCTTTATACAGATTATGATTTTCCATATAAGATTGAGTCTGTTTGTCAGGTGATTAAATATCTTGAGGCGGGATATGATGTAGTTGTAGCAAATCGCAATCATACGTATTATTCGCAACTTTCTACCCGCAGAAAGCTGGCGAGTCATGCTTCACGTTTCTTGAACTTTATGTTGTTAGGGCTGACCCACACAGATACACAAGGGGGATTGAAAGGTTTTAACCGTAAGGGAAAAGCTTTTCTTGCGTCCACACGTATTAAACAGTTCTTGTTTGATACGGAGTTTATCTATAAAGCCTCTCTTGATGATACCACTTTCATCAAAGAGGTTCCTGTAGATTTAAGAAGTGAGGTGATGTTGCCTGATATGAAAAAGGGAGTATTTGTAAATGAACTAAAAAACTTATTGATGATATGTTGGAGAGGTTGAAAGGATATGTGCAGAATCCGGTCTTTCTATTCATCTTGTGGATGGGGGTAGGACTGGCTTGTAGTTTGTCATTGATGATAAAGGGGACGTATAGCAATTATGTTATATTTAGCCAGTCTTTTTGGCATGCAATATCTTCTTCTCCTTTATATGTAGAATATCTTCAGGAACAAAAGGATTTCTTTCTGTATGGTATTTCTTTCACTGCATTGATTTCTCCTTTTGCGGCTCTTCCCAGACCGTTGGGGATGGTTCTTTGGTGCATGGTGAATTGTGGTTTCCTTTATTATGCTATCAGCAAGTTAGATTTGAAAAAGTGGCAATTTGCTGTTGTTATATTAGTTTCTGTAAATGACGTTTTTACAGCGGTTTTGTCTCAGCAATATAGCATAGGTATTACGGCTATGATTATTTTTGCGTATGTATTGATTGAGAAAGAAAAGGATTTTTGGGCTGCTTTGATGGTTGTATTTGGGGTTATGACTAAGCTTTATGGAGTGGTAGGATTGGCTTTTTTCTTATTTTCCAAGCATAAAATGAGGTTTGTAGCTAGCTTGCTCTTTTGGGGGGTGGTTGTTTTTCTGTTACCAATGCTGTATGCTTCTCCTGAGTATGTAGTCCATTCTTATAAGGAATGGTTTGATGTACTTATTTATAAAAATGAGTTGAACCAATTTAAAATTAATCAGAATATATCTTTGTTGGGTATGCTGCATCGGATAACAGGAGCCTCTTTTAGTGATTTATGGATTATTATTCCGGGAATGCTATTGTTTGCTCTTCCATATTTACGCATCCGGCAATATCAAAATGAATCTTTCAGGTTCTTATTTTTATCTTCTGCACTTTTGTTTATGGTACTGTTCAGCACCGGAACAGAAACTTATGGCTATCTGACTGCTATGGTTGCGGTTGGAATCTGGTATGTGAAAACTCCGACACAGGTTACTACGCCGAGGCTAAACTTGTTTTTACTTATATTCTGCATTCTGCTGACTTCTTTGTCTACTACCGATCTTTTTCCTAGATTCATAAGAATGGATTATGTGAAGCCTTATGCTTTGAAAGCTTTGCCTTGTACGTTAATCTGGTTAAAAATAGTGTGGGAACAATTGACTCAGAACTTCGCGTGTTCGTCGGAGAAAATAGAGACTTCTTAACTAAACAATAAAACTAAAACTACTAACTAATGGAAATTATTAAATCTGTTTTTCATTCAAAGAGTAAACGTTATCAGTTTATTCGTTATTGCACGGTGGGATCGTTAGCAGCCGGCATACATTATGGGGTTTATTTTGTATTGCAGGAATATGAGCTGGTGAATCTGAATATTGCGTATACAATTGGTTACGCAACAAGTTTTATCTGTAATTTCTTTATGACTTCCTATTTTACCTTCCGCAGTAATCCTTCTCTCAAGAAAGCTTTGGGATTTGGAGGAAGCCATCTTGTGAATTACTTGATACATATGGGATTGTTCAACCTGTTCCTGTCTCTGGATGTAAATCAGGAAATAGCTCCATTATTCGTATTGGCTGTTGCTGTACCTGTTAACTTCGTAATGCTCCGTTTTGTGTTCAAACATAAGAAAGAACAAGTGGCTAACAATTTATAATCGTATTATTATCTTTTTTTGTTTGAAACCTTCTTAGAGCACTTATGAAGATTTGCTAGAGTATCAGCTTCCTTTTCCTGGGCTACTCGATTATTGATCGCTAAAGTAAATTCTGTTATTCGTCGACAGTTCATTTTAGGATTAATGTATTGTTGGAGGATTTTTCTGAGAAAATGGAAGTGGACGTTTTTATGTTTATCACTGATTATGGGTGAATAATGCTCTTTGTTGCCGAAGCTGTACATTATGAGTAGTAAAGCTAGTTCGTGCTCGGATAATTGCGAACAAAGTATATGTAGATAGAATGTTCTTTCTTTAATTCTATTAGTATCGTCAGTTTCTGCCTCTTCGCCTGTATAGATATACTGTATAATCATACAAAGGCTTCGGTAAAAAGGTACCAGGCGATGCCGATGTCCGTCAAAGTATTTGATGGCTTTCTCTTTATAGTCGCAAAGCATATATATACTTATTCTGTCTTCACGTTTTTTTTCTTTCTGATTTAATATTGCATCTTGTAGGTTTAATAATTCATCATTAAGCTCAAGAATACTTTGAATGCCATTTTTACAATGCTTGCACATTTCTGGAATGTCAACTTGTAATCGTTCGATAGAACTGCGGCTTGCGCCGTCTATAAAAAGATAATAAGCAAGGTAAAGCTCCCATATCTCTTTTCGATTTCCTTCATATAAATCGGCTTTCTTTACATAGTATAAGATTGCTTTGAACTCATAAAACATGAAATGGAAGGCTTGCTTTCCTTCTCCTACTCCATTTATTTTGCACATGCACTCTTGCTGTGACCATAAATCAATGAAATGAAATAATTTGCTTTCAAATCTGTCCTTGATAATATCTTTATGTTGTATGTTATTCCAGTTTTCTTGAGTCTTATTTGCTCTGTATTGCACCATGAACGCGTTGTAAGTAAGAAAAATGGCTGAAATAGTTAAAAAAGGAGCTGATAATCCATTAATGGTGTCTCCTAAAGTTCCAGGAATACCCAGCTCAATGATAGAGAACTGTGAAAGAAAGTATGGCATGGCTAGGGCAAGTGCACACCATATTACTATAATAGTAACCAACCAATATTTACAGAGGAAAGCCTTTATGCTAGACAAAATATCTTTGAGCGAATAAGAATCGTTTTGTGTTTTCTTCGTCATAGTCTTGATCGTTTTTTCGTAAACTATTAATATGTATATATCCCTGTGAATGAATATACTGTCCGTTGGCAATATGAATACCAATATGGCGTACCCCGGATATGGGATTTTCAGGGACATGTATGCCAAAAAATAACAAGTCACCTGGTCGGAGGTTTGATAAATCTTCTTTTACTTCTAAACGTTTTCCTAGTTGTGCTTGTTGATATGAGTCTCGTGGTATTAAACCTCCGTTCAATAAAAAACATAATCTTACAAATCCACTGCAATCCATTCCTTTTGCAGAAGTACCTCCCCAAATATAGGGAATCCCCATTAAGGAATGAGCAGTTGCTAGTATATGGGGGGCATCAAGCTGATTTTGTTTTTTCCATTCATCTTCTTTTTGAGAGATGGCAATTGGTACATATGCTTGTCTTTTATCTGGATATTCTACTTTATAAAAAGCATCTGTTTCTTTGAGAAGTCGTAAGCGATTTCCGGAGACAAGATCTGAAACGCATTGAGAATAAATGTCAGGTTGTGTGTAAGAGAAGCCATAGTGGGCTGTTATGATGATTTTAGATGAATTTGTCCATTGCTCATCGGAGGCCAAGGAGGCTATAGCTCTAGGATGTACCCATCCTTCATTTTCATCATTTTCCAGTTTGATTTTAATCCATTTCCGGCGCTCCAATATAATGGCTTTCATTCCTAATAAACCTTGCGTCAACATTTCTGAGGATGAATCTTCCACTTGGTGCACATTACAGACTGAAAAAGTTATAATACCGGTATCTTGCATAGGCAATTACAATTTTATTAGCACCGCAATATAATAAAAAATAAAATGAGAATGCTTTTTTACTATTATTTTCTGCCAAAGTCTGCCGGAATTTCTCCCCACTCCTTGGTTTCCCATTTAATGATACGGGTAGTGTAAGTGTTCTCTTTGAGCCACTTCTCTGCCCGCTCTATCACTTTAAACAGTTCTTCAGTTTCCTCATTCCGGGGAAGTTTGGTTTTGCATTTCTTCTGTCGTACCCAGCTGATAGCATTCACGCTGTCACTGTAAATGGGCATATCGAACCCTTTCTGTTTCAATAATGCCAGCCCGTGTACGATTGCCAGAAACTCTCCGATGTTATTGGTGCCTTTCATCGGACCGAAATGAAAGATTTCCTGACGGCTTGCCACGTGCACTCCCCGATATTCCATCGGACCGGGGTTGCCACTGCAGGCCGCGTCAACCGCCAGACTATTATCAATTACAGAAGCAGGCAGAGTGTCGGAACCGGTTCGGGCAGCTTCCGATTTCTTCTTCGCATTTTTACCAATGTAGGCGTAAGGCGAGGAAGTCAGTGCACGTTCCGCCTCTTCGCGAGTGTCGAACGATTTATATTTTGCACCTTCATAACCCTTGATCTGGAGCTGGCAATCTGTCCAGGAAGTATATACTCCCGGTGTCACTCCTTCCCATACTACGTAGAACTTTTCTTTAGCCATTTTCTGATAATGAATGATTATGTCAATAGCATTGACGGCGCGAAGGTACAAATATATTCCGGAATCGAACAAGTTGGCGGAGATGCTTGTTCTAATTTATAAGGAGTTTAAGAAAATAAAATTAAGAAAGGAGCTATTATGGAAAGAACTTTTAGTGAAGCTTTGAAGAATCGTCGGAGTTATTATTCAATTACCGGCCAGTCACCTGTTACGGATCAGGAAATTGAATGCATTGTCAATCTGGCAGTCAGACATGTGCCGTCGGCATTCAATTCACAATCTACCCGTGTGGTGCTTCTTCTTGGCAAAGCTCATAAAAAGTTATGGAATATCGTAAAAGATGCGTTGAGGAAGATTGTACCCGAAGCTGCTTTTGCAAAAACAGAAGAAAAGATAGACAATTCCTTTGCCTGTGGATATGGCACTGTGCTGTTCTTTGAAGATCAGACGGTAGTGAAGGGACTTCAGGAAGCTTTCCCGTCTTATCAGGAAAATTTCCCGGGATGGTCATTGCAGACTTCAGCGATGCATCAGCTGGCTGTTTGGGTGATGCTTGAAGATGTAGGCTTCGGTGCCTCACTGCAACATTATAACCCGTTGATTGATGATGAAGTGCGCCGTGCATGGAATTTGCCCGAACATTGGCACCTGATAGCGGAAATGCCATTTGGAGTACCTGTCAATCAGCCGGGAGAAAAAGAATTTCAACCACTGGAAGAACGGATAAAAGTCTTTAAATAATGAAGAACGATGAATGAAGAATGAAGAATTTAGAGTGATGGCAACCAAAATTCTTCATTCTTCATTCTTCATTCTTCATTAAATGATTAATTTTGTGAGCAAAATTAATCATTTATGGTTCGTATCTTCCTTACCGGCTATATGGGTGCCGGAAAAACAACATTAGGCAAGGCTTTCGCCCGCAAATTGAATATTCCGTTCATTGACCTGGACTGGTATATCGAAGAACGTTTTCATAAGACCGTCGGAGAACTGTTTACAGAACGGGGGGAGGCCGGATTTCGTGAAATAGAAAGAAATATGCTTCACGAGGTGGCTGAGTTTGAGAATGTCGTTATCTCTACAGGCGGGGGAGCTCCTTGCTTTTTTGATAATATGGAGTTTATGAACCGGACAGGAAAAACCGTTTTCCTGAATGTTCATCCCGATGTGCTGTTCAGGCGTTTGCGTATTGCCAAACAGCAACGTCCCATTCTTCAGGGGAGACAAGACGATGAACTGATGGATTTCATTATTCAGGCACTTGAAAAACGTGCACCTTTTTATAGGCAGGCACAATATATCTTTGATGCGGACGAACTGGAAGATCGCCGGCAGATTGAGACATCTGTACAACGCCTGCAAGAACTGCTGAAAATATAAAAGAGACCGGTTATATAGACCGATTGAAAGAAATAATATCCAATTAATTGGCAGCCTGTAGATAAATCTGTATTTTTGCCATCCAATTATTTACTAAAAACACTGAATAATAGAAAATGAGAAAGTGGCGTATTGAAGATTCTGAAGAACTCTACAACATTACTGGTTGGGGTACTTCGTACTTTAGTATCAATGACGCAGGTCATGTTGTTGTTACACCGCGGAGAGATGGAGTGACCGTCGACCTGAAGGAGCTGGTTGACGAGTTACAATTGCGGGATGTGGCGTCTCCCATGTTGTTGCGTTTCCCGGATATTCTGGACAACCGTATTGAAAAGATGTCTTCCTGTTTTAAGCAGGCGGCGGAAGAGTACGGTTATAAAGCTGAGAACTTTATCATCTACCCGATTAAGGTTAATCAGATGCGGCCTGTGGTCGAAGAGATTATCAGCCACGGAAAGAAGTTCAATCTCGGACTGGAAGCCGGTTCCAAACCGGAGCTTCATGCTGTGATTGCCGTTAATACGGATTCTGACTCATTGATTGTGTGCAACGGATATAAAGACGAAAGTTATATTGAATTGGCATTGCTTGCCCAGAAGATGGGCAAACGAATCTTCCTTGTAGTAGAGAAGATGAATGAGCTGAAACTGATAGCCAAAATGGCGAAACAGCTGAATGTGCAGCCCAATATCGGTATTCGTATCAAACTGGCTTCTTCCGGTAGCGGAAAATGGGAAGAGTCGGGAGGTGATGCCAGCAAGTTCGGATTGACTTCCAGCGAATTGCTCGAAGCACTTGACTTCATGGAAAGCAAAGGCTTGAAAGATTGTCTGAAACTGATTCATTTTCATATCGGCAGTCAGGTGACGAAGATTCGTCGTATTAAAACTGCCTTGCGTGAGGCCTCTCAATTTTACGTGCAACTTCATTCTATGGGCTTCAATGTGGAGTTTGTGGACATTGGCGGCGGACTGGGTGTCGACTATGACGGAACCCGTTCATCCAATAGTGAAGGGAGTGTGAACTATTCCATTCAGGAATATGTGAATGACTCTATTTCTACGTTGGTAGATGTCAGTGACAAGAATGGTATCCCACATCCGAATATTATTACCGAAAGTGGACGGGCATTGACGGCACATCACTCTGTGCTGATTTTCGAGGTGCTCGAAACAGCGACCCTGCCGGAATGGGATGATGAGGAAGAAATCGCTCCGGATGCGCATGAACTTGTGCAGGAACTATATGGTATTTGGGATACTTTGAACCAGAACAAGATGTTGGAAGCATGGCATGATGCACAACAGATTCGGGAAGAAGCTCTCGACTTGTTCAGTCATGGTATTGTAGATTTAAAGACACGTGCTCAGATTGAACGTCTGTATTGGTCAATTACACGGGAGATTAATCAGATTGCCGGAGGTTTGAAACATGCCCCGGATGAATTCCGCGGATTGTCTAAACTGCTGGCGGATAAATATTTCTGTAACTTCTCATTGTTTCAGTCATTGCCCGACTCCTGGGCGATTGATCAGATATTTCCGATTATGCCTATTCAGCGGCTGGATGAGAAACCGGAGCGTTCGGCTACCTTGCAGGATATCACCTGCGATTCGGACGGTAAGATTGCAAACTTCATTTCTACCCGTAATGTGGCTCATTATCTGCCTGTTCATAGCCTGAAAAAAAACGAGCCTTATTATCTGGCTGTTTTCTTAGTCGGAGCTTATCAGGAGATTTTGGGAGATATGCATAATCTGTTTGGTGATACGAATGCCGTTCATGTCTCTGTGAATGAAAAAGGATACAGTATCGAACAGATCATTGACGGTGAAACTGTAGCGGAAGTGTTGGACTACGTGCAGTATAATCCGAAGAAACTGGTACGTACCCTTGAAACATGGGTGACAAAATCTGTAAAAGAAGGAAAGATATCATTGGAAGAAGGCAAAGAGTTCTTGTCCAATTATCGTTCGGGACTTTACGGATATACTTATTTGGAATAGATAATTAGGCACGGATTGCACGGATTTCACGGTAGCTTCGCATGATTGTATAGTTGCTTTGTGTTTTTACACAACTAAAACCGTGAAATCCGTGTAATCCGTGCCTAAAATAAGAATAAAAAATGAGAGAAAAACTAACTGTAATTAAGGTGGGTGGAAAAATCGTAGAAGAGGAAGCCACCCTTCTTCAGTTGTTGAATGACTTTGCCGCGATCAGCGGACATAAAGTGCTGGTTCACGGCGGCGGTCGCTCGGCAACAAAGATTGCCGCACAACTAGGTATTGAAAGCAAAATGGTAAATGGCCGTCGTATTACCGATGCGGAAACATTGAAAGTGGTAACGATGGTGTATGGCGGTCTGGTAAACAAGAATATCGTTGCCGGGCTGCAGGCCCGTGGAGTGAACGCTCTTGGACTGACCGGGGCGGATATGAATGTGATCCGATCGGTGAAGCGTCCGGTGAAAGAGGTTGATTATGGTTTCGTGGGCGATGTGGAGAAGGTAGATGCTTCTTTGCTGGCTGATCTGATTCATAAAGGAGTGGTGCCCGTGATGGCACCGTTGACACACGATGGTCAAGGTAATATGCTGAATACAAATGCGGATACCATTGCCGGAGAGACGGCAAAGGCTTTGTCGGCGCTGTTTGACGTGACGTTGGTGTACTGTTTTGAGAAGAAAGGGGTACTGCGTGACGAGAATGACGATGATAGCGTGATTCCTGAGATTACCCGTGCCGAATTCGAACAATACGTTGCTGACGGCGTTATTCAAGGCGGTATGATTCCGAAGTTGGAGAACTCTTTTGAAGCAATTAATGCAGGAGTTACGGAAGTTGTAATTACCTTAGCATCAGCAATTAAGAACAACGAAGGAACGCGGATAAAAAAATAATTCAAAAAAAAGTAATGGGCATCTGTAACTTTTCGTATCCTAGCCCGTCATTATTATAGAGATGCAAGAAATCAGCTTCCGAAACGATATTTTGCCATTGAAGGACAAACTCTTTCGACTGGCGCTCAGAATAACCCTGGATAGGGCAGAAGCCGAGGATGTCGTTCAGGACACCATGATAAGAGTGTGGAACAAGCGTGATGAGTGGTCGCAATTTGAATCGGTTGAAGCCTACTGCCTGATTGTAACAAAGAATCTGGCAATAGACCGGAGCCAAAAGAAAGAAGCTCAGAACGTGGAAATCACTCCTGAAATGGAGGAAGAACCTGATGCAAATAGTCCGTATGACCAGTTGGTTCATGATGAAAAAATGAACATTATCAACAGACTGGTGAACGAGCTTCCCGAAAAACAGCGGCTTATCATGCAACTGAGGGACATTGAAGGTGAAAGCTATAAAAAAATTGCAACCTTGCTGAATCTGACAGAGGAACAAGTCAAAGTGAATCTCTTCAGAGCCAGACAAAAAGTAAAACAAAGGTATTTAGAAATTGACGAATATGGATTATAAGGATATAGAACAGCTCCTTGAGCGATACTGGCAATGCGAAACTTCTGTTGAGGAGGAATCTGTGTTGCGTGACTTCTTCTCCAGGGAAGACGTACCTGCTCATTTGCTCCGCTATAAGAACTTGTTTGTATATCAGCAGGTTCAGCAGGAAGTAGGACTGGGCGAAGACTTTGACGCACGTATTCTGGCACAGGTGGAGACTCCGGTAGTGAAGGCAAAGCGTCTGACACTGACAGGCAGATTTATTCCTCTGTTCAAAGCTGCTGCCGTGATTGCAATTATCCTTTCTTTAGGAAATGTGGCACAACATTCATTTTCCGGAGATGAAGGAAGAGTCTTGGCAACGGATACCATTGGTAAACAAGTGACCGCACCGTCGGTAGCTCTGTCAAATGAGCTGAAGGCAGATCAGGCACTGGCTGATAGCCTCGCGAAGATCAATAAGGTGCAGGTTATGGAAGAATAGACATTTTCATTTGCTTTAAACATATAATATAGTTAGTGTGCTTTAATTAAAACAACATCGAAAGCGAAACTGTGAAGTTTTCAATTCTCTCAAATTTTTATAATGAAACTAACTAAATAAATGGGCTACCGCGAGATGCAGTAGCCCTTTTATGTTTTGGGGATATTTCTTGGATTTAATTGGATCAATCCGAAAAACCGGCTGTTTTTCAGTTTGTTTCTTTTTGTGCGGAAAAGAATATATTTAGGCACGGATTACACGGATTTCACGGTTTTAGTGTTATGATTACGTAAAACAACCGTGAAATCCGTGTAATCCGTGCCTAATCCTTAATTTATAATTTAGTTCATTCCGGTACAGTATGGAGCTCTGACCCATTTAATTCAGTTTGCGGAGCTTTTTGCGGGGGAAGTCAATAGTCTGAGGGTTCCCTTTGTAAGCAACACTACCGCTTCCGCTGACATGTCCGCCTAGTTTGCCGTTGACGAAACAGCTAATGTTGCCCGAACCTGAGATACCCGCATATACGTCCGTAGCTTCCAGATCAGCAGCTTTGATATTGCCGGACCCTGATATGTTGTACTTTGCTGCGCTTGCCATACCGTCAAGGGTGATGTTGCCTGAACCGGAAATGCTTGCAGAACAGGTGTTGCTGTCTATTTGTTTGAGTCTGACATTGCCCGAACCATGAATTGCAATTGCCAGATGGTTGGTGTCGAATGTACTTCCGTCTAAGTTGCCCGAACCATTAATCGTTACCTTGAGATCTCCCTTTGTGTGAATTCCGTTTGCGAAGAGAATACCACCTGATCCGTTGAGTGTCAGTCTGTTCAGGTCGGGTGAAAAGACTTTGATCTCCAGCTTGCCTCTGTCGATGATATTGACATTCTTTTTGAACTTTATATTCAAGGTTTCTCCATTAACTGTTATCTCCAGAAGTTCTACGATGTTGTCCGAACCGTAAACTTCAATATGAGAGCAGGAGTCTTGCTGATAGATGATATTGGCACTGCCTGACATGCTGATGTCATTGAAGTTTTCCAGATTTTCTTTTTTGGTGATGTAGTTTTTGCTGCCTTTTACAATAGGACCATTCATACAGGAAGTGGCGGAGAATATCAGGAATATCCCGAGTAACCATGCAACTAGTGTGTTTCTTTTCATAATTTATATCTGATTTTAATATGAGTATGTATAGATTAGACGTGGTGAGTTTACATAAAGTTGCATTGAACGTAACTTTTTTCGTCACAGGCTTCTTTTTTTATTATTTTTGCAGCATCGGTTAAGGAAGAGAAAATGGATACAGTGATAGAAGATGATGAATTAGGATGTTTGATAGTGCGTGTCAATCCACGTGCCCGCAGTCTGGTATTTCGTACGAAAAGCGATGCGGTCTATGTATCGGTGCCTCCCGGTACTACGATGAATGAGGTGAAGCGTGCTATTGAGAATCTGCGTAACAAGTTGCTGACTTCCCGCCGAAAGGTTACCCGCCCGCTGATCGACTTGAATTACAAGATTGATACGGAGTTTTTCAAATTGTCTCTGGTTGCAGGTGAAAAAGAACAGTTTCTGGCTAACTCCCGATTGGGAAATATGCAGATTATATGCCCGCCCCAGGCTGTTTTCGAAGATGAAAATCTACAGAATTGGTTGCGTAAAGTAATTGAAGAATCTTTGAGACGGAATGCCAAAAGTATTCTTCCTCCACGGCTGGAACGATTGTCCCGACAATGGGGATTAACCTATGCCGGGGTGAAAATAAATTCCAGTCAGGGACGTTGGGGGAGCTGCTCGGCACGAAAAAATATAAATCTGTCCTATTATCTTGTGTTACTGCCTTCCCACTTGATAGACTATGTGCTTCTGCACGAATTGTGTCATACTCGTGAAATGAATCATAGCGATCGGTTCTGGAACCTGTTGAATCAGTTTACAGAAGGTAAAGCACTGGCTCTGCGGAAAGAACTTCGGGGATACCGTACAGAGATATAAAACAGAAATGTCCGTACCAAACTCTTGGCATCAGCTGCGCATTATCCAGCTATCGGGCTAATTGCTTAATTCCATCCGCTTCTTTCTCGAACTGATAAGTACCGCCCCGCTCACTGAGGTCGAAAGTGGAAACCAGTTCGGTTTTGTTGTCCACTACCAGCAGTGCGCTTTGCTCTGCAAACCGACCTACTTCAACCGTATAAGGCTCCTCGGATATCGTTTTGTTGAGGATGAGGCTGTCATTGACATATAAAGAAACAGAGTCTCCGGCAAATCCTTTTACCAGACTGATAGAATATGTTTCGATAAAATGTCGCTGCTCCTGCTTGTCGCGTTGCAAACGCATACTCATATAAATAAAGATAACTACAACAAAAATAACGGCAAAAGCCAGTATTCCGTTGCCTACCATAAACTGTTTGTTGGTGTTGAGACGATGTGCCATGGTTCCTGTTTTTTTAATTTGCGGTGTAAAGATACGGATATACGACTGTTAATTCATACTTTTTTTCTTTAATGTTTTGTAGTCGAATAGATTATTTATATCTTTGCAACCGAAATGGATGAAAGGTGGAGGGGCGATTAAGCTCCTTTTTTTGTTCTTATATAGTTAATAAATGATAGAAAAGAAAACTGTTTGTCAGATTGTTGAAGAGTGGCTGGAAGGAAAAGACTACTTTCTGGTAGAGGTGACCGTGAGCCCGGATGACAAGATTGTGGTTGAAATAGACCACGCAGAGGGAGTTTGGATCGAAGATTGCGTAGAGCTTAGCCGCTTTATCGAGTCGAAACTGAACCGTGAAGAGGAAGATTATGAACTGGAAGTGGGTTCTGCCGGTATCGGACAACCCTTTAAAGTGCTGCAACAGTATTACATCCACATCGGACAGGAAGTGGAAGTAGTGACCAGGGACGGACGTAAACTGGCAGGTGTCCTGAAAGATGCCGATGAAGAGAAGTTTACGGTAGGCGTACAGAAGAAGGTAAAACCCGAAGGCTCCAAGCGTCCGAAACTGATTGAAGAGGACGAAACCTTCACTTATGAGCAAATAAAATATACTAAATACTTAATTAGCTTTAAATAGTTATGGCCAAAAAAGAAGAAACAATCAGCTTGATTGATACATTTTCGGAATTTAAGGAACTGAAGAATATCGATAGAACGACCATGGTTAGCGTACTCGAAGAGTCGTTCCGTAGCGTAATCGCGAAAATGTTTGGCACCGATGAAAATTACGACGTGATCGTGAACCCGGACAAGGGTGACTTTGAGATATGGCGTAACCGTGAAGTTGTGGCCGATGAAGATTTGACAAACCCCAACATGCAGATTTCGCTGTCGGAAGCACAGAAGATCGATGCTTCATACGAAGAAGGCGAAGAAGTGACTGATGAGGTGATTTTTGCCAAGTTCGGACGTCGTGCTATCCTGAATCTCCGCCAGACACTGGCTTCAAAGATTCTGGAACTTGAAAAGGACAGTATTTATAATAAATATATTGATAAAGTAGGTACAATCATCAACGCAGAGGTATATCAGATCTGGAAGAAAGAAATGCTGCTTCTGGACGATGAAGGAAACGAACTGCTACTGCCTAAGACGGAACAGATCCCGAGCGACTTCTATCGCAAAGGTGAAACGGCCCGTGCAGTAGTTGCCCGCGTAGACAACAAGAACAATAATCCGAAGATTATTTTGTCTCGTACTTCTCCCGTTTTCCTGCAACGTCTGTTCGAAATGGAAGTGCCTGAAATCAATGATGGTTTGATTACCATTAAAAAGATTGCCCGTATTCCTGGCGAACGTGCCAAGATCGCAGTGGAGTCTTATGATGACAGAATCGATCCCGTAGGTGCCTGTGTAGGTGTAAAAGGGAGTCGTATTCATGGGATTGTTCGTGAGTTACGCAATGAAAATATCGACGTAATCAATTATACATCGAACATTTCATTGTTTATTCAGCGCGCCTTGAGCCCGGCTAAGATTTCTTCTATCCGTCTGAATGAGGAAGAGAAAAAAGCCGAGGTGTTCCTTAAACCGGAAGAGGTATCGCTGGCTATTGGTAAAGGCGGTTTGAATATCAAGCTGGCCAGTATGTTGACCGAGTACACTATCGACGTGTTCCGCGAATTGGATGAGAATGTAGCTGATGAAGATATCTATCTCGATGAGTTCAGAGATGAAATTGACGGATGGGTGATTGATGCAATCAAGGCTATCGGTATTGATACGGCGAAGGCTGTATTGAATGCACCTCGCGAGATGTTGATTGAAAAGACGGACCTGGAAGAAGAGACAGTGGACGAGGTAATACGTATTTTGAAATCGGAGTTTGAAGAAGAACCGGCAGCAGAGGTGGAGCCTGAGATAGAGGCAGAGCCAGAGGCTGAACCAACACAAGAGTAATATGCATTACGATTGAATTTTCTTCGCTCCATTTATTCATTAAATTTTAAATATGACGATAAGGTTAAACAAAGTTACAAGAGATTTGAATGTAGGAATCGCGACGGTAGTTGAGTTCCTGCAAAAGAAAGGGTATACCGTTGAGGCTAATCCTAATACCAAAATTAGTGAGGAGCAGTACGCTGTGCTCGTTAAAGAGTTTAGTACAGATAAGAACCTTAGACTTGAATCGGAGCGTTTCATCCAGGAACGTCAGAATAAGGAACGTAATAAGGCATCGGTATCTATCGAAGGCTTCGAGAAGCAGCAAGAGAAACCGAAGTCGGAAGATGTGATTAAGACAGTCGTACCGGAGGATGCACGTCCTAAGTTTAAACCTGTCGGAAAAATAGATTTGGATAAATTGAACGGTCGGAGAACAGATAAAGTAGAAAAAGCGCCGGAAAAGAAAGTAGAACCTGTAGTGGAACAGCCTGTGGCAGCGCAACCAGTTGCCGAAAAAACAGTCGTTGAGAAGCCTGCGGTTAAACCCGAAGTGAAAAAGGAAGAGCCGAAAGTAGAAAAGGTGGAAGTCATTGCACCGAAACCTGCACCGGCACCTGCTCCGGTAGAACAGCCTGTAGTAGCATCGAAACCCGCAGTGGAGACAAAACCGGTAGAAGTTGAGAAAGTAGTAGTGGAAGAAGTAAAGAAAGAAGAGCCGAAGGTGGTAGAAGCTGCACCTGTGAAGGCGGAAGAACGTAAAGTAGAAAGAACGGCAGAAGTAGCTGCAACAGCGGCAACTCCGACTGAAGAAAATACGTCAAAAGACAATGAGGTGTTTAAAATCCGTCAACCGGAACTGGGAGCGAAGATCAATGTCATCGGTCAGATTGACCTGGCTGCATTGAACCAGTCTACTCGTCCTAAGAAGAAATCGAAGGAAGAAAAACGCCGCGAACGCGAAGAAAAAGAAAAGGTTCGTCAGGATCAGAAGAAACTGATGAAGGAAGCCATCATCAAGGAAATCCGTAAAGAGGATAGTAAACAGGCGAAACCGGGAGCAAAAGACAATAATGCCGATGCTGCCAGAAAGAAACGGAATCGTATCAACAAAGAAAAGGTGGATGTCAACAATGTGGCAACTTCCAACTTTGCTGCACCGAGACCGAACACTCAGACCGGTAAAGGTGGTGGCAATCACCCCCGTCCTCAAGGTCAAGGCCAGGGACAGGGCAATAATAACAACAAGAAGAATAATAATAAAGATCGCTTCAAGAAGCCGGTTATCAAGCAGGAGGTTAGCGAAGAAGACGTAGCAAAGCAGGTAAAAGAAACCTTGGCACGTCTGACAACCAAGGGCAAGAACAAGACTTCTAAGTACCGTAAGGAAAAACGTGAAATGGCTTCCAACCGTATGCAGGAACTGGAAGATCAGGAAATGGCAGAAAGCAAGGTACTGAAGCTGACTGAATTCGTAACGGCTAACGAGTTGGCAACGATGATGGACGTATCAGTCAATCAGGTTATTGCAACTTGTATGAGTATCGGTATGATGGTTTCTATTAACCAGCGTCTGGATGCGGAAACAATCAATCTGGTGGCCGAAGAGTTTGGTTTCAAGACCGAATATGTAAGTGCGGAAGTAGCGCAAGCTATCGTAGAGGAAGAAGATGCTCCGGAAGACTTGCAGCCGCGTGCTCCGATCGTAACAGTGATGGGACACGTCGACCACGGTAAGACTTCGTTGCTCGACTACATCCGTAAGGCGAATGTAATTGCCGGTGAGGCCGGAGGTATTACACAGCACATCGGTGCTTACAACGTACAGCTGGAAGACGGACGTCGCATTACATTCCTGGATACTCCGGGGCATGAGGCGTTTACAGCTATGCGTGCCCGTGGTGCGAAAGTTACGGATATCGCGATCATTATTGTGGCAGCCGATGACAACGTAATGCCACAGACGAAAGAAGCGATCAATCATGCGATGGCAGCAGGTGTACCTATTGTGTTTGCTATTAATAAGGTAGATAAGCCGACTGCCAATCCGGACAAGATTAAGGAAGAACTGGCTGCAATGAACTATCTCGTGGAAGAATGGGGTGGTAAATATCAGTCACAAGATATCTCTGCCAAGAAAGGTATAGGTGTGGAAGATCTGATGGAGAAAGTATTGCTGGAAGCTGAGATGCTTGATTTGAAAGCGAATCCGAACCGTAATGCAACAGGATCTATCATTGAATCTTCGCTGGATAAAGGACGTGGTTATGTAGCTACGGTACTGGTGTCCAACGGTACTTTGAAAGTCGGAGACATCGTACTGGCAGGAACCAGCTATGGACGTGTGAAGGCTATGTTCAATGAACGTAATCAGCGGGTGAAAGAGGCAGGACCTGCCGAACCGGCATTGATTCTGGGATTGAACGGTGCTCCTGCCGCAGGTGACACATTCCATGTTGTTGAAAGCGATCAGGAAGCTCGTGAGATTACGAACAAGCGTGAACAGTTGGCTCGTGAACAAGGCTTGCGTACACAGAAGATTCTTACATTGGATGAACTGGGCCGTCGTATTGCATTGGGTAACTTCCAGGAATTGAACATCATCGTTAAGGGTGACGTGGATGGTTCTGTGGAAGCATTGAGCGACTCGTTGATCAAGCTGTCTACTGAACAGATTCAGGTAAATGTAATCCATAAAGGTGTGGGTGCTATCTCCGAATCGGATGTATCACTGGCTGCCGCTTCGGATGCAATTATCGTCGGATTCCAGGTACGTCCTTCGGGTGCCGCTGCTAAGATGGCTGAACAGGAAGGTGTCGATATCCGTAAGTACTCTGTCATCTATGATGCAATTGAAGAGGTGAAGGCTGCTATGGAAGGTATGTTGGCTCCGGAACTGAAAGAACAGATTACGGCAACGATCGAAATTCGCGAAGTATTCAATATCACGAAAGTGGGACTTGTAGCGGGTGCGGTAGTGAAGACCGGAAAGGTAAAACGAAGCGACAAGGCTCGTTTGATCCGCGATGGTATCGTTATCTTCACCGGAAATATCAATGCACTGAAACGCTTCAAGGATGATGTGAAAGAAGTTGGTACGAACTTCGAGTGTGGTATCAGTCTGGTGAACTGCAACGACATGAAGGTAGGCGATATGATCGAGACATTCGAAGAAATAGAAGTGAAACAAACTTTATAATAATTGACAATTGACAGTTGACAATTGACAATTGATAGTTGGTTGGAAAACTTAAAAGTTGACAATTGATGATTGATGGTTGATAATGGTTTTAATTGTCAATTGTCAATCGTCAATTGTCAATTTTAATATTATGACAACGATTGATATAATCATCCTTATTATAGTAGGTGCCGGTGTGGTGACAGGCTTTATGAAAGGCTTTATCCGCCAGCTGGCTTCTATTCTGGGATTAGTCGTCGGTTTGTTGGCAGCAAAGGCTTTGTATGCAACGTTGGCAGAGAAGCTTTGTCCGACTGTGACGGACTCGATGACAGTAGCACAGGTATTGGCTTTTATTGTTATCTGGATTGCCGTTCCGTTGATATTCACGTTAGTGGCGTCCTTGCTGACGAAAGCGCTGGAAGCTATTTCGTTGGGATGGCTGAACCGCTGGCTGGGAAGTGGGTTGGGAGCACTCAAGTTCCTGTTGCTGACAAGCCTTGTGATTTGTGTGATAGAGTTTGTCGATAGCGATAATAAGTTAATTAGTGCAACAAAAAAGAGCGAATCATTGTTATATTATCCTATGGAAACGTTTGCGGGAATCTTTTTCCCTGCTGCTAAGAATATAACGCAACAATATATATTAGATAATAAAGATGCAACAAGAAGAACCCAATAAATATGTAAAGGAACTGACGCAGGAGAAGTACAAATACGGCTTCACCACGGAGGTGCACACCGATGTTATTGAGCGTGGACTGAGCGAAGATGTAGTCCGTCTGATTTCATCGAAGAAAGATGAACCCGAATGGTTGCTGGAGTTCCGACTGAAAGCGTACCGCCATTGGCTGACGCTGGAGATGCCGACATGGGCCCATCTCCGTATTCCGGAAATCGATTATCAGGCAATTTCCTACTATGCCGATCCGACGAAGAAGAAAGAAGGACCGAAGAGTATGGATGAAGTAGATCCGGAACTGATAAAGACATTTAATAAACTGGGTATTCCTTTGGAAGAACAGATGGCATTGAGTGGAATGGCTGTGGATGCAGTGATGGACTCGGTATCTGTAAAGACCACTTTCAAAGAAACACTGATGGAGAAGGGCATTATATTCTGCTCCTTTAGTGAGGCGGTACGGGAACATCCGGATCTTGTGAAGAAGTATATGGGCTCGGTAGTTGGTTATCGGGATAACTTCTTTGCAGCTTTGAACTCGGCTGTGTTCTCTGACGGTTCTTTCGTTTATATCCCGAAGGGAGTACGCTGCCCGATGGAGCTTTCTACCTATTTTCGTATCAATGCCCGTAATACGGGCCAGTTTGAACGTACGCTGATTGTAGCGGATGATGACTCGTATGTGTCTTATCTGGAGGGATGTACGGCACCGATGCGCGATGAAAATCAGTTGCACGCGGCTATCGTGGAGATTGTGGTACATGACCGTGCGGAAGTGAAATACAGTACTGTTCAGAACTGGTATCCGGGAGATGCCGAAGGCAAAGGCGGGGTATACAACTTTGTAACGAAACGCGGCAACTGCAAAGGGGTGGATAGCAAACTGTCCTGGACACAGGTGGAAACCGGTTCGGCGATCACGTGGAAGTATCCTTCCTGTATATTGACAGGCGATAACTCGACAGCAGAGTTTTATTCTGTGGCTGTGACTAATAATTATCAGCAGGCAGATACCGGTACGAAGATGATTCATCTGGGCAAGAATACCCGTAGTACGATTGTAAGTAAAGGTATCTCAGCCGGACACAGTGAGAACTCTTACCGTGGACTGGTCCGTGTAGCGGAGAAAGCGGATAATGCCCGTAATTATAGCCAGTGCGACTCGTTGTTGCTGGGCGATAAGTGTGGTGCACATACATTCCCCTATATGGATATTCGTAATGAGACAGCTGTGGTAGAGCATGAAGCTACAACGAGCAAGATCAGTGAAGATCAGATATTCTATTGTAATCAGCGCGGTATACCGACAGAGGATGCTATCGGACTGATTGTAAACGGATATGCAAAAGAAGTATTAAATAAACTTCCGATGGAGTTTGCGGTGGAAGCACAGAAGTTGCTTACTATTTCGTTGGAAGGAAGCGTTGGATAAGAAATAAGCAAAATTATGTTAGAGATAAAAGACCTGCATGCCAGCATTAATGGCAAAGAGATATTGAAAGGTATTAACCTGACGGTGAAACCGGGCGAGATACATGCAATTATGGGACCGAACGGTTCCGGTAAGAGTACACTTTCTTCTGTCCTTGTAGGGAATCCGGCGTTTGAAGTGACAAAAGGTTCGGTTACTTTTTATGGTAAGAATCTGTTGGAACTGAGTCCGGAGGATCGTAGTCATGAAGGTATTTTCCTTAGCTTCCAGTATCCGGTGGAGATTCCGGGAGTAAGTATGGTGAACTTCATGCGTGCGGCTGTAAACGAACAGCGCAAATACAAAGGATTGCCTGCCTTGACAGCCAGTGAGTTCTTGAAACTGATGCGTGAGAAACGTGCTGTAGTCGAACTGGATAATAAATTAGCCAATCGCTCGGTAAACGAAGGTTTCTCGGGAGGGGAAAAGAAACGTAACGAAATTTTCCAGATGGCGATGCTGGAGCCTCGCTTGAGCATTCTCGATGAAACAGACTCCGGTCTGGATATTGACGCTCTCCGTATTGTGGCGGAAGGAGTGAACAAGTTGAAGACACCGGAAACCAGTACGATTGTCATCACTCACTATCAGCGTCTGCTCGACTATATCAAGCCGGATATAGTGCATGTACTTTATAAAGGTCGCATTGTGAAGACTGCCGGACCGGAACTTGCTTTGGAACTGGAAGAAAAAGGGTACGACTGGATTAAGAAAGAACTAGGAGAATAATGATGAATGTAGAGCAACAATACATAGATCTCTTCTCGCAAACGGAAGCAATGATCTGCAAGCATAGTGCCGAAGTGCTGAATGCACCTCGTGCCACTGCTTTTGCCGATTTTGAGCGTCTCGGATTCCCGACCCGTAAGATGGAGAAGTACAAATATACGGATATAAGCAAGTATTTTGAACCTGATTATGGCTTGAATCTGAATCGACTTGAGATTCCGGTCAACCCGTATGAAGTATTTAAGTGCGATGTGCCGAATATGAGCACTGCTTTGTATTTTGTGGTGAACGATGCATTCTATAACAAGGCGCTTCCTAAAGGACATTTGCCGGAAGGAGTGATCTTCGGCAGTCTGAAAGAGGTTGCTGCGGAACATCCTGAACTGGTGAAGAAATATTATGGTAAACTGGCGGATACATCAAAAGACGGTGTGACAGCTTTCAACACAGTTTTTGCACAAGATGGCGTTGTCTTCTACGTTCCGAAGAATGTAGTCGTGGAGAAGCCGATTCAGTTGGTGAACATCCTCCGCGCAGATGTCAACTTCATGGTGAACCGCCGTGTACTGATTATTTTGGAAGATGGTGCACAAGCCCGCCTGTTGATTTGTGATCATGCGATGGACAGTGTGAACTTCCTTGCTACACAGGTTATTGAAGTCTTTGCCGGTGAAAATGCTGTATTTGATATGTACGAGCTGGAAGAGACACATACGAGTACAGTCCGTATCAGCAATTTATATGTGAAGCAGGAGGCTAACAGTAATGTTTTGCTGAATGGCATGACTCTGCATAACGGTACTACACGCAACACGACGGAAGTTTTGCTGGCTGGTGAAGGAGCGGAAATCAACCTTTGCGGTATGGCTATTGCCGATAAGAACCAGCATGTAGACAATAACACGTCAATTGATCATGCCGTTCCGAATTGTACCAGCAATGAATTGTTCAAGTATGTACTTGATGACCAGTCTGTCGGTGCTTTCTCCGGATTGGTACTGGTACGTCCTGATGCCCAGCATACGAACTCCCAGCAAACAAATCGGAACCTGTGCGCTACGCGCGATGCCCGTATGTACACTCAGCCGCAACTCGAAATTTATGCGGACGATGTGAAGTGTTCACATGGGGCGACGGTCGGCCAGTTGGATGAGAATACCTTGTTTTATATGCGTTCGCGCGGAATAGCAGAGAAAGAGGCACGCTTGCTGCTGATGTTTGCTTTCGTTAATGAGGTTATTGATACCATTCGTCTGGATGCATTGAAAGATCGTCTGCATTTATTGGTGGAGAAACGCTTCCGTGGTGAACTGAACAAGTGCCAGGGATGTGCGATCTGTAAATGATAATCGTTAGTACAATGAATATAGAAAAGATACGTGAGGATTTTCCGATATTGAGCCGTACGGTATACGGTAAGCCTTTGGTTTATTTCGATAACGGTGCAACGACTCAAAAGCCCCGTCTGGTGATTGATTCGATTGTAGATGAATATTATTCCGTCAATGCCAATGTGCATCGCGGGGTACATTATCTCTCCCAGCAGGCAACAGAATTGCATGAGGCCTCCCGTGAGACGGTACGCCGGTTTATCAATGCCGCCGGAACGAATGAGGTTATCTTTACGCGGGGGACGACGGAAAGCATTAATCTGCTTGTTTCCAGCTTTGGAGATGAGTTTATGCAGGAAGGTGATGAAGTGATTGTTTCGGTAATGGAACATCACAGCAACATCGTTCCCTGGCAGTTGCTGGCCGCCCGCAAAGGAATTGCAATCAAAGTGATTCCGATGAATGATAAAGGGGAACTGCTGTTGGATGAATACGAGAAGCTTTTCTCCGAACGTACAAAGATTGTCAGCGTTGTTCAGGTATCGAATGTGCTGGGCACAGTAAATCCTGTAAAGGAAATGATTGCTACCGCCCATGCGCATGGAGTACCTTTCATAGTGGATGCTGCGCAGTCCATTCCTCATATGAAAGTAGATGTACAGGACCTGGATGCCGATTTTCTGGTCTTCTCGGCTCATAAGATATATGGACCGACAGGTGTTGGCGTATTGTATGGGAAAGAAGAATGGCTGGATCGCCTGCCGCCTTATCAGGGAGGAGGAGAAATGATTCAACATGTCTCTTTTGAGAAAACGACTTTTAATGAGCTTCCCTTCAAATTTGAAGCAGGTACGCCCGATTATATCGGTACGACCGGACTGGCAAAAGCTCTTGACTATGTGAATGGAATCGGACTTGACCGGATTGCAGCTCATGAACATGAACTGACAACCTATGCCTTGAAACGTTTGAAGGAAATCCCTCATATGCGTATCTTTGGTGAAGCGGCAGATCGTGGAGCCGTTATTTCATTCCTCGTAGGTGATATTCACCATTTTGATCTCGGAACTCTCTTAGATCGTTTGGGTATTGCCGTCCGTACCGGACATCACTGCGCGCAACCATTGATGCAGCGTCTGGGGATAGAGGGAACAGTCAGGGCTTCGTTTGCCATGTACAATACAAAAGCAGAAGTGGATGCACTGGTGGCGGGTATCGAGCGCGTCAGCCGGATGTTCTGATAAAATAGGTCGCCTTTCCTGTGGGAAGGCGATTTTTTTTATTCTTTAACTAAAAAAGTCTCTTTAAAGTGCAGTGATTTGAAGTTTCCTGCGTCTAATAAGAAAGAATAAAAATCATTTTAGGTATATTAAGTTGGTCGTGAGACCACGCTTTCTATAAATTCTCTCTCTCTTTAACTCTAATTGGCAGCTATATCGCATTTGTTTGTGGTATAGCTGCAATTTTTTATGGCTGCGATTGCAACCTTTCAGGGGTGCACAGCGTCTAATAGAATAGCAAATAACTTATTAAAAGACAGAAAGAGTATGTTAGTGACCACAACCCCTATTATTGAAGGAAAACGAATTGTGAAGTATTATGGAATAGTTTCCGGAGAAACGATTATCGGTGCCAATGTATTTCGTGACATATTCGCGAGTATCCGTGATATTGTCGGCGGACGTTCCGGCGCGTACGAAGAGGTACTGCGCATGGCGAAAGATACGGCTTTGCAGGAAATGCAGGCACAAGCTGCTCAAATGGGAGCTAATGCCGTGATCGGTGTGGATCTGGATTATGAAACGGTAGGCGGGAGCGGCAGTATGCTGATGGTGACTGCTAACGGAACAGCCGTAACGATTGAAGATTAGTTGATTGTTTTTATTGTATGTAGAAGGGGATTCACCGTTAACGGTGCTTCCTCTTTTTAAATGTCTTTGTCCGTTATCATACCTTCATCATGGGAGGTATAAACAAGACATAAAAAAAGGCTATCTATCCCAGACAGCCAATCTTTTGTTAACCTTAAATCTAATACTATGAAAAACACAGTACAAAGATAGGGACTTTTCGGCTATCTTCAAATTTTCGGGGTAAAGCGTGGCTTTTTATAACATGGTTTAATAGAAATAACTGATTTGTTAACGATTAACGTAATTAGATTGAAAATTAACTAAATCGTTAATGGGGAGATGTCTTCTCCGGGATATTCCCGAAGGCCTTTTCTAATAGCTTTTCATTCGCTTCATTGTAAGATACTATATAAATGGACAAGCCGGATTTTTTTCCTCTTTTGCTTGCTTTTTTCGTTTGATTTCCATACTTTTAGCCACCATAAAACCCTTTAATAATTAATTCTATGGATAGCATTCTTTTCTGGCTGGTTCCAGTCGCTTCAGTGTTAGCCCTCTGTTTTGCTTATTACTTCCATAAGCAGATGATGAAAGAGAGTGAAGGTACTCCTCAAATGATAAAAATAGCCGCTGCGGTACGCAAGGGGGCTATGTCTTATCTGAAACAACAGTACAAAATTGTAGGTTGTGTGTTTTTGGGGCTGGTTATTTTGTTTTCGATTATGGCTTATGGCTTTCATGTTCAGAATGCGTGGGTTCCTATTGCTTTCCTGACGGGTGGTTTCTTCTCCGGTCTTTCCGGTTTTCTGGGTATGAAGACAGCAACCTATGCTTCGGCACGTACTGCTAATGCGGCACGTAACTCACTGAATTCCGGTCTGAGAATTGCTTTCCGCAGTGGTGCAGTAATGGGACTCGTGGTAGTCGGACTGGGGTTGCTTGATATATCTTTCTGGTATCTGCTGTTGAATGCGGTGATTCCTGCTGACGCACTGACACCGACTCATAAACTTTGCGTTATCACGACCACGATGCTTACTTTCGGTATGGGAGCTTCTACACAGGCATTGTTTGCCCGCGTGGGTGGTGGTATATATACAAAAGCTGCCGATGTAGGTGCCGACCTTGTAGGTAAAGTAGAAGCAGGTATTCCCGAGGACGATCCGCGCAACCCTGCTACCATTGCCGATAATGTAGGTGATAATGTTGGTGACGTGGCAGGAATGGGTGCCGACTTGTACGAATCTTATTGCGGTTCTATCCTGGCGACTGCCGCATTAGGTGCTGCTGCCTTTATCCATTCGGCAGATACGGTCATGCAGTTCAAGGCAGTTATTGCTCCGATGTTGATTGCAGCGGTAGGTATTTTGCTTTCTATTATCGGTATCTTCTCCGTACGCACTAAAGAAAATGCAACGATGAAAGATTTGCTCGGCTCACTGGCATTCGGAACCAATCTGAGTTCCGTATTGATTGTTGCCGCCACCTTCTTAATCCTGTGGCTTTTGCAGCTGGACAACTGGATTTGGATTTCCTGTGCGGTAGTAGTCGGCCTGCTGGTCGGTATTGTGATCGGACGTTCTACGGAATATTATACTTCCCAGTCTTACCGCCCTACTCAGAAGTTGAGTGAAAGTGGAAAGACCGGTCCCGCTACGGTTATTATTTCCGGTATTGGTTTGGGAATGCTTTCTACAGCTATTCCTGTGATTGCGGTAGTAGTGGGTATCATTGCTTCCTTCCTGCTTGCTTCCGGGTTCGATTTCTCTAATGTGGGTATGGGGCTTTACGGCATTGGCATCGCTGCTGTCGGTATGCTGTCTACCTTAGGAATAACGTTGGCTACGGATGCTTATGGTCCGATTGCTGATAATGCAGGGGGTAATGCGGAAATGGTAGGCCTGGGTCCTGAGGTACGCAAACGTACTGATGCGCTCGATTCTTTGGGAAATACAACAGCAGCAACCGGGAAAGGTTTTGCTATCGGTTCCGCTGCATTGACCGGACTGGCTTTGCTGGCATCTTATATAGAAGAAATCCGTATCGGTCTGACCCGTTTGGGAACGATGGACCTGAGTATGCCCAACGGAGATGTTGTTTCTACCGCCAATGCTACCTTTGTCGATTTCATGAACTATTATGATGTGACGCTGATGAATCCGAAAGTTCTTTCCGGTATGTTCCTCGGATCGATGATGGCCTTTCTGTTCTGCGGATTGACGATGAATGCCGTCGGTCGCGCAGCCGGACACATGGTGGACGAGGTACGTCGTCAGTTCCGTGAAATTAAAGGCATCCTGACCGGAGAGGCTGAGCCGGATTATGAACGTTGTGTGGCTATCTCAACCAAAGGTGCACAGTGTGAAATGGTCATTCCGTCTCTGATTGCTATTATTGCCCCTATTGCGACCGGATTAATCTTCGGAGTGACCGGAGTCTTAGGACTGTTGATTGGTGGTTTGAGTTCAGGTTTTGTGTTGGCTATCTTTATGGCGAATGCAGGCGGTGCCTGGGATAATGCGAAGAAGTACGTAGAAGAAGGGAATTTTGGAGGTAAAGGCGGTGAAGTGCATAAGGCAACCGTAGTAGGTGATACTGTGGGTGATCCGTTTAAAGACACTTCCGGTCCGAGCCTGAATATTTTGATAAAGCTCATGAGCATGGTAGCCATTGTGATGGCAGGGCTTACTGTTGCCTGGAGTTTGTTTTAACTAAAAAAGGTTTGTTTATTGAAGAGGGCGATGGCCGGAATAGGTTCGGCTATCGCTTTTTTATGGTATAGAACTGCGTAAACACTTTTTTTGCATGCTTAATCACTCTTTTTCGGTAAATGATCCTGTTTAAGGGCATTTCATGCAAATACTCCGGAAAAGTCATTTTCTTGTTTCTTATTATTTGGATACTTTTGCAAGACGATATAATATAATCGGAAAGGGGTAAATAGAAGAAATATGTCATAATGGCTAAGGGGAAAGGCTGATGTTAGAAAAGAACAAAATCTGTAAAACGAATGGTAGGGTGATGGTTCCGGTCAGCAGGACTGTGAACCTGGAGTATATTTGGGGAACAATTGCTTGTTTGTGTGAATGAATGACAGAAAAAGGAGGTCTTGAATGAGGTCTCCTTTTTTATTTCCTTTATCTTTGTATCCTGTAAGAAAAAAGAATAAGTATGCTATTACCTTATTTAAATAAAGATTTGATAGAAGCCGGCTGTGATGAGGCTGGGCGCGGCTGTCTGGCAGGTTCTGTGTATGCTGCTGCCGTCATTCTTCCTAAAGATTTTAAGAATGAGTTGCTGAATGACTCGAAGCAACTGACAGAAAAGCAGCGCTATGCACTCCGGGAAGTGATAGAGAAAGAGGCGATAGCATGGGCGGTAGGAGTGGTGTCGCCCCAAGAGATTGATGAGATAAATATTCTCCGTGCCTCTTTTCTGGCCATGCATCGGGCTGTTGGCCAGCTCTCTGTCCGGCCTCAACATCTGCTCATTGACGGCAACCGTTTCAATAAATATCCCGATATTTCCCATACGACAGTGATCAAAGGAGACGGGAAGTATCTTTCGATAGCTGCCGCTTCCATACTGGCTAAAACCTATAGAGATGATTATATGAATCGTCTTCACGAAGAATATCCTTTTTATGACTGGAATAATAATAAAGGCTATCCGACTAAAAAACATCGTGCCGCCATTGCCGAACACGGAACGACTCCATACCACCGGATGACCTTCAATCTGCTTGGTGACGGGCAGTTGAACCTAAACTTCTGATTTTACGTATCGTTTCACTTTCTACATATTTTTGCAGAATAAGCACGATTTTTCTCTAAATAGCCATGAAAATGTTCCGTTTATGCTAAAAAAGTGTTGCCATGTGCTTTTATTTGTTACCCAAATGCTATATATTTGCAAACGATAACAAGAATTAAAAAAAGATAAAATCATGACAACAAGCAGACTGTATTCATCAAAGAAGTTTATTGGGGCATTTCTTCTTATGATGGTTTGTGTTTTACCTGCCAATGCGCAGTTTTTACGTACCTCTTATTTTATGGAAGGTACGCATTATCGTCAACAATTGAATCCGGCTTTGATTCCGACACAAGGATATTTTAATATTCCTGCAGTTGGTTCATTAAATGCGGCAGCAAGTTCTAACTCTTTGGGTACTCAGGACATTATAGATATTATTGATAATAGTGATGGATTTTATAATAATCCGGATTTTATGAATCGGTTGTCTGGTAATAACAGATTGAATGTCAATGTGAATACGGATATCCTTTCTTTTGGCTGGTATAAAGGACAGAATTTTTGGTCGGTTAATGTAGGAGCTCGTGTAGACGTTGGTGCTCAGATACCTAAGTCTATGTTTAGCTTTTTACATGATATTGATCAGGAAGGTTTTAACTGGAATAACTCAAAATTTGATATTGGACAGGAAGAACTTAATATTAATGCTTATGCGGAGGTTGGAGTTGGCTTCGCTCGTGCTATTAATGAACGTCTGACAATAGGTGGTAAAGCTAAGTTATTGCTTGGTGCCGGAAACTTAAATCTAAAGGTTGATGGTATTAATGTGGATGCGAACTTACCGGAAAATATAAACAATATAACCGATGTTAATCAGATTCGTAATTATCATGCAAAGATGAACGTGAGTGCTCGTCTGGAAAGTTCTTTTAAGGGGATGGACTTGGTGGAAAATACAAGTGATCCTGATCCGAAGAATCATTATATTGACGACTTTGACTTCAATGGATTTGGTATTGCGGGTTATGGTGGTGCAATTGATTTGGGTGCATCTTATAAAATTCTTGATAATCTGACTGTATCAGCTTCCGTGTTGGATTTAGGCTTTATCAAGTGGTCAAAAGGAAGTACCAGTATTGCGACAGCCCATGGAAACATGGATTATGATGGAAAGAACTATGCGACGACTCCAGAAGGCTTGGAGGACTTTCATCGGGATGCTGACGAATTTTTGCGTCGTGTAGGAAATGGGGATGTCTTGAATTACGAGATGCTTCAATTGCAAAAAGAAGACGTTGCTGAGTCTCGTACCACTTCTCTTCATTCTACGGTAGTAGTTGGTGCTGAATATGAATTATTGGATAAATGGTTGGCAATCGGTGCTCTTTCTACTACTCGCTTCACTAAGCCGAAGACTCAGACGGAAATAACGCTTTCAGCTAATATTCGTCCGAAAAGTTGGTTAAATGCAGCAATCAGCTATTCTATGATTCAGAGTGCTGGCAAATCATTCGGTTTGGCTGTGAAACTTGGGCCTCTGTTTATCGGTACGGACTATATGTTCTTTGGAAAAAATACAAAAACAGTAAATGGATTTGTTGGTATTTCTGTGCCATTGGGCGGAAAGAAATCCAATAAAGAAGGATAAGATAAAATAATTTCTCTCTCTTAAACATTCTCTTTTTAATATTCTCTATCGAATAAAAAACGTATTGTGTGCAGCCTGTCATCTCTGACCTTTCATTTAGGTTTTAAGAGTGACAGGCTGCTTTTTTATGTGTCTGAAATAAAGAGGGAGTGGAGTGGGGCTGTCAGAATCAGAACCACTTGATCTTCCTGAATATGATAAACGCCAATGTCGACAGTACCACAGAACAGAGAATAATCAATGCAAAGGCATACGGTACCTCTTCCAGATGGATGTCCACATTCATTCCGTAGAAGCTGGCTATCAACGTCGGAATCATCAGAGTTATGGAAAGGCTGGTCATACGTTTCATGATGGCATTCACGTTGTTGGAGATGATGGAGGCGAAGGCATCCATCGTTCCGGTGAGGATATCACTATAGATATTCACCGTATTAAACGCCTGTTTCAACTCAATGATAACGTCTTCTACCAGTTCCTTATCCAGAAAGTCGGTGTCCTGAAAGATACTTTGCAGCTTACCGATCATCACTTCATTTCCCCGGATGGAGGTGTTGAAGTAAACCAGCGTTTTCTGTAATCTCATCAGACGGAGCAGGTCCTCGTTGCGGATACTACGTTCCAATTCTTTTTCGGCGGCGCTGATATCCAGATTTATCTGCTTCAGATATTTCAGGAACCATACGGCAGACGAATAAATCAGCCGTAGGATCAGATCGAGCTTGTTGCGGACTTCGATTCCCTTTCTGCGGGTGTGTTCGATGAAGTCAGGCAGCAGATCTGTGTTGTGATAGCAGACTGATACAATGATTTCATTGTTGGTGATGATACCGATGGGTACAGTGCCGAAGGGAAGACTTTCATTCTGTTTGTTTTGCATCGGGATACGTAGAATCGTCAACAGCCAGTTGCCTTCTGTGTCGGTACGCGGACGTTCGTCCGTATCGGCTATATCGTTCAAGAATGATTCGGGTACGTTCAGGGTTTTAGTCAGAAATTCAAAATCATCGTTGTTTGGGCATACCACGTTTACCCAGCAGTTAGGAAGCCATTGCGGTTTTTCCACAAAGCCAGCTTCACAATAAAGATATGTTCTCATCTTATTGCCTCCTTTCGTTTGTTTACACGAGCAGAGGCATCAGTTTTCAATGACTCTGTTCGCTTTAATTAATACTATTAGTGCACGTTCGCGGGTTTGAATCGTCCATATTTCTATGATTTAATTTTAAAGCGGTGCAAAGATACGGAAAATTAGCCGGGCTTCCGCCTTTTGCTTTGTTTTTTTTGATGGAATAATGGTCTCAAACCGTACAGAAATGAAGAATGATGAATGGAGAATGAAGAATTACTTTGCAGCTGCAGCGTGATAGCGCAGCCAATTCTTCATTCAAATCCGTACAGTATGGAGCTCAAACCGGGTTTTCGGACTGATCCAGTAATTCTTCATTCATCATTCTTCATTCTTCATTCAAATTAAGTTGGGCAGGTTCGGAAACGGGGAAATTCTCTTCCAAGTACTTTCTGATTTTATGAGTTCCCAGTCCCTCTTTGGAGATACTACCATCCTTTAGTACAAGTTCATAGTGCGGAATACCGTTGAAGTGGAAGAGTTGGCGCAGATAGTTAAATTCCGATTCGGTCACATAATAACTGGCTTCTCCTTTCAGGTTGTTTTCTACATATTGCTTGTATGCACCGGCAGGAGAATCCTTCTGTCCGGTGATATAGATGAACTGGAACTCCGGATGATCCTTATATTTTTTGCGCAGGTCTGCCGTCGCCTCTATCCCTCCCCGGCAAGGTCCGCAAGTCGTCGCCCAGAAGTCAACGAACAATACTTTATCCGGGTGATTCTTGATGATATTGCGGAAAACCTCAGTGGCTTTACCTTCCGGAAGCTGGTAGGACTTAGCTTCTTCTTTCGGATGTATTTTGGTAAACAGATATTCGGCTTCTTCTGCCAATATTGGAAAAGTAAGTTTTTCTTTGGTGTTGTCTGCATACTCACGGGCGATTGAACGTGTCTTGATATTCTCCAGATAGAATTTCATGTCGCGTACTTTAGCTATTTGCCAAAGCAAAGGATTGGGTACATTATATAGTCCGGCAAGAATGCTGTCTTTTATATGTTCACTTTTTACTTTCATTGAGATAAAATTCCTGTCTATTTCTTCCTTTGATTCCTCTGATTGCTCGTTTTTGACATGTTTCTCTACATATTCCGAAATTAGCTTTTCTTCTTTTCCGAATAAGTCTTTTACCTTCTCATTCTCTTCCTGAAGTTCTTTCAAAGTGATCTTTACTGTTGTTCCGGCCAGTTTTTCGTGCTTCAGTCTGATTGCTTCCTGCTCTGCATTCATCTTTACCCCTTTCTCTTTAAAGAAAGTCAGAAGCGGCTTTTCCGGATACGTATAAGTGATGGTATCTGTCGGCGCTGTTGCATACTGTTGTCCATAAGCTTTTCTGAAAGCATTCATATATTCAAACCGGTTGATGAAAGTACTTGCATTGGCATCGGCAAGCACCGCTTCATCATTTAGCGGCATCTTGTTCAGGAAGTCGTAATAGGAATCATCTTCTTGCACTTTCAAGGCTTGGTTGGCTGTATCCTGTTTCGCGTAATAATCTCTGCTCATCAGGAAATCGAAGAATAAGCCTCCTGCCTGCAGGTTTGTCTTGTTCTTTATCAGGCGGACAGCCTTTGCCGATGGTTGGCAAATCTGAATAACTGAATCGGCTGTATGTTCCCATTGGGCGATAAACGGCTTCATATGTTCCTTGTATTGGCTGGGAGTCAGCTTATTACGGGAATTGGATAAATCCTCGTAACGGTAGGGGATAAGTGAACTGAATTCTTTCAGCAGATAGGAGAGAGGAGCCGACGGTCCCATGTAAGCTATATTCTTGATAGGAAAATAATAATCGCGTGCCCGGCTACGTGCCAGTAATGCTTCCCAGTCGATATACATGGTCAGTGTTTGCCCGGGTTCGATATAGAATGGAATCCAGTTGTTGCCAAGTGTTACCGATTGTTCCACAGGATGCTTGATGACAAATTTGCACAGGAAACTGCCGTCTTCGTCTATCTGAATCACAGTCGGATAGTCTTCGCGGGTGATGATATTCGATAGATAGATAAGTCCGGTATCAAATCCCAGGCGTCGGTCGTAGCCGTCGATATACCCTTGCAGACAGGTAGTGTCTGTGTGGAAGAACTGCTGAAAACCTGTATCGGCGGCGATGGTCTTGGTCGTTCCCTTTTGCCGGGTGTACAGTTGTTCCTTCTCTCCGTTCGCTTGTATTTTACAGTTTCCGTCTTTCTGTGGAGTTACCAGTAAAGTGCATGTCTCCCCATTCTGCTTATCCTTGACAGTTATCTCGATCCGTTTCCCTTTCTTACGGACAGTTTCATTGGTGAATATCCGGTTGTTCATGATTGTTACAGAATCGTAGATACCATATTCCCATGCGTTCAAATCATCAGTCTTGAACCAGTTTCCTTTGATTGCAACCAATGGTGAAACAGTCTTATCGGTTTGCGGCACTAAAGAGATATCATACGTGTTCCCTTCGGTATCACTGGGGCTGAGAAGATGGATGACCTGTGTTTCTTCCGGCAGAGCTTCGAAAGTGAGTACATAGTCCATCTCGCCCGAGTCGGGCATGTACACTTCCTTGTTGAGCTCAATGCCTTCTGCACTCTTGAACTGATATTTTTTTCCGGTAGCCGCATCTTCCAGGTAGCTGTCTCCTTCCTCTTTTATCCACCAGTGCGGGCGGAAGATGGCGTGAATATAAACACGCGTACCTTCGGGCGTGCGTTCTATACGTGTGATGTTGCCAATGCTCCCCGAACGGGCTTTAAATGGCGGATTGTCGATGGTTTGCGCAGTGAGCATACCCGATAGCATGAGCATCATGCAGAGTAGAATCGTTTTCATAATATTAAATTTTGAATAAATGTGTTTAATAGTTCCCTGTACAAAGAAAGAAAAATATTCATGGCTTCCCCTCTTTTCCCCTTTTAACTTAACATAGATTAAGCGTTTACGTAATCATCTTTTTTGTACCTTTGCACCCGAAAATCAGAGTGATAATTTAAATATTGAAATAGTATGAGCAAGAAAGCCCTTTTAATGATCCTCGATGGTTGGGGATTAGGCGACCAAAAGAAAGACGACGTAATCTTTAATACTCCCACTCCTTACTGGGATTATCTGATGAACAATTATCCTCATTCCCAACTTCAGGCAAGTGGTGAGAACGTAGGTTTGCCCGACGGACAGATGGGTAACTCCGAAGTAGGTCACCTTAACATTGGTGCCGGACGTGTGGTTTATCAGGATTTGGTGAAAATCAATCGTGCATGTGCCGACAACAGCATCCTTCAGAACCCCGAAATCGTTTCTGCTTTCTCTTACGCAAAAGAAAATGGAAAGAACGTTCATTTCATGGGATTGACTTCTAACGGTGGTGTGCACAGCTCAATGGTTCATCTTTTCAAACTTTGCGACATCGCCAAAGAATATAACATCAACAATACATTTATCCACTGCTTTATGGACGGTCGTGATACTGACCCGAAGAGCGGTAAAGGATTTATCGAAGAACTTTCTGCACACTGCGAGAAATCTGCCGGCAAGATTGCTTCTATCATCGGTCGTTATTATGCTATGGACCGTGATAAACGTTGGGAACGTGTGAAAGAAGCTTATGACCTCCTGGTAAACGGCGAAGGAAAGAAAGCTACTGACATGGTTCAGGCAATGCAGGAATCTTACGATGAAGGTGTAACGGATGAATTCATCAAACCGATTGTAAACGCTAACTGCGACGGAACAATCAAAGAAGGTGATGTGGTTATTTTCTTCAACTACCGTAACGACCGTGCTAAAGAACTGACAGTCGTACTGACTCAGCAGGATATGCCGGAAGCAGGTATGCATACCATTCCGGGATTGCAGTATTACTGTATGACTCCGTATGATGCATCTTTCAAAGGTGTTCACATCCTGTTCGATAAAGAAAATGTTGCCAATACACTGGGCGAATACATTGCTTCAAAAGGCTTGAACCAGCTTCATATTGCCGAAACAGAGAAATATGCCCATGTTACTTTCTTCTTCAACGGTGGCCGTGAAACTCCGTTCGACAACGAAGACCGTATCCTCGTTCCATCTCCGAAAGTAGCTACTTATGACCTGAAACCGGAAATGAGCGCTTACGAAGTGAAGGATAAACTGGTAGACGCTATCAACGAAAATAAATATGACTTTATTGTGGTGAACTTCGCTAACGGTGATATGGTAGGCCATACCGGTATCTACGAAGCAATCGAGAAGGCTGTTGTGGCTGTAGACGCTTGCGTGAAAGATGTCATCGAAGCTGCCAAAGCACAGGGCTACGAAGCAATCATCATTGCCGACCACGGTAATGCTGACCACGCCTTGAACGAAGACGGCACTCCGAATACGGCTCACTCTCTGAATCCGGTTCCTTGTGTTTACGTAACAGAAAACAAGGCTGCGAAAGTGGAGGACGGTCGTTTGGCTGATGTTGCTCCGACTATTTTGAAAATCATGGGTCTGGAAGCTCCGGCAGATATGAATGGTCAGATTTTGATTAAGTAATTTAGAATTCTATAACCAGAAGGGCGGGGGTAAACTCCGCCCTTTTTGTCTCACATAAGTTTTATGATTCAGATAGAAGATGTAGTAGTGAGCTTCGATGTCCTTCGGGAAAAATTCCTCTGTAACCTGGATGCCTGCAAGGGCGAATGTTGTATTGAAGGGGATGCGGGGGCACCTGTGGAGTTGGAGGAAGTAGAAAAGTTGGAAGAAGTGCTGCCGGTTATTTGGGAGGAACTGTCTCCGGAAGCGCGTGCTGTCATTGAAAAGCAAGGAGTGGTATATACGGATCAGGAAGGTGATCTGGTGACTTCTATTGTTAATAATAAGGACTGCGTCTTTACTTGCTATGACGAGAAAGGATGCTGTTATTGTGCCATTGAAAAGGCTTATCGGGATGGCAAGACTGACTTTTATAAACCGGTATCATGTCACCTTTATCCCATCCGGATTGGGGATTACGGGCCATATAAAGCAGTAAATTATCATCGATGGGATGTATGCAAGGCGGCTGTGCTGCTGGGAAAAAAAGAAAATGTAGCTGTCTACCAATTCTTGAAAGAACCGCTGATCCGTAAATTCGGTGAAAAGTGGTATCAAGAACTGGAAATCGCAGTGGAGGAATTAAAGGCGCATGATATGATCTGATATTTCTCTCATTTTTTTGATTCTTTGCGTTTGGCTCGTATCAGAAGAAATAGCAGGCAGATCATAGCTACAATAATGCAGGACGGAGTGATCCATGCCTCCGGATGGATAATGATCAGGAACAGGCAAGTGACAATCACACAGGATGCCAGAATTTTGAGATACAGCCTGATCTTGGCAAATACAGGATTTTGGGTAGTAGTTTTCATAAGTGTCCTCCTTCTTTTTGGCAAGATAGTGATTTTGGTCGAGAAGTAATTTAACTGTTAGGTTTTATTAAGACATAGAAAAGCGCCGGCACGGAGGATTTTCCTTCGCTTGCCGACGCTTCTTCGTTGTAAGATGTGAGGTTGGTTTATAAAAACGTAATATTAAAATTATGTATCGATATTTGCATAAGTTGCATTCTCTTCGATAAATTCGCGGCGCGGACCTACGTCTTCACCCATTAACATGGAGAATATATAATCGGCCTCTGCGGCATTATCGATGTTAACTTGTTTCAACATACGGTTTTCGGGGTCCATGGTCGTTTCCCACAACTGCTGGGCGTTCATTTCACCCAAACCTTTGTAGCGTTGTGTATGGACTGCATTCTCCAGACCGCCGCCGTATGTATCAATGAACTTCTGGCGTTGTGCATCTGTCCAGCAATACTCTTCTACCTTACCCTTTTTGCAGAGGTAGAGTGGGGGAGTAGCAATATACAGATAGCCGTTCTGAATAATCTGCGGCATATAACGGAAGAAGAACGTCATGATCAGTGTGTCGATGTGAGAACCATCGACGTCGGCATCGGTCATGATGATAATCTTGTGATAACGCAACTTTTCAATGTTAGCCTCTTTGCTGTCGTCTTCTGTTCCGATAGTGACGCCTAGCGCTGTATATATATTGCGGATTTCATCGCTTTCCAGCGCTTTGTGGTACATTGCTTTTTCTACGTTCAGAATCTTACCGCGTAGCGGGAGGATTGCCTGGAACATACGGTTACGTCCCTGCTTGGCAGTACCACCTGCCGAATCTCCCTCGACGAGGAATAATTCACATTTTGAAGGGTCCTTATCCGAACAATCGGCCAACTTACCAGGCAGTCCACCTCCGGACATCGGAGATTTGCGCTGTACCATTTCGCGGGCTTTTCTTGCTGCGTGGCGTGCGGTAGCAGCCAAAATTACCTTGTCTACAATCGTTTTTGCTTCTTTCGGATGTTCTTCCAGATAATAAGCCAGTACTTCGCCGACAGCCTGGTCTACAGCACCCATCACTTCGTTGTTACCCAACTTCGTTTTGGTCTGTCCTTCGAACTGTGGTTCGGCAACTTTTACGGAAATAACGGCAGTCAAACCTTCACGGAAGTCGTCTCCCGAGATTTCAACTTTTACCTTTTCCAGCATCTTGCTGTCTTCGGCATATTTCTTCAGTGTACGAGTCAGTGCACGACGGAAACCTGCAAGGTGCGTACCTCCTTCGATTGTATTGATATTATTGACGTAAGAATGTACATTTTCAGAGAATCCTGTATTGTACATGATTGCGATTTCAATAGGAATTCCCTGCTTTTCGGAGTTCAGATAGATGACATCGTTAATCAAGTGCTCACGTGAGGACTCGATAAAGCGTACGAATTCTCTCAGACCTTCTTCTGAATAGAACACTTCGCTCTTGAAACTGCCGTCTTCTTCATTCACTACCCGGCGGTCGGTCAGAGAGATACGCAGACCCGCGTTCAGGTATGCCAATTCGCGCAAACGGGCAGCCAGGATTTTATAATCATATACTGTTTCGGTAAAGATGGTATCATCCGGCCAGAATTGTTGGCGGGTTCCTGTAATATCCGATACCCCTACTTCTTTTACAGAATAAAGCGGCTTACCAATTTCATATTCCTGCTGATAGATTTTACCATCACGGAATACCTGTGTAGTCATGTGTGTTGACAGTGCATTTACGCAAGACATACCTACACCGTGCAAACCTCCGGAAACCTTGTACGAACCTTTGTCGAACTTACCTCCGGCGTGCAGTACGGTCATTGCTACTTCCAGCGCCGACTTCTTTTCTTTTTCATGATAGTCGACCGGAATACCACGTCCATTATCCTGTACGGTGATTGAATTATCTTCGTTGATTGTCACTTCGATGTGGTCGCAATACCCGGCCAGTGCCTCGTCAATGGAGTTATCAACGATTTCGTATACCAAGTGGTGAAGTCCCTTTACGCTGATGTCACCGATGTACATCGCAGGGCGTTTTCTCACTGCTTCAAGACCTTCCAATACCTGGATACTATCCGCAGAATAAGACCCGTTATTGGGAGTGATTTGTTCTTCGCTCATAATTGCCTTTCTAAGTTATAATAACAGAGCAAATATAGTGAAAATTGTCGACTTGGCGAAGTTTAAGAGGTGAAAAATACAGAATAAAAGTGGAATTAGCGGTTGGGAAAGCGGTCTGATATTCAGTGGATTATAAACACAAAAGGCCGAACTTAAAAGTTCAGCCTGAATGCTATATAGAATTGTTATTTTTCTATTATTAAGCGAGCTTGTTGATGTAAAGAGCCAGCTTAGATTTCAGATTGTTAGCCTTATTCTTGTGAATAACATTTGTTTTAGCTAACTTATCCAACATCTTGGTGATGCCAGGATACATTGCAACAGCTTCTGTCTTGTCAGTAGTTGCACGAAGTTTTCTAACAGCGTTTCTCATGGTCTTACCATAATATCTGTTATGAAGTCTTCTTGTCTCTTCTTGTCTGATTCTCTTCAGTGATGATTTGTGATTTGCCATTTCGACTAATCTATTTTTTAGTTCTTTATTCTTTTTTACTTGTAGCCCGTGGGGGAATCGAACCCCCCTTTCAAGAATGAAAATCTTGCGTCCTAACCGATAGACGAACGGGCCATCCTATTGTTGCATTTCTGCTTTTTGCTCTCTCGAATCAGTGTTTGTTTCTCGATTGCGGATGCAAAGGTAGGAACTTTTTTGAAACTGACAAACAATTCTTGAAAAAAATATCTGTTTTTCCTTCTTTTTTTTCTTGTGGTAGGCTTATGCTACTTGATTTTCAGCTAAATATGAAGTTGCGATTTGTCGAAAAAAAATTCTCTTTCCATAGTGCTATGGATAATAGCCTATGTTTACACCTTATTATATATAATAGACTTTACGTACTTAGCTCTTGGTTGTTACATCGTTTTCGAAAAAACGATAAGAACGAGGTCGGGTTTCTGTTCAATGGTATCCTTCTTACTGCTCCCTATATAAATTGCAGTATAGAAAATGGCAACTTTTTCATTGTGACGGATAGAGTGCGTGATTCTGATTGTTTTAATAGATAACGAAAGTGCACTTGTCCTCGCTCGGACAAGTGCACCAACACAAACAAAACAAACAATTAATAAAACAGTCCTTCAATGAAGTGCCGTTTTATAAGGAAATTTGGCATGTTGTGGGAAACAAAACATGCGAAAAAAAGGGTATATCATACCACTCGGATACTTCACAGTAGCCTTTTTTGTAGAACATCTCACCTAAATTCCGTATACATACAATCAGCCATGTATTCTTAAGACTCCAGTTCTGAATCATTCAGCCGCACAGTCCATCCGTTTACCATTATTTTCGGGCATATCTTCGGAATCCCCATATCCGATGATTGGATGAAAAATAAAAGTGTATATGAATCCTGCCTGTCAAGATATTCCTGGTCGTCCATCTCATCACCGGTATAACTGTAGATTTTAGATAACAATAAATACTGGGTGAGCGGAAGACGCAGAATTTCCTGTCCGCTGGGTATATGCTTTATGGACAATGTGGTCTGATCTCCTTTCATGATGCGCAATGTGTTCAATCGCGCATGAATGACAGGAATATCATCAGAGAGTACACTGACTTCCTGCCGGTATGGGCGATAGTAAACGGGCTCTGTATCCGATGGAGTATTTGTATAATCCATTACCCCATTAGCAGCTTCCAGCGTGAAAGTAAAATCTTCCCGGTTCAGAAGGTTATTGTTTTCATCCTGAAGGATACATGAGAAATAATTGGTGTTCTTGACTAAAGGGGCGTCCCATACCTGATAATCACTGCTGACCGTCATATTTTCAAGGCTACCGTAAAAGAGGCCGTTCAATTTCCCGTTCATCTGTTTGTCATTGTCACATATCAATGACAGGAGCAATGATTCCCGTTCCGTCTGACCGGCTTTGAGATAAGGGAACCGGTATTGACGGTCGGAAGCTCCTCCCCACAAAAGCAGATGATAGCTCCCTTCGGGAAACGGCACTCTTACCATGCAGTAGCCTTGATGTAATGTGATACTGTCTACGTCCAGTCTGTCCACATACTTGTTGTTCTTGTCGAAAGCAAAAATGGTGATGTCTCCTACTTGTGAGGAAGCGGCATCCACATCCAGTATATTATAGGTATACGAGATTTTCAACCAGGTCCCGGTAGGGCAGTCTGACAGATCATCATTCACCCAGTTGCAGGATGAGAACAGCGTGATAACGCAGATAATATGTAGTAAAAATGGACGCATTGGTAATAAATTTAGTTCAAAGTGGCCGATACTTATTCAAGTTCTACATCTTGGTTACGTACGGCCCACGGAAAAACATCAATGTTGATGTTCAGTTCTGCCTTGTATTCATCCGGTTGTTCCGGTTCGATAAACGGTTCGCCGCTGCCCAGACCTGCAACCTTATTGACTGACAGCCTGTATATGTTGTTGCGTACGATACCGAATTCCATTACTCCCATCTCAGTGTCATTGTTGTTGTCTTCGTGCTTGATCCAATAGTTATAGTAGCATGCATAGTTTTCAGTCTTGCCAAAACGTTTGATGCTATATTTGGCAAGCTCTTCCGTTGTAGAGTCGTCGGTAATGTCTCCGGGCAGGTTGTTAAGTACCAGTTTTCTGATTGCATTTACACTGGTGTAGAAATTGTAGTTGAAGTAAAACAGGTTGGTCGGCCAGTTGGACGGGTTGCTGACTGTTTCTCCGCTTTCGTCGAATACACGGTCGGTAGCAATGTCGAGGCTTGCTTTGAACATCACTCCTGTGGTATAGGCATTCATCTGGGCCGGACGGAACATACAGTTCTCCAGACAGTAGATGCGTGACCAGCTATTTGCCGGAGCCATGCCTGCCCAGTTGCTGTCGTTTATATTAAGTTGCACCAGTGCCTGTGCAAAGAAACCGTCCTCATTCTTAAAGTCTTCGGCACCTTCTACGGTTTTCTTGAAGAAGTAAGGGTCTATTACATAACCGTCGTTATCGTTTATGTTGCCGAAGTTCTCATCAGTGTATGAGTCCGGTTCCTGAAGGCTGGTCAGTACGGCTGTATGGCGGAAGGTGTAGAACTGAGTTGCCAGGTTCAGCATTCTGAAGTTATTGAGTTTGATAGTACAGTAAGTCTTTCCTGCCGGGTCTTTCAGGGGGAAGGTTTCCTGTGTCTGTGTCACTTCAATTTTGGCAACTACACGTTCCAGGCTGATGGAGATGTTGGTTACTTTGTCAGAGTCTGTGGGCTTGCTGACTTCAACGTTCAGGTTGGCAGCACCACGGTTGGTCATTACAAATCCTTCTTCGGGTACACTTGGAATCTTTCCTGTGCTGTAAGTCACCTTGTCGATGGCTCCGAGGAATTTGTCCTGTGTTGCGATGTCCCCTGTGATTGCTTCACCATTGGCGATGGCGAATACATTGTAGGTTCCCGGTTTCATTGTGATTTTGTTGGCGGTGTATTGTATTTTTTGTCCGCTTGTTCCTGCCAGTGTGATGTTTTCAAGAGGCTGCGACTCAACAAAAGTTTTGGTAACCGAGTCAAAGAAGTAGACAGTAAGGCTTTTTACTGCGTATTCTTCTTTCGAACCTTCTTCAGTTACGCCTGATGATTCGGCACTTCGGCTGACGGGAACATTCGGAATTTCAAGAAACAGGGCTACGTTGCCGTTCGAATCCGAGTGAGTTTTGTCGGAGATTACATCTGCATCGTTGATGCAACTGTACTGTGTGGCTGCTGTAAACAGGAGCATTGCCATTAGTTTTGTAAATTGTTTCATCTTACCATTGATTTTAATTAAACATTTATTTAAGTTCTAATATTCGTTTCAGATTGTCATCGGCTTGTGAAAGTCCGGCAGCTTTGGCTTGTCTGAAGAATGATTCCGCTTCTTCATACTGGTTCTTCAGAAGGTACAGGACGCCTTTTGCCAGTGCCGTTTCCGGTACTTCCGGTGCTTTCTCCAGATAATGCCCGGCGGATTTCACGTCTCTTTGCATCAGTGAGATGCAGGCTGCGTTCAGATTGGCTACGGGATTATCCGGAAACAATTGCACGGCAGTCATAAATATCTTGTTGTATGTTTCACTCCCCGGTGTGTGGGTAAGTGCGAGGCGGAACATCTCTTCAAGGCTCAGATTCTTGGGGTTGGTCACGAAAATATTTCGTGATTCTTCTACGCTGAAAGGACGTACATGATATTCGATGGTATAATCGGAATGCCTGAGCAGCGTGAACCAATGTTCGAGTACAAAGCGATAGAATGCCGGAAATTGTTTTTTCAACTTCTCTTCCTTGCGGTCGGGGTGCAGACTGCCTGTCACGATTCTCATGACCGCCTCTTTTTGCTGAAAGGCTGTATCGGTGAGAAGAGCTTCGAATCCTTCCCAATCTTCGGGAGTATGTGAGGTCTGGATATCCGTTTGGTCGAATGTATATAACCGGCATACATATTCCTTCAATGCCTGAGTACGTTCGCGGGATAATCTCTCGTTGAGTTTATAAGGTCCGTCGGGTGATGCATAACCATGAATGCTGATATGTGTGATTGTCACATTCGTATCATTTTTGATAGCATCTATTGTTTGAACGATCTTATTCAGTTCTGTTGCATTGTTGCTGTATGTTTCGTGTATGATCACATCGTTTACAGGGAAGTCGATGAATGCACACCCTTTCTCGGTTCTGGTTTTCAGCGCTTCCACTTGCGGAGTGAGAAATACGAGTTGCGGAATAGGTACCGGCTGCGGATGCAGACGGGCGATACAGGTGAAAGCTTCTTCACTGGGGATGCCGCAGCCGCAACTTTTCTCTATCAGTGAGAGTGTAGCATGGTTCATCCATTTCTCAAAAGGAACGGATTGCAGATAATGCATACTTTGCTGACTTCCGTTTTTCCTTTGCAGTGACCGGGCTTCTTTCTCTTTTCTGCCCGTCTCACGCATAAATATGATTTGTTGTTTCCGGCTATTGATATAGATGGGTGGCAGTTCCATCCGGTGCTCCAGACTGTCGGTGACAACTGGAACAAGAACCAGCGATTCGTTGGACGAGAGGTCCCGGGTGATCTCTACCGAAATAGAAACCACCAGTTCTTCCCCTGCCTTGTGGAGGCTGGAAGCGGTGGTGCGGATCGTTCCGTTATCTTTCTCTACAGGCGTCTGTGCCTGTAGGGAAAGCGATGCCATGACCGCAATAATAAAAAATCCTCTCAGTTTCATAATTATACTAATCAATGAATCTATATGTAGAAATAGCCTGTTCACCAAGGATAGATATAAGATATGATTCCGCGTTGTTGCAGTTCTTCCAGAATCTTCATGTCCTTCGGTGTTTTTCCTCTACCGCCATGTCCTAAGTGATATACTTTCCACGGTGTAGACCGGTATTTGCGTGCTATCTCCATGTAAATATGCCTCCTTTTGGAGAACCAGACTTTCCATAATTTTTTCATTTTTCTTCTTTTCTTAAAATAGGTAGATTAAACTAATAGAGGCCTTATTAGGTCCTGCGTAATGATACTTTCCTTCCTCCTTTAGCTTTGCGCATTTATCTACGCAGTTGTATTGCCGGTAATGGATATATTCGTATCCTGCTCCCACACTTGTTTCTATGTTCCAGTGGTCGTTCAGCATCCAGTGATATCCACAGCTGATACCTCCGCCTGCCAGCCAGCCTTCGTACCGATAACGTTTCAGTTGGGAGAATACGCCGAAAGGCAGTTTCTTGCCTCCGATGTTGAATTGTGCGCCGTTCAGATAAGCCCCCAAGAAAAAGCCGTTATACTTCTGGCAAGTCCAGTATTTGTATTCAGGTTGCAGCAGCCAGTAGCGGTTGACATATTCTTCGCTCCGCTTCCAGGGTCGCAGGCTTCCGGTGAGTTCGACGGTGTTCTTGTTTCCTATGGCATACGAGATTCCTCCTCCGAAGGCTCCGTCTATGGCAGAAAGCGCATTCACTCTGATGGCCACTTTCTGCGAGTAAGCGTCCAGACATCCAAGAAGTAAGAGCAGGAATATGAAACGTTTCATTGTATCCGTTGATTAAGGGCGTTTATTGTTCTCAAAAAATGCATTCAGATTGTATGCAGCCTCTTCGGAGCCTTCTGCTTTGGCGGCTTTCAGCATTCGGATACCTTCATAGGTATTTCCGGACATAAGTTCGTATACTCCGCGACAGTTTTTGTAGGCAAGGCTGTCATGGAGAGCCATTGAAAGGAACTTACCTGCCGATTTGACGTCTCCCTGTTCGATGGCGGCAGCTGCTGCATTCAGGTTGGCAACCGGGTGTACAGGATACAGTTTGACACTAATATTGATAATCTTGTAAAACCGGGCTTTATCTTCCGTATAAGACAGGGCGACAGTGTAGAGTTCGCGGAGCGATAACATCTGCGGATTGATCTCCGCTATCATTTTTGCCTCTTCAAGGCTGAAATTCAGTTCTTTCTGATTCCGTGCATCCACATCATCCGTTTCGGGAGAAACATAGGCACCCTTGTATTTCATCTTGTTGCCGGCTGCCGGAGTCACCGAACGTTCATTGACAGCAGGAAGGGAGACTATTTCTTGGGTAGCCGTACTGGAGGGAACTATTGTGCCGGAAGATGCCACTATGTTTTGAGGAGTTATGACGATCGTATCTTTCAGAGATTGTTCACCTTCCGGACGTACAATAGTTCTTTTGAGTGTCAGTGTCGCGTTGCTCATCCAGTCCTCCGCCGGCAATGAAGTCCGGTAGGAAATGGTACGTGAATGATTTTCGTCAATGCCGGCAATGAGATAAGCTTTTGCATCCTCTTCTTTCCGGTCATTCTTTTTGCGCAATATCTGATTGCGCAGATATAGCTTCTGTTTCTGCTTGCCGTTCAGTTGTATGTGTGGCAGCAGCACTTTTTTCTCCTGGCTGGTCAGTACGGGTGTCAGCATAAAGGCACTTTTGGAATCCATGTCGTCTATATGGATTGAAATATCCATGGCCAGAAGCAATGAATCTGCACGGACACCGAAGAAGTGAGGGACGATATCCAGCTTAACGTTCTGTGCCGGGAGCAAGTTGCATATCAATAGACTGAAAAAGATGAATGCTTTCGTTTTCATGTTATGTTGTGATTTAATTGATTTACTGAATGAAATATACGAGTGATATTCCTATCTGCGTGGGGCCCCAATAGTTGCAGTGGGACTTTTCTATGAAGGCGGCGCCTTCGGGTTGTCCGTAACGTTTGTAGTTGAGGTGGGCATATCCCAGTGAGAGTCCTGCTTCCAGATTCCATTGCGGACTGATCATCCATTGATAACCGTAGGAGATGCCGAAGCCTGCCAGATTGCCTTGATACCGATTGTTGGCAATCTGCTTGTTTTCGATTCCCAGCATTTTACCGTTCCCGAATCCCCAGGGGAGCATACCGCCAAAGTTGAACAGGGCATAATGAACCTGAAAGCCGATATAACTTCCCATAAACGTTCCGCTAAACCATTTGCGGTATTCCGGCTGGAGCATGAAATGCTTCATCTTTTTATTTCCTCCGAAGTTCCAGGGATTGTAGTTGACGGAGAGACTGAGCGTATGCGTATCATCGCATCTTATCTCTCCCCCTATGTTGAATGTGGTTGTGAGGTCGTAGAGAAGATTGCTCTTGACAGCTATCTTTTGCCCGTATAGACTGGAAGCGGGCAGAAGACAGGAAAGGAGGATGCTTGCCAACATGCATTTTAAGACTGGTGTGAGTCCCTTCATGCTGCTGATCGGCAATATCCTTTTTTTATTACTATTGGGTTTGTGTGTCATAATCTTTTGTTTATGTGTTTCTGTTACTTCTTAGGTAACGGAAATCCGGTTTTGTGACCGGTATGTGGAGGGGAAAGAAGTAAAAAAGGCAGCGGTCTTTGAGTTATAAAGTGTATATATAAGTTTTCGGCTGAAAAACAGTCCGGCAGATACAATAGCGGTCTGGAACATGAAACAGATATAATTCATGCTCCTGTATTCTTTTTTATTTTTTTTGAAAGAAAGGGAGTAAAATAATGTCTAATTAATTTGGAGTATGATGTTCTTTTTCTATATCTTTGCGCTGTATTTATTTCCGTTACCTAAGAAGTAATAGATAAGGTAATTTGTTTATATTCAATAGTTTGTCTCTCTCTATTTGCCTGTAAGGTAGTTCTCTACGTAAAAACAATTCAATTTATTCGCTTCTGTCCGTTTTTCCAGTCCAAAGCCTTTCAGATAAGTTTGCGTGGTTTTTATCGATTTATGTCCCAATGATTCGCTGATCATTTCGATAGGGATTCCCTGATATTTGGCGCTTGTTGCCCAGGAATGCCGGATGGTGTATGAAGTGACGGGCGATTTGATGCGCAATTCTCTGGAGAGGCTCTTCAACTGATTGTTGAAACGTCTGAGAGCCGACTGATATTCCTTATATCCTGCCTCTTCTTTCCTTTTTTTATCTCCTTTCATTATGTCGAACAGATAATCCGGATAATCGCCGGCGGAAGATTCATTGTTGCGCAGTCCGTTGATTGTCTTTTGGGCTGCTTCCAGTATTTCAACGCTCATGGGAGTGCCCGTCTTTATACGGTTATATCTCAGTACTCCGTGTGTCAATGCAGATTTCTCCAGATGTGCAAAGTCGGCAAACGGCATGCCGCAGAGCTGAAACATCAGTCGTGCTATTGCTTGTGTACGACACAGATGTCTGGACTTGGGCGCTTTGTAGAGCAGCATGTGCAGCTCGTTGATGGGCAGCGCCTTCTTCTGGCGGACATCTACTCCGGTGAATACATCACGAAACAGTCGGGGAATGAAACGGGCAGTGCCTGCTTCGACGCCCCGGTTGTAGATACTGCGCAGCATACGCATATAAGTCGATACGGTATTTGGTTTCAATCCGCAGTCATAAAGATACTGTCCATACCTTCTCAGGTTATCGCGGTTGACTTGCCCGAATGCCACATCGGGAGTATCACAAAACTTTGTAAATGAAAGAATTGCGTTTTTGTATACATGTGCCGTCGAGTAACGGCCTTCTTCTTGAAGACTTCGGATGTATGCTTTTGCGCATCCGATAAAGCTGTTTTTATTACTTTTTCTTTTCATGTTCTTGTTTATATTTACTTGTTATTCAGGGAGTATAACAAAAATAGCAATCTTTTTTGTTGTTAACGCCTCTAAAAAGCTCTCAATTGCCAGACATTTTTTTGTAGTTTTGTTCCGGAATGATAAAAAGAGGAGCACGTTATGCTGCAAAAGACGAAAGGAATAGTTCTACATACGCTTAAATATAATGATACTTCTATCATTGTAGATATGTACACGGAGTTATCCGGCAGGACTTCTTTTCTGGTTCCCGTCCCCCGTTCGCGGAAGTCAGCAGTCAAGTCAGTGCTTTTCCAGCCCTTGTCTTTTATCGAGTTTGAGGCGGACTACCGTCCGAATGCCACACTCTACCGGGTGAAAGAGGCAAAGTCCTTTTATCCTTTCACTTCTATTCCTTATGATCCGTACAAATCTTCGATGGCACTTTTTCTGGCAGAGTTTCTGTATCGTGCGGTCCGTGAAGAAGCAGAGAACCGTCCGCTGTTCGCCTATTTGCAGCATTCCGTCATTTGGCTGGATGAGTGTCGTGAAGGGTTTGCCAATTTTCATCTGGTTTTTCTGATGCGCCTTTCCCGGTTCCTGGGGCTGTATCCGAACCTGGAAGATTATCACACCGGCGATTATTTTGATTTGCTGAATGCTTGTTTCACTTCCACCCGTCCGCAGTTGCATTCTTCTTATATTAATCCCGACGAGGCGGGACGCCTTCGCCAGCTGATGCGTATGAATTATGAGACAATGCACTTATTTGGCATGAGCCGTTCAGAACGCACTCGTTGTTTGACGATTATGAATGATTATTATCGTCTGCATTTACCGGATTTTCCTGCGTTGAAATCTCTGGATGTACTGAAAGAATTGTTTGACTAGTCTTTTTATACTTCTTCTACTTTCACCAATTTCCAACCTTGAAATACTAATGCGATACTCTTTAATTCTGTAGTTCCTTTGTCTTGCTGAATCCATTCGCTTGCTGCATACTGTTTTAGCTGTGTTTTGGCATTGGACAGCAACTTTTCTATCTCGGTGTCGGAAGCATCTCGTTTTGCATATTTCACTTCGATGCAGTAGCTGTATACCATGTCGGGAAGTTGTAGCAGCCGAGGTTGCAGAAAGATATCCGCATACCCTTTGTTGCTCTCATATTCGGGGCGGGCGATATAATAATGTGTCAATCCGAGGTAAGCCAAAATAAAGGTCTTTACATAAGCTTCACCTTCTATGAAGTCGCGAACACTGCTTTGGGCGTTCAAGCGGTCGGCAATGTATGTGAAGCAATTCTCCCATTCTCCTTTGTATGCCATTCGCTTCATTCGGTCTACCAGCTTATCTGTTTCCAGGTATAAGTCGGCAGAATCTTTGTAGATGTCTGCCATGTAACCGTAGAGTTGTTCGCGTACTGCCCAGTTGGGGACACTCAGTACAGGCTCGCCCATTTCCATTCCGCTGATGGTTAGCATACCGTAATAGTAGAGCAGACTTTTGAAATTTTCTGGTTTGATAATGTCTTCGGTTGGAAAACTATTTGCAATAATTCCGGTAGTAGCACCTTTTTCTACGATCTCTTGTACGACACTTGCATTTTCACCGAAAGTTTTGTCAACGTGGATGAGGTGGCGCAGCTTGTTGTAGTCGGTGCGGATATTGGCATCAAGCATATTGTCAGGGATATCCTCATTCAGCATATAATGATTCATGAAATAGAGCACCATATCTGAATTATACATAGACGGTTCCTTTAGTGCTTTTATGGCGAAACAGTAATTGTCATACCATGGCTTCATGATGGTTATTAATTCATCTGTAGTATGCGGTAGTTCTCGGTAACTTTTGTAATAATCGATTAGAGTGCGTACTTCTTGTTCATTGAATCCCATCATATTATTAAAGATAGGTGAACTGCTATAATTATCCGCAATGTTGAATCCGCTGGTGAGATCATCCATTGTTACGGGGCTTACGCCTGTCAAGAAGATGCGCTCGATCACTGAACTTGAATAGTCTTTTACCACTTTAAGGAAGCTACGGAAGAATCCGCTGCCATGAGTGATGCTGCGATAACGCTCATTGCCATAATCTACCAGAATATTGTTGGCAAAATTATCGTATTCATCGAGGATCAGATATATCTTTTGTCCCTTGTTTTGGGCGCTTTGACACAGTGATCCCAATAAGGCATCTCCTGTTTTTAATTCATGTAGCTTTTCGACGGCTTCTTTCCCTAACAGATGAGCATTTCGTTCTGCAAATCCATCCATTACGATTTTGCAATAGGTGTTGAATGTTTCTTCCAAACGATCCATATTGGCGGCTACACTACTGAAATTGAGTGTAAGCACCAGATATTTGTTGCGATCAGGCGTAGGATGCTTGCCTATGTAAAGATTGCCAAATATTTCCTCAAACCGATCTTTTTTGTTAATGTCATAGTATAGACCGAGCATATTTAGGAAAAGGCTCTTACCAAAGCGACGTGGGCGGACAAAGAAGAAGAAGGAGGTCACTTTTTCTATTTTGGCGATATATTGTGTTTTATCTACATAATAATAGTTTTCAAGAATTATTCTCTCGAAATCTGTCATCCCATAAGGTATTTTCTTTATTGCTGCATCCATAATTGCTCCCTCTTTTATCTTGAGAACAAAAATAGTTTATTTTCCTTTATGTGGCAACTAAAAGAGGGTAGATAATAACACTCTTCTAAAAATATATATTACTTTTGTCGTCAACAAAATGACTAGCTATTAACTAATATGAAAATATTCACAAATTTAGCGGCATATATTCTCATCTTTTTAGTTCTGTATGGGTGCAACGATGATGTATTTGTCGACGATTTCCGGATTTCCGATTCCGAATTTACTTTGGATGGGAATGGTGATGCTGTAACTATTCGTTTTGCATCCTCCAATTGGGATTTGGTTTGGATGTATACTTACGATAGTGACTTTACCCATCAATATGAAGTTTATGATGCCGACGACAATCTGATAATGAAAAACCAGGATGTCTACCTAAAAGGATTAGGTAAAATTGTATGCAATGAAAAACTGACCGATTTCATTATTCAACGCAGTAACCCCAAAGAACTAAAGATCACAGTGGGCGAAAACGTCCGCAACGACTACTTTAGATTCATGCTTGTAGTGAGCAATGATTATGAATCGCAAGAGATATATGTTGAAATAACTCCATCGGACAGATATGTGTTCGATCATATCACTTATTCTTTAAACGCGTATTCTCATGAATGGAGATTGGAAGAAACAAAGAGTTTCATACAATCTAATTATTGGGATATTCCCTATCCATGCCTGTTGTTCCCTTACAAGGATGCCCACCATGAGGTGGTGTTCAAAAGCGATGACCCTGAGGCTTTCCGGCTATTGGGAGGAGATCATCCGACAGTAGAGATACCAAGCATGGAAAATGAATGGTTGGGAATGAACGGTGTACAGGCGCAATATACGTCTGAGCAGCAGGCACTGCCTTTGCCTTTCCCTGATACGGAGAAGAAGGAGATTTCTATCCCGCCTAATACTACCCAACGTATCATTATGCTGTTAGAATGTGAGTGGTTCGAAACAGAGTACACCCTTTATGCTGTTCACCCTAAGAATGGGAGACAGCGCACTATAACCGGTACGTTACAAAGTAAAATGCCCGGAAAATGTTACATAGCACGCGAGAATATCAAATGATTAGAAATATGAATACCAGACGGTCTCTGTATATAATCTGCTTGCTGCTGCTCTCAGCAGTCGGCAACAAATTGGACGCTCAGACAGTAGTGAAACCTGTCCGACAACAGAATGACAGCACCAGCCATGCTCTCATCCATCAGATAGGTTTTGATGTGCGTCCGGGCTATGTGGCTCCGACAAACAGTTTCCTCGAAGGCGATAATGCACAACGGCAGAAAATTGACCGGTCACTTTCCCTGCATTTGAAGTATGCTTTCCAGTTCAGCAAAGATTCCTATTTGGGGAGGTTGTATCCTCATGCTTATCAAGGTATCGGTGTTTCGCATAATACATTTTATAATTCCGCTGAACTGGGAAATCCGGTGGCGGTATATGCTTTTCAAGGGGCACCTATTGTACGGTTTTCATCCCGTTTATCGTTGGATTATGAGTGGAATTTCGGTGCTTCTTTCGGTTGGAAACAATATGACGAACACAGCAATTGGTACAATGATGCTATCGGTTCTAAAATCAATGCGTATATCAATTTGGGCTTTGTCTTGAACTGGCAGTTTTATCCACAGTGGAAACTTGCAGCAGGTGTGGACTTCACTCATTTCTCCAATGGAAATACGCGTTATCCCAATGGAGGTCTCAATACTATCGGAGGGAGAGTCGGCATTGTACGTACCTTTAATGCCGAAGATAAGGCGTCCGGAGCAATTGCTCCCAAACGTCTTTACATAAAGCCACACGTCAGCTACGACTTGTTGGTATACGGCGCCACTCGCAAAAGAGGATTCGTCAAAGAAGGGATACCCACTTTGGTTCCCGGTTCGTTCGGAATCGTTGGTCTCAATTTTGCCCCGATGTATAATTTCAATAACTATTTCCGGGCAGGACTTTCCGCAGATGCGCAATTTGACGAGAGTGCCAATATTAAGGACTATAAGCTAGTAGGAACTTATGGGGACGATATAAAGTTTCACCGTCCTCCATTCCGCGAACAATTTGCGGTGGGGTTGTCGCTTCGGGCAGAATTGGTAATGCCCATTTTCTCAATCAATGTCGGCATCGGACGAAACCTGATCTACAGTGGCGATGATACGGAAGGTTTCTATCAGATTCTGGCTCTCAAAACTTATGTTACCCGTCATTTATTTCTACATGTGGGATATCAGTTGAGCAAGTTTAAAGACCCCAATAATCTGATGTTAGGAGTTGGATATAGATTTCATGATAGACGATGAATGGATAACTATTTCATATATTATGGGATAGTTTCTCATACCAATTCTAATTCTCAATTTCAAAAGTGACATCGTTCACACTTGTATCTGTTGCTCTTATATCATTATAATGAGCTTCAACAATAGATGGACGGGCATTCTTGAATTGATACTTTATTTTGATTGTATCTTTTTCTTTGCGGATTTCTTCAGGATATTGGATTTCTAAAATATACTCTTGTTCATAATTACCCTTGTGTTTGATACAGGCTTCCCATTCTCTAACTTGTATATTGAGACAGTTGTAATATGTAAGATAGGATATGTCAGTAATTTGAGTGTCCTTGTTAATGGGGCTTAGCAGGTTCACTGTAATCTGATTTATTTTATCTTTATTTTCCTGCAAAGGTGAACTTCCGTCTTCATTGATAAGTTTCACTTTACAATTAAAAATAAATGGCGGTGTATCAGTGCTCTCTTTGCAGCCAATTAAAATGAAAAGTGTGAATAGAACATATAATAGTTTAGTTTTATGCAGTCTCATATCTTTCTAATTAATGGTTTCTTTATGTAGATGAATATCTGTCGACATTCTGTTATTTATGATTATGCAATATTACAATAAAAAAAGAATAATCTAATAAAGGAGTGATAAAAAGCTATCACTCCCTACTGTTCATTCATAGAGGAATTATTTTGATATAACCAGTTTTCTCATCAGCGTCTTAAACTTTCTCCTTGCTTAAGACTTCCAATAGATAATAATAATATCCCAATAGATCTTGTACAGGTTCACCTTGATTCTTGTTCACAGCTTTGACTTTAATCACGAACTCATATCCTTCTTCATACTCATCTTCAAAACCTTTGATTGTTTCGATGACGTATGTCTTGTTGCTTTCATCCGTAACAACATAGCCCAATATATCGGTGGTAATATCATGTCCCGGTGCAACATAATAATCTCTATAAGCTGCGACTTTTAGGATCATGGTTTTATATTCTTCTTTTTGCTTCTCATCGTCATTACAAGAATAAAAGCATAAACCTATAATGATTAAAAGTACAAAAGCATTATATATCTTGTTTGTCATATTGCCGTTGCGATTTCGGGATTTTCTGACTGTAAGCCGTAATATCCCATTCCAAAATTGTCTAATTGAGATAATATGTTTACGATACGTTGCTCACCAGCTAAAAGATGCACGGAATAAGTACTTAATTCAATGGATTCGGTATGAGTAGTGGGACCATCCCCATTCGAACAGCTTATAACGAATATGCAAAATGTTAATATTGACAGTCTCATTTGTTTATCTCCTTTATTTGGTTCAACTAAAATGTAAGTTTTCATTCTTTGAAATTAATTTGATTGACTATTGATATGTATTAAAAATAGAAATTATAAAGAGTATATTTTACCAATCATTTTGTTGTTTCTTATACTTTGATAGATAAATAATGTAATACCAAAAATTACAAAAACATCATCTAAATTGAAATATGTAAAATATGGAATATTTAATCTTATATAATCTGTAACAAATCCGTTAATAAAACGCTCAAATACATTTCCTGTACCACCCGACAGTATAAATATAATCAGAACTATATAATAGGTACTATTACTATTTATAATCCAATGATTTTATATGAATTTGCTAATGTTGTTATTGATATTTTCTTTTCAGGTAACGATTCTACCCAATTTCTAATGCCATAGATATCTAAGATACTATCGTCTCCTTTATTAATGTAATATGATAAGCAAAGATCAGCAGCAGGATCGTAAATATATTCAATATTAGTCTTTTCATTATAAAATCTATAAAAGTTTCTTTCATTAAATTCTGTTAGTTCTATACATAATGGTGATTTTAAAGCAGGATTCAGTTTAGTATCTTTATTATATGATATTTCTATGTCAGAACTAAATAACTTGGATTTTTCAGTTGCTATTTTTTCTACTTTCTGCATGAAAACTTCATTGTTTTCATTTTTTTTCAGTTCTTCATCTGTAGCGGAAGATGCTATACCGTCGCTCAATATTATTCTATCTGTTTGCCTTGTAACTAAAACAGCAGCTACATCATAAAGAGCTTCATTGGAAGGTGTTGAACGAGCGAAAACTCTCACGATTTCAATACGTGGAGGCACTAGCTCTTTGTTTGCAGGTAGTATCTCATTGAAAGTATCGTCAAGGCGCTGTTTAAAATTTTGTTCAAGCACAAAGGCTGATAGGGGATACAGGCTATTGTCTGCTATATCTATCATTGTATTATTAGCCATGTCTTTTAATGAATATCTCCATGGTGTTAAGTCTATATTGATATTAGAAACTTTTGTATTTATAGCAACGTTCTGACCTCCTCCAAATGTCTTCATATCTAAAAATGTCTCTGCCCCTTTAAAGGTTGTTGTTACGTCAAAGTTGGAGCCGTTGAAACCAAAATTAATACCAGAGGCGTTATTTGGGTTAATTACTGAGGCGTTTATAGAAGCATGCATGTCAACTTCTTTTTTTTGAGCGGTTGTCCCTTCTTTGGCTTTGCTTGCAAATAAAGCATGAACCTTTCCTCCTGTAAAATAATCTGTTAGTATGAATTCACCAAATTCGTTAAGTATGGATGTCATTGGGACATTATACAGGATCTGTGTAAAGAGATGATTCTGAAATTGGCTTATATACCGTATTTTTGAACTTGATAAATGATTTAATGTGGATTGCCCGTTTATAAAAGATATTTCGAGTTCACCATAAGTGGCTTTTTCTATATTACCGAATAACCTTGTGATTGCTTCTTTTTTTCCTGTTGCAAAAACGTTAGGATTGAAAGTAAACTCAGATGATATTTTTTTGCCAATTCTTGAATCATACATATATTTGTCGAGATTATTATAAGTGAAGATATTCATCTCTGTTGCAATTATTAGTTTCTCTTGCAAATCAGAAGGGCGATATTTTCTTATAGAGTCAATGTCTATTATTGGAAAGCCTAAACTATTTATGCATCCTTGTATATACCCCCCATTTTGTATTTTATAACTGTATCCAAGGAAGGTACCATTTTCGCTTGAAATACTACCTCTAGTTTGTGACTCGCTTAATATGAACTTCTTTATTAGGGGAAGCTTTGGATTTCTTTTTTGAATTATAATGTTGTCTCCTGTTTTTTGTCCTTTATCTATTGGAATAATATCGGGATTCTCAATGTCATTTGTACAGGATCCAAATGATATTATTAAAATTATTATTGTTGCGAGAATATAATATTGCTTCATGTCATTTTATTTTATGATTGATGATTATTTGCTGAGAATTCTATTTTTTAATAAGATGATTTTAAAGTATCAAAAGAAATGCTGCATTTGCCGTGAGGCAGATGCAAAACTATTATTCCCAAACTGTTTGCTTGGATTTGTAGTTAATAACGCAATAGAAAGAATGATTAGGCTAATTGACCCTTTTTAATTTTATTATTCGAGAATCTGTAAGGGCAACTTTGCTATCTGCAATTTCTAACAAATCTCCATTGTATTTTTGTAGTATCCAATTTCCATGAATAGGAAGAGGCCCATCAATATACATAAATTTATCACTAATCTCATATTCAAAACTTATTATCTCAGGGTCAATGTTATAATCAAGTTTGTACTCACAAACTCCTTCGCTTTCTGTATAAAAGACGAATTTTATTGTTCCTTTTAAGTCTACTTCTCCATTTCCTAAATAAAAAATGTCTCCTTTCCATTCAGTTTGTTTTAATTCGCTTGCGCTAAAGATAAATTTTTCTGTTTTCTTATCTTCTTCGTCACTACAGCTAAAGAATAGGATGCTAAAGGATAATAATAGAATTGTTTTGATTGTATTCATGGTAGTTATTTATTAAGTCTGAATAAAGTTAATGGTTTATTATTAATATTCCTAATAAAGCTTACATTTATTAGGAATATTAATACTGCTTATTGTTACTACAATCCATATATTTTGTATCTCTGATATAGAGTTGTCATAGAAACTGTCTTAATAGGAATGCTGTTCACCCAATCCAATATTCCATATGCATCAGGAATATAGTCATCATCATAGTATGCAAAGCAGTACATCGATGTCGGATTGTATATATACCAGATGTTAGTATTGGTATTTTTAAATTTGTACATACCTTTTTCATCCACATTGTTTATTTGGAATGATAACGTAGTCTGTATAATTGGATTTATTGTTTTATTAGGATCAGCTTTAATTTTCAATTGATAGTATTTGCTCTTTTCTTCTTTTATCGCATTGCTCTTGGTGAGAAATGTTGAGGAAATGCTGTTTGTTCTTAATTCTGCGTCAGATTGGTTAGCGGCATCTGGATTTGAGAATATAAGTTTATCTCCTTGTCTTGTATTGAGTACAGGAACAATATCATATAACTTTTCTCCCGAACTGCTTTTGCGAACATACATTTTTATGATCTCTATATATGGTTCTTCAAGGCTCTCTTGATATTGAAAATCCATGTGGGTATCGTTGTACCTTTGTTTAAAGTTCTCTTCCAAAATGAAATCGGATATGGGGTATAGGCCACCATCTTGCAGATCAATCATAGTATGTGTTTTGGGATCGTTTAACGATTGCAACCAAGAGGTCAAATCAATAGAGTAGCTCGTTATATCATAAGGTGGAGTTGAAACGCTGTAACCATATGCTCCGCCAAGAGTTTTAATGGAGTATGATAATGCGGAGAATTTCTCGGTTATTGTTTGTGAGTTTTCTCTCTTTGTTCCAATAGATAGATTTCCTGAGGCAGAATGAATTGTATCGCTTGGAGTTGCTGGATTTTTATTTTTCCATTCATAAGATGCATTTATCGCTACATCCATATCTTTTTCTTTACTGTCGAACTGTATACTATTTGTGTCAACTCCATAAAATAGTGCTGAAGCGCGTCCACCTGTGTAGTAGCCGGTTAAAACAAATTCTCCATAACTCTGCATTAATTCCACCATAGACGAATTATAAAGAGCATCTACGAATAACTCATCTAAATAATCCGCTGCAATTCTTCTTAATGCACTGGGCACTGTTTGCAAGTTTAACATTCCGTTGACAACTTCTATACTCAATTCTCCATGTACTACCTTTTCACTGTCGTCTGTATTATGGATAAAAGTTTCTTTAATGGTCTTTTCCCTGCCAAACTTGAATGGACCAAGATTTAGAGAAAACCCGGACTTTACTGTTTTAGTGAAAGATTTATTCTTCTCTAAACGATCGAAATCAGAATAAGATAAAGCTTTTGTCTCTGTTCTTCTTAGTTCTTTGGGATTGATATATGAAGGATACCTTTCAAGTAACTTCTTCATATTGACAACTGGGTATTTTGCGTTAGCGAAATCACCGATAATAGAAGTTCCATTTTCTACTGCATAAGAGCATCCAAGGAAATCTGTAGCATCGGTGAAAGATGCTCGTGTAGCGACTCTTTGGGCTGGCTTTTTCGCCCAAACTCTTGGTAAACTTGGGTCACGTTCTTGCAAAATGATTTCTGATGTGGAATTGCCTTGATTATCTATCGGAGTGTAATTGCCTGCTTCCTCTTCATTAGTACATGATATTGTGAACAATATTATGCATAGGAATATAAATAACTTCTTCATATTGTATATAATTTAAAAAGTGAGTGGTGATGATTGAGTAACGTTTTTGATGTTAGCTTTCCCTTTTATACTTCGTTGAGTATCTAGGTTTACTTCTTCATAATCAGGTTCGGCGATTTCATCAACATATATTCTTCCGCTCCAACGTCCAGGTAGTTTAGCTTCTCTGATCTCTTTATCTTTTTCATTAAAATATTCGATAGTAGCGACATAATCTACTGATACATCATAAGCTTTAAAATAATATGTCAGTGTGAGCTTTGTACGCGGTTTAACTGCTACAGGGATCTCCTTATATAATGTTTTCAGTACTGTTTTGCGGATACCGGGCTCATATTTAGTATCAACAGGAACTTTATTATTAGGTACTAGGTCTATTTCTCCTAATGTTACGGTGGGGAGTGCAAATTCTAGGTCCGATGCAGGGACTTGAAATGCAATACCTTTTTCTTCTTCAAAAGAAGAATAGTCTTTCATTTCTTTAGTGAACTTCAGATTATCCCGTTTTTCTTGGAATGAAACATTTGTGGTTGCTTGCTGGATAGATACATTTTCTCTTTGAACTACGGTAGCTGAATATGGATTAATAAATTCAAGTTTTTTTAGAGTGAATGGAGCATCAGGAGTGATGGTGAACTCTTGTTCCGCCTTTTGCGAATATTGACTGTAACCCACAATGGTTCCTTGTGCTTCAACCGCATAGTTGAAAACATCCCACCAACCGCCACTTCCTTGTCCGATATACGATTCACTTTGAATAACGTACTTTCCTGGCATATTAGTTGCGGGTATAATATTCCAAGAAGCTGAAGGTTCTCCTGGGGAATCAGTATTCATGATTAGCACGACTTTATGGTCTGGATTGCTGGCATAATGACCTACAGCCAAAGGAGTATCGGTAACCTTGGAATAAATTAAATAGGGGATTCCGATTATTGATGCGGGAACTTTTATGTAAAATTTTTCTGATATACTTGGGTTTCCTGTGCGTGGATGATAAAAAGAGACACTTGTTCCTTTGTTCACACCACTAAGAAACCCTCCATCAATCATAAATGAAATAGGTAATTCTCGGATAGCCCACATATTTTCTGAAAGGTATTGACCATAATTGTTAGAAATAGCTCTAGTTTTAGCTTTCTTTAGTTCATCCATTCTTTCTTTTAATGCCTTTAACTCGTCTGTCATTTTAAGTGGTTCAAGGCTATCGACTGGCAGTGCCTTTGTCTCTGCGGATGCAACTAATTCTTCTGCCGAAGATTGAATCTCGCTTTCAATTTCATTATCACATGAGGATAAAAATAGTGCGCTGCAACATAACACTACTAAAAATCTAGAAATGTTTTTCATAAATATTATTTTTAACGGATTAATATGATTGTTACCATAAAAGGACAAATGAATTATTGTCTTTATATGGGTCGATGTCTACTCAATCTCAAACTCTCCAATGAAAGCCACATCTTTTTCTATATAGAATAGTTCATATTGATCGGCTTTAAAACCGTCTAAGTCTATTTTATAGATTTCCTGTTTATCAGGAATCACCATGTCTTGGAATACGATGTTTCCATTCTTGTCTTTAACTTGGAAGGTGACTGGCTCGCTCGATTTTTCAAAGAACTGCACTTCGATATTGCCACCTTCTTGAACGGCTTCTATGGGTATGAAAACAATGTCTTTCTTAAGGTGATCCCATATTTTCAGTTGTATAGACTTGCCTCTGTGGCTTGATAAAATATTGGCCTCCATCGTCATGAATGAAAGGGCAATTAATAATAATGTGATACTTAGCTTTCTCATATCTTTAAATGTTTTCTGCAAAGTTATTGAGATTTGAGAGAGCAAAAAAGAGAAATGCTAGTTTTGATATGGACAAACTATTATTGATAATCAGTACTTTATGATTTAGATATGGACTGTGAACATGACATTGGTAATATCTCTATAAAATATGGATATTAATGCATATTCTTAATCAAATATTCGTATAATGAAGAATTAGTCGGTAATATGATATTTAGTTTCTGTTTAAGTCTGGAACGCTTTCTACTTACGGAATTGGTAGCAATATTTAATAGTTTTGCTTCTGTATTGGTATCGAATCCAAAAAGGTATAAACAGCAATATTGAAAATCTTCTTCCGGCAAGTTCGGATCTAAGCTATATATATAATTATAAAGTTCAGGATATATAGTTGTTATTTCATTTGTAATGGCTTTCCATTGTTCTTCAGTGATGAGGGATTCACCATTTCCCGGTATGTTTTGATTACCCAATTTTGTTAGTTGTTTGTATAGAGGTGAATCTACTAGTAGTTTATTCTGTAGTTTTCTATAATTGGCTGATAAACGAATGATGTCTTCTTGCAGCTGATCATAATTTTCATCTTTTTCTTTGAGGTTGTTTAATATTATTTTTTTCTTTTCCAGTTCAAGTTTAAGATTATATAAATCAGTTTTTATATTGCTCAATTCAGCCTGTTGATTTTGTATTTTTTCTTTCGCTCTTTTTCGAAATAACAGATATCCCATTATCATGAATAGTAGAGCTGAAATGCAGATAATTAAAACGATGATATAACTTTGTTCTTTGTTTTTTAGGCTAATGACTTCTTTCTCTATTTTCAAGTTGTTATACTTGGCTTCTATATCCAGTATTTTTGACTGACCGTCTGCATAAATTAAGGAATCTACTATTTCTGTGTATTCTTCCAAATTTGTAAGTGCTTCTTTATAATTCCCTTCTGACTTATAGATTTGATAATATAAATTTTTGATGCTATATGTATAGTCAAAATCATCTTGTGGAATTCTTAACAGAAGTTCTTTGGCTTGTTTTAAGGAGTCGGATGCGATATATAAGCCAATTAGTGCTATGTAATTTGGCATTTTGTTTCTTCCTTCCAGTGCTTTATAAAAGAACTTTTTGGCTTTATCGTATTTGTTTTGCATTACATAGATGTTGCCCAGGGTGTTTTCGATTGAAGCTTTTACATCTTTATCCTCTGAAGCCTCGGCTATAGAGTCTGCCATAATCAGAATTCCAAGGGCACGGGATATCGAATCAATGCATGCGTATTCGCGTCCCATGTCTCTTAGAGCACAAACGTAGCTATCAGTATTATTTCCTTCTTTGAAATAGTCGGCAGCCATCTCATATTTTGCGATAGCTTCTGTTCGCATGGCTTTTTCTGTATATAAGTCACCCATATAGCTATATGTATATCCAACTAAGTTGTAGAGCTTATTCTTTTCACCAATCTCTAACGCATTAGTATATATAGACATCGCCTTGTCATAATCCCCATCATTTGCATGGGAACGTCCCCAATAAATTAAGATTTGTACCTGTTCTTTAGGTTTGCCGTAGGATGAATACCAAGCGTTAGCCCGCTCGAATTGATAAGATGGCAATAGAACATTAAAGATTTTATCAGTGACTTTACCCGATAGCATGCACCAGCGTGCAAAAGTCTTGTCGTCCAGTTTTTCCGGAGATGGTATATTTTCCAGTAAGATTGAAGCACTGTCTGGGTTTACTTCTATAATTCTCTCTACTTCATCAAGTCGTTTGTCCAAAGCGGATTGCTGTTTGCTGCATCCTACTAATAAGAATGTAGATAGGATAGTTATCAATGTACTGCTTTTCATCTGTTTGTCGTAATTTAGTTCGTTGTAGATGCTCCTCAAAAAGTATGTTTTGCCTGTTGTCAAAGCAGGTATATTACCTTCATATTGTTGCAAAAGTAGGAATTTAATTTATATAATGCTATTTATTACGTCTTTATTCTTGTAATTTGATGTGAAATTGGTGGTTTTATAAATTAAGTAACTTCAGATAAGGGCAACGATTGGTTGTCCTTATCTTGTTTTATGGTAAAGAAGTTATTGTTTGCCATTCTTTTAGATGCAAATGATCCTATGTTCTCCTGTCTTTCAACTGGTATTATCATATTATCTAACCGATATCTTCATCGTCCAACCTAGATGATACGATCATTGCACTTAGGTGAACTGATCGTGTCACAGTAGTAGACAGTTCATTCCACCCGGGTGGAACGATGAAGATGTCGGTTAGAAAACATGCAGATATAGGTATCAAAAGAGAAGGCTATAGGTAGTATAATATATAAAGAACCAGTCAATTAAACTTAGAATAGCGGTACATAACCGGAGTGTTGGTAATGAATAGATTGTAAACCCATGAGAAATGAATTGAAACTGAATGAGAGATACCCTTAAAAACAATGAGAGATATGTGAAAAATAACTATTTTAACGAAGAAAAGAGTGAGAGATACCTGTTTGAAAAGGATCTCTCACTCTTTATGTTGCTGATTATCTACGGCTTATCTCAAAAGGAATGAGACCGTGAGACTAAAAAGTATTTTTAGTTTCCAGAGGAGTAGTGAAGGGTTATCCCAACAGCTCTTTTACTTTTGCAGAAATAGCACGGCCTTCTGCAAGTCCTGCCAACTTCTTGGAAGCGACTCCCATCACTTTACCCATATCTTTTCCGCTGGTTGCGCCTGTCTCTGCAATGATTTCTTTCAATGCAGCTTCCAGTTCTTCAGCAGTCATTTGTTTGGGCAAATAAGCTTCCATTACGGCAACCTGTGCAAGTTCTCCGTCAGCCAAATCCTGACGTCCCTGTCCGATGTAGATTTCGGCAGAGTCCTTACCTTGTTTCACCAGTTTCTGAATGATTTTCAAGGCTGCTTCGTCTGTCAGTGTATCGTTAGCTCCCGGAGCTGTTTTAGCTTCGATGAAGAATTTCTTTACGTTTCTTAAAGTCTCCAAGGCAACTTTATCTTTTGCCTTCATGGCGTTTTTAATGTCTTCGCTGACTTTGTCAAATAAATCCATAATGATATTTACAATTTAATTATTTACAATCTACAAAAGCAGAGGAAGAACCAAACAGTATGAATCTTACATTCTTCATTCTTAGTTCTTCATTCTTCATTTAAAAAGTGATTACACCGTCATTGTCCGTTGCCTCTTCCATGGCAACTTCCTCTTCGAGAGCCGCTTTTGTTTTAATCTTCAATAGCTTCGTTTTATCGCGCGTGTAAGTAGGAGATTCCTCTATCATGGCGATGATGTCGTCGTTGTCCAAATCTTCGGTATTGAAGATGTAGATATGACGGCGGCTGCGCAAGCTCTTCTTTCCGATACCGGCGCTTTCGCCGTATGCTTTGCGGATACGTTCTTTGTTCTTCTCCTTCTCTTCTTCAAGCTGCAGCTGGCGTTCTTCTTCCTCCTGGCTGCGTGCTTCGTGGAGTGTGTCCATACCCGGCACGTCTTCTACACCAAAACCGGTTGCCAGTACGGTGATCTTCACTTTGGTATCCAGAGAATTGTCTACTGCGACACCCCAGATAACTTCTACTCCTTCGCGGAACTTGCTCATGAACTCGTGTATCTCGTTCATCTCTTCCATCATCAGTTCGGATGTGGGGCAGAAGGACACATTCAACATTACCTTTTTGGCGTTGAAGATGTCGTTGTTGTTCAGCAACGGAGAGTGCAGGGCATCGTCGATTGCTTTAGTGACACGGTTTTCTCCTTCTCCGAATCCGGTACTCATAATGGCTACACCACCATCTTTCAGGATGGTCTTCACATCGGCAAAGTCCAGATTCACCGTACCACGCATGGTGATAATCTCGGCGATACTTTTTGCTGCGATGGAAAGCGTGTCATCAGCTTTGCCGAAAGCATTCATGAAGGTAAGGTCGGCATATATTTCGCGCAGGCGTTCGTTGTTGATGACCAGCAAGGCATCTACGTGCTGGGCGATACGTTCGACGCCGTCCAGTGCCTGAATGATTTTCTTTTCTCCTTCGAAAATAAATGGAATGGTGACAATACCTACTGTCAGAATATCCATCTCCTTCGCAATGCGGGCGATGACAGGGGCGGCTCCGGTTCCGGTTCCTCCTCCCATTCCGGCAGTGATGAATACCATCTTGGTGCCGTCGTTCAACTGTTCTTTGATATCGTCAATACTTTCTTCGGCGGCGTCGCGTGCCCGTTCGGGACGGTTGCCGGCTCCAAGTCCTTGTGTGATGCTACGGCCCAGTTGCAGTTTCACCGGAACGGGTGACTCGGCTAATGCCTGGTTGTCCGTGTTGCAGAGAACGAACGTTACGTCATGTATGCCTTCCCGGTACATGTGGTTCACAGCGTTACCGCCACCGCCACCTACACCAATCACTTTGATGATCTTCGGTGAGTCGGTCGGGAAATCGAATTGTACTATCTCGTCCATATTATTGAATTTTGAATTTATTTCATATCGTCGTCAGAGAAGATTTCCTTTGTCAGGGAGTCGATCTTGCGTTGAATCCAGCTGGGACCGGCTTCTCTCTTCCGTCTTTCTTTCTCTTCTTTTTCCTTCTGCTTGCGGAGTCTTTCGGCTTCCTTGGCAGCTGCCCGGGCTTCTTTTTCCTCCTCGTCTTTTTTGAGGCGTGCCAGCCGGGCTTGCTCTTTCAGTTCCTGATCGTCCTCAAACATGTCTGCGGTCTTGTGAACTTCCGGCTCCGGTTTGGGAGTTACGGGAGTAGCCGGTATCTGCGGAGCGGTTTCAATCAGGCAGCAGTTCTGGTTGCCTTCAAACAGAAGTCCGAACAATGTGTTCTGCGAACCGTCCTTCTTCAGTATGTTGCTCGGAGCATGAACTGTGTTGCGGGGCAGTTTCGCCATTCTCATCTTTTCTATCTTCGAACGTCTGCGAAGCATTTCTTCCAGGTTTTTCAGGTTGGCGGCTCCTCCTGTGAGGATGATGCCGGCCAGCAGTTTATCTTCGTAGCCGGAGATTTGAATCTGGTTCCATACGTTAGCGATGATTTCTTCGGTGCGCGCTTCGATGATGTTGTTGAGCTTGCTCAGTTCAATCGTGCGGCTTTCGTCTTCGAGCTTGCAGGTAGTGGGCTCTTCGCTTTCGTCTTCTTCGTATAGGGCGTCTCCGTAAGTTCTCTTCAGTCGTTCCGCTTCTTCCTCTTCCATTTGCAGGGTGGTGATGTCGCGGGTGATGCTGTTTCCTCCCAACGGCAATACGGTCAGGAAGCGGAGAATGTTGTTCTTATAAACCGAAATAGTGGTGGTATCAGCACCGAAGTCGATGAGTGCGCAGCCCGAACGGCGTTCGCTCTCTGTCAGCACGGCATTGGCTGTTACCAGTGGCGCGATCAGTTGGTCGGCAATATCGATCTTTGCCTGCTGGAAGCAGTGTTCCAGATTCTTCCGTACGGAAGAGCGGGCGACGATATTGAGGAAGCGTCCTTCGATGTGGCTTCCTACCAGTCCCACCGGATTGGCTTGCAGATTATTGCCGACTTTGTATTCTTGCGGCGCTACGTCCAGTATATCCATATCGACTACCGGAATAGCTACGTTCTCATCACCGATAGCGCTTACCAGCTCTTCTGAGATGATCGCTTCTTCTTCCAGGTCGCGACTTACCACGTTGCGGACTGTGCGGAGTGATTGTCCGCCAATGCCTACGTATACCTTGGCGATTGAGTTTTTCAACTCACCTTCCAGTCTGTTGATGATAGAAGTCAGGCTTTGCGCAGTCTTGTCCAGATTGAAGATTACCCCTTTACGGATAAACGTAGAGGAGTCTTCCTGGGCATATGCCAGTATTTGCATGCTTCCGTCACTGTTCTTTCTTCCGGCCACACCGGTTATCTTCGATGAACCAAGTTCAATAGCGGCGATAAATTCTGTTGTTGCCATCTCTTTATTTACAATTTAATTATTTACAATTTACTATTTAGAGAGACTTGTCACTCATAACTCATCACTCATCCCCCGGAACTCACATCTCATCACTCTCTCTTCGTGCAGATTATTTGGTTGCTGAATTCAAGGTTGATACGTGAATATTTGTTCCAGCCTACCTGATTGAGTCCTTTCTGATAGAATTCTTTCAGGCGTGCCAGTTTGTCTTCAAAGTTTTCAAGTTTGCCGAGATAGACGAGGTGGTCGCCTACACGAGGTACCAGTTCGATGTTGCGGTCGGGCAACACATGGATTTGTTCTATCTGGGCGTTCCAGAACTTATTGTTTTGCAAAAATACACCAAACTTATATAAATCCTTCATTGCAAACGACTTTTCTACGTTTCCGGTGACAATTGCCCGGTGAGCGACACATTTTGCTTCCGGTGGCATGACGGTTCCTTTATTATCCAGATAATAATTCTCTCCGTTGGCGCTCATGATACGCAGAATCGGTATGCGCTGTGTCACTTCCACACAGACTTTACCGCTGGGGGTCTTGTAGCACTCCGCTTCGTCTATCAGCGGATGTTTGCTCAGTTCCCGTTCCAGCGACTTGGTAGAGATGCGCTCCATCTTTTTCCCGATAGGGTAGATACCTTTGTGCTGGAGGATGCCTTTTACTTCTTCTTTGGTGATGAAGCCGGCATAGGCGGTATCCTTGATGACCAGTTCTACGTCACGGCAGGTCTGGTCGGCAGGCTTGCGGTTGAAAGCGGTGATGGCTATGCCGAGGTAGGCAATAAGCATCAACATGACGATAGATAGAAGGATTCTCTTTACCATAACTTTTTTTTAATTAAGAATGAGGAATGAAGAATGAAGAATTTCTATGCAGCATAGCATAGTTGCGCAGCCAATTCTTCATTCATCATTCTTCATTCTTTCCAGTTCTTTCTTTATTTCGGGGACATAGTTGTCGATGTCTCCGGCTCCTAGAGTGATTAATACTTCAATGTTTTTGTCTTTCAGAATGTTCAGTATTTCTTCCTTTTTGCACATACTTTTTTCGATACCCGGACGGAGGTTGTCGTATATCAGCTTGCTGGTGACACCGGGGATCGGTGTTTCACGGGCCGGGTAGATGTCTGTCAGAATGACTTCGTCCAGTAGCGACAGGCTATCGGCAAAGTCCTGATAGAAGTCGCGGGTACGGGTGTAAAGGTGCGGCTGGAAGATGGCTGTGATCTTCTTGTCTTTATAGAGTTCGCGGATAGACAGTACGCTCTGTTTGATTTCCGAAGGATGATGGGCGTAGTCGCTCAGGAAGACTACCTGGTCATTCTTGATCTTGAAATCGAACCGGCGGTCTACACCGCGGAAGCTGTTCATCCCTTGTCTGATCTCTTCGTCGGTCACTCCGTTGAGGTGTGCAAGCGCCATGGCGGCTACGCCGTTTTCGATGTTGATGCTTACCGGAACTCCCAGCTGGATATCGTTGATACGGGTGTCGGGGGCAACGAAGTCGATGAAGATTTCACCGTTTCCGATGCGGATGTTCTCTGCGTGGAAGTCGCCCTCGTCGCGCGAATAGGTATAGACACGGACTCCGGACTGCACTTTCGGTTGCAGCGAGATGCCTTTGCGGATAATCAGTGCACCACCCGGCTGGATCAGTGTTGTATAATGTTCGAAGCTTTCAAGGTATGCCTCTTCTGTTCCGTAGATGTCCAGATGGTCAGGGTCTGTGGCAGTGATGACGGACATATATGGGGACAGCCAATGGAAGGAACGGTCGAACTCGTCTGCTTCGATGACTGTATAAGGGCTTTTCTGGGAAAGGAGCAGGTTGGTGCCGTAATTCTTGGAGATGCCTCCGAGGAATGCGGTACATTCTACATGCGATTGATGGAACAGGTGGGCGGTCATGGTAGAAGTAGTCGTTTTACCATGAGTACCGGCTACACACAGTCCTTTGCTGGAATGAGTGATGGTTCCCAGTACTTGTGCGCGCTTTTGTATTTCGAATCCGTTGTTGCGGAAATAAACTAATTCTTCGTGTTCCTGCGGGACAGCGGGAGTCAATACGACTAAAGTGCTTTTGGGGTCCTTGCAGGCTTCCGGAATCAGGCTGACGTTTTCTTCGTAATGTATTTGTGCGCCTTCGGCGATGAGATTTTCAGTCAATGGGGTCGGGGTACGGTCGTATCCGGCTACCACTTTTCCTTTGGAAAGGAAATAACGGACAAGTGCGCTCATACCGATGCCTCCGGCACCGACAAAGTAGACTGATTGTATCGTTTCAATATTCATTTCTTTATACTGTTTTAGTTTCTATATTAATTTTAGGCACGGATTACACGGATTCCACGGTTTAAGAATGATGTGTTAATATTTTACGTTTTACTTCAGCTGCTACACCAAAATTTAGTAATAAACCTACTTCTAGTCCTGTTGCTTTTAGATAATTGACTAATTGCCACTCATGTTCTGGACGAAGGGTTGTTACAGCTTTTAGCTCAAGAATGATTTCGTCGTTTACTACTATATCTGCAATGTATCTTCCCACCATTTCACCTTTATAATAAACTTCCATCTCTTTTTGAGATTGACAGAAAAGTCCTCTTCTTAGGAGTTCTTTATAAAGTGCATTCTGATAGACTTGTTCTAAGAACCCAAATCCTAATGTGTTATGTACTTCATAAAAAGCACTTATGATTTCTTTTGTCAATTTCTCGTATATCATTCTTAAACCGTGTAATCCGCGTAATCCGTGCCTAATTAATATTATTTGTTTTCTGTTTCTGCCAGCTTGATTACTTCCTGCGCGATGATCCGTGCAGAGTCGGGTAAAGCCAGCTTGGCTATATTGTCACTTAGTTCTTTCAGCTTCTGATCGTCGGCTACTGTTTTCAGTGCTACATCCATCAGCTTGGCTTCCGCTTCACTGTCTTTTACATAGATGGCGGCTTGTTTGTCCACCAATGCCAGTGCATTCTTAGTCTGATGATCTTCTGCCACATTGGGAGAAGGGACCAGGACAACAGGCTTGTGCAACAAACAAAACTCTGAAATAGAACCGGCTCCCGCACGTGAGATTACTAGGTCGGAGGCTGCGTAAGCGGCTGCCATATCCTTGATGAAGTCCGTCACATACAGATTCGGAAGTTTTCCTGCTGCCCGTACGGCTTCTGTCACCTGTGGATAGTAATACTTTCCGGTCTGCCAGATGAACTGTATATCGGCGTTTGCCTTGATTGTAGCTAATGCGGCGGTCAGCGTATTATTAATAGTACGCGCGCCAAGGCTACCGCCTACAATCAGAATTGTTTTCTTATTCGGCAACAGGTTGAAGGAGCGCAGTGCCGCATTCTTTTCCGGCATATCCTTCGTCAGATTCTGGCGAACGGGGTTTCCGGTCATTATAATCTTATCGGCAGGAAAGAACTTTTCCATTCCATCGTATGCAACACAAATAACCTTTGCTTTTTGTGCCAACAGCTTGTTTGTGACTCCGGCATAAGAGTTCTGCTCCTGAATCAAGGTCGGTACTCCCATCATACCGGCAGTCTTTAGTGTGGGGCCGCTGGCATATCCTCCTACGCCTACCGCTACCTGCGGGCGGAAGTTTTTGATAATGCTCCGGGCTTTCCACTGGCTGCGTGCCAGCTTAATCAGTACAGCTACGTTTTTCCATAAATGTTTGCGGTCGAAACCGGCTATCGGGAGTCCGATAATCCGGTAGCCTGCATCGGGAACCCGCTGCATCTCCATGCGGCCTTCGGCACCTACAAACAATATCTTTGCATCCGGTCGCAGTTCCATTATAGCGTTGGCGATGGATACGGCAGGGAAGATGTGTCCTCCTGTGCCTCCACCGCTGATGATAATTCTAAGTTCTTTTTCCATCATAATCCTTTTTTATCCGTTCTTCACCGTTTACGGTTCATCGTAAACCGTGCATCATCGTTTATTGCTGTCATGTTCATCTTCGAACTTGGCATCACTGTTCAGAATCTGTGCAGTCGGTTCGGCAGCAGCCTGAGCCTCCGAAGTCGCTGTTCCGGCTTCTATCTGCATCTGAATCTGTGCGTCATGCGCTTTCTGTTCTTCCAGATGAGCTGTATATCGGCTTACGCTCAATATCATTCCGATATAGGCGCAGTTGATTAATGTACTTGTACCTCCTTTGCTGACCAGAGGCAAAGGTTGTCCCGTCACGGGGAACAGCCCCACGGCAACCATCATATTCAGTATCGCTTGCGATACTAACAGCAAAGCGATGCTCATGACAAGGAAGGCGGGGAAAGTCCGTTCGCACTTTTGCGCGATACGTCCGGCCCGCATCAGCAGCCAGAGATAGAGGAATACGACAAATATGCCTCCTATCAGTCCCATCTCTTCGATTACTATCGCGAAGATGAAATCGGAGAATGCCTGGCTGAGGAAGTCACGCTGTATGGAGTTGCCCGGCCCTTTGCCCACTACATGACTGGTAGCGATGGCGATACGGGCATGTGCAATCTGTGCGTCTTTATCTATATCGAATTTGGCTGCGGGCACTTCATCTTTATCGAAGAAGCCTTTGATACGGTTCTGCCAGGTCTCCAGACGGTGAAGTCCGGGGGTGCTGTGCAACGTCTTAGCAGGAATTGCTACAACCGTACCCACACCGAGCGCGCCGATCAGAATGAGCCCTCCTGCCAGCAGAAGGAGTTTCTTTGCGGCTACTCGTCCGATGAACATCATCATGAATACGACACCGAACAGCAACATGGCTGTCGACAAGTTCTCCGGAGCAATCAGAATGAGGACCAGTCCGGTAAGAATCATGATGTATTTAAAGGCTTTCGGGTTGGCTCCTTCTTCATCCTGCCTTTTCGACAGGATAAACGAAACGGCAATGATGACAGCCATCTTTGCCAGTTCCGAGGGCTGGAACTGTAGTCCCATAAAGGTCATCCAGCGGGCTGCTCCATTGACACGGTCGCCTGTGATGATACCCATCAGTGTGACGAATGCCAGCAGGACGAGGGAGATCGGATAAAGGAAGACTGGGAATACCTGAAACCATTTGTAGGGGACGTTGTGCAGAAACACTACTACTACGGCACCCACCATCAGGATGATGGAGTGCTGTGTAATCGGTCCCCAGTGATCGCCGCTTTTGTAGGTCAGCGTCGATGCTGCCGAGAACACCTCGATAATCGAGATGAGGCAGAGACAGAGGAAGATAATCCAGATTACCTTGTCACCTTTAAATATGTTCTTTAATAAATCCATTTTATAACTCTCTTACATATTTCTTAAACTGATCGCCGCGGTCTTCGTAACTCTTGAAAAGGTCGAAAGAAGCGCAGCAGGGGCTTAACAATACGGTTTCTCCTTTCTTAGCCAGTTTGTAGGCTGCTTCCACTGCATCTTTCATTCCGGTCTGCACATCGGCTACGGGCAGTCCGAAGCGGTCGAAAAACTCGTGTAGCTTTTCGTTATGCAGTCCCAGGTAAACCAGTGCCGAGCACTTTTCGCGTACCAGATCTTCTATTTCCGTATAGTCATTGCCTTTGTCTTTTCCGCCCAGTATCAGTACTGTCTTGGTAGTCATGCTTTGCAGGGCATACCAGCAGGAGTTGACATTGGTCGCTTTGGAATCGTTGATGAAGTCGATGCCGCGTACACGTGCCACTTTCTCCAGGCGGTGTTCCACTCCCTTGAAGTCGGAAAGTGCCTTGCGGATATTCTCTTTGGTGATACCTGCCAGGTTTGCCGAGATTCCGGCAGCCAACGAGTTGTAAAGGTTATGCTGTCCGGTCAATGCCAGTTCCTCCTGTTCCATGTTGAAGGCGATAGGCTCGGTGATCTTCACTTCATGATCTTCTACGTATGCGATGGCTCCGTCTTCCTTCATGGCTGCGAAAGGATACAGATGTGCTTTCAGACCATGTTTTGCCAGTTCCTGTTTGATGATCGGGTCATCGTTCCAGAAGATGAAGGCGTCATCGGTGGTCTGGTTCTGTGTAATACGGAACTTGGCATCGATGTAGTTCTGCATGCAATGGTCGTAGCGGTCCAGATGATCCGGTGTGATGTTCATCAGTACGGCGATATTGGCACGGAAGTTATACATATTGTCCAGTTGGAAAGAACTGAGCTCGATGATGTAATAGTCATGGTGTTCTTCGGCTACTTGTAAAGCCAGACTCTTGCCAATGTTACCGGCGAGACCTACATTCAGGTCTGCGCTCTTGAAGATATGGTAGATCAGGGAAGTAGTCGTTGTCTTTCCGTTAGAACCGGTGATACAGATCATTTTGGCATCGGTATAGCGTCCGGCGAACTCGATTTCGGAGATGATCGGTGTACCCTGGGCTTTCAGTTTCAGGATCAACGGGGCGTCATTCGGGATACCGGGGCTTTTGATCACCTCATCGGCATTCAGAATGAGTTCTTCGGTATGATGTCCTTCCTCCCAGGCAATATGGTGGCTGTCAAGGAGTTCTTTATACTTATCCTTGATAACGGACATATCCGAAACAAATGTTTCAAGTCCTTTTACTTTGGCGAGTACGGCTGCGCCGGCACCGCTTTCACCGGCTCCTAAAATTACAATTCTTTTCATTTACAGTAATGTGCTTTTGCTGTCCGACAGGCAGACTCTTCTCTCTTCCTTTTCATCCCTTCTTTTTCGCTCATCGGCTGCGCACATCTTTTTAAAGTTAATAATCGGGTTAATACTCTCTTATATAATAAATTTTAATTAGGCACGGATTACACGGATTTCACGGTCTTACACAGCTATTGGTTTACTAAAACCGTGTTATCCGTGTCATCCGTGCCAGATAATTTTCATCTTATTTTTAATGTAATAATCGTTATCGCTGCCAATACAATGGTTACAATCCAGAAACGGACGGTAATCTTTGATTCGTGGAACAGCTGGTCGGGTTTCGTGAATTTTACGGTACATCCCGGTTCTACCAGACTCATGGAAGTACGGAAATGATCGTGTATCGGAGTCCGTTTGAACAACCGCTGTTTCACTCCTTTCCGTTTTCCTATCTTATAGTAGAAGCGTTGCAGTATGACCGACAGGTTCTCTACCAGGAACACACCACAGAGAATCGGTATCAGCAGTTCTTTGTGGATGATGATGGCAAAAACGGCAATGATACCACCGATGGTCAGACTACCTGTGTCTCCCATGAATACTTGTGCCGGATAGGCATTGTACCATAAGAAACCGATTAACGCACCGATAAATGCGCAAATGTAAATTACCAGTTCTTCCGATCCCGGAATGTACATGATATTCAAGTAACTGGCAAACTCGATGTGCGACGATACATAGGCAAGTACTCCCAGTGTGGCACCGATGATGGCGGAGTTTCCGGCTGCCATGCCGTCCATTCCGTCGTTGAGGTTAGCACCATTCGATACGGCAGTTACAACGAAAATCGTGATAATCACGAACAGTATCCATCCGGCTGTCTGTGCATGTTCGCCCATAAAACCGACCAGATCGGCATAATCTAAGTTATTGCTTTTGAAGAAAGGGATAGTGGTTTGGGTTGATTTTAAATCATTCGTTCCGTGGATCACTTCCATTTCCTGTCCCGGCGTATGAACTTCGATGTTCTCGCGGATGACTACATCCGGGCTTAGATACAGAGTCAGTCCTACAATCAGTCCCAGGCCGACCTGACCAATGATCTTGAATTTGCCGTGCAAACCTTCCTTGTCTTTCTTGAATATTTTGATGTAATCGTCGGCAAAACCGAGTGATCCCAGCCATACGGTGGTTATCAGCATCAATATCATATATATATTGTCCAGCTTTCCCAATAGCAGGCATGGTATGAGGATGGCTACGATAATGATAACCCCTCCCATACTTGGCACACCCACTTTGTTGACGCCAAACGGATCGGTCTTGGCATCACGCTGTGTTTCCGTGATTTGCTTCTTTTTCAGCAGATTGATGAATTTATCTCCCCAGATGCTTGATATAAGCAATGCGAGGATAACAGCCATCAAAGCACGGAATGAGGTGTAACCGAACATTCCCGCTCCGGGAAAATTGAGCTTATGCAGCCATTCAAACAGATAATATAACATCTCTTTTCTCTTTACAATTTAGTGTCTGCAATTTACAGTCTCTTATTGATGCCCCACGCCTGATAAGGAGCTGTCCGTTGCAAATTATTATAGGTTGTCAATTAAATATTTCTTTCAAAACTTCTTTGTCATCGAAGTGATGTTTCACTCCTCTGATCTCCTGGTAATTTTCGTGCCCCTTTCCGGCTACGAGGATTACATCTCCTTTCTCTGCAAGCATGCAAGCTGTACGGATTGCTTCTTTGCGGTCGGCGATACTAAGCGTTTTTCTCATATCTTCCGCATCCAGTCCGGCAAGCATATCGTTGATGATGTCTTGTGGCTCTTCAAAGCGGGGATTATCCGATGTTATAATTACCCGGTCGCTGGCTTTCGCTGCTTCTTTCGCCATGATAGGGCGTTTTCCCTTATCACGGTTGCCGCCGGCACCTACTACGGTGATCACTTTACCTTTGCCTTCGAGTACTCCGTGAATGGCATTCAATACGTTAATCAGTGCATCCGGCGTATGTGCATAGTCAACGATTGCTGTCACTCCTTTCGGAGAACGGATGGCATCGAAACGTCCGGCTACCGGATGGAGTGTACTAAGTGCTATGAGTACCTCTTCCTCTTTTTTGCCTAATAATACGGCTGCTCCGAACACTGCCAGCAGGTTGGAGGCATTGAACTTGCCGATAAACTGAACGGCTAGTTCATGTTTGTTGAAATCGAGCAGCATCCCTTCAAAATGGGACTCAATGACCCGTCCTTTGAAGTCGCTGAGGCTTCTTAACGAATAGGTGTAAACCTTGGAACGTGTGTTCTGTGTCATCACCAGTCCATTTTTGTCGTCAAGGTTGGTGAGACTGAAAGCGTTTTTAGGCATATCGTCGAAGAACTTTTTCTTTGCCTTGAGATAGTTCTCTACGGTTTTATGATAATCAAGATGGTCGCGGGTCAGGTTTGTGAAAATCCCTCCTGCAAACTTTAATCCGCTGATACGTTTCTGAGCGATGGAATGAGAGCTGACTTCCATAAAGACGTACTTGCATCCTTCATCTGCCATTTGGCCCAATAAACGGTTTAGCGTGATAGGGTCGGGGGTTGTATGCTCTGTCGGAATCGGCTGGTCGTCGATATAGTTGCAGACAGTAGAGATTAACCCCACTTTATAACCGAAGTAGCGGAATGTATTATATAATAAGGTGGCAATGGTTGTTTTACCATTTGTTCCTGTGACACCGACCAGTTCGAATTGTTCTGTCGGATTTCCATAGAATGTCGTAGCAATCTTTCCTACTGCATCTTCGCTGTCTTTCACCTGAATATAGGTGATTCCTGCTACGGGCTCCTCCGGAAGGTCTTCACAAAGGATGGCAGTGGCTCCTTTCTGAATGGCGGCGGGAATATAGGCATGGCCATCGGTCTGCGTGCCACGCATCGCCATAAATAGTTGGCCGGCTTCCACCAGACGGGAGTCGATGTTGACTCCGGTGATTTCTATCTTTGAATCTCCGGTCACTTGCACCGGCTGGATTGCTTTCAGTAACTCGTTTAATAACATATCTGTCCTACTTAATTTAATTCTTAATGCATCGTAAGCGTAATCGTTTGCCCCTTCTTAACGACACTGCCGTTGGCTATCGACTGGCTTTTTACTTTCCCGACTCCCACCAGATTGACTTTCAATCCTTTACTTTCCAATAGATAAACAGCATCTTTTGCTCCCATACCTACGACGCTCGGTACGAAGTTCTGCATGATACCCCGGCTCTCAAGAACCACAGCTTGAGGAGCGGGATGAGTGCTTCCCCATACTTCTTTCCCCGAGTCGGTGATTTTTCCCTGTATCTTTATATTCAGTTCTTCCAGTACCCGTTGCGTTTCCCTCATTTCTCCCGCCTTGACGTTCGGGATGACAACCGTATTTGTATCAATGGCACTGGTGAGCGGTAAGCGCAGGTCTTTTGCATAGACTCTTTCTGCAATCTTACTGAATACGCTACCCGCCATCAAACCTCCCGAAGCAGGCAGACCGGGTTTCTGGATAGAGACAATCATACTGTATTTAGGCTTTTCCGACGGGAAGTATCCGCAGAAACTGACGAGATAATTGGTTCTTCCCGTCTTATATCCCGCTGCTCCCTGCGAAATCTGTGCGGTTCCGGTTTTACCGGAAACATGGAACTGCTTGCTTCCCGCGGGTTTGGCGAGTCCTTCGCCTACTACTTTCCGTAGGATTTCCCGTATCTGTGCCAACGTTTTGTCCGAACAGATTTTCGGATTGATAACCTCGGTCGGGTATTCCTTTACCACTTCTCCGTCTCTGACAGCGGCTCTTACAAACTTCGGACGAATGGATACTCCGTTGTTGGCAATCGCATTGTAGAATGTCAGAATATTGATCGGCGGAACCTGAGTTTCATAACCGATACTCATCCACGGCAATGTCGTTTTCGAAAAATAGCGTTCTTTCGGACCGCGAATGTTCGGCTTTCCTTCTCCTGATATTTGCAGGTGGAGAGGTTGGTCAATGCTCATCCGTTTCAGTCCGTCTACAAATTTCTGCGGGTTACTTCCGTAAAAGTTTTCAATGATGCTGGAAGTTCCTACATTGGATGATACTCCCAGAATCTCGGTAACAGTCAGTTTGCCATATCCTCCGCGATGCCAGTTGTGGTCTTTCATGACACGACCGTGCATCGGCTTTTGTCCGTTGCCGGTGTCTACGATATAGTCCGGAGTGATTTTTCCGTCCTCTAGAGCTACCATGATAGATGCCGTCTTGAAAGTGGATCCCGGCTCAAGCATATCACTGATTGCATTATTGCGTACCTCGTAATATTCGCCGTCTCTGCCTTGGGTCATATTAACGATGGCTTTTACCTCTCCGGTTGTTACTTCCATCAATACGACTACACCTACGGTAGCATTCAGCTCTTTCAGTTTGTCTACCAATGCTTTTTCGCAAATATCCTGCATGCCTACATCGATAGTAGTGATCAGATCGCAGCCGTCGATAGGGGCGACATCGACAATATTCAGGTATTTGTTCATTACTTTCTGGCGGTGAGTCAGCCCGTCACGTCCTTTCAGAATCGTATCGAATGCAAGTTCTATACCGTTCTTGGCTCCTTGAGCTGTATCAGCATATACATCTCCCAAGGTGCGGGCTGCCAATGAGCCGAAAGGTTTCTTGCGCTGATTGTATGCCAGTTCCTTGAATCCTCCTTTATAACGGTTCAGACAGAAAACAGGCAGACGTTTCACCTCTTTATATTGTATATAGGAGATACGCTTCGGATAAATCAGGTAGTTACGGCTTTTTGCCTGTCGTCCTTTCTGAAGGTGCGCCTTGAATTGTGCCGCACTCTTATCAGGGAATATCTTGTGGAGTCCGATACAGATCGAATCCATATTTGCTTTGAGGATGGAATCCCGGCGTGCCTGATCCTTCTTTCTTCTTTTTTCGTCCTTTTCACCGGACATAAAGTCCATGTAGATTCTGTATTCAGGCAGTGAACTGGCCATTAGTTTACCGTCAGAAGAAATAATGTTTCCACGGTTAGGCTTCACCGTTACGTTTTCTTTTACGAAACGATCGGCTACATCCTGCCAGTACTGCCGTTCGGCAAACATGGTCACGCCTGCCTTAACGACAATTGCTACTCCTATCAATGCCATTATCAGAATGACAAAGAAGTAACGGGTCATTATATTTTTCTTATTTACTGCCACAGTGCTTATTCTCTTTTAAAACTCCCAACTCATACCTTATTTAATAAGATAAGGCGGATTGGTGGAAGTCTGCAAATCACTTTCCTTGTTTGATATATATTCCTCGATACGTGACTGACGGCTTTTCTCCATCAGCTCCGAACTACGGGTCAGCGCATCGTATTTAATGTCAATTAATTCTTTTTTCAGCCGGTCTATTTCAATCTGTTGTTGCTGGCTGGCATAACGGTTGTGGATATAGAAGATAACGAATACCATAATCAGTACCAACAGCTTCGTCTGCCGACGGAAAAAGTCTGTGGCGAGGATATCTCCTCCCAGAATACTTTTCAATGAGGTGCGTTTTTTCTTCTTGCCCTCTTCTGTCTTTTTGTCTACTACTTCTTCTTCCATATCTGAGACTATTTTTTCTCTGCTATTCGTAATTTGGCACTTCTCGACCGTGGGTTTCTTTCTATCTCCGCTTCGCCGGGAACAATCACCTTATTGTTGACTAACCGGAACGGGGTTTGCAGATTCCCGAAAAAGTCGGTTTCCGCTTTGCCTTCCACGTTGCCTGTTTTCATTATATTCTTCACCATCCGGTCTTCCAGTGAATGATAAGTGATAACCACAAGGCGTCCGCCCGGTTTGAGCGCTTCGGTAGCAGCTGACAGCATTTCTTTCAGTGCTTCCATCTCCTGATTTACTTCAATGCGAAGTGCTTGAAATACTTTCGCCAATTCTTTTTTCTCCCGTTCGCGTCCGAAAAGCGGCTTGATGATTTCCAAAAATTCACCGATTGTCCGGATAGACTGTCCGTTTCTGGCTTTTACAATGACAGATGCCAGTTTACGGCTGTTCTTCAGTTCGCCGTACAGGTAGAAAAGGTTTGCGAGCCGTTCTTCTTCGTATGTGTTGATGATGTCGGCTGCCGTGATTCCTGCACGTTTGTTCATGCGCATATCCAGTGCTCCGTCGAAACGGAAGGAGAAGCCGCGTTCGCTGTCGTCGAAATGGTGGGAGGATACGCCAAGGTCAGCCAGAATAGCGTCTACCTGCTCAATGCCATGATAACGCAGGAAATTCTGCAAATAACGAAAATTACTGCGTACAAAGGTGAAGTGGGTATCATTGACGATATTCCGTTCGGCATCCTCATCCTGGTCGAATCCCAGCAGACGTCCGCCTTCTCCAAGGCGTGAAAGAATCTCGCGCGAATGTCCCGCTCCTCCGAAGGTAACGTCTACATACGTTCCGTCCGGACGAATATTCATTCCGTCAACGCTTTCCTTTAGCAATACTGGTACGTGGTATGTCAAATCATCTTTCTCCATCTTGTCTATTTTCATCGTTCATAATCTCTTCTAATGCTGCACCAAACTCTTCGGGAGACATAAACGGTTGTTCTGCCCGTTCTTTTGCCCATATCTCTATCTTGTTGTCGATGCCGATAAATCGTATATCTCCATGGATATTACAAATCTGTAAGTAACGTTTCGGGATTAGTATGCGTCCGTTGCTGTCGGGCGTAACTATTTCGACGTCACTCACAAACTGTCTGAAAATGAGCTGGTGTTTACTATTCCATTTGTTCAGCCTGCTCCGGAGTTCGTTTAACTCCTCGTTCCACACGCTCTCGGGGTACAGTGTCAGGCAGTCTTGAAATACGTCTTTACGCATAATGAGTCTCTCTTCGGAGGCAGCTTGCAATTGCTTCCTGAAGGTGGCTGGGATGAACACTCTTCCTTTTGCGTCCGCCCTGACTTCAATATTGCCTAAAAAACGTATCATTTACCTTATTATAATAAAGAGACCGTAAAAGTAGGAAATTCCCCACAATTCCCCACAATTTTCCATAAAAATCTTTTAGAGAAGTTTTCAACCGATTGTTAAATGCTTATTTACTTGAAAAAGATGTGGTTTGGGAAATGCTTTATTAGTGGGGAAAACAGGAAAGATGCTATGCTTTTTTGTTTGTATTGAGGAAGAGTCTTTTTTTATTGAGCGGGAGTTTTTTTCTTTCGTAAGGGAGGGGGCATGCAGAATAGATTAGCAAAAAAAGGCAGAAGAGATTGTAACTCTTCTGCCTTAAACTAATACAATTAAAAATCTGCACTAAAATATCTAATTTGGAATTGATAAATAATATAGTTAAAGGTTTAGCGAAAATCTTTCAGTTCTTCCTGCAGTTTCTGGCGGGTGAAGAAGATACGGCTTTTCACGGTGCCTAGCGGGAGGTTCAGCTTTTCGGCAATTTCGCGGTATTTGAAGCCGGAAACGTGCATAGCGAACGGAACTCTGTATTCTTTAGGGAGTGCATTGACTACCCGGTGCATCTCTTTCAGGTCGTACGTTCTTTCCGTACTTTCAAAACCGGCATCCTGCGGTAAATTCAGATGATAAAGATTATCTGTCTGATCAATGAATGTCTGGTCGCGAACTACTTTACGGTAATTGTTGATGAAGATATTGCGCATAATGGTATACATCCATCCTTTAAAATTTGTGTCGGGCATATATTTGTCCTCGTTATCTAATGCTTTGAGTGATGTCTCCTGCAACAAATCGTTTGCTTCTTCGCGGTCGGTTGTCAGTTTGTATGCGAAACGGAGCAGTTCTTCCTGTACTCCTACTAAATCTTTTCTGAAGCTTAAACTTTTCATATACGTTGCTTTTAAAAAGTGAATATTCGTTTGTTTTTTTCGGTGATGCAAGTTTACGGCATTTTTGAGAATGGAATAGGGGATGAACCGACAAAATTTAGGGGAAAAACTATCAGCGGATAGTTTTTAGGTTATATTTGATAGTTTTTGGGTGTCCTTTTTTCAGGTTGAGAACTTAAATCCTGCATTTTCTGCCAAATTATTGCGATTAATAAAAAAGAACCGTTAATTTTGTGGCATCATTTTTATTTGAAAAGAATGACTGATGACTCTTTATTTTTAATCGATGTCGATAAGATACTTCGGACGAAAGCTCCGAAGCAATATAAGTACATCCCTAAGTTTGTGGTTTCTTATTTGAAGAAAATTGTTCATCAGGACGAGATTAATGTGTTCCTGAATGAATCGAAAGATAAACTGGGAGTGGATTTCCTTGAGGCATGCATGGAGTTCCTTGATGCGAAGGTGGAGGTGAAAGGTCTTGAGAACCTGCCTGTAGACGGTTTGTATACCTTTGTGTCCAATCATCCGCTGGGAGGGCAGGATGGAGTAGCACTCGGCTATGTGCTGGGACGCCATTATAATGGGAAAGTAAAGTATCTGGTGAATGACCTGCTGATGAATTTGCGTGGTTTGGCTCCTCTTTGTGTTCCTATTAATAAGACGGGAAAGCAGGCAAAAGACTTTCCTAAGATGGTGGAAGCCGGATTTCAGTCTGACGACCAGATGATCATGTTTCCTGCGGGGCTTTGCTCGCGGCGTCAGAACGGAGTGATCCGGGATCTGGAATGGAAGAAAACATTCATTATAAAAAGCATACAGGCGAAGCGAGACGTAGTTCCCGTGCATTTTGGCGGCAGAAACTCTGATTTCTTCTACAATCTGGCGAATGTTTGTAAGGCATTGGGTATTAAATTCAATATCGCTATGCTGTATCTGGCGGATGAGATGTTTAAGAACCGTCACAAAACCTTTACTGTCACTTTTGGTAAACCGATTCCCTGGCAGACTTTCGATAAGTCGAAGACTCCTGCTCAGTGGGCGGAGTATGTGAAGGACATTGTATATAAACTGTAACTGATAGAACACTATAACAAGAATATGGAAGAGATTATTAAACCGGTAAGCAAAGAACTGCTGAAAGCAGAGTTGACAGAAGATAGGCGCTTGCGAATGACCAATAAAAGTAATAATCAGATTTATATTATTACCCATCAGAATGCTCCTAATGTGATGCGTGAAATTGGTCGTTTGAGGGAAATTGCCTTTCGTGCTGCGGGTGGAGGAACAGGCATGTCGATGGATATCGACGAATATGATACCATGGAACACCCATATAAGCAGTTGATCGTATGGAATCCGGAAGCGGAAGAAATATTAGGTGGTTACCGGTATTTGCTTGGAACGGATGTGCGCTTTGATGAAGCAGGTGCGCCTATTCTGGCTACTTCTCACATGTTCCATTTCTCGAATGCGTTTATTAAGGAATATCTGCCTCAGACAATTGAACTGGGGCGTTCTTTTGTAACGTTGGAATATCAGTCTACACGTGCCGGCAGTAAGGGCTTATTCGCTTTGGATAATCTGTGGGATGGATTGGGGGCACTGACGGTCGTAATGCCGAATGTGAAGTATTTCTTTGGTAAGGTGACCATGTATCCCAGTTATCATCGCCGTGGACGCGATATGATTCTGTATTTCCTTAAAAAGCATTTTTATGATCGGGAAAAGCTGGTTACACCGATGAAACCGTTGATTTTGGAAACTTCTGATGAGGAATTGAAAGCTTTGTTCTGCAAGGATACCTTTAAAGAAGATTATAAGATATTGAATACGGAGATACGCAAACTGGGGTATAATATACCACCGTTGGTGAATGCCTATATGAGCTTAAGTCCTACTATGCGTATGTTCGGGACAGCTATCAACTATGAATTTGGTGATGTGGAAGAGACTGGTATTCTGATTGCTGTGGATGAAATCCTTGAAGATAAGCGAATCAGACACATCCAGACGTTTATAGAGAGTCATCCGGATGCGCTGAAGATGCCTTGTGAGAGCGAAGGAGTGTTTACTCCTAAGGTTGTTACACCGCAGGAAGGCTGTTGCCATTAATTTTCCGGTAAAGATCGAGCGCAAAGACATCGGTCATTCCAGATATATAATCAAGTACCGCCTGTATTCTTTCGTAGAGTACGGGCGATTTTATGTTATATTGGTCGGAAACGCGGTTGGTTAAAAGTTCGGAGTAGGCTTTCTCTTTTCCGGGTAGGGTGACAGCGTCTACCATTAGTTCCAGTAAGGTGCTGATTATGCGGAAGCCGGCCAGTTCAATGTCCAGGACGTCCTGCGAACGGTATATCCTTTTCAGGGATATTTCCGCACAATGGTTATAGGCGGCTGCCGGATCTTCGGAGATATGTTTGATAAGTGGCCCTTCGAAAGTGCCAGCCAGTATCTCTTGCTCGTGTTCCAGAAAGACACGGGTACACTCACGGACTAATAATCCGATAACGGAAGAACGCAGATAGGCGATCTGTTCATTGGTGTCGTTGACAATTTGGAAGGTGCTTCGAAGGCGTGACCGCCGGTCCTCGGAGAAAAAAGACATCAAAAGTTCCTTTGTTTCATCTGTCGTGAGGATCTTTAACTTGTGGGCGTCTTCGATGTCCATCATTTGATAACAGATGTCGTCTGCGGCTTCCACCAGATATACTAGCGGGTGTCGGGCGTACTTTAACGGATGTTTACTAAGCTGGATAAGGCCCAAGTCTGTCGCGATTTTGCGATAGCTCTCTTCCTCGCTGACAAAGAAGCCGAATTTAGATTTTTTGCCGGCAAGGCTCGATGAAAAGGGGTATTTTACGATGGAAGCAAGTGTTGTATATGTTAATACAAACCCTCCTCTGCGACGTCCTTCAAACTGATGGGTCAGTATGCGGAAAGCGTTCGCATTTCCTTCAAAATGTGTCAAATCTTCCCATTCCATCGGAGAAAGTTGCTCTCCGTCCGGTTGCTTTTCTTGTAGTCTTTGCCCTTTTCCCTCAGAAAAGAAAGTCGAGATAGCCCGTTCGCCGGAATGTCCGAAAGGCGGATTGCCTAGGTCGTGTGCCAGACAAGCAGCCGATACAATGGAGCCGATTTCCGGCAAGAAAGAACTTTCAAGTTCCGGTTGACGCTCTAAAATAGCTTTTGCTACATCATTGCCTAAAGACCGCCCTACGCAGGACACTTCAAGGCTGTGTGTTAGCCGGTTGTGTACGAAAATACTACCGGGTAGCGGGAATACTTGTGTTTTGTTCTGCAGACGGCGGAACGGTGCGGAAAATATGAGCCGGTCATAGTCCCGTTGGAACTCTGAACGGTTCTCTTGCCGTTCTTCGTGGAATTCTTCCATCCCGAAGCGTTTGGCTGATATTAGTTGATTCCAGTTCATCATTTTATTTACTATTTCACAGGTTACAGTTTGCAAATTGGTTGTTACCACATTATTTAACTGCAAACTTAACTAATTTTCAGTTCAAAATGTGTATTTTCGCCCGTTAAATAGTAAACATGCATTTATGAACGTTCAAGTAATCAATAAATCGAAGCATTCGCTTCCGGCTTATGCCACTGAATTATCTGCAGGAATGGATATCCGTGCTAATCTTTCTGAACCTATCACATTGGCGCCATTGCAGCGTTGCCTGGTGCCGACTGGAATCTATATTGCTCTTCCACAAGGATTTGAAGCCCAGATTCGTCCCCGTAGTGGGCTGGCTATCAAAAAAGGCATTACTGTACTCAATTCTCCGGGAACAATTGATGCGGATTATCGCGGAGAAATCTGTATCATTCTGATCAACCTTTCTTCCGAATCTTTTGTGATCGAGGATGGAGAGCGTATTGCCCAGATGGTGATTGCAAAGCATGAGCAAGCGGTATGGCAGGAAGTGGAAGTGCTGGATGAGACAGAGCGCGGAGCAGGGGGCTTCGGGCATACAGGACGAGGATAAGTACCGACGAGGATAAGTACCATAAAAAGAGAAAATGAATAAGAAAAATATTATATGGCTTTTGGTTGCTGTATGGACATTGGTTTCGTGCGGAACGGTGAAAAATGCAAAAGAAAAGCCAGCTGTCGTTTTGGCGCAGTCTTCACTAACGCCCGAACAGCAGCGGAAATATGACTATTTCTTTCTGGAAGCCATGCGCTTGAAAGAGAAGAAAGATTATGCGTCTGCTTTCGGATTGTTGCAGCATTGTCTGGATATTCACCCGAATGCGGCTTCTGCACTTTATGAGGTTTCACAGTATTATATGTTCCTCCGCCAGGTGCCGCAAGGACAGGAGGCGCTGGAAAAAGCGGTGGCAAGTGCTCCGGATAACTATTGGTATAGTCAGGGACTGGCATCGCTGTATCAGCAGCAGAATGAATTGGATAAAGCTATCACTCTGCTGGAACAGATGGCAGTGCGTTTTCCGGGAAAACAGGACCCGCTTTTCAATCTTCTGGACTTGTATGGGAGACAAGAGAAGTATGATGAAGTCATATCTACATTGAACCGTCTTGAAAAGCACATGGGCAAGAATGAACAGTTGTCTATGGAGAAGTTCCGGATCTACCTTCAGATGAAGGATGACAAGAAAGCTTTTCAGGAAATAGAAAGTCTGGTACAGGAATATCCGATGGACATGCGTTATCAGGTAATATTGGGTGACGTATATCTTCAGAATGGTAAGAAGCAGGAAGCTTATGACGTTTATCAGAAGGTGCTGGCTGCAGAACCGGATAATCCGATGGCTATCTTTTCGATGGCTTCTTACTACAAACAGACGGGGCAGGAGGGGCTTTATCAGCAGCAACTGGATACTTTATTGCTGAATAAGAAGGTAACACCTGATACTAAAGTGAACGTCATGCGCCAGATGATTGTGGAAAATGAACAGGCTGATAAAGACAGTACGCAAATCATAGCTCTGTTTGACCGGATCATGAAGCAGGAGCAGGATGATCCACAAATCCCGATGCTTTATGCGCAATATCTGTTGTCGAAGAATATGGAGGCAGAGTCAGTTCCTGTTTTGGAACAAGTGGTTGACTTAGACCCTACTAATAAAGCTGCTCGTATGATGTTGGTTGGAACTGCCGTAAGAAAAGAGGATTACAAGCAGATCATTAAGGTTTGCGAGCCGGGTATTGAAGCGACTCCGGATGCGCTGGAATTTTATTATTATCTGGCCATTGCCTATAATCAGGCAGAACAGCCGGATAGTGTGGTCAGTATTTGTAAGAGAGCACTGGAACATACGACAGCTGACAGCAAGAAGGAGGTCGTCTCAGACTTCTATTCTATTTTGGGTGATATGTATCATACTCAGAAACAGATGAAGGAGGCTTATGCTGCTTATGACTCAGCACTGGTCTACAATCCTTCCAACATTGGTGCGTTGAACAACTATGCTTATTACTTGTCAGTAGAGCGCCGTGATCTGGATAAAGCGGAAGAAATGAGTTACAAGACTGTAAAGGCAGAACCGAATAATGCTACTTATCTGGATACATATGCATGGATTCTTTTTGAAAAGGGAAATTATGCGGAAGCTCGTATTTACATAGATAATGCCATGAAAAGTGATGATGAAAAGAGTGATGTGATCGTAGAACATTGCGGGGATATCTATTATATGACTGGAGATGTGGATGGCGCGCTTTCCTATTGGAAGAAAGCACTGGAGATGGGCAGTGAGTCGAAAACATTGAAACAGAAAATAGAAAAGAAAAAATACATTGCAGAATGAGAAGAATCGCTTATTTTTTGTTGATTGCAGTCGTATTGGCAGGTTGTAAAAGCTCAAAGCATCTGACGACAACGGTGCCGGAAGTGACGGCGCCCAGTTATCTGGCTTCCAAACTCCAGCTGACAATTCCAAGTAAGAACGGAAGTATGTCAGTTGGCGGTACCATGAAGATGAAAAGTCATGAACGGGTACAGATCTCCTTGTTGATGCCCATTATCCGTACGGAAGTGGCGCGCATTGAGGTTACTCCCTCCGAATTGTTGTTTGTCGACCGGATGAACAAGCGGTTTGTACGTGCAACCAAGAGTGAGCTGAAAGAAATATTGTCGAAGAACGTAGAATTTTCTCAGTTGGAGAAACTGCTGACGGATGCTTCCCGTCCCGGTGGAAAGACGGAACTATCCGGAAAAGATTTGGGAATCCCCAAATTGGAGAAAGCAAAAGTACAATTATATGAGTTTTCGACCAAAGAAGTGTCGATCACTCCGACCGAACTGACTTCCAGATACCGTCAGGTTTCTTTGGAAGAGCTAATGAAAATGTTGATGACTTTATTATGAAAAAACGCCTCTTTGTAATTCTGATAAGCAGCCTTTGGCTGGCAATTCCGCTTTCTGCCCAATCGAATAAGTTGATTCGTGAGTTGGAGAGTAAGCGCGGTGCGCTGCAGAAGCAGATCGCCGAGACAGAGTCGATTTTGCAGAATACAAAGAAGGATGTAGGCAGTCAGTTGAATGGTCTGGCGGCATTGACGGGACAGATTGAGGAGCGGAAACGTTATATACTTGCCATCAATAATGATGTGGAGAGTATCGAACGTGAATTAGTATCCCTGAACCGTCAGTTGAATAGTCTTGAAAAGGATCTGAAAGAGAAAAAGAAGAAGTACGAAGCTTCTGTTCAGTATCTCTATAAGAATAAATCAATTGAAGAAAAGCTGATGTTTATTTTCTCTGCCAAGAATTTGGGGCAAACCTACCGTCGTTTACGTTATGTGCGCGAATATGCTACCTATCAGCGTTTGCAGGGAGAGGAAATCTTAAAAAAACAGGAGCAGATACGGAAGAAAAAAGCGGAACGTGAGCAAGTGAAAGCTGCCAAGGAGGGATTGCTGAAAGAACGTGAGAACGAAAAGGCGAAACTCGAGGCTCAGGAGAAAGAGAAGCGTACGCTGGTGGCCAATCTGCAAAAGAAACAGAAAGGGCTGCAGAGTGAGGTGAATAAGAAGAGACGGGAAGCAAATCAACTGAATGCCCGTATCGACCGATTGATCGCAGAAGAAATAGAACGCGCCCGCAAACGTGCTCAGGAAGAGGCTCGCCGAGAAGCGGCAGCCCGTAAGAAGGCGGATGCTAAGGACAAAACTTCCTCCGGAACCGGAACAGTTGCCAGACCGAAGTCGGAACCATTGGATGCTTTTACGATGAGTAAGGCGGATCGTGAGCTGTCCGGTAGCTTTGTTGCTAACCGTGGAAAACTTCCGATGCCCATATCCGGACCTTACATCATAACCAGCCGTTATGGACAGTACGCTGTTGAAGGACTTCGTAATGTGAAGCTGGACAACAAAGGAATTGATATTCAAGGAAAGCCGGGGGCACAGGCTCGTGCCATCTTTGATGGTAAGGTAGCAGCTGTGTTCCAGTTGAACGGACTATTTAATGTTCTGATCCGGCATGGTAATTATATTTCCGTTTACTGTAATCTTTCTTCTGCTTCGGTGAAGTCCGGTGATACAGTGAGTACAAAGCAGGCTATCGGACAGATATTTTCTGATGGCGCAGATAACGGACGAACGGTATTGCATTTCCAGTTGCGCAGAGAGAAAGAAAAATTGAATCCGGAACCTTGGTTGAATCGTTAATCTAAATATAAGACACACTTAGTATGAAGTTAACAAAAATACTGATACTTTTACTGGCCTTTTGGCTCGAACCATTGTCTGCATCTCCCTATTTCTCCTTTAAGAAATATCAGGTGGAAGATGGCTTGTCACATAATACGGTATGGTGTGCTATACAGGATAGCTATGGATTTATCTGGCTGGGCACCAGTGACGGTCTGAACCGCTATGACGGTCGGGGCAACAAAGTTTATCGGAATGTCTTGAACGATAAATTCTCATTGGAGAACAACTTCGTTGAAGCGTTGATTGAGGAAGATCAGAATATATGGGTCGGAACTAACTCCGGACTGTATATTTATGATCGGGCAACGGACCGTTTCTCTTATTTCGATAAGACTACTCAGTACGGTGTATACGTCAGTAGTGAGATCAAGAAGATTATAAAGACAGAGAACGGGCTTCTTTGGATTGCCACGTTAGGACAGGGGCTTTTTATTTATGATCCCAAGACTGAGGTGTTGACTCAGAATAGCATTCAGACTTCTTTTGTCTGGGATGTTTGCCAAAGTTATGATAAGAAGAAAGTATATGCTTCTTCACTTCAGGAAGGGCTACTTTGTTTCGATGAAAACGGTAAATTTCTGCAATCGTATAGAGTTTCATCAGATGTGAATTCTCCGGATAGTTACAAGATCAATTGCGTGTTGGATATCGAGGGAGAAGTATGGTTGGGAGCAGGTAACAATTTGCTAGGGAGGTTGAATCATGAAACCGGAATCATTGAGAATTATATGGCTCCTTCGTTGAATTTCGGTGCGGTTCGCAGCCTGCTCAAATATACAGAGAATGAATTGCTGGTAGGAACCGATAACGGACTCTATCTATTCAATCGTGAGTTGAAAACTTTTCTTCGTGCAGATAATCCGGCTGATCCGAGAAGTTTAAGTGACCAGACCATCAACGGTATGATGTGGGATGCGGAAGGTGCTCTATGGGTATTGACGAACTTGGGCGGTATCAACTACATGTCTAAACAGACCAAACGTTTTGATTACTATTCCCCCGCTTATCTGTCGGGGATACCGGGAGCGGGAGAGGTGGTCGGACCATTCTGTGAAAATAAGGACGGAAACATCTGGATTGGTACCCAGAGTGGTTTATATTTCTTCAATGCCGTTACACGGGAACTTTCGGAGCATCCTATCGGAGGCGTAAAGGGGCAGAAATACGATATTCGTTCTTTGATGCTAGACGGTGATTGTCTCTGGATTGGTACTTATGCCGAGGGAATACGTGTTCTTAATCTGCGTACCGGTTCGATAAAAGAATATACACATTCTCGGGGAATCCCCAATACGATTTGTAGTAATGATGTGTTGTGCATGTATAAGGATCGGAAAGGTGAAATCTTCGTCGGAACAAGCTGGGGCTTATGCCGGTATAATCCGGATGCCGACAATTTTATGACTATCACCAGTATCGGTTCTATGATCTCCGTTGGCGATATATATGAGGATATGTACAACAATCTGTGGATAGCAACTACCAATAGCGGTGTGTTCTCCTATAATACCCTCAGCGGACATTGGAAACATTTCCAGCATGAACGGGAAGATTCGACTACCATTACCAGTAACTCGGTTATCACCGTGTTTGAGGACAATAAAGGGGTGATGTGGTTTGGCACGAATGGGGGAGGATTATGTTCCTTCGACCCTAAAACAGAAGCATTCATCGAATTTGATTCTTCACTTCCCAACAAAGTGATCTACTCCATTGAACAAGATCAGACGGGGGACTTCTGGATATCTAGTAATGCGGGGATTTTCAAGATTAATCCAATATCTAAAGCTCATTTCCGGCAGTTCACGATTAATGATGGCTTGCAGGGAAATCAATTTATGGCACGGTCTTCTTTAAGATCCTCCGAAGGCAAATTGTATTTTGGCGGAATTAATGGTTTTAATGTTTTCCAGCCGGAGCGTTTTGTCGATAATGCCTACATTCCTCCGGTATACGTGACTGATATCCGTCTGTCTTATCTGAATGATGAACAGGAAGTGAAGAAACTGCTTCAACTGGGAAAACCGGTTTATATGGCTGACAAGATAACTTTGTCTTATGAAAATAATAGTTTCACGATTCGTTTTGTAGCACTCAGTTATGAAGATCCGGCAAGAAACAGATATTCTTATATATTGAAAGGGGTCGATAAGGAATGGATTACCAATTCCGAGAACAACTCTGCTTCTTACACCAATCTGCCTCCCGGAGAATACGAGTTTGAAGTGCGCGGTTCTAATAATGATCATCAGTGGAACGAGAAAACCATTACTCTGAAGGTAGTGATTACTCCCCCTTGGTGGCGTAGTTCTTTCGCTTATTTTATTTATATCCTCCTGCTGATGGGGTGGATTGCCTGGATTGCCTGGCGTTGGAATCTCCGTGTCAAGCACAAATACAAACGTCGGATGGAGAAATACCAGATTGCTAAAGAACAGGAAGTTTATAAATCAAAGATCGGCTTCTTTATTAATTTGGTACATGAGATACGTACCCCTCTCAGTCTGATACGTTTGCCTCTTGAAAAGCTGCAAGAGATAGAGCATGAAGGAAAAGAAGCGAAATATCTGTCTGTGATAGATAAGAATGTGAATTACCTTTTAGGCATTACGAATCAGCTGCTCGACTTTCAGAAGATGGAAAACGGAGCTTTGCAATTGAATTTGGTGAGCTGTGATATAAAGGAGCTTGTGAATGATATATATAGCCAGTTCACTAGTCCTGCGGAGTTGAAAGGTATTGAATTGGTGTTGACGGTACCCGATCAGGAATTGGTATCGATGGTTGATCGGGAAAAGCTGAGTAAGATCTTGGTGAACCTGATAAGTAATGCTATCAAATATGCCCGTGCACGCATTGATTTGAAACTTGTGGCAAATGATGCGGGGTATGAAATATATGTGAGTGATGATGGTCGTGGAGTACCTGACTCGCAGAAAGAGAAAATATTTGAAGCTTTCTATCAGATGCCGGATGACAAGGTAGCCACGGCAACAGGTACTGGTATCGGATTGGCTTTTGCAAAATCTCTGGCAGAGGCTCATCAAGGTAGCCTTCGTCTTGAAGATAACGAACCGCAAGGCTCTTCGTTTGTGTTATCTCTTCCTTTGAACAAGGAGGCGGTAGAAGAAACTACCGACATCGTTGAGGTACATTCTGAAAGTGAGGGGACGACAGAGAATATTTCTTCGGAATTCTCGGGAAAGAAATTCACTGTATTGTTGGTGGAAGACAATGTCGAACTATTGAACCTGACACGCGATTCATTGCTGGCTTGGTTCCGTGTGCTGAAAGCTTCGAATGGACGTGCAGCTCTTGAGATACTTGAACAAGAAAGTGTAGATGTTATAGTCAGTGATGTCATGATGCCGGAAATGAACGGTTTGGAACTCTGTAGTAAAGTAAAATCTGAAATAGATTACTCACATATTCCGGTTATTCTGCTGACGGCAAAAACAACCTTAGAGTCTAAGGTGGAAGGCCTTGAATGTGGAGCTGATGTGTATATAGAGAAGCCATTCTCTATCAAGCAACTGCACAAGCAGATTGAGAACCTGCTCCGGTTGAGGCAGTCTTTCCATAAGTTGATGGCTAGTTTATCCGGAAATGCGACTCAGACTTCAGCAGAGCTTGCGATGTCTCAGAGAGACTGTGAATTTGTTGCTAAGATACAGGAAGTCATTGCTGACCAGCTGGCAGACGAGAACTTCTCCATTGATACTCTTGCAGAGCAAATGAACATGAGCCGTTCTAATTTCTATCGAAAGATAAAGGCATTGTCGGGTATGTCGCCCAATGATTACCTGAAGGCTCTGCGTATGAATAAGGCGGCTGAATTAATCCGGGGAGGTACACGTATTTCTGAGGTTGCGGCACAGGTAGGATTTACTTCCTCCTCCTATTTTGCCAAATGTTTCAAGGTACAATATGGTGTTCTTCCTAAGGAATATATTAGCCAGCTTTTGAATTCAGGAGAATCAGCAGAGATTTCTTCGGATGCTGATCCTAAAGTCTGATTCTGGTCTGTTAATGAAAGATGGGGCAGGACTTGACAAACCGTTTTTTATATTGTATATTTGTAAGTAGCAACAGACTGTAAATTCGATAAGATTGATAATATAGATGGAAAATTAGTATATTTAAGTATAATATAATAACAGATGGCATGCATTTCTGCTTCGGGTAATGCTTGCTGATTGGTCTGCTACAAGCTAAGGGCTGTGATTCTTTATAGGGATTACAGCCCTTTTTGTTGCTAAAAAGTGATGTTTATTCCTGTAGGAAAGATATGAATGTTTATAATAAACTTGGATACCGTTTATAATAAACGATGAAAGAATTTATTAATAAACGATTGGATATGAACGCAGCATAGGTTGATATTTTTTTAATAAATACTAGCGCTGACTTCAAAATATTCTTTTTGTCTTTGATGATATAATGTTTTTTATTTACAGAGAATCTTTTCTCTTTTTGTGTCAATTATCTGAACAGATTGTGGCATGACGGAAGAATGATATTCTAAATTCGATTTTTATTTTCGCTTTGTTAACGGTTAATGGAAAAAAAGTCTTTTCTTTGTATCATCTTAAAAATAATGTAACTATGAGAATCTATTTATGCCTGTTATCCTTCTCTGTTCTGTTGAACATTTCTTGTAATTCCAAACATGCCGGGAAGACAGAAGATGCTGAAAAAGATACTTATGTCAATCCATTGTTTACGGAAGGCCCTAATCCAAATGCGATTTACCATGATGGAAAATATTATTATACCCATGAGACCAATGATCAAATATTCTTATGGGTAACTACCGATATTACTGACATGCCCCGCTCCACCTGTAAGGAAGTTTGGGTACCCAAAGATCCTTCAAACTCTTATCATCTCTGGAATCCTGAAATCCGAAATATCGATGGCAAATGGTATATCTATTTTGCGGCTGATGACGGGAATACGGATAATCACCAAATTTATGTGATTGAAAATGACTCTCCTGATCCAATGCAAGGGGAGTTTCGTATGAAAGGAGCGATCATGACCAATCCGGAATGGAATTGGGGGATACATCCTTCCACTTTTGAGCATAAAGGGGAACTTTATCTTCTGTGGTCAGGCTGGCCTAATCGCAGAATTGGCAGTGAAACACAATGCATTTATATAGCCCGAATGGAAAATCCCTGGACATTGGCTACGAAAAGAGTCATGATCTCGCAGCCGGAATATGAATGGGAACGGCAATGGATTAATCCGGATGGCGGACGGACGGCTTATCCGATTTATGTGAATGAAAGCCCTCAGTATTTCCATTCCAAGGATAATCAAACGGTGATTGTATACTATTCAGCCAGTGGTTGTTGGTCTCCCTATTATTGTACCGGAATGTTGACTGCCGATGCGGACAGTGATTTGTTGAACCCTGCTTCTTGGAAGAAAAGTCCTGTTCCTGTATTTCAGCAGAAGCCGGAAGATGGAGTATACGGACCGGCTGGTCTTTCGTTTATACCTTCGCCCGATGGAACAGAATGGTATGTGTTATATCAGGCGAGGAGCATCCCGAGTGGGAATACAGGAGAGTCGGAAACCCGTAATCCACGATTGCAGAAGATAGGATGGGATGCTAACGGAATGCCGGATTTGGGTATTCCTCTTCCTGTGAATACTCCGTTGCCTAAGCCATCCGGTACGGTTACAAATCAATAATTATTGAGGGAAGAAACTCGGCCGTTAGTACTTTGCGTTGTTCTTGATTTGCCACAAATAGACTGGTTGAAAGAACTTCGCCTGTTGTTCCATCGTTTGTTACTACAGCTACTTGTCTGACTCCTTCCAGTGGCTGGCCACTCCAAGGAGAAATAATGTGTTTACGCTCACATGAGTCATTACCGGAAGTGGTCAGGCATTCATTGTTGAGGAGTATAGACTGGTCTTTGTCGCTTTGGACACTATTTGTCTGATTTCTAAAGCCTACTTTCCATCCCATACCGGAAGGATGGTTGCCCAAAGCGAGTATAGAACTGTTTCCTATGCTTATCAAAGCATTTCCTATTCTATGAGTATTTACTATTTCCTTGATTCTGTCCAAAGCATAGCCCTTAAGAAATCCTGATAGATTTATGGCAGTACCTGCTTGGTGGAAGAAGATGCTTGATGCTTCAGGTGATAGATGTATTGAATGTATTGTATCTTGGTTATAGTTCTCCGAATGAATGGTGATGTCGAAACATCCTATTGTTTTTTTATGATATTCTATGCACAGCGCGATCATCGAAAAGAGAGACTGGCTTATCACAACGGGAGTTGTAGAAGCTGCCTGATTGACTAAAGCCAGTTCACTTGAAGGATCATAATAATTGGCTGTTCTTTCCAGTTGGCAGAGCGTGTCGTATATATGATTGACTGCAGACATTAATTCTTTCTCCGATTTCTGACAACTGAGTATGATATCTACGCGTGTATGCATGGATGAGAACCAGGCATAGAGAAGCCCGTCGTTGTCATGTGTCTTATATATATGCTGAATGGTATGCTGCATTTATTCTTTATTGATATATTAATAAGATGAGGTTGTGCCAACGTTTTGACACAACCTCTCATTTATCATATATAGAATTTATTCTATTTAAGTCTGAATACTTCCGAATATATTCCTTGATCAGAGCCTTGGGGCCATAGACAAATACGTCCAAATAATGTCCCCCTTTTTAAAGCTGTTTGAAACATACTATTATTACTATAGTCTCTAGTGGCAAAAGTATATATTTTACCAGTTTCATCGTATTGTATAAGATCCTCTGTTTCGTCATAACGATCTACATTATGTTCAGCATCACTCAAAAATTGTGTGGTACTTAATAACATGATCATACGGTCAATACCAGTACCTGCTATTTTATTTACTTTAAATGAAGCATTAACCTTATTACCATTTAGAGTCATTTTAGCATCTTCTACTAAATAATAAGGAGTCACTTCAACATCTTGTGTAGCAAGTCCATTCAGCTTTATTTCAATAGTGTCACGACCTTTATCGCTCCAAGGACCATTACCAGCCTTGGTAATCAGTTGATATTCCCCATCAAAAATACAAATGGAGAACTCTCCATTCTGGTTTACAAAAACTTCTACGGGGTCATGCTTTTGATAGCCGCGCTGATATAACTGCAGTTTGACGGCTTCATTGCCACGTAATTGTAAAGCCTCTCCTTTATAAACCACACGCCCTTTTATAAAAGAAGTTGGTTCATCATAATTATCTTTTGTACAGCTCATTAATGAGAAAGCCGACAAGATGACCATTGAAAATATTTTCGATATTGTTTTCATCTTCATTTTTTCTTTTTAAGTTACTGATAAGGATTTTTCACTAACTTCGGATTATTATTAATCCAACCATTATCAATTTCTGAATAATATTGTGCGTCTGTACATTTTAACGGGCGACGCCATAAATCCAATTTTTGCATATCTTTTTCAATGAATACCCATTTCCCATCATTAGGATCACCTGAAGCAACCACCTTAAATGGCCATAATCCTAGGCGTTGTGAAGTTCTTGCTGTTGGTTCACCAGTCCATATTTTACTCGCTTCCATCCAGCGCTTCAAGTCCCACCAGCGATTACCTTCAAATGCAAATTCTACCCGATATTCATGCATGATTTTTTTATGATCAATCGTGTTTAATGGAAGAATTCCAGCCCGACTACGCACAGCATTAATATATTTCAGTGCTTCTGTATCAGTATTATTTCGTGATAGCTCCCAGCTAGCTTCAGCAGCAATCATATAAGCCTCTGCAATACGGAAATAAACATTCCACATTTCAGAACCACGTCCGATAGTACCTGCAGAAGGGGTAGCATCCAGATATTTGCGTACATAGAAACCAGTACGATTTATTTCGCGGTCATTACCACCAAAAGGCCCATTATTTGCTGTGATTAACTTCCCTTCTTCGTCATAAGAATTACGGGCTCCAGTGACTTCAGACCATGAACCATTTTCTTTTCGTAGCTGTCCTGCTTGTAATTCGATGACCTTACTGTCAAAAGTAGCTCCGGGCACAATAATGGAGCCCATCAATCGAGGGTCACGTTCCATGAATAGCTCAGTTGGTTCGGTAAAGAATTCCGGATTTTCAGGGGTGCCAATTTCAAATGGTACACTTGTTCCTTTTTGCTCTTCCGTAGCGTCAAGCGGCTCGAAGGCCTCAACTAGATTTAGTAAAACAGATAAACGGTCACTTCCTGTATCCTGCTCTATACTTTTGGGTAAGTTTCCTTTTGTAAACTGATGCGTTTGTCCTGGAGAAACATAATCACGGCACCAAATGACTTCCGTATTGCCATCTTTTTGACATACAGCTTTATAAAAATTGTCTGCATATGCTTTGTGAGTCTGTTCTGATGCTAACATTAGTTTGTAAGGTCCATTCTCTATGACATCCTTTGCTGCTGCTAGTGCTGTTTTGTAATATTCTTGAGCTTTGGAAGGAGGTATCCCCACTTCTCTGCCATTTGTGCGCAATTGCGGATGTGCTTCAGCAGTATTATAGGTCGCTAATGAAGCTGCAGTCAAAGCTGCACGTGCCTCCAGCATTTTCGCTACCCAGTAATTAGCGCGTGCGGAGTTTTTATTAGTATCCTTTGTTAACATTTTAGCCGCTTCCTGACATTCTGAAATAACATAATCGTATAAATCGGCTTCAGTAGAACGAGGTACCTGTAGAGTTGTGATATCCATACCTGGAGTATAATTGAATATCTCATCATTTATTATAGGTACACCACCCAAAGTACGTCCCATACAGAAATAAAGCCATGCACGGATATAACGTACTTCACCTATATAAGCTGTTTTCGTGGCCTCATCTACGGCGTCTGAAGGTTTAATGCCTTCTAGGAACTGATTAAGATCATGTACTAGGGTATAATCATACGTACGCCATTTGTTTCTGTCAATATTCTCGTCACTATTTGTGTCGAAATGAATTACTTCATCCAGCATCGTCCATTGATCCCAGTCATCAATGCGTTGTCCTATTGTGACACGTCCATAAAAATTAGCCAATACTGATTTAACCAATGTAGGGTCACCAAAAGTCTGATCTTGGGTTAATAATGTATCAGGCTTTGTATCCAAGAATCCACTACAACTACCTAATGATAACATTGTAGCAGTCATTATTGTATATAAATATTTTTTCATTGTTTATTAAAATTTTAGGTTTACGCCAATATTTATTACTCGCATCGGAGGATAATCCAAACCATTGTCAGATGCACATTCCGGATCCATGACAGAAAGGTTTGATAGAGTCAGTAAGTTTGTACCTGAAACGAACAGTCTTAAATTACTAATGCCAGTCTTGTTTAGCCATGTTTTGGGGAATGTGTAACCAACTTCCAGATTACGTAACTTTAGATAAGTTACATTATGTAACCAATATGAACTTTTATCATAAGCACTAGTTTCATCAGTATTTAGACGAATCATCGGATATTTACCCGGAATTAAGGGGCTGTTAGCATCCCATATATCAGATAAATGCCATGCGTCTTTCAACACTTCATCAGGGCTGTTTCCATCATTCTGAAACGGACGGGCTGTCTCATAACACTGATTCCATGATGTCATACCAGAGCCAGTCCAATCCATAGCCAAATCAAATCCTTTCCATGATGCGGAAAGATTAATTCCAAAATTAAGAGTAGGAGTACTATCTACACGATATCCAATAGGACGTTCATCTAAATAATTGATTACACCATCATTGTTTTGATCCTTATACATAATATCCCCTGGAACTACCGTACGATTACCTTTTCTGTCATTATCAATTGGATAATTAGCAATTTGTTCCCAGTTTTGAAAACGACCGATAGCTTCGTATCCCCAGTTTACGTATCCTACACGGTGCCAAATGCTGTTACGATATTCATCCCATGAATTACTGAAACGTGGCTTATACTGCTCCCAATCCCAGAATCTGGAATAGGTTATATTGCCACCAATGCTATAATTGAAGTCATTGATATGGTCAGTCCACGTAATTGAGGCATCAAAACCTTTATGCATATCTGATTTCAGATTCTCCTTTGGTAGACTAAAACCTGCTTCATTCGGTATTAATACATCATAACGGGCTTCAGGAATTCCATCACGTACACGACGAAAATAATCAAATTGAACATTCAAACGGTTATTGAGAAAACCTAAATCTACGCCAATGTCTAGAATCTTCGCTGTCATCCAGGATAGTGTCTGGTTAGGTAGTCCGCGAGTAGAGGTTCCTACTACCCAATTCCCATCAATTACAGCACCACCACTGTTGTAATTATAACCAGGTAGGTAATCAAAAGCAGAATAGTCAGAAACGGCATCATCACCAACTTCTCCATATGAACCACGTAGTTTAAAGTTAGTAACGATCTCACCAAGTTTGCTTTCTTTCCAAAAATTTTCTTCAGAAATACGCCAACCCAATGACGCTGATGGGAAGAATCCCCAACGATTGTCTGGGCGAAATTTCCATGAACCATCCCAACGAGCTATTAATTCAATTAAGTATTTGTCAGCATAGCTATAATTGATACGTCCCAAATAACCCATACGAGCCTCTGTTCTATTTCCATCGTCATTAAACTCTTGAATTTCTTTCAGACGAATCAAATCCATTGCATTAGAAACCGGTGTAGAATGAATCCACATTTTAGGGCGTTTACGTTGACTTGCCTCAAATCCAGCTACGGCAACGACTGCATGTTTCCCGAATTTACGATCAAAATTTAACTGGAAGTTTGAAAATTGATCCTCTACCTTCTCACGATTACGTTCACGATAAGGGTTTGACATACGATTGGTTACATAGTAGCTGTCTGTTTGTTCATTATAGCCATATAATTCATAGGTGAACTCTTGGTTATCCAGTTCGTTGTATGCATAATAGTACCCCAACATTCCTTTGAATTTTAATCCTTTCAGAATTTCATATTCAGCAGTACCGTTCATTTGAATTACACGCCATACGTCCGAGACCTTTCCTGTTGTTTCGTAATTTAAAATTGCAAAATTAGTTTCCGGTTGATCAGATACCAACTGCGGATAATTGGGATTATCATTGGCAAATGGACGTTTGGTTGGTTGATTTTTCATTGTTGCGAAACGAGGTAGCCATGTATCATCACCTCCCGGTACTCCAGGATGACGACGATCCTCAATGCGTCCATTCATGCTTGCACCTACTTTAAGACGTTCATTTACATTCATTTCAATATTCATTTGCACATTCGTACGACGAAATCCGCCATAATTGCGAATAGTTGCATCTTGATTAATGTGGGATACTGCTACATAATAATTTGCTTTATCTGTACCTCCAGAGAAATTCGTATTGATATAATATTGCGGAGCACTTACCCAGATATAATCTTCCCAGTCCCATCCTTGATATTTAGCGTCTGTACCACTCATCCATTTTTCATATTCTTCTTTACTATAACGACGAGAATCATCATTACGCCCAGAAAATGTTTCTGCAGTTACATATGCATGAACATAATCTTTTACATTAGCGGGGCTAACATATTTGGAGTTTTTTTGCCAGCCATAATAGGCGTTAACAGAAACTGTATTTTTAGAATTACGGCTACCTTTCTTTGTAGTAACAACTACTACTCCATTCGCAGCACGTACACCATACAAAGCAGCTGATGCATCTTTTAATACAGATATAGACTCGATATCGTTAAAATCCATCTGACTAAACTGCCCTGTATCCGAAATAACGCCATCAATTACAAATAACGGAGTACCCATATTACGAATTTGCAAAGCTGTTTCAGCCCCAGGGCGTCCATCTTGTTGACGAGTATTTACACCTGCAATTTTACCAACTAAAGCTCCACCTGCAGTAACAGCAGAAGAACGGGCAATTTCTTCGGATTTAATAGAAGACACAGCCCCTGTCAACGTTGCTTTCTTTTGTGACATACCGAAACCTGTAATGACTACTTCATCTAAAACTTGCGTATCTTCCTGTAAGGTCACAGTAATTTGTCTCGACTCTCCTACAGCAACATTTTGTGTTTGATAACCGATAAAAGAAATCTCCAATCTTGTTTTAGGAGCAACATTTAGAGAAAATTCACCATTTATATCAGTGATTGTACCGGTAGTTCCCCCTACTTCTTTTACATTGACTCCAATTAATGGTTCACCATTGGCATCAATAACAGTGCCTTTTACAATACGTTGTTGTTGGGTAGAGTTCACTATTAATGTATTTTCATCTATTATACTAGTGGCGTGAATATAACTACTAGGCAATAATGAAAATGCAGTCAGACAGAGTGGAATGCACCACATCTTGTTATGGCTTAAAAACCAAAACATTTGTTCTTTTCTTTTCATAGCAAATAAATTTTGTCACCGATATTATACATCTTATAATTAGTATAATACGGATGAGTGTTTAAAATATATTGAATAATTTCACTTTTATTGGATTAGCTCATCACTTGTTCAACATTTTCTCCATTAGTATCTTCATCCAATGTCCTCCGATTACCGAACGAGCCTTAAACCCAGTCATCTGATTAGTTTTTGTATCATACCAGTCACTAATTGGAACACGGGAAATCGTTTCATTGACATATTTATAAAGAGGATCTACAAACTTCTCAAAAGTTGCTTGATCAGAAGACATAGCTGCCGTCCACATAATCCAATCAGACTTAGTGTAATCTTTCCGAGAATCCAATGGTAATCCATAAGGATTCTGTTTCGTTAAATAATAGTTGATTTCTTTGCCGATTACATTATTAGGGAAGAGATTCAGATTCCACATCTTATCCCAGATCATGTTATATTTCTGACTCCAAGTGTCTTCACGGTCAAAGGCCAGACGATAATGATCTCCTTCATTTGCCATTTCCTCCCATTTAACCGCCATTTTCTTGGCTATAGTAGCATATTTATCTGCTATATTATTAAATCCTAACATTTTAGCCATCTCGCTGTAACCAGCTATTCCCATAATTGCTTTCACTGACAAGTTCGCATTATGAGCCCAATGCCCGGCAAAATCATCCGTGCACAACTGGTTCTCCGGGTCCTGTCCAAACTGCCTTTTATTATTGTAATCAACTAATATACAATAATATATCGTCTTTTGTATTGTCTTTGTGTTGTCTGTTTAGGTACAAAACAGTATATGTAAATCGATAATTGTGTCGTAATATAAAAGGTGGATGATAATAGATTTAAAATCTTAAAAAAATCTATTAAATAAAATATAATTATATTTACAACATATAAAAGAAATATATTATAAAACAAACAATTCTATTTTGCATAAATCATTATTGCATAGTAAATTAAAACATATAATACAAACAAAAAAAGATATATATACCAAATACGAATAAGATAAAACATAATGAGGAATTCATGATGCCATATGGTGTAACTATGAAACATAACAGGAAGCAATGAGGTTTCAAATGGTTAAGGAGAATATGGATAATGTAAACATATATAATCTAAAAATATGATAGTGTATCATGCCTGGCTGACTTGACTTCATTTTTGCATAAGATTTGCTGCACTATTATGTATAATATATAAGAAAGAATTAAATAATGTAGCTTTGAATTAATTTTGGACTGCATAAGAGACATATCTGACACCCGGGTGTCGGTATACATAAAATCCGGGTGTCAAACAAACCTTAGATACTATTGATTTTTTCTGCTTTACTATAGTGAATAGGGCGGTGATGTAGCCTGTATTTATTCAGACTCCGAAAGGCATTTCTTACAGCTACCCCAAATTTGCAAGTTTAGCTCGCAATTCTTTGAGTCTTTTAGCAGCCTGTTGATTATCGACCTTAATATATCGCATAAAAGCAGCGGGACTTTTATGACCAGATATACGCATTAATTCTCCTGCAGGGAAACCAGATAAATACATATTTGTACAAAATGAGCGGCGGCACGTATGCGAAGATATCATTTCCCACTTTTCATATACTTTCTTTTCTCTTTCATTACCCTTCTTACGAACTATTTCGATTTTCTGCCTTAATTTAGCTCGACGTCCCAGTTCTTTGATCTTCTCATTGAACATATATCTCGGGATTTTAGGAAGGTCATAATTATACTTCTTAAGAATTTCAGGTACATAATCAATCATAGGAATAACAACAGCCTTATGTACTTTCCGCTGTTTAAGATTTATATTCTCATTGTCCAAATCAATATGCTCAGGACTTAATGTAGAAAGATCACTATATCGCAACCCGGTGAAACACCCGGTAATAAACACATCTCGGATTTCCTCCAATTGCTTGTCACCGGATAAATCAAGCTCATATATTGCAGCCAACTCTTTTTCACTCAAATAAATAGCATCAGTCTCTTCTTCTACTACTTTGAAATTTCTTAGGTCAATTGGCGGAATAACTCCTTTAACAATCTGATAATTCACAAAACCTTTCAATAATCGTATTATCTTTCCGGCGGAGTTAGTAAGTAGCCCTATTGTCCCATTTGGCTTTACAACCTTATGGAATAGATAATCCATAAACTCATTATAGAATGTCAGGTTTAGATTACGGAATGTTACCGGTTGTGATGAATACTTCTTGAAACCATTCAGATGTTTGCGGAGTGTTCTGTAGTCTTTGATTTGATCAGCGGAAACAGATGGTGTCTTTTCTAATATATATCGCTCTAATGCCTCAAACATATCTACCCGGTTAGGGCGCAGTCCATATTCTCTGTTTTTCTCCAATTCGAGCAGGACAAATTCTACAGTCGGATCTATGCCATTTTCTTTAGCATAAGTCAGAATGTCACCAAGCTTAGATGTGATCTTAATCAAACAGGTATCGATTTCATCATAGTTGGGGCATGCACGTTTAATCCACTTCTTTTTAGAATCCCAATGTTCGGGTCTAATATTGTATCCGGTAGATATAAGCGTACGTCTTGTTCGATCGTAATTATATCGAACATAAAGTACAGTAGTACCCTCTTGGGTAACGTACTTTGGTTTTATATATGGAGTATATTTTGCTATAGTAATAACCTGTATTGCATTCGTGATGCAAATTTACGAAAGGTATCTGAAATGACCAATACCTCTTTTGTTAAAGTTCCAAGCTTTCAGTTATTGGGGCATTTCCTCAAATAGTTTAGGAAAAATACTATTCAGAAAAGAAAAAAAACTGTTCAAACGGCCTTCTTTTAGCTTGTATACCTGTTAAAAGAAGGTTTGAAACATGAAAAAGACTAGATTTTATCCTTTCTTGAACATCTATTTTCCTATTTTATGTTATTAAATCCATTAATTTGCGGTGTTACAAATAAGATGCTATGAAAAACAAGTTAAGTAAACGAGTTCGGATTCACTAAGAAAACACGACTCTGCAACAACTTCTTTACTTAGCATTTTATACAAAATTTAAGAGTACTCATTTTAGATATTAGTTAATAGTTTTAAGGTACACAGAGATAACAAGAATATTAAGGTATAAAGATTGCAGTTTTCAAAGGTATTACTTAAGGTAAAAAGTAGAATAAAAGAGAATGTAGGTTTTGTTTTTCTTGAAGGTAAATAAGATTGATGAATGGATAACCTTAAATTTGTAGATAAAATAAAAGAAGTATTTATGAAGAAACTACTAGCCATGATGGCTCTTTCAGTTGGTTTAATGGTTAATGCTCAGACAGTTGACCTATTAAAGCCTTCTAAAGAAATAGCATTACGAGCCCCTTCGGTGCCCATTGTTGTTTCAGATCCATATTTTTCGATCTGGTCTCCTTATGATAACCTAATGGAAGGCAGTACAGAACACTGGACAAATGCCAAGAAACCTTTATTAGGCGCTTTGCGTGTAGATGGAAAAGTCTATCGTTTTTTAGGAAAAGATAAAATCAACTTGATTCCTATTGCCCCTATGACTAATGTAGAGCGTTGGGAAGCTGCTTATACTAACAATCAACCGGCAAATGGATGGCAAGAGCTGCAATTTGATGATAGCAACTGGAAGAAAGGCAAAGCTGCTTTCGGTAGCCGTGACATGCAACGCGTTCATACAGAATGGAAAGGTGATAATACCGACATTTATATTCGCCGCACATTTGATTTCAATGATAAGGATATAGCAGAAGATATTTACCTGATTTATTCTCATGACGATGTATTTGAACTATATCTGAATGGAGAAAAACTGGTTTCAACCGGTCTTGTGTGGAGAGATAATGTATCTCTGAAACTATCAGATGCGGCAAAGAAGAAACTCCGTAATGGCAAAAATGTAATTGCAGCACATTGCCATAATACGACAGGAGGCTCATATGTCGATTTTGGCTTGTTCCGTGAAAAGGAGAATGCTGTAAAATTTGCAAATGAAGCTGTGCAAAAGTCTGTTGATGTATTAGCAACTTCTAGCTATTATACATTTGCTTGTGGACCAGTAGAACTGGATATCGTATTTACTGCTCCTCAATTAATTGATGACCTGGATTTACTATCAACTCCAATTAACTATGTTTCTTATCGTGTTCGTTCGCTAGATAAAAAAGAACACGATGTGCAATTCTATATAGAAACAACTCCAGAATTGACCATCAATGAGAGTAATCAGCCGACTATCGCGCGTACATTGTCTAAAAATGGTATTAGTTATGTAGAAGCAGGCTCTATTGACCAGCCAATATGTGACCGTAAAGGTGATTTGATTTGTGCTGACTGGGGATATGTATACCTTGCAGGTGTAAATGGAGCTGGAAAATCAGTAAGTCTAGGTGATTATTATGGAATGAAAGAGTCATTTGTTAAAAATGGAACATTAGCTTCTTCAAAGACAAAATGGGAAACTCGCAAGGAGGAAAATACTCCAGCCATGGCATATACACATAACTTAGGCATGGTTTCTCAAAATGGAAAAGAAGGCTTTATGATGATTGGCTATGATGACATTTATTCCATAGAATATATGTATGAAAAGCGTATGGGATATTGGAAGCATGATGGTAAGGTTACAATCTTCGACGCTTTCGAGAAATTGAGAGACAACTATTTGTCCATAATGGAACGTTGTCGTGCCCTTGATGAATTAATTTATAACGATGCGGAAAAGGCCGGTGGTAAGAAATATGCGGAGATTTGTTCTGTATCTTATCGTCAAGTGATGTCTGCTCACAAGCTGTTTACAGATAAAGAGGGCAATTTGCTATGGTTTTCTAAAGAAAATAATAGTAATGGCTGCGTAAATACGGTTGATTTGACTTATCCTTCTGCTCCTCTTTTCTTGGTTTATAACCCTGAATTAGTAAAAGCGATGATGACGAGTATCTTCGAATATAGTGCTAGTGGACGTTGGAATAAACCTTTTGCTGCACATGATCTTGGAACTTATCCGATTGCGAATGGACAAGTTTACGGTGGTGATATGCCGATTGAAGAAAGTGGCAATATGGTAATCCTTGCTGCAGCTCTTGCAAAAGTCGAAGGAAATGCTGATTATGCCAAAAAATATTGGGATATTTTGACGATTTGGACCAACTATCTTGTAGAGTATGGACAGGACCCG
>JBKVKY010000005.1:393468-396529 GCA_046986985.1 Bacteroides xylanisolvens | reverse complement strand
CTTCCGAAAACCCACCGTAGTAATACGGCAGGGCGTTGGATGCTTAGCCTACCTGAAAAGGTTATCAACGGTAAGAAGATGAAAGATTGGTTGAGATTTGCTATGGCATGGTGGCATACTTTGTGTGCTGAAGGTGGCGACCAATTCGGTGGCGGAACAAAACAATTCCCTTGGAATAGTAATGCTGACGCTATACAAGCTGCAAAAGATAAAATGGATGCAGGTTTCGAATTCATGCAGAAAATGGGTATCGAATACTACTGTTTCCACGATGTAGACTTGGTTTCTGAAGGTGCAAGCATCGAAGAATACGAAGCTAACTTGAAAGCAATCGTAGCATACGCAAAACAGAAACAAGCTGAAACAGGCATCAAACTGTTGTGGGGTACTGCCAACGTATTTGGCCATGCACGTTATATGAACGGTGCTGCTACTAACCCTGATTTTGACGTAGTAGCTCGTGCTGCTGTTCAGATCAAGAATGCAATCGATGCAACTATCGAACTGGGTGGTCAGAACTATGTATTCTGGGGTGGCCGTGAAGGCTATATGTCTCTTCTGAATACAGATCAGAAACGTGAAAAAGAACACCTGGCAAAAATGCTGACCATCGCTCGTGATTATGCTCGTGCCCGTGGTTTCAAAGGTACTTTCCTGATTGAACCGAAACCGATGGAACCGACAAAACATCAGTATGATGTAGATACAGAAACAGTAATCGGATTCCTGAAAGCTCATGGCTTGGATAAAGATTTCAAAGTGAACATTGAAGTAAACCACGCAACTTTGGCTGGTCACACTTTCGAACACGAATTGGCAGTAGCAGTAGACAACGGCATGTTGGGTTCTATCGACGCTAACCGTGGTGATTATCAGAATGGTTGGGATACAGACCAATTCCCGATTGATAACTACGAACTGACACAAGCTATGATGCAAATTATCCGCAACGGCGGTTTGGGTAACGGTGGAACAAACTTCGACGCTAAGACTCGTCGTAACTCTACTGACCTGGAAGATATCTTCATCGCTCACATCGCAGGTATGGACGCTATGGCTCGTGCATTGGAAAGCGCAGCTGCTCTGCTGAACGAATCTCCGTATAAGAAAATGCTGGCTGACCGTTACGCTTCATTTGATGGCGGTAAAGGTAAGGAGTTTGAAGATGGCAAGTTGACTTTGGAAGATGTAGTTGCTTATGCTAAAGCAAACGGTGAACCGAAGCAGACTAGCGGTAAACAAGAGCTTTATGAAGCAATTCTGAATATGTATTGCTAATTAATCCCACCACAGATTACACGGATTGTCACAGATTAATTTTCTTCTCTCTTATTTTGAATTTTATCTGTGTCAATCTGTGAAATCTGTGGTGATATAAATCCAACTACTACAACACTACTTTATCTACTTATAACCATGATTAATACAACGAACGAAGGTAGTAAACTCTACCTATATTCGATAACCTCTGTCGCCATTTTGGGAGGGCTGCTTTTCGGATACGATACAGCAGTTATTTCCGGTGCGGAGAAAGGCTTGGAGGCTTTTTTCCTTTCGGCCTCTGATTTTCAATACAATAAAGTAATGCATGGAATCACATCTTCCAGTGCATTAATTGGCTGTGTACTGGGTGGTGCTTTGTCCGGTATATTTGCTTCCCGTTTGGGACGTCGTAATTCTCTAAGGCTTGCTGCCGTACTCTTTTTCCTTTCAGCATTAGGTTCCTATTATCCGGAAGTCTTATTCTTCGAATATGGAAAGCCGAACATGGATTTGCTGATTGCTTTTAATTTGTATCGTGTTTTGGGCGGTATCGGTGTTGGACTGGCTTCTGCAGTCTGTCCGATGTATATTGCTGAAATTGCTCCTTCTAATATTCGTGGAACGCTTGTATCGTGTAACCAGTTTGCTATCATCTTCGGTATGTTGGTAGTATACTTCGTGAATTTCCTGATTATGGGCGACCATCAAAATCCTATTATTTTGAAAGATGCAGCCGGTGTACTGTCTGTTAGTGCTGAATCTGATATGTGGACTGTTTATGAAGGATGGCGTTACATGTTCGGTTCGGAAGCTTTTCCTGCAGCTTTCTTCGGTCTGTTGTTGTTCTTTGTTCCCAAGACTCCTCGTTATCTTGTATTGATACAGCAGGATGAAAAGGCTTATTCGATCCTTGAAAAGATCAATGGTAAGACAAAAGCACAGGAAATTCTTAATGATATTAAAGCTACTGCTCATGAAAAGACAGAGAAAATCTTTACTTATGGAGTGGCAGTAATTGTGATCGGTATTTTGCTTTCTGTATTCCAACAGGCTATCGGTATTAATGCGGTACTTTATTATGCTCCTCGTATTTTCGAAAATGCAGGTGCAGAAGGAGGTGGCATGATGCAGACAGTTATTATGGGTATTGTAAACATTGTCTTTACATTGGTTGCAATCTTCACAGTAGACCGCTTCGGACGTAAACCACTATTGATAATCGGTTCTATTGGTATGGCTGTAGGTGCATTTGCGGTAGCAATGTGTGATAGCATGGCAATAAAGGGTGTTCTCCCGGTACTTTCAGTGATTGTGTATGCAGCATTCTTTATGATGTCTTGGGGACCGATTTGCTGGGTGTTGATCTCGGAAATATTCCCGAACACGATCCGTGGTAAAGCGGTGGCAATCGCCGTAGCATTCCAATGGATATTCAATTACATTGTATCTTCTACTTTCCCGGCACTGTACGATTTCAGCCCGATGTTTGCATATAGTTTATATGGCATAATCTGTGTGGCTGCTGCCATCTTCGTTTGGCGTTGGGTGCCTGAAACGAAAGGTAAGACACTGGAAGATATGAGCAAACTTTGGAAGAAAAATAAATAAATTAGGTTAGTGTAACTTCATCATGCCATTATGACTTCGGTTTCTTGGCATGGTTCTATTAAGATTATGACATCGTACCAAATGGTATGGTGTCATAATCGTTTTTATTTGAAGCTTTGGGGAACTACCATAAAGTTGAAAAAACATGAAAACATCTGCCACCTGCAACCAAACGCGTGTAATGCACTAG
>JBKVKY010000005.1:324453-393336 GCA_046986985.1 Bacteroides xylanisolvens | reverse complement strand
TTTCCAGGCGGGGAACTGTCGTTTCCGGCATTAGAAATTACAGTTTCCACGGCAGGAAACGAGAGTTTCTAAGGCGGGACACTACAGTTTCTACGTAAGGATACTGTCGTTTCCCCGTAGAGACACCACAAATTATCCATAGAGTCACCCCAATTATCCCATAGCTTTGCATAAAGGAATCAAGGCTTTTTCTTTGATTATATAACGTGTTGCAGATACTTTATCTGCAACCTATCTGCCGCAGGTATCTGCAACGTTCCAACTATTTATTAACTAGTGTGTTACACGCTTTTCGTTGCAGGTGGCAGATGTTTTTATGTTTTTCAACTTTATAGTAGGAAAAAATTTCATTCATTTCTGCACGGTTCTTAATTAAATGGGAATTTATCGGTTAAATGGGAATTTAGCGGTTAAATGAGAATTTATCGATTAGGCTGAAAGCCTTACAATTATATATTTATTGGGATGCCCTGAAAGGGCTTAATTATATAGCGTAGGGCAACGCCCTACGAAAAAGACACACCAGCCACAAGCCCTGAAAGGGCGGAACTGTATACAATTATGCCCTTTCAGGGCGCAAATTCAGATTGTCGTTTTTACGTAGGGCGTTGCCCTACGCTATATAATTAAGCCCTTTCAGGGCACTCCGCAAAATTATCATTTAGCTCATTTCTGCACGGAAAAGAATTAAAACCGTCAAGAAACGAACTACTTTTAGCGTCAGTTCGATGCAATATCTATCTGTATGACTTAACGGTCAGATACATTCTCCAAAGTTTCGGAAGGTTTGCCGCCCAAGAGCTTTTCCAAGTCACGTAATTGACGTTGATAATCCTGCAACATCTGACTGACAAAACCATGATAGCAAGAAGCTGATATCAGGAAGTTCGACCATTTTGCCCATTCTTCAAAAATCTTTTGACACTCTGTGCGAGGTGAATTTTGTAAAGAAAAGAAATGCAGGCAAGCCTTTTGCATCTCCGGCATCCCATTTTCCCATGAACGGTCGAGGTTGGTTAACGCTTTAATAAAATGTTTGATTTTGTGGTGTAACGCTCCCAGACGTTGTGATTCCGAACGATCGACTGATACAGTAGGGCATAGTCGTCGTGATTGGGCTAAATAAAACTGTTTTAGGTTTTCTTTTTCTTCCAGATTAGGAAAATTAGCTTCCTGCCGATTGCTTCGAACGGTTTTTACAGGTGCATTGTTTTGTTCTTCATGCATGATACAACGGTTTTAAGATAGGCGGGAATAAAAAAACGGTTCCGCCTTTCCCGTTGCATAACACTCCACAGAAGCTGGGGACGCATTAACGTTCCCCACGGGGGTACGAAACCGCGTATCTACGGCAGCAACAGGCATAAAAATGCCTGCTACTGGAGTTGAAGCAGGTTCACTGCTTCTGTGGGTATAAAATGTTATGCGTTGCAAATGTACGATAATTTTCGGAAGTTGCAAATTAAACGGCGCAAGAATTTGTATGAAAATTATGTGATGTTAAAGCACTGTAGCCATTTCTGAAGCATGTATTAAAATTAAGTATAATGCATTTTTAATTTTGCAATGACAATGTATAAAGATAAACAGTACCTTTGCACAGTCTTTATATAAAAACACGTATTGTTATGGAACAACATCCGATAAAAATTAATAAAGTGCAGATACGCAATCTGCAAATAGAAGATTATGTACAACTATCCCAATCGTTTACCCGTGTTTATTCTGACGGTAGCGATGTGTTTTGGACTCGTGAGCAGATACAGAAGTTGATTAAAATCTTTCCGGAGGGTCAGATCGTCACAGTCGTTGACGATAAAATAGTTGGTTGTGCTCTTTCTATTATTGTTGATTATGATAAAGTAAAGAACGACCATACGTATGCACAGGTTACGGGTAAGGAAACATTCAATACACATAATCCCAAAGGAAATATCCTGTATGGCATTGAAGTATTCATCCACCCGGGCTATCGTGGTTTGCGTCTCGCACGTCGTATGTATGAATATCGTAAGGAGCTTTGCGAAACATTGAATCTGAAAGCGATCATGTTTGGCGGACGTATCCCGAATTATCATAAATATGCTGACAAAATGCGTCCGAAAGAATATATCGAACGGGTACGTCAACGCGAAATTTATGATCCGGTACTTACTTTCCAGTTGTCGAATGATTTTCACGTTCGTAAGGTAATGACTAATTATCTGCCAAATGATGAAGAATCAAAACATTATGCTTGTTTGCTCCAGTGGGATAATATCTATTATCAGCCACCTACACAGGAATATATCAGTCCCAAAACTACGGTTCGCGTAGGACTGGTGCAATGGCAGATGCGTAGTTATAAAACGTTGGATGACCTGTTCGAACAAGTAGAATTCTTTGTGGATGCAGTCTCTGATTATAAAAGTGATTTTGTTCTTTTCCCGGAATATTTCAATGCTCCTTTGATGTCGAAGTATAACGATAAAGGAGAATCGCAGGCTATTCGCGGATTGGCAAAGTATACGGATGAAATTCGGGAACGGTTTATGAATCTGGCTATTAGCTATAATATCAACATTATAACCGGAAGTATGCCATACGTAAAAGAGGACGGATTGCTTTATAATGTAGGTTTCCTTTGCCGACGGGATGGAACCTACGAAATGTATGAGAAATTACACGTCACTCCCGATGAAATAAAAAGTTGGGGACTTAATGGTGGTAAACTTCTGAATACTTTTGACACGGACTGTGCAAAGATTGGAGTTTTGATCTGTTATGATGTCGAGTTCCCCGAACTTTCCCGCCTGATGGCAGATCAGGGAATGCAGATATTATTTGTTCCTTTCCTGACAGATACCCAGAATGCCTATTCCCGTGTTCGTGTTTGTGCGCAGGCACGTGCCATCGAGAATGAATGTTTTGTAGTCATTGCCGGAAGTGTAGGAAATCTTCCCCGTGTGCACAATATGGATATTCAATATGCCCAATCGGGGGTATTTACCCCATGCGACTTTGCTTTTCCAACGGACGGAAAGAGGGCGGAGGCAACTCCTAACACCGAAATGATTTTGGTATCGGATGTTGATCTGGATTTGCTGAACGAACTGCATACTTATGGTAGTGTACGCAACTTGAAAGACCGCAGGAATGACCTGTATGAGGTGAGATACAAGAAATAAAAAGAGTGACGCTATGCTGTCCGGATAGCGTCACTATATGCCTTGGATAGCGTCACTATCCGGGGCATATAGTGACGCCCTTTTTATAGAATACTTTTTTATTTGGAAGACGTGCCACTCTCCAATATACTAACGATAGAAAACAGCGTAAAGCAAATAGCTCCGAGACCTACCAAAACACGTGCCGGAATGAAATAATCAGCATGTATAGTAGCAAGCTCGAATACAAAAGCCGCCAGGAACAGACAAGCCAATGCCGTAAATACCGGAATCATAGGAATACGGTTGGCTAATTTGAACTCTTGCCTCCATATCTTAGCCAGCAGGATTACTTTGCTGGAAATACTGTAACATACTAACCCCAACCCGAGCATAATATATCCGGTGGTACCGTTTGCACTTCCGGAATCCGCCAAAATCACGAATAATCCCCATACAAAAGAGATAGATCCCATTAATAAAACCAGTTTCGGCCATTTATTCCGTTCTTTTTCTGAATAATCATTACGTATCTGGCGTGCTATGGTAGCTACCAGTGCAATCAAACTGGTACAAATACATGCCAGACCGACCATTACATGCCCCGCCACAAAATAAGCAGGATGAGAATGACTGTTGCCTAATAATACAAATGCCCATATCCATGCGATCAGCGAAACGATGATGGCAACAATGACCAATGCCCGTCTCTGATTAAGGGAAAAAGCTCCTTCCGGAACTTCATTACTTGTCGCTTTTGAATTCCTCGGAATTAAAGAGAATCGGGTAGAAGAGGTGGCGGCGGTAGCTACACAAGTGGTAATAAATCCAACGCCGGTGATAACGTGTCCTGCAACAAATGCAGAGGTGGAAGTGGCATTACTGAAAATGCAGATGCCTCCAATAATAGTAATGATGGCTGCCAGATAGCCTATAACCGGCAAAATGTATTTGGCCGATTTATTATAAGTATGTATGATTTGCCGGATGATAGTGGCAGCCGTGCAAAACAGTGCAATGCATATCATACCGAGTGAAAACACAACAGGACCGGCCACAACACGACTCCCATCATCTCCATAACCATAAATGAACGCTCCGTATCCGAAGCAAAAAATAGCCATCGCCAAAGGGATTGCTCTGAATAAAATGCTAATACCGTAATTCATAAGTTAAAGTGCTTTTAGGTTTCCCACTAAAACAAGGAGATACCTGTTTTGTTTAGGCTGTAGGCGGTTTATAATCGTTAACTTCACACGAATCCGATTAAAAGTCCTAGCTTTTTGCTCAACTAAACAAATGTTTTTGTAAATTTGCACCCTTAAAAATGGGGATACCCCTCAAATTGTAAATTGTAAATAGTAAAATCGTAGACAGCTATGGGTAAGAGATTTACTGAATATTCGCAGTTTGACCTTTCGCAGGTGAACAAAGATGTGCTGAAGAAATGGGACGAGAACCAGGTTTTCGCCAAGAGTATGACAGAACGTGATGGCTGTCCTTCGTTCGTGTTTTTCGAAGGACCTCCCTCGGCTAATGGTATGCCGGGTATTCACCATGTAATGGCTCGTACCATTAAGGACATTTTCTGTCGCTACAAAACGATGAAGGGTTATCAGGTGAAGCGTAAAGCCGGATGGGATACGCACGGACTGCCTGTGGAACTAAGTGTAGAAAAGGCATTAGGTATCACAAAAGAAGATATTGGTAAGAAAATCTCTGTTGCCGACTACAATGCGGCTTGTCGGAAAGACGTGATGAAATATACCAAGGAGTGGGAAGATCTGACTCATCGGATGGGATATTGGGTGGATATGAAGCATCCTTATATCACGTATGATAATCGCTATATTGAGACATTATGGTGGCTATTGAAGCAACTGCATAAAAAAGGTTTATTATATAAAGGATATACGATCCAACCATATTCACCGGCTGCAGGAACAGGATTGAGCTCACATGAGTTGAATCAACCGGGCTGTTATCGGGATGTAAAAGATACAACGGCCGTTGCCCAATTTAAAATGAAGAATCCTAAACCGGAAATGACGGAATGGGGAACTCCTTATTTTATCGCTTGGACAACTACTCCATGGACATTGCCCTCAAATACGGCTCTTTGTGTGGGACCCAAAATTGATTATGTGGCTGTACAGTCTTACAACGCTTATACCGGAGAACCTATCACGGTGGTTCTGGCAAAAGCTTTATTGAATGTACACTTCAATGCAAAAGCTGCTGATCTGAAATTGGAGGACTACAAAGCCGGAGATAAACTTGTACCGTTTAAAGTGATTGCCGAATATAAAGGTACTGATCTTGTCGGTATGGAATATGAGCAGTTGATCCCTTGGGTAAAACCTGTAGAAGTATCTGAAAATGGTACTTGGAAAGCTAGTGATAAAGCTTTCCGTGTGATACCGGGTGATTATGTTACTACAGAAGATGGTACAGGTATCGTTCACATTGCACCTACATTTGGTGCAGACGATGCGAATGTGGCACGTGCTGCAGGAATCCCGTCACTTTTCATGATTAATAAGAAAGGCGAAACTCGTCCGATGGTGGATTTAACTGGTAAATTCTATCTGTTGAATGAGCTGGATGAGAATTTCGTAAAAGAATGTGTTGATGTAGATAAATACAAAGAATATCAGGGTGCATGGGTGAAAAATGCTTATGATCCTCAATTTATGGTGGATGGCAAATACGATGAGAAAGCCGCGCAAGCTGCCGAATCTTTGGATATTGTCATTGCCATGATGATGAAAGCAGACAACAAGGCTTTCAAGATAGAAAAGCATGTCCACAACTATCCGCACTGCTGGCGTACAGACAAACCGGTACTTTATTATCCGTTGGATAGCTGGTTTATCCGTTCTACCGCTTGCAAGGAGCGAATGATGGAATTGAATAAAACCATCAACTGGAAACCGGAATCTACCGGAACCGGCCGTTTTGGCAAGTGGCTGGAAAATCTGAATGACTGGAATCTTAGCCGTTCTCGTTATTGGGGTACTCCATTACCTATCTGGCGTACAGAAGATAATACGGATGAGATATGCATCGAATCTGTAGAAGAACTTTATAATGAAATCGAGAAATCGGTAGCTGCCGGATTTATGAAATCCAATCCATACAAGGATAAAGGTTTTGTGCCGGGTCAATATTCGGAAGAAAATTATGATAAGATTGATCTTCACCGTCCTTATGTAGACGACGTCATATTGGTATCGAAAGACGGCAAACCGATGAAGCGTGAATCAGACTTGATTGATGTATGGTTCGATTCGGGTGCTATGCCATACGCACAGATCCATTATCCGTTCGAAAATAAAGAACTGTTGGATAACCGTCAGGTATATCCGGCTGACTTTATCGCGGAAGGAGTAGACCAGACTCGTGGTTGGTTCTTTACCTTGCATGCTATCGCTACCATGGTATTTGACAGCGTGTCCTACAAAGCTGTTATCTCTAACGGTTTGGTACTCGATAAGAACGGTAACAAGATGTCCAAGCGTTTGAATAACGCTGTCGATCCGTTTACTACGATTGAAAAGTATGGTTCCGACCCGTTGCGTTGGTACATGATTACCAATTCTTCTCCGTGGGATAACCTGAAATTTGACGTTGAAGGAGTGGAAGAGGTTCGCCGTAAATTCTTCGGTACCTTATATAATACGTATTCATTCTTTGCGCTTTATGCGAATGTAGACGGATTTGAGTATAAAGAAGCGGATGTACCGATGGCAGAACGTCCGGAGATCGACCGCTGGATCTTATCTGTATTGAATACATTAATAAAGGAGGTAGATACATGCTATAATGAATATGAACCGACAAAGGCAGGACGTTTGATTTCTGATTTTGTGAATGATAATTTGTCCAACTGGTATGTTCGCCTGAATCGTAAACGTTTCTGGGGTGGTGAATTTACACAGGATAAATTGTCTGCTTATCAGACATTGTACACTTGTCTCGAAACAGTTGCCAAACTGATGGCTCCTGTATCTCCGTTCTATGCAGACCGGTTGTATACTGACTTGATTACAGCAACAGGACGCGACAATGTAGTTTCTGTCCATCTTGCCGAATTCCCGAAATATCAGGAAGAAATGATAGACAAGGAACTGGAAGCCCGCATGCAAATGGCACAGGATGTTACATCTATGGTGTTGGCATTGCGCCGCAAGGTGAATATCAAGGTACGCCAACCGCTACAGTGTATCATGGTTCCGGTGGTAGATGAAGAGCAGAAAGCTCATATCGAAGCTGTGAAGAACCTGATTATGAATGAAGTGAATGTAAAAGAAGTCAGATTCGTTGATGGTGCAGCCGGTGTATTGGTGAAAAAAGTGAAATGTGACTTTAAGAAACTGGGACCGAAATTTGGCAAGCAAATGAAAGCAGTAGCTGCTGCTGTTGCAGAAATGTCACAGGAAGCCATCGGTGAATTGGAGAAAAACGGAAAGTATACATTAAACCTGGATGGTGCGGAAGCTGTTATTGAAGCATCAGATGTCGAGATCTTTAGTGAAGATATTCCGGGATGGTTGGTTGCCAATGAAGGCAAACTGACAGTAGCGCTTGAAGTGACCATTACCGAAGAACTGCGTCGCGAGGGTATTGCCCGTGAACTGGTGAACCGTATTCAGAATATACGTAAGTCAAGCGGCTTCGAGATTACAGACAAAATAAAAATAACAATCTCGAAAAATACGCAAACAGATGATGCGGTAAATGAATATAATACTTATATTTGTAACCAGGTTTTAGGCACATCTCTTGAACTTGTAGATGAAGTGAAAGACGGAACAATGCTGGAGTTTGACGACTTCTCATTGTTTGTGAACGTGATAAAAGACTAATACTATATTGATTAACCTTTTAAAATTGTAAAGTTATGGCAGAAAAGACTAGATATTCGGATGCGGAACTCGAGGAATTCCGTGCCATTATTATGGAGAAACTGGAATTGGCACAACGTGACTATGAACAGTTGAAGAAAAGTTTGATGGGACTGGACGGTAATGATACCGACGATACATCTCCTACGTATAAAGTATTGGAAGAAGGAGCTAATACGCTCTCCAAGGAAGAAACGACCCGACTGGCACAACGTCAGCTGAAGTTTATCCAAGGATTACAAGCTGCTTTGGTACGTATTGAGAATAAAACGTACGGCATTTGCCGTGAAACCGGAAAGTTGATTCCGGCAGAACGTCTGCGTGCTGTTCCTCATGCTACATTAAGCATTGAAGCAAAGAACAGTGGTAAAAAATAACAGATAGCAAGTAGGCTACAGGTAACGAGCTACAAGTAGCTGCGCAAAGTTTACGCACGGCACTTGTAGCTCGTTATGTTTAACTTATAATAAACACATGAAGAAACTATTCACGAAGGGGAGAATTGCCCTTCTCGTTATCTTTTCCGTATTGATTATTGACCAGATCATCAAGGTCTGGATTAAAACTCACATGTACTGGCATGAAAGCATACGTGTGACCGATTGGTTTTATATCTATTTCACCGAAAACAACGGGATGGCTTTCGGTATGGAAATCTTCGGTAAGTTATTCCTGACAACATTCCGCATTGTTGCGGTAGCATTGATAGGGTGGTATCTCTATAAAATCATAAAGAAAGGGTTCAAAACAGGTTATATCGTCTGTGTGGCTCTTATTCTGACCGGTGCCTTGGGGAACATCATAGATAGCGTGTTCTATGGAGTTATTTTCAATGAAAGCACTCATTCGCAGATTGCCAGTTTCATGCCCGAAGGTGGTGGATATTCTACCTGGTTTTACGGAAAAGTGGTGGATATGTTTTACTTTCCGATTATAGATACAAACTGGCCTACATGGATGCCGTTTGTGGGTGGAGAGCATTTTATATTCTTTAGTCCGATCTTTAATTTTGCAGATGCTGCTATCAGTTGCGGTATCATTGCCTTGTTACTCTTTTATAGTAAATATTTGAATGAGTCTTATCATTCACTGGATAAAGATAAAAAGGAAGCTACGGATCATGAAAAATAAATTTCGGTTTCATCTGTGTCTCATCTGCATGTTCGTGTTTGCGGTAGCCGGGTGTAAAGTGAAAAGACCCAGTGATGTAATCTCGGAATCGAAGATGGAGAATTTGCTGTATGATTATCATGTGGCAAAGTCTATGGGAGATAATTTGCCTTATAGTGAGAACTATAAGAAAGCATTGTATATCGACGCCGTTTTCAAGAAATACGGGACTACACAAGCTGCATTTGACTCATCCATGGTTTGGTATACCCGTAACACAGAGATTTTATCGAAAATTTATGATAAGGTGAAAAAACGCTTGAAAGACGAACAGGAACTTGTTGGTGACCTGATAGCCAAGCGTGATAAGAAACCGAAAATGACCAAGCAAGGTGATAGCATCGATGTCTGGCCGTGGCAGCGTATGGTACGTCTGACCGGTGAAATGATGGATAATCAATATGTATTTACTTTGCCGACTGACTCTAACTACAAAGACCGGGATACACTGGTATGGGAAGTGCGGTATCGTTTCCTGGAGCCGATGCTTGCCGACTCTTTAAGAGGTGTCACTATGGCTATGCAGGTGATTTACGAAAAAGATACGATCAATCATTGGAAAACGGTGACTGAACCGGGTGTGCAACAAATTCGTTTGTTTGCAGACACATTAGGTTCGATGAAAGAAATAAAAGGTTTCATTTATTATCCGATGGATAGCCAGGAAAAAGGCGGGGCAGTATTGGCCGACCGCTTCATGATGACTCGTTATCATTGTACGGATACGCTCGCATTTGCCGTACGCGATTCTTTGAATAAGATAGAAGCATTGAAAGCGGATTCTTTGAAGAAGATAGCTACTAAAGAAAATGCCGACTCTTTACATAAGGTCATAGACAAGAATAAAGATGACATTCAGCGTCTGACACCGGAAGAGATGAACCGTCGTCGTACGGGAACTCATCGTGAGAAGAAGCCGGAGCAGATTCAGGTGGAACAGCATATCCAAAAGGAACGGATAGAGCAAAGAAAAGAACGCCAGATGAATCAACGCAGGAAGCAACAACAAAGACGTTCAAACAACTGATTGTAATGAAACGCTTTGCTTCTCATTATTTGCTGATACCTGCCGTCGGATATATGAAGCAGCAGGTAGTGGAGATCACTGACGAAGGAGTTGTCCGAGGTGTGTTCCCATTGACCGAAGAGATTGAGTCGGTTGAATGGATGCCGGGAGTGATTGTGCTGCTTTCTGAAAGTCAGATGGAAGAAATAAAAAACACTGGGATGATTTTAAAAAACATCCCAGTGTTTCAAATCAATCTTCCCAGTGTTTCGAATCAATCTTCCCAATGTTTTAATGAGTATCTGCAGGAAGCAGAAAAGAAGGGGGAAGCTTTATTTCCTTATTTGTTTTATCCTTTTGATTTTACTTCCATGCAGCCTGTCGACGGAACTCGGCACAGATTACTGCGGTAGCAATGGCTACATTCAGAGACTCGGATGTCTCTTGGCCTGCCGGGTAATTGGGGATATATAATTTTCGGTTGATTAATGTGGCTACCTCTTTCCCTATGCCATTCCCTTCATTTCCCATTACGATCAAGCCATTGGCCGACAATGGTTGTTCATACATGTTTTTTCCATCCAGGAACGTACCGAACACAGGAGTATCTCCGAGCGACCGGATAAAATCGGGGAGGGAAGTATAATGTACTTTCACCCGGGCAATTCCACCCATAGTGGCTTGTATGGTCTTAGGGTTATATACATCTACCGTATTCTGCGAGCAGATAATATGTTCGATGCCAAACCAGTCGGCCAAACGGATAATGGTACCCAGATTTCCGGGATCTTGTACATCGTCCAATGCAAGGCAAAGTGATGAACGAACTGCCTCCGGATCCAAAGTATATTGTGGTTGTTCGAAAATGGCAAGTACCTGTTGGGGAGTTTTCAATAAACTGGCCCGTGAAAGATCTTCCTGTGAAACTTCTACCAGTTCACTTGCGTCAATACCCGGATGCTCCTGAAACCAGGAGGGAGTGGCAGCTAAAAAACGACAGGGAAAATGTCCGAGTAAATCGCCTACCAATTTAGGACCTTCAGCCAGAAATACCCGCTCTTCTTTACGTATTTTCTTCAGTTCCAGCGAGTGGATAAACTTTATTTTGTTTTTACTTAATGATGCCATAGATTTGATATTCTTTTGCAAAGCTATAAAGATATTTCCAATCTATCCTTACTTTCCTCTCTTTTTCTTAAATTATTTTCCCCGTCAGAAAATATAATTTATCTTTGTAAGCGCATTTTTCATGCTATCGATGTAAAACCGTATGAGGAGAAATTTTCTTTATTTGCTTGCTTCTGCTGCTGTCTTGTCACTTGCTTCGTGTACTACCACTAAGTTTGTGCCGGATGGATCTTATTTGCTGGATGAAGTCAAAATTCGTACGGACCAAAAAAATATACGGCCTTCTTCCTTGCGCATGTATGTTCGCCAAAATCCTAATGCCAAGTGGTTCAGTCTGATAAAGACCCAACTTTATGTATACAATCTGTCGGGGCGTGATTCGACCAAATGGGGGAATAAGTTCTTGAGAAGAATAGGGGATGCTCCCGTAATATATAGCGAGGACGAAGCGCAACGTTCTGAAGAAGAAATCACTAAGGCTGTGCATAATATGGGATATATGGCGGCAACAGTGAAACGTTCGACCAAAGTAAAAAAGAAAAAGATCAAAGTATATTATGACGTAACGGCAGGCAAGCCATACGTTGTTCAATCTATCAAATATGATATTTATGATCCTAAAATAGCTGCGCTTCTCAAACAGGATTCTGCCAGAAGTTTGCTGAAGGAAGGAATGTATTTTGATGTGAATGTATTGGATGCGGACAGGCAACGTATCACGAATAAGTTACTTCGGAATGGTTACTATAAGTTTAATAAGGATTATATCGGATATACTGCCGATACCGTTCGTAATACTTATAATGTAGATCTGACTCAACATTTGCAGATGTATAAAGCTCATGCGAATGATTCTGCAAGAGCACATCGGCAATATTGGATCAATAAGATTAATTTTATTACGGATTATGATGTTTTGCAGTCCTCGGCAATGAGCAGTGTGGACATCAATGATTCGGTACATTATAAGGGATATCCGATTTACTATAAGGATAAACTCTATTTGCGTCCTAAAGTTCTTACGGATAACCTTCGGTTTGCTTCCGGTGATCTGTATAATGAGCGCGATGTGCAGCAGACCTATTCCAGTTTTGGACGTTTATCGGCATTGAAATATACGAATATCCGTTTTATTGAGACTCAAATAGGAGATTCAACGATGCTCGATTGCTATGTGATGCTGACCAAGAGCAAACATAAATCAGTGGCTTTCGAGGTAGAGGGAACTAATTCTGCCGGTGACTTGGGAGCGGCTGCTTCCGCCTCTTTTCAAAACAGGAACCTTTTTCGCGGATCGGAAACTTTTATGATAAAATTCCGTGGAGCGTATGAAGTCATTTCCGGACTTCAGGCAGGTTATTCGAATAATAACTATACAGAGTACGGGGTGGAAACGAGTATCAACTTCCCTAATTTTCTGTTCCCTTTCATTTCCTCTGATTTTAAACGGAAAATCAGGGCTACAACAGAGTTTGGTTTACAGTATAATTATCAGTTGCGACCGGAGTTCTTGCGTACGATGGCTTCTGCTAACTGGAGTTACAAGTGGACACAACGTCAGAAGATACAACACCGTATTGATTTGATAAATATTGCTTTCCTTTATTTGCCCCGTATCTCTGAAAGGTTTAAAGAAGACTATATAAATAAAGGACAGAACCATATATTCCAGTATAATTATCAGGATCGACTGATTATAAATATGGGATATAGCTATAATTATAATAGCGTGGGAGGATCGATTATCAATAATACGATTGCTTCTAATTCATACTCCATCCGTTTTAATTTCGAATCGGCGGGAAATGTAATGTATGCTCTGTCAAAGGCTGCAAACATTCGGAAGAACAGTAATGGTGAATACGCTATTCTGGGAATTCCTTATGCTCAATATCTGAAAGGGGAGTTTGATTTTGCTAAGAATATCAGAATCGATTATCGTAACTCTTTTGCGTTTCATGCTGGTGTGGGAATAGCTGTACCTTATGGAAATGCGAAGACTATTCCGTTTGAGAAACAATATTTCTCTGGTGGAGCCAATAGTGTCCGCGGATGGAGTGTTCGCGATTTGGGACCGGGCTCTTTTGCAGGAAATGGGAATTTGCTCGATCAATCCGGAGATATTAAACTGGATGCCAGTATTGAATACCGAAGCAAGTTATTCTGGAAGTTTCAGGGGGCGGTATTTATTGATGCTGGTAATATCTGGACCATCCGGAGTTATGCCAATCAACCGGGAGGGGTTTTCAAGTTTGATAGGTTTTATAAGCAAATAGCAGTGGCCTACGGATTAGGTCTCCGCCTGGATTTGGATTTCTTTATTTTGCGTTTTGACGGAGGTATGAAAGCTGTCAATCCTGCCTATGAAACGAGGAAAGAGCATTTCCCCATCATTCATCCTAAATTCAGTCGTGACTTTGCTTTCCATTTTGCTGTGGGATATCCTTTCTAATCAGCCATTTATTATTTACTCTTACTAATTCGAGCGTATCTTGCAGGGAACTTACGTATTCCATTTTTCCTCCGATGGGATGAATGACGAATGCATTTTTGATTTGGCAGACAACCGACGCTTCTTCTAAATTAGCATCTATCTCACTTGAAATAACAGAAACTTTTGCAGCGCCTCGTGTCTTAAGTTGCTCCAGATGGGTTTGCCCGACATTAGATGCTAAGAAACTAAGATAAGATTGAGAAGAAGGCGTGCTCCATTCTTTGGCGACCGTATAATTGAAATTATAAAAGGCTTCACAGAAATCGATGGCTGTCTGTTCTATTTGAGTTTGAGGAGTTTGTTGCTGACAAGATAGACAGGTGAAGATTAGAACAGAATAGATAAGTGTATATAGTTTATTCATAGTACAAAAGATTCTTGATAGAAGAAGATAAGATTGAAAAAGGAGATGAAACTCCTATATGATGTTTCATCTCCTTCGTATTTGTTTTTATTTTTAGCGGGCGGCAAACATAAAATTGCTCATTGTAGCCTGGCGTGCTGCCAGCATGCCTTGAGCATCCAGCGTTACATTCATCTTTTCGCCATTTGGCAAGAACAAATCAGCAGTGCCATCATTGTTCATTTTTACTAATTCAGCGCTTTCACCGTTTGCAACAACATTCCATGTGTTAGCTTCTTTGTTGTAGATCAAATCCATTGAAGCAGTTTCGCCTTCTTTAGTAATAGAATATCCATTCTCAAGAGTTTTCACCATGTAGTTGCCGTTCTCTCCTTTTACTTTCTTTACGTCACCTACATTAGCCATCGGGTTGGAACCACTCCAGAATTCGATAGAATTGATAACTAAAGCGTCAGCTAGGTAAGCTACGCCATAAACCGGAACAATGTTGAAAGCAAGGAATACGAGTTCGTTTACAAACTTGTTTCCAACTGATTGATTCCAAGAAGACAGGCGGTTGAATAAACTGAATGATCCTACACAAGAACTGAATAATAAGCTACCGCTAAGCACTACTGCGACTAAAGTCAGTTTCCCTCTTTTCATGTTAAAACATTTTTGATTAATAAAAAATATTGATAATTTCTCTCATACAAGTATGCAAATATAATATTTTTTAATTAATCAGGGGGATTATTTTTAATTTTTGTATGCTCTTGATTTTCGTCTTGACAATTCGTTTCCTATGATATGGTCTATTGAAAATTTACCCGGACCGGCAATATACATCAATATGAATACCACTAAATAAATGAAAGCTAGTTCTTTAACAGCAAATACGTCATTTGCGTGAACTACAAAGAAAGCTACTATCATCGTGAAAATCATCGGGATCATGGCTAAGCGATACAAGAAGCCTACAATAAATGCCATTGAACACACAAGTTCACCAAAAATAGCTAATCCGAGAGACAGGGGACTTCCTATTCCAAGCGGATCAGGAAATACAGTTGACAACTCTTGGAAACTACTCCATTTTTGGATACCGTGGTTCATTAATAATATGCCGAATATGATCCGGACAGCCAATAGCAACAAAGACACTTTTGTTGTATTCGATTTTGTGGGGAATAAGAAATCATAAATCATAAGTCGTTCTATTTTTAAGTTTATCTTTATTTATATAAACATAAAAAATATTGAAATTGTTCTTTGCTGATAGCACAACTTGTAGAATCTCTGCCAGTTCTTCGGTTATTCCTTGTTTATGAATAAATAAACTTTGTATCTTTGTGGAAAATTCTAAAGATATGGCGCAACATACTTATGACAATGAAGCTGTTCAGGAGTTATTGAACTGGGCAAAAAAGATGATCGAAACAAAGAATTATCCAACTGAAAGATATCAGGTCAATCAATGTACTACAATTATTGATGGTAAATCGTATTTGGAATCGTTGATTGCTATGATTTCCAAAAACTGGGAAAATCCGACTTTTTATCCTACTATTGAGCAATTATGGGAGTTCAGGGAAAAGTGGGAAAACAAAGAATCGTAGTAAATGGCCGTTCCATGTTGGGAGATAAGTTATTTCATCATATAGAAATGCACTCTTAATCATGTCGGATAAGAGTGCATCATCTATTTTTTGTATATCTGTCGGCTTGCTATTTATCTATTTATTAGAAAGGCAGCCATCTTTTTTTCTTTTTTGATGGCGTCTTTTCCTCTTCTCCGTTTTGGCCATAGACATCTGCAAATGTCTTTTTCTCTTTAATCATTGCATAAATGACTCCCCAATCCGGCAAACCGCCTAAGTTCCGGTCGTCAATGAACATGTCAGCTTTCAACTTTCGTGAAAATCCCTGATGGCCTTTTTGCTCTTCAGGATAATCCTTATTAACGGCATAAAATTCTAAACCTCTGGCTTTGCACCATTCGACAGCTTCGTCCAAAAGTGCCCCTTCACGCACACTCCATAGTATTAAACGATGCTTTTCTTGTTGCAATAACTTCAATGTGTCAACAGCGAATGGAATTTCTTCACCAATGCGTGGATAACGATGCTCTACAATCGTTCCGTCAAAATCAACAGCTATAATCATAGTTTTTAATTACCTAATTTTGAACAAAGATACGGACAGTAAGCCAAAAAAACGTATCTTTGTCTCAAATTAACATTTTAATAAATTAATAAATACATGAACAATTCCCCTCAGCGTGCTGCTAAAGGCTTTACGAGAGCATTTTGGGTCAGCAACACAGTCGAACTGTTTGAGCGTATGGCATATTATGCCGTTTTCATCGTTCTCACTATTTATCTATCTTCCATTTTAGGTTTTAATGATTTTGAAGCAAGTATGATTTCCGGGCTTTTTTCCGGCGGGTTATATCTGCTTCCTATTTTTTCCGGTGCTTATGCTGATAAGATCGGTTTCCGGAAGTCAATGATTATAGCATTTTCCTTATTATCCATTGGATATTTAGGATTGGGAGTATTTCCTACTTTGCTGGAAGCTGCCGGCCTGGTTAGTTACGGCGTCACTACTCAATTTAATGGTTTGCCCGATAGCTATACCCGGTGGATCATTGTGCCGGTCTTGTTTGTACTTATGGTGGGAGGATCATTTATTAAGTCCATCATTTCTGCATCTGTGGCCAAAGAAACAACGGAGGCAACGCGTGCGCGTGGTTATTCCATCTTTTATATGATGGTAAATGTAGGTGCTTTTACCGGTAAAACAATTATCGATCCTTTGCGTAATGTCATTGGTGAGCAGGCATATATCTATATTAATTATTTCTCCGGTGCGATGACAATTATTGCTTTGCTTGCTGTTATTCTCCTTTATAAATCAACGCACACGGCTGGTGAAGGAAAAAGTCTCCGTGAGATTGGGCAAGGATTTATGCGAATCATCACCAACTGGCGTTTATTGATTCTTATTCTGATTGTTACAGGGTTCTGGATGGTGCAACAGCAACTTTACGCCACTATGCCTAAATATGTGATCCGATTGGCCGGCGAGACGGCGAAACCGGGCTGGATTGCTAATGTGAATCCTTTTGTGGTGGTTTGTTGCGTTAGCTTTATCACACGTTTGATGGCAAAACGCAGTGCGATTACTTCGATGAATGTGGGAATGTTTTTGATTCCTTTTTCGGCGTTGCTGATGGCATGTGGAAACTTGCTGGGAAATGATCTTATTACAGGCATGAGCAATATTACCCTGATGATGATTGCAGGTATAGTGGTACAAGCACTTGCCGAATGTTTTATTTCGCCGCGTTATCTGGAGTATTTCTCTTTGCAGGCTCCTAAAGGCGAAGAAGGAATGTATTTAGGATTCAGTCATTTACATTCCTTTCTTTCTTCCATCTTTGGTTTTGGTCTGGCGGGAATTCTGCTTACCAAATATTGTCCGGATCCTGCTTTGTTCGAGACACGGGCGGCATGGGAGGCAGCTAGCGCAAATGCCCATTATATATGGTATTACTTTGCTGCTATTGGCCTGATTGCCGCTGTAGCGCTACTATTATTTGCGAAAATCACCGAATCCATCGACAAAAAGAAGGAATCTTCTCGGTAATTCTATTCTTTTTTATGTATATTTGCCGTCACTTTGCTGTAAAAGTTGACGGCATTTTGCATTTTAATAAAGAGGATAAAACATGAAAGTAAAATTTATAAGCCTGGCGAGTGGCAGTAGTGGGAACTGTTATTATCTGGGCACTGAAACCTATGGAATACTGATAGATGCCGGAATCGGCATACGTACTATCAAAAAAACACTGAAAGATTATAATATCTTGATGGATAGTATTCGTGCGGTATTTATAACGCACGATCATGCTGACCATATCAAAGCTGTGGGTAATCTGGGAGAAAAATTGAATATTCCTGTTTATACAACCGCACGTATTCATGCTGGAATTAATCGTAGCTATTGTATGACGGAGAAATTGAGTTCGTCAGTTCGTTACCTGGAAAAGCAAGAGCCGATGACTTTGGAGGATTTCCATATCGAATCTTTTGAAGTGCCGCATGATGGAACGGACAATGTGGGGTACTGCATTGAAATCGGCGGCAAAGTCTTTTCTTTCTTAACGGACCTTGGAGAAATTACTCCTACAGCTGCCCATTATATCAGTAAGGCCCATTATCTGATACTTGAAGCTAACTATGATGAGGAAATGCTCAAAATGGGGCCTTATCCTCAATATTTGAAGGAGCGGATTGCAAGTAAGACCGGACACATGAGTAACTCTGATACTGCGGAGTTTTTAGCGGAAAATATCACTGAACATTTGCGCTATATCTGGTTGTGTCATTTGAGTAAAGACAATAATCATCCGGAGCTAGCTTATAAAACGGTGGAATGGAAATTAAAGAACAAAGGTATTCTTGTAGGTAAAGATGTGCAACTACTTGCTTTAAAGCGAAATACGCCTTCCGAGCTTTATGTGTTCGAATAAAGACGAAAAAAAGATAGTAAAAAAGCTGCATGATTGTTTGGTCAAATAAAATAAAAGACCTACTTTTGCAACCGCAAACGAGGAATTAAGCACTCTTAGCTCAGTTGGTAGAGCAACTGACTCTTAATCAGTGGGTCCAGGGTTCGAATCCCTGAGGGTGTACAAATTCAAGGTTGCAATAAATAACATGTTGCACTCTTAGCTCAGCTGGTAGAGCAATTGACTCTTAATCAATGGGTCCAGGGTTCGAGTCCCTGAGGGTGTACAAAAAAGAGGTAACTAAGGTTGCCTCTTTTTTGTATATCAATACTTGAATGATAATAAGGAATAAAAAACGATGGAATACCTATATTTATTGCCCATAGTATTCATGATTCATGAATTTGAAGAGATAATAATGCTTCCGACATGGTTGGATAAGAACAAGGCTATGTTGTACATGCGCTTCCCTTTTATGAAAGATAAAGTAGATTCTTTGAGTAATGCGCCGGTTTTTGCCTTGACGGTATTGGAAGAGTTTATAATTATATCAGCCTGTACGGTTATGTCAATCTGCATGAATGATTTGACGGCTTGGTATTGTTGTTTGATTGCCTTTGGTTTGCACCTGATAGTGCATATCATTCAGTTTTTGGTAATAAGAAAGTATATACCTGTTATTGTTACATCGGTGTTATGTTTACCGTATTGTATTTGGGTGTTTATTCAGGTTAAAGACTATTATACGCTGAATGAAACATTGCTTTGGGGATTTGTCGGCGTTGTGGTTTGTGTTGTGAATCTACTGTTAATGCATAAGATAAGCCCTGGGTTGTGGAATTGGATGAATGGTAATAATAGAACATAAAAATACCGCTACTCAAAGCATATTCGACTTTGGTAGCGGCTTTTTTATAGTGTAACTACTAATCCGTTAGAACTTGAAGAAGTTCTTAGCATTGTTGTAGCTGATATCTTCAATCATTTGGTTTACGCGTTCCATTTCAGATGCAGGGATTTCTCCGTTCTCTACGTCGCGTCCTACCAAGTTACATAATGTACGGCGGAAATATTCATGACGCGGGTAGGACAGGAAGGAACGAGAGTCTGTCAACATACCTACAAAGCGGCTTAGGAGACCAAGCACAGACAAGGCATTCATTTGTTTTTCCATACCATCCTTTTGATCGAGGAACCACCATCCCGAACCAAACTGAATTTTTCCCGGGATAGAACCATCTTGGAAGTTGCCCAACATAGTTGCAATCACTTCATTTGCGCATGGGTTCAGGTTATAAAGGATTGTTTTAGTCAATTTGCCATTGGTATTCAGGCGGTCAAGGAATTTAGCCATTGCTTTGGCTGTGGTAAATTCACCGATAGAGTCGAAACCGGTGTCAGCGCCCAGTAATTTGAACATCTTGGTGTTGTTATTGCGGATAGCGCCATAGTGGAACTGTTGAGTCCATCCTTTTTCCCAGTCCATTTCACCGAAGATAACAAGCATGGCCGATTTGAATTTCAGAATTTCTTCTTTGGTCAATTCAGTGCCGCCATATACCTTATTAAATATAGCCTTGATTTCAGCATCAGTGTAATCTTCTGCGTAGAATTCTTCAATACCGTGGTCAGACAAACGGCAACCTTGTTCTGCGAAGAAGTCGTGACGTTTGCGTAAAGCAGCGATCATATCATCAAAATTGGAGATAGTAACACCGCTAACTTCTGCCAGCTTTTCTACATAACTACGGAAATCAGCAGGGACTTCTACAGCCATAGCTTTATCAGGACGCCAAGTTGGCAACATCTTGATTTCAAATCCGCTTTCACGTGTTTTGATGTGATATTCCAGTGAATCGATAGGATCATCCGTAGTACAAACTACCTCTACGTGATAGCGACGCATCATTCCACGAGCTGAATATTCAGGTTGAGACAGCTTTTCGTTACATTCATCGTAAATTTCGCGTGCTGTTTGTGGGTTCAATATTTTATTGATACCAAATGCAGTTTTCAATTCGAGGTGAGTCCAGTGGTACAGTGGATTACGGAAAGTATAAGGAACTGTTTCCGCCCATTTTTCGAATTTTTCCCAGTCTGTGGTATCTTTTCCTGTGCAGAAACGTTCATCTACGCCGTTTGTACGCATTGCACGCCATTTGTAGTGGTCACCGCCCAACCAGATTTCAGTCAGTGATTTAAACTTGTAGTCGTCAGCTACCATTTGGGGGATGAGATGACAGTGATAGTCGATGATCGGCATTTTAGCCGCATGCTCGTGATACAACTTTTGCGCGGTTTCTGTTTGCAGCAAGAAGTTTTCGTCCATGAAGTTCTTCATTATTACTGTGTTTTAAGTATATAAAATTATTACTTTCTGTATTTATACCTATATCGTATTGATTTTAAAGCTAATAGGCGTAAATCTCGTTTTAGTTTTATTAACCGTTATCGAACACAAAAATAGAAAATTTACTTGGAGTAACAAAATAATTCGTATATTTGCAGCGATTATTTATAATATTTAAGTTTTAGCACTATGGAGGACCAGAACTATACCATTAAAGACATAGCCCGTATGGCCGGTGTTTCCGCCGGAACGGTGGATAGGGTGTTGCACAATCGTGGCGACGTGTCTCCCAAAAGCAAAGCTAAAGTACAAAAGGTACTGGATGAGATTCATTATCAACCCAATGTGTTTGCTATCGGTTTGGCTGCTAAAAAGAAATATTCTTTCCTCTGCCTGATACCTTATTATATAGAACATGACTATTGGCATTCGGTAGTCGGGGGGATTGAGCGTGCCCGGCAAGAGTTGCGTCCTTTTAATGTGGGTATAGATTATCTGTGTTACCATCATGGAGATGAGAAAAGTTATCAGGAAGCCTGCCTTGCTATAAAAGAAAAGAATGTGGACGCAGTGTTGATTTCTCCGAATTTCCGGGAAGAGACGCTGGCGCTGACAGCTTATCTACAGGAAAATAAGATAGCTTATGCTTTTGTTGATTTCAATATGGAAGAAGCGAGAGCCTTGACGTATATTGGGCAGGATTCCTATAAGAGCGGATATATTGCAGCAAAAATATTGATGCGCAACTATTCGGCGGGAGAAGGTCAGGAGTTAGTCTTGTTCTTAAGTAATAACAAAGATAATCCGGCTGAAATACAGATGCAACGTCGTTTGGACGGTTTTATGAGTTACATAGCCGAGGAATATAACAACCTGGTAATCCATGAGGTTATACTCAATAAATCTGATCAGGAAAGCAATCAACAGACATTAGATGAGTTTTTCCGGGCACATCCGAAGGCTGCGCTGGGAGTTGTATTTAATTCCAGGGTGTATCAGTTAGGAGAGTATCTCCGTCATGCGGGACGTAGCATGAAAGGGCTGATAGGATATGACCTTCTGAAAGCAAATGTAGAGTTGCTAAAATCAGGTGATGTGCATTATTTAATCGGGCAACGTCCGGGATTGCAAGGGTATTGCGGGGTGAAGGCTCTGTGCGACCATGTTGTGTTTAAGAAGTCTGTTGAACCTGTAAAGTATATGCCTATCGACATCCTGATTAAGGAGAATATTGATTTTTATTTTGAATTTGTATAATATCAACTTTATAAATTACAACTAACATGAAAGCATTAAACAAAGAAACTGCTCCTAAAACACAACGTCCGGAGCGTATTATCCAATTTGGCGAAGGTAACTTCTTGCGTGCATTTGTTGATTGGATTATTTACAACATGAACCAGAAAACCGACTTCAATAGCAGTGTAGTAGTGGTTCAGCCCATTGATAAAGGTATGGTCGATATGCTGAATGCACAAGACGATCTTTATCATGTTAATCTTCAAGGATTGGATAAAGGCGAAGTTGTTAACAACTTGACAATGATCGATGTAATCAGTCGTGCACTGAACCCATATTCTCAAAATGACGAGTTCATGAAGTTGGCAGAGCAGCCTGAAATGCGCTTTGTTATTTCAAACACTACAGAGGCTGGTATCGCTTTTGATCCGTCTTGCAAACTTGAAGATGCTCCTGCTTCATCTTATCCGGGTAAACTGACTCAATTGCTGTATCATCGTTTCAAAACATTCAATGGTGATAAGACAAAAGGTTTGATTATTTTCCCTTGCGAACTTATTTTCCTGAATGGACATAAGTTGAAAGAAACTATTTATCAATATATTGAATTATGGAACCTGGGTAATGAGTTCAAGACTTGGTTTGAAGAAGCTTGTGGCGTATATGCAACATTGGTAGACCGTATCGTTCCGGGATTCCCGCGCAAAGATATTGCTGCTATCAAAGAAAAACTGCAATACGATGATAACTTGGTTGTTCAGGCTGAAATCTTCCATCTGTGGGTGATTGAAGCTCCGCAGGAAGTTGCCAAAGAGTTCCCGGCTGATAAGGCAGGACTGAATGTGTTGTTTGTTCCTTCGGAAGCTCCTTACCACGAACGTAAGGTAACTCTGTTGAATGGCCCGCACACAGTTCTTTCTCCGGTTGCTTATCTTTCTGGTGTGAATATTGTGCGTGAAGCTTGTGAACATGAGGTTATTGGTAAATATATCCACAAAGTAATGTTCGATGAGTTGATGGAAACATTGAATTTACCGAAAGATGAGTTGGAGAAATTTGCCAATGATGTATTGGAACGTTTCAACAATCCATTCGTAGATCACGCAGTGACAAGCATTATGCTGAATTCTTTCCCAAAATATGAAACTCGTGATTTACCGGGATTGAAGACTTATCTCGAACGTAAGGGCGAACTTCCTAAAGGCCTGGTACTTGGTTTGGCCGCTATCATTACTTATTATAAAGGTGGTGTACGTGCTGACGGCGCTGAAATTGTACCAAATGATGCTCCTGAAATCATGAACCTGCTGAAAGAACTTTGGGCAACCGGTTGTACAAAGAAAGTAGCTGAAGGTGTTCTGGCTGCTGACTTTATCTGGGGAGAAGATTTGAATAAGATCCCGGGATTGGCAGAAGCTGTAAAAGCAAACTTGGATTCTATCCAGGAAAAAGGAATGCTTGAAACCGTTAAAGGTATTCTGTAATTAGAAGACCGGATATAAAAAAACGCCACTTGTTCAGAGAACAGTGGCGTTTTTTTATATTGTCAGGTGATTATTCTTGTTCAGCCGCATGCAAAATAAATGTAGTAGCTCCGATAGTCACAATAGCGCCATCCTCAATGCGTACACGATCTTTATCCCCTAGGATTTCATTCATGAGGAAAGTACCTGTCAGGCTGGGAGCATCCCGTAATGTATAAATAAGTTTTCCTTGTTTATTGCGTTTGATATTGATGATGCAGTGGCGTCGATCCATGCTCATATCACCGCTTTCAATGGGCGTATTGATAGAAGTTCCCACACAACGGCGGCCTATGACATTGTCACCTTCTTGTAAGGGCAATATCTGTTTATAACCGAATACATTTTCGATAACAGTGATATATCCGAATTCTTCTTTATGGGATTCAGCTTCTTCTTCCAGGTTTTCTTCCTTTCTAAGAGCCTTTACTTTGCTCTTTCCAAGCCGGATGCTGAATTGCTTGCCGCAATGCTCACATTCAAATACCAGTGATTGGCCTTCGCTATACTTGGTTTCATCAAAAAAAAGGTAATTCTCACATTTAGGACAAAGAACTCGTTTCATGCTTTTAAAAAGGGATTTTTATTTAGCCAGTAACCAGGCATTCTTATAAGTTTCGTTTTTTCTTAGCTCAAGTAATTGCTTGGTCGCTTCATTGCGGTTGTCGAATGAATTGATGCTGACACGTACTTTTCCATCCATGTTCAGCGCTTTTGCATTAGCAAACCCTTTTGATTTTAATTGAGTTGCTATGGCTTCTGCATCTTTCAAGCTGATTCCTCCTGCCACTATGATATGGAAAGGATGATTGGCACTTTCTGGAGATTTAACCGCAGGGGCAGTAGCTGCCGTTTCCTGTTTGGCCACTTTCACTTCTCTAACTGCGATTGGCTTGGAAGTCTTATCCGCTGTATTCTTTTTAGTGGATGAAGTCTTCGTTGAAGAAGAAGTTGAAGCAGTAGCGGAAAGCTTCTTAGCTTGTTGCATTGCATCACTCTTAACATACACAGGAGTTACTACAACCGATTGCTTTTCTATTTGCTCAAAAAGCTCACTGGGTAATAATTGTGCATAATTATTTTTTTGAACGTCTGTATTCTCTACCGGAGTTGAAAAGGCAAAGAACAATACGATGGCAGCAATCATTGCTGCAGCATTGCGAAGATATGCACGATTGATACTAATTTCAAAAGTCTTCTTTTCTTTCTCCGGATGAGCCGGTATCCATACTTTTTCTTTCTGTTGCAGAACGGAAAGTTCATGCATTTCAAAAGAGTCGAGACCGTATAATGAAGGAGTCGTTATCTTATAGTCATAAGGAACAAACTCATAGTTACCATAAATGTTATAGTGAATCTCGCCTATATTATCCAAATGGGCTTTTCCTTCTTCATGAAGGAGACCGATGAATTCGTTTACTTCCTTTTCTACTATGCGGCTAGCGTCAGCAAAACTCGTGTTATACGCTGACATATAAGATTGCACCAATACGCCGTCATTCAGTTTTAATTGAGGATTAAAGCCGATTGTGCGGGTAGGAGGTAAAAATATATTTTCTTCTTTTACGCGGGTTGCAGGCGAGTAATGCGCTACAAAACCGCCAAACCCCGGAACAATGACGCAATCGTTTTCCAGTAGTAAAGTCTCTATATGTTGTGCCAATTCAATCATGTCTGCAAAATTACGAGATAAATTGAATATATCCCAGAAAACTTCGAAAAATTCACTACTTTTGCATCGTTTTATTTATCACTATCAATAATGAACTATATACAGACGGAAATAGACGGAGTATGGCTGATAGAGCCTAAAGTTTTCTCCGATGAACGGGGCTATTTTATGGAAGCCTATAAGAAAGAAGAGTTTGATGCCAATATTGGTCCCGTAGATTTTATACAGGACAACGAGTCGAAATCATCTTTTGGCGTGTTACGCGGATTGCACTATCAGAAAGGAGAATACAGTCAGGCGAAACTGGTTCGTGTTCTTAAAGGAAAAGTGCTGGACGTTGCCGTTGATTTGCGTAAATCATCGCCTACGTTTGGAAAGCACGTCTGCGTGTTGCTTAGTGAGGAAAACAAGAGACAATTTTTCATTCCCCGTGGTTTTGCTCATGGCTTTGCAGTCTTGAGCGAAGAAGCCGTTTTTACGTATAAGGTAGATAACAAGTATGCTCCGCAGGCGGAAGCTTCTATTTTGTATAATGATGAAACGTTGGGGATAGACTGGCCGTTGGCAGATTCGCAAATGGTATTATCGGCGAAAGACAGAGAGGGAACTGCCTTTAAAGATGCCGCTTATTTTGAATGAATTTCTAAACAAACAATAGATTAAGTATGAAAATTGCAATCGTGGGAACAGGGTATGTGGGTCTGGTATCAGGTACATGCTTTGCCGAAATTGGCGTGAATGTAACGTGCGTAGACACGAATAAAGAGAAAATCGAATCTTTGCAAAAGGGGAATATTCCGATTTATGAGAATGGATTGGAAGAGATGGTGCTCCGTAATATGAAAGCAAAGCGATTGAAGTTTACAACCTCATTAGAAAGCTGTCTGGACGACGTGGAAGTTATATTCAGTGCGGTTGGCACCCCTCCGGATGAAGACGGCAGCGCTGATTTGAAATACGTGTTGGAGGTGGCCCGTACCATTGGTCGCAATATGAAACAATATAAACTGGTAGTTACCAAAAGTACCGTTCCGGTGGGTACTGCCAGTAAGGTTCGTGCGGTTATTCAGGAAGAATTGGATAAGAGAGGCGTGAAAGTTGATTTTGACGTGGCTTCTAATCCGGAATTCCTGAAAGAAGGAAATGCGATCAGTGACTTTATGAGTCCGGACCGTGTGGTAGTGGGAGTGGAGTCGGCACGTGCGGAGAAATTGATGTCCAAGCTATACAAGCCATTCTTATTGAATAATTTCCGTGTGATTTTCATGGATATTCCATCTGCAGAAATGACTAAATATGCGGCAAACTCGATGTTGGCAACCCGTATCAGTTTTATGAATGATATCGCAAACTTATGCGAAATCGTTGGCGCGGATGTGAACATGGTACGTAGCGGAATAGGTTCGGACACCCGTATTGGACGTAAGTTCCTGTATCCGGGCATCGGATATGGTGGTTCCTGTTTTCCTAAAGACGTGAAAGCATTGATTAAGACTGCGGAACAGAACGGTTATAGTATGCGAGTGCTTAGTGCTGTGGAAGAAGTGAACGAACAACAGAAAAGCGTCCTGTTTGAGAAGCTAAAGAAACAATTTAATGGTGATTTGCAAGGTAAGACTGTTGCTTTGTGGGGACTGGCATTTAAACCGGAAACGGATGACATGCGTGAGGCTCCGGCATTAGTCTTGATCGATAAATTGCTGGAAGCTGGTTGTCGGGTGCGTGCATACGATCCGGCTGCCGTGCAAGAGTGCAAGCGTAGAATTGGAGAAAAAATCTATTATGCTTGTGATATGTACGATGCAGTGTTGGATGCTGATGTATTGATGCTGGTTACCGAATGGAAAGAATTCCGTCTGCCCTCATGGGCCGTTATCAAGAAGACGATGGCCCAGCAGATTGTGTTGGACGGACGTAATATATATGATAAAAAAGAGATGGAAGAGCTCGGATTTGTTTACCATTGTATTGGTAAATAAAAAAATAGGAGTATCTTTATACAAAACTAAGATAGATGATGAAAAATGTGGCTGTATCGTTAATGGCAATCCTTTTCGCGGCATGTAGCGGCAATAAGAGTCCCCATTCTCTTCAACAGGAGAAAGAGGATCTTAGCGCAAAAGAGTTACTGCAGGGAATTTGGCTGGACGATGAAACGGAGAGCCCGTTGATGCGTGTGGAAGGAGATACCATCTACTATGCAGACGCACAAAGTACTCCCATTGCATTTAAAATAATGCGGGACATTCTTTACACTTATGGAAATGATACCACTTATTACAAGATTGATAAGCAGGGAGAACATATATTTTGGTTTCATTCCATTACGGATAATGTAATAAAACTGCATAAATCCGAAGACCTCAATGATTCTATCTATTTTGTCCGTCAGGAACTAGTGGTTCCGACTTATACGGAAGTAACCAAACGCGATAGTGTAGTGACTTACAACGGCACTCGCTATCGTGCATACGTATATATCAATCCATCTAAAATGAGAGTCATCAAGACGACTTATTCCGAAGACGGGATTAGTATGGATAATGTGTACTATGATAATGTGATGCACATCTGTGTGTACGAAGGTAAAAAGAGCCTGTTTGCCAGCGATATAACCAAACAGATGTTCGACAAAGTGGTTCCTGCGGATTTCCTGGCGCAATCAATCCTGTCAGATACAAAGTTTGTGAAAGTAAACCGGAATGGTTTTCATTATCAAGCTGTTTTAGCCATTCCGGAAACTTCCATATATAGCGTTGTAAATATGGAAGTGAGCTTTAAAGGCGATTTGGAGATTACTTCATCCAAATAAGGACTCTACATTCTATTCAAATAGAAATCAGGTTTTCCCCAATAAGAAATACGGACTCTATTCAAACAAGGAAATACAGATTTTATTTCTGTCTGGGCGCAGGGTAGTTGCTTTTCTTCCCTCCGTTGTTTCTTTTTCCCCGGAAATCTTTTCTTTTAGAGAAATTCCCGTTCCTGTTTTTGTTGAACGAACGCGGTTTGTATTCCGGAGCCTCTCCCAATTCTTCAGGGATAGGAATCTTATAAATCTCTTTCTCCAGAAAATTCTCAATGCTTTTGAAGTTACTCTGTTCCTTTTCGTTGATAAACGTAAGTGCCACCCCGTCATTGTTGGCACGTGCCGTACGGCCGATGCGGTGCACGTAGTCCTCGCTGTCGTGAGGCACGTCGAAGTTGATAACCAGGCGGATATCATCGATGTCGATACCACGTGCAACGATGTCCGTAGCTACCAATATATTGATTCGTCCGGCTTTAAACTCGTGCATGACCGTTTCCCGTTGAGCCTGTTCCAAGTCCGAATGCATTTCACCTACGTTCAGCTTCATTGATTTCAACGCCTTGGCAACTTCTTTAACCTTGATTTTGGAAGAAGCAAAGACAATCACACGTTCCGGAACCTCATCCATAAAAAGACTGCGTATGATGCCCAACTTTTGATTTTCATAGCAGACGTATGCCGCCTGAATAATCTTTTCCGCAGGTTTGGAAACAGCGAGCTTTATTTCTGACGGATCGTTTAAGATCGTATTTGCCAATTGCTGTATCTTTGCCGGCATTGTGGCTGAAAACATGATAGTCTGTCGTTCCTTCGGCAGATATTTAGCTATTTGCATGATATCTTCGTAGAATCCCATGTCGAGCATCCGGTCTGCTTCATCCAGAATAAAATAAGAAACCTTGGAAAGATCGACATATCCAAGGCTCAAATGGGCGATCAGACGTCCGGGAGTAGCAATGACAACATCAGCTCCCAATGTGAGTCCCTTTTTCTGTTGTTCGAACAATATTCCGTCATTTCCGCCATATACAGCAACGCTCGATACCGGCATGAAATAGGAAAATCCTTCCATTTGCTGGTCAATCTGTTGAGCCAATTCCCGGGTAGGAGACATGATGACACAATTAATCGCATCCTCCGGATGTTTACCTTCAGATAATTTGTTCAATACAGGAAGCAGAAACGCTGCTGTTTTACCTGTCCCTGTCTGTGCTACTGCGATCAAATCTTTACCCTCAAGTATGATTGGAATTGCTTGTTCTTGTATAGGCGTACATTCGTCAAATCGCATGGCATCAAGCGCCTCAAGCACATTTGCATTTAATTGTAGTTCGGAAAACTTCATTCTTTTATTTTATTTGTCAGCAAAGATAATCTATTTTTTGGTCTAATTACATATTCAAGTAAGAATCTTTGAACCCGAGGAAATAGAGCACTCCATCCAGTCCGATAGTGTTGATTGATTGCTTGGCATTTGCCACCACTTTGGGCTTGGCGTGGAAGGCGATTCCTAGTCCGGCAACCCCCAGCATAGGAAGGTCGTTGGCTCCGTCTCCTACGGCGATGGTCTGTGCTATATCCACCTTTTCCACTTGTGCAATGAGGCGGAGCAGTTCGGCTTTTCGTTTTCCGTCTACTACATCCCCCAGATAACGTCCGGTCAGTTTGCCGTCGATGATTTCCAGTTCGTTGGCATAAACATAATCTATACCGTATTTCTTTTGTAGGTACTGGCCGAAATAAGTGAATCCTCCCGAAAGGATGGCGATCTTGTAACCGTACTTCTTCAATACATACATCAGTCGCTCTACACCCTCTGTGATAGGCAAGTTCTCGGCTATTTCCTGCATTACCGATTCGTCTAACCCCTTCAATAAGGCTACGCGACGGGTAAAGCTCTCTGTAAAGTCTATTTCTCCACGCATGGCGCTTTCCGTGATGGCTTTCACTTCGTCGCCTACACCGGCACGGATAGCCAGTTCGTCAATCACTTCTGTCTCGATTAAGGTAGAGTCCATATCAAAACAAATCAGGCGGCGCATACGGCGGTACATATTATCCTGTTGGAAAGAAAAGTCCATTTCCAGTTCGCTGGCCAGCTTCATCAGCTTCTCCTGCATGGCAATGCGGTCTTTCGGAGTACCTCTTACTGAAAATTCGATGCAAGCCCGGGTGCGTGTATCAGTCTGACATTCGTCCAACGGGATACGGCCTGTCAGACGCTTGATAGCGTCGATATTCATACCCTGTTCGGCTAATATGCTTGTAGCGGCAGAAATCTGGCGGGCGGAAAGTTTGCGTCCCAATACTGTCAGGATATAGCGATTTTTTCCTTGCATGCCTACCCAGTTGTCATATTGTTCGGTGGTGATAGGTTCAAACCGGATGGTCACTCCCAATGAAGAAGCTTTGAACAGGAGTTCCTTCATAATGAATCCGGAGTGTCTTTCTTCACTCTTGAACAGAATTCCCAGCGATAATGTATTATGAATATCTGCCTGGCCGATGTCAAGGATCGTAGCATCATATTTGGCAAGGATTTCAGTCACAGAAGCAGTCAGTCCCGGACGATCTTCGCCGGTAACTCGAATCAGAATCAATTCAGTATTTGATGGTTGCATAAAAAATAGACTTTAACTCTGCAAAAGTAGAGAAAAAAGTTCGTTTTTATGCTAAATAACATAAAAAGTTATACCCAAAAAGTGAGATTTTTGCTTATTTGCTTGGAAGTTAATTTAATATTTACTTACCTTTGCACCCGGTTTCAAAAATAAAGGCTCTGATAATCAGCGGATTCCTCTTCGCCTGATGCCTGAAAAGACAACGTTTCGGGAAGAAACCACTGTTTAAAGGACAGTCCCGGATAGTATTAACTAAAACCGAATTACATGAATTCTTATGTAAAATGGATTTTTGTTGTATTACTGATTTGTTCCTTGACCGCTTTCGTTGAGAAAGACAAACCTACCGGAGGTTTGAGTGAGGGCGACGTAGCCCCTGATTTTAAGATCGAATCTACGTCAAATGAGCAACCCGCCTTTAAGTTGGGAAATTTGAAAGGCAAATATGTGTTGCTAAGTTTCTGGGCAAGTTATGACGCGCAGTCCCGGATGCGAAACGTAAGTTTAAGCAATGCGCTTCGTTCTTCTCATAATGTGGAAATGGTTTCTGTTTCATTTGACGAATATCAGTCAATATTTAAGGAAACCGTTCGTAAGGATCAAATAGTTACGCCCACTTGTTTCGTGGAAACAGAAGGCGAGGATTCCGGATTATTTAAGAAATACCGTTTAAATCGGGGATTCACTAACTATTTATTGGATGGAAATGGTGTAATTATAGCCAAAAACATCTCTGCTGCAGATCTTTCTGCTTATGTAAAAGAAATCGGTTAACGATTTTAGGAATGTAAGGAGAAAGAGGGATTTTCCGGATCACCGTCAGGTGAAAACAATGGAGAATAGACAAAAGAGGAAATGGATACAACAAAAAAGTTCCGCCTACACTTGCATTAGCAGGAATAGGCGGAACTTCTTATTTTTATATCTTTCTTTCTGCGGTATATCCGAAACCTTGGGACAGTCTGCGGATCGAGTTCCTGAAGACTGCGGAAGGCTTGCAATCCTTTTATTTGTTGCTTTCTGGTTATTTGGGTGCTTTCTGATACAGGAAGAATGCGATACCTGCATAAAGGATATTGGGAATCCAGACTGCAATGGCAGGAGGCACATTTCCGTTCACGGCAAAGGTGGAGGTAATCGTTTGGAACAGGATATAAGAAAAACTTAATCCTAATCCGATACCTAAGTGGAGCCCCATACCACCTTTTGTTTTCCGGGATGAAAGCGATACACCGATGATGGTAAGGATGAAAGAAGCGAACGACATGGCAATGCGTTTGTGATATTCAATCTCAAACTCCTTGATGTTGGCAAATCCTCTTCGCTTTTGTTTTTCTATATAGTCACTTAGTTCGGGGCTGGTCAACATCTCCTGCTGATTTTTCATGATGAGAAAGTCAGAAGGTTCCATATTGATAATAGAGTCGATTCGATCTCCCTTAGTGATTTTTTCTTTTAAACCATCTAATTCGCGTACCATATAGTCGTGAATTGTCCATTTATGAACAGTTGCAGTGTCATAAGTGATACGGCGTGCAGTTAAATGCGAAACCAGCTTCTTGTCAACGAATTTATCCAATGAAAAACGGTTACCGGTTTTCATGGCGTTGTTATAGTTGTCAATGTAGGCTATAACCCCGCTGTCTACCTCTAACTGTACATTGCTTACCGAATTTTGTTTCTTGGGTTTGATATACCGGTCTTCAAAGTTCAGACGCGTCACGCTTCCTTTAGGAATCACGTACGAACTTAGCGTGAAGGTGGTCAGCGCAATGATAGCGGCCGAAATCATATAAGGACGCATCATTCTCTTAAAGCTCATGCCGGTGGAGAACATAGCGATGATTTCAGAGTTCTCTGCCAACTTGGAGGTAAAGAAAATAACAGCAATGAATACGAACAGCGGACTGAACAGATTGGAGAAATAGGGGATAAAGTTCATGTAGTATTCAAAGATGATCTTATCCCAGGGAGCTTCATGCTCCATCAATTTGTCCATCTTTTCGTTGAAATCGAATACCACTGCAATAGAAATGATCAATGCAATAGCAAATACGTATGTCCCCAAGAACTTCTTGATGATATACCAGTCCAGCCGTTTTATAAATCGATTGCTTTTCATTTCTTATAATCTAGTTGATACTCTTTTGACCATCATCGGCTTCCAGGTCGAGAAATCTCCGGCAATAATATGTTTTCTTGCTTCTCCTGCCAGCCACAGATAGAATGCCAGGTTGTGTATCGAGGCAATTTGCATGGCCAGTAGCTCTTGCGCATGGAAAAGATGGCGCAAATAAGCCTTGCTGTACAACGTATCTACGCTGGAAGCTCCGTCGGCTTCGATGGGAGAGAAGTCGGTTTCCCATTTCTTGTTTCGCATATTGATAATGCCATCTTTGGTGAACAACATGCCATTTCGTCCGTTTCGTGTAGGCATAACGCAGTCAAACATATCCACGCCACGCTCTATTCCTTCAAGAATGTTGACAGGAGTTCCGACGCCCATCAGGTAACGGGGTTTGTCTTTGGGAAGTATTTCATTAACAATCTCGATCATTTCATACATCTTGTCTACTGGTTCGCCTACTGCCAAACCGCCAATAGCGTTCCCGTCGGCCCCTTTGGACGCGATAAACTCTGCTGATTGTTTGCGCAGGTCTGGATAGACACAACCTTGCACGATAGGAAAGAGAGCTTGATTGTAACCATATTTAGGTTCCGTCTCATTAAAACGTTGTATACAACGGTCGAGCCATCTGTGCGTCAAACCTAATGACTTTTTGGCATACTCATAATCCGAGTCACCGGGAGGACATTCGTCAAAAGCCATCATAATGTCCGCTCCGATGGTGCGTTCTATGTCCATCACCTTTTCCGGAGTGAAGACGTGCTTGCTTCCGTCGATATGCGAACGAAATTCGGCTCCTTCTTCCCGCAGCTTTCTGATTCCGGCCAAAGAGAATACCTGGAAACCACCGCTGTCAGTTAGCATCGGGCGGTCGAAACCGTTAAAACGGTGCAGTCCGCCTGCTTTCTCGATCACGTCCAGTCCCGGACGCAAATAGAGGTGATAGGTATTACCCAGAATAATCTGCGCCTGAATATCCTCTTTCAATTCGGTCAGATGTACTCCCTTAACCGTGCCCAGTGTGCCCACCGGCATAAAGATCGGTGTTTGTATCTGCCCGTGGTCTGTGGTAATCAGACCCGCACGGGCATTACTTTTAGTATCTGTATATTGTAACTCAAATGTCATTCCTGGCTGGGTTTCTTAACGGATAAATCAATAGCATCCGACACTTTCTCATTGGTCAGCGCAATGGCAAATACCTCTTTTATATCGTTTACATAGTGGAAAGTCAGTCCTTTCAGATAAATCTCCTGAATCTCATCTATGTTCTTTTTGTTCTCGGCACTCATGATGATTTCCTTGATTCCGGCACGCTTGGCTGCCAATATCTTCTCTTTGATGCCACCCACGGGAAGCACTTTGCCGCGAAGGGTAATTTCGCCCGTCATGGCAATGTTGGCTTTCACTTTTCTTTGCGTCAGGGCAGAAGCCAGGGAGGTGGCCATCGTAATACCTGCCGACGGACCGTCTTTCGGAATTGCGCCTTCGGGAACGTGGATATGGATATTCCAGTTGTCAAAGATCTCTTCGTCCAGATTCAGGATAGAAGCGTGTGCCTTGATATATTCAAGTGCCAGCATGGCAGATTCTTTCATCACATCTCCCAGGTTACCGGTCAGTGTGAGACGTCCGCCTTTGCCACGGCTCAAGCTCGTTTCTACAAATAAGATTTCGCCTCCGACGGCTGTCCATGCCAATCCGGTGACTACGCCTGCGTAATCATTTCCTTGATACTTGTCACGTGTATATTCCGGTGCTCCTAGGAAGTCATACAAATCCGACGGTTTGATTTCTGTCTTGGCGAAATAACCGTCCGTAGCATATTGACGGGCTGATTTACGAAGGATTTTACCAATCTTCTTTTCCAGCTCACGAACGCCGCTCTCACGGGTATATGACTCGATGATAGCTTCCAGTGTTTCTTTGGGAAGCTTGATATCTGTCTTTTTAAGTCCGTTGGCTTCCAGCTCTTTGGGAAGCAGATGCTTACGGGCTATCTCTACTTTCTCTTCCGTGATATATCCGCTTACCTCAATCAATTCCATACGGTCGAGCAATGGGCCGGGGATTGTGTTCAGGTTGTTGGCTGTTGCGATAAACAATACCTTTGAGAGGTCGTAATCTACATCCAGGAAGTTATCGTGGAAAGCAGTATTCTGTTCCGGATCGAGCACTTCCAGCAATGCGGAAGAGGGGTCTCCCTGACGGTCGGCGCTGACCTTGTCTATTTCATCCAGGATGAAGACAGGATTGGATGCGCCGGCTTTAATCAAACTCTTGATGATTCGTCCGGGCATGGCGCCGATATAAGTTTTCCGATGTCCGCGGATTTCAGCTTCGTCATGCACGCCGCCCAAAGACATACGTACATACTTCCGTTTGAGCGCAGATGCAATGGATTTTCCAAGAGATGTTTTACCTACTCCCGGAGGGCCATATAAGCAGATAATCGGTGATTTCATATCACCTTTCAGCTTTAATACAGCCAAATGCTCCAAAATGCGTTCTTTCACTTTTTCCAGTCCGTAATGGTCTTTGTTCAACGTCTTTTCTGCGTTTTTAAGGTTCAGATTGTCAGTTGTATACGTACCCCACGGAAGATTGAGCATGGTTTGCAGATAGTTAAGCTGTACGCTGTAATCCGGAGATTGTGGATGGGTGCGTTCCAGTTTAGCCAGTTCTTTCATAAATGTTTCCCTGACTTCTGCGTTCCAACGCATTCTTTCTGCCTTTTGGCGCATTTCTTCTATTTCTTGCTCCTGGCCGCCGCCACCTAGTTCATCTTGGATAGTCTTGATTTGCTGTTGCAGGAAGTATTCGCGTTGCTGCTGGTCGATATCTTCGCGGGCACGCATTTGGATGGATGCCTTGATTTCTGCCAGTTGCACTTCGCGGTTCAGGATTTCCAGTAAGTGATATGTGCGTTCACGTAATGAGTGGATGCTTAACAAGTCCATCTTCTCGTCTTTCTTGAACGGCAGGTTCGAGCAGATGAAATTGACCAGGAACATCGGGCTGTTGATATTCTTAATAGCAAATGCCGAATCCTGATGCATCACATCTGACGATTTGATATATCTCATTGTCAAGTCCTTGCAGGTTTCCACCAAGGCTTGAAACTCTTTATCGTCTTTGCTTGGAATGTCTTCTTCCAAAAGTTCTATTTCACCTTTCAGATACGGATGGGTTTCGATAATGTTTATCAGGTTCAGACGTTTCATTCCTTGAAGGATGACAGTCGTTGTCTGATCGGGCATTTCCAATATCCGCACAATTCGTCCTACGGTACCGATATTGTGTAAATCTTCCAACTTCGGATCCTCTGTATGTGCCGATCTCTGACATACTACGGCAATATCTTTATGCTTCTTGTCAGCGTCTCGTATGAGTTTCAGAGAAGACTTACGGCCCACTGTGATCGGCAGGAATACTCCAGGAAACAACACCATGTTACGTAGAGGGAGTACCGGAAGAATTTCACCAGATTTCACATTTACATCAAATGCCTGTTCATCGTTCCCATCATAGTCAGTGATTAGCGAGAAGCCGTTATCGCTTCCATCTTCCAATAAATATCTTTCTTTCATCTTTTCGTTTTAATTTAGTTTATGTCATACTGATATGCATAAATCGTTTGCAAAGTTAATTGATTCTCTCTAATAATAAAGCACTGTGCAGAATAAAAACACAAAAACAATGCCAAAATATCGGCTTGTAGAGGGAGTATTCCATAATTATTATTTATTTTTGGCGATTTGCAATAAAATAGTAGAATAAAACAGCTTTAAGACAAACGGATAAAATGTCGAATCCTTATTTTCAATTTAAGCAATTTACAGTGTGGCACGACCAATGTGCTATGAAAGTTGGTACGGATGGGGTGCTTTTGGGAGCTTGGGCTTCGGTTGAGCGCGCGCGCCGGATATTGGATATTGGTACGGGGACGGGCTTGGTGGCTTTAATGTTGGCTCAACGCAGTTTGCCAGACGCAAAGATTGTGGCATTGGAGATAGACGAGGCGGCGGCCGAACAGGCCAGGGAAAATGTGGCTCGTTCTCCTTGGCAGGAGCGGATAGAAGTGGTGCAGGCTGACTTTAAGAAATACCGGTCTTCGGATAAATTTGATGTGATTGTTTCAAATCCCCCTTATTTTGTCGATTCGTTGGAGTGTCCGGATCGGCAGAGGGCTGCTGCCCGTCACAATGATTCTCTAACCTACGAAGAATTGCTGGAAGGGGTAAATAGGTTATTGGCAGCAGACGGACTTTTTACGGTCGTGATTCCAACGGATGTGGTTGATCGGGTAAAGGCGATAGCTTCTATGAATAAGTTGTATGCGATTCGTCAGCTCAATGTAATTACTAAGCCCGGCGGTATTCCAAAACGTACGCTGATTGCTTTTTCTTTTTCCAATCGGGAGTGTGTGATAGAAGAGTTGTTGACGGAATTGGCGCGTCATCAGTATAGTGAGGAGTATATAGCGTTGACGAGGGAGTATTATTTGAATATGTGATATGGATATATGTAAAAAAAATAAGGCTGATACTTGTTATGTCAGCCTTATTTTTTTCTCTATTGTTTAAAGTAGATACATCTTCGGTTCTTCGTATTTATTAAAGTCAGGAGCTGGCTTATCTATTTTCTTGAAGATACGGGTGTATTTTTCTTTTATTTTTATATAATTATCAATCCAATCTTCATAAGATTCAGATGATTTAGAAAGCAAAGCTACTTCCTGCAGAAAAGCTTCATTTGCCAACCTTTCAGTTTCTTCCAAGTTGCCTTTTATATAAGAAACACAAGCATCGGAAAGAAAGTCTTTATTATCTATTTTCTTCCAAATGCGTTTGACGTTATTAGTCATTCCCCAAATTTTAAAGAAAAGGATGATTTGCAGTATTCCAAATGCAATCATCACTATACCTGTAAATTGTATTAATCCTTCCATGATTTATTATTTTGTTTTTGGTAAGCGATCATAAAGCAAATGAAAATCAAAGTCCATGCTATGAAGATGATAATGGATTGGATGTAATATGTCGGATACAAATAATCGGGGCGATTCATGATGATCATTTGGACAAACGAATAAAGGTGGCATAATAGAATTAGTCCTGATCCTATGCTGCCCAATAAAAAAGCTGTTTTCATAAATATTATTTTTTTGTTATACGATCAATTCTAAGCATTTTTAAGTTTGGAAGTTGTTAGTATTCTAATTTTTCGTAAGTACCAGATTCCTCACCATTTTCAATTTTGAGTTTATTATTTGATATTTTACAGTCCAAATAATATGGTGACTTACCTTTTGGGAATACATCATAGATGTAAATCTTACTATCTTCGACTTTGTATTTGAACGTTTGGAAAGAAATGGGATCTGCATTGCTATAAATTCCAAAAGAGCCTTTGTCATCGTCTCCGAAATTTAAAAACTTATGCGAGCCTTTAATGCCTGTCGACCAATTACCCACGATATTGTTTTCGTTAAGCTCGATCCAGTTATCATCATCTTTACTACAGCTAGTTAAGATCAGAATAGCAAAAAGTGTAAATAAAATGTTTTTCATAATAATAATTTATAAGTTGTTTTGTTTTAGCTTGTTTAGTTGTTTCTTCGATGGCTTTTGGAGTTTTTGAGTAAAAAAGAAAACGCTGATAGCCAAGTTTGCAACTTAATTATCAGCGTTTTCTTTTTCGTCGGGGTAGCGGGATTCGAACCCACGACCCCCTGCTCCCAAAGCAACGTGATAATAAAGGGTATTCAGCTACATATCAGTCAATTATAATGATGTGAGCTAACCATTTCAAAGATAGTTCAAAGAACGCTATTTTGAGGACCTTATTTTAGCCCTTTCTAATTCATAATTCAAGAGAGCTATCTCTTGTTCTTGGGCACTGTTTTTCTGCAATGCTTTCCGAAGCAGCTCCCGGAGGGAAGCGATTAATTTATCTTTTTCTTTCATACATTTATATATTAAGATAAAACACTATGAGTATATTTTATTCATAACCCCCATTCTTTTGTTCTTCTTTATCATTCCTTTCCTTCATTTCTAATTTAGCAACAATATCAATATCAGCAAACCCCATTACTAGATTTTCTCTTCGTTTCTCTAAGTCTAAAAACATTTTTATATACTCTTTATAAATGTCGGTATCTCCGAAATTAAAGATTTCAGTTTTTAATATTATGAATTCATCGTTATGTGATAAGTCTAAGTCTTTAAAGTTTGAAGCCAAATTTCCGCTATGATAGCCTTTTTCCAATCTCTTTATAGTAGACTCAAAGTCATTTAATACTAAATCTAAATTTGATAAGCACTTCTGAATATTAGAAGCTGCCCCATTTCCATATTTGAAAAAAGATACTATGGCTTTTGTCATAATTAAATATACTATTCCGAATCTACCAGATAGTGTACTGTTATTTATAAGTAAGGTGTATCCTTCAAAATAGTTCATAAGACCTCCCATATAGTACTCATTTTTTTTTAAAGTATCATATTGAGATTTATCTATTTTTTTATCAATAAGCACATCTAACCCACAGGTTATTTTATGCAGTTTTTCTTTTTCGGCTTTTATATCTCTTATTAGGTCTTTTTTAAAACCGACATAACTAGAAATTTGCCACCCGAGTAATATTGTGGTTAGCAATGCAAGGATACCAACTAATATTCCCATCCAATCAGCTTTCATCGGAGTGGTTCTAAAAAATGTAAATCCTACAGCTAGTAAAGCGAAAAATAAGGCAATTGATGATAGCCAAATGGATATTTTATTTTTCATTTTCTCTCACGCTTAAAATCCGCCATTGTACCATTCCTGATTTAATTGTTTGGTTTACATAGTCTTCAACCCATTGCTCGGCGCATTGTTTTAATACTGTACTACTATTTACATCTGCAGAGAAAGGTAATTCGTAAGTAGTATCATTCAATTCAAATTTTACAATATAATCTTTCATAACATCACATTTTAGTTACACAATCAATTAACTAGACTACTAATTTTTATCTGATACTAGTCTATTTTCCTATTTCTTTTTGAATATCAATTAACTCATAACTAGTACTTTTCCTTCCATCTTTAAAAGTAAAATTGCGCTCAAGAATCATCATGGTACAATTTTCATTAGAATATCTTCTAATATATTCTACAATCATATCCTCATCAATATCTTCACTTATTTTACCATGTTTTATGTTGCCATCTTCATCCAAAAATTCAAATTTACCAGATTCAACAAATGCTCCTTTGAAAACACCATTTATTCTTATGTTGTTTTCTTGACAATGTGTTGATGTAGTTCTTGCGTACCCTGTCATATTATCATCTACACTTAATTCCACATAATGGCTACCCGATTCCATTTTTAGCATACTATTTTCTGACGCTAACTCCTTGAAGAAATCTTTTAAATAAGTAAACATTCTGCTAGGATGATTGGAAACTAATTTCTCATACTGTTCTTGGTCAGTAGCTGTAGCTTGGATAATATCCATGACTTCCTTAATAGAATTAGCTGCGTAATCTTCTGCAAAAAGGTCTTCATTATTCATTAAAGAGAGTTCAAAACCAAATGAACCTTGAGGTAAACCTGTTAGAAACATTTCTCCCATTTTAGTTTTCCCCAGTTTACCTCTTTTTCCTATACGTTCTTCTCCATAGGCATCATAAACTATTTGGGTCTTTATCATACCTTGTATCGAACTCATTGTTTTGCTAGCAAATGAAGACTTTATTCCCATAGAACCCAAAACTGCATTTCCCGCAAATAGTAAACTAATCTTTGCTTCTACAGAATGTTCTTCTAATTCCTTTAGTTGTCTTTTTATATCTTCTATACGATTTTCTAAGGATACTTTCATTAATAGACTATCCTTAGAAACTTCTAATAATTGTTGTGTTTCAGTTAATTGCCACTGAAGCCACTCTTTTTTTGAATGATTTCCCATAATCATAGTGAATTTAAAAAGTTTAAGGCTTCATTATCTGAATCAAGGGTATTGTACAATGGTAACTCAATCATACCTTTCCATACCCCAGCCCTATTATGACTAAACAATTGAATCCAATATTTGGTCATTTGGACAGTCATTAAAGGATTCTGGTCAAATATCACAAGATAGTGGTCTACATGATATTGGCTTTTTGAAAGAGAGGGAGATGCAAATGCTGGAAATTTAATAATTATATCTTGCTCGAGTTGAGGAGATATCTGTGATATAAAACTCACCACATCAATATCATGTGGAGCTCTTTTTTCTGACGCTTCAATATTCTCTGTAAAACTCCCATCAATCCATTGGAATCCATTTACAATATTCTTTTTACATGCCTCTAATCTAAAATAGATAAATCCTTTTAAAATCTCTATTCTTTCAGATGATGTTGCAAACTTTTTACAGAATTCCATAATATCTGTTTTATATGGTGATATTTTACTAGTATCTGTGGGATTCCCTAAATGAGGAGGGAGCACGTTGTTATAATTAAAATCAGGAATTGAAGCCATAATATTTGTGCTTTATATTATAATATTTTGTTTGTGATTACTCCCTTAACGAGAAATACCCGGAGTATCTTAGCTTTGTCTATTACCATCTCATCGAACTCTTCTAGGTTCTTTGGAACTAAGCGCCACTTGTTGGGATTATCCTTGCAGTTACGGATATACTTCACGGTCCTGTAGTCATCTGTAATAATAAGGTATGCCTCTCCGGGAAGAACACTATCCAAACCTACCTCCTTGATAGCTATAATAGAACCATCATTGATATCCGGGATCATAGAGCGTCCATAAGCTGGTACCGCACAATCGCAATTCTGAAAAGCGGGAATGTGCAGGTAGTAATTTGGAATATTAGTCTGATCGTTGGGAAGTTCGTCATATCCCATGGTAACATCAACGTCATAATAGGGGATTCCTTTTGTACTTGAAGCTTTGTCAACGTCTGTATTCGTTATTAATGTCTTTTGAGGATATATCATTTCACCCTTTTCTTCAATTATCCAAACTTTGTTTATATTCTTGTTTAATGAACATAAGCGTTCGATAAAATCATTAGGTAATGGCACTTTCCCATTTATCACTTGCGAAAATGATGACTTATTGGAGTAGCCTAGCAGCTTACCAACTTCTTCTTGATTATCTGCAACACGTTGCCCTATTAACCACTTTATTGCAAGTTTTATCCTTTCGTTTATTGTCATACAAACTTAATTTATATTAAAAACTAAACATTGTTTATATATAAAGTTGTTTTTTATATAAACAAAATTTATATTTGCATCATAAAGTTAACGCAAAACCTTGATAATGCCAAAATAAAAGGGCAATAAAGTTAACAAATTAGATTATTTACTCTAAATCAGATAAGATATGAAACAGAAAATCTACAAAGTCAGTAAAGAGCGAGCTATCCAAATTGCTGCTGACTATAATTGTGTAAGTATTGAGATTGCCAGGAATTATACCGATAGTGAACTCAAGGAAGTTCTCCGGATGCTAAAACTTAAAGCTGATTTCTAACCCTAAAAAACAAGATCGCAATGAAGAATCTAAATGAAGTAATGCGCATCCTAGGCGGAAGTAAACGTTTCGATTTCGAATACAATGAGAACGGATATTCCTGTATTCTAGTAGTTTCAAGTTACCACTCCGGTGAAGAAGTAAGACTCGACCTTTCTAAACTTGATAACGAAATGCTTGAAGCCTTGCAAGTAGAAGATAACGATAATGAAGAAATGGAGGATTAAGTCATGAAAATGAGAATCAAGAATGTAACCGGTTCAACTGGTAACGAATGGCTTCTATGGGAGCTAAAAAAGGAAGCAGGAGTAAAAGAAGGAGATATAGTTGAAGGTAAATTCAATCCTCTAAATAAGGCGGTAGACTTTACTAGGGGTACAACAGAATGTGTTGCTTGGCTCGGAGAAACTTGTGAAGAAGTTAAAGAATAAGCTATATAATCCCGGACGGGTTTGATCTCCTTTTCGGGAACACAAAACTATAATATAATAATGTATATGGAAAATCAATTAGAAACTATCAAAGCTAATCTGCCTTACGGATACGAAAAGCAGATTGCGAAGGAGGTAGGATGCTCACAGGGTACAGTGCACAATATCCTCAACAACAAACCTGCTTCCGCTCGTTCAACCTACAAAGCTAAAGTATTGAATGTCGCTGTAAGAATGGCTAATGAAGCCCTCGAAGCTACAAAAGGAGTTTCCAGAGCGGCAGCCGAATTAGAGATTTTGCATCATGGATCTGCAAGCTGATTCTACCTTAACCAAGAGGGAAAATCAAATAGCAGGATTGGCTGCCTGTGGCCTAGCAAAGAAAGAGATTGCCGACAGATTAGGTACTGCCTATGGTACGGTAAATGTCCTGCTCGACAAGGCTTATAAAAAGACAGGAACCAGCAAACTGAACGAACTTGGTGCTTGGTGGATAAATAGAGTGTTTGCTCTAAATATTGACTTCAAGCAATTGCAAAAATCGCTAATCGCTCTCTCATTTCTTGGAATTATTGCTTTTCAGATTGCATTTGACTGCAACAACGACCTTAACCGGAGTCGGCGGGCAAGAATACGAAGAAATAGGATTGAAGAAGTATATGAACTCTAATCAATATTAATCAGGCAGCATAGCATAGAGATGCAGATGTGTTTCAGTAATCAAAAGCTCAACACCATTCAAAAGTTAAACAAAGAAACAGCCTAATTAGAGATTATGGAAAATTGCTTCGAAATGATGGTCGCACGATGTATTAAGATCGGAACTGTTCAAACGTTGACGATGTTAGGACTACTTCCCGAAGTAGTAACTATATCACAAGCGGAAGATATATATGGAAAACGCCTTATAACAGAATGGCGCGAAAAAGCATGGATTAAGTTTTATCCGGCAAATAATAAGGAAAGAGGAAAATATTATGTGAAGCGGTCAGAGCTGGAAACAGCTAGCGCAATGATGGATTTGCATAATAAAGTTCCGGACAATATCATCAAACAATTAATGCAGATAGCTGTATGACACAAGTTAAACAAGGATCTTTATTATTAAAGGAATTACAGGATAAGATAGGAAAGCAGTTGGATGAAAGAGAAAGTGCTATTAAAAATTACAGTCCTTCTCCCATCAAATGTAGTTCATCAAAAACAGATATCAGAAAAAAACCTACAACTGAAGACATACTCTTAATGGAAGAATACAGCCGTGGAGTATACCAAGGAGACTAGTAAATAACTAATATTAAAACAATTATGAGTAACATTATTGAAATTAAAGTGGAGGAGCTCAACGCACTTCCAGCAACGAAAATTGTCGAAAATGAAAATGTACAGACGAAATTTATTCAGATGTACAATGCTATTTGGGGTTCTCAAATGGGGGAACAGATTTACCACAAGGAAGTATTTAATTTCCAGAAGGTTCTTCGTGAGAATCCTTCGGTGGCTGAATGTAGTAAGATGTCACTGTTTGGTTGCTTCCTTGATATGGCTGTAAATGGGCTATCACTTGATAATACATCACATCCTCATTGTTATCTCATTCCACGAAAGGTAAAAACGGGTCAAAAAGATGAACGAGGATTTGATAGATATGAAAAAAGAGCTAGTGTCTCTGTTACTGGCTATGGAGAACTGACTATGCGTATGCGTGCTGGACAAATACGATATGCAGATAACCCGGTTATTGTTTACGAAGGAGATATATTCTCTATCAGTCTCGATAATGGTGTGAAGAAGATAACTTATTCAGCCGCTATACCTCGTAAGTCTTCTAATGTAATAGGGGCATTCATTCGCATAGTTCGTTGTGACGGTTCTGAAGATTATCAGTGGCTCCTTGAAGGCGATATCCAACGCTTGGCAAAGTTTTCAGCAAAAAATAACTCATACTACAAAGATGGACAACGAGTAGAGGGCAAAGCTAATGATCTGTACTATTCGAATGGTGGCGGCATTGATCCTGGCTTTTTAGAAAATAAGATGATTAAGCACGCTTTTGATGCTTACCCCAAGGTGCGTACCGGAAAGTATACTATGATGGCGACGGAACAGGAAGATGAAGAAGTTATTGATTATGGCATTGTTGATGAAGAAAAGGTTAATGAGCCTGTTCAATCTGTAGCCTCTGCAGATGATACCAAAATACCTTTTGGGGAAGAAAAACAATTAGACGCTCCGGAACCCGTTCAAGTGGAAGTATCTGACGATGATGCAGACGGAGGCTTCTAAGTATTTACTAACCAATTTAAGAAAACGATTATGGCAACAGAATTAATCAAAATAGACGAAGTAAAAAACATTTTTTCATCATTTCCCGAAATTATGGGAAGGAATACTCTCTCCGTAAAAAAATGTAATGAAGCAGGGCAGGCTCTCCTTGATACAATCGAGGGAGAAGGTATGAATGAAACGATAGATCAGGCTGCAGCTGACTTCTTGAAAAAAGTAAATACTACTCTCAAGAATATGGACGAACGTCGCAAGCCCATCACGCAGATATTCGACAAAGTTCGTTCTTTCTTTACTTCACAAGAAAAAGAAATTGATCCTAAGGATTCTTCTACAATCCCCGGAAAGCTTGTAGCAAAGCGCAATGAGTATGCTAAGTTCAAATATGAAGAAGAGCAGAAGAGAAAGAAAGAAGCCGAGCAAAGAGTATTAATCAATAATGAAAAGGTAAGCTATCAACAAGCAATAGAAAATGGACTTCTTTCTTATTTCAGTTCATATCTATCTTCTAAGGTAACCGAGCTGCAGAATGTTTTTTCGGGATTGACTTATGTAAACTTTGATAGAGAAGTAATCGGTATAACTGTTTTCCAAACTGATTACCCGAAAGCTCATTTTGATAAATTCACTGCTGAATATGCTACCTATTATATCAATAAGGAGATAAAAGCAGAGATTCGCAAAAATACATTGCTGGGTAAATATGAGCAATATGCTCAACAGTATAAGGCTAAAATTTCAAGTGTTAAACAAGATCTTATCGACCGTATTCCGTCTAAGCGTAAAGAGTTGGCTGAACTGGAACAGCTTCGCTTGGCAAATGCAGAAGAAGCCGCAAAAGCAGAAGAATTGCGCAAACAACGAGAAGCAGAAGAGGCAGCCAAACAATTACAAGAGTTAAAGAGAAAGGAAGAAGCAGATAGGCAGGAGGTTGCAATGAAAACGCAACAAAGCTCAATCGGTAATCTTTTTGCTGGTGCTGCTGCATCTGTTGCACCTCCACCGACAAACGCTAAGGTAAAAGAAAAGATTGTTGTTCTTCATCAGCAAGGATACCTGGAAATATTTCAGATGTGGTGGATAGGCGAGGGGCAGACTCTTCCTTTTGATGAGTTAGAGAAGATCTTTAAAAAGATGACTACATACTGCGAGAAGAAAGCAAACAGTAAAGATCAGACACATATTGAATCACAATTCATCAGCTACGAAGCAGATGTGAAAGCTAAATAGTTATGTCAAATCCCGATTCATACTATTCACGTTCGGAAGTCAGTAATTCAGATCTGACAGAGCTTAAAAACTATCTTTATCCCCGTGTTCAATACGGGGATAAAGAAAAGGCTTTCAAGTTCGGTACTCTCGTAGATGCTCTTATCACAGAGAATGACCGTGTCCGGTATGACAAGCTGATGGTAGACGATTACTTGTATACGACAGAAGAATTTGAGCTAGGGCTTGAAATGCGTAAGGCGCTCCGGAAAGAGGCGGAGAAAGATCAATTCCTGGCTGTCGTGTTGGCGCAATCTGATACACAGAAGTTCATGGTAAATAAGCAGCAGGAGTTCTATTATGGAAATTTTGCCTACCATCTTGATACACGATGTAAATGGGATTGGTGGTTGTCTGCTTACAATTTTGGAGGTGATTTAAAAACGACTTTTGCAGAGTCACAGGCGCAATTTGATGAAGCTATCGACTTTTTCGACTGGGACCGTTCCCGTGCCTGGTATATGGATATTGCAGGGAGCAATAGAGATTTCATCTACGCAATCTCAAAAAAGAACTGTAAAATCTTCAAGTATTTTATCACCGACCGTAACCACCCTACGTATATCAAGGGGAAAGAGAAATACGAGGACCTTGCTTTTAAATGGTGGCAACTAATGGTTTAAATATATTTTAAGTGAAAACAATATGAACTTACTAATCACTCCAAAAGAACAAATTTTGGCTGAATTACAAAATATTGATTCTTTTCTCAATATCACAATGAGCGAAAATGCTGAAGAAGCCGTACAGCGTGGCAATGACCTGGCTGTATATGTTGCTCGCTCCGGCAAACTGCTTGCAGACTCGAAATACTGGCTTAATGAGACAATGAAGTCCGAGGTCATGCAAACACTCGTTGATACAGCTAAAAATGCGAAAGCGACAGCAACAGCGATAAATGCCTTAATTAGTTCTTTATGCCGGGAGGAGCGATATCTCGTCGATTGGTGCGAACGTTGTAACCGGACAGCAACACATCAATTATCATGGTGTGTAACTGTGATAAGTAAAGCAAAAGAGGAAATGAAAATGGCCGGAATGCATAACAACAAAAAGTAATTATCATGAAAATTTTAAGAAAAATTACAATCGGACTGGCCGTTGTCGGCCTGTTTACAGCATTATCTTTTTCTCAAAGAGAAGATGCAACATCAAGAGAAATAACTACGGCTGCCGTCATGGGAGTTGTATCAACATTTAGTATTATCACTTTATCAACCAAAGAAGATTATGGAACAAGTAAAAAATGAGATCAAAAAGGCAGTCGTTAAGAAAGATCGGCTGAATGTAGTGTACAATGAGCGTTTTTCTGAATCAAACTACACAAATGTAATAAACAAGAGCTGTGATCAGATCATTCACAGTGATTTAAGAGAAGCGTTTAGCCGTCTTAAATTGCATCTTGTCGTATTGTGTGAGCAGCCGGAAGCATCTAAAATCGATAAGGATAGTTTTACTTCTCCTGGCTATGCAGAAACCTTAGAAAACTATATTATTACAGGTTATGCGAATGACAGTGTCGATGGGGTTTCTGGAATAACTATCATGGGATCCAAACTTCTTCAGTCCGGCAAAGTCGTTGACTTGAAAATCTTCGTTCCTCTCCTTGACGAACAATATCTCTACTACGAAGAATTAAGCATTGATGCAGCTGCATGTGATGCTGAAGTAGAAAGTTACCTATTTGAAGAAAAATGGGGAATTAGACAAGAACGTCTTGATTTCGAAACCGATGAACCAGAAGAAGCTATCATAGTGGAAGAAAAGCCGAAGAAAAAAGGAAGAAAAAAACAGATAGATGCTCCTGCACCTCTTGACGCAACCGCATAACTTACAATCACCATAGGGGGAAATTATCCCCCTATAAAATACTCTAAATCATGAATATTGAATTAAAAGGAGATAACTTTGAATTATCATTCAAGTATAAACCTTCTATTGTAGATCGAGTCCGACAAATTCCCGGAAGACGTTTTGACGGTGCAAAAAAAGTTTGGATAGTTCCAGCTCGGAGTAGAGTTGACCTTGAAAGAATGATTTATCAAATACGGCAATTTGAGAATATCAATTGGGTAAATGGTACAGAAAAAAAGGAGGAGGATATCGCTTATGATATTCCGGAATTACCTGATTTAACCGTTCCGCACAATTTGAAAATTCAGCCTTATCCTTATCAACTTAAAGGTATTGCACGTGGTTTGCAACTTAAACGATTTATGAATTGCGATGAACCAGGCTTGGGGAAGACATTACAGAGTATAGCAACAATTAACCTCGCAGACGCTTTTCCTTGTCTTGTTGTATGCCCTTCATCATTAAAAATCAACTGGCTACGTGAATGGGAGAAGTTTACGGATAAAAAGGCGATGATCCTAACCGACAAGGTACGTGATACATGGACTTTTTTCTTTCAGACAGGAATGCACCAGGTATTTATTGTTAACTATGAATCATTAAAGAAGTACTTTGTACAACGTATAAAGAAAGCTGAAGGCTGGACGCTGCGAGATGTGGAATTTAGAAACTCAATCAATTTATTCAAGTCTGTTATCATTGATGAAAGCCATCGTTGCAAATCTGCATCAACCCAGCAGGCTAAGTTTTGCAAAGGTATTTGTACCGGCAAAGAATGGGTTATTGAATTGACGGGAACACCGGTGGTAAATCGGCCTAAAGATTTGATTCCGCAGTTGGCTATTTTAGATCGAATGAACGATTTCGGTGGATATAAACCATTTGTTGATAGATACTGTTCCGGACAGAGAGAAGCATCAAATTTGAGAGAATTGAATTTTAACCTATGGAAGTACTGTATGTTTCGTCGTGAAAAGTCACTTGTCCTCACAGATCTTCCCGATAAAATACGGCAGGTGAATACTTGCGAAATCACAAATCGAAAAGAGTATATGGATGCAGAACGCGACCTTATTATGTATCTACAGAAATACAAGGACGCTGACGACGATAAGATAGCTAAGGCAATGCGCGGTGAAGTGATGGTACGTATCAATATTCTACGGCAGATCTCCGCTCGCGGCAAAGTACGTGATGTGATTGAATTTGTGAAAGACTTCCGGGAGAATGGAAAGAAGATAATTCTCTTTTGTTCGCTTCATGAAGTTGTAGATCAACTGAAACGTTACTTTCCCACTGCCGTATCTGTTACCGGAAGAGACTCACAGGACGAGAAGCAAAGAGCCGTAGACGCTTTTCAGAACAGCCCGAAAGCAGATATTATCATTTGCTCAATAAAAGCCGCTGGTGTAGGTCTTACCCTTACAGCATCAAGCAATGTAGCCTTTGTTGAGTTTCCCTGGACGTATGCAGACTGCTGTCAATGTGAGGACCGGGCACACCGTATCGGGCAAAAGGATTCTGTAACCTGTTACTATTTTCTTGGCCGTCGGACGATAGATGAGAAGGTTTATCGAATCATCCAGGAGAAAAAGAATATAGCTAATGCTGTAACTGGTTCTACCGAGGATATTGAAGAAAATATCGTCGATATGGTTGCACGTATCTTTGACACTGATTATGATGATGAATAATTTAAGTCAATAAAGAAAGGAGTCAATATGCGTGAAGACATAATGTACATGATAACCTACCCAGATGGTACACTTATGATGAATACTCAAAAGTATTACCGAAGAGATTGCGTCAGGTACTGGCTGTCTGGAACTAATTGGACATGGAAACAGATGTACAAGAAAGGCTTTCGCTGTAAAAAAGTGAAAGTTACATTTGAAATAATTGACTAATAACAATTCAGTAATGAATATGAGAACAATAAAATTCAGAGGTAAAAACTTATATAATAACGAATGGATATTTGGTGACTTGATTCAGTACGAAAGTGGTGAAATGGCTATTTTCAGCAAGAAACTTTCCCAATATGGATGCGAAGCTACTGAAATGTTTAATAGAAGTAAGGTAGAAACTACAACTGTGGGACAATTCACAGGCTTATTAGACAAGAAAGGGATGGAGATCTATGAAGGGGATATTCTTCACACTGTTACATTTGGTTTTGAACCAGAAGAATATACTGCAATTATCCTATATGATAATTGCCGCTTTCAACTATCTAATGGTCGAAATTTATTCTATTTCGGGCAATCTGACCTTACAAGAATGGATGATACTATCGTGATTGGTAATATCTATGATAATCCCGAATTAATTATCCCATAACAAGAACTGATATGAATAAATTATATTTCATTGAGGATTAACTATTAACAAAAATAATATAGAATTAAATGAAGCGTCCACAGAGCAATGGGTTATTTGAAGTTACAGGAGGTCAAGAGAAAGAACGAGGTTTCTGCTGTATGAAGCTGATAACTTTCCTCTCCGCTAATAATGTAACAGATTGGGATGAATGGCATGGAGCGCATCTTTCTGCTATGTCAGGAAGATGCCCGTATGCTTCGCAATGTCCGATTCATGAGAGAACGATAACAGCAGTAGGTAGAAGACCAATACAATTTAGCTTATTTTGAATTAATGACTAAAGAAAAGTGTATTTTATGTGGAAAGGAAACGGTGTCGGTTATTAAAACCGATACCGGCTTTATGTGTTATAATTGTTATGCAGATCAGCGTAATCCTCCACGTTCAAAAGAAGTACATAATAACGAGGAAGCTCGCATACAAACAGAGTTCTTTAAACTTATTCCTCTATATTTTCCTAATATACCTGACAAACTTATATTTGCCGTTCCGAATGGTGGAAGTCGTCATGTACGGGAAGCTGCTAACCTGAAACGTCAAGGAGTAAAGCCAGGTGTTTCTGATGTGATCGTACTTATTCCCAAAAAGGGTTTTGCTTCTCTTTGTATAGAGTTTAAAACGAGGGTAGGGAAACAGTCAGAAGAACAGAAGGAGTTTCAAAAACAAGCGGAATCATGCCGTAATAAGTATGTGGTAGTTCGAAGTGCATCACAGGCAATCGAAGAATTACAAAAATATCTTTCTTAATAGAATTGAAATATGTAATACTGAAATTCCACAGATTGAAATAGCTTTTATATGATAGGGGAGAGGGCATCTGTTTTTTTTATATCTTTGCTCTAAAATTACAAGTATGACATTTGAAGAAGCAGTTTCTTTGGTTGACAGAATTAAAGATCAGGTTGTCGGAGCTCCTGTAAAAGGTAGGCTCATTGAATCTTTGTTCATTGGGCCTACAAACTGGGAAGAAATGCATGTTTTTATGAATATCTGTCTTCAAAAAGGGGAAGATGAAGCTATCGACGAGTTTATTGGAAAAAGTTTCTCTGTGTATGGTAGGTCTGTAACCTATATTAATCCGGATCTTCCTCGGTGGGATGTAACAGTGTTGGATGACTGGGAAAAAACTATTTATAATTGAAAGAGGTAGCTTATTCGGCTACCTCTTTTTTTACAGGCACCAAAGGAGAACAACTTTCTCGATTAACAACTATATCACGCATATTAGGCTTATTATTAAAATTACGAGATATATTTTTTATCATATCAATATAATTATCTGTCCCATCTTCGTACTGTCGATAAAAGACTTTAATAGATAGGCAGTTATCATGCTCAAATAAAGTATTTAATAATGTCCGATCAGAGTTTCCACAAGAATGCCCCATTATAAAGACCTGATATGGACCTAATGCAACAAACTCCAAAAGCTTTCTATAATTTCTTGTTTTATGGTATCGTATAGATTTAATATTCTCTAGAAAATCATTATTCTGTAATCTCTCTATTCTTTCATAATCATCATCTAGCTCATCACCATATCCGAATATAATGGGATTATTTTCATTGTTAAGCTCTCCATGAATATTAATAATCTTGTCATTTCCATTTTTAATATATAATTTTTCTGCCGTTTTTGTATAATTAAAATTTAGAATCAAGGTGTTTGGTATAAGATTCTCTTTTTTAAAATTGTCATTATTAAGTTTCTTATCAATATAGTACCTCAGTTCTTCATCCTTTGTCAAGCATTCATTATATGAAAGATCTCCATGCCGGTCAATGTCAAAATCAAAACGTATATCCATATTAGAAAAAAAAGAGTTAATAAATGCAGTTTGCTTACAAGTGGCAACTTCTTCAAATTCTACATAACTTGAAAAAGCATCTTGTATAGATTGATGTTTTTTCAGTTCTGTGTTTTCAGTAATCCTAGTTAAATATTTTTCTAGCAATCTTTTTACACTATCAAACTCTTTATTAAGCGTATGGATACTTTCGTTTTGCTTTTGGTAATTTTCTTCTTGAAGTAGCTCTTTCAATGCCTTATAATATTCATTTTCTATATCTACCCAATTCACAAGAGAACATTGATGAGATATACGCTCAAAAAAATGATTTGTGAACGTTAAAGTAACTGTCACATTTGAACTAGGATCATTATTATGCTCATCAATTAGTGTATGCAATTTCCATAAAGGACTATCTTCTTTATAAGAAGAACAAACTTTATTAACTCCGGTTTTATCATATTCTTTTCCAATTTTTATAAACTGATCTTCATAGTCATTAAGAGGGTGTTTGCCCCCTCCATATTGTTGGTCTAACAACCGCCAGTATTTATCATAAATCCCTTCTTCAACAGTATCCCAATAATCATTTATAAAATCTTTATATCCAGTCTTTAAATTGTGAGCTAAATCAAAACCGTTACCAATAATTATAATTCTATTCATACTGGAGACTTATTTAAGTTAATAACAAAAATATCATAATTCAAGAACGAAGTTATGATCGCATTTATTTCCCATATTATATTTTTAAACATTCAATATTATTATTGTTTACAAAATCTTCAAACTCACCTTTCAATTCCCTACTCAATTTTAATTCGCTATTCCAAAGAGGTAATCTTTTATTTTGTATAACAGACTCCAATATTAAACAGTATTCTACTAGTAACGGATTGTCATTTTCTGTATTATACCAACATATTTCCAATTCGCAGATAGATAGCGCACGCATTTTTTCAGGCCACAGTTTCCATCTAGGAGTCTTTTGCTGCTTCCCAATTATTCGTCTTTTTAGTCCTCCTTTGCGATGCACTGTCTTTCCATTTTCTATATGCCCCGAACTTCCGATATAAACTGGAACCTTCGTCCCTTTAAAATAGCCATATACAATATACACTCCACAACAATCATCAGGAATTTGAGCCTTCTCACATTCTCTATTCAAATTGTCATCAATTGTGAATTTTAAACATCCCTGTTTATTATAGCGATTTAATAAATCAAACATGCCTTTCCAAATGTTTTTTTATTATTTTTGCCATCTCCTTTAACATATCATCCTTTACATCCGCACTTAGCTGACGAGTGTGGATTACAAGTTTTCTACCACTGGCATCATGATGAGTATAAAACCAATTCCCTTTATTAAATAAAAATCTACCGACATCATCACCGTCATAAGTGACACCAAAAATCTTATCTATCTCGCGAATATTGTCATTATTCTGAATATAATTAGAACATGCTAATATAATCACAGGAAAACTTTGAATAAAGGAGGATACCTGGAATAATTCTTTCCGTGAGGAAATTCCACTTTTATCGGCTTGAGCAGTTCGGAGACTAGGGGTATCATTTATCTCGGTAGTAAATATTTGAGTTGGGAAATCAACATACCGATTGTGAAACCCTTCGCTGCCATAGATATAATCTTTTAATCTCTGATACTTGCTCCAAGTATTTACACCCCACCCCTTTGCTACGTTAACATCTTGTTCTACTTTATGACATAACTCCATAATTGTATCATTACTAACATGATTATCCCACATAGATGCATTGCTGTTATAAGACTCATCAGGTTCTTCCATTGCAGACTCTTTACCCACTATTAGTATTTTAGAGTTAGGGTTTCCCCAACCAACATATTTACCATTTTGATTACAGTAATTTACAAATTCCTTAAATTCATCTAAGTATTCCATAGTATATCAATTTTATTTGGACAAATATATATGATTATTTTATATACGACAAATAATAATTAAAAAGCCCCGACTACACTTAGTCGAGGCTTATTCCTTTTGGAGTAAATAGCGTATTGTCTCTCGCTTTCGAAAACTAGCAACTTTTCCGTAGAGAGATGATACAAACAGACATCTACGTCTGTACACAAATATAGGAATTATAAATGAGATTACCAAAAGAAAAGCCCCGAATCAGTAGGACAGGATTTTGGGTTTATGAAAAATATAACAGCACAATTTTAGTCTATATTGAAAGGATTGCAAGTTAACTTATAGTAGTTTTCTTTGGAAGGATAGACCTTAAAAAAATCAATATTTTCACCTTTTAATTTATAATAAATATCTTCTTGGATTCTTTTGTCACATTTGAAACCAAAATAAACTCTTCTTATCATTGAGCGTTTTATTGGTATTTTTTTTGCAAATTCAGTATTCATCAGATTTCTGTCATTTATAATAATCCGCCATTCATCCTCATCATGATAAACCATAGACTTTGATAAAAGCCCTCCTATAATACCTTTATTGGGGCTATATTGATCTTCGTATTTAACTTTCCGAAATAAGCAATATTCATCTTCTATTTCTAGCTCAGAAAAATTATAGCAAATGCATATTCCCCTATGCATACCTCCATAAAAAGACCATTTTTGGGGTTTCAAATAAAAATCATCATCTTTTACTTTTCCAAAACATCCAATTCGAATACCATTGAATATATCTATAAAAGGTATGCCATTATCTTTGTCCTGCAAAATAGGGGAATCCATTGGATCATTAAACACAGAGGGATGTTTTAATAGAATACAATCAAGTATAGAGTCTATGTCATCCTTTCGTACACTAAAAAACTTATAGAATTCCATAGTCTTATGTACATTTTTGCTATAAGCTTTAAAATGTAATTCTGTACTCTTAATATAGCATCTTTTAGATTCCGCGTGATTATTCTCAGATAGTAAGCAATACCCTTTTATTGCATAGGATTGTGCGATATCACACATGGTATATTCATCTTCATCTACTGAGTATACATTAATAGCAGAATCAGCCCAATGAATTGCTGTTTCCCAATCTTCATTTTTTATACAAACGAGTGCATTCTGGATACAAATGGCTCTATTTTCATTATCCGAATTATTCCAATTTAGTTCAGACAGCTTTAGTGTTTCTTTTAAGCTATTATTTTTCATATAAATTTTCAAAGGAAATCTTTAATTTAAACATTTAAAAATAAAATTGCTACTAAATATGTAATGACATTATCATTTTTAAGATGGGATACAAAATAAAGCCCCGAATCAGAGAGACGGGGTGAATAACAAAGTCACTAAAAATACTTAAATGATAGTTGTTGTTTGGTAATATTGTATTTAGTTCACAGAAAAAACAACTCTTTCATAGGTTGGGAAATCATCTTTACCAATTTCGCTTTTCATGAAATATCCGATACGAACCTCTGTGTCTTTTTCCTTCAGATAATTTTTAATTCTAAAAGCGTTTACCCCTTTTTGTGGCTTATAATATTCATCAAATAATAGTCTAGAGTTTCCATCTTTGTGTACCTTATTAACAGAAAGGTATATGATTATTTTATCCAACAGTTTTTCATCTCGAAACTTTATTACAAAATCCAAATAGTCTCCAGATATATCTTTTGGCGCTTGGAATATGAAATTAGAGCTGTAACCACTAACCTTATACCCTTTCATTTTTCCAGCGTACACACTCTCGTCAATAATTTCATTGTATGTCTCTATCTCATATATCTCCTTTTTAATATTCTCTATAGCATTTTCAACATTAGGAATAACTCCGGATTTATTTCCAGCAATTTTCTCTTGCTTTTTTAAGTTTTGTAGTATTTCATAATACTCTGCATTCACTTTTTTTAAGCTATCTATTATTTCATCTTTTCTTTCTTTGGTAAAAGACAAACTATCATAATTATTGGCATTCTCCTTATATAATAATTTGTTAAACTTATCCACGAGTGTATCTATTTGATTTTCTGAATAATGATTTAGGTATAATATGGATGAAATAGCTAAAACAACCAAAAGCAATGGATAATATCTATATTTCTTATTCATAGTTACTTTTTTCCCTTTTACCAATAATAGAAGGAAACAGAGAATGACAGATATCCCTAACGATAAAACTATATAATCTAAACTATTCATGTGTTTCAATTTTTTTATTATTAAGCAACGCTATTAAAGTTCCACTCCAACTCAATCCTGCAAAAATTGCACTCTTTAGATTATCAGGCTCAAGCAGTACAATAGATAATACTGCTCCTATTATTGGTAGTAATAGAAAATCAAAACGAGCATAAAACTTATCACTTTTCTCAGGAAACATTTTCTTCAAAAAAGGCTGTGTACCCTTAAAATCATCTGAGTATAATGAAAGTATATGTCCACATACCGCTCCAAACCAAGCTAAAGTACATGGTTTGGTTGCTATATCAAGTATTATATCCGCAACATTCATTGATTTTTGTATAATTTTTGCAAATATACTATTTTCTAAGCAATCTATGCAATAGCCATGCTAGTATTATGATTACAATAAAAGCAAATAATGCCCAAACCACCCTACCAATTTGCTTAAGAACCGTCGGTTCTTCCTTCTGCTTATGCTCTTCCTTAACAATACACTCCTTCTTCTTAGCATAGATTTGTTTATTGGTAAATACATTAGTTTGAGTGCTTTCCTTAGCAGCAACCTTCTTGCCTACCTCCTTCAGAATATTCTTCCTCGTCTCCGACTTGATAGGAGGTTTACCAGTAATAGGATCAATCGGTTTGCTTGTATCATAAACCGTAGTAATCTCTTCAGTTTCTTCAGTTGATTTCTCTGTTTCTGTTTTGGTTACTTCTTTACTAGCAGAAGCACTATCATTACGAGTATGGTTCAAATTCTCTTCAACAGATGATTCCTGCCGAAGATTAGACTTACTACTACCACATCCGGCTATTGACATTACTGTAAACATGACTACTAAGGATATCCCTCCAATAATGACAAGGTGGCGCATTTCTATAACTCTACCTTTCATGGCCGTACGATTACAGGTTTCATAAAATTAGAGAACTCACTCCTCACGTCGAAGCACGGACATGCCTTGATATACTCTGCCGGTTCCACTTCACCACTACCGTCCAAGTCCGGCGAAGTGTCCCGGTGTCCAAGTAGTTCAATGATATCATACTCTTTACAGAGCTTTACAACCAAATCACGGAGTGCATTCCGCTGTTCAGGTGTCCGAGTATCAGCCGGCTTACCGTTGGCATCCAATCCGCCAATATAGCAGACACCTATTGAGTGCTTATTGTACGAAGAATCAGAAAAGCCCTTCGTATTGCAATGCGCCCCGTCAATGCTTAACGGTCGCCCATTTTCTACCATTCCATCCAGGTCAATGATAAAGTTATAACCGATCTGATTGAATCCCCGAGCCCGGTGCACCCGGTCAATGTCCTTTGCACGTAAATCCTGTCCGGCACGTGTGGCCGAACAATGAATGATAATAGCATCAATTTTCTTCATTTCTTCTCCTCCTTATTCTTTGTTACTGGACCAATCTTTACCAAATTGACACGGAAAATGATAGCTATCAAAATGGCCGTTCCTAACCAATGCCAAGAATCTTGAAAAATAAACTCCAAAACTTCAATCATTTTGCACCTCCTTTTTGTAAGTAGTTCGTTAAGTAAGGGATATTCTTTATAAACTCGACACTTAGCACATAATGCAAAAAGGCTACTACCTTATAACCATTGCTAGAGTTGGGTAGAATTTCTTTGATATTCCTTAGAATATTTACCCCGTAGAAATAGAATACGCTGTACGTAATAAATGAAACACACTGTAGCGCACCTTCTGGATTGCCCTTGTGTTCACCTATAAAGTAGATGCAGCTAACCAAGGCAAAGAAAATAGTTGCTTCTACGATACACCTCCAAGCTTTTTTAAAAGAAAAACTCTCATGATTGATAAGGAGTGCAGTAAGCAGTCCACAAATGAAATTAAGAGCAAATACTGCAATAAGACTTTTGATCTCCCCGGAAATAGGATTGAGATAAGCAGCTATACCGGTAACCAATCCAATGAGTAAGTTTTTGAAATAATCCATAATCATTTATCTAAAATATTAATACTTCATTTCAAGACCTCACCACAATCGTCAATGGCTGTCTGAAATACCTTCTTCACTTCGCCAGAGGTTAGCCCATGATCCTCATGTAGCGAGAAGCCGGTTACTCCATTTCGCGATGCATTGAAGAATCCGACAGTCGTTTCATCCTTAATGATTTCGGCAGTAATATCTTTGACTGCCTCGGTGCCACGGGTTGACATTCTGTATTTAACCCTGATAGCTTCCGTAACCTTAGTTGTAGCGGTACTGTTAGTTGCTGTGATGTTCATTCTTTGTTTCCTCCTTCTATTAAATCATAAATTTGTCCGTATGCACCAGATACAAAGAAGTCTGCACAAATTTCCTTCAATAAGGTTGCATCTTCTGTCTCTATATCAAGTACACCACGATTGTTAATAATCTGTTGTAACATTTTATACGCACGCAACTTTTTCGACATATCCAAACCCTGTTGAGGGTTAGAACCTGCTGCATACAATGCCTCTGCAACCACATCACGTAGAAACTGCTTTACCTCCTTACCGTTGACTACTTTAATAGCTTCATTGCCTTTAAAATCGAGTAAAGGCCCGTTTAAATTAATCTTCATATTTTTTATCTATTAAGCAATTGATACTAATAACCCTTTTCTGAACTTCATATTACTACCGAAATCAAAATCTATTCCCCGGTAATAAGATATGCTGCCATCGGAATTTCTACCAGTTATAGTCCCGAAATTATCAGCTATACATAATTCGCTTGATATAGTACCTTTCACATATACACCTCCATCAAAAAATCCTGCATAGGTATTATTCATATTCGGATAACTCCTTTCATTCTCATTGAAATATCTTGAAGCATATATACAGGACCCGCCCATATTGGCACCCACAGCTCTAACACCAAAACGCCCCTCACCTGCAAAACTGAAATTTACATCAACCATCCCACTTTTATTATCTTTAGGTACACCCAAACGAACACTTCTTGGGTCACCGTACCACCATCCATTTTCTTTCCAGTACAATGAACCATTATCAAGCGTAAAGCCACCAATGAAACCTACTTCTGCATCAATTCTACGGACTTTTATCAATTCAGTATTTAGGTAACCACCTACCACGATAGTAGTGCCTAACTTTGCATATTCAACTGCATCCTCAAATGCCAACTTACCTAATCCGTCTCTATCAATTTTGGAGTTAATCACTCCCTGCAGGTCACTATGTAGTGCGGTGATTGTAACAGCACCTTCCAAATTAATTTTAGATGAATGAATGGTCGTTTCACCTGCCGCCTGGTTGATATAAGATATAAGCGTATTGCCATTTTCTAGCTCCTTGGAAGCGTATATCTTGTTGCCGTCTGCTGTGGTAATCCATCCGGCAGTATCCATCCTCTGCGTTAAGCTATCGACCCGCGTCACTTGTGCGGAGATTTGAGTATTGAGTACTTTCAATTCAGCGAAGCATTGATCTGAATAGTCTTTCAACTTGTCATAGATTGCTTTATTAGCGGCTTCAACAGCAGTATTAAAACTAGCCAAGGCAGAATTAAAGAGGGCGAACTTATCATCTACATTCTGCTTTTCCTCAACAGTCGTCTGCCCGTCATTGATAGCCACATTAATTGCTGCAATAAGATTATCAATTGCACCTGACAAAGAAACCTTGGCATTAAGTAAAGCCGTTTTCGCCTCACCTTCCAGATATGGATTAACAAACAGCTTGTTATAGGTTGCTTCAACGGCAGCTTTCGTATTATTAACGGTATTAAGATACTTCTCAATAGCCTTCGCTTCGGCTTCCGTGATAATGCCATCCGCAAATGCTCCGTCTACATAATCATGCAAACCACTAACTGCATTGTTGGCTTGCTCTGCTGCCTTCGCTGCATCTTCTGCGTCTTGCAATGCTTGCAACGCTTCTTTCATAGCAGCATCCGAAAACTCCTTTAGCCTATCCTGAATAGCTCTATTTGTAGTTTCTACAGCTGTGTTAAAATCAGCATAAGCACTATTGAAATAGGCGAAATGTGCGTCAACGCTTTGCTTTTCTTCGGGTGTTGTAAGTCCGTCGTCAATAGCTGTATTGATCGCATTTATAAGGTCTGAAATACAGCCCATAAGGGTAACTTTCGCATTCAATAAACCCGTTTTGGCGGAACCGGATAAATAAACATTCGTGTATAGTTTGTTATAAGTAGCTTCAACCGTAGCTTTAGCATTATTAATCGTATTGATATACTTTTCGATAGCTTTTGCTTCAGCTTCCGTAATAATGCCATCCGCAAATGCTCCATCCACATAGTCATGTAAGCCACCAACTGCATTATTTGCCTGTTCCGCCGCCTTCGCTGCATCTTTAATTTCTTTGTGAGCTGCTTCCCATTCAGACAAATTTTCTAATCCGGACGAACCAGTTTTAATTTGGATATTTCCGCCGATTTCTCCTTTAATCAGGTCAAAGTATGTCTTTCCATCTGGCGAAAGGATTTTTTCAGTTGTCACCCGCCCTGGCAGAATCTCCGTAAATCCGTACAGCTCAACAAAACTGCGTTCACCTTCATACTCACTATTGAGGACACCAACTAGGAAGTGATAATATCCGGCAATACCTTCCATTTTGATAGCCTTTTCATTCAGCAGAAATGTTCCGGATTGATTCTCTTTGCTGCATACAGCATACAGATAATACTTCTTTTCCGAGGCAATGAGTGCCGGAGAATTGTATTCAGCCATATCCCAGTACTTGTATTCATCTGCTTTGTGAGAGGAAGAAAGAGCACTAATTCCTAGCGTCATGTGTTGGAGAATACCTGCCGGAGCGTTCAGTATTCTTGTACTGGCATTATAGGTAATATTGTGGGATACTTGTGCCGGATTCGTTTTGGAATTAACAAATCGGAATTGCAGACTTTCATCGCCCACAAGCAGTTGCATTGTGCGAACTGTAATAGGGTCTATAGAAGAAGAGAAATTTAGAAACGCATCTTCCAACATAGACATAGTTTCCTTTGCGTCCCGGAATCGTCTCTTAGTAAACTGCAGAGCGTCTTTGTGTTTAATGTCTACAGTAACTTCGTTCGTTTCAATCTTTTCCAATTCACCTGAAACAGAAGTACCGACTGGCTCATTAGAAAGCTCTATTTCGGGAGAATATGGATTATTCACGTATCTTTTAATACCGATTATCCGGATTAGTGAACCCTCCGGGTAAAACTGTGTATCGGAGAAGTCTACATACCCCCCTAATTTAATTTTACCGCCAATCTGCAACCAGCGTTTCTTTGCCCATATTCCATCTAAAATCCCAGTGAAAGTGAATTTCTTATCTTCATGTTCAAAGAGGTATTTTGCGGCTTCTTTAAATGCTTCCCAGCTAGCACCGGTCTGTGTTGCGTCATTACAGATATAAGCATTTGGTAATTGAATACCAAACACTGCGTATGTATCACCAACTTTGGGCCGCCAGGCTTCCGACTCAGGCATAGTAATTCCGTCGATTTCTTGGGGAACAATTTCAAAGCGACGTCCCGCTTTCTTATCCTTTTCCTCATGGATATACTTCACCTCGAACTCTTTGCCAGTAAGCATGCCAGTCTGAAAGATAACTGTCATGTTCTCACCTGCAATAAGACAATCCTCAAAGTTTAACTCTTTGGGGATATCTTCGTCTACAAAATCATAGAAGTTATTCTCCTTATTGACTTCAATAACGGCACTGACAGTACCAACACGAGAAGGATAAATAGCCGTGCAGTCTAGGCTATCTTCCTTTGCTGTTGTCAGTTCTTTATCCGCACGCATTACACAAGAACCGTCTGCATCAGTCTTATAAGTCCTTCCTTCATAAACAAAGGTCTTAGCCTTTGGAAGCAATAAATTCTTAGCTCCGTATGTAGAATAGTTAATATTGCGTTCTGTAGTTTCCACAAGGATAATTTCGGACGGAATATCTCCGGATTCGCGCCCTACGCCAACTTTAAAGCCATGTCCCTTGCCGTATGAAAGCTTTAATGCATTGGTCTTATTGTACTCGACTTTACGTAGATGAACTGTCTTTATCTGCTTTCCTTCTACTGTTTCTTCGGTGATTTCCCACTCTGTCTCATACATATCTGCTAGCTGATTCAGGGCATCAAGAATATATGTGTGATTGTAATTGAGAACCTTTTCAGTGCCTTCAATACAATCACCGACTTTCCAACCAATGCCACGACGATTCAGATTTTCAACTAGTAGGCGGAGATGCTCATGCGCTTTTGCTGTATATGAGAATTTGATGCTTCTTTCAACAGTATGGCGTACTTTCCACAAGGTTGTGTCCGCTCTACCGGTTTCGAGAATCAGAGTGTACTCAAAGTTACGTTCACCATTCTTCTTTAAATTTGAATCCTTTTTTAAGAAGTATCGTTTCCCGTAGAAATCACACCAGGACCCAACCGGAATTTCAATATATCCCGGGTGTGAGAAATACAAAGTAAGTGTATCTTCTCCCATAACAGCCTCATAAGAGTAGCTTTCATCCTTTACTTCGATTTTTATTTCCTTATCACCGCTATATAAAATCATATCACCTTTAGAATTATATCCTAAAATATAAACGTCAAATAGAAATGTATTGAATAATAGGCATAAAAGTAAGGAAATGATAGACGAATCATTGCCAAAATAATATATAACACACAACATCAACGGCATTGTCACGAAATAAATCAAAATGAAAAATATTTAAAAGAAATCACTCAAAATGTAGTTTAATTCACCTAAGTTCTCTCGGAACAAATTGTGCGTTGAAAGATTTTTCCAATGTTACGACACAGAACCTCGGACAGAATGGTTACTGTAAGTTTCCAAATGGACTGTTAACCCAATGGGGAAAAGTTTCAGGTTCTTCAGTTGTTAGCTACACCATAACTATGCCTACATCATTTTCTGATAAAAGTTATAAGATATTTGCAACAGTTTACAAGCCTTCATCTGACAGTAGTGTTTATTCCGCATCACCTATTGATGATTCAACTAAAACAGTTAGCCGATTTTGTATTAATAGAAATTACGCCTCTGGAGGGAGTACTGGATTATCACAAGAAACTTTTGATTGGCTTGCTATTGGGCGTTGGAAATTATGAAATAAATTATAACATTGAAATAAGAATGTATAACTTTAGTAGAAAATTGGTAGTCTTTTTTATAATCTTTTTTGCGCAAAGTTCTCTCGGGACTAATGCTATACAATTAGAATCACAAAATCTATGGAATGAAAAAGCACAAAATGGATATGTAAAACTAAGTAATGGGTTGTTGATCCAATGGGGGAAGCAACTTGGTTCAACGGCTACCACGGTTACAATTTACATGCCTCTTTCTTTTTGTAATACTGATTACATTATCCAAGGCTGTATTATTAAAGATGCTTATGATGGAAATGTATATACTGCTACACCATTAATTAATCCAACTATTAGTAGTTTTAAAATGGATAGAAATTTTGGTTCAAGTTCAGGAACAGGAGTTTCCAGGGCAAAGTATAGTTGGATAGCAATAGGACGTTGGAAATAACTAAATTATAAATTATGAAGTATTGGAAACAAGGATTCTATGACGAACCGGTAGACGGTTCAGTAGAAATAACAGAAGAGTATTATCAAGAGTTATTAGCAGGGCAATCAGCAGGGTTGATTATAGTTGAAAGCAAGAATTGCTACCCAATATTGGTAGAATATGAGTACGACATCGAAGAAGTGCGAAAAATGAAAATATCTGAAATACAGATATTTGACAAATCGGCCAATGTCAATTCTTTTAAAATTCAAAGGAAAAGTGTATGGTTAGACAAATCCACACGTGTTGGATTATTTAACTCAATTTCGATTGAGAAACAAATCGGTAAAACAGACACGGTATTGTGGTATGACGCAACAAAGTATATCATTCCTATTCCAGATGCTTTAGCAATGCTGAATAAGATTGAGATGTATGCACTAAACTGCTACAATGTAACACAATTGCACATCGCAGCAGTCAGAGCATTGCAGACTATTGAGGAAATCGAAAACTATGATTATACGATAGGGTATCCGGAAAAGTTGAGCTTTCCAGGATAACCAGTTTTGAAGTTGTATGCTTCAATTTCTTCTTTTGTTTCTAATTGATTGATAGCGTTGATATGCCTTTGTGTTGTGTCATAGCACGCAAGGGCATACAATTCTAACTGTTGTAACATGTCAATAGCTCTTTCGATTGATAAGACAAACTTTGTATCATCAATCCAGATACTTGTTTCAGATCGTCCGGCTTCTTTCTCGATATTGATTGAGTTCATAAGCCCTACACGAGTGCTTTTGTTTAACCAACCGAATACATTATCAATACTGAACTGATTCACTATTTGGGATGAATCGAACAATCGTAATTCATCAAGTTTTTGTACCCTGATTTCTTCAATAGTAGCCTCGTATACAACTAAGATCGGATATCCTCTGGTGCTTTCAACTATGAGTAATCCAGCTGATTGTCCGGCTAATAACTGGCTATAATGCTCATCTGTAATTTCTACCGAACCGTCTACCGGCTCGTCATAAAATCCTTGTTTCCAATACTTCATGATATTTGTTTTTAAATTATTTCCAGCGACCGATCGCAAACCATGTAAAATCCCAGCCAGTCCAAACGATAGCCGGAGTTGAATTTATTCCACGGGTAAGGAATTTAAAATATGATTTATTCTTATTATTAGGGTCATAACCCGGAGCATACACAAATGATTCACCTGTAACGTTTATCCCTCCAGTAAGATAAACGTTGTAATTAGTATCATAGAAGCTGGTAGGGAAATACAGACTAGTTGTCCCCGTTGCTCCAGCTCTTGTTCCCCATTGCATTAATAAGCCATTACTATACTTGACATATCCGTTTTGTCCCAAATTTTGACTAGCTACTTGAGTTGCATTAGTTCCGAGAGAACTTAGTAAAGTTTTCTCTGCGTCAGTCATAAATTTTCTAGTAGTACTTTCTTCAATCATTGATGCTGGATGAGAAGCCGGATGAGAGTAATTATTAGCTCCGGAGGCTATTCCACTAAGTTTTGTACGTTCTGCATCCGTCATAAAACGATGAGTCGAATCTTCTTCAACGTCCGTCGCTGTATGTTTATGAGAACTTGCAGCATAACTACCCTTAGGTTGGTATACTGAATCGTGGTTGTGATTTCCTGCAGCCTTACTATCCCAATTTGCCTTTTCTGAATCCGTGACAAATCTATGCGTACTATCTTGGTTAATATCCGTCGCATCATGACTATGTGATGAAGCAGCATAACTACCTTTAGTTTGATACACTGAATCGTGATTATGGTTTCCCGCAGCTTTGCTGTTCCACGTCTCTTTTTCCGTATCGGTAACAAAACGGTGAATACTATCAGGAGTTATATCCGTTGCTCCGTGTGTATGCGAACTCGCTGCATAACTTCCGACCGGTTGATATACTCCTGCGTGGTTGTGATTAGACGGAGAAGCACCAACCTCGGAAGCTGTATATGAAGGTTTATTCGGCTGCTTCGCCCACGATGAAACATCACTTGCCGGCATAGAAGAAGGGAAATCGCTAATATCTGAAACCTTATGTGTATGCGCTTTCGGTACACGTGTATCACTTAGACGTGCATCATTTCCCTCGCATACGGTTTCTTCCTCACTGCCAAAATTCTTATTAAAAGCAGAGTTTTTAGTGAATGCAGGTTCATAAGTACCAGCATGATTGTGATTAGATGGAGATGCACCTACTTCGCTCGCTGTGTAACTAGGTTTACTAGCAGCCTTCGCCCATGCAGATACATCGCTTGCCGGCATCGAGGTTGGGAAGTCGCTAATATCCGCTTTCTTATGCGTGTGAGCTAACGGAGTTCTTGCATTGCTTAACCGGGCGTCGTTACCCTCGCATACAGTCCCAGCACTAGTCCCAAAATCTTTATTAAAAGCTGTAAGTTTAGTGATAATCAGTTCATATCGACTATCATGGTTATGGGAGTCCAAAGCTGCTTTCAATGCCTTTCCCTGTTCGGCGGAAAGGACTTTATTAGTCCCTCCACTTGTCAGATTATTAACAATATCAGAAATATTAAGTTTCTTTCCTAGCTCTGTTGCCATCGTCGTGGCAAAGTTAGGATCATTGTTAAGGGCATTCGCCAATTCAATAAGTGTATCGAGAGCATCCGGAGCACCGGCAACAAGCGCATCAACCGCAGCTTTCACTTTTGCGTCAACTCCTGAAACAGCATTGTTAGCGGCCAATGCTGCTGCGTTGGCATCGTCCGTGGCTTTCTTTGCTAACCCTGTTTGTATTACAGATGCATCCTTGGCTGCATTTGCGTCATCTGTCGCTTTCTTCGCTAAGGCAGTTTGAGCTTCCGATTCAGCTTTAGCGGCATTGGCGCCTGCCGCTGCAATCTTAGCTCCTTCTTTGGCTTCATTAACACTACCAGCCACAGTATTAGCCGCATCCGTGGCTTTCTTAGCGAGGGCTGTCTGCTCAACAGACGCATTTTTAGCGGCATTTGCATCGTTAGTAGCTTTCTTAACGGCTTCAAGCTCTGCCGTGGCTTCTTCTGTTGCCTGTGTCATTTCCTGCACAATATCGGCATACTCTGACTTACGTTGAGACTCTGCTTCGACACGTTCAGTTTCGGCATTTACACGCTTAGTCTCATTTGATGAACGAGTACCTTCCGCAGTTTTACGCTCATCTTCATTCTGTTTTCTCTTATCTTCTTCGGATGATCGAGAAGTTTCAGCCGTGGCACGTTCGGTTTCAGCAGCGTTTCTCTTACTTTCTTCTGACACCCGGTCTGTCTCCGCTGACTTGCGGGCAGTTTCGGCAGATACACGTTCAGATTCGACGGTAACACGGTCAGATTCGGCAGCCACACGTGAGGTTTCATTCGTTTCCCTTGTCGCTTCATCTGCTTTCCGCTTATCCTCGGCAGAAACACGGGTAGATTCAGCGGAAGAACGACCACTCTCCGCAGTTTTTCGTTTGTCTTCTTCCTTCACACGTTCCGATTCAGCAGAAGAACGACCTGTTTCAGCGGTCTTGCGTGCATCTTCATTACTTTTACGTGTTTGTTCATCCGAGACACGTTCAGCTTCTGTATCAACACGTCCGGATTCAGCAATTACCCGTTTATCTTCAGCAGTTACGCGGGCCGCTTCTTCTGTCTTACGCGCATCTTCATTTTGCTTTCTGATATTTTCAGCAGAGGAACGTCCGGTTTCAGCCGTAACACGTTCTGTTTCGGAAGTCTTTCTTTTATCTTCTTCGGACACACGGGAAGTTTCGGCAGATTTGCGTGCATTCTCATTAGTCACACGTTCGGATTCGGCATTGCCTCTCGCTGTTTCAGCATTCTTTCTAACCTGCTCGTTAGATTCTCGTGTACCTTCGTCAGTTACACGTTTCTTTTCTGCATTGTCCCGTGCAGTTTCAGCAGTAGAGCGTCCACTTTCAGCGGTTTTACGTGCATTTTCATTAGTGATACGTACTGATTCAGCAACTTCCCGGGCTTGCTCTTCACGAGAACGATTCGTTTCGGCTGTCTGCCTGGATTGTTCGGAAGCATTGCGACGGGATTCATCAGTTTCACGAGTCGATTCATTCTCTTCAACTGTGGCTTCTAACTGCCTCATATCGGTAGTTGCTGTTTGTGCATCACTCGTAGCCTTGAGCATATTATCCAAGGCAGTCTGAATCTTCTCTAAACCAAATTTAAGGCTAGTCTTAACTCCGTTGATTACTCGGTAGCCGATAGTGAAGAAGCCTTTCATGTCGCTGGCTTCGTTCAGTTCTGATATTTTTTTCTTCTTTAATGGCATAGCAAATCAATTTAAATCTATATAAAACTCTCCGTCCTCTGTTATGATAAATTCGCCCGCTTCGGATGAAAGCAAGAACTCCGTTTCTCCGATCCGAAAGCTGGTAAATACGAGTTTCAAGGTAAATTCCCACCATACACCGTTATTTAGCATGAAATCATTCGTCTGACAACTTTTATAATAGCAGGGATAGCTTTCACTCCATTCATCACAATAAAATATACGTTCCGCGTCGGAATACTCATATCCTTCATCATCGACTTTAGCAGATAGCCGTGTTAAATC
>JBKVKY010000005.1:165256-296792 GCA_046986985.1 Bacteroides xylanisolvens | reverse complement strand
CCCACGACCCCCTGCTCCCAAAGCAGGTGCGCTAACCGGACTGCGCTACACCCCGAAAACTTTTAACCGAACTCCCTCTTTTCTTTGTAGTCGGGGTAGCGGGATTCGAACCCACGACCCCCTGCTCCCAAAGCAGGTGCGCTAACCGGACTGCGCTACACCCCGCTACTTTTTTGAAGGGTTGTTCTTTTCAAAAGCGGTGCAAAGATAGGGAGTATTTTTTAATTAACAATAGCTAAACGAATGTTTTTTATCTATTATTTTTCAATGCCTTGAATCTCATAGCTTTGCGTCTTTACTTTTTTTCTTGGCAGAGATCAAAAGCATCATCGGACGCCGTAATTCATCTTTCATGCCCGGGATGGTATCCAGCAATCTTTCGTCCGGTTGTGGCTCTATAAGTTCGCATATCTCAAATCCGGTTTGAAGGAGTCCGTTTATATACGTAGTCAGCGTTTTGTGGTATTTGACAACTTCTTCGCCCAGAAAGATTGCTGTGCGCCTGCCTTCCGTAAAATAGCGATCTACCGGCCAATGGATAGGCTTCCCGTCTTGGTCGTAATGCCATTCCTGATTGCCATAGGCTGTAAATACCGGATGTTCTACGGAGAAGACGAAGGCGCCTCCCGGAGTCAGGCAGTTATTGATTTTCCGGCATATATCCGTAAAAGATTCGAGATAATGGAAGGTTAGCGAACTGATGACAATATCATAAAAATCCGGCTGGAAATCAAAGTCCTCGATGGCCATGCATTGGTATTCAATGAATGGAGAAGGATTCCTTTTCCGGGCTTCTTCGAGCATTTTCTCCGAAATATCAATTCCGGTAACGTGTGTTGCTCCGTGTTCTATCGCATAGACACAATGCCAACCGAATCCGCAGCCTAAGTCTAAAACTCTTTTCCCTGCAAAATCGGGGAGCATTTTCTGCAATACATGCCATTCTCCGGCTCCTTTCAAGCCTTCCACCGAGCGGGACATTTGAGAATATTGACTGAAGAAATCGCTATTGTCGTATTTGTTTTCTTTCATAATTTAATAAGAGGATGAGTTGAATGAAAGCACAAATATATGATTTAATTTATATATTTATAGAAAAGGTATACATAAATCAGGGTAACCGTCTCAAAAGTTTGTTTCATTAGAGCACAGATTTGAATTAAATGCTACGTAGTGAAAAACATCTATCATAAGTATCATTCATTTTAATAGTATTCTCATTATCAAAAGAATAAGTATGATAGATAGCTTTAAAAAAATGTATCTATCATACTTTTACCAGCAAAAACAGGTTATCTATCATCAATAGAATAGTCGAATAAAGGCCCTATATGCATAAGATAGCTTGTTTTTGTTGCAATGAATCCGTATAAATCCGATGATCACGGCTTAATAATCCAACTTTAATGGCGATAAGTTTATAGCCCACACCTGTAAACCGTGCAGCCCGCATCTGTAGGCTGTACGGTTTGCAGGTGTGGGCTATACAGCCTGCATACGTGGGCTATATAAATACCACCGTTCCCAATAGATTATTAAGCTGTCAAATACAGGTTATCATCCTATAAAACGTGCATCCCTATGCCTTTAAATGGGTAATCTCACCTAATACTACACTAAAATAGACAAAGTATAGGCATGATAGATAGCTGTTTTTTGCAATAAAAGTATGATAGATACCTTTTTTAAAAACGATCTATCATACTTATTCTTTTGATAATTAGAATTCTATTAAAATGAATGATAGCATGATGGATATTTTTTTCACTATGTAGCTATTCAATTTAAATCTTGTATCGGAATGAACAAGTCCATAGTGTGGTATATTGGGGGTGTGGTTTCTTTGTACACGAATAATTTGTGAGTATGAACCATCTTTCGATGTTTTCTGTTCTATAAATAAGAATTTTAAAATGAAAAGCCTTATGAAAACAAGAAAACAAAAAGAAACAGGTGAAAAAGAAGTCCACTTGTTAGAGCAAAAAGGATATGAAAAAATGGTGAATGAGATTGTTCCCGTTCAACAGGCGGAAGTATATCGCAAGCCGACTCATAAAGCAGTCAAAGAAGCTGTTAAGGAGTTAAATCCGGATACAAATAGTCTGGGCAGCAGAGGATGATTTATCCTCTACTGCCCAGATTAATCCATCGTATTAAAGGATCCGGAAGACTTTCGGTGGTTCTCATTTAGGGAAAGTAAGAACAAAACAGCTTCCTTTCCCTAATTCTGATTTTACGTTGATACTTCCGTCATGCAAAGCCATGATCTGTTTGCACAGGCTCAATCCGATACCCGAACCGGATGTTTTGGTAGTGAAGAAAGGAACGAAAATCTTATCCAAAACAGTTGGTAGAATTCCCTCACCATTATCGGATATTGCTAATGTCGGGTTGCCTTTAGAGAAAAACTTTATTTGTATTTCTTTATTTGCTTTCCGCTCGCATGTTTCGCGGGCATTTTTTAATAAGTTGATAAGCACTTGCTCTATCTGTGCACGGTCTGCATATAAATATAAATCGGATGCGGGCATTTCGAAATGAATATACTCTTCCGGAAATAATTTCTTTAAGTCCGTAAACAATTCGGCAACAGATACTTTGGTGCGGACAGGTGTCGGAATACGTGTCAGTCGCCGGTAATTCTCCACAAATCCCAATAATCCTTTACTTCTTCTGTGAATAGTCTGCATGGCTTGCAACATGATAGAATACTCCTTTTCTCCGAGTGATTCGGGGATTCCTCTTTCACTTAATGTTTCCGAAAGAGAGATAATAGGAGTGATGGAATTCATGATCTCATGTGTCAATACACGAATCAGCTTTTGCCAGGCTTCCATTTCATTTCGTTCCAGTACGGAATGGATATTCTTTAAACTAATTAGCCGTTGCTTTTTGCTTTGTGTGGCGAACGCACCTTGTGTGACAAATGTGGTGCAGGAAATTGCCATTTCCAGAACGATGCCATTTTGCTCGATGCGAATAATGGATATGTCATTACTGGTAGAAGCCTCCTGAAGAACTTCCGGAAGTTGTGATAGTTGCCCCAGATGAGTGACTGCTGCCTGATTCATCCATTCGATATGCCCGGTTACATCGGTTACGAGTACGGCGGTATCTACTTTATTCAATAAATTCTCGTAATATTGATGCTTGATTTCTTCTGCCAATAGCTTTCCCCGAAAGTCCTTTAATGCATTAGATAGTTCCTGTGCCCACTCATCCATCATTTTATTTTTAAAAGGAGGATGAAGATTCTGCGTTATATCGTTGTATCGGAGTCCATCCGTTAATTGCCGTAATAAGGCGATTTGTTTGAACTGTATTCGGTAGAGATGTATGCCGACGCCTATTAGAAGGAGAATACAGACGGTAGTACTGAACCATAACTGCCTTTGATACAGCAGACAACTGCTAATGGAAAGTAGAAAGATAACTATGATGTGCAGAATTACTTTAAACTCAAATCGTTTCATAAGCCTAATTTTTCAAGTTTGCGATATAATGCAAAACGGGTAATTCCTAAATATTCGGCAGCACGGGAGATGTTTCCGTTGCTGATTCGGAGTGCTTTCTCAATGGCCTGTCGTTCTAGTTGTTCGAGATTCAGTACCACTTCTTCCTCTTTTTTCTGTTTGGACGTGGTGTGAAAAAGAAAGTTTTCAGGTTTCAGCATGGAGCCGTCTCCTAAAATTACGGCACGTTCTATCGTATGTTGAAGTTCCCTTACATTTCCGGGCCATGCATATTTCAGCAGTTTGTTTTTGGCTTCCCGGGTCAGTCCGTGTATTTCCTTTTTATATTTACGGGTATAACGGTCCAGAAAGTGTTCTGCAAGCAAGATGATGTCATTGCCACGTTCACGGAGTGGAGGTATATGTATTTCAATCGTGTTGATACGATATAATAAGTCCTGACGGAAATTCCCGTCTTCCACCATCTGACGGATATCAGCATTAGTGGCGCAGATTAAACGGACGTCAATGGGAACGGTTTGCGTACTTCCCAAACGACTGATTTGCCTTTTTTCGATGGCAGTCAGTAATTTGGATTGCATAGGAAGTGATAGATTGCCAATTTCATCCAGAAATAAAGTCCCGCTGGTTGCTACTTCCATTCGTCCCGCTTTCGATTTCTTGGCATCGGTGAAAGCGCCTTTTTCGAAGCCGAACAGCTCACTTTCAAACAATTGTTCGGGGATACTTCCCAGGTCGATCGTGACAAAAGGTTTGCCGTATCGTGGAGAACAACGATATATTAGTCGGGCAATCACGTCCTTGCCTGTACCGTTTTCTCCGAGAATTAGTATATTGGCATCTGTATTACTTAGTTTATTTATCGTGGTAAACACTTCCTGCATAACCGATGATTCTCCAATAATATCATTTTCCGAAGTATTCTGACCACTAAGAACTTCCACTTGCTCTTTCAAAATGCTGACTTCCTGTTGTGACTGACGCAATCGCATTCCTGAAGTAAGCGTAGCCAGCAATTTATCCTTTTCCCAAGGCTTGGGAATAAAATCAGTAGCACCAGCTTTGATGGCCCGAACAGCTTTGTCTGTATCTGCATAGGCAGTCATGAAAATAACAATAGCCTGTGGGTCAATCTGCAATATCTGCTTTAGACTTTCAAATCCCTCTTGTCCGCTGATGGCATCCCGGCTGAAATTCATGTCTAATAAGATAAGATCGGGATGAAAGGTGGTCATGAAATACTCGATACGGTCAGGGGTAGTAGCTACTTTTATTTTTTCCGTATAAGGTTCTAGTAACAGGTTGAGAGCAAAGAGCACGTCCTCGTTATCATCTACTATAAGTATCTTTCCTAATTTGTTCACTTCTTCCATATCTTATAATCTATTAGATTCCGGGAGCAAAGATATAGATAAATCTCATGTGTTGTGTGTGCGATTGCGCACTAATTTTGTGCGTATATGCACACACAATCAACTGAAGAAATACTGATAAATTGTTGAATAATAGTAATTTATGCAAATGGCACATCTTTTGAATGATGAATAACAAATAAAGACAACGAATGAATCTGAAATTAATCTTCATATATCTCGGACTATTGTCGACAGAATTATTGATTGCTCAAAATCAAATTACAGAGTTATCATTGAAGCAAGTCATAGAAATGGCCCGTATGGAATCCCCCGATGCACAAACGGCACGTCACAGTTTCCGTTCTGCATATTGGAACAATAAATATTATCGTGCCAATTATCTACCGTCTTTAAGTTTGACATCCGATCCGAATCTGAACCGTGCCATTAATAAGATAACGATGGGAGACGGTTCGGTAAAGTTTGTCGAACAGAATTTATTGAATACGGATTTAACCCTGAATCTTTCACAGAATTTATCCTGGACTGGTGGTTCTTTCTTTCTTGAAACCTCTGCTCAACGTATGGATTTATTCAGCGAACATAAATACTCATGGCAGACTTCCCCTATTATGATAGGTTATCGCCAGTCTCTTTTTGGCTACAATAGCCTGAAATGGGATAGACGGATAGAACCTGTACGCTATCAGGAGGCAAAGAAAAGCTACGTAGAGACACTCGAACTCGTATCAGCCAATGCGATTCATAAATTCTTTGCCTTGGCCACTGCCCAAAGCGATTACGATATTGCTTCCTTTAATTATGCCAATGCCGATACACTTTACCGCTATGCACAAGGCCGCTATAATATAGGTACCATCACAGAAAATGAAATGCTACAACTGGAACTCAACCGTCTGACGGAAGAGACGAATCGCATGAATGCCCGTATTGAAATGGATAATTGTATGCAGGAACTCCGTTCCTATCTCGGTATTCACGAAGACCGGGAGCTGCGTGTTCTTGTCAGTCCCCAAGTTCCGGATTTCAGTGTGAACCTGAATGAAGCACTGGTTTTAGCTTACGAAAACAGTCCGGACATACAGACAATGGAAAGACGCAAACTGGAAAGTGAGAGTGCAGTTGCGAAAGCCCGTGCCAATGCTGGCCTGAAAGCAGATATCTATCTCCGTTTCGGATTGACGCAGACTGCTGACAAACTGCCCGAAGCTTATCGAAATTTGTTGGACCAGCAATACGTGAGCATCGGCATTTCTCTTCCTATCCTGGACTGGGGGCGTGGAAAAGGACAGGTACGAGTAGCCCGTTCCAATCGTGATTTGGTGTACACACAAGTAGAACAGAGCCGGACAGACTTTGAACTAAACGTCCGTAAACTCGTCAAACAATTCAATCTGCAAACGCAACGTGTCCGCATCGCTGCCCGTACAGATGAAACAGCCCAACGAAGAAGCGAAGTGGCACGCAAACTCTACCTATTAGGTAAATCTACTATTCTTGATTTGAATGCCTCCATTTCAGAGAAAGACAGTGCTCGCCGTAACTATATTTCGGCTTTATATAATTATTGGAGTTTATATTATACACTCCGTAGCATGACACTATATGATTTTGAGCGAAATACGATGCTGACAGAAGACTATCATCTTCTGATTGAATAGAGAACAACGAAAAGTCAGTAAAGAATAGAAATTGAACCATAGCTAGTAGAAACTTGTAAAACACCAGATAATTTCATGGATATAAAATTAGAAAAGAAACCGTGGTACATTCGTTACAGATACTATCTGATAGGAGGGATATTATTTGTCGCCTTCCTGATTTATGTGATTACTTTGTCTTTAGGTCCCAGAAAACTGCGGATAGATGCCGAAGATATACAGACTGCAGAAGTGAAAGTGTCTAATTTTATGGAATATGTGGACGTGGAAGGGCTCATTCAGCCTATACTAACCATCAAGATCAATACCCGTGAAGCAGGAAGTGTGGAAAGAATTGTCGGTGAAGAGGGAAGTTTGCTTCAACAGGGAGACACTATTCTTGTTCTTTCCAATCCCGATTTGCTTCGTAGTATTGAAGACCAGCGCGACGAGTGGGAAAAGCAAATGATTACCTATCAGGAGCAGGAGATTGAAATGGAACAAAAAAGTCTGAACCTGAAACAGCAAGCCCTTACCAACAACTACGAATTGGAACGCCTGAAAAAAAGCATCGCTCTCGACCGCGAAGAATTCCAGATGGGCGTGAAGAGTAAGGCTCAATTGCAGGTAGCAGAAGATGAATACGGCTACAAACTGAAAAATGCAGCCCTGCAGCAAGAGAGTCTGCGGCATGATTCTGCCGTTACGATGATACGCAAGGAACTGATCCGTAACGACCGGGAGCGGGAACGGAAGAAGTATGAACGTACTTGCGAACGGTTGAATAGTTTGGTGATTACAGCTCCCTTGAAAGGCCAGCTTAGTTTTGTAAAGGTCACTCCGGGGCAACAGGTTTCCTCTGGTGAAAGTATTGCTGAAATAAAAGTATTAGACCAATACAAAATCCACACTTCACTTAGTGAATATTACATTGACAGGATCACCACCGGATTACCGGCTACAGTGAATTATCAGGGAAACAAATATCCGCTGAAAATAACAAAAGTGGTTCCCGAAGTGAAAGACCGTATGTTTGATGTCGATCTTGTCTTTACAGGAGATATGCCCGATAATGTACGAGTTGGCAAGAGCTTCCGTGTGCAGATTGAATTGGGACAGCCGGAGCAAGCACTCATTATTCCGCGAGGCAACTTCTACCAGTCTACAGGCGGACAATGGATTTACAAAGTAAATACATCAAAGACAAAAGCAGTCCGTGTGCCATTGAGTATTGGTCGCCAAAATCCGCAGCAATATGAAATAGTAGAAGGTTTACAGCCGGGAGATTGGGTAATTACAACCGGATATGATACCTTTGGGGATGCAGAAGAGTTGATTTTGAAATAAATGAAAAATAATAAATAGATAAAGCATGAAAACATTGAACTATGCGATACGCTTTTTGTTGCGTACAAAATCATATACTATTATTAATTTGCTCGGGCTGGCCTTTAGTTTAGCTTGCTGTATTATCCTGCTTCGTTATATCCATCGTGAGCTTACGGTAGACATACATTGCATAGATCGTAATCGAGTGTATGGTGTACAGACAACGTTTGAAGGAAATCGCGTATTAAGTGTTGCTGAAATAGGGGATCGGGATAGTGTTTATATTGATAATAGTGGCATGGTGACACGTTCGCGTATCGTGTTGCTCGAAAATGATTATTTGACCTATCAATCAAATCGTATCCCTGTTCATGCTATGGCGGCAGATAGTGCTTATTTTGAACTTTTCCCTTACCATGTGTTACAAGGTTCAGCATCCCTGGAAGATCCGGCATCAGTTTTGTTAATGGAAAGTTTTGCTGAAAAACTTTTCGGCAAACAAAATCCTATCGGCAAGATTTTGACCTATTCGAATGGAAAGGAGATTAGAGTGACAGGCATATTAGAGGAACCAGTTAATAAGCGGATGTTTAATTTTGACTTGGTTCTTTCTTCAAAACTATCATCATTATGGGAGCGTATGCCTTTGGATTTTATTCGTTTTACTTCAGAGACGGAAGTAATGAAAGCCAATAAGGCTGGGAGTTATCCCCGGTTTATCAATCAGGATTCTCGTAGTGGAGATAGTCGGAAATATACTTTCTCTCTTATTCCTGTAAGTGATATGTATTGGGATCAGGCGTTAATTGGTCGATCCGGACCAGACATGCTAGTTAGCGGAAATCGTTCTCAACTATTTATTTTAGGAGGAATTTGCTTGTTGGTATTACTTGCAGGTGTGATGAATTTCATTAATCTTTATTTGGTATTGATGATGAAACGAGGGAAGGTGTATAGCTTGCGGAAAGTTTTTGGAGCTGACAGAAAAGCGTTGTTTAAGCAGATATTCATAGAAAACTTTTTATTGATTGCTGCCTCCATGATAGTAGCCTGGCTCATTGTAGAGGTGACAAATATTTCTATATCATCTATGTTTGGCAGCCAGCTGATGTATACTGCATTTGATGGGATATTATCGTTTTCTATTCTATTGTTTTTGCCTCTGTTAGTATCTATTTATGCGTTTGTGCAGTGCCAGCGTTCTTTGTTGGCCATTTCGATCCAGAAAGTAGGTACAGATAATCGTTCGGTCCGTTCGCGTATGGTATTTCTTTTTCTGCAATATATGATTACTTTCCTGTTGGTGGTATTATCAATCTATTTCGGCAAGCAGCTGAATTTTATGTTGCACACTGATCCAGGTTTCCGTGTAGAGTCTGTTATTCAGGCAAACATGATATACGAATCACGGGATTTTTCGGCTTATACTATGGAGACAATCAAACAACGGCAGAAGAGGATAACTGAAATAGATCAACTAATGAAGAGTTGTCCGGATATCCAATATTGGACGACGGGACATTCATCTATTCTGGGAGCCTATTATTCAACAAACTTTCAAAATGTAAAAGGGGAAACAGTTGCATTGTTGCAGTCTTACGTTACTCCTGAATTCTTTAAAGTTTTCAATCTTGCGTTTGTGGAGGGAAGTCTGCCGGAAATGGATGAAGACTCGAGAAATAGAGTTGCTGTTGTGAATCGTGCTGCATTGAAAGCCTTGGGATATACGCAATGTGAGGGAGCTATGTTGGTTGATGAAAGGATGAAAAGAAATGTTCCGGATTTTCCGGCTCAACCTATTGTTGCTGTAATAGACGATTACTATGACGGACATATTAGTACGGGTATTCATCCGATGGTCTTTATGGTTGGCAGTTATTTAGACGGTGATTTATATCAGATATATTGCCACTCCGGCAAAGAACAGGCAGTTATTGACTATTTGAAAAGTATTCAGAAAAAAGTGTATGGTACAGAGGATTTTAAATATTCTTTGTTGAAGGACGATGTAGCTGAACTTTATAAAAACGATCGCCAGATAGCTTCTGTTTATGCTCTTTTTGCTTGCATAGCTATTGTAATAGTTTGTCTTGGCTTGTTTGGTATTTCATTATTTGATATTAGGCAGCGTTCCCGTGAGGTTGCAATTCGCAAAGTGAATGGAGCATCACTGAAAGATTTATATCTTTTATTAGGACGTAAATATCTTATCATATTAAGCGGGGCTTTTGCAGTAGCTCTTCCATTATCCTGGTATCTGATATATGAATACACAAAGGATTTTGTAGTGAAAGCCCCTATAAGTATAGGAATCTTTTTCATAGCTTTGCTATTGGTTGGTGGTATTTCTTTAGGGACTCTATTCTGGCAAATAAACAAGATCGCATATATTGATCCTGCTAAAATTATGAAAACTGAATGAATTTAAGATATTTATTTTTTAATAATGGAATATTATACTGGGGAAGCATATTTGGAGGAGTAACCTTATTAACAGTAATCACCATTATTTTTAAAATACTGAAGATTGCGCGTATCAATCCCGCAGAAGTAATCAAAAACGAATAAAAATATAATTCTAAAACAATACAGTTATGATTAAGACCATTAACTTACAGAAGATTTTCAAAACGGAAGAAGTAGAAACTTGGGCGTTGAATAACGTCAGTATCGAAGTGAAACAAGGCGAATTTGTAGCCATCATGGGGCCCTCCGGCTGTGGTAAGTCAACATTGCTCAACATTTTGGGGCTGCTCGATAACCCGACAGGAGGGGAGTATTACCTGAATGGAACGGAAGTCTCTCGGTATACCGAATCGCAACGTACCAGTCTTCGCAAAGGTGTGATAGGGTTTGTGTTTCAGAGCTTTAATCTGATAGACGAGTTGAATGTATACGAAAACATAGAACTGCCTTTGCTTTATATGGGAATTTCTGCTTCCGAACGGAAAAAGAGGGTAGAGGCAGCTATGGGGAGAATGGCTATCACCCATCGTAGCAAGCATTTTCCGCAACAACTCTCCGGTGGTCAGCAGCAACGCGTCGCTATTGCCCGTGCCGTTGTGGCAAACCCTAAACTGATTCTGGCTGATGAACCGACCGGTAATCTGGACTCCAAAAACGGTAAAGAAGTGATGGGACTGTTGAGCGAACTGAATAATGAGGGAACCACCATCGTCATGGTGACCCACTCACAACATGATGCCGGTTATGCCGACCGCATTATAAACCTGTTTGACGGACAGGTGGTGACTGAAGTTAGTATGTAAACATAAGTTGTCGATAAAGAATATATCATGATAAAACACTATCTGAAAGTAGCCTTTCGCAATCTGATGAAATACAAGATGCAAAGCTTTGTCAGCATCATCGGATTGGCAGTCGGCTTCACTTGTTTCGCACTATCTGCTTTATGGATACGTTATGAAATGACTTATGATAACTTCCATAAAGGATCCGACCGCATTTATATGGTACGTGCGCATTACGCCAATGAGCCCGGTACAAGTAATTTTACTCCATATCCTTTAATGGAATATTTGCAAGACAAAATGCCGGAGATAGAAGCTGTAACCGCTTTCACCCCGCATCATGTAAAATTCCGTTTGGAGGAAACAGAACAGGAGGTCGGAATGATTGATGCAGATTCTGTTTTCATGAACTTTTTTGATATACAATTATTGAAAGGTACTGTCAACTTCCTGAAAAGCGATGGTCAGGAAGTGGCTATCACCAAAGAATTTGCAAAGCGGCTCTTCAGCAAAGAAGAGGATGCATTGGGGAAAGAAGTGGAAGTAGGCAGACGCGTATGTAAAATAGGAGCAATCGTGAGTGGATGGTCGAACCATTCCAATATTCCATATAATATACTGGCTCCGGCAAGACATTCTCCTCGGTGGGGAAGTTCGAATGAGCAGCTATTTATTCGTGTACGCGAAAGAACAGATATAGACGCATTCCGAACAAAAATGAGCACCGTTCGCATCAACGATATTGAGAAAGAGAGCGAACTTTCCGATCTGTTGATTACCCGGATGTCAGCTTTGCGCTATTCGGATTATGTAGATAAAGCAGATGTTGTTATCTCTTTCAGTTATATATTCTATTTCTCTTTGGCAGGCGGACTGGTGATTATTTGTTCGTTATTCAATTATTTGACGCTTTTTATCAGTCGCCTTTGTATGCGCAACCGTGAAATGGCACTTCGTAAGGTGAATGGGGCAAGCAATAAAGCCTTGTCTGTACAGTTTGCCATTGAGTTATTGCTGCTTTTATGTATTGCTCTGTTCAGCGGATTGCTGCTGGTGGAGATGAGTATGTCCCGGTTCCTGAACTTTACGCAGATAGAGCCCAGCTCATATTATGGAGAAATCTTGGTATATCTTCTGGCAGTAATTATCCTGTCGTTTCTGTTTACACTGATGCCATTGTCCTATTTTCGTCGTCGAACATTGCAGGAAACGATCAAAGGAAATGTTGCTACTGCCCGTCCGTACTTATTCCGCAGAATAGGTATTATCGTACAGTTGATGGTTAGCCTTAGCTTTATCTTCTGCACGGTTGTCATCATGAAACAACTACATTTCCTGAAAAATACGGATTTAGGTATGGAGCGTCATAATGTAGCTAATGTGGCATTGTGGAATGGAGACATTCATCAATGGACAGAGAAAATAAAAGCTCTCCCTATGGTAACAGAAACTTTACCTCCTGCGTACTTTCCAATTATTCCAACCGGTCCGATGATGTATGCAGAAATAACAAATTGGGATGGGCTGCCCAAGGTGACAGAAAAAACACTACTTGTTGGCATAATGCCGGCAAAGGAGGAATTCTTTAAGTTTTATGATTTGAAATTACTGGAAGGTGAATTTATATCTGAAAAGAACCAGCAGAATGAAGTTGTGGTTGATGAAAGTACGTGCCTGAAATTCGGATGGAAACATGCTCTAGGAAAGACTTTCGGCAATAACACCAACAGTCGTCAGGACATTACATACAAAGTTGTCGGAGTGGTGAAAAACTTTAGTTATCGTTCTCCGACAAGCAAGCCGGGACTTATTGCCTTTCAACGCCCCGAAGCACAAGAATATCTCCTGAATCGTGCCGGTATCCTTTTTAAATTCAAAGAGGGGACTTGGAACGAATGTCGTGAAGTTATAGAAAAACTCCACAAAGAAGAATTTCCCAATGCTTACTTACGGTTGTTTAGCGAGGAGGAGGAATATGGTAAATATCTTCGTTCCGAAGATGCACTGATGAAGCTATTGAGCTTCGTGTCATTGGTCTGTGTACTCATTTCCGTATTCGGAATCTTTTCATTGGTCACTCTATCGTGTGAGCAACGTCAAAAGGAGATTGCCATACGTAAAGTAAACGGGGCGCAAATTCGTCATATTTTGCAGATGTTCTTCCGTGAATACCTGCTGTTGCTAGTTATTGCTGCTGTTATAGCCTTCCCAATGGGATATGTGGTTATGAGGCAGTGGCTTGAAACGTATGTGAGACAAACTGCGATTAACGGTTGGGTATATGTAGGGATTTTCGTTGTAGTGGCAGTTATTATTTTACTCTGCATCATCTGGCGCATATGGAAAGCCGCCCGACAGAATCCTGCGGAAGTTATCAAAAATGAATAATAAAATAACAATATCATGATAAAACACTATCTGAAAGTAGCCTTTCGTAATCTGATAAAGTATAAAACACAAAGTCTTGTTAGTATTATCGGATTAGCAGTCGGCTTTACCTGTTTTGCGCTGTCGGTATTATGGATACGTTATGAAATGACGTATGATAATTTTCATGAGGGAGCCGATCGCATTTATCTGGCAGGCAGTAGCTTTCGTCTTTATGGAGACGGATTTACCTATAATTCATCTAGTTTTCTAGCTGATTATTTGGCAAAGAATTGTCCGGAGATAGAGAAAGTATGTCGTATCTTTTATGACTGGAATGAAAAAAAGATTAAGAATGAGGATGTTGAGTTTGTGGTACGACGTATAGAGGTAGATTCAAATTTCATTTCAATGTTCAATATTAAAGTATTGGATGGAGATAACCATCTACAGCTAAAAAAGGATGAAATTGCTATAACAGAAAATACGGCAAAGCGAATATTTGGGAAAGAATCTCCGATAGGTAAACACTTGATTTTAGAGGAAAGTAACGAAGAAAAAATAATCGTTGCAGTTGTAAAGTCATGGGAAGGACACTCTTTGTTTTCATTTGATATATTATTGCCATTTCATGATACAAACCCCAATTGGGGGAACCAACGATGCCAAACGCTTTTTCGTATTTATCCCAACTGTGATATAGAAGCATTGAAACAGAGGTTGTCAGAATATGAAGTACAACAAGATGGCCATAAATATCCAAATTCTACGCTTATTGCTCCATTATCCACATTGCGGAGTAGTCATCCGAGGGAAGATGTGAATGTGAAGTTGAATCATATTTGTCTTTTTGTATGTATTAGCGGTTTGGTTATAATTTGTGGAATATGTAATTATTTAACAATGTTGATAACTCGTATCCGGATGCGTAAACGTGAGTTAGCGTTGAGGAAAGTCAATGGTTCATCAAATGGTGGGTTACTCACTTTACTTCTTACAGAACTTGTCTTATTACTAATTTTATCTTCAGGAATAGGGTTGGTATTGATAGAGCTTATCCTACCCACTTTTAAACGTTTGTCACAAATTGATGAGGGTACTTCATTTTTTTATATTGAAGTATTTGTTTATATACTATCATTGATTGCCGTGACAGTTGGTTTTGCATCTCTGCTTATACGATACATCAGCAGGCGAACTCTACTTAGTAATATAAACAAGAAATCCAATCTTCATCTCTCCGGCTGGTTTTATAAGAGTAGCATTTTATTTCAGCTGTTTATCGGTATAGGCTTTGTTTTTTGTACTCTGGTAATGATGATGCAACTTCATTTTTTACTAAATACTAGAGAACTTGGAATAGAACGGCATAATGTAGGAGCAGTTGTTTATTGCTCTGAAAATATCCCTTTCAAAGAAATTGTAAGTCAGATACCAGAGGTATCAGAATGTTTGAATGGTTTTCATACACCTATTCCTAAGATGTTTTATTCAATATATAGGGTAAAGGAATGGGATGGAAAGGTCGCTGATAGTGAACAATATATTGAATTGGAAGATGAAACGATTAATCAGGACTATGCCGATTTCTTTGGAGTAGAGGTGTTGAATGGAAGTATGCTGGATGAAAAGGATGGAAAAGATATGGTTGTTATAAATGAAGCTGCTATGAAAGCTTTCGGATGGACACAACCGATTGGAAAGAAAATGGGAAAATTAGGAAAGCAATGTATAGTGAAAGGTGTTATTAAAAATATTTCATATAATGCTCCAATACATCCGGTAGCTCCTGCTATGTTTCATTTACCAGATAGTAGAGACAGAGGAGGTATTATATTCAAAGTGAAAGAGGGAACTTGGAATATTGTTTCTGAAAAGATAAAAGCGGAAGTGAATAAAGTTAATCCAAATGCAGAATTGATGTTGTCTAATATTGAAGAAGTTTACGACGCTTACATGAAATCAGAGAGAACATTGTGCAAACTGTTGAGTGTGGTTTCTGCTATTTGTATATTAATTGCGGTATTTGGTATATTCTCGTTAGTGACTTTATCCTGTCAGCAACGTCGTAAAGAAATAGCTATACGCAAGGTAAATGGAGCCAATATAGGAATAATCTTGAATCTATTCTTTAAAGAATATTTATTTTTACTTGTACTTTCATCGTTCTTTGCTTTTCCGCTAGGATATGCTATGATGAAGCATTGGCTTGAAAATTATATAAAGCAAACACCGATGGAATGGTGGTTATATGCAGTTATATTTATAGGAATGGGCCTTGTCATTTTCTTAAGCATCATCTGGCGCGTGTGGAAAGCCGCCCAGCAAAATCCAGCAGAAGTACTCAAGAGTGAATAAGATAAAATAAAAGTCTGGCACATTGATTTGTGTCAGACTTCATTTTATTCACCCAATAATGAGTGATATATTTTTCGTAGATTATAAAAGATCCAATGCTTTAAATGCCTTAACTAGCTTTTCTACAGCACGGTCTATTTGATCTTTTGTATGAGTAGCCATTAATGCCACACGTACCAAAGTATCTTGCGGTGCACATGCCGGAGGAATAACCGGATTGATGAATACACCTTCATCAAAAGCTAATTTGGTAACCATAAACGTTTTTTCCGTGTCACGTACGTAAAGAGGGATGATAGGTGATTCTGTTGCACCGATTTCAAAGCCAGCTTCACGGAAACGTTTCAATGCATAGTTGGTAGCTTCCCACAATGCTTCAAGTCTTTCCGGTTCATTTTGGATGATGTGGAGAGCTTCGAGAGCAGATGCAGTAGCAGCCGGAGTGTTGGATGCACTGAAAATATAAGTACGTGCGTTGTGACGTAACCAGTTAATGATAGAAGAATCAGCGGCGATAAATCCGCCGATAGAAGCCAGTGACTTGCTGAAAGTACCCATAATCAAATCAACCTCGTGAGTCAGACCGAAATGGTCGCAGACGCCACGTCCTTGTTTTCCGAATACGCCCAAGCCGTGAGCTTCGTCTACCATGATGGTAGCGTTGTATTTATGTTTCAAGCGTACGATTTCGGGCAAGTTTGCCAAGTCACCTTCCATAGAGAACACACCGTCCACTATGATTAGTTTCACTGAATCCGGATTGCACTTTTGAAGTTGCTTTTCCAGATCTGCCATATCGTTATGCTTATATTTTAATTGTTGAGAGAAGGAGAGACGACGGCCATCTACGATAGATGCGTGGTCGCGGTCATCGCAAATGATATAATCATTGCGGTCTGTCAAAGCAGGAATAACTCCGGAATTCACCGTAAAACCGGTTGAGAAGCAGAGCGCTTCATCTTTGCCTACAAAGGCAGCCAGTTCTTTTTCCAACTGAACGTGCAGGTCAAGCGTACCATTCAAGAAGCGCGAGCCTGCGCAACCGGAACCATATTTATGCATGGCGTTGATACCAGCTTCAATCACTCTTTCATCTCCCGTAAGGCCAGTGTATGCATTGGAACCGAACATCAACACTTCGTGTCCGCCCATTTCTACCTCTGTACCCTGCTTTCCTTCTATCTCACGGAAATATGGGTAAACGCCCTGTGCCATAAACTTTTGTGGCAGGTCGTACTTAGCTAACTTCTCTTGTAATAATCCCATGAATTATAATTTTTATACTCATACTCAGATCGTTCGCTGACGATCTTACATCCTTTTATCTTAACAAGTGTTTAAAAACAGGGGGCAAAGATAACAAAATTTGCTTTTATCTGTTCTTTTTAAGAGAAAAAAGTTGCTCTCGTATGATTAGAAACCTCTAATAGATTAAAATTTAAGATATTTATATTACTTTTGTCGTCTACAATCGACAAGAATAGCATGAACGAAAGAATGAAAAAAATAAAATTCGTCGTCAATCCTATTTCGGGAACACAAAGTAAAGAATTGATTCTTAACTTGCTGGACGAAAAAATAGACAAGGCGAGATACTCTTGGGAAGTAGTGTATACGGAAAGAGCCGGTCATGCAGTAGAAATAGCTGCCAAAGCTGCCGAAGAGAAAACAGATATAGTAGTGGCTATTGGTGGGGATGGAACAATCAATGAAATAGCTCGTTCGTTGGTGCATACTGATACCGCGCTGGGAATTATTCCCTGCGGATCGGGCAATGGACTGGCGAGGCATCTGCATATACCGATGGAACCGAAGAGAGCATTGGAAGTGCTGAACGAAGGTTGCATGGATGTGATAGATTATGGTAAGATCAACGGTACGGATTTTTTCTGCACTTGCGGAGTGGGGTTCGACGCGTTTGTCAGTCTGAAGTTTGCGCATGCCGGTAAACGGGGGCTATTGACTTATCTGGAGAAAACCTTGCAGGAAAGTCTTAAATATGAGCCGGAAACGTACGAACTGGAAACGGAAAACGGAGTCTCCAAATATAAAGCCTTCCTGATTGCCTGCGGAAACGCGTCGCAATACGGAAACAATGCTTATATCGCACCGCAAGCCACTCTTACAGATGGTTTGCTGGATGTGACCATTCTCGAACCGTTCACCGTATTGGACGTTCCTTCATTGGCCTTTCAATTATTCAATAAAACAATCGATCAGAATAGCCGTATCAAGACTTTCCGCTGCAAGCAGTTGTGCATCCGCCGGACTACTCCGGGCGTCGTGCATTTTGATGGTGACCCCATGGAAACGGATGCCAATGTAAATATTCAACTGATTCAAAGAGGATTGCGCGTGGTAGTGCCACGAGCATCGGAAAAGGACGCAGCCAATGTGCTCCAAAGAGCGCAGGAATATATGAATGGCATCAAATTGATGAATGAAGCCATCGTCGACAATATAACAGATAGAAACAAGAAAATATTGAAAAAGCTGACAAAGAAAGTCTGATAAAATAACGGATTACTGACACCGAATTACAAATTATTGCGTACTTTTGCGCAGTTTTGGTTCGATCAAAATAAAAACGCGAGTGATAATCGTTTAAATAAAAAATATATGTTTAGAACGCACACATGTGGAGAACTTAGAATCTCTGATGTAAACAAGCAAGTCACGCTGTCCGGATGGGTACAGCGCAGCCGTAAGATGGGAGGGATGACTTTCATTGACCTTCGCGACCGTTACGGAATTACCCAGTTGGTTTTTAATGAAGAAATTAATGCTGAACTCTGTGAACGTGCTAATAAATTGGGACGTGAGTTCGTCATTCAAGTGACAGGAACGGTTAATGAACGTTTCAGCAAGAATGCAAACATTCCTACCGGAGACATTGAAATCATTGTTTCCGAACTGAACGTACTAAATACTGCCATGACTCCTCCGTTCACTATCGAAGATAACACGGATGGGGGGGATGATATCCGCATGAAATACCGTTATCTGGATTTACGCCGTAACGCTGTACGTTCCAATTTGGAACTGCGTCATAAAATGACAATTGAAGTTCGCAAATATCTGGATAGTCTGGGTTTTATCGAAGTGGAAACGCCCGTTTTGATCGGTTCTACTCCTGAAGGCGCACGCGACTTCGTGGTGCCGTCACGTATGAATCCGGGACAGTTCTACGCACTTCCGCAGTCTCCGCAGACCTTGAAACAGTTGTTGATGGTTTCCGGTTTCGACCGTTATTTCCAGATTGCGAAATGTTTCCGTGACGAGGACTTGCGTGCCGACCGTCAGCCGGAATTTACACAGATCGACTGTGAAATGAGCTTCGTTGAGCAAGAAGATATTATCACTACTTTCGAAGGAATGGCTAAACATTTGTTTAAGACTCTTCGTGGTGTGGAACTGAATGAACCATTCCAACGTATGTCTTGGGCGGACGCCATGAAATATTATGGTAGCGATAAACCGGATTTGCGTTTCGGCATGAAATTCGTGGAACTGATGGACGTCATGAAAGGTCACGGATTCTCTGTATTCGATAATGCGGCTTATGTGGGCGGTATCTGTGCAGAAGGTGCTGCGACTTATACCCGCAAGCAGCTGGATGCATTGACCGAATTTGTAAAGAAACCGCAGATTGGTGCGAAAGGAATGGTTTATGCCCGTGTGGAAGCCGACGGAACGGTGAAATCGAGTGTAGATAAATTCTATACGCAGGAGGTGCTCCAGCAAATGAAAGAAGCATTCGGAGCTAAACCGGATGATTTGATTCTGATTCTGTCTGGCGACGATGTAATGAAAACACGTAAACAACTTTGTGAGCTTCGTCTGGAAATGGGTGCTCAACTGGGATTGCGTGATAAGAATAAGTTTGTTTGCCTTTGGGTGATTGACTTCCCGATGTTCGAATGGAGCGAGGAGGAAGGACGCCTGATGGCTATGCATCATCCGTTTACTCATCCGAAAGAGGAAGACATTCCGATGTTGGACACTGATCCGGCTGCTGTACGTGCAGATGCATACGATATGGTAATCAACGGTGTGGAAGTTGGCGGCGGATCTATCCGTATCCACGATGCGAAATTGCAGGCGAAGATGTTCGAGATTCTTGGATTCACTCCGGAGAAGGCAGAGGCACAGTTTGGCTTCCTGATGAATGCCTTTAAGTATGGTGCGCCTCCTCACGGTGGTTTGGCATACGGACTCGACCGTTGGGTGTCTTTGTTTGCAGGATTGGATTCTATACGCGACTGTATTGCGTTCCCGAAAAATAATTCCGGACGTGATGTAATGCTGGACGCACCCTCTGCAATCGACCAGAGCCAGCTTGATGAACTGAATTTGATCGTAGATTTGAAAGAGGGCGAGTGAAAGAATCTGTACGCATATTCCGTTTTATAGTCATCGGTACAATGAACGCTTTGATTATGGCGTTGGTTGTATGGTTAATGATGAAAGAAATGTCATTTGACGGCGACTATATGGTGGCTAATATAACAGCGTATCTGATAGCTCAAATCCATAACTTTCTCTGGTGCAAATACTGGATATTCCCTGTAGAAAATAAAAAGAATAGTATCTGGAAACAGATACTGCTCTTTTGTTCTGCTTTTGCCGTGGCTTACACCGCACAGTTTTTATTTCTTATCTTATTGGTAGAAGGACTGGACGTGAATGAATATCTGGCTCAATTCTTGGGATTGTTTATTTATGGAGGAGCTAATTTCCTAGCCAACAAGAAAATAACTTTTCAATGAAATAGTTATTAAATATAATATATAGAAAGGGCACAGAGTTTTAAATTTAGATTTTGACTCTGTGCCCTTTTTATTTCCTTACTGTATCAGGGACATTTCTCACATAATAAATATAATAGGGACTGTTTGACAAGTCCCTCATTAATAAATTCACCCACGCTATAACTATCTGTAGCGTGGGTGATTTTCAATATTTAGAATTCGTTAGACAGCTCCTTTTGGGTGTTGTGATATTTATAAATATCCTCTCTTATGTCTTTGGGAGTGAACTTTATTGGGGAACTTCTGCATTGAACTTTAATCGAGAAAGCGTTTGGTAAGTCCTTCGTATTCGTCAATCCGGCGATCACGGAGGAAAGGCCACCAGCGGCGGACGTTTTCCGAGCGTTCCATATCTATTTCCACTACCATGTTTTCCGGATGATCGTTTCCGGCTTGTGCCAGGAATTCTCCTTGCGGTCCTGCTACGAAACTGTTTCCCCAAAATAGGATGCCGTTTGTCTGTCCGGAAGGATCGGGCTCGTGTCCTACACGGTTGACGGAGATGACAGGAAGACCATTGGCAACGGCATGGGCACGCTGCGAAATAATCCAGGCGTTGAGTTGGCGGGCTTTTTCGTCGTCCGTGTCACTGCTTTCCCAGCCGATGGCAGTAGGATAAATTAAAAGTTCCGCACCTTTCAGTGCCATCAGGCGGGCAGCTTCCGGATACCATTGATCCCAGCATACCAGTACGCCCAGCTTTCCTAAAGAGGTTTGAATGGGTTCAAAACCGATGTCTCCGGGAGTGAAATAGAATTTTTCGTAGTAAGCCGGATCATCGGGAATATGCATTTTCCGGTATTTACCCGCAATGCTTCCGTCGCGATCGAACACAACAGCGGTGTTATGATATAGTCCGGGGGCACGTTTCTCAAAAAGAGAGGTGACAAGGACTACTTTATTGGCGGCTGCCAACTCGGAATAAAAGCCTGTGGATGGTCCGGGAATGGGTTCAGCCAGATCAAACAGGTTGGTGTTTTCTGTCTGGCAGAAATAAAGTGAGTTGTGTAGCTCTTGAAGCACAATCAGTTGCGCACCGTGAGCAGCGCAAGCCTCGATACTCTTTGCGAGGTTCATCAGGTTGACCCGAATATCTGCGGTATTGGATTGTTGGATGATTCCGACTTTTATTTTTTTCATGATGAATAATTACTTAGTTGATTCATTTGTTATTTTATAACTCCCAATGGGTATTGCATGGTGACACAATGCAGGGAACCGTGTTGCTTAATCAAGGCACGGCAGTCTATTCCGATTATCTGATGGCCTGGAAATGCTTGTTGTAACACTTCTCTTGCTTTTTGGTCATTTGCCGGCTGGTGGTATGTCGGGTAGAGAATAACTTCGTTCATAATCAGGAAGTTGGCGTAAGTTGCGGGCAGGCGTTCGCCGTCTTCTTCGATCTTGTCCGCCATCGGTAAGGCTAACAGGCGATAGGGTTCTCCTGCTAAGGTGCGGAATGATTTCAGTTGTTCCTCCATTGCGAGTAATGCTTCGTAGTGTTCGTCTTCTTTGTCGTCGCATTTTACGTAAGCAATGGTGTCGGTAGAACAGAAACGTGCCAAAGTGTCGATGTGGCTGTCAGTGTCGTCGCCGGCAAGATAGCCGTGGTCTAACCAAAGAACCTTTTGCAGGTGGAAGGTTGATTTCAGGTATTCTTCTATCTCTACCTGGTTCAGTCGCCCGTTCCGCTGGGGAGAAAGCAGACATTCGGAGGTAGTGAGCAGTGTGCCCATTCCGTCGCTTTCGATGGAGCCTCCTTCGAGAACGAAATCAAGGCGGTCTATATACTGGTCTTTCAAGGCTCCGGCTTCTACCGCTTGTTTGGTGATTTGATTATCCAGTTCGGAAGCAAATTTCAGTCCCCAGCCGTTGAATGTAAAGTCGAGCAGGGAAGGGGTGCCGGTGTCTATCATGGTGATGGCTCCGTGGTCGCGTGCCCATGTGTCATTGGTGGCACATTCCAGAAAGCGGACGTTGTTCATGTTGACGGTAGCGGCTATCTGTTTTTTCACTTCTTCCGGTTCGGGGGTGACAATCAATAGTAACTCTCGCTTCGCTATTTCCCTGGCTATGTTTATAAAACACTCTTGCACTTCTGCCAGCATGTATGCCCAGTCTGTACCGGCGTGTGGCCATGTCAACTGTATACCACTCTGCGTATACCATTCGGCGGGCAAATGAGGGGCTCTCATTTCTACCTGCACGGTCATGTTTTTGCCGAAATTCAACTGCAAATCTTTCTCCGAGCCACTTGGGCTGGGAAGTCCAACCATGATTCCCATTAGACTATTATCTATTTAGTTATTTATAAAATCAGTTTATTGTCTGCGTCAGTCGTCAGTGTGCCTGTTACGCATCATTACGTATTATTATGAATTCGTTTCTTGCTTTGGCTTCCGGTCAAAGAACGGATTCTTAGAAGATGCACTTACAGGGATGGCCATTACCATCTTGCAGTCTTTCAGCCAGTTCAGGCGCTGTGCTGCTAGTCCGGCAGAGAACATCACACGTGTGTCTACACGCAAATCGGCTGCCGTAGCGCAGGCGGAACCTATGGCGATACCTACATCTATGCTGTTCAATGCGCAGGGAACTCCTTCTGTACGTCCGTCGCAGGTGGTGAAGCCGCAATGACCGCAGTTTAAGCCTTGTGTCTGCTCGCGTGTTCCTATCAATACAACACATTCGGCACTTAAGATGTTGTCGGCATCACGAAGGAAAAATTTCATTCCGTGTTCTTCTACCATAGCTATCATAGTGTCCGATAGTTGTTTAATCTCTTCATCCGTGATTAGGGCCACTTCGATAATATCGATTCCTTTTCCTTTCGGAGCAGTACGCGCAGCCGTCATCATCTGGCGGGCTACTTGTAATACATGCTCATGACGGGCATCTCTTTCGTTCAGTATCATAACTTTTCTTGAATTAATTAGTGAGGCAAAGATAACGTTTTTCAAGAAAATAGTACCTTTGCCGGAGAGAAAGAATTAAAAACGCTATGCTACATATTAATAACGCCTGTATTGCTTTTGGTACGGAAGTGCTTTTCTCCGGTTTTAATATGAAACTGGAAAGGGGAGAGACAGCCTGTATCGTAGGGCAATCCGGTTGTGGAAAAACTTCGTTGCTGAATGCGGTGATGGGGTTTGTACCTTTGAAAGAAGGATCTGTGCGGGTAGGGGAAACATTGCTTGATAGATCAACCATCGATAGTGTCCGTAGACAGATTGCATGGATTCCCCAGGAATTGGCATTGCCTTTTGAATGGGTGAAAGAGATGGTAGCTCTCCCGTTCGGACTGAAAGTGAACCGTTCTGTCCCTTTTTCGGAAGAAAGGCTTTTTGCCTGTTTTGATGAATTGGGACTGGAACATGAATTATATACCAAGAGAGTGAATGAAGTGTCGGGCGGTCAGCGTCAACGCATCATGCTTGCTGTAGCCGCTATGCTCAATAAACCTCTGATTATTATAGACGAACCTACTTCTGCTTTGGATGCCGATTCGACCGGTAGGGTCTTGTCTTTCTTCCGGCGACAGGCGGAAAGGGGAACAGCAGTGCTGGCCGTATCGCATGATAAGGATTTTGCTTCGGGTTGTCATTATTTAATAGAATTGTAACGATTGGAGAGAACTCTAATACGAATCGGATAGAATTGTTAAGAATACACTGTGGGAACGATTGATATATCATATTATAATCTTTTTATAGGCTTGCTTCTGCTTGCCATCCCGTTCTTTTATCTTTGGAAGTTTAAAACGGGACTACTGAAACCTGCCCTGATTGGTACAGTACGGATGATTATCCAACTGTTCTTTATCGGCATGTATCTGAAATATCTCTTTTTATGGAACAATCCCTGGATTAACTTCCTTTGGGTGATAATTATGATATTCGTAGCCGGACAGACAGCACTAGTGCGTACCCAGTTGAAACGTCGTATCTTATTAATCCCTATTACGGTAGGATTTCTTTGTAGTGTTGTACTGGTAGGCTTGTACTTTATCGGTATTGTTCTTCAATTGGACAATATATTTAGCGCCCAATACTTTATTCCGATATTCGGTATCCTAATGGGTAATATGCTTTCGAGCAATGTGATAGCTTTGAATACGTATTATAGCGGATTGAAACGTGAGCAACAGTTGTACCGTTATTTATTAGGGAACGGAGCAACAAGGCAGGAAGCGCAGGCTCCATTTATCCGACAGGCCATTATTAAATCCTTCAGTCCGCTGATTGCGAACATTTCCGTGATGGGATTGGTTGCTCTTCCCGGCACAATGATCGGACAAATCTTGGGAGGAAGCAGTCCGAATGTTGCCATCAAGTATCAGATGATGATTATGGTGATTACTTTTACGGCATCTATGCTGTCGCTGATGATTACTATTTCATTGGCTTCACGCCGATCTTTTGACGCATATGGGAAATTATTAGAGGTAACGAAAGAACCCCGAAAATGACAGTTACCGATCAGATATTCCGTAAAGTGGCTGAAACTTCTATTCCGCATTTTTTTATAACAGTGGAGTTTTCGGCATCCGGCACTGAAATGCCGGAACATATCGAATCGTTCCTGCGGGAAAAGCACAAAGTAATTCTTCGTGGAGCCAGCGGGCGTAAATTTATCTATAAAGAAGGAGAGTGGCGGCTTATTTTTACTTTCTTTCCTACCGACAGGGTGGTAGACGAACGGTATGCGCTGAAAAACAAAGTACAGATGAAAAGCGAAAGATAGACGCTAAGACAACGGGTTATCTTTGTTTTTAGCTCCGGTTGTGAGCACATTGATTACTTGCCTTTCAACATTCCCCATAAGCAGCGAAGCTGCACGAATTGTTCTCCGGGTTGCACATATCCGCCTTCAAACATCTTTTCCGACACTTTAAATTTGGAAAGATGATGGCGTATGTACGTCTCTACAGCCGGGGATTGTTTTTTGACGAATGACATCAAATCGACCTTTCCATCTTCACGAATAAGAACATGGGCTTTGATGGTACGAAAGCCGTACTCTTTGCAGTGTTTGGTTTCTGCCTTATCAATCCAGAAGATAGCAGTAGCTTTGACCGTATCTGCCGTGCAATCTTCGGCATTGTCAATTTCTGTAGACTCGGCTACAGCTGTTTCCGTATTATCACTCTTTTTGAGTTGACAGGAGGCCGTCACAACTATCAGCAACAGTAGAGTCAGAATTGTTTTCATCGTATTTATTATTTAGTGGAAGTAAAAATACAGATTTTCAATAAATAACGGAAGTTTTACGCAGAATTTTATAATTAGTTTTTATTCCGGCATTGATTTTTATCCATATTTGTCCGATGAAAATAGGCAAAAGGCAAAAAGAATATACACTCTCTTTGCCTTTTGCCTATTGATAAAACTGAAAAATGAAATCAATTGTTTAATCTGAAACTGATGTAGATATAGTTAGGGTTTAGCGGAAGTCTTTCAGTTCTTCCTGTAATTTCTGGCGCGTGAAGAAGATACGGCTCTTTACAGTGCCCAACGGAAGATTCAGTTTTTCTGCAATCTCGCGGTATTTGAATCCGGAAACGTGCATGGCGAACGGAACTCTGTATTCTTTCGGAAGAGCATTGACTACGCGGTGCATCTCTTTCAGGTCGTACGTTTTTTCCGTACTTTCAAACCCTGCATCTTGCGGTAAATTAAGATGGTAGAGATTGTCCGTATGGTCAATAAATGTCTGGTCACGAACTACCTTACGATAGTTATTGATAAAGATGTTGCGCATGATGGTATACATCCATCCTTTGAAATTTGTATCAGGTGTATATTTTTCTTCGTTATCTAATGCTTTTAATGAGGTTTCCTGCAGCAAATCGTTTGCTTCTTCGCGGTCTGTTGTCAGTTTGTATGCGAAACGTAGTAGTTCTTCCTGAACGCCTACCAAGTCTTTTCTGAAGCTTAAACTTTTCATATGTGTTGTTTTTAAAATGTGAGTATTCGTTGTTAAAATTTTGATGTTGCAAGTTTAAGGTATTTTGTCGATCCCGCTGGGGGAGAATCCGACGGAATTTAGGGGAATTTCTATCATCGGATAGTTTTTAGGTCTTATTTGATAGTTTTCGGGTGGTGTTTGATATCTTTTACGGTGGTCTCAAGAAAACGGATAACGATAAATTCTCTAAAAAACGACCGTTTAGTATGATTATTCCTTTTTTATTTATTATATTTGCAACCAAATTTTCTACCAAATAATGAAAATTAAGCAAATAGTAAGCGCCCTTGAACGATTCGCGCCTCTGCCATTGCAAGACGGCTTTGATAATGCCGGCCTGCAAATCGGATTGACAGAAGCGGAAGCAACAGGGGCTTTGTTGTGTCTTGACGTTACTGAAGCTGTGTTGGATGAAGCGATCGCGTTGGGTTACAATCTCGTCATATCTCATCATCCGCTGATTTTTAAAGGGTATAAATCCATTACGGGCAAGGATTATGTGGAACGCTGTATATTGAAAGCAATAAAGAATGATATTGTGATCTATTCGGCGCATACCAATCTGGATAATGCACAAGGTGGAGTCAATTATAAGATAGCCGAAAAAATCGGATTGAAGAATTTGAAAGTGCTTGAGCCGAAAGAGAATAACTTGGTTAAGTTGGTGACGTTTGTCCCTTACGCACAAGCTGACGCGGTACGCGAAGCACTGTTTGCTGCCGGATGCGGAAATATAGGCGACTATGATTCATGCAGTTATAATCTGAAAGGAGAGGGAACTTTCCGGGCAAAAGAGGGAACGCATCCTTTCTGTGGAACAATTGGAGAACTGCACCACGAAGAGGAGGTGAGGATTGAAACGATTCTTCCTTCCTTTAAAAAGGCGGAAACCATCAAGGCTTTATTGGCTGCCCATCCATATGAGGAACCGGCATTCGACATTTATCCGTTATTGAACGACTGGCTGCAGGCGGGATCGGGAATTGTCGGTGAATTGGATGAATCGGAGACAGAGCTCGAATTTTTGAAACGCATCAAAAAGACATTCGAAGTGGGATGTTTGCGTCACAACAAGCTGAAGGGAAGAGAGATACAGAGAGTGGCATTGTGCGGCGGTGCAGGTGCATTTTTGCTTCCACAGGCAATCCGGTCGGGAGCGGATGTTTTTATTACCGGTGAAATTAAATATCATGATTATTTCGGCCATGAAGAAGATATTCTGATGGCAGAGATTGGTCATTACGAAAGCGAACAATATACAAAAGAAATTTTTTATTCCATAATCCGGGATTTATTTCCTAATTTTGCGCTCCAATTGAGTAAAATAAATACGAATCCCATAAAATATTTATAAGTAAAATGGCTAGAGAAGCAAAAAAAGATCCGAATGAGTTGACGGTAGAACAGAAACTGAAGACACTGTTCCAACTGCAAACGATGTTGTCTAAGATTGATGAAATCAAGACATTGAGAGGTGAACTTCCGTTGGAAGTGCAAGACCTTGAAGATGAAATTGCCGGTTTGAGTACCCGTATCGACAAGATCAAAGCTGAAGTGGATGAACTGAAATCTGCTATTGCCGGCAAGAGAGTAGAAATTGAAACAGCAAAGGCTTCAGTAGAAAAATATAAGTCACAACAAGACAATGTTCGCAACAACCGTGAATATGACTTCTTGACGAAGGAAATCGAATTCCAGACATTGGAGATCGAACTTTGCGAAAAGAGAATCAAAGAATATTCTGCTGATAAAGAAGAAAAAGAGGCTGAAGTGACCAAGAACGATCAGATTCTTAACGAAAGAATGAAAGACCTGGAGCAGAAAAAGAGCGAACTGGATGAAATTATCTCTGAAACCAAACAGGAAGAAGAGAAATTGAGAGACAAAGCTAAAGACTTGGAAACTAAGATTGAACCACGTCTGTTGCAGTCTTTCAAACGTATCCGCAAGAACTCTCGTAACGGATTGGGTATTGTGTATGTACAACGTGACGCATGTGGTGGTTGCTTTAACAAGATTCCGCCCCAGAGACAGCTGGATATCCGCTCTCGTAAGAAAGTAATCGTTTGCGAATACTGCGGACGTATTATGATTGACCCGGAATTGGCTGGTGTACAAATCGAACACAAGGTGGAAGAAGCTCCGGCAACTACTACCAAAAGAGCTATCAGAAGAAAAACTGCTGAATAAAGAAAGCAGTGAAGTAGTAAGTAAAGTTACTATTTTGAGATATAAAGTAAGCCCTGCAGCAATGCGGGGCTTTTTTTGTTTTAGTAAGTGCCCGTATAAAGGGAAATCGAATACTTCAAAATAATATTGCGTCGCGTGGGAGTTTTACTCCAATTTTACTCCGGTAAACAAACTTACCCTTTAGTTGTTATCTTTTCATTTCATAAAAACCTGAACTGATATGAGTATACGAGTGTGGGGCACATCGCTCCTTATGTTTCTTTCAACTGTAACTGCGGTTGGACAGACTGCAAACCATTATTTGAAAGCTCCGCTCCCTAACGATTGGGAAGAGAGCGGGGAAGTGTTTCAACAGATACTTCCGGTGGATGACCATTGGTGGAAGTCATTCCAAGACGCCAAACTGGACTCTTTGATAGCTCTGGCAGTAGATCGTAATTATTCCGTTGCAATGGCAATCAACCGTATAGCCGCTGCCCGTGCCAATCTTTGGATAGAACGTAGTAATTTCTTTCCTTCCATCGGACTGAATGCAGGGTGGACCCGTCAGGAAACAAGTGGAAATACCAGTTCGCTGCCTCAAACAACGGATCATTATTATGATGCTTCGTTGAGTATGAGTTGGGAGTTGGATATCTTTGGCAGTATCCGCAAGCGGGTAAAAGCACAGAAAGAGAATTTTGCCGCCAGTAAGGAAGAGTACACAGGTGTTATGGTTTCGTTGGCTGCGGAAGTAGCCTCGGCCTATATCAATCTAAGGGAATTGCAACAAGAACTTGAGGTGGTGAAGAAAAACAGTGCTTCGCAGGAGGAAGTACTGAAAATCACCGAGGTACGCTATAATACCGGACTTGTTGCCAAGCTCGATGTGGCACAGGCTAAGTCTGTGTTGTATAATACGAAAGCCTCCATTCCTCAACTGGAAGCGGGTATCAATCAGTATATAACGACATTGGCCGTTTTATTGGGAATGTATCCGCAGGATATTCGTCCGGTTCTCGAATCCGGCGGAACACTGCCCGATTACATGGAACCGATCGGAGTGGGGCTACCTGTCGATTTGTTATTGAGACGGCCTGATGTACGAGGTGCGGAATTGAGCGTGAATGCACAAGCGGCATTGCTGGGAGCCTCAAAAGCGGATTGGTTGCCGAAAGTTTTCTTGAAAGGATCATTTGGATATGCCGCCCGTGATTTGAAGGATCTCACCAAAAGTAAAAGTATGACTTATGAAATCGCTCCGTCATTGAGCTGGACTATTTTCAGCGGAGGACAGTTGGTGAACGCAACCCGACTGGCGAAAGCGCAACTGGATGAAGCGATCAATCAGTTTAACCAGACGGTTTTGACTGCCGTACAGGAGACTGACAACGCTATGAATGGCTACCGGAATTCAATCAAACAGATTGTCGCCCTGCGGGAAGTGCGTAATCAAGGGATTGAGACATTGAAACTTTCACTGGAACTGTACAAGCAGGGACTCTCTCCTTTCCAAAACGTACTCGATGCGCAACGTTCTCTGTTATCTTACGAGAATCAGCTGGTACAGGCACAAGGGAGTTCACTTTTGCAACTGATAGCCCTTTACAAGGCTTTGGGAGGCGGTTGGAGAGAATAAAAAAATCAATCAAAAAATATATAACCTAACAGATATGAAAAAACTGATGTATATCTTTCTTGCACTGCCTATATTGACGGGTTGCAAGGAGAAGAAAAGTGCAGGAGCGATGGGAGGTATGCCCACTCCGGAAATTAGCGTGACCAAGCCCATAGTGGAGGATATTACTTTGACGAAAGATTACCCGGGCTATCTGACAACTGAAAAAACGGTGAATCTTGTGGCCCGAGTGAACGGAACCTTGCAGTCTACCTCGTATGTTCCTGGCGGACGAGTGAAACAGGGACAACTGCTGTTTGTCATTGAACCTACTTTGTATAAAGACAAGGTGGAGCAGGCAGAAGCAGAACTGAAAACCTCCCAGGCTCAACTGGAATATGCCCGTAATAATTATAGCCGTATGAAAGAGGCTGTAAAGAGTGATGCTGTCAGTCAGATACAGGTGCTTCAGACTGAATCGTCTGTGGCAGAAGGGGTTGCAGCTGTCAGCAATGCGGAAGCTGCTTTGAGCACCGCCCGTACAAACTTGGGATATTGTTATGTTCGTGCGCCGTTTGATGGCACTATCAGTAAGGCGACGGTGGATGTAGGAAGTTATGTCGGCGGCTCGTTGCAGCCGGTTACATTGGCTACTATTTATAAGGATAATCAGATGTATGCTTACTTCAATGTAGCTGATAATCAATGGTTGACGATGGCTATGGATAACCAACAATTACCTGCCAATCTTCCGCAGAAAATAATGGTTCAACTGGGAAAGGAGGGAACTGAAACTTATCCGGCTGCCCTCGACTATCTTTCACCCAATGTAGATTTGAATACAGGAACGCTGACGGTTCGTGCCAATTTTGATAATCCGAAAGGGATATTGAAGAGTGGGTTGTATGTAAGCATTACTTTACCTTATGGAGAAGCTAAAAATGCGGTGTTGGTGAAGGAAGGTTCTATCGGGACCGATCAGTTGGGTAAATATTTATATGTTGTAAATGATTCGAATATAGTTCATTACCGGCATATTGAAATAGGACAGTTGGTCGACGGCACTTTACGGCAGATAGTGGGAGGACTTTCTCCGCAAGAACGGTATGTCACAGAGGCTTTGATGAAAGTCAGAGACGGAATGAAGATAAAGCCTCTTCCTGATTCTCTTCCCAAGAGAGAAAAGTAAAGTCTCTTTGCTAACTGATTGACTAACAAATGAAATCAATAAAGGTGATGTACTTAAAACCGATTAATTAACAAAAGTAACTTTCTTGCTCCTTCTCTTTGGGAGAAGGCTGTGGAGAGATTACTTTTAAACCTATATATTATGTTTTCTAAGTTTTTTATCAACCGACCGATATTTGCTACTGTCCTTGCCCTGCTTATTGTAGTAGCCGGTCTGGTCACACTCAATATATTGCCTGTGGCGCAATTTCCGGAGATCACGCCGCCAACGGTGCAGGTCTCTGCCGTTTATCCCGGGGCAAATGCTGAAACTGTTGCCCAAACAGTGGGTATTCCTATCGAACAGCAGGTGAATGGTGTAGATGGTATGCTTTATATGTCTTCCAATTCTTCCTCTTCGGGAGCGTATTCTCTGACCATTACATTCGCTGTCGGTACGGACATCGATATGGCAACTGTGCAGGTACAAAACAGGGTAAGTATCGCGCAATCATCACTGCCGGAACCGGTAGTAGTGCAAGGAGTCACTGTGCAGAAACAGTCTTCAAACATTGTGATGTTCCTGACAATGACTTCGCAGGATTCTGTATACAATAGCCTGTATCTGACTAATTATGCCAAACTGAATTTAGTAGACCAGCTGACACGTGTGCCCGGAGTGGGTGCTGTGAATGTTATGGGAGCGGGGGACTATTCGATGCGCATCTGGCTCGATCCGGAGGCTATGCGTATACGGAATATTTCACCGCAACAGGTTTATCAGTCTATCCAGTCGCAGAATGTGGAAGTATCTGCCGGATATATCGGTCAACCTATCGGGCAGGATAATAATAATGCTTTTCAGTATACATTGAATGTCCAGGGACGATTGAAATCTCCAGAACAGTTCGGCGATATTATTATCCGTCGCGAACAGAACGGAGCGATGCTTCGCCTGAAGGATATTGCACGCATCGATTTGGGGTCTGCGTCATATAGCGTAGTGTCACGATTGAATGGAAAACCTACGGCTGCCATTGCTATTTACCAGCAACCGGGTTCCAATTCGCTGGATGTATCCAAAGGAGTGAAGGCTAAAATGGAGGAATTGGCGGCAAGTTTCCCGAAAGGAGTTTCGTATAATGTCACTTTGGATACGACCGATGTGATTCATGCTTCTATTGATGAAGTGATGGTCACATTCTTTGAAACGACTTTGCTGGTGATTCTCGTTATTTTCCTGTTCTTGCAGAATTGGAGGGCTGTGATTATTCCTTGTATTACCATCCCGGTATCGTTGATTGGTACATTTGCCGTGATGGCGGCATTTGGTTTCTCTATCAATACACTGACGTTGTTCGGGCTGATTCTGGCAGTTGCCATTGTGGTGGATGACGCGATAGTGGTGGTGGAGAATGCTTCGAGGTTACTGGAAACCGGGCAGTACTCCCCTCGCGAAGCGGTGACGAAAGCGATGGGAGAGATTACAGGCCCGATTGTCGGGGTAGTGCTTGTATTGCTGGCTGTGTTTATTCCAACGATGATGATTAGTGGAATTTCAGGGCAGTTGTATAAGCAGTTTGCATTGACTATTGCCGCTTCTACCGTGTTGAGCGGTTTCAATTCGTTGACATTGACCCCTGCACTCTGTGCGTTGTTTCTTGAAAAGAGCAAACCTTCTAACTTCTTTATATACAAAGGTTTCAATAAGGCTTATGACAAGACACAAGGAGTGTATGACAAGATTGTCAAATGGTTACTTCAACGTCCCGGAATGGCTCTTGTTTCCTACGGTGCCTTGACTGTTATTGCTGTATTGCTCTTTATGCATTGGCCGTCTACTTTCATTCCGGACGAGGATGACGGATATTTTATTGCTGTTGTTCAACTTCCGCCTGCAGCCAGCCTTGAACGTACGCAGGCAGTGGGAGATAAGGTTAATGCAATTCTGGATTCTTATCCGGAAGTGAAGAATTATATTGGCATTTCCGGCTTCTCGATAATGGGTGGCGGCGAGCAGAGCAACTCGGCAACTTATTTTGTGGTACTGAAAAACTGGGATGAAAGGAAAGGGAAGGAGCATACGGCTGCTGCCGTAGTCAACCGTTTTAATGGTGAAGCGTATATGACTATTCAGGCTGCGGAAGTATTTGCGATGGTTCCTCCGGCTATTCCGGGACTGGGTGCTTCCGGCGGTTTGCAACTTCAGTTGGAAGACCGGCGTAACCTGGGACCGACGGAAATGCAACAAGCTATCAATGCGTTGCTTGCTTCTTATCATTCTAAACCGGCTTTAGGATCTGTGTCCAGTCAGTATCAGGCAAATGTTCCGCAGTATTTCTTGAATATTGATCGTGATAAAGTGCAGTTTATGGGGATTGCCTTGAATGATGTTTTCTCTACATTGGGCTATTATATGGGAGCGGCTTATGTGAATGATTTTGTTGAATTCGGCCGTATCTATCAGGTGAAGATTGAGGCACGGGATCAGGCACAGCGCGTGATTGATGATGTCTTGAAACTAAGTGTGCCGAATGCGGCAGGAGAGATGGTACCTTTTTCTTCTTTCACCGAAGTGGAGGAACAGTTAGGACAGGATCAAATAAACCGTTATAATATGTACTCGACTGCTTCTCTGACTTGTAACGTTGCTCCGGGAAGTAGCACCGGGCAGGCCATACAGGAAGTGGAAGCATTATTTAAGGAACAGCTGGGAGATGAGTTTGGATATGAATGGACTTCTGTGGCTTATCAGGAAACACAGGCAGGAAATACGACTACCATTGTACTCGTGATGGCTCTAATTGTTGCTTTCCTGGTACTTGCTGCACAGTATGAAAGTTGGACCAGCCCGGTGGCAGCCGTTATCGGATTGCCGGTAGCATTGCTGGGGGCCATGATTGGCTGTCTGATTATGGGAACTCCGGTCAGTATTTATACGCAAATCGGTATCATTCTGCTTGTTGCGCTTTCGGCAAAGAATGGTATTTTGATTGTGGAATTTGCCCGTGATTTCCGTGCCGAAGGTAATTCGATTCGGGAAGCTGCATTTGAAGCGGGACATGTCCGCTTGCGTCCGATCCTGATGACATCTTTTGCTTTTGTACTAGGAGTGATGCCGTTGTTGTTCGCTACCGGCGCAGGTGCGCAAAGTCGTATAGCATTGGGGGCCGCTGTTGTGTTTGGTATGGCTATGAATACTTTATTGGCTACTATTTATATTCCTAATTTTTACGAATTGATGCAGAAATTGCAAGAGCGGTTCAGTAAAAAGAAAGCAGATGATGGTGGCGGGAAAGATGCTGCAACGCAGAAGTAAAAAGCTGTTTGAAGACTGTCTGGAAGGGTAGTTGGTATAGTGACGCTATCTGTTCGGGATAGCGTCACCATAGTAGGCAAATAGCGTCACTATCTTGAGGGGATAGTGACGCTATTTTATTCTTGTCGGCAAGGCTGTTTTTTAAGGCGAATACAGCGGATTATTTTATAAAGAATGGTAATCTGGAATATCCTGGAGGAACGTATAGCTCTGATGTTCATAATCCATACGGCAGCAATAATGTTGCATTCCGTTGCTGACAATCAGGTAATCCACTTTCAGTACCATATTATATCGGGTAATCTGATCGAAAACAGCTTGCGTTATTTCAATGTGTGGTGCTTTATATTCTACAATCATCCGGGCTGATAAATCCCTCCGGTAAAGTACTGTATCGCATCGTTTGGTAGTACCGTTCAACTTCACCATTACTTCATTGGCAAGAAGGGTAGTCGGATATCCTTTGTGTGCAACAAGAAAGTGAACAAAGTGTTGCCGTACCCATTCTTCAGGGGTAAGGGCGACATATCGTTTACGAATAACGTCGAAAATTACATTTTTTCCGTTTCGTACGTTTATTTTAGTGTCGAATACTGGTAGGTTTAACGATAACATTTATTATTTTTGTAAGTTAAATAATGGTTCCCATTATTGGGAGCACAAATTTAATAGATAATTATGAAAACAAAAGAAGAAATCGTAGCTAATTGGCTGCCGCGTTACACAAAACGTAACCTGGAGGATTTTGGAGAGTATATTCTGTTGACTAACTTCAACAAGTACGTCGAGATTTTCGCAAATCAGTTTAATGTTCCTATTTTAGGAAGGGACGCAAATATGATTTCTGCTTCTGCCGAAGGTATCACAATGATTAACTTCGGTATGGGAAGTCCCAACGCTGCTATCATCATGGACTTGCTGGGTGCTATTCGCCCCAAAGCATGTTTATTCCTCGGAAAATGTGGTGGTATCGACAAGAAAAACCAGCTTGGTGACTTGATTCTTCCTATTGCGGCTATCCGTGGGGAGGGAACTTCCAATGATTATTTTCCTCCCGAGGTTCCTGCGTTGCCTGCATTTATGTTGCAGCGTGCCGTTTCTTCATCCATTCGTGACAAAGGCCGCGACTATTGGACCGGTACTGTATATACCACTAACCGTCGTATTTGGGAACATGATGATGCGTTCAAAGAATATCTGACAAAGACACGGGCTATGGCAGTCGATATGGAAACTGCAACTCTGTTTAGTTGTGGCTTTGCCAATCATATTCCTACCGGTGCATTATTATTGGTATCCGATCAGCCAATGACTCCCGATGGAGTGAAAACGGATAAAAGCGATAATTTGGTGACCAGAAATTATGTAGAAGAGCATGTTGAAATTGGCATTGCTTCTCTGCGTATGATTATTGATGAAAAGAAAACTGTTAAACACTTGAAATTCGACTGGTAATCCGGTCTTTCTGAAAAAATATATATGGCAAAACAAGAATTGACCTGTGATGACATCCTCAAGGAATTGAGAGCAAAGCAGTATCGCCCTGTCTATTACCTGATGGGAGAAGAGTCGTATTATATCGACTTGATTGCAGATTACATAACGGATAATGTGTTGAGTGAAACGGAAAAAGAATTCAACCTGACTGTTGTGTATGGTGCTGACGTGGATGTGGCAACGATTATAAATGCCGCAAAGCGTTATCCCATGATGTCAGAACATCAAGTAGTAGTCGTTAAGGAAGCACAGGCCGTGCGTAATATGGAGGAGTTGTCATATTATCTTCAAAAGCCTTTACTTTCCACTATCTTAGTGATATGCCATAAGCATGGAACTTTGGATCGTAGAAAGAAGTTAGCTGCCGAGGTGGAAAAAACGGGTGTATTGTTTGAGTCTAAAAAAATCAAAGATGCGCAACTTCCCGGTTTTATCGCTTCATATATGAAACGAAAAGGGGTTGATATGGAACCGAAGGCAACTTCTATGCTTGCTGATTTTGTAGGCTCGGATTTAAGTCGTCTGACCGGAGAACTTGAAAAGCTGATTATCACTTTACCTGCCGGACAAAAACGTGTTACTCCTGAACAGATAGAAAAGAATATCGGCATAAGCAAAGACTATAATAACTTTGAATTGCGCAGTGCTTTAGTGGAAAAGGATATATTGAAAGCGAACAAAATAATAAAATATTTTGAGGAAAATCCGAAAACAAATCCAATCCAAATGACGCTGTCTCTATTATTTAGCTTTTACTCCAACTTGATGTTGACTTATTATGCGCCGGATAAATCAGAGCAAGGAATTGCAAACATGCTAGGATTAAGAACTCCATGGCAGGCTCGGGATTATATGGCGGCAATGAGAAAATATAGTGGAGTAAAGACGATGCAAATTGTTGGAGAAATACGATATGCTGATGCAAAATCTAAAGGAGTCCAAAACAGTTCTATGACAGATGGAGATATTCTTCGCGAGCTGGTGTTTAAAATTTTGCATTAACTCGAATTAAGAATTACATATATCATCAGACATATACTTTTACCATAGATAGAAATGGGGAGTATATGTCTTTTTTATATTCCCGCAATTATACTTATCTCAAAAAGGCCTCTCACTATTTTCTGTGATTATTTTTACAAATAAAATTAGTTATTTCATCGTTTTATAGAGTTACTGTTTGGCTAATCACACAAACAGTTTTTTTAATTTTATATTGCCCTATCTTTTCAGAAAATACATTTTCATTAAATCTAAAGCTTGAATTTTTTAACGAGAAAAGTTTACTGATCCTTGAGTTTTATCAAAAAAGCATTTTAGATTTTGATGCTACCATTTTATAGTGAGAATGGAGATTTTCTCTTTTTCTAAAGCTGCCCATTAATGTCATTTTGATAGTTCAGACTATATTGGATTGTTACAGCATGATTTTTTTCTAGTTTAATAGAAATATAGATTCACTTTATTGGGCTTAAATTCTTGTATATCATTTATTTATGCGAAAAATAAGCCTTCTAGAATCGAAAAAAAATAAATATCTGGAGATTGGTACAGAAATATCGCAAGGATTTGCTTTTTAGAGAAAATTGTAAAGGATGATTAGACAAAAATAGTAATATACATTGGTAAAGTATGGGTTGATTCCTTCCTTTTATTGCTTTTGCAACTATCGATATTTACTTTTGTACATTTAGCATGTTACCAATGTGTAAAGTACTAATGTGAATAAGATACAAATGTGATAAATAATAAGCATTCACAATAGTATATTTATGAAATCACAATACTAATATTACATGTACAAATGTGGTTATATTGCTATTAACAAATAATAGTCTACTGTTTATTCGCTTGTTAACCAGCGTATTATATATTATTTTATCAATTTGTACTATAAAAGCCTCGTTTGGGTAGTATGTATATTTGTGAATAGTCGCGTTTGGTTTGCAATTGACTTTGTTATATGTCTATATATCTGTGTTTTATATCCAATTATTCAATTAATGATATATGTTTATGTTTACTCTTTTTATTTGAATTACAAACGTAATATTCGAATTGTAGAATGTTGTATACTTTTGTAATATTGATATTTTTATATTTGTGATTTGTTTTTGTGAATCTAAATATTTACCTTTGTATTATCAATGATGTAATACGTATTTTTGTGAATCAGGTGCATAACACATACAATTGTACTAAAAAGAAGGTAGTATGGAAATAAAAGACAGAATCAGAATGATAATGGAGAGAGAAAAAGTTCCTCCTAAAGTTTTTGCTAAAACAATCGGAGTACAACAATCTACTCTCTCTCATATTTTAAATGGCCGGAATAAACCCAGTTTAGATGTCATAATGAAGGTTCATCAAAAGTATGACTATGTAAATCTTGAATGGTTGCTTTATGGAGAGGGCGAAATGATGGTATCTGAAGAAGAGACATCTTTTCCTTCTTCTAATAGCGATTATCTGCCTTCTTTATTCGACGAGAATCTCATAAATTCGTCCAAAGAGCCGGCTATTCCGGAAAATCGCAAGGAAATGCCATTAAGAAACGCTGAAAATTCCCCTAAAGAGATTGTAAAACAAGAGATTAGGTATATAGAAAAGCCTGCCAGGAAAATCACGGAAATAAGAATATTTTTTGATGATAATACCTATGAGACGTTTAGGCCTGAAAAATAAAGAGTAAAATCGGTGGTTTGAGCAATTTCCTGTATCTTTGCACCCGGAATACGAATTTATACTTTTATATCCATACATGAAGAAATTTATTTTAGATCTGACAGTGACCGAGAATATCAGATTGAATGCAAACTATGTATTGCTAAAATTGACGTCTCAGTCATTACTGCCCGAAATGTTACCTGGGCAGTTTGCAGAAATCCGGGTGGACGGTTCGCCTACTACATTCTTGCGTCGTCCTATTTCTATTAATTTTGTAGATAAACAGCGAAATGAGGTCTGGTTTCTGATCCAGCTGGTTGGTGATGGAACAAGACGTCTGGCAGAGGCTAATTCTGGTGATACAATTAATGTGGTGCTTCCGCTGGGAAATGCATACACAATGCCTCAAGAGGCTTCTGATAAGCTCTTATTAGTTGGTGGAGGTGTCGGAACAGCTCCCATGTTGTATTTAGGTGAACAATTGGCTAAAAAAGGCCACAAACCTACGTTCTTGTTAGGTGCCCGTAGCGACAAAGATTTGTTGCAGCTGGAAGAGTTTGCTAAATATGGAGAGGTGTATACTACTACGGAAGATGGTAGCCATGGCGAAAAAGGATACGTAACTCAACATTCTATATTAAATAAGGTACGATTTGAGCAGATTTACACTTGTGGTCCTAAACCAATGATGGTGGCTGTGGCAAAATATGCCAAAAGTAATCAGATAGAATGTGAAGTTTCTTTGGAAAATACAATGGCTTGTGGTATCGGAGCATGCTTGTGCTGTGTGGAAAATACGACAGAAGGTCACTTGTGTGTATGTAAAGAAGGTCCTGTTTTTAATATAAATAAACTACTATGGCAGATTTGAGTGTAAATATAGGTGAATTACAGATGAAGAATCCGGTGATGACAGCATCTGGTACATTTGGATATGGTGAAGAGTTCTCAGATTTCATTGATATAGCGCGAATAGGCGGTATTATTGTAAAAGGTACTACTCTTCACAAACGTGAAGGTAATCCATATCCTCGTATGGCAGAGACTCCTTCTGGTATGTTAAACGCTGTAGGACTGCAAAATAAGGGTGTTGACTACTTCGTGGAGCATATATATCCTCGTATAAAAGACATTCAAACGAATATGATTGTAAACGTTTCGGGGTCTGCGATCGAAGATTATGTAAAAACGGCTGAAATCATTAATGAACTTGACAAAATTCCTGCTATAGAACTAAACATCTCTTGCCCCAATGTGAAGCAAGGAGGTATGGCTTTTGGTGTGTCAGCAAAAGGGGCATCAGAAGTAGTGAAAGCAGTGCGTTCTGCTTACAAAAAGACACTTATCGTAAAACTCTCCCCAAACGTTACAGATATCACCGAAATAGCTCGCGCGGCAGAAGAAAGTGGTGCAGATAGCGTGTCATTAATCAATACATTGCTGGGTATGGCGATTGATGCGGAACGTAAACGCCCTATTTTATCAACGATAACAGGAGGAATGTCGGGAGCGGCCGTAAAACCTATCGCATTGCGTATGGTATGGCAAGTTGCTAAGGCGGTAAATATTCCTGTCATTGGTTTAGGGGGTATTATGGACTGGAGAGATGCTGTCGAATTCATGCTTGCAGGTGCAACGGCTATCCAGATTGGTACGGCAAATTTCATAGATCCTGCTGTCACTATTAAAGTGGAAGATGGTATAAATAATTACCTGGAAAGACACGGGTGTAAGTCTGTAAAGGAAATTATTGGTGCGCTTGAGGTGTAATTGAAAACATACAATAACCATTCGCACTAAGTCTGCGAGAAAAATGCTATTTGTCTTTTGAATAAAGGAAGAATAAGCAGGCTGGAAACAGCGGATGAAAAAATAGGTCTGTGTTTAACGATTAGCTATCAGCAAGATCTTTATAAACTGAAGGCAAAATAAAAACGACGGTGAAGATTTACATATTCTTCACCGTCGTTTTTATTTACACTTTATTTTATTCTCCCAATAAGTCGGGACGAAGTTTTCTGGTACGTTCCAGGGATTGTTGCAGTTCCCATTCTTTGATTTTTGCTTCATGACCGGATAAGAGAATATCGGGGACTTTCCATCCTTTATAATCCGCAGGTCGTGTATATACAGGTGCTGCCAGCAAATTATCCTGGAAAGAATCGGAAAGTGCGGACTGTTCATCAGAAATGACTCCGGGGATGATACGTACGATGGCGTCCGCCATCACCGCTGCTGCCAATTCTCCTCCTGTTAATACGTAATCTCCAATGCTGATTTCTTTAGTAATCAGGTGTTCGCGGATGCGGTAATCGATACCTTTGAAATGTCCGCAAAGAATAATGAGATTCTGTGCCAACGAGAGGCTGTTGGCCATCGGCTGGTTGAACTGTTCTCCGTCGGGGGTCGTGAAAATAACTTCATCGTAGTCGCGTTCTGCCTTCAGAGCATTGATGCAACGCTCAATGGGTTCTATTTTCATAACCATTCCGGCAAACCCTCCAAAGGGATAATCATCGACACGACGATATTTATCTTCAGTATAATCACGCAGATTGTGAATATGTATTTCTGCAAGTCCTTTGTCTTGAGCTCGTTTCATGATAGAACAATTGAAGAAACCTTCAATCATTTCGGGTAAAACTGTTATAATATCAATACGCATAATCTTTTAATTTTTCGCAAAAGTACAAATATTCAAAGATAAACATGTATTTTTGCCTTAAACAATCGAAGAAATATGGATATAAAGGAAAAAATAGAGGAATTGCGTGCCGAACTTCACCGGCATAATTATAATTATTATGTGTTGAATGCTCCTGAAATCTCAGATAAAGAGTTTGACGACAAGATGCGTGAACTTCAGGATTTGGAACAGGCACATCCGGAATATAAAGATGAAAATTCGCCTACGATGCGTGTAGGTAGCGATTTAAACAAGAATTTCACGCAAGTGGCTCATAAATATCCTATGTTGTCACTGGCAAATACATATTCGGAAGCGGAAGTGACGGACTTCTACGATCGTGTCCGGAAGGCATTGAATGAGGATTTCGAGATTTGTTGTGAAATGAAATATGACGGTACTTCTATTTCGCTGACTTATGAAAATGGGAAGTTAGTTCGTGCCGTCACCCGTGGTGATGGAGAAAAGGGGGATGATGTGACGGATAATGTGAAAACGATCCGTTCTATTCCGCTTGTATTGCATGGTGATAATTATCCTGCCTCTTTTGAGATACGTGGAGAAATTCTTATGCCATGGGAAGTGTTTGAAGAGTTGAATCGAGAGAAAGAAGCGCGTGAAGAGCCGCTTTTTGCCAATCCGAGAAATGCGGCTTCCGGTACATTGAAGTTGCAGAATTCTTCTATTGTGGCTTCCCGCAAACTGGATGCTTATTTGTATTATTTGCTGGGTGATAACCTGCCTTGTGACGGACATTATGAAAATCTTCAGGAAGCGGCAAAATGGGGCTTTAAAATCTCTGATTTGACGCGTAAATGCCAGACATTAGAGGAGGTTTTTGAATTTATCAATTATTGGGATGTAGAGCGTAAAAATCTGCCGGTTGCCACAGATGGGATTGTTTTAAAGGTGAACAGTTTGAGGCAGCAGAAGAATTTGGGATTTACGGCTAAATCTCCTCGATGGGCTATTGCTTATAAATTCCAGGCAGAACGTGCGTTGACCCGTTTGAATAAGGTGACTTATCAGGTAGGAAGAACCGGAGCTGTTACACCAGTAGCTAATCTGGATCCTGTGCAGCTTTCAGGGACGGTTGTAAAACGTGCGTCCTTGCATAATGCGGATATTATCGAGGGGCTTGATTTGCATATTGGAGACATGGTTTATGTAGAAAAAGGCGGTGAAATTATTCCTAAGATTACAGGGGTTGATAAAGATGCACGTAGTTTTATGCTTGGTGAGAAGGTTCGGTTCATCGTTAATTGTCCCGAATGTGGCAGTAAATTAGTCAGGTATGAAGGAGAAGCTGCTCATTATTGCCCGAATGAAACAGCGTGTCCTCCTCAAATCAAAGGCAAAATAGAGCATTTTATTAGTCGAAAGGCTATGAATATTGATGGATTAGGGCCGGAAACGGTGGATATGTTCTATCGCTTGGGATTAATTGAAAATACGGCCGACTTGTATAAACTTACAGCTGATGATATCAAAGGTTTGGATCGTATGGGTGAAAAATCGGCAGAGAATATCGTAACGGGAATTGCGCAAAGTAAAACAGTTCCTTTCGAGCGTGTAATATTTGCTTTAGGAATCCGCTTTGTTGGTGAGACTGTGGCTAAAAAGATTGCGAAGTCGTTTGAGAATATCGATGATTTACAGCAGGCAGATCTTGAAAAATTGGTAAGTATCGATGAAATCGGAGAAAAAATAGCTCAAAGTATACTTGCTTATTTTGCTAATGAGTCTAATCGTGAGTTGGTTAACAGGCTAAAGGAGGCCGGACTGCAACTTTATCGCACAGAGGAAGATTTGAGTGGATACACTGATAAGTTGGCAGGGCAGTCTATTGTTATTAGTGGTGTGTTTATCCATCACTCGCGTGACGAATATAAGGAACTTATCGAGAAAAACGGAGGGAAAAATGTTGGAAGCATTTCCGCGAAAACGAGTTTTATACTGGCTGGAGATAATATGGGACCTGCAAAGCTCGAAAAAGCAAAAAAACTTGGAATAACCATATTAAGCGAAGACGAATTTCTGAAACTTATATCGTAAGATAAGAAAAATATTCGTACTTTTGTGGCTAAATAAATTAGAGATTATAATTAAAACTCATGATACAGACTAAATTGAAAGGAATGGGGGTAGCACTGATTACTCCTTTCAAAGAGGATGAGAGCGTTGACTATGACGCGTTGATGCGTATGGTGGACTATCTATTGCAGAATAATGCGGATTTCTTGTGTGTGCTGGGAACTACAGCTGAAACACCGACTCTGACCGAGGAAGAAAAGAAAACTATAAAAAAGATGGTAATTGACCGCGTCAACGGAAGAATTCCTATTCTGTTGGGTGTAGGTGGTAATAATACTCGCGCTATTGTAGAAACATTGAAAAACGATAATTTTACAGGGGTTGATGCGATATTGTCTGTGGTGCCATATTATAATAAACCTTCTCAAGAAGGTATTTATCAGCATTATAAAGCGATTGCGGAAGCTACGGAGCTCCCCATCGTATTGTATAATGTTCCGGGACGTACGGGAGTAAATATGACTGCTGAAACTACGTTACGGATTGCCCGTGATTTCAATAACGTAGTTGCTATTAAAGAAGCATCCGGCAATATCACGCAAATGGATGATATTATTAAAAATAAACCGGAAAACTTTAATGTAATCTCTGGAGATGATGGTATTACCTTTCCTCTCATAACATTAGGTGCTGTTGGTGTGATTTCGGTGATTGGTAATGCTTTTCCTCGTGAATTTAGTCGCATGACACGTTTGGCGCTTCAAGGAGACTTTGCCAATGCGTTGACTATTCACCATCGATTTACGGAATTATTTAACCTTTTATTTGTCGATGGAAATCCGGCAGGCGTAAAATCAATGTTAAATGCGATGGGGATGATTGAAAATAAGCTTCGTTTGCCGCTGGTTCCTACTCGTATTACTACATTTGAGGCAATACGTAAGGTTTTGAATGAATTGAATATTAAATGCTGAAAAAAAAGATGGGCTCTTGACTAGTTCATAATAAATATCGAAGTGTTTAAAATAAATATCCCAATGATTGAATTCAATCATTGGGATATTTATTTTAAATCAGCCTATAATTTTTTTATTTTTATTCTCTCCTTCATCTTTCTTCTGAATAGCCTATGAATAAGGAATCTAGAGATGAAGGAGCTTCTTAAAAGCTGTTGTTTGTTGTGGTGGATTATATTTTGCGTTATCCTCTAAGCTTGCGTAGATGATATAGGTTGTTTTTGTTCTGTAAAGCGGCGCTTTAGACATAGAAAAGCATAGCTTTAGCCTATCGAAAGCTATGCTTTTTCTTTCTTTTTCAATGGAACATATTTGTTTTATAAATCAGTTCGATAAAAAATAACCTACCACATGTTTCTTTTCTAATATCGAGCCGGGATATAAAATAGCTGAATGGAAAAGGGCTCAGTTGTAATTCTTGGGGGATTAAGTTTAGTCAATTCCCTTCATGCATATACCTTTGCTAGCCTAAAAAGGAAGAAGCTCATATCCACTACTCCTCTAAATGATGCCCTAAATGCTTTGATTTTAGCATTAAATGCTTCCGCTGCTGCATTTGTACTCCTGTTCACAAAGAAGTTCAAAATCCTTTCATAATGGTTCTCAATAGAGTTTGCCACTGTTGTGAATGTATCGTATCCATATTCTTCAATCTTATTATACCATAGTGCCAGCTTTGCTCTTGCTACATCCTTGTCATAGTTTGTGGAAAAGATCTTTCCCAACTCCAATGAGTAGTAATATACGTGTTTAATATCTTCAAACTGCTTGAAAAGTAATTCTGCCCTGATTTTCTGGCTCTTGGTCCATTTATCAGGTGATTTAAATAATAAATATCTGCTTCTGGCTAATAATTGCCTGAGTGTATCTCCGTTTTCGAGTTCTTCTGCTTTATGTACTTCCCCCTTCTCTTTTGCCGCTTTCATGGCTTTATTCTCCTCTTTTATCACTTGCCATCTATATGTAATACGCAACTCTTGTACAGCTTCGTATACAAGTTTTTGTACATGAAACCTATCAATCACCTGCATGGCACGTGGAAAGCACGTTTTCGCAATCTTTTGCATGCTCCCGGCCATATCCAGTGTAATTTCTTTGACTTGATTACGCAGCTCCTGTGGCATCTTTGTAAGTACCGCAATGATATCATCGGCTTTAGTGCCCTGAATTACAGCTATCATAGAACCTTTCCTACCTCGCTTATCTCTATTTATTAAGATGGTATAAAGATCTCCCTTGCTCAAAGCCGTTTCGTCAATACATAGGCGATAACCCATATTCTTTGGATAAAGGATATACTCTTGGGCATGTGCTCTCTGATCCCAATTCTGGAAGTCACTCAGGTGATCTTTATATTGGCTTTGAAGCTGTTTGCCATCCATACAGTAATGCTCTGCTACACTTTGGCAGCTAACGGCGTGATTATCTAAGTAATTCTTTTAAAAAAGCACCGAACTCAGCGGTTATGCGAGTACCGGTGGCTACCAAACTCCAGTCACGACTATATGTCTGCCCAGTGGATGGATCTTCCCAGCGACGACGCTTGATACGTAAATAAACGGCTTTACCACGGATAGGGAAGTCCTGAACTTCAATCTCAGGGAGGAAACCTTTTGAGTGAAGATGTAGATCTGAGTACTCAGAAGGAATAGTGGCTTTCTCCTCTAAATAAAGAATAAAGCAAGTATCCTGAGAAACATGATTGACTAGGGTAAAGTAATCAAGGATTCCTGAAGGCAAGAACAAGCTTAAAGAAGCAACAGGATCAATCGTTTGGGAAGAGGATGTTTTCATGATGCAAAAATAAGAATTTTAACGCAATCCCCCAAGGTTTCAGACTGAGCCTGGAAAAGGCCGATTTCTTCGATGAAATGGGGGAAAAAATAAAATCCTCCACATAAAATGCAGAGGATTAAGTGATCGCGACAGGATTCAAACCTGTAACCGGCTGATCCGTAGTCAGCTACTCTATTCAGTTGAGCTACGCGACCCTATAATTTGTAAGTTTTCAGTGACCGCGACAGGATTCAAACCTGTAACCGGCTGATCCGTAGTCAGCTACTCTATTCAGTTGAGCTACGCGGCCATTCTGTTTTCCGAAAAAGTGATCGCGACAGGATTCAAACCTGTAACCGGCTGATCCGTAGTCAGCTACTCTATTCAGTTGAGCTACGCGACCATTATTTCGTTTTAACGGGTGCAAAGATACGGACTTTTCCCGAACTAGCAAGCTTTTCAACGACTTTTTTTGTAGAAAATTATTCTATGAACCGATAACTGAATAGTTGCCAACCTATACTTAGTCCGACATTCCACTCCCTTTTCGGTGAGCTATAATGATTTACATATGCAGAGATGTCTCCAAAAGGTAATTGACATACAACAGAAATTTCTCCTAAATATTCAAACTTGGAGAAAGCTTTTCCATAATATGCTTTATTCAACGAGTTTTTTTCGATTGGATAAATGGGCATAAAGCCATAAAATTCTCCCCGAAGATGGAACATTTGGTTTAAACGGTAAATAGGCCGAATACCGGCTCCCACAAATTGATTGGCACGAAAGGCTTCGTTGTAGGTCAATTTGCTGTGTAGCGTGGGCGAAAACTCTCCAGCCTGCATCATTGTGGCCGTATAGTTTTCGGAGAAGTTTTTAGAGGCATATAATGCCTTCAAATACCATCCTAAAACCCAATGTTCACTCATATTATGATATTTCTCTTTCATGTATGATAATTGCAACCATGAGTGATGGTCTTTATTATTGTTGTTGGTGGTACTTCCTTCGCCTGGGTAGAATCGCTCTTTTCCAACGAAGATCTGGGCAACAAGAGCTTCTCTGTATCCACGTGTAGGGTATTGTTTAGAATTTAGGGTACTTCCATTAAAGCTGATTGATCCACCGAATAAATCATAGCGACTTTTGTCAAATTTGTCATTTCCAAAGTCAATGACGCTTTTCTGAAAATATTTATCTTCTATTTTCGCAATTCCGACCCCAAACTCTGCTCGCTTGCTCGAAAGGAAAGGTAAGCCGACCTGCAATTTTAAGAAACGTTCGTCTTTCTGATTGAAGGCAGGTTTGTTATTTCGCGAAAAAAGTTTGTCTTTCTTGAAATAGTCGAAAGTACTGATTGAACCTATAAGACGGTATGAGGTAGGAATGGCAGTGGCAAAGTCAATTTTTGCCATAAACTGCACGTTATTATATACTTTTCCGAGTTGCCCGTCAAGGATAAACTCTTTGGCATAGTAGTTTAAATCCTGATAGCTAAGCCCCAGATAGATCTGATTGGAATTGGAAGTGGATATATTTCCTCCCAACCGCACAGCAAAATTATTTTCTAATTTCACCTTTAAATGTAGATCGTAGGTGTCGTCTTCCGGATTATAAATTGCATGCGGTATAATTTCGGAAATCATTTTATCAGATAACAATCGGAAATAACCTTGTTTTAAATCCTCATAAGTGAATTCTTTGGTATCTGATTTATGAAATTCTCTTTTAATATATACTTGTTGTTGTGGATTAGCTCCGTCGATGATGATATTTTTAAAGCGTAGCTCCGGAAAATTACTCCGGTATACCATTCTTCTTAAACGTATATTGTCCAGATTTACACGCCGATGAATACGACTTTTGATTGAATCCATCATGCTGATGGTTCGATTATATCCTATATCGTGTAATTCGTCAATGCGTTGAAAATCCATTAGATTAACATTGTCATATTTGAACGTCATTAAAATCCCCATGGAGTCCGGAATGGAATAGTCGGTTTTCTGCATCACCATATTCTCAATTTGACTCATGAGATCATTTTCTTTGGGTTTAGTGGGATTGGTTGACACGACGCTTCCTATGATGACATCCGGATGAAAATCATCTCTCATGACATCTGTAGGGAAGTTATTATAAATACCTCCGTCATAGGCTAATACATTGTCTATTTCAATAGGCTTAAACATGAATGGGAAACTCATGGAAGCTCTGACGGCATCTCCTAAATCTCCTTCCTTCATGACTAATTGTTTCTTGTTGTATACATCGGACGCAATGCAACGGAAAGGAACAAAAAGTTTATCAAAATCTCCCTTACAAGCGGCTGTGGCACGTGCATATAGGTCTACAAAAACGAGATTCATCTGAATCGGATTGACAACACTGGTAGGCAGGAATTGAGGTTTCAAACTTTTCAATGAATCCTTGAATGAAAAACGAATATTGAAGAATTCGGGAGTGGGAAGATTCTTTTTGAAGTGATATACATATTTCTCTTCCACTTCTCCGGAATACCATCGTTTAAAGTCTTCCGACTTGAGAAGTTCTACCATGTCGTCAGGAGAGTATCCCATGGCATATAAAGAACCGATAATGGCTCCCATAGAAGTGCCTGCAATGTAATCAATAGGAATGTTGTTTTCTTCCAAAGCGCGAATGATACCGATGTGTGTCATCCCTTTGGCGCCACCACCGCTTAATACAAGTCCTACTTTTTGGGCATGGATAGCCGGAATAATCAGCCATAAAGTAATTAACACTAAAAAAATCTTTCTCATAACCCAAATCAAACAATTGAATTTTTTGTCTATTAAGTGTTCAAATATATACAATACTTTTCAATTAATCGATATTTTACCGATCGTTTTAAATTGAAAAAGAGCATTACAACGTGTATTTAACGTTGAATGCTCTTTCTTGAAGTATGTGTAATGTTAAAGGGGCGATATTAAATCAATTCTATGCTACGTTTTACGAAGTTATTCAAAGCTTCACCTCTTAGCATATTGTTTTGCAATAAGGCCAAATCGATCAGCTGGCGGATAACTTTATTATTGCTTGCGTAGCCGATAAAGATAGCTTCTTTCTTACCTTTCAGATCATCCCACTTCTTATCCAGATTGTTTAGTTCATCTTTTTCTGATGTGGGGATTTCTTCTTCTTTTTTATCCTTTTGCTTGTCTTTCAACTCATTGCGTTGTTTGTTGACATTGTCCATTTCAGAAAGTATCGGAGCTACTTCTGCCTGGCAAGCGCTTTCTTCTTCATTCAATACCTGTTTTATCAACTTATGGTCTGAATTAAGAATTAGATTAAACATATCAGGCATTTCACCATAGAAACTCATTCCGGCCTGAATATTCGCCATTTCTTTCATACGACGCATATATTCGCTTTGAGTAATCATGACTGGAGCTGAATTTTCTCCTAATGCCTGTGTCATGACATTGAATTCAACTTTATCCATTTTAGGCAATTGACTCTTGAAGGCTGTTGTGATTGCATCCTGTTTATTGGCTTCCAACGTTTCACCTTTCTTATCTTCTTTTACAATAAGATTGTCAACAACATCACTGTCTACACGAGTGAAACGGGATTTTTCAAGTTTTTGTTCCAGCATGCTCACCATAGCTACATCCAACTGGCCATCCATGAGCAAAACATTGTATCCTTTGTTGGTGGCAGCTTCAATATAACTGTATTGCTCATCCTTGTTATTTGCATACAGATAAATTAGGTTTCCATCTTTATCTGTCTGATTATCTTTAATAAGGGGCTGGTACTCTTCAAATGTATAATGCTTGTCATTTGTATCGGTGAAAAGGGCAAATTTTTGCGCTTTATCATAGAAATCCTCTTGTGTGAGCATTCCGTAATTGATAAATATTTTTAAATCATTCCACTTCTCCTCAAACTGCTTACGGTCATTCTTGAATATAGACTGTAAACGGTCGGAAACCTTCTTTGTGATATAAGTTGAAATCTTCTTCACGTTCGAGTCGCTTTGCAAATACGAACGGGAAACGTTCAACGGAATATCCGGAGAATCGATTACGCCATGTAACAAAGTCAGGAAGTCCGGCACAATACCTTCAACCGAGTCTGTAACATATACCTGATTGCAATATAACTGAATCTTATTCTTATTTAATTCAATATTGCTCTTTACCTTCGGGAAATAGAGGATACCGGTCAGATGGAATGGATAATCAACATTCAGGTGAATCCAGAATAGTGGTTCATCAGACATTGGATATAGCTTACTATAGAATGATTTGTAATCTTCATCCGAAAGTTCGCTAGGTTTACGTGTCCACAAAGGAGTGGTATCATTGATTATATTATCTTCGGCTGTTTCTACTTGTTTGCCGTCTTTCCATTCTTTCTTTTTCCCAAATGCAATGGGAACAGGAAGGAAGCTGCAATATTTCTTCAGAAGCTCGGAAATACGTGCTTCTTCGAGAAATTCTTTGCAGTCATCATCAATGTATAAGATGATGTCTGATCCACGATCGGCTTTTTCTATTTCTTCAATAGTGAATTCAGGGCTGCCATCACAAGTCCATTTTACGGCTTGTGCACCGTCTCTGTATGATTTAGTGATAATTTCCACTTTCTTTGCAACCATAAAAGCAGAGTAGAAGCCAAGTCCGAAATGTCCGATAATGGCATTTGCGTCATTCTTGTATTTCTCCAGGAAGTCGTTAGCTCCTGAAAAAGCTATTTGATTGATGTACTTTTCAATTTCCTCTGCAGTCAAACCGATACCACGGTCAGAAATAGTAATGGTATCTTTGCCCAATTCAACGTGAACGGTTAAATCACCCAGTTCACCCTTAAATTCGCCAATAGAAGCAAGCGTATTCAGCTTTTGAGTGGCGTCTACCGCATTGGATACTAACTCGCGCAGAAAAATCTCATGGTCACTGTACAAAAACTTTTTAATGATAGGGAAAATGTTCTCTGTTGTAACCCCAATATTACCTTTTTGCATAATACGTATATTTTTTAGTTTATCTATTGATTAATTTTAATTGATGTTTGTTCAGATAGAGACAAAAAAAATGCCAGACCCGAAGGTCTGACATTATGGCATATTATTTTATTTTCTTATTCAGGAAATAATATTATTCCGGAGTGACAACTTTCATCTCCAATTCACCTTTTTCTTCATTGAGAGATACCTGAATAGTATCTCCCTCCTTCAAAGAGGAGGAAATGATGAGCTCGGATAAGCCATCCTCCAGATAAGTTTGAATTGCTCGCTTCAAAGGACGGGCGCCATATTGTACGTCATATCCTTTGCCGGCGATAAATTCTTTCGCCTTATCTTCAATAACAAGCTTGTAACCAATAGATTCTATTCTATCATACAATCCTTTTAGCTCTATGTCTATAATCTTTGTTATTGCTTCCAGAGAAAGCTGGTCAAACGTGATTATCTCATCTACACGATTGATGAATTCGGGCGCGAATGATTTGTTTAGAGCTTTTTGTATTACGCTTCGCGAGAATTCCTTATCATCCAGGCGGCTTTGTGTCGCAAAACCAACGCCACGTCCAAATTCTTTCAGCTGACGGGTTCCTATATTGGAAGTCATGATAATAACAGTATTTTTGAAATCTACCATTCTGCCATAACTGTCAGTCAGACGCCCCTCATCCATAACCTGAAGCAAGATGTTGAACACATCCGGATGTGCTTTTTCTATCTCATCAAGCAATACAATCGAGTATGGTTTACGGCGCACTTTTTCTGTCAGCTGACCACCTTCTTCATATCCTACGTATCCCGGAGGTGCTCCAACCAAGCGTGAAACAGTGAACTTCTCCATATATTCACTCATATCTATACGAATCAGTGCATCAGCAGAACCAAACATATATTTGGCTAACTCTTTTGCTAAGTGAGTTTTACCAACTCCTGTCGGGCCTAAGAACATAAATGTGCCAATTGGCTTATTAGGATCTTTTAGCCCTACACGGCTTCGCAAAATAGCTTTAACCAGTTTTTCTATTGCTGTATCTTGTGCGATGACTTTAGCCTGCAAATCTTCTTTCATACCTGCGAGCTTGATACCTTCAGCCTGTGCCATCCGTTGTACCGGAATGCCTGACATCATTGAGATGACATTGGCAATTTCTTCTGCATCAACAGTTTGCCTGTTTTCCTTCAGATTGGCTTCCCATTCTTTTTTCATCTCATCCAATTGGACAGAAAGCTCTTTTTCTTTATCACGGAAGCTGGCTGCAAGTTCGAAATTCTGCGATTTCACAGCTTCGTTTTTCTTGCTTTTAGCTTCTTCGATCAGTTTTTCTTGTTCTTCTATCTCTTTGGGCACATTGACATTGGTAAGATGTACACGTGAACCGGCTTCGTCTAAAGCGTCAATAGCTTTATCAGGGAAATTACGATCTGTGATATAACGGTCTGTCAGCTTGACACATGCTTCTAATGCTTCATCCGTATAATACACATTGTGGTGGTCTTCATATTTATCCTTGATATTACGCAAAATCTGCAAAGTTTCGGCAGCGGTAGTCGGTTCTACTATTACTTTTTGGAAACGGCGTTCCAAAGCACCATCTTTCTCAATGTTCTTACGATATTCATCAAGAGTGGTAGCACCGATACATTGTATTTCTCCTCTTGCCAATGCCGGTTTTAGCATATTGGCAGCATCCATAGAACCTGCCGCAGAACCTGCGCCTACAATCGTGTGGATTTCATCAATGAATAATATTACATTCGGATTTTTCTGTAATTCATTGAGAATGGAACGAATACGTTCTTCGAATTGTCCACGATATTTGGTTCCTGCTACAACAGCAGTCATATCAAGAGCAACCACTCGTTTATCAAACAGAATCCGCGAAACCTTTTTCTGAATGATTCTTAATGCAAGACCTTCAACAATCGCTGACTTTCCTACACCAGGCTCACCAATCAAAATCGGATTGTTCTTTTTGCGGCGGCTTAAGATCTGCGCTAAACGTTCGATTTCTCTCTCTCTGCCGACAACGGGATCCAGGCGTCCTTCTTCTGCCGCTTTTGTCATGTCAGTACCGAAATTGTCAAGTACCGGTGTGTCATTAGACGGCTTCTTAGAAGCGGTTTGTGCTTGTTGGCGTTCGTCCGAACCACCTCTGCCGGAACGGGGAGAGGACATTTCTTCGTCATCATCATCGTCTTCCGTAAAACCCATACTAGAGTTTATATCTGGTTGCAATGTAGCTTGCTCCAGTACTTTCACATAATTTATATCGTTTGCTTCAAGTACCGAAGCAGCCATATTGTTTTTTTCTCTTAAAATAGCCAATAATACATGTTCTGTATCAGCGATGTTACTTTTCATTCCACGAGCTTCTAAAATACACATTTTTAATATCTTTGCCGCATCATTAGATAACGGTACCTCTGCATCAGGCAATAACATATCATCAGCTTCTGCCTTCAGTTGAGCTTCAATCTGTTGCTTTATTGCAGCTAGATTGGTGTTGAGTTTAGACAATATCTCGATAGCTTTTCCTTCACCGTCACGAAGGATTCCCAGAAGCAGGTGCTCAGGGCCTATATACCTACTTCTCAACCGATTCGCTTCTTCCTTACTATAGACGATAATGTCGGAAACTCTTTGTGAGAATTGATTATTCATACTTTTCCTTTTCTTCTAAGGGTTATTCACTGGCAAATATACGCATTAATCAAGTTTGTATTGCAATATTTGCTTTATTTCTTATATCTACAAATGGCGTGCCATAAAAACGGTGTATTTGCATTATATATATAAGGTATAACAAATATCCAGCTCTTTTTTACCAATGTTATCTATCTTTCCATATTATATTTATCGTTTTTATCTTTTTATTTTCGAATTTTAAAGTTTAATGAATTGTCGTCCCGGTCATGCTAAAACTTTCTTTCTAAAAACTTTCGTATATCGGGGAAAAGTAGTACTTTAGCGTGGTTTTTCACAAACCGTAGAATGTATAATTAATAATCATTTTAAATGCTTGAACAAGACAGAATTATAAAGATTAACATCGAGGAGGAAATGAAGTCATCGTACATTGACTACTCCATGTCGGTCATCGTTTCACGTGCCCTTCCGGATGTTAGAGATGGATTTAAGCCTGTTCACCGTAGAATTTTATACGGAATGATGGAATTGGGCAATACTTCAGACAAACCTTATAAGAAATCAGCCAGAATCGTGGGTGAGGTACTCGGTAAGTACCATCCTCATGGAGATGCTTCTGTTTATTTTGCAATGGTGCGTATGGCTCAGGAATGGGCAATGCGTTATCCTTTGGTAGATGGACAGGGGAACTTTGGTTCTGTAGACGGTGATAGCCCTGCTGCTATGCGTTATACAGAAGCTCGTCTTAATAAGTTGGGTGAAGCAATGATGGATGACCTGTATAAGGAAACCGTCGATTTTGAGCCTAACTTTGATAATACGTTGGTAGAACCTAAAGTTATGCCGACACGTATCCCAAATCTTCTGGTGAACGGAGCATCCGGTATCGCTGTAGGTATGGCTACAAATATGCCTCCTCATAATCTTTCAGAAGTAATTGAAGCATGTGAAGCATATATTGATAATCCGGAAATTACAGTAGAGGAACTGATGGAATTTGTCAAAGCACCAGATTTCCCTACTGGCGGGTTTATATATGGTGTGAGTGGTGTACGCGAGGCATATTTGACTGGACGAGGACGTGTAATTATGCGTGCGAAAGCCGAAATCGAAAGCGGACAGACACATGATAAGATCGTAATAACCGAGATTCCTTATAATGTAAATAAGGCCGAACTGATTAAGTATATAGCTGATCTTGTAAATGATAAGAAAATAGAAGGTATCTCAAATGCCAACGATGAGTCTGACCGTGACGGTATGCGTATTGTTATTGACATCAAACGTGATGCAAATGCAAGTGTAGTGTTGAACAAACTCTATAAAATGACAGCTTTGCAGACATCTTTTGGCGTAAACAATGTTGCTTTGGTTCATGGACGTCCAAAAACGTTGAATCTGAGAGATTTAATTAAATATTTCATCGAACATAGACACGAAGTTGTTATTCGTCGTACTCAGTTCGATCTTCGTAAAGCGAAAGAACGTGCGCACATTCTTGAAGGTTTGATTATCGCTTCGGATAATATTGATGAAGTAATTCGTATCATTCGTGCAGCAAAAACTCCTAATGACGCTATAGCAGGCTTGATTGAGCGATTCAACCTGACAGAAATTCAGGCTCGCGCAATTGTAGAAATGCGTTTGCGTCAATTGACAGGTCTGATGCAGGATCAGCTTCATGCGGAATACGAAGAAATAATGAAGCAGATAGCTTATTTGGAAAGTATTTTGGCTGATGATGAAGTATGCCGTCAGGTAATGAAAGATGAATTGTTGGAAGTTAAAACGAAATATGGAGATGAACGTCGTTCTGAAATCGTTTATTCTTCAGAAGAGTTCAATCCGGAAGACTTCTATGCAGATGATCAGATGATTATTACAATTTCTCATATGGGTTATATCAAACGTACTCCGTTGACTGAATTCCGTGCACAAAATCGTGGTGGTGTAGGTTCGAAAGGTACGGAGACCCGTGATGAAGACTTTGTAGAACATATCTATCCTGCTACCATGCACAATACGATGATGTTCTTTACACAAAAAGGCAAGTGCTATTGGCTGAAAGTATATGAAATACCTGAGGGAACGAAGAATTCTAAGGGACGTGCTATTCAGAATTTGTTGAATATTGACTCGGACGATAATGTAACTGCATACTTGCGTGTGAAGAGTTTGGAGGATTCTGAGTTTATTAATAGCCATTATGTATTGTTCTGTACTAAGAAAGGGGTAATAAAGAAGACATTACTAGAACAGTATTCTCGTCCTCGTCAGAATGGTGTAAATGCCATAACTATCCGTGAAGATGACAGTGTTATTGAAGTTCGTATGACGAATGGAAACAATGAAATCATCATTGCCAATCGTAATGGACGTGCAATTCGTTTCCATGAAGCAGCAGTTCGTGTAATGGGACGTACAGCAACAGGTGTACGCGGTATTACATTGGATAATGATGGTCAGGATGAAGTAGTAGGAATGATTTGTATCAAAGATTTGAAGACAGAATCTGTGATGGTAGTTTCCGAACAAGGATATGGCAAACGTTCTGAAATAGAAGACTATCGTAAGACGAACCGTGGCGGTAAGGGTGTGAAGACCATGAATATTACCGAAAAAACAGGTAAGTTGGTAACAATCAAGTCAGTAACTGATGAAAATGACTTGATGATTATCAATAAGTCTGGTATCACTATTCGTTTGAAAGTGGCTGATGTTCGTATTATGGGCCGTGCTACTCAAGGTGTCCGTCTGATAAATCTAGAAAAACGTAACGACCAGATTGGTTCGGTATGTAAGGTTATGACAGAAAGTCTTGAAGATGAAATTCCGGCAGAAGAAGCAGAAGGAACAATTGTGAGTGATCCGAATGCTGATGCTCCTGATATTGATGATGCAGCAGACGTAAATGAAAACGAAAGCAACAACGAAATCGAGGAATAGACATAATATTAATAATTAATCAAACAACAATCATGAAAAGAGTATTATTTTCGATGGTTTTATTGATGGCTGTTAGCTTCTCATTCGCACAAACGAAGAATGTAAAAGAAGCAAAGAGTATTGCTAATGATGTAAAACCTAATTTTAAGCAGGCTGAACAGCTTATTGGGGAAGCTATGAAGAATCCTGAAACGAAGGATCTTGCTGACACATGGGACGTTGCTGGATTTATTCAGAGACGTATCAACGAAGAGCAAATGAAAAATGCTTTTTTGAAAAAGCCGTATGATACATTGAAAGTGTATAATAGCATTCTGAAAATGTATGAGTACTATACTAAGTGTGATGAATTAGCGGAAATACCTAATGAAAAGGGGAAAGTTAAAAACAAATACCGGAAAGCAAACGCTTCAAGTATGTTGGCTGAACGTCCTAATTTGATTAATGGTGGTATTCAGTATTTTAACTTGGATAAGAATAAAGAAGCCTTGAAATTCTTTGCAACATATGTTGAATCAGCTTCTTACCCAATGTTAGCTGATAAAGAATTGGCTAAAAACGATACTCTTCTCCCGCAAATTGCCTATTACGCAACATTAGCTGCTGATAGAGTAGGTGATAAAGATGCAATTATTAAGTATGCTCCTGCTGCTTTGTCTGATAAAGATGGTGGTAAATTTGCAATGCAGTTGATGGCTGATGCATATAAGGCTAAAGGTGATACTGTTGCATGGATTAAGGCTTTGGAAGAGGGTATCCTTAAGTTCCCAGGAAATGATTATTTCTTCGCTAACTTGGTTGATTATTATAATAGCTCTAATCAAGCTTCAAAAGCTATGGAGTTTGCTGACAGAATGTTATCTAATGATCCGAACAATAAGTTGTATTTGTATGTAAAAGCATATCTTTATCATAATATGAAAGAGTATGATAATGCAATCGAATACTACAAGAAAGCTATTGCTGCTGATCCGGAATATGCAGAAGCATACTCTAATGTAGGCTTGGTATATTTGATGAAAGCACAGGATTATGCTGATAAAGCAACAACAGATATCAATGATCCTAAATATGCTGAAGCACAGGCTGTAGTTAAGAAATTCTACGAAGAAGCTAAACCATTCTATGAAAAAGCTAGAGCTTTGAAACCTGATCAACAAGATTTATGGTTACAAGGTCTTTATAGAGTTTACTATAACTTGAACATGGGACCTGAATTTGAAGAAATCGATAAACTGATGAAGTAATATCGTTTTCAGGAAAATTATAAGTCTGAAAAATATGGGAAGGTTGCTAGAAATAGTAACCTTCTTTTTTTTCGTATAATTCTATTGGGGAGAGATAATCAAAATATACATTTGGGGGAGTAACTTTCTTCAATTGATAAAAATTAAAAAGGAGTAATATAATAACATTGCTCCTTTTTGTATTAAACATAATATTGATTATTCACCAATCATAAATGCCCATTTTTTGCTTGATCTGATCAGCTGTTAATAACAAGTAATGGTGTATCAGAATGAAAAATCATTTTTCTAGCAATACTTGGATTAAATAACCGAGCAAATATATTCCTTTTGTAAGAAGTCAAAGTGATTATATCTATTTGATTATCTTTGATATACTGATCAAGTCCTTTTAACAAATTATCGTTCATTACTACATCATAATGAATTTCAAGCCCTGGATATTGCTTGTGAAAATATTCTTTTATGCCTGCTAGTTTTATTTCATTCCAGGTATCTTTGGAGTCAGTAAGATGTATTAAAGATACAGAAAAATGGAATGATTTCCAAGTATTAAAGAATGCTTCGAAAGCAATTAAATCTCTTTGATCAAAATTGGTAATAAAGGCGATCCGTTTTACTTCACTAAACTGTTTAAATGGTGTGTTTTCGGGAATGGCCAGTACAGCTGTGCGGCTTCTATCAATAACTTCAGCAGTTACACTGCCAATCAAATCGATATCTTTCTGATTCTTTCCCCGAGTCCCCATGATGATAACCATAGGACGCTGTTCCTTAGCATATCTTAAGATTTCTTCTTCTGGAATACCTTCACGTAAGATACAGCTATATTTAATATTGGGAAAATCACCCGATGTGACTTTTTCTTTTATCTTTTCTGATAAGGCATTGAGGTCAGAATGAACTTTCTGAATAATCGTTTTTACGGATTCTTCATCTCCAATTTGGTAATTGAAAACATCTCCATATGGTAATGATGAAGCATATATAGGCGTAAAATAGACGTGCAACAAAATGACTTCAGCATTTTCTGTTTTTGCTAGGTTAAATGCAAATTCACACGCTTTCATCGAATAATTAGAGAAGTCGACGGGAATTAAAATCTTATTTGACTTATTTTCTGTTTTGGGCTCCTTCTCTCCCACTATACTTTCAGACAGCCATGTAGAACTTTCTGTTATTTTCAAAGCACGTGGCAGATCGCTTTCCTTTATGCGTAAACGCACCCCCGAAGAAACAACCGGTTGTATTTGATTTACGTTGTGAATGTATGTTTCTATACCTTCATTTTCCAAGACATTCTTTAAGATCTGCGCTTTGGTGTATGTCAGAATGGCTAGGGTTACTAATTTGTCTTCCATAAATGCACATTTTATAAGGTGAAAACAAATAAGAAATCCCAATTGTTTGATTCAATTGGGATTCAGTTTGTTATATTTTAAACTTGCACAGATTCGGTAGCCTGTTCTTTTTGCATACTCATATTCAATTCATCTAGGATTTTTAAAGCCCGATCAAGAACGGTCGTATCATCCAACATTACAAGCCCACCATCTGGACCGGGCTCAAGATGTATTCCGACACTTTTTCCCTCCTTGAAATTGTGTCCTCCGAAAAAGTTTCGCACTGTATCTACGTGCAAACCAAGTTCGTCTGCTATTCTATGCATGCTACCGCTAGGCAATGAATCTTTAATCTTGCGAAGTTCATTAAATGTTATTGTTCTCATGTCTCATAAATTTAATGGTTAATACTATATTGTATTTAATTTTTTATCACGCTATAAACTTAAGCAAAAAAAAAGATAAAACAAATTATTTGCTTATCTTTTTTTCTTGAATTTATAAAATCTATTAATGACCTTTATATTACTTCAATAGCGGAAGCTGGTACCCATCCTACTTTTCCATCTTCCAACCGAATTTCTTTCCATTCTTTCATAGAGTTGTCCTTGACGTTTACTTTTCTCCCTTCATGCAGAATAAACAAACTGGTACCACTCTCGCTTGGAGTACTTCGAACTGTTACACTTGGGTTCATTACTATAGCTTCATTTCGATTGACTAAATGTTCTTTTTGTTGTGAAGCAAAAAGATTAGAGCAAATGGTGACAATCAGAAAAACAATTCCTAATATGAAGCCTACTTTCTTTAACACAATCTGTTTAGAGAATATAAAAAAGTAAAGAGCTATAATCAATAGAATAAAGGATACAATACCCCATGTGGCCCATGCATCTACACTCATGCTATTTGTCAGAGATTTGATCCATGAAACAAAGAACACTTCAGGAACAGGCTCAACTTTGTCTATTGTCTTTGCGCGTGCCACTTCAAGATTAGCACGTATATCGCCATTTCCAGGTTGCAATAACAAGGCACGCTCATAATTTAAAACAGCTTTCGCTATCTCTCCTATTTTATAATAACTATTTCCCAGATTGTAATAAACGTCAGCAGCTTCTCCATTTTTTAATAATGCTTCATATATTTGAATAGCTGCTGCATAATCTTCTTTTATATATGCGGAATCGCCTTCAGCTTTTGTGGCATCTTCCAGTGTGTTACTGGAAAATGTGGTGTGTGAAGCGTGGATAGAATCAGCTCCATTGGTTTGTTTAGAATCAATGTTTAACGAATCTTGTGCAAAACAAGTAAGTGACATTGATAATAATATAAAAAATAATATCTTTTTCATGACACAATCTCTTCTGGGTTAATGTTTTATCGAATTCTCCATTTTGCTTATTACTTCTATTGAAGAAGAATAAACTTTATCCATGGCTTGATTTTCATCACCTGGAGCAAACCGGGCAAATTCACAGTCATTCAATGCATTCAGGAATTCTTTGATTAGTTCCTCATTTACTCCATGATTTCTTAGCTTCTCTTCAATATTATCTTTAGATAAACGAGATACCGGAATATTCAGTTTGTCACTTATATATCCCCACAGTGCCTTTAAAACTTCATCATAGAAAGCATCTTTCTTATTTTCTGAGAGTAATTTTCCAGCTAACTTCATACGTTTTGTTGCTACTTTATTGGCTTTCTTCGTACGCATTTTAGCTACGTTCGCATTTTCAGCAGCTTGCTTACGATAAATAATAAAGAAAATAATAAAGGCAAGAGCCGGAATGATATAGAATAGCCAATATGTCATTGAACCATAGAAGAAACTTCCTTTAGGCTGGAGAGTAACTTCGTTTTGTTTGATGTAACGGATGTCCTCACCTAATACTTTCAAATCCTCTTTATTAGTGAAATTAGCAATTACTTGATCTGCATTACCCGCACCTTTCTCAACGTTTATTACATATTCTTCTGTTTTCAGCGTTTTATAAGATTTGGAGCGAATATCAAAATAACTAAAAGATACTCCTGGAATCTTATATGTTCCAGCATGTCTCGGAATTGCTAAATATTCGATAACCTTATTACCTGTAAGTCCTTCCCGGGTTAATCTGACTTGATTGTCTACTTTGGGATCGTATACTTCAAAATCATCTGGGAATTTAATTTCCGGATTAGAAATTAATTTCAGGTTACCTGTACCGGATATTACTAATTTAATAGTAATAGCATCATTGGTTTTCAGTTCCTTGTTGTTGATAGATGAAGAAATATTGAACTCTCCCACTCCACCGGAGAAATCTGCCGGTTTACCTGCAGGAAGCGGATTTACATTTATTGCTATTTTAGGGGTGGAAATTGATTTTTTTATTTCAATGACATTACTTCCTCCATTGAAGAAAGCATCAAAAGGATCATCAGATTGTACAGGCTTACCGACTGTCATCTGGAATTGAGCAGGATCAATATATAGTTTTCCTGATTGTTGCGGGAAGAGAACGAACTGACGATAAACTGTCGTATAGTAATTACGTCCCTGATAATGTTCCGGAGTCCATCTCGCATTTGTAGTCATTTCGATTTCTTGAGAATGGAAGCCTTTAAAGTCGGGTAACTTTGCATTATTCAGTTGTAAATTGGATTCTCTGGTGTATATTTTATAGGTCAGGACAAATGCTTCCTGTTCGTACACATTCGTTTTACTGGCACTTGCTGTAATAAACAAGTCTTGGTTAGAGACCCCTGTACCAGATGAGGAATGTGTAGAAGAGCTACTGCTACTATTGCTATCACCTTGATCTTGTGGCAATACTTTAATCCTTACTGAATTTGATACCATTTGATCGCCATCAGCAACAATTGAAGCTCCAGGTATTGTATATTCTCCGGCATTATTCGCCATTAATATATATGTGAATGTAATACTACTAGTAGACGTAACATTACCATTTACTATTTGAGTATTACTTTGTTGTGAACGGCTTGGCCCCATCAACACATCAAAACCTTTGATTGATGGTGCCCGGAAATCTTTCACTTTTTGTGTAGTAACAGTATACGACAGCCTGAACTGGTCGCCTACTACCACTGCGTCAGGAGCAGAAGCAGTAAAAGACACTTTATCAGCAAGCATCTGAGTGCTATATGCTATCAATGCCATCAATATAATAATCAGTTTTTTCATTGCTTATGAAATTTATATCATCAACTTTATATTACCAATCTTTTTCTAAGCGACCACCTTGCATAACTTTTTGTTGCTTTTTCACTTTGTCTTGCACATCTTTTTCATCCTGCATTACAGAATTCAGCAATTGTTCAGCATTCTCCTTTGACATCTGGTTATCTTGTTTTTTTTCTGACTTCGGTGGTTGCTGCTGATCTTTCTTTTCATCTTGTTTCTGATCTTTCTGCTTGTCTTTATTCTGATCTTGTTTTTGATCTTGCTTTTGTTGATCTTTATTCTGATCCTGATTTTGGTCTTGATTCTGCTGATTTTGTTGATCTTTCAACATTTTCTGTGCAAGAGCCAAATTGTACCGGGTTTCATGATCGGCAGGATTATTACGCAGTGACATTTTATAGGCGTCCACAGCCTTTGCATAATCTTTACCAGCTTGGAAAAGTACTCCCATATTGTGGTAGATATGGGCGAGCTTCATTTTATCCTTTTCAATTTTGCTGGCCGATACGTATTGTTCCATGGCATCCTGAAACTTTTGCTGTTGCGAAAGAGTATTTCCCAAATTGTACATAGATACTGTAGACTTGGGATTTGCTTCCAGAGCTTTCCGGTAGTTTACCTCTGCGTCAACAAATACACTATCATTAAACAGGCGGTTTCCCTTACGGATATAGTCGCGTTCTGCTTTCTGAGCCGAGACACCGACTGTCGCTAGCAGAAATACAGCGAATAGAATATATTTACTTTTTAACATACGTATAACTATTTCTTATTAGAAAACAGGTGAATGTTCTTAAATAAAGGATTTTTGCGGTCCAAAATTAAGATTTCTGCCAATAACAATAGTAGAATAACCCATGCAATAGCTTGGAATTGTTCGTTAAACTCTGTATATACTTTCGACTCTACATCAGACTTCGCCATTTTGTTCACTTCTTGATTAATAGCTCTTTGGGCTGAATTAGAGTTGTCTACTCGTACATATATACCTTTTCCTTCCTTAGCAATTTCCTGGCACATAGCTTCATTCAAACGGGTAACAATCACATTACCTTCCCGGTCGCGACGATAATCATTCGTACCTTCTACCGGAATGGGGGCACCATCAGGCATACCTACTCCCAATACACTTACTTGAATACCTTTTTCTGCAGCGGCTTTTGCGGCTTCCACTGCACCACCCTCATGATTTTCACCGTCAGTAATAACAATAATAGCACGTCCTACCCCTTCTTGTGGAGTGAAACTACGAGCTGCTAAATTGATTGCTTCCCCGATAGCTGTACCCTGTTTAGAAATCAACGAAGGATTGATGGACTCTAAAAACATCTTAGCGGAAATATAGTCACTTGTAATTGGTAGCTGAGTAAAAGCGTCACCTGCAAATACAATCATACCTACCTTATCATTGTCAAGTTCATCCACTAATCTGGAAATTAGTCTTTTTGCTTTTTCCAGACGGCTAGGTTGTACATCTTGAGCTAACATAGAGTTTGAAATATCCAAAGCTATAATTACCTCTACTCCTTTACGCTTAACCGTTTCCAGCTTAGAACCGAATTGGGGGCGTGCTAATAATACGGAGAACAAGCCAATAGCAACAAAAATAATCCAGAATTTTACATCCGGACGATATTTGGATACATCAGGCATTAATTGAGCCAATAAAGTCGGGTCCCCGAAGCGTCGGATATTCTTTCTTCTCTTGTAGTTGGAATACAAGTAGAAAGCTGCTAAAAAAGGTAATAGCAGCAATAAGTATAAATATGTAGGTTCTCCAAATCGAAACATCTTCTTACTATTTTATGATTGACAAATAACGATTGACAAACATTCTTATGGAATTTTTTTGAGTACCGAATTGCGTAATAGTACTTCCAACAAAACACAGAGGAAAGCAGCTAGGGCAAACCAGTGATACTCTTCGTCTCGTTTACTGTACTCTTTTACGTTCAGTTTCGTCTTTTCCAGTTTATCAATTTCTTCATATACTTCTTTTAGTTTCGAGTTGCTCGTAGCCCGGAAATAGTTACCATCCGTTGTTCCGGCAATCTCTGTCAATGTCTTTTCATCAATTTCCACCGGCATACTTACATATTGTACAGTATTCCCCACCGGATAAGGATAAGGGGCCATTCCATTAGTACCTACCCCGATAGTATATACACGAATACCAAAACTTTTAGCTATTTCTGCTGCTGTCATTGGAGAAATATCTCCCTTATTATTAGTACCATCCGTCAATAAGATAATAACTTTAGATTTCGCTTTGCTATCTTTTAAGCGAGTCACAGCATTAGCAATACCCATACCAACCGCAGTACCGTCAGTGATAAGGCCGCATTTAATATTATGTATCATATCCAACAATACGGCATGATCTACAGTCAACGGACATTGAGTGAAAGTTTCTCCTGCAAATAATGTAATACCGATATTATCATTGGGGCGTCCGTTGATAAATTCAGCAGCTACATCTTTGGCAGCTTCAAGTCTGTTTGGCTTTAAGTCTTCAGCCAGCATACTGGTAGAAACGTCAATAGCCAGCATAATATCAATTCCTTCTATTTCACTGTTCTGCCACTTGTTAGTAGTTTGCGGGCGTGCAAGAACCAAGATAACTAACACCAAAGCAATGCAGCGCAGTAGAAATGGAACATGCAACAAATAGTTCTTATAACTTTTAGGTGTATGTGCATATACCCGAGCATCTGAAATTTGAAGGGTTGCTTCACTTTTCTTTTGTTTCAGGATATACCATACAATATATGGTATAAGCAATAATAGCAAAAACAGATATTCAATATTGGCAAAAACCATTTTATTTATGATTTAACAGTTTACTATTTAGTATTAAGTTATACACTCTTTATACAAAAAGATTGTATAACTGCAGACCTATATATATAAAGGTACCAATCAGTGCTGCTGATAACAGTGCAATTCCGCAAATCAGCATAGCTTTAACACGTAAAGAACGTTTCTCAATGATAGTGATTTCCGTTGGTTGCGGTTTCTGGTTTTCCTCTTCCGGTTGTTTTGTCTCATTGATAAAATCGATGGCATTAATTAAATTAGCATCGTTTTCATTCATCTGAGGATCATGTTTGGCAAACTTAACTAAATCAGCGGTCTGGAACAAAAGCTTCAAGTCTGATATAGCCTCTTTATCATTCAACTCCAATAGCTGGTCAATTATTTCAGAAGAAGTCATTTCTAATGCGTTAAATCCGAAACGGTTCTTAATATAGGTGCGAAGTGTATCCGTTAGTTCGGTATAATACTCCTTCGATTGTCCTTTTTGCCATATCTTCTCTGTTTTGATACGTTCTATCTCTTTCATTGCAGCCTGATGTGGCGGCAATTTAGGTTCAACTTTTATTTTACGGATAATAGGTTTATTATCACGTATACGAATAATGAGATAGATCAGTAAACCAAGCAAAGGTAAAGCCAGGAATGAACAAGCAATCAATCCATACCAGTCTTCCCACGCAAAAGGAGCTTTCATCACAGGTTTCTGTCCAAAGAACTGGTCCGGATGTAATGTATCAACCGGCATCGAATATACTTTCAATGCCAGAGCTTTGGATTTATATACTTTATCATCTACGGTAACCGGCATTGGTGGTAGATAATATAGAGCAGAGTCAAAAGAAGTGATAATGTATTCTTGAGTAATCAACATTCGTTGGCGATCATTCAGGAATTGAGTATCCGGTTTGACAGTTTCTATAATTTCCACACCTCTTACCAATGTATCGGTGTAAGCAGGAAAAATAGCACGCTGTTTAGCATCCATGGCTACTTGCAATTGCACTTTCGCCTGTTCGCCAATCAGTATCTGCAATGAATCAATTTTTGCTTCTACCGTGACAGACTGTGCTGCTGCTTTGCCTACAGACAATAGAGCTAATAATGCTATCAGAATAATATTTCTATTCATCTTTGATTCCATTAATTTCGTTTGGCAAATAAATTCAACAATGCCTTTACGTAATCCTGGTCGGTTCTGACAGATACAGCATCCACGTTACTTTTAGTGAAAGTATCGTTAAGTTCAGTCTGCTTTTGTATCCACCAGTCACGATGTGCCCGGCGTACAGCTTTGGAAGAGGTGTCGATCCATTGTTCATGTCCAGTTTCCGCATCTTTGATTCGCATCAGTCCTACTGGGGGAAGATCACTAACCCTCCTGTCGTACACTTGTAATGCTACTACATCATGTTTTCTGTTAGCAATGGTCAGTGCATTCTTAAAGCTGTCCTGATCAATAAAGTCTGATAAGATAAATGCGGTGCAACGTCTTTTCATCACGTTTGTCAAATATTCTAAGGCAAGACGAATATTTGTACGACGGCTTTCCGGCTGAAAATCAATCAATTCGCGGATAATATATAAGATATGTTTACGTCCTTTCTTGGGAGGAATAAACTTTTCTATCCGGTCTGAAAAGAAAATCACACCAATTTTATCATTGTTCTGAATAGCAGAGAAAGCAAGCGTGGCAGCGATTTCCGTCACCATATCTTTCTTCAACTGCTTGATCGTACCAAATTCCAAACTTCCGGAAACATCGACCATTAACATAACTGTCAGTTCACGTTCTTCTTCAAACACTTTCACATAAGGTTTATTGAAGCGCGCAGTCACATTCCAGTCTATGTCACGTATATCATCGCCGAACTGATACTCACGGACTTCCGAAAATGACATACCCCTACCCTTGAAAGCCGAATGATATTGGCCTGCAAAGATATTGTTAGACAATCCTCGTGTCTTTATTTCAATTTGGCGAACTTTTTTTAGTATTTCACTTGTTTCCATTTATACAGTAGTTAAGTAGTAAGTAGTTAAGTAGTCATGTATAGATATTAATGACTACTTATTGACTGTATTATAACTACAAATTAGGGCACTTCAACCTTATTCAGAATCTTACTGATGATTTCGTCCGAAGTCATATTATTAGCTTCAGCTTCGTATGTCAATCCAATACGATGACGGAGAACATCATGTGCTACAGCACGTACATCTTCCGGAATTACGTAACCGCGACGTTTGATAAATGCATACGTACGAGCAGCCAAAGCCAGATTGATAGACGCACGAGGTGAACCTCCGAATCCGATCATATCTTTCAGTTCCTTGAGGTCATATTTTTCAGGGAAACGAGTTGCAAATACAATATCTACAATATAACGTTCAATCTTCTCATCCAGGTACACTTGACGAACAACCTTACGTGCTTCAATAATTTCATCCGCTTTGAGAATAGGCTTCACATTGAACTTCTCACCATTGATATTTTGGCGAATAATCAGTTTTTCTTCTTCCAGCTTTGGATAATCAATGACAACTTTCAACATGAAACGGTCAACTTGTGCTTCAGGAAGCGGGTAAGTACCTTCTTGTTCGATAGGGTTCTGAGTAGCCAGTACAAGGAAAGGTTCCGGTAATATGAATGTTTCTTTACCAATAGTAACCTGACGTTCCTGCATTGCTTCCAGCAAAGCACTCTGTACTTTAGCAGGAGCACGGTTGATTTCATCAGCTAATACAAAGTTTGCGAAAATTGGTCCTCGCTGCACTTTAAAAGATTCATCTTTCTGACTGTAAACCATTGTACCAATAACGTCGGCAGGCAATAAGTCCGGCGTAAACTGGATACGGCTATACTTCGCATCAATCAGAGAAGCGAGTGTTTTAATAGCCAAAGTTTTCGCCAAACCAGGCACACCTTCCAAAAGAACGTGACCATCGGAAAGTAATCCGATAAGCAGTGATTCAACCAAATGTTTCTGACCAACAATGATTTGGTCCATACCTGTCGTAAGATTGGTAACGAAAGCACTTTGTCTTTCAATCCGCTCATTCAGTTCGCGGATATCAATTGATTCAGCCATAAATACTTAATATTTTATTATTTAATTCTCAATAATTAGATGTAAGACTTACCAGTGTGTAAGGCTTCTAAATTCGCTCCCAAAAGTACGCCATATAATTAACGATTGCAACTAATTTTTATTAAAAAACAATGCGAAATCTTTAGATTAAGGTACTTTCATACGCTTTTGTACATCCATAACATTTCACCCGATCAATACAGGATTTGTATGATCGGGTGAATGGATTATTGCTATTTATTCTTTTGTAAATTCCGGTATTTCAATTGTTGTGCCATATGGTACGTTATTGGGGTTCTTAATAACCTTCGGATTGTGCTTCACAATGTATGGCCACATTGCTTTTGTACCATAAAAACGCAAGGAAACCCTAGTTAAAGTTTCTCCTTCTTTGATTGTATATTTTGTTTTGGTTCCTGTAATTTTATAAGATGCTGAATCCAAATAAGCAGATGTAGCGGGTTGCTGTGGAGCTGTCTGGGGTTCTGCTTTGGCAGGAGCAGTTTCTTCTTTTTGAGCAACAGGTGGTGTGGGTGTAACAACTTTAGGTGCATCAGGAGTTATTTCCTTTATGGTATCCTTCCGTTCAATTGTATCGGAAAGTTGTGTTTCCGGTTGAACGGGTTGAGTTGTCACAGGTGGCATATCCAGCGCATTCTTGTCAGATGAAGAAGAAAATAAATCCGGGTAATAAATAAACAGGATAACACCTCCACATAATAACAAAACGATTACAATAACAGCTATTAAATAAGGTACAGGAGATTTTTCCTTTACTGGAGCTGTTTTTTTAGAAGCCGGTTGGGACACTTGTTCTGATTTGACCGGTTTTATCGTTTCTTTTTTAGCAGGAGGTATTATAGGAGCCACAGGTTGCAGATTTGCTTTCATAAGCTCTTGTTCTATAATTTTCTCGGCAGTGATCTCCTCTTTTTCTTCTATTATAGGTGCTGCTGGTTGTTGTTCTATCATTGCGACTTCCTCCTCCGGGACTTCTTCATCTTCCAGCTGTTCGACTTTCTCTTCAATATCAGTTTCTGTACTGGTCTCTTTAGGCTCTATATGAGAGGATGGCTCAATAGATTCTTCTACTGTAGATACATTTTCAACGATAACAGGTTCCTCAATGGAATCTTCCACAGATGGTTGAGCAGTTATTTGCTCTTCCTGAATCAACTCTTTTTCTGAAAGCTCATCATCAGTGCTTTCATATTCCTCTGTTACAAGGGGTGGCGTATTCTCACCAATCTCATTCAATACAGTTTGTGCTGATGCTTCCTCACCTGCTTCTTCTTCCTCTGTATCTTCTATCGGAGTATCTTCCAAAATTGTATTTTCATTCAATACAACAGTCTCAAAGTGCGCGAAAGGCTTATTTATTGTATCTCTTAGATTGGCATCCGGAGAAAATGAGACTTTTGTATGTCCCTTTATCTGGAAACGTTCTCCTGTGTTGACATTGACACTTTCCCGGCTATCTACATCAATAAGTTTGAAAGTTCCCAATCCTTTGATTTTTACAGTCTTTTCGTTCTCCAAAGCTTGTTCTATCAAGAGAAAAAACTCTTTAACAAACGCTTCGGCGTCTTTCTTGGTCATGCTATGTTTGGCTGCCAATAAGTCAGTAAGGTCTTGAATTGTTAGTCTTTCATTCATAACGGGAAATTTTATTTAAACTTATCTTTCAATGTATTGCTAGGTCTATAAGATAGCACTAATTTAGGTGGAACCAACATGCGTTGTTTGCTTGCCGGGTTGATTGAAATTCGTTCCGCTTTCTTTTTAACTTCAAAAGAGCCGAATCCTTGAACTGCAATCACATTACCTTCTTCCAATTCTTGTGTCATACTGGACAACAAAGAACCCATCAATTCGGAAGTATCCTTGATTGTGTATCCCAATCTTTCCGCTAGTTCGGATGTAAATTCCTTATTATTCATAGTCATTTATAATCTTTGCATATAAATCAAAATCGTCTGCATTCGTCACTTCTACCTGATAAAACTGTCCGATCTTAAGTTCTCTCTCTGAACGCTTAACCAGCACTTCCGGATCTACTTCCGGTGAATCAAATTCTGTTCGTCCAATATAATAATCTCCTTCCAAACGGTCGATGATAATTTTCATCTGTTTACCGATTTTTTCCGCACTTAATTCTGCCGAGATACCTTGCTGGATGTCCATCAATTCATCAAGTCTGGCTTGTTTAACCTCTTGTGGAATAGAATCTTCGTATGCTTCTGCAGCATAAGTTCCCTCTTCTTCGGAATATGCGAAAGCTCCCATCCGATCGAAACGTACTTTGCGCACAAACTCTTTAAGCTCTTCGAAGTCTTCCTCGGTTTCTCCGGGATGCCCTACCATTAAAGTTGTTCGCAGGTGAATGCCTGGCACTTCTTTACGAAATTGTTCAATCAGTCGGTAAGTATCCTCTTTGCTCACTTGCCGACGCATTAATTGCAACATATTGTCACTGATATGCTGAAGAGCAATATCCATATATTTACATACATTATCGCGTTCACGCATAACCCGGAATAAATCCGTTGGGAAATGTGCCGGATAGGCATAATGCAACCGAATCCATTCCACGCCAGGGATATCGGAAATACGTTCAATCAGTTCCGGAAGCATTTGCTTCTTATACCGATCGATTCCATAATAAGTCAATTCCTGTGCGATCACCTGAAATTCTTTCACGCCTTGCGATACCAGGTATCGTACTTCGTCCAAAATTTCCTCCATCGGTTTGGAGATATGGCGTCCTGTAATAATGGGAATGGCACAATAAGAACATTTGCGGTCACACCCTTCTGAAATTTTCAGGTAAGCATAGTGCTGGGGAGTTGTCAATGTCCGTTCGATATATAACTCATCATGATAGACCTTTCCTAAATCTTGTAAAAGCTCCTTCCAATTGAATTTGCCATAAAATTTATCTACTTGCGGTATCTCAACAGCCAATTCCTTCAGATAACGTTCGGAAAGACAACCCATCACGAAAAGTTTCTTTAAATCCCCTTCTTCCTTTCTTTCAGCAAACTCCAGAATCATATTTATAGACTCCTCTTTGGCATCACCAATAAAGCCGCACGTATTGATTACTGCAATTTCTCCTTGTGGATTTTCAGTATCATGGGTTACGCTATATCCGACTTCTTCCAGTTGACGCATTAACTGTTCGGAGTCAACCAAATTTTTAGAGCATCCTAAAGTGATAATATCTATTCTCTTTCTTTTCATGCATTCTCTCCAAACAAGGAATCAACGAATTCATTTTTACGGAATACTTGCAGGTCTTCCATACCTTCACCTAACCCGATATATTTAACAGGAATCTTGAATTGATCGGAAATACCAATCACAACACCACCTTTAGCGGTTCCGTCAAGTTTAGTGATAGCCATGGCAGTTACTTCGGTTGCCAGAGTGAATTGTTTGGCTTGTTCGAATGCATTTTGTCCGGTGGAACCGTCCAATACCAATAAAACTTCATCCGGTGCATCGGGCACGACCTTCTTCATCACATTCTTGATTTTGGTTAACTCGTTCATCAAGCCCACCTTATTATGCAGGCGACCGGCTGTATCGATTATAACCACATCTGCGTTGTTGGCAACGGCAGAACTAAGAGTGTCATAAGCCACAGATGCAGGATCCGCTCCCATTTTCTGTTTAACAACAGGAACCCCTACCCGTTCTCCCCAAATCATTAACTGTTCTACGGCTGCAGCGCGGAAAGTATCGGCTGCTCCCAAATAAACCGATTTGCCTGCTTTTTTGAATTGATAAGCCAGCTTGCCGATAGTTGTAGTCTTCCCTACTCCATTCACTCCCACAACCATAATTACATAAGGTTTCCTTGTGATGGGTACGTCAAAATCAGCTACATCATCCGAGTTGTTTTCGGTAAGCAAAGCTGCTATTTCGTCACGTAATATAAGATTCAGTTCTTGAGTATTCACATACTTATCAGCCGCAGCGCGTTTCTCGATGCGTTTGATAATATTTAAAGTTGTTTCTACACCTACGTCAGATGTGATCAGTACTTCTTCCAGATTATCTAATACTTCATCGTCTACTTTTGACTTACCAGCCACAGCACGAGCAATCTTACTGAATACGCTCTCTTTGGTTTTAGATAATCCTTTATCTAAAGTTTCCTTCTTCTCCTTTGAAAAAAAACTAAAAAATCCCATATTGACACTTGTTTGTATAATACATTTGCTACAAAGATATAACAAAGGATTGGAAAAGTAAAAAAAGAAGCAATAAAAAATCCCCTCATTGTTCACCAATGAGAGGATTTTGCAGTTATAGCGTATATGCTATTTCGATTATTTTTTGAAAAAGTCTTGTACTTTTTCGTTCGGAACCATTTGTTCATCAAAAACGTATGCTCCAGTTTTCGGAGATTTTACCATTTTGATAACCTTGGTATAAGCACGACCTTCTTTTGAACCTTCGTGCAAACTTGCTACTGTTTTCTTTGCCATGGGTTATACTACTTTTATTATTTAATTTCCTTGTGTACTGTTACTCTCTTCAGAATTGGGTTGTATTTTTTCAACTCAAGTCTTTCTGTAGTATTCTTTCTGTTCTTAGTTGTGATATAACGAGATGTTCCCGGCATTCCACTGTCTTTGTGTTCTGTACATTCCAGAATCACTTGTACTCTGTTACCTTTTGCTTTCTTTGCCATTGTAAGTTTTCTCCTCTACGTTTAGCCGATTACTTTAATGCTTTTCCAATCACAATAACCTTTAGCCACTGCTTCAGTCAGCGCAGCATCCAGTCCTTTTTTGTTGATAATACGCAACCCGTTAGCGCAAAGGCTAAGGCTGATCCAACAATCCTGTTCTACATAATAGAACTTTTTGTTAAACAAGTTCAAATCAAAGGTTCTTTTAGTTCTTCTCTTTGAGTGTGAAACATTGTTGCCAATCATGGCTTTCTTTCCGGTAATTTGACAAATCTTCGACATTTCTATCTTATTTTTATAGTTTTATATCTATACTTATTTCAAACAGGACGCAAAGTAAGCACTTTTATCCGTATAAAACAAGAATTTCTTAAAATAATTCACTTTCAGGCACCTATTTTTCTTTATTTGAGTAAATCACGGAGCATTAATAGGGCATTATTGCCAGCTCTTTCAATGTTCATGCTTCTTCCGCGGTTTGTTTCTTGCTTGTAAGTATGAATTTCGTTTTTATAACCAGCAGCTATCCAAACAGTTCCCACCGGCTTTTCCGGAGTACCACCTCCAGGGCCTGCTATCCCTGAAGTAGCAACAGCGCAATCTGTTTTTAATGCTTTCATCGCACCTTTTACCATTTCAATCACAGTTTCCTCACTGACAGCTCCATATTGTTCCAAAGTTTCGGAGGAAACGTGCAAAAGCCCCATTTTCACTTCATTAGAGTAGGCCACTACACTTCCATTAAAATATTCAGAACTGCCGGCGATGGAAGTCAACCGTGCGGCAATACTGCCCCCGGTACAACTTTCTGCGGTGGAAACGGTCAATTTCTTCTTTTTTAAAAGCTCACCGACTATAACCTCCAATGATGTATCTTCTTCACTGAAAATATCTTCACCAAGTATTTCCTCTAATTTTAACTTTTCACGTTCAAGAAGAACTTTTACTTCTTCTCTGTTTTGTCCTCGTCCTGTCAGTCTAAGACGAATAATGCCAAGTTTGGGTAGATATGCCAATTTAATGCATTCCGGTAAAGCGTTCTCCCACGATTCTAACTTTTCGGCTAATACAGATTCCGGATAGTGCTGTACGAGAAATGTTTGATGCATAATAACATCCGTTTGAAACCTATCGTGCAGCTTAGGTAACACGCTTTCTGTCATCACAGCAATCATCTCTTGTGGAACGCCCGGCATGGAAACAAGTACCTTGCCATCCCTCTCGAACCAACTGACAGAAGCACTTCCCACAGGGTTATTTATTACCATACAATCTTTCGGGACCATTGCCTGGCTTTTATTGAGTGCATTCATTGGTATTTTTCCTGCCAGTACCCGTTTTACGTTTTCGAATACTTCTTCGTTAAAAACCAGTTCCGTATGGAAGTATTTACATAAAGTCTGTTTGGTAATATCGTCTTTGGTAGGTCCGAGTCCTCCGGTTACTAAAACAATATTCACCCTTTCCATCGCATTATCAATCGCTTCCATGATTTCTTCTTCCCGGTCACGGATTGAAACAATACGAAGAACCTCAATACCTATTTTATTTAATTCCTGCCCCATCCAGGCAGAATTAGTATCGACAACCTGTCCTATCAGCAGTTCATCGCCAATGGTTATTATTTCGGCAAACATACTTCTTAGTTTTATCCTATTATATATAAGGTATACTTATTATAATGTCACACGCGAATAAGCCGGAAGATCAATAGAACAAAAATCCTTATCCAGGTATTTGAAATATCCGGTAATGGCAATCATTGCTGCATTATCGGTAGTATAACTGAATTTAGGGATGAAAATATTCCAACCATATTTCTCGGCGTGTTCTTGGAAAGCATTGCGTAATCCGTTATTTGCGGAAACTCCTCCGGCTACTGCTATTTCATTAATTTTATATTCTTTGGCAGCTTTCCGTAATTTATCCATCAGAATGTCCACTACAGTAGCTTCCAATGATGCTGCAAGATCCACTTTATGGTGCTCTATAAAATCCGGATCATCTTTTAGCCAGTCGCGTAATGAATATAAAAAGGAAGTTTTCAATCCGCTGAAACTGTAATCTAAACCGGGAATATGCGGTTTGCTAAATGTAAAAGCTTTCGGATTTCCCTGGCGTGCTAATTTGTCAATGATTGGTCCACCCGGATAGCCAAGTCCCATCACTTTAGAACATTTATCAATTGCTTCACCTGCCGCATCGTCAATAGTCTGTCCGAGGATCTCCATATCATTATAGGCTTTTACCAGTATGATTTGTGAATTTCCTCCGGATACCAGCAAGCAAAGAAATGGGAAAGCAGGCTGTCTTTCTTCCTCTCCTTCTGCTTTAATAAAATGTGCTAAAACATGTCCGGTCAAGTGATTAACGTCAATCATTGGAATGTTTAAGGAACGAGCAAATCCTTTTGCAAAGGAGACTCCGACAAGCAAAGACCCCATCAATCCTGGACCACGAGTGAAAGCTACTGCGCTCAACTCTTCTTTGGTGACACCGGCACGTTTTAATGCTTCATGTACTACCGGTACGATGTTTTGTTGGTGTGCCCGTGAAGCCAACTCGGGTACTACTCCACCGTATGCTTCATGTACGGCTTGACTTGATACCACATTTGACAGCAAATAACCATCCTTGATTACGGCTGCCGACGTATCGTCACAGGAGGATTCAATTCCTAAAATTATTGCACTCATAAGTATTTAAACTATTAAACGGTGCAAAAGTAATCATAAAACTACGATTCGTAACGAACTATTTTATATTTTTGTTCGCAAAATAAAAGTTATCGCATATCAGAACGCTGAAAAAGACTGTACGCTGGGTAGTTGGTATTGTACTGGGAGTATATATCGGGACTATTGTTTTGCTGAATATACCAAGCATTCAGCAAACAATGAGTGTATTTGTGGCTAAAGAACTTTCCGAAGTTTTAAACACAAAGGTAGTGATTGGTAGAATTAATATCGGTCTATTGAACCGTATTATTATTGATGATGTATTGCTTGACGATCAAAGTGGTCAGGAAATGCTCAAAGTCACTCGTTTATCCGCCAAGTTTGATATTATGCCTTTCTTTAAAGGAAAGATATCCATTAGCAGTGTTCAGCTCTTCGGATTTAATATCGATCTCCGGAAAGAGACTCCGGAGTCTCCTCCTAATTTTAAATTTGTTTTGGATGCTTTTGCTTCCAAAGATACAGTAAAGAGAGAAAGTTCACTTGATTTACGAATTAACTCCATCCTGATTCGTCGTGGAAGGATGTCCTATCATGTGTTATCGGAACAGGAAACACCGGGAAAATTTAACGCCAAGCATATTCAGCTTCAAAATATCATAGCCAATATATCGCTGAAAGCCTTAAGTAAGGACTCTTTGAATTTAGGAATCAAGCGATTGAGCCTTGATGAAAAGGCATCCGGCTTTTCTTTGAAAAAAATGAGTTTGAAACTGGTTGCCAATGACAAGCAGACAAACATTGATAATTTTACTATAGAGTTGCCCGAAACATCTCTTAAGCTGGATACCATTCATTTAGAGTATGATAGTTTGAAAGCTTTTGACCGTTTTACAGAACAAGTGCATTTCTCTTTCCGTACTTTGCCGTCGCAAGTTACTCTAAAAGATATTTCTCCTTTTGTTCCTATCCTATCGCATTTCAAGGAACCGGTGACATTGGATATGGAGGTGAAGGGAACTGTGGACCAGTTGACTTGTTCGCATTTGGAAATTACGGCCGACGACCGCCAGTTTCGTTTGCGAGGGGATGTGTCGCTTCAGGACTTGTCGCGTCCACAAGATGCGTATGTATATGGAACACTTTCCGAGCTTTCGGCCAATACTCGTGGAGTCGGCTTCTTAGTGCGTAATTTGAGTCACAATTATAATGGAGTTCCTCCGCTTCTCGAACGTTTGGGAAATGTAAGTTTTCAGGGAGAGATTTCAGGATACTTTACGGACCTAGTTACTTACGGGCAATTACAAACGAGCCTTGGAAATGTAAAAACCGACTTAAAATTGAGTTCTGACAAGGCTAAAGGACTGTTTGCATATTCCGGTGCTGTCAAAACTGAAGATTTCCAGTTAGGTAAGTTATTGGATAATGAGAAGTTGGAAGAAATCACTTTCAATCTGGATGTACATGGGCGGCACATTACCGGGCAATTGCCAGCTGTGGAATTGAAAGGATTGATCGCTTCGGTAGATTATAGCAGATATAGATATGAAAATATCACATTGGATGGAGAATACAAACAAGGTGGATTTAATGGTAAAGTGGCGTTGGATGACCCTAATGGATCGATTTATCTGAATGGAGATGTAAATGTTACGTCTAAAGTGCCTACTTTTAATTTTCTTGCAGTAGTCAACAAAGTACGTCCACATGATTTGAATCTTACGACTAAATACCCAGATGCGGAGTTCTCTTTAAAACTGAAAGCTAATTTCACAGGTGGATCAGTGGATGAGATGATTGGAGAAATCAATGTGGATAGTTTGGAATTTACAGCTCCGGATAAAGCATATTTTATGCAGAATATGAATATCCGGGCTACCAAACAGAACGGCGAGAACCAACTAAGATTGACTTCTGAATTCCTGAAAGCAAGTATAGAAGGTAAATTCCAGTACCACACATTACCTGCCAGTATTCTGAATATTATGCGGAAGTATGTGCCGTCTTTAATATTACCTCCCAAGAAGCCGATTGAAACACATAACAATTTTCTGTTTGACGTACATATATATAATATGGACATTTTATCTACAATCTTTGATATACCGTTGACAGTGTACACTCATTCCACATTGAAGGGATATTTCAATGATGCCTTACAACGCTTGCGTGTAGAAGGATATTTTCCCCGTCTGCAATATAAAAATAACTTTATTGAGTCGGGCATGATTCTGTGCGAGAATCCTGCAGATCATATTCGTGCACAGGTTCGTTTGACTTCTTTGAAAAAGAAAGGGGCAGTCAATCTATCCTTGGATGCACAAGCTAAAGATGATAATGTCAGTACGACATTGAATTGGGGGAATAATGCTGCAGTGACATATAGCGGGCAATTGGCTGCCGTTGCCAAATTTCTACGTACAAGCGGGGAAAAACCATTGTTGAAAGCGATGGTGGATGTAAAACCTACTGATGTTATTTTAAACGATACTCTTTGGAAGATACATGCTTCACAAGTGGTGGTCGATTCAGGCAGGGTGGATGTGAATAACTTCTACTTTAGCCATCAGGATAGATATGTACGTATTAACGGCCGGCTCTCCGAGAATCCTAAAGATACTGTAAAGGTTGATTTAAAAGATATAAATATGGGATATGTATTTGATATTGCAAGCATATCCGACGATGTGAATTTTGAAGGTGATGCAACGGGAACAGCTTATGCAAGCGGAGTGCTAAAGAAACCTATTATGAATACCCGTTTATATATAAAGAACTTTTCACTTAATCAGGGTCGCTTGGGTGATTTGGATATTTATGGTGAGTGGGATAACGAAAATAGAGGTATCCGGTTGGATGCATCCATTCAGGACATATCCCCTTCTCCGTCACGTGTCACAGGTATTATTTATCCATTGAAACCCGAGAGCGGACTTGATTTAAATATTGAAGCAAATGAATTGAACTTAAAATTCCTCGAACATTATATGAAGTCTATTGCCAATGATATTAAAGGACGTGGGACGGGAAAAGTACATTTCTATGGAAAATTCAAAGGATTGAATTTGGATGGTGCGGTTATGACAGACGCTTCCATGAAGTTTGATATTCTGAACACACATTTTGCTGTAAAAGACACGATTCATCTAGCTCCTACCGGATTGACATTTAATAATATACATATATCCGACATGGAAGGACATTCGGGAAGAATGGACGGATATTTGCATTTCCAGCATTTTAAGAACTTAAACTATCGTTTTGAGATACAGGCAAATAATATGCTTGTGATGAATACGAAGGAATCGGCAGATATGCCTTTCTATGGTACGGTATACGGTACCGGAAATGTATTACTTGCCGGAAATGCCACACAAGGGTTGGACGTAAACGTGGCTATGACAACCAACCGAAATACTACCTTTACTTATATTAATGGCAGTGTAGCATCGGCTACCAGTAATCAGTTTATTAAGTTTGTAGATAAAACCCCCCGTCGTACTATTCAGGATTCTATTCAGGTAATCTCATATTACGAACAAATACAGCAAAAACGTCAGGCAGAAGAAGAGCAGAAAACGGATATCCGTTTGAATATTCTGGTGGATGCAACTCCCGATGCCACCATGCGAATTATCATGGACCCTATTGCTGGAGACTATATTAGCGGAAAAGGTACGGGAAATATTCGAACGGAATTTTATAATAAGGGTGATGTGAAGATGTTTGGTAATTATCGGATTAATCAGGGAGTATATAAATTCAGCTTGCAGGAAGTAATCCGTAAGGACTTTATAATCAAGGATGGAAGCACAATAACGTTCAATGGAGCACCTCTGGATGCTAACATGGATATACAAGCTTCATATACAGTGAATTCTGCTTCCTTGAATGACTTGATACCGGATGCTTCGGCTATTATCCAACAACCCAATGTACGTGTAAATTGTATCATGAATTTAAGTGGTATGCTGGTACGTCCGACTATCAAGCTGGGCATAGAGCTTCCAAATGAAAGGGATGAAATACAAACATTGGTGCGTAACTATATCAGTACGGAAGAACAGATGAATATGCAGATCCTTTACCTGCTGGGTATTGGTAAGTTTTATACGGAAGATGCACGGAATAATAATCAAAATTCGAATGTGATGTCTTCGGTGCTCTCATCTACCCTCTCCGGCCAGTTGAACAATGCACTTTCACAAGTCTTTGAAACAAATAACTGGAATATAGGTACGAATTTGAGTACGGGTGATAAAGGTTGGACGGATATGGAAGTAGAAGGTATTCTATCGGGACAATTATTGAATAATCGTTTATTGATAAACGGAAACTTCGGTTATCGGGATAATCCGATGGCTAATACTAACTTTGTAGGAGACTTTGAAGCAGAATGGTTGATTACCCGTTCGGGAGATATACGCTTAAAGGCTTATAATGAGACGAATGACCGCTATTATACAAAAACAAATCTGACTACACAGGGAGTAGGTATCATGTACAAGAAGGACTTCAATAAATGGAGTGATCTCTATTTTTGGAATAAATGGCGGTTGCGTAATAAGCGCAAACGGGAAGAAGCAGAAAAGGTGAAAACGCATCAAACGGACAGTATCACTGATAAAACAGCCAAATCGGCAGTAAAGAGAAATCATTCGCAACAACAATAAACATATAATAAACGATGACATGATTCCAGGCGGATATGTCATCGTTCATTATATGTGAGAATTATGTAATCAGGAGCATGTGCATCCTTTTTTATGGGATGACAATGCCGTCTTCATTGATATTTACTTCAAGATCTACATTCATTTTTTCCAGTTCAATCCGATAATAGATGGTGCCATCTGCTTTTTCAATACGTTTCGCTTCGTCAAAACGATATTCTCCATATTGATTATTAATCGTATTTTTGACAGCTTCGGGCAGTTCATTTTGACGTACTTCCCATGAAGTAGAATGCCAATCTCCGGTCTGATCGAACAAAACATCTTTTGATATTCCGTTATGAATGATATCCACTTCCGTATATCCGAAATCCCAGTCATTTCTATCATCTTCTACATCTATTTCCATGATTTTGGCATTCGGATATTTTTCATTAATGAAGTTTCTCATTGCTTCAGTCAATTGAACGGGAAGATGACCGGTGTTATCATCATCAGTGTCTACGATACTTTTAATCAGAGTTCCGTCCGCAGAATAATATAAGTCTATCTCTTGGTTCTGATTTTCGACTTCAATTACGAAAATAGTCTCAACGCCTGTCCGCTCCAATTTGTCTACATCATCTTGTTTCCACGAAGCATATTCACTCTTTTCAAAAGAAGTTTTCACAGCTTGCGGTAATGCATTGTAAGGAATGTCCGTTTCCGTCATTTGCCATTTTCCATCTTGGGTAAACCATGCAGATGCTTCATATCCATCATAGAAATCTGCTACATAATATCCGCACTTAGTTTCCCATTTCACATTTGCAGCATTAGGGTATTTAGATGCAAATGCGTTTTGAAGTTCGGTAGGAACAGCAATTGAATTATCGTCGTCGTTATCACAACTTTGTAGGCTCCATGTAACGCAAAGTGCCAGTAAGAGTGTATAAATCTTTAGTTTCATCTTTGTTCTATTTTAAAAGGTTTAGAAGTCAATATCAATCAAATTAAATTTCAAGTCGAATTTCAATTCCGTACGGTTGGACAGTTTTACTTCATAATCTTTTTTATCCCTCTCTATTTTCAGGATTTTAGCATCGGGATAATTGGTCGTTACATATTTTTGAATTGTTGCAGGGATAATAGCTGTAGGTACCGCGCTATATTTGCAATTCACTTCTTCCCAGTTTCCTTTGTTATCAAATTCTACTTTATCGCCATTAGTGAAAATCACTTCATAACTTTTATAGAAGAAATCACTTTCCATTTTGACTAATGCTACTTTGCTGTCGGCAAAATGCTGTTTGATAAACTGCTGTGCCTGTTGTGGCATTTGAGTTACCTGGATTGGTTTGTCGTCATCTGCACGAGCTACTGTTTGCAAAGTAAAAAAACATACTAATAAGAATACTAACTTTTTCATAATCGTTGTTTTTTAAATATTGGTTTTTACTACTATTATTAATTTCGCATTGCAAAGATGAAAGGAGAATCTGAAAAGATTTGGGAATTTTGAGAATTATCGAAAAAAATCTCATAAAAATATAGTGACGCTATCCTGTTAACATAGCGTCACTATCTATAAAGGATACCGTCACCATCCCATAAGGATAGCGTCACTATAATTTCTTCCTGAAATTAGATTCTTTAGGATTCTTTTAAAACTACTAATATACACATCGTTTATTTTTGCACACACGAATTTGACGATATTCATATTAAATAACCATAAGAACTTTTTTATGACTATGAGAACAAATTATTTTTTATTATTAGCTATTCTATTGGGGGTTATTCCCATGAGTTACACACACGCCAATGATTCAATACCGAAAAGCGTGATTCTGTACACACCTTACACAAAAATCTCCGTATCGCCCGGAGCGTCAATTGATTACAGTATTGATCTTATCAACAACACGGACCAATTGACGAATGCGAATCTTTCTGTCAGCGGATTATCCGCCAGTTGGAAACACGAAATGAAATCCGGTGGCTGGAGTCTTAGCCAGTTGTCGGTACTTCCCAAAGAGAAAAAGACTTTTAATTTAAAAGTCGAAGTTCCATTAAAAGTGAATAAAGGCAATTATCATTTTGTGGTATATGCCGGAAACGCTAAACTTCCCTTGAATGTGGTGGTTGCCCAAAAAGGAACGTACCAAACCGAATTTACTACTGACCAGCCCAACATGCAGGGAAATTCGAAGTCAACCTTCACTTTCAGTGCTACTTTAAAGAATCAGACCGCCGATCAGCAACTATATGCTTTGATGGCTAATGCCCCCAGAGGGTGGAATGTCGTTTTTAAACCGAACTACAAACAAGCCACTTCTGCACAAGTAGAGGCAAACAGTACACAAAATGTAAGTATAGATATTACCCCTCCTGCCAATGTAGAAGCCGGTAGCTATAAAATTCCGGTACGTGCTGCTACAGGTACAACTTCTGCCGAATTGGAACTGGAGGTAGTTGTCACTGGTTCTTATCAAATGGAACTGACTACTCCTCGCGGATTATTGAGCACAGATGTCACAGCTGGTGATGTGAAGAAATTAGAGCTGGAAGTAAGAAACACCGGTTCTTCATTACTGAAAGACATTCAGTTGTCTGCCAATAAACCTGCAGACTGGGAAGTTACTTTTGAACCTTCAAAGGTTGACGCATTAAAAGCTGGAGAGACATCAACGGTAATGGCTACTTTGAAAGCTTCTAAAAAAGCGCTGCCCGGGGACTATGTGACTACTATCATGGCTAAAACTCCTGAAGTAAATGCCGATGCGCAGTTCAGAATTGCGGTAAAAACTCCGATGATATGGGGATGGGTAGGTGTGCTTATCATCATTGCTACTATCGGTGTGGTTTACTATCTGTTCCGTAAATATGGAAGGAGGTAAATGATGGGCGAACAAGTGATCGTACTTACCGATTTGACCAAACAATATGGTAATTTCACTGCTGTAGATCATATTCGCCTGAATATCCGGAAAGGGGAAATCTTCGGATTGCTGGGACCGAATGGTGCCGGAAAATCAACTACTATCTTAATGATGCTAGGGTTGACGGAGCCTACTTCGGGAACAGTTGAAATCTGTGGAATAAATTCTACCACTCATCCTATTGAAGTAAAAAGGAGGATAGGTTATTTGCCTGAAGATGTAGGATTTTATGATGATATGACAGGACCGGAGAACTTGATCTATACAGCGCGATTAAATGGTATTCCTGATAAGGAGGCGAAAACCAAAGCTATGGAACTGATGAAGCGGGTAGGCCTTGAAGAACAGTTAACCAAAAAGACCGGAAAATATTCTCGTGGTATGAGACAGCGGTTGGGATTGGCTGATGTGCTTATTAAAAATCCGGAGATTATTATCCTCGATGAACCGACTTCAGGAATTGACCCGGCTGGTGTTCAGGAGTTTATCGAACTGATTCGCTGGTTGAGTAAGGAAGAGGGGTTGACTGTACTTTTCTCTTCCCATCACTTGGATCAGGTACAGAAAGTATGCGACCGGGTTGGTTTGTTTAGTAATGGCCAATTACTTGCGTTGATCGATATGGCAGAACTGAAAGACAAGAAACAGGAATTGTCTGATATTTATAACCATTATTTTGAGGAAGGAGGAGAAAGACATGAATAAAGTCAATCATCCTTTTTGGGTGATCGTCAACAAGGAAATTTCCGACCATGTCAAAAGTTGGCGGTTCATTATATTAATAGGTATTATAGCGCTTACCTGCATGGGATCGCTATATACAGCACTCACAAATATTGGTGAAGCTATCAAGCCTAATGATCCGGACGGCTCGTTTTTATTTTTGAAGTTGTTTACGGTTTCAGATGGGACTCTCCCCTCTTTTGTACTGTTTATTAACTTCTTAGGACCTTTATTAGGAATCGCCTTAGGATTTGACGCAGTCAATTCCGAACAAAATAAAGGAACATTGAGCCGTATGCTGTCCCAGCCTATTCATCGTGATTGCATTATCAACGCGAAGTTTGTGGCTGCTCTAATTGTAATAGGTATCATGCTGTTTGTATTGGGCTTTTTGGTAATGGGCTGTGGATTGATTGCCATTGGCATTCCTCCTACAGCAGAAGAGTTTTGGCGAATTGTTTTCTTCATCATTACCAGTATCTTTTATGTAGCATTTTGGCTGAATTTAGCTATTTTGTTTTCACTTCGTTTTCGTCAGGCAGCGACTTCTGCATTGGCATCGGTGGCTGTTTGGTTGTTCTTTAGCGTATTCTATACCATGATTGTTAATTTGGTGGCAAAAGGTTTGAGTCCGTCACAGATGGCGTCGCCTTATCAGATTATCAGTTATCAAAAGTTTATTTTGGGATTGATGCGTTTGGCACCGAGTGAATTGTTTAATGAAGCTACCACTACATTATTGATGCCTTCTGTTAGAAGTTTGGGACCATTGACTATGGAACAGGTTCAGGGAGCTATTCCCAGTCCGCTTCCGTTGGGACAAAGTCTTTTAGTCGTATGGCCGCAACTGACGGGACTGATTGCAGCAACAGTTATCTGTTTCGCTATCTCTTATATCATGTTTATGAGGAGAGAAATACGATCCCGATAACTGACTCACCATAAAAGACGCAAAGGACACAGAGAAATAAGTTAAATGAATACAGCTGATAGATCAGATGATGATTACCGATCGGTTATTCACTTTTTACTCCGTGTCCTTTGTGTTTTCTGAATAAAAAATTATTGTCTGGAAATCTCGAAGCAGTGCTCTTTCTGTTCGAAGTAATATCTTATACTCAAGTGTTGCAAACGACAGATAGAATCGGCTATTGCTAGTCCCAGACCTGTAGATCCTTCCTTTTTAGTTCCTTGATAGAAACGTTCGAAGATATGTTCCTTATCCAACGGATTTTTTACTCCTGAATTTCGGAAAGTAATACTGTTTTTGGTGACAGTGATCCGGATATGTCCCCCGTCAATGTTATGTACAAATGCATTTTTTAGGAGATTCGTGAGTAAAGCAACAGCCAGAGATTCGTTTATTGTCACATTGAAAATGTCCTGTTCATCGATAGTTACTTCTATGTTACGATAGTCGTAAACTTCTTCGTAATCTTGCAGATATTGTTTGAGAAGTCCATTTAGTTCCAATTGCTTGGTATCCGTAAACTGGCCATTGTCAATTTTAGTAAGCAATAGTAGAGATTTGTTTAATTTAGTGATGTATTCTAAAGTCTGGTGGGTTTTCATCAGCTCTTCCAGTTGTTTTTCTGATAACGAATCATCTTCCATCAACATTTCCAATCGGTTACGACAGATAGCAAGTGGAGTTTGTATCTCATGTGAAGCATTTCCGATAAATTGTTTTTGTTGTTCGAACATCTGCTCCGTACGTTCTACATAACGAATAGCAGCCTCATTTAATTTTCGGAATTCCGTGATTTGGGTTTCGTTACTCAACGGCTTATTTTTTTTTCCTGTTTGATAACCGTCCAGCCAATGAAGAAGCACATAGAGCGGTCGCATATTCCGATAGAACACCCATACGGAAATGATAATAATGCAGAATAACAGAGCTACATACAAAAATATAATCCATACTTGGATGGCATCTCTCAAGTCATCTTTTTCAATGCTGGGAGTTGATACTGTCAGCTCGTGGTATCGTCCTTCATCGTCTTTAAAGATAGTAGTAAGAATACGTGCCGGTTCGGTTTCCTCTTTTTCTTCAATATATACCATAGAGTCTTTATATTGAATATCCTCCCGGCTTTCCGCATATTCTTTGCTTACTTCCATCATATAATATTGATTGTTGGAGCCGTTGGTTTTAGAAGGTAGCTCCTCTCCTGCCAATGCCCGGATAATGATGGTTTCCGAATAATCTTCCAGAGCGTCATCCACTTCATCGTTGACTTCATCAATCATCGTAACATAAAAAAAGATAGCCCAGACCGTCAGTATGAAGGTCAAAGCAAGCGTAATACGAAGAATGATGTAATATATTAATTTCATGGACAATATTCTCTTTCTTTTTTTATTCTACTACCATTTTATACCCAAACCCATAGACCGCTTTGATTTCAATGTTTGCACCCGAATCTTTGAGCTTTTTGCGAAGATTCTTAATCTGTGCATATATGAAGTCAAAATTATCAACCTGGTCAATATGATCTCCCCATACTGATTCGGCCAAAGTGTTTTTATTGATTAATCTTCCGGGACGATTGATAAAATATAACAGGATGTCATACTCTTTTCTATTTAGCTCCACTTCCTGATCGTTGACAAATACACGATATTTATCCGGTTCTATTCGTACATTACCTTGGCGGATATCAATTTCTCCGTCATGCTGATGACGGCGAATCACGCTTTTAATCCGTGCATTTAGTTCAACCAAATGAAATGGCTTCGGTAAATAATCATCCGCTCCCAGTTCCAGTCCCAAAACTTTGTCTTCCAAGGAGTCCTTTGCGGAAATAATAATTACGTTCTCTCGTTTATGGAGAGCTTTCAGTCGTTCAAGAAGATTAAGTCCGCTTCCGTCCGGTAGCATGATGTCCAATAAGATACAATCATAGTCGTAGTCTTCAACTTTGCGTAGAGCAGAATTAAAGTCACTGGCTGTTTCCACAACGTAACGTTCTTTTTCAAGTGAACATTGAATCAGTTCTCTTAAAGAGGGTTCGTCTTCTACAATCAATATCTTCATAACTTTGTCTCCTTTCTTTTTTACAGCTACAAAGAAAAGGGATATTTCTGAAATAAAACTGAAATGGATTGAAAAAAGAGTTTGAAATAACTATTGAATGTCCTATGAACTATTAGGACAGGTCACAAATAATATAATATGGAAGGAAAAAAGAAAAGGATGAAAGCGATTGAATCGTTTCCATCCTTTTTATAATTATGTGTGATTTCTATTTAATAAGAACGTGCAAATATCACGCGGCAAGCAGATGGTTTGCCTGTTACCATACATTTACCCGGTTCCTTGTCTCCCGGAACAAATGAATCGAACGGAATACAACGAATGGTTGCTTTGGTTTCTTCCTTAATCTTTTCTTCTGTTTCAGTGGTTCCGTCCCAATGAGCCAGAATAAATCCGCCTTCTTCGATTTTTTCTTTAAATTCGTCGTAAGTATCTACTGTTGTAATCTTGGAGTTACGGTAGTCCAATGCTTTCTTGTAGATATTAGCCTGCATTTCTTCAAGCAAGTTCTGAACATACGTTTCAATGCCTTCACAAGTAACTGTTTCTTTTTCCAGTGTATCACGGCGCATCACTTCCATGGTGTTGTTTTCAAGATCACGACCACCCATAACCAAACGAACAGGTACACCTTTCAATTCATAGTCGGCGAATTTAAAGCCCGGACGTTTGTTATCTGCATTGTCATATTTAACAGAGATACCTAATGCTTTCAGTTTCGCTACAATGCCTTCTACTTTTGCATCGATTTGTTTCAGTTGTTCGTCATTCTTATAGATAGGAACGATCACTACCTGAATCGGAGCCAAATGCGGAGGTAATACCAATCCGTTATCATCCGAGTGAGTCATAATCAATGCCCCCATCAAACGGGTAGAAACGCCCCATGAAGTAGCCCAAACATACTCCAACTTGTTTTCTTTATTAACAAATTGAACATCGAATGCTTTTGCAAAGTTTTGTCCCAGGAAGTGGGAGGTACCACTTTGCAACGCTTTTCCATCCTGCATCATGGCTTCAATTGTATATGTATCAAGTGCGCCGGCAAAACGTTCGTTGGCTGATTTTACTCCCTTTACGACAGGAACGGCCATATATTTTTCTGCAAATTCACCATATACATTCAGCATTCTGATTGCTTCTTCTTCTGCTTCCTCACGAGTAGCATGAGCAGTATGGCCTTCTTGCCACAGAAATTCAGCAGTACGCAGGAAAAGGCGTGTGCGCATTTCCCAACGGAAAACGTTAGCCCATTGGTTGCAGAGAATAGGCAGGTCACGATATGACTGAATCCAGTTCTTATAAGTATTCCAGATGATTGTTTCTGATGTCGGGCGGATAATTAATTCCTCTTCCAATTTAGCTGCAGGATCTACTACAACTCCTGAACCGTCTTCTGCATTCTTCAAGCGATAATGCGTTACAACGGCACACTCTTTAGCAAAACCTTCTACGTGTTCAGCTTCGCGGCTTAAGAATGATTTCGGGATTAATAACGGGAAGTATGCGTTTACATGTCCTGTTTCTTTGAACATATCATCCAATTGACGTTGCATTTTTTCCCAGATGGCGTATCCGTAAGGCTTAATCACCATACATCCGCGCACAGCAGACTGTTCTGCCAAGTCAGCTTTTACCACCAAATCGTTGTACCACTGTGAGTAGTTTTCACTGCGTTTGGTAAGGTCTTTCAGTTCTTTTGCCATTATATTTTTCTATTTAAAGTTTTCTTGAGTGTTAAAACAGGGTGCAAAAATACGAAAAATGCATGAACTGCCCTATTCTTCATGCATTAATTTTCTAAAGTCATGTTTTGTTTCTTTTCCTCTATAATATGTATTTCAATAGAAAAGGATCCTGGTAATAAAAAAATCAGGCAGTTTATTTAAGATAACCACCTGATTTTCAAAAGAGCGGTAAACGAGGCTCGAACTCGCGACCCCCAGCTTGGGAAGCTAGTGCTCTACCAACTGAGCTATTACCGCATATTTATTGTGTTTCCCGACTTAAAAGCCTTATGAAACGGTGATGCAAAGGTAAACATAATTTTTATATCTCAAATAAAATCACAGAAATTTTAATGAAAGAAAAAAGTAATATCAAAGTTGCTTTTACTCTTTTGTTTTGATGAAAAAAGGACTGGAACCGAAAGAGCGTGAACAAACCTCTCTTTTCATCTGTTAGAATATCTCGAAATCAGATATAACCTAACCAGTATGAAAAAAAATAAGCGACTTTTTATACTATTGACTTTGTATTTCTCCATCAGTCAGATAGATGCACAGACACCATTAAGTTTTGAAGAATCACTGCATCTGCTGAATCAGGGAAATCAGAGTTTGAAAATTGCAGATAAGAGTATTGAGATTGCGAAGGCTGAACGTGATAAACTGAATGCTTTCTGGTATCCCAGTCTTCAGTCTACGGGTGCGTTTGTGCACATGTCGGAGAAGATTGAAGTAAAACAGCCCCTATCGCAGTTTACTGATCCGGCTAAAGACTTTGTACATTCCATTATTCCGGATGATCAGGTCATTTCATCCATACTAGATCAAATTGGAGCCAACACACTGGTGTTTCCCCTGACTCCCAGAAACCTGACTACTGTTGATTTATCAGCCGAGTGGGTACTCTTTTCCGGTGGTAAACGTTTTCGTGCCACCAATATCGGAAGAACGATGGTTGATTTGGCACGAGAAAGCCGGGCACAGGTGTCGGCCAACCAGCAAAACCTGTTGGTTGAAAGTTATTATGGGCTTCGGCTGGCACAACAAATAGTAACTGTTCGTGAAGAAACTTATAACGGATTGAAGAAACATTATGAAAATGCCTTGAAATTAGAGGCAGCAGGAATGATTGACAAAGCAGGCAGACTTTTCGCCCAAGTGAATATGGATGAAGCTAAACGAGCATTGGAAGCTGCGCGGAAAGAAGAAACAGTGGTGCAAAGTGCTTTAAAAGTCTTGCTAAATAAAAAGGATACAGATGCTAATATCATTCCTACCTCTCCCCTTTTTATGAATGATTCACTACCTCCTAAAATGCTTTTTGATCTTTCTGTAAACAGCGGGAACTATACGCTCAATCAATTACAGTTACAGCAACATATTGCCAAACAAGAAGTACGGATTGCTCAAAGCGGGTATCTGCCGAATATAGCCCTTTTCGGAAAACAGACCTTGTATTCGCATGGTATTCAGAGTAATTTGTTGCCACGTACCATGATAGGTATTGGTTTTACATGGAATCTCTTTGACGGACTGGATCGGGAGAAGAAAGTACGGCAATCGAAATTGACGGAACAAACACTGGCTTTGGGACAGATGAAGGCTCGCGACGATTTGGCTGTTGGTGTAGATAAACTTTATACGCAGTTGGAAAAGGCACAGGATAATGTAAAAGCTTTAAATGCAACAATTACTTTAAGCGAAGAACTGGTTCGTATCCGAAAGAAGTCGTTCACAGAAGGGATGGCAACATCTACCGAAGTTATTGACGCTGAAACTATGCTTGCCACTGTAAAAGTGGCTCGTTTGGCAGCGTATTATGAATATGATGTGGCACTTATAAATCTACTCTCGCTTTGTGGCACACCGGAACAATTTGCAAACTATCAACCTAAACCGTAACAAATAATGAAACCAACTAGTAAAACCCTATCATGGGCTTTTGTTATCATCCTTTTGGCGGTCGGTATTTTTACCGGCTTAGGAGTTATACTAATGCATAAACAACAGCTAGTTCTGCAAGGACAGGCTGAAGCAACAGAAATCCGTATCAGTGGAAAACTTCCCGGTCGTATCGATACTTTCTTCGTTCAGGAAGGCGATTGGGTACACCAAGGAGATACTCTTGTCGTTATTAATAGCCCTGAAGTATATGCCAAGTATCAACAAGTGAATGCATTGGAACAAGTAGCGGTACAGCAAAACAAGAAAATTGATGCCGGAACCCGTCGTCAGATTGTGGCTACTGCATTGCAGTTGTGGAATAAAACGAAGAGCGACCTAACTCTCGCTCAAACAACCTACAACCGTATTCTCACTTTATATAAAGACAGTGTTGTCACTTCTCAAAGGAAGGATGAAGTAGAAGCGATGTATAAAGCGGCTGTAGCAGCCGAACGTGCTGCATACGAGCAGTATCAGATGGCTGTAGACGGTGCACAGAAAGAAGATAAAGCATCAGCTGCCAGTATGGTGGATGCTGCACGAAGCACGGTGGATGAAATTTCGGCTTTATTGGTTGACTCCCGGTTGACAGCTCCGGAAAGCGGACAGATAGCAACAATCTTTCCTAAACGCGGAGAATTGGTTGCGCCGGGAACTCCCATTATGAACCTGGTGGTTATGGATGATATCCATGTCGTTCTTAACGTACGGGAAGATCTGATGCCACAGTTTAAAATGGACGGAACATTCGTAGCAGATGTACCCGCCATCGGTAAAGAAAATATAGAGTTCAAAATCTATTATATAAGTCCGTTAGGCAGTTTTGCTACCTGGAAATCAACCAAGCAGACCGGAAGTTATGACCTACGTACATTTGAGATTCATGCGCGTCCGACCGAAAAAGTAGATGACTTGCGTCCCGGTATGTCCGTGTTATTGACTTTAGACTAATTGACATCAAATAAACCAGCGAATGGATGAATCACAAACATATTTCCCTTTTCGTTCCGTATTGTTAAGAGAATGGCAGCGAATGACTTCGCGGCGCCTTTATTTTGGCGTCTGCATTGTTTTGCCGTTGTTCACCCTTTTCTTTATGGCTACGATTTTTGGCAACGGACAGATGGAAAATATTCCTATCGGCATTGTCGATCAGGATAACACTGCTACTTCCCGGACTATTGCCAGGAATATCTCTGCCGTACCGACTTTTAAAGTGACAAAGCATTTTGCAGATGAAGCGGCTGCCCGTGAATCTGTACAAAAGAAAGAGATTTATGGTTATCTTTCCATACCTCCCCAATTTGAGCAAGATGCTATCACCGGAAAGAATGCAACACTCTCCTACTATTATCACTATGCATTATTGTCGGTAGGCGGTGAGTTGATGGCGGCATTCGAAACATCATTAGCTCCGGTGGCTCTTTCCCCTGTGGTGATGCAAGCCGTGGCTCTCGGAGTAGAACAGAATCAGATTACCACCTTTTTATTACCAGTGCAGGCTAATAACCATCCGATATATAATCCAAGTTTGGATTATTCGGTATATTTGAGTCAGCCCTTTTTCTTTGTTTTGTTTCAGGTCTTGATCTTGTTGATCACTGTTTATACGGTCGGTATTGAAATTAAGTTCCGTACAGCAAATGATTGGTTGACGACCGCTAAAGGCAATATAGTAACTGCTGTTTTGGGCAAGTTATTACCTTATACCATTATATATATACTGATAGGATGGCTGGCTAATTATGTCATGTTCGGTATCCTGCATATCCCTTTTCAGGGGAGTTGGTGGTTAATGAATATCATGACCGTGCTTTTCATCATTGCGACGCAGGCTTTAGGGCTATTTTTATTCTCGCTGTTTCCGGCAATTTCGTTGGTGATAAGCGTAGTCTCTATGGTAGGTTCTCTGGGGGCTACCTTGTCCGGGGTAACCTTTCCGGTTTCCAATATGTATCCGTTGGTGAGGGATGCTTCCTATTTGTTCCCTGTCCGTCATTTTACGGAGATGATGCAAACCATGCTTTATGGAGGCGGTGGTTTTATCCATCTTTGGCCGTCGGCTGTGATACTCTGTATCTTTCCGTTGTTGGCCCTATTGTTGCTTCCCCATTTAAAACGAGCTATAGAAAGTCATAAGTATGAAAACATTAAGTAAGTTACAACAGTTATCATTCATCATTCGTCGTGAATTTCTAGCTATCAGTACTAGTTATGCAGTTCTGCTTGTGTTGATGGGAGGAATCTTTGTCTACGGATTACTCTACAATTATATGTATGCACCGAATATTGTAACCGATGTTCCTGTTGCCGTAGTCGATAATTCGCATAGTGAATTAAGTCGTGACTTTATCCGTTGGCTGGATGCTACTCCCCAAGCAGAGATTTATAGCCAGGCGATGGACTATCACGAAGCAAAAGAATGGATGAAAGAAGGCAAAGTACAGGGAATACTCTATCTGCCTCATGATTTTGAGAAGCGAGTGTTCCGGGGAGATGAAGCCGTATTTTCTCTTTATGCAACTACGGATGCTTTCCTGTATTTCGAGGCTTTGCAGGAGGCTTCATCGCGTGTCATGCTGGCTATTAATGATAAATACAGGCCTGATGTAGCTGTATTTCTTCCGCCTCAAGGATTGCTTGCCGTAACTATGGCAAAACCGATCAATGTAATAGGAACTGCACTTTATAATTATACAGAAGGCTATGGCTCTTATCTTATTCCCGCAGTTATGATGATTATAATCTTCCAGACTTTATTGATGGTTATTGGTATGGTGACCGGAGAAGAGCACAGCAACAGAGGAATCCGCGCTTACACTCCTTTTGGAAATGGCTGGGGAGTTGCTATTCGTATAGTGGCAGGAAAAACATCCGTATACTGTGCTCTTTATGCCATCTTTGCTTTTTTTCTATTAGGCTTGCTCCCCCATTTTTTCAGTATTCCTAATATTGGAAACGGACTATACATTGTATTATTATTGATTCCATACCTGATGGCGACCTCCTTTCTGGGGTTGGCAGCTTCCAGGTATTTTACGGATTCAGAAGCTCCCCTACTCATGATCGCCTTTTTCTCTGTAGGATTAATATTTCTTTCCGGGGTTTCCTATCCGATGGAACTAATGCCTTGGTATTGGAAAGCTGCACATTACATTCTTCCCGCTGCACCAGGCACACTTGCTTTTGTGAAATTGAATTCTATGGGAGCCAGTATGGCGGATATCAGACCGGAATATATAACCCTTTGGATACAAGTATTTATTTATTTTATAATAAGCATATGGGTTTACAAGAAAAAACTGGAAATCTGATCCTATTGGTTAAATTAACGAAACCAAAACATGCGCTAATTGTGACATACAATCAAAGAATACTTTCAGATAAATCAACTTCTATATGCAAATAATCAACTTTGGAAATAAAATTGTTTCCAAATGAATGTTTTCTTAGAGAATTTCTTCTACTTCTTTGCATTTTTCATTGCTTTTGTCTAGTTTCGTTAATTGTTATATTTATATGATTGCTAGAAGTAGTTTAAAAACAACTGTTTATATGAAATACATTATATATATTCTCCTTTTTTTTCCTATTTGGGTTACAGCACAGACATACAAATATATAGGAATAGAAAATGGTTTGAGCAATCGCCGGATATTCAATATTCAGAAAGATACACAAGGGTACATGTGGTTTCTCACCAATGAAGGAATGGATCGTTATAACGGTAAAGATATAAAACACTATAAATTAAATAAAGAAGCTAGTACTTTAGATGCTCCTGTACGTTTGGGATGGTTGTATACAGGTCCACAAATTGGTATATGGGTGATCGGTAAGCAGGGACGGGTTTTTCGATATGAAGCAAACGAAGATGATTTCAGAATGGTATATAAACTACCGGATATTTCTGAAACAATTAGTTGTGGCTATTTGGATCGGAATAATAACATTTGGCTATGTTGTAAGGATTCTATATTACTATATAATATAAATGATGCTCACATTCTTCAATTTTCCAATATACTACATAGTAATATCACAGCGATAGAACAAATAGACGAACAACATTTCTTTATAGCAACAGAGCTAGGCGTTCGATATGTTAAACTGGAGAATGGCATTTTGGAGACTATTCCTGTTAAAACACTGGATTATTTTCATGCGCAAGTAAGTGAATTATATTTTCATAAGCAATTAAAAAGACTATTTATCGGTTCATTTGAAAGAGGAGTTTTTGTGTACGACATGAATACACAGGAGATTATACGACCGGAAGCTGATCTTAGTGACGTAAATATAGCTCGCATCAGCCCGTTGAATGAAACGGAGTTACTGATTGCAACAGAAGGAATGGGAGTATATAAGGTTAATGCAAATACTTGTGAGCTGGAACATTACATTGTTGCTAATTATCAAAGTTATAATGAAATGAATGGGAATAATATCAATGATGTATTTGTGGATGAAGAAAAGCGGATATGGCTTGCTAACTATCCCACAGGGATTACGGTGATTGATAATCGCTATGAGAATTATCATTGGATGAAACACGCTATGGGCAATGTCCAATCATTAATCAATGATCAGGTACAAGCGGTCATTGAAGATCATGAAGGTGATTTGTGGTTTGGAACTAGTAATGGTATTAGTCTTTATAATTCAAAAACAGGTCAGTGGCATTCATTCCTAAGTTCTTTTAATCAGCAACTAAAAGACAAGAATCATATTTTTATTACTCTATGTGAAGTGTCTCCCGGCATTATATGGGCAGGAGGATATACTTCCGGTATTTATAAAATAAATAAAAAGACTCTATCAGTTGAATACTTCTCTCCTTACCTGCTTTCTCACGTCAATATGCGTCCGGATAAATATATTCGTGATATATAGTTAAAGATTCAAGAGGGTATATCTGGTCGGGAGGATATTATAATCTAAAATGTTTTGATCTGGAGACTAACACTACACGTCTATATTCAGGATTGAATTCCATTACGTCCATTGTTGAAAAAGACAAAGATAATATGTGGATTGGGACTGCTATCGGATTGTATTTGTTGAATCGAAATACTGGTGAATATCAGTATATTGAAATGGAGGTAGGGATTACTTATATCAATACGCTTTATCAGGTAGATAATGGGTTATTATATATCGGGACAAATGGTATGGGAGTATTTATCTATCATCCTCAAGATAAAACCTTCGAGCATTACTTTTCTGATAACTCTGCATTAGTTTCAAACAGAATATTTACAATATTGTCGGAAGTAGATGGACGTATAATGATGAGTACGGAGAATGGAATAACCTGTTTTCATACTAAAGAAAAGATATTTCGTAATTGGACCAAAGGAGAAGGATTGCTACCTTCATATTTTAATGCAGCAGCAGGAACGGTGCGTAAAAATAAAAACTTTGTATTCGGTAGTACGGATGGAGCAATTGAACTTCCGGTGAATGTGAAATTTCCGGATTATAAGTTCTCCAGATTGATATTCAGCGATTTCCATCTTTCTTATCAACCTGTTTATCCGGGTGTCAAGGGTTCCCCTTTACAGAAGAGTATTGATGAGACAGATGTATTAGAGCTGGCATATGATGAGAATACGTTTTCATTTGAAGTTTCTACAATCAATTATGATTCTCCCGGAAGTGCACTATACTCATGGAAATTAGAAGGGTTTTATGAAAAATGGACTCAACCGGGAGCAAATAATTTGATTCGTTTCACCAATTTGCCTCCGGGTAAATATACCCTTCATGTGCGTGCAGTATCCAGAGAAGAACATGACATTGTTTTTCAGGAACGTACTATGAAAGTTATCATCACACAGCCTTTTTGGTCGAGTTGGTGGGCTATCTTATGTTATATCCTGTTGGTAATCGGGGGATTTTATTTCGTTCTGCGGGTGATAAATCTGAGAAAGCAAAAGAATATATCTGATGAAAAAACGCAGTTCTTCATTAATACGGCGCATGATATACGTACTCCATTAACTTTGATAAAAGCACCTTTGGAGGAATTATTGGAAGAAGAGACGCTTACCGACAATGGAATCACTCGTACGAACATTGCATTGAGAAATGTAGAAGTACTTTTACGACTGGTCAGCAATCTGATTAATTTTGAACGGACGGATGTATATTCCTCTAAAATGAGTGTTTCCGAGTATGAGTTGAATACCTATATGAATGATATATATGATACATTTGCTTCTTATGCAGCCATCAGGCGCATTGAATATACATACGAGAGTACTTTCAGCTATATGAATGTATCGTTTGATAAGGAGAAGATGGATTCTATTTTGAAGAATATAATATCAAACTCGCTAAAATATACTCCGGAAAATGGAAAGGTCAGCATTTCCGTATCCGATACGAATGATTCATGGAAAGTGATAATCAAGGATACAGGTATAGGTATTCCTGCCAGTGAACAAAGTAAGTTGTTCAAGCTTCATTTCCGTGCCAGCAATGCTATTAACTCTAAAGTGACGGGTAGTGGTATCGGATTAATGCTGGTAGGAAAACTGGTCAGTCTTCATGGAGGTAAAATTAGTGTAGATAGTGTTGAGCATCAAGGTACGACAATCAAAATTGTTTTTCCGAAAAAGAATAAGAATTCTCAAAATATCAGTGACGAAGCACCTTCTAAATTTGAGGCGTTGGCTCCTGTACTGCCCGCTCCGAATGTACCAGCAAAGACAACCGCTACGATAGATAATCCAAATTTACGACGGATTCTTGTTGTAGAAGACAATGATGAGCTACGCTCCTATCTGGTCAGTTCATTATCTTCTATATATAATGTACAAGCTTGCGCTAACGGAAAGGAAGCGTTGATTATTATCAAAGAATATTGGCCGGAACTGGTTCTTTCTGATATCATGATGCCGGAAATGCGGGGAGATGAATTGTGTGTTGCTATCAAAAGTGATATTGAGATTTCACATATTCCTGTGTTGTTGCTCACTGCTTTGGGAGAAGAAAACAATATTCTGGATGGACTGTCGATTGGTGCGGACGAATATCTCATCAAACCTTTCAGTGTGAAAATATTACGGGCGAATATCGCTAATCTGTTGGCAAACCGGGAACTGTTGCGCATGAGATATGCCAATCTGGATATAGAAGCGAAATCAATGGTTCCATCTGCAAACGGTACTAACAGCCTCGATTGGAAGTTTATATCAAATGTAAAGAAAATCGTGGATGAGAATATAAACAACCCTGAATTTTCCGTTAATATGCTCTGTGAATCAAGTGGCATGAGCCGTACCAGTTTCTATTGTAAATTGAAAGCATTGACGGGACAGTCTCCGACAGAGTTTATTCGGGTGATGCGTTTGAAACGTGCTACCGAGTTATTGAAAGAGGGGGAATATGCCATTAATGAGATTTCAGACATGGTTGGATTCTCTGAAACTAAATATTTCCGGGAAGTATTCAAAAAATACTATAAGATGAGTCCGAGCAGGTATGCTAAAGGAGGAGGTAATCCCGCTGCTACTGATCTGGAAGATGACGACGAAGATTGATAAATAGAAAAATAGATGAATAAGTCCTATTATTATAATATGTTCTCCCCTGCTATGAATATCTTTAGCAGAGGAGAACTTTCTTTTTCAAGACTTATTGTTCTGATTTTGGAAAAGTGGGATATTTAAAAGTTCAAATTAATACCACCCATAAACGTAGCTTTCGGCATGGGATAACCTGCATTTATTTCATAGCGTTGCGCCAATAGGTTTTCTCCTTTCACAAAGAGATTAGCGAAACGACAGAGACGATAATTTCCCCGAAGGTTCCATAAGGTAAAACTATCTTGTTTCTCGTTGTTTAGTATTACAGAGGTGTAAAGTCCCTTTACATATTGTATACCTGTTGATACACTCCAACGTCCGGAAGTATAATCTACTCCTGCGTACAATTTATGCTCGGGAGCGGCAAGAACAGGATTTTCCATGTGAAGCCAGCTATAATTGGCATTGACATTCCAATGTGAATTCATGCGATAACCAATGTTGGTTTCCAACCCCCAGTTTTCTATTTCGCCGGAATTGATATTCAATGGAGGAACCAAACCGTTCGACATAATCACATTATCCCCATTGATATAATAAAGGTTGACTCCGTAGGATAACGCGCCCTCCAACAGACGTTGTGAGTATGAAAGTTCGTAACTTATCAGTTTCTCCGGTTTTAGTTCCGGGTTGGCAGGGGTAAACATATACATTTCTCGAATCGTCGGATTGCGGTAGCCTTTGCTAACCATTGCTTTAAGTTCTCCATGCTTCGGCAAATGAAAGGCCAACCCACCTTGTGGAATCCATTCAGTACCTACATGCGAATGATGGTCTACACGAATACCTGCATCCAATGAGAACCAGCTATTGATATCCTGACGGAAATCAATGTATCCGGCAAACTCATCCATTTGCTTGTCTACCCCCGGAGTATGTTCACCTGTAGCTACAACCTTGTTCCACGATTCACCTCCGAAGTGCTGATAATCCAGTCCTACGGTCAAACGGTTGCCGGTAAAGAGAGTGGCACTTTGATACCATGACACACCCAGCATCCTATCTTTGGAGTTGAAATGTGACTTTTGCGGTTCTTTTCCTATCTGATAACCATCATTGATTTTATGCCGTCCCCAGTTATAGAAAAAGCTCAAAGCACCCGAAGTCTTCTCATAATGATTCTCTAAAGCAAATGATGTCATTCCGCGAGTGATACGGGAATCGTTGTCGATCAATGGTACTTGAATAGTTCCCGGATTGGAAGCATTAAAATGAGTTACGTTTACATCTCCCCACACCTTCCAGAAAGAGCTGATGTCATAGCCTAACTTTGCATATCCACCGTATTGCTCGAATTTCATATCAGGGCGATGTCCGTCCGTACGATTATAAGAGCCGGTTACGACACTACTGAAACGTCCCTTTTTGACACGGTTTGAAAATTCAGTCTGTAATGTGTTGTATGAACCATAGCCCACTTGCATATTCGTATTTACTCCATCTTCCTGTTGCTTGCGGGTGACAATATTAATCACTCCACCCATTGCATTCGAACCATAAAGCACGGATGCGGGGCCTCGTAACACTTCTACTTTTTCTGCCATCATCGATTGATAAGCATCCGCTATCGGATGTCCCATCAACCCCATGTACTGCGGATGACCGTCAATCAATACCAATAATCCCGCTGTCGGGCTACCACCGATACCGCGCAGGCTCATACCTCCCGCAGCTCCGCCGGATACACCATATCCCATGACGCCACGACTGGTAGTGAATAATCCCGGCACCTGCTCCGTCAATAACGGCAACAGAGAAGGTTCATATCTTTTCTCAATCTGTTGCCTGCTGACTACGGAAATAGTCATCGGAAGATGACGTACATCTGTCTCATTACGTGTCCCGGTGACTACAACTTCATCGATCATATAATTTCTTCCGGCCTGTGTACTGTCTCTCTTAGTCTGTGCCATTCCCGAGAGGGAAAGCAAACTACCGAACAGGAATAAACAAGCTGTATTTCTTCTCATACTTTATTTCGTGTTTCAGTTATCTCTTTTTTACTTCCTACTTCTGATTTTTTCCAAGAAATCGCGGATCAGCGGTAATATTTCTTCAGCTGATTCCACTTCGATACACATAGTTTCTACTGGACATCCTCCTGTACGGTCGCGGTTCCAGATAAAAGCAACTTCCTGCGCAAAATCAACTTTCACATCTGATTTCCGGAATAGCTCCAAAGCCTTGGTACTGATAATATCCGTATATAATTCTTTTATACCACCCAGAATCATCAGGGCTGCAGCTCCCTTGCCAACCACTTTGTCGGCAATCAAAGCTCCTTTAAGAAACTCCGGTTCCTGTGTTAGCAAATCATAGAGATCGGCTACGCCACGTTGAGTGAAAGTGCGGATTTTCCCTCCGTTAGCAATGGTACAGGAATATCCTCCCGTATGTAATAGATTGATTAATTCTTCCATCGTTTCTTTTATAAAGTACCTTGTTTCAATTGTTCTACAAACTGGTCTATCCGGTGCAGTTCTTTCGGAATATCAATGTTTTGCGGGCAATGAGCCACACACTGATTACAACCGATGCAATGACTTGCCTGTCGAAGTTTGGGCACGCTACGGTCATATCCGACAAGAAAAGCGCGTCGGGCTTTCGCATAATTTTCATCCTGCCCGCTTCTGGCGACATTACCTTCATTGACACAACGGTTGTAATGCAACAATACAGCAGGTATATCCAGCCCATACGGACATGGCATACAGTATTTGCAGTCGTTACAAGGGATAGTAGGATATTTCAGCATTAATTGTGCCGTTTCTTCGAGGAATTCTTTTTCTTCATCTGTCAATGGTTCCAAAGGAGAATAAGTGCGAAGATTATCCTGCAGATGCTCCATATAAGTCATGCCGCTTAATACAGTCAGAATATCCGGGAATGAACCGGCAAAACGGAAAGCCCAGGAAGCGACACTGCTTTCCGGACGACGTTGTTTGAGCCGTGCCACCAGATTATCATTCAACTTGGATAGACGTCCTCCCAAAAGTGGTTCCATAATGATGGCAGGAATCCCCCGTTTGGCCAGTTCGCCATAGAGATATTCCGCATCCGTATTTCGAGTATTGGTCTCTTTGGCATGTTTCCAGTCTACATAATTGAGTTGTATCTGTACAAAATCCCATTTAAATTCATCGTGTCGTGAGAGCAGATAATCATATACTTCAATATCGCCATGGTAAGAAAATCCGAGATTCCGGATACGTCCGGCTTCACGCTCTTTAACCAGAAAATCAAGTATTCCGTTATCCAGGTATCGTCCTTTAAGGGCTTCCATTCCTCCCATGCCGATGCCGTGGAGCAACATATAATCAATGTAGTCGACTTGTAGCTCCGCAAATGATTTGTGGTACATCTTGAGCGAGGCTTCGCGAGACCACGTATCAGGAGAGAAATTAGACAATTTGGTAGCGATGTAATATTTATCACGGGGATGACGACTTAATGCAATACCTGTTGCCTTTTCGGAAAATCCTTGTACATACGCCGGAGATGTATCGAAATAGTTTACTCCGTGAGCGATTGCATAGTCTATCAATCCATTGACAGCATCCTGGTCGATAACTTCACCATTACCATCGGGAGCAGGTTTGAGCGGCCAACGCATACAACCATATCCCAAAAGTGAAACACGGTCACCGGTGGTTGGAGATGTGCGGTAAGTCATTTTATCGGTGGGCACCTCTCCTTCTCCTGTTGCGCTACTTGCAGAAGTAGTCCCCTTTGAAGAGCATCCGTATAGCAGACCTGTCGATGTGGCTGCACTGATACCTACAATCTTAATAAAATCTCTTCTATTTATATCTTTCTTATTTTTTTCTTCCATAATCTTATACTGATTTAGATCAAATAATTCTGTGCATCTGATGCCCGCTCACATAAATGGCACTGAAAGGACGGGACGGACAAAGGTTCTCACACGCCCCGCAACCAATGCATTTTTCTACATTCACTACCGGAATCTTTAGAGAATCCGCTTTGTCAGGATCGGAAGCCACCATTTGTATGGCACCTGTCGGGCAATGGCGGGCACAGTTGCCACACTCCATTCCATCCGTCAAAGGCACACAGTTCTCTTTAATCCATACGGCATGTCCGATCTGAATAGCCGATTTCTCGGCAAGACTGGTCAGATGAATAGCATCTGTCGGGCATACTTCCGCACATTTTGCACATTCGGGACGACAATATCCACGTTCATACGACATTTCCGGTTGCATCAACGTCATCAGATTGTCCGAAGGACGCAACACCTGATTGGGGCAAACAGATACGCATAATTGGCAGGCAGTGCAATGTTGAGCGAAATTGCGCGCGCTTAATGCACCGGGAGGATAAATTGGATTTTCTCTGTTCGGGATCTTCTTATCCTCAATAGTGGCTAACCCACCGTCCACTTTCTTTTCCTGTGCTTTCAGGACAGAAGTTGTCGCAAAGATAGCCGATGCCGAAAGGAAGCTACGGCGGGCATTATCAATCTGTTCGGTAGTGACAGCCTTTGCTTTCATATCTTCGCTTGTAGCAGTTTCGTTTTTAGGTTTCCGTCGAGTGTATTTAATGGCTCCATGTTTACACTTTCCAATGCAATCCATACAAGCCACACAACGACTATAATCAATTTCATGAGCTTTTGAATTGATACATGATGCTTTGCAATTACGGGCACATAAACCGCAACTGTTACATTTGGAAGTATCAATCACCGGTTTGAATATCGCATATTTGGATATAAATCCCAATACAGTACCCACCGGACAGATGGTATTGCAATACGTCCGTCCATTACGCCACGCCAGAATGAAAAGGACAATGAGAGTGACAACGGCAATAATCAGCGTTGAAAGGCCCTTCATCCATACGTCTACCTCATAAAAAGCATAACTATCCATTCGTTCGGCAAAGTATGCCAACAGGTTGTTTCCCCATTGCCAAACCGGCGCGAAAAGGCTGGAAGCTATTCGTCCATAAGCACTATACGGAGCTAGTAAGATAGCCAAAGAATTCAGCCCTGCAACCATCATGATAATGAACACTCCTAAAACGGCATACCGCAACCATTTCATTGCCGGTGAATAGCGGAAACGATTTTTCTTTTGTTTACCGGATACCCACGAAACGATGTCCTGAAACACTCCCAACGGACAGATAACGGAGCAATAGATACGCCCGAACAGGAATGTAAATACAACTAAAAACAATACGACACCTATATTCAAGGCTAATAAAGCCGGCAGAAATTGAATTTTCGCCAACCATCCGAACCATGTGTGCAATGTACCCGTAAAGTCGAGAAAAAGCAGGGTAATAAGCGTAAAGCACACAATAGCGGCTGTAAGTCTGATAGTACGTAGCATAAACTTTTTTAATTTTCAATTTATAGTAGTTATCTCTAAATGTCCAAAACAGTCAGGATTCAACCCAATGTATTTCAACGTTGCAAATTTAATCAGTGAAATTTGTTTTTCAACTATACAGATTACAGAATGTTTTACCAATTTTACTGATAAATAGAAAAGAAACGTTTAACCGTATTAGGTGAAGAGCTATTTTTCTAATGTCACGACCTCTCCGATCTCCGGAATCAATACATTGAGGTAATCTTTATTCTTCATCTCTTCTGCATTCTTCAAAGGCTCGTCCCAACGATGTTTGGCTAACGCATATTTAGAATGATGTACGGTCAGGACTTTCTTCGCTTTTAAGTCTCTGGCTGTCTGCGCCATATATTGGGGCATGAGGTGAATTAAGCTCCACTCTTCGTTATATTGCCCGTTTTCAAGGATTGCAAGGTCGATATCGGGGAAGCGGTTGCCTATTTCCGCATAATGCGTATCATACCCTCCGTCTCTATAATTAGGAGATTTCATGACTCTCTCCAGCCGTTCCCCGCGAGGAGTTCTGCCGAAGCTGGGTTGATTGATAAAAACAACGACTGACACAGCCAGCAACGCTATTACAGCTAATATACATCCTACAATCATACGTGTTCTGAATTTCTTGAATATGATACGCATATAATTAATGACTAAATTATTTCACGCAGCAAATATACAGGTATTCAGAGAGCCCGTTAGTATATAGATTACAGATTGTTATACCATAATTACTGAAAGCAGTTGTCTGTTGGGTGTCAGTCTATTGTGTGAACAAACCTTTTCTTATTCAGTGCCTTAGAAATAAATTTTGTAGCTGATGTTCGGAATCAATCCCGATCCGTCTTTTTCTTCTACTACGCTTGTTCTTTCATTGTATTCATAGAAATGCATTCCGGTGCGCATACCTACATTCAGTATCTTTAGAGAGAACTCGTGAGACACTCTTTTCTTATTGATCCGGAAGCTGATAGAGACATCACCGTTGATGGAAGGATTGAAACGTTTGGTATATGCCTTGCTTTCGTCAAAAACGATGTCGCGTTCTTCCTGGCTTTTTTCTTCATCCACAGGAGTGTAGCGTCCCCCTCCCTGAAAAAACAGGCGCCCGTTTATACTTAATACATTTTGTTTGAGTCTGCCGACCATCCATTCTTTTCCGGCGAGCAAGTTCACTAAATAACTTTTGTCCAGTCTTGTATTTCGCCAGATACGGTCTCCTCCCCTATACTTCGACTTGAATAATGAACCTGTAATCATATAGTAGAAGCCATTTTTCATATACTGCTCCAATGTTATATCTATTCCATAGTTTTTCGCTGTTCCGGTGCTTGTCAGGATCCGGTCTAAATAGAATTCTTCGTAATTAATAATCGAAAAGGAAGAATTCTTTTCCACCGGTATGTGGAACAGGTATTGATAATAGGGTTCTATTTTCAGATGCAGGTTTTGATTAATATTCCAGTCATAAGTAAATCCGAAATGATGTGCCTTAGAAAAATCCAGGTATCGGTTTGATTCCTTTTTACCATTGATTACCTGTTCGACAAAATAATAATCGAGCCTTTCCCTATGGCTGTGCAAACCGTAAGCTACCGCTAAAGAATGTGCAGGATTTATTTTCCATTTAAGTGCGACTCTCGGTTCTATCGACCAGTTCTTGTTTAAAGTAAAGTATTGTCCGGTAACTCCCAAACTGGTTGTCAGGTTATTGCTCAAGTTGATTACGGAACTGCTATACGCCGAAAGAACAGTACTTTCTCCACTACCTTTCGAAAGCTGCTCCATGGGTTGGTTTAATCCAAAATAAGGACTGACCTTATAATCAAGATCATATTTAAGTTCCGTAATGGTAATCCCCGTTCTATTGGTGTGTCGCGAACTGAATTTCTTGTTCAGAAAAGAATTGAACACAAAATTCCATCTGCTGTTTTGAATATCTCCCACTTGGACAATGGTTCCATCGTCAGTCTGTAAATTGACTAGTGAATGATCTTTCGAATAGGTTGCAGATAGAGAAGAACGGATATAGGTATTTTCATTAATTACATATTTATGAGTTAACCCGCCTGCCAGTTTATCCAGTTTGTTAGATCCCGACGACCGGTCTCCCATCGTTTCCCATTCGGAACGATCCAAAACCTCTGCCTTGTTCCTGTCGATCAATCCTAATCCCCAGATCGAAAAGGTTCCGGCTTTACGTGTGGGGAAATTCAGTTTAAAGGCTAAATCCTGATATTTCAGGTTGATGTCATTGCCCGACGCCAGCGAGGTAGTGGAAAAACGGTAATTAATCAGGTAGGAACTTCCCCGTTTTTTATTGATAGGACCTTCCGAAGCCAAATCTATCCCCATGAGTCCGACCTGAAAAGCGTGTTCGTACTTCTGATTATTACCATTTCGCAGATGCATATCGAAAACTCCTGATAGGGCATTGCTGTATTCCGCAGGGAAAGCTCCGTTGTAGAAGTCGGAGTTGCCGATGACTTGCGTACTTAAGCCAGACAGGAATCCTCCGCCCAAACCTGATAAATCGGCAAAATGGGTAGGATTAGGTATTTCAATTCCCTCCAGTCTCCATTGGGTAAATTGTGGAGCGTTTCCCCGGATGGCAACCGCATTGGTACCGACATCTCCCGCTACTCCTGCAAATGCAGAACTCAACCGTGCAGGATCGTCAAAGCCATTAGCAAATCGTGACGCTTCTTCGATACTAATCATACGCCCTCCTGTGATGGCCATCGGGTTGACAGTCCGGTCTTTTTTTATTTCCGGTTTGACAAGCACCTCGGCCAAATCCTGTACATTTTCATCCATTGGAATCTCTACAAATACTTCTTTGGAAGAAGTGACAGATACTTCGGTGATGATACTTGAACGATACCCCATAAAAGTTGCCTGAATATTATAACGCCCTACCGGGACATTATTAATCCGGAAATTTCCCCGTTCGTCAGTCGAACCTCCCCGCGAGGGATCTTCTGTTATACAGACAGAGGCATATTCTATCGGCGTATTGGTTTTGGAATCAACAACAATTCCTCTTATGGTTTGAGTCAGTTTTTGTGTATCATTGTTGGCGGGATTTTGCTTGTTATCCTGCAAAGAGATAATAATATGATATCCTTTTATTTTATATGCATATCCCGTTCCTTTCAATAGTTGGGTCATGGCTTTGTCGACAGTTACATTTTTGAGAGATAAAGAGTGCTTCTTTTCGATATCCAGCTTCGATTGTTCATAAGCGATGCTATATCCGGTTTGTGTCTCTATTTGTGCAAAAGCCTCTTTTAATGAGATCTTTTTATTTTGTATGGTAATCTTTTTTTCTTTATTCTGTGCAACAGTTGTAAGAGAGAGAAAAGTAAAAAATAAAAAAATGGCGAGCTTACCTGCTCTTTTCTTCGTATTTATTCGATTCATTATTCTATATTTGTATGTTGATACTTCATTTTACGTCACTTGTTGAATGAGGGTAGACATTTCAGAACTGGGAAGAGGGTCTCAAGCTACTTCCCGGTTCTTTTTATTCATAGGCTGTTTCTTTTTTATGGTTGGGTTACTACTATTTTCTTTTCATACTGCTGATAATCAAAGCCGATTATATCTTTCAATATATTCAGTATTTCATCCAGACTTTCATCTTTCAGAAATTTGACTGTATATCGTTTCGATGCGGGGATAGTTGCTGTATTATCAATCGTGGTGTTGTAGTGCCTTTCCAGGGTTCGGAATATTTCTCCGGCACTGGCATTGGTAAAGACCAGTTTCCCCACCATCCAGCAGTTGGTATCATTGGTATCTATCATTGATATATGGATGTCTGATGATTTTTTGTCGTATGTAAGCTGTTCGTTAGGCTTTAGTATATGGGGAGGTTGGGACTGAACGCTCACTTCCACCTTACCGCTAGTCAATGTAGTAGTTATTTTCTCATCATTAGGATAGGCTTTCACGTTGAATCTGGTTCCGAGCACTTTCACCGAAAGTTGGGATGTTTCTACAATAAAAGGACTTGCGGTATCTTTTTTGACAGAGAAATAAGCTTCGCCGTCAAGCATGACCAAGCGTTTATCTTTGGCAAAAGTTTCCGGGTATAAAATGGTACTTCCCGCGTTCAACCATACTTCCGAACTGTCTGGTAAGATCAGGCGTTTCTGTTCTCCGTAGGCAACGGATACTTCTATCATTTCGTTTTGGGGAGAAAGATAGTAGAACATTCCTCCTGCAAATAAAAACAAAGGAATAATAACGGCGGCAATACGGGCAAATTTCTGATAAGAAGCTATGTTGGTGAGATGCTCCTTATTATATCCCGTTCTTAAATTTACCCGTTCCAATGAAGCATAAGTATTTGAATCGGCTTCTACGTCCAATTCATTCCAAAAATCCAGTGAAGCCTTAGCTTTCGCCTGCTGATTTTTATCTTTGATGATCCACTTCTGCACTTTTTCTTCCGTTTCGGATGGAAAACGGGCGGAGAGGAACATTTTGATGATTTTACTGATATTACTTTTCTTCATTTTTGCTGCACTTTACTATATATACAGTTTGGTGGCAAAAAGCTCAATAAGAAAATAGAAGTTTTTTTGAAAAAAACAGGATGAAGACGAAAATGATCCTATAACAATGATACCAAAAAACATGAAATAACCTTCCGTATTTCTTTCAAAGCAAGGCTTAACTGGCTTTCAACATTTCTTTTGGTAGTATTCAGGCGTTCGGCAATTTCGGCATTGGATAATCCTTCGTTACGGCTCAATGTATAAATCATTCTCCGTTGTTCGGGCATTCCCCCGACAAGTTTGTCAATCAGCATTTCCAGTTCCTTGGCAATAAGGTCTTCTTCGGAAGTGGAGCTATATTCTGTATCTTGGTTGTTGTTCAGATAGGCATCACACACATATTTATGTTTCAGGAAGTTGATGGCTGCATTTCTGGCAATGGTGTGCAAATAAGAATTGAATGATTTGGATGTATCAATGGAATGACGATTGATCCAAAGATTGACAAATAAATCCTCTGTCAGCTCTTCTGCATCGGGCTCCGATTTTATATATCCGTCAATGAATGTTTTGGTTTTGTTGTAGTATGCTATAAAAATAGTCTCAAAGGCCTTGTGATTCCCATCCTGAAAGGCCTCCAGCGTTTTTATATCAATGTTATTACTCATACTATTTCCCAACTTTCATTTCATTAGGACAAAAGAAACAATAATTTATCTTATATGAATGCTCTTTTTTGAAATATTAATGATATTAGGAGGATTTATTTTATTTTAATGGCCGGTAAAGAATACCAAATATATTCAGCAGATAGCCTAACAAACAGACTAAAGGGGCAATGCGTATGCGTGTTTCGCTAAATATATCGGGATGATAGGCGGCAAGGGTACTCCCCTCGCCGCTCATCAATATATATCCTGCGATAATCAATATCGAACCGATTATTAAAATGATGTAATTTTTTTTGCTTAATACAGTTTCCTGTTCTTTCTCTTTTACTATTTTCGTTTTCATCTTTCTTGAGTTTAGTTTTGATAATTCATTAGTTGAGCGAGTCGCATGTATTTCTCTTCAAACTGCTGATTACTCTGTTTATACCTCTCTTTATCCATATCTTTCAGTAATTCATTACACTGATTCCACTGCCAGAACTTATACAGGCAATCTCGTTGAACCATCGCTATCCGGCTATCTCCCAGCGAGAAAGCCCAGTCGATATAATCTCTCGATTCTGATATCAGATCATTCAATAAAGTGATCGCTTTCCCGGTTTCTCCTATGGAGGCATAAGCTGTGGCTATATCATACGAACCACTCTCGTATACTTGAGGTACATTATACGCCGGAATAGCTTGTTCGGCATACGCTAATACTTTTTGGGCACGGGCATTGTCTCCTTGTTTCACCAGTTCTTTCGCCAGTTGGGCAAAGAGTCTTCGGTGGGAGTAGCAGATACGCATAGTCGTTTCGTCCAGATAAAGTCCGGGAGTATCTAATCCTCCATATTTATATCTGTTCATCACATTCTCGTAGAATTTCTCCGTATCTATTGCATATCCATTGTCCCCTTCCGCGTCTCCCCATTTTTTATAATTAAACGGGGTAAACCGGAATGCCAATCCTTCCTGGACAAAGTAATCATCAAACTTCAATTTAGTGGCATTTCCCACCGAGATAGCCATGTATAACGGACGTTCCCAGTTGCAGTTAGCCAATATTTCGAGTATGAGCAAATCTACTTTAGTCAGCAGACGCATGTCTTTCAGAGAAATAGATAGTTTATCCGGTATCGCATTTTTCAATTCTTCTCCTTTTAAATGACGAATGGCTTTAGGTAGCATTATTCCCGAACGAAGCACTGCATCCTTATCGATGTGAATATTTATTGTATCGGTAGGTATCACATGAAATTCCTGCTTCTCTGCAAATACCCAATGTTTCAAGATGTTCTTTATCTCATACGGATCATCTCCAAAACTGTCACGGGCTTCTTCGGGATGCTTTTGATACAATTCTTCTATTTGTTTTTTCAACTCCGGACGAACGGCTACATATTCGTTCTTTCCCTCTTGATATTGATTTTGTTTCCAGCTGATCGGTAGTCCGGGAGCATTGTATAGAGGACATTGTTGCTGATAAATATACCAGTCGGTTTGCGCATAACTTAAGTTGCAGATGCGTGTATCTCTGCGTACCTCTTCCGTGTCCTGATTATACCACAAGGGGAACGTATCATTGTCTCCGTTACAGAATATGATCGGATTTCCTGTATCGGGAAGCGTCATTAGATAATTAGCCCCAAAGTCACGGCAGGTATACCGGTTGCTCCGGTCGTGATCGTCCCAAGTCTGGCTTGCCATTTGTACGGGGATGAGCAGGCAAAGCAGCATGAGTAAGCTGACCGGGAGGACTTTAAAGTGCTTCCGACGAAGCATGTCACAGCATCCGGCAGCTCCCATCCCGCTCCAGATAGCGAAGGCATAGAACGAACCTGCATACGCATAATCCCGTTCGCGAGGTTGTCCGGGAGTCTGATTCAGATAGAGCACAATCGCCAATCCGGTCATAAAGAAAAGGAAAAACAAGACACTGAATTGTTGCTTGCCTTTCTTCCCACGTGCCCATTGCCAATAGATACCAAGTAGTCCTAATAATAACGGCAAGCCATAGAAAACATTGTGGCCTTTATTCTGCTGCAAAGATTCCGGTAAAAGCTTCTGATCTCCCAAGCGCAGATTATCAAGCCAGGAAATTCCGGTAATCCAGTTGCCGTGTTCCGGTTCACCGCTTCCTTGAATATCATTCTGCCGTCCGACAAAATTCCATAGGAAATATCGTACATACATGTAATTGAGCTGATATGTAATGAAATAAGTCAGGTTCTCTTTTTGTGTGGGTACATCATTCGTGCTTCCCGACCATCCTTTATAAGAAGCAGCGAAACGATCATTCCACATTCGCGGAAACAACATATTTTGAGTGTAGCACACATTTTCTTTATAGCCGATGATTTTATACTTGCCTTCTTCTTTATCTTGTCGATATATGGCACTACCTTTTTCTGTTTTCACTTTGTAATAGTCTCCTTCGGGCACATACTCCGGTTCGGAAGCGTATGTTCTTCCGTAAAGTAAAGGGGCACTTTCATACTGTTCGCGATTCAGGTAGCTTTTGAGCGTGAAAATATGATCCGGTGCATTTTCATTAAGCGGTGTATTGGCATTGGCACGAATCAATATGACCGCATAAGTGGTATATCCTATGGTGAGCATGAGTAGGCACCATAAACCGGTATGTACTATGCGTTTTCTGAATCGGTAGATGGCTCCTATCAACAAAGACAGGACTAAAGTCAGAAAAATGATTAATCCTGTTTGGAAAGGAAATCCTAATACATTGACGAAGAATAGCTCGAACCATCCTCCCATATCAGCCATTCCGGGTATATAAACAAAGAGAATCAATACAATAAGAAGACCGGACAGCGCAATCGTTCCGATCACTCCCTTGAGTGATACAGCTTGGTATTTCCGGTAATAGAACACCAATACAATAGCAGGAATACAAAGCAGATTGAGCAGGTGTACTCCGATGGAAAGTCCTATAATATAGGCTATCAGGATAATCCAGCGGTCGCCGGATATTGAATCTGCTTCGTCCTGCCAGCGAAGAATCATCCAAAAAACCAAAGCTGTGAGGAAGGAAGAGAAGGCATATACTTCACCCTCTACCGCACTGAACCAGAATGTATCGCTGAAGGTGTAAGCCAAAGCTCCTACAAACCCTGCTCCTAAAATGATAATTACGTCGGTCGTTGATAGCTTCCGTGCATCATCCGTAAGTATGCTTCGCACCAATCGGGTAATACTCCAAAAAAGAAACAAAATACACCCTGCACTTAACAGTGCATTTAAAAAGTTGACCATGCGCGATACCTGCGAAGCATCGGATGCAAACTGGGTGAATAGATTCCCGACAAGCATATAGAAAGGTGCTCCCGGTGGATGACCTACTTGTAGCTTTTCGGCACATGAAATAAATTCGGGACAATCCCAAAAACTTGCGGTAGGTTCAATAGTCATTCCATACACAAAAGCTGCTATCAGAAAGACAATCCAACCTCCTAAATCGTTTCCTCTTTTAAATAATAAGTAACTCATTGTTCTGTCATTTTTTTGTTTGCAAAGTTACAGAACATGCATATATGATAAGTGTTTTTAGTCGGACAGATACGGACAGGATGATTTCGTAATTTATTGATATTCAGGCTTAATAGGAGTCTAAATACAGACAAAAGCAGACAGCATATATATAGGGGAAAATTATTTATTCTGTAATTTCATTGTTTCTTCAATTTTAGCTTATTTCTGCACGGGTTTTCACCACAGAATTCTAAGACCTATGCAAATAATAGGCCTATAAAAAACAGTTAAAGAAGTTAAACGGGCTATTTCAGTCCGTTTACTTTTTGTAAGTCATTAACTCCACAAAGGGTGTTCCCCTTTTGACCACCGCAAACATTCTTCCTACTAGTTTAAACTTGACTGCATTTAGCACTACTCCATAAGCTTTCCCTTCCTTCCTTTTCCTTTCATAATACTCTTTCATTTCCTTATCCCATACAATCGCTGAATTAGCAGCTTGTGAAAGATCCGCTTTCAATAGTTTTGCTCCCGTGGGATAAACCCTTGTTTTACCTTTAATACTTGTTCCCGAAGAATGCTCAAAAGGAGCAATACCTAAATAACATGCATATTGACGTGCCGTTTCAAATGCCTGAAAATTATTAGTATGTATGATTGTATTCATCGCATTGATCGTCCCAATGCCTTTAATACTGTTTAAGAGCTCATAATTTCGGAGAATAGATGGGTCTGAATTGATAATTTGCAGCATTTCTTCTTCAACACTTGCAATTTCTTCATCCAGTATCTTTACCATATGGGCAGCACGCTCAATGGTAGAAGTCATTTCACAATCTTTTCTATCAGTGAGAAAACCTTTGTATTCAGCTTGCTGCTTTACAAAACGTTTTCTCTCTGCAGCAAAGTCACGCAAACGGATAATTGAACTCCCTGACAGCTTAGAGTAAGATAGTTCATCCCGATGAAGATAAGCAAAATAGGCTATTCTTTCGGCATCTACACGGTCATTTTTCCCACGTACCAAACCTAAGGAACGTTTTAAATGAAGAGGATTGAAAGAACAGTAATCGATGGATGCTGCTTCTAGAAAAAGGCATAAGTCAAAACTGTAAATACCCGTATTTTCCATACTAATGACCAGCCTTTTCTTTGCCATGTTTTTCTTTTTCAACCAACAAAGAAGAGACTTGTAGCCCTCTTCTTTGTTTAAGAAGCGTTCATAATTTGTTTCGTCCGCATGTTTCTTTGTAGGAACGTAAATAACAACATCCAAAGTTTTTTTTGAGATGTCAATGCCAATAAACCATTTCTTTTCCATATTTTTGCACTATTAAAGGGTTAACCATAGGTTGAACAAACTATATCCTTTAATAGGCCAACGACCTAAAATTCTAATTGGATCTGTTCAACTGATAAGGAAAGAAGGACTAATTCCGTGGATAGGGCTTCTGCCTAGAGGACACAATGGGTCACCTGCTTTCCTTGGTTAACTTGTTTTAACCACAAAGGTAATATTTCAACCTTTATTTTTCACAGTGCAAATCTAAAGGAGGACACAGAGGGTACAGAGGTGAATTTTATTCATGACTTACGGTTTTGAGCATAATTGTGATGCGTAATCCTCTACTATAAAGTTGAAAAACGTAAAAACATCTGCCACCTGCAACGAAAAGCGTGTAATACACTAGTTGACAAATAGTTGGAGCGTTGCAGATACCTGCGGCAGATAGGTTGCAGATAAAGTATCTGCAACACAGTATAAACCTGACATAAGCTAATTCTCCATGAGTACAAAAGTTTATTGTATACATTGACTTCCCGTTTCCAGGCGGGGAACTGTCGTTTCCGGCATTAGAAATTACAGTTTCCACGGCAGGAAACGAGAGTTTCTAAGGCGGGACACTACAGTTTCTACGTAAGGATACTGTCGTTTCCCCGTAGAGACACCACAAATTATCCATAGAGTCACCCCAATTATCCCATAGCTTTGCATAAAGGAATCAAGGCTTTTTCTTTGATTATATAACGTGTTGCAGATACTTTATCTGCAACCTATCTGCCGCAGGTATCTGCAACGCTCCAACTATTTGTCAACTAGTGTATTACACGCTTTTCGTTGCAGGTGGCAGATGTTTTTACGTTTTTCAACTTTATAGTAGACAAAACTTTCATTCATTTCTGCACTGAAATAAATTTCTCCACTAAAGTGGCGAAGTCCCCAGTGATTTAATAATATCTTCCAATGATTCTTTCGAGTTTATCAGCATCAGTTTCTCCGTTTTTATTCTGGAAATTCTTCGTGTTAGTGTTTCGGTAGTAAGTTTCATTAAATCAGCAAAATAAGCCGGTTGAACTCCTTCCCGTAGAAAAGCACATACCCTTAAATCTTCTTCCGTGAGTTTTGGACTTATCTCTTTCAATTTAGAAACAAGTCCATAGACATTTTCTTGAAGTCGCAGCAACTCTGTCCAGTCTTTCTCGGAGAAAGAAGGGATTTTAGAAGACAAAACATTCCGTTCCTTAAATTGCCGTACTTTTGAGACAACCGGAGAACTTTCATAGATATGTAACTGAAGAGACTGATACTTCTCTTCGAGATGATTACACCGCAACATCAGTTTATCCGACTCGACATCTTTCTTCAGTATTTCCTCTTTGAAAAGATCCAGTTGGGAAAGTGCGTGCCGGTTTTTCTTCCAGAGTAGTCCAAGCAACAAAGACATCACACCAAACATACCTAAAGCAGAAGACAGAATGACCGAAGAATCACTTTTGTTATCATTTAATATCAACTGACTGGCGTATGCTTTTCTTTCCATCTCCAGTGCTTCATCAAAGTTACCGTATTTCTGATAATAAAGACTACATCGTTTGCATATTTTTGCCAGATGATCGTATTCCTCTGTTTCTTTGGCAAGTTTGATTGCCTCCTTAAAGTGGATCTCTGCATCCTCTTTCTGTTCCAAATCACTTTCTACACAGGCAAGATAATAATATGCTTTTGATTTTTGATATTCATCGCCATTCTGCTCATAATAAGATGCCGCCTGCCTAATCTGCTTATCAGAGGAATGAGGAATGTTTTTATCCTCGTTGAGCTGGGTACACAATAAATTATACTCTGCCAGTTGAGCCTCATTCATTTGGCTTGACTGAATAGTCTCAAGAATAATGGATGCTGTATCAGGGTCCTGCTCCATCAGTTGCGCAGCCTTGTCCAGCCCTTGCTTCACGCTTGTCCTTTCCGGATGGCAGGCAGCTAGTGAAAGGAGCATCATATACAATAAAATTCGAAGATTATTCATAACTCTATTTTTGTCTTTGCAAAGGATTGATTGGATTTGCAAATATAAAAAATAATCGGCATTTATGCTTCTATAAGTTACACAAAATATAGTGACGCTATCCTGTTCTTATAGTGACACTATCCTTGCTAAATGGCGTCACTATCCTGACAGGATAGCGTCACTATGTTTTTTTGACAAATATCAAGCCGATGCGGGCTATTAATTAAGAAGATAAGCCGTATCTTTGTAGCAAACAAGAAAATTATATATCATGATTAAAAACATTGTATTTGATTTTGGAGGAGTGATTGTAGATATTGATCGTGACAAAGCGGTTCAGGCATTTATCAAACTGGGACTAGCAGATGCTGATACCCGGCTGGATAAATATCACCAGACCGGCATCTTTCAAGAACTGGAAGAAGGAAAGCTAAGTGCGGATGAGTTTCAGAAACAACTGGGGGATTTATGTGGCCGTCCATTGACGATGGAGGAAACCAAACAGGCATGGCTGGGCTTTTTCAACGAAGTAAATCTAAATAAGCTCGATTATATATTGGAATTGAGAAAGTCCTACCATGTGTATATTTTAAGTAATACCAATCCTTTTGTTATGTCGTGGGCATGCAGCCCCGATTTCTCATCGAAGAAAAAGCCGTTGAATGATTATTGTGACAAACTATATTTGTCTTATCAGGTCGGTCATACAAAACCTGCACCCGAAATTTTCGAATTTATGGTGAATGATTGTAATATCATTCCTTCCGAAACTTTATTTGTTGATGACGGCGCTTCAAATATCCATATAGGCAAGGAACTCGGATTTGAAACGTTCCAGCCGAAGAATGGTGAAGATTGGCGGGAAGAAATGACTGCTATCTTGGAGAAATGATAATTGAGCAGTTAGTACCATACCGCAAATAAAAAATATGCAACCACAAGTCATACTTATCACCGGAGCATCTTCCGGATTCGGTAAGATTACCGCCCAAATGTTATCGGAACAAGGGCACATCGTTTATGGAACAAGCCGGAAACCTTCCGAAGACATGAATCAAGTAAAGATGCTTGTTGTCGATGTTACCAATTCCTTTTCCGTTTGTCAGGCCGTAGAGCGGATTCTATTGGAGCAAGGACGGATTGATGTATTGATTAATAATGCTGGAATAGGTATCGGCGGCGCATTAGAACTTGCCACTGAAGAAGAAGTGAATATACAAATGAATACAAACTTCTTCGGTGTAGTGAATATGTGTAAAGCTGTTTTGCCATCTATGCGAAAGGCGCGAAAAGGCAAGATTATCAATATCAGTTCTATCGGTGGTGTAATGGGAATCCCCTATCAGGGATTTTATTCTGCTTCGAAATTTGCAGTGGAGGGATATAGCGAAGCATTAGCTTTAGAGGTTCATCCGTTCCATATAAAGGTTTGTGTAGTAGAACCGGGAGATTTCAACACCGGATTTACTGATAACCGGAATATCTCCGAACAGACAAGACTGGATGCCGATTACGGAGAAAGTTTTCTGAAATCATTGGAGATTATAGAAAAAGAAGAACGTAATGGATGCCATCCGCGGAAGTTGGCTGCTGCCATCTGTAAGATAGTGGAACGTACCAATCCTCCTTTTCGGACGAAAGTAGGTCCCTGGATACAGGTATTGTTTGCGAAGAGCAAAAAATGGTTGCCTGATGCAGTGATGCAGTATGCCTTACGGATATTCTACGCAATTAAGTAAACGATACGATATATAAAAGAAACTGTTCTCAAAGTTCCTAAAAGAAAAATCGTCCTTACTACAACCTATCGTAGTAAGGACGATTTTGTAAAATCAAGGCTTTTTTGAACGGCCTCTTTTTTTGATTTGAATATCTTCTATGTGGCCGGATTAACCCTTCGGAACCAATTCCAAAAACATGGTAGTAGTCAGCAACACGGCCAGTCCGACGCAAACGCTTATCAACAGCCAATTGATATATTTTGCTTTCGGCTTGGTGTCGGCATGCAGATTATTCAGGAAATATTCCCTAAAGAAAAGATACAGGCCGGGGATCGTGGCACTTGCCAATAAGAAATCTTCCGGAATCTGAAAGAAATAAGTTTTGGATAATCCGATCAGTGACCAATGGCAAAGGAACAATACCAAAAACATATTGACCTTTTGCGCAAACAGCAATAACAATCCGATGGTAAACACCACTACCGAACAAGGCATGACCGGAGAAGTCATTTCCGGGAATGAAAGTCCGCGTGCCAATGAAACCAAAGGATATATAAAAGGCATTGCTAACAGCACATAAGACAGTAGATCATATTTGTGGGTACGTTCAAAGGTAGTATATCCCGTAATCGCATCCCATATCCAAATGATAGCCATCACACCCCAAAACATAGCCATTACTCCATTATAACTACGCTCTTCACAGTAGATATAATAGTAGACCAGAGAAATCCACGTATACAGACCTATCATATAGAACTTCATCGCCATTTTCACCCACGGACGTGGTCGGCCGATAAGCAATCCGGTCAATGCAATACCAATCAGAATGATAACTATCTGTAACAGCCAGGTAGCTGAATTATAATATGCAATTGTTCTCCAAAAAATCTCCATAAAAGTTCGTTTTAGTGTCTTGTTAATGAAAAGGCTCTATGTGGGAACAGGAACATCGGGAACGTAGCTCCTACTGCCAACATGAAAATCACTGTGCTTGCTATCAGAGTATTAGAGAAGAACATCGACATAAACTTGTCCAGCTTATCCGGATCATTCACATTTTGCAGACACATGATAAGTGAAAATACCATGTTGTATGCAAACTTTCCCGGAATCATGGGAAGTAACGCCGGAATGTACAATACCGTCATCGGGCAATATACTTTTTTCCCTAACCACAAACTACCGAAGCCGATGACTAATCCGGCAAACAACGAACCTGTAGCAATATCCACGCCTAAATAGGTCATCAAACAAAAACGACAGGCGTGTCCCAATGCTGCCAGTATGGCAATCATCTTGAATGCACGCAAAGGAGGATCGGAAATTGCACCAAATCCTATACCTGCTACTGCTGCAAAAAATCCATCCGTAAGAATGTCAAGTGCTATCATATCAAATTAAACTGTTTTTTACCATTAATAATGTGAAGGAAAGTCCGATAGCGATGCTGACAATCAACAAAGAAGCCTCTGTCAGACGGGCAAATCCTGTTAATACATATCCTTCCACCACATCAATCACGCCATTAATCAAAGGCACCCCAGGCACAAGATAAAGCACGCTGGTCGCCATGGCAATCTCCGAAGTTGTATCGAAAATCAGCGCGGTGGAAGCACACAGGGAAGCAACAAAAGCCGAAACAATAAATACAACATAATGATTGATCTTTTTCGCCTGCATTTGTTGTTTCAGGTAGAATCCTGTAATGGTAGCCGAGAACACGATTCCCATCGAAATTAAATCACCACCAAATAATTTACAGAAAGAGGCATTGGCAAATCCTACTAATAATAATACGAAAAGAGAGTGTATCCGCGGAGCAGAAATAATCTTCTTGTATTTGTCTTTCAATTCTTCCAATGACAAATGATTGTCTACTGCTTCCCAGCTCAATGCGCTTAACTCTGAATTATGTTCAAAACTGATCGGGTGTGCAGGAATGTCTATAACCTCGTTACAAGCCTCGTTTGTTTCTTTGTCTATAATGGTCAGAATGATGTTTCTATGAAATACGCTTAATTTGACATCTAGTCCGAAAGCCTCTCCAATACGCTTTGTGTTGCGTACCACCCGCGAGGTGTGTACTCCGGCCCCCATTAAATGGGCTGAATATTCTGCAATAAATTTACCTATGGATAATAAAGATTCGCCTGTCTTCATGAATATGATATTTTTAAATCGGGCGCAAAAGTACAAAAAAAATAGATACCTTTGCCGCGATTAAAAATAAAAAATGCATGAATAACCAATTTACGCATCCTAAAGAGAGAATACGTTTTGCCATATTGACTTTTTTCTTTGCCCAAGGACTTTGTATGGCAAGTTGGGCTAGCCGAATCCCTGATTTTAAAGACGTTTTTGCCGCAAATTATGCTTTCTACTGGGGACTGATTTTATTTATGATCCCTGTCGGAAAATTTGTCGCGATCCCCTTGGCTGGTTATCTTGTTTCGAAGTTAGGAAGTCGGAGCATGGTACAGGTCAGTATCCTGGGATACGCTTCATCTCTGCTTTGCATCGGGCTGGCTCATGAGGTCTATCTTTTAGGCTTTCTGCTCTTCTGCTTCGGGGTGTGCTGGAATTTGTGTGATATATCATTCAATACACAAGGCATTGAGGTGGAACGTATCTATGGTAAAACCATTATGGCCACTTTTCATGGAGGATGGAGTCTGGGGGCATGTGCAGGAGCACTTATCGGCTTCGTGATGATTTTGGCCGGAGTCTCCCCTATCTGGCATTATACACTGATATTTATAATCATCCTTATAATTGCACTTTCCGGACGGAAATATTTGCAGGAGAGCGCACCGCAGGAAGCGGAAGTTTCTGATACAAAGATGAAGGAAAGAAATACAGCCAAAGCTCCCAATGGCTTTCGCCTGTTATTTCAAAAACCGGAAATGTTGCTTTTGCAGTTAGGACTTGTCGGACTGTTCGCGCTGATTGTAGAAAGCGCAATGTTCGACTGGAGTGCCGTTTATTTCGAATCAGTGGTTCACGTACCTAAGTCATTGCAAATCGGTTTTCTTGTATTTATGATTATGATGGCAACGGGCCGTTTCCTGACTAACTATGCTTATCAGCTTTGGGGAAAGAAGAAAGTCCTGCAACTGGCGGGCAGCTTTATCTGTATCGGCTTTTTTGTTTCTGCCCTGTTAGGAGGAGTTTTCGAATCTATGGCCATGAAAGTAATCATCAATTCTTTAGGTTTCATGCTGGTCGGCTTGGGAATATCCTGCATTGTGCCTACTTTGTACAGCTTCGTGGGAGCCAAATCAAAAACACCGGTCAGTATTGCACTTACCATTCTGTCAAGTATCAGTTTTATAGGTTCGTTGATTGCTCCCCTGCTTATCGGTGCCATCTCGCAGGCGTTCGATATCCGTATCGCTTATATGATTATCGGCATATTGGGCGGATGCATCGTATTAATTGTCAGTTTCAGTAGTGCTTTCGATATTCAGGAATCCGGCGATAAACCTGAATAGAACAAATAAAAAACGCAGCCTTTCACAGTGTTTAAAATTAAACCTCCTGTGAAAGGCCGCGTCAATCTTTTAATGCCTTAACTAACCTAACTACTTTATCTTAACTATACTAACCTATCTACAAAATACCCGAAAAATCTTTTATACTACTAATAATCCTATCTTTCAATTCGTTATTTTCAACTATTGAGAAGCCACAGTCTACATTTGCCGGAGCCAATAATACAGCTTTAGCTTCTTCTGCATCTGCCATCTCTTCCGGGTGCTCTCTGAAATAAGTTTCCCATTGGGAAGCTGATTGCGGAGTTACCCCCAGCACATAGTTGATAAAATCATCATCCGTCAAAAAATCCATTACCTTTGAGCACATATCGCATCCTTTTTAAGCGTTTACATAAGTAGGACGGCGTTATCCTGTCTATGTACTCAACCCATTTACCTTTTTACTAAAATTAACTTGCCAGACTACGCAACTTTGTCAATCCGCGATGCATCAGGTTGCGTACAGACTGATAATTCATATTCATAATCTCGCAGATATCCTCGTATTTCTTTTCTTCTATATAATATAATGTAAGCGCTTCGCGTTGGCGGGGAGATAATTGATCCAGCAGACGTCTAACCAATGAAAATTCATTCTTGCGTTGCTCTTCTTCCATATAATCATCTTCTACATCTGTAGGAGTGGATATGCTAACTTCTTCTACTGCTGTATCAGACATATACATACGTCTGCGAAGTTCATCACACAACTTATTCTTTAAGGAGATGAATAAATAAGATCTCAAATTATCGATTGTTCCTAATTCATCTTTCTTTGTATAGAGTTTCACGAAGATGTCATGAATACAATCTTTCAGTAACTCTTTATCAATGGTCAACTTCAATCCGTAATTAAAAAGGACGTTGATGTGCAAGTTATACAGCTGTGAAAAAGCTGCCATGTTTCCCGCTTGAAAAGAAGCGAGCAAAGTGTCGGTTGAATGATTAGTCTGTTCCATCATAGCATTAATTCGATTGATTTGATGTTGCAAAACTAAGCAGTATCGACCGCAACTTTGGGTAAAATCTGGTTTGTGGATTGAAAAAACAAGTATCATGTTTTATAACACTCTTTTACTAGAAATTACCAATAAAAAGCAAAAATCCCGCTGAATGGTCTTCAACGGGATTCTTTGCTTTATAACTTATGGAACCAATAAATGCCTTCTTTCTTATCTGGCACCTTTAGATTGTATAAGCCATTTATTTTCAGTGATTTATTTATCGTTTCAATCTTTCCGGAAGCAGGATGAATGTACTTTAATACATACTTTCCGGACGATAATTGAACAGGAATTTCTGTTCCGGACTTGGAATAAATGATACTTCCAATATCAGATTTTACCATTTTCTTGTACTCATCCGTATTTGTTTCTTCCACTTCCATGGCTGCTGCATCCTTCAGGAACGCTTTATCTGTGCACGGAATTACAGGACATGAACCTCCTGCCATGAATACAGCCCATCCCATAGCCGGATAATTCTGTGCGTAGAATGTCACTGCCTTTTGAGGAAATTTCTGACGATACTCATTGACAGCTTTATATGCTTCTGTGAAAGTCACCTTTCCCACTTTCATCTTACGCATGTGCTGACGTGGCGCCATATTTTTTCCGCCTTCTGGCGCAAAGATTCCATCTGTTTTATAATGCCAGTACCGGATATCAATAATATCTACTACGGCAGCGCGTTTAGGATCTGCAAGGATTGCATCCTGTACGTCTTTCGTTGTACTCAATGCCACTTTCGCTTTCTTCCCGGTTTCAGTTTCCCATTCAGCTATCACGTCCAACCAAAATTGTACGAAGTGCAACGGGCCTGTAAATTCGGCACTTGTCAACTGAATAACATTCGAATTGTCCGCGAAGTTATTCAGGCATTGGCGGATATATTGTCTGTGCAGTTCACGACGGACAGGATGAGTAATGTCATAGAACATATCCGCCACAAAGATTCGTTTGTCTCCGGCAAATGGAGCCGGTTCAGGAAATCCGGTCTGATTGATGTTATTGCTGCTTCTCCATGGAGAATCTACCCAATGAGCACCGGCTTCCAATATATTGTGCTGGAAATAGTTTTCATGGAACAACAGCAGTCCGTCCTTATTTCCTTTTTCTGCAAATTCTTTTAAGCGGCTCCAGTACCATGCATTAGGGCGTTTCAAATCATATTTGCTCAATCCTTCCCATGCTGTTCCCTGACCGCTACGACCGAATGGCTGTTCATAGAAAGGTCCCCATACATCACCATCCCGACGGCGAACCCGTTCGTGGTCATCCCGGCGACGATCGTACCAAAGACCGTAATTCTGATCGAAAACAAGAATGTTTTTCTGTTTCATAAAGTCGACTACAGAATCAATGCGGTCGGTTAATCCCAATCCCTCGCGTCCCGGCACAAAGCGGGTGATGGCCGGACTTGCCTTTTTCAGATAATTGGTTTTGAGCTTTCCGTTCCACCAAGGGGTGGTATGACTACCTCCAACCAATAGAGCTCCGTCCATCTGAATACGTCCATTGGTTACAGTTACTTCCGGTTGGGTTAATAATTTAGCAGCAGCAGAATAAGAAGAAGAATTTGCAAGTGCAGCGCTCTTTTTCTCTTTAATGTCATCAATTGATTTTACTCCGGTTGATGCCACTGAAGGAGCAAACTTATTATCACCGATCCAATGTTCCAACGTCAACCGTGGATTATATGCTTCTTTAGCGAGTTCCATAGCTACTTCCACTGTAGGACTACTGGTTGCACTTGTATTTCTGGGCAGAATACGTGCACGTTCTGCACATTCTTTGTTTAACCGTTCTCCCAATTGAGCATAAAAAATACTACGAGGTTGTACATGATTGTTGGATTGTGCCCATTCACCGTCACCGGAGAATTGTGCCCAACAACCGTATGCACGGTTCATCGCATCTTTTGCCGGGGCATAACATTCGATTTCCGCTGCCGTACATTGCCAAAACAAGCTGTTTGCCGTATTCCAACCGGCTCCGTTTTTATCTTGTCCCAAATTCTTGAAAGTCAGGTTATGACCGTCGATATTTACTACGTCAAACAGCAGTCCGCATGCCCAGGCATCAATAGAACCGCTGAATCCCAAAGATTCATACGAATCACATTGTACAAAAGCATTGGGACCGGCTGCGCAATATCCGGCAGCAAAGTCATGAATACCCTGTTCCGAATAGCAGCGTTGAAATAAAGTTTGTTGTCCCAGCGTATGGAAAGTGCAACGACGCATCCCTCCGATTTCTGAAACGGGTTCTTTCGAGATACAGTCTTCAACGGTAATTTTGGAACCTGTACGCTGAACAATTACAGCACTTCCTGCAAAATGCTTGAAATTAACCAGTCTCACCCAACAGTTTTCCGCATCTTCAATGGAGATACCTGTCCAGCAATGATCCTCGTCTTTAGGATAACGCTTGTCGTAATCAGAAATCAGTGTCATATTTTCTACGCCACAATCATGAATACGTCCGTTCCATTGATAAGTCAACAGGGAAGAAGTTCCATAGTTAGCATCCAAAGCTACGGTCAGCGGAGCATCCAGTGTTACCTGGTTACCGTTTACTTCGCAGACTGTTCTGTCCCAAGTCAGATCCATGTCACCTTCTTTCCATCCCAAAGCACTGATACCTCCTCCAAAGATATCACAACCCAAAGAGGCAATCCATTCTTTGCCGGAAGGACGGGTAACCATGACGCGATCTCCTTTTTTCAGAGAAACACCCGAAGCAACTTCCAATGTTCTCGCGTTTACCGGAACATAGTGGGAAAGCACCTTCAATGTGTCTTGTACATTCAGGTCGTCCATTCCTTCCATGTAGATAAGCGCACCTCTGTCTATGCCCTTTTTCAGCAGTATTGTTTTTTCTTTATCCGTACCCCGCAATACAATTCCGGATGTGGAGATACGAATACTGCCGGACAGGGAAAATTCTCCCTGATCGAGTAATACGGCTCCCCGAAAACCGGAAGCGTCAGGAGTCAGCGAAGCTACATAATCAATGGCACGTTGAATACGTGCAGTATTATCTCCGGCTTTCCAGGGTACAAACACCACATTACGAACAGAAGGAATATCCTGTTCGGAGGATTTATATCCGCATGTAGAGAAATCGAGAATCCGGTTTCCCCGATCATCATTCAGGTAAGTGATCTGTTCATTCTTAACCTGTAAAGCAAAGGTTTGCGCATAACTTTGCACAAACCCAATGCTCAATAATCCTAAAAGGATCGTTCTTACTTGTATATTCATTACAATAAACTTTAATCTCTTTTCATCCGGTTACAACAGACTTTTCCGTTTAGACAATGTATCGTAATTGTTCTTCAAGTCTGTCCAGTCCACTTTCTTTCTGGTGTCTATACCATTGATGTATTTTTCAATATTGGTATATCCGTCACCGTTGCAGTCCATGTTTGCGTCAGCCGGGTCGTTCGGATTCAATCCGTTGGCAACTTCCCAAGCATCCGGCATACCGTCGCCGTCCGAGTCTACTACCGCTTCACCTTTATATTCGGGCAGTCCGCCTACCTGACGAATATCTGTGATGATACCTTGCTTGTAAGAATCAGCCGGTAACCGTCTCTTCACGTAAGGAGAGACAAACTCCGGTGCATCTTTCGCATAAATGGCCTTTCCTGTTTGTACGGTTTTAATGACACGTGCATCTACTGCGTCACGTTTCGGAAAATTAGCTCCTACATTATCTAATACAAAGGTATAAGCTTTTTTGGTATCCATTACAGTTACCGGTGGCATTTTGAAAGCCTCGTCCGATTTAATTAGCGGCAGAAACTTTGCGGCGTCCACCTCTTCTTTAAGTTGTACGCCTCCGTCCCAGTTATCTTTTGTAACTTTGGCATTGCCATGGATAATATTTCCATTTACGTATGCTTTTCCGAATGAAAGCGGTCTATTTTTGTCACGTCCCGCTTCCGGTTTGAGAATACGATAAGAAATCGGTTTACCTATCGGAGTGATCGGACCGGGCTTGAAATAGTTGTTTATCATATTGTAGAAACTGTTGTGATCGCCTCCGTCTACGGAACGGTTCCACCAGTTGAAAACAACATTATTGACGAAGTTAAAGTCGCCGTCCATACCTACCGAACTATTCCGGCTGATGTTGGAAGCAAAGAGATTACGGCAGAACATACTGTTATGCCCACCGATGGTTGCACCGAAAGCATGATTGTAGGTATCCAATGCTTCAGAGAAAATAGAATTCTGGATGGTAATGTTTACTGTCGGAAGTTTCAGCCCGTGTCCGTCTGCCCCTCTGTTGTATACATGACGGTAGATAGACATGTTTTCATCCAATCCCCAACTGGCGGAGCAATGGTCAATCATGATATTCCCAACCGCATTCCCTCCTACTGCATCATCACGGAAAGCTACGTCCTGCGCACCGCGACGGAAGCGCATGTGGCGAATCACGACATCGTGTGTATCGATCAGGAAAGATTGTCCGATGACGCAGATACCATCTCCGGGAGCTGTTTGTCCGGCAATCGTTACATAAGGGGCACGTACGCTAATCGGGCTTTTCAACCGAATCACTCCCGCTACATTGAATACAATAATACGTGCACCTCCCGTTTCGCAGGCTTCGCGTAATGTTCCGGGACCGGAATCTTCCAGCGAAGTGACTACGATCACTTTACCGCCACGACCACCGGGGGTATACATACCTCCGCCTTCCGCGCCGGGGAAAGCCGGGATATTACTTTTTATCAAATCTTCGGGTTTGGAGGCCCAAGGCTTATAGGGACGACCTTTCTTTGCTTCTTCTAACACTGTCGGCAAAGCTTTTTCCCATGCCGCATCCGATTTCCGTTCAAACTCCGCTTCTTGTTTTGCTCCTCTTGCTTTTACCGAGTCCGGAATTACAGGATACTGGGCTGCCACAGGTAGTACACAGGCAACCAGCATCCACGCTGATAATACTTTCTTAATGTTGTTCATTCTTTCGAATCTTAATTAGGTTTCTAAAAGGACGATTAAGAAAGCATTTTGTAATCGGTTATCTCTCTCCTTTCCGCCATTCATTCATATATTCGCGAGGGGACTGATTATATTTTTTCCGGAAACACTTACTATAATATCCCGAATCCTTGAATCCGACAGCAAAAGCAATTTCGGAAACACTTAAATCCGTATTTTTAATCAGCTCGATAGATTTATTCAAACGAATCTCTTTTACCAGGTCGACGGGTGCCAAGCCGGTAAGACTCTTCAGTTTCTTGAAGAATGCCGAACGGCTCAATCCGATACCGGATGCTATGGTGTCAATGTTAAAGTCACTGTCGTCCATATTTTCTTCAATGACCTGATGTATCTTTTCGAGGAACTGTACGTCTTTCTTTACCAGAAATTGTTCGTAGCTGTCTTCTTCGGTTGTTGTCTGGTTTTCCATTTGCTGACGGATTCGTTCACGGAACAGTTTCCGTTCGGCAAGCAACTGGTCGATACGTGCCAACAGATATTCCTTACTGAAAGGTTTGGTGATGTAGGCGTTCGCCCCTAAAGTGATCGCTTTGGTCTTGGCGCCTTCATCATTCTTCGCAGTTAGGATAATGACAGGGATATGACTGATTTGGAAATCTTTGCGGATGGATTGTAACATTTCAAGCCCATCCATTTCGGGCATCATCTGATCAGTCACCACAATATCCGGATGATACAGATGTACTTTCTTCAAACCTTCCACTCCGTTATTAGCAATATGGATATTGAACTTGTCTTCCAGCTGAAGCTTTATCAACTGGCAAAGGTCTTTGTTATCTTCCACCAACAGAAGGGTCGGTAATGAAGCGTCGATTTCCGGTTCTTCTTCCGTACCGTCTTCGGATATGGCATTTGCAACAGGATCTTGTTCTACCGAAACAGGGGCTGTCTCCGTATCTCCCACATAGAAATCTACTTCCGACGGGCGGTAATGCTCTTTATCCATCAGAAGTTCCACAATAAACACCGCTCCTTGTCCCTCGGGACTTTCGGCACGAATCTGTCCGTGATGCAGATTGACGATCTCTTTTGAAAGTGCTAATCCGATACCAGTGCCCTGATAATAGGAGTTTTTCGCGTTCTCTCCTTGCGAGAATCGTTCGAAAATCTCGGTCAGTTTATTTTGTGGAATACCTACTCCGTTATCTTCCACCCGTACGTAACAACGTTTACCGTCGTCTGTCAATCCGGTAGTTATATAAATACTTCCTCCGGAATGAGTGAATTTGAATGCGTTGGATATGATGTTGCGGATAACAATGCTCATTTTTTCCTTGTCCGCCCATACCATAATCGGTTCATCCGGCAACTGGAAAGTAAAACTGATCTCGTTTTCTTCGGAAAGTACCCGGAATTCTTTTTGGAAAGAAGCTATCATCTCATTAAAATCAATTAATGACACATGCAAACGCATCTTGCCGTTCTGAATTTTCCGGAAATCAAGGATCTGATTCACTAATTGCAGCATTTGATTGGTGTTCTTCTCCATCAGATCCACATATTGCAATCCTTTCGGAGAGAGCTTTTCGCGTTCTCTTAGTTCCTGTATCGGACCTTTTATCAATGTCAAAGGAGTGCGCAATTCATGGGAGATATTGGTAAAGAACTTGATTTTCATCTCCGATACCTTCTGCTCGATATAAATATCATTCTTCATTTTGAGCATGAAGAAAGCCAGGCGCAGGCTGAAATAGAGAGCTGCCAAACCTAGAATTACATATATAAGGGTTGCCCACCAGCTCAACCACCACGGTGGAAGGATAGTGATGGCCAGTGTACAGTTGGAAACCAGCTCCGGATTGGCTTCATCTACGGTTTCTACACGGAATGTATAGTCTCCGGGAGGTACGTTGGTATAAGAAGCGATACGGTTCTTTCCGTTATAATGCCATTCTTTTTCATATCCTTCGAGTATATATCGGTAAGATACCCGGTTCTGATTATAGAAATTCAATGCGGCAAATTCAATCGTGAACATGGATTGATTGTAGTTCAGTTCGATTGCTTTGGCGTATGTGATGGATTCTTTCAGAATCGGACATTCGCGGAAACTACGCAGATCGCGGTTGGAAACTTTAAAGTCAACAATACGTGTATCGTAGTTCGTATGCAATGTTTCCAGTTTGTCGGGAGAGAATGTCAGGATTCCCTGCCGGGTACCAATCCACAAATCTCCATTCAAGGTACGGAGGGCACTACCCTCTTCCAGTTCTACGTTCAGGAAACCGTCGTATTTGTCGTAGTTACGAAACTGTTCGGTAGCCTTATTGAAGCAAGACAAGCCAATTTCCGTTGTAAACCACAAGTTGCCGTTTTTATCTTCTACGATGGATTTGACTACATCGTTATTCATTCCTTCGCGTATGCCGTATGATTTGAAGATCGGTTCACGCTTTTCTTTATCATAGCGGACTAATTTATTCAAACCGCCTCCGAATACACTTACCCAGATTTGCGAATCAGTATCTTTGTAGAGTACATAAATATCGTTATCCGCTACGTTTGAATTTTCGCTGACCTGGCGATACGTTTCAAACTGGATCTGTTCGGGGGTAGTGAAATGTCCGTCGAAAGACATCAGGCCATCCATTGTTCCTACCCAAATACGTCCGTCTTCATCTTCCGTCATGGTACGTACCTCCATATAAAGACCGTATGCAGGATATTGTTTCAAGCCATTGTATTTATGTATAAAGGTAATTGCTCCGTTCTCTTCGGAAATTAGATTCAGACCTCCTCCCAGTAATCCTACCCAAATGCGTCCCTGGCTGTCCTGATAAGTAAAGTACACATCGTTGTTACTGATAGAATTCGGATTCTTGGGGTCATTGATATAACGGGTAAAACGCAACCCGTGCGGTGAATTCATGTCCGGTTCGGCTTTAACAAGCCCGTTTCCCTTGGTGGAAAACCAAAGATTACCGTCTTTGTCTTCCATAATATGATATACGGCTCCCAACAGATAGTTCTTATCCGAGAAGATTTGTTTCACTTGTCCGTTACGATCCAGGCGATACAAGGCTTGCCAGCGGGTTCCTACCCAAATATCCCCATTTTGCGCCTGGAAGAGAGCACGTATTCCCTGATTCCAGGAAGTCGATCTTTCGGGCACTACCGGAGATGGAGAAACTTCTGTCAGCAGTTGGAATTGCTTCTTGGGGAAATTAAGCCTGTATACTCCGCTGCTTGTAGATGCCAGCCAAAGGATGCCATCTTTATCCAGCAAAAGATGGAAGAAAAGCTGATTGGGAAGATCGTCGGAGAAAGGCTTCAATTGGTTGATACGGGTCATTTCCAGTTTCTCCCTATCGAATAGAAGAATTTCTCCTCCCGGAGTCATAAAGAACATGCCTTGTTCGCCGGCATCCTGCATTTCAAAATTGCCGATTGCGTTCTGATTGGGGAATGTAAAGCGGTGATGGCTCCTGTTCAGGGGATCATAATAGGTCAATGCCTGGTTGCCTTCCTGAAACCATACCTTATCGTATTTATCATAGAATATAATTCCATTGTCCTTTTCGGGGATGGTAAAGGGGAGCTTGGTCAACTGTTTGTAGCCGATATTGTACTCGTATGCTCCTTCGTTGGTGGTAATGTACATCAAACCGGATTCCGTTACCAGCAAATTAGAAACCGGCTGTTTGATTTCCGGTATCTCGTAACGGTTGACAACTCCGTTTTGCGGATCAATGCTATAAATGTGGCCTTTCTTGTCTCCCAACCATAAGAATTTAGAATTATAGGAGGCACAAGTAAACTGATCGGGGTTAGCAGATACTTTTTTCTGTATAAAGTCGGCAGGTTTGTCTTTCAGCGCTTCCCCTTTCCGTAGGGACAGAATCTGATAATCCATACCGATCCAATTGATAAATTCGGCTGTTTCGCAGAATATGTTGTGTTTCAGACGCATGTCGTACACGTTCACGTTAGGACGCGAATCATGCAATTGTTTCATCGTTATTTTACCTTCCTTGTCGGTGTACGCACGCAAAAGGCTTTTATCTTTTGTCAGCAACAATACGTCGCCATCCTCGGTCGTCTGAATCTTGATAATCTGAATGTTCTCGGAATATTCTTTCACATCGTCGTAGGAAGGTGTGTCAAAATGCACACCTTCTGTTTTTTACGCACAAAGCCCCGACTTTC
>JBKVKY010000005.1:0-165246 GCA_046986985.1 Bacteroides xylanisolvens | reverse complement strand
GAAGGTGTGTCAAAATGCACACCTTCTGTTTTTTACGCACAAAGCCCCGACTTTCACAAGCTGGGGCTTTGTTATTACCTAAAGATTTTGTATCTTTAGGCATAAGAATTTCACTATGACAAAGATACATTTTCGTCCTTACAATCCCAACCAAACCGTTCTTTTTCCTCAAAGAATTGATGAGGATATTGCAGAAAACGATCCGGTACGCATGGTTGACGCCCTGGTTGAGGGCTTGAATCTTGAAAGTTTCAGAAAGCTGTATAAGGAATGCGGGCGCAGCCCTTACCACCCCAGGATGATGCTCAAGGTCATTCTGTATGCCTATATGAACAACATCTACTCCTGCCGGAAAATTGAAAAGCTCCTTCACCGTGACATCCATTATATCTGGCTGGCCGGATATGAGAAACCGGATTTCATTACCATCAACCGTTTCCGCAACCGGGTGAAGAAGGAAATCAACGAGGTGTTTACGCAAACCGTAGTTCTTCTCTCTTCCAAAGGCTTCATCAGCCTGAATGTGGAATACATTGACGGGACAAAGATCGAATCCAAAGCCAACAAGTACACTTTCGTCTGGCGAAAAACGGTTGAGCGGAACCGTGAACGCCTGATGAAGAAGATACATGTCCTGTTAGGGCAGATAGACGATGTCATTGCCCGGGAGAAGTCATCAGAGAACAATGAGGAGGTTGGGTTCACTCCGGCCATGCTGACTGAAATGGCAGGAGAATTGCGTCATGCACTGGAACAGGTTTCCGAGCCATCCGCGAAAGAGGAAAAGACTGAACTGAAAAAGAAACGCAAACAGTTGAAGGAACTGGAAGAACACAGGGACAAACTGCAGGAATACGACTGCCATCTGGAAACGCTGCAAGAGAGGAATTCCTATTCCAAGACGGACAAGGACGCTACTTTTATGAGAATGAAGGAGGATGCCATGCGCAACGGACAGACGAAGCCCGGTTACAACCTTCAAATCGGCACCGAAAATCAGTTCATCACCGATTTTGCACTCTTCCCGAACCCTACGGATACACTGACCCTGATTCCTTTCCTGCAATCTTTTTCAAACAGGTATGACCGGATGGCCCATACGGTGGTTGCTGATTCCGGCTATGGCTCCGAAGAGAATTACCGCTTCATGTCCGAAAACGGCATGGAAGCCTACGTAAAGTACAACTATTTCCACATGGAGCAGCGGCCGAGATTCAAACCGGACCCGTTCAAGGCCGAAAACTTCTACTACAATGAAGAACATGACTTCTGCATCTGCCCTATGGGGCAAAGGATGCGGAGGATAGGCACCAGGAATGTGAAAACCGCATCCGGATATGTCAACGAAAATGCACGGTACAGAGCTGTCAGGTGTGAAGGCTGTCCCCTGCGATGCCGCTGTTTTAAAGCAAAAGGAAACAGGACGATAGAACTGAATCATAGGCTTAGACAATACAAGCGGAGAGCCAAAGAACTGCTCTGCTCTGAGAAAGGACTGAAACACAGAGGGCAGAGATGCATAGAACCGGAAGCCGTGTTCGGACAAATTAAAAACAATATGAACTACAAACGTTTCCGACATTTTGGAAAGGACAAGGTCTTCATGGACTTTGCCTTCCTAGCCATTGCCTTCAATATAAAAAAGATGTGTGCAAAACTGACAAAAAAGGGTATGAACTGGCTGATTAGACTGTTTTATGAGCTTACAACTGCTGTTTTTAGATGCTGGGAACACATAAATCAAAGAAATCTTCAAAAGATCGCAGCTTAAAGAAAGTGAACAGATTTGTATAGTGATGAACAAAAAAAGAGGTGCATCGTGCATTACGACACACCTCCTTATCGAACAGATAGAGTTTACGGTCGATAGTCTTAATCCACAGAAAACCATTCTTATCTTCTACGATACGCTGAATTTTACGCGGCGGAATATCTGTGGAATAAAAGCCGTCATGGTTATCGTAGGAACGGAATTTACTTCCGTCAAAGCTACATAGTCCATACCAGGTACCAAACCAGATAAATCCGTCTTGTCCTTTTAATGTACAGTTTACGATATTATTAGGCAAACCACGTTCAGCCGTGTAGTGTTCTACAATCATATTTGGATAGGCAAAAGCATACATGCCTATCATGGATAGTAATAGTATTAGAATATTCCGTTTTCTCATTGATGGCTATAATTGGAATTAAACGTACTCAAAGATAGTCTTTTTTTTTGAATAGTGCTTTAGTAACATATAAAAAACAAGTTGGCAGGTCACCCCGCTAATCACTAACCTGCTAATCACTTTATCGTACTATTTTTCAGTTCCAAATTCAGTCTGTTGACGTTCTACTTCATCCAACACCCGTTGGCGTTCTTCCTCTGTCAGTTGCACTTTTCCTTCAGATGATCCCTTGACCGGGTTTGCATTGAGAGTGGATGGTGTTGTCCTTTGTATTTCATAAGTCTGTTCCTCATAGCAGAAAGGAAGTTCTGCAGGAACGCTTTCCAGTTCAATTTCAGTAGCTGTCGGAGCTTGAGTGCCCTCAAACTGTACGCGGGCTTTCACCTTTATTTTTCCGGCCTTCCGGGTAGAACGAATCAACACCGGAGCAGAGCCGAACTCCACCGTACGGGGATTAGCGCCAATAGTAGCATCTCCGATGATTTCTCCTTCACCTTCTACCGTGAAAACGATATTCTCTTTCGCCAGACGGCGCACATTTCCACTATCATCGGTTACTTCAGCAACTACGACGATAAAGTCGGAGCCATCAGCTATCAGGTTCACTTTTTGAGTATCTATATAAAGACGTAGTTTGGTGGAACGTCGGGAAGGCATTTTCTTTTGAGTGCATACCACTTTTCCGCCGATGATTCCTTCGGCAACCATGTTCACTTTTTGCCAGTTCTTTTGAGTATAGCTATATCCGCGTGCTTCCCAAAAGTCCCAGACATTCTCGAATATAACGGGAGCATTCGGCATGTGCCCTTTGGCATGAACCACCGGTTTCGTCCAGGTTTTCGTTCCATCATAAATAGAAAGGCGGACTGAATCACAGTTTGTGAATACAACTACGTCCTTATCGGAGAACTGTGACATTTCATGAGCAATGAATATCATCGGGCCACATTCTGCCAATGGGTGTTGGAGACTAGCCGGCGACTGGCTGCGAAATACTTCATACGCATATTTCTTCTGACGGAAAGCATCATAAATACCGCCCCAATAAGGATCCGGATGGTAACCACGCTGATGGTCGAACGGATGCCATTGGGCGCCACCGATAAATAAACCGGTCGTGCGGTACATCTCGTCATAGCTCTTTGCCAAGGACATAGCCTGTACCAGTAACGGGCGTTCTCCCCAACTGCGGCTGGCACGGTTATTATTGTTGTGAGCATACCAGTCGTCTACATTCTCCCCGAATTCACGGGTAAAGATACATTGCTCCGGCTTGTCTTCCTTTTCATCATCACCCGGCCAGCCATAAACAACGTCATAATGCTCTTTCACTCCGGCCGAATGGACATCGGCAGCAGCTACCGGACGTCCCGGATAGGGATATTCTTCTTTGGTTATTTCAAGAGCCTTCAAGGCAAAATCGAGCGGATAGCGGGTTTCATTCAAGATGGGTTCCCACATCAGTACGGAAGGGTGATTACGGTCACGACGAATCATTTCGCGGGTATTCTGATGAACCAACTCTCCGAATTTCGGGTCTTTGTTCCAGTACTGCCATCCCGGAGTAGCGACAATCACGAACAGACCGAGCTCGTCACAGGCATCCATAAAGGCAGGGTCTTGGGGATAGTGGGCTACCCTAATAATGGTACATCCGGCATCACGCAGACGTTTGGCGTCACGCCATTGCTGTGAGTTCGGCAAAGCATTGCCTACGTATGCAAAATCCTGATGGCGATTGGCTCCTACCAGTTGCCCGAAAGGTTTGCCATTCAGCCAGAATCCGTCTTTACCACGGAATTCTGCCAGACGAATACCGACACGGGTAATGCCTCCGTCAATGGATTTATTTCCTTTCTTAATACGTGATTGTACCCTATATAAATAAGGAGTGTCCGGTGACCAAAGAGTAGGATTCTTTACTTCCATCTGTTGACGGATGGATTTCTTCTCTCCCGGCTTTAAAGAAAGTTTTCCTGAACTGCGTTTGATTACTTTTCCATCCGCATCTGTCAAAGTCGTTTCTACAGTGACTGACTCGGAACGGGCGTCGTCATTCTGAACTTCGGTGTTTACATATACCTGCGCACTCTTTTCACTGATCTTATCAAAATGAACGAATACACCTCCACCGCCAACGGTTTGTGAATCAATAGCGTCAGTAATAGCTACCGGAGATTTGGCAATCATCCATACATCACGGTAAATGCCCCCATGATAAGCAAAGTCTAATGTATATTGACGTTTTCCGGGAGGATAGGATTTGTCATCACTGTTGTCCGTGAAAACAGCGAGCAGACAGGAGTCTCCGGCTTGTACGCCATTGGCGGTCAAGTCTAAAGTAAAAGGCAGATAACCTCCCAGATGTTCCTGGATGCGTTTACCATTCAGATAAAGAATCTGTTTGCCCATAGCTGCTTCAAAATGAAGCACCACCCGTTGCCCTTTTGTTTCAGCGGGGAGGACAAAGTGTTTACGGTACCAGGCCGGTCCCTGATAATTGCGGCATCCGCTTCCTTCGGCCGGCATCAACTCTACGGTATGAGGGGTGGAAACGACATTCCAGGAACGGTCATCAAAGTTTACCGCTTCTGCTCCCCGGACATCGCCTCTGAAAAAGCGCCATCCCGGATTGAAGTTATAGACTTGTCGCCCGCTACCGGGAAGCTGGATGAATCCGGCAACCGATGTCTCGGGACGGTAAGTTTCTGTAGCCTGCCCTTTTTCTATCAAGGAAAATAGCAACAGAAAAGCTGATAAGATGATAAATGGTCTTTTATTCATAATTCTTTATTTATATATTTCATTCGTTAAATGGGAATTTAGCGGTTAAATGAGATTTTATCGGTTAGGCTGAAAGCCTTACAATTATATATTTATTGGGGTGCCCTGAAAGGGCTTAATTATATAGCGTAGGGCAACGCCCTACGAAAAAAACACACCAGCCACAAGCCCTGAAAGGGCGGAACTGTATACAATTATGCCCTTTCAGGGCGCAAATTCAGATTACCGTTTTTTCGTAGGGCGTTGCCCTACGCTATAGAATTAAGCCCTTTCAGGGCACTCCGCAAAATTATCATTTTTCCTTTTCAATCATTATAACAATATCCTTTTTTCTACTTTCCGGTAAAACTTTCAAGTCCGTCACTTTTCCGTTTTTGAGAGTGGCTTCTACTGTTGTTTCGCCCGGAGCATGAAGTTTGAAATGTACGTTCCATTCTTTCGGCCATGCCGGGAAAAGGAGTATTTGTTCTCCATTGGTTTGCAATAGCATTTCCTGAAGTCCTATCATGCCGCTACCTCCCCAGTTGTAATCGGGTGTCCAATCATATCCCGGTCCCCAAAATGCGGGGAAACGATGCGGTCCATTCGATAATTTGGCTAAAGATAGTTTCTTTGCTTCTTCGGTCAGGCCTAAACAGGCAGCCCATATATTATCTTGTTTCCATCCGGTATGCGAACGGAACTTGATGGCATCCGGGTCATAAAAGTAGGTATTACGGGCTATATCCAGATCCTCCTTTCCTACTCCATAAATACGCCATGGAAACACTGGATAAAGTTGTGGCGTTTCAACATTATTAATTCGTTCCCAACTTACGGCGGGCGAAATTGTTTGCTTCAAGACCGGAGCAATAGTCGGATTCAACGTATCTTTTATTTCTATGTATCGCAATGGAATCGGAGGTATTGCTTTTAGCATCTCCTCTTTCTCTCCGTATGTTTCTAATACCACTTTCAGGGCGGCGATGGTGCTGCTTGCGTTATTGGTCATTTTATATGTTTCACAAGCAGAACCCGGGAAAAGAATCAGATGTCCGTTGCCATCCAACGCTTTCCGTCCTCGGCGGGAAGCTAGTTGCTGGTAATGTTCGTCGAAGAATGTCAGCGAACTTTCGATCAGAGGTAAATAAGGGGTAATATCAGCATTTGCATAGTTCTTTGTTTCCAATATCATTTGGCAGAATTCAAGAACCGTATCCCATTCATATTCCAGCCAGGCATTATATTCCAATCCTTTGTCGAACCAGTCCGGTCGTTTGAAACCATATTCTGCGGGGTTCGGCAAACCGAAATTTTCGATCTGCTCGCTAAAGCAAGCTCCATCATGTTGCCAATATATACGGCTTCGCAGTTCTGCATTTTTCAACATGCGGTTATAAAAATCAAACTGGGAAGGCATCATATCAAAGTCTCCGCTTTTCAGCATCGGCCAGTATACTAAACGTTGATTCTGTGCAGTCATTGTGCCACCTCCCCATTTCCGGTAGTCGGGAGTGAAAGATTGTTTTTCATCGACATGGCAAGGATCAAAGGTAAATAGTCCGCCATTGAATTTAGTCGGTACGCTGCCATAAGCATTACATCCTAGCATATAGCGGAAAAGGGTGTAGTTTCTAGTTATTTCTTTTGCTTCCCCTTCTGCTTCGATAAAACTGCGTTGCCAAAAGGAATTCCACCACGAACGGGTCTGTTTTTTATCCTGTATGATAATCTTCGATGAAACTTTACCTTTGGGGGCTATTCTTTGCAAAGCAGTTTGTAGTCCCTGCTCCCATTCTTCTATTGTTTCTGTCTGGTCTGTATGTAACACAATACAGATATGTTCTTTCCGGGCTGCTTTGGAAGAACGAAACTTCCAGGCACGATAGTCTGTGCCGGCATATACATCATCCGCAGTGCCTGCAAATTCTAAGTTTTCGCCAAAAAGAGTTCCTCCGAAAGTCAAGTTTTTCAAAGGATTCATCATTTGAGATTTGACTTCGTTCATTCCTTGTTGAGCTACAACTACATCAAAAACGGTCTGTTCGGGATTGCGATGATAAAACAGAAGTTGGTTCCTTTTTATTGAAGTCCTATTTGTTTCAGCCTTTCCTGTTGAATCAGTAATTTTGTCTAAAGAAATAAAGTCGGACTCCGTCACAGTACCTTTCGGGGGAGCCCATTTGTAGGAACACTGTTGCCCCTCTCCTTTTCTGACAGGTCGTTCCTGATAGCGCCAATTTTCATAAAAGACTTCAGTCTGCAACGGTTGTGCATTTGTTACCTCTACATGTATAATCGGATGAAAAACATCTACCCAAAATTGTATCTGTGTGTTTCCTGCCGCGATTTCTACATATCCGTCTTTCAGCTTCAACTCCTGACGAAAATCTTTAGCGTCTTTGAAAGGATTGGGCGACAGGCGGAGACGTACACGCCCTTGTTTTAACTGGCAGTTTTTTTCGTCGAATGTGCCGCTACGGCTCACATAGAACATAACATCACCGTCTTCTACCCATATATTCATCCCGATATCTCCACCGCCACAGGGCATAGATTCAGAAGAATTATGACTGGGAGTATTCCAAATGACATTGGCATGCTGACTCCAAAGAGCCGACACGCCAACAAACAGTATGGTTATAATCAGATAAAATCTCTTCATATATTTTTCATATTTTACCTTGTTTATTTGCGATTACCAATCATCTGAACGAAAAGACCCTAAAGGCAATCCGTCGCAATATACATCTCCTTCCACATAGTTTTCAAAACAATATCGAACAGCTACCGGGTGCGGCACTTTATCGCTTTTCACTAGCATCTTACTACGTTCTATCCATGCTTTGGCCGGGTAAAAAACTTTATCTTCGCCGGCTACCTGAAAGTTTTTCGATTCGAAACAGTTCTTGCCGCTAATCCACATATTGGCACGTTCGAAGCTGACAACTACGGTGTCGTTCTTTATTTCAATGCTTTTATAATAAGGACTTTCGCCATTCACGCCTTCCACTCCATACGTTTTAGTTAAAGCCAAAAGTGCCAGGCGTTCGCCTGCAACCTGTTTCTTTGCGGGATGGATACCTTTTTCCATTCCTGCATCCAATAATACAGCCATACCGCTGTTAGCTACACGATGTTCTACTTTTGCCTGTGCCTCCCGGAGATATGCCGAATTTATCACTTCCTTTCCTTTTTCGGTAATAATCCCGTAATCATACGGAGCTATCTGGCAATAATAGAAAGGAAAATCCCCCTGTTTCCATTCGGCACGCCAACCGTTAATCAATCGGGTAAACATATCAGCATACGTATGGGCACGATTCCAGTTATCTTCGCCCTGATACCAAATCACTCCTTTCATGGTCATACCGATTAACGGATGTAACATACCGTTATAAAGCACGGTCGGAGTACGGTTTTTAGATTTTATGTCGGCTTCCGTTTGAGGAATCTTCGCTTCCGGAAAGGCTTTCAGCCAGTCTGCCGTCATCCATGCTTCACAGGCGGAACCACCCCAGGCTGCTACAACTAATCCGACCGGAACATCTAATATTTCATTTACCAGTCTCCCGAAATAATAGGCTGTTGCACTGAAATCACGGACACTAACCGGATTGGCTTCTTTCCAGGAACCGATAACGTCATTCTGCGGAGTGAATGTAGAAGTACGTTTCACCGTAAACAGACGGATTTGCGGATTCTTGCTGTGAAGAATGTCCATATTGGCATTTTCTACCGGTTGGTTTTTGAAGCCTTTCATTGGCATTTCCATATTACTTTGTCCGGAACAAAGCCAAAGTTCGCCTATCAGAATATTATTCAGTGTCTTTTGGGTTCCATCATCAAAGGTCACAGTATAAGGGCCTCCAGCTTCGGGAGTAGCTACTGTCAGTTTCCATGCCCCATTTTTATCTGCTGTTGCTGCATATTGTTTTCCATTCCAACTAGTGGTCACTGTTACTTTTTTATGAGGAGTCGCCGTCCCCCAAAGGTTTGCATTGGTCTGTTGCTGCATCACCATGCCATCAGAAAAAATAGCCGGTAGCTTTACTTCTGCGTGTGTTGACAGGCAGGCAGCAAGCAGAAAACCTGCCAACATTGTACCTGTTTTAATAATTGAACTTTTCATACTTTAGCTATATTATAATGAATTGGGCACGGATTACATGGATTGCGCTGTTACTTTATGTAATACGATTCTCATAAACCGTGTAATCCGCGTAATCCGTGCCTTAAAAATCTATTTTATTCTGTGGTAGAAAAACTCAAAGGTCCGAGCAACCCTGCGGGAAGCAGCGTTTTTTCTGCCCTGCGATATTTTGCATTAGTCCAAATGCCATCAAACGGCGCTTTTCCTTCATCAGCTCCTGTCAGTGCATTCGCCCAAGTATTTGTAACCTCTATTTCAAGCTCATTAATTCCTTTTTTCAAGGCACCTGTAATATCTGCACGATAAGGAGCTGTCCAGATTGTGCCACAATCTACACCATTCACACGAACAGTTGCCAAATTATAAACTGTTCCCAGATTCAGATAAATCTGTTGGTCTTTATTCGGTTTATTTTTCCAGCGAAAAGTGGTTTTATAGGTCGCTGTCCCCGAATAATAACGTATCTGTTCATCCGATTCTTGGCTCCAGTCGAAGAGTTTTTTTCGTGTGAGCGTTTTTTTGTTAGCTACAAAAGTTATAGTATATTCCTTTGCTTCCAACGCTATGTTTAAAGGCGCTTTGGCTGTATCTTTTTTCTCCTTTTGCAGTTGGAGAGAGGGTTCTCCATAGCCTTCATGTACTCCCTCCGCAGGATATACGATGAATACGGACTCGTTTGGAGCCAATGTGAGAGTAACTTCTGTCCGGTTTCCGTTGATACGATAGGAAGGATGAATATTCATCTCACCCGTCACCGGATTCCAACATTCCGGTTTCTTACCGTTAATACGCATACTTGCAGTAAACGTGCGTGTTTCGTCCTTTTGGTTGGCGACGAAATAGAGTTCACCAAGTTCGCCACGACGATGCGTCCAGGCAATATCTTCCGGCACAATCATGTCGCGTTCCAAGCCATACACGGAAAAATCTTCTTCTGTATATGGTAAAGAAGGAACCAAAATGCCAGCTTCTTTTAGTTCATTGATTTTCTTCTGCACTTCCGATGACAATACAGGTTTGGGATTCATTGGACGCGAAAGAGGCAGTACCAATACTTTATAACTTGCTCCACCCGGCAACGTTATTCGTCCGTTTTCTGCTTTCGCCAAACGAAGGATTGCATCTTTATTAAAACTATCATATGCATATCCACGAAGCGGATTCACCCATTTCTCCGGATCAGCCATGTTAGCTGAATGGGTAACACCTACCGGACGTACACGTAAAGGCTGTCCCTCATTGGCCAGACGGATGCGTTCACTTTCCACTCGTTCTGCACCGAAGATTCCCGGCAGAGAGGGAACTAATCGTTCCGGTAATATCGAACGCCTCGGCACTTCTTCACCTGTAAAGACTGCGATGTCTGTTACCGGATGCCCATATTGCAACAACGACTGGCAACGGGTAGCATATTCGGAAAAGGCTTTTGCCCCTTTATCCCACCAGGTCTGATCCCGTTGGAAGAAAAGTCCGATGCCATCCAATGTCATGCCGGGCTTGCGGTCCAGCCAGGGATTATGTACATATACATGGTAGAAAAGGCGGTTGATTCCTAATGCGTAATTACGATCCAACAAGGCTTTCAACATTCCGGGGGATTCATCCCACGTGCCACGCACTTCGGTGAATCCTTCAGCCTGAATTATATTCTTTCCGTAGATATGTGCTCCGCTAATAGCGTCGAGCATATCATTCGGTTTGTCATGTGTGGGACTGTTCAACCAAAATTCACCCATCGGGAGATCTACTTTTTGATAATGTAGTAGACCATCGCTTACCATCGTCGGAGCCACACATTCTGCCGAGAATTGGCAATCATATTCTTTCGCACAGTCCGCCAATACCTGATAGAACACATCTACGACGAGTTCTGATATGGTAGTACGTACGTCTCGCAGAATCTTTTCACTTTGTACGACACTTTCCATCGGAATACCTGCCAATAGAGGTAGATAAGGCATCAAATCGTAGCCACGACGTTTCTGAAATTCAATAGCGAAACGTTTATTCCAGTTTTGGCTGCCACATTCCCAACTGTCGACATGCATATATTTCAGTACGCGACGAGCTATTTCGGGATTGGTCTTTACAAATGCCTGCGCAAACCAGTTATCGAATTGCTTCCGTACCGTTTTCGGGTTAAACTTATCACATTCCAATCCTTTTCCACCTCCCGCTGTCGCATTGGTATGCCCGGTAGCTGTATGTCCCATGCGAAGTAATTTCCATTTTCCTTTGGGGAGAGTGGCGGTCAATGTTTTTCCATTCGAATGACCGGTATATTGCTTTGTTAGATTGATGACTTGTGAAAGTGAATAGCAATCCTGTTGCCCGACTTCCTCTTCTTTAGTCGCTTGAGCAACACGCCATACCAGTCCGACTTTTCCTTCCCATTGGTTCAGACGGGCTTCCCGGTGCAGGCGTAATTCTTTTATTTTCAGATTGGGCTTCCATTTGGCAGCATCCATATCTTCACTTCCCGGTTCGCTCCCTTCAGGAGTCCAGTAGAAACGGAAGAAACGGGCAGTAGTCGGAGGAATACTATGAGTTGAATGCTCATCCGTATTCTGCCATCCCTGACGGGCAGGAACCAACTGCTTAACCAAACGATAATTCACTCCGTCATCACTGGCCATTACTTTCAAGCGGTGTGCCTGATAATTATTACCATTTAAAACGATTTCAATATTCCGACAAGTGAAGGGTTGTTCGTATTCATACTGGATATAGCAGGGATATGAAGAACGGATCACTCCCGCCGCATCCATATTCACTGTTTGAGCAGCTTTTACGTTTCCTGTCGTAGCTAGGTTGACACAGGTGATTTTTGCCTGCATCTCATCCGCTGCGTCTTCTACCGGCAAAGCGAATAATGCAATATCTTCATAATAATTTTCATAGGCTTCCGGTTGTGGCAAGCGAATAGCCATCAACTTTCCTCCGTTTACAATCGTATCGCTCCAAACCACTTTCTGCATAGATTCTTCGGGAGTAATCCAGGGACCTCCCGCCAATGCAAAACCATCACAAATGTGCATTCCCAATTTCAGCCCCAAACGATCTGCTTCTTCCATACTGAAACGTACCATCTCCCACCATTTGGGAGTTAGCTGCTGCGCTTTGCCATTGTACTGGGCACCTTCATGAATACCTTTAATCGGCATCAGATAAGTACCTCCCAATCCGGCATGTTTCATTGCCTCCAAATCGGCTGTAATGCCTTCTTTAGACACGGCGCCATACATCCAATACCAAAAGGTCCAGGGTTTTGCTTCATCGGAAGGACTTAAGAATTGATCGCGAAGCGAGCGTGTTTGCTGTGCATCGGCAGGGCATACGGCTGTCCATGCTAATAGAGAAAGTGCAAATATTCGTTGTTTCAGTCGGCTTTTCATTCCAGTCTATATTTTTACTAAAGTAAAGACGAAAATCACTCTGTTTTGTACTCACTATTAGCTTATGAGATTGGAATATAACAACTTTAATCAAAAAAAGGTGCACCTCCTTTCCTACTCTTGGAAGAAGGTGCACCACACAAACAAAACAAACAATAGACGACCTTCACAGGCGGTATTTCATATATAACTCAACTAATTATAAATCTATTTCATTTTTAACGTAAATTCTCTCCCTGTATTCAGACGGAGTCATACCGGTATGTTCACGAAAGAATCTTGTCATAACAGAGTTCGACTGGAAATTCGTGCGTGAGGCCACTTCTTTTATTTCAAGGTCAGAATCCCGTAAAAGAGCCTTTATTTCAAGAAGGGAGTAATCTATAATCCAGTCTTTTGCCGAACGACCGCTCATATCTGTAATTACCATTGTAAGATGCTTGGCGGACACACACATCTTTTTCGCATAAAACGCAACATCCCGACTTACGGTATGAAATTCGATCACCAAACAAAAAAAGTCGAATAAAAGTTTTTCCTTACGGGTGTATTTTACTAATTCGGCAGCTTTCGGATTTCTTTTATAAGACACATATATATCCCAGTAGAAAACACGTAATAACTGCATGATAGACTCCCGTCTGAATAAGTTGCGGGGCAAGTTGATACGAAAAATCAAAATATTGCAAAAGTGAATGAAACGTTGGCACTCTTCATCGTATAGCGGAGTACTGAAATTTTTCCGCATATAGAAAAAGAAATCAAGCGTAGGTATACATATCCCGCTTATTGTATCTATAAACAGGCTTTTGGGTACTTTTAGAAACGTCATTGAAAAGTCACTGCTAATCTCCGTGACAGAAGCCAGCTGAAAAGGGAAAATGACTACCAGATCATTGGAAACAATCCGTCGTTTGTTACCAAAAACATTGAATAACGCACTTCCTCCCGTGCATATCCCATTTATCCCTTCTTCAAGATACATAGGATTTTCATCAAGAGGTAAATCGTCAATTTTAGTATAGACGTTAAACTCTTCTGTTTCCAATATATTATCGAATACTTTATCCTGCTTATATGGCTGGTTCTTTTCCATGGACTGCTATTTATCAATTATGTTGTTTGCCGTTATTTTTATCATACGGATGTCAGTCGTGCCATTTCGATTGAGCAAACTGTACCACCAAAGATATGGGAAAGATGTATAAAAAACTTTCCTTATCTTTCATCAAAATCATCAGTGCCAGGAAATATTCACCTTCATTAATATCAGGAACTGTCATATAAATCTTATCGTCCGAATATTTATGGATATCGCCACATTCTATCAACATTCTGTCATTTACAGAAGAGACAAGGTATAGATTGGTACTTTCCCATGTCAACATATCCAGATTGTGACCAGTGATAACAATGGGAGCTTCCGGTGTAATGTTCCCATTACGCCTTTCATTTGAAGGATCATATATTTCTTTGATGACAGGAAACGGTGCTCCTTCAATCATTAATATTTCGGCTTTTATCGTTTTCATTTTGTATGATAATAAGTTACAGGCAATGATTTTGTCGCGATTCATTTTAATGGAATATCTCGAATACAGCGGAGATAAAGAGCATTACCCTTAGAAATAAGACCTGATGTATATTTCACAGTTGTAGGATAAAATTTTATAGACCATGCCGTCCCGCTGCTATTATTTTCTGTTGCCAACCAATAAGCTGTCCCCTTACTATCATTTGACGAAACGTCAAATGGCTGGAAATCGGTCCCTTTGCTTCCGGTTGCTTCTAATCCCTTATAAAAAATCATAATCAAGCTTCCTTCCCGTAATGTAGGTACCCGCCATGTTCCAGGTTCGTCTTTTCCATTCTTTCCACGATACATTGCGCATCCTTTGGGAACAGCAAAACTTCCCGTTGTGAAATCATTTGTGTTTGCTGTAGCGAGATAACCGTTTGCTGTAGCCCACTTCATTGTTGCCTCTCCCTTATTGTGTCCATCACCATCATTTCCATCGCTATATACAATATCTGGAGAAATGATAAAGTATTCTGATACTTTCCAGACAGTCTTTATTTTTGAATCATTTTCACTACCAGAATGTCGTGTAATCCGTTTTACAAAAACATTTTTACCGTCAACTTGAATGGGATTAGTATTCATGCCGTCTTGGGTGTACTCAAATAATTGAATAGTTTTATAAAAATCAGGGTTCTCACTTCTATTTTCCACCCTGTTTGCCGATAGCTCTTTCGATTTAATGGCTGCATACTTAATTCCCGCTTCCTCATATATTTCTATTTTTTGAGAATACCCTTTTAGCAGGATAAAAAGAGATACGAAGATTATGATTGTTATTCTTTTCATTTTGTTCATTATTTATTTTTTCGTTCATGTTATCATTAATTAATATCAAATGAGATATCTATATCCCTGACACATCTTGAAGAAGTTGTGTTCGCTTTCGTATAAGAATTTACCCCATAATACCATCTTTTAACCTGATTATTTCCGTCTTCTGTTGTTGCAGCACCAGGAAAGTTATCATTATTTAAAATGCTACCTAGATACATACCGATCATTTGATTGGAGGCCGGGAAATACCATTCCATCTCCTCTTCATCTATTTGCCCGTTTCCATTTTTATCCCTATTTTTGTCATAGCAAATTCTCGCTGAAAAGGAAGCGGCCGGATATTGATATTGATAGAGCAATATATATCCAGATGCATCTCTCTGCGGAGTAGCTATTTTTGCGTTATTCCAGGTAAGATTCTTAATATTTTCAGCCAGATTTCTTGTTGCCCCTTTTCCGTAATCCATATTATCGGTTCCGTATGAGTAGGCAGCTGTTTCAACATTATCATAACCATATTGTATTACCCCCATAGTTATGTCTTCTAAATAGCGTGCACTGCGCGCAGATAACCTGTCGTGCACTAGCCCCATCGTATAGTTCCCCTCTGCATCTTTCTCTCCTCCGAAACGTCCGGCATATACAGCAGGGCGCTGATCCATCCTGAATATATGATAAGCTTGTACCGCTTCTCCTCCCTCACCTTCAGTTGTGGTAGTTACCTTAATATATAGGGAACGCTTTCCATCCTTATCGTTTTCACCAGGATTGACTAATTTGCCGTTTTCATCATAAATGTATTCATCATTGTAAAGGTAAAACTTTACTTGTGTAGGAAGTATAGTATTCGCCTTAATAAATGTAGCCAGTGGCTCATCAGTATTGTTGAACGCATCAGTATAGTTAGATGAAGAAGACAGATGAAGCCAACTCTTATCTGAAGAGACTTTTTGGGTACAGAGATTATCCGTATATATCTCAACTTCTACTTTCCGTCCTTGAGTCTGTATGACCATGGGACGTACGTCGTAGGCTGCATCAAAGTCATAGCCTACACCTGCTTTGTTGTATTTAGTATAATCAAATTTTGCTCCTCCACCAGTGTTTGTATTCTGACTGGCATGAAACTCCAAATACTGACTGGCGGTGTAAGTCCTAATTCGTTCATCATTTTTTGCCGAGTTTATGTCTGCATTTATGGTAGTACGTAGATTATAAAAATGGTTAGGCTCCACGTCGAAGTTATTGGTATTGTTATTGCCAACATACATTTGGTAAATTGCATATTCGCCAGTCGCTGACGCAATTATCGGGTATGCCCATGCCTCAATCTGCGTACCCAATGGCGGAGCATCACCTGAAGTTTTTTTATCAACTATTTTATAATAACGTTGATTTTCACTAAGAATACTTTCTATCGTCCCTTGGCAATTCTGTGCGACGTACCAAGTTGCTGAATAGAAATTATTGGAATCGGGTCCTTCAAAATCAATCGTTTCAAGTGTAGCATAAGTGTCCTCGGTGGTATTTTTTGGAAGGTTGGCAAGTCGAATCGTACTATTGACATTTAATAATTTCAGTCCTTGTAATTGATAATTTTCCACTTCAAATTTATAGTGTAATGTAATGCGTGCCATTAACCTTCTGATTTCGATGCCTCCAACAAAACCGACAGGTTTGTTATATTCCACTAAACCACGCTTACCATCATCAACGTTTACGACAGTGACTCCCGAAACTTCTCCGGCAAATGGTACCTCGTCATCAGCGGTGATAAGTGATTGGGTATGTCCTTCAATATTAGTTAAATATTTAAAATTCCATTTTTTAAGATCGTCAAGCGTTTCCACCTCACTCATATCATAGTCCAGTTTAGGGCCCAATACAAGCAGATATAATGTCTGATTATCTGCCACTACCAAGGGAACATCTATAGTCGCCATGTCATTAATAGCTGTCTCTACATCACTTAGTTTGTGAGGTTTCCCGTTAATAGAACCATTCTCATGAAACTGGAAAAGCCAAAGATTATGTAATGAGGTTGTACCATCGGACACCCGGGTAGTGGAATTCGTTGCATATTCCTCTTGCTCTTCTTCTAAAATCACCGTAAACGGAGAACCGGTATTGGTTTGGTTTCTAAAAAATGACTTGGTCGCTGCATACTCACCTGCGGATATTGGCTTTACGGCAGGGGGAAGACTGACATTTAGGCTGACCATCACCACTTTGTCGATAACATTCCCTGAACTGAACTCATCCAGTTTATCTTTTGTACAGCCTACGATTATCAATGAAAACAAGGTAGCGCAAACTGTTCGGAAACTCATATTATATTTTATTTTCATTGTCATATTATATATTTGTCATCATACTTTCACTTCAATTCTCATTATTGGATAATACTGTCCCATCTTGTTCAATTTTTGGACTGCCGAGCGAAATCGTTAATCCGCTTTCATATCTTAAATATATGTTTCCTACAAGTTCAATACTACTTGGACTATTGTTTTCCGGAATGGTTATATCAACATTATAGCTATATTTATTCGGTTCGATATCTATTTCAGTACTTGTACATCTTAGTATATTTCCATAAGCAATTTGCAAATACAACTTTCCGGCAGGCAAGGTTACGTCCGTAGGAGTAATGTCAATAGCCGTAGTATAAGAGTGTCCCCCTTGCGGTATATTACCTATGCTACTTAATCCCGTCTTTGCACGTAGAATATATCCGCTTTGCGAAACTGTGAGCATTTTAGTCTCTGTCTTTCCGTCCAACCCAATGCCCTCCACTTTCACTCTGAATGAACGAGATGAAGTGCTTTCTTTACGTTTGACGTATATAGGGATGTTTTGACTGTTACTACCATGAGTTGTATGTGTAGTTTTTCCGGACGCAAATGAGAAATCGTTAAATTCTGTAGCTGTTCCTACATATATTCCATCTGTGACAAGTGTTGCTGTCCAGTAAGGAATATTTGATATAATACCGAAACTGGAATTTTCGCCTGTTTCGGTTCCTTGATAAGTTGGACTACTGATAACACCTATCTCTAGTTGGCTTTTAGGTATCACATTGCGCACGCAACGGATCATATACGCATTTTGCCTGTTCATATTTTCTCTAAGTTCTGAACTTTGCGGATCTCCTCCGGAAAAGTAGAATACAGTGGCATTGCTATCCCAATACCATCCATTAGAACAGTCTCCTCGCGATATACCATCCGTATCCCTATACCTGTTATGTGGAGAAAACAGCCAATGGAATGAAGGGTAACCATGTGAATTATTTTCATTATCTGCTGCCGACTTCAATATTTGATTTTCAGTCGGGGTAGCCATGTGCCATTGCTTATTATCTACAATCCCCAAAGTCTTGATTTGGGATTCGGACAGTCCGGCAAGTTTGCAAGGATCTCCCTTTCCAACTGCTATTTGGGCGGCGGTATTATTTGCAGGTATTTTATCCGTGTCCAAATAAGGGATATCCGCCCATTTCGTGATACTTGAGGGAGCGTATGAGCCCGGATACCAAAGTACATCGTTTAACATATCGGTATTGGCAGGTGGGCTGAACCCCGTACCTGCATCCGGAGAACTGATAGCTATCAGACTGCCGTATTTGAACAAGACATCCTTATATCCCGTCTCCGAATGATATGCTTTCAGTATACCCGAATAAACACTAAAATCATTCCATATATTTACATTTCTGGATGTATCGGCAACCGCGTCATAATCTGCCGCTTTATCACTCACAATGACCAGCCCGTCGATAGGTTTCCAGTTGATGGTAATATCATGTTCCTCCATTGCCACTATTTCCGCATATAACCCCATAGCACCCATACCGGTAATGGTAGCGTATATCTGATAATGGTTATTTCGTGTCAGATTATGGTTCCCAGGGGGATTCTGACCGATATTCAGCAGATAGATACAGTTCAATACTTGCGTACCTCCGTTTTTAAGCACGCATTGCGCGTCGATTTTAAGATAGGTTGCGTGTGATGCATTTTGAGGGTCGGACAATATATGTTCGGGAATATAGGTAGCGGGAGTTGTTATACAATCCACTCCGTCTTGTATGGTGTAGTTTTTCCCATCTATTGTATATGCACCATTTTTATCGAGTTCACCTGTTCCCGGGATAGTAAGGTCATCCGACCAAATATCTTCCGTATATGCCTGCCTTTCTCCTATAGGAGTGGCAACCGGCATACGACATACTTTAACATTCAGTTTGGTTACTTTAAAATCCTCATTCTCACTAGCGATATTTTTAATTGCCGTAAAGCTGATGCGGGATACCATACGGTTTACCTTAACCGGCAGTTCCGGCATTGTAATATTATTGATTGTAACTGTAGCATTTGTTCCGTCGCTACGGGATTCCACATAGGCACGTATCACATTTCCATACATGGGTGGAGGAGCAACGATACCTACGGCAGAGAATGTCACTTTTTCTATTTTATTTTCCAGTGTAATAGCAGAGAGCTTTTCGGTAAGCTCCGATGTTTCATTGCAGATGATATAAATGTTGTTATATCCCCGTGCCGCTCTTATAGAAGCGGTGTATGTGCCATCGACATTTATGGAAGCATCAGAAACGTCGTTGTATACCAGCTCGTTCTTGTCATTAAACACAATTGCACGTACGGAATTTATGACTTCATCTTTGTCGGTGGTATCATTGCGCGTCCCCATTTTAATACTCATCGGTATCTTTTCTCCTTCGTAAATACGTGCGCCTGTTACTTCGTTCTCTTTTGTACAAGAGTAAGTAAACAGGGCAAACATTGTCAAAAGAAGGACATTTGCCGAAAATTTTATGTTGATAGTTATATTCATCCTTAATCGTGCCATAATTCCGCTTCAAAAAAACGATTTACATATCTGTTGGTTGGAACCAGTAGGTCCAATTATTGATGGTTATACTCAATGCAATGTAGCCATTCTCTTCCTTATCTCCGATTCGAATGTTGATATCCCATTCGTATCTGCGGTCGAGGTATTCTTGATCGCCCATCATTTCCGGTTTGCTCATCAACAGGTAGTCAATAAGGTTTATAGTTGTTTTTCCTCCGATGTCTATTGTTTTTCCTGATGCTTTTTCGGTGATAGAAAAAGTCGTGTCAGCATCCTTAATAAACCTAAGAGTATGGAGGCGGGTTTGTAGGGCGGTCTTACTGTCTTCCTCTTCAACTGAACAAGGATGGTAAATTATATTCTTGCTGCTCTCACCTACATTATTTTTATAGTCATAAGAATTGTTTGCAGTTATTAGTTGTATGTCATATTTTGAAGCATCCACCGGATTATTTCCTCGCATAATGCCTATCGTTATATCATTAGTATTGCGCACCAAGCTGACGTTTTCCGTATTACTAATATTTTCCGAAGAAAACATTAATAGAGGACCGCTATGCCATAATGCATCAAGATGGTTGTTACTTATGTTGTTTTCCGGCTCATATTTCAGCGTTAATTTATTTATCGGATCACCTGTATCCATTGTCGGAAGCTGATAGAATTTATCCGTTTTTCCAGCCCATACAACAGCTGTACAGCCTTTCAAACGATAGGGTATCAGCATACGATAGTCCGGACTTTTTAGCGAATGACCATTATCAGTAAGTGTCTGTATATATTTTCCTTGCGTATCGAACACGAAAACCTTTACTTCTTCCACCTGTTCGGCGAACCAGTCTTTATTTGCCATGTTATAGTCATATCGGAATTTTAGAAAGAGGTCACATTGATCAAGGTCGTCATGAAGGAAATCGCAACCGGTAATCCCTGCCACTATAAAAGCGGCAAGGATTATTTTGTATTTCTTTATGTGTCTTTTAATTCCCATTTATCAATGCAAATCAACACCTTGTGTCCAGTAAGTCCATGGATTGATAGTGATTTTTACAGAAAGGTAAGCATCTGATTCGTCATCATCAGTTCCCGGAGGTGTAGGATTTTCAGGATCAGACGGATCGGGAATCCACGGTGTTCCGGGGCCGCTCACGCTTTGAAGTTCAAGGTGATACCAGTTGTTACGCACTACTCCGTATCGGCCTAAAGCCATCTTTTCGATAACATTCTGATCGTGACGGATCAGGACATCGTAATAGCAAACAGATTCATGATAGTAACGCACAGCACAAAAACGTCCGATGATACCAGTTTTCGCATTTAATTGAGTAGCTGTAGCACCTTCTGAAAGACTAGCGACTACAGAATTTTTTGTATCTTGATCACCATCGAATTGCTCCTGTGTCATAATTCCCGCTTTCTTTAAGAATATGGGTAGGTCTACTTTCAGCCCGGAACCATCACTATGGTTTGAATATTCAGTTTTAAGCTGATCTAATGTATAATAGTTTCCTTTCCAAGAGAAATAGCTACTTTTTTCAGTCAAACTATTAGGAGTGTACTGTGCCTTTACTACCACCTTGGTAGTGAATCCTAGTTGCTGTGCTTTAGCATCCATAGTGTTTTCAAGACAATATAGACTTGCTTTGTCCGCTTGCGCTACGGCAGGTATATCCTCATTTATATTGTCAATATTTTTTAGATAATTGAAAGACGCATCCATATTCGCTTCCATAGTACTCTCACTTGTTACATCAGGCTGTTCGGTTAGCAAGTAGTTCTTATCCCGACGATAAACCGCTCCAGTCGTGGCATTATCGTAAGTGATAAGTTCACTATACAGTTTCACACTTTTATTGGTAACGCTTAATTCCCAACCGCCAAAAGTAAATTTGGCACCGTCAGGTTTTGTAGAAAAAGGATCCTTAACCGCAAGTTCTACTTTTGCACTCAATCGATCCACAGAGATTTCTGCAGGATGGTCTTTTGCTTCTTTTTTTGCCGCATCTATTTTGTCTTGGGTATATCCATCCGGCTTATGCACCGTTACTCCCATCAATGCTCCTTCTATGCCAGCTCCTTCGCCTGCACTCGCCATCATGAATTTATCATTGGTAGCGATGTTGGCAATAACTGCTTCAATAGCAGTGTTAATTGCAGACCAAGGTTTACCTTTTACAGCATCCGCAGTTAAATTCCACCCTTTGCTCCCGTCGGTGTAAGGATTGATAACCACAAATACTTTTTTTGTTTTCTCTGGTACTAATTTTGCATCGCTAGCTACAGCTTCCGGGGTCCCTGTTCCACCGGATTCTCCTCCGCTATTCCCAACGGTCAAACCATCAAAATCAGCCACATCAAGGCACACATCATCCTCGTCAAATAATAAAACTTTGACGGCCCCTGCTTTACTTTCCCCAGAACTTCCCGGTTTTTCTTCTACATTCACTGCTCTTGAAGTAGCTGTGTGACTTTGCAGCGAAAGCGACAGATACGCTTTGCCATCTAGTTCACCACCCGGAATATTCCCTTCCCGGGCATCTTCACTACTACAGCCGGCAAATATAAAAACTGCCAATGTAGATAATAGAAAACTTCTTGTTTTCATCATTGTTAAATGTTTAAATGTTGTAAATAAAAAGATAATTATAATATATAAAAAATCAATAATCTAGTTTACTCATCAATTCGATATTCTCTTCTTTTTTGGCTAATTCCTCCAGATTGAGATTTGCTTGTTTCAATCCGGATTCAGCAGCCTTATTTAGATGTAACTTTGCTTGTTCATAGTCACCTCTTAGCAGATGTAATACTCCCACGGCATTTTCATATTCCGGTGTGGAAGTCTCTGCTCTCTTTAAGTATTTTTCTGCCAAAAGAGTGTCTTTACGTGAAAGTGCAGCCGAGGCGGCATTCAGGTTGGCAATCTTATCATCAGGAAAGACGCTAACGGCTGTTTCAAATAATTCGATAAACTCCGGTGAACCATTTTTGTAAGTTAGAGCAACCAAATAAATTTCATTCAGACTCAAATTTTGTGGCCGACTATGAATCAGCACTTTTGCTTGTTCTATATTAAAATTCTGAACATCGTACTCTATTTTACAGATTGCTTTACGCAGATGTGGGTAATACTCACGCAACATAAACCGATAAGGATTGCCCTGTTTATATAACATCAACGATTTCTTGCGACTGGTATTCGTTCGGTAGTTTATTTCAACTGGTATGTGATCTATAATATGAAGAATTCCATCCTTTTCTGCCATGTCAGACCCTGCAACCATTTTACGTAGTCCTTCCCAGTTTTCGCCACCATATTCCACCTTGTATAATTCTTTAGAGAAAGGGAAACGAGGGAGAAGGTAATTAACAAGTGCCTTTGCACGTCCTTCGGAAAGCTGTTTGTTAAAAAGGACAGAACCCTCCGGTGAAGCATAACCAATGACTGATATTCCACGAATGGTAATGGTTGTATCATTTTTCACTTCGGCAAGCATGGAGGATATCTTTTTTAGTTCAGTCGGATTATTCATATAGTCCGGTTTAATGTCGGTTTTTGATACGACAAAGTCCAGAAATGCTTCACATGACATCTCACGACTTTTGACTGGTTCAACTTTTGGCTGTACGTAACTAATATGTGGAGTGATTTGATAAGGGACGGGAAGTTTCTCCAAAGTAACAGCACTAAAAAGAGGAATAGCTGATAGTAACCTGCCTGGCCTGCAACAGCCCATCACTTCTTTCTTTACATTCAGATATGCATCCTTCATCCATGGCTCGAATGGAATTATCAACGAGTACCGAATCTGTTCTTTTCCAGTCATTCCATACCCTTTTAATATGGAGTATGGAGCTTCTGACTGGTAAAAAGCACGTTCCTGCGTATTCATCAAAGCAAGTTTACGTTTCAGATTCTGATAGTTCTTACGACCTTTAATGGATATTTCCGGCAATTCCATCTGATGGTTTGCAGCAATCAATACTGGTATCAGTTCTATAGAATGATTGGAGCTGACTTGTATATTATCAAAGTTGTAAAGTATTTGAATATGTAATGAATCTCCCGCTTGCTGTAGTTCAAGAGCTGTTGGCTGTATAATTCCTGTATACCATTTCTTGGGATTTTCTTCTCCGTATGATAAAGAAGAAATGGTCAGGAATATGATTAACAGGTATAGGAATGATCTTAATTTTGTCATGGTTGTATTATTTTATAAGAAATATAAGTGAGATTGCAGCTTTAGTTGGTCCAAAATAATTGCGGTTTTCTGTTCCGACCTTTTCACCACAAGTCTTACACCGGAACTTGTTATAATGTAGCCGCACATATCCTGCACCTATATTTGCTTCAAGGCTCCAACGATTACTAAGAAGGAAGTGATAACCATACGAGATGCCTCCTCCTGCTCCCCATCCTTCATATCGGTAATGGCTGGAATTATCCCCGAATAAAAGTGGCAAATGATGACCGGCTATGTTATATTGTGTTCCTATTATGTGTATTCCCCAAAAATGTCCGCTAAATCTTTCACATGTCCAATAACGATATTCCATTGTACCGAGCCAGTGCACCAGTTTTTTATTTGAAGATGCTTTATTGGGTGTAAACCAGTTAAGTCCGGCGCCAAGTTCTATTGTAGTGCGTGGAGAAAGTCCCCACTCTACTCCCAAGTTAGGAGTACCTGAATATGCACCGTAGAACAGGTTTGTTTTTACTGCTACCTTTTGGGCCGAACATTTTAAAATGCTTCCCCAACATATCAAAAGTAGAATTGCTATATATTGTATTTTCATCAGATGCGTATATTGAATATTTTGCTTTTGCTTGCGTTAATAAATGATTATCGGATGCGAAATTACAAAATAAATATATATTAAAGTAAAACGTTCTGAAATTGCACATTGATTCCGAAGTTTCGTCCAAAATAGTTCTATAAATCACTAAAATGAGGGTTAGATAACTATAAAAAGGACTTATCGGATAAACATTGTTAAATTATTATCCAACTTATTCAATTATCTTTTGTGACATACTAAACGTTTATACACGCGCAAAACAAACGATGTGTAAGGATGGTTATTTATATTTACATATTACTTGTGGTACTTCAATTATGCGTTTTGAAAAATCAGAATATTACAGCTAGTTTTGTTCCCGGATTTTAAGGAACCATCCGTTTCTTTAAAAGGAACAAGGCGTTCCTCGGTGAGAAACAGGTCGTTCCTTTAAAAGGAACGGCTCCTTGGTTTTAAACCAAAAAACAGTATCTATAATACACTGTATATCAATTTATTATAAAAAGAAGAATTCCGTCCCGATAACCATGGGAATATTCTCAATAAACCAAACGGAATTCACAGTCTAAGGGGCTGTATATACATACTTTTTTATTACAAACTTAAAAAAAATCCCATGGTTACAGTTACAATTAATATCAAGCCATATTTGGCTGGATATATGTATGTCCGATATCGACAAAGTTTAGAACCCGATCCAGAGAACCAGTCTCATTCTTCCTCTCCTTCTTCTTCTTCCAAACGACTTATCCCTATCCATCTCTCCCACATTACTCCAGTTTATCACTTCCTTCATCAACTATCTGTCCCTCATCCGCAAAATACTTCATGGAAAGAAATTGGAAATATTTGCTTTGTACTGCCCAAACCGCGTAATGGGAAGAATCCGGAAGTCTATAATTATATCGGAAACGATAGTGCATTGATTATAGAAAAGGAAATAGAAACGGAGATGAAAGCGGAATTATATTCCTTTCTATTGGATAATAAGTTTAATAAAGGAGTGATGTTTAAAAAGTCAATAGAACAATTCGTAGAGCACTACGAAATGGTAGGACTGGTACAGGAAGAAACTCTGATGAGGGCATTTCAAAGATGGAGGAAGTTGGTGAAAGAAGAAAAAGCTATAAAGCTATAATGAAAGTATATTGATTTTGATTTAATATTCTATAAGGAAACGTGATATACTATGCTAATTGCACCTCTTACTATCGTGCTGATATAGGATGGGATATTTTTTTCTTTAAAAGCGGGAATGTATGTTATTAGACATAAAATAATATAATTTGCCTAATACATATCCTTATATCATAAAATAAACAGTATATTTGTGATAAAATCTCGAATAAAGCAATTAAGATATGATTATTCAATTCACAATAGGAAATTTTCTATCTTTCAAAGAACAGTCTACATTGTCATTAGTAGCATCAGCTTTGAAAGAAATACAGGTTCCGGCTGAAGATATAATCTTTAATGTAGGGACTTCCGGATTATCATTAATGAAGAGCGCGGTAGTCTATGGTGCTAATGCATCAGGTAAATCTAATTTTATAAAGGCACTGGAGTTCTTTAAGTGGTATGTGATAAATTCATCGAAGGATATTCAAGCAGGCGAACGTGTTAATATAGAAAGTTTCCGGTTAAACTCACTTACTGCGAACGAACCAAGTTATTTTGAAGCAATATTCTGTGATGAAGATAACCAATATCGTTATGGATTTGAAGCTGATAATTCATTGGTACATTCGGAATGGCTTTATCAAAAAGCCAATAAAAAGAGAGCTAAGGAAATTGAATTATTCTATCGGGAAAAAGATAATTTTGATATTCATACTAAGTTTGTCGTTGGTAAAGAACTTGCAGGTAAACGAATGGTAAGGGCAAATGCATTATTGCTTTCTGTTGCGGCACAATTCAATGATCCGACAGCAGTAGAGATAATGAAATGGTTGAATGATACCACTATTATTTCAGGTTCTAACGATGAAAAAATATGGAATACAGCAACTATCCAACTGGATGATATCAAAATGAAACAGAGAATTGTAGAGTTTTCCCGTTATGCTGATTTAGGTATTGAAAATATTGAAAAAATTGATAATGCTATTGTGAGTACACATACGCAATATGACGAGGAAGGTCATGAAGTCAAAACTATTACTTTCCCATTCAGGAAAAATGAATCGGAAGGTACAATAAAGTATTTTTCTCTGGCATACCCTATCATTGATGCTTTGGATAATGGAAAGCGTCTTATAATAGATGAATTTGACTCTAAAATGCATCCTCTTCTTACATGTAGAATTATTGCCTTGTTTAATTCAAAAGAAACAAATCCCCAAAATGCTCAATTAATTTTCACTACTCATGATACAAATTTGTTGAGTGCTAATATATTCCGGCGGGATCAGGTTTGGTTTACACAAAAAGACCGCTATGGTGCAACCGAACTTTATTCATTGGCAGAGTATAAAGTACGTAATGATGCTTCGTTTGAAAAAGATTATTTATCAGGAAAGTATGGAGCAATTCCAATTGTTGGAGATTTAACCCGCTTGTTTAATACCCAAGAAAATTAAACCATGACGGCTACAAAAAGGAAAAATATAAATCCGCGTATCGAAAAAAAGATAACCCGTATCAGTAGTGTACGTGAGGTGAAACAAACATTTCTGATTATTTGCGAAGGAGTTAATACCGAACCTGATTATTTCAACGCTTTTCGTTTGACTTCTGCCAATGTGAAGGCACTTGGTCAAGGTATGGGAACATTGGCATTAGTACACAAGGCTATCCATATAAAAGAGCAGGAAAAGCTAAAGGGACGAACATATAATCAGAATTGGGTGGTCTTTGATAAAGATGATTTTCCTGAAAATGATTTTAACTCTGCAATCCTATTGGCGCAACAAAATGGTTTTGAAGTGGCTTATAGTAACCAAGCTTTTGAATTTTGGTTTTTACTGCATTTTAATCTATACCAAGGGGCGTTGCATCGTTCCAGATATGAAAAAATGTTGAGCGCTTTGCTCGGATTTGCTTATACAAAGAAATCGGGTGTAAGTTCTAAAATGTTTAATACTTTGTTTTCTAAACAAGAACAAGCCATTAATCACGCTAAAACTATCATGAGACAATTTAATGGGAATAATCCGGCACAACAAGAATCTTCTACTACTGTTCATTTGTTGGTAAAAGAGTTGAATAAGTTCCTATAATATAAAACTTTTCATTGTTATCGAATTAAAATCAGTATTTTACATATAAACCTTTGTGGCTCTATAAAATCTGTTAGACAGAAAAATAAAAATGTGGAATGCGACTTTAATATTCCATAAGGAAACGTGATATACTATACTAATTAATTGGAAGAAAGAAGGAACTTTTCTATCTTTGCTAATATTAATCTTTTTCGCTAATGGATTAAGATAAGAAAGGAGAAAATAATATGACCCTTAAAGAAAAACAATTAGAGTTTATTATCTATTGTATAGAGAATACAGCCGAACGGTTAGGACGTTATAGTGCGGATGTATATAATAAACTAAAAGAATTAGGTGCTATAGACGGCTATATAAATGCTTTTTATGATACTTTGCATACCCAAGGCAAAGCCTACATAGTAGATTCTTTATTAGAATATATCTATCATCGTGATCCACAATGGTTACCGAAAGATTATCGTCCTTTTCAAATTTCGACACAGCAAAAAGGAGATAAGTCATGTTAACTGTTTATCATGGTTCTACTTACCGTGTAGAACAACCATTAGCTGGAGTATGCCGACCAAATCTTGATTTCGGAGTGGGCTTTTATCTTACTAATTTAAAGGATCAGGCTATTCGTTGGGCTCTTCGCACAGCTGATATTCGCCATGAAAAAAGTGTGTGGCTCAATATTTATTCATTGGATATAGATGCCTGCCGCAACTCTTCTTTTCATTATTTGCACTTTACCACTTACGATGCACATTGGCTGGATTTTGTTGTAGCATGTCGACAAGGGAATGTTATATGGAAGGATTATGACATAATAGAAGGCGGTATAGCAGATGACCGTGTGATACGTACTATTGACCTTTATATGCGTGGTGATTACACTCGTGAAGAAGCATTGTCACGTTTGATTCATCAAGAGCCTAACAATCAAATTTGTATTACGAACCAAAAAGTAATTGACGAACACTTACATTTTGTGGATGCTATACTTTTGCCTATCCCATCTCCCTCAAAAGAAATCCCCAATGCAGATATTGTAATGCAAGGCAAATATTACAGCATTGTAGAACTTCTTGCTACCCGTCTGCATATTTCCAGTCTACAGGCACTTGATATATTTTATAATAGCGAAAGCTACCAGCGCATTGTCCACCGACTTGGAGATCTATATCTCATGAGCGATGCATATATTGTAGATGAATTGATGAGGGAGCTACAAAAAAGACAAGGTTGATATTAGCCTTGTCTTTTATCCCTATTACTAAGCTGTTCGAGAAGTCTTCTTCCGATGAAGTAGTCAGGCCATCCATCCGGATCGGTGACAGTACTCATATTGTGAATGGCAAAGAAGACATTAAGAAGTTAGCGAAAATTTATAATATGAGTGAACATCTACTAACTTTTTCTTGTTTTTTTCTATAAAAAAGAACTACTTTAGGTATTATACCAGTATTAATGACTACATTTGCCAATAGTTATTCTTTTATATGAGGGATATAACTTTAATTTTTTAATGAGCATGGCACATTTAATTGTAACAGATTTTGGGGCTATAAAATCCGCAAATATAGAAATAAAGAAATATAATTTCTTTATTGGACATACTTTTAGTGGAAAAAGTACTATTGCAAAACTTCTTGCAATATTTAACAATTCGATTTTTTGGACTATTAAAGAAGGAGATTTCAATAGTTTCTTAAGGTTATTGGATAAATATAATATTAATTTTGAATTTACGTCTACAACCATTATTCGTTATAGCAATGAAAAATACTATTGGGAAATAGGCTTAAATAAATTTCACAGTAACTACGAGGATGCTGATTTGATGGAAATGGCTAATACTTCAAAGTCATATGATTTTATTTTAAAATTTATAGAACGAAAAGAAAATAACTTTGCATACAAAGAATTTATCAAAAGTCTTAAAAACCTCTTAGATTTAAAAGACAGCGCAATGGTAGAGTTAATAAAACCTGCCTTAGTTGGACTCCTTTATGAAGAATGTATACCAGTATATATTCCAGCTGAAAGATTGTTGATTTCAACATTTTCTAATAGCATATTTTCTTTACTTCAAGCAGGAGCTAGTATTCCCGATTGCATAAAGGATTTTGGTAGCTTATACGAAAAAGCAAGAATTCAGTATAAAAATATTGATATAAACATTCTTGACATTAAAGTGTCATTCAATAACAATGGTGACACAGTATATCTAATGAATGAAAACAAAGAAGTAAAACTATCTCAAACTTCTAGTGGAATTCAATCAATTATTCCGTTGTGGATTGTATTTAACCAATATGTTGAAAGCAAGAAAAAACAGATATTAGTAATAGAAGAACCTGAATTAAATTTATTTCCTTCTACTCAACACTTCCTTATTGATTGGATCATGAGAAAGATGAGAAAATCAAATGGAAGTATTGTAATTACGACACATAGTCCATATGTGTTATCAGTAGTAGATAATTTAATTTTAGCACAAGAAATATTAAAGAAAAGCAATAAAAAGAAGTTGGTGCTATCTAAAATTAAAGAACTCATTCCATCAATGGCGCTAATTGATTTTGATGATGTATCATCCTACTTTTTTCATTCAGATGGAACTGTTAAAGATATAAGAGATACTGACATAAAATCTTTGGGAGCTGAATACATAGATACGGCTTCTGACAAATTAGGATATATTTTTGACGAACTATGCAATATTGAAAGAAATGAGTTGTAAATGTTTTAATAGAAGATTCGTATTCAAGAATACAGATTCTTTTGATCATAAATATGTTAATTCAAAGTGTAAATGCACTTCTCGTTTTACGATTTGTGAAAATAAAAGTAAGTTCACTATTGCATCTAAAGATATTTCCGAAGTTGATAAAATAAAAATTGATGGTTATTTTGATAGTTCATCAGAGCATAGAAAGTGTGATTACTTATTTGTATACACATCACCCCTTAATTGTGTTTATATTTTTGTAGAACTAAAAGGAACGGATATTGCACACGCTATAACACAAATCGGCAATACAGTGAACTTATTCTACAATCAAGGATATCTAAAAGATAAAAAAGTTATAGGAGCTATTGTTAGTTCACGACATCCATCCAATGACGGTACGTATCGTAAAGCAAAACAAACCCTAGAAAAATCACTTTCATCAAAAATAAAAAGCTTTCGTATAGAAAAGAAGAATAAAGAAATGACATACGATCCTATTAATGATAAAGTTATTTAAGGGCATCTTCAATTCGAGATACTAATTGCGGATTGCTGGGACGTGCCGTAGTTCCGAAATCTACAATTTGCCCTTTTCTATTAATCAACAGATAATAGGGCATTCTATCTATTTTCCATTGTTTGCGAATTTTCTGTAAGTTATCTTTTCCAAAATAATCAGATGCATAAATACATTCAATTCCCCGGTTTTTCAATGAATACTCATTCAGGCACTCTTCCCATTCTTCCTTGGGTTCACTTACACATATGGAATATATGACCAGGTCTTTGGTGGAATACTTACTCCGCAATTGTTTCAAAGGTTCCATTTCTGCCAGGCATGGTGGACACCACCTAGCCCAAAAATCGAAATAGATTACTTTTCCGTGATTCTTCTCAAGTATATTATAGATGGGTTCCATGTAAGGCATAGATGTTTTTAGCTTTGAGTTTTCGTGAAACTCACCATATAATAAATTGTTGGAAACTGGTTGCGGATTTTCCAGGTAAGATTTAGTCTGATTATATATCTGCATCACTTGTGCACGCAAATGCGGCATTTTTACAATCGAATCAAACTGTGTATGCCTCGTTGTTAAAGCAAGTGTATCATTTGCATTCAAAGAGCCAACTGCCATTTTGGTATATATATACTGGTTCAGTTCATTCTCTCCTACTGCCGACATAATCTCTTCTACAGATGGATTTTTTTTATCTTTGTAAGTTATCCCATAAGCTATATAGCGTTCTACTTCATCGGCAATATCATATAAACGTGCCGAAAGAATCCCTTTATTATAAAGTTTATTGATTGCAGGCAGAAGTTTATGATACCGATCCATTTCTTTTCTCGTTTTAAACTGGCATTGGTTACCATAGGATAACAAAGCGTAATAATAATCCTGTTTCAGTAACTCTTCAGTAAATAACGTAACATCTTCCATTGGCTTATACTTCGTCAGATACTCGTTTCTTCGCTCCAAACGAAAGTCATATTCCTTCTTTAATTCAGCCTCAAAATCCTTAATATTCAAATTCGGGTTTATACTATAATTCTGTATGTAATAGTAGGCGCTTTCTGTAAATGCCAGTATTTCTTGATTCAGTTTTTCTGCATCACCTGTTACTTTGGGATGAAAAAGATCTTTGAAGTCTATTTCCACATGTATGCTATCTCCCGGGTGGATATACAAATGTTCTGCATAATTGCGAATGGAAACTTCTCTTAATTTTGCATAAACCGGAAAGCGGAATGAAAATGAGCCATCTTCTTGTATGGGGGTACGATATTGATTTTCCATTTTCCAAAAAAATGGAATGATGAGAGTTAATTCCCTTTCTTGAGGATAAAAGTCCCGGTTCAACACTTTTCCTGTGATAACAGCTTCTTTAATATATTCTTTTGCTAACGGATAACTTTCTTCTGTCTGTACAGATGATTCGAATTGAGATTTTGCCCGGTCTTTTTGCCCGCATCCGGCTAATAACAAAAATATTATTAACAGAAAAGAATTATCGTGTTTCATTGTACCTGAATATTAGAAAGTTCATAAACTTAAATAAATAAGATTCTTGCCTCCAAATATAGAAAATTAATTTCATGGGAAAGAGTTTTGTAACTGTTTATATTTGTTATATTTGCGCAATCATCACTATTTGAACTCATGTCAGGTATTAAAGATTTAGATATATTATTATCCAATATGGAACCTGTATTGGATAAACGTGACTTTGTTTTTTGCTCTTTCCCGACATTTGATTGGGATAAAATGCGTGAATTAAACCCGGTCGGTTTTTTTCAGGAGAAAGAAGGTATGACCTTCATTCTTGACCTGAAAGATGCCATAGGCAAAGATATAGATTGCCAGTCTGTTTACAGGCTTATTACTCTCAATATACATTCCAGTTTAGATGCAGTGGGCTTGACAGCTGCTTTCTCGGCTAAACTTACAGAGAAAAACATTAGCGCAAATGTAATAGCAGCATATTACCACGACCATATTTTTGTGCCTAAAGAGAAGGCGGAACAAGCACTGAATGCCATTCTCGAACTTCAGAAGATTAAATAAAAAAGGTACCCAACGCAATGTGGATACCTTTATATGATTCATTTACATAAACCGGAAAATGACTCGTCCGGTTTGTGGACCATTTACCCATTTCGGTTGTGAAGAGGGACCACACAAATCGGTGGAGTTTACTTTATTACGTACCGGAGGAATCACGTTCAGGACAGAGATTCCGCTTTCGGGGAGAGTATAAAGCAAACGGTCGCGGCCATCACGAGGCTGATATACTCCGATATATGCGTCGGGAGTTTCGTTTGTCAGACTGATAGTGCCTTCTTTCGTTTGGATATTCATCCAGGAAACATCACCAAAGTATCCTTTGAATTCGGGATATGTGAAAGTCTCACCCGGGATAGGATCGTTATAGTCGTTTTCCCATACATCGTATTGTGTTCCGTGAATACGGTTTTGCCATACACGGTAAGGTCCGGCACCTAGCCAGCGTTTGCTGATTACCTGATCTTCAGGATAGTCGAAACGAATACCCATCAAGTCTACGACACCGGAGAAATTATAGGTGTAATCCAAAGCCAGTTCCCCACTCGGGTTAATTGTCCATTGGGTCTTATCCAGGTTGCCCAGTTTATAATTGGCGGTAACAACCAGATTACCTCCGTCTTCTTTCACATCCAGTTTCGTAAATACGGCAGCATCGGGGAATTCGCTGTATGTGCGGTCTTTTTCTTTTGCTTTCTCATCATCATGGTTATAGAACTGATCCAATGAGCGGTCTGCACGACGGGCTCCGATGAAACGGGGGCCATTGGCGAAACTAATCTTACGGTTATCTACAGATACTCCTTTCAGTTGTCCGTCTTTCTTTGAGAAGATAAACGTACGCTTATTCGCTTTCACAGTAAGCTCATTTTCTGTCTCTGTATAAGCAGGACGACTGGACAAGGGAGAAAGCTGTTCTGTCTGCTGATTCAGTTGGTTGACCGGGAAAGTCCAGCGCCAAAGTTCATGGCCGTATGGATCGATTGCTGTCAGGAAGAGGGCGTCTGCATTGGGGAGGATATTTGTTTTTATATCCAAAATGCCTGCCGAGTGAGCAACCACGTCACTGCCTTGCACTTCACCCTCTTTCAACACTTGAATAGCAGCATTGGAAGCATCTGTTGCCAGCGGGAATTTTACTTGCTTCCAAAGGAAACGGCAAGTATTCAGATTCAGATAATCGTAACGGTTTTCTACGGAGAATTTGCCATCAAATTGCTTGTTGATAGAAGTATTCATGATTTGCACCGGACTCCATAACTGCTTGATAGTGTAGTAGTTACCTTCCTTTTCGTGATGTGGTCCTACAATACCGTCTGCTCCAAAGTTTCCTTGGTTATCAATGAATCCGTCCATATCCACACGCTTCACACCTTCGTCTGCCAATACCCAAAGGAATCCACCGATACAACGGGGATGCTTGCGCATCATTTCCCAATAATCATATAATCCGGCACCATGGCCGCCATCGTATAAACCATGCAAGAATTCCGTAGGCATAAAGATTTCCGGTAAGCGCATGTAGTTCTGGCTTTCTCCGTAAGAGCGGTAATGCATGGTTTCAAAACCGGAGAAGTTGCCTTGCGGGTGAATAACCGGACGTTTCTGCGGATCGTATTTATGAAACTCTCCATCCAGTTCGGTATTCCATCCTTTTTCATTACCATTACTCCACCAAATAATAGACGGATGATTCACGTCACGTTCTATCATGCCTTCAATCAGACGTACTCCAGTGGGGGTATCATACTTGCCATGCCAGCCTCCCAACTCATCCATCACATAAAGTCCGAGAGAATCACAGGCTTCCAAAAATTCCGGGTCAGCCGGATAGTGGCTCAAACGGACAGAATTCATGTTCATGCCTTTCATCAAAAGAACGTCTTCGATATTCTTCTCTTTACTCAACGTACGACCACTTTCAGGACGGAAACTATGGCGATTGACACCACGTACATTGATACGTACTCCGTTTATATAAAGTCCGTCGCTTTCGCGTACTTCAATCGTGCGGAAACCAAAATTTTCTGTTTCACTATGCAAAACCTTACCGGCCTTATCCAATAGAGAGAATTGCGCTTTATAAAGATTCGGAGTTTCCGCTGTCCATAATGCGGGGTTAGATACATTCAGTTGCAGGGAAGTCCAGTCGCCTCCTGCTTTTACGGGTACGGTGGTTTCCGTTATCTTTTTCCCTTTTTTATCTAAAATCTGTGTACGGATGCTCATTCCGTCATTAGAGATATTTGTGTAGCAGTTGGCACGGAAAGTTCCATCCATCTTTGCGTCAATGGCAATGTGCCGCAGGTTTACGGCTGGTTTCACCTCCAGGAACACCGGACGGAAGATACCGCCAAAATTCCAATAATCAGCACGACGTTCGGCAAGGTTCACACTGGCATTTTCACTCTCTTTGGCAACAGTGACTTCCAATAAATTCTTTTTGCCATATTTCAGGAAATCCGTGACGTTGTATGAAAAACGATAGAAGGCTCCCTGATGTTTGGAACCAACTTTGCGTCCGTTCACTTTTACTTCCGTGTCTGTCATCGAAGCTTCGAATACAAGATTGACCTGTTTGCCGCGAAACTTTTCCGGAACTTCAAATTCGTACTTATACATCCCTTTTTCATCGGCAACGCCTTCAGGAAATGGTTTTCCATAGAAAGTGATTCCATACTGATAAGTGCCGAAGCCTTGCAATTCCCAACAGGAAGGTACACCGATTTTCGTCCATTTGCCGGAATTGCGTCCGTCGGTACAAAAGAAGTCCCATTCAACCATATCGTCGCATCCGTGACCAGAGAGATATTGCCTTTCCGTTTGTGGAAGGTTTTGAGCAGCCAGGGTAGTTGCCAACGCTAAGGTCGATAATAAAGTGGTTACTTTTTTCATTGTTACTTTTATAATTGTGTTAGTTATTTATTTCATTGTTTACTACTGATGCGGAGATGCAGCGTATGTTCTTTCTTCTCTATGGCATATTTCTTCAATACACCCGGTCCGCAACTACTGTTTCCTAATCCGAGTACGGCAGCATCCATACTAAGAATAACTTCTGCACGTGGTTTTAAATCGCAATCGTGAGTTTCTTCATAGATGTCTTGTACGGTGTAATGCAGGGCAGATGCAGAAAATGCGTTTTCTACCGCGTCAACACGAATGCCTTTATTCTGTTTGTCGGTCAAGGTAAGATAATGCACTTCCTCTTTGTTTCCACTGTCCTGCGGACGTGGATAATGTACGTATTGGTCTGCAACGCTTCCTTTCCAAAGCCCTATCATAGCAGATGTTTTGCGGTCAGGATAGTTATCCTGTGGTCCTCTGCCATACCAGGTAAATGTATCATAAGCAGGCGCCAGACAGAATGCGATTCCTAAACGGGGAATTTCAGGAAGAACTCCTTGTGGCAAGAAAGTTGTTTTCAGATCAATCGTTCCATCTGAAAAGACCGTATAGACAGAAGTCGTCACCACTTTTCCTTCTTTATATAAATTACTTGTTTGAATCCGGACAATGACCGCCCCGTCTGCACGTTTTTCATGGTGGAAAGATTCCAGATTTATCTGCGGATGATCCATTCCATGCAATTTCCAGTCTTTAGCCAACCAGTTTCCGAAGCTCTTGTCATTATCTGTCGGAGCACGGAAAACTTGAGTGACAGGCTGAACCGGAAAATCATCGGAGTGAGCCAGCATTTCTTTGCCCTTATATATAAGGGAAGTCATACTTCCGTTCACTTTCTTTTCCCACTGAACAGAAAAACTGCGCCCGCTAATCAATAAAGAATTATCGTCCTCTTTCACCTGAAGCGCTCCTTTATTAATCAGATCGGCAGAAGCTAAATCTCCTTTCTGTAAGCAGAATTGTTCCCAGGCCACTTCATGTCCTGCCTTTGCCCAAAGAGCATCCGATTTCAAAACAATGCTTACTTTCAGCTGGTAATCGGAAAGAGTTTTCAATGATCGGAAAGCCGGCAAACCGATTGTGCTACTTTCCCCTGGAGCTATTTCCGGCAATGTTATTTCTCCCCGTTCTTTCTCCTTACCATCCACTGATAATGTCCATAGACAACGATAAAGTGATAAATCAATATGATGATTCCGGTTGGTTACTCTCAACTCTCCATTCTCAACTTTCAACTCAACTGGTGCATATACCTTTTTTACCTCCCAATATTTAGGCGTAGTTTCACGGTCGCTCATCAGCAATCCATTAAAGCAGAAAGCTTTTAAATTCGGCTTATCGCCAAAGTCACCGCCGTAAGCCACCATGGTACGGCCATCGGGTAATGTCTTGTAGATTCCCTGATCTACCCAATCCCATATAAAACCACCCAGCATACGGGGATTGCTATATATCTCATCCCAATATTCCTTGAAATTTCCTAATGCATTCCCCATGGAATGTGCATATTCACTCGTCATCACCGGACGGTCGTCATTGGTACGTTCCGCAATTTCCAGCAACCGTTCCCAACGTGCATTTTCAGCGCGTTCCTTGTCTTCTCCCTCTGCAATGCCGGGATTTAAGTATTCCTGTTTCACCCGGGTATAAAAGCGGCTGATAACATCGACCGTCTTCGGGTCAGGATTTCCGTCCACTCCCTGCGCCCCCTCATAGTGTACAGGACGAGTGGGATCGAAATCATGCAGCCATGCCGAAATAGCAGCGAAGTTCGGTCCGTAACCGCTTTCGTTTCCCATGCTCCACATTACAATACATGGATAATTCTTATCACGTTCCGCCATACGGACCGCACGGTCCATAAATGCTGCATGCCAGTCGGGGGTACTTGCGAGTGTTCCACGCAATCCGTGTTCTTCTATATCCGCTTCGTCCATCACGTACAATCCCAAGCTGTCGCATAGCTCGTACCAACGGCTTACATTCGGGTAATGACTGGTGCGCACAGCATTTATATTTGCCTGCTTCATTAAAAGAATATCCTGAAGCATTCGTTCTTCGCTCATGACACGTGCCGTCCGTGGATCATGTTCGTGGCGGTTCACTCCACGAAAACGAACCGGATTACCGTTCACTAACAGTTGTCCTTTTTTGATTTCTACAGAGCGGAAACCTACGGCCTGTTCTATCTGTTCTACGACTTTTCCTTCTCCATTTTGGAGAGTTAAGTGTAATTTATAAAGATAGGGTGTTTCTGCCGTCCATCTTTCCGGCGATTTTATAATGGCTGACAAACGTCCCATCTTACGCGGGCCACGCTGCGGATACCATTCATTCATCCGGCTTGCTTTATGCTCCAAATCAAGCATATCTTCCACATCACCTTTCAATGTGGCAACTTCTTTGCCTGAAGCATCCTTTAATACTCCCTGTAAGACATACCCTTTTCCGGTCATCCCTCGATATACACTGAATTGCGGATCAATCTGCAAAATAAAGTCTTCATAATCACCAGCAGACGCAGGAAGAGTGCGTACCGCATAATCACGGACATGAATATCCGGCGTATGTATCAGATGAATACTACGATGAATACCACCAAAACGCCAGAAATCCTGATCTTCCAGATAAGAACCGTCACTATATCGGTAGACTTCCAGTGAAATTTGATTTTCTCCGGATTTCAGATACTTCGTGACATTAAATTCACTCGGTTCCATACTGCCTTGGCTATACCCTACCCGTTTGCCATTGATCCAAACATAAAAGGCGCTCATTACGCCCTCAAACCGTAGAAAAGTCTGTCCATTCGCTTCCCATCCGGCCGGCAAGACAAAGGTACGACGATATTGCCCTACCGGGTTTCGTTCTTTATACGTGGTATAGTCAGTTTTCGGTTCTCCCATCACCCGTGGAGGATCTATTTTAAACGGATAGCCTGCTGAAACATAGATAGGCGTGCCATATCCGTTCACTTCCCAATTGGCGGGAACAGGAAAATCCGTCCAATCTTTATCATTAAAATTTGTCTGATAGAAATTCATGACTCTTTCATTGGGAACGGGAGTCCAACGGAATTTCCAGGTTCCGTCTAAAGAGATTGAACCGTCTCCTTTCTGTACAGAGAAAGGGGTAAAAGCGGCTCTTGCCGGTTCACGATTGATCTGGAGAACATGATGATTCTCCCAATCATGCATTGTTTGTGCCTGTGTAGGACTTACAAACAATATACCAAATAGCAAAGTATATATTTTCATTCGTTCTTTTTTCTTCATATCAAGTAGACGGACGAAAGGGTATTTTGTACCCCTTTCTTTTACAGAAATATTAAAGAACAATAAAAGGAGTAACACTCTATGAAGAAAATCTTTACCTTGTGGCGTATAATTACTTCTAATATTATGATGATGAAAAAACTACTATTTAGCAGCTTCTTTTTATTAGGCAGTCTCGTTTCACAAGCACAACACGAGTACACAATTAAAGGTGAGGTAAAAGGAGTGAAAGACGGAACTCATGTTTCCTTATTTTTGACGGATGGACGCGTAGGAAGCATAGTTGGTACGGATACGATACGTAATGGAACTTTCTTTTTCAAGCGAAATGCAGGAGAAAGCGGTATGGATCAACTGTCTCTCATGTGTCGCGATACAGATTTCCCTCCAATGTCGTTAGATATTTATGCAACTCCGGGCGCAAAAATAAAAGTAACGGGCACAAACCCTCTGATTTATACATGGAGGGTAGATAGTCCGGTAAAAGAACAACAAGAACATAATAGATTCATTGAGAATTCCCGTGACTTATGGGACGAATTTCAACGCTTGGCTATCAAAGAAAGAAGTATGCGTTCAGCTTCAGAAACCGAACGAAAAGCACTTCGAACAAAGAGTGATAGTATATCTTCCATTATTAATCAACGGGAATTAAAGTTGATGAGGGAACTCCCTATTTCTAATGTCTGGATGGAAAAATTACTCCGTTTGAGTATGTCATTGAAGTACAATCCAAAGTTTACCAATAAGGAAGAAATACTGGCTTTGTATGACAGATTAAACGAAGAACAGAAAGCTTCCATTGAAGGACAAGAAATCAGGGTTAATCTCTTTCCTCCTAAAACGGTGAAAGAAGGAGATGACATGGCAGATGCCGATCTTTTTGATTTAGATGGAAAGGTGCATCATTTGGCTGATTTCAAAGGAAAATATATGTTACTTGATTTCTGGAGCAGCGGTTGTGGTCCCTGCATCATGGCTTTACCTGAAATGAAAGAGATTCAGGAGCAATATAAAGACCGACTCACTATCATCAGTTTGAGTTCGGATACGCAAAATAGGTGGAAAGCTGCTTCTGCACAACATGAAATGACTTGGCAAAACTTAAGCGACTTGAAACAGACTGCAGGACTATATGCTGTGTATGACGTTAACGGTATTCCGAATTATGTTCTTATCTCTCCCGAAGGCAAAATCGTGAAAATGTGGTCGGGCTATGGTAAAGGCAGCTTGAAATTAAAGATGCGTAGATATTTGGATGCACCAAAGCGTGAAATGAGTATCACCGAGGACACCAATAGAAAAGTCGTTAATCATCCGAGTTTTGAATCAACCAATACTGATATTCTTGAAGTGAAGCAGGTAGAATTGACTGATACAGCCACTATCGTTCATTTTTATGCATATTACATACCCAAATACTGGATACAAGTAAGTGTAAATGCCAAACTAGTAGACGAGCAAGGTGCATCATACACATTACAAAAAGCTGACGGCATTACTCCCGGTAAGCATTTCTTTCTGCCTGAAAGCGGAGAAGCCGAATTTTCCCTAACTTTCAAACCATTACCTCTCAAAACTAAATCATTCAATTTCACAGAAGGAACAGCCAAAAACGATTGGCAAATAAATGGGATAAAGCTTACTAGATAAAGAAAAAGAAATGTGCCAAAATAAAATCATAAAGGAGTTTTGGCACATTCTCTCTATTAATATTTGAATATCGAATATTAAAATAAGAATATTGTATTAACATTAAATATCTTGCAATTTAAAATAACCGTATAAGTCGCTCAAAAAGAGCTGTAAATATGTTATAATCTTCACAGAAATGGTTTTCTTTGTTATAAGATATGTCTCATATATCTTATATTCAGTACAAAACAATAAAAGAAATGGAAGATTACAAACAGACACTCTATAACGATGAATTATTAAACATTTTACCCGACGGAGTGATTATATTTGATACAAATGGAGAAGTTATACAACTCAATCAGCAGGCTTTTGTAGAACTGCATGTTCATCCGTCGGTCAATGATATGCTTCCCTTTCCTACCAATCGTTTATTTAAACTGCTAAATAAAAAGGAAGATATACTTTCGACTATTCTGGAAAAGATTCGTCAGGGAGAAAATACGTATTCATTACCTGAACATACCTTCATGCAAGAACAGGTTGATTACACACAATTTCCCATAAGAGGAGAATTTGCAACGATCAGGGATAGAACTAATTTAAACAAGATCTTATTCTTTTTCCGCAATATTACAGTAGAGCTTACACAGGAATATATTCTGAATACTGCTTTGCAAAGAACCAGAATCTATCCATGGTATTATGATATAAGTCGGAGTGAATTTACTCTTGACGATCGTTATTTTGAACATTTAGGTATTCCGGCAGGAGAAAATAATACTTTGACAATGGAAGAGTATGTGAATATGATTCATCCGGACGATCGGCAACCTATGGCTGATGCCTTTGTTGTACAACTTAGTGGTAATACAACTTTTGACAAAACAGTTCCATTCCGTCTGCGCCGAGGGGATGGTACTTGGGAATGGTTTGAAGGGCAGTCAACTTATATTGCAAACATATCCGGCCATCCCTATCGGTTAGTGGGAATCTGCTTGAGTATTCAGGAATATAAAGACATAGAAAACACCTTAATCGAGGCACGTAAAAAAGCAGAAGAAAGCGATCGTCTTAAAATGGCGTTTCTGGCTAATATGAGTCATGAAATCCGTACGCCGCTGAATGCAATAGTCGGCTTTTCTGATGTTATAGGTTCCACTTATGATGAGTTAAGTGAAGAGGAACGTGCCGATTTCGTGCGACTAATCAGCATCAATAGCGAACATTTAGTACGATTGATTGACGACATACTTGATTTGTCCAAGATTGAATCAAATACGATTAAATTTACTTTCTCCAACTGTTCCCTTAACTCTTTAATGATGGACATAGAGAAAGAACAGGCAATGAAACCTATTTCCGAAATTGAAATAAAGTCATTATTACCGGATGAAGATGTTTATATCAACACAGATATTACACGCCTGAAACAAGTAATATGCAATTTCATTAATAATGCCCGGAAATTCACCCAAAAAGGATATATTCATTTTGGGTATACGCTTGATAACAGAAATGCGGATTCAGTACAAATATTTGTAGAAGATACCGGTTCGGGAATTCCGCAAGAATGTTTGAATGAAATCTTTGATCGTTTCTACAAAGTAGATACTTTTAAACAGGGAACCGGTTTAGGACTTTCTATCTGTAAAACGATTGTAGAACACCTGCAAGGAGATATCTCCGTTAAATCAGAGATTGGGAAAGGTAGTTGTTTTACCGTTACATTACCATTTGATAGAAAAACAGAAGATTAGCGTCCTCTATATTCTTGAGGGGTAATACCAGTATGCTGCTTAAAAAACTTATTAAAGAAGGAGATATTATTAAACCCTAAAGATAGAGCTATATTTTTTACAGGTTCATCGGTCGACTTTAAACGGGATTTAGCTTCCATCAAAATGACAGAAGCAATCACCTCTAATGGAGTATTTCCTGCCGCCTTTTTAATTGTAGAACAGAAATGGGGCAGGCTAAGTCCTAACTCATCAGCATAGAAAGATGTTCCGTGATGGATTGTATAATGTTTCATGACTAATTTTAAAAACTCCTGATAAATCTCATACTTTCTTGATTGAGAAGACAAATACCAATTATTCTGTAACTTATATATTTCTGTAGCCCCTTGGATAAACATGGTAAGAACAGCTTTTACTATCTCCTTATTTTCGCGCGTCCTAAGTGAAGCGTATGAAAGAATAGATGATTCATAAAACATTTTATAACTACAGGCCTGAAGTGGAGATAAAGCAACTATCGGATTCTCCATAATTACCGGAAGAAGGTGCTGGGTAGCTTTCATCAAATTTATACTTTCTATAAAATGAGATGAAAAGCCTGCATAATAAATCTGGATATCGGATGAGAATGTGTGCACCTCTAATATGCAATTAGGCGGCAAAGTTATTAAATCATTTTCACTAATATGATGGGTATTGGTATTGATCGTCACCTCCATAGTGCCTTTTATACAAAGAATAAATAAGCCAGATTCAATCTTACATGGAAAATTCTTATAGCTCTTCAGTAAATCTTTTGCGAATCCCTCTCCTACAATATAATCAACCGGCAAATCATACTTTGGTATATTACTTTCCATTATTGCTCTTTTTGTTTGTCCTCAAAGATAGAGATTATTTAATTCCTATCTTTTAAATAATTAAAATCGGAACATTGAATCATAAAAAAATAACATCTATATTCTATTTCTAAGAAAATGATCCGAATATAAAGAAACGGGATGCGGAAAGTTTACCTTATCCGTATCCCGTTTTATTGAAATCAATTGATAGAAAGATTTATTGAATATCCAATGCATCAAAAGCAATTCCGTCCATATTTTCTGCCGAAAGTAATACTTTGTAATGTCCGGCATTGATAAAGGTTCCGGTAGTAGTGCTCATCATCTTCCACTTATCCGGTGTTTCCGGGAGGTTCAATACGTCCTCTTTCAATACTACTCCTTTTGAATCAATGAATTTCATTAAGACAGGTATTGGCTTTCCGGTAGTGTTCATATATTTAAAGCGAAGGGCGTACACTTGCGCCAACCCGGTAGAAACATTCCATTCAATGCTGTTGCCTTTTCCTTTACCAAAAAACACTCCCATCTGTTTGCGATGTTCTTTCTTTTGGAATTTGCCTTTCAGTACAGCCGTTTCTGCTTCGTATGATATACTGACACGAGCATTTTTGTCTTCCGGAAGTAACTCTTTCGGAGTCTTTTCCATTACTTCTTTATCCGCCTTTTCCCAACTCCAGCCGGACGCAGGGAATACCGTCGGTTTCAGTTCCTGATCTGTGCTGGCAATAGCAATGCCTGAAATCAAGGCTTGTCCTGCTTTCACTTCCGGGAAATGAATTTTCAACATTCCCCCCTTCACTGTGGCATATACTACTTTCTTACAAACTCCGTCATGACCGCTTTCAGCCCAAATATCCAAGTCGTCTAATACAACAGAATCATTCACGGCAACATCAAATATGCGCAGCCCTTCACAGTCGGTAGAAGCGCTTCCGCCCGTACCATGCCAAGGCTCTGTGAAATACAGTTCAATACGATATGTTCCGTCTGCCACAGGGAAACGATATTCCAGCTGATGACGTCCGAAGCGGAAATGTTGGAATAACGTCCAGTCACGAGTGCCGCGAATCGGATCATTGGTGGTACGTTGACTGGCAAGATAAGGATTCAGGTCCTTGAAATTCTCCGCCCATGAACGGGAATAATTCGTATTGTCCTGCAACCATAACTGTCCGAAACTATCTGTATAATCATCCCCTCCACAGTTGAGACGATACAGATAATTATATCCTGCCTCTCCTTTCAATATCTTTTTATCATCCTGATAAAGAAGTTCGAAGTTAGGGGCTTGTTCCAGGCCATTCAATAGGATCAGGTCTTCTGCCACCGGTTTACCTTTATAATAGCCTACTGCACGAAGCACGTTATAACGAATATCCCGGTTTTCCCACATAAAATGAGTGCCTGTTCCGTTGTTCTTTTTACGTCCGAGGAAGGTTTCCTTTTCATTTGTCAGATCGTTGTATAGCAATACAGAATCACAATTGCTGTAAGCCTCGATAGTGGCACGGCGACGTCCTTTTTCAAAGCGGTTGGCCCATGTATGTGATACCAGGTAAACCATCGGGTCTTTTGCAGCCGGAACATAGTTGGCGCGATACATATAATATACGTCCAACGGTTCTTCCCACGGAGTAACCAATCCTTTATAATTGAACGGACCTACTTTATCTATCTTGCGATACGCTTCATCCGGTTGGCGGCGTCCGGGATTGTCATGACTGCTGTATATCCATTGGAATTGTCCGCAAACACTATCTTTAGCCTGTTCTGCCAAACGGATTTTAGTTTCCATCAGCTGACACATACGGTCTTCACTCCACACCCCGTTCACCTGGAAATCTCCCGGCTCCGTATGTAGGTCGATGCTTCTCCACGCTCCATATTCTCCGTTCAACAATTGGTTTGCTTGAGAGAGCTCACGACCGTATTTCGTCACATCTCCTCCATACGTACCACTCCAATTTTGAATCACATTCCAGTCTGTACCCTCACCGCCATTACAGGTTGTTATGACACGCATTGTCTTGGCAGTCGGGTCCATTTCCCGGATAAGGTCACTGCACTCCTGTGCAAACTCACGAGGCAAAGTGCTTTCATTCTGCAATCCCCACATCACCACTGACGGAGAATTACGACGTTCTTTCACCCATTGACGAAGCAACTTTTTAAAGTTCTCACGAAACTCCGGAGTGTCATACCACACGTGGGCGGAAAATTGTGTCCAAAACAAGATTCCCTCTTCATCCCAGTATTTTTGATAATCGAGATGATGGGGCTGATGAGCATCGCGGAACGCATTGAAACCGGCTGCACGTATCTGTTTTACCCTTGCGGCAACCTGTTCATTACCGAACGCATGGCTTTGTCCGAACTGATGCTCATACTCGCATACTCCATTGATAAACACGGGCTTCCCGTTCAGGTAAAAACGTCCGTCTCCATCGTTTCGTTTTACCGGCCAGCTAATGGTACGAATACCGAAGGGTGTCGAAATTTCATCCGTTGTCTTCGTATCACGCTTAATCATACTAGCCAATTTATAGAGATATGGATTTTCCGTATTCCATAAGACAGGATTCTCAACAGGAGCCTGCTGGCGAATCACTTTCATTTCTCCCGGAGCTAAAGTTACTTTTTCAACCAAACGGAAAACTTGTTTTCCATCGGCATTGCTTAGTTTATTGACTAACTCTACCGTTTCTGTTGTTTTACTATAATTCTTAACCTCTGTTTCTACAAATACGTTAGCAGCCTTTTCGTCATTCCAAATATGTACACCGAAAGGTTCTATGCGAATCTCATCCGTTACTTCCAATACCACAGGACGGAAGATACCTAACGGTTGGGAACCCTCACTGAATCCCCATTCCGATGAACATCCTCCACATACCCAAGGCATATCGGCAATCATTTCAGGATGCTCGGCTTTCACTTCCAGGCGATTTACTCCCTGTTTCAATTCATCTGTGACATCCAAAGTCAACGTAGTGCGCCCTATGGGATGACGACCGAAGTCCTTTCCGTTCACTGTAATGGTGGCGTATGTACCTACTCCGTCAAAACGAAGGAAATATTTTTTAAGTTGAGAGTTGAGAGTTGAGAATTGAGAGTTGTTGAGGATGAAGTCTTTTTTGTAAAGAACGGTTCCGTGAAGATTGCCGTGAGTCAATTGACGATACCCATAATAATCATCCCAGTTATGAGGTATATTCACAGTCTTTTCACTCTCAACTCTCAACTTTCCATTCTCAACTCTCCAAGTTTTCCAGCCTTCATTTAATTCAATAATTTGCCGGCGATTCTTACTCTCCGGAGCCGGGAAACGGACAGCCGAACGTCCCATCGGCTTACTGGTAGCAATGGCAATGCCACGTTGCTCTGCGTTGTTTACCGCACAATAGAAATGATAAACCACTCCGTCATGTTTCACCACATAGCTCTTATGAGCAAACAGTTCATCGTAGTTCTTGGAGGGGATAATCAGGTCGGCCCCTTTCCAGTCGGTCCAGTTCACCAAATCATAGCTGGCGGCAAATGTATTGAATGCTTTATATTTACGCGAAGGTTCAAAAGCAGAGAAATAAAACATCACATACACATCTCCCATCTTTTGGATATGCGCATCTCCTGTAATGGTTCCATCAGCTTCATGCGCAAAGACAGGATTTCCGGAGTAGCGTTTCCATGTTTTCATATCTTTGGAAAGCGCAATGCCGACACGTTCGCCCTTTAAATTCGTTTCCGGATGATGCCCGCCCGCGTTGTAATACATCACAAACGGAGCTCCCAATGTTTTATCTTTATCCCAATAAACGGTACTCTTATATTGAGTCAGTTTTTCCCACCATTGGGCATCTTTATCATGGATGCTCAAAATCGGTTTGTCCAGAGATTCCCATTCATGTGCTGTAGAAATATTTCCTTTCGTCCATGCCAGCCCGACATAAAGCGGGGCTTTTACAGCTTCGTAGCCCGTTCCTTCACCACCGATATAAGTCATCCAATGGCGACCTTTATAAGTCTGAAGCTCATAGCTTCCACCCCATTCCATATCCGGCAATGCAGGAAATCCGCCACGCTGATTGCAATCCCATTTTCCATCCCGATAAGAAAGAACCCGTCCCAAAGTGCGCCATTCGAGCAAATTATCACTTTCTGCTATCCACGTTTCGTAACCACGACCATCGGTTCCACCTTTGCCGTTGTAAACCACATAAGTCATCAGCCACTTGTCTCCCTGGCGAAAAACGGTAGGACAATCAATCTTATGATAATTGTCTGTCGGGGCAACTGCGAGCCCGTACTTGTATGGTGTCTTTACTTCCTCGTAAATCTGCTCCATTCGTTCCTGCGGAACTTCCCGTTGCGCATATAGAGAGAAAGTAGTGGCTATACTAAAAACTGCCAGCAATAACTTCTTCATGATACTTTTTCTAATCGTTTAATACTTAAATAGTGCATAACCACTAAATGATAATTTTGCGGAGTGCCCTGAAAGGGCTTAATTCTATAGCGTAGGGCAACGCCCTACGAAAAAAACACACCAGCCACAAGCCCTGAAAGGGCGGAACTGTATACAATTATGCCCTTTCAGGGCGCAAATTCAGATTGTCGTTTTTACGTAGGGCGTTGCCCTACGCTATATAATTAAGCCCTTTCAGGGCACCCCAATAAATATATAATTGTAAGGCTTTCAGCCTAACCGCTAAATTCTCATTTAACCGATATATTCCCATTAATAAAACAACCAATCCATTGTCTCTTCATCCCCGGCAAGCCCGGCATTACGAACTTTCGTTTCCGCAGCCGTGAATCCTAACACTTGCAGATAACCTTTGGGTAACATCAATGTATGCTTTCCAACCGGAAAACTATATGCATGCACATTTGCCAAAGGCATTCCGTTGATACGGACAGCATTCGTCAACACGGGTTCCGCCTGACCGTAATCATTGGCTGATGCATCAATTTCCAGTTTCGGAGCTTTTGCATACTTTTTCTGGTCGTCTTTGAAATAAGCGACTAACAATTTCACCGGAGCATCCGTTTCGAAAGTGATGCTTGTGCCTTTCTCTCTCTGCTCATTTCCATTGAAGCGGAGCGCCTTCATTCCTTTCAATTCCGGAGCTACTGCTTCTATCTTACCTGGAACATCCACAAATAAAGAAATACCCTCATCTACTTTCACTGTCGGATAATTAGAGATCAGTTTCACGTTTGCAGGAGTCCAGGCAGCAATCTCAACAGTTTCAGTCACCGCATTTCCATTCTGTTTTTCTTTCAACAAAGCGAGGTTGGCTTTGAAATTTTCCAATTCCTTCTCGTAGTGTACCAGCAATTCTTTCCAAGTCTTATTCTTTCCATCATCTCCACCGATAGGAATACGACGTTGGGCAGTCTGCATACTGTTGGCATACAAGTAATGTTCGTCCGTCAGTTCCACCAATTTGCGATAGTGTTCCAAGCTTTGTTCCATCAAAGGAATAGCTTCTTCAAGATTCTTAATCTCTTTTCCCCATTGATAATCCAATACCAGTTTGGCAGCTTTCACTTTCAGGTTGAACGCATACGCAAATTCACGATAACAATGCATATCATTCTGCAAACGTGCAAATTCATCTTTATTTGAAGAGACGGAACCTGCTGCTTTATCAATAGCCGCTACCGCTTTATCTCCATGTTCTATTACTTGAGCAACAATATCCAAAGGCATTTCACCTACATGAGGTTGCTTTTTCCATTCTTTTTCTACATACTCTATCAGCTTCTCTCCTTCCGGTCCGCAGCTTTCATAGAATCCCGGATAGATCGTATATTTGTACGGATTGACAAGCTGACTCATAAACATACCCAGTAATAACGTTTGGCGATTTCCCTCTGTGATACCGAAACGACGTAACAACTTCGGAGCGATCTCTCCGCTTTCTTCGTATGCTACACGGATATTACTTGCATTTTCGTCAGAGGTTCCGTAGAATTTGCCCAACTGATGGTTCCAGTAACCCATTTCATCTGTACGGTCGCGATGGCAGTTCCACGCATAGCGTCCCCAGGTCTGATACCAGATCCAATCACGATCCAACTGGAATTCACGTTCATTGTTCGGTAATTTGTCAGCTGTATAAGGCCAGTCCCAATATGAAGCCTGCGGATAAAGGTGCAGCGCATTGGCACCGTGTACATTGTGCATGGCAGTGACCGCCTTTTGTACGAAATCCGGAGAACCCCAGCGGAACGGTTCCAAATTTGCCAGGATATGTACGTTACTGATATGAATGGAACCCAACGAACTCAAATCCGTATGAATTTTCGACCAGGGACCACGAGGTTCGTAGGTAGTCAATGATTCACCATTATACTTATGCATCGTATAAAGATTCTTATAGAGCGGCAAGGCAGCGTCCATCACCAGTTTGCAGTCCGTGTCGTGCGCACGCAACAAAAGAGGCGGTTCATCCGTACGTCCCAATGCCTGTAATCCGTCTTTCACTCCCGGAATAATTGTTTTAGTAAACCATTCCACATCGTCCTCCACTGTACACATCGCTTCACCCAGACAAACAAGTAATCCTACATTGGGATACTTTTCAATGAAAGCGGCAATACTCTTGCGTGTATAATCGGCAATCAGAGGAGTAATGGGGCGGTTACGATCCTGTGTTTTCAGTCCGTAATGTTCAGCAAAAGGTTTGGAAAGAATGATATTATAAAACATCTGTATGACAAAGATACCGCGCTTGTCCGCTTCTTCCGTGAGGAAAGAGAACATTTCTTCGTTCATTTTGAAAGTTTCTTCATCTACTTCCAGTGCAAACGGATAATCTTCCAGTTTCACCAATGACGCAAACGGATGGCCATTCCAAAGGTACAGCGAATTCATGCGGTTGGCAACCAGCATATCCAAGTATTTAATCCACTGTTCTTTATCATAAAACCAAGGGAAACTTTCCGGCGTATACGGATATTCGTACACACCATGCCCCGGCAGATAGGTCATCTTCTGTAATCCTACACATGCACCACGCAATACCATTTCAGGACCGTCTTTCAGTTCCTCCGGGAAGTTCAACTTACCATCCGAATCATTCACACGGTCAATCAGTTCACGGCATCCGTAAATGACACCACTCCCATCCCTGCCGGACACTTTGGTCAGATTGCCCGTCGTCGAAATATGAAAACCTTCTTTCTTGAGCGTCGTGTCATTTACTTCCGTCAAGAGAATCGTTTTGATTTCGGGATCGGAGAATGTCGTGTCTCCCTGTTGCATCATTACCTGATAACCGGCTTTATCCAAGGTAGTCTGTAACTGCTCCGCACCAAACAGAACACGATTTGACGCATCCGGCGGAGTCATAATCTTCACGGTTTGCCTGCCACACGCTGCCAAAAAAAGTGTGCATGCCGCAAACATGAATAATCTGGTATTTTTCATTCTTCTGATATATATTATAGATTATATAATTCACTTCTTCACTAAGAGAAAGACGAAATAATCCCCTGTTTGTACTCATTTGTCTCTTTTTCCACTTTTCAGCACCAAATTTCCACTTTCATCCTGCTGTGATATGCAAATTCCTCATTATTTAAAAGTTATGCTTATCTTTGCCGGCTAGCTTATAATATAAAACAGAAAACAAGAGCAAACAATATGAAAGAACAAACAAATTATGACTATGAAAAATACGTTCAGATAGCACAAATGGCCAAAATGGGATGGTGGGAGTCAGATTTGAAAAATAAAGAATATATCTGCTCTGACTTTATTGTTGACTTACTCGGCCTTGAAAGTAACCGCATCAGTTTCACCGAATTTCACCAAAGAATACGTGAAGATCACCGGCTGCGTCTTAAAAATGAATATATGTCTCTTTCTTATCTGGAGACATACGAACAAATGTTCCCAATCCGGGCAAAAGACGGGGAAATATGGGTGTACTCTAAGATTAATTTCCAAAAGCCCGATAAAGAGGGATATAGGAATATGACGGGCTTTCTGCAATATATTGACAGACCGATCGATACTACGAATGAAAACATTGATTTCTTTCAAGTGAGCAATCTGCTTTACCAACAAACTAATATTTCATATTCATTGCTTGCTTTTCTGCAATGTGATGATGTCACTCAAGTGGTTAACAAGACATTAGGAGATCTCCTCAACCAGTTTTTGGGCGATCGTATCTATATCTTCGAAATAAACAGAAAAGAACAACGCCAGGATTGCACTTATGAGGTTACCGCCGAAGGAATATCCAAGGAACAGGAATTCTTGAGCAATATTCCCTGGGACCCTTCTACCTGGTGGAACCATCAGATAGCCGAAAGAAGAGCTATCATTCTGAACACGTTGGACGACATGCCCGAAGAAGCTGCGGAATATCGTCAGACATTGGAAATGCAGGATATCAAATCGCTGATGGTAGTTCCGCTAATCTCTAAAGAAGAGGTATGGGGCTATATGGGAATTGATATGGTAAGAACGCAGCGTAGCTGGAGCAATGTGGATTATCAATGCTTCTCCTCTCTTGCTAATATTATCAGTATTTGCATCGAATTGCGAAAGTCGGAATTACAAGCCAAAGAAGATCGTCTTGCTTTGGACAACAGCGAGAAGATATTGAGAAACATCTATAAGAACCTTCCGGCAGGCGTCGAACTTTATGACAAAGACGGTTATCTGGTAGATATTAATGATAAAGAGCTTGAAATATTCGGCTTGTCTGACAAGAATGAAGCATTGGGAGTTAATCTGTTCGACAATCCCAATATTCCTTTAGAGGTTAAAGAGAGATTGAGAGCGAAAGAAGATGTAAACTTCTCCATCAATTATGACTTCTCAAAAATAAATCAATATGTAGATAGCCGGAGAAATGGGATTATTAATCTTACTACTAAGGTTACTGCTCTCTATGATTCTCAAAATCGATTTATCAACTATCTGTTTATCAATATAGATACAACGGAAACGACCAATGCATACACTAAGATACAGGAGTTTGAGAATCTGTTTCTTCTAATCGGTGATTATGCCAAGGTAGGATTTGCTCATTTCAATGTATTGACAAGAGACGGATATGCCCAAGATACATGGTACAGGAATTTGGGTGAAAAAGAAGGTACTCCCATGCCACAGGTTATTGGAGTATATGCACATGTAGTTCCTGAAGATCAGGCTGTTCTGAAAAACTTTGTAGGTGAAGTGAAAACGGGAAAGGCAACCAGTTTGCGTAAAGAAGTTCGTGTATGCAGGGAGAATGGCAAATATACATGGACCAGCATCAATGTGATGGTCAGGGATTACCGTCCGCAAGACGGCATTATTGAGATGTTGTGTATCAATTATGACATCACGCCTTTGAAAGAAACTGAACAGAAATTGATTATTGCCCGCGATAAAGCGGAAGAACTGGATCGTCTGAAGTCGGCTTTCCTAGCTAACATGAGTCATGAGATCCGTACTCCTCTCAATGCTATTGTCGGTTTTTCCAGTCTTCTGGCAGAAACGGACAGCAGAAACGAACGGCAGGAATATATCAAGATTGTGCAAGAGAATAATGAACTTCTCTTGCAACTGATATCGGATATTCTCGATCTTTCGAAAATCGAAGCGGGAACATTTAATTTTGTATATACCAATGTGGATGTAAATGAGACGTGTGCTGAAATCATCAAATCAATGAGTATGAAAGTGAGTAAAGGTGTTGAATTGATTTTTGAGGAACCACTGCCGGAATGTTATCTCTACACTGACAAAAACAGATTCACTCAAGTTATCAGTAACTTTATAAATAACGCATTAAAGTTCACCCAGCAAGGCTGTATCACCCTGGGATATGAACAAGTATCCCATCAGAAAATAAAATTCTATGTGCGCGACACCGGAATGGGAATACCGGAAGAAAAGCAAAAGAGTATATTCGAACGTTTTGTGAAGCTCAATACCTTTGTTCAGGGTACAGGACTTGGACTTTCTATCTGCAAAAGCATTGTTTCCCAAATGGGAGGAGAAATTGGCGTGGATTCGACCGAAGGAATAGGTTCCTGCTTCTGGTTTACACATCCGTACCATGCTGCTGACTAGACTGACCATAAGTGAAGAGGGGATTCAATGAATAATAGTTAATACTTATAATAATGAATAACCTCCAACAAGGAAAAAAGAATTGTATCTTTGCATTCCATTATTATCATTATTATGCAAAAGTATATAGAAACACCTCGTCTGATTCTCCGCGACTGGAAAGAAGAAGACATCCCGTTTTTTGCCCGTATGAATGCCGATCCGAATGTGATGGAGTTTTTTCTTAGTTCATTGTCATCGGAAGAATCATTTGCCTTTTATCAGCGTATTCAAAATGAGTTCCAAACCTGTGGCTTCGGTTTGTATGCTGTAGAACGAAAAGAAGATCATGCTTTTATGGGCTATACCGGACTACATCAGATTGCATTTGATGTAGACTTTGCTCCGGGCATAGAAATAGGCTGGCGGTTAGCACACGAATATTGGGGACAGGGTTATGCTCCTGAAGCTGCAACAGCTTGTTTGGAATATACACGCAATAAAACGGATATAAAAGAACTCTTTTCTTTTACTTCCCTTCTCAACCAACGGTCAGAACGTGTAATGCAGAAAATAGGAATGGAACGAGTGAGGGAATTCGATCATCCGCTTGTCCCTGGTGAGCATCCGTTGTGCAGGCATGTGTTGTATCACATCAAATTTTAAAATGCTATTGACTTTCCTCTTTTAATTTCGTATATTTGCAATAACCAATTAGCAGACAACAGATATGATATATACAAAAATAAAGACATAAAGAGAATTTACAGAAACATAAATATGTGTCTGAAAGAATAGAAATGGGGTGGAATCTACATGGATTTCACCCCATTTTGTTTAATATATTCGTGCCTACTTAGTGAATTATCCCGAATATCGTTTATTATAAATGTAAGACCCGTTTATAATAAACTGTTTCATTATTTATTAAAAATGCAAATTGAGTTTATCAGCATCCTGTATAATAAAAAGAAAACAGTTTAAGAGTAAGAATAGTACGAATGCAATATTCACAAATATATCTATACATTTGAGATAATAAATGAGCTTTACACTAATATTCTTTTCTTCTTATTACTCATAACAACCCAAACTATAACTATCATTGTATTACTCCATATTATCCGTTTTAGGTCTTAAAAAGTAGATTTGTAGCCCTAATGCAAGTGCAACGACAATACTAAGCATAGCAAATCCTTCGCCCAGACTTCCACCGTCCGTCCATTTTCCCAATAATTGAGTTACTGCAGCTCCTGCAAAAACTCCTGTCATATTCATAATACCATATGCCGTCCCCCTATATTTAGCAGAAACGAACTGGCATAGAATAGGCATATTGTTGGCATCGAAAATACCAAAGCCGATGCCGAACAACAATCCTGCACCTATTACGCTAATGAAACCGTGTCCGAAACCTAACAATAACAGTGCGGGGATAGTCATCCCCAGTCCGATTGCCCCTGTGTAGACACGTCCGCGGATATTCTTCAGCACCCATCTATCCGACAAGAATCCTCCCAATATTACTCCGACAAATGAAGATAGAGCAATGGTAATCGTAGATATTGGTCCTGCCTGTGACATCGGAATATCCAGATTCTCCGCAAATAGCGTTGGCAACCAGTTCTTTGTAGCCCACCCCGGTAAACTTGGAGCCGCAAAATAAAATAATATCACCCAAAAAGAAATATTTGAAAATAACAGTAACAGCCCTTTTCCAATTGAATTCCCCTTGCTAATGCCATTAGCAACAACCTTTTCTATTTTCATTCGGACAGGATTCTCATGCAGGAAAAAGATAAGAACCACAGAATAAGCAATACCTACAATGCCAAACCAGTGAAAAGTGCTCTGCCAGGAAAATGCAGCGGCTGCCGTAGCTCCAAACCCACCGATTGCCTGACCGACATACAGTCCGGTCATGTGAACTCCAATTGCCAATGAGCGTGATTTGTCCCGATGCCAATCCGCTATCAAGGACAGAGCGGAAGGAATATACAATGCTTCACTAATCCCCATCACTGCACGCAAACCATATAATTGCTCAAACGTCGTGGCATATCCCATCAGGAATGTTACAGCCGACCAAACAAACAAGCTTCCGACGATTAACCATTTACGACTAAGCCTGTCTGCAATAATTCCGGCAACCGGGCTCATAAAGCCGTAAATCCAAAGAAAGACTGCCATTAATGCACCGAAAGCTTCTGCCTTCGTCAGTTCTACAATATCTATTTTCATTGCTTCCTGCATTGTAGAAAGCATTTGTCTATCCATGTAGTTGAGCAACGCTACTACCCAAAGCAACGCAACCACTACCCATGGATAAATATTTTTATTTTTCATGGTAGTTGTATTTAAAAGATTTTTGAGACTGTTTACTTAGACTTTTACTTTAGCTATCAGTTTGCGTATCCAGCCTTTACCGATAGCCGGAGCATGGGGGTCCTCCGGATATACAATGACGAATTGTCCGGGCAAGAGATTGATGAAAGTAGTAGGAACGTCACCATATAGGGCACAATCACTCTTTTTATCATAAGCTTGCCTTTCCACTTTTAATTCTTCCAAGGCTTTCCAGCCAATGGTTTCTTTGCCTTCAAGCAATATGTGCACATCAATATAATCGTGATGCAGTTCTAATAAACGCTTTCCTTCAGGAATACATTCGGGATAGATATTATTGACAATCAGATTATCACCATCCAGTCTGATAGTTCCCAGTTCCTCGTGCAACAGATCGTGCGATTTCACATAATCGAAAAGCTGTTTGAACAACGGGTGAAGTTTCTCCACCCGTTGGCTATTTTGTAAATTGGATACAATCATCTTATTTCTTTTTTTATTTCAGACATTATTTCCTCACAAAGCATATATCCTTTTGTCATCATGCGAGGGATATGAAAAGGTCCTTTAAATAAATTTCCTTTTGCCGGCTGGGCGACTGTTCCATCCCGATGGAGATAGCCATACCACTCTCCGTATTCTTTGTCCGGGAAATGTGTATATGTCCACTCGCTGATTTGTTGATGCATCTTCAGGTATTTCTCTTCTTTCGTCATCAGATAGGCATACAGGGTAGCGATAATTGCTTCTGTTTGCGGCCACCAGAATTTCATATCCTGCGCATAGTCCTGCGAAGGAAGATTCCTGCAATCTTTGAAATTGATAATACCGCCGAATTCTTTATCCCAGCCCCACTCCCATGACCAGTCCAGAATCTTCAGCCCCAGTTCTTTTATGTTTTGATCCCTTCCCCGGAGCTTGGATTCTTCCAGCAAAAACCAAGCTGTTTCGATACAATGCCCCGGATTGATGGTACGCCCCATATTGGAGTCTATAAATTCTCCGTTCGGTCCTACGGTTTCCAATAATGCCTTGAACTCCGGATGTAGGAAATCTTTTTCCAGACAGCTAATGGACTCGTCAATCTGCCGTGTCAGACATTCGTCTTGAATAGCTTCCCTGATTCGGGAAGCTACGTTTATCAATATCATGGTGATGGAATGTCCTTTCATGGGGAGCGTATCTGTATATTTGGGAGCAAGCAGTCCGGGAGTTTGCAGGAAATATTGCATACGTTTGAACAGTTCGAGTGCCTTCACCGCATACGTCTTATCCCCCGACGCTATCGAATATTCGGACATCGCTATGGCTGCAAATGACTCGGAGAAAATATAACGGCGCTTACGTAAAGGGCGACCGTCCGCTGTCACTTCAAAATACATACGCCCATCCGAATCAAAGCAATACTTCTCTATAAAGTCTAGTGTGCTTTTTGCGGCTTGCAACCATGCCGGATTCTTTTCTATATGATTATAGGCATAGGAACAAGTAAATGCAAAACGCCCCTGAAACCAAACGGATTTTGTACTATCCATTAATGCACCGTCGCGATCTACACAAGTATATATACCACCATTCACTCTATCCAGTCCATACTTTATCCAAAAGGGCATGATATTATTCTGCATATCATCCTTATAGGTATTAGCCCATTGTTGTATATAGTCAGTAATATTCTTCATACGTCCTCCTGTTAGAATTTATTGCAACGTTCGAAGAAACGGATTTCTTCCAGTTCCGCTTTCATTTGTTTTTCTTCGTCAGCGGTCATGTTTTGGAAAGGAGTACGGTTGCCGCCCAAATCAAGTCCGATAAGCTTCATGATACGTTTGCCACCAACAATATTCCCACGGAAATGGCAGATTACGTTAATCACTTCCTGAGAGAAGTTTTGCAATTCACGGGCTTGCTCCAATTCACCGGCTTTCCAGGCATCAATGATACCTACCAGGTTTATACCGTTATAGTTGGTCGTTCCGCCGATTCCGCCTTGCGCCCCTCCCATTGCGAGACAAGGAAGAATGGTTTCATCCTGCCCGTGAAGCATATCGAACTTGCCGTCTTTATACAAACGACATTGATTGTATTCATACAGGCTTTCGAAGGTATATTTGATTCCCGTAAAATTGGGAATACGGTTTTCAACAGCTTTCAGGAAAGCAAGCATCGATAAGAATGCTCCATTGAATGCAGGAATGTGATAATAATAGAAGGGCAGCTTCGGTGCTCCGGCAGCGATTTCTTCGCAGTACTTTACCAATTCTTCTATTCGTCCTATTTTCGGGAAAGGAGGTGCCATTGCACCAATTCCCCAAGCTCCGATTTTCTGGGCATGTTCCGCCAGCATCCGGCTTGACTTTACGCAGCAACTCCCCACGTGTACAATAACCTTAAAACCATCCGGTGCAACTTCCATCCAACGTTCTGCCAACTTCATTCGTTCTTCATCAGTCAACATATACCCTTCTCCAGAAGAACCGTTGATGAAAACACCTTTCAAGCCATTTTTTACAAGTAGCTTTGCATAGGCTTCGATTGGTTCATAATTTACTTCTCCATTTTCATAAAACGGAGTAAAAGGAGCATTGATTAATCCTATAATCTTTTCCATAATACAGTTTCTTTTTTTAAGTTTAATATATTTAGTTATTTTTCAATTTATCCATGGGGGTATCTATACCCTCGTCTGATAGTCCCGGTCCTCCACCGCCGGTATATCCACCACTTTCGCCTGTTTGCCATGCCGAAATCCAAAATGCATAGATATCCGCCTGATTCAGATAAAACTTCAACCGGACTGTTTTCCCCACCAGTGATGTTACGCCTGGATGTTTTTCCCATGAAATCATCTGTTTCGTTTTATCCGATTTTTTCATTGATATGCAGTCTTTCTTTGTAAATCCTTCCATTGGCTGACCGTTATCATCCAACACTTCTACCGCTAAAGTTCCCTTCACATCTGCATTTACAAACAAATAGTTTCCATTTGCCGGAATCTGAGTTTTTATTTCTATATATCCTTCTTTTCTTCCTGCCCGCATCGAAACAAAACCATCACGACGAAGCATCGCAAGTCCTGTGGCAAAATTGGAATCATGTTTCGGCTTGCTGTTATAGCGTCCACTGACATAAAAATAAAGAGAGTCTCCGACTATCAGAGGGCTACCCGCAGTAGACTGTACATTGCCTGCATTCCATGCATGAAAGTCCTCACTGACAGGAAGAAATGGTTTCTTGTTTTCCCGGTTCCAATGAAAACCGTCTTTGCTCCAACCTATCAGGACTTCATTCCTTTTTTGAATGTTCAGACTGTCACAAACATTGTTCTCCGGTCCCTGCCAAACGGTGAAGTAGCCTAATATACAGCCCTCATACGGCATTGCTTCATGATTGTATATCTGTGGACGCAGTTCGGGAAATTGAGGATGACGCGGGTCATCGGCATCGGCATTAAACCAATAACGGATAAACTTATCACTCTTGTTGTCATATATCCTATGTGCCAGGCTAACCAGCATTTCCGGATCTTCATGTTCCAAATAATTGCGTGAACGCCTATACACTCCATTTATGGTTTTCAATGACAGGACATATTTCTTGCGAAACGGGTCGTAATAAGCCGCACAACGGTCGTACAATTCTCCCGAAAGAGCTTTCGGCTCACTCCAATGGATTCCGTCAGAAGAATATTTGAGTTTCATGCTGACTGTGAAGCGATTATTAAATTCTACAACAAACATTTTATAACGCTTCGTCCGGTCTTTCTCAAATTTATCAAGCAACACGGAAACGCAATCATGCTCTAATGTATCTACGATATTGGTTCCCGGAACAACGTCCAGCTCCGGTTTTATCCAGACTTTCCCGTCGGACGACTCTGCATAGCAAGTGACGAGTCCTAATAACTTTCCGCCACCGGCAGAATACCACATCTTGAATTTATGTTCTTCTTCATCATACCATACGCCACCGCTGAATGGAGCGGCATAAGGGTCGCCATTTATATTCAATTCCCATTTTTTATCAGCTTTCAAAACAGGATTGCCAGAATAATAGATGGGCGAATGATGTATTCGTTGCAGATTTGTTTTCTCAATGAATGTTGTATCCACAAAAAGGATACGTCCTGTTTGCCCGCATACCGAAACATTGCACATTAATAATAAGAAAACTGCCAATAAAGAATATTTCTTCATAATCGTCGACATTTTAAACTACTTACTTTTGCAAACCTGTCCGTTGCGGATTCTGGCCTTTCATCGGCCATCCAGAGTTCGCATAGGAAGTAGCTCCAGATGAGATACATACCATATCAGATGCACCTGCAACAGCTTCAATGCCGACATATAAATATCCTCTTGAATCCATTACCGGACTGGAAGTACATTTAACGCCTAACTCTGCGGATGCAAGTAAACTACCGTCTTGTTTCACTATATAATAGACGGCTTTGTTCGAGATGATATGGATATATCCTCTGTTATCGATGATTGGTACGCAGTTGTTAACGTCCTCCGTTGTAGCATAATGCCATTTTAAAGAACCGTCCGAATTCAAAGCGAAAACACCTGCCGAAGCTTCACCGGCAACAGCATTTCCACCGTTGGCATAAAGCGTTCCATCCGTACCAATCACAACACCACCGTTGACAATGGCTCCCGGAGTCTTGTACACCCATTTTTCCGTTCCGTCAGGATTCAGAGCTATGATAGCGCCACCTGATGTCAGTTCGGCTATGGTATAAATGGTTCCATCCGCTCCTATCGTATAAGAATTTCCTTTCAATGCTGTACCACCCAAATCTTTCTGATAGACAAACTTTTGAGTACCGGTAGCAAAATCATAACCGAAATATCCCGTATTCTTGGAAGAGCCGAAATAGACAGTTCCGTCTTTGGACAGAGACATACCGGACAACACTTCTACATCTAAAGCTATTTCTTTGACTATATCACCGGCAGGACTTAATACGATTATTTTCTTTCCTCTATGTCCGAAGTAAATATTACCGGATGCATCAATAGCCGGAGTGACAGCATACAAATTAGAATCGGCAGCTTTGTATGCCCATTTTCTGCTACCATTACTTCCTACAGCAAATAAAAACAAAGCACGGGGGTGTTCAGCAGTAGCTGGCTTCAAATCACGAACCACAATATACACATCTCCATTCGGTCCTACTGCCGGACTTGCATATACCATACTTGCCCCTCCGCCCGGATTCAGTTCATTCATATTGGCAGTTACGTCAAATGCCCATTTCTGTGTTCCGTTTTCTGTATCATAAGCATAAAGTTTCACGTCAAATGCTCCTGTGGAAGTCTGGTCGGTAATCATATAAACCGTTTTACCGTCAGCCGACAATGCGGGTGAGACTGTACTTTCAATAGGTCCGCCCATTTCTTTCTGCCACATTACATTGATTGCTTTAGCCGGGTCTAAGATGGTAAGGTCCTTCTTAGCTGTGGCGCTCAAGCCGTTATCATCAGTCACCGTCAGTTTAATGGTAAATGTACCGTCCGACGGATAAACGAAAGTTGGATTCTGTTCCGTCGAGACGGATTTTTTTGCATCGCCAAACTCCCATAACCATGCTACTATCCGGCTTCCTTCATCGGGTATGGAAGCATCTTTAAAAACAGCAGTCTGTCCCAGTTCATACATATTCTCACCAATGGTGAAGTCTGCCTTTGCCGCAGTGTGATAATATACTTTATCCTCTTCGCAAGAAGAAAATGCAAGAATACAAATCAATGATAATAAATAAGCTAATCTGTTCATAGTATTCATTTTTTAATTGGTTTTATCTATTCCGGAAATATTCAACCCGGGACCTCCGCCAGCGGTGTATCCCATACTCTCTCCATTCGCAGAAGGAGAAATCCAAAAAGCAAATATTTCACCGTTATCAATATAGAATTTCACTTTCAGTTGTTTGTTCTTCAAAGAGGCTAATGAAGCGTTGCCTGTCCATTCTATCTTCGCTTTTACATTATCCCCTTTAAAGGCTTTGCACTCATCTTTTGAGAATCCTTCGATTACTTTATTATTGGGATCTAAAAGTTCCACTTTCATTTCTCCCGTGACATTGGCATTGACAAAGAAGTACGAACCGTCAAATTTCAGTAAGGAAGTTTGCAACTCTCCTGTTCCTTTCATAGATGCAAATCCATCGCGACGAAGCATGGCAAGCCCGGTAGTGGTAATCTCTTGAGTGCCTCTCAAACGACGACCGCTCAGATAGAAATAGAGTTTGTCACCTACTATTAACGGTGCTCCGGCTACGGATTGCAGGTTACCTTGATTCCATGCGTCCGAGGTGGTCGTATTTACGGCATGGAAAGGATTCATATCCTCACGGAACCAACTGTAACCGTCACGGCTATATCCTACCATAACTTGATTTCTCTTGATTACGTTGTCCGAAGCACAAACATCATTTTCCGGCCCTTGCCAAACGGAGAAGAATCCCAGCATAATGCTTTCATAAGGCGTGGCATCCTGATTATATATCGCAGGCGCTATATTCGGATAGTCTGTATGGTGTTGCTCATTAGCCCACGGACCAAACCAGAATGCACTCAATAATGCTTCCGCTTTCTTTGTTCCGGCTTCCGGATCGGTGTTTTCATTATAATCCCTCGCACGTACCAGCTTATTCGCATCCACCCGAACATTATGCCGCATACTATATACCCAAACGTTTCTGAAAGGATTTTTATATACTGTTGAACGGTCGGCAATCGGTTCCGATTGAACTGCGGCACGCCAGACTTTGCCGTCCGGGGAAGTCTTGTAATGGTATCTCCATTTCCCGGATTCACGGGCAACTAAAAACATCTTGTATCTTTTCGAAGCATTACTTTCCTGTTTATCCAGCCAAATAACAGACGCGTCACGTTCTGAGTTATAGTCAACGATATTTGTTCCGGCTACAACGGAAAGAGTGGGTTTTGTCCAGTGAATACCGTCCGTTGATTCCGCATAACAAGTCACTCCTGCTCCGCTAGTTGCATAGGAGCCACCACCTGCCATGTACCACATTTTGTATTTTCCTTCCTTTTCGTCATACCATACCCCGTCGCTGAAAGGAGCGGCGAATGCCGCACCTTTTGTTCCAGTTTTCTCCCAATCCTGTTCTGGTGTCAGTATCGGATTGCCTGAATAATATTCAGGATAATAGAACGTACGTTTCAGATTAGTGGATTCTATCAGGAAATTGTCTACAAATAACTGGCGTCCTACCGAGATATTAATAACAGAAGGTTTATCCGACAGATAAAAAGGTGACATTCCTTTTTCCAGTTCAGACGAAGATGAACGTACCGGCGGCCACTGTTCGGGCAGACGAATACCATTGTACAATAGCCGTGAATCTACCGGCTCTTCGCAAGGGGGAGCCACTACCGGGGGATTATTATCTCCATCCGGAGTATCATCACTGCCACCGCAAGCTATCAGCATACAAGGCAGGAAAAATAGTAATGTATAAAATAAACGTTTCATAGTCATTTATCTTTTATTTGTTTGCAGGAATATCTATGCCACAGGTTGACAGTCCCGGTCCGCCGCCGCTTGTATATCCACGGCTTTCGCCCGTTTGCCACGGAGAAATCCAAAATGCATATATATCAGCGTTATTCAGGTAGAACTTCAGTCGGACAGCTTTCCCGATGAGCGATGCTATATCTTGGTGTTTCTTCCATGTAACCAACAATTTTGTCTTATCCGTTTTCTTCACCGGCACACAGTCTTTCCGGGTAAACCCTTCCAGTGGCTTTCCATTTTCATCCAGAATTTCTACAGCTAAGCTACCTTTTACATCTGCATTGATAAAAAGATGTTTGCCGTCAAAACGAACCTTCTCCGTCAGCAGATAGCCGTCCTTATCTCCATACATGGAGACAAAACCATCTCTGCGCAAAGTAGCCAGTCCGGTAGATGTATAGCTATCCCACATAATCTTGTTTCTTTGGCGTCCGCTGGAATAGAAATAAAGTGAATCTCCTACTACCAAAGGCACTCCGTTGATGGACTGCATATTTCCCCAGTTCCATGCTCCTTCCGTCTCATTCACTGCCATGAAAGGCTTGAAAGAAGGACGATAGAAATGGAAGCCGTCACGGCTATACCCTAGAAAAATTTCATTCTTTTTCTGAATACCCAGTTTGGCACAAACTCCATTTTCCGGTCCCTGCCATACACTGTACAATCCTAACATAATGCTTTCATAAGCAATGGCATCAAAATTGTAAATACCCGGTTCTACTTCCGGAAACTCCGGATGACGCGGCTCTTTATCGCTCGGAGTAAACCAGTAGACCATATTCTTATCAGGTACTCCTTTTCGGATACGATGTGCGAAACTTACTGCCATTTCCGGGTCTTTATTTTCCAAATAACTGCGTGAGCGAGAAGAAACTGTTGTCCCGTAACGCATACTCAATGCCCACACATCACGGAACGGATTGTAGAATGCTGATGAACGATCGTATAAATCACCAGACTGGGCGACTCCCTCTCCCCAATGAATCCCGTCTGACGAGTATTTTAAAATAAATTGCCATCTGCGATCCGTGGGACGGCGTTCGACATTGAACATCTTATACCGTTTGGACAGGTCTTTCTCTTGTTTGTCCAACCAAATAGTAGCTGCGTCACGATTGCAGGTATCTACAATATTGGTTTGGTTCCAAATATCCAGTACAGGTTTTGTCCAGTGCTTGCCGTCTTCCGATTCGGCATATCCGGTATAAAAGGTCTGATTGTCTCCTTTGTGAAGAACACCGGCACCTGCCAAGTACCACATTTTGAACTTCCCGTCTTTTTCGTCATACCAGATCCCATCACTGAAGGGTGCAGCGTAGAGTCCGCCTTCGGTTGTCTTTTCCCATTCCTTGTCAGGTCCGAGTACCGGATTCCCTTCGTAAAACCGGGGAGTATGAATCACTCTATTCAAATTAGTTTCTGCAATCAGAAAAGAATCAACAAATAGTTGCCGTCCTACATTTACAGAAATTACTCCCGGCTTTTGTTCAAGATAGGGTATCGGCATATCTTGTGCTTTTTGTGGCTCCGTATAGCGGGGTGGCCATTGTTCAGGCAAGTGTATGCCATTGTAAAGTACTTCTGTTTGGGCAATAGCGAGCCCCGGTACTACCAAACTGAACAGTAGTACCGCCATATTTTTCAAATTTATCATGCTAATTCTTTCTTAGTTAATATCCCGGATTATTTTCTGTGATATAAGGGTTAGAATTCACTTCATTGATAGGAATCGGCAACCATTCGTGCTTATTGGTGACGAATCCTTTAAAGTCATCTGCCGATATGAACTTCTTGAAGTTAGGATCGGATTCCTGCAACTCTGTAAAACGGCTGGCTAGCTTGCCCCAACGGAGCAAATCATAGAAACGATGCCCTTCCAAAGCAAATTCCAGGATTCTTTCATTCTGAATATCAGCCATGGTTACGGAAGGGAGTTCGCTCATGTTGGCACGTCCGCGTACTTTATTTACTGCCTGCAAGGGAGTCATATTTGATGCTGGTATGCCACCGCTGACAACGGATTCTGCATACATCATCAACACATCGGCATAGCGGATATACCGCCAGTTCACCCCATGGGCACGGGGTTGATTATATACATACTCCTTGACGCCTGCACCTACACCGACCAGTTTAGGAGTCCCGTCTGCTTCCGTTTGTGTAGGCATGGAACAATCAATCCCTTTTCTGATACCTGCTTTGAATGAATGTGCCAAAGGATTGGACACGGTAGCAAATCCTTCTTTTCCATTCTTTGCAGGATAAAGTTCTTCCCATTTATAACCGCCGGGACCTTCCAGACGTACCGGATTGCCGCCTGCATCATTTCTCAAATGAATGCTCGCATCCAAATCATTGAATATCATTGTGGAGAACATTCGGATATCCGTATAACCGTCCTTGTCTACCGAATTCACAAATGCGTTATAAAGCCAGTTATGTACTACGCCTTCATAACCTACTCCCGCTCCCGGCAACATCAGTCCACGTGAATCGAACGCCAAACCGGAAGTGGCAAGCCCCGGATTGAATCCTGCATTATCGACATCGCCTAAGAATTGAAATTCAAGAATTGATTCTTCGTTATTTTCATGAGCGACATCAAAATTATCGGCATAATTTTTAGTCAGGTCATAAGTTCCGTACTTTCCGTCTATAACATCACCAAATTCTTTGGCAGCTTCACTGTAAAATGTAGTCTTGTCTTCACCATAATATTGCTCGATTCCACTACGGTAGAGGTAAGCTTTTCCCAATAAGGCGGCTGCGGAAGCTTTTGTTACACGACCGGCATTCTTGCTGTCCCAATATCCCTTCACGGGCAACAATTCTTTCGCGTGTGCCAGGTCTTCTTGAATAAAATCCCATACGGCAGCAGGTTTTTCCAAAGGACGGACATAGTCATCACCATTACGTGGCATCTGTCTGATGGGAGATATATTCCGGAAATTAATCAATAGGTAATAATGCGCAAATGCCCTCCAGAAATAGGCTTCACCCATGTATGCGTTCCGCAGTTCCTCATTGCCGCTGAAATCGACAGACGGGGCGGTTTCAATGATGTAGGATGCTTGGGAAGCAGTGGTGTACATCAATGTATAAGGTTGCTCAATAGTGTAATAACTGGCATTCAAGTCGGCACCAAACATGCCCGGTTTGCCATAATCCGAATTGGACGATGCCTCGTCGGAGCGGATTATCGTTGTCTTAGAGCCGGAAGCTCCCAAGCAGCGTTGCGTAGACATATATCCGTACATGGTCATCACTGCGTCATTTACAGCGGACGGACTGGTGAAATAAGCTCCCATACTCGGCTGGTTCGGATTAATTGCCAGATCATCAAAGATACCGTTGCATCCGTGTAATATCAAGCCGCCCGCCAAGATAAATGCGGCATATACTTTCTTATAGTTTTTCATATTAATCATATTTTTAGTTATCAGAATGAAGCGTTAAAACCAAAAGTGAATGTCCGGGCATTAGGATATGAACTGATGTCAATGCCACGTGAGAACAATACATTTGAACTGACTTCCGGGTCATAACCGGAGTATTTGGTCAGCGTAAACAGATTTTGTACGCCTGCATAAACACGCAGTTTATTAAACCGGATTGCTTCCAACCACTTTTTAGGTAACGAATAACCAAGCTGAAGATTCTTCAGACGTAAATAGGAACCGTCTTCAATATAAAATTCACTCGGCAGGGAATTTCCGCCACTTGTGTTTTGGGTTTTCATAATAGGGATTCCTGTATTTCTATTTGTTTTCGTCCATCCATTCATAGCCTCTTTGACCACATTATTGGAATAATCAAAATAATAGGTGTACTTTTTCTGATTGAATATATCATTTCCCTGCACTCCCTGGAAGAAGACAGTCAAATCAAAGTCTTTGTATTCCATGTTGATGTTCAAACCGTATGTGAAGTCAGGGATAGGGCTGCCCAGAATAACTTTATCATTTGCATTGACTACTCCATTCTTGTCCGTATCCGCAAATATGAAATTTCCTTCCGCATCAAAACCGTCAATCTTATAGCCATAGAATGAACCGATAGCTTCTCCCGGCATGGTAATAGAGGGAGCATCGTTAAAGTAGCTGGACATTGCTCCGGAAGTAATCGGCTGCACGTTTTCTCCCAGTGATAATACTTTATTCTTCAACGTCGCGATATTGAATGTCGCATCTATATGGAAGTCTTTCGTCAATTGTTTCCTGTAATTCATCATAAACTCCCATCCTGTGTTTTTTACGGAAGCTGTATTGACGTATGGTTTTTCACGTGAACTGTTGATTTCAAAGATTTGCCCGGAAGACAGGTTCAAGTCTATCTGTGCCAACAAATCTACGTTCTTTTTCACGAAATAGTCTAATGACAAGGTCAAGTCGTTGTTGAAGAAGCCCAGTTCGATACCAATATCTGTGGTTTTGGCAGTTTCCCATTTCAAGTCTTTCGATTTCAGATAGGCTGCGCGTCCTGTCACATAACGTTCACCGCCTACTGTGTAAGGAATAGGTCCATAAGCTATCGCGTCAAAATTATAAGGATTGAGGAAGTTGGCACCCAACTCACCGTAGCTAGCTCTGATCTTCAATTTGCTCATTACAGGATTTTGGAACCATTTTTCCTGGTGCACATTCCATCCGGCGGAGACAGAGGGGAAGTAACCTACTCTATTGTCTTTATGGAATTTGGAAGATTCATCCCGGCGGATACTCAAGGACAGCAGATATTTATTATCATAATCGTAGTTCACACGGGCGAAGAAAGAGAGCAATGCTGCATTACTGTCGCCTGCCGAAATCTTACCATCCTCATTTTGGAATCCGGTAATATCCGTTCCTCCCAAATCGTTAATGGTAGAGTTGGTCATGTAACGATAGTATTCTCTCATCCAGCTTGTTCCTAATAAAGCGTCTATTGAGTGACGGTTGAATGTCTTGTTGTAAGTCAGCAAGTTATCAATCGTATAAGTGAACTCTTCACCTCTTGTTTCCGATACACTGTTACGTGTGTTGCCATAATCTTTATCGGGAGTTCCATCCGAGTTCCACTTTGTATAGTACTCGGGGGTATGGGTGTAATTATGCTTATTGCTATAATTTCCACTTAACGATAATTTGTATTTTAAGCCGCCCCAAATATCCAGTTGGGCATTTAAAGAGCCGATTAAATCCGTCACTTTATTAAACTGGTCTGTATAATGTAACGGGGCTATCTTATTCTGCGCCTTGCCATCTTCGGGGTTGATGTAATAATCAGGGCCACCAGAGGTAAACCGTCCTTGTTCATCATAAATAGGTAACGTTGGTAAAGCTATGTTGAAAGCTGTTGTAGGAGTTTTATCCTTATGCGTCAGTCCGAGAGTTTCGGAAAATGAGAAACGTCCTTTTTTATAAGAGGTATTCAGGCGGAAGTTATAACGTTTATAATCCGAATAAATCGTCATACCGGTTTGGTCAAGATAACCAAGGCTTGTGCTGAAAGTAGAGTTGTCCCCACCCCCTGCGATACTGGCATTCAGATTCCATACCGGAGCAAACTGTATCCATTCTTCTGACCAGTCGGTATTCAGGTTCGGATTGGTGGGATTGTCATTCTCCGGTGCATGAGGCAAGCCACTGTTATCTGCCACCATATTGGCAAACTCTCTCCATTCCGATGCATTGAGGAACTCCGGAATATTAGTCGTTTTCTGGAAAGCGAACGAACCGTCTATCTGAATGACGGGCTTACCGGACTTTCCTTTCTTGGTAGTAATCAAAACGACCCCATTGGCGGCACGTGAACCGTAGATAGCGGCTGCCGCACCGTCTTTCAGTACTTCGATAGATTCAATATCATTGGGATTCAATGAGCTTAATCCGGCATTACTGAATGCTCCATCAATGACATACAGAGGTTCGGTAGCGCCAAAAGAAGCGGCACCGCGAATCACGATGTTTACATCTGCCCCAGCAACACCAGCTTGCTGCACGATGTCTACACCCGGTGTACGCCCCTGTAAGCTTGAAGCAACATTAGATGATACCTGTTTGCTGATTTCCTGAGAAGAGATGGAAGCAACGGCACCTGTCAGGCTTGATTTCTTCTGCACGCCGTAACCAACTACTACGACTTCATCCAGTACTTCGGTGTCGTCCTGCAATTGGATAGAATATGAGTTCTTATTCCCAACCTTTACTTCCTGTGTTTTATAACCAATATAACTGACAGCCAGAAGAGCGTCTGCCGGAGCATCCAATGTAAAGTTACCATCTACATCTGTCACAGTACCTGTCCCCGCTCCTTTCACCAATACACTGGCACCAATTACTGGTTCGCCTTTGGTATCTGTCACGGTTCCCGTTATTTTCTTTGTTTTTTGGCTCCCTTGTGATGTAACGGGAGCTTCTTTTGCTTTCAAATATATTTTCTTCTCTCCAATTTCATAAGCTACATTTGTACCTGCGAATAAATCATCCAATACTTTAGAAAGGTCTTTGTCTTTTGCCTGGACAGAAACAATCCGTTCGGGATTGACAATCGTACGGCTATATGCTACCGTAAGTCCTGTCTGTTTAGTAATGAGCGAAAAGACTTTCTCCAACTTGACTTGTTGAAGATTCATTGTTATTTTCTGAGCCGACGCCGCAAGACTTACAGCAAAGCTCAATAACAATACAAGCAATACTTTGTTCTTCATACTTAGTTTGTTTAAAGTTATAAATAGGTTCTTAATCTCTTTGTATTTAGTGGACACACGAGATTAAGAAGCGGGTGAGGGAAAAAACGTTTTTTTCTGAAGTTTTTTTATTTCCAATAAATTTTCGTATGATAATACATTAGTTTTCAGCAAGATATAGTTTAGTTTTTATTTGTAGGAAAATGGGATATAAAAAGAAAAGTCCTTCCGGATTTTATTTTCAGAAGGACTTATAACAATAGATTCGTGTTCTTGGCAATTCGCTAGAAACAGTCTTTTGTGATAGTGACGGTATCCTGTTCACATAGTGACGCTATACTTACCGGATACCGTCACTATCACAAAAGGATAGCGTCACTATATTTTTTGCAATCTAGTAAAGTTCCTGATTCACCAATTCGTCAAAGAGCTTTGCATATTTCTCTGCGACTGCTTCCGCAAACTTCTTTCCTTTTTCTACGGAAGCTCCACGTGGATCGCCAACACCGGTATCTTTAGATACTTTCCCCCAGTTCCTGGGAATCCATGCTACTTTTTCATTCAAAGATTGTATGGCAAAAGTTTTATATTCTCCATTCCCTGCTTCTTCAAGATTGACTAATTCGGGGTGATAGTGCATCATTACGGATGTCTCGACTTCATCTGCATGGTCACCCGGATTTTCAAAATAGTCCTTTACCTTTAACACGGTGTACCATTCACTCGATGCTATCAGGAAGTCAGGATAGTCTACCGACAAATCACGAATCATACTTTTAAAAGTATTGCCTCCATGCCCGTTGATAATAACCAATTTTCGGATACCTTGAACATAAAGGGAAGAAACAATATCAGTCAGTATTGCTTTCTGTGTTTCATAACGCGTATGGATACAGAAGGGAAGTTCCCGTTGTCCCGGATTTTGTGAACCCATGCCGATGGGTGGCATAACCATGCAGTTCACGCCATATTTCTGTTTAGCTATCAATGCAGCATCAACTGCTACATCATGGGAAAGAATACAATCTGTCATATATGGCAAATGCAGATTATGAGGTTCAGTAGCTCCCCACGGCAATATCACAATATCATATTTCCTGTCTTTTACTTTTCCATAACAAGATACGGATAAATCCACTTCTTTATTCATATACCCCATTTATTTCTAATGATTATATTATTTCATTTTTACTATCACTTCTTTCTTATCTTCATTATACTCAAACTTCACCGGAGCGATTTTCTCTAAATCCATTAATACTTTCTCTAATAATGTATTGTCCGAAGTCAATGTATAGACATACTTCAAAACGTTTTCATCTTCGACTTTAAACTCTACATTATACCAGCGGTTCAATATTTTAATGACTTCCGGCAACGGGGTATCTTTAAATACTATCACATTCTGTTTCCACATCGATAGGCGTTGCATATCGTTCATTTTGGAAATAGTACACTGCTGGTTATCTTTGTTGTACACTAATCTTTCGCCGGGTTGCACCGGGTATTTCTTTTCCGTAGGAAGGGTAAGATTAATATTTCCTTCATCCAGACATACTACTATATCCTTATTCTCCGGGTAATCCTGTACATTGAAAGAAGTTCCCAATACATGAATTGCCGGTCCACTTAAATTGACTATAAAAGGACGGTTCTTATTTTTAGCTACTACGAAATAGGCTTCTCCTTCAAGATAAACTTCCCGGGTGTTCAAAGCAAACTTCTTCGGGTATCTTAGTTTCGAATCAGAATTGATATATACTTTTGTTCCGTCCTGAAACATGATTTGTATGCGTTCTCCTTTATCTACCACCACTTCCTCATATTCGGAAGTGCCGAACAGGTCGACTTTTGAGTTCAGTTGTATATAAAGTCCGACAATTAAGACAACAGGTATCAATACGGCTGCAACTCGGAAACAGACACGCTTCAACTTCTTGATGCGAATGTTCTTCCGTATCTGTTCTAATATTTTCTTTGAAGGAATATCATGGTCTACATACAAGTCTGCAAACTCATTTTTTATCAGTTCGGAATCCTGTGTCATAGCAGCTTCAAGATAGTCGCTACCTTCTTCCGTAGCAAACCACTCTGCCACATATTTTGCATCTTCCGGGCTGGCAATTCCTGCCAAGACTTCTTCTATTTGTTTATCAGTAGGTCTATTCATTTTTATCACTTTATTAAATGGACACTCAAAAAAGTCATTAGTGTGGTAAATGCAACAATTATTAACATCTTACTTAGATGGATACGGAGAAGTTTCAACGCTTCCGAATAATGCGTCTTGATAGTATTTACGGATAGATTCATCCGTTCCGCAATTTCCTGATTTGTCAGTTCCTCTTGTACTTTCATCAAGCAAATATCCCGTTTTTGCGCAGGAAGCATATCCACAGCTTTATAAAAACTGGACATCAACTCTTTTTTCTCCAGTTTTTCTATCAGATTATCTTCGTAAGGCGAAGCGGATTGTGCCATCTCATAGTTCTTTGCAATCGCGCTGTTTTCATTACGAATCAAGTTCAAGACATGATTTTTTGTCATCGTAAAGAGATAGTTCTTTAGGCTGATTCCCACACGTAGTTCTGAACGAAATTCCCACAAACGGCTAAAGACATGTTGCACTACATCTTCTGCCATATCAGAACTCATTAAATAACGATAGGCTAATACATATAATAGTTTATGATACCTTTCATAGGCTTGGGTGAAAGCTCCTTCATCACCTTGTTCAATCAAGGCGAAGAGTTTCTCATCATCTGTATCAGTATATTGGTCAATCTTGTTTTTCATTCTTCGGATTTTGTTTACTTGTTTCCAAAAGAACTAAATGTTTCTCTCTTTATGAAGAGCAAATGTAGCAAATTCCTTAGAAAACCTAGAGGTATTTACGAAAAAAGTCCCCGATTAACAATCCCCCATTAAAAAGAGGAACCGTTAATCAAGGACTACTCCACTAACTAATTAACAATGTATTATAAATGATAGGTAACAATTCTTTCTTCGGGTGAATCGATCCAGAGCCGCCATACTCCTACCGACACTTTTTCTGGTGTTCCGATATTTGCTTTAGGTGGACGACGGCTTTTGATGGTTAGATAGCCTTTCCCTTCTGTTGCTTTCACTTTCATCGTTTTGCTGTTCATATAGACATGGATATTGCCATTTGGAGTGGGGACAGTGCCTTCCATCCATTTCAATCCTCCCAACACAGGAGCAATAGCAAACTCTTTATATCCTTCTTTTACAGGTTTCACTCCCAGATAATATTTGCCCAACAGGTAGATAGGACTCGCTCCCCAGGCATGGCACAGACTCTTGCCATAAGGACGGCCATACATGGCAAGATGTTGCGTTCCGGTTTCTTCCGGGTTATATTTCTCCCAAAAGGAGGTGGCTCCTTCCTTCAACATTCCTCCCCAATAGGCTTTCATTTCTTTCATTACAGCATCCTGTTCGCCAAGAGCACAAAGTGCTTCCAGTTCGTAAAAACGCATATAGGGAGTTGTTATTTTCAGAATACTGTCATTCAGCAGAACAGACTGTTTAATGGCTTGTTGCTTATCTTCATTCAAATATTGAAAGAAGACAGAAAACATATTCGCATAGCGGGTGACCGCATCACTTTGCTGACCGTTGACACAGTTATGTACAAATGCCTGTTTCTGGTTATTCCAGAAGGCAGGTTCTAACTTTGCTTTCAAAGCAGCAGCCAGTTTCTCGTATTTCTGTTTGCTATTGGCATCTCCAACCAGTTCCGCACACAAAGCCATTGTTTCCAGACTCCTGCAAAATAAGATTTGTTCAAAAGAGAGTTCGCCTTTTTTATCCAGATAGCCGTCTGCCCAGTCCACAAATACCCAGTCGCCGGTCATGCCTTCTACCATGCCATTCTTATTGGTACGTCCCAACACGTAATCCATCATTGTTTGCATACGTGGATACAGTTGGTTGACAAAATGGCGGTCGCCACTATACATATAATAGTCATATACGCTAAGGAACCAGTAGAAAGTATAATCCATGATTGTATTACTGTGGCTGGTCACAGGGTCTTTGCCACGAAGTAACCAGATTGTACGTTTGACGGATTCGTTATCAAAGAAAAGATAATAATTCATCAAATAACTTTGAATGGCATCGCCACTCCATACCCAACGGTCACGTTTGATACCGTCAATGAAGAATTCGCGGGTAGTGAGATGCATGGTGTATGCGCCAACTTCCCAAATACGATTCAGTTCTTCATCATTGCAACGGAAATTTCCGCGGTATTCTTCAGGAAGATATTCATATTGCATGGAGACTTCTCCAATCTGTACACCCGGCTCGTGAGTTACATAGACATAACGGAAGGCTTTGCTGTTCTCCAATGTATATTCGTTTTCAGAATTACTCAAAGGAGAAGTGCTGCGGATAGCAAGGTCGGTCACTTGTCCCGGTTCGAGCAAGAGTTTGTCCAATGTTTCGCAATATGCTTTATCTTTTGCTTCTTCCGGGCTTTCACCATAATAAATTTCTATTTTTCCTTTTCCGGAAAGATTCTTCAATGTGATGAATCCGAATGTTTCTTTTCCAAAATCATAAAGGATACCTCCTTCGGACTGTTCTGTCTTCGTAACAGGTTGCTGCGGTTCACGCATCAGACTGAATTGGGAAGGACGTTGGGTAGCTCCGTCAAAGTTCCAGCATCCGGCATCCATATAGATAGTGGCAGATGTGTCACTCGCTTTTCCGCTCTCGTCAATCCATTCTTTATCTTCGTAAGTTACACGCCAGGAAGAGTCTGAATTCACTGTTTTTCCCTTCACATAAATAGTGGGAGGAGTTGCCTGATTCCAGACTTTAATGTTCAGATTATGTTTTCCGGCCGGAAGCAACATGGTTTCCGGCATACCGAACTGGAGCTTTCCATCCAGTTTGACGTTGTACTTTCCTTCGGCAGCAATAAAAATTTCTTCCGGCTCGGAAAGATTCAGTTGCTTGCTGAATTCTACGACAACATAATGACTGTCCGTTTTCCAAAAAGGAGGAAAAAATGCACCTCGTTCCGTACGACGGTTATTCATTTGATTTCCCAGCCAGATTTCGTAGTCTCCCGGATACCATATCCAGGTCTGGGCAAATGTGCTGCTTGCCAAAGACAAGGCACTAAGCAATATCATATATTTCTTTTTCATTTTTCTTTCTATTACTAACAAACTGAATCGTAAGAAATAATTCGTCCCACAGTGGTTGACGTTTAGTTCCACATCTGTTTCCCTTTAGTTCTACAATTGTTTTCCTTTAGTTCCATATCTGTGGAACGAATCACGTATTACAGTTAAATGACTTGTCAATACCTACTGGATATTTAGTAAATCCTTATATCCTGCTTCCAGTCCCGCACGTTCACGAATAACACTATCCACTTTCGGGCCATTGTTTTCCCATACATTTCCCGGACCATTGGCATTTTGCAGATACTTCTCTCCTTCTGTCCAATTATCACGTACAGTAATAAAGGAAGAACCTTCATCCGTATAAAGATAGAACCAGTGATTAGGGTCGTGTACATACCCCGGCTTATAAATACTATGCACGGTGCGCCCGTATAGGCGATATAATAAATGTAGCATTGGCAAGCTATTAGGTAAGTGTTCCAATATTTACCTATCATCACCAGCTTATCTGCCCACGAAAGGACGGCAGGGAGTATAGCACGCTGGAAAGCCATAAGTCAATTAGTTATCAAATTGCAACTGAATGGTGAGATGAAACAGATAGATACGAGGATAAAATCCAAACTGATTGAATGATAGTCCAAGTGAACCCAGTATGTTTTATAGTGAAAGATAACTTAACTCGCTATACCGTAATACCTCTGTTGCGAGCGTCGTGTAGTAGAGGCAGGAACAAATTACGGCACAACCGCAGTAAGCGGTAACGGGCGGAAGTCATATCCGACAATCTATCATAGCCATGTTATTATATCGTAAACGGGGATTGCCTAAATCGGAACGCCGCAAGGCTATTAGGTACAGACCTATGAAAATCCGACAAGGCAACGGAGCTTCCGTAGTAGTCTGAGCAGGGGAAAGCCCTGTACATGGCGAAGGGAAGCAGCTAATAATTTTAATGCAAATAACGGAAAATGTGAGAGACATTATGAGAAGTCCAGAGTATGTATTAAACAGTCTAACGGAACACAGTGAAAATTTGAATTACAAGTTTGAACGCTTGTACCGTATCTTTTTCAATGAGGAAATGTATTACGTTGCCTACCAACGCATATATGCGAAACCGGGCAATATGACAGCAGGTGCAGATGGGAAAACCATTGACCAAATGAGCCTGAACCGAATTGAACAACTGATAACATCGTTGAAAGATGAGAGTTATCAGCCCCAACCTTCAAAACGGATGTATATCCCAAAGAAAAATGGGAAAATGCGTCCATTAGGTGTACCAGCTTTTAATGATAAATTATTGCAGGAAGTGGTCAGAATGATATTGGAAGCCATCTATGAAAGACAGTTTGAAAAAACGTCACATGGCTTCCGACCTCTAAGAAGCTGCCACACTGCCTTGTCTGATATTCAGAAGACATTTTCGGGCGTGAAATGGTTCGTAGAAGGTGATATTAAGGGATTTTTCGACAATATCAATCATGAGATACTGATAGGTATTCTGAAAGAACGTATCGCTGACGAAAGATTTATTCGCTTGATTAGAAAATTTCTGAATGCAGGATATATCGAAGACTGGAACTTTCATAACTCCTACAGCGGAACACCGCAAGGCGGAATTGTCAGCCCTATCTTGGCAAACATATACCTTGATAAATTGGATAAATTCATGAAGGAATACACTGAAAAATTTGATAAGGGGAAAGAACGGAAAAGAACTAAACAGGTAGTATCACTTGAAGGCAAACGACACCGTATTCTGAAAAAGTTGAAAGTGGTAAAAGACAAAAGTGAAAGGTCAGAATTGATAAGACAATATAAGGCTTATCAAAAAGAAGGTTTGCAGTATTCTGATGGTGACGAAATGGATATGAACTACAGAAAACTCAAATATGTGAGATATGCGGATGATTTTCTAATTGGAATTATTGGCAGTAAACAAGATGCTATCATCATCAAAGAGGACATAAAGAACTTCCTCTATGAAAAGTTGGCTCTTACACTGTCCGATGAGAAAACACTTATCACCCATGCTGAAAACGCTGCAAAATTTCTCGGATATGAGATTTTTGTAAGGAAATCCAATGACACCAAAAGAAGCAAATACGGAGTACTAAGACGTGTCTTCAATAAGAGGATACAATTGGCACTTGGAAAGGATACGTTTAAGAAAAAGTTGCTCGAATATCGTGTTTTAGAAATAAAGATACACAACGGCAAGGAGTATTGGAAAGCAAAATCCCGTCCCAAACTTTCAAACAACAATGACTTTGAGATACTTGACAGGTACAACAAGGAAATAAAGGGCATTTACAATTACTATTGTTTGGCTAATAATTGTAGTAGTCTGTCAAAACTTGGGTATATCATGAAATATAGTATGTACAAAACATTTGCGCAGAAATATCGGACAACGATGTCGCAAATCCGAAAAAAGTACACCAAGAATGGACTTTTTTCAGTTAGATACTATTTAAAGAACGGTACTACCAAAGACTTGACCTTTTATCATGGTGGGTTCAAAAAGAAAAATCCAATGAACATTAAGGATTTAGACAACTTGCCCAAATTCACATATCATCCTACAAACACAAGTCTTATAGATAGGCTGAAAGCGGAAAAATGTGAATTATGTGGAGCAGTCGATAAGTTAGTGATGCACCATGTGAGAAAATTAAAAAATCTTCAAGGGAAAACTACCTGCGAAAAACAAATGATGGCTCGCAAACGAAAGACTATTGCCATATGTGGTAAGTGCTACAAAAAACTCAGTAACAATGGATAGATTGATATTATTAGTAGAAAGCCGGATACGCGGAGACGTGTACGTCCGGTTTGGGGGCGAGCTTCCGAAAACCCACCGTAGTAATACGGCAGGGCGTTGGATGCTTAGCCTACCAATTCTCCGTTACATAACTTTTCGGCTGCGAACCGAGTGTGTAAATACCTGCCACATCATACATGTGTTTCGCATAATGATGAATCAGATTGGCATGTACTCTGTTATTACGCATACAATTCACAGTTTGCGTCCATCCCCAACCAAGACTGATGCCACTATAAGGCACTTCACTGATTTCATTATGCTCGATATTGACGTCCCCTACATATCCCGCAGCAATGGCAAGGCATCCCCAATCTTCATTGCCTATTTCCGTGAAATAGCAATTATTGATTTGTTGCTGTGTGCATACTTCCCGACGATCAGCAGGGTCGTATGGCAAATGCGTTTCATGGGCAGCCGGAGAAAAACTGCCGACTAACAGACCATTTCCGGCAATATCGCGGAAGAGACAGCCACGAACAACACCGCCTTGCACCGCTTCTTCATAATCCAATCCGGTTGAGCCTAAATGCTCGAATCGGCAACGCTCGAAATCAATCTGCCTTGCAGCAACCACACGAACAGCAGCTGCGGGACGTCCCAACCATCCTTGGTTATCCAACGGATGATTCAAGTAATCCCGTTGCATTTTCGGATCAATCCGGTAACCATCTGTCAGATACATACCTGCCTGAAGAGGTACATGTCCTTTTTCTGACGGACGCATCCACGTAGTATAGGAAAAAGTAATTTTCTCAAAACGAATATGACACACAGGACGATCCAAAGTTCCTTCCACCCGTACTAATGTCTCAACGGCAGGCACGATCACTTCCGCCTCCTGCATCTTCTCTCCTTCCCGTGGATAATAATATACTTTACGGGCATCTATATCATGATACCATTCTCCGGGTACATCCTGCAATTCGCGGGCATTTGTCAGATAGAAAGCAGAATTATGTCCGTCCGTCGTCACCATCGGACGCGGCCAGGGATGCTCAAACTGAATCCGGCTTTCCGGTTGATGAAAACGTATTGCCGCGCTGTCTCCCTGCACTTCAACTGAACGAATCCGAAGATTGGCAACACACCACATCTGATGTAATACCATCTCGGCATATTTAGCTTTCAAATTTCCTTTATTATCAATAAGTCTGCGAATGGAAACTGCAGGTACATAAAGAATTTCATTCTTCTCATCTACACTGCAAATGCGATTCATCTTTTCGAAATCCTCCACATCACGGGCACGAACTGCCTTTTTTCCATTCACCCACAACTGGCGGAAATCCAATGGACGTCCATTAAATGCCGGGACATCTGCTACCCAAACTTTCCCTTGCTTCTTCCAACCTTTTATGCTGATTCCTCCACTCAATATCACCTTTTCATCGCCTACCGAACGAATAATTGTGGGCGATTCCTTGGTTCCGCTATCTTCCGGACGGATAAAAACCGGTTCATGGAAGGCATACGTTCCACCTTCCATATAGATTGTGATTCCACCTTGGATACGGTTATCCTCTGTCCTGCGCCATTCTCGTGCTTGTCGCAAGGCAGAAGTCAGCGTGGCTTTAGGAGATTGACGAGTTCCGTCGTTGAAGTCACTGCCCTTGGGAGAAATCCATATCTCACCGGCCAATAGCCAGTGGCTGCACAAGATACATATAGCCGTTACAAATAACTTTTTCATGATTTTTTTCATTTCTGTATACTAAACAATCCGGACTATCTGGCAAGAGGCATCCATACAGTCATTTCTCCCTTTCCTCTGTTTCCCCAGGCATAATAAGGAATCAAGCGGATATTTACTGTCTTTTCAGCCTGAACAACCGGCCGGTAAAGCACTCCTTCCCACGAAGTTGCAGATGCCAGACGTGCCATTCCTTCAAGTGCAACAATCGGACTGCCTTCAATTGTGATTTTCTTCGGAGTTAGTTTTATATCAGCGGGAATCAATACGTTATCAATCTTTTCCCCGTTTGCAATATCCATACTTTCCAGACAGTAAACCAACGGCCCGCGCTTCACGACCACCTGATTACGAATCTCCTCTGCTAACGGATGGGCTTCGAGCAAACGGACAGGCATATCCATCACCAGCTCCACTACATCCCCCTTCTTCCATGTACGATTTACTTCCGCATACGAATTTGCCTTTGCATTGGTTTGCAGCGGCTGTCCATTCACCGTGAGCGTAGCCTTTTCGCACCATTCAGGAATACGCAAGAAGAGCGAGAAAGCACCCGCCTTACGAGGAACTCTATCCAACGTTACGCGTACCTTTCCTTCCCAGGGATAATCCGTCTCTTGTGTTAATGCCAGCTCTCCTTTGTCTTTCCAAGTCGTAGTCAGCGTATTTGCACCATACAAGTTACAGTAAATGCCTTCCGGACTCAATGTGTAGGCGTAATTCTGTGCCTGACACAATGTACGCAATGTATTCGGCGGGCAGCAGAAACAACTGATATATTCCGTCCGTTCCTTCGGCCAACGAAGCGTGTAAGGAAGATCCGCACTGATACGAAGCGGATTGGTATAGAAATATTTCTTTCCGTCCAGACTGATACCGCTCAATACACTATTATAAAGACAAGTCTCTACAAGGTCAGCATATTTCGCATCCCCTGTCACTTCCAGCATACGCCAGTTGAAAAGCATATTTCCGATATTGGCACATGTTTCATTGTGCGCTGTACTATTCGGCAACTGATAAGGACGTCCGTAGCTCTGATGTACCTTCTGAATACTATCCGGCTCATAGCAAGTCCCGTCCGGTGACGTTCCATCATAAAGAGCACCGCAAGCTCCGGTCACGTACATCTTCCGGGTGACAATATCATTCCAGATACTAGTCAGATTTTTCATCAATTGTTGTTCGCCTGTCTCGGCATATACATCCGCTACTCCTGCATACAGATAATTTGCACGTACGGCATGCCCCATTGCACGATATTGGTCGCGGAAAGGAATACGATCCTGATTATCATCCGTTCCGTTTTCCACCATACCGCGAATATCAATCAGGTTCTTCGAAAGTTCCAGATAACGGGGATTTCCTGTGGCACGATACATTTCGACCACTCCCATATAATGTGAAGGGCAAATGGCATTACGAGCCAGTTCGGCAGAAGCCGTTTCGTAAAAGTGGCAAAGAAAATCCGTTGCTTTTACGGCAGCATCAAAAAGAGTAGTCTTTCCGGTGGCACGACGATGCACAATACCCGCCATCATCAGGTGTCCCAAGTTATATGTCTCAAAGTTCAGCCGATTGGCAAAAGCTCCTTTTTCATTCTCGTCACCTACTTTCGTTCCAATGACCGTTTGTTTATGCTGATCCTCCAATGCATGAGAGTCAATCCCTTTATTCAGTTCTTCGATAACAACAGGCGTATGTATATAACCATCTGCACGTTGGGCTTTTACGACACAAGCAATAAAGTTATCCATCAACTTATCCAGTTCCGGATCTTTGTTGACAGCATAGACAGAAGCCACTCCTTCCATCCACTTATACATATCTCCGTCATGGAACGGAGGTCCCCAATGTTCACCCTTGCACACACCGGCAGCAATCTCAAAATTACGGAAACCGTGAGAGATCTCCGGCGTGTTCCAAGTGTTCCACATACTTTGCAGGGAAGTCCGGCTAAATACCTGAAAGCGATCTCCCCAGAATCCATCTGTCCAATGTACGGCACTGATTCCGGTATTCGCCATCTTCGCAAAACGGCTCTGACTCATATCCGTCAATCCATTGCTTTGCGCAAGTGCTCCCGTAACGGAGGCGGAAGCTAAAAGAAGTAACAGTTTTATCTGTTTCATTAATATGGATAATTTAAAATTTACACAATATCTTTATAAAAAGACGTGATTATCCGTATTTTGTACTCAATAAAACGAAAGCGAAGATTGCTAAGCAACCCTCGCTTTCAGTAAAAAAAGATCTGTATTAATCTTTATTTCTTATTTATCAGGTGTATAATTCAACTCCGCCTTTCTCGCCTGCGAATGTTGAAATTGTCGTGCAACCTTATACTCATGTCCGTCTTTTAATAAATAACTCCCTGTCTGCTTAAACCAAAAACCGACATTCGCATCTATACATTGCTGCCGGATATCCAATACCCACTCGTAGTCACATACTCGGACTTCTTTGCCTGACTCTCCTCCTGCAACTACCTGTTCCACCCACTCTCCCAGCTCACCTCTGAAATCAATCCGACTAAGAAGCGGCTCGCAGATAATGATTTTATGTTTAATAGAGATTTCTTTATAAATAGGTAAACGATAATCCACTCTATCTTGGTTCTCCATCGTGCAGCAGATGGTCACATTGTCATAGCCATCTCCCCAATCGGGAGGCAGACACTGTTGCAACCGGTCTATCCGCTTAGTGATAAAGAGGAAACGAAGATCCTGCCGTATCCGCATCATCTCCCACGCTTCGGCACGCCATTCATCCGCATCTTCAATGAGAAAATCTGAAGTAAAACAGGTATATACCAAATTCCCCGAAGGTATCTTATACGTACCATTCTTTTTACGCTGCAAGGGTAAATCGAATTTTTCTGTCTTTGTCACCACCGAACTGTCTTTTCCATATTTACCATCCGTCCGATATACATAGCAATGACGGCAGCCCTCACTCAATTTGTGACAGCCGTGCCAAAGATTCCACATTGAAGCTTTTTCACCCATCTCCTTTTTTCTTCAAAAATATATTTAATATTACATATACATAATTATAAAAAGAGTGCACCTTATTCTTTATCAGAAAAAAGGTGCACCAAAACACAAACAAAACAAACAATAGAGCGACCTTCACAGGCAGCCGATCCACGAGGGATCTTTATCTTAATCTGCCCATCTTGACAAGGGCAACATTCACATTTTCAGATCATGTAATTCAGAGCATCACAGCAGAAATTTTCGCCCTCATGCTGCTTATATGTCATATACAAATATTATTATACAATTTGCTCTATTAAACCCGATGTCACTTTACAAAGATAACACTATTCTATGTATTTCTATGAAAATGCCCAAAAAGAATTATTCTTTTTCTCATTCCAAACTTTAGCTATAAGCCAAAACATACAAGCTGAATGTCTAATATCCATCATTTCACATATCGCTCCAGCCCTTCCTGCAGGAACTCCATATATTTTGGAATATCTTCATTATATGCATACGACTTATTCAACGGATTACCATCATTATCCAGCAATACATAAAAAGGTTGGGCATTTGCTCCAAACTTCACCCGTTGCAGATAGCTCCATTTATCGCCTACTGTTCGTAAAGTGCGTTCCGTTCCATTCTCCACAACATTTATAGGCTCATTCAATGGAGTTTTATCATCCACATACAAAGAGATAAGTACATACTCATCATTGATGATACCACCCACTTTACTATCTGTCCATACAGCCGTCTCCATCTTACGACAATTCACACAACCATATCCGGTAAAATCAATCATCACAGGCATTCCCTGTTGTCGTGCATACTCCATACCTATTTCATAATCCTTGAATTTGGGGTGGACCTCATTCGAATATAAATTAAAGTCCTGTGTCATCACAGGAGGAGCAAATGCACTGACAGCTTTCAAAGGTGCCCCCCAAAGTCCGGGAATCATATATACAGCAAATGCTAAAGAAACAAGCGCAAGAAAGAAGCGCCCCACGCCTACCCTGTTTTCATCACCGTCATGCGGAAACTTGATCTTTTCCAACAGATATAACCCCATTAGTCCGAAAATCACAATCCATAACGCAAGGAAGGTTTCCCTATCCAAGATTCTCCAACCATAGGCTAAGTCCGCAACCGACAAAAATTTCAAAGCAAAAGCCAGTTCCAGAAAGCCCAATGTCACTTTAATTACATTCATCCACCCTCCTGACTTAGGCATTGATTTCAGCCACGAAGGAAAAAGAGCAAACAGTGTGAATGGTAAAGCCAAAGCGATGGCAAAGCCTAACATTCCGATAGCAGGAGCAATCACGCTACCTGTCGTAGAAACCTGTACGAGCAGAAAGCCGATAATCGGCCCTGTGCAAGAGAAAGACACCAGAGATAACGTAAACGCCATCAAAAAAATACTTAATAGGCCACTCGTCGCTTCCGCTTTGCTGTCCACTGCATTGCTCCATTTAGAAGGTAAAGTAAGTTCAAATGCCCCAAAGAAAGAAGCTGCAAAAACAACCAACATCAGGAAGAAAAGGATGTTGAATACGGCATTTGTTGATAAAGCGTTCAATGCACTGGCACCAAATATTAAAGTAATTGCTAATCCCAGTGTTACATAAATCACGACAATTGAAGCACCATAAGTCCATGCATCCCGAATCCCTTTCTTCTTATCCTTGTTTCTTTTCAGGAAAAAACTCACAGTCATAGGAATAATCGGCCATACGCAGGGAGTGAACAAAGCCAATAATCCGCCAAGAAATCCAGTGACAAAGACATACAACCAAGATTTATCCTCTTGAGAATGTTCTTCACCTAACACTTGCAATTCATTGATTACCGGTTTCCAAAGATCACTTTCCGATTGCTTCTCTACCACATTTACCGGAGCCTCTTCTTTCCCTTTTGCAACTATTAAATCTGCTTCTGCTTTTTTCCCATATTTAAAAGGAATTTGAGTCGGAGGTAAACAGCTCTCATCGTTACAAGCTCCAAACTCCAGAAACCCATCCATAAAGTAATCATTTCCTGTAAATTTCACTTTTTGGATAAACTGTACCGTATCTTCAAAATAGCGCACATTCATCTCGAACATCTTATCATAGATGCTGATTTCTTTTCCAACAGGTTGCAATTTACCCATTGTTTCTACATGATTACTCGCATTGATGTTGAAAGTAGCGGAAATAGGCCCATCATCCCCTAGCCCGGTCGAATACACATGCCATCCTTTCTCTATCGAAGCAGTAAACACGATTTCCGCTTCCGTTTCAGATGTCATTTTCAACTCATTTTTGAACTTTACAGGCTCTTTGATTTGTGCTTGTATATTCCCGATTGTGTACCAACTCAATAATAAAAATAAAATAATTCTCATTTTTCTAAGTTCTAAATTATAATCTATTATACAACAAATTTATTTCACTGTTCATATTCTATTGTGGTCGTTGGTCCCTTATATCTTTCAGCATCTCTATATATTCTGGAGAAGGATTCTTATTAGAAGTATCTGCATTTGATGGCGGGGGTATCACTTTGATGAATAAGAAGATACAGAATATTACCCAAATAAGATTTATTGCTAAAAAAATCCAAACTTGTTTCATACGTTGTCGTTGTTTTTCTTTAGTTTCATTACGATATTTATCAGCAATAGACAAATATCGTCCATCGCTAACAAATAATCTATGAGCAGCAAAAGTGAATATAACAGCCAAAAGTATACCTAACTCTTCATTGTTTTGTACTTCCAATGAATGTAATACTCCAACTATTGGGCCAACAAAAACAAAAGTAAACAATGAGGTCGGTAGTAATAACCCTGCTACTTCTGGCGACCGCTTTTCTCCCCACAATCTAAGCTGCCATATATATGTTCGATAAAACAGATATTCATATATCTCATATATTTGTTTAAGTATATTCATTCTCAATACATTTATGAAGCAAAATGGGGATGCTCTCACTAACACCTTATCGAGAAGCATCCCCTTTAACTTAAGAGAAAATTTATTTCACAAGAGATTTAGTCTTACTAATATAAGTTTTCTACTTCCGGCTTGTTGTAAATGAGCGAGCCAAAAGTTCCCGCAGGGCGTTTCAAAGGTACAGATGGTACTCTGATGATTTCATCTTTTGAAGAACGTGTCAAACCAGCTCTTCCACTACGTTTCACAGGTTCTCCTGTAGTCGGATCCACCCCTTGAACATCGCATAGTGCCCAATATAATGGATAATTGAAATCAAAATTGTCCCAATCTCCGAAAGCATAAGGGAATACATTATCAATATCATCTTCATAGCTTGAGTTTTGATTATTCAACATGACATCCGGGTCAATACCGTCAGCATAATCTCCCCAGTCTTTTGCATTGAAAGAACGGAAAGTAATTGGAGCAAATTCATAATATTTATTTCCATATTTATATTCTTGCACTTCCATTCCTACGTTCTTTCCTTCCGTGCGGCTACCAAATAATTTCACAGGAAAATCTATGCCTCTTAATCCACTAATTATCAATTCACTGGCGGAAGCCGTTTCTTCCGAACAGATGATTCTTACAGATTTAAGATTTAGATCATCACCATCTCCAAAACGGATATATTCATCTGCACCGGAATTACGTTGCATTCTCATAAATACATTCGAACGATGTGATGTACCAGCGATAGAAGCGGCTAAATAACGAGCTAATTCAACAGAACCTCCATTGTTAAAACGTAAATCCAAAATCAAATCTGTGATGCCCTCTGTCTTGAACTGTTGAATTACATATTTCAAATCTTCCTCAAAATTCAAATCAAAACCTAGATAAACTAAATAACCGATATTGAATTTATTCTCTTTTTTGTCTTTGATAAACATTGAATTCAAGATAGGACTATTATTGTAACTACCAGTGGTTAATGTAGTAGTTCCATCCACCAAATCATAGCCGCCCCGGTTTTCATCAAAGATTTTACGCCTGTAGCCGATCTTAAAAGTTTCACCTCCACCTGCATAAAACAAAGTGCTCATATATTGCTGGTAATTACTCTTATTCAAAGTCGTACCATTCACAGCAACAATTACATCCCCCCGTCTCAATCCGGCTTTTTCAGCAGGAGATTCTAGATATACATATCCAATGGCTAATCCAATAGTTGTTTTATCCGGCATGTAAGAAGAGAAAAACGTTCCAAGTCCCGATCCTACAACACTTGTTGCACGAGTATTTGCACGAGTTCTACTGGAACCAGTTTCCATAATATAAGAATAGATATAACGCTTGCCTGCATTGACTGAAAATGCACGATAAGTTCCGCCATCCTCAATATTAGTTTTCATTGGTAAAAGATAAGTTGACAGAAAATTATCATAAGAAACCGATGCATAATCTACATCTAGTGTATTATATTCTTCTTTAAAGAGATAATGTTCCTTCAAATATTTATCCATATACTCATTAAGAGCTAGATCTTCTGCTGCTCCGGATCCTCCTCCTTGTGTGATAGTACATACTGTAACAGGAGTTTTATATCCCTCCACTTGCACAACCACAGTCAATACTCGCTCTTTTCCGGATTCGTTTTTATTAATTTTCACCTTTAATCCCCCTTTACCGGCAGCAGAGTTACCACTGGTATTAGTTATAGCAGCCCAATCTGCTCCTGTAGAATATTGCAAAGAAGGAGTCCATTTTCCAGAAGCCGTAAACGAAATCTCAACAGTCTCTCCATAAATAGAAGCCGTCTTTTCCGTTTCAGTACCAATCGCAGTGATTCCATTATCAGTATCACCGACATCTCCCCCGTCGTCGCTATCCGAACAATTACTGAAAGCAATCAGACACAAGGCAAGCAATACTATACTATAAAAGCTATTAAATAAGTTTTTCATCTATCATTATTATTAAATTAGAAAAATTAAAAAGATTATTGTGCCGGAGCTTCTACTACGGTTTTAGAAACCTCATAAAAACGTCCTTCTTCGTCCATCCAGGTTACATTGATATTAGTAGGTAATGTTCCATAAACACTTCCTGAATAAGTAGTTGTTTGTTTTACTCCGTTTTTCATTACATACCTGATTTGTTCATCATACATACCAGTCAGATAATCTGCCGGTCCGGCAAATACATAAAATACTTTGCAGGCAGCCTTAGGTTTCACAGTGTAAGAAACGGTATAGAACTTATCCTTTTCTATCTTGTCAATCGTCACTTCCGGCACACTGGCATTCCATAAATCCGGGTCTCTGTCTTTTCGCACGTAAGTAGGCTTCGCACTGGTGTATTCCTTCTTTGTTATGGTTGAAGAAGGGTTACCATCAGTATCAACTGCTATCATGAACAATACATATTCCGAATTAAATGCTATGTCCTCGATCACCAGTTGATGATTTTTCAGTTCAGCAGCAACAATTTCAGTAACATTATCATTCATAATTAATGCTTGTTTTACCATTTCTTCATTTCCCCAATACGGATAGCTTTTGAAATCACTCAATTTCATGTGAACATAACGGAACTTTTCCGGATTTCCAGTCGGGGTCAACGTTAAAGTCGTAGACACAGTTCCTGCCTCTATTGACACATCTACCGAAATTGATGAATTATAAGATATTTCTTTGGAATCAGCCTGTACTTTGACTAATGACCCGAGCTGCCCTTTCTCATTTAATGCTACTGCAATAAAAAAGCCTTTTGTTCCCGGTTCTAAAGAGGCTCTTTCAAAGTTTTCTACCTCTTTGGAAGAATCTCCATTTTTAATAAGATAGGAAATAACTTCCTTGTCGGTACCATAATTTGCCAGAGTTTGCTCCTTCATATAAGAATAATAGAACTTATAACAGTCAGTTCCGGGAGTAATAGTCGCACTTACACTTGAAACCGTAGTAACAACACTATTAATATTTATCGTCGCTGTCCCATCATACGTCAACGCAGGCACAGGAATCTCCACAGCTACCAGTTCTTCTGTTTTATACCCTTTTTCTTCTTTATAAGGAATAGCCCAAAGTACATACGTTGTTCCAGGTATTACCTTTGGAAGAAAATCTAACACCTTACCTTCCAACGGTCCGTTATAATCCGAATATTGTTTGGTTCCTCCCCCATAAGCCAGATCTTCAATCACTCTTTCAGGTGAATAATTCGGCTTATCTAAAATCCCTGTATAATAAACGTCGCAACCCTTTCTGATTGCAAAAACCGTTGCACCTTCAAACGTTATATCCGAAACCTTCAGTTCTACTGTTGCAGCAGTCTTAATCACGCTGGCAATCACGTCATCAGGCAAATATTCACTACCAGCTTCAGATGGAGGTACTGCCCAAATCATATATGTCTTTCCGGCTTCAGGATCCTTACCTATCAGTTCTGCCAATGGAACTTTATCAAGAGCTGCTGTCTTCATGTACATACGGGCAGCATATCCGTTCACTAATTCAGCTACGGCCTCTGCACTATATTCATTAATTTCCAGCACTCCCAAATAATACATTTCTACACCATTCGTCAAAGTAGTAGAAATCGTTTGACCTTCAACAGATATAGTAACAGGAGCCTCACCTATTATCACCGGAATCTCCGAGATTATGCTTTGCCCATTAGACGCAACAGCCATTATTGCCACTTTGCCCCCCGTTTCTGCATACTGATTCTCTGCAACAGGAGCAATAATAGTCAATCCCTTTCCTGTCAATGAAGCTTTCCAACCGTCAGGCTTTGTTACGGTATACTTAGAAATACCACTCATTTCAACCGAAATCAGTTTCTCCTCACCGTTTGCAAAATATTGTTTTCCCGATAATATTTCACATTTCAATTCCTTAGATTTCGACAACTTTAATATTGTGCCATCTTTCAGAGTGAAATATGCATAATCATCATCCTGACTTACTCCACTGAAAAGAGAGGTATCCCCCGTCCCTTCGCCGGATGCATACACACCCGTAGGTTCCCAAGTCTTTCCACCGTCTGTCGAAATCTCCCACTCTTTTGTATTCGTATTAATGCGAATTTTAGGAGCAGCAGCCGTCACGGGCATCATATTCCCTTCTCCATCTTTCAGGAATGTCTTCTTGCCGTCTGTACTGGTTATTCCCCAATAATAAACGCCATCTTCTTCGTTTTTTATCACAGTTATTTGCGGAGCATCTTCTCCGTTTTCACCATTACGAATAGTTACTTCCGTCTTATCTGAAAACTTAATTGTATAACTTCCGTCTTCATTCTCCAACACAGAAGCAATTGATTTATTTTGAGATAAAGCATCAGTCAGCGTCTTCAATGTGGAAATATCAGTTTGTACACTTTGCAAAGAAGCTTCTAACTTATCCATGCGATCTTCCAAACCGGAAATCGAATTCTTCAAATCATCGTCATTATAACATGACGAAAATGTCATAACACATACAGCCAGGAAACACATACATTTTCCTATGCCACCTAAAAATTGATTTCTTCTCATACCCATAAAAAGTTTAATGATTAGAGAAAAACCGCACGATAGATTTACACACTATCGTGCGGTAAATTAGTTTTGCCGATGTTTATTTGGAGTGAGGATGTTTACCTAATTTCTTCAAATCAAGATAAATAACACTTTCACTTCTCATGACTCCCGGAGTATTCACTTTCACTTGTTCATTAACAATCAATTTTGCAGGAACCCGGTTATCTTTCTTCACTACTTGAGGTTTCGCTATTCCCTTTATTCCTTTTTTCAATTTCGGAGCATCGGGGAATAATACGGAAGGATCAGTAATAATACCTTTTTCTTTATCATAGAATACTGTATAAAGGTCGCCAATTACTTCATTTCCATCAGCATCGGCACCAATAGGCACACATAAAGCAACCAGTCGTTTGGCTTCACTTGTCTTATCATACGATTGAGTAGTTGAGTTGACACCTGATAAACCATAATCCAGACAATGCTCTTTCCATACATCCATACATTCCTGATAAGTATAATCACCACTTGCGGAATAGTTATCTTCTGTAATGGTATAATATAGTTTGGCAACATCCTTCACAATAGAATACTGAACTGTAAAGTTATTCAAATCACTCATATAGGCATTCAGTTGCATCGTTGGATTCGGCCCTGCTATAATAGCTTCAGTCGTCGCTTTCACAATCTTCACATCTGTCAATACGCCATCCCAGTCTTCTGCCATATAAGCGAATGTGTATTCCGTTCCAGGATCCAAACCGGTCCATTTAAAATTTTCTACTCCTCCATTCGCATTCGCAGCCCATATATTTGAATTTTCTGACATCAGATATTTAATCAGTTCAGCCTTATTACCTTCTTCAAGTAAATCCGGTGTCATAATGTATTGGTGATAATATACTGCCGCTTCCTGATTATAAGTATAAGTTAATTTCAGGCTTGTCCGTCCCGGATCGGAAATGGTAATATCTATCGTAGCTTTAGATGCTCCCGGATTATCCATTACTCGTGCTTTGGTAGAAAAAGTTTCCGTCTTCACTTCTGATAATTGTCCATATCCATTACGCCCCACATAAGCAACAACATAAGAACCATTCGGATCAAGAGCATGTTGGTAATCTGTAGTTGCATACGAGCCTTCCTGACTGAAATTTATATTCTTAATCCCCCATCCTTCTTGATCTAAAGCTTGTGCAAGTGCCGTCATTGTTGCTTCATCGGCATTTTCATAAGGTGCCCAGTCAGCAGCACTGAATATACGATAAAACATGGCATAACAAGTTTTCTCCATTTTTACATCCATGTTAACAATAGAGGCCCCCGTCTTTGTGATCTTCAGATCGCATTTCGCTTCTTTGGCACCATCAGGAATTTCTTTCAATTGGAAATCCTGTCGTACATAATCTCCTTTATTCTTATTCTCATCCAGTCCGATAGTAGTAGCTGTAAATTTTCTTTCCGAATCGGCATTATACCCAAAATCAACTATATATAATAATTCTTCTTCAGGTACCTGTGCATCTTCTGATGTCTGTGTCCAGTGTCTCATAAAATCGATATACATATTCTGTCCATAAGCTTCAATAAACGCATCGATAGGTTCGGAATCCGCACAGAACTGATAGAAATACTTGCAATCCTCATTGGGGACATATTGAATGGCAGCTGCCTGATAACTTGCTTTAACATCAATTTCAACACGAGGATGGCCTGCTACATCTCCTGAAGGAGTTTTCAAATAACAGATTTTCATATCAGCCGGATTTTGTCCGCCTTCATCATTACACCCTACCGTTATAATCAAATATTCTGCTCCCGGCACAATCTCCGATTGAGCATATTTGGAATTTGTCCAGTCAAACTCTGTATTCGGGTAACTATCTCCTAATGTTTTCCTGTTGAAAGTATAAGCACCGGCACCCTCCGAATTATAGAGAGCTTTCAGAATCAAATCTTCGATTTCTTCTTCACTTGCACCTGAACCGCCACTTTCAAATAAGTAGTTATACATACGACATAAAGGATAAACATCCAAACGATAAGATTGCACCTTATCTCCCGGGGTACATTCAAACACAAAGTTGTTGGTAGTTTTGCTAGTCACTTTGATGCCTACCCCACGTTCACCACCATCCACTTCGTTTTCTACCCATCTGATTGGAGTTGGTACAGGAGGAAGTGGTACATCCGGGGTCACCGGCACGTCAGGTTCCACAGCAGGTTCATCCTTATCCGAACACGATAGCACCATAGGGCTTATAACTAACACCAGCCCTAATAAAAATAATAAGCTAATTAATTTCTTCTTCATAATTCTAAGTGATAAATGTGATTAATCATTTACATATTCATAATCGGCATTGCCGTTTATTGCTTCGCAAACAGCCAAATTGTTTACATAGCCGTTTTCATCCATTACTAATGCATAAAAAGAAAGATTCTCTGCTTTCCATGTATCGTCTAATGCCACAGTATACTCCTTTACTTCTTCCTTATCTTCTGCAATTTGTCCCAGTTTGTCACCTTCTACAGAAGCAGAAAGTAATTTGCGGACTACATGATTATGTGTATAGTCCCGATAGTTGCCTCCGTCATTCTGCTGATACTTCAATCCATTTTCAACAACATACAATACCAGGCGGTAATCAGCCGTTTTCTCCGAAGTCACTTTCACAGTAACTTTAGCTTCGGAATCAACCTCATTATAAACAGAACTGATAGCTACTCCGCAATGAGCAGGGTATTTCTCCAAAGACTCATTAAATATAGCCCGCATGACACTATAGTTTTCAGATAGCCCCATTGTCCCACGCATATCAACCACACATGAAGGATAACCGGAGATAGCAAACTTTCTGGAAAGAATCGATGACTGTTCAATTGTCATTGGATCGGCACTTGTCCCATCAACATGAAATGACATCAGATAAACAATTCCCTCGTAACTCGAACTTATCAAATAATTCAGACGGGTCATTCCTGCCGGACACATGGCGCACCATGTTCCGGTGAACTCCATTGCGCAGATGCGTCTCACAAAATTGGATACTGTACCTGATGTACTTTTTGCAACTACTGTTATCAATTTGGATACATAGTTGCCATAAGATGCCTCAAAAGCGTAGGTTCCGGCTTTAGAAGTAGAAAAGGTATTTCCATCCAAAGTTTGTCCGTCCATCACGGAACGGATGATTGCATCAGCAGTTACATCTATTCCCGCATGTATTACCGTAAAGGTTATAATATCCTTTCCGTCCGCAGTCAACGTATTTTTATCGACGCTCAAAATCACTTCCGTCTGCTCCGAATCATCGGAATTGCCTGAACAAGAAATCCAGCATATTCCCACACAGCACATACAGACCAGCAATATTATTTTATAGACATTTATACACATAACTCTTCTTTATTCGTTATACAAGTAATCTGCTGATTCTCCAAGTTTACACTCATTTACATTGTTACACGTATAAGTCTTTCCTCCATCCAAAGTTGTCAGCATCGACACTATCACACGCATATTATCCACATTCCATCCCGGTTCCAACTGATAAGATCGTTGCATGGTAGATTCCACTCCCGCATTTACTTCCCCATTAAAACGGTCGCCGTTCAATGATGTGGACACCACTGCGCGCACCACATTATTATGCGTATAATCATTCGCGCCATTCGTTTGAAAGTATTTGATTCCATCCTCTACCAGATAAATCAAACAACGATAAGTGTTTGTTACGTTGGAAGTTAATTTGCCAGTAATCTTCACTGTACGGTCAGAAGCATTATACACAGACTCAACAGCTACCCCACAAGAAGCCGGATAGTTACTTAATTCTTTCTGAAGCTCTTCTTCAATCTGGCTCTTGATACTGATCATTTCTTTAGTACCCTTACGCAGATTGTAAAAGAAACGAGGCAGTCCCGAGAAATTACCGAGAATATTAGTCCGGTAATTATTGGTAGCTGCTGTACTCATGGGATCCGTCATTCCTCCGAAATCCATGTGGAAAGAAGCGATAGCCAATCGCCCCGGTTGTTCAGTCTGAATTGCTTTCAATGTAGTGCTAAGCGCCGGACAGGCCTGGCACCCGACAGAAGTAAACTGCATCCCCAGTAATTTATGATAATAGCTGGTTCCTCCTGATACGGGAGCAACCTGAACGGTCACTTCATTTTCACTGACCATTGCTTTTCCTTCATAATAGCGGGCTTTAAAGACATACGTACCCGGCACTGAAGTGCTGAAAGCACGAACACCATAATCCAGGTTTTCCTCTCCCGATTCCTTTACCAAAATCAGGTTCATTGTGCTTTCTTCACTTACATCTTTTGTACCCAGTTTGACCGTGAAGGTCACTTTTTCTACTCCATCTGCCTGTATAGCCGTCTTATCAGCTGTAATACGCAAAATGCCGTCATCCGTCCCCCCATTCTCCGTTTCGTCCGAATTGCCGGAACAGGATGACAGCATTGCTAAACAAAGGATCATTACAATTGGTAGAATTGTCGAGTATATTTTTTTCATAAGCCTCAATCATTATAGAGATAGTCTATGCTACCATTGATAGAACATTCGGTTATATTATCCACCATATATGCGTCATCCACTTTACGCAATGCATAAACCACTACACGTGATGTGGCAGGGTTCAGGTTCTTTGCATTAGAAATGCTGAAAGTTGCGGCAGTGTGCTCCTCGTTTGCCTTCACAGTAAACCGTCCGTCGGTTGACATCGACAGGTAATTGTTGGAAATAGCTCTTACTGTATAATCGTACGAGGTCTCGTTTCCTCCGGATGCCGTCAAACCATCAGTCACCAAGACATAAACAAGGTCATATTCTCCTCCTTGGCTCGACTTCAGTGCGGCATTCACCGTAATCTCACCCATAGAAGAATTATAAGATGTATTTACCTTAATTCCACAGGTTGCCGGATATTGTCGGATTTGGTCTTGTAAAGTCTGTTTAATAGCACTCACATTTCTGTCTATCGACATGACTTTCAAATCATAGATACAGGTAGGAAAACCGGACGCTCCAAAACGGCCCATGATTGTGCTTGTCTGTGACAAATGGAACGGGTCAGTGGCGGAACTGCTGGAAGAATGAAAAGCCATTTTTACCATACGTCCCGGCATCAGCTCTTCCACTTTCTTCAATGCCGAAGTCATGGCCGGACAATAAGTACACCAAGTTCCCGTCATTTTGAAGACACCTACTTTACGATAGAAAAGTTCATAATTCTTACGATTCTGTGCGGTTACGGAAACTTCATCCGACTCCCAGTCCAGGTAATATGCCTTAAACTTATGTGTCCCGTTCTCTACTGCCGAGAACGTATTGGTCCGTCTCTCCAAATAATCACCGGTAGTTACATCTTCAAAATATACATTCTTCATATATTCGGAAGTCGTCACTACTTTTCCATTGGCATCAGTCACCGTAAAAGTCGCCATATCTGTTCCATTGGCTTCAATCTTGGCTTTATCCACAGTCAAAGTAATAGGTCCTGTCACTTCGCCGTTATCCGGCTCTTCACCATTGTCGTCAGAATTGCCGCTGCACGCTGTAAAACATCCGCACAAGCATATCAGACTTGACATAAAAAACATTGTAAATTTTCTCATATTCTATATTCTAATTAATAAATGTTTCGATGAACTCAAAATGAAGTAGTTATAGTCAGGTTAGCACCTGTATATTTAGGAATCGTCCGGCAAACTCCACCAGAGCAGACGTACCCTTCCTTGTTACGACCATAACTCAAGGCTATACGCGTACGTGACTTGGCATAACTGGCTCCCACATTGTAATAATGGATTTTATCCTTGCCGTGATTATACATATCACTTCCGTAAATGCTCCATGCCGGAGCAAAATTTATCTCCAACAGAGCTGCCATCCAGTCCTTCTGATCTTCTTTTGTAGTTAGGTATTGCAACTCCACGCGAGTTGAAAAAGAAGGCGTGAACTTATATTGTAAATCTGCTACAAAAATATTCGACAGATTAGTCGTTTTATTCGCTCCGTACGAAGGGCTATATTCTTGCATAGAATAAAGCAAGTTCATTTTGAATGACTTTGTCCATTGCTTTTCCACATCAACACTAAAGTCACGAAATGCCAAGTTACCTATCTGGGCTGTTCCTTCTTTTTCTAAAGCATAATAGGTAGAAAAGTTAGCATGTAATTTCAAACCGCGTTTACCTCCAATGACCGTTCCTCTTTTGAAATGATAAAAGACATCCAATTGTCCGCCCATCTCACCGCTAACTGCATTTGTCACATCTCCTATTTGTGGAGTATGAGGATGCAAGTTGGTCAACATATAGGTATATTGCGTACTCATAGCCGGGACATAATTCAACAGATTCGAAGTCGAACCATTACCGGCAATAATCTCACTATTCATCCATTCCAAACGGCGCCCGGTCAGATTTACCCCCAACCCATTGCCGCTATATCCCAGCTCCAGCAATTGCGCATTGGCACGTTTCCTTGCATAAAGTTTGTCATCATGAATGAAATTATAATATTTATTGCCACCGTCCACATATTCACCTTTCGCTGTAAATCCGGAGCGTTCAAAATTTACCCGTCCCGAGAAGCCATTCGAATAAGGTTTTCCCCCTTCTTCTTCGAGGTCGATATTGATTTTCTCATACCGGTTCAATGCCCCTCCTTCGATACTCAAGGATGTATTTTGCCAACTAAGCATTTCAGATAAGGAGAAACTTACATCTACGCCACGTACTTGTGTATCGGAAAAGTCCATACCAAAACGTGGAGTTCCCCAAATGGCCTTCAACCTTACAATATTCTTGTAATTGTAGGTAAAACGTGCTCCCATCACCGCATTATTCAAACCAAGCATACGGTCCTCCCAACTACGGAATAGCAGTCCACTCCCAAACTGCTCATAAAATGTACCCGCTGTTACGGAAAAATCCTTGTCGGCCCAAGATACGTAATAGTTGGTTAGTTTTGCTTTCTCCAATTCTGTCGGGTATCCCACCAGTACCGGTTCATAGGCTTCCAACTGTACACCTACGGCAAACTTGCCTTGATAGTAATCCAGTTTCAGATAATTGTTCGAACCGAAATGATCTTCCGGAGATTCTGCTTTTGTCTTACTATCATCCTTGTAGTAAATCGTATTCGTTTCAAAGCTCCCTGTCAGATAACCTTTTTTGTTATCTTGCTGCGCATAGGTTAGAGTAGACGCTAACGCTACTAAAGCCAACACCTGAATTCTTATTCTAGTCATGTCATTGCGTTTATCTATGAATAATAACAGTTTCTATTTCTGTAGTTTTTTTATCGCTTTCAGTAGTTCCAGCTCACTTCCCGGCGCGTACCCAGTGTGTGAATAGACAATCTTCCCATCGGCATCCACTACATATACCTGTGGAGTCAGGCTTACATTCATAGCTCGCATGAATTCCTGATTTTTATCGTACAACATGATAAAATCATCCCATCCATGTCCCTCTGCCAATGCACGCGCTTTAGCAGTAGAACGGCTGTCATCTGTCGAAACAGCTACTACACGGAAATTGGCTTCTTCCAACCAATCGGGCAATTGTTCATTTATAGCGTCCAATTCACGAATACATGGTTTACAGGTTGTTGCCCAAAAAGAAATAATCATAGGTGTTTTGTGATTAATCAGGGAGGAGGTGTTTACCTGTGCTCCTTTCGCATTTTCAACCTTGACTGATGGTATTTGTGCCATAGTACAAGTTAGAAAAGCGAACAACAACGTAATGCAGACAATTAATGCTCTCATAAGTTCTTTTATTTGTTATGTTAATAATCTTGTTTTATCTGATGTGTTCCATCTTACAGCCAAATAGCCTGAATTTCTGTATTTGTATCAAGCCGTCCTTATACATATCGCCTATCAAATTGGCATTCTCGAAAGTGACAGTTTTAGTTTCAACATCATATTCTCCGCGATATACGTCAGAAGTACTTCCGTCCAAAGCCAGTCTCCTGAAACGAATAGTATACGGGCCATAAGAAGCGACATCTTCACCCGGCACAATGGACAGGTAAGTTTTCTGCGCCTCCGAATCATATTCATAATGCAACCGCCAACTAAATTCCCATTCAATATCATTATCCGGATCAAATCCATTCTTATTCGAGCAGACCAGATAGTGTTCGTATGCCTCCGTGCCTTCTTCCGCTGTATTTACTCTAACGGAGAATCCCACTGGCACATTGGAAACATTGGTGGCAGAAGCCGTTCCGGTAAATACCCAAGTTCCTGAAAGCGTTTCATAAAAACTGGAATCATTGTCTTTGATAGTCACCGTCAGTCGCTTGTTCTCACCAATAGACGCCCCTTTCACATCGGCAATTTCAACATCAAAAGAACGGTCGTCATTAACAAGCTTGTCATCAACGGTCTTAAACTCAAAATTCATTGTTTCCTGCCCGGCAGGAATAAGTAACGTTTTGGTTGTGACAATATAGTTTTCATCCTCTTTGGCATTATGATCTTTTAATTCGAACGTCACACGGATAGTTCCGGTATGTTCGCCCGTCACAACAACAGGCACAGTACACAAACCGGCAGATTCTTTCACCGTCATTGCAGTTTCCTGCAAGTTTACCGTAGCCGCTCCGGAATTAAACTGTTCCTCATCGTCCGAACAGGCGGCGATCAGAACGGCACATAGAAGAAGGGTGTATATTTTCAGATAGTTCATTTTACTCAAGTGTTTGATAATTTACGTTATTCATTGATTAATATCCCGGATTTTGCTGACCTGCCAATTGAGGGTTGGCATCCATTTCTGTTTTAGGAATAGGCCAAAGCATTCGCTGGTCATCCACAGGTTTATCCAGTCCGTCAGTACTTGCTTGTCCCGGGAAAAGCACCAGTCCTTTGCTTTGCGGTTTTCCACGCTTCACACCTTTCCCCCAACGTTTCAGGTCCATCAACCGGTATCCTTCACCTACAAGCTCCCGTTCCCGTTCGTTCATGATTTCATTTAATAAAGCTTCTTGATCGTAGGTTGCATCAGTCCATCCCTCGATTCGCGCTTTTTTTAATGCATTCAAAGCGTCATTACCCTTTTTCACAGCAGCTGCCGTTCCAATCTTTGCATTAGCTTCAGTGGCAATCAGATACATTTCAGCAATTCGGAATGGTTTCGGCTGATTCAAATAGCGTGTTTCGCTTCCTAATGGTAGGCTAAGCATCCAACGCCCTGCCGTATTACTACGGTGGGTTTTCGGAAGCTCGCCCCCAAACCGGACGTACACGTCTCCGCGTATCCGGCTTTCTACTAATAATATCAATCTATCCATTGTTACTGAGTTTTTTGTAGCACTTACCACATATGGCAATAGTCTTTCGTTTGCGAGCCATCATTTGTTTTTCGCAGGTAGTTTTCCCTTGAAGATTTTTTAATTTTCTCACATGGTGCATCACTAACTTATCGACTGCTCCACATAATTCACATTTTTCCGCTTTCAGCCTATCTATAAGACTTGTGTTTGTAGGATGATATGTGAATTTGGGCAAGTTGTCTAAATCCTTAATGTTCATTGGATTTTTCTTTTTGAACCCACCATGATAAAAGGTCAAGTCTTTGGTAGTACCGTTCTTTAAATAGTATCTAACTGAAAAAAGTCCATTCTTGGTGTACTTTTTTCGGATTTGCGACATCGTTGTCCGATATTTCTGCGCAAATGTTTTGTACATACTATATTTCATGATATACCCAAGTTTTGACAGACTACTACAATTATTAGCCAAACAATAGTAATTGTAAATGCCCTTTATTTCCTTGTTGTACCTGTCAAGTATCTCAAAGTCATTGTTGTTTGAAAGTTTGGGACGGGATTTTGCTTTCCAATACTCCTTGCCGTTGTGTATCTTTATTTCTAAAACACGATATTCGAGCAACTTTTTCTTAAACGTATCCTTTCCAAGTGCCAATTGTATCCTCTTATTGAAGACACGTCTTAGTACTCCGTATTTGCTTCTTTTGGTGTCATTGGATTTCCTTACAAAAATCTCATATCCGAGAAATTTTGCAGCGTTTTCAGCATGGGTGATAAGTGTTTTCTCATCGGACAGTGTAAGAGCCAACTTTTCATAGAGGAAGTTCTTTATGTCCTCTTTGATGATGATAGCATCTTGTTTACTGCCAATAATTCCAATTAGAAAATCATCCGCATATCTCACATATTTGAGTTTTCTGTAGTTCATATCCATTTCGTCACCATCAGAATACTGCAAACCTTCTTTTTGATAAGCCTTATATTGTCTTATCAATTCTGACCTTTCACTTTTGTCTTTTACCACTTTCAACTTTTTCAGAATACGGTGTCGTTTGCCTTCAAGTGATACTACCTGTTTAGTTCTTTTCCGTTCTTTCCCCTTATCAAATTTTTCAGTGTATTCCTTCATGAATTTATCCAATTTATCAAGGTATATGTTTGCCAAGATAGGGCTGACAATTCCGCCTTGCGGTGTTCCGCTGTAGGAGTTATGAAAGTTCCAGTCTTCGATATATCCTGCATTCAGAAATTTTCTAATCAAGCGAATAAATCTTTCGTCAGCGATACGTTCTTTCAGAATACCTATCAGTATCTCATGATTGATATTGTCGAAAAATCCCTTAATATCACCTTCTACGAACCATTTCACGCCCGAAAATGTCTTCTGAATATCAGACAAGGCAGTGTGGCAGCTTCTTAGAGGTCGGAAGCCATGTGACGTTTTTTCAAACTGTCTTTCATAGATGGCTTCCAATATCATTCTGACCACTTCCTGCAATAATTTATCATTAAAAGCTGGTACACCTAATGGACGCATTTTCCCATTTTTCTTTGGGATATACATCCGTTTTGAAGGTTGGGGCTGATAACTCTCATCTTTCAACGATGTTATCAGTTGTTCAATTCGGTTCAGGCTCATTTGGTCAATGGTTTTCCCATCTGCACCTGCTGTCATATTGCCCGGTTTCGCATATATGCGTTGGTAGGCAACGTAATACATTTCCTCATTGAAAAAGATACGGTACAAGCGTTCAAACTTGTAATTCAAATTTTCACTGTGTTCCGTTAGACTGTTTAATACATACTCTGGACTTCTCATAATGTCTCTCACATTTTCCGTTATTTGCATTAAAATTATTAGCTGCTTCCCTTCGCCATGTACAGGGCTTTCCCCTGCTCAGACTACTACGGAAGCTCCGTTGCCTTGTCGGATTTTCATAGGTCTGTACCTAATAGCCTTGCGGCGTTCCGATTTAGGCAATCCCCGTTTACGATATAATAACATGGCTATGATAGATTGTCGGATATGACTTCCGCCCGTTACCGCTTACTGCGGTTGTGCCGTAATTTGTTCCTGCCTCTACTACACGACGCTCGCAACAGAGGTATTACGGTATAGCGAGTTAAGTTATCTTTCACTATAAAACATACTGGGTTCACTTGGACTATCATTCAATCAGTTTGGATTTTATCCTCGTATCTATCTGTTTCATCTCACCATTCAGTTGCAATTTGATAACTAATTGACTTATGGCTTTCCAGCGTGCTATACTCCCTGCCGTCCTTTCGTGGGCAGATAAGCTGGTGATGATAGGTAAATATTGGAACACTTACCTAATAGCTTGCCAATGCTACATTTATTATATCGCCTATACGGGCGCACCATTGTAATATTCATTGCCTGGATATTTATTAAAGAAATAGATATCCGCCGCATTACCTGACGATACGGTTAAGTGATATTTTCCGAAATAAGTCTTTAGCCGGATATCTTTTTCATTGTATAAGTCAATCAGTGTTTGTGTAGGAATATAATCCTTCTTTGTAGTCGGATAACCAATGAAAATAGTCCCCAGAGGTACACCGGCATCGTCGGCACTAGTCATGGCAATCTGCCAGATGGTTTCCGTTCCCTTGTCATTCTTCCATACGCTTTCAAAATCTGTTGCTGTGTTCGATAATGGATATCTGTTCGAATTAACCAGGTCACCTGCATATTTGGCTGCATTTTCATAGTCGTCCATTTGTAGGGCAACACGCGCTTTCAAGGCAGTCACTACATCTACCGTGATATAATTCCCACAATTCTTGGGAGCCGTGTTGACTGTCACGTATGCACCATTAATATACCTGTCATAATCAGCAATGCCATTTTTTGCAGTCTCTATACGTTCTTCGGCTTCTTCGAGGTCCTCCAATATCCGTTTGTAAGTATCTTCCAGTGAAGATCGTCCCGGATATTGGGTAGCAGAAAGTTTAGGCTCATATTTTACCTGAAGCGGCAGTCCCGGAGTACTTGCTGCGGTAGCTACATCGTAATCGCGGCAAAATAAAGTAGCTAGATAAAAGTAGCAGTATGCTCTTGTAAAATACGCTTCTCCCTCATATACATTAATCTGTTGTCTTTGGGTTTCAGTCAATTCGATTTCCGGGTTCTCATCGATCTTACCGACCCCGTCAATAAAGAAGTTGACACGTCCGATAGCGGCATAGTAGTTCGACCAGATTGTTTCTACGGTAGAGTTGGTACTCTCGAAAGTCCAACGGTGCAACTCACCATATTTATTAGAGAAATCCGCCACTGCATTAAAGGCATCTGCCTGAACTTCCGGAGCTAATACATAGCTTCCTCCTGTCAGTCCTAAATATACGGAATAGATACCGGCACGTGCTTCTTCAAAACCGACTATGGTCGTTAACGCTTCTTCTGTAGGAACAGCATCGTATGGCATTTTATCCATATCACAGGAACTCACCCCAAGTGTCAGTATAGTCAATGCTATCATAGATATTTTCTTCATATTCACCATTCTTTATGTTTTTAGAAAGTTAGTTCGACTCCGAAAGAATATTGTTTCGTATTGGGATAGTTACCCAATTGGATATTACTGTCTACTTCCGGGTCATATCCTTTATATTTAGTCACTGTGAGTAAATTACGTCCTACAAAGTAGATTCTGGCGTTACTGATTACTCCTGTTTTCTGAATCAGTTTGGCCGGAAGGGTGTACCCGACAGTCAGGTTTTTCATACGCATAAATGAAGCATTTTCCAGTAAATGCGTATCAAACTGCATCGGGGAGTCGGGAGTGGCAATTCTGGTTATATCTCCCGGCTTCTGCCACATGGTAAGCATTTCTACAGTTTGATTGTCCGAACCTGCAAAAGTGGGATTCTCTGTAAAAAAGCGCTCATTATTCAACATATACTGGCCTAGCATAAAAGAGAAGTCGGCACTAACAGAAATCCCTTTCCATCCGAACTGGGTGCCAAAGCCACCGGACCATGGTGCATAGCGTTGTTTGCCGACAAAAACTGCATCTTCTTCGGAGTAACTCTTAGTCAGATTTCCATTTTTGTCGTACCACATATTATATCCGTCACGCGGATCGACTCCTGCCCATTTCACATAGTAATATTCTCCCCAAGGTTTGCCGACCTTCATTTTTAAACCAGTATCGGGCAAGGTATATTCATCCAATCCGTTAAACAGTTTAGTTATTTCATTCTTATTATAATTCAGGTTTCCGGAGACACTCCATGAGAAATCTCTCGTTTTCAGAATATCCACTCCCAGAGTAATATCGAAACCACGATTACGCATACTTGCTACATTTTCCACACTACTACCATGTCCGGTAGTGTATGACAATGGATAACCCATCAACATATCGTCCGTCTGACGGTTATAAAATTCCAGTTCTACAGAAAAGCGGTCAAACACTCTTGTACTGATGCCTACATTCAGTGTTTTCATGCTTTCCCATGTCAGGTTATCATTTCCGACGGTAGAAGGAGCAATACCCGGTTGTCCGTTATACAGCAAACCGGAGCCGACCAATGCCAACGCATTATAGGCGCTGATACCGGAATTACCAGTTGTTCCATAGCTCACTTTCAACTGTAAACTGTTCAACCATGAAACGTTCTGCAGGAAATTCTCTTTTCTCATATCCCACATGGCTCCCAAAGAATAAAAGTTTGCCCACTGGTTGTTTTTGGCAAACAGAGAAGAACCGTCCCGCCGTGCTGCCAAATCGACATAATAGCGATCAGCGAAACTATAACTGATTGTGCCGAAATAAGAATTGAAAACCTTCTCATACATCGAATGTATCGGCACTTCTGACTCTGCTCCAGCTGCCATCAGCATCATTCGTGAGTCTACCATTTTTTTAGAAGTTGCCGAGAAATTCTCATTCTTTGTGATAATGGACTCCTGACCGGCCAACACGGTAAAAAGATGCTTGTCTGACAGACTGAACTTATATTCCGCCGTATTGGTGAAAGTAAATGAATAATAACGTTCGAAAGACTCGGACGCCACCCCTGCCCCTTCAAAAGGGCCTTCCGGATAGGCTTTATGGGAGTTACGATAATCAAAGGCATCTACTGCCTGCGAGGTACGTATATTCAATCCTTTTATTGGGTTTATATTAAAGAAGGTATTGCCATTGATACGTACCGTACTCCGGTCATTCGGTTGAAGTTCTGCCAAGTAATACGGATTATAATATCCCATATCGTCAAAATAGTCCAATCGTTTTCCATAGCCTGTAAAGTTGCCTTCTTCGTCTGTCAATATCTCGTTTATTGTTTGGTCAGGACGATAAATACGGGCAGCATACGCTTTATTATAAACGCTATTAGCTTCCGTTCCGAAAGTTGTCGTGTTATATTTCTGATAGGAAAGGTTCACGTTAATCCCGGCTTTCAGCCAGCCGGTCACCTTTACTTCCACATTACTGCGCAAAGTCTCACGGCGCAATGAGGAATCATCCATAATCCCCTCTGTATCATAATGTCCAAATGAAATATAATAGTTGATACCTTCGGAACCACCGACCACATTTACATCATATTGTTGTGTAGGAGCTGCATCTCCGAAGAAGACATCCGCCCAATCTGTAGATATACCATTATCTATATAGAACTTTTTCCGTTTTTGAAATGTAGTATCGTATGCTTTTCCCGGGTCCAGCATTTCCTGCAGGTTAAGCCATTGTTCGGTATTCATCATCTCTATGTTATCCCCAGTCATTCTCGACCAGCCATATTGCGCATTGATACTAACACGGGCTTTCTGTCCCATTTTTCCTTTCTTGCTAGTCATTATTACTACCCCGTTAGCAGCACGAGAACCATATATAGCTGTTGAGGAAGCATCTTTCAATACGGTCATGCTTTCGATGTCGTTCGGATTTAATGCTGTAAATGCTCCGGATGATATAGGTGAGCCGTCGAGAATAAAAAGAGGTTCTGTATTTGAATTGATCGAGCTGACTCCACGCAATCGCATTACAACACTTCCACTTGGTTCTCCACTGGGAGTAAATACTTGTAAACCGGCAACTTGACCTTGTAATGCATCTCCGGCATTAGCAACCGGTCTATTGGCTATCTTGCTATTATTTACCGTTGTTACCGAACCGACTACAGACCCTAGTTTCTTTGCTGATCCGTAACCTACCACAACAACTTCATCCATCAGTTGTGTATCAGACTTTAAGATAACTCTAACAGTCGGTTGAACAGAAACCGACTCCGTTTTCATACCGATATAAGAGATTTGTAATATTTTTGCTGAATTTGGCACATTCAATAATGTGAAATGCCCGTCTATGTCTGTTATTGTACCTAAGTTAGTGCCTTTTACAACAATTGAAGCCCCTACAACAGGTTGTTTGTCATCATCGGAAATAACTGTCCCCGTGACTTTCTGCGTTTGAGCTGTTATCAGCCCGATACCTATAAAAAGGTATCCAAATAGCAGCGCTAATTTTTTCTTCATAAATCTCTTTTTAAATTATTAAATAGCCCTAAAACATTTAAACTCACTTTTTACACTTAGATAAGTTCTATCAGAACTTAATTATAATCCATTGTTTTTGTAGTGTTTTTACATCAAATATGTAATTCTGGAAAGAAATGTTGCTTGATTTTACTTTTTCAATCAATTTAGATGACTATTCCATAAAAAAAATATGTCTTTTCGTTGTTTTTTGCAAAAAGAATATATACTTTTGTTCCATTATATAATACCAAACCGGAACTGTTAATAAATACAATCCGAAAAAGAGATATAATTTGTATTTTAAGAACTATATATTTATTTTAATAAGAATAGAATATAAAAAAGCACTAAGTTCTGATAGAACTTAGTGCTTTTTCGTTTTATGGAGCTACTATTAGCCATTTTACTTGGATTTCCTTCCTATTCTACTTTTCAGTTACATTATAATTATATTTTAAATCTCCCTCAAACATAAAATAAAATCAGAAATATAAAAGAGGCTCATTTAAACTATGTTAAATAGACTTCATCTAAAATTTCTTCATATATGACACTCTGTATATTTCTTTATATAGATAAAAACAAGTAAATATACAACAGTACTATTTATTTACATCAAAAACAAACAAGTTATTTTATGATTTCAAAATTTCGAGAGATTTATTCTAGCTTTATCTCTTGATTTTAAGGAGCACCTCGTTGCATTAAAACCAACGAGGTGTTTCTCGGTGTGCAACGGGTCGTTCCTTTAAAAGGAACGACCCGTTGGTTTAAAACCAAAACCCACTTATGTAACTATCTGAAAAGCAAATCATTACAAAAGCGTTCTCCCGGCCTTTCTTTTTAAGTAAAATTTTCAACAAAAGAAAACGGATACCAATATCAAACACGGTACTCCACTGATAAATATTTTACAAATCAAATCTAAAAACAATGGTTACAGTTACTTTTCAGATCAAGCCCTATCTAGCGGCTTACATGTACATGCGCTACAAAAATCACCTCGACGTACCTCCAGACCGCTCTTCTTCCTCACTTTCCGCGATCCATCTTCTCGACACCCAGCCCATCTACCACTTTCTCCACCAGCTATCCATTCCCCACCCTCCCAACGCCTCATGGCACGAAACCGGAAATATTACCTTCACCCTCCCCCATCCCAGAAACGGCAAAAATCCAAATGTATATAATTATATAGGTCATAACAGTGCACTTATCATTGAAAAAGCAATGGAAGTAGAAATGAGGGCCGAACTTTATGAATTTCTACTGGAAAATAAATACTGCCACGGCATCATGTTCAAAAAATCAATGGAAACTTTTGTCGAACATTATAATATGGTAGGGTTAGTGGAAGAAGAAAGTTTGATGAGGGCATTTCAGAGGTGGAGAAAGATGGTGAAGGAGGAGAAAAATAGGTGATTCTTTTATAGGGTGTCACATAAAATGAGACACCCTGCTTTTACTTTTGCACCAAACTTCATTAATAATCAAAACAAAAGTAGTATGGCAATAAAAAAAGTATCAAATGAGTTTATGGCTAAGGTCCTTAACGATGTAGCTTGGAAAGCCTTGTCTAACACAAGTAATAAAATCCTTTTTCATGAGGAATGTATTGAGCATTTTAAAAATTATTGGGATTGGTCAGAACTTTCAAGTAATACTGATCTAAAGTTGAACTATTATCTTATTGACAAGTTTATCGATTTATGGGATTGGAGTGAAATAATCAATCGATATTATGATGATGCGTCACTCTATACTATCGACTTTCTTGAAAAATATGTTGATAGAATACCCACCAACAACTTGCAAAATTCATATTTATGGTATTCCATCGTAAAAAGACGGATGAAAGAATTGGCTTTTGAGATTGTTTCACAATAATTATTCACTACGTGAACAAAGAGGAAAAATTGTCTTGCTAAAGCTACCAGTAGCTATAAACGTTGAAAATATTTCAACGTTATATAAATATCAATTAAATCAAAATTATAATATAGAAAACGAGGCAATCTTTTCGTATTTTTGTATTAACAAAATAGTTTAAATATGGAATTGAATGATCTTTTAATGGAAATAAGCAAGATTTGCCTTATTGAGCAAGAGCGAATGAAGCATAAGCAGCGAAAAGGCGATTGTTTTAACGTTTTCAACACTCTTGGATTACGGTCTAACGAAGTTAGATTGCATTCCGCATTCCTTGCAGAATTGTTAAATCCTGACGGAAATCATGGCCTAAAAGATGCTATGCTTAAAGAATTTCTTGCAGCCATTGGCTTAAAACGAGATTATATATCTAATTGCAATACCAATATAGTCGAACGATATATTGGTGAGCGGACAGAAACTACTGGTGGACGGATCGATATAATCTTGGAAGATGGTGAATATGCTATTATCATTGAGAATAAAATATATGCTATTGATCAATACCATCAATTACTGCGATACAATAACTATGGTAAACAACGTTTTCCGAAAGGCTTTAAGTTGATTTATCTTACACTTGATGGTCATGAGGCAAGCAAAGATTCATTAGGAGACAATGAGATTGACTATCACTGTATCTCGTACAAAGGACATATCCTAAATTGGTTATCAAAGTGTGTGATGTTAGCATACGACAAACCTCTGGTACGAGAGACAATTTCCCAATATATTACACTTATTAAACAAATCACAGGACAAGATATGAATAAAGATAGTAGTGATAAAATCGTAGATTTAGCCATCAATAATATGGAAGCAGTAGTTGCCTTGATGGATAACAGAGCTGAAATAAGTAGCAAATTAAGAACAGAATTCATTTTTAAACCGTTAAAAGAATTCGCAGTTAAAATGGGGATGGAATTTAAGCTCATCAAAGAAGGAGACGAAAGTCCGGCTCTAAAATTCAAAATGCCCCAATGGTCCCATTACATAGTCATTACAAGAGATGATGGAAGAGATTCGGATTGGAAGAACCTTTATATCGGTATTTCACAAAGTTCACTGCTGGGGGCTAAAGAATTACCAATACGGCAATTATCATGTTTTTCAGAATGTAGTAATACGTACTGGCCTTATGGATGGGAATGGATTCTATACACCGATTGGCATTCCACCAGTAGCTACTTACCAATACGCATAGGAGAGGTCTCAAATTGGATTATCTCCAAAATCAGACAAATCATAGAAGAGATAGAAGATAAAGGTTTGCCTATGTAACAATCCGAGAAACTACAATTTATGTCACTCATACAAAAATATATTTGGGTCATAGAAACCATTTACCGGACCCGTCAAATCTCATTAAAAGAACTCAGTGAGAAATGGATGGACACGGAAATGAGTGGCGGCTCATCTATATCGCGCCAAACATTCGACCGCTGGAAAACAGGTATTTTAGATATATTTGGGATAATTATCGATTGTAATCTGAAAGCGGGTTACAAATACTTCATATATAATCCTGAAGTGTTAAGAGAAGGCGAACTAAACAAATGGTTGCTCGATTCATTCTCCACTATCAATACCCTATCACAAAGTATTACACTAAAAAATAGAATTCTCGTAGAAGAAATCCCCTCAAGTAAAGATTTCTTAAAAGACATAATCGGGGCCATGCGAGATAATAAGATAATAGAGCTGACTTACAAAGGCTTCCAGCGGCATCATGCCTGCACCTTTCCTATCGAGCCTTATTGTTTGAAGATGTTCCAGAAACGATGGTATATATTGACCCATAGTATCAATGATGATGAAATACGACTGTACGCTATGGACAGAATAGAGAGCGCCAGTGTGACCGATACATGCTTCACTTTGCCAAAGGACTTTGATGCTAAATCCTATTTCGCTTCTTTCTTTGGAATTGTGCTTGATAAGGATATTAAGGAAGAAAAAATCGTGTTACGTGCTGACAGATATCATCAACATTATCTTCGCACACTTCCACTTCACCCTTCACAACGGGAAATATACACTTCTGATGAATATGCAGATTTCGAATTGCATCTTCGACCGACATACGACTTCTGTATGGAGTTACTAAAAGTTGGCGCAATGATTGAAGTATTAGAACCCCAATCACTTCGTCATCAACTTCATGGCTGTATTAAGGATATGTGGAAAATATATGAAAACGATTAATGAAAGTCATTTAAGTGTTGATAGTTAGTACCAAAGATTGCATTTTAATTCTTATAAAATAAATAATAATGAAAGTATACACTCACTTCTATCTAATGGATGAGAACACTGCTATAGGTTTTCGATGGAGGACATTGTTACAATATGGTAATTCATGGGAGGTTATCGGATCAGTGGTAATGAAAAATCCAGGTGGTGCCAAATTTAAATCCCCCACCCACCAAGCAATTGACGATGCCGAAACGTTAAGACAACTCCGGCACTTTGACGAAAGTAAAGACAAGTGGTATGAATTTGGTAGTGATACCACAATTGACTGTGTAGGCGATCTCTTTGCTTTCTACTATGATCTGCCAAGCCGTGAAGATTTGAACGGTGTGATACAAATTTTTAATCTCTTCTATATCAAAGAAGCAGATTTAAGTAAGGCTTTGGTATATTCAGAAGCAACCAGCAATACATTTCGTTTTGCAGATGAAGAAAATGTGACCAATTACGACATAGAGCACCTTGTTCCTCCAGTCTACCTTGGCTTTGGAAATTTGGCTTGGCATAAAAGATATAACCAAAAGGCTGAACAGTTTTTCAATGCCGCTATTAATAAGTGTGGAATGAAATATCTTGACCCTATATTCCAACACAATAATTTTACGCATCCACTTTATCTCATGCGTTATGCAAAGAATAAACCCAAGTATATAAGGTATCGGATGAAGTTCAAACAGAATACGTTGATACCAACAGGCGTGGAAAATGCTATCTCTGATGCAAGATCAACCTTAAGCAAACATATACCTAATATGGAAAGAGCTAAAAGGCAAGAGCAGAGACAAAAGATCGCAGATGAAGTTTTCAACCATTTGAAAAATCAAAAAGGGTATCAGGTGGTAGCAATAAAAGGTAAGAACGGTATTTCACTGTGTAATGGTGCTGTACGGCTTGTTATTAATAGTAACAAAAATGAAGCCGTACATCTATTTGTTAACTGTGGGACCAAAGGCATGAGTAAAGAAAGCATGAAATCTTTTTTCAACAAAATGGAAAATTCGTTTGGATTCCAGCGAGCATATGATATACAAAAATACGAAAATAGAATGCATCTTTCATTTGCAAAATTGACAAGCCAAAATCCACTTGAGAAGATAGAACAAATAGTATCATTTGTAGAAACATCGTTATCTAATGAAAAATAAATATCTTTTTCTCGATTTTGACGGTATACTCAATTCTAATAAAAATTATCGAACATTGCAGATGTTGGGTATACCTACACGAGATGAATATGGTACTATCTTTGATCCCCAATATGTAGAATGTTTGCGTGACATTATAGATATATTTGCTGGAACCTGTTATTTGCAAAAATGTTCGGTCAACTCAATAATCGTGAAAGTCTCCGTTACTTGATTTTAGCTTTGGAAACACATCAAAGAAAGCGTTATCATTTTGGGGTTGGGGCGTGAACTCATAGCCAAAACTACGCTTGTATCTGCCAATCAAAATCGAGATTAATCATGAGCCGAATGCATACATATAGAGCGTATGACTCATGCAAGGAACTTTATTGGATTAATCTTACAGGATCTTTCCTTGTCGTTAGAACGAAGTCAGACCTGAAGTGCAAGTCTGTAAATGAAAACGTAGAATGTCGGAAAATATCCCTTCTAATGTCATAAATAGATATTTCTCTAAAGAAACTGACATTTCTAATGACATAAGAAGAGCATTATTAACAATAGGGGTTAATGGAAAATATGAGTACTATGAATATTGGTGGTCTTTTTGGTACGTTAGCAATGCAAATAAGAGATGTTTAATTGATAAATTTAGGGAGCTTGAATATTATATTTATAGCGATTGTAAACTATACTTCAAAGAATTGGTATTAAAACTAATAGATAATTCTCTAAGAGATATTATTGAAAATTTTGTTCCACCCCATAATATGCCAAATTGGAAAATACAACTGATAAAAGACCCAGCGTTACTTGATAAAAACACTTCTCATTATATAGCAATTCCTGAAGATAACTCATACTGCTACTTATTAAAAAGTAAACGTCCAAGGGATATTGATGGGAGTATTAAAATAAAATAACAGAATAGGCAAACCAGGATTATCTAAAAAGACAATCCTGGTTAAATTTAGTAGTTCGAAAATAGGAGAGCAGACTCATTTGGATCAATATACTTAAACGATTGGGGAGCAGCAAAAGCCTTAAATAATTCGAATGGATTAATTGGTTCTTCATAAAGACGTGGAGAACTGATTTTCAAGGCATACCCATGTGTACGACCTTCAAAGTATTGGTCAAAAAAATCCTTAGTGATACCTGAATCCTTATGAGTCTGGTCCCATAGTGTACTAGGGGTATCATTTAGAATATTCTCTACTGTAAATTCCCCAACAATCATCCCAACAGGCTTTGTTGAATAGACCACTACTTTATCTACACTCCTTGTGAAAATAACTTTTCTATATTCATATTTTTTCTTTCCTGTAAAAATTTCCTGTACAAATTCAGGTTTAATCGATAATAAGACTTTCATTTATTTTTCCTCTTGATATTATATTCTTAAATTGTTCATCATTTATTTGCATAAATCCCCAATAGTCACCAGCCGAAAGGCCGACCTGTTCAATAAGTTCACCACGGGTAACTCTTCTATCAAATGCAATATTATAAGTCATTTTTATAAGAGTCATCCCATATTCTGTATACCATTTCCGTAGCTCATTTTCATTAAATATACTATAAGCGTTTGCATATTTGATAAATTCCTCTGTAGATTTAAAATCAGAAGCCTTTTTTATTTCTTCTACAATACAGATAGAAGACACAACACTACGATAATATGCAGCCCCTTTTTCGTCTTTCATTCGATAGATTAAAAGAATATCTCCTCTTGACAATTGATCAATATTCCTCATTTTACACAAATAAATCTTATGTATGCTATTTGTGTAAGCAATGTCTCGCACAAGAAAAGATTTATCACGTTCCTCATTATCTAAAATTGAATCAGGAAAGAGCGGAGTATGATATTCAGGTTTTATTGATAGAATAAACTTTCGTACTTTTGAAGTATGAATATAAGGATAATCATACAACAAATCTCCTGAATATACTTTCATAGACTTTACAAATACAAACTCCGGTTCATCCTCATGACCTTTAGTTCCATATACAAGGAATCCATATCTCTTTAACAACCTTATAAGCCCTTCATGTTTCCTGTATATCGTCACATATATTTCATCCGCATCAATATGAAGAGCAGCTACCACTATTTTTTTTACAAATTGTTCTCCCAACTTAGTATTATGAGCTTCTATTTTAAAAGTTCCAACTTTTAGTCTATTAGCTGCAGGCATTGGCGGACATACATCTGTTATATCTTCTAATTCCTGTTTTAAATATAGAAAAGCTTGCAACATCCCTTCATTATTCTTTTGAATAAAAGCCTTTGCATTATCTTTCTTTTTCTTATTATACCACTTAGAAAATTCGGGATAATCTTCCTTTAAAGAATTAAAAAAGGGATCAGATAAACTGATATTGCAAAAACTTTGTTGCTCCATAGCTTTTCTTTATTACTTATACGTTTGTTCTATTATTCTTGTTATGCGATACAAATTAACGAAAAAACTTCTAGAAGTAAAAGGAGAAGATAATAAATCTTCTAAATGAATAACATCCAAAATCTAGAATACCTTTAAAATATTTGATAAAAAAGACTTTATCTGTTTTAGAGGTGATAGTGAAGCAAGATGATAGAAAATGAACATAGTACATATTTTAGTTTATATCATTTAAACTGAAAATATGTACTATATATTCTTTTACCCTATAATACTTTTAATGTAATCCGTAGGACATACATGATAGAAGTCTTTGAACTTCTTTCCAAAATATTTAGCATCACAATATCCCAGCATTCCTGCAATTTCCGAAACAGTGTACTGTTGGGAGGCTAGCAGTTTAAGTGCCCTGTCCATTTTGAACGAATAGATATAATTTTCCGGAGGATTCCCGGTTATCTCTCGTATCCTGCTTAAAAAGCAGTACGGCTCATTCCTATATCAATACTTAATTTATCTATTGTATATTTATCAGTAGAGAGGTTCTTTTCCAGGATTTTATTGACTTTATCCATAAATATCTGATCCGTATTTTCTGTTTCCATTTCTTCTTTGGTGGGGACCATTGGAAAAACAGCATCTGACAAAAACAATTTGACCCGTTCACGCAAAACCATGCGGTTTTCTACAAGCATACGTATGTTTGCCCTTAGCCTGCAAATGCTTTCTGTTCGTAATTCCAGACGATCCGCCCCACTTCCTAAATGGGACAAATAACTTTCGTTATCAAAGGCCCTTATCAAAAGGACAACCGGTATATACCCTATCATTTTATCTGTTTTGATCCGGAAACTAAGTGCATCTCCATTTGTTCCGTTTACATTATCGTCAATAATGATAGCATCAGGATTTTGGCGGACTACTGTATCCTTCAGCAAATCAGGATCTTTCAAAACTGAAATCTGAAAATACCGCGATAAAGCTTTCCTTAAATAATTCCTGAATGCCCCGTCCGCCATTACCAATAAGATATGGGATGTATCTTTTGTTTTAGCATTCGGGGTATCATCTTTATCACTTTCAGAAGATTTTTTAGCCTTATTCTTCGTATTTGTTGAAGAATGTTTGATAACCGAACATTCCTGATTCCGGCAATGACAATCTGTTGGAATGACAATTTGGAAAGCAAATGATTTGCCATGTCTATATCCGTTTATTTTTCCACCATGCAGGCGAATGATTTTTCTTACAGTCCACAAATCACTATACCCATATATAGGAAATATGACCGGAATAAAAGGAAACATTTTCCCTACTCTTTTGTCTGCTATCTCACAATTAGTAATCTGCAACTGCCAGGAATCTGTTGTATGTGTTATATTGATTGATATGCAACAACCTAAATCGGAACCCAAAATTAGTTTGCTTATAAGATGCTGAAGCGCTGCCGTCATAATGTTTTCATTGATTCTGCAACTGACGCAATCCGAACATTCGCTGACAGTCAGTTGTATACGGCGCGAATCAGCATAAGGTCGACATTGATTGACAATAGAAGTAATATAAGAAGAGAGTTCCAAATTTGCCGTTGATGTCTTAGGAAGTATTTTTTTGTTTACCTTATTGAGGGTTACAATATTCTGATTGCAATATATGATGTATTCGGTATATCCCAATGCCTCTTCTACTTGTTGGGAAAGCGATTCGGGAAGATTACCGGTTTTAAGTTCTTCCAATTGATTTCGTAACAATATCAACGGGGTATACGTAGTATGGAGCATGTTCATAGCTATCTTAAGTTTTTCATGTGACAACAACTGAACATTATACTCTACCGCAAGATACGCAAACAAAACAATAAATAGCCCAATGCCGAAACTCTCTACAGGAACTGCATAACCAAGCAATGACAAATCAGGCAAAATTACGCCAATAGCTTGTTTACTGTTTACTAAATTGGCTCCACTATCTATAGAAAGTAAAGCGCGAAAGTTTAATAATAAACTCAGGTAACAATCATTCATACTTATATAGGATTTGATTAATACTTACATTTTCAGCAAAACACGTTTGATGACCTTTTAACGTGTCTAAATCCGGCACAAGTATAAACTTTTCAACATCCACATATGAGGTGGATTCTAACAAAAACAATGGGTATTTTCTATCAAAAGTGGTAACAATATCGTTTGTTACCGAAATCTCAAGGGATAGATTCTAAAATCATCATTTCATTTGGTAAAACATAGTAATTGTAAAATATTTTATCACAAAACAATACAACCACACGAACATATAGTTCCACTTAATCATTAAAATAATGAAATAAGTAGAATTATCAAGCCGCGTATATAATTTGAAAATAATAGACTTCTGATAAGTACTGTCAGATCATAGTTTACAGGAATACCTCATCATAAGACGGAATAATCTTTGCATCGTAAACGTGAGTGGCCGCAAATACATCGTCTTTCTTTATCAACAACCAGTCTTTATCCTGATCATCCATATTGGTATGTATAAGGACAAATAGCCCTTTGAGTTTATGCCCGTGTAACTTGAATTCAAGTATTCCATTTTTAATAGCAGCGGAAATGTTACGATTATTACCAACGTAAGCATAGGTTCCACTATCCCATATTTCCACCGTACCTGCTCCATAGTTACCTTCCGGTATAACTCCTTCAAAGTGCGCATAACTCAAGGGGTGGTCTTCTACTTCTATGGCCAACCTCTTATCTTTTGGATTCATGGAAGGTCCTTTAGGCACCACCCAACTTTTTAATACTCCATCCACTTCCAAACGAAAATCGAAATGAAAATGACTGGCATCATGCTTCTGAACAACAAAAACAGGCATTCGATTGGGAGTTTCCACCGTATCCGCCATCGGTTCCGGTGTTTTACCGAATTGCCTTTTTGCCCGGTACTCTTTGAGGTTAATCATAGAGGCTTCAACCGCCTGCTTTTCTACCATTTTGATGTTTTTTCCTTCATCGGGAGAATTCTTTGCCATAATCTGTATTTTTTAGGTGAATAAAAAAACGAATGATTCAATGTGACAACAATCAGTATATCTGTTTGTTTGTCGAAATTCATCTATTTTAATGGCTTTAGAACTGCATTTAAGTTTGCTAACTTATTTTTAGTCTTCTCCCTTTCTTACTGCCTGCATAGTGGGTACAAAAATCCCTTTCAATCGTCCTTTTATAAAAGTATAAAAGCAATTGGAAGGAAATGAATAAAAAGAGATTAATCGGATATCTGTTCGTCACGATGTCTGTTGGTTGTATTCAGGCGCAGGAACAGAAGTCTTCTGTACCCGAATACAAGCTATGGTACGACTGTCCCGCACAGGTATGGACCGAGGCATTACCCCTTGGGAATGGTCGTTTGGGGGCCATGGTATATGGAACACCAGGCACAGAACAAATACAACTAAACGAAGAAAGCATTTGGGCGGGACGTCCCAATAATAACGCCAATCCGGATGCACTGGAATATATTCCGAAAGTGCGTGAGCTGGTCTTTGCCGGAAAATATCTTGAAGCACAGACACTGGCCACAGAGAAGGTGATGGCAAAGACTAATTCAGGAATGCCATACCAAAGTTTTGGTGACCTGCGAATCGCTTTTCCAGGTCATACACGTTATTCCAATTATTACAGGGAATTAAGTCTGGATTCCGCACGTGCAATCGTACGTTATGAAGTAGACGGAGTGCAGTATCAACGCGAAACGATTACTTCATTTACCGATCAGGTAGTAATGGTACGACTGACCGCCAATCGTCCCGGACAAATTACTTTCAATGCACAACTCACTTCCCCTCACCAGGATGTTATGATCGCTTCTGAAGAGGGAAACTGTGTGACACTCTCGGGAGTCTCTTCCTTGCATGAAGGATTGAAAGGAAAAGTAGAATTTCAAGGCAGATTGACTGCTAAAAATAAAGGTGGGAAAATAGCTTGTGCCGATGGAATACTTTCTGTTGAGAAAGCCGACGAAGCGGTTATCTATGTATCCATTGCAACTAATTTCAACAACTATCAAGACATCACCGGTAATCAGACAGAGCGGGCAAAGAATTATTTGGCGAAAGCAATGGTTCATCCGTTCATTGAATCGAAGAAGAATCATGTTGATTTTTACCGACAATATCTGACACGCGTTTCTCTTGATTTGGGACGAGACCAATATGCGAATGTAACCACCGATAAGCGTGTGGAGAATTTCAAAAACACCAATGACACACATCTGGTTGCCACCTATTTTCAATTCGGACGTTATTTGTTGATCTGTTCTTCCCAACCGGGAGGACAACCCGCCAATTTACAAGGAATTTGGAATGACAAATTATTCCCTTCCTGGGATAGCAAATATACTTGTAACATCAATTTGGAAATGAATTACTGGCCTTCGGAAGTAACGAATCTAAGTGAACTGAATGAACCGTTATTCCGTCTGATAAAAGAAGTGAGTGACACAGGTAAAGAGACGGCTAAGATTATGTATGGAGCCAACGGATGGGTGTTGCATCATAACACGGATATATGGCGTATTACAGGAGCAGTTGACAAAGCTCCTTCGGGTATGTGGCCCAGTGGTGGCGCATGGCTTTGCCGACATCTTTGGGAGCGTTATCTATACACCGGAGATGTGGAATTCCTGCGTTCTGTCTATCCGATACTGAAAGAGTCCGGACGTTTCTTTGATGAAATTATGGTGAAAGAACCCGTACACAACTGGCTGGTAGTCTGCCCCAGTAATTCACCGGAGAATGTACATTCGGGAAGTAACGGGAAAGCTACTACAGCTGCCGGATGCACCATGGACAACCAATTGATTTTCGATCTTTGGACAGCAATTATATCTGCTTCTCAAATACTGGATACAGATCAGGAGTTTGCCTCTCATCTGACACAACGTCTCAAAGAAATGGCTCCCATGCAGGTGGGACATTGGGGGCAATTACAAGAGTGGATGTTCGACTGGGATGATCCGAAGGACGTACACCGTCACATTTCTCATTTGTACGGACTCTTCCCCAGCAATCAGATTTCCCCTTACCGTACTCCTGAACTATTTGATGCAGCACGTACTTCTCTGATTCATCGTGGCGACCCGTCGACCGGGTGGAGCATGGGATGGAAAGTTTGCCTTTGGGCACGCCTGCTTGATGGCGACCACGCCTACAAGCTGATAACTGACCAGCTGACTCTCGTACGCAATGAAAAGAAAAAAGGAGGCACCTACCCTAACCTGTTCGATGCGCACCCACCATTTCAGATTGATGGAAACTTTGGTTGTGCCGCGGGTATTGCAGAGATGTTGATGCAAAGTTACGATGGTTTTATATATTTGCTTCCTGCGCTGCCTACCGTTTGGACAGAAGGTTCTATCAAAGGAATTATTGCCCGTGGAGGTTTCGAACTTGATTTGAGTTGGAAAAACGGGAGAGTCAGCCGGCTGGTTGTCAAATCTCATAAGGGAGGAAATTGTCGTCTACGTTCGCTCAATCCATTAACCGGGAATGGCTTGAAGCGTGCCAAAGGTGAAAATCCGAACCCTCTTTATGCAGTCCCCACCATTCCGGAGCCATTGATTAACGAAAAGGCCAACTTGAACAAAGTGGAAATTGCAGAGACATACCTCTATGACCTACCTACCAAAGCAGGAAAAGAATATGTATTGATTGGAAAATAATAACTCGACCGATATGAACAAAAACTTATTGAAACTGATTGTCGCCTGTGGAACTGCTTGTTTCCTAGCTTGCGCAGCACCTCAAAAAACAGAAACGGAAAAATGGAGTGAACGCATGGCACGCTCCGAAATGAAACGTTTCCCCGAACCCTGGATGATTGAAAAAGCTAAAAAACCACGCTGGGGATATACCCACGGATTAGTAGTGAAATCCATGTTGGAAGAATGGAAACATACCGGGGACAGCGTATATTATGAGTATGCCAAGATATATGCAGATAGTCTGATCGATGCTGACGGACATATCAAAACCATGAAATATCTTTCATTCAATATTGATAATGTCAACGGTGGAAAGATTCTTTTCGATCTTTACGCACAGACTGGAGACGAACGCTACAAAATAGCCATGGATACTTTGCGTAAGCAAATGGCAGAGCAACCCCGTACCAGTGAGGGAGGATTCTGGCATAAATTGAGATATCCTCATCAAATGTGGCTGGACGGAATTTTTATGGCTTCTCCTTATCTGGTTCAATATGGTGCTACTTTTAATGAGCCCGCTTTATTTGACGAAGCAACAAAACAGATTCTTTTGATAAATAGCAAGACTTATGATCCTGCAACAGGGCTTTTTTATCACGGATGGGATGAAAGTCGCGAACAGAAATGGTCAAATCCTGAAACAGGTTGCTCTCCTAATTTTTGGAGTCGCAGTATCGGATGGTATGGAGCTGCTATTGTAGATGTACTGGACTTCCTGCCACAGGAAACAGCCGGACGCGACAGCATTATACAAATTCTGCAGGGATTGGCAAAAGCGATTGTGAAATACCAAGATCCTTCATCCGGAACCTGGTATCAGGTAACCGATCAGGGAGCACGTGAAGGTAATTATTTGGAATCATCTGCCACTGCCCTGTTTATCTATACGCTTGCCAAAGCTATCAATAAAGGATATATTGGCAACGAATATATCGAACCGACACAAAAAGCCTTTGACGGAATGGTAAAGACATTTACCCGTTTGGAAGAGGATGGCAGCTATACAATTACCAATTGCTGTGCTGTTGCAGGATTGGGCGGAGATTCAAAAAGATATCGTGACGGCTCATTTGAGTATTATATCAGTGAACCGATCATAGAAAATGATCCGAAATCGATAGGTTCATTCATCTTGGCTGCTATTGAGTATGAGAAAATGACTAAAAAATAAACTAAAAACGATAAAATACAATGAGAAAATTCAAGATTCTTCCTCTTTTGTTGCTGCTATTGACAATGGCAACTTCGGCTGCAGCACAGAAGAAAACACAAAAGACGTATATCCCCTGGGACAACGGCAAACTCATAGTTTCCGAAGAGGGACGTTACCTGAAACACGAAAACGGTGCTCCTTTCTTTTGGTTAGGAGAAACCGGTTGGCTATTGCCCGAACGCTTGAACCGGGATGAAGCCGAATATTACCTGGAACAATGCAAACGTCGCGGATACAACGTGATTCAGGTTCAAACGTTGAATAATGTTCCGTCTATGAATATCTACGGACAATATTCGATGATTGACGGATACAACTTCAAAAACATCAATCAAAAAGGCGTATATGGTTATTGGGATCACATGGATTACATTATCCGTACAGCAGCCAAGAAAGGTCAGTATATCGGCATGGTCTGCATTTGGGGAAGCCCGGTGAACCGGGGCGAGATGACTGTAGAACAGGCAAAAGCATACGGCAAGTTTTTGGCAGAGCGTTATAAGGACGAACCGAATATTATCTGGTTTATTGGTGGAGATATCCGTGGCGACGTGAAAACTGCTGAATGGGAAGCTTTGGCAACCTCTATCAAAGCTATCGACAAAAACCACCTGATGACATTCCATCCACGTGGAAGAACAACTTCCGCAACTTGGTTCAATAACGCTCCCTGGTTGGATTTCAACATGTTTCAAAGCGGACATCGTCGCTACGGACAACGTTTCGGAGATGGTGACTACCCTATCGAAGAAAATACGGAAGAGGATAACTGGCGTTTTGTAGAACGCAGCCTGGCCATGAAACCCATGAAGCCTGTGATTGACGGTGAACCGATCTATGAAGAAATACCTCATGGTCTGCACGATGAAAACGAACTGTTGTGGAAGGATTATGACGTACGTCGTTATGCTTATTGGTCTGTATTTGCAGGTTCTTTCGGACATACTTACGGTCATAATTCCATCATGCAATTTATCAAACCGGGTGTAGGTGGTGCTTACGGTGCAAAGAAACCTTGGTATGATGCGTTGAATGATCCGGGCTACAATCAGATGAAGTATCTGAAAAACCTGATGTTGACTTTCCCGTTCTTTGAACGCATACCCGATCAGTCTATCATCACAGGACAGAATGGAGAACGTTATGACCGCGCTATCGCTACACGTGGAAATGATTATCTGATGGTATACAACTATACCGGACGTCCGATAGAAGTTGATTTCAGCAAGATTAGCGGCGCGAAAAAGAATGCTTGGTGGTACACCACGAAAGATGGTAAACTGGAATACATCGGAGAATTTGATAACGGAGTGCACAAATTCCAGCACGACAGTGGTTATTGCAGTGGAAACGATCATATTCTGATTGTAGTGGATAGTAGTAAGAACTATGTGGAGAAGGCCTGGACAGAATTACCAAATGCACAACAAAAATGGGCTAAATAATTTTGTATTATTAGGCACAGATTACACGGATTTTACGGTTTTCAGAATGACAGATAAGTAAAACAACAGCATTAATCCGTGCAATCCGTGCCTAAATTTATTATATAAACGAATTATGAGAACATACTTATGAATAAAAGAATAGTATCATTTTTCTTTCTTCTGCTCTTTGCAGGTTCACTATACGCAGCCATAGGTATCACTGACCTGCGAACGGAGCAGTTGAAAAATCCGGCAGGTATCGATGTGCGCCAACCCCGATTGAGTTGGCGCATCGAATCGGATGAACAGAATGTGATACAAACTGCGTATCACATTCTTGTCGCATCTTCCCCGGAGCTATTGGAACAAGGAAAAGGAGATATTTGGGATTCAGGAAAGATTGAATCTGACGCTTCCCAATGGATCACTTATCAGGGAAAAACATTAAAATGTAATGCCTCCTACTATTGGAAAGTGAAAATAGACACCAACAAAGGTGCAACAAATTGGAGTGCTCCGGCTTTCTGGACCACCGGACTATTTAATGAAGCGGACTGGCAAGGGCAATGGATCGGCTTGGACAGGGCCGCTCCCGGAGACAGCGAAACACAATGGAGCCGTTTGGCAGCCCGTTATCTCCGTAAAGAGTTTGCAGTAAAGAAAAGTGTGAAACGTGCCACAGTACATATCGCCGGAATGGGATTGTACGAGTTGTTTATCAACGGACAACGCATCGGCAATCAAGTACTGGCACCTGCTCCTACCGACTACCAGAAAACAATTCTGTACAACACATACGATGTTACTTCACTGCTTCAAACAGAAAATGCTATTGGAGTAACTCTTGGAAATGGTCGCTTCTATACGATGCGTCAGAACTATAAACCGTATAAGATACCGACTTTCGGTTATCCTAAACTCCGGTTGAATCTGATTGTGGAATATGCAGACGGCAGCAAAGAAACGATTGCTACAAACACTTCATGGAAATTGACTACTGAAGGTCCTATCCGTAGCAATAATGAATATGATGGCGAAGAATATGATGCTCGTAAAGAGCTAGGAGCCTGGACTCAAACCGGATATGATGACAAAAACTGGATGCCGGCCCAACGTGTCAGTATTCCTTCAGGAACATTGCGTGCACAAATGATGCCGGGCATGAAAGTTACAGAAACCCTGAAGCCCGTTTCTATAAAAAAGCTTGGTAACAAATATATCCTGGATATCGGTCAGAATATGGCGGGCTGGGTACGTTTCCGGATAAAAGGACAGGCTGGCGATAGCATCCGTCTCCGTTTTGCAGAAAGTCTGCAAGACAATGGCGAACTTTATACTAGAAACTTCAGGGATGCCCGTTCTACAGATGTATATGTTGTCAGCGGACGCGAAACAAAAGATGCTACCTGGGCACCTCGTTTTATTTATCATGGGTTCCGTTATGTAGAAGTCAACGATTATCCGAATGCGAAGGCAGAAGATTTCGTTGCCGAAGTAGTAGAAGATGAAATGGAGCATATCGGTACTTTCAACTGTTCTGACGAAACTCTGAATAAGATTATCCGCAATGCATTTTGGGGAATCCGGAGCAACTATAAAGGGATGCCGGTTGACTGTCCGCAACGGAATGAACGCCAACCATGGTTGGGTGACCGTACTATGGGCTGTTGGGGAGAAAGCATGCTTTTCGATAATTACGCCATGTATACCAAATGGACGCGTGACATCCGCGAAGCACAACGGGAAGACGGCTGTATTCCTGATGTAGCCCCGGCATACTGGAACTACTACTCGGACAATGTGACCTGGCCTGCCGCTTTACCAATGGCCTGCGACATGCTTTTCACAAACTTTGGAGATAAACGTCCGATCGAAGAGAATTATCCGGCTATCAAGAAGTGGGTATCTCATATCCGGGAATACTACATGACAGAAGATTTTATCATCACCAAAGATAAATATGGTGACTGGTGCGTTCCGCCCGAATCACTGGAGTTAATTCATAGCAAGGACCCTTCCCGTAAGACTGACGGAGCTCTGATCGCAACCGCTTATTATCTGAAAGTATTACAACTGATGCACCGCTTTGCAAGCCTGCAAGGGCTGAAAGCTGACGCAGAAGAATGGGAAGATTTGGAACATCGCATGAAAGACGCATTCAATGCCCGTTTTCTACACATAAAAGAAGGTACTTCTCCCGTACCGGGACATACCTTATATCCGGACAGTATTTTCTACGGTAACAACACAGTTACTGCCAATATCTTGCCACTTGCTTTTGGTCTAGTGCCAAAGAACTACATCAATGAAGTAGCTAAAAATGCCGTAACTTCCATTATTACAACCAACAAGGGACATATAAGTACCGGAGTGATCGGTGTACAATGGTTATTGCGTGAATTGAGCCGTCGCGGGCATGCCAATGTTGCTTATCTACTGGCTACCAATAAAACATATCCTTCCTGGGGATATATGGTTGAAAAAGGTGCTACCACTATTTGGGAGTTATGGAACGGTGATACGGCAAATCCTGAAATGAATAGCGGTAATCACGTGATGCTTTTAGGTGATTTATTACCGTGGTGCTTCAATAACTTGGCAGGTATTCGTGCGGACCGCTGGAAATCCGGTTACAAGCATATCGTCTTCCAGCCGGCTTTTGAAATTCAGGAATTGAGTAACGTGGATGCATCGTACATGAGTATCTACGGAAAAATAACCAGCCGATGGACAAAGACTCCCACACATTTGGAATGGGATATTGAACTTCCCGCCAATACGACGGGGGAAGTACATCTTCCGGATGGACGGAAAGAAAAAATCGGATCAGGAAAATATCATTTCAGTGTAGACATTCCCACCCGGAATGCGGCTATTCTAAGTGATGAGTTCCTATACGAAAACGCTTCTTTCCCCGAATGTCACGGAGCTACGATAGTAGAACTGAAAAATGGTGATCTTGTAGCCTCTTTCTTCGGAGGAACCAAAGAGCGCAATCCGGATTGTTGCATCTGGGTATGTCGTAAACCTAAAGGCTCTAAAGAATGGACCACCCCCAAACTTGCTGCCGATGGTGTGTTTTCACTCAAAGACTCACAAGCAGTATTAGCCGGAATCGATTCAACCTGTACCCCGGTGAAAGATGCAAAAGGAACACTTATTGCCCGCAGAAAAGCTTGCTGGAACCCGGTTCTTTTCCAGATTCCCGGAGGTGACCTGATTCTGTTTTATAAAATAGGTTTGAAAGTGAGCGACTGGACAGGATGGCTTGTCCGTTCACGCGACGGAGGAAAAACCTGGAGCAAACGCGAAGCGCTTCCAAAAGGTTTTCTTGGACCTATTAAGAATAAACCGGAATATATCAATGGGCGTATCATCTGTCCTTCCAGTACGGAAGGAAGTAACGGATGGCGTGTCCATTTCGAGATTTCCGATGATAAAGGCAAGACCTGGAAGATGGTCGGACCACTGGATGCCGAGTTATCTGTCCCCACCCAAAATCGTAAAAAGGGAGGTGTGAATGTGGATGACCAGGAAGGCGGAGAAGCGATCAAAGGAGAAGGAGCCAAACCTGTTTATGCAATACAACCCAGTCTTTTGAAGCATAAGGATGGAAGATTACAGATACTCTGCCGTACACGTAACGCACAGGTAGCAACTGCGTGGAGCAGTGATAATGGTAACACATGGAGTAAAGTAACGCTGCTGAATGTCCCGAATAATAATTCCGGTACGGATGCCGTGACAATGAAAGACGGTAGACATATCCTTATCTACAATAATTTCTCTACATTGCCCGGAACTCCGAAAGGTCCGCGTACTCCGCTCTGTGTGGCCGTTTCAGAAGATGGTATCAATTGGCAGCCTGTTCTTACATTAGAAGATAGTCCGATCAGCCAATACTCTTACCCTAGCATTATTCAGGGGAAAGACGGGAAGCTGCATGCCATTTACACATGGCGCCGTCAACGAATTAAATATGCAGAGATAGATCCGACGAAGTTTTAAATTTTGAACGATCATCCGAATGAAATCGACCGCTCCTTTGCCCGCAAAAGAGCGGTCGATTCTTGTATTTATCCATTTTATACTTTACATTTGCCAATAAATAAAAAATAACGATGGCAGATAATTACATAGAAAGACAACAGGAACAATATGAAGCCCGAAAAGCTGCTTGGAAACAAGCACAAAAATATGGTAAGAAGAAACTAACAGCAGTACGTCCGGCTGAATCGAAGTCTCACACTTCAACGGTTTCAAAACCGGAGGACTCAAAAAGAAGAGTATTTATAACAGGCGGAGCGGAAGGAATAGGCAAAGCAATAGTAGAAGCTTTTTGCTTAGCTGGAAATCAAGTTGCCTTTTGTGATATAAACGAAACATCGGGACAGGAGACTGCGAAGGCAACCGGGGCTACATTCCATAAAGTCGACGTAAGTGATAAAAACGCGCTTGAAAGTTGTATGCAAACCATTCTTGCCGAATGGAACGATATTGATATTATTGTCAACAACGTCGGTATCAGCAAATTTTCTTCTATCACAGAAACAAGTGTAGAAGATTTCGACAAAATTCTTTCTATTAACCTGCGTCCTGTATTCATCACTTCCCGACTGCTTGCCATCCATCGTAAAAAGCAGCCCTCTCCCAACCCATACGGCCGAATTATAAATATCTGCTCTACACGTTATCTGATGAGTGAACCGAGAAGTGAAGGTTATGCAGCATCGAAAGGTGGTATCTATTCTTTGACTCATGCATTGGCTTTGTCTTTATCTGAATGGAATATCACCGTAAATTCCATTGCTCCGGGATGGATACAGACTCATGATTATGCTCAACTCCAACCGGAAGACCATTCACAGCATCCTTCCCGGCGGGTAGGTAAACCGGAAGATATTGCCCGCATGTGTCTGTTTCTCTGCGAGGAAAACAATGATTTCATCAATGGAGAAAACATCACTATTGACGGGGGAATGACAAAAAAGATGATTTATATTGAATAAAAATCTATCACTTTAATGAATACTATTTATTGCATTAATATTCTTCGAGCAACTTCCACTCCAGTTTTCACTATCGAAGCAGCATGATGGAACTCCAACATATCATACGTATCGCCGGAAATTTGAATTAAGATATCCGGCTGACAACGTTCTATCTGATAACGGGTGATTTGCTGCATCATCATCCTGGAAGATTCTGTCAACAGATTATAAGGAGATACTTTCTTTTTCTTTCCGGTATCAATGGGGGCATTCACATCGACAGCTATCAGAATGTCTCCTTCAGTGCGTTGCACATGACTCAATGGAAGAGGATTCAGAATACCTCCATCAATCAATACCATACCGTCTTTTCTTAATGGACGGAAAAGCATAGGGATAGAAATAGACGCACGGATAGCTTCATGTAAGCTCCCTCTGTCAAACCTGACTTCCTGATCGCAGACAATATCCGTGGCCATCGCCACATAAGGGACAGGCAGGTCTTCGATGTTCATGTCCGGAATGATTTGTTTCAGTTCTTTGATAAAACGGTCTCCTTTCACTAATCCATCCCGGCTTAAGGTAAGATCCGCCAATTCCCACATTTTGCGTTTATCCCAACTATACAGCCATTCTTTACATTCTTCCATTTTTCCTGAAGCATACATTGCTCCCACCATTGCTCCCATAGAACTTCCTGCAATGGAAGTAATCTCAAAGTTGTGACGAAGTAATTCTTCAATTACTCCTATATGTGCTATTCCACGTGCTCCCCCCATGGAAAGGACTAATGCTACTTTTTGCTTATCCATATCATATACATTTCTGTTAGCCATCTACAAAATAACACATTTTCTGCGAAAAAGATGTTTAGTAATCGTGAAGAAATAAATTATAGCAGTGTTTTTTGAGAGCTAAAGCTATGCTTTAGATATGATAAAGCTATGCTTTGTCAGTTGCAAAGCATAGCTCTATTATATTCTTCTATATTATCCCGAATGATACTCCGATATGTATAGAGGTTAAGGGTTTACCCTCATTTTATTTCTTTTCTTGAGCTTTTTTTTCTGCGTTTCGCTTATTCACATACTCTTTGAACATCTGACGCCAGTTGCGACCATGCTCATTGAAATACTGTTCGCATTTGGTTTTATAAATTTCAAAGATAGCGGAAATCTGCTTCATATTCTTGTAGTCAATAGCTTGTTCGCGAGCCAATTTCAACTGTTCCAGAACGAAAGCTGTTTCCTCCTCTGTCATATTGGGCACAATGGCCTGATAACCTTTCAAGGTAAAAGCAACTTTACCTACCGTATATTTATCCAAGATTTGTTCAATCTGTTCTTCCGTCAATACTCTGCGTAAATCTTTCATTAGCCTTTCATGTACTTCTTTCGGCATAGCGGAATCTGCAATCATTTCACGGTCGAGCTTGGAAAGCGGTTTGCCTGTCAGAGGATTGATACCCTCGGGGATTGTTGTATAAGGGTGCTCATTGTGCCAGTCACGCACTTTACGAAGATGATTATAAATGGCAGTTACTGCAAAACCTGCCTTTTTATCATCGTTCAACTCTAAAGAAGCTACCCAGTCAATGGCTTTCTTTTCGAGAGAAGCATCTGATTTTAAATTAGCATAAGCCTTCTTGTCAAAATAAGCAGCTACCTTGTCAAAAGAACGGATGGCGCCTTCAGGAAGCAAAGCTCCTTTTTCACCAAAACTATACATAGCGGATTCCGGTTCAATGGTGACCTTGCTTTCATCCAACATCTTTTTATCCAATTTGAATACTTCTGCGAAGAAGTCATAAACAGCATTCCGCTTATTCGGGCCAAAGTCATGTTTCTCTTTGGGAAGATGTACATTCGTTACTTTATCTTTTGCCTGGTAGAATCCGTAAATTCGTTGCAGATAAGGAAATTCAAGAGTAGGAACACTGGCCGTCCAGTCGCCGCCATCCGATACGATCAGTTGTGGACGAGGAGCAAAAGTAGCGGCTAATTCCGCATTACAGGTTCCTCCTGCAGATAGTTGAATAGGCATTCCGCTTTCGCAGGGACAACCACCGTCGAAGTGAGAAGCCAGGCTCACCACCGGAGCTGAAGCGGTGAAACGATCATCTAATACGCTCAACAATACAGTATGGGTACCTCCACCCGAACCGCCATTCGTACCGATACGGCTGGTATCAATGTCCTTACGGGAAGCAAGCATGTAGTCAAGAATCAGTAAGCCGTTCATTGCCTGAATAGTGTGCGCCGCACTACTACGGTGTGCCGCACTGCCCACTTGCAAAGCCGACTCTCCCCATCCGAACAAATCATAGTCTACACAAACAGCTCCCATACGTGCTAAAGTTCCCATACGTTGTTGTTGGTCTTCCCGATAACGTCCGCCACCAAAATGTCCGTTAGGGCAGATTATCAACGCATGTTTTCCTTTCGATTGGGGCGTATAGATAGAACCGCAAACGTATAACCCGGGAAGTGTTTCAAGCGCGAAATTCTGCACGGTATAGCCATCAAACTTACGTATCTTTGAAAGAATAGGTTTGGATTTGACACATTGAGCCAACAAAGGATCGATACCTAAACGCTGACGTACCTCTTTTTTCAGAGAATCGGCACGAAGTTGAAAAGACTGTCGGTCTGTATAGAGTGTATTCAGATAAGCCAGCATCTTCTCTCCGTCTGCATCTGTACGACGTGGATACTCGTATGCTTTCAGCTTATACATATTTCCTTTCTGCTTAACAAATTTATAATCGAAAGGTGCCAATACATTCGTCAAGGATTCTTCCACGGAATAAGGACGAATACGGAAATCGGCATAAGGCAGCACTTTTCCCACCGTATCAATGTCATATTTCAAACGGACTCCGAAACGGTTCTGTATATCCGTCAGTACTTCATTCAAGGGACGGGCAAATTCTGTCTCGTATGTTTGCGTCTGGGCTTCGGCCGAAAGAGATGCGGCAAGAAGCATAGTAAAAAGGATTCGTTTCATTTATTTTTAATTTATGTAAGTTGTTTTTTCACCACAGATTACACAGATTTTCACAGATTTATTATTCTTATAATTTAGTCGAATTAAAAATCTGTGTTAATCTGTAGTATCTGTTGTGTGCTTTTAATTACTTCACCATTGACGATTACGTCATCCATCGTGATACGTTCACAATTTTCGAAGATACATTTCTGTTTCCCTCCCTGAATATGAATATCACGCAAAACGATGTCAGATATCGGCGCTTCTTCCAAGCCCACTATTTTGATCGGAGTCTTTACGTTTGTCACAGTCATTCCGCTGATATGTACGTTACGGAATATCGGAGTGCGTTCACTCTTAGGTTCGACAGGCATTTTACTGTATTTCAAATTCAATACGACAGCTTCCTGTTTAATGTTGCTCATTACGACGTTGCTGACACGAATATCTTCAACGACTCCTCCCCTTCCACGGGTCGACTTAATACGGATTCCACGATCTGTTCCGTCAAACACGCAATTAGAAATAGTAACTTTACGCACACTCCCACTCATCTCGCTGCCGATAACAACGCCTCCGTGACCGGAAAGCATGGTGCAGTTGGTGATAGTGATATTCTCGCAAGGTACTCCCAAACGACGGGCCTGCGCATCTCTTCCCGACTTGATTGTGATGCAATCGTCTCCTACTGATATATGGCAGTCGCTGATATGTACGTTGCGGCAGGATTCCGGATTCACTCCGTCCGTATTTGGTGAGGGCGCATTATCTATGGTGATCCCCTTTATAGTTACATTGTCGCAAAACTCCGGATTGACCGTCCAGAAGGGAGAATTTATGATTTTCACTCCTTCAATCTTTACTTTCTTACAACGAACGGGCTGAATGAACGGAGGACGGAAAAAGCGACGTTGCAATGTATTTACATAATCCTTGTTCGTTTCAGCATAAATTGCTGTCGTATCATTTGCTGCATCCCACATGGACTGATATTTATTCACATCACGCATGCCATTGTCTTTCAAATCAATCATGACACGAAAGAACTCCATCCACCATTTCTTTCCTTGTCCGTCCAAAGTTCCTTCTCCTTTGATCGTAATATTCTCGGCATCTACCGCATAAATCAAAGGCTGGAAACTTTTCATCATCACTCCTTCATGACGAACCTCGACAAAAGGAAGATAGTCATCAAAGTTATCGGAAAAGAGCAAGGTAGCTCCGGCTTCCAACTCCAGTGTAATATTACTTTTCAGATGGATACTCCCCGTCAGGTAAGTTCCGGCAGGAAAGAAAAGAGTACCTCCGCCGCCACGGTTCAGACGGTCAATCGTTGAATTGATTAGCTTTGTATTAAGAGTCTTGCCATTTGCTTTTGCACCGGCCTTCAGCATATCTACACGCTCGGCACGAAGAACTGTGGTTGCACAGAAGCAAAGAAAGACAAAAAGAGTTGTTCGTAAATTCATAATCGATATTATTAAAGTATATTTCATCGTTTCCTTCTAAAAAATCATGCTAATAGAATCTTTTTTTCTTCCCAATGTTTGAAGACAATCATTGAGATGTTTTTTTCAAACATGCTACATGATTAAAATAAAGATGCTGCATGATTTTTTATACGAATACATTGTTTTTTAATTCTACAAATATATACAAAAAGGTTCTTTTATTTTGCACAAACCAATTGATATGTTCCGCTCTGTATTTCTTTCGGTTCTTTTCCGCCCGGGAGATAAACAACAGCGGTAGTATTCACCGGAACAGACACGTTTAAAGTGAAAGTCCCATTCTCACAAGTCCAGTCCACATTAATGGTACCGTATAAAGTTTCATACGACGCTTTGACATATTTCAAATCTCCCACAGGTTGGGGAGCGATGATGAACTTCTGATAACCTTGTTTTGGAGTGGTAGAAGGACGAATACCGACCAGTGAATTAAAGAACCATTCATCAATCTGTCCCATCATAAAGTGATTCCAGGAAGAACCTTGACGGGGGTCCCATTGCTCGGTCAAAGTTGTAGCGCCGAATTTTAACTGGAAACCATATCCGGGAGCTTCTTCATGATTGAACATTTTATAAATAAGTTCATGTTCCCCATTACGCGCCAATGTCTGAATCAGATAACGGTTTCCCACATCACCGGTAGTCAAACGGTTGCCATGTGCTTCCACATCTTTTATCAGATTCGCGAATACTTTCTCATTCAAATCTGCATCCGGTCGGTAGTTACCTTGTTCATCTGCATCCTGCGTCATTTGGAGGAACAGCGGAAGCGCATTACTACATTGGCTTCCTGTACCATATTGTGCCGTATCTTTATGAAGAAAACATTTATTAAATGCAACCATTATATCCTGTGCCAACGAAGTGTAATAATGAATGTCAAAGTCATTACCTACCATTTTCGCAGCTTGTACCAAATACATGACTGTCATGTAATAATGCGCAGTAGCCACCAAAGGAACGGGCGTATTCCGTGAGAATCCCGCACGAAAATCTCCGTAATCATACCAGTCTCCCAATCCGAAAGAAAGAATACCTTTATCTGCACGAGTCTTGAGATAATCCACGTAACGACGCATATTCGGATAATATTTCTTAATCAATGAATCGTCTCCATAAGTCTCATAGTACATAAAAGGGAAAATAACCAAAGAACCACCCCACTCCGGAGATTCGGCAAAAGCATCCATACCCGGACCTTCAAAAATCACGTATTCCGGAGCAGTTGTCGGCATGGCCCCGTTGGAATGTTGTGCATCTGCCATATTCTGCATAATCTGCGGAGCGTATGCTGTCAAATCATAGTTATACAACAAACCCGGACCATTCAGATGTACCTGTTCCAGCCACCCAAGTTTCTCACGATGCGGACAATCCGTAAACACAGACTGCATATTGCTGCGAACCGCTTTCTCGATCAATCGATGGGCAGCATTAAATATCCGGTTGGATGATTCGAAAGTGGAAACTTTCCTGGCTGAATTATATACGAAACAGGATTGAATATTCTTTAATACAGGCAATTTCTGCGGATTCTTCTGTCCTTTTAAGACAGCCCCCTCTACCTGAATATATCTAAAACCATAATAAGAGAAATGAGGGTGCCAGGTTTCATCGCCTTCCCCTTTCAGAGTGTATTCGTAATAGTGTTGACGCCCTGTCTGACGCTGATTGCAAGCACCTTCCTCTGTCAATGCTTCGGCTACAATCAAAGTTACTTTCTGACCACGTTTGCCACGTACTGTTATTTCCGGAAAGCCAGCCAAATTCTGTCCCATATCCAACACAAAAGCAGAAAGATCGACTGTTCTCTTAGTTGATACAGAAGCTGATGCAACTTGGTCCGCATTTAGTTTGGTTACCTTTTGAATATCATACCGTTCCATGATTTTCACTGGAGCCGCCATCTGTGGACGAAGTATTCCTTTAGGAGCTTCCTGTATGACTACCGGACGCCAATGACTGTCATCAAAGCCAATCTGATTCCATCCTTTCTGTTCACGACGCGCATCATAATCTTCTCCTCCATATATGCAATTGAAGGTTACCGGACTAAAATCATATTTCCAATTATTATCGGAATGAACCGTCGTACATGTTCCATCTTCGTAGTTAATAACCAGCTCAAATAAAAGTGTGGGAGGACCAAAGCTGATCTGTAATTTGCGATAACGCCCCCCCTGCACATTATAGAATCCATTCCCCAATAAGATTCCTACGACATTTTCACCACGCCGCAATTGTTCCGTCACATCGTATGTGTTATAGTAAACAGTTTTATCATAATCACTCCACAATGGGGCAAACTCACTGTTACCCACCTTTTTGCCATTCAAAGAAAACTCATAGAATCCCAGACCACAAACGTATGCCGTTGCCTCCACTATTTTCTTGCCCGGTTTACGGTTTGCACCCCCTTCTTTCGCATCTCCTACCTGGAATGTTCTTCTCAAACAAATACTTTTCTTTGCCAAAGTGTCCACTGCTTCCCAAGCTGCTTTCACTTCCGGCTTCTTCAGCTCTCCACCGTGGAACTTACGCCCTTCCGGTAAATGAGCATTTTGTCGGGTAATAGCTCCAATCCACTGCCCCGAAGATAACCTTTCGGGTACTGCCCGGAATTTCGCTTCACTGCTCCACTCGGAAGGCGTATCTGTTTCATCCCAAACACGAACGCGCCAACTATAATTAAATGAGTTATCAGGACGTATATCTGCCCCCTTTGTAGAAACTAACTGGCTCTGCGAAGAATAAACCTTCCCACTATTCCAAATGGAACGTCCTGTAAAAGTCTCCCGAATGTCAATCTCATAGGCAGATTGTCGTGTCCCATTTTCCGGCGATTCCATCACCCAGCCCAAACGGGGTGAACCTTCGACCACTACCAGTCCCTCCTGCATCTCACAGGTAAGACGACTGATGGTTATATTCTTCGCCTGTACAAAACAAGACAAACAAATTAGCAATGAAAGAAGAATCTTTTTGAATTTCATTTTTCAAGTATCTTTTATTTGTTCGATAAATGGGAATTTAGCAGTTAGGCTGAAAGCCTTACAATTATATATTTATTGGGGTGCCCTGAAAGGGCGGAACTGTATACAATTATGCCCTTTCAGGGCGCAAATTCAGATTACCGTTTTTTCGTAGGGCGTTGCCCTACGCTATAGAATTAAGCCCTTTCAGGGCACTCCGCAAAATTATCATTTAAGTGCATTTTCACAAACGATTTTTGTCAATGTATTCGCCTGCCCTACTTCCTTACCATCTACAAAAATGCGCAATCCTTTTCCGCAATGATAGCGATCACCATTCTTATCCCAAAGAATCGTCAGATTATGACCATGATATAATACATTATCCAGGCAGAACCAATCCCACTTGTCGGCAGGAATTAAGGGGTTCACTTCAATCGTATTATCCAAACGCGGACGAAGTCCGATCAGTCCTGTAATTATCAGGTCGTTGAAAGTAGAATGGTTATAATAACGGCTACGTTCCTGATCTCCTTTCAGCCAATAACCGGTCACCTCATCTAAATATTCACCAATATAGGGACGACCACGATGGTACTGTGATTCCACATACAATTCCATCTGACGGAAATATACACTGTCAGACAATACAGTCTGCGGATAATTATTCATAAAGTTAGCCATTGCTGTCAATGTCTGTGCGGAAGCAAACGGCCAGATAGCACCGTCCCACTCACACTTGCCTACTCCACGTGTACGGAATTCCGGATGACGACGTTCTGCAGTTGTCAGTCCATAAGGAGCAGAAAAGCCTTTTTCATCCATAATTTCTTTCCAGGCAATTTCATACTTTTGGGTGGTATCCGGCAGGTTGAAATACCAGGGAATATATCCGATTGCTTCACGCACATTCGCAGAAGAGTCCGTACGCATCGTTTCAAAAAACTGATGACGTGTATTCCACAATTCATTTTCTACCAGATTTTTCAAAGTATCCGCTCTCATGCCATATTTCATAGCCATCCCCTCATCACCGGAAAGAATTCCTATACATGAAAGTGCTTTGGCATTGCCATACATATAGCTATTGATTGTCGGCCGGGCATATTTCTTCTTCCGTCCGCCACTGATTGATTCTTCCATACCATCCTGTACGTCACCCTGCCAATACAATCCGTTCTTCAAACGGTTCGTACGTTCCCAACGCTGGTATTCGGTTTCCAGATCTTTCTTCATATCCAGCAGATAGTCCTTATCACCATCTACCATGTAACGAGCCAAAACAGCATCTGCATTCCATGAGCTGAACTTATCCATTTTCTTCATTGGACCGCCATCATTGCCACGATACCATGTATGAATAATCTGATCCAAATATTTCGGATCACGCAACCAACGGCTTTCATAAATGTGATGTCCAATTGCGCAAGCAATCAAATTATATTTATCTGAATAAGAACGCTGAACAAGAAACTCGGTCATGCCATAGCCAACAGGAGTCTCCTTGATATGCTTACGGATTGACCACCAACGATAATAATACATTTCTTCAAAGTTATGTTGCGGACACTCGAACAAAGGAATATTTTCCTCCATCCATTCCGAAGCCTTTGCATTGGGAATTGCCTGAACAATATTTTCGTCTTCCATACCGTTGAAATAGTCTGCATAATGACTGAAATCAGCATACTTTAAAAAAGCAGAAGATGCATCTTTATCCGTAGAAGATGTTTTCACATTGGCAATGCCATATTCAGCCAATGGATCTTGTGCACCTGCATTCGGCAAATCATAAGTCTGGTCGGCAGGAGTATCTACAGTCGGGAATGTACGAGGTACGCCAGTACGGAATACGATTCGCTCCACAGCAGCCACGGGCGCATAGAACATACGCAACCCTACTCTCTTACCATCTACATATACTTGAATATTACGATCAACAGTAGAAAGGACTGCTTCTACATGATAAACCTTTCCTGCTTCATATTTCATCATATTTGCAAACCGGGAGCCGCCTTTCAATCGGAAAATGCCATCATCAGTAAGTTCCATACGAGAACAGGCTATTCCATTCTCATCCAGAAATTCAATCTGGAGTGTGCCTTTATTATTCTGGCCGGCTTTCAAATCAAATGATACTTTCAATTCTTTAGAAGCCGGAATTTTACGTTCCACTTTGGCATAATCAAACGGGTCTTTATCTTGCAGTTTCAGCCATTGACCTTCCAGAGAAACCGGAGCCCAAACCGGAGAATAAATATTCCAGTCAGTCAGTTCCGCAATTGATTTATTTTTAGAGAAATCATCATCCGCATGTGCTGAAGCATTTATTTCCACCGGGACAGGAATACGGGAAATCCACATATCTTCCTTGTTCACACTGTAAGAAACCCACAAATCACCATCGGCAGGTACCCCATTGCCTTCCTGAATACCACGTGGATATTGAGGACCGTATGATTTATAATTTCCTCCATAACGCATGGGAGTGATTTCACCATGCACCAGATTCAATGTTGTATATTCCAATCCATCTTTACTCAAAGATATAGCCAGCGGCCAACGAAATTCCGACGGATTATATACAGTAGCGTATGTACCATCACTTAAACGCTGTCCCCAAATTTTCGCGTTGCTATTAACGAAACCTTTTGCACGAAGCACAGGCTCTGCCCAAGTATGTCCGCCATCCTCACTGATAGAGGTAAGCGCATGTTTCCAAAGACTGGCAATACGTCCATCCGGCAATGTATAACAATTGAATGCTTTGTATCCTTTCTTCAGCGGGAGAATAGGATCTTCACGGTCGGCTTCTTCCACCCACTGCATCATATACAGCGGATTGTCAAGAATTTCCTGGCAAGCCTTCACAAACTCACGATCCTTGCTTTTCTTAAAATACGGATAATCAGTATTCTTTTCATTAAATCCATGATTATAATAAATGAAATAGATCGGTCCGTAAGAACCGTCTTTCTTTATTTCACGAACCACCCGGCCAATACCGTTTCCATCATTGGGATCATCTTTTTTATCCAAAGCAACTCCATAATTTCCCATTGTAATCAGCTTGCCGGATTTAGAAACATAGAATCCGACACGCTGGTGCATAATGGCAATCAGATCTTTGGCCTGCACACCCGGACGAGACTCTTTGGTGTATCCATCGGGAACTTGATAAGGAGGAAACACAATTTCCGGATTTGTCCAGCGATATCCATCCTTCGATGTCATCAGAAAAGTCTGTGAAGGCGGTACGTGTTCGTCAGAAGGATCTGCCAGGTATTGATAGAAAAACTGTCCATTCCAATAAGCCAGCATCGGCTGATGATTATACGTCCATCCATTGCCGTTCGAAGCATCGGGATGTTCACGATTGGCACGTACCAACTGAATGTTATGTACTCCGACTACCGGAGACAGTTGTCCGTCGTGACAAGCAGGGTTCGATAATTCTTTTCCTGTATAATGAATTCTATCTTGTGCAAAGGCTGTAGTAGTCAACCAACCGGCAGCCAGTACAAAAAGAATTTTAGCAGAGTTGTTCATGATTTATTCTGATTTAAAATTGTTTCTGGGTTTATTTCTTTTCTTCCAGCAATGTTTTTACGACTGATTCCGGAGCCGTAAATATGGTTCCATGCTTATGCCCTACAGGGATGCTTACCTCTTCTGTTACATCTGTAAAGTTCCGGAAATCCTTCGTACGCATAGCGCCATATATTTTTTTCTTATATACATCAAAATAGATTAGATAATCGTCTCCCACTTTCTCTACAGACGGTCCTTCTACAAAGGATTCAGTGAAAGGTTGGGATGCGGGCGAATAAGGACCGGTCATAGAATCGGAAAAAGCGATTTTCAGATTACGTTCCGGTCGGGTGTTATCCTTGAGTACCATTACATAGTCATTCTTTGCCCGTTTCACGATAACGGCATCAATGGTACTGAATCCCGGATCATACAAAAGTTTTGCTTTCGAGACGGTTTTAAAATCTTTTGTAGTGATATAGTATAAACGATGATTATTATTCTCTTCTTCTATCCCCTTTTCGAAACGCCCGGGAACACAGGAAGCCCATACGACCATAAACTGATCGTTCTCGTCGTCATAGAAAATTTCCGGAGCCCATACATTAATAGTAGTCGGTTCGTCTGCCATTACAGGAATCATCTGTTGTTCCGACCAATGGATCAGATCTTTGGAATGTGCGTAGCCAAATCCTAAATCACCTTTCCAACTTGTAGTCCAGACCAAATGGTAGGTTCCATCCGGAGTACGTACCATCGAGGGATCCCGCATGAGCTGGTGCTGTCCCAGTTCCGGCTTTAGCCAAACTCCCGGAATACTGTCCCAGTGAATTCCGTCCTCACTATATAAGTATCTCAACCCCTCATCAGCCGGTTCATGAAACGAAGTGAACATGTAGTAGTCTTTGTTCCCCCCACAAGAAGCCAGAAACAAAAGACTTATTGCGGCTAATGTATTTCTTAACTTTTTCATTTCTATATTCTATATTTGTATCTTTTATACAGAGGAGACGATGGAAAGCGCCGTTTGTACTCAAATATACTAGAAGAATCAATAGATTCAAAATTTATATACGATAAAAGGGCGACTCTCCGAGCCACCCTTTCCACCATCAAACAAACTAACCATTTACAATGGGAAAGAATTTCACTTCTTTTTATAGTATCTTATTTTTTAATTATATAGAACCTCCACGGGCTTTTATACGTTTATACCATTCCTCTCGTTCTTTCTTCAGATCATATCCACGTTTAGCCAGATAGTTGTTGATACGTCCTTTGTATTTTCCGAAAGCAGCGTGTTTCTTATTCGAATTTTCTGCATCCAACGCAAATTCACGTGCCTCTATCAACCAAGCATAGATTTGAGCTTTTTCTTCTTCTTTCAAAGTAGGAATCATGTCCAGATGTGAGTCATAAGTCACTTTTACTACTCCATAAGTCATGCCATCTTTAACAGTTTCTATTTGCTTTTCATCAAGAAAGAGAGATAAATTGGCAGGAAAAGCGAAATGTGAACGATATAGCGCCGCATCTTTTTCATTTTCCGCAGCTTTCAAAGCTTCATTTTTAGCCTCACCAGTCAACCCGGATTCTTTTACTTTCTTGACTTTCGCATCCCGTACCTCATAAATATCATTTAATTCGAAGTAACGATTGGCTATGACATTGCGAACATCTTCGGCTATTTTCGCATCTGTAAGTCCGAGTTTATCAACGATCTTTTGTGATCGGCCGACAATAGACTTTACATATTCAGGATCACGGTTCTCTTTATTTAAGTCGACTGCTTGCGCAGACATCCAACCGGAAATAAAAAGCAATGATAGTATCAGTATCTTTTTCATAATTACATTAATTTTCCTTTTTCAGCCAATGTATCGTAGTTGTTCTTCATATCTCTCCAATCTACTTTATGCTTTGTGCTGATACCGTTGATATATTTTTCAATATTCGTATATCCGTCACCAGTACAGTCTTTATTGGCATCACTCGGATCGTTCGGATTTAATCCGTTAGCAATTTCCCATTCGTCCGGCATACCATCTTTGTCTGTATCAACATAAGGAGTACCTTTGTATTTAGGATAACCACCCATCTGGCGAACATCAGTAATAATACCCTGCTTATAAGAATCTTTCGGCAAACGACGATACTTGAACTGTCCGTCTTCTCCCATTGACTTAGGAGACAAACCTGTCAAATCACCATAAGCGTCTTTAGGAAGTTTCTTTTCATAATAAGGAATACCGGTTCTTACTTCTTCAATCACACGTTCGTCAACAATATCACGACAAGGAATATTCGCACCTACATGTTTCAATACATAGTCATAAGCATCTTTAGCCCCCATGATATTGATATACGGCATCTCGAACGGCTTATAGCTACGCATGTATTCAGTATATCCGTCAGTGTTCGGTTGAGTTTCAATCTGAATACCGCCATTCCAGTTGTCTTTAGTTATTTCAGGATAGCCTTCCATTATATTTCCGTCGGCATATACTCGCCCATATTCTTTATGATCCAGCTTACTACGTCCTGCTTCCGGTTTCAAGATACGATGTCCTACATTGGAATCCTTAGGAGTAGCAGGTCCCGGTTTGTAGTAGTTGTTAATCATATTGAACATCGCGGTATAATCACCACCATCGGAAGAACGGTGCACCCAATTGAATACTACATTATTAACGAAATTGAATATACCATTCCAGCCGATAGAAGGATTACGTCCGGAGTTACTAGCCCAAAGGTTACGGGCAAATGCACAGTTCTCACCACCTAACGTGCTACCAAACGCATGATTGTATGTATCCAACGCTTTTGCCGAGATCGTATTTTGGATAGTTACGTTTACAGTAGGAAGTTTCAAGTCTTTGCTTTCATATTGTCCTTCACTCGGGTCGTACATGTGGCGATAGAAAGAAATGTTTTCATCCAATCCCCACGTACAGGAGCAGTGGTCGATCATTATATTACCAACAGGATTACCTCCGAAAGAGTCATCACGATGCCATACTTTCGTTTCTCCACGACGGAAACGCATATGACGTACCACCACATCATGTGTATCTACCCAAAATGATTCTCCAGCAATACAAACACCGTCTCCCGGAGCTGTTTGTCCGGCAATAGTTACGTAAGGAGCACGGACGATAATCGGAGATTCCAGACGGATGATACCAGCAACATTGAATACAATAATACGTGCACCACCAGTTTCACATGCTTCACGGAAAGAACCCGGTCCACGATCATTCAGATTTGTGACAGTTATCACTTTACCTCCACGACCACCGAAACTGTACATACCACCACCTTCAGCACCTGGGAATGAAGGGATATCAGCCTGCGGCAAATCGTACGGACGACCAGCCCAAGGAATATATGGACGTCCTTCTCTAGCTTCTTTTTGTACTATCGGCAACGCTTTTGCCCATGCTTCATCAGAGCGTTTCCGCTCTTCAGTCATCATTTTTGTATAATTTTCTTTGGCTTCGCCAGATATTTGTGGGTATTGCGCCCATGCAACGGTCGGAGTCAACATTGTTGCAGCAAAAACTGCTAAAAGTACCTGTTTCTTCTTCATTTTTATTTGGTTTTGTGAAGTTGTTAATTCAAAAATACAATAATAAGACGAAAGAAGAAAAGATTTGTAATCAGTAAACATATACTTTTTAATATCCGCATCATATGCTAGCTTCTACACCTATAGAGGAATAGAAATATATACTATACAAAAAATAGTGAGTGTACCGGAAAGTATAATAAACTTCCGACACACCCACTTAATTTACTGTTTCAAATATTTTCGTTATTCTGCCAATGGATCAAATGTTCCATTTGCACCACCATTGTTGTAATCTCCCCAACCAATTGTTTGCTGTACTGCCGAATTTGCGCCTTGAGCACCTTGGTTCAAACCAAGAAAATAATATCTAGGGTAGAAAGTTATTTTATATTCACCTTTATTGGAATCATAAGAATCACCTTTCTTTTTCTTACGAATCAAATATGTATCATAAAACTCTTTCAATGTTTCCTGCGATGTAGAAATATCCTCGTTCAGATCTAAAGCTTTCGGACGTTTTATGTCCTTCAATGGATCTGGATTCTTACTTGCATCTCCCACCGGCCATGAATTACCTCCCAAGCCATTATTATAATCGTTTCTTACACGATATTCGATATTGTCACGTCGTTGTCCGTTAAGTGGAACAACCCCCAACCAATTGCATGTATTCCCATTCCAACCAGTCAGTTTCCATGAAGCAGGCAAATCATCTGTGTAAAGTCCTCCGCCCATTCCGTCACCATCATACAACAACCAACGACGGCAATCGTCAAAACGCTTTCCTTCATAAGCCAGTTCAATCTGACGTTCGTATAATATGGCAGACATACATGCAGCAGGATCACTCTCAAGATTGGCCTGCAAACCACAATCACCTGTATATCCAACACGCTGGCGAATCAACTTTAACCGGTCTACCGCTTCTTTCAGCAAAGCATTGTCTCCACCTTTCGCATATGCCAATCCGCATGCCGCTTCCGCATAGTTGAGCAATACTTCCGCATAGCGGATTTCAATATACGGGTTTGCATTATATGTAAATCCATTCTCTTGTGAATACTGATATCTCGGATTTGAACTTACTTGAAGATCATCCGAACGTTTGCGTATATAAAGTCCTTTTACATTATCCAGCAGATTATCTGCTCCATAAGTATTTCCACTTTCAATGTCATCCCTGTCTTTTTCTGAGGTATACCATACATAATTCCACAACTCATAAGACGAACCATCATACGGATTGTTGTTCTTATCATTTCTCGGATCGCCCTTAAAATGCCAATGTACACCGGGGAAGGCGAAAGTGCGGTAAAAACGGGGATCACGATTCATAAAAACAGGGGTACATGTCGGAGACTCCGGATTAGTATCGTATGTATATTCAGAGGTTTCCAGTTTTGTATAACTTCCGTAAGTTGCAGGACGTTTGCCATCAGCCATCGGAAACAAATCCACCATCATTCCTGATGGATTCTTCCCACCGTTTCCTAAAGTATTTTTCGGACGAATACCACGTTCCCAAGGATTGTTCTTGCTATAATCCGCGGCACTCGTTGAAGCTGTCGTATTATAAAGAGTTATCATAACTGCTTCCTTGTTACCTTCTACTTCTGAGAAAAGTTTTGCCCATCCGGCTGCATTATTTCCCGGAGCTTCAAAATTCTGCAACCCGTTTCCACATTTTTCCAACACTGCTATAGACGCTTTAATATCATCATAAGCCTGCTGCCAGCGGTTCACATCATTAGAACGATTGAAAAGCGGACTGGCATAAAGCAGACGGACACGCCCGAGCAAGGCTTCAGCCGTACCGGAAGTCACACGTCCCAGGTCCTTACCGGTCCATCCTCCGTTCTGCGTGAAAGGAGCCAACAGTTCGGATGACTTTTTCAAATCATTACATATAAAATCAATACACGCTTTTGTAGTAGAACGAGGAGTTACTGATTCCGCTGTCACTTCCTGTACTTTATCCACAATAGGAACACCACCATACCATTTGAGCAGATTATAATAACGCCATGCACGCAGGAAATACAATTGCCCTAATAATTCATTTTTCTGTTCTTGTGATAATGTACTTCCTTCAATTCCTTCTATCGCATCATTACAGTTTCGAATAATACCATAAGTCATTGTCTGAATATTACCGCTTGAACCATGAAAATAATCCGGTACAGGATTATTACCCGTTTGATAAGTCAATGGCGTACGAGGATCAACGAAAGCCCCAAAACCACTGTATTCTTCCGTCGACTGAGACTGCGCATCCGAGTCACCCGTACTGTTGTATTGGAAGCTGGGTGCTCCTTTCACATCCGGCATTATAAACTTATAAATATCATTCACACGAGCCAAAGCCCCGCTATAGTTGTTATAGGCATCCTGCGGACTGGCATAATCATAATTTTTCTTATCTTGCAGAAACTCATCACTACACGATTCAAGAAAGGATGTTGCCATGAGAGCAACACTTGCTATCAATATATGTTTTCTTTTCATTGTTTTTTCTTTTAGAATGTTACATTCACACCAATCGTAAACTTACGTAATGTAGGATATGTACCGTAAGAAATCATCGGATCCATGAAATTGTCCGGATAAGGATTGTTGAAACTCAACAGATTTTGTCCTGTCACATTAAAACGGCAACTCTCAATACCTATCATTTTGGTGTACTTAGATGGAATTTTATAGGCCAACGTCAAACGGTTCAGTCGGATACGCGTACCGCTAACTCTCCAAAAAGTAGATTCCGCACTATTTACGGAAGCATATTGTAGATTAGGATACTTAGCATCATGATTGGCTTTTACTACCACATTTCCTGCAGCGTCCAACACATCTTGATAAACATACATATTGTCTACATTCCAGAATGAAGGCATATTAGCATATTCCAAATCGCGATAACCGCCGGCAGCATCTCCTTTATTTCCTAACTTAATCGCATTTGTCGGCACAAAGCTATATCCTCCCCAACTTGCATTCAATTGCGCACTAATAGAGAACCCTTTATATTCAGCACTCAAATTGGTAGTGAATCCATACGGATTACTGCGGTTTGCCATTCTTACTTGATCGTTTTCTTTGTCTACCACTCCGTCAGGTCCTGCATACGTCCCGTCAGGTTGCAATTCCCCGCGCACGTCTTTATAAATCAACATACCCGGTCTAACCTGATCTTTGGTCATATCCATATATTTAGTAATGTTATATTTAGCAAAATATTCATCAATATCCTGATAACTGCGGAACATGCCGATGCATTGCAATCCCCATGTGCCGATATCCGAACGTTCTCCCTTATGTAAACTCTTAAATGTCATCGGACTATCCCAATCAGTTACCAGCACTTTATTATCAGTATAACCTGTGTTTACTTGTACTTTATATTTGAAATCTTTTCCAATCTTATCTCTCCATGTCACTGAAAGTTCTACTCCATAAGCATCCATCTCTCCATAATTCACATAGGCAGATTGTGTTCCAACCGTACCGGGTATAGAAGATTTATATGGAAGTAACATTTCACGATTCCAGTCATAGTAACCGTCGATAGCAAAAACAAGACGATTATTCAAGACATTAAAATCCAATCCAAAATTAGCTTTGTAAGATTTATCCCAGTGTGCATTGCGATTAACGGCAGATATATTTTTGTTAATCGTAATATGGCTACCTGCATTCAGATCTGTACCTGTGCCAAAGATAAAACCTTTATCTTTATCCATCGCATAATTTTGTGCCCACTGCCATGGAAGCGTATTGTCGCGACCAGTCAAACCGAAAGAAGCTCTTAGTTTCAAATAATCTATCCCTTTTACATTGTTCTTAAACCAGTCTTCTTGAGAAATCACCCAACCAGCAGAAACTGACGGGAAGAAGCCCCAATAGTTTTCCGGCGCAAATTTGGTAGAAGCATCCGAACGAAGCAAAAACTCTAACAAATACTTATCTGCATATGCATAATTAATGCGACCAATATAAGATAATGTACCAGATTCGGAACGAGAGAATGAAGTATTACCTTTACCTTCCGCACTCATCGTATTGGATTGACCATTAGTGAATTCATAAGGATAAGTGATACTACCCTCAACATACTCACTTTCAGCTTCCGAACGTTCGATAGAGAACAATCCCCCCAAAGTATGATCGCCAAAAGTTCTATTGTAAGTTACCGTAAAGTTCATCTGATAGTTATCCGTACGATTCATGTTTCTGCTCAAGAAAGAAGTATCACCGTTCACAACAGGTTTACCATTATTGGCATACAGGAAATTATCAGCAGTAAGCAAAAAGTCATAAGCATCCTCTTGTCCTGGTATCGGTGTGTACAAATGCTTTCCGCTACCGGCACGGTCAGCCATATAATAAAGATCATAAGAAGAACCGTATTGGTTTATTTTAGCGGAATTGATACTTTTTGAATAAGTAAATCTCACTTTCAGTCCCTTCAACCACTTGCTCCATCCAAAATCATATTCCAAATTAGCATTGATATTCATATTGGAAGTCATATTCCTACTATAATCTCCATTATTTTGAATCGCTGAAAAGTTATACTTCTGCACATTGCTCACTTGTGAATTGCTAATACCAAAAGCTGCAATCGGCAAACCATTGATTTCTTCCGGAATATAATATGGATGCGTCAACAATGTATTGTAATCTTCGGTTTTAGAACCTCCCACTTTATTCAAAGGAGTATTTTTCTTTCCATAATCACCGGATACTTGCACACCTGCATTCAGCCACTTACTCACTTTTACATTTACACCTGCACGGTAAGTCCATCTGTCATAATCCAAGTTGCCTAAATTTCCATCCTGATTGAAATAAGAGATACCGGCAAAATAATTTGCTTTTTCCGTTGCACCACTTAAATTCACACTATGCTGTTGTGTCAATGCAGATTTCCAATATTTATCCAACAAGTCATAATTCAGCCCCTTCATTGCATTCAATTCGTCTGCTTGAAACAAATCTTCCAGCAAATTAATAGAAGTATCCGTCGGGTCTGCTGCCCGTACTGCATTCCACAATCTACCATATTCATAAGCATTCAGCATCTTAGGACGAGACACTTCGTCTGCAATACCGAAAGTTCCGCTATAGGAAATTTGTGGTGTACCAAGCTTACCTTTTTTGGTTGTAACCAAAATAACACCATTTGCAGCACGTGCTCCATATACAGCAGCAGCGGCATCTTTCAACACAGAGATGCCTTCAATCATAGAAGGATCTAAGTTATTAAAAGCTGTAGCTCCCAGATTTTCAATAGAAGAGCCAACCTTAACTTCCGTTGGATATATATATCCATCAATCACATACAAAGGCTCTAAATTATTATTACCCATACTTGCTAATACATCATTCTGACGAATCGTAATTCGAGCATTTTCCCCTGGACGAGAGTTACCTCCACTAACGGAAACCCCATTTACAAGACCACTTAACGTATTAGCCAAGCTACCACTCGAGATATCTTGTATATCATCCATCGGAACAGTAGCAATGGCACCGGTCAGATGCGCCTTCTTTTGTGTTCCGTAACCAACAACTACCACTTCGTCCAACTGCTGTGTATCCTCTTTCAATACTACTTTAGTCAACTTAAAATCTGAGATTCTTTGCGAAATATATCCGATATATGATATTTCCACCAATTTGCCAGCAGGAACATTTATTACAAATTTTCCATTCAAATCTGTAATAGTTCCAATAGTAGTATCTACCACTTTTACAGCAGCACCGATTATAGGTTCTCCGGTTTCGTCTACCACAACTCCTTTAAAGGATTTGGTATTCTGTGCCAATGTCGGCAATAGCATCATAAACGAAAGAAGTATACCTAAACATAGTTTAAATGTATTCTTATGTATCATCTCTATTATATTAATGTTTCTTTACTTAATTTATTTTAACCAACGCGGGTCACCGCTGCCATGACTGATAACTTCTGAGTGTCTCACTGTAAAATCTCCGTTAGCAGGATCTTTAAAACCGGGATCTACGCCATAAGCTGAAGTACTTTTATCACCATAATTACCATTAGCTTCTTTTTCAAGACCACTTCCACCTTTATACCAATAGCAATTATTGTCACATGTTTTGGCATTATCAGTACGTCCTCCGACAATTCTACGGTTAAATTCACCTTTACAAGAATCGTAGAATATATTCTTACTCAAATTCACAGTATTCTTCTGTCTATTCCAGACATTAGAGTTAAACGCCTCCTGGTCGCAAGATATATTATAAAAAGTATTACTCGTAAAATTCATTGAGCAATCAGCCCAACCGACATCAGCACCTTTTCCTCCAGCAACACGCATAAAACGTCCATTACTAGCTTCTGAAAGATTATATAGAGTCGAACTACTAAGTTCAAAGTCTTTTACAAAAGAATTATTGCTATTAAAATTAAAAATTTCAGCATCTTGATAAAATTTAATGAGACAATCTCTAACTATAAAATTCTGAATAGCATATTTCTTACCATTTATATTAACAAGATAATGACGTACATTTCGAATCTCACACGATTGAATAATCATCGGATTCGTAACTATCCCATAACTATTCATACCTTTTATTTCTTCCGGCACATCTCCAAACTTCACAAAAGAACCTTTTGACACCACATCACAATCGAAATCTATAAATTTCAATGCCATACCACCTCCACTCGAAACGATAGCACCAGAGCCTGTGAATGTCACTTTCGCATGATTCACTTTATTTCCACGCAATTGAACGTTGTTAACTCCCAAGTTTAGATCACCGGAAATAGTATATGAGCCACCAGCTTCTAACTCGTACGCAACTTCTACATCTTTTCCGGAAGTAATGGGATTATTCTCAAAATAAGTATTTAAATCTGTTCCAGCCGGAATAGTCGTAGCTGGAACTAATGTTGACCAAGTTACCTCAGACACAGAAGCGGCATCCTTATTATTATATTTATCATTGCCTAATGTCTTAATTTCTACCTTATAGTTAGTATCATCCAAATATGTACAAGCAACCGAACAACCATCTATAATAGAGTCTTTCACTACCGCTACAGGATTTGTAGGGTCATCTACAATATACATAGAAAACAAATAACCACCAGCGCCCATTATCACCGGCCATTCAACTTTCACACTAGGCTTTCCTGCAAGTTTTTCAAAAGACACTTTGGAAGCGTCCGGTGACTCCAACTGGGTATTCGTCACACCTCCAGAAAAGGTTTCTTCATCAAAACCATCTCCTGCACAAGAGCCAACTGAAAGAATCATCGATAAGCAAACCGCACTTACGACAATTGGTTTCTCAAACTTTAATTTACCCTTCATAGATTAAATTTTTAATAAACAAAAATAATATATTATATATCTAAATCCTAAAATGTACTTCATTAGGAAAGACGTATGACTACAAAATATGTAATCACTTAAATAAAAAAACGTTCTTAATTTTTTCGTTTGGTTTATCTTAGAAAAAATATTCGATCATATATTCCACCATAGTCAATCATAGGTTGAGGAGTAATTAATCATGGATTTTGATACAAACCACCACTTGATTATGACTCTCGAAAATTACTATTGAAACACTTCTTTCAAATACTTAATATTCGTACCATAATTCTTTTTCACGTTCCGCACGTCATCCTTGTCACGCGAACGTTCTACCACCAGCCATCCACTCCATCCCATCTTATCCAGTGTCTTTTTCACCTTATTCATATCCAATCGTTCATTATAAGGTAAAGTCACTCCATCTGTGTCCGTACAGTGAATCTGGCAAATCCTCTTTTTCCCCAGAGTCTTCAACTCCTTGCACAAATCCCTTCCATTCTCCAATGCATTTTGAAATTTAAAATAGATCTTGATTCCGGGAGAATTAATTTCTTTCAGTAGTTTCACATCTCCTTTTGCATCCAATTGAGTTTCAATACCAATCACCATTCCTTCAGAAACTGCCATATCTCCTACCTCCTTCAAGCGTTTTACAACTTCTGTCCGTAGTGCCGGAATCTTTTCCCATCCGGCTTTAATTCCTCCCAAAGGAAGAAAGGCTACTTTGGCATTCATCACTTTCATAGCATGAAGGCAATCCTGAACTAAATCTTTATAGTTAACCCGCTCCAGAAAAGACTGTCCATAGAAACCGGACATAGCAATAGAAGAAACTTCTAATTGATATTTTTGAGCAGTTTCACGAAATAACTGCTGGAAATGAGGTTCGCGCAATTTATTATCAAACATTTCCCTTTTGCCAAGACCACCCATATCCAATTCTACACCATCACCATTCAATTCATGTACCAATTGGAATGAACCGATTTTCTGACGCTTCAGAATCATCCAGTCACATACGGCTATTTTATAACGTTGTTTCTTTTGCTGCGATCCGGCAATTGCTAATAGAGGAAAACACTCTACAAGTATCAATATCCAAAGGATATGTTTAAATAAATTTCTTCTCATTTTTTATTTTATTGCATACGATTTACATAGTAGACGTATGGAATAGATTTTTGTAATCACCTATAAAACAGAGAATAACTAAAAATACTACGGAGTATAATTTAATAAAAGTAAGATAGTGACGGTATCCAAAACAAATAGTGACGCTATCTTGGTCCGATACCGTCACTATCCCGGGCATATACCGTCACTATTTTCGAAGAAATAATAACAGAAGTAAATGTAAAAAAATGGGCTGCCGGACTATTAGAAGTCCGACAGCCCTGTCAACCCAAAAACGATACCTATGAAACACTGTGTGTTATTTCAAATCAAACTTTAAATATTTGCCGTGAACAAGTTCATCATGTGTGATATGATATTTATTGAACTTCTTGCCATTCAATAGTACCTTATTAATATATAAAGCTCCTGGTTGAGTACGATTGGTTTCAATCACCAGTTCGTTCTCTTTATACCATTTCGGATCTAACCGGATCGTTACCTTATTAAAGACCGGAGTCGTCAATGTATATTCGGGCAGTCCGGGACAATCCGGATAAAAACCGATCATATTGAAAATAGCCCAGGAAGACATCGTTCCCGTATCATCATTTCCTGGAATACCATCAGGTTTTGTTGTAAAGTACTTATCTAATAAACGCTGCGTCTCTTTCTGTGTACGCCATTCTTCACCTTTAAAGTATGAGAATAAATGAGCATAAGCAATATCCGGTTCATTTGCCGGGTCGTAAAGTCCTTCGTCAAAAACCATTTGTAGTTTATCGATAAAAGGTTTCTTTCCACCCATTAATTTCGCCAAGCCATATACATCATGTGGTACATAAAACGTATAATTCCAGGAACTACCTTCATGGAAACCGGGATTCGGTTCAAAGTTCTCTCCTTGTCTCGGATTAAACGGGCTATAAAACGTTCCATCGGGGAGAATCGGACGGAAAGTACCAAATTCTTTACTATAATAATGTTTGTATCCTAAAGAACGTTTATAGAACATCTCCGCATCTTTCTTTTTACCTAAAGCAGCTGCAAAACGAGACAATGCAAAATCGGCAATATAATATTCCAATGCATGAGAGACGGAATTGTCATACTGTTCACGAAGGGGTACATATCCTTTAGACATATAATCATCATTATCAGGACGCATCAAGTTTTCCGCCCCCGGCAACGTAGCAGATTTGTACATTGCCTCATAAGCCAAATCAACATCAAAGTCACGCAAACCTTTCATCCAGGTATCTACAATTACCGGAATACTCGGATCACCTTCCATTGTCAATGTTTCTCTGCCATATAATTCCCACTTAGGCAACCATCCATGTTCACGATACATATCAAGCATTGTGCGCACCATTTCCATCTGACGTTCCGGATAAACCAAGGTCAGCAATTGATGAACATTACGGTAGGTATCCCAAAGAGAAAATACGGTATAGCGATCACCTTTGGTTGTCAGGATCTTATCACTTTCCATTGCCGGATATTCTCCGTTTACATCCTGCAAAATATTAGGATGAATCAGCAAATGATAAAGCGCTGTATAAAACACAGTCTTTTGGGCATCTGTACCACCTTCCACTGTTATGCGTGACAAGTCATCATTCCATTTGGAACGTGCTTCCGCATGAATCTTCTCAAAATCCTTTCCAGCCTGTTCACGATCCAGATTCAAACGGGCATTTTCTATGCTTACAAAAGAAACTCCCATTTGTACTTCTACCTGTTCACCTTCTTCTGTATCGAAGGAGAAATAAGTACCAATGTCATCTCCTGCTATTTCTTTTCCGTAACGAGTATAAAGTTTATACTTTCCCTGATCCTTATCCCATTCAGCCTCAACACCTGTCATCGGACGTTGTTTCTTCCAGTATCCTGTTGCAGAAGGATTCTTTTTAACCCTCATTACAAAATAAATCGGGAATACAGCTTGTGGATTATAACAAAATGTACCAAGTAGTTTAAATCCCTCCACTTCACAATCGCTCACACGACGAAGCATGGCACCGCTCTCATTCGTTAATCCTTCACCTAAATTCAACAATATATGACTTTTCCCTTTTGGAAAAGTAAAACGGGCAATACCGGTACGAGGAGTAGCCGAGACTTCTGTTTTTACATTATATTTAGTCAGATAATTAGAATAATAGCCCGGTGAAGCTTGTTCATCCTTATACTTACTACCATATTCTTTATAATCCACATTCAGTTCTCCGGTAGTAGGCATCAATAATAAAGAACCTAATTCCGGACAACCGACTCCACTCAAATTCACATGAGCATATCCGGTAAAGAAACAATTTGTATATTCATAAGGCGTAGACCACCATCGGGCATCTTTATCGTATGTGTTTTCGGAAGATCCCATCACATTGAAAGGAACCACAGACATCATACCATTGGGGCAAATCGCTCCCGGATTGGTCGTTCCGAAATTTGTAGTTCCGATAAAAGGATCCACATAATCTATCAAAAGACTTTTATCCGTATTTTTAAGGGGAGGGCTCCCCCCTTCCCCCGCATAGGCGGAAAGAAGGGAAAAAGCAAGTGTGTAAGTTAATATAATACGTTTCATATCTTTATTAAATGATACTCGTTCGTTTCGTAAAATCGATAATCTCTTTTATATATCCGAAGGCCATACCTACCACAGTATCTGCCGCACCATAATAAACAGCAACACGTTCACCATCTTGCAAAGCAGCACAGGGGAATACTACATTAGGAACGTCACCCTGAAGTTCGTAAGGAGCAGCCGGACCTATCAGATATTCACGTGTACGGTAAAGAACTTTTTCCGGATGATCTTTATCCAATATGGCAGCTCCCATAGCGTAACGGAAACCATTACAAGTAGTGATTACACCGTGATAGAACAGCAACCAGCCTTCATCTGTAAGGAAAGGAACTGAACCTGCACCAATCTTTGTACACTGCCAAGCGCTTTCCGGGAAAGGAGTCACTTTCATTACACAACGGTGTTCACCCCAATATTTCATATCCGGGCTATAGCTGATGTATATATCGCCAAACGGAGTATGTCCATTATCACTGGGACGACTCAACATCGCATACTTGCCATCGATCTTCTGCGGGAAAAGTACACCATTACGGTTGAAAGGCAAGAAAGCATTCTCGCACTGGAAAAACTCCTTAAAGTCAAAAGTATAGGCAATACCAATCGTAGGGCCATGATAACCATTACACCAAGTCACCCAATAGCGGTCTTCAATCCATGTAACACGAGGGTCGTATTTATATTCCGACTCAATCATTTCCGTGTTACCTGCTTTAAACTGAATAGGTTTATGATTGATATCCCAATGAATTCCGTCCTTACTAAAACCTGCAAAGATATTCATCTGTACAGCTTTGTTATCACAACGGAATACGCCTGCAAAACCATCCTCAAAAGGAACAACAGCACTATTGAAAATACTATTAGATGAAGGAATATGATAACGTCCGATAACTGGATTTTGTGAGTAACGCCACATAACGTCCGTACATCCAACAGGACGATCTTCCCAAGGAATTTGAATTTTATTCATAATCGTTGATTTTATATTATTTATTTTTTGAGTCATCATACGTGAAAGGTATGAAATAAGTAATCAGAAAAGCTGGAATAGTTGCGATTAACACATAGATAAAGAAATTACGATATCCTAATAAGTCACTAAGATAACCACTAACCATTCCCGGAAGCATCACTCCCAGATTCATGATTCCTGAAGCAAATGCGTAATGTGACATTTGATGTTTGCCTGGAGCAATCTGTTGCATCATAAACAACGTCAGTCCGACAAAACCAAAGCCATAACCAAAATATTCCATTGTTATACAAGTTCCGATCAGATATACATTAGTAGGCTGTGCAACTGCCAAAAAAGTATAGGCTACAAACGGAAGATTAAAAATACAGCAGAGAGTAAATAGTGTCTTTTTCAATCCGAACTTAGAAACATAAATACCTGCCAACAATGAGCCTAAAACGAAAGCAGCAGAACCAAAGATACCATTTAGCGTACCGATCTCTGTTAACGACAGTCCTAAGCCGCCTACATCCCTTGAAGCACGTAAAAACAGTGGAGCTATTTTCATGATAAAGCCTTCTGCCAAACGATATAAAATAATAAAACAGATGTAATAAAGAATATGCTTTTTAGTAAAGAAGTTAGCAATGACTGCTACCAATTCGTGCCCAACCTCCGATGCAGTTTTCTTTGTTGTTGACGGAACCTGTGTAGAAGGTAACATTTTTATATGATAAATACCGATCAGTACCATTATTGCCGCAATTACGCCGAAAATAATCATCCATGCAGATGAATATGCTCCTTTGTTAGCATCTATCGAAGCACCTTCTATTGCTCCGAAGTGCTCTGCCAATGCTCCTGCCATAGCAACTAATCCTCCATTAGCAACCAATTTGGCTACATTATAGAAAGCACCCTGCACTCCGATATATTTTGCCTGATCTTCCTTGTTCAATTCAGCCATATATACACCATCACAAGCAATATCATGCGTTGCTCCACTAAAGGCAATCACTGCCATCGTAGAGATACTTATGGCGAAAAAGTAATCGAAAAACAAAGAAAAGGCTACTACTCCAAACAATACACCACTCAATAATTCTGTAATCAATACGAAGAATTTTTTCGTACGATACATTTCAAGAAAAGGACTCCACAAAAATTTCAGTGTCCAAGGCATCATAATCAGAGAAGTCCAGAATGCAATTTGTGTATCCGAAATTCCAAGATCCTTAAACATGAAAACAGAAACCAGATTAATAGCAATAAAGGGAAGTCCCATTGCAAAATAAGCAGTAGGTACCCAGCAAGCCGGGTTAATAGTTTTTCGTTGAGAAGCAGTTTTATTCTGTTGCATAAATCATAGTATATAGATGAAAAAAAACATTTTTCTGACCCATCTATATATAATACAACTAAAAGAGGGAAACTACTAACGTCTCCCCCCTACTTTTTTTATTTTATTATCACTTCGTCTATAAAGAACCACGAAGGATGGCCTACACCATAATGCCAGGTCGGACATTCTTTCGTTCCGGTGACTTCTACTTTCACATAACGAGTTTTTATCGGTTCGGCTGATTCAGCCTTGACTCCACGGAATTTTACCTCACCCGTACGTTCTTCCGGTAAATCAATCGTTCTCCAATGCGTATAATGTTCACCGTCTTCAGCGTATGAATAAACCACCTTTAGAGGAAAAAGAATCCAGGCCCCTATTTGATGAAGAAAATCTGTTTCCACACTATGTATCTCTTTCGCTTCGCCCAAATCTATAACGAATGCACCATCGGTTCCTTCCCAACCAATCCAGCTATCAACAAAGGTTGCTCCACCAAACAAACCGTCAATCAGTGCGTTCTTTCCTAATGCCGCATATTTTCCGGTAGGAGGAATTAGATAAGTAACCTTTGCACCCAATGCCAAACTTTTCTCTTTTTGTGGCATGTAACGTTCCCTGTACAATTTACAATAGTCTACCGATGAATTGGAACGCTCATTCAATGTCGGAACTTGAAACTCTTTCACGCGTTCCTCAAAAAGGTCTAACTTTTTATTGATATCTACTAAGTCTTTTTCTGTCTCCGTTCGTGCTATTTCCAGTTCTGAATACTGAATTGGCAGACGTGCCCGTTGAACTCGTTTCAAGAAACCAGGTTCTGCTTCAACAGCTTTTTCAGCCAAATCAAACAAATGATTATAACGACGCATCAAAGCAGGCTTTAGCATGCCATATTTATGTGATACAGGTGAATCATATATCCACAACCTCTGTCCACTACCAATTAATGCTCCTTCCATTATCTTTATGTACTGATAAAGATATGGCGCTGCTTCCCCATAATATCCATGCAGAAAATGTTGCATCAATGAGTCTACATTAACTTCTGGATTCCACATTAACTTTGACACTAAATAAGCGCGAAGTTCTGCAAAATCTCCTCCCCTGCTCCCTGCTATTTGAGAGAAATGCATGGTGGCATGATTCTTTTTGAAAAGACGGATATTGTCCTGTAAAATATGGAAATTAGGAAATGGAGCCAGATAATTATCAAAGTTAATACCGTAATCCCACACGAAAATATTATTGGTAATCTTAGACCATCCTTCCATGGCTTTCACAAACTCTTTTCCCGAAGCATTCTCCGTCAAAGTTACTTCACGGTCACAGTCAATATCACATAGCATAATATTCACATTCGGCAAAGGTTTCACATGTTTCGGAGGATTCATAGTATATAGATAAGCCAATGTGGAAAATTCTTTATCCGGGAAACGGGCAGCCAACTTATTCAGAAAAGTGATTATGCTTCCTGATAATGCTCCTTCATAATCATCAATTGCCTTACAAGCATCACACGTACAATTTGTATAATTACCATCATTCTGACTTACAGACATGATATGCTTATCTGGATTTGCTTTGAAAATAGAATCAACACGTTGAGCTACAATCTCAAAAACCTCCGGATTACTCAAACACCACTGACTGGCCTTTCCCGGGTGGCGTTTTCCTTTGAAGTAAGAATAATATTCCGGATGTTCTTTCCCATAAATGAATGAAGGCAGAAGCTTATCAAAAGTATGCACCCAATAACCGGCAGCAAACACTTCATTCGGTTCCTCTAAACGATTCCACCACTTATAAATAGAGTCTGTATGGATAGCATAACATTGTGTCTGACGGTAACGAAAGCCCGGATTCTCGACTTTATTAATTAAGGGTAAGTTCACTGTTTTTGAAGGGGCAAGAGAATATTCATTCTCTCCCCAATAATCGATACCCAAATATTGCTCTAATAAAGTAACAACCCCATATACAACACCGTTTTCTTTACCAGATATTTTTAGAATACCGTCTTGAGTAGAAATAGAGAATCCGTCCTCTGTTACTTCCGCCGGAGATTGACCACCAATGAGAATATCTCCTTTTCGAGGAGTTTGACTTATAACAACAGGCAACTTACAACTGGTTACTTTTTGAATAAATGTTTGTAACAAATTTGCAGCTGTCCACGATATTTGATTATTCTCTTTCAAAATGATCCTAGAACTTGTATTCCCATTAGTTACTAACATTGTTTGAGAGAGAGACGGAAATGCCATACTAATTCCCATAAACCATAAACAGATCCGTAGAATAATAGATAATTTCATGTTTTTCTTGCTATTAAAAGTTATTATATAATAGTAATACAATCAATATGATACTATTAAACAATCAATCTTTTTCTTTTTTTATTTATTAACTTATATAATAAGTCCCACTTTATCCGAAAATACGAAAAAGTGGGACTTAAAAATTTTCAATAACCTATTAATTATTTCGCATATAGGTCAAATTCCGTAAGGCTGACCGTATTGGGACCTTGTTTCACATAATACTTTAAATAACGCGTTTCAACGGCTTTCGAAAACTTAATATATTGTGTGCCACTTCTTGAAATAGTTACAGCACCAATAGATTTCCATTTTGCTCCATCACTCGAAGTAAATACTTCTACTGCAGTCGGTGAATAACTACTAGCATAACACTTATTTCTTATTCCTGTTAATGTCTGCACCTTACCTATATCCACAGTTAACCAATATTCTGCTCCTCCATCACGAGCTACATCAGAATTTGTTCCATCAATTAGATTTTTAGCATCTCCACGAGTCGTCGGAGCAACTTTTACAGTCCAGCCAGAACGATCGGCAATCAAAGTACCTTCAGCCGGGTTGCCCGGACTCTACATTGACATGAATATTTTGAATTTTCACATAAACTACTCCTCTGTTAGAGCTAAGTGCATCTAAGTTATTACCTTCTATAGAAGATATGGTAACTGGCAACAAATATCCCCCTTCTGTAGTCAACGATCCTACATTTAACAGCTCTATTTTTATAGAATCTCCAGATACACTTTCTCCATTTTCAATAGTAACAGTTTTATTGGTGAAAGAATAATTTTCAGCAGGTAATATGTTATATTCCGTATCATTAGCTTTATTGTAAGCACTTACTAGATTATCATCACTATCGGCTGTTATTTTCACATCTTTCGATAATCTCTCCGTGGCACATGCAACAAACCGATAATTAGGTTGTAACTCATTTACGACCACTGAATTATCTTTCAAAATCACTGACAACGATGCTTCATAAGAATCTACCGGAAAAACTTTCGTAGAAAGATAAAACTTAGAATTCACAGTAACTTCGTCATCATCGTCACAAGAGATGCACAGTGGTGATGCCATTAATGACATCACTACTGTTTTCCATATTATATTTTTCAATCTCATAATTACATCATTTGAATATTATATTATTTACCATCTGATCTAATGCCATCTACCCATCTGACAACTCCATTAGGCGCCGTGGCTTTATTTCCATGACCAGTTGCGTCTTTAAACTCGGTTCCTGCCCCTTCATTCAATTTCCAATAAGCCTCCAAGCCATCCGTACCCGGATTTATCGCAAACATATTATTCTGAATCTGCGACTGTGAAATAGCAGTAGTCCAAAAACGTACTTCGCTAACTATAGCATCTGTAACCATCCAATCACCATTGCATATACCAAAACTATTCTTAACAAGACGCAAAGGTTTTCTTGGAAGATCTAATGTTGCATCAATATTTCCATTTACATAAATAGTCAATTTCACTCCATCACAAACAAATGCTAAATGATACCATTGATTATTTTTAAACTTAGTAGCAGCATTTACTTGAGTACCTTGTGTTTTTATCTGCAAAATATTACCAGGAATCGGGCCATCACCAAAACGGATATAAATTTCACCATCTTCTGCGATACCATTACCTGGACCTGCAGAAAATATTGCTTGATTCTGATAGCTAGGAGGACCAGGATAACCAACTCCAGGAGTCACCCCATCCCCAAGTTCGCTCATATTAATACGCATTTCAAGTGACCATTGAGTGACTGTATAATCCTGACGCATTTCCATAGTAATTGGTTTTGTACCCGTCAACACTGGTGCAGAGGTTATAATAACCTGATCCATGATATAAATCATCACATCTGCACCTTCCAAAGTTTGTTGCCCACCTGATACAGCAGTAATAGCAACCGGTAGTGCAAATTTATCACCAGAATCAAGCATTTCCTTTGTCAACGGATCAATTGTTACTTTAACAGTAGGAGCCACTAATTCTCCTTTTTTTATAACCACTGTCTTTTGATCAAAAGAATATGAACCTTCTGGCATAGATTTATAGTTCGTACCACTTTTTGTATTATATACTTCCAACGATTTCGGACTTAGTCCCAAAGTAACTTCTATATCTTCTGTTGCAATTTGTCCCGACCGCGGAGTCACAGTGACAACACTACCCTCTTCGGCTACTGTTACCTTTTTGGACTCATAAGACAAACTACTGGATTCAGCTAAATAAATTCTACTGCCGATAGTATCATACTTTGCATCTTCACAACTTACTATAATTGCACAAAGCAATATGGCAAAGGCGAACATTATTGTATTTTTATTTTTTACCAGATATCTCATAATTATTATATCTTTAAATTTATTATTTTACCGGTGGATTCATAATGCGGATAGCATTACGCAAATAAGGATAAGATTCTTCTGTACCATCAATTGTATATTCATACTCCATATGATAAGTTCCGACCCCTCCTTTTACACATTTTTTCCCGTTAATAATAGGTGTCCAACGTGCCATACCTTCTAATGACTTCATTTTATTTCCATATCGATCAGTGAAATCAGCCCCACCAGACAAAGCCCATTTTTCAAAGTTTTCAGTTACAATATATTTCTTTGCAACTTCTTCTGCAGTCAAATGCCCATCAAAGTTTCTTATTGTAGAGTTTAAACGGCTATCCAAATGGTCACGTCCAGTATTATCTCCAGGAGAATCATAAGCCTGCACTATAAAATAATTAAAATAAGCACCTGACTCCGATACAATACTCTGTGGTTCACCATCAATTACTAATAGCCTGTCTGTACCCGATTTCGGCCCGATTCTTTCTCCCAAGGTCTGGATGAACAACAACATATTCTCATCACTTCCGCTCATGTTACCTCGATGACCAAAATTAGGCTCGTAGTCAATATCAAAGCCATCATATCCATATTTATCAATACTATCACATATTGCATGGGCATATTTCTTTATAGCTTCTTCCTTATTTTCATTCCATCCCCAAAAATCCAGATAATTATCTTTGTATTCCTCGGGAGTCAATTGGTCACCGATATTTTGAACAATAAAACACATCAAAGCTTTAGTACCTTTTACATTTTGTACATAACGCAAATCTTTTGTTTGCGCTTCTGTCAAATGTCTCCAGTTACCCCAAATAGAAACAAAATCTACACTATCAGGAAGTCCAGCTAAACATTTTTCTAAGGTAGCTCCATTTCCTGTCCAATTACCAAACCATCCAAAAGCAACCGGATGATCTGTTTTTTTATAAGCGCGAAGCTGGGCATAGTATTCTTCCGGAAGTGACGACTGCGTCATATCTTCCTGGAATTTTGGTTCCATGTCTGTCCAATCATCACACGCTGTATTCGCAACCGTTATGCCAAATAACAACATTATAAAATAGAATATCTTTCTCATACTATTTACATTAATATAGATTATACTATTATTCACTTATCCCTACGCTGCCACCAAACCTTAGTCTGATAATTATCAGCGCCACCCAATTTACTTACAGCAGCATTTACATTAGCAGCATTACGAATATATTCCGACGGTGGGAACGGAATACGATTAGCGGAAGGAAGATTGGTTACATTTCCATTCAATAACGGGAAAAAACGCGGATACCCAGTACGACGATACTCGCTCCATGCTTCTTGTCCCAAAGGCCACATTGCAATCCATTTTTGGGTTATTAATCTTTCCAGTTTTTCTTCCTCACCAGCATCATCTTTCCATTTGATGGTTATAGAACTAATAGCACTTTCATTCCCCTTATTCTCATTAGGATCTACATAATCAGCCTGAGTACTTGATTCATCATTCAGATATTGGTCAATGCCTTCCGATACTCCCCATTGTGCAAAAGAAAGTCTGATAGCTGATTCATACAAATCTTTCACTGTTTCTCCTTTTACATCCCATCCCAACATTGCTGCTTCAGCTTTATTAAAAGCTGTTTCAGCTGCACTCATCCATAAAGTACGATCCATCTCTCCAACATTTATTCTAGAGAAAGTCGGTCCGGTAATATCATTACCATAAGACAAGCCTGCACGCATCCCCACATAATCATCATCTCCTTTATCGCTCGTTTTCTTTTTAAAATATTTCGACATACGCGGATCGTTATACCCTTTCATATAGGACGTAATATCCGCAGAGACACATTGATCGGGCCATTGTACCAATACCGTATACAATTGATTTTTAGTACCTAAAGAAGTTGCGTTATCTTCATTGGAAGTAATTACCCCTATAGAATGGTTAATAGCTTCTTCCGCCATCTGTCTGGCATATTCACGATCTGCAAAACGAATACGAATGGCCATACGTAGTTTCAGTGAATTTGCAAATTTCACCCATTTCTCAAAGTCACCGTCATAAACTTTATCATACTTAGCCATCGTTCTGTTGTTTGGATTTTCGGTCACATAAACAGTCATTACATTAATAGCATCAGTCAGATCAGTAAACATTGCATGATATGCTTCCTCCATTGTATCGTAAGGAGCCGAAAGTTTATCACTTGAAATTTGGGAATAAGGAAGTGCCCCATACATATCAAGCATACGATGCATTGTCGCAATTCTCAAAATCTGTGCCCATGCAAAGTTAACTCCTGTTCCTTGGGTTACATTCTTTATTTTATTCCATGCCCCATACGTCAATACCATTACATTATCATCTGCAAACTGCCAGTTTAACCAGTTCTCGGGTGCGTTATATGTAGCAAAATTTGCCCCTTTAAACTTATCTGTTGCCATTACTTGATAACGCCCATAGCAGTCACCAATCAAGGATTCATTGGTATTATAAATGTTTTCAGTAGCTATGGGATATGCATAATCACATAAAGTCAAGAAGAAAGCATTGGCAGCAAATCCATCTCGTCCAAGTTCTTCTTCCGAAACTTTTCCCAGCGGATCATTCAAGCTATTATCCATGCATCCTTGTAACATTGGAGTTCCAACAAGCATACAGCCTGCAATAGAAATCTGCGTTATGAATTTATATATTTTCATTTGGTTATTCTTTTATCGTTAAAACTGTATTTTTACATTAAATCCCCAACTTCTCAAACTTGGTTGCATAAAGTAATCAACACCTTGATAATAAGTACCAGTAGAAGCGGTAGCTTCCGGATCAAATGGTGCTTTATTATAAATCATCCACAAGTTGTGACCTGTTATTGACAAACTAAGATTACATTTGTTATTAAACCATTTGGCTGGAAGTGAGTAGCCCACCGATAACTCTTGTAAACGAACATTAGTAGCACTATATACATAGTTAGACATCAATCCACTTATTCCACCCACTTCTGTATAATAAGTCTGGGGATCCACTTTTCCATTATTTACAGGAACACCTTCATTATCACGTGCTAAAGCTGTGACCTTAGATACTCCGAACTGATCCATTACAGCTTGTGTTGGTGAGATAACAATACCTCCAAAGCGGGCAGCAAGCATGAATCCCAAGCTAATGCCTTTATAAGAGAAGTCATTTCTAAAGCCTAAATTACTCTTAGGCAATACAGAGCCAATATGAATAAACTCATCCGAATTCTTTATATCCTCTTTTTTCACATTCTGGCTCGCTTTATCAATAAATACATTTCCTTCGTTATCACGTTTCAAACGATTAGTGACATACATGTCTCCCATGCTTCCTCCTTTACGAAGAATAACTTTAGCCGATCCAATGCCACCTTTATCTATCTCACTCAAACTATAGTGATTACCTTCATCATCCACTGCATCATCCAAGAGTTCTACAATCTTATTTTTATTAAAACTAAAAGTCAAATTGGAATTCCACGAGAAATCTCCCCATGATTTATTATACCCTAAAGAGAATTCCATACCTTTATTCTCAATATTACCAGACTGTGCATACATAGTCGCATATACAGCGGTTCCTGACAAAGGAACTTGGAATGTTTGTTTGCGAGTATTAGCCTTATACCAGGTAACTTCCAAACTTAAACTATTATTAAAGAATTTGGCATTCAAACCAGCTTCCCAAGAATTAGTACGTTCAGGATAAAGTTTAGGCAAAGGACGATAAGTTTGTAATTTCCACTGACTAGTCGCAGGGTCCCACTCATACGTTTTGTTGGAAGAAAGATTCTTAGGAATAGGAGCACCTACTGAAGCAAATGAGCCGCGTACTTTCAAATAAGTAATAGCTTTGGGTAATTTTACCATTTCGGAAATAACTCCTGAAAGCCCTATTGATGGATAAAAGAAAGATGATTGTTCTGTATTAATCAATGCTGAATCCCAATCATTACGTCCGGTTAAAGTCATATACAACATACTCTTCCAACCAATTTCCGCACTAGCAAAAATAGAGTTGGTGCGTTGTTTGTATCCACTTTCTATAGGATAAGTATCTTTATCCAAAGTTGTAGTCATATTATATAGACTAAAAACATTAGACATATCTTTCAAACCACCTTGGAATCCTCTTTCGTCATAATAAGTTTGAGTAAAACTACCGCCAATATTAGCACTTAAACTTAAGTCACCAAAGCGTTTATTAATATTAGCCATCACATCTGCATAAGCCTGTCTATCGTCAGCTTTATAGTACTTATAGAATCCATAAATAGAACTATTAGTAAAGTAAAGATCGGTAGAAGCATTTCTTTTATCTGAATAATCATTGGTTGCATTATCAATGCGAACGCGCCCTGTTACATCAAGCCAATCCAAAATTTCATATTTTAAACTAGCATTAGCCATGTAACGTTGTTTTTTCATGCCATGGTTCATCTCATTAGCCACCCAATATGGATTATTTTTCATACTGTATCCAGGATCACCCCATCCCCAGTTCTGTACATCTATCTTACGAGTTGTGTCATATGTTTTATACATCCTCACAGCTTCAAAGTTTTCGCCACGCGGGAACAGATATACGGCTGGTAGTGGATTGAAATATTCACCTTGTGCCATTAGATTAAGATCTTCTTGGATAATATAGCTAAAACCCACATCTAATGTCATTTTATCTTTCAGGAATTTTGTTGTATTTCTGAAGGTAAAATTGTAACGGTCATATTTGCTATTTTGAATGATACCAGTTGCATTAGTAGTACCTACAGACAGATAAGTTTGATTCTTTTCATTACCAACAGATAAAGAAACGTTATTCTGGATATTAGTACCAGTATTGAAAAAATCTTTTGGCTCATAAGTTCCGAAAAGAGAAGACGCTTTATCTCCCCATGAAGCAAAGGAACCTGCACGGTTTATATAAGAATTTTGGAATTCAGGCATTATAAAAGGATTGGAAAAAGTTGAATTATTAGAAATAATAATTCGTGCCTTACCTTCTTTTCCCTTCTTTGTAGTAATTAAAATTACACCAGATGCTGCATTAGAGCCATACAAGGCCGCAGCAGCAGGTCCACTTAATACAGACATGCTTTCAATATCTTCCGGATTGATATCAGATATGCCCTCTCCTCTCGGTTGGGCTGAATATTGTCCGTTAGTGTCACCTTTATTTGTATTGAAAATAGGAACACCATCAATTACATATAAAGCATTATTGTCTGAAGATATAGATTTGGTACCACGCATAACTACACGTGTAGCCCCTCCAACACCGGATGAAGATGCATTGATATTAACACCAGCCACCTTTCCAGCCAGTGAGTTCATAAAATTGGCACTTTTTACAGTTGTCAATTCATCACCTTTTACTTCTTGCACATTATAGCTTAATGCTTTAGTTGCGCGCTTAATACCTAATGCAGTAACGACTACTTCGTCCAACACCTGCGTATCTTCTCCTAAAGTAACCTTCAAGGGTTGTGCACTAGTAAGCGTGATTGCTTGGGAG
>JBKVKY010000004.1:330571-690370 GCA_046986985.1 Bacteroides xylanisolvens | reverse complement strand
TTATCGCTACAGGGGAAGTAAAGTGTATTGATGAGGAGATTCCGTTTGAGATACCTTCTTCTTGGGAATGGACACGGATAGGTAACATATTCAATCATACAAGTGGCAAACAGCAAAGTAGTAGCAACAAGAATGGAGGAACACCAGAGAAGTTTATTACTACCTCCAATCTCTATTGGGGATATTTTGTCCTTGATAATGTAAAAGTTATGAATTTTACTGAGGAAGAGAGCAAAAACTGCTCTGCTACAAAAGGCGATTTGCTTGTTTGTGAAGGTGGTGCAGGCTATGGTCGTTCTGCCATTTGGAATGAAGATTATGATATTTGTCTTCAAAATCATGTTCATAGATTGAGACCACTTGTTGATGGAACTTGTGAGTATGTATATTACTTCATATATCTACAAAAGGAGAGTAATAATCTAGCTTCCGTAGGAACAGCTATGCCTGGATTATCAGCCAATAGACTTAAACGTTTATTAGTACCATTACCACCTATAGCAGAACAGAATCGAATTACAAAGAAACTTAAAGAAGTATTTCTTGTAGTCGAAAAATATAATAAGGTGCAAGATGAACTAAACCTCTTAAACTCTTCGCTCAATGACATTCTCAAAAAGAGCATTTTACAAGAAGCGATACAGGGTAAATTAGTTCCTCAAATAGCAGAAGAAGGCACTGCCCAAGAGTTACTTGAACAGATACAGCAAGAAAAGTCACAGCTCATCAAGGAGGGTAAGCTAAAGAAATCCGCTTTAACCGATTCTGTTATCTATAAAGGTGACGATAACAAGTATTATGAGCAGGTAGGCAATGAGGACATTGATATAACAGAAGAAATACCTTTTGACTTACCTGATAACTGGACTTGGGTTAGATTTGGTCAATATATAAGAATGTCTATCGGAAAGACACCACCACGAGGGGAAATCAAGTATTGGACGAATGGGAAATATCCTTGGGTTTCTATTTCAGATATGTCTGATTATGGATTGGTTACAACGACAAAAGAGTCCGTCTCAGAATGTGCTAGAAACTTATTTGGAAAAATATCTCCTGCCGGAACTTTAATAATGAGTTTTAAGTTAACGGTAGGCAGAACTTCTCTTTTAAATGTTTCGGCATATCATAATGAAGCAATTATATCCATATACCCTTTTGTAGATAAAAATTACCAAGCAAGAAATTATCTGTTTCACATTTTGCCGATTATATCTAATCTTGGCGATTCCAAAGACGCAATAAAAGGCAAGACATTAAATTCTAAGAGCTTGAATAATCTTTTATTGCCACTTCCGCCTCTTAAAGAGCAAGGGCGAATAGTGGCAATGATAGAATTATTATTTGATAAGTTGAAATAAATTATTTATTTGGTGCGCTATACGTTGCTGTTCAAATAATGGTGGAATACCAATGAGCAGGTTGTAAAATAACTCTTTATTGAGGTGCGGAATTGCCGCACCTCTTTTTGAATTTCTCAACTCCTCTTTGTAGAATAGAATAAAAGCCGAGACATAAGGCTTCCACATGACTGAAGAAAGCCAGAGTTGTTTGAACGTACTCCCCATATATCCATCTTGTGGAACAGTAAAAACTTCTCCTGAATTTTCACCATCTACAAGAATGATGTTGTCTCCGGCATAGACAAATTTTCCTTTTTCTACAATGGTTGCAGATGATTTTCCACGTAGGTATTTTGCATCCAAACAAACGCCTTTTCCGTTCCTCTTTTCACCGTCTATTAGTTGGCATATATCTTTCAACCGTAATACAGCCCAGCTATTGGGATATTCAAAAGGAAGCTCAATTTCAACGATTTGCCCATTTATCCTCTCATAATACTTGTTACAGCTTTAATTTTTTCAACGATTCGAGTTTGTTCCATTAAAGGAGGAATAGGGATTAAGTATCTGTTCAATCGCACCATTGTCAAGGTTGCCACTGTAGTTCCATCAGACTCTGACAAATATTGGTTTGTAAAAGCAAACGATTCAAAAAATAATTTCAAATAATACGGATTCAAGCGAAAAGGATTACCTATACATAAAACACTACCGTCCTTATAGTAGAAAGGATTCTTTGTCTCAACAACATAGGTCTTGCCAAGTGTCCCAACAGCCGTCATCATTAGGTCGCCAATTTGCGGAACTCCGCTTTTAGAAAATTCATCGTATAGCGATTGTTCTATAAACAAATCGTTATCAACATGACCACAATCAGCCATTTTACTAATTTCTCTTGCTCGATAAAAGGGGATTCCAGAAGTACGCCAATCTTTTTCGTGTACTCTTCGAGCAGACCAAATATTTAAGACACTCCCTATTCTACACCACTCCCAATTATTTGGTATTTCAAATGGTATTTCATCAGTAATATCCTGTTCTGTTTTACCATTCTTCTCGAAGTACTTGTTATCGTCACCTTTATAGATAACAGAATCAGTTAAGGCGGATTTCTTCAGTTTGCCTTCCTTAACAAACTTCAGCTTCTCTGCTTTAATAAGCTCTAATAACTTTTGTGCTGTATCTTCTTCTGCAATTTGAGGAACTAACTTACCCTGTATTGCTTCTTGTAAAATGGATTTTTTAAAACTATGCCATATTTCTTTATTTATTTGGTTGAGTTTATTTTGACTAGTTCCATATTGATTAATATATGGGTATAACTGATTTAGCTTTGTAACAATGCGTAGTTGTTCTTCTTGTGGTGGAATAGGTAACAAGCAATGCTTAATAATGAGTTGATTTATGTTAGGATCCTTTCTTGAACCTGCTGCAAAATTCATCCAATATGATCTTTGATATTCAATAAAAGTATGGATGTAATCCATATTACAGAATCCATTAGGCTGGATGGCACATACAGATTGGTTAATAGTTGTATCAAAATGCAAGATACAGTGTTTGCCTATTGTCCCAGCACCACCGTACATTGCAATACACACTGTGGTTTGGGGTAAAACAGAAAGGTTGTAGTCGGTAGTTGCTTTTGCAGTTATTTGTATTTCTGTTTTATCCAAAATTCCATTGTTCAAGTCTGTTGTACGTACCCAATTGATATTGCCATTTTTATAATAATCCGGATTTCTACTTAATGGTGTAGCACCACTTGTTGTTTCAAAAATATTGCCAACTCGTTCCCATTCCCACCCTTGCGGTATCTCAAACGGAATCTCCTCATCAATACACTTTACTTCCCCTGTAGCGATAAACTTCTCATAATAGGAATTGTCATCACCTCTAAAAATAAACGACTCGTTCTTATCCTTCTTAATTTTTCCCTCCTTAATAAGGCGAGCTTTCTCTGTCCGAATCTTCTCTAACAAAACAGATGCAGGTTCATCATTAGGGTCTTGAGGTACAAGTTTTCCCTGTATAGCCCACTGAAGTATACTATTCTTTAATTGCTTACCATTCATAAGGATTAATCAAGTTTGATTTCAATACCCAGCAGCTTCTGTATTTCAGCCAACGTTTTATCTATCTCATAATCAAGAGCTGCACGCTTCTTAAAATAATTAGCAAGCAATTCTGCAGGTGGCAAGATTTCTTCCTCATCTTTAGGAAATTTACATTGATCAAAATTACAATCAAGCGAAATCAAATCTTGAACAGAAAAACAACGAGATTTCTCATTTCCATCTTGGCTTACAATCTCTTTCCTATCGTGCCACCACTCTTTAATTGGTTGACAATGCTCTAACTTCATTGGTTTTGTCTTAGAGAAGTGCTTATATCCATCAGGCATATCAAGACGATAAAACCAAGTTTCTTTTGTTGAATACCCATCAGGAGCATCTTCAACCCTTTCATTATTGAAAAAAAGAATATTTGTAGCAATACTTGTATAAGGAGAAAAAATACTTCCAGGCAAACGAATAATAGTATGCAAATTAAAATCTTTTAATAGCTTCGTTTTAATTGCAAGCTTCGCACCGTCTACACCAAACAAAAATCCATCAGGTACAATTACTGCCGCACGACCATTGGCTTTCAAACGGAACATTATCAATACCATAAATAAATCCGCAGTTTCACTACTACGCATATCCGAAGGAAAGTTATTTTTAACGCTCGCTTCAGTACTACCACCATAAGGTGGATTCATTGCAATAACATTAACCTTGTCGCATTCTTTAAAATCCCCAACCCTTGTACCCAAAGAATCACAATGAATAATATTAGGAGCTTCAATATCATGCACTAAAAGATTAGTGATTGATAAAAGATATGGCAAAGGTTTCCATTCTTGCCCTATTACGGCTGTCTGGAATAACTTAACATCATTTGTCGTTTTAACTTGCTTATACAAATGATTTAATGCAGATGTAAGAAAGCCTCCCGTTCCTGACGTAAAATCTCCAAAAGACTCTCCTAGTTGAGGATTTAGTATTTCCACCATAAAATCAGTCAGTGCACGAGGAGTATAAAACTCTCCGGCATTCCCCGCAGATTGTAAATCCTTCAAAATGCCTTCATATATATCACCGAATGTATGCCGGTCTTCAACATCTGAAAAATCAATCTCATCTATGACATTAACCACTTGACGAAGCAAAATTCCATTCTTCATGTACTGGTTAAGGTCTGAAAAGATTTCTTTCACTATAGTTTTACCTCTTGGAGTATCTTCATTTACTGGTAAGGCCTTAAGGGTAGGAAAAAGCCTTGCATTTACAAATTCCAACAAAGCGTCCCCAGTAAGTGCTTCCCCATCTGCATTATCAACTGCCCAGTTTCTCCACCTTAGCTCTTCTGGAATAATTGATTTAAATTCCTTTTTTTCACGGCGACTTTTATACTCCCACGTTTCTTCCTGTGCATCATAAACTTTTAGGAAGAATAGCCAAACCATTTGTTCAATACGCTGTGCATCACCACTAATACCTGCGTCTTGACGCATTATATTCTGTAATCGTTTTATTATATTATTAACTGCCATAAATTATGCTACATATAATTCGTTTTCTAAATCTTTAAGTGCTTTTTCAAATTTCTCCCATCCACCAAACAACTTAACTATCTTTTGAGGCTTACCGATTGTATTAAAAGGAGGGGTATCAAGTATATCCTCATTCTCAAATTCCAAAATGCCTTTATCAGCATATTTATCTAACAATGCTTCTAAAACTTGTTTAGCCACACCTTCATATCTAGATAAATAATCTCTCTTCTTTACATTATTAGCACGTTCCTTCCGCGTAAGCGGTTGCTTATCAAAAGCCACATGACATATTATATCAAAAATGTCTGCATTAAGCAAATCAGGACGCTTTTCACGAACTGCATCAAGTAAAACATTGTATTCTTTAAGTTCATCAACAATAACTTTCTTCTTATCAGCAGCAGTCCAGTTCTTTATAAACTCATCCAACGTAGCATACTTACCTCGAATATTCTTACGTGTAAAATCTGTTAAACTTTCTGTGACAAGAGTATGTCCATCAGCACCAAGGTATGAAACAATTTCTGTGTTTATCTGAATATCTTTTCCATTAATGTAATATTTCTTGCGACCATATTCCCTTGGAGGTTGGTCATGTGAAACAGTCCGACGCGGACGATATGGAGGATACGTTTTACTCCCTCCACCTTCCAACTCTGGATCACCATCAAATTCTGGATCTTTAAACAATTGGGTTACATTCCTGAAATCAAGAATTTCAAAATGCCACTTCCCCTTATCAGTACGCAACCGAGTACCACGCCCCACAATCTGCTTAAATTCCGTCATAGAACCTATTTCTTTATCAATAACAATAAGTCCGCATGTTTTACAATCAACACCAGTAGAAAGCATCTCGGAAGTCGTAACGAGCGTTGGATATGGTTGATCTGGATCTATAAAATTATCAAGCTGTTTCTTACCAATATTCTCATCTCCAGTTATACGCATAATATAGCGAGAATCCTTCTTACACAAATCAGAGTTATAATTAACCAAAAGTTGCCGCATCGCCTCCGCTTCTTCTATATCTGCACAAAAGATTATAGATTTTGTCATGCGTCCTATCCTATGGAGCATTTTAGTTATGCGTCGAGCAACAATATCTCGGCGTTGCATAATAACTAACTCACGTCCAAATGTTTTCCGGTTATAAAAACCAGCTTTAATGAGATTACCTTTTATATCCAACTCATCTTCCTCGGGCGTCCATCCTTCTAAATCGATATTCAAAAAAGAGTTAGTTACTCTATACGGAGCTAAAAAACCATCTTCAATACCTTGCTTTAATGAGTATGTATACAAAGGCTCATTGAAATAGTCAAGATTATTAGCTCCTTCTTTTACTTTAGGGGTTGCAGTCATACCAATCTGAGTTGCGGAAGAAAAATACTCTAACACTTTTCGCCACTCCGATTCATCTTTAGCACTTCCACGATGACACTCATCTACAAGAATCAAATCAAAGAAAGTTGATTTGAACTCTTTAAAAGGATCGGGAATATTCTCGTCATAAGAAACTAATTGTTGATATAGAGCCATATATATTTCAAAAGAAGAGTCCATATTCTTCTTTTGAATCTTCGTCATAACTTTTTTAAAAGGCTTAAAATCTTGAGCCATAGTCTGATCTATCAAGACATTTCTATCTGCAAGATATAAGACTCGCCTTTTTAATCCAGATTTTGTCAACCGATGAATAATCTGGAAAGCTGTAAAAGTCTTTCCTGTACCTGTTGCCATTACCAATAAAATTCGATTTTGTCCACGGGCAACAGCTTCAATTGTTCTATTTATAGCTATTCGCTGATAATAACGAGGAATGTTAGTATGAGCATCCCAATAATAAGGTTCTTCAATAGCCTTTATTTCTTCCGAAGTATATTTTTTAGAATCACGTAAACGTTTCAACAGTTCATCAGGAGTTGGAAACTCATCCATATTAATATTAATTTCCTTACCAGTAAGAAAATCATGCTCAATAAAACCGTCTCCGTTAGAACTGTAAGCAAAAGGTATATCCAGAATTTTCGCATAGTCCATTGCCTGTTGCAGTCCAGCTCCCACAGCTTTATTATTATCTTTTGCCTCAACTATAGCAATAGGATTATTTGCAGAATAATGCAATAAATAGTCAGCTTTCTTTCCTTGTTTCCGGGCATGAACATTCCCTTGAAATATTACTCGCCCATCAGTAAAGTAATATTCCATCTTTATGAGTTCTTTTTGCCATCCTGCCTTTTCAACAATAGCTGGAGTTATAAAACGTAATTTTATATCTTCCTCTGTTAATGACTTCTTATCCATATACCTAACACTTAACTTCTTATAATTGTGTATTATCGGAAGTTGCAAATCTAATTAAAATAATTAACAAGAAGAAATTATTTACTCGTTTTTGTAGAAATAATGTAATTACATAGTTTTACCAGGGGTAACACATATATTTCACAAACTATACCTAAATTAAATAATCATCCTTCTGCAATGTTTAAGAAGATATTTTCCTCACAAAAAATCAGATGACTAAAAGTTACTTTCCGTACAATTCAAAGAATAAAACTAGAGATAAAATTCAGTACCATGTTTAATATATTGTTTACCCAAACTAACAATAAATTTCATCAAATAAAATAACCAAAACTACAGAAACAAAAACATACACTAAAAAATAAAGCACACTTTCATTTGAATTAAACTGTTTCTTGTTATCTTTGCCTAGACGTATTCATTTAAAGAACAATAATATGGATGTTGAAATAAAAGAGAAAGAAAACCGAAGACATGTCGGGCGCAATTTACAAAGGATTCGTGTATATTTAGGCATGAAACAGGAAGCGCTGGCTGCCGATCTTGGTGTAAATCAGCAGGTCATTTCAAAGATTGAGAAACAAGAGGAAATAGAAGAAGGCTTTCTAAAAAGAATTGCTGAAGTGTTGGGGATATCCGAAGAAGTCATTAAAGACTTTGATGTTGAAAAGACGATTTTCAATATTAATCATCATAATTATAAGGATGCAAATATCTCTGAAGGTGCTACTACATACGCTATCGTTCAACAAATAAATCCACTTGAAAAGATAGTTGAGTTATATGAGCGTTTATTGAAAAGTGAGCAAGATAAAATTGAGATCCTGAAAAAATATATGAAATAATCACTGCTAGATTCAGCAATCTAATATATAGAAGAATGGAAACAATAGAAAATATAAAATCAAATCACCTTCACCTTGGGAAAAAGATAGAACGTGTACGCAGACTTCGCGGTATGACTCAAACGGAGCTAGGCCAATTATTAGGAATAACCAAGCAAGCTGTTTCAAAAATGGAACAAACCGAGAAAATTGATGATGAACGATTAGAAAAAATAGCCTCTGCATTAGGAGTTACTACCGACGGATTGAAAGAGTATAACGAAGAAACGGTTTTATATAACACAAATAATTTTTACGAGAATTGCGGTGTAAAAAATGCAATTGGTAATAACCAAACATTCAATAATTTTCCCATAGAACAAACGATTGAACTCTTTGAGAAACTGTTAGAGAAACAGAAAGAACAATTTGAGAGCTTAAAAAAAGAGAAATAGATGACCTTTATAAAATACTCAACTTCGTTTATAACAATTATTTCCCTAAGGGAGTTGTAGATGAATTGATTTCCTCAAAGAACAAAGAAATTGATTGGCTAAAAATAGAGATAAAGAACCTTAAACAAGAAAGAGAAACCTTGCTGCAAATAATTAGGGATATGTATTGAGTATCCCTAATTACCAAATGTTGATAAGAAATCCCCATAACATACAAATAAAACAATCCCAACGCTTCCCATTCCCAAAATAAAGTCCTACTTTTGTGAAGAATTCTGTTTGCAATATTTACAACAGTATTTCACAAATAAAATAAACCCTACAAAATGAAAGAAGAACCCGACAGTCTGTCTGTCCCTTACAATTTTGCCCGTTGTTTCAACGCTCAATGTCCACAAGCCTCCAAATGCCTGCGCCACATAGCTACACAACTTGATACAACAGATTACCTTTATATCTCCATCGTTAATCCGGCACGTTATCCTGCGGATGGGAACCAATGCGAATGTTTCAAGACTGCTGTCAAAGTTCATGTGGCATGGGGACTTAAACAGTTGCTTAACAGAATTCCCTATGAAGATGCGGTCAGTATCAGAATACAATTGGTGGGGCACTATGGAAAAACAGGATATTACAGGTTTTATCGCGGAGAACGGGGGCTTATGCCCAAAGACCAAGCCTACATCAGACAACTATTCCGTAATAAAGGGATAAAAGAAGAACCAACTTACCAACGTTACACAGAAGAATATATTTGGTAAGTTGCTGTCATCTGTCACAGTTTAGGGGTTAATAGTTTAGTAATGAACCGATAAGACTGTGACAGCAAAAGGTGACAGCAGGGTGATGGCATTTTTGCCGTCACCTGATTATTAGTCTTACAACATGATAGAGTGTACCGCTACGCGTATGTTTGGAAGGTATTTCTTGCTTTTTCAGTATTCTTCCGAAGGAATTAACCCTCTTGACAGACATCGGGATTGAACTGCCTTTTTGAATATCTTCCATAATCTCCGCTGGAGACAACCACTCCCCTTCTTCAGGCTGTGCGGCACGGAAATAACGGAAGAAAAGTTGCTCTTCCGGCGGGACTTGTTCAAATTCACGGTTGTTTTCCACCATGATCTTTTCTTCCTCCTGGTCGAACCAGTAACGTTCGCCATGTTCCAATTCGTACATAGCTTGTGCGTAAAGCTGCTCATAGTCTATCGGACGGTTGGTGTCAATCACTCCGGTCACTTCGATACAAATAAAACGACGGCTGCCGGAAGGGTCGGTCAACAAGTCTTTCTGGTTACTTGTAGCTATGAATGAGGCGTACCGACGCATTTCAAGCACGGCACTGCCATGAGGTTTCTTCACATTCAGTACAGGCTTTTGCAGAATATGTTTCAGGAAGCCTTGTTGTGTCGAACTCACTTGGTCAAATTCATCGATATTGATAAGCGCAAAACGATTGAGGTAAAGTTCGGCATCTTTCTTTCGGGAGAAATCAATGCTGTCAGTATAGTAGGAACGCTCGGAAGGAGGCATTATGCTCCGGCAAAAGGTGGATTTACGTGTTCCTTGTGGTCCGACAAGTAAGGGCGAAACACTGTTTGCATACTTTTTATTGCTTCCTTTCCAATGAGAAACCATATTGAGGAACCAACGGTGGAACAAATCCATCCAATACGGATTCTTACAAGGGACGGTGGCTGCCAATGCACGAATACGGTCTTTACCGTCCCATGCGGGAAGCCGGTAGAGAAAATCTTCCAACGGGTTGAATACAGGCACGCGATTGGAGTAAATATAACGACTAATATCCCTATCCCACAACGGGATACCTTCCATTTGTGCATCCAAAGCAATGCTGTTCAGCGCACGTTTGTCGAGAGGATTGAAGCGGAAACGGAAAGAAAGCCTTTCACGATATTCTACCTCACCAATTTGGGTATTATGGCGGAATTCATAGCGGCGTTTCATGAATTCTTCAGTCTGCAAGGCGAGTTGCTGCTCTTTGCTTAGGCTGATATTCTTGCCGAAGCCTTTGCACTCGGTATATATATTGCCAATCATTTGCCGGATAAGCTCTTCCTGTTTATACATATAGAAGTGGAAAACAGTACGTTTCACGACTTCTTCTTGTGGAAGTCCCGAAGCAAAACAGTTTTTAGCCAGTTGGACGACTAAAGGATGCCATGTGTCTTCGCGCAATTCGAGTCCCGCTTCCCGGAGATCCGCATACGCTTTCCGAAAAGCGGCTTCGAAAAGCATCAGGAAGGCATTTTCCGCATCATATCCCGGCACGGCACGGGTCAATGGAGATTTCTCCGCCTGAACCGCTTCACGGAAAGTGGTTTCTTCGGGCATGGATGACGGTTGAGAGAGATAAAATTGAACAGAATCCGGACGATATATGATGTCCGGGTCGTGGGATAATCGCGAATATTGTTCCAGGGTCGGTTCTTTGGGAAGTATATCGAACGGGATTTGGGGCTGATAACACTTTACAGCCAGTCGGTAGGCGTGGGCGTGGAATAGTTCCGCTTCTTCCCGTGTTTTTGGAAGGGAGTTGTCCGGACGGGTGAAGGTAGTCCATATTTTCACCGTTTTGCCACTTGAACCCATAAAAACACAACGGGTTTGTGGTTGCTCACAGGCTTTTTGTTTCACTAAAGCGATTTCCGACTTATTGGATAAAGGGCCAATGGTCAGTTCTACAATACCGTTGTAGTTTTTCATCTGTTTCTGGCCGTTTACTTTACGGAATTCAGCGGCAGGAATTATCTTAGGCAGTTTATCAGCAAACATACACCGTTCATCGGAAAGGGTATATCGCAGATGTTCTCTGAATGTAGAAACAGGACGGGATTTTATTTCTGTCTTTATCTTATTTACCAGTATATCAAGATCCATTACGCTAAGCGCTATCGTATCTTCGTTCTTACGAAATTGAGTAATTTTCATTAATTTGATAATAATTTGTTTTGTCAGCGTCTTTGTGATCGTTGAGACTGCTAAATTACTCATATTATTCGGGACTGACAAGAAAAACAAGATTTTAATATAGAAAATTATTGATATATCAAGTGCCTATTTAGCCGAGAGATACGGGATTGTTATCACTCAATTACGGTTCAAGTTAGTTTTCTCTGCTTTGAACTAAAGTTTCAGCTAGGAGAAACTCTAGTTTCATCGGTAAGAAACCAATGGTTTCAAGTAATTGGAACTAGAGTTTCAAGCGTATGAAACTAAAGTTTCCAACCGCATAACCAACAGTTTCACGCCTTGAAACCGTTAGTTTAAAGGCAGGACACAATTCATAAGTGCGGAGATAACAAATTGAACGACTTATTCATTTATGGCTGATACTATTCATTTTTAAACAAAGCTTTATTTTGTCTTTGTTTTTTAGGTGACAGCATTATTGCTATCACACTGCTGTCACCTTGTGCTGTCACATCATTAAGTACTTATAATCTGTAAGTTAGATTACAACCTGTGACAGATGACAGATATATTTTGTTTTTCATTTCATAGAGAGCGAATGACTAAGTTCAAGTTATAAATGCGACACCTCCTTATTTCACTAGGAACAATTATTCCGCCATTATATCATAATATTAAATATTCGGTAGGAAAAATGTGATTTTATACTAAAAGTTCGGTAGAAAAAGTGTAGTCTTTATTGGACTACCAATTAAATAATACGACAAATGGCACAAAGTTCACAGCTTGCATCACAGCGCGCATCGGCCGAGTTACCTTAATATTTTAGGAACATCCCCATAAAATATACCAATTATTGCATCATCATATCATATTCCGCAATTTTCTCCTTACACAAGCGTTCAGTAACATCTCGCAGAATATCTACACGGGAAATAAGATATTCCAGTTGTTCTTGTGAGATACTGAAATCTTTGTTATAGCGAGCTTCAATGTAAGAACGACATAATAAATCAAAACATTCTTTCTCTGTATCCGTATTTTGAGGAAAGACAGTAGTTAATTCCATAGAAAAACGCTTTACCATCCCACCAAATTCTTTGATTTTATGACTCTTCGGACGATAGTTCGTAAAGACCATCAGAATACAATTATAAAGTTTCTCACATGTCTGATGAAGCAAAAACGCAGAAATTTTATTTTGTTTTTCAGGCAAATAAAATTTATTCACTCCTTCCAAAAGCCCACAAGCGTATGGATATAATTCATCAAATTCTTTTTGTGCAATATCCCGAATCTCTTTAAAACTCAACTTTCGTGGTTTAGCCAATTCGTGTTTGCCACTATTATAAAGCATAACACCCTCCTTTACTATATCTGTAAAGAAATACTGGCTGACTTCCAGATTACGGTTTACGGTATTAATATGTTCTACAACAAATTGTGGAAAAGCATGACGACGACCAGCAAACAAATCATGATATTGATTCGTAATACGGTGCAATTTTCTTTCCACATATTTAATCTGTCCGGTCACGACGACAAGAATATCGTAATCACTCTGATAGGAAGTATGAACACCAAATTCTATATTACTGTCCCATAAAACATAGTTTCCCCTTGCATAACTTCCGAACAGGATAACCATCTGACAATTTTCGATGCTTTTACGCACTAAATCCAGCAAGACAGTCAATTCTTCCTGTGTACGTTTAGGTAAACGTTTTATAGACTTTTTCATTATCATTTTTATTTGTAACTTTACAAAGGTACGAACTTTGCCATACCCTAGCAACAAAGATACAAAAAACTTATAATAAAGTATTTTTTAATTTGATTCTTATATTTGAAAACAGAATCCAAACATAAAAGAAACATCTGAATCCTGTTTTCTCATTTACACAAAATATTTCATAGGAGTATATCCCTTAGGCACGAAACATGGCAGTAATTTTAATATTTGGTAGGAAAAATGTATTTTTGTACTAGATATCAAATTTAGCAATAAACTACCATAGCAATGATGCGAAGTTAGAGATTGATTTTTTGATTCAGCATGGTGGTGAAATCGTTCCGATAGAGACAAAAGCAAAGGAGAATCTTCGTGCCAAGTCGCTTTTTACCTTTGTGGTTTCTCGTCCGGGTATGCACGGATTGCGTTTCTCCACGTCGGATTATCGAGAACAGGATTGGATGACGAATATTCCGCTTTATGCTATATCGACTTATTTCTAAGTTTAGCAGAAAATGTGATTACGAGATTTTATCTACCATGAAGAAGAACCTGACATATGAAGAACTTTTTGAAGCCAATGTACGGCTACAAGAAGAAAACAATGTTTTGAAAGATGAAATCAAACATCTAAAGATGCAACTACATATAGATGATAAGCCACAAAAAAGTATTGCAGTCACTCGTTTATCTTTGGAAAAAAAGGTCGCATTGTTTAGAGAGTTGTTCCATGGTCGGAAAGATATTTTTGCAAGAAGATGGTATAGCAAGAATAGTGGAAAATCTGGTTACCAACCTGTATGTTTGAATGAATGGGACAGACAATTATGTGATAAAAGGAAATATAAATGTACCGAATGTCCTAATCGCCATTTTAAGGAGTTGAGTTATGAAGATGTTTATAGACATCTTGAGGGTAAGGATATTGATGGTTGCGATATAATCGGAGTATATGCTATCCTCCCGGACAACAAATGTAACTTCCTTTGTGCCGACTTTGATGATAAATCATGCGAGCATGGCTATCAAAATGATGTATTATCCTATATAAATGTTTGTAAGGAATGGAAGATTCCACATGCCATTGAACGTTCACGCTCGGGAAACGGTGCACATGTCTGGATATTCTTTGAAACATCTTTGGAAGCAAGTAAGGCGAGGAAATTAGGCAATACCATATTAACAGAAGCTATGGAAAGAAATGGACGGATGACCTTCAAGTCATACGACCGGTTCTTCCCAAATCAAGACAGATTACCAGAAGGTGGTTTCGGAAATTTGGTCGCATTGCCCCTACAAGGCAAAGCTCGAAAGGAAGGGAACAGTGTATTCGTCGACGAAAACTTTATGCCATATGAAGACCAATGGACGTATTTGGTGGGTGTGCAAAAAGTTCCAGAAATATTGGTTGATAGGATTTTATTGAAGCATGGAATAACATCAGAACTTGGAGATTTGTCAACTACAAGCGAAGCCAAACCTTGGGAAACACCATCAACACAAAAGATTGCAAAAGAAGATTTCCCCAAGGAACTGCTTCTCATAAAATCCAATATGCTTTATATTCCCCTGGAAGATCTTTCTGCAAAGGCGATTAATCACTTAAAACGCATTGCCTCTTTCAAAAATCCAGAATTCTATGCAAAATTGGGAATGAGGTTATCTACATATAATGTACCTCGCATTATCTCATGTGCAGAGCCATCGGATAAATACATCGCCTTACCTCGTGGATGTGAGGATGCTATTACTAATTTGTTGGATGAAAACCATGTTTCTTATCGCATGAACGATCAAACGGAACTTGGCACCCCAATCTCTGTTCAATTCAAAGGAGAGTTACGTGAAGAACAGGTTGCAGCTATAAAAAACTTGATACCACACAACAATGGCGTATTATATGGAACTACAGCATTTGGAAAAACCGTAGCGGCTATCGGATTGATAGTGGAGCGCAAAGTAAACACACTTATTCTTGTACATACCAAAGCCCTGCTCGACCAATGGAAAACCCGATTGGAAGAATACTTGATGATAGATTACAAACAAGAAGATACACCACACAAACGTGGACGCAAAAAAGTATTTTCTCCTTTTGGGACCTTGGATTCCAAAGGAAACAATTTACATAGTATGGTAGATATTGCCCTGATGCAATCCTGTTTTGAAGAAAATGATATAAAACCCTTTATCCGAAATTACGGCATGGTGATAGTGGACGAGTGTCACCATGTTTCAGCGGTAAATTTCGAACGGATATTGAAGTACTCAAACGCCCGTTATGTATATGGACTGACGGCAACGCCCATTCGCAAAGACGGACATCAACCTATTATCTTTATGCAATGTGGTCCTATCCGTTATTCTGCTGATGCAAAAACACAGATGGCTTCGCAAACATTCGAACGGTTGCTTATACCTCGTTTTACAAATTATCGGGAATTGACGGATGATAAGAAAACATATACTCAAACCATACAAGGAATGAGTAATGACATCTGTCGGAACACACGCATCATAGATGATGTATGTAAAGCATTACAAGATGGACGTTCTCCTATTATTTTGACAAATCTGACCTCTCATGTGGAAATATTGGCAACCATGCTTACTTCAAAATGCAAGAATGTAATAACGCTTGTCGGCTCAGAATCAGTAAAAGAAAAACGCTTGAAAATGGAACGTTTACAAAATATTCCAAGAACAGAACTTCTTGCAATCGTTGCTACAGGCAAGTATGTAGGAGAAGGCTTCGACTATCCTCGTCTTGATACGCTATTTCTCACCTTGCCCGTTTCGTGGAAAGGCATCGTAGCACAATATGCAGGTCGTTTGCACCGTGAGTATCCAGGCAAGAAAGATGTTATTATTTATGATTACATTGACATTCATCTGTCCTTATGTGACACCATGTATAAACGGAGATTGAAAGGATATGCAGCGGTTGGCTATAAATTGAGTACAATTAATCCGACAAATCTTTTCCACGATTCTCCAGATATCATATTTAATGGAATGAATTTCTTAAAGCCATTTCTTTCCGACCTATCATGTACTCGTAAATCGGTAGTAATATCCTCTTCCAAATTGTGGTTTAGCATACGGACTCCCACGCTTGCTATGCTACAAGAACTTACCTTGCGAGGCGTTCAAATTATAGTATTCGTAAAATGCCATTCAGAAAAGGATGAATTATTGAAAAGGATTGGTGTTAAAGTGATTGCCAAAGAGAATTTGTCCTTACATATTACAGTTATTGATAAATCATTAATATGGTATGGAAGTGTGAATTACCTCGGTTATAATACGGAAGAGGATAATGCGATAAGGATTTCAGAGAGTGTGATTGCGGAGGAAATGTTAGAGTTGTTGTATAATAAAAAATTATAGTAAGTAGCAAATAAAAAAACTTATAATAAAGTATTTTTAAAACCTCGCCAATACTTCCATCATTGCCGGACGACGTTTATATTTTATCCGGAACTCTGCAACCAACGTTTTCACTGCCGCCTGTCCCCCATTAAGTTTCTTTGCACACAACAACGCTCGTGCTATCAATTCATAATGAGTCCGCCCCACATTTTGTTCTGCGTAATCATTCAACAAAGAGGTATATATAGCAATCAATTGCTCCGAATGAGTGTCTTTCAGATAATAAGAATACTTCATCAATGCTTCCAGTTGATGATACCTAGCTGATGATAGCAATTTGAACAAATGCTCATTATCCCTTTCATTCACATAAATTTCAGCCTCATCATTCGCGCCAAAAGAAAAATATTCACTAAAATGAGTCTCTTCCATCATTGCATCCAGAAAGCTCTTCCATTCTTCTTTCGGAACAAGAGTTTTAAGTTTCCTATAATATTCTAACTTATCCCCACCTGACACAAACAATAAACGACATGTATCGATGACATCGGAAGTTCGATGAGTCATCTCGTAAATCCTCAATTTAGTTTTCAACCATTCCTCTATGGTTCCGATATGTTCTTCTTTTTCCGCAATCTCTATTCCTTCATTCAGCAAACGGATAGCTTCATCATATTGACAACTGGCAATCAATTTATCCACCTCCATTTCTCGAATTTCAGTTAAATAAAGGTATTGACGAATCGTATCAGCTGCTTTTTGCTCTTCATGCAGTTCGGTTAACAGATTGACTTTCCGAAGAACGATTTGATATAAGTCGTAAGTATCTTTTCTTTCTTCCAAGAGTTTGTCAATCAATTCCAACGCTTTTTCTGCCGGTTGAATGGAAAGATTTATTTGCATCAGCAATTCGTCTATATCATAAAGGTCATAATCACGATAAGTAGATAGTTTAGCCAGCTGACCTAGTTCCTGAAGAATCGCTGTCTTTTGCTTTTGGGTGGTCTTAGGGTGCTCAATTACTTTTATCAGCAAATCTCCTGCCTGCTCACAATAATCATAAGGATAGAGATCATTATTATACAAAAGTTCATCCTCATAATTCTCACCGATTGAACGAAGAGTTTGAAGAGCTATATCAATAGCAGTATCTATGTTTCCCACATTCAAAAAGAAGTCTGCTTTCTCCAAAAAAGTGTCCATCCGATTGAAAACAGTTTCCCAATCACAGGCGAAATCATCATAACGATTATGATAACGAGGCTTTTTGTTATAATAAGAGTCATTAAACACTTTCTGAATCTCTACTCTGTAATCCTTTTCTTTTGATGTTGCAGACAACTCTTTAGCCATAAAACGATTCAAAAGGGCTGTTTTAAACTCCGGATGCACAGAGGCATATTCATATATAAATTGTGAAAGTTCTTGTGGGTTAACGAATGACAGCAATTGTTGTATGTCCACAGTTTCATCTATAACGACGGCTTCCTCTACCTCTACTTTCATCTTGGAAAAGGCACTGCGATTCACCTTTTTCTCATTATCACGAATTGCCAGTAAGGTGGCTATTACATGTTTACAAATCTCCCCATCATACGGACAATCACAGTACCAAGACTCTATTTCTTTTCCGTCCATAGATATCTCTACGTTATAATTCTCCGTACCCTCTACTGTCGCAGTCCATTCACCGGGCGAATCTTCTTCCAATTCAGAAACAGCCCCTGTTTCATAATACTCTTCTCCGCGCACTAATATTCTATATGGCACACAGCTCTCAAAATTATCTAATGTAATCATAATGAATATTTTACTCTTTTATATAACCTTCTTGTTCGTATCTCCTTCTGTATTTATGTTACATGCTGAAACAATGTCGACTGACATCTTATCATAACACTTACTCATTAATTGATTGATTCACAAAAGTAGGAATTTCTTATCCGACATCACTATTTTTGGATGAGAATTTGCAAAGGCAATTACTATTTATACCTTTGTGACTTCAATAGAGAATGTGATTTCAATAGAGAATTAGTAACCCGTTAAAAGAGGAAATTGATTATGCGTTCATTCATAGTACTTCTTTGTTTAGTACCCACCCTCCTGCTTGCCCAACAAAGCAAACTTGAAACACAGTTGAAACAGGCAATCAAAGATAAGAAAGCTGAAATAGGGATTGCCGTTATTATTAATGGAAAAGATACGGTAACTGTCAATAATGACATTCACTACCCGTTGATGAGCGTATTCAAGTTTCATCAGGCGTTGGCATTGGCCGATTATATGGGAAAGAAAAAACAATCACTGGACACCCGGTTACCAATCAAAAAATCAGATTTAAAGCCAGATACTTACAGTCCGCTGCGAGATAAATATCCGCAAGGGGGAATTGAAATGAGCATTGCCGACCTGTTAAGATACACACTTCAGCAGAGCGATAACAATGCTTGCGATATTCTTTTCAACTATCAAGGTGGTCCGGAAGCTGTGAATAGGTATATCCATTCATTAGGAGTTCGGGAGTGCGCCATCGTCGGAACAGAAACAGCGATGCACGAAGACTTGAATCTGTGTTATCAAAACTGGACCACTCCGTTAGCTGCTGCCGAATTATTGGAGATATTCTGCAAGAAACCTTTGTTTGCAAAAGTGTACAAAGACTTTATATATCAGACAATGGTGGAATGTCAAACCGGGCAAGACCGTTTGGTTGCTCCGTTGCTTGATAAAAAAGTAACCGTAGGTCACAAAACCGGAACGGGAGACCGTAATGCGAAAGGACAACAGATTGGTTGTAATGACATCGGTTTCGTTCTTTTACCCGATGGACGTACTTATAGCATAGCTGTCTTCGTGAAGGATTCTGAAGAAAACAGTCAGGCGAACAGTAAGATTATCGCCGATATTTCCCGCATCGTTTACGAATACGTAATACAGCATTAAGAGCGACACAAAACACGTTCGGTGCGAATCAGGATTGAAACAAAGTAAAAAGTAATAGGAATAAAAAACATTTATATGAAACTGCATCATATTGCCATTTGGACCTTCCGGCTGGAAGAATTAAAAGAATTTTATGTCCGTTTCTTCGGAGGAAAAAGCAATGAGAAATACATTAATCCCAAGAAAGGATTTGAGTCATACTTTGTTTCTTTCGGAGAGGGAACTGACTTGGAACTCATGAGCCGTACAGACGTACAAAACACACCCATTGAAGAAAATAGGGTCGGACTAACACACTTTGCTTTCACCTTTCCCAGCCAGGAAGAAGTATTACGTTTCACCGAACAGATGCGTTCGGAAGGATATACCATCGCCGGTGAACCGCGTACTTCGGGAGACGGATACTTTGAAAGTGTTGTGCTCGATCCTGATGGAAATCGGATTGAGTGTGTATATCGGGAAATAACAGGAGGAGGAAAAGAGGAAGGAAAAACAGAAACAGCAATCGGAACTGAAACTGAAGTTGGACCGGAAGCTGAAGCTAGACCAAACACTAAAACAGAAAGTATTCATTCCGTAACGCTCGATACAGAACGCTTGCTTCTCCGCCCTTTTGAAGAAAAAGATGCAGAAGCATTTTTCGCCTGTTGCCAAAACCCGAATTTGGGGAACAATGCCGGATGGCCGCCCCACCGGACATTGGACGAATCCCGCCGTATACTCCATTCCACATTTATTAATCAGGAGGGTATATGGGCAATGATACTAAAAGAAACGCAACAACTGATCGGTTCCGTAGGAATCATCCCCGATCCCAAACGGGAAAACCCACAAGTGAGAATGTTGGGTTATTGGCTCGACGAGACTTATTGGGGCAAAGGATATATGACTGAATCAGTGCAAGGCGTTCTTAAATACGGTTTTGAAAAATTGAAACTAAGTCTCATCACTGCCACTTGTTATCCACATAATAAACGTTCACAGAAAGTCCTGAAAAAGAACGGTTTCATCTATGAAGGAACCCTCCATCAGGCAGAACTGACTTACAACGGAAATATCTACGACCACCAGTGTTATTATCTCCCCGGCATCTCCCAACCTACTCCGGAAGATTATGAAGAAATCCTCCATGTATGGGAAACGTCCGTCCGTCACACGCATGATTTCCTGACGGAAGAAGATATCCGGTTTTACAAACCACTGATGCAGGAACATTATCTACCAGTCGTTGAACTTTTTGTTATCCGCAATGCCAACGGAAAGATTGCCGCTTTCATGGGACTAAGCGACGAACTGATCGAAATGTTGTTTGTACACCCTGACGAGCAGGGAAAAGGATACGGCAAACGATTAATAGAATACGCAAGAGACAAAAAACAGATGGATAAAGTAGATGTCAACGAACAGAATGAAAAGGCACTCCAATTCTATCTCCATTTAGGATTCCAAATCATCGGTAGAGATGAAACGGACAGCATGGGCAAACCTTTCCCCATTCTTCATTTACAACTGCCGGAAGCGAATACCGGTAACAGAAATTAATCTCAAACAAACATCAGTTGAGTAAGTGCCCCCAAGCAATTTGTTGAGCTAACTTAATGATAAAAGAAAAGAAACATGAACCTACGTGCCAGATTATCCGAACGTGTACACATTGAAGATATCAGAGAAGTACTCCATTTCATACAGGACGACGAGCGTCTTAGAGAAGAAGTCTACCAGCTGATATTTGACGAAGACCACATTGTTTCCTATCAGGCACTGTGGGTATGTACCCATTTCTCCAAAGCAGATGTAGAATGGTTGAGCCGGCGACAGGACGAGTTGATTGACGCTGCCATGACTTGTCCACATTCGGGAAAGCGAAGAATGATCCTGAACCTGATATGCCAGCAACCTGCCGCTGACCCGCCACGAGTGGATTTCCTCGATTTCTGCATGGAACACATGATATCACGTGAAGAACCAGCCGGTGTGCAATCTCTCTGCATGAAACTGGCTTATCAACTGACGCGCTCCATCCCGGAACTGCAACAGGAATTACGTACCATGCTGGAAATCATGGAACCGGACTTACTGGTTCCTGCCATCCGCTCTGTACGAAGAAACACCCTAAAGGCTATGAAAGCAAAGAAAAACTAATTGTTTTTATCACTTTCATTTTAATAAGTACAAATACGTATTTAGCTGTCAAATAAGAATATACCTATCAATCAGAGTATATTCAGATGGAATATTTGAGATATACCCGTCACTGAAATCTGAATACCGATACAGAAAGTAAAAAAGGCTACGAGCTTATTAATGATTTGATTTCCCACAGGTCCCAATTTCTGAATGAACCTCTGTCCTTGCGAAAGAAACACATAGAAGATAGCCGCCATACAAATAATGACAAGCGCAATGACCAAATAATTAATTCCGGTTTGCAATAGTTTGCCTTTGACACTGGCGGACGCCATCAAAGTAAAGATGACCGATATGCTACCCGGCCCGATGCTGATAGGAAACGTGATGGGATAAAAAATCTTCTGCTCTATATTCTTCCATCTGAAACCATCCACATTCTGGCTGGCCTCTTCTCCTTTATCAGTAGAACCCGAATCGCCCAACAACTCCATTGCCGTCTTACAGATCAGTATTCCGCCTCCCAACTGAATAACGGGAATAGCTAAACCGAAAATCAATAGAAACAGATGTCCTATCACCAACGTCCCGACGCCAATCATTATAAAATTGAACGTCAGTTTCTGAATAGCCGCTTTCCGTTGTTGAGGATCGAGATCTGTAAAAAATCCATTGACAACAAAACCGTTTCCCAGAGGATTTATCACCGGAAAAAGCGCCATAAACGATGACGAAAATATAATGAGAAGATTACTTAATGACATAATTCCTGTTTTTTGATACTTCATTAATATCTGATACTTATCTAAAACAGAAATGGAACGTTATTGTTTTGAGAATATGTTTTTGCGGACAGAAAAAATAGTGACGGTATCCGCTTGTGATAGTGACGGTATCGTTGTCATATACCGTCACTATCCTTATCGGATACCGTCACTATCACAAATAGATAGAATCTGTGTCTTTTCAGCTTATTATTAATTGAAATAATAAAGGAACACAGCAATTCCTTCAAGTGCCTTTTTCGGTTGGTCTTTTATTTCGATAGCAAACTTGATTTCCGCTTTTGCCACACCACGCAGATTAGTCAGCGAGTGCAAAGTAGTCACCAGACGGATACTCTGTCCTGACAATACAGCCTGACCGAATTTCATTTTGTCCATACCGTAGTTAATCATCATTTTCAAGTTATTTACCTGGATAATCTGATTCCACAAATAAGGAAGCATAGACAATGTCAGGTAGCCGTGAGCAATCGTGCTATGATAAGGGCTGTCTACTTTAGCACGTTCCGTATCTACATGAATCCATTGATGATCCAGCGTTGCATCAGCAAAAAGATTGATACGTTCCTGCGAGAGTTCCACATAATCGGAAACACCTATCTGTTGGCCTACTAGTTTTTCGAATTCTTCGTACGAATTGATAATTACTTTTTCCATAAGTCTTATCGTTTTTATGGGGGTTATTTACTATTAAATTGGGGACAAAAATAGGAAAAATAAACTGATATGCCACCAAATTTATAAATAAAAGCAAGGAATGAAGTATTTAGGTATGTTTTACAAACCGGAAGCCTGTTTCAGTGCTTCTGTCAGAATACTGTACCCCTTGCCATTCAAATGTAAATCGTCGAGAGTCAACTCCGGATTCAGCCTGCCATCCTGCAATAAACGATTGAATACGTCCAGATAGACAATATCTGTTCCCTGCAATTTTTCGTGTATCTTCCGGTTAAGGATCTGGATAAATTTATTCACAGCCGTACTGTAATCATCGTAATCATTACGTGGAAAAATACAGAAAAGATATGTTTTCAGTGAAGGGACGGCAAGAACCGCTTTTACATAACGCTCTACATATTCATCTATATTTTCATCGTTCAACTGATAAATATCATTGGTTCCGAATTGAACGACGACCTGGCAATCGGAAGTGTCTACCGCAAAAGACTCCACATAGGCCAGCCCCTCACCGGGAGCACCATAGTTCAGACATTCCCATTGTGGGAAATAGATATCCAGTGCCCAAAAAGCCATGTGACTGTTGCCAAGAAAGGCAAATTTTGGTTTTTCTTCTATCTTATCCATACAATTTCATTCAAGCGTCCACGTTATCTCACTCAAACTCTCAAACAAATATAGAATAAAATTCGCGGATTTACGTTACTTTTGCAAAGGTAATCACATTCATTCATATATATAAACCGATGATACATTTTTTCAAGAAACCCGTTTCTCACCTTGCGTTGCCGGAGAAATTCACTTATCCTTTCCATTATACCCCTCATCCATTGTGTGTGTTGGCTGCGGAAGAAGTGAAAGAATATATTGCAAGCCGGAAAGAATGGCAAGAGGAATTGGCTTTCGGAAAGATGTTTGGAGTGTTGATTGTGCAAACGGACAACGGAATAACAAACAACGAAGAAAATCAGATTGGTTATCTTGCAGCTTTCTCCGGCAATCTGGCCGGAAAGAATCTGCATCCTTATTTCGTTCCTCCTGTTTATGACCTATTACAACCAGAGGGATTCTTCAAAATCGAAGAAGAACAGATTTCTGCCATTAATATCCGTATTCGTGAATTGGAAAACAGTAGTTCTTATCTCAATTCAAAAGAGAAATGGAAGATAGAAACGGAACAGGCTAAAGCTGTTTTGAATCAAGCAAAAGCGGAACTTAAAATGGCAAAGGAGGCGAGAGAGATTCGCCGCCAGTTATCTCCGGAGCTTTCCGAAGAAGAACAAGCCTCCCTGATTCGGGAAAGCCAATACCAAAAGGCGGAATACAAACGACTGGAAAAGGAATGGAAGAAACGATTGGAAGAGCTCGAAACGGAAGTCAGGCACTTCGATATTGAAATAGAGCGATTGAAAACCGAACGAAAAGAACGTTCGGCAGCTTTACAAAGAAAATTATTCGAGCAGTTCCGGATGCTAAACGCCCAAGGAGAGGTGAAAGACTTATATACTATTTTTGAGCAAACGGTTCAGAAAGTTCCTCCTGCCGGTGCGGGTGAATGTGCTTTGCCTAAGTTATTGCAATATGCGTATTTTCATCAATTAAAGCCATTGGCTATGGCTGAATTCTGGTGGGGCGACTCTCCTAAAAACGAAATCCGGCATCACGGATATTATTATCCTTCCTGCAAAGGAAAGTGCGAACCGATCCTGCAACACATGTTGCAAGGATTGGAGGTAGACGAAAATCCACTGCTGAATCCTGTTCATGAAGAGGAAGAACTGGAAATCGTGTTTGAAGATGAATGGTTGCTGGTAGTCAATAAACCGGCAGGGATGTTGTCCGTTCCGGGAAAAGCAGAGGACAGAGATTCAGTCTATCATCGTTTGAAGAAAAAATATCCCGAAGCTACCGGCCCCATGATTGTACACCGGCTCGATATGGCTACTTCAGGATTATTGCTCGTTGCCAAAACAAAAGAGGTACATCGGGATTTACAGGCACAATTTGCAAACAGAAGTATTAAGAAACGCTATGTGGCGGTGTTGGATGGGGTGATAGTGCAGACAGAGAAGGAGAAGGAAACAAAACCAATAGCAGAGGAAACAACATTAATAGCAGAGGAAACTGTATCAACGAAAAAAACAGCAAAAGTAGAAAGAACTGATTTAGCACTAGAAAATACAGAACTAAGACCAGAAAGGACAGAAAAAGTAGAAAAAGACAAAAAGACAAAAAGAACAGAAAGAACGGGAAGAACAGGAAGAATCGAACTCCCTCTTTGTCTGAATCCTCTCGACCGTCCTCGGCAAATGGTTAGTAGCGAACACGGGAAAGAAGCGATTACAGAATATCAGATCATCAGTGAGTCTGAAAGAATTACCAGTGAATCTGACAACACTTTCAACGAATCAAACAGGATTAATGAATCAGAAAGTAGTATCAATGAGTCAAGAAAATACACCCGGATTATCTTCTATCCATTGACCGGACGCACACATCAGTTACGGGTACACGCTGCTCATCCGGAAGGCTTGGGATGCCCCATACTTGGAGACGAACTCTACGGAAAGAAAGCAGACAGACTATACCTCCATGCCGAATATATAGAGTTCCGCCATCCCATATACGGAGACATTCTCTGCATACAGAAAGAGGCCGATTTCCATAAAAAATATGATTAAGCCATGAACCAAATTCTTTTTGAAATGTATATAGGGGTAATTACTAATTTTCAAAAAGAACCTGACTATGGACATCAAATTCCGCATTACAAAGTATTTAGCCGTATCTGCTTTAGCAATGCTGCTACTGGGAGCCTGCTCCAAAAACAATATCTACATCAACTATCCTGACGAAGAAAACAACGGAGGTTCATCCGGCTCCGGCAATGATGACAACAACGGCAATCCGGCCAAAGAGAATGCGCTGGTTACTTTCAGTGCTTCCGTAGAGGGACGAAACATCACACGAGCCATGTCTCCTATGGGAAAAGGACTTCAAAGCTGGCTGTGTGCCTATATAGCCAACACATCGAACAATATCACAGGCGCTCCCGTTGCTCAAGGCAACTATGTCACCTCCTCCCCCGGTGTACTGACAGGAAATCTAGGATATAAAATGTATTTGAGCAATGCTATCTATAGCTTTTATGCCGTATCATGCAATTCCACCAGCCCGGCGCCTACTTTCACCAACGGACTATCCGAACCTTTATCCAACGGAGTAGATTATCTTTGGTGGCACGCGGTTCATCAGGACATCGCCAGTTCACAGGTAAACATCCCCATAACCTACCAACACGCAGCCACGCAAGTAGTTGTAGCGATCGCTGGAGGAGAAAATATCACTTTAAACAAGATACTTTCCGCTACCATCACCCCGCCGAAACCGGGCGCAATCATGGACTTGTCAACAGGTATCATCACTTCGGAAGTCAGCTATGACAAAACAGCCGATATGGGAATCAACGACTTCACCGTACAATATATCATGTTACCCGTAAAGAGCTCCTCTCCCATGACTTTGACACTGGAGCTGATGGTAAACGGAGAAAACTTTTCACGTACCTACACCACTCCGCTCACTCCCCCCAACAACCTCCTGTCAGCCGGAAATTCATACCTTTTCCGGGCAGTTATCAATGAAAACTCCATCTCATTCGCCAATGTCAGTGTGAAAGAATGGACAGAGGTAGACGAAAGCGGAAACCCGCTATACCCTGTACAAGATTAAAATATCCGAAATAAAATCAAAGCAAACCAGGTTACGCAAGCCACAAACCAGATTATGCAAACTGCAAGTCGGGTTACGCAAGCCACCAACCGGCAATCATGCCACCGTTTGCGTAACCTGACTATTCGTAAATACCTGCTTCTTCAACCTGCGATAAACGTAGATAAAGGCCGGCACGAGGAATAAGTCTGCCGCTATCCAAGCCATCGGATCACCGTAGCAGACAGCAATAAAACCGAATACCGGTACGGCATAGAGACTGACAAGAATACGAGCAATCATCTCCGCCACTCCGGAGAACATGGCAAGATTGGTAAAGCCCACTCCCTGAATGGTATAACGCAAGATGCACAACAAACCAAGCATCGGGAAGAACATACAGGAGACATGCAGGAACAACTCCGTATCCAGCAGAATTTCCGTTTCCGACGGGTCTACGAAGATCAACGCGAAATATTTAGCCCCTACCATCAGAAGAAGGAACGTGAAAGCCGCATAAATAATCATCATCAGAGCACTAGCCTTGATTCCCAACCAAATACGTTCCGGTTTACCCGCTCCGTAATTCTGTCCGCTATATGTAGCCATCGCAATGCCCAAACTCTCGAACGTACAGATAAAGAACATCTTGATGCGCATAGCAGACGTAAAGGCTGCCACACATGCCGTTCCCAAGGCATTATTCGCACTCTGAAGCATGATGCTGCCGATAGCCGTGATAGAAAACTGCAATCCCATAGGCACACCGATGTAGAGCAGCGTCTTAGCCAGTTTCGACTGGAACCGGCGTTCTTTCGGAGTACCCTGCAATATTTCAAACTTCCGGTACATATAAATGTAGCAGAGAACAGCCGACAATCCTTGCGAAAAGACAGTAGCAATAGCAGCTCCCGCCACTCCCCAGTTAAGTACCAGAATACAGAACAAGTCGAGAATGATATTCAGAACAGCCGCAAACAACAGAAACCAGAAAGGTGTCTTACTGTCTCCCAACGCACGGATAATGCTCGAAAGAAGATTATAGAAGAATGTACATGGCACACCTATGAAAGTGACAAGCAGATAAGCATAAGCTCCTTCAAAAATATTCTCCGGCGTACGCATGATCCGAAGAATATCCTCACATAAAATACAGGTAAGAAGTGCAATCACCACCGACATTCCCGCAGCCAGTTTCAGACTGACAGCCACATAACTGCGCATCGTACTGTAATCCCGCGCTCCAAACTTCTGCGCAACGGGTATTCCGAACCCTCCGCAACATCCATTGCAGAACCCGAGAATGAGAAATACCACTGACGTGCTTGCTCCAACAGAAGCTAACGCGTTTATTCCCAAGAACTTTCCTACAATTGCAGCATCAACAAGCGAATACGTTTGTTGCAACAGATTGCCGAGTAAAAGCGGCAGTGTAAACTTTAAAATGAGAGGTAATGCCGGCCCTGCCGTCATTTCTTTAGAAGTTGCCATACGTCTATGTTCTAAAATTGGGCGCAAAGATACGGAATATTCAACGAATTAATCCTTGTTTCCCGTCCCTCTTTTAGTTGACATAAATCAAAAAATTGTGATTAAACACTAAACCGTTAATCACTTAACAAGTCGTTTAGGTGAACCATGCCACGAACAACCCAGACAGAAAACCTCTGTCAAGTCGAACCCTTCCATCGAATCTTCCGGATATTTGGGAACGACTTCACCATTTTCGAGCACATAAACCAGCAGCCTTTCACCCTGTTCATTCTTCACATACATGGCTGCAATCTTGCATTGCGGACATAATAACTTTTTCATGCCGCAAAGATACAGATTGTTTCCGTCATCCACAAGCTCTTCAGAAGATGTTTCAAAAAGCCTGTTCATGATTTACCATCAGAAAAGAAAATACCCACCAGAAAGATACATTTTAACAAAATACGCCTGTGATTCTGCATAATCTTCGCTATCTTTGTCAATCCAAAGTGTAAAGAAGAAAGAGATGAAGGTATCACGCATCGCACACGAAAAGAAAACAGTAGAGTTAATGATCCGCCTCTATTGTCGGAAAAAAGAAAAAAACAAGATTCTTTGTACCGACTGTGAAGAGCTGCTTCGCTATGCGCATGCCCGTCTCGACCGTTGTCCGTTTGGAGAGAAAAAGGGTGCATGCAAAGAGTGCACGGTACATTGTTACAAGCCTGTCCTGCGCGAACGAATGAGACAGGTAATGCGTTTTTCCGGACCGAGAATGTTGTTCTATGCACCCTGGCAAACCATACGACATTTATTGAACCTATAACTTACTAAAAAAAATCAGTAATGAGAAAAGCCATTATCATAGGGGCCACCTCCGGTATCGGACAAGAAGTTGCAAAATGCCTGTTACTGGAAGGCTGGAAAATAGGAATAGCCGGCAGACGGCAATCTTCTCTCGAAAACCTGCAACGGGCAGCACCGGATCAAATTCAAATCCAAGCATTAGACGTAACCCAAGAGGATGCAAGCGAAAAGCTGAATCTGCTCATCGACAAACTAGGCGGCATGGATTTGTTTCTTCTTAGTTCCGGCATCGGTTTCCAGAATATGGACCTGAACATGGAAGTAGAACTGAACACAGCACACACCAATGTAGCAGGCTTTATCCGGATGGTAGATACCGCTTTCATGTACTTCAAGAAAAACGGAGGCGGACATCTGGCCGTTATCAGTTCCATTGCCGGAACGAAAGGGCTCGGAGTTGCTCCTGCCTATTCCGCCACCAAACGTTTTCAAAACACTTATATAGATGCGCTCGAACAACTGTCACACCTGCAAAAGCTACATATCCGTTTTACCGATATTCGTCCCGGATTTGTAGCCACCGATTTACTGAATGACGGAAAGCATTATCCACTGCTGATGGATGCCGCCGAAGTGGGCCGTCATATCTCCTGGTCGCTGAAGCGCAAACAACGGGTAGCAATAATCGACTGGCGTTACCGGATTCTAGTGTTTTTCTGGAAAATGATTCCCCACTGGATGTGGAAACGCCTGCCGGTGAAAACAAATTAACCCCAAAAGTGAACAAGCCGGGAAATGAACAGGTAATTAGCAAGATCAGATAACTCCTATTCCAATAATTCTACCTATATTTGTCCTGTAACATAAACTTATAATCTAACAAAAAAAGATGGAACAAAAAATTTGTCAGAGTTGCGGTATGCCGATAGACGACTCAACTTTTGGAAAAGAAGCAGACGGTAGCAAGAATCAGGATTATTGCCACTATTGCTATGCGGACGGACATTTCACGAAAGAGTGTACGATGGACGAAATGATCGAACTCAACCTGAATTACCTCGATGAGTTTAATAAAGACTCGGAAGTGAAATACACGGTGGAAGAAGCACGTAAAACGATGAAAGAGTTCTTCCCCCAGTTGAAGAGATGGAAATAAGACGTAATAAATATAAACTTTCAGAGATATGCTTTTCTCTGAAAGTTTATATAATAAAATGAAGCGTCATGTTCCTTTCCGACTACAAATAAATTCTCCCAAATTCTATATTTCATCTATATACCATCTGTTTTTAAGTCAAAATTCTAAAATTACCCATCACGAGTCCATTATTCATAAAAGACATTCTATTACAGATTTCCTTTCTTTTTCTCACAATTATACGGCAATTCAAGAGATATGATAGTAACCTGGAGATATTTCTATGAATTTGAGAAAAGCATAAAATATCCACAATTTCAGTTTTTTCGTTCATTATTTCCTTTTCTCTATTGTTTTTATTACATTTGTAGGTAAGGAGTATACTACTATGACAAAAAGTAATGTATGTACACCCTATAACTAAATTTTCCATTTAACCATACAGACGAAAATAAACAACAATTAAAATGAATGAAAAGGAGACTCTTTCCAGTGATAACGGCCAGACAATCTTTGAACAAGGAATAACAGAATTGATACACGAGCAATTTCTGTTTGCAGAAAGTGTATATGCCCGCCTGCCGATAAGCATAGAAATGTATGACACGGACGGCATTTTACGTTTCATCAATGACCATGCATTGAAAATGTACGGAGTGAATGACCGGAGTACAGTAGTAGGCACAGTCAACCTGTTTTCCAGTCCTTACATGGACGACCAGCTCAAAGCCAGGATACAAAGCGGAGAAGAAAATATAATGCTGGAATTTGAGTATGATTTCAATCGCATTAATGAAGACGAGTATTTTACGACTCATAATAAGAACAGCATGATCTTCGAAGTCCAGGTAATCTCTTTATGGAATAAAGCAGGAAATATCATCGGACACGTGCTACTCTCCAACGATAAAACATCGGTAAAAGAGACAGAATTCCGGACAGAAGAAAACAAGAAAAATCTGGAAATGGCGATGGAGGCCGCCAATATGTCTTCCTGGGTATATGATGTCCGCAAAAAAACATTCAGTTCATTACATGGTACGTCCATTGTGAAAGAAAAAATGACACTGGACGAATTATCGGATATATTGCATCCACAAGACCGTGAGCAATTGCAACTTGTATTTTCACAACTAATAAATAAGGAAATCGAAAACGGACAAATCACGTTACGTTTCTTTGATGAAGTCGAAAAGCAATATCGCCACTATGAAAGCAGGATGCGCCTATCCTCCGAACACATGGGGAAATTACTGATTATCGGAACACAACTGGACATCACCGAAAGACTACAAATGGTAAAGAAAACGCAGGAACTGATAAGCAAACGCGAACTTGCCATGCAAGTGAGCAATATCATTCACTGGGATTTCGATGTGCGTACCCGGAAATTCGAGTCCTACCACGATCCGATCAATGATTACGCAAGCGACAAACCTCTCACCATCGCAGAGTATATAGAAGCCGTCCATCCCGATGACCGTTCTGCCGTCTATGATGCCATGCAATCCATGCTATCAGGAAAAGATGTCACCATCAATTTCACCTGTCGCATACAAACAAAATACGACGATTCATGGCAATACTGCAACATTCTGGGCGTACCTTTTGAGAAGGATGAAGATGGCAACAACATACGCTTCACCGGTTTCCGCCAAAATATATCCAAACTTCACCAACTGGACGAGGAAGTAAAAGAAAGAAACTACAAAATGGAGCTTACTTTCAAGACTGTCGGAATGTCGTACTGGGATTTTGACGTCACGACCAGACAGTTCAAAGCCTTCAACGATCCCGTCAACGACTATCATCCGGAAAGAACCATCACTCCGAACGATTACATGGAGGCTACCCATCCGGAAGATGTGGACTGTGTTTGCAAATATATCGAATATATGATTCAGCGAACGGACAAGGAATTCAGTTTCCAGTACCGTTCCAAAAGTAAATGGGAGAATGAATGGCAAACGCTGATTGTAACGGGAATCCCCGTGGAAAGAGATAAAAAAGGAAACGTCACCCGCTATACCGGTATCAAGTTCAACAATACAAAATGGGAAAAGATGGCGCAGGAACTGAAAGAGCTGAAAGAAAAAGCGGAACTTTCCGACCGGCTCAAATCTGCCTTCCTCGCCAATATGAGCCATGAAATACGTACGCCTCTGAACGCCATTGTAGGCTTCTCCGGTCTGATGGTGCATTGCGATGATCCGGCCGAAAAAGAAGAATACATGAATATCATCGAATCGAACAATGAATTGTTGCTGCGGCTCATTAATGATATTCTCGATCTCTCCAAAATAGAATCGGGAATCCTCGAACGTAAGCGGGAAAAATTCAACCTGTCAAGAGTCTGCAACGAGCTGTATATGATGATTCAACAGAAAATGACTAATCCCGACGTGAAACTCTTTGTTGACAATCCTTATTCGGATTGCTGGATATTTCTCGATGTCAACCGTCTGAAACAGGTATGGATGAATTTCCTGACCAATGCGGTGAAATGCACCCACGCAGGATTTATCAAAATGGGATATAGTATAGAAAACGAAGGAATACGGTTCTATGTACAGGATTCGGGTGTCGGTATCCCGGTGGAATTGCAGGATAGAGTATTCGGCCGTTTCCAGAAACTCAACGAATTTGCACAAGGCACAGGGCTTGGACTGGCCATTTCCAGAGCAATCATAGAAGGCGCGGGAGGAGAAATAGGCTTTACTTCCAATCCCGGCATCGGTTCCACTTTCTGGGCATGGATTCCCTGCAAAATAGATACGCAGGAGAATGGTGAAATACAAGAAATTGAAAATGCACCTGCAACACCAGTCCCCGTCCAGCAAATACCTTCATTGAGCGAGATCAACAAGAAAGATTTCAAAGTACTGATTGCCGAAGATAATGACAGTAACTTTTCTTTAGTGCAGCACATCCTCTTCAAATACAATCTCACACGGGTAAAAAATGGAGTGGAAGCACTTGAGAAGTTACACAATGAGCAGTATGACATCATTCTTATGGATATGAAGATGCCGATTATGGGTGGACTCGAAGCGGTACGAAAAATCAGGGAATTCGATACAAAAGTCCCGATTATCGCCCTGACAGCTTACGCATTCGATTCTGACAGAGCGAGTGCCATGGAAGCAGGCTGCAACGCATTCCTCACCAAACCATTAAACAAAAGCCAATTATTAGGACTTTTTTCTACCAAATATCAATAAACACAAACAATTCTATTGACGTCATCCGGACAACGGCTTATCCCAGTTCCGGGTGGCGTTCCAACCACTTCACTGCGTAAGAACAGGTGGCTTTCGGTTTCATTCCGTTGGCTATTGCGTAGTCGTACGCAGCTTTCACCAATGCGGCGGCTATTCCGCGACCTTCTATCGGGCGGGGCACGATGGTATGAATGATGTCGAGAGAATCACCTAAGAGGCGATATTGCACAAAGGCGGTACGACCGTCTACTTCTGTCTTAAACAAATGCTGTTCGGGCTGATGAATAATTTCGTAATCCATAATCTATGTTGTTTTAAAGTTCATTATTGTTTTAAGTACTCTTGCCTAATAATTATCTATTATCAGGCACGGATTTTACGTTTTTTTCAAAATGACGCATAGATAAAGCAACAGTGTTCATCAGCGTAATTCGTGCCTAGATTTATTATATAAACTAATTATGAAAGCATATTTATAATCAAAATTGTTCTATCCATTGCAACCGGTTGGTATCGTAACCGCGGCGTTCGGCAGCGGTGACGAGTTTCTTTTTGATTTCCTCGGGCAGTTGCGGCGTGCGGCTTAGTATCCAGAGATATTTATCGGTGCTGCTGCCTACAAGGGCATAGTTGTAATTCTCTTCATCCAGCTCCAATATGTAATAATCAGAGTAGAAATTAAGGAAGAAAGAGACTTTCAGTTTACCCGGTTGCGCGGGATCGGGTATCTTGGCGTGTCCGTTGGCAGTCTTGCAGATATCATAAGGAGAATTGCGCTTGCATCCCCGGTTCTCCACACGAATCGTACCGTCGGGACGAAGCGTGTAAGTGGCCGTGACATCTACCAGTCCGTGTTCAAAACGGTTCTCGTAGCGGGCTATTTCGTACCAAAGTCCCATATATCGGTTCAGGTCGAGAGAGGAGACCGTGGTGTGATCCGTACCTTTAAAAAGACGTTCGACAGTAGGGATGGAAAAACGAAACCCGGCTTCCGTCAGACGTGTCGGGCGGACTTTCTGACCGGCTGTAAGGAAAGAAGCCGCTTCACCGTAAAATATACGGAAAGCCCGCTGCGGAGCAATAATCGTTGTCCATGCCTGATAAGCTTTTCCCATCTCACGGGTAAAAGAATATTGCGAAATCTGTTGCGGAGCCACCAGATTATACACACCCCGCGTTTCTTCATGGGCGATAAAAAACTCCATGGCACGGCAAAGGTCGTGCATGGCTATCCATGGGAAAGACTGGGTGCCGGGACCGATGGCGGTAGCTACCTTCGTGGCTTGCAAAGGACGAAGCATCTGCTGCATCGCTCCCCCATCCGGAGAAAGCACTACGCCAAAGCGTGTAATGACGAGCCGGGTAGGTTGGGGACAGTGTTTGGCTTCTTTCTCCCATGCATAACAGAGATCGGAAAGAAAACCGTCGCCGCGGGTACGGGTATATTCGTCCGCTTCCACTTCCGGAGGATAATAGCCCACGGCGGAAGCTGAAATCATCAGTTTCGGTTTTGTCTTGACGGCATTTAACGCACGGATAATACGGTGCGTCACCACAATGCGGCTGTTGAACAATTCCTGTTTGTACTCCGGTGTCCAACGCTTATTGATGGGTGCGCCAGCCAGGTTGATGATTACGTCGCAATGCGTCAATGTCTGAATCAAATGTCCGGACATACCTTCGCGAAACATCGATCTTCCCAAGGGAATAATCCGGTGTCCGCCCTTTTCTGTGAGATAATTGGAAAGATGTTTACCTATATATCCGGTAGCTCCGGTCATTGCTATATTCATCTTGATTCATTATTTATTTTAACTCTATTAGAAAAACGTATAAAATGCAAGAAAAGTTCTTTGAAAAAAACAAAATGGGGCTATCTTTGCAAGGCAGACTTTAATACTGAAAGAAAAAAAATCTCTGAACAGACTGACAAAGAGAGAGAAAATTTGTTCTATCAAATAAAGGAGACGATGAACGGCATCTACAAACAGGGCGGACGGAATACAGAAAGCGATCTGTTTGGAGAGAATGGCAAGTATGTGAACAGTCCGACAAAGTCTGAACAAGAAACTGAATGGTATTAACTGAAATAATGAAATAAATAAATGAAGAAACAAACTAAAATCAACTATATTCTTACGCTCATATTAGTATTTTGCATCGGCGCATCCATTCCTGTATTGACAGGCAGCAGCCAGGTGACCGAACAACATTCCGCCAAATCGGAAGTTCCTTATTGTGTCACCTCGCCCACCGTTCCCGCCCAGGTTACTTTTGACGGAGAAACCATTGACCTCCGCCGCTATGACCGCCGCGAACGGATGGATCGTGAGATGATGGCTTTCACCTATATGCATTCCACCACCATGCTACTGATAAAACGTGCCAACCGATACTTCCCCATCATAGAACCGATACTGAAAGCCAACGGCATCCCCGACGACTTCAAATACCTGATGGTAATCGAAAGTAACCTGAACAACATCGCCCGCTCTCCGGCAGGAGCAGCAGGACTGTGGCAGTTTATGCCCGCCACCGGACGGGAATTCGGACTGGAAGTGAACGACAACGTAGACGAACGCTACCACATTGAAAAAGCAACCGTAGCCGCCTGCAAATATTTCAAACAAGCGTATGCCAAATATGGAGACTGGATGGCTGTCTCCGCCGCCTACAATGCCGGACAGGGACGTATCTCCTCCCAACTCGACAAGCAACTGGCAAGTCATGCCATGGACTTATGGCTGGTAGAAGAAACTTCCCGCTATATGTTCCGCATATTGGCAGCCAAAGAGATATTCAACAACCCGCAACGTTACGGGTTTCTGTTGAAGCGGGAACATCTGTATCCGCCCATTCCCTACAAAAAGGTGACCGTCTCCACTAGCATCAATGATTTGAATGATTATGCCAAATCACAAGGTATCACATACGCACAACTCCGTGATGCCAACCCCTGGCTGCGCGACACCTCATTAAGGAACAAGACCGGAAAGACATACACCCTCTATATTCCCACACAAGAAGGTATGTATTACGATCCGAAAAAAACAGAGGCCTATAATAAACAATGGGTCATTGACTGAAAATCCTCTCCCCTAACCTCTTCTCATAGCGGAAAACGGAGTTTGCACTGCCCATTCACAGCCAAACAACCTCTTTCTACAAGAAGATGCCGGAGGAACGTCCAAATAGCATTTAGTATGAACTGTTAGTATGAAACTGAAAGAAAGAATCCATCGTTTTTTACATGACGAAAAACTGAAACGAAAGTTGTACGTCATCATCTTCGAATCGGACACTCCCGCCGGGAAACTGTTTGACGTGATTCTTATTGGCTGTATTCTAGTCAGCGTACTGCTTGTCATCATCGAAAGCCTGAAAGGGCTTCCCAGCTTTCTGACGACTCCGTTCGTCATTATGGAGTACCTTTTCACCGCTTTCTTCACTTTCGAGTACCTGACGAGAATCTACTGCTCGCCCCGTCCCCGGAAATACATATTCAGCTTCTTCGGAATCGTAGACTTGCTAGCCACCCTTCCGCTCTACATCGGCCTGCTCTTCCCCGGTGCACGCTATCTGCTCATCATCCGTGCTTTCCGCCTGATACGGGTATTCCGTGTCTTCAAGCTCTTCAACTTTCTGAATGAAGGCGAACGACTACTCACCGCCTTACGCGAAAGCAGCAAGAAGATTGCGGTATTCTTCTTATTTGTCGTCATCCTGGTGACTTCCATCGGCACGCTGATGTATATGATTGAAGGAACACAACCCAACTCCCAGTTCAACAACATCCCGAACAGCATTTACTGGGCTATCGTCACCATGACTACCGTAGGCTATGGAGACATCACCCCCGTCACCGGTCTTGGGAAGTTCCTTTCCGCCTGTGTCATGCTAATCGGTTACACAATTATTGCCGTACCGACAGGGATCGTATCTGCCTCCATGATGAAAGACTACAAACGCAGAAGAGACAAAGAATGTCCCAACTGCCATCGCTCCGGACACGAAGACAATGCCGAGTTTTGCAAATATTGCGGACATAAATTGAATAATGACTAAACACATAGAGTGACAGATATAACCAATCATTATCAATAAAAAGATTAAATTATGGATACAATAAAAAGATTACCAACACACCCAGGTGATATATTGAAAGAAGAATTGGAATGTCGCAGAATCTCTCAAAAGAAATTCTCGGAAATTCTGGGAGTTCCCTATACAATGCTTAATGAAATTTTAAATGGGAAAAGACCTATTACCAGTGATTTTGCATTAATGATAGAAGCCGCTCTAAACATTAATCCAGAACTACTCATCAATATGCAAGCACGATATAATATGGCTCTGGCACGTGAAAAGAAAGCACTTTCAAACCGATTAAACGAAATACGAAAAATGTGTGCCTCATTGCTATGAGTTCTTGCCAATACGCTCGAATAAAACAATAAACACACAGCCTACCGCATAACAAGCTATGTCCGCCCAATCGAACGTAGAGCCCAGAATGATTCTGGCTGCACGGTTCGTGATCCCCAATGTTTCCACCAACCGGAAGTATTGCAGCACTTCCACAAAACAGGCAAAAAGAAAGACATAAAACGACATCCGCGGAATTCCTGTCGGGAGAAATATCCTCACAAAACTATACACCAGCACTACCACCAGCATATCTCCGACATAAGGACGTATAAAATTGTCACGCACATACAAAGCTATCAATACCTCGATGCAAAAGATCAGCAGAAAGCTGATTATATAAAAAAATCTTTTCTTCATTATTCACTCAATCACAGGGTTAAACATTCATTTGAGTCTGCGAATATACGATAAAATAGATCGAATACGTTCAAATATTACTAAATGATTGATCCATAAAAGAGAAATAATTGTATATTTATAGTTCCAAGTATTTTTCCACAAACAATAAAAAAACAGAAAGGAGATTGAACACATGATGTTGAACATAGATTTCGTCATTCGTTTATTGGTCGCCGGCATACTGGGGGCGATCATCGGACTGGATCGTGAATACCGTGCCAAAGAAGCCGGATACCGTACTCATTTCCTCGTATCGCTAGGCAGTGCCCTGATTATGATTGTTTCCCAATACGGATTTCAGGAGATTATAAAAGAAAGCAGTGTCACGCTCGACCCCAGTCGTGTGGCGGCTCAAGTCGTCAGTGGTATCGGATTTATCGGTGCGGGAACCATCATCTTCCAAAAGCAGATTGTACGCGGCCTGACTACCGCCGCAGGAATCTGGGCAACTGCCGGTATCGGACTGGCAGTAGGCGCAGGAATGTACACCATCGGCATTGCTGCCATGGTATTGACCCTCATCGGACTGGAATTACTTAGTTACCTGTTTAAAAGCATCGGAATGAAAAGCTCGATGGTTTCTTTCTCTACTTCCAACAAAGACACTCTGAAACAGATAGCGGACAGATTCAACTCTAAAGACTACCTGATAGTCTCTTACGAGATGGAAACGTTGCATAAGGGTGAAGCAGAGTTTTATCAGGTGAGCATGGTAATCAAGTCGAAACGAAATAACGATGAAGGACATTTGCTTTCATTGATACAGGAGTTTCCGGAGGTAACAGTGCAGCGAATTGAATAAGTCCCTTTACAAAAAACAATAGAGACAAGAAAAGCAGAAGAAACAAGGAGGAGTATTTTAATTCTAAAATATAAAGAGATGAAAACCTATTTCTGCTTTTCCGTCAGATACTTCCAATAACGTACAGGCATATCCTGCCTGTGCTTTCTCGGATTCATACGTTCTTTGATACAAATGGCCTTGAAATAAGTTTTCCAGAGTTGTTGGAAAAGTTTCTCATCCTTGTCCATCAGACTTTCATCCAGCATCCCCGTAATCAGATGGGATTCACGGCTGTCATCATCAAACGAGATGGTTGTCACCTCCTGCAAGTCATAATAAAAACCATAACGGCGTTTCATGTCGTAGATAATCCACTTCTGATCGGCAAAACGGTCTTTGAAATGGTGGACGGTAAGAGGAAGCGCATTATACTGCGGTTCGAAAGCCGCAAAGAATGTACCATCCGCAGCTTTCTGAAAACGGACAAACTGCATCAGGTGCACACGTTCGCCATCCACTTTCTTCCATATTTGCGCCAATCGCAAAACGTCCGGATCGCCAAAATTGGTTTCGATGGAACGGGGTGAGTCGATCGCTTTACGGATATAACGAAAAATGAGCATCCCTACCTCCGGAAGCTCCGACAGCCAACTTTGTGTGAGGCAGCCCAAAGCAGATACAGAGACTTTCTTCTGCAATCCCCGCCACACACGCCCTGCCTTCTCTTCATCGGTGACTACGGTATGCAACTCATCATAAAATAAGGGCAAAGCATCTCCTTCCGACAACAAATCATCGGGAAAGGTCTTGCGAAAATAGGCGTCGAACACGGCAGTCAGCAGACCATCAAAGCTTTTATCGTAAACAAAAAATTTCAAGATTTATGATTTCTGATTTATGATTTATGGGTTATGAATTATGATTTATGATTTATGGGTTATGACTTCCGGGTTATGATTTATTTTAGGCACGGATTACAGGGATGAATGCGGACTCTTTGTAGCAATGACAACACTAAAAACCGTGTAATCTGTACCTAAATTATTATATAAGCTAATCAACATACTTAGTAATTCGTTTAATCAGAATTCATAAATCATAAATCAGAAATCAAGTCGTAATTGGCGTTCATCCACTTTCTTTTTTGGTTTTGGGAGCAATAAGCTACGTACCCGTTGCGGCGAAAGTTCGTTCACAGTCAGCATTTGGAGAGGCAGTTCTTTGCAGGTGATGAAATATTGCGCCTTCTTCATCACCACTCCTATCTTCTTCAGTTCATAAAAACCCAGTCGCGAAAAACGGCGGGAGGCGACAATCAGCTTCGCCGACTTCACTCCCACTCCCGGCACACGGAGCAACATTTCGTAGTCCGCTTTGTTGATGTCGACAGGAAACTGCTCGGGATGGCGCAAAGCCCAGGAGAGTTTCGGGTCTATCTCGAGGTCGAGATCCGGATAGGCATCATCCACAATTTCGTCCACCTTGAATTGGTAAAAGCGCAATAACCAGTCAGCTTGATAGAGCCGGTTTTCACGTACCAAAGGCGGTTGCTTCAATGCCGGAAGACGTTTATCGTATGTATTCACAGAAACGTAGCCCGAATAGTAGACACGTTTCATGGTCGGCCGTCCGTAAAGAGCCGACGAAAGAAAAAGAATATCTTTATCCGACTCGGAGGTAGCGCCCACAATCACCTGGGTACTTTGTCCCGCAGGCGCGAAACGGGGTGCATGGCGAAACTTCTGCCGTTCTTCCTTACTCTCCAACACACCTTGCTGAATGTATTTCATCGGAGCAAATACACTTTTATGATCTTTCTCCGGTGCAAGGAGTTTCAGATTTTCTTCTTTGGGAATTTCGACGTTGACACTCAAACGGTCGGCATACAGTCCGGCCTCATTCACCAATTCACGACTGGCACCGGGAATACTCTTGAGATGAATATAACCGTTAAACCGGTACACTTGCCGCAAATCTTTGGCTACACGCACCAGTCTCTCCATCGTATAGTCCGGATTGCGGACCACTCCGGAACTAAGAAACAACCCTTCAATGTAGTTACGACGATAGAATTCCATCGTCAGTTCCACCAATTCCGAAACGGAAAATGTGGCGCGGGGAAGATCGTTGCTACGCCGGTTGATACAGTAGGCACAGTCGTAAATACAATAATTGGTAAGCATGATTTTCAATAGCGAGATACACCGCCCGTCCTCGGCAAAGCTGTGGCAAATCCCCCATCCTCCGACAGTGTTTCCCAGTGTGCCCGGCTTATTGGAGCGCACCGTACCACTGGAAGAACAGGAAACATCGTACTTGGCAGATTCCGCAAGTATCTTCAGTTTAGCTAAGACGTTTTCGTTCATAATTCCCAATCTTGATTCTTTTCGCAAATATACGATTTAATTTGAGACGCGTATAGAAGAAAAAAAGTTTAGCAAATATATCAATACAAAACAAGTCAAATTTTATGATACAAAAAGCTACGCTTAGAAAAGGAGTTTAATAGATACAATATTTTATTACATAGATCAAATAAGAGAATAAAATAAATAGATTATTTTATCACAACAAATATATTTTCATTAACTTTGCAAAGTCAACACAAGAAGTGTTGCATTAATAAACAATTTAATTTTACACAAATGAAGACTTCAAACGAAAACGAAGAAGAAATGGAAGAACGAGAATGGGTTATCAATGGTTTTAAAACCTTCTCTGCCGTAGCGCAGGAGTATTTTCCCGAATATTCTAACGCTGACACAGCCAGCAAAAGAATGAGAAACGAAATAGAACTCGACAAACTGCTCTTCGACGAATTAAAAGCCGCACACTACGTACACGAAACAACGCGTCTAAGTCCGAAGCAACAGCAGATCCTTTTCATGACCTGGGGACCGGAAAAAATAATCCTACGTTAGCGCATCACCCATAAGTAAAGATTTACTGCATCCTGACACCTCCGAAAACACAGAAAAAACGTGTTGAACGAACTATATTATATAGATTATTATATTTTAGTATTTATATATGTTCGGTTGGTGGTTCGCCTACTTTTTTCCGAGCGTTGCAAACGCATGACAGACAAGCAGTTGAGCCACCTTCAGGGGGTGTTCGTTTGGCTGTTCGATTTTTTGTCAAAAAAAATACTAAAAAAGAAAGCCGCATGTCACCGAATAGAGCCTCTATTTACGGCAAACAGAGGTTCTATTTCTAATAAACAGAGGCTCTGTTTCATCCCAACAGAACCTCTGTTTTTCTATTCATTCCCCCAATCTCATCTTTTACACCCGCGCGGTGTCACACAGAACAACATTATTTCCGTCCTACAGCCCCCAATACAGTCCAAATACCACCATACCGTTCAAAACACCTACATTCCAGCCAAAAAAGATTTGCACGAACAGCCATTCATGCACTACCTTCGCAGCCGCATCCAACAATGTATGCACAATGGGGATAACCCGCAATCAACAACAAGTAAATAAAAATACGCCTCAATGAAACAACTTTCAAACAACCTCCTGCACGAAGGCTACATCCTGATTCCCAAAGCACTGTTAAAACGTCAGATAAACGACAAAGCGCCGGGAGAACTGGAAGCGCTCCTCCAAGTCCTGATACACGCCAACTACTCGGAAACCACGTACAAGATTCAGCAGATCGACATCGTATGCCAACGCGGAGAATCCGTCATCAGCCAGCAACACTGGAGCCAACTCTTCCAATGGAGCCGATCCAAAACCCTCCGCTTCTTTCAAAAAATCCAGGAAGAGGGCATTATCAAGATCATCCCGCACCAGAAAGGAATCTTCCACATTCATATCAACAACTATGATTTCTGGACCGGCTGCATCTCTCCGGAAGCCCGCGAAGAAAAAAAGAAAGAAAAATCCGAAGTGTTCGACGTTTTCTGGGATAAATATCATGAAACGATGCAAAAACCCAAACAGTACGTCGCCCGTGCCCGCCGCGAATGGGACAAGCTCACCAAAGAGGAACAGCAGACAGCCATCGACCACATCGAGGAAGTCTACTACCACACCAACGACACACGTTTCATCCCCCTTGCCGCCACCTACCTGAAAGACAAGGCTTTCTTAAACGAATATATAGACTAAAAAACATCGAAAAGAAATGCAACCACACGCCAGCGAACTCGAAGAAGCCATCATTGGAGCCTGCCTGATAGAACAGGAGGCCCTGCCACTCGTAGCCGACAAGCTACGTCCCGAAATGTTCTACGACGATCATCATCAGCTGATCTTCGCCGCCTTGACAGCCATGTATCAGGCAAACAAAAAGATAGATATTCTCACTGTCAAAGAAGAGCTCACCCGTCGCGGAGTGCTCGAAAAGATAGGCGGGCCGTATACCATCGTACAACTAAGCAGCCGGGTAGCTTCCTCCGCCCACATCGAGTATCACGCGCAAATCGTCCACCAGAAATATCTGGCACGCGAAGCCGTAGTCGGCTTCAACAAACTCCTCACCTGCGCCATGGATGAGACAATCGACATCGACGACACCCTCATCGACGCGCACAACCTGCTCGACCGTCTCGAAGGCGAATCCGGACACCACGACCATATACGCTGCATGGACACCCTAATGACCGACACGCTGAAAGAAGCTGAATTGCGTATTGCCAAAAACGTGAACGGCGTCACCGGCATCCCCACCGGACTGACCGAACTCGACCAGAAAACGGGCGGTTTGCAGGATAGTGATCTGATAGTGATTGCCGCCCGGCCTTCCGTAGGTAAAACGGCTTTTGCCCTACACCTGGCACGCAGCGCAGCAATGGCGGGCAATGCGGTGGCCGTCTACAGCCTTGAGATGCAAGGAGAACGCCTTGCCGACCGATGGCTGGCAGCAGCAAGCAACATTAATCCTTACCGGTGGAGGAACGGAATACCTACCTCACAAGAGATGGAAAATGCCCACACCGCAGCTTCAGAACTGTCAGGACTCCCCATCTACGTGGACGACAGCACTTCTGTCAGCATGGATCACATTCGCTCAAGTGCCCGGCTACTGAAGAGCCGCAATCAGTGTGACGCAATTATTATCGACTACCTGCAACTCTGCGACATGGCTACCAAGCAGGCCAACCGCAACCGCGAACAGGAAGTGGCACAAGCCACCCGGAAAGCCAAGTTGCTGGCCAAGGAGCTGCATATTCCCGTCGTACTCCTTAGTCAGCTGAACCGCGAGTCGGAGAATCGCCCCGGAGGACGTCCGGAACTGGCACACCTGCGCGAGAGCGGAGCTATCGAACAGGATGCGGACGTCGTGATGTTGCTTTACCGACCGGCGATGCAACGCGTCGTCACCGACCGGGAAAGCGGTTACCCGACAGAAGGACTGGGGGTGGTTATCGTTGCCAAGCAGCGTAATGGAGAGACTGGGAATGTATATTTCGGACATAATCCGTCGATGACAAAAATATATGACTATGTTCCGCCATTGGAATATTTGGAAAAACATGCTAAATAAAACAATCTATTATACAAATAATCAAGACATTTTATCAAAATAGCATTGATACATATCCGGTGCAAAACTTTTTATATTATCAGAGAAAATAAAACCATATTTACTTGACTTCTCCTCTCTGATTTTGTATATTTGTAGTATCAAAAAGAAAAGATATAATTATTCACTTAAACCTTAACTTTTCAAATTTATGGATGTATTAGTAGAACGCTATCAGCGCAAAAAGTATGTAAATCAGGAGGATGCTCCGTTACTGTATTACATACGTCAGAAATCGGGCAATGTAAGAGTGATGGACGTTGATACGATGGCTACCGCCATCGAAAGTAAATCGTCACTGACTGCCGGAGATGTGAAACACACCATTGAGGCATTTGTGGAACAGTTGCGCCTGTCGCTCACCCAGGGCGATAAGGTGAAGATTGACGGATTGGGTACGTTCCACATCACGCTGACTAGTGACGGTACGGAGACTATGAAAGATTGTACGGTGCGCAGCATCCGCCGTGTCAATGTCCGCTTCGTTGCCGACAAAGCGTTGAAGCTGATGAATTCGAGCCATACGAGTACACGAAGCGAAAACAACGTGGACTTCGTTCTGGGCGGAAAGGGAGATGGAAGCGATTCCGGAAACGGTGGTTCGGACGATGATTCCGACAGCGGTTCGGGAGGCAATAAACCGGGCGGTGGAGAAGCACCGGATCCAGCAGCGTAAATAGGCTGCCCGCTCTATCTTCTTTGGCAGAATGAAACTTCATCCTTAGAAAAAACAGTATCACATGGTTTCAGGAACTGATCCATGTATGGTTCCTTGCCATGTGGTTGCTGTTTTTCTGTTTTTCTCTTTCCCGCATTTTCTCATTTTCTTTATTTCTCCATTTTCTTTCATTCTCGTGTTTTTTAGTTTTCCTATTTTTAGTTTCTCTTATTTTTTAATTCTCAATTCTCAATCTTTAATTTTTAATCTTTAATTCAAGAAAGATGTTAGACAAAATCATTGATATCATTACAGCCATCCTCCCTTTTTTCGGAGGTCGCAAAAAACGTCAGCAAATGATGCAGGACGTCAAAGAGTTCAGCGAACTAGTGAAAGAGCAGTATGGCTTCCTTATGAAGCAGCTCGAAAAGGTGCTCAAGGATTATTTCGATTTGAGCGACCGTGTGAAGGAAATGCACTCGGAGATTTTTTCATTAAAAGGCAAACTTTCGGAAGCTGTCACTTTACAGTGTGTCAATAAAGAGTGTATTCAGCGCAACAATGGTTCCGAATCCACATCATCATCCACTTCTTTAATACCTGCCTAACGCATGAGAACTATTAATCTGATTGTCGTTCATTGCTCCGCTACCCGCGAGGATAAATCTTTCACCGAACATGATTTAGACGTTTGTCATCGTCGCCGCGGCTTCAATGGTGTGGGTTATCATTTTTATATTCGTAAGAACGGGGATATTAAGTCTACCCGTCCGTTAGAACGGATCGGTGCGCATAGCCGTGGTTTCAACCGGGAAAGTATCGGTATCTGCTACGAAGGCGGACTGGACTGCATGGGACAGCCGAAAGACACGCGCACTTGTTGGCAGAAACACTCGCTACGGGTTCTTATCCTGACTTTATTAAAGGATTTTCCGGGATGCCGTGTCTGCGGGCATCGTGATCTTAGTCCTGATCTTGACGGAGACGGTGAGATTGAACCGGAAGAGTGGATCAAGGCTTGCCCCTGTTTCGAAGCGAGCAAGGAGTGGGATAAAGAATAGGTTTCTTTTTTCATTTACATATTCTATTGTTAGTTGTTATTGGTTAATTGTTATTGGTTATTAATCAAGAAAACCCGGACTTTCGCAAGCCCGGGTTTTCTGCATCTTGGGAACGCCTTCTTTACCTATAGGGAAATGGGGGACTAGTAATTTGATTCTAGTACAACAAAAAGACGCTCCGAGAGTAAAAATAAAAAGGGATACCTGTGGGAAATGTGGGAGGCATCCCTTTTCTAAAGAAGAACAAAGATGGAAGGATGGACTTTCACAAGCTGTGTCCTTCGCTTTGTTCTGAGGTAAAAATATCTTCACACACAAGTGAAGAATGGTTTTATTGTTTATAAAAAATTATCTATTTAAGAGATATCATCTCTCCCTCTATTCGAGATGTTAGAATGAATGTAAGGGAGAGATGATCTTAGAAACAGCTATTAGTCAAAAAGGTTGGTCTGATGCTGTACTTAATTTAATCTCTACTGTAACTGTCTTACCTGCATCATAGCCAGTAATAGTTCCCCATCCGGGAGCTGCATTGATGGTTACGGTAATTGTTTTCTTAGCACTAGGATCCAAATTCCTACCAGTTTCAGTAAGTGACAATACGCCCGATTCAGTAATAGAAACATATTGTTGATCAGCAGATGCCACTGTGAAAGTAGGAAGATCTACTCCAAATACAGTTAACGGAGATGCACCCCAATCAGTAGTGTTTGCGCTACCATCTTTCCAGATTGTCTTATCATTAGTCGCTTTCCATGAGAAACCATTTGCCAGATCAAACGTACTTTGATAGTTATCCCTACCAATCTTCACTGTCGTGCTTGCCGGTGCAGTCCATGAACCTGCAAGACTAGTCGGAGTGATATTTAAAGTCTTTTCTGCTGATGATAATGTAACATCAGCATCTTCGTTATTTTTACCTACAACATTCACCTTAACAGTAATATTATCTCCTTTATATTTACTGCCATCAACCGTCAATACATGATCTTCGCTAATAGATACACCTGCTATAGGAGCATTATCTATTGCAAACTTAATGGAAGCGCCTGCGTTATCTGCGTTACCTTCAACTGTAGCATAATTATCAAATGCATTTTTCAAATCAGATGAGAAGCTCACTGATGTCGGCTTATCAAACGGAGCATAAGTAGGCTGGAGTGTCATAGTACCACCAGCTACTATATCCGTATTGAAATCCAAAGCATAATCTGCATTAGTTATCTGAACCGTAGCATTAGCTGTTATCATAAATTTCTGGGTAGGCGATACTGTTACTGTCAGTGTCACATCATTATAAGTATTAACCGGTATACCTGCCGGAACAACCACTGTTAACTCGTTCGTAGTTGTATTTTCCTTGAATGCAAATTTAATACCGCTCTTAGCACCTGTCTCAAAGTCGAAGCATTCACTTCCAAGAGCCTGGTAATCAGCCTCTGTAATGCCAAGAGTAGAGTAATTAGGACCAGTTAAGTCAACATCAAATACCGATGCTTCTTCTCCTTTACTTTTGAATTCTACGGTACCGATTCCGGAAGGATTCACTGCTAAAGTCTTAATAACCTGTTCACCAGCTGTTACTTGCGCAAATTCTTTTGTAAAAGTAGATACAGCATCCCCTGCAGCATCCTTCATTGTAATTCTTGCTTGGGCAGTTACTTTTTTATTATTGAACGAAGAACTATAGGATTTTAGTTCCAGAACACCATTAGTTTCTCCAATTTTGAAGTCGTTGTAGTCGTCCGCTGCTTTTAGTGTATATTTCACCGCAAAACTCTTATTCACCACACTCTCGCTAATAGCTTCGTCGATGATAGTATTTCCTGCTCTGTCCTTACCAGTCATCAGCACTTTAGCACCTGTACCATAGTCGATTTTTGAAGCAGCGTTATCAGAAAGCATAGTAGCCACGTCCTGGTTCGGTGAATTCAATGTTACAGATGTAATCACTCTATAATCCGCAATTACAGGGAAATAATTAGAACTGATATCCGTCAAATTCTTAGTTGCATCTTTAGCTTTCAGATTCAGGCTAATAGCATAGCTCTTGTCTGTAGTCGTAGAAAGAGTATAGGTTACGATACCTGTAGCTTCGTCCACTTCCGGCGTGCCTTCAATGCTATAAATCTCTTCTGTTGCACGAGTCTTTATTTCCTGTGCGTCGAATGAAGGAGTATAGTTGGCTACAAAGTTGGCGGCAGCTGTTGCCGGAGAAATACGGAACTTCACCTGGATAGGATCGGCTTGTGCAATCACTTTTCTAGCTTCTCCTTCACCATAATAATAAGACATGAATTTCACCTGTCCATCTTCGTATTCAGGAATATAAACAATGCTCTGAATTTGGTTTTCAAGAGCTTTAATACGAGTTTCCAATTTAGTAAACTGTTCATTTACCTCACTTTTATAAGTGGTAAGATAGGCTTCTACTTTACCATCGAAAACTTCTTTAGTAGCGCAATAGCCATAGCTAGTTTTGATCGTAGAGATTTCAGTCAATACTGCCGCAAAATTTTCATAACCACCATCAGTTAAAGCTGTCTCGATAGTCGTTTTGAATGTGGTAAGCGTAGTGATATTACCAGTCACAGTTTGGTAAGCAGTTGCCTGTTCTTGTTTATATGTTTCAAAGTTAGTGCTCAACGTTGCTAATTTATCGTCTACACCTTTGATAGAAACATTGATAGCAGAGGCTTCCGCCAATACCTGTGATTCGATGGCATCGTTTACGTATTTAGCAATAGATCCATTGTCTTTCAGCAACTCCAGAACTTCGTCATCAACCAATCCTGCAAGTTCAGAATGGGCTACGTAATCAGCTAAATCATCCTTCGATGCAGCGTTTTGATTAAATGTTTCCAATGCGGTGATTCTGCCATCCAATTTTTGCAATTCTAAAATATCAGCTTGTATACTAACGATAGCAGCCGCATTATTCTCGGCCATTTCTGTCACAGCCTTCAATTCATTCTTAGCTTCTGCCAGTTCATCAGCTAATTTTTTCAGGTCTTCGCTAGATGCAGCACCAGCCAGCTTCTCTGTCAGGTCGGCAACTTTAGCTTCTAGGTCTTCCTTCGTTTTGTTCAAAGTTCCCTCGATAGAGTTCACTTGTTCTGAAAGAGCGGTGATCTGGTCGCCCAATGTTTTAATAGTACTTGCATCTGCTTTGTTTTCCAATGCAGTCTGCAATGCTTCTACTGTTTTCAGCAAATCCTGTACTGCTTTAGCATCTGCTTTACCATCAATAGCTGTCTGCAACTGCGTCTGCAAAGTTTGAATGGCACTAGATATGGCCGTTTTCATGTCCTCTGTGCTCACCGGATTAGTGGACGTTACTTTATCAATCTGCTCTTGCAGATTTTTGATGTCATCGTCATAGTCCTTACAACTTGTAACGGTTGTACTTACTGTAAGCGCCAATGCCCCGAAAAGCATTACCCTAACAAAATTTTTCTTCATAACTACTTAAAAATTACATTAATAATATATTATTAAACACTAAGTTTCAATAATAGCATGCCCGTTACTTTGTAGGTAACGGAAGAACCTTTGTCCTGCTCTTCGGGAGTAGTCAATACTGAAAAACGATACGATATGCTACGAAACATTTTTACCCCTGCTTTTGAAAGCAAGTAGCGGGGAGGGGAAATCTTGTGCAAAATTTAGAAGTTAACAAAGCCCTAATACAAAGAATCCGCGTGTTTTATCTGTCCTATTCCTTTTTTGAGTGGTTTATTAGAAAAAATGTATGATTTCGTTTGGTTGTTTTAAGAAATATGCTCATATTTGCACCGATATTCATTCCCGTTACCTACAAAGTAACAGAGTAATTTTCAAGCGTTTACACCCACAACAGAGCGTTTCACGAAGTCAAGAACTTGTATATTTGCTTCATCAATTTTCTTACTCCGAAAAGGTTTCAAATAAGTCTCCGTTACAGTGATAGACGAATGTCCCATCGCTTCGGAAATAATGCCCGGATGGATTTCACAATAATAAGCTGTCGTAGCCCAGGTATGGCGGGCGGTGTACGAGCTCAACTTATCGGATAATCCCAATAATTCACCTAGTAACATCAACTGTTGGTTAAAGCTGCGCAATGCCAACTGATATTCGCGATATGCCTCTTTAGTTCCTTCACGGCTTTTCAACAACGGAAATAAATAGGGAGAAGAAGGATCACGATTCATATACTTCTTCACCAGGATCATCGCTTCGGGAGTCAATGTCACCGACAATGGTCGTCCTGTCTTACGTCTGCGATACGTTATTACGTTATCACGCAAATCACTCTTACGCAAATAAGCGAGATCGACAAACGGCATACCACGAAGCGAAAACATCAGAATGAACAACTCTTGCGCCTGACATACAGCAAATGGCACACCTGATGTACGAGACAATTTGGCAAACACCTTCTTCATATCGTCATCACACAACGCACGTTTATGATCGGCACGAGTACCGGTATAAACAGAGCGGAACAGATGAGGTACATAAGGAGCTTTCCCAAGATCGACGGCACGATTGTAAACCGCACGAAACGTACGCAGATAAGTGGAAACGGTGTTCCAACTACAACCACGACTGCGAAGGTAAACTTCGAATCCCTTCAGCCACTCCGAAGTTACTTCACTAAAAAGCAAATCTTCTTCCCCACAATAAGCAATGATGGCATTCAGACTGCTACGATAAACATGCGCAGTACCGAAGTTTCCCTCCATCTGTAGCCCCATGGCTACCTGCTTCATAAATGTTACTACTTTCAACATTTCTCAATTTATTAATTTATTCGACAATAAAGATACAAGTATTCTCGCTATTACCACCCGGATAGTTCCAAAGATATTCTATCATTTATATAACTGCCATCCATCAATATTCATTTTTTATTGTTACTTTTGTGAGAAAATGAAAGAGTTATGAACCAACCAGTAAAGCGCAAACGTATTCCGTACGGAATGATGAACTTTATCGATGTCCGCGAAGACGACTGTTATTACGTGGACAAGACACATTATATCCCGCTTATAGAAAACGCGAACAAGTATTTCTTTTACATTCGCCCACGAAGGTTCGGAAAGAGCTTAACGATCTCCATGCTCCACCATTATTATAACATATTGGAAGCGGACAAGTTTGAGAAATGGTATGGCGACCTGTACATAGGAAAGCATCCCACTCCCGAACGAAATTCATATCTCATCATTTATCTAAACTTTGCCGTAGTTAATGCCGAATTAAATAGTTACCGGCAATCATTGGACGCACATTGCAACACAGAATTCAATTTCTTCTGCGATGTCTACGCGCAATATCTTCCCGAAGGAATAAAGGAAGAAATGAATAAGAAAAAAGGAGCCGTAGAGCAACTGGATTATCTATATAAAGAATGTGTCAAGACCAATCAGCAGATTTATCTGTTCATTGATGAATACGACCATTTTACAAACAAAATCCTATCAGAACCTTCCTGTCTCGAAGATTATAAAAGCGAAACACACGGAACCGGTTATCTGCGCAGCTTCTTCGATACGGTGAAAGCAGGCACTTATTCTACGATCAAACGTTGCTTCGTGACAGGTGTCAGCCCCGTCACAATGGACGATCTCACCAGCGGATTCAATATCGGCACCAATTATTCGCTCTCTCCGGAATTTAATGAAATGACCGGATTCAACGAAGAAGAGGTGCGCGCAATGCTGGATTATTATGCCACTACCTGCCAGTTTCACCACTCTACCGACGAGCTGATAGAAGCTATGAAACCTTGGTATGACAACTACTGTTTCTCAGAGAAAAGTTATGGCGGTACTACAATGTACAACTCCAATATGGTACTCTACTTTGTGGATAATTACATCCGGAATGGAGGCTATATGCCACGTAATATGGTAGAAGAAAACATCCGCGTGGATTACAACAAACTACGAATGTTGATCCGCAAGGACAAAGAATTTGCTCATGACGCCTCGACTATCCAGACATTGGTACAACAAGGATATGTCACCGGTGAATTAAAAACAGGTTTTCCAGCCGAAACAGTTGCAGAACCGGATAACTTTACCAGCCTATTATTCTATTTCGGAATGTTGACTATCAGCGGTACTTTAGAAGGAGAAACGAAGTTGACTATTCCCAATCAAGTAGTACGTGAACAATTGTACAGTTACTTATTAGATACCTACAACGAAGCGGACCTCCGCTTTGACAACTGGGAAAAAGGAAAACTGGCATCCGCTATGGCTTATCGTGGCGACTGGAAAGCCTACTTCGACTATATTGCCGAATGTCTGCACCGATATTCTTCCCAGCGCGACAAGCAAAAAGGCGAAGCATACGTACATGGATTTACACTGGCAATGACCGCACAGAACCGTTTCTATCGCCCTATCTCCGAACAGGAGAATCAGGAAGGATATGCCGACATCTTCATGTTTCCCTTACTGGATATATACAAAGACATGCTCCATTCCTACATTATCGAACTGAAGTATGCCAAAGGAAAGGATAGTGACGAAAAGGTAGAGCAACTCCGGCAAGAGGCTATCACACAAGCCAACCGCTATGCCGCCAGTGAAACGGTGCAAAAAGCAATCGGAACAACGACGCTGCACAAAATTATAGTCGTTTATCAAGGGATGAAAATGGTGGTGTGCGAAGAAGTTTAAAGTTCGTATATATTTTAATGTACTATAATAAAAGGCGACTCATTGCAACGAGCCGCTTTTTTTGTATTATCTATTTTTCTTCAGCTATCCACTTTTCAATATTACGGGTTTCCACACTAAAGAAGAGCAAATCCGCTTTCCCACTATAAGCAATAATGGCATTGAGACTACTAAAGATATTCTATCATTTATATAACTGCCATCCATCAATATTCATTTTTTATTGTTACTTTTGTGAGAAAATGAAAGAGTTATGAACCAACCAGTAAAGCGCAAACGTATTCCGTACGGAATGATGAACTTTATCGATGTCCGCGAAGACGACTGTTATTACGTGGACAAGACACATTATATCCCGCTTATAGAAAACGCGAACAAGTATTTCTTTTACATTCGCCCACGAAGGTTCGGAAAGAGCTTAACGATCTCCATGCTCCACCATTATTATAACATATTGGAAGCGGACAAGTTTGAGAAATGGTATGGCGACCTGTACATAGGAAAGCATCCCACTCCCGAACGAAATTCATATCTCATCATTTATCTAAACTTTGCCGTAGTTAATGCCGAATTAAATAGTTACCGGCAATCATTGGACGCACATTGCAACACAGAATTCAACTTTTTCTGTGATGTCTATGCGCAATATCTTCCCGAAGGGATAAAGGAAGAAATGAATAAGAAAAAGGGAGCCGTAGAGCAACTGGATTATCTATATAAAGAATGTGTCAAGACCAATCAACAGATTTATCTGTTCATTGATGAATACGACCACTTTACAAATAAAATCTTATCAGAGCCTGCCTGTCTGGAAGATTACAAGAGCGAGACACACGGAACCGGTTATCTGCGCAGCTTCTTCGATACGGTGAAAGCAGGCACGGACTCCACTATCAAACGTTGCTTCGTGACTGGTGTCAGCCCCGTCACGATGGACGATCTCACCAGCGGATTCAATATCGGCACCAATTATTCGCTCTCTCCGGAATTTAATGAAATGACCGGATTCAACGAAGAAGAGGTGCGCGCAATGCTGGATTATTATGCCACTACCTGCCAGTTTCACCACTCTACCGACGAGCTGATAGAAGCTATGAAACCTTGGTATGACAACTACTGTTTCTCAGAGAAAAGTTATGGCGGTACTACAATGTACAACTCCAATATGGTACTCTACTTTGTGGATAATTACATCCGGAATGGAGGCTATATGCCACGTAATATGGTAGAAGAAAACATCCGCGTGGATTACAACAAACTACGAATGTTGATCCGCAAGGATAAAGAATTTGCTCATGACGCCTCGACCATCCAAACATTGGTGCAACAAGGATACATCACCGGTGAATTGAAAACTGGCTTCCCTGCCGAAACAATTGCAGAACCGGATAACTTTATCAGCCTATTATTCTATTTCGGAATGTTGACTATCAGCGGCACCAAACGAGGCAAGACATTATTAACCATTCCTAATCAAGTAGTACGTGAGCAACTGTACAGTTACTTACTAGATACTTACAACGAAGCAAATCTCCGCTTTGACAACTGGGAAAAGGGAGAACTGGCATCAGCAATGGCTTATGACGGCGACTGGAAAGCCTACTTCGACTATATCGCCGAATGTCTGCACCGATATTCTTCCCAGCGCGACAAGCAAAAAGGCGAAGCATACGTACATGGATTTACACTGGCAATGACCGCACAGAACCGTTTCTATCGCCCTATCTCCGAACAGGAGAATCAGGAAGGATATGCCGACATCTTCATGTTTCCCTTACTGGATATATACAAAGACATGCTCCATTCCTACATTATCGAACTGAAGTATGCCAAAGGAAAGGATAGTGACGAAAAGGTAGAGCAACTCCGGCAAGAGGCTATCACACAAGCCAACCGCTATGCCGCCAGTGAAACGGTGCAAAAAGCAATCGGAACAACGACGCTGCACAAAATTATAGTCGTTTATCAAGGGATGAAAATGGTGGTGTGCGAAGAAGTTTAAAGTTCGTATATATTTTCATGTATTATAATAAAAGAGGCTGTCTAACAAGTTTAGACAGCCTCTTTTGATATCTTAGTAGTCTTCTAAATTATTTCTTAGAAGCTTCCAAAGATGCTTTACGGAATTCTTTCATTGCTTTTTCGATTTCCAAAGAAGCTTTACGAGCGCGAGTTCCTGCTGCTTTGTTACCGTTTTCAATCTGAGCGTTAGCATCTTTTGCGAAGTCAGCATACAGAGCTGCTACTTTTTCTACCAATTCTTTCATAATCCTTTTATTTTTTTCGTTAATAATGTGCCGCAAAAATACACTGTTTCCCGAAATAAAAGCATAAAATCAATATTTTTTTTGAAATATTCTTCGAAAAATATCTAAAAAAGGGGCTTTTCACCATTTTTACCTACCTTTGTAGCCATGAAACTGCTTACAGATACCGATTATATACATGCATTGATTGCTGAAGGGGAGCACCAGCAACAGGACTTTAAATTCGAAATTTCCGACGCACGCAAAATTGCCAAAACACTCTCGGCTTTTGCCAACACGGACGGAGGAAGATTACTTATTGGCGTAAAAGACAATGGAAAAATCGCGGGAGTACGCTCCGAAGAAGAAAAATATATGATTGAAGCCGCCGCACAACTTTATTGCGTGCCGGAAGTGGAATACACATTGCAAACATATATAGTGGAGGGACGACAAGTGTTGGTAGCGACCATCGAAGAGACTCCACATAAACCGGTTTACGCCAAAGACGAAACCGGAAAACCTCTAGCCTATCTCCGCATCAAGGATGAAAATATTCTGGCAACACCTATACATCTCCGTGTATGGCAACAGAGCGACAGCCCCCGTGGCGAACTGATCCGTTACACCGAACGTGAACAGCTCCTGCTCGAACAACTGGAGCATGGCACTTTACTTTCACTCAACCGCTACTGTCGCCAAACCGGACTTTCACGACGTGCCGCTGAACATCTGCTCGCCAAATTTGTTCGTTATGATATTGTGGAACCCGTATTCGAAAATCATAAATTCTACTTCCGAATAAAAAACGAATAACCACAAACAATACTTAATACTTAACTATGACCTTTATCAACGAGATTAACGACATACTCTGGACCTATATTCTGATTATCATGTTATTGGGATGTGCTATCTGGTTCAGCATACAGACACGCTTCGTACAATTCCGCATGATTCGCGAAATGATCGTACTGTTAAGCGAATCTGCGGGCAAAGGGAAGCAGGGAGAGAAACATGTATCTTCTTTTCAGGCATTCGCTATCTCTATCGCCAGCCGTGTGGGTACGGGAAACCTTGCGGGAGTGGCTACCGCCATCGCTATCGGCGGTCCCGGAGCCATTTTCTGGATGTGGGTCATCGCACTGTTAGGGGCTTCGAGTGCTTTCATCGAGTCTACCTTAGGGCAATTATACAAAATACGCGGAAAGGATTCATTCATCGGAGGTCCTGCCTATTATATGAAGAAGGGATTGAAACAACCGTGGATGGGAATGCTTTTTGCCATATTAATAAGCATCACTTTCGGTTTTGCTTTCAATTCTGTACAGAGCAATACCATCTGTGCTGCTGCGGAGCATGCTTTCGGGGTCAATCATATTATATTGGGAGGGGTACTGACATTGCTGACGTTGGTTATCATCTTCGGAGGTATTCAACGCATTGCCCGTGTCAGCAGCATTATCGTGCCGGTTATGGCATTGGGATATGTGGGGCTGGCGCTGGTGATTGTTATACTCAATATCACTCATTTACCGAGTGTCATCGCTCTGATTATCAGTCATGCTTTCGGCTGGGAACAGGCACTGGCAGGAGGAGTCGGCATGGCATTGATACAAGGTATCAAGAGAGGGCTCTTCAGCAATGAGGCCGGTATGGGATCGGCTCCGAATGCGGCTGCCACGGCTCATGTCAGTCATCCCGCGAAACAAGGATTGATACAGACTTTGGCAGTATTTACGGATACATTATTGATTTGTACTTGTACGGCTTTTATCATTCTGTTTAGTGGTGCTCCGCTGGATGGATCGACCAATGGAGTGCAGTTGACTCAACAGGCATTGACGAACGAGATCGGTTCTTCGGGCAGCGTCTTCGTTGCTGTGGCTCTTTTCTTTTTCGCTTTCAGCAGTATTCTGGGAAATTATTATTACGGGGAGGCCAATATCCGCTTTATCACTCACCGGAAGTGGGTGCTTCATGGTTACAGGATATTAGTGGGCGGCATGGTGCTCTTCGGTTCACTTGCCACATTGGATATGGTATGGAGCTTGGCAGATGTCACTATGGCATTAATGGCTATCTGCAATCTGATCGCTATCCTCTTCCTTGGAAAATATGCGATCCGCCTATTAAATGATTACCGGGCGCAAAAGAAAGCCGGTATCCAAAGTCCTGTTTTTAAGAAAGAGTCTATGCCGGACATCGAAAAGGACTTGGAATGTTGGTGAAAACCAACTGTTTTTGTACCTTTGCACGGAAATTGACAGATGGTAGTTATATTATATACCTTCCACGCACTCAAATAGTAAATTGTAAATTGTAAAATTGTAAATATAACAATGGGCTTATTTGGTTTATTCAAGAAAAAATCCGATGAAACGAAAGTCGGCAATGTAGAAGATTTCATTTCACTGACCCGGGTGTATTTCCAGTCAGTGATCGCCACAAACTTAGGTATCACCAATATCCGATTCTTGCCGGACGTAGCTAACTTCAAACGTTTGTTTAAAGTGCCTACTCAAAACGGTAAACTGGGATTGGCCGAAAAGTCTGCGTCACGCAAAATGCTAATGCAGGATTATGGCCTGAATGAGAATTTCTTCAAGGAAATCGACGCTTCCGTAAAACGTAACTGCCGCACTCAAAATGATATTCAATCTTATTTGTTCATGTATCAGGGATTTTCTAATGATCTGATGATGTTGATGGGAAATCTGATGCAGTGGAAGTTCCGTATGCCGTCGATCTTTAAAAAGGCTCTGTATGGCATGACGCAGAAGACGGTGCATGATGTTTGCACCAAAATGGTATGGAAAGCGGATGATGTGCATAAGACGGCTGCGGCTATCCGCCAATACAAAGAGCGTCTGGGATACTCGGAGCAGTGGATGACGGATTATGTGTATAATATCGTTCTACTTGCCAAGAAGGAACCGAAACGGAAGGATGACGACACGGAAACAAAAAAATAAGTCGCGTTAAATGTTAGAAAAGCGTAAAGATTAATATGATAGAGAAAGCGGGGGTTTTGTACTTCCGCTTTTTTTGTTATCTTTATGTACTTTTTTCTTTTGTCTTGATACAAAAGAAAAAGTACCAAAAAGAAAAAATCAAGGCTGCGTCTGCCCGGCTACTCCGGTCTCATCCCCGGCTAAAGGGCAGAAACTCGCTTCGCTCAAACAGTCTGCCCTTCTTAACGCCGGGAATGAAACCTCCGCTTGACGCCGTGCAGACGAGGCCGGGAGGCCATGCGGCGTGGAGTGCTATGCAGTGTAGAGTGCTATGCGGTGTGATTGTGTATTATGTTGCGCTTTGATGATTATGTTGGTAGGTTATGGATGGAGGATACTTAGGGGATGAGATGCTGTTCGGGATTTGAGACATATAGTTCGGGGGAAGGGAGGTCGTTCAAACTTAAAATGCTTATTATATAATTTAAAAATTGATAGATTGCTTATGAAACAAAAGAAAATGCTTACACTTACTTTTTCACAGTTGAAACAAATCTATGGTCAGGAGATTCCGGAGATAGTGGAGATAGCGGATAAGAGCTCTACTGTTGAGGATTTCAAGACTGGAATACTGCGGTTGTTAGAGACTTGCAGGATAGAAAACGAAGCTGCGGAGGAGGCGAGGGAGCAAATTCGACTCTTACTCCATTATGATGGGCAGAATGTCCATGAACTGTCTACGGGACAGGATATGTCAGTACAGACTATTCGGCTGCTTTATGAGTTTCTGACGGGGACGTTGGAGAATATGGAGATGCCGACGGATTTGTTTATTGAAATTTTTCAGATGTTTAAACGGTTGAAGGGAGAAGTTGTGCCTTTGCCGTCACCGCAGCGTATCAAAAGTCGGAATGACCGGTGGGAAACCGGACTGGATGAAGAGGTACGGGAGATACGGGATGAAAATAAGGAGCGGATGTTGCACTTGCTGATTCAGAAGATTGAGAACAGGAAGTCGAAGCCTTCGGTTCGTTTCCACTTTGAGGAGGGAATGAGTTATGAGGAGAAATACAGGTTGGTAAGTGAGTGGTGGAATGATTTCCGCTTTCACTTGGCGATGGCTGTGAAGAGTCCGGGAGAACTGAATCGGTTCCTGGGGAATTCTCTTTCTTCGGAGACGATGTATTTGCTTTATCGGGCACGGAAGAAGGGAATGCCGTTTTTTGCGACTCCTTATTATTTATCGCTACTCAATATTACAGGATATGGGTATAATGATGAGGCTATCCGGAGTTATATTCTGTATTCGCCACGATTGGTGGAGACGTATGGAAATATTCGTGCGTGGGAAAAGGAGGATATTGTGGAGGTTGGTAAACCTAATGCTGCGGGATGGCTTCTGCCGGACGGACATAATATTCATCGCCGGTATCCGGAGGTGGCTATTCTCATTCCTGACACGATGGGAAGGGCTTGCGGGGGACTTTGTGCTTCTTGCCAGCGGATGTATGATTTCCAAAGCGAACGATTGAATTTCGAGTTTGAGTCTTTACGCCCGAAGGAGTCATGGGATCGTAAGTTGCGCCGGTTGATGACTTATTTTGAAGAGGATACACAGTTGCGGGATATTCTGATTACAGGGGGCGATGCGCTGATGAGTCAGAATAAGACGCTTCAGAATATTTTGGATGCGGTGTATCGGATGGCGGTACGCAAGCAGAAGGCAAATCTCGAACGACCGGAAGGAGAGAAATATGCGGAATTGCAACGAGTACGGCTGGGGTCACGGTTGTTGGCTTATTTGCCGATGCGTATCAATGACGGATTGGTGGATATTCTGCGGGAATTCAAAGAAAAGGCTTCGGCTATCGGGGTGAAACAGTTTATTATCCAGACTCATTTTCAGACTCCGCTGGAGGTCACGCCTGAAGCTAAAGAGGCGATTCGGAAGATTCTTTCTGCCGGATGGATCATCACGAATCAGTTGGTATATACAGTGGCTGCTTCGCGTCGGGGACATACGACACGGCTTCGCCAGGTGCTCAATTCATTGGGCGTGGTATGTTATTATACTTTCTCGGTGAAGGGATTCAATGAGAATTATGCAGTATTTGCTCCCAACAGCCGTTCGATGCAGGAACAACAGGAGGAAAAGATTTATGGTCGGATGACACTGGAACAGGCGGAGGAATTATACAAAATATTAGAGACGAAAGTCGGAACGGAAGAGGAGACGAAAGAAGATGTTGCCAAGCAATTAAGACATTTCATGAGAAAACATCATTTGCCTTTCCTTGCTACGGATCGCAGTGTATTGAATTTGCCGGCTATCGGTAAGAGTATGACCTTCCAATTGGTGGGACTGACGGAAGAAGGAAAACGGATTCTACGCTTCGAACATGACGGCACTCGTCATCATAGCCCGATTATCGACCAGATGGGACAGATTTATATTGTAGAAAATAAATCACTGGCCGCTTATCTGCGCCAATTAGCCAAGATGGGAGAAGATCCGGAAGATTATGCTTCTATCTGGAATTATACGAAAGGAGAAACCGAACCTCGCTTCAGTCTTTACGAGTATCCTGATTTCCCCTTCCGCACTACTGATAAAATGAGTAATTTAGAAATAAGTAATAAGTACTAATTAGGGATATTCAGTAAATGTTCCTCTTTCTAAAAAATCAAGAGAAAAGCTTTGCTTTACGTGAGCTTTTCTCTTGATTTTTTCGTTCAACTCTCCCAGTCTTCTATCTTTTTTGTAGAATATTGTTTACATATTCTTATTTTTTCCTTCCCACCCATGCATTATGTACATGTCTTTTTTAGGGGAAGTTAAAACCTCTCCTGTTTTTCCTGTTATTTTAGTTAGATTATGCTGCCTTTCTTTTTTTCTTTTCGACCTTTTCTATCATACATACCGCATTGGCTGTATGTATCCCAAAGAAAATCCAAAGTACTTCCGTTTTCCTGTTTCTAGCTTTTATCCTGGCCAGTGAGTAATGTTGTTTCTGCGTTCCAAAACTTCCTTCCAGGCGGGTAGCTCTTTCACGGCTGAGTTCCGACCGTAAGATTTTCCGAAGCGGCTCATCTTTGGCAGCTCTGCCCTTACGCTTAAAGGAAGTACTTATATGATATTTTGTACAAAATTTCCGGTTGGCATTATTGGCATAGATTGAATCCGCCGCAAGCGCCTTAACCCTAACCCCGGTCAGTTGTTGTTGCAGATGAATACAGTCTTTCAAACGTACTCCTTCGTTAAAAGCCTTAAAGGAGATATGTTCTATAAAGGAGATTCCGTCTATCTGTATATTGTTGACTTTGGCTCCGAATTCAACGGATTTGGTTTCCTTGCCTCTGATAATGGGGCGAAGGTAATGCCGGTCGATACTCACGATACGGTTGGACACTTTTTTGCCTGCAAATAAATTCTTCCCTTGCTCAAGGACTGTCTGTATGACCGAGAAACGTCTTTGGTAATCAGAGGATAGTGTAAGCCTCTTCCTGTAGGATGAATGAAGCAGCTCCAGCTGGTCAAGTAACTTTTCCAATAACTGAAGTAACCTTCGTGTAATCATACGAGTCTGTGATTTCTTGCGTTTACGCAGTTTGCTATAAGCAAGATAGGCACGGCGTACATCAAGATACTTGTTGCGGGGACGTTGTATGTGCAAGGTCTGGCAATGTTTGCACAGATGACGATGAAGCCATACAATACCTTCCCATAAGAGTTTGGTATCAGTAGGGAAACGCAGATGACTTTCATAACAGGTGGCATCGGTCATACAGACATGAAGGTTCTCAAGATAAGGTGTCCAATGCTCGGCAAGAATGAGCTGGAGGGACTCAACGTCAAGGCGATCCGCTAGTTCCTGACGAATTGCACTAACGATTTTAGGATTGGTTAGTGGATGAAGCGGATCAATCTGAACACCACAAAATAACTGGTAATGAATATTACCGTTTAAATGCTCAATCAGTTGTGCATCGGAAAAGTTGGTATAGGACTTCAAGACCATCAAGGCTATTTTACCTTCGGGAGAAAAATAACTTTTACGCCCAAAAGGAGAGGACTTCAAATGCATTTGTCGGGCCAGTTCCGAGAAAGGGAACAGAGAATGGAGGCGACCTAATTCACTCGTTGCAAAACTTTGACGATATTTTTTAAGCATATCGAACTCGGTAAAACCTAAACAAGGTTCGATTTCTGAGATTTTTTGTATCTTTACCATGTGTTTTTATTTTTAATTACCCCCGTTTTGGCCGTCAAACCGTTTTTTGGGGGGAATGCTTAAAGATACAAAAAAGGCAACTAACTCGCAATGAATTAGTTGCCTTAAATTTTATTATTTTAGGAATATCCCAAAGTATTAAGTAATAAGTATTACCGAAGCTGCTGGATAATACCTGCTATTTGATACTTGTCGATTAATACTTAAACTTGTTGATTGATACTTGTCGGTTAATACTTAATACTTATTCATCATTCTTTTACACGTATTACTATATTTGCAATAATTGCAGTTAGGCCTCCGGTGGTGATCCCTGAAGAGAAGATACTTCGAATTGCTTCCGGGGCTTGTTGTAATACGTCCGGCATTAATTCTACTCCTAGGCCTAAGGAAAGGCTGACTGCTAATACCAGAGTTTCTTTACGGCCTATTTCTTGTGAGGAGATAATACGGATTCCTGCCGCTGCTACTGTACCGAACATTAGTAAGGTTGCACCACCCAATACAGGATCGGGCATTAAGGAGAATACGGCACCTACGATAGGGAATAATCCCAAAAGAACGAGCATTGCTGCGATATAATAACCGACATAGCGGCTGGCTACTCCGGTCAGTTGGATAATACCGTTATTCTGTGCAAAGATGGAGTTGGGGAAAGAGTTGAATATACCAGCGAGGAAGGAGTTGAATCCATCTGCCATTACTCCACCGGAAACTCGTTTCAAATAGGAATCTCCTTCAATGGGAAGTCCGGAAATCATAGAGTTGGCAGTCACGTCACCTGTTGCTTCGATGGCAGTTATCAGGTAGACCAGACCAATGGCTATGAAAGAAGACACATTGAAATCAACACCATATTTAAAAGGTTGGGGAATATTAAAGCTCATCAGCATTTCTACATTCAATGCACTCATATCCACTTTTCCCAAAACAAATGCCAAACCATAACCCAGACAAAGTCCGAGTACAATGGAACTCATGCGCAGGTATTTGTTCCCACAACGGTTGAAAAATAAGACGCTAAGAAGTACCAGTGCTGCAATAGACAGGTTTTCCCAGGTAGCAAACGTACCGTTATCCATAGCTGCATATCCACCTCCGCAAGATACGATACCTACTTTTATCAGGCTCAATCCGATAAGCAGTACGACAATACCGGAAACCAGCGGAGTGATGATATTACGCAAATATTTGAATGTGCGGCTGACAATCATTTCGATAGGTGCGGCAGCCATACAGGAACCGAAAATCAACGGCAATCCGCCTACCATTCCTGTGGCGATGATAGGACCGATAAAAGAAAAACTGGTTCCCTGGATGCAGAGCAGCTTTGCTCCTATCGGACCGAAACGACGGCATTGTATAAAGGTAGATACTCCCGAAGCAAAAAGGGACATGGAAACTAGAAAGCTTGTCTTTTCTACATCCAGTTTCAAGGCACTCGCTATGATAAGCGGCGGTGTGATAATTGCCACGAAAATAGCCAAGAGATGTTGTAAAGCCGCAAACAGGGCGTCTTTAAAAGGGGGACGGTCTTCTACGCCGTAGATTAAATCAGTTTTCATTTAATAGGTTGTTCTATATATTTTGTAAGTTCCACAAAGGGATAAACGGAGATTCCTCTGAAGTTCGGATTCTTTTAGCCTGACTTCTTTTTACTCTATTTCTTTTAACTCGCTTTTTAATCCGTTTTTTGGTTCGATTTTTGGTTCGATTTTTTTAGTTCAGCGTCCATTTCAGAGCAAGCGTCGGGATCACATAAAAGCCATCGCGACCACCGAAGTTATTGCTCAATTCGACTTCGGAGCCAACGCTTAGATTGAAGTTTTTATTTACTCCCTTGATTTGATTCAGGTTTACCCAAAATTGTGGTTCGGAGAGGAAGATAGTCTTTCCGTAGTTCGTTTCTTCACGCCACCAGTCGGCAAAGCCGGAGAAAGTGAGCAGGTTACGGCAGAAGTTTACGTACCATGTACCTGTCAACTGGAAGTTGTTGGGTGATGAGTGTTTCTGAATATACTTATACATGGCGGTCAGTGTGAAGCCTTTGGAAAAAGAAGCATTATTAAAGGTATACGTGGCTCCTGCCAGATAAGCATTTTTATAAGACATACCTTTGGATAATCCACCGTTATATTCAAGATGCGCAGAGAAAGGACCTTTCCAGAATTTCACTTCACGGGCTATTTCCCAATAAGCGGCAGCGACACCTTCGGAGGTATAATCCATATCGACAAAGAAATAAGTACTTCCCCAAGTATCAGGATGAAACTTCTCTACTGTGGAAGTTAACAGCGGACGACCTTGCAAATCTTTATCATACAAAGAACGTCCAAAATCATAATGTAACTGGATGTTTTGCGCCTGCAATCCCGGTACGGCAGAGAGCAACATACAAAGGAAAAGAGCAGAGATAATCTGTTTCATAAGTAAATGTGTTTAAATGAAGATGCAAAAATAGTTAAAGCTACACATATAAACACACTACTTTTATCTTTTTTTATTCCAGGTTATTATTTCCCGTGTCCCACCAAAGCCTTGTACCTCCATGATCGTTTCCTCCTAAAGCTTCCACAAGCGCGGAATATTGTTCCGGGTCTTCCGTCTGCAAGGTACCGGGGAAGTTTAGACGGCGCACCATAATCTCCGTGTCGATAGAACCGTTTCTGCTATGGTTGAATCGTACGGGAAATAAACGGGGATACCCTGTTCGTCTTTGTTCTGCCCAAGCTTCGCAACCTTCCGGGAACATAGCAATCCACTTCTGCGTAATGATCTTCTCCAGTTTCGTTTCCTTATCATCCAGGCGATTCCATTTGGGAGAGACTTTACAACGGGCTTCTATATTATTTTCTTCATCATACGTGTCTATAAAGTCGGAGGCGGTCCGTTCACTTTGCAGATAATCTTCTACGCCATAGATTCCCCATTGATGAAAAGAAGTAGTTACACCGTTCTGATAACAGGTTTCTTCATCTTCATCCGTCCACCCGCGCAATGCAGCTTCGGCACGCAGAAACCAAACTTCCGAAGCAGTCATCAGAGGCGCATCGGTGCTTTGCTTGACAAACAGCTTCGACAATCCGGAATAATGACTATGAGCAAAACATGTCCCTTGACGAATTCCACGATATTGTCCTTTCAGGGTTTCATCCGTACAGTGTTCGAAATAAATTCCAAGACGGGGATCATTATATCCCACCAAGATTGATTCCATATTCGCACTCATGTAAGTTTCATTCCACACACGGTTAAGTTCTCCCAATGGATTGGTATATCCGGATTTGGTAGAAACAACGGCTCCGCCTGTTTCCGCCTCAAAGAAGCCGTAATCGTTTTCTTTTATTTTCTGTATTTCAGCACGTGCCTTATCGGGGGCAACAGAGGCAATACGCATAGCTAGACGCAAACGCAACGAATTGGCAAACTTTACCCAAGAAGGGTATTTACCATCCAACAAAATATCAAAACGTGCAAATCCATTAAATTCCGGTTTCTCCTCTATATAACCGGTGAGGGCAACCACGGCAGAATCGAGTTCATTGAAAAACTCATAATAAACATCTTTTTGTTTATCAGGACGGTAGTGGTTTTCTGCATTCGCAAAATTCTTATAAATGATGGGACCATAATAATCCGTCACACGATGCATGGCTTCTACCTTTAATATTTTCGTGATCCCGAACAAAGCAGGATGTGTATTCCGGGTAGCATTCTCCGATTGGTATATCTGCGGGAAAATATAAGAATACATATGCGTCCACATGGCGCTGTTCCAACCATCCTGCATATTATAGTCGGAATTATGCGAACCTCCGTTCAAGGGTTTGCCGTCATGCATATATCCACCGAACATATCTGCGTTCAGATTCTGTATCAGCTGGAAAGGCCAGTTCTTCCCTTTTCCGAAATCATAATTAAAATAAATACCCTGCTGAATAATGCCCAAACGGATTCCATAACCATTGTCGTCAATAATCAGGTCATCATCCGTGATTCCGGACAAGTCGGTATTGTAATCACGGAAATTACCGGTACATGCTACAGAAAAGAGCAGTAAGCCCAGCAAGTATAGATATACATATTTTCTCTTCATTTCTCTCTCCTACCTTTAAAATTCACATTTCAGAGTAAAGCCCAAACTACGGGTTGTAGGCATTCCGAATACTTCAATCCCTTGGTTATCATTTCCGGTGGAAAGTACCAAATCCGGATCAAAAGGAGCTTTCTTATATAAGAAACATAGATTGCGGGCCACAAACGAAAGCTGCACATCTTTCAGAACCTTCGTTTTCTGTATCCACTTCTTTGAGAAATTGTAGCTCAACGATACTTCGCGCAACCGTAAATTAGTGGCATCATACATATAATACTCTGTCACTCCGGCACGCCCGCCCACTACATTTTTATAGAATCCTTTCACATTATCGATCTGCTGACCTTCAAGCATCACATATCCTCTGTCGCGTGTATCAGCCGTAATTTCCGATACGCCATAGAGATCCATTTCCGCTTGTGTCTGCGAAAGGACTTTTCCTCCGTAACGCCAGTCAAGCAGGAAATAAAGGCTGAATCCTTTGTAAGAGAATGTGTGATCCCATCCCATCATAAAGACAGGGTTGGCATTTCCTACTTTCACCGTATTTCCGTCACCTTCCACCAATGGAAGTCCTTTGTAATCTCCTTCTGTTTCATAAACAATGTTTCCTGCGGCATCACGTACAAAGGCTTTACCGTAGATATCACCGATAGAACCACCTTTCACCAGTTTCATTGCATAACTGGAAGAAAAGCTCGTAGGCCCGTAGACTAATTCTTTCAATTCGTCGTGCAGCTTCACGATCTTATTCTTGTTAGCAGAAAAATTGATGGAAGTTTTCCAGGTGAAATCAGAAGTTAGCATTGGAGTTCCGTTCAGTGTCACTTCCCATCCTTGGTTTTGGATATTTCCGGCATTCACATACCGGTAAGCAAACTTATCACCTGCAAGAGCAGGAAGTTTGAAAAACTGATTATAAGTATTGGTACGATAATAGGTCAGATTGATTCCTAACCGATGTTGGAAGAATCTCCATTCCGTTCCGAATTCCATGGCATGAGTCATTTCCGGCTCCATATCTTTGAAAGGAGCTGCATCATTTGCCTGTATCTCGCCACCGGCACCGATATGAGAAGTGGAATTAGTGACAAATACAGGAATATCGTTCCCCACTTTACTATAGGCACCACGCAGTTTCGCAAAAGAAATCCATTCGGGCAGCTTCACCCATTTATCAAGCAATATGGAAAGACCAACGGAAGGATAAGCAAATCCCGCTTTCTCATGTTCAGTATAAGCCAAGGTTGATGCCCAGTCATTACGAGCTGTCAAATCAAGAAATAATTTTTCCTTGTAGCCAATCTGTGCTGTACCGAAAATAGATTGAAGCTGACGATGCTCATCTATTTTCTGGTCAATACTGGCAGAACTGTTCATGATGATATTGGCAATATTAAATACATTAGCAAACTTCAGAGAAGCATTCTTAGAATCATAACGGGTCGAGTTTCTGATTCGATCATTTATACTACCGCCAATAGCCGCATCCAGTGTAAAATCTCCCCAGGTTTTCTTAAACATCGCCATGACATCACCATACATCTGCGTTTCCTGATAATCCATTTCAATATATCGACCGTTCGCTCCACACAGGGCAGTAGCGGTAGATGCATAGAATTTCTGACGCAACTTATCAGCCCAGTAGTCCATGTTGCCACGAGCTTGAATAGTCAACCAATCATTTATCTTAAAGTTTGCCGAAAGGGAAAGGATAATGCGCGTACGCGTTTCTTTACTTTGTATACGGTTCACTATCCAATATGGATTCTGTTCGAAGTCTTCGGTAAATGTATGCCAGTTTTGCACATTCAAATTCCGTTCTTCGTCATAGGTTTCAAAATGGTCTTTATAATAAGACAGATTCTCACCACGAGGAAAACGATAAAGCCCTACCAACGGATTCATATAAAAGCCTCCCGATACCGGCTTATTCTCAACAGTCTGTTTCATTACATTCACATTACCATCCAGTTTCAGACGTTTGTTGAACATGGTAGCTGTTTCGCGTAGGTTTATATTATGTTTCTTCAGCTTGTTTTTATCCATAATCCCCTTTCCGGTGGTGTTGGCATAGGAGAAATAAGTTTGTAGAGTTTCATTTCCATAGCTGACGGACACAGAAGTCATTGAGGTCAATCCGGTACGGAAAAAATCATTCAGGTTATCATGAGCCGTCAGATTATCTTTCTCACCCCAGCTGTCTACCACATCACTGACACCGTAACGATCCTGCATTTTAGGCAGGCTGAATGCTTTCTCGAAAGTTAGTCCCGTAGAGAAATTAATATTCCTTTGCCCGACAGAATTTCCTTTTTTAGTAGTGATAAGAATGACCCCGTTAGCAGCCATGCTACCATATAAAGCTGCTGCTGGAGCACCTTTCAAGATACTGATGCTTTCCACATCTTCCGGGTTCAGGTTAGAAATCCCATCTCCTCCATCACGGTTGCCGGCATTCGCCGTACCTCCAATTGCCGAATAAGCCTGCTCGGAAGAGGTATTCGACATCGGCACTCCGTCTATCACATACAGCGGTTGATTATCACCGGACACCGAACGGATTCCCCGGAGACTGACTTTGGCAGAACCGCCCATACCGGAAGAGTTTTTATTGATTTGTACACCGGCCGCTTTTCCTGCCAGGGCAGTAATCATATTTATTTCTTTTACACGATTCAGTTCCTCACCTTTGATTTTCTGCGCAGAATAAGCCAGTGTAGCTTCATCCTTTTCAATTCCCAAGGCTGTTACGATGACATGATCAAGCATCACCGCGTCTTCCTGAAGGCGTATTTCAAGCATAGTCCGACCTGTCACATTGACTTCTAAAGTCTTGTAACCTACAAAAGAAACCTGCAAGACAGCACTATCCGGAACAGATAAAAAGAATCGTCCATCAATATCGGTCACAGTACCATTGGCTCCCCCTTTTTCTCGTATTGTAGCACCGATTAGTGGTTCACCATAGACATCAATAACACGCCCTCTCACGGTATAATTGTCAGAAGGAGTTTCTATCGTCCCTCTTAACAGTTGTTGCTCCGAAGCATAACAATTCCCACCCTCCAGGAAAAATAAGCTCATTAAGAAACAACTTACTAAAATTTCTTTTTTCAATGATATAATAAGATACTGTTTGTTCATCACACCGCAAAAATAACTAAATATTTTAAATCTAGCATTTTTTCTCATTGATTTTGAGGGAAATAAACATTATCACTATTTTTGTACGAAATTAAAATGAACGATAACATGGAAATCGAAACACATCCGCTAGAACCATTTCTCCCAGCGAAATCAAAATTGCTTATGCTGGGCAGTTTCCCGCCACAGAAAAAAAGATGGTCGATGGATTTTTATTATCCAAACCTAAACAATGACATGTGGCGTATATATGGAATCTTATTCTTTAATGATAAGAATCATTTTCTGAATTCGACACTAAAATCGTTTTGTCGTGAGCAAATCATAGACTTTTTGAACGAAAAGGGAATTGCCCTGTTTGATACCGCTTCATCCATCCGCCGGTTGCAGGATAACGCATCGGATAAGTTTCTCGAAGTAGTGGAGGCTACCGATGTAGCAGCATTGCTGCGACAACTTCCCGAATGCAAAGCCATCGTCACTACGGGGCAAAAAGCAACGGACACTCTCCGACAGCAATTCGAAATAGAAGAGCCGAAAGTAGGCGATTACTCCGAGTTCGTTTTTGAAGGACGCGCCATGCGGCTTTACCGGATGCCTTCATCATCAAGAGCATATCCACTGGCGTTGGATAAAAAAGCAGCCGCTTACCGGATTATGTTTCAGGATTTGCAGATATTGGGGTGAGGTTTAAGTATTAAGTATTAGGTATTAAGTGTTAAGTATTATATAGTATAAATTAAATTATAAATGAATATGGCAACATTATTTTTGCAGTACCCGGCATGTAGCACATGCCAGAAAGCCAAAAAATGGTTAACAGAAAATAACATTGAGTTTACAAACCGATTAATTGTAGAAGAAAATCCTACGGTTGAAGAATTAAAAGCATGGATTCCGCGCAGCGGTTTACCGGTGAAGAAATTCTTCAACACGAGCGGATTAGTATATAAAGAGCTGAAACTAAGCGAGAAGCTGCCTGCTATGAGTGAAGAAGAACAGATAGCACTATTGGCTACGAACGGTAAATTGGTGAAACGCCCATTGGTAGTGACAGACAGCTTCGTTCTGGTCGGTTTCAAGCCCGATGAGTGGGAAAAATTAAAATAATTCAAAACTTATTTACCCGAATGTTTGGAGATTCAGAAGTTTCTACTACCTTTGCAGCCGCAAACACGGGAGTAGCTCAGTTGGTAGAGCACCGGTCTCCAAAACCGGGTGTCGGGAGTTCGAGCCTCTCCTCCCGTGCAGAGGTTAAATAGCTGTAAGCGATAAGTTTATGGCTATTTTTCGTTTTAGGTCAGACGAATTTCGGACGAAATTAATTATAGTGACGGTATCCGGCAAAGATAGTGACGGTATACAACAGTGATAGCGTCACTATCCCAAGCATATACCGTCACTATTATTTTTTAGGATTATCTATCTGGAATTGTACGTTTATTCATATCAGTGAATATTACGCATAATAATATGATGTACATTTCCAATGACTCCTGTTTGCTTTCCTAGTTCTTATTTGTTCTTTCTAATCCTTTAGCAGCCTCAACCAAACGAATGAATTCTCTTCTATATCCTTTATCATCGTTATTCAGTCCCTGTTTGGCCAGATCAATCACTTTGTCGTAACTGGCATTTCCTTTAAAGTCAGACTCCCGGAGTAACTGTCCGAACATAGCCACTGCAGAAGCAAAGCGGAAATCGGAAGAAACATTATTTCCTTTATTATCTACGAAAGGAAGTTCCATTTTCTTGCTGACATCTTTATCCGGGGCTTTATAACGCAGTTTCACAGTCAGGAGTTCATTAGAGCCTGTCGGCTTCACGGACACTTTCTCTTTCTTCTGATATTTCAAGTCGTCTATTTTACCTACATATTCATTCTTTACTCCCGTAGGAATCACTTCGTAAAAGGCTGTCACTGTATGTCCCGCACCCATATCTCCGGCATCTTTAGCATCATTATTAAAGTCCTCATCTTTCAACAGACGACTTTCGTAACCAACCAGACGATATGCCTGCACTTGGGAAGGATTAAATTCGACTTGCAGTTTGACGTCTTTCGCCACCGTATGCAATGTAGCACCGAATTCGCCTACCAAAACACGGTTGGCTTCCTGCAAGTTATCTATATAAGCATGATTGCCATTTCCCTTTTCAGCCAACACCTGAATCTTCTTATCTTTATAATTACCCATGCCATAACCCAATACGGTAAGGAATACTCCACTCTTGCGCTCTTTTTCAATCAATTGTTCCAATCCTTCAGCGGAAGAAACGCCCACATTAAAATCACCATCGGAGCAAAGTATGATACGGTTATTGCCGTTAGAGATCAGATTCTTCTTGGCTATTTTATACGCCAACAAGATACCTGCACCTCCTGCCGTAGAGCCACCCGCCGTTAATTCATCTATCGCTTCGCGAATCTTCTGTTTGTCGCTACCCGGAGTTGCTTCCAGTTTCACACCGGCACTGCCTGAATAAGTCACAATCGCTACTTTATCTTTATCACGTAAGTTATTTACCAATAATTTGAGAGATGACTTCACCAAATCCAACCGGTTGGCTCCCCACATAGAACCGGAGACATCAATCAGGAATACCAGATTGGACGCAGGCAGATTATCTGTCGGGATTTCTTTTGCTTTCAGGCCGATACGTACAAGACGATGGTTTGTATTCCAGGGACAGGCTCCTGATTCCATGGTAATTTTCACTGGATCACTTCCTGTCGGCTTCGGATAATCATAAGAAAAGTAGTTCACTAATTCTTCTGTACGGATAGCATCAACCGGAGGCAGTTCACCTTTATTGATAAAACGACGCACATTACTATAAGAAGCGGCGTCTACATCAATAGAGAAAGTAGAAAGCGGAGCATCCGACACACTCTTGAAGCCGTTCTCCTGAAACTCCCCGTATTCTTCGGCATTTACAGCATCATACATGATTCCCGGAGTCGGACATACTGCCATATAAGCAGTAGACATTACTTTTGCAGTTCTTGTCTCATGACCGTATCCTACCACCACACATTCTTCCAATACCAGTTCGTCAGCTTTCATCTTCACATCCAGCGTGGTCGATTTTACTACCCGTCTCTCCTGCTTATACCCGATATACTGGAACAACAACGTTTCCCCTTTCTTAGCCTGAATCGTGTACCGGCCATTCATATTCGTTACCGTACCCTTCGTAGTACCCTTTATGTGTACCGAACAGCCAACAAGCGGAGTTCCATCCTTTGCATCCGTCACAGTACCCGACACGGTAATAGCTTGCGCGTTCACCATACCTAAAGAAACAACTGCCATCAGCAGTACGAGCATCATTGCTCTGAATTGATTTGTTTTCATAACTTCATTATTTAAAATGTTACTAATAGTTCGCTTTTACTATAGAGATGCAGATTTCACACTGATTCCATAAAGCCATCAAACTTTTTTTTATTTTTCTTCTCATAGTTGTTATTTTTACCCCCAATCCCTATCTTTGGCAGCAAATAGATGTTATTTTTCAAAAGAAACATATCGAAACTATCGGACGAGGAATTACTGATACACTATACGAAGTCCGGCGATACGGAATATTTCGGTGAACTATATAACCGATATATCCCGTTACTGTACGGACTTTGCCTGAAATACCTGCATGATGAAGACCGGGCACAGGAAGCAGTCATGCAGTTGTTTGAAGATTTATTGCCTAAACTGGGAAATTATGAGATAAAAGTTTTCAAGCCATGGCTCTACCGGGTGGCGAAGAATCATTGCCTGCAACTTTTACGGAAGGAAAATAAAGAAATTCCGTTAGATTATACGGTTAATATTATGGAATCTGACGAATTTCTGCATCTATTAAGTGAAGAGGAAAGTTCGGAGGAACAACTGAAGGCATTACATCACTGTCTCGAAAAGTTGCCCGAAGAACAACGGACCAGTATTACGCGTTTCTTTCTGGAAGAGATGTCGTATGCCGACATTGTGGAACAGACCGGATTTACTCTGAACAATGTGAAAAGCTATATCCAGAACGGAAAGCGAAATTTAAAAATTTGTATCAAGAAACAAGCCCTATGAAACTATTGGACTACATACGAGGACTCCGCAAAGGAAAAGAGGCACACCGACTGGAACGAGAGTCGATGCAGGATCCTTTCCTGGCCGATGCTATGGATGGTTACAGCCAGGTGGAGGGAAATCACGAACAACGGATCGAGAAACTGCGGATGCAGGTTTCAGCTCATTCGGCAAAGAAAAAGAACACCCGTGCTATCACCTGGAGCATCGCTGCCTGTCTGGCTATCGGATTCGGTATCAGCAGTTATTTCCTGTTCCTGAAAAAGAGTATGACGGACGAAGTGTTCATTGCCAAAGAGAGTGTTTCCTCCAAGTTGGCTGAACCCGCAGTTCCGCCCACTCCGGCCATTCCTGCAACTCCAACAGTTCCAACAACTCCACAAAAGGAAATCGCATTGGCTACCGCAAAGGTAAAAACAGATTCCACTCCTGCTTCCGAAGATTCCACGCCTGTTTCCGAAATTACTGCGAGACAAGCGAATAAGAAAGATATGATTGCCAAAATCCAAGCGACTTCCCAACCACAACAAGGTACGCCGCCTGTGGCAACTGTGCCGGTAATGGAGGAAGTGTCGGAAGAGACTGCCGCATTGCAAGAAGTAGTAGCAACGATGGATACTTTCGAATCTGAATCGGATAAGAAAATGAAGTTGGCTAAGGTAGCGACTATCCTTCCTCAAAAGAACATGATTAAAGGAAGAGTGACCGACGAAAAAGGAGAACCGCTTATCGGAGCCAGTGTGACATATAAAGGAACGAATATCGGAACCATCACAAATATGAATGGAGAATTTTCGTTAGTCAAAAAGGATGATAAGAAACGATTGACAGCGGAGTATATCGGATATAATCCGGTAGAAATCCGGATAGATACCAGCCGGACGATGCTCATTGCCATGAACGAAAACAAACAGGCACTCAATGAAGTGGTGGTAGTGGGATACGGCGCTAAGAAAAATAAGAAGTCAACAACTGCCGGAAATGTTGTGACGGTTAAGGAACAGGCAAAGAAAGAGATTACTCCGCAACCTGTCATCGGTAAACGTAGCTATCAAAAATACCTGAAAGAGAATCTCGTTCGTCCAACGGATGATAACTGTAAAGATATTAAAGGGGAGGTAGTCCTTTCTTTCTTTGTTGATGAAGAAGGAAAGCCACAAAATATCACTGTTATTCATGGATTATGTGAATTCGCTGATAAAGAAGCCATCCGGCTTGTCAAAGAAGGGCCTAAGTGGACAAGTGGAAAACTCCCGGCAAGAGTAACAGTACGATTCTGAACTTAATAAATACCAATAAGAAGGCACATTTGTGCCAACACAGTGGCACAGACATGCAAACAAGGTGACATTGTTGTGCCAACCTATTGGCATAGTAATAACAACACAAAGCCTATCTTAAATCAGTTCGTAACTAGCCATCTGTATTGGCATATCCAAATTATGAAGCACTTTCTCCAATAGAATACCCTCTCGGTTATCATATTCATACCCGAAAGTGGCACGAATACCTTGCAGGATAAACTGTGTGGCACGGTCCAATGCCATCGGCAGACTGTCTCCCTGCATTAAAGAGCCGGTGATGACACTTGTAAAAGTATCGCCCGTGCCGGGATAATGTGCAGGCAGATAAGGGCAGGTCACTTTCCAGTAGCGGTTTCCCTGACGGTTATAAGCATAGACAGATGTTTTATGAGGCTCATCATGTACAGGAACACTGGTGATGATAACCACTTGCGGACCTTTATCAGACAAAAGACGAAGATATTCTTTCAGCTCTTCATCCGTGTTATCTGCTTTGTAGGGTTTATCCAATAAATAAAACAGTTCCGTCAGATTGGGGGTAATCACATCTGCTTTCGTGATTAAGTGACGCATCTCTTTTATCATCTCTCCATCAAAGTTGGTATACAACCGTCCGTTATCTCCCAACACCGGATCGGCAACGATCAGGCTGTCCGGCCGACGAAAGTCCCTGATAAAATCAGAAACAATCTGAATTTGTCTCGGAGAACCCAAGTATCCGGTATAGATAGCGTCGAACTCTACCTCCAGTTTCTTCCATTGGGCAATAATCTTCGGCATTTCGTCCGTCAGGTCGAGGAAGGAGAAACCGGGATATTGCGTATGATTGGATAATACAGCCGTAGGAAGCGGACAGACTTGAAAACCCATGGATGAAAGAATAGGAATGACGACGGTCAGAGATACGCGCCCCATTCCCGAAAGGTCATGGACGGCGGCTATTTTCTTTACTTTATTGGCATACATATAATTTATAATTAAACGTTTTACTACTCTTATCCTACAAATTCATTTATCTACTATGGACAAACAGAAACAGATATCCTATTTACATCAAAGGAGATTCGACTATATTCTCCCAAAGACTCTATTACATCCGATGGAAGCCGGACTTTATCCAAACAGAGCCTCTATTTACATCAAACGGAAGCTCTGTTTATATGAAACAAAGGCTCTATTTCTTATCAATAGAGCCTCTGTTTTTACAGCGTCAACGGAGTCTCCATTTCGTTTGCACTAACAAATATAAAACTCCATTGTTTTGAAACCAAATTTATTTTAGAATAATCAACACGGAAACATTAGGTTAATATCACTAACACGTCTCGTGCCCCATGTGCTCCCATCACCAATGCCTGCTCAATATCAGCAGTCTTTGACGGACCGGAGATGAACGTTCCGAACTGATATTCCTGTCCGTCCAGTTCACGGTAGGCGTCATACATGGTATCTACAATTTTATTCCGGTCGAGCAGAATGACCAACTTCTCCGAGATAAAATAGATTGCTTTATATTTCACCGTCTGCGGTATCCAGATGGCTCCGTTTTCGGCCACTCCGATTTCTCCTTTCACTACGGCAACATCTGTGTCGTCCAACTCTTTCGGATCATCCAAATTATCGGGATTGAACGTAGCGCAGGAAATATCCGGCAATACGGAAGCAATGCGCATAGCGTCCGGATAAGTCCGGCGTATGATCGCATTCACATCTTCCCCCTCGCCCAACACAACTGCCACACCACCCACCGCACGGCTGATTGCACAGAACTGTTCTATCTTATCAGGATATGACAATCGTTTCATATCCGCAATATCCGGTTTATCATAACGCGTCTGCGTATGCTGGCGAATGCTGGCTAATATATCTTCTCTGCTGCTCATTTGGATTCCTCCTTTCCCTGTACTTTGTTTTTCTTCCACATTTCATTGAACGACTCGCTGGCAAATTCCGGCAGTTCACGCCCCTTTCCCCAATCGTCGAGATCGTTGTATTTCATGAAACGAGGCAGGCTATTTACCACCGGGGCTGCCCACAAGGCTGCGTTGAACAATGCCGGACGCTCCATCAGGAACTTCATACCACCGGACATGATCTTCTTTCCCGTATTGGCTTTCCCTAGTCCGTCCAAATCCTGACGCCATTTGTAAATCTGTTCGGCCAAATCTACTTTCACCGGACAGACATCGGAACAGGACATACACAGAGAACAGGCTGAAAGATTATCATAATACTTCTCCGGAGCGTGAGCCATACCCAAGTTGATGCCAATAGGTCCGGGGATGAAGTACGTATAAGAGTAGCCTCCACTCCGGCGGTACACCGGGCAGGTGTTCATGCACGCACCACAACGAATACAATTCAGTGTCTTGATATGATCGGGCTTGGACAGTAAGGCACTCCGGCCGTTGTCTACGATGATAATATGATATTCACCGCCTTCGCGGGGACGGCGGTAATGAGAGGTATATGTTGTCACCGGTTGTCCGGTTGCCGAACGGGCGAGTAATCGGGTGAACACACCCAATGCGTCCAGATCCGGGACAATCTTTTCCATACCAAAAGCGGCAATGTTCAGTTTCGGGTAGGAAGTACCCATATCGGCATTTCCTTCATTGGTGCAAACCACAATGTCACCGGTTGAAGCGACGGCAAAGTTGGCGCCTGTCATGGCGGCTTCGGCATTGAGGAAAAGATGACGCAGGTTCTTACGTGCGGCATGAGTCAGGTAGGTAGGATCAAAGTTCCCCTTTTCCGTGCCCATCTCCTTTTCGAATAGTTCGCCTACCTGTTCCCGTTTGATGTGGATGGCAGGCAATACAATGTGGCTCGGTTCGATATGCATCAGTTGCAGGATGCGTTCGCCCAAATCGGACTCTACGACATCGATGCCCCGCTCCATCAGGAAAGGATTCAAACCACACTCTTCGGCGAGCATGGACTTGCTCTTGATGAAATGGTGGACGTTATGCTCATTCAGTATTTCGTAGACGATGGCGCAGTATTCATCGGCATCTTTTGCCCAATGTACGATGGCGCCGTTGGCGATAGCATTCTTCTCAAACTCCAGCAGAAGTTCTTCGAGGTGGCTGTTGGAGTATAGTTTCAACTCGCAAGCCTTGTTGCGCAACTCTTCCCATTCGGGAACTTCCTTGCTCATCTTGTCCCTTTTGGCACGGACCATCCAAAGGGTTTCGTTATGCCATACTGCCATCTTGCTGTCCTGCAAGAACTTTTCGGCAGCCTTTGAATGTTTTGTACTCATGATTGCGACGCTAGAATTTCTACAATATGGATAATCTGAATAGGCAGATGCTCCCGTTTGATGACACCTTGCATGTGCATCAGGCAGGAACTGTCCGCTCCGACAATATACTCGGCTCCGGTAGCGATGTGATCTTTTACCTTATCACGCCCCATGCAGACGGAGACTGCCTGCTCTTCCACCGCAAACATTCCGCCAAAGCCGCAACACTCGTCAATATGGCTGGGCTCGAATACTTCGATGCCTTCTACCAGATTGAGCAGGTCACGCAATTTATTGTAATAAGGGATGTTCAGTTCGGTGGGAGCGGAAATCAACAGTTCGCGCACCCCATGACAGCTATTGTGAATACTGACTTTATGAGGAAAACGTGCAGGAATCTTGGAAGGTTTCAAGACATCGTGAATGAACTCACAAATATCATAAATCTTTCCCGCACTCTGACAAACATGTCCTTCTTTCTCCAGAATGCCCGGATGATTCTCTTTCACAAATGCCACACAACTGGCGGAAGGGCCGACGATGTAATCGTATTCCCGGAACAGATCATCAAAACGGAGTGCCAATTTCATCGATTCATCTTCAAAACCGGCATTTGCCATCGGTTGTCCGCAACAAGTCTGATCCAACGGATAATCGACGTCTACTCCCAAACTTTTCAATAGTTTATACGATGCCACTCCCACATTGGGGTAAATAGCATTGATATAACAAGAAATAAACAAACCTACTTTCATACTATATTTTGTAATAATTTAAGCTTCTTCCGCATCACCCGTCTATTTCGTTCAACGGATGTCGATTAATTTGTGTGTTTGCAGGCTGAGTCTCCATTTGGGATGTCGCATTACACAGTCCACTGTTGAAGCAGTGTTATTACAAGAACAAGGCTGGAGGAAAAAATGTTCGGCCGGAAGTAGTTCAAAAATACTTATATCTTGTCCTTCATAGACCACTTTCACTTCATCCATCCGGTCGATGGCAAGTTTCACCCCTTGTTTGGGGGAGCAGGTCACCCAGTCGATAGCTGCCGGCAGGGGGCGTGTACCGTTGGTTTCGATAGTCACATATTTGCCTGCTTGATGCAAACGGTCGATCAATTCATCGTCTATCCATAAGGAAGGTTCGCCGCCCGTAAGGACAACGGTGACGGCAGGATATTTTTTCACTTCGGCGATTATTTCATCGTCGGTCATCATTTTCCCTTCTTCGTGTTGTGTGTCGCAAAAGTCACATTTCAGGTTGCAGCCGGAAAAACGGACGAAGATGGCCGGAGTTCCGGTATGGTAGCCTTCGCCCTGCAAGCTGTAAAAGATTTCATTAATCTTTCTCATCATCAAAATTTGTTTGGTTTGCTATTCTTGTCCTTCTGCGCCGCTGGGATCTTTCTCGTAGATGACAATGTTTCCTTCCGATTCCTGCACTTCTACTTTATAGCATTGAGGAATCTGTTTGCATACCCACCGGGCGATATTCTCCGCTGTGGGATTAAATGGGAGTACTTCGTTCAGATTTTGATGGTCGAGTTTCTCCGTGACCACTTCTTTGATGCGGGTGAAATCTACCACCATTCCTTCGGAGTTGAGCCGTGCGGAACGGCAATAGACGGTGATAATCCAGTTGTGACCGTGTAAACTGGCGCATTTACTGCGATACGGGAGTACCAGCTTATGAGAAGCCGAGATCTCCATGCGTTTGATTACTGTAAACATGAGTGTATGTATTTTAATAGTTACACGCATCTAATGTCACCTCGATGCAACGGCAAAGGTAATATAAAATAGAGTTTTCATCCAGCAAAGAGTGTTATTTTTTCCCTTTTTTTGCACTATCTTTGCCGCATGAAAACTCTATATATTGTTTTAGGTAGTATTTCCCTTGCGCTCGGTATTCTCGGCATCTTTCTGCCGCTACTGCCCACTACCCCTTTTCTATTGCTCACCGCCGCCCTTTATTTCAAAGGGTCACCCCGATTATATAACTGGCTGCTCAACCATCGGCACTTCGGTCCTTACATCCGCAATTTCCGCGAAAACAAGGCGATTCCTCTCCGTGCCAAAATAATTTCTCTCGTATTAATGTGGGGAACAATGCTTTATTGCATTTTCTGCCTGATTCCTTTTATATGGGTAAAGATTCTCCTGGGATTGATAGCCGCAGGAGTCACTTATCATATTCTTTCTTTCAAGACATTAAAGTAATGCGATAGTCCCTGCCGTGCATCGGCAAGTTTATCTTCCCAATGTTTCACGGAATTCTGGCCAATTATGTCAGTCACGTATTTCACGGAAATAAACGGGATTTCTTTTGAACGGCAGACAAATGCCTGTGCGTATGCTTCCATATCTACAACATCTCCGCTAACATGGGTCAACTCGGTGAGGAAGCCATCTCCTGTATTGCAGATTCCATGTTCCGTCCAATGCGTGCAATATCCTTTTTCTTCGAGCAGAGCTGATGAATCGATCTCACACTCCAATCCGAACTCTTTCATTTTCTGCATATCACGGTCTACAAACTTGCGACATACAAAAATATCTCCTACCTGATGGTTGACTGTTCCGGCACTTCCGATATTGAGCACCAAGTCCGGTTGTACCTGACGGATTGCCTCTGCCAAATGAAAGGCTGATTTCACTTTACCAATACCTGTACGAACGTAGTAAGGTTCTATATCCGGCCATTTAAGTTCTACAAATTCGCCTTGTACGGCGTAGGTTACTAATATTTTCAACATGGGTTTCTTTATTTCACAAATTATTATTATCCAATGAGATATGCAAAATACTTATATACCAAATCGTCGATTGACATCTCCTTTTGTTCAAAACGCATTTTATCCAATGGAGAAATTCTTTCCTCTACAGTTTTTTGCTTCTTATACATAGAAGATATATAATCATTTCCATCACGATTTATCAGTACAGAATCAGTAAAGTCAGCTACTCGGGTATCTGATTCTACATAATTTAATGTGTATGATACATCCCTGACACGCCCCTGTATAGGCGAAAGAATTCCCTTTGCCACTAAATCCTTCACATCCCTGGTAGCTGTATCTAATGAAACTTCGGCCAACTTGCTCCAATTTTTTGCAGTAAGTTTTCCTTCATAGCCATTCAGATATATATTGAGGATCATTCGTTGTCTTTCAGTTATAATGCCCCCCGAATGAGTTTTCCAAAAAATCGCTTTATTCAATATGCCGCTTAACAAGCCATTGGATTCATCAATAGCCCGTTTAAGACAAGCCAGATACCATTCTAACCATTCTGTAATATCACCATTTCCACGTTGAGCCTGTTCCAGCATACGATAATAAGCCTTCTTTTCCTTATTAATCTGCATAGACATACTAAAGAATCGCAATTTACTGCGATCTGTCTGGGATAATACCATATCTGATATAGCTCTCGCAATACGACCATTCCCATCGTCAAACGGATGGATACATACAAACCAGAAATGAGCAATTGCAGACTTTAATAATGACGGAGCTATATTGGGGGCATTAAACCATAAAAGAAATTTATCCATTTCGTCATATACACGTTCCGGCCCGGGAGCACGATAATGTATTCTTTCCCGCCCAAATGTACCGGAAACAACCTCCATAGCTTCAGTACGATAACTTCCCACTAAAATATCAGAAAAGCCACTTTTACCTGTTGGGAAAAGTGCGGAATGCCATCCGAATAATCTATCATGTGTTAACGGAGTTTCGTAATTCATTATAGCATCAAGCATCATCTCGACCATTCCATCAATATAATGCGTCGGTTCTTTCACATCGGGTACAGTTACACCTAATTTTCGGGCAACGGAAGAACGTACCTCTGCTGTATTCAAAGTTACTCCTTCAATTTCTGAAGATGCAACAACATCATGCGTCACAGCTTCCACCGTAGCGATCATCTGACTATCAAATCCAATTGTACTTAACCTTCCAACAAGATATCCGATAGCCCTGTTTGTCAGGGCTATCGCATCTGACAATCTTTCAGCGTTCCATCTGAATGAACTCCAATTTTCTATTTCATGGATAAACATACCATCAGTTATTTCTGCAAAAATAACTATTAAATTGGAGTTATCTATAAAAATGCGGTTAAAAGAGATATGATAAGCCGCAAATTTTGCGGTTAATTAATGAGATTAAACCGCATTTAATAAAAACAAGGCATATTCACCTTACTTGGCAGAGTTGCATCAAGGTATGCTGGTGATGGACCGGGAGCTAGATTGTAACCGTTTCATTCTTTCCATTCCAATATTACACCAGACACTTCCGGATGATTCGGAAGAACAACATAAGAAACCTGGGTATGATGATGAAGATCGTGAAGTTTCTGATAAAGATAAAAGAGAGGTTGCTTCCATATTGGTTGTAGAAGATAATAAGGATATGCTTGCTTTTGTGTTCAGGCAATTGTCTTCATTGTATCATGTACTGATTGCGGAAAATGGGGTCGAGGCGTTGGACGTTCTTGAACAGAAATCTGTGGATCTGATAATAAGTGACATTATGATGCCTCTGATGGACGGGGTTGAATTATGCAAGCATCTGAAACAAAATCTGGACTATAGTCATATTCCTGTAATATTATTGACAGCTAAAACTAATCTGGAATCAAGAATCGAAGGACTTGAAGAAGGGGCGGATGCGTATATTGAAAAGCCGTTTTCTATGGAGTATCTTCGTGCCAATGTAGCAAATCTGTTGAGTAATCGGGAAAGATTACGCCGTCACTTTATTGAATTTCCTTTTATCAAAGCAGATGCAATGGCGCAGACAAAGGCCGATGAGATGTTTATTAGCAAGTTAAATGAGTATGTATTACGCCATCTTGATAATACGGACCTGCAAATTGATGATATAGCGGATGCAATGAATATGGGACGTTCCAACTTTTACCGGAAATTGAAAGGAATCCTAAATATGAGTCCGAACGAATATCTCCGCCTTTTCCGTTTGAAGCAGGCAGCTTCCATACTGAAAGAAGGAACCTATGGAGTGGTGGAAGTCTCTTACATGGTAGGGTTCAGTACCCCCTCCTATTTTTCAAGCTGTTTTAAAAAACAGTTCGGAGTACTGCCTAAAGATTTCATATCGCACTAGTAATATGTATTTTGCTTTAAATTTTATAATATCAGGTCATTTTCTGATATTTTATCCGAGTTGTTCCGGGTAATTTTGCAAATATATTAACAACTAAATTTGATGTATGACAAGGTATTTACTTTTTTTTGCCAGCCAGCCTTCGGGCGGAAGAGAGAGTTGTTTTCCTATCGTATATATAAACGATTCTTAGTTTGAGAATTTGTACTGTAATTTATATAAAGTCAAAGAAATAATTATAAAATAAATTGCACACACAATGAATAATAGAAAAGAAAATGAACAGAGTTGTATAGTAATGAATAAAAAAGAGGGTACATCGTGCATTACGACACACCTCCCTGTATTTCAGAGAAAAATCTACACTACTAATCAAAAAATCTATTGATATATGAACTGTAAAGTAAAACAAGGATGCCTTACCAGCGAAAGCTGTTGCATCCTGTTATGGTTAGCCTTCACATTATTTCCCGTTTCCGTTGTAACGGCGGCAGATAATAGAAAGATCGACGAGAGCCAGCAAAAAGAAGTAAAAGCAGAAATGAAAGGATATGTGGGAGACGAAAACGGAGAGCCTGTTATTGGAGCTACCGTATTGGAAAGTGGAACGCAGAACGGGGTTATAACAGATGTGGACGGTATATTCACTATACAGTTGGCAAAGAACGCATCATTGACCATTTCATATGTTGGGTACCAGAAGAAAACGGTAGTGGTAAAAGATAAGAAGTTCATTTCCGTTAATTTGACTCCGGACAGGAGTATGATGCTGGATGAAGTGGTCGTGGTCGGTTTTGGCAAACAAAAGAAAGAATCCCTCGTGGGAGCTGTGCAGGCAGTGAAGCCGGAAGACCTGAAGATGACATCCAGTAATCTTAGTACTTCATTTGCCGGGAACGTTCCAGGTATCATCGCCGTACAAACACAGGGTGAACCAGGCTCTGATGAGGCGAAATTCTATATACGTGGTATATCAACTTTTGGTTCGAATACCTCACCGCTGATCATACTTGACGGTGTGGAAATCAACGCTACGATGATGAACAATATTCCTCCAGAATCTATCGCGTCGTTTTCTGTGCTGAAAGATGCTACGGCAACGTCCCTATACGGCTCACGGGGGGCTAACGGAGTTATCATCGTTACTACCAAGCAAGGACAGCTTTCCGAGAAAATGTCTGTAGATATCCGCTTTGATAATACTTTCTCCATGCCTACCTATGTGCAGAAAATGGCAGATGGCCCGACTTACATGGATATGTATAATGAAGCCGTTTATAATCAGGCTATTGCCAATAACCAAGAGTATGAGCCTTTCTATAGCCGGGATAAGATAGATAAAACACGTGCCAATGCAAATCCCTACCTGTTCCCAAACAATGACTGGTACAGTATGTTGTTCAAAGACTTCGCCGTTAATCAGAATTTGAATATCTCCATCAAGGGCGGAAGCAAAAATGTGGATTACTTCCTGAATGCTGGAATCTTCTATGAAAATGGTATCATCCGGCAACCCAAGGAAGATAAGCTTGATGTGGGTATGCGCAACAAGAAATACCTGTTTCAGAGTAATGTGACAGCCCGTGTTACCTCTACGACGAAAGTGGGGCTAAATATGAATACGCAGTTGTTCTACCACCATGCCCCCAAAACAAGTACCCGGAATTTGTTCGCCTATTCCATGCATGGGAATCCCGTACGTTTTCCTGCTACACTTCCTGCTGAACCAGGGGATACATACATCCGCTACGGTAGCAATGATCCGTGGGATGTGGGAAAATCAGAGCCGAATCCTTACGCCAAATTGAGTGAAGGTTATACGGAACGAAATTATGTCTATATGACGACCGCTTTCAATCTCGAACAGGACTTGAAGTTTGTCACACCAGGGTTAAAACTCACCGGACTGGCATCTTTCTATAATTACAGTTTTAACTGGCTGGATCATTGGATTGTACCTTTCTACTATAAAGTATCTGATGACTATACGATGGATGATCAGGGAAACTACCTTTATAAGACTTCGACTATCGGTGAGCCGGGAGAACCTTATCTGAAGAGCAATTCCGGGCGTGATCCGACAGAGAGTGTCTGGTCTTTACAGGGAGCGCTGGACTACTCACGCCAGTTTGGTGGACATGATGTGGGAGCTACCCTTGTTTACCACATGAAAGAAACCAAGAAAGTGAAGGACGGCGGAGCTGAAAAAGATCTTCTTCCTTACCGTGAGCAAGGGATGGCCGGACGTCTGACCTACAGTTTTGGTCAGCGTTACCTGCTTGAGGCTACCTTTGGTTATAATGGCTCGGAGAATTTCAGAAGCGGGCATCGTTTCGGATTCTTCCCTGCGATTGCCCTAGGATGGACTATTTCTAATGAAAAGTTTTTCCAACCGTTAAAAAAAACAGTTTCCACTCTGAAAATCCGAGCTACTTATGGATTGACCGGAAATGATGCGCTTGCCACTCGCTTTCCCTATGTAACAGAAGTCAGTATGAATAATAATTTGGATTGGTGGACTGGTAGCGGTACCCGCGTGAATGGGCCGCTTGTAAATATTTATGGTAATGCGAACGCTACATGGGAGAAATCGAAAAAGCTGAATTTAGGTGTCGATATGACCCTTCTTGAATCTATGGATATAACCATTGATTATTTCAAGGAAGACCGTAGTGGAATTTTTATGCAACGTTCGTCCGTCCCTTCAACAATGGGAGTGACAGGTATGCTGCCTTATGCCAACATTGGCTCGGTAAAGAATAAGGGTGTGGATATGAGTGTAGCATACAGCAAAGTAATTGGCAAAGATTGGGTGCTCCGCCTGAACGGTAGTCTGACCTATGCACATAATGAGATTACGGAGATAGACGAACCGGTGAATGTAGAACCCTATTCTTCAAGAATCGGACACCCGATAAACAGTATTATGGGATATGTGTCTGACGGATTGTTTACTTCTCAGGAGGAAATAGACAGATCTCCCAAACAGTCGTTCGGAAATTATACGGTGGGAGATATTAAATATAAAGATCTGAATGGTGATAACGTGGTGAATGGTTATGACAGGACGATTATCGGCAATCCTGAAATTCCGGAGATTATCTATGGTTTTGGAGGAACGTTGAAGTATAAAAAGTGGGATTTGTCTCTGTTTTTCCAGGGAGTGGCCAAAGTCAGTTTAATGATGAGCGATATTCATCCGTTCAGCGAAGCGGGCCATAAAGGATATAACATTGCACAGTATATCGTTGATGACCACTGGTCGGAAAGCAATAATGTAGCCGGTGCCGCCTATCCCCGATTATCACCCGAATTTATCACGAACAATGCGCAAACCAGCACTTATTACCTACGTAACGCAGCTTTCCTGCGCCTGAAGAATGCCGAACTGGGCTATTCCTTCTTCCCGTGGCTGCGTGTGTATGCAGCAGGTACTAATTTGCTGACATTCTCTCCGTTCAGTACCTGGGATCCTGAAATGGGAAGTGGGAATGGTTTGAAATATCCGCTACAGCGCACGGCCAAGATCGGGATTCAGTTTCATTATTAATTAAGAACAGAATAAGTTATGAAAAATATATATACAAAGTTATGCCTGTCGGCAATCGGCTGTTTAATGATGGCATCATGTGATTTTCTTGATGTGGTTCCGCAAGGTACTGCTACCGTGGATGATATCTACCGAACACAATATCAGGCTGAAGGAATGGTACTGTCTTGCTACGCGAATATCCCTAACTATTTCCATCCCCAACAATTTCCTGATTTTACCGGAGGAAACGAAATCATAACGAGCAAAGGAGGAACAACGCGCTGGTTTCATTTCCGCAGTCTGGTTTATGGGGAAGAATCCCCAACAACGACTTATTACTCATTATGGAGCAATACAGCAAAATCTTATCCGCAGGGTGCTGTGAAGAAAGCAGTATGGGAAAGTATCCGCAATTGCTATAATGTGCTTAATAATCTGGATAGGGTATCGGACATTACCCCCGAAAACCTGAGCTGGTGGAAAGGTGAAGCGCTGTTTTTGATCGGGTATTATCATCAGATCATGCTGGAGTACTATGGACCGATAGTTATTATTGACAAGGAAATACCAATGGAAAGTTCTCCGGCCGAGATGATGACCTCCCGTTCTCCTTATGATACATGTGTCGATTTCATTGCCAATAAATATTCGGAAGCAGCTAGATTACTTCCTGGCGTATGGGATTCAAGTAAGAGAAACAGGGCTACCTCTTCTGCTGCCTTGGCTTTCAAGGCTCGGCTGTTGCTTTATGCCGCCTCGCCGTTAGTCAATGGGAATAGTGAGTTTTATTCCGACTTTAAAAACCCCGACGGCACTTTTCTGATTAACCAGACTTATGACCGGGAAAAGTGGAAGAGAGCGATGGATGCTGCCAAAGAGGCCATAGACCTTTGCGAAGAGAACGGTTACAAACTTTATGGAAATTCGACCAATGACTTGGAGCAAGGGAAGAAAAACTATCATGAAGCCTTTGTCGGTGATGGGATCAGTGGTAGCGGATTTAACTGGAATGAAGTCCTGTTTGGCTTTGCTGAACAGGGAACTATTTCCTACTGTATCAAGAATATGGCTCCTCGTGTTGAATTTACAAGTTATTCGACCAAAGGTTTTAGAGGGTCCTTATTCCCGACGTGGGATTGTGTGAGTAGGTATTATACCAAGAACGGTCTACCTTGGGCAGATGACCCCGAGACTAAGAAGCTTGATCCGTATTCCATTGCACCAGGTGATAGTACGGTACGTTTTCACAGGAATCGTGATCCGCGCTTTTATGCCTCTATTGGCTTTGATCGTGGAAATTATGACGTGCAGGGAAAGACAATAGTGCTCAAATGCAGACGTGGTGAAATGCAGCAGAATAATGGCAATGCCAAGGATGAGTATCAAACGGACAACGGTTATTATTGTCAGAAATGGGTGTCTAAATATGATACCTATAATAGGACTACCGATCAAATAACCTACAACCGTTGGTGCTTTCCTTATATGCGTCTGGCCGAACTCTATCTGAGTTATGCAGAAGCGGATTTCGAATATAGCGGCACACTGAGTACTGCCAGTCTGTCCTATTTGAATAAAGTACGTGAACGTTGCGGATTACCTACCTTTGCAGATTCATGGGCAAAAGCCGGTGGTATTCCTTCAGGAGAGAAGTTGCGCGAAATATTACATGATGAACGCTCCATTGAATTGGCTATGGAAGGCAGACGTTTCCATGATATGCGCCGTTGGAAAATTGCCCATACTGAAATGATGCGTTATCAGAAATCCTGGACATTATCCGGAAAAACCGCTGATAGTTTTTATAAACTTACGGACATGAAAGAAACCGGCGTTCGTAATTTTACCGCTCCCAAGAACTATTGGCTTGCTATTCCACAAGATCAGATAGAAGTAAATCCCAATCTAGTGCAGAATCCGGGATACTAGAGAATCAGCTCTTATATAACTAACAATTAGAGGAAAGGACAAAATGAAAAAGGTAATGTGTTTATTGGCAATTATGTTTATGATTGCCAATACTTCGGCACAAACACGGGTGATTGCCCATCGTGGTTTCTGGAAAACCCAAGGATCAGCACAGAATAGCATTACATCTTTGTTGAAAGCGGATTCTATAGGATGTTATGGTTCGGAGTTTGATGTCTGGCTGACAAAAGATAATGGTTTGGTGGTTAGCCATGATGGGATTATTCAAGGGCATAAGGTTGAAGAGTCCACTCTGAAGGAATTAACCGGGTTATGGTTAGCGAATGGAGAATGCGTACCCTCCTTAAAAGAGCTTCTGGAAACAGCTAAGCGGAAAACATCTTTGAAGCTGGTGCTGGAGTTGAAAGCTCATAGTAAACCCGAACGGGAGATAAAAGCTGTTGAAGAGATCGTTTCGATGATAAAGAAGATGGGACTCGAACCCCGGATGATATATATCACCTTTTCGTCTCACGCATTAAAGGAACTGATCCGTCAGGCTCCCACAAGCACTCCTGTATATTATCTGAAAGGGGACTTATCTCCACAACAACTGAAAGAATTGGGTAGTGCCGGACCGGATTATCACTTCTCTGAATTTTACCGTTATACCGATTGGATTGAAAGTTGCCATGCCTTGGGGCTAAAAGTGAATGTATGGACGGTTAATAAAAAAGAGGACATGCAATACTTTTGGGATAAAGTCGACTTTATCACTACAGATGAGCCGTTGGGACTGTTGAAAGATATAATGAAGGTCAAATAGATATATTTTCTGAGATAATGTATAGTCCAACTGATTACCTTTAATAATCTGTTGATTATTTATGTTTTTGGAAAATGAGTTTCAAGTTTTCAAACGACTGTTCATGTTGATACAGTTGAATGCTGATTGAAAACAAAACAATAGCGGAAACAATGAATGTCAATCTTGTATAAGAAGGCAAACGTCCAAATTTATAGTTCAGCTCCATTAATCGAACTGAATAGGGGTATTTATTAAATAATATAAAATTAGCCAACTAATTCATAGCCAAATTATTGCGAATTAGTTGGCCTTTTTGTATCTTTAGGTATTCCGTGCGACAAGAAGTCGTACAAGTAATTGTTCAGCACTGTGCCTGAACCTATTGTTCTGTCAATAGTAGTCTAAAGAGGCGTGCTTTACCAAGTCATGGTTTAGTGCGAAGCCCTCTTGACAATGCAGTCCTTTACAGAAATATCCAATGTATAGGCTGTTAGGCTGACTGATATGAGTAACATATGTGAATCGCTACACCATCGTAATAAAGAAATAGCTTACGGATATTTATAAGCTATAGCCAAAAGGTGGGTAGTCAGGATAGTCTTTTGGGAATGTAAGGCTACACGGACATCATACTGGCGGTGGAGGGGCGGGCTCTAAGTCGGGCGTCAGTTACTTGTACGGAACTTGGTAAACCCGTATTTCTCCTGTCTATGTCAGGCAGGTAAGCCAATTGCAAGAAAAGCCGAATGTGGTGCGGGTAAAGGATTGCGGAGAAAGTGAATGATTCTGTGTAATGCGGAGGATAGAGGTTTAAACATCACCCCATGCGAAATCAGGCAGACTTCCGCAGGGTAATTCTTTGTGAAACGATTGTAGAACTTTAATAAAATGAAGAAACTGCAAATGAGCAAGGCAAAAGCCGAGTGTGCATCTTTAACCGTACGAAACACGACATGAAAAGATATCGATTCTTCCAAATATGAGCGTAAAGTGAGAAAACTGCAGGTCCGAATAGCAAAGGCCCACAAAGAAAAGAGGTACAACAAGGTAAAGGCCTTACGGTACCTACTTGCCACTTCCTACGAAGCCAAGGCATTGGCGATAAGGAAAGTAACTTCCAATAAAGGTAAACGTACGGCAGGGGTTGACCATATGAAGTGGGACACTGATGCCAAGAAAATAGAAGCTATATGTTTATTGAAAAGGAGAGGATATAAGGCCTTCCCGCTGAGGAAGGTCAACATAGCCAAAGCAAATGGCAAGACAAGATCTTTGGGAATACCAACCATGAAGGACAGAGCCGTGCAGGATATATCTTATGGCTTTAGAACTTATAACTGAAAGTGAAGCGGATGCGAACTCATATGGGTTCAGAAAGTTTAGAAGTACTGCGGATGCAATAGACGCACTTCATAGATGGTTGAGTAGAGACTGTTTACCACAATGGATACTGGAAGGTGACATTAAGGGTTGTTTTGATCATATTAATCATGAATGGCTTCTCAACAATGTGTAGATTGACAGGCTGGTATTAAGGAGATGGCTGAAAAGCGGAGTAGTATTTAATTGCAAAGTATCAATAGATACGCTACACTTTTTCTTTTCGTTGGCAAATCTTAATCCGTATCTTCGTTGCATGAAAGAAGATATACGGATGCGCCAAAAATGGCTTGAGCTATACGTCGAAACGGGTTCTGTGACAAAAACTGCCCTTCGGTGCGGGATTACCCGTTCCACGTTATACCGTTGGATAAATTGCGAGAAAGAACAAGGCAAGTCGGAATTGTCCGATAAGTCTAAACGTTCATCAAGACTTGCCAATATGAAGATAACACCTGAAATTGAAACCATTATCCTTAATCTGTGCGTGAGACAAGAAGATGGGGAGCGCAACGGATTGCCAACTATCTGCTTAGGAAGAGAATAAAGCTCTCAGGCATGACGGTGTGGCGTGTGTTGAAAAGCATCAGGTCAAAGCTGTTGTGAAACGTTGCGAGAAATTTATTTCTTCTTCCAGCCGATTTTTTCCATCGGCAACATCCGGATAACCATATACCCCCGCCGTTGTTCATAGCGGCAGGAAAAACATGCCTGACGGCGATACGTGACGCACGGCACTCAAACCCTCTATTCCAACGTGAAACTGACCGCAGAGAGGGATGCCGCCACGGGCGACCTCGTGTGGAAGTCCAAGGACAACACGACACTTGTGGGGGGATTGTCGGATGAGCACTACTACCTCTACTATCCCTACTAAACGGATATGAGCGGAAAGACTGCCACTCCCACAGGCTCAGCCTTGACCGACACGGAATTCTTCGCCCCGTTGGTTTCCGCTTGGCAGCCTCAGGACGACCAAAGTACTCATGCGGCATATACCGCCTCCGACTTGATGACTGCCGAAGGCTCCGCAACGACAGGGGAAGACAACACCCTCCACCTCTCTTTCACCATGAACCATCGTATGGCATTGGCCGTCATCGAGATGCCGAATACCGTTAAATACAAGTTTACCGACGAGAGGATTCCTGATTACGCCGTGTCACCCGCCACTACATTCTCTGGCATTGCCCAGCCGCTGCGCGTGAACGATGGTACATACCGCTACTTGGTGAATCACGCGACTCCCGCACCGACTATCGAAGGACATTATGACGAGGGAAGCAAGGAGTTCACCATAACCCCGTCCGGCCTTTCTACCGGCAGTTACAAGAGATACAAGGTGGACGGCGCGGTGACAACTGTAAAGGACTACACGATGCAACGGGGAGATTACCTGCTCGCCGACGGCAACCTGCTGCCTAAGGGTACTACCCTGACCGAGGAGCAGAAGGCAAGCGTGGCGGCCATCGTCTTCTGGACACCGGCAGAGACCAATCCTGAAGGACGGATCACGCCGGCGTCTCTGGATTTCGACAAGATTATGGTGAAAGAACATCCCAATTGCACCCATGGCCTTGCCGTGTCGATTAAAGATGCTCCGGGCAACGTCTCGTGGCAAAACGTTAACGACTGGGTGGCGGATTTTCAAAGAGGAACAGATTTCAATCCTGTCGATAAGGATGAGTACGTAAACATTGCCACTGGTTTCGATGCGACCGGCAACATAAACAGGATACTCGGTTACCAGAACACGAAAGTGCTGTGGGCGTATAACGGATATTGCAAGACAAACGGCAAAACCGATGCCTTGGTCAATCCTGCTGAGGTCCTGAAAACATTTATCGCAAATAATCCAGCCCCGGCAAACAGCACCGGATGGTTCTTGCCGTCGGTAAAGGAACTGCACATGCTATGTTATAAGGATGTCGATAATATTGCGTACACACGGGACAACACAGAGACGAGGGATATAGTCGAAGTCTCCATCTCCGCCGTTGGCGGTGACGCATTGTCACCGCGCAATAACCATAAACGTTTCTGGTCTTCTTCGGAGAGCCCCAGTAATAAGAATGGCGCTTTTAGCGTGTATTTCTACAATGCCTTCGCACAGCTCAGCGAAAAGGACGGCGCACTCAATGTGCGTGCCGTGTGCGCTTTCTAACCACATAAAACAAAGAAAAATAACGATGTGAAAGGAACAGGATATTCCGGACGATGGATGCGCATCAGCGGCTGGTAGCCGATGTTGATGCTCGCGGGCGGGCTACTCGTCTCTTGCGGCAAGATGGAAACGGGAGAATCTACTACACGTTTACCCGATGGCAAGTACCCATTGCGACTGACAGCGGAGGTGGCGCAACCGCACCCCCGTGCCGGCGGCAAGGAGATAGGAGTGATGCTGGATGGCATGCTCAGCCTCCAAAGGTACGTAATGGACGCCTCGGGCAATACTGTCCCAAAGGATGCTGAAAACACCATTTACCGGAAGAGCACTACCGAGACATGTGTCACGGCACGGACTCCGAATGCCGATATCGACCAAAGTGGCGGGTATGCCGGCTTCGGCCTTCTATACGTCACCGTAGTGGGAGGTTATGACCAAGCCGTCAGCCTCCGTTTCAACCACCGCATGGCAAAAGTAGAGTTCACGCTCATGGCGGGCGAAGGTGTCACGGAGGAAAAACGAATGAAATAGACGTGGTGCAGACGGTGCCGGGCAACACCTGGATTGATGGCGGCGAGGAGAATGTGGCGGTAGCCAAAACAATACACTACACTGCCGATGAAGTGAAGGCTGGGGACTACATCTATTCGGGCAGGAGCACTTCGGACGGCGGACTGCGCAAACGCTATCCCAATGGGAAAGCTCAGGTCATCGCAGACCCGAAGCCGCAATCCGTAGCGGGCAAGACGGTCGCCGGTGTCGTCTTCTGTATACCGAAAGACACTGACCCCACAGGCAGACTAACCCCAGCCCGACTTACTGATGATAAGATTATGATGAAAGATTTTCCGAATGCCGAAATTTGGAATTATATAGTCAACCCATCCCTCGTCGCTGCCGGCGGTCCGACGCCAATTTATACCACCTCTTACTGGTCGTCTACGGAGGCATATTATAGCCCTAACAATGCATATGCCATACACTTTCCAGATGCCACTCTGGAAAGTAATGATAAGTACTTATAAAGTTAGGTTTCTGGCCGTGTGCGCTTTTTAATCACATTAAAGAAAGAAACTGTAGCAAAGCATTCTACATTCGATTCCGGCGGCGGTGCTCCTATCGCTTGCCGCCTGTACGCAAGAAGAGCTCCCGGGCAACCAAGACAAGGCGCAGCAACTTACTTTCTCCGTTACCGATGGTGGATATACGTCGGCTGTTCGCAAAACCACCCGTACTGTGGAGAATGGCTGCCAAACCAAGTTTTCCGAAGGCGGGGCCTGCGGCCTATACGTGGTGCGGGGCACTCAAACAGTCTATTCCAACGTGAAACTGACAGCCGAGAGGGATGCCGACACGGGCGGTCTCGTATGGAAAACTGAAAGTCCGACACCGCTCACAGGCGGGCTGTTGGACGAACACTATTATTTCTACTATCCCTATCAGGCACGAGCCTCAATACTGGGGCAGGGCGGCTGTTCGCCTTCATCATTACGGTGAACGAGTTAACCGTGCCCGGCTTGTCGGTGCGGAGCGAAACATACACCATCTCCGACAATAAGACCTGCCATATCCTGGAGTCTGTCTGCCCGTGATGTTATCCTCTCATCGAATTCCTGTACTCACTCGGGCTCATTCCATAGTACTTCCTGAACACCTCCCTGAAATATCTGACATCGGAGAACCCCGAGTCATCCGAGATTTCCGTTATCGAACAGTCTTTTTCCCTGAGCAGTTGTGCCGCATATTGCAGCCGCATGGAGCGGATATAGTCAGCCGGGGCATGGCCGGTGAGCGCCTTCAACTTGTTGAAAAATCCGGTGCGGCTCATGTTCTGCATGCCACAGAGCATGTCCACACAGAAACCGGGGTTGTCGATATTCTTCATGACGCATTCCCTTACGGAGGCCATGAATTTCCAGTCCCGGGTATTGTGGCAGTCCGGCGGAACCTGTCCGACTCCGTCCTCAAGACCGGCGTATGCCCGTTTGAGCAGTGCCCGGTTTGCCAGTATGTTCCTGATATTCGCCCTGAGCACGTTTATGCTAAACGGTTTGGTGATATAGGCGTCAGCTCCGTTTTCCAGCCCCTCCAGCATGTCCTTCTCATCTCCCAAGGCGGTCAGCAGCATGACCGGGATATGGGATGTCTCAATATCGGATTTGACGGACGCGCAAAGTTCGTCCCCTCCCATTTCAGGCATCATAACGTCCGAAAGTATCAGGTCCGGATTGTATTCTCTCGCCACAAGCAGCGCGTCCCGTCCGTTGGAACAGGTTTGGACCAGGTATTCCTCTTTCAGCAGCCCCTCAAGGTAGGTCCGCAAATCGTCATTGTCCTCCACAATAAGAATACGCTGCCGGTCCCCGCCGGTCATTGTTGGAAGGATCTCACGCATGGGGCCGCAATCCGGTCCCATGCGGGTTTCCCCGGTATCCTGTTTCCTGGGCGAAGCAACGGGGCATGCCTTGTCAAGGCGTCTGCTCCTCAGGGGAAAAATAACACATACCATGGTCCCCTTCCCCTCGGTACTGGTAACGCGGACCCTGCCTCCGTGCAGCCTTACCAGCCTATGTACCATCATCAGTCCGACACCGTTTCCCGCCACTTGCAGATTGACGGCATTACTGCCCCTGAAATGGTTCCTGAACAGTTTCTTCCGTTCCTCAGGTGGAATGCCAATCCCCGTGTCTTCCACTTCCACACCCCATACATGCCGGTCCGCGAAGGCACGGACCTGGATACTCCCGCCCCGTGGAGTGTACTTCAGTGCGTTGGACAGTATATTCTTCAATATAGAGTCCATTTTGTCCTTGTCAAACCGGACATTCAGGTAAGGGAAGCCGCTCTCACGGGTGATATCGATGTCCCTGATGGAGGCATATGTGCGGAATGCCTCACAGGTCGTCTCCAGATAACTGTTGAGCTCATATTCCGAGACATGAAGTCTCAAGGTGTAGTTGTCCGTACTCTCGAAATCTATCAGGCTGGTGACCAATCCCAGAAGTCCGTCCACGCTTTTCAGGGCCATCCGTACATTGTCCATCCCCTCCGCCTTCACCATGTCTTTCTCCACCACCTCTTCCAGCGGAGCCTTGATCAGCGTAAGCGGAGTACGGACATCATGGGCAGTATGTATGAAGAAGCACGTCTTTTCGTCTGATATCCTTTTCTGCCTGCGCAACATGGCAACGCGAAAAGACACCACCCCAGCCAACACACACAATGACGCATATCCGGCAATGGCCCATGTACCCGCCCACAGCGGCCGGGCGACACTCAGACCGAGGCTTCTTTCCTCATACACCTTGTATTTCTCCTCATTGGAGACGGCACGGATACGCAGGGTGTAGTTGCCTGGGGGCAGGCTCGTGAACTGTATCCGCCCGCTCTGGACCGGATGGCTCCAGCCCTCGTAGAGCCCCTCCAATTTCCATGAATATAGGATGTTCGAGGGATAGTCGTAGTTGATGGAGACAGCTTCCAGGGAGAAGGTATTCTGGTCATATGCAAGTTCCAGCCTGACGGTATTGTCAATATCCTCCCTCAAGGGGGATCCCTTGTCCCCGGGATAGACGGGGCGGTAGGAGATCATGAAATCCCGCAGGAGCATCCGAGAAAAATGCGGGGCGGGTATCCTCATGTCGGAGGGGAACATGACGGCTCCGGTGTTACTCCCGAACACGAAGCTTTCCCCGTGCCGGAAAGTGGATACCCCGGCATTGAGGCATACGCTTGCCAGCCCTTGTTCTGCCGTCCAGTTTCTGAAAGTGCCGCTCTCACGCCGGAACAGGGCCACGCTGTTTTCGGTCCCCAGTAGCAGGGTGCCGTCCGCACGGGGGACAATGGTATGGATGTTATTGGATATCAGGGCGCAGTTCTCGGTCTGGTATTGGCGGACGAACCTGTCCTCCACGCTGTCATAGACGAGAAGTCCCGCCCCGCCGGTGCCGATATACAGGAGCCCGTCCGGTGCCTGGTACAGTGCATAGACATGAACCGCCTCGACTGGAAAGGCGATATGTCTGCAGGTCCCCCCGTGCCCGTCAAGCAGGTACAACCCCATGCCGGTACCGATCCACATCCATTCCGGAGCCTTCTCCAGTATGGCGGTGATGGGGCCCGGGACCGGGTACAGGCGTACTGTGCCGTCATGGGGATCGAAACGTTTGAGATTGTGGCAGCCCCCTGTCCATATACATCCTCCGGAATCTTTTCCGATGTCATTGATATACTGGTCTGGACGCCCCTCTGCTGCAAAGGAGGGGGGAAAGTATTCCACCCTCCCGGTTTTCTTTTCGATCCTGTACAGGCCCGAAGCGTACCCGCCGGCGCAGATGACACCCGGCGAGACCTCGCAGAGCGTCAGGAAGATATGGTTCCCGCCATCCTGTATCCCATCGGACCGGCTGAGAAAGGAGCGCCACCGTCCTACCGCAGGCTGCAGCAGGCTGATCCCGTTGCTGGTGGCGAACCACAAGTCGCCTTCGCTGTCTTCGATGACATCATGCACCTGATCGTTAACCAGCGACCGGCTGTTGCCCGGTGAGTGCCGGAACCATTCATAGCTCTGGTAGCGGTTATTCCGGATTGTGACTCCGGCGGGGTAGTTGGCAAGCCAGATACGGTCCCCGCCATCCACATAAATGTCATTGATATTGTCTCCGTTCATGCCGTTGTGGCTGGCGTAGTCGGCGGTTATATAGGGTTTGGGCACTAGCGAGTCCATATCCATCCTGTATACCCCCCTTCCGCCCGTGGCTATCAGCAGCTCCCGGTCATTGAGAGGGGTGATCCGGTTGACGGCCACATTCCGCAGCGTACTGCCTGCGGACACTCCGTATACAAGTATGCCCTTCCTGAAGGTTCCCACGAACAGTTTCTTCGAACCGGGGTGGTAGTAGAGTTCGCTGACCGGCGTCCGGATGCTGTCCGTGTCCGCAAGCGCCTCAAGGACACCGTCCCTTTCCCGTACCGGAAAAAGTCCGTTCACGGTACCGATGAAAAGGTTTGTACCGTCCGTCTCGCTGATAGCGGTTATATCACCTCTTAAACGGGAGACCAGCCGCTGCGCAATGCCTGTGCGGGTGTCATAGCGGATGATATGGTCACCCTGACAGAGCCATATGCGGTCCCCACGGTCCATATAGGCGTAACAGAGCATGCCCGTGGCGAAGTCATCCTGAAGACCGGGTATCCTGTATACCATCCGGAAACGGTCATGGAGGGTGTCGTAATGGAAAATACGGCCTTTCCTTCCCACAACCCACAGCGTGTTCTCCGTGTCGGTGTAGAGCCAGTTCAGATTGACTTGCGGGGCCACCTTCAGATTGCCGTCAAGAACAGTGTAATGCCTGATCCGCTTGCCGTCATAACGGTCCATCCCCTCCTGGGTGAGGAACCACATGTATCCCCTCCCGTCTTTTTGGATACGGTAAATCCTCCGGTTACTCAATCCGTCCTCTATTCCCAAGTATTTATATATCTGGGCTCCGCACATGGAGGAAATTCCCAGCATGAGGAATGCGGACAGTATTCTTCCCATATTCCGAACACGTGTCATTCTGATGTAAATTAGACAACAACTGTTGCAAATATATAAAAATATAAATTAATATACAAATTTAAACATAACCTCGGATGTCGGCATCAGGCGGTATGTCCTCAATGTCATGTACCCCGGAAAATAGCTGCATACGGGACCGGCCCATGATATGAACATATTCCGAGAGGCGGTTGTTCAATTGACCCGACGGAATTATGGCTTGCCGGGCTCGGGACTGTCCGCAAGGGTACGTTGGTCCGGTGTGCGGAATACCATCCATACCTCCGGTCCGAATTTATATCCGCGGGTGGTACAGGTGCCGGTCGAGGTTTGGCAGCCCCCAATAAAGCGGGCCGAATTGTTTGTAAGCACTCTTACCCTCATGCCCGATTTATAGATAATCTTCCAACAGTAAGAAGTTATAATTCGCATTTAAGAACAATGGCGGGCATTTCTTGTTAATATTATAATCATATAAAAGAGGCGCATCCGTTAGTGCCAGATTTGTTCACCACTTTCATCGTTGCGTATCGTATTGCGAGTTGTCCGTATCAGATGTTTATCCCCTCTTTCTTAAGACTTCCTGAGAACTGCCTGGGAAAGGACGGCTTTCCGCATTGCGACTTCATCCACAGCCCTTGGCGGTATAGCCATGCCTTTCACGGGGACTACGGTTGATTCATGCGACACAGCAGATTCCGGTGCTATAACAGGGTTGCCTACATACTTGTGCCTCTTTTCAGCTTGCTGTCCAGATCCGAGTTGCGCACTTTACCCGCAGGTTGGACGGTTGTACATAACAATATTGATCTTTTTGGGGGCTAAAAGTCGAATATCCCCTTAAAGTAAGCGCCTGAGTAAGTACATCTTCTACAGTTCATTTTCCCTCCTTACTTTTGCTGCAAAAAAAATAATATCCTATGATGCAGCGACGTAAACACATGATGAGCAGAGAAAAATTTATCTCCGTTCTTTTCCGTCAGCAGCAGAGTGGTTTGTCCATTGCTGATTTTTGTGAGAATGAAGGTTATAGCCGTAGTAGATTCTATCTTTGGAAACAAAAATACGGTATAACGGAGCGGGAGTTATTGGCAGAAGCCTCCCGCTTAGGGGTTAAAGACAGCTTTGTCCCCATAGTAATCAATGGCGACACGCCATCCCCCGGTATATCTCACGAGGCTCCCCTGCCATCTCCCCAGCCTAGCGTCCCCTTTCCCTTGAAAGGAAAGGACAGCTCTGAAATATCCTTGGAATTACCCAACGGATTGAAGTTGAAGTTTAAAGGGTCTTCCGGCTGTGAAGCTGCCCTGAATCTGATCTCTAAAATATATAATGCCAATGTTCTGCCTAAATGACAGCATGAGATATTTCCTGTGCCCCGGTTATACGGACATGAGGAAAGGTATGTTCACTCTTTGCGGCCTTGTGCATGAGAGGATGGGAGGCGACATCAGAAGTGGGGAGGTATTCATTTTCTACAACCGTTTCCGGACCAAGATAAAATTGCTCCATGCCGAACCGGGCGGTCTGGTCCTTTATGAGAAACTGCTTGAAGAAGGCACCTTCAAGATACCCGCCTATAATCCTGCCACCCGTTCTTACCCCATGACCTGGAGTGACCTGGTCGTTATGGTGGAAGGCATCAATGAAGATGTCAGCAAAGGCAGGCAAAGACGGCTTTCCAATTTGAAAAAGCATTGGTAAAACAGTTGTAAACAAACAGCTTGAAGGCTTGTTTTTCTTGTTGTTTTTGACTATCTTTATATCATCAAAAAAAAGATATTGAATGGCAAAAGAAGATGCAACCGGACAAGCTGTGGAACCCTCAATGGAGCAGCTGCTGGATATCAACCGTAAACAGAGTGAGATCATCTCAGCCCAGGCAAGGACCATAGAAGAACTCCGGGGTACGATAGTTGAGTTGAACGCCTCCCTGGCATGGCTGAAGAGGAAGGTGTTCGGAAAGATGAGTGAGAAATGCAAGCCTGTCGATAACGGAGACCCGAAGCTCCCTTTTGACTATGGCGACCTGGAACAGATAGAGGCGGAAATCGAAGATGCCCGGAGCAGGGCGGCTGAACAGATTACCGTCCCCAAGTCCCGGGCCGCCAATAAAACGCCGCGCCGTAACCGGGTCGTCATGGATAACCTTCCGGTTGTAACAGTCGTCATCGAACCGGAGAATGTCGATTTAAGCAGATACGTCAAGATAGGCGAGGAACATACCAGGACCCTTGAGATGAAACCCGGCTACCTCTATGTGAAAGACACGGTACGTCCCACATACGCCCTGAAAAATGAAATGGAGGCCGTTGATAACGGAGAAAAGGCTGTAATAACCGCTCCCATGCCACTGATGCCCATATATAAAGGTATGCCAGGGGCTTCCATGCTCGCTGAGGTCCTTTTACAGAAATACGAATATCATGTCCCGTTCTACCGACAAGTGAAACAGCTGGAACATCTGGGTGTGAAACTGTCCAAAAACACATTGGACGGCTGGTTCAGACCGGTCTGCGAGCTTCTCAGGCCACTTTATCTGGAACTCAGGAAGAAAGTACTGGCCGCAGATTACTTCCAGGTTGACGAGACCACGCTTCCGGTTATAAACCACGACAGGCATAAAGCCGTAAAAGAATACATCTGGATAGTCCGAGCGGCTGTGCCGCGTCTGCCTTCTTCCATTACGACAACGGATCGCGTTCACAAAAAGTTGCGGTCAGGCTTTTGAAAAACTTCAAAGGATATCTCCAAAGTGACGGCCATCCCATTTATGACGCCTTTGAGGATGGGGAGGACGTATGTCTGTGTGGGTGTCTCGCGCATATCCGCAGACATATAGAGCTGTGCAAGGAAGAAAATCTGGAATATGCCATGCAGGGACTCAAATTTATCCAGGATATGTATAATGTGGAATACATGGCGGATAAACAGGAACTCCCGTATGAAGGACGTGCTGAATTACGCCAACGTCTATCCAAACCGATGCTTGACAGCTTTGAACTCTGGCTTAAAAACACATACCCTAAAGTTCTAAAACGAAGTCTTATGGGAAAAGCCATAGCCTATGCCTACTCCCTGCTGCCAAGAATGAAACCGTATCTCCATGACGGAAGAATTTTCATTGACAACAATCGCTGTGAGAATGCCCTGAGGCCACTGGTCATATCAAGAAAGAACATGCTGTTCTGCGGAAACCACGAAGCGGCTGAGAATACGGCTATAATCTGTTCCTTGCTTGGCTCATGTAAGGAACGTGGTGTCAACCCCAGAGAGTGGCTGAATGATGTGATCAGTAAACTCCCCTATTATCTGGCTCCCAAATCAGACAGAGACCTGAAGGAACTGCTACCGGATGTATGGAGAAAATAATCAGGACAGTTCCGGGAAAATGCAGGAAAAAACGGGAAAAAGCGAGACTGACACTCAATGACAACCCTGAGATAAGTTGGTATATGGAAATTGAGATGCACTTACAATGGAGTGCATCCCACTGAAAAATTGAATGCACAAGATGTAGTTGAGCAGTCGCTTACCCCTTAAAAACAAGGAGCTGACGCATGTGTACAGCCCCTTATTTTTTGTATAGCCCGGCCTCCTCTGGCATATTGCCGTTGCTTCCATCTGTAACAAGCAAAATCAGAATCTATATGCGGAACTTTTTGTTCCCGTAGCTGAGAAAGTCCTTCGTGGCATATTTCACACTGAATGGTCCGTAGTCACCGAGAGCCGAATGCGCAATTTGCTTGTCCGGTTCTGTCACATGCTCGACAGGTTCTCCCGTAGTATCAGTATCCTTGTATGACATAGGCTGCATGCTGGCGATGGCTGACCCGGTAGCCGCCGCACGCAATTTCCTGAACGCATTGGAGAGGATTCCGTCCATCATTGACCAGTACAAGGCGAAGAACGAGGTGCAGGAAAAGGAGGTCTCACAGTTGTAGGAGATAGCCGGGAAGGTATGGAAGAAGGAGGACGAACTGAAACAGTTGAAGTCCGAACTTGCAGCACTCGACCGAAAGATACAGTTGGAGCTTGAGCCGCCTACGCCCGAAGTCGCCGAAAAGGAGAATGACGGACAGGAGGTCAAACCGGATGCGGAAGGTGTACGAAACGTATCTCCACAACACACCGAAGATGTGCCGCAGATACGCAGCTCGGTGAATGAACGCAGTCCGTCTGGCAATTTTATTGCCGACCACATCATCATCGGGCGGCCGGGATTCAACGTCCGTGACGAGTGCAAACCGAAAGGTATAAAAATGTGAACGAGTGTGCGGATATATATGGCAGGATTGGGAACATACCATTCCTTTTCCTGCTTTTTCCATCAATATGACATAATGGCAAGGATACCATACAACAAGCCCTCGATTATATCAAAATAGGGTGTTGAAAGTAAATCGTCATGGCAAATCCGCCATATATTCAGTATTTTCGCTAATTTTGCATTCAAAATAGTTAGGCATAATAAAATGGAACCATCTATATACAGTTATTCACTTTGTATTGCGCTACCGTTGATGTTGTTCTTCGGCTTTTATTTTTTGTTGGCTCCAACCTCGGAAAAAGCCATTTTCAATAATTATCTGCGTTCCCGGCGAATTATGGGGGTAGCCATACTGTTACTTGCCGCCAACTATTCGGTACATTTCTTTTTTGGAATCAGGTTCAAGAATACCGATGCCGCCATCCTGATGAACCTGTCCACCTATTTTTTGTGCTACTGGTTGTTCAGTTCGGCCCTCACCACTCTGCTTGACCGCTTTTATATCACCAAACGTCGGTTACGGACGCATATCTGTCTATGGATACTGTTTTCCATCCTTTCCGGCATCGTTCTGCTGTTGTTACCAAAAGGTGGTTTACAGACAACGGTGATGTTTGCCTTGGCCGCATGGTTGGTTATCTATGGGCTGTTCTTGACCCGTAGGCTTCTCCGGGCCTATCACAGGGTCATCCGCATTTTCGATGACACCCGTGCGGACGACATCGGTGCCTATATCAAATGGCTTTCCATTTTCACCTACTGGGCTGTCACATTCGGGGTGGGATGCGGACTGCTGACATTCCTGCCTGATGAATACGTCTATATCTGGATTCTGTCATCGGTACCGTTTTACATTTATCTCTTCCTTTGCTATCTGAACTATCTGCTGTTTTACGAACAGGTGGAAAACGCGATGGAAGATGGCATGACTTCTGAAGAGGAAGACCTGTGTGACACCACAAACCGGGAACAGGCACAGAGGCAGGATACTCCTTTTTTCCATGCCGAAATAGCGAAAAAAATCAAAGGTTGTATCGATGCGGACGGTTATATCCGGCCCGGCCTTACCATAAAGGAGCTTTCAGATGTGCTTCATACCAACCGTACCTACCTGTCCGGGTACATCAAAACTACGTATGACATGTCGTTCCGCGATTGGATTATCGGACTTCGTATAGAATATGCGAAACGTCTGCTTGCGCGATATCCGAGGTTGACGGTTGCCGACATCTCCGAGAAATCCGGTTTTTTGTCACCAAGCCATTTTATAAGGCTGTTCAAGGAAAATGCGGGCTGTACCCCTAAATGGAGGAAAACAGAGGCGGAATAATACGGTGTGTTATGGATGGAGGAATAGCCCAAACGACAAAAAATAGCCTAAACTACAAAACTAAAATGTTCTAAACCACAAAGATGTGCGATTCTGACAATTGAGACAATTTTTATAGGCAAGAATCGGGCTGAATTTAAATCTTTTCGCTTATTTTGCACTTGTCGGTTGAGCCTGCGTCATCTCCAAAAAGAGTAAAACAGGGTTTTATGGGTGATTTTAACGTGTGTAAAAGAAAATGCTACCCAAATAACTTCAAATAAAGACAACTCTATTTCAAGCGGCAAATGAGTTCTACAGCTTGAATTTGAATAATACAAACAATAGGATTCTCCTTTAAAAAGTCATGAAAAAGATTCATTTACTTCATTACTTATTGTTGTGCTACATGGTTCTTGCGGTAGCTACATCGTGCGGCGATGACGAGGATGACTACGCCCCCGACAATGTAAATGATCCCGAGAAACTAACTGATCCTTTGCCTACTACCGACCAGTTAGGCGTAACACACAACAACACGCTTTATTACCTTTCGTTCTGGAGCAAAGAAGACCATATGATATCCGAGAACATGATAAACCGTTACAAGGAGGCGGTTCCTTATGCTCCGGGAAAGAAGATGGAGGTTGGCGACGCGTTCTTCTTTACCCGGCAGGACATTGACCGGATTCAGTCGGATACCGATTTGCTGGCTGACATCAAGGATATGTTCCATAAGCGGAGCATCGTGATGATGATGGAGGGAGGAACGAACGAGGATTTTAATACCGTCTGCACGTTGCTGGATTGCTATAATCCTTATGCGAAGGAAGATGAGTCTTATTCGGACGAACTGCCGCTGTGGGTATTTTCTGGACCGCTTCCGTCGGCGAGCGGATTCTATTCCAAGCTCAATGCGCTCAGTACTGCTACCGGAGCTGATGGCAAAGAATCTGTACAGACGATTAATGAATACGGGCAGGGATTTCATTGCGACATGACAAGTCAAAGTTTACAAAGAGCCCTGGAACCGAAAGCTCCGTCAAACGGTTCGTCGGATTTGAAAAACTTGATATCTGCCTATATCGTTATCGGTCAAAATAGCTATACCGCACCTCCTGTTCATGGACATGAAGGTAAAGGGACAACCGATAATTTTCAAGTAGAAGCTAAGATATGGACCGCTTATAGCAAAGACCGGAAAGAACATTTTTATTTGGTAAATCTGGGTTTTATAGCCTATGTAGAACCTTCTTTTTATGGAGAATGGCATACCAAGGTCAGTACTCTGAAAATGAAAGGGTATGGCTTTTGCCTGACTGACGTAAATTTGGAATTCGCTCCGGTTCACCCGAATGGTGCCATTATTCATGCACATTCCCCGCAAACTACGGAACGCCAGAGCTCTTATACCAGCAGTGTCTCTTTCGAGTTAGGAGGAAGTGTCAGTGTCACTGGACCAGAGATTTCAGGAGGAATAAGCATTTCCAATAGCCATACGGAAACAATAAATGATATTGAAGTTATCAATAGAACCAATCCGGCCCAAGGAAGCCCACAGCTTAGGTGGTAGTTTAATTTACGCGAACCTTCTTCACATTTTAATATGTTTTGTTACGCGTCGAGTGCTGTCAATGGAGGTGCTAAGGCCGGGATAACCACTTGTAGCTTGTCCACAGATTTTATTATTTCTGTACCTGATGGAGCTGACAACGAATGGAAAGTAAGCATGTATCCAACACTGAAAACATATTTCTTTAGTGACCTTTTTGGATTCCATGATCAATATGAAACGCTATTTGATGATGCGGCAGAAAGCTGGATTGGCATCGAAAAAGTTTTTAACTTGCCGACTGTCGATCTGAAAGATGAATGATTTGTTACGTTGATATTAATAATTTCTAAAGTTATTGGATTATGAGAAAAACATTCTTGGTGATGAGCAGGCTTATCGATTTATTTGTGGATATCTTGCCTATAGATGAGCTTGGGTTTAAACATGTCAAACTTCAATCAGAAGGGAGACCACCGTATAATCCTGCAACATTACTAAAATTGTATTTATATGGTTATAAGCACTCAATAAGATCATCAAGAAAGTTGGAACACTTCCTGTAAAGTAAATGTGGAATTATGGTGGCTATTAGGAGGCTTAATGCCCTCTTTTCGGACAATTGCTTATTTTAAAAAAAATAATGCGGAGGCTTTTAGAAAAGTCTTTAGGCAGTTTGTCCTTATGCTAAAGGATATGGGTCTGATAGAAGGCGAAACCATAGGTATAGATTCTTTCAAGATATTTGCCCAAAATAGTCTCAGAAACAATTATACACAAAAGAAGATAGACAGACATCTTGAATATATAGATAACCGTATTGAAGAATTTGAAGTAGCTTTAGATAAGACTGATAAAGAAGAAGAAAAAGAACTTCTTAAATCTAAGATTAAATTACAACAAGACAGGCGTAAGAAATACGAAACTCTTGATACGGAATTGAAGAATAGTAATGATACTCAAATAAGTCTAACAGACAAAGATTCAAGAGCATTAATGTTAACCAATAATGTATCAGGAGTTGAATATGCGGTTCAAGCAGCCTTTGATAGTAAACACAAATTATTGGTTCACTCTCATATTGGAGCATCAACTGATAAAAGAGAACTATCAACAGCGGCATTGACCGTCCAGGAACTACTACAATTAGATTCGTTCAACACACTTAGCGATGCCGGTTATACTAGCGGCGACCAACTACAAGCCTGTAAATATTCAGGAATATGTACTTATTCATCGCCTATGCCATCAACATCACCTAATTCGAATTCCATACCACTGGCTGAATTTCATTATATAAATGACGGAGATTATTATATCTGCCCTTGTGGAGAACAAATGACAACAACAGGGAAATGGAGAATCCGTCCCAATTATAGATCAAAAGTATATAAAACATCAGCTTGTGTAAATTGCTCAATAAGAGAAAAATGTACTCAAAATCAAAATGGCAGAGTAATAGAAAGAAGTGAATATCAAGATGTAATAGATGAAAATAACGCCAGAGTTATGAATCATCTGTTGCAAGGGCGCGCAGCAGACATTCGTAATGTCGCACAACTTCCGCCTCTTCACCGCCCTGACGGGAACTGCCACAGCCCCCCAAAAACAGTCCAAACAAAAAGACTAAAACAGTTGATCGTTTCATGGTGCTGTTTGTTTAATGGTTAAATTACTGGTCATGCACACAACGGACACTACCGCCCAGCAGATAATGATAACCATAATATTCATTAAACCCTGCAGGTAACCCGGCCGGACTATGAATGTCATTACCGGCACCATGCATTAAGGCCCATCTATTACGATTAACCCTATATGTGGGCGCTGTTTTTCCAGCTCCGATATCAGGATTCCAATATATTCCTGTATGTAATACAGAGGCAGGAGAATGTCGTTGAGGTGATGAATATATCATTGGAGTTTGTGTCCAGATAGCTAAAACGCCTTCTTCATATCCACCATCGGGGGCAGATATGGCTGGAAAAGACTTAGCTATTCCCGCACCGCTTTCTATCAATCGAGTAAATACAACAGGATAAGAGCCTGTTATAGACTGTATCAGATTAATAACCTCCCAAGCCGTAGGGAGTCGCCAGCCATCGGGGCAGGCACGTTGGGGAATACTGCCATAATAAATGGGTCCGACCATAGCTGGTGCCAAAGAATATGAACGAGGACGAGCAGCCATATTAGGACCTCCTTCCCTACTGGCGTCTATCATCCAACAAACACCACCATTACCCATACGGGTAGTCTGATAGTTACTGCCACCGATACGCATAAGTTTCATGGAATTTCCGAAACCACAAGCCGGTTGCTGGCTTACATGCAAACGATATTCCAATTCGTTAGCAGAATTTCCTGTTCGTATGGAAAGGACAGCACTACGCATATTCTGGGTAAAGTTCTTACTGTTTGCCGAAATAGTAACCGTGGCTGGTACTCCCGCTGTACCCGAGGTTTGGCTGAGTGAAATCCATGAAGGTTTTCCGGTTATTTGCCAATTGGTATTCTCTGTAGTTATATTTACGGGTAATGAAGCGACACCTATTTGGATATCACCGTCAAAAGCGAACACCCGTTTGTCCACCGTCAGCCGTTTGTTCCCTCGTACTATTACTTCTTCTTGTACCTCGTTCCACGGCACGATACGGCATTTAAGGGTATGGTTTCCTTTGAAAGCTTCCTCGGGAGTTTGGGCCGGCAACCCGTCCACACTTTCCACTTGTACTTTATATTCATGATTACGCAGAATATCCATCGGCACTCCCGAACCGTAGTCCTTGAAGTCGAGGCGGTAGTAACCGTCTACCGACGGCTTAGAGCCGGTGAGATACGGCTTCACGTGCATAACCAGACAAAGGTCGTCCAGCGCATTCCCGCCCGAGGGGCGGTTCTTGTTGTCCACCTCGCACAGGTAGAACGTCTTTTGTGAGCCGTTGAAAATACCTATATTCCCGGGTGACACATCGCTGTTCAATGAGGTGAATGTACCCCGTGTCTGCCGTGCCCCGACGGGTACGGTGGGAGTATTCACTTGCTTGCCCGTCACATTATAGTTGTCCGGTGCAATGCGTCCTTTTGCCCGGTAATTGTACAGCCGCAGATCGTTGTAATAATAGAAAAAGCCTTTTAGGTCGGATTCAAGAGGATTGATAAGCGTGAACTTAGCTACCGCACGTATCATCGTCACCTCTTGGGGAGCGCCAGAGGGAGAGAAACCTTCGCCCACCGCTTGGTTGGGAAGCTCGCCCCACATGGGTATGCCATTCGTAAAGTCGGGTGCGGCATCCGTTCCGACATCGAATGCCAGGCGGTTCATTACCCCCTCTTTCTGTTCTCCGAATGCAGCAGCAAGGGTATTCACCTGCTCACGGACATTGGCAAGCACCACGAGTGTCTGATGTTCGGGAGCTCCCATCAGCTGTACACGTACGGTTTGTGTGCCGATATCGTATGTACCCTGTGCACGGTAGAAGAATGTACCTTTCTTTATATTCGTAGGATCTGCAGGATCAACCTTGAATGAAAGTACATCTACAGTATTGATTCCATTTTCATCTATAGCACGTGTCAGCGGCGCACGCGTTTCGGAACTTTGCGAGGTGTTCATTTCAGCAGCCTGTTTTGAAGCACCGGTTTTAAAGTTCAGGTAAATAACGGCTGTATGTCCGTTCGCTTGCGGCACCGACTGCTCCGCATCATCACTGCAAGCGGTCGGAAGGAGCGCCGCCATTGCAATCCACAGCACAGCTGAGGCATGTCGCCTCCACAGATATGCCACACGGGTGAAACCGGATAAACCGGAAGTCTGAAATCCTATATTCATTTTTCTTCTTTTTTTAGTAATATATCTATTTTTTATATCAACTTTCTTACAAACTAAATTGCATCGGTCATATACCGTCTTACTTATTTATCGGCGAACAGACGAACGGAAAACCCGTGGTGTTTAACGTCTCTGTAGTTCGCGAACGCAGAGTACGAGTAGAAAGACACGTTCCAAGCATTGCCGAGGAGGCTGGGAAACTCCGTGCTCGACCAATACCGACCATATTCGCCTCGGGCTTCGAGCAAACCACTCGAAATGAACGTTGGGAAGGAGATATAACCGGCAGCCGGAAAAATACGAACGACAGCCTCGGAAGTATGGCTATCCCACCAAGAATCATTATTGATAGTGCTAATGTTTCCTGTAAATGCGCTGCCCAAGTAAACACAATCCACTTTCAATAGGGAAGTAAAGTCATGGTTGGCAAACGAACCCACGCGGGTGTAACGGTAAGCACAAACCATATTATTATCAGTAGCAAGAGGGAAATCGGATAGGGAAGAATCATCGATAGGATTACCGGTACCTTGTTTGAAACGCAGAGCGTAACAAACACCGTTACCCGAAGAGAAATAATCGTTGGCGAAAGTTTTTTTGATGCCACCGAACTCAATAGCCTCGTTGACATTAGAAGTATTAGTAGGGGAATCATATTGGGTATTACCGCTGTAGGAGAAAACGCCCGTCAACTCCCAGCGGGAAGGCAGGTGGTAACCATAACCGGGATGCCCCAGTTTAAAAAAGACATCATCAAAGAGCTTCTTGGCATTTGGATTGTAAGTATCATTATTCTCTCCTGTGAGCACGTACCAATTATAATAACCGGATTGGTCATTGCTATGGCTCGAAGCCCAATGAAGATTAGGGTCAGTCTGGGCTGCAGTGGGAGAAATACCCGGAGGAACGGAAGAAATGAAAGGAGAATTATAGATAGAGCCACCGGCGAGGTTATATTCGGCAACATAATCCAAAGGCGTACCGATCTGCTTAATATTGATTTTAGTATAAAGTCGTCCAGCCCGTATCTACAGATAACCATCCTTGAATCCCTTGCCATTCGTGATGGCCTGCAATTCCTCCGTAACCGGATTGGTGAGAGTGGCGCCAGCCGCCCCACTGTTTTGACTGGGTTTCAGCCATGAATTAGAAACTGAAATTGTTGTTCCGTCGGCATTATAGGCACCGACCTTCCACCCACTGGGGTAATTGGTGCGCACAGAAAATTTGTTCTGTGTGCTTGTGGCATCGTGCTTGCCTTGAAGTGTCATCGCCGTTCGGGTCACTGCCAAGAAATGCCCCGATTCATTGAACGTTATATCTGTGAATGCGTCTATCACGATGGGCACTACTACGATGTTATGGTTGGTAAAGTTGTCCGGGCTGGTTACAGCCTCGTTCAAAGTGGCAAACCCCGGCCCTTTCACTTCCTTGATGGTGAAAATATAGCGGTGGTTGCGCAGAATGGGCATGTATTTACCCTTTTCGTAAGGACTCGTGCCACCGCCCTTGATACCGTCCCATGTATAATCCATTCAGTAGTAGTATTCTCTTCCTTGATAGGCAAGATTTATAACTATACAAGGACGGCTGCCGCCGGAGATAGCCGACTGTTCATTCAAATAATAAGTGATGACATTCGGAGATGCGGTGTTTGCAGTTCCCTCAAGCGGGTGCCCGCCACTGACTGCTGGCTGCGATGTGGCAGGCAGTGTGGGAGTCATGTATCCCGACTGTGAAGCGGTGGTATTGTATGTAGCAAGATCTACCCAAACGCGTCCGTTGCCTACGGAATTGACGAAGTAAACCTTTCCCGCAGCTGTCGTGGCTCCCGAAGTTGTAGGATTGATGATATCCACCTTCGCCAGCATGCGGATAAGCGGTATTTCCTGCGCAATGGTTTGCGACACACCGGCTTTCAGTTCAAAGCCTCCCGCCGGGGCATGCTCGCCGTACATGGGTATGTATGTGCCCGTACCTTCTTGTCCGAACCTACCCACGACTTCCACTTGCTTAAGAGCATCATAGGTGGAACCGGCTGTTATATTTGCCAGTTCTGTTTGGGCATTAGCTATGAGAGCTATACGTTTGTATCTGCCCGCAATAACGGGCACAGAGAAGTATTTCGTATCCGAAGAGCCTGAAAGTGTATGCAACGAGCTGCCCAGAATATCATATTTCACCTTGACTTTCTCCGTACCGCCTTCATCGGCAAACATCAGTACGGTAATCTCTGTTATCCCTTTCTCGTCTACACCACGAGTATTCGCCGCCCGGAAATCGGGAATCCTGACAGAAAGTGTCACTTCGGCCGTCTCACCTTTGCCGGACACGGGCGGAACAGGAAGAATGAGTTCGTCTTGCCGGCACGAAAGTACGAGCGGCAGTAATAACAGGACCGACAGCAGGTTGCGGAACGGTATGATGATTGAACTACTTGGCATAATATATTGTTTTATGATTTGCATTTCATGATTGACCGGTGCGTTTTTTACACTCCTCCGGGTTTTACATTCTGATTTTCCCAATTCCTGATCGTTATTTTCGCATGACCGTTTGTAAAGGTAATCTCGATAGGAATGGTTACTTCAATATCTTCCTCCATCGGTATGTGGTAGCGGGCAATAAGCCCTGCCAACGAAATCGGGGGCACGATATGGTTTCCCGTGGTGGGATCGATAATTTCCACCATGCCGGGGGTATCGGCCTTGAAACGGGGGATGTCAGTCGTGGCATTAGCATGGCGGTTGGTGACATCATATGCTACGGCAGGCTGGAATGTCTTGTTCCGGCTTACGGACTGGAGACGCCATGTGCCCGAGGTTTCGTCGAACACCGGTCGCAAGGCTGACTCCATGCCCGTGATGTGTACCACAGGCTGCACGCTCACACCATCAAGGTGAAGACTTACACGGATAGTGCCGGGGCTGAAATTGACAGTATGGTCTCCAGTCTCGTGCTCACTGACCGTAAGTGGCGTGACAGCGAAAAGAAGCCGATCAAGCGTGGGGATGGAAGCGGAAGTCTCCGCATGCGGGTGTGAGGCGGAAAGGTTCCTTATGGTTTCTCCTTCGGAAAAGCCGCCGAGCTTGGTCTGTGCATCCGAAGCATTCGCCCAGAGCACGACAGTGTAGTTTCCCTGCGGCAGATACATCTCAACACCCTGCAAACGGTCAAGTTCACTCTTCTCCAGCGTCTGCATATGCTCAATACTGCCATCGGGACGGTACACACACAGCCTCACCCTCTGAACACGCTCTCCGAAAAGGTCAGCGGCAGAGCCGCGAGGCTTGTAGGTAAATCGTAACAGGGTATCCAGAGGGCAGCCCTCCAGGGACTCCCTGATGCACCTCGACAAGACTAAGGTTAAAATACCGGAAAGCATCAGGAAGCGTATAGCTTTATACAATTTCATGCGTAGTATCTTTTAGGTGAATAACTGTGGTTATGACTTTATATGAATATACGTGTTATGATTTAACAGGTTATAGAAATACAGGTCGTGAGGTCAGGGCAAAAGACACCCACGACCTGCTTACATTCCGCCGTGCGAGAGGAACTGGTGAACTAGTAAAATGAGCTAAAAATCTCCTCTACGCAAACGGACTTGTAAAAGAAACAAACAAATACAATATACCTTGATGGTATGACAGTTAGAGATTAGGCTTGACAGGAACGACCGTCCAGGCTTTTACCGTCACCTTCAACCAAACGCTGACAGCACTGGTATTAGGTATTGTGGAAAGGTTGCTCTCGTCAAATGTAAAGTCGGCTTTCGAGATAGTATAAATCTTTCCTTTTTCCAGTTCTACAATATTGCCACTGCCATCTTTGAATCCTCTCACGGTGATAAACTGGTCACCTGTGCCGAAATTCACGCTGCTGCCGGCCTTAGCAGCCAAATTACTCAACTTAAATACGAGCTGGAGTTGCTCGTTCGCGTCAGTACTGTTACCGTTAGGAACAACCTGATATGCCCAACGTTGCCCTGCAGTTGGCGGAATGACTTCCTTTGGGATACCTGTAGCAGCGACGGCAGACTGGTCAAAGAGTTTTCCAGCGTTAGCAGGGGTGTAAAGCCCCTGTCCTTGAGCATAGGCAGCAGGAGTAGCACCATATTGTACTTTCGTTCCCACAACGGTACCGGCCAAGTTGAACTTTTCAAAGAAGTTATTCACATAGATTCCTTCCAGCGTAAAACCATCCACCGCACTGGAGGCCGTAGTCGCCAGACCTTCGATTTCGACACGTGCCACGGCAGGACCGATTTCCACTTCGGCATACTTGTCACCGTCCGTTATTCCAGGGGCATAAGGCAGGGCCGGACTACCGGTAGTCCATGTCTGCAGGGGTTTGTCATCGCCGCTCAACACCACATCCGCAACTGCAGACTGGCTTGTGATTTCCAGTTGTACAGCTTTCAATGCAGCTACGGTTCCACCTGTAGGCAATGAAGTTCCGGCAGGAATATTACCACATACCGTTACAGTGGTAGCCGCCGCGGGTACATCCGTTATTTGGGTACCGGTAGTCAGATTCGCAATCGTGATGGGAGTGGTTGTAGTCGCGTTCACATATTTCAGAATGCTGGTCCCGTCATGGAAGTATACATGCAGATTACTTACCGTAGCAACCGTTCCCGAGGCTACAGGAGGCTCGGTCGATCTCGTCAGCGTCGGCAACTCCAGCTTCATGAATACGCTTCTCGCTTCCCCGTTCTTTACGTCAGGCACTTCGATGTCATCGTTACTGCACGCGGTGAATGCTGCAGCCATAGCAACCATTGTAAACACGCTTAACAAACTTTTTTTCATAATCATTGTAATTAAATTGTTAATAAAAAAATAAACACTAATAAAACACTTGTTAATATTTAATTCGTACTTATACTTTTTTTCCTGTTTTGTTCTTTCTACTTTTTACTATTTCCCTTCCGCTATCCTGTCCAGTTCCATACGGAGCCCGAAGAACTTGGGAATGAGGTCCGACAGTTCCGGATCCAGGGGAATACGCAGGACAAGATTGGGATTCATGCGGCAGGCCGCAAGCATATGTTCCACTGCTAAGTAATCATCGCCCTGCCGGGCGCTTACCACAGCATGCAGGTATTCCTTGCGGGAATCTACGGGTAACTGGTCTAAAAGAGCGGAAGCCTCTTTATGATAACCGAGCTGTGTCAGGCAAAGGGCGGTGTTATAGTCAGGCCGTTTTTCCAATATCGGCAAGGCTTGCCGGTATTGTCGCTCTGAAAGGAGCCGCAAGGCTTCGGCATACTCTTCTCCCTGCGGAGTATATACGGGACCGCTTGCCGCAAGAGAGTCTGTCTCCGCAGAAGCTATGACATATTGGTCCAGAGCGGAACGGTCAACCAGGTCGCTAAGCGAGGCCACAATGAAGAGCAGCGTGTCCGAGGCGGCAGGCCGCCATGTGCTGCGGTCGGTGGCTTCCACGATAGACTCTAGCCGCACACGGAGCTTTTTCATTCCATCGGTGACGGGCAGAGAATATACATAGTTGTAGATATAATCATGTCCGGAAACTGAATCCGAATTCTGGCGGACCATCACGGAGTCGATATAGGGGAAGGGAATCATACGCCGGCGGATTTCATCACGGTTACGGTCATTCATCTCATTTTCGGCAATCCGGTCGTAGAAATAACGGTGGCGGGAGATGTCCATCGAATCGGTGGCGGTGAGGACATAGTTGTGTATGTTGGACAGGCTGCGCCCCCCCGTTATAAAGGTCACGGAATTTCGAAGGTACACGATCGGCGGTAAGCTCGCGTTCCAGCCGGTACATCGGCCAAAAGGAGGCCGTACGATGATATTTACGGTCATAGGAGGCCCACAACCCGAGCGTGTCACGACCAGCCACATAGCGCCGTACGCTTTCTTCGATCCGCTTGCGTTCCAGGCGGTGACGGAGTGTCGCACGGTTGGCCTGCGTACGCGTGTTCCAGAAATTCTGGCGTTCAAGGGCAAGGCGTTTCCACTTCTCGTAGGCAAGCTGACGGTCGCGCTCCTTGCCGTAAAGTTCATAGAAGAACCTCTGCCGGCAGGCGATATCCTTATTGATGCCTTTACGGTCAAGATACACACTATCATAAGCCGAAGGATCGACAATTCCATTAAGAAACAGCCTGTACGCCTTATAGTCCGCTTCCTGCATGCGGGTAAAGGAAGAACCGGAAAGCACAACAGGTGGTAGCGGGAAGCCTGAACTGTCAGAGGTGCAGAGCATCGGGGTGAGTGTGACACGCCAGCAACTGTCAATCAGGAGGGAAGGGACATGGATATTGAATTCCAAACGCACGGAACCTTCCCGCATGGTGACCTGCTTGACGACCGTGCGTGCAGCGACGATGTCAACACCGCCCAGGTGTATGGTTTTCCATACGTCATCCGTACTGTCGGAGACCTCTTCGAACTCACCGGGAAGAGTGTCCGAAGAAGTGGTGAACCCCACCTGTTCGGCAAGCACTCCGGAAGGTGCGCTCTCCTCGTGGGGAAGAAAAATATTAGGACGGCCGGACTGCATAAACAGCCGCATAGTCCGCGGTTCGCGGGAAGTGGAACAGGACACGGCCAGTAACACTCCCGCGCAGAAAGCGGCGGCCGTTATGTGGGATTTGAGATACTTATTCATCATTCAACTTTTTATATCTTGTTTCAACAGATAAGATGGTTTCAGAAAAGATAAACCAGATTAACGGCGGTACGTGTGGGTGTCACATAGACACCGGAGCCCTTGCCGGTACGCTTACCGCAGTTCACGCAACGGTAACGTTCCCAGTCGGCCCAGACAACACCGAGACCCAGTTCGAACTCCAGATTCCAGCGACGCGAAAGGGGGCGCACCAGCCCCGCAGAAAGCCCGCCGCCGAAAGCTGTGCCTTCGTAACGGTAGCGATGTCCGAACAGACCACCCGCATTATATATGGAGAACACACCGTGGAGCCCGATAAAACAACCCCTTCCGTAAGTTTCGCGCATCCAATAACGCACACCAGGCTGGACTGTGAAGTTTTTAAGCTTGCCGTCATCCCAAAGACGGAAAGGATTGTACTGTACGGGAAGATGGGCGGACCAATGCGTGGAAAAAGCCATGGAACCCTCCACATTCAGATTCCCCGTACCTAAACCCACCAGATTGGTTCTGACAGAATAAAACTGCGCGGAAACCTTGTCTGAATACACAAGGCAGGCCAAGACACAGGCAAAACATAAAAAGTACTTTTTTCTATTCAAATTCATAATTCAAACTAGGATAACTCAAACTTTAAGTGGATAAACAAAACATGCACCCAAAGTAAACGGATGAAAAGCTGTGTCATCATAATAAGACTGTTCTTATTCTACGTGCAACCTGTAAAAATGAAGTATTTTAATGAACAAGAAACAGTTTTATATTATCACATCTGTTTTGTTTTTCCTGGTTGCAAAAGTAATAACACATAAATCACGAGTTACAAAATGAAACCACAAATCTAACGTCCGCATTGCATAAAACATTATAATACAGAAACATAAAGACTTCGTTCTTCTTATTTTTCTAACACGACGCTAACAGATGATTTACAACCTTAAAAAATATAGGGCAATCAATAAGTTTCTGACAATTGACTGGAATAGTAACAGATATTATAATGAAAGCATCTTCATACTTTCCGGACATACCTCCCAGGAGAATTAAACCTGTTATGGCTTACCTCCATGACAAAACCATTCTACAATTACATCATTCCGGTATTATGGCAAAAACAATCTGAACATATTCTAGATTTAATTACCGGATGATGCATTAGTCATTGGAACCTAGTATAAAGTTGAAATACCTATCCCAGAAGGCTTAAGAATAATTCTTTATTAGCTGTTTCCGTAGATTTAATACGTGATTTGAGCCGTGACTTGCGAGCGTATACATTAGCCACCGTATCCTTCATGAATAAGCTAATTACTTGCGGTGAAAATCCTACAAAAATATAGCATAATAACCTGGTGTCGGAAGCTTTCATAGTTGGAAAATCTTCCTTGAGCTTGTACATGGCATTGTCATGACAAGTGTTTACGATTTTTTCCAATTCTTGCAGTATTTCATTGCTTTCTGCAAAATCTGTAATTATCTGCTTTACTTCATTAAATATGACTGACTGTTGCGATGTTGTATTTTCACGTTCATAGTAGGTCTTTCCAAGTTTATCGACAATGTCAAAGCGTGAAGCAGCCAATCCTCTTAAATAACTTTCCGTAGTCTGCTGTTCTTTCACGCGTTCAGTAAGAGCCTTGTACTCGGAATTGGCTTTCTCTGTCAATAACAAATAATGGTTGGTACGATCACGTTGCATGCGTAAACGTTGGCGGACGATATACCAGGCAATTCCAATAATAAAAAAGGTAGCGGCTGCTATAGCTATTTCCCAGACAGTCCGGTTTTTCATTCTGTATTGGGCGAATTTTGTTCGCTCTTTAAAATAGTCCCGCTCGACCATACCGGCGGAGAATTGCATGTTTGAGCGCATTATTGAATCGTTCAAGTAGATATAGCGATGTACATTGTCCGTTGCTTTTTCAAAATTTTTAGCCTGCGCTTCGATATGGTATGCAGTGTATTGTAGTTCTGCCATGTCGCAAATATCAGTAGTGTGCGCCTTTGCAAGCTCCAGATAATACCGTGCACTGTCTATATGATTCTTCAAAAGACTTACATCTGTCAATGTGTGATATCCATATACCGTATCCTGTCGGGCGGAAAGTTCGATTCGCTGTAACAGGTCATTGGATATATGCCGTTTGGATATCACATATAGTGATGCAAGATTAGTAAGGCTGACTTCTATCAGATTACTGTTATTATGTTCATCGGCCAAGTCAAGAGCCGCCGAATACAGCCTTATTGCTTTTTCTATATCTTTTGAGTGAGAAGTAGCGGCTGCCATGTCAAGGGTTGCCTTTGTCTCCTCCTGGATATCACCCGATTGGCGGAAATTATTTCTGGCTTCGTGGAAATAATGATATGCCCGGCTGTAGTTCATTTGTTTATAATATACTTCACCGATCTGTCTGTATAAAAGCCCTTTGTAATAAGATTCATCGGTATCTGTCAGTTTCTTTTCTATTTTGAGAAAAAGACGTAATGCTCCCGGTTTATCACCTGTGCGTAATTTAATTCTTCCCCAATAATATAGAGTTTTACACTGGTGACGTAAATCTTTGGGGTAATGTTTATAATATTGCCAAGCCTGGCGGATCAATGAATCGTCAGTAACTTTCATTTGTTTTTTTTCCAAAGCTTCGGAATAGAGCAATGCATATCTGACCTGTTCAGCCCGGTTGCCTTCTGGTTTGAGTTTTTGTAGTATTGCTAATGCACTATCCGGGTTGTTCTGCATTAGCTTTTCAGCCTCACTAAGGCGAGGGGTCTGTTCCCTGTTATAACAACCTGTAAAATAGAGAATAGCTGATAGTCCAATTATAATTTTATATTTCATATTGCGAATATTAGGAGTAACAAACACATTTCGATGCGGAAAGCTTTTATTAGAAGAAATATAATTATTATTACATTCTTTGTATCTCAACAGAAACCATAAATACTTTTTTTGCATGATTCCCTGCATGATAGTTCTCAATTCCTATATATACCATTTCCAAAAACAGACAATAACCAAAAAGTTATAAAATATGCAGGCTTGGGAGTTTAGTATTCTTCATCTTATTATCAACTTTAATTATGCGCTGCTTTATACCATAATGTATTTTCTTTCAGCACAGTCATAGGATTGTCACTCGGATCGGATGTTGTTATACCGGAAAATGTATTGATAGGAATAATACCTTTGGCCATAGTGTAGAAATTTTTTGTATGGGTTTTATATGGAACAAGATGATTTAGCTGCTCTCTAAATTGGTTTAATAATATAGGATCGTTACAGAGTGAGGTTATATAATCTGCAAAATCATAAAATATTACAGGAGTATAACCATCTAAACGTTGGATTGTTCCCCTCAGGGATTTGTCAAAAGAATATTTACTATTGATACTTTTTATGATGGCTGCCATATTCTCCAGTTCTGAACAGTCCGTTACTGCTAATGTCCCACAAGGCATTATTTCATAGGTTGAATAAAAATTGTAAAATTCTTCACATCCCGATTGATAATCGGGATTCCCCAGTAAATATTCCCCAATAGCGGCATAAGGCATTCCGTATGCCATCATCTCACTGGTAGAACCAATCAAATATTTTGTAACATCCTTTAATTCATAGGCAACCTCTATAGATGACATATAACAGTCATCAAATAGAATATATTCCATTTTCATGCCTGCATTAGCAATACCGGAGGCTAGAGATTTTATATCTGTTTGGTATTCGGCGGTCAGTCCTCCAAAATAACGTGTCAATGGAACACCCTGATATTCCCAATGCATTTTCATGTGAGGTGCGGAACGCACTTTCATCTCATAAACAGGAAGCCATCCCATACCGTGACATCCTATAATCATGGTATAAACAGAAGCCGGAGCAAATGCCTTTACATCATTTAAAATTGCTGTTATCCCATCGATTGTCGTAAAAGGCGGAGACTTATATTTTTTAAGTATTTCACGTTTACATCTCCCGTGAGAAGACACAATTTCAAACATCATGGCCTCCGTACTACCGGTAGAAATAAAAACAATTACTTTCTCATTGTTCAGCCCTATTTTCGTTATACATTTTTCCAGGTCAGATATGTTATTATAAAAATAGTTCGTCAAATTTGAGGACCATGGCAAATACATGAATAATGTTTTCCGGTTGGCTTCTATCTTTTGATTTTCCTCCTTCTCGCATGAAGAAAAAAGTAAAATTCCTCCCAATAAAAAGATAATGCTAACCTTTACGTAGATTTTTTTCGTTGTTTTCATCCTGCAAATTGTCCAATAACTCATTATTACTTTTTTATTATAGCCTTCCATTGTAAAATCTCTATTTTATCTTAAATGTGAATTGTAAATAACCATTTCCTGATATTCATAGAATCAAATCCTCTTATAATCTTACAATATTATGACTCATTATCTCACAATATATTGAATATTCTAATAAACAGCATGAATTTAATCGTTTATAACACGAGATGATTTTCTTTTCAATGCCCTATGGCAGTTCTCATTGGAGGCACTGCCGAATGGCACTTGTTTCCGTTTCATTCTTGCAAAAAAAGATGAAACGGTTTAACAGGAACAACTGCCTGTTGAAACAATACCGGCACCAATGTCACAACAGGCAGTTTTATGGTTACTTATGGCAGTCCAAACCGATTTTCAAAGCCAAATCGCTCCGGCTTCCACATCCCCTGACTTATAAGTGTAAATTATAAACTCTTCAAGCGCTTCTTTCCATGTAAGATTGAAGGTTCCCATAATTGAATGTATGGCACGATTACTTTTTTCATCAAGCCCGTCTTCTTCCACCCCTTCGGGGTTCGTGTCTTCGTCTACCCCCACAGTCTCTTCACGGCTCCAGAACACCACTACCGGAATGTTTAGGTTGATATCCCATGTACCACGCTGGATCAATATTCCGGAAGGTTTATAGAACGGATCAAAAGTACCTGTTTCCGGATTGCCCTTGGATTTGTAGCCGTGATAAAGACGAATTTTCAGGTCGAATTCCTTACGGTCTTTCAAAAAACGGATAACTCCTTTCAAACCTATCGGGTTACTGTCTCCTGTTATTTCAGCTTCCTTGCTATGTTTGGTCTTGTCCCAGGGGGTAGTGTCCACATAAAGATAATCCACCAATTTCTGCGGTTCATTGTCATCGGCTTCCGGCTGACCGTCAAATGTGGGTTTTACATTTTCAGGCGTGAAGAAATGTTGATGAATATTATCCTGCCCGTTTTCTATAAACTGGCTGTTCATCAAATCTCCTTTGGCGTTATAGTAATAGATGAACATCAAATAAACGGGAGCCGGGGTGTATTTCCCATAAGTATAGTAGTCTCCATTTTTCTGCACGTAGAACTTGCTTTGACTGCCTTCGGCAAGCCTCCAACCCTTGCCGGCTTTCAGCTCATAAGTTATTTCCTGAATACGTTTCATGTGCTTGGCCGGAGATTCCGGATTCTGGTGAGGTCCACCGACTTTCTGTATTTCATTCCAGTCTGCATGCAGGTGACATTCCACAAGACGGATAGTCATTTTGGAAGGATCTTCATGCAATTTATTATCTGTCTCATTTTCAGGAATTACAGGATCTTTACTGCATGAATTGAACAACAACGAAAGAGCTGTTCCTATCAGGAACATCAATGCGATTTTACATACATTTGTTTTCATTTTTTATTTATTTGGTTAATAATAATTGTTATAAATCAAAAACTCCAGTTCACTACACAACGTACATCAGATCCCATGTCATGTGCATAGTAGCGTGAACGGTTAGTGTATTCTTTATATTCTTTGTTCAAGATATTGTCTGCCGCTATCATGAATTGTAGTTTGTATCCGTATTTTACAGGACACTCAAAGCTAGCAGCGAACCCCAAGAGGTGGTATGCCGGAGGGGTATAGGGAATAAGATCCGTATTCGAGTCAAACCGGGTCTGTTTTGCCACGAATCGATGTCTGATACTCAAACGTAATTTGGAATGCGATTTGGTTTCGTGAAGCCATGAGAGGTCATGGCTGAAACGGGAAGAGGGGATATAAGGAAGGTAATTTCCTGTCGTCTGTTCATTTGCCCGTATAAAAGAAGCAATCAGGTGATAATCCCATGAATTTATGGGCATGAAGTGAAAGTCAAAATCCATTCCGCGAAAGAAAGCCGGGGTCTGTTTGTATTGGAATACAGGGTATACCCCCGAAATAACAGTGATGGTTTCTTTCTTCGGTTCATCATAGATATAGCCGCTTATCCATTGCAGGTAACCGTCCATTCGGGCACTGAATACCTTATTGCTGTAACTGATGGAAGATATCCATTTATAGCTCCTTTCGGAGTGCATGGTAGAATCTCCTTTGACAAACATTCCGGATCCGAGTTCATTTCCGTTGCTATATAATTCATACACGTGAGGAGCTCTCCAGGCCAGCCCGAAATTAGTGGTGAGCTTCCATTGGTCAGAGAAATGATGATGACCTCCCAGACTGTATGATACGTTATTGAACTTTCTTGTTCCTCCATAGAGACTTCCTGTCCAGTCATAACCACTGGCACGGGTTTCCTGTCCGTCAAAACGAATACCTGCTTCAATTCCTCCTTTACTGTAATTATACTTCCCGATACCATATATTCCCATCTGTGTCTCCGTATAGTTGGGAATAACGGGAACAATACCTGTTCCTGCCTGACTGTGATTATCAATGAACATAATTTGTCCCCCAACCTCTGTTTGCCATGAATTATAATTCAATTTCCAGCAGAGAGAGTTTTGTAATGAGTTTAAGTGCAGGGAAACAGCTGGAATGTCGGAACCCAGACGCCGGATGCGGTTTTCCTGTCGGTCGTCCTTCTGCCAGGAACTTTGCCAGTAAAGATTTCCTGCGTTCCGCATACTGAACTTCATTTTACCAATGGCTGTCTGATGGGTAACTTTTTGATATGGGTATGCGATACTTCGCGTGAAAGGATCTGTGTACAGGGGACGTCCCAATCGGATACGTTCTGCCAGCAGATCTTCACTTCCCATCTGGGCACTGAACATTACTCCCGTCCGGTTGTAAAAGTGACTGTAGAATCCTTCTATTCTTAAACGTCCACGGTCATAGCCGAGTAAAGCGGAGGTATGATGTTCTCTGGCTCCAGTGTTATTTAGAAGATAGTTTGCGGTGGAACGGTCTCCGGAATTTGAATATGTCCCCTGTACTCGCCAGGCAAGGTCACGGAGAAAAGGGAAAGTGCCTTCCAACTGTCCGGTCAGCACATAACGGTGACCATTACTTCCATAAAGTATGGAAGTCTTTCCTTTCAAGGCCTTCTTCCGGAAGGGTAAGGGAGCCTGTTCCATGACAATAATTCCTCCCAAAGCTTCTGAACCATATCGTACCGCGTCAGAACCTTTTATCACCCGAATGGAAGCGTTTCCGTTCATATCCACTTCAGGAGCATGATCAACTCCCCATTGTTGGCCTGTCTGGCGGGAACCATTGTTTATGATTAATATCCGGTTGCCATACATTCCTTGGATGACAGGTTTGGCAACTGTCGTCCCCGTACTGATGGAACTTACGCCACTGACCTGTTCAAGCAGAGAGGTGAGAGAAGTTCCCAATGCGCGATTGATTGCGAAGGAAGTAAGGTTGTTGCTTACCGTATTCCGAGTCACTCCGGAGCACTCACCGGTAATAATGACTTCTTCCAGAATTTTTATCTCCGGATAAAGATATACTGTTTGAATATTCACCTTTTTGAATGCCTCACTCAAATATATATATTGAGATTTGTAGCCCAAACTCTGTACAAGAACTGTATCCTTGGAATTTGTCTTCCAAGGGATAATGATTCTTCCTCCGGTTGAACTGGCAAGGGGTTGATTCTCCAATAAGATGTAAGCTCCTTCAATCGGACGTCCGGTTTCCTTATCTACAACCAACAGTGTCCTATGTGTATCTGATTGCTGTCGGTATTTCTGTGCATACATCCTTGTAGGAGATATTGCACACAGCCAGACAATGAATAGACACACATATTGGAAATATGCATGAAATGTCATACTTTACGAAAATTGTAATGAAGTTATAAATTGTTTAAGATAACCAAAGGGCACAGCATCCCTCTTTCACATGTCATCTTATAATGCATGCAACCCATGAGAGGGATTGTAATAGTTGGACAGGAGGAGCGCGGAGAGACAATAGGGGAAAAGTAACAGTAATGTCCTTCTCCTTTTGGATAAGATATTCAACGGGGTTCTCTGTCTGAACGCAATTGTACTCAAAGCTCTCGGCTTCGGTAAATGAAGATAAAGTGAACAGGCAGATAGCACATTTATCGGCAGAATCATGATGGGAAGATTGTTGCTCATCATGAGATATACATAAATCTTCTTTGTGAACATGAAAGGCTTTCACAAAGAAGAAAGGCATCATAGTCAGCAACAATAAGCATGCCACTATGGCTCTGTATTTCCGCTTTTTTCTTGCATTATCCATTAGATTGTAAAGATAGCAGATTGCATAATTGTACGCAATACCTATAAATGATGATTTTACGATCAAGTACGATTAAATATATTGTCCCGATTATTTTGATATGGGAATCAAATAAATCGACACATCGTTACCGGCTGTATGATAACAGGCTATAATAAATCTTCCTATTTTTATTCCTGTTCATATTGGAGGGCCTGTGTAAGATGCCCCCTAAAACCAAAATGATTCTTCTCCCAGAAAATATTCAGTAATGATCTCTTGATAAGTTTTGACCGATGAGCATTATTATTTTAAAATCAAGTACTTCGATTCTCATATAATTGTTTTTAAATTCGTTTAAAATTGAACGGTGTCCAATTGTTACGATAATACTTCAGTTCACGTTGATATTTCGAGGACGCAAAGTACGGCTCATTCCCAAAGCATAAGAGAAAGGATTGATGTCGAAATCGCGTTCAAATGTTCCGGTTACCATATTCTTTCTTTGCGGAAGTGTACCTGGAAAGTTTTGGTTACGCCAATTTCCTTGTACAGATATGCCAGCTTTTATCTTGTCTTCATTCCAATAGAAAGATTTTTTTATATTTATTGGTCGAGAGAGGCTACTACTACCCTCCTGAAGTTAGTAAACGGAATCATTTTTTACTTCCTCTTTTTTTCTTATTGTTGTGCATTAATAAATAAAGCTCTTGCAAGAAAAAAAAGGAATATTTTTGTCTTAGATATCATTGTGAATTTCAATTTAAATATAAACACAATATTGGACCGGATCAATTTGTCACAAATCATTTTATAACGAAGAAGGTATGTGTATGGACATATTAAAAAGAATAGCGTCACTCGTCAATACCAAATCATTAGCACCAATCATTTGAAAAACAATATACAAAAAACGCTTTCCGCCAATCTCCTTTAATTGGGCGGAGTTAAGTTCAAATCTTACATTATCCAAATATATATCCTTTACAGAAGAAAAGAGACCATTCAAGACGTTCTTGCTCCATTTATTCTTTTCCCATTGCAATGAATCATGATCCTTAATTACAAATTCCACATACTGTATCCATCTATCTATAGAATTGGAAAACTTATTTTTCACATCACCATAATTACTATTCTTAAGTTTATTTTTCACAAACTCATGCAAATCCGGTGTTGAGTAGGCTATCAACTCATTCTTCAATTCACTTAAGGGTTTAAAACCGGTGAATATTTTATCAAATTCTGCAAGCAACAAGCCACCATTACCCTTTGCATACATGCTTAAATGTAGTGTAAGCATGTTGCCTGTGTCGCTTTTTTCTTTCAGAGTTGTACTGATTTCCACAGCATACGCACTTTCATCATATGAAAAAATGTGACCATTAAATAGAGATGGATTTTCATATATCCCTCTCATATACTTCTGTTTTATAAAATCTGTATTTACAGTAACCTTTCCTTCATAATATTTATTCTTGTCAAACAGAAGTGATATTCTTTTTTTAGACCTACTATTATTGTACCTAAGATAGAAAGAAAGCTGATTTTGCTCATATTTTATATCTTCAAGAACCGTCTTCTCAAGATCTTCCAGAGTAAAAAGATATTTTTCTCCCCCTACATTTATAGAATAAAAGTCCACTAACCGGCCTAAATTCTCAATTGTAAACATGTTCACTTTATGTAATCTGTAAAAGCTATCAAAATCAAGCTTTGCATAATAATCAGCATTTGCTTTCCACTCAGCTTGTGCACCATTAACCATTTGATAATCGTCAGGTTTGCTCACAAAGCCGGTAAAAGTGAATTCATTCTTAAAAGGTGAACCATTTACCGTGCCTGTAACATATAGCACAAATGAGCCTTTTTGATAATCTTTCCTTTTCACTACAGCCTCAGTTATTTTTATCATTTTCCCGTTTATCTGCAGCGTCTCTTTCTGTGCTTCAACAAGTCCTAACGCAACATTTATATCTCTAGACATATCAAATCTAAAATAAGCTGCAACATCCTCTTTAGCCACAGCGGGAACTGATCCGGATTGTTCACTATGAGATTCTTCCTGTTGCCTGGGATGTCGATTCCGGGATTCAATCGGATCATTCTCACCACAAGCAACTAATAACATTATACAGACAAGAAATAATAGGCACCTTTTTATGTTAAAATTTCCTACCTTAAACAAATCACATGTCCTATCACACATAAACATTACTGTCTTTTCAATATATATTGTGCTGCGAGCCGCCCGCTATTGTTGAAGATTTCCGTACTGTCAGACAAGACCACTGCGTCGTCGAGAACTTTATAATATGTTTTGGCACCCGATGAAGGAGTAACCAGTTCAATGATGTTTTCGCCTATCATATTATATACACCGCTCTCTTCAAAAATACCATTCTCCTCACCCAGATACTCACTCCGCAAATCATAAGTTGCATCACTATTAATTTTCAATGTCGTTTTGATGCCACCACAGTCGGCACAAGGTAATATGCCTTCATAGGTGCCATAACAATCTTTGTTTTTGCTATCCACTACTCCGGCAGCACTATTTTCTTGTTGTTTATATTTCTTCCCAGATCCAACACAGCCTGATGTTACTATTATCATGGCTGCTACCAATAAATGCAATTTAATCAATTTCATAATTTAAAATATTTAACATATAATTTGAGGTTAATTATAACTCGCAAGATCATTATATACAAAGACTTATTGTAAATGCATAGCAGTATATAACGAAATTATCTTCGTCTCACTCGCTATGCATTACAATAAAATTAGAAAAAAAAGAAAACTATTTAACCGTCACATTGATAGTTCCCGTTTTCTTATCCTTATCTGTAACTGTAATAGTAGTTTTTCCTGCCTTAACTCCTCTTATGTTGACTTTATTTTCCTTGACTGATACCGTAGCAATATTGACATCTTTCGCAACGGCAGAATATGGCTGTGCACCACCTTTTACTGTTACTATACCATCTTTTCCAACACTCACAGTAATAGATTGTTTATCAAAATCCAGTCCTTTTGGAGTTTTTGGGGTCTCTTTTACAGTTCTTACAGTTACAGCAACTTTTCCTGTAACTCCCTTCCGGTCCGTAATAGTTATCATTGCTGAACCATCTTTTACACCGGTAATTACAATCGCATTTTTATCTGATTTCGCAACTGCGATTTTTGCATCACTTGATTTCGTCGTATATGGTGCAGTACCATTACTAACAGACACAGTAACCGTTTTACCAACTGCAACTTCTACTTTATTAGGACTGATTTTTAAATTGGGCTTATCATCATCCTTATCACATGATACCAATACAAAAGAAGTTAAGCAACAAATCACTAATGCCATCGATTTTAAAAAAGGTTTAGTTTTCATTTTTGATAAATTTAAATTAATAGATAAAATGCTAATGAGTACTCATAAATAAAAAAGTCAGATTTTTCTTACTTTTTCTTTGCCAGCAAAAATAATAAAGCGAAATTGTATTTGAATTATAAAATGATTTTAAAAATCTAACACCTCAATTCATATACATCTAACAATCAACACCTTAGTGTTATGAAACATTATTTTATCTCACATTGAACTAACATCTGTTCGAAAAGCATAAAAAAACAATATTATTCCAATATCAAACTTAAAAAAATATGTTTCACATTGCTAATTCTGATTATATGGTCAATCTTCATAATAGAGTGATACACTATTATAACACCGACTGTTACAGTATCCCTAACAGTGTTTGAAAAAGACCCTTTTTATGATATTTCACAAATACCATATATTCCCTATAATATTATTCTTAATTAGTGAATGAGCCATTCAAAGTAAAAATTGAATGTATTTTTAGCATATTCTATAAAAATCAAGAAAGGATGGCCAATTCAAAAAGTATTTTATCCAACAAACGGAACATTCTTTTTACAAGTTGAAGGTGGTATCACTCAACTATAATTGTGGATGATCAAAAACGTGTGTTCAAACCATACACAATAAATCTTCTATAGCACAAGATTTCTTGAACAGCAAGAGATAGGTACTCGCAAGTCCACGACAAAACGTTTTCCGAGGGGATACTGACGAACTTAAGGATATTGAAATGAGGTACCATACAAAAGTCGGTTGTTGTCACCAATATTATCTTAAAATAACTCATCTACAAAAGCTATGTGTTGTGACATCGTATTGTTAAAAAAACATTGTCATAAACGTCTGACGTCTCTTGATAGATTTACTTTTAGAGGGTATCATATAGCTATCTTCCATATCGTTTCGAGTCGCTTTCTGTACTCATTTGATATCATTCAGGCCATACTCTTGAACATTCACTCATGCAATAGGGGCACTTAAGTTCTAATAAATAGATTATCTCGCTAGCAGTCTCATCTCTCACCACACAGCTAGATTTATTATAAAGTTAAATTCAATGCTCGTGCAAACGGCTGTTTGTTCTGATTTAATGTACTCTTTGTTTGAAGGCACAAAGATATAATGAGTATCTAATATTCAAATAAACTTTGTTTTAAGACTTTTTATGACACAAACAAATACGAATGATTTGAAAAATAAATTGATTCTCTTTCATAAGATGTTCTTTCCTATAAGTTAATAAAAAAAACACTTTATATAATTTTTTTTCTCTTCATTTTTTCGAAAAGCCCCAGTCTTCCATTTTTTATAGAATATCATTTACATATTCCTATTTTTTCCATCCATGCATTATATACCTCATTTTTAGGTGAAGTTCACCCACTCTCTCCTCTTATTTTAGTCAGATTATGCTGCCGTTCTTTTTTTTTCTTCGTGACCTTTTCAATCATACATACCGCATTGAACGTATGTACTCCAAAGAAAATCCAAAATATTTCCACTTCCCTGTTTCTGGCTTTTTATTCTGGTCTGTAAATAATATTATTTCTACATTTTAAAACTTCCTTTCAATCTGGTAGCACTTTCATGGCTGAGTTCTGACCATCAAATCTTACGAAATGGAGCAATTTAGATAGCTCAGACCTTGTACTTAAAGAAGTATTTTGTAAAACTTTTTAAATTGATATTATTAGTGTAGCTTGAATCCGCAGCAAGTACCTTAATCCTAACTTTGATCAGTTGTTGTAAATGAATACAGTCTTTCAAATGTATTACTTCGTTAAAAGCCGTAAAGGAGATTTCATCTATCTGTATACTGTTGACTTTGCCTCCGAATTAAACGGATTTGTTTTTTCTTGCCTTAATAATAGTCTGGAGGGACTAAATATTAAGGAAATTTGCTAATTACTGACGAATCACATTAACGATTTAGGATTGGTTAGTGAATGAAGAGGGGCAATCTGAACACCACTAAATAACTGGTAACGAATATTACTAGTTAAATATTTAATCAGTTATGAATATGAAAAGTTGATATAGGACTTCAAGACTACCAAGGCCATTTTATTTTCAGGAGAAAAAAATAACTTTTACCCCCCCCAAAAAAAAAGGAGAGGATGTCAAGCATCTGTTGGGTTATTCCCAAGAAAGTGAACAGAGTATGGAAGCTGCTGATTTATTCGTTACAACTTTGACGATAATTTTTAAGCATATCGAGCGGTGTAAAATCTACCTAAACAAAACACGATTTCTTTTATATCTTTATCGTGTATTTTTATTTTAGATTTTCATCGGTTGGATTTAACCGATTGAAGAATAAACTTTTAGCAGAGTATTTGAGAAATAGAGGTAACGAATTAGCAACCGTGCAAATTTCAGCGATTTGCGGTGCTATGTTGTCAAATAACTCTTTGTAAATACAAATAAAATATTTAGTACAATTTTGAAGACATCATTAATAACCTTATTTATATCCATACACCTTTGGTTTGTTTCCCTATATTTATTGATAATCTTTTATTCACATATTTGGTAAATATTTCAATCTACGTAGATTTTATAACTAATAGAGTATAAACAATACAAGCTATTCCAACAAATAAAGCTACGGCAGAGCATTTGGTAAATATTGTATCTTTATTTTTAATACCATACATAAGCCCAATAATAGCACATAAAGGAATACCGACAGGAATAATCGTCAGAAACCAAATGAGTATTTTATGATACCCATTGCTGTTAATACTTTGTTTTTCAAATTACTCATAGCTACCATTCTCATTGCTTGTTACTCTTCGCATCTCTTTCTTTATTCATCAACCGCCAAATAGCTTTCTGATATTTCAACTTGGCGAACATCTCGTCATCTTGGTTATCTATCTTTAAGGTCATTACCCGAATACTTGGGGCAGTGGGATATCGGCTTCTCACTATATCATCCACTAGAAACCCGCATAGTCCGGTAGCCGGTTCTGTAAACAAGAAACCTTGAAACATGAGATTAATATAGTCTGCATTTTCGCAAAGATACGCCTTGTACCTCTTATATGTATCCAACTTCATATAATCTTCTGCACGGCTGCTGAAATTTGGCTTGGCAATTTCTTCGCATAAGGCAGATTCTAATTTGCTGTAGGTGGCAGTATCTAAATCTCCCCACCAATAATGATCTTCGGGATTGACCGACATATCCACCCATTCAGAAGCCTCCCAGTAGTCTATCGCAAACACAATTGAATCGGCTTTCTCTTTGGATGAGTAATAGATGGAATCTTTCTCCCAACCTTTGAATATACTTTCAATAGAATCTATTTTCTCTTTCCTAATTTTATTATATATGTTTTTTAAATCGTAGCCATGAGGTAACGATATTTGAAAAACACCGTTTTCAATTCTTGCATTCACCTTTGGATTTGTGATTACCGTATCGTCAAGTACAAAAGCTATATGTTTGCCAATTGCCTTTTCTGTTTCTTTTGCCCATTTTTTTAGTTTATGCTTGCTTATTTGCCCCACAATTACGCATGTCCCATTTTCATCAGAATCCATTCGTAACGAAACAAAATCTTTTACTGTTACAATAGACTCTTTAGCAATACTGTCTTTTTGCTGTGATAGGATGTGATACCATCCATTCTCATAGTGGGTTTTATGTATTTGATTACAGGAAGCGAAATAAGCAATTAAAATAAGTATTCCGAATAAATTCTTTTTTTGCATGTTCTTATATAATAAAAAAATAAACTGTTATCTGTTCCTGAATTGTATCCGTCAGATATATTTAAAGCATTATGTTTCAAATTAGCTACTTCTCCAAATATATAAGCAAAAGTAGATTGTTTGCCTTTTTAAGAAGACTGTTCAAATCTGTTTTGATATTGTTTTTCTTGATCACAACTTATAAGATGGATTGTGTATAGTTATTTCATCTCGCCAAGCATATTCCTTGTTTTATCCATATAATTACTGAAATGCGCCTTTACCTGTCAAAAATATATTACCGTAAATAATGTACCGTTTTATCCCAAAAGATTTAAAAACAGTTCTTTATTTACTATTTTTGCAGATTTGATACGTGATTTGAGCCGTGATTTTCGAGCATATACGTTAGCCACCGTATCCTTCATGAATAAGCTAATTACTTGTGGTGAGAATCCTACAAAAATATAGCATAACAGCCTGGTGTCAGAAGTTTTCATGGTCGGAAAATCTTCCTTGAGCTTGTACATGGCATTGTCATGACAAGTGTTTACGATTTTTTCCAATTCTTGCAGTATTTCATTGCTTTCTGCAAAATCTGTAATTATCTGCTTTACTTCATTAAATATGACTGACTGTTGCGATGTTGTATTTTCACGTTCATAGTAGGTCTTTCCAAGTTTATCGACAATGTCAAAGCGTGAAGCAGCCAATCCTCTTAAATAACTTTCCGTAGTCTGCTGTTCTTTCACGCGTTCAGTAAGAGCCTTGTACTCGGAATTGGCTTTCTCTGTCAATAACAAATAATGGTTGGTACGATCACGTTGCATGCGTAAACGTTGGCGGACGATATACCAGGCAATTCCAATAATAAAAAAGGTAGCGGCTGCTATAGCTATTTCCCAGACAGTCCGGTTTTTCATTCTGTATTGGGCGAATTTTGTTCGCTCTTTAAAATAGTCCCGCTCGACCATACCGGCGGAGAATTGCATGTTTGAGCGCATTATTGAATCGTTCAAGTAGATATAGCGATGTACATTGTCCGTTGCTTTTTCAAAATTTTTAGCCTGCGCTTCGATATGGTATGCAGTGTATTGTAGTTCTGCCATGTCGCAAATATCAGTAGTGTGCGCCTTTGCAAGCTCCAGATAATACCGTGCACTGTCTATATGATTCTTCAAAAGACTTACATCTGTCAATGTGTGATATCCATATACCGTATCCTGTCGGGCGGAAAGTTCGATTCGCTGTAACAGGTCATTGGATATATGCCGTTTGGATATCACATATAGTGATGCAAGATTAGTAAGGCTGACTTCTATCAGATTACTGTTATTATGTTCATCGGCCAAGTCAAGAGCCGCCGAATACAGCCTTATTGCTTTTTCTATATCTTTTGAGTGAGAAGTAGCGGCTGCCATGTCAAGGGTTGCCTTTGTCTCCTCCTGGATATCACCCGATTGGCGGAAATTATTTCTGGCTTCGTGGAAATAATGATATGCCCGGCTGTAGTTCATTTGTTTATAATATACTTCACCGATCTGTCTGTATAAAAGCCCTTTGTAATAAGATTCATCGGTATCTGTCAGTTTCTTTTCTATTTTGAGAAAAAGACGTAATGCTCCCGGTTTATCACCTGTGCGTAATTTAATTCTTCCCCAATAATATAGAGTTTTACACTGGTGACGTAAATCTTTGGGGTAATGTTTATAATATTGCCAAGCCTGGCGGATCAATGAATCGTCAGTAACTTTCATTTGTTTTTTTTCCAAAGCTTCGGAATAGAGCAATGCATATCTGACCTGTTCAGCCCGGTTGCCTTCTGGTTTGAGTTTTTGTAGTATTGCTAATGCACTATCCGGGTTGTTCTGCATTAGCTTTTCAGCCTCACTAAGGCGAGGGGTCTGTTCCCTGTTATAACAACCTGTAAAATAGAGAATAGCTGATAGTCCAATTATAATCTTACATTTCATATTGCGAATATAATAATGTGTTTTATTTTTTGCATGGGCGATTAGGAATATTTTACCAATATAAATTATTCTTTAACTTATATGATTATCGCTCGCTATTTATATATATTTTTTATTGGGCCTAACAATATATAATTGCTTATTAGCATATTATATAATATGTATAATCGTAATAGTACAAAATAGCAGTAAGTTATTGCTATTCAGAGTAAAAGTATCAGTTCACTCGTTGTTGTTAAAAAATAAACTTGACTACCCTAAAGGTGTAAGTGTAAGTGCTTTTTTGAATTTTATCAAGGGTGTTAGATATGTGTTAGATTATTAATTGAACCATTTTTGCAAACTACTGATTATAAGTAAAATAAAAATCAATGTATTAGATTTATTCTTTTGTCCTACAACTAAAAAGCTCTGCAATCTTTTTACTTTTGCATTCGAAAAAAATAAAACAATAGATTATGAAGAAAATTGCTATTTTATTAGTTTTTACTTTGGGAACATTTATTGTAAATGCCCAATCAGTTGTAGAAGGAACAAAGTTTATGGACAATTGGTCTGTAGGAGTGAATGCAGGAGCAGTTACCCCTCTCACTCACGCCTCTTTCTTTAAAGGGATGCGTCCCGGTTTCGGAGTTGGAATATCCAAACAATTAACTCCGAGTTTTCGGTTTGGAATTTCAGGGAATGGGATATATCAATACAACTCCGAGTAAAACAGCTTTTGATGTTTTAGATGTCAGCTTGTTAAGTAAAATTAACTTAATAAATCTATTTGCAAGCTATCGGGGCAAACCTCGTTTGTTTGAGATAGAAGCTATTGCCGGAATGGGGTGGTTGCATTATTATGTAAATGGTAAAGGAGATGACAATTCATGGTCTACCCGTCTCGGATTGAATCTTAATTTCAACCTCGGTGAAACAAAAGCATGGACATTGGGAATTAAGCCCGCTATCGTATATGATATGCAAGGTGATTTTAATCAGGCAAAGAGTTGTTTCAATGCAAACAATGCAACATTTGAACTGACTGCCGGATTGACTTATCACTTCAAGATGAGTACTGGGAATCATTACTTTACTAAAGTAAAAGTCTACAATCAGAGCGAAATTGATGATTTGAATGTTGCTATTAATGCACTTCGCGAACAGGTGGGCAGTCGTGACAGAGAACTAAACAATGCTAACCAAAGAATTAGCGGTTTGCATAAAGAGTTGGAAGAATGTCGTACAAAGGTCGTTCCCATTGAAACAGTAGTCAAGACTGCCCGCGTTCCGGAATCTATCATTACTTTCAGACAAGGTCGCTCATCAGTGGATGCATCACAGCTACCGAATGTGGAACGTGTAGCCTCCTACATGAAGAAATATCCCGATTCAAAAGTCATTATTAAAGGGTACGCTTCTCCAGAAGGCAATGTTGAGATCAACGCAAAAATTGCTACCGCACGTGCAGAAGCTGTAAAAACAATCCTTGTTAATAAATACAAGATTAATACGTCTCGTATTACTGCCGAAGATCAGGGAGTAGGTGACATGTTTACCGAACCGGATTGGAACCGTGTAAGTGTATGTACTATCGAAGATTGATGTAATAAGAATATTTGGAGTTGTTGAAGGTAAATAAAAAAGGAAGCCCGAAATCTGAGGGCACTGAAAAAGTTCTTTTTCTCCGTTAGCTCCTCTTCTTATGAATTGGCTCCAAAGTTGCATGGCGTATGATAAATTTCATTTGCATGCAACTTTTCCTTATATTGGTAGTGAGTAATCGTCTATTGGTATACATGCACGCTGGCAACGACACTCTCAAAGGAGACTTTGAAAGAATGCAACTTCAGTCCGCTTTTCCCATCTGCTCCGACTACGGCTCGGAGGCTATCGTCCTTCTGATCTTTGACCAAAAGAACTTCTTGGTCTTTGATTTTTTTGCTCATATTACTATGTATTTAATGACGTCAGTAGCGGTTTACAGACAAAAGTAAACAAAAAAAAGTGAGTGCTAGAGATTGTAAATAAGTGAGTATTTGTAGCTTTGATATGATTAGGAGTAGCATATTGAAAGTTATAAATTTCATTTGCTGAATTACCATAAATGGGGAATGGTAAGTAAAAAAATCATCATTTTAAGGTATTGCAACCGAAAAAATATGTGACTAATTTTGCGTTATAAAATAAAGAATTATGTTCTGACCTATGCAAACAACGAAGGATTATATACGTAAGCTATTGCTGGAAACAGCGCAGAAAGCTTTTTTCGAAAAGGGCTTCAAGTCGGTGTCTATGCGTGAGATTTCTAAGTTGTCGGGCATTGGTCTGAGCAATATATACAATTACTATCCCTGTAAGGACGATTTACTGGTTGATGTGTTGCGTCCTCTTTTGGCTGCTATGTACAGGATGCTGGAAGATCACAACCGACCGGAGAATTTCTCCCTTGACATATTTATCTCAGATGAATATCATCGTGCATCTTTGCAGGAGCTTATGGGCATTATAACTCGTTACCGAAGTGAATTAAATTTGCTGTTTTTCTCTACGCAGCATTCTCGCCTCAAAGATTATTTGGAAGAGTGGATTGAGAAGAGTGCCACAATAGGGATGGAATATATGGAAAAGATGAGAAGACTCCATCCGGAACTACATACCGATATTTCTCCGTTCTTCATGCACTTCACCTGCTCTTGGTGGATTAATATGATGAAAGAGGTGGTGCAACATAAGGAACTTTCCTGCGAAGAGATAGAGTGTTTCATCAGTGAGTATATTCGCTTTAGCACGGGAGGATGGAAGAAACTCATGAATGTAAAGAATGAAAGATGAAGGCAGAACTATTGAAACATCCTGTCTGTCAAGAGATAACTAATCAAAACATCCGTTTCTCGTCTTGTCTGCAATGCAAGCCTTGCGGAAATGATTGTACGATTGTAAACAATCGAATCTCTTTTGTATTTGATTCCGAGACAATAGGCATCAGCTACCTTCTGCTCGACTCCACACCTATAGCCTGCATGGACAGATGCTGCAATCTTGTCAGGCAGCGTTTCGTTTGATGCAGGAGTTGGAACGCCGAGTCATTCCAGAAGAATCACTAAATAATAATCAGCATATGAGTATCATCAACATCATCAGCAACGACGAATTAACACTCGTACAAGGAGTCAACGGGCTTTTCTTCTGCGAGGAGTCATGGGTTACGCAAAGCAGGGCAGTCTCCCGTATCGGAAAGGTTTTGCCCAAAGAAATTATTGGGACGAAAGATCAAAGTACCAACATCGTACATCCGCAGACTGACCGAACTAAACTTAGTTGCCAAAAGCATGAAACGTCTTATTTCTAAATCTAACTGTTTCTCCTACCGAGCGAGCCGCCTGCAAAGAGCGGCTCGCTTTGCTTCTGAACAAAACAAACTTTTGTTCTCTTTTGACGCACTAACTTCCAATCCATCATAGCCATGTCTCAACCAGTACTTATAGCATTTTTCCTAACATCGTTTGCCGGTATATCCACAGGGATAGGCAGTGCGATTGCATTTTTTGCTAAGCGCACCAATACTTCATTCCTTTCTCTTTCATTGGGATTTTCAACAGCAGTAATGATTTATATGTCTTTCGCCAATCTGTTTGCCTCTTCTTTGCAGACTCTTGCCAATATACATGGCAAGGACGACGGAACTCTTCATTCCACACTTTCTTTTTTCGGGGGAATCGTATTGATTCTACTTATTGATAAGCTAATTCCTCACTACGAAAATCCACACGAAATGCATCGGGTGGAAGAAATGAGCTTAAAGGAAGAACGAAAGACTGAAATAAAGCCTCAATTATTACGCGTCGATGTAGTGACAGCCTTGGTGCTGGCAATACACAATTTCCCGGAAGGTATGGTTACGTTTCTTGCAGCATTGAAGGATATAAACATTGCTATACCTATTGCCTGTGCCATCGCCATACATAATATACCCGAAGGCATTTCCGTCTCCGTTCCGATCTATTATGCTACAGGTAATCGTAAACGGGCCCTTTGGCTTTCATTTCTATCGGGATTGGCCGAGCCGGTAGGAGCCGTCATCGGCTATCTTATCTTGGCACCATTCCTCAATGACCATGTTTTCGGCGTTATTTTCGGGATGATTGCCGGTATCATGGTATTTATCTCGCTTGATGAGTTACTACCCGCTGCCGAAGAATACGGTAAGCACCATCATACTATCTATGGTTTGGTAGCAGGCATGGCGGTTATGGCACTCAACCTGCTGATGTTGTGTTAGCAAGACTAAGTAATATAAAAAACATAAGTAAAAAAAAGAAAGAATATGAACACTTCTCACTCCTGCCGTTGTCACGTGCATGATGCCCACAAAGAGCATTCTTGTGTCCACGCACATTGTCACCATTATCATATGTAGCCCCAAAGTGGAAAGCTATTTCTCGTCACGCTGCTGAATGTGTTGAAATGAATGAACTTACCAATAACAAACGATATGAAAATAGAAAGAATCAATGACTGGTTTGCCCGTCAGGGCAGATGGATGGTACAAAAACGATGGCTTGTACTAAGCTTGTTTATCCTCGTCTTCGCCATAGGATTTACAGGGTTAAGATATTTCAAGGTGAGTGCTTCGTGGGAAAACTACTTCCTCGAAGACGACCCGATGCTTGTCAAGACCAAAGAATTCAAGGATATATTCGGCAATGACAATTTTGCCGCCGTACTGACCCAATGCGACAATTCGTTTATGAAAGAGAACTTAGAGCTCATCCGCGAACTCACGAACGAAATGATGGATAGCATTTCATACGCCGACAAAATCACTTCGCTCACTGACATCGAATTTATGGTAGGGAATGAAGAAGGAATGACTATCGAGCAGATAGTGCCTGACCTTATTCCCACTGATGCGGCAAGTCTGGAAACGATACGTCGCAAAGCCTATATGAAGCCACATATTGCCGAGCGGCTTGTCTCCAAAGATGGTACGCTCTCGTGGATTATTCTCAAGTTGCGTACCTTTCCTAAAGATTCAGTGTGGAATAAAGGTAAGAATGCCGTTTCTCCTGAAGTGCTAACGGGGAATGAGCTGGAGCATATCATCACTAAAGACAAATACCAAAAGCTCCATCCCAAAGGCACAGGCTTGCCCTACGTTACCGCCATGAAGATGAAATGGATTGGCAAAGAGATGCCCCGTGTGATGGGCATTGCCGCACTCGTTTCCATTCTTATTTTGTTACTCATAACACGCTCCCTACGGGGCGTTGTCGTTCCACTTATCACGGCGGCAGGCTCAATTGTGATTGTGTATGGACTGTTGGGATATGTCGGCATGACGATAGACAGCGGTATGATGATGATACCTATGCTGTTGGCGTTTGCCGTCTCGATAGCCTATAACATACATATCTTTTCCTATTTCAAACGGCAATTCCTTCTACACGGAGAACGTCGACGAGCCGTAGAAGAGACCGTGGGTGAAATGGGCTGGCCTGTGTTGTTCAGTGCACTCACCACCTTTGCCGCCCTGCTGTCGTTTCTCGCTATTCCGATGCAGCCCATGCGGTTCATTGGTATCGCTACCTCCTCGTGCGTGATGCTGGCTTTCTTCATTGCCATTACACTGATGCCCGTGCTGTTGAGTTTTGGCAAGAACGGCAAACCTCATCCCAAAGTGCAGGAAACCGGCGGACGGTGGCTCGACCATCAACTGGGGCGTTTGGGAGAAAGCGTACTCCGGCATGGCACATTGATCCTATGGATTGCAGGGCTGCTTACCGCAGCACTCATTTATCAATTCACCAAGATAGAGACCGCCTTTGACATAGAACGCACCATGGGACGTAAAATAGCCTATGTAAACAATCTGCTGGAAGTAGGTGAAAGCGAACTGGGATCCATCTACACCTACGACGTCATGATAGACCTGCCCGAAGACGGCTTGACAAAATCGCCGGCAATGCTTGTACGCTTAGACTCTCTGGCACAAAAGGCCGAAGGCTATAAGCTAACCAAGCGAACGACTACAGTGCTGAATATCCTAAAAGACCTGAATCAAACCCTGCACGAAGGAGATGCGGCTTATTATCGTATTCCGACGAATCCGGAAGAGGTGGCACAACTGCTGCTCCTTTACGAGAATGCAGGCGGTAGCGAAGCGGAATATTGGATCGATTACGACTATCGACGTTTGCGCCTGATGGTGGAGATCAGCAGTTTTGACTCCGGCGAGGTAGAACGAGAGTTGAACGATATTGCAGCCAATGCCGCCAGGCTCTTCCCCGAAGCTTCTGTCACTACAGTGGGTAGTATTCCGCAATTTACCGTGATGATGCAGTACGTGGCTCGCGGGCAGATGGTTTCATTTGCCATCTCTCTCCTTATTATCGGCATCCTAATGATGTTGGTCTTTGGCAGTGTACGCATCGGGCTTATCGGTTTGATACCCAATATCACTCCGGCTTTGGTGGTCGGCGGACTGATGGGATGGCTGGGCTACCCGTTGGATATGATGACCGCAACCATTATGCCGATGATCCTCGGTTTGGCTGTCGACGACACCATTCACTTCATCAACCACGGGCATTTGGAGTTCGACCGTCGAGGTAATTATCGGGATGCCATTCTCCGCTCGTTCCGTACGATCGGGACACCAATCATTCTGACCAGTGTCGTGATATGTGCGAACTTCGCTATTTACATGACTTCCGAAGGCCTCTCTTTTATACACATGGGTCTGCTCTCCGTAGCGGGTATCGTATCGGCACTCGTGGCCGACCTCTGCGTTACACCCGTGTTATTCCAAAAGTTCCGGTTATTCGGGAAAGAGATAGAAACCAATGAAACAATCAATTAATATGAATACATTAAAGAAACTTCAATTTTACATGGGCAAACGCAAGGTGCTTATGCCCATAGCCCTGACACTGTCGGGATTAAGCGGTCTGCTCTCGCTTATGCCATTCATCTTCATTTGGCTTATCGTACGCTCGCTACTATTGACTGGCAGCGTTGCCTCAGGAATCCCTATCAACGTCTATGCATGGTGGGCGGTAGGCACAGCCGTTGCCGGCCTTGTCATTTACTTTGCCGGGCTGATGCTTTTGCACTTAGCGGCGTTCCGGGTAGAAACCAATATGCGACGTACGGCTATGAGAAAAATCATGCAGATGCCGCTTGGCTTCTTCGACCGGAATACCAGCGGACAGATGCGTAAGATTATTGATGAAAATGCTTCTGAAACCCACACGTTTGTCGCACATCTCTTGCCCGACCTGGCGGGGAGTTTTATAGCCCCGCTGTCGGTTATAATATTGATCTTCGTCTTCAACTGGCAACTTGGTCTGGCGTGCCTGATCCCCCTCACGGCGGCTGTCTTCATCATGACACGGATGAATACAACTGCTCAGAAGGCGTTCCAAAATGAATACCTCGGAGCACAAGAGCATATGAGCAGCGAAGCGGTGGAATACGTACGTGGTATTTCGGTGGTGAAAGTGTTCCAGCAAACGATATTCTCTTTCAAACGTTTTTACGACAGCATCATCGCCTACCGGGATTTAGTTACCAAATACACGCTGGGTTGGCAAAAGCCGATGTCACTCTACACGGTGGCCATCAATAGCTTTGCTTTCCTACTTGTCCCCGTAGTCATATTGCTTATCGGCAACAAAAGCGAAAACATTGCCCCCATCATCACCGATATGTTCCTGTATGTGCTGATTACTCCGGTGATAGCAACCAATGTGATGAAAGTGATGTATCTGCAACAAGATATGTTTCTGGCAGATCAAGCCATAAGCCGGGTGGAAAACCTGACGAGTAGCGAACCACTCCCAATAGCCGAAAATCCGGAGAAAATCACCGCTTGCGATGTGACATTCGAGAACGTTTCGTTTGCCTATCCCAATGCCGGTCAAAATGCCGTAGACGGTATCAGCTTCCACCTCCCCGAAGGGAAGACTTTTGCCCTTGTGGGGCAATCGGGAGGAGGGAAGACCACCATTGCCCAACTCATTCCCCGCTTTTGGGACGTATCAGCAGGTAGTGTGACGATTGGCGGAATAAATGTGAAAAACATTGCCAAAGACAACCTGATGAACCACATCGCTTTCGTCTTCCAGAATACAAAACTCTTCAAGACCTCTTTGCTGGAGAACATCAAATACGGTAATCCGGCAGCGAGTGATGAAGCCGTGCAACGTGCCATAGACCTTTCCCAAAGTCGGGAGATCATCGACCGGCTACCCAACGGATTGAACACGAAGATAGGAGTAGATGGAACATTCCTTTCGGGAGGGGAACAGCAACGCATTGTCTTGGCCCGGGCCATCTTGAAAGATGCGCCGATTGTTGTCCTGGACGAAGCAACAGCTTTTGCCGACCCCGAAAACGAACACCTGATACAAAAAGCCCTGCACGAGCTGAGAAAAGGAAAGACAGTGTTGATGATCGCCCATCATCTGACTAGCGTACAGGATGCCGACAAGATACTGGTGATAGCACAAGGCAAGATTGCCGAAGAAGGCACACACAGCGAGTTGATAGCCCGAAACGGCATCTATAACAGCATGTGGAATGAATATCAACGAACCGTGACATGGACGGTATAAACCTCAGGAGACAACATTATGAATATTAGTAAATATTTTCAATACAGATTCACCTTATCGGAAGACGGGGCAAAGACCTTTATAAAAGGGGTTATAGCTTCTCTTTTTCTCAACCTGGCACTGATGCTGCCGGTAATCTTCATCTTTCTGTTCATCACCGATTACCTGCACCCTGTTATCCAAGCCGGGAACAGCACGACGCACGGGCTCTGGTACTACGTGCTGACGGCTCTCTGTTTTATGACGGTACTCTTTGTGATTGCGATGATACAGTACAAGAGCACCTACACGAAAATCTATACCGAGAGTGCCTACCGTCGTATTGGCATTGCCGAGAAGCTGCGTAAATTGCCTTTGGCTTTCTTCGGAGAAAAGAATCTTTCGGATCTCACCGCTACGATGATGGAGGATTGTAACATGTTGGAAACCCTCTTCTCTCACACAGTTCCACAACTCTTCGCCTCTGTCATCAGCATTATCTTGATTGCCACCGGGATGTTCTTCTACAACTGGCAACTGGCCCTTGCTCTCTTTGGGGTCGTACCGGTAGCGACAACGGTCATCTTCTTAGGAAAAAGGCTTATGGATAAAGCTAATAAGGAGTACTATCACGTAAGGCGTGATACGACCGAGCAGATACAGGAAGGGCTTGAAGCGGCGCAGGAGATTAAATCGTACAACGGAGAGGCAGCCTATTGCGACCGTTTAGACAAACAGCTCGAGATATATGAAGCCACTCTGCAGCGAGGCGAATTTCTCGGAGCGGGGCTTGTGGGCAGTGCACAGTCTATCCTGAAACTTGGTTTGGCAAGCGTTATCATTGCGGGAGCTTATTTACTTGGTTTGGGCAGCATCGACATGTTCACTTACTTGGTCTTCCTGCTCGTTGTAGCCAGCATCTACAACCCCATCATGGACGTGTTCAACCATATGGCGACACTGATACTACTCGATGTGCGTATCGACCGCATACGTGAGATGAACGACATGCCCGCACAGCAAGGCGATGAGGATTGCACGGTAGAGGGTTACGACATCTGTTTTGACAAGGTCGATTTTGCTTACGAGACAAGCAAGCAGGTGCTGCGCAACGTCTCTTTCACTGCCAAGCAAGGCAAAGTAACGGCACTTGTGGGACCTTCGGGGGGAGGCAAAAGCACTTCGGCAAAATTAGCTGCCCGCTTTTGGGATATTCATGGCGGAAAGATCACACTTGGCGGACGGGACATCTCAAAAATAGATCCCGAAATGCTCTTGAAAAACTATGCCGTAGTCTTTCAGGACGTGTTGCTTTTCAACGCTTCCGTCATGGACAACATCAAAATCGGGAAGAAAGACGCTACCGAGGAAGAGGTGAAAGCGGTAGCACGTCTTGCCCGTTGCGATGAGTTCATCGCCCGGCTGCCCAACGGTTACGACACCTTGATAGGCGAAAACGGAGAATCGCTATCGGGAGGCGAACGCCAACGCATATCCATTGCCCGTGCGCTTCTCAAAGATGCTCCTGTCATCCTCTTGGACGAAGCAACGGCAAGTCTGGACGTAGAGAACGAAACGTTGATACAGGCCGGTATATCGGAGTTGATCAAGAACAAGACCGTCGTCATCATCGCACACCGTATGCGCACCGTTGCCAACGCTCATCATATCGTGGTGCTGAAAGACGGAACCGTCGCAGAACAAGGAGCACCCGACGAACTGCTTGCCCGAAACGGCGAATTTGCCCGCATGGTAGCACGGCAGAAGGAGACCGGAATATAAATCGAATCAATCAGAATCAATTATAAAGAAAAAGGACAAATGAAGAGATCAATCGCAGTAGTAGCCATGCTTGTGGTGGGGTTCGCTGCCACAACATGCGCACAAACGGGCAGAGAGATTGCCCAAAAGGTAAAAGACCGTCCCGACGGCGATACCCGTCGGTCTGAAATGGTTATGACGTTAATCAACAAACGCGGAGCGGTGCGCGAACGCAAGCTCATTTCCTACTCCATCGATGTGGGCAAAGAAAAGAAAGACCGCAAGAGCATCATGTTCTTCCAATATCCCGGCGATGTAAAGGGACGGGCTTCTTGACGTGGGATTATGATGAGCTAAACAAGGACGATGACAAATGGCTCTATCTGCCCGCCATAAAGAAAACGCGCCGTATCAGCGGTTCGTCTGCCAAGCAAGACTACTTTATGGGTAGCGACTTTACCTACGACGACATGGGCAGCCGCAACGTGGACGAGGATACGCACACGCTCCTGGGCGAAGAAACCGTCGACGGACAGAAGTGCTGGAAACTGGAATCCTTGCCTAAGGACAAGCGTGATATTTACTCCAGGAAAACGGCCCTGATACGTCAGGACTGTCTGATACCTGTCAGGGTGGAATATTACGACAAGATGGGCAAGCTGCACCGTCGTCTCGAGATGTCGGATATTGCCAAGGTAGAGGGCTTCTGGGTAGCCCGGAAGATGCACATGACCAACGTGCAAACCGAGCATCAGACGGTTCTCGAAATCAAGAATCCGACGTACAACATTCCCATGGAGGAGAGCAAGTTTAACGTGACCACGTTAGAGAAAGGCAGGTTCTGATGAAAGCGTTCAATCGTCTTTCCGCGGGGCTTTGCCTCTCGGTCTTTCTGTTTTGCCCCGTGCATGGAGTTTGGGGACAAGGAGCGGGCGAATCGTCGTGGCAGCTCAAAGGCCTTGTCGACACCTACCACGCCTTCCGCTCCGAAAAGCCGAACGATTGGATGTCTTCCCGTACCCGACTCAGGGGCGAGGTCGGCAAAAACTTCGCAGGCTCTTCGCTCTTCGTCTCGTTCAACGCTACCTACAACGCCTTGCTGAAAGAGCGCACCGGCTTTGAACTGCGGGAAGCATACCTTGACCATCGGCAGGAGCACTGGGGCTTTCGTCTCGGGCGACAACTTGTCATCTGGGGTGCGGCCGACGGCGTACGTATCACCGACCTCGTCTCACCCATGGATATGACCGAGTTCTTGGCGCAAGACTACGACGACATCCGCATGCCCGTCAATGTCCTGCGGTTCTTCGTCTTCAACGACAAGATAAAGCTCGAACTGCTTGCCGTTCCCACTTTCGAAGGATACAAGCTGCCCACCGATGCCGCCAATCCGTGGAGCGTGTTGCCTAAAGAAACACCCCGGTCCCTTGTCTGGGACGCGGAGGGAAGCCGCCCCGAGCTACGCCTCTCCAACGTAGAATACGGGGGCAGGCTCTCTTTCGCCCTGCCGGGGGTAGACTTCTCGCTTGCCGCGCTGCATACGTGGAACAAGATGCCCGTCATCGAGTACAAACCATCGGGCTCCCAACTTACGGTTTCGCCCCGATACTACCGCATGGGATTCGTCGGAGGCGATGTCTCAAAGCCCTTGGGACAGTTCGTGCTGCGCGGCGAAGCGGCCTTCAACCTCGGGAAGCATTTCAGCTACATACAGCAAGCCGCCTCCACCCCTCAAAAAGGATTCAACACCATCAATTGGTTGGTGGGGGCCGACTGGTATGCCCCTCATGAATGGACAGTGATGGCTCAGTTCTCTTCCGAGAGTATTTTCAAGTACGAAAGCTACGTCGCACAGCCCCGCCATAATTCGCTCCTTACGCTCTGCGTGTCGAAGAAGTTACTGGACAGCAACTTACAGCTTTCCGACTTCACCTATTTCGACCTCAACCACAAGGGCTGGTTCAGCCGTTTCACGGCTGACTATGCCCTGAACGACCACATCCACCTCTTGGCAGGCTACGACTGGTTCGGAGGAAGCGAGGGTATGTTCGGCCCGTATAAGCACAATTCGGAAGTATGGGCAAAGGCTAAATACTGCTTTTGAGATCCACACCATTTTAATAACCATAAACAAAATTTGAAAAGATTATGAAGAAGACATACGACAGCAGTTAAAGAGAATGCGGACTTAAGCAATCGGAATCGTTTAAGTTAAACGGTGAAAGACGTTCCAATGGAGCGATCAAAGCCGTTTACTGAAGCTGTTTAAGTAGAACAGCAAAATTATTCAAAGTATAACCATCAAAAACATCAAAAGTCATGTTACTATACAACGTAAAAAAAGAAGAGATGCGCATCGGTAAACACAAGGGCAAAACCATGTATTACGCCTCTCCCATTGCACAAGACAAGATTACCACCAAGCAGCTAGAGGATCGGATTGTCAATGCCACAGCCCTGAGCCGTGCCGACGTGCGGTCAGCCATCACCGCCTTGGCGAAAATCGTACGTGAAGAGATGCTCAGCGGCAGAACCGTTGACCTGGCCAACCTCGGGTCATTTAAGGTTGTATCCAACGGGAAACGCGTGGAAACGGAAAAAACCGTTACCGCCGAAACTCTCAAAACACCACGCATTCAGTTTTTTCCCAAACTCGAAATGCGCAATCAGGCAAAAAACGTACAGCATGTGGTGATACGTGAAAGCGAGGCCGGATCGGCTAAACCGAGTCCGAATCCCGGAGATTTGCCCGAAGCACCCGATTCTGCTCTTTAATATTCATAACAAGAAACAATGAAGCAGCAAGTATTATTTTTCTTTTTCACGCTGATGCTCACAGGTATCAGCGTGTCCGCCCAAACAGGTGGAGGACGGATTGCAGGCGTGGTCATCGACAATGCAGGCGAAGAACCACTGCCCGGCGCAACCATCTTCATCGAAGAGCTGAAAAAGGGCATTGTGACAGACGGGCATGGCGAGTTCTTACTTTCCGATGTTCCCGCAGCCACTTATACGCTTACTGTAAGGTTTATAGGCTACCACACGCAAACCCGCAAGCTCACGGTGGGTAAAGAGAGAGGGAAAAAAATCATCATCCGCCTGAAAGCCGAAGCAAAATCGTTGGACGAGGTGGTAGTGATGGGTAAGAGCGAAGCCCGTAAGTTACGGGAGCAGGCCATGCCCATATCCGTTATCAGCATGAACCAGATACAAGGAACGGTTAACAATGTACAAGACATTCTGGCAAAAACTGCCGGAATCACCGTGCGTGCCACGGGTGGAACGGGCAGTACCTCTCGCATATCGGTGCGCGGACTGGAAGGCAAACGCATCGGGCTTTTCATTGACGGGAATCCGATGAACGACAATTCCGATTTTATCGACATCAATGATATTCCGGTCGAAATGATCGACCGCATCGAGATATACAAAGGAGTTGTCCCTGCCAAGTTCGGAGGTTCTGCCGTAGGTGGTGCGGTCAATATTGTCATCAAAGAGTATCCGCCTAAATATTTGGACGTGAACTATTCTTACGGCAGTTTCAATACGCACAATGCATCCGTTGTGAGCAAGATGAACATTGCCCCAAAAGGAATCGAGTTCGGGCTGGGAGGTTTTTATACCTATGCCGACAACGACTACAAGATGAAGTCTCCTTTTCAAGAGGGGCTTACTATAACCCGCGATCACGACAAGTTTAAAAAAACAGTCATCGGCGGTAGCTTTAAGGCACGGAAGTGGTGGTTTGACTTGGTGGAGTTTGAACCCGTTTTCATACATACTTACAAAGATATACAGGGGATAGAATCGAACATCCGGCATGCACACAGCCATTCCAACGCCTTTATTTTCGCCAATAAGATGGAGAAAGAAAACTTCCTCTTAGACGGCCTGGACTTGGACTGGCAGCTGGGGTATATCTATACCGACTATCATTTTGCCGATACCGCCTCGCACCGCACACATTGGGATGGAACGCATTATCCGGCAGTTTCCGAATTCGGCGGCGAAATCGGCAAATGGGCTTCATTATTGACGAATGAAAAGCATCAATTGCAGCACAAATTGAATCTCAACTATCTTGTCAATGAGAACCATTCGGTAAACTTCAACTCTTTGCTGAAATACGCTCATGCCAACCCTCGTGATGGGATGAAGGACAAGGTCATAGGTTATCGTACCGACTTTCCAAGCAATATGTTCAGTTGGGCGGCAGGCTTGAATTACGACTATCGCACCTCGAACGATAAGTTCCTTAACTCTTTCAACGTCAAGTATTACTACTACTCGATGAAAACGCGGATGGCAAGTGTCCTGGTAAAGACAGCAGAGGATATAGACACACACAAGAATGATTTCGGCATCAGCAATGCACTTCGCTACCGCATCACACCCAGTCTGATGGCAAAAGCTTCGTTCGGATATGATGTAAGGCTTCCATCGGAAGAGGAACTGTTGGGTGATGGATACGTGATAGCTCCTGCCGGCAATCTCACTCCCGAACGCAATATAAGTGTCAACATAGGAATGTTATTCGATTTAACTGGAAAAGCCTCCTCTAACTTACAGATTGAACTGAACGGATACTATATGCATCTCAAAGACATGATTCGCTTTACGGGCGGATTCTTGCAGTCGCAGTATCAGAACTTCGGCGAGATGCGGACTCTTGGTATGGAAGCAGAGGTGAAAGCCGACATGACACGGTGGCTCTATGGCTATGTGAACGCCACTTACCAAGATCTGCGAGATGTGCGTAAGTATGAACAAAATACAACTGTTGCCAACCCTACCAAAGGTAGCCGTATGCCCAATATACCCTATCTGATGGCAAACGCAGGATTGGAGTTTCACAAAGAAAATCTGTTCGGAGGCAGCGGGATGAATACGCGCATATTCACCGATGCTTCATTTGTGGAAGAATATCTGTACGACTTCGAACAAAGCCAATTCCAGCAGCATCGCATACCTCGAGCCCTCTCGTGCAATATAGGCTTTGAGCAAAGCTTTGGCAATGGGCGCTACTTCATTATGGGAAAAATAAACAACCTGACCGATACAAAAATGATCAGCGAGTTTAACCGTCCTTTACCCGGACGTAGCTTCACTATCAGATTCAGATACGTATTTAAGTAACAAATTAACAATCATTAAACAAAAAAAGAAATGAAAAAGAATGTATTTTTTGTAGCAGCGATATTCGCTGCATTGTGCCTTAACTCATGTGACAAGAATGATCCGGACAATCCTATTGCAGGAGGTTCGGGAAAGATTCTCCTAACAACAGCCCTACCCAATGCAACAGGTATGGATGGAACGGTTTATATGCAACTCATTGATGAGCCTGTATTAGGCAAGACGATGGCTACCAATAACAACAATGGTATAAATGTTCCCTTTGGCAGTTCTTATCCTATGATAATAGGTCAGGAAGTCTATGTCTTCCCAAGCTATCATTTGACAATGGACAAAAACGAACTGATTAAATACCGTCGCACGAATGGAATTTTACAAAGAGAGGGAAGCTTGCAATTGCCTGCCAATAACAGTGCCAACAATCTTGTCAAACTATCTTCCACAAAAGCCTATCTATCGCTTGCCGGACTAGGACTGATTTACATATTTAATCCCGAAACGATGCAGAAGACAGGAGAGATCAACCTGACCTCTTTGGGTATTCAAGATAATAATCCGGACATCGGAATCATGATTGAGCGTGACGGATATGTGTTTGCTGGTCTAAGCCAGATGGTGGGAGGTTGGACAAGCCCTGAGAATTACAAACAAGCAGATGTAGCCGTCATTGACACCAAGACGGACAAGTTGGTCAAGATGATTTCAGAGAAAACCAGTGGTTTTTCTCAAGCCACACGTCCGATCGACCCCAAGTCTTTATTCATGGATGAAAAAGGCGATATATACATTTCTTGTCTCGGGAACTTCGGAATGGTGGCAGGTCATAAGGCCGGCATACTTCGGATTAAGAAAGGAGAAACAGACTTTGATCCAACATACCATTGGACGATAACCGGAGCTTCTATCGAAGGAGAAGAGAAAGTAGCTGGTTTTGCCGCTTCAATTTGTTATGCAGCCAATGGCAAAGCCTACGGATACATTGATATTCCCGGTTATTACAAACCAGGAGAAACGGGACATGGCGCTATAGCGAGCCGAGCTGTAGTCTTTGATTTATACAATCAGAAGATGAAGAAAATAGAAGGATTGGATTTGTCCAATGGCTATGGCGTGTTAGTGTCTAAATATAAAGACGGTTTGGCAATCGCCAATGCTTCAACGACAACAAAAGGCATCTATTATCTCAATCCTCAGACAGATAAGATTAATCCTATTCCTATGATAACCACCATAGGAAATCCCATGGCTATAGAGTGGTTCGGCAACTAAACTTATAACGCGAGTTCGGGATAGCCTCCTTCCAAAAATAAAGAGGGTGTCCGACTGATGAAGTGACCCCAAAAATTTGGACTGGTTAAACACTATCCAGTTATAGAAAGAGTTCGGTATTGTACTGGACTCTTTCCTTTTAACCGGGACTTAATTCTTTTATTATTATAATAATCTATATATCCTTCCAAAGCCTTTGTGAAGTCTTCCGGAGACTCGAACTTTTCAGCGTATAGAAGTTCAGATTTCATAATTCTGAAAAAATTCTCCATCATAGAGTTGTCCAGACAGTTTCCCTTTCTCGACATACTTTGAATTATATGATGCTCTTCAAGCCTTTTCCGATATCCGAAGTGTTGGTATTGCTAACCTTGATCAGAATGAAGTACGAGTCCGTCAAGGTTATCACACTTATCAAATGCTTTATCGAGCATGTCATATACTTGTTCAAGATGAAGTGCACCCTCTTACATTTTATTTTTTTAGGAATATCCCCAAATAACTTGATGTCTGCTTTAACGATAGAACCTGTTAGGTGTTTGCAGCGGACATCACCATAACCCATTGCCATTACCACTACTTCTTGCAGTTGTTGTGAGCCCTCTCTTAAGTTGATGAAAAACTTCCGCTAATTGTTTACCGGAACTTCTTGTGTTTGATAACCAATGAATGAAATGACCAAGGTTTCTTCGGAAGATACATTGGCTAATGCAGTCGGTGATACAACCGTTGCTTGTACCTTTTACGAAGACTGACGCACCGGTAACCAGACCGAAATCATCATTCACGGTACCGGAAATGCTTAGCTAGAAATAGCTTGTGAGCTGATTCTATTTTAAAATATAAATGTTAGTTTTATGTTAGATAATTCCGGATACTTTAATCTTAAGAATTTGATTATAATACATATATAAATTTATTTGTTAGATTTAAAGTTTTTTTTTATAACTGTAAAATACAGATTTAGCCTTATATTTACAATATGATATTATTGATTTTATCTAGTAAAAAAGCTTTTGCATTATAAGGACATTCAATTCTTCTTCCAGAATTGTAGTATATGTTTTATAATCATACCAATAAGATAAAAAAGATAATGGTCAAAATAAAGCTCTCAAAACAAAATACTTGTTGTTCAATTATCTTATAATAGTAAAAATGAATTTGTTGATTCCGCAAAAGAGTTTGTATCAGATGTTGAGGTTTCAACAATATTAAATATTACTTTTATTTATAGTAACTAATTTGCATTAATATGAGAAAGGTATTTATTCTTTTGTTTATTTCTTTAGCATTGTTATCCTGTCAAAAAGAGGAAAACAATAGAAAAACAGAGTATCAAGTATTAACAAGTAAGGACGCATCCAAACCGTTTAGCTGTCTTGGAGAGAAACGTATTATTACGATTACGATTATAAAAAAAACATTAATAGATGATGTTTTAAGTTCAGAGGTTCCGATTATTCCCAGGGATGTTTCGGTAGAATTTGATAAAACTCTTTTTTCTGATATAGAAACAAAAGTGGAGGGCGATCAGGTAGTATTAAATATAACCTCAAATATTAATAAAGAAGATAAAATTTTGAATGCTGATTTACAGATTTCTTACTCTACTATTAATGGCATAAAAGTAGAAAAAATTCCACTAATTATAGATAAAGGAAAGTTGACATTTGTGTATAAAATCCATTCGGAACAGAATCCTTTTATTCTACCAGCTGAAGGTGGTAGATTTGAGTCACCTTTTACTTGTAAAAAACAGACATATTTGAATGGCCAGTTTATAGAGGAAACTTATTCATCATTAAACGGATTGAGATTTAAAACGATAAGTAGTGGTAATGTCTGGTTCCTTACAGTCAGAAAAGACGGAGAAAAAATTGGTTTTTACAAATTTTCTTTTGTGGGAGAAGGACCATATAACCAAAAAACAGATCCAGAGTGCTATTTTAACATATATACCCATGATGCAGATTTAATTACAGATAATCCTACAGAAATATTCAGACAAGATTTTATACAACCCCAGACCCCGGGTGAGGATTATTATAAACCTTCCCGGTCCTCTTATAAACATGGCACTTTTGACTTTTAACGTATTCAGTATTAACCTTAATTATATTAATTATAAAACAGTATACACGTTTGTTGATTTTGACAATTATGTTTTTAACTTCATATTTCGATGACAGAGAAGTAATGAAACAAGAATCTTCGCCACCATCTTTAGTAAAAAAAACTCGGCTTATCGTAACTAGTGTATATTCACTACTTTCTATATACTAATGCACTTCTTAATGTAGGTTATGTAGTAATTCATTATTTGAAAGCTGATAAAATATTTTTTTTTGAATATTTTATCAGCTTTGTATATTGCATAATATGATATAAATGAGATTTATTTTTGCTGCCTCTTGGCACGCAGCATTTCTGCCACCTTCATTTCCGTCCAACGCTCGAAGTCCTCCACCTCTTTCCTTATTTTCCGTATCAGTTTCCTGTCCCTGTTCCACTCGAAGCAGTTCTCCAGTATGTCAAGCACCTTAGCGTCCATTCCCCCGTCACAGACAGCTTCCCCAACAAAACCCGTTAAATCATTGTGTTAATATATATTTCATGTATCTTTGCGGCATAGATATCTGTTGTGAAACAGGAATCTGCTTATATTATTCTTGCTTGTGACAAGCCGGAATCTTATAACTTAGTACAAAATAAAAAAATAAAAGAGGAGAGCTTCCGTTCTATGGAGCTCCTCTCACTTTTTATCTCTAGTGCCCGACTGCCTTTTATCTTTCTACTTTCCCAAAAGGAGTATCCTTCCCGCCAGCATACAGCACAGCGAAAACAGTATAGCCACTAAATTCTTCTCATTTGTGCAACCCCTTCTGTATTCATCTTCCAACCTTGTATATCGCTACCGAGATAGAAAATGGACAGATGCACAGCTGGTACGTCAATTATCAATACCAATATATACCAGTTCATACGTTCTCCCCAATAAAAAGATCCCCTAATTTATTTCTAGTTCACAGTCCAAATTTATACTTTCCTGTAAAATACAGGATATAGTCAAGTCTTCAAAGTTTTTCCCCTAAAGACACAGAAATATTACAAAAATCAATTATCACATTATATCTTATTTCTGATGATACAAAAGGAGATGGCAATCTATTTTTTAATTCTTTAGATGACATAAAGAATGCCTTTAAAATTAATTATTCAGAATCTAATTTGGGACTTCCTATTTTTTGTAAGGGATATTACAAAAAACAATTCCGTTTTTACTTTAACTATAAGTTCTGGTAGGGACCATCCAAACATGTTACCAGACCAACAAGACCAAGGGGAAGAGTTTAGAAGGATGTATTACAGCTACTAAAGATGATAAATGCCAAAACCAAATTCATTGCAATTGGAATTGGGGTAACAGTTATTTTTTATTTTTAGTTCAATCAAGCCGGGAAGAATGATTAATAATAAAAGAATCAAGTCTTTAAAGGAAGATATCAATAAATAACTCTTGCAACATGCAGTTTCTTTCTGGCTGAATTTGCGACTCTGGAGCTATATTCTGAGGAACGGTTTGGCGGCGGAATATGCCGTTAAACCGTCCGGTTTTCGTTAAACGAAAACACAACTTGCTGTCCCCTCTACGGGGACAACGTTTTTAAGTAGAACTGTAGATTGCCCCGACTGGTGCCTCCCTCCCGATGGCAACCTCTTCCGATTTCGGTCTGCTTCTTCAGGAAAGTTGGCGTTTTTTACCAATATTCCGGAGGCGGAATAGGCTGTGCTTCCTGTAATAGTAGAGCATTCTACGATTATCCGACACATCAGATAGCTTCTTTTTCGTGATAATTGAATATTCAGAGAACTGAATTTTTTGATAATCGGATAATCCGAATACTATTATATCTGTAGTCTCTTGGAATGTTACACAGTGACAACTGAATAATTGGCGTTTTGGATATTGGGATAATTGGGTATTTGAATATTGCTATATTCTGATATTTGGATATTCAGATAATGGGTAAACAATTATAAAAGACTACATTTATAAAAAGCTACAATTATAAAAGGCTATTATTATACATTCCCCATCAGAGAGAAAGTTCCTTGAGCCTGCTGCCGTCCAGCCGATGAACGGATACCGTACCGTCACAGTAAATAGCGAATGTAGGCATGTTCCCATCCTTCGGGAAAGTGATGGAGCCGGTATTGCAGACCACTGTATGCTCTTTCCGTTCAAGTTTCCACCGGTGGGTGTGACCATAAAAAAGACAATCGAACCTTCCCTTCGGCAGTCTGTCCTCATTGTAGATATGTCCGTGGGTGAGAAAGAAACGTTTTCCATTATCCACCAACAGGGTGTAATCGGACAGGATGGGAAAGTCCAGCAGCATCTGGTCCACCTCCGAATCACAGTTTCCACGGATGGCGACAATCTCACCGGCCATCGCATTGAGACGTTCTGCGATCCCTTTCGGGTCAAGTCCTTGAGGTATCCCGTTCCGGGGACCATAATTCAGGATATCTCCCAAAATACAAAGCATTCCGCATTGTTGCTCCCGATAAAATGCCAGCACTTGTTCCAGTGCCGGTAACGAGCCATGTATGTCGGACACAATCAGGTATTTCATCATAATCTATTCGTTATCGGTTAAGTTTTCGCAGCACAAAAATAAGCATAATTATCTAATCTCCCTAACCGGGGAAACGATGAGAAAAAAGACAGGTTCCCTGAACTGTAGATTGCTGTATTGCTGTCCTTGTAGATTGCTGCAATGTTATAATCGGATACATAAAATAAGGGTATTTAGCCTTAGCTAAACTAAGCTAACAGTCTGACAATAAGGATTCTAATACTATGATATGTGGGTTTATTATGCTACCTTAGTGGTATAATAATAAAGGATAAAAAGCTATGAACGAACAAGTTAGAAATATCTTAGAACAGAGTACCACCAAGACGAGCAAGATTGAGCAGCTGCTCCGTCTGGGCCTGACGCGCAGGGAAATTGCCGATTTGGTGACACGCGGCAACTATGGTTTTGTATATAATGTTGAGAAGAAAATGCTTGAAAGAGAAGGTGGAGTCTTGCTGAACAGGGCAGCAACCACCCTGATGGATTACACCTTCACCCACAAGTTCGGTATTGAGATTGAAGCCTATAACTGTAATATGGAAAGACTGGCACGCGAATTGAGGGAGGCCGGCATCCATGTTGCCGTTGAGGGTTATAATCACACGACCAGGGATCATTGGAAGCTGGTGACGGACAGCAGCCTGCAGGGAAATAATACTTTCGAGCTGGTCAGCCCGATACTGGTGGGTGAGAATGGCCTGAAAGAGCTGGAAACGGTATGCTGGGTGCTTGACATCTGTAATGCAAAAGTGAATGACAGTTGCGGGTTCCATGTCCATATGGATGCGGCTAGTTTCAATCTGGACACCTGGAAGAATCTGGCTTTGACCTACAAGCATCTCGAACACCTGATTGATGCCTTTATGCCAAGGACACGCCGGAACAATACCTACTGCAAAACCCTCTCCGGTGTTTCCGACGAGAGAATCAAATCGGTAAGGACGATAGACGGCCTGCGGGAGGTCTTTAATAATGACCGGTACCACAAGGTCAATTTTGAGGCTTATTCCAGGCACCGGACCGTTGAGTTCCGCCAGCATTCCGGTACGACTAATTTCACAAAGATGGAGAATTGGATCCGGTTCTTGAACGGATTGATTACCTTTGCGAAAAGATCCAGCCTTCCCAGCCGGATGACACTGGAGGGGTTACCCTTCCTGGACGGGAAACAGAAATTATTTTTTAAACTTAGAACTAAAAAGTTAGCGGTATGATACAGACTTATCATTTGCTGGATGGCGGTCAGATAACCGCCTCCAGCCCGGAAGAGTTCGTCCGGCTGCTCCGTGAGGGGAGCCGGTTCGACTATGATTGCACGGATCAGGAGTATATGGAGAACTTTGCCCGGCGTTACGGGGAGCTGCATGGCGTGTCAGTTGCCACCGATACCCCTGAACATTTCCTGACGGACTTGCAAGCCGCCGGTTATGTCCGGTAACCGGTATCGCTCCTTTATTATTAGTCCCTGCTTCAAAGATGAGGCAGGGATTTTTCTTTTTTCATTGCAACCTTTCCTGTCTGCCTGACGGCATTTCCTCCTGTCAATTCCTGACTATCCATGACTATCCGTGACAGGGTATTTCATCTTTTCCCGGCATTCCTTTCTTTTGCAGTGTAGAACGATATACAATTATAAGCATTACAGTTTTACAGCATTATATTTTTATCTGATTATATAAAGAAAGCGTATGAAAAAAGAACCGTTATTAATTGCCTTTGCCAGCCAGAAAGGAGGAGTCGGAAAGTCTGCCTTCACAGTTCTGGTGGCTAGTATCCTTCACTACCAGAAAGGTCTGAAGGTGGGTGTCGTGGATTGCGACTCCCCCCAGCACAGCATCTCCCGGATGCGTGACCGGGACATAGAAAGCGTGCAGGAAAGTGATTTTCTCAAAGTGGCCCTCTACCGGCAGCATGAACAAATCCGGAAACGTTCCTATCCGGTAATCAAAAGCAATCCGGAGAAAGCTATAGAAGACCTGTACCGCTACATCGAAGAGCAGGATGCCGTCTTTGATGTCGTACTGTTCGACCTTCCGGGAACCCTCCGCAGCGAAGGGGTTGTCCATACCATTTCCGCAATAGATTACATTTTCATCCCCCTAAAGGCAGATAATGTCGTCATGCAGAGTTCCCTCCAGTTTGCCGAGGTGGTGGAGGAAGAACTGATTGCCAGGCACAACTGTAACCTGAAAGGCATCTATCTTTTCTGGAACATGGTCGACAAGCGTGAACGGACAGAAAGCTACGAGTCCTGGAACCGCGTCATACAAAAAGCGGAGTTACGCCTGCTGGAGTCACGGATACCGGATACCAAACGCTATAACAAGGAGCTGAGCTCCCTGAAGAACAGTATCTTCCGTTCCACACTGTTCCCTCCCGACAACCGCCAGATAAAAGGTTCGGGCCTCTGTGAACTGATAGATGAGTTATGTGCCGTAACACATCTGGATACCACCCATACCTTATAATAAGGGGAATTATGGACAGCGGAAAAAAGAGATTTGACCCCCGGAGCATTGACGAGAAGGCCATATTGGATATTGTCGCCAGGAAAGGGACGATACGACCGGACTCCCCTGCAACGAGTGCATCCCCGAAGCCGGAGGATACGGTAGAGGAGATTGCCGGGAGTAGCGAAGCTCCGGTCTTTACCACCGGGGAAATCGACGCTTACAGGGCGTCCTTCCTGAATACGGTCAGAACCAAATCCCGTAAATCATTGCATATCGATGCCGGCCTGCATCGCCGCATCTCGTCCCTGGTATGGGCGGTAGGACGTGGCGAAGTGACCGTAGCCGGTTTTGTAAACCAGGTGCTGGCACATCATTTCGAAGAGAACGGCGGATTGATAAATGCCGTGCTGGAGAAGTATTACCAATCACTAAAATCATAAGGACATGGAATACCTTTTTATTATCCTGTTCATTTATGCCTCTTACCTGAGTATTGAAAAGTATGTGCATACAGGCAGCATTTTCACATGGAGAGGCAGAAAGGACAGGAAGGAACGTCGGGCTACGCCTGTCACCATCCATCCGGCAGCTTCCTCATCCGAGACGGAAATAATAGGCAAAAGCCGATACCAAATACGACAATCACTGACAATAGATGACAATAGCGGACAGCCTGAATCAGGCATAGAAAAGAGTGATACCTTTACTCCCGAAAAGAAAACAGAGCCGGTTCTCCGAGTGCGCGAACCCCTTGATAAGAATACGAAATTCCCGGAAGTCCCGGCTCCTTTTCAAAAACTGAATTATCCTGAAATTGATTATATGCGGGAGGCCTCTCCTTCTTCCGGTGAAGAAAAAGAGGAGATTCCCGAACGCTACGAGATTACAGGATACGTACAGCGGAGCAATCCCCACCGGGCAACCGGTGTCACCTTTGACGATATGGATATGATTGAGAAAGCAATGGCATCGGACGAACTTACGGAAGCGGAACAGGAACAGGCCCGGCAGACTTTCCAAAAGCTGGAAGGCACGAACATGGAAAGGGTACTGCAGGCGAGCGTCCTGGGAAGCAGCGATAAACTGAAACGCTATATGCGCTTGTATGTGGACCGGGGCGAGCCCCATTTATTGACAGGAAAGAATAGGGACGACATTCTCCGGGAATTTGATATTAGGGAGCATGTGCCCGAATAAATAGAACAAGTAAGGAATATGAGACAGTATTATGATTCCGGTTGATCCGGGTGCAGCGAGTTTTAAAACAGAATGTATAACCTAAAAAGACGAAAAAGCATGAAAGATTTCTTTGACTCCGGTTGATCCGGGCAGGACGAGTTCTTGAGACGTAGTGTATAACCTGTTAGAAAAGAAGATATAGAGATATGAGAGGCTTCTATGATTCCGGTTGATCCTTTCCCTTTACCGGAGCGAACATTAAAAGAGTGATTAACCCCTTAAAAACGGAGGTACCTATGATTGGTTACTATGACTCAGGTTGATTCTAAAAAGACATCGTGGTTGCAAGAGACAAATCCGCAGGAGGGCAACTTCCTGCGGATTGTTTGAAACAAGATTTTTATTCACACTAAAAAATTAGATTGCATATGAAAAGACATTTTAAAAAGACGGTTGCGCTTATCGCATGAATAGCTGTTTCCACCTTGGGTGCCTATGCCGAAGGGGACGGAAGTGCCGGTATAACAAAGGCTACATCCATGCTTACCGGTTATTTTGACCCCGCCACCAAGTTGATATATGCGGCAGGGGCTATTGTGGGGCTGATAGGTGCCATTAAGGTATATTCGAAGTTCGTGCGACGTGAAGTTGCATCAGTGATTGTGTAACATTTAGATTACACCTCCAGTTCCGTCTGGAGTAGCCTACGGACACATGCATCAGGAGTAATTCTTTTGTATGAAGCTGTCCCGACAAGGTAGCCTTTCCGAAAGGAGGAGACTGAACCGTGAGGGGATGTCAACGGCTGATAACATCATTCAGCACGAGGAGCTTGGCTTAGCGGTATGGTCAACGAAAATGAACTGTCCGATAAACATCGTAAAGTACAACAAGCCAAAGATGTTGAAAGGCTTGAGACCAAAAGGTTGGCAGTCGGTTGTCCTCTTGAATTTTGGGGATACACGGATATTAGCACTGCCGGTGGAATAGACAGGACCTAACCCGCTTATTTGTCACTGATGTAAAACACGGTAAGCCCGTATTTCTCCCATTTTTGAATGGGTAAGCAAGCCGTAAGGTAAGCCTACATGGGATGCGGGTATAGGATAGCGGAAAAAGCGAAAGCCTTTTTGTAATGGAAAGGATACGAGTTGAACCAATGTCATGGATTGACACCAGTAATATTACTCGGCGTGAAAACGAGCAGACTTCCGCTTATGGTAACTCTTTACAAGATAGTTTACAGAACTTTTAAAGAAAGGAAAGCAAATGAACGCAAAGAAATTGGCGTGTGCGCCCGAAGACATAGACATTCACGAACTCTGGTCAGAAATTGACTGGAACAAGTGCGAATGTTTCGTCCAAAAGCTGCAAGCACGTATTGTAAAGGCTCAGAGGGAAGGCAGATATAATAAGGTGAAAGCCTTGCAATGGATGCTGACCCACTCGTTTTATGCCAAAGCATTGGCAGTAAAACGGGTTACGACTAACAAAGGTAAATCTACTTCTGGTGTTGACAAGGAAATATGGTCATCACCGCTGGCGAAAGCCAAAGCCATACTCAGTCTTAAAAGACGTGGCTACTGTCCACAACCGCTAAGGCGAGTAAATATCGAAAAGAAGAACGGAAAATTACGTCCCTTGGGCATACCTACGATGAAAGACCGTGCTATGCAGGCTCTTTATCTGATGGCACTTGACCCGATAGCGGAAACTACTGGCGACAGTCATTCTTACGGTTTCCGTAAACATCGGTGTACCCATGATGCCATTGAGCAATGTCACATTGTCCTTTCTCGCTCGGTAGCTCCCGAATGGGTTCTTGAAGGAGACATTAAAGGATGCTTTGACCACATCAGCCACGACTGGCTCATCAACAATATTCCTATGGATAAGGAGATGCTTCGGAAATGGCTCAAATGCGGCTACGTATTCAACGATGAACTTTTCCCCACAGAGGAGGGAACTCCACAAGGCGGCATAATTTCTCCCACACTTGCGAACATGGCACTTGACGGATTACAAACTTTAGTGGAGCAGTGCATAAAGAAACACAAGGAAAACTATAAAACGATATACTCGAAAATACACCTTGTGCGATATGCGGACGACTTCATTATAACGGCAAAGGACAGAGAGACAATTGAAGAGGTCATTCTTCCGCTTGTACGCAAATTTCTTGCAGAACGTGGTCTGACGCTGTCGGAAGAAAAGACAAAAATTACACACATAGGTGAAGGTTTTGACTTCCTCGGCTTCAATATCCGAAAGTTCCGTAATAATACGTTGTTAACAAGACCGTCAAAAGATACGCAAAAGAGATTTTGCGATAAAATCCGAAAAGTAATTGAATCCAATAAGTGTGTAAAACAGAAGTCGCTCATTATGATGTTGAATCCAATCATAAAAGGATGGGGCAATTATTATAAGTACGGAGCTTCCGGAGAAATATTCCAACGTATGGACTGGGAAATCTTCAAAAAGACATGGCAATGGGCACGACGCAGGCATGCACGAAAGGGTAAAGGTTGGGTAAGGAATAAGTATTTTCCGACCATCAACGGACGCTCATGGAGATTCACAACCGATATGGAAAAGAAGGATAAAATTGATTATCTGGAATTAACATACCTTTCTGCAATCCACCATGAAAAGTTCGTCAAGGTTCGGCACTATGCAAATCCTTATGACCCAGCGGACAAGTCTTATTACGAATGGCGTGAGACCTACCATATGAAGCAAACGCTGAAAGGCAGGCAATCACTAATAAACATTTGGAAACGACAGAATAAAGTATGCCCGATTTGTGGAGAACGTATAGACCGTGAACGACCTTGGAGCATCACCGAGCAAATTGTCGATGGACGAAAAGTGAGGACACTTGTACATACCAGTTGCAAACGTATAATTAAAAAGTAGATTTATGAGCATGAAAGTTGTAAATGAGATGGCTTTATCGGCATCAAAACCGATAACGGTCATGTTGCTTGAGCCGTATGCGGGGAAACTCGCACGTACGGTTCTTAGAGGGGAAAGCTCCCGCAAGGGAGCTGACCTACTCGACAGCAGCGGCGACCCCGACACAGGTAAAACCGCCGGGAGCTGGTTTGGAGCCTGCGTCTTCCTCATCGTCGCGGCGACAGTCCTTCGTTCCTTCTTCCTGTAATATAGCAGACTATGGAATACAATATCAACAAGGGAATCGGCCGCAACGTGGAATTCAACGGCTTGCAGGCACAATACCTGTACTTCTTTGTCGGGGGCTTGCTGGCCATTTTCCTGCTGTTCGTCATCTTCTATATGATAGGTATTGACCGGTGGTTCTGTATCGGTTTCGGTGTCCTCTCCGCTTTCTCTCTGATCTTCGGGGTGTTCTACCTGAACAAGAAGTATGGTCCCAACGGCCTGATGAAGCTGGCCGCAGTCAAGTACCACCCGTCCTATATCATCAATCGCAAACGTATATCTTCCTTATTTAAAAAACGCATTCATGAGAAATATATTAAAAGCCGCAACGCTGGAAAGTAAGTTTCCGATCCTGTCCGTGGAGGAAGGGTGCATTCTCTCCAAAGACGCGGACGTGACCATCGGCTTCAAGGTCTTTCTGCCGGAGCTGTTCACGGTCACTTCCGCAGATTATGTATCCATGCACGGCACATGAACAAAGGCAGTCAAGGTACTGCCGAACTATACGATAGTACACCGCCAGGACTGGTTCCTGAAAGAGAATTACAGGGCCGACACGCATAAAGACGGGATGAGCTTTCTGGATCGTTCTTTCGAGCTGCATTTCAATGAACGGCCTTATTTAAATCATTTTTCTTACCTGTTCATCACTAAGACGACTAGGGAGCGCAGCCGTAGCCGGAGCAATTTCTCCATCCTCTGCCGGGGGAATATCATTCCGAAGGAAGTCCGGGACAAGGATGCGGTCAGCCGCTTTCTGGAGAGTGTCGACCAGTTCGAGCGCATCCTGAATGACTCGGTCTTTATCCGTCTGGAACGGTTGACCACCGATGAGATTGTCGGCACACCGCAACAGGCCGGACTGATCGAGAAATATTTTTCTCTTTCACAACAGGACACGACCACACTGAAGGATATACAGATGAGCGCGTCCAAGATGCGCATCGGGGACAATACGCTCTGCGTGCATACGCTTTCCGACGTGGATGATCTTCCCGGCAGTGTCCAGACGGATACCCGCTATGAGAAATACTCCACCGACCGCAGTGACTGCCGTCTGAGTTTTGCCGCTCCTGTGGGGCTGATGCTCTCCTGTGACCATATCTATAACCAGTTCCTGTTCATTGATGATTCGGCAGAAATCCTGCAACGCTTTGAGAAGACGGCACGTAACATGCACTCGCTTTCCAAGTACAGCCGTGCCAACCAGCTCAACAAGCAGTGGATTGACGCGTATCTGGACGAGGCGCATTCTTTCGGGCTGACCGCCATCCGTTGCCATTGCAATGTCATGGCATGGTCGGACAACCGGGAGAAGCTCAAGGTGATAAAGAACGATACCGGTTCCGCCCTGGCCCTGATGGGATGCAAGCCCCGTTACAATACCATTGACGCGCCTGCCTTGTATTGGGCGGGCATTCCCGGCGGTGAGGGGGATTTCCCTTCGGAGGAGTCCTTTTTTACTTTCATCGAACAGGGAGTCTGCTTTTTCACGGAAGAGACGAACTATGCGGATTCCCTGTCGCCCTTCGGTATCAAAATGGCAGACCGGACAAACGGGAAGCCCCTGCACCTGGATATTTCGGACGAGCCGATGCGTCGCGGTATTACAACCAACCGTAACAAGCTGGTCATCGGGCCATCCGGTTCGGGCAAGTCGTTTTTTATGAACCATCTCGTCAGGCAATATTGGGAACAGGGCACCCACATTATATTGATCGATATAGGTAACAGTTACAAGGGCTTATGCGACCTGATCCATCAGCGTACAAACGGTGAGGACGGTGTGTATTATACCTATAGTGAAAAACGCCCGATAGCTTTTAATCCATTCTTTACCGAGGATAAGGTCTTTGACCTGGAGAAGAAAGAGTCCATTAAAACACTGATCATGTCACTCTGGAAAAGGGATACGGAAGTCATTACCCGTGCCGAGGAAGTAGCCCTTTCAATGGCGGTTAACCTGTTCCTTGAAAAGATAAAGGAGGACAATGAACTGGTTCCTTCTTTTAATACTTTCTACGAGTTCGTACAGGGAGAGTTCCGTGGAATACTGGAGGAGAAGCATTACCGCGAGAAGGATTTCGATCTCACTAACTTTCTGAATGTATTGGCTCCATACTACCGTGGTGGAGAATATGATTATCTGCTGAATTCGGATGAGCAGCTCGACCTGTTGAACAAGCGTTTTGTGGTATTTGAAATTGACGAAATTAAGGAGCACAAAATCCTTTTCCCGGTCGTGACTGTCATCATCATGGAGGCGTTTATTAACAAAATGAGACGTTTGCATGGGGTTCGGAAGATGATAGTTGTGGAAGAAGCTTGGAAGGCTATCGCACGGGAAGGCATGGCCGATTATATAAAGTTTTTGTGTGCGCCCGTAAAGGTTGCATCGTAAATATCTCTTTGGCAAGAGATTAGGAAAGTGTTCTTTGAAAATGACCTATCATCAGCCGACTTATCTGTTTCGGGAAAACTTAACCGAGCAGGGAGTGTAGCATGTCGGAAAAGTCATAAGTCAGTTAGTTACCAAACTGCGACTGAATGGCGAGATGAAAAGATAGATATGAGGATAAAGTCCGAATTGATTGAACGATAGTCCGAATGGTCCCCCTTGAGGCTATGGCGTAAGGTAACTATCAATCGCCATATCGTGATACTACTTCAGTGTATAGGAATGAAGGTAGCAAGAACTTATCACGACACAACCGCAGTAAGCGAGTAAAGGACGGAAGTCGTATCCGACAATCTATCATGCCAACAGTTACGATGTAATAAACGGGGATTACCTATCCCGAAGTGCCGAAAGGCTATTAGGTTCGACCTATGAAAATTCGGAGTGGTAACGGAGCTTCCATAGTAGTTTGAGCAAGGTAACGCCTTGTACATGGCGAAGGGAAGCAGCTAATTATTAATACAATTAACGGAAAATGTGAGAGACATTATGAGAAGTCCAGAAAGAGTATTAAACAGTCTATCAGAACACAGTAAGGATGCAAGCTATAAGTTTGAACGTCTTTACAGAATTTTGTTCAATGAGGAAATGTTCTACGTTGCCTATCAGCGTATCTACGCTAAAGAGGGTAACATGACTAAAGGTTCAGACGGTCAGACCATTGACAACATGAGCCTGAAACGAATTGAAAAGTTGATTGATACGTTAAAAGATGAAACGTACCAGCCCCAACCGTCAAAGAGGGTGTACATACCGAAGAAAAACGGTAAGAAAAGACCTCTTGGCGTGCCGACTTTCAATGACAAGTTGATACAAGAAGTAGTAAGAATGGTACTGGAAGCCATATACGAGGGAAATTTTGAATACACCTCGCATGGTTTCCGTCCCAATCGAAGCTGCCATACTGCATTAACTCATATCCAAAAGGAGTTTAATGGTGCAAAATGGTTTGTGGAGGGAGACATAAAAGGCTTCTTTGATAATATAAACCATGATGTATTGATAAACATTCTCTTGGAGCGTATTGCGGATGAACGCTTCATCCGATTGATACGCAAGTTTATGAAAGCGGGATATATCGAAGACTGGCAATTCCACAATACTTACAGTGGCACACCGCAAGGGGGTATCATCAGCCCGATATTGGCTAATATATACCTTGACAAGCTGGATAAGTATATAAAGGAATACACAGCCAAATTCGACAAAGGGAAGAAACGAAAATTCAGTAGAGAAAGTATGGACTTTGGCAATGCAAGAAAACGTATTGTGCGAAGATTGAAGTTCGTAAAAGACGAAAGGCAAAGGACAAAGCTAATCCTTGAACTGAAAGCAATAGAACAAGGACGGGCTAAATATCCCAACGGCGAAGAAATGGATGCCGATTACAGAAGAATGAAATATGCAAGATATGCAGATGATTTTCTTGTGGGAATTATCGGAAGCAAGCAGGATGCGCAACAGATAAAAGAAGATATTAAAAACTTCCTTGCTGACAGACTGGCATTGGAGCTGTCCGATGAAAAGACACTTGTCACTCACACGGAAAGACCGGCCAAGTTTCTCGGATATGAAATCACTGTAAGAAAGTCCAATGACCAAAGACGGGATAAACGGGGTAGATTGAGAAGAACCTATGGTAAAAGGGTCTGCTTGAATGTCAGTACGGAAACAGTCCGTAAAAAACTTTTCGATTGGGGAGTCTTGGAACTGACAAACCGTAACGGAAAGGAAATATGGAAACCGAAATGTAAATCGGGACTGATATTCAATGACGACCTTGAAATCCTTGATAGTTATAATCGGGAAATCGTGGGGTTCTATAATTACTACTCCATAGCCAACAACTGCGCCCATGCCTTGAATAATTTCAAGTACATCATGGAATACAGCATGTACAAAACGTTTGCAGGCAAATATAAGTGCCGAACACGTAAGGTAAACAAGAAATATCGTAAGAACGGTAGGTTTATCGTAACGCACATGACTAAAACTGGTGTAAAGGAAAGATACTTTTACGACGGTGGCTTCAAACGAAAGAAGCCCACCTATAAATCGGAATGTGACATTATGCCACGAACAATTTATACTGCGGGGCGGACAAGCCTTGTTGAAAGGCTGAAAGCCCGTGAGTGTGAATTATGTGGAGCGACAGACGACCTTGTTATGCACCATGTAAGGAAACTAAAGAACTTGCAGGGAAAGGAAAGCTGGGAACGACACATGATTGCCCGTAAACGCAAGACGATTGCCGTGTGCAGGAGTTGTCACAAGAAGATACATGACGGAAAGATAGACTGAAATTAGTGGAGAGCCGGATACGCTGAGAGGTGTAAGTCCGGTTCGGGGGCGAGCATTTGGAAACCTACCATAGAAATATGATAAGGCGCTGGGTGCTTAGCCTACACAAAACGGTTAGAAAGTACTTCGGTGAGGCTGTGGTTGTCACTCAAGAGTTGGATGATATCGTGTCAAGTCCCATTATCAAGGACACCATCATCAACAATGCCGATTGCAAGATTCTATTGGATCAGCGAAAGTATATCAACAAGTTTGACTCCGTACAGTCCCTGCTCGGACTGACCGACAAAGAAAAAGGACAAATCCTGTCTATCAATCAGGCTAACGATCCGGCAAGGAAGTATAAGGAAGTTTGGATTGGTCTGGGTGGTGTCCAGTCTGCTGTCTATGCAACAGAGACCTCTGTCGAGGAGTATCTCACCTATACCACAGAAGAAACCGAAAAGTTGGAAGTCACACAAATGACCGAGAAGCTGGGCGGTAATATGGAGCAGGCGATCCGCGTGTTGGCTAAAGAGAAGAAAAAGAAAAAATAAACGATTAAAATCAAGAAGCAATGAAAAAGAGAATTTTAAGCATGTTGTTTGTCCTGTCGCCCTTTATGGTACCGGCAAGCGTGCAGGCACAATGGGTGGTCAGCGATCCGGGCAACCTCGTCCAGGGTATCGTGAACAGTGTCAATGAAATGGTGGAAACATCTGAAACGGCTCAAAATGCACTTTCCACATGGAAAGAGACCTCAAAGATTTTCGAACAGGGGCGTGAGTATTATGATAAACTGCGTAAGGTGAATGACTTGATCAGCGGCAGTGAGAAAGTAAAAGAGTCCGTCCTGATGCTCAGTGACATTTCTGAAATTTATGTAAACAATTTCGGCAAGATGCTGACCGACAAGAATTTCAGCCAGCGGGAACTGAATGCGATAGCTGCCGGTTATAACACCATCATGAAGAAGAGCAGCCGCAGCATTGCAGAGCTGAAGAATATCATCAACCCCACCGGCATGTCCATGAACGACAAGGAACGCATCGACCTGGTGAACCGGGTATACAGGGAAATGACACATTACAAGGAATTGGCCAACTACTACACCCGCAAGAACCTGCATGTATCCTACCTGCGTGCCAAGGAGAAGAACGAGCAGCAACAGGTATTCGACCTGTACGGCAAGGATGAGCGTTATTGGTAGTCTACAATTTTAAAAGAATCAATTATGGTATTATTATCCATTTCATTTGAAAATATGCACCAGATTCTTCGGAATCTCTATGATACGATGACCAAACTCTGCCACCCGATGATGGACATGGCGATGGCACTCGCTGCATTAGGGGCTTTGTTCTATATCGCTTACCGTGTCTGGCAGTCTCTCTCCCGTGCGGAGCCCATCGATGTCTTTTCGATGTTACGGCCTTTTGTCCTGGGCATGTGTATCCTTTTCTTTGACGTGATGGTGCTGGGAACTCTCAACGGTATCTTTAGCCCCATCGTTCAGGGAACCGGAATGCTGCTCCGTGACCAGACCTTCGACTTGCAGAAGTACCAGCAGGAGAAGGACAAGCTCCGTGCGGACATGATGGCTAAGACGATGATGACCGGACGTGTCTTTGCTTACAATGAGGAGCTGGATGCGGAACTGGATAACATGGGCTGGAGTGAGGAGGAACATACGGCCTTGCAGACCATGTATGAGGTTTCGTATGCCTTCTCCCTGCAAGGTATTGTCCAGATGGTCATGCGCAAATTGCTGGAGATTCTCTTCCAGTCTGCCTCGCTGGTCATCGACACGATCCGTACCTTCTTTTTGATAGTCTTGAGCATTTTGGGGCCGATAGCCTTTGCCCTGAGTGTTTTTGACGGGCTGCAGAACACGCTCATCCAATGGCTGGCACGCTATATCAGTGTCTATCTCTGGCTGCCGGTATCAGACCTATTCGGGGCGATGCTTGCCAAGATACAGACGCTCATCCTGCAGGAAGAGATGAACCTGATGGCCGATCCGATGAGTATCATCGACGTAGACGGTTCCTCGGCCATCTATCTGATATTCATGGTCATCGGCATTATCGGATATTTTTGTGTGCCGACTGTTTCGAACTGGATTGTCCAGGCGGGAGGTATGAGTTCCTATAACCGGAATGTCAACAATACGGCATCCAAGGTGACCAATGTAGCCGGTGCTGCGGCGGGTGCTTCAACGGGAAACGTCGGTGCCGTATTATTGAAAAAGTAGAAATTGAAAAAACATAAAATTATGGAATTTAAAAGTTTAAAAAACATCGAATCCTCGTTCAGGCAGATCCGTCTGTTCACGTTGGTCTTTCTGGGCATTTGCGCCTCGCTGACTACGTATGCCATTTGAAGGTCCTATCTCTTTGCCAACCAGCAACGGGAGAAGGTATATGTATTGGATCAGGGCAAGTCACTCATAGTGGCGTTATCCCAGGATGCGGCATTGAACCGTCCGGTGGAGGCCCGCGAGCATGTGCGCCGCATGCATGAACTGTTCTTTACGCTGGCTCCCGATAAGGCCGCTATCGAATCCAATATCAACCGGGCCATGTATCTGGCGGACAAGAGTCTTTATAGTTATTACCGGGATTGGAACGAGAAAGGCTATTATAACCGTCTGATCAGCGGCAATATCAACCAGACTGTCCTGGTGGACAGCATGCAGTGTGATTTCGATAACTATCCGTACCGGATCACCACCTTTGCCCGGCAGATGATTATCCGAAACAGCAATATCACCGAGCGTTCCCTGGTCACCCGTTGCTTCCTGCAGAGTACGGTCAGGTCGGATAATAATCCGCAAGGCTTCATGGCGGAACGCTTTGAGATTTTGGAAAACAGGGATATAAGGACCGTTGAACGCTAATATAATAAGGTAATGAAAAGCAGGAAGATAAAGACAGAGATCAGCGAAAAGCTAAAGAACGTTTGCGAGGAGCTGTCCGAAAAAGAGCGTAAGGGAGTGCTTGTGGGCATGCTGGCTATCAGTACCGTTCTATGTGCTATCACCGTAACACGCGCTTTCGGGCGTTTTCTCTCCCACGGCACACAAAAGGAGTTGCCGTTTGTCCATCCGGCGGACTCCATCCACCGGGCGGATAAAGACAGTATAATGTATCACCCTAAAACCCACGAGTAATGGAAGATAAAGATTTGGAAAAGCCCGAAGCGGCAGAAGAAACGGCGGTACAGCCGGAAAACGTCAGAGCCTTGAAGGAAGAACCGGAAAAAGAGAAGAAGGTGCTCACACCGGAAGAGATGGAAAAAAGAAGGAAGTTCATTGTGATTCCGGCCTTTGTGCTGGTCTTCCTGGGAGTCATGTACTGAATATTTGCCCCCACCGGCAAGGAAAACGGGACGGAAGCTCCCGGAAATTCAGGATTCAATGTGAACGTGCCGGAGCCTACCACGGCCAAACTGGTTGATAAGAAGACCGCCGCCTATGAGAAGCAGCAGGCGGAAGTGGAGGAAGAAAGCCGGATGAAGTCGCTGGAGCAGCTTGCCGGGACATTGATGAATAATGGAAAATCATCCGATACCGGTGAAAAAGAAAAGGACGGAGACCGGTTGCAACAGTCTGTTAATACCTACGAGCAAATCTCCGGGCAGTTGGATGATTTCTATGAAACTCCCAAAGAGACGGCAAGCGGCGATCTGGAAAGAAAAGTGGACGAACTGAATAAAAAACTGGAAGAGGCGGAAAAGGAAAAGAGCAAGGCGGCTACCCGTGAAGAACTGATGGAGCGTTCCTACAGGATGGCGGCAAAGTATCTGAACCCTGACAAGGATACGGTTCGGGAGAAAGCTGTCGGAGAAGAACCCACGGAAGTTGTTCCGGTTCAGCGGGCGGAGTATCAGACGACTTCCGGCCTTTCACGACCTGTTACGGATTCCGCTTTTATCGCTTTGCTCACTGTCGAGAGGAATTACGGTTTTAATACTGCTGTCGGGAGCAGCTACCAAATGGGGACGAATACCATCGCCGCCTGCATTTCGGAGAACCAGACCATTGAGCAGGGAGGCAGGGTAAGACTCCGGTTGCTGCAACCTCTGCAGGCAGGAAGTATTACCGTTCCGGAGAACAGTCTGGTAACGGGTGCGGCGGTCATACAGGGAGAGCGTCTGGATATCCTGATCAGCAGCATCGAGTATGCCGGAAATATCATCCCCGTGCAGTTGGCGACTTACGATATAGACGGGCAAAAAGGGATTTTCGTTCCCGGATCGGAAACCCGCAATGCGGCAAAGGATGCGGCTGGGACGGTCAGCGAGAGCATGGGAAACAGCGTATCATTCGCACGTTCTGCCGGACAGCAGGTGGTCATGGACCTGACGCGCGGAGTCATGTAGGGCGGCACGCGGTTGATTGCCGGGCGGGTCCGTGCGGTCAAGGTGACGCTGAAAGCCGGATATAAGGTGCTGCTGGTCACAAAGAAACAATAACGGATTATTCACTTTAATAAAAAAGATAAGACAATGAAAATAGTAATAGCATTATTGATGGCTGTACTGGCCTCGGTATCCGGTTTCGCACAGGAAGAAAGACCGGCAAATCCCGTCAGGATTCTGACGGCGGGCCAGCATATCACTCCTTATAAGATAGAGGTCACTTTCGGAAAGACGGTGCATATCCTCTTTCCCACTGAAGTTCGTTACGTGGACCTGGGAAGTAACAATATCATCGCAGGTAAAGCTGACGGGGTCGAGAATGTGGTGCGTGTCAAGGCGGCGGTGAAGGAGTTTCCGGGCGAGACGAACTTCTCCGTGATTACGGGAGACGGTTCTTTCTTTTCTTTCAATGTGGTTTATAAGGAGGAGCCTTCCACGCTGAATATCAATATGGACCAGTGGATGAACCCGGACGAGGGAGAAAAGAAGGGAGGCAGTTCCATCCGTGTCACGGAACTGGGCGAGGAAGATCCGACGGTCATTGCCAGCGTGATGTACACCATCCACCGGCTGGACCGCAGGGACGTGAAGCATATCGGGTGCAGGCAGTTCGGGATGCAGGCTCTTTTGAAGGGCATTTATGTGCATAAGGACCTGATATTCTTCCATGTTTCCCTGACGAACAATTCCAATGTGCCTTTCGATGTGGATTTCGTGCGGTTTAAGATAGTGGATAAGAAGATAGCCAAAAGGACGGCCCGGCAGGAAACTTATATTGAACCGGTACGCACGCTCAATGCCCTGACACGCATCGTGGGAAAGAGCACGGGACGTATCGTGTATGCCTTCCCGAAGATTGTCATTCCTGACGACAAGTTGCTGGAAGTGGAAATTTACGAGAAAGGGGGAGGCCGTCACCAGCGGTTCTATATGGAGAACAGTGATCTGGTGGATGCGCGTATTGTGAATGAATTAATCGGTGAGTAATCATGAAAAGAGTTTTATTTATTATGTTATGCATTTGTCTGCCCTTTGCGGCAGGCGAATGCTTTGCCCAGCGTTACCTGCCGGGACAGAAAGGTATCCAGCTCATGTTAGGCGGTGTGGACGACTTCGGTTCGAATGTGAAGCATCTGCGTGGTAACTTTCAGCTCGGAGTGGCTCTGAGCCGGTATAACCGGAACCATTCCCGCTGGCTGTTCGGGGCGGATTATGTGAAGAAGCACTATTCCTACAAGGACATTGCGATTCCCAAAGCGCAGTTTACCGGAGAGGTAGGCTATTTCGTGCCGTTCTTCTCGGACCGTGGCAGGAACGTGTTCTTCTCTGCCGGTCTTTCCGCTCTGGCGGGTTATGAGACGACCAACTGGAACTGCAAGCTGCTCTATGACGGGGCGACTTTAAAGAATGACGGATGCTTCATTTATGGTTTTGCCCCGGCTTTCGAGATGGAGGCGTTCCTTTCCGACAGGCTGGTTTTTCTTTTCAATGTCCGCCAGAGGATATTCTTCGGATCATCCGTGGGGAATTTCCACACGGCGGTAGTTGTCGGTGTCAAGTACATTTTTAATTAGCGGCAATAGTATGGAACAAGGCAATTGGAACGTGGATGAGATGCTTCATTGGCTGGATATGAAAATAAACCGGGAAGACCGGGACATACGTGAACAAAGCAAGAAGATGAATGGGAATTTCCTGCACTTTTTCGAATGGAATGCGGAGAGCCTGTATAAGTCTCATTTTATGTCCGGGTGTTATAAGATACTCCGGCAGGCGGTGGACGGGGCAAAGGACATGGATACGGTTCGGAATATTGTTGAGGACAACATTGCTTACTGTGAGAGCAAACTGTTGAACGGTCAGGTGGATTGTAACAGTTCCAGCCGGACAACGAATGTTGCCCATTTCCTGAAGTTGGAGTGTATGCAGCAGTTGGTTAGGGATTACCGGGAATTCGCGAATATCCTTGCGCAAACGCCTCCCGAAGAGAATTTGCAACAGACGGCTAATAAAACAGAAAAGAAGAGAGAAGAGCCGCCTGAAAGAAAGATAAAAACGGGCATCAGGCGTTAGCCGACAACGGACTCAATCAAGTAAATTATTCATTTAGTAATACGTAAAATCATGAAGATGAAATTAATAATAAGTGGTATCATGCTCACATTGCTTTGCCTGCTGGGTGGCTGTGATGATAAATTGGAAGTACAGCAGGCTTATGATTTCTCGCTAACGTCCTGGTATCTCCAGAAGACCATTTCCCCGGATGAAACCGTGGAGATTCGTCTGACACTCAATCGTAGCGGAAACTATGAGGAAGCCGGCTATCAAATCGGTTATATACAGATGGAGGGCAGCGGCGAGGTGTACGACAAGAAGAAGGTCTATCTGGTGAACCGGGAGATGCAACCGTTGGATTCGATAGCGGAGTTGGATGACAGCGATCCCTGCCGCCAGGTATTCACGCTCTTCTATCATAACCGAAGCAGCAAGAATGCGGAGATTAAATTCGTGATAGCGGATAATTTCCATCAGGAAAGAGAACTGGATATATCCTTTCAGAGCAAAACTGAAACGGACATGGAACTATAAATCGGACAACAATGGATAAAAGTGATTTAAGGATCGAACAATTGCAGCAATATCTTGACAAGAAGAAAGGGGTTGTGGAAAGCGATATAAAAGAGTATAACCAGCAACTGGGAAAAAACTATCTTCATTTCTTTGACTGGCATGCCGATGACTTGTATAAGGCCTGTTATATGGATAAGAATTATAAGGCCATTCAGGAGGCGATTGATGCCGCTGAAACGCCGAAGGATATTGAAGGGATTTTGAAGCGTTATACCCTGTATATAGAAGATGATCTCCTGAACGGTCCGCTTGTCAAGAAAAGTACCAGCCCGATGTCGAATATGGCCCATTCCCTGGAGATAGAATGCAAACAGAAATTGCTGAAGGACCTCCGGTATTTAAACAGGCTTCTTCAGAGTGAGACTGTAAGTGAAAGGATAAGGCCGCAAGAAGCACCCCGACAAGAGATTGTGCCTGTGAAAGAAAAGAAGAAAACGGGACCACGGTTGAGATAGTATCAATTGAAAGCAATAAAAAAGCTACTGAATTTTTGTTTCAGTAGCTTTTTTATTTATCCCAGTCTTATATTCCGGCTATACCAGATAAGCCTCAAAAAGATAATGTATGAATAACCGACCCTTTTCCGTCCAAACGGTCAACATGGCCGTGCCGGTTTCTCCTGTGCGGCTTTCCCATACATGGGTCCGGGTTGCCGTATAGCCTTGATTCTGATAAGGAGCTTTGAGCAGCCATTGACCGGATTGACGGAACTGGATGCCTGCCCATCGAAGCCGTTTGTTCAGCATACCGGCAGTCATTCCCAATTCTTTCGCTATCTGTGTGGTCGTGTAGGTGCTTTGGGATTGGAGGACTTTGTCATAATACTGAACTTTTGGGGCCTGTAGCTTGAGTTTCAGGATAGCATAGTTGTTCTCCTTCTCCAATGCTGAAATACGGCTGTCTCGCTCTTTTATACGGTTCTGTGCGAGCAATATGGCACGCGCAAGTAGTTCATTATCCGTTTCGCCATTCTTCTTAAGAAGATAGCCACCGTTCTTTAGTGTTTCGGGAACCAGTTCATCAAATATCCAGCTTTCGAATTTCTCAGCGGAAGGCAGCTTGCTACCGGCAATCAGCCGGTATACGTTCCCTTCGCTGATGTACTTGATTTTCTGGACGGCACTGCGTGTAGGGGTGTCGTAAACCACGACGCCCATTGGTTTACAATGTCTTACGACGGCATCTCTCGGATTGGAGTAGCCAAGTGCGGCGGCAACATCTGAGGCGCAGAACCATATTTTCCCGTCAATTTCCAGTGTCCGGATGCGTCCGAACTCAGGATGTTCAAATATTGATACTTTATTCATGACTGTTTAATTTATAGGTTTCTTCTATTGCTTTAAATATCTCGTAGACTACCTGGGGGACGATAGCGTTCCCGTATCCTTTAATGGATGCCTGTCTTCACCGAGAAAAGGAGATACCGTCCAGTCGGGGGGGAAGCCCATCATCTCGGCTACAAACAGGGGATTCAGCTGGAAACTCTTTCCAGTCCGGGCGAAGAAATCGGGCAGGCTGTTCTTTTCCGGTATCCGGCCTCTCTTCTCCAGACTTTCCGGGCTTGCCGCGCCCTTCCAGTCCCTCGCTGTCGGAGTGGGCAGAAGCTCCGCCATCCTCCCAAGCCCTACACTCCAGACATGGCCTTTCTGATTGATCTTTCTCACCTTTCCTTTCGGTGTCACTATGATCTTGTCGTTTTTCCCCATTACCGCACCCACACCGGCATCGCTGGCTACCGGGGTGGGCAGCAGCATCCCGTAAAAGTCCAGAAAGTCGCTCAATCCGTTGGGTTTCTTCTCCCCTTTGAGCTGGCTGTGCAGGGATGGAGCATGGGCCTGTTTCCATTTGTGAACCCTTTCCGGATGGTGTATCTCCGTAGCCAATGGAGTGGGAAGGAGTATTTCATGGATCATCTCCGGCAATCCCTGCTGGCGGCTGTTCGGTCCCCTGCGCTTGTAATCCTGGGCTGTCACGGTGGGCAATAAACCATACCCGGTCCCGGCGGTGGGGAGCTCCGACGGCACAAGCCGGTATAAGTACCGGCTGGACGGAATATCCTTCACGTTCAAGATCACGGCAAATGGTTTCAACAACATATTGCTGCCGTCTTTTAAATACAGGCTCACTCTCTCCGAATAGAGTGGACTGACTTCCCACTTCAGTCTCCTGGCCGGGCTGTACCATCGTGAGGATGCCAGCAACGTTCTCACCAATGACCCAATCGGGCCTGATCTCATGTATGGCCCTGAGCATATGAGGCCAGAGGTAACGGTTATCATCCGCTCCTTTTCTTTGGCCTGCGACAGAGAATGGTTGACAAGGAAAACCTCCTGTAAGGACATTGATTTTTCCTCTCCATTCTCTGAAATCTGTCGTTGCGACATCTGTATAACTTTTTGCATCTTTAAACCAGTAATTTAAAATGGTATTACAAAAATCGTCTATCTCACAATGGAAGGCATTCTGCCATCCCATTCATTCGGCAGCCAGGTCTGGGGCGCCGAATCCACTAAACAGAGAAGCGTGTACCAGACGCTTCCGCTGTTTCTTGTCTTGCTCTTCTTCTTTCATTGTTTATTCATTATTTAGAGGTTCGAGATTCATTACTTTTTTGTCGATCTTACGATAGACACTCCCCATCTCCAGCATATTCTCCAATCGGAGCAGGTCCGTGATTTCATAGACGGTCATCCCTTTCTGTGTCGTGAAGCGGATATATCCTTTCTGTCGCTGTATCTCCACTTCCTCGGGAGTCATGTGCAGGACTTCACAGATTTCCTGCAAGGTCAGGGTCAGGCTTACTTCCTTAACTGTGTAGATGTAGGTCAGGATGTTCAGCATCTGAAGACATTTGCGGTGTGATTTGACAAGTGATGCGAATTTGTTTCGTTCTATGACGATTACTTTAGCTTGATTTTCCATGTGAATTTTTATTTATGAGTTAATAGAATCGGATATGAAATCTTCGTTTAGACATTCTTCTCTCAGGAATTTATATACGTCAGAAGCCCAGAAGTAAATCTTGCCGCTGAGTTTGAAAAATGGGAGTTTGCCGGAATTACGCCAGCGGATCAGTGTCCGGTCGCATACTTTCAGCATCAGGCGCATATCCCGGCTGTCCAGCATTTGCTTGCCGTTGAAACTGGTTACTGCTTCCAGAGCCGTTTCCAGCTTGGCAATCAGTTTTCGTTGTTCCTCAAAGTTTTCCTTTATCATTGCTTTGAGTATCTCAATATCATTTCTGTTCTCTTCCATAAAATATTCCTTTGTTCCAATGGGTTATTTTTCTTTCTTCGGTTGCAAAGTTTTCAAAATTGGGCATGAAAAAATAGGGCTGACGGTAACCGCCAGCCCCATATTTTCTTTGTAACTTACTTAGTATCAATGTCGATTTACAGAATGCTTTTTTTCTTCCTTTAAGGTAGAAAGAAAAATAGCAGTAGTTACCATTCTTTTCAAAAAGATATTTATAGGTAAACAATATAATGAAGGGCACCCCAAAAATCAGATTTTACTCTTCTCAGAACTATCAGTAGAGGGGTAATTTTCTATAAAAAGTTTTTTAGTACCCTCCAATTAATACCAAGCCTTCTAATAAATTCAGATTAACTTGTAACCGTCAAAAACATTAATTACATTTGTGTTAGAGTAATACTTGAAATTGTACAGAGCAACAGAATATGTAGCTGGATTGCGCTACTACAATACTGTTTCTGCCAGTTTTAAAGCAGTAAAATGATTTTTCCTTTGTTTTAAACTAAAAATTATGACGAAACAAGAACTGTTAATTGGGAAGCATCCAGATAATTCACATCCTTATGGGAAATGGCTTGCTGCAAATGATTTGCCAGATTCCTATATGAAATGCCACAGGGAACTTACTGAAATTACAGCTGTAGATGATGAGTTAATAGAATGGATGGCAAAAAAAATAATTAATCACCATTATACTCAGTTTAGAATATCTAGGTTAAAAGAAAAATATAAAAGTTTAGGCTTTGCTAAATATGCAGAGCAGCATAGAAAATTACCTATTACGGATAAGGTGAAAAAAGGTAATGCTACGGAAATATTACTTACTGATTATATTCAAGCATCACAAAAAAAAGAATTTATCAAGGTATATAAATTGAAATATAATCCAAATGTTGATCAAGCCATTAAAGGAGATGACACTTTGATGGTTGATTTATTTGAAGAAAATGGTAATGAGAAAATCAAAATTTATTTGGGAGAATCGAAATTTCGCACTACTCCTCAAAAGAATGTAGTTGAAGATATTACCAAATCTTTAAACAAAGATACTTTGCCTTTATCGTACACTTTCTTAGTAGAAGAAATAGCAAAATCAGATGAATTACTTGCTCGAAAGCTGGATGATTATATAGTGCAAGATATAAAAGATAGAGGCGACCTTATTTATGTTGGTTTGTTACTAAGTAATACCAAGACTTCAGAAACAGTTGAAAAACATTTGAATAGTGATAATTCAAATTTGGTTTTCATTTCTATTGGAATTGGTCAGCCAGAAGAGTTTATTAAATCCATATTTGAAAAAGCAGAAGAACTAATATCTAACCCTGATTTATTATGAATATAGAGCATGTTGAAAAAAGCTACCAAGAATTAGAATCAGATTCTACTTTGCAAAACTTAATAGCTCAAGCTAACGCTAGATATATCCTATATAATACGGAAGAATCTAAAGAAAATTTTCCTCGATATACAATTAAAGATGAGCAGCTAAATATCTTAGCTTTCAAATATCTAAATATTGGATGTAATTATTTTAGTGAACATAATTATCTAAAAGCATCTCATTCTCTAGAAAAAGGAGCTTTAATACTTGAGTATATACACGGTTCTATTCATATTCAGACAAAAAATAAGAAACTATTTTGTCTAATCTCCGCTCTTTCTTATTACGTTTGTTTTCAATACTCTAAGGCATTTATACTTATAGGCAAACTTGAGAGTGATACAATGATTTCAAGTTTAGTATCTCTATTTCTTAATAGAAAATTTGATCAGTTATTAAGTGAAATCGATAAACTTATTACAAACTCCAGTTATGGGGATGAATATCTGGCTGAACATTTTGAAGAAGATAATGCTACAAAAATTTATGAGATAATTATAGCAAAATCATTAAATTATTATGTGCAATTTTATCAGACAGGAAACAAAGATTTTTTAGAAATTGCAAAAAAGGATCTTGTAAATCTTCAAGAAGTAGCCGCAATGAGAGGTGAACCTGATGTTTGGTGGGTTATTCGATTATTACTTCTCATTATAGATGGATTTAAAGAATCCTCATTATGGTATGTATTAGGAAATTATTTTAATACGGAAGATAAACTTCCGTTAAAGTATATACAATCATTAGTTTATAAAAATGGCAGTATAACAGAATTGTTTCTTACTCAAAGAAACTCTTTACCAAAGGTTTTGAATAATAAGCAGGGGAGTATTGTTAGCATTCCTACAAGTAGTGGAAAAACAAGAATTGGTGAAATTGCGATTTTAAACTGTCTATTAAATGAACCTAAAGCGAAAATTCTTTTTATAGCCCCTTATAGATCACTAGCTTACGAAATAGAAAATTCGTTTGATGAGATTTTTAGCAATCTTGATGTTTCAGTCTCACATCTATATGGTGGAAGTTTATTTAGTAAGCTTGATGAAAGAATTATAGACGAATCATCCGTAATTGTAGCAACACCAGAAAAGGCCAAAGCACTCTTTAGAAGCAATGAGGATATTTTATCATGTATCAAACTTGTAATTATAGATGAAGGACATTTATTGGGAACTGATAAAAGACTCATAGTTAATGAAATGTTTTATGAGGAATTAAAGTATCATGTAAAAGCTAATGGTGGAAGATTCTTGTTATTATCTGCCGTTTTACCCAATGCAGAAGATCTATCTGAATGGCTAACGGATTCTACTGATAATGTTTACAAAGAGAATTGGCGACCTTCTGATGAAAGAATCGGAATAATGGAATGGAATGGAGTTTCTGTGAATTTAAATTGGAAAAGCACTGATGCAGAAAGAAATTCATTTAATCCTAATTTTATTATGCGACAAAAGTTGCCTAAGAAGCCTAAAGAAAGGATAATGCATTACTTTCCTGAAAATAAGAACCAAGCCATAGCTTCTACTGCATATAAACTAAGGAAGTTTGGTCCTGTTTTAATATTCGTTGGAATCAAGAAATCTGTTTTTGCCATTGCAAGAGAGTATGAAAAATGTATTCAGCCTGAAGAACAGAAGTTTAGATTTAGAAACAAGGCCAATTGGAGAGCCTTTAAACTGGCTTGCATAGAATCTTATGGTGAAGATACGGAATGGGTTAAGTTTGCTAAACAAGGAATTTTCTGTCATAATGCAGATTTGATCTCAGATGTGCGAATTCCCTTAGAAAGATTAATGAGAAGTGAGAAGCCAAGAGTTATTATAGCGACTTCAACATTAGGACAAGGAGTTAATCTTGGAGTTTCTACTGTAATTTTCTCAACTTTGTATCAATCAGGTAATCCTATTACGAAAAGAGATTTTTGGAATATTGCTGGTAGAGCGGGGCGTGCTTTTGTAGATCATGAAGGCAAAATTTTAGTTGCTCATGATATAACCAAAAAAGACGAGAATAAAATAAATTGGGAAAGAAAAATGATTTCTGCATATCTTAATAAGAGTAATATAGATAGAGCAGAGAGTGGTTGTTTGGAACTAATAAGGACACTTAAAACAGTGGCTCAACTTAACGGAATAGCATTTGATAACTTAATTAATTTACTTGCTGAAAATCGTATTAATGAAATTGATGAGTCTTTAGATGAAGTTAATGATCTTCTTGATTTGATTGATGACGGATTATTATCATTGCATAATTCGAATAATTTTGAAGGAAACACATTGGAATGGATTGATAGTTATTTTACTAAATCCTTAGCCTATATACAAGCTCAATATTATGAAGATATTACTGGCGATGAAGTTCTCGATTTTATAAAGGCTAGAATTAAAGGTATAACAAAAAAGGTAGGGATAGAAAAAAGTATTTGGGAAAGTATTGTATCTTCTGGTATTCCAATCAATTCAGATTTGCAAATAGATGAGAAGCTTAGCGAGATTATTAGTATTGTTCAAAGCTATATAGTAAGTGATAAAACATTAGAAGAACGCATTTCACTTCTTGAAAATATAGAAGACGTCATTAGAGATGTGAATATATATAAAGAAAAATTTGAAGATAGTGTTGATATAAAAGAGATACGAAAAAAGTGGTTAAGTGGAATATCCATGTCAGATATCGTTCAACATGAAAATGCAGTTAATATAGTAACTCAACATTATTCTTTCAATATGCCTTGGGTTCTCAATGGTATTTCAAAGAAAATGAAGAAACAGAATTTAATTGAAGAAGCGGATACTATCGAAGAATTGGCTATTCTTGTAGAATTAGGATTACCTAACATAAAATCAGTTAAAATCTATCAAGCAGGAATTCGCTCAAGGATTTCTGCCTATGAAATTGCCAACTTATATGATGATGATCTTTGGGAAAAAAGCATTAGAACATATAAACAAGATTTAATAGACCATGCTGATTACTATAAAAACCAAGTATCAGAAAATGCAGCATTATGGATCGATTTATTAGTAAGATTTTCGAAGAGAAAATTTATAAAAATTAAAAAAGTTCCTAACTTCAGATATGGAAAAGTACATAAAAGAACAAAAAGGTTAATGGCAAGAATAATTAATGATAAGCAATATTTAGTTAGTCCGAATTTTAGTGTTATAAATGAAATAGGTGAATCAGATATTGACTTTTCTAAAGTCAGTAATATTAATGGAATTTACTTTGATTATGACGAAGATGATAAACTTTGGAAAATAACTTGCATGAATCCTTATGTGGTATTTACGTAATTACTATATACTTTTGGGAAGAGATGAGAATAAGTATTTAGACATTATTAGTTGTTAATTTATCGCTATAAGGCTTATTCTTGAAGCATTAAACAACCAATTACAAACTAAAATAAGTTTTGATTAACTTGTAACTATTAACAACATTGACTATCTTTGTCGTAGAGAGATATTTGAAATTATGCAGAGCAATGCAATGTGTAGCTGGACTTCCACTACTATATCGTTACTTGCATCTTTATAAAAACACTTTTAATCGCTGATTTATAAAAGATTAAAACGAACTACACTCTTTTAATATATGAAACGAAGTGTTTCTCGGTGTGAAACAGATTGTTTCAAGCCTTGAAACTATTTTTGAAACTACTCGCTACAGGTGAAGAGATGGTGAAATTGTTACTCTTCACCCGCAAACTCCTTATTCATCGAAGAGACAGAGAAAAGGTGAAAGAAGAAATAGAAAGATTGAAAATAAATACCCAGTAGAAAAATTTAATCGATTTTGTAATGATTCAGAATCGTACAAAAATGAATGACAATTCATTTTCAATTACTAATTCGCATTAATTTAAAATATACCATAATATTATAAGCAGTCTGTATTTGCTTCCTATGCAATACTCTACTTTTCCCTCCGTTCATAGCTAATTTAGGCTAAAAAGAACATTTTCTCCCGAAAAGTTTTTGTAATATCAGAGTTAATCGTATTTTTGTGTACAATTTTGGTGTAGTAATGACAGAAGAAGAAAAAAAGTTATTGAGTACCTTTGAAACGCAGCTACGGCATTTAATGTATTTGCACGATGAATTAAAGCGTGAAAATGCCGGGTTGAGAAAACTTCTTGAAAACGAAAAGTTAAAGAACGAGAAGGTGCAAGCTCAGTATGATGAATTGGAAGTCAACTATACAAACCTAAAAACAGCTACGACAATCAGCCTTAACGGCAGCGACGTAAAAGAGACGAAGCTGCGATTGTCAAAATTAGTGCGTGAAGTCGATAAATGCATCGCTTTGTTGAATGAATAAGAAGAAGATGTATGAACGATAAAATAAAGATAAACCTGCAGATAGCAGACTCAAACTACCCGTTAACCATCAACCGTGAGGAAGAACAAATGGTACGGGAAGCCGCCAAGCAGGTAAATATCAGGCTTAATAAGTATCGGGAAGTCTATAAAAATCTGGAACCCGAAAAAATTATTGCCATGGTAGCCTATCAGTTCTCGTTAGAGAGACTGCAATTGATGCAACGTAATGATACCAGCCCCTATGTGGAGAAGGTAAAAGAACTGACAGAATTGCTGGAGGATTATTTTAAGGAAGAATAAATCCCCGACCGGCTATTCGCTGATAAGAGATAAAACAACCACGCACTGCACAATATCCAAGCAAAAATAATTGCTTTGATATTTGGCGGTGCGTTTTTATTTATATACTTAAATTAAATGTAGAATGATAGCAATAATAGCAACAGCAATTGCTTGCTTCATCGTAGGAGGAGTCCTTTCATATATACTATTCCGGTATGTACTGAAATCCAAATACGACAATGTCCTGAAAGAAGCGGAGACGGAAGCGGAAGTAATTAAGAAAAACAAGCTGCTGGAAGTGAAGGAGAAATTCCTGAATAAGAAAGCGGACCTTGAAAAGGAGGTAGCATTGCGGAATCAGAAGATTCAGCAAGCGGAAAACAAGTTGAAGCAACGTGAAATGGTACTTAGCCAGCGTCAGGAAGAAATCCAACGTAAAAAGATGGAAGCCGAAGCGGTAAAAGAGAATCTAGAAGCGCAACTTGTGATTGTTGACAAGAAAAAAGAAGAACTCGATAAACTGCAACAGCAGGAAATCGATAAACTGGAAGCAATCTCCGGATTGTCTGCCGAAGAGGCCAAAGAACGCCTGGTAGAATCACTGAAAGAAGAAGCTAAAACGCAGGCACAATCATTCATCAACGACATTATGGATGATGCTAAATTAACTGCCAGCAAAGAAGCCAAACGTATCGTTATCCAGTCTATCCAACGGGTGGCTACGGAAACTGCCATTGAAAACTCTGTTACAGTATTCCATATCGAATCGGATGAAATCAAGGGACGTATTATCGGACGTGAAGGACGTAATATCCGTGCTCTGGAAGCTGCTACCGGTGTTGAAATCGTTGTAGACGATACCCCGGAAGCAATCGTTCTTTCTGCCTTCGACCCGGTTCGCCGTGAAATTGCCCGTTTGGCCCTGCATCAGCTTGTGACTGACGGACGTATCCATCCGGCCCGTATCGAAGAGGTGGTAGCTAAAGTACGCAAACAGGTGGAAGAAGAAATTATCGAAACGGGTAAACGTACTACCATCGACTTGGGTATCCACGGTCTGCATCCTGAATTGATCCGTATCATCGGTAAGATGAAATATCGTTCTTCATACGGTCAGAACTTGTTGCAGCATGCACGCGAAACAGCCAATCTTTGTGCTGTGATGGCATCAGAACTGGGACTGAACCCGAAGAAAGCAAAACGTGCAGGTTTGCTGCATGATATTGGTAAAGTGCCTGATGAAGAACCGGAATTGCCGCACGCATTGTTGGGTATGAAACTTGCCGAGAAATACAAAGAAAAACCGGATATCTGCAACGCTATCGGTGCTCACCATGACGAAACAGAAATGACCAGTCTGCTGGCTCCTATCGTACAGGTTTGTGACGCCATCTCCGGTGCACGTCCGGGCGCACGCCGCGAAATCGTAGAGGCTTATATCAAGCGTCTGAACGATCTCGAACAGCTGGCAATGGCTTATCCGGGTGTAACAAAGACGTATGCTATCCAGGCAGGACGCGAACTCCGCGTTATCGTTGGTGCAGATAAGATTGACGACAAGCAGACAGAAAGCCTGTCAGGTGAAATCGCCAAGAAGATCCAGGATGAAATGACTTACCCGGGACAAGTGAAGATTACCGTCATCCGTGAAACACGTGCGGTAAGTTTCGCTAAATAACGTAACGATTCAAAAGAAGATTCATATAAGGGCGAAGAAATTCGCCCTTTTTTAATACACGACTATGGGAAAGTATCAATTTGAGATTTGTACCAATTCAGTGGAAAGTTGCCTGGCCGCACAGAAAGGTGGTGCAGACCGTGTGGAACTGTGTGCCGGAATACCGGAAGGTGGAACAACGCCCTCCTATGGTGAGATCGCCATCGCAAGGGAAGTACTGACTCATACCCGCCTGCACGTTATTATCCGGCCTCGTGGAGGAGATTTTCTGTATTCGGATATCGAAATCCGGACAATGCTGAAAGATATTGAAATGGCACGGAAATTAGGGGCAGACGGAGTGGTATTCGGTTGCCTGACAGCAGAGGGTGAAGTAGACTTGCCAGTAATGCAGAAACTAATGGAAGCTGCTCAAGGGCTATCTGTGACTTTTCACCGGGCATTTGATGTATGCCGTAACCCACAGAAAGCATTGGAACAGATCATCAAACTGGGATGTAACCGTATTCTGACTTCCGGCCAGCAATCTACGGCTGAACTGGGAATCCCCCTTTTAGAAGAGTTACAGAAACAGGCTGCCGGAAAAATCACATTACTCGCCGGATGCGGAGTAAATGAAAATAATATCGCACGCATTGCCGCAGAAACCGGAATCAACGAGTTTCATTTCTCGGCACGTGAAAGTATTCAGAGCGAAATGATATTCAAAAATGAAGCCGTCTCCATGGGAGGCACGGTACACATCAACGAATACGAACGAAACGTAACTTCCATACGAAGAGTAAAAGAAACGATTGATGCCGCTTTACATGGATAAATATGGCAGCAAGGGATGAGATATCGTCTCATAATAGTACTAATACAAGACAGAAATGGTGAACATACAGCCTTCAAGCCTTTTGTTCACCATTTCTTTTTTGCATCATTACCAACAGTATCTCAAGAAACTGTTATACTTTTATTTATAAATATGGAATTATCGTAATATAAATACCAGTAATAATAGCCGAAGTAATTACTCCCGAGATATTAGCTCCCAAGGCATCTCCCAGAACAAATGAGTCCGGATTATCTTTGCTTACAATCTTTTGTGCAACCTTCGCGGTAGTGGGTACACAGCTAACAGCTGCAATACCGATTACCGGATTGTAATTACCCCGTTTAATAATATACATGATATATCCTCCGATTATTCCTCCGATACCGGAAAGTAATAATGCTACAATACCTAATACTAATAGTTTCAAGATCTTCGGATCAAGCAACAGATGTGCATCACAAAGTACACCCAGCAGTACACCCAACATAAAAGTGGAGCCATAAAGCAACGGACCACTCACAAAATCATAGATATGTTTCATACCCGACTCACGAACAGCAACACCCAGGAACAAAGAGAAAAACAAAGGAGAAGCTACCGGGAACAAGAAACAGAGAATAGCACAAAGAACAGCAGAGAAAGCCAGTTTCACTTTAGCATCGTAATTCTTCGGAGCTTTCTTTGTCACTATCTTAATAGCGCGGAAGCGTTTGGGAACCAACAGTTTTACTAAGTAAGGATAGCCTCCATACGTTAAGCCCAAATAAAGATAGGCAACCACCGTAATAGGAACAAAGAGATGTTTTGCCAATGCCAACGAAGTAAACAACACCATTGGTCCATCGGCTCCACCCACCATAGCCACAGATGCACTTTCTTTCAGAGTCAGACCAAGAGCAGAAGCAATAGGTACTGTCAGAAAAGTGCCCAGCTCTGCGCACAAAGCCAGGAATATACTTGCAAATGGTTTCTGAAGCAGGAAGCCGACATCCAGAAGCGTCCCGATACCCATAAAGACAAAACAAGCTATCAGCCCGTTACTAAACGTCAGGGTATAAACAGGTTGCAGGAAATCTATCTGCATAGTATTCATTAATTGGTCCGTATCTGAAAGCATCGGATCGAGAAAGAGATTGCCCAGTGTACCGTCGGGCATAATGAGGGTTCCACAGTTAATAGCTACCATTCCCAGTCCCATCGGAATCATTACCATCGGTTCGAGTATACCTTTCCAGCCTAAATAGATCAGTAACAAACCGAGAAGTACTAAAAAAACTCTTGCAGAAGCAAGCACCCATCCGCTTGCCATCATTGTACCAATACCTTGAAACAAGGTAGCAAAATCTATATTTTCCATAAATTAGTTTTCTTTTATTGTTTGTTGTTAGTAAGTTTCTTTGAGTTCTTCTTATTGACATGTGCCTGCTCTTCTTCCCGAAGAAAGAATTCGCGGGTATCCTGTGAATAATAATAATTCATCAGATTATTTTCAGAAGCTCCCGGACTCACGCCATGATAATAGCCGGAATAACCAGTAAAGTTTCTGTCGATCCCCTTACTGTAATCTTCACGGAAATCTCCCAAAGCATCTTCATCTGCAATGGGAATCTGTCGGACTAATCTCTCCACCTTTTGCCGATGCTGACGCCAGCGTCGCAAACGGAGTAGCTCCAAACGGTGGGAACTATAAAAATCAAATGAATCGGCCGCATAGGCAATCAACTTAATGACCGCAGCGACAAAAAAACCGATGAGGAACGTAAGCCCCATCATCGCAAGAGTAGATAGTAATAAATGAATCATAGTAATATAAAAAATTAGGTTGTATAATCTTATTCAAAAAAGAAGAGGCGCCCAATGGTAAAACCATTACAAAACTTAGACACACATGAAAGTTAATCCCATTGGGCCTTCCTCATCACCATATAGAAGCAATCGGCGGATAACACTTGCCTGAAACCACTTCGGTATATATCCTTGCTTTTATACGACGTAACTCCCGTTTCACAACGGGAACACAATATTTTAATCCTTAAAGACAAGCACATCAATATCCGTCCTTTGTTCCAAGTCATAGGAAATACATTCTTTGTTTTCCATGTTAACATGAATAAAACTAAGATAATAAATAAAGGAAATGATGGTAGATGGAGGATCTGAATAGGCACCTCACCTTACCCAAAGATAAGAATATAGTCTAAATGAGAATATGCGCCAATGTATAGACGTAATACTTACACGAATATTTAGTGTAATTGACATCAAGGCCGGTATGCCCCAAACGATTCTCCGGAAGCATAACATTCAGAGAGCTCAATATCTGTATAATGACAGTATTGGTATTGAACTTCAGGTTCTTGAAAGGAACAATGCTTCTCGGAAAAGAGATATTGTCAAAAATGCAGTCACTAACATTACAAGTGGATGTCTCGTCAACAAACTGCGAATGAGAATCTTTACCTGGCTTGTCGAAGCCGGCAGAAGAAACGCAACAGCATGACACTGCTTCATATCGCATGTCATTAGACGAGGTTTCAGTTTTTTTCTGAAATCCCTGCAATTCTTTATTGGAAACATTACTAAATCCCAATACCAGAAATGCACATGCTAATATGCAAAAAATGTACTTAGTCATAATTTGCTGCAAACGTAATCATTCTTTTCCGAAAAAACGCATTAAGGGCAAGAATTAACGATTATTGTATACCTCCTCTTTTCTATAACCCATGTACAACTTTCATCAATTGCTCACCCAAACCGATTGTATATCCTTGAGAAACAAAAACTACCCTATTAAATGTATCTGCAATAATAAATACCGGCAGAATAGAATTGTTCAAATTCATAGCCTGCACTATTTCTTTGCGGATGCTGTCATCGACATCAATACCGTAGGTGATGGTAGACGGAAGTCCTTTAAATTCGTCGGCATTAAATTTCTTGTATTGTTCTTCCGAAGGGAAAAGAAAGACCATCTTACGCCCCCATTGTTCGAAGTCATTGCCCAAAGCGGCTATATCTCTTAGCGCATGATTAGTAGGTTCCTGCCCTACTCCAAGCACAGCTACTACAAAATAGCCACGTCCACAGGTTTGCAGGATACTCCGCTGTTCAGTGCTGTCAACCGGACGATAGGTCGCTTCCGAATTAAAATTGCCGATCACTTGCACCTGATCTTTGCTTTCACGCATCACAAGGTCAACGGTGGTTGTCTTACCGGGTTCTATAGTAAAAAATGTACTGTTGGAAAGCACCGCGCCACTTGCCAACCGAGTTCCGGTCACCATCATATAATAGCCTTCATCAAGCTCTCTCCCATATTTTAATAAATTACGCCAGGTAGTTCCATCCCCCATATCCGTCTCTCCTTCGTCATAATTAAGCAACTGGAATGTGCCGTTTTTAAACTTGGAAAGAGTGAAATGCGAATAATATTTAGGATCTTCCACAGAACGGATAGGCGTGTAAGTCGCTTGTAACACTCCCTTTCGAGACTGTGCAGCTTCTGCCGTATCGAAGTTGACATCTTCCTTTGCAAATTCTTCATTTAGAATCTGCACCTTTCCGGTCACTTCATCAATCCAGGCAGCGGACGCCCATCCCATGCTCCGGTAAGCTGCCACAAAAAATATATCACGCGACTTTTCATCAGCCACCCGTGCTTTCCATACTCCCATCGGAGAGATAGGAATCTGTTGAGAATTCAGTTCATTATTGATTTTAATCTCTTTTCTGCACCATTCTATTAATACTTTGGGATCACGTTTCATGCTATCGGGCACAGACTGGTACACTGTTTTTTCAATGGCTTCACGAAGTTCCTTTTTATAAGGAGTCAACATCTCATTAGCTATACGAGGAGGATTGAGGTACATTCTTTTAAATAAATCAGTCTCTATCTTCTCCCAATCCGAGATATTAGTCAGCAGATGATCATTCAATACATCTAGAGTTACATCGCGGAGATCTTTAGCCGAAAGACTCTCTAATATCCATATAGCCCGTATTTCTTCCCATGAAACAGCGTCTTTCTCTTTTCGGATAGGCGAAAGGAAGTCTTTCAAGGTTTGGTGGTTTCCTCGCGAAGCAACCAGGAAGTTTACTAATTTTTCTTTCTTTTCCGATTGTAAGGTATTTCCATATAGTTTATCTATCCACTCTTTGGCCTGTTTTTCCGTCATCATTGTTGCTACATACGCATTGCGGATTGAATCTTCCTGCGCCATCCGCCGATCATTTTCCGCCCGTTGTTCGGGAGTGTCTTCGGGAATATTCGCTCCTTCCACCGGAGGTACAAGATCCATTGGCAAGGAATAGGCTTCACCTTCTTTCCTATTTAAAGAGAGTTGCAATGCATCATCTTTTCCAAATGAGATTTTGGCATAACCAAATTGTCCGTTGCGGGATGCCCAAACCAACATATCTCCTTTACCGGCAGTCAGGCTGGCTTTCCCCTCTGCATCTGTATATTTCGTGGCTACTGTATAGAACTCCGCATAATTGTATATCTTAAATTCGACTTTGGCATCTGCTACCGGTTGACCTTCGGCATCCGTCACCGTTACGATAGCTTTAGCAGTAGGGGCATAATTATCAATCACATTGATTTCCGTATAATTCGGTGTCTCAAGCATAATCTCTTCCGGACCGTTGTAACGTCCGAAAACCTTAGTATGCATCAACATTCCCCGACTGGCAGGGGAATTAAACCATCCCAGGTTCAAAACCGGTTCCGGTTCACAAGCTCCAAAGAAGTACCAATGTCCATCCGCCCATGCTTCCACCCAAGCATGATTGTCATCCGTATGCGCCCAGCGGGGCGTATACACTTGCCGTGCCGGAATACCGACTGCCCGGAGCGCAGCCACCGTAAATGTAGACTCTTCGCCACAACGTCCATACGCTGTTTTGACAGATGCCAATGGTGAGCTGGTGCGCGCATCACTCGGACGATAGACCACTTTCTCGTGACACCAGTGGTTCACTTCCAATATCGCGTCTTTCATCGGCAGTCCCTTCACCCTGTCTTTTAGTTCACCATAAAACACACGACGGGAATCATCCAAATTCTCGTTATTCACCCGGAGCGGCAGAACAAAATGACGGAACACTTCATCGGGAATCTCTTTACCCCAAGGCATCTCGTCACGTGTCTGCTTCGACAGCCGGACATTCTCCAAGTAATAATCTCCCGGATAATCCGTCACGTCCCCTATCGGCATATAAGCGTAGAGAAACATCAATGCTTCGCGCTCGTAGACTGACAAAATAGAATCGGCAAAGATCGCAAATAAATCTCCATGAGGAAGTGCCTGTTTTTTCTGCTCAAAGTCTTGAGCTACTTGATTCCGGTAGGATTCTTCTTTGAGGAAGTGAGCATTGTTACAAGCAAACAGTACAATCGACAAAATCAGGACGCACAAAAGATGGGTGAATGTTTTCATATAAGTGTTTGGTTTATTCTATTAATAAGGTTGCTGACTGACAAAAATAGAAGAATATTTTCTGAATACCTAGATAAGTACATAAAAATGTGATAGATAAGAATAATATTGTCATTGATGGGAAAATCCGGGAATTTTGTAACAGGTTTGTAATATAGACCGTGTTCGAACCCTTATAAAAAGAAAATTCAAAAGGAAAAGAAGATTTTTATGTTTTACAGCATATAATTCGAAAACAATTTGTATCTTTGCAGTGTTATTAGAGAAAACAAGATGTAAAACCGCTCTTCAAAACGTGGAGGGCAAAAAAAGAGGAAACAAATTATGAAAAAGAATGCAAATGAAAAAATTATGATGTTACAGTACCGTATTAAACGCTATCAAGCAATGGGAAATGGTGCCATGTGCCAAACATTAAACGGTAAACTTCAAAAACTGCTGTCACAGCAGGTTGCCATGTAAATAAACACACTAATTATAATAAATAGAGCGAGGAACTTTCGAGTATCTTCGCTTTTTTTATACATTTGCAGAAGAAAGATAATAAAACACATTATGAAAAAGCTATTTATGTCGGTTGCGCTCCTCTTATTGGTCGTAACCTCTTTTGCACAAACACCCGGTTATGAGTTCACAACCGTTGTATCGGCTCAGTCTGAAAACTTGGGGGATTGCGTTAAAATTCTTATTTTTGCATCATGAAAACATCCTCTTCCCAAACGATTGATCCTGTTGCTTCTTTAAGCTTGTTCTTGCCTTCAGGAATCCTTGATTACTTTACCCTAGTCAATCATGTTTCTCAGGATACTTGCTTTATTCTTTATTTAGAGGAGAAAGCCACTATTCCTTCTGAGTACTCAGATCTACATCTTCACTCAAAAGGTTTCCTCCCTGAGATTGAAGTTCAGGACTTCCCTATCCGTGGTAAAGCCGTTTATTTACGTATCAAGCGTCGTCGCTGGGAAGATCCATCCACTGGGCAGACATATAGTCGTGACTGGAGTTTGATTACACTGGATATGGCCGGGAGCATGCAAAAGATTGCGAAAACGTGCTTTCCACGTGCCATGCAGGTGATTGATAGGTTTCATGTACAAAAACTTGTATACGAAGCTGTACAAGAGTTGCGTATTACATATAGATGGCAAGTGATAAAAGAGGAGAATAAAGCCATGAAAGCGGCAAAAGAGAAGGGGGAAGTACATAAAGCAGAAGAACTCGAAAACGGAGATACACTCAGGCAATTATTAGCCAGAAGCAGATATTTATTATTTAAATCACCTGATAAATGGACCAAGAGCCAGAAAATCAGGGCAGAATTACTTTTCAAGCAGTTTGAAGATATTAAACACGTATATTACTACTCATTGGAGTTGGGAAAGATCTTTTCCACAAACTATGACAAGGATGTAGCAAGAGCAAAGCTGGCACTATGGTATAATAAGATTGAAGAATATGGATACGATACATTCACAACAGTGGCAAACTCTATTGAGAACCATTATGAAAGGATTTTGAACTTCTTTGTGAACAGGAGTACAAATGCAGCAGCGGAAGCATTTAATGCTAAAATCAAAGCATTTAGGGCATCATTTAGAGGAGTAGTGGATATGAGCTTCTTCCTTTTTAGGCTAGCAAAGGTATATGCATGAAGGGAATTGACAAAACTTAATCCCCCAAGAATTACAACTGAGCCGTTGTATCTCACCAAGCAACGCCTGTTAAAGATCAGGGTTCCACAGGAACCTGTTGGTGCTTTGCCACCGCTTCTTTCATGGAGTCGGAACTGCTCCGAATGGGAAAAGGAGAATATGATCTCTCGGAAATGTTTATCGTTCGCCAAAAGTACATGAATCAGATGGAAGACAATTATCTCCGTCGTGGTAAAGGAAGTATCGGTGAAGGAAGTTTGGCACACACTTTCAAAAACGCTTATAAGAAAGCGGGAATCGTTCCTGAAGAAGTGTACACCGGATTGCTGGGCGATAACAAAGACCACAATCACGGTGCATTGTCACGCTACCTCAAAGCATTGGTAGACGCAAATATTGAATCTAAAAAGCGTACTCTGCAATTTGATGCGCTTATTAATAATCTGTTCGATATTTATCTGGGCAAGCTTCCCGAAAAATTCACTTATAAAGGAAAAGAATATACTCCTCAATCTTTCACAGAAAGTCTGGGATTGAATATGGATGATTACGTTGAGTTGACTAGTTTCACTCACAAGCCTTATTATGAGACATTCTCGCCTGAAGTTCCCGACAACTGGGAAAACCAACCGATGTATAATCTTCCGTTGGACGAACTGATCGGGGCTATCGACTATGCACTGAACAAAGGATATACCGTATGTTGGGACGGTGACGTAAGCGAACAGGGTTTCTCTTTCAAGAACGGAATCGCCATTAACCCGCAAGTGGAGGATGTGAAAGATTACTCGACTACCGACCGTGCCCGTTTTGAGAAAATGCCAAAATATCAACGAATGGACGAAGTGTTCAAGTTTGAACATCCTTATCCGGAAATCAACGTAACACCGGAAATCCGTCAGGATGGTTACGAGAAGTTTGTGACAACTGACGACCACCTGATGCACATCACCGGCATTGTGAAAGATCAGAATGGTACTAAATATTATATCACCAAGAATTCCTGGGGAGCGGAAAGCAACAAATCCGGAGGTTATCTGAATATGTCTGAAAGCTATGTACGTGCTAAAACAATCTGTGTGATGGTACACAAAGATTCTCTGCCTAAGGAACTGAAGAAGAAACTCGGTATTCAATAAATCGCATGAAATCAGTCCCGAAGGGAGATTGACTGTTTCATACATTTATTTATTCGGAACTCTCCATTATATTCATATAACAAAAGAAATAGGGCAACGAAGTATCACTACTTCACTGCCCTATTTTTTTGTTAACCTACTATATTAAATCCTTTGCTCTTTATTTCTTTTTCAATGTCACGTCGCTGATTTCTACAACGCCGCCTTTGTTCTGGGAAAGAATAGCCACATAACAATCTTTCAAAATAGCAGCATCATCGTCTGTATCAGACACTTCCAAGTTAGCATTTGCTTTCTTGCTGCTAATAGCATTTACCACTTGTCCCATATCATAGTAAACCACTACTTTAGTCCATTTACCGGCATCTTTAATTTTAAAATTGTATTGTGCGCCCGAAGCATTTGGTTGAGCATCTGCGTCATAGTCTCTACGCATGAAGAAAGTAGTATTGTACTTACCATTATCATTCTTTTCCTCATTGGTCTGTTTGATGTATACACTGACCGGAGTTCCTGCTTCTTTAGCTTTTGCATAGAAAGTAAGAACATAGATACCTTTGTCCAAACCATCGGTAATACGTTGTCCCAGGAAAGCTTTATACCAAGAGAGATTCTTTTCAGCACCGGAGTTATCCAATTTCATTGCATTCGAATATTTGGCATCTCCTGTTTCTTCCCAAGCAATAGTAGTTACACCGTCAGCTTCATTATTCATGATAAACCACTCTCCTGCGGTAGCTTTGTTGGCATTAGTCACTTTAGTCTTTACTTCAGTGGCGAATTTTTCGTTTTTTATCAGGTTCTGCGCACTTACGCTTACTCCTGCAAGGACCAAAAGCCCGGCAAATAATACTTTTTTCATCTTACTGTGATTTAATTGTTTATACTTTATTTTTTCTAGCTTTAAAAATCTATTTCACCCTACTTCACTTGTTGAATAACAAATCCATATTTACCAGTCACTTTCTTTTCTTCAGTCTTTAGTGTGATACGGTAAATCTCTTTGCCCCATACGTTAGACAGGCGCGGATCATCCAGTTTGATTGTTTCCAGTTCGGCTTTAAACTGCGACGGATAGTTCATTTCTACCTTTTGTCCCTTTACTTCGATGCGGATTTTTCCGGCTGACGGGAAAGTCACATTGCCCCAAGTTAAAAAGTTCATTTGATTAGGAGCAATAGCCTCATCCAACGTATAAATATCACCAATAATAAGTTTTTTATCATCAAGAGCATAAGAGCGAACCCAGCTTTTCACTTTCGCTTCTGCCGGATAAGCAGTAGCTATATCCGTAGAGAACATCCGTTTCTTCTCATTGCAAACGGTATTGGTAGCTTTATACTCCTGCCCGAATTTCTGCGGTACTCCGTTAATCATCGGCAAGTTATGATAGTTGCTCTGCATGGTCCAGATGGTATAGCGGTCCTTGCCGAACGTCTGTTTGGTATATGTACCTACACCGGCATCAATTATCACAGGAATTGTATTTACATATAAAGAAAAGGTTCCTACATCGTTGTGGTTATGGCTTTCGTTATTAAATCCGCCTTTAGCGGCAACAAACATACCGTTCTTATTCTTCATATAACAGAATTCCGTTTCGGGATACCAGGTTACATCCGGCATATCATGTTTCGGAGTTGCTTTTGCCAGCTCATTACAGCAAAGTAGAGATTGAAGCGAACGAAAAGCATCGTTGCCCATGGTAGCATACGGTTTTCTTCCATTCAACAGGTATGCGGCAAAGTGCATCATTTCATCGCTGTTTACAGCTTTACCGAAGCGATAGATTAACAAAGGATCGCCCCCGCCTTGTGCCGATGCATCAGCAAAATTCACCACCCAGCCATTGCCTACGTATGAGCGGGACATATATTCTCCCATCCGGCGAATCATCGGTTCGTTGAACAGAGACAGTTTACCGCCTGTGCCATCAGAGAGTATCTGCAAATAGTCATAGAGCTTTCCGGCGGCATGTCCCCAGTAAGAGGTTCCCTCCTCACAGGCACCATCGGATTTCACGAAGTTGATAAACTTATCGACTGACTGCATGGAGCGATAAACAGCTTTCGCCAACTTATCCTTATTGTTCTCCATCAGTAAAAAACATTGCAGGGCATTGGAGTTACACCAGGGATTCCAGTTGTTGATGATTTCTCCCGGTTTCCAGTTAAAAGCCATCCACCACATTTCGTCGTCGTTCATATACGGATCGAGAATACGTTCTTTGATTGCTTTACGCATTTGCAAGGATACCACAGGATTGATTTTGTCGAATGGTTTGCGGAAGAAATAGTGTACCCAAGCCATTAAAGCTCCGTATCCGCCTGAACCGAGGTCGATAATCTGTTCGCGGAAGTCGGGAAGTGAACGTTTGCTGCTCTGACGGGGCAAGTGTGCGGATAGAACCCATGAATTCATTTCGCAGCTCATATATGCTCCGTTCAGTAATTGGTCGATAAAACGCCCTTTTCCTTCGGCCAGTTCGGCGAGCATCAAGGCGTTAAGTGCCTGGCGGTTGGCGTCATAAGGGACTTCCATTATTTTACGGTTACCGCTGCGTTCGTATTCCAGATAAGCGGTGGCAGGTATCAGTTGCCATTTATAGTCGAGGAGTTTTTCGCCGGCTTCGATGAGGCGTTGCTTATTGGGGCCCATCAAAGAATCCCAGGCGGCGCGATCTGTATAAGCAGGATAAGGCACCCATGCTTGTTTCATTACCAACACGTTTTTCAACGTAGTTTTGTCTACCGCTTTTTGCAGCATATTGCGTTCGGTGTAAGCGTTTGCCTTGAAAGAAAAACTTCCTAAAGCTGCTAGTAAAAAAACACAAAATAAATGTTTCATTCGATTCATGGTATTTTCATTCATTTAAGTATTGCAAAGATAACGTATCTGATAAAAAATGAGGTGAGTAAATCATACGAACCTGATGACAAAAAAGTACATAGTTCAAAAATAGTACTCTTAATTGCTATATTTTAGGCTTTTAAGTCATTATAAAAACAAATTAGGTCATTGTAGAAACAATTTAAGTCACTATAAAAACAAATTAAGTCACACGGAAACCGGGTTTTCATTTCGGAAAAACAAAGATACAGTTTTAGAAAACAGAGGCTTCCTTTGGAGAAAATAGAGGTTCTATTTATTCCAAACAGAGGCTCTGTTTAGGGCAAATAAAGGCTCTATTTTATTTCAAATAGAGTATCTGTTTTACTTCAGACAAAGTATCTGTTTGGATATTCTATCCTCTTTCTTTTTTCATTCTTTGATTCTCTTCTTTTTCATCCCCTATTCTTTACTCTTCATTCCTCTATTTCTTCCTCTTCGCCTTCAATCCCAATCGCTAAATTCAAAACTCAACTGTTCCCAGACACCGTGTTGTTCATCGGCTTCCTCTTTTGGATTGGAGACGGAAAGACCGATGAGCCGGATTGGATGTTGCTCAAATTCGACGCTTTTAAGCAATTCTTTTGCAAGTGGGAGTACCCGGTCTAAGGTGGTGAGTTCCTGCGATTGAGTAAGGCTTCGGGTTATCTGGCTAAAATCATGAAACTTGATTTTCAGGGTAAGCGTGTTGCCTTTGAAGTCTTTTCGCTGAAGACGTTCAATCAGCTCTACTGCTACATGGTATAGTTCGATAATGACCGATGAACGGGCTGAAATATCACGTTCCAATGTACGTTCGCAGCCAATGGATTTACGGATACGAATTGCTTCGACAGGGCGTTCGTCAATTCCTCGTGAGCACTCATAATACAGTGCGCCGGCTTTTCCGAAATGTGCTATCAGCATTTCAAGAGAGCATTTCCGTAGTTGAAGTCCATTGTGGATGCCAAGTAAATGCATCTTCTTTGCAGTCACCGGACCCACTCCCCAAAAAGATTCGATAGGAAGACGGGCGATAAAATCAAGGGCCTGTTCCGGATGAATGGTACATAAGCCGTCCGGTTTGCGATAGTCCGAAGCTATTTTAGCCAGAAACTTATTATAAGAAACTCCGGCAGACGCAACAAGGTTGAGCTGCTCCCGAATCTTCTGCTTTATTTCCTTTGCTATATCCACAGCCAGGGAAATATCTTTCTTATTTTCTGTGACATCCAGAAAAGCTTCATCCAGAGACAGAGGTTCGATGATATCCGTATATTCGTGGAAAATCTCATGTATCTGACGGGAAACGGATTTATAAACATCCATCCTGCCAGGTACAAAAATGAGTTGGGGACAAAGACGTTTCGCCTTTTGCGAAGCCATGGCGGAACGGACACCGTAACGCCGGGCTTCATAGCTGGCAGCAGCCACAACTCCCCGCTCTTCTGCATGACCTACCGCTAAAGGCTTGCCACGAAGTTCTGGATTATCACGCTGTTCTACAGAGGCATAGAAGGCATCCATGTCGATATGTATAATCTTTCTCTGCGTCATTGTTTAGGATTAGCAGAGCAAACTTACTATAAATTCCTGAATAAATCCTGCTTATCGGTTCAAGAAATAATATGCTTATGATTTTTATAGATATAAGTCAAAAAAACATTCAATATCTTGTCAAAGACAGTTCTTATTATATTATATTTGCATATCGTCTATTCAAAATATAGAGGTAGTTAATAAGTTTGTGCCACCATACAACTCTTTAAGATTATGAAAAACACATTATTTTGCTTATTCATATTTTGCAGTGTTTCCACATTCGCTCAAAATGGAATCACTTTTAAGGTCGAAAAGCTTTCAAAGCCTGAAGAATTACTTCATCTACACTCCCCGAATGAAATTTACGAAAGTCTTATATTATCAGATATGGACATAGAGCCTTATGAGATAAAAAAGAAGAATATCAAGGTTCCTTATCATATCATTGCAAAGAGCGAATCTCCCGACAGTCTCGTTTCTTTTGGTCCTAATTCTTTTTTCAACGGTATGTATCAGGCTTATGCGGATCACAGGCCATTTGTATTGTCCCCGGATATGATTTGGCTATTAATCAGCCAGGGATTTGCACGCCATATCAATGCCAATCAGGAATCTATGAGAAATGAGCTTGTTGATTTCTCCGGCAAACTATCCTTAATTGTAAGAGAAGACAAAAAATTGGAGGACCCTACTCTTTCATGGGAGGAAATCTTCCCGCAATTTACAAAACAAATATCCCAATACGCCGGTAATCATCTGACCGCGCTGCTCACCTGCAATTTTTCAACGACTACCTCTTTAGAGAAAGTTGCTTCCGAAATAACAATCATGGAAGCTGTAAAACCTTACTTTGAGTTTATCATCATACGCATTGTCTGTGGAATACCTGAAATAACTCTCGAAGGAACACCGGAGGACTGGGAAAAACTACTGCACAAAGCCAGAGGGTTGAAAGAATACAAACTCGATTGGTGGATTTCAGAACTGGAACCTCTTTTGGAAGAATTTGTCAAAGCATCTAAAGGAGAAGTCAATAAGGACTTTTGGCGCAACATGTTTAAATATCATTCACAGAAACGATACGGAGCCCCAAACATTATTGATGGATGGATCGTGAAGTTTTTCCCTTACGATAAGGAAGGGAAAAGAAATAATCTGAAACAGCTGGAAGGCAGGAATTGTCTCCCTGATGAGATAGTGAAGGTAGACGTAAAGTATCAGGAAGTATATGGCGACGCTGTCAAAGAAACTCCATTAGAATTTTGGGCAGGTTTCATCGGGTTAGAACAAAACAGCAAGACTTTTGCTCTGCGACCGCAAATTGGTTGGATGGTCAGGAAGAAAGATGTTAACAAGGAAGGATTAAAAAGTAAATTAAGTGCTGATGCTCAAAAGGATGGCTGGGGAAGCGGCATCAATATCAGAGTAAAAGAATTTCCGGCTGTACTGTTGGAGCTCAAAGAAATAAAAAGGTTGGATATCCAATTTATCGATACAATTGATATACCGGACGAAATATCAAAAATAAAAATCGGATCGTTGAGTTTATATGGAAAGATTACTAAAGAGGAAATAGAGCGTATTAAAAGATTATTGCCTGATACGGATATAAAAATAAATGGTTCGCGAAGTGGGAGTGCTTCATTTATGACTCCATAATAAAAAGAGGCTATCCAAAAGCCATAAGTCAGATTTCAAAGGCTATCAAGATGCACTATCCCGAAAAGAAAGGATATTCAGCGAGAAGCCTTACCTATATGTGTCAGTTTGCCCGAACATACCCACTAGAGATATTACAAAGAATGCTTTCTTGTGACAAGGTGTTGAGAACGCCAACAATCCCCAATATGCTATCCTTGACTGATGAACTGAACTGTTTACCAATTACGCAAGAACCTCTTGCGCAATTTCAGACAAATATATTTCAATCAAAAGAATTTACGCAAGAGCCTCTTGCGCAAATTCAAAAGATAGACAAGACAATCTCCGCAATGCTGCAAACATCCATTGATGATATTGAAAAGGATTTTGTTTGTTCCCCCATTTCAAAAATAAACTGGACCAGTCATGTGATACTATTGGATAGCTCATTACCCTTAGGAAACAAATATTGGTACATGAAACAGTCCGTTGAAAACGGATGGAGCAGCAACGTATTAAAGATACAGATTGAGACTAATCTGTTCAAACGGCAGATAGAAACACAGAAAGTCAACAATTTCACAAAGACCTTGCCCACCCCTCAAAGTGACTTAGCCAACTATTTGCTGAAAGACCCGTATATATTCGATGTAGCAGGTACAAAAGAACTGGCAGATGAAAGGGATATTGAAAAACAGCTTGTAGAACACGTCACAAGGTATCTATTGGAAATGGGGAACGGCTTCGCCTTTGTAGCCAAACAGAAACATTTCCAAGTCGGGGACAGCGATTTTTATGCAGACCTTATCCTATACTCCATAAAACTCCACGCCTATATAGTCGTAGAATTAAAGGCTACTCCATTCAAGCCAGAATATGCAGGGCAATTGAATTTCTACATCAACATCGTAGACGACCAGTTGAGAGGTGAAAACGACAACAAGACAATAGGATTATTGCTCTGCAAAGGTAAAGATGAAGTAGTGGCACAATATGCCCTAACGGGCTATGCACAGCCCATAGGAGTAAGCGACTACCAGCTAAGCAAAGCTATTCCCGAAAATCTGAAATCCGCCTTGCCAAGTATCGAGGAAGTGGAGGAAGAATTATCACAGCTACTCGATAACAAGAAAGACGAAAAGTAATCCGATCAGTCCCGTTTGGACAGTCTTGACATTTAAGCCGTCTGCCACCTATACAACGACCGATTCGACCCGAGCATTGACGAACAAATAAATATCACAGAAAATAGAGATATTAAATAAAACAAAAACACCCCGCTTTACATTACTAGTATGTAAAGCGGGGTGCAAATCTCATAAAACACTAAAAATCAGCATTTATTGTGGACCTGGAGGGAATCGAACCCTCGTCCAAACGAGGAAATCATAAGCTTTCTACATGCTTATCTTTGCCTAATTTTTCGTGCAGGAACAGAACCAAAGCCATCAATTCCTGCCTTATCCTCTAAAGTTTCATCAAAAGTGCGAGACCACCTTTGACTATCCCCGATGTAACTGCACCACTGAACCGGAATGCTTCGGAGCAACAGCTTCCGAGTGATGTCTCGTCCTGACACCTAGTGTCTGGATTAAGCTAATCTACTGTGATTCGATTAAGCAGCAAGAGCGTAATTAGTTTCGCCAGATAAAGTTTTGATAACTGAGATTTAAGTGGAAATTACCGACCCACTGCATGCTTACCTACCATTTCTGCCCGCTGTCAAATCCAGTCAAGCCCAAATTTTTATTCGTACAGAATAGCGATTGTTTAGAACGCTTTCTAAGAGTGCAAAGATAGGAAATGTTTTTTAATTTACGAGAAGACGTTAGCAAATATTATATCAAAGCACTATCTTTACGGAGCTATTTTATATTTAAGGTGAAAAAGCATCATGAAAAATCAACCAATAATAAGCTACTTATGATTAAGACATATCTATCTAAAACATCTATATTCAAAGCATTTGCCGCTATTTGCATATTCGGAATCAGTATCAGTGGCTGTACTTCTAAAAAAAAGACTCCTATGGAAACAACCGATACAACGGAAAACGAACTAACCATGTTGGTGGGTACTTACACATCAGGAACCAGTAAAGGGATATATAGCTACCGCTTCAACGAAGAAGACGGGACTGCCACTCCGTTAAGTGACACGGAAGTTGAAAATCCTTCTTATCTTGTTCCATCTGCCGACGGGAAATTCGTCTATGCAGTCAGTGAATTCAATAATACACAAGCTGCCGCCAATGCATTTGCCTTCAATAAAGAAAAAGGAACTTTGCAACTATTAAATTCACAGCAAACGGGAGGTGAAGATCCCTGTTATATCATCGCCAGTGGAAATAATGTGATAACCGCCAACTACAGTGGCGGCAGCATCTCCGTTTTCCCTATCGCAAAAGATGGCTCGCTCCTACCCGCTTCCGATATTATACAATTCAAAGGTACGGGAGTAGACAAGGAACGACAAGAGAAACCGCATTTGCATTGTGTCCGTATCACTCCGGATGGTAAATACTTGTTTGCCGATGACTTGGGTACAGATCAAATACATAAGTTTATCATTAACCCAGCTGCAAATGCAGAGAATAAAGAAGCATTTCTGAAAGAAGGATCGCCTGCTGCCTTTAAAGTGAAAGCCGGTTCGGGCCCCCGCCATCTGACTTTCTCGCCAAACGGTCATTACGCCTATTTGATTAATGAGTTATCGGGCACAGTAATCGCTTTTGAATATAAAGACGGAGATTTAAAAGAGATCCAGACAATCGCTGCCGATACGGTAAACGCACAAGGAAGCGCCGATATTCATATCAGCCCGGATGGAAAATTCCTGTATGCCAGCAATCGTTTGAAAGCAGATGGTATTGCCATATTCAATATCCACCCGGATAACGGAATGTTGTCAAAAGCAGGCTACCAACTGACAGGGATTCATCCACGCAATTTCATCATCACGCCTAATGGCAAATACTTGTTGGTTGCTTGCAGAGACAGCAATGTGATACAAGTTTATGAAAGAGATACAGATACAGGACTATTAACAGATGTACAGCAGGATATAAAAGTAGACAAGCCGGTCTGCATAAAATTTGTGCCATAATTTGTCATAATCTCCCGGCTATTCATCAACTACTGATAGCCCTTTACTTTTTATTTTGAGCAATCCGATTGTCAGGAATTTGAGTCTTCACAACGATTTTACTCCCGTTCTTGGTACACTTGATACATTCTTTCCGCAATGTTCTCTCTTTTAAGTCAAAAATGAGATTCGGATTAAAATGTTGCCCGTTAATACGGGTTTCGAAGTGTACATGTTCGGTAGTGGCACGACCGGTACGTCCTGTCAGCCCGATAGGTTGTCCGGCTTTTACAACATCACCAGTTTTAACCAGATTCTTGAAATTGTGGCTATAAAGTGTTTCTAATCCGTTAGCGTGACGGATTACAACGATATTTCCGTAGGCATAATAGGGTTTCGACATACGCACCACTCCATCAAAAGCAGCACGAATCGTATCTTTTGCACAAGTCTTAATGTCTGTTCCCGAATGTCCTCCACGAGTTCCATAGGCAGAGATTACTTTTCCTCCGGGTAACGGGAAAGCATATTCGTGATCTTTCAGAGAATCCAAATGCAGATAGATATGATTGCTTTTAGCAAATAATCCGGGAGTAGCTACCCGTACATCAGCCATTTCGCGGGCAGAGAAGGAAGGTTTATCCTGCCCGTCGGCAGTCAGTGGCAATAATAAAACTGTCAGTAAGATAAGTATGTTTTTCATGTCTTTTTTCTTAGAGCACTCATTCTAATTATTCGAAGAATACGATTTCGCCTCCATCCGATTCTGTATAGTTTCTTAATAAGGTCTGTATCATTTCAACAGCTTCTTGCAAACCTTCTTTTCCGTTATAACCGTTGACTATAGCTAGGATATGAGTAGTTCCGAGATCCATTTTCGTACGTTCATGATCGCTTGTCGGGGTTCCGATTCCGCCGAAAGAATCACGATATACAGGTAATCCTTCGATATTCAATACACCGCGTCCGATACCTTCAAACGGTTCTCCTGCTTTGCCGATACCGAGTTCAAGATGCGTACCTTGTATTTTGTCCGCGTCAAAACCACCGATCGAATGTCCCGTACGAAGAGACACTAAATTAATAAGGTCTACCAACGTATCAATCTGATATAAAGGAATTCCACGCATCAGGCGGCGGCGTAGAGCTTCGGCTGACGGACGGTAACGCCCGGGGTCTTTGCCACAACGTTTATAAGCCTCACGGGTAGCAAAGATAACAGGTTGACGTTTGATGTCTTCCATCTGCGTAGTGGAAGTCAGTTGCTCAGTAAAAGCGTTGATTTCCTGCCAAAGACCTTCGCTGTAAGCTGTATTCTTCACCGCAGCGTACACAGCAGCTCCGGCAAAAACCGGGCATGTGTCTTTTATTTCTTTAGATACTTTTATTTCAAACATAACTAATCATAAACCAATCATCAGTGCCCTGCTCTATTATGGACGCTAATTATTACTTTCTTTTCTAATCATTATTCCCGACAATGTACGACCGGAATCTATGCCCAGTCTACGTGCGGAGAAGAATTCATCATGATGAATATAGGAACAAATTCCAGCCACTTCTATCTGCTCTGCAGGCACTCCGGCATTCAGTAATTCAATCCGATTTGCTTCCCACAAATCAATATGATACTTTCCGGTTTTTCTCTTTTTAACAGAAATAAGAGACATATCGAAGCCACTTTCTTTAAAAGCTTCGTACACCTCATCACCCACTTCAAATGATGCGAGTGAAATGCTCGGACCGATACAAGCTATCACATCTTCGCCCTGCGTTCCGAACTTCTGATTCATATGCTCCAGCACATTGCTGACAATATGCTTCACTGTTCCTTTCCATCCGGCATGAATGGCAGCCACCACTTGCAACTTCTTGTCGTACAACAATACAGGTACGCAATCCGCAGTTGTAACGCAAACGCAATATCCCGGTACATTGGTTATCAAAGCATCAATACCTATCAAAAGATCCTGTCTTATTCCTTCCGAAGTATCAAAGTACCATTTATCAATCACCATACTTGCGGCACCATGTCGCTGCTCGGCTATGAATAATTCTTGTATTTCCCACTTCATCAATTGAAACAACCAATGTCGGTTACGAATAAGATTCATAGACGAGTCGTTCGTATAAGGCGAGCAATTGAATGAGGCGTAAGCCCCGGAACTAATACCTCCGTGACGTGTAGTCACGAAATGAGCGACTTCAGGATATGCCTTGAGTGACTTATACCCCTTCAACTCTTTGCGTTTTGTAAGTGAAATCATTTTTCTTCCCAATCTTCTTCCTCGTATTCATAATCGATATCATCGTCGTCGTCGACATCTTCCTCATATTCATAAACGATGTCTTCATCTTCGCCCATGTCTTTGAGTTCCTGTTGCAGACGGGTCACGTCTTTCGGACGGTGAACGATGTCCTCTATCTTATTGCTTTCCTTGTTCAGTTCTTCCCAAAGGATGTCTTTCAACACCGAGATGCCCAAACCGGAAACAGAAGATATGAATACATGTGGAATGCCTTCCGGCAATGTAGGTTCAATCTCGTCCATCAACTCCTGATCGAGCATATCACTCTTGGTGACAGCCAACACACGTTGCTTGTCCAACATTTCAGGATTGAAGGTACGCAGTTCGTTCAGCAAAACTTCGTATTCTTTACGAATGTCGTCGCTGTCTGCCGGAACCATAAACAGCAGTAATGAATTACGCTCGATATGACGCAAGAAACGCAGTCCCAAACCTTTTCCCTGGCTGGCACCTTCGATAATACCCGGTATGTCCGCCATCACAAAGGATTTTCCACCGTGATAGGAAACGATACCCAAGTTGGGCTCGAGCGTAGTAAACGGATAATCGGCAATTTTCGGTTTGGCAGCCGAAATGGAAGAAAGCAAAGTTGACTTTCCCGCATTCGGGAAACCTACCAGACCGACATCGGCAAGCAGTTTCAGCTCCATGATAACGGTCATTTCCTGCATCGGCTCTCCCGGCTGCGCAAAACGCGGTGCCTGACGGGTGGCCGTCTTAAAATGCCAGTTACCCTGACCACCGCGACCGCCTTTGAGCAAAATCACTTCCTGTCCGTCTTCTGTTACGTCACAAAGATACTCCCCTGTCTCGGCATTATAAACCACCGTTCCGCAGGGTACTTCTATTATTTTATCCGCACCGTCTTTTCCGAAGCTACGTCCTTTGCTCCCCGATTCACCATGACCGGCCATTGCGTGACGGTCATACTTCAAGTGCAGCAATGTCCAGTAATTACGGTTACCGCGCAAGATGATATGACCTCCTCTTCCACCATCGCCCCCATCAGGACCTCCGTTAGGACAATATTTCTCGCGCCTCATGTGCGTAGAGCCTCTTCCGCCCTTACCCGAGCGACAGTATATCTTTACGTAATCAACAAAATTCGATTCAGCCATATTTTTTTAAAGAGTTAAAGTAGTCAGTAGTTAGAGCAGTTAATTAGAACACTCCGGCTACTGACTTATTTATTTATAATATTGTATTATTACAATTTATCTACTGCTTCGCAGATTTCAGCGAAGATACCTTCCATAGTACCCAAGCCGTTGATGTGTTGGTATTTCTTTTCGTTCTTGTACCAGTCGATCAGTGGAGCAGTCTGTGAATGATATACATGCAGACGTTTCTTGATTGTTTCTTCGTTATCATCAGCACGACCGGAATCCTTGCCACGTTTAATGAGACGTACCATCAGTTCTTCTTCCGGAACATCCAGATCAACCATTACAGAAACGTCCTGTCCTCTTTCTGCCAACATTTTCTTTAATGCTTCTGCCTGTGCAATTGTTCTTGGGAAACCGTCGAAAATTACACCTTTGCTCTCTTTGAAGCTGTCGAATACGCTTGCCAGAATATCAATCATTAATTCATCAGGAATCAATTGACCTTGGTCGATGTAACCTTTAGCTGTTTTACCCAGTTCTGTGCCATTCTTGATTTCAGCACGCAATACATCTCCTGTCGAGATGTGATTGATTCCATACTTTTCTACGATACGTTCGCTCTGTGTTCCTTTTCCTGAACCCGGAGCACCGAAAATTACGATGTTCAACATTTTGTTATTTACAATTTAACGATTTACTATTTACCATTTAAACTGGTACCTATTTAATATTAATCTACTACTGTATAAATATCGGGATAATTACGTCCGAAACCATCATAATCCAGTCCGTAACCTACGATAAAGTCGTTCGGGATTTCCATCGCTACATATTCAATGTTGAGGTTTACCTTGAGCTTTTCAGGTTTCACCAACAGAGAAGCGATATGAATAGCTTCGGGATTGCGTGTACCTAATGTTTCGAGCAGTCGCTGCATCGTCAGTCCTGTGTCTACGATATCTTCTACGATCACAATGGTACGTCCGGCAATGTCTTCATTCAGGCCGATTACCTCTTTAATCACTCCGGTGGAAGTGATGCCCTGATAAGACGCCAACTTCACAAATGAGATTTCACAAGGGATGGTGATGTGCTTCAGTAAATCAGCGGTAAACATGAACGAACCGTTCAACACACTAAGAAAAAGCGGATTCTTACCTGCCAAATCGCGGTTAATTTCGTTCGCTACGCGAATCACTTCTTTCTGAATTTCTTGTTCCTTAATGGAAACGGTAAACAATTTGTCTTTTATCTGAATGGTATCCATAACCGGTAATTTAAAAATAACCTTGCAAAAATACGATTTTTTATTCTACCCCGTGCATCATCTTCTGTAATTTCTTCGAGAGAAGGAACAGAATCAACGAAGCAACACCGGACATCACGACGAATACCATAAAGAAATCATACATGGTAGCAATCTGATAACCAAAGATTGACTTCACTTTTCCGGCTTCCGGATAGAGCCCGCTCAACATTCCCGCAAATTTATTGGCTGTGGCAGTAGACAGATACCAGATTCCCATCATCAGGGAGGCGAAACGCAGCGGACTCAATTTATTTACCATTGAAAGTCCGATAGGCGACAAAGCTATTTCACCCATGGTATGAATAAAGTAAAGTCCTGTCAGCCAAATCATGCTCACTTTCACTCCGGGAACTGCATCTTTCACTCCGAAACAGATGAAAAGATAACCTAAAGAAAGGAGTAACAAACCAATCGCTTGTTTGGTAGGAGAAGCGGGTTCCATCTTTCGTTTGTTCAGGAAACCCCATACACCCGGCATGATATATGCCAGGACAACTACAAACAGTGGATTGAAGGATTGAAACCATGAAGCCGGCATTTCCCAACCGAAAATGTCACGATTCGTCTGTTCAGACGCAAAAAGAGTTAAAGAAGCTCCCGCCTGTTCGTAGGCTGCCCAGAAGAAGATGACAAAGAAGGCTACTATATAGATAACGAAAATACGGCTGCGTTCTATTTTGGTCAATGAACCGTCTAACAGGATCAGAACAGGGAAAACAATGCAGGCGGTAAAAATGCCGATACTCACCCAATCGCCTTCAAATGCATAGTTAAAGAAGGCTATTAAAGCAATGGTAAGAATTGTGATTACAAGGGTGTTACGTACTTTGGTACGTTTGTCCATCTTCGGGTGTGAGATATGGTCGGCCTTGTCTTCTTTCTTTTCACGTTTAGCATCGGGGATAATACCAATCGGTTCTCCGGAAGGAGAAAAAAGATATTTATTCTTTTGAGTCTCGAAAAGAACAACGGTGAACAGTGTCATGATTCCGGCTGCAAGAAATCCCCATTTAAAGTCATGCGGATCACCGGTATCACCCAGATAACCACAAATCAAAGGAGCAGCAAAAGAGCCTACATTCACTCCCATATAAAAAATGGTGTATGCAGCATCCAACCGCCTGTCTCCGGGTTCGTAGAGCTGACCTACCAGAGAAGAGACAGTGGGTTTGAAGCAACCATTGCCCAAGATCAGGAAGCCTAGTCCGCCATACATCATCCAGTGGGCAAGGTTTGTATTATCTAAAGTGGAAGCACTCATAAACATCAGGAATTGTCCGACTGCCATCATCACCGCTCCCCAAAACACGGAACGACGGATTCCCCAATATTTATCGGCAATGTATCCGCCAATCAACGGGGTTAAATAAACTAGTCCGGTATAGCTTCCGTAAATGGATGCTGCCGCTTCTTTGTCAAACAATAATGCCTGCGTCAGGAAAAGAATAAAGATCGCACGCATACCGTAATAACTGAAACGTTCTGCCGTGCTTGTCGCGAAAATCAAATAAAGGCCTTTCGGATGCCCTTTCAATGCACTCATGAATTTATGTGTTTAGTAGTTTATGGGGTGCAAAGGTACAGAAAAAGTAGATTAGATGCTTCTCTTATCAAACAGAATAATAGGGGGAATAGTAAAAACGAGCATAAAAAATCCTACTGATCCACTTCATTACTTTTTTAACAGTGTAAATAATAAAGTGGAGATCCATCTTAAATGTAGGTTAGCTACCACCTTAGCCAAAAGTAAATTCGACATTTTCGATACTGGCAAAAAGCATTCCTTCTCTTTTCCTCAAAAAGATCTTGTCTTCTCGGGCCAGCCAACCAATAGCGAGAGCTACGTCTTCAAACGTCAAACTTAATTCACGGCACAAATCGAACATTGAAAGTTCACCTTTTTCATTTAAGATGCGCCATACTTTCCCGGCATTCAAGCCAATTTTTGTCTTTTCCATCATGCAAACTTTAGAAGATTAAACAATCCGTTATTTAGATTTTAATTCATTTTCATTGTGAGCACTGGAAAATGATGTGATGCACATTATCTATCTCCAAAGATAACATTTTTATCGGAAACGGCAAATAATCAAAGGCTTAATAAGGGGAACCGCATTAAAAATTTGTTTAAGAAGGTATGGCGATAAACTAAACACAATTTCCATCCGCGCCTCTACAGAAAAAGATTTGGTTCTTAATCAAATTCCGTGCTACTTATTTATGTTCAATAACCTTATTCATGGCTATTCCGGGGTACTTTAAGATGCATATAGCTTGGATAATTTATTTGCTATTTCTAATATGCCGATATCCCTTTATCCATCAACCTTTCAATGAGCTTTACTAGCACGGAATTTGAAGAAGAACCAAAGATTTTTCATTTTCATTTCTCATATTCTCATAAATAAGACACAAGTGGCAGTAAACTAATAAGATAGGCTATGAGAAATGATTTTAAAACAGGTATTTCTCATAGTTTCTTCGCAAAATAACCCGGATTTTGCTTCATTTCTCATAGTGTAGTGTGCCGGAAGCTGACATTGAATAAATAAAACTATGTATTCCTTTTGCTTGCTTCCATACACAGTGTCTTAGTTCCACATATTGTGGGAAAAGATTCCCTAAGGCTTGGGAAAGTATTCCCTTATTTTGTGGGAAAGTATTCCCGTATATTGAAGGAAAACTTTCCCACAATATATGGGACAATCGAGACCAATGAGCATCTTCAAGCAAAAAGCCACTATTTTATCTAAATAGTAGCTTCATTTCCTGATAAAAATAAGGCAGGCTGAAAGAAAAAAGGAAGAACAAATGGCTTTTGACTATGAGAAATACCCTGAAATACTATGAGAATAAGGTGGCTTTTGAGCCAAAATATGGGAGAACTTATGAGAAATACCGTTTCGAAAAAGTGTTTCTCATAAGATATCTATTTGATTAGCTTTCGTTTATCGAAAAACAATGAGAATATGAGAAATGAAATGAAGAAATCTTTTTCAGGAGAAATAAAAGTAAGTTCATAATGGTGCTGCATTGAATTATTTTTTGGCGGAGTTATTCTAACACTTAATAGTTCAAAAACAGATATTTCTCTGACCAAAAGATAGAACTAATGATGAATTAAAAGTTGCAATTATGGTTTTCTTCCCACAACAAACGGGAAAAGTCAGAAGAATCATGTACATTTGTAATCCGAAAACTAAAAGAACATCGCAATGAAAATATTTCCAAGCAGCAGTATCAAGAAATTGGACGCTTATACCATTGAGAACGAACCTATTACATCAATCGATCTGATGGAACGTGCAGCAACCGTATTAACAAAAGCCATCACAGACAGATGGAATACGGAAACGCCGGTCACTATCTTTGCCGGACCGGGGAATAATGGCGGAGACGCTCTCGCCGTAGCCCGCATGATGGCTGAAAAAGGATATAAAATCGAGGTATTTCTCTTCAACACGAAAGGAGAACTTTCACCCGACTGCCAGACCAATAAAGAACTGGTAGAAATGATGGAAGAAGTAAAATTCCACGAAATCAGTACCCAATTCGTACCTCCCGCCCTGACGCCCGACCATCTGGTAATCGACGGATTATTCGGTTCAGGTCTGAACAAACCGTTGAGCGGCGGATTCGCTGCCGTAGTGAAATACATCAATTCCTCCCCTGCCATGGTAGTAGCCATTGACATTCCTTCCGGACTGATGGGAGAAGAAAACACATTCAACGTAAAAGCTAATATTATCCGTGCCGACGTAACTTTCAGTCTGCAACTGCCGAAGCTCGCCTTTCTTTTCGCAGAGAACACGGAATTTGTCGGAGAATGGGAATTGTTGGATATCCAATTGAGCGAAGACGGCATTGAAGAGATGGAGACTAACTACGAAATGTTGGAAATAGAGCAAATCCGTTCACTCATCAAGCCCCGCAAACAGTTTGCCCACAAGGGAAACTTCGGCCATGCACTATTGATTGCCGGTTCAAAAGGAATGGCAGGAGCCTCTGTTCTCGCTGCCCGCGCCTGCCTCCGTTCAGGAGTAGGGTTGCTGACTGTTCATGCACCAATGTGCAACAACGACATCTTGCAGACCTCCATACCCGAAGCAATCGTAGAAACCGACATCAACGAAACCTGTTTTGCCGTACCTACCGACACGGACGACTATCAAGTAGTCGGCATCGGTCCGGGACTGGGACGAAACGAGGAAACGGAAGCTGCCTTGTTGGAACAACTGGAACACTGCCAGACTCCTATTGTGGTGGATGCCGACGCACTTAATATCCTCGCCAACCACCGTCATGCACTTACCCACCTGCCGAAAGGTTCCATCCTCACCCCGCATCCGAAAGAACTGGAACGTCTGACCGGCAAATGCCAGGACTCTTACGAACGTCTGATGAAGGCTTGCGAACTGGCCCGTGCCGCCCATGTTCACATTATTTTAAAAGGAGCCTACTCCGCCATCATCACCCCCGAAGGTAAATGTTTCTTCAACCCAACCGGAAATCCGGGAATGGCAACCGGAGGTAGCGGTGACGTACTGACCGGAGTAATCCTGGCACTGCTTGCCCAAGGTTATCCCACCGAAGAAGCCGCTAAAATCGGCACTTACATTCACGGATTGGCGGGCGATGTCGCTCAAAAGAAGCAAGGAATGATCGGAATGATCGCAAGCGATATTATCACCTGTCTGCCAACAGCATGGCGACTTGTAAGCGAATAAAAGTTAAGAACTTACCCTTTTTTCAATAACTTCATTAACTTTGTTTTCAAAACCAGTTAAAAAAGAACCGAATATGAAAAAGTTGATTATAGCAGCAGGACTACTTATGACAACGTCCGCCTATGCACAAACCGAAGTACTGACAGGGGTTACCCGAGGAAAAGACTATGGAGTGGTTTACAGTCTTCCCAAAACCCAAATAGAACTTGAAATAAAAGCCAACAAAGTCAACTATACTCCGGGAGAATTCAGCAAATATGCTGATCGTTACCTGCGACTGACCAACGTCTCCGCCGATCCTGAAGAGTACTGGGAACTGGCTAGCGTAAAAGTGAAATCCGTAGGTGTGCCCAACAGCGAAACTACGTATTTCGTAAAATTGAAGGATAAGACAGTAGCACCGCTTATGGAACTGACAGAGGATGGCATTGTGAAAACGATCAATGTTCCTTACAGCAATAGCAGTGTAGGCAAAAAAGCTGCTCCCGCCCCCGCAGTCCTCCAAAAGAAAGCGAATCCTCGCGAATTCCTGACCGAAGAGATTCTGATGGCTAGCTCTACCGCCAAGATGGCCGAGCTGGTGGCTAAAGAAATCTATAACATCCGCGAAAGCAAAAATGCCTTATTGCGCGGACAGGCTGACAATATGCCTTCAGACGGAGCACAGCTTAAGATTATGCTCGACAATCTGAATGCACAGGAAGAAGCCATGACGCAAATGTTCTCCGGCACCTGTAACAAAGAAGAGAGAACATTCACTGTCCGCCTTACCCCTGACAAGGAATTCAACAATGAAGTTGCTTTCCGCTTCTCGAAGAAGTTAGGTGTAGTTGCCAACAATGATTTGGCAGGAACTCCGTTTTATATCAGTCTGAAAGACCTGAAATCGGTCAAGATGCCACAGGAAGATGGTAAGAAGAAGAAAGATTTGGATGGAATCGCCTACAACGTACCCGGACAAGCTATGGTTACACTGACCGACGGTAAAAAGAAACTTTACGAAGGTGAGCTTCCTATTACCCAATTTGGTGTGATAGAATATCTGGCTCCGGTTTTGTTCAACAAGAATTCTACCATCAAAGTTTATTTTGATCCGAATACGGGAGGATTGCTCAAAGTGGACAGAGAAGAAGGGAAATAGAAAAACGAAGGAAGTGAACTTCTAAAAAACAAAGAATATGGTTGGTGAAGGACATGCATTCGACATGATACGCCGAATAAAAGAGGGACGGGAAGCTTCCCGCCTACGTCGTGAACGTGCTAACGATAAGTTGAAGCATCTAAACCGTGCAAACGAACCTTATCCACTACCCAACACCACCCCCGAAGAAATGGAACGTATCATCCACGACTCGGAGAAAAAGAAAGAGAAAGACAGCAATTATTTTGTTTGGGGAACGCTTATTATCATGGGGGTCCTGATAGCAATTGCCGTCATACTTTGGGCTGTATTTATCAAATAAATAATAATAAGTTCCTATTTATACGACTGGTATCACCAGTTTTATAAATCCATCTTTCTGCATTTGAGAAAGATAAGCCGATACACGCAACTCGTAGCCCTCTTCATTTTGAAAGTGGTCTGCGAGTTTTTCTATAATCTCACGAACATTGCGTTTTCCATCTATCAGTTCCCATACAGCTGTACCGTGTTCTTCCAATTTCACATGAAGTTCTTTCGACATTCCTTTTGGCACAAGGAAGCGTTGCATCCACGGATATTTAAAACGGGGAAAGGAGAGCACAATTGTCTCCCCTTCCCTTTCTGCTGTAATATGTTCACTGCGACAGGGAATGACCTCTAACAGGTTGATTTTCTCTTTGGCAGCCATACTTCTTATTTTTTATTTCAGAGTATTCATACTGATACTCTTCTGTTTACACCTTGATACAAAATTCCTTTGTTACTTTAGGTATTGAATTTCCTAGTTACTTTTGGATATTCGCCTCTTCCAAACCGTATCCCTTCTTCTTGTTCTCTGCCTTCAACATCAAAGCCACAATCAGAGCAAGCACACCAAAAAGAGCAAAAATAGTCATCGGCAACGTGTAGTCATAAGTCTGTGCACCGTCTACTACCGGACCTTTGCAATAAGTATTCAACACCCATCCGATCAACAAAGGAACACCCATCAATCCCCAGTTCTGTACCCAGAAAATCAATGCGTATGCTGTACCCAACTGTTTTTCCGGAATAATCTTCGGAACAGACGGCCACATAGCTGAAGGCACCAACGAGAAGGCAAATCCCAATATAATCATGATGATAGTAGCAAACCACCATATATTCAGTATAGGCAGAGCAAACATCGTATGCACAAAAATAAGCATCACTGATCCGATTATCATCAATGTGGCTCCCTTACCGATACGGTCATAAAGCGAGCCGAACAACGGAGTCAGGATAATCGCACCAATCGGCAACAATCCGGGAATCGTTCCCGCCAACTTCGGATCTACATTATACTTCTGCACCATCAAGTCGGCAGCATACTTGATAAAGGGGAATACAGCCGAGTAGAACAATACACATAGTAATGCAATCAGCCAGAATCCTTTATTGGTAATGATATACACAATATCTTTCATACGGAACGGCTCTTCCGGTTCCAATCCCTCTGCATCCAAAGAAGCATCCAACTTCTTATCATAGAAAGTATAAAGGAAGAAAGCAATCGTACCCACGCACAACATAATCAGACAAAACAAAATCGGAGCAGGAATATTGGTATGAAATGTGCCACTCTCATCCGTAGATCCGAAAAAGTCGGCCAAAGGAACCGTGAGCACCATTGCCAGAGTTGTTCCGATACGTGCCGTAGCCATTTCAAGTCCCATAGCCAACGCCATTTCCTTACCCTTGAACCATTTCACGATAATCTTGGAAACTGTGATACCGGCAATTTCCACACCTACACCGAAGATAGCATACCCCAATGCAGCCAGGGTTACCTGTGTTTTGAATCCGAAGAGCATGGCACCTTCCGGAAAAGTAGTAGAAATCGCATAGTATTTCAATCCACAACCAAACACCATCAATAAGCAAGCCCCCATTCCGGTGAAACGAACTCCCATCTTATCCAAAATGATACCACCGAAAATCAGCATCAATAGGAATACATTAAACCACCCGTAAGCGCTTGTGAAGAAACCATAATCAAGACTGTCCCATAGTAGTTCTTTCTCAAGCATGGGTTTTAGAGGAGACATTACGTCGGTGAGGAAATAGCCGCATAGCATAGTAAATGCGACCAATGCTAGAACACTCCATCGGAGTACGGCGGAGTCATTCAATTTCTGTTTCAAATGTTCTGTCATTGTTATATTTAAAAAAGTAGTTAATAATCTTATACAGCCAACAAAGGTAGTTAAATCTCGTTTGTTTCTATCACAAAGAGATTGTTTTTATAAGAAAAAGTTAAGTGCGGATTACACTGACCACGCGGAAGATTGAAAATCCGTGTAATCTGCGTAATCCGCACTTAAATATCAAAGAAATGCAGCATCCGTCTGCACCTTCCCATTAATGGTTTTCCCCCAAAGTCTTACCTGACAACGGAGTGAATTACTCTGCTGCAGGAGCAGGAGTTTCAGCAGCCGGTGCCGGAGTTTCTGTAGCAGGTGCATTGGTAGCAGGAGCTTCAGTTTGCGGCGCAGCCGTACCTGCGGGTAAGTTATACGGGTTAGTCTGTTGTTCTTTCTGTGCCTGTTCCAACACTGCGTCTTTAGCAACAGCAGAGCGAGGAACTACATAAGCAGTAGCAATGCTCATTACCACCATGAAGATAGCTAAGCCCCATGTTGCTTTTTCCAGAAAATCTGTAGTCTTGCGCACGCCCATGATGGCGTTAGATGAAGAGAAACCAGAAGCAAGTCCGCCTCCTTTTGAGTTCTGAATCAGCACGATGAAACACATCAACAAGGCTGCAATAACCATTAAGATAACGAATAATAAGTACATTTTTAGTTATTTTGAATTAGCGTTAATAATCAATTTCTCCAAAAATCTGATTTGGTCTGCAAAGTAAGCATTTTTTTTTGGATATTTCAAGCTTAATTTTTTAATTATTTCAAGAGCTTTTGAATATCGTTGCTGTTTAACATAGATTTTTGCCAAAGTTTCCGTAAAACAGCTGTCATCTTCCTCTTCTTCCTTCATCGTTTCTTCTTCGGTAAGTTCGTCCGAAGAGGTTGGCGAAGATGGCATTTCTTCTCTTAAAGGTTTCTTGCAGAGGGGAGAGTCGCTCTCGCTCTTTTCTATAAAGTCGTCAATCAGTTCGTAGCCTTTGAGTTTGGGCGTTTCTTCGGCCGGCTGTTCCGTGGCCGGAGTCTCCTCCAAAAGATAAGAGGTGTAATCCATCGAATAGTCGAAGCTGGTGCGGGCAGTCACCTCTTCGGGTACTGTAGACAAGAAAGCGTCGATCAATGCTAATGTGCGGTCTACGGACGGTTCGTCTTTCAGCACCTCCGTGAGAGGTACTCCCTTTTTCCGTGCCTGCACATCATAGCGGTCACCTTCAATCAACCGGAACAACTGCCGTCTGTCTGCAATGTAAAGAACTGCTTTCCGCAGTTCTCCACCGAAACTAATATCATGGAGAATATATAGATTCTTCAGATACAGCAGACGAAGTGACTGAAAATACGGATACCTCGCAAGAAGATTGCGCAGTTCGTACAAAGTATCCCTATTCAGCGTCTCGGGATGCTGAATCCATTGTTGAAAGTTAACAGAAGTCATTTATATTACCAGTTTGCTACAGTTGCATTAAAAATTTGGTCGGTGATCTCTTTAGACATTTCAGCAATCAATCCGTCCTGTACGGCAGTCAGCAACTGGCTAGAGTCGTAGGTACGGAACGCAGAAAACTGTTGTTCAAAGTCTTCGGCATGATTGGTGTTGTTGACAAAACGTACATTGACGGTAATAGTCAACTTCGTCTCCGAAGAGTAACCGTCGGCAGATACTGCCTGGTTGTACTGATTGTATCCTGTGATTTCTCCGTCAATCTGCAAGTCCGCATTCTGATTCGGCTTGAGCAGTTGCAGACGGGTCTGCCGGATGAAGATATCTTTCAGGTCCTCATTGAATTTGGTTGCCAACGGAGCATATACATACTCCGACTTGATCGGGAAGTCGGCTATCGAAATGGTCTTTACCTTATCATAATTGATAGACGATCCGTTAAACTTATAGGAAACAGTGCACGCAATGACTACCAACGGCAAGCCGAACAGTAACAAAGGGCGTATTATTTTCTTAATCCAATTCATATTCTTTTATTTTTCTATAGAGTGTACGCTCGGAAATATTCAAGTCCTTGGCCGCACTCTTCCGCTTTCCATGATGCCTCTCAAGTGCCTTGCGTATCATTTCTTTCTCCACTTCGTCCAGTGACAAAGGAGATTCTTCTACATATTCTTCCGTGTCTTGTATGTCATCGTCATCCTTGCAAACCGTAGGCTGCATGGTGTGAATGATAGCAGGTACCGAAGGTTGATGCGCCGTCACTACCGGAGTAGTAACCACCGTTCCCATTTGTCCTACCTGCCCCACCTGTCCGGCACGTTCCGCCATCAGGTTGTGCACCATCTTCTTCAGCTCCGCCACTTCCTGGCGCATATCAAATAGAACGGAATAAAGAATCTCCCGTTCGCTCTCAAAACCTTTACTCTCACGCGTTCCCATCAGCGCGGGAAGACGTTGCGTATTTTGTGCGGGAAGATAATTCTGCAAGATAGCAGCAGAGATCTCCCTATTGGTTTCAATGATAGATATTTGCTCGGTGATGTTCTTCAACTGACGAACGTTTCCGGGCCACGGGTAAGCCAACAACTCTTTCTTCGCATCCTCCGTCAACTGAATAGCAGGCATCCGGTATTTCTCTGCAAAGTCTGCGGAAAACTTACGGAACAACAAAAGTACATCGTCACCACGTTCACGCAAAGGAGGAATCTGAATAGGCACCGTATTCAACCGGTAATATAAATCTTCACGGAAACGTCCTTCTGCAATCGCTTGTGTCAGATTGACATTGGTAGCCGCCACCACACGCACATCCGTTTTTTGTACTTTGGACGAACCTACTTTCATAAACTCGCCACTCTCCAGTACACGGAGCAAACGTGCCTGGGTAGACATCGGCAACTCCCCTACTTCATCAAGAAAAATAGTACCACCGTCAGCTTCGCCAAAGTACCCTTTCCGTTCGCCAATCGCACCGGTAAACGCACCTTTCTCATGTCCGAACAGTTCGGAATCAATCGTACCTTCCGGAATAGCGCCACAGTTGACAGCAATATACTGTCCGTGCTTCCTCCGGCTATATTGATGAATAATCTGCGGAAAACTTTCTTTTCCGACTCCACTTTCTCCGGTAATCAGCACAGACAAATCGGTAGGAGCTACCTGAATGGCAACATCTATGGCGCGCGACAATGCTTCAGTATTTCCAATAATACCAAAACGCTGTTTCACTTGTTGTATCTCTGCTTTCGTCATCACTCGTTTTTAATCTTCGTCTACTGTATCCAGCTTCAGTTTATCACTATCGTCACGTTTCTCGTAATACTGTTTACGCAACGGATTGGCACGAGCCACTTTTTCCCGCTGACGATTACGGAACACATCGATGGCAACATAGATTGCCTGACGGAAAGAATCTTCACAAGCCACTCCCTTGCCTGCAATATCGTATGCCGTTCCATGAGCCGGAGAAGTACGTACTACCGGCAGTCCTGCCGTATAGTTCACCCCGTCTTCCATAGCCAAGGCCTTAAACGGGGCCAGCCCTTGATCGTGATACATCGCCAGGATACCGTCAAAATGAGTATAATTGCCCGAACCCATAAAGCCGTCGGCCGCATAAGGACCGTAGCAAAGGATTCCTTTCTCTTCCATTTCTTTCATGGCAGGGATAATCACTTCCTGCTCTTCCATTCCCAACAAACCACCGTCTCCGGCATGAGGATTGAGAGAGAGCACCGCAATACGCGGAGCGCCGATACCGAAATCCTGTTTCAGACAACGATGGAATATCATCAGTTTCTCCTGAATCAGTTCTTTGGTAATCGTAGTCGCGATCTCTCTGACAGGGATGTGTGTCGTCACCAAAGCCACCCGGAAGTCATTCTTCATCAAAATCATCAATGACTTATCACCATTGCCCAGACGTTCTTCGATATATTCCGTATGTCCGGGGAAGGAGAACTCTTCCGACTGAATCGTATGTTTGTTGATCGGAGCTGTTACGATAACATCTATCAACCCTTCGCGATATTCTTCGATGGCACGTTCCAAAGCCCCCAGCGCAGCTTTACCGGCTTCGGGATCGGGTTTGGAAAATTCCACTTTCACCTCATCATCCGTACAGTTCACCACGCTCAAACGGTTGTACCCCGCTTCGGTAGCAGAGTTGACAATGCTGAAATTGGCCTGTATATCCAGCGCTTTGCGATGATAAGCCGCTACTTTCGGTGAGCCATAAATGATCGGAGTACATAGTTCCAACATTGTAGGGTCGGAAAATGTCTTAAGAATCACCTCATAGCCCACCCCGTTAATATCTCCTTGGGTGATACCTATCCTTATCTTGTTATCTTCCATGTTTTTATTTATTAGTTTGTTCCGCTTCCTTAGATGCCTCTCCCAATGGAATCTGATTCTGCTGAACTTCATTCGGAAGTTTCAGTGTATACAGAGATGCTTCCATCTGGCGTACCAGGTTGCGTTTCATTTTATCAGGTGAATAAACAAATATTTCTGCTGTAATAATTCGTTGGTTTTTCTCGTCCAGACGAGTATGAGACACATACGGACCACCCATAAAGTCGCCCTTCATACGCCACAGGCCACGTGCTTCCATTGTGTAGCTGTTCTGCACATTGATCGGACGGACATCGGTCAGCAAACTATCGGTCGACATATAAACGCCTTCCTTGAATCCGGGGATATTAGCTTTCATCACGGAGTCACGTTTGTGCACAAAATATTCTTTGGTAAACGTATCCTTGTCAGTGTACGGATAAGAGTACATCACAAAGTTACGGTCGGCAGTACCTGTGTTGGTAGAAGCCCAGAAGAAATCATCCCCGGTCTTTGAATTTGCCAGTTCGGCATCCACCCAGATGTCGCATCCGAACAAACTGTCCACTTTCTGCGAAATGAAATTACTGTGTTTCCCTTCCAGGAACGTAATCTGACGATTCATCTCCGCACGGGTAAAGAAGTCGACAATCGTCTTTTTGTTCTCTTCCACAAACTTCTCAAACTCTTCTTCGTTCGGAGCCTGGATAGTCAATATCATCTGCGGATTGGCATACACGTCCTTCGCATATTTGAACGAGGCTTTCGTATATATATCCTGTATATCTACAATAATAATGTTACGTATCAACTTCAGCGTAGAATCATAATCTTTCGGCGAAGTATACATAATCCGGAAAGAAGGTTCCGACTGCGGCAAACCGGGCATATCAGCATCGAGCGCATCATGTAAAGCCCTTCCGGCAGCACGATCCCAAACACCGTGATCTACTACAACCAAAAGCTCGTAAGCACGACCACTAGAGGTGTGATTTCCTTTCAGACCACAAGATGCAACGACAAAGGCTACCAAAGCGATGCATAAAATAAAAGAGTACTTTTTCATGATGTTCGGTTTTATATATTAACTTTCATTATTTTTCTCCTGTTTCGCTGTCGACAGCATACCGCAAGCAGCAAAAATATCTTCGCCCCTGGATGAACGGATAGTGGTGAAAAGTCCGTGTGACGTCAGATAATCACGAAAACGGGTCATCGTATCCATGTCCGCCCCCTCGAGGTCTACCCCCGGTATGGCATGAAAACGAATCAGATTCACCCTGCAATCCAGCCCGCGAAGAAGTTTCAGCAACTCTTTGGCATAGACCTGCGAATCATTGAGCCCTTTAAAAACAATATATTCAAACGAAAGTCGACGTTGTTTACTAAAATCATAGTTTTTTAACAGTTCCACCATTTCGGTGATTGAAAACGCCTTTTCCGCCGGCATTAATTCAGCACGCTGAACGGTCAGCGGAGAGTGAAGGCTGATGGCAAGGTGGCAGTCATTTTCTTCGATAAAACGCTGCAATCCTTTCCGTAGCCCGACAGTAGAAAGCGTGATACGCTTCGGACTCCATGCGTAACCGTAGGTAGCGGTCAGTAGTTCCAATGCCTTCAATACCTCATCCAGGTTATCGAGCGGCTCGCCCATTCCCATCATTACGACATTAGTCAGTTTGTCCCGTTCCGGCAGCGAATGAATCTGGTTTATGATCTGGCTGGCGGTCAGGTTAGCGGTATACCCCTGTTTACCGGTCATACAGAACTTACAGTTCATCTTGCAACCTACTTGTGACGACACGCACAACGTTGCCCGGTCATCATCCGGTATATAAACCGACTCTACAAAATGGTTCTCACCCACTTTATAAAGATACTTCACCGTACCATCTACAGAGCGCATTTCATCTACCGGAGCTTCTGCTCCCACCTCATAGTTCTGCTTGAGCAACTCCCGGTGTTTCAATGACAAATTAGTCATATCATCAATCGAGGCTACCTTCTTTTCGTAAAGCCAGGATGCAATCTGCTTGGCAGCAAAGCCGGGCATACCCAGTCTTTTTGTCAATGATTGAAGCTCTACAAGAGTCATTCCTAAAAGGGGATATTTAGACATTCTTCTTTCTATTGATAGTTTATATCTGCAAATGTAAGGAAATAAAGTCGATTTCCGTATAGCAGGAATGTAAAAGTTAACAAAAAAGGGAAGTATGCCTCCGTTATGATTCAACCACGCTGATATATTGAAGTAGCTTTTGCGCCATTTCAGAATCCTCGCCATTCTTTTTCACTTCATGACCGTACGCCTCACGGAAACAAGCCAGCGCCTCTTCCCGTTCATTACAAAAGCTGTGCAAAACCCCTAAGTTCTGACAAGCCAGAATCGTATCTTCTTCCTCCCATCCCAAATACTTCTTTCGCAGTTCGAACTCTCTGAAGAAAGCCTCTTTCGCCATTGGATAATTCTCCAACTTCACATAAGCCTGTGCTTTGTAATAATATACCAGACAGGAAGCATTAGGGTCAGCATCATCGTGAAAATCCAAAGACGTTGCAATACGAATCACGTTATCATAGTCTTTATTCATGTAATACTGCTGCATAATATCACATCTCAATGCCTCGTAGCGGACAGTCAATTCCGCCAGACGCGGTTTTTCGCTGAAATACATTTCATGCAGAAGAGACTCACGGAAGAATAAAGTAGACACCTGCTCATCGCCACGTTCATTCATCACTCGTTTGAATTCCCTGCACAGATAATACAACTGTTTATGACAAGCGACGATCTGTTTTTTGCTATCTATCTGTATAGCAATGTCCAACGCCTGATTCATCAACATCCATGCTTCATCGTATCGTTTGATATAATAAAGACATTTACCCTGCATACGCAAACATTTAGCCACTCCACCGGACAGTCTGCCATTCAATGACTCGTGCATTTCAGCTACTTTCCGGAATTTCTCGGCAGCACTCTCTTCCTCATCCTTATAGTAATCACAATAAGCCAGATATTCGGAAAGTTCAATGACTTCTGCCTGACTCTTCTCGTCAGCAGAAGCCGCATGATAATCAAGCGCCCTATTCAAATAGATCGCCGCTTCATTGTATTGCTCATTGTAGTAATATGCCAAAGCTAGATTTCGACAGGTGTTGGCAATCTCCAGTTCCGGAGTCGGTACTATGTTTTCCTGCATCACCAATGCTTTCAGGAAACAGTCGCATGCCGTTTCGTATTCTTCATTACGGGCATACCGACATCCCTCATTCATCTTCAATACCGACTTGGCAATGAGTGGCATGGCAGCACCTTCCATACTCTTCTCACTCACAGCAGCTGCCGCCTTCGTCAGATGGAAAGAACTGCTCAAGAAAGTAGCCATATCATTAGCAATGACAGGAATTAAAAAAGAATCGATCTCATCAAAGTCCAATTCGGCATAGACTTCAGGCGTAACTTCAGGATTGTCGTTCATGATCGCCTTCCAGCTATCTTCCAACAGAGAACGATTCGTGCGATACAGAATCTCGAAAATCTCCACATCACAAATCCAATCCTTCAATATATCCCATTCTTGCATCTTATAGCATTGATAGGTAATCTCCACTTTATAGCGATACGAATCATGGTAGCAGAACTGTTTCATGCGATAGTTATAATCGGCAAAAGTCAACGGATGGGAAAGGATCTCTTCCTCATCCAGCAGAGCGGAAATAATTTCATGGCGACTATCATCTATACATTCGTCATCTTGAGCGAAATAGCGTTCGATTGCCTCTACCATTTGTGTGTCACCAATGCAATATCGTCCTCCTTTGTTGGTGAGCCAGCTGCTCATTTCCACTCTCAACTGCGACCAAAGTATCTGATTAATGTCTGCCATGCTCTTCACTTCATCTTCGGTAAATCCTTCTAAAGTAAGTGAAAGCATCAGAAGCGTTCTTCCAATCTCTTCGAAACCATAATCAGCCGACAAACGCCGTAGCACACTGTCATAGAATTGCCCAACCTCATTGAGCCGGCAATATCCACTCATATATTCATTGAGAGCATCGTACTGACCGAACGAAACCAGCTCGTTGAGCAATACACTTAAACAGCGCGGTTGTTTAGCCAGCACCCACGAAGCAAGAATATCTTCCTGTTGTGCGGACAAAGCCTTGGAGTAAGTAGACAAATATTGCTTTGAGAACGACTTGGCATCCGCCTGTGAAAAACCATTCAACTGGAAATGGGCGTAGCCATTCTGAACAAAGGGCAGGTAGGCAGTGGATGACGCAGAAAAGCTCAACACGACTTTCACATTCGAGGGAATAGATGCAAATAAAGAAAACAAGGATGCTTCAGTCGGATTCAGATAACTGATGTCATCAATCAACAGAATGATAGGGTATCTTGATGCACCCAACGCACTCCACAACTGACTGAACTTTTGAATAGAATTCAAATCTTCTTCAATCTCCTTGAGGTTTCGAAGTGTATTCCCTGAAAAAGTGTTCAAGCCAGCATCTCCCATCAAAACCGAGTTTTTCACGGCGTCCATGATGGATTTGGCAGTGCTCTGGGTCGAGTCCAGTTCTTTTGAAACTTCCGCCGCGAACAAATTTTCTTCACCCAAAGATTGATGTTTGAGTGCGTTCTGGCATTTGGAAGCTAACATTCTCGCCAACGTTTCCGGATAAGAAGACAATGTAGTACTATCCAAGCGATGATAGATAGGAATCATCGGCATATCATTGTTCACTAAATCGCTCCAATGAGCCAACAAAGCGCTCTTGCCAAGACCGCAACCGCCCGTTACCACCAGACACCGCTGTTCATCCGCCGCCAAAAAATCAGCAAACGCCTGATCTGCTTCAGGTATTGGATGATAATTGAATAAAAGTTCATTGCGCGTCAGTTGTTCTTGCAATGCTTGATTATCTTCAACGGTCAGTACATCCGGAAACTCCCGTTCAAGCAATTCCGTAAAAGCAGCTTCCACAAGGTTACACAACTGATCGGGCGAATCATACTCTTGCACAGGATAACGTTCCTGCTGCAAAATACTCTCTTTCAGACGTTTCAGTTTAAGAGACTCCTCTTCAGGGCAAGACAGTTCATCATCTGCCGACTGTTTTATATAAAAATAGGCATGTAACGGATTGGGATTGCGCAGTACACCAAACTGCATTTCAATTTCCGTCACACTCAAATGGTGATTCAAGTCATCTTCTATCCAACGATATTCCAAGCTGTCATTGAGAGTTTGAGATAAATCTTCATAACTGGGACACCATCCATAGCGGTCGCCTACCATACCTATGAAGAAAGGCCGGGAGTTAACGATCTCTTTCAGGCATATTTCAACAACCTTGCCGCTTTTCGCATCTTCTTCTGTGATCCCCCAACGCAAATCAACCAATGAAATGGTGGCACCACGGCTGGCAGCCTTCACTTGCAAACCCTTAAAGAGTTTGACTAATGCAGAACGTTCCATCTCCATGTCTCTGAACGTTGACGAAAGGAATACACGGATAACACGTGAATTTTCAGCGGGAACTGAATACTGGGCTAGTTGTTTAGTCATAATATAGATTTGTATTAGTTAATGAAGTATTTCGCAAAGCCAATTGATAAAGATTGGCAAGATATGGAAATTTAATCAGATAACAAAGACCATAAACAAAAAAACGACCACAAAAAAGGCACGGATTACACGGGTTTCGCGGTTCCCTCAAAAGTTTAAACCGCGTAAATCCGTGTAATCCGTGCCTAATATCTATTACTTGCTACTTGTTTAGAAGAACAAGAAGCGTGTATCTTTTACGTTTGCTTTCAGATACAAATCATTCATCAGACGGCTGGCAAAACGTGCGTGCATGTTAGTCAGCGTAGCTTCTTCTGCTTTTGCGTCGAATGTTTCGTTCAGTTTGTCCTTGCCGTATACCTGCAATACAAATACTCCGGCATTACCTTTGATAGGAGCGCTCAACTGATTCACTTCAGCTGCAGAAGCATAAGCACCTACCAGCGGTTCGCTGCTGCGCAATGCTGATACGTATGCAGGAGCTGCAAAAGTAACCATCTTCAAAGAGTCGCTGACTGCATTAGTCATCTCTTTGTACTGGTTGAATGAAGTTGCATTGGCAGCTTTCATGTCAGCCATAATCTTTTCAGCTTTCTTATCTTTTACGATTTCAGCTCTCAACTGATCCTGTACTGCTTTCAACGGACGATATCCTTCCGGCTTAATGCCTACCAGACCTACTACCATCATGTGATCGCTTTCGCCACATTCGTACAAGCCGGAAACATCACCCGGTTTTGCTTTATCAAACGCCCATCTCAACGCTTCTTTTGTACCTCTTACACCACCGATATTGTGTTCAGAGCTGCTTAAATCCATTCTGTCGAGCAGTCTGTAACCGGCTTCTTCAGCGTTAGCTACCATCTTTTCTACACTCGGATTAGCTGCGATAAACTGGCTGAAATCATTATAAGCACGGTTGTAAGTTTCTTTGCTGAACTCTACTTCACGTTTGATAACAGCTACTTTATATTTGTCTTTTACAGATTTCTTGTTAGTCACCTGAAGAATTACGTTTGCTTGTCCCATCGGCAAGTTCACCAATTCGTTCACACCTGCATTGTTGATAGCAGAGATGAATTTCAGGTTATCGCCGTCTATCTGTGCACCTTCATACTGTGCAGAAGTTAGCCAGTTTGCATCACCAGTCTGACCATATTTCTTTGCCAGATCAGCAAAGTTAGCACCACCCTTGATCGCGTTGTAGATACTGTCAGCCAATGTCTTTGTCTTCACAGCATCTTCTGCGTATACCTGAATCTGACGGAATTCGACAGAGTCGGCAGCAGCAGCTTTAGCTACAATTTTGAAAGAGTTGATTGTATTGTCGGCACCGTTATAGTAAGGACCATAAATAGTACCTACCGAAGCAGAGTCCAAACGGGCAACTACATCTGACGGGAAAGCTGTTTTGTTATAGAACAAGTCTACATAAGGAGCTTCCGAGCCAGTCGAGCGGATGAAAGAAGTATAATCTTCCGTAGTAGTAGCCAACTGTTCAGTAGCTTCGTCCACTTCTTTCTGGATAGCAGCTCTGTCTTCAGCACTTGCAGTCACTTGTACATCAATGTACTTGATGTCACGAGTTTCCTGATATTGCTTGAATTGTTCTTTCTTCTTGTTATACAAGTCTTTCAGTTCCGATTCTTTCACTACGATTGTAGAGTCCACTACAGAAGAGTAAGGAATACCAGCCATCAACACGTTGTACTGGTTCACTCTTGCATCGAAAGCGTCCTGTGCTTCCACCGGATTGGAAAGAAGAGCTTTAGATACCAATGCCTGATACTTTTCTGCCAGACGGCTCTCGATCAGAGTTTTCTGAATGAAAGACCAGTATTTATACATGTTATTGTATTGTTCAGCATACTGTGCCGGCATTTGTGATTCGCTCATTTTGGCATATTCCACGAGGAACTTGTTCAACATATCCTTGTCGAAGTTTCCTGTTTGCGGATTCTGGAAAGGAGTTTGTCTCAACAAAGGATGAACGCCTGCTTTCAGGATGTCCTGGATTTCAGCAGCAGAAACAGTCAGTCCCAGTGCTTTTGCTTCTTTTTCGATCAGTTTATTGTTTACGTAGGAACGCCATACTTCATCGCGCACCTGATTGGTTTGTTCGTCATTCAAGGCGGTCACCCCACGCATGAGTTTCACCACTTCGGTATATTCTTCTACCAAATTCTGATACTCTTGAGCGGAAAGAGCGTCTCCGTTCACCTCACCTACGTCATGTGCCTGATGCGGCTGCATCACCTTCCATGCGTCACCCGCAATGAAAGCAAACAGCGCCAAGCCGATAACAATCACCAATAGAGGTCCTTTCGACCTAATGTTTTGTAACGTTGCCATTTTGATTAATACGATTTATGTTTATTATTATTTCTTTCTTTTGTCGTTTTAGCGCACGAAGATACAAAAAATGCTAATATGCATCTATTTATTGGCTAAAAATTTCTTGATTATCGTCATTATTCCAAGACTTTTAATCGCACGAGTTCTATTTTTGTCGCTGTAACCTTAATTATCTTGAATTGATAACGTCCTACCCGGACCACTTCATGCAACTTCGGAAAGCTCTGATATTGGTTCAGGATCAACCCTCCTACTGTCAGATAATCATCCGATTCGGGCAAGTCGAGTCCGTACGTCTCATTGACTTTTTCTATCTCCAGGCGGGCGGACAACACATACTCGCGTTCGTCGATCTGCTTGCTGATATAGGAAGTGTTATCGTGTTCATCTTCTATATCTCCAAAGATTTCTTCAACGAGGTCTTCCAGAGACACGATGCCGGACGTACCGCCAAATTCATCCACCACTACGGCAATCGTTTTCTTTTGCTGCATGAAGAGTTTCATCAGTTTGTTGGCGGACATCGTTTCGGGCACAATCGGCACTTGTTTCACATTCTCATGCCAGTTTTTCGGGGCACGGAACATTTCCGACGAATGGATATAGCCGACTACGTTATCGATATTCCCGTCATACACGATTATCTTGGAGATTCCGGATTCTATAAAGCGGCTTTTCAGCTCGTCCAGCGAGGTAGTCAGATCGACAGCCACCACTTCGGTACGGGGAACGATGCAGTCGCGGATTTTTATGTTCGAGAAGTCGAGGGCGTTCTGGAAGATTTTCACTTCCGTGTCCAGCTCTTCTTCATTTTCGGCATTATCAATGCTGCTTTGTACGAAATAGTCCAGGTCGACTTTTCCAAAAGCTCTGTCGGACGCATCCTTATTAACTTTCATTCCAAAGAGACGAAGGAAGATACAAGACAAGCCGGAGGCTAATTTGGAGATGGGATAGAGAACCACATAACAAACAATAAGCGGAATGGCAAAAACATTCAAGACCAGATTGGGATTGATTTTGAAGATTGTTTTCGGCAAAAACTCTCCGGTCACCAGGATAATCAGGGTAGAAATAACGGTCTGCGCCAACACCATCAGGAAATGATTGTCAATGAATCCCGCCAGCAGATTGTCGCCGATAATCTGTGCCATCAGGATACCATAGATGACTAGTGCGATATTATTCCCCACCAGCATGGTAGAGATAAATTCATTCGGGTTCTTGAAGAAGATAGAAAGGATGCGGGACGTAATTCCCCCCTTGCGTTCCATCTCAAAACGCAGTTTGTCTACCGACACAAAGGCAATCTCCACTCCTGAAAAGAAAGCGGAAAAGACCATGGTGATAATTAGAGAGATATAAATATTCATAAGTTTTGATTTACGATCAGACGATTTACGAGGTACGGTACAATGATATGACTTCGCCTATTTCGCAGTATCTTTATTCACTGAATCCGGCAGTGCTTTTGTTTCCGGTTGGGGCGGACCGCTACTAGCTTCCTCGTCCACATAGAAAATACCTTCAATATTACGAATGGTATATATAGTCATTTGCTGGTTCGAGTCGAAGCCGTGTCCTGTGATAATTCTGTCCGGTTGCTGGATACGTATAAACTTGTCGGAATACACTTTTTGAGTGGCCTCATTCCAGTAGAGCAGTTCGGTATTAAAACGCTCTCCTTTGCGGTTCTGTATATCCACATTCCCTATCAGCTTCCAAAGCCTTTCTTTGTCATAATAATAGGCAGTATCTGCTTTAATACTGGCTTCTACATTAAAGATAGAGTCGAACTGCTCCATATACACACCTTTTTCAAACGCCCAATACGAAGGCTTTTTACGGTCGTACATCATCCACTCTTCCGTGTTCACCCTATAACGTGTCACTCCGGAATCGGAAATAAGGGTAGTAACTCCCAATGTGGTCATCACCGGAAGAGAATCACGTTCTGTGATAGCCTCTCCCATAGCTTTCTGTTTTCCGCCACAGGAAGATAATAAAAGAAGCATAACAACCACCCCGAAGGTGATTGTTATGCTCATGCTTTTATGCAACAAACGGTTTCTTCGTTTTCGCAACATACGGTTATCTAATCGTTGTAGTCTCTCCTATCCAACCACCGATAGTGATGCGGTCGCCTTGCTTGTAACCTAACATAAACAGGTCTTTAGCTTGTGGAGTATGACCAGAATATCTACCGATCAAGCTGTTAGCTTCTTCAGCTACGCTCGGATCTACTTGTTTTGCACGTTGCAGTTTGTCGATTACTGCAAAGTAAGTACACTTGTTCAAAGCTGACTCGTCGCTCCAGTTAGGGCTCATTGCATACAGATTGGCAATCAGGATATATGGAGCACCATAGTTTTCGTTGAACCCGATAGCTTTCTGGCAATATGCTCTTGCTTGAGACAGTTTTTTAGCAGAAGCCAATACTGCTGCGGCAGCGTATGCTTTTTCAGCTTTCTTCACGTTGTCAGTTTCCAATCCAATGGCTTCGTCGAAGAATTTGACAGCACCGTCGATGTCACCTTTCTTAAATGCTTGGTAAGCACATCCGGTAGCGGCATCTGCACTAGGTTCTATTTTGTACACATAGAAAGCAGCCTGTTGATAAGCTTCGCTTTCCGTACATCTCATCATTTTCATAATGTCGATTACTTTCTTCAAGTAAGCCAGGTCTGTTTGGTTAGCTTCTACTTTCGGTCCATAGATGTTTTGCAGTGATTCGCAATCAGCCGTTCCGCTGTTTACAAACAAAGCAACCAGATTATCTTTGATACCTTGCAAGTTTTTCTTCTTTGCTTCGTTCGTTTCAGCAGCAATAGCAGCATCAGCATATTCAGAAGCAGCCAGATAATCCTGAATGAATTGTTCCTTATGGTTAGGATCTGTTTTCAGTTTATCCAAAGACATTTGCAGGAAATAGAAGATAGTAGCGGCAGCAGATTCAGCTTTTACTGCATTTACCGACTGGCTCAACCATTGATAAGCCTGATTAACATCAATTTTCGGAGCGAAAGCGATGTAATCTACTGCTTTGATACCCAGAGCTTCATCAGCAGAAGACACTTTTGTACCTTTAGCCAAGAACTCATCTGTGTATTTGATACGCAAATCATGCGTATTCATCAGCTCATCAAAATATTTCTGATATTCCGGATTATTCCTATCCTTGATTTGTCCCATCAAGCCTTTCAGAATTTTATATCCGTCAGTAAAAGTATAGAAACGAAGCGTCGGGCAGTTTTCCAACACAGCTTTCCAAGGAGTATACGCATCTTTAAAGTTACCTGCACGCACAGCTTCATGCGAGATACTACTGTTCGAGTTACAGTTAGTCGCATCCTGTGCTACCACAGTGGTTGCCCCTGCCGAAAGGAACAACATAGCCACAAGCGTTTTAATTTTCATTGTATCTAAATTTTAGTTGTTATTATTATAGTCGTCTATTCTTTCTCTTCTTACATTCATCTCAATTACTCTACTCTGCGCTTGAAGAACCAACGTTCGTTGAACGTCAATCCGATGCTAACGCGGAAGATATTTTCGTTTACAAAGGTCGATTCCTGTCCACTTACACGAACAAACTGCCCGCTGATGCTAAGGATGGAACGGGAACGAGGCACAGGCAGACCGAAACCGGCTGTTACGCCATATTCGCGGGCTGCGTCTTTACCGCCAATCTTATAATACGGAGTCGTATAATAAGCTCCCAAACGATATTTGATGTGGGATAAATAGGAACGTCCAATTAAATTGGGGATATATTCCGCACCCACTGATATTTTATGACGGTCGCAATACGTGTATGTTTCATTGAACTCCTTACGCACAGCATCATCCGATGTATTTACACCAAACTTAGCTTTTGACCACTGTTGCAAACTATAATCTGCACCGACAGTCAAGCGTTTGTCATAGTTGTATGTGAATCCGACTCCGAACACATTCGGAAGCTCCAACGTAGCATCCAAATTGTTGCTGTTAGTCGTACTAACCTGCGTCGTTACAGTATAATCATTATTCAGTTTATGTTTCGGAGAAAAAACCGCCCCAATTGTCACTGAATGTTTTTTGCTCAACTCCTGTGTGTATTGTACTCCAAAATCTAATTTATAGTCCGAAACCGATACGGTAGTTTGGCTTATATACGAATTGGCGGAAGCTGTGTTCGGATAAAGCATTGTTAAAGAACGGGTCATATCTCCCCAAAAATAAGAAGCGTTCACACCCACAGACAGGTTTTTCAGGATTTTCACCCCTGCACCAACATACAACTGATGCAAGCCACCTTCACCAACAAGGCTTTTCGTACTATACGGAGAAGTACTTGTAGGTTCATTGTTTTTCGACACGTTATATCCTATATTAGAAAACGGCAGCAACCCAATACTCATCGCCACTCTCGGATGTAGGCGGAATTGCATAGCCAAATAGTCAAAGCTTGAATTCTTTGCGTTCAATTTTTCACCACCGCCACTAATATTCATATTTTGCAAACTAACGCCTCCTTCAAAAATAAACGTCAACGAGTCAATGGCTGTATACGAAGCAGGATTCAGCGGATTGATCTGTGCTCCATCCCGAAGTCCAAAAGCAATTCCCCCCATCGCCTTGCTATTTCCGAAACTCTGATCGGACAAGTCGCCATAGCCATATCGTGTATAAGGAGAGTTTGTATTATTTTGAGCGATTGCCATTCCGGTAACCATCGTGAGCAAAAGCGCACAAAGTGTGTGTTTAAATCCTACCATTATTATAGTTTAAAATTCTATTTAATCCTTTCAACACTAAAAATCTATCTGCAAAGATGACACTTTTTGCGCTGCTATCAAAAGAAAAATCATCTCCGCCCGTTAAAAAAACCAAAAGTTCAGGATATTTATGCTTCATAGACTCAATATAACCTGAAATTTCGTGTTCCATCCCTTTCATCACTCCGGCGCGTATAGCCGTTTCGGTGTCCCGTCCCATCGGGAGTTTGCGCCCGTTGGTGTCCACCAGGGGCAAACGTCCTGTAAACTGATGCAGTGCCTTGAAACGCATCTGCATACCGGGAGAAATATTACCGCCATGATACTGGCCTTTTGAGTCGATAAACTCGTAAGTAATGCAAGTTCCCGCATCAATCACCAATATATCCCGATGAGGAAACTGCTCATTAGCACCCACTACGGCAGCCATACGATCATATCCCAATGTTTCGGGAGTTTCGTACAGGTTGACAACCGGAAGCGGAGTCTGATGATTGAGCCAGAGCAAAGGAAACGGCAAAGCGGCCAAATCAGCTAAAACCTTTTCGTTTAGATCAATGACAGTAGCCACAATCCCCTGTTCAACCGGATATTGAGAACAAAGAGCTTTCAAGCAACCTAGAGACTGATTGGATTCAGCTACTACATCCACCATTTCTCCGCCGTCGAAGAAAGCAATCTTTGCCTTTGTATTTCCTATGTCGATTATTAAATTCAAATCTTTTGGTTCTTTAGCGGGCGCAAAGGTAAAGTAAAAAAAGAAAAGTTGAAGCATAGAAGAGGAATTATCTTCTTTTTTCATTTTAGAAATCCCCCCAAAACAAAAATATCGAACTATCTATTTTTAAATAGATCAATTATCTTTTATTGTTTATTATGTATTCCACTTTGCGTTCGGCAGTCCTTTTTCATTACATCATAAACAGCTAATAAGCAATAGATTACAAGAGAAAAACAGCGTTCCACAAAGCGTTCCAGCATTTTGTAATCAATTTTCCGTTCCAACAGAAACATTATTTCATCCAAACAGAGGCTCCGTTTTATCTCATCTAAAGGCAAATTTCCTGAATCATCTTCATTTTTTCATTCACAAAACACAGAAAAAGTGTGTTGAGCGAACTATATTATATAGATTATTATATTTTAGTATTTATATATGTTCGGTTGGTGGTTCGCCTACTTTTTTCCGAGCGTTGCAAACGCATGACAGACAAGCAGTTGAGCCACCTTCAGGGGGTGTTCGTTTGGCTGTTCGATTTTTTAGCCCCAAAATAGAGGCTCTATTTGAGGGAAACAGAGCCTCTGTTTAAGCCATATAGAGCCTCTGTTTGTATGAAATAGAGACTCTATTCCGATAAAACAGAACCACCGTTTTCCCGAATCCAACAATTCTTCCTATATTTGCCACCAAAATAAAACGAGCCTGCTAATGAAACGGTTTTTCTTATATACAATCCTCTCCTTCTTCCTGCTGCTTCCGTCCGCCGGACAAGCACCTGCCAACAGCAACGACTCCATCCGCTTGAGCTTGTTGACTTGCGCTCCCGGAGAAGAAATATATTCCCTGTTCGGACACACTGCCATCCGCTATGAAAACCCGTCACAAGGGATTGATGCTGTGTTCAATTACGGATTATTCAGTTTCAACACTCCTAACTTCATCTTCCGCTTCTCGCTCGGAGAAACCGATTACCAACTGGGAGTGACGGATTATGAGCATTTTGCGGCTGAATACGCATTCTACGGACGCAGCGTGTGGCAGCAGACACTAAACCTGACTGATGAAGAGAAAACAAAACTAATCCAGTTATTACAAGAAAATTATCGCCCGGAAAACCGGGTGTACCGCTATAATTTCTTTTACGACAATTGCGCCACCCGTCCCCGGGACAAGATAGAAGAAAGCATTGCAGGAAAGGTGGTTTATCCGACGGAACCGCAGGATGGTTCGCGCACTTTCCGCGACATCGTACATCAATATTGCAAAGGACATCCGTGGGCGCGTTTCGGCATCGACCTCTGCATCGGAAGCGAAGCCGACCAGCCCGTCACACAACGGCAAATGATGTTTGCCCCCTTCTATCTGATGGATGCTTTCGACGGCGCACAGATTTCCACAGATACCTATTCCCGTCCGCTTGTCAAGACCAACGAACTGATAATCGACGTCACTCCCGAACCGGATGAAAGCGGCTGGATGCCCACTCCGCTCCAATGCTCGTTGCTCTTATTTATACTGACAGCCGCCGCCACGATCTATGGCATCCGCCGAAGAACCGGATTATGGGGGATCGACCTTGTTCTTTTTGGCATAGCAGGTATCGTGGGATGCGTCCTCGCCTTCCTCGCCCTCTTCTCCCAACACCCGGCAGTCAGCTCCAATTTCCTGTTATTGGTTTTCCATCCGGGACAACTTCTTTTCCTTCCCTACATCGTATATTGTGTCCGAAAAGGGAAGAAATGCTGGTACTTGACCTTGAATCTGGTCGTTTTAACACTTTTTATAGTGCTTTTTCCTGTAATTCCGCAAAGATTTGACTTTGCTGTTGTACCTTTGGCACTCGTTTTGCTGATACGTTCAGCAAGCAATCTGATTGTGACATCTAAAAAGAAATAATGAAAGGACTACTAACTTCCCTCATCACCGTACTGACTTTCACCGGGCTACAAGCCCAGTCACTGCCTTCCGCCCCTAAATTAGTGGTAGGGCTGACTATCGACCAACTGCGTACGGACTACCTGGAAGCATTTTCGTCACTCTACGGCGAGAAAGGCTTCAAACGTCTTTGGAAAGAGGGAAGAGTGTTCCATAACGCCGAATATACCTTCTGCGGCGTAGACCGCGCTTCTGCCATCGCAGCTATTTACAGCGGCACAACGCCTTCCATGAACGGAATCATCTCCCAACGATGGATGGACGCCTCTACCCTTCGCCCCGTCAACAGTACGGACGATACCGAATTCATGGGATATTACACCGACCAAACGGCCGCACCCACCAAATTACTGACTTCCACCATTGCCGACGAGCTTAAAATAGCGACCCAAGGCAAAGGACTCGTATATGCCATCGCCCCCGATTGCGACGCCGCGCTTTTCGCAGCCGGACATGCCGGAAACGGTGCTTTCTGGCTCAATCCCAACACCGGAAAATGGAGCGGAACAACCTATTATGGAGAATTTCCGTGGTGGGCAAGCCAATACAATGACCGGCAGGCGATTGATTTCCGTATTGCGGGTATGACATGGGAACCGGTATTCCCCCGTGGCATGTACACTTTTCTGCCAGATTGGCGGGATATACTCTTCAAATATAAATTTGATGACGACCGTAACAACAAGTACAGACGCTTCATCGCCAGCCCTTTTGTGAATGATGAAGTGAACGCACTTGCCGAAGAGGCATTGAACAAAAGCTCCATCGGCATGGATGACATTACTGACTTATTGGCACTCACTTATTATGCAGGAAACTACGCACATAAATCCGTACAGGAATGTGCCATGGAAATACAAGACACCTACGTGCGTCTCGACCGCAGCATCGAAAACCTGCTCGAAGCGCTCGACAAGAAAGTAGGACTACAAAACGTGCTTATTTTCGTCACTTCCACCGGATATACGGACAGCGAATCGGCTGACTCGGGATTGTACAAGATTCCCGGCGGAGAGTTTTATCTCAACCGTTGTGCCGCCCTATTGAATATGTACCTGATGGCTACGTATGGCGAAGGAAAGTATGTGGAAGCTCACCACAACCAGCAGATTTATCTGAATCATAAATTGCTGGAAAAGAAGGAACTGAATCTGGCAGAGATCCAACAAAAGTCAGCAGAATTCCTGATGCAGTTCAGCGGAGTGAACGAAGCATATTCAGCCAACCGGCTGTTGCTGGGTTCATGGACACCGGAAATTCATAAAATACGCAACGGCTACCACCGCAAACGTTCGGGCGACCTCGTAATCGACGTCCTTCCCGGATGGACCATCGTCAACGAGAACGGCGGCGAAAACAAAGTGGTACGTCATTCTTATATCCCTTCACCGCTGATTTTCATGGGACATTCCGTAAAACCGGCCATTATCCAGACACCTGTAACCATTGAACATATTGCGCCCACACTGGCACATTTCATGCGCATCCGGGCTCCCAATGCCTGTACTTCTGCTCCTATTACCGACCTACGGTAAAAATTTACTCACAAAAACAGGGAGCAAAACATAAATAAATCAGCATTTTAATGTAACTTTGCGGAGATTATTCGCCACAAATCCCACAGATTCACACAGATTAAAAAGAAAGATCCGTGTTCTATATGAAAAAATCTGTGTAAATCCATGGAATCTGTGGTGCAGAAAAAGATAAATAATAAACTAAATAATATAACATGGGATTTAATGAATTTTTAAGCTCGATTTTCGGAAACAAATCCACACGAGACATGAAAGAAATCAAGCCCTGGGTGGAAAAGATCAAAGCTGCCTACCCGGAGGTTGAGAAACTGGACAACGACGCCCTCCGTGCCAAAACGGAAGAACTCAAAAAATATATCCATGAATCGGCTACTGCCGAACGTGCGAAAGTGGAAGAGTTGAAGGCAAGCATCGAGACACTGGAACTGGAAGACCGCGAAGAAGTCTTCGCACAAATCGATAAGACAGAAAAAGAAATTCTGGAGAAATATGAAAAAGCACTGGACGAAGTACTGCCCGTTGCTTTCTCTATCGTGAAAGCTACTGCCAAACGTTTCACAGAAAATGAAGAAATCGTTGTTACCGCTACGGATTTTGACCGCCAACTGGCTGCAACGAAAGATTTTGTACGCATCGAAGGCGACAAGGCCATCTACCAGAATCACTGGATAGCCGGTGGAAACGATACGGTATGGAACATGGTTCACTACGACGTACAGCTTTTTGGTGGTGTCGTTCTGCACAAAGGTAAGATTGCGGAAATGGCAACCGGTGAAGGTAAAACATTGGTGGCTACTCTCCCGGTATTCCTCAACGCACTGACCGGAAACGGTGTGCACGTGGTTACCGTGAATGATTACCTCGCCAAACGTGACTCTGAATGGATGGGGCCTCTTTATATGTTCCACGGATTGAGCGTGGATTGTATCGACCGTCATCAACCGAACTCCGACGCACGCCGTCAGGCATACCTGGCAGACATCACGTTCGGTACGAACAACGAATTCGGTTTCGACTACCTGCGTGACAACATGGCTATCAGCCCGAAAGACCTTGTACAACGTCAGCACAACTATGCCATCGTCGATGAGGTCGACTCGGTATTGATTGACGACGCCCGTACTCCGTTGATTATCTCCGGTCCTGTACCGAAAGGCGACGACCAATTGTTCGAGCAACTCCGTCCGTTAGTAGAACGTCTGGTAGAAGCACAGAAAGTATTGGCTACCAAATATCTCTCCGAAGCTAAGAAACTGATCGCATCCAACGATAAGAAAGAGGTGGAAGAAGGATTCCTCGCTTTATACCGCAGCCACAAGGCATTGCCGAAAAACAAGGCTTTGATTAAGTTCCTTAGTGAACAGGGTATCAAGGCAGGTATGCTCAAGACGGAAGAAATCTACATGGAACAGAACAACAAGCGTATGCATGAAGTTACTGATCCGCTGTATTTCGTGATCGACGAGAAACTGAATAGTGTAGACCTGACAGACAAGGGTGTAGACCTGATTACCGGTAACTCTGAAGACCCGACATTGTTCGTTCTTCCGGATATCGCCGGACAACTTTCGGAACTGGAAAACCAACATCTGACTAACGAACAACTGCTTGAAAAGAAAGATGAACTTCTGACAAACTATGCCATCAAATCGGAACGTGTACACACCATCAACCAATTGTTGAAGGCTTACACCATGTTCGAGAAAGATGATGAATATGTAGTGATCGACGGACAGGTGAAGATCGTAGACGAGCAGACAGGTCGTATCATGGAAGGTCGCCGCTACTCTGACGGATTGCACCAGGCTATCGAAGCCAAGGAACGTGTGAAAGTGGAAGCTGCTACGCAGACCTTTGCAACGATTACTTTGCAGAACTACTTCCGTATGTATCACAAACTGTCCGGTATGACCGGTACCGCTGAAACGGAAGCAGGCGAACTTTGGGACATCTACAAATTGGACGTAGTCGTGATCCCGACCAACCGTCCGATTGCAAGAAAGGATATGAACGACCGCGTTTACAAGACGAAACGCGAAAAGTATAAAGCTGTTATCGAGGAAATCGAAAAATTGGTTCAGGCAGGACGTCCGGTATTGGTGGGTACTACCTCGGTAGAAATCTCCGAGATGTTGAGCAAGATGCTTGCCATGCGCCATATCGAGCACAAGGTATTGAACGCCAAACTGCACCAGAAAGAAGCGGACATCGTTGCTACTGCCGGTTTGAGCGGAACAGTAACCATTGCTACCAATATGGCTGGTCGTGGTACCGACATCAAGTTAAGTCCGGAAGTGAAAGCTGCGGGCGGTTTGGCAATTATCGGTACGGAACGTCACGAATCCCGTCGTGTAGACCGCCAGTTGCGTGGTCGTGCAGGACGTCAGGGTGACCCGGGTTCTTCTGTATTCTTTGTGTCACTGGAAGATGATTTGATGCGTCTGTTCTCCTCCGACCGTATCGCCAGCGTAATGGACAAACTTGGTTTCCAGGAAGGCGAAATGATCGAACACAAGATGATTTCCAATTCTATCGAACGTGCCCAGAAGAAGGTGGAAGAAAATAACTTCGGTATTCGTAAACGTCTGTTGGAATATGACGACGTGATGAACAAGCAGCGTACAGTGGTTTACACCAAACGCCGCCACGCTTTGATGGGTGAACGTATCGGTATGGACATCGTGAACATGATTTGGGACCGTTGTGCCAATGCTATCGAAAACAATGATTATGAAGGTTGCCAAATGGAACTGCTTCAGACATTGGCGATGGAAACTCCGTTCACTGAAGAAGAATTCCGTAACGAGAAAAAAGAAAAGTTGGCCGAAAAGACTTTCAACATTGCGATGGATAACTTCAAACGCAAAACTGAACGTCTGGCACAGATCGCTAATCCAGTTATCAAACAGGTATATGAAAATCAGGGACACATGTATGAAAACATCCTGATTCCTATTACAGACGGTAAACGAATGTATAACATCTCTTGTAACCTGAAAGCGGCTTACGAATCGGAATCTAAAGAAGTGGTGAAATCGTTCGAGAAATCAATCCTGCTCCACGTTATCGACGAAGCATGGAAAGAAAACCTCCGCGAACTGGACGAACTGAAACATTCCGTACAGAACGCAAGTTACGAACAGAAAGACCCGCTGTTGATTTATAAACTGGAATCTGTGACTTTGTTCGACGCCATGGTGAACAAGATCAACAACCAGACTATATCTATCTTGATGCGTGGACAAATTCCTGTACAGGAAGCTCCGGACGAACAGGCTGCCCGTCGTGTGGAAGTGCGTCAGGCTGCTCCTGAACAACGTCAGGATATGAGCAAGTATCGCGAAAACAAGCAGGACTTGAGTGATCCGAACCAACAGGCTGCTGCCAGCCAGGATACTCGTGAACAGCAGAAACGTGAACCCATCCGTGCAGAAAAGACTGTAGGACGTAACGATCCTTGCCCATGCGGAAGCGGTAAGAAGTATAAGAACTGTCACGGTAAAAACCTTTAAGAAGTTGAGAAGGGAGAGTTGAGAGTTGAGAGTTAAAAGTTGGGAAAGTAGGAGTTTCTATTTCTTTGCGCTCATTTCTGAATCAGCTTCGCTCAAAAGCCTTATTTAATTTTTAACATTAAGGTATAATCTCAAGTTTCAATACACAAAAGAAAGTCTCAAACGGTTAAAAACTGTTTGAGACTTTCTTTTATTCCTCCAAAATTGTACTTTTGTTCAAATTACTAAATAGAACAAAACTATGGCAAAATCTTATTCACTGGCTTTCGTCACTATCTTCCTGCTGACACTGGGCAGTTGTCAGAGTTTGGAACAGATTTCCATTGATTATCTGCAACCTGCCGACTTGAGCTTTCCTCCGCAACTCCGGAAAGTAGCTATCGTGAATAACACCAGCAATATCCCGGATAACAAACTAATAACAACGACTGAAAAAATCAAAGAAGGTACACCGCTGGTAAGTCGTGCAACGGCATACGCCAACGGAGATCCTAAGATTGCCACCGAATCACTGGCTGAAGAAATCGCACATCAGAATTATTTTGAAGAAGTAGTCATCTGTGACTCTGCTTTGCGGACAAATGATAAACTGGCCCGCGAAAGTACATTGAGCCAGGAGGAAGTCCGTCAGTTAGCCTCTAGTTTGGGAGTGGATTTTATCATTGCATTGGAAAATCTGCAACTCAAAGCAACTAAATCTGTCCGTTTTCTGAATGAGTTCAACTGTTTTCAAGGAGCGGTAGACGTAAAAGTATATCCCACGGTGAAAGTGTATCTTCCCGAACGTAGTCGGCCGATGACTACGCTCCATCCTAACGACAGCATCTTTTGGGAAGAGTTTGGAGGTACTGCCGTAGAAGCTGCCACCCGCATGATTCGCGACAAACAAATGCTGGAGGAAGCAGCGGTATTTGCAGGGACAGTTCCGGTGAAATATCTCGTCCCTATGTGGAAAAAAGGAACACGGTATCTGTATACCGGAGGTTCGGTTCCCATGCGTGATGCTGCCATCTATGTACGCGAAAATTCATGGGACGACGCATACGAACTTTGGAACCAGGCTTTCGAAGGTACCAAGAACCAAAAGAAGAAGATGCGGGCAGCTCTCAACATAGCTGTTTATTATGAAATGAAGGATAGTCTCGCTAAAGCGGAAGAATGGGCGGAAAAAGCACAGCAACTAGCCAAGAAAATTGATAAAAAGAATATCACAGATAGTGTTCAGGCCAGCATTGACGATGTGCCGAATTATTATCTCACATCCTTGTATTTAGCCGAATTGAAGGAGAGAAACGCTCAATTACCTAAGTTAAAATTACAAATGAGCCGATTTAATGATGATTTTTAAGGAAATTGTGTATCAAATCTTATTTTTTTTATACCTTTGAACTTATAAAAAGAAGGAACCCATGAAACTAAGCCAACAATCACTATCCATTATCGAATCGGCTATCCAAAAGGCAGTCGCCAAATATGTATGTAACTGCGAACAAACAGTTGTAACCGATATCCATCTCCAACCGGACCAGACATCGGGACAACTTAATATTTACAATGATGATGATGAAGAACTGGCAAACATCATGATCGAAGAATGGGCTACGTATGAAGGGGATGATTTCCTTGAAAGTGTGGAACCTTCTCTACGCAACATTCTTTGCAGAATGAAAGATGCCGGAGACTTCGACAAGGTGACTATCCTGAAGCCTTACTCTTTCGTTCTGGTGGATGAAGAGAAAGAGACCATAGCGGAATTGTTACTGGTGGACGATGATACGATCCTGGTGAACGATGAATTGCTGAAAGGGTTGGATAAGGAATTGGACGAGTTCTTAAAAGAGTTGTTGGAAAAATAAAATACAGCATTTTTAGGATAGAGTTCGTTCAGGATTAATATAAATATCCGAAATCATTATATAAAGAGAATCGGAAGCAAACAGGGTATTTCCTGTTGCTTCCGATTATTTTTATAGATACTTCCCTATTGGTTATTTATTATATTTGATCGAGATATTAGCAAGTCGAAGCGGCATGAAGCTCGATACGCCGGACGGAAGTCGAACAGGTCGCAATCTGATACAGATATTATCGCGGTTCAATAAGGCATCCGGCAACTTAAAGTCATAGACTTTATAACCAGGAATGTTCTTCTCCGTCTGTCCACCTGCAGCAGTTCTGTCAAACTGTCCCAGAATGGTAAACTCTGAATTATCTACTTTCACCCATTCACCACTCATCGAATAAGCATATTCAACTACTGCAACAGGGCCACCTCCCCAACTTGCATTCATTTCAACCTGAAGAGACAGGGATGTAGAAATACCTACTGTCGATATTTTGTCTACGTAAAAATATGAACTTGTAGACCACGGTTTACTATTGAAGGCTCCTCCTCGCATACGCCCATAATATCCATCTGTGGTATTAAGATTCATATCTCCCCGGAAATCATCCTGGAAACCTAATATGTAATCTGCATAGGTTTGCTGGAAATGCTTATTCCCGTCTTTATTAAGAATAGCATTTGACTGCGATGCTTCTCCGCCTGTCGGATGATACTCCGTAAATGTAGAAGCACCTATTTCTTTCCAATCGGGCACATTACAATCCCACTCCACGAGCACCGAAGTGATCTCGTTCATATCACCGATATTGATATCCTCTCTATGAAGCGGAAGAATACACAACCGGCTTTCGGAGATGTCAAAATTGGTAAGCTTGACTTTCGCTACGATTCCGGTGATGGTTCCTGAACCTTTAGGAAGTGTCTCATGCGCATAAGGAGCATCGAGCGAAGTAAGCATATATGTATTAGAGCCGTTTTTATCTCTGATGCAGGTTGGATAGTATCTGTAGTATGCCGGGAATCTCTCCACCCAATAATTTTTATTCGCCTTACGGTCGGCAGCCCCCGGATCGGTAGTCTTGAAATTAGTAAATGCACCTACCGGAGAGGCAATCTCGACATCTTTTAAGGTCACAAGGCTGAATACCATATTATCCGTTAGTTCTGCGATTGTTTTTTCAGGAATCGTGAAGGTGGAAAGTTCCGAACTGATTACATGGGCGGCAGTGATACCGCTAATCAGTCTGTAGGTAAAGCTGCCCTCTGATTCTTCCTTTATCGTTCCATCTTTCAAACACAATGAGACTTTGGCAAATTGCGCAAATGTAATCAGAGACTCTGATTCAAATACCACTGTCTCCCCGGTCTCATTCTGAATGACATAACGATTGTTCGGGAAGTTTTTCGATGTACCAGTAGCAACGATCGTTCCTTCAATATATACATTGTTAGTAATTCCACCGACAGGATAACCATAAACGGTTGGATAGCTGACAAGTTCTGCATTCGCATATTCAGAATATGCTTGCGACAAGTTGATTGTAGTCGTGGCTTTACGTTGGTATTGATCGTCATAACTCAATACGATACTTCCTGTGCGGGGTGATTGAGAATTTGTTTCCGTATTGAAATAAAGTTTTCCGTCACTTATCCGATACTCTTTCACCCATTCCACCGTCGGCGTAATCACAATATCCGTTTCAGGCACATTGGTCGAAATATCCATATTATATTCGCCTCCTTTGGTAAAGAGTTCCATATTATCACTGGCAGGAACTATAAATGGATAACGGGATAGTTGTTTTATCTTGATTACATCCGAAGTCTTCCCATCTTTTGTAAACACACGAATATCACAGAAACGTTCGGAATCACTGATATTTTCATCATAAGTCACTGTGAAATAAGTTCTTGATGACTGGGCTCCACGTATATCTGTAGAAAACCAGGTTGATTCTGCAAAGTCTATGCGCCACTCGGTATTGGATTTCACTTCAACCTGAACCGGAGCACCTTCAGCCTGAAGAATAATCTCATTATTTGTTATTTCCAATATGCCGGCTTCATTTTCGTCAGAGCATGACGGAAACATGATAATTGCCATCACAGCCCCAAAAGCTGCCCAGGCTATTGAATCTTTAATTTTCATATTCATCAATTATTAGATTTAATTTCACCTGTTTTATATAGTATCTCATAAGCTTCATTTCGATCATTCAACACAAAGATCTGAAACTTCTCTCCTCCCGGATAAACACGTGTAACAACATGTCCGGCGGGTTTTATCTTCAAACCGTCTTCACCCAGCCTGCTCCTGTTACTGTCTACCATACCGGCGGCAAAAACCGACCGTTCACCGGCATAAAGGCTTTGAGACAGCATCCGGCTTAGCGGAGCCGGTTGAGGATGATAGTAATCCCACACGGGAATCACGTAGGCTTGCGCTTTCACTTGGGAAATGTAGGTATCACACATAGCGTCAGAGTATGCATGATGATTGGCCACTACCACATCTGTTTCGCCCAGCAATGTAGCTACAGGTGTTTCTATGTCAAACCATTCCGGCGCTTTTTCCACTCCAAGGATATCTCCGCCCGAGAAGTAATCGAAATTACCGTATGTGATACGTATTCCGCAACTGCAACGGTTCTCGTTCAACTGTTCGCTCGAAGAAGCGGTAGATGGCACAAGCTCTTTGGAAGTCGTTCCGCTGCCTGTCCAAATTTTACCGTTACCCACAATATTACGTACTTCGAATGTAGGATAGGAACCCGGAGCTTTTAATAGTTTGATTTGTGTGTTACTTCCTGTCACAAACCCTTCATTCTTTTTACCTTCCCGGTCACGAGCGGCAACATATAATTTATAGTTTGAGATATGGGCACCCGTAACTTTAGCCGCTGTCGGATAATCGTATGTAGGGTAGCCACGATCTATCAATGTGGAAATATCCAGAAGATTACCCACATGAGTTATTCCGGTAAGTTTGTAGTCCAGCCCTACTTTTTCGATTGCCAGTTTTCCATTCTGTCCGATATGGTCTGTATCGAAGTGAGTGAGCAAGGCATAATCAATAGCACCGTTATTTTTCAACGGCAATGAGAAATGTTTTATATATTGGGCAATCCATTCAGCAGGCCGTTTAGAGTCATTAGGAACTGCTTTCATAATCTCCTGGGTACCGGTGTGTACTCCCAAATCTCCTGCATCCAGCAACATGGTAGTCCCGTCCGGGAAAATAAGATAGGCTGCATTCCCTCTTCCCGTGCTAATCTGATGAATGTCCAAATAACCAGCCTGCCACTCCGGAAGGTATTCATACACTTTATCTACAGCATCATCCGGAAAAGGCTTTTCCTGTTGGCAACTAGCGAATGTAGGCAGCATCATAACGGCTCCTAGAAATAATATCTTACTATTCATTGTTTTATTCTTTAATGTTCTATTAATCAATTTGTTTAACACTGTATATACCGGCTTCCTCTTTCGTCATTTCATTGCCGCCTCCATATCCCGGATTCTGTCTCAAGACGTTGCTGACGGAAATTGATTTTTCCGGAATAGGAAAGAGTTCATAATGATCGTCATTAGTAGCTTTGTGATCCCACCAGGTGCCTGTTGTATATAAGCCCCAGCGACGAAGATCGGTACGACGACGCTGCTCGCCAAGAAATTCGACCATCCACTCATCGAGAATCCGATACTTGTCAATATTCGTTTCAGTCACCGGATCAGGGTCTACTTCATTCTCAAAGTTGCGTTTACGCACTTCGTTGAAAAGATTGGCTGCTTCTTTCTTATATCCGCTTCTGTATTTACATTCGGCAAGCATATAATAGATTTCTGCAAAACGAAGAACCGGATAGTCAGGATTAAAAGCAAGTGTCTTGTCTGTATTGTCCGGCACCGGCAGTTTGCACAAACGTATTCCCGAATTCTCTTCTCCGGTACTTATATTGGAAGGAAGTTCATTTACGGAAGAATATTCTCCGTCTTTCACTTTCTTAAATTGTGCTACCTGGTCAACAAATTCAAGAACCTCACCCGGGTATTCATACAGTCCCGTACATTTCACCTCTGTTCCACTTCTTGATATACGTTGTAATTTTCCGTAAAGAAACATTCCTTCGTATTTGCCATTTCCTTTATATACATACAATTTCTTACGAAGGTCTTTCGCATGAAACTTGGCAAAAGGACGTCCGAGTTTGTCCGTATAGGGATCACCATTGGGTTTCAGAGATGGTTGAAGATGCATACCGTTCGTAGAGGAATAGCCACTAAGATCGAAATAGTTCTTCGCATTATAATGATTATAACGTTCGAACTGCCACTGAAACAGAGTTCCTTTTGCATATTGCGACTGAACGGACCACATCACTTCTTTCGACTTGTTATTTTCGAAGGTGAAAGGACCGAACCAGTCTTCTTCCAACTCGTAATAGCCGTATTTACCGTCTAGTAAATCCTGACAAATCTGCGCACATTCAGCAAAGCGACTTTCCCCTGTATAGACTTCTGCATTAAAATATAATTGAGCAAGTAGAGCAGCCGCGGTTCCTTGGCGTAAGTAACCTTCTTCCAGCATATCTGCTGTTTTTTTCTCTAGTTTGGGGATGGCGGCAAGCAGGAGTTCTTCCACATAATTAAAGGTTTCCCGTGCTGTGGAACGTGGAGATTCCTCTGTGGTAGAACGTCGGTAAATAGGCATACCGCCATAGAAATCAAGTCCTCTCAAATAGAAATAGGCCACTAATGTCTGGAGCTGCATCTGATGATCTGCCTTCAGTTCTTCCGTCATACCTAATGAAACATAGTCTACACCAGCTAAGTCTTCTTTACAGGCTAAAGCCATGGCTACTCCCATACCTACTCCACGCCATGTTTCTTTGTTGTTGGGGTGAAGTGGTGTCCAGTCATGGTGTTGCAGCTGGGCGTATCGGACATCATTGTAATGTATTCCTTTTTGTGTGACACACATCTCGTCTGTTGTACATTCCTGAAGAATGGCACGGTCGAATCCGTGAGACCAACGCCAGTGCGTGAAAGAGCGTACCAGAAAAGAGTAGACAGTTTCCTTAGATGTGAAATAAGTATCCGGAGTTACTTCGGAATACCACTTCTCATCCAGATTAGTACAACCGGAGGCCACCAGAAGGGTGAGGAAAGAGATTATAATTAGAATATTTCGTCTCATATCATTATATTAGTTTATAGGTACTTTACTATTAGAATTGGATTTTCATACCAAAGGTATATCTACGAGTTTCAGGATAAATATTATTAAACCATTCATAACCGGGATCCAAACCGTTCACATTCACTTCCGGATTCAATCCTGAATATTTTGTAAAACAGGCAACGTTACGGACGGTCAGGTAAAGATCAATCTTATCTATATACTTTTGCCATTTTTTCATGTTAAGAGAATACCCCAGGCTAATGGCATCAATCTTCAAGAATGTACCATCCTCAAGCCAGTAATCGCAAAGTTGCTTTACTTCTTTGATGTGCCGGTTATCAATGTATGCGTTGCGAAGAACATTCTGGCCTGCCACTTCAGAAAGTCCATAGTACATATTTATGGTATTGAACACATCGAAATCGATCCAGCTACGCAGGTTGATGCCTAAAGAGAGATTTTTGTAAGTGAAGGTATGATCCCATGATACCATCAATGCAGGAATGGCATTGCCGATATATCGTTTGTCGTCATATGTTTTTTTATCGCTAAGGATTACATTGTCATTCTTATCATACAGAAGCCACCTGCCATTGTCCGTGATACCGGCATATTTCCAGATGTAATAGCTTCCGATTTTTGTTCCGGCCTCAATTCTACCGGCTGATCCGTTTGTACCCGGTGACGGAAATCCTACACGATCCTGATAGGTATTATTGCCCCACAAAGAGGTAATTTTGGAGGAAGAGTGTGATAGGCGCATAGTAGTTGTCCAATTAAAGTTTCTGGTTTTGACGGGTACTCCTCCTATCTCGAACTCCCATCCGGTATTCTCAAGATTACCGTAATTCATGGTGGTTGTTTCATAAACAGCGGGAGGATTGGGAACGTTGATATTATATAACATTCCGGAAACTCTTCTCTTATAGATATCAAACTTACCAAAAAGACGGTTATTCAGAAATGCATAATCCAAGCCGATGTTAAGCTCTGCTTTCTTTTCCCAGTGCAAGTCATAATTGACGTTACGGGCCGGTCCATAAGAGGTGATCCATGTACCGTTATAAGGCCACATTGAATTGGAAGAATACATGGCAGTGGATGCTCCTGCAGAGAAATTGTTATTTCCCGTTACACCGTAACCAACGCGTACTTTAAGGTCATCGAGAAAACTGACGTCACGCAGAAATGCCTCATTGGATATACGCCATCCGCCTGATACTGCCCAAAATGTTCCCCAACGATGATTCTTTCCGAATTTTGACGAGCCCTCGTGGCGAACACTTCCTGTAAGCATATAGCGGTCTTTATAGCTATAATTCGCCCGGCCAAAGAATGAAATAAGACGTTCACGGGGATATTTGTGGGAAGACATTGCCGCCTTTCCGTCCGAAAGCCAGCTACCTGTCCCCATATCCCAAGCCCCTACTCCATCCACAGGAAAATCGTAGTTAGTCATATTAAAGTTTTCAGAGTTATTTTCCCAATAACTATATCCGGCTACCGCACTAACCGTATGGTCGTCTGCAAAAACACGCATGAAATTGATGGTAGGTTCAAAAGAGACATTGACTGTTTTGCTATATGCATGAAATCCTCTTCCTTTATAACTTCCATTTAAAGAGGTTCTGTGTAACGCGGACGTATAATGTGTCTGCTGATACTGGCGATCTTCCCAGCCAAGAGTGGCTTGTGCCGAGAATCCGGCAGGCAAATTGAGCTTTACCGTCGCATCCGCCTTCAGCCATTTATCAACATTATCTGCCTGTTTCAACATTACTTCTGCTAAAGGATTGTAATATTCACTACCACCAACCAATACATTATATCCTGTTTCACTAGTGCTGTCATATACATGTTCCGTCGGATTCATCTTCAATGCCATGTCGAAATAGGAACTACTGCTCCGCTGATCCCGGTGTGCTTCCCGGTATTCTGTGTGCAAGCCTATTTCCAGCAAATCATCGAGAAGGTTAAAATTTGCATTGATGCGCCCCGAATAGTCTTTACGGTTGTCACCAATTGCGATACCTTTTTGATCCTGTGCCATAATAGTAGCATATATTTTAGCTGTATGGCCGCCGCCCGAGAGGTTGACAACATGGCGTTGGGAGAGTGCTCCTTCATTCAAAAGTTCACCGTACCAGTCGGTGGATGCACCTAAATCTGTTCCTACTCCGAACCTAACGAAAGCATCACGATCAAGGACCTGCGGTCTCCTGGAAACTTGCTCGGTAGAGAGTTCGCCCGTATATGATAAGGTTATGGGACCTTCTTTTGCTTTCTTGGTAGTCACTAAGATGACACCACCGGCTGCTCTTGTTCCGTAAATAGCACCTGCAGAGGCATCTTTCAAAACATCAATAGACTGAATATCTTCCTGACTGATAGAACGTAAATCACCTCCGGGAATTCCGTCTATCACAATCAAAGGAGAAGAAGAAGCATTGATGGACGCTACTCCACGCAGCTGGAAACTGGCAGAAGCATTCGGACTGGAAGTCTCGGAAACATTCATACCGGAGATTTTACCCTTTAAAGCTGTCGCAATAGTGGAGCCTCCCATTCCAGTCACTAAATCTTTGGATGATATGGAAGTGATGGAACTGGTCACTGCACGTTTCTCCATCGTTCCATAACCGATAACGACTACCTCATCCAGCAACTGATGATCTTCTTTCAATACCACTGACAAGTTTGTACGGTTTCCCACCTTTACTTCAAGAGACTGAAAGCCAATGTATGAAATCACCAATATAGCATCAGATGCAACCGTCAACTTAAATTTTCCATCCAAATCGGAAACTGTACCTTTCCCGACCACTCCTTTTTCCTGAATACTGGCACCTATTACCGGCTCTCCCTGTACATCCAATATGATACCAGATACAATCATTTTCTTTTCCTGTTGCGGTGACTGTACCTCAACAGACAGTATAATCTTCTTGTCTAGCACTGAATATCGCACATTAGTGCCAGCAAAAACTTCCTTAAGCACACTAAATATATTACTTCTATCAACTGATATAGATACGCGGCGATTCAAATCCACATGTCTGTTATTGAAAAAGAAATCAAAATCAGACTGCTCTTCAATCTCTTTTAAAATATCCTCCACCCGCTGATTGTGTACATCAATACTGATTAAAGTTTTTTGTGCATAACTATCGGACGCATAACATAGCCCGATAGAGCATACCAAGAATAAAATCAAAAGTCTCATAGATAATGGGATTTTGTTAGAAACTCGCCAAAGCGACTTTACCACCCATAAAAATTGGATGCTAAAATAATTTTGCATAAATTTGTGATGACTTAAAGTTAATAAAAAGTTTATCTAAGCTTGTCGCCAAACAAGCATCAAAAAGATTTACCGATTTCCATACGGGAAGATACGCCAATATCATCCCGTATGTTTTTTAATTAAGGGGCTCTGTCTTTCATTGCATTTTTGTTTTAAGGTTAATCAATCAGTATATTTCTATTTTGCTCTTTTCATCCTTCATATCCGGCGAATCAAGATAACGCCAGCGGATTTGAGAAGAAAGCCGAAAATATTCCAAAATACGTTCCAAACGTTGATTAGTAAATGTTCCCGTAAACGAGTCTCCTTTCAAGCGATCATTTTTAATAATGAATTCCACATTATACCGCTTTTCCAACATTCGCAGGCCTTCTTCCAAAGGAGTGTTTCTAAATATAATCTTACCTTCTTTCCAGGCAATCTCCGACTCTCCGGAAGTGGAATAAAGCTGAACCTTATTATCTTTTGAATCATAGACCAATTTCTGTCCCGGATCCATCAGCACTTTTTTCGAGACATCATTTGATTTATAAATAAAACCGATCTTTCCTTCTACCAATGTTGCTGAAATCCGATCTTCTTTTTCGTATGCCTCTACATTAAAATGAGTTCCCAGTACTTCTATTTGTGATTGATGGGAAGTGGAGACTATAAATTTCTTTTCCGGATTCTTAGCCACTTCAAAATAAGCTTCTCCCTGTAAAGTCACATTTCTTGTATCATTATCGAAACGTGAAGGATAACTTAGTGTTGATTCCGAATTCAGATAAACAAGCGTACCATCGGGCAGGGTCAATGAGGTCATCATCCCAGGATTTGTTTTCACTTCCATGATTTGTGCCAATTCCTGTTCGTTTCCTCCCCAATATTGGAGCATCAATGTAACGAGAAGTGGAATGAACAAAATTGCTGCCGCACGTTGTGCCCATTGCCACCACATCGTTCCCTTGTGGCTGTTACCCGACATTCTACTTTTCACCTTCAACAATGCTTTCTCCGTATCGACTTTCTTCATAACATTAACTGTATCCGTGGCAAGATAAAGAGCATGTATCTGTTTTGCCATCCGTCGATTTTCGTCCGATTCGCTCATCCACATCTCAACTTGCAGACATTCTTCTTCCGTTGCCACCCCTTCACAATAACGTGGAAGCAGTTCTTCTATTGTATTTCTATCTGTTTTATCCATATCTTTTTTTATTGCCTTTTACTATAAGACAAGGGAGAATAGGAAGACTCCTAAACTAAAAACCATTTTTTTTAGAAAAATCTTTGTTTCTATCTAAAAAAGCTATATTTGCAGTTAAATTATGGAGCTAATACATGAAAGGAACTTATCAATCAGACAATGATTTTCTATTATCAGCCGTTCAACGCGGAGATCAAAAAGCATTCGATACACTGTTTCGGAGATATTATCCGATGCTGTGCGCGTATGGTCACCGGTTTGTCGAGTTGGAAGATGCAGAAGAGATTGTAGAGGATTCTCTTTTATGGATTTGGGAAAATCGGGAAACACTGGTTATCGAGTCTTCTCTTAATTCTTATCTTTTTAAGATGGTGTATCGCAGGGCTTTGAACAAGCTTGCACATATCGATGCCACCCAACGGGCGGATACCCGCTTTTATGAAGAAATGCAGGAAATGCTGCAAGATACGGACTATTATCAGATTGAAGAACTTGCGAAACGGATTGAAGATGCTGTCGCGGCACTGCCCGAAAGTTATCGGGTAGCTTTTGTGATGCACCGATTCCGGGATATGAGTTACAAGGAGATTGCAGAAACACTGGGGGTATCGCCCAAAACAATAGATTACCGTATTCAACAAGCGTTAAAGCAACTGCGCGTGGATTTGAAAGATTACCTCCCGTTACTACTACCTCTCTTATTTCCCTAGAGAGACGAAACATATAAGTAACCACCAATATTATTTCATTTGGCTATTACCTGTCAGCTAAAGTATTAATAGATAACTTGCGTTGTATTAAAGATAAACTTACGTTCCTCTAAGGCAAAAGTTCCCTTTGACCTGAAACAAACTATAAACGAAAGTTCCAATTATATAAATGCAACCTTCATTTTTATAAATGCAAGTTTCATTTATAAAAACAAAGCTTCCGTTTATAGATTTCTCTTAGACAAAAACAACTTTGGCAGTAAGGAAAAGGAAGTTTGCAATAAGGAGACAGTAACTTATCTATTAACTAACTTCATCTCTTTCTATAAGGAAGTGTAAACCAGAAAGTAGATCCTTTACCTTCTTCTGAATCTACTCCTATTTTTCCCCCGAGACGCTCAACAATCGTACGACAGATGGAAAGTCCTAAGCCGGTACCTTGAATGAATGGGTTATATTTTACGAATCGTTCGAAAACATGTTCACACTGTTCGTTTGACATACCACAGCCGGTATCTGATACATAAAAATAAATAGTATCGGTATCTGTCATACGATACCCCATACAGATAGTGCCTGTTTGAGTAAATTTGATAGCGTTATTGACAAAGTTGGCAAGCAATTGTATCAGTCGATTCTTATCAATATAAAAAAGACAACCCGGCAAGCGTTCGGTAAATGCAAGGGTAACATCACTGTTTTTCAAACGTAACCGCATACTTTGTTCGATTTCCTCCATTGTCTGATTAACATCGATCGAGGAAGGATAGAAATCAAATGTTCCGGCTTCAATCTTCGACAAATCCAGAATATCATTAATTAATTGGAGCAACAAATCGGTATTTGTTTCGATGATATCTGCGTACTCGCGCATTTCGACAGGATCTTCTGTATGGGGAAGCATATTTGAAAAGCCCACGATTGCGTTCAAAGGAGTACGTATTTCATGGCTCATGTTCGCCAGAAAGGCAGATTTCAATTGATTAGCCTGCTCCGCTTTCTCCACCGCTTCACTCAAACGGCTATACGTTTTCCGAAGAATACGAATATAATAGACAATAGCAGCTATCAAAAGTAATAGAAAAACAGAACTAGCAATAATCTTAACATAGTGTTGCTGAAAAAAAGTTTGAGGTTTATCAATATATACTGCATCGTCGGGATAACGACTTGACGGAATATTATAAGACTTTAATACAGGATAACAAAGATAGGAATTTCCTTCCCCTCCCACTCCACCGGGAATATTGCGGGCTTGTTCTCCATTCAATATGCGATTCAGGATTTCCAGCAAAGAATCGCAAAAAGACTCCGTCGATACATAATACCCTCCTGCGAAAGTATTGTTCGATAAATTTTCGGGAGATAGCAAAAACAGAGGTGAGGGAGTAAAATTGGTTATAATTTCCTGTATGTGGTCGAAAAGGTAATTGTTATCATTTTCATTATGAGACTCAAACCAGGAATAGTAAATAATCCCTGTATTAGGTTTATAACTATGCAGGGTATCCAGCAACATTTCTGTCGATAATTGAGTGGTAGAAAGCAAATCCAGACGTAAATCCGGAAAATTCTCTTCGACGGCTTCCTTTACATCTCTACGGGTTTCTTCACTAATATATCTGTCGTCTGAAATAAATGCCAGACGTTGCATATCCGGTATTAGTTTATAAATCAGTTCCACTGTTTCCTTCACATAATAATGCTGCTTTAAAAGTGTCAGATTGTAGCCTCTTCTCCATTCTTCACCGGGGACACTATTGGTTTCTGTTAGTGGAGCATGAGACAGCAAAACGTCGAGAGAAGCAGGCAGGCGGTCGCGGGCATTTGTCACTATTACCGGAACATCTTTCCATACGTCATCAAACAGTTCACGGCAGACAATCCATCCCGGATCTCCAATCAGGACGATGGCAGCGGGAGCTACCGGGTATTTCTCACGCAAATGGGTGACTACGGCATCTGCTTCCATCTTATTAGCCAAAGCTGGTACGGAAAGGGATTCCGCTTTGACAGATATCCCCTGCTTCTGAAGAGCATCGTGTATACACCAATAGAAATTTTTAGCCCAAGGCAGATTAAAATTAATGGAGTTTAAAACCAGTACTTCTTTATTTGTTGTTTCAGTTCGGGCTAACACAGATAATAAGAATCCTTCTATAAAAAGGAATAAGCCTAAGAATGAGATGGTTCGGAGTACTTGTTTCATTTGTGATGTTCTATAATAGCTACGGCAAAGGTAGTATTTATTTCCATTTCGCAAAAAAAAGGCATCTCAAAATTAATTGAGATGCCTTATATTATATAAAACCAGGTATCAAAGAGTTATTTCTTCAACAAGATAGTAAGGCTTTCTTTCAAAGAACGAATGATACTTTCCGCATCCGCCTGTTTCTTGCGTTCAAGTTCTATGACGGCTGCCGGAGCATTGTTCACGAATTTCTCGTTGCTCAATTTCTTCACGATGCCTTGCAGGAAGCTTTCCTTATGTTTAAGTTCGGCCAACAAACGAGTGATTTCCGCATCTATATCAATCATGTCAATCAATGGTACGGCAAATTCGGTCGTTCCAACCATGAAAGAAGCAGCACCTTCTGCTTTTTTGAATACTACATTAATAGCAGAAAGATTACACATCTTGATAATCACCGGATTCATTTTTTCTACCGGATGACTACCCACAACCTGCAATTCGAGTTGTTCCTTCAAAGCAATATTCTTCTGCAAACGAATGCTGCGAACATTGCTGATAATTTCCTTAGCCAATTCAAATTCTTGCAGGAATTTCTCGTTTACCTCAAGAGGCTCTTTCATGAGAGTAACCATCAAACTTGCACCTGGTTCGCGCTCACGCAGTTGTTGCCACAGTTCTTCTGTGATAAACGGCATGAAAGGATGAAGCAACTCAAGCAGACGTTCGAAAGAACTAAGCACCATACTATAAATAAAGCCATTAATGGGCTGTCCATAAGCAGGTTTCACAATTTCCAGCAACCAGGAAGAGAACTCATCCCAGAACAGTTTGTAAACCAACATCAATGCTTCGCTCAAACGATATTTAGAAAACAAATCGGCAACTTCAACCGCAGCTGCATCCAGTCTCTGGTCGAACCATTGAACAGCCAGATGAGCCTCGGGTGGAACCGGAATGGAACCTTTGCCATTAGTCCATCCTTTAATCAGACGGAAAGCATTCCATATCTTGTTGCAGAAGTTACGTCCCTGTTCGCAAAGGGCGTCGTCGAAAAGAATATCGTTTCCGGCGGGAGCTGAAAGCATCATACCCATACGCACACCGTCGGCACCATACTTTTCGATCAGTTCCAATGGATCGGGAGAGTTACCGAGCGATTTAGACATCTTACGTCCCTGTTTATCACGAACGATTCCTGTGAAGTATACGTTCTTAAACGGCATCTGTCCCTCGTATTCGTAGCCTGCCATAATCATACGGGCTACCCAGAAGAAGATAATGTCCGGTCCTGTCACGAGGTCGCTTGTCGGATAGTAGTATTTGATTTCTTCGTTGCCCGGGTTGTTGATTCCGTCGAACAAAGAGATAGGCCACAACCAAGAAGAGAACCAAGTGTCCAGGCAATCTTCATCCTGACGAAGGTCTTCCATTGTCAGGGCGGCATTACCCGTCTTTTCTTTTGCTTTTGCCAGAGCTTCCTCGGGAGTAGCGGCTACTACATAACCACCTTCCGGCAGGAAGTATGCAGGAATACGATGTCCCCACCACAACTGACGGCTGATACACCAGTCTTTGATGTTTTCCATCCAGTGACGGTAGGTATTCTTGTATTTTGCAGGGTAGAATTTCAAATCGTCGTTCATTACCGGAGGCAATGCCATATCTGCGAAATGTTGCATCTTGAGGAACCATTGCATAGACAATTTCGGTTCGATCACAACGTTGGTACGTTCCGAATATCCTACCTTATTAGTATAGGCTTCTATTTTTTCCAGCAATCCGGCAGCTTCGAGGTCTTTCTCTATTTGCTTACGAACATCGAAACGGTCCATACCGATATACATACCGGCAGCTTCGCTCAATGTACCGTTGTCATTGAAAATATCGATACTAGGCAAGTTGTATTTTTCACCCAGCATATAGTCGTTTACATCATGGGCCGGGGTTACTTTCAGACAACCCGTACCGAATTCGATGTCTACATAATCATCCTCAATCACAGGAATGACACGGTTTACCAGCGGAACGATCACTTTCTTTCCTTTCAGCCATTCGTTCTTCGGGTCGTTCGGATTGATACACATAGCCGTATCACCCATAATTGTTTCAGGACGGGTTGTTGCAACAACCGCGTAGCGACCTTCCGGATCACCTTCTACTTTATAGCGAAGGTAATACAGTTTTCCGTGTTCTTCCTTGTAGATTACTTCCTCGTCAGAAAGGGCAGTCAAGGCTTTCGGGTCCCAGTTTACCATGCGGACGCCCCGGTAGATCAATCCTTTATCGAACAGATCGACAAATACCTTGATTACACTTTCGCTACGTTTCTCATCCATAGTGAAAGCAGTACGATCCCAGTCGCAGGATGCGCCGAGTTTACGGAGTTGTTTCAGGATAATACCACCGTGCTCGTCTGTCCATTCCCAGGCATGTTTCAAGAATTCGTCACGAGATAGATCGGTTTTCTTGATACCTTGAGAAGCGAGTTTGTTTACAACTTTAGCTTCGGTAGCAATAGAAGCGTGGTCAGTTCCCGGCACCCAGCAAGCATTCTTGCCTTCCATACGGGCACGACGAACTAAAATATCCTGGATGGTATTATTAAGCATGTGTCCCATGTGTAACACACCGGTGACGTTCGGGGGCGGGATGACGATGGTGTAAGGTTCACGGCCATCGGGTTTTGAACTGAATAATTTGTGGTCCAGCCAATACTGGTACCACTTTCCCTCCACGTCAGCGGGATTGTACTTACTTGCTAATTCCATATTGTTTTATGTATATGATAATGTATATTCTAAAAATAACGGGTGCAAAATTAATAATTTAAATTCAAATCTTACCACCCTCGGGGTGTTTCTGTGCACGGAAAGAGAATTTATATCCCTCATAAAGAGCGAATCCGTAGAACAAGGCAGTCATCGACATTACATTTTTCAACAGAATAGAGAATATCTCTCCATAGTCTACACCTGCCAGGACTTGAAAATAGCCCATTTCATAATCTTGGGAGATATACCCGATAATAGACAAGAAATCACCTAAGATGCAACTAACCAGAGATAATGCCGCACCGATAATTCCGAAAATGGGACGTATTCCCTTGCCCTGCCGCATCGCAAAACCTACCATGAATCCGATAGCAATGGGCATAAACCCAATCTGACGACCTGTAGAAACGGAGATCAGCCCCCATGCCACCGCACCAACGATGCATGCGACAACTGCACACAATACTCCTTTGGGCAGGTTCTCTTCGGCAAGCATTTCCTCTTCTGTCATGGATACCGGAAAGTCTTCCGGCTTGGGAGGCGCTAATCTTTCCAGTTCCTTATCTTGCTCAAAACTGTCACATTCTTCTTCAAAAGCGGGAAGTTCTCCGGTACGTTTACAAACGAGTCCTTTTCCGTTCACAAAATCACGTGACACGCAATTCCTGCAATACTTTTCTATTTCTTCTGATGTAGCCATCTTATCCGGTTTATGTTGAATAACTTTCTCTGATTACGCAGGTACACAAAGTCACTGTTAACAGATTTTTTGCAAATATAGAGGTATTTTTTCGCGCGACGTTTATTAAATGCATATTTTTGTTGACTGATTTTATACAAATGATGAAAAATAAGCCAAATGTAAGATATTTAGCCTTAGGAGCATTATTAATCCTGGTGTGGCTAACGCAATGGATTCCTGCTCTGGCAACGATCTATTCTCAAACAATCTATCCCCTTATCTCCTACGTCCTGTCGTTTTTTTCCGGTTTATTTCCTTTTGCCATAGGGGATTTATTTATTTTCCTTAGCATCACAGGCGTGATTGTTTATCCCGTTTATGCCCGTCTCCGCAAGAAGTTGCCTTGGAAGAAAATCTTATTGCGCGACGGAGAATACTTATTATGGATTTATGTATGGTTCTATCTGGCATGGGGACTGAACTACTCGCAGAAAAATTTCTATCAACGAACAGAAATCCCGTATACCGCCTATACTCCCGAGATTTTCCAAGAATTCGTAGATGATTATATTACTCAACTGAACCGTTCGTATACTCCTGTCAATAGTATCAATCAAGATTTGATACGAGAGGAAACTGTGCGAATCTATCATCAGTTAAGTGATAGTCTGGGCGTACATCGCCCTCCACACGAGCATCCGAGGGTAAAAACAATGTTATTCACTCCCTTCATTTCGATGGTAGGTGTAACGGGTAGCATGGGGCCTTTCTTCTGCGAGTTTACACTCAACGGAGATTTGCTTCCCGTTAATTATCCGGCCACTTATGCTCACGAACTAGCCCATTTATTAGGTATCACCAGCGAAGCGGAAGCTAATTTCTATGCTTATCAGGTTTGCACCCGTTCAGAAGCGATGGGAATCCGTTTTTCCGGATATTTTTCTATATTGGGACATGTATTGGGAAATGCGCAAAGATTACTCCCGGAAGAAGAATACACCCGACTGTTTAAACGCATCCGACCGGAAATTATCGAATTGGCTAAGAATAACCAGGCGTATTGGGCTGCCAAGTATAGCCCTGTGGTCGGTGCTGTGCAGGATTGGATATATGACCTTTATCTGAAAGGGAATAAGATAGAAAGCGGACGACAAAACTATTCGGAAGTAGTGGGGCTGCTGATTTCCTATCAGGAGTGGAAAAAGAAATAAAAATCAAGAACAAAAAATAGATATATTTATGTCACATACCAGACAAGAACAGATGGAAGCCTTCGGACGCTTCCTGGACATTCTCGACGAACTGCGTGTTAAATGTCCCTGGGACCGCAAACAGACCAATGAAAGTCTGCGTCCCAACACCATAGAAGAGACTTACGAACTTTGCGACGCCCTGATGAGGGATGACAAGAAAGAAATCTGCAAGGAATTGGGCGACGTATTATTGCACGTTGCTTTCTATGCCAAGATAGGCTCGGAAACAGGAGATTTTGACATCAAAGATGTTTGCGACAAACTGTGTGATAAACTGATTTTCCGTCACCCGCATGTATTCGGAGAGGTAAAAGCAGAGACAGCAGGACAAGTTTCCGAAAATTGGGAACAGTTGAAGCTAAAGGAGAAAGACGGCAATAAGAGTGTATTGAGCGGTGTACCCGCTGCCCTCCCCTCGCTCATCAAGGCTTATCGTATTCAAGACAAAGCCCGCAATGTAGGTTTCGACTGGGAAGAGCGTGAACAGGTATGGGATAAAGTGAAGGAAGAAATCGGAGAGTTTCAGGATGAAGTGGCTAATATGGATAAGGACAAGGCGGAAGCTGAATTCGGCGACGTTATGTTTAGCCTTATCAATGCAGCGCGTCTCTACAAGATCAATCCTGATAACGCTTTGGAACTTACCAACCAAAAGTTTATCCGTCGCTTCAATTATTTGGAGGAACATACTATCAAAGAAGGAAAAAGCCTGAAGGATATGTCTCTTGAAGAGATGGATGCTATTTGGAATGAAGCAAAGAAAAAAGGACTGTAAGACCCATGAATAACATTGATTTAAATGCCATCATCGAAAGATGTAATAAAGTAACGCAAGACACTTGGACCGCTTATATAGAGGAAGTAACTCATACCAGTGGTTCCAGTTTTATTATGGTAACAGATAAGAGTGGAAACAGAAAGCAATATCTTGAAGTGATCGGAGCAACCAATGATGATTTGGAGTTCATAACACATGCCAAACAGGATATTCCACTATTGATTGCAGAAATAGAATACTTAAAATCAATGCTGTCTAAATAAAAAAATAGAGGCTCTATTCCGTGCGAGTAGAGCCTCTATTTTACTCAAACAGAGCGTCTAACTCGTATGAATAGACGCTCTGTTTTTCTTTATTTCTTCTTCGAATCGTTTCCTTTATCCTTGCCACGATTCATTCCTTTTATCATCTCCCGGTGGAAGCGCATTTCCGCACGCTGCACGAGAAATATCTTCTTACTGGAAAGAATCTTTTTGAACTTACCCAGATAAGTCTTATCAAGCTGGTCGGCAGCAATACGATTGTTGGCTATCTTATCGTTGATTTCTGCATATTGAGCTTCCGTTGTCTTATCATCTTTACCTTTGCGCATCAAATCCCACGATTCATCATTCAGCTTCTTCTTCTTATCCTGGAGTTCAAAATAGACGGGAAAGAACTTGGCTGCCTCCTTTTTACTCAATCCTGCCTGTTCGGTAATGAATTCCTTTTGTTTTGCCCTGAACTCCTCCCGGGATAAATGCTGATCACATCCGTCAGCAGCCCAAAGAACAGGCATAAAGCCACACAACAAAACAACCCATGCGATTAGTTTTCTCATTTTCTGTATTCAATCAGTTTTAATAAATCATTCTACACTTGCGTCACTCAAATAAACATATAACGAATAGTCATCCAGCATAGCGCGGTCTAGTGCCACATCCAGCATTTCGTCTGATACGACTTCAGTATCCACCTCCGTCACCGCCACTTCATCGACCGCAGCAGGTTTGTGATCTGTCGACGCTACCCGGATAATCAGGGCCGCACCTACAAACATAGCAGCGAGATAGAGCAATGGTTTCAGTCTTGTCCATGTGCTGACAGGTTCTTCCTTGAAAACAACTTTTTCTTTTTCAGGAAGTTTATTCATTACCTCCGAAGTCAGGTTTTCAAAGTAACCATCAGGCACTTTGAAGGAATTTTCCTTACCAAGCTTCTTCAATAGGATATCTTCTTCTTTCATACGTTTTTCTCCTCTCTTTTACTTAGACAACGTCCAATTTAAAAGGTTTAATCTATTTCTTCTAAAAACTTCTCTATTTTCTTCACTGCATGATGATATGACGCTTTGAGCGCACCAACCGATGTGCCGAAGATTTCCGACATCTCTTCGTATTTCATTTCCTGATAATATTTCAGGTTGAACACCATACGCTGTTTTTCCGGCAAAGTCAATAGAGCTTTTTGCAGACACAACTGTATTTCGTCGCCCGAAAAGTAGGAGTCACTTTCCAGCTTCTGCACAATCGCAGCTTCAGGATCATCAATATCCACGGTAGTCATAGCGCGCTGCTTGTTCAGAAAGGTAAGACATTCGTTCAGCGCGATGCGATAGAGCCAGGTAGACAGTTTCGCCTCGGCACGGAAATAATCAATATTCGTCCATGCCTTGATGAAAGTGTTTTGCAGGAGATCGTTCGCATCCTCATGCGACAGTACCATCCGGCGGATTTGCCAATATAATTGCTCGCTATACTGCGCCACAATCATTTCAAATCCTTTCCGCTGTGTACTCTCCTCCTGAAGGAGTTTCAGAACTTCGCGTTCGTTATAAGGAATCATAATCTCTTGTATCTGTATGTTTATTTATGGTTTCAAATTCAGGTTGTTCATTGCCTCTAGTAAAGACGGATCATATTTATAAATGTCCTCACAATACCTCAAATTATTATCGGCAGACAGATAAACTGTCTGATAATCTATAAATAAAGGTATATATTTCTCTAAACTATAATGTTTCAGTTCGCGATAGGCCGCACTGATAGGCAGCTTCTTTCCCTCTTCACTCACCGGCTTGATATCCATTGCAATGCGAATACGGTCTTCCAATAATTCATCCGGTTCTTTCAACAAGAAGAAAGCAAAGTCGAGTGCTTTCTGAAGGCGGACGCATCCGTGGCTCACTGCCCGGTTCTTCAACGTGAAAGCCCAGCGGGAAGGAGTATCGTGCAGATATACGGAATGAGGGTTAGGAAAGCGGAAGATGATGCGTCCCAACGAATTTCCCGTTTTATTGTCCTGCTTCACCGTATAAGGTACACCTTTTCCTGCATATTTAGCCCAATTAACCTGATGAGGGTTTACTTGTAAGCCGTTCTTATCGTATACCTTCATGCGATTACGGGTGAAATAGGTCGTATCTCTGCGATAAGTAGGGATGATTTCTTTCCTGATAATACTTTGAGGTACATTCCAGTACGGATTCAGTTCCATATAATAAATCCTGCTCGACAACAGAGGAGTTTTATTTTTCACACTCCCCACACAAATACGCATCTCCAGGATAGAGTCCGTTTCTTCGTTGATTGCCTGCAACATGAATGCCGCCACATTGGCTATCACATATTTCTGTCCTTTGTCCAATGCATATTGCCAACGTGCCCGCTCCATATTTACCAACAGACGATTCCGGTAATAATCCGTAGTATCCGTTTTCCCCCAAGCATTTACACGAACTAGTTCTTCCTGCATCTTGCGATAAAGTGGAGAAGAAGGTTGTGCTTCGTAAAAAGCAGCAATTGGATTTGCACGCAATGAATCGAGGGCGGCATTTGCAAAAGTTACATCACAATGTTTTAAGGGGATACGATTGATCGAATCATTCCATCTGCGTTCCGAAGGCAGGAAACCAAACTTCAACTGGCACACATACGAAAGATATGCGGCTGTCAACTGATATTCCACATCTGCCAACAGACGGTTCATTGTCTTTCCTTCCTGCAACTTCAAAGAACGTATTTGTTGCAATCTCTCACGGATGCTATCGACCGAATAAAGATTCGGGTTAATGCCATGCCGTGAGATGTCTCCCAACCAGAACAACATAGAGTCCGCCACCTGTGCAGCAGGTTTATCGGACACAAGCGAGTCATTCAACCAGAAGAATTCATCTTTTTCCCGATAATGGGCCAACAAAGCCGAATCCCAAGGAGTTATAGGGTTTTCGTTCAAATAGGAACGAATCATCAGACGAATACTGTCGGCATCTATTTGATAAGCAGGGTTGAACAGTTCTTGCAGGGAAGCCAGAGAGTCCGGTATCGGAGATTGGGGTTTCTCTTTCTTACAGGCTGCCAAACAAACGACGAACAGGATTACCGCTCCCCAAAGCAGGCGTCTATTTCTCATACACAGTTCCTCCATCAACGTCAATACACATATTCTCTTTCGCTAAAATGGTTTGCGGGAAAATGGCGGATGCTTCATCAAATAGAATAGATTCATCCTCGTAACGGGCTGAAAAGTGTCCGATCACCAATTGTTTCACATTGGCGTCCAAAGCTAGTTGTGCGGCTTGCGCAGCCGTAGTATGATAAGTTTCCTTGGCACGTGCCTGCTCTGTCTGCGCAAAGGTAGCCTCATGGAAAAGCAAATCTACATTGCTGATTTGTTCGGCAAGCGACGGGCGATAGATTGTATCGGAGCAATAAGCATATTTACGAGCCGGAGCCGAAGGACGGGTCAGACGCAAATTGGGTATTACTTCTCCTTCGGGAGTTACAAAGTCTGCTCCGTTCTTGATACGGTTCAGTTCATAGACCGGGACTTTATAAAAGTCCACCATGTCTCTGATGATATGGTTCGGACGCTGTTTCTCTTCAAAAAGGAAACCGCAGCAGGGAATTCGATGTTTTAAAGGGATGGTGGTCACAGTCACCGAACGGTCATCGTAAATGAGCATCGGTTCTTTCGTTTCGAATTCATGGAAGAACACCTTATAAGTCAAAGTCTTACAAAAGAAAGCAAGCATCGGTGCAAACAGTTCTTCCAGTCCTCGTGGAGAATGAATATGCAAATCGGCTGTTCTTCCCAATAATCCGAATGTAGAAATCAGCCCCAACAATCCGAAACAATGGTCACCATGTAGATGAGAGATGAAGATATGATTCAATCGGGAAAATTTCAGTCGCGAACGACGTAACTGCATTTGTGCTCCCTCGCCACAATCAATCATAAATAGTTTTTCACGCAGGTTCACGACTTGAGAGGTCGCAAAATGTCGCGTGGTAGGCAAAGCGGAACCGCATCCCAATATATGTAACTCAAATTTTTCCATGGTATGCAAAGATAAAGCATTTCAGATTCAATCTTGCAAAGGAAGAAACTTTTTTTTCTATTCACCACAGAGGACACGGAGGACGCAGAGGGTAAGAAGGGTAAGGAGCATATGGAGAGGATGCGGAGGAGAAGAAGAGGGTAGATTTATATAAATAAAATATATCGCCATCGTTAGTTTGTTAAATCAAGCCTTCACACCCTCTGTATTCTCCATATCCTTCCTGTCCTCTATATCCTCTCCATATCCTCCCTACCCTCTGTGTCCTCTGCGTCCTCTGTGGTGAATAAAAAAAGGCGCCCCCAACCGGGAGCGCCTTCATCAGAAAATATTCTGTTCAGATTATTTCTTTCCTTCCAACTGTTCTTTCAATGCAGCCAGAGCGTCAATGTCGCCCAAAGTAGTTGAAGCAGCTTGGTTTTGGATCATCGGAGAATCTTCTCTCTTACCAGAAGATGCTTTCTTTGCGCCAGAAGTAGCTTTCTTTTCTGCTCTTTCTTCAGCTTTAGCTACATCTTCGAAGATACGGCTGTGAGACAGGATGATTCTCTTAGCGTCTTTGTTGAACTCGATCACTTTGAATTCAAGTTTCTCATCCAACTGTGCTTGTGAACCGTCTTCTTTTACAAGGTGTTTCGGAGTTGCGAAACCTTCTACACCGTAAGGAAGAGCTACAACAGCACCCTTATCCAACATTTCGATGATAGTACCTTCGTGTACAGAACCTACAGTGAACACTGTTTCGAATACATCCCAAGGATTTTCTTCGAGTTGTTTGTGACCGAGGCTCAAACGACGGTTTTCTTTGTCGATTTCCAATACCTGAACTTCGATATCAGCACCAATCTGAGTAAATTCTGATGGGTGTTTTACTTTCTTAGTCCAAGAAAGGTCAGAGATGTGGATCAAGCCGTCAACACCTTCTTCGATTTCTACGAATACACCGAAGTTAGTGAAGTTACGTACTTTTGCAGTATGCTTGGAACCTACAGGATACTTCTCTTCGATCGTTTCCCATGGATCTTGTTTCAGTTGTTTGATACCCAAAGACATCTTACGTTCTTCGCGGTCAAGTGTCAGCACAACAGCTTCTACTTCGTCGCCTACCTTCATGAAATCTTGTGCAGAACGCAGGTGTTGGCTCCAAGACATTTCTGAAACGTGGATCAAACCTTCTACGCCCGGAGCGATTTCGATGAATGCACCGTAGTCAGCCATAACAACCACTTTACCTTTCACCTTGTCACCTACCTTCAAGTCAGTGTCAAGAGCATCCCATGGGTGCGGAGTCAGTTGTTTCAAACCAAGAGCGATACGTTTCTTTTCGTCATCGAAGTCAAGGATAACAACGTTGAGCTTCTGATCCAGTTCAACCACCTCTTTCGGATCGCTAACACGTCCCCAAGAAAGGTCAGTGATGTGGATCAAACCGTCTACGCCACCAAGGTCGATGAATACACCGTAAGATGTGATATTTTTAACAGTTCCTTCAAGAACTTGTCCTTTTTCGAGTTTACCGATGATTTCTTTCTTCTGTTGTTCCAGTTCAGCTTCGATAAGAGCCTTGTGAGATACAACAACGTTTTTGAATTCCTGGTTAATTTTAACCACTTTGAATTCCATTGTTTTGCCAACGAATACATCATAGTCGCGGATCGGTTTAACGTCGATTTGAGAACCCGGCAAGAATGCTTCGATTCCGAATACGTCTACGATCATACCACCCTTTGTGCGGCACTTGATGAATCCCTTGATAATTTCTTCATTTTCCAGAGCAGCGTTAACGCGATCCCAAGAACGAGTAGCGCGGGCTTTTCTGTGTGACAGAACGAGTTGTCCTTTTTTGTCTTCCTGGTTTTCGATGTATACTTCTACAGTATCACCCACCTTCAGATCCGGATTGTAACGGAACTCATTCAAAGGAATGATACCGTCTGATTTGTAACCGATGTTCACAACTACTTCACGCTTGTTCATTGCGATTACGGTTCCGTCAACAACCTCACGGTCGTTCACCTTGTTAAGCGTACCGTCGTAAGCTTTTTCAAGTTCTTCGTGGCTTGCGCTTGTTACAGCTTCACCGTTTTCATAAGCATCCCAGTTGAAGTCTTCAATAGGAGCTACGTTCTTTAAGTTTTCCATTAATAAATAAATTGTTTAATACTTTAATTGAATAAGACATTATATTATCTATAAATCGGGCGCAAAGGTAGAAATATTTTCTTGATTGACAAAAGAATGGCAGAAGAAAAGAGATTTATATCCGTATTTTTTGTAATATTGCAATTCTTAATTTATACAATTTTTGCCATGGACGAGAGATTGGACAAAGTCAAGGTGCAATGCGACTATTTACCGCTTATTAATTTTGCGATACAACAAAACGGAGCATCGGTCATTCATCAGCTTTCTATTGAGAACACGACATCTGCCCCACTGAAAGACATTCAAGTAGTAATCACGACAGAACCGACTTTCGGAAACGCCGCTCCGATGGCTGTTGAACAGATCCCGGCCAACGATTCGATCCGTCTGTCGTCATTCAATCTCACTTTGTCCGCCAACTACTTCACGCAACTGACCGAACGTTTATCCGGCAACCTGAAAATTGAAATTACTGCTGAAGCAGAACCGATATTCTGCCAAACATATCCTATCGACATCCTGGCATACGACCAATGGGGCGGACTCAACGTATTGCCCGAAATGCTGGCTGCTTTCATCACTCCCAATCATACGGCTATCTCACCGATTATCAAAAAAGCAGCTTCCATCCTGGGGCAATGGACCGGCAACCCGTCTCTCGATGAATATCAAAGCCGCACTCCGGACAGGGTGAGGAAACAGATGGCTGCCATCTATACGGCTATCGCGGAGCAACAGATTATATATAGTACCGTTCCCGCCAGTTTCGAAGAATATGGGCAGCGTGTCCGGTTAGCCGATTCTGTGATGGCACAGAAATTGGGAACCTGCCTGGATATGGCTTTGCTCTATGCTTCCTGTCTGGAGGCAATCGGGCTGAATGCTTTAATCGTCATCACGCAAGGGCATGCCTTTGCAGGAGCCTGGCTGGTGCCGGAAACTTTCCCGGATCCTACGATTGATGATGTTTCTCTATTAACGAAAAGAACAGCGGAAGGAATCTACGACATTACTTTGGTTGAAACGACCTGCATGAATATGGGACATTCGTCCGATTTTGACGATGCGGTGAAGAAAGCAAACGGAAAGTTGGCAGACGGGAATAACTTCCTTCTTGCAATAGACATCAAGAGAGCGAGATATTCGGGTGTACGCCCCATCCCTCAACGTATTTTGCACGGACAGGTATGGGAAGTCGACGAAAAAGAGACCAACATTCAGAAAAGTGCCGTTCATGCCACCCCGCAAAGTATCAATCCGTATGATTTATCGGGCAATGAAACCCAGACCGTAATCACCAAACAACTGTTATGGGAAAGGCGATTGCTGGACTTGAGCCTTCGCAACAACCTGCTGAATATCCGGATTACCAAAAACACGCTCCAACTGATCCCAGCTAATCTGGCCTGCCTGGAAGATGCATTGGCCGACGGTGAAGAATTCCGCATCCTGCACCGCCCTGCCGATTGGGAAAGCCCGGCGATGGATTTCGGAATTTACTCCTCTGTACCGGAGTCTGATCCGGTGGTTGGTTTCATCAACTCGGAGCTTTCACAGAAAAGACTGCGTTTTTATCTGTCCGAAAACGATTTAGGCAAAGCACTGACTCACCTATACCGTTCCTCGCGTACCTCTATTGAAGAAAACGGAGCCAACACTCTTTATCTGGCTCTCGGACTTTTGAAATGGTACGAGACTCCTTCCAGCGAACGTCCCCGCTACGCTCCCATCCTGCTAATGCCGGTTGAAATCATCCGTAAATCGGCAGCTAAAGGCTATGTGATCCGTTCACGGGAAGAGGAAACGATGATGAATATTACGTTATTAGAAATGCTTCGCCAGAACTTCGGAATTACCGTATCGGGATTAGACCCGTTGCCCACCGATGAAAGCGGCGTTAACGTCAAACTGATCTATTCCATCATTCGTAACAGTATCAAAAACCAACGCAAATGGGACGTGGAAGAGCAGGCCATCTTAGGCATCTTCTCTTTCAATAAGTTCATCATGTGGAATGACATTCACAATAATGCCAATAAACTGGTTCAGAACAAAATTGTTTCAAGCCTCATCAACGGAAAGATAGAATGGGAAGCCGCAACAGAAGAAATAGACGCAACGGATATGGACAAACAACTGTCGCCAACGGACATCGTATTGCCTATCATCGCCGATTCTTCGCAATTGGAAGCTATTTACGAAGCTGTACACGATAAGACTTTTATCCTGCACGGCCCTCCGGGAACAGGTAAATCGCAAACAATTACCAATATCATCGCCAACGCGCTTTACAAAGGGAAACGTGTCTTATTCGTTGCGGAAAAAATGGCTGCCCTCTCCGTTGTTCAAAACCGACTGGCAGCTATCGGTTTGGCTCCGTTCTGTTTGGAAATTCATTCCAACAAAACAAAGAAATCCGCTGTTATCTCACAACTGAAAGAAACAACGGAAATTATCAGGCAGACACCTCCCGAAGAATTCAAAAAGGAAGCGGAGCGTTTGCTGAATTTGCGGGCAGAACTGAATCAGTATATTGAAGCCCTGCATAAAGAATATCCGTTCGGAGTTTCACTATACGACACCATTATCCATTATCAATCTGTAGACGTCGAACCTTGTTTTGAGATTCCACAACCTTATCTGGATACATTAGACAAAGATACATTTGCGCAATGGGAAGAGGCTATCGAATCGTTAGTCAGAACCGCCAATGCGTGCGGACACCCTTATCGGCATCCATTAACAGGCATCTCGATTTCCGAATATTCATCTGCCGGAAAAGAAGAAGCCTCCCAATTACTTACCGCTTTCATTGATTTATTAAATACCATCCGGCAGAAGTTGGATGTATTTTCCGTACTTCTGAAAGATACGGATATACACCCTACACGCAAGGATTTCCAAACGATTGCCTGTATCATCCGGAGAATACTCGATATTCCGGAGCTGACTCCGGGATTGCTGACTCTGCCGTTATTGAATGAAACGCTGAATGAATATCGTGAAGTGGTGGTTCATGGGCAAAAACGTGATGAACAAAGAAAAGAAATAGAGGCAGGATTCACCAAAGAGATTCTGTCTATCAACGCAAAGCAGACGGTAGCCGAATGGAACCGGGTATCCGTTCAATGGTTCCTTCCCAGATATTTCGGTCAGCGAAAAATCAAAAAGGCTATCAACATCTATGCTTTAAAAACCATTGAAACAGAAGACATCAAACCGCTACTCCACCGGATTATCCGGTATCAGGAAGAAAAGGACGCTGTTCAGAAATACACTGGCCAACTCCCCTCTTTGTTCGGACGATTCGGCAAGAATGAGGATTGGACTGCCATTGAGCAGATTATCAATGATATGGCTTCTCTTCACTCACATTTGCTGAATTACGCAAAGGACATTGCCAAGGTGTCACAAATCAAACAGAATTTGTCTGTACAGCTCACAGAAGGGATTCAAACATTCAGAGATATTCACGCTCACTCTTTCAATGAACTGTATCAGTTGTCGGATACACTCACAGTCATTGAAAAGAAGTTGTCCGGCACGTTGGGTATATCAACAGAAGAGCTTTATACCTCTTCAGCCGACTGGATAACGATTGCGCTATCAAAAGTCCAAACCTGGAAAGATAACCTCGACAAACTCAAAGACTGGTATCAGTGGTTACAAGCATACCAAACTCTGAATAAACTGGGAATCGGATTTGTCGCGACAGAATATAAGGAAAAGAATATCCCTACCGACCAACTGACAGACATCTTCTGCAAGAGTTTCTACCAGGCGGTTATTCAGTATATCATTGCCAAAGAACCCACGCTGGAATTATTCAACGGCAAAATTTTCAACGATATTATTGCTAAATACAAACAAATATCCGCCAAATTCGAAGAAACGACCAAAAAAGAATTGTTTGCGCGGCTGGCTTCCAACATTCCGTCTTTTACTCACGAAGCTATCCAAAGTTCCGAAGTGGGCATCCTTCAAAAGAATATCCGCAACAATGCTCGTGGCATATCCATCCGCAAGCTGTTCGATCAGATTCCTACTTTATTGTCGCGTATGTGTCCGTGTATGCTGATGAGCCCGCTTTCCGTCGCTCAATTCATTGATACGGATGCTGACAAATTCGATTTGATTGTCTTTGATGAAGCGTCACAGATGCCTACTTATGAAGCGGTGGGCGCTATTGCCCGAGGCAAAAACGTGATTATCGTGGGGGATCCGAAACAGATGCCTCCTACCAGCTTCTTCTCGGTCAGCACCGTAGATGAAGATAATATTGAGATGGAGGATTTGGAGAGTATTCTTGACGATTGTCTTGCCTTGTCTATCCCTTCCAAATATTTATTGTGGCACTATCGAAGCAAACATGAGAGCCTCATCGCTTTCAGCAACTCCGAATATTACGATAACAAACTGATGACTTTCCCTTCTCCGGACAACATTGAATCGAAAGTCAGGATAGTCAACATCAACGGTTATTATGATAAAGGCAAATCGCGCCAAAACCGGGCGGAAGCTCAAGCGGTGGTAGACGAAATAGCCAGAAGATTGAGAAGCGAAGAATTGAGAAAGAAAAGTATCGGTGTGGTGACTTTCAGCATCGTTCAGCAAGCCTTGATAGAAGACTTACTTTCCGACCTCTTTATCTTCCATCCCGAACTGGAAACTCTTGCTCTGGAATGTGACGAACCGTTGTTTATCAAAAACCTGGAGAATGTGCAGGGAGATGAACGGGACGTTATTCTCTTTTCTGTGGGCTACGGTCCGGATGCGGAAGGACGTGTCAGCATGAATTTCGGCCCATTGAACCGGGTAGGTGGCGAAAGAAGGTTGAATGTGGCCGTTTCCCGTGCCCGGTATGAGATGATTATCTATTCCACTTTAAGATCGGATATGATTGACCTGAACCGGACTTCCTCTATCGGAGTAGCCGGATTAAAACGTTTCCTCGAATATGCGGAGAAAGGAACTAGGAATACAATCAACAGTGTGACAGCCCAATCAACGGAAACAGCAGCCTCCATCGAGAATATCATTGCCGATAAACTGCGTTCATTGGGATACACCGTGCATACAGACATCGGATGCTCCGGTTACAAAATAGATATAGGTATCGTTGACACCGAAAATACCTCCAACTATCAATTAGGTATTATCTGCGACGGCAAAAACTACAAACGTACCAAGACCGCACGTGACCGGGAAATTGTGCAAAACAATGTACTGAAAGCACTCGGCTGGGATATCTACCGGATATGGACTATGGACTGGTGGGAAAAACCGGACGAAGTAATAGCTGCTATTCAAGAGGCTATCGCACGCAAAAAGAGTTCAAAGGTTAATGCCCAAACAACGACAACCACCGAAATTGATTCTGCCCCAATGACAGCAGAAAAAGAATCTGTGAACAAAGAGTCGACAGACAAAGAAAAAATAACAAAAGAAGAGCCAATAAAAGAAGAGTCAATAAAAGAAGCAGTACCGACTGCAGAGAGAGATAACAATGAAATTTCATTTGTACTCAAAGCATCACCTGCCACTTCTGAAAAGCAAACTGCTTCCGCATCTTCCGCACAAAGCGGAATACAGCAAAAGTACCGATCGGCAAAGATCACTCCAGGCAGCTATTCGCCGGAAGACTTTTTCTTTAGTGAAAGCTATTCTATCCTCACTTCTCAAATACGGAAGATTATAGAGAATGAAGCTCCGGTCAGCAAATCATTGCTTTGCAAGAAGATTCTGTCTGAATGGGGAATCAGTCGTTTGGGAGCACGGGTAGAATCACAGATAGAGACAGCTTTAGATGCACTAAATATCTATCGCACCGAACATGAAGGATTTGTTTTTTGCTGGAAAAACAGAGAGCAATGCATCTCCTACTCTATTTATCGTCCGGTTTCCGAGCGGGAAGCGACAGATATAGCTCCCGAAGAGATAGCCAATGCCATCCGACAACTGTTGACAGACTCCATCAGCCTGCCTGTGGCAGATTTGATAAAAGCATGTGCACAACAATTCGGCTTTGCCCGTATGGGATCGAACATAGACGCTGCCATGCAAAGAGGTATTCGCGAAGCCGTGAAAAGGAATTATGCCAAAATTGAAAATGAACGGGTGACGATTGCGGATTAAATGTTGGTTCGAGTGATCCTGTCTAGTAGATTCAGGTGACAGAAATTAGATCAATACCCTTTCTCCAAACGTTTCAGGGCAGCAATAGAATCGGATACATAGCTATTGTCCGGTTCTATTGACCGCCAATAACAAAGCTCTCCAATCAGCCGTTTCAGATAGACAGGATCACTCGAACCAATCCGTCGCTGATGTTCTGCCAAACCTTTCGTCAGGATGAAATAGACATTCTTTCGGATTTCCCTCTTTCTGGCTTTAGGGATAGTCAGTTTCACACCGGAAGAGATGGACACTCCCGTGATAATCTTTCTACCATACTCATTGATGAAACGGGTCTTTTTATGATTCGGTTCGAATTTCTCATCACGAATGATTTGTTTAATACGGGGAATAATCTGCTCTTTGGGAAATACATCTCCCGAAAAAGTCAGGTCATCGGCATACCGGGTATAAGTCAGTCCGTATTCCGCTGCCAATGCCGCCAACTTCCTATCCATCTCATAACTAACGATATTACTTAACGACGGACTTGTAGGCGCTCCCTGCGGCAAATGTCTGTGCAAACAACACAACGTTCCCAATACTTTAGATACATTTTCCGGATAACCGATCTTCTCAAATGTCTTTTTCACTCTCGGACTCCGTATAGAAAAGAAAAAATCATGAATATCCATTTTCAACACATACCGCTTTCCTAAATGAGGATTGGCATTGTCGACTACAGAATGACCGTTCCGGAAACCTACCGCTGCCGGATGAATCATCGTTACAGGTGATAATATACGTGAATTAATAGTCGCTTGAATGGATTGCATTGTTTTGTTAGGAGCAGAGATCATACGATACCCTCCTTTTCTTTTTCTCATCCAAAATTCCCGGTAATGTACAGAAACGTTTCGTAGTATTTCCTTCAATTGTCCCGTTTCCATTCCCAACAGATTGGCACACCAGACAACAGCCGATTCATCATACTTTTGAACATACTGTGCTCTTGAAACTGTCGCTCCCAAAGCATGCCTAAGCCAGGCTCCATGCTCCCATTTTACTTTAGTAGTCTTTTCTTCCTTACTACCGTCTGTCGCTTTCCATCTTTTATACCCCTCTTGTTTTCTGCTTGAGGAAATCATCTTATAAATCAGAAAACCTGTGACAATAAGTATCGTTATTAGAATTCCGTCCATTTTGTATTATGTATATAAACAAAGAGAAGAGAGGATGAGTTATTTACTAAAATAAATTTAGGTATTTATACCTTAGAATTTATTTTCTAGGAAAAACACCTGTGCTTACGAGGCGACTACACCTCTTTGATGCTAAATTCGGCCCTCATCCTCTCTTATACAAAGATAAGTATAATCTTTCGATAAAACAACCGGAACGGGGAAAAACTATCGGTTGAACAACTCAAACGTGAACTTACAGCCTATTCCTCCGAATTTCCAGTTTTCGCTGCTTACGAAGACTCCCACGTCGAAAATATGCGTACCGATGCCATATCCGACTTCCAGATAAGGTTGAAGATGCGGCATAGAAAGTGCACTGATGTAAATACGTTCATTCTGCACATAACGGGTGTACTTCATCAGATGCCGGAGAATAAGGAATGGAGCTTCGTAGGTGAAATGTCCCCGCACATAACGACGGGAGGAGTTATACCAACGTGAGTCAAGCACCTGAAATACTCCGCCGATTTCATCATTCCAGCCTACGGGAAGATTATGGCGGGAGAAATTGGCAAAGTCCACAAAATACAGTTCATCCTGATTGGTGAATGCCCCGAATCCGAAACGATAATAAATATTACGCATCAATCCCATCCGGATTTGATGCTGAAGGTCAAACTCTATTCTTTCATATTCGCCCGTACTTTTAAATACTCCTTTAATTCCCCGTTCATAATCGACCGAGAAGGTTGGATAGATAGAATGCAAATTTATCTTTCGCTTTCCGTTCATATAATAATAGAGTCCCGGCGTCCACTCTATCCGGATGCGGGGAGCGAAACTGATATAAGTGTTCTTGAATTTATCCATAAACTCCGGAGGCGGCATCGGATAATCACCGGTAATCACAAAACGGGAAGGCTCTACGGCTGTTCTTTTATGGGCAGAGAACCCCAGACCGATATCCAGTCCGTTGACTATCTCAACTGTATGGCGGAAGTTAAAATACAAGTCCTTGAAATAATCAAGATGAATTAAATCGAAATTAAAGATACTATCCGGCATGGCTTTCAGTTCGTCGAGCACCTTACTGCTATAGATACGGTTACCATTACCCACATTCAACCGGAAGAATCCCCGTTTCTGCGGCCAGTATTCAAAGTCGGCATTCAACGACCAGTAGAACTCTTTACGCGTGAAGTTGTATCCGAGTTTCGGCACAATACGAAGTAATTTATCCCCTCTGAAAAGACGGTTGTAACGGAAATCCTGTCGATAAGACAAACCGTTGCTTCCGCTATAACTGAATAAAAGCGGATTTATAAACGGAGAGAACCGTACGCTTCCGATATTGGACAAATTGAATTTATAATCTTCTACCATCAAGTCCCCCATCGTTCCCCAAAAGGCCTGACTCTTGGATGGCTTTTGTATGGTAGCCGTGTCACGTCTAAGCGCATTGTCGAAATATAGTTTTTTCTCGCTCTCGTTCAAAGGGATCGGGCGCATGATAGCAAAGGTAGAGGCGTCCGTTTTATAAGCATTCGTATCACACTGCAAGGAGAAAGATTCCGAAAGATTATATTTCCTCTTCTCTTTCTTACGTACCTTCTTTTCTTTCAGTTCGATGGATTTATAATCTAAAGAAGCTGTATAATTACCATCTACCTTATTTCCGAGGAATTTGAAAAGGGCTTCTACATCATAACGCACCGGCAGGAATTCATTTTTCTTGCCGACATCTCCCATCTGAATCCAACAGGTAAATGTTATCAGCTCCGATCTTCCCGAAAAACGGATTTCACGAACACTCCAGACGTTGCTGCTAACCACCATATATCCACCTACCAACTGATCGCTCTTGGTACGGGGAATAAAGCGGACTCGATAATCCAGATTATTAGGATCTCCCATCACACTGTCTATCTGGTATTTATAGTATTTCTGTCCGTTTTTAGCCAGTGGTGATAACAAGCGTTCATCATTCAGCAAAGACGAAGAGTAGATATTTACATTAAAGTATTCGAGCAAGCCCGGCAATCCCCTGTTTCCTCTCACCGTTCCCTGGGAGGCTTTTACTTTCTGGTCGTAAATATTGGGAGCCGTATAATGCAGGTCACTGTACGTTTCAAGCAGATATTCGCGAACACCCTTTTGCAAACGAAACATGGAAGGCACATAACGGAGAATAAAATTCTTCTTCTGAATGTCCATCTTACCTTTTATATATAGGTTCGCGCGATAATCGCTGACTATCGTTTCATACAAAGGCGCAAAGGTCATCACACGTTCTATGATGGAGTCGGCAGAGATTTCCTGATGAGTATAAGGATTCATTATATAATTATTGGCTGCCCCCTTTGATATAAAAGAGAACAGACACAATATGCATCCTATCAATATTTTATCTCTCAATTGTCGTATCTCCTTCATTAACGTAGGCAAATATAAAAAAGAATATCGAAAAGCAATGGAATTAAGCTACTAAAAAGAGTTATCAGGGGAAGGAAGCTTTTCACACCTGATTAATATAAATATATGAATAAACAAAAACGACTCATGTTTGAATGCATGAGTCGCCTATTAATAATAGGAGAAAGATTATAATTTCTCTATTTCTTCTTTCGAAATACCCGTAGATTTTATGATAATATCATTATCCACCCCTAATTCTTTCAATTTACGGGCTGTTTCTCGTATACCTTTTTGTATACCTTTTTGTTCTGCAAAGTCCAACGTATTAAAATAATCGTTGTAAACTTTCCATTCTTCCTCGTACTGCATTCTTTCCTCCTGGGTCATATTCGCTTTGGAGGCTAACTTTTCCAGTCGTTCAAAAACGGCTTTACGAGCCTTGAAAGGCATTCGATCAAGTGTATCCATGTGCTTTAATATATAAATCCAGCGTTCAAAATCATTTTCACATTCATCCTCTTCTTTATTAAAGTTCGGCAATTCAATAAAAATCTGCCGGAACTTACTATTGAAAAGCTTACCTGTATCCCTGTCAGAAAGGATAACATCCGTTCTGATTTTAGAGGGTATATCCTTGTCCATCACGAAGTTCATGAAGAACACTCCGTACACAGCATCTAATTGAAAGTTCCAAATCCCTTTTCTCGCTTGTTGGGTAATAGCCCTAGAGAGATAGAAAAGGGCACGGTCTTTAAAGTAAGGCTGTTCCCGGTTCTGCATTTCTACGATAATATGTTCCCCCGTATTGGTTCTACAATATATATCATAGATAAGTCCTCGTTCTGTTTTTACTTCCGGCTGCTGTTCGTTGTTTAGGAACTGGATGTCGGTAATTACATGCTCTCCTACGAGCAAATCATTCAAGAAGTCGATTAATAACTCCTTTTCTACCTCTCTGCCGAATAAAAACTTAAAGCCAAAATCGGTAAAGGGATTGATAAATCTTCCCATTATTTCTTATATCTCAATTATAGAACAAAGATAGAGTTTTTTTGTTGAATAGTGTCAAGTATGGGATAAAATAAAATCAAACCAATACCTAACATGAAGTATATGGTTTGATACTACGTAATATCGACTCTATATCACGATTTTAAAGTTGATTTATGAATAGACAACTAGAGTCGTCTGTTCGGTCAACTAAAGTCAGCAACTTAGACAACTGCAGTCGGCTGTATGGTCAACGGCAGTCGGCTGATACCATGTTAACTATTTCAATCTGTTATCCGGTCGTATTAATCTTCTTATATCCTTCCATATAAAGAAACGCCTAAGCTTTTGTTTGAACCGGGGGGCTTTTCGTTAGAGTGTGAAGGATGTGAAAAGCTAAAACGAGGTCATTAAATCACAGCAAACATCTGTCATACTACAACTTACGAGTCTGTGAAACTTGTGGAAGGCAAAAGTAAACTTTTATTTCTAAGTTGACAGAGAAGTTGATATACTTTATTTTACCATGATTTTTGAAAATAATCAAACCACCGCTAGTTTGATTCATAACGGTGCATAAATGAACTAAATGATAATTAAGCCCTTTCAGGGCATCCCAATAAATATATAATTGTAAGGCTTTCAGCCTAACCGATAAATTTTCATTTAACTGATAAATTCCCATTTAATTAAGAACTGCATAAAAAAGAGAAATGCTTACTCTTACCTTTTTATTTATCACTTTATTCTTGACAAAGAAGAAAATTGTCGTACCTTTGTAGTGCATTTCATACCAGAAGGCGGGGAAACCTGCCAATTTCCGTGGCAGGCATTTTTATGCCTGTTCATGTTCATTCTATATGGCGGTTCCGTACCCCCGTGTAGAATGTTAATGCATCTACTGCCTTCTGGTGAAATGCAACGGGAAAGGCGGAACCGCTCTTATTTCATAGAAAATCTTCGCCTACCACCTTATTCATAATTATATTATGGAAACAAAACAAGTTACCGTTCAACCAGCGGTGGGAGGCATGATAAAGGCTTCCAAAGATTCATTTGTTATTCCTAAAGAAGAATTAAAGGATTTCTACCTTAAATTCGCTTTCCTCCTGAACCCGGATTCCTGCTCCATAAACCGCACCGAATTCGAACTATTAAACATTCTGCTGAAGGACCTGAAAAAAATCTTGGCAGCATTGACTCACCTCAACACCCATCCTTGGGATGAAGGCATCGCAGAAATCCAAATTTCATGCGGTGTTTACTCCCTACAAGATAACTTGAGCAAAGAAAAACGTATGCAAATGAACACCTCTACGGGTAAACACCTACAATTTCTCACCCAAATGGCTATGGACAGTCCAGTGTTCAAACAGTTATTCAGGAACTATCACAACCATTATATCCAAGTGGAAAGTTTGGTTAAACAGATGGCTAAAGAAATGGACCAACAGAAGCAATAAGAACAGAAGTTGGATAATCAACAGAGGGGGTATCTTTAGAAAAATACATTCATTTCTAAAAATACCCCCTTTAAAATAGGGGTACTTTCAGAAAAAACATATAATTTTGCGCCATCAACCGATAAAAAGTAGACCATTTATGTCAAAAATGCGTTTTTTTGCCTTACAAGAGCTTTCCAACCGGAAACCTCTGGAAGTAACTGCTCCTTCCAACAAACTCTCTGATTATTATGGTAGCCACGTGTTCGACCGCAAGAAGATGCAGGAGTATCTTCCCAAAGAAGCCTACAAAGCTGTAACCGATGCTATCGAAAAAGGTACGCCTATCAGCCGCGAAATAGCAGATTTGATTGCTAACGGCATGAAAAGTTGGGCCAAGTCACTCAACGTCACTCACTACACACACTGGTTCCAGCCTCTGACAGACGGAACAGCCGAGAAACATGACGGTTTTATCGAATTCGGCGAAGACGGCGGAGTAATCGAACGCTTCTCCGGAAAACTACTGATCCAGCAAGAGCCGGATGCCTCTTCTTTCCCTAACGGCGGTATCCGCAACACTTTCGAAGCACGAGGATATACAGCCTGGGATGTTTCTTCACCGGCATTCGTGGTAGACACCACTCTTTGTATCCCCACTATCTTCATTTCTTATACAGGTGAAGCACTGGATTACAAAACTCCCTTATTGAAAGCACTTGCCGCCGTAGATAAAGCAGCAACGGATGTCTGCCAACTATTCGACAAGAACATCACCCGCGTATATACCAATTTAGGATGGGAACAGGAATATTTTCTAGTTGACTCTTCCTTATATAATGCACGCCCCGACCTCTGCCTGACAGGACGGACACTGATGGGACACTCTTCCGCCAAAGACCAACAGTTGGAAGACCACTATTTCGGCTCCATCCCTCCACGTGTCACCGCATTTATGAAAGAACTCGAAATTGAGTGTCACAAACTGGGTATTCCTGCCAAAACCCGTCATAACGAAGTAGCCCCCAACCAATTTGAGTTGGCCCCTATCTTCGAAAACTGCAACCTTGCCAACGACCACAACCAACTTGTCATGGATTTGATGAAACGTATTGCAAGGAAACATCACTTCAATGTACTCCTACACGAAAAGCCATACAGCGGAGTAAACGGTTCGGGCAAGCACAACAACTGGTCGCTCTGCACCGACACCGGCATCAACTTGTTCGCCCCCGGAAAGAATCCGAAAGGAAACATGCTATTCCTCACTTTCCTGGTAAACGCCTTAATGATGGTTTATAAAAACCAGGATTTACTGCGGGCCTCCATCATGAGCGCCAGCAACAGCTACCGTTTGGGAGCCAACGAAGCTCCTCCCGCCATTCTCTCCTGCTTCCTGGGTTCACAACTATCGTCCACTCTCGACGAAATTGTCCGCCAGGTAGGAAACGAGAAAATGACACCGGAAGAAAAAACCACTCTTAAATTAGGTATCGGACGTATCCCCGAAATCCTACTGGATACTACCGACCGTAACCGCACCTCTCCTTTCGCATTCACCGGAAACCGTTTCGAATTCCGTGCCGCAGGTTCTTCTTCCAACTGTGCCGCCTCCATGATTGCAATCAATGCCGCCATGGCAAACCAGTTGAACGAATTCCGCGCATCAGTAGAAAAGCTGATGGAAGAAGGAGTAGGCAAAGATGAAGCCATCTTCCGCATACTGAAAGAAACGATTATCGCCTCCGAACCGATTCGTTTTGAGGGCGACGGTTATTCTGAAGAATGGAAACAGGAAGCCGCACGCCGCGGACTGACTAACATCTGCCACGTACCGGAAGCCCTGATGCACTATATTGACAACCAATCCAAATCAGTGCTGATTGGCGAACGTATCTTCAACGAAACCGAATTGAACAGCCGTCTGGAAGTGGAACTGGAGAAATATACCATGAAGGTGCAAATCGAAGGCCGTGTACTGGGCGACCTCGCCATTAACCACATCGTACCGACTGCCGTTGCCTATCAGAACCGATTGCTCGAAAATCTTCGCGGACTGAAAGAAATATTCCCGGCTGAAGAATACGAAGTGTTGAGTGCCGACCGCAAAGAGCTGATCCGTGAAATTTCACACCGGGTCACTTCCATCAAAGTACTGGTTCGCGAAATGACCGAAGCACGAAAAGTAGCCAACCACATGGAGAACTATAAGGAAAGAGCATTTGAGTATGAAGAAAAAGTACGCCCGTATCTCGATCAGATCCGCGACCACATCGACCACCTAGAGATGGAAGTAGACGACGAAATATGGCCGTTACCCAAATACAGAGAACTGTTGTTTGCTAAATAAAATGCCTGTAAGATTGCACGAAAGCTCCCACTTTTGTGCAATCTTTTTATAGATTCGTTCATTTTCTCATTTTTTCTTTTTACTTTTGTGCTGTATAACACAGTTTTGTAGCACTCATGGTAAAAATGAATATGTCAGACATCGATATTTCGGAACCGTTATCCGATATGTTAGCTCCTTTAAATAACGAGCAAAAGGAGTTTCTGATGAACAATTATACGATACAAACCTACAAAAAAAATGAAACCATCTACTGCGAAGGAGAAACTCCTTCTCATCTGATGTGCCTTATCAGTGGGAAAGTAAAAATCTTCAAAGATGGCGTAGGGGGTAGAAGTCAGATTATTCGCATGATTAAACCACGCGAATACTTTGCTTATCGTGCTTATTTTGCCAAACAAGATTTTGTAACTGCCGCAGCAGCTTTCGAACCTTCTGTTGTTTGTCTGATTCCCATGAATGCTATCTTAACTTTAGTTGCCCAGAATAATGACCTGGCCATGTTTTTTATCCGCCAGCTGTCCATTGATCTCGGTATTTCTGATGAACGTACCGTCAATCTGACACAAAAGCATATCCGCGGACGCCTGGCCGAATCTCTCATCTTCCTGAAAGAAAGCTACGGCTTGGAAGAGGACGGATCTACTTTGAGCATTTATCTTTCACGCGAAGATTTAGCTAATCTCTCTAATATGACTACTTCGAATGCTATCCGCACATTGTCACAGTTCGCTACGGAACGACTGATTACAATCGACGGAAGAAAGATCAAAATCATCGAAGAAGAAAAGCTGAAGAAAATAAGTAAGATTGGATAAGAAAATTCCTGCACCAGTCGCTCCACCCTAAATAGTGAACATACATATAGAAAATATAATTGCAGACATCAGACGTGGTAACAAACAGGCTTTCAAAAAGCTATTTGATGACTACTATCCTATTCTTTGCGTGTTCGCATCCCACTATATTGAAGACAAAGAAGTTTGCAAAGACATTGCGCAAGATGTATTGTTAGCTTATTGGGAACGAAAAGAAGATTTCGACGACATTTTGAAAGTAAAAAGCTTCCTTTATACCGTCACCCGAAATAAATGTCTGAATCACCTAAAACATGAACAATTAGATATTCCTAATTTTTCCGGACAGGAAGAAATCGATAGTGGCTTTGAAGCTGCCATTATCGAACAGGAAACATTCCACATGGTTCGCAAAGCGGTAGAAGAATTGCCTACCCAAATGCGAAATATCATCTTATACTCTATGAAAGGGTTAAAAAACCATGAGATTGCTGACAAATTGCAAATTTCAGAAGGCACTGTCCATACGTTAAAGAAATTCGCCTATCGCAAACTTCGCGAAAGTCTCAAAGGCATAAATTACACCTTATTACTATTTTTATGCAAATAAAGTAACTTTTTGATTACCCCGTTTTTTCGATTGGATTGTTTTACTTATATAACAAATCGAAAAAACGATGAATTCATTCAAAGAAAAATTTAAAATTGCAAAAATCTTAGCTTCCTTATTTACTCATTCGTCTACTCCCGAAGAGGAAAAAAACTATCATGCGTGGTTGGATGAAAATCCGGAGCATCAAAAAATAGCCGACCGGATATTAAATAAGGAAACGTATGAAGAAAACAGCCGGTTAATAAAAAGCTTCTCTTCACAAAAGGCATGGGACAGAATCTATCCGCTACTAGGAGGAGAAAAAACATCCGGTTTTCTTTCATGGAAAAGGAGTCTGAAATATGCGGCTCTTCTTTTGCTATTGTTAATACCGATTTCATACCTTATTTATAATTGGGTAGCCGGAGAACCAATCGGTGAAATCACTCCAGGAACCCATGGCGGAGAACTGACTTTAAGTAATGGCAACACTTTCAACCTTTTTGAGAATGTCCTTCCGGAGGGTGCAACTGAAGTGTTCATCATTGACTCCAAAGGGATTAATTATCAAACTCCTGCCAACAAGCCCAAAGTGAAAGAAATCAAAAATACGCTTCGTACACTGCATGGTATGGAATGTCACATTGTCCTTTCAGATGGAACAAAAGTACATCTGAACGCAGAATCACAACTGACTTATCCGATTTGTTTCAGCGATAAGGAACGCATCGTACAGGTTGAAGGTGAAGCCTATTTTGATGTTGCTCCAGATAAAGCACATCCTTTTATCGTGCAAACACCGCACACTTCTATTCGGGTGACAGGAACTTCTTTCAATGTAAGGGCTTATGCGGATGAAGAAGTGGAAAGTACTACACTAATTAGTGGAGCTATAGAGATTAGCAGTGAAAACGAAGATTATGAATTGATTCCAAACCAACATTTCGTATATGACAAAAATAGTCGGGAAAGTACCGTATCTAACGTAAATACAGAATTATACACTTCCTGGGAGTCCGGATCATTCATATTTATGAATGTTCCTCTTGAGAATGTAATGTCATATCTTTCCAAATGGTACGGATTCACATACACTTTTGAAGACGATGCAGCCAGACAGGTACAAATCGGAGCTTATCTCAACCGCTATGCAAACATGAATCCAATTATCGACATGATAATGGAATTAAATATGGTAGACATAAAACAAAGAGAAGGTATACTGCACATTTCTTATAAACAATAACTATTAATACATATTATAACTAACGCATTATGAAAAAACGAACACAATCCTCCTCAAAGGGAGTATCTTATGTAAGCAGAAATTTCGTTAAGTTCTGCCTTTTATGGATATTCTCCCTTTCTTCACTTATGATTCAAGCACAAGACAATCAGCGAATCTCCGTTGATCTGAGAGGCGAAAGCCTGGAATCTACGCTTTGGTATTTGCAAAACCGTACAAAATTCATTTTTATGTACGCAACAGAAGATATCGCTAACATAACCGATATCAGCGTAAGGGCAAAAAACAAAACGATCACCGAAATTCTGGATGAATGTCTGGAAGGAACTAACCTGACTTATGAAGTATCAGGCACTGCCATCGTTATTAAGAAAAGAAAGACTAATAAAATCACGATTAGTGGATGGATACGTGATGCAAGCGGTGAAGCACTTCCCGGAGCTACAGTCACTGTCCGAGGTTCAAAACATGGAGCTATCGCCGGACTAGACGGACATTACACTTTTAATATTCCTGCACAAGAAGGGTTAATATTAACTTATTCATTCATCGGAATGGAGAAAAAGACTGTAAGATATACAGGAAAGAAAACGATTAATGTCACTCTAAACAGTTCCAGTACTGAAATTGACGAAGTGGTTGTAACCGGTTATCAGAATATTCAACGCCGTGACCTAGTAGGTTCTATTACCACAGTAAAAGCAAAAGATATTTTAATGCCTTCATATACCACTATTGACCAAATGTTGCAAGGACGTGTGGCAGGTATGATTGTCACCAATACAAGTAGTCGTGTAGGTACTGCCCCGAAAATTCAAATCCGTGGTACCAGTACCTTACTGGGTAATCAAGACCCACTTTGGGTAGTCGACGGCATCATTCAGGAAGACCCCCTGGAATTGAATGCATCTTCTCTCATGACAGAGGACTTGAAAAACATTATCGGTAATCAGATTTCTTGGTTAAATCCTGCTGATATCGAAAGCATTAGTATTTTAAAAGATGCTTCTGCGACCGCTATTTATGGTTCAAAAGCATCGAATGGTGTTATTGAGATCACAACCAAAAAGAATACGACTGATCGTCTAAGTGTCAATTACACCTCTAATTTTGTAATGGGTACGCGTCCCAACTATGGACAGTTTAATTATATGAATTCCAAAGAAAGAGTACTATTCTCACAAGAAGCTTTTAACTGGGGAACACCTTATGGCACAGAACCAATCAAACAAATATATACTTATGAAGGATTATTGAATATGTATCTATCGCACGATATATCTTCTGAAGATTTTCTGGCACAACGCAATGTTCTGGAAACACAAAATACAGATTGGTTCAAACTACTAACCCGCCGTTCTTTTAGCCATAACCATAATATAAGTGTTTCCGGTGGAACAAATAAATACAGTTATGCAGCTTCTATGGGATATTCCAATAGCGAAGGGCAGGAAATAGGAAACGACAGTGAACGTATGACCGGACGCGTTGCCATCACCATACGCCCGGTACAAAAACTAACGATTAATGCAACGATCAACGGTAGCGTAAGTACGAATAACGGTTTTGCCGGAGGAGTCAATCCTATGGGGTATGCTACTACTACCAATCGTTCTATAGACCCTGATGCTTACTATCAAATGAAAGCCTCATACCCATACAATAGCGGAGTCAAATCATTATCATACAATTTCGTAAATGAACGGAATAATAGTGGTTCTAAATCAAAATCAAGTTTCATGTCAGCTTCGCTAGACTTGAAATGGAATATATTGGACTGGTTAACTTACCAATTTACTGGTGGATATTCCAATAATAACAGCACAAACGAAGCTTGGGAAACTGAACAAACGTTTTATATTGCTGAAACATATCGTGGTTATGATTTCAACTCTGTCTCACCAAACAGTAAAGAGTTTGGAGCAGCCTTACTCCCATTCGGAGGCGAATTATTCACAAATAACGCACAGCAGTACTCTTACAACATCCAAAATAAACTGCAATTCAGTAAAGCCTTTAATAATGAGAACCGAATTAATGCTTTAGTAGGTATGGAATTACGTTCTTCCACTAATAAAGGTGTCAGCAATACGGTATGGGGATATGCCCCAGATAGAGGAGAAGTAATAACATTACCAACCACTCCACAAGCTTTTACACCGATTACAGGTTCTAAAAACGAAGGATGGGGGCTTTTAAAAAAGATATATGATGGTGGATGGAGAAAAGTCAATACTACAGACAATTACCTTTCCGTATTCGCCACATTGGCATATTCACTCAAAAACCGATATGTTGTTAATGCAAATATACGTAATGATGCATCCAACCGTTTCGGTCAGGATGCCAATCACCGTATTGACCCTACCTATTCATTCGGTTTCTCCTGGAGAGCTTCAGAAGAGGACTTCATGAAGAAATATGTAAAATGGATAACAACCTTAAACTTCCGCGGCACCTATGGTATTCAAGGAAATGCAGTAACGCGCATTAGTCCGGATTTGATTTTAAATCAGGGGAAAGTGGCTAATCTATACAACAGATATCAGTCTACCATCTCCCAAATCCCAAATCCGAATCTATCATGGGAACGTACCAAATCATGGAATTTCGGTGTAGACCTGGAATTATTCAGTATGTTTTATATGAATTTGGAATATTATACAAGACGATCCAATGCCATTGTTGAACTGGAATTACCTTATGAATATGGAATAACATCCATGAAACGCAACGGTGGTATTATCCACAACAGAGGTATCGAATACACATTAACTTTTACCCCGATACAGAAACGGGACTATGCATTAAGTGTCAGTTTGAATGCTTCCAAGAACTGGAATGAAGGCGGACATACAGACATTGATGTCAATGCAGCTTCCTTCTTAAGTGGACGTTCAGATATTGTATTAAAAGAAGGATATCCGCTCAGCAGTTTCTGGTCATACTCTTTTGCAGGATTAGACGGAAAAACCGGTGAAGCTTTATTCAATCTTTTGGATATTCCGGAAGAAGAACGTAGCAGACAAATAGATCCGACTACTTATCTGGTATATTCTGGTCAGAAAGAGCCTTATTTCACCGGTGGATTGAGCTTAAGTTTCCGCTATAAATCATTAACTTTAAACACCAGTTTTTCACTTTTACTCGGCAACAAGAAGCGTCTGCCATCACCATACAACCAATTCGCTAGTTCTTATTATATGCCGGATCCATATACAAATATAAACCGCGATTTACTGAACCGTTGGAAAGAACCGGGAGACGAAGCCCATACAATCATTCCTTCTTTACCCAAAGCAGGAATGGCTTATATAGAATTGCCCAACAATGAGAATGTTTATAGCATTCCATTATGGGAACAATCTGACGCTATGGTGGTCAGTGGTTCTTTCTTACGCTGCCGTAACATCGGCCTATCCTGGCAAATGAAACGTGAGTGGTGCGAAAAAATATATATGAAAAATCTATCACTCAACTTTAACATGGATAACATCTTTGTTATCGCCAGCAAACGTTTCAACGGTTTCGACCCGGAAGTTAGCAACAGTGTACTTCCACGGAATTATTCATTAGGTATTAACATTGGTTTCTAAAAAAATAAAAAGATAGACAATGAAAAGAATTATATATATACTAACAGGAATAGTCTTACTATCACTATCCTCTTGCTCAGATTTTCTAGAGCCTAAATCTCAAAGTGAGTACGTTCCCAAAGATGCAAATGCTTTGCAAGAAATGTTAATCGGTTCTGCTTATCCCAAACAGGATAAAAGCAATTTCCTACTACCCTTTCTTAGCTTCTTAGACGATGACATTCAGTTCCACAAAACTGATTATGAATTTAGCATCAACTCTCTAAAAAATATAGAAGCCAAACAAGCTGTTTATACATGGCAACCGGATATGTTTTTCATTATGGAAAGAAATGGTTATCCTCTTCAGAATATCTGGGAAGGATACTATAACTATATCTTAGGCGCAAATGCAGCTCTTGATTATATCGGTGACGTAAATGGTACGGAGGCTGAAAAAAATTATGTAATAGCCCAATCCCTCGGATTAAGAGCTTTCTATTATTTTATGTTAGTCAATCATTTTGGAGCACCATACAACTATAACAAACAGGCTTTAGGAGTTCCACTCAAACTAGACAGCAACCTGCTACCTGAAGACCAACTATTAATGACACGAAACACCGTTGAGGAAGTATACAACCAAATTGTGGACGATCTGAATGAAGCTGAACGTTTATTCCTTACTTTAAGCAAAGATAAACAATATGAACCGAATTATCTGGTTAGCCTTCCAATGATACAATTGCTGAAGTCCCGCGTCTTTCTCTATATGGAAAACTGGAAAGATGCAGCCATATACGCCAACAAAGTAATAAAAGACTGGTCCTTCGCTTTAGTAGACTTAAATAACCTCCCTTCTCCAACAGTGGCAGAGCCTTATTACAATTTTACATCTTTAAAATCATCTGAGGTTATTTGGTTATATGGAAGCGTTTCAGACTTAACTGTATTCAATGATGAGTCGGTAGAGTATGAGGAAGAAGGTTACTTCGGTAATACCACCACCTATTACCGAGAAGCTTTTATCGCTTCTGATAACTTGATTGAAAGCTTTGAAGATGGAGATTTAAGAAAAGAAAAGTATATAGCAAAAGAGTTCAATAAAGATGATAAAGTTTTCTATGAAGACTCTTATACTACTTTCGGCAAATACAAACTTTCAGCTACAGGTGAACCTAGTGGTTCGGAAAACTTTGCTTTATCCTTCAGACTAGGTGAGGCTTATTTAAATCTAGCAGAAGCAGCTGCCCATAATAATGACGAGAGTACAGCACTATCTGCTTTAAAAACCTTACTGGCTAAACGTTATGAACCCGACAAATTTGTTGAGCCTACCGGATTAACAGGTGATGCGCTCAAAACTTTCATCAAAAATGAAAGAAGAAAAGAACTTTGTTTTGAAGGGCAACGATGGTTTGATCTCCGACGCTACGGAATGCCACAAATTATTCATAGATGGGGAGAACAGGTATATACATTAAAACAGAATGATCCTTCCTATACCATGCCTATACCAGACGCCGTCTTAATTAAAAATAAAAAACTGGAGCAGAATCCTTTAGCTCCAAAACGCGAAAGTTAATAGTATATATCTTATGAATTAAACAAAAGAAATGAATATGAAAAAAATATATATATTATGGGGATTACTTGCTTGTATGGCATTATTCACCTCATGTTATGAAGAAGACACACTGACTCCTACAGAAGGAGGCATTGAATTACGCTTTAAAGTACCTCAAGGAAATAATAGTTGGGACGATGACATCGCCCAAATATACGAAGACTATAATGTATATCTTATTTATAAAGATCTGCAAAGGGCTGATTTTAATCGCAGCTGGACAGGCATATCATATGGTAGTGGCTACGAAGGCCAAGGCTGTGTAAACGACGAAATGACCAATTACTATGTCGAATTTATGAAAAAGCATATCTTTGCATACTTGAATCCGCCGATCACATCTAAAGTTCTGCCTATGTATTGGTATTTGGGATACAATGTCTATAGCAAAAGCGTATTAGAAGTTGGAGGCGTAATCCTAGCAAGCTGGATTGTACCCATACACGAAAATTACGATGGGCTGGATTATTGGTGCACTTGTATGTTTGGAGAAGACAATCCCAGCGATCCTTATTTAATCCCCACAGACAGAGCACTCCTTGACAGACGCCGGAAAATGATATTGGCTCCCGTATTGGAAAAAGCAGTAAAAGCCGGAAACATCATTATACCTGAAGAATTTGAAGTGGGATTCGACCATGTCACTAATCTGATAGCAGGCTTGGGAATGGAAGATGACCCAAACTATTATCTTACCAGAGGATATCCGGGAAGTGTAAACACGTATGTATTCAATAGTATCAGCGAACCAGCCAACAACTCTTATCCTCCAACCAATGAAGAGACTTTTATAGGATATATGCATCTTTCCATGTACTATAACCAAGCACGACTAGCAGAGGTATATCCGGCTGATAAATATCCTTTTCTCACCGAAAAGTTTGCTTTCGTACAGAAATATTTAAAAGATAAATATCAGATCGATCTGGAAGCAATAGCCAACGGACCGGAAGACTGGGATTTACCTTTACCTCCAATACCGGAGACTCCAGATGAAGAATAACAACTCTGATAATGAACTATAAACTCATAATAATGACAAAAGTAAAAAATCTATTATTAACCATATTACTCTTATGCGGTACCACCATATGGGGAAATAACGGGCTAAGAATATCAGGAAGAATAAAAGTATTAAAGCCAACGACTTTACAAATAAAAGATATGAATGAAGGCGTTGTATTAAGCTGCATCATCGGTACTAATAACACATTCAGTACCGATGAAATAAACATCATTCCTGATGTCTACAAACTCTATTTAGGAGAAACCGAACAGAATATTTATCTGGAAAATAACCCGGTAACAATCAATGGCTACTTCGACGAAAAGAACCCTGAACAAAGTTCGCTTTCATTCACTGGCATCGATCCGTTTCTGACTTTACAAAACTATATGCCAGCAGAAAAAGACCCGGATATAGCAACGATTTCTACTTCCGTCAAAGGAAAACTAACTCCCTCCATGGCATCTGCATTAGCCTATCTGGCAGATGTAAATGATTACCAATCCAACAAGATGCTATTGGACATGATACCGGAACAAGACAGAAAGTCTTTATCTGCCAAATGGCTGGTAAACAGGGTAGAAATCCTCTCCCACCAAATCATTGGTGCAGAATGTCCCGACTTTACTTTCACAGATGCCAACGGAAAAAACGTAAGTCTGAAAGACTTCCGTGGGAAAATTGTCGTACTTGACTTCTGTGCCTCCTGGTGTGGTCCTTGTCGTAAAGAGATGCGTAGTATGCTAACCATATACAATGAATTGAAGGCTGACGATCTGGAATTCATCAGTGTCTCGCTGGATGACAGCGAAGCAAAATGGAGAAAAATGCTGGATGAAGAAAAATTGCCGTGGGTGATGCTGTGGGATAAGACAGGATTCCCTAAAAACAGCAAGACTCCAAGTGCTATCCAGACTGCTTACGGCTTCTACTCCATCCCTTTCCTTGTAGTCATTGACAAAGAAGGCAAACTTGCTGCACGCAACGTTCGGGGTGAACAAGTACGCGAAGCCATTTTAAAAATAAGACAATAAACAAACTATATAAATTATAACTCTTTTGACAATGAAGAAACTTATATTTCCAATCGTATGCTGTTTCATCAGCGTTACTGTATCAGCCCAGTTAATCAAACCAAAGGCAGAAACACAAAAAAAACAATCCGAACTGGACTGGTTTAACTGTTCTTTCGACCAGGACAGTGTATACGGAGCTGAAGTAAACAAAGCTTATGATTACTTGAAAGCCAACAAAAAGAAAGCAAAGAAAAGACCGGTTGTTGCACTGATCGGAACCGGAATGGACGTAGAACACGAAGACCTAAAACACGCAATCTGGATCAACCCAAAAGAAAAGTCAAACCAAAAAGATGATGATAAAAACGGGTTTGTTGACGACATCAATGGCTGGAACTTCATCGGTGGTAAAGACGGCCAAGTAATGGAAGCTTTGACACGCGAAGGAGAACGTGAATTCTTCCGTCTCAAAGATAAATACGCTGATTATATCTTTGACGGAAAGAAGTATTATAAAATAGTCAATGGAAAACGCCAAGAAGTCCCCGCACCGGAAAACATAGAAGAATATAATTACTATCGCTATAAAGTCATGCCGGAATCAAGAATCGGTGGAGCTTACGGCGGTCTTCAACTATCTTATGTTATAGAAGAATATGTTGAAAAGTTCGATAAGGACATGAAAAAACGTTTTCCCGGAAAAGAGCTGACTGTTGAGGACTTCCAAAGTTGTTATGATCCCAAAGCTGAAAGAGACAGTCTTTCTGAAGTCGCTTTTGTATTTACTGCCTACTATTTCAGCATCTATAATACGGATAAATGGGAACCTGTTTATCAGAATATGGGAAAGAAAAGTGTAGAAACAGGTAAAGCGTCTTATGAAGAGGCTTTAAAGAGATACGGAAGTGATAATCGAAAAGAAATTGTAGGTGATAATCCTCTGGATATTAACGATACGCATTATGGTAATAATGTACTGTTGACATCTGATGCGGCAACAGGCGTAATGAAGGCCGGTGTTATCGCAGCTAAACGTGACAACGGTATCGGAAGTAACGGTATTGCAGACAATGCAGAAATCATGACCTTACGCATCCACCCGGGAGAAGGAGAACCGTACCTGAAAGATATGGCATTGGCCATCCGCTATGCAGTAAACCACGGTGCAGATGTAATCGTATTACCGGAACAAAACTCCATATATCCGAAAGAGCAGAAACAATGGGTGTCAGAGGCGTTGAAAGAGGCAGAGAAGAAAGGGGCATTAGTTATAGTTCCGGTTTGGGATCTATCAATGGATATGGATAAAGACGAATTCTTTCCCAACCGTAAGATGAATAAAGAGGGAGAACTTACTAATTTTATGGTAGTTGCTTCTTCAGACAAGAATGGAAATCCGGTATTGAACACCAATTACGGTGCAACTGCTCTCGATATTTATGCTCCGGGAACAGACATTTATTCATCTTATATGGGTGACACTTATCAAAAAGGAACTGGAGAAGGAATGGCTTCGGCTACTGTAGCTGGCGTAGCTGCTCTTGTGAAGTCTTATTTCCCAAAACTGACCGGTTCTCAAATCCGTGACATATTATTAAAAAGCGTCACTTCACGCAAAGGTGTAGAAGTAGAAAAAGGAATCCGCGTGAACGATAGCCCTTCACAAGATTTATTCCTTTTTGATGACCTATGTATTTCCGGAGGTATCGTTAATGCTTACCAAGCAATCTTGGAAGCAGAAAAAGTCAGCAAATAAAGATTAGTCTATGAAATATACTCGTCTAATAGGAACCGTCATTGCCTTTTGCATGGCGGTCCCTTTATTCGCCCAACAATATAAAGCAACCATACCTTATCGGATGGTAGGCGAAAAAATGGTTATCGAAATGAAAGTGAACGGCAATGCACGCCCTTTTATCTTTGATACCGGAGGGCGCACCGCACTTACCACTAAAGCCTGTCAAGCACTACAAATAACAGCAACAGACTCTATGAAGGTGACAGATGTGAATAACGTGGAAAGCTATTACAAAACTACGCGAATAGAAAATCTGACGACTCCCGATGATGTTATTAACTTTAAAAATGCCCCGTCGCTAATCATCAATGAAGTAAAAGGCTGGGAATGTTTTGGAGTAGATGGTATCATCGGAAGCGATTTATTTGCAAGTACTATTGTAAGCATTGATTCGCAGACTAAAAATATCATAGTCACATCTGCCGAAAAGCCTTCTACAGTATCTTTACGAAAAATGCTGAATTTCACGAAAGAAGGGGGAATGCCAATTGTCAATGTACAGATCGCTCCGGTCAGCAACATCACTGTATTATTTGATACAGGCAGTCCCAGTCTGTTATCTCTTATTGAAAGTGATTTTGAGAGAATTAAACCGGAGGCATCTATGGAAGTCGTTTCTGAAGGATATGGGGAAGGAAGTATCGGAGTAGCCGGACAAGCAGATAAAGCATCTTCATATAGAGTACATATTCCCTTATTATCAGTAGGAGCCACCAAATTCCGCAACTTAACGACCCATACAGACAAACACCCTTATACATTACTAGGTGTAAAGTTATTACAATACGGGAAAGTGACTATCGACTATCCACGTGGAAGATTCTATTTTGAAGCTTTCCAACCGGATAATGAAATCAACAATCAATGCAACAACTTCGATTTGACGGTCAAAGACGGAGACTTATTTGTATCTACCGTCTGGAGTAGCACGAAAGGTAAGATAGAAGTAGGAGACAAAGTGATTAAGATTAATGGCAAACCTGCTAAGAAATATGACTTCTGCGAAAGTATTCTGAACGGAATACCGGAATTGAAAGAGAAAAAACAGACGAAGCTAACGATTGAGACTGCTTCCGGAATAAAAAATATTATCTACAAAAAAGAATGACATGAAAAGAATAGGAATACTGACCGGCTTATGGCTGCTATTATTTCTAAACTGCGGACAAGAAATGGTAGCGCAAATCCAGAATAAGGTTTGCGATACCATTCCTTATGAATTCATTCAGGAGAAAATCATTATACCCGTTACTGTTAATGGTGTAAATGTAAAATACATCGTCGATACAGGAGGAAGAACCGGGACTATGTATGACGCCGCAACTGAAATGAAAGCTACTGCCGCAGGATATATGCGCATTTCCGATGTGAATGCACAAGGCTCCAACTATCAGGAAGCCCACGTACAAAATGTTTCCATCGGAAAGAACTACAAAATCAAACAGTTGAAAACGATGGTACTACCTAAGAATCCATTCTTCACAGACCTGGGAGTTGTCGGAATTCTTGGAGGAGATGCCTTTGCACAGTCGGTAGTAACATTCGATTCCCGTTCTAAAATAATGGTAATCAACTATCCTTATCGTCCCGAAAAGTTAAAGGTTACAGACGGAATTCCTTTGTTGGATGAAACTGAACATCATTCCATCGTCAACGTTCGTTTAGGAAATAATGATTTAAAAGTTCTGTTCGACACAGGTGCCGGAGGCTTTCTACTTTATTCTACGGAAGATTACAACAGGCTGGCTGACATCTCGCAAGTTACCAATCATGGATATGGTATCGTAGCTGCCGGAATAACAGGGTTGGGCAAGCCGGTGGATATTAAAAAAGTATCTGTACCTTCCATCAATATCATGGGAAAAGAATTCACAAACGTAGGTAGTACAACAACTGTCATGAATGGAACTATCATCGGGGTGGATCTACTGCAATATGGTAAAGTAATTATTGATTATATGCGGAGACGTTTTTACTTCCTCCCATTTGAAGAAGGGAAAATCGACATGGGTGGTGCTCCCGCTCTTTGGAACGTAAGCATATTACCGCGTAACGAAAGATTCGAAATTACAACTATATGGGATAGCATGAAAGATACAGTTGCTTTCGGCGACGAAGTGATTAATATCAACGGAACTTCTCTTAAAGATTGCCCCATGAGCCAGATGGCCGTAGAAGAAATTATGAATGCTATACCTGGTGATACCGGCTATATTATCATCAAAAAAGATAATCAAGAGAAAAGAATTGAAATCAGGAAAGAGAAATAAACTTTAAACAGAAAGAATATATGAAACGAATAATAACTAAAATGTATCTCTGTTTGCTTGCATTTTGTATCACAGGAGGCATCAGTGCACAAACACAAAACAGTATGACAGAGGTCATTCCATTCAAAACTATTGATGGAAAAATTATCGTGGAAGCCACTATAAATGGTGAAGTGGCTGACTTTGTCCTTGATTTATCGGGACATAACGCTCTACTTCCTGAAGCTCTCAAAAAGTTACACATCAATACAGAAAAGAGAGGAACTTTTAGTTCTTACCAAGATTTTGTATTTAAACAGGTACCTGTTGGAAAGGTATATGAAATGGGAACAGTAGCTATTGGTAAAAATACATTTGCAAACGATCTTCCGGCTTTCACATTAGAAGACGAACCTTATCTACGCAAGCTAGGGGTTATGGGTGTATTAAGTGGTGCTGTTTTCCGCACTTCTGTATTAACCATTGACATGCAACGGAAGAAAATTACGATTACACAACCCTACCGTCCTTCTTATATGAAACTTAACTATCGGGAAAATTTTAACCTGATAACAGGATTAGGAGTAGTATGTCCGATAAACATTCAGGGAAAGCCGATATCTTTTGTCCTGGATACATGGAGTGAAGGATTAGTGAATCTTACTGAAGCAGATTTCAATACATGGAACACACAATATACCAAAGGAAGTAACCAAAAAGTCTCCAATGGATATAAAGAAACAAGGAAAGAAGAGGAAAGCCTCATCCTACCTGAAACGATGTTTGTAAAAACAAAGATTGAAGATGCCATAGCAGTGAAAAACCCATTCTTGAAACGTTCCGTATTAGGCAAAAAGATACTGGACTACGGAATTATATCTATTGACTATATTCATCAGAAAATTTACTTTCAACCATTCGATATGGTTCCTATACCGGAAGCGGAAGCTAAAGTGACGGAAACCAAAGTTGAAGATGGTAAATTGAATCCAATTACCCGCCAGTTCTTCCTCGAACACATTTTCGACTACCGAAAAGGAAATGATTTCATCTATAATGGAGACAAACCGATAGTTATCGATTTTTGGGCTACATGGTGCGGTCCATGTATGCGTCTACTTCCGGAAATGGAGAAACTAGCTGAAAAATATAAAGGAAAAGTTATATTCTATAAGGTAAATGCTGATAAAGAAAAAGATTTATGTAGCCATTTTAGTGTACAGGCATTACCTACGTTATTCTTCATCCCGGTAGGCGGCAAACCGATAATCGAGGTTGGTGCTACGCCGGAAAAGTATGTGCAAATCATTGAAGAACAACTTCTGAAATAAAACATCTCTCTTAATATATAACTATGTAAATCTAAAACTTTAGCTAAGAGCCGGAATCCGTTCCGGCTTTTTTATTTCCATATCATTGGAACTTATCATTAAAACAAGTACATTTGCCCTGTCAAATCTATTTATAACTTAACACACATTTTGACCATGAAGAAAAGTATTTCTCTTCTTCTTTTGTCCTTGCTTATGATTGCCCCCAGTTGCCAAAAGACAAAAGAAGCGGCGAACGAGTACAACATCGTTCCCAAACCCAATCAAATTCTCCCACAGGAAGGACGTTTTGAACTAAACAGCAAAGTCAGTCTGGTAATTCCTTCCGATGCTCCGGAAGTTAAAGGTATTGCCGACAGCCTGGCCGAACGTTTAAAACAGACAGCAGGAATCTCGTTGAAAGAAGCAGAAAGTGCAGATGGAAAATCAGCAATCTGTTTTGTTGTGCAGGAAGGTATGCCGAAGGAAGGATATAAATTATCCGTTACTCCCAGTCTCATTACACTCACCGCTTCCCAGCCGAACGGGTTCTTCTACGGCGTACAGACACTTTATCAGTTACTCCCTCCGGCGGTTTACGGAAACCAGTTGGATAAGAAAGCAAACTGGTCGGTTCCTGCTGTAGAAATAGAAGATTCGCCCCGTTTTGTTCACCGCGGACTGATGCTGGATGTTTGCCGCCATTATGTACCGATTGACTATATTTACAAGTTTATCGACTTGCTGGCAATGAACAAGATGAATGTTTTCCATTGGCATTTGACAGACGATCAGGGATGGAGAATCGAAATCAAGAAATATCCTAAATTGACAGAAATCGGTTCTAAACGTGAAAAGACATTGGTAGACTATTACTATGTAAATTATCCGCAAGTATTCGACGGAAAAGAACACGGAGGGTATTACACACAGGAACAAATCAAAGATGTAGTAGCTTATGCTGCAAGTAAATATATCAACGTTGTTCCCGAAATAGAAATGCCGGGACATGCGTTGGCTGCACTGGCCGCCTATCCGGAACTGTCATGTGATTCTACACAGACTTATAAAGTATCTCCTACATGGGGTGTATTCGAACAGGTATTCTGTCCGAGTGAAACAACTTTCAAATTCTTTGAAGGAGTGATGGATGAAGTAATTGAATTATTCCCTAGCGAATACATTCACATCGGTGGCGACGAATGTCCCAAAACAGCGTGGAAGAACAGTGCTTTCTGCCAGCAGCTAATCCGCCAGTTAGGACTGAAGGATGATACGACTCCCAGCAAGACGGACGGAATAAAGCATAGTAAAGAAGATAAGTTGCAGAGCTATTTTGTTACCCGCATGGAGAAATATCTGAATAGCAAAGGCAGGAACATCATTGGTTGGGATGAAATCCTCGAAGGTGGTCTGGCTCCAAATGCGACTGTTATGTCATGGCGTGGTGTAGAAGGAGGAATGAACGCTGCCAAAGCCGGACATAATGCGATTATGACTCCGAACCCTTATGTATATCTGGACTACTACCAGGAAGAACCGGAAATTGCTCCGACGACTATCGGCGGATACAACACACTGAAGAAAACATATAGCTATAACCCTGTTCCGGACGATGCAGACGAGCTTGCCAAGAAGCATATCATCGGAATACAAGGCAATATATGGAGAGAATATATGCAGACTTCCGAACGTACAGACTATCAGGCCTTCCCGCGTGCAATGACTATTGCCGAAACGGCCTGGACACAAAACGCAAACAAAGACTGGAAGAATTTCTGCGAACGAATGGTAACTGAATTTGAACGTTTGGAAGTAATGAACACCAAACCTTGTCTCAACTTCTTTGATGTAAACGTAAATACGCACGCGGATGAAAACGCTCCTTTAATGGTAATGCTGGAAAGTTTCTATCCGAATGCAGAAATCCGATATACTACGGACGGCAGTGAACCTAGTAAAACATCCACACTGTACGAAAAGCCTTTCGTTCTGGAAGGTAATATCGACCTGAAAGCCGCTGCTTTCAAAGATGGAAAAATGCTGGGTAAAGTAGCTCACAAGCCATTATACGGTAATTTATTGACAGGAAAGCCCTATACTGTTAATTATAAGATGGGATGGACAGGCGATATATTTGATGAAAACGATGTATTAGGAGCTGACAAGACAACCTTCGGACTGACCAACGGCAAACGAGGAAATAACGCTTCTTATACTCCGTGGTGCAGCTTTGGCATTGTTGAAGGTAAAGACTTGGAATTTATCGTTAATTTGGATAAGCCGACACAAATCAGCAAAATAATTTTCGGCTCTTTATTCAATCCGGCTATGAGAATTCTTCCTGCAGGAGGAGTTGCCGTAGAAGTATCAGCAGATGGCAAACAATACACTCCGGTAGCTGAAAAAGCCTTGAAACACGATTATCCGGAAACAGGACGAATTGCATTCACTGATTCCATTGAATTTGAGCCAACACAGGCTACCTTCCTGAAAGTTAAGATTAAGAATGGCGGCACACTGCGCAATGGGGTTAACTTTGAAAAGAACAATGGCCCGGAAGTAATTCCTGCCGAATTATGGATTGATGAAATAGAAGCTTATTAAACAAAGCTAACTATATTTTATGCGGATTTCACGGTGCTGACTCAACAGGACGTGGAATCCGCATCATTTATTCCGGACCTGAATAAACAAAACGGTGAACGCTAGTTTAATACTAATGTTCACCGTTTTATTTATAATCAATCACACCCCAAAAGGCATAATTATCATTCATTCGTTTACACCGAAGATATATTTATCACACAAGTCCTTTGGAAGAAAGGTAACGTTCTGCCTCCAAGGCAGCCTTACATCCACTTCCCGCAGCTGTAATAGCCTGACGATAATGCGGATCGGCCACATCTCCTGCTGCAAAAACTCCGGGCACTTTCGTACGAGGACTATCACCGTCTGTAATAATATAACCTACTTCGTCCGTATCGATATACTCTTTAAATATTTCAGTATTTGGTTGATGTCCGATAGCCAGGAAGAAACCGTCGATAGGTAAACTATAACGTTCTTCATCCGGTTCACCCCAACGTTTCACCAGGTTTACACCCTCTACGCCATTATCACCAAACAAACCAACTGCATTGTGTTCAAAAAGAACTTCAATCTTCTCGTGGTTCATGACACGTTCCTGCATAATCTTCGATGCACGCAGGAAAGGTTTACGAACGATCAGATATACCTTGGATGCAAGACCGGCAAGATAAACCGCTTCTTCACAAGCAGTATCACCTCCACCAACTACAGCAACCACTTTCTTACGATAGAAAAATCCGTCACAAGTAGCACAAGCGCTTACCCCCATTCCGGCATATTTCTTTTCATCCTCCAGTCCCAGATATTTAGCAGTTGCCCCGGTAGCAATAATCAATGATTCCGTTTCAATCACTTTATCACCGTCAATTGTTATTTTATAAGGAGCTTTGCTTAAATCTGCTGCCGTAGCGATACCAAAACGAATATCTGTTCCGAAACGGCTCGCCTGTGCACGCAAATCTTCCATCAACTGCGGGCCACTGATACCTTCCGGATAACCGGGAAAGTTTTCTACATCTGTCGTAGTAGTCAACTGGCCGCCCGGCTGCAATCCTTCATATAGTATCGGACATAAATTTGCACGTCCAGCGTAAATCGCTGCCGTATATCCGGCAGGTCCTGAACCTATAATCAGGCATTTCACTTTTTCTATTTCTGCCATTTTAATTTATCTTTATTGTTTTGTTATAAAAACATGTTATCTTAAATCTATCACCTCTGCATTGGGATATTGTTTTTTATCAAAAATAAAAACACGATCCGTATAATTCTGCCCCGTCTGATAACTTGTAACGGTTATCTCATTACGTGTCTGCTGACCACGCTGCTGAAGCAAAATATATAGAGGTTCATAAGTGTCCTTCGTCACAAAAAGAGTGATACGTTCCAACTCCTGTTTCTTATCCCTGGCAGTCAGAACGACTTCCCAAACGGCTTTTCCACGAAACGTCTTAGTCGCCCCCAACTTATAAGAGAATCCTTTCTGATACATATACAGAAAGGTATACGGATTTATCTGCTGCAACTCTTCCTGCGTCGGATTACTGACATTCACTTCATCATTCTTTGTCACATAACTCCATTGCGTTTTTCCGTCAAACCAAGTGATGATATCAGATGTTTTCAGTACGAATTTCTCTCCTTTCAACTGAATTGTTCCGTTTTCAGCACCTTCTACCAAGCCGTTTGCCACAGCCTTTACAGTAAAATCAGCCTTCACGCCACCAGCTTTACGAAACGCCTCTGCCGTTTTGTCAAGAATGACTTTAGCCTGGGACTGCTGTTGTTGAGCAATCACAGGCAAAGACAGTAAAGCTATTAAAACACTAAAAATGTACTTTCTCATTTGATTAATAAACGAACTGTTACTGTAAATTGTTCAATCGCATTTCAAGATCATTATCGTCAATACACAATACATCACGCGCCTTACTTCCTTGTGTAGGACCTACAATTCCGGCTTTCTCCAATTGATCCATTATACGGCCGGCACGATTATAGCCAATCGCAAATTTACGCTGAATCAATGAAGTGGAACCTTGCTGATGAATAACAACCAACCGGGCCGCATCTTCAAACAACGGATCAAGACGTCCCATATCAATATCCCCTACTTCACTATTACTATCTTCACTCACATATTCGGGCAAGAAGAACGGAGTAGGATAACCTTGCTGACGGGCAATGAATTTTGTAATCTCTTCTACTTCCGGCGTATCGATAAAGGCACATTGCACACGTACCGGATCAGCTCCCTGCAAGAAGAGCATATCCCCCTTACCAATCAGACGGTTAGCACCCGGACGGTCAAGAATAGTACGAGAGTCCATCATGGCAGATACACGGAAAGCGATACGCGCCGGGAAGTTGGCTTTAATCGTACCCGTAATGATATTGGTAGTCGGACGCTGTGTAGCAATAATCATGTGAATACCGACAGCACGTGCCAACTGCGCAATACGGGCAATCGGAAGTTCCACTTCCTTACCGGCAGTCATAATCAAATCTCCGAACTCATCAATAACCACTACGATATACGGCATAAACTTATGCCCCTTTTCCGGATTCAGACGACGGTTGATAAACTTCTCATTATATTCTCTGACATTACGTACATGCGCCATCTTCAGCAGGTCATAACGGGTATCCATCTCTACACAAACAGAGTTCAGGGTTTGTACAACCTTTGTTACGTCTGTAATAATAGGTTCGCCTCCATCAGGAAGTTTGGCCAGGAAATGATTTTCAATCACCGAATAGATGCTGAATTCTACTTTCTTCGGGTCGACCAGTACAAATTTCAATTCTGCCGGATGCTTCTTATATAATAAGGAAGTAATAATAGCATTCAAACCTACTGACTTACCCTGACCGGTTGCACCCGCCACCAATACGTGCGGCATCTTGCAAAGGTCGAACATAAAGACTTCATTCGTGATGGTCTTACCCAATACAATAGGCAGATCATATTTGGATTCCTGGAATTTCTTACTTCCGATCACACTTTGTCCGGAAACAATCTTCGGATTCTTGTTCGGCACTTCAATACCGATTGTTCCTTTACCCGGTATCGGAGCGATGATACGGATACCGTCAGCAGAAAGGCTTAATGCAATATCATCCTCCAAACCACGGATTTTAGAAATACGTACTCCTTGCTCCGGAGTGATTTCGTATAGAGTTACCGTAGGTCCTACCGTTGCTTTAATCGTACTGATTTCGATTCCGAAACTGCGCAATGTATTGATGATACGATCTTTGTTTGCATTTTGTTCGTCCATGTCAATCGTCGGATCATCATTTTCGAAATGCTTCATCAGGTCGATAGTCGGGAAGCGGTAGTTTTCCAAATCCTTAGTAGGATTATAAGGTTCAAGTTCCGGTCCCTCATATTCTTCTTCAGAAGTCGCAGGTTCTACTTCAAACCCGGGTTCCGCTTCTTCCAAAGGTTCGTCCTGTACAGCGGGAACAGGGTTGGAAACAGTCGGTTCAAACACCATCGTCACTCCTTCACTTCCATCAGACAAAGGAGAATCTTCCGGCTCCGGCTGGTTGACCGGGAATTCATCTTCGGGTTCTTCAGCCTGTATATCCATCACAGGTGCCGGAGGAGGTGTCTGTTTATACGTCCGTTTCAAATTGAACTCCACTTCCTGCGGTTGGGAAGTCGTGAATTCCTGATCGCCTTCCCCTTCCGGGATGACTTCTTCCTTCTCTTTCTTTTCGCGTTTTAGGAAGCTCAACGCAAAAAGTTTACGCAACCAAATAACAGTACGCGCACTTATATATATAAAGAAACAGATAGCAGTTATCAACAGGATCATCCATACACCAGGTACTCCTACTTGTGAGATTAACCAACGACTGACATTGTATCCGTGCATACCGCCCAGATAAATGAAAGAATCCTGATAATGATCCATAAAAGCAAATCCGAAGAATATGGAGAACCAGACTAATAAAAGCGTGCAACCAATAAACCACTTCCACAAGCGGACCACACGTACACGCATCAACTTCAATCCTGCCACTGCCAGAAAAACAAGTATAAAGAAAGAGGAAATACCGAAACAGTCGTTTATCAGATAGCTTGCCAACTGCGCTCCACGTGAACCGGCATAATTCTTCACCTGATTATTAACAGCCGCCAAATCCGCCGAACTACCGCTATCAATAATACTTTGATCGGCAGCCCCCGTAAAGAAGAAGGAAGAAAAAGCCAACAACAGGTAAACGGAAAAGATGACCAGCATCAATCCAATCACAAAATGAACAGTTTCATTCTTACATACAGCCACAATTTTACTGGGGGAAGAGGGAGTGCTTTCTGCCTCCTTATCTAATTTCTTCTTTGCCATGAGTCTTTTATTCTATTTTTATAAAATTGGAATGAGATTCTAAGCCGCAAAAATAATAAAAAAATAACGAGCACTACGCTCATTCAATCCTTTTTCTTACCTTTGCGTTTCAAATCAATATAGATCATGGAAAAAGAAAGCCAAACGATATTTGATAAGAACGTAATTGAGTTCGTTACAGTAGCCGCCGAATTTTGTGCATTTCTCGAACGTGCCGAACGCATGAAGCGTAGTACTTTCGTTGACACATCATTAAAAATACTCCCCCTGCTCTATCTCAAAGCATCTATGCTACCCAAATGTGAGACGATCGGGGACGAAGCACCCGAAACGTATGTCACAGAAGAGATTTACGAAATTCTGCGTATTAATCTTTCAGGATTGATGGGTGACAAGGATGATTATCTGGACGTATTCGTGCAAGATATGGTTTATAGCGACCAACCTATCAAAAAATCAATATCGGAAGATCTGGCTGACATTTATCAGGATATTAAAGATTTCATATTTGTCTTCCAACTGGGACTGAACGAAACAATGAATGATTCATTGGCTATCTGTCAGGAAAACTTCGGTACACTATGGGGACAGAAACTGGTAAACACGCTACGCGCCCTTCATGACGTGAAATACAACCAGCTGGAAGAGGAGGAAGAGAATGGTAATGAAGAAGGATTTTACGAACCAAGCGACGACAACGATTGTTGTGAAGAAGAAGGCTGTCATTGCCACGACGATGATTGCCACTGTCACGAAGACGGTTGCCATTGCCACGATGATGAATAAATATAGAAATGATTGTAAGAAGAACCATAGATAAAGATGAACTAAAAGAACTCCCGAAAACTGTTTTTCCGGGACGAATTTACGTTATCCAGTCGGAAGCTGAAACGGAAAGAGCAGTAGCTTACCTCCAATCCAGATCTGTGATAGGCATTGACAGTGAAACGCGTCCTTCCTTTACCAAAGGGCAATCGCACAAAGTAGCACTCCTCCAGATTTCTTCTGAAGAATGTTGTTTCCTATTCCGGCTCAACATGACGGGATTGACCCAGCCATTGGTTGACTTATTAGAAAACCCGGCTGTAATCAAAGTGGGCCTTTCACTGAAAGATGACTTTATGATGCTGCACAAACGCGCACCTTTCACTCAACAAAGCTGTATCGAGTTGCAGGACTATGTGCGCCAATTCGGTATACAGGACAAAAGTCTGCAAAAGATTTATGCCATCTTATTCAAAGAAAAAATATCCAAATCACAGCGCTTGTCCAACTGGGAAGCTGATGTATTGAGCGACGGGCAGAAACAATATGCCGCCACGGATGCATGGGCTTGCCTCAACATCTATAATCTGTTGCAAGAGCTGAAACAGACAGGAGATTGGGAAATAGCTGCTCTCCCACCTGCTCCCAAGGAAAGGGAAGAAGTCACTACCGGCCCTATAAGCAACCAGCAGTCATAGACGATAAATGATAAGTGATAAATAATAAAATAAGTAATTAATAACCAATAACAAAACTATCTCAATCCTCCTCTCCCTGGGAGAGGATTAGGGAAAGGCTATATTATGCATAAAGTATATCTCAAACCCGGTAAAGAAGATTCTCTTAAGAGATTCCACCCCTGGATTTTTTCCGGTGCTATCGCCCGTTTTGACGGAGAGCCCGATGAAGGTGAAGTTGTAGAAGTATACACCTCCAAAAAAGAATTTATTGCCGAAGGACATTTCCAGATCGGAAGTATTGCTGTGCGCGTACTGTCTTTCCATCAGGAACCTATCGATCACGATTTTTGGAAACGCAAACTGGAAATAGCATACGATATGCGTCGCAGTATCGGCATCGCCACCAATCCGACCAACAACACTTACCGGCTCGTTCATGGTGAAGGAGACAATCTCCCCGGACTGGTTATTGACGTTTATGCCAAAACTGCAGTCATGCAGGCACACTCTGCAGGAATGCACGTAGACCGCATGACAATTGCCGAAGCTTTATCCGAAGTAATGGGCGACAAGATCGAGAATATCTATTATAAATCAGAAACAACTCTTCCTTTTAAAGCAGATCTTTTCCCCGAAAACGGTTTCCTGAAAGGAGGAAGCAGTGATAATATCGCGCAAGAATATGGTTTGCAGTTCCATGTAGACTGGCTGAAAGGTCAAAAGACCGGATTCTTTGTAGACCAGCGCGAAAATCGTTCTTTACTGGAACGTTATGCCAAAGACCGTTCGGTACTGAATATGTTCTGCTATACCGGCGGATTCTCATTCTATGCCATGCGCGGAGGTGCAAAGCTCGTCCACTCTGTCGACAGCTCTGCCAAAGCAATTGATCTGACTAATAAAAATGTAGAACTGAACTTCCCCGGTGATTCCCGCCACGAGGCTTTTGCCGAGGACGCTTTCAAATATCTCGACCGCATGGGCGACCAGTATGATTTAATCATTCTCGACCCGCCCGCATTTGCCAAACACAAAGATGCCCTGCGGAATGCTTTACAAGGTTATCGCAAACTGAATGCCAAAGCATTCGAGAAAATCAAACCGGGCGGCATCCTGTTTACTTTCTCTTGTTCGCAAGTAGTAAGCAAGGACAATTTCCGTACTGCCGTGTTTACCGCAGCAGCCATGTCAGGACGTAGTGTACGCATCCTGCATCAACTGACTCAACCCGCCGACCATCCGGTAAACATCTACCATCCTGAAGGAGAATACCTGAAAGGTCTGGTACTTTATGTAGAATAACCGGATTCACCACGGATTACACGGATTAACACAGATTTTTATCACAAAGCCATGCAGGAGTTCCACAGGGTGGTACAGGGTTTCACGGAGTCCTTTTCTTTTCTAAAATGAGAACAGAGAATCCGAATATGATGATTGATTGATAAAAATCTGTGTTAATCCGTGTAATCTGTGGTGAAACAGAAGGGCAGTAACAGAAAAATGGAGGATTCAAAGTTAATTAGAGTTAATAAACAGAAGATTTTCGAGAAAACATTATGTTGTATAACATAAACCATCTATCTTTGCACTGTGTTTTTCATGGTATTAGATTTAAGGTTAACAAAGATTGGCTGTCTGGGATAGATAGCCTTCTTTTTTTATACCCCCTTCATTTGTTTTTTCACGACCAAATCTCTTCTTTTCTTCGCATTTATGCCATTTTTATCCCCTTTTTATCAAATTACTTGTCCACCTATTCAACGAAAATATTATATTTGCAAGGTTTATGAACATGAAGAGAAACACAAATTAAAAAAAGTCATGAGTATAAAAGTTCGTTTGATTATTATGAACTTCCTGCAATTCTTTGTATGGGGGTCCTGGTTAATATCACTAGGTGGCTATATGGGAAGAGAACTTCATTTCGAAGGAGGACAGATCGGAGCCATTTTCGCTACTATGGGGATTGCCTCTTTGGTAATGCCGGGTATTATTGGTATCATTGCCGATAAATGGTTTAATGCAGAACGTTTATACGGGCTTTGCCATATCGCAGGAGCCGGATGCCTCTTCTACGCTTCTACCGCAACAGGATACGATCAGATGTACTGGGCCATGTTACTCAACTTGTTGGTATACATGCCCACGCTATCCCTCGCTAACACTGTATCGTACAATGCACTGGAACAATATAAATGTGACCTGATTAAAGACTTCCCTCCCATCCGTGTATGGGGAACGATCGGTTTTATCTGTGCCATGTGGGCGGTCGACCTTACCGGGTTTAAGAATTCAAGTGCACAGCTTTATGTAGGCGGTGCTTCCGCGTTACTGCTCGGGCTTTATTCTTTTACCCTTCCCGCTTGCCGACCGGCTAAATCAGAAAACAAATCATGGCTCTCCGCTTTCGGTCTGGATGCGCTGGTGTTATTCAAGAAAAAGAAGATGGCTATTTTCTTCCTTTTCTCCATGCTTTTAGGTGCGGCATTGCAGATTACAAATACTTACGGTGATCTTTTCTTAAGTAGCTTTGCCAGCATCCCCGAATATGCAGAATCATTCGGAGTGAAACATTCGGTAATCCTGCTGTCCATCTCGCAGATGTCGGAAACACTGTTTATTCTTGCCATACCTTTCTTCCTGCGTCATTTTGGAATCAAGCAAGTCATGTTAATCAGTATGTTTGCCTGGGTATTCCGGTTTGGGCTGTTCGGCTTCGGAGATCCGGGATCGGGACTATGGATGCTGATCCTTTCCATGATCGTTTATGGTATGGCCTTTGATTTCTTCAACATTTCCGGTTCATTGTTTGTTGAACAAGAAGCCAATTCCTCCATCCGTGCCAGTGCACAGGGGTTGTTCTTTATGATGACCAACGGACTGGGAGCCATCATTGGCGGATATGCCAGCGGTGCGGTAGTAGATGCATTCTCTGTGTATGCTGACGGCAGACTGGTGAGTCGCGAATGGATGGATATCTGGCTGATATTCGCAGCATACGCGCTGGTGATCGGCATCCTGTTTGCCTTGGTATTCAAGTACAAACACCAGCAGGAGAGTAAAACAAATTAAGTAAAAGAGAACGATGGACAAAAAGGTAGAATTACAAGTTATAAATATCACGAACAGCCAGGCGCAAGTAGGCGCATTTGCTATGCTATTAGGCGAAGTAGACGGTGAACGACAACTGCCTATCATCATCGGTCCCGCGGAAGCCCAGGCTACCGCTTTATATCTGAAGGGAGTAAAGACACCCCGTCCATTGACACACGATCTGTTTACAACAAGCCTCACCATACTGGGAGCCAGTCTGATACGTGTGTTAATTTACAAAGCAAAGGATGGTATTTTTTACTCCTATATTTACCTTAAGAAAGACGAAGAGATTATACGTATTGACGCACGGACTTCAGACGCAATTGCCTTGGCAGTGCGTGCCGACTGTCCAATTCTTATTTATGAATCTATTCTTGAACAGGAATGCCTTCACATGTCGTCGGAAGAAAGAACCCATTCTGAAAAAACGGACAACGACGAAGAGACTGAAGAAGAACATGATTTGCCGGATGCTACTTCCAGAACGCTTGAGGAAGCACTGGAGCAGGCTATCAAAGATGAGAATTATGAATTAGCCGCCCGGATACGTGACCAAATCAATTCAAGAAATAAAAACCAGTAAGTAACATTATGCACGTTTTTTATACTCCCGATATACAGAAAAGCAACGAACTTCCCGAAGAGGAAGCACAACATTGTACCCGCGTTCTGCGATTAGGTATCGGAGATGAAATCACTCTTACGGACGGTAAGGGGAACTTCTACAAAGCTGAAATTACTGTTGCGACCAACAAACGTTGTTTTGTAACGATCAAAGAAACGATTTTTCAGGAACCGTTATGGCCGTGCCATTTACACATTGCCATGGCACCGACGAAGAACATGGACCGTAACGAATGGTTTGCAGAGAAAGCTACCGAAATCGGATTTGACGAACTGACTTTCCTCAACTGCCGTTTCTCGGAACGTAAAGTCATCAAGACCGAACGGATTGAAAAAATTCTTGTATCAGCAATCAAACAATCTCTCAAGGCACGGTTGCCTAAATTGAATGAGATGATTGAGTTCGATCCGTTCATCAGACAAGAGTTCAAAGGACAGAAGTTTATCGCCCACTGTTATGAAGGTGAAAAACCTTTATTAAAGAATGTCCTGAAACCCGGAGAAGACGCCCTTGTCCTGATAGGTCCCGAAGGAGATTTCAGTGAAGAAGAAGTGAAGAAAGCCATCGAACAGGGATTTGTTCCGATTAGTTTGGGCAAATCACGACTCCGTACGGAAACAGCGGCACTGGTGGCCTGCCATACGCTGAACCTACAAAATCAATAATTCTGAATCAATGATTATACAACTTTTAAATAACATAAGTATGGCAAAGAAAACGATTTCACGACTCTCGGTACTGGCAGTACTGATTGTTTTTCTGGCAGCATGTTCCAAAACATCGGAGTATACCAATGTGATACCGGCTGACGCCTCGGTAGTTGCCTCTATCAACCTCAAATCTCTTGCAAGTAAAGCGGGATTGGATGATAAAGAGAATGAAGCTGCGAAACAAAAAGTACTGGAAGCACTGAAAAGCGGAATGAATGCCGCTACCTTCCAACAACTGGAAAAGGTCATGAAGAATCCGGGTGAATCGGGAATCGATGTCGAATCTCCATTCTATGTATTCTCATCCTCTTCTTTCCCTTACCCTACTGTTGTAGGTAAAGTGAACAATGAGGACAATCTCCATGCTTCACTCGACGTGATGGCTAAAGAACAAATCTGCCAGCCGATAAGCGAAGCTGACGGCTACAGTTTTACAACAATGAATGGCGGCCTGCTCGCTTTCAACAATTCTACTGTATTGATAGTCAATGTAAGCGGAACCACTCAAACTGAAAAAGCCAAAGAAGCCATCACTAATCTGTTGAAACAGACGGCCGATAACAGTATCGTAAAATCAGGAGCTTTCCAAAAAATGGAAAAGCAGAAAAGCGATATCAACTTCCTCGCTTCTATGGAAGCTATCCCTGCAACCTATCGCAACCAGATAAGCATGGGGTTACCAACGGAGGTGAAAGCAGAGGACATCACTCTTGTAGGAGGACTGAATTTTGAGAAAGGCAAGATTGCCCTCAAAACAGAAAACTATACTGAAAACGAAGCCGTGAAAGCGCTTATAAAAAAACAAATGGAGTCATTTGGAAAAGCAAACAACACTTTCGTTAAATACTTCCCGTCTTCCACACTGATGTTCTTCAATGTAGGTGTGAAAGGAGAAGGGCTTTACAACTTGTTAAGCGAAAATAAGGAATTCCGCAATACAGTATCTATTGCTAAAGCAGACGAAGTAAAAGAGTTGTTCGGCTCGTTCAATGGTGATATTTCTGCCGGATTAATCAACGTAACGATGAACAGTGCTCCTACTTTCATGATGTATGCGGATGTTAAGAATGGTAATGCCCTCGAAACAATTTATAAGAACAAGCAATCATTGGGACTGAAAAGAGGGGAAGATATCATGCAACTTGGCAAGGACGAATATGTCTACAAAACAAAAGGCATGAATATATTCTTCGGTATCAAGGATAAACAAATGTATGCTACCAATGATGAATTACTCTACAAGAACGTGGGCAAAGCTGCCGACAAATCGATAAAAGATGCTCCTTACGCATCGGATATGAAGGGTAAAACCATCTTTGTTGCAATCAACGCTGAAGCAATACTGGACTTGCCTGTTGTTAAAATGGTAGCAGGTTTCGGAGGACAGGAAGTTAAAACATATATTGAGTTAGCCAATAAGGTTTCTTATCTGTCAATGAGTTCAGAAGGAGAAATCAGCGAGATCGACCTTTGCCTGAAAGACAAAGACGTCAACGCTCTCAAACAAATCGTAGACTTTGCCAAGCAATTTGCCGGCATGTAATTAATTTGTAAACAAACGGTATGAATAGTATTCACCTGCAGCAAACACTTCCCCAAGTGTTTGCTGACCGTAATTCGGTGACTTCGGATGTATGGCACCAGGATCTGATCTTTCGGAAAGAAGAAATGTATCTGATTGAAGCAGCTTCCGGCACCGGCAAATCTTCGTTGTGCAGCTATATCTATGGTTATCGCAACGACTATCAGGGGATTATTAATTTCGATGAAACCAATATCAAAGCATACTCCGTGAAGCAATGGGTCGACCTAAGAAAGCATTCACTAAGTATGCTTTTTCAAGATTTACGCATCTTCACCGAACTGACCGCTCTTGAAAATGTACAATTGAAGAATAACCTTACCGGATGCAAAAAGAAAAAAGAAATCTTATCATTCTTCGAGCAACTGGGTATCGCAGATAAAATAAATGTGAAAGCCGGCAAACTATCTTTCGGACAGCAGCAACGTGTTGCCTTTATCCGGGCACTCTGCCAGCCGTTCGACTTTATATTTCTGGATGAACCGATCAGCCATCTGGATGATGATAACAGCCGCATCATGGGCGAACTTATCATTGCCGAGGCAAAGGCACAAGGAGCCGGTGTAATTGCAACCTCCATCGGTAAGCATATCGAGTTGCCTTACAGCCATATACTTCAACTGTAACGAGTAATAAATAACAAAAAAATGAGTGGGAAATAGTAAATGAGAAAATCATCCGTCTCCCTCCACTGCAACATTTCAAATCGTAAATCGTAAAATCATAAATAAAATGCCAACTCTTGTCTGGAAGCTCCTCCGCCAACATATCAGTATCGGTCAACTGGCCGGTTTCTTTTTAGCCAATCTATTCGGCATGATGATTGTATTGCTTAGCGTGCAGTTTTATAAAGATGTCATTCCGGTATTCACCGAGGGAGACAGCTTTATGAAAAAGGATTTCATCATAGCTACAAAGAAAATCAGCACACTCGGTTCTTTTGCAGGAAAGAGTAATACGTTCTCTGCCGAAGATATTGCGGATTTGAAGAAACAACCGTTTACCAAAACAATAGGGGCTTTCACTCCTTCTCAATTCAAAGTATCGGCAGGATTGGGCATGCAGGAAGCTGGTATTCATCTTTCCACGGATATGTTCTTTGAGTCTGTTCCTGATGAGTTTGTCGACATCAAACTCGACAAGTGGCGCTTCGACGAAAGCACGCATACCATACCCATTATCATTCCCCGTAACTACCTAAATCTTTATAACTTCGGGTTTGCACAAAGCCGTAGTCTTCCCAAGCTCTCGGAAGGATTGATGGGGCTGATTCAAATGGATATTATGATGCGTGGAAACGGACGGGTGGAACAGTACAAAGGAAACATTGTCGGCTTCTCCAATCGTCTGAATACGATTCTTGTTCCCCAGTCTTTTATGAAATGGGCGAATGAGAATTTCGCACCGAATGCAGAAGCACAACCGGCGCGGTTGATTATCGAAGTGAGCAATCCGGCGGATTCCGCTATCGCCAGCTATTTTCAAAAGAAAGGATATGAAACGGAAGACGGCAAACTGGATGCCGGAAAAACGACTTATTTCCTCCGTCTTATCGTAGGCATTGTATTGGGGGTAGGTTTATTTATCAGTATTCTTTCATTCTATATCCTGATGTTGAGCATTTTCTTGCTCTTGCAAAAAAATACGACTAAGTTGGAGAGTTTGTTATTAATCGGGTACAGTCCCAACAAGGTAGCATTGCCTTATCAGTTACTCACGGTAGGACTGAATGTTATCGTACTTGTATTATCCATCGGATTAGTCTCCTGGCTACGCAGTTATTACATAGACAGCATCCGATTATTGTTTCCACAACTGGAAACCGGGTCATTATGGGCAGCTATCAGCATGGGCGTTGTGTTATTCATTGTCGTATCGGTGATTAACATACTGGCAGTAAAGAGGAAAGTACTTTCTATCTGGATGCATAAATCATAAATGTATTCAAAGATATATCGTATGAAAAGCAAAACTACATTTTCAATGAATAGAGGTTCAATGGCTTTCTTTTTCGGAATGTTATTCTGTTTTACCTCATTATCCGGACAAAACACACAAGATACAATTCTTGCGTATTTCAATCTGCTGGAGAAAGTTCCGCAAGAAAAATTGTATCTGCATTTGGATAAGCCTTTCTATGGAGCAGGAGAAAAAATCTGGTTCAAGGGGTATCTCGTAAATTCTGTCACCCATCAAGACAATACGCAAAGTAACTTCATCATTACGGAGCTTGTCAATCGTTCCGACTCTATCGTGGAACGCAAGAAGATTCGCAGAGATTCGTTAGGTTTCCATAATGCTTTCACGCTCCCTCCCACTCTCCCTGCAGGTGACTATTATTTGCGAGGATATAGCAACTGGATGCTTAATCAGGAACCGGAATTCTTTTATTCACGTAATCTGAAAATTGGTAATTCGATTGATAACACGATTGTTTCAAACATTGAGTATCAACAAGAAGACGAATCACATTATACAGCCAGGGTCAGATTTACCAGCAACACACAAGAGGCTTTCGGAAATACAACCATCCGCTATCGCACCATCGAAAACGGAAAGATAAAAGATAAAGGTAAAAGAAAGACGGACGAAAGCGGTTTGATTTCTATTTCTCTGCCGGATCTGAAGCCTATTGCCACACGCCAGATTGAAGTAGAATTTGACGATCCTCAATATATTTATAAGAGAACGTTCTATCTGCCTTCGTTTACAAAAGACTTTGACGTTAAGTTCTTCCCGGAAGGCGGAGCTCTCTTGACCGTTGCTCATCAAAACATAGCTTTCAAAGCTCAAGGATCGGATGGTTTTTCCACAGAAATAGAAGGATTTCTGTTCGATGCAAAAGGAGACACATTAACTGCTTTTCGCTCGGAGCATGATGGTATGGGAGTTTTCACCTTGAACCCGATTGCAGGGAACTCCTATTATGTGATTGCCAAGTCTAGTGACGGCATTACCAAGCGATTCGATCTTCCGGCCGCAGAAGAAAAAGGAATCGCTCTTTCCATGACGCATTACAAAAAGGAAATACGCTACGAAATCCAAAAAACAGAAGCTACCCAGTGGCCTCAAAAGTTATTCTTGATTGCACACACTCGTGGAAAGCTGGCAATCTTGCAACCGGTCAGTGCCGACAGAACTTTCGGAAGAATGAATGACAGTTTATTCAACGCAGGTATCACCCATTTTATGTTAATCGACCAACAGGGAAACGCACTTAGCGAACGTTTAGTTTTCGTGCCCGACCGGAACCCACATCAATGGCAAATCCTTGCGGATAAGCCTACATACGGAAAAAGAGAAAAGGTTTCCTTGCAAATTTCAGCAAAGGATGATAACGGAACTCCGGTAGAAGGTAGTTTCTCCGTCAGCATTACAGACAGAAGAAGTATCCAGCCGGACTCACTTGCAGATAATATCTTATCGAATCTTTTACTAACTTCCGACTTGAAAGGATATGTAGAAAATCCGGGATATTATGTTCTTCAGCAAGACCTGCGTACGCTTCGCACGATAGACTTCTTGATGATGACGCACGGATGGCGCAGGCATCATATCCGAAATGTACTGACTTCGCCTTCATTGAACCTCACCAACTATATGGAAAAGGGACAAACGATCAGCGGACGTATCAAAGGTTTCTTCGGCGGCAACGTCAAAAAAGGACCTATTTGTATTTTAGCTCCCAAACAGAACATCGTTGCCACTACTACCACAGATGAGAAAGGAGAATTCATCGTCAATACATCATTCAGAGACAGCACAACTTTCCTCGTTCAGGCACGTACCAAAAGAGGATTCGCCGGAGTAGACATCGTGATCGATGCTCCCCAATACCCGGTAGCTTCTCCTAAATCTCCTTTTCATGATGGAACATCAACCTCCTTTATGGAAGATTATTTGCTAAATACCCGCGACCAGTATTACATGGAGGGTGGAATGAGAGTATACAACCTAAAAGAAGTAGTGGTTACAGGAAGCCGCAAGAAAGCCAGTTCGGAAAGTATTTATACAGGAGGCATCAACACCTACACTATCGAAGGAGACAGACTTGAAGGATTCGGTGCACAGACGGCCTTCGATGCAGTCAGCAGGCTTCCGGGGGTCAGTGTGACAAACGGAAACGAAATACATATCCGCAACAATCCCGAACAACCCGTTATCGTCATTGATGATGTTGTCTATGAAGACGACAACGACATACTGACCATGATTCAAACCAGCGACATGTCCAGCTTGAGCCTTCTTCGTGGTGCTGATGCAGCAATTTTAGGTTCCCGCGGTTCGGCAGGTGCCATCGTCATCACCCTGAAAGACGGCAAGGATCTTCCGGCAAGACCGGCACAGGGTATTATTACATGTACTCCATTGGGATATAGCGATTCAGTAGAGTTCTATCAGCCGACTTATGACACTCCCGAGAAAAAGAATGACCAACGTTCGGATTTACGAAGCACTATCTACTGGAATCCATCCTTACAACTGAATGCAGACGGAAAAGCAACTATAGAATATTATACTCCGGACAGCACTGCACCGGAGGATATCATCATAGAAGGCGTGGATAAAAACGGAAAGATATGCCGGACGATACAAACGATCAACAAAAAATAAATGAAACTGAATTTGAGATATGAATAGACTCATTATTGGTACAAAAAATGAACTAAATACAATCTATTCCGTACTCCCTGCAAACGATTTTTCATTTTCATTTCTCATATTCTCATTGTTTTTAGATAAACGGAAGATAATCAGATTAATATCTTATGAGAAATACTTTTTAAAACGGTATTTCTCATAAGTTTATCCGTATTTTAGCTCTAAATCGACCTTATTCTCATAGTGTTTCAAGGTATTTCTCATAGTGTAATGTGCCGGAAGCCGGCATTGAATAAATAGAACGATGTATTCCTTTTGCTTGTTTCCATATACAGTGCCTTAGTCCCATATATTGTGGGAAAAGATTCCCAACAGCTTGGGAAAGGATTCCCTCATTTTGTGGGAAAGTTTTCCTTCAATATATGGGAATACTTTCCCACAATATATGGGACAATCGGAACTAATGAGCATCTTCAAGCAAAAAGCCACTATTTTATCTAAATAGTAGCTTCATTTCCTGATAAAAATAAGGTAAGTCGAAAGAAAAAAGGAAGGACGAATGGCTTTTGACTATGAGAAATACCCTGAAACACTATGAGAATAAGGTCGATTTTGAGCCAAAATACGGGTAAACTTATGAGAAATGCCGTTTTAAAAAGTATTTCTCATAAAATATCTATCTGATTATCTTTCGTTTATCAAAAACAATGAGAATATGAGAAATGAAATGAAAAATTCTTTTTCAGTGCGTAGAGGTGGGAATTCATTTTGTACAAGAACGAAAACATAAAGAATCCTTCTCCCTCTCCTTATCTTGATAAAAAAGTGATTGAATATCAAACAGGTTAAAATTATTTCGTAATTTTGCAGATATAAAAGAATGAAGCTATGCCGGACTATGATTTAATCGCCATACTCGGACCTACAGCCTCGGGTAAAACTCCCTTTGCCGCGGCCTTGGCCTATGAACTCAATACAGAAATTATCAGTGCCGACTCTCGTCAGATATACAGAGGGATGGATCTCGGTACGGGAAAAGACTTGGCAGACTATACAGTAAACGGACGTACAATCCCCTACCACTTAATCGATATTACAGATCCCGGATATAAATATAATGTATTCGAATATCAACGCGATTTCCTGATTTCTTACGAATCAATCAAACAAAAAGGCTGTCTCCCCGTTTTATGTGGAGGGACAGGCATGTATCTGGAATCCGTATTGAAAGGATATAAGCTGATGCCCGTGCCGGAAAACCCTGAATTACGTATTCGTTTGGCAAATCATTCGCTCGAAGAGTTGACGGAAATATTAGGCCGGTACAAAACATTACACAATTCTACCGACGTAGATACCGTGAAACGTGCTATCCGTGCGATAGAGATTGAAGAATATTATGCTGCCCATCCGGTTCCCGAACGGGAGTTTCCTGAATTGAACAGCCTCATCATCGGAGTGGATATTGACCGGGAACTGCGTCGTGAAAAGATCACCCGCCGATTGAAACAACGGTTGGACGAAGGAATGGTAGATGAAGTGCGACGATTGATCGAACAAGGAATTGCGCCGGATGATTTAATCTATTATGGGTTGGAATATAAATACCTGACATTGTATGTTATTGGAAAACTAACCTATGAAGAGATGTTCAACGGTCTGGAAATTGCGATCCATCAGTTTGCCAAACGACAAATGACCTGGTTTCGCGGCATGGAAAGAAGAGGATTTACCATCCATTGGATGAATGCGGAGCTGCCGATGGAAGAAAAGATAGCTTTTGTAAAAGAGAAACTGGAAGGGATTTAGTATCTTTGTCAGTTATATAGTGTGATTTTTAATACACAATAGGATAGATATACGAATATGAGTGTAGAACCAAAGAAATGGGGAGTGATTTACAACCCGAAAGCTGGTACCCGAAAGGTAAAAAAGCGCTGGAAAGAAATTAAGGAGTACATGGACAGCAAAGGCGTGGACTATGACTATGTACAATCCGAGGGTTTCGGTTCGGTGGAACGTCTTGCCAAGATTTTAGCCAACAATGGTTATCGCACGATTGTCATTGTGGGCGGTGATGGGGCATTAAATGATGCCATCAACGGCATTATGCTATCCGATGCCGAAGATAAAGAAAACATCGCTCTCGGCATGATTCCCAATGGTATCGGAAACGACTTCGCCAAATATTGGGGGCTTAGTACCGAATATAAACCGGCTGTCGACTGTATCATCAATCACCGGCTGAAGAAAATAGATGTGGGGTACTGCAATTTCTACGATGGAAAAGAACACCAACGCCGCTACTTCCTCAATGCTGTTAATATCGGACTGGGGGCACGAATCGTTAAAATCACCGATCAGACCAAACGCTTCTGGGGGGTGAAATTCCTTTCCTACGTGGCCGCCCTGTTTTCTCTTATATTTGAACGGAAACTCTATAGGATGCACCTCCGCATCAACGACGAACATATCCGCGGACGCATCATGACCGTATGCATAGGCAGTGCCTGGGGATGGGGACAGACGCCTAGCGCCGTTCCTTATAACGGATGGCTGGATGTCTCCGTTATCTACCGCCCGGAATTCCTGCAAATCATTTCCGGACTATGGATGCTGATTCAGGGAAGAATCCTGAATCATAAGGTAGTGAAAAGCTACCGGACGAAGAAAGTAAAAGTACTCCGGGCACAAAACGCCGCTGTGGATTTGGACGGGCGGTTGTTGCCCAGACATTTCCCGCTGGAAGTAGGGGTGCTTTCGGAAAAAACAACACTTATTATTCCAAATTGATAAATTCAGGCACGGATTACGCGGATTACACGTTTTTTAGTAAATCTACATCTGCAAAAGCCGTATAGTTCGCGTAATCCGTGCCAGAAACATAAACTTATAATTAGATTAAGAAAAATGATAGAACTTAAGAACAATCCTGCCGGTAACTTCTTTCTGTTGGCAGGTCCATGCGTTATAGAAGGTGAAGAGATGGCAATGCGCATTGCCGAACGAGTAGTAAAAATCACCGAAGCTCTGCAAATTCCATACGTATTCAAAGGCTCTTACCGCAAGGCTAACCGCTCACGTCTGGATTCGTTTACAGGTATCGGTGACGAAAAAGCACTCAAAGTATTAAGAAAGGTACATGAAACTTTCGGAGTTCCGACTGTGACAGATATTCACAGTGCAGATGAAGCAGCTATGGCAGCCGAATATGTAGATGTACTTCAAATCCCAGCTTTCCTTTGCCGCCAGACCGATTTATTGGTTGCAGCAGCGAAAACCGGAAAAACAATTAACATCAAAAAAGGACAGTTCCTTTCTCCGCTGGCAATGCAGTTTGCTGCCGATAAAGTGGTGGAAGCAGGAAATAAAAATGTGATGCTTACCGAACGCGGAACGACTTTCGGTTATCAGGATCTTGTTGTAGACTATCGCGGCATCCCTGAAATGCAATCATTCGGTTATCCGGTTATTCTGGATGTTACCCATTCCCTACAGCAGCCCAACCAGACCAGTGGAGTAACCGGTGGAATGCCGCAACTGATAGAGACTGTAGCTAAAGCAGGTATCGCTGTGGGTGCTGACGGGATATTCATTGAGACACATGAGAATCCTGCGGTAGCAAAAAGTGACGGTGCCAATATGCTAAAGTTAGACCTCCTGGAAGGGCTGTTAACGAAGTTAGTCAGGATACGGGAAGCTATAAAATAACTCTTTTCCCTGTCTATTTGTGATTTACAACCAAACACGACGACAAATAACAAAGAAATATTTATTTAAACTAAATAGAACATGAAACATTTATTACGTGGATTATTTATTGCAGTCCTTTTTATATGCTGCAATTTCCAGCTCGTACTTGCACAACCCATGCAAGAACTGCCTGTGGACAAGAACGTCCGCATCGGTAAGCTGGACAACGGGCTTACCTATTACATTCGACACAATGCACTTCCTGAAAAACGAGTAGAATTCTACATCGCACAGAAAGTAGGTTCCATCCTTGAAGAACCGCAACAACGTGGTTTGGCTCACTTCCTGGAGCACATGGCTTTCAATGGAACCAAAAACTTCCCGGGTGATGAGACAGGTCTTGGCATTATACCTTGGTGCGAAACGAAAGGCATCAAATTCGGTACGAACCTGAATGCATATACCAGCGTCGATCAGACGGTATATAATATCAGCAACGTGCCGACTGAAAACATTAATGTAGTAGACTCTTGCTTGCTTATCCTTCACGACTGGTCGAGTGCCATCGACCTTGCTGACAAGGAAATAGACAAAGAACGTGGCGTAATCCGCGAAGAATGGAGAAGCCGTAACAGCGGTATGCTCCGTATCATGACCAATGCACAGCCTACGATGTATCCGGATTCTAAATATTCAGACTGTATGCCTATCGGAAGCATTGACGTTATCAACAACTTCCCGTATCAGGATATCCGCGATTATTACGCCAAATGGTATCGTCCGGACCTGCAAGGTATCGTTATTGTAGGTGACATCAACGTAGATGAAATTGAAGCCAAACTTAAAAAAGTATTCGCAGACGTAAAAGCTCCGGTAAATCCGGCCGAACGTATCTACTATCCGGTAGCAGACAATCAGGAACCGCTGATCTATATCGGTACTGACAAAGAAGTGAAGAATCCGTCTGTCAACATCTTCTTCAAACAAGATGCTACCCCGGATTCTTTGAAAAATACCATCGCTTATTACGCAACGAGCTACATGGTCAGCATGGCTATGAATATGCTGAACAACCGTTTGAACGAACTTCGCCAGACTGCTAATCCTCCTTTCACAAGTGCCGGTGCAGAATATGGAGAATATTTCCTTGCCAAAACTAAAGAAGCATTCAGTATCAGCGCAAGCAGCAAAATCGACGGAATCGATTTAGCTACGAAGACTATCCTGGAAGAAGCAGAACGCGCACGCCGCTTCGGATTTACAGCAACAGAATATGACCGCGCACGCGCCAACTATCTGCAAGCCGTAGAATCTGCTTACAACGAACGCGAAAAAACCAAAAGTGGTTCTTATGTCAACGAATACGTTAACAACTTCCTTGATAAAGAACCGATTCCGGGAATCGAAGTTGAATATACGCTCCTGAACAAACTAGCTCCGAATATTCCGGTAGAAGCTGTTAACCAGATCATGCAACAACTGATTACTGATAATAACCAGGTAGTTCTGTTGGCCGGTCCGGAAAAAGAAGGAGTGAAATATCCTACTAAAGAAGAGATTGCCGCTCTGCTGAAACAAATGAAGTCATTTGACTTGAAGCCTTATGAAGACAAAGTCTCTAACGAACCGCTGATCTCGGAAGAACTGAAAGGTGGCAAAATTGTTTCTGAAAAAGCCGGAGACATTTATGGTACGACTAAGTTAGTGCTTTCCAACGGTGTAACTGTATATGTGAAGCCTACTGATTTCAAAGCTGACCAAATTGTTATGAAAGGGGTAAGTTTCGGTGGTACGAGCATATTCCCGAACGAAGAGATCATCAATATTGCTCAATTAAACGGAGTAGCCTTGGTGGGTGGTATCGGTAATTTCAGCAAGGTTGACTTGGGTAAAGCTCTTGCCGGTAAACGTGCAAACGTGGCTGCCGGTATCGGTAATACAACAGAAACGGTTTCCGGTAGCTGTGCACCGAAAGATTTTGAGACAATGATGCAACTCACTTATCTGACTTTCACTTCTCCACGCAAGGACAATGAAGCATTCGAATCTTACAAGAATCGTTTGAAAGCCGAACTTCAAAATGCGGATGCCAACCCGATGACTGCTTTCAGTGACACTATTACAAGTGTATTATATGGTCATCATCCACGTGCTATCCGAATGAAAGAATATATGGTAGACCAGATCAACTACGACCGTATTCTCGAAATGTACAAAGACCGCTACAAAGACGCAAGCGACTTTACTTTCTACCTGGTGGGAAATGTAGACTTGGCAACGATGAAACCGTTGATCGCCAAATATCTGGGTAGCCTGCCATCTATCAACCGTAAAGAGACTTTCAAGGACAATCACATGGATATCCGTAAAGGACAGATCAAGAATGTATTCGCAAAAGCACAGGAAACTCCGATGGCTACCATCATGTTCCTTTATAGCGGTAGTTGCAAATACGACTTGCGCAACAACGTCCTGCTTAGCTTCTTAGATCAGGCTTTGGATTTGGTTTACACAGCAGAAATCCGTGAAAAAGAAGGTGGTACATACGGCGTAAGCTGTAACGGCAGCCTGGGTAAATATCCGAAAGAAGAATTGGTTCTTCAAATCGTATTCCAGACTGATCCTGCCAAGAAAGACCACCTTTCTGCTATCGTTGTGGAACAACTCCACAAAATGGCCAAAGAAGGTCCGTCTGCCGAACACATGCAGAAGATCAGAGAATATATGCTGAAGAAGTATAAAGACGCCCAAAAAGAAAATGGCTACTGGCTCAATAACATGGACGAATACTTCTACACCGGTATCGATAATACAAAAGACTATGAAAAGTTGGTCAACAGCATCACTGCTAAAGAAGTACAAGACTTCCTTGCCAAGTTGCTGAAACAGAACAACGAAATTCAAGTCATTATGACTGTACCGGAAGAAAACAAATAAATATTTCTCTAGTATATCTACTGAATGATGATATTCAACGAATTACGTAAACATGGAAGGCTCGCCGCCAAACGGCATCCGATGTATGAAAAGAACAAAGTTGCTAAAATACTCGGTTATGTCATGGGCGCATTTTGGGCCGGTTACCTGATATTCTTCGGTACGACATTCGCGTTCGGTTTTTCAGATATGGTTCCCAACCGGGAACCATATCATGTAATGAACGCAGTGGTTCTGATCTTTATCCTGGCACTGGACTTCCTGTTGCGTGTTCCGTTACAAAAAACACCGACACAGGAGGTAAAACCTTACCTCCTGTTGCCGGTTAAACGAATTCGTGTCATCGACTTTTTACTGTTCCGCTCGGGACTAAGTCTGTTCAACCTGTTCTGGTTGTTTCTGTTTGTCCCTTTTTCCTTCATCACTATTACCAAGTTTTTCGGTATCTCCGGTGTTATCACCTATCTTATCGGTATCCTGCTATTAATTATTGCCAACAATTACTGGTACTTGCTTTGCCGCACTCTTATCAACGAACGTATTTGGTGGATTCTATTACCTATCGCTTTCTACGGTGGAATAGGCTGCCTTCTTTTTATTCCCGAAGATAGTCCCCTCTTCTATTTCTTCATGGATCTGGGAGACGGATATATACAGGGAAACATTTTCTATTTTCTCGGCACCATACTTGTGATTGCCCTTTTATGGCTGATTAACCGCAAAATCATGTCCGGGCTGATTTATGCAGAGCTAGCCAAAGTGGATGATACCCAAATTAAACACGTCTCCGAATATAAATTCTTCGAACGCTACGGAGAAGTGGGCGAATATATGCGGCTGGAACTGAAAATGCTCTTACGCAACCGCCGCTGCAAAGGTGCACTACGCAATATCTCTATCGTAATTGTAGCTTTCTCCGTTGCACTTAGCTTTTCCAGTGTCTATGACGGTAATTTCATGACCTCTTTTATTTGTGTGTATAACTTTGCCGTATTCGGAATGATTATCCTTTCACAGATAATGTCATTCGAGGGCAACTACATTGATGGTCTGATGTCTCGCAAAGAATCGATTATGAGTTTGCTGAAAGCTAAATATTACACATACAGTATTGGTGAGATTATACCTTTCATACTGATGATCCCCGCTATCATCATGAACAAACTTACCTTACTGGGTGCTTTTGCCTGGTTTTTCTATACCATTGGCTTTATCTATTTCTGTTTCTTCCAACTGGCTGTTTACAACAAACAGACAGTACCTCTGAACGAAAAAGTAACAAGCCGACAAAACAATAGCGCCATACAGATGCTGGTCAATTTCGGTGCTTTCGGCGTACCGCTTATCTTATACAGCCTGTTAAATGCACTTTTGGGAGAAACAATCACTTACACAATCCTGTTAGTGATTGGTCTCGGATTTACCCTGACCTCTCCTTTATGGATAAAAAATGTATATCATCGCTTCATGAAACGGCGGTACGAAAATATGGAAGGCTTCAGAGACAGCCGCCAATAAACGTTCATGAATCATTAACTATATAAACATTGAAGATCATGATTACCATTGATAAACTTAAAAAGAATTTCGGTGAAAAGGTTGCCGTAGACATAGAACATTACGAAATCAATCAAGGCGACATGCTCGGATTGGTGGGTAACAACGGTGCCGGTAAAACAACTCTTTTCCGATTGATGTTGGATCTGCTGAAAGCAGACGATGGAAAAGTGATTATAAATGATATTGATGTCAGCCAGAGTGAAGACTGGAAAAGCATTACCGGTGCGTTCATCGACGATGGCTTCCTGATTGATTATCTCACTCCGGAAGAATATTTCTATTTCATCGGGAAAATGTATGGACTCAAAAAAGAAGAAGTAGACGAACGTCTTGTCCCTTTCGAACGCTTTATGAGCGGAGAAGTAATCGGACACAAAAAATTAATTCGCAACTACTCTGCCGGTAACAAGCAAAAGATCGGGATAATCTCCGCCATGCTTCATTATCCGCAATTATTAATCTTGGATGAACCGTTCAATTTCCTCGATCCAAGTTCGCAGTCAATCATCAAACATCTGCTTAAGAAATACAACGAGGAGCATCAGGCTACGGTTATCATATCCAGTCACAACCTCAATCATACCGTAGATGTATGTCCACGGATCGCTTTACTGGAACACGGGGTCATCATCCGGGATATTATCAACGAAGATAACTCCGCAGAAAAAGAACTGGAGGATTATTTTAATGTAGCAGAAGAGTGAGGGAGATTTATGAGTTATGAGTTATGAGTTATGATTGACGATTGAAATACAGTTGATGAAGGCAAAATTAAGATTTATCTATCTATTAGTTGGGCTGGCTGCTATATTTAGTTCCTGTCGCACTTCCGCTCCCCGGCTGGACTATCAAGCATTGGCACGAGCTTCTATTTTATTAGGCGTAGATGTCAATCTGGAAGATAATCATAAGCTCTATCTCGAAGCAGCCGACTGGATAGGGGTTCCTTATCGTGGTGGAGGTGATTCTAAACGAGGAACAGATTGTTCGGGACTGGTTTATCAAGTGTATCGAAAGGTATACCGCACCCAAGTGCCACGCAATACAGAGGACTTGAAAAAAGAAAGTGATAAGGTCGCTAAGCGAAATCTTCGGGAAGGAGACTTGGTATTCTTTACCAGTAGCCGTTCAAAAAAGAAAGTAGCTCATGTGGGTATTTATCTGAAAAACGGAAAGTTCATTCATTCCAGTACCAGTAAAGGAGTAATCGTCAGCAACTTGAACGAGAGTTATTATACCAAACACTGGATAAGCGGAGGCAGAATACGTTAATTATCAACTTCTAATGATATAAAATTATGAAATCATTCATCGGAGCAGTTATATTTATCTGTGTGGCATTCAGTGCCAATGCACAACTTTTATGGAAAGTGTCCGGTAACGGACTAACTCAACCGTCCTACATCATAGGCACTCATCACCTGGCACCATTCAGCATCATGGACAGCATTGCCGGACTTCAAAAAGCGATGAATGAAACGCAACAGGTGTATGGAGAACTGAAAATGTCGGAAATGCAGTCGCCCGCCACCATGGGAAAGATGCAAAAAGCAATGATGATTGAAAGTGATACCACACTGACCTCCCTCCTTTCTCCGGAAGACTTTGAGACTGCTAACAAATTCTGCAAAGAAAACCTGATGGTAGACTTAAATATGGCTCCAAAACTAAAACCTGCCTTCCTGTTGAATAATGTAGTGGTAATGGCTTACGTAAAACATGTAGGAAAGTTCAACCCGCAAGAGCAACTCGACACGTTCTTTCAAAGCCAAGCCGCCCAAAACGGAAAAAAGGTGGACGGTCTGGAAACTGCCGAATTCCAATTCAACCTGCTTTTCAACGGCAGTTCACTACAACGACAAGCACAGCTACTCATGTGCACTCTTAATAATATAGAAGCAGAAGTAGAAAACCTGAAAAAGCTCACGAACGCTTACATGAAACAGGATTTGAACACTATGTTCAAAATCAGCGAAGAGCGCAAAGGCAATCAATGTGACGCACTTCCCAGCGAAGAAGATGCCCTAATTTACAACCGTAATAAAATATGGGCTGAAAAATTACCGGCTATCATGAAAGCCGCTCCGACTTTTGTTGCGGTAGGCGCCCTGCACCTTCCCGGGGAAAAAGGATTATTAAAGTTACTAAAAAGCCAAGGATACACAGTAGAACCTGTGAAATAAGAAAAGTATTTAGTACTTTTGCGGAAAAGTTTTCCCCAATGAACTACAAAACCTATTTATTCGATTTCGACTATACATTAGCCGATTCGTCGCGTGGTATCGTTAAATGTTTCAGAATTGTGCTCACCCGGCACCAGTATTTAACCGTTACCGATGAAGCTATCAAGCGCACGATCGGCAAAACACTGGAAGAATCATTCAGTATCCTTACCGGAATTACCGACCCGGAACAGTTAGAATCTTTCCGGCAGGAATACAGACTGGAAGCTGATGTACACATGAATGTAAATACCCGTCTTTTTCCTGATACATTATCTACACTGAAAGAATTAAAGAAACGGGGTGCCCGCGTCGGAATTATCTCTACCAAGTATCGCTTCCGGATATTGAGTTATCTGGAAGAATATCTGCCAAAGGATTTTCTCGATATAGTTGTGGGAGGAGAAGATGTAAAAGCACCGAAACCTTCACCGGAAGGGGTACTATTTGCTTTGGAACATTTGGGAAGTACACCCGAAGAAACGTTGTATATCGGAGATAGCACGGTAGATGCTGAAACGGCCCGAAATGCAGAAGTAGATTTTGCAGGCGTATTGAACGGAATGACAACAGCCGAGGAACTTCGCATTTATCCACACAAAATCATTATGCAGAATTTGGGAGAGTTGGTCCAATAAGCTACAATGAGAGTTAAAATGCTCATTTATTTACTGTAATCATTTTATCTCCTGCAAAAAATAAAAGAAATATTTGTCGGGAACGAATAAAAATAGTACTTTTGTGCCCGATTATTCCGCAACGGGTTCGATAAAGAGCTCTTTAAGTGATTAAAGACCACCCGCCGGAGCTAACTTATACATTATATATAAGATGTACGCAATTGTAGAAATTAACGGTCAGCAATTTAAAGCAGAAGCTGGTCAGAAGTTGTTCGTTCACCACATCGAAGGTGCAGAAAACGGTTCAACAGTAGAATTTGAAAAAGTTCTTTTGGTAGACAAAGACGGAAACGTAACTGTAGGTGTTCCGACTGTAGAAGGTGCAAAAGTTGTTTGCCAGGTTGTTTCAAGCTTGGTTAAAGGCGACAAAGTTCTTGTTTTTCACAAGAAAAGAAGAAAAGGTCACAGAAAACTGAACGGTCACCGTCAACAGTTCACTGAGTTAACAATCACAGAAGTAGTAGCTTAATCATTTAAAAAGTAAGAAGAAATGGCACATAAAAAAGGTGTCGGTAGTTCTAAGAACGGCCGCGAATCACATAGCAAAAGATTAGGCGTAAAGATATTTGGTGGCGAAGCTTGCAAAGCAGGTAATATTATCATTCGTCAAAGAGGTACTGAATTCCACCCGGGTGAAAACATCGGAATGGGTAAAGACCACACTCTTTTCGCTTTAGTAGACGGAACAGTTAATTTCAAAGTAGGTAAAGAAGATAGAAGATATGTTTCTATCGTTCCTGCAACAGAAGCATAATTATCCGGACTGAAAATAGTTAAGACAAGGAGATGCAATCCACAAGATTGTATCTCCTTTCTTTTTATATCAAAACATACTTTATCGCCTGACAAGTATACGCCTTTTTAACATTCAAATATTCACCTCATGGATATTTTTCATTTTTTCCATCCTTATTATTGCCAAAATATTACAGAAGTGTAATATCGTTTATTTTTTTATCTATCTTTGTAGACTTAAAAAAAGGTTTTTCATAAAAAGTATAGATATGCTTACCATTAAACAAATTACAGAAAACACAGAGGCGGTACTCCGCGGACTGGAAAAGAAGCATTTCAAGAATGCAAAGGAAACGATCGATCAGGTGATCGCTCTTAACAACAAGAGACGTAGCACACAAAATGAATTAGATAAAAACCTGGCAGAGGTTAACTCACTTTCGCGCACCATCGGTCAACTGATGAAAGAAGGCAAAAAAGAGGAAGCAGAAACTGCACGTGCCCGCGTTGCCGAACTAAAAGAAGGCAACAAAGAGCTGGATGCTGCCATGACACAGGCTGCAACTGATATGCAGAATGTACTTTATACCATCCCCAACATTCCTTATGACAGCGTACCGGAAGGCGTAGGTGCCGAAGATAACGTCGTAGAAAAAATGGGAGGTATGGAAACCGAACTTCCTAAAGATGCACTCCCCCACTGGGAACTGGCAAAGAAATATGATTTAATAGACTTCGATCTGGGTGTAAAAATCACAGGTGCGGGTTTCCCTGTATACAAAGGTAAAGGAGCACAACTTCAACGCGCCCTTATCAACTTCTTCCTGGATGAAGCACGCAAATCCGGATATACCGAAATCATGCCGCCGACAGTAGTCAACGCCGCTTCCGGCTATGGCACCGGACAGCTTCCGGACAAAGAAGGACAGATGTATCATTGTGAAGTAGATGATTTATACCTGATCCCGACAGCGGAAGTTCCCGTTACTAATATCTACCGTGATGTGATTCTGGAAGAGAAACAATTGCCTATAATGAATTGTGCGTATACACAATGTTTCCGTCGTGAAGCAGGTTCTTATGGTAAAGATGTACGTGGCCTGAATCGTCTGCACGAGTTCTCCAAAGTGGAATTGGTTCGTATCGACAAACCGGAGCATTCTAAACAATCTCATCAGGAAATGCTGGACCATGTAGAAGGACTGTTGCAAAAACTGGAACTCCCCTATCGCATTCTCCGTCTTTGCGGTGGAGATATGAGTTTCACTGCTGCTCTTTGTTTCGACTTCGAAGTATATTCTGAAGCACAGAAGCGTTGGTTGGAAGTAAGTTCCGTATCCAATTTCGACACTTACCAGGCCAACCGCCTGAAATGCCGTTACCGTAATGCAGAAAAGAAAACCGAACTCTGCCACACACTGAACGGTTCAGCATTAGCACTGCCACGTATCGTTGCTGCCCTACTCGAAAACAACCAGACTCCGGAAGGTATCAGAATTCCGAAAGCATTGGTTCCGTATTGCGGCTTTGACATGATAGACTAAGACTTGGCATGACAGACTAATAAAAGTACCCATATACAGAGAGCCACTCATCAAAAGAGTGGCTTTTCTTTTATATTTCGTAAATTAGCTGTATCTTTGCCAAAATTTATATCATTCTGATAGCAGTTACGTAATAAAAACAACAAATTAATTAGATAATGAACAAAATCATTAGCAAGGAACGCTTTTCTGAAAAAGTATTCAAATTTGAAATTGAAGCTCCTTTAATTGCTAAATCCCGTAAGGCCGGACACTTTGTCATCGTGCGTGTAGGTGAAAAAGGAGAACGTATGCCATTGACTATCGCAGGTTCTGACCTCAAAAAAGGTACCATTACTCTGGTAGTGCAGGAAGTCGGGCTTTCTTCTACCCGTCTCTGTGAACTGAATGAAGGCGATTACATCACTGACGTAGTAGGCCCGCTCGGACAAGCTACCCATATAGAGAAATTCGGAACAGTAGTCTGCGCTGGTGGTGGTGTAGGCGTAGCTCCGATGCTTCCTATCGTACAGGCTTTGAAAGCAGCCGGCAACCGTGTTATCACTGTACTGGCCGGACGCAACAAAGACCTGATTATTTTAGAAAAAGAAATGCGTGAAAGCTCTGACGAAGTAATTATCATGACAGATGACGGCTCTTACGGTCGTAAAGGTCTGGTGACAGAAGGCGTAGAAGAAGTTATCAAACGCGAGAAAGTGGACAAATGCTTCGCTATCGGTCCTGCCATCATGATGAAGTTCGTTTGCTTGCTGACTAAGAAATATGAAATTCCGACTGATGTTTCATTGAACACCATCATGGTGGATGGAACTGGTATGTGTGGTGCTTGCCGTATCACTGTAGGAGGAAAGACTAAATTCGTTTGTGTAGACGGTCCCGAATTCGACGGTCACCAAGTGAATTTTGATGAAATGCTGAAGCGTATGGGCGCGTTCAAAAATATCGAGCGCGAAGAAATGCATAAACTGCAACCGGAATGTGAAGCAACCAAAGAAATCGACGAGAAAAGCCGTAATGCAGCCTGGAGACAGGAATTACGCAAATCAATGAAACCGAAAGAACGTACGGCCATTCCCCGTGTAGAAATGAACGAGCTTGACGCTGAATATCGTTCACACAGCCGTAAAGAGGAAGTAAATCAAGGATTAACAGCAGAACAGGCTGTTACAGAAGCTAAACGTTGTCTCGACTGTGCTAATCCGGGATGTATGGAAGGCTGTCCGGTAGGTATTGATATTCCTCGCTTCATTAAGAATATCGAACGTGGAGAGTTTCTTGAAGCTGCTAAAACATTGAAAGAAACAAGTGCGCTTCCGGCTGTTTGCGGTCGTGTGTGTCCACAAGAAAAACAATGCGAATCAAAATGTATTCATTTGAAAATGAATGAAAAGCCCGTCGCTATCGGTTATCTGGAACGTTTCGCAGCTGATTACGAACGTGAAAGCGGGCAAATCTCCGTACCTGTCATTGCAGAGAAGAACGGTATTAAAATAGCTGTAATCGGTTCGGGACCTGCAGGATTGGCATTTGCCGGAGATATGGCTAAATATGGATATGATGTAACTGTATTCGAAGCATTGCATGAGATTGGTGGTGTGTTGAAATATGGTATTCCAGAATTCCGTTTGCCCAACAAGATTGTAGACGTAGAAATCGAGAACCTTAGCAAGATGGGTGTTAACTTCATCAAAGACTGTATCGTAGGAAAAACAATCGGCGTAGAGGACTTGAAAGCTGAAGGTTTCAAAGGAATATTTGTGGCTTCCGGTGCCGGGCTGCCTAACTTTATGAATATCCCGGGAGAGAATTCCATCAATATCATGTCGTCCAACGAATACCTCACTCGCGTTAATCTGATGGACGCTGCCAGTGAAGATTCGGACACTCCGGTAGCTTTCGGTAAAAACGTAGCAGTAATCGGTGGTGGTAATACAGCGATGGACTCTGTTCGTACTGCCAAACGTCTTGGTGCAGAGCGCGCTATCATTATCTATCGTCGTTCGGAAGAGGAAATGCCTGCACGTATCGAGGAAGTAAAACATGCTAAAGAAGAAGGAGTTGAATTCCTTACTCTACATAATCCGATCGAATATATTGCTGATGAACAAGGTTGCGTAAAACAGGTTATTTTGCAAAAGATGGAATTAGGCGAGCCGGATGCTTCCGGACGTCGTAGTCCTGTAGCCATCCCGGGAGCAACAGAAACAATTGATATCGACCTGGCAATTGTCAGCGTCGGAGTATCCCCTAACCCAATTGTTCCAAGCTCCATCAAAGGACTGGAACTAGGACGAAAAGGAACCATCACTGTGGATGACAACATGGAATCTTCCATCCCTATGATTTATGCAGGAGGCGATATCGTTCGCGGTGGAGCTACTGTTATTCTGGCGATGGGCGATGGCCGTAAAGCCGCTGCCGCCATGAATGAACAATTGAAGGCAAACGCCGGTAACTAATTGCCGCTTATTAACAGGTGGGCTAAAACCAACTCACACGTGGGCGGAACATCACTCGTCCCCCGGCATAAAAATAAAATAAGAAAAGCCCCGTCTACAAAATGTAAACGGGGCTTTTCTTATTTCAAATATCAAAGATACTTTCTACTTTACCACTTTGTTCGTCGCAGGATCGGGGAAGATTACAGCCGGTTTAAACGACTTGGCTTCCTCAAAATCCATCAATGCATAGGACATGATTATAACAATATCATCCGGTTGCACCTTGCGGGCAGCAGCACCATTCAGGCAAATTTTACCCGAACCGCGTTCACCTTTGATAATGTAGGTTTCAAAGCGTTCACCATTGTTATTATCAGCGATATACACTTTTTCTCCCGGAATCATGTTGGCAGCATCCAGCAGGTCTTCATCAATCGTGATACTACCCATGTAGTTCAGATTTGCCTCTGTAACACGTGCACAATGAATTTTCGACTTCAACACTTCAATCATCATAAGGTTTCGTCTTTTTAGTTATTCTTTATATTTAATATTATCAATCAGCCGGACTTCTCCACAGAATACTGTGATGCATCCAACTGCATAGGAAGTATCTTCCCAATTACTAATTTTCTGCAATGTGTTTCCGTCTACAATCTCAAAATACTCCATGCGCAAGCCCGGAGCAGCTTCGATTGCATCTTCTACCATCTTTTGCGTCTCGCTCACCGTGTGAGTGGCTGCAAAGTTACGACTTTTAAATAAAGTCCGGGAAATATTTAAAGCATTTTCACGTTCTTCTGCCGATAAACGTTTATTCCGGCTACTCAATGCCAGTCCGTCTTCCTCACGCACAATTGAACAACCAACAATTTCAAGGTTATATTTCAATTGTCGAACCATCTCACGAATAATTGCTAACTGCTGAAAATCTTTCTCCCCGAAATATGCGCAGTCCGGCTGTACGGCATTAAACAGTTTGCTGACAATCTGGCAAACACCGTTAAAATGCCCCGGACGGAAAGCACCTTCCATCACCGTATCTAATGGTGCATAGCTAAATTGACGGGTATCCGGTTCCGGGTACATTTCGCTTACCGAAGGAGCAAAAGCGAAATCCGCCCCGCATTCTTCCAACAAACGGCAATCTGCATCCAATGTACGCGGATATTTCTCCAAATCGTTTTTATCGTTAAACTGTGTGGGATTCACAAAAACACTCACAACAGTTACACCATTCTCACTTACGCTGCGCTTTACCAGAGATGCATGTCCCGCATGTAAAGCACCCATTGTAGGAACCAGTCCCACCTTTTTACCTTGGGCTCTCAAGGCAGTCAATTCTGCCTGTAAGTCCTTGATAGTGTGCACTACTTTCATTTTCGTCAATTGGTTTATGTTTTACTCGTTTGCAAAAACTCTGCAAAATAAACTAATATTTGCCACATAAAGAAAGAATATGGTATTTAAAGTTCCTTTTTTTTGCTATCTTTGCAGAATATTATAGTGAACTATTGTTATTATGACAAAGGCGAATAAAGTTTTATTTATTACTCAAGAGATTACACCTTACGTTTCAGAATCCGAAATGGCCAATATAGGTAGAAACCTTCCACAGGCGATACAAGAAAAAGGCCGTGAAATCAGAACCTTTATGCCTAAATGGGGAAATATCAATGAGCGCAGAAACCAGCTGCACGAAGTGATCCGCCTCTCCGGTATGAACCTGATCATCGACGATACTGACCACCCCTTGATTATAAAAGTTGCATCTATCCAATCCGCACGCATGCAGGTATATTTCATCGATAACGATGATTATTTCCAGAATCGTATGCAGACAGCGGACGAAAATGGTGTAGAATATGAAGATAATGATAGTCGTGCCGTTTTCTACGCACGCGGCGTATTGGAAACAGTGAAAAAACTTCGCTGGTGTCCTGATGTCATTCACTGTCATGGCTGGATGACAGCTCTAGCTCCTCTTTATATAAAGAAAGCCTATAAAGACGAACCTTCTTTCCGCGATGCCAAAGTGGTATTCTCTGTTTATGAAGATGACTTCAAGAATACACTTAGCGATGATTTCGCAGCCAAATTGATGCTGAAAGGTATTTCCAAAAAAGATTTAGGTGATTTGAAAGAGCCGGTAGACTATGCTGCTCTGTGCAAACTCGCTGTTGATTATTCGGATGGAGTCATACAAAACAGCGAAAAAGTAGACGAGTCTATTATTGAATATGCCCGCCAATCTGGCAAATTGGTACTTGACTACCAGAACCCGGAAAACTATGCAGATGCCTGCAACGAGTTCTACGATCAGGTATGGGATGCTACTGCAAACGAAGAAGAATAAAAAAAATCAAGATACGACGATCATGAAAGCAAAATACGCCTTAATAGCTTTACTGGCAATCACTTTTTGGGGTTGTGATGATAACACTGCCGGACTGGGATTGGGAATGTTTCCGGGAAGCGACCAGAATATCAATGGAAAGCTATCTACCTTTGATGTGACTACAGAATCCGTTCATGCCGGTAAGATATATGCAATGACTAATGTGGGGTATGTAGGTAAGTTCACTGATGAAACATTCGGAACTTATCAGGCAGGTTTCTTAGCAGAACTCAACTGTCCGTCAGGAATGACATTCCCTGGAGTATACAATGGTACTGCTCTTAACGATAAAAAGAAAGCTACCAATATAATGGTAGACGAAGCTGGGCTTGGAGACGACGCTATTGGAATATACAATACAGATAATATAAATGATCCAAAAAGAAAACTCATAGGCAACATTCATACTATTGAGCTTTATTTGTGGTATAGCAGTTACTTTGGAGACTCATTAACAGCTTGCCGTTTAAGTGTCTATGCATTAAATGAAAATTTAGATACAAAGAACGCCTATTATACAGATATTACTCCAGAGGATTATTACGATGCAAATACTGATAACAGTCTATTAGGAACGAAAGCTTATACAGCTGTTGATCTTTCAGTAAAAGACTCCATTCGTAAACTTAGTACATATGTTCCCAGCGTACACGTTTCTTTCAGAGATAAAGCTGCTAAAGAAATTGGAAAAGAAATTATTAAAAGAGCCAACGAGTTAGGTGTCAATTTTGACAATAAGGAGTTTAGAAAGATTTTTAAGGGAATTTATGTAAAGAGTGATTACGGCGATGGTACTGTGCTTTACATAGACCAAGCTCAAATGAACGTAGTATATAAATGCTATGCAGTTGATACACTTACAGGTGTTAAACTGGAAAAGAAAGTAGTAAAAGAAGGAGAGTCTAAAGACTCTACTTATTATGGATATCGTACCTTTGCCACTACTCGTGAAGTAATTCAAGCTAATCAGTTAGACAATGATAAGGATGCCATTCAAAAATGCATTAATGAGGATACGTGGACTTATTTAAAGAGTCCAGCAGGGATTTTCACTCAAATAACTCTTCCTATTAGCCAAATAGCAGATTCACTTCTTAACCAAACAGCAGAAAAGCGTCAAAGTGACATACTAAATGCTGTTAAACTAGGAATACCTATCTATAATGAAACCAGTGACAAAAAGTTTGGTATGTCGACTCCTAGCAATGTTTTATTAATACGTAAAAAGTACAAAGACAGTTTCTTTGAAAAAAACCAGCTTAGTGATGAAATAACTTCATCTCTATTTAGACCCACCACAACTAGCTTTACTCAATACACATTCAACAATATCACTCAAATGATTAATGATTGTTTAGCAGATAGGGAAAAAGCAGAGAAAGAAATACATGAAAAGGGGTCTATAACAATCAAAATAACCGATTTAGATGGAAATAGTAAAGATGAAACCGTCAATAATATTAAAGATTGGGAAGACTTAAGCGAATGGAACAAATTCGTACTTATCCCAGTACTTGTGACCACAGATTCTTCTTCAAGTAATAGCTACTATGGTTCCAGCAATGTTATTAGTATACAACATGATTTAAAACCTGGCTATGCACGTTTAAAAGGAGGCAAGAAAGGAACTATACAAGATGCCAAAGGTAACCCTGTATATCCAGAGTATGTGCTCAAGCTTGAAGTTGTTTCTACAAACTTTGGAACAAAATCAAAATAAGAAATAGTTGAAATATTATAAAGCAATAGCGCAGGTTACTCAATGTAACTTGCGCTATTGCTTTATAATATATTTATAGAGAAGTCAGATAAAATAATTCCATAATAAAACCGCTCAAACAGCAATCTTTGCTAGCGTACGTTATAGTTATAAATAAGCCTAAGATTCCTGATTAATATAGAAGAAATAGTGACGGTATATGCTTAGGATATTAACGGTATCGTCACCATATAGCGTCACTATTTCTATCGGATAGCGTTATTACTATCTTACAAAAGTATATTCTCCTACAAAGATCTTAACTTAATCCATAATAAAAACCGTGAGTTTGATTTTATCTCACTCACGGTTCCATATAATAGATTCTTATACTTCTTATTTAACAGCAGCCTTTTTAGCTTTCCCCGTAGACTTCTTCGACTCGGCTGTTGCTTTCTTTACTTCAGCTTTCTTTGCAGCAGGTTTTGATTTAGTAGCAGGGGCCTCTTTCACTACCGGCTCTTTAGCATTAGTAGCCTTTTTGACCGCCGTTTTCTTTGCCGCTTCTACTTTTGCCTGTAATTTAGCCAATACCTTTTCCAATTCAGTAATCTCATCCCCCTGATTCTTAATGGTAGTCAACAAAGAATTTAGTTCTTCACTGTCTACATCAACAGGATACAGTGCATCTACCCGTTTGATAAAGTCACCCAAAATATTCATATAGTTGGTGAAAGCATCATAAGGAGAATCATAGATACCACGGTTCAACCACATCCCATTGTTCTTCGTTGTCATAAAACGGAAGTTATTGCTGGCCTGCAAGTAATCCCAATCCTGCTTAATACGACGATCATCACATAAATGAACACGTTCGGCTACACTATACAGTTTATTGAAAGCCTCACGTTGCATAACATTACCCAGCCAACAACTAGTATCTCTTTCTTCATCTACCCATGACATCGGATAGGCAACATCAAGCTGCGACACTGATTTCAGCTTCGTTACGATTTCCGTCGGTGTAGAGAACGTGATTCCCTTAGCTTTTGCACATTCAGGCAGTGCCTTCATAAATTCAAGAATATTGGAAGATAACGGTTGAGCCATACCAAGTGCACTCAATTCCATAAAGATATTGATGACTTGTTCTTCTTGTGGCAATGCATCGATCCAATTAATATACTTATCGGCAAACAAAGGATATTCCGCCCAATCTGAATTAGAGAAACGCAAACTGATGTCGTCAGAGAGTTTGAAATCCCGCAACAAGAGCTTAAGACTTGGAGCCTGATTACAGTGATAAACATAATGCGGGCTCTTCCATCCCAACACATGTTTAGCACCTTCCGTCAACATCCCTTTGAAGCCCATAGAAGCTACCAATCCACCAATTTCATCAGAATAAATCAGACTAGAATTGCGGAACACTTTCGGTTCTTTACCAAACATCTGTTTCATCTTATCACGTTGACGAAGTACTTCTTCACGGAAGCAATCCTCATTGGCCAGTGAAGACAAGCCATGAGAATAAGGCTCACATAAGAACTCGCAACACCCAGTTTCATTCAACTGGTGCAATAAATCAATGACTGCCGGAGCATGAATTTCCAATTGCTCCAAGGCTACTCCCGAGATAGAAAGCGCTACTTTAAAAGCTCCCCCCGAATTTTTCGCCATCTCAATCAATGTATTGAGAGCAGGAATATACGAACGTTCAGCGACCTCATTCATACCCGTTTCGTTGGCATAATCATCATAATAATAATGGTCATTACCAATATCGAAGAAACGATAACGTTTCAAATGGATAATTTGATGTATTTCAAAATAAAGACAGATAGTTCTCATTTTTATTTATTGTTTTGTTATTTACCATAGTTTCTTAACACAGACTCGTAGAGAGCACGGATTCTCAAGCCGACTTTTTCCCACGTAATCCCATCTACTTCCTTCTTTCCCTCTTCTTTGAGATATTCGAAAAGAGACGGATTGGTACACAGAGAATGGATAGCGTCAGCCATCGCATGAATATCCCAATAGTCAGTTTTTATCACCTTATCAAGAATCTCGCCACATCCAGATTGCTTAGAAATGATGGAAGGTGTTCCACACTGCATAGCTTCCAGCGGAGCGATACCGAAAGGTTCAGAGACAGACGGCATGACAAATACATCACTGTTCTTATAAACCTCATATACCTGTCTACCTTTCATGAAGCCCGGGAAGTGGAATCGATCGGCAATACCACGTTCGGCCACCAGGTTAATCATGGCATTCAACATATCGCCCGACCCCGCCATTACAAAACGAATATTACGAGTACGCTGCAATACAAGCGCAGCAGCTTCTACAAAATATTCCGGTCCTTTCTGCATCGTAATACGTCCGAGGAAAGTGACCACCTTTTCTTTTGAGTGATCGGGACGCGGAATATCCAGCAGTTCCTGCGACAATGGATAAACAGCATTATGCATTGCAAATACCTTTCTGGGGTCCTGATGATACTCGTTAATAACAGTGCGACGAGTAAGCTCGGATACGCACATGATACAATCGGCATGATCCATACCATTCTTCTCAATCGAATAAACAGTAGGATTGACTTTGCCACGAGAACGGTCAAAATCCGTAGCATGCACATGGATGCAAAGCGGCTTTCCGCTAACCATTTTGGCATGTACTCCGGCAGGGTAAGTCAGCCAGTCATGCGCATGAATGATATCAAACTCCTGCTGACGGGCTACGACTCCGGCAATGATCGAGAAATTATTAATTTCTTCGTGCAAGTTCCCGGGATAACCACCTGCAAATTCCATACATCCCAAATCATTCACATGCATATAAGAAAAATCAGCATAGATATGATCGCGGAAGGAGTAATATTCTTCCGGTGTCATTTCCAACAAACGTGATTTCAAGTAGTCATAGTGGACATCACGCCACACGATGGGTACTTGATTCATACCGATTATTTTCAAGAACTTCTCTTCTTCGCCGCTAGGTTTAGGCATACAGAAAATCGTCTCCATATCACCTTGCAGACTCAATCCTTTAGTTATTCCATAAGAAGCAACCGCAAGACCACCATATATTTTGGGAGGGAATTCCCATCCAAACATTAAAACTTTCATCTTCGTTCCTCCTTTTTTAATAATACTTAGACAGTAGCTTTAAGACACGCAGTATTTCTGCTACATTCATCGCAAACGATACTGCGCCACGTCCTTTGAAAGGCGGGTTCCCATCAAACAATTCGGGAATGGAACCAACACAGTGGCTTGTCATCTCATCATCATAACTAATCAGCTGACGTTCAACGAATGACAACCCGCTCATCTTATAAATTCGAAGATAAGCTTCCAGATAGAATCCCATCAACCAAGGCCAAGCAGTACCCTGATGATAAGCATAATCCCGTTGTATCTGCGGACCTACATAGTTCGGATTATATCCACCGCTCTTCGGACTCAACGAACGAATTCCTTTCGGAGTGAGCAGCTCTTTGGTCACAATATCGAGCACCTGTTTCTTTTGCGCACGATCCAAAGGAGAATAATCAAACGCTACGGTAAATATCATATTAGGACGTACACTCCAGTCCATCATATTACCATCTACGTAATCAAGCAAATAACCATATTCATTACGGAATACCTCGACAAAAGATTTTCCTGTCACTTCTGCCTGTGCATCAAGTTCATCTGCCAAGTACACATCACCACCTTCACGCACCAGATCAGCGATGAAACGCAACGCATTATACCATAAGGCATTAAATTCAACAATATATCCAGTACGAGGAATCACCGGATGGCCGTTCACAGTAGAATTCATCCATGTAATCGCTTTGTCCGTACCATTGGCAAAAAGTAATCCATTATCATGCAAGAAAAGATTCTCATGTCTTCGCTGACGGATAAACTCCATAATATCTTTCAGAAGCTCTCCATATTTCTGACGGCATTGTTCGCGGGAAGTCTCTTTGGCATATTGCTGCATAGCCCAGACAGCCCAAAGCAAAACGTCAGGATGCTCCATTTCATAAATCTTGTATCCAACAGGTTCTTCATTAATAAAATTACGAATCGCCTTTTCCGCCGTTTTCATCACATCCTCAAACTGGTCGATCTCATCAAGCGCAAGCGTCAGTCCAGGCAAGGCGATAAACATATCACGAGCACGGCATTTAAACCACGGATAACCGGCAAGAATATAATGTTCATCTTCCTGTTGGTTATGGAACTGATGAGCGGAATTTTTCAGACAGTGGTAAAAGCTATCACGTGGGGTACGATCAGCTACTTCAGCCTCAAATGTTTGTTTCAGTCTACGAGGAGTTACTTCTGAAGTTCCGGCAGAGAATACAATACTCTCTCCTTTCTTTATATCCACTTCGAAATAGCCGGGAACATAAAGGTCTTCATTGAAGTCATACCCACGTTCCTGTTCTTTCGGGTATTCAATCCCCCGATACCAGTCGGGCATGAAATGAAATTCACACTTTTTATTCAACTGCATATAAAGTTCCGGATAACCGGGATACATACAGGTTTTAATACCATTTTCCACCAGTTGATACTCGCGACTTGCCTGTGGGTTTTCGTGAGTGTACTCACGTACACTTCTGAAAGCAAGGAACGGCCGGAAGCGCAGGGTTGTAGCCGAGTGCGCATCAAGTAAAGTATAACGAATCAGGATTCTATTTTCATGATGTACAAAGATTTTTTCTTTGCGGAGGATTACACCTCCGACACGGTAAGTTGTTGCCGGGATATGCTCACAGTCAAACTCACGGATATACTTGTGTCCGTTAGGACTAAAGTTGTTTCCCTGATATTTGTGCAACCCCAAGTTAAACTCCGCACCGTGTTGAATTACCGTTTCATCAAGAGAAGATAGCAGCACATGATTTTCATCGTCGAGATTGGGAACTGGAATTACCAACAGGCCGTGATATTTGCGTGTGTTACAATCAACAATCGTCGTACAATGATAAGCTCCTGCTTTGTTCGTCCGGAGGATTTCTCTCTGAAGAGATTCTTCCAGATTCGTCATGAGGGTCTTGTCAAATCGTAAATAACTCATAGTTGTGCATTATTAAAGGTTAATTATTGGTCATTATATCGTATATCTATTTATTGTTACATACCGTATATATTGGCTGTAGCAGCATATACAATAGGTATAACGCCCAAATGTACAAATTATAGATAAAAACAAAAATAAAAAGGCTTTTTATTTTCAGATTTTGTGCAAATATTCGTAGTATTGCGTAAAATATCTAAAGAAAAGAATGTCATGAAGCAAGATATTCAGCGTATCATGCTGGCTGCAGCAAAGCCTTTGTTCCTTATTTTTATTCTCTATATACTCAAGATTATGGAAGTCGGGATGGACTGGGACTTCTCTCGCTTGGGGGTATATCCTATGGAGAAACGGGGACTGACCGGCATTTTAACCCATCCGCTGATACACAGCGGGTTCAGTCATCTATTAGCAAATACAATCCCTTTATTCTTCTTGTCATGGTGTCTTTTTTACTTTTACCGGGGAATAGCCGGTAAAATTTTTATTCTCATTTGGCTCGGAAGCGGACTACTTACTTTCCTGATCGGAAAACCGGGATGGCACATCGGTGCCAGCGGACTGATCTATGGCTTTGCCTTCTTTCTCTTTTTCAGTGGTATTCTCCGCAAATATGTTCCACTCATTGCCATCTCTTTACTTGTCACCTTTTTATATGGAGGAATTATATGGCATATGTTTCCTTATTTCTCCCCTACCAATATGTCGTGGGAAGGACATCTTAGCGGAGGAATTATGGGAACGCTCTGCGCTTTCGTTTTCGTAAATCACGGACCGCAACGGCCGGAACCTTTTGCAGATGAAACGGAAGAGGAAAATAATGAAGAAGAGAAGGGAAAAAGCCCTTAAAGGGCTGAAATAGCAGAGTAAACAGACCACATTTAATTTATCAAATAAAAGTAAAGCTGTCAAAAGCCTGTTTTACTATCTGATTGATTAGAGACAAAATATCCCAAACATAGTAAATCCAAACTTCTGACAGCCTCAAAAAGCTTCTGCCCTACCAAAGGAAGCAGATAAAGAATCTTTTATTCCAAAGGAATCCACTTATACTCTCCAAGCAACTTAGCAGAATATTTGCCTGTCAAATCAGGTATATTAGTATCATCCTCCACTGTTGCATCAAACTCCCATCCACAAACTAAATCATCTTCCTGTCCTGTAACCCTAATTTCCTCATTCATCAGCTTTTTAATTTCTCCCTGTGACTTGGCAGATTTCCAAAGATGGAAATGTTTGATATATCCAGATAGTTTCCAGTCATTTGTCATACCAAGATTCCCCCCCATATGTCTAAAAGCAATCATAGATGTTCCCAAATCATTCGGATTATAAGGATTACCATCAAGCCCTGTCGCCTGATCCTTCAATTCGCCATTCATATACACTTTTACAACAATAGGTTTTCCTTCTGAATTAACATCTTCATCAACTCCTTTCTCGTTAATAACTGCTGCAAAATGAACCCATTTCTCTGTCGTACTGAAATCAATGCCAGGTTCCAACAATCCCCAATTATCCATTCCCAACGACATACGTAGTCTCTTATTATCAAAGTTATTAATTACCCATCCTTTTCTATAATGTCCGGTACCATCTTCGATAAAGACATCCACCACACTACCAAAACCGGAAGTATATTTCAACTTCACCCACAACTCAACAGTGAAAACTTGTTCACCAGTATTACCAAACTTGGAATAGTTCTCACTTGCTCCAAAATCAATATACCCGTCATTTTGTCCGTCTACATACAATTCTGCAGCTACAGAAACATATTCTATAATCACAGTTGCTTTAAAATCCTCCATCGCTTTTTTAGCAGCCTGAATCAATTCATCCACTTTCTCCTGTGAAGGATTAGTCTCTTCTCCGTTTTCAATTTGCCGGATGCTCTTTTTTATCTGGATTAATACCAGTTCAAGTATATCCCTGCTCTCTTCCGGATACATTCCCGTCTTATTTCCATACTGCGATCCATCCCTCAATGTTTCCAGCTGATTTTGATAATCAGTCAGTTGGCTTATAAAAGCTACTGTGTCTACCTTTAGCACATTATCGTCGTCATCAGAACAAGAAATAGAACATACTGATATAAACAATGCACATAGCATTATTAACAACATCTTTACTTTTGTGACTTTTTTCATGGTTTATTTTTTATTAATAAATATGATTACTGTTTGCTTTCTCTAAATTTCCCAACCCAGTACGCAGTGCGGGTGAGATAATAATCAGGTTCACGGTTCTCATAATCCAAATAAGTAAACTCGGAACTTGTGTAAGGCACAGCCGGTTCTATCTGGCTCCCTTCATGCCATTCATTAAAGGAGGTAATAGAAATAGCCGAAACCCCAGCTTCAATGGCCTTTCGATACATAGCGTCATAATACTGCCCATCCGTTCTAGTCCGGATTACCGAACCATTCCAAGGACGTATACGTGTGTCTATATATCCGGGACCCACACTTGGAATAAATATCTTACCATTTTCCTTTGCCCATTTTTGCATACTTACCCAATTAGTCGGGGTAGAACCATACGTGAACCCGGTAGCTGCAAAATATGTATAGAAACCATCAAAATGAGCATTCAAAATAAAAGGCCGTTGCACTGTCGGACTAGAAGTCCATAATCCAATCATCAAAGCATCATAGGCTGTATTTCTGATTGTAATGGAACCACCAGGACTTAATAACTTTTCCCATTCACTAGGTTCGATTAAATAAGAGTCATAAATAAAAAACAAAGGTTTGCCATCCTTTCTGTAGAAGGCCGGGTGATTTCCATACCTCGTTATCAATTTAACTATGTTCTCCCGGAGATTCTGCACATTTCTGCTGGGATATGGCTCCAAGTGAAAACATACTTTTATTTTTTTCTTATCTGCTGCATCCAGTATAAGACCGATTCTCTTGGCTTCAGTCTCATCCTGTTCATTCCACCAGGTAAGTGCCAGCACTCCGGTACGCGCCATAACAAACATATCCATATGTTTGGTCAAAATATTAGGATCACTACTACTATATCTTCCTAATTGAGGATAAAAATTACTGGCTATACTCTCCTGTGTACCCGGAATGGTCCCCGGATTCTGACCGGATCCACCATTAGGATCGGGTGCTATAGCATGGGCCCAATGTCTATATTGACCGTCAATAGCCTCACTTCCATACCAATCATAATAAAAGCAGAAAGTATCATAATCCAACTCTGTACCTAAATTATTATTTCCTCCGTTATTCTCCGAATTAGAAGGATTATTATCATCTTCTTTGCTACAACTTTCCAATGAAAGTGACAAGAAAAAAATCATCATAAAAAAGAGTCTCTGCATCATAATTGATTTAATTTTAATTATTCATATTCTTTATTTTCTCATTTCAAATGAAGGGGGGACAGACTGGTCTTGAGACGCCCACTCCTTATTGGGATAGGCCCCCATCGTTACTTCTAATTTATTTCCCTTCATCAGTTCCTCATGACTAAACCAAGATTTATCCCATTCCACTCCATCCAGCTTAACCGATTGAATGTATTTATGTTTCGGCGAATAATTATGGCAATATACTTCAAAGGTTTTGTCATCACTCAACTGAATTTTTGCCCGTTCAAACACCGGACTTCCAATGACATATATAGGTAATCCTGGCGTAACCGGATAAAAACCCAGCTGCGAGAAGACAATAAATGCACTCATGCCACCACCATCCTCATCTCCCGGCATTCCCATCAAATCATTTCTAAACCATTCCTCCAGTAATGCCCTAATCTTTTTCTGGGTCATCCAGGGTTTATTGGCATAGTTATATAAGTAAGGAATATGTAAACAAGGTTCATTTGCCATAGAAAACTGTCCGACATTACCTGTATGATCAGGAAAACGCGAGAAAAATTCATACTTGCTTTTTCCTAAAGGAGTATCAAACATCTTTTCCAGCTCATCAACAAACGCCTCTTTCCCTCCCATCAGTTTGATAAGATCCGCTACATTATGGGGGACATCCCAACGATAAACCCATCCATTATTTTCGCCATAATAATCCCTTCCACCCATTCCACCGGAATAACGATAATCAAACGGAGTGATAAAATTTCCTTCACTATCTTTAGGATGAAAAAATTTTGTTTCTGCATTAAACAATTGATGATAGTTCAAACTTCTTTGCAAAAAGTAATTGTAATCCTCTTTATTATCCAGCAGTCTGGCTATTTGTGCCAGACACCATTCATCGTACACTGTACCTAATGTCACAGCAACAGCTTGCCTTTTCTCAAAACTATGTACTTCGGAAACAACTTCCTCTTCACCAGAAGCTAACGCCGGAAAATATCCGTTTGACACATAAAAAGAATCTAGCTTTCCGGCTTCCATATCCGACCACGGTGCTAATGTCTTTTCAGTGATAGCATTTCTACAAGCACGATATGCTTCCTTTAAATCGAAATCCGTAATTCCTTTTACATAAGCGTCAAGTACAGTAGCCACCCCATGATTTGAATTCATCCGTCGGCTATCACCTGTTATCTCCGGAAAAGTAGGCATCCAAAAATGTTTCATCTGACCAGCCATCCGGATAAAAGACTGAATCATATATTTCTCGCGTTCCGGTTCCAGTAATATTCTCAATGGATGGGTAGCTCTATACGTATCCCAGATCCAATCATCAGTATAAAAAGGAACACCGCTATCCTGATGAACCTGATTGTCAAAAGCACTATAATACTGTCCATCTTCAGAAAGACAAACCATTCGTTCATATGTTCTGTATAAAGAAGTATAGAATATAGTCTTACTATCCTCACAGTTTCCCTTTACCTGAATCTTTCCAAGAGCATCATTCCAAATAGTTCTACCTGTTCGTGTAAGAGTTTCCAAATCCTTTCCAGCCACTTCGCGTTCCATATTTTTTTTCGCCTGATCTACACTTATAAAAGAGATTCCATAACGAAGATTAATCCTTTTATCATTCTCTGGAAATTTCATTACGACAGTATTTCCTTCTTCCGTTTGTAAAGGAACCACGTCCGTTTCCAGATAAAGATACACTCTTGTCTCATAGGAACCGATTTGCTGATAACCAAAAACTTTGTTTTTCTCTACATGCAACTCTCCATTTGTCGCCCCGATCAAAAGCCCAGGTTGCCCTGCCCGGAAATCTAATTGATATAAAGCCGACTGATGAGAAGGGACATATTTTACCTCTATATCATAGTCACTCAAAAAAACACTGTAATAATAAGGCTTGATCTTTTCATTATCGTAATTATACAATATAAAAGAAGACCTACTACCCTTCTCTAAACTATCACAAAAGCTATTGAACGGATTGATAGAGAAGGCCGAATTTCCTCTATGACTTGTCACTATCACAGGTAATCCCTTCAATTTATTACTTGTATAATCCTCCCTTTGAGGATATATTCGTAACATACTGTTAGGTAAATGGACAGTCGGATAAGTCGGTACCAACAAGTGACTAATATTTCCCATATATGGATTTACGTAATCAACAGGAGCTTTTATCTCCACACATCCTCCAAACGAGAAAAGCGGTAACAACAAAAACAGTCTGTATGCAAGGCAATCTTGTATTTTTCTTTTCATAAATGTCCTATTCCTTTATAAGTCGATTTCTACTGCAGGAGAATAATTATATTTAGCTTCCGACGTACTGCTCAATGCTCCGATTCTGAAAAAATAACTATGTTCCCGTTCAATTCCAGTAGTCTGGCTCAAATCCATGCTCAATTCGTACTCCGTCAAAGGTGATACAGCAGTATTTATTTCACTACTCACTTTAGCTGTCTGGATATTACTACTTACATGGGACTCTGTATGTGCAAATAGAGCGATTGTCTTTACCGGATCTACCGTATATTGCTGTAAACTGAATTTTGCTACTACTTTATTACCTTTATATCTAATATCAGGATTCACGATACGTATGTAAGGCAGAACCTCAAACACCTTATAATTCTTTCCTTTATTAATTCTAAAATCAATCGTATCTTGAGGAATATAATTCCCCTTATTCAGAATTATTTTGTAATCGCCCGCAAACATGAGATTATTTTGGAATGTTCCGTCATTTTTAACAGCCATTGCCTGAACAGGAGGATTGTCCCATCCGAGTTCAATAAAATAAATCTGCGAACCTCTGATTATCTCTTGCTCCACCAACTCACCTGTCTCCATATCCCGGATTTCCCCACCGAATGTAGCATTTGGGGCTATATCCAGATTGTCCTTTTCACATGCTACAAAACATATGGAAAAGAATATTATTGTCAATAAATAAAAAGTTGCTTTCATATTTTCTGTCTTTAAAGTAAAGTTTTGATATATCAAGGATTCTGAACAAGTCCGTTGCTACCGGTACCAGGAATATCCTGATAGTACCAGGAATAATCAAACGAATGTTTGTTCACTCCAGGAGCATCCATGCGTACAAAGATGTATTTAGGAGTTTCTCCTCTTAAATCGAGGAACGGAACTAAGGACTTCTTTATTCGGTTCTCATATTCCTTATGAAATATCCTCCAACGAATCAGATCCCATCTGCGTCTATTCTCAAAAGCAAATTCAACAAAACGCTCTTTACGTACATTCTCTATTGTTAATGGAATTTCGTCTTTGTGTGCAGCTCGCTTTCTAACAGCATTAAGCGCTTTTTTTCCTTTTTTCAGCTGTTCACCCGTTGCAGACGAATGTTCTATGGATGCTTCCGCATAATTCATCAGAATCTCAGCATAACGAAATTCGATCCAGTCTGTAAATCCCTTATTCCACTCAGAAGTCACGTCTTTACTTTCCTGCAAGAATTTGCGAAGAAGAAAACCAGAACGGGTGTAGTTACCACCAACAGAACTAAATCCCGAATACATTTTCTGATCCTGCGCACCAAACGAATAGTAGGTCTTTCCATCTTTCCCCTGAGTACTGGCATCTGTTCTGAACACATAACTTCCATCGGGACGAATAAATCCTCCCTGAATAATGATTTTCTGTCCTTTCCATTGCGTACCCGGAAGAATCATAGTAGCCCACATACGAATATCCTTATCATTGAATATTTCATAAGGAGCATCCATTGGATAAGAATAATAGTTAGCATTTCTGTCAAAACCAGAAAAAATTTCATTATTATCCACACGAGTACGGATAGGCTTACTTAATCCTTGCCCGTCATCCGTATAATCTTCATAAATATCGGCCAGATCTAACGAAGGATTCATACGTCCCGGATGCGGCCAGCCGTTTGCTACCTGATTAGGACGATACCAAATATCATAATTGTGTGCAAGTTGGGTACCAGATGTATATCCTTTAATAAAAATAGGTTCCTTCGTTCCATTCAATACACTGTTTGGATCCTCAAACAGTTTTTTATAATTTACGATAGCTTCGTCTCTGCTTTGAGGCTCTGCACCATATAAACCATACAACCCACTCTTCATTATTTCATCAGACGACTGCATACAGATTTCATAATAACGATCTGCTTCCGAAGCATCAATACCCACAAGTTTCTGTTCTACAGCCGGCCCCGACAGACCCACATAAGGCTCATGAGTATATTTGGCAATCGAAGCTGCATATAAAGCTGCCCGAGACTTCAGTGCCAATGCAATCCATTTATTAGCACGACGAGTATCTTCTGAAGACTCACTTAGTTTCCGGATAGCGTCATCACAATCGCTCAAGATAAAATCCCATGTATCCTTTTCTGTGCTGCGGGGCACTTTCAATTCTTCTACATCTCCATTATACACCTGAACTTTCTTGATAATCGAAACTCCACCATACCGCTTTGCCAAAGCAAAATATGTATATGCACGTAGAAAAGCAGCTTCACCCTCCAATAATGTTTTTTTATTATTGGAAGTATTCAACGTAGGAATCGTTTCCAACAGGTTATTAATATCCCTTATCAATGTGTAAATACCAACAGAAGCATTATACAAACCTTTATCATCCGTATATCTTTCCCAAAAATTAAATCCTTCACTTCCCCATTCGTCGAATTCAGAATGCATCGCTTCGTCACAGTACATAGCAGCAGCCCGTCCACCATTATTCGGATCAGTATTCCCAATTCCCAAATTAAAGCCCTTATCAATCGCATAAGAGAAGTCCTCGATAGGAAGACGGCCGTAAAGATTTGCCATGTGCATCGCAATCCCCTCTTCAGTAGTCAGGACTTTGTCTGCAACCACCTTATTATTAGGCTCTATATCCAGAATATCCGTACATCCTGCAAAAAGAAGAGCCATATTCAGCAATAGTATAATCTTATATTTCATAATCTATCAGAAATTAGCAGTAAAACCAATATTAAAACTTTTAGTCAGAGGATAATTCATTCCAGCACTATAAGAGCCTTCCACCTTTTCCGGATCAAACGCTTTCACAAAAGAATCACAGAAGGTTAAAAGATTATAGCCATTAATATAGAATCGTATATTACTAATACCACTCTTTCTCAAAATACTGTCTGGCAATGTATAACCCAGTTCCAAAGTTTTGAGTCTTAAATAAGAAGCATCACGACGCCAGATATTACTCTCTTTATACATAGCTCCAGTATCCTGTATTAAACGGGTAGCAGGCCATTTCCCGGCAACCCATTTACTATTCGGATTGTAAGGGTCTTCTTTGCGCCATCTGTCATAGAAATAGGCTGGAGTATTCGCTCCTTTTGACCACAGTACCTCGGCATAAACCTCTGAAAACTGGACAGTATACATTCCCGCTCCCTGAAGCAAAGCGTAGATATCGAAATTTTTCCAAGAAGCCTCCAAATTAAAGCCATAATGAATCAGTGGAGTACCTGACCAAAAGAGAGGCATTCTATCATTATCATCGATAATACCGTCACCATTAGCATCTACATAACGGTAATCCCCCGGCAGTTCCTTGCTATTTCCCAACTCTCCATCCTGAACAGGAGCATATTTTATTTCCTCTGTAGTCTGGAATTGCCCATTAGTTTGATACCCCCATGTGAAATCATTCCAACGTCCGGAAGACTGATTTCTCCAACGATCCATGCTACTGGTGAAAGGTCCTCTTTCTACATGCTCCATCCGGGTGCGGGCTAAGTTCATATTCGCTTTGACGCTATAAGAAAAATTTCTGATCTTATTAGTATGCCCGAGCGTTATGTCAATACCCCTCGTCAAATCACTATTCAAATTTTCCTGTGGCAGTTGCGAACCAAATGTATTAGGTAATGCCACCACTCTTGTAGCTAACAATCCGCTTCTTTTTCTTTGGTATAAGTCGAACTCCAAAGAGAATAATCCTTTGAATATAGAAAGATCGAATCCTATATCAAGTAACTTAGCTTTATACCAAGTTAAATTCGTATTCGTAATAGAGGGAGCAGAAATGCCCGAAGTGGTAGTTCCGTCATTAAATTCATAAATACCAACATTAAGATTATACCCCGACACATATTGGAACGGATCACCTGCATCCTGTCCGGACTCCCCGTATGAAGCCCTGATCTTCAGATTATCAAGAAAGCCCAACTTTTCCTTCAAAAACTTCTCTTCCGACAAACGCCAACCAATAGACCCCATAGGGAAAAAAGCCCATCTGCTACCAGGAGCATAGCGGTAAGAACCATCATTTCTGAATCCTAATTCTAATAAATACCTTCCTTTGTAATCATAGTTAAACCGACCGACATACGAGATAAAAGCCTGTTCGTTGGACATCCCCCCTGAAACAGCATCTTTCAATCCGGCATAATCTACTTCATCATAAGTCAATAAATCAAACTTACGTTCTATATTCGACCAATCGCTTTTTTCCTGTCTCCTTTCATAAACCAATGTAGCACTTACATTATGTGTATCATTAAACAACCTATTGTAACTGATTTGTGCTTGCATGTCAAGCCTGCTCGCTTCGTTATTATTCACTTGTATCATAGAAGGATTATTGTATTCATTCTCTATATATTCATCCGTTTCGATAGCGTATGTATAAGTAGAAAACTTCTTTCTCAATCCTTTATGTTTATTGTGATTATAATCATAGCCTAATTGCCCTTGTATAGATAATCCCTGCACAAACGGTACTTCATATTTTAAAGTGAATGTCGATTGAAAGTTTTTATTATAATAATAATGATAACCTGTCATATCCGCATCCGCCAAAGCAATGGGATTAATTCCCATACTTTGAGTTGCCAAATAGTCCGGATTGTTATTGGCATACGCAGGCACAGTCGGCACATTCACACGGGTCTGCTTGAAGATCTCATAGAAAGAGTTCCATGGCTGGCTGGTCTTATCATATCTACCTGCCAAATTAACTCCTGCGGTCAATCCTTTAGCTATTTTTATATCAGTATTCGAACGAAAAGTAAATTTCTCATATCCCAAATCACCGGATTTCAACAACCCTTCATCAGATGCATAGCTAAAACTACCAAAGTATGAGACAATATCCGAACCTCCTTGCAAGGACAAAGTATATTGCTGTTGAATAGAACTATTCTTAATCACATGATCGTATAAATCAGTACTGGCATATCCAGAAGCACCCGTCTTCCATAATTCCAGTTCTTCTTTTGTAACCAATGGATTACCTTCTCCTAATATTGCAGCATCATTTCTAAGCTCCATATATTGAGCTGCGTTTGCCATCCTAGGAATATTAGTCGGTTTAGACCATCCCCAATTAGCCGACAAGGATATTTTCGCTTTTCCTTTATATCCTTTTTTTGTTGTTACAACAATGGCTCCATTAGCCGAATTCATACCATAAATAGCTGCAGTACCATCTTTCAGGAAAGAAATGCTTTCTATATCATCCGGATTAAGACGCTGAAACTCATTAGCCCCATCTCTGACAATCCCATCAATAATGAAAAGCGGAGTACCCAAACCACGGATATTGATATCGGAACGAAATTGTCCCGGTTCACCGTCATTCTGCCGTATCTTCAATCCCGAGACTTTCCCTTCAAGTGATTGTGCCAGACTGGTAGCTTTCGTTTTAATAATCTCATCATTTTTAATATTAGAAATAGCACCCGTCAAACTCTCTTTTTTCTGAACTCCATAACCTACCACTACCACTTCATCCAACGCCTGTGTATCTTCCAGCAATTTGATAACTAAAGACCGCATATCAGACACTTTTATTTTTTGAGTGCGGTAACCAAGAAAACTAATAGTTAATTCCGTCCCGACAGGAACCTCAATGGAAAAATCTCCATTCATATTAGAGATAGTTCCCTTCCCGACCACAGAAGATTGAATACTGGCTCCAATAATCGGTTCGCTGGCGTTGTCTATAACTTTACCCGTTATCAGGTTACTTTGGGCAAGAACAGAAACTGAGAACAGTAAGTCTCCCATCATCACAAGAAAGAACCTTAAATGCACATTCCAGTGCTTCTCTTTGCAAATGCGTGCTTTCATAAATTATAAATTAAGTTGATATATTGTTCAATCAATCATCTATTATAGATCACTATGAATCATGAACCTACTCAAGAGGTATCAGTACACTTCATAACTCGATAGATTTGCGATTAATTGGTACTGCGAAAGTATATGAGAGGCATTATCACAACATTAATTTCATATTAATAATATGATTTTTCTTATCACATTCCATATAAGTACCTGATAAACAAAGAGAAAAAAATAGAAATATTTTGCCCTCTTATGAAGAAAATAAAAGAACCCGAAAGCAATAAAGCCACTTCCGGGAAATCATTAATGCACTTTTAATGCAAAATTTATTTCATTCAAAAAATAAATTCCACCTATCAGCTCTCACAAATCACATCATCGTATGTAAATTCGGGAGAAGTATTCAATAAACGGTTATAATCAGCACAATACTTATCAAAACATTGTTTAGCAAGTCCTTTTTGTCCAGACAGAAATAACGCCCTGCACTTTATACGAATAGCATCTTCATCCGTACAGTCATGCATCAGTATAATATCCGCTATTTTCAGCAATAGTTTGTTGTCTTTCCCAATCTCTTCACGAACACTGATAGAAAGAAGTAGTTCTATAACGTTATGAGAATACTCCGATTTATATTCATCCACCCATTCCGTACTTACATTAGGCAGCAACACCCCCAAAGATGCCAACTCTACAAAGTTGACAATCATTTCTTTATTAGAAGAATTATAGAATTCAAAAGCATTTAAGATCTGGCATACCTGATGATAATCACATAGGGTATCTTTACCCATATCAATATACCAATAATCATTTTTATTAACAATCTGTACTTCCCCGACCGTCTCAAGAATTAGCCGAAGTTTACGGATATTAACCCTACGGTTGTTGGCTGCACTCGTTTTACTCATATCAAACCAAAAAGTCTCTTCCAATCTTTGTGAAGTTGTTCCCTTTCCACCTTTGATGGAGTTTAGCAATAGGAAAAGAAAAAGTAATTTAAGAGTAGGCGTAAATTCACCCGTTATATTATTCCCTTGTTTATCAAAGACCTGAAAACCACCAAGAAGTAAAATTGCAGATATTTTTCTGTTAGATGGCTTAGCAATCTCTTGTTCTCCATATTCCACTTTGGAAATAGTCATCGAAACTCCAGTTGTTTTACTTTTCTTTTTCTTGTAGACATATACAATAACGAAGAAGAAGAATACCAGACATATTAAAATGCTTCCATAGATAACCCATGTAGAAAAATGACAATCTTTGTTCTTTTCCATATAAATCTCATCTGACGATAAAGGAGGATATACTAAAGAATATACATCTAAAACTGCCTCACCCGGTATCTTCTCCTGAACAACAAAAGCATACAACATCTGGTCTTGATAAAGAAATAAATCACAATAAGACTTAATATCCAGAAAATTATATTCGATAGAATCACTTACTATTTTGGATTGTGGATTTGAGGTACAAATATCAAAACTGCACAAGTTGAGATTGGTATGGAAACGATCATTATTATAAACCAAAGCATACAACTTATCAGCGACAGTATCTATTATCATTGAATTACTAAACGTAAAATGCTCGCCTTCATTAAAAAAAGACCACACTTTAGAACATGATTTATCCCGGATATTCAACCGATAAAGATCATAGTAATTCTGTGGAGACTCTTCCTGCTTTCCTGAACGGCTTCCATACCCGCCCATTATAAGAATGTGGTCTTTATCCTCAATGCTCATAGCACTTAAATACCGAGGAGTGATACAGGAATCCAAAGAAATAATTTGCCATTGATCTCCGTCATTCAAACCTTTTTCCACAAAATCTGCATTATAAGTATGGCGTCCATATCCTCCAAAAAGGATCAAATGATTGGTTTCCGGATCTATCATACGATTATGATGCTGTCTGGAGTCCACTTCCCACGTAGAAGGAATCGACCATTCATGCGTGGCAAAATTATATTTGCTTAAAAGAGGATGTTCAGTAGAATAGGAAATCAACTCGTCAGTAGCAGCAGAATAAATAACCTGTCTGGATACTCCAAAATAAGGTTCTCCTTTTTCAACTGATAGAGTATCTACCTGTTTATTATCGACATGGTAGACCAATACCTTCTCTTTTAGTACCATAAATATCCTACCACCTATACTATCATAAGCTAATTGAAGATTTTGACATTGAAACTTCTTACTATCAAATTTCAGGGATTTCTCTTTCTGCCAGTTATAATGTCTATCTATTTCCCAAATGCCATTTTGAACAATTGCACGTTGAGCCTCTACTTCATCCATTGTTTCTCCTTTTCTGTTATGCAAGGCCAGCTTCCAGCATCGTATTATTCTACCATCCTGATTATACAATTCAATGTTACGCAAACTAACGGGAGGAACATCGGTCGTATAATACTTTGGATGCCTATTGCTTCCAAATAAGAAACTTAGACTGTTAAAGTCTTTAAAAGAATGACGCATCATTTGAGTAGCCTCATTCACCGAAATCTTAATCCCCTGTTCTGTGAAATCAAGCCTTATCTTAATCCACTCATCCTTTACTATTTGAGTACTGTCTATAAAATCCACATTCTCAACAATCGAACTACCTTTGTTCAATATAAAATTGAATTTGGATCGTAGTTGATAAGATATAAAATCCAAGCAAGAAGAAGTATCGTCGGAGATTATTCTAAACACATATCCATAAGTATGCAATTCCTCTCTCAACTTAATGTCAAAACTAAGCGAGAACTTATTACCCAGATGCAGACTTCTATCCGGAGTCAGATCAAGACTTGTTCTTTGATCCTGATTAACAGTATGTGCTTTGAAGGTAAGTCCATAACGATAATTGGACAATATAGTAGTATTTGCATAGCCCCATTGCAATGTTACAAACAAGCAGAAAATGAGAAGGCTGATCAACAAATATCGTTTTTGTTTCATTGTTCCGTGATTTTTTCTTTTTACTTATATACAATAAGGTTAACTTAATAACAGAGGTCTTTTCATGACAAACAAGAAATTCCCATCTATCTGCAACTATGACAGGAGACGTTCAAGTAATGCAAAGACACATATTAAATATTTATCTACATCCAATATACCCATATCCAGCCCCCCTATCATGATTTTCCGGCCCTACTTACGCCTCTCCACCCAGTATCAGGGATGGTTTATTTTCCATAATACCCGGATCTGGGCACATAAATCGGTTGAAAACGAGTTCCTATATTCTCTATTTTACCTTGTTCTTTCAAACGTTGTATATGACGCGATGCCATAATTTGAGTAAACTGGCAAATGGATTGTAAATTACGCCGAATCAAGACTTGGTGAGTAGTGAAAAACTCCGTCAAACGCCGATCAATTTCTTCCTCTGAAAGGACAGCCGAATGGCACTTCCATTTCGAACGTTGTATATGCATGTCATATAATTCACCTTTGAGTTCTTTATCCGCCTGAAAACGAATAGCTTTGAAAGAAACTTTATCAGAACGTGTCTTAACATCATATACCGGTTCTGTAGTCTGCAACGTCACCTGAAAATATCCTATCCCTTTCAAATGTACACGTTCACCATTTTTAAGATGAGAGCTCATGAAATGACTTAATGACATCAGAACGCCTTCAACCTCTGCCTCACCGAACGTTGTAGCTCTATGAATTTCAGCTGCCAAATATTCAGTACTCACAGAATTGAAGTTAACAACTCGGGGATGATATTGCTCTTCCTCTCCTTCTTCTCCTGTTCCAGGATTCTTATAAAACTCAAATTGTACTGCCATCTTTACGGTTATATATTAGTTTCTCCTTCATAAGGACACCGACATCCTCACCATTTCTCACCAACATCCTTGTAGTTTATTACCAACATCAGTAACCTCTCACTAAAATGATGAGACATTATCACCCGAATGAGAAGCCCTTTTCACCTCGATGACAAGCTCTTCTCACCCTAGTGAAAAGTATAAATAAAATCGTCAAATATACAAAAATAACAAGTAGAAAACAAGTAAAGATTAGATTATTAATCAAGACCGATGCAACGCTTCAATCAATAACGTTATATTGGCCGTAAACAACCTTACAGAAATAGCCAATAAGATGATACCAAAAAACTTACGAATAATATAGATACCACCTTTTCCCAAGAAACGTTCTACACGACCAGTCATACTCACTACAAAGTAAACCCAAATCATGTTCAATACTAAAGCTATAATGATATTAACACTGGCATATTCCGCCCGAAGAGAAAGCAAAGTAGTGAAAGCTCCGGCACCTGCCAACAAAGGAAAGACAAGCGGCACCAAAGTAGCTTCTTTGATAGGACCCTGATTTTTGAAAATCTCAATATCCAAAATCATCTCCAAAGACATGAGGAAGATAACAAACGCACCGGCAACTGCAAACGATTCGATATCTACATGGAAGAGTTTCAGCATCATATCTCCTGCATAGAAAAATCCGATCAGCAAAACAAAAGAGATGACGGTAGCTTTCATTGCATTCACATCTTTCCCCTTTTCTTTCAGGTTAATTATAATAGGTATAGAGCCGATAATGTCTATCACGGCAAAAAGTACGATAAACGCACTAACCATCTGTTGCCAATTGAAGCCTGCAAACATAATTTCCTCCTTTTTTTCTGCAAATATACTCTATTTTTATACATTCAAACAATAAAAAAAACAAAAAGAAGGGTCAGATATTGACAGCCGTGTTGTATTATGAGTAAATTTGTACGATTAACAAGAGATTACAACATATGGAAACAATGTTCGACACTTTGCTCCAATTGCCTTTATTTCAAGGTCTTTGTCATGAAGATTTCACAAGTATTCTGGATAAGGTCAAGCTACACTTTATCAAGCATAAAGTGGGAGAAACTATCATTGAGAGTGGTAGTCCGTGTAAACAACTCTGCTTCCTGTTAAAAGGCGAGATTTCTATCGTCACAAATTCCAAAGAAAATATATACACCGTCATTGAACAGATGGAAGCACCTTACCTGCTGGAACCACAGTCGTTGTTTGGCATGAACACCCATTACACTTCTGCTTATGTGGCACATACAGAAGCGCATACTGTCAGTATCAGCAAAGCATTTGTACTTAGCGACCTGTTCAAATATGAAATATTCCGGCTCAACTATATGAATATCGTAAGTAACCGGGCACAAAATCTTTACTCCCGCTTATGGGAAGAGCCGACACAGGATTTAACAGAGAAAATCATTCGCTTTTTTCTGTTGCATTGTGAAAAGATTCAGGGAGAAAAGATATTCAAAATGAAGATGGACGATCTTGCCCGCTACTTAGATGACACCCGGCTGAATACTTCAAAAGCACTCAATGAGCTACAAGACAAAGGATTATTAGAATTACGCCGGAAAGAGATTCTTATTCCGGATGCACAGAAGCTGGTAAGCGAATAGATACGGACTGGCTCATTATAAAAAGACCTATTCATCATAAAAATAGCCTCAACAGGAATTCCTATTGAGGCTATTTTTAGATTATAAAGTGTTATTATTCCCACTCAATGGTTGCTGGTGGTTTAGAACTGATATCATAGGTTACACGGTTCACTCCCTTCACCTTATTAATAATATCATTCGATACCTTACCCATAAATTCATAAGGCAGATGCGCCCAGTCGGCTGTCATGGCATCTGTAGATGTCACAGCACGTAAAGCAACTGCTCTTTCGTACGTACGTTCATCTCCCATCACGCCTACAGACTGTACTGGCAACAAGATAACTCCTGCCTGCCATACTTTATCATACAATCCCCAGTCACGCAATCCCTGAATAAAAATATCGTCAGCATCCTGCAGGATACGTACTTTTTCAGGAGTAATATCACCCAGAATACGCACTGCCAGCCCCGGTCCCGGGAACGGATGGCGGGTAATCAGATGTTCCGGCATACCCAACTCACGACCTACCCGACGAACTTCATCCTTAAACAACAAACGAAGTGGCTCACACAATTTCAGATTCATCTTTTCAGGAAGTCCACCTACATTATGATGGCTCTTAATCACTGTACCCGTGATAGACAATGACTCGATGCAATCCGGATAGATTGTACCTTGAGCCAGCCATTTCACGTCTTTTATCTTATGAGCTTCTACATCGAACACATCAATGAAACCCTTACCTATAATCTTACGTTTAGCTTCCGGTTCGGCCACACCAGCCAGTTCCGTAAAGAACTTTTCGCTGGCATCAACGCCAATCACATTCAAACCAAGACATTCGTAGTCTTTCATCACATTCTTGAACTCATTCTTACGCAGCATACCATGATCTACAAAGATACAAGTCAAGTTCTTGCCGATAGCTTTATTCAGCAGCACTGCCGCAACCGATGAATCGACTCCACCACTCAAACCGAGAACAACCTTATCATCACCCAACTGTTCTTTCAGTTCGGCAACCGTGCTCTCAATAAAAGAAGCCGGCGACCAGTCTTGCTTGCAGCCGCAAACATCTACCACAAAGTTCTTCAGGATTTGAGTTCCGTCTTCACTATGGAATACTTCCGGATGGAACTGAACACCCCATACCTGCTCCCCTTCTATCTGATAAGCAGCAATCTCTACTTTATCTGTTGAAGCTATTTTCTTGAAATTATCAGGAATAGCAGTAATCGTATCTCCATGACTCATCCACACCTGCGACTCCTCACGCACTCCTTTAAACAGTACATTACCTTTGCAGAAAGAAGCCAAATGAGCACGTCCATACTCACGCGTTCCGGCCGGTTCCACTTTTCCGCCATTGGTATATGACAGATACTGTGCACCATAACAAATACCCAATATCGGATATTTACCACGAATTTCACTCAAATCTACTTTGAAAGCATCTTTATCGTAAACCGAAAAAGGGCTTCCGGAGAGAATGACTCCTTTAATAGTCGGGTCTTCTTTAGGAAACTTGTTATAAGGAACGATTTCACAATACGTATCCAATTCACGTACACGGCGACCTATGAGCTGTGTTGTCTGCGAACCGAAATCAAGAATTATTATTTTTTCCTGCATATCAATGGTTGGATTTTGAATAAATTGAGTTGCAAAAGTAGAAAAAAGTACGCAATCTATATTAATAATGAAGAGAAAAATAAAGGAGATTCACAAGTTTACACCTGAAATCTCCTTCATTTTAATTAGAATCAATTATTTTTTTCTTTCAGCAAATCACGTATCTCCGTCAACAAAACTTCTTCTTTCGTTGGCGCAGGAGGAGTTGGAGGAGCAGCCGCTACTTCTGCCTGTTTTTTAGTTGTCAGTTTCGTAATCAAACGTATAAATAAAAATATAGCAAAAGCGATAATCAGAAAATCAAAGGTGGCCTGCAGAAACTGGCCATAATCCAATGTTACAGCCGGAGCTATCTCCTTACCGTCGGCACCGATCTCTGCCGCTTTCATCACCCATTTCAAATCCGTAAAGTTCACACCGCCAACCAATAAACCAATCGGAGGCATAATAACATTAGCAACCAATGATGATACGATTTTTCCAAACGCACCACCAATAACAACACCGACAGCCATGTCTATGACGTTACCTTTCATGGCAAACGCCTTAAAGTCCTGTAAAAATGTACTCTTTCCCATCTTTTTTCAATATTTAATGTGAATTTAATGCGCGAATATAAAAACATTTTTGTAATTTTGCACCGCATTTGAAAATAAAACAAGTGCGGAGGTAGAGAGATATTTGAACAAATATTATAAAACCCTTAAAAGTTTAAACAAAATGATTA
>JBKVKY010000004.1:320275-330561 GCA_046986985.1 Bacteroides xylanisolvens | reverse complement strand
GAGAGATATTTGAACAAATATTATAAAACCCTTAAAAGTTTAAACAAAATGATTAAAGTAGGTATTAATGGATTCGGACGTATCGGACGTTTCGTTTTCCGCGCTGCAATGAAAAGAAACGATATTCAAATCGTAGGTATCAATGACCTTTGCCCGGTTGACTACTTGGCTTACATGCTGAAGTATGACACAATGCACGGTCAATTCGACGGTACTATCGAAGCAGATGTTGAAAACAGCAAATTGATCGTTAACGGTCAGGCTATCCGCATCACTGCAGAAAGAAACCCGGCTGACTTGAAATGGGATGCTGTAGGTGCTGAATACGTTGTTGAATCTACAGGTTTGTTCTTGAGCAAAGACAAAGCTCAGGCTCATATCGAAGCTGGTGCAAAATATGTTGTAATGTCAGCTCCTTCTAAAGATGACACTCCGATGTTCGTTTGCGGTGTAAACGAAAAAACATACGTGAAAGGTACTCAGTTCGTTTCTAACGCTTCTTGTACTACTAACTGTCTGGCTCCTATCGCTAAAGTATTGAACGACAAGTTCGGTATCCTTGACGGTTTGATGACTACAGTTCACTCTACAACTGCTACTCAGAAAACAGTTGACGGTCCTTCTATGAAAGACTGGAGAGGTGGCCGTGCTGCTTCTGGCAACATCATCCCTTCTTCTACTGGTGCTGCTAAGGCTGTAGGTAAAGTAATCCCGGCTTTGAACGGTAAACTGACTGGTATGTCTATGCGTGTTCCTACTTTGGACGTATCTGTAGTTGACTTGACTGTTAACTTGGCTAAACCGGCTACTTACGCTGAAATCTGCGCTGCTATGAAAGAAGCTTCTGAAGGCGAATTGAAAGGTATCCTGGGTTACACTGAAGATGCAGTAGTTTCTTCTGACTTCTTGGGTGACACTCGTACTTCTATCTTCGATGCTAAAGCTGGTATCGCTTTGACTGATACTTTCGTGAAAGTTGTATCTTGGTATGACAACGAAATCGGTTACTCTAACAAAGTTCTTGACTTGATCGCTCACATGGCATCAGTTAACGCTTAATTAGAAGCTTGAACCATATAGAAAACCGCTGCGGGAAACCGTAGCGGTTTTTTTATACATTTCATTTTATATATTGTTAAAAAGCAACGTGTTATCCGTCGAATAAGCGACAATTTTAGTAGCTTTGTACTTCTATGGAGAGATTATTAATAACATTGATACTAGTTTGCACTATGAGCAATATAACAAACGCCCAGAATCCTTTCTACGGGCAATACCATACGCCGCACGGAACCGTGCCGTTCGACCGGATTGAAACTGAACATTATGAGCCTGCTATCCTCGAAGGAATCAAGCTGCAAAATGCTGAAATAGAGGCTATCATACAGAATCCGGAAAAGGCTGATTTTAGCAATACGATAGAAGCTTTCGAAGCATCAGGGGAATTACTGGATAAAGTAGTTGCCGTCTTCGGTAATATGTTGAGCGCAGAAACGAATGACGATCTGCAAGAACTCGCTCAAAAGATTATGCCGTTGCTTAGTGAACACAGCAATAATATCACACTGAATGAAAAGTTATTCGCACGTGTGAAAGAAGTGTATAACCAAAAAGAGACTTTGCAACTGACACAGGAACAAAAACAGTTACTGGAAAATGCATACAACAGTTTTGTTCGTCATGGTGCCAATTTGGAAGGAGAAGCGCGGGAAGAGTACCGCCGCCTGACTAACGAGTTGAGTAAACTGACGCTTACTTTCAGTGAAAACAATCTGAAAGAAACAAATGCCTATCAGATGCTATTGACAAAAAAGGAAAGTCTCGCCGGATTACCCGAAATTATCATAGAAGCTGCTGCTGAAACAGCCAAGAGCGAAGAAAAAGAAGGATGGGCGTTCACGCTTCATGCTCCAAGCTACGTTCCTTTCATGACGTATTCCGACAACCGTGATTTACGCCAGAAATTGTATATGGCTTACAATACAAAATGTACGCACGATAACGAATTCAATAATATCGATATCGTAAAAAATATAGCTAATACACGTATGAAAATAGCCCAGCTATTGGGATACAAAGATTATGCGGAATACACGCTAAAGAAAAGAATGGCTGAAAACAGTGAGTCTGTATACAAACTGCTCAACCAACTGCTGGAAGCATACGCTCCTACCGCACAACAAGAATACAAAGAAATACAAGAACTGGCCCGCGAAGAGCAGGGAGATGATTTCGTTGTAATGCCTTGGGACTGGAGTTATTACTCAAACAAACTGAAAGACAAAAAATTCAATATCAATGAAGAAATGCTCCGTCCTTACTTCGAATTGGAACAAGTGAAAAAAGGAGTGTTTGGACTAGCTGAAAAGTTATATGGAATTACTTTCCGGAAAAATACAGAGATTCCGGTTTACCATAAAGAAGTGGAAGCCTTTGAAGTATTTGATAAAGACGGAAAATTCTTAGCCGTCTTATATACTGACTTCCACCCGCGTTTAGGTAAGCGCGCCGGAGCTTGGATGACGAGTTACAAAGACCAATGGATAGATAAAAAGACTGGCGAAAACAGCCGTCCGCATGTATCCGTTGTGATGAACTTTACCAAGCCAACCGAGAATAAGCCTGCTTTATTAACATTCAATGAAGTAGAAACATTCTTGCATGAGTTCGGACATAGCCTGCATGGTATGTTTGCCAATTCCACCTACAGAAGTTTAAGCGGAACCAATGTATATTGGGACTTTGTGGAGCTTCCTTCGCAGATTATGGAGAACTTCGCCATAGAGAAAGATTTCCTCAATACATTTGCCCGTCATTATCAGACAGGAGAAGTTTTACCGGATGAATTAATAAAACGTCTTATAGACGCTTCTAATTTTAATATTGCTTATGCTTGTCTGCGGCAACTAAGTTTCGGTTTACTTGATATGGCGTGGTATACTCGTAATACTCCTTTTGAAGGAGACGTGAAAGCTTATGAACAGGAAGCCTGGAAGGATGCACAAATATTGCCGGTTGTACCGGAAGCTTGCATGAGTACGCAGTTTTCCCATATCTTTGCTGGTGGATATGCTGCCGGATACTATAGTTATAAATGGGCGGAAGTACTGGATGCTGACGCTTTCTCATTGTTCAAGCAAAAAGGAATATTCAATCAGGAAGTTGCAGACTCGTTCCGCAATAATATTCTGTCGAAAGGAGGAACGGAACATCCAATGGTACTTTATAAACGTTTCCGCGGGCAGGAACCAAGTATTGATGCTTTATTAATCAGAAATGGGATAAAGAAATAAGTATTAAGTATAAGGTATTAAGTATTAAACATAACCGTATGAAGAAGAATATCTATAAAATAGTAGGATTATTACTATTGCTTCCTTTATTTTCAGGGTGTAATGATTCGGACGATGTAGCCGCTATCTTTACAGGAAAAACGTGGAAACTAAATTATATCACTGTGGATGGAGGTCATGAGATGTTTGGTTTTTGGGAGAATGAGGAACAAGAAAAAGCAAGTATCAAAGAGCTTAATAAGAATGGTACATACAATATCGTATTTGATGGTACAGTAGATGGAGATGTTATGAACGGAAATATAAAAGGAACTGTCATTGCAACCAGTACTTTTGAAGGAAAATGGAGCGCCAATGCCAAAAACAACAGCTTTAAAGCTACTGTTACCACTGCAGGTAATTATGGTAACGACCAACTCGCCAGAAATTTTATAGAGGGGCTTAATGCTGCTACATCTTACGAAGGAGATAGTAATAACTTATACCTTTTATACAAACCGGCATCCGGTAAACAAACTTTCCGTATGGTTTTCCGGGTAGTTAGTAATAAATAGTAAACAACATGGACACTGAAAAGAAACAATTAGAACTTGACAAACGTTATATACGCATGGCCAGTATATGGGCTGAAAATTCCTATTGCCAACGCCGTAAAGTAGGAGCTTTAATTGTTAAAGATAAAATGATTATCTCCGATGGATATAACGGAACGCCTTCCGGTTTTGAGAATGTATGCGAAGATGAAAACAATCTGACAAAACCATACGTTCTGCATGCGGAAGCAAATGCCATTACCAAAATAGCACGTTCAAACAACAGTAGCGATGGTGCTACCATGTACGTCACCGCCTCTCCTTGCATCGAATGTGCGAAGTTAATCATACAGGCAGGAATCAAACGGGTAGTTTACTCCGAACATTATCGCCTGGAAGATGGAATTGAGTTATTAAAACGGGCGGGAATCGAAGTTATCTACACAGAATTAGATAACCATTCCTCTCCGAATAAATAAGAAGACGAACGTTTTAAAAAAGGAATAGACATGAGTACAAAAAACTCTTCACGTTTTACACCTGTCATCATAGCAGTCAGCGTGGTAGTCGGGATTCTTATCGGTACATTTTATGCCAAGCATTTTGCCGGCAACCGTTTGGGTATTATCAACGGTTCCTCCAATAAGCTAAACGCATTGTTACGCATTGTAGACGATCAATATGTCGACACCGTAAACATGGCCGATTTAGTGGAAAAAGCCATGCCGCAGATTCTGGCCGAATTAGATCCACATTCAACTTATATCCCTGCTCAAAATCTCGAAGAAGTCAACTCGGAACTGGAAGGTAGCTTTAGCGGAATCGGTATCCAGTTTACCATACAGAACGACACCATTCATGTGAATGCAGTCGTTCAGGGTGGCCCTTCTGAAAAGATAGGATTGATGGCGGGCGACCGTATTGTTACCGTGGACGACAGTTTGTTTGTCGGTAAGAAAGTAACTAACGAACGGGCTATGCGCACTCTGAAAGGTCCGAAAGGTTCACAAGTGAAATTAGGAATCAAACGAACAGGAGAAAAAGACTTATTGCATTTCAACATTACCCGTGGAGACATTCCTCAAAATACCGTTGATGCAGCTTATATGCTAAACGATGACATAGGTTACGTGAAAGTCAGCAAATTCGGTCGTACCAGTCATGTAGAATTGTTGAATGCACTGGCACAACTCAACCATAAAAAATGCAAAGGTCTAATCATTGACCTCCGCGGTAACACCGGAGGATATATGGAGGCTGCCATCCGCATGGTGAATGAGTTCCTGCCCGAAGGCAAATTAATCGTATACACTCAAGGCCGTAAATATCCACGTGCAGAAGAATTCGCCAACGGCACAGGTAGCTGTCAGAAAATGCCACTCGTCGTATTGATTGACGAAGGTTCTGCTTCTGCCAGTGAAATCTTCACCGGAGCTATTCAAGATAACGACCGGGGTACAGTTGTAGGACGCCGTTCCTTTGGTAAGGGGCTTGTGCAACAACCGATCGACTTCAGTGATGGTTCGGCTATCCGCCTGACAATCGCCCGCTACTACACTCCATCCGGACGCTGCATCCAACGCCCATACGAAAGCGGTAAAGATCGTAACTACGAACTGGATTTATATACCCGTTACGAACATGGGGAATTTTTCTCACGCGACAGTATCAAGCAGAATGAGAGCGAACGCTATAACACCAGCCTGGGACGTACTGTTTATGGCGGTGGTGGTATCATGCCGGATATATTCGTACCGCAAGATACAACGGGAGTCACCTCTTATCTTTCTACTGTTATCAACCGGGGACTGACTATTCAATTCACATTCCAGTACACCGACAATAACCGGAAGAAACTTAGCCAATATGAAACAGAGGAAGAATTGCTGAATTATCTTCGTCATCAGGGATTGGTAGAACAGTTTGTCCGTTTTGCCGACAGCAAAGGAGTGAAAAGAAGAAATATCCTCATTCAGAAGTCATACAAACTTTTGGAGAAGAACCTCTTTGGTAACATCATCTACAATATGCTTGGACTGGAAGCTTATCTTCAATATTTTAACAAGACAGATGCTACCGTCATTAAAGGCATTGAGATACTCGAAAAAGGAGAAGCTTTCCCAAAAGCTCCGGTAGCCGTTGAAGAGGAAGAAGTGACGAAGGACAAAAAAGATGGAAAGAAAAAAAGAACTGCGCAAGCGTATAGCATTACTGAAGACCCAGCACGCGGATTCGACTATGCGAAAGCTGCAATCAGCTAACATACTGACCGCCCTTGAAGCCCACCCGGCTTTCAGGGCGGCCAATACCGTACTACTGTACCATTCGCTAAATGACGAAGTAGACACACATGAGTTTATCCGAAAATGGAGCAATAAGAAACGAATCTTGCTCCCCGTAGTGGTAGGCGATGATTTGGAGCTTCGGATATATACCGGGCCTGAAAATATGTCAATTTGCGGTGTCTATGGTATAGAAGAACCAACCGGGGAAGCATTCACAGACTATGCAGCCATCGATTTCATCGTCGTTCCCGGAGTCGCTTTCGACGCAAAAGGTAATCGTTTGGGACGAGGAAAAGGATACTACGACCGCCTCTTGCCACGCATACCAACAGCTTACAAAGCTGGGATTTGTTTCCCATTTCAATTAGTAGAAGAAGTTCCTGCGGAATCATTCGACGTCCGCATGGATATAATTATAACAATCAATGAAGACGAATTATCACACCCATACCACCCGCTGCCATCATGCGACAGGGAGTGACGAAGAATTTGTTTTAAGTGCCATCAAAGGCGGCTATCAAGAAATAGGCTTTTCAGACCACACTCCGTGGAAATACCACACCAATTATATCTCCGACATCCGCATGCTCCCTGAAGAGTTGCCGGGGTATGTGGAAAGCCTCCGTTCGCTACAAGAAAAATACAAGAATCAAATCAGTATAAAAATAGGATTGGAATGTGAATACTTTCCTGAATATATACACTGGTTAAAAGGAATCATCAAAGAATATAAGCTGGATTACATCATCTTCGGAAATCACCATTTTCATACAGATGAGAAGTTTCCCTATTTCGGCCGGAATACAGATTCGGTAGACATGCTCGAGCTCTACGAAGAGAGTGCTATTGAAGGGATGGAAAGCGGACTATTTGCCTACCTTGCCCATCCGGATTTATTCATGCGTTCCTACCCGGAATTCGATCATCATTGCAAACTGGTCAGCAGACATATCTGCCGGACAGCAGCACGGTTAAACCTACCGTTGGAATATAATCTTGGTTATGAAGAGTATAATGACATTCATGGAATCACCACCATTCCTTACCCGGATTTCTGGAAAGTAGCCGCCCATGAAGGTTGTACCGCTATCATCGGTGTAGATGCTCACAATAATCAATATCTGGAAAATCCTTTTTATTACAGCCGTGCAACCGAAACACTTCGCAAGCTGGGTATAAAGGTTATAGACAGAATCCCTTTCCTCAACGAAAAATAATGTTTGTAATAACCATAGCACCGACTCTCTGATTGAGTGTGCGCACCAATACCTCACGCCCCATCATCAACTCCTGCCGGAGAGCAGCAGAAGTAAGATGCACATACAATGTCTGATTACGAATATAAAGATTGCTGGTATAAGCCGCCGCCGGTCCTAAGACTTGAGGCCAGGCATCCAACAGTCTTTGTTCGTTCAGCGGAGACTCCAAACTCTCCTGACGAAGAAACTGTTGAATCAGTTTTCCTATTTGTTCGGCATCATTGCGCTTCATCGTCAGCCTCCATTTCTTGAATTGTACCCTCTTCTACACGAAATATCTTATAATCACTACCTACCTTATGTAAAATACGGTCCAGATGCCCCCGGTTCGTATCCGTTATAAATATCTGCCCGAAATTGTCTCCGCCCACTAACTTCACTATTTGCTCTACGCGGGAAGCATCCAGTTTATCAAAAATATCATCTAATAATAATAAAGGAACAGTTCTGCCCGTACGTTTCAAGAAATCAAACTGTGCCAGTTTTAACGCCACCAGATATGTCTTATTCTGTCCCTGCGAGCCTTCTTTCTTTATCGGAAATTCGCCCAACAGCATATTTAACTCATCCTTATGAATCCCCCGCAAAGAGAACCCCATTATCTTATCCCGCTCCCTGCTCTGCTTCAACACTTCCAACAAAGAAGCATCCCGTGCATGAGACTCATAAGATAATCCCACAGCCTCTTTATCCTGCGAAATAAAAGAATAGAAAGATTGGAAAATAGGAATAAACTCCCGGATAAACGCTTCACGCTTCCGGAAAACGATTTCACCGGCTTGAGACATCATTTCCTCCCATACAAGAAACAATTCTTCCTCCACCGGGAACTCACTCTTCAGCAATGTGTTACGCTGCGCCAATGCTTTATTATACCGTATCAGTGCTTCAAGATATTCTTTATCATACTGCGAAATCACTACATCCATAAACCGGCGACGTTCATCACTCCCTCCGGCTATCAATTCAGAATCGGCAGGTGAAACCATCACCAAAGGCAGGAAGCCGATGTGATCCGAGAAACGACTATATTCTTTCTTATTCCGTTTAAATTGTTTCTTCGAACGGCGTTTCATTCCACAATAAATCTCTTCAGGAGTTCCGTCCTCCGCTTCATAGAAACCCTGGATGACAAAGAAGTCTTGTTCATGACGAATATTCTGCGAATCAATCGGATTGCCGGAACTTTTACAGAAGGATAAGAAATACACTGCATCCAGCAGATTCGTCTTCCCCATCCCATTCAGTCCAAAAAAACAATTCAGTTTGGCAGAGAATCCCAGCTCCACCTCTTCCAGATTCTTATAATTTAATATAGATATTCGTTTCAGTATCATTGTGCACACGTTAATTTGTTCACAAAAGTAGCAAGATTTTCGTGGTTTTCGGGTGTAAAACAAAAAAAGATGCTTCTAAATTTCGTTTGTAGATATAAAAAAACTACTTTTGCGAGTCGAAATATCAAACTGTGAATAATAACAAAAAGAATCATATAAAATGGCAGAACAAAAGAATCAGAACGAACATCTGAACGTAGAAGATGCACTGACACAATCGGAAGCATTTCTTATCAAGTACAAAAACGCAATTATTGGCGGTGTTGTTGCTGTGATTATTATTGTAGCAGGTTTTATCATGTACAAAAACCTCTATGCTGAACCACGTGAAGAAAAAGCACAAGCAGCTCTTTTCAAAGGACAGGAATACTTTGAACAGGATGCTTTTGAACAGGCTTTAAACGGTGACAGCATCGGTTACACAGGTTTCCTGAAAGTAGCTGATGAGTACAGCGGAACAAAAGCTGCTAATTTGGCAAAAGCTTATGCTGGTATTTGCTACGCACAACTTGGCAAATATGAAGAAGCAGTGAAGATGCTAGATAGCTTCAATGGAAAAGACCAAATGGTTGCTCCGGCAATCTTGGGTGCTGCAGGTAACTGCTATGCACAACTTGGCCAACTGGACAAAGCTGCCTCTACTTTACTGTCGGCAGCAGACAAAGCTGACAACAACACATTAAGCCCGATTTTCCTGATACAAGCCGGAGAAATCCTGGTAAAACAAGGAAAATATGACGATGCAGTAAACGCTTACACTAAGATCAAGGATAAATACTTCCAGTCTTATCAAGCTATGGACATCGACAAATATATCGAACAGGCTAAATTGATGAAAAAATAATACCTTATTATATAAGGAGATCGAGGCACGGATTACACCGGATTAAGCGGATTATCTATTAAAACCGTGGAATCCGTGAAATCCGTGCCTTTCTTCTTAATTTCCCATACTTTCAAACTTCATTTTATAATTCTCAACTTTTAATTTACTATGGCAACAGCTTACCATAACTTATCCGAATATGATTTCAATTCCGTTCCGAATGCAGAAGCAATGAAATTTGGCATTGTCGTATCCGAATGGAACTTCAATATTACCGGTGCTTTACTGAAAGGCGCAGTCGATACATTAAAAAAACATGGAGCAAAAGACGAAAATATTCTGGTAAAAACTGTACCGGGAAGTTTCGAACTAACTTTTGGCGCCAATCAAATGATGGAAAATTGCGATCTTGATGCAATTATTGCAATTGGTTGCGTAATTAAAGGAGATACTCCACATTTTGATTATGTTTGTATGGGAGCAACCCAGGGAATTACCGAATTAAACGCAACTGGCGATATACCAGTTATTTACGGATTAATTACCACAAATACAATGGAGCAAGCAGAGGATCGTGCCGGTGGCAAACTGGGTAACAAAGGAGACGAATGTGCAATTACTGCAATAAAAATGATCGATTTTGTTTGGAGTTTAAATAAATAGTTGTATCTTTGCACCGCAATTGAGAAACAAACCTCCTCAAAAGCAAAAAAGGGCAAATACCAGAGTGGCCAAATGGGGCAGACTGTAAAT
>JBKVKY010000004.1:0-318987 GCA_046986985.1 Bacteroides xylanisolvens | reverse complement strand
CAAACTCCAGTCACGACTATATGTCTGCCCAGTGGATGGATCTTCCCAGCGACGACGCTTGATACGTAAATAAACGGCTTTACCACGGATAGGGAAGTCCTGAACTTCAATCTCAGGGAGGAAACCTTTTGAGTGAAGATGTAGATCTGAGTACTCAGAAGGAATAGTGGCTTTCTCCTCTAAATAAAGAATAAAGCAAGTATCCTGAGAAACATGATTGACTAGGGTAAAGTAATCAAGGATTCCTGAAGGCAAGAACAAGCTTAAAGAAGCAACAGGATCAATCGTTTGGGAAGAGGATGTTTTCATGATGCAAAAATAAGAATTTTAACGCAATCCCCCAAGGTTTCAGACTGAGCCGGCATATCCCTAAAAATTAATTCATTCCGGTACGGAAATGATCCCAAGATACTACCGCTGACAATAACTCGTCAATATGCAGCTTTTATTTCTTTCTCTTGCTTATATTATTCTTTCAATTGCCTAACGAGTTATCGTTTGACAGTTGTTGAACGAACGCTTGACATATGTTGGCTCAGTCTGTTGAACTATCGCTTGACTATAGTCAAACGAAAACTACTTAGGCAATGAAATAACTATCAATAGGTAAACGATTGCTTAAAAATAACTAATAAAATCATTAGTGGCAATTGATTCCAAACTATGCAGTTTTGAATAAAATAATGAAGTATTCTGGAAACGTTGTGGTAAATCTGAAAAAGATGATTGAGTTTTTAAGATTCCCCGTTATCTTTTTATTATAAGATATGGGTCAAAGGTGAGGGGTGGTGAGGGTAGATTTATAACCTTTTATTTTATTATTTTCTATACTATCTCCTTTTTTATCTATAAAAAAAAATACGAAAGTTATAAATCTACCCTCACCACCCCTCACCCTTGACCCATTCATTAGCGCACCGTTTAACTCGTTTCTATGCAGTTTTGATTCTTTTCACCGCAGAGGAGACGGAGGACGCAGAGGTTTCAAAGTTCCAATTCAGAGATAATTATAACCTCTATGTCCTCCGTGTCCTCTGTGGTGAAATAGTTCATTTCCGTACCGAAATGAACTATAATGGATTACCGGCTTATGTAGTTAATCAAAACAAAAGAAGTAAACGTTAAGCAATTTTAAAAAGACCACTTCTTTTTAGGAAAGACCTTCTAATGGCCTGTCTTTTATATGTATTTGTCGATACACAAGACTATACAAAATCAGGTAGAAAAAGTTTGAATCATTTTCTACCTCATAATAGAAGTTTATGATGAAAATATCAGTTATAAATATAAATAGTTGGCTAATTAATTACTATTTTTGACACGTAAATGAAAAACAGCGAATAACCCCTATTAAAAACTTAAAATATGATGAAGAAACTACTCACAGCCACTGCTATCGGCTTGGCTTTGTTAACTTGGCACACCAGTTGTACTCAACAACCAAAGGCTCCGGAAGCCTTTACTCCTATCAAAGTAGAAACTCCTGCCCGCCCTGCCGGACAAGAAGATGTAATCCAACTCGTTACTCCTAAAATTGACACCGTACGTGTCGGTTTCATCGGCTTAGGAATGCGTGGCCCAAGCGCCGTAGCACGCTGGACTCATATTCCGGGAACTAAGATTGTAGCGTTATGCGACCTGCTTCCCGAACGTGTTGAAAAATCACAAGAAATTTTGAAGAATGCCGGACTCCCTGCAGCTGCTTCTTACAGCGGAGAGGAAGATGCATGGAAAAAACTTTGCGAGCGGGATGATATTGATCTTGTATACATAGCTACAGACTGGAAGCATCATGCTGCAATGGGTGTCTATGCCATGGAACATGGCAAGCATGTAGCCATCGAAGTTCCTGCCGCTATGACATTGGATGAAATCTGGCAGTTAATCAACACTTCTGAAAAGACCCGCAAGCATTGTATGCAGCTCGAAAACTGTGTATATGACTTTTTTGAACTGACTTCTTTAAATATGGCACAACAGGGCGTATTCGGAGAAGTGCTTCATGTAGAAGGTTCATATATCCACAACCTGGAAGATTTCTGGCCTGAATACTGGAACAACTGGCGAATGGATTATAATCACCTGCATCGCGGTGACGTATATGCGACTCACGGTATGGGTCCCGCTTGTCAGGTACTTAACATCCACCGTGGCGACCGTATGAAAACATTGGTATCTATGGATACGAAAGCTGTCAACGGACCGGCTTACATTAAGAAACAAACAGGAGAAGAAGTGACCGACTTCCAGAATGGTGACCAGACTTCGACCTTGATTCGCACAGAAAATGGCAAAACGATGCTGATCCAGCACAATGTAATGACCCCCCGCCCATACAGCCGTATGTACCAGATAGTAGGAGCCGATGGTTATGCAAGCAAATATCCGATTGAAGAATATTGCCTGCGACCTACACAAGTTGATTCTAAAGATGTGCCTAATCATGAAAATCTGAATGCACATGGCTCTGTACCCGAAAATGTAAAGAAAGCCTTGATGGACAAATATAAAGATCCGATTCACATAGAGTTGGAAGAAACTGCCAAGAAAGTAGGCGGCCACGGTGGTATGGACTTTATCATGGACTACCGTCTGGCATATTGCCTGCAAAATGGATTACCATTAGATATGGACGTTTATGACCTGGCAGAGTGGTGTTGCATGGCCGAACTTACCAGACTTTCCATCGAAAACAATTCTGCTCCGGTAGAAGTCCCCGATTTCACTCGCGGCGGATGGAATAAAGTACAAGGCTATCGTCACGCTTTTGCAAAATAAAACTGAATATATCCTTTTAGCACGAACATAATGAACCAATCCGGCTTCTCCCCCAAAGCCGGATTATTCATGGGTTCGTGTTTGAACATTTTATAGATTATCATAATCACTTTTATGAAAACAGCTATTCCAAAACCTTCTAAGCAAAGCATTATCCGTGAAGCCAGAGATTATGTAATGATTGCCATCGGCATGATTTTGTATGGCATCGGTTGGACCGTTTTTCTACTTCCGAACGATATCACTACCGGGGGAGTACCAGGTATTGCTTCTATTGTATATTGGGCTACGGGTTTTCCCGTACAGTATACGTACTTCAGCATCAACTTCTTTTTATTGCTACTAGCCCTCAAATTGCTGGGGATGAAGTTTTGCATTAAAACTATTTTTGGAGTATTTACCCTCACCTTCTTTCTGTCCGTCATTCAAAAGCTGACAGCAGGTTTCGGACTCCTTCACGACCAGCCCTTTATGGCATGTGTCATTGGAGCATCCTTCTGTGGAGGTGGTATAGGGGTTGCTTTTTCGGCAAACGGAAGCACAGGAGGCACGGATATTATCGCAGCCATCATCAACAAATACCGGGACATCACATTAGGAAGAGTCGTACTCATCTGCGATATGATTATTATTTCTTCCAGTTATTTTGTCTTAAAAGACTGGGAAAAAGTGGTATATGGGTTTGTTACTCTTTATATTTGTAGCTTCGTTCTCGATCAGGTAGTGAATAGTGCCCGTCAATCCGTACAGTTCTTTATCATATCCAATAAATATGAAGAAATAGGACGGCATATCAACGAATATCCACACCGGGGAGTTACGATTATCAATGCAACCGGCTTTTATACAGGACGAGAAGTAAAGATGCTGTTCGTATTAGCCAAGAAGAGGGAATCACCTATCATCTTCCGGTTGATTAAAGATATAGACCCGAATGCATTTGTGTCACAAAGTGCTGTCATCGGAGTTTATGGAGAAGGATTCGATCATATTAAAGTAAAATAAAAAAGAAATGAAAAACCAATATTGAGAAACATGAAATTTCGACCAACCCCCAATTTATTAACAGGCATTTTCATGGGAATATTTTCCCTGACAACATTTAATGTAATGGCTGAAAAAGCCGTGAAACCCTATTGGCAGGATGTGCAGGTAGTTGAAGTCAACAAAGAGTATCCACGCACTTCTTTTATGACATACAACAATCGCGCTGATGCCTTGAGTGGCAAGTTCGAACGAAGCAAGTATTACCGCTTGCTGAACGGAACCTGGAAATTCTACTTTGTAGACTCTTACAAAAAGCTTCCCGACAACATTACTGACCCGAATACAAATACAGATTCGTGGAATGATATTCAGGTACCCGGCAACTGGGAAGTACAAGGACACGGAATAGCCATCTACACCAATCATGGTTATGAATTCAAGCCGCGCAATCCGCAACCTCCGGCTCTTCCCGAAGCGAATCCGGTGGGAGTTTACCGCCGGGATATTGATATTCCGGCAGATTGGGACGGACGGGATATCTACCTGCATCTGGCAGGAGCCAAGTCCGGCGTATATGTATATATCAACGGGCAAGAAGTTGGATATAGCGAAGACTCCAAAAATCCGGCAGAGTTTCTTATTAACAACTATGTGAAGCCCGGCAAGAACGTGCTTACCGTTAAAATCTTCCGCTGGAGCACTGGTTCCTATCTGGAATGTCAGGATTTCTGGCGCATGAGCGGTATTGAACGCGATGTTTATCTGTATTCACAACCTAAAGCAGCCCTCAAAGATTTCCGGGTGAAGTCTACCCTGGATGACAGCTACAAGAATGGAATCTTCAGCTTGAATGTCGATTTGAGAAATCACGAGAAGGCAGCAACTAATCTCACATTAGTTTATGAGCTATTGGATGCACAGGGAAAAGTAATCTCTACTGAAGAGAAGACCGCCTATATCCCATCGGACGAAGTACGTACACTTTCTTTCGATCAGAAGCTGGCAGATGTCAATACATGGACATCCGAACATCCGAATCTGTACAAACTGCTGATGACCGTCAAAGAGAATGGCAAAATAAATGAGATTATTCCTTTTAATGTAGGATTCCGCCGTATTGAAATCAAACCTATCGAACAAAAAGCTGCTAACGGAAAACCATACGTTTGCCTGTTCATCAATGGTCAGCCACTAAAACTGAAAGGGGTAAATATCCACGAACACAACCCGTCAACAGGTCATTATGTAACAGAAGAGTTAATGCGTCGTGACTTCGAGCTTATGAAGCAACATAACCTGAACAGCGTACGCCTTTGCCACTATCCGCAAGACCGCCGTTTCTACGAACTTTGCGATGAATACGGTCTTTATGTGTACGATGAAGCCAATGTCGAAAGCCACGGAATGTATTACGATCTTCGAAAGGGCGGTTCATTGGGTAACAACCCCGAATGGCTGAAACCACACATGGACCGTACCATCAATATGTTCGAACGCAACAAGAACTATCCGAGCGTCACCTTCTGGTCGTTGGGAAATGAAGCCGGAAACGGATATAATTTCTATCAGACTTACTTGTGGCTGAAAGAGGCTGACAAAGAGCTGATGAATCGCCCTGTCAACTATGAGCGTGCTCAATGGGAATGGAACTCCGATATGTATGTTCCGCAATATCCAGGTGCCGACTGGCTGGAAAATACAGGAAAGAACGGCAGCGACCGTCCTGTAGCTCCTTCCGAATATGCGCACGCAATGGGAAACTCCACCGGAAACCTGTGGGGACAATGGCAGGCGATTTACAAATATCCGAACCTACAGGGTGGATATATCTGGGACTGGGTAGACCAAGGTCTTCTCCAGAAAGATGAGAATGGAAGAGAATACTGGGCTTACGGAGGTGACTTCGGTGTAGACGCGCCGAGCGATGGCAACTTCCTCTGCAACGGTCTTGTCAATCCGGATCGTGGTCCGCATCCGGCAATGGCTGAAGTGAAATATGTACATCAGAATGTAGGCTTTGAGGCAGTAGATGCCGCTGCCGGTATATTCAAAATCACCAACCGTTTCTATTTCACCAATCTGAAAAAGTATCAGATTCACTATAACGTACTCGCTAACGGAAAGACTATAAAAGGTGGAAAAGTATCTTTGGATATTGCTCCGCAGGCATCCAAAGAATTCACCGTACCGGTAAACGGCTTGAAAGCCCAACCGGGAGTGGAATATTTTGTAAACTTCAGCGTGACAACCACAGAACCTGAACCGTTGATTCCAACAGGATATGAAATAGCATACGACCAGTTCCAGCTTCCTATCCAGGCAGAGAAAGCTATTTATAAAGCAAACGGTCCGGCACTGAAAACAACGACTCAAGGAGATGAGCTAATCGTTTCTTCTTCCAAAGTGAATTTTGTATTCAACAAGAATAGCGGATTAGTTACCTCGTATAAAGTGGACGGCACAGAATATTTCAAAGACGGATTTGGTATTCAGCCTAACTTCTGGCGTGCTCCTAATGATAATGATTATGGTAATGGCGCTCCTAAACGTTTACAGGTATGGAAGCAATCAAGCAAAAACTTCCACGTAACGGATGCAACCATGACAACAGAGAATAAGGTAGTTTCCTTAAATGTGACCTACTTATTGGCTGCCGGCAACTTGTATGTTGTCACATACAAAATCTATCCGAACGGAGTAGTCAATGTAAATGCCAAATTCACGTCAACAGATATGCAGGCAACAGAAACTGAAGTTTCCGAAGCTACCCGCATGGCTACGTTTACTCCCGGAAGTGACGCTGTCCGCAAGGCCGCTTCCAAACTGGAAGTTCCCCGTATCGGTGTTCGTTTCCGCTTGCCGGCACAGATGAACAATGTACAATACTTTGGCCGTGGTCCGGAAGAGAACTATATCGACCGTAATCATGGAACTCTTGTTGGCGTATATAAGACAACAGCAGATAAAATGTACTTCAACTATGTACGTCCACAGGAAAACGGACATCACACAGATACCCGTTGGATCGCTTTATCTCCCGCCAAAGGAAACGGCCTGGTTTTGGTAGCCGACAGTACGATCGGTTTCAATGCCTTGCGCAACTCTATCGAAGATTTTGACTCTGAAGAGGCACTGCCCCACCCTTACCAATGGAATAACTTTAGCCCGGAAGAAGTAGCCAATCATGATGAGAATGCCGCCCGTAATGTATTGCGGAGAATGCATCATGTTAATGACATCGTTCCGAGAGATTTCGTAGAGGTTTGTGTGGACATGAAGCAACAAGGTGTAGGCGGATATGACAGTTGGGGTGCACGCCCGGAACCTTTCCACCAAATCCCAGCTAATCGTGATTACCATTGGGGCTTCACATTAGTACCTGTTCGCTCGGCTAATCAGGCCAACGAGGCGGCTAAATACGATTATCGATAACCTTAGTATAAATTTTTAAAGAAAAAAACCATGAAAGATTTATCTAGCATTGTAGCTAATTTTAAAGTCCAAGGTACGATAGAAGAAATCAAACCTTTGGGTACAGGACTTATTAACGACACTTACAAAGTAAACACCAAAGAAGCAGATGCTCCCGACTACGTTTTGCAACGCATCAATCATGCCATTTTTCAGAATGTAGAGATGCTTCAATCCAATATTACCGCTGTCACCAATCATATTCGCAAGAAACTAACGGAGGCAGGAGAATCGGATATAGAGCGCAAGGTTTTGAGTTTCCTCGAAACAGAAGAGGGTAAAGCATATTGGTTCGACGGTGATAGCTACTGGCGTGTGATGGTATTCATCCCACGCGCCAAAACGTATGAGACGGTGAATCCCGAATATTCAAATTATGCTGGAGAAGCTTTTGGTAACTTCCAGGCTATGTTGGCCGATATTCCGGAAACATTGGGTGAAACCATACCTGATTTCCACAATATGGAGTTCCGCCTCAAACAACTACGTGAAGCCGTTGCAAAAGATGCTGCCGGACGGGTATCGGAAGTGAAATACTATCTGGACGAAATAGAGAAGCGTGCAGATGAAATGTGTAAAGCAGAACGTTTATATCGTGAAGGAAAACTCCCCAAACGTGTTTGCCACTGCGATACGAAAGTGAATAACATGATGTTCGACGAGGATGGCAAAGTGCTTTGTGTCATCGACCTGGATACGGTAATGCCCAGCTTTGTCTTCTCCGATTATGGAGATTTCCTTCGTACAGGCGCCAACACGGGTGATGAGGACGATAAAGACCTTGATCGTGTAAACTTCAATATGGAAATATTCAAAGCGTTTACCAAAGGCTATCTGAAAGGAGCCAAATCATTCCTGACTCCAATTGAGATTGAGAATCTTCCTTATGCAGCCGCTTTATTCCCATACATGCAGTGTGTACGGTTCTTGGCAGACTATATCAATGGAGATACTTATTATAAAATCAAATATCCGGAACATAATTTGGTTCGTACTAAAGCACAATTCAAACTGCTTCAAAGTGTGGAAGCCAACACACCGGAAATGATCGCATTCATCAACGATTGCTTAAAGAATTGAGAATAGAGGAAAAAAGAGAATGGAGAATTATCTATTTGGTAAAGGCTCCATTCTTCCAATGATAAACAATCGGACGGCGGAGAAACGGTTTCAGTTTCTCTGCCGTTTCTGTTGACATATAATCAGGAGTAGCCAATGTAACAGTCAATTCTGTATTTTCTTTATTAAAATCGGCTTTCATCAATAATATATCTGCCGAACGGCGTGCCTCGTCAAACTCATAAACACCTGCTGAATCCGGCGTATTCAGAAAGTCGCCCATCACAGGCAGGGTAATATAGAGAGATGCTGTAAGCGGTTTCCAGTCATCTGTATAGAAACGGATGCTGCTGTCGCAGGCAGGTGCACAAGCTGTAGAGACTGTACAGATCACGTTCGTCGAGTCATTCAAAGCCAACACTTTCATCTGCCAGGTAGATTGAGAAGACATCTGCATACGGATATAATCTTTACTTAGATCAGTCATCTCCGACTTCTTGCCGAAACGATTCTCTACTTGCGCTTTCATCTTACTTTCCAGAAAGTCAATACAATCTTCCCGGTTTACTTTGGTTAGTAACGGGCTTAGAGAATCCGGCATATTCACAAACAGCGTTTTGGCTTCTTGTGCCCAAAGAGCGGTCGAAGCAAAGAGTCCGACAGCAGAAAAGAATATAGTGATTACAAATTTATTTATTTTCATATCTATCTTATTTAACCTGTGACAAACAGATTTTGTGTAACTGTTTTAATTTTTAGACCCCAAATATAAGAATATCATTCCGATTAACACCAGTATAAGGTCAATCGCTTTGCTTTTTAAATTCTTTTCACGGAAGAGAAGTGCACCGAAAGTGAAAGAGACTACTACACTTCCCCGACGGACCATCGAAACAATGGAAATCATGGAATCGTCATAGCTCAATGCGTAAAAGTAAACGAAATCGGCAGCCGAAAGGAAGATAGAAATCAGGATAATCGTCCAGTCCCAGCGAAACGGGGTGGTAGACTTTCTTTTAGGCCACCAAAGCAATAACAGAATAGGACACATAATAAACACCTGATAAACATTATACCAGGATTGTACCAGCATCGGATTCAGAGACTTCATCAGATACTTGTCATATAATCCGCTGATAGCACCTGTAATGGCAGCCAACACAATAAAGAATATCCATTTGTTATGTTTAAAATCAATTCCTTCTTTCTTCCCCGAACGACTTAACATAAAGAAAGAGACAATGGCCAGCATTACCCCAATCCATTGATAGAGATTCAACCGTTCGCCAAATACCAGCATCGCTCCCACAAGCACCATCACCGGACGAGTGGCGTTGATAGGTCCTACTATGGTTAAAGGCAGATGTTTCATTCCGAAATATCCGAATATCCACGAAGACAACACGATGAACGACTTGATGATGATATATTTATGCTGTTCCCAACCAACAACGGGAACATTAAATATCGTTCCTCCCAACAGGTCCGGTTTATATACGGATATCAGGATAAACGGCAGAAAGATGAGACTGGAAAAAAATGTATTTAGAAACAAAACGGGAAGTACCGCATTATCTTTCAACGATTTCTTCTTGAATACATCATAAAAGCCCAGCAAAGTAGCCGAGAGAAATGCTAATAATAACCACATGAGAATATTTATTATTTATTATTCAAATATACTTTCGGGATATTCCACATTTACCAGAAACAGGGCTTGCCCCGGAGCAGATGTCCCGGCTTTGCAACGGTCTTGTTGTTCGATAACCCGCCGGAAGCCTTCAACAGTAAGTTTCCCTCGTCCCACTTCAATCAGCGTACCTACGATAGCTCGCACCATATTTCGCAGGAAACGGTCGGCACGGATGGTAAACACCCAAGTAGCATCATCTTCCTGCGTCCATTCGGCATGAGTGATATGACAGATATTGGTCTTTACATCCGTATGAAGTTTGCTGAAGCTCGTAAAGTCAGTGTACTCGAAAAGGGTACGTGCAGCTTCGTTCATGAGTGCATAATCCAACTGATTATAAACTCGCCAACGATATTGCCGGTTAAAAGGATATTTCGATGTCGTTACATAATACTTGTAAGTTCGCGCAGTCGCATCAAAGCGGGCATGCGCATCCGGCCGGACCCGGCAAACACGATAAATGGAAATATCGGGAGGTAACAAACGGTTTAATTTATCGGCAACTGATATTTCATCCAACGGCTCATCGAAGTCAAAATGAGCAACCATCAGGGAAGCATGTACCCCGGCATCTGTCCGACCTGCCCCTATTACTTCAATTTCGCGACGCAGAAAGGTAGACAATGCTTTCATCAGACATTCCTGCACACTAATCCCATTCGGTTGAATTTGCCAACCATGATAGTTGGTCCCGTCGTAAGCCAAATAAATAAAATACCTTTGCACGCTAATTCCTCATTTTAGGGTTTTCGCGCGCAAAATTAATCATTTTATCTCATTTATCTTTGTATAATTCACATAAACCTGTATATTTACAGAACAAAATAATCATGATTTACTAATACCCCACAATTATGAGTAGTACCATTTTCCTCATCATCGCCCTCGTCACGACAGGCATCTTTCTTATTCAATTCGTATTATCCATCTTTTTCGGAGATATAGATGCAGATGTAGACGTGGATGCTGATATCAGTAGCGTAGTTTCTTTTAAAGGACTTACCCATTTCGGAATTGGATTCGGATGGTACATGTATCTGGCGGGAAACACGGAAATTCAAAGTTACATAATCGGTATTCTAGTGGGTCTTTTCTTTGTTTTTGCCGTCTGGTTCCTCTATAAGAAAGCTTATCAACTGCAACAAGTGAACCACAACGAGCAGACCGATCAGCTTGTGGGACGGGAATGTGTGATCTATTTCAAACAAAGCGACAGCAAATATACTGTACAGACCACCCGGGACGGAGCCATGCGCGAAGTAGACGTCATCTCCGAATCCGGAAAAGCATATCAGACTGGCGACAGAACAATGATTACCAGCTACAAAGACGGAACGCTATTCATTCAATAATTATTCAAATACACAATTTTATGACACAAGAAATGTTAATCATGGCTGCTATACTAGTGGCAGTCATCCTACTCACTTTTATTGGTATCCTTTCGCGTTACCGCAAATGTAAGAGTGATGAAGTCCTCGTTGTATATGGTAAAACGGGAGGAGATAAGAAGTCGGCAAAGCTATATCATGGTGGTGCGGCTTTTGTATGGCCGATTATTCAGGGATATGAATTCCTGTCCATGAAACCAATGCAGATCGAATGTAAACTGACCGGTGCATTATCCGCTCAAAACATTCGTGTAGACGTGCCGACTACAATCACTGTAGCTATCAGCACCGATCCTGAAGTGATGCAAAACGCTGCTGAACGTATGCTGGGATTAACAATGGATGACAAGCAGAACTTAATTACTGATGTTGTATATGGTCAGATGCGTATGGTGATCGCCGATATGACTATCGAAGAATTAAATTCAGACCGAGATAAGTTCCTGGCTAAAGTGAAAGATAACATCGATACCGAACTTCGCAAATTCGGTTTGTATCTGATGAACATTAACATCAGTGACATTCGCGACGCTGCCAACTACATTGTCAACTTAGGTAAGGAAGCTGAAAGTAAAGCACTGAACGAAGCACAGGCTAACATCGAAGAACAGGAAAAGCTGGGTGCTATCAAAATTGCCAATCAGATAAAGGAACGTGAAACGAAAGTAGCAGAAACCCGCAAAGATCAGGATATTGCTATTGCAGAAACAAAGAAACAACAGGAAATCTCTGTTGCAAATGCGGATAAGGACAGAATCTCGCAAGTAGCCATCGCCAACGCGGAAAAAGAATCGCAAGTAGCAAAGGCTGAAGCTGAAAAGAATATCCGAATCGAGCAGGCAAATACCGAAAAGGAAAGCCGCGTTGCCGAACTGAATTCCGACATGGAAATCAAACAGGCGGAAGCTGCAAAGAAAGCTGCCATCGGACGAAATGACGCACAGAAAGAGGTAGCACTTTCCAATGCAGAACTAGCTGTAACACAAGCCAATGCCGACAAGCAAGCCGGTGAAGCTGCCGCGAAATCGGAAGCTGCTGTACAGACTGCACGCGAAATTGCGCAAAAGGAAGTGGAAGAAGCTAAGGCACGGAAAGTGGAATCTTCATTGAAGGCTGAAAAGATTGTTCCTGCGGAAATCGCCAGACAGGAAGCTATTCTTCAGGCAAATGCCATCGCTGAAAAGATTACCCGCGAAGCGGAAGCACGTGCAAAGGCTACTTTAGCACAAGCCGAAGCGGAAGCAAAAGCTATCCAAATGAAACTGGAAGCAGAAGCGGAAGGTAAGAAACGGTCATTACTTGCTGAAGCGGAAGGTTTCGAAGCAATGGTAAGAGCAGCCGAATCGAATCCGGCTATCGCTATCCAATATAAGATGGTAGACCAATGGAAGGAAATCGCCGGCGAACAGGTAAAGGCGTTCGAACACATGAACTTGGGAAATATCACTGTATTCGACGGAGGAAACGGTGGAACTAGCAATTTCCTGAATACATTAGTAAAGACAGTAGCTCCGAGCCTTGGCGTATTGGACAAGCTTCCTATCGGTGAAACTGTGAAAGGTATTATTAATCCGGAAAGCAAAACGGAGGAAAAGCCTGCAACTAAAGCTGACGAGAAAAAAGATAAGAAATAGTTGTAATCCGACATAATATACGCTGATGAGAAAAGAATGATTACTTGTTCTCATCAGCGTTTGTTTTTTATATAATTCAAATAAATCTTTGAATATTCCAGATTTATTACGTTCTTTGTGTTACATAAAACATGTAACGTAAAATATGTAATAAGTCATGAAGCCATACAATCCATTCCTTGTATACGGTTACAACAGTCCCGAATACTTTTGCGATCGGGAGAAAGAAACTGATAAAATGATTTCAGCTTTACTAAATGAACGTAACCTGACCTTAATATCCCCCCGACGCATGGGAAAGACGGGACTCATCAAAAATGTATTCTATCAAATGAAGCGGGAAAATAATCCGAATGCTGCCTATTTTTATATGGACATTTACTCCACACGTGATTTAAAAGCATTCATCCAGTTACTTGCTCAAAATGTACTTGGAGAATTAGATACTCTGTCCCAAAACATACTCCGGCAAATGACTGCTTTCTTCAAATCTTGCCGTCCTATTATCAGCGCTGACGAAAGAAGTGGTATGCCTACCGTAACATTAGACTTTGCTCCTACCCACGCTGAACAAACATTGAAAGAAATACTCAATTATATGGTAGCCTCAAAGAAACAGTGTTATCTTGCCATTGATGAATTCCAACAAATTACAGAATATCCGGAAAAAGGTGTAGAAGCATTGCTCCGCTCTCATATCCAATTCATGCCCAATGTACATTTTATCTTTTCCGGAAGTAAAAAGCATGTAATGGAAGAAATGTTTACTTCTGCAAAACGTCCTTTTTATCAAAGTACCCAAATCATTGTATTAACGGAAATCCCACTGGAGAATTATTATTCGTTCGCACACTCATTCTTTGCTAAGGAAAAAAGAGAGTTGACACTAGAAACATTTTCTTATTTGTACCAACTTGAAAACGGACACACATGGTACGTCCAAAGTATACTCAACCGATTGTATGAAAAGAAAATCAACCCCATTGATAACCGACTGGTAGATAGATGTATAAACGACATTTTAGATGAACAGGAAACCATATATCAAAGTAACCTGACTCTACTAACCAACAATCAAGTAGATTTATTGAAAGCTATTGCCACAGAAGGCTGTATAAAAAGCATAAATGCCAATGACTTCATCAAAAAGCATCATTTAAAAACGCCCAGCAGCGTTAACGTGGCACTAAAATCCTTACTGAATAAAGAACTGATATATAATACACCAGATGGGTATATTGTCTATGACCGTTTTTTCGGAAAATGGCTGAAAGATGCAGTAATCTAATACGCACTAGAAATGATTTCGCGAAATCATTTCTCATGTTCTCATACTTCACATGATAATTAGGGATATTCCTAAAATAATAAAATTTAAGGCAACTAATTCATTGCGAGTTAGTTGCCTTTTTTGTATCTTTAAGCATTCCCCCCAAAAAACGGTTTGACGGCCAAAACGGGGGTAATTAAAAATAAAAACACATGGTAAAGATACAAAAAATCTCAGAAATCGAACCTTGTTTAGGTTTTACCGAGTTCGATATGCTTAAAAAATATCGTCAAAGTTTTGCAACGAGTGAATTAGGTCGCCTCCATTCTCTGTTCCCTTTCTCGGAACTGGCCCGACAAATGCATTTGAAGTCCTCTCCTTTTGGGCGTAAAAGTTATTTTTCTCCCGAAGGTAAAATAGCCTTGATGGTCTTGAAGTCCTATACCAACTTTTCCGATGCACAACTGATTGAGCATTTAAACGGTAATATTCATTACCAGTTATTTTGTGGTGTTCAGATTGATCCGCTTCATCCACTAACCAATCCTAAAATCGTTAGTGCAATTCGTCAGGAACTAGCGGATCGCCTTGACGTTGAGTCCCTCCAGCTCATTCTTGCCGAGCATTGGACACCTTATCTTGAGAACCTTCATGTCTGTATGACCGATGCCACCTGTTATGAAAGTCATCTGCGTTTCCCTACTGATACCAAACTCTTATGGGAAGGTATTGTATGGCTTCATCGTCATCTGTGCAAACATTGCCAGACCTTGCACATACAACGTCCCCGCAACAAGTATCTTGATGTACGCCGTGCCTATCTTGCTTATAGCAAACTGCGTAAACGCAAGAAATCACAGACTCGTATGATTACACGAAGGTTACTTCAGTTATTGGAAAAGTTACTTGACCAGCTGGAGCTGCTTCATTCATCCTACAGGAAGAGGCTTACACTATCCTCTGATTACCAAAGACGTTTCTCGGTCATACAGACAGTCCTTGAGCAAGGGAAGAATTTATTTGCAGGCAAAAAAGTGTCCAACCGTATCGTGAGTATCGACCGGCATTACCTTCGCCCCATTATCAGAGGCAAGGAAACCAAATCCGTTGAATTCGGAGCCAAAGTCAACAATATACAGATAGACGGAATCTCCTTTATAGAACATATCTCCTTTAAGGCTTTTAACGAAGGAGTACGTTTGAAAGACTGTATTCATCTGCAACAACAACTGACCGGGGTTAGGGTTAAGGCGCTTGCGGCGGATTCAATCTATGCCAATAATGCCAACCGGAAATTTTGTACAAAATATCATATAAGTACTTCCTTTAAGCGTAAGGGCAGAGCTGCCAAAGATGAGCCGCTTCGGAAAATCTTACGGTCGGAACTCAGCCGTGAAAGAGCTACCCGCCTGGAAGGAAGTTTTGGAACGCAGAAACAACATTACTCACTGGCCAGGATAAAAGCTAGAAACAGGAAAACGGAAGTACTTTGGATTTTCTTTGGGATACATACAGCCAATGCGGTATGTATGATAGAAAAGGTCGAAAAGAAAAAAAGAAAGGCAGCATAATCTAACTAAAATAACAGGAAAAACAGGAGAGGTTTTAACTTCCCCTAAAAAAGACATGTACATAATGCATGGGTGGGAAGGAAAAAATAAGAATATGTAAACAATATTCTACAAAAAAGATAGAAGACTGGGAGAGTTGAACGAAAAAATCAAGAGAAAAGCTCACGTAAAGCAAAGCTTTTCTCTTGATTTTTTAGAAAGAGGAACATTTACTGAATATCCCTAATTATCTGTAATTCAAAGCAATAGCACTATGAGAAATACTTTTTAGAAAGGTGTTTCTCATAGTATTTTGCCTGAAATGTCATAAAAAACCGGTATTTCTCATACTTTCATCATGCATTTCTCATACCGGAACTGCTATATAATACCTACATAATAAATGTCAACCCAACCCGAAGATAAAAAAAAGGCAGCCAACTATTATCAGGGTATTACAGCCCCCGGTAGTCCCACATATTGTGGGAAAAGATTCCCTAGCTGGAGAGAATTTATTCCCTCATTTTGAGGGAATAAATTCCCATAATATAAGAGAATACTTTCCCACAATATATGGGATTACCGGAACTAACGGATATACTTACCCAAGATCATAGTATTCGATATATTCATCATATTGAGGCGTTTCTGTAACTCCCCTCTTTCGAAAAAGTTCTTGTATATACTTTTGTTCCTTTGGTTTAATCAACCGTTCTTTATTGCAACAACGATAATAGATCGTTTTGCCGAAGTAGGCTATCATCTGTCGCTTGATAACGGTGGCATCAGCAAGCGGCACCCGATCCAGCAAATGTTTCATTCCCCGTGCAAACAACACCGGCTTTTCATCAATAAAGTAAGTACAGTCTTCACCATCGGAGGTGACATGTTCGGGATTAATAACCATTACAGCAGCCCGCTCTTTCGGCATTCGGAGAGTTACTTGTCGTCGCAGACATTTGTCCGCACGCAAACAATGTCCATTCAAGCAATGAGCGAAGCTAACGGGCATAGAATTGTAATCGAAATCTGTTTTCATGTGTGTTATGTTTAGTGGAAAAGTGGCCTATTTTTATAAACCGCTACAAATGTATGAAAATAGCTGGAGGACAAGAAATAAATACACTATTTACTTCAACACATTGATAAAATCTTTATATTTGCCTCCAACATCAATACAGGAACTTATAAAACTATATCTCTCCTGCAAAACTATAAAACAGAATAATCATGAAGACAAAACATTTACCTGGAGCACTACTGTCATTTCTCTATACAATTATCTTTTTTAGCTGTGGAAATAACGATGAAAAAAAGATATATTCTTTATCCTTCGAAAAAGAGTATTACGAACGACCTTTGTTAGGAACAACCAATATCACCATCACAGGTGGAAAACAGGGACTACACCGTAACTGTAGAAAAAACTGACATTTTAAATATAGATGTAGATTTGTCCAGTTCGATAGGAATGGGAAGCTTAAGGGTCACCCCAAAAAAGAAAGGAGAAACAAAGGTGAAAGTAAAAGATAATATCACCAACGAAACAGTTGATTTAAGAATTAAAATAACAGACAGCTATTTGGCGTACGCTATAGAAAAAAGTAATCATCCGGCACTTTCCAATGGCACTGTAGTTTATCTGATTAACAATGAAGCTAAAGAATGCTATTTTTTCCGTTATATTGAGTTTAGAGACGAACTATCTCACACTCCAATAGCAAAAGGAACATACGACTTTTTCACCAAGTTAGAAAGCGGTTCCGGCAACTCGTCTCCTACATACGCCATACCTTATTTAACATTAAATTATACATCTGACGAACAAGAAAATTTCACGGATGCATCAGTTCCCCCCACCCCTCACAAATTAAGATTTGAGCTATACGATGGGGTTACGAGTGCAAATGCTGTCCTAAATCTTATATCAAGATTTCTAGGTGTAGATTGGAAAGAACTTGTAGAAAAAGCTCTTACCAGAAGCGAACATACAATAGTACCCACACTAAAAACAACAATTGACAATACAGATTATACCATAATAGGTATATTAAATACCTATCCTGAAATACCAGAGAATATTTTGGAATAACCTCAAAAGTATGGAATTGAAAATAATGCAAAGCATGGAACGTATGAAAAAATAGCGTATATTTGCGAGCAAAAAATATAAAATGACTATTTATAAGCTTCGCATATTACCGCTATTTTTACTAGTTATTGGGCTTACAACGCTTACTTCGGGCTGCAAAAAGAAAGACATGTCGCTGAAACTGAATGAGCCACGCAATATTCGTGGCGTCGTCAGCTATAAACGTTCTTTCCCTGATTTGAATGACGCACATCTGGAAGTAGCCAAAAAGATAGGTATCCGTCCATTGGCAGACCGGGAAGCAGCAGAAGATATGAAAGAAAAGCTAACTCATATTACCGACAATGAGTTTTATGTAGTAGATTCACTGACACACTCTATCCCCTATCTCGTACCGCGTGCCAGTGCACTGCTCGATACAATCGGTTCCAATTTCCTCGATTCATTGGCAGCCAAAGGTCTAAACCCCAACCAGGTAATTATTACTTCCGTACTGCGTACCGAAAACGATGTGAAACGCCTCCGCCGTCGCAACGGAAATGCTTCCGCCAACTCGGCACACTGCTTTGGAGCCACCTTTGATGTCAGTTGGAAACGTTTCAAAAAGGTAGAAGACAAGGATGGAAGACCGTTACAGGATGTAAGTGCCGATACACTGAAACTTGTCTTGTCCGAGGTTTTAAGAGACCTGCGACAAGCTGAAAAATGCTACATCAAATATGAATTGAAGCAAGGATGTTTCCATATCACCGCCCGATAAATACCTTTTTTCAAAATCTTTGACTAGCATATCATAAAACCTTCAAGGTAAATTTTGTGTTAAGATGGAAAACAGCTATCTTTGTATGAATCCAACGCTAAAAGAATCAGATTATGAGCAAGCTATATCCTATCGGCATACAGAATTTTGAAAGTCTCCGTAACGATGGTTATCTCTATGTAGATAAAACCAGACTCATTTACCAATTAGTAAAAACCGGCCGTTACTATTTTCTTAGCCGTCCCCGCCGCTTTGGGAAGAGTCTGCTTATATCTACTCTTGAAGCATACTATCAGGGAAAGAAAGAACTATTCGAAGGATTGGCTATCGAACAACTGGAAAAAGACTGGATCAAACACCCGATATTACACCTTGATTTAAATATCGAGAAATATGATACTCCCGAAAGTCTGGACCAAATACTCAATGACAATCTGGAACATTGGGAAAGCCTGTATGGCACACGCCCGTCGGAAGTTTCCTTTTCTTTACGCTTTGCAGGCATCATACAGCGGGCTTACGAACAGACCGGGCAACGTGTCGTTATCCTTGTAGACGAATATGACAAACCTATGCTGCAAGCTATCGGAAACGAAGAACTGCAAAAATATTACCGAAACACACTAAAGCCTTTCTATGGAGCATTAAAGAGTAAAGACGGATGCATCAAACTCGGATTCCTTACAGGTGTCACCAAATTCGGAAAAGTCAGTGTATTCAGCGACCTGAACAATCTGATTGATATTTCAATGGATGAACAGTACGTGGAACTCTGCGGCATCACAGAGAAAGAAATCCACGACAATATGGAAGAAGACTTGCATATCTTGGCTGATAAGCAAAAAATGACTTATGAGGAGGTATGCTCCGAACTGAAAGAATGTTATGATGGTTATCATTTCGTAGAAAACTCCATAGGAATATACAACCCATTCAGTTTGCTCAACACATTCTATAAGATGAAATTCGGTAGTTACTGGTTTGAGACCGGCACCCCGACTTATCTGGTAGAATTACTAAAGAAATCCAATTACAATCTCCAACGTATCACGCATGAAGAAACGGATGCAGATGTACTGAACAGCATTGATTCGACGTCCCGAAATCCTATTCCGGTCATCTATCAAAGTGGATATCTTACTATCAAAGGATTCGACAAAGAGTTTGGAACTTATCGCCTGGGATTTCCCAATCGGGAAGTAGAAGAAGGTTTTGTTAAATATCTTCTTCCATTCTACACAAACATAGATGCTATCGAGTCACCATTCCAAATTCGTAAATTTGTAGCCGAAGTACGAAGCGGTGATTATGATGCCTTTTTCCGCCGCCTACAAAGTTTCTTTGCCGATACACCTTACGAATTGGTACGCGATTTGGAACTACATTATCAAAATGTACTCTTCATCGTATTTAAACTCATTGGATTCTATGTAAAAGCAGAGTATCATACCTCACAAGGACGCATTGACCTCGTCCTGCAAACCGATCATTTCATCTATGTGATGGAATTCAAACTGGAGGGAACCGCCGAAGAGGCTCTGCAACAAATCAATGACAAACATTATGCACAAGCATTTGCTGCCGACAAGCGACAAATATTTAAAATAGGCATTAATTTCAGTAATGAAACAAGAAACATCGAAAAGTGGATAGTAGAAGATTTGCAGTAAAATTCACCTCCAAACAATCAGAGAATCCAAAACGTTTGATTAAATTTGCAGAAATTTTTCTTTAATACAACTTAATGATAGAGAAGCTGATTGTTCTTGAGGACATTGATCCGGTTATTTTTTACGGTGTAAACAACGCCAACATACAGTTAATTAAAGCTTTATATCCAAAGCTACGCATAGTTGCCCGAGGCAATGTCATCAAAGTGCTGGGCGACGAGGAGGAAATGTGTGCCTTCGAGGAAAATATCACCAAACTTGAAAAGTACTGCGCCGAATATAATTCACTGAAAGAAGAAGTCATCATTGACATTATAAAAGGAAATGCTCCGCAAGCGGAACAGACAGGAAACGTGATTGTGTTCAGCGTCACGGGCAAGCCTATCATCCCCCGAAGCGAAAACCAGTTGAAACTGGTAGAAGGATTCGCCAAGAATGATATGGTATTCGCCATCGGTCCGGCAGGTTCGGGAAAAACATACACCGCTATTGCCCTTGCCGTGCGTGCATTGAAAAACAAAGAAATCAAAAAAATCATTCTTAGCCGCCCCGCCGTAGAAGCCGGAGAAAAGCTCGGTTTCCTGCCCGGCGACATGAAAGATAAGATCGATCCATACCTGCAACCTTTATATGACGCCTTGCAGGATATGATACCTGCCGCCAAGTTAAAGGAATACATGGAATTGAACATTATCCAGATTGCCCCGTTAGCCTTTATGCGCGGACGTACGCTGAATGATGCAGTCGTCATATTGGACGAAGCCCAGAATACTACCGCACAACAAATCAAAATGTTCCTCACCCGTATGGGTATGAACACCAAGATGATTGTGACGGGAGACATGACACAGATTGACCTTCCCGCTTCACAAACATCGGGATTGGTGCAAGCCCTCCGCATCTTGAAGGGAGTGAAAGGGATCAGTTTTGTTGAACTGAATAAGAAAGATATTGTACGCCATAAACTGGTGGAACGTATCGTGGATGCTTACGAAAAGTTCGATAAAGAAGCGAAAGCCGAGCGGGAGAAACGGGAAGTGAAAAAACAACTAATAAATTAATACAATGAAGAAAATTGCAATATTTACAATACTGTTAATAATTATATTGGGATGTAGTAAAAATGAAGAAGAGATACTAACTGTTTCTTCGTATTCTTATATTAACGAAACATCTCCATACGATACATCAATTCGCGTTTCAGTAGAAGAAATTAATGGCATATTAAAAATTCGTATTTACCAAAATCAGAAAGTCGCCCATGAACGGAATTTATATGCACCTAAATCAGAAAATGTTGACTTAGGATATGGAGAAGTAGAAACAATACCTTATACACCTTATAATTGTTTATTTTTGAAAGAACACATATTATTATATTGGAATGCCCATTATGTTAATACCCATAACAAGACTCACACATACACAATGATATACACAAATAAATTAGATAGTATAGCAACTGTAACAACAATAGGAGTTATAAAATCATCCAATTTTGGAGAAGATAAGTTCATTATACATGATAATTCAGAAAATAAGAACATAGTATACGATTCAACTGGTAAAATTATATTCGAGAAAATGTACTATGGGGAAACATACGAATGGCCAACTTGTTATCACAATATCGCCATTTCAAATACAGAATTTCTTGATTGGGGAGAATATAGTATATCGAGAAAATGCTTAGACAAGGGACTCATATGGTCAAACACCTACAATGAATTAATTCCCAATAAGCCAGTAGAAGAAATAAATCCACCCAAAATAGAGTTAATAGAACATTCCTTAAAATCCAATGTACTTAATTCCATATTTAATGTGACATATTACAGTGGAGAAAAAGAAAAAGTAAGCACCAAGATAGATATCAACACAGGAAGTATTATAAATAATTAAACATATGAAAGCATTAACAAAAACAGATTTCAACTTTCCGGGACAGAAAAGTGTGTACCACGGAAAAGTGCGCGATGTGTACAACATCAACGGCGAAAAACTCGTCATGGTAGCAACCGACCGTATTTCGGCCTTTGACGTAGTACTACCTGAAGGTATTCCTTACAAAGGACAAATGCTGAACCAGATTGCAGCTAAATTCCTCGATGCCACTACTGACATCTGTCCGAACTGGAAAATGGCTACTCCGGACCCAATGGTAACAGTGGGTGTGTTGTGTGAAGGTTTTCCGGTGGAAATGATTGTACGTGGTTACCTGTGCGGTAGCGCATGGCGGGCTTACAAAAGCGGTGTACGCGAGATTTGCGGCGTAAAATTGCCGGACGGAATGCGCGAAAACCAAAAATTCCCCGAACCGATCGTCACTCCGACTACGAAAGCAGAAATGGGATTGCACGACGAAGACATCTCTAAAGAAGAAATCCTGAAACAGGGATTGGCTACTCCGGAAGAGTATGAAATCCTCGAAAAATATACATTAGCCCTTTTCAAACGCGGTACTGAAATCGCAGCAGAACGCGGACTGATTCTCGTAGATACAAAATACGAATTCGGCAAGCACAACGGTACTATCTACCTGATGGACGAAATCCACACTCCAGATTCAAGCCGTTATTTCTATGCTGAAGGTTACCAGGAACGTTTCGAAAAAGGCGAACCCCAGAAACAACTTTCTAAAGAGTTCGTTCGCGAATGGTTGATGGGAAACGGTTTCCAGGGCAAAGACGGTCAGAAAGTGCCTGAAATGACTCCGGCTATCGTACAAAGCATCAGTGACCGTTACATCGAATTGTTCGAAAACATCACCGGTGAGAAGTTTGTGAAAGAAGATACCACCAACATCGCTGAACGTATATTCAAAAACGTTGAAACGTTCTTGAATCGTTGATAGTCAACAAATGACAGATAATAAATGATAGTTGACAGATAATGAATGACAGTTCGTATGCAATTCATCGCATATAACTTCAACCTTAATTATTATCCGCCAACTATCATTTATCAACTATCATCTTCCAACTATCATTTATCAACTATCAATTAAAAAGAATGGACTACCCACAACAACATATCAAGCCTTACGACGAAGAAGGAAAAAAGACCGAGCAAGTGGAACGAATGTTCGACAACATCGCGCATGCATACGATAAGCTGAACCATACCTTATCTCTAGGTATCGACCGCAGCTGGCGCAAAAAAGCGATTGCCTGGTTACGCCCTTTCCAACCGCAGCGTATGATGGATGTAGCTACCGGCACAGGAGATTTTGCTATCCTCGCCTGTCGTAAACTGCAACCTGCCGAACTGATCGGGACGGACATCTCGGAAGGCATGATGAATGTGGGACGTGAAAAAGTAAAAAAGGAAGGACTATCGGACAAGATCTCTTTTGCCCGGGAGGACTGTACTTCACTCTCTTTTGCCGACAATGATTTTGACGCCATCACCGTAGCTTTCGGTATCCGCAATTTCGAAGACCTCGACAAAGGACTCTCCGAAATGTGCCGTGTATTGAAACCGGGCGGTCATCTTGTGATTTTGGAACTTACCACTCCGGACCGTTTCCCGATGAAACAATTGTTTTCCATCTACTCAAAAGTCGTCATTCCATTATTGGGCAAACTGCTCTCCAAAGATAACAGTGCCTACCGCTATCTGCCGGATACCATCAAAGTATTTCCTCAAGGGGAAGTGATGAAAGGAGTCATCGCCCGAGCCGGATTTAGCGAAGTCAACTTCAAACGGCTGACCTTTGGCATCTGCACTCTTTATACCGCAACAAAATAGCAATTCATTGTGAATGATTAATTTAACCCTTATTATATTATGGAAAAATATGGTTTAATCGGCTATCCTCTGCGACATTCATTTTCTATCGGATACTTTAATGAGAAGTTCAAATCCGAAGGAATCAATGCAGAGTATGTGAATTTCGAGATTCCCAGTATCAATGACTTCATGGAAGTGATCGAAGAGAATCCCAACCTGTGCGGGCTCAATGTCACCATCCCTTACAAAGAACAAGTGATTCCTTTTCTGGATGAACTCGATCGTGACACCGCAAAGATAGGCGCAGTCAATGTAATTAAAATCATTCGCCAGCCAAAAGGAAAAGTCAAATTGGTGGGTTACAACTCCGATATCATTGGATTCACTCAATCCATCCAGCCCTTGTTGCAGCCTCATCACAAGAAAGCGTTGATTTTGGGTACCGGCGGAGCTTCCAAAGCTGTCTACCACGGTCTGAAGAATCTAGGTATCGAAAGCATCTTCGTATCGCGCACCCACAAAGCCGACGATATGCTGATTTATGAAGAACTGACTCCCGAAATTATGGCAGAATACACAGTCATTGTCAATAGTACCCCCGTAGGAATGTTTCCTAAGGTAGATTTCTGCCCTAATATCCCTTATGAACTTCTGACACCAAACCATTTGCTCTACGATTTGTTATATAATCCGAACGTTACGCTGTTCATGAAAAAAGGAGAAGCGCAAGGGGCTGTTGTGAAAAACGGCCTGGAAATGCTCCTGCTTCAGGCATTTGCCGCCTGGGAGATATGGCATAAATAAGGGTTAGAGAGAAGTTTTTATGAGGAGAAAAGTAGTATATAGCATCATTTTTATCATGCTGGCATTGACCGGCTGCACCATCGGAGGAAGTTTTTATATGTTAAACTTCTCATTGACTCCGAATGGCAAAATTTTGTCTAAAGATGCTGACTCTTATCCTTTTATGTATAAAAACTACCCTTTCTTGCGTCCATGGGTGGATAGTCTGAAACAGGTGGATGCACTGAAAGACACTTTCATTATTAACCCACACGGAATACAACTGCATGCTTATTATGTGGCTGCTCCCCAACCCACCAGCAAGACCGCAGTCATTGTACACGGATATACGGATAATGCTATCCGCATGTTTATGATCGGTTATCTGTATAATCGCGATTTAGGATATAATATATTACTTCCCGATCTGCAACATCAGGGAGAAAGTGAAGGCCCTGCCATTCAAATGGGCTGGAAAGACCGTTGGGACGTGTTGCAATGGATGAACATCGCCAATGAAATCTTCGGAGACAGCACACAGATGGTTGTACACGGAATTTCAATGGGAGGTGCAACGACCATGATGGTGTCCGGTGAGGAGCAAAAGCCGTTTGTCAAATGCTTTGTAGAAGATTGCGGTTACACCAGTGTATGGGATGAATTCTCACACGAGTTGAAAACAAGTTTCCATCTTCCTCCTTTTCCACTCATGTACACCACAAGCTGGCTTTGCGAAAAGAAATATGGATGGAATTTCAAAGAAGCTTCTTCACTGAAACAGGTAGCCAAATCACAACTTCCAATGTTATTTATCCACGGGGACAAAGACACGTATGTGCCTACCTGGATGGTATACCCGCTTTACGAAGCCAAACCGGAGCCCAAAGAACTATGGATTGTGCCGGGAGCGGCCCATGCTGTTTCATACCAAGAGAATAAACAGGAGTACACCGACCGAGTCCGTGCATTCGTCGGGCGATACATCCATTAAACCTATTATAACAAGGAGTTTTAGATTCATAACAGAAAAAGTTTCTATATTTGCAAAGATAAAACAAGCGTTATGAAATCAATATTAACTTTTATACTAGCAACTTTTCTTCTGTTCCCACTACAAGCTCAAGAGAAAGTATATACGGTAGACAACCTTCCGAAAGTTCACCTGCAAAACAAAATGCAATATGTTTGCAACCCGGCCGGCATACTTTCACAGGCTGCTTGTGACAGTATAGACTCCATGCTTTATGCCTTGGAACAACAAACAGGAATTGAAACAGTGGTTGCCGTAGTTCCCTCAATTGGAGAAGAAGATTGTTTCGACTTCTGTCATCAGCTGCTTAATAAATGGGGTGTAGGAAAAAAAGGCAAAAACAATGGATTGGTCATTTTATTAGTCACCGATCAACGCTGTATACAGTTCTATACCGGTTATGGCCTGGAAGGAGTACTTCCTGATGCTATCTGCAAAAGGATTCAAACAAGATATATGATTCCTTACCTCAAAGATGGGAATTGGGATGCAGGAATGGTGGCTGGTCTAAAAGCGACTTGCCAGCGGCTCGACGGTTCGATGGAAAATGATGCTCTCTCTGATTCTAACAGCGATGGTTCTTTTGATTTTATTCTTGCTATCCTTTGTTTTATCGCCATTGGCGGAGGTCTTGCTTTCTTTTCGGCACGCAAACAAAGTCGCTGTCCGAATTGTGGTAAACATCAATTGCAGAGAAGCGGAAGCAGAGTCGTATCCCGGATTAATGGAGTGAAGACCGAAGATGTCACCTATACATGTAGAAACTGTGGACATACCATCATACGCCGCCAGCAAAGTTATGACAATGATTACCATCACCGGGGAGGTGGCGGAGGCGGTCCGTTCATTGGTGGTTTTGGCGGAGGCAGTTTCGGAGGCGGAGGCGGTTTCGGTGGAGGCAGCTTTGGCGGAGGAATGGGCGGAGGCGGTGGTGCCGGTTCTCGTTTCTAAAATAAATGTTATCCAATGCCCTAGTTTCGAAATAAATTAGTAACTTTACCTAATGACTAAGACAGAAGAAAATGAAAGAGAATAAAGAATATCAAGAAAAAAAAGAACAAGAAAAAGTTGTCCATGAGCCAACTGGTTCTTACGGTATGGACACCATCACCATGAGACAGAAAATTATGGAACGAGTTATGTTAATGGAAGAAAATCAGCTCAAAGAAATGCTTCGATTCTCCAACGAATTGGAACAAAAATCATGGTTATTACCACATACTCAAGAAGAATTAGAGATCGCAATCAATAGAGGTATGGAGGATGTCAAGGCAGGAAGAATTGTTTCACATGAGGATGTTCTCAAATATTATATGAAATGACAAATATTGTTTGGACTCAATCGGCTTTGCAAACGCTAGAATTAGTTTATTTACAAACATTACAATATACAAAAAACGAACGTATAGCTGCTAAATTACATAATAAACTTATCAAAGAAGCAGAGATGCTTAGAACTTTCCCAAATGCGGGAAACATTCTAAATACTTCAGAAAGAGTTACACTCTGTTACAGAGCATTAGTAGTAGACACTAATTATAAACTTATTTATTACGTTGATGCTAATAAGGATGTAATCATTGTGACAGTTTGGGACGTTCGTCAAAACCCTGATAAATTAACAAAAACTATAGAATAATTAGAAACATGAAGAAGTCAATTATTATCATCTTAGCCGTTGTGGCTATCCTTGTTATATGGGCAGTAAGTGTATATAACGGTCTAGTTACTATGGACGAGAATGTAAGTGGTCAATGGGCAAATGTAGAGACTCAATATCAACGTCGTGCCGACCTGATTCCTAACTTGGTAAACACAGTGAAAGGATATGCGACACATGAAAAGGAAACCTTGGAAGGAGTTGTTGCCGCACGTAGCCAGGCTACTCAAATCAAAGTAGACGCCGCCGACCTGACACCGGAAAAGCTAGCACAATACCAAAAGGCACAAGGTGCTGTAACATCAGCATTGGGTAAGTTATTAGCTATCACCGAGAATTATCCGGACCTGAAAGCTAACCAGAACTTCCTGGAACTTCAAGCCCAACTGGAAGGAACAGAAAACCGTATCAATGTAGCACGCAAAAACTTCAATGATGCTGCCCAGGCTTATAATACCAATATCCGCCGTTTCCCGAAAAATATCTTTGCTGGAATGTTCGGCTTCGATAAGAAAGCATATTTTGAAGCAGAGGAAGGAAGTGAAAAGGCTCCGAAGGTAGAATTCTAAAAAAAGATTAGATAAAACACTTCTATATTAAGAGTTAAATTCATAGTTCTCATTACTATGATTTTAACTCTTAATTTTCTATTATTTTTCTCCTTTTCAATAGAATATCCTAAAGTATAAAAGTTAATGATTAACATTTACTAGTACCTAGTTGGCTGTACCAAAAAAAAGCTGTACTTTTGCAGCCGTATACAAAATAATTCTATAACTCATGAGTAATCAACGATACATGATGCGTGGAGTAAGCGCATCAAAAGAAGATGTGCACAACGCCATCAAGAACATCGACAAAGGAATCTTCCCGAAAGCATTCTGTAAAATTATTCCCGATATATTGGGAGGTGACCCGGAATATTGCAACATTATGCATGCCGATGGTGCCGGAACCAAATCATCTCTTGCTTATATGTACTGGAAAGAAACGGGTGACTTATCCGTTTGGAAAGGTATTGCACAGGATGCATTGATTATGAATATCGACGACCTGCTTTGTGTAGGTGCCGTAGACAATATCCTTGTTTCATCTACCATTGGACGTAACAAACTGTTGATTCCCGGAGAAGTAATCTCCGCCATCATCAACGGAACAGACGAATTGCTGGCCGAACTCCGTGAAATGGGTGTAGGCGTATATGCAACCGGTGGTGAAACTGCAGATGTCGGCGATTTGGTACGTACCATCATCGTTGACTCTACCGTAACTTGCCGTATGAAACGTTCAGACGTTATCGACAATGCCAATATCCGTCCGGGTGACGTGATCGTTGGGTTAGCTTCTTACGGACAAGCTACTTACGAAAAAGAATATAATGGCGGTATGGGTAGCAACGGTTTGACGAGTGCCCGTCACGACGTATTCGGCAAATATCTTGCTGAAAAATATCCGGAAAGCTATGATGCTGCAGTTCCTGAAGAGTTAGTTTATTCCGGTAAGTTAAAACTAACAGACAGCGTAGAAGATTCTCCAATTAATGCAGGTAAGTTAGTACTCTCTCCTACCCGTACATACGCACCGGTAGTCAAAAAATTACTTGATGCATTGCGCCCGGAAATCCACGGAATGGTACACTGCTCCGGTGGTGCACAAACTAAAGTTCTGCATTTTGTAGAAAACGTACGCGTAGTAAAAGATAATCTTTTCCCTGTTCCTCCTTTATTCAAAACGATCCAAGAACAAAGCGGTACGGACTGGGCAGAAATGTACAAGGTATTCAATATGGGACATCGCCTTGAAGTCTACCTGTCACCGGAACATGCAGAAGAAGTGATAGCTATCTCCGAGTCATTCGGTATCCCGGCACAGATTGTAGGACGTGTTGAAGCATGCGAGCAAACAGAATTAATCATTAAGAGCGAATTCGGAGAATTTAGATATTAAAGAATGGCAGACAATAGTACCATACTAGAAAAATTAGACGGACTCGTAGCCCGTTTTGAAGAAATATCTACCCTTATCACAGACCCGGCAGTGATTGCCGACCAGAAACGTTATGTCAAGTTGACTAAAGAATATAAGGAATTAGACGACTTGATGAAAGCAAGGAAAGAATATATCCAATTACTGGGTAATATTGAAGAAGCTAAAAATATCCTTGCCAATGAATCGGACGCTGAAATGCGCGAAATGGCGAAAGAAGAAATGGACAATAGTCAAGAGCGCCTTCCGGTATTGGAAGAAGAAATCAAACTGATGCTTGTCCCTGCCGATCCGCAAGACAGCAAGAACGCTATTCTCGAAATCCGCGGAGGTGCAGGAGGCGACGAAGCAGCTATCTTTGCCGGCGACCTCTTCCGTATGTATGCCAAATTCTGTGAAACCAAAGGTTGGAAAATGGAAGTCTCCAATGCGAACGAAGGGACAGCCGGTGGATTCAAAGAAATTGTTTGTAGTGTGACAGGCGATAATGTATACGGAATTTTAAAATACGAATCGGGAGTACACCGCGTACAGCGTGTTCCTGCGACGGAAACGCAAGGACGTGTTCACACTTCAGCCGCATCCGTGGCCGTGCTTCCCGAAGCTGAAGAATTCGATGTAGTCATCAACGAAGGAGAAATCAAATGGGACACTTTCCGAAGCGGCGGTGCCGGCGGACAGAATGTAAACAAGGTAGAATCCGGAGTACGTCTGCGCTATATCTGGAAGAACCCGAACACCGGTATTGCCGAAGAAATCCTTATCGAATGTACCGAGACACGCGACCAGCCGAAAAACAAAGAACGCGCCTTGGCCCGTCTCCGTACTTTTATCTACGACAAAGAACATCAGAAATATATCGATGACATTGCCTCCAAACGTAAGACAATGGTATCTACCGGAGACCGTTCAGCCAAAATACGAACTTACAACTATCCCCAGGGACGTATCACCGACCACCGCATCAACTATACAATCTATAATCTGGCAGCCTTCATGGACGGGGATATCCAGGATTGTATCGACCATCTGATCGTAGCGGAAAATGCAGAACGCCTGAAAGAAAGCGAACTTTAGAGAAGTGGAGAGTTGAGAATTGAGAGTTGAGAACGGTTTCTTAAAATAGTAAATTGTAAATTGCAAAATAGTAAATAACAAGATGGATAAGCAACAATTATTTGAAAACATAAAGCGCAAGAAATCATTCCTTTGTGTAGGACTTGATACTGACATCAAGAAAATCCCGGAACATCTGTTGAAAGAAGAAGATCCGATCTTCGCATTCAACGAAGCAATCATTGACGCGACAGCTGATTTGTGTATCGCCTACAAACCCAATCTGGCTTTCTATGAAAGCATGGGTGTAAAAGGATGGATCGCATTTGAAAAGACAGTAAAATATATCAAAGATAACTATCCGGATCAATTCATCATTGCTGACGCAAAGCGTGGTGACATCGGAAATACTTCTGCAATGTATGCCCGCACATTCTTTGAAGAATTGGATATCGACTCTGTAACAGTAGCCCCCTACATGGGTGAAGACAGCGTTACTCCGTTCCTTACCTACGAAGGCAAATGGGTGATCCTGTTGGCATTGACTTCCAACAAAGGATCTCATGACTTCCAATTGACAGAAGACGTAAACGGCGAACGTCTGTTCGAGAAAGTATTACGCAAATCACAGGAATGGGCTGGCGATGACCGCATGATGTATGTGGTAGGTGCTACTCAAGGACGTGCTTTTGAGGACATCCGCAAGATTGTCCCGAACCATTTCCTTCTCGTACCAGGCGTGGGAGCACAAGGCGGTTCACTCGAAGAAGTTTGCAAATATGGTATGAACAGTACATGCGGATTGATTGTTAACTCGTCGCGTGGTATTATCTACGTAGATAAAACAGAGAAATTTGCAGAAGCTGCCCACACCGCCGCACAAGAAGTGCAAGCACAAATGGCTGAACAACTCAAAGCAATTCTCTGAAAAGGGAAAAAGGATCTCTAAAGAAAACGAATGCCTTACGAAAGAAAGATAATTAACGACCCCGTATTCGGGTTCATCAATATTCCAAAGGGGTTACTGTACGATATAGTACGGCATCCCCTTTTGCAGCGTCTTACCCGCATCAAGCAAGTAGGATTGTCATCTGTTGTGTACCCCGGTGCGCAACACACCCGCTTCCAACACTCCTTAGGTGCTTTTCACCTGATGAGTGAAGCTATCACCCAACTAGCCTCCAAAGGCAATTTTATCTTTGATAGTGAAGCGGAAGCCGTGCAGGCTGCCATCCTGTTGCATGATATAGGACACGGCCCTTTCTCGCATGTACTGGAAGACACGATTGTAAAAGGAGTCTCGCACGAAGAGATTTCTCTCATGTTGATGGAACAGATGAATAAAGAGATGAACGGCCAGCTGAGTCTTGCCATTCAAATCTTCAAGGACGAATACCCGAAACGCTTTCTGCATCAACTCGTAAGCGGTCAGTTAGATATGGACCGGCTTGATTATCTTCGCCGCGACAGCTTTTATACAGGCGTAACGGAAGGTAACATCGGCTCCGCCCGAATTATCAAAATGCTTGATGTAGCGGATGACCGACTGGTTGTCGAATCCAAAGGGATCTATTCTATCGAGAATTTCCTCACGGCACGTCGCCTGATGTACTGGCAAGTATACCTGCATAAGACGTCCGTGGCATACGAAAAGATGCTGATTAGTACTCTCTTGCGTGCCAAAGAACTGGCTTCACAAGGAGTGGAACTGTTTGCATCTCCTGCATTACGTTTTTTCCTTTACAATGATATCAATCCAACGGAATTCTATAACAACCCCGACTGTCTGGAGAATTTTATCCAGCTGGACGACAATGATATATGGACAGCCTTGAAAGTGTGGAGCACCCACACAGATAAGGTACTTTCCACTTTAAGTACGGGAATGATAAACCGAAATATCTTTAAAGTGGAAATTTCGTCGGAACCTATTAGTGAGGACAGAAAAAAAGAATTAACTTTGCACATCAGCCAGCAACTAGGCATAACCCTTTCCGAAGCGAACTATTTTGTCTCTACCCCCAGCATCGAAAAGAATATGTACGACCCGGCAGATGACAGTATTGATATTATCTACAAAGACGGCACTATCAAAAATATTGCCGAGGCATCGGACATGCTGAACATCTCATTATTGTCCAAAAAGGTAAAGAAATACTATCTCTGCTATCAGAGATTACACAGATAAGTATAAAATATTCATGCAATAACACGGAAATCTGAAAAAAAAATCCGTTATTTGTGAACTAATTAAATTTTAAATAAAAGACATGGAGTTCTCGGCTAAGCAAATTGCAGCATTTATCCAAGGGGAAATCATTGGAGACGAAAACGCTACGGTACACACATTCGCTAAAATTGAAGAGGGAATGCCCGGAGCAATTTCTTTCCTGTCAAATCCCAAATATACACCTTACATCTACGAAACACAATCAAGCATTGTCTTGGTTAATAAGGACTTCACTCCCGAACACGAAATTAAAGCTACTCTTATCAAAGTAGACAATGCATACGAAAGTCTGGCTAAATTGCTCAATCTTTATGAGATGAGCAAGCCTAAGAAACAAGGGATAGATTCATTAGCTTTCGTTGCACCCAGCGCCAAAATTGGTGAGAATGTATACATCGGTGCTTTTGCCTATATCGGTGAAAATACCGTGATTGGAGATAATACTCAAATTTACCCCCACACTTTCGTTGGAGACGGCGTGAAGATAGGCAACAGTTGCCTGCTTTACTCCAATGTAAATGTTTATCATGATTGCCGCATAGGTAACGAATGTATCCTGCACTCGGGTGCAGTGATTGGAGCTGACGGATTTGGTTTTGCTCCCACTCCGAATGGATACGATAAGATTCCGCAAATCGGAATTGTTATTCTGGAAGATAAAGTAGATATAGGTGCTAATACTTGTGTAGACCGTGCTACAATGGGAGCTACGGTAGTGCATAGTGGTGTCAAATTAGACAATCTGATACAAATAGCACATAATGATGAAATAGGTTCACATACCGTAATGGCTGCACAAGCCGGAATTGCCGGTTCTACCAAAATTGGTGAATGGTGTATGATCGGAGGTCAGGTAGGTATTGCAGGACATTCCAAAATAGGAGACAAAGTTGGTTTAGGTGCACAGTCAGGTGTACCCGGAGACATTAAATCCGGTAGCCAGCTTATCGGAACTCCTCCTATGGAACTGAAGCAATACTTCAAAGCATCCGTCGCACAAAGAAGCTTACCGGATATGCAGAAAGAATTGCGTAATTTGCGCAAAGAAATAGAAGAATTAAAACAACTATTAAATAAGTAAATAAGTAACCAATGCTGAAACAAAAAACGCTGAAAGATAGCTTTTCACTGAGCGGGAAAGGTCTTCACACTGGACTTGATCTCACTGTAACATTTAATCCTGCTCCGGACAATCACGGATATAAAATCCAACGCATTGACGTAGAAGGACAACCAACTATCGACGCAGTAGCCAACAATGTAACAGAAACCACCCGTGGTACTGTATTGTCGAAAAATGGAGTCAAAGTAAGCACCATTGAACATGGTATGGCAGCCCTTTACGCATTGGGCATTGATAACTGCCTGATCCAAGTTAATGGACCGGAATTTCCTATTTTAGATGGTAGTGCACAATATTACGTACAAGAAATAGAACGTGTAGGAACAGTAGAACAAAATGCCGTCAAAGACTTTTATATTATCAAGTCTAAAATTGAGTTCCGGGATGAAACGACTGGTTCTTCTATCATTGTACTACCTGACGAGAATTTCAGTCTGAATGTACTGGTTTCTTACGATTCGACTATTATCCCGAATCAGTTTGCTACCCTTGAAGATATGCATAATTTCAAAGACGAAGTGGCTGCCAGCCGTACTTTCGTCTTTGTTCGTGAAATAGAGCCGTTGCTCTCCGCCGGATTGATTAAAGGTGGCGACCTGGACAATGCGATCGTAATCTACGAACGCAAGATGTCACAGGAAAGCTTCGATAAGTTGGCAGATGTGATGGGAGTACCTCACATGGATGCCGATCAGTTAGGCTATATCAATCACAAACCGTTAGTTTGGCCCAATGAATGTGCCCGTCACAAACTGCTTGATGTCATCGGTGACCTCGCTCTAATTGGAAAACCGATTAAAGGCCGTATCATCGCTACCCGTCCGGGACACACCATCAACAATAAATTTGCCCGCCAGATGCGGAAAGAAATCCGTCTGCACGAAATACAGGCACCAAGTTACGACTGTAACCGTGAACCAATAATGGATGTAAACCGTATCCGCGAATTGTTACCGCACCGCTATCCTTTCCAACTGGTGGACAAAGTGATTGAAATTGGTGCCAACTACATTGTAGGTATTAAAAATATCACAGCCAACGAACCTTTCTTCCAGGGACATTTTCCACAGGAGCCCGTTATGCCGGGAGTACTTCAAGTGGAAGCAATGGCACAAGTCGGAGGCTTGCTCGTCTTGAATTCCGTAGATGATCCTGAACGTTATTCTACCTATTTCATGAAAATAGATGGAGTGAAATTCCGTCAGAAAGTAGTGCCGGGAGATACAATCATCTTTCGTGTAGAACTGCTGGCACCTATCCGCCGTGGCATTTCTACCATGAAAGGATATGCGTTTGTCGGCGAGAAAGTTGTTTGCGAAGCAGAATTCATGGCACAAATAGTAAAAAATAAGTAATAATTGATATTTAAAAGCATGATAAGTCCTTTAGCGTATATCCATCCCGAAGCTAAGATCGGAGAAAATGTAGAAATTGCGCCTTTTGTATTTATAGATAAGAACGTAGTTATCGGCGACAACAATAAAATTATGGCTAACGCCAATATTTTATACGGTTCACGTATTGGTAACGGAAACACGATTTTTCCGGGTGCCGTTATCGGAGCCATTCCGCAGGACCTCAAGTTTCGCGGTGAAGAATCGACAGCCGAAATCGGAGATAATAATCTGATTCGTGAAAATGTAACAATCAACCGTGGTACGGCAGCTAAAGGGCGCACGATTGTGGGAAATAACAATTTATTGATGGAAGGTGTACACGTAGCACACGACGCATTGGTTGGTAACGGATGTATCATCGGTAACTCTACCAAGATGGCAGGCGAAATCGTCATTGATGATAACGCGATTGTCAGCGCCAATGTATTGATGCATCAATTCTGTCATGTAGGCAGTCATGTAATGATTCAGGGCGGATGCCGTTTCAGTAAAGATATTCCTCCTTACATCATTGCAGGACGCGAACCGATCGCTTTCAGCGGAATCAATATCATCGGCTTGCGCCGTCGTGGCTTCTCCAATGAAGTGATCGAAAGTATTCACAATGCATATCGTATCATCTACCAAAGTGGTTTGAACACGACAGAAGCATTGAAAAAAATAGAAGATGAATTCGAAAAGAGCCCGGAGATTGACTATATAGTCAATTTTATCCGTAATTCAGAACGTGGTATTATTAAATAAACAGTTCAAAATAGTCATATTATGATATACAGATTTACTATCATATCTGATGAAGTTGACGATTTTGTCAGAGAAATACAAATTGATCCGGAAGCAACTTTTTATGACTTCCATGAAGCAATACTGAAATCAGTAGGGTACGCAAACGACCAGATGACTTCTTTCTTTATCTGCGATGACGACTGGGAAAAAGGAAAAGAAGTAACCTTAGAAGAAATGGACGACAATCCGGAAATAGATAGCTGGGTAATGAAAGACACTGCTATCAGTGAACTGGTAGAAGACGAAAAACAGAAACTGCTATATGTATTCGATTACATAACAGAACGTTGTTTCTTCATCGAACTATCCGAAATTATTACCGGAAAAGATATGAATGGTGCCAAATGTACCAAGAAATCAGGAGATGCTCCTAAACAAACGGTAGATTTTGAAGAAATGACCGCTGCGGGAGGTTCTCTTGATCTGGATGAAAACTTCTATGGAGACCAGGACTTCGACATGGAAGATTTCGATCAGGAAGGATTTGACATAGGTGGTGACACTAGCAGCCCATACGAAGAAGAAAAATTTTAAGTATTAAATATCAAGTATTAGGTATTAATTGCTATGTAGTGTCAGGCAGTTAATACCTAATATTTTTTTAGTCCCGTACGCTTTAATACTTAATACTTCTATACTTAATACTTAAAAATCTATGCCTACTCTCATTGTTCTTATAGGTCCTACAGGTGTGGGGAAAACAGAGTTGAGCCTGCGCTTAGCAGAAACATTTCAGACAAGCATTGTATCTGCCGATTCGAGACAGCTTTATGCCGAATTAAAAATAGGTACGGCAGCTCCGACTCCCGATCAACTTAAACGTGTCCCCCATCAACTGGTCGGCACGCTCCACCTCACAGACTATTACAGCGCTGCCCAATACGAAACAGAAGCACTGGAAATTCTGGAGAAATTATTCACGCAACACGAAGTCGTGATTCTCACTGGTGGCTCAATGATGTATGTAGACGCTATCTGTAAGGGAATTGACGATATTCCTACCGTTGATGCGGAAACCCGTCAACTCATGTTACAAAAGTATGAAGAGGAAGGCCTTGAACAACTCTGCGCAGAACTTCGCTTGTTAGATCCGGAATATTACCGGATTGTAGACCTAAAGAATCCCAAGCGGGTGATTCATGCGTTGGAGATTTGCTATATGACCGGACGCACTTATACTTCTTTTCGCACCCAACAAAAAAAACAGCGTCCTTTCCGTATTCTGAAAGTCGGCCTGACTCGTGATCGGGAAGAACTTTATGACCGTATCAACCGTCGGGTAGACCAGATGATGGAGGAAGGATTATTGGAAGAAGTACGTTCCGTACTTCCCTATCGTCACCTCAATTCACTCAATACAGTAGGCTATAAAGAACTGTTCAAATATCTGGACGGAGAATGGGAACTCTCCTTTGCTATAGACAAAATCAAGCAAAACTCCCGCATTTATTCGCGTAAACAGATGACCTGGTTCAAAAGAGATGAAGAAATAAAATGGTTCCACCCGGAACAAGAAACGGAGATACTAGCGTACCTCCGTCAATCTTTATAACATTATATTTTGACAATATTTAGAAACAGAAGACATCTAAAATCTACTGCTATTCTTCAGATGCAGTTACTTTTATTATTGAAGTCACTGTATCATTAATAGCACGAATAGAAATTTGACGGGCTTGATATTCTTCTTTCACTAATAGATTTACTTCAATCACTCCATTCTTTCCCTTATCACCATAAGCAGCCAATGCAGTCTTATCTTTCAATACAGATATACTCCTAATACGATCAGGAGAAATATTCGCTAAAGGATCATCACCTGTAGCCTCTTTGCCATCAATTATAACCAAAGGTTTACCTCCATCAGCAGAACGAAACGTAGCTCCCCAACTCTTTGCCCCACTATTTAATGCATCCAACCTTGTTTTATTAATGCCTTCGATTTCAATCTTTCTCGGCGCAAACTTTTTTTCCGAATATAGTTTTATATCCATCACTCCATCCTTAGCCTTTTCTCCATAAATCTTAATAGCTTTTTCAGGACCTATGACAGACACACTTTCAATACGTTCAGGATTCAAAGCATTTACTACTTCACGTTCAGACTCTTTCCCATTAATAATAACCAAAGGTTTTCCTTCACCGGAAATTCCTTGTACCGAAATAGCCACCTTCTTTTTCCCGGATGTTAAGACAGAATCTTTTTTTTCTGTACGATAACCTACCACTACTACCTTATTCTTGGTAGTATCAATAGGCTCCTTAACAACATTTTCTTCACTCTTTTTTTCCACAATTTCCGCCAAATCATTAACTTTGACTGCAGAAATCTCTTCCACTTTTTCAGAGATTTCAGGACGGGCAAAAGCAGTTACTGCAATAGCTGCCAACGGAAGTACATACAAGTACTTCAACCGTGCCCACGGATTCGATTTTTCTTTTAACATCATAGTGATACGTTTTTTAAGTTTACTGTGATTAAAGCTGTTGGCCATAGAGTAGAGCCTTGTGCCAACGGCTTTTTTTATTAATAATAGTTGATATTCTTTCGCGTTTACACCCTCATTAATGACGGTCTCGTCCGCTTCATACTCATGAATGTTCTGCAACTCTTGTTTCAACAACCATGCACCAGGATTGAACCATTGGAAAAAGATGCAAATATCCGCTACCAATAAATCTACTGAATGGCGATGGTGAATATGAGCCATTTCATGAATAAGGATTTCCCTCCCGTTTTCCTCCAAGTCTTTCCGGCTGATGACAATATACTTCATCCAACTGAACGGAACTATCTCCTGATTATGCACCACAAGTGTAACCCCTTTCTCCAACTTCTCATGTTTGCCGGAATGTACCAACCGAAAGAGACAAATCAAAGAATAGATATTGCGACAGGCAAGAAACAGAATACCCGCCCAATAGACCAACAGAACAATCTGTACCCAAGATATGGCCGACGTCTCCTGCACTGCACCGACATTGGCAGGAGTAGTCTCCAACTCTGCCATCAATAGCAATTGTTCAATGGAAAGCACAGCCTGCTGCACTTCAACCTGATGCCGGGTAGTTACTTCGATACAAGGAATGAGTAATGAAAAGAACAACACTCCCAATAAAGCCATACGATTGAAACGATGAAAGGTTTCCTTGCTAAGTAATAACCGGAAAAACAGGTAAAACAGAACAAGACAAACAGATGATTTTAATATATAAATGAAGAAAACTCCCATAGCATAGATTTTCGTTTAATAGATTAGTGTTTTTTGTCAGCCTGTTCCACTTCCTCGATGAGCTGTTTCAATTCATCCAAGGAAATATCTTCCTCCTTAACCAAAGAAGAAACGGCATTCAGGTAAGAATTATTAAAATACTTACTAATCACATTCCGCAGCGTTCCTTTACGAAAATCTTCTTCACTAACTACGGGATAATATTGATAGGTATTTCCGAAAGTATAATGAGCTAGAAAACCTTTTTCTTCCAACCCACGCACAATCGTAGATAATGTATTGAAATGTGGCTTGGGATCTTCATAGAAAGCCAACATTTCCTTCACGAACAAGGGACCTTTTTCCCAGAAAAAGCCCATGATTTCTTCTTCTTTTGCTGTTAATCCTTTCATATCTGCAACTTTGTTTGCTGCAAATAACGAAAAGTTTTAGTTCATAAACTAATTTATCTAGTTAAAGTAAACTAAAAGCTATAGTTAAGACGAAGAATCTACTATTAAACACCTGTGAAACAGATTTATTACATCTCTTTTAGCTCCACAGTTTATTGACTATAAAGTTGCCGATAAAGAACAAGTCGCCCATAAAAATAATGCTGAATACCAGAAAAGTGAAACAAGTACTCCACCGGGCTCCTCCCTCCTCTTCGCCACGTTTGATACGAAGCAGGGAACTATGTAAACAATCACCTGCTATGAACAGTACAAATAAACTCGGTATCAAGTCACCCCATGACACCAACCACAGATTATCACCCTTCCCCATCAGGAACGTCAATGCCACGGCCAATAAGAAGACAGAAGCATATTGCAAGTCTTTTCTTTTTGAATTCATAGTGGTAATGTTTAAAGTCCTTTTCACAAAGATATTGAATCTCACCCAATAATCCTTATCAAATCTATATAAAAATCGGTCAGGCTTTGTTGAATCTAAGTTTATTGTTACTTTTGCAAGTACGAATTAAAACCAAAACCGATTATAAACGCAGATGAAAAAGATCAGCATCACTTTATTACTCTGCCTTCTCTGTCTGACCGGAATGGCACAAGGACAAAAGGCACTCGATTTAAAAGATATTACTTCCGGACGTTTCCGCCCGGAAAATATTCAGGGAGTAATCCCTATGCCTGATGGTGAACACTACACACAGATGAACGCTGACGGCACGCAAATCATTAAATACTCTTTCAAGACAGGTGAGAAAGTAGAAGTGATTTTCGATGTAAATACTACACGCGAATGTGACTTCAAGAACTTCGACAGTTATCAGTTCTCTCCCGACGGTCAGAAATTGCTGATTGCTACTAAAACAACACCTATTTATAGGCATTCATACACAGCTGTACATTACATTTACCCTTTGAAACGAAATGATAAGGGCGTTACGACAAACAACATTATTGAACGGCTGTCTGACGGTGGACCTCAACAGGTCCCCGTCTTTTCTCCGGACGGTACCATGATTGCATTTGTACGCAACAATAACATATTTCTTGTTAAGTTGCTTTACGGCAACAGCGAAAGCCAGGTCACAGAAGATGGCAAACAGAATTCGGTAATCAACGGTATTCCTGACTGGGTGTATGAAGAAGAGTTCGGCTTCGACCGTGCTTTGGAATTCAGCGCCGACAATACGCTGATTGCTTTTATCCGTTTCGACGAGTCGGAAGTTCCCTCCTACTCTTTCCCGGTATTTGCCGGACAAGCACCCCGCATTGATGCTTTAAAAGATTATCCGGGCGAATATACATATAAGTATCCAAAAGCCGGATATCCGAATTCGAAAGTAGAGGTACGTACGTATGACATCAAATCACATGTCACCCGTACAATGAAACTCCCATTGGATGCAGATGGATACATTCCGCGTATCCGTTTCACAAAGGATGCCAATAAATTGGCTATCATGACATTGAACCGCCATCAAGACCGTTTTGATCTTTACTTTGCCGATCCTCGTTCCACACTTTGCAAACTAATGCTTCGCGATGAGTCTCCTTATTATATCAAGGAGAATATTTTCGATAATATCCAGTTCTATCCGGAATACTTCAGCCTGCTTAGCGAACGTGACGGTTACAGTCACCTCTATTGGTATAGCATGGGGGGGAATCTGATTAAAAAGGTTACTAACGGTAAGTTTGAGGTGAAAGATTTTCTGGGATATGATGAAGAAGACGGTTCTTTCTATTACACCAGCAATGAAGAAAGCCCTCTGCGCAAAGCTGTCTATAAAATAGACAAGAAGGGCAAGAAGCTCAAACTATCCCAACAGGTAGGAACCAATACACCGCTCTTCAGCAAATCGATGAAGTATTACATGAACAAGTTCTCCAACTTGAATACTCCGATGCTGGTTACACTGAATGATAATTCGGGCAAAACACTCAAAACGCTTATTACCAATGACGGATTGAAACAAACATTGTCTGGATATGCTGTGCCACAAAAAGAGTTCTTCACTTTCCAAACCACAGATGGCGTGAAGTTGAACGGCTGGATGATGAAACCGGTTAATTTTTCCGCATCTAAAAAATATCCGGTACTGATGTATCAATATAGCGGTCCGGGCTCTCAACAGGTATTAGATACCTGGGGAATCAGTTGGGAAACATACATGGCAAGCCTCGGTTATATCGTGGTATGCGTGGACGGTCGCGGCACAGGAGGTCGTGGAGAAGCTTTCGAGAAATGCACTTATCTGAAAATCGGAGTCAAAGAAGCCAAAGATCAGGTAGAGACTGCTTTGTATCTCGGCAAACAGCCATACGTGGATAAAGATCGCATCGGAATCTGGGGCTGGAGCTACGGCGGATACATGACTCTTATGAGCATGAGCGAAGGAACTCCCGTATTCAAAGCAGGAGTAGCAGTAGCTGCACCCACCGACTGGCGTTTCTATGATACGATTTATACCGAACGCTTCATGCGTACTCCGAAAGAGAACGCGGAAGGATATAAGGAATCATCAGCCTTCACCCGCGCTGACAAACTACATGGAAACTTGTTGTTGGTGCATGGCATGGCAGACGATAATGTGCACTTCCAAAATTGTGCGGAATATGCCGAGCAGTTGGTTCAGCTTGGAAAACAATTTGATATGCAAGTGTATACAAACCGCAATCATGGAATATATGGTGGCAATACCCGCCAACACCTATACACACGGTTGACCAACTTTTTCTTGAACAATTTATAATGACGGACAGAGTACGTAAGCCCGAATGGCTGAAAATTAATATTGGTGCCAACGAACGATACACCGAAACCAAACGGATTGTCGACTCCCACTGCTTGCATACTATATGCAGCAGTGGGCGTTGCCCTAATATGGGAGAATGCTGGGGAAAAGGAACTGCTACCTTTATGATTGGCGGTGACATCTGCACGCGCAGTTGCAAATTCTGCAACACACAAACCGGCCGCCCGCACCCGCTAGATGCAAACGAACCTACCCATGTCGCAGAATCCATCGCACTGATGAAACTGGATCATGCTGTCATCACTTCCGTAGACAGAGATGATCTGCCGGATTTGGGAGCAACACATTGGGCACGTACCATCCAGGAAATAAAACGGCTGAATCCACAAACAACAATCGAAGTGCTCATTCCTGATTTTCAAGGCAGGATGGAGTTGTTAGATTTGGTAATCGAAGCCCGTCCCGACATTATTTCACACAATATGGAAACCGTACGCCGCATTAGTCCGCTAGTGCGCAGTGCGGCAAATTATGATACAAGTCTGCAAGTTATCAGACACATTTCCGAGAAGGGAGTTAAGTCTAAAAGCGGCATTATGGTCGGACTGGGTGAGACCCCGGAGGAAGTCGAAACATTGATGGATGATCTGTTAGCAACCGGTTGCCAGATTCTTACCATAGGCCAATACCTTCAACCGAGTCACCGGCATTATCCCGTTGCAGCATACATCACTCCGCAGCAATTTGCAGAATATAAAACTGTAGGTTTAGAGAAAGGATTCAACATCGTAGAAAGCGCTCCCCTTGTTCGTTCCTCCTACCATGCAGAGAAACATATTCGTTAGCAAACAAAACATATCCCCTATTTGTTTTATTGATAGAACCGACAAATAAACATAAATATAGAGATGGCTCATAAAGGAACACTTTCTTCCGCATTTAACATGTCGCTGGGTTTTATCCCCGTTATTATTTCCATTTTATTGTGTGAACTTATAACGCAAGACACGGCTATTTACATCGGTACAGGCATAGGTATTATAGGTATATACCTTTCTTATCGACGTAAGGGATTGTTAATTCCTAATTTTATCCTCTATATAGCAACCGGAGTGTTAGCACTATTATCCGTAGCAGCTCTCATTCCTGGTGATTACGTTCCACCCGGTGCACTTCCACTTACGCTGGAAGTCAGTATTCTCATTCCGATGCTAAGTCTTTACATGCATAAGAAAAGGTTTATCAACCATTTCTTAAAACAGATAGGTTCTTGCAACAAACGTTTATATGCGCAGGGAGCAGAAGCAGCCGTTGTATCTGCCCGTATCGCTTTGATCTTCGGTATATTGCATTTTATTATAATCAGCATTACCATCGTTTTCCAAGACCCGTTGAGCAAGACGAGCATGTTTGTACTCTATAAAGTGTTCCCCCCTGCTGTCTTTCTGATGAGTATCCTGTTCAATCAGATCGCCATCCGTTTCTTCAATCATTTAATGTCACACACGGAATATGTTCCTATTGTGAATACCGAAGGAGACGTGATCGGGAAAACACCTGCAATAGAAGCTGTTAATTACAAAAATGCATACATCAATCCGGTGATAAGAATTGCCATATCCACTCACGGAATGTTATTCCTTTGCGACAGGCCATCAACAGCCATTCTGGATAGAGGAAAAGTAGATATTCCCATGGAATGTTATCTCCGCTACGGAGAATCTCTGGAAGCAGGCGCCACTCGTTTAATCAACAATGCTTTTCCTCATGAAAAAGGTATCAAACCTGAATTCAACATCGTTTATCACTTCGAGAATGAAGTGACCAACCGTCTTATCTATCTATTCATTGTCGATATCAAAGATGATTCCATCCTTTGTACCCCCCGCTTTAAAAACAGTAAGCTGTGGAATTTCAAACAGATAGAGGAAAACTTAGGAAAAGGCTTCTTCAGCAGCTGCTTCGAAGATGAATATGAACACCTGAAAGGCGTTATTTATATAAGAGAAAAATACAGGGAATCTTAGATAAATCGGGCACGTGTCCTTTCCAGTCCTTCACTGTACGCGTCTGTATATATTCTCCTTCACAAGTAATATTGGCAGCGATACAGAGCTTTGTTTGAGGACGGCAATTCAACAAAATATCCTCTACCATCTTATGATTCCGGTAAGGCGTCTCAATGAAAAGTTGCGTCTGATTTTCAGCATACACACGCTGCTCCAGTGCTTTTAGTTTCTTGGCACGTTCTCCCGGTTCAATCGGCAGATAACCGTGAAACGCAAAACTCTGCCCGTTAAAGCCGGAAGCCATCACGGAAAGGATAATGGAAGAAGGTCCGACCAAAGGAACCACTTTCAGCTTTTTACGTTGTGCGATAGCAACCACATCCGCTCCCGGGTCAGCTACTGCCGGACAACCTGCTTCGGAGATAACCCCCATTGAAGCTCCACCCACCAAAGGTTGCAGATAACCGGAAATATCATCAGGAGAAGTATGCTTGTTCAACGGGTAAAATGTCAATGCATCAATATCAATCTCCCGGTCCACCTTTTTCAGGAAACGCCGGGCAGAACGAACATCTTCGACTATAAAATACCGGATACCAGAAATGATCTCCTTATTATAAGAAGGCAAAACCTTTTCAATAGACGTATCACCTAACGTCACGGGCAACAAATAGAGGGCAGTTTCCACTTTTTAAATTGAGAATTAAGAGACTATACTTTAATATTAAAAATCAAATAAGGTTTTGAGCGAAGCTAATTAAGAATTGAAAATGCAACAGTTTAGGAAGCCAGATAGTTGGATTCACTTAACATCACATGATAATCAGTAAATTCCAGGAGATCTTTCAGTTTCATGTCCTTATGCTTTTTCATATAAGAAGCGATGATTCTTGCTCCCATCCATGTCCCAATCAATGCCGGAGCTTGAGCACCCAACATATCGACAGCAGGAGCAGGCTTCATATAATAGCGGATCACCATCGGGTCTCGTGCATGCAGATGATCGTTGGTACAGATATAATTCCATATCTCCTTTTCATTCTCCTTACACCAGTCGTTTTCCTCCTTAGAATATCCCATCGCTTCGCCGATATCACTATATCCTAATAAGTTCTGCACGACGTAATTGATTTTTCCGGAGTGCATCATCAAGTCAATCAAACAAGTACCCTCATGATAGTTCATTCCGTAACGGCTCAAAAGATAAAAAGCAAAACAATCCGGCACAATCCGTTCCGGACGCATCGAGCGACATTGATAATCGTAATAAAAACGCTTATAAAGAGGATAATCTTCCCCCATATATTTATCAAGACTGATCCCTAATAAAGAATCCACCAAAATAATAGATTCGTTGAAGGCAGACACTTGCGAATAGATAAAGGGCACTTTCGTATCAGGCACTTCCTTCTTCAGTTTCCGGAATCCTTTGTTAAGTCCTTTTTCCACCTCATCCAGATTAGGATACTTTGCTTCTACGTCGCTAAGCAAACGGACTAAAGTCGTATCCGAATAGAATTTCTGCAGACGTTGCGAAATGGTATCATCTTTCACCGTACCGATAGACAATACATCCTCAATCAGGATTTTCGTCGGCATACGATAGTCCATCGTCAACTTCTGCATAGCAGAAAAGCTGTTGGAGCGAACGTATTCGCTCAACAGCTTATCATATCTTAGAACAGAAATCTCCTCTTCCTTCTGCTCCGTACCCTTTCCCGTGCTTATCCCGCAGGAGGCGAAAAGCATACTAATTAAAATAATAAGAAGAGAGATCCGTAGTTTCATAATCTTTTATCCGTAAATGATGTTACCATTTTCGTCCATATACTCATCGAGTCCTTTCTCGTAAGTAGCCATGGCACGAAGACTCATACCTACACTGGAGAATCCACCGTCATGGAATAAGTTCTGCATAGTTACCTTACGGGTAAGATCGGAGAACATCACGATACAATAATCGGCACATTCGTCAGCCGTAGCATTTCCGAGAGGAGACATACGGTTGGAGAAATCAAACAGTTTATCCATACCCTTCACGCCCGAACCGGCAGTAGTAAATGTAGGAGACTGCGAGATAGTGTTCACACGTACGCTATGTTCGCGTCCGTAGATGTAACCAAAGCTACGTGCAATAGATTCCAGCAATGCCTTTGCATCTGCCATATCATTGTAGCCGTAGAAAGTACGCTGCGCGGCCACATAGCTCAAAGCAACGATAGAACCGTAATCTGCAATAGCGTTCAATTTCTTGGCCGACTGAATCATTTTATGGAATGAAACAGCTGAAATATCCAATGTCTTATCCAACATTCCATAGTCAAGGTCATCGTAAGTACGTTTTTTGCGCACGTTGGGAGACATACCGATAGAGTGGAGTACAAAATCAATTTGTCCACCCAGTATATCCATGGAGGTCTTGAATACATTTTGCAAATCTTCTACGCTGGTGGCATCTGCCGGAATAACCTGGCAATTTAATTTCTGGGCCAAAGCGTCGACTTCTCCCATACGGATAGCCATCGGAGTATTTGATAATGTAATAGTTGCACCTTCTTCTACGGCACGCTCTGCTACTTTCCAGGCAATAGACTGATCGTTCAAAGCACCGAAGATAATACCTCTTTTTCCTTTCAACAAGTTATAACTCATATCTTTTAATAGTTAAATTTTGTGCAAAGATAGGAACTTTCTGCATAAAAACACGAGAAGTGTGCAAATAATAGACAGAAATGACAAAAAATACACGTATTCTATCAATTAGTCCACATCCTCTTGGGGTTTGCCACCTATCTTTGCAATCGATAATTAAGAGGTTTTTTCATAATATTTATTTAAGGTTAGAATTAGGTTAACATGAATTTGTCTTATTCCTCTCCTGCAGGCTGCCTGCGACAGATCGCCTGCGGAAGGACATAAGGATTATGAAATCACCCTCATTAATCATCACCCAACTACCAAGAAAAACAATAGATGTATAACCCTATAGAAATAAGTTACTAAATGAACACATTGACAAAAAGACTCTTCTGGATGGCCCTATGCTGTTTACCGTTTATCTCATCAGGATGTAAACAAAGCGAGACTGCCGTAAAAGAAAGCTCCATCAGTGACGCTCTCTACCAGAATCTACCTTTTGAAATGCCCAAAGTACAGCAACCGGTTTTTCCTGCTTACGAGGTAAACATTGAGAAATTCGGAGCCAAAGGCGATGGTCTGTATCTGAATACCAAAGCAATCAACGATGCTATTAAAGAGGTAAATCAACGCGGAGGGGGTAAAGTGATTATCCCGGAAGGTATCTGGTTGACAGGGCCTATCGAACTGTTGAGCAACGTGAATTTATATACGGAACAGAATGCATTGGTGCTCTTCACCGGTGATTTTGAGGCATATCCTATCATTGCCACTTCTTTTGAAGGATTGGAAACCCGTCGTTGCCAATCGCCTATTTCCGCACGCAATGCAGAGAACATCGCTATCACAGGATACGGCACATTTGACGGAAACGGCGACTGCTGGCGTCCGGTAAAAAAAGGCAAACTGACTGCTTCACAATGGAAAAAACTAGTAAGCTCGGGAGGTGTTCTTGATGAAAAACAAGAGATATGGTACCCCACGGCCGGTTCACTGAAAGGTGCAATGGCTTGTAAAGATTTCAATGTACCCGAAGGTATCAATACAGACGAAGAATGGGCTGAAATCCGTCCGTGGTTGCGCCCGGTGTTGTTAAGCATCGTCAAAAGCAAGAAAGTACTGTTGGAAGGTGTTACTTTCAAAAACTCACCAAGCTGGTGTCTGCACCCCTTGTCCTGCGAAGATTTCACAGTAAATAATATCATGGTCATCAATCCGTGGTATTCCCAGAATGGTGACGCCATCGACCTGGAATCTTGCAAGAACGCGCTCATTATTAATAGTGTATTCGATGCGGGAGATGATGCTATCTGTATCAAATCCGGTAAAGATGAAGACGGCCGCCGTCGCGGTGAACCTTGCCAGAACGTTATCGTTAAAAATAATACGGTACTGCACGGACACGGTGGATTCGTAGTAGGTAGTGAAATGTCGGGTGGCGTGAAGAACATCTATGTAGAAGACTGCACATTTATGGGCACAGACGTAGGTTTGCGCTTCAAGAGCACTCGCGGACGTGGCGGTGTGGTAGAAAACATCTACATTAATAATATCAACATGATTAATATTCCGAACGAACCGTTGTTGTTCGACCTGTTCTACGGTGGAAAAGGTGCCGGCGAAGAATCGGAAGAGGATTTGCTGAACCGCATGAAAACAAGTATTCCTCCGGTAACAGAAGAAACACCCGCTTTCCGCAATATTCATATCTCTAATATTGTTTGTAGAGGTTCGGGACGTGCCATGTTCTTCAATGGTTTGCCGGAAATGCCGATCAGCAATATTACCGTTAAGAATGTCGTGATGACAGAAGCTACGGACGGAGTTGTTATCAGCCAGGTTGACGGAGTTACTTTGGAAAATGTATATGTAGAATCATCCAAAGGTAACAATATATTAAACGTCAAAAATGCTAAGAATCTGACCGTAGACGGAAAGGTTTATGAAGAATTGGGAGCGAAAGAAGAAATTTTAAGCCTCAAATAAAGTTCACTGCAAAAAGAAAACCACAATATCATTATATAGAGTAAAAAGCTCAAATAGCAGACTATAATCTTTTCAAAAGATAGACAGTCTGCTATTTTTTCTGTTACTTTTGCAAGGAGAAATACGACGTATAATTTCAGCCTTAGAAAATCATGAAGAAGAATCTTTTTATTTTTACTTTCCTTTTAGGAGTTTTCAGTCTGTCTGCCCAGGCGCAGAAACAGGAGAAAACCATCACAATTGAAGTACAAAACAACTGGAATCAGGCCAAAGCAGATGCTCCGGTTGTTATCAACCTGCATGAGTTGCACGCCGGCTTCAAAGTTAAATCCGCTGTTGTCATGGAAGGAACAAAGGAAATACCTTCGCAGCTGGACGATTTGAACAGAGACCGCAAGATGGACGAACTGGTCTTTGTGACCGACCTCCCTGCTCACGGTAGAAAAATATTCCAGGTTACACTCTCTTCCGAGAAAAGTGCAAAGACTTATCCGGAACGGGTTTATGCCGATATGTTTATAGTAGACCACCGGAAAGGCAAACATCAACGGGTACAGGCTATCACCGTTCCCGGCACCAGCAATATATACAGCATGGTACGTCCGCACGGTCCGGTTCTGGAATCGGAGCTGGTGGGCTATCGTCTTTATTTCAATGAGAAACAGACACCGGATATTTACGGCAAGTTCAACAAAGGACTGGAGATCAAAGAATCGCAGTTCTACCCGACGGATGAACAGTTAGCTAAAGGATTCGGAGATGACGTACTTCGTGTGTTCGACAGCTGCGGACCGGGCGCATTGAAAGGTTGGGACGGACAAAAAGCAACGCATATCACTCCAGTGGACACTCGCACAGAACGTATCATCTCTTATGGACCGGTGCGGGTGATTGCAGAAATTGAAGTGACCGGATGGAAATATCAGGATCAGGAACTGGATATGATGACACGCTACACGCTTTATGCCGGACATCGCGATCTTCATATCGAAACATTCTTTGACGAACCACTCAATAAAGAAGTTTTCTGCACAGGTGTGCAAGACATCGTAGGTACTTCCAAGTCTTTCTCCGATCATAAAGGGCTCGTAGGAAGTTGGGGAACAGACTGGCCGGTCAACGACACCGTGAAATATGCCAAAGAAACTGTAGGACTGGGCACTTGTATCCCTCAACGTTATGTGAAATCGGAAGAAAAGGATAAAGCCAATTTCCTTTATACCATTACCGCTCCGGGAAATAAATATTTCCAGTATCACACCACTTTCACTTCAATGAAAGAGACATTCGGATATAAGACACCGGAAGCATGGTTTGCTCATCTCCGCGAATGGAAAGAAGAGCTGGCTCATCCGGTGACAGTGAAAATAAAAGATAACCGCACCAATAAATAGGGTAGAAACAAATACAACTAAACAAAAATTACGAGGTTTCTACCAATTTTTCTATGACTCTGCACAAATATTCCTCCTTGTGCAGAGTCTTTTTATTTACCTTTGCCATCAGATAAAACCAACGAATCATATCTATAAATAATCTATCTATAACATGAAACGATTGACACAGACTTTAGCCTTTTGCTTATTAACGGTTTTCACCGCAGTAGCACAGAAGAACTATGTATCTGAAGTATGGGTTTCCGACCTCGGAAACGGTAAATACAAAAATCCGGTACTTTATGCCGACTACTCCGATCCGGACGCTTGTCGCGTAGGGGATGATTTCTATATGACTTCATCCAGTTTCAACTGCTTGCCGGGATTGCAAATCCTTCATTCCAAAGATTTAGTCAACTGGACAATCATCGGTGCTGCAGTTCCCAATGCCCTCCCTCCTATCGAAACTCCGGAACGGCCGGAACACGGTAATCGTGTCTGGGCTCCGGCTATCCGTCACCACAACGGTGAGTTCTATATCTTTTGGGGAGATCCCGATCAGGGAGCTTTTATGGTGAAAGCCAAAGATCCGAAAGGTCCGTGGAGCGAACCGGTCTTGGTGAAAGCGGGAAAAGGCATCATTGACACTTGTCCGTTTTGGGATGAAGACGGGAAAGTATATATGGTACACGCATACGCAGGAAGCCGTGCCGGACTGAAAAGTGTAATCACTATCTGCGAACTGAATGCGGAAGCAAATACAGCGATCACTCCTTCTCGTATTATCTTCGACGGTCACGAAGCACATCAAACTTGCGAAGGTCCTAAAATGTATAAGAGAAACGACTATTATTATATCTTCCATCCGGCAGGTGGTGTACCGACAGGCTGGCAGGTCGTACTACGTTCTAAAAACATCTACGGTCCTTACGAATGGAAAACAGTACTCGCGCAAGGTAACTCTCCGATCAACGGTCCTCACCAGGGTGCATGGGTGGATACTCCTACCGGAGAAGACTGGTTCCTCCACTTTCAGGATGTCGGCGCTTACGGACGTATCATGCATCTCCAACCGATGAAGTGGGTGAACGACTGGCCTGTGATCGGTATCGATAAAGACGGCGACGGCTGTGGCGAACCTGTCTTGACTTACAAGAAGCCGAATGTAGGTCAGACATATCCTATCTGCACTCCGCAGGAAAGTGACGAGTTCGACGGATATACACTTTCTCCACAATGGCAATGGCATGCTAACATCAATGAGAAATGGGCCTATTACGCAGGTGACAAGAGTTATGTGAGGTTATATTCTTATCCAGTTTTAAAAGAATATAAGAATTTGTGGGATGTAGCCAATCTGCTCTTGCAGAAAACTCCTTCTGATAATTTCACCGCAACAATGAAACTTACGTTCAGCCCTAACCCTAAACTTAAAGGTGAACGCACCGGACTTGTTGTTATGGGCAGAGATTATGCCGGAATCATTCTGGAAAATACAGATAAAGGTTTGATCTTATCTCAAGTTGAATGTAAAAGAGCGGATAAAGGAAAACCGGAACAGGCAAATGCTTCTGTCGATCTTTCTCAAAATACGGTTTACCTGAAAGTTCGTTTCAGTTGTGATGGCAAGAAAATCAAGGGTAGCGAAGGCGGACATGATCTCATTGTGATGTGCAACTTCAGCTATAGCCTCGACGGAAAGAAGTATCACCCACTAGGCAATCCTTTCCAGGCAAGAGAAGGACAATGGATCGGTGCTAAGGTCGGTATGTTCTGCACACGTCCTGCTATCGTTACCAACGACGGAGGATGGGCAGATGTAGACTGGTTCCGGATTACTAAGAAATAGTTTCAAATTTAGTTCCCTAGTTTGAAACTTCTAGTTTCATGCCTTGAAACTGTTAGTTCCATACGGTGAAACCATTGGTTTCTCGGTGTGGAACTAATTGTTTCACACCGAGAAACTAAAAGTTCACTACAGTTCCGTGGCAAAAAACAATTCTTTCCAAAGGAGAAGATAAAACCCGGCAAGTAGGAAAGGATTTCTTTATCTTATCTTTTTTACCTATTTTTGTATCGGTAAAAGAGATTAAAGGAGAACAATAAGATACAGTAAGAATGAAGAAACTAGTTATATTTGACCTGGATGGAACATTGCTGAATACCATCGCCGACCTTGCCCACAGCACCAATTATGCTTTAAATAAATTAGGATATCCCACTCATGAAATAGAAAAGTACAACTTCATGGTAGGCAATGGCATCAATAAACTCTTTGAACGCGCATTGCCCGAAGGAGAAAAGACGGAAGAAAATGTACTTCGTGTACGCAATGAGTTCGTTCCTTATTACGATATTCACAATGCAGATGATAGCCGACCTTATCCGGGCATTCCAGCGTTATTATCTTATCTGCAATCCGCAGGTATTCAGATTGCCGTAGCTTCCAACAAATATCAGGCCGCTACCGAAAAGCTGGTTGCCCACTACTTTCCGGAAATTCATTTCACTGCCGTTTTCGGTCAACGGGAAGGAGTCAATGTCAAGCCTGATCCAACAATTGTTTTTGATATATTAAAACTTGCCAATGTACGAAAAGAAGATGTTCTTTATGTAGGCGATTCCGGTGTAGATATGCAAACAGCAGCCAATGCCGGTGTAACTGCTTGCGGAGTGACATGGGGATTCCGACCACGTACGGAACTGGAAGAATTTAATCCGGCATATATGGCAGATGCTGCCGAGAAGATAAAAAAAATGGTCCTTTAATGATGATATCCTTATAAGAATAATTATGATTCGGCAAGTAAAACTTCAATAGTCTCAATAAGTTCTCTTGCCGGAGCTTTTATCGTACTGATTTCATCCTCCGATATTGAATAAATGCAATTATAATCCCCTTTTTGCCATAATTGTTCCATACGCGCCAAAAAACTTCCCAAACGTGCACTAATTTTGCCTGTTTTTATAAAATTCAAGCCAAAGCAAGCTATCAACCCATCATGGGTTTTACATGATAATCCATTTTGTATTAATAAAGCCTGAACAGCATGAAAACAGGCATAATAATATCTATTGGAAGCAATATCCCAATACTTCATATCAAACATCTCATCTGCTTGTTTCAAAAATACTTTAGCTTTCTCCAGCTGTAATATCACCAAAGAATTACGTTCTTCATCTGTCAATTTCATACTAATTCAATTCCTTCCTGCTCTACATTTTTATAAAATGGCGTAATACAACTTGCAGCCCATTCTTTCATCGTATACATAATCGGATTAATCCGCGCTCCCAAGTCCCATCCCAACATAGTTAAGGGAAAGCTTACCTTATCATAATCTTCAGGCTCCAATTTTTCTTTATCCAAGATAATCAAAATATCCCAATCAGAATCAATCCGTGCATCCCCACGAGCTTGAGAACCAAACAACAAAGCCTTTCCACCTTTTGGTAAATGCTCTGTCAATGCCTGCTTAATAGACTCTAATATTTTATTTGTATGACTTTTCATATTCATTTCTCTTTTGTTGTACTCTTTTCTACAAAGATACAATAAATATTAATTCAAGAATAAGATAACGCTAATATCTATAGTCATTTATTCTCAAACATTTCTAATGCAATCTTATAATGAGACTAACAATCTGAAGAGAAAAGTTATTATTTTGTAAACACAATCTCTCCTTTACGTCCGCCACCACGAAGAAAGATTTCATAAGTATTATTACCTGATTCTTTTATTTCCAACAGATCCAAATCCGTATTTTTTGTTTGTTCTCCGCGTATAACTGTTTTTAATACCCCGCCTGCTTTCCGCCCAGTTGAAAGTCCTCCTTTCCAAGTGAGTATATATTGTTTTCCTTCTGTTAGATTAGTTATTGCTACTTTTTCTGTAGCCAAAGTCATGCACCAGTTATTGGGCTGTTCAAGTTCGACCGCAATATCCCAGGTGAAATGAGGAGTTCCGGTTATACCCGTTTCTTCCGTAATAACATCTTCCTTGCTACATGATGCGATAAGCACACAAAGCAACAGGAAAAGCATTGCTTTCCTAAATACATCCAATGGTCTGTTTATTATCGTTTTTCTATTCATATTCTCTTTATTTTATGAATCGGTTTCATAATTCTACATTTCTGCGTTACCTTATCACTTTCAATTTAGTTACGCCACCATTATCTGTTGTCGCTTTCAAATCAATTTCTCCCTTATAGGCCGATAAATCCACTTGTCTATCAGAGAAAGAGACTGCCTTACCATTAATATAGAAGTACACAAATGCTTCTGCGCCATGACCTACTATCTTTGCCACATTTCCCTCAACAAGTATTGCCGCATCTTCCAGCCAATCGTAGCTAGTATCTTCACCACCCCCGGTAAGAAAACAACCCATTCCAGCATTATATAATTTACTATTCGTCTTCAGCCGCAAAAATTCTACATAAGGAAGACTTCCGTCTGACTTACGAGGCAAGGTAAGCTGGGAAGCATCCAAAGTAACAAAATCATCATCCGTCACAGCCATGTCTACCGGAAGAAAAGAGTTGTTTGCTATTTCACATTCCGCTTGATTAACGTCTATGATATGTTTTCCCGAAGACCTCGGTGTATGTGACAAGTTATTCATTATAATATGACCATATCCCGGCACGTCAACCGCTTCCGATGCAGTCTTCCTGTTCAACATACAGAAATTGGACGGGTTCTGATAACCCGTATTATTATACCACGCTATCCCTCCTAAATGATGATTGGCATAAAACCCCTTATTCTTATTCATATAAGCAAGGCAGTACTGAACAATGTGCATAGGAATCACACTTGGTGCTTTAGGACTATCACTCATCCCATATCCCCCGGACTTAAACCCAGTGCCATCACCAGCTTTACCCCCGTCTTTCGTATATCCATTCAAGAAAGACCAACAGTTATCAATGGTAAAAACCGCCTGGCAGTTAATCAAATCAAAACCATCATCACTGTTATACCACGCACGACACCCCCGGAATACATTGCCCGTATATTGGGGAGAAGTGAGATGTCCACCGAATCCATCTACATTTCCACCTTTACCGCCGTCGGATACAGGATCATAATTATTATAGGCATCGCAATTCAGCACCAGATTGTTCTTACCCGTCACTATATAGAAACCGATCGCCATACCGTCATGCATCGACAGATGTTCGTAGATATTATCACTTCCCCCTTCATTGCGGAAACATTCGGACTGGGTATGTCCCACAATAGTTACTTGTGTTCCCACCACCTCTATATTTCTGAAATGCAAATAAGAGCCACTTACATAAAACACAATAACACGTTCATTTTCCGGCTTTACCGCCGAAAGGTCAAAAACCGGACGCTCATTTTTATAACCGGAGTAACAAATTCGTTTGTCCGGTCCAGTTCCACTCTTTGACATTTTAAACACCCGGCTCCAAGTAGTACTTCCCGCAGTATAATGTTCCATTATCTCTGCTTCCGTCACTCGATATGTACCTTGCCGGATATATACAGTATCTCCTGCCATCACTTTTGATTGTGCTTTACCCAACGTGGCAAAAGGCTTATCAATCGTCCCACTGTTTGAATCGCTTCCATTAGTAGCCACAAAATAATTCGTAGCCGAAAGAGAAAAGAGGAAACATCCTATAAAAAAAAGAAGAAGGCTAATACGTTTCATTGTATATTAAGTATTATGTAGCAGCAAAGCTACTGTTTTTTATACCATAGGAGCTGTAATATCGTACGTAAAGAATAGAATTTTGTCTTTTCTACTTCAATTATCAGACAAATTCCAGCATTAACAATCATAGTTCATAATAACAATAGTTTGATATAAGGATAAAAATGCATCCTTTATATACAAATTTGCAGGTGAATACTCTCCCAATCCACTTCCTTTGTAGAAAGAAAATATTCAATCTTTATAACAATATAATTATGAAAAACTTATTTTATGCGCTTACATTTTTTAGTTTTGTCACAGCTTGTAGTGATAATTCAGTCCAAAATCCAACACCACCTCCCGTGTCTGATAATGGTGATAACAATAATATGCAAGTTGTTGAGTTTCTAAGAAATCGTGCTATGGTGGCAAGTTATAACACTATCTTTCCTAATAAAGAAACAGAAAGAATAGAAAGAAAAGGCGTACTACTCAGCTGGAGATGGCTTTCCACCGATCCGGACGATATTGGTTTTGATATCTACCGCAAAGAAGGTAACTATAAATTCCAAAAGCTAAACAAAACTCCGATTATCAATAGTTCTAATTACAAAGATTTAACAGCAAACATTAATAAGATTCTCAAATACGAAGTTCGACAAGCAAATACCAATAATATTTTATGTTCATGTAACTTTACTCCGGAAATGGCACAGAACTTCTACCGGACGGTCCCATTAAACAATAATAATCTGCCATATCCCGATTTAGTATATAAAGCTTCGGATGCAGCTATTGGCGATTTAGACGGCGACGGAGATTATGAATTGGTTCTGAAACGTGAAGTGTCACCTCTTGACAATGGTAGCACGGGAATTGGAATTACTCCCGGAAGTTGCCTGTTAGAAGCATACAAGCTAACAACCGGGACATTTTTATGGCGTATCGATTTAGGCTCTAATATCCGGCAAGGTATTCATTATACTCCCTTCATTGTATATGACCTGAATGGAGATGGCAAGGCGGAGATCGCAGTCCGCACCTCCGAAGGTACCGTTTTCGGGGACGGAACGAAAATAGGCGATGTCAACCAAGATGGAATAACCGACTATGTAGACAGGGCTCCCCAAAGTGCCACTTATGGCAGAATTATCACAGGGCCGGAATTCTTATCTATCATTGAAGGCAGAACCGGAAAGGAAGTAGCCCGAACCGACTATATCTACCGTGGTGAAAAAAATAAATGGGTGACATATTGGGGAGATAATTGGGCAAACAGGATGGATCGTTTTCTGATGGGAGTCGGACACTTCAGATCTCAAAAAGGAATTCCAAGCCTACTCATGTGCAGAGGATATTATAAGAACTACCAGATTGTAGCTTTAGATTTTACTGATAACAAAATAACAGAGCGATGGCATTTTGATACAGCTGACAACTATTCGGATTATATAGGGCAAGGTAATCATAATTTAGCAGTCGGAGATATAGATGATGACGGAAAAGACGAAGTCTTATATGGGGCATGTGTCATAGACCATAACGGTAAAGGGCTATATAGCACAAAATTAGGACATGGTGATGCCATGCATTTGGGCAAATTTGATCCTACACAGGAAGGGTATCAAGTAGTAGTCTGCCATGAAGAACCCAAGGAGTATGGAAATATTGGAACAGAATTCCGGGATGCCAGAACGGGCAGGATATTACATTATATTCCCGGAAACGGCAAGGACGTAGGACGTTGTATGGTCGCAGATGTTGATCCGGACAGTCCCGGATGTGAATATTGGTCGTCAGAACCGGACGGTGTCATGTATTCCTGCAAAGGAAATGAACTGACAGGTAAAAGGGCACCTATAGCCAAAGGTGGTGATACATCATACAATATGACAATCTGGTGGAGTGGATCATTAAACAGGCAAATGCTTGATTACCTCGTTATTCACAGCTATACCGACGGACGTTTGTTCAATGGCAGCGATTGGGGTGTAAAAACAGCCAGCGGAACCAAAAACAATGCCTGTTTTTATGGCGATATTTGGGGAGACTGGCGGGAAGAAGTTATCTTCGTTGATGAAAATGATACAGAGCTAAGAATCTTTACTACTGATTTTGAAACCGACTATCGTTTCCATCCTCTAATGGACGACCATTTATATCGTTTAAGCGCTACACATCAGAACATAGGTTACAACCAGCCCACTCATCCGGGTTACTATATCGGTTCTGACTTGAACAAATAAAAAAGAAAGGCGTGTATGCTTTCCGCAAAGAACATACACGCTTTTTATAAAACTAACCCTATTCAAAACTCTATCATTTCCTTACCTCAATAAATATCAGAAAGCAAATACATATCGGGAGCTTACTCCAGGTCTGTCGTATTTCAATCCATCAACTTTGGTACTTCCACTGCTTGTCAACTGTACTCCAAATATACTTGTATTATTACGCTCTGTAGACGACCAATAATACATGTCATTTTTCAGTCCGTCACTACCTGTTATTTTTCCCAACTGCGTATTCATCGTTTCCCAATTAGTTACCATTGCCCTCAAATCACCGACAGAAGGAATAAACCAACCGGAAGAAATACTCGGAGCAACCAAATTATAGTTATTCAAGGAATTCACTAAAAGTGACTTATTCTTTGCTTCCGCATATTTTTTAATTACTTCCGTGTGATTATACCCTAATCGCTGATCCCTCGACGTACCATTCAATGTTCCGGTAGACGCCGATCCATCCCATCCCATCGGACTTAAATCAATATAGGAATTTCTTTCGGCAAACTCTGTACGATACCAAACTCTTATTTCATCTTTCTCCCCAAAAACAATATTGGTATTCTCTTTCAGCCCCAAAACCAATCCATGGGTACAGCCCGGATGATCACGCAATAATGCATCCTGACGTTCAGAATAAGTAAATTCATTATCTTCTGTAAAAGGATATAACACAGAAGGCATCGGATTACCAACAAAATAAACGACTCCTACACAATCATCGCTAACAGGAGCATTATCGTCAACAGAAGCCAACGCGCCATTAGAATATATCAGATCACCCACTTTCAACTCATGATCCACAGTTTGCAGTCCTCCGTCTATCTCACAATAAATATACTCTCCGGCTTTCAACTTTGTCGCATCTATCGAGTATTTTTTAAGCCCGTTGTCTACTGAACTGATAAAACTTCCTCCTATTTGCTCTACTTTTTTTGTCGGATTTACCAAAACACGGTAAGTCGTTGTTTCCTTATCATAATAAGGAATGATCACCTGCTCACCAATAGAAAATTTCACCTCTCTCAAAGATACACTGTAAGATGGCAGTTCAGGAGAAACCTCATTAGTGAAATTATAAGTAACAGAAGGCAGTTCGGCTACCATCAAGGCCATCCGATGATTCATTACAAAAGTTATTGTACTTCCGTCTGCTGAAGCCTCCCCTGTCATTAAATCATTATTTGTATATCTGTCACCACTCAGATCTGTGTCAACAGTCCAGTTCCCCACAATCGTTTCAAACGGATCCTCCTTCGTCATATCTATAGTTATATTTTCCTTATAAGGATAATACGCATAAAAAGTCACGGTTTCCAAATCTTCCGTACACGAAAGACGTCCTCCGTCAATTCCCCATATTCCATCATTATACGTCGCAAGGACATTTTTAATGAAAACTTCCTTATCACTATTTACCGCAAAAATACCAATCGCATCCCCGTCCGAAAAAGTTGTCTTGTAAGTCACATCAGTGACAGCACGACTTACATTGCCATTTTGTTGAATACTGGAATCAACCACCTCAATCTTTAATATATTACTATTGACGGCCAGCTTGGCATCCTCATCCTGCGAACATGCCACCATCAGAAAAGAACCGAGCAATACATAAATTACAAAAATGAATTTACAATATCTCATAATATTTCTTCTTTTAAATGTTTAATTATCATATAACTCCATACTTATTGACCTGCCCCCCTGACTCACAATAGTTTGAGTATTTCCCCCATCCCATTGTACATCTCCTGGTTCAACTCCTGTAATAGTATTACCGTCACTTGTATTAATTTCCTGACGATCTCCTTCAACCCATCCCTGAACTTCTCCAGATTCGACAGTTACATAAATCGTTTCATCCCTCTCACTGATTATTACAGTGTACGGATGTATGTGTCCGGGAACCAGGTCCATCTCACCAATCTTCTTGATAAAAGATTTCCCGCCCATTTCTATCTCAAAAGTAACCTCTGAAACTTTTTGAGGAAATACAATCAATGAAGTCCGCATATTTTCACCGGCCATAACCTTCTGAGATAACGCCAAAGCCGGTGCATCTTCGACAACAGCGGTCGTGCCGTCTATTGTATTGAAAGTTCCTTTAAGTTTCAAGCCAATCAACGTATAAGTTATGTCATCCAACGTCAAACCGTCTTTTCCTTCAAAAGAAAAATCAATCCTGCTCATCTGATGCGAAAAAGCAAAGTTGACATCCGGATTGTTCCGTCCGGCTTCCGTAGTCGCATAAAGAAAATCAATGGACATTTGCTTTTCCTGTGTTTGTTTATCCGAAGTCGTTTCCACTGTTATACAATCGGCAACCATAACGGAAGTCTCCGTAAATGGATAATAGGCGGACAATACATGTTCCTGTTTTCCCAGGAAATAAATAGACTGATTCTCGTCAAATGCTGCAAACGAAGATAAATTTCCTGTATATTTATAGGAAATATTTACATCATCTTCACAAGTTACCCCTATACGATCACCATCAGTCCACGTAGTACCAACAGTCCGGGACTTCTCCACAACCTCCGTGATTGTTCCCGAGATTGCCGCTTTCACCCCGACGATATCATCGCCGGAGTAATCATAGCTGCTACATCCCCAACATAAGATAGACAATGCAGCAATAAATGGCATTTTTCTTTTCATAAGACTATAATTTAACAAGTTATATTTTCGGAATAAAGACTGTTATTGTAATGTTACGCTCATCAATCCAATCACTACATCATTAGCAACGGTTTCCAATGTCAGTTCTTTCAGAGTCTTATTCTTGTCCAACGGAATATCCAGCATGACACCGGCGCCACCTTCAAATCTGCGGTCGGCAGATCCGCGAAGTTTCAAAGCCTTTCCCAAATCACGACTCACGATTCCTGTTTTTAAATGAAACCGATACGGGCGAGGTCTGGGAGCATCAAAAGCAAAATCATCCAGATAAAAGTCCTGCTCAATCGGACACCAATTATCAGGGTTTACCAATTCCAGCACCTCTGAAGTTCCATCTGTATAATATACACGTACAATTCCGTTGGCTATCCGGCACTGCATATGATTGGTGCTCCCTACAAGCAACAAATAAGCATGGGAAGCTTTTCCAGAGAGAGGAACCTTCACCATATCCGGATAATTATCCCATAAAGAAGTGTAAGCGATATTGTTACCTTCTTTCATTACACGGAAAGGAATACCAAGTGAAGTTTTATACATATTATCCTTCACCAAGCTACGTAAGCCGGAATCATCAATTTCAGCAGTCAGCAATGGATGGCACCATTCTCCAATTCCCTGAGTCGGTAACTGCAAAGTTGTATAAGGAGAACGTGGAGATAAATACTCATTTTTAAAAATATCCGCTACAGAAGAATTAAACTGCTTATCCATGTTTACCACACGACATTTACCAGTTTCAATATTTTCAAATCCATTGTATACGACTTGAGGAACATTGACATAGACATTGACAGGTTGCCACCATTCCATATTCCCTTGACGAGTGTACACAAAGAAAGTATGATGTCCTTTCTTATCTTTATTCACTTTCGACGAAAGCTTGGTTGTGTTTACCTTCTTCGTTACCAGAACATTTTGCGGGTCATATACTTTAAGAAACGAAATACCCTGAGGAGCGTTCAAGTCTACCTGTCCTTCCAGCGTAGTAACAATTTCATCATTTGCAATCTGTTGTAAGACATTACCTTCCCATTGAATCTCGATTTCAGCTTTGGTGACAGCCGGTACAGAAACAACAATCAGAGGATACCCATTCGCAGCTTCTTCCGTCTTCCATTTCACAGCTTTTCCATTCACCTTTACCAAACGGATCTTATCCTTCACTGCATTCACTTGCAACGTCAAGGCCAATGGTTCTTTGAAACGTTGTGTCACATTATAAATATCCATATCACCCTTACGTAAGAATTCATAAGCTAAATCAGCCATTGACATAGACGCCTTATCCCACGCCATAGGAAATCCCGGGCGGATCACCAATTTTCCATTCAGAGCATCCGGCGAAACGCCATACAAGCCCTGTATCAAAGTGCGGGATGTTATACCTATTTGGTCTGCAAAATCACGGTAAGTTTCCCGGCGAACAGCATCATACAAACTTATTTGTCCGAAATTGCCAGGACTTTTCCCAAGGTACATCCCATCCAGAATAGAACCTTTCAACAAATTAAAACCATCGTCTCCACGCCCTGCCTGAAAAAAAGCAAGCGCAGTATGCATCACCTCGGCAAACGCCACATTATTCACACTCCACACATAAGGCATCCAGTTCGTAGTGGATAATGTTTCATAATCACGATCCAACCCATCTGCAAATACCGGAATATGCGGAATAGAGGTATCGACATACCGGGTTGCCTGATAAGCCTGGAAAGGATCGGCTGTTTCACTATCTATCGCGTGATAGATAGTCCACAAACCAGCGCTTTCATGTAAACGCTTATGCCCCATGAAATCTTGAAACTCGGCCCAATGCCCTTTATCTTTTATCCAAAGCCTTTCATTCATCGCTTTCAATATCTTATCCGCCTCTTTTTCATAGGGAGTAGCATCTTCCCCTATCTTTTCAGCCAGCATAGCGGCCAATTTATTAGCACGATAGTTATACGCTGACGAATGAGTTACAGCTCCACTGTTATAATAAAGTGCATCACTGGCCCAAATACAGCAATAAGCATCATACAGCCCGTCATTATCAGGGTCATAATTCAATTTTTCCCATGCCAGATGACTAGTCAATACAAGCCACATTTTACGTACATAGTCCAAATCGCCGGTCCAGTTGAAATGCCAGAGCAACTCATCAATGTAGCAAAGATTCATATCATAATGATGCATTTGATCCTTTCGGTAAGGAGTACGGCAAATATACCCGTTACTGTAATGCGGGGTACCCCATTTTTTTACCGAACGTGCCAAATGTAAAGCAGTATCCTGTGTAGGATGAGGTATTGTCGCAGGGACATCCGTAACCTGACTTGCTGCATACGAATCGAAATGCGTACGAGCCCTATCATGCCAGCCAATAAAATCACCGATATAAGCAGCACGCCAGCCATTTAATTGCGAACGCCAGCCAATAGCGCCGTGAAGCCATATTTTGCCATCCCATATTCCATCAGCGGCAGCCGCCAAAGCCCCTCCCAATGGATTAAAATAGGGATCCGGAGTAGAAATCTGAAGAGATGACTCTATCTCCGAACGCCACTTTTCAGACTTATCGTATAGGGAAGTTCCTTCAACAAGAGCTGGTAAACGTAACTCCTGATCTTCCACAACAATATAAGCAGTCGTTCCATCCAAACTCAATTTATAATGTTTCTGTTCTTTCGGAAGTTGGGGAGCATCAAAACTATCAGCACGATCAGCACCCATATCACCATTGCGGCTTAAATTCTTCGCTCTAATCTCTGAAATATAGCAATGTAAAAGAGCCCCCTCCGGCATATCCTTCATTGTAAACCGCCATATCCCTCCTTCTGCGTCAGGAAATGCCAGTACGGAGATATTTAATTCACCTTTGCCCAACAAAGGATCTGTCAGACGATAAGTACGCCTTCCCGCCCTGTATCTGGCCTCACAAAATTTTAAAGAATCAAGAGCTATACTTTGATTACCACATTGCAAGCGAAAACAGATATGCTTACTATCCTTCGGCTTATAAGCAGCAAACACAGGCCGGTCGCTCGTTTCAATCCTAAAGTCTGTAATACCTCCGTACAATGCACGAGTATAGCGATTCTTGCCGTTCACACAAACAAAATCATTACCATCCGGACGATATTGTATAGTACGTTTTATCCCTTTTTTACGTTCAATTTGGGAAATTGTCTTTGTTATATGCGCCCCATCTGTCGCTGCTTGTACAACAAGTGAGAACGCAGAGCACATCAGAAAACCAATCAAACAACTTTTATTCATATTTTCCTATCCTATATTTATTACATTTACTTCAATTTTTAACGATACGCTTCATTTTGTACATACAGCCCCTCTTTCACTTTCATCTGCGAATCGGGAATAGGATAGAGATAAGTTCCATCCTTTATTTGCCGGATATACAATAACAAAGTCGGACGTATGACATTACCATTGGCATCCACTGCATATTCCTGAAATTTATCACGAACAGCTTGAAGATTATTATGACGTACCAAATCATGCCAACGGATTCCTTCACAAGCCAACTCTCTCCGTCTCTCCTTGTCAACACATTCCCGGAATGCAGCCGGTTCCTTTTCGGCATTTGTCAATACCGGTATTCCTGCACGCCGCCGTATCCTGTCGACCATATCAACCCCTTTTGAAGTTGGACCTACAATCTCGGCATACATCAACATCACATCTTCCAAACGAATCAACGGGAAATTCAGAGGGAAATAAGTACGATCCACTATCTGCGCATTAATATCATCATACCCCAATGCTTCTCTTTTCATTTTATGTTCCAGGAATTTGATAAAGAAATCCTCACCTGCATATTTCGTCACACTATTAGGATTGTCATCATTCACAAACTTGGTCGTATCAATAGTAGCCAGACACCGTACATCAAGAAAATGTCCTTCTTCATCTTGTTCCTCTTTCAATAAATTATCAAGCCCCTTCGCACAAGCAATACTATTACCGGACATTTCAAGAGTAACATATTTCGAAGGTAAACGAGGCACGGAGTGAAATACCATCGGATTACCATAATCTTTAGCGACTATATATTGAATTTCAAAGATGTGATATTTATTATCATTCTCATTTATCCACATTCTTTGCCATTCACTTGCATTTTTAGCCCAAAATTTACCGGTTGCATCCGCATAATCAATTACTTCTTCAAGAAGCTCCCTAGCGAGTTCCTTTTTAGTTTCATCATACAGAGGAAATCCCGCCATTGTCAGATAAACTCTTCCTAACAATGCCTTTGCCGCAGTCAATGTTGCACGGCCACTGGCGGATTTCCTTCCTAGATAATCCTTCGGTTCCTCCGTCAGGCTTCCGACAGCATATTCCAAATCAGGAATAATAACCTTCTCATAAATTTCTACAGCCTCCGACTGCGGAGTCGACATTGCTTCTGAAATAGTCTGAGGAACAAGCGTCAAAGGAACACGCCCGTAATAACGAACCAAATCAAAATAAGCTAATGCTCTCAAAAAACGCGCTTCTCCTATTTGTTGTTCCTTTATTCCTTCAATAGTATAATTCACCCCATCTACCTTGGACAAAAACAAATTGGCACGCGAAACAATCTCAAACAAGTCATTCCATGCATCCCGAACTGTTGCAATGGTCGATATATTAGGGTTAAAAGAACTGATGTCCATATAGTCACGCTGTGCCGTACTCAGTTCTCCGCACCATGTATTATCCGAACGAACCTCTGACATAAGTAAAGCATAAGTCGACAACGGAAGCAGTCCGTTATATACTCCTATCAACGCTTGCTCCATTTGCGACGGGGTCGTATAAAAGTTTTCAGTAGTACGGGTATCTACCGGAGTGACATCTAGCCAGTCACTACAAGAAGAGAATAACAATCCCATACTCATAGCTCCACTTAGTATATATTGATATAGTTTCATAGTTTCTTTTATTAGAATGTTACATTTACCCCTAAAGTAATAGTTCTAGCCTGCGGATATGAACCGTAATCATAGTCACTATTCTTTCCGTCATTATTTACTTCCGGAGAATAACCACCTTCATATTTATCCCACATCAGAAGATTTTCTCCCGAAATATAAACACGGGCATAATTAATTATCTTCTTATTTTTGATGGGAATACGATAGCCCAGCGTTACGTTTTTAATTTTAATAAAATCGGTACTATACAACCAGCGGGTATCGTACAGTGAACCTGTATTAGAGTTATTAATACCGGGAGTTTTCCCATCACCCGGCTGTTCCTCGGAAACCCACATATTTTTCCAACGTGACAATACATTGATAGATGCTCCCATACCCGGACGATCCATGCCACGACCGAGCAGACTATATATCATTCCCCCTGTCTGTCCAGTCAGTAATACAGACAGGTCGAAATCTTTATATTTAAAGGTATTTGTCATACCAAAAGTATAATCGGGATCCGGTTTACCAACCAACGTACGATCCTGGTCATTAATCTTACCGTCATCATTCACATCACGGTATCTCACATCACCCTGGATAGAATTGGACATTGTAGGATATTTCCTCAAATCTTCCTTATACTGATACACTCCTACAGCATCATACATATAATATGCCCTCAAAGGTTGTCCAACCATCAATACCTGTGTATTCGATTTATCCCATCCAATGAAAACCGTACTATTATCTTCTCCCAAACTCAACACCTTATTCTTATTATAAGCTATATTCAAAGAAGTAGTCCACTTGAACCTTCCTGTCAAGTTTTGGGTAGTCAGTTCAATCTCAAACCCTTTATTTTTTATACTACCGATATTCCCCCATGCTTGTGTGAATCCCATTGTACCAGGAACAGAAACCTGATATAATAAATCTTTAGTCGTTTTATCATAATAATCGGCAGCAAGAGTTATCCTGTTATCAAAAAATCCCAAATCCAAACCAACATTCCAACTGTGTGTCTTTTCCCATCCAAGTTCTTTATTATCAATTGAACTGGGAGCAAAACCATTGGTCAGGCTTCCACCAATTGAATAGTTGGAACTACCCATCAGCCCGATAGCAGCGTTAGTAGAAATAGAATTATTTCCATTCATACCCCAGCTACCGCGTATTTTCATTTGATTGACCACAAACTTTTCCGGCCAAAACTTCTCGTTAGAGATTCGATAGGCAGCAGAAACAGCAGGAAACATCCCCCAACGATTATTCTTTCCGAAACGTGAAGAACCGTCGCGACGAATACTTGCTGTCAACAGGTAACGGTTATCATATTCATACTGGGCACGCCCGAAATAGGATAATAAGCGATTGGGAGTTGACAAGGTAGCTAACGCAACTTTTATAGCCTCATCACTTTGGTTGAAAACTTCAAGTGAATTATCCGGGAACTGTTGCGCAGACAAGTTTGTAGTGGCTCCCGAAGAACTTTCCATTGAATAACCTGCCATAGCGGCAATATTATGCTTGCCTAATTTCTTATCATAATTTAATACAGCCTGCAACAGATATTTGGATGACCGTATATCTATACGGTTGGCAGAACTATGATACCCTTCACCATCCGTCCAGTTCTTAATTACCGAACTCGGAGTAAAAGTGCGAGTCTGACGGCTTGTAAAATCATACGCACCTTTCACTTCCGCCCTCAATCCGTCAATAATATTGACTCTGATAAAAGCTGAAGAATTCAACCGGGCCGTTTCGATATGATTGGTGACCTGCTCCATATAAGCAATAGGGCTGATTTTTGTACTAGACCATAAATAAGAGGCATAAGGTTCCGCACCGGAATATATCCCAGCATCTGGCTCTGCAACTGGACACATTGTCAAAACCTGATTTGCCTGCTGATCTTTGCCATCCACACGCCCACCATCTTTCCAGTCCATTGACGGAGCCATATTAACGCCTAAAGTGATGCGATCATACAATTTTGTCTCCACATTAGCCCGCAGATTCAAACGTTTGTAAGCACTCTCTATAGCAATACCTTGCTGGTCTATATATCCCAGAGAAAGCCGGTATTGAGTATTCCCTCTACCATTTGAAACAGAAAGCTGATAATTCTGCATCGGAGCCAAACGATAAAATTCATCCTGCCAGTCAATTAGTCTTAATCCACCGTAACCGGGCTGTGTCCATCGCGGGTCATTCATATACTCATAGTTTACCCGATTACCATTCAAGGCATAACGGGTATCCCAATCATCATCTGCCGTAGCTCCTTTTCCTCCTAAAGCAGCAAGGTATCTACTATTGTTATAGGCAGTCCGGAAAGTGATCCACTCTTCCGGGCTTAGTACATCTATTTTCTTTTCCAATTGTTGGATACTGAATGCAGCAGAAAACTGTACCCGGACTTTATCATCCTTATTAGCCATTTTAGTTGTAATCAAAACAACACCATTAGCACCACGAGAACCGTAAATAGCAGAAGATGAAGCGTCTTTCAAAACTTCAATCGACTGAATATCATTTGGGTTGATACTTCCCAAATCATCTATCGGAATTCCATCTACTACATATAAAGGAGTGGCATCCGCATTAATGGAAGCAGCTCCGCGCACACGAATCTGTAATTCTGATCCCGGCGCACCATTAGTTGACCGTACTTCTACTCCCGCCAACTGCCCCTGCAATGAAGAGGCAAGATTGGGTGCCGGACGGTCTTCAAGTTTCGCTGCATCAACTTTGGCAATGGCCCCGGTCACATTCCCCCTTTTGGCTGTACCATAACCGATTACAACCACTTCGTCCATTTGCACGTCATTTTCGCTCATCCTGATGGCAAAAACACTCTTTCCTTTAATAGAAATAGTCTGTGAAGCATATCCCAAATAAGACACCTCAATTGTCTTAGCTTTATCAGGAACTGCAAGAGTAAATTTGCCATCCACATTGGTAATTGTCATTCCAGACTTCCCTTCTGCTACAATAGTTGCCCCGATCAACGGTTCATTTCGTTCATCAACCACCGTACCGGATATGGTACGTTTTTGTGCAAATACTGTGACCGAATGGAGAGCCGAAATCATCATCAAGAAGAAAAATATATATTTTCTTCTCCAACAGCTAATCTCACAAACAGTGCTTTTCATACATTCTAGTTTTCATTTAATAATATTAGTTTTATACAATCTCATAAACCATGGTAATACAAAATCCAGTTATCAATTCAACAGCAAATATAGCGGCATACATGAAGCTGCTCATGCATTTTTCTCCATATACCATGCACATTTGTCCACCTGAACATTCTTATATAGTCCCTCTTTCTTTTTTTCAGGTTATTCAAGAAATTCAATGCAAAAGTCTGAATTTAAACTTTAAAATTACGTGCTATTTATCTATCTTTACCGCAAATCTAAAAAAACACAATCATTATTATCACTATACAAGTATGAGATTCTTCATTAAAGCTACAATTTTCTTTTTTATATGTACATGTATTATATATCCGGCAAACGCCTCCATAGAAATACATGCTAGGAATCTGACTGCCACTGACGGATTAGCCAATAATTCTATCAGGCATATCTATCAAGACAGCAAAGGATTCATTTGGTTTTCTACTTTAAATGGCCTGAGCCGTTATGATGGAAATTCATTTGTTACTTTCCGTCCCCAGAGCGGTGAAGAACTGTCATTAGCGGATCATCGTATCAGAAGTGTACAGGAAGACTCCGACGGATTCCTATGGATTACAACTTCCGCGGAACAAATCAGTTGTTATGATTTGAAAAAAGACTGTTTTGTAGATTTCACCGGCAAAGGAGAAATGAAAGACCGTTATAATGAAGTCACAATCCTCCCTAATAAGGATATATGGCTTTGGGGAAGGGTGCAAGGCTGCCGGAAAATTACTTATAAAAACAACAAATTCAGTTCGGAAACATATTCTACCGACAACCATAAACTAAAATCCGACAATATACGTTTTCTTAGTGTATTTGATTCAAATTCCATTTGGATTGGTACAGGAAAAGGGCTGTATTTACTTAAAGATAACACGCTCGAATGTATAGATTCGACTCACTACTTCCTTCAAAGCGCAGTCATTGATAATACTATTTATTTCATAACATCAGAGGGATTTATTTGGAAATACAACCAGCAGCACCTCACGAAAGTTGCCAATACTGCCACATCAACTGATTTTTTGCTAACAGGCAATATTGTATTACGTAACGAATGGCTGTTATTTACCAAACAAGGCGGAATCTTATTCAATCCCAAGACCAATACAACCAGAATTGCTCCGGAAGAGCTCAATATCCGTAATGGATTGGTAGTGAAAGATAACCGCAACAACTACTGGGTTCATAATCAGACTGGATACATTAACTATATTCAAAAAGAATCCGGTAGTGTCAAAAAGATTGATGTAAGATCGTCAAAGCTTCCATATTTCATTGATTACGAACGCTATCATGTCTATCATGACTCCAGAGACATTATATGGATAACGACTTATGGGAACGGACTTTTTGCCTATAATCCTACTACTAAAGAACTGGAACATTTTACCGCAACCGCCAATCATACAAATCCCATCGCCTCAAACTATCTTCAATATATAATAGAAGATCACTCGGGCAATTTATGGACAAGTAGCGAATATTCCGGTATATCCCAAATTGAAATCATAAATAAAGGGGCTGCAAAAGTATATCCCGAAGGTGAATTAAATATCGACAGGGCAAATGCCATCCGCTTCATATCCCACATGCAAGATGACGAAGTATGGATAACAACGCGTGCAGGCGGATTATATATCTACGATAATAAACTAACAAAACAGAAAAGCAAAAAGTATTATGATATAAATATCTATTCTGCATGTGAGGATAGTAAAGGTAATATATGGTTGGGAACACGCGGGAAAGGGCTCCAAGTCGGAGACGACCAACACTATATACATCAGGCAACCGATACAAATTCCTTAGCTGCCGATCCAGTATTCTGCATTTTGCAAGACCGCAAACAACGTATGTGGATAGGAACGTTCGGCGGAGGACTTGATCTCGCTGTTCCTAAAAAAGACAAATACATATTCCGGCATTTTTTCAATAAGACTTATGGCCAAAAGGAAATCCGCACTATCTGCGAAGACCGTAACGGATGGATATGGGTAGGAACCAGTGAAGGTGTTTTTGTATTCGATCCTGACCGTATTATAAAAGACCCGAACGATTTTTACCAATACAATCTGGATAACCATGCCCTGAAAAGCAATGAAATAAAATCAATTATACAAGATAAGAAAGGCAGGATATGGATTGCCGAATCAGGTATCGGATTTTGCGTAGCCAATATAAAGAATGATTATAAAGATATATCCTTTACTCACTATACGGTCAATGATGGACTTGTCCACAGTGTAGTACAAGCTTTCATTGAAGATGATGAAGGAAATATCTGGGTATCCACCGAATATGGGATTTCTTGTTTTAACCCGGAAAACAAAATATTCAACAATTACTTCTTTTCTAATGATATATTGGGGAATGTATATACAGAAGGATGTGCCAAATTAAAAGATGGTCGTTTGGCTTTCGGCACCAACCACGGACTTATAATACTCAATACTAAGCAAATTAAAAACAAAGAGAAAATTCTGTCCGTTACATTTACAGACTTAAAGTTAAACGGAATATCAGTCCGTCCTGCCGATATGGACTCTCCATTGACAGCCGCTCTGGCATATACAGATGCCATCAGTCTGAAATATTACCAAAGTTCCTTTGTCATAGACTTCTCCACTTTTGACTATCCAATTTCGACTAATACAAGGTTCAGCTACAAACTTGAAGGATATGACGATGACTGGAGTATTCCTTCTACATTAAACTTTGCAGCTTATAAAAACTTACCGGCAGGTACCTACTATCTACATGTCAAAGCCTGCAGCGTATCAGGTATATGGAGTGATAACGAGGAGACACTTGAAATCAAAGTAACTCCCCCTTTTTGGGCAACCGGATGGGCTTTCTTTGTTTACATACTCATTGCAGGCATTATCATGTATTTTGTATATCGTACTATCAGGAATATTAACAACTTGCGGAATAAAATTAAAGTAGAAAAGCAATTAACAGAATACAAGTTAGTATTTTTCACCAATATCTCACATGAATTCAGAACTCCGCTTACACTAATACAAGGGGCTTTGGACAGAATCCACCGTACCCACAATATCCCCAAGGAGATACGTTACTCTATCAAACTAATGGACAAAAGTACCCAGCGTATGCTGCGTCTGATCAACCAATTACTTGAATTCCGGAAAATGCAGAACAACAAACTCGCCCTTTCACTTGAAGAAACTGACGTTATCGCTTTCTTATATGAAATCTACCTAAGCTTTCAGGATACAGCCGAATCCAAGAATATGGATTTCAAATTTATACCATCCGTCAATTCATACAAAATGTATATTGATAAAGGTAATATCGACAAAATCGCCTACAATCTTTTATCAAATGCTTTCAAATATACTCCTTCCGGTGGAAAGATAGAATTCAGCATTTATATTGATAAACAGAAACAGCTATTAATCATGAAAGTAACGGATACAGGTGTAGGCATACCCAAAGAAAAACGTAATGAGCTGTTTAAACGTTTCATGCAAAGCAGTTTTTCTAGCGACAGTATAGGAGTAGGTTTACATCTTACCCATGAACTGGTTCATGTTCACAAAGGGAACATCTGCTATGAAGAAAATCCGTCAGGTGGTTCTATTTTCATTGTAACTTTACCTACTGATTCTTCCATTTATCAATCTAACGACTTCCTTATTCCTGAAAATGCCATATTAAAAGAAGAAGCACAAAACCATCCTTCGCTTTCTGCTCTTAATGAGGAAAATGCTCACTCTGAATCAGAAGAAGAAATAGATAAAGAAGTAGAAAATATAGAGAAAGAACTAAAAACAGAACTGAACGCATCTGATCAAGAGGGTCCTCTAAACAAACGGAAAATACTTATTATCGAGGATGACAATGACGTACGGGAATTCTTGAAAGAAGAACTGACCCCATATTTCGAGGTTGCTGCCGAAGCGGATGGAAAAAATGGTCTGGAGTATGCCCATAATAATGATATAGACCTCATTATCAGCGATGTCATGATGCCTGGATATAATGGTTTCGAGATAACCCGTAAACTAAAAAGTGACTTTAGTACCAGTCATATTCCTATAATCCTACTTACAGCCCTGAATGCAGCGGAAAGCCATCTGGAAGGAGTGAAAAGCGGTGCAGACTCTTACATAACAAAACCTTTCAGTACCAAACTGTTACTGGCAAGCATATTCAAACTGATAGAACAGCGTGACAAACTAAAGGAGAAGTTTTCCAATGACTTGTCAGCCAAACGTCCTGTGATGTGTACATCGGATAAAGACAAGGAGTTTGTCGAAAATCTGACCAAGATAGTGGAAGAACAACTGACTAACCCTGAATTTACTGCCGATGATTTTGCTTCTATGATGTCACTGGGTCGCACCATCTTTTACCGTAAAGTGCGTGGAGTGACCGGATATACTCCCAAAGAATATCTTCGTATCATGCGAATGAAGAAAGCTGCTGAATTGTTGTCAACCAAGAAATATACCGTATCTGAAGTAACTTATATGGTCGGCATCAATGACCCGTTCTATTTCAGCAGATGTTTTAAGGCTCAATTTGGCATCTCTCCTTCCAGTTATCAGAAAAGATACCAAGAGGGCATAAGAGAAACAGAAATAAACGAAGATTAATAAATATATTTATGTGTTTGTGAACATATGTACATGTTTAATGGAATTTTTTCACTAGTCGGAATAAAAAGTTCAGACTAATTTTGTCTCAGAAAAAATTATCAACACATTTAATTATAGCATTATGAAAAGATCAGTATTAATTTTAAGCCTGGCAGCCTTTGTATTATCAAGCAACGCACAAGTATTAAAAAGCAATCTGCTAAATGGATATAAACAAGGTGATAAATTGGAAAAAGCTACATATAATAAAGCTGATGCTCCGATAAAAATAGATACCTGGTGTGAAGCATTCTCTTCCCAAACTGACAAGAATGCCGGTAGTCCCATTACCGGACAAGAGCTCAGTTATGAGGGATATACGGAAAAAGGAGTATCTATCAAAATAGGAGAACTCCCGGAAAATGTGAAAGGTTCAAGATTTAGCGTATATTCCATTTCTGAAAAGAATGACTATTGCAGGGGAACTTTATACCTTTCATTTTTGGCAAACTTTTCCTCCGTCGCTTCCAGTCGCTTAGGCGATTTCATTGCTCTTTCCCCTGTTCATACTGGCGGTAATCTGCGTGCCAGAGTATATGTCGGTAAGATAGACGATGAACATATCCGATTCGGGACTAATCTGTTAAGAGTTAATGCAGAATCCTTCAAAAGCCATGCGCTTAATAAGACGCATCTATTGGTTCTCAAACTGGATTATAAAAAGAACGAGGTTTCATTATTTGTAGACCCAGCCTTAACAGCAGAAGAACCTCAACCCGATGTGGTAGCGAAGGGGGACGAAGATAATAACAAATTAAAAGGGGGGATTCGTTCTATTTCATTTAGGAACCGCGATGATTTGACCGGAAATGTCGGTAACTTCCGCTTCTCTTCCAGTTGGGCAGGTGTGATAGCTCAATAAAAATCTATTTTTATTATTGCATTATGATGTAATATGGAGCATTGAATTGTGTACAATGCTCCATTGTTTTTACAATCATGTCACTTAAATTCACTTCTGTCATTTTACATCATAATAAGTATTATCCTCCTCCTTCACATAAAGAAAAAAAATGACTTATCTTTAATAGACAAGCTTTCTGTTTTTAATAAACTATTGAGGAGTTTATTAAAAACGGTATCCAAGTTTATTATAAATTATAAATTTCGATTTTAAGGTTCTCCCTGTACTTTTTCATAACAAAAAAGACTGCGAACCTTATAAAGATTTGCAGCCTTTAGCTTATACGGTAACTCTCACAGCTTAACTATTGTAAGGAGCTTCTGATATATTGTTATAATATTGTACTATTCTATTTTCATTCTTTTTTAAATTCTTTATCCATTAATCTTTCCGCTTGCAAATATACAAAATTAAAAAGGCTTTGTCAAGAGTGCGCTACTATAAGAAAAAGTATTTGTAACAAAGTTCCATATCTAATACCTTACAACCATAATATCGCTATTTGTGGATAAAACTACATACAAAATGGAATTTTTTCATCATAGCTATTTGCAGAATCAACCTAATTTTGTCATACAGGTCTAAAAGAATTATTAATCATATATAAATATCACAGAAATTATGAAACACATCCTTTTTTATGCATTATTCTTTATTTTAAAGATTGCGTCGGCACAAGCCCAAAGTCTTGACCAGCCGAAGAACTATCCAGCAGATGCTATTTCTTCTTTTGCTGAACGTCTGGAACCTATGGGACGCATCTTGGAAGACGATAATTATTATGTGTGGTGTTGTGCACCAATTATAGATGAAAAGAATAAAGTACATGTATTTTATTCACGTTGGGAAAAAAAGTATGAAATGAAAGGATGGCTGGGGCATTGTGAAATCGCACACGCCGTAGCCGACCAACCGGAAGGCCCATACAAATATGTATCAACAGTACTGTCCCCCCGCCCGGGCTATTTTGATGGTAATACATGTCACAATCCAAGCATTTATAAAATAGACGGTCGTTACTGGCTATTTTACATGGGAGCAACCAATGGTAAATTTGGAACGAAACGTATCGGATACGCTGTAGCAAACTCTATTTGGGGACCGTGGGAAAGATGCGAAAAACCATTATTAATGCCTGGAAATACAGGTGAATGGGATGATTATATTACCACTAATCCAGCTTTCTTAAAACATCCGGACGGAAAATACTGGCTTTATTATAAATCTTGTAATGAAAATGAATATGTGAACCAACATATCAATGGTATTTCAGGTAACCGGAAATATGGGGTAGCTTTTGCAGATAAAATCACAGGACCTTATCGACGATATGAAAAAAATCCGATCGTCGATTTCTCCGGTTTCGGAGAAAACAGGCAAGTAGAAGATGCGTATATCTGGTATGAAAACGGTATATTCAAAATGTTAATGAGAGATATGGGGTTCTACGACCATACAGTGGGGCTCTATTTCGAATCCAAAGACGGGCTGAACTGGCAAAACCCTCAAATTGGTTGGTTTGGAGCAGAGCATTATATCAAACAACCACCCGCTCCTAAACATCTCAAACGTTATGGACGTTTCGAACGCCCGCAAGTACTAATGAAAAATGGAAAACCGGCTTACCTTTTCACGGCTTCCCAAGGGGGAAAAGCAGAAACATCTTCAGGTTTCGTCTTTAAAATCAAGCCCGAATAAACGAACATAGAACTTAAAGTACACTTATAAAAAACTGTTATGAAAAAAATTATATTGATATTATTTACCTTGTTGCAATTCCCGGCAAACGCAAAAGACTTGCCTCACTCCTCCTATTGGCACGGAGAAGAAAGAACTCTTCGATATAAACCCGAAGGAGAAGAGTTTGTAATAACCAATGGAAATAAAAGATTTACTAGAGCTATTTATGGAACTAATACCGGCTTTCGTTTTGAAACCAGTGACTTCCCCGAATTCGGACTTTACATGCCTAACCTCGGTGGAAGTGTATATATGGCTATATCTACCCCCTCAAATATTACTTGGATAAAAGATATGGAATTCATTGAATCTCGTTTTAAATCCGGGCAACGCACCTACATTGTGAGAGACAGGAGACATCTAGGAAACGGCAGTCTGACAATTGATGCTGTAGCTATGTCCGATGGCGATGGATTAGTAGTAAGATACAAAGCCAAAGACATCCCTGCCGGCACTAAAATCTTGTGGATATATGGGGGGAGCCAACAATCAGAAATTCGGACGTGAGGGAGACTTGAATTCCGACCCAGCCGATTGTTTTTTCATTAAAGCCAACAATTGTTCCGGAAATATATATCAAATTAATCAAAACAAATTTACGATACAATACGGGCACCACACCAGCAACAGAGCCTCTCAACATAAAGTAATGTCCATAGCAGGAACCTTTCCTATCGGAACTGATATAAAAGAAGTGGATGGAAACCTTATTGACCAATTGGACGAACTTATCACATCCCGCAAATCAAACAAACCGGTTATCATAGCAAAATATCCGGTTAGTACCATTCCTTTCTATATTGAACTGCACAACCCTAAAAGTCATAGTGAGTTTCAATATAATGATCTCAGTAATGTTTTCAACAAAGGTGTTGAGTTCAGAACCCAAATAGCTTCCAGAATCAAAATAAAAACACCTGATCCATTTCTGAACACATTAGGAGGCACCTTCTCTGGAGCGGAAGATGCTGTATGGCAATCTCCATCGTATCTACATGGAGCCATCTGTTTCCGCGAATTACTTCTTACCGGTTGGAGAGGGGCTTATCTCGCAGACTTGATGGGATTAGAAGATAGGGCAAAAACTCACTTTAACGGTTATCTTAATTCGCAAGTTATAGATGTTCCCGTCACATTACCCCATCTTCAGGACACAGCCCTAAACCTCGCACGGTCTGCAAAAATATGGGGAACCCCCATGTATAGTAATGGTTATATAGGAAGAGTTCCTAATAGAAGAGACGTCATGCATCATTATGATATGAATCTAGTCTTTATAGACCAACTGTTGTGGCATCTCAAATGGACCGGAGATCTTGATTACGCACGAGAAATATATCCTGCCCTCCAACGTCACTTTACATGGGAAAAAAAACTATTCGACCCCGATAACGACGGGTTATATGATGCCTATGCTTGTATCTGGGCTTCAGACGCATTACAATACAATGGCGGTAAAGTGACACATTCTACTGCATATAACTACCGGGCAAATAAAATAATGGCAGAAATATCCGAAAAATTAGGAAAAGATCCAAGCATATACAAAAAAGAAGCAGAACTTATATTATCTGCCATAAACAAAGAATTATGGATAAAAGACAAAGGATGGTGGGCGGAGTTTAAAGATAATATGGGAAACCGGATACGACATGACAACGCTGCCATATGGACTATTTATCATGCAATAGATTCTGATATACATGATCCCTTCAAGGCATATCAGGCAACCCGATATATAGATACGGAAATCCCCCACATCCCCGTCATGGGAAAAGGTTTGAAGGATACTGCCAATTATGTGATTTCAACAACAAACTGGCAACCTTATATGTGGTCTATCAACAATGTCGCTTTCGGAGAAATCTCACATACCGCCCTTGCTTATTGGCAAACAGGACGTTATGAAGAGGCTTTCAAAATGTTCAAAGGAGCTGTTCTGGATGCGATGTACCTTGGTTCAGGTCCGGGAAATGTCACACAATTGTCATTCTATGACGCAGCCCGCAGAGAGACATATCGTGATTTTGCCGATGGAATAGCGACAGGGGTACGTGCTCTTGTACAGGGTATGTACGGTATCATGCCAGATCTTATTAATAATAGACTAACGATAAGACCCGGATTCCCCGATGATTGGAATTTTGCAGAAATTGAAACTCAAAATATGGCATATACTTTTGAAAGGAAAGGCAATATAGAAAGGTATTCTATAACTCCTAATTTACTCAAAAAAGATGTCAGCTTGTCAATGGAAATAAAAGCTATAAGAAACAAAATTAAATCTATCAAAGTAAATGGAAAAGATACACCCTATACTTTACTTACAACCACTATTTTATCTCCAGAAATTAAGTTTGAGGCAGGAATAGCTGACAAATACGATATCACGATAGAATGGGACGGAGAAAAAATAAACAGAGACATGATATCTGTCAATGTAGCCAATGGCAGCCAGTTCAGACTAAATATTCCTTATAAATCAGGAAAAATATATGACCCGCAAAACGTTCTGCGTCATGCAAACTTAAAGAATGACATACTAACCGGCACTATAACCGCTCAAAACGGACATCGCACTGTATTTGTCAATATCACCAATGGAAATATGAATTATTGGCTTCCCATAGATATAAATGTCAACAATCCGCTTGATATCGTTTGTGATTCTGAATCTTCTTCTCTTATTTTTACCTTGAAAAACAATATGGATAAAGTGATAAAAGGTGATTTGTATATCAATGGTAAAAAGGTGAATGAAAACATCAATATAGAAGCTCATGGAAAAAACAACTATGAATTTGATATTCCCATTGCATCTTCAGGAACTAATAGAATAAAAGTCAAATCCGGAAAAGACACTTACTCTTTTCGAGCCATCAATTGGAATATCTCTGTACCGGAAAAATCAGTTTATAAGACGGTAGACATGAAGAAAATATTTAATGACAAAGTAAGTAATATATTCGCTTATGGAAAATATATGTTCCCAAGATGGAAATACACCACATTACAAGTTCCGACCCAAGGTATGGGACAATGGTGTCATCCTCAAAGTATTTCTGTTATTGATGACCGTGGAATAAGAAATAAGGCTTCAAGAAATAACAATAGATTCATTATGCCACAAGGAATACCTTTCAGTACTCCAGGAGAAAAAGAATATAATAATATTGCATTCACCACATTATGGGATAACTACCCGACTTCCATTAATATACCACTAAACGGTAAAGCTTCTAAAGCCTATTTCCTCATTGCAGCTTCCACTTATTATATGCAATCTCATATAGTAAATGGCGAAATCAAAATAGAATATACAGATGGACAAAAAGAAGTACTGAAACTTATATTACCAGATAATTTAATTCCTTTAGATCAGGATATATTCGTAGATGGATATGCTTTCAACACTAAAGATCCACGTCCGTGGAGAGTACGCCTTAAAACAGGTGATGTAAGCAAATATCATGCAGGCGAACTTGGAAAAACAATATCGAACAACCCGATATCTATTGATGGTGGTATGGCTACAATGCTTGATCTGCCACTCAATCCAGTTAAAGAATTAAAATCATTATCTTTGGAGACGACAGCCAATGAAGTCGTGATAGGATTGATGGGAGTAACGCTAGTCAAATAGCCACAGAATGAGGGTGATCAATGATACACCCTCATTCTATATATTTCTGGACACTGTCCATAATATTCCTACTGATAACTGATTTCTATTTTACTATCAATATTGTATTCTTGTCTTACTTGACTCTTATCTTCCACTTCCAAATAAATTTCACTTAATCGAACTTTTTTTCCATACACTATCTTTCCCGCTGTTTTCACTTGTGCTCGAATATTAAATAGATAGAAGTTCTCAATACGTAAACTATCATTCCACCCCGAAGCTGTAATGAAACATTTAGATCTTTTCGCTCTTACATGAGAGAAATAAACATTGCGAAAGTGTGGATACCCTTTTTCTTTAGGTTCTACTGGAGTCAGCATTATTTTCCAATGTGCAGGAATCTCCCTACTTTCATATTCTACAGGTAATTTCGAATAACTATATTTTGGATGCCAGTTCAAATCCACCTCCAATACATTAGATACACTATCAGCCTCAACTCCTGTGACATAAATATTCTCTACTGTCCCACCACGATTCATAGACGATTTAAGCCGTAATACAGATCCTGTGCCATACGCTATCAGATCATGAGCCAGTACATTACGAATAGAACCGGAAGTCTCACTTCCGCAAGTCAGTAACCCTGCACCTTTACGGGCAATACAGTTACGAACCACCACATTCTCCGTGGGACGATTCACACGCAGTCCGTCGGCGTCACGCCCTGCCTTAATACAAATATTATCATCGTTGCAATCCACATCACAGTTTTCTACCAGAATATTGGTAGATGAATCAATATCAATGCCATCCGTACTTGGTCCGTGACCTCCTACATTATTATTAATAGTAAGTCCGCTCACCGAACAATGATCCGAATACAAAATCTGACAAGCCCAGAATCCCGTACGCACCAACGTAAAGTCTTTCAACGTGATATGCTTGCTGTTGGAAACCAGTACTCCCCTCACCCGCTTGCAATCATAATCCACAATCCAACGCAGATTCTTCTTCTCATATTCCTCCCGCATCGCCCAATATTTATCCCAGAATACTTTTCCGCGGCAATCGATAAAACCTTCCCCCGTAAGAGCGGCATTTTCCGCATCCATTATATTGATAACGGCCGAAGGCCATGTCATTTCGATACCGGCAATGCGGGAAGGAAATTCCGGATAGTCCTGAATATTATCACTCGCAAGCAAGGTAGTACCTTTACTAAGATGCAGATTCACACCACTCTTGATAAACAAAGCACCTATTTTATAATACCCCGGGGCAACAACTACCGTACCTCCTCCCTGTTGGTGACAAGCATCAATAGCGGCCTGGATAGCAGGAGTACTGAATACGGAAGTGTCATTCCGCAACCCGAACTTTCCGGCATCCCATTCTGTGTTTTCCGGAGTCCTCTGCGCCCCCACCTGATCGGCCCACGACAAATCCGGCTCTGCAGATACACTTCCCCAATCATAAGCAGGAATCGTCTTTTTCGGAGTTGTAAAACCAATCAAGGCCAATAGTACAATAGATAAAAGATACTTCATAATTACTTCTTTTAGTTCACGTTGCAAAATTATCGCATATCATCAAAGAGGTAATGGACAGATGTACGCAAAAGATAGAATATTATATCATACGGACAATTAACTTGAAAGGGTGCACAATTGTATATAGTCTTTGTACATTTCTCCATTTCATACATCACAAAAAGGAGTAATTTTGCGAGTGAATAAATACAATAAGGTCCAAACCGATAAAACAAATATGAGAAGAATTGCAATTTATCTATTGTGCATATTCATGTTACTGCCTGTTGTAACAATGACAGCACAACCTGGTTATAACTACTCAAAGTTACAACGGGAGAAACTAAACCGCGGCGTAGTTGCCATTCGCGAAAACCCTTCAGAAGTAATCGTTTCGTGGAGGTATCTTTCTTCCGATCCGATACAAACCGGTTTCAACGTATACAGAGACGGGAAGAAATTGACAGACACTCCCATCACTGTCAGCACCCTGTTCCGTGATAAGAATAACAGTCAGAAAACGGCTGTTTACGAAGTGCGTCCTGTTCTAAAAGGAAAGGAGACGCATCACATTGACGGTACATACACATTCCCGGAAAACGCGCCTCTCGGCTATCTGGAAATTCCCCTGCAAAAACCGGCAGACGGAATAACTCCGGCAGGCGATACCTACACGTACAGTCCCAATGATGCTTCCATCGGTGACGTAGACGGTGACGGCGAATACGAAATTATCCTCAAATGGGATCCCAGCAATTCACACGACAATGCACACGAAGGTTATACAGGCGAAGTATACATCGATTGTTACCGAATGAACGGAGAACAGCTATGGCGCATCAACTTGGGTAAAAACATACGTGCAGGAGCTCATTATACTCAATTCATGGTGTACGATCTGGATGGTGACGGCAAAGCGGAAGTAGTAATGCGGACTGCCGACGGAACAGTGGACGGAAAAGGAAAAGTAATTGGAAATGCCGATGCAGACTATCGCGAAGCCGGTACCTTTGACCAAAGCAGGAATCAAATGATGAAGCAAGGACGTATTCTGAAAGGCAAAGAATACCTGACTGTTTTTTCAGGAGACACCGGTGAAGCCTTACATACCATCGACTATATCCCTGCCCGCGGCAACGTTGCCGACTGGGGAGACGCAAAAGGTAACCGAAGCGACCGCTTTCTGGCTTGTGTAGCCTATCTTGACGGAGTACACCCAAGTGTTGTCATGTGCCGAGGCTACTACACGCGTACTGTTCTGGCTGCCTTCGACTGGAACGGAAAAGAACTGAAGAACCGTTGGGTATTCGACAGCAACCATCCCGGATGCGAGCAGTACGCCGGACAAGGAAACCACAATCTGCGTGTAGGCGATGTGGATGGTGACGGATGCGACGAAATCATTTACGGTTCCTGTGCTATCGATCACAACGGCAAAGGACTTTATTCTACCCGAATGGGACATGGAGACGCCATCCACCTGACACATTTTGACCCTTCACGAAAAGGTCTGCAAGTGTGGGACTGCCATGAAAACAAACGTGACGGCTCCACTTATAGAGATGCTGCAACGGGAGAAGTGTTGTTGCAGCTAAAAAGCAATACCGATGTAGGACGTTGTATGGCCGCCGACATTGACCCGACTCATCCGGGTGTGGAAATGTGGTCAGGAGATTCACAAGGTATTCGAAACGTAAAAGGAGAAATCATAGCCCCTAAAATGAGAAATATGCCGACTAATATGGCTGTCTGGTGGGATGGAGACCTATTGCGCGAACTACTGGACAGAAACATGATTATTAAATACGACTGGGAAAATAAAAAGTTTGTTCCGCTTGTCAAATTCACAGGAACTCTTTTCAACAATGGAACGAAATCGAATCCTTGTCTGCAAGGTGACATTATAGGTGACTGGCGGGAAGAAGTACTCGTACGCTCCGAGGACAACGCTTCTCTCCGGCTCTACGTATCGACTATCCCGACCGAATACAGATTCCACACCTTCCTTGAAGAACCGATATACAGAATAAGTATCGCTACCCAAAATGTAGGCTATAACCAGCCAACACAACCGGGATTCTATTTCGGACCGGACCTTATAAAGATGAAAGGTACTTTCAGAGGATATCAATTCAAGTAAGTGTTATACTAAAAGTATCAGCGCCAACCACAAATACACATCTCTTGCCCTTGGTATTTTACTATACGAAGGGCAGATTTGTTTAAAATCCAAAGAAATAACTATCTTTGCCTGCATATAACACATATAAATCCACTATGAAGAAGAATACATTCCTTATATTATCGCTTTTATTGCTTTATCTCTATCCACTGTCGGCCTCCGTGGAAATTCGCTCCAATAAACTGACTACCGGAGATGGATTAGCAAATAATTCGACCCGCTATATGATGCAGGACAGTAAAGGATTTATCTGGCTGGGAACTCTCAACGGATTAAGTTATTATGACGGCAATTCTTTTGTCAATATCTATCCGGATATAAATAACCCGCTCTCATTAGCCGATTCCCGTATCCGAAGCATGGAAGAAGACCCGAACGGCTTCATGTGGATTTCAACAATTTCTTCTTTTATCAGTTGCTATGATTTGCGTCATGGCTGTTTTGTGGATTTCACCGGAAATGGGGAATACAAGGAAAACTATTCCAAATTCATTATCCTTTCCGACAACTCTATTTGGTTATGGCATAATCAAAACGGTTGCCGCAGAGTCGTTTATCAGGACGGTAAATTTTCATCGCAGGCGTATAAAGAAAAATCAGGCAACCTGCCTTCCGATAAAGTACAATTCGTTCTGGAAAGTGCAAAAGGAGAAGTCTGGATTGGTACGGACAAAGGGTTATTGAAGTATCAGAATGGTAAAACGAACAACCTCGACCCGCAACAACAGAACTGGGAACACATCATTTCTTATGATAAATACACTTGTATCATTACCGATAAAAATGAAATCTACCGTCATACCTATTCCACGGACAAACTGGAAAAGGTTGCGTCGTTAGCCGAAGACTTTGATGATACAGGCCATGTCACAGGCAACTTCCTCTTGCAGGATAAATGGGTATTGTTTACCGTCAACGGCAGCTATATACTGGATATTCCGACCGGTAAACTAAGTCGTTACTCGGAACTGAATATCAAAAATGGCGCTGTCACCAGGGACAATAAGAAAAATGTATGGGTACATAACTATACGGGCAATTTATGGTACGTCGATATAACCACCGGCAAAATCAAGCCTTTCCAGTTCCTTTCCTCCAAACATATCGGTTACATCGATGTGGAACGTTACAGCATCGTACACGACTCACGGGACATTCTCTGGATATCGACTTACGGCAACGGGCTTTACGCTTATGAGTTATCGACGGGCAACCTGCAACACTTCACATTCGAAGTCAATCAATCCAGCCACATCAACTCCAACTATCTTCAATTTGTAATGGAAGACCGTTCCGGAGGTATCTGGGTAAGCTCTGAATTCTCGGGTTTATCTCATTTGGAAATTCTGAACAAAGGGACACAACGTATTCATCCCAGCGGTGAAAACAGTTCCGACCGCTCGAATACCATTCGTATGCTCTTCCAGACTCAAAACGGCAATATCTACATGGCCAACCGCATGGGTAGCCTTTACGAATACAACTCTGCCCTGACCAAAGTGATCCGCCAAGAAGACTTCACCCATAACGTTTACAGCATGAACGAAGATCAGGAAGGCAACTTATGGCTGGGAATGAGAGGGATCGGCCTTCGCATCGGCGCGAACAAATGGTATAAGAATGACCCCAGGAACCCTAACTCTCTATCCAACGACCAGGTTTACTCCATTTATCGAGATAGAAAAGGACGTATGTGGCTGGGCACTTTCGGTGGAGGATTGAATTTAGCAGTTAAGACTGCCGACGGTTACCAGTTTAAGCACTTCTTACAAGACAACTACGGTGAAAAACGCATCCGTGTCATCGAAGAGGACAAGAACGGACGCATGTGGGTAGGCACCAACAACGGTATTTATATCTTCCATCCGGATTCACTGATTGCATCACCCAAAAATTACGTGATTTACAATCATGCCAACGGCACATTCCCCAGCAACGAGATCCGTTGTTTGATGAACGATGATAAAGGTAATATGTGGATTGGTACTTCCGGGGCCGGATTCGCAGTCTGCCACCCGGGAGACAGCTATCAACACCTGACTTTCGATTGCTATGATATAAAAGACGGATTATCCAATGCAGTCGTACAGTCCATCGTTCAGGATAAGGACCATAAAATGTGGATTGCAACCGAATATGGCATCTCCCGTTTCACCCCGGCCACCAAACAGATAGAAAATTACTTTTTCTCTTCCTACACTTTAGGAAATGTATATAGTGAAAACACCGCTTGCGTCAGCAATGACGGCAAATTATTGTTCGGAACAAACTATGGTCTGGTAGTACTGGATGCCAACAAGATAGAGACGTTGGACAAGCCAGCCTCCGTTATCTTCACCGGACTTCAAATCAACGGTGCACACATGCTTCCGGGAGTGGAGGATTCGCCTTTACAAGAAGCAATGCCTTACATCAACGAACTGAACCTGAAATATTATCAGAGTTCACTCACTATCTCTTTCTCTACCTTCAACTATCTGGACGGGGTATCCAAATACTCTTACAGTCTTCCTCCATACGATACGGAATGGAGTTCACCCTCCAGCCTGAACTTTGCCACTTACCGGAATCTGCCTCCGGGCAAATATGAACTGCATGTGAAAGCCTGCAACGCCGCCGGTATCTGGGGAGAAGAAAATGTGATGGAAATCGTCATAGCTCCTCCTTTCTGGAAAACCGGATGGGCTTACCTGATCTATGCCATTCTGATAGCCATAGCGGGTTACTTCAGTTTCCGTATTATCAGAAATTTCAATGCGCTACGTAACCGTATCGCCGTAGAAAACCAGCTGACGGAGTATAAACTTGAATTCTTTACCAACATCTCTCATGAATTCCGCACTCCGTTGACACTGATTCAAGGTGCTTTGGAAAGAATTGTCAACATGGGAAACCACTCCAAGGATATGCAACACTCCCTGAAGATCATGGACAAGAGCACGAAACGAATGTTGAGGCTTATCAACCAACTACTGGAATTCCGGAAAATGCAGAAAAACAAACTCGCCCTCTCCCTGGAGGAAACGGATGTTGTCGCTTTCTGCTATGAAATATTCCTTAGTTTCAAGGATGTCAGCGAATCCAAAAACATGGATTTCCGTTTCGAGCCTTCACAGAACTCTTACAAGATGCCTGTAGATAAAGGTAACCTTGATAAAGTGATCTATAACCTGCTCTCCAACGCTTTTAAATATACTCCTTCCAACGGAAAGATTATATTCAAAGTAGACGTACAGGAACAGAAGAAACAGCTCTGCATACAAGTGATCGACACAGGACTGGGCATCCCGAAAGAGAAGCGTGCCGAACTGTTCAAACGCTTTATGCAAAGCAGCTTCTCACACAGCAGTGTAGGCGTCGGACTTCATCTCACATACGGTCTGGTCAATATACATAAAGGAACGATTTCTTATAATGAGAATGAAGGCGGCGGTTCCATTTTCACCGTCGAACTACCAACGGATGCCAGTGTTTATGAAGAAAAAGATTTCCTGGTTCCTAACCAGTTATTGATTGAAGAAGAGGAACAACGTCATAAAGAGTTTGTCACAGACGAAAATACGGAAGAACAAGCAACACCTCCCGTACCGTTGAACAAGCGGAAAGTATTAATCATTGAAGATGATAATGATGTCCGCGAATTCCTGAAAGAAGAAATCGGTCATTACTTCGAAGTGGTAGCAGAAGCGGATGGTATCAGTGGCTTCGAACGTGCACAAACTTATGATGCAGATCTGATTATCTGCGATGTATTAATGCCGGGTATGACGGGATTCGAAGTGACCAAGAAATTAAAGAATGAATTTGCCACCAGCCACATTCCCATCATTCTGCTAACCGCCCTCAATATGGAAGAGAAATATCTGGAAGGTATCGAATCCGGCGCGGATGCTTATATCACCAAACCGTTCAGCATCTCCTTATTACTGGCCAGAATCTCCAAACTGATCGAACAGCGGGACAAACTGCGTGAAAAATTCTCCAACGAACCGGGAATGGTTCATGCGGCTATCTGTACGAGCAACAAGGACAGCAAATTCCTGGCAAAACTGAATGAAATGCTGAACGAACACATGGTGGAAACAGAATTTTCCGTAGATGACTATGCCAACCTGATGGGATTGGGACGTACCGTATTCTACAAGAAAGTGCGTGGTGTCACCGGATACTCTCCCAATGAATACCTGCGTGTCATTCGTTTGAAGAAAGCTGCGGAATTATTGTTAACCGAAGACCTGACTGTTTCCGAGATTTCCTACAAAGTAGGTATCAACGATCCCTATTATTTCAGCAAGTGCTTCAAGAATCAATTCGGAATAGCCCCTTCTGTTTATCAGAAGAACGGTGGTAAAGCTCCGGCTTCCAATGATACGGCAGAGAACACGGAACAAGCTTCCGAAGAAAAAGAAGAAGGGAATAAAACGGATGTTTAAAAAGAACATATGTTAACCGCAGATAATAGTATCTCATTCTCCCATCAACGGGGAATGTGTACTATTATCTGAAATTGTGTACAAATACCAGTCGTTTTTTTTCATCATGAGATAAAAATTACATCCTTTCCGTACGGTAGTATATGTATGTTTTCTCTCAATGTACTTCCTTTGCAGCAAAACATTTTAATAGACTATCATGAAACACAAATTATTTCTTTTCGTATTTCTGCTGACTGCACTGTCTGTCATCAACGGACAGGCATCCGAACGCAAAAAATACAATTTCAACAGCGAATGGAAGCTGCGGATAGGAGACTTTCCTAAAGCCAAAGACGCAAAATTCGACGACAGTAAATGGAAACAAGTGACTTTGCCTCATGCCTTCAATGAAGATGAAGCATTCAAACTTTCCATCGAACAATTGACAGATACAGTGGTATGGTATCGCAAGAGTTTCCGGATTCCGGAACTGAAAAGTAATCAGAAAGTATTCGTCGAATTTGAAGGAGTACGCCAACGCGGAGACTTCTATCTCAACGGACATTATCTGGGCAGACACGAAAATGGTGTTATGGCAGTAGGGTTCGACCTGACTCCGCATATCAAAGAGGGCGAGAACGTGATTGCCGTTCGCACCGACAACAACTGGATGTACAGAGAAGAAGGAACTAACTCCAAGTTCCAGTGGAACGACCGTAATTTCAATGCCAACTATGGTGGTATTCCTAAAAACGTCTTCTTGTACGTTACTGATAATGTATATCAGACTCTTCCCTTATATAGCAACCTGAAAACGACAGGCGTATACGTCTATGCCCAAGACTTCGACATCCAAGGACGCAAAGCTACGATTCATGCCGAATCGGAAGTCAGAAATGACAGTAAGGCTTCCCGACAATTCAGCTATCAAGTGACTGTACTTGATGCAGACGGCAAACTAATGAAAACTTTCCAGGGTGATAAAGTGACTTTGAAAGCCGGAGAGACTAAAACGGTAAAAGCATCAGCCACCCTCCATAATCTTCACTTCTGGAGTTGGGGATATGGTTACTTGTATACGGTAAAAACCGCTCTGAAAGATGACAACAATCAGGTATTCGATGAAGTCAGTACCCGCACCGGCTTCCGCAAGACACGTTTTGCCGAAGGAAAGATATGGCTGAACGACCGTATTATCCAAATGAAAGGATATGCGCAACGCACCAGCAACGAATGGCCGGCAGTAGGCCTGTCCGTACCTGCCTGGTTGAGCGATTTCTCTAATGACCTGATGGTGAAAGGAAACGCGAACCTGGTTCGCTGGATGCATGTTACTCCGTGGAAACAGGATGTAGAATCCTGCGACCGTGTAGGTCTGATACAGGCAATGCCTGCCGGAGATGCTGAAAAAGACCGTGAAGGACGTCAATGGGAACAACGGGTAGAGTTGATGCGAGACGCGATTATCTACAACCGTAATAATCCGAGTATCCTGTTCTACGAATGTGGCAACAAAGCCATCAGTCGCGAACACATGATAGAAATGAAAGCTGTCCGCGACAAATACGACCCGTTCGGCGGACGTGCCATCGGATCACGTGAAATGTTGGATATCCGCGAAGCAGAATACGGCGGCGAAATGCTGTACATCAACAGAAGCGAACATCATCCGATGTGGGCGACCGAATATTGCCGTGACGAAGGTCTAAGAAAGTACTGGGATGAATACAGCTATCCTTTCCACAAAGAAGGTGACGGACCACTTTATAAAGGACAACCGGCCACTGACTATAACCGCAACCAAGATGAATTTGCCATCACTATGATAGCCCGCTGGTATGATTATTGGCGTGAGCGTCCCGGAACGGGTAACAGAGTCAGCTCCGGCGGTACTAAAATTATCTTCTCCGACACTAACACTCATTACCGGGGTGCGGAAAACTACCGAAGAAGTGGAGTGACGGACGCGATGCGTATCGAAAAAGATGCTTTCTACGCACATCAGGTAATGTGGGACGGATGGGTAGATACGGAAAAAGACCAGACCTACATCATCGGCCATTGGAACTATCCGGAAAATACGGTAAAACCTGTGCAGGTAGTATCTACCGGAGAAGAGGTGGAACTTTTCCTGAATGGTAACTCCCTGGGTAAAGGCAAACGCCAATACAATTTTCTCTTTACTTTCGACAACGTAGCCTTCAAACCGGGCAAGCTGGAAGCTGTCAGCTACAATAAAGCAGGGAAAGAAATCAGCCGCTATGCTCTAAATACAGCCGGTGAACCTGCCAGTCTGAAACTTACCGCTATCCAAAACCCCGAAGGATTTCATGCAGACGGTGCGGATATGGCATTGATACAGGTGGAAGTGGTAGATAAAGACGGAAAACGCTGTCCGTTGGACAACCGTACCGTTCAGTTCACACTCAACGGTCATGCGGAATGGCGTGGAGGTATTGCCCAAGGTGAAAACAATCATATTCTTGATACAAACCTTCCGGTAGAATGTGGTATCAACCGCGCACTGATCCGCAGTACGACGACTGCCGGAAAAGTAACTCTGACAGCACAGGCTAAAGGACTTCCAAGTGCCACTCTCACATTGGAAACGGTGCCTGTAAAAGTGACCGGAGGTTTGAGTACCTATCTTCCGCAGTCTACCTTGAAAGGCAGACTGGATAGAGGCGAAACACCTTCTACCCCTTCTTACAAAGACAGCAAAAAGGGCGTACGAATCGTTTCGGCAAAAGCCGGTTCCAACAATAATGATGCTGAAAAAAGCTACGATGATATCGAACTGACCGAATGGAAGAATGACGGTAAACTAAGCACTGCATGGATTACCTATACATTGGAAAGAGATGCCGAAATTGACGATATATGTATCAAACTGCAAGGATGGCGTTCACGAAGTTACCCGCTGGAAGTATATGCCGGCAACACATTGATTTGGAGCGGAAACACGGATAAAAGCCTGGGATATATTCATCTCAATGTAGAAAAGCCCGTACGTGCCAATACGATAACCATCCGCTTGAAAGGAAACACTAGTGACAAAGATGCTTTCGGACAGATTATCGAAGTAGAGGCTAAGGCCGCCAATAAAATGGAACTGGAAAAAAGCAGCAGCAAAAACCAGTTAAGAATCATCGAAGTAGAGTTTCTCGAAACAATCAAATAAATAGTTCTCAACAGGTATTAGATTTCTCACACGATTGTTAGTTTGATAAGAAGTCCTCCCGAGCGATAATAAACGTGAGGAGGACTTTTTACTACCTCCATAGTTTAAAAATCATAAAGCATATTTCTATCATGAAGAATTTACTGATCCTTTTCATACTTGCATTCAGCTGCAACTGTATGGCGGGCAACAACGAACCTGCCCATGTGATTATCACCGCCGGACAATCGAATACCGACGGACGTGTACCCAACGACCGTTTGCCGGATTACATCAAAACAATGGCAACAGATACGGCTTTTACGACAGGAGCCTACAAGTATTGCAGAATTGCCCAGAACCGTACAGACGGGAAATTCCGTCCCTTCTGGCCTAAGAGTAAAAGAAGAGCCAAACCCAATACCTGGGGATACGATGCTATTACCTACTATTGGCTGGAACAATGGTGGCAAGAACCTTTCTATGTTATCAAATGGGCAATCGGCGGAACTTCTATCGAGCCTTCCAATGCTTCGGACAAATCAATTCATTGGTCGGCAAATCCCGAATGGCTGGCAAATAATACGGCAACCAGTGAGAAAGGACGTTCTTTACTTCTGTCCTTCATCAATGACATAGACGGCTGCATCGACAATACATTATCCAAGTTGAAAAACGGTTATCAGATTGATGCATTCCTATGGCATCAGGGAGAAAGTGACCATGCACATGGAGATAAATATTATGAAAACCTGAAAGCAGTAGTCACTTATGTACGCAACCATCTAAGCGAAAAAACAGGAAAAGATTACTCCAACCTACCTTTTATTTTCGGTACGGTAGCCAAGAAGAACAAACAGTATGGCAGCGAAGTGGAAGCCGCCATGAAACGTTTTGCTAAAGAAGATAAGAACGCATATTTGATAGACATGTCGGATGCGGAATTGATGGGCGACCGTTTGCATTTCAACCAAAATTCTGCCGAATATTTGGGCAAACAGATGTACGAACAGATAAAGGCAATCCGTTGAAAAGGCTATATTTGTACGTTCATAGGGGGTGGCGTACAAATGCCAAATGTGTTTTTTAGCAATTAGTATGAAATTACATCTTTTCCGTACGAATACTTGAGCGTAATTTCTCCTAATACACTTCCTTTGCAGAGGAAGTCAGATAAATGGAAAAACAAACCATGTCTGCATCTTCCGTTATTTACTAATTTAATCACTTAGAGATATTAACATGAAAAACATTTTGCATGGAAATGGCAGTCTGGGAAGGAAGATTCAATATCTCCTTTTAATGACTCTGTTCGTAGTACAATCTGCCCTGTCGTTCGCGCAAAACCGGACGGTGACAGGTGTAGTCGTAGATGAGAAAGATGAACCGATTATCGGTGCAAACGTCACTGTGAAAGGAACCGCCAAAGGAACGATTACTAATTTAGACGGTAAATTTGTACTCTCCGCTCCCAAAAGTGCCAAACTACTGGAAGTGTCCTTTATCGGATATAACACTCAAACAGTAACCATTACCGATAAAACGCTTCAAATCAAACTGTCGGAATCCGCTATCGCACTGGATGAAGTCGTAGCAATCGGCTACGGTAGTGCCAAGAAAGGAAATGTGACCGGAGCTATCGCCAAAGTAAATGCCGAAAAGCTGGAAGACCGGGCATCAACCAATATCGCTTCTTCCCTGCAAGGGCAACTGGCGGGTGTGGAAGTTCGCAGCACCACCGGTGAACCGGGTTCCGAATTACAGATTCGTGTACGTGGAGCTGCTTCTATCAACGCAGATGCTACTCCTCTATATGTAGTAGACGGTATTCCTGTCGATGACCTCGGTAGCCTCAACCCCGGAGACATACAGTCTATTGAAGTATTGAAAGATGCTTCCTCATCGGCTATCTATGGTTCCCGCGGTGCCAATGGGGTTGTCTTGATTACCACCAAACAAGCTGGTACAGATGAAAAAGTGAGAGTACAGTTTCAGGCTTCTTTCGGTATTCAGTCATTGGAAAGAAAAGTAGATGTACTGTCGCCCGAAGAATGGATTGAATTCCGTACCGCATATAATAATAACAGATATATTTCTCAATACGGAAGTAAAGGGGCAACGATTGAAGATGATTACGCCACCCGTCTGGCAATGATCGGTGGAAAGGAAAGTTATTATTTCCTGAATGACCCCCGCTGGACAGAACCCGGTTACGGCAATCTGAAATTGATTGACTGGCAGGATGAATTCTTCCGCCTGGCTCCGATACAGAATTATCAACTCTCTCTTTCAAGTGGTCGCGGTAACACTAAATATCGTGTATCAATGGGATACACAGATCAGGAGGGTATCGCTATCGAAAGTAATTATAAGCGCCTGAATTTCCGTGCCAATGTAGAATCGAAAGTGCTCAACCGGATTACTGTCGGAGTTAATCTGGCACCATCTGCCAGTTGGAATGAAGGAGGACGTGTAGATGGTAAAGACCGTCAGGCAACGAACGTACTTACCATGGCTCCGGTTGCAGAACCTGAAGATGGCATCTATACCGGTGCAGGGGCTTACGGCTACTATCGTTGGACCAGTTCCAGCAAAATCAGTCCTGTTGCTTATATGGAACATGTACAAAACAAAGGAGAAAAGGTGCAATTAAGCTCCTCCGCTTATGTCAAAGCAGATATCTGGAATGGAATCAAAGCGGAAGTGACCGGTTCATATAACTTCAGCAGCAGCCAAAGCCGTTCGTTTGTACCGAGCACTATCACCAAGTACCGGACAGACGTAGAAGGATACAGAACCACAGCAAGTCGTACCGAGTCACGTAGCAACAAATTCCTCCTTCAGGGAGTGTTGCATTACGACAAGACATTTGGCCGGCACACTGTTGGAGCAATGGCCGGTTATTCTATGGAAAGTTCCGGTGGTTCTTCCATGAGATTATCAGCCACTCAATTTCCGGACAACTCTCTGGAAGTGATCGATATGGCCGACGTCGTACTCACTGCTGCTACAGCGTCATTATCAACTCCATCCCGCCTGATGTCTTACTTCGGACGTTTACAATACGAATATGACGATCGCTACCTGCTGACGGCAAGTATCCGCCGTGATGGCTCTTCCCGTTTCGGAAAAGCGAACCGTTGGGGTATATTCCCAGCTGTTTCCGGTGCTTATCGTATCTCAAACGAGAAATTCTGGCCGAAAGATTTCGTCATGAATTCATTAAAACTGCGTGCCAGCTGGGGAGCAAATGGTAATAACTCCATTCCTACAAATACAGCGCTTGCCAAACTAAGCAGTGCCAATTATTCATCCGGAAGTATTATCAACGGTTTTGCACCGACATCGCTCGCCAATCCTGATCTTGGATGGGAAAAGACTGAAAGCTGGAATGTTGCTTTCGATATGGGATTGTTCAACAACCGTATCTTCCTTTCTGCCGACTATTATGTGAAAACAACCAAAGACTTATTATATCAGGTGACTGTTCCCGCATTGCTCGGCTTTACCAAAGCATGGGGAAACATCGGTTCTATCCGTAACAAAGGTTTCGAACTGGAAGTAACTACGCAGAATCTGACAGGCAGACTGAAATGGAGCACTTCTCTGAACGTTTCTTACAATCAGAACAAAGTACTTAGCCTGGGAGATGACAACAGCACTGTATTTACAGGATATGACAGCACCACACAGGTGTTTATGGTGGACCAGCCATTGAGATCTTTTTATATGTACGATGCTGTCGGAGTCTATCAGACACAGGCTGACTTACAAAAATATCCTGTGATGCAGAACAGCAAAGTGGGCGACGTACGCTACCGGGACGCAAATGGCGACGGAGTTATCAATGACAGCGACCGCACCTTGATGGGCAAACCCGATCCGGATTATACTTTCGGTATAACAAACACCTTCAAGTATAAAAACTTCGACTTATCTTTCCTGATTACCGCACAGACAGGAGGCCAGATTTACAGCGTCCTGGGACGTGCCATGGACCGTCCGGGTATGGGAGCCAACGGTAATGTATTGTCTCACTGGAAAAACATGTGGAAATCGGAAGCAGAACCGGGCGACGGAAAAACTCCGGGTATCGACAACGCCAACACGGGACAGTTCTATGACAGCCGATGGTTATACAGTACAGATTTCATAAAACTCAAAAACGTAACATTGGGATACCGTATTCCATTCAAAAAGAAGTTCATACAGAATGCCCGTGTTTATCTGACAGGGGAAAATCTTCTGATGTGGGATAAATACGAAGGTGGTTTCTCACCTGAAGCTAACAATGGCGGTTCAACGGGAGACTATGACTACGGTTCATATCCGCAAGCCAGAGTCATTACGTTAGGAGTGAATGTTACATTCTAAATAAAAAAAGAAAGAAACTATGAAACTATATAAATATCTTATAAGTGGAGGATTAGCGCTGACATTGTCACTGTCCTCTTGTGAAAGTTGGCTGGAAGTGGAGCCTAACGACACACGTACCACGGACTATTTCTATTCAACTCCCAGTGAAATGGAACAAGCCATTATCGGTATCTACAACGGCCTGCTTCCTATTTCGGACTACTCCTGGCTTATGTCGGAAGTTCGTTCAGACAATGCATGGGTGGATAAAACGACGGATAAACAACGTGACTATATCGATATAGGAACTTTCAATCCCAACATTTCTACCATCAGTACCCTTTCCGGAGCCTGGAATAATCTGTACGAGATTATAGCCCGTGCCAATATGTTTCTTAGCAAAACCGACGGGGTTACTTTCTCTTCAGAAGCCATCAAAAACCAGTTTATCGGCGAGGCCAAATTCCTTAGAGCATTGGCTTATTTTGACTTAGTACGCTACTTCGGACGTATTCCTATCGTATTGGAACCGGTATCTGTGAATGAAGCGATGACGATCAAACAGTCTGAACCGGTGGAGGTATATGAGACAGCAATCGTCCCGGATTTGGAGGACGCAGTAAAGAAACTGGTAGACACTCCGCTGAATTATATGGGAAACAGCGCTTCAGCCGGGCGTGCTACCCAAGTGGCTGCAAAGTCTTTATTAGGACGCGTTTATCTGACAATGGCAGGATATCCCGTACAGGATGCATCTAAAAAGGCGTTGGCCGAGGAACTATTTAGCGAGGTGATCGATTATTCTTTCGCCAACAATAAATATTGGGCGAGCACAGCCGACGAATGGATTAAAATATGGATCAGTGACAACGACAACAAATATCATATTTTCGAGATCCAGTATATTGCAGCCAAGAACTATGGTAATCCAATGGTATTCAACTCTGTACCGGCTGTCAACGATTCTTATACGAAGATACAAATGTCCGGTAACAGAATATGGTGTGAGAACCAATTGGACGGTATTTTCAAGCAAACCGACGAAACAGGTGCTTTCATTGACAAACGTTGTGCAGGAACTATCAATACAAGTGAATTTGTCGACGAAGACGGAACTCCATATACAGGAGGGGATTTCTTCCTGAAATTCTTCGAGCACAAAATGAAACGCAAACTTTTAGGATACGAAGACATCGATGACCAGATTGCCGACCGCACCTATTTCCCCATCAATTATCCACTAATTCGCCTGGAAGATGTGATGTTGATGTATGCTGAAATTGTAGGACCTACCGGCAAAGGGAAAGAAATGGTGAATAAGATTCGTACACGCGCCGGACTGGATGCTTTGGATGATGATATTACCATCGAGAATTTTGCAGACTCTGTAGATATTGAACGCCGCCGTGAACTGGCATCTGAAGGAATCCGCTGGCACGATTTGGTACGTCAGAACCGATATGTAGGTGTATTGCAGGATATGTTCAAGCGCAATGGTTCCGATGCCAACGGAGTAATCACCAAGCCGGAAACGTACGAATTATACAAACTGGTCACCAAAGACTCATACATCTACCCGATACCGGATTCACAAATGAAAGTAAAAGAAGGATTGTACGAACAGAATAAAGGATATAATTAAGCGACATAATACTATTTATAAATTTGTTTGAAGGTTAGTAGTGAAAGTCCTCCGGCGGCAGCTTGGAGGACTTTTACTTGTATATACAAAAAAGTTCCGGCAATGTTGTTTATTTGCCTGCCATCAAGTATCTTTGTTTATAAACTGAATTTTAATGCTTATGTGTAAACAACCAGATATCCTAGAAAGTGAAAAAATTCACTTTGCAGTCATGGCGATAGAAGCCGGAGCACGCGAAATGGGAATTTCTCCTATGGAAATGCGCCGACGTTTAGAGAAAATGAACCTAATCAAACGTCTTCTACTGGACAATTACGAAGTGATGCACACACAAAGCCTAAAACATGTAGGCGAGGATGTGGCTGAAGCTTTGAAAAACTGGGAAGCACAGGAGGGCGGAAAAGTATGAAAATAACACTTTATCATGGTTCCACCCTTTCTATAGAGCATCCTTTAGCCAAAGTGGGACGTGCCGATTTAGATTTCGGTAGAGGTTTTTATCTAACCTCACTACGCTCACAAGCAGAACGGTGGGCTACTCGTGTACAATTATTACGGGCAAGTACCACTGCATGGATTAATGTATATGAATTTGATATGGATGCAGCTATAAAAGCCGGATTCAAGTTACTTCGTTTCGATGCTTACAATCAGGATTGGTTGAATTTTATTGTCGCTAGTAGAAATGGGAAACAACCTTGGACAGGTTATGATATCATAGAAGGAGGCGTAGCAAACGATCGGGTGATTGACACCATAGAAGATTACCTTAACGACATCATCACCATAGAGCAAGCCCTCGGGCAATTGGTATATGCACAACCTAATCATCAGATATGTTTGCTCAATCAGCAACTCATTGATACACATCTACATTTTGATAAGAGTTTTCCACTGGATACAATGGACAGAAAAGGAGGTAATAAATGAGAGAACAAGTACTTTGGAGAAAAATAAGTCGTATCATCCTATTATTATCGGTCCGATTGGAGATAAGCCCGGAACGAGCATTAAATCTGTTTTATGAAACAAATGTATGTGCCATGTTACATGACTCCCGTTACGGTCTGCATCTAATGAGCGATACTTATATTATAAATGATGTATTACGTGAATTACAAGACAAGCAGTGATTCAAGAATATAATATAGCTTACCACAACTCAACAAGGAGGAAAGTTGTCTACAATGCAACTCTCCCCCTCTTCTATTTAATAGATTAATATATTCTATTATTTTCCTATAGCGCCAGCCCAATCTCTGGCAAAGCGGAAATTACCGATATTTCCTTTAAAGCCACTGCGATTTCTAAACGAAATAGCTTTCAGACCAGCTTTCAATGCACCTTCTTCACCAGCCACTACAACATCGGCTTTCGGTTCATTCTGATTTAATTCAGGATCAACGAATAAAGAAACTTCATTCTTGTCATAATCAACTTTCAATACCAGCAGATGCGTTGTATTATAATCATATACCATAGGAGCTTCGTTACGTTCTTTCATCAAGCCTACAGCAAATTTGATTTTATCATTTCCTTCACGTCTGACATATACTTGACCACGATTTCCTCCGCCAACATAACTGGCACTGGCAGCCAAGATATCTGCCAAATTACTTGAACCGACTTTAGCAAAGTTCACCAGACAAGCCAGGTAATAAGTTCCTTTAGAGTAAACTTTTCCTGATTCTACCAAAGAATATACGCTGACACGGGAACCTTTCACACCTTGCGGAAAACCAAAATTGATAGATGATCCCGCCTCACTATATCCGTCATAAGTCAAAGCCTTTCCAACAGTAGGACTTACCACTCCTTCAACCGATGTCGTAGTAAATGCTCCACACCAAGTATCTACGTTAATAGGAGCCCGTTTATCATCATAAACCGTTTTCTCCAAAGTATCGCCTACCTTATAACCTTTCAACAGGTCATTCTTCAAAACTTGTGCCTGGCTTCCCAATGCAAGAACTGCCAACGCCATTGATACAAACACTTTTTTCATAATCCCTCTTCTATTTTATGTTTTTAATCTACGTTATTTATTGATATTGAACCGGAATAATCCGCTATTATATTTCCATTTATTAATTACCATCCGGTTTCTCTATCTCCGTAAACGGGCAAAGATTCCATTTAAAGTCTTCGAACCTGTCGGGATGGTCTGGATTGAATCCTTTATAATCCTTCCTCAAGAACTTCACCGCATCCAAATCAGCTTTCTTCATTCCTTCAATAATACATTTAGCCAGTTCATAAGCACCGAAAGTATTGGAGTGGGAATTATCTTTCAGTTCCTTTGTCTGTCCCGGATAAGTATTAGCCGGATAATGCACGAACGCATGTTTAGAGCCATCTTCGCCCATTGCCTCGTAAAGTGTACGACTTATTTCATTCAAATCAATCAAAGGTACGTTTTCTTTGGCTGCCAACCAACGAATCGCATCAGGATAATCAAGGTGAGTGTTTACAATCTTACCGTTCTTATCAAAACGACGACGTTGCGTCGGAGTCACTAATACAGGATACGCACCTCTGGAACGGGCTTCATCAATATAAATCTTCAGATTATACATGAAAGAATAGAAAGCTCCTTTGCCGGGTCCTTTCTGTTTCTGATCGTTGTGTCCGAACTCCATAAAGAGATAATCGCCCTTCTTCATCTGTGTCAGGGCTTTTTTCAAACGTCCGGCACCGATAAAGGTATTAGCAGATTCTCCGGATTCAGCATAATTGGCAATAGCTACCTGATCGGTGAACCACCGTGGAAACATTTGTCCCCAAGCGGCCCAAGGTTCGTTATCATAATCCACCACGGTGGAGTTGCCGCAAAGAAAAATGGTAGGCACTATATCTGCACGTTCAATGACCAGAGAAGTGATACGGGGCGCATCACCATTAAATTCAATAGTCAGTTTTTCATCCCAGTTCAGTTTATTCTTTTCACGTGCCTTGATTTTGACTTTCTCTCTTTCGCTGATTTTCATGTTCCGCTTGTTGACAGTAAAAGATTCGGTAATCATTTCTCCCTTTTTAGTCGGAAGATTTTCAATAAACAGTCGGCGGGACTCGGCACGCACCGTAGTATTTCCGGCCGAATCCTTACTGCCAAGGGCGACGGTTACTTTATAATTGCCATCGGGAACATTGACGGAGAAGAAGAAAGGCTGATTACTTTTTCCATCCCACGCCGGTTGCAAATCATATCCGTAACCTTGTTCATCATTGAACAAGGTTTCGGGTGTCACTTTAGTATATCCCTCTTTTACCTTTTTGTCGGAAGTAAAGTCGAATTTATAGACTTGCGCATAGCATGTTAATGCAAGTACCGCCAATATCATTGATACAACTACTTTTTTCATAATCCTCTTTGCTTTATGCTTTTAATATGCAATTCCTCAAAACATCCAATTAAAAAGCAAGACCAAAACGATATAAATATTTTGTCGTTTTATTTTTTGTCTTATTTGTTTCAAACCGACTACCATTATATATCGCATAATATGTCAATTCTTTTCTTCTTTCAGTACTAGTCCAATATTCCTTATTAGATTGTAATCCAATGCCACCAACTTTTTCAATTTGTTTATTCAGAAGTGGAAGTGAATTATTTGCACTGGTAGCAATTAAACCATTAAAGTCACCAATTGAAGGCAAATACCACTTCGTACTCGTACTTGGAGTATCATATTTATTCTGATATTCTCTTATTTGTTGAAGCACAACATAAGAATCACTTTTATCAATATTAAGCTTTACATACTCCTCAATCACCCTCACATTATTATATCCCAATCCAAACCTAGTTTCAATATTCTTTGCATTATCTTTTGCATTATCAAAATAATATCCACTTAATGAGGTAAAATGAGACTTTGCATCAAAAGTCAAGAACCATTCATGCATAAAAGCAGTTGCATCTCCCCAACTATCTGCAACATCAGGTCCTAATGCCAATACAAGACCATGACAGCAACTAGGATATTCTCTTTTCAAAATATCCATTTCCGAAGTAATTTTATAATTGCTTACATCACCATATTGAGCAGAAGGTTGCGGATTACCAACATAATAAACTACACCGATACAGTTTTTAGAAGAAGGAGTTTCTTCCTCTACAGAAATAACACTGCCATCCGCATAATATAAATCGCCTACCTGCAAATGATGAGTTACCTCTTTATATCCACCATCGACAACAAAACGTTTGTACTTTCCTTCTTTCATCTTTTCAGCCGTATCAAGCGTACATTGCTTATCATTATAATGACCGATAATCTGATTTTCCGAAGACGGTTTTCTTAGCAAACGATATTCATCTTTCTTTGCGTCATAATAAGGAGAAATTTTAGTCCCTTCCTCTACATTATCAAGATAGAAAGCTACATCGACAGGCATAGCAACATAAGGAGTTTCTTCCGGCATTGCCACTCCTTCGGCATCTGTAAAGATATAACGAGTAGAAGGCAACTTCACAACAACCAAGCTCATACGGTGTGTTAACTGAAAACTCAATGAGTAGTTTCCGTTCTCACCAATCAATGCAGTTGCATTTGAAGTCATTAAATCCTGCTTTGCATACGCTTTCTGGTCACTTTGTTCTGTTGTCAATTCCCAATCGGCTGCCAAAGGAGCAAAAAAATCATCACCTATCAAATCCGTTTTTCCTGTCATTTCCGGTTGATAAGGATAGTAAGCATAGAAATTCACTCCCACCAGACGATCATCATACAATATCGGTTTGCCCGACCAGCTCGAGCCATTGAAAGTGAAAGGCATATTATTGATTTCGTCCAATATCGCACCGTCTTTCACGGCAAACAGTCCAATCTGGTCGCCTTGTGTAAAGGTCGTGACGAATCCCGTATCTTCTGTACGCGTAGACGGTTCATTGCTAATTATCCCTGTATCAGTCACGTTCAGTACAATCCCATTCCGTACATTTCCCGGAACTTCTTCCTCATTTTGAGAACAACCAGCCCAACCGAACAATAGGATTGCCAGCAAGGCCACTTGCATAAGTTTATATTGTTTCATCTTCGCTTCAAATTTTGAATATTATTCTCTATCAGTTCCTTCAACCTCTTCGTCATCACCGTCCCACGAAACAGAATCTTTTTCTATTGTCACTTTCAATCCCGGTTTACCAACTCCTACATTGTATGTATATTGGTGTCCACCTTCTAATATGCCTTCACCATTGCCCGGCGTATGACCGAAATTCCTGCCGTCTTTCAACGCAACTTTAAAGAATAATTTGCCGGACATATCCTGCGGAATCATCAGCAACTGAAAAGAATAAGCGTATCCTTCTCTGGCATTTTCCAACAAATAAGGTTTCATCACTGTCGCTTCAACTCCTGCAGCAGACTGTAATTTGCCTTCTGCCATACTGCCCTTTGTTACAGCACTTACAGTGAACACAATATCCTTCAAATCTTCTTCCGATACAGTGTCTCCGTCACCTTTCACGTTGATAATCAGCTTCACCGTTCCGTGATGGAATTTAAGCTTCCGCTCGCTACGGAATTTCATTTTCTCATAGGCATAAAGGAAATCCGAGTTTTTATATGATTCTTCAATAGTCTGATCGGAAGCTACGGTCCACTCTGTCAACAAAGTTTCCGAAGAAGGATACCAGGCAAACAAAGTCTCTTCTTCTGTCGTTGTATACCAATAAAGAGGATCGTTATTTTTAGCACTCATTTCTCCTGATTGAGAAACCTCATACAACTTTTGTGAAAAACCATCGTATAGGGAAACAAGCTCTCCCCCATCCCATTCAGTCTTCTCCCCGATGCTACGCGTGAAAGTTATAGCTGACTTTTCCGCCATTAGCTCCATCGGATATTTATTATTTTGAGACTCGTCTTCCACTACATTGGTACAAGCTCCGAAGAAACCTGCTACTGCCAATAAACAGCCGAGCCATAATTCATTTCTTTTCATATCATTCTTTTTTTGAATCCTTGTCAGTCGTTTATTCAGTAACCGAAGCAGTTACATCTTTATCATCTTCTACGATCCAGTCTTCTATTTCCGCTTTGGTGATTGTCATTGCAGGATTTTCGAAGGTCACATTATAAGGATAGGCATGTCCACTCTCCAGATTCTGAACAGGCATGTATTGCGTGTAGGTCTCATCATTCATTCTCACTTCCAACAAAACTTTCTCCGGCATATCCTGTGGGAATAAAATAATGGATGCAGTCATTTCACCTTCTGCCGGTTTAGCAATATCCATGCTTAATTCTGAATTTGGAGTAGCACCGCTTTTGGCAACAGCCTCACCGGTAGTCACATTAAAAGAGCCTTCCAACTGCAGGCTTTTCAAATAGACTTTCATATTATTTAATGTAGCTCCGTTGGTTGCTTTAAACTTCAATATGATTTTAGTCATTTTATGTGAGAAGTCGAAGGTAACAGGAGACTCTGCACGAACTCCGGTAGCCTGGGCAAATAGAAAGTCTATTTGCGGCTGTTTGTCGGTTGTCTGGTCTGCTCCGCTGATTGTTTTTGCAATCACTCCTTCTGTACCCGGCAATGTACCATTCGCTCCTTGATATGGATAATAAGCATTCAAAGTAAACTCACCTTCTCCTTTCAAACGGATATTATTGTCTGTTGAGCCTTCGTTCACAACACGGAACGAACCTCCGGTTTCATTGCGATATTGGATATTAATATAGGTATCCACTGCATTAGCGGTCGCATTATCCTCATCCGCTTCAACAGTCACTCCAATCCGGTCGTCCGATCCCCATGCCGCACCGACAGCACGAGTTTCCTGTACATTATTCACCACTTCATTGATATTTCCAAAAATTTCGATGGGTTTATAAGCGCGATCCGCCTTTCCCGACTCTTCGTCACTACAAGCAGAAAAAGCTAATGACACTACCATAGCAGCAGCTAAATACATGTTTTTCATTGATGTCTTCATTTTAAGTTATTGTTTTTTTTAGTTTTTTACTCCTGCAAATGTAGACGTACTTATTGAAGTATACAATGGACGATTGTACGCAAATACCTTGGCAATTATCCATTCAAAGGAAGTAAGGCTACCGGAGTATAATTACCCATGGAGAAGTGTATATTATTCTATTATTTCAGCTTGTACACTTCCGTTCCGGCAAGCAGGAAACAACCTACACCGTAATCTTCAAAGTCGGGCACACTCTTATAAGTAACCGGCTGACCGTCTTTGGGCTCCTTACCCGTACCTTGTACATATCCCAAGAATCCGTTCGGATGTACGGCATCTTTCACCATAGCGTTCCACGCTTTTAAAAGGATGGGAAGATATTCTTTACGGTCGAGCAGTCCGTTACGAACTCCCCAAGCCATACCGTAAACAAACAATGCTGTGCCGGAAATCTCTTTGCCTCCGAAGTTCGTAGGATCATGAAGGCTGACATTCCAGAAACCGTCTTCACGCTGACACTTCTTCAATGCCTTGCTCATGGTCAGGAAATCATTGACATAGTCCTGACGGTGTTTTTCGTCAGAGGGAATTTCATCCAAGACACGCACCAAAGCAGCATATACCCATCCGTTTCCACGACTCCAATAGCAATCCTCTCCATTAGGCTCCTTATAGGGAGGATTGAAATCCTGATCGCGCCACCACAGACCGTCTTTCTGATTGAACATACCGGTTTCATCGTGCTGACTGCGTGTATAATAGTACATATCCCACATCTTGTCGTAGTACTTCTGTTCTCCGGTCATCTTTCCGAATTTAGCAAAAATAGGCATTGCCATCTGTACAGCGTCAATCCACCACCAATCGTTCACCTGCGGGGTGTTCACTACCATATCAATACTTGCTTTGATATTCCGGATCATGTTCGGGTCTGACGGACAAATATTATATAAGTCGATATACGTTTGTCCACAGCAATGGTCGTCGGCGTTACGGGTGGTATTGCCGTTTCTCATTCCCCATTTGTGAAAATCAGCCCAATCGTAGGCATACTTATAATAATCCTCACGCGGATAAATAGAATAGAGCGCCATCAGCCCCTCATAATATACGCCACGTGTCCAGATATTACTGGGACGTACACGACCATAAAAACTGGGGATAGTATAATCGGCATACTTTTTCATAAAGTAACCGTTCACTTTCTTCATGACCTCCAATGTTTCCTTTTGATCGGGCAAGTTTTGAGCATTTACACTGACAACACCTGTCAATATGAAAAAGAGTAATAGTACTAATTTATTTTTCATGTACATTCTTAGATTATTTATTGTTGAAACTTACTTTAATTTTCCCTGCATACGGATTGAAATCGAAAAGAACTTTATCTCCGGAAATATGTGCAGAAAGCTGCTTTTTACCTTGTTTCACAGACACCTTTTCTACTGCTTCTCCCACAAGCACCATGGTTAATGGTTCTGTATATATTTTCTTGTCTAATGTCATTTCAGGAGTAATCGTCAATCCTCTCTTATGTGTGGAAACGTTTAATCGAATATCATCCCTCTCCCTTATATAAGCAGCCACTTCACGGAACGTACCTACCCAAATCTTATCTTCCAGACTTTTCACTTTATCCAAGTGTTCCCAAAACAAAGAAGGTTCCTTGAAAGCATCATATCCGTAATTGATTCCATGCGTCATACCTACTCCCCACTCCTCTTTCGTCATTAAATCATCCAGCCATTTGGCAAATCGTTGAGGGGTAGATTTTCCGCCAATCGAAATCTGTTTGGTACGTGTTCCCACTCTGTTTTTAGAAGCCAGCGCAACGATCTCATCTGTCTTATAGTTATATGGATAACAATAAGTGACAGGCATCACACCTATATTGGCAAAAATCGCACTATCATTCTTCTCTATTTCAGATTTCACTTGTTCCAAGGTCAAACGCTTCGCATTCTGATGTGACCAGCTATGATTGGAGATTTCATGTCCGTTCTTTGCCATTTGCTTTAGTTCATCCCAAGTCATTCGAGGTAACTTGGATGATGCCCCTTGTTCCGTATAAAAACCGCAAACCCAGAAGGTTCCTCTAAAGCCACGCTTTTCCAATTCCGGCGCAGCCACTGTGGAATGTTCTGCCAAACCATCATCAAAAGTATAGGTGATAGCACAAGTTTTGTCCTGCTTATATTTGGCAACGTAAACTTTCCAATTGGCAGCTGATAGGGTACTTATACCCAAAATATAGAAGAAAGAAGTCAGAATAAATAAAGAAAGTGTTTTCATGATTCTATTAAATGATTAAAGATATGAATATGAAAGCCATAGTCACACACTATTTACCCTGCAAAGATAGGTGTACCTTCCCTATTGTACAATGGACTATTGTACACAAATACAAGGACTATTATTCAATATAAAGGTCCGGAAGCGAAATGGATAAAAATCTGTTCTACATAGAATCTCCTTCACTATTCACACCACGCTGATAAACCGATGGTGCTACCCCAAACTGTGCTTTAAAGCATTTGCTGAAATAAAAAGGATCACTGATGCCTACCTTGTAAGAGACTTCCGCAACCGTCAGATTATCTTCTGACAGCAATAACTCCGCCGCTTTCTTCATTCGCACCACACGCAAATATTCATTAGGCGAATATCCTGTTACGCCGCGTAATTTCCGATAAAAAACGGTTCGTCCCAACTTCATAAGCTGCGCAAACTCGTCAATAGAAAATTCCGGGCGGGCAAGATTCTGTTCGAGAATGGCAGCCAAGCGGTCTGCAAATTCTTTATCCCGGTCGGTAGTACACATAGCCGGTCGCACAATACCCGGTTCGTTGGAGAACTTCTCACGCAATTTATCACGCTGCTCGATCAAACGGAATACACGTGCCAACAGCAGTTTAACGCTGAATGGTTTTGCGATGTATGCATCCGCACCTGCCTCAATTCCTTCCAGATGCTTTTCCGGTGAGTTCAACGCGGTCAGAAGGATAATGGGAATATGACTCGTATCAAAATCTGTTTTTAGTTTCTTGGTCACTTCAAATCCGGTCATACCCGGCATCAGAACATCACAGATAATCAGGTCGGCATCATACGTACGGGCCTTTTCAAATCCGGACGTGCCGTCGGCAGCCACTTCCACTTCAAAGTAGGCGCCGATTTCTTCCCGTAGAAACTCACGGATATCATTATCATCTTCAATAATCAGCACTTTCCGTTTGTTCAAAGGAGCAGCCATCTTTTCCGGGTCAGGAAGCTCTTCCGAAAGCTGTAACAAATGATGTGCGTGACCGTCTGCCTCTTTCAACAATACGTTGCCCGGAACAAGGAAGTCTTTCTCTGAATACACCGTCTTATCTGTCGGAATACATACGGTAAATACAGAACCGCCACCTTCATTGTCTTTATACTCAATCGTACCTTTATGCACCTGCACCAGTTCATGACTCAAATGCAGACCGACCCCAATACTGTCACCAGAGAAATTACTCTGCATAAACCGCTTGAACAATTCATTCTGTTTCTCTTTAGGAATCCCTACTCCCGTATCCGAAACCTGAATCTGCAATGTTTGTTTCCCTTCGTCCACATTTACCGAAAGAATAATCGTTCCGTTGGAAGGAGTATATTTAAATGCATTTGAAAGCAGGTTATAAGTCACCTTATCCAAATTACCTTTATCAATAAACATCTTATAAGATGGCACCGAAGGCAAGAAACGGAAGTTCATATTCTTCTGTTCCGCCACGTCGCCGAAACTCAAGAATATTTCATAAAGGAAAGAGATGACATCTGTTTCCTCTAAAGAAAGCGCCAGTTTATTATTCTGCATCTTTCTGAATTCCAACAATTGGTTGATGAGTCTCAACATACGTTGCGTGCTCTTATCCATTGTTTTCAGAGGATATATCAATTCGCGCGGAATATCCGTGACACGCTGGATTTTCTCCAAAGCTCCCTGGATTAAGGTAAGCGGAGTACGGAATTCATGAGAAATATTGGTGAAGAAGACCAGCTTATATTCAGTCAGTTGCTTCTCTACGTTAATGCGGTTACGCAAACCTTTAAAGTTGCGGACGATGCGGAAGGCAAAATACAAGGCTACCATCAATAACAGCACATAGCACAACATTGCCCAGGTAGTCTTCCAAAACGGCGGGACGATTACAATCTTCAGTGTAGTCTCACTGTCGTTCCATATACCCGATCCATTGCTGGACTTGACATGAAGTATGTAGGTCCCCGGATTCAGGTATTTAAAGGAAGCGAAGTTCAGTGGAGAAGGAGCACTCCATCCCTGGTCATAATTTTCCAGCCAATACATATATTTCGTATGTCCGCTATCCGAATAGTCGAAAGTAGAGAAATCTATCAGGAATGAGTTTTGAAAATATTTCAGTGTAATTTCATCCGAATAAGCAAGAGACTGTTTTAAAGGAGAATCCTCCATCTGCGGATTCATCTGGGTCCCATTGACGTACAAATCAGTGAAAACAACCGGAGAAAACGTTTCACTATCTTGTATCTTTTCAGGGTCGATCACAATTAATCCATAGTTTGTACCAAAAAGCAATTTCCCGTCTTCACGCATACAGGCACTATTCTCACTATACACATTTCCTAAAGTATAGGAAGAAAAGAAATAGTTCTCAAAAGAACGGGTGGACGGGGTGAACTTGGAAATTCCATATTCAGTCGCTACCCAAAGGTTTCCTTTTCTATCTCCCAGAACAGACTGGATCACATCGTTGACCAACCCTTCGGAAGTTCCGTAATGCTCATATTTCAATGAATGATAGTCGTCCTGCGGCGTACAGAGGTTCAGTCCCGAACCGGAAGTACCAATCCACATACGTCCCTTCGTATCACGATAGATACATTTGATTTCATTACTGCAGAATTTTCCGTTTGTATAACTAAAGAGATGATAATTATCACCATCCGCAATCAGTGAGTCCGGATGAAAGATACAAATCCCCTCACTGGTTCCTACCCAGACCATTCCGTTTTCATCTTCTTCTATCACACGCACCATCCTCATTCCGAACGTTTGCTGGAAGAAATGCCGAAATTTATATTTCCCGTCAGAAGTAGGTTCAGCCAATTCGAGCCCCCCGCCGAATGTACCCACCCACATACGGTCTTTACGATCGCGATAAATAGCAAAAACGTTATTATCCGACAATGAAGTCGGGTCGGACGGGGTATTATAATACCAGGTATCTCCCACCTTCAATCCATTACCACGGGTTCCAGTCCACATCTGTCCCTGGCGATCTTCAGCGATTGCATAAATATTGGAATGGAAATATTGATTCGTCATTTTCGACTGAAGATTCGCGTCAAAGGTATAAAGTCCGCCTTTACGCGTACCTACCCAAATATCGCCATTAGACATCTTGGTCAACATACGAATGGTATTCGAACGGTCGAACAGTTCACGGGACTCGGGATAGATGCGGGAAGTTCCTTCATTCAACACTGAAATGCGGGATAAACCCGAATATTCCGAAGCTACCCAGATGCCACCGGCACGATCTTCCATGACATATTGCAGGAAATCCGAACTGATATGACTTTGATCGTTGATGTTGGCAACGAAATGTTCCAGTTTATCTTCGGCTGTGTTATAAGCAAAAAGCCCATTCCCATAGGTAGAAATCCAGATGATTCCGCGGGAATCATGTACGATATGATAACGTTCGAAGTCGATGTAGCTGATCTTGTCTTGAGGGATCAACTGGAAATCTTTACTTTCACCGGTTGCGGCAACCACATAGGTAAGGCGTCCTGTATGATTATATATCCAATAGTCTCCGTGGTTGTCGCGAATCAGTTCGCCCTTTTTAATATTCAGACGGGGGTCAGCGGCTACTTCTCCGGTCGCAAAATTATATGTATATACTCCGGTCGTAGTCAGAATCATCCATTTATCTTTCAACAAGAAATTTCCGGTAGGTGACGTCTGCCCTGCAACGGTTGAAAGAGCAGCCAGCTTCTGCATCTTCTGCGTAGCCGAATGGTAATAATAAATATCTCCATCTGCCGTAAGGAAATACATGTCATCCTTATAAGCCAGAGAAGAAGTGAAATGAATCAACCGGTCTTCTATCCGATATTGTCCGTTGGAGACAGAAACCAATCCGCATTGAGTGCCTATCCAGATACGTCCGCCGGCGTCTTCATTCACGAATTTCACCCGGTTATCCGGCAGGTTTCCACATTCTGTCCTGAATACGGTAGATGTCATTTCACCGTTTTTCTGATGCACCATACGTCGGCAACCATTGCCTTGATGTGATAACCATACGTCTCCGTTGGCTGTAACAAATACAGTAGAGTAATTCTGCCTTAACTCGCCGCAGCCCGTGTAATCAACAAAACGGGCACGTTGCAAATCATAGCAGCTATATAGTTCAGGTGTAGTGGAAATCCATAAAAAACCATCTTTATCTTCTGTGAGATCGTAAATCCGGTTGTCGGCCAAAGACACTTTATCTCCGACTTCCGGACGAAAGGTCAGGAAAGAGTTACCATCATAACGACTTAATCCGTTCAAGGTAGCCAGCCACAAAAAGCCTTTGCTATCCTGATAGATGTATCGGATAGAGTTGTTGGGAAGACCGTCACTAGTTCTCATTTGTGTAGAACGAAGCTCTATTGCACTATAAGCATTCAGTACAAAGCTAACAAGGAAAGTGAAAACTAAAAGGTGTCTTTGCGTCATAAAGATTCCAAGATTAATAATAAATGTTGGACAAAAATAATCAAGATAGTTGAGATAATAAAAGAAACACTCCATTAAATAGTAGGAAGCGGATATGCTAAAGAGCAATTACTACCATTATTTAGACGCGGATTACACGAATGACGCGGATTTTTTATTCTTAAATCTGTGTCATTCGTGTAATCCGCGTCTAAAAAATTACAGACTGATAGAATTACTGAAAACTCAATCCATGTGGAACACTTCCGGCAAAGGAATGGATACCGGTGAGTTATCCGGATTCACTTCCATGATATCCGCCATATAATCCCACCATTTCTGTACGATTTCCGTATTGCCTAAATCCTGCGAACCTGCTCCCCCTTCCGTTTTTTGGAAAGCAAACAGGATATTTGTTTCTTTATCCCAGTAAATCGAATAGTCCGACACTCCATTCTGTGAAAGCAGTGCTTTCAGTTCGGGCCAGATGGCAGCATGTCTTTTTTCATATTCGGCTTCACATCCGGGTTTCAAATACATTTTAAATGCTTCTCGTTTCATGGTTTCAATCTATTTAAAGTTAATCTTTCTTTTCTTCTGTGTCGATAGCAAAAATAGGTGCTGTCGTCTTTTGTTTCACCTGGTAGTATTGAACGGCACTGTCATTCATCTGTGGATATTGATTTTTCAACAAGCGAATCATTTCCGCACCTGCCCAAAGAACCGGTCCGTAACCATGTGCCGCATATACATTGACCGGACGGTAATAGTAAAAAGCAGGGTCGAAAGCCATTCCCGTACCGACACAGGTTCCTTCCACTTGCCCCTCCGCATTTATCTTGCCGGCTACGGCATGCCATCCCAGATGAGCAACCGGTCCGTAAGCAATGGCGTCAATCCATCCTTTATTGATGGCGTGTGCCAGGCAGTATACATATATCGCAGTAGCGGAAGTTTCCAGGTAAGAATCATTCCGGTCGAGCAGTTGGTGCCAAAGTCCTTCTCCACTTTGCAAGGCTGTCACTCCACGTACATGAGCCCGGAAATAATCCATCACTTTCGCACGTTGAGGATAATCTTCCGGTAGAACGTCGAGCAGTTCGCAAGCCGTCAGCATAGCCCAACCGTTGGCGCGCGCCCAACAAAAAGCAGGATGATCGCTACTACTTTCCACCCATCCGTGACGATACAGTCCTTTTTCGGGGATAAACATGCGGTCGGCAAATTGCAGGAATTGTCTCACTGCTTCTGCCAGATATTTATCTTTTTGCTCCTTGTCATAATAACTCATTTGTGCTACTGCCGGAATACCCATAAACATATCATCCAGCCAAAGAGTGTTATGCTGCGGACGGTTGCGTGCAAAAGTTCCATCTGCCAGACGATACTCTTTATTAATAATGAAATCAAAATAATTACGTATTAGTTCATCCACAGGAAGCGAGGGATCTTTCAAACGGACTTTCACCATCGCCGCGCATACGGCCCCCGCATCATCCAGTGCGTGCGGAGTGAGGATTTGAAGTAACTGCGGGTCCGTTGTGCCCTTTTCTTTATAAACACGCTTGAAATGCGGTGCTACTTCGGCCAGAAACCGGAAACGATTCTGTACATAATCCATATAGCGTGTGTCGTCCGTAGCTTCGGATGCCGCTATCAAGGCAGAATAGGTCACTCCCCATTCATAACTTGCCAAACGAAAAGCTCCACGCTCCAGTTGTGCCTCCTCTCCCATCGTTGTATAATTGGTAATCACTTTACCCGTATTCTTGTCTACCACACGGGCGGGAGTCTCCTTATCTATATAAGCAAATACACGGTCTACCTCTTTCTTTACCTGTTCCGGTGTCAAATCACCATAAGTGCCCTGATAAGCAGGTTGCAATAAATGCAAAGGCGTGTTTGAGTCATTCACTACAGTTTTCTTTTTCTGTGCGCTGACAGGCAAAGCTATCAGCAACGAAGCAATGGCTATGATACGAATATTCATATTTTATTTTTTAGGTATTTTACATCCTCTGAATAGGGTTCCCTGCAAATCCGGTCCAAAGTAGAATCCCGGTTGTGTCGGCTGGTTGTAGGCTACGTTCTGGGTAGCGATACTGATGCGATAAACAGGATCCTCCAAAAAGGTGTGGAAGCGGTAATCAGTGGGAATGGTAGAGACATAAAGCCGCAAAGCGGTATTATCGGCTGTGCGCAACAGTACTTCTTCCCGCCAGTCGCCTACAATATCTCCTTGCAGGCAAGGTGTTGCCTTCGTTCCGTTGTTGGAAAGAGCTCCTTCGAAAATGGCTATACGCTCACAGACTCCTTTCTTCCAATTATATTTGCTGACTATGTTTCTATCCAGCAGTTCGCGAAGTAAATCACCGTCCCACCAGACAGCCATATTACATGACAATCCTCTGACACGGGCTTTCACCACTTCTCCTTTTATATTTCTTATTCCTCCGGAAGCAAGAGACCACATTTCAACGCCCGGTTGGGTCGGGTCAATATCAGCCGCCATGCAACGCCCGACATCTGTACTATCTTTTATCTGGAAAAGTATTTCTCCGGTTGCCGCATCTCTGTACGTACTTCCGTCACGCTTGTTTTCGTGACAGTCCCATACTTGCAACCCTTTGCGGGAAGGATCGAAATGAGTCAGATGAATCGCGTCTCCATGTCCCATCCTCGTTGTGTACAATCCTTTGCCGTTATGGTCGATGGCACACGAGCCGTAGATAATCTCATCGCATCCGTCACCGTCTACGTCACCTACCCGAAGGTTATGATTACCTTGTCCGGCATAGTCTTCACAACCGGGATGGTTACTGTCGAAAATCCAGCGTTCTTTCAGTTCCTTTCCATTCCAGTCGTATGCTGCCAATACTGTACGGGTATAATATCCACGACACATCACAACACTAGGATGGATGCCGTCGAGATAGGCAACGCAAGCCAAAAAGCGGTCACTACGATTACCACGATTGTCTCCCCAGTCCATCAGGTTTCCTCTTCCCGGTACGTAATCAATTGTTTGCATCACTTCTCCTGTCAGTCCGTTGAAGACAGTCAGATATTCCGGTCCGGTCAAAATACGTCCCTGTTCATTCCGATAGTCAGCTTGCGCATCTCCAATCACTTTTCCTTTTCCGTCCACTGTTCCGTCGGCGGTTTTCATTACTACTTCCGCTTTACCGTCGCCATCGAGGTCAAACACCATAAACTGGGTGTAGTGTGCACCGGCACGTATATTACGTCCCAGATTAATGCGCCATAAATGTTGCCCGTTTAATTTATAACAATCGAAATATACCTCTCCGGTGTAACCGTCATGCGAATTATCGTGTGCGTTCGACGGATCCCATTTCAAGATAATCTCATATTCCCCGTCACCGTCTACATCGCCGATACTGGCATCATTAGGAGCATAGAAATAACTTTGTCCTGCCGGAGTCGTACCGTTTTCAGGACGATTCAGCGGGATGTTCAGATAACCAGCCGGAGCATCGGACAGCAATTGATAATTGCTTTCCGTCTTTGATTGGATAGCTTTGACGGTATAAAGTACGGATTCCGTACCTTTATATATATCCTGAAAGAAAGTCGCATTTCTTATCGGATATTTGTTTACCTTTTCACCGTTTCTATAAACATCAAAAGATTCGTCCATCGGGTCGGAGGACAGATAACGCCAAGACACGGCAACAGTAGATGGATTCTCTCTGATGGCAATTACACCGCGTCCCAAATGTTCGCGTTTCAGTTTCGAAAAGTCATAGTTCGGCTGCGCCACTACAAAAGCAGCTATCAGACACAGACTTAAAAAAGCACTTATGCATTTCATAGTTTTATCGTTAATCAATTTACAACACAAAAGTAAGCGGCACAGCCTACTTATAAAATAGAATATTGTACAGATCTATGTAGAAATCATCATATAGCCCACTTTTAAACCGCATTATAACTACCTGGTGAACAAAAATGAATATATCTGAACGGAAATCCATTGAAAAAGAAAAGTGCGTCCCTTATCTTTGCCAATGAAAATTAGAATGAACACCCAATTAATAAAACAGAATTATTTCACCATGAAGAAATCACTACTCTCATTCTTTACAGTAACCCTTCTTTGTCTTATGACAGGAAAGCCGGTCATGGCACAAGAGTTACCTGCACAAAAAGAGACTTTAGAGACCATCGTAAAAGTAAACGACTACTTTATGAAAAAGTATGCCGATTACACATTGCCTTCTTTCTATGGCAGAGTTCGTCCAAGCAATATATGGACGAGAGGCGTATATTATGAAGGATTAATGGCTCTGTATGGCATTTACCCGCGTGAGGATTATTATAAGTATGCCTACGATTGGGCTGATTTCCACAAATGGGGAATGAGAAACGGCAATACGACCCGTAACGCCGACGACCATTGCTGCGGACAAGTTTATATCGACCTTTATAATATGTGTCCGTCCGATCCGAATATGATCCGGAATATAAAAGCAAGTATCGATATGGTAGTCAACACTCCGCAGGTGAACGATTGGTGGTGGATTGACGCTATCCAAATGGCAATGCCAATCTACGCAAAGTTTGGAAAAATGACCGGTGAACAGAAATACTACGATAAGATGTGGGATATGTATTCTTACACTCGTAACGTGCACGGAGAAGCCGGAATGTATAATCCTAAAGATTGCTTATGGTGGCGCGATCAGGACTTTGATCCTCCTTACAAAGAACCGAATGGAGAAGATTGCTACTGGAGTCGTGGAAATGGCTGGGTATATGCAGCTCTTGTACGGGTATTGGATGAAATCCCTGCCAATGAAACACATCGCCAGGACTATATAAATGATTTTCTCGCTATGAGCAAGGCACTTAAAAAATGTCAGCGTGAAGATGGTTTCTGGAATGTGAGTCTTCATGATCCGACGAACTTCGGAGGTAAAGAGACTTCCGGAACAGCACTGTTTGTATACGGCATGGCTTGGGGAGTGCGCAACGGACTGCTCGACCGCAAAGAATATCTTCCCGTCCTTTTAAAAGCATGGAACGCTATGGTGAAAGATGCCGTACATCCGAACGGATTCCTGGGATATGTGCAGGGAACAGGCAAAGAGCCTAAAGACGGACAGCCGGTTACTTATAAGAGTGTGCCCGACTTTGAAGACTACGGAGTCGGTTGTTTCCTGCTTGCCGGAACAGAAGTTTATAAATTAAAATAACATACACAGTTTTTTCATTAGGTTTAAAGATAATCATTCATTAGGTTTAGTTAGAGGTTAGTTAGTAGCTAGTTCCCTCACTGACTGTTTAGACACCGGTCAGTGAGGGATTTCAAAGAGAACAGATTCATGAAAAACAAATTATTCCCGTATATATGTTGGCTGACAGCCATTACATTCAGTTTGCAACTGCAAGCACAAAATAAAGTTTTCGCTCCCATGGCAGATGTCAATCAAGTAATTGACAACACATTGGACAGCCTGAATAAAGCACGTACCTCGCGACCGGAAGCCGGTTCCAGCCGGAAAGGTGACAACCCAGTTCTGTTTCTGGTAGGTAACTCTACCATGCGTACCGGTACTTTAGGAAACGGCAACAACGGACAATGGGGATGGGGCTATTATGCAGGCGATTATTTCGACTCTAACCGGATTACTGTAGAGAATCATGCATTGGGTGGAACCAGTAGCCGTACTTTCTATAACCGTTTATGGCCGGATGTAATCAAAGGAGTACGCCCGGGAGACTGGGTTATCATCGAACTGGGGCACAATGACAATGGCCCATACGACAGCGGACGTGCCCGTGCTTCCATTCCCGGAATTGGTAAAGATACACTGAACGTAACAATTAAAGAAACCGGAGTAAAAGAAACCGTATATACCTACGGGGAATATATGCGTCGTTTCATTCAGGATGTAAAAGCCAAAGGTGCTCATCCGATCCTTTTTTCGCTTACTCCCCGCAATGCTTGGGAAGACAAAGACAGCACCATCATCACACGTGTCAACAAGACTTTCGGATTGTGGGCAAAGCAGGTGGCAGAAGAACAGCATGTTCCTTTTATTGACTTAAATGATATCAGCGCCCGCAAATTTGAAAAGTTCGGCAAGAATAAGGTGAAATATATGTTCTACATCGACCGTATACATACAAGTGCTTTCGGTGCTAAAGTAAATGCTGAATCTGCTGCTGACGGAATACGTGCGTATGAAGGACTGGAATTAGCCAATTATCTGAAACCTGTTGAGAAAGATACAGTGACAGGTTCCAGTCGGAAAGAGGGACGTCCGGTATTGTTTACTATCGGAGATAGTACGGTCAGAAATGAAGATAAAGACAAAAACGGTATGTGGGGTTGGGGAAGCGTAATTGCTGACGAGTTCAATCTAAATAAAATTTCTGTAGAAAATCGTGCGATGGCAGGACGTAGTGCACGTACTTTCCTCGATGAAGGTCGTTGGGATAAGGTATACAATGCCTTGCAACCGGGGGACTTCGTTCTGATTCAGTTCGGACATAATGATGCAGGAGATATAAACAAAGGGAAAGCCCGTGCCGAATTGCGTGGTTCCGGTGATGAAAGCAAAGTATTTCTAATGGAAAAGACTGGTAAGTATCAGGTAATTTATACGTTTGGCTGGTATCTTCGGAAGTTCATCATGGATGTTCAGGAGAAAGGCGCCATTCCCATCGTTCTTAGTCATACGCCACGCAACAAATGGAAAGATGGAAAAATAGAACGTAATGCCGAGTCTTTTGGCAAGTGGACACGTGAAGCTGCGGAAGCTACGGGAGCTTATTTTATCGATCTGAATAAGATTAGTGCCGATAAACTAGAAAAGAAAGGTGTGAAGAAAGCAGCAACTTACTATAATCATGACCATACACACTCTTCTTTGAAAGGAGCGCACATGAATGCGAAAAGCATTGTTGAAGGGTTGAAAAAGAGCGATTGCCCGTTAAAGAATTACTTAAAGTAAGAACATAAGGGATAAAGTACGCTATCTATCCCGTAATCTATTAATAGAAAAGTTACTCTTATCCCTTTGCAAACTTCTTTTGGATTAGTACCAAAGTATCAGTTGCTTAAGACTAATCTATAAACGCAAGTTCCGTTTATAAAAATGCAAGTTTTGTTTTTATAATCAAAAGCTTCATTTATAAAAACAGAACTTGCGTTTATAGTTTATAATAAGTTGATTGTAAGTTTGGTATTAAAAGAAAGGAAGTTTACCCTTAATGCGGAAGAACTTTGCTATTAATAGATTGGGAGGCAACTAGTGCTACTTTACACTCGTTCAGTTATCTATTGGAATAACTTCCTGCATATAAATAGCATCCAGACTCCAAAGAGCAGCATCATTCGTGCTGATGCTCGTACATTCATCTAATGGGGACGGTACTTCCGGCGGAAGTATGGTAGTGATGCGGAAAGGCGGTGCAGGTGTATGTTCCAACCGGGTAAACAAATCTTTCCAGGCTTCTTCAGCCATTTGGGTATTACGCAAGTGATAAGCTGCGTAAGCCATCAGGCGGGAAACACGAAAACGGCTATGGCTAAGCTCCCATGCTTTCTTCTTGTAACGTGCAGCATGGTCAAGCCAGGCGTCTTTCCATTCGGGTATATCAATCATACGCATCATTTCATTGGCTATCTCAAATCCGCCCATGATCGTCATTAAATGGTTGGTTGTTTCCAGTTTGGGGTCACATTCGGTTGTGATGATCCCTGTTGACGGATCAAATCCTAGAGCTTTGGGACCGGTAAAAAGGCGGTTAGGCAGGGCGGCAATGCTTTTCATTCCTGCTATTATTTTATCACGATAAGTTGTGTTACCTGTGCGCTCCCATTCTGTCATCCAATTACCGGCATAAGCCAGCCAGTCGGGGCCGATACGCAAACGGGCGGGAGCAGTACAAGGATATTCACTGCGAGGTTGGGCCAGGCGCATAGGATCCAGTTCATAGAGTTTGTGGTCGGCATCCTTCACTTCAGTCATTAAATCACCGCAACGTTCGTCCGTAGTAAGGTAATAGTAGAAACGGTTCCAGGCGGCCTGGCTGATTCGCGCTTCTTTAGCTCCGCATCCCCAATGACTTACATTATGCCGACTGCCTAATCCGGCATTGGGGCCGATATGATAGACATCCACTTCACCTGTATGACGCGTCATAGCTTCTGCCATACGCCAAATATCAATACGCCCGGTACGCAGGAAATTATACCATAGCCACATATTAGAAGCCAGTTCCGTATTGTCCCAGGCAAATCCTCCGACATCGTAACGCCAGGTATGACGAACGGGGTCATAAGCGTGCATCACATCACCATAATTCCAGAAACCGTACCATTTGTTTTGTTCGATTGCTTTCTGATAGAAGTCAATGTAAGCATCCAAGCGGTCTTCTACACGAGTACGGAATGGAGTAGTACGGTCAGGGAGACTCCATATCCCGAAAGCTTGGCGGGCATGAAGATAATTCGGGGTTGGCAGTAACAGACTAGGGCTAGAAAATTGTTTGGCATAATCAGCAAAAGCCTTTTTCCCGGTATATCCACTTTGTGGGATCAGTGTAAACGTAGTTGTACGGGCAATGCCGTATGGCGTATTCATGCCCTCCTGAACATCTTCATAGCTGGCATTCAGGTCATGAGCTATACGATCATAATGCCGCAAATCCATAGGTTCGGACTCCGGGCTCCACAACCAGGCGGTAAGGGTAGCTACCGGGGTTCGTGCGTCTGAAATTTCAATAGAAGAGGGATAAGACTGCCAAAAGTCATGCATACAAAGTCCTAATCCTCCGGTAATATCCCCGACAAAAGTATACCCATCGCTACGTGTGCCGGAAAAGGTTCCTATCCAGGGATTATCGTTATTGGCACGTTTACAAATGGAGAAAGCATCGGCAGTGAGTTGAGACAGACGGTAATCATTCCATGAAGCCCAGTTATCGAGCAGAGAGCGGTTCTTTTCATCGAAAGATTCATAAGGTGGAATACGTTTGCCTTCCATTTGCTGTTGTTGCAGGGAGGGTTCATCTGTTGGCTTCTGTTGTGCATCCTTCTTTTCATTACTGTTTTTCTTATTATCTGTCTTATTTAAAGTGAGTATGCGACGCCCTACCAATGGTTGTACCGGCTCGCTCCACACTCCTCCCTCTGCACACGAGAAAGCAATATGACGATTATACAGAGCTTCACGCATAGGAATATCGAAACGAATACCTAAACTACGAATGAAATCTTTCTTCTGATCTCCGTCATAGACGAAACTATGCACCATTTTGATCTGTTCACTGCCACCATAAAAGTAGAGACGTACCACAAAAGGAAGCCACTCACGGTTATTCAGTTTGTTCATATCAGAGTTATTCGCATAATTCCCTTTCCCTTCAGAGTGATTCGTATCAATCTCCTTATTCCTGTTCCGATGTATCCCTTCCAACTTTACAAGTGCCCGTACAGAGCCCAGACGTTCTATGGTTACTGATTTTATTTCCCCTATGTAATGAGTAAAAGATATTTGAGATGTATTTTCTTGAATCGGCTCGCTTTGAGTATTACAAATCAGACGCGCTTTCTCTCCTACTTTAGTTCCTTTATATAATAGGCTATCAATCAGGAAATCTCCGTGTCGGGGAATAAATACGGAAATCAGCCCTGTTTCAATTTGAATATTTTCAGGCGTTTCAGTGATTGCAATAGAAGCATTAGGCTGTTTATTGATAGTTTTTGCTTTCCGGGGGGCTTTTTCTAATGTCAGTCTTTCTGTTCCGGCAGGAATGACTCCGGCAACTCCGCTCCATTTCACGGAACCATCCGACCAGTAAGCCAATGGCCAAGTATCTACCGGAATCTCTTGATTTCTATCTGTTTTTAGTCGCAATGAAGTTTCAGGAAATAGGTAGCCTTCATCAAAAGGAACTCCGAAGCTTACAGCTTTGTCTTGTTCAGGAGTATTGCCGATCCAATGTAAAGGAACAGTAGACGTTTGGGATGGCAAACATTCGTAGCGGAAGTTTGTAATACGGGTACGGGATAAGGTGGTACGAAAGCCGAACCATCCTTCTGTCAGAGGTTCGGCATCGCGGAAGTCCACCAGTCTCTTGCCGTCTATGTAATAACTAACCCTATTATTTTCATTTGTTATCTTAATGTGATACCAGTGATTCGCTTTTAGCAAATGTTCGGTATCTGTATATTCTTTCAGTATGGCAGGGCGTACTTTGGGATCTGTGATTCCTGCTTCATTGCCGTCATAACGACGGAAGCGTGTAGTAGAGTTATAATTTCCACCATATCCCATGTAATAGAGTTGCAAAGAATAACAATTCAGAAAGATTCCGCTACGCCACTTCTCACGTTTCCATATATTATCAGGATGTTTGGGGTCCGAAGCCATCCAAAAGCAATTCAGGTCACTCAAGCGGTCTCCTTCTTTTTCTACAACTACACACGCATCATATTCAATGGTTACCCGTCCGCTCATCTTTTCTTTCCTCCATAAAGTAAGGCCTTTAGGAGACAGTATTTCAGCGGTATCGCCCTGAAATGTTACTTTATAATCCGGAGATTCCGACTCTACCTTCCAATATTTATGAAACTGGCGGGCGTTGAGGCCGGAAACTTTATTGTTTTGTGCGTTTGTTCCTAAAGTGATGAAGAGGAACAAAAGGATAAAGAGTTTTTTCATATGTATATTTGCTATCTCACCTTACAAAGGTAGGGAGAGCCGTTCAATTAAGAAATAGAATATTATCCATATATATGGCGATTCGTTCAACTATGAAAAAAAGAACAACCCGACACTGTAACCGGATTGTTCTTTCCTTATAAACTTATACTAAATAGAATAAGATTTTTCTTATTCTTTCGGTTCTTCCGTTTCGGATGACTTCAAAGTTTCGGCACCTACATAATAACCCAGGTTAGTTCCCTGATTATATCCCATGTTCTGCATAGCCTGAGACATGTCATAGTTATGGTCGGTCATCAAGTGTGGCAGACGGTGTGTAGTAGGATGATTCGTTGAGAATATATAGATTGATTTATAATCACTTGAGCCTAAAATCACCTCTTCACGGTAATCACCCAAAAAATCACCATAATAACAAGGATTATATTTTGAGGCATGATTTCCCTGATTACTACCATAAAGGTCAAAAGATATCAGACGATTCTTATTTGACTTGTTTACATCAGGGTTCGCTTTATAGCTCACAATACAACCGCGGTCTAACATTTCCCTAGTAGATTGACCACTCCAATAAATAGCCACATTATACATCACTCCGCTACCAATTCCAGTAGGATATGTAGTAGAAACCAATCCGGTACCATTACAACTAAACATACCTTCTTGTGTAGAAGACCAATATTCAAAATCCGGACTATCCGGATCAACATCCGCTACTATACAACGCCCAACATCACTTGCATCTGCCGGTAAATTTCGTCCATGACCGGTGATCATACTACCATCTCTTGCATTCATCACCTGACAGGCATATCCATTTCCCTGACCTTCATAATCTTTTGACTCTTCAAAAGAAGCAACAATCTGCAATCCGGAACGGTCTTTTATGAATTTTCCGACATGCAATATATCTCCATGCCCATTTCCACTACACCATAACTCGCTTCCATTATCGTCAATAGCTGCCGAACCATACAAAATCTCATCCCTTCCATCACCGTCCAAATCAGCAACACGGAAACAGTGTGAACACATCCCTAACCATTTAGACGAATGATCTGCTGTATCAAACTTCCAACGTGAAACCAATTCATTACCTTTTAAGTCAAGTGCCCAAACCTGCCAATTCTTATAAATACCTCTACTGATTATCAAACTAGGATTAGCCACTCGCGCTCCGGTTGTTTCATCAGGAATACCATCCAAATAAGCAACACCGATAAAGAAACGATCCATACGATTGCCAAAATCATCTCCCCAATATTCACTCCAATACTTGGCACGTGATACTTTCGATCCTTCTCCTCCACGTGGAATATTATCTATACGAGTTATTTCACGTCCGTCATATCCCCTGCAAATAGAGATATATTCGGGACCCTCCATTATCAAACCGCAAGTAGTAGCTGTAGACGGGTCATTCTGATCTCTCGCAATAGCCGCTCCGGAGTACCAACCTTTACCATCTGTTTGACGATTACGATAATCATTCACTTTCCCATTTGCGTCAGTGATAATCTTGCCATCGGCAAACTTTGTACCTTCGGAAGTACGGAAAGCAATTTCACACAAACCGTCACCATCAAAATCATACAAGATATAAGAAGTATAATGTGATCCGGAACGGATGTTAATTCCCAAATCAATCCTCCACAAGAAAGTTCCGTCCATTTTATATGCTTCCAACAGAGTAGTACCATTAAACCAAACTCCCATATTCGCTCCGTCGTATGGTTCTCTCTTCACCACAATCTCTAATTCACCGTCACCGTCCAAGTCACCTAGCTGAATATCATCAGGAGAATATGTAATCGATGCATCGGGTACATTCATGTTTAATCTAATTTCATGATAAAACTTTTCTGCCATTTCAGAAGTAAATGTATAATCGCAAAGCGTTTCAGCCTGATTAGCAAGAGTAACCCGATATACATTCGTTTTTGATACATCAATATCTGCATCCACCCAGGAAGTCGTATTTGAAATAGGTTCTTCATTCAATTTCACTTCCGTCTCACCGTCTACTGATTTATAAATATCAAAAGCAACATTAGACGGATCGGTCTTCAATAATCTCCAGCTAATCAATGCGGATGCAATCCCTGATGCGTTATTGGGATCAGAAGCCGAAATAGGATCATAACTCACCCACATGGCGCGGCTACCCGTTATGACTTCGGTCGGCAGAGGAGGCAATTCTTCTGTTTGATTGCCATTGTTCACTTCAACGACGGGGTCATTATCTGAGCAAGCAACTATAGCCAGCAAATAAAACAGCCCCAATATTATATAATGTATCTTCATTTCTTTCGTTTTTTATTCTATAAACATCCGTTCTATGCAAGAATTTCCTATTTCTATTCATCAGTATTCCGGTTAAGTTACCAACCCGGATTCTGCTCCAAATTAGGATTTTTCGATTTTTCACTCTGAGGAATCGGGAAGAAATACATCTTATCATCCCAACTTCTTTCTTTTACCTTACGCTCATACGTATAAGTATCATCCCCATTTTTCGTAATTTTCATTTCAACAATGTTCTTGAAATGTTTGTCCCCCTCCTTCCAACGACGTACATCCCAAAAACGATGTCCTTCAAAAGCCAATTCTACCATACGTTCATTCTGATATTTCTTCCAGAAAGCATCATTGGTCATCCCTTGAGGGAATCCGGGCATTCCGGCACGTGTACGGACTACTTTGATAGCATCTACAGCCGAAGTTGTAAATTCACTGTCCGTTGCATACGGACTACCCAGATACTTATATACAGCTTCCGCATAATTCAAATAGAACTCTCCAAAACGGAACGTAATCCATGAATGATAGGTCTTTGAAGCTGTACCGGCACGCAAATCTACTGCCGTCTGACAATACTTCTTCAGATAATAACCTGTCGGAGTTCCGCCACTCAAAGGTTCCGCATTTAATCCGCCCTGATAGGTTTGCAGAGGAACAGTATTCCAGTTAGGCCATTTTTCGTCTCCATTCTTGGCAATAGTCAGATAGAAACGAGGGTCGCGGTTGGTATAATAAGGATTAGTAGGATCGTAGTTATCCAACTCGTCCGGGCGCAACCCTGTATCCTTCATCTCATACGCATCCACCAGTGTCTGTGTGGGACAGTTTCCACCTTTACAATTTTCCAACCCTACCGGGAAGTTATATCCCTCAAAAGAATTAGTGGTAGTAGTGGCACGACGGAGAAAAATCAATTCACTAGTAGCGTCATTGTAATTATCCTTACTCCAAAGTGATGAATAATCCTCCACTAAGAGTTTTGCCTTTTCAGCAAATCCATTACTGTCATCTAAAATTTCCTTATTGGCTTTAGCTGCACGATACCACAGATCTTTATTATCAGTCGGGTTAAACAAAGGACTTGCCGCATATAACGCTGCACGAGCTTTCAAGGCCAATACCGTTTTACGGTTGGCACGTCCTGTTTCCGCCGGACTACTAGGCAATGCCATATCTCCCAGTTTACTGTAATCGACAATAATCTTATCCTTTATATCATCACATTCGGCTATGATATAATCAAAAATCTCCTGTGCCGGTCTGCGCGACAATGTATTCGATTCTTCGGCTGTTAATATATGGTCGCTAAACGGCACATCTCCATATTGCCGTACCAAGTTAAAGTAGAAATATGCACGAAGGAAACGCACCTCATACTGGTAATTGGTATAACGAAACATTTGTTGTGCATAATCACTGTTCAAAGCCAACTCGGGAAATGTCAGTCCGGTAAACTTCTCCAGATATAAATTACAATTGGCTATCCCTTCATAACAGGACGTCCACATACTACTTTTAGCATTTGACGGACTCCAAGAACCATTGTAAAAGTCTTCAATCTGATTTCCCGAATAAGCATATTCAGCCTCATCAGTAGCAGAACCAAGGATTGCCCCGCTATAGTTTCCAAAGTCCACATCCATGGACAAATAGATATTTGTTATCAGCCCTCCCACATTACCGAAGTTGAGCTTCACAAAATCCTCATCATAGTTATTGTACTCATGATATTCCATCTTATCTGAGCAGGAACCGAGTGTGACTACACACATCATTCCGTAGATAATGTTTTTCAGTTTCATTCTTTCGCTTTGTTTTTATGATTAAAAACCAATCGTAACACCGACTACTACACTCTTATTCAGCGGAGTCGCTACACCATAACATTCCGGATCTGCCACATCAATGTGATCTGAACAGAACAAGTCTGTTCCTCTAACATATAACTTGGCACTCCCCAATATCTTAGTCTTCTTCATCAATTCTTTCGGGAATCTGTAATACACCTCCGCATTACGCAACTTCAAGAATGACCGGTCTGCCAACCAAACCGTATTAGCCTGATAGTTATTGGCATTACTCTGTGAACTCAAACGAGGATATTTGGCATTTTGATTTTCCGGTGTCCAACGATTCTCATAATAATGAGTAGAAAGTGTCGTATTATTTATCAATGGCCAAAACATACTCTTCGTATTCAATAAAGCAGAATAGTTACCTGTTCCCTGAAACATTACATCTACCCCAATCCCTTTCCATTCGGCTCCCAAATGGAAAGAATAATAAATTTCCGGGGCTGTCGTACTATAACCAATAGCAGTTTTGTCATTGGCATCAATGATTCCGTCTCCATTCACATCTTTATATTTTATGTCTCCCGGCACTACCGTAGTAAAGTTTTGTGTAAGGCTGTTTGCTATATCTTCTTTATCTTTGAAGAAACCTTCAGCTACCATTCCATATACTTGTCCCAACCGATTTCCTGTTTGCACAAGATTCTTATACAAACGCGGTTCTTCCAGTTGTTCCTTAATTTCATTCTTATTCCAAGCAAAATTACCGCCAAGATTAAACACTACATCTCCTAACCTTTTCGTATAGTTAAGTCCTAGTTCCATACCATAGCTATCAACGATTCCGGCATTCTCGAACGGAGCATCAACTCCCAGTACATCGGTATATTTACCCTCGGAAGAAACCCAAATATCTTTTCTCCGTTGATAATAGCCTTCTGCCGTCACATTCAATCCATTGAACAACATAGCATCAACACCAACATTATATTTATACGCTTTCTCATGTGTCGAATTAGCAGTTGCCAAGCGACCGATAATAGTACTTCCGAATTCAGAGTCGTAACTACTGTTAAACTTATATTGCGTACCGGTAGTCGTATAAATCTGGTCCCAATAGTCATATACGGTAGTACTTCCGTCTTTAGGCAGATAATCAACATTGATCACTCCAAACGAAGCGCGCAATTTCAAGAAGTTCACCCAAGACACATCTTTCAACCATTTTTCTTCCGAAAGTACCCAAGCAGCAGAAATGGTAGGAGAAAAAGCCCATTTATGTCCCGGTGCCAATAAACTGGAAGCCGAGCCAACCAATGCCAGATCCAAATAATAGCGATTAGAGAAACCTACATGATTATACCAAGAAACATTTTGCCGATAAATAGTAGTGTTCAGACCGTATGAATCACGATATTCATAATCCCATTTCAATTGAGAATACACATCCCACTTTTGGAATGAACGATTATAATCTACACTACCTGCAAAATTAAATTGACGAGCCCAATTGTCAATACCCGCACCCGAACCCATTTCACTGGATTCGCCACCTGAAATGGCAGTATAAAACGGCCCGTTAGTTGTCCAGCTTGTTGCATAACCGGCATACGTATAAGTCTTGCTATGGTCTTCTAAAATATTGGAATAGTTATCATAAGCTAAACGAAAGTTAGCTCCCAATCCTTTCAGCAAACCAGACAAATCTTGTGATAAGGTAAGGTCGGTAAACAAACTGCGAGAGTGTCCTTTAGAATAAGCAGCTCCCTGCGATTGTGCGACAGGATTCGACGTGCCCGCCCAAGTGGTACTTCCTCCCCAACTGCCATCTTCCGTACGAACCGGAAAAGCTGCAGAAGGAATCGAATAAATCATATCCCATAAGTTAACCGAAGCCCCCGGAATCCGAGATTCGGATAATGTTCCGAGAAGATTTAACTTCAATTTGGTAGTGCCCGTTAAATCAATATCCAGATTTGTACGCAAATTAGCACGTGAATACATATTCTGTGTAGAATATCCGTCATTTGCATTCGGGGTCTTGATAAACCCTTTGTCTGTTAATAAATTCGCCATAGTATAGTAGCGGAACTTTGTTCCTCCTCCACGGAATTCGATCGTGTATTTATTAGAAACTCCTCTGTCTTTAAAGGTTTCATCAATCCAGTTCACATTAGGATAGAGATAAGGGTACATACGGGAAGCTCCTCCACTGCCTACTCCATTACGGAAAGCGTCGACTTCTTCCGGAGTATATCGAGCTCCCAAACCTTCATATCCACGCGCTTCATTCACAGCAGAAGCATACGTAGCCGCATCTACAAATTCCGGACGTCGAGACTGAGTGTTAATGATGTGATCATACGTAAACGTTATCTCTTTTGTTTTGTACTTACCACGCTTCGTCGTAATCAAGATCGCACCGTTCACTCCTTTGTATCCGTACAATGCCACAGCCGCAGCATCTTTCAGGATGGAAACGGATTCTACTTCTTCCGGACTCACCAAGCTCATGTCTCGTTCCAAACCGTCAACCAGCACAAGCGGTGTACTACTTGACAAGCTCTGCAAACCACGTACATAAAAGGTAGGATCTGCCATTAAACCTGTACTAGCTGCATTCTGCAAAGTAGTAAGACCCAATCCATATCCATATAAAGAATTGGATATATTCCGGGAAGACCGCTTATTAAACTCTTCATTATAGGTGGTAGAAACAGCTGCTGTTGATTCATGACGATTGAATGTCCGGTTAGCTCCCACATCAATAGTCTGAGCTGCATATCCCATCACAATAGTCATCGGACCATCAGCCTTTACCACAACTGTGGTAGAGCCTTTGTCGACAGAAAAGACACTCAAGCGTTGTCCCTTCTCGACCGCAATCTCAAATTTACCATCTTTATCAGTTTCAACCCGGGTCTCCACTGCGCCACCTTCCACATTAACGGACGCTCCATAGACTGGGTTTCCCGATTTATCAACAACAATACCTATAATGTTGTTGTCTGTATTCTGCGCTCTGACCGGAATGCTCAAACAAACTAGTAAAGCCAGTATCAGAATCTTATTTTTTCTCATATAAATCAATATTCAAGTATTGTTTTAATCTGTTTCGTTGTCTCACATTACCAACCCGGATTCTGAATCAATCCATACCCTTTGTTAATTTCCGTTTGCGGGAATGGAGAAAGATACCATTTGGAATCAAATCCGTATGTCCACCAACGACGAACCGGTTTAGATAATTCAAACCTTTCATATTCAAATCGAGTAGGTTGCAATGCTCCTTTGTTCTTATCTCCTTCATTCCATTTTGTATTACCTGTCATGCGATTACCGGCATCATCCAAACGATAGGCAAGTAATCCATGCAGACGTTTCTCGAAACGATCGGCACGTTTGTAACGGACAAGATCAAAGTAACGGCTATCTTCAAGCCCCAATTCCCGAACACGTTCACACAGCAATTCTTCCAATAAGGCAGCTTTGTCAGAAAGTAAATTCTTATCTGTAACACACTCCGCCAGATCTTTCTTCAATCCCACGCGGGCACGTACTATATTCATTTGGTTAATAGCCCCCCGGTGATCGTTCTTAGCTTGAAGCAAAGCCTCCGCATAAGTCAAATAAATATCAGACAAGCGAAGATAAACCCACTGCGTATACTGACGTTGGTACTCAGTTCCCAAATAATATTTCATATTTTTATAACCGGTCGCATAGTTACCAGATTCAAGTGCCGCATTTTGTCCTTCATCGTATCCTCCGACCCACAATTCATAAGGTAAACCGGACATCGTTCCGGCACTCCAGTCTAACATCTTCGGTAGTCCATTCACCATGCAATGCTCATACAGACGAGGGTCACGGGTTAATACGATTTCCGACAATAGTTGTTCTCCATTTTTAAATGTTCCGGTCAAGAACATTTCATCCAACTTACCTTCTGTTTCCGCCTTTTTCCAGTCAAACGGAGTGCCGTCGGCCCATGGGAACATCTCCACATATTCCTGTGTAGGCGGATATTCAGTACGGCAAAGTGACGGAACAGCCCAAGAATGCCACATATAAGAACTTGAATTGAAAGCGTCCGACATATTCGTGCGAACAGAATGTAAGACTTCCTTGCTGTTCTGACGAATATACCCCATACGATATGCCTGACGATACTGTTCCGGTGTTTCTTCCGAAGCCTTATTCAGGCTATACCCGCCTTGACTCTCCAGCTCTTTAAAGAATGCTTCACAAGCCTTCAAACAGTTATCCCAAAGTTCCGCATGATAGCCGCCGTACCATACCAGACGTTGCTGTTCAGCCTCTGAGTTTCCTCCTGCATATCCGTTGACATCGTTAAACAACGGAGAAGCGGCAAATTGCCAGATTTTGCATTTCAATGCCATCGCACCAGCCTTTGTCCAGTGTCCGGCCTTGCTAGCAAGATCGGCATCAGCATAAGCCCACACCAATCCGCCGGAATTGATAGCATCATCCAACATCTTTATCATATAGTTAACAGTCTCCTCTACCGTAGCACGGGGGATTTCATAACCTGACTCCGTACCGGTGAATGAAGCATATAACAATGGAAGACCTCCATAATGACGGAACATATCAAAATAGCGCGCCGCAATCAAGCATTTAGCTTCTGCCACCAACTGAGTTTTTTCAGCATTATCCATACCCGGCACTCTATCTATATTTTCCATTAGCAACCAGCACCAACGCACTACTTCCCATACCATTTCCCGTGTATATGGGAAAATATTACCACGCGTGCCATAGTTGGCATTGAGAGAACCCAAATAATACTGCTGATATACAGTCGCATCACTAAAATAAAGTGACCAGCAGTCTGTTAGCGCATCCTTCTTTCCTAAATAAGGACTGGAAGAATCAGGAATATTACCGTTACTATCCGTATTATAAGGTAATCCGTAATACTGTCTACTGTAACAGGTATTCAAAAATTGGCGCGTATATTCCGCACTATTGAACACTGTGTCAATAGTAGCATTTCCGCCCGGTGCCTTATCCAAAAAAGAGTTTCCGAATTTAATTTCGTCCACACATGAAGTGGAAACCAAACAAACCGCCGCTCCCAACATTGCACCGATGAACCATTTATTTTGTAATTTCATTGTATCTTTCCTTTATCTATTTTAGAATCCTAATTTCAAGCTCAACGTATAAGTCTTGGACAATGGATAAGAAGGTGCATTAGTAGCTCTTGCCTCCGGATCACCCCACAAATAAGGTGTAATAGTCCACAAATTATATCCTGCAAAAGCCAACTGACATGTATTCAGTCCAAGTTTCTTCATTAATGGGAAGTGAAAATTGTATGCCACCTGAAGAGTTTTCAAACGCAAGTATTTGGCATCTTTCTCATATAAAGTAGAAGTAGCATAATTATTCTTTGCATTATCAATGGTAGCTCTCGGATACTCCGAAGATTGTGACGGATTTTCCGGTGTCCATGTATGATCTAAATGGTATGCCAACAATCCTCCCTGCTCGCTATTGGAAGATGAATAAAACGGTTGACGAAATACATCCGAAATCATACGACTTACATTCCAGGCCCCTGTCCATTGAGTACTTATTTCCAAATTCTTCCAACTGAATCCTAAATTAATACCTAGCATATATTCAGGATCGTCTGTAAAGCCATAGTCATAACTTGCATCATTTGCATCAATCTTACGGTCACCATTCAAGTCAACATATACTGCATCTCCATTTTGAAGAATACTCTCGTGAGTGGGGAACGGACGATTAAATGTCTGCTCATATAGCGCAGGTGTATCCTCATCATAGAAGCGCCAGAAAACATATTGACTACGCGAACCAATACGGTGTCCCTTCTGATATTGATATAAATTATTCTGCGGGGCTTCCTTCTTTTCAAGAATCTCATTCTGATTATAAGAAAGGTTAATACCCGCCCAATAACGGAAATTATCGCCAATCTTATCGTTCCATTTTAAAGAAAGTTCCCAGCCCCAACTGTCTACACTTCCTAAATTTGAATAGGGAGTAATGAACCCTAACATTCCCGGAGCTGTACCATCACGCAAAAGGATGTCATTACGACGTTCTTTATAATATTCAAAGGTTGTTTTCAGACGGTCATCAAGGAAGTTAATATCAACACCATAGTTCCGTTTCAGAGCTTTTTCCCATGTCACAGCAGCATTATTCTTAGCTACCTCACGTGCCCCTAGACTAACAGTACCATTATCTGTACCGAATCCATATCCCCAAGCGTTAGTCGCTCCTCCACTTGCTGTTACACGATTCGCCAAATCACCTAAACCGACATTATATGGATCAGCCATATACATAAATCGCGATCCCCCAATATTATCGTTACCTACTAAACCGACACTGGCACGTAATTTCAAAAAGCTAACTACCGACTTCAAAGGACGGAAAAACTTCTCTTCACTCATCACCCAACCTATAGAACCAGCCGGGAAATAAGAAAAGCGCAAATCGGACGCAAAGTTTTCCGAACCGTTATAACCCACATTAAACTCTGCCATATAGCGACTCTTCCAATCATAAGTGACACGTCCGACTAATCCGACATATCCATGAGGAATGTCCGAATATACTTTCGGATAATATTCTTTCTGTTGATTATATAAGAATAAAGCTGTTACTGTATGATCACCAAAAGTACGATTATAATTAAAGCTAGCTTCCATATACCAATTACGCGCTTTACCTGTAGTATACGAATACTTCACATCCGTATTCTCTCCAAACTTACGATAAGCAATACTACCGTCATCCATCAATACAGGGGTGTATGTAGCTACAGACCCACCAGAACCGACTTTATTAACTGTAAATGAGCTGTTATAAGATCCCTTCACTTTAAAAGAAAGTCCCTTAGTCAAGAAGTCCATTTTTTGGTCTAAAATCACATCCACATTCAGCGAATTGTTACTGGTCTGGCTGAATCCATTTCCATAATATCCCATACCTGTACCTCCTGTAAATGGTAATTTCAGCCCGTCCGAATAAGTCTCATCGCTCGAATTTACTAATTTTCCGTCTATGATTCCCGGACTGGAGAAAGGAGTAGCATAATACATATTTTTAATCAATCCGGAAGATCCCTGACTCGTACGCGGTTGATCTGAATTATTCACATTACCACTAATATTGAATGACAAAGTAGTCGTTTTAGTGACATCCATATCCAAGTTTGTACGATAGTTAAACCGACGGTACTGATAGCTTAAATTATAAGGAAGATCAAACTCACTAAAAAGTCCTCCTTGCGTATAAGCACCTGCAGAGATGAAATAACGTACTTTATCTGTTCCTCCCGAGATGTTCAGATTATGCTGGCTCTGAAGCGTAGAGCTTTTCATAATATAGTCAGCCCATTGTATATTTGGGAAACGAATAGGATCGGAACCATCTGCAAATTTTTGAATCACTCCATCACTAAATAAGGCAGATTTGCCATCACCGGACATCATTTGATTATGAAAACGGGCATAGTCATAGGAACTTGCCTGTTCTACCATTTTTGTAGGCATCAATACAGAAGCAGAAGTAGTAAACGAAATTTTCGCCTTTCCTTCCTTTCCTCGTTTAGTTGTAATCAAAATGACCCCGTTTGCTCCACGAATACCAAATACGGCTGTTGCCGAAGCATCTTTCAAGATAGAAATGGATTCAATTTCATTCGGGTCGATATCACTCATACTTTCACGATCCACACCGTCTACCTGAATTAACGGTGAAGAATTTTCCCAAGTAGCTTTACCACGAATAAAAATTTCAGCGGCATCCGCTCCCGGCTCACCGGAATATTGTACGGTAGTCAAACCTGTCATCTGCCCTCCTAATACATTGGAAACCGAACCTACAGATACACGGGTCAATTCTTCTCCCTTCACACTGGCGATAGCTCCTGTCATAGTCACTTTCTTCTGCGTGCCATAAGCTACAATCTCCACCTCTTCAAGAGCAGTCACATCCTCTACCAGGATGATTTTCATATCATTTTTTGCTACAACTGTTTTATCAGTATAACCTATAAAAGATACTTTCAGTTTAGTACCGGGACGTACATTTATTCTAAATACACCGTCAATGTCGGTAATTGTACCGTTAGATGTTCCTTCCGCAAGTACACTTGCTCCAATTATCGGTTCGCCTTGGCTATCTACTACTGTTCCTTTTATAGTACTTTGCTGCTGTACAACTTCGATGGCTGCCGAAGCTGTTTGCAATCCCCATGCAGGTGCAAAAGTTGCTATAGTGAAAAACAGAGCGACAGGTAAGGTTGTCCCCTTTATAAAGTTTTTCTTATTCATATATGTATATGTTCATGATATAAGTATAGTTGACGGACTTTATATACCGTCATGTTTATTTTAGAATGCGAGCATCATACGGAAATAGCCGGCGCATGAAGCACGTTCACAAGTGACGTGAAAGCTTCCATTTCCCATGCTATGTGTCCATTGATTGACTGCAGAACGCTGTGTACTACTCCAATAGTGCCCAGCAGCCTTGTTATTTACAGGTAGATCAGAAGTAACCATCTTATCACCATTTACTTTCTGAAGACTACTATTAATACCACTCATATTCTTGGCAACCTGATCCCAGCACATCACAGAAGGTAGATACCAAGGAGTTACACCAGAAGGAACGGCTTCTGCTTTACGATAAGCCATGATATAGTCATAAACATAATCACAAGTAGATGTACTACCCATTCCTTCGTAACACATAGTAAGTATTTTTGTGTTATTATACCCCATCAATGCGGGAAAAACCTTTGATGCATCATTTTTGTTAACATCCCTCTCGGTGTTACAACCTACAAACTTATCCTTCCAATCTTCATCTGAATTAAACCAATCTGAGTAATAACCAGCCTTACTAGAATGAAACATTTGCAAGGCAATATCGTTTTGTTCATCATCTTTTACCAATGAGTTCTTTGTAGATAATACTATCCCATGCGTACAAGCGGGGAAGTCACGACGCAAAGCATCAATCTCAGCAGAATAAAGTTCGGGATGTGTTACACTGGGCTGTGAATTACCCACATAACAAACAATACCAATCACATTCTCCGGCACCGCCTCCGCATCTACAGAAACTATTTTTCCGTCCGCACAAAAATAATCCCCTACCTGCAAAGTATGGTTAATCTTACTCTTATCTTCGATGGTATACATCTTCGCTGTTCCTCCTTCCAAGGTACCTTTAGCTTCATATTCCATTTCACTTACTCCTACATAAGTCCCCTTTATGGAGAATTCCTTATTCGGATTAACCAAAAAACGGTATGTATTTGTACTTTCCTGATAATAAGGAGTTGCTTGAGTATTGTTCACTGTAAACGAACCGGCAGCCAAAGGTAACAGATAATCATCTATACCGCCATTTGTAAAGCTATAGGTCAAATTAGGCATCTTTACTACCGCAAGAGCCATCCGATGTTGCATAGTAAAAGCGATCTGCCCTTTCAAACGATCCCCCTGAACACTACCCGTACTGGTCATCAAATCATATTGTGTATAATTTCCTTCATTTTGTTCATCGCCAATTTTCCAATTGTTAACATACGTTTCAAAAGGATCTACCTTAGTAGGATCAAAAGTCACATTCGCATTATACGGATAGTACGCATAAAAAGTCATCCGCTGAAATTGTGAACCTTTGTATTCAATAGGATCCCCTCCATCAGTCAATTCCCAATAGCCATCTGTCAGTGTGAATTTCCGATTCTTGATATCCTCTACCACCGTTTCTCCTCTTACCGCAAATATACCGATAGCATCTCCGTTAGAAAATCGGGTAGTATATCCATTCTCTGTAGCACGTGTCTTACCACTTTCGTCCATAAATCCTTCATCAGACACACTAATCTGAAATCCCTGCAAAGAATCCGGGGTTTCTCCGGTCAGTTCTTCATTTTGCGAGCAAGACGCAACTACGGCTGCGCCAGCCAGAAAAAGCATTGATATATAATTATATATTTTCATAAATCTCATGTTTATATTTTTAGCATTTTTATCTATATTAGATTGGTAAACAGATCACTTCACAACAGGCTGTGGAGTTACGGTTTCTTCTGTAATATTCCAACTAGGATTGGTTATCTCTGTTCCAGTTTCAGCTATACTCGGGTCGGATGTTATAGGATCGTGGTTTTCAACCTCCCATCCTATTATTTGCGTTTGTTCTGTGATTGTCAACACATAATTATTGTCCTCGTATTTATTTGTCTTGATGATATAATTATAAGAAAATCCTGATTTCAGTTCTGTCAAGTTAGCAAACTCGGCTTCATAAAGATAACCGTTCATTCTAGCTTGGATAGTTACTTTGCCTTGCACCTTCTGTGGCAGTAAAATAGCTTGTACTGTATAATTATCCTGCTCTCCTATTTTATCCCAATATATATCATCTTCGTCCGTAACAGGGTCTTCACTGACTGTTGTCTCCCCTGTTTTAGGATTAAATGTACCATTATTCTTAAGCCCAATAAGATAGCAAGTTATATCTGCTAAGTCCACACCTTCGCCAGCTTGAAACTCCAATCTAATACGACTCATCACATGATTGAATGCTAATGTCACGTTCGGGGTTTGTGATGTAGCCTTCCCTTTAGCAAAAAGAAAATCTATCTTCGCACGTTCTTCTGCTGTAGCTTGATTGTCACTGGCTGTAGTCACTTCCAATACAGGTTGTTCTTCACCTGATGTACCAGAAAATGGAGCGTATGCCACTACATCATACTCTCCGGAACCTAATACCCAAATTTCTTCTGCATTTCTTCCTTTTGCTGCAAAAAGACCATTGCCCTTGTATTTGTAATGAATATTCACTTGTTCCGTACCACAAGTGATTCCTACCGAGTCTTCTGCCTCCCAGTTTGTTTCCGTAGCTCTTGTAACAAGATTGCTTGCCTCATGATTGTTTATTACTGCACTAAAAGAAACTTTCGCTCCCGTATCACCGGTAAACTGAATATCAGTTTCTTTAATATCGTTGCTACATCCTGCTAAAAGTAGTAAGGCAACAGCAGTTGTGACATAGTTTTTTTTCATACCATGTTTTTTAAAGTTAAACATATTTTTGTTGATTAGTAAAATCGTCGTAAAGTAAAAAAGACAATGGCTGCATTCTTTTCCAAGCAGCAATTGAAATAAATGAAGCATTTTTTTTATTGTTTTCCATATCTATTAGGTACATCTGTTAAGTTAAACAAAAGTTAGATTCTCTTTTTAAAAGCAATTTTTCACACTCTACCTGTGAAAAAGTGTTGCAAACATAACGACTTAATCAAGATATAGCAATGCAGAATCGTACAAATGCATGGAAAATACCGTCTTTTGCACGATATTCCATGCTGTAGGAGCGATTTTCGATTAGTACCTAATGACTATGAACCTTTTTGTTTCTATTTTATTGTATGGAAAATAGTAATTTATAAACCTAAAAATGATATGGCGAATTTTTCAATTGTAGTTGTTCCAACTAAAAAATTATCAAATGGCAGACATCGAATAAGGATAGCCGTAGCACATCATTCTCAAACTAGATATATATCTACCCAATTTACTTTGGATTCTGCCAATCAACTAAAAAATGGTCGAGTAGTAAGGCATGAGAATGCAGCGAATATGAATGCCTGTCTTCGGAAACTAATCAATGAGTATGAAGAAATTGTTACATCGATCAGCTATTTACCAGCAATTTCATGTACCGAACTTATACGTATAATTACTTATGAACAAAAGAAAAAAGGTATAACCTTTCAAGCTGTTGCAAAAGAATACATGAATTTCATGAAAGGAGAAGAGCGGGAGAAATCTTATAAACTTTATAAGATAGCTTCCGAAAGATTAGTCAAATATATGAAAGGGGATTTTCCTTTAATTCAATTGACACCTATACATATCCAAGGATTTGCCAAAGTTCTTCACGAGGAGAATCTGGCAGATACAACTATCAGAATATATCTGACTTTAATAAAGGTGATAGTAAATTATGCCGGTAAGATGAATTATGTATCTTACTCCATTCATCCTTTTGTCCTTTTTAAGATGCCGACAAGTAATGTGCGGGAACTTGATTTGTCAATAGATGAACTGAAGAGAATACGTGATGTCCGGCTTTTAAAGTCTTCTTTATCCATGGTGAGAGATATTTTTATGCTTACCTATTATTTAGGCGGTATCAACCTGAGAGATTTATTAGCATATGATTTTAAAAATAAGAACGATATGCGTTATGTGCGTCACAAAACACGTAATAGCAAGAAGGGAGAAAATGAAATTGTATTTACTTTGCAGCCTGAAGCAAAAGTGCTTATAGATAAATATATGTCGAGAAATGGGCATTTGCAGTTTGGTAAATATTCATCTTATAAACAAATATATAGTTTAGTCTTCCGACATATAAATAAGGTAACAGAACTTTCGGGGGTAAAGAAAAAGGTTACTTACTATTCCGCCCGAAAGACATTTGCACAACACGGATATGATTTAGGCATTCAAATTGAAAAAATAGAATACTGTATCGGACACAGTATGAAAAATAACCGTCCTATCTTTAATTATATTAAGATTATGCAAGAACATGCCGATAAGGTGTTCCGTGCCGTACTTGACCAATTGCTATAGTATAGATAGTTTTTCACTGCTATTTTTATTTCCTTCTTTTGCTAATCGATTTCATTCCGATCGCTATTCTTTTTTCGTTCCACTATAGTTATCCGCAAAGTACACTATAGTTACCCTTGCGGATAACTATAGTCAAACGCAAAGATAACTATAGTGGAACGAAGAAAGATTCGCATGCCGGATAACTCATAATAGGTAAAAAAGAAATTAATGGTACTAATTGTTCAAATCCTATCCTCAATTGATTGCTAGCTATATGTAGTCGTTTGATGTGCAGGCAGTTATGTTTAAAAAGAGAATCTAACTTTTGTTTAACTCTATAATAAATATGCTATGTAAATATAGAAATACCATACAATATATTATACAACTAAACCTCTATAAAGTACTACGTTACAGGAATATCCATATAAAATATAAAAAGAAACAAAGAGTCTTCATTAGAGGATAAAAAGATAAATCAACAATAAAGGATCTATAAACCAATATTTATAACTTAATAATTAAAGTATGAAAAGCAACAAAAAAGGTAATCACCTGTATGCCTATAAGGATACTATCCGACGGCTATTTCTTCTCACTTTGTTCTCCTTTTTAATAGTAGAATCCTATGCCCAAAACAAAACGATTTCGGGTACGGTTACAGATTTTACCGGAGAACCGGTTATTGGTGCCAGTGTGTTGGTTAATGGTACTACTAATGGTACAATTACTGATTTAAATGGCAAGTTTTCTCTTTCCAATGTACCAACCAAAGGTACAATCACTATCACTTATATAGGATACAAAAAACAAGAAGTATCCGTAGCAGGAAATACTAACTTCAAGATAACTCTTCAAGAAGATACTGAAACGCTGGATGAAGTAGTAGTTGTGGGCTACGGTGTACAGAAGAAAAGCGATGTAACTGGCGCTATGGCCCGCGTAGGAGAAAAAGAATTGAAAGCAATGCCTGTAAGAAATGCATTGGAAGGAATGCAGGGCAAAACAGCAGGTGTGGATATTACATCTAGCCAACGTCCCGGAGAAGTCGGTAACATTAACATTCGTGGGCAACGCTCTATTAATGCAGAACAAGGACCACTGTATGTCGTAGACGGTATGGTAATTCAAAATGGAGGTATTGAAAACATCAATCCTTCCGACATTGAAGCTATTGACATTTTGAAAGATGCTTCGGCCACAGCCATTTATGGTTCACGTGGTGCCAATGGTGTAATTCTCGTAACTACTAAAAAAGGAAAAGAGGGAAAAGTCACCCTGAACTATTCAGGTACTGTTACTTTTGAAACATTACATGATGTCACAGAAATGATGTCTGCCACAGAATGGCTGGATTATGCTCGCCTAGCCAAATACAATGCGGGTTCTTATGCTTCGGCCATTCCAACTTATGAAGCAGATAAAGCAGCATTCGGCAGTGTAAGCGCTTCGTGGAAGAATATCGAGCAAGCATGGTCAAATGGCAATTATGATCCCTCAAAGGTCGGCTCCTACGACTGGGCATCTCACGGCAAACAGACGGGTATCACCCACGAACATACCTTAAGTGCCTCCGGAGGTTCGGACAAATTCCAAGGTTATGCTTCATTCGGCTATCTAGATCAAAAAGGAACACAACCAGGACAAGCCTATGAACGTTATACATTAAAGACATCATTTGACGTAACTCCTGTTGATTGGTTCAAAATGGGTTCTTCAATTAACGCATCATATTCTACTCAAGACTATGGATATAGTTTCTCTAAATCCGTAACTGGTTCCGGTGACTTCTATAGTGCATTAAGAAGCATGATCCCATGGACTGTGCCTTACGATGAAAACGGTGAATATGTCCGTTATCCAAGCGGTGACGTAAATATCATCAACCCCATCCGAGAATTAGACTATAATACCAATCAACGCCGTACTTTCCGTGCTTCTGCCAGCATGTACTCACAGATTGATTTCGGAAAAATTTGGAAACCACTGGAAGGTTTATCCTATCGTCTTCAGTTTGGTCCCGAATTTCAATTTTACACTCTAGGAGTTGCTAACGCTGCTGATGGCATCAATGGAGATGGTAACAACGGTGCACAATATAAGAACGAACAAAAGCGTGCATGGACATTGGATAACCTGATCTATTACAATAAAACTCTAGGTCAGCATAGTCTAGGAATGACATTGATGCAATCCGCTTCTGCCTATCATTACGAGATGGGAGATATGAGAGCCACTAATGTAGCCTCGTCGGATGAGCTTTGGTATAATATGGGATCTGCCGGTACATTGAATTCCTTTGGTACTGGGCTAACCGAAACTCAGATGGCATCTTATATGGTTCGACTGAACTATGGTTACAAAGATAAATACTTGTTAACGGCATCTATGCGTTGGGATGGTGCCTCTCAATTAGCCGAAGGACACAAATGGGCAAGTTTCCCCTCTGCAGCTATTGCATGGAGAATGGATCAAGAAGATTTCATGAAAGACATCAGTTGGTTGAATCAGTTGAAACTTCGTGTAGGTATGGGTGTCACAGGCAATGCAGCTATCAAAGCATACGCAACCAAAGGCGCTATCACAGGCTTATACTATAACTGGGGACAGAATGAGTCATCCTTGGGCTATGTACCTTCCGATCCTTCACAAAAAGAGCCTGCTAAAATGGCTAATCCAACCTTAGGCTGGGAACGAACTACACAATACAATGTCGGTATTGACTATGGCTTCTTTAATAACCGACTCACCGGTAGTATTGATGCATACAAAACAAAAACCAATGACTTATTATTAGAAATGTCAATCCCTTCATTAACGGGTTATGTTTCTACGTATGCCAATGTGGGTAAAACATCCGGATATGGTATTGATTTGCAAGTAAATGCAATACCAGTACAAACCAAAGATTTTACCTGGAGCACTACTTTAACATGGTCTATGGATAGAAACCGAATTGACGAATTATCTAACGGCAGAACTGAAGATGTGAATAACAAATGGTTTGTCGGTGAAGAAATCGGTGTTTATTACGACTGGGTATATGATGGAATATGGAAAACGGAAGAAGCTGAAGAAGCTGCTAAATACGGACGTAAGCCAGGACAAATCAAAGTAAAAGATTTAAATAATGATGGTGCAATAGATGCTAACGATGACAAGCAAATTGTAGGGCATACACGTCCACGCTGGACAGGTGGATGGAGCAACACTTTCAGCTATAAGAATTTTGAGCTTTCCTTCTTTATTCTGTCACGCTGGGGATTCACCGTCCCGCAAGGAGCTGTAACGCTCGACGGTCGCTATATGCAACGTAAAGTAGACTATTGGGTGGCTGGTACAAATGAAAATGCAAAATACTATTCACCCGGCTCCAACGGCGAAGGAGCCGATGCTTTCAACAGTGCAATGAACTATCAAGATGGATCGTACATTAAAGTACGTAATATTTCATTGGGCTATAATTTTACCCCGCAACAATTAAAGAAGTTGGGTATCAATAATTTGAAGCTATATGTTCAAGCCATGAACCCATTCAATATCTATAAGGCATGTGACTTTTTAGATACAGACTTGGTAAACTATGACAATAATACCAAGACATTTGGTTCACCTACCACTTTGAAGAGTTTTGTAATAGGTGTCAACATCGGATTCTAATCAACAAATTAAAGTAAAGACATTATGAAATTAAATAGAATATTATTTGCTGCTTTAATAGCCAGCGTAACAGGAAGCTCGATCACATCGTGCAGTGAGTCTTTCCTTGATGAAAATCTTACGACTCAATATAGTACAGACCGTTTTAAAACCCAGGAAGGTCTTGATGAATTGGTAACTGGCGCCTATCAGAAACTTAAATTTAAATTCAATTATATATGGGGAATCCAATGTTACAATATGGGAGTGGACGAGTTTACCGATGCTAACAATGTAATTCCTGCATGGAATCACTATAGCCAGGATTTAAACTCATCTGAAAATGGTGCCAACCAACCCATCTGGGATAATTACTACGGACTAGTTGAACCCGCAAACATATTGATTCAGAACATACCTCAATATTATAATCAGAGTTCACCTACATACAACACCCGTTTAGGAGAAGCACATTTCCTTAGAGCTTATGCTTATTTTGAATTAGTAAAACAATTTGGTGGCGTACCTTTGAAATTAGCTCCGTCTACAAGTGCCGAAACATATTTCACACGGAATTCTGCTGAAGAAATATACACACAGGTTATAGCTGATTTTGGAGAAGCCTACAGACTACTTCCCAATAAAGGTGAATCAATCGGACGGATTAACAAATATGCTGCCGCACATTTCCTTGCAAAAGCACATTTATTCCGTGCATCTGAATTGTACAGCGATTGGAACAGTAATTATGTAGCATCCGACCTCGATGCTGTTATTCAATATGGTTCGGAAGTAGTAGATGCACATCCGTTGTGTAGTGATTATGTAGAACTTTGGGACTATGAACAGCCAAACGGAGCCAATGAAAAAGTAAGCGAAGTGATTCTAGCGGCTCAATTCTCTAATGATGAATCAACATGGGGACGCTTTGGAAATCAGATGCATCTTTATTATCCGGCCGTATATCAAGGCAATGATATAGGTGGATGTAAACGTGACATCTCAGGAGGACGTGAATTCTCATACGTAAGTGCTACAGAATATACCATGCAGGTATTTGACCGTGTCAATGACTCTCGTTTCTGGAAATCATTCATCACCTGTTATGGAGCCAACGAAACCAAAAGCGCTCCTACCTGGACAGCAGAAGATATGCCATACGCTCCGGCAGGTGTAAAAGAAGGTGACAAACGTTTTAGTGGAGGTGAACTCGGTATGAAATACATCGTTAATGACCCGGGAGACAACCGCTATGAGAAATATCCCAATGCTCCGGCATATACTGTTTTGAAAGATGGAAAAATGTGTAACACGTACACATATGTACGCTATTTCAAAGGGCAGGAACACAGTTGGAATGTAAATGAAAAAACAGGTAATTATTACGATATCATACCCCACAAACGTTCGGTAGCTTTATCTAAATTCCGTGATGGTTACCGTGTTTCTATTGCGTCTCAATTCGGTACTCGTGATGCTATTATCGCCCGTTCGGCAGATGATGTACTAATGGTTGCCGAGGCATATATTCGTAAGGGGGAAGCCAACTATGACAAAGCTATCGAGTGGATGAATAAATTACGTGAACGTGCCGGTTATAAAACAGGTGAGGATCGTAGTAAGAATGTAGATGGCGGACAAGCCTATAAGAACAATCCTTATTGTTCGGGAAAGGGGGGCGGTCATTCTTCTGAAGGTGCTATTTACTGGGAAGAAAATACTTATTACGAGTCAAACAATATAGAACAGGAAACCACTGCTTCTACCAAAACAACAATGAAATTAAATAGTGTATCAGATGTATATAATTCTACAGTAGATGTCCCTATTTACAACGAACTGGGCTACACATCCAATGCTGACAAAATGATGTGCTTCCTGTTGAATGAACGTACAAGAGAACTTTGTGGCGAATTGCAACGCTGGGAAGATCTGGCACGTACCAAGACGTTAGACGCCCGTTGGCATAAATTCAACGATGGTGCCAGCAGAGGTCTTGGCGAATTCAAATCGGAGAAACATTACTATCGTCCGATCCCCCAAGCCTTCTTAGACGGTATCACCAATTCAAATGGTTCTGCATTAAGTAATGAGGAAAAGAAAGCAATGCAAAACCCGGGATATTAAGGTAAACAACTAATCCTATTGCCACTTGTCACTCTTCGAAATAGAATTTCTAATCAAAGAAGAACAAGTGGCAATATTTTTTAATGCTCCTTTCACTTCGTCTTCTTCACCATGAACTCTTTAATCTGTTCACTGATCTGCTCCATTCCCTTTATTGAAGGATGACCACTCTTTTTGTCAATGTCATGCAATTCTATGCAATCAATATTATAATGCCTGCAGATAGTTCTGACTGATTCATTAAACTCTTCCTTTAAACCGGAATTCAATAGAAAATAGATTTCAACATTAGGATAGCGATCAATCATGTGATCGAGCATATAAGCCATAGCCGGACGGAATTTATACAAATCGTCTTTAGTCCATCCCACATACTGATACTCCCCAAGCGGAGAGCCAGCCCAACAATCATTAGTTGCGCCAAAAACAAAAATTACATCCGGACAACCCAGTTGATCCATACGGGTTATAAAAGAACGATCCGAGTAATCTTCATTGCGATAACCCGTATTACAAATCGTTGCACCCGAAAATGAATTATTGACACAAAGGCGGTAATTATTCTCTTTAATGAATTTATGCCACCACGTCTGTTTTACTGAAGTCACATCTGTTTGTTGTCGTGGAGAGACATAATACCAAATACTATTCGTATCTGGTTGTAGATATCCTTCAAACGTTGAATACGAGTCGCCTAAAATAGAAATAGATTTCAGGCTTTGGGCAAAACTTATACTGCTACATAAAATAGTAAGTAGCAGCAAAAAACAGGATTTCTTCATACTAGAATAAAGTTTTCAATTTTGCCGCTAATATACTACATTATGCTAATATGACAGTACGATTTTTTCTGCCAATTTCAGAAAATGATTATTTTACCTCCCTTTCATAGGTCACATTCTTCTCTACTACATTCTCCACATTATTCACTTTCTTCACGAACTTCTTCACTTCCCCTACCTTCACATTCTTGATTGTTACATTCTTCACCGGAAGTTTTGCATCTCCTTTCAATTCGTAAATAGCATCTGCCGACTCACAAGTGACTTTATCCATATAAATGCCATCAATACGGGTAATCCGTTCTTCATAAGTAGGTACCAAATCTTTCCATTGATAAAGCACTTCGGTATCTATTTCAAGTACACGTTGAGCCATTCCTGCCTGTACATTCTTCATATAAACGTTTTCTATAAACCCACCTCTACGATGATTGGTTTTTACGAAAAAAAGACGCATTACTGAATTCGGAGCTGTGCAATCATGCATATAAATATTCCGTATTCCTCCGGAAATTTCACTTCCAATACCAAGCAAAGTATGTCCTTTAAGAATCTGGCAATTACGGATAACAATATTTTCGCAAGGAGTATTCAATCGCCAGGCATCTTGATTACGTCCGGCTTTAATCACTACTGCATCATCACCCTGATCGAAAGAACAATCTTCTACCAGAAAATTACGGCTCATTTCAAAATCAATACCGTCATTATTATGTCCATGCGCTTTTACATCCAGATTACGTACCAGTCCTCCGTCACACATATAAAGATGAATGGTCCAGAACGGACTTTCACGAATCTTAAACCCATCCAATAAAACATTCTTGCAGCGATTGAAATGAATCAAGTGCGGACGAAGGTGGTTCTCTCCTACCGCCATTTGACGTTCAATAACAGGAACATCGGTCGAAGCTTTCGTATATAACTCTTTCAATGCCTCCAAATGAGGTTGAGGACGTTTGAACCATACTTTCCAAGTATCCATCTTCGGCTGAAGAGTCCCTTTACCTGTAATTGCCACATTCTCACATTCAAAAGCATAGAGTAATGGAGAATAATTATAACATTCCAAACCTTCCCATGAAGTCATCACTGCCGGAAGATAATCAGAAGGATTATCCGTAAAATTCAGAATTGCATTCTCCTCCAAATAAAGATTTACATTACTTTTAAAATGAATGGGACCGGTCAACCACACACCTGCCGGAACAACAACACGTCCGCCACCTGATTTATGACACGCTTCAATAGCGGCAGCAATTGCTTTTGCATTGTTTACTTTACCTCCGTTTTTTGCTCCGTAATCTGTTATCAAAAAGTCTTTGTCCGGATAGATAAATACTTTAATAGGTTGCATAGGGAAAGGAGCTTTCACCTTTACCATTTTATAATTATCAGCGGCAAAAGTAAAGGAAGCTGTCAATAAGCAAAGGCAGACAACTACCATCGGTTTCAGTAAGTAAGTCTTCATTACAATATCATATTTTTAATTCTTCAAACACATCAAAGATAAGAATATTAATTTATAGCCGGTCACATTGAAAACACCAATACACCCGCTGTAGGAATATTTGTAGTTCCAATCAATGCTTTGGCTCCTTTCGGCAAGTTGAAGGCATAGGGCTGGTCTGAATAGTTCAAAACAATTCCCAAGCCATTCCGGTATTCCATTGTCACGCCATAAGGCAAATCCATTACCGGGATATTCAGCTGTGCATATAGTTTTTTCAATATATCTTTTTCCAATGCTCCGTTGTGGCTGTCCACTCCAACATAAGTAATCGTACCTTTCCCCAGTTTGCGGAAAGTCACGGCCGGACTTCCTGCGTAGAATTCGTTTTTATAAGTAGCCCATATTTGAGCATCTGCCGGAGGATTCAGAATCTCTCCCCATGTATTCCAAGCATACTCTTTTCCGTTCATAACAACAGTACCGGGATCTTCGGGAAGAAGCAAATCATAAAAGTTCATTTCATTTCCGGTCAGCGGAGTAATCATAGAGCCAAAAGGAGCCTCCGGGAGACGACCATAACGATCCTTCTGCGCCGTACGACAAGTCAGAATGAGGTTTCCGCCATTCTTCACATAAGAAATCCATTTGTCCACCAGTTCTTTATCAGCTAATTGATAAGCCGGCGCAATGACGACCGGATAATCGGATAAGTTCTTGGCTTCTGAAATAAAATCGACGGGGACTCCGAATGATTTTAAGGTACGGTAATACTTTTCAATATGTGCAAAAGTATCCCAAGTCCGGTTTTGTTTCTGTCGCTCAATGCTCCAGGAGTTTTCAGGATTGAAAAGAATAGCTGTACGACGTGCCAGGTAATCAGCAGGCTTCGCCTCACGGGGAGCATAATGCTTACGAAGTTCACGAATCTCTTTTATAAAAGTTTCATACTCTTTTCCACCGGGGGTAACAGTCACTCCGTCTGTTCCTACTATTCCATAATGATACTGTTCTGTACCATAGAGCGGTTGGCGATAGCGGTAGGTACAAATAAAATCACTTCCACCGGCAAATACACTCCACATCCATAGACGGACAGCTCCCGGAAAAGGCTGGGGATTGATACTGCCCCAGTTCACTTGTCCCGGTTGCAGTTCCATTACACCATACGTTCCCTGTATCGGACGGAAAAAATCATTCGCCCAGGCAATACGCAATGGATTACCTACACGATAGCCCCGACGACCGATTCCCTCATTATCTCCATATACCATGTAACGGGTATAGCTTTGGAAATCCAACGCAGGACTACCACCAATATGTCCTTCATCATAGTTCGGTATATAATTGGTTGTTACCCATTGGTTCTTTGCATATTTCTTGATTAACAAGCATTGCTCATTCAGAAAATCATTGGTTTGCATTGCTGCAAAACGACGGTAATCCAAAATCTGATGATGATTCATAAACATCTGTACACGCTTGGGAAGCGTTATTTCATCAAAAGAAGAATAAGACTCACTCCAAAAAGCAGTTCCCCAGGCATTATTTAAAAGTTGAATGTCATTATTGTATTTGGCACGAAGAAAATCACGGAAGGCAAGTTCCGCTTTCGGATTATAGTCAAACTGTACGGCAGGCTCGTTATCAAGTTGCCATCCGATAACACGAGGATCGTTACCATAGTGCTGCGCCAGTTTTTCAATCATCTTATAAGATAACTCTCTGTAAAGAGGAGAAGCAAATGAAGCATGCTGACGGGCACCGTGGTCAAGTACCGTTCCATCTTCATTCTTCAACAGAATTTCAGGATATTTCCGGCTCATCCATACAGGAGGAGTGGCAGTAGACGTACACATTATAACTTTTAAATCATATTTGGCAGCTAAAGCTACCGCTCTGTCAAGCCAGGCAAAATCATAACGCCCTTCTTCCGGCTCCAACTGCGCCCAAGCAAACTCGGCAAAATGAGTAAATTCAAATCCCAGTTCATGCATTTTCTTGAAGTCACGTTCCCACTGGTTTTCATCCCAGTGTTCAGGATAATAGTAGACGCCTGTCAGTGTCAGATCTTTGTCATTAAACCAAGAAGAGGGGTGTGCTGTGGTTGAAAGGGTCAACAGACTGACACAAAGAACCGCTAATATTTTACTTTTTATCATATACTTCATAAATTCAATTGATTATTAATGTTAGCTATTGTTTATCATTCGTTTTATAAATGGGAATTTATCAGTTAAATGAGAATTTATCGGTTAAATGGGAATTTTGCAGTTAGGCTGAAAGCCTTACAATTATATATTTATTGGGGTGCCCTGAAAGGGCTTAATTATATAGCGTAGGGCAACGCCCTACGAAAAAAACACACCAGCCACAAGCCCTGAAAGGGCGGAACTGTATACAATTATGCCCTTTCAGGGCACTCCGCAAAATTATCATTTCTCATAGATTTTCCATTCCCACAATCCAGCATCTCCCCTGCGGATATGAAGACGAAGATAACGGGCCTCCCCTATCTCCTTCGCCAAATGCGGGGAGCGCACTTCTACTTTAGCTTGTTCGGCACATATCCGCCAGTTTTTTCCATCCATCGATTTTTCTAACCGCCACGTATGTCCTTCAGTAGGGCGGGTAAAGTAAAACTGACATTCGTTGACATTGCGAATTCCTTTTAAATCCACCGTAATGAATGGACTGCTATCCGTATCGGCTGCCATCCAACGAGTTCCATTCGATTCATCGGCTACATGAGCAGCCTGATAAATATGCGTTCGAGTATAATTCTTCACGGAGGCTTTCTCCGGTAGAGGCTGGTTAGGCTGTGTTTCAATGCTAACCACAGAAGTGCGCGGTTCTTTCTCGCTGGAAGCATAAAAATGTGACTGCAAAGACAAATTCGTCCGTTTCTCTTGTGGAGCTGCCAGGTACCCCACTCCACGCATATCAGGAACTAAAGTTTTAATTGTTCCGTCATCATTAAATTCCATCCGGTTAGCATATACCTGCCGGGTGGTTCCACCATCTCCGTATTCAAGATAAAGAAAGATATACTCATCCGTTCCTTCATCGTAGAACACATTGCCATGCCCCGGTCCCCACACTTGATTTTCGGGAGAAGAAAACAAAAAGATATCGTTGCCTTCCGGTTTTACAAAACCTGTAAGAGGAGATTCGCGGCTCATCATGTATGCATTTGCATAATTCTAATGACCGCTCAATGTATAAATATAATAATAGATACCTTTACGTTTAAACATTACGGGTCCCTCGGAATATCCCTGACGGGCTGTTTTCAATGTCACCGGTTCCCCATCCAAATGAAGCCGGTCAGCAGAAAGACGTGCCGCATTCCGACGACGCCAAAAGATATATCCCGTACCGTCATCATCAATAAAAGGCTCTCCGTCGATATCATTAATAATGGCGGGGCTACCTACTTCTTCTCCGGAAACAAAAAGCCCTTTTCCTCCGGTAAACCGGAAAGGACCCTCCGGACGATCTGCAACAAGCACATAAGTCCCCATCTTATCACCGGGCTTGACAAAGGTAACATATAAATAAAACTTTCCATCGTGTTCAATCACTCTCCCGGGAGCCCAATACCGGAAATATCCTTTTCTCTTTTCACCTTTATCATTCGTATATTCATATCCTTTCGACCAGTCGAAACCACTAATATGAGAACCCTCAAAGCTCCAGTTTACAAAATCTTTCGACTTCCACACGACAGGTGTTCCGGCACGTTCAAGACCATAATCCAAATCAGTGGTTCCGTAGAGATAATAGGTATCACCAAACTTAGAAACGGAAGGATCCGCCACATTATCGGGGATTAAAGGATTATAAGTACGATTGGCTATCAATGCCTCCACCACGGAAGCATCTACCGCAAACGCCGTTCCATGACGGATGCCTCTCGGAAAAGAAACTTGATCGGACACGTCTTCCCATGTTTCGCCATGATCTAAAGAGCGAACGGCACCATAACGATGATCGCGGTATTTATCGAAATAAACATAAAGCGTATCACCGACAAAAAGAGGAGCAGGTCCTTCCGCCCAATACTTTCCTGTAATAGGCGCCGATACTTTGGTCGGAAATCCTTTTTCGACCTTTTTTGTACGCGTAACGCGCAAATTCTTTTCCGGCGGATTGGAGTTTTCATTCTTGACTATCATTATCAGGTCTCCCAGCTTCGGATCTTTCACAATAGCAGCGTCAATCACACTGAAATCAGGGTTGAAAAACATCTTTGTCTTTGAGAAAGTGCGGAAATCCTTTGTTGTCGCATAATAAATACGATGATTCAATCCCTTCTCGCTTTCGCTGGTAGGTATTTCCTTGTGACGACCGGGGATGGTAGTTGCCCAAAAGATATAGTAAGTTTGCGAAGGTTCGTCATAAAAGAGTTCAGGTGCCCAACAATTATGGGCAGTCGGCTCGTGCATCATCACCGGAATAGCCTGTTGTTCACTCCAATGAATTAAATCACGAGAAGAAGCATGGCCGATAATCCGATCAGTCCAACTGGAAGTCCAGACCATGTGGAAAGTTCCGTCCGGAGCCTGGCAAATACTCGGATCTCGCATTAATTTATCTTTACCAACGGAAGGTGTCAGATAAGACCGTCCGCCATTCAAAGGCATCCAGTTCAACCCGTCATAACTATAAGCTAAATGCAATCCATCTTTACTGTCATTGATGAAATAAGAAAAGAGATAAGCAGTCTTACCGGCGAAGATTGTCATTACCGAGCAAAGACTTAGAGCCATCCAAACAACTACTTTTTTCATGGTTCCTTTTAAGATTAAAAAGTTTACCCCGCAAAGATAAGGTATCTCCCAACCTCCTCAAAGATAAAGAGCATGGACAATATTTCAAATCCATGTAGTTTTGTACACCATCCGTCCTATAAGTGCATTTTGATACAATATTCTATGTATCTGTACATCTTTCTATTTACTAAACCCTTAAAAAGCTCTACTTTAGCGGCAGATTTTAAAATAGAGATGAAAAACATATCAATTCTATATATCATGAAACAACTTTTAGTAAGTATTGCCATCGTATTTGCCTCTATACTGACCGTAACGGGGCAAAATCATTCTTTCAGTTTATCCGGCAAATGGAATTTCCAGATAGACCGGGAAGATATCGGCACCAAGGAACAATGGTTCAAAAAAAGCCTTGATGATCAGATTAATCTCCCCGGCTCCATGCCCGAAAAGCTGAAAGGAGATGAAGTAACCGCCCGCACCCGGTGGACCGGAAGCTTGTATGACAGCTCTTACTATTTCAATCCATACATGGAGAAATACAGAATAGAAGGACAAGTGAAACTTCCCTTTTTCCTGACTCCCGACAAACATTATGTAGGGGTAGCCTGGTATCAAAAGAAAGTTACAATACCTTCCAACTGGAAAGGAGAAAGAATCACTCTTTTCCTGGAACGCCCGCACATCGAAACGACCGTATGGGTCAATCAACAGGAACTCGGTATGCAGAACAGTCTTTGTGTCCCTCATGTGTATGATCTGACTTCTGCTGTTACTCCCGGCAAAACCTGCCTGATTACTATCCGCATCGACAACCGCATCAAAGAAATCAATGTAGGTCCCGACTCTCACAGCATCACCGACCAGACCCAAGGTAACTGGAACGGGATCGTAGGACGAATCGAATTACAGGCCACTCCTAAAGTTCATTTTGAAGACATTCAGATATACCCTGATTTAAACAATCAGAAAGCACTGGTACGCATGAACATACAGTCTGCCTCTTCCACCAAAGGAGATATTACACTTTCTGCCGAAAGTTTCAATACGGACACTCAACACAAAGTAGCTCCTGTTCAGCAAAGCTTCCATATCCGTCCGGGAGACAATGCAATAGAGATGGAACTTCCTATGGGAAAAAATTTCCTCACATGGGATGAGTTCAATCCTGCACTGTATAAACTGACGGCAAAATTGACCAACGGTAAACAGTCCGACATCAAACAGGTACAATTTGGTATGCGCGATTTCAAGATAGAAGGAAAATGGTTCTACGTCAATGGTCGCAAAACAATGCTTCGCGGCACAGTGGAAAACTGTGATTTCCCATTGACCGGTTATGCTCCAATGGACGTAGCTTCCTGGGAGCGGGTGTTCCGCATTTGCCGCAACTATGGTTTGAATCACATGCGTTTTCATTCTTTCTGCCCGCCGGAAGCTGCTTTTATCGCAGCCGATCTAGTCGGTTTCTATCTGCAACCGGAAGGTCCGAGTTGGCCGAATCACGGACCAAGATTGGGTAACGGTCAGCCAATTGACAAATATCTGATGGACGAAACAATTGCCCTGACTAAAGAATACGGAAATTATGCATCTTACTGTATGTTGGCTTGTGGTAACGAACCTTCCGGACGCTGGGTGGCATGGGTGAGCAAGTTTGTCGATTATTGGAAAGCGACAGATCCGCGTCGTGTATACACAGGAGCTTCCGTAGGAAACAGCTGGCAGTGGCAACCTCACAATGAATACCATGTGAAAGCCGGAGCACGCGGTTTGAGTTGGGCAGGTGCGCAACCGGAAAGCAAATCGGATTATCGTGCAAGGATAGACACCGTGAAACAACCGTATGTATCACATGAAACAGGTCAATGGTGCGTATTCCCGAATTTCAACGAAATCCGCAAATATACCGGAGTCAACAAAGCGAAGAACTTTGAGATTTTCAGGGATATTCTGAATGATAATCACATGGGAGGCCAAAGTTATGATTTTATGATGGCTTCGGGCAAATTGCAGGCACTTTGCTATAAACATGAGATTGAAAAGACATTGCGTACCCCCGATTATGCAGGTTTCCAATTGCTGGCTCTCAACGATTATTCGGGTCAGGGAACGGCATTGGTCGGCGTACTGGATGTATTTTTTGAAGAGAAAGGATATATCAACGCGGAACAATTCAGACGTTTTTGCAGTCCGACTGTCCCCTTAGCCCGTATTCCGAAGTTTGTATATGCCAATGATGAAACATTCCATGCCGACATCGAAGTTTCCCACTTTGGTGCAGCCCCTTTGCAAGGAGCAAAAACTAGCTATACCATCAAAGACAAGTTCGGAAAGGTGTATGCCAAAGGAACTGTCGGCACACAAACGATTCCTATTGGGAACCTTTGTGCACTAGGCAGCGTGGATATGAATCTAAAGGAGATCGATACTCCGCAGAAACTAAATCTGGAAGTGTGTATTGAAGGCAGCGATGCCGTCAATGACTGGGATTTCTGGGTATATCCTGCACAAGTGGAACTGACACAAGGAAGCGTATATACTACCGACACACTGGATGAAAAAGCCATTTCCGTACTGAAAGAAGGAGGAAATGTCTTGATTACGGCAGCGGGCAAAATACAATACGGAAAAGAAGTTAAACAATACTTTACTCCGGTATTCTGGAATACTTCCTGGTTCAAGATGCGCCCGCCGCACACAACTGGTATTTTCCTGAATGAATATCATCCTCTTTTCCGTGAATTTCCTACGGAATTTCATAGTAACCTGCAATGGTGGGAATTATTAAATAAAGCCCAAGTGATGCAATTTACCGACTTCCCGGCAGAATTCCAGCCAACCGTTCAAAGCATCGACACCTGGTTCATCAGCCGGAAAATCGGAATGTTGTTTGAAGCAAACGTATTGAACGGTAAACTGATGATGACCAGCATGGATATCACCTCTCAACCGGAAAAACGAATCGTTGCCCGACAAATGCACAAGGCAATTCTGGATTATATGAATTCAGATGCTTTCCGTCCGGCAGAGAAAATATCTCCGGAGCTGATTCAGGCATTGTTCACCAAAGTGGCAGGAGATGTAAAATCTTATACCAAAGATTCGCCGGACGAGCTCAAACCGAAAATTAACTAAAAAGGAAATTATCAGGCACGGATTACACGAATTACACTGTTGCTTTATAGAAAGCATAATTCTAAAAACCGTGAAATCCGCGTAATCCGTGCCTAAATTCTATAAACAATATACATTCATATTATTTATAATGAAAACTACCATCATAGGCTTACTACTCTTGGCTACAATAACCGTCCATGCCCAAGAAGAAGTCCGAACCTACCAACTGTCGGACGCACCCCGATATAGCGAGGAGACGGGATACGGATACGACCTCACCGCCACACCCGAGAAAGGGAGTAAATCACCTTTCTTCTTCTCTGTCCGTGTTCCGGACGGGAATTACAAAGTTACAGTTCGCCTGGGAAGTAAAAAACAGGCAGGAGTGACCACCGTAAGAGGTGAGTCACGCCGGCTATTTGTTGAGAACCTGCCAACTAAAAAAGGACAATTCGTAGAAGAAACATTTATCATCAATAAGCGTACCCCTCGTATCTCCGAAAAAGAATATGTACGAATCAAGCCCCGTGAGAAAGCGAAACTGAACTGGGATGATAAACTGACATTGGAATTTAATGGAGATGCACCTGTGTGTCAAAGTATCCGTATCGAACCTGCCGATCCGTCGGTCATCACTGTTTTTCTGTGCGGAAACAGTACGGTAGTCGATCAGGACAACGAACCTTGGGCTAGCTGGGGACAAATGATTCCTCATTTCTTCGGAACAGATGTTTGCATCGCCAATTATGCGGAATCCGGTGAATCGGCCAATACTTTTATCGGAGCAGGACGTTTGAAAAAAGCATTGAGCCAGATGAAAAAAGGCGATTATCTCTTCATGGAGTTCGGACATAACGATCAGAAGCAAAAAGGTCCCGGAAAAGGAGCTTACTACTCTTTTATGACCAGCCTGAAAACATTCATCGACGAAGCACGAGCACGTGGAGCATATCCCGTACTGGTTACTCCCACCCAACGCCGGAGCTTTGACTCAACCGGACATATCCGCGATACACACGAAGATTATCCGGAGGCCATGCGCTGGCTGGCCGCCAAAGAAAATATACCTTTGATTGACCTCAACGAAATGACTCGGACACTATATGAAGCGTTAGGCACGGAAACATCCAAACGCGCCTTCGTACACTATCCAGCAGGAACTTATCCCGGACAGACCAAGGCTTTTGAAGACAATACCCACTTTAACCCTTACGGCGCTTATCAGATAGCCCAGTGTGTGATTGAAGGTATGAAGAAAGCCGTACCCGAGTTAGCCAAACACTTAAAAATAGACCCGGCATATAACCCGGCACACCCGGATGATGTGAATACTTTCCACTGGAACGAATCACCTTTCACAGAAATAGAGAAACCGGACGGAAATTAAGAGATAAGTATTAGGTATTAAGTATCAGGCATTAGATAAATATGAAAACCAAAAGCATCTTTCCCCTGTTCCTATTGGCAGGCACACTTTTGACAGCAGCTTGCGTCACCCCAACGGCCAAACAGGCAGGAAGCAACAGCTTCGAATGGGGGCAAGTACCGCAACAACCGGATTTGTCATGGGCTGACAGTGTAGGAAGCCGGCAAATGCCCGGAAACAGTCTTATTTTATCCGCCAATTCTTTTGGCGCAGTAGCAGACAGCACGGTGCTTAGCACAGAGGCTATCCAGAAAGCAATCGACAGTTGTTCCGTCTCCGGCGGAGGCACGGTCACCCTTCAACCGGGATATTATCAGACAGGGGCATTGTTCGTAAAAAGTGGTGTCAACCTGCAACTGGATAAAGGAGTGACTCTACTGGCTAGTCCTCACATTCATCATTATCCCGAATTCCGTTCGCGGATTGCGGGAATTGAGATGACATGGCCCGCGGCAGTAATCAACATTGTCAACGAAAAGAATGCTGCCGTCAGTGGAGAGGGAACGCTGGATTGCCGGGGCAAAGTATTTTGGGATAAATATTGGGAAATGCGAAAAGAATATGAAGCGAAAGGACTGCGCTGGATTGTGGACTACGACTGCAAACGTGTACGGGGTATTCTCGTGGAACGCAGTTCGGACGTTACCCTCAAAGGATTCACCCTGATGCGGACAGGCTTTTGGGGATGCCAGGTTCTTTATTCCAATTACTGCACCATAGACGGACTGGTCATTAATAATAACTTGGGAGGACACGGCCCCAGTACGGATGGTATCGACATCGACTCGTCCACTAATATTCTGATTGAAAACTGCGACGTCGATTGCAATGATGATAATATTTGTATCAAATCGGGACGCGACGCAGACGGATTGCGTGTCAATCTCCCCACGGAGAATGTAGTAATACGCAACTGTATAGCCCGCAAAGGTGCAGGCCTCATCACCTGTGGCAGTGAAACCTCCGGCAGCATACGAAATATATTGGGATACAATCTTCAAGCAGTCGGCACCTCGGCCGTACTACGGTTAAAGAGTGCCATGAACCGGGGAGGAACGATCGAAAATATCTATATGACCGACGTAAAAGCAGAAAACGTCCGCCACGTACTAGCTGCGGATCTGAACTGGAATCCCAGTTATAGTTATAGTGTATTACCTAAAGAGTATGAAGGGAAAGATATTCCGGAACATTGGAGAGTAATGCTGACTCCGGTAACACCACCCGAAAAAGGTTATCCGCACTTCCGCAATGTGTATGTATCGAAGATCAAAGCAGAAAATGTAGATGAATTTATCTCTGCTTCCGGCTGGAATGACTCGTTACGTCTGGAAAATTTCTATCTTTATGCCATCGAAGCGCAGACCCATAAACCGGGGAAAATCTGCTATACAAAAAACTTCAATTTGTCTGAAATCACATTGGATATGAAAGACAAAAACGCTATTGAACTAAAGGAAAATGAACAAAGTAATATCCACTTCAACTATGCTGAAACAACTCCTGACCACCGTACTGCTGGGAATCTTGCTCATTGATGCGCAAGCACAATCCCTGACTCCGCCTGCCGGTACTTTCCGGCTGGGAATATCGAAGGGAAATGAAAGTCACTGGCTGAAGCCTAAAGAAAAAGTAGAAGGGATCCATTTCCAATGGAAAGCCCTGCCCGATAGTCATGGATTTATTCTGGAAGTAGAAGTGACTTCCACATCAAAAGCGGATAAGCTCTTCTGGAGTTTCGGCGATTGCCGGCCGGATTCGGATATCAATGTCTTCAGTGTAGAGGGACAGGCTTTCACTTGCTATTATGGAGAAAGTATGAAATTACGTACTTTACAGGCTGTCACTCCCAGCGATGATATTCGCTTGAGCAACGGACATAAGGATGAAACTCCCCTGATGCTTTACGAATCGGGCAAACGGACCGACCGACCGGTATTGGCCGGATGTTGCAATCTCTCTCCAATCCCCTCTCAAGAAAAGGTCACTAAGCCACTCCGACTTTACTTCTGTTTCTACGAACAGAATGAAAAAGCGGATTACAACTATTATATGTTACCGGATATTTTTGCCAAAATCGACAAAAAATGAAAAGAGCTTATTTATTATTCACTCTGTTAATTGGTTGCATCCATATACATGCAGCCATTTATAACGTTAAGGACTTTGGAGCCAAAGCGGATGGAAAAACCATCGATTCTCCTGCTATCAATCGTGCGATTGAAGCAGCTGCAGAAGCCGGAGGAGGTACGGTTTACCTACCAGCCGGAGAATATGCCTGTTATTCTATCCGGTTAAAAAGTAACATTCATTTGTATCTGGAGCAAGGTGCGTGTATTCTTGCCGCTTTCCCCGGAAAAAAGGAAGGATACGATAATGCCGAACCGAATGAACATAACAAATATCAGGATTTCGGACACAGCCACTGGAAGAATTCCTTAATCTGGGGAATCGGGCTGGAGAACATAACGATCAGTGGGCCCGGACTTATCTACGGTAAAGGGCTGACTCGCGAAGAAAGCCGTCTGCCGGGTGTAGGCAATAAAGCTATCAGCTTGAAGGAGTGTAGAAATGTGACTCTGAAAGATTTATCCATGCTGCATTGCGGACATTTTGCCCTGTTGGCTACAGGAGTAGATCATCTGACCATTCTGAATCTGAAAGTAGATACGAACCGGGATGGATTCGACATCGATTGTTGCCGGAATGTGCGTATCAGCCAGTGCACGGTGAACTCGCCCTGGGATGATGCCATTGTATTGAAAGCATCCTACGGTTTAGGACGCTTCCAAGATACGGAAAATGTGACGATCAGCGATTGTTACGTAAGTGGTTATGATAAAGGAAGTGTATTGGATGGCACCTGGCAACTGGATGAACCGCAAGCCCCCGATCATGGTTACCGCACCGGACGCATCAAACTGGGAACAGAAAGCAGCGGAGGCTTCCGCAATATTGCGATTACTAATTGTATCTTTGAACATTGCAGGGGATTGGCATTGGAAACGGTAGACGGAGGACATTTGGAAGATATTGTTATCAACAATATAACAATGAGAAATATTGTCAACGCTCCTATCTTCCTCCGGTTAGGCGCACGTATGCGTAGCCCCGAAGGTACGCCTGCAGGCACCATGAAACGTATTCTCATCAGCAACATCAACGTTTGGAATGCCGACAGCCGTTATGCCTCCATCATCAGCGGAGTGCCTGGTGCATGTATTGAGGACGTAACTTTTCGAAATATTCACCTCTATTATAAAGGAGGATATAGCGAAGAGGATGGCAAACGTATTCCGCCCGAACAGGAGAAAGTATATCCCGAGCCCTGGATGTTCGGCACTATTCCCGCTAAAGGGTTTTATATCCGCCATGCACGGAATATTACCTTCGACGGCATCCGCTTCCACTTTGAACAGCCGGACGGACGACCGCTTTTTGTAACTGATGACGCAGAAAATATAGAATACTATAACACACCGAAAGAATGATTAATAAGAGACAATTGATAGTTCTTTGCCTGCTCGCCGCAGGTGGAGTAATGCAAGCACAACAATGGCCAGACACTCCGGTGGAAGCACGTCCCGGCGCCAGATGGTGGTGGCTGGGAAGTGCCGTAGACGAAAAGAATCTGACGTATAATCTGGAAGAATACGCACGCACCGGAATGGGAGCAGTAGAAATTACTCCTATCTATGGAGTGCAAGGCAATGACGCGAATGAAATTCAGTTTCTTTCTCCCCGCTGGATGGAAATGCTTAAACATACACAGGCGGAAGGAAAACGTACGGGTATCGAGATTGATATGAATACCGGAACAGGATGGCCTTTTGGCGGACCTGAAGTCAGTATCGAAGACGCGGCTACCAAGGCTATCTTCCAGACATACGAAATAGAGGGCGGCAAAGAGATTGAACAGGATATCAATGTGACCGATCCCAAGCAACAACCATTTTCCGTACTAAGCCGGGTAATGGCATACGATGAGAAAGGCAAATGTATTAACCTGACTGCTCACGTCAAAAAAGACAAGCTGCAATGGAAAGCACCTGCCGGCAAATGGAAAGTGATCGCTCTTTACATCGGAAAAACAAGGCAGAAAGTGAAACGGGCAGCTCCGGGAGGAGAAGGCTATGTGATGAATCATCTCTCAAAAAAAGCGGTAAAAAATTATCTTTCCCGCTTTGACCGTGCTTTCAAAAGTAGCAAGACAAGTTATCCACATACTTTCTTCAACGATTCATACGAAGTTTATCAAGCTGACTGGACGGATGATTTCCTGGAACAGTTCGCTCGCAGACGGGGGTATAAACTGGAAGAACATTTCTCCGAGTTTCTGGATGAAAATCGTCCGGAAGTTAGCAGACGTATCGTGTCAGATTACCGGGAAACCATTTCCGACCTCTTATTGGAGAACTTCAGTCATCAATGGACAGACTGGGCACACAAAAACGGCAGTATCACCCGTAATCAGGCACATGGTTCGCCCGGTAACCTGATTGATATTTATGCTTCCGTGGATATTCCGGAATGTGAAGGTTTCGGACTGTCGCAGTTCCATATCGAAGGATTGCGTCAGGACTCATTGACCAAAAAGAATGATTCGGACCTGTCTATGTTGAAATATGCCTCCTCGGCAGCTCATATTGCAGGAAAAACATATACTTCTTCCGAAACATTTACATGGCTGACGGAGCATTTCCGTACTTCCCTGTCGCAATGTAAACCGGATATGGATTTGATGTTTGTTTCCGGAGTCAATCACATGTTTTTCCACGGTACTCCTTATTCTCCGAAAGAAGTCGAATGGCCCGGATGGCTGTTCTATGCTTCTATCAATATGAGTCCGACGAACAGTATTTGGCGTGATGCCCCTTCTTTCTTCCATTACATAACCCGTTGTCAGAGTTTTCTGCAAATGGGACGGCCGGATAATGATTTCCTGATTTATCTTCCGGTATATGACATGTGGAACGAGCAACCGGGACGATTGTTACTTTTCACCATCCACCACATGGATAAACTCGCTCCCAAATTTATCAATGCTATCCATCGTATTAATAACAGCGGATATGACGGGGATTATATCTCTGACAACTTTATTCGCAGTACCCGTTTCAAGAACGGACAGTTAGTTACATCGGGCGGCACTGGTTATAAAGCACTGGTAGTACCTGCCGCGCACTTGATGCCGAGTGATGTGCTGGCGCATCTTTATGAACTAGCCAAGCAAGGAGCTACCATTGTATTCCTCGAAAACTATCCGACAGATGTACCGGGATATGGTCAGCTGGGACAGAAACGAAAAAGTTATCAACAGACTTTGAAGAATCTGCCTGCCGTATCGTTTTCAGAAACAACCGTTACTCCGATTGGGAAAGGTAAGATTATCACCGGAACGGATTATGCACGCACATTAGCCAGTTGCAATATCCCTGCGGAAGAAATGAAAACAAAATTCGGGTTGCAGACCATCCGAAGAGTAAATGACACAGGACATCATTACTTCATCTCTTCATTGCAAAATAAAGGAGTAGATGGTTGGATTACTTTAGGTACAAATGCCGAAACAGCCGCTCTCTTTAACCCCATGACCGGAGAATGTGGAGAAGCGAAAGTGCGTCAGGTAGACGGAAAGACACAAGTCTATCTGCAATTAAAATCGGGCGAGTCTATCATCCTGCAAACATACCGACAACCTTTACAGGCATCCAAGCCGTGGAAGTATGTAAAAGAACACCCCTTTAGTCTTCGCCTGGACCATGGCTGGAAATTGCACTTTGCTGAAAGTAAACCGGAGATTCAGGGTACATTTGATATAGACCGTCCATGTTCATGGACAAACATAGATCATCCGGCAGCCCAAACAAATATGGGAACTGGCGTGTATTCTTTGGATATTGAGTTGCCGGCTCTGAAAGCTGACAACTGGATTCTTGACTTGGGAGACGTACGCGAAAGTGCCCGTGTCCGAATCAACGGACAGGAAGCAGGCTGTGTATGGGCAGTACCTTATCAGCTTAAGGTAGGGCAATTCCTGAAACCTGGAAAAAACCACATCGAGATAGAAGTCACTAACCTCCCTGCGAATCGGATTGCAGAATTGGACAGACAGAGAGTGCAGTGGCGCAAATTCAAGGAAATCAATATTGTAGATTTAAGATATCGTCCGGCTAATTATGGGCATTGGGCTCCTATGCCTTCCGGTTTGAATAGTGAAGTACGATTGATTCCGGTAGATTTTATACAGGTCACCACAGAGGACACAAAGGACGCAGAGGTGAAAACGGTCCGGATATAAACTAACAGATGGATCTTCTACTTTATTAGTGAAAGATAATTTCTTTCACTAATAACTTTTATATCTTTCTTTCTAAAAAAAGTGATTGGACTTGCATTCCAGTTTTCGTTTGACTTAAGTTAAGCGATAGTTTGACTTAAGTTATTCTATCGTTTGACTTAAGTCAAACGAAAACTCATTAGGGAATGAAAAAGATATTGTCTTCAAAGAAAACAATTAAATATAGTATAGCGGCAGATTATTTCTTGCCAGTGCTACTTTAAATTTCTTACAGCCTGTTCAAGTTGTTTCAATGCCTGTTCCAGCACAGCACGCGGACAAGCGATATTCAGCCGCATAAATCCTTCGCCTTCTTTGCCAAACGTTGTTCCGTCATTCAATGCAAGATGTGCATCTTCTACGAAAAGGCGGTTCAGCTGGTCCTGATTGAGTCCCAACGCACGACAATCCAGGAAAATAAGATAAGAGGCTTGCGGACGAATCATTTTAATGGCGGGAATATACTCCTTCAAATAAGTTTCCGTGAAGTCTACATTTCTTTTAATATAGGCTACCACTTGTTCCAGCCATTCCGTTCCATGACTGTAAGCAGCCGCTACACTAAGGTAAGCAAACAGGTGCCCTTCACTGAATTCACTTGCTTCCATATAGGTTTGGAAACGATGGCGAAGTTCGTCATTTTCTATGATTGCATAAGAACTGGCCAGCCCCGGCATATTGAATGCTTTGCTCGGAGACATAAAGACAAGTGAATTCATCCGTGCTTTTTCCGAAATCAAAGCAAAAGTAGGATGTTTATAAGGTGGTAAGGTCAAGTCGGCATGAATCTCGTCCGAGATCACCAGAGTACCGCTTTCATAACAGATATCAGCTATTTGAGAAAGTTCCTCTTTTGTCCATACGCGTCCACCCGGGTTATGGGGATTACTTAAAATCAGTAATTTGCATCCTTGTACATCCCGGCGAAAACAATCAAAGTCGATATGATACTGTCCATCTTTCAGTACCAATGGGCTGTATACTACTTCACGCTCATTCTTCTGCGTTACCAAAAAGAAAGGATGATAAACAGGAGGCATGACCATTACTTTATCACCTTTTTGCGTAAAACATTGAATAACGAAAGCCAATCCGCGGACAATACCGGGAGTGAAAGTCAACATCTCTTCGCGGATCGTCCAGCCATGACGCTCTTTCACCCAGTTAACAATAGACTCCGACCATTCTTTGCAAGCAAAAGTATATCCGAGCACTTCATGTTCCAGCCGTTTTCTCAAAGCCTCTATTACAAAAGGAGCCGTACGGAAATCCATATCAGCCACCCACATTGGAATCAGGTCATTGCGTCCCCAACGACTTTCCACAGCATCCCATTTTACGGAATCTGTACCGTTACGGTTTATTATTTCATCAAAATTATAGTTCATACTGCATAATGTTTTTATGTTATGTGAGACAAAAGTAGTACATTTGTACTCAATTCAAAAAGGAATTTATGACGAAAGCTTTATTTTTTGATATAGACGGAACGCTGGTCAGTTTTGAAACTCACCGTATACCGTCTTCTACCATCGAGGCGTTGGAAGCTGCCCACGCAAAAGGGCTGAAGATATTTATCGCTACCGGACGCCCGAAAGCCATTATCAACAACCTTTCCGAATTGCAGGACCGGAACCTTATCGATGGATATATAACCATGAACGGAGCCTATTGTTTTGTCGGTGAACAGGTTATTTATAAAAGTGCCATACCACAGGGAGAAGTGAAAGCAATGGCAGCTTTTTGCGAGAAGAAAGGTGTTCCCTGCATTTTCGTAGAGGAACATCATATTTCTGTCTGCCAACCTGATGATATGGTGAAAAAGATATTCTACGATTTTCTGCATGTGAATGTCCTTCCTACTGTATCTTTTGAAGAAGCAATAAGCAAGGAAATTATACAGATGACTCCTTTTATCACAGAGGAAGAAGAAAAAGAAATCCGTCCGTCTATCCCCACCTGCGAAATCGGACGCTGGTATCCCTCATTCGCAGACATAACAGCCAAAGGAGACACCAAGCAGAAAGGTATTGATGAAATCATCCGTTACTTCGGCATAAAGCTGGAAGAAACAATGGCATTCGGAGATGGAGGAAATGATATCACTATGCTTCGCCACGCAGCTATCGGAGTTGCTATGGGACAGGCTAAGGAAAACGTGAAAGCCGCTGCCGATTACGTTACGGCTCCCATTGACGAGGACGGAATAAGTAAGGCTATGAAACATTTCGGAATTATTTAATAATGTGCCGATTTACCAATGCGCCCAAAAAACTATTATCCCGCGATTTCATGACACAACGTATTGGCAAATTAACACATCAACAAATTTGCATATTATTATATTATGAGCGTAGACACTAACAACGCCGAGTTTCAGGATGCACTGAATCTGATTCAATATACCCGTCAATCGGTCTTTCTGACAGGAAAAGCCGGTACGGGAAAATCTACATTCCTGCGTTATGTCTGCGAGCATACCAAGAAGAAGCATGTTGTACTTGCACCGACCGGAATTGCCGCAATCAATGCCGGTGGAAGTACGATGCATAGCTTCTTTAAATTACCTTTTTATCCGTTATTGCCGGATGATCCTAATTTAAGTCTCCAACGTGGCCGTATTCATGAGTTCTTCAAATACACCAAGCCACATCGTAAGTTGCTGGAACAAATAGAACTGGTCATTATCGACGAAATCTCTATGGTACGGGCAGACATCATCGATGCCATCGACCGTATCTTACGAGTTTATTCACATAATCTGCGCGAACCTTTCGGTGGAAAACAACTCTTATTGGTAGGAGACGTCTTCCAACTGGAACCCGTTGTAAAGAACGATGAGCGGGAAATTTTGAACCGCTTCTATCCCACTCCTTACTTTTTCTCTGCCAGAGTGTTCAGACAAATAGACCTGGTCTCTATCGAACTTCAAAAAGTATATCGACAGACAGACCCTGTATTCGTCAGTGTCCTCGACCATATCCGCACCAATACAGCCGGAGCTGCAGACCTGCAACTACTCAACACCCGCTACGGAAGCCAGATTGAAGAATCTGAAGCGGATATGTACATCACACTCGCCACCCGAAGAGATACGGTCGACTCCATTAATGAGAAGAAATTAGCAGAGCTCCCCGGAGAACCCATTACTTTTGAAGGAGTTATCGAAGGAGATTTTCCGGAAAGCAGTCTGCCTACTTCACAAGAGCTTGTACTCAAACCCGGTGCACAAATCATCTTCATCAAAAATGATTTCGATCGTAGGTGGGTAAACGGTACGATTGGTGTCATTGCCGGAATTGATGAGGAAGAAGAAACGATCTACGTCATCACCGACGATGGAAAAGAATGTGACGTAAAACTGGAATCATGGCGAAATATCCGCTACCACTACAACGAAAAAACAAAAGAAATAGAAGAAGAAGTATTAGGCAGCTTCACTCAATACCCTATCCGGTTAGCATGGGCCATCACTGTCCATAAAAGTCAGGGACTGACCTTCAGCCGTGTAGTCATCGACTTCACCGGCGGTGTATTTGCCGGAGGACAAGCATACGTAGCACTTAGCCGTTGTACCTCACTGGACGGCATCCAGCTCAAAAAGCCTGTTAACCGTGCCGATGTTTTCGTCCGCCCCGAAATCGTCAACTTTGCCGGACGCTTCAACAACCGCCAAGCCATCGACAAAGCCCTGAAACAAGCACAGGCCGATGTGCAATATGCCGCCGCTTCACGTGCCTTCGACAAAGGGGATATGGAAGAATGTCTGGAACAGTTTTTCCGTGCCATCCATTCCCGCTACGATATTGAGAAACCTGTTCCCCGTCGTTTGATCCGCCGTAAACTCGGCATTATCAATACACTGAAAGAGCAGAACAAGAAGCTCAAAGAACAGATGCGCGAACAACAGGAACGTATACGACAATACGCCCACGAGTACCTGTTAATGGGAAACGAATGTATCACCCAAGCCCACGACGTACGTGCCGCCCTTGCCAACTACGACAAAGCCCTTAGCCTCGACCCCAACTACATAGATGCCTGGATAAGAAAAGGAATCACACTCTTCAACAGCAAAGAGTACTTCGACGCTGAAAACTGTTTCAACACCGCAGTCAGCCTCCATCCTGCAAACTTTAAAGCAGTCTATAACCGTGGAAAGCTCCGACTAAAAACAGAAAACACAGAAGGCGCCATCGCCGACCTGGACAAAGCCACCAGCCTGAAACCCGAACACGCCGGCGCACACGAACTTTTCGGGGATGCCCTGTTAAAAGCCGGAAAAGAAGTGGAAGCTGCGTTACAATGGAGAATTGCAGAGGAACTGAAAAAAAAGAAGAAGTAATAAATCTACATAAAAGAAGAAGACGGAAACCGTCCGTTTTCTTCCTCACCGACCAACACCCCGTTCCTCACCGAGGAAAGACCTGTTCCTCACCGAGAAAGAGAGCATTGCTCACCGAGGAACGGATCCCCCACCTACAACCCCTTGTAGAACCATTGTCTCCTTTGGCGAATCATACACAAATATATTTACAGACTAGATTCGGATCAATCCAAAAAAAAGATTACTTTATAGGCAATTCTCAAATTCTGTATAACCTATAGATCTGTGGTAAATTCTTTTTCATCCATCACGGTACAGGTTATTAGTTAAATGAAAATTTAGCGGTTAAATGGGAATTTATCAGTTAAATGAGAATTTATCGGTTAGGCTGAAAGCCTTACAATTATATATTTATTGGGATGCCCTGAAAGGGCTTAATTATATAGCGTAGGGCAACGCCCTACGAAAAAAACACACCAGCCACAAGCCCTGAAAGGGCGGAACTGTATACAATTATGCCCTTTCAGGGCGCAAATTCAGATTGTCGTTTTTACGTAGGGCGTTGCCATACGCTATATAATTAAGCCCTTTCAGGGCACTCCGCAAAATGATCATTTATCTCATTTCTGCACCGATTTGAACTAAAACCGGAAGTTCGGATTAAGCCAGAAGCCAGTCCTTTGGATTCCGCTTAATTTAAAAATAAGAATCCCTAAAAATTTCTCTTTTATCTCTTATTATCAAAAAGTTTTATTAGTTTTGCTCTTCATTATATCTCAAACTCTTAAAATAGAAGCAAATGAAAAAAGGTTTGAAAATCGCAGCTATCACCGTAGGAGTAATTATCATTCTGATGTTCCTTCTTCCTTTCGCCTTCCAAGGAAAGATAGCCGACATTGTAAAAACAGAAGGCAACAAGATGCTTAACGCACAATTTGACTTTAAGAACCTTAACATTAGTCTGTTCCGCAATTTTCCACAGGCTTCTGTCACTCTCGAAGATTTCTGGCTGAAGGGTACGGGTGAATTTGCCAATGACACCCTTGTACAAGCCGGAGAAGTTACCGCCGCAGTCAACTTATTCTCCCTTTTCGGAGATAGCGGTTACGATATTTCTAAAATATTTATTGAAGACACGAAGTTACATGCCATTGTCTTGCCGGACGGACGTGCCAACTGGGATATCATGAAACCGGATACAATAGCAACAGTCGAAACGCCTGCAGAAGAAGAAGCCTCTTCTCCTTTCAAAGTCAAGCTGCAACGCTTTGTTATCAAAAACATGAATCTGATTTATGACGATCAACAAGGAAAGATGTATGCTGATATCCGCGACTTCAACGCTATTTGTGCCGGAGACTTAGGAAGCGAACGTACCACTCTGAAACTGGAAGCGGAAACCAAATCACTCACCTACAAGATGAATGGAATCCCTTTCCTGGCAAATGCCAATATCTCCGCCAAGATGGACGTAGATGCTGACCTTGCCAATAACAAATACACATTAAAAGACAATACCATCCGCCTCAACGCCATTCAGGCAGGCATCGACGGCTGGGTAGCCTTGAAAGACCCGGCTATCGACATGGACTTGAAACTTAACACGAATGATATAGGCTTCAAGGAAATTTTGTCATTAATTCCCGCCATTTACGCCACAGAATTCTCCAGCCTGAAAACAGACGGAACTGCAACGCTTACCGCAACGGCCAAAGGTATCCTGCAAGGAGACACCGTTCCGGCATTCAATATTGACATGCAAGTCAAGGATGCTATGTTCCGCTATCCGGCTCTACCGGCAGGAGTAGATCAAATCAACATCAGTGCCAACGTTCAAAATCCCGGAGGAAATATAGACCTGACTACGGTCAACATCAATCCGTTCAGTTTCCGCCTTGCCGGAAATCCGTTTAGCCTGACTGCTACTGTGAAAACGCCGATCAGTGATCCGGATTTTAAAGCAGAAGCGAAAGGAGTACTCAACTTAGGTATGATCAAACAAGTCTACCCGCTTGGAGACATAGAGTTGAACGGTACCATCGACGCCGATATGCAAATGTCGGGACGCCTCTCATCCATCGAAAAAGAAGAATACGAACGTATACAAGCCTCGGGCACTATCGGACTGACGGGCATGAAACTCAAAATGAAAGATATGCCGGATGTAGAAATTAAAAAGTCTCTCTTCACCTTCACTCCGAAATACCTCCAGTTGAGTGAAACAACCGTCAACATCGGAAAGAACGATATCACCGCCGACAGCCGGTTTGAAAACTACATCGGTTATGTATTGAAAGGTAGCACATTGAAAGGAAACCTGAATATTCGTTCCAACTACTTCAATCTGAACGACTTCATCACCGCTTCTGCCGATGAAGCCTCCACATCAGAAGCTGCGTCCACCGACTCTGTAGCTACAGCCGCCACAGGTATTGTTGAAGTTCCCCGTAACATCGACTTCCAAATGGACGCTAACCTGAAACAGGTGTTATTCGACAAGATGTCTTTCAATAATATGAATGGCAAACTTGTTGTAAAAGATGGCAAAGTGGATATGAAAAACCTTTCCATGAACACCATGGGTGGTAATGTAGTGATGAACGGCTACTACTCCACCGCCAACATAAAGAAGCCGGAAATGAAAGCCGGATTCAAGCTCTCCAATATCGGTTTTGCACAAGCATACAAAGAACTGGATATGGTGCAGAAAATGGCTCCTATCTTCGAAAACCTGAAAGGTAATTTCTCCGGAAGCATCAATATCCTAACAGATTTGGATGCAGCCATGAGCCCCGTACTGAATACGATGCAGGGTGACGGTAGCCTTTCCACGCGCGACCTTAGTTTAAGCGGAGTAAAAGCAATCGACCAGATAGCCGATGCCGTGAAGCAACCCAGCCTGAAAGACATGAAAGTGAAAGACATGACATTGGATTTCACCATCAAAGACGGTCGCGTAGAAACCAAACCGTTTGATATCAAGATGGGAGACTACACACTGAATCTTTCCGGCAGCACAGGACTCGATCAAACCATCGACTATTCCGGTAAAGTAAAACTGCCCGCATCCGTAGGCAATATCTCTAAGTTAATGACTCTTGACTTGAAAATCGGAGGTTCGTTCACCTCTCCGAAAGTCAGCGTAGATACTAAAAGCATGGCCAACCAAGCTGTCGAAGCCGTAGCCGATGAAGCAATCAGCAAACTCGGACAGAAACTTGGCTTGGACTCTGCCGCTACCGCCAACAAAGACTCAATCAAACAAAAAGTCACAGAGAAAGCTGCGGAAAAGGCACTGGATTTCTTGAAAAAGAAACTCAAATAAAAAGAGAAGACAATAACCATTTAACCCCACTCGTCCCTCCTCCTTCTCCTTTGCGAGAGGGAAGGGATGAAGCTTTTAATATGCTACTGAAACTATATGATAAAAACAATAACCCGCAGGATTTACAACGAATCATCGATATCCTGAATGACGGCGGACTTATCATCTATCCTACCGATACGATGTACGCCATCGGCTGTCATGGTCTGAAGGAACGTGCCATAGAACGGATCTGCCGGATTAAAGAGATAGACCCTCGAAAAAACAATCTGTCTATCATCTGTTATGACTTAAGCAGTATCAGCGAATACGCAAAAGTAGACAATAACGTATTCAAACTGATGAAGCATAATCTTCCGGGACCATTTACCTTTATTTTGAACGGCACCAACCGGTTACCGAAAATCTTCCGCAACCGGAAAGAAGTAGGTATCCGTATGCCGGACAACAACATCATCCGTGAAATCGCACGCCTGCTGGACGCTCCCATTATGACCACCACACTGCCATACGAAGAGCACGAGGACTTGGAATATATGACTGATCCCGAACTTATAGATGAAAAGTTCGGCGACATCGTTGATCTGGTCATTGACGGCGGTATCGGAGGTATAGAACCTTCAACGGTAGTGAAATGTACGGACAACGAACTGGAAATCGTCCGGCAAGGAAAAGGCTGGCTGGAAGAGAATTAATTCCGCTGACAGCTATCTCTAACATACAAAATGGGCTGCAATCAATTCAACACTGATGCAGCCCATTCTCTTTTTATAGAATCAGTTTTATGCTTACTTAATCAAAGATTCCGGATCTAAATGAGCAGACTCGATATCTTTGAAGTAACGGTAAGTACCTACTTTCAATTCCGCCGTAGCAGCATCATCACAAACAATAATACCTTTTTCATGCATTTGCAATGCACTGATTGTCCACATCTGTGTGATAGCACCTTCTACTGCATGATACAAAGCACGAGCTTTGTTATGACCGTTTACAATAATCATCACTTCCTTTGCAGAAAGTACAGTACCTACTCCCACTGTCAAAGAGGTCTTAGGAACCTTATTGATGTCATTATCGAAGAAACGGGAATTAGCAATGATGGTATCCATTGTCAATGTTTTCTGACGAGTGCGTGAAGTCAATGAAGATCCCGGTTCGTTGAACGCAATATGTCCGTCAGGACCGATACCGCCCATGAACAGGTCGATACCACCGTATGACTTGATCTTTTCTTCATAACGTGCACACTCTGCATCCAAATCCGGAGCATTACCATTCAGAATATTCGTATTCTCCGGTTTGATGTCGATATGACCGAAAAAGTTATTCCACATGAAAGAATAATAGCTTTCCGGATGTTCTTTCGGCAATCCTACATATTCGTCCATGTTGAATGTTACCACATTCTGGAAGGAAACGATTCCTTTCTTATTCAGGTCGATCAAAGCTTTATACATACCCAGAGGAGAAGATCCGGTGGGACAGCCCAATACAAATGGTTTTTCGGGGGTTGGATTGGCAGCCTTTATTTTAGCAGCAACATAATGTGCAGCCCACAGAGATACGGACTGATAGTCCGGCTGAATAATAAGTCTCATAAGTCGATTGTTTTATAGGTTAGTTAATAAATTATTATCTCATTCACAGTTTTAACGATCTTTCTTCAAACGATCCGCCATGGCACGTGCCAGGTTTTCACATTGAGTATAAGTCAGGTCTTTCATTGCCTGTTTCATCTCCACCGGATCACCGACCAATTCGAATTTGCTCTTTTCCGCAAACTCTGCCAGACGTTTCACAGCAGCACCTGCCCATGTGAAAGAACCGAAGTAACCCAAATAGCGTCCCTTCACCTCACGCAACAGAATCTTTGAGAGCAGCGCTTCCACTTCCGGGAATATCTGATTACTATAAGTGGGAGAACCGATAATCAATCCCTTGTAACGGAAAATATCCGCTATAATATAAGAAGGATGGCTCTTTGTCACATTATGCATGACAATGTTCTTAACACCCTGTGCCGAAAGCTCTTCTGCAATAGCTTCCGCCATTTGCTCCGTATTTCCATACATGCTTCCATAAGCAATAACAACACCTTCGTCTGCATCATAACGACTCAAACGGTCATAGATACCAATTACCTTGGCAATATTCTCTGTCCATACCGGACCATGTGTAGAACAGATGGCAGAAATAGGTAGTCCTCCCAATTTTTGCAAAGCTTTTTGCACGGGGCTTCCGTATTTGCCTACGATGTTAGAGTAGTAACGAACCATTTCCCCCCAATACTTATCCACATTGATCCGCGTATCTAGGAATCCGCCATCTACAGTGCCAAAGCATCCGAATCCGTCGCCGGAGAAAAGAACGCCGTCCGTTTCATCAAAAGTCATCATCGTTTCCGGCCAATGCACCATCGGAGTCATATAAAAACGCAGTTTATGATGTCCCAAAGCTAAGAAATCACCTTCCTTTACCAGATACTGTTCGCCGGTTACACCGTAGAAACCTTCAATCATACCGAATGTCTGCTTGTTACCCACGATAATAATTTCCGGATAATGTTGCTTAATCAGTCGGATAGATCCCGAATGATCCGGTTCCATGTGGTTTATAATCAAATAATTAATAGGACGTTCTCCAATCACTTGCTTGATCTTGCGCAAGTAGACTTCAAAATAACAAATATCTACCGTATCCACCAATGCCACCATTTCATCATCAATCAGATAAGAGTTATATGAAACTCCATAGGGCAATGGCCACATCCCTTCAAATCTGTGCTTGTTACGGTCATTCACTCCCACATAGTGGACATTTCCTTTAATTCTTGTTTTATGTTCCATTCTTCAAATCCATTTATATTTCTTCCACCATCTATATTCCGCTCAAACAGCTATTTATTCAGTGGTAAGTTTATCGTCTGCAAAAATAATCCTTTTTTCCGAATCCCTATACTTCTTACCTTGATAAGCACCTCTTTCTTTCATTCTTTTTTGTAAACGCGCTACAAATTCATAATTTTTCAATCCCCAGTCCGGAGCTATTAATAAATCTTTAGGAGATTGGGAAACAAAACGCTCCACAACTATATCGGGACGAAGATGTTCTACATAATCAATCACCAGATCAATGTATTCCTCCACCTCGTTAAACAAATGAAAACCATCAGGAGCTTCATCATACTCATGCGCCATTCGTGTACCACGAATCAATTGTAACTGATGGATCTTGAGTGTAGCTAAAGGCAGATCGGAAAGTATTTCCGCTTGTGCCACCATCGTATCATGCGTTTCTCCCGGAAGTCCGAGGATGATATGTCCGCCTGTCAGGATACCACAGGCGGCTGTCCGCCGGACGGCTTCCACCGTATCGGCATAAGTATGCCCCCGGTTAATGCGTTTTAAGGTTTCGTCGCAAGTGCTCTCGATCCCATATTCAACCATAAGGAAAGTATGTTTGTTCAATTCTTCCAAGTAACGCAACAAACTCTCCGGCATACAATCGGGGCGTGTACCTATTACCAATCCGACCACCCCGTCTACCGTCAACGCTTCTTCATATTTACGCTTCAAGCCTTCCAGTTCGGCATACGTATTGGTATAGGCCTGAAAGTAAGCCAAATACTTCATTTCCGGATATTTATGGGCAAAAAAGCATTTCCCTTCTTCCAATTGGGTAGTGATAGACTTCTCTGTCCGGCAGTAATCCGGATTAAAAGTCTGGTTATTGCAATATGTACATCCGCCCCATCCTTTTGTTCCGTCACGATTAGGACAAGTGAAACCTGCGTTCAATGAAATCTTTTGTACCTTGTAAGGAAAATATTTCCGCAAAAAAGTAGGAAAATCATTATATAATAGCTGCGTAGACATGTTCATTCACTTCTTTCTTTATTTTACCTACAAACATAAGCAAAATCAGCGAGTTATGGAAAGTTGACACAAAATATCTTCAATATATTAAAAATTTCATAAATTCCATAAGATAAATTAATAAACATTGCTATTCAAAAAACTATTTAATTAGCTTTGTCATGATTTTAGGCATTGGCAGGAGGATACTTGTGAAAGTCTTGTGCAATTATTCCCCAATTATGATTTCATCTCACCATACCCCATGCAACTCTTGTCAATAAAATTATCCTCTTTATATTCTGAATAAGATTATAAAGAGGATTTTTTTAACGAATATTATTCATTTCACTTTTCCAAAACAAAGAAGCGAGATCAATACTATATAGTAAGAAGAGGAAAAAATAAGCAAAAACGAGTATAATTTGTTCAAACCACTTATCGAACTTTCTATTCTGCATTGTTTTATCTATTTTTGCTATAAACATTAAAGCAACTACTATGAAACGGCTCCATACTTTATTTCTTTTTCTAACAATAGCGATCACTCTAATTGCTCAACCGATCTGCCAGGTGAAACATTTTTCGGTGAGTGACGGTCTTGCCCAAGGAGTAGTAATGAACATATTGCAAGATCAGAAAGGACTCATCTGGTTTAGTACCTGGAATGGGCTTAACAAGTTTGACGGCTACACGTTTAAGACTTACAAAACTTCACAAGAGAGTAAATACGCATTCGGAAGTAATCGTATGGGAACTATTTCAGAAAGCAAATACGGAGATATATGGTGCCCCACTTACGATGGGCAAGCTTGCCTTTTTGATGTAGAGTCCGAGAAGTTTATTGATGTGCTTCAACCTATTGAACTTTCCACGAAACAAACTAATTATGTTACACGTATCTATTCATTGGAGAAAGGGATTGCCTGGATTCTCTGTGAAAACGGATATGCCTTCAGAGTAGACGAACAACTATGTAAAAAGGGAGAAGGTATCACACTTTATGCACCTTCGAATCACAACCTGAAAGGTGACCAGATATTTAACGTTTACCAAGACTCTGAAGAAGATGAATGGATATTGACGGACAAAGGCGTTTCCATCATAGGAAAGAAAACGTTGGATACCGACTTTCCTTTTCAATTTATCACTCAAATAAAAGAAAGTATCTATCTGATCGCAGAGAATGATAAGTTAGCCAGGTATGATTTTCATACTAAAAAGCTGAAATTTGTAGATATTCCTTATCCGCACGATAAGATAAACAATGTTACTACGATAGGGAAAGATATGTTGGCATTGGGAACAGACAATGGACTGATATTGTATTCTATTCCCCAAAACAGTTTCCAGCAAATCGATATCCGCACCGCTACACAGACTTCTAACTTTGTAGAATCCGTCTATCAGGATTGTCAAGGAGAGATCTGGATCTTTTCAAAAGATCCTGGTATCGTCCGTCTTAATCTAGCGACCAATGAGAAAGAACATCTGTTCACTCCCAAAGATGAAATTATCAAGCATGGACGCAAAAGTCGCAAACTTATATTTGAAGATAATGCCAACAACCTATGGCTACTCCCCACAGAAGGAAACTTCTGCTATTACGACAGAAAAGAAAAAACTCTCAAACCGCTTCTTACAGACATCAATAATCCCAAATCCATTTTCAGTCCGTTAGTCAGGTATTATACATTGGATAATCAGGGAAACTGCTGGTTTGCGACAGCACGCGGCGTAGAAAAGTTATGTTTCTTTCCACAAAGTTATCAATTCAATTTGACTGATTACGAGGCGGAAACACGGGCATTCCTGCAAGACAGTCATAATCGCCTTTGGACCGCATCGAAGTCTAATTATATTCAAATATTTGCACCGGATGGCAGCCTGGTGGGATATTTATCCAAACAAGGGAATATCACAAAAGAAAAGCAAGCTTTCTTTAATGGAGTATATTCTATTCTGGAAGATAAAGAAGGAAATATCTGGTTGGGGACAAAAGATATCGGTCTCTTCCAACTAAAAAGCACAGGAGTTTCCCCAAAGATAGGAGTAAACCAAAAAGCAAGAGAAAATCATTACTCTATTCACCATTTTGAGCACCAGCCCAATGATCCTTACAGTTTAAGCAGCAATAGCATTTATACAATCTTTCAGGATAGTCGCAATAATATCTGGGTGGGGTGTTATGGAGGCGGGTTAAATTTGCTGACACAAACAAAAGATGGAAAAACCTCATTTATCCATAGCAATAATGAATTAAGAAACTACCCCATAGCTTACGGAATGAAAGTACGTAATATCACCGAAGCTCCGGGAGGAGTCATTCTAGTGGGAACGACTAATGGATTGCTTACATTCTCGAACAACTTCGAACGGCTGGAAGAGATTAAATTCTACCGGAATATCCGCAGGCCGGGAGATAAAAACAGTCTTAATGCCAACGATATCATGCACATTTATACAGACAAAAATAAAACCACTTATGTGATTAGTTTTACCGGAGGCGTAAACAAAGTGATATCTCCCAACTTACTTAGCGAGAATATCCAATTCAAGAACTATGACAAGAACGACGGATTGGCTTCCGACCTGGCACTATCGATGATTGAAGATGCGCAGAATCAATTATGGGTTGTTTCGGAAATTGCTCTTTCCAAATTCAATCCTGTCAAAGAAACATTTGAGAATTATGAATTGAGTTCCATCTACCAAGAGTTCAACTTCTCCGAAGCTCTTCCTATTATCAATGCCCGCAATCAAATTGTATTGGGAACTGATAAAGGTTTTCTGGAAGTTTCTCCAGAAAAGATGCGGAAAAGTGGTTATGTTCCTCCCATTGTATTTACAGGACTCAAGATTCAAGGACATTCCACCGCTCATTCTATCGACGATCTGGAAGAACTGGAACTGGAGCCGTCGCAAAGGAATGTTACTTTCCAGTTTGCTGCGCTTGATTACGTCAATCCGAAGGGGATTCTATATGCCTATCGCCTGCAAGGGCTAGAGGATGAATGGAATGAAGCTGACAATAACCGTTCTGCAAGTTACATCAATTTGCCTGCCGGCAAGTACCAGTTGCAGATAAAATCTACAAACAGTGAGGGAGTTTGGGTAGACAATGTACGGACTCTGCAAATACATGTACTCCCCACCTTTTGGGAAACATATTGGGCATGGTTGCTCTATTTCATTCTGTTTATACTTTTCACGGCAAGTATCGTATATGTGTTGTTTTACATCTACCGGTTACGCCACAGAGTAGATATGGAGCAACAATTGGCAAATATCAAACTGCGATTTTTTACTGACATATCTCATGAGTTACGCACTCCGCTGACACTAATCAGCAGCCCTGTGACAGAGGTGTTGGAGAATGAACCTCTTTCTCCTTCCGCCCGTGAACACTTGACTCTGGTACATCAGAATACAGAACGCATGCTCCGGCTGATGAATCAGATTCTGGATTTTCGCAAGATTCAGAATCAAAAGATGAAACTATTGATTGAAGAGACCGATTTGATTCCACTTTTGCAAAAGGTGATGAGTAGCTTTAAATCGATAGCCGAAGAAAAGAATATAAACTATCAGTTGACCTCTACCATCCAATCGGTGTATAGCTGGGTGGACAGAGATAAATTTGAAAAGATATTCTTCAATCTGCTTTCCAATGCGTTCAAGTATACACCTGCCGATAAATCAATAACGGTCAATATGACGACGAAAGAAAAGACGATAGAGATAGAGGTGGCAGACGAAGGAATCGGAATTGCAGTAGAAAAGCAACATTCTTTGTTCCAACGTTTCGAATCATTGGTCAAACAGAATATTCTGCAACCTTCTTCCGGCATCGGATTATCTTTGGTGAAAGAGATGGTGGAAATGCATCATGGCACTATTACAGTGGACAGTCAGCCGGGAGTAGGCAGTCGTTTCACCGTAAGTTTGCCTTTACAACGGGAGGTTTTCGAAGAAGATGTGCAGGTAGAGTTTATCCTGAACGACAGCCAAAGTTCAACGCCTCATCCGGTTGACAGCATGAAAGCACCGGAAGAGATGGAGGAAAAAGAAGAGCTTGAGAATAATTCGGATGGTTTCTCCATATTGGTAGTAGAAGATAATGAAGAGTTGAAAGCATTTCTGAAGAACATTCTATCGGAGAACTACACTGTGATAACCGCTTCCAACGGTGAAGAAGGATTGCAGCATGCTGTTGACGATTTGCCGGACCTGATTATCAGTGATGTCATGATGCCTGTGATGGATGGTTTAGAGATGATAAGGCAAATCAAAGAGAACAATAATATTTGCCATATCCCCATCATTGTGTTATCTGCGAAGGCTTCTTTGGACGATCGCATCGCCGGATTGGAACAAGGTATTGACGATTACATCACCAAACCTTTCAGTGCCACTTATCTAAAAACCCGTATCGCTTCCCTGCTACGCCAGCGCAAAGCATTGCAGGAAATTTATATGAACAGGCTGATGGAAGGAAAGACTGCCTCTTCTCCAGATCTTCTCACTCCTTCGCAACCGCAAATTACTCCGTACGACGAGCAATTTATGGAGAAAGTAATGGCATACATGGAAGAGCAGATGGACAATGCCGAACTAACCATTGACCAGTTTGCAGAACAACTGATGCTTAGCCGTACCATCTTCTACCGAAAATTAAAATCAATCGTCGGACTGACGCCTGTGGACTTTATACGAGAAATACGTATCAAGCGTGCCGTCCAATTGATTGACAGCGACGAATACAACTTCTCGCAGGTAGCATATATGACGGGGTTCAACGATCCGAAGTATTTCAGCAAATGCTTCAAGAAAGTGATAGGAATTACGCCATCAGAATACAAAGAGAGGAAAAAGTGAAGAATTCCTCCTTTTCTACCGGATAATCCCCACAAAAATAATGAAAAGCGCGTACTATTGCAGTCTCAAATCTAAAAACCAAAAGAACTAGAAAATGAAAAAGCAATGGATCATTGCCTGTCTTATCGGAATTCAAGGGGTAAATGTACAGGCACAACAACCCAGCAAGTATCCCTATCAGGACACGAAGCTGACTGCGGAACAACGGGCGGACGATTTACTTCAACGCCTCACATTAGAAGAAAAAGTAGCATTGATGCAAAACAACTCGCCGGCTATTCCCCGGCTTGGCATTAAGCCGTATGAATGGTGGAACGAGGCCCTTCATGGCGTTGCCCGTGCCGGACTGGCTACTGTTTTTCCGCAAGCCATAGGTATGGCAGCTTCTTTCAACGACGAATTACTATATGAAGTCTTTGATGCCGTATCCGACGAAGCACGTGCCAAGAACCGTCGGTTCAATGAAAGAGGACAGTATAAACGTTATCAGGGACTGACCATGTGGACTCCCAACGTCAATATATTCCGCGACCCTCGCTGGGGACGGGGACAGGAAACATACGGCGAAGACCCTTATTTGAGCGGACGCATGGGAATGGCAGTCGTCAGAGGTCTGCAAGGACCGGAAGATGCCGAATATGACAAACTTCACGCCTGCGCCAAACACTTTGCCGTCCACTCGGGACCGGAATGGAACCGCCACAGCTTCAATGCAGAGAACATCGCTCCCAGAGACTTATGGGAAACTTACCTTCCAGCTTTCAAAGAACTGGTACAAAAGGCAGGAGTAAAAGAAGTGATGTGCGCTTACAACCGTTTTGAGGGCGATCCCTGTTGTGGCAGCAATCGCCTGTTAACCCAAATTCTCCGTAACGATTGGGGATTCAAGGGAATCGTAGTAACCGACTGCGGAGCAATCGGAGATTTCTTCCAACGCAAAAAACATGAAACGCATCCCGATGCCGCCCACGCTTCTGCCGACGCTGTTTTAAACGGAACAGACCTCGAATGTGGCGGTAACTTCAAAAGTATCACCGATGCCGTAAAAAAAGGTCTGATTTCGGAAGAAAAAATCAACACATCAGTCAAAAGATTGCTGAAAGCCCGCTTCGAACTGGGAGAAATGAATCCGACTCATCCGTGGAGTAACATTCCTTATTCTGTTATCGACTGCCCCAAGCATAAAGAACTGGCACTGAAAATGGCGCATGAAAGTCTGGTATTGCTTCAAAACAAGAACAATATCCTTCCATTAAACCGTCAAATGAAAGTCGCAGTGATCGGGCCCAACGCCAACGACTCGGTGATGCAATGGGGTAATTACAACGGTTTCCCTTCACACACCGTAACTTTACTGGAAGGAATACGCGCCAAGCTTACCGACGCACAAATCATCTACGAACCAGTGTGCGGATACACGAACGACACCACCCTGCACAGCTTGTTCAACCAATGCAACATCGACGGAAAGGCCGGATTCAGCGCCACCTATTGGAATAACCGCGAATATAAAGGTAAGATTGCCGCAACCGACCGTCTGACTACTCCTTTCCATTTCAGCGCAGAAGGTTCTACCGTATTTGCTCCGGGTGTGGGACTGAAGAATTTCACCGCCATCTATCGTTCTACTTTCCGTCCGACAGATTCCGGCGCCGCCACTTTCCGCGTGATGACGAATGGAGGAGTTACCTTATTCCTCAACGGCAAGCAGATAGCGGAAGCAACCAATATCAAGAATCACACCAACCTGTATTCGTTCAATTATGAAGCTGGAAAGAGTTATGACATTCAATTGCATTTTATTCAAGTAAAAGACAACCCTACACTTCATTTCGATCTGGCTAAACAGACTCCAATGGATGCGCGCGAAGTTCTAAACAAGTTGAAAAATGCAGATGTAGTCATCTTCGCCGGAGGTATCTCTCCCCTGTTGGAAGGAGAATCGATGCGGGTATCTGATCCCGGATTCAAAGGTGGCGACCGTACGGAAATCGAATTGCCCGCCATCCAGCGCGAAGTGCTCGCTCTGCTGAAAAAGAATGGAAAGAAAACGGTATTTGTTAATTTCTCCGGTTCGGCGATGGCTATCGTACCCGAAACTCAAAGTTGTGATGCGATTCTACAAGCATGGTATCCCGGACAGGCAGGTGGAACAGCCGTTGCCGATGTTCTTTTCGGAGATTACAATCCTGCCGGACGTCTGCCTATCACCTTCTATAAAAGCATACAACAATTGCCGGATTATGAAGATTATTCGATGAAAGGGCGTACCTACCGTTTTATGACGGAAACACCTCTTTATCCATTCGGCTACGGTTTAAGTTATACCCGTTTCTCTTATGGAAAAGCTACCCTGAACCAATCGAAATTAAACAAAGGCGAAAAAGCGATCCTTACCATCCCGGTAAGTAACGTCGGCCAGAGAGACGGTGAAGAAGTGGTGCAAGTGTATATCTGCCGTCCTGACGACAAAGGAGGTCCACAAAAAACTCTTCGTGGTTTCCAACGGGTCAACATTGCTAAAGGTAAAACACAGAACGTCAGTATAGAGCTTCCTTACGATTCTTTCGAATGGTTCGATACAGCGACCAATACCATACGTCCTTTAAGCGGAACATATAAGATACTTTACGGAAACAGTTCAAATGAAAATGACTTGCAAACGTGCAGTATTCAGATTCGATAGGTAATACCATTCCATATATAATTTGAGGCTAAGTTGAACTTAGGCTACATTGAAAATTTATAAAAAATGGTTTTTATTGTCAGGCCAAGAGATATGGCTTCATAAAGTGATTGTTTTCAAGCTATTACCTACTGACAATAGAAGCTGACAATAGGCTGACAATAAAGATTTCCGTCTTTTATTGTCAGCCTATTATTGTTTAAAACTACACAATGCAGCTATTATCCCTTATTTACCAAGCCTGCATTATTCCGCTAAGGCACCGTTATTGTTCAACCAGGGTGCCGCTATTGTTCCCCTAAAGCACCGATATTGCTAATTCTCCACGGCCGTGACGAGATCTCTCCACGGCTGTGGTAGGATCTTCCCACAGCCGTGAGAAGATATTACCACGACCGTGGGAAGGTAAAGATAGCGACACCTTTGCCCAACTATACAGGCACACTAACCAAACGATACAGGCATACTTACTCAACTGTACAGGCATATTAATGCAGCTACATCAAAACCTTGAAACAATAATTCCAAGATGTCCGCATAACTATATCGGTATATTAATAAATGATATGAGAGTATCAATGAACGATATAGGCATATTGATACAGCCTCATCAGCCTATCAATACTATAATGTACGAATGAACAGACTTGTATCCTTACTTGCCAAACAATAAAGAAACAGGCTGACAATAGAATACTCAATTCTTATTGTCAGCCTATTATCAGCTTCTATTGTCAGCATGTATTATATTGTAATTCACATCTTTAACTGCCGTCCTGACAGATTGACAATAAAAACAGTATAAAAACAACTAGTATAGTTAATTCTTGGTTAGTAACCGCTTCTCCGAAATCGTTCCCAACTCTTTTCCGTTAATGGTGATATCCGTTGTATTTTCTATCTGTATCATAGATTGATCGGGAGTGTCAATTTCCACATTCTCAATGTTGAGCTTTGCCACTTTATTCACTACAATACCCTCTTTAGCACCTGTAACCACCATATTCTTGATGGAAATATTCTCAATCGGCATTTCGGGAAGTCCGTTCAGATACGCTGCCCGTCCTGCTCCCCTGCAAAATACATCCGAGATATAGATGTTTCTGAAAGCAGGCGTCTCCTCACTCACACTCGGAACCGGTTCACCGGGAGCACTTTTGGCCGCGTAATACAAGTCGGCAATCAAGGCATCATTAGGAATATCAATCATATTTATATTATTGATATAAATATTCTCCACAACACCACCGCGTCCACGGGCACTTTTAAACCGTAAGCCGACATCCGTACCGATAAAAGAACATTCGGACACATACACGTTTTTTACACCACCGGACATCTCACTGCCAATCACGAATCCGCCATGACCATGCAAAACAGTGTTGTTTCTCACAATCACATTCTCACAAGGTTCGCCCCTTCTGCGGCCATCCTCGTCTTTGCCCGACTTCAGACAGATAGCATCATCCCCCGCATCAAAGAAACAGTTGGCAATCAATACATTCTTGCATGATTCCACATCCAGCGCATCACCGTTTTGTGAATACCAGGGATTGAATACCTTTACATCATTCAATATCAAAGATTCGCACGACAAGGGATGTAGACACCAGCTCGGAGAGTTTTTGAAGGTCACACCTTCCAGAAGAATCTTTTTGCTCTTTACGATACTTAGCAGTACGGGACGCAACCAACTCTTCATATCTTCCCATTCTTCACTCGTGATTTCAGTCCGTTTATCTCCGCTGCCGGCCATGAGAACAGAGGCTTTCAGCGCTCCTTCATTAGGATACCACACCTTTCCGTTCTCATCTACCTTGCCGCCGGAGTTCACCAGATTCTTCCATTGCCTGTCCGTCATCTTATCCTTCTTCACAGGACGCCATCTATCCCCCGCCCCATCAAAAACGCCATAACCGGTGATGGCTATGTTCTCCGCATTCATTGCCGAGATAGGCGACTGGCAACGTTTGGCATCCAGTCCCTCAAACGAAGTGGTGATGATCGGATATAACGAAGTATCACTACTAAATACAATCAACGCATTCTTTTCCGCATGCAAATTGACGTTACTCTGCAAAACAATAGGTCCTGTCAGCCACAAGCCTTCCGGAATGATTACTTTGCCACCTCCCTTATCATGCACTGCTTTGATCGCATTATTAATAGCCTCCGTATTCAGCGTCACACCATCACTTTTTGCTCCGAAATCGCAGATATTCACCTGATAATCGGGGAAGACGGGACGCTCTATCGTGGGCATGGAGAAAGGAAGGTCTGCATACATCGCCTTCAAGTCAGTCTCCATATCCACCTGCTTGGCAGTAGTCTGACAAGCACAAAATAGTCCTAAGATGACCGGTGCCAAACCAGCCATTTGATTCAATCTACTCATTGTCTCTTTTTACCTTACATATTTTATTATTTGAACCAAGCCGCATCGGTGTAACCATCCCAACTCATGATGATTTCACGCGTACCGAAATTTTGGTCATACTGTTCCTTACTAAATTGCAGTATCGTATTGCGTACCGCCGCCGGAATGGATTGGTAAATATCGGAACCCGATTCCGTCTTGCAGTTGTATAATTTACAACCGGTGGAAACAGTAGGCACAGCCGGAGTCAGCGGTTTATTCTCGCCTACAAAGTTGGGCCCATACACATCGGCAAACGTACAATTCAAGAAGGTCAGGTTGTCCGGCTCGAACTGATAAATCAAAGTAGAGTTAGTAACGCCTTCGCCTACCGTGAAACGACTGTTCAGGAATACATATCCCAAGTAACCCGCCTTGACCCGAGCTTGCATTACGGCACGTGTGCCGGTAGGTGCATGGAGCTGGCAATCTTCAAACAGTACGACCTTACCCGAACCCCAAATAAAATCGGTTGCTCCGGCTATGAAACAATTTTTGAACCAGTTGTAACCGCCACCCGGAAGCAAAGTATCCTGGAAACTCAAAACACGGCAATTGATGAAAGCTGCCGATTTGTTGTTAATATAGAGCGCCTCGGCCTGGCCATTTTTGCCCAGCGTCCAACCGTAAGCATTCTCTATCGTCACATTTTCAAAGCGGATTTTATCACTGTTGCCATCCAATATCACCACCGAACGCCCTCCGGAAGAAGGTACAATAGTGCCTGCCGAAGCAAACTGATCGATATTGGTTCCACCACCTATACCACCGTTAATATCATTACTGTTATCATATTGGATATTGACAGCGGTATTATCACTGGTATTTCCTTTTACCGTGATATTGCTTTGATCGCGCAGGTAAATAATCTCCTGATAGATACCATCATCCATCCGGAAAGTCTTGGGTGCATCCAAACCGACCTGTGTGGCACAGAAGTCGATGGCACCTTGCAAAGTATAAAAGTCGGCATTGGGGTCGGTATGACTGATCTTCACCTCATAGTTCGGTCCGGTCACGACTGGCGCAGACTTGGTTTTGAATGTCCATGCACGACCATATACTCCCTTGAAGTCTGTTTGCTTCACAGCGGTCTGTTCGATGGTTACATAGTATTCGGTATCATACTGCAAACGTTGTTGATGAGGCTTGATGATGAAGTTGTTACCCTCCACTCTTGCCGGATAGTAGTTGACGATACGGCGACTGACGGAAGAACCCGTAGGCGTGACACCGATAATATCCATCCATGTATTCAGTTTGGTAACGCCGTCCACGATAGACTGTCTGCGTTCTGCCATATTGATTTCGTCTACCAGTTTATGGTCGCTCATACGATAGATACGGATACAACCACTCGTGCCAAGTTCGGGTGCAGTGCCTTCAAATGCTATTTTCAGTTCGGTGTCCGCAAGTGCTTGCTGCGTGCCGTCGGCAGGTGTGAAGGCATATCCTGATACAGGAGTCTTGTCACCTTCGGCTGTACCATCCTCACTGCTTCCGTCTTCCCAGGGAGCCGATGAGTTTCCGCCATCCACATTTTCGAGACGTCCCATTTCTACAAAGCCGCTATCGTCTATGTAGAGTGCAAAGGTGTAGCTGTAACCTTTGTGGAACTGCGGCAGCGCAATGTCCAGATTGGTAAATATCCACTCCGTCTCTCTATCGTCCAATACAAAAGACACCTTATAGCTATCCTTCAACGCCGAAGGAAGAATAATAGCCTCGTAGAATCCCGTTGTTGCATTGTGATAAGGGGTGATTGTAGCAACAGAGCTTTCGTCAACCGTCAGTACATCAGTCTGTACGTTGAACGAGGCTTCAGTTTGCATCCCTTCAATCCGTACATCGCTGACTTCCAACGGATTCTTTTCCAAATCCACAAATTTCAGAATCACTTTAGCCAAACGATGGCTAAAGTTGAGTGCGATATGAGGTTCGTTCTCCGGGGCATAAATATATTCCTCGTTCGTGGCAGCATACAGTAAGTCACAAGCGGTACTCCCTCTTTCTTGAGCTGCCAATTGCACGGGATAGTTGAAATTGCGTATATCGGCATTGTATGGATAGTATGCCACAAACTTCACCGGTGTTCCGTCATTTTGCACTTTGAGCGGTGTGGTAGAAGCGAAAGAAACCGATGCACCCTCTTCCGAACAAACATAAGGTACATTAGCTGCCTCTGTGGCAGGCTCAAGGGTTTTCATATCCAGCACGTATGCTCCAATCTTGTCCCCATTATTCCACGACGAACCGTCTTGGGTGACGCGGGTTGAGAAACCTGTGAGGTCTACACCGAAGGTAACCTCTCCCGTAGTAGCAGGTTGTTTCGTGCCCGTATCTTGCTCGTCATCCGAACAAGAGAGGCAAAGCAAACCGCCTAACAAGGGATATATTAATGAATGAAATAATTTCATAACTGTATTGTTTAATCAGTTCTACAAAAATAATTCAACGGCTATTGGGCATTCTTATACCAACGCGGATCACCTACTTGAGCATCCATTTTCAGTTTGAAGTTGCCGTTTGCTGCGTTTTCGAAAAGTTCGGCAACAGTCTTGGATGTATCTGTCCAGGCATTCGGGAAAGTGTTGGTATCAATTGCTTTTCCGTGTACATTGAGCACTGCTAATTGTCCGGCTTCGGTAGCAGCAGCTGCATAGTTACCGGAGAACTCCCGTACATCCATTTTATAACCGATATTAGGATTACTCGTCACGAAGCAGGCTGAAATATTATTCTTATAGTACAAATTACCATTACCATATCTACTTTCAAAAGGAGTCTTAGCCAAATCTGCCAATGTACAGTTTTCCACCGTGATAACCACGCTGTTGGCATCTTTCACATAAATGGCACGTTCTGTCATTTTATAAATGGTAGAGTTGGTGATAGTGATTGCTTTAGAACCATAATAGTTGAAAACACTTTGCATGTTTACAAATTGGCAGTCGTCGATAAGTACGGCAGAAAGTACATTTTGTGCCCCATTATCTCCGGTTGACCAGTCACAAACCGTTTTCATATTAGTGAAATTACATTTCTTGAAGTCTACAACGGCATCAGTAGCAAGTTGGGCAGTTTCACTGTTTGTCAGCAAAGCAGTTGAGTTATCGCCTGTTATATCCAAATTGTTCAATGCAATTTTTTGAAGTCCGGTATACTGTATCTGTTTCAGGTTGACTTTCACTTGTTCTTCGGTGTCTCCAATCAACAGCAACTCGGTGACAGCTTCGGGCACCACCATTACATCGCTAAAGGTATAGCCGTCTGCATTGGCAGCGAACACTAACGCAGCCTTACCGGAAGCACCGGACAATACCGTAGATAAGTCAGTCTCCGCAGTAATCGCTTTCTGTGCATAGTCGGCAGGTATAGCTTCATTTTCAGATACTTTATCGCCATTACCTTCTTCGTTTCCGCCATCACCCCAAGGTGTGTTACTACCGGAGCCGCCACCCACTTCTCCGCTCGTTTCTTTTCCGACAGTGATATCGAACGTATATTCATTGCCTGCTACAAATTTATCAATCTTGCTGGTTTCGGGCACTGTATACCGATATTTGCCACCATCTGCCAGAATAGTAAGCGACAACTTATTTTTCAACTCTTCAGTAGGCAACATAATACCAATGAAAGACTTATTATCCTTTTTCTGCAAAGCCACGGATTTCTGTGTACCTATATTATTTAATGTACCGTCTATCAGATTAAAAGTAGCCGTAGTGTTTATCCCCCCTACCGTAACACTTGTTACATTCGACACATTTTCATTCGTAATGTTGACACGCAAAAGCACTAACTGATGATGGAAAGTGAACGCCAATCCTCCTGCCAACAATGATTCCGTTGACTGGTTGGCAGCCTTTGCCCACATTAAATCGTGGGCAGAGATACCGTTAGACTGATCGCTTATATCTACTTTATAAAGTGCTGCCGTAGCATCAATAACATCCGCAGATGTGGCATGCGGATAATAGGCTACGAAATTTGTAGGCATATCATAGATTGCTATTCCGGGGTCGGACGAGAAATTCACCGTCAGTCCCTCACCAATCGTAGTATATTTCACGTTAAGGGCATCGTTCAATACATTCTTATCTTCTGTATCGAACATATATATACCGATAGCATCACCGCTCTCCCATTCACTGGTTTCGCTATTCAATCGTGTAGAAAAACGGTCGTTACCCGAACTGATCGTGCGAAGCATTCTTTGACCATCGCCATCAGTAAGAGAATTTTCATTAACTTCACTACAAGCTACTGCCAATGTTCCGGCAACCGCAAAGAAAAATAAATGTTTCAGCTTCATAATATTCTATTTTAATTTTATTCCTAATCATGTAAATTCATACTCTCCACTCTAATTTAAGGTAACCAACGAGTATCACCGGCACGACTGCTTACGATCGGAGAAGAAGTATCCTTAATCGTCAAGTCTCCATTAACCGGATCGGCAAACAGTTTGTCTGCTGTAATCTCAAGGTCTGTCGCGTTCATCTTGCTGCCGCCCAATGCATAATCTGCTGTGGTATAGTTGTCGGAGAATGTGGTGGTGGTATTAGCGCCGATAGCATACAAATCACCGCAAGGAGATGCCAACAGGATGCCCTGCATTACCAATTTGGAACCTACGGCAGATTCAATGTTAATCAGACGTTGGTTACGGCTATAATTGTAGATAGTCACATTCTTATATTCCAGTTCGATCGGTTTATCCATATAAGGCGCATAGAAAAGGTTACCCCAGCCATAGCCATTAGTACCATCATTGTCGTTGCTAAACGTACAGTTGCGGAAGATAGCACGGTCTACCTGGTCATAAGACACTCCGTTATCTTTATCGAAAGACTGAAGATTAAATGTACCATACGCACTTGTTTGCCATCCGCAACCTTCGAAACGGCATCCTTCCATTTCCAGATTCATAATGTACTTGGCATTAGCTGACTGATGACGCCAGAAACCACGACGAAGACTTATAAAGTCGCAATTTACAAAGCTGACATTCTCTATTGTGTATGCCTTGCTGGTATTCATAAAGTAATTATTGTTTGCTTCATGACGGAATTCGATATTATCAAACTCTAAGCTGGAAAGATAAGAACCTTCTGCAATGCTCCAACTGCCTTCGAGGACAACAACAGGTTTAACGCCGTCACGACTGCCCGCCAAGCGGAAACCTTTCATCAAAGAGAACGGAGTAACACGGTAGGAAGAACCTGCCGGCAAGTAGTATTCCGTACCTTCGGGCACTTCAGGATCGACATCGTTGTCCGATAACATGGCAGATAAATCATCTTCCAAGCCAACTTGTATAGACATGGCCGACGGACCAGCCGTACGGAACGTCACTTGATTGTAAGGTTTGTCATATTTACGAGGTTTACTAGTATCATACAGGTTGACTGCGTATAATGTATTCTTCGTCAATCCGTCCACTTCAGCATATCCCTGCATCATCTCTTCAATGGTCAGATAGCGGCTAACGCCCGGCAGAGTCGTATCCATCATAGGCATAATGCTTATGCTATCTACCGGATTTTGTTTGTTGTCTTTCTTCCAGCGAATGATAGCAGATGATTCCGTAATCTCGGTTTTAGATACATCTTCCACCATCTTGGCATACTCCGGACGAGCTTCAGTAGAAGCACTGACGTAGCTCCATTGCGAATTGTTGATCGTTTTGGCAGCATTGCTGCGTACACGAATATAGAAAGTTGTCCCGTAAGGAATATCATCAATAAACACATAAGGTTCAGTGGTTTCTATCTCCATAAACAAGCTGGTGTAATATTGATCCTGATGTAGTTGTACCGTATAAGAGGTAGCATCGTTCACTTTATACCATACCAATGTCACAGAGTTTGCTTTCACCTCCGGTTTCTCCAATACAAACCGGGGCTGGAACAGGTCGTCCACTTTCGTATATTTATCATCTGCCTCGCAGCCTATGAACAGGGTGCCGCAAAGGAGTGCGGGCAGCATAGCCGTTGCAAGTTTTCGTAATAACTTTATCATAACGTTTGTCTTTTTTACTGATTAGTATCCATAATAGTTCCGAATCAATCCGCGATGGTCTGTTATAACCTTTGCAGGATAAGGACACAAGTATCTCACAGGATCGGTAGGTTTCACTAATTGATCGTTGTTCTTGTTGATAAATCCACGGAAACTCCATGAAATAGCATCCAACGTTTCATAAAGCTGTGTTTCTTTGTTCAACACTCTCCATCCCAACGCATACTCCAATACCGTGTAACCGGCAGGACGACCCACACCCGGACCATATTCGTCAATACCTACAATATCCAAGACCTTCCGGTCGGGATGTTCGGGATCCGTTACTTGTTTGTAATAGATATTAGACGGTACTTTCTCAATGCCCGGTACGTAAGCCCCGTTAGCTACCAGTCCCCAATTAGTCATTTCATTATAAAGATTATAGATGACTTCACCGTACTTATTCCAACGTGCAAGATCGTATTTACGAATACCTTCACCGCCAAACTCCCATTTACGCTCATCCATGACAGCTTGGAAGAAATCTGCTTCATTAGTCAGGCTCTCTACATAACTTTCTACTTTATCCGTCCATTGAGCCGCATCGAAAGCGCGACGGCGAACACGCTTCAGTGCTTCTTTGGCATCGTCACGCGGTCCGTAGATTTCGTTCACTGCTTCTGCATACATCAACAGTACATCTGCAAAACGCATACGTACGCTGTTGATACCGGTATTGGAACCACTGGAAGCACCCAGCGGAGACTGCATATAGAGTTTGGACCATTTACCAACACCCATACCGGTCACTCCCATATCAATTTCCTGATTCAGGTCTTTATCATATTTATAAGGTACACAAGTCATGTCACGACGCAAATCATCTTTATCAAACGAATAAACGTAAGTACCGCAGAAAGTCACATAGTTGCGGGCACTGCCGTATGAGTGCTTACCTTCCGCAATGGTAACACCGATGTTATAACCATAACGGCTGGTGACACTTTTCAGCATCGGAACAGCGAATATGACATCATCGTTGTTGGCAGTCTTCCAGTTACATTCATTCATCCACAAGTTTTCAAAACTTTGAGTAAGGTCGTGTTTGCTTTCCTTGATTACCTTTCCCAGATAAGTGACGGCAATTTCATAATAATGCTCAAAGTTATCGCCACGTTCCATGTAACCTACGTGAGTCACATCCTCTTTGTCGGCACGAAGAGTCCAACCACCGCGATAAAGAGCCAACTGTCCGATAAGCGCTTGGCAATATTCGCGTGAAGCACGTTCTACGCCGTAATCCAAATCGACTGCATATTTCATCATCGGTTCTACAGCTATCAAGTCGTCGATCAAATATTCCAGAATGACATTGCGGTCGGTAGTACCCAGGCTGAAGAAATCATCGGTCGCTTCCGTTGGTTTGGTAACAAACACAACATCTCCCCATGTACGGATCAAGTCCAGATAGAGCATGGCACGAAGTGTTTTCACTTCTCCATACATCTGTTGTATTTCGGAGGGAGTATCACCTGCTACTTTATCAGAAAACAACGGTGACTCCTGCACAGCCTGCAAAAAGTCGTTGGCATAATTGATAGCATAATAGAGATTATTCCAAGTTGAGTTCAACACCGACCAAGTGGGACGGGAATCAAAACAGCCGATATCCGAGCCATTGGTACTGACAGTGTTGTTCTTGAACGAACTCATCTCCACATCGGTATTCGTATTCAAACCGCTGGCAAGGTTACTTCCGTATAACCCGTCTTCCGTCATGGAAGAGTAGATGCGGGTCATCAATGCTTTCATCTCCGATTCGCTGGAAAATATGTACTCGGGAGTAAAGCCGGAGGCGGGCTGTACATCAAGAAAATCATTGCAAGACGTCAAAGTGAACAGAGTTCCGGCAATGAGCGAGTATATTAGTTTCTTATTCATTGTTCTTTCATTTTATAGATTTCAATTAAAAAGTCAACTGTGCGCCAAATGTATAGGTGCGGCTACGCGGATAACGGTCATAATCAATATTGGGTGTCAAACCGGTAGCGATGTTCACCTCCGGATCATAACCACTATATCCGGTGAGGGTAAACAGATTATTGCCCGATACGTAGAAACGTACCTTACTCAAACCTACTTTCTTCGTCCACACACTTGGTAAGGTGTAACCGAGGGTAGCTGAATTAAGACGCAGGAACGAACCGTCTTCCACGGCATACGACATACAGATGGGGCGTCCGATGGAAGTGGGATTCCACATGGTAGCATTCTTATTGAATTCTGCCAGTATTTCCGGACTGTAACGGATCTCATTCCCCATGTCGTCGAAGTTACGCCAGCGTTTATCCGAAGCAATGTCCATCAGGAAGTTGTTCTCTTTATTGTCCGCCCATGTGGTCAGCATGATTTTGTTGGCATTCAGTACATCAAAATCATACATAAAGTTGAAGAACATACTCATGTCAAATCCTTTATAAGTAGCATTCAAGCCAAAACCTCCCGAGAACTTCGGAGTGGTATTACCAATAACAGTACGGTCGGCTTCTGTCAACTGATAAGGATTGGTGCTGTTGGGATCTACCGGAGTGAGTTTCTTGAACTTGGCATTACCGGGACGCGGAGTGTCGGACAATGGACTTGAGTCTACCACACCGTCTTTCAGTTTCCATGTTCTGGATTTAGAGTCGAAGGATTCAAAATCGGCTACGGTATAGAATCCATCATTCACATAACCATAAATCAAACCACTGGTACCACCCACATAGGCACGATAATCATCCGAGTTCACCACATCATTTCGCCAGCCCGAAGTGAGAATCCATTCTTTTTCACCACTTGCCAGCTTGTCAATCTTGTTTTTATTATGACCGATATTAACGGTAGCATTCAGTGAAAAGTCTTTCGTCTCTACCAGCCAAGCATTCAGTTGAAGTTCTATACCCCGATTGGATGTCTGTCCCACATTGGTCATCAGCTTTGTGTAACCTGTATAACCGGGGATATCCGAAGGTACTAACAAGTCTTTCACCGTATTCCAGTAAACATCAACAGTACCGCTAATGCGTTCTTTGAAGAAGCCGAAGTCAAAACCAATGTTACGTGTGATAGTAGTTTCCCATCTCACATCAGGATTGTAGACATATCTAGAGTTATAAAAATTGTAATAATAGTGACTGTTTTCTCCCCAGCCGGCAGGACGGGAACTGCTTACACCATACAATTTCTGATAAAGATCGGCATCGATACGGTCATTACCGGAAGTACCGTAACTTACTCTCAACTTTAAGTTGGATACAATCTGATTATCTTTCAAAAAGTCTTCGTTAGAGATACGCCATGCCAACGCTCCTGCCGGGAAGAATCCCCAACGGTTACCTTTGGCAAACTTAGAAGAGCCATCGGCACGCAGCGTTACTGTAGCAAGGTATTTATCATTATAGCCATAGTTGATACGACCAAAGAAAGATGAAATACGTGAAGGAGATGCTGCTGACGATGAATTCTGATAAGGAGTACCCAGTGACAAGTTATCAAAAACATCTTCTGCCGTGATATTTTCCGGGAAATAACGGGTAGAATAAGTTTTGGTAGTAGTCTGATTGTGCTTAATTTCTTGTCCTAGCATCAGACGAATATCATGCACATCCTCCAACATAAAGTTGTAGTTCCACACATTGGTCAGCTGCCATTTAGTACCTTGTTTCATACTCCATTCCGCCATCGGTTGATTGTTATTGTTACGGGCATTGCCAGTCTCCATGCCCCAAAAACGACGTTGCTCTTCAGAGTTATTCTCGAAACCGAATTCACTGCGAAAGGTCATACCCTTCATTATATCCCAAGTCACGGCTCCCATCGTATTGAGAGACTTATTAATTCTCTTTTTATAATTTATTCTCGATTCTTCTTTGGGATCAAAAAGAGTTTCCTCTTCCAGTTGATCGGGATCAAAATACGTATCGTCTTCGGGAAGTTTCATATATTCATCCAGCCCCTTAGTAGGTTTTTCACGCAAAGCAGACAACAAACTAACGCCTTCCGTACCGGATCCGTCCACTTCCTTATGCAACAAACGCGTGCGGTATTCCAATGTTAGGAATTTAAAAGGTTGGAAGTTGAAAGAAGCATTCATATTATTTTGTTTCAGTCCGTTACCTACCATCACACTTGGTTGGTCCTGATGGATAAAAGATAGTTTATATTTGGCTTTCTCCGTACCACCATTCACACTAAGGTCTACATATTTAGCCACCGGATTGGAACCGAACACCTCGTCCTGCCAATCTTTTCCGGCATTCCCTTGATAGATATAATGTTCGTAAGCATGTCCATACTTATTATTGAAAGCTGTTGGATTAGAACTTTTCTGACGCGCATTTTCATATTGCATCAATACAAATTCGTAAGGATCCATCACATCCAGCTTGTTAGAAAGCTCTTTAGTCTGCACATAAGTGTTCAGACTAATGACAACCCGTCCTTCAACAGGACGTTTGGTTGTCACCAAAATAACGCCGTTCGCACCACGTGCACCATAGATGGCCGTAGAGGCTGCATCTTTCAACACCTCGATAGATTCAATATCAGTAGGAGGAACATCATTCAGGCTGTTCACTTCAAATCCGTCCAATATAATAAGAGGACTATTATCCTGTGTGATAGAACCGCCACCACGCACCAGAATCTTGATTTCAGCATCCGGCGAACCGTCCACAGCTGTTACCTGTACGCCCGGCAGCTTACCGACGATGGCTTCAGCAGCAGAAGTGGTCTGTACTTTTTCCAATATCTTGCCGGATACGCTGGCGATAGAACCGGTCAGGTTACCTCTTTTCTGCGTTCCATAGCCGATTACGACTACGTCGTCCAACATTCCGACAGCTTCTTTCATGTGGATATTAATGTTCGAGGTACGTCCTTTCAACGGTTCTTTTGCTTCTTCCATACCTACATAGCGAACTATTAACACTGCCTTGGCTACATTGGGCACGCCAGTCAATGTAAATTTACCGTCCAAATCAGTCGTGGCACCGATTGAAGTGCCTTGCACCGTTACTGTGGCACCAATCACCGGTCCCAGGTCGTCGGTCACCGTACCGGTCACAGTAGCAGTCTGTGCCATAGCGCCCACCGCTACCCACAACAGGATAAATATGTTTATGATTATTTTATTCATCATTCTATGCTTTTATTGTAAATAGATTTATTTGCTCCACACCCTTATTTCTTTTCCATCACTATTCCGCCTTGGTTCTGATAGTAAATGATATGCTGAACCAGGTTGTGGAAATAAACTTCGATGTTCGGATAGCGTCCGTTAGGGTCAACCGACGAGCTGATCTTTTGTGCATCACTCGGATCGTTAGGATCCAGCCCGTAAGCTTCTTCCCAAATATCAGGAATACCGTCACCATCCGTATCGGGCCAGGGTTTCAATGATTTCACATCAATGTAACCTTCAGTATCTGATACCGTATCAATGATACCCGGTTGTTTGGCTTTACCATCTTCTTCGGGCTTGGAACCTATATAGGTGTAAGTACCATTCTTCACTTCACGAACCACACGCTGGTCTATCACATCTCTGCGCAAAGAAGCTCCGGCATATTCGAGCACTCTATCGTAAGCCTGTTCAGCCGTATGATTGGTCAGTTTGCTATAAGGTTGATAATCTGCCATCTTCATCGCTTGCTTTTCCGCTTCAGGAACCGTACCCAATGAGGAGTCAAATTGTCCCCAAACACCCTCTGTCCAGTTATCAGCCGTAACACTGGTATTACCCAATACATAGTTGCCATTGATGTAAGCTCTGGCAGTAGGATCACTTGACAGGATACGGTAAGAACGATTGTTTGTTCCGGTAGCGGGTCCCGGCTTATAATAGCAATTGGTTAGATTAAAAGTAGCATACTTTCCGCCATAACTGCCCTGTCCTCTTCCACTCCAGTTGTAATAAACGTTATTGCGTACATCAAAATATCCGGTAAAGTCATAAGATTCCTGTGTACCGGGAGCTGACAAATCGGAGATACGCGGACAGCGGCTACCGTGATGCGCTAACAGCATGTGGTGGAACGAAGCATTGTCGCCACTAAACATAGCGCCATATCCATGTGCACCCTTAGCATGATTAGACAAGTTCATACTTTCAGAAGCAATGCACCATTGTGCCGTAAAGTTCTGTACGCCATAGAAAGTCAGTGTCTCATCCACGCTCCATCCGGCTGTAATGTGATCGATAATGGCATCTTTGAAATAACGTCCGCCAATAGCATCTTCTCCATAATCGGCAAACTGATCGCCCGGACGGCAACGCAAGAAACGAACAATAGCATTCAGGCTGGAGCCTGCACCTATAGCCGGGTCTTTAGAAAGATTAAAGGTGAAGTTGTAATTCTTCAGTGTGATACCGTCCCCCGGTGCAGTCTGACCGATGATACTCAAATTAGGAAATTCATTCAGATACAATCCTCTTTTCAATTCGATGATGCCGGATACATCAAAGATGATGGTACGCGGTTGATTGGACTTTTCAATTCCGTAGCGCAAACTGCCCTCAATAGGAGTTTCGTTTTTGTTATAATCTGCCAGCGTTGTCACCCGATAGATTTCTCCCCCACGGCCACCGCTAGTAAAACGGCCGCCACCTTCGGCACCCGGGAAGGCCAATATAGAAGTAGAATGATCGTCACCGATGCTTGTATCGGGTTTACCATATTGGAAGATGGTAATTACTTTATCCAACATTTCTACCGTTGCCGTACGTGGGAAGACTGTTTCATTATCTTCGATATTCAATACGACTTCATTGGCAGTAGAGTTTTTCTTATCCTGCGTAATCCAACTCTCGGATATTACAGCATCGTAATCTACCGGATTTTCTCCTTGCGGAGCCGAGATAACCAACGTACGACATTTATAAGGAATGATATACTCATCCTGCTCTATAGTCACCGCACCGCTTACACCGTCTTGTGTCACTTTCAGAACGCGTTGCAAGGTGTAGTCTCCTATGGATTTGAAAACAAGGACAGCTGTTCTGGTTTTGTTCGTATTGGCATCCACAGCAAATGTTACTTCGTCTGTCACAAAACTGCGAGTTCTAGGAGTTGTTTCCTGCCACTTAATCCAGTTGTATTCTTCTGCTATCTCCAGTTCCCATTCCACATTTGCCACTACCTTGCAGGTAAATGTACCTTCTCTGAATGACAAAGGGTCGGATGAACAATCGAACAATATATCAGGATCGGCCCCCAATTGCTCTACGCTAATCTCCTGTTCCAATGTAGAACCTGCGCCCGACATGGACACTTTTACTGTCCCTGTACGTTTAGGCCCCTCTGTATTCTTGGTGAAAAACAAGCGGAGATCACCATTTCCCTCCCCGGAGTTCTTTGATATACTCAACCAGCCGTCTGTCGAGGTCACTTCGGCAGTCCATGCAGAGGTAGCCGTTACGTTGATTGTAAACGAACCGTCCACATTGCTCAATTTCACCTCATTCTTCGACACTTCCAGTTTGGCAGCTGTCGCAGCCGCATTGGATTCGTCATCCGAACTACATGCGCTCAACAATCCGGCCAACAATATGAATAAAAAATATCTCATGTTTTATATCTTTATATTGTTAATACTCTATTGATTATTTAATCCAATGCGGGTCACCGATTCCGTTGGTATATACTTCGGAGTTTTTATCGGTGATCGTGAAGTCTCTACCAGCCACATCTTTGAAGAGTGTTTCCATCGGGAGAGTTGTTTCTACCGGTATCTCAGCAGCATCGACTCCCCAATTAGCCACGACAAAGCCATTGGTGCGATAGTTATTCTCGAAAGTCTTGCTTGTGACGTTTCTTGTAGTGAACCAAGTTCCCTGTCCGGCTTCACAAACACCACTAAAGAGATTATTACGGACAACCAAGTGGAATGAAGAGGTATTCTTCGGATTTAAGTCGAAGAAGGTCATTGCAGCAGGAGCCATACTCACAAATGTACAATTCTCTATTGTCACATTCAATTCGCCTGTCATACTGCCCAAACCGGTTATCAAAGCTCTTGACAAATCATTGGCATGGAACGTGGAATTTCTGAACACGAAGTTATGCACCGGAGCATCTTGTTTGGTAGAAAGACCGAACATACCGCTCTTATTAGAATTCAAGCCGAAGAACCGACAATTTTCAATCACAATATTATCAACCACCTGCTTCCGGGGGGCATCCACTTCTTGATACCACATTGTACGTCCCAAGTCGCTTATCTCACAATTCTTCCATGAAATAGTAGATACATGGAAAGACTGGTTCTTAAACTTAAAGAAGTCGGAAGTCGTCACTTTTATCTTCAGGTTTTCGAAGTGGAAGGCTTCAATAATGGCATCAGGGCAGTTGATACTCATGTTGCCCATTTCCATAAATGCCAATTCTTCACCATCACCCGGTGCCTGTCCCATGATGTAGAGAGCCTTCGGTATTTCGGTCTGTGTACCTAATTTATAGGTAGCACCTGCTTTCAGGAAAAGTTTCACCTCATCCACAGAAGCATCCGCCAGCATTGATTTACAGATTGATTCAAGATTCTCTTCCGGACTTACATATCTGTATCCGTCAGGAATTCTCATCGGGGCTTCCGGATGAATGTCTTCTTCGTTCCAGCCTTCCGAAGCAATCGTTACCGTGTAATCTTGTATGACCGGTTCGTCTACGTTGTTCAACGCAAATGCCACTTGCACTGTATCGTCGGGCAAGATGGAAAATGCTCCATCAATAGCTTTAGATTGAACCACTGTATTGTTTTTATCCAAATAGTCGATACGCACGGATACTTGTTCGCCTTCACTTTGAGTTTGAAACAAGACAAAGTCATCGGTGTAATTCACTCCGCCAGTAGTCGTTTCCTTCTCACGTTGTACGTCTATCGGAGCTTTTACAAAAGTCGCATCCGAAAGTTTATAGCCCGAAATAGGTGAAGAAACAACTGCACGCAATTTCGAATAGCTCTTATCCGATTTACGATCGGTAGCCTTTAGACGAAGCACACCTGTACGATTGTACATACGCACACTTAGTGGTTCGTCGAACGGGGATTTATACGTCACCGGTGCCGAAATGGCATATTTTGTTTTAGCAGTCGGATCCTGATGTATCACAATGTCATTCAGATTCCTCGGGCTGGGAATAGAATCGGATTGTGTAGTGGAAATTATGTTATAACTTCCATTGGGCAACTGAAAACGATAAAGCGACGAATAATTGGCTACATACTCACCATCAGCCGTATAGATAAACAGAGGTTTGTTAGATGCACCAGTGTTCACAGCCCATGGCTGGTCATCCAGAAACAATTGTATCTCTTTTACTACCGAGGTAGCGTATCGTTCTTCTTCCGAACAAGCTGTTATTCCCAACAGAAGTATGAGTCCTGTCAGTGAATAGAATATATTTCTCATATAACTCCTGTTTTTAAAATTCTGAAACTTCTATTGTAAACGGTTGAGTGGATGTACTCTTATACATGACCGTGCGTACCGAAGGCCACGGCTCATCCAGGTAATTCTCATCCGTTATTTTCATATGTACGGTAGAACGCTTGGAAGACTCAAAGCCTATGCCAGTATCGAGAGGACTGATAATACGATTCACCTCCTCGCCTCCTTTCAGATATACCACATCGATAGATGTTCTGGAATCTCCATTCACTGTGGGAAACGAATAAACCGAAGCGCCAAAGCCGGTAGAGAGATTAGTGGAGATGGTTACATTTTTTGTAATACATTCTTTACTTTTTACTTTATAGCCTATTGCTACATTCGTAAAAGTAACATTCAACTGGTCAAAACGGGTGATTGCATTCAATTCTTCTTCCGTCTCTTTCGGCTGGAAGACGGCTTGTCCTACCAAACGCTTCAACTCTACATTCAGCGAACTGACCGAGTTATCTGAAGTAAAACCTACCACTTCCGAAATATAAACCGGTTTTTGAGCGTAAGCATCCTGATAAACCACCACTTTGGAAAGACTATCTGTATCTACCAGGTAATCGGCATTTGCCACAATAAAGGTTTGCAGATTTTCTCCTAAAGGAAGGTCTACTTTTAAAGATCCATCATTTAAAGGGAGATTTTTACCATACACCATGGAATCTTGCAGGTACACATAAACACCGACCTCTGTAATTCCATGTTCGGCAAAAGTTTCAAGACTAGCCCTACTGAAAGAAACGCCGACCGGATGGGTTTCGGGCACATTGGGAAGTTGTTCATTCGGTTTCCATTCATCATCCATTTGCTGTGAACAAGAACAGCAAAGCAGAAATGACAGAAGAAATAAACTTGCTAGATGTTTCATAAATATTAGTTTATATATAATTTAAAGATATACAATTATTAAAAGAATAAAAATTCTATGCCCTTTTTCTGTAAAAGGCAGATGCAAGCCTAAGGAGGATTGGCTATTATAAGTGCTGACTTCATGTTTCCCATTTATTTAGATTTTCATTGTATATTAATGATGTTTTTCGCTAGAGTGAATTCTTTGTTCTTTCACCAGTGCAAAATTGAGAATTAAGCAAGAGAAGATAGAGTAAGATTTAGTAGAAAAGGAGTAAAAAACGGACTGGGGCAAAAAAGTACCCCTCCAGTGTAGCCATGTATCCAAACGATATGCCCTTCAAGTGTTATCATCAAACACCTGAAGGGCATATCATCTAAATTCACCGCATTGAACGGAGAGTTGCTGATTACCTATTTGTTCTGTGCGTTGACTATATTTTGCACCAAACTATTCAAATATACCTCAAGATTCGTATATTGTCCATTCGGATCTTTCGTTTTTGTATTCCCATCTGCAGGATTATTCAGATCAAGTCCGTTTTTTATTTCCCACTCGTCAGGCATACCGTCACCGTCCGAATCTACCGGTGCCGAAAAACCTGCTATTGATAGTTCCGGCCAAGGAGAATCACCTGTATCCTTGGGGCTATTGATAAATCCGGGTTTGTTTCCTTCTCCAGTGAAAGTCGCCTTTCCCTTTCGGGTATCAGAGATGATACGTTTGTCTACTTCATCCCGATAATTGCTGCAACCTGCAAAATTCATCACTTGTTCATAAGCCTTATCAGCCGAATAGGTGGTGATTACTCCAAAATCAAGAGGTTCTTTCAGGCGAATCGCTTCTTTGGCTTCTTCCGTCCACAGGAAATCTACTTTTGCATCATTTTTCAGTTGGGCATAGATTCCATCCGTCCAGTTATCGGCAGTCACTTTGTTATTACCTTCTATCTTATTCCCATCGATATAGAAAGTTCCCCATTTCTGCAGGTAAGGTTGAAAAGCCAGGTTCTTTTTGGGTTCTCCCTCAACGTAGACATAAGATTTTGGATAAACTCCTACTTTGGCAATGCGATATTGCACCTGTTTGGAGGCTTGTTTGGTTGCCGGTCCGGGTTTATAGTAGTTATTGACAATATTGACGTGCTGGTCTTCTCCGCCATAGCAACCGTTTCCGGCCCAGTTATAAAAAACATTATTGCGAATATCAACACATTCGCCAAGAGCCAGTGTGGAAGGACGAGGTCCCAGACGCGGTACCCGGCTTTCACAATGGGCAATCAAATTATGATGGTAGGAAGCTTTATGTCCTCCCCAATTACCTCCATATCCATGCGCTCCTTTTACATGAGTTGCCTTTCTTAATGCTTCAGACGCAATACACCATTGCACCGTAGAGTTTTCCATTCCATAAACAGAAAGACATTCATCCACACTCCAACTGATAGAGCAATGATCTACCATAATATCTTTCTTATCACAGCCGCCCAGCCCATCGGGTTCTTTTCCACTTGCCTCTCCGGGACGGAAACGAAGAAAACGGATGATTACATTATTAGAATTAATGGAAAAGCCATAATCAGCCAGACAAATGCCACCGGGAGAAGTCTGTCCTGCAATGGTCAGATTGTCTTTGCCTGTTCTCAACTCCGATTTCAACCGGATGGTACCTGCCACATCAAAAACAATGGTTTTAGGTCCATTTTGTTTCAAAGCCCAACGCAAAGTTCCCTGTGAACCATCGTCTTCCAAAGAAGTCACATGATATACCTTTCCTCCACGCCCGCCTGTCGTATATCTGCCGTGTCCTTCAGCACCGGGGAAAGCCACAACTTTATCTTCCTGAACATTTGCCTCCTGCTCTCCGGTCATATCATAAGAAAAGGACATCATTCCTACCGCAACCATTATCAGCAGACAACCATAAACTAATTTTCTTTTCATTTCCACATTCATAATTATTAGATAATGAAACAAAAGTAGTGGAAGCCTTTCATATCTATATTCATTTTTTGACCAATAATGGGGATAAATTAGTTTTTACGATCAAAATGACCAAATTTTATATCCCCAATCGTTCTTTCAGCAACCGGTAACCGGAAAGGCTAACCCGAAGTTTCACTCCATTCTTCAATAGTAACTGATAGGTTTCTTTTCCGAAAAGCTCGACCCGGGAAATCTGCGTAACATTCACAATCGTAGAACGATGCACCCGAACAAATGTATCCGGAGAGAGATGAGTTTCAAAATACTTCATGGTCTGCTCTTTCAGGTATTCGCCTGTGGGGGTTATCAGCATCACATAATCTCCACATGCTTGTATGTAAATCATTTCGTCTGCCTTCACCAAATGAATCCGGGAGCCGTCTTTCACTGTAATACGATCTATCCATTCAATGGGTGATTCTTCCTGCTGTTCAGCCACATTCACCTGATGTACAGCCAGTTCTTTTTCCAGTTCCTGGTTTTGTACTTCTTCTTTTGTGACTATCAAGCGGTACCATAGAGTAATGGCAATTAAAACCGGTAGTCCGAACAATAACCGGAAAGGGATTGTCTGCGCAAAAGGAACATAGGACACTCCTACAATTCTCACCATTATGTCACAGACCATAAAACTCCCTGCCAGCCAAAGCAGACTTCCAACAATAATCATAATTACATCCGTCTGGAACAACGAGACAAGACCGACCACAAACCATGCCAGATAGGCGATAGCCGCCAACCAACCGATCGTTACTATTCCATCTACCAAAGCGGGAAGATAATCGTTTCCAGTGTATCCACAGACTAAAGCTACTTGGAATACAACCAGAATCAATGCCAGCACCAGCATCGGAATCCAACGAAAAGGAGATTCTATAATCGGATGTGCTTTCATACGCTAGCCTTTAACCTCCAAGCCTCCGAAAGAAAGTGTTCCCCGAATTACCAACACACTCTCCTTATTTATATTTCCATTCTGCCAACGTTTATCATCACATCCTCCAAAGAAAGCATTGCATTTAAACACGACTTTCCAGTCAGAAGGGACATATATCTCAACTCCTCCCCAACTGCAATCCAAATCTATGTATGTTTCTCCGGGTGCAATATGGGTATGGCGCAAATCAATCGTCGTTCCTCCGAAAGATGTGCGAATGACAGCTCCTTTAAACAATTCGTCAAGCACTACGTGACGGGCAGCTCCCCAAACATTTTCGGCACGTAGAAAACCATCTACTGACTCTGCCTGCTGTTGCTCACTTTCAAAATTCATGCCGGGTTGTCCCTGATGCATCTTCATCCATTTCTGACGATGTTGCATGGCATGATGATGCGCCCAATGCCCCCGCCTATTCTTGCCGGATTTAAAAAAGAATAAGACACCTGCTGTTATCAGAGCGATAGGCCATACCATTGCCTGCGAATTTTCAGGCAACCATGAAAGTCCTCCAATCAAAAAATACACACCTATCAACAAAAGGATGATTCCACCGATGAAATGGCGGCGAATCATAGAATATATACCTAATATAATAAGGAGTGAATGCCAGGACACGATCATATCGAAGACTTCAGATGTAATCCATCCCATATTACGGGCAAACAGCAGAATCCCGGAAAGGATAAAAAGCGAAGCTATCAGTATTTTACCGGAAAAGCCTGTAGCAGTGGGAAATTTTTGTTTCTCTTCCATTGTCTCTATTATTAATTGATTAATGGTTCAAAGATACATCATTTCCCACTGCTTCTACAGCCTTTTCTGTTGATTTCCGGTATAAATTCCGATGAATGCCGGATAAAAACCGGTGAAACTGACTATAAAGTATCTTACCTGATAAAGATAATTCTTAAATACGATGTTTGCAGATTACTTCTTTCCACCGCTATTTTGTTTTTCAATAATGTCATGCACCAAACTATTCATATACATTTCCAGATTTGTATACTGGCCATATTTATCTATCGTTTTTCCATTGCCATCAGAAGCATCATGAGGATTTAATCCGAATTTTCTCTCCCATGCATCAGGCATACCATCATTATCAGAATCAATCAAGGTACTTCTTTGTAAAAGAACTGGCCATACGGAAACATTTTCCGAAGTATTTAACGAGAGCAAATCATCCTGACTATCTATCAATCCTGGTTTCGGATATCCTTCACTTTTCCAAATACCTCCTTCCCCATTATGAACATTCAAACCTTTATATCCAGCTGTTCTCGTACGTGTTTCCTTCACAATACGTGCGTCCACATCATCTCGATGCAATGAACACCCCGCATAATCCAACACTTGTTTATAAGCATTGAAAGCAGAATGTGTTGTTACCGATGCAAATTCATGAGGTTTGTCCAATCGAATCGAGTCTTTAGTTTTTTGCGTAACTACTTTCTTATAATTATTCGAAAATTGATTGTAAACTCCATATTCCCAATTATTAGCTGTAGCCTTCTGGCTGTTTTTATCATCTGCCCCTCCATCTACAACGTTACCATCAATATAATACTTTCCCCACAGATACCCCCCATTCCTATTTTCTGTTGCATCTATAGCAAAAATCCGTCCACGTTTAGAGCCTGTCACCGTTGCAGGACCAGGTTTATAATAATTGTTCACTATATTAATATTCATCCTTTCACCACCATACGAACTGTTCATACCCCAATTATAGATCACATTATTGCGAAAATCTACATAATCACCATCACATTCTCCATTCTTACGTACCTTAGCTCCTAATCCGAAACGGGGATTCCGGCTATCATGATGGGCTAATAAATTATGGTGATAAGAAGAGTGTTCACCTCCCCAAATTCCTCCATATCCATGAGGACCTTTGGTATGTCCACCTAATCTAAGACTTTCAGAAATAATGCACCACTGCATAGTAAAATCATCATTTTCATAAAAAGAGGCACATTCATCTGTACACCAGCTGATAGAGCAATGGTCTATAATCACATTCCTTGCCCCTTTTCCTCCTAAAGCATCTGCACCGTCAGGATGCACACATTCTTTATTACCCATACGGAAACGTAAAAAACGGAGAATTACATTACTAGCATAATTTGTCACCGGATAACCCGCTATGCATATACCGTTTCCCGGTGCAGTTTGTCCCGCAATAGTCAAATTCCCTTTCCGTATTTTTAGGTCTTTATGCAGAAATATTGTACCGGACACTTGAAAAATGATAGTACGAGGACCATCCAACTTTTCTATACCATAACGTAAAGTGCCAGGCATCCCATCATCTGCTAAAGAAGTAACAATATACACTTCACCTCCACGTCCGCCTGTAGTCATACGTCCATATCCTTCTGCTCCGGGAAAAGCAGCCAACTCTCCAAAATCAAGAGTGTTACCAATACCAGAAAAGGCAAAAACAGCCTCATTTCCGATCAGAGTTAATAAAACGGTTAAACAACGAAAGATCAAATTCATATTCATATTTTTATTTATGGAATAATACAAAAATACACCAAATTTATTTATTGTACTCCTCCTTTATTCTGTTCCTCAACAATCTTTTGTACCAAGCTATTCATATACATCTCCAGATTTGTATATGTTCCTTCCTCATCTACTGTTTTACCATTTCGGTCAGAAGCATCATTCGGATTCAAACCATACTTTTTTTCCCATTCATCAGGCATACCATCATTATCCGAATCCTTCAGAATAACACCTTGTACCAATTCAGGCCATGCTGAAGATTCTCCAACAGGAATCACATCATCCTGACTATCAATGATACCTTTCTTTGGATACCCCACGCTTTTCCAATCAATACCTTCAACAACTCCCTGACCATTGTGCTCGTTCATTCCCTGGTAGTTCGCAGCCCCGGTACGAGTCTCCTGAACAATACGTTCATCCACTCTATCCCTGTGCAAAGAACAACCTGCATAATCTATAACACGCTCAAAAGCCGTACGAGCATCATGAGTGGTAACAGTACCTGTTTCTACAGGAGTAGTACGTTTAAGAGCTTTTTTTGTACTTTCATCCAACGTTCCATACTTTTTATCAAACTGATTATAAACTCCGTACTCCCAGTTATCCTTTGTAGCCTTCATACAACGATCGTAATCAGCCGCACCATTAATTTGCCCATCATCCACCACATTTCCTTGGATAAAGAAATCTCCCCAAGTGTCAAAAATGGCCGGATATGATTTCTTATCCGAATCACTCACTTTTTTGTCAATGGCAATAATACGTCCACGTTTAGAAGTGCCAGTAGGAGTGGCAGGCCCCGGCTTATAAAAATTATTCACAATATTTACATGCATGGCTTCTCCACCATAACAAGAGTTTCCACACCAGTTATAAATGACATTATTACGCATATCAACAATTTCATTCTCTTTTGTCGAATTAACTCCAGGACCTAGACGAGGATTACGGCTATCATGATGTGCCAATAGATTATGGTGAAAAGAAGCTTTCATACCTCCCCATATACCACCATAACCATGAGGACCTTTCGTATGCCCACCTAAACGCAGACTTTCAGAAATAAGACACCATTGCAGTGTAAAATTCTCATTTTGATAGAAAGAAACACATTCGTCAGTACACCAACTCATAGAACAATGATCAATCATTATATTTTTATGATACCGACCGCCAAAGGCGTCGGCTCCGTCTGCACTGACATCTTCTTTATTTCCCATTCGAAAACGCATAAAACGGACAATAACATTGTCTGCTTCCAAGAAAACCGGATAACCAGCCAAACAAATACCATCCCCCGGAGCCGTCTGTCCTGCAATGGTCAAATCTCCATTCTTAATCTTTAAATCACCGTTTAAATGAATAGTTCCGGATACCTGGAAAATAATTGTACGTTTTCCGCTTAATTTCTCAATACCATAACGTAAAGTTCCGTTCTGCAACTTGTCCTCCAATGAAGTAACAATATATACATCGCCACCACGCCCACCGGTTGTGTAGCGTCCATGTCCTTCTGCCCCAGGAAAAGCTGGTATCTTTTCATCTTGAGTTTCTCCAGTCCCTTCAGGTTCTTTAGGCAATTCATTTGCGTCACCACCATCAGTACACGCCAGAATTCCAAAAGCAAACAAAATGGCCAAACACCATTTACTTAGAATTATATCCATTTTCATACATTATTAGATTAATGGGGACAAAAGTAGACAGGATAAAGAAAAGTCTTGTTCAAATTTTGTTTTTCCAAATCATTAAAATCGATAAAACAAGGCTTTTCAAGCTAGCATGTGTATTTTTTGTTTTAAAACTATTCTAAAAATGCCTGCCGGCTATTAAAAAACAAAAAATACTAGGTGAAAAACAAATATTGCACATATCTATATTCACATTCATATACTTTTGTACCGAGGAATTAACTCTAAATGTGAGTACAGAATCAAAACAATAACCATTAATTAATAAACATGCAAAGAATGTCTAACAAGGTGAAAAACATGCGCAGTTGGCTGCTAATGCTATTTGCAGCGATATCGCTTGGCGTATCAGCGCAAACAATTACCGTAAAAGGTAATGTGAAAGACACAACAGGAGAACCGATCATCGGAGCTTCTGTAGTAGAGAAAGGTAATACTACCAATGGTACAATTACCGATTTAGATGGTAACTATTCTATCAAGGTTCCTTCAAAAGCAACCCTTACAATTTCTTATATCGGAATGAAAACTCAGGATATTGCTGTAAAAGGACAAAGTCAAATTAATGTCACTCTTTCCGATGATACACAAGCATTGGACGAAGTTGTGGTAATTGGTTACGGAACCGTTGCAAAAAAGGATCTGACTGGTTCCGTATCTTCCGTTAGTGCCAAACAGATAGCTGCCATTCCGGTATCTTCTGCATCAGAAGCATTACAGGGAAAAATGGCTGGTGTATCTATCACAACGACTGAAGGTTCTCCTGATGCAGACGTAAAAATCCGCGTACGTGGTGGCGGTTCTCTATCTCAAGATAATTCACCGCTTTATATTGTAGACGGATTTCCCGTATCAAGTATCTCTGATATTGCTCCAACAGATATTCAATCGGTAGATGTATTGAAAGATGCTTCTTCTACTGCTATTTATGGTGCCCGTGGTGCAAACGGTGTTATCATCATTACTACTAAATCTGGTCAGGAAGGTAAGGTGCAGGTAAACTTCGGTGCATCTTACGGTTTGCGCAAAGTGACCAAGATGGTCGATGTACTCAATCCGTATGAGTTTGTGATGTGGCAACAAGAATTAGACCAAAAAAGTTTTAATTATGGCACCTTTGACGATCTGGAGATTTATAAATCATACACAGACACCGACTATCAAGGAGAAATATTTGGTCGCACCGGTAATCAACAACAATACAATATTAGTGTCAGTGGTGGAAACAAAGATACCAAATTCAATATCAGTTATTCACGTAACGACGAAAAAAGTATCATGTTGAACTCAGGTTTTGCCAAAGACAACATCAATGCTAAAATAAATACAAAAATCAACAAATGGCTAACATTTGACTTCAATGCCCGTTTATCCTATCAAAAAGTAAAAGGAACCGGAAGCGGTGCAGACGACAATCAATCAAGTGCAACCACTTCTGTAAATGCACGCTCTGTAGTATTTGCTCCTGTTGAAAAATTAATCAGCGGCGGCAGTGACGATGATGAAAACGTTAATAACGCACGTTACACGCCTATCGAAATATTGAACGCGACTTACAAACGTGTTAGCCGCTTCCAGCAAAACTACAATGCCGGAGTGAACTGGGAACCCGTAAAAGGACTTAAATTCAGAAGCGAATTCGGATATGGATGGAAATACAATAATACTGACCAAGTATGGGGAGTGGAAGCTACAAACAACAGTAAATACGGAAATCCGGGAATGCCCCAAGCGTTATTAACCAAACTTATCAACAAGAACTGGAGAAACGCCAATACTGTTACATATAATAACGATAAAATGTTCAATTTGAACCACAGAATGAATGTCATGTTAGGTCATGAAGTATCCAGCAGCTACGACCACAAAACAACAATGACATCTGTAGGTTTCCCTAAAAACATGTCAATAAAAGAAGTACTTGCTAATATGGGACAAGGTCAGGCACTTCCCACAGATACATACATTGGTATCAAAGACAACTTGCTCTCTTTTTTCGGACGTATCAACTACACCATTAACGATAAATACCTGATGACTTTCACCATGCGTGCAGACGGCTCCAGCAAATTTGCCTCCGGCAATCAATGGGGATACTTCCCTTCACTGGCTTTAGCATGGCGTATATCCGACGAAGCTTTCATGAAAAACTCCCAAGAATGGCTTTCCAACTTAAAACTTCGTTTAAGCATCGGTACGGCAGGAAACAATCGGATTCCCTCCGGGTCGCTAGAAACAACTTACTCACTGGCAGGTTCGGGAGACAAACATATCTATTTCAACAATACAAGCAGCGTGGTTCTGCAAAGAGGTAAAAACTTGTCCAACCCGAACTTGAAATGGGAAACAACGCTCACTCGTAATATAGGTTTGGATTTCGGCTTCTGGAACGGACGCCTTTCCGGTAGCTTAGATGCATACTGGAACACGACCAAAGATTTGTTGATGCAAACTACCCTCCCCAAAGGAGCTGGTTATGAGTTCCAATATCAAAATTTCGGTCAAACCTCTAACAAAGGTATTGAGCTTGCTTTAGACGCTATCCTTGTCGACCAAAAAGATTTCGGTCTGAATTTCAACTTCAACATTTCTTATAATCAAGCTAAAATTGACAAACTGCCTACAAATAAAATCTGGCAAAGCAGTGGCTGGGGCGGCAGTCTCATCGCTGGTATCGATGATTTCCTAATTGAAGAAGGTGGAAGACTGGGTGAAGTATACGGTTATAAACTAGATGGTTTCTATACCACAGAAGACTTTACTTGGGATAATGGATGGAAACTTAAGGAAGGACGTGTCAATCCGACGGAATCGGGCATGAAAGTCAATAATTTCGGTCCTGGATCCCCCAAACTGAAAGCAAATGCAGATGGTAAAATCGAGAAAGAACGCCTTGGAAATACAATCCCGAAAATAACTGGCGGTTTCGGTATCAATGCACGATATAAGAGCTTTGATTTAAGTGCATTCTTTAACTATTCATTGGGAAACAAAATTATCAACGCTACCAAACTTGCTTCCGGATTCTATAGTGACACAAAAAAAGATTGGAATCTGAACAATGAATTCAACCTTAGCAAACGTTACACTTGGATTGACCCTGCCAACGGAATGGACATGACTTCCAAAAGCTATATCAACGAATTTGGAAGCGACTATGCCATCAACCGTCTAAATGAAATAAATGCCGGTGCCAGCATATTCAACCCAGCTTCCATCACACAGATTCCACTTTTGGACTGGGCTGTAGAAGACGGTGCCTTCCTGCGTGTCAACAACATTTCCATCGGTTACACATTGCCGAAAGTTTTCGTACAAAAACTACAAATGCAGAATGTGCGTATCTACTTTACAGGATACAACCTCTACTGCTTCACTAAATATTCCGGTGCCGATCCGGAAGTAGACACTTGTCGCAAAACACCTATGACTCCGGGCATAGACTATTCGGCCTATCCTAAAAGCCGTTCATTTGTAGGTGGTATAAATGTTACATTCTAAAACAGATACATATATGAAATCAATTATAAAATACATCATTGGAGGAATGGGGTTACTGAGCATCACCTCTTGCAGCGATTTCTTAGATCAAAGCTCTCCTTCCGAAATCAAAGGCGACATGGTTTTCAACTCGCTTACTTTTACAGAACAAAGTTTGAACAAAGTATATGCAGGGCTTACCCTCGACCATACTTATGGTGCCCGCATCCCTCTGAATTTCGGATTCAATACAGATATTGAACTAGTAGATGCCGACGTTAACAAACCGGCTTCTTTCACCGAATCCAGTGAGCGCGCTTTAGGTAATTACAATGGAGAAAGCATCAGCGGTTCCTGGTCAAAACTGGATGACAACTGGAAAAACTGTTTCGCCATTATTGAAGACGCCAATCTTGTCGTAGAAGGAATCCGTTCTAGCGAGTTGTTCCAAGAAGGAAATCCGGCACGCAACAAGATGGCTAATTTCTTGGGTGAGGCACTCACCATCCGTGCTATGGTCTATTTCGACCTTGTAAAAAACTATGGAGACCTGCCAATGAAATTCGAAACGACCAAGGTAGACGGTTCCAATTTATATGTAACCAAAAGCGACCGAGACGACATCATGGAACAATTGCTGAGCGACTTGGAAGAAGCTGCAAACTATCTCCCTTGGGCAGGCGAATCCGGCTATACGACCGAACATGCCACTGCAGGTTTTGCTCACGGCTTGTTCGCCCGCATCGCCCTTGCCAAAGCCGGCTACAGTATCCGCGAATCCTCCAAACCCGGCTATGAGACACTTGCCGGCTCTGACGGTACATACCCTACCCAACGCCCAGGAGAAGCAGAAAGAAAACTGTTGTATGAACGTGCACTGAAACATCTGACAGCTGTTATTGGAAGCGGTGTACACAAGTTGAATCCTTCGTATGCAGACCAATGGTTCCAAGTAAACCAGCGGAAATTGGACAATACTTATAAAGAAAACCTATACGAAGTAGCACACGGTCTGAATAAATCCGGAGAAATGGGATATACCATTGGCGTGAGAATCAGCGGTGCAAGCAGCTACTACGGTGCTAAAGGAAACTCAAGCGGAAAAGTGAAATTAACCGCTCCGTTCTTCTGGTCATTCGACCACTCTGACCTGCGTCGTGACATCACATGTGCCACTTATGAACTCAAAGAAGAAAACGGGCACATCAAAGAAAATATGCAGAAAAACGCCCCATTCGGTATCTATGTAGCAAAATGGGACATCCGCAAAATGAACGACGAATGGCTGAATGCTGTCCGTGCGAGCGATGCAAAAATTGGATATGGCATCAACTGGATTGCAATGCGTTATTCCGACATACTATTAATGTATGCTGAAGTTATGAACGAACTGTATGGAGCTGATGCAGCCAATCCATTGGGTGGAACTGCCATGACAGCCCGTACCGCACTGACAGAAGTTCACAGCCGCGCGTTCGACAACAAAGCCAATGCACAAGCGTATGTAGCTGCTATCTCATCAGGTGACGATTTCTTCAACGCCATTGTGGATGAACGCGCATGGGAATTTGCCGGAGAATGTGTCCGCAAATATGACTTGATTCGTTGGGGATTACTCTCTAAGAAGATCGACCAATTCAAAGAAGACTACCGCCAACTCACTACCATAGCTCCCAAATACATATTCTATAAGATGAAAGCCGATGATGAATATTCCATCGACATGAGTAGTATTTGCTGGTATGAATATCCCTCCTTTGTCAGCGAAATCAATAACGAATTGGATGTCAAGAATGCCATAAAGAACGCCGCAGATCCCAACTGGAAATACGTTCCGGGCTGGGGAACTTTCCCAAATGGAAAGATAGAGAAAGACGCAACTACAAAGCAAGAAGTGTTCAAAGAGGACGGAAGCACCTCCAACGACTCCAACCTTTCGGGATTAACGGACTATGTTAGCACAGGTCTGAACAAGACCGTAAAAAACAGGCATTTGATTCCACTAGGTAGTAAAACGATTTCAGAATCAAACGGAACATTAGCCAATTCATACGGATTCTAATTGATAAAAACGATTATTATGAAAATTAGTACAAATATACACACGCTATTAAGCATCATTTGCTTAACAGTTATTTCATTTTCGTCTTGCGACAAAAGTAATGACTGGAGTTCGGACGAACGATACAACCGCTTATTCCGCAGCAACAATCTTGCGGTTACTCCCCAAACATTCGAAGCAGAGGTTATTTGGAACGCAACTCCCAACACCGACTACTATATCATAGAGGTAAATAAAAACGAATTTACAAATGACGAACTGCAAGAAGGCTCTATCATCTACGGAGAAGACAAAGGCATTACAAGCAGCCCTTACAGTATCACAGGACTAGAAGAGCAAACGACGTATTACTTGCGTCTGCGTTCCTGTTCCGAATCTGCCCAACCGTCTAAATGGTGCACTTTGGAGGATGGCACTTTCACCACGAAGAGCGAACAAATTATCGAAAGCAGCAGCAACGTGACCAGCAAGAACGCCACCATCCACTGGACTGCAGGAGTGGACGTTACCCACTTCCTCATCGAATCTACCGAAGAGGAGACACGCCGCGACATCACCGCCAACGAGAAGAATGCTGGTCAAGCTACGTTGACAGGACTCAAAGCTGCCACCACTTACAAAGTTTCTATCTATAACAATCAGAAGTTGAGAGGAAACTGTAAATTTGAAACAACAGAAGACTTTCCGGAAGGATACAACATAGCCAACCTGAAAGAGGGCGATGATATTGATGCGGTTCTTGCCGAACAACAAGGAGATGTAGTACTCGTCTTCCCTGCTGGAAGCACTTTCGAACGTACGGAAAAACTCAGCATTCCCGCATCGGTAAATGCAATTATCTTCTGGGGCGCCTCCGGTGGGACACAGCCTAACTTCAAGCCCAAAGAAGTGACAGCCACAGAAAATACGACTTCTATCAAGTTTTATAACATGAACCTCTACAACAACGGTAAGAGTGGCGACTATATGATTAATCAGGATGCCATGACAACGGATGTAAACATCTCTTTCGACAAATGCAACGTATCCAAAACTCGTGGTATATTGCGTGTGCAAGGCGGCGGTGTGGATTGCTCCATCAATAGTATAGAGTTTACTAATACCACCTTCAGTGAAATCGGTTCGTATGGTGTCATCAACACTAAAGACATGACGGGAAATCTGAATTCCATTCATATCAGTAAATGTACATTCAATAATGTAGCAGCTACCGACGGACCGACATTTACACTAACAGCAAAAAATACAATGCATCCTATCACATTCAATATCGATCAATGTACATTCTATGCTTGCGATCAAAAAAGTGGAAAACACTTCATTGATGCAAACAAAGTGGAACTACATGATATCAGAATCACAAATTGCTTATTCGCCAACTGTGGTAGCAGCGATGCCAAAAACAAACTATGTAGCATAAAGGGTATCGTTAAAGAGACCTCCGACAACTGGTATACCACCGATTGCGCATGGCACAGTGAGGCACAAGCGATGTGCACCGAATATAGCAAAACATCTGCCGAACTCTTTGAAGATCCTGAAAACGGTAATTTCAAAATTAAAGACGCTTTATTCAAGAACCGTGCAGGCGACCCTCAATGGTTCAGTGAATAATATAGTTTTTACCTAAAAAACATATAAAAAAGATAGGGCGAATGTATATTTGAATATATACACTCGCCCTACTTTTTTATATACATTCCCAAGCAAATGAACGTTTACAAACAAAGCATATAAAATACACTTTGAGTTTGGAATATATGAATTGAGAAGTTCATAGGAATAGTCTCTCAAATCATTTATATCCTAAAATAGAATAACAAAAAGATTATTATTACGTATTACCGGCCTATTTTTTCCTTATACTCAGTTGGTGTCATACCCACTTGTGCCTTAAAACATTTGCTAAAATAACGCGGGTCGTTGATTCCGACCATATATGAAATCTGCGTCATATTAAACTCTCCGGTTTCAATCAGTTGCGTAGCACGCTTGATGCGTATTTCTTTGATAAACTCAATAGGTGCCAGTCCTGTCAATGTCTTCAGCTTCTTGAAGAACACGGAACGACTGACAGCCAGTTCACGTACCAAATCATCCACTACGAGGTCTCCATTATCCATGTTCTGCTCCATCAATTCCACCAGTTTATCCATAAACTTACGGTCATTTGGAGACATATCAGGAATGGTCGGTTGCTGTTGTGACTGTAATTGCGTTTGCTCTTCTTCTCGCTCCGACACTATCTTTTTTTCCTCTTCAGCCATAGCCTTTGTCGACGCAGGCAACTCGCCGGAAGTAACGGACATATTGATATGCATCAGGCTATCCCGATAGAAACTTTGCAGTTTCTTACGCTGCATCAACAGATTTTCCACACGGGCTTGCAGATAGGTAGCACTGAAAGGTTTCGTGATATAATCATCCGCACCATATTCCAATCCTTCCAGTTTACTTTCAATCGTAGTCTTGGCAGTAAGCAGGATAATAGGTATATGGCTGGTTGTCATATCCGCACGCAGTTCACGCGTCATTTCAATACCGTCTTTCTCGGGCATCATCACGTCACTGATAATAATATCCGGAAGATACTTCAATGCTTTATTCGCTCCTTCCCTACCATCGGCAGCTTCCACTACCCTGTACATCGGAGTAAATATACTACGCAAGAATTCACGTAACTCCTGATTATCTTCGACTAATAACATCAGTTCTTTGGAGTTTTCTTCTTTCGCAGCATCTTCCTCATAAACGGCTTCAATTTTCTCCGATTCATCGGGTATCAGCGTTTCAGACTGAATGGAAGAGTTGGCTATATCCACTACCTGCCCCATCCTTACCGGAGCTTCCGCATCTTCCAGGATAAACTCGGTTTCCTTATCATAATGTTCTTTCCCTTTCAGGAAATCGACTTTGAAACAACTTCCCTCTCCCAAACGACTATCCACGGAAATTGTAGCCTTGTGCATCTCCACAAGCTCTTTCACCAATGAAAGTCCGATACCCGTACTAGCCTGATTGAACAGATTCTTGTCCACCAGATTCTCAAAACGGACAAACAAGGACTTCTTTTTATTTTCCGCGATACCAATTCCCTGGTCTTGTACACCGATAGAAACTGTATTCTCATCTTCACGGATAAACATCGTTATCATCTTGCCATTCGGCGTATACTTAAATGCATTGGAAAGCAGGTTGAATACAATCTTTTCCAGCTTATCGGCGTCCACCCAAAGATAAAGATGCTCCTTTTCCGTCTGAAACAGGAAATCAATCCGATGCTCTTCGGCCACAGCCTCAAAATTATCCATCACCTTGCGCACGAAAGGAACGATGTCCACACGCTGTACTTGCATCTTCATCTTCTTGTTCTGAATCTTACGGAAGTCCAATATCTGATTGACAAGACGAAGCATACGGCTGGTGTTCCGTTCCACCACCACCAACTGTTCACGGGCATCAGCCGGCAATTTATCATTCTTCAAGACCTGCTCTACCGGACCTGCTATCAACGTAAGCGGAGTACGCAACTCATGGGATATATTCGTAAAGAAGCGCAGTTTTATATCCGAAATCTGCTGTTCGACCGACACTTCATGCTTCAACCGGTAAATGGTGAACAGGATATAAACGGCCACAAGAATAATAATCAGAATAAAAAGTATATAAAGCACGTATGCTATCGGCGTTTCCCAGAAAGAAGGCAGAATGACAATATCCAAGATACGTTCGTTATCCACCCACACACCATCGCTATTGGTAGAACGGACGCGGAGCACATACTCTCCTTTCGGAAGATTTGTATAAGTCACGCTACGCTGTTTATCGGCAAAGGTCCACTGTTTTTCAAATCCGTCGAGAATATAAGCATACTGTATATTCTGCGGATTGGTATAATCGAGTGCCGCGAAATGAACGGAGAAAATATTCTCTTTATGCGAAAGAACCAATTTATCAGCGTCGTCAATATCCACTTTCAACAATGAGTTGCCGCCGGGGGTAATGTCCTCATTGGCCACTGTCAGTTTGGAGAATACGATAGGCGGGATATAGCTGCTCTTACGAATAGAGTCAGGATTAAATATAAAGACTCCGCCACTGGCACCGAAAAGCATGCTTCCTTTAGCAGTTAATGCCGAAGCGGCTTCACTAAAACGTACGGGGAAAGTGATACTACGTTCGTCATAACTTTCAAAACGTTCTTCAGAGGGGATGAACTTACAAATTCCATTCTCCGTACTAATCCATAAATTCTGCTTACTATCTTCGCGGATGGAAAGCAAAACATCAGAAGGAAGACCATCCAATACGGAATATGACTTGAATTCTCCGTGACCGTCCTTACTGATAGATACCAGTTTGTTGAGTCCGCCGCCGAAAGTAGCCAGGTAAAGTTCCTTTTTCTTGGTGGAGATAATCCAATGGACATCATTATTACTCAAACTTTGCGTATCATTCGGCATACGGGAGAAATGATAGAACTTCACATCCTCCGGTTTCTTAAAGTTCTCATCAAAAGCAACGGCACCCGTAGTTGTTCCTACCCACAAGCGTCCGTTGTTATCGGAAGTGATGAAACGAGCTTTGTAACAAGGATCAATGGGATAACCTTTCAGGTTGTTCCGGTGATTGATAAACAATGTCTTTCCAGCTTCATTCTCCGTGATATAATTGATACCTCCGGCAAAAGTTGCCAGCCAGATACGACCATAATGATCTTCATAGACGCAATATACATTATTATCGCTCAAACTGTACATATCATCTTCACGATGAAGATAACGGGTCAGTTTATAAGACATTCCGTTGGAAGAAATCGGCTCGGCACGAACAAGGCCGTCTCCTTTTGTCGCAATCCAGATGATTCCTTTTGAATCCTGAATAACAAAATAAACGGTTCCCAGCATGGGAGTATCGGTGGTAGAGATCGTGCCGCTTTCGGTGAGGTATCCTTTATAAGTTTTGCCGGCATCATATATACGAAGTATACCGTCTTTCAAGCCAACCCACAAATTACCCAGTTTGTCTTCACACAGGGCACGCACCTCATTATGCAACGATTCGTGTTCATGAGGCATAGGGGTCATCATCGCAAAGGGTACATTTCGATAAGTCACTTTCTCCAATCCTTTAGAGTGGGTACAAAGCCACAGATTACCTTGTTTGTCGGAAAAGGCCGAGTGAATCTTATTGGAAAAACGCCAGTCACGGCTGCCCAGTCCGTTATAGAAAGGAACCAAGCATTTTTTTTGAGGATCGAAGTAAGAGAAACCTCCTCCGTAAGGATGTACCCAAAGATAACCGTTTACGTCTTCATGGATATGAAAAGCCGGACGGGAACGTTCGGGATTGCTGTATTCTATAGGAATTTGCTCACGGGTCACCACTCCGGTCGAGGGATTAAAATGAGCTACAACACCCGGTTCTTCCTGTTCGAACCACACTTCCGAAGAACGATCTACATAAGCAGAAAGGATCGGCTTTGCGGGTAACGCCTTACAAGTCAGGAACGAGTAATGTACGTTTGTTTTTGTTCGCAGGTTGTAGGTAAAAAAGCCATCCGAATCGGTAGTAATAACGGATACGTCCGGTGCAATGGGATGAATGGAGGTGATCTGTCCTTTTGTGGGAAGCTCGATCAACGTAAACTCTCCGCTTTCTTTCTGATAAGACCAGATGCGTCCATGATCCGAGGCGAAGCAAATATCTTTATCACGTTCCTGCACAGCATAGAAAGCCTGATTCATTCCGCCAAACTTTCCTTTTGTCTCCGTAAAATAAGAATCCGGCTCTTTCTTTCCGGGATGGATCATACCGAGGCCATTATCCGTCAACAACCAGTCATTGCCGGCTTTATCCTGATGAACTTTGAATACATGTAAAGAAGGAAACAGTTCTGTTTTGCTGGAATAAATATCCCATGTCAAGCGATTATTCTCATCCGGATGCGTCAGGATGCGGATGGCTCCGTCGTTTTCTGTCAGCAGCCAGACGGTTCCGTTGGGCATCACTTCAATGGTATGCACATTGAAAGCACTCCCCTCTTCTCCGGCAGCAGGCACTTGCTCGAATGTCTCTGTCTTCGGGTCGAAACGATGGACACGGTTGTCATAAGTCAGCAACCACAGAAAGCCGTAACGATCTTCATACATACGGTCTACGCGGTTATTGGTCAGACTGATGTAGTTTCCCTGACGGGCCTTGTATGTTTTGAAGGTATAACCGTTGAAACGGTTGATACCATCCCAGGTGGCAAACCAAAGGTTGTCTTTGTGATCCTGCAAGATGTTCATCACCGTATTTTGGGATAATCCATCTTCAGTAGAATAGTGGGTGAAAAAACAGTGCTGTTGCGCGTATGTTGAGAACGCAACAGCTAACAAAAGAATTACTGAAATTAAGGTTTTCTTCATCATATCACTCGGTTCTGTGGCGTAAAGATAGAAAAATACTTGTAGTATCATGCAATCTTTAGTGGCTATTTAACAGAATCGGGCCAACATGACTTATGTCTCTATTTTTTTTAAAATATTAGGCAATGCGGCTATCATGTAAAAAGGAAGGTTGATAAGTTTGAAATGTTTTCCTTCATTAGTAGTAACTTCGTCTATAGCATAATTCCCCGACCAGATTCGAACTGCCAAATCATGCTCCGTTTCATTCATAAACTGATGAATGGATTTTAAGTGGGCGTTGTGTCCGTTTTTCACTTCAATTGGAATGATTTTCCCGCCATATATGTATACAAAGTCCACTTCTGCAGAACTCCCCCTTTTAGCCCGTACCCAAAACTTTTGCTTCTTACCTACTTCGTTGGAAAGAGCTTTTAATTCCTGCGCAACGATTTGTTCGGCAGCCATACCTCTCCATGTATCCGTCAAATCTTTACTAAGAAGATATTCTTTTTGTATTTCAGCCGCATAATTTACTAGTCCTGTATCCAGCCAGATCAATTTAGGAGCGCGTTTCAAATCTGTGGTAGCTGGCATTATCGTATGAGTGGTAGGATATACCAACTCCAGCAACAATGCTTTTTCCAGAGTACGGAAAGCCTCGCCCGTTTCACGGGCTTTGTAAGCGGACTGTGCAAATCCTCCTAAAGTGACAGCTTGCCCTGCATATCCCCAACCTTCTTCCAGTATGTAACGAATCACCGCAGCTTGCGTGTTTGTCTCCGCATACTTTTCCACATCATTCTTGTAGGCATTTAGCAGTTGATTGTAAGTATCGGACAAGGATACAACATCTCGGTTGCCAGCATACCTCGCTACAATTTCGGGCATCCCGCCTATCAGTGCATAACTATTAAAAAGTAGCATTAATTGTTGATGGAAAGCCTCCGGCAAACGTGCTTCCAAAATCCAATCTACAAACCGTCCCTCTCCTATTGCCTGAAGAAACTCAATAAAGGAACACGGATGCAAAGCCATATACTCCACCCGTCCTACAGGCAACGAGATGTGTTTGTCCAACATATTTTCCAGAAGAGAACCTGCTGCAATAACATACAACTCCGGCAATTCCTCGTAAAAGTACCGCAACAATGCAACAGCTTGTGGCGACGACTGTATCTCGTCGATAAAAAGCAGGGTTCGTCCCGGCCTCTGCGGCTTATTATCATACAAAAACAATAAAGGCAGCAGCATCTTTACATCATCAGTAGACTCAAACAAATCCTTTGCCTCTTTCTTTTCAAGGTTTAAAGACAGGAAATTATCAAACTCTTTGCCGAACTGCTCAACAATAGTGGTCTTCCCTACTTGGCGGGCTCCTCTCAATATCAGAGGCTTTCTATTATTTTTCTCTGCCCACTCATGCAACTGATTCTGTATCCTTCGTTCAAACATATCGTAATTTGTTTATTTACAGTTACAAATATACAAATTTGTTTCATTGCATAGGTAAATTTACCTATTTTTTGTTTCATTGCAGGGGTAAATTCACTTGATTTTTGTTTCATTGCAGAGGCATATTGACTATCAGTTGTACCAGATCGATAAAGTTGTACCAGATCAATAAAGTAGTGTACCAGTTGAGCATATGCAGTTCCGCCCTTTCAGGGCTTATGTTTGGCGTATACCTATCACGTAGGGCAATGCCCTACGCTATATAATAGAAGGCTTTCAGCCTATTAAACTACTTCCGAAACTTGAGTAAACAATCATATCTGTTCGTCAGATCAACGCTTTACCGTTATCAGTTTATTTCCGTTCTCTATCGGATTCCATCCGTCTTCTCCTGCCAAAACTGCATTTATCTCATATCCTTTCAGATTCTTCAATTGTTGGGAGAAAGCAGCGCGCGCTTTCGGATGGGCTCCTTCGCCCCGACTTTCATATTCGGCATAAAAGACAGTTTTCTCGTTTTCCTTCTTGCCCCAGTTGTTCCAGCCAATGGGAAGAATATGTTTCCCCAGTTCGCAACGGATGAATACAGCTTGTGCATACGGACGCCAGGGACGGGACAAATACACTTTTGTGGTTTCCGGTTCCGCAGTCAGTTTGCAATCATAGAATACATAGCCATATTTTTTACCTTTATCAGTAGAGGGAGCGGTGACATAACCATCCCGCTTACTATGAATGTGGCAACGGTTGAAAACAGCCGTAGACCAACCGAAGATAAAATCAACCGTTCCTTCGATGTAACAGTCTTCATAATATTGGCGGCTTTGCTTGCTGTATGTATAGAGGGTATCCTGGAAGCCGAGAAAACGACAGTTCTTAAAATAGACACGATCGGCAGACACAAAACAGGCAACTGCCTGTCCTACGGGACCTGATGAGTTCTCGAATGTGATATTCTCCGCATAAAAATCGGGGGCATAGATGTAACAGCTGGACGAACCGGAAGTTCCCATGTTCTCGCCGAATACATTTTTCTTGTTTGCAAAACCGTCATAAGTCAGTATCGCACCGTCTTCTCCAATCAAAGAGATATTAATCTTGGATTCGGGGATGATGAGCTTCTCTTTATAAGTTCCTTTACGAATCAGGATAGTGGTACGGACGTCTTTGCGAAAATCGGGAACAGCATTGATAGCTTCCTGCACGGTAAAGAAATCACCGCTACCGTCTTGGGCCACTACATAATCGAATTGACGGATATATTTCGCCAGTTCCGGAATTTCCTTGCCGATGGCATCTACTGCCAGTCCGGCAATTGTTCGTGCTCCGTATACGTTTAAGTGAGTATTGTCTTCACGACCTTTCGGGAAAGCCGGCACCTGATTGGGTTCGACAAACATAAATAGTTTCTTTGATTCTACTGGTCCAAGTCCCTGCACCAGGTCATGAGTAATCTTGTTCATGTCGATAAAAGTCACTCCCAGTTCTTTTGCCACATTACGGGGAGCATCCAGATAGGCACCATGCGTATCGAATAAAACGGTTCCCTCTTTCGGTTGTTCCTTTTCCCCTGGTGTGCGGCGGACATCTTTTGCGATGGCATCATCCTTCGGCTGTACGAAATTTCGACGGACGATAGAGTTGAACAATACTGGTATTCCACCTTTGGCGCGGGTTTCATTCACATACCGACGAAGATTTTCATCAAAAGTACTACCCGGATCGGTGTGACGGGTAGAGTCTGCTTTCTCATCATTATGGCCGAACTGGATAAAGACATAATCCCCTTTCTTCACTTTAGAAATTACTTTTTCCCAGCGTCCTTCGCTGATAAAACTCTTGGAACTTCGACCGTTGGCGGCATGATTGTCTATCCGTATGTCTTCGGAGAAGAATCCGGGAAGTACCATTCCCCAACCACGTTCGGGATTTCCTCCGTCTATTTTCTTGTTAGCCATTGTCGAATCACCTATCATAAAGATAGTGATGACCGGTTTGTCTACACGAAATGCAGACAAAAGAATAAGAGCCGTTGCAAGTAGCCCTACCATTTTAACCCTAAGTGTTTTCATATTCTTCATCCCCTCCTACGAGTTTTATTTTTTGTTTTTATCTGCCACCTGCAACGTTTTGCTTGTATCTTACTTGCAATCAACTGATTGCAGCGTTGCAGATACTGTTGCAGATACCGTTGCAGATGTTTATCTGCCACACCTTATAATCCTGTTTTGCACGCAGGCAAATTCAGTTTCCACGCATAGGAACTACAGTTTCCCCGGGAAGAAACGCTAGTTTCCACGTAGAGAAACGACAGTTCCCACATAGGGAAACTGCAGTTTCCTGCCTTGGAATGGGAGTTTCAAGCCAGGAAAGCAAATGTCCAAGCCCGGAAACAAAAATTTCAAGCTACATAAACAGTCGGAAACCCTACGTGTTTTTATTTATAGGGATACCAATTACTGCTTTCCTTAAAGATATTTTGCGGAGTATACTTCATTGCCTCCTTATTTGTCAACTGTTTAGCCCATGCCACACGCCCGGAAGTATCTGCGCCCGCACCCGTATTTCCGAATTCGGCATAACGGGCTGTCTTTTCGTTCTCCGGATTCTTCCAATTGTGCCATCCTTCGGGACGGATATGATTACCTAACTCACAATTGATAAAGACCGTTGCCGCATAAGGACGCCACGGACGACCCAAATATACTTTTTTCACTCCCGGAGCGGCCGTCAGCTTACAGTTTTTAAATACATAACCGAATTCTTCACTTTGAGGAGTGGAAGCTGCAGTGATATACGAATCACGTTTACTATGCAGTTCACAATATTCGAATAAAGCGGTGGAAGGACCAAAAATAAAATCGGTAGTTCCCTCGATATAGCAATTCGTGAATAGAAGGCGCGCTCCTTCGGTTCCTGTATAAATAGTATCCTGATTTCCCAAGAAACGACAGTTGACAAACATCAGTCTGTCACCTTCGGTGTGAAGAGCTACCGCTTGCCCCAGTGGAGCCGCATTATTTTCAATCGTCAGGTCTTTGAAAGTGATGTCATTTCCCTCCACTTTTACCGTATAGGTGCGGAAAGTACCCATCTTATTGATATTGGCATGGTCATCATAAGTGATAATCGTTTTTTCTGCGCTTTCGCCCACTAATTGCACATTCTTCACCCAGGAAGGAATGACCAGTTTTTCTTTGTATATACCGTTCTTGATAAATATCGTCACCGTATAATCCATAAAAGCGCGGACAGCTTCCACGGCTTCCTGAATGTTACGATACTCCCCTGTCCCGTCGCGTGCCACGACTAATGTGTCTTTGCGTTGCTGTTGCTGTGCATAAACAGATGTTGCTCCCACACCCAGTAGAAGCAAACACATCATTCCTTTAAAAATACTCCTTTTCATTGTCGGAAATTACTTTTGTAAACGTTCGTATTCCAAGCTAGCCATAATAAAAGGTCCTACGGCTTTAGGATCGTTATTGCGGATAGTTTCATTAATATAATAGTCATAATCGCCGGAACGATAGACCTTTCCTCCCAATCCTGCCACTGCACAAGCCTTGGTGATGGTTACCAATCCGTTCTTGTCCACTTCGATAAAATTATCCAGGAATCCTTTGTAGCCTTTCAATGCCACATCCAGATAAGACTTATCAATATATCCCAAACGAACCGCCTTAAAGAGCGAATAAATAAACATAGCGGAACAGGAAGATTCTACGTAATTACCCTTATCACCACTCCGGTCCATCACCTGATACCATCCTCCGGTCTTCGGGTCCTGAAGTTTCTTCACCTGCACAGCTACATTATTCAATATATCAAGCAGGGAATCTCTTCCGGCTTCATGTTGCGGAATAAATTCGAGCACATCCACCAATGCCATCGCATACCATCCCATTGCACGTCCCCACGTATGTTTCGACTGTCCGGTCACCGGGTCCGCCCAACGTTGAGTGCGGCTTACATCGCACGCATGACGATAAAGACCATTTTTAGGATCGTACGTATGACGGGCACAAGTGACAAACTGGTTGATTACATCTGCATAGTCCTGCGGAAGATTATTACGGAATGCATACTCTGCGTAGAAAGGAGCTCCCATGTAAATTCCGTCCAGCCACATCTGGTGGGGATAAATCTTTTTATGCCAAAAACCACCGTCCTCATTACGCGGTTGTCCTTCAAACTGGCTATAAAGCAGGTCGAGCGCTTTCTTATATTTAGGATTCTTGGTCTGCTCATAGATACGGAAAAGGATTTTTCCGGAGTTGATACGGTCGAGGCTATAATCGGTTAATTTATAAGCGGTAATGCTTCCGTCCTCGTGCACCATTGTATCCGCATACGCGATGGCGTAATCACGAATTTTCTTGTCGCCATAAGCGTCGTACACATCGAGCATGGCTCCCAGTTCAAGTCCGTGGCAATAATCCCATTTCAGTTTCGGCTGAAAGTCGAGCTGCCAGGATTCGGGGTAACGGATCATTTCCGATTCAGTCAGTCGCACAGACCAGGGAAGTTTGCTGTCTACCTGTTGTGCCGATACAGAAGCGGTCATTGTAACCAATAAAGCCACTATAAAAAAATTATAAAAAGGAGTTCGTCTCATGGTTTGTTATTTTAAGGATTCAACATAGTCTTTTTTCACGGTACGAAAGTAGTGTTTTTCCTCCAAACCCAGTGGGATTTTTTAGTCAAGTAGGTGCATTTTTTGTTTTTCGTGCACGGAAACGACTAATTTTGTGCACGCAAACGTCAAAAATGTCCATTTTTGATGCAATATCTCATAAATTAAGAGTTTCGTTTTGGAAGAAAGCAAAAAAGGTCTTACTTTTGGCACGGTTTACCACTAATACCCTCTGGGGAAACACAGGTAATTTATCATTAAAACAGAGAAAAAATAGAACAGAATGGAAGAAGTATTTAAGTACATTATCGGTCTTGGAGCGGCAGTAATGATGCCAATCATTTTCACGATTTTAGGAGTATGTATCGGTATTAAACTTCCCAAAGCGCTGAAGAGCGGTTTGTTGGTTGGTGTCGGTTTCGTTGGTTTATCAGTAGTGACGGCATTGCTCACCAGCAGTCTGGGTCCGGCATTAAGTAAAATGGTTGAAATCTACGGATTGGAATTGGGAATTTTCGACATGGGTTGGCCTTCTGCTGCGGCGGTAGCTTACAACACTTCAGTCGGTGCTTTCATCATCCCTGTTTGCTTGGGAGTTAACTTATTAATGTTGCTTACCAAAACAACCCGTACCGTCAATATCGACCTTTGGAACTATTGGCACTTCGCATTTATCGGTGCTATCGTCTACTTCGCTTCCGACAATATCTATTGGGGATTCTTCGCTGCCATCATCTGCTACATCATTACACTGGTAATGGCTGATATGACTGCTCCTGCTTTCCAGAAGTTCTATGATAAAATGGACGGTATCTCTATTCCTCAACCGTTCTGCCAAAGTTTCGTTCCGTTTGCTATTGTAATCAATAAACTATTGGATAAAATTCCGGGATTCGACAAGCTGAATATCGATTCTGAAGGTATGAAAAAGAAATTCGGATTGATGGGTGAACCGCTGTTCTTGGGTATCGTAATCGGTTGCGGTATCGGCGCATTGGGTTGTGCCAGCTGGAAAGAAGTATTGGATAATATTCCGGGCATTTTAGGACTGGGTATCAAGATGGGTGCGGTGATGGAATTGATTCCACGTATCACCAGCCTCTTTATCGAAGGTTTGAAACCGATCTCTGACGCTACCCGCGAACTGATCGCTAAGAAATATAAGAATAACACCGGTTTGAGCATCGGTATGAGCCCTGCACTGGTTATCGGTCACCCGACTACCCTGGTGGTATCTCTACTGTTGATCCCTGTCACTATTTTCCTGGCTGTTATCCTTCCGGGCAACCGTTTCTTACCGCTGGCTTCTCTGGCAGGTATGTTCTACCTGTTCCCGATGATTCTGCCTATTACAAAAGGTAACGTAGTGAAATCATTTATTATCGGCCTGGTGGCATTGATTGTAGGTCTGTATTTCGTAACAGGACTGGCAGGCTTCTTTACACTGGCTGCTAAAGATGTATACGAAGCAACAGGTGACCCGACAGTAAACATCCCCGTCGGTTTTGAAGGCGGCGCACTTGACTTTGCTTCCAGTCTCTTCTGCTGGGGTATCTTCCACCTGACTTACAGTCTGAAGATTATCGGCCCTGCCATCCTCGTGGCACTGGCACTCGGAATGGCTATCTACAACCGTATCCGCATGACTAGAAACGACGCAAAAAACGCATTGAACAGTAATAAGGAATAAGTAGAAAAGCCTTTAACTGATAATAATAAGTGGTATATAATATATAACTCAATAAAAAACTCGAAAGATGAAAAAATTAGCAATTGCAATGATGTTGGGTATCGCAGCAATGTCTGCCTCCGCCCAGGTGAATTACAAGATGCAAGTGGCTTGCAGCCCGCAAGACGTGAAAACGTATGATACTAACCGCTTGCGCAGTAGCTTCCTGATGGAAAAAGTAATGGTTCCGAACGAAATCAACGTTACTTATTCTATGTACGATCGTCTGATCTTCGGTGGCGCAGTACCTGCAACAAAAGAATTGGTACTTGAAACAATCGACCCGCTGAAATCTAAATTCTTCCTCGAACGCCGCGAACTGGGTGTCATCAACATTGGTGGCGAAGGTATCGTAACCGTAGACGGTAAAGAATATACGCTGAAATTCAAAGATGCCCTGTACGTAGGTAGAGGCAAGCAGAAAGTGACTTTCAAGAGCAAAGATTCCAGCAATCCTGCCAAATTCTACATCAACTCGGCTACTGCCCACAAGGAATACAAGACTCAATTGATTACTATCGACGGACGTAAAGGTTCTCTGAAAGCAAACTCATTCGCTGCCGGAAAGCTGGAAGAAAGCAACGACCGCGTTATCAACCAGTTGATTGTTAACAACGTACTTGAGGAAGGTCCTTGCCAATTGCAGATGGGATTGACTGAACTGAAACCGGGTAGCGTATGGAACACCATGCCGGCACACACTCACTCTCGTCGTGTAGAAGCATACTTCTACTTCAATGTACCGGCAGGAAATGCTATTTGCCACTTCATGGGCGAACCTCAAGAAGAACGCGTCGTATGGATGCAGAACGAACAAGCTATCATGTCACCGGAATGGTCTATCCACGCTGCTGCCGGAACAAGCAACTACATGTTTATCTGGGGTATGGCAGGTGAAAACCTCGACTACGGAGACATGGACAAGATCAAATATACAGAAATGCGCTAACCGTTGCGTATTCCTGTATGACATATAATTTTTCAGACGCAGATAACGCGGATAGCACGGATCAAAAATAAGAATCCGCATTATCCGCGTCATCTGCGTCTAAAAGATTAGACTCATTTGCTCTTGATTCACAAACTCGTTTATCTTCTTTCTGTATTACCCCCAACGTTGCAAATGATAATGCTATGAGACATTTTTATATCCTTTGAAACAAATAGCATATATAATGCAACGAATAATACATGATTTTGACCAATTTTTACAAATAAAATTCAGTCGAAATACCGACCTTTGTCAACGAAACAAAATCTATTTAAATCCATTATCATGAATGCATTTCAAAAAACAGGCGAAAAGATGACAAACTACAGATGGACCATCTGTGCTATGCTATTTTTTGCTACTACAGTTAACTATCTCGACCGTCAGGTTCTCTCATTGACGTGGGATGAATTTATCAAACCGGAATTCCACTGGGACGAATCTCACTACGGTACTATTACTTCTGTTTTCTCCATTGTATACGCTATATGTATGCTGTTTGCCGGTCGTTTTGTCGACTGGATGGGAACTAAAAAAGGTTTTCTATGGGCTATCGGTGTCTGGTCGGCAGGTGCTTGTCTTCATGCCGTTTGTGGTATTGTTACAGAAGCACAAGTTGGGCTTCATAGCGCAGCAGAACTGGCAGGTGCCACAGGAGATGTGGTAGTGACTATTGCTACGGTCAGTATGTACTGCTTCCTCGCCGCCCGCTGTATTCTCGCTTTAGGAGAAGCCGGTAACTTCCCTGCCGCTATTAAAGTAACCGCAGAGTACTTCCCTAAAAAAGACCGTGCTTATGCTACTTCTATCTTTAATGCCGGTGCATCTATCGGAGCATTGATCGCTCCTCTTACCATTCCTATCCTGGCAAAAATGTTCGGTTGGGAAATGGCATTTATCGTAATTGGTGGACTTGGCTTTATCTGGATGGGATTCTGGGTGTTTATGTATGATGCCCCGTCGAAAAGCAAACATGTCAATCAGGCAGAGCTTGACTACATCGAGCAAGATAATCGCGAAGCAGGCAGTGCTCCAATGACAGACGAAAAAGATGAAAAGAGAATGAAGTTCTGGCAATGTTTCAGCTACAAACAAACATGGGCCTTTGTCTTCGGTAAGTTCATGACTGACGGCGTATGGTGGTTCTTCCTTTTCTGGACTCCGTCTTATCTGAATACACAATTCGGTATCAAAACCTCCGACCCACTAGGTATGGCGTTGATCTTTACGCTTTATGCAGTGACTATGTTATCTATCTATGGTGGTAAATTACCTACTATCTTCATCAACAGAACAGGTATGAATCCGTATGCAGCCCGTATGAAAGCGATGCTAATCTTCGCCTTCTTCCCGCTGGTTGTACTGTTAGCACAACCGTTAGGTACTGTTTCTCCATGGTTCCCGGTTATCTTAATCGGTATTGGTGGAGCTGCTCATCAATCCTGGTCGGCCAATATATTCTCTACCGTAGGCGATATGTTCCCAAGAACAGCTATTGCAAGTATCACCGGTATAGGTGGTATGGCAGGAGGCGTAGGCTCTATGATTCTTCAGAAAGTGGCAGGTAACTTGTTCGTATATGCTTCCGGAACAACGATGATCGACGGCAAAGAGGTGGAAATGACAAAAGAATTACTCGAACAAGGAGCACAATTCGTACACCCAGCCATGACATTCATGGGATTCGAAGGTAAACCAGCCGGATATTTCGTTATCTTCTGCGTATGTGCAGTAGCTTATCTGTTGGGTTGGGTTATCATGAAGGCATTAGTTCCGAAATACAAACCTATCGTATTAGAGTAAATCTATTCGAACAGATAGAATCGTTAAAAACAAAAGAGTAACTCGTCGCCGAGTTACTCTTTTGTTTTAACCAATTATTCAAAAAAATGAAAAATGAAAAAATAAAAAAGCCTCTTCTCACGAAGAAGGCTTTTTAGGTTTACTTATCCTGCATCATCCTCCTGCAAAATTTTTAACCGAAACACTAGAAACAGTGTTTTTGCATTCCTATAATGAAGTATAGTAAACGTTAAGATGAAAAAAAGGGAAGTCTCACGACTTCCACAATTCTTCTAACCTTAAATCTAAATCTCTATGAAAAAAACGTGTTGCAAATATAGGCGTTTGTTCAACATAGAGGTGTTAATGAATTGCATAAAGAGAGAATAAAAACTAACATCTGCAAAATGATGCAATTTTTCAGAAGCTTTCTATTAATTTTAATAAACTTTTATAGAGTGGATTGCGTTCGAGGAGCTCGGGAACTCCTGTAATGAACATCTGTTTTCTTGCACGGGTCAAGGCAACATTCAGTTTCCGGTCGATCAAAACACCCTCTTCTTCCGTCAGATTGGATAGAAATTTTAGTTGGTAAGGGTAGTTGACACAGAAGGAATAGATTATTACATCACGCTCGCTTCCCTGGAACCGTTCTACTGTGTCAACCAGGATTCGGTTCAGAGCTGGAATACCTAATGATTCTATTTCTTTTTTTATCAATGCTATCTGACTCCGGTAAGGGGTAATGATTCCTAAAGTACGGGATTCGTCAAAATCTGTCTGATGATCTTCATAAATGCGAACAGCTAAGTCGGCAACAATACGTGCTTCCGAATAGTTGATCTTTGCAGATGCTCCGGCCTTCTCCGGCACAGAGGGATAAAAAGCCAAACGACAGATAGTATCGGATGATTCTATTTGGTGAGGCAAGCCGACAGGGATCAGACGCCCTCCATAAAAGGCACGATTAGCAAACAAAGCAACTTCCGGATGCATTCGCCCTTGACGGCATAGCATATCGTAGGAGCGATGAACCGTTGCAGTACAGTTCCGGTAGAGGCGTTCAAACAAGGAATCTTTCAAATTGGTCAACCCGATAGACAGTAAAGATTCATCATAAATAGCCGATTGCTCCGTATTTTGCTGCACAACAGCAGGCAGTTGCTTATGATCTCCGATCAACACAAACTTATCTATTGCATCTTTTCCGTCTTCTCCACGTGCACAGAGGATGCCTAACAACTGCGGTTCCAATATTTGGGTAGCCTCATCAATAATGGCTACATCAAAATGCTTCAAACGAAACAGTTCCGGTTTGCCGGAAATAGCCGCTACCGTTCCCACAATAATCCGACAATTCCGGATGCGTTCATACACTTCCGAACGACGGTTACAAGAGGATAATTCATTTTCAATCAGATGCCCGCGGTAGGCTTCATCACATGATAATTCACTTCCCACACGTATAAAATCAACTGCCGGATCAATGGAAGCCAGCGACTTGCATATCTCATCGACAGCCCGGTTGGTGTATGAAAGCAAAAGAATCTGCGCATCTTTATCTGCATGAAAAGTCTCTACCATTTTCTTCAGGGCACATGAAGTTTTGCCTGTTCCCGGAGGTCCGATAAGAAGGAAATAATCCTGTGCGGCTTTTGCTTTCAGGGCGATTCGCGTAAAATCGTCTTCCAAACGGGAAATCATAGGATCCAATGATTCATCAAACCGAGGAGGACGCTGTGACAGCAACAAGTCACGGCGTTCCTTCCTTGCAGAAAGATAAATATATAACCCCTGATACATCGAGCGGAATGTTGTATCCATTGTATCATGTTCTATCGCATAAAGGCTTTCGGCAGGAAGTACGGATGGATTCTGCTGGGTAGCACGTAAGCGGATACCTATTTCGTTTTCTGTCAGGTAGTCGATATTGCCCTTGAAAACCATTTTATTGGTGACGTTATCTGTATCGCGGTTACGTTCATAAAGGATAATGGCGTCGCCTTGACGGAAATTAGGTAGAGAAGTCTCTGTTTCAAGAGCTTCACTTCTGACAGTCTTACTTGCAGAGGCTCCATTTCCAAGAATATCATTTCCAATAGCTTTATCTCCGGTAATGTCATTTCCAATAGCTTTATCTCCAGTAATATCATTTATGGTAGCCTCATTCAACAAAGTTTCCCCAGCCTTTTCCTTTTTAAAGAAAGAAAAAGTAAGTCCGGCTTTATGTTCATCGGCAGCATGATTCTCCTTTATTTTCAAATCATAAATGATTTCTCCGGCCTCGCATTTCTCCGCTAATGTAGAAAGCCATAAAGAAGCTGCCCCGGTACGTCCTTCATAATCCACATCACCGGATTTTGAGGTATAAAGTTCCTTTGTAATAAAGTTGTACACCGCATAGAAGTAATTCTTTTCCAGTGGAGAAAGAGCTTTCAGTTTCGATTGAAAGTTATCAATAGAAGGACGCAGATATGTTTCCCAAAAACGTCCTTTCAATCCTCGTTCATTCAAGGTGGAGGCATTGATTTCTTCCAGTTTTTGTGCCGTATATTCCAGACTGTTGCGTAATTGGACGCCATATTCATCGGCCACAATGCGGTTACGCAAGTCAATCACCCGACGTACCATCGCCCACGAAGGACGGGAGGGATAAAGGAGCGGATAACGGGTATAAAGCAAATAGGCTTTCACTTTCCGGTGATCCATTCCCATCGAATATTGCAGGACTGCTTGATAAAGTAACATCTGTACTTTATTATTCTCCTTCGGCTCTACCTTGCCCCGGATAGCGTATTCATCCGCCTTGCCGGATTTCATTTCTATGAAAGAAGACATGTCCCGCTGCATATAGTCGAGACGTCCCTGAAGTCCGAGTGCTTCACAGATATAAGAAGGTTCGAGCACGGCATCCGTCTTGTCCAGTTCATAACCGGCTGCATGAAAGGTATCATTGACCGTTTCACGAATATGATCGAAGTGCAGTTTGCAGTCCTCAAAGAATTGGCGTTCTTTCTCTTTGTCGCGCAAATCGGAACAGGCAGCCAGCTCAATAGGATAACGCCGGAAGGCTTTCTGCATACAGGTACGATAATCTATGTCTTCACTCTTCGCATAAATCCATTCGTCCAGGAAAAGATTGGCTATATTTCCCAGCAACAGAGGCCGGGCATTTTCGATCGGTTGAAGACGGGAAAGAAAATAATTGGCCGGATGATGCCCGTAATCACGGAAACACTCTGCCAAAGAACTGATGTCAAGTAAATAATCCGGTTCGAGTACAATGAAAGAAGGAGTCAGGATTCCCGCCTCATCCACTGCAACATCCAATAAATTGACCTGGGCATGACGCCAAAGCAGTTTGCACGTTTCTGCAAACTCTTCATTGATTTGAGGAATATTATAACGAACTAAATATGGTTTCTCCGAGACTTCGTCCAAGGGAGTCACATACAAATATTGCTCGTCGGCATACTGGAAGCAGACACGTATCCGCTGCACTCGTTCGCGGGCAGGAGGCGCAACCAGGTAGGTGGCATCCGCACGCGGAAGTAGCCGGTATAGTTCCAAGGGAATATCTTCTTCCAAGAGTTTACGAATAAAGAAAGCTAATGTTTTCGCATCGCGCAAGAGTTGTTCCCGGTTGGGCTCCTGCTGGCGGTTCAAGATAGCATTCGAAGTGAGCCGGAAAGTATGCAGCCGGTTCTGCTCTGCAACAGAGAGACCGACCTTAGCCGCCACAAAACTGATTCGTGCGGAAAGGTCGGTCATCTGTAAGCTTTCGTTTTGCATTTGCGCGCGACAAATACGCTCCAGCAAGTCGCGCATTTGCTTATATCCTACGGCAAGATAAGCATCTTCCGTCCGGCAAACTGCTAAAAGGATTTCATAAGATTCTATCGCTTCACTCTTCGGACAGGGCAACTTCATCTCCAGCTTCATCTTCAACTTCCTCTTCTGTTTTCTTCTTGTCCTTTATCATCAAAATACTCATCTCGTACAACAGATAAAGCGGAATAGCAACAACACTCAAGGTGAACGGGTCTCCCGTCGGAGTAATAATAGCAGCAGCTATCACTATGACGACAACCGCATGACGGCGGTATTTCCGCAGGAAGGACTTGTTGACCACTCCCATTAAAGAAAGCAACCATGTAACCAATGGAAGTTCAAAAGCCAATCCCATGCAGAGAATCAGCATCATAAAATTGTCGATATAAGAATTGAGCGACAGGATATTCTCCACTTCCGAACTCAACTGATAAGTAGAAAGGAAACGGAGAGTCAACGGATAAACCATAAAGTAGCCCAACAGTACACCGATGAAGAACATCAGTGTTCCGATAGTCAATGCTTTACGCACGCCCTTTCTCTCATTCGGATAAAGGGCGGGATTGATGAAACGCCATATTTCAAAAAAGATATAAGGCATAGCCGTCACCACCGACATCCAAAATGCTGTCGACATGTGAATAAAGAAAGGAGCAGCCAAGTTGATATTGACCAGCTTCACATAAAATTGTTGCGTGAAGAAGTCATCGGTCAAATCAAATGTTTTACCGATATGCCGTAATAAATCGTAGAATATGAAATCATTGTGGCAAGGCGCAAGTATCACATGGTCGAAGAGGTAGGGCATAGCAATAAAATAGCCTATTGCCAATACAAACCAAACTCCAACTACCCGAAAAAGTACCTTACGCAATTCGTCCAAATGATCCCAAAAGGTCATTTCTGCCATCCGTATGTTGTGCTCTTTTAGTTCTTAGAAGGATCTACTGGTTTGTCCAACTCGTCTTTAGCCTTGTTTATTTCATCTTTCGCTTCGTTTACACCGTCTTTGAAGCTCTTTACGCCTTTGCCTAATCCGCGCATCAGTTCAGGAATTTTCTTTCCACCAAAAAGAAGAAGGATAACCAAAGCGATAATAATCCATTCGGAACCACTGGGCAAAAAGCCTAACAATAATAAGTTTGTCATAAGTTTATTTGATATAAGAGGTTTTTAATAGTTGCTGCAAATATAATCATTTTCACCACAGATTACACGGATTCACACAGATTTATAGCTTATCTTTCGATTTATTGCTACTATATATTCTCTTCAATCTGTGTGAATCCGTGTAATCTGTGGTGAATTAATCCTGATAATATACCCGTTTCACCCGTGTCGATATACTTGTCAACACTTCATAAGGAATCGTTTCCAGCTTATCGGACAACACCGTAATCGGCAGATCATCACCGAAGATAATAGCCTGATCGCCTTCCCGACAATCAATATCCGTCACATCAATCATGCAGACGTCCATACAGATATTCCCCACATAAGGAGCTTTCTTTCCGTTCACCAGGCAATAGGCGTTGCCGCGTCCCAAGTGGCGGTTCAGTCCATCCGCATAACCGATAGGAATAGCTGCAATGCGTGAAGGGCGTACCAAATGCCCCATCCGGCTATATCCTACCGTATCTTCTTGAGGAACATCCCGGATCTGAAGGATGGTGGTCTTGAGCGTACTTACATTATGTATTATCGAATTGTCTATCGGGCTGACTCCATAAAGTCCGATTCCCAAGCGCACCATATCGTACTGTGCTTCGGGGAAACGCTCGATTCCTGCCGTATTACAGATATGACGGAGAATCTTATGAGAGAAGGCGGCCTGCAATTCTTGCGAACCTTTCTCGAACAATTCAATCTGTCCGCGGGTGAAAGCGTCGAACTGTGACGAATCACTTCCTACAAAATGAGAGAATACCGAACGGGGAATCACCGCGCTCTGATTCTTCAGACGACGGATAAGCAATGGAATATCCTCTACCGCAAAGCCCAAACGGTGCATACCTGTATCAAGTTTCACATGAATGGGGAAGTTGGTGATTCCTTCTTTCTCCGCAGCTTTGATGAGTGCGTCGAGCAGATGGAAATTATAGACTTCCGGTTCCAGTTTATAATCAAACATGGTTTTGAATGCAGTAAGTTCCGGGTCCATAATGATAATAGAGGCGGTAATGCCTGCCTTGCGGAGTTCGGAACCTTCGTCAGCAACGGCTACAGCCAGATAATCAACATGGTGTTCCTGTAAACTCTTGGCAATTTCATACGAACCGGCTCCGTAAGCTGATGCTTTCACCATACAGATCATCTTTGTTTCCGGATGGCGAAGCATAGAACGGTAATGGTTCAAGTTGGCTACCATCGCCCCGAGATTTACTTCAAGAATGGTTTCATGCACCTTCAATTCGAGGGCTTCGGATACCAAATCAAAGTTGAACACGCGGGAACCTTTCACCAGAATCACTTCCGAATGAAGCGATTTAAGTATATTGGATGCAAGGAGTGCTTCTGTATTAGGGAAGAAGTAGCGTTCGAGATCATCATCAAAACGAGCGGAACAAGAAGATATCTCCTGCCCTACACCAATCAGTTTATTAATCCCTTTGCTCTGTACCAATTGTGCTACACGCCGATAAAGCGTAGCGGTACTTTGTCCGGTTTCCAGTATATCCGACAGGATAAGCGTCCGTTTCAAGCCTTTCTTTTCCGAGCGGCGTACAAGGAAATCGAGAGCAATATCCAATGATGCCAGGTCTGAATTGTAGCTATCATTAATCAGTACACAGTTATTCTTCCCCTCTTTCACCTCCAGACGCATGGCAATCGGTTCGAGACGGGCCATCCGCTCGGTTATCTGGTCGGCAGGTGTCATCAGGTAAAGACAAGCTGCCAGACAATTCAGTGCATTTTCAATGGAAGCGTCATCGATGAAAGGGATACAGAAAGTATTATCCATCTCCAGATAACGATAAGATATAACGGTATGATCTTCTTTTTTGGTCACACGGCTGATATACAACGGGCGTTCAATGTCGGTACGGCTCCAAGCAATCTCACGTGCCGTCAGCATTGATTTTGCGACACAATTACTGATTAACTCGTTATCACCATTGTAAATCACGACATCACAGTCTTTGAAAAGCGTCAGCTTTTCCATGCATTTCTCCTGCAAGGAGAAGAAGTTTTCCTGATGGGCACCACCGATATTGGTCAGAATACCAATAGTAGGCTTAATCATTCGTTTCAAAGCTCCCATCTCCCCCATCTCGGAAATGCCGGCTTCGAAAATACCCAGTTCGGCTTCTTCAGAAAGTTGCCACACAGAAAGTGGGACTCCGATCTGCGAATTATAACTGCGTGGAGAACGAACGATGCAACGATCCGGGCTAAGCAACTGGTGCAACCACTCCTTCACAATGGTTTTTCCATTACTGCCGGTGATACCGATCACAGGGATCTTAAATTTATCACGATGTGTTTCGGCAAGCTTCTGCAAAGCTTTCAGAGGATTGGGAACGATGAGGAAGTTGAGAGTTGAGAGTTGAGAATTGAGAGTGGGCTGCGCACCATCATGCTGCATAGAACTCTCAACTCTCAACTCTCCATTCTCAACTTCTTTAAAGTCTTCTTCCGTAATTACAAAATTACGTACGCCCCGGTCATATAAATCGGGGATATAACGGGCTCCGCTGTTTCGTTTGGTAGTTAAAGCAAAAAAAAGAGTTTCTTCCGGAAAACTCAAAGAGCGGCTGTCTGTTAGCAGCCAATCAATAGTCGCTTTATGTTTGCCCACACGGCGGGCACCGATACTTTTGGCTATGGATTCAATCGCATATGACATAGTTCTGTTTCTTTTTGAAAATCTAAGTACGGGTATTTTCCAATAAGTCGTTCTATTTTTAACACTATTTGTCCTAAAAAGCGTTGATACGCTTCTGACTCGGGATGAAAGGGTTTGTGCGCCAAGTCCCGGCGGATGTCTTGCACAGCTACGATAACCTGCTTTGTTTCAGGAGAAAAGAAGGTTTCGGAGAAGCGTTCCCACAGGTAACGAATCGCCAGAGGAGACGGATGCAACATATCGTCGGCATAGAAGCGATAATCACGTAATTCGTCCAATATGATTTCATAAGAGGGGAAATAGAACACTCGTTCCGGGAACAGTTGTTGCAATCGGTCGATGGCGAGTAGCAGAGTCGATTTGCTTAACTGGTTGGCGTGCATCCCGTCGCGTATATGACGGATCGGGCTGACTGTAAACAGCCATTTTAGTTCCGGATTCCGGGCGGCCATTTCGGTGATGAGTGCTGTATAATCTTCTACAATTTCTTCAACAGACAGAAGCCTACGATTAAATTTATTCTCAGGCAGTTTATGACAGTTAGACACTACCTTTCCCGTTTCTTTCTGCTCATAAACATAAGCAGTTCCAAAAGTCAACATCAGCCAGTCAAGTTTTTGCATAGCCTGATGAACTTGTAACAGCCGAATATTGATATTCTGCAATGTACTTTCCAAGGTAGGTCCAGAAAAAAGACCATGATGCATAGGACTATGCCAAAGGTCATTATGGAAAAACAAGTCACCCTTCTTATATACTTTTCTTTTTAAGATTTCAATCAGAACAGCAGAAAGAGAAGAAGGGTTGTAAAGAATACCAAAAGGATTCAAATCTAATTGAAATTTGGCATCTTTCAAAAAATTCCCTACATTTTGGACAAAGCAAGATCCCATCATGAGTATTTGTCCGGCATGAGTAATAGGCGGTAAACCAACAGGTAACTCTATTTGTGTACGGAAATCCATATTATTTTCTCTTTAAAAATTTCAAACTATTCTCCAAGCACTACCCAATACCCATATCGTTTGCTTCCTACGCGTTTTAATAAGCCCAACTCCTGTAAACGTGCCAAGTTATATTTTATACCATCGACTGTTATACCTTCAATATGACTATTTAAATCCGCCCGTGTGGCCTCCGGATGTTCTCTTAGATAACTTAAAATCATATTTTGGGCTTCTGTTAATTTCTGGGTAGTGTATTGGGTAGTAGATTGGGTAGTATGTTGGGTAGTATATTGAGCCGGTCTTCGTTCATTATCGGCACTATCTTCCATATTTATATTCTCCTGATAGTTCTTTTTAATAAACTGTACTTGAAAAGACAAACCAACCTCCTTCCAACATAAATCAATTTCAGGATAAGATTTCATTTCTTCAGCCACCATTTTCAATCCATTACCCCATTGGTCAATGATGCCAAGTCTTTTAAACACAGGAGCTATTACTTTATTTCTTGCATCTGATTGGCGGCTCTCCATTGCCGAATAATCAATAGAGGGTGGTAAAAGCCCAGGACTTGTGATCTCAACCATATCATCATATATGGCAACTTTGACATCTTTTCCTGTCAGAGAATAATCTCTATGTACAATCGCATTACGGATAATCTCCCTTATTGCCTTCACTGGATACTCCCAACGTGAAACCGTATATACTCCCTCTATATTTGCTGCTTTATTAATATGCCGAAGTACAAAGTTATAAGTTTCTTCCGCCTGTAACCCAATGTGGACAATAATACTTTTTTGATCTAAAAACTCTTCCGTTCCTGTCCCTTTGAAACGGGCACATTCAACTTTGGCATTCGGAAACATAGAATTACGCAAATTATCATCCGAAAATAGAAGTAAAGCTTTTGTAGGATATTCTTTATCCTGTTCAGTCTTAACCAATTCCAGTTTACGAAGCACTTGAATATTTAAATCTTCACCTGTTTTCTCTTTGTAGAGTAATTTAAACCCACTTATATCCAATTCATCTGCGGACTTATCCATGACAACCTCACTATCAAAAGAAATATTTCTCCGTCTCCGCTCTAACTCTGCAATAATTGTTTCATCAGCTAGTTTATTGGTTGAACCAACCCTAATATAAGTTCCTTTCAGCTTCCCTTTATCTTTAAGATAGTAAGGGGGCATACTTCCACGATAAATACACACTTTAATAAGGTGTTTGTCCTCTATAGTTAAAAAAGAGACTTCAGGTAATATAATCGGATAACATCTATCATATATTAAATTACTAATTTGCTCTTCAATACGAGGTAATTCTTCTTCGGACAACCCTATTATCTGTCGCGGGTTATCATTGATACCTATATAAATTTCACCTCCCGCATCATTGGCAAAAGCCACTACAGTTTTTGCTAAATCAGAATTTGTAGGAAGCTCACCTTTAAATTCTAAACGCCGACCTTCAGACTGGTTTATAAGTTCATTAATAGACATCTATTGAATATATTGTTTTTTAAACTTTTTCTCGAAGCAAAAGTACAATAAAGATATGACAAATAATTGGAGAAGCAAAAGAACTTTCTTATCTTTGTCTTTATCTGATAATCAAACCAACAAACTGCAAAATATAATTATCCATAATATGAATAACATACAAGTTAGCCTAAAAGCAGATAACCAAAACGGAATACTATCCATACAAGGAGTTGATTTATTTAGTATCATAGATACCGACTGGAACTGGAACAATATTTCATTCATACAAATCAGCTATCAATGAATATTTCTAATCAATTATTGGATGAAATAGCCAATGAATGCCAACCATTATTTAAAGGAATAAAACAAGAAGACATACATGTAAAATGATTAGTTCATTGATAAAAAGTAACCATTTAGATTAACTGGATAGTTAACCTACTCTCATTTATTCATTTATTATTGGTACTACAGACTGATTAGACAGTAGGAAACAAAATAAGTTTTTCGCCGAAAAGGAGGTCGAATATACTTTCTTTTCGTATTTTTGCACTAAATTTCCTAGAATCATGAATAGTGAACCAACATATAACTTGTTAAACTCCATCAATTACCCCGAAGACCTACGTAAACTAACCGTAGAGCAACTGCCGGAAGTATGCGGTGAACTAAGGCAAGACATTATTAAAGAACTCTGCTGCAACCCCGGACACTTCGCCGCCAGCCTGGGAACCGTGGAACTAACCGTAGCTCTGCACTACGTCTACAATACACCATACGACCGTATTGTATGGGACGTGGGGCATCAGGCATACGGCCACAAAATTCTTACAGGACGCCGTGAAGCATTTTCCACAAACAGGAAACTCGGTGGAATCCGCCCTTTCCCGTCTCCGGAAGAAAGCGAATATGATACTTTCACGTGCGGACACGCTTCCAATTCTATTTCTGCCGCTCTTGGTATGGCTGTCGCAGCCGCCCGGAAAGGAGACGCCAAACGCCATGTAGTAGCCATTATCGGCGACGGATCAATGAGTGGCGGACTGGCTTTTGAAGGACTGAACAACGCATCTGCCACGTCGAACAACCTGCTCATTATCCTGAATGACAATGATATGGCAATCGACCGCAGCGTAGGAGGCATGAAACAGTATCTTTTCAACCTGACAACTTCCAACCGCTATAATCAGCTACGTTTCAAGCTCTCGCGCATGCTGTTCAAGCTTGGCATTTTAAACGAAGAACGCCGCAAAGCGCTCATCCGTTTCGGAAATAGCCTGAAATCAATGGCGGCACAGCAACAGAATATTTTTGAAGGGATGAATATCCGTTACTTCGGTCCGATAGACGGACACGACGTAAAGAACCTGGCAAGAGTATTACGTGATATCAAAGATATGCAAGGACCTAAAATCCTGCACCTGCATACTATCAAAGGAAAAGGATTCGGACCGGCAGAGAAACACGCTACCGAATGGCATGCTCCCGGCAAATTCGATCCCGTCACCGGCGAACGTTTCATTGCCAACACCGAAGGAATGCCCCCGCTTTTCCAGGACGTATTCGGAAATACACTGGTGGAACTTGCCGAAGCCAACCCGAAGATTGTCGGTGTCACTCCCGCCATGCCCAGCGGCTGTTCGATGAATATACTAATGGAGAAAATGCCGAAACGCGCTTTCGATGTCGGTATTGCCGAAGGACATGCGGTTACCTTCTCCGGAGGGATGGCTAAAGACGGACTGCAACCGTTCTGCAATATCTATTCTTCTTTTATGCAACGGGCGCATGATAATATCATCCACGACGTAGCGATTCAGAATCTTCCTGTTGTTTTGTGTCTCGACCGCGCCGGACTGGTTGGCGAAGACGGTCCCACTCATCACGGAGCTTTTGATATGGCATGTTTACGCCCGATCCCCAACCTGACTATCAGTTCCCCCATGGACGAACATGAATTACGTCGCCTGATGTATACGGCACAATTGCCGGACAAGGGACCGTTCGTGATCCGCTACCCCCGTGGACGCGGTGTACTGGTAGACTGGAAATGTCCGCTGGAAGAAATTCCGGTAGGAAAAGGACGGAAACTGAAAGAGGGTAGCGACCTTGCAGTGATTACTATCGGACCGATAGGAAACGTAGCCGCCCGTGCCATCACCCGGGCAGAAGCAGATTTAGGTCTGTCCATCGCCCATTACGATTTACGATTCCTGAAACCGCTGGATGAAGAGTTGTTGCATGAGGCAGGACGTAAATTCCAACGTATCCTGACTATCGAAGACGGAATTATCAAAGGCGGTATGGGTAGCGCTGTCCTCGAATTTATGGCAGACAACGAATACAAACCGACCGTAAAGCGTATCGGTATCCCTAATATATTTGTAGAACATGGGGCAGTTGCCGAACTGTACCAACTGTGCGGCATGGATGAAGAAGGGATTCTGACTAAAATAAAAGAATTTATCAATTGACATGAAGATTATTATTGCCGGTGCCGGCAACGTAGGCACCCATTTGGCCAAACTGTTATCGCGCGAAAAGCAAGATATTATCTTGATGGATGATGACGAAGAGAAACTAAGTGCTCTTAGCGCCAACTTTGACTTGCTGACTGTTGCCGCTTCTCCTTCTTCCATCTCCGGATTGAAAGAAGTGGGCGTCAAAGAAGCCGACCTGTTCATCGCAGTCACACCGGACGAAAGCCGCAACATGACTGCCTGTATGCTGGCTACCAACCTGGGAGCCAAAAAGACAGTGGCGCGTATCGACAACTATGAATATCTTCTACCCAAAAATAAAGAGTTTTTCCAGAAGCTGGGAGTAGATTCGCTGATTTACCCGGAAATGCTGGCTGCTAAAGAAATCGTATCTTCCATGCGCATGAGCTGGGTACGCCAATGGTGGGAGTTCTGTGGAGGTTCGCTGGTTCTGATTGGTACGAAGATGCGCGAAAAGGCTGAAATCCTGAATATACCGCTGCACCAGCTGGGCGGTCCCAACATTCCTTACCATGTAGTGGCCATCAAACGCGGAACGGAAACGATTATCCCTCGCGGAGACGATGTTATTAAATTGCATGATATTGTTTATTTCACCACTACCCGCAAATACATTCCTTATATACGTAAGATAGCCGGCAAAGAAGACTATGCCGACGTACGCAATGTAATGATTATGGGAGGTAGCCGTATCGCAGTCCGTACCGCACAATATGTGCCGGACTATATGCAGGTGAAAATAGTGGATAATGACCTGAACCGTTGCAACCGTCTGACAGAGCTACTGGATGACAAAACAATGATTATCAACGGAGACGGTCGCGACATGGATCTGCTTATCGAAGAAGGGCTAAAGAATACCGAAGCATTTGTAGCCTTGACCGGCAACTCGGAAACGAATATCCTTGCCTGTCTCGCCGCCAAACGTATGGGAGTGGAAAAGACGGTGGCAGAAGTGGAGAACATCGACTATATCGGTATGGCAGAGAGCCTTGACATCGGCACGGTTATCAATAAAAAAATGATTGCTGCCAGCCATATCTACCAAATGATGCTGGACGCCGACGTGTCTAATGTGAAATGCCTGACTTTTGCCAATGCGGACGTTGCAGAATTCACCGTACCGGAAGGGGCCAAAATAACCAAACACCTGATTAAAGACCTGGGGCTCCCCAAAGGCACCACCATCGGAGGAATGATCCGTAACGGAGAAGGTATCCTGGTGACAGGTGATACGCAAATCCGCCCCGGCGACCATGTAGTCGTATTCTGCCTAAGCATGATGATTAAAAAGATTGAGAAGTTCTTTCACTAAGTATCAACAAATACTTGTATATGATTAACTCGAAGATGATATTCCGGATTCTGGGTTTTCTGCTTCTAATAGAAACAGTTATGCTATTATGTTGTGGGGGTGTTTCTCTTTTTTATAAGGAGAATGACTTGCAGAGTTTTCTGGTTTCATCGGCTATTACCACTAGCATCGGTATTCTGTTGCTCGCCATCGGGAAAGACGCAGTGAAATCCCTGAATCGCCGTGATGGATATGTCATAGTCAGTGTAGCATGGGTCACCTTTTCCCTTTTCGGAATGTTACCTTATTATATAGGAGGGTATATCCCAAGTGTTACGGATGCATTTTTTGAAACGATGTCCGGGTTCAGCAGTACGGGTGCCACCATCTTGAATAATATAGAGTCAATGCCTCATGGAATACTTTTTTGGCGGGCTATGACGCAATGGATAGGCGGTTTGGGTATTGTATTTTTCACCATTGCCGTTCTGCCGATTTTCGGTGTGGGTGGGATTCAGGTGTTTGCAGCAGAAGCCAGCGGTCCTACTCATGACAAAGTGCATCCCCGTATTGGTATCACTGCCAAATGGATTTGGGGTATTTATGCCGGAATGACAGGGACATTGATTGTCTTATTAGTATTTGGAGGTATGAGTGTGTTTGACAGTATATGCCATGCTTTCACGACAACCAGCACTGGCGGATTTTCTACCAAACAAGCAAGTATCGAATATTATCACTCACCCTATATAGATTATGTAATCTCTATTTTCATGTTTCTTTCGGGCATCAACTTCACGCTATTACTGTTGATGTTCAATGGAAAAATAAAGAAGTTCATTCATGATGCAGAGCTAAAGTTCTATTTCTGGTGTGTCTCTTTCTTTACTATATTTATTGCAGTCTGGCTTCATCAGACTTCTTCTATGGAGATAGAAGAGGCGTTCCGTAAATCTCTTTTCCAAGTGATTTCCTTGCAAACTTCTACGGGATTTGCCACAGCCGATTATATGCTTTGGCCTTCTATTCTTTGGGGATGCCTTGTAATAGTGATGATCATCGGAGCCTGTGCCGGCAGTACAACAGGAGGTATAAAATGTATTCGTATGGTTATCCTGTTTCAGGTTGTGAAAAACGAATTCAAACATATTCTTCACCCTAATGCCGTGCTCCCGGTGCGAGTTAACAAACAGGTTATTTCTCCTTCCATCCAGTCTACAGTATTGGCCTTTACTTTTTTATATGCAGTCATCGCTATCATCAGCATACTTATCATGATGGGGCTGGGAGTCGGTTTTCTAGAATCAATCGGAACGGTTATCTCAAGTATGGGTAATATGGGACCGGGACTCGGTACATGCGGCCCGGCCTTCTCATGGAGTGAATTGCCTGATGCCGCCAAATGGCTGCTTTCTTTTTTAATGCTCTTGGGACGTTTGGAATTGTTTACAGTATTACTACTTTTCACTTCCGATTTCTGGAAAAAGAATTAAGAATTCAATAAAGGTAGTCCCTTTAATGCAAAAGCTACAATAAGGAGAACATTATCAGGCTATTACAAAGAGTACTTATCTATTCATATATTCTCAACGATACTCACTGTAATGAGAAAAAATACTCATCGCAATGAGAAAAAGTTCTCATTACAGTGAGAATTCTTTCTCATTACGGTGAGTATTCTATCGTATTTCTACGCTGTTATCGCATCATATCTTTCTAAGTAAAATCTTTCTTACAACAGGCTTATTTATTTCATAAATCTTATTGATAAGAACATCCATTTCCTGTTGGCGAGCATCACGGACAGCTTCAAACATCATCTTTGAATACATATCACGACGTCCCTTCAACCAAACGTTTTTATCCAAGTTTTCATCCATCACCTCGATCGCTTTTCTGTCGTCAGCATACAACAATCCCTTTTGCTGGAAAAAGCCGAATTCACACCACGCATATTCTCTGAATGTTCTTTCAATTTCCCAACGATATTCATTCAGGTGCATCACCGTCAATGCTTGTTGGTATTGGGGAGTTTTGGATTCAGCAGCAAGATTAATGCCCTTTACCAGTTCATCTCCACTCCAGGTTCCAATTTCTTCATCGTCTATCAACAACTTATAATTGCCTTTCAGTCCTGTTACTTTCAACGTTTCACGGTTCATCTCTTCCATAAAAGGAACAACTTTCAGCACTTCTGCCTGGCTCTTTTTCTGTCCCCAACCACGGGCAATAGTATCTAAAGGATAAGGAAGAGCTTCTGCCAAATAGTCAAAACTCAAATCTTTTCCGTTCTTCTTTATATTTGATACAGTACAGTTCTCCGACTTAACGGCTTGTTTTTTATTAGCATTAATCTCCATATCCGCTACTTCTTTACCTACAAATCCCTGGGCTTTCAGGAAAAGATAGGCCATCACCATGTGCCCGTTGTTATCGGGATGAATACGGTCACTGCCACAAAGGGTAAAGGTAGGATCTTTCTGCAGATATTGCTGATTAATAGCTGTCATAGGAGCATTTAAATCGGTAAATTCCCAATTATTCTTAGCTGCCGATTCTTTCTGATATTCAACAAGCCGTTTGATGGTTTCATTCTTTGTCTTGAACGGTGTATTCTCTTTGAGTTGTACGGTTTCATCATACGGAGAAGTTCCGACCATCACGATACGGGTATCAGGAAGATCTTTAAAACGTTTCTCCATCTGCTGGTAATTCTTTATACTTTCCTGATATTTCTGCTCACCGAATTCTTTGGGCTTATCACCGTTGTATTCAAAATATCCGGAATCATTCATACCAAAAGTAACCATCAACACGGAAGGTTTCATCGCAAAAATATCACCATCCAGACGTTTGTTCATATCATAGGCCGTATCTCCACCAATACCACCATTGAAAACACGGATAGGCATACCCGGAAAACGGGTCATATAATATAACCAGATATATGAATGGTAATGACCACCATCCGTTATACTATTTCCCAGAAACACTGCTCTCTCACCCTCCTTAAAAGGTTTCACAGTTTGTGCAAACGCAGCAGTACATGTCATACAAACCGCTGCAATCAATACAAAAAGTTTTTTCATGTCTTAATTTCTATTTTATAAACTGTTATTTTCATTATGAACGTTTTCTTTATTTTTTGAAAGGATCATATACGGCAACTGCCACGCGTGAATCGGCACAGCCATAATATAAGAACCATTTCTGATTGTGGAATACAAGTCCTTCTATAAATACGGTTCCGGCTGGATATTGTCCGCTCTTCTCAAAGTCTGATTCGGGAATATAGAAAGGTTTATCCAAGCGATCGATTAGTTTAGTAGGATTTTTGGCATCAAATAAGGCTTGTCCGGCGCAATAAGAGTTGGCTGTATACAGTGTGTCTCCTTCTGCGCCCGATTTATTTTTGCCGTTATAAAATAAAAGGATTCCTTTGTCAGTCAGGATGGCAGGAGGACCACATTCGGTCAGGTCACTGTCGAACTTACCTGCTCGGGGAGTCATCACTTTCAGGAATTCTCCATTTTCATCCAACATCGGTTCCCAGTTGACAAGGTCTGTGGAAGTGGCTACATTCACAAACTTTTCTCCCCAGTACATCCAGTATTTGCCATCAATCTTGGCAATCACTTGTTTGCCGTCGATTAATTGGGTTACGATAGAGGCAGATTTGGAAAATTCATCCACGAATCTTCCGTTGTATGCTTTTGCGAAAGCCGGTCCATGTTTTTCCCACGTTTGAAGATCGCGCGAGGTGGCCACTGCCAAACGTGCCTGTTTGCGGTTCCATTGTGTGTAATGCATTACGTAAAGCCCGTCTTCTGTTACAGCAACACGTGGGTCTTCGCAACCGCCGGGATTTTCCAGTTCTTTCTGACTATCGTCTGCCGGATAAAATACAGGTACGGACATTCGTTTGAAGTGTAGTCCGTCGTCAGAAGAGGCATATCCCAGACGGGAGGTACGTGATCCGATACCGGTTGCCGAATTGTCTTCAGCCCGGTAGAGGACTACTACTTTCCCATCATAAACAGTAGCAGCGGGATTAAACGTATCACTCGCTTCCCATGCTACTGACTCCTGTCGCATCGGACAATAGAAAAAGGTAGTAGTGTCAGGAGAAATAATCGGATTAATACCTTCCGGACGCTGGAAATCTGCCCACGCCCAATCCGGGAATTCTGCTGTTTGCTTCTTCTCGCCACAGGAAGTGATTAGTGCGGCAGCCATCAGTAGATAAGCTATGTTTTGTAGTTTTCTTTTCATTTTTACGTTTGATGTTATAAATAAGTACTTTTACAAAATAATCTTATACCATAAATTCATATACCTCGTTGATTTGCTTTAAGGAAAAGAGGGAGGCGTCACTTTAGTTCCCCATTTCACGTCAGGCTTGGACGAGGTAGTGTATTCTATTGTAGCTCCATTATTCAGTTGATCCCAATCGATCCATGTACTGTCATACGGTTTACCGTTCAGCTTCATGGACTTGATATAAATATTCTTTTCCGAACCGCCTTTTATCACCATATCCCCTTTCTTCAAATGAACTTTCACGGATGAGAATATCGGAGTGTTCACCGTAAAGCCTCCCACTCCCGGTATTTCGGGATAAAGACCGATACAAGCGAACACATACCAGGCGCCCATCGTCCCTAAATCATCATTGCCCGGCAGACCATCAATTTTACTTGAATATTGTTCATTCAATACACGGTTAATAATCTCCTGTGCTTTATATGGAGTTCCGACCCAGTTATATATCCAGGGAATGTGGAAGCTCGGTTCATTGCCGGAAGCGAACCAGGCATCATTATAACCGGCATCCAGGCGGGTAAAGAATTCATCCAGACGTTTTTCTGCCGCTGCTTTGCCTCCAATGATTTCTATCAGACCGGCAATGTCGTATGGTACCATCCAGAAATAATTCTTATAGGTCGATTCACGGAAATCTTCAGTCAGCGGTTTCCACGAACCATCCGGATTGCGTGATTGCAGCCATCCGGTTTCCGGGTTATACAGATTCTTCCATGAACGTGCAAAATGGAAATAACGCCAGCTTGCAAACTCATCTCCTACGGCATGTAAGGCAAATTGTGCGATTGCAAAATCAGCGGAAGTATATTCCAATTGTATAGAAGCGTTGTAATATCCTTTATCCAAATACTGTTTCAGTCCCGGACGAGCCTCAACCTCCTGTGACATCGCTCCCGGTTCTTCCGCTCCTTTTCTCATGGTTTTGAAAATCGGTTTCGGGTCATAATTGCGGGCACCAAAAGCGTAAGCATTGGATATCAGGATGGGAGTCGGATCTCCTTGCATCACGCCGGTCTCTATATTAGCCATCACCCAACGCGGGAAAGCACCACCAGCCTCTTCGGCAAACAATTGGTGAGAAATAACAATATCAGAGGCTACTTCAGGATCAAGGATTGATAATAGTTGAATCTGTGTACGATAGGTATCCCAGTTGCTAAAAGAAGTATAGTGCTTGGAACGGGACTTATGTACCCTGAAATCCGCCCCCATGTATTCTCCGTTCACATCGCTGCATACATTCGGGTGAATGAATGAACGATACAGATGGGTATAAAATTGAGTGGTACGATCCGGATTGCTTCCTTCTACTTCAATCTTACCCAAATAATGATTCCATTTGGATTCTGCCTGATTCTGAATCTGCAGGAAATCCCATCCGGAATTCTCCGTTTTCAGATTCTCGCGTGCATTCTCTACCGAAACATAAGAAACTCCAATCTTATATTGGATATTTTTCTTCTTATTTACATCAAAAGTAAAATAGACTCCGGAGTATTCTCCTTCGGCAAAAGTTGTGTTCGGCTTCAGTTCATTTCTTTTCCATGTTCCCGATTCCAACGCATCCGTATCAAACTCTGCTACAAAATAGACTTTATACGGTGTACGGAGTCCACAGAAATTACCGCCTTCTGCATATCCTTCACACTTATTCGGTGCAGTAATAACGATGGCGGCCTGCTCTATCGGAGTTGCGGAAATGCCCCCACCGATAATTACCGTACCATATTGCTGATCTGCCGGATATTCATAACTCGCCATACCGGTCCTTTCAGTTACTGTCAGTTTTGCATGAATATCTTCCTGCACCTTTGCTTCATAATAACCGGCGTGTCCTTTTTCTTCAGAAATATTGATGCGGTAGTTGAGGATATTGTCCGGAGACATCTTCAGTTTACCTTTTACCGGAAAAGTGGGAAAGTTGCCCATGTGTTCGCAACCGCCACCACTCAACTGATTGATGACGAATCCGGAACGTTTGGAAAAATATGAGGGGGTGAACTGCACCATTCCATAAGGATAGGTGGCTCCGGGATAAAGATATCCCGAAGTCAAACCCACGCCCTTCGTTCCTATTAGGGTATTTACCTGACGGGCATAATTACTCCCGGCGCTCTGCGCCGAGAGACTCCCCCACCCTCCAATCAAAACCAATAATAAACCTGTTAAAATTTTATTTTTCATACTGTATTCTTCTTATATCTTTTTAGTTTCTTATTCTTTCGACAATGAGAAGGGAGCGGCATACTTCGACGTACATCGTTCTTTATTCGGTTGACTTCCCATTTCAAAACGGATAATTCCTCCGTCTGCTATATCGTCGTATCTGATAAAATTCTTATCCAACACACGTCCATTTAAGGTAGCAGACTGGATATAGAGATTCTCTTTACTGTTGTTGTTCGCTTCAATCACGAATTTATTGCCGTTTTCCATCGTTATAGTAGCTTTCTTAAATAACGGACTGCCAATTACATACTCATCCGTACCCGGACAAACGGCATAAATACCTAATGAACTCAAGATATACCATGATGACATACCACCTTGGTCTTCGTCTCCCGGATATCCTCTTTCTGTGGAATTATACAATCTTTCAACGATCTGACGCACCCAATACTGTGTTTTCCATGGCTGGCCGGCATAGCTATACAAATAAGGCATGTGCTGAATCGGCTGATTGCCGTGTGCATATTGTCCCATACCCGCCAATTCCATTTCTTTCATTTCATGGATCACTCCTCCGTAAGTTCCCGGTTTAATAGTGCTGGGAAGGGTGAATACCGAATCCATTTTGGTCGTAAATCTTTGGTCGCTTCCGAACAAGTCTATTAATCCTTCTACATCATGGAATACGGACCAGGTATAATGCCAGGCATTACCTTCGCAGAAAGGTCCACCCCACTCCAACGGGTCAAACGGTTCCTGCCATTTACCATCAACGCCTTTTCCACACATAAAACCGATAGACGGATCGAATACGTTTTTATAATTATACATCTGACGGGCAAAGACTTCCTGATAGTGTTTGTTTCCAGTCATCTTAGCCAGTTGATAGCCACAGAAATCATCGTATGCATATTCCATTGTCTGTGCACTTGATCCCATTGATTCCGGATAAGGAACATATCCCAGTTCAAAATATTCTTTCCAGAAACCACGTCCGTTGGCACCTCCCCAAGGACCTTTATTCATGGCCTCGTGTGCGTATGCTTTCAAAGCTTTCTCCGGATCAAAAGTCCGAATCCCTTTTGCCCACGCATCTGCCAATAATGAAATGGAGTGATTACCCAACATTCCTCCTGTTTCTCCGGGAGCTGACCAGGAAGGTAACCATCCGCATTGTTCTTGTGCGGCAAGCAAGGCATTCATGTAACGTCCCTGCATGGTAGGATGAAGAATATTAGTTAATGGAAATTGAGAACGGAAAGTGTCCCAGAAGCCATTATCTGTATACATATATCCATCATATACTTTGCCGTCATAAGGACTATAATAATAAGGTTCTCCGTTCGCTTTACGTTCATAGAATTTGCGTGAGAAGAGATTGGCACGGAACAGGCAGGAGTAGAAAGTCTTCATTTGTTCGTCTGTTCCACCTTCTACCTGGATTCTGTTCAATAATTCATTCCACGTTTTATGTCCACGTATTTTGGTGGCTTCCAAATTCTTATCTTTACCCAGTTCGTCGTTCAGTGTAATCACAGCCTGCTCTGCGCTGATATAGGAAGAAGCAGCCTTTGCCTGTACTTTCGATCCTTTCTTAAATTTGATATAAGCACCATAGCCTTTGCCTTCTCCTTCCAACTTTTTAGGATAAATCTCATCTTTCTGATTTTCCCACATACCGTAATCCTCAAATGCTTTATCGAACTGCACTACAAAGTAACTACGGAATGTCTTAGAGTTATTTACAAAACGTTGGTTATTCACCCAACCGGAGATTTGTCTCTTTGCCGGATCAATCTTGATTTCACTCATATCCGTATATCCGTCAATTACCAGATAGGCGTCTTCGGTAGAGGGATAAGAAAAGCGTAAATGTACACCACGAGTAGTTGGAGCCATCTCGGTTGTAATTCCATTATCCAGCATTACTTTATAATAATGCGGCTTGGCTATTTCATTATCATGGCTGAACTTCGTTGCCCGCATCTCCTGATTTACAACTAACTTCCCTACCATCGGCATAAAGGAATACACTGCATAATCACTCATCCACGGGCTACATTGGTGAGACTGGCAGAATCCTCTGATATTATCTACCGCATATTGATATTTCCAGCCTTCTCCATTTTTCCCTGTTTGGGCAGACCACGTATGCATGGCATAAGGCATACCGGTAGTAGGGTATGTATTTCCATAACTTAATCCGAAATGAGAGTCGGTACCTTGCAGTGTATTGACATATTGCACAAGGTCTTTCATTTGGGCATATATACTTGTTGATAAGAAAGAGAAGATTACTAAATAAATGAGTTTGTTCATGGTTCTTTTTTTATGTGTTACATCTATTTCACTTGGCAAATCGAAACTACTATATCTATTTATTACCATAAGGAGATGAGACGATGATGGAATTACCATCAATCACAGCATCAGCCCAGTGAAACTTATGATCAACACCAGAGATAGTAAATCCTTTTACTCAAGTGGATCGTCGTTATCGTACAACGATTCCCAATTAAATACACGGTAGAAATAAGGACGATAGAAGTCAGCACTACCCGGTGCATTGAAATTATCCCAAAAGTTGGAACAGTCTGTATTGGTAGAGATCACCAATTCACCGGTACGTGATAAAGCCGGATGAATATTTACCATATAAACGTGTTGATAACGTTGTTCGCCAATCTTATCAAGAAATTCGGGCAATGTAAAGAGAGTCTTTTGGTCGACAAACGGCCCATAAGGGTGCTTACTACGGAACATCAGCACGTCTCTCCCGAACCACATGGATTGTCCGATCATGTAATAGGTATCACCTTTTTTAAATACCCAAGGCATAGAGCATGCACTTTCCAAAGGGATAATTGTAGAGTTTTCAGCATCTTGGATTGAGGGGTACTGCGTTGTCCACGAGAAATGTCCTTGCGGATCGGCCACATAATATTCCCACTGGCTGCCAAGGTCGCGTGTAGCGGTACGTGCCACAGCCACCTTATAATTGGAAGTTGTGTAAAGATAGATATGTCCGTCTTCGTCTTCCCACATAGTGTCGCCATAACCTAAAGTGTGGTCGTTAAAATTATCATTACGACTGATAAGTTTCATATAAGTAGCATCACCCGGCTTTCCTTCCAAGCTATAAGTAGCCAAGCAAGTACCAAAGCGGCGCATCAAGTTGTTCGGATCGGTATTATCAACGGCTCCCCACAACATTTGCATCTGATTGTTATATATCGTAGCATCTCCTGCCCAATAAAGATAATCCTGATCGATTTCTCCAGCTTGTATTTTTTCATCCGATAGTGTAGCTTTCGGATGACGAATGTGAGTACGTACCTGATAGTATCTATCCGCATTAGGATCGTTGGTTTGTACGTAATCAGCTAACCAAACAAGATTTTCATCCTTCTCACCAGGTGTTTGCACCATAATACTGTTACGCGGGAAACTACAATTACCTCGTGAACGATTTTCATTGATTACGCCATAGAAGCTATCATTGAACGACCAAAATATATTCCCGTCAGGCAAACCAGTGGTGAACACACCGTCTCCTCCATTCCAGCCCAACGACCGAGTGAAAAGGGCATTGTATTTCAAGTCTTTGTAGACGAAGACTTTCCAATATTGTCCTGATCGATTTGGCATTAGTTCGAGATTCCATTCGGAATCAATTTGAGGCATCTTCACTTCTGAATTGCCGTAATAAGGTTCTTGCTGGTCACCACATGCTCCTCCGGCGAGGAGTGCGATACTTAGGATAAGATGAATTGGTTTCATGTTTAATAAGATATTTAAGATTATTTAATTTGTTTCTGCACCTGTAAAGCCGATAATACAAGCTATAAAGGTTGACAAAAAGATGCGTCTCATAATGTTATACTATTAGAGTTTAGGATAAAGACGATTCAGGAATGAAAAACCACTAATTCGGATAATTCTTTCTTTAGATGTATTTGATTTACTATCATTGCTCGAATAATACAATGACCTTTTCACTGAATAATAATACGTGAAAAAAAAGTATTGTGTTTAGTGGTGTATATCTTGTCAATCGTCTTAATACAAATTCAAGTCGTGAATTAGTCTCGGCTTATTGGCTTTAAATTGTTTAATTTTAATTTTATAAGTTTTACTATGAAATTGTACATGAAATCATTAACGCTACTCCTATTTTTAGGAACAGTTGCGTCCTGTAATGACAGTTTCCTCGATCAAACCCAAACTTCGGATTTAAATCGTGAGACCGTTTTTGCAGATAGTACGTATACCGCCAACTTCCTGACCGGAATTTATACCGACATCGGGTTTGATATCAACTACAACCGATGGACATACCTTTTGGCTAATGGTGGTGGGCTGCAAAGCGCTTGTGACGAAGCTGAATTTTATCCTTCGTCAACCATCTGGACAAACATGATGTTTGCTACCGGTACGGTTAATCCGGTTACGGTGAGTGATGATGCATGGTCGAAATGCTACACTAACATTCGCCGGTGTAACGTATTCCTTGCCAACATCGACCGATCACCGATGGTACAAAGCCGGAAAGCTCAATACATATCCGAAGCACTTTTCTTGCGTGCCTGGTACTACTTCATTTTGATGAAACACTACGGTGGTGTACCTATTATCGGTAATAACGTGTATGATGCCACTTCAACAATGAAAACCTCGCGCAATACATGGGCAGAATGTGTAGAGTATGTGTCCCATCAATGTGACTCTATCGTCCAACTCAATGTACTTCCCGTGCGACGAACAGGTCAAGAAAACGGTCGCGCCTCATCGGCAGCGGCATTGGGTCTTAAAGCCCGTGTCTGCCTCTATGCAGCTAGTCCATTATTTAATGGAAGTGATTTCGCTCCTACTGATACCAAAGAATTAGTAGGCTATCCCTCTTATGATAAAGAACGTTGGAAAACGGCAATGGATGCTGCCCGCGCAGTAATCAACCTAGGAACCTATAATCTCTTTATTAGAAGTAAAGATTTGAACGGCAAAGCCGAACCAGGTTTCGGATTCTACGTCATATTCCAAGCCGGTGATACACGAAATGCCAATTTGACCGATGATGATGGTAAAAACAATAACGGAGCCTTTGCCGGCAATATCCTCGACCGTAAGTATCAACGTGAGTCCGGACATGAAGCTGCTTACTATCCACCTAGTGGCAGTCACTCCGGAACACGCCACGGCGGGTACATATACAAAGAATTGGCAGATGCCTTCCCTATGATTGACGGTAAACCTATTGACAATAGCCAATACACATTCGATCCTCTGAATCCCGCTCAAAATCGTGATCCACGTTTCAACAACACCGTGATTTATGATGGTGCTTTGGTCCCTGCCGACGATACTTACAGTGCTACCACAGTTGTTAACACATGGATTGGCGTAGGGCAGACAAGCGATGCCGTATACCAAGGCACTGCCACCGGTTTCTATGTACGCAAGGGATGTGATCGCTTATGTAAAGGTAGTACATGGAACCCAAGCCGTCACAACGATCCACTGATACGTTACGCCGACATTTTACTGATGTATGCTGAAGCGGCCAATGAATATCATGGTCCCGATTTCGAAGAAACACTAGGCGGACAACAACTTGGTTGCTATCCTATATTAAAACTCATTCGCAAGCGTGCCGGCATCGAGCCCGGTGCAGATGGTATGTATGGACTTGAAAAGGACATGACGCAAAAAAAGATGAGACAAGCCATTCAGGAAGAACGCCGCCTTGAATTTGCTTTTGAAGGACATCGCTTCTTTGATGTACGCCGCTGGATGATTGCTCCGCAAACCGAAAGCAAAACCATGCATGGCATTGAAATCACTCGCGCCACTGACGGAACAAAGACTTGGAAAGAATTTGATGTACGCACGCATGTATGGCGTCCGGCTATGTACTTCTTCCCAATTCCTTACAATGAAACGGTGAAGTCGAAAGATTTGCTACAGAATCCCTACTATAATTAATAAAATACCCAAAATATGAAACATAGCATACATTTGGCGGCAATAGCCTTGCTGACTACTCTGCTTGTGACATCGTGTGATACGTTCTCTGCTCCTGCTGATCCTGACAAAAACACGGAGCAGGTCAAAGACATATCAGGCACGTGGCAACTCACCACAGTGAGCCGCAACAGTAATGATATTACCGAAACCATGGACTTCAGCCAGTTCCAAATTGACCTGAAGAAAGATGGTAAGTACACAATTGAAAACTATCTGCCTTTTGTGGTACGCCACAATGGCACGTGGAAAGTTGACGATATCTATTATCCTTTTCGCCTCTATTTCACAGAGGATGGAGCCACGGAGCAGGCCAGTACCGATATCCTATTCCCCATTACCAATGGCGAACGTAACATCGTGATTACTCATAGCCCCGGGTGTGGTTCGAATACCTACACCTATGTATTCAAGAAAATATCAGAAAACTAAAAATCATAACGCTTTATGAAAAAGAAATTAATCAGCTTGCTTCAACGCAAACGGCACATCGTAGCGTTATCAACTATACTTATGACTTTCATCGTTATGAGTTGCCTCTTTATCGATTCTGTCGATATAACCCAAATGATAGATGGAAAAGCCGTAAACTATGCAAAGGCCGGAACGACTGCTACTTTCAAAATGCATGGACACATTAAGGTTCAAGGAGACCCACGCAATGACAAACGACTTGTTTTCGGTTTTTTGGCTCCTAAGAGTTGGAATCTGGCACAAAATGCCAGAGTTTCGTACACAGAAGATACATTTGATCCGAATATAGGTGAGCAAAACATGACGCTTATCCCATCGACCGAACAACCTAGCAACAAACCAGGATTGTCATGGTCGGCTGCTCTCATGCAGGAATACGGTGTCGGTACCAATATTCTGGAAGATATGGAATGGGCAGCCTATTGGACAAGACCCTATAACGGTGTCGCAGATGAAATTCATTTTACAATCTATGTCCGTGTACCGGTAGGAAACAAAAATCTGCGTTTCAAACCATCATTCTTTATTAACAGTACTGACGATAACTTCAGTACAAGTGCAGATGCAAAGAAATGTGAGGAAGCCGGATGTTTTGAGGTAGTAGAAGGTGAAGGACTTGTCACTGACTTCTGTAGCGAACACTTCAACAAAACCACTCCATTAACAGCATTGCAAAACGACTTTGTAACCTTTAGCTTCATAGGAGGCATGGACGACGAAAATGCACTTGTCAAGGCCGATAAGATCTATTTTGAAGGAACGGCGGTAGCTAGCGACGGACACCGTTATACTGTAAATGAGAAGAGTGACAAGACCCTGATGAAACGAGAGAATCAGTATACCAAAACATACAATATCACATTCTGGCCGGAAGGGTTCTTCAATGTACCTGAAGGAACAGAGCTTGTAAGTATTGAATATGCCTTCACTAATGCCGATGGATCTATCTCCGTTACACAGTCTGATGATGACTTCGTAATGTTAAATATACCTCTTCCTCCGCAGAAGGAACCATTCATATATACGTTCTATTGCGAGTGATAACCTTATATTCTACTGATAATGAAACAGAATATGTATAAAATGATAACGACGGGACTACTATGTATAGCTGCCGTCGCACTAAAGGCACAAGATGCACCGATAGACAGTGTGGATCACACTAAAAGTAATACCCTAGGAGCATCTTCGACGGTTTATACCAACGACTTGATAAAATATCAGTCAGCCACCATCCTTACCGGATTGCAAGGACGATTGAAAGGTCTTAATGTATCACCTTTCCGTGGCATGCAACTGTTACGGACTGATGCCAATACTAAATCCGATATAGTGGGAGCTATTCCTAATGTAGGTGGAGGTATCTACGGAGATAATTCGGAGTTTCTCATTTCAGCACGCGGACAATCGCCTGTAGCTATTGTCGATGGTGTAGAACGTGACCTGTATTCCATAGATCCCGAAGCCATTGAATCGGTTACCATTCAAAAGGATGCCCTTTCCAATATGTTTTTAGGAATGCGCAGTTCACGTGGTGCATTGATTATTACTACCAAAAATCCTGATGCAAAAGGTGGTTTCCATCTCTCACTCACCGGAAAGTTTGGTATATCCAGTGCATTGAAATCTGGCCCAAATCCACTTTCGGCTTATCAATATGCTTATTTGCTCAACGAAGCATTGCTCAATGATGGCAAATCACCACTCTATACGTATGATGATTTCGAAGCCTATCGTAATGGAACTTCCCCTTATCTGCATCCCGACGTAAATTGGAAAGATGCTATTATGAACAATTCTACTACGTCGCAAGCCTATAACCTGAATGTAACAGGTGGCGGACGGGTGGCTCAATACTTTGTAAGTTTGGGATATTACAGCGAAAACGGATTGTTCAAGACGAGCGATGCTAATAGCTACAACACCAATTTCAAGTACAACCGGTATCTCATCACATCGAAGGTAAACATCAACGTGACAGATGAATTTAAGGTAAGCATGTCTTTAATGGGACGTATAGAAGAAGGAAACCAACCTGGAGGTATTTCGGGGACAGGATACAGCGACCTTTTGAGCAACGTATGGCAGACTCCCAACAATGCTTATCCCGTCTTAAATCCCAACGGTACGTATGGTGGTAACGCTTCGTATACCCAAAATCTCTATGCACAGACCACTGGTTCGGGATATATCTCAAGCAATACCCGCGACGTCGTAGGAACCATTAATTTGAAATATGACTTCGATAAATTGGTGAGAGGACTTTCCGTTGGTGCAACGGGAAACATCTCATCGCAAGTGCGCAATGCTATCGTTCGTACCAAACAGGCACAAGTATTTCAATACAGCATAACCCAACAAGGCAACGAGGCTTATGACAAGTATGGAGATGTGAGTTCACAAACCAACAGTTACCGTTCAGTATCGACGTACCAATATATGTATGGCAAAATGTATGTAGACTGGGAACGCCAATTCGGTATGCATGGTGTAAAAGCTTCACTTTGGGGCGATACACGTACTATACTCAACAACTACGACCTGCCTATGATTCCGTCGAACATCGGACAGAAAGTTGAATACAATTACGATAACAAATACTTCGCGCAAGCAGCCGTAACGGAAAGTTATTACAACCGCTATGACAATGGACGTCGCTGGGGAACATTCTGGGCAGTAGGTCTGGGTTGGGATATCAGCAAAGAGAAGTTTATGGAGGCATCGAAGATAGACCAACTCAAGTTACGTGCCACATACGGTCATACAGGAAACGGAATCGACAATGCCGGTTACTTCAGCTATTTAAAGAGATACAATGAAGATGGCGGATTCTGGTATAGCAACGGTACATCCATGAGCAACGGAGGTTCAGTGTCAGAAATATCCCCATTGGCTAATACCCTCCTGACATGGGAAAAAGGAAGGAAGGTCAATGTAGGTTTAGATTTAACCTTATTAAAGAACCGTTTGACTCTCTCGGCCGACTATTACAATGACTACTACTACGATATTTTGCAATCACGTGGTAAAAGTATCCAATTATTAGGTATTGCTTATCCGGCAGAAAATATCGGAAAAACACGTTACTACGGATTGGAAACACAACTTAGCTGGCAAGATCACATCGGTAAGGTGAACTATTATGTATCAGCCAACTGGAGTATGGAACAGAACAAACGGTTGTTCATGGACGAGCAATACGTACCTTACGACTATCTGAAAATGACAGGTCAACCCACCGGTACCATCTACGGATTGGTAGCTACCGGATTCCTCACAGCTAAAGATATAGCCGATGGTTATCCCGTAATGAACGGCTTCAACAATATTCAAGCGGGTGACGTGAAATACAAAGACATGAACGGTGACGGCGAAATCAACGAATTCGACCGTACTGTGATTGGTGGCGACAAACCGACTTGCTATTTTGGTATTGATTTAGGCTTTGAATGGAAAGGGTTGGAAGTTACAGCACTTATCCAAGGTGCTTACAACCGCGACTTATATAATAGCGACCGCACGTTGCTCGAAGGATTCCAAGTGATCGGACAAAGCTACGGACAAGCTTACACCAATTTGCTGAATCGTTGGACACCCGAAACTGCTGAAACAGCTACGTATCCGAGACTGACTGCCGGAGGCAATATGTACAACTACGGAAACAACTGGAACTCTTCACTCTTTGTACAGAACGGAAACTACATTCGTCTCAAGAACGCCACCGTATCGTACAAACTACCCGAAAACTTCTGCCGTAATTACTTAGGCGGACTGCGCGTGAAGATATTTGTACAGGGACAAAATTTACTCACATGGTCACGTACCCGTTTGCAAGACCCTGAAGTTACCTTCACCAGCTATCCGTTACAGCGCACCATTACGACTGGAATCAATCTTAACTTCTAATAAAAATGATGGATATGAAACAAAATAAATATGGCACATGGGCAGTAGGAGCATTTATGCTGTTATTGAGTGCTGCCGCATGTACAGACAGTTATGAGAGTACGCCTGTAGATATGTTTACAGAAGATTACCTCTTCTCGAAGACCGACTCCAACGGAACTGTAGTACGTAAATACCTCAACCGCATCTACTATTACATGCGTAATGGACACAACGGCGTAAATGGTGACTACCTGGATGCCGCTTCCGACGATGCGCTCTCTGTTATTTCGTCCGAGTCCGATGTATACAAACTGGCCATCGGACGTTACAGTGCCTCCAATTTTATTAACTCGGATATGATTTGGAGCGACCCTTATTTGGTGATTCGCCGCGTGAACATTCTGTTGAGTGGCATTGACGTAGTACCTTTCAACACTACTTACACTGATGCACTCGGTAATACACGCAGGCTCAATGATTCTATGAAAGCCGAAGCCCGGTTCCTGCGTGCTTACTTCTATTTTGAATTGGTGAAGCGCTACGGTGGAGTGCCCATTATCGGTGATAAAGTGTACGAATTGAACGAAAACATCGAATTGCCACGTAGCACGTTCGAGCAATGTATCAAGTATATTGTAAGTGAGCTTGACGATATCAAAGATGACCTTCGTTCGCTGCCACTACCTGACGCCGCCGCTAGCGCACACGTAGTAAACACACAGGCTGCCCAGGCACTGAAGATTCGTGTATTGCTCTATGCAGCAAGTCCGTTATTCAACGAAAAGCCCATTGAATCTGGTAATGAGTTGATAGGATATGCCTCTTATGATCGCGAACGTTGGAAAATAGCAGCCGATGCCGCCCGCAACTTTATTAACACGTACGGAACAGGTGACGGAGCTATCATGGGACTTGACGATAATTTCAAAAATGTATTTACCAATTGGTATTCAAACGAACATAAAGAAGTTATCTTCTTCCGTGAAAACGCAATGGATAAGACGGTGGAAACAGCTAACGGTCCATTGGGACTTAGCGGTGCCAAACAAGGAAACGGCCGCACCAATCCCACACAGAATTTAGTCGATGCCTTTTTAATGAAAGACGGTCACTTTATCAATGATAAAGGTAAATATGAATACAATGAACAGCTTCCTTACGCACAACGTGATCCACGTTTGGAATATACCATTATACACAATGGTTCGTCATGGGTGAACTCTACGATGGAAACTTGGCAAGGTGGAGCCAATAATCCTCTTGGTTCGTCATACTCGCTCACGAGTTATTACATGCGCAAGTTTATGGGTGATTTCGAAGCAGCCAACGAATATCAAGACACACAACACAACTGGGTGATGTTCCGTTACGCCGAAATACTTCTGAACTTTGCCGAAGCCGAAAACGAATATTTGTCTACTCCTTCGCAAGCTGTATATGATGCTATCATCGCCCTGCGCCGACGTGCAGGCATCGAACCTGGTGAAAAGAATTTGTATGGACTAACAACCAATGAGCAGACACACAATTTGACGCAAGCCGAAATGCGCAAAGTGATTCAGAATGAACGCCGCATTGAATTAGCTTTTGAAGAGCATCGCTATTGGGACATTCGTCGTTGGCGACTTGCCGAACAGGTCTATGCACAGCCTATTCAAGGAATGTACATCACTAAATCACAGACTTCCACGACCTATGTTCCGCAAGCTGTACTCAATGTACAATGGGACAATAAACGTTATTTCTATCCGATTCCTTATTCGGAAGTAATAAAAAATAAGAATATGGTTCAAAACCCTAATTGGTAATATCTTATGAAAAGAGTAATTATAACATTCTTGTGCCTCCTCTGCATTGTACAGGCATACTCCCAATCGTTTACGATAAGCGGTACCATTATTGATGGGGAAAGCAACGAACCGCTTATCGGAGCTGGTATTCTGGTAAAGGGAGCCGGAAGGGGTACCATCACCAATATAGATGGAAAATATTCGCTGGAAGTGAAACGTGGCGAAACATTGGTATTTTCGTTTGTGGGCTATCAAAATCAGGAAGTCGCAATAACGAATCAGCGCACACTGAATATCGCATTGAGGGTTTCCGAAGCCAACAACCTGAACGAAGTAGTTATCACAGGTCGCGGTAGCGCGAAACGTATCACCCTGACCGGTGCCGTAAGCGGTATTCAAGCCAACGAATTGCGTAGAGTTCCTACAAGTAGCTTACAGAATACATTATCGGGTAAACTGCCCGGCTTCTTCAGTCAGCAACGTTCCGGTCAGCCGGGAAAAGATGCTTCCGACTTCTTTATCCGTGGTGTCAGTTCCTTGAATGAGGACGGTAACAAGCCACTTATTATGGTTGATGATGTGGAATACAGTTACGAACAGCTGTCGCAAATCAATGTCAATGAGATTGAAAGCATATCTATTTTGAAAGATGCATCAACGACTGCTATTTATGGTATCAAGGGTGCTAACGGTGTGTTGGTAGTCAAGACACGTCGCGGTGAAGAAGGAAAACCTGTGATCCATGTGCGTGCAGAAGCCGGCGGTCAGATACCTGTCCGTAAACCCAACTTCTTAGACTCATACAACACCGCCCTGTTAGTCAACGAGGCACGTACTAACGATGGTTTGACTAAAATGTTTACACAACATGATTTGGAACTGTTTAAAGACGGTTCCGACCCATACGGACATCCTAATGTAAACTGGTACGACGAAGTGTTCAAAAAATCGGCTATGCAGTCGAACATCAATGTCGACGTATCGGGTGGTACCAAACGTTTGAAATACTTCGTATCCGGGGGTTATTTCTCACAAGGTGGTTTGGTTCGTAACTTTGCTAAAGCGGATGACGATGTGAATACCGGCTATTTTTACCGCCGTTTTGACTACCGTACCAACTTGGACTTTACTGTTACTGATAATCTGACTATGCGTCTGGACTTCAGTTCGCGCTTCATGAACATCAACGAACCGAGTAGTCTGAATGCTACAGGCGAGATTTACAATTTCACCGCCATGCACCCCTATTCGGCACCGGTACTCAATCCGGACGGATCGTATGCTTATCTTTCAGATGTGGACGGTTACGGACCTACATTGAATGCACGTTTGGCTAACGAAGGTTACACGCGTACACGCCGTAACGATAACAACATTCTCTACGGTGTGAACTGGAAGATGGATTGGCTCACCAAAGGATTGTCAGCCAATGCTCGTATTGCTTACTCTACCATTGACGAAGTCTTCCGCAAAGTAAACCGTGGAAAAGATGCGTACCCTACCTACCACTACGATCCTACTACGGATCAGTATAACATCAACCCCAACCGTAAATATGCTTATTCACAGTATGCTCTGACGGCCGGAACCAACCAGGCTGTGAAAAATCTGGATGTTCAGGCCTCCATCAACTATGCACGCGTATTCAATGGAATACACGACGTTAGTGCCACGTTACTGTATAGCCGCCAAAGCCGTACCGTAGAAAAAAATCCAGACGATACAGGAGAAAAGATTCCCGAAAACTTTCAGGGTCTTACCGCTACCGTAGGTTACAAATATAAAGATAAATATCTGGTCGACTTCAATGTTGCATACAACGGTACCGACCGTTTTGCCGAAGGACACCGCTACGGAATATTCCCTGCTATTGGTGTGGGTTGGCGTATCTCCGAAGAATCGTTCTTCAAGGATAACATATCTTTCATCCAACTATTGAAAATCAGAGCTTCGTATGGTATTGTAGGTTCGGACGTAGCTATGGGTAACCGCTACCTTTACAACCAGATATATACAGCAACTGATAATGCTTATAATTTCGGACAAAGCGATGTCACTTCCACTGCTATTACGGAAGGTGACCTTGGTAATAGCAGTGTGACATGGGAAGAAGCTAAGAAGTTTGATATAGGTCTCGACTTCAATGCATTCGACCGCTTCTCATTTACTTTCGACTGGTTCTATGACAAACGATACAATCAGCTTGTGAAACGCAATGACATACCGCAGATCTTAGGTGTGGGTACTTCACCTATCAACGTGGCACGCACCAGCAATATGGGTTTCGACGGACAGATTGGTTATCAAGACCGTTTCGGTGAGTTCAACTTCAATACCAACTTCGTATTCTCGTATGCTAAGAATAAGGTAGAATTTAATGCCGAAGCACAACAAAGATACGATTGGTTGTCGGCAACAGGTCGTCCTATCGGTCAACCATTCGGTTACACTTGGATAGGTTATTATACACCTGAAGAAGTGGACTTGATTCATGCAGGAGCCGCAAATGCACCGGCTGTGCCCAATACCGACGTGCCTATCCAAGCCGGTGACTTGAAATACAAAGATTTGAACGGAGACGGTGTTATCAACGACTTCGACAAGGGAGCTATTGGTAAGCCAAACTTACCCAACACCACGTTGGGATGGACAATCGGTGGTTCGTGGAAAGGATTGTCAGTGAGCGTACTCTTCCAAGGTTCGTTCAACTACAGTTTCTCGGTAAACGGCACAGGTATCGAACCTTTCAAGAGTCAATTCCAACCTCTACACCAGAAACGCTGGACATTAGAACGCTACCTGAACGGTGAAGCCATCGAATTTCCGCGCTTAACAAGCAATCCGTCAACTGTAAACAGCGCAGCAGCGTATATGTCCGACTTTTGGTTGATTGATGCTTGGTACATCCGCTTGAAAACCATCGACGTCTCCTATCAAGTGCCCACAAAAGTGTTGCCTTCATGGCTTACAAACCTCCGTGTCTATCTCAATGCTTACAACATGTTTACATGGACAAGTTTTGATAAGTATCAACAAGACCCGGAAATCAAGTCCAACTCCGCCGGTGATGCATACATGAACCAGCGCGTGTTTAACTTAGGAGTACAACTTACATTCTAATAAACTGATAAATACTCATAGTAGTATCAATGAAAAAGGGGATGCGTCTTCATAGATGCATCCCCTTTTTTCATTGATAACACATTGTAAATCAAGCATTATTATTTGATAGGAAGCCGAATCCGTACATGTAGGGGTACATGGCTTGCCGTAAACGAAAACGTCCCACTCCACACACAAGTCGGTGTGCGGGGCGGGACGAAAACTATTATAGTTGCCGTGCTAAAAATCTATCGGTTCATTCTGGTAAAAGCAGCTACTTGAGGTACTTCTTGTTTACATCTTCCAGTATCTGCATCTGCTGGATAGCTATCCGGTTCAGCCGGACAAGCCTTTCGTGCTGAGGAAGTCCTTCTCCTATGAATACGGCATTCAGATTCTCCATGTTCGAAAGACAAATCAATTCGTTCACCGTGGCATAGTCGCGGACGTTTCCTTTCAGGTCGGGATGCGCATCGCGCCATTCGAGGGCAGTGAGGCCGAACATGGCAACGTTCAGCACATCGGCTTCGCTGGCGTAGATGCGGGAAGCTTGTTGTGGTGTGACTTCTGCCGGGATAAGGTTTTGTTTGATAGCATCGGTGTGGATGCGGTAATTTATTTTCGACAGTTCTCGCTTGGCACTCCAGCCCAGTTGCGCGAGTTCCTGCTCCTTAAGGCGCTGGAACTCGCGGACTAAATAGATTTTAAATTCAGCACTAATCCACATTCCAAATTCAAATGCGATGTCCTTGTGTGCATAGGTGCCTCCATATCTTCCGGCTTTCGCTTGAATACCGATAGCATGGGTCTTCTCCACGTATTCTTTCACGCTGATTTTGAAACTGTTCAACCCCGACTGATTTCTAATTGTGGCGAATTCGCCATAATTAAATCCTGGGTTATACAACCGCTCCCATATACCGAGGTATTCCAGTGTATTCCTGTTTCTCAGCCAGTCTGATATGAAGAAATCGCCATCTTTGGCTTTTAGCATGTCAGTAATGCAGATATAATCTTCGTTATTAATAGACACTACATTGATGTCTGTAGTCAATACTGTTATTTTGGTCATCTTGTCTTCTCCGGTTAAACGATGGGCAAAGGTACACTTTTCCCTTCAATCCCTAACACATTATTTATGAATAGTTTTCGTTTACAACAAGTCAAAGAACGCGTCAGGTGAATAAAACAGAGCCTCTGTTTAAGTGAAACGAAGCCTGCATTTCACTTAAACAGAGGCTCTATTAAACGAATATAGAGGCTCTAAAAAAGAGACTGAACTCATCTCTCTTTTTTGCTTTCGGTTCGCTTTCAGTCAAAAACCTTTTTTACTGATGTTTTTGACTGGAAGCTATTTTTAGTAATCACATTTGGATTATAAGGATGAAGTTTAGTTCTAAACAGTACAAAAAGAAGATAGTTAAATAAACGAACTCCTCATTTATTGTATTCTCCCTTACAATTTCACTGTAATGCCTTTAGCTATATCACCAGAAGATTTATAAGTATGGCCAGCATGCAATACTTCTACCTTTATCATTCCAAAATCAATTTGGTCTTCCCCTTTATCTTCTGTCACTTTTACAATAAGATGATGCCCGTCTACTAACTCTGCTTTAAAAGTTAGCTGTTTATAATCTCCTTTCTGAAATCCCCATCCATCTCCTTTGTCCCAATACAAAGAGCCTTCCGCTTTGCCATCCTCATCCGGGCAAACAACTAAAGTCAATGGGTCGAATGAATTTTCATTCACATTCTGAATTATTTTGCCTACTGGAATAATAGAACCACCTCTCACTTTTAATTTAGCCTGATATTTACCTTTTGTATCTCCTTTAACCAAAGATAAATTTTCCCAAATTCCTTTGGGTAGAGAAGGATTCTTTGCAAATGCAGGAATTATCAACAGGTCTGTCCCCAACATGAAAGCTTGCTCTTCAGCACGCAAACTTTCATCTTTCGGATCGGCAAAGAAAACCGGAGCCATCACAGGCTGTCCATCTTTATGAGCCACATGAAAAGCAGTGTAGAGATAAGGCAGCAAACGGTAACGACGTTCTAATGCCATGCGTGATTCCTTTTCTATATCTTTAGTAAATGCCCACGGTTCCTTGTTATTTGTATCACAGGAAGCATGTCCTCTGGAAAAAGGGAAAAATGCACCGAAGCCTAACCAGTTTCCCCACAAATCGGGAGTCGTATTCCCAGCAAATCCACCTATATCCGGACCATTGAAAGGCTGACCGGACAACCCCAATGTAATAGACATCGGTACAGAAAGTTTCATGTGTTCATAAGTAGCTTCGTTATCGCCCGTCCACATGGCTGCATAACGCTGTCCGCCAATAATATTGGAGCGGGAAAGAAGAAATGGACGTTTGCTTGGATTAGCAGCCATCATGCCATTATAAGAAGCTTCGACCATCAGACGACCATAAGCGTTATGATACATTAAATGGCTACCAATAGGTAAATTGCCTCCTCCTAAATGAATATTGTTCTCCGGCATCGTTCCCCCAGGACCATCAAATACAGACGGTTCATTCATATCATTCCAAATGCCATCTATTCCATTAGCCATAAAGTCTTTATAAAGTCCGGACCACCAAGTGCGCGTCTCCGGACGGGTAAAGTCAGGAAATGCGCAAGCACCCGGCCATACTTTCCCGTGAAACTCATTACGATAGATATCACAAACAAAAGCATTTTGCTCTTTTCCGGTTTTATACACAAAATAGTTATCATCCACTTTTACGCCTGGATCTATCATATACACGGAATGGAATCCATTATCATGCAGATACTTATTCATGCGCTTCGGATCGGGAAAATCCCTGTCATTGATTGTGAATACACGGAATTCATCCATATAGTTGATATCAAACCATATTACATCGCACGGTATCTTCTTTTCACGAAAAGTATTGGCAACTTCTTTCACTCTAGCTTCCGGCACGTAAGAAAAACGAGACTGATGATAACCAATTGCCCATCTGGGAGGCATACTTATAGTACCGGTCAATTCGGCAAGTCCTTTTAATACAGCTTGCGGAGATTCACGATCTATGATATAAGTACGAAAAGGTGCTCCTTCAGTATTAAATTCAATTTTATCTGAATTAGTAATCAATTCAGCCTTCCAAAAACTATCAAACAATACGCCAAATGCTGTCCCGTCCGGACGAACACCCAATACCCACGGATGCGTTTGATACAGACGTGAGCCACCATCAACCCGATACATACCATTATCCGTATTCCACATTTTAATCTTTTGCCCATTACGCAGCAACGGACCGGTCACTTCACCACCTCCATACAGACTTGTTCCGGCTGGAACATCCAATGAGGCATTTGCCTTGCCATCAGTCATCGTAAATTGAGGAACTAATTTCCAGTTTTCCGGTACTTCACCTTTCTTTTCCGGTTCATGGGAGAGAATTAATGAAGGCGTACGGGAAACATCATACCCTACGGGGATAAATTCTACAATTCCATTTCCTACCAGTGTTACTTTTTCTGTTTTTATATTACCTGCCCAAGCTACCTGAGCCGTAAAGAAGAAAACAGCCATTTGCAATAACGATATTCTTTTTCTCATTTAAATATTATTTTAGTTATTAGTTCCGCCAACGGATTTTAGTCTGGCAATTTCATAATCAAAAGCTTGGAAAACAGTCCTCATGATATCATATTTTCATTTTGGTCAAACAGGATTTCCAGCAACTCCTCCGGTCACTCATAAAAGAAGAATAAACAGACCGGAGGAATATTGTGGAATTTCAAACACCAATCCTAACTTTTTACCTATATCTATTGAACTTTATACTATGAACGCTTGAAATTTAAGAAACCACTAAAGAGAAATTTAAAAAGAATCATATAAAAATAATAATCAAGGCGATTAACTTCAAGTCAATTCACAAGACAATTTTCCTAAAGTTAATTTTGTTTCTGCACAGATTTAAATTAAATGATAATTTAGTTTATTACGGTACGTTTTTAAATGTATCAATAAAAAATTCAGCAGTCTCTAGAGAAGATTTTTAAATTTCATTTCTCATATTCTCATAGGTGACTGATAAACAACAAATAGTCAAATAAATAGCTTATGAGAAATACTTTCTAAGACGGCATTTCTCATAATACACCTTCTATTTTAGCTTAAAATTCACCTTATTCTCATAGTATTTCAGAGTATTTCTCATAGTTAAATACTATACTTCTCCTTTTTTCTGGTTGAAGATAAACTGTAGTTCCGATTGTCCCATATATTATGGGAAAATGTTCCCTAATATTATGAGAATTTATTCCCACAAAATAAGAGAATCTTTTCCCTGTTAATAGGGAATACCTTCCCACAATATATGGGACAAGAAGAATATGTACTTCCCTGATAATCGTTGACTAGTTGCTTCTTTATTCTTGTATAGGTTGATTGGAAAAACACTATGAGAAATGAATCTAACAAGTATGAGAAACAAGGTAAAATACGGGGTATTTGACGGAAAAACTATGAGAAATGCCGTCTTAGAAATCATTTCTCATAGTCTATTCTATTAGTTTTCTGCTATTTATGATTAATGAATGAGAATATGAGAAATGAAAATCATAAATACACTCTAGTAGGGTATCTATTTCAAATTAAATAGAAAATCATAATGCCCTGCTTCTACATCAACAGTCTGCTCCTTAACGCTCACTTTCTTCTTATTCTTTTTACATGAGACAGCATTATTAGGGATGCAAACTGTAGCCGTTGTTCCGGCAGGAACTGTCAATTGAAGATTCAACTGATTATCATCTTTCAACTTCCAATTAACAGCAATTGTGCCATAAGGTGATTCTTTCGTTACTTTTGCCCAGGTCACACCGTTTGGAATTTGAGGATCGACATAGAAGTGACGATATCCAGGTTTAGCCTCGTCAAGACGTATTCCTCCTACAGCCTGATAAAACCAAGTACCAATTCCATTGTAACAATTGTGCACACGACTTCGTTCTCCGCTCCAATATTCCCAAGTCGCTGTCGCACCATGGTCAATCATATACAGATAACCGGGATAATCACGTTTCTTCATCATTTGATAGAAGAAATCCACTTGTTTATTCCGAACAGCCCATTCTGTCAAAATAGGCACTCCAACCAAACCAACAGCAATATGTCCTTTATATTTTTCTTCGGTCATGGCAACGACATTCTCTTTCACTTTATTGTACAAAGAATCAGGTACAACACCTACCAACATAGGATAGCACATATCCAACTGTGAACCGGTAGAATAGATCCCTTCATCCTCACGGTAGAACGTCTGATGAATCAACTTGTTGAGTTTTTCTCTACGCATAGCAAACTCTTCCGCCTCTTCTCTTTTTCCTAATGTTATGGCTGTCTTATACATAGTGCTCAAGCATTCGCTGATAAAACAGTTACTTACCAAATCCACTGAAGCCTGATTACCTGCATCTACTCCCATAGGTGCCAGCCAATCACCCAAATACCAGTCACGGTATTTGGTATCGGGCCAACGTTTCAGCAAACCATCTACTGTATATTTATCAACATACTTAAACCACTCTTTCATTTGAGAATAATATTTCTCAATCAAGCGGGGATCATTATAGTTGACATACGTTCTCCAGGGAGCCTGTACAAAGAATCCGCACCAATACGGACCGCCGCCACCGGCACCCGGATTAGGACCAACATGCGGCAAACTTCCTCCTTCACGCATGGAGTCTCCCCATGTTTGCACCCAGTTTTCAAATGTTGGAGCTACATCGTACATCGTTTGCAAAGACATCGTTGAGGAGTTTCCATCACCACCATATCCTGCACGTTCCAAATGCGGACAGTCTACCATATATCCACTAAAAGTCAGACATTTCATCGTATACTGAATCATTTGGTGAATAGCATTCAAGTCGGCATCCGAACATTCAAAAGTTGCGGTCTGTTTATAATCTCCATAAATCTGCAGAGATTTCATAGCACCTGTTTCCGGTTTTTGAGGAAGATTGGAAATGCGCACATATCGAAAAGCGTGATGATTGAATTTATTTCTGAAGTATTCTCCTTGCTTACCACCAGATATATAAATATCACTTTCACCTTGCTTGTCAAATTCACCGTCTTTCGTCAAATTATCACTATATTCCATAATAACTTCATGACCTGCCGGCAATATAGGCATTTGCATCTCAAACCATCCGGTCTGAACCTTCCCCATATCTACCAGCCAGAGACTTTCACCCAGCTTCTTTACAGAAACAGCCTGCAAAATCTGATGTATCTTGTTTATCTCACACATTTGAGGGGAAGCGATATGATCGGGAACATTCACTTTCACAACAGGAGTCCATTTCATTTTGTCTAAAGCCTGTGTTGAAAGATCTCGCGGAAGAATCCTTCCATCCACCCTCTCACCTCCAAACTGCAAAGCACGCCAAGTACCTGTATCCGAATAGCCACTTTCACATCCGTACCATAATCCGTCTGTCTTCGTAACGACTTCCCATTTACCATTTCTCAACACATCCAATTCTGCTTTTACCAGCGGACCTTCATAAGCTGCTCCGAAAGTCGTCGTTTTATACCAACCTTGTCCCAGCCAGATAAGCAAATCATTTTCTCCTTCTCTCAAATAAGGAGTAATATCATAAGTAACAATTAGTGAACGTTTAGATAAATGTGATACAGCAGGGGTCAGAACGTCCTCTCCAACCTTTCTCCCATTGATATAAATTTCGTGATAACCTAACGTATTTACATGCAGGAAAGAAGTCTCTCCCTGAGTCAATTTCACTTTCTTGCGAAGAATAGGAGCACAAATCTTACCACCTTCAACAGAAGCCCCTATATATTCTCCTTTCATCTGTGACTGATCCAAGATGCCAACTCCAAAACGGGCAACAGGACTCCATGATGAAGCTTGTTTTTTAGCATCCCAAACACGTACCCGCCAATAACACAAAGAACGAGAAGTTAAAGTCTTCCCTCGATAAGGTACCATAACCGAAGTTTTGGATTTCAATTTTCTGGTATTCCATAAATCTGCTTTATCCTGCACCAACAGAATACTATCCGAAGCTACCTGTATTTCATAATAAGTTTGCCCGCCTTTCCAGCCGTCCCCCTTTAACTTCCAACTGAAGTGAGGAGTTACATTATCAATCCCCAAAGGATCAATAAGATTCTCACATTTTAATTCCGCCAAATAGAAAGGCGAAGTATTCTCATTTCCATATACTATCATCGACAGACAACAGAAATAACAAATCAAACCTAAACATAACAATCGTTTCATTCTATTCATCTTCTATTATTATTCAACTCTTGTCAGCCTCACTTTATGAATGACAGGTTTATTGATTTTATAAATTGTTTCAACGAGACTCTTTATATAATTGCTCCAAACTTCCCGTATTTCGGGGTTCATCGCTTTTATATACCAGTCGTAGCTCATCCTGAGAAACCCATCTTTAGGTAAGTACTCTTTTAGCTTATCAATAGCCTTCTGATCGTCTGCAAACAACAATCCTTCTTTTTTCAGGAATGAATATTCGGTCCACAAGTATTCTCTAAAACGTTTCTCCACTTCAAACCGTTCTTCATTCAGATACATGATTTTCGCAGCTTGTTGATATTGGGGAGTATTTGGGTAATCTGCCAAATTCACACCATTCGCCAACTTTTCGGATGAGAGATTGTCAATAAACTGATTGTCTATAGTTAACCGATACATTCCTTTCTCTAAGTTTGTTACCTGAAAACGTTCCTGATTAAACTCTTCCATAAATGGAACCAACTGCATTGCATCGCGTTGTGACCTTTTATTTCCCCAACCACTTCTAGAAATAGAATCCAGCGGATAAGGAAGAGCATACGCCAGATAATCAAAAGTCAGATCAGCTCCGCTCTTTTTTAGTTTTGAAATCTTACAGTTCTTATGGGTTATTACAGATGAATGATATGCATCAATAGATACTGATGACACTTCATCCCCAGCCAGTCCCTGTGCTTTCAGAAACAAATAGGCCATGACCATCTGTCCGTCATTATCCGGATGAATTCTATCTATCCTACAGAATGTAAATGTAGAATCTGCCTCCTGCTCCTTTCTGCTTATCTCACGCATCGGTTGGTTAAAATCAACAAAACCCCAGCCATTCTTTTTAGCCGATGTACGTTGGGCATCTATGATTTTTAAAATGGCGTTGTTCTTATTATGCAATATAAAATTATTAAACCGGGAAGTCTCATCATAAGGAGAACCACCAATCAAAACTTTCTTTATTTTATTTTTAGCCAGTAAGCGTTCTTCTATTTCCCGATAGCTTTCCAATGACTTTGCAATCCGTTGTTCCGACAGTTCTTTTGCATCGTCTTTCATGTAAATATCATAACCGGTATCATTCATACCGAAAGTTAGAGTCACATAAGTTGGTTTCCTGTTGAAAACATCATAGTCCAAGCGATCCTTCATATCCCACGCACTCTCTCCACCAATTCCGGCATTCATGATAGTAATCGGTTTATCCGGGAAACGAGTCATGTAATACAACCAGATAAATGAATGATAATGTCCGCCGTGAGTAATGCTGTTTCCTACAAATACCACACGTTCCCCTTCTTCAAACCGAGGTATTGTTATTTGTGCCTGTAAGTAATCGCAATTTATATAAACTAAAGATAACAACAAGAGTATCCTCATTTTTAGTCTATTAGCCATTTTCTTTATTCTTTTAATCAAACCATAAAGATAACCGTACAACAATCAATCTGCTATATCCAGCTTATTCTTCTCTGCTTTCCCATACTGTTTCACCAATATACTTACGCCTCCTTTCAACAGTTCGGGAGTTGCCTCCATAGTGATAACCTTTTCTTCGCCCGGCATCAACGTCACATAATTATCGGACATAATAATTGGAAGTATTCTTTTCTGCGTAGCCTTATTAACAAGCCTCACCCGATTAGCAAAAGCCACAGTCCCGGAATTGTTCTTTACAGCGATCTTCATCTTTCCGTCAGACATCGATTTATCCACCAATCGGCAAGACAAATCGGCCTCTGGGAGTGTATTCAGCAATGTATAATCAAGATCATTCACACCATTCCGCCAATAGAAGTTTTCAGAGATTAGATTACCTTTGACATCTGTCAGTTCCAACTTGATAAAATGAAGCGGAGTCAGTTCTTTTATCTCTTTTGGTTTCTCACCGTAGATTTCGAATTCGAACAATGAATATCCAAACTGTGTGGCACGGCTGATGCCTGCCAGTTTCACATAACGTGCTGTAACTGGTTCCAATTCAATCTGTTCAGTACCACCTCTTCCATCTTTGTTGGCATAAACGGTTTTCCATTCTTGCGCATCATTCGATACTTGCAGTTCGTATTTCTTAGCACAAGCTGCCTCCCATTTCAAAATAACCTTTTCTATCTTTTCTTTTTTACCAAGATCAATGTATATCCATTGAGGATCACTGTATGCACTTTCCCAACGACTTCCCGCTCCTCCGTCAGTAACCATTGAAGCACTTTTAGAGGCACCTGCTGAAGAAGAAGCTACAGCCTTCTTTCCATAAGCCAGATTGAAAGGATTAAAGTTCAAAGAAAATGCTTCTGCAATGTTGCTGGCTGCCACATCGACCTGTTTTGTCTGTCCGTATACAGGCACTTCTTTTCCATTCAGGTCATAAATTGTAGCTTTAGCTATTGCACCTTTCAAGTCCTTTGCTGTAGTATTTATTACTTTTATATTGTTATTGGAAGCATTCCATTGGATATGTAAAGGTTCACAAGCCTTTTTTGCTCCCCAATAAGCACCTGTAGGATCATAATAATAGTCATAAGTCTGCCATACAAACGAGGGATAAGCCGGATGGCTCATCCAGATCAGAAGTCCGGCTGCATCATTCCACATCTTATCGTTCCAAGCCTCATACATACCTTTCATCACTTCAAGATTCAGCATTTGCGCTTTCTCGCAGAATTCTTCCAGTCCGGATGATTCTCCGTACTGTGTGTTTACTGAATTCTTATAATTAACCGGGTTGGCATTAGACGCTTCCTTACCGAAGAAATGTTTGTTCCATACATTGTCATCATCATTCTTCAACTGCTCATCAGTAGGTAGAGGCCACCAGTCTTTTTGCGGGATAAACTCTTTGATGCTTTCAAATGTGGGGAAAGTGGCCGTTCCTATTTCTGTACGCATACCGTAACCGTGATCAATACCGTATGGATAAGCCGGTGTATTAAATGCCAGATTACTGCCTGAAGTTTCAAAATGGTGTCTTGGAGGTTGATTTCCCCACCAACCACTTCCGGACAATCCATCCTGATTGGAGCAAGACTTATACATACGGTCATTATTGTCCTCCTTCGCAATCATTTCACGCAGGTAATTATCCAAATCAGGTGCCGGATACGTTTCATTTGCTCCACACCAAATAGCAATAGAAGGATGGTTTCTAAGACGTCTGACTTTATCAAGGGCATTCGCTTTAAATGCTTCCGGTTGCGCCACGTCATTGTATGCTACATATAACCAAAAATCATTCCATACCATAATCCCATATTTATCACAATAATCATAAAACTCATCATCAGTAACACACCCTGTCCATAGACGGATCATATTGTAATTCATTTCCTTATGAAGTCTGATTTTCGTTTCATACTCTTTACCCTGACATCGAAGCAGATATTCGCTCATTCCCCAGTTTCCACCTTTCAGATAGATCTTCTGTCCGTTGATAAAGAATGTAAGAACAGGATATCCCACTACATTATCGACCATTTTATACTCATACTTCTTGATACCGAATGTCATTTCTTTTACATCCGACACTTTTCCATCTACAGAACAAGTCAGCTTACAAGTATAAAGATTGGGATCACCATAGCCATTCGGCCACCAAAGCCTCGGATGATCAACAACCAATTGCGCTATATCATCTTTGTTAATAGATAGTCTGGCTGTTGTTCCTCCTTCTACCCGAATGTCTTTAGAGAAAGAAATATTCCCCGGCTGAATCACTCCGGATACAACGACTTCTTTAGGGGAAGAAGAAGCATTTCTAATATCTGTTGAGACAGAAAGCTCTGCTTTCTGCAAGGTCGGTAACTCTGAACGTACCCAAGGATCTTCCATCACTACATCTCCTGTTACCACAAGATAAGCATTGCCTGTGATACCAGCCAGACGTCCCGGAACGTATGGCATCCAGTCCCAACCGGCACCAGCCAGATAACTGGGGCTACACGCAACTCCATACGGGTCTTTAGCCTTACGCGTCTTTTTCTGATCGGCATCGGTAATCAGAACAGCTATCACATTCTTACCGGATTTCTTTATCAAATTAGTTACATCAAACTTCGAACGTAACATGTGACCGCTTACATCTTTAGTAGATGCTTTTGTTCCTGATATCTTCTCACCATTAAAATAGAAATCGGCAAAGCGGTTCGTATTGTCGAAATGAAGCCATACCCGCTTCCCCTCCGAATAAGAAGACGGGAGTTCGAATTCCGTACGATACCAGAAAGGACGGTTATAAAACGTTTCGTCTACTTTATAAATATTATCGGCATAATTAGGATCTGGAACGATTCCTGCTTCAACATAAGCAGTAAAAACAGTTCCGGGAACCACACCTTTAACGTAATCGGACATTTTAAATTCCGGAGTAGAAATCTGCTCTCCGGTTATGTTCTCTAAATCTGCCTGGGGTTTCACTTCCCAGATAATCCGAGGATTAGAGCTGTTCAAAGACATCCATGTACTCTGCTCTGCACACCCTGTCTGGATTAGAGCACATATAACCGATATAATGATAAGCCCAAGTTTATTCATCATACTATCAAGATTTTAAAGTAACAATTTGTTTTAGAGTATGTTATTCAATCAAAGTCCCCACTCAACATTAGGTTTATCACCCATAAACAGCTCCAATGTACCTCCGGCTGCAATGTCCGCAAAATCAAGATAACATTTATTGTATTCCTGACCGTTCAACAAGGCCTTTTGTATATAGACGTTATTTATGCTGTTATTATGAGCTATCACCGTGAATTTCTTACCAGTATAATAGCTGGGATCAAGATTGAACTCTACTTTATCAAAAACCGGACTTGTAATCTCCATACGTGTATTTCCCGGACAGGAAGGATGAATACCGGAAGCAGCCAACACATACCACGCTGACATCTGACCTACATCTTCATTGCCAACAATTCCTTCAACTTTGTTTGCATAAGCCTTTTCACATGTATAGCGTGTCCATTTTTGAGTATACCAGGGAACTTCAAGCTGATTGAACAAAAAAGGAACGAAGTGCACAGGTTCATTCGCATGATTATAATATTCATTCCACAGCATATTAGAAGGAGTTTTATTAAAGAAATCTGTTAAATCCGCAATAACTTTCTCCTTACCACCCATCAAATTCACCATTCCCGTAACATCGTGAGGTACAAACCAACCTTGCTGATAAGAGTTTGCTTCTATACACCCATACCATTCTTTAAGACGTGCATTCTCCGGCCATTCTACCCATGTTCCATCTGCTTTACGGGGACGGAACCACCCCTTTTCTTTATCAAAAATATGATGATATGCCTGTCCCTTTTCATAGAAACATTTGGCATCATCTTCTTTCCCCATAGCTTTCGCTAATTGAGATATACACCAATCAGTATAAGCATACTCCAAAGTGGTTGAAATACTCAATGGTTCCGGAGCATACCCCAATGAATCATTACCAAAACGACGGGATGTGTTAACGGCATAACGATATGCTTTCTCTGCATCATACGTACGAATCCCTTTGATATAAGCATCCGCCAAAACAGACAAAGCAGGATTTCCCAACATACAGCCGGAATAGGAATTCAGCAATTCCCAACGTTCATAGTATTCGCGCCCACTCTGATCTGCCATAGTAATCAATGAGTTCAGTTCATCACTTACTAAACGCGGATTAATTATAGTCTGCAAAGGAAACTGACTACGAAATACATCCCATCCACTGAATATAGTACGTTTTGTAAAAGTGCTGTCAGCCGTATGTATTTTATAATCACCACCTACATAACGTCCGTCTACATCTGTATAGATACGAGGATCAATCATCGTATGATACATGGCAGTATAGAATATCGTTTTTTCATCATCCGTACCACCGGATATCCGGACACGATTAAGTTCTTTGTTCCACAATTCAGTAGCTTCCTGCTTTACTTGTCCAAAATTTTTAGAGGCTATTTCTTGTTCAAAGTTATTTGCAGCACCCTCCATATCAACAAAAGAGATACCAACTTTCATCTCTACAGTCTCTCCCTCCTTCGTTGGAAATTCAGTAAAAAAGCCCAGATGTTTACCCGTCAGTTCTTTCTTGTCTTTTATAACCGGAGCTTGTGATACACGAGTCAAATAAGGAATACTCACTACTTCATCACGTTTCCGAACCCAATGTTCGGGAATATCTGCACTCCAAAAGCCATAATTAGTCAAAGGTTTACTAAATTGTGCATAATAATAAACGGTATAATCGGCTTTTCCTTCACCATTACCCCATCCACCACCATCAGGTGTACACTTCATCCATCCTTGAATAGTGTAATCATCTACAACTTTAATATACTGTGAAGTAGATGTTCCCCCTACTCTACGAGCTAAATCAATCTGAATACGCGATTGGTCACTAGAAGGATAAGTAAAATGTAAAATTCCACAGTGTGGTGTCGCGCTACTTTCTACTTTGATATGATAATCAGTCAATTCTACCGAATAATATCCGGCCTTAGCCGTTTCAGTGGCTTTGTTATAAGCCGAACGATATCCTTTTATACTATCATTATTCTCTTTACCTGCCACTTTATATAATTCACCAGTTGTAGGCATCACAAGAAAATTGCCCAAATCACCAAACCATCCCACACCACTCATCTGGGTAAAGGCAAATCCTTCGATTGTCTTATGTTCATCACTGTATCCGGAACCGTTATCACCTCCCGTTATTGTATTAGGACTAACCTGTACCATACCATACGGAGTCGTAGCTCCGGGAAAAGTTTTACCTAATCCGTGATAAACACCGGCAGCCCCTACACTAGTACTGGCACCAATAAACGGGTTTACATAATCGGTCGGAACCCAATCTTCCGATACGGTATTGGTTGATGAGCAACCCGTCATCCAACACAAAAAGCAAACAATTAAAAGATTAGCAGTCGCTTTATACATAACAATAATCTAATTATTTTAAGTCAAACTAAGAACGAAAGTCTTAATACCAAACCGAGGCATTGAAATCATCATTTCCGATTTACCTGCACGTGTTTTTATCTTCTTTCTTTCGATACATTGTCCATTCAAATCAACTTCCTCCACTCCGGATAATGGCATGTCAATGGTAACCTTTTGTAATTTTTCGTCCCCTTCAGAATTGAACAGGCGCAATAGTACCTTTCCATCTTTCATTTGAAGAGCACTCACTTGATAACCAGTATTCTGTAAATCAATAAATGATTTCGATTCCGGTTTTGCCACTGGATAGCAAGAATGCAGCAATGGTTCATTCCAACAATCGCTATCATCTGCGATTGATGCTTTGTCCCATTTGCCACGATGAGGTATAATTGCATACTTCATCCTCAAAGGGTGTGTTATTTTATAATCAGGTCCCCAAAGTCCTCCACCCGAATATTGAGCAGTCAGTCCTAATGGATAGTCCTCTCCATAAGAATAAGAAGTAGTATGATCTGATAATAAAGCCAGAGCATAGTCGCCTTCCTGTTCAGCCAAGTCAACCCAATGAAGTATAATATTATGTTTAATTTGATCCCAAGAACCAAAGAAAGTATCAGTCAGTTTGCTTTCGCATACGTCAAACGGTGCATTTTTGTAAACGCGGGGAGCATGTAAATCAGTCGGGAATAATACACTTAGTTTAAACCGATCGTCACAATAAGCTCGACGATTATCACGCCAACGTTCCTCTTTATATTCACCAATACCTACATTCTTTTTCCAGTCAACCGTCAAATCAAAATCGATCCGTCTCGTTCCTTTAGTGAGAGTGATTACTTGTGTAAACGGATGGGAAGCAATCTCACCCTCTATCTTAATTTTTTGCTCATATACATTATCCCTTACTACTGTCAGCTTGGCCGGAGTCTCTATAGAAGAACGAAATTTACCTTCTTCATAAAAAAAGCCTCGTAGCTCCCCTAAGGCATATTTCTCCGTTTTACCTGCAAAATCCTTATTCCCTTCTTTTTTAGCTATCAGGCTTTTTATGGTTCCTCCCTTTGATAAGTCAAAAACAATTTTATACATATCATTTTCAACCACGTATTCCTGTTTATTCACCTTATTACCTTCCAAAACGAATCTACTCTCCGAAGCCTCTTTCTTACCGGCTTCTTTCTTTTTTATACAATACGTGGAATAACCAAAGGGAGGAATCTCTGCCTCAAAAAATAATCTTATCTCTTTACCTCCATTTTCTACCAAACAACCTATATCTTTACCTTTCCAGTCATAAACACTTAAATCCGCATTTTCAAATTCCGTAGGCAGAAGAACACTTACGATTTCCTTTCTTCTCATTCCTAATGTATTAAAAACACGTATATATTGCTGTTGAGCATTATTTTGCGGAATAAACTTTTCATTAAAGCTCCGCATAGATGCCTCAATAATTCCATCTGCAAGATGATTGGTACTGTCTGTCCATCGCTTAATCTGATCAGCCCATGTTCCTTTCCTATTCAGTCCATTATAAGGCACAATCCATGAATCATGATGTTGTGCCAACATCAGTGTACGCCAAGCCTCATCCATATCTGCTTGTCGACAAATATATTTATTTTCCAGATAAGCCATTACAGACATTTTCTCTGCCATGACAATTCTATTTTCTGAAACACGTACTTCTTGCGCTATTTTTTGCAAAACCTGACTTCCCCACATAAGATTCACATGTATATCTTCCTGTGAAAAATACCAGTTATCATCCGTTTTTCCGATGGAGACATTTTCAATGTAATCTCTCCATGCCATATATATAGAGTTATTTTTTGTGTTCTTTCCACTTCCCAGCCATGGGCCGTTTTTCCATCCCGCATCCTGAAAACACATACCAACGGGGTGTTTGATACCTGCGTTACGGCAATCTTTTAAATAAGCATCCGAATTTCCCCAAGCAGTTGTCTGCCAAGTTGATCCCGGCTCTAGTTTTTCACAAGTATATCTGGGAACGGTCAAGATTGCAGTCCCGTCCGGTCCCACCCAATTAACCAATTCTCCGCCATAAGCAGCAGTATACCCTCCCCAACAGGTATTGGGACATTTCAATACAGCATATTTAAAGCCGAATTGTTTAAGGATTTGTGGCAAGCAACTTGTGAAGCAAGGTTCTTCTACCGAATAGGTTACAAAATCCACCCCCGGAAAATGTTTGTTTATTTTAGCAATACCATATTGAAACTGTCTTATTATACTCTCTCCCGAGATATTATAGCAATAAGGCTGTGCATAAGTAGGATTCGTAAACTCTACCTGATTACTAGTAGCCATCTCTTTAAAACGCAAATAAGCCTCCGGAGTCTGTACTCTGACTGTATCCCATGTTTCAGGCTCTATCTCCATACAAATCCGCCAATCCGGATGCAAAGCCAGCTGATCCACAATAAATTGAGTTTTCCACTTTACCGGATAATGGCCATATATCCCGCCATGATACCCATCAACAAAATAAGCTTGTTGAGAATAAACATTTGCATAAAAGAAAACAGTCAGTAATATGATATAAATTTTATTCATGGTATCCTAAACCTATTTATCTTTGTGTTGCTCCATTCTACACATAAATTCATATAATTTATGTTGGACAACTTCTTTATTATTTTCATATTCCGGAGATATCCAATCAACGAGTGCCAGCAAAGTCTGATTTTCTATAAATTCTTCTTTCAGCCTTTCGTTGTTTTCCACTTCTATGAGAAACTCTGTTTTTTCATCAGAAGTAAATTCATCCGCAAAATATTTATTCAGACAATTCTCCATATACACAGTCCTTTTTTATCAAAGAACGATTATCTCAATAAATACCCCTAAAAAATACCGATAAAATCATTAAAAAGTTATGCAGCCAATGTTACATTGAGTTTTGCTCTCAACTTTTTTAGTGCTATTCCCATCTGACATTCCACTGTATTTACCGAAATGCCTAAACGTTCGGATATTTCCCTATACTTCAATCCTTCCATGCGACTTAACAAAAATATGTCACGGCATCTTTTAGGCAAACTATTGATAGCATCCCGTATCAGTTTCTCCATCTGATTTCTTTCTGATATATCATATACATCAAAACGATCCAAAGATTGCAATTTCAGATTCAACTCAATCTCAAAAGAAGCCTTCACATTCTCGACATACTTTTGCTCGAATACTTTATGCTTTAAATAATCCAAACATTTGTTTCTCACAAGTCTGAAAAGATAAGCATTCATATTCTCAATATGATTCATTGACTCTCTCTTTTCCCATAAGTCTGTAAACACGTCTTGCGTTATGTTCTCAGCCTCCTCTTCCGACATCACAAATTCTTTTGCAAACCGAACTAGTTTGGGATAATAAATAAGATACAATTCTGAAAAACTCATAGTTGTGTGTTTCTTTAGATTAGTATTCAGTTATCAAAAATCTTGTGATGCAAATATAGAGATGAAAAAAGCCTACTTCTTAATGGAAGTAGGCGGGAAAGTAAACGTTTTAGAGATTAATATGTGTATATAAATCTAATAATCAACACTTTAAAAAGATTTCATTTTTTAGTTTTGGTAAACCGGATAGAATCATTTTTGAGACAAAGAACCAAGCTTTTTTACCTCCTCCTCAAAGATATTACTATCAAGAGTCGACATTCTCTTCACTTTACTCTTATAATTATAGATTGTCTGCACAGAATAATGCAAAAATACAGCAATCTGTCCAACATCGGTAATTCCTAACCGTATCAATGCAAATATGCGTAATTCTGTATTCAGTTGGTCCTTTTCCAGTTTATAACGCTCCTCCGGTTTCAACAAAGAATTGAACTTTTCCACAAAGTTAGGATACAAATTAAGGAACGCTTTATCAAAGTTATGATAAAGTTCTTCAAGTTCCTTTTCAAAAGGTCGGGAGGATGACTTATATAAATCATCAATCTGTCCGGTCTTGATTTTCCTGTTCACATTCTTCCTGTACTCATCGAGTTTATTAATATAAACGGCACATTGATTCATAAAATACCCCACATATTTTTCCTTGATCAGATTAGCTTCGTCGAGATTCTTATTCAGCCCGACCAGTTCCTCATTCATAGCTTTAAGATGCCGTTTAGCCCGGGATACAATTTTTGTTTGTTTATATGTAAAATACAGGGTGATAGCAAGAGCTACCACAAACAAGCTAGTCAGAAATATATAGAAACGGAGGTTCTGCTTTTGTTTTTCCAACCGGATCAAGTATGTATTTTCAATAATCGGATGGATGCGGGCAATTACTGTATTCTTAAAACGAGAATTATAAAAGATGGCATCATCCAACGCTACTTTAATATAGTTATAAGCCCTATCTATATCTCCTTTATGATATAAATTAACTGCCAATGTCAATAATGCCTCATTCTCTTTGACAGCCAGTTTTGTATCTGTCATAGCAGCCAGCATTAGAAACTTTTCTTCCAGTGCATAATTCCCAATCAACCGATAAGCCCTGGCAAGCCCCATAGCCATCATAGCATATCCATGAGATGCCGGCTCTTGTTTATCATATATCTCTGTCAAAATCAGAAGAGCCTCTTTGGTACTTCCCTTATCTTGAAGCTTCACAGCTTTTTCTTTTCTATATTCATCCGACTGGTCAAATAAGATGCTCATCACAGTATCCCGATAAGCCTCTTTTTCCGATATATACTCGTTTGAAAACCGTACATCGTCCGTGTATTTAATGAGATTTTCATAATAACGTATACGATTCCAGCAATACAAAGCTTTTAAATGATCAGGTAAATCCGCACATTTTATCGACTTAAAAATATCATTTGCTTGAATAAACAAACCGGATAAAGAATAGACAAAAGCCAACCGGAGCCGCTCTTCCAAAAGATATTCTTTATTACCGATCGTTTTTGCTATATCAATATTCTCATGAATATATTGTTCTGCCGAGTCACAGACAAAAGTCTCATATTGATGGATAATCTCTTTATTTAAATTGTATATATCCTCCAACGAATTAAGGCCAACTTTCTTTTTCTTTAATTCTTTTATGGTAGCTTCTTTTTTCTGGGTATATATCAAACGTTCAGAAATCACTTTGTCTAACACCTTCAACAAAGAATCATTCTCACTATCTGCATAGAGGTAAAACAAGGAGTTTAGAAGGAAAAATATAAACCAAAGTGTGCGTTTCATAATCATGTATTCTTTCTTAATCTGCAAAAAAATGTATTTTCTTTGTGTTATTCGCCAAAAAGAGCGTAAATCATTCTTTTTATTGCATCTTTTAACAAATGAAGATGGAGAAATTACCCCATTCTAAATGATATTTGTGAAACCATGCTGACTAAAAAATGAATCTAAAAGATATGGAGTTAAAAAAAGCTTTTTTGCCATACGGACTTTGCAAAAAGTATAAATATTAGTTCTATATTTGCAGCCGTTAAAAGAGAAAGATGAAACAAAGCTTAAAATTCGGACTACTTTTAGTGTTGGCTTTGCTCATCCATTGTGCAACTAACGGAGCAATGGAAGATATGTGCAAAGTTTCCTCCCCGACTTATCGGCAGGAGAAATGCTATGTATCACAAGATCGTCCGATTCAGGATGCTTTGGAACGTCTTTATAATCTTTATACGACGCAAACCTGTGACATGAGTCATACAGACGTCGCACATGTTCCGACAGATAAAAGCATGTTTTTGTTAATCGCTTATTTCTGTGACCATTACAAACATCAAAGTCCACCTTACCCTGTCTCATCCCATTCTCCTACATATTATTACGATCCTATCTCCTATTATATATATGGGTTGAGAAAGATTGTCATTTAGCCTACAGTACAGTAGACTCTTTTGCTCGTCATTTATTACAGTTGGTTTTATTCTCCATAGGGCGAATAGACTAATTGCTTATTTCTATATAATATTCAATCTAAACAGCTATTGAATTATGAATTTTACATTTTTAGTTGTTGTTTTACTGACAGCGCTTGCTTTTGTCGGTGTAGTAATAGCCCTCTCGCGTGCTATCTCTCCCCGTTCATACAACCTGCAAAAGTTTGAGGCTTATGAATGTGGTATACCGACACGTGGTAAATCATGGATGCAGTTCCGTGTAGGCTACTACTTGTTTGCCATCCTATTCCTTATGTTCGATGTCGAAACAGCTTTTCTGTTTCCGTGGGCGGTAGTTATGCGTGACATGGGACCACAGGGACTTATTAGTGTTCTCTTCTTCTTTATCATTTTAGTTCTGGGTCTTGCTTATGCCTGGAGGAAAGGAGCTTTGGAATGGAAATAACCAAAAAGCCAAAAATAAAATCTATTCCGTATGATGAGTTTATCGACAATGAATCATTGGAAAAGTTGGTCAAAGAACTTAATGCAGGAGGAGCCAATGTTGCCCTCGGAGTACTTGACGACTTTATCAACTGGGGACGCAGCAATTCACTGTGGCCGCTTACCTTTGCAACCAGTTGTTGTGGTATCGAATTTATGGCACTGGGTGCCGCGCGTTATGACATGGCCCGCTTTGGGTTTGAGGTAGCACGTGCCAGCCCGCGTCAGGCTGATATGATTATGGTATGCGGAACAATCACCAATAAAATGGCTCCGGTACTGAAACGACTTTACGACCAGATGCCCGATCCGAAGTATGTGGTTGCCGTAGGCGGATGCGCTGTCAGCGGAGGTCCTTTCAAGAAGTCCTATCACGTAGTAAACGGGGTGGACAAGATTCTTCCGGTAGATGTATATATTCCCGGATGCCCGCCACGTCCTGAAGCATTCTATTATGGCATGATGCAATTGCAACGCAAAGTGAAAATAGAAAAGTTCTTTGGTGGAGTAAACAGAAAAGAGAAGAAACCGGATTATTTAAAAAATGAAGAATGATGAATGAAGAATTCGCATGCAACATCCCGGCAGATTTTTCATTCTTAATTTTTCATTCTTAATTTAATTTGATTTATGCAAGAAATACAATTTATAGCTCCTGCAGCGTTACACGACGAGATGCTGCGCTTGCGAAATGAAAAACAGATGGACTTTCTCGAAAGCCTCACCGGTATGGACTGGGGAGTAGCCGATGAGAAAGACGCTCCGGAAAAACTCCGCGGCTTAGGCGTAGTCTACCATCTGGAATCTACCATTACAGGCGAACGGATAGCACTAAAAACAGCGACAACCAACCGCGAGCTACCGGAAATTCCGTCTGTCAGCGACATCTGGAAGATAGCCGACTTCTACGAACGTGAAGTTTTTGATTTTTATGGCATCACCTTTGTCGGTCATCCTGATATGCGCCGGCTCTACCTGCGCAACGATTGGATCGGTTATCCGATGCGTAAAGATAACGATCCGGAAAAGGATAACCCACTGTGCATGACCAATGAAAAGACGTTTGATACGACTCAAGAAATAGAACTGAACCCGGACGGAACCATCAAGAACAAAGAGACGAAACTGTTCGGCGAAGAAGAATATGTAGTCAACATCGGTCCGCAACACCCTGCTACCCATGGTGTAATGCGCTTCCGTGTTTCTCTGGAAGGTGAAATTATTCGTAAGATTGATGCGAACTGCGGGTATATCCACCGAGGCATCGAGAAAATGAATGAAAGCCTCACTTACCCTCAAACATTGGCTTTGACAGACCGTCTGGACTATTTGGGCGCGCATCAGAACCGCCATGCATTGTGTATGTGCATTGAAAAAGCCATGGGCATTGAGGTCAGTGAACGCGTACAGTACATCCGTACCATAATGGACGAGTTGCAACGTATCGATTCTCACTTGCTGTTCTACTCTTGTCTTGCTATGGACTTAGGAGCGTTGACAGCATTCTTTTATGGATTCCGTGACCGCGAGAAAATTCTCGATATCTTTGAAGAAACTTGCGGCGGACGTCTGATTATGAACTACAATACGATTGGCGGTGTACAGGCTGATCTTCATCCTAACTTCGTCAAACGAGTAAAAGAGTTCATTCCATATATGAGAGGAATTATCCACGAATATCACGATATATTCACGGGTAACATCATCGCACAGAGCCGTATGAAAGGCGTCGGTGTGTTAAGCCGTGAAGATGCCATCTCTTTCGGTTGTACCGGAGGTACAGGCCGTGCATCAGGATGGGCGTGTGACGTACGTAAACGAATGCCATACGGTGTATATGACAAAGTCGATTTCAAAGAAATCGTTTATACGGAAGGTGACTGCTTTGCCCGTTACCTGGTGCGTATGGATGAGATCATGGAAAGTCTGAACATCATTGAGCAATTAATAGACAATATTCCCGAGGGACCTTATCAGGAGAAGATGAAACCTATCATCCGTGTTCCGGAAGGCAGTTACTATGCAGCAGTAGAAGGAAGTCGTGGTGAATTTGGTGTCTTCCTGGAAAGTCAGGGTGACAAAACGCCTTACCGCCTGCACTACCGTGCTACGGGATTGCCGCTTGTTGCTGCAATTGACACCATTTGCCGGGGAACAAAGATTGCAGACTTAATTGCTATTGGCGGAACAATAGATTATGTCGTTCCGGATATTGACAGATAATACTTAATTATTAAAAATATATGTTCGACTTTAGTATAGTAACAAACTGGATACATGAGCTACTGCTCTCCATTATGCCGGAGGGATTAGCCATCTTTATAGAATGTGTAGCTGTCGGCGTGTGCCTCGTAGCACTGTATGCCATCCTGGCTATCATATTGATCTACATGGAGCGTAAGGTCTGCGGTTTCTTCCAGTGTCGTCTTGGACCGAACCGTGTTGGTAAATGGGGTTCTATCCAAGTGGTCTGCGACGTGCTCAAAATGCTGACCAAAGAAATCTTCATGCCGAAGGGTGCCGACCATTTCCTTTACAATCTTGCTCCATTCATGGTGATTATCGCTTCATTCCTGACTTTCGCTTGTATTCCTTTTAATAAAGGTGCGGCGATTCTGGACTTTAATGTGGGCGTGTTCTTCCTGTTGGCAGCTTCCAGCATTGGAGTTGTCGGTATCTTGCTGGCCGGTTGGGGTAGTAACAACAAATTCTCTTTGATCGGTGCCATGCGAAGCGGTGCACAGATTATCAGTTATGAACTTTCGGTTGGTATGAGTATCATGACAATGGTAGTGCTGACGGGAACCATGCAATTTTCTGAAATCGTAGAAGGACAAGCTGATGGTTGGTTCATCTTCAAGGGACATATTCCTGCGGTCATTGCTTTCATCATCTATCTGATTGCCGGAAATGCAGAATGTAACCGTGGCCCGTTCGACCTTCCCGAAGCGGAAAGTGAGCTGACAGCCGGATATCATACTGAATACTCCGGTATGGGTTTCGGTTTCTTCTATCTGGCAGAATACTTGAATCTGTTTATCGTAGCCAGTGTTGCCGCCACCATCTTCCTGGGAGGATGGATGCCGCTGCACATTGTTGGTTTGGATGGATTTAACACTGTAATGGATTATATTCCGGGCTTTATCTGGTTCTTCGCCAAAGCATTCTTTGTGGTATTCCTTCTGATGTGGATCAAATGGACTTTCCCACGCTTGCGTATCGACCAGATCTTGAATCTGGAATGGAAATACCTGGTTCCAATTTCTATGGTAAATCTATTATTAATGGCATGCTGCGTAGCTTTCGGCTTCCACTTTTGATAAATGAAAATTATGGAATATAAAGATAAAAAATATACGTACTTAGGTGGTCTGGTGCATGGCATCAGTACACTGGCAACGGGTATGAAAACCAGCATCAAGGTATACTTCCGTAAGAAAGTGACCGAGCAATATCCCGAAAACCGGAAAGAGCTGAAAATGTTCGACCGTTTTCGTGGTACGCTGAATATGCCCCACAATGAGAATAATGAACATCGCTGTGTAGCTTGCGGATTGTGTCAAATGGCCTGTCCGAACGATACAATCAAAGTGACCAGCGAAACCGTCGAAACAGAAGATGGAAAGAAGAAGAAAATTCTGGCAACCTATGAATATGATTTGGGTGCCTGTATGTTCTGCCAGCTCTGTGTCAATGCTTGTCCGCACGATGCCATCACGTTCGACCAGAACTTCGAACATGCAGTCTTCGACCGGACGAAACTTGTCCTGAAGTTGAACCACGACGGTAGTAAAGTAATAGAAAAGAAAAAAGAAGTTTAGATATGGGATCAACACTTGAAACAGTAGTATTCTACTTTTTGGCAGCATTTATTATTGCTATGTCCATCATGACGGTGACTACCCAACGTATCGTACGCTCGGCCACCTACCTGCTCTTCGTGCTCTTCGGCACGGCCGGCATCTATTTTTTGCTGGGTTACACCTTTCTGGGTTCCGTTCAGATTATGGTTTATGCCGGTGGTATCGTCGTTCTTTATGTATTCTCCATCCTATTGACCAGTGGAGAAGGCGACCGGGCCGAGAAAGCAAAACGAAGTAAAGTCTTAGCCGGACTCTTCACTATGATTGCCGGTTTGGCCATTATCCTGTTTATCACACTGAAGCACGATTTCATGCAGACAGCTAATTTGGCCCCGCAAGAAATTAGCATTCATGCTATCGGGAACGCTTTATTAAGTAGTGACAAATACGGTTATGTATTGCCTTTCGAAGCTGTCAGCATATTATTGCTGGCGTGTATCATCGGTGGCATCATGATTGCACGTAAGAGATAGGAATTTTAAGTATTAACTATCAAAATAGAGTTCGAATATGATACACATGGAATATTACCTGGTAGTTTCTACCATCATGATGTTTGCAGGAATCTATGGATTCTTTACCCGCCGAAATACACTGGCTATCCTGATTTCTGTAGAGTTAATGCTGAATGCTACGGACATCAACTTCGCCGTATTCAATCGTTTCCTTTTTCCGGGGGGAATGGAGGGTTATTTCTTTGCACTCTTTTCCATCGCCATCTCGGCTGCGGAAACTGCAATAGCTATCGCCATCATGATTAACATTTATCGTAATCTTCGAAGCATTCAGGTGCGCAACCTGGACGAGTTGAAGTGGTGATTTGTTTCATTCCCAGGAACAAGGTGTTTCATCCCTTGAAACACTTCGTTTCACACCGAGAAACAAAGTGTTTCTCACCGAGGAACAACTAGTTTCACACCGGGAAACCAAACAGAAGGTCCGAGTATAGTGATTATCAGCTATAAGACCAAAAATTAATAATAATAACTCAAGTAATTAAATAAAACTGTATGGAACTAACAATTCTAATACTCCTTCTTCCTTTCTTCTCCTTTCTCATATTGGGAATCGGAGGTAAATGGATGTCCCACCGGACAGCGGGTACAATCGGTACGCTGATACTGGGAGCAGTAGCAGTACTATCCTACGTTACAGCTATCCAATATTTCTCCGCTCCACGACTGGAAGACGGAACATTCGCCACACTGATGCCTTACAACTTCACGTGGCTTCCTTTTACAGAGACTTTACACTTCGATTTGGGCATCTTGCTCGATCCTATATCGGTAATGATGTTGATCGTCATCTCTACAGTGTCACTGATGGTACATATCTACTCTTTCGGTTACATGAAAGGAGAAGTCGGTTTTCAACGCTATTACGCTTTCCTATCCCTGTTTACCATGTCTATGCTGGGATTGGTCGTTGCAACCAACATCTTCCAGATGTACCTTTTTTGGGAGCTGGTGGGGGTAAGTTCTTACCTGCTAATCGGTTTTTATTATACAAAACCGGCTGCCATTGCTGCTTCCAAGAAAGCGTTTATTGTTACTCGCTTTGCTGACTTGGGCTTCCTGATCGGTATCCTGATTTACGGATATTACGGTGGTACATTCGGCTTCACTCCGGATACAATATCCTTGATAAGCGGTGGAGCTTCTATGCTTCCGTTGGCTCTCGGACTGATGTTTGTCGGTGGTGCCGGTAAAAGTGCCATGTTCCCGTTGCATATCTGGTTGCCGGATGCAATGGAAGGTCCTACTCCGGTCAGCGCATTGATTCATGCGGCTACCATGGTAGTTGCCGGTGTATATCTGGTGGCACGTATGTTCCCACTTTTCATTACATACGCACCGAATACGCTGCACATGGTTGCTTGGGTAGGTGCATTTACAGCATTCTACGCGGCAAGTGTGGCTTGCGTACAATCAGACATCAAACGTGTACTGGCTTTCTCTACCATTTCACAGATTGGCTTCATGATGGTAGCTCTGGGTGTTTGTACTTCCATGAATCCGCACGAAGGAGGTTTGGGCTACATGGCTTCCATGTTCCACCTTTTCACACATGCCATGTTTAAGGCATTACTCTTCCTCGGTGCAGGTAGCATTATCCATGCCGTACATTCTAATGAAATGTCCGCTATGGGAGGTTTACGCAAATATATGCCGATCACTCACTGGACATTCCTGATTGCTTGTCTGGCTATTGCCGGTATTCCTCCGTTCTCGGGCTTCTTCTCGAAGGATGAAATTCTGGCTGCTTGTTTCCAATACAGCCCTGTAATGGGATGGGTGATGACAGTCATCGCTGCAATGACAGCTTTCTATATGTTCCGCCTTTACTACGGTATTTTTTGGGGGAGCGAGCCGCCCCGGGCAGGTTCCCATTCGGAACATAACACGCCGCACGGAAACTTGGAAGCGGCACCTTGCCGCCCACATGAGAGTCCGTTGGCTATGACTTTCCCGCTGATGTTCCTGGCAGTTGTAACTTGTGGAGCAGGATTTATTCCTTTCGGACACTTCATCAGTTCGAATGGTGAATCTTATTCTATCCATCTCGATCCGTCAGTAACTATTACGAGCGTTGTTATTGCGATTATTTCGATTGCAATCGCTACATGGATGTACAAGAATGCCAAACAGCCTGTTGCTGATTCGTTGGCAAAACGATTCAAAGGTCTGCACAAGGCAGCCTATAATCGCTTCTATATTGATGATATCTACCAGTTTATTACGCATAAGATTATCTTCCGCTGCATCTCTACTCCTATCGCATGGTTCGACCGTCATGTAGTGGATGGATTCTTTGACTTCCTGGCATGGGCCACCAATACAACAAGCGACGAGATTCGTGGTTTGCAGAGCGGTCAGGTACAACAATATGCGTATGTGTTCCTTTGCGGTGCATTGGCACTTATCCTACTGCTGATTCTCTAAATAGTAAATAGTAAATCTTTAAATAGTAAATCATAAAGATGAATTTCTTATCCATATTCGTACTTATCCCCTTATTGATGCTGGCCGGACTTTGGGCAGCACGAGGAATCAAAGCCATCCGGGGGGTTATGGTTACTGGCGCATCGGCACTTCTGATTGCCTCCGTCGTACTTACATTCCTGTATCTGGGAGAGCGTAGCGCCGGAAATACGGCAGAAATGCTTTTCCGTGCAGATACGCTTTGGTATGCCCCGCTTCACATATCTTATTCAGTAGGTGTTGACGGAATTTCGGTAGCCATGTTGTTATTATCTGCTGTCATCGTATTCACCGGTACATTCGCTTCCTGGCGCCTGCAACCGCTGACGAAAGAATATTTCCTCTGGTTCACCCTGTTGTCTATGGGAGTATTCGGATTCTTTATATCCGTCGATTTGTTCACCATGTTCATGTTCTATGAAATTGCGTTGATACCGATGTACCTGCTGATTGGTGTATGGGGATCAGGACGTAAAGAATATGCAGCCATGAAACTGACCCTTATGTTGATGGGCGGTTCCGCTTTCCTATTGATCGGTATTCTCGGAATCTATTTCGGCTCGGGAGCAACCACCATGAACCTTCTCGAAATTGCACAGTTGCACAACATACCTTTTGCACAGCAATGCATCTGGTTCCCGCTGACTTTCCTCGGCTTCGGTGTATTGGGCGCCCTTTTCCCGTTCCACACATGGAGTCCTGACGGTCACGCTTCTGCCCCGACTGCCGTATCCATGCTTCATGCCGGAGTATTGATGAAACTGGGAGGTTACGGATGTTTCCGTATCGCCATGTATCTGATGCCGGAAGCAGCCAACGAACTTTCCTGGATATTCCTGATACTGACAGGTATCTCTGTAGTCTACGGAGCCTTCTCCGCTTGCGTACAGACCGACTTGAAATATATCAATGCTTATTCATCCGTATCTCACTGCGGACTGGTTCTTTTCGCCATTCTGATGCTAAACCAGACAGCAGCAACAGGAGCAATCCTTCAAATGCTTTCACACGGATTAATGACAGCCTTGTTCTTTGCTCTGATCGGTATGATATATGGACGTACACACACACGTGACGTTCGCGAACTTGCCGGTTTAATGAAAATTATGCCGTTCCTTAGTGTATGTTATGTGATTGCCGGTCTTGCCAACCTCGGTCTGCCGGGATTAAGCGGTTTCATTGCTGAAATGACCATCTTCGTCGGCTCTTTCCAGAACAACGACGTATTTCACCGCACACTGACCATCATCGCCTGCTCTTCGATTGTGATTACCGCAGTCTACATCCTGCGCCTGGTAGGTAAGATTCTATACGGAACCTGCACCAACAAACATCACCTCGAACTGACCGACGCAACTTGGGACGAACGTGTAGCCGTTATCTGCCTCATCGTTTGCGTTGCCGGACTAGGTATGGCTCCTTTCTGGGTTAGCCACATGATTGGTGAAAGCGTATTACCGGTTGTCTCACAACTAATCCCCTAACTCATAAATCATAATTCTTAATTCATAAATAAACAAGATGGATTATTCACAATTTCTAAATATGCGAGAAGAGCTGTCGCTCATAGCTGTCTTACTGCTGCTATTTCTAGCTGACCTCTTCATGAGTCCGGATGCACACAAAAATAGTGGGAAAGCACGCCTGAACACCATGTTGCCCGTTATTCTGATGGCTATCCATACGGCTATCAACTTGATTCCGGGAACTGCTGCCGATGCATTCGGTGGTATGTATCACTATGTACCGATGCACACTGTTGTTAAATCGATCCTGAATGTCGGTACACTGATTGTTTTCCTGATGGCGCACGAGTGGATGAAAAGAGAAGACACTTCATTCAAACAAGGAGAATTCTATGTGCTTACACTCTCTACCTTGTTTGGTATGTATCTCATGATTTCCGCCGGACATTTCCTGATGTTCTTCATCGGTCTTGAAACAGCTTCTATTCCGATGGCAGCATTGATTGCCTTCGATAAATACCGTCACAACTCTGCCGAAGCAGGTGCCAAATACATTCTGACAGCTCTTTTCTCCAGTGCATTGCTGTTGTTTGGTCTGTCCATGATCTATGGTTCTGCCGGGACTCTTTATTTCGATGACCTCCCTGCCCATATCGACGGAAATCCGTTACAGATCATGGCATTTATATTCTTCTTCACAGGAATGGCATTCAAGTTATCACTGGTTCCATTCCACTTATGGACAGCAGACGTTTACGAAGGCGCTCCGAGTACAGTTACCGCTTATTTGAGTGTTATATCAAAAGGATCGGCAGCATTTGTATTATTGGCCGTCCTTATCAAAGTATTCGCTCCAATGATTAATGACTGGCAGGAAGTACTTTATTGGGTAACCATCGCTTCTATCACTATTGCCAATATATTTGCTGTCCGTCAGCAAAACCTGAAACGTTTGATGGCGTTCTCCAGTATTTCGCAAGCGGGATATATTATGTTAGGCGTTATCGGAGGCACAGCACAAGGCATGACGGCATTGGTATATTATGTATTAGTGTACGCTGCCGCCAACCTCGGAGTATTTGCCGTTATCACTATCGTGGCATTACGCAGTCAGAAATTCACGCTCGAAGATTACGCAGGACTTTATAAAACGAATCCCAAAATCGCTCTCTTGATGACTCTGTCTCTGTTCTCATTGGCAGGCATCCCTCCGTTTGCCGGATTCTTCTCTAAGTTCTTTATCTTCATGGCTGCTTTCGATGCAGGTTTCCACTTGCTGGTATTCATCGCATTGGTAAATACAGTGATTTCGTTGTATTACTATCTATTGATTGTAAAAGCAATGTATATCACTCCTTCCGACAACCCAATTCCTACTTTCCGCAGCGACCGCTGCACAAAATGGGGACTGGCACTTTGCACGCTGGGTATCATCGGACTGGGTATTGCAAGTATTGTATATCAATCTATCGATAAACTGTCGTTCGGAATTTAAACGGACTACACCTTTTCACCAAAGAAACGGTCTTGGTTTCATGTCAGTATCAATCGACATCAAAACCAAGACTGTTTCTTCTATATAAAAGCCGCTTTTATTAATGAGGAAGGAAGATATTCACCTGCCTTATTACCACTCTACCGGGCACAGTTCATCTCTTCCGTCACGATCACTCCGGGAATAGTAAACCAAAACCTTGATCCTTTTCCTTTTTCAGAATCAACGCCAATCCGCCCACCTAATTGTTCAACGATGCTCTGACAAATAGAAAGTCCCAATCCTGTACCGTGTACAAAAGAATTAAGCTTCACAAAACGCTCAAAGATATGTGGCAACTGCTCTTTTTCAATACCGATTCCCGTATCTTCGACATAAAACTCCAATTCTCCGTCTTTTAGTTTATACCCCACATGAATACTTCCTTCAGAGGTAAACTTCATTGCATTGTTAACAAAGTTAGAGATCACCTGATGTATACGGTTACGGTCACTAATGACATGACAAACCGGAAGATGATCATCAAACACCAGTTCCACCTCTTCTTTCGCTTTCATCCCCATAGAGCGGACAATATCCTCACATAACAGATTTACATCTACATCTCCGTTAGTAAACTCAAATGTACCCGCTTCAATCTTTGACAAATCGAGTATATCTGAAATTAATTGCAACAAAAGTTCATTATTCTCACGTACAATCTTAATATACTCCTGACGTTCTGCCAGCTCTTCAGTTTCTACCAGCAAATCGGAGAAACCGACAATGGCATTCAGCGGCGTACGGATTTCATGACTCATATTGGCAAGGAAAGCACTTTTCAAACGATCCATCATCTCTGCTTTATCACGTGCCTGAATCAATTCGGCTTCAGTCTCCTTCAATTCTGTAATGTCATAATTGATACCGATGATTTCTATTTCATTTTCTTCCGGTTTATAATTGGTGACCATTACATTACTGCTGACCCAATTCCATTCGTTCTTCGTTCCGGGACGACGAATACGCATCTCCCCTTGGAAATGCCTCCTTTTTCCGTCTCTGACTCCATCATAAAAATCAAGGAAACGCTTACGGTCTTCGGGATGCATTTGGCTATAAACTGCTACCACCTCACTCAAAGGAATATCTTCCTCCTCACCTAAATTCTTATACCACTGTTTTATAGCATAACCTTTGCGGTTCAAGAGATTCAATTTAGCATATCCTACTTTTGCATAATCGGATATCATCAAGAAGAAATTCTCAAAATCACGAATACGGTTCATTGCATCAATACGCTCCGTATTGTCAATGCTTATTAAAATATATCCGCTGAAGTTGCCCTCATTATCATATAGTTTACTAACCTTCGAATATAGTTCTATCACATTAGAACGGCTTGTCTCATAATATCCTCCTGCTTGCTCAAAAGAATAATTAAGTCTGAAATCCACCAGATCTTCATTCCGCACACGATCACGAATCCCCTGCGGCACATTCGGATTCTCAAAGAAATTAACCCCTATCACATCCGATTTATTCACTACACCGAATATTTCTAAATCCTTATTATTCAAATCTATCAAATAGCCGTCCTTATCGTAGATCTCTACTCCTGCCGGAATATTAGCAAAGATATTCTTAAAGAGTTTTTCACTACGATCCAATGCCCGGTTAGCTTGTACCGATCCCGTAGAATCGAGGAATAGACCGACTATTTCGTCCTTTCCGGGAGAATAAATCACCCAATGCGTATACCGTTCCGTTCGAGGGAAATATTCATCTTTCTCTCTATAAGAATTACTATCCAGTATTTCTTCCAGAAAATTAAGTTTTTGGAGATAGTCAGGATGCTTTTCAGATGCCAAAGAACCAATATACGACTCCAAAGGAAGCCCGAAAAAGGTTGAACTGACCTCATTCGCATCCGTCACCCGATAATCGCAAGGTTTATTATTCTCGTCACGGATAATGGACATACGTATATATCCCATCGGCATAAAATGAAACAGATTATTTAGGAAAGTCTGTTCACGGATTACCTTGTCCTTAGTTTTACGCAACTCGATACAGATATTTATAATATTTCCCAATGAGGAGAACCATTGAAAATCTTCATTACTCCAGTCATGGTAAGTCTCAACCAAATCAATCCCCATATATCCCCAAACGCGGTCGCCTGTCATCAAAGGAGTCACCATTAACGATTTGATTCCCTGAACTACAAGAATCTGATATTCATCAGGAGCCTCTTCTAATAACTGCTCCAATGTATTTAAAATAATCGGCTTGCCCGATAATATCTGTTCACTCCACCATTTTGACTCACTGGCAGGCATGTCCTGCAGATTGTCTATCTCTGCCGATACTCCTTCAGAAACAACTTCGTAGATACAACTATGATGGGCATAAATTTCATCGTATTCAAAAATATAAACACGACCTTTTCCATTATAAAGATTCAGAATATCTCTTAAAATATCTGCGATACAAGATTCTACTGCCTCATCACGTAGGAAACGAAGCAACGATTGCGAAACAAAATTCTGACGACAAAGCAGGTCATTCACACGTCTTAATGCATCCCTTTGATCTTCTTCCTTGGGAGCCTCAACGCGCTGGATTATTCCGAAAGACTTATCACCTCCATCAACACCTGTACCCTTCTCACGAAAAGCCAGACGGGTATGCAACCAGACCTCGCCATATTTTGAATGAATAGGGAAAGTTTGTTCATAAAAGTCCTTATGGATAGAAGAATTTGCCCGGAACTCCTGGGCAATCTGCTTGCGATAATCTTCACGTATCAGGTTCAGAAAATCCGAAGTAGAGATGGTGTCGCCGTCCAATCCCAAAAGATCAGAAAGATAATCGGAACATAAATAATATCCTGCCGTTAAATCTACTTCCCACCACCCGATTTGTGCAAGAGAAGCCATTTTTCTGTATCGCTCGTTGTCTGTCTGCATATTTTGTATTATTGTAAGACAATAGGTTGACAAATATACAAAAAAGGTAATCACTGATACCATAAAGGAGCAAATAAAAAAGCTAAAAGAAGATTACGAAAATAAATAAATAGAATATGGGAGAATCTGTTTGTTACAAATTCTCCCATACCTCCTATTGAAAAATACGGACTCCGCTAACCTATATCTTATTATAATGAGGAAATATTATATCCAGTCCAAGTAAACAGGGATGCATCTGCACCAGTATTCGTAGTCGGCTCGGTAAATGTATTCAATGTACCGTTCAGCTTATTCTTAAAGTTCAATGTATGGGTGATACTGATGCTGGAAGACGCACTTCCTGCCCCTTTACTGTCATTCATATCAATCAAATCGATTGTACCGCCAGAACCTTTGACAAGAGCATTGGTGATCGTAGCTTTTGCTCCACGACGGATTTTAATCACGTCTTGCATACGGTCTACATTATCCGTTGTATTGGCAGCATTATTTACGATTGTCATATTTTCAACCGCAAAGTCTGACTGACGTAAATGATCCGAATAATCACCATCCAAGTTACCATCTGCTTCAATGCCGCGCGGATCTGCTTCCGTACTGGTATAACCGCTTTCCCAAACACCATAGCAGTTTTTCAATTTACCGGAATATCCTTGAGTGAAGTCGAACATATCATCATCCGGGTTCACAGCCAACAAGTTGGTTACATTCACCGTACCGCCAAAGAATTCGATGGCATCATCTGCGCTCTCAAGAATATAGATATTCTCAATCTTGGTACCGTTTCCAACACCGTTCAGTGTCAATCCGTTGTGCTCGATATCAGCAGTAGAGCGAGCACCGGCATAGCAGATTTTCACATAAGTCAGTGAACCGGAATTGTCATTATCGACATTACCACCGTATTTATAGTTGTTGTCGATTTCCGTCAGACCTGTATCACTCTTATTGGCGTTCGAACCGGAAATCGGAGCTTTACCATTGATAATAATTCCTCCCCAATAACCGGATGTAGGGGTTGTTGAATTGGCAGTAAAAACAATCGGTTTATCAGCTGTACCGTCAGCATAAAGTTTACCGCCTTGTGCTACCAGCAGATAACTGCTGAAACCTTCGCGAGCCTTAATTGTTGTTCCGGCAGGGATATTCAGACGGCCTCCATTTTCAATGACTACCGTTCCGTTCAGAATATATTCCTTAGCTTCCAGTGTCTGTTCTCCGGTCAGCGTGCCGGACAGGATATTTTCGCCCACAACAATAGAGCTACCGGTCCCACCGTTGTTTCCACCATCTCCGTTACCATCACCGTCTCCGTCACTATCACTGCTACATGCAGTCAATGTAAGTGCTGTTGCCATAACGGCAAACGTCATAAAGTTCACAAACAATCTTTTCATTTTGCTTTCATTATTAGTTAATAATCTTATTTCATCACCCGGCTTAGAATGTACACGACACTCCCAGGCTTATATTTATTCCTTTCTTATAATCATTCAATATCACCTTTTCCCCGTTTTCGTTCGCTTTGCGGCTTAACTTATAAGAGGGATTCAGCAGGTTGCGGGCTTTCAGGTTAAGGGAAAGATGCTTGTTCAGTTTGGCTTGGGACACAAAATCCAGTGTCAGTACTCCCTGCTCCATCATATCCTGATACCCCTGTGTGCCAATGGTATATATTTTATCACTCACATAATTAAGTACCAATGTATTGACAAAACTGCGTTCTCCTTTCGTGAAGTTATGCGAGAGGTCGAAATTGACAATCCACGGTGCGGCTCCTTCCAGTTGCGAACCGGTGGTAACCGTTGCCAAAGGCATTTTTGCATTCGTGTAGATATAAGAGCCATTCAATCCCAAAGAGAGTTTATTCATTCCGTGCGCAGCATTACTCACCGGACGGACAAACAGATTCTTACGTATTTCTATCTCCACTCCTGCCACGGTTGCCTTATCCGCTATATTCTCATAAGAAAGATAACCTCCGGCGCTTGCCACTTCGATGCGGGATATCGGATTCTTAATCAATTTATAGAAAGCCGTGAGAGAAATCAATTCGGTCGGAGTGGGATTAAAGTCCCACTTCAGATCAAGGTTATAATTATCCGAAGGTTTCAGATTGGGGTTACCCTGACTGTTGAAGTTCACGCCGACATAACGGTAAGGAGATATTTCCTTTGCCTGCGGAAGCGTATATGTTTTACTAACTCCCAGGCGAAACGAGTTTTTATCATTCAGATTGTATTTGAGATTCAAGCTGGGCAGGAAATAATCTTTTTGGATGGTATTGTTTCCTTTAGAGCCTCCACGATTCACATTGTAATCCACTTCAATATCTACCTTGTCGTATTTCAGTCCCAGATTCACAATCCAACGGGGAGTAAACTGGTAGGTAGCCTCGGCATAAGCGGAATGAATATTCTTTTTTACGATATATTCATCTAAGTTCTTTTGTATCTTGAACCAGTCGGAAGCAAAGTTTTCCTGATTATAATAATCGTCAAGCGAGAAGTCGTCTAAAGAAGGGATGGCAGAAACATGTCCTACGGTCAGGTTATATTCCGTGGCTTTGAAGTTATCATCTACGAATCGGCCTGTATATCCGAAACGGACATTCGAAATCTCTTCTATATTATCTTTCAGACGATAGACCAAGCCTGCTTTTACATTCAAGTCGTCTTCATCTAAAGTTGAGAAATAGCGCTGTTGTGAGTTGCCCCTTAGCAACGTATAGCCGTCTTCCGCTTTAGTCAGGTTATTGATTCGACGATCCGGTTCATAGCCTTTCACCATATTATAGGAAGCACCTGCATCGAGACTTAATGATTTGGTCAATTCCCAGTTAGTCATTAGTTGGTTAACGATCAGCATATTGTCATTCGTTTGTTGGCGACGGGTGAATCCGAGGTTTTCATAGTCGTCACTAAAAATCGAGTTCTTACCGTTGTAATCGCCCACCGACTGGGTATTGGCATGAATTATCATCAAATTATAACTGATGTGATGACGGTTCTGCATATCGAAATCCACATTGGCAAGTGCCAGCTGACTGATATTCTCCGCATACTTCTTTCCATTCATATCTTTGTAGACCGTACCGCTGGTAGTGGTATTACGTATGATTTCATCCGTATACTGATAGTCCGTCGTATGTCCGGCAGTCAGGAAGAAAGAAAGCGGATTTTTGTCTTTTCCGACATAGAATCGTTTACCTCCGGAAATACTGTAACTCCGGTTGATTTGAAGATGTTGAGCGGAAGGGTCTAACTTATTTCTGAAGTTCCATGAGTTTTCATCGGCATGTTCGGTACGATTGGCAAAGCCCATGAAGTTCACTCCATCCTGTTTCAGAAAATCGGCTGCTACCGTTTGTGTATTCAAGCCACCGGAAATGCCGAATCCCAGATGACCGCTACCAATTAGTTCTTTGGATACAATATCAATGGTTGCCCCTCCGACATCGCTGCTGCCTCCCGCATTAAATGCTTTATTTACACCTACGGACTGAATAATGTCCGTACCGAAGAAATCAAGAGAGATATTCTTATATTCCGGGTCTTCGGAAGGAAGAGCAAATCCATTAAAAGTAGTTGCATTGTACCGGTCACCCAATCCACGGACAAAGACATTTTTCACTCCGTCTTGTTTAGACACTCCGGCAACTTTCGTCACAGCACCTTCTGCATCCGAAACACCCTTGCGGGAAAGCTCCCTGACACCAACAGATTGTACGGCAATGACTGCTTTTTGCTGTTCGAGCAACAGCATATTCTCATTTTCCCTATTCTTCTTAGCTACAACCACCACATCGGCAAGTTCCTGTGCATCGGTTTCCAACTCCAGATTCAGTATCACCAGTTTTCCATTCTCCACACGCACTTTACGGCGTACTTCCGTTTTGTAACCTACATATTTAATCTCAATATCATACATACCTTCCAACACGCCCATGCTGTTCAATTCGAAATTACCCTCCATATCGGTCACTGCTCCGGCTTGAGTTCCGAGCAAACGTATCGTAGCTCCTATCAAAGGTTCTTTGGATAGTTTGTCTTTCACAGCTCCTTTAATCTTGATATTGGCAGCCAATGCAGGAAGTACACACAACAGGCAAAAGAAGGCCGCCACTGAAAATCGGATAAGAAATAGTTTTTTCATCTAACTTTGCTCTACGTTTTAATTACGCTGGCAAAGATAGAGGGTGAGCATTACAACCGTAAGACGAAAAAAATACAATCTATTGAAAGAGTCATTGCAAGATGATGACAAGATGTTACAAACGTATTATCAATCAGTTACGCTATTAGTTTAACTTGTTTATAAGCAAATTTAAGACCGGAACTTCACTCTTTTATCTCTCATTATGCATAAAATTAATCGGCTGACAGTTGTGAGAAGGTGAAAATTTTGGCTGATAGTGTATTTCCACCCGATTGTCGTCAAAGATATGTTTCATCGCTTTTCAATGCATTACGCAAAGAAACACCGATAGCTCCTTTCCCACTAAGTAGATATCCAACGTTGGACTTTCTTAAAAAAAGAACAGGCATAATTGACTTGAAACTAAATATCATTATCTTTGTGAATGTTTCACGCTAAAAACAGATATGCGTCATGGAAGAGAATTTCAGAAGATATCCGATAGGAATACAGAACTTTGAAGATTTACGCAATAATGATTGTGTCTATGTTGATAAAACGGAATTGATTTATCGTTTGACTCATACAAATAAAGTCTATTTTCTAAGTCGTCCCCGACGCTTTGGGAAAAGTTTGCTGGTTTCTACACTAGAAGCTTATTTCCTGGGAAAAAAAGAACTGTTTCAAGGCTTGGCTATGGAGACTCTGGAAAAGGATTGGACGGTCTACCCGGTACTACACTTTGATTTTAGTGTGAGTAAATATATAACCGCTGATATGCTGTCAGCCGTTATTAACCGCCAATTGCTTTTATGGGAGAAAATTTATCAACGGGAAGAAGGAGAAACGACTTTCAGTTTACGTTTTGAAGGAATTATTCGTCGTGCTTACAAACAGACGGGTAAACAGGTGGTGGTATTAATAGATGAATATGACTCACCAATGCTGGACAGCAATCATAATGATGAAGTTCAAAAGGAAATACGTAATATCATGCGAGATTTCTTTAGTCCACTGAAAGCCCAGGGACAGTATCTTCGCTTCTTATTATTGACAGGTATCAGCAAATTCAGCCAAATGAGTATCTTCAGTGAATTGAATAACTTGCAGAATATCAGCATGAGGGATGATTACAGTGCTATCTGTGGCATCACCGAACAAGAACTACGCACGCAATTGCAAATTGATATTGAACAAATGGCCCAAGCCAACAAGGAAACATACGAGGAAGCCTGTGTACATTTGAAACAACAATATGACGGTTATCATTTCAGTAAGAATTGTGTAGACATTTATAACCCATTTAGTCTATTCAATGCATTTGCGCAAAAGAGTTATGAGAATTTTTGGTTTTCGACCGGTACTCCCACTTTCCTGATAGATATTCTGCAAGAAAGCGATTTTGATATCCGGGAACTGGATAACACGACCGCCACCGCCGAACAGTTTGATGCACCTAGCAATAGAATCACCGATCCTCTTCCGGTGCTCTACCAAAGCGGTTATCTCACAATTAAGGGATATGATCCGGATTTCCAACTGTATACACTGGCTTATCCCAACAAAGAAGTAAGAAAAGGATTTATCGAATCGCTGATGCCCGCTTATGTGCATCTGCCTGCACGAGAGAATACATTTTATGTAGTGTCCTTTATTAAAGACTTGCGTATCGGTCATTTAGAGGAATGTCTGGAAAGACTGAAATCTTTCTTTGCGTCTATCCCGAATAAACTGAACAACAAGGAAGAGAAACATTACCAAACTATCTTTTATCTGTTTTTCCGGCTGATGGGACAGTATATAGATGTGGAAGTGGATACAGCCATTGGAAGAGCAGACGCGGTTGTGAAACTTCAAGATACCATCTATGTTTTTGAATTTAAAGTAGATGGTACACCCGAAGAAGCATTAACGCAGATTAACAGCAAAAAGTATGCTATTCCGTATCAGGCGGATCACAGGAAAATAGTTAAAGTAGGTGTAAACTTTGACAGTGCCACACGAACGATTGGTGAATGGAAGATAGAACTCGGGAGTTAATCACCGAGTTCATAAAAGAGAATGCGCTAAATCAATTTCTTTTTCTTCCGGTAGTTCTCACGAAACTCTTTAGGCGAACAACTCTTTTTCTTCTTGAAGATCCGGTTGAAATTGGAAAGGTTATTAAAACCGCACTCATAACAAATCTCAGCGATAGACATCGTAGAATCTACCAGCAACCGGGAAGCAAAGCCCAGCCGAATATCAATGATATAATCAGAAAGATTCTTGCCTGTACGCAGTTTGAAAAAGCGGCTGAATGACACATCCGTCATCCCAACCATATCAGCCAACTGCCCCAGACGTATTTCTTCCTGATAATGTGTATTGATGTACTCCTGCACTTTCTGCACACGCCGGCTGTCCGAATGAATATCTATCTTGGCAAAAGACGAACTGGACAAGGTACGCGCTTCTTCTTCAAAGAGAGAAAGTTCATACAGGATCGTCATAAACTTAATGACCGCATAAAATCCCTGTTTTTCGGAAGCAAGCGTATCCAGCAACGGATATATTTTGAGTATGGCAGACATCGGGAAACAAAGCCCTTTTTGTGCTTTATCCAGCATCCGGCGGATAGAGTCGAACTGATTCTTATTGATAAAGCTCTTGAAGAAAAGATCGGAAGAAAACTGAATCGTAATCTCCCGTATCTCTTTCGAATGGCAGTCGTTCTGTTCCCAGACGTGCTCCAAGTCTTTTCCTGTTATCAATACCAAATCATAATCACCTATCACTTCGGAAGAGTCTCCTACAATCCGCCTTACTCCGGCAGCCTTTTCTGTGAAGTTCAATTCAAACTCGGAGTGGTTGTGTATAGGATAAGTGAATTCCGTTTTATAACGCTCCGCAATGTAAAAGCAATCCTTATCTGATAAAGGAGTGATTTCACGGATAATCTGGTTGGATAACGGTGTAGTCATAGTAATAGCAATTTATAAGCGTTTTATCGTTTGATTAGTTTTCTATCTTTACCCCTATCCGATGCAGGTCTGCCCCCGACGGGTTTTGGAAGACACGCAAGTCGAATTCGGGAATAATGGCAAGCACATGATCGAAAACATCTGCCTGTATGCCTTCGTAGGCAACCCATACTTTATTGGCAGAAAAGAAATAAAGTTCCAACGGGATACCGGTTTCGGTAGGCTGAAGCTGACGTACCATGCAGGTCAGGTCTTGGTTGACAGTAGGCAGATTCTTCAGATAGTTAGTCAGATAGGCACGGAAAACTCCCAGGTTTGTTTGCCGGCGTCCATTCACTAACACAGAGTTGTCGATATGATGTTCCTTATTATATTCTTCCACTACCTTTTCCGTTTCATCCACATAGTCTTTCAACAGTTGTATCTTCCGGTATTTTGCCAACATCTCCGGTGTACAGAAATGCACACTGGTCATGTCTATATTGATGGAACGTTTCACACGACGTCCGCCGGATTCCTGCATTCCCTGCCAGTTTTGGAAAGAATCACTAATCAATAGATAAGGAGGAATGGTGGTGATGGTATTATCGAAGTTACGTATTTTTACGGTATTCAATGTTACTTCTATCACCGTACCATCCGCACCGTATTTCGGCATCGTGATCCAATCGCCCACCTTCAGCATATTATTGGCGGAAAGCTGGATGCCGGAGACAAATCCCATGATACTGTCCTTGAAAACCAACATCAGAACCGCAGCGGAAGCTCCCAATCCGGTCAGCAACACCACCGGACTTTGCTTTATCAGAATACTGATAATGATGATAGCTCCTATAAAGAAGAGAATGACTTGCGCTGTCTGCAAAAGCCCCTTCAAAGGTTTGTCTTTATATTGCTCACGAGCGCTATATACCAGATACACAGCCGTAAACAAAGCACTGACGAAGCGAAGAAAGACTGCAAGGATATAAATCATGCAAAGTCTTCGAAGAAAATCAAGCAAAGCAGAGTCTGCGTGTTCGGGAAAAGCAATAGGAATAGATATATAAATCAATATAGGCGCCACCATCCTGCTGATGTTCACCATTACTTTATCATTAAATACAATATCATCCCAAGTAGCTTTTGTCTGTCTCACCAATTTAGCCACGGTACGCAGAATAATCTTGCGGCAAATCAGATTAGCCAATAATGCTATTCCAATAATAAACAATAAAATGATAAAGTTATCAATCTTATCAGCCATAGCTTCATCCACTCCCATCGAGAGCAAAGCATGATTCACCTCTTGCATCACTACATTACCTGCTTCTTCCGGTTGCCCGTTTGCTAATGCCACACTCACTGTATCAACCACTTCTTTTACTTCTTTCATAAGCAATCGTCTCTCTCTTTTTTAGTTTTTCTTTTATTTATGATCTCTGTTTCTTTTCTTCTTTATTCTTTCCTTCTTCCAAATATTCACTGATATCCTGCCGTAGCCAATCATAATGGAAGAGTCTTTTGTAGGCTACATTCTTCTTGAGCATGATTTCTACATTCACCTGGCTGTTCTGATAACAAGTCAGTTCGTTTCTGAATTGCTCATTGTGTTCGGCCAGCCGCTTGATTTCCTGTTCCCGTTCACGACGCAATACGGTGCAGACCGGAATCAGTAGTTTCATTACCACATTATCCATCACATGGTGTCCCTGCATATACAAGTAAGTAGTTTCCGGCACCAAGCCCAGCCCTTTAAATTCAGTCCGCAATCCATTCACTTGATTAATGTTATGGGGGAATTTCTTTTTCAACTCTGCCAACTTCTGATTAACCCGTTGTTGAAGGGATTCCAAGCTCTTTTCCGGATGCCGGAGATTAATCTCGCGCAAAGAAGTATAAGTATGGAAATCGTACATGGGGAAAGTGTAAGTATCCCGTTGGCGATAGAACCATACGTTCCAAAGGAAAAGCGGATATACTATTTCGGAGTACTTCTTCAGGTAGAAGTTGAAATCTAAAATGGAACGGTCATTCAACGTAGCCTGCACACATACTTCGTGAAGGCTTTCGGCAAAACAATGATAGTTTTCAATAGCATAGGTATAAGTCTGAAAAATATACCTGTTCCGATTGATTTTACGGGAAGTATTGGTAGCTCCCTGCAACAGGAAATCATAGTCACTGTCCACACAGGCAATCAGACTTCTCCCCAATTCGGCTGTATTCAGCGTGTTCATGAGTACCATCTTTTTTCCTTTTGCCAGGGAGGTGGCCGAAGGAAGCATCACTTGGAAATAGTGTTCGTCGTCTTCAAACTCTTCAAGCAATGTGCGCCAGAAAGCGATGTCGTCATAGCTTTCTACGTAAGCGATGATACGTCGGCGGGCTTTCTTCGGATAAAGCTTATGGGCGGCATTGAAATAAGAAGAAGTCAGATTATCTCGTAGTGAAGTTGCCATTTGTTCAATTACAGGTTACGAATTACAAATTACAGTTGGGAGAATCCTTGTCGAGCTTGTGCCCTACGGTGGTAGATATATCACTTACTTCTGTCACGGTATCCAGCCAGCCTTCCATAATGACGGCAGGCGAATGGGTAGTCAGGATAATCTGCACATTCGGATTCAGTTCACGTATCATAGCAATCAGTTTCTGCTGCCATTCTATATGAAGGGAGGCTTCCGGCTCATCCATAAACAATACACAATGGCTGTTGTCCTGCACGAGTACGGTCAGCAGGATAACCAGCATTTGCTTTTCACCGGACGACAGTTTATAAGGGAATAATAGTTCGCCATCCTGATAGAAAGCGATATCGTTCCGTTTCCGGTCTATCTTTTTGCGTGTATAGCTGAACAGTTCGTCAATCATATCCTGAAAACGACGTTTGGCTACAGATAATGTAGCTGCTTTACGACGCTCTTCTTCATCAGTGCTGGAAAGCATTTCAATCATCTTATTACCAATGTTGACCTGATAATCGAGGTAACGGCGTTGCAAGAGATAGAGTTGCCAGTCCAGTTCAGACTTTACATTCTTGTCGGCCATGCGGGCTGTGAAGTCACCCATAATCAGGGGACGGTCGTAGCTTCGGATGACGTCATAAGGAATATAGGTTGCCTGGGGATTGTCGAAAAAGAGACGCACTCCGTTCTTCTCGTCACTTTTCATTTCACCGGAAAGTCCTTCGAGGTATCCCACCGAACGGTTCAGAATGGTAGTCTTCCCCACTCCGTTGATGCCGGAGAGGATGTTCACATCGGGACGCAAATCCCATCCTATATTAAAGCGTTCCCATAGTCCGTGTATCTCGATACGACGGATATAATTGGCTTGTTGTTCCATAATATTCAAGTTTAATCAAGGCAAATATAAACAAATCATACGATAAAAGACTACCTTTGCAACCGTTTTCTCTATTTGATTGTTAATGATATCAGAGATATGGTAAAATAAATAGTATCAACATGGACAAAAGTAAGAACCTGTATGGTCATTTGTTTGCGCTTACAGCAAACGTTATGTGGGGATTAATGTCTCCCATCGGTAAGTCGGCTCTTCAAGAGTTTTCTCCAATTTCTGTCACTACATTCCGCATGGTGGGGGCAGCAGCCGCTTTCTGGATCCTTTCCATGTTTTGCAAACAGGAACATGTGAATCATCAAGATATGCTGAAAATCTTCTTTGCTTCACTGTTTGCGCTAGTATTCAATCAAGGAGTGTTTATCTTCGGACTTTCTATGACTTCTCCTATTGATGCTTCTATCGTAACTACCACTCTACCGATTGTAACAATGGTTGTAGCGGCCATTTACTTGAAAGAACCTATTACCAATAAGAAAGTACTGGGAATTTTTATAGGTGCTATGGGAGCGCTCATTCTCATTATGAGTAGCCAGGCAGGAAGCAACGGAAATGGAAGCCTGATTGGCGACTTGCTTTGTCTCGTTGCGCAAATCAGTTTTTCCATATACCTGACTGTATTCAAAGGATTGTCTCAACGATATTCGGCAGTAACGATTAATAAATGGATGTTCATATATGCTTCAATGTGTTACATTCCGTTCTCCTATTATGATATTTCTACGATTCAATGGACTTCTGTTTCCACTGTCGCCATTCTACAGGTACTTTATGTCGTATTAGGAGGTAGCTTCCTCGCGTATCTCTGCATTATGACTGCACAGAGGCTGCTCCGTCCTACGGTAGTCAGTATGTACAATTATATGCAACCGATCGTGGCTACGATTGCGGCAATCGCGATGGGTATCGGAAGTTTCGGCTGGGAGAAAGGAATCGCTATCGCGCTCGTATTCCTGGGAGTATATATTGTGACTCAAAGTAAATCAAGAGCTGATCTTGAAAAAGCAGAAAAGCCTCATTAATAGTACAAGCGGGTAGAAAGACTGACGTTTCCTACCCGCTTATGCTAAATGTATTCTTTAAGAATCAGAATCTTATTATCATTTAAAGTCTTATTTCAAATCCTCAAAATAAGTATCGAGCAAGCTTCTTGCAGCTATAAACGAAGTCAGGTTGCCTTTCAATACCTGCTGTTCTTTTTCTAAGAGCATTGTTTCAATCTTCGGATTATGATAAAAGCTGTCACGAAGTTGTTCATTGATGCTTTCATACATCCAATATTTACTTTGCTCGTTGCGGCGATATTCAAAATAGCCGTTTTCTTTCACGAAGTCAATGTATTCGTAAATCATATCCCAGACCTCCTTCACTCCCAGGTTATAAAAACCGGAGTAAGTCAATACTTTGGGAATCCATCCGGATTCAGGCGCAGGAAACAGATGCAATGCATTACGGAATTGAGTGGCAGCCAACTTGGCACGTTCCAGATTATCTCCATCGGCCTTATTGATAACGATACCATCCGCCATCTCCATAATACCACGCTTAATCCCTTGCAGTTCATCGCCCGTACCGGACAACTGAATCAACAGGAAGAAATCAACCATCGAGTGAACAGCCGTTTCGCTCTGTCCCACTCCTACGGTCTCCACAAAAATCTTATCAAATCCGGCAGCTTCACAAAGAATAATCGTCTCACGTGTTTTGCGTGCCACTCCTCCCAAAGAACCGGCTGACGGACTAGGGCGGATAAACGATTTAGGATGCACGGAAAGCTGCTCCATACGCGTTTTATCCCCTAAGATACTGCCTTTACTACGCTCACTACTAGGGTCGATGGCCAATACCGCCAGTTTGCCCCCCTTTTCGAGCACGTGCAGACCGAATACATCTATGGATGTACTCTTTCCCGCACCGGGAACGCCGCTGATACCAATCCGGATCGAATTACCGGAAAATGGCAGACACTTCTCTATGATTTCCTGTGAGACAGCCTGATGTTCAGGCTTTACGCTTTCAACCAATGTCACAGCCTGACTCAATATGGTGACATCACCTTTTACGATACCTTCTACAAACTCTGCTACTGAAAGTTGGCGTTTCTTAGGTTTCCGCTTTAAGTAGGGATTCACAGATGAGGGTTGCTCAATGCCTTTATTGACAACAAGCCCCTTATATTCTTCACTATTTTCAGGATGTTCCATAATCATAGGATTTAGCGTTTGATATTGATTTCAACTTTCGGGCGTAACGGATCATTTGTTATCATCAGGATACGTAAATGATGCTTCTTATTACCTACGTCACGCTTACGAATAGTTACTTTGAGCTTCGTCATTCCATCCGGAGGAAGGACCGTCTTCTTCAGGCTCACTCCTACCGACGAATTGAATACCTGCAACTTACTGATGACTAACGGAGTCTTTCCGGAATTGGCTATCAATATATCATGGCTTACCTTATTCTTCTTTATCAACGGGATACTAAGATCAATATCCGTTTCCGAAATGTGCATGGCAGGAGCGTTCAAAGAATCTTTTTCCGTCATACGAGAGAAGTCGGGAAGAAGAATGGCCGAAACCGGTATTTCATTATCTTCGCTCACCTTATCACCGGAGAAACGGGAAAGGTAGACAGAAGTCTGTGTCAATCCGTAATCTTTTAGCTGGCTCGCATCCAGCGTCAGTTTGATAGTTCCTTTCTTGCCTTTCAACAAGACTTTGGGTTCCGCTTCCATTTTCAGATAAGGAGGCAGATGCATCAATACCGGTTCGTAAGGACGATCCGAAAGATTGGCGATATCGAAGGTCAATGAAGGCTGCTGTCCGCGATAGACATCGGGGAAAGCAAACTCATCACGATCTAAACGAATATTTCCAATTGTATAAGGAAGTAGCTTTGTATAATCTTTTATTTCCTGCACTACTTCACCGGTAAACTTCAGATAGACCAGGCTCGGACTGGCATTACTATATATTCCTATCGACTTTTCAAAATGTCCTAACGCTTTTGCGTCAAAAGAAGCTTTTACTACTCCTTTTCCTCCCGGGGCAATCGGTTCTTTGGTCCAATCGGCCACGGCACAAGCACAAGAGGTTGTGACGTTGGTCAGTACCAATGGCTGGTTTCCCGTGTTAGTGATGGTATATTCCACTGTCACCGGACGTTTCCACTCAATTTGTCCGAAGTTATGTGTCTCTTTATTTGAAGAGATACGAGGTTGGGCAACGGCTGCCAAAGCGACAGTAAGTAAAGATAATATAGATAGTAAACTACGTTTCATGCGATATTTTTTATTTTGGTGCACAAATGTAGGGGTTTTAGATGAGTTTTTCACCACAGATTACACAGATTAACACAGATTGACGAAAGAGGATAATTCTCTCCATCAAGAGGTATCAAATAGATTCAGGCACGGATTACGCCTATTTTATGGTTTCAGTTTATCTAATGAACCGTAAAATAGGCATAATGCGTGCCTGAATATTTCTCTTACAAATGTCCTGCGTTACTCTTTAACAGCTACCGTCATCGAAGCAGAATGTGAAGCATATTCTGGTGCGTATGCACATTGCATGGTTGCCAGACCTGTTTCGTAAGTTCCTGCACGGCTGACACGGTAACTATATTCCAATACATATACTCCTTTTCCTAAATGATCGAAGAAGAAATTGGTCGATGCATCTTTGATGTCTACGTAATAGCCCAGTCCGTTGTTCCAACGATAGCCGGAAATGCTGCCGATCGGTTCGAAGCAAGCTCCCCGCTGATCTTTCAACTGCACAAAATCCATCGGACGGTCTACACGGATGCTCAAACGGGAAACGACTTTATCACCTACCTGAAGAACTGTTTTCGCTGTTATAGGCTGCAATTGAGGGACATTATTTACCATACGTTCCACATACAATTGTTTCTCTACATTCAACTCACCACCCTGTTGTTTCACATCACTGATGGGGGATTCAAATTCTGCATATACAGCTCCCCAGGCGATACCCGGATTTCTCTTTTCCACTTCAATCTTACGGGCATCCACCACGCTCTTCTGTGTGAAAGAACGTTTGATATATCCCAATCCGGGAACAGTTGTTTTACTCGGAGCAACCGTTTCCAGCACTTCATTAGCAATTACAATCCGTACATCTCCCTGATTGTCGAGCAAGTTAACACCTTTCATCAGCAACGCAAATACCGCGTCGGCAGTAGCTACCGGAGAGTTCCATTGTTGTGTTTGCTTTTGCTTCAACAGCCAAAGTTTCATTTCTTCCACGGTATCGCTGTTACCGCCTATCGCCTCCAATGCTTCCATTACATCTACGTGAGCCTGCATCTGCATTCCGCCCCATGTATACGGATTCTCGTTGAAAGCAAAGAACATTCCCTGTTCATCCGTCTTGGTCAGGAATTCTTTCAAAGAAGCGACAAATTCCTGTGCTTCTTTCTTGCGTCCGGCTTTATCCAGTACAATAGCGGCAACCGCTTTCGTATCCATCGAAGGAGAAGTAAGCAATTCTCCTACCTTAGAAAGATAATAGGTATAAGCAGCTTTATTGGTCGCAGGCACCTGCTCTCCAGAAATAGCGATGAGATACAAATATTGCAGAATACTGCCCGAAACACCGGTAAATTTCACTCCTTCTTTCTGTGCTTTCAGGATTTCCTTATATTCGTCTAAAGCTGATTGATGAAGGTAAGTGAAAGCATTTTGTTGCAAGGAGAGAGCTGTACCTGTTAATTTCTCACCTGTCAACATAGTCAGACGGGCATTCAGTTCGGCGATATAGGCAGTAACATATCGGCTGCCGGTCATTCCTTTATACCAAGACCATACACCACTTGCATTCTGCAACTCCTGCAATCGGGTCAAAGCCGCTATATTATTGCTACGGATATTATTCAAATCAAACAAAGTGGCGATACGTTCTTTCTGTTGCTCTTCCGTTTGCGCTTCGAGCACCCAGGGAGATTCGGACAGAATGATGTTCTTCACTTCCTGATTCTTTTGCAGATTGCTCAAGAAGGTTTCTTTCGTACCTCCCTGCAATTTCCAACTTTCAAACACTGCTTTGATCTTCGGCTGACTGTTCATAATGAACGAAGCCAAGGTATTTACATAATATGCCGTAGCCCAGGAGATCGCATTATTGCTTGTAGGAAGACTCAAAGAAGGCAATGCCTGAATAGCATACCAGGCCGGATTTCCTGTAAACTCGACAGTCAGTTTACGGTCGGTTGCCGTTCTACTTTGTTGGTTGAACAGGTGGTCGAGTGAGAAAGTACGGGTTTCTTCTCCACGTACAGGCATTGGAAGTGTCTCTACCAAATGCTCTTTATTGCTAAGCACCGGAAGCAACTGTTGTTCTCCATCGCTGAAAGTACCGCTGTCGGCTATCATCCGGCATCCCAATATTTCGTATTTATCACTGACGGTAAACTGGAAGCTCACGCCAATCGTCTTTCCGGCAACAAGGCTGAATTTCTGTTTTTGTGTACTGATTACTTTCTCCGTCATCGGATCAAAAAGAATCAGAGTTACTGTTCCGGCTTGCGGCTTACCAGTCATATTAGAGATAGAAGCTGTAAGAGAAGTCTTATCTCCCACACGTACAAAGCGGGGAAGATTAGGAGTCAGCATAAATTCCTTACTCGTGGTAGCTTCACCGTCCAATGTTCCCATCAGCATCCCTTTCGTATGAGAATATCCACGGAAGTTCCAACGTGTCAGACTTTCAGGCATCGTGAAAGAGAACGAGATTTCTCCCTGTTCATTGGTACGAAGTTGCGGATAGAAGAAGGCCGTTTCTGCAAGATTCGTACGCAGGTCGGCAGGAGCTTCGGGAAGTGTTTCGTTTCCGGACGTTTCATCAAGTTTACCTAGTGTTCCCGTTTGGTCCCATCCTGACTCAAATTCCACATCTTCAGAAGCATCGGAGACTAAAGCCGGTACATATTTCACTTCCACCGCATTGCTCCAGCTTGTAACACTTCCTGTCATCGACACCTTTCTCTGAACCGCCAGACCTCTAACCACCACTCCATCAGCCAAAGACTCCGACAATGCATATACATTTCCTACACCAGAAGACATCACGAAATAATCATACGCCAATCCCGGCACTTTAAGGCTTTTCGTATTCCACCAGTAATTAAATGAATTATTGCCGGAATATCCGCTCATCCAATTAGAATACGGAACAATCTGATTATAGAAGATTTGGAAATTCTGCTGACGGTTCCATATCTTATCCAGTGAAGCATCATACATCGTTGCCAGCATCTCCGCATTAGCGGCTTGTCCTTGTGGCGTTTTAATCGTCAGTTTCCATTCTTCCTTCTGTCCGGGACGCAACTTATCGCGGAACACTTCCCACTTCATAGTCAATGTCTTATCCGGCACACGTCTGGTCAGCCGGGCATGTTCCTGATAAATCTGTCCATCTCTTACCATACAGAAATTCACAAACACACCGTCACCATAACTCTCCTGATATGGATATTCGAAGCGAACAATCGTATCAGACAAGTTCAACGTCTTACTTTCCAGCAGTTTATCACCGGAGAATACATTCATCATCACATAAGCATCCTTTTTCGACGTACCGAAGCAGAATACAGCCGGATGAGTCGCATCAAATTCCATATTTTCTCCATAGAACCAAACTGTCGTTTCTACAGGCGGACGTTTGTCCTCAATGGAAAAAAGAATCGTGTTAGTATCAGCAGTCACTTCCTTGCCCTGATTATCTTTCACCGATGCTTTCAACATATATGGTCCCGACGGCAGATTCTTCCAGTCGAGCGTTATTTCTTCGTTAGAAGTAAAAGTTCCCGTTGCAATCGGTTTCTCTTCCAGTTGTTTGAAATCCTCGTCTTTGGCAGGATACAAGTAATAATTTCCTTTCACTTCCACAGGTTGTCCATTCAGGTTTTGCACGTTAAACATCGTGTCGAATGGTTTATCCTTACAAGTCTTATCATGCAATTCCACCTGCAAAACCAACGAACGATTTCCGGCCGAAATGACATCCGTAGAAGATTGTGTTTCACCCGCCACATTGGTAACAGTAGCTTCAATGGAATAGCGATAATATACTTTATCATCATTCTTATAAGAGTCACTTTCCTGCAGGCGGACCGGTATCGTAAATTCTCCGTTCTCATTGGCCGTCACTTCACCGGAAGCAATCTGTACCGATTCCGCAAACCGCCAAAGGCTGTATGTAGAACGCATCACTTTATATTTTACCGGAAGATCCTGAAGCAATACACCGCTATAAGATTCTATCTTGCCTTTCACCTGCACTTCATCTCCCAACTTGTAACTTCCCTGTTGCTTTTCAAAAGTGATGTCAAATGTCGGACGTTTATAATCTTCCACACGGATACTTGTACGGCCTCTTCCTGCCTTCAACGAGAACATTCCGTTCAGGCAAGCTGAAGGCAACGCGAAATCAGTGGCAAACGAACCGAACTCATTGGTGCGTACCGACTTCTGCCCTACTTCCTGATTATTCGCATCCAATAAAGTCACCATATATTCCTTGTTCGGGAGCACATCCGCCGTATCTGATTTTTGAGAATAGGCAATCCCTTTCACATACACCGTTTGTCCGGGACGATACAAAGAACGGTCAGTCAATAAAGTCATATTTTCCGCCACTTTATCTTCGTCACCGTAATATCCGTAACTTCCTGCATAGATACCTTGCTTCGGCATCGCTGTATCCATACCCTTGGAAGCTTTCAAATAGCGGTATTCAGATTTCCAGGGAAATACCACCTTACCATCTTTGTCCGTCGTAAATTCCTGCAATACTTTTTCATCGTTACTATACATCGTAACTTTCGCATTCGAAATAGGATGTCCCGTCTGTCCGTCCAACGTCACCACTTGATATTGTTTTTCCGGCAAACGACAAGTCAACACCTTGAAACGTGTTACGTCAAACTTGCTTTCACTGTCTCTCTTCGCACGAATATCCGGTATGATACGCATTACGTAAGCTCCAAGTTCGGGAGCTTTGAACGTAAACACCGTGTCCTGTGTCCGGTAATCTTCCGGGCGAATTACAGAGTAATGTTGTTCCTTTATCAGTTTCTTCGCCTGATAAATCCGGACGGTGAAACCATCCAGATTCTTATGTGAGGCTCTTAGTTCTACCTCTTCGTTCGGGAAAGCCTGATCTGCTGCATAGACATTCAAATAAGGAGCCAATATCTCTTCCCGAAGATTTTTTAGAGCATTGATTCTGTCATACCCCGGATAAAGACGAATCGCCTCATCGCAAAGCTGCAATGCATTAACCTGCTGTTGCTTTTCAATTGCATAACGGGCTTGTGCCAGATACACTTCAGCACATATCGGTTCCGAAGCATATTTACTTTTCAATGTATTCAATGCTTTCAGGTAAGTGTCATCCGTCAATACCAAAGCCTCTCCCTTCGCTTGAAGAGGTCGGATATACCGTTCCGCTCCCCGTCTCCATTCCAAATAGTTAAGTGCGGTCAACACATAACCTTCTTTCAATCCGGCTGCTTTATAAGCAGAAAGCATATTTCCGTAAATAGCTATTATATCCTGTTTCACCGGATTTACGGCGTTCGTTTCAGTATACCCGCTACCTAGTTTTTCCACTTGCAACAGAGCATCAATTCCACGGGAAGCCAATAGATGATAGAGGTCATGGTGATAATATTCACTCGTTTTCCCCAGTTCTACGAAAGGGATATAGTCGCGTGAAGAAGTTTCGAGCAGTAACACAGAGTCAGCCAAGGCTTCTTTCACATTTGTCCGCACTTTTTCTACAAACATATTGGCGGTCCACTCGCGTATATCCGCAGAAGGCGTTTGGCCTACGATTTCCGTCCGTTGGCGAAGTTGCCACTGGTTGTTGGCAGCATAATTTGCATAAATTCCGGCTATCAGAGAATGCAAAATAGCACGGTCCATTGGTTGGTCGGTTTGTTTCACCCACTGTTCCAGTCCTTTCAGACCGGCATAAAGACTATCCGGATTCAACATTTCCCGGTATTTCATCCGCCACGCGTATGCTTTGAGCATCTGCGGAGAGTTTTTCTCTTTTTCCCCTTTCTGATAAATCTCATCAGTCAGTTTTATCACTGTTTTAGGCAAGCTCTTTTTCTCTGCTTGCTCCACTTCTTTCCATAATTTGTCGAAAGTCTGTGCCTGCACCGCCGGAATCACTCCCAACCATAGTAGCACCATCATACAAATCTGCTTTACTTTCATAATCTTTCTAGTTTAAGTTCGCTATAAGTCTCACTCTATAAATAACAAAGTAAAGAAATAAAGTTTAAAGATTTGTACTTTTTAGCTTAAAAAAAACTTTTATCAAGCTACCAACCTTATACTGTATCGTATAGACGTTAGCTCATTAGCAGATTCACTTTAGAATAAAAAAATATTATTCGGTTTGTTATTTAATTGAATAGTTCATTTTTGCACTGTTTTCACCACAGAGGACACGGAGGGCACAGAGGTGAATTGGGTTTATGATTACGGTTGTGACCCTAATTTTGACGTGTAATCCTTCCTCTATAAAGTTGAAAAAACATAAAAACATCTGCCACCTGCAACGAAAAGCGTGTAATACACTAGTTGACAAATAGTTGGAACGTTGCAGATACCTGCGGCAGATAGGTTGCAGATAAAGTATCT
>JBKVKY010000003.1:397925-752191 GCA_046986985.1 Bacteroides xylanisolvens | reverse complement strand
ATTTAAGGTTAACAAAGGTTGGAGCAAGGCGTTGCTCCTTTTTTTATGCCTATACTCCAAATTGCCTTTGCTTTCCTCTTCTTGGTACATCTGTCAATCACCCTTTAATAACTGCCATTGGAGCAAGTTCCACCAACGGCTTCACCAAATCCCGCTCATTCGCTATCACTTGCGCAATATCTTTATAAGCTCCCGGCGCTTCATCCAGTTCATCCTGCGAACGGAGTCCGTGAATGATTCCTTGCTGGTTCATTCGCTCTTTCTCTTCATCCAGTGACAAACGGCGACAGGCATCCTTTCGTCCCATCAATCGGCCGGCACCATGCGAACAGCTTTTGAAGCTCTCCGGATTACCCAGTCCTTCAACGATATAGGATTTAGTACCCATAGATCCAGGGATAATACCAATCTCACCTTCATAGGCACGCGTAGCTCCTTTTCGGTGCACAATCACATCCTGATCGAAATGGTTCTCCCAGGCTGCATAGTTGTGGGCAATATTAATCATAGGCTCAAAGTCCGTTTCAGGTTTCACAGCCTGGATGGCTTCACAAATACGGGTCATCATCAACTGACGGTTAGCAAAGGCAAAGGCCACACAGTAGTTCATTTCACGGAAATAATCCTTTGCCATCTGCGTCTCCATTGGCAGGTAAGCCAGTCCCGATACCATTTCAGAATACCATTTCTCATTCCAATATTGCGCAATCTTATTATAGTGATTGGCAACCTTCAAACCAATGTTACGGCTTCCGGAGTGAATCATCACCCACACATCAGACGTTTCGGTATCTTTCTGAATCTCAATAAAGTGGTTTCCTCCTCCCAAGGTTCCTATCTGCTTCAAACAAGCCTCGTACTGATTCTTCAATATAGGCATCTCCTCAAGGTCGAATCCTTGTGGAAGTAACCCCTGATCTTGCTTTTTAGTATGATGATCGAATCCCAAGGGAATGGCTGCACGAATCTTCGACATGATGGAAGTCAAATCCGTATAACTAAAATCTTCCGCTTTTCGATTGGTCTTAATCGCACACATTCCACAACCGATATCCACTCCCACAGCATTGGGAACAATCACACCCTTCGTAGCCAACACACCGCCAATTGGCATTCCTTTTCCCGCATGGGCATCAGGCATGATGGCGATATGTTTAAATGCAAAAGGCAGTGAAGTCAAATCCATAATCTGCGACATACAAGAGTCTTCTACTTCATTCAACCAAAGCTTAGCGGGCAAACGTGTTCCCATAATTACTTTTTCCATACTTCTTTTCTTTTATCCATTCATATAAATCTTGTTATCGGGAGCAAAGTAAGATGGGAAGTACGAAATCTATTTGCGCAATGGATATTATTTTCTATTTTTGTAGAAATATGTGCAAAAAAGTCGTGTCTCCGCAATGATTGTATAATCAAAAAGTCCGGATATGGCGCCTTGATATCTATAACACTATATATAAACAGAACCTAATGAAGAAGATATTGATTATCGGCGCCAATGGATTCACCGGACGCCAAATATTGAATGATTTGTCTGTTCATGCACAATATAAGGTAACGGGGTGCTCTCTGCATCCGGATATTCTTCCGAATGATGCAGGGAAATATCGTTTCATTGAAACAGATATACGGAATGAAGCGAACATTAAGCGTCTTTTTGAGGAGGTTCAGCCTGATGTGGTCATTAATTGTTCCGCCCTGTCCGTACCGGATTATTGCGAGACGCATCATGAAGAGGCTTATCTTACTAATGTGACCGCAGTGAGCCAACTGGCTGTTTTTTGCGAAGAATATAAAAGCCGGTTCATTCATCTATCGACGGACTTTGTTTTCGATGGAAAGATGTTTGTTTTCGATGAAAAGATAAATGAAAATGCCGGACTGTTGTATACAGAAGAAGACATCCCCGCTCCCGTCAACTATTACGGATATACCAAGTGGAAAGGAGAAGAGAAAGTGGCAGAAACTTGCAGCAGTTTTGCCATTGTCCGTGTAGCAATCGTTTATGGCAGAGCGCTGCCGGGACAACACGGTAATATTGTCCAGTTGGTAATGAACCGTTTGAAAGCCGGGCAAGAAATCCGTGTCGTATCCGATCAATGGCGGACGCCGACTTATGTTGGAGACGTATCGGATGGTGTACAGCGTTTGATAGCACATCCAACGAACGGTATCTTTCACATTTGTGGCGTTGAGTGCATGAGCATTGCGGAGATTGCTTATCAGGTAGCAGATTATATGGGACTGGATCACTCTCTTATCCATCCTGTCACGACAGAGGAAATGAATGAAACCACTCCCCGTCCCCGTTTTAGCGGAATGAGTATCGATAAAGCACGAACAATGCTTGGATACAAGCCACAAAAGCTAAAAGAGGTTCTTGCGAACTGGGAACATTTATAAGAAAGAGACAGATAGCAATTTCAAGGACTATCCATCATTTTACGTAAACAGAAAACTACAAGAGGAATTCTGTGGTTTCTATTTATATAATTAAGAGAGTCTCCAAATGGTGAACAGTGGCTATTTACACAAAATACGGGATAGTGCCCAAATTGAAGACAGTGGTAGAATTGGAAACAATACTACTTTTTACAACAATCTATTTCATTCCGAATAATTCTTTCGCTTCATTTATTGCATATTTATTTTGAAAATATGCAATAAGTTATTATCTTTGCACCAAAATCAAAAAAGACCAATGATGAATCAAACATTACAACTACATAACGCTAATCTTTTTCTTGCAGGAATACCGACTTTCTGTAAGTCTTGCTGCGTGCATGTACATTGGTTCAGTGGATTCATCTAAATTACCCTATTATTTCTTAACAGGAACTATCTGCTGACTTGTTTCACTATTCACAGCAGTATTCCTTTCCGATTTTCAAGCAGATGTATCATCTTCTTTGAAAATTCTCTTGTGTGTTGTCAATAATCAGTTTAACCTAACCAAAAATATATACATTATGTTCTCTATTATATCTACTATGTTTTTAGGAATCGGCATCGGTTATGTATTGCGTAACTGGAGTATCTTGCAAAAGACAGAAAAGACAATTTCTCTTACAATATTCTTGTTGCTCTTCATTCTCGGTGTGTCTATCGGTTCTAATAGCCTGATTGTAAACAATCTCGGTAAATTCGGATGGCAGGCAATTGTTCTTGCCGTGTCCGGTGTATTGGGAAGCCTGATCGCTGCCCGTTTGGTACTGCAATTGTTTTTTAGAAAAGGAGGCGAATAATAAAAAAAGGAGTCTGATTTCTTTTAAGAGGAAAAAAGACGCGTTTATTCAAGAAGGAGGTGAACAATGAAAGGAAGTTTGATCGTTATATTATTCTTTTGTGTAGGTTGTGTCATGGGAGCTTTCAACAAGTTCCAGTTTGATACGCACACAGTTTCAATGTATATACTTTATGCGTTAATGCTGCAAGTGGGAATCAGTATCGGTTCTAATAAGAACCTGAAAGCGATTGTGTCGCATTTGCACCCTAAAATGCTATTGATTCCGTTGGGAACGATTATCGGTACGTTGCTGTTTTCTGCCTTAGCAAGCCTGCTATTGCGCCAATGGAGCGTGTTCGACTGTATGGCAGTGGGAAGCGGATTCGCATACTATTCGCTCTCTTCTATCCTTATCACCCAGTTCAAAGAGCCTTCTATCGGGCTGCAACTGGCTACGGAATTAGGAACTATCGCACTACTGACTAATATTTTCCGTGAGATGATGGCACTTCTCGGTACTCCAATCATCAAGAAGTATTTCGGGAAACTGGCTCCTATTTCAGCGGCAGGAGTCAATTCGATGGATGTACTCCTGCCCTCCATCAGCAGATATTCGGGAAAAGAAATGATTCCCATCGCTATCTTACACGGTATTCTGATTGATATCAGTGTTCCTGTTTTTGTTTCTTTTTTCTGTAATCTCTGATATTTCTTGCGATGGTTTGACAAGAGCAAGAATGAGCATTGTGAACGAAAGACAGAGATATTTTTATGTTTGGGGCTAGGTCCAAAGATAATTAGTTAATGTCCGGAAACAGCCAATACAAACTTTATATCAGCATAGGAGACATCGTCTCCTAATGCTGCCTTAATGGCAAATATTCCCATGTATTCATGTTCTTCCAGATGCTTACGAATCTTCGCCAGATTTTCAGCTTTCACTACTTTCTCCACTTTAATTTTTCCTAAACGGACATAATATTCCAGATGCCCGGCAATGGTTCCCGATACCAATTCGCGAGCTTTGGCTATTTCATCTATGCTCATTCCCTGGCAAAACATTTCATAGCTGACTAATTTTGTATCTTTTTTCTTCTCCTTCTCCGCTTCTTTTTTCTGTTTCTCTGCTTCCTTCTTCTGTTTTTCTTCCTCTTTCCGTTGCTTCAGCTCTTCCCGCCGGCTTGCGGCTTCCCTATTATCAGAGATGAGCATATCCATTATTTCCGGTCTTTCCAATTGATTCTCCGCCATATACTTACGGACAATGCCTAATATTTCAAGTCCATACTTTTCCACCCCTTTTGCTCCGAAATAGGGTATCGCTTCCAGAGCTCTTGGATTATCCGGTAGCAGATTCACAATTCCCATCAACGCTTTCTGCTGCATAATAACATACGCAGGAAGATTCACCTCACGTGTTTTGGCTGTCCTCCATTCAGACAAGGCGCGATAAAGCTCCGGATGCAAAATATCCGTAGGCACTTCCACTTTCACCTTTTCAGCACCGCTACGTGTACGCTCTTTCCGTTCCTTCCGCTCTTTCTTTTCTTTCAACGCTTTCGAAGAACCGGAAGAGGAAGAATCATCCTCAAGACTCAACATTGCTTTAGCCTTCAACTTCAAATAATCCGTAATAGCGAATCTCCCTCTCGCAGACACAGCCTCCAACAAAGACTCTTTAATCCACAATGCATCATCCAACGCCTGCATGCGTTCCGCCAACAGCTTTCTCAACTCTTTATTGTCAAGAGGCATATTAGTCTTATTATACAAAGCCCGAACCGGTTCCAACTCTTTATAAAAATATCCGGCTCCGGAACGAATCCGCTCCTGTAACTCCTGATTCGTCGCATAGTCTTCACTCTCATGTATCAACCGGGTATACTGGTTACGAAAACGCTGGGACACTTCCACTATTTTCTCTTTGACATGAGGTTCCAATGCCTTATATTCTGCCAACTGCTTCGGAAAGAGCTTATACAAATCTTCATCTATCAAACGAAGCAATCGTTTATAAGCCTGATCGATCGAATAGAAATTAAACAAATCACTCAACAAATCAAAGAAATACGCCTTTTGCATATCGTTCAACTGCTGATTGCCCGGCTTATTCTGCTCTACCGCTTTGGTGAAATTATCCACCGTAGCATCACTAATAATGGCTTCCCTCCGCAAAGGAGACTCCAATACCATCCCTTCCAAAGTCTTGCAACGGCTCAACGCTACATAAGTCTGTCCGTGCGCAAAAGAGTTACGTGCATCAATAATGGCACGCTCAAACGTCAACCCCTGACTTTTATGTATCGTAATGGCCCATGCCAGACGGATAGGATATTGACGGAACGTTCCTTCTATCACTTCCGTGATTTCCTTTGTTTCCTCATTCAGTACGTACTTATAATTTCCCCACTCTTCCGGCAACAACTGAAATTCTGATTTATTCCCCTTCCCCCGCACGATAATACCTGCATCATTAACAGTGACCACCTCACCAATCATACCGTTATAATATCGTTTCTCGGACGATGGATCATTCTTCAGGAACATAATTTGTGCCCCTTCCTTTATTGTCAGGAGTTCATCCGCAGGGTACGAATATTCGGGGAAGTCTCCTTCTATCTCGGCACGAAAATGATACGCCTTGCCGGATAAAGATGCCAGTTCACGGTCATTTACTTTCTGTGCCTGATAATTATGTGTCGTCAGCCGAATATATCCTTCTTCTTTTTGTGGCTGGAAACCGGGCTGATAACGACGGTTCAGTTCATTCAACACTTCATCATCGGCCTTATTTTCCCGGATTTTATTTAATAAAGACAGGAAGAATGTGTCACTCTGCCGGTAGACTTTTTTAAGTTCAATGGTCATATATACCGTCTCTTTTAACGCATGGCTCGCAAAGAAATAAGGGGTTTCGTAATGCTTCCTCAACAGTTCCCACTCATTATCTTTCACGACGGGAGCCAATTGCTGCAAATCTCCAATCATCAACAGTTGCACCCCGCCAAATGGTTTCTCTCTATCGCGATACCGCCGCAAAGTTGCATCCACCGCATCCAACAAATCGGCACGCACCATACTGATCTCATCAATAACGAGCAAATCCATGCTACGAATTATGTTCCGCTTTTCTTTACTGTAACGGTAATGTGTTTGGGAAGAATTAAAGGTAGTTTCCGGCACAAAAGGAGCAAAAGACAACTGAAAGAAAGAATGAATCGTTACGCCTCCCGCATTGATAGCTGCAATCCCTGTCGGAGCCAATACGACCATGCGTTTGGGCGTATGTTCTTTCAATCGTCTAAGAAATGTCGTTTTCCCGGTTCCGGCTTTTCCGGTAAGAAATAAATGTGTGCCTGTATTTTCTATGAACTGCCAAGCAAGTTGCAGTTCCGGGTTATTTTCCATGAAAGTTATATTGTTTTGTGCAAAGGTACAGAAAACTATATAGAGATTGAAATAAAAGTAGCAAACTTTTTCTGGTAGAGATGAGAAGCAATCGGATAAAAGAAAGTCCCGGTCGTTTTCATTAAATAACGACCGGGACGAGAGAACAATAAAAACACCAAATGTTGTGTTATATGCTTTGAGAGTTAATTTACATGATTGTTATACCAATCCGTATATTTTTCTCCTTTAGAATCTGCCCAAGCTTTAAAGTTAGGATATTCGGTATCAATACTCTTTTTTTCAGTTACTGAAATAAAGTTCAAGATAGGAATATCAATAGCAAACGGATAAGCTCCTTCTTTATCTATGTAATAAGCATCCTTTTGAGTACCTGCTAAAGACAAGTCCGCAAGAGATGTTGCCTCATGCTTAGGCAGATGCACTTCTGTACGACCTTTTTGCCCTTCGGCATACTTCACTATGATATAAGGATTATATGACTTTAAATCTTTCTTATTGAAAGAACCGCCTGTAAATTCACGGGTTATAGTATATACCTTTTGAATAGCTTGCTTCACATTCGGACAAACAATAATAGAAGATGTTGCAGATTCCGTATGTATCCCTTCCGTAGTAGCGGAAAAAGTCATTTTACCGAATTGTCCCTTATCTACCTGATAAGCAAAAGCATTCGCAAACACTGCACCATCATGTACAGGAGTAAATGTATCTACAATTTTAGTTACCTGGTTCTTTTTATCAAAAGATACGGCACGATTATATTCTACGATTACGTCATTCATATCATAATCTCCACCGCCAGGCCATATATCTTCAAAAGCTAATGTACCGGTCTTCGTTTCAGTTACATCCGGTTTTTCTGGTTCATTTCCATCATCCGGAGTTATAACAGGTCTGTCATTGGGTTCCTCAATAGTTTTTGATGCATTTACATAGAATAAAAGATCACAATAACTATTATTTGCCCCATCTTCTACTCCGATAATAACCTTGCCGCTTGTCTCGTCCTTTACAGATACAAAATTCTGTCGCTGCTGTCCCAACACCTGATTAGAAGCTAATAAATTAGAGAAACCTGATGCAACTTGTTTTGTTATATCAATTTCATTCTCACTCTGATTATATCCATCAGCATACATAAACCATCCTACCGTATAACCGGCTGGAAATTCCTCTTTAGCATTACCTTGTTCATCAAAATAGAGCAAACGTACTTTACTGCCACATTTCAAAATAGGCAACTGACCTCCATATACAGAGAAAGAAACATTTGGAAATATGATATACTTCTTCATATCTGACATTCCGCGCATATCAGGTTCCTTAGATGTTTTATAATAATAATACCCGAACGAATTATTATACATGGCATCCCGATTCAGGAAAATAACATCCAATGCAGTCCCATCTTGTGTTACCGTAATATTTGTAGTTCTGGATTGGGTGACTAAATTCATATTATCAACATTCGCTATTCCATCAGGATTAAAGAAATTCTTCAAACGTTGCGTCAAACTTCCAACCGTTTCATCACCAACGTTCTCTTCAAATGACATATATTTACTGTCAAGACTTCCTCCCTCTCCCCATTTACATAAGGAATACAGTTTATTATTTCCATTCAAGACATAAGGAACCGTCCCTTGAAAACCATAAGACCGTGTATTATTTTTTGCTTTTACAGTAGAAGCTCCTATATTTGACATATCAAAACTAACCATACCATCCTTTATTTCCAATGGCATACACCTTGGTAATCCCCAACTTTCCGTATATAGGTATATCGATTTTACAGAAGTAGGAATATTCATCTTTCCATTAAACTTTCCGCTTTCATCTGTGTAAATCTTGAATAAAGCTTCCACTCCTTGTTTTTTTACAGGTGTATTATCCACAATTTCCATCGGATCAATGTCATAGACTTCAATAAGAGCCGCAAATCCGGGTAATGCATAATTCACATCAAGCGACACATCTCCACGTGTTTCGAATCCAAAATATTCTTCAGGACCTTTTACAGGTTCTTTCCCATAATTAGGATCATACAAATCCTTTTCTGCACATCCTACTGCCACACCGATAAATACCGTTGCAACGAAAAAGTTCAATAAATGCTTAATTCTCATAATCTATATATATTTTTAAGTTTGTTTTGTCTAGGCATAAACCCATAATCAAGCCTAATTATGCCACAAATATATATACAAATATCCCATTTTTAAGGCTTATCTTAAAAATGGGATACCGAATCAAAAAATATTGTTATTAATCCTTGGAATCTATTTCATTGTCCCCCCTACAATATCCAGCAACTCATTCGTAATTGCTTGCTGACGACTCTTATTGTACTGCTTTGTCAAATCCTGAATCAGCTCGTTTGCATTGTCCGTAGCCACTTGCATAGCTAGGGTACGTGCAGCATGTTCCGATGCATTAGAGTCGACGGCAGCGGTAAAAATCTTCTGGCTCAATACTGTTGGTATTAAGCTGGCGATCAATTCTTCCGCGTTCGGTTCGATGATATAATCATTGGCAATTTCATGCTCCTCTACCTCCTCCTTATTCATTCTGTCCTCTTCACTTACCACATTCGTCATATCAATGGGGAGATACGTCTCCCGGAGAAGAATCTGTACCCCCATTGATTTGAAGTGATGATAGATTATTTCCACGCGGTCCACTTCTCCTGCCACATACATATCCATCAGTCGGTGAGCCAATTCGGCAGCCTCCTGATACGTCGGTTTGTCGGAGAGCGTCGGAGAAGTCTCCTGCGGTTTGAATCCCATTCGTTTGACCGCTTCATCCACCTTCTTGCCAATTGGGAATATCAAGATATTATCCTGTCCCAGGGTGCGGAACTCCCCGATCGTTTGCATCATCATTTTGATGACGTTGGCGTTGAAAGCACCACAAAGAGAAGTGTTTGAAGAAAAGACGACGATTGCTACACGCTTCACTTCACGCTCCTGCACATAAGGAGATTCGATGGGCAGGTCCGCGCTTAGGAAGTTAGTCAGAATCTTGTTCAACTTCTTCTGATAAGGCAGCATATTCTCAATGGCTCCTTGTGCCTTGTGTAATTTGGCAGAAGCCACCATCTTCATTGCTGAAGTGATTTTTCGGGTACTTTTTACCGAATTTATTCTGGTTTTTACTTCTTTCAGTGAAGCCATTTTTTTATTGGTTAGTGGTTAATTATTAATAGTTGGTGATAGTGATTAATAGTTGGCGGTTAGTGGTTGGTGACAGTAAGCTAATCACTTATCACTAACCAACTAATCACTATTATAAGTACTGTTTCGCCACCATAGCGGCAGTCTCTTCGATAGCTTTAATCACGTTATCGTCGATCACGCCCGTTTTCAGTATGTCCAATACATCCTCCTGATGATTCAGTTGCAGAGATTCGATGAAACTGCGTTCAAAGTCTTGCACCTTATCCAATGGGACATCATGTAGAAGTCCGTGCGTACCACAGTAGAGGATAGCAATCTGCTGCTCTACGGGCATCGGGCTGTATTGCGGTTGAATCAATAATTGTCCGTTCTTACGTCCTTTATCAATAGTCAGGGCAGTAATCGGGTCCATGTCGCTGCTGAACTTAGAGAAGGCTTCCAACTCGCGATATTGCGCCTGGTCAATCTTCAATGTTCCGGCCACCTTCTTCATAGCCTTAATCTGCGCGTTACCACCTACACGGGATACGGAGATACCGACGTTGATAGCCGGACGCGTACCCTGGTTGAACAAGTCAGTCTCAAGGAATATCTGTCCGTCGGTGATAGAAATCACGTTCGTCGGGATATAAGCCGATACGTCACCTGCTTGCGTTTCGATGATAGGCAATGCTGTGAGCGAGCCGCCACCTTTCACAATCCCCTTTAGACTTTCTGGGAGATCGTTCATTTCGCGTGCCACTTCTTCCTGACTGATAATCTTGGCAGCACGTTCCAACAGACGGGAGTGCAGATAGAAGATATCACCCGGATAAGCCTCACGACCGGACGGACGGCGAAGAATCAGCGAAACCTCACGATAAGCCACCGCCTGTTTGGAAAGGTCATCATAAACCACTAACGCATGACGCCCGGTATCACGGAAATACTCGCCGATGGCAGCACCTGCAAACGGAGCGTAATACTGCAACGCAGCCGGGTCACCAGCCGTGGCAGCTACAACCACCGTGTAGTCCAGTGCTCCGTACTCACGAAGCGTATTAACGATAGAAGCAACAGTAGAACCCTTCTGACCGATAGCTACATAGATACAATATACAGGGTCGCCTGCCAGGAAGTTAGTGCGCTGGTTGATAATCGTATCAATCGCAATGGCAGTCTTTCCTGTCTGGCGGTCGCCGATAATCAACTCACGCTGTCCGCGACCGATAGGAATCATGGCATCCACAGCCTTCAATCCGGTCTGCAACGGCTGGTTCACAGGCTGACGATAGATTACTCCCGGAGCTTTACGTTCCAAAGGCATATCATACAGTTCGCCGCCAATCAATCCTTTGCCGTCGAGCGGTTCGCCCAGCGGGTCAATCACACGTCCCAGCATGCCCTCTCCTACACGGATGGAGGCGATACGTTTGGTACGCTTCACGACGAATCCTTCTTTGATTTTGTCCGTCGGGCCCAACAGTACAGCACCCACGTTGTCCTCTTCGAGGTTCATCACGATTGCTTTGATACCATTATCAAACTCCAGCAATTCATTGGCCTCGGCGTTCCGTAGTCCATAGATACGCACTACGCCGTCACTCACCTGGAGCACCGTACCGATTTCGTCAAGTTGCACATTGGCATTGATTCCTTCGAGCTGCTTGCGCAATATATCGGATACTTCGCTTACTCTTATATTTTCAGACATTATACAATTCTCCTATTCTTATCAATAAATTGTTGTTTCACTCGCTTCAACTGCGTGGCAACGCTTGCATCCAACCGATAGTCGTTGATATCAAAGATAAACCCACCTTCGATAGAAGGATCTATCACCGTTTCCAGCTCCATCTGAGCATGCAGGATATGTGCGGCAGCCGACCGGATCCGGTCTTCTGTTTCCTTATTGACAGGAACGGCTGTAATCAGCTTTCCTACGCCAATATGTTTCAACTTCCGGTAGAGATCCAGATACATCAGGCTGATAAATTGCAGATAGCCTTCACGCCTGTTTCGCAGTACCAAAGTGATAAATTGGACAAACTCTCTGGTCGATTTACCGTCACCATCGGCAGCTGTGCAGACTAACGCCAACTTTTCCTTGGTCGTGATGACGGGATTATCAAGCGCTTCGCGCAGACCGGGCTGTTCACAAAAGCTGTGCGACAGGGTCAGAAACTCCTGATACAACCTGTCTTCCAGACCTTTTTCCTGTGCGTATTCAATGATAGCTTTTGCATAACGCATTGAGAGTATTCCGACTTCCATCTTCCTTAGTTCTTATTCGGGGTTAGTACTTCATCCAGCATGCGGTCGATCATGCCCATCTGTGCATCCTTGTCCTCAAGACTCTTGCGGAGCACTTTCTCGGCGATGTCAACAGAAAGCACGGCCACCTGGCGACGGATGTCGCGGATTGCTTCGTCTTTCTCCATCTGGATTTGTTGTTTCACCGCATCAAGTTCTTTTTGTGCGGCAATTTCGGCTTGTTTACGGGCCTCGTGAACAATCTTGTCACGTTCTTCCATTGCTTCCCTCAAGATGCGTCCTTGCTCTTTGTTGGCGGCTGCCACCAATGCGTCGCCTTCTTGTTTCAGTTTAGACAACTGGGCATTAGCTTCCCTCGCCACCTCCAAAGACTGGTCGATATAGGTCTTACGGCCTTCCACCATCTTGATGATGACGGGGAAGCCGTATTTCGCCAATATCACGAACACAATCCCGAATGAGAGAAACATCCAGAACAGCAGGCCACTATCAGGTAATAGTAATGACATAATCTTTATTTACGATTTTACGATTTACAATTTACGATTTCGCGGCTGCCCATTGCATGAGGATCTCCCCCATTTAGAAACAGGGTTTTACGCCTGCGAAATCCGCTTGTTATATACCTGATTAGAGGAAGAACACCAACAGACAAACTACTACCGCCAACAGGGCCACACCTTCAATCAAGGCGGCGGCGATAATCATGTTCATACGAATGTCTCCCGATGCTTCCGGCTGGCGTGCGATAGCTTCCATTGCCGAACCACCAATCTTACCAATACCCAAACCAGCTCCGATTACTGCAAGACCTGCACCGATAGCTGCACCTAATTTACTTACTCCTACTGCTGCTGCAGTGGCTTGTAACAATACTGATAGTAACATAATTTTCAGTTTTAAAATGGTTTATATTTTCTCTTGTTTTTATTATTTAATTCCTCATTCCGCGCGTTTATTCCGTATTCGTTCAGTCACGTTTTCACCGCGTTTCATTGATTATTCTTCTGTTTTCACTCTGGCTCCTTCCTGTGCCAGTCCAATAAACACTGCCGACAACATCGTAAATACGTAAGCCTGGATGAAAGCCACCAGCAGTTCAAGCGCATTCATAAAGATGTTGAACAATACGGAAGCCACCGTGAGCGTGCCGTTCAGCGCAGGCCCCATGCTTGCCGAGATAAAGATCAGGCAGGTGAGCACCAGCATCGCCATGTGTCCGGCCAGCATATTGGCAAAAAGACGGATCATCAAAGCAAACGGTTTCGTAAAGATTCCGAAGAACTCGATGAACGGCATCATCGGCACAGGCACTTTCAGCCACCAAGGTACATCGGGCCAGAAAATATCTTTCCAGTAATGTTTCGTACCGAAGATATTGACTGCAAGGAACGTGCAGACCGCCAGCACCATCGTGATAGCGATATTTCCCGTCACATTCGCGCCTCCGGGGAAGAACGGAATCAATCCCATCATGTTATTGATAAAGATGAAAAAGAACGCTGTCAGCAGATATGGCGCGAACTTCCGGTAGTTAGGTCCGACACAACTCTTGATGATATCGTCGTTCACCATCATGATGAACATCTCCATGAATCCGATAAATCCTCCCGGTGCTTTGGCTCCTTGCGGACGTTTCCTGTACCAATGTGCCACACACAACACGATAACGAGCAGCAATACGCTGTTGAACAACAAGGCAAACGTCACTTTCGTAATGGAAATATCCCAAGGGCGAACCTGTTCGCCTGCGGCGTCATACTCTACCAGTTTGCCTTCATATTTGCTTCCTGCGGGAGCGATGGAAAGTCCTTCATACGTACCTCCATTCTCTTCGAGACGGGAAGAAAGGAACGTGTGCCAACCTGAAGTGCTACTATAAACAATAATAGGTAACGGTATAGTAATATGCGTGTTACCCCATGTTGTAATATGCCATTCGTAGGAGTCGCCGATATGACCGAACACAATTTCTTTCACATCAACCGTGTTCTCCTGTTCCTCCTTCGGAGTAATTTCGTCCTGCGTCTGCTGCGCCACCGTTTCCCCCTCTTGCTCTTGCGCAAGAACCGGCAAACTGACCGCTGCCATCAGACAGAACAGAATCAACGGAGCTACTATGTTATGCAACTGTTTCATGTTTCTTCTTATTTTTCTTTTTCCGTTTCTGGTTCATCTCAAAAGAGAAGAAAAACCAGGTTTCGAATATCAGATATATCAAATAGAACGAGATAAACGTCAGTAAAAAAGCTCTGGCTTCTTCGCGTACAGCAAGGCAATAAATCAAGACCAGAATCAGCGAAAGAATCATCTTTATCATCTTCATTGCCAAATACAACAGTAACAATCTCTGCGGAGCGTGCCGCCGGCAAGCGTCGAACATATAGATGCTGGCCAACCCGAAGAAGTAAAAATAAACCGGTATAAACGGATACCCTCCGAAATAATGCCCCGGCAGAGCGAAGTGTAGGATAACAGCTCCGAGCGCCGCACTAATCACTGCAAATAAGGTATGCCAACAGATAAAGTTCCGTTTAGTTTTACTAATATTCATCATGTTACTGTGTTTTTCTGTAAGGTTATTATCTCGTTTTTTTCAATCTTTAGATACTTGGTCTTTGTGCCGGAAGGCTTCCGTCAGGAAACACAGGCAGAAACCGTGCCGTCACTCATTTCAACAAAACCGCCCTGAATATCCATCGTGTGCTCTTCTCCCTCCATCGTCGTATAACTCAACGTTCCCGCTTTCAGCGACGATACAATGGGCGCATGCCCCGGCAGAATAGAAAACGAACCGATCATGCCCGGCAATGTGACAATCTTCACATCTCCGTCGAATATGCTCTTTTCGGGCGATACTATACTCAAATGCAGTTCTTTCATCACTCTATATTTTTATTTTTTCGCCTGTTCCAGCAATTTCTTACCTTTCTCTATTGCTTCCTCAATCGTGCCGACATTCAGGAAAGCCTGTTCGGGAAGATAATCCACTTCTCCGTCCAGAATCATCTTGAATCCCTTGATGGTATCTTCAATACCCACCATCACACCCGGAACGCCTGTAAACTGTTCGGCTACGGCAAACGGTTGCGAAAGGAAACGCTGCACACGGCGGGCGCGGTTCACTACCATCTTGTCTTCTTCCGAGAGTTCTTCCATACCGAGGATAGAGATAATATCCTGCAATTCCTTGTTACGCTGCAAGATTTGTTTCACTCGCTGCGCTATGTCGTAATGTTCCTGGCCTACAATGTGCGGGTCGAGGATACGTGACGTAGACGCCAACGGGTCGACAGCCGGATAGATACCCAGCTCGGTGATCTTACGGTCGAGTACGGTAGTTGCGTCCAAGTGGCTGAAAGTCGTTGCAGGAGCCGGGTCGGTCAAGTCATCGGCAGGCACATACACCGCTTGTACGGAGGTGATAGAACCTTTGCGGGTAGACGTGATACGTTCCTGCATCGCACCCATTTCCGTGGCCAGCGTAGGCTGGTAACCAACAGCGGAGGGCATACGTCCCAAAAGGGCGGACACTTCCGAACCTGCTTGCGTGAAACGGAAGATATTATCGATAAAGAACAGGATATCGCGTTTCTCACCTTCTTTACCGGCGTCGCGGAAAGATTCCGCTACCGTCAGTCCGGACAGTGCCACAGAAGCACGTGCGCCCGGAGGTTCGTTCATCTGACCGAAAATCAGCGATACTTGCGATTTCTCCAGTTCGTTATAATCTACTTTCGAAAGATCCCAGTGGCCTTTCTCCATGCTTTCCTTGAATGCTTCGCCGTAGCGGATAACGCCGGATTCGATCATTTCGCGCAGCAAGTCGTTACCTTCACGGGTACGTTCACCTACTCCGGCAAATACGGAGAATCCGTTATGTTTCTTGGCGATATTATTGATAAGTTCCTGGATCAATACGGTTTTTCCCACACCGGCGCCGCCGAACAAACCGATTTTACCACCTTTGGCATACGGTTCGAGCAGGTCGATCACTTTGATACCCGTGAAGAGCACCTCTTGCACAGTTGTCAAATCCTCAAATTTAGGGGGATCTCGGTGAATGGAATACGCACCGTCGCGGTTGAGCCCTTTCATACCGTCGATCGAATCACCGACTACGTTCATCAGTCGTCCTTTAATCTGTTCGCCTATCGGCATAGTGATCGGGCCTCCGGTGGGATACACTTTCATGCCTCTCTGAAGTCCGTCGGTACTATCCATCGCTACGGTACGCACCGTATTTTCGCCGATATGTTGCTGAACTTCTATAACCAGTATTTTGCCGTTTGGCCTTTTTATCTCCAGTGCGTCGTGGATGCTTGGCAGCACCAGTTCCGCATCCGTACCTTCAAAGTACACATCGACCACAGGGCCGATGACCTGCGAGATATGTCCGATAATCTGTGACATAAGCAATCTCTTTTATTTATATTATTCTTTTCTCTCCTTTTTGACCTTATAATATGATAAGGAATAAACATTTTCGCGTTTTACCTAATTTCAATATTATAATAAACAGTTGAATTAATTTTTTGTTCAACTATTTTCTATATCCTAGAAACTTCTACCACTAGAAATAGTTAAAGAAACAACTGCACAAATGTAGAAACAATTCTGTATCATTGTTACTCCTTTTTTATAATTTGTCGTTCGATAACACTTATTAGACTAATAATAGCTACAGATTGACCAATTTAGGCGAATTTAGACTACAAATCAATAGCAAAATAGATTTTGAGATAATAATATATCAATAAACCGGATTTTCGCGTCCAGTTTCCTTTCTCTTTGTTTTAAATCAAGGATTTAGCCGTAATACAAAATAGTAGCACAGACAACTAGTTTTGTGCTCGAACACAGCGAACGCTGTTTTTTCATGTTTTCCTTAAGAAAGTTTAAAGCCGTATTTTCTATTTTTCTACGATCCATTTCTCTATATTTCGCGTCTCCGCACTAAAATTCACAGCAATTTTCAGGAGGTTCTGGTTGTCTTTTTCAAGGATACGCTTTTCAACTAAAGAAAACACCAAATCCTGCACGAAAGTTTTTCATGCAGGATTTACATTGCACCTTATATTATATAGAAGACTATTCTTTATTTATATAAAAGAGAAATATAATCAACGCCTATACAATTATTATCTCATTTTTTTGCTGTAATTTTGCACCACTAATATAAAACACTCAAAATGATGAAGAAAATACTGTTACTCGGTTCCGGAGAACTAGGAAAAGAATTTGTAATTTCAGCTCAACGTAAAGGTCAACACATCATTGCCTGCGACTCATACGCGGGAGCACCTGCTATGCAAGTGGCTGATGAATTTGAAGTATTCGATATGCTGAACGGTGAAGAACTGGAGCGTGTCGTAAAGAAACACCAGCCGGACATTATCGTTCCGGAGATTGAAGCGATCCGCACAGAACGTTTGTATGACTTCGAAAAAGAAGGCATACAGGTAGTGCCCAGCGCCCGTGCCGTGAACTTCACGATGAATCGTAAAGCTATCCGCGACCTTGCCGCCAAAGAGCTCGGACTGAAAACAGCCAAATACTTCTACGCCAAAACATTGGACGAACTGAAAGAAGCTGCCGCTAAAATCGGTTTCCCTTGTGTCGTTAAACCGTTGATGTCATCCTCCGGTAAAGGACAGTCGCTGGTGAAGAGTGCCGACGAACTCGAACACGCCTGGGAATACGGATGCAGCGGAAGCCGTGGAGATATCCGCGAGCTTATCATTGAAGAATTTATCAAATTCGACAGCGAAATCACCCTGCTCACCGTTACTCAAAAGAACGGCTCCACCCTGTTCTGCCCTCCTATCGGACACGTGCAGAAAGGTGGCGACTATCGCGAAAGTTTCCAGCCTGCACACATCGATCCTGCTCATTTGAAAGAAGCGGAAGAGATGGCAGAAAAAGTAACCCGCGCGCTGACAGGCGCAGGACTTTGGGGAGTTGAGTTCTTCCTAAGCCATGAAAACGGAGTCTATTTCTCCGAACTTTCTCCACGTCCGCACGATACCGGCATGGTGACTTTGGCAGGAACACAAAATCTGAATGAATTTGAATTGCACCTGCGTGCCGTGCTCGGTCTGCCTATTCCGGGCATCAAGCAAGAACGGATAGGCGCAAGTGCCGTCATCCTCTCTCCGATTGCCAGCCAGGAACGCCCTCAATATCGTGGACTGGAAGAAGTGACCAAAGAAGAAGATACCTATCTACGTATATTCGGCAAACCGTTTACACGCGTCAACCGTCGTATGGGTGTGGTGCTTTGCTATGCTCCGCTCGATGCTGATTTGGATGCGTTGCGCGACAAGGCTAAGAGAATTGCAGAGAAAGTAGAAGTTTACTAAAAAAGAAATTTAGAGATAAGATGAATAGAATCCGCCAAGTAAACCTGTCTGATATTCCAGCACTACAAGAGCTATATCAGCACACAGTTCTGACTGTGAACCGAAAAGATTATACAGCCGAAGAAGTAGCAGACTGGGCTTCGTGCGGAGACGATACATCACATTGGGGTGAGCTTTTCGAAGAGCAACATTATGTGGTTGCAGAAAATGAAGAAGGTGTGATTGTAGGCTTCGGCTCTGTCAACGATGACGGATATATGCACACGCTGTTTGTCCATAAGGACTTTCAGCATCAAGGCATTGCGACATCTTTGTATAAATATCTCGAAGCATACGCACGAGAAAGAGGTGCGAAAAGATTAACATCGGAGGTTAGCATCACGGCAAAACCGTTTTTCGAGAAACAAGGTTTTCAAGTTGATGAAGAACAAAAACGAAAAGCTAATCAAATGTGTCTCACCAATTATAAAATGAGCAAGCAACTCTATTAATCTATATCGTTTCACATCTAAAATGCAAAGACATAGAATCAGCCTCACTTACTGACGAAGAGAAAACTTATTCTATTGATAAAAAACTCCAACCAATACGACTTTATCCGCCACTTGGTTGGAGTTCTTTTTTTAGCTTTATGAAATGTTTTTCAGATACATAACAATGAAACTATCATTTTTTACTCAAGAAACGTTTTGCCAAATATTTACGTATCGGTTCGTCATACAGTTTCAGGCACAGATAAGCAAGCACGATACTCAAGACAAAGACGCACACGGCTACGTGCCAAGTCTCGCCCAACGTATAGAGCTTATTCTCAATCAGCCATGCATAGAACAGATACATCAACGGATAATGGATCACATAAACCGGATAGGATATATCCCCCAGAAATTTGCATACCTTTGTCGATTGCACGTCCGTAGTGGTGCCCGACGCTCCTATCCACAGAATGATAGGGAAAGCCACAATCACACAAAACGCTTCATAAATACCATTCATGCAAAGCGGCTCCATTCCTTCGAGATAAGGAACAGAGAACAGGGCAATCAGCGCAATGGTACAGATCCAAAACGCACCCTTCACCTTCATAGGCTTGAAGTTGCGCGACATCAGCATACCCAGTGAGAAAGGGAAAAGCATACGCAACGAGCCGCCCAGGAAGTTAACCCCGTCCAGCGTCCAGCCCACTCCTATGTTTCCATAAGTGGAGACATTGAAAACGGCAAACGCTGCCAATGCTGCACCCAGCAACACCACAAATACCGTCAGCGCCTTGTTGGACAAGCGGCGGATGAACAACGCATACAGGATATTACCGATATACTCGAAAAATAACGACCAGCAAGGACCGTTCAACGGAAACATCTCACCATTGCCACGAACTTCATATCCCACACCCGGCATGGCAGGAATGAAGAATATCGTGCAAAGAAGAGACAACATAATCATGGAGATGGCTACATGCGTTCCATCCCATTGCACACAACCCTGAATACAGAATGTGATAGCACCCAATACGGCACCCATAACGACCATCGGATGAAGACGTATCAAACGACGTTTAAAGAAATCTTTCATGGTGAGACTCTTGCCCCAACGGTCGTCATAAGCGTAACCGATCACGAAACCCGAAAGGATAAAGAAGAAATCCACGGCCAAATAACCGTGATTGAGAGTCTCGATATTGCCACCACCGGCAAAAGCGTAACCCTCGAATACATGATACCATATCACCATAAGAGCCGCTACCCCGCGAAGTCCGTCAAGAAGATCATAATGTGCTTTGGTGTCTGCAAAGGCTGAAGAAGAAATGTTCGACATCTGTTTTTCTATTAGTTAGTATTTTCAGATGGCAAAGATACGGTTTGCGAAACGAAGTTCTTTTGCTTAAAAGCAAAAAAGCCCTGCCGAAAACTATTTTTTAGCACGTACCCGACTAAGCGTGTAGATGGAAATGCCCAAAAAGGCAGCCACATACTTCAGCTTCACCCGGTTTATCAGTCCGGGATAGCGACGGTTGAACTGCTCATACCGTTCTTTAGGCGAAAGCTGGAGCCGTTCCACAAACATGTGGCTAAGCTCTTTGTTGACATTCTGATGCAGGATGCGCCCCCAGTTGGCTATGTCGATATAGGTTTCGTAGAGCATATTCAGCTTGTCGATATGGATGACGTAGATTTTGCAATCGGAAAGCGTTTCAATGCTCTCCACCGACGGTTGCTGATAGTAGAGCGAATCCATGCCGAACGTAATGTCGCCTTCCAGCGTGAACCACGTAGTAGTATCCTGTCCGTTGTGATGGAATACGGAACGGGCAATACCCTCTTCAATGAAATAAACCAGGCGGTCTGTTACCCCCGACTGGACGATATAGGTATCTTTAGGATAATATCGCAGTTCCATATTCGCCTGAAGTGCCTGAAGCGCTTCATCGGATACCGGATAGATTTCTCTGATTTTATGAATGATGTTTTCCATTTTGAGATTCCTTACTTGATTCGACAGACCACCGGACGGACATTTCTAATGACGCACCTTAGGATACTTATTATTGAAACGGAATCCCAAGCCGAGCATCAGATAATTAGGTGTCTGAAAGTTTTGGAGATTGTAACCGATGTGAAGGAAAGAGCTACGTGTCACGTCTATCTTCAACGCAAAGACCTGATACAGCCCCCGCAAATCGCCACGTCCCAGCACATTCGTTCCCAAACCGACACCGATGGTGAAAAACGGCATTACATACTCCGCCCGTCCCGAAAGTCCGAGAGCAAGCTGATGCTGAATGCCCGGCACAAGAAACCTGCGTCCGGAAGTGCCGCTGCCTCCATCGTAATCGTACTCCACAATCCGGTCTTCGGTGTACACATTGGCACTACCGTCATAAACACCGTCCAGCGAAACGCCGAATCGCAGCTTATAATTGAGGTTGTACATCGGGGCAAAGTTGAATCCCGCCACAGGGTAACTGCCCGGCGAAGCTATCTGCTTCCCGCTTTCTACGTACACGCCTTTCCGTCTCCACGAGCCGAACAACACAAGATCGTAACTGATATGACGGGGAAAACGGGGAATATACGGCTTGACCAAGGACTTGGTCAGGTCGGATTCTTCACGGTTGAAGTTGTACACCAGACCGATTTTCGCTCCGGTGGTGTTCACTCCTGCGTTGGGGAATTTGGTGTTGCCGTTGGAGAAATGCGTAAAATCTCCGCCGATGATAAAGTCGAAATAACGGGAAAGCGACCAATTGAGGTAGATACCTGCATTGAGATACGCATTCACCCGTGAACCTACCGCTCCGTTGTAGGAGTTGTAATCGTTATCGTATGGTTTCCATCCGGCAGAAAGGCCGAAATTCCACTCGTAATTGAGCGAAAGACGGGGATTGAAACGGGCGATGCGTGCGCCCTGAAAGACGTAGAACGTCACCGGATCACCGAGTTGCTTACGATCGCCAAAGGTAGTGACAGCCAAGCCGAAGCCTTGGTAGGCTCCACCGTAGATACGGTCGGCACAGGTATTGGGACGAAACTTGAAGGAATATTTCAGATGAGCAGCAAAGGAACTTTGGATGGGCTTCCACCGTTCGTTCTCTCCTTGCAGGAAAGGATTGGTGGGGAACACGTATTGCGGCCGGGCTTCTATCCCCAACCGGTGAATAAACCGATGGGGAACGTAGGGAGCTACCGTGTCCATGCCACATTGCGGGAAACTGTTGCGCCGGAATCCATGAAGTTCTTCCTGCAATCTACGCACTTCTTCACGAAGTTCGCGGACGTCCTGCTGGAGTTGCTCCACGTCTTGCCTGACCTCTTTCACCTCCTGCCCCACTTCTTGCGCGCACAGCGAAGCAACGGGGAAAAGCAAGGCGGAACAGAATAGGATGATTTCCCGTCTGGGTATCTTTACTCTCATATCATAGTCTGGTTAGTCTTTTTCAGAACGAAGTTTATAAATGGAGCTTCTCGATAAACTGCGCTACATGATAGCCATCCATCAATCCATGATGGCAAGTGACGGAAACGGGCATCATCAGCCTTTCTCCTTCGCGGAAGTATTTACCGGTGGAGATTTTGGGAACGCTGTCGCCCGAACGCATATTGGTGGGATGCTTCATATCGGTGAAAGAGAGCCACGGCACAGCCGAATAATGAATGGCGTTAGGATGAAACGTACCTCCTTTGTTGAGTCCCGTAGTGGCTTGCAGGCGTTCCATCTCGGCTTTTGCCCGACGAATAAAGACAAGTTCGTCCGGATCGTATTCAAAAGCGGCAAAAGAAAAGGTGTGGTCGGCACGCCCCACAGTAGCTTCGGGCAGAAGACTGTCATAACACACCACTCGATTGCCTTCGATACGGTAGCGGAACTCTTCCACGGCAGCCGCGGCAGTCACGATGCGGTGAAGGACGAGCAGGGAAAAGGAAACGCCTTTGTCTTTGGCCTCCTGATACGCACGCGTACAATCTACATTGACTGTCACTCCAAAAAACGGATCGTCAAAAGCACTGAAATGTTCGTAATGTTCTCTTCTGTTCCAAGTAGCAATATCAATGATCTTCTCTATCTGATTCATTCTAAACACTCTTTTTTAAGTTTCACCACAGAGGGCACAGAGGACACAGAGATTTTATAGAGTTTTTATAGAACTTTTTCACCGGATTAATGCAATTGATTCCATTGCTTCCGGTCTTACCTTACCGAAAAAACTCTGTGTCCTTTGTGTCCTCTGTGGTGAATAAATTACTGATGTTGCTCACGCAACAAGTCATTCACTGTCTTCACCGGGTTAAAGGTAGAAAGAGGAACTTCTACAAAGACGGTATTCCAGTCGCTCATCGCACCATTCCACAAGCCGGGAAGTTCGAGAGCTTTCAGGTCTTTACCGTTCTTCGATTTGTAGGAGATGAAACCGGTGGCTTTATCTACATATTTCACCAGGTCGAATTTATGTCCTTTATAATCACGCACAGCGCATACGAGGTCTACCGGATTGAAGTGCGTACCCTTCTCGAACATTTCTTTCTTCTCCGGATCGTCCATGTCGATCTGCGAGCTTTCGAGAATTTGCAGGGAGATGGTTCCGTCGCTGTTGTAAGCAAGGAACGGACCGCCGCCGGGTTCGCCTACGTTCTTCACCATTCCGCAGACACGCATCGGGCGGTTGAACTTGTTTTTGAGGTAGATAGCCAATACGGAGTCTTCGAGGTCTTTTGTTTCCGGATTCTTGCAGAAGAGTTTCTTTTGCAGGAATTGAAGCATTTCCATCATCTGGTCGTGCGTATACTTGCCGCTGTCGAGCAGCGTGAGGTATTCGAATACTTGTTTTTGCAGGGTCACGAGCACTCCGGCAATCAGTTTCTTATACGTAACAGTATCGGCTTTCAAACGGTCGGGCACTACGTTGTCGATGTTCTTGATGAAGATGATGTCTGCGTCCAAGTCGTTCAGGTTCTCAATCAGCGCGCCATGACCACCGGGGCGGAACAGCAGTTTGCCGTTGTCGCGGAACGGTTGGTTGTCCATATCGGCAGCAATGGTGTCGGTACTTGGCTTCTGCTCGGAGAAGGTGATGTAATAGTCTACGCCGTAACGTTTGGCGAAGTCGTCCACTTTTTCCGTCACGAGCTTCTTGAAAAGTTCGCGGTGTTCGGTAGACACGGTGAAGTGTACGTTCACTTTGCCGCTCTTGCCGGCTGCATACAGAGCGCCTTCGGCAAGATGTTCCTCCATCGGAGTGCGGGAGCCTTCGGGATATTTATGGAATTTGAGCAGACCTTTCGGTAGCGCGCCATAGTTCAGTCCGGCAGTCTCCAGCAGGGCGGACACCACTGCTTTATAGTTGCCTTCTTCCATCAGTCCGGGAATGTCTTTTCCGGAGATACGCTGGCAGGCCACATTCAGATCGTCATAGAAAGCAAAATTCTTGATTCCGTCAAAGAAGGCCTGTTCGAACTTGGTAGTCGGCTGGTCATAATCGGCGGACAGAAACTCGAATAGATTCTTAAACATACGACTTGCAGCACCGGAGGCAGGCACGAACTTCACAACAGTCTTATCTGTGTTTGTATATGCATCCCAGGCGGCCAGATAAGCCTTCTGTTCTTCTGCGTCGGGAGCTAATATGCCCTTTTCGATGGAAGCTGCCGCATCCAGTTTTAAAAAGGGAAATCCCGTCTGGAAGCATGCTAATTGTTCTGCAATTTGCTCTTCCGTGATGCCTTTCTTGGCAAGCAACTCTTTGTCCTGTGTCGTTATCATAATATCTATTTTTATTAATTGATGCCCAAAAATACAAAATGTTATTTACTTCTTGCCGAATAACCGGAAAAAAAACTACTTTTACATCGAATTAACAAGATTGAATATGGACGACTTTTTTACATTGGAGGAAAAAAAGGAGCTTTTTTCACTCTATCGACATTTATTGCAGTCTGCCGGAGACAGTATTTTCTGGAGAGATTGCCAAAAGTTAAAGAAACATCTTATCAAGGCGGCCCAATGTAACGGTCTGCAACGCAATAACTTCGGGATGAATCCCGTCATCAGAGATTTACAAACAGCAGTGATCGTTGCCGAGGAAATCGGTATGAAAGGTTCGTGCCTGATCGGGATCATGTTGCACGAAATCGTGAAAGGTCATGTATTATCTATCGACGAGGTGAACGCCGAATATGGTGAAGACGTGGCAAGCATCATCAAGGGATTGGTGAAGACGAACGAGCTGTATGCCAAAAGCCCTGCCATCGAGTCGGAGAATTTCCGTAATCTGCTGCTGTCGTTTGCGGAGGATATGCGCGTAATCCTGATTATGATTGCCGACCGCGTGAACGTGATGCGCAAAATAAAGGATACAGGCAACGAGGAGGACCGGATCAAGGTGGCAAACGAAGCAGCATATCTGTATGCTCCGCTGGCTCACAAGCTGGGATTGTATAAGCTGAAATCGGAACTGGAGGATTTGTCTCTCAAATATACGCAGAAAGAGACATATTATTTCATCAAGGATAAGCTGAATGAAACGAAGGCTTCCCGCGACAAGTATATCGCCGCTTTTATCGAACCGATCCAAAAGAAGGTGGCGGAAGCGGGACTGAAGTTCGACATCAAGGGACGCACGAAGTCGATTCATTCGATATGGAACAAGATTCAGAAGCAAAAGACTCCTTTTGAGGGGATTTATGACTTGTTCGCCATCCGTATCATCCTGGATTCGGAACCGGACCCGGCGAAGGAGAAGCAGGAGTGCTGGCAGGTGTATTCGATTGTAACGGATATGTACCAGCCGAACCCGAAGCGTCTGCGCGACTGGCTTTCAATACCGAAGAGTAATGGTTACGAGTCGTTGCACATCACCGTGATGGGCCCGGAAGGGAAATGGGTGGAAGTGCAGATACGTACCCGACGGATGGACGAGATCGCGGAACGCGGACTGGCTGCGCACTGGAGATATAAAGGTATCAAAGGAGAAACGGGCTTGGACGAGTGGTTGACTTCCGTGCGGGAGGCGTTGGAGAACGCGGACAACGACTCGATGAAGGTGATGGATCAGTTTAAGATGGATCTCTACGAGGATGAAGTGTTTGTCTTTACGCCCAAAGGGGATTTGTTCAAGCTGGCTAAAGGGGCTACGGTACTCGATTTTGCTTTCCATATACATAGTAAGTTGGGATGCAAGTGTATCGGCGCGAAAGTGAACGGCAAGAATGTGCAGTTGAAGCAGAAGTTGAACAGCGGCGACCAAGTGGAGATCATGACTTCAAACACCCAGACTCCGAAACAGGACTGGCTGAACATCGTGACGACTTCCAAAGCACGCACCAAGATACGCCAGGCGCTCAAAGAGATGGTGGCACGCCAACATGCGTTTGCCAAAGAGACGCTGGAACGGAAATTCAAGAACCGCAAACTGGAGTATGATGAAGCGACCATGATGCGCCTCATCAAGCGTTTGGGATTCAAGAACGTGACAGAATTTTATCAACGGATTGCCGATGGCGGACTGGATGTGAACGAGATTCTGGATAAATACATCGAACAGCAGAAACGGGACAGCGATACACACGATGAAATTGTTTATCGGAGTGCCGAAGGGTATAATTTGCAAACCGCGCAGGAGGAAACGACATCTAAAGAGGATGTACTGGTGATTGACCAGAATCTGAAAGGACTGGAGTTTAAACTGGCTAAATGTTGTAACCCGATTTATGGCGATGATGTGTTCGGGTTCGTAACGGTGAGCGGCGGTATCAAGATACACCGGTCGGATTGTCCGAACGCGAACCAGATGCGCGAACGTTTCGGCTACCGGATTGTGAAGGCTCGCTGGGCGGGCAAGTCGGAAGGTACGCAATATCCGATCACGCTGCGCGTTGTAGGACATGATGATATTGGTATCGTAACAAATATTACTTCGATCATCTCGAAAGAGAATGGTATCACGCTACGTTCTATCGGTATTGATTCGAACGATGGGTTGTTCTCTGGCACACTGACAGTAATGGTGGGTGATACGGGGCGTTTGGAGGCTCTTATCAAAAAATTACGGACGGTGAAGGGAGTAAAACAGGTGAGCAGGAATTAAAGTTAAGACAGAAGAACAAAAGAACATATTTTTGGATACGTATGATGAAAATCAAAAAACAATCATCACTCCTGAAATATGTTCTTTTGTTCTTCTGTCTATTTTATCTTACCTTCTTCTTTATATAATAAGGATAAGTGACCAATACGAAGAACAGCAAAGCGATAGAAGCTACCATCTGTCCGGTATGGAGCATCTTGTCTGTATCCAATTCCATGTAGCACGCAGTAGCGATACCCAGGGAGATACCAACTTCGCTTGCCAACAAATGGGTAGTGTTGGCTGTTCCGCGTTGGCAATGATGGGATAGTTTCACAAATATCATCAGGAATTCCGGCATGGTTAAACCTAAACCCAATCCCAAGAGTACGGAAGAGATGCCTATCGAAAGGTCTGTGTTCAATAAGGACATGGCTACCATTTCCAACCCGATTCCTATAATGACCAAGCGCAGTGTCTTCTCTTTAAAAAAGAACAGGCGCGCGATGAACAGGGAGATAATGTATCCGAGGGTTGTGCCGACAAAGAACGGTACGGGGATTCCCACGTTTCCGAGTACGAAATCGTTTAGGAAAGGGTGTACCATTGGAATCAGTAAGCCCGGAACAAATGTTATCAAAATCAGGTTGATAGCGGGAACCCATCCACGAAGCAATAAGAAGCGGTCGAAGGAATAGAGTTTAGTGACAATCGGCGCACGGAAAGGTACATATACCCCCGATAGCATGAGAATTCCTACAGCTCCGGTTATGACAGATACAGTGAGCAGGTTTTGGAATGAGTGACTTTGATAGAGCCACACTCCGAGGATAATCCCCAAAAGCATTCCCAGACGTGCCGTCCACGAGAAGCTGACATTTCCTGCGCTCCGCAGTGTGGAGTTGGTGATGTCGATAGCCAAGGTAATACCGGCAGTAGTGCCTATGCCAAAGGCCAGTCCTTGCACGGTACTCAACAGGATTAGTTCTGTGAAGTTCGTCACAAAGGCGTACCCAATCGTCGCCACTACCATCAGGGCAGCGGCAAACATACATACGTATTTACGTTTGTAGGCATCTACCAGGTAGGCATGGAAAGGACCGATAAGGAACATCCCCAAGGTGAAAAAAAGAAAGATTACTCCTGTCTGTGCGGCCGGCACTCCGAGACGGTCGGCCATCTCTACGGAAAGTACCGGAAATAACACATACAAGGATATAAACAACAGCAAATTAGCTACACATATCCGCATAAAATGAACTGTCCACAATTTAACTGCCATATACTATCTTAATATTGTTCCTTCTCGTTGGGGAAGTAGCAATTCTTCACGTCGGAAACGTAACGGCTGATGGCGTCGGTCATCACTGTGTACAAGTCAGCATAACGACGTAAGAAACGCGGACGGAATCCGTTGTTCATGCCAAGCATGTCCTGAATAACCAATACCTGACCGTCTACGTGGCCGCCGGCACCGATTCCGATGATAGGAATAGTGAGTTCGGAAGCTACACGCTCTGCAAGGGTAGCGGGGATTTTTTCGAGTACAATGGCAAAACAGCCTGCTTCTTCCAATAAATGGGCGTCGCGAATCAGTTTGTCGGCTTCGGCTTCGTCTTTGGCACGTACGGTATAGGTTCCGTATTTGTTAATGGATTGAGGCATGAGTCCCAAATGTCCCATCACAGGGATACCGGCGCATACGATACGTTTCACCGTGTCGATGATTTCTTCACCGCCTTCGAGCTTCAATGCGTCAGCGTGACTTTCTTTCATGATGCGGATAGCGGAAGCAAGGCCCTCCATCTCATTGCCCTGGTAAGATCCGAAAGGCATATCAACTACCACCATCGCCCGCTTTACACCACGTACTACGGATTTGGCATGATAAATCATTTGGTCGAGCGTGATAGGTAATGTAGTCACGTTACCTGCCATTACGTTAGAAGCGGAGTCGCCTACTAGGATTACGTCCATTCCCGCACCGTCTACAATCTGTGCCATTGTGTAATCATACGCAGTCAGCATAGATATTTTTTCGCCTCTCTGTTTCATTTCAACCAAGCGATGAGTAGTCACCTTTCTTGTGTCATCTGATATATAACCAGCCATGTCTTTTTAATTTATGATTTATGAATTATGATTTATGTCATTGATGTCTGCGCATTTGGACGCTTTCAAAAATTGCGGCAAAGTTATAACATTTAATTCATAACTGGGAAAGAAAAGCAAAAAATCCTTTCAAATGCTTCGCTTGGATAGTTGGAAGGCATTTGAAAGGATGGGTGGGTCTCACTATTTTTATTTATCTCGGTTATTTTTCTTATTTCATTTATTAATATAATATAAGTGAGGTAACTATTTAAAAATAACGCCGTTATTTATGGAGAGAGAGCATTTTTTCGTATGTCATGCCGGTGAAGTCGTCTATTATATAATGGGCTTTTCCGGTGATGGCTTCGCGTGAGTTGGTGGTGGCAAGTCCGATCACGGTTGCCCCGGAAGTCATGCCGGCTTGCAGGCCGTGGAAAGAATCCTCAAAGACGTAGGAGTTTTCGGGGGTGGCTTCAAAGATTTCCATTCCCAGCAGGAAACAGTCGGGAGCGGGTTTTGAACGGGCAAACATTTCTCCTGTCAGGATGCGGTCTACCATTCCTTTAAATTCGGGATGGGCATTGTAGACGTTTGCCATCTTCTCTTCGTTGGAGCTGGTGACTACGGCTATCTTTGCACCGTTCCTGCGAAGATCGGCTATGAAGGCTTCTACTCCGGGGATGTATTCGTAGGACATCTTTTTCTCGTAAACATTGAGTTCAGCGCTTATTTCGAGCTGTGCTTCGGGTTTATCCGCGAAATGCTTTTCATAGATTTGCGATAGCGTCTGTCCCTTGATACGGCGTCCGAAATCTTCTTCATTCAGATATTTCCGTCCTTGCTCGTCCCAAAAAACAGTGTACTGCGTTTCTGTATCCATGATGACACCGTCAAAGTCGAAGAGTGCTGCAATTGTTTTCGTTGTATTCATATTAAACTGGCTTTTTACCTAAAACGTTAAACCTTGTGTATCTATCGCCGCAAAGTTCCGAATAATCATCGAATCAGGCAAATAATTCGTACCTTTGCAAAGCTAAAAAAAACGTAACATACGTTTTTATCCAACAAAATCTACTGGCGCATGAGCAAGAACGACCCGCACATTTTAGGCAAAGAACGTATCGGCAAATTGCTGTTACAATATTCCATTCCTGCGATTATCGGAATGACGATTACTTCTATCTATAACATCATTGACAGTATCTTCATCGGACATGGCGTAGGACCGATGGCTATTGCCGGACTGGCTATCAGCTTCCCGCTGATGAATCTTGTTGTCGCTTTCTGTACACTGGTTTCGGCTGGTGGGTCTACCCTCGCCTCTATCCGTCTGGGACAGAAGGATATGAAAGGGGCTACGGAAATTTTGTCACATACGCTGATGCTTTGTATCACAAATTCTCTTTTCTTCGGTATTCTATCTTTTATCTTCCTAGATGATATACTGACTTTTTTCGGAGCCAGCGCCGACACCCTTCCATATGCACGCAGCTTTATGCAGGTGATTTTGCTGGGAACTCCCATCACTTACACAATGATCGGGCTGAACAACGTGATGCGCGCTACCGGATACCCCAAAAAGGCTATGCTTACTTCAATGGTAACGGTGGTGGCTAACATCATCCTCGCTCCTATCTTTATCTTCCACTTCGAATGGGGAATGAGGGGTGCGGCTACGGCAACGGTTATCTCGCAGTTGATTGGTATGGTGTGGGTGGTGAGCCACTTCACCAAGAAAGACAGTACGGTGCATTTTGAAGGGAATATCTGGAAAATGAAACCGAGGATTGTAGAAAGTATCTTCGCCATCGGTATGTCTCCATTCCTGATGAATGTGTGTGCGTGTGCCATCGTGATTATCATCAATAACAGCCTGCAAAACTATGGGGGCGATATGGCTATCGGCGCGTATGGCATCATCAATCGGTTGCTGACGCTTTATGTAATGATTGTGTTGGGGCTGACTATGGGTATGCAGCCAATCGTAGGCTACAACTTCGGAGCACAAAAGATAGACCGGGTGAAACAAACGCTGCGACTGGGGATTATCTCCGGGGTAGTGATTACGAGCAGCGGGTTCGTGATTTGTGAGTTCTTCCCTCATGCCGTATCGGCTCTCTTCACCGATAGTGATGAATTGATTGATTTGGCGGTAGGCGGTATCCGGCTGACTGTGTTGATGTTCCCGTTTGTAGGGGCACAGATTGTAATCGGTAACTTCTTCCAAAGTATCGGCAAGGCTAAAATCAGTATTTTCCTTTCGCTGACGCGTCAGTTGCTTTATCTTTTGCCTTGCTTATTACTTTTCCCTAACTGGTGGGGATTGGAAGGAATTTGGATCAGTATGCCAGTATCGGATGCGCTGGCGTTTATTACAGCCGTTGTCAGTCTGATGATTTATATCAAGAAGGTTTCCAAACTGCATCCGGTAGTAGCAGAATAAGGCGGTGTCTGCCCTATTCTGCCATTTATTCTATTCGGCTTATTCTGCCTTAATGCTATTGACCGGATTCTCGTTCGCGATATGCCATGCTTTCAGAACAACACAGATTACAATCAGTAATTGGACGAACAAGGCCGTAGCAGCAAAAAGCAATGGATTCAAATCAATCTGCTCGGCAAATTGGTCGAGCCATGCCTGTCCTGCAAAATAAGAAACGGTAGTACCTACTAGGATAGAAATCACTGAAACGTATAAAATGTCACGTGTCAGTAATCCGAGGATATGAGATGCTTCGGCTCCATTCACTTTCCGGATAGCTATCTCTTTGCTCCGGCGCTGGGTTTCATCATTCACATAGCCAATCAATCCCATGATAACGATCAGTAGGATAAAGGCGGAAGTGATCCAGACGGAATTGCGGAAGCGGTATACGTCTTTATAGATATTTTTCACCATTTGATCTACCAGGATAAAACGCAAGGATATATTCGGATAGGTGTTTTCTACAAACTCGTTCAGACGTTTCAGATTCTCGTTATATGGTTCTTTCAAGCGGACATCAAATGCATGGTTGGCATTTTCATCTCCAATCAGGACAATAGGAGATTGCGACCCATAAAAGCTGTTATTGCGAATGTCACGGAATACGCCTACAATCGTTCCTTGAATGTCATTCACTGTTTTACCTACTGCTCCGTCGGTCCATTTCATCAGACGCACCAGTTCTTCGTTTACTAATAAGTCGTTCTGCTTTTTCAGTGTAGTACCTTCTATAATCTTAATACCCATTACTTCAGGATAGTTGTAATGGCAGGAGTTGTAATTTAGGGTAGCAATCCGCTTACCGTCATTTCCCATCAGTCCGCGTGTCCAGTACTCGCCCAACACCCCATTCACGGCAACGGTCACTCCTTCTACCATCGGTTGGCGGTTCAAATCGTCTTTGATATGCTCCACCGATTCTTTAGGCAACCATGTCTGCGCTTGAGCTAATCCGGGCACGACGATACCCATATCACGGCTCATCAGATGACTGTACTGCAACAGAGTGACCAGCAACAATCCCAAGACGAAAGAAACTCCCGTAAACTGCACAAACAATAACGAACGTTTCCACCCTTTCTTCCCATCTGTATACCGGCGGAATACCTGCGTGACAGGGATACGGGAGAATAATCGTCCCGGTATGCCACCTGCCAGTATGAAGAGAACAAGGATAGTGAGCAACGGTACCCACAACGTTTCCCAAGTGAAAAGTGAGGAAAGACGGACGGAAAGTAAATCTTCAATCAGACCACGCGCATTGATTATCAGTAAGAAACTAAGCAATACGGAAAGAATGACAAGGATTCCCGTCTCTGCCATAAACATTCTGAAAATATGGGTGGAACTGGCTCCATTGCACTTATGTACTCCCACTCCTTTTGCACGACGGCTTAAAGTAGCAATGGATATCAGCATATAGTTCATGATAGCCACAAAGAAGATAGCAAAACCCAAAAATCCGTAAATGACCAAACGCTTTTGTACATCGGGAGAAGCCAGATGACGTTTCACCAATGGAAGGACGCTAAATTCAATTTTCCAGCCATCATACTCTAAATCTGTATATTTCCCGATCACCCGCTGAATGTCAGCATTCACTTTGTCAATGTCCGAAGCATGGCGCAAACGAAGGAAAGCGTAAAAGACATCATTTCCTCTCCAGCCGGCTCCTGCATGATACCCTCCATTCTGATGAACAGATATCACGAAATCATGGGTGAGCATCGTATTTTCCGGTACATCTTTGTAGATCCCACGTATGGTCAGTGTGTTTTGTTTTTCAACAGAAAGCACTTTACCAACAGGGCTTTCATCTCCAAACGTCTCACGGGCAAAATGCTCCGAAACAAAAACGCTTCCGGGCATAATCATATTCTTGGGATTGCCTTCCAACACCGGTATGCCGAAAGTCTGAAAGAAACAAGTATCCGCAAAGATGTAATCTGCATCGGGCAACAGTTTATCTTCATAATAAATATTGGCACTTCCCATCGAAAGGACACTACTGGCTACTTCTATTTCTTTCGGCATCTCTTCTGCCAAAGTAGGTGCCACCACATCGAAAACAGTATAGTCATAACCGATCTCTCCATCATCACCTGCGGTTTCGCCTGTACTAAGATTAGTCATCTGACAACGTACAAGTGCCAGGCGTTCCGCCTCCGGATAGCATTTCTCATAGCTTAGTTCGAAAGCTATCTGCGAGAAAAGCAGAACACCGATAGTAAGCCCTAAGGAAAGGGAAATGATTCGTATGATATTCGATCCGCGTTCACGCAATAAGGTACGTATAGTATAATAGATTTGTCTCATGGTTGGTTCTCTGTTTATGCCTTTACACTTGCTACAATACTTCCATCGAATAAATGTACGGTACGATGTGCAAAACTGGCATCGTGCTGTGAGTGGGTCACCATGATAATGGTTGTCCCCTCTCTATTCAGTTCCGTCAACAGATTCATCACTTCCGCTCCGTTCTTTGAGTCAAGGTTACCTGTAGGCTCATCGGCAAGGATGAGTTGAGGATTGGTAACAACCGCGCGGGCTATCGCCACCCGTTGTTGTTGTCCGCCGGAAAGCTGTTGAGGAAAATGTTTAGCACGGTGGTTGATATTCATTCTTTTTAGAATGTCTTCCACCATTCGGCGGCGTTCGGAAGATTTAAGACCTAAATAAGTGAGCGGAAGTTCCACATTCTCATAGACGTTCAATTCGTCTATCAGATTAAAGCTCTGGAATACAAAGCCCAGTTTACCTTTACGGACACGGGTACGCTCCTTTTCTTTCAGACCGGCTACTTCTTCTCCCATCAACAGATAAGAGCCTTCAGTGGGGTTATCTAATAGGCCGAGGATGTTTAATAAGGTGGATTTCCCACAACCAGACGGTCCCATGATAGCAACAAATTCTCCTTCTTTTACTTCAAGGTTTACATGATTTAATGCGACCGTCTCCACTTCGGTAGTACGGAATACTTTACTAATATTTTCAATCTGTATCATCTTGTTTATTTATGATGTTGTTCTACATAGATTTATTTCCAGTTTTACTATTGACGTTTTTAGTCATGCAGAAAGTATGCCAAACAAGAATGGCTATTCATTTTCAATCATTTATCTTTTCCTAGTTTCCCAAGCATTGTCTAATAATTAGACGGTCCTGTCTGATTATTAGACAAATCGATACTGTTCCATATCTCCCATTTATTGTTCAAAGAGTCCTATTTGCCTGTTAGCCGATTGTCCATCCAAATAGAAAACTTTATCTTTGCATTTAGTTTTCTAGACTATAAACAAAATAATTATGATGAGAAAGAATGTATATGTATTCTTATCGTGCTTTTTACTTTCCGGATGCGGCATGATAGATTACCATCCATATGACGTCCGTATCAGCGGCGAAACAGAGGTCAACGCACATAATATCGAAAGAATAGAAGCAAACTGCCAGGGTAAAACGACCATACGCTTTGTGACTATGGGCGACTCACAACGATGGTACGATGAAACGGAAGATTTCGTGAAAGAGATTAATAAACGGAATGATATCGACTTCGTTATTCACGGAGGCGATATGAGTGACTTCGGACTAACCAAAGAGTTTCTCTGGCAAAGGGATATCATGAACGGACTTAACGTGCCTTATGTAGTCCTTATCGGCAACCATGATTGTTTGGGGACGGGAGCAGAAACATACAAGGCAGTATTCGGTCCCACTAACTTCTCTTTTATTGCAGGCAACGTCAAATTTATCTGTCTGAACACCAATGCATTGGAGTATGACTACTCTGAACCGGTGCCGAACTTCACCTTTATGGAACAAGAGTTAACGAACAGACAGGACGAATTCAAAAAAACAGTCATTAGTATGCACGCACGCCCCTACACAGATGTATTCAATGATAATGTGGCAAAAGTATTCCAACATTATGTCAAACAATACCCGGGAATACAGTTTTGTACAGCTGCCCACACACATCACTTTCAGGATGACGTGATTTTTGATGATGGAATACATTATGTTACCAGTGATTGCATGGATCTCCGTACTTATCTGGTATTTACAATAACCCCGGAAAAATATGAATATGAACTGGTTAAATACTAACTATATCTTGCGCGCAGGAGTATTATCCGTACTTCTGTTACTTCCCGGTCTGATTTCAGCTACTTGTAAAGCAGATACAATCATCAACTCGTACAAGGCTGATTCACTCCGTTTCATTATCAAAGATGATTCAATTATCACTTTTCGCACAGGAGATTCTATATTTACGATCATCAGAGCGGACTCTGTATTGCCGGTTACACCGAAGCAGGTGAAACACAGTCGTTACGATAACCGGATTCACCGTTTCCGCAGTCACTGGGAACGGATTATCCCGACGCACTCCAAAATACAGTATGCCGGAAACATGGGATTACTTTCTTTCGGTACGGGATGGGATTACGGGAAACATAATCAGTGGGAAACGGATATATTGCTCGGATTTATACCGAAATATTCGTCAAAGAAGGCCAAAGTAACCATGACGCTCAAGCAGAACTATATGCCCTGGAGCATTAATATCGGAAAGGGCTTCTCTACGGAACCTCTTACCTGCGGGCTTTATGTGAATACCGTGTTTGGCGACCAGTTTTGGGTGAATGAGCCGGAACGTTATCCGAAAGGTTACTATGGTTTCTCCAACAAAGTACGTTTTCATGTTTTCATGGGACAACGGTTGACATACGATATTGATCCGCAACGTAGATTTTTAGCCAAGTCGGTGACTTTTTTCTATGAAATAAGTACGTGCGACCTGTATGTTATCAGTGCAGTAAACAATAGCTATCTCCGTCCCCGTGATTATCTTAGTTTATCATTCGGATTGAAGTTCCAGTGGTTATAAAAGAATTTATGATTTATGAATTATGATTTATAACTCACTTTTTCGTAAGTTTGCGCTTTACAAACTTAAACGAAAATGAGTAAATCAGGAACAATCATCATTGTAGACGATAATAAAGGAGTATTGACTGCCGTACAAATCCTTCTGAAAAGTTATTTTTCCAAGATTGTCACACTCTCCTCTCCTGTCACCCTGTCCAGTGTCATAAGGGAAGAAACACCGGAAGTAATTTTGTTGGATATGAATTTCACATCAGGCATCAACACCGGTAATGAGGGTTTATTCTGGTTGCATGAAATAAAGAAAGTACGTCCAGAACTTCCGGTCGTACTTTTTACGGCTTATGCCGACATCGAACTGGCTATCCGGGGGATTAAAGAAGGAGCAACCGACTTTATCGTCAAGCCTTGGGATAACCAAAAACTGGTGGAAACCCTGCAAACCGCAGCAGCTTCTACGCACAACGACAAGAAAACGGGCAGCAAAGAAGAAACCACCCACTCACCTATGTACTGGGGAGAAAGCAAAGTGATGCAGCAACTCCGCTCATTGATTGAAAAGGTAGCCATTACCGACGCCAATATCCTGATAACAGGCGAAAACGGAACGGGGAAAGAAATGCTGGCACGGGAGATTCATCTCCTTTCCAACCGCAAATACAAAGAAATGATTGCAGTGGATATGGGGACTATCACAGAGTCTTTATTTGAAAGTGAGCTTTTCGGACACGTTAAAGGTTCTTTCACCGACGCACACACCGACCGGACCGGCAAATTTGAGGCTGCCGATAACAGTACGCTGTTTCTCGATGAAATAGGCAACCTGCCTTACCACCTGCAAGCAAAGCTACTGACCGTCCTCCAACGACGAAGCATTGTGAGAGTGGGAAGCAACACGCCGATTCCCATTCATATCCGACTGATATGCGCAACCAACCGGAATCTGCAAGAGATGGTAGTGAAAGGTGAATTCCGGGAAGATTTGCTCTATCGCATCAATACCATTCATGTAGAGATTCCTCCTTTGCGGGAACGGAAAGAAGATATTATTCCATTGGCCGAAAGGTTCATGGTACGCTTTTGCAAACAATATGACAAGACATTGATGAAGTTCACTCCCGACGCTAAAGATAAATTGAAAGCACACCTTTGGTATGGTAATATCCGTGAACTGGAACACGTGATTGAAAAGGCCGTTATCATCAATGACAGTCCGCTCGTTCCCGCCGAATTGTTCCAATTATCCATTCCACGGACGGAGAGTCAGGAGAAAAGTATTTCTACGCTGGAAGAGATGGAAATGCAGATGATACGGAAAGCGCTCGACACTTGTGCAGGAAACTTATCGGCAGTAGCCGCCCAACTGGGAATAACCAGGCAAACTCTTTATAACAAGATGAAAAAGTTCGGATTATGACAGTGCAGCTTCAACAAGTAGGTGTTCAATATTGGTTCAGAGTCCTGCTGACGGTACTTTTCTGTATATCGTCCGTGTGGTTCGGTATACATCAATCATACAGCTGGTTAGGAGTCAGTCTTTGTTTATTAGTTCTTAGCGTACTTTGGCAAATCCGCCTTTATCGTCTCCACACCAAACAGGTGCTTTTTATGATTGATGCGCTCGAGAATAATGATAATACGTTTCATTTTACCGAAGAAAACGGTACTCCCGAAAGCAAAGAAATAAACCGGGCGCTCAACCGCGTGGGACATATCTTATATAGCGTGAAAGCTGAAACAGCCCAGCAAGAGAAATACTACGAACTGATTCTCGACTTTGTCAGTACAGGATTAGTAGTGCTCAATGACAATGGAGCCGTTTATCAGAAGAACAAAGAAGCACTCCGTATTTTAGGGCTGAATGTGTTTACACATATCCGCCAATTGAGTCAGGTGGATGCGCAGCTTATGGAGAAAATAGAGAACTGTCGCCCAGGGGACAAACTACAAGTCATATTTCACAATGAACGGGGAACGATTAACTTATCCATCCGTGTGTCGGAAATCAATGTACGCAAAGAGCATCTGCGCATCCTTGCCCTGAATGATATCAATACCGAACTGGATGAAAAAGAAATAGATTCATGGATCCGGCTGACACGGGTACTGACACATGAAATCATGAACTCTGTGACTCCCATCACTTCCCTTTGCGATACGCTTCTTTCAATATCAGCGGATAAAGACGAAGAGGTAAACCACGGATTGCAAACAATCAGTACGACCGGAAAAGGGTTGCTTGCCTTTGTAGAATCATACCGGCAATTCACACGTATACCGACACCGGAACCCTCCTTGTTCTATGTGAAAGCATTCATAGAAAGAATGGTTGAACTTGCCTGTCATCAGCATCCATGTGAGCATATCCGTTTCCACACAGAGATTACTCCTGCGGACTTAATCGTATATGCAGATGAGAATCTTATTTCACAGGTAGTTATCAATCTTTTGAAGAACGCAATTCAAGCAATCGGCAATCAGCCGGATGGGAGAATTGAGTTGAAGGCGTCCTGCAATGACATGGAAGAAATATGGATTGAGATAAAGAACAATGGCCCCGAAATCCCAGCGGAAATAGCAGAACATATCTTCATTCCTTTCTTTACGACCAAAGAAGGCGGTAGCGGAATCGGACTTAGTATCTCCCGCCAAATCATGCGCCTTTCGGGAGGAAGCCTTACGTTACTACGAGAGAAAGAGACAACGTTTATTTTAAAATTCAAATAACGATTGATATATGATACCTACACTAGTCAATAATCCGCTATTCCGTGGAATCACTCCGGAAAGACTTCTTGCCGATCTGGAAGAGATCAGTTTTCATACACGTTCTTATAAGAAAGGAGAAATCCTGGCGCGACAGGGAGATGTGTGCAACCGTCTTGTCATCCTGACCAAAGGAAGTGTGCGTGGGGAAATGATTGACTATTCGGGACGTCTTATCAAGGTGGAAGATATAACTGCTCCCAAAGCGATTGCCCCCCTGTTCCTGTTTGGTGAGCAGAACCGCTATCCGGTGGAGGTAACTGCCAATGAACCGACAGAGGTGATCGAGCTTCCTAAACCAAGTGTTTTGAGTTTGTTCCGCAAGAACGAGCAGTTTTTGGAAAACTATATGAATCTCTCCGCCAATTATGCACGGACTTTATCAGATAAACTTTTCTTCATGTCATTCAAGACCATTCGTCAGAAACTTGCCTCCTACCTGCTCCGCCTGTACAAACAGCAACAACAGACACATATCACCCTCGACCGTTCGCAACAGGAGTTGAGTGATTACTTCGGAGTGTCCCGCCCTTCCCTCGCCCGCGAACTGGCACACATGCAGGAAGACGGACTATTGATAGCGGATCGTAAACATATCACTATCTTACAGAAAGAAGAACTGGTCCGGCTCATCCAATAATGCTCCGATTTAAAAATCATTTATCTAATTGTGAGTATTTGAGATAAAATATTCATTGTTGTAACATTGGTTACAGAATCACCTGAAACCTTTCCTCTACTTTTGCGTTCAATAAATAAACTGTTGGACTAATTAAAAACGTAAAAGTTATGAGTATGTTCTGTTATCAATGTCAAGAAACCGCAATGGGTACGGGGTGTACCTTAAAAGGTGTATGCGGTAAAACTTCCGAAGTGGCTAACCTGCAAGACCTGCTGCTTTTTGTAGTACGTGGAATTGCTGTCTACAACGAACATCTGCGTAAAGAGGGACAGTCTTCCGAACAAGCAGACAAATTTATCTATGATGCTTTGTTCATCACCATCACTAACGCCAATTTTGATAAAGTAGCGATCACCGAAAAAATCAAAGAAGGACGGAAACTGAAAAAGGAACTTGCCGGTAAGGTAAAGATCGAAAATGCTCCTGACGAATGTCTTTGGGATGGAAACGAAGAGGAATTTGAAGAAAAATCAAAAACGGTCGGTGTGCTTCGCACGCCTAACGAGGATATACGCTCACTAAAAGAACTCGTACACTATGGCCTGAAAGGAATGGCTGCCTACGTAGAGCATGCGCATAACCTGGGTTATCAGTCACCGGAGATATTTGCTTTCATGCAGCACGCATTGTCCGAATTGACCCGCAATGATATTACTGTGGAAGAATTGGTTCAATTAACGCTGGAAACAGGAAAACATGGAGTATCGGCAATGGCACAGCTGGACAAGGCAAATACGAGCAGTTACGGTAATCCGGAAATCTCACAAGTGAATCTTGGTGTCCGTAATCATCCGGGTATATTGATAAGCGGACATGATTTAAAAGACCTCGAAGAGTTGCTGGAGCAAACGGAAGGTACAGGGGTAGATGTATATACGCACAGTGAAATGCTGCCTGCGCACTATTATCCTCAACTAAAGAAGTATAAGCATCTGGCAGGAAACTACGGAAATGCCTGGTGGAAACAAAAAGAGGAATTTGAAAGTTTCAACGGTCCGATCCTGTTTACAAGTAACTGTATTGTTCCGCCACGTGCGAATGCCAGCTACAAAGACCGCATTTACATCACAGGAGCCTGCGGTCTGGAAGGCGCGCATTATATCCCCGAACGCAAAGATGGAAAACCGAAAGATTTTTCTGCCCTGATTGCTCATGCTAAACAATGCCAGCCACCCGTAGCCATCGAAAACGGAACACTCATCGGTGGATTCGCTCATGCACAGGTGACGGCTTTAGCGGATAAAGTGGTGGATGCCGTGAAAAGTGGAGCCATCCGTAAGTTCTTTGTAATGGCAGGATGCGACGGACGTATGAAGAGCCGTGAATATTATACGGAATTTGCTCAAAAGCTACCCGGTGATACAGTGATTCTTACGGCAGGTTGCGCCAAGTACAGATACAATAAATTAGCTTTAGGTGATATCAACGGTATTCCGAGAGTATTGGATGCGGGACAATGTAACGACAGTTACTCACTGGCTGTAATCGCTCTAAAACTGAAAGAAATCTTCGGGTTGGACGATGTGAATCAGTTACCTATCGTATACAACATTGCATGGTACGAACAAAAGGCGGTCATTGTTTTATTGGCATTGCTGGCTTTAGGAGTGAAACATATTCATTTAGGACCTACTCTTCCCGCTTTCCTTTCACCGAATGTAAAGAACGTATTGATCGAGCAATTTGGAATCGGAGGTATCAGTACAGTGGATGAAGATATTGTGAAGTTTCTATCATAAATGATAAGGGAACAGAAGGGTATTTTACAGGCAAATTTCCTTCTAAAAGATAGTGACGGTATATGATAAGGATAGTGACGCTATACGGTAATGATACCGTCACTATTTCCATCATATACCGTCACTATCTTTTTTATATATAATCGGGAATCCAGCGTTTATTCTTTCTTCTCGAATACCGGCTTCCTTTTTTAATCTTCTTTGGGCAATATCAAATTGAGAACTACTCCTACCAAAGCTGCCAGTCCGATACCGGACAATGAAAAATCACCCCAGCTAAAAGCAGCGCCACCAATTCCGACAGTCAGTGTCAAAGACACGATAACGATATTTCTTGTACGGCTCAAATCAATACAGTTATTCACAAGATTACCAATACCCGCACAGGCAATCGTTCCGAAAAGCAGCAGCATGATACCACCCAATACCGCACTAGGTATGGATCTTAGTAATGCGCTGATTTTACCGATAACGGAGAATAAGATAGCAGAGATGGCAGCTATTCGGACCACTTGCGGATTGGTAATCTTTGTTAATGACATGGCTCCTGTCACTTCCGAATAGGTAGTCACAGGAGGACCACCCAGCAATCCGGCACAGAAACAGGCCAGACCATCCCCCAATAAGGTGCGGTGCAATCCCGGGTCTTTCACGAAATCTTTTCCCGTAACCGTATTCACCACATAGACATCACCAATATGCTCTATCACCGGAGCAATAGCTACCGGAATCATAAATAACACCGGCTCCCATGAGAATTTAGGAAAGACAAACTGCGGCAATCCAATCCAAGCGGCATCTCTGACGCCGGACAAATCCAAACCATAGAAGAGCCATGCAGCCAGATACCCCACTACAATTCCACAGAAAATAGGTATCAGCTTCAAAAGTCCTTTAGCTTTCATCGAAACAACAACCGCAGTCACCAATGAAAGCAGAGCCAGCACCCAGTTCTCTTTTGCCATATTCACTCCTGTTCCCGCCAATGATAAACCTATCAGAATAATGACAGGTCCTATGACAACAGGAGGAAACAACCGTTCAATCACCCGCACTCCCTGCCATTTGACAAGCGCACTCATCACAAAGTAAACTAATGCAACTCCAACCATGCCGGATAAGGCGCCGGGCAGCCCATAAAGTTCTGTCGCTTTAATGATAGGCGCAATAAATGCGAAACTACTCCCCAAAAAGATAGGAACCTTTCCACGCGTAACGGCATGAAAGATAAGCGTACCAATACCTGCTGTAAACAGAGCTGTCGAAGGATCGAGTCCCACCAATAACGGCACGAGTACCGTAGCTCCGAAAGCCACAAACAAGAATTGTACCCCCACCACCCCTTTCCTCAAAGGTGTAAGATTATTTGAATCCATAAGTATAATGTAGATTAATCTCTGCAAAATTAGTCTTTTTAGACAATTTAACTCCCTTTTTTCACAAAAATACATCTAAAAAGAGGTTTTATTTGTTGTTAATAATGTGTAACTTCGCACGGTGAGAATTAAAACGACAATTTTATAACTTTATAATATATTGCCTATGATATTTACAGCAGAAAACACTTTACTTATCGGTTCTATCTTACTTTTCGTCAGCATTGTTGTTGGAAAAACCGGATATCGCTTCGGAGTACCTACTTTATTATTGTTCCTCGTAGTAGGAATGTTGTTTGGGAGTGACGGTCTCGGCCTGCAATTCCACGACGCGAAAGACGCACAGTTTATCGGTATGGTCGCCCTAAGCATTATCCTTTTCTCGGGAGGTATGGATACGAAATTCAGAGAAATCAAACCTATTTTAGGTCCCGGTATCGTGCTTTCCACTGTCGGAGTACTACTCACAGCTCTTTTCACCGGGCTCTTTATCTGGTGGATATCAGGTATGAGCTGGTCTAATATTTATTTGCCTATCACCACTTCCCTGCTTTTGGCTTCTACCATGTCGTCTACGGACTCGGCTTCGGTGTTCGCCATTCTCCGTTCACAGAAGATGAATTTAAAGCACAACCTCCGTCCCATGCTGGAACTGGAGAGCGGAAGTAATGACCCGATGGCCTATATGCTTACCATTGTCCTGATACAGTTCATTCAGTCGTCTGGTATGGGAGCCGGAGCTATCGTAGGTTCTTTTGCCATCCAGTTTATCGTCGGTGCGGCTGCCGGATATGTACTTGGAAAGCTCGCTATCCGAATGTTGAACAAGCTCAATATTGACAATCAGGCCTTATATCCTATCTTATTACTTGCATTTGTATTTTTCACTTTCTCCATCACCGACTTACTGAAAGGTAACGGATACCTTGCCGTATATATCGCCGGTATCATGGTGGGAAACAATAAAATCATGCATCGTAAGGATATCTACACCTTTATGGACGGACTGACCTGGTTGTTTCAAATCATCATGTTCCTTTGCCTGGGATTGCTTGTCAATCCGCACGAGATGTTGGAAGTAGCTGCTGTGGCATTGCTGATTGGTGTCTTTATGATTATTATCGGCCGGCCGTTAAGCGTATTCCTTTGTTTGCTTCCATTCCGGAAAATCACGATGAAATCACGTATTTTCGTGTCCTGGGTAGGATTGCGCGGTGCAGTTCCTATTATCTTTGCCACCTATCCGGTAGTGGCGGGCGTAGAAGGTTCGAACCTCATCTTCAACATTGTTTTCTTTATTACCATCGTGTCATTGGTGGTACAGGGAACAACGATTTCTTTCGTAGCCCGAATCTTGAATCTTTCCAAACCACTGGAAAAAACTGGAAATGATTTCGGAGTGGAACTCCCGGAAGAAATAGACTCTGATCTTAGTGATATGACCATTACTAAAAGTATGTTGGAAGAAGCAGATACATTGAAAGATATGAATCTCCCGAAAGGCACGCTGGTAATGATTGTGAAGCGCGGAGATGAGTTCCTGATTCCCAACGGAACGCTGAAACTGCATGAAGGAGATAAACTGCTGCTCATCTCCGAAAAATCAAAAGAAGAAGAGACTGATTCTGACTAACATCCGAAAAGATTGATTCTATACACTATAACTGATTCGTCTCCACGCATGAAGCCTCTTGTCCCTACAAGACACTCGTTTCTTATTCATGCGTGGAGACGAAATGTTTTAAATAGGACAACAGACTAGTTTTAAGGAAGAAACACGAAAACGCTTTAGCAAGCCGTAAAAATTGTTCATTCCCCTCCGTTAATTAACCGTAAAACTTGAATTTAAAATTCGGTTTACATCAGCGAAGTATTAATTTTGCGCAGTTTTAAACTAAATGTGCAAAAATCGAATGGAACAAGAACATCAGTTCATTGATTATATTGAGCAAAGCATCATCAAAAACTGGGACAAGGATGCCTTAACTGACTATAAAGGAATTACCCTTCAATATAAGGATGTAGCGCGTAAAATCGCTAAATTTCACATTGTCTTGGAAAGTGCCGGTATCCAACCGGGAGATAAAATTGCCGTTTGCGGACGTAACAGTGCTCATTGGGCGGTTACTTTCCTGGCAACGATTACTTATGGAGCCGTTATTGTTCCTATTTTGCATGAATTCAAGGCAGATAATATTCATAATATCGTCAACCATTCCGAAGCCAAATTACTTTTTGTCGGTGACCAAGCTTGGGAAAATTTGAATGAGGACGCCATGCCTTTATTAGAGGGTATTGCTTTACTAACAGATTTCTCACCATTAGTATCACGCAACGAGAAACTCACTTATGCTTTTGAACACCGGAATGCAATATATGGTCGACAATATCCCAAGAACTTCCGCCCGGAACATATTTGCTACCGGAAGGATCATCCTGAAGAACTGGCTATTATCAATTATACTTCCGGCACCACAGGTTACTCTAAAGGAGTGATGCTCCCCTATCGCAGTCTTTGGTCGAATGTGGCTTACTGCTTCGAGATGCTTCCCGTTAAACCGGGCGATCATATCGTTTCCATGTTGCCTATGGGGCATGTGTTCGGTATGGTATATGATTTCCTTTACGGATTTTCTGCAGGTGCGCACATCTATTTCCTGACGCGCATGCCGTCTCCGAAAATCATTTCTCAATCTTTCTCTGAAATCAAGCCAAGAGTGATCTCTTGTGTGCCATTGATTGTGGAAAAGATTATTAAGAAAGATATTCTTCCTAAAGTAGACAGCACAATCGGTAAGTTATTGCTTAAAGTGCCTATCGTGAATGATAAAATCAAATCGCTGGCACGGCAGGCCGCCATGGAAATCTTCGGTGGAAACTTTGACGAGATTATTATCGGAGGCGCTCCTTTCAATGCTGAAGTTGAGGCCTTCCTTAAAAAGATAGGATTCCCCTATACAATCGCTTACGGTATGACTGAATGTGGTCCTATCATTTGCTCCAGTCGTTGGGAAACGCTGAAACTTGCTTCTTGCGGAAAGGCAACCAGCCGGATGGAAGTCCGTATTGACTCGCCGGACCCGAAAACGCATGCCGGAGAAATCGTATGTAGAGGAATGAACATGATGCTGGGCTATTACAAAAATCCGGAAGCTACCGCGCAAATTATCGATGCTAACGGCTGGCTGCATACCGGTGACCTCGGCACGTTGGATGAAGAAGGTTACGTAACAGTTCGCGGACGTAGCAAAAACCTGCTTCTCACCTCTAGCGGACAGAACATCTATCCGGAAGAAATTGAAAGCAAGCTGAATAATATGCCGTATGTTGCGGAATCACTGATTGTCTTACAGCATGAAAAGCTGGTAGCAATGATTTATCCGGATTTCGATGACGCTTTCGCTCATGGATTGCAGCAGACGGATATTCAGAAAGTGATGGAACAAAACCGTATCGAGTTGAATCAACAGCTTCCTAACTATTCTCAAATAAGCAAGATAAAGATCCATTTCGAGGAATTTGAAAAGACTGCGAAAAAGTCAATCAAACGCTTTATGTATCAGGAAGCAAAGGGATAATTATCCCGGATAGCGCGATAAGTATCCTTGCAATTTCAGAAAAACAGTACAACTCAAAAAGGAGAAACACTTAAATGTAGAGCAAATTTCTTTCTTCAGATGCCAGGAAAAAAGTATCTTTGCGCATAAACAATCTGAATGATGGCAAAGATATTATTAGTTGAAGATGAAATAAACATCGCCTCTTTCATTGAACGGGGGTTAAAAGAGTTCGGACATACAGTAACCGTCTGTCATGACGGAAACGCCGGTTGGAAAACCCTTCAGGACGAACCTTTCGACCTTTTGATACTGGACATTATCATGCCGAAAATAAACGGTTTGGAACTTTGCCGGCTTTATCGGCAGACGTTTGGGTACCAGTCTCCTGTGATCATGCTGACAGCCTTGGGTACAACGGAAGATATCGTCAAAGGACTGGATGCGGGAGCAGATGATTATCTCGTCAAGCCATTCAGTTTCCAAGAACTGGAGGCACGCATCAAGGCCTTGTTAAGACGCAATAAAGAAGTAACCTCCAATCTGCTGACTTGTGATAATCTGATATTGGATTGCAATACCCGAAGAGCTAAAAGAGGCAATATAGATATTGATCTTACTGTCAAGGAATATCGTCTGCTCGAATATTTCATGACTCATCAAGGGGTTGCGCTCTCACGTATCACCCTGCTTAAAGACGTATGGGACAAGAACTTTGATACCAATACCAATATCGTAGATGTTTATGTAAACTATCTCCGGGTAAAGATAGACCGTGACTTTGATAAAAAGCTGATTCACACAGTCGTAGGATTAGGATACATTATGAATACTTAAACTCACCAACTATCCCGGCTATGAAAATAGGTTCCAAAATAGCTTTTTTCTATACCTTAATCAGTGTGTTGACCACTGTCATTATCATTGCTGTATTTTATATTTTCAGTACACAGTATATCAATAAGCTCTATGCTTCCTACCTGCGTGAAAAAGCCTACCTGACTGCACAGAAGCACTGGGAAAAGGATGAAGTGGACGAACAGAGTTACCAGATTATCCAACGAAAATATGATGAACTCCTGCCCGAAGCTCATGAGATTCTTCTCAACATGGACAGTCTTTCTGAAGTGCGTGATACGTTGAATAAGTATCTCACGCAACACCAGCAAACACTTCTACTGGCAGGGAAAGACAGTATTCCTTTTTCTTTTAAATATAAGGACCAGTTGGGAGCCGCCCTTTATTATCCGGATAATGAAGGGAATTTCATCGTACTTGTCATGTCCCGGAATGCCTACGGAACAGAAATCAAGGAACATCTGTTGTTACTTTCCATTTTCCTCGTTTTAGCCAGTTCCATCCTGATCTTTTTCATCGGGAAAATATATTCCGGTCGTATTTTGGTTCCGCTGCAACACATATTAAAGGAATTGAAAAGAATACGGGCCAACAGTCTGAATCGTAGGTTAAAGACTACCGGAAATAATGACGAGCTGGAGGACATGATAAAAACACTAAATAGTATGCTCGATCGCCTGGATAGTGCTTTCAAGGCAGAGAAATCCTTTGTAAGCCATGCTTCGCACGAGTTGAACAATCCGATTACTGCTATTCAGGGAGAATGTGAAATCAGCCTGCTCAAAGAAAGAAGTACCGGAGAATACATTGAATCCCTGCAACGAATTTCTTCGGAGAGTAAACGGTTGTCCAGCCTGATCCGCCACCTTCTTTTTCTTTCGCGGCAGGAAGAAGAACTCCTGAAAAATAATGTGGAAGAGATCATTCTATCTGATATATTGAAAGAGTTGACCGATTTTAATAAAAGAATCCGTCTCCACTTGGAAGCAACAGAACAACAAGCTGTTGTTAAGGCTAATCCTTATCTGTTAAAGATAGCATTGAAAAATATAATTGACAACGCATGTAAATACTCCGATAAGGAAGTAAATGTGGCTCTCTATCGGGAGCAGCAACAAGTCATTCTTGAGGTGGAAGATCAGGGAATCGGTATTCCGCAAGAAGAAATTGAGCATATTTTCCAATCTTTCTATCGGGGTAGTAACACCCGGGATTATGCCGGACAGGGTATCGGACTTAGTCTGACTTTGAAAATCATTTCTGCTTATCATGGAAAGCTGGATATATCTTCAGAAATAGAAAAAGGAACAAAAGTACGGGTGATTTTTTAATTCACCCTTCTTTTATCCCTTTCTCTCTCTACCTACTGAAAACTACAAATTTAATCTATGAACGTTTTTTTCATAGAATAGAAATGAACTAAATACGTCTTTGCAATAACTTTCCGTTTTTATCATATAACATTCGTTCATATACCACTTCTACGATGAGAGGAAAGACAAACAAGGCAAAGAAAGTCGCTCCTATCAATCCGCCGATAATAACAATCGCCAACGGACGCTGTGATTCCGAACCAATTCCATGACTCATGGCAGCAGGCAACAAACCGATAGCCGCCATTGCCGCCGTCATAATCACAGGGCGAATGCGTGAGCGTACTCCTTCTTTCGTAGCCTCTTCCAAAGGAGAACCCAGTTTCAGATTCGCTTTGATATCGGAAATCATAATCACGCCGTTCTGAATACAAATACCGAACAAGGCTATGAAACCGATACCTGCAGAAATGGAGAAGTTGAATCGTGTTATCAGAAGGGCTACAATACCCCCCACAGCGGCAAATGGCACATTCAGCAATACCAGTCCGGCATCCCGCGCATTAGAGAACAGAATAAACAGGATGATAAAAATGATAGCAATACTGATGGGAACCACTTGTGCCAAACGTTTCGTGGCACGTTGCTGGTTCTCGAAATCACCTGTCCATTTCAGCGAATATCCTGCCGGAAGATGTACGGATGCATTCACTTTTTTCTGTGCCTCGGCAACTGCCGTACCCATATCACGGCCTCTCACCGAGAATTTCACTGCACAGAATCGTGCATGATTATCACGGAAAATAAGTAATGGTCCCGTAATGGTCGTTATATCCGCCAGTTCCTTGATAGGCACCATTGTGCCATCCATTGCCGGAACCAGTATCTTACCTATTTCTTCTTCATTCTGGCGGAATTGTTCGCTATACCTTACCATGATATTGAATTTCCGTTCGTCCTCATACAATAATGAAGCCGATTTTCCGCCAATCGCCATCTCGATAATCGATTGCACATCTTCTTTAGCAACGCCATAACGCGCCAACTGACCTTCATTCAACTCTATACGAAGTTCCGGCTGACCGATATTCCGAATCACACCCAAGTCTTCAATTCCTTGAACCGTGCCCAGGATTTTGTCAATCTGCACCGCATATTTCTCCGACTCATACAAGTCTTTACCAAACACCTTCACCGCAATAGATCCTTTCACACCGGAAGCGGCTTCCTCCACATTATCGGTAATCGGCTGTGAGAAATTGAAGTCAATGCCGGGGTAAATGGATAAATCCTCCTGCATTTTATCGATCAGTTCCATTTTTGTCAATTTGCTCTCCCATTCCTTTTCAGGGTATATATCAACGTGAAACTCGATATTATAGAATCCGGTAGCATCTGTTCCATCATTCGGTCGTCCGGTCTGTGACAGGACTTGACGTACTTCCGAAAACGTTAATAGCTTCCTTCTCATTTTATTGGCAAGCGTCACCGATTCATCCAGCGAAATGCTTTGCGGCAAGGTGGCACGAATATAGATAGAGCCCTCATTCAACTGTGGAAGAAACTCCGTACCCAAGAAAGAGAAAAGCCATAATCCGACACCTGCTATGACCGTTGCCAGTCCGATAGTCAGTTTCCTGTGCGCATAGAATAAATCAAAAAGAGCTGTACACTTCGCATTGATAAAACGGACAAAACGATTATTCTTCTCACGCACATTCTTTTTCAGCAACATAGACGACATTACCGGCACCAGTGTCAGCGTAAAGATCAAAGCTCCTAACAGTGCAAAACCCAGCGTATAGGCCAAGGGAGAGAACATCTTTCCTTCTACCTTCTGGAAAGAGAAGATAGGAATCAACGCGGTTATGATAATCAATTTGGAGAAGAAAACTGCTTTCGCCTTGTCTTTTGCGGTGTTACGGATCAATCCCATTTTGGACATGACATTAAATGCCGGCATTCCTACTTGCCTTGCCTTCTTGTCCAAAGCCACAAACACTCCTTCCACCATCACCACTGCCCCATCAATAATGATACCGAAGTCAATGGCTCCCATAGAAAGCAGATTGGCGGACATTCCCATCACCCGTAGACAGATAAAAGCGAATAGAAGGGCTAATGGGATAACGACAGCAACAATCACGGTAGTCCGCCAATCTGCCATAAAAATCAATACAATAAACGTAACCAATAAAATCCCTTCGATCAGATTATGTGTCACCGTCTTTACCGCCAGATTCACCAAATCCTCCCGGTCATAGAATGAAACGATTTTCACATCTTTGGGAAGTATATTCTGATTCAAGTCTTCTATTTTATCTTTCAGGTTTGCAATCACCTCACCCGGATTCTCCCCTTTCCGCATGACTACAATGCCTTGTACCACATCATCTTCATCCATTCGTCCTACCTGGCCGAGGCGTGGCAAACAGGATTCGTGTACATCGGCAAGATTCTTCACCAAAATCGGAGTGCCGTTGATGTTTTTCACTACGATGTTTCTCAATTCTTCCAAGTCGTTAATCAGACCAATTCCACGAACAACATAAGCTTGCGAACTCTTGGTTATGACATCTCCTCCTACATTGATGTTACTTTTGGCTATCGCGTCATAAAGCTCCAAAGAAGTAATTCCATAGTTAATCAACTGGTGAGGATTCACGCTTACCTCAAACGTTTTCACCTCTCCGCCGAAGCTCACAATATCCGCTACGCCGGATACCGAACGAAGGTTACGCTCGATCACCCAATCCTGGATTGTTTTCAGCTCCCGCACACTACGTTTATCACTACGGAGTGTATAACGGAATATTTCTCCCGTCGGGCCATATAACGGTTGCACCTCCGGAGTAACCCCGTCAGGAAGATCGGCATCATTCAATAAATTATATACCTGTTGACGGGCGGTGAAATCATCCACACGGTCTTCGAACATCACATTGATTACAGAAAGTCCGAAAAGAGTGGTAGAACGAATATCCGTTTTCTTCTGAACAGGATTCATGGCAATCTCAACAGGAATGGTGATAAACTTCTCTACCTCTTCCGCACTACGTCCCGGCCATTGCGTGATAATCGTCACTTTCGTATTCGTCACATCCGGGAAAGCATCTATCGGAGTATGTTTAAAAGAAACAGCTCCGGCTATAACGGCAATCGCTGTACAGAAGAAAATAAAGAACTTATTCTTCAGCGAGAAAGCCACTATATTATCTATGAATTTGTGCATACTATTTTCTGTTTTTAATCTGCATTCAACGCATTATATACCAACAATACATTATTATTCAGCACCCTGTCCCCCTCGGAAAGCCCGGAGCGGATATAGCACTCCTTGCTCAACTGTTTGTATACATCTACCTCTTTCACCTGCAAACGCTGATCCGGCTCTACTACAACAACATAGTTTTTCCCTCCTTCAAACACCAGCGCATGAGAATCGATACGAGGCATGGAAGTTCCATCTGCTTTGCACTTCACACTTACATTCGTAAACATCCCCGGCTTCAACAGATACTCTTCATTCTTTAATTTGATACGAACATTCATTGTTTTACTTTCGCTATTCAGCAAATGATATACCTTATCAATAGTGCCGGCAAACATCTTATCCGGATAGGCCAATGTAGAAATGCGTACAGAAGCACCTTCAGAAACTTTACTGATATCGCTTTCATACACATCTGCCATCACCCATACGTCCGACAACCCCGAAATCGTGAACAACTCTTCACTCTGATCCGGACGCAACTGCATATCCCTGCTGATTTGTTTCTCCACAATAAAGCCCGAAACAGGTGATTTCAACTGATAATAAGCATTTCCGGAGAAATTATAAATGGAAAAGACTTCCTTTATCCTTCTTTCTTCGGCTTCGGCACTCGTCAACTCCTGCTTTGCCTGAAGCACATCTTTATCCGAAGCCATGCCGGAATTATACATATCCTGCGTAGCATCCATGTTTCTGCGGGCGAGCAACAGTTGTTGTTCCGCTTCTTTCAATTGTTTCTCATAGTCCGCCACTTCTCCACTGCGGATGACTGCCAGTACATCTCCCTTACGAACATAATCTCCTATTTCTGCTTTCAGTTCCGTCACCGTGCCTCCAAACATCGGATATACATGTGCTACCTGATTTTCATTAAAAGTGACCCGTCCGTTCAATGTCAGTTCATCAATCACTTCTTGAACGTGAACCGTATCGACAGATACAATTCTCAACAAGCTATCTGTCAGGCATAAAGCAGTCGGTTCAACATTCGGTTGTTCTCCTTTACCGGAGCATGCTCCCAATACGGTAGTAAGCAATATGCAAGGAAGGAATTTATTCCAGTTCATAGTCTTTGATAATTTATGAATATTAGTAGTTTAATATATTTTGCCCGATAGTTGTATTCAGGTTTTCCATCGCGAGGAAAACATCTTTCTTTATTTCATGCAACTGAATACAGGTTTCCTTATAACTGTCATAATAATCGATAAACTCCAGCAAACTGATATTCCGCTTGGTAAAGTTTTCATTCACTCCTGTTATCAGTTTCTCAAAGTTACGTTCCAAATCCATATTGGTAGATTGGTAAAGCTGAACTGCTTTTTCCAGTGAAGCATAAGCGGTATAAAGTTCCATATCTGCACGATTAGCAGCATTTTCCTGTTCCGCTCCTGCCTGTTGAATACTAAAACGGGCCGCCTTTATATTTCCCTGATTGCGATTGAAAATAGGTACTGACAAGCTCACTCCTACCGCAAAATAGTTATTGATAAAGTTTCCGGCACGGTCATAGTTCCCTTTCACCGAGAACTCCGGAAATGCCATCGATTTCTGCAATTTCAGATTGGCACGGGAAGCACTTACCGTACTTCTGGCAATCTTCAAGTCCGGACGTTCATTTACCATCGCTTTCAAATCAGCAAACGATAATTGAGACAAATCCAATTGCTTCAACACCTCTTCGTCCAGTGATAACTTAACCGTAGTATCTCCCGGAAGATTTAACAAGACATTCAGTTCTCCTCTAAGAGTCAGCAACTCGTTTTCCCGTTCGTTCTTCTCTTTCTTCAGCGAAAATAGCATAGATTCCAAACGAGACATTTCCATCAATGAGATATTCCCTTTCTCCTGTTGCAGCTTCATTCCAGCAAGCAGTTCTTGCAGAGAGTTCACTTCTTTCTCGTAGATGGATATGGATTTCGAAAGAAAATAGACTTGCACAAACTTCTCATTCAACTCCTGACGGAGTGTTCTCATCACCTCTTCAAACTGATATTCCGCTATTTCCTTATTGATTTTTTCCAGCTTTATCTGCTTGTTTCGCTGTCCGGCAAGGCGAATGACCTGTTCAACCTCCACAACCGCTTCACCCTCCTTACCAAAATCAAAATACTTTCCGTTCAGGCGGTTATAGACATTCTGTTCCAGCGAGATGACCGGATTCTCAAATAACCTGGCTTGCAGCACTTGTGCCTGTGCCATATCAACGTTATACCGTTCGGCTATCAGCGATAAGTTACGTTCCAGGAAACGTTGTTCCGCCTCTTTCAGCGTTAATGTTCCTGTGGTAGCCTGTTGCGCACATATTCCTCCTGTCAGCAGAAGAAAAAAAGAAATTAAAAATACTCTGTTCATTACTATATTTATCTTTATTACCTTATCGTAGTTGTCGCAGCAAAATTACAATTCTACAACCGGAGAAACGGGAAAAAACGATTATAAGCCTCTCATATCAGATTAGAATTTGATTAGAAAAGAGCCATAAAGGAAGAATTGTAAATACAACAGGAAAAATGGCCAGCCTTCTTTCATTCCAACTCCCCTATCTTTGCAGGAGAGAAAATAAAACGAATCATTAAAAAATAGGATATATGAAGATAATAGATTTAACCAAAGATAGTTTTGTAGAGAAAGTAGCAGATTATCAGTCTTATCCTGACAGTTGGAACTTCAAAAGGAATAAACCTTGCCTGGTCGATTTTCATGCACCCTGGTGTGTCTATTGCAAAGCATTATCGCCTATATTAGACCAATTGGCAAAAGAATACGAAGGTAAATTAGATATTTATAAAGTGGACGTCGATCAGGAACCGGAACTGGAAAGCGCATTTAAGATTCGTACCATTCCCAATCTGTTACTTTGCCCGTTGAACGGCAAACCGACAATGAAATTAGGCACTATGAATAAAGCCCAATTGAAAGAATTAATAGAAACTAGTTTACTTTCAGAATAGAAAAACATCGAAAGTCCGGAAAGTTCCTTATGACGATAGACTACCGAGCTTTTGATATAATACAGAACATTTGCTGTTATAATAAGAGGCTGAAAAGCCTTGATCTTATAAAATGCCCCTTACTAGAATAAACTGAACTCCTAAAATTTTGTATCCAACTTTTGGGATTCAGTTTAGTTCTTAGTAAAGGGCATTTTTCTTTTAGGAAGTCTCCGGACGGCCTTTTCCCTTTCAAAGGTTATTTCAATGGTTATTTATGCAACAGAATATCAGTTCCCGGAACGATCTTTCCCATTGACCATACGCAACGTACATTCAGTTCTTTGTCAAGAATCACAATATCGGCATCCTTACCCTTTGCTAACGCCCCTTTACGATCACTCACTCCAATTAAACGGGCAGGAGTTTCAGAAGCCATACGCACGGCATCTTCCAAAGGAATATTGGCTTTCTTTACCATGGTGCGAACCAACACATCCATCGTAGCCAAACTACCGGCCAACGCAGAATGATCCGCCATCTTGCATACGCCATCCTCTATGATATAACGAGGATCAATCGGTTCATTCCCTTCATAAGCGGCATACGCCAAAGCATCGGTAACAAGGCAGGTATTCTCCACGCCTTTCAACTTATAAACCAGTTTCAGGATAGTGGCAGGCAAATGAATACCATCCGCAATCACTTCCACAGTCATTCCATCCGTCAGATACACACTTTCCACTGTACCCTCATATTTATATTCACGACGTTTATGGAACCCCGGCATCGCATTATAGAAATGAGCAGCATGAGAAAATCCTACTGCAAATGCAGCTTTAATTTCATCATATTCGGCTTCGGTATGTGTAACAGCAGTCATAATTCCTTTCGAACGGGTATACTTTGCAAAATCATGTGCACCGGGCAGTTCGGGACTAATATCCCAACGTCTGATACAAGACGTACGCTCCAACAAAGGAATATATTCATTTTCATCCGGAGTTTTCAGAAAACCGTCATACTGCGTACCCGCCATCTTCGGATTCAGATATGGGCCTTCGATATGCAGACCAAGAATCGGAGAATCCTTCTCTTTCATCAAGTGCTCACATACATCGACTGCCTGGTAGATTCTTTCGAATGAAGTAGAGGACAAAGTAGGAAATATACCGGTAGCACCATGTTTCAGATGTGCATTGGTTGCGGTGCGGAAAGCCTCTTCCGTTGCTTCCGTATAATCATGCCCACCACCTCCATGTGCATGCATACTTACGAATCCGGGCACTATCGTCATCCCTCTGGCATCAATAACCGTTGCACCGATAACCGCTAAATCACTATTAGTTACCTCTAATATTTTTCCATCACAAATCAATACGGAACCATCTTTCAACCAGCCTTGCGGGGTAAGTATTCTTCCGTTTATTATTTGAGTCAACATAGTCTTTGTTATTTATTAGATTTAAAACAGCTTGTTGGTGCCTTCCACCAGTTCTCCCATTGCCCATACGGCTCTCACGTTCAAGTCTCTGTCCAAAGCGATCATATCGGCATCCTTGCCACGCTCCAGCGTTCCTTTACGGTCGAGCACTCCCATAATCCGTGCAGGAGTTTCGGAAGCCATTCTTACGGCATCTTCCAAAGGAATTTCCGCCTTTTGCACCATGGTACGAATCAAACGATCCATCGTTGCAACACTCCCGGCCAAGGCTGAATGGTCTGCCAACTTACAGACTCCATCCTCAATAATCACACGCGGGTCAAAGGCAACCTGGCTATCACTGGCGGCACAAGCCAACGCATCCGTTATCAGGCAAGTGCGTTCCACTCCTTTTATCTTATAGACAAGACGCAAGATCGTCGGAGGTACATGAATACCATCAGCCACCACTTCCACTGTCATATCATCAATCAGATAAATACTTTCTACCGTACCTTCATACTTGTACTCTTTCCGTTTATGGAAACCGGGCATCGCGTTATAAAAATGAGTGGCATGCGTATATCCCGCCTCATAAGCCGTCTGTATATCCTCAAATTCTGCCTGGGTATGTCCTACCGAAGCCAGTACACCTTTTGCCGTGATATATTTACCGAATTGCATGGCTCCGGGAAGTTCCGGTGCGGCATCCCAACGTTTGATACAGCGTGTTTCTTCCAACAACGGAATATATTCTTCGGGATCGGGATCTTTGATATTTTCCGGAATCTGTCCGCCTGCCATGTCCATATTGAAATAATGTCCTTCCAGATGAAGCCCGAGTACAGGGCTATTGGGCTCCGCCATCATTTTTTCAGTAGTTGCCGCAGCTGCACGGATCATCGGAATGGTAGAAGAAGAAAGGGTAGGAAAAATACTGGTGGTACCATGCTGCATGTGAGCCTTGATTGCTGTCCGGAAAGCCTCTTCGGTGCCTTCCATAAAGTCTCTTCCACCGCCACCGTGAACATGGATTTCTACCCCGCCCGGAACAATATACATTCCTTTGGCATCAATCAGTTTGGCTCCGATAATGGCAAGGTCACAATTGGTTACTTCCAGAATTTTGTTATCGCGAATAAGAACTGACCCATCCTTCAGCCAACCTTGAGGCGTCAGGATGCGTGCATTAATGATCTGTGTTAACATATCACAAATAGTTAAATTAATTAAAGGTCTGTGTGAATCAATGACGCTCTTTTTTGGGGGGAGTACATTGATTTTTTCGTTTGCAAAATTACGTTTTTCTATTCAATCTATCGATAAAATCGTCCGATAAACTTCTAATAAAGTCCAATATTAAACGATTATTCAATCATGTATAAATCAGAATTCATCAATCATAAATAAAAAAAGGTTGCCAATCTTATCGACTGACAACCTTATGTCTATATGGAGCGGAAAACGAGACTCGAACTCGCGACCCTAACCTTGGCAAGGTTATGCTCTACCAACTGAGCTATTTCCGCAAACTAAATTTTCTCCATTCAGAAATCTGAAAGATTGGTGCCCAGAACAGGACTCGAACCTGCATGCCTCTCGACACACGCACCTGAAACGTGCGCGTCTACCAATTCCGCCACCTGGGCAAAACTTAGTTCCATTACTTCAAAGAAACAAGAGCGGAAAACGAGACTCGAACTCGCGACCCTAACCTTGGCAAGGTTATGCTCTACCAACTGAGCTATTTCCGCATTTCACTTTCATAAACTGTGAAGAGAAGGAGACTCGAACTCCCACGACATAACTGTCACTACCCCCTCAAAGTAGCGCGTCTACCAATTCCGCCACCTCTCCAGAACTTTAAAGTTAATCTCTGTGCCCAGAACAGGACTCGAACCTGCATGCCTCTCGACACACGCACCTGAAACGTGCGCGTCTACCAATTCCGCCACCTGGGCAAAGATTATTGTTCCAACATTTCAAAGAAACATGAGCGGAAAACGAGACTCGAACTCGCGACCCTAACCTTGGCAAGGTTATGCTCTACCAACTGAGCTATTTCCGCATTTTTTCGTTTGCGGTTGCAAAGGTAGGGATTTTCCGTAAACCTGCAAACATTCTGCATACTTTTTTCACAGAAATCTGTTCACTTTGCATCGACCGCAAAACAATCATTTTGATTATCAACTCATTCGGTCACGATAATCTTCATAAGAAAATTGCTTGTATATTTCAGCTTTCCCCTCTTTGGTCCAGATAGCAATGGCAGGATGGTGAATTCCGTTAAACATATTTGTCTTGACCATCGTATAATGAATCATATCTTCGAACACAATACGTTCTCCGATTTGCAAAGGATGATCGAAACTCCACAATCCCATATAGTCACCACTCAAACAGGAATTTCCTCCGAGACGATAAATATATTTTCCTTCGTTTCCCATTTCCGCACCACGCACGGCAGGCTGATAGGGCATTTCCAAACAATCAGGCATGTGGCAAGTGAAACTGACATTCAAAATAGCCGTCTTGATTCCACGACTTTCCACAATATCCACTACTTCGGAAGTCAGCACTCCCGTCTGCCATGTAAAAGCCGAACCGGGTTCCAGGATAATTCGCAGATGAGGATGGCGTGCTTTTAATCCTTGCAACAGTGTTATCAAATGTTCGATATCATAGTCTTTACGGGTCATCAGATGTCCACCACCGAGATTCAACCACTTTATCTGTGGAAACCAACGGGAAAATTTGGCTTCGAGATGTTCCAATGTACGTTCCAACTCATAGGAAGAAGATTCACAGTGACAATGGCAATGGAAGCCTTCAATTCCCTGCGGCAATGCATCGGGCAACAAATCGGCTGTTATCCCAAAACGTGTGCCGGGTGCACATGGATTATAAAGTTCTGTTTCCACTTCCGAGTATTCGGGATTTACACGAATACCACAAGAAATACCACTTCCTCCTGCCACCACCATCGGATAGAAACGCTCGAACTGCTGCATCGAGTTGAAAGTGATATGACTGCTGCAACGCATTATTTCAGGAAAATCCTGTTCCGTATAAGCTGGAGAATATGTATGTGCCTTACTTCCGAATTCTTCCAGTGCCAAACGGGCTTCATACACCGAACTTGCCGTAGAATGGTCTATATATTCACGGAATATAGGGAAAGAACGCCACATGGCAAACGACTTGAAAGCAAGAATAATCTCCACTCCCGCCCTGTCGGCTACGTTTTTTATCAAACACAGGTTCTTTCTTAAAAGTTCTTCTTCCATGATATAACAAGGAGAAGGAAACTGATTAAAATCTATCATATATAAAATTATTATCTGAACTGACGCCTTACGAACGTGGATGCAAAAATACAAATTCAAAAGCAAAGAGGGATTGTTTTATTTTTAATTAAGATATTGGTTTTCGCGAACTTTTTCTTATTTTTACACCTTAATATATTATAGTAAGTATTGTATCATCCTAAATACCCGATTAAAATGAATAAAGATTTAAGAAAAGTAGTGATTCTACTGGCACATCCTAACATCAAAGAATCACAAGCAAACAAAGCATTAGTTGATGCTGTCAGTGACATGGAAGGAGTGGCGGTTTTCAATCTTTACGAGCTGTCACAGGAAATCGCTTTCAATATAGACGAATGGAGTAAAATCATTTCCGATGCCTCGGCTGTCATCTATCAATTTCCTTTCTATTGGATGTCTGCACCGTCATTACTAAAGAAATGGCAGGATGAAGTCTTTACTTTTCTATCCAAAACTCCGGCTGTCGCCGGCAAACCGCTGACAGTAGTAACGACCACGGGTTCCGAATACGAGGCTTATCGCAGTGGAGGCAGAAACCGTTTCACTACGGACGAATTATTACGTCCTTATCAGGTAAGTGCCATTCATTCGGGAATGTCATGGCAAACCCCTATTGTTGTTTATGGGATGGGAACGGCAGACGCCGGCAAGAATATCGCTGAAGGAGCAAATCTGTATAAACAACGTGTGGAGATGCTTATCGGTAACAGTAATGCAGGGAACAATTGGTAAGATTTATAAAGCGTAGCTTTAGATAGGATAAAGCTACGCTTTACAGTTGCTAAAGCATAGCTTTAGGTTTCACCAAACACTTCTTTTTCAATGTAAACACTGGCAGGAAAATAAACACTCCGATTACAGACATTATCAATCCCCCGATAGTACCTGCCGCCAATGGAAACCAGAAGCCTTCTTTTTCCATGCCTACCATAAAAGGAACGAATCCCAGAATGGTAGAAGTCACTGTTAGGAAAATAGGAATCACTTTAGTGTTCCAAGCTTTCACATAAGCCCGAAGCGGTGATAGACGCGGGAAACGTTTACGAACGGAATTATATTCATTCAAGATATAAATGCTCGCATTAACCGTAATACCACAAAGCAAAACAAAAGAAGCAAATCCTCCCTGGTCAAAATTCAGTTTGAACCAATAGAATGTCAGAAACACACCGATATAAGATACTGGGATCACAAAGAGAATGGCCAGCGGCTGTTTCAAAGAATTGAACAGGATACTCGTAATAAAGAAAATAATAGCAATCACAATCAAAAGCAGACGATATTGTTTATTATCCTTTCCTCCCCACGACCAGTTATTATCTTCCGATTTGGCAGTATATCCCATCGGAAGAATCTCATTAAACTCTTCCAGATCTTTTTTCAATAGTTTATTTCCCTGTTCCGAAGAACCGATATACTCATATTGCAAACACAGCCGATACTGTTGATTCTCCTTAGCCACTTCCTGTGGCATCTGTCCTTTTTCCACAGTTGCCAATTCAGAAAGCTTATATTCCCTCTCTCCTATTTGAAAAGGATAAAACTGCATTGCCCACACATCCCTATCTTCCGACTGACACGAAGAAAGTTTTATCTTTTCCGTCCCCTCTTCCGCCATTACCGAACCTATTTCCATATTTCGCCCATATATCGGGTGAATAGCAGAAAATAACCTTCCGGCTCCAATCCCCTCCTCTGCCATCCGCTGTTTATTCAGATTAAAGTAGAATTCCATATAATCATCTTTCCACCAGGAGAAATCAGATCCGATCGTCACTTCCCGAATCCGGCGGTGAGACAATAACTTTGCTTTTAATTTTTCAACCCAATCATACAGTGCATCGTAATTATATCCATACATTTTCACCCGGAAAGAACCCGCATTCTCACGTACATCATTACTGAACCCCTGATCCTGCAAACCATATATAGTCCAATTTCCACCTCCCAGTTGAAGCGCCTTGCTAATCATATTCGCTTTCAACGTATAGGGAAAACCGCTTTTCTGATGTTCTTTCGAAAAATAGATGTGGATAGATGACCTGCGGGCACTTTCTACAGATGTCTGGAACTGTTTTATCTCTTTAAATTCGCTCAAATAAGTTTCCATCCTCTTAACCAGTGTATTCATTTGCTCAAGTGTACTTCCATTCGGCAAATTAGCATTGGCGTGAAGCACTACCTCTTCATTACGTGAAAAGTAACTCCCTTCATATACCTTTTGCACAAATAACCTTAAAGTACCTCCCAACACCTTATCTACTATCGGTTTCACCTTTTCCTTATAAGTAGTGGTCCCCAACGTTTGATTATAAGTTTTCGCCCATCTATCATCACCTTTCATCTTTTCCGGCAATAGAAATACCGGTAGTCCGAATACCAACAATAACAAAATACATACCGCCACCCTCCAACGGCAAAGTATTTGTATCAGCCACCTGTAACAACGACTGAAATAAACCGGAAGCCGACGCATTCTTGAACGTATCCACACAAAGAAACGCACCTCCCCAATCTTCCATTTAACGATTGAAAGAGAAGATTTCTTTCTTCGTTTCAATCCTATTTTATCAATTAGAGAAGGAACAAAAAATAAAGCAACCAGCAGTGATACTCCCAGATTTATAATCACTACGGCAGCAAAATCCTGTAAATTAAGACGTATCTTCTCATCCAGAAAAAAGATGATAACCAAAGCTCCCATCGTGGTCAATGTGGCTGCAAGAATGGACATAAACGCTTTCCGATCTCTACGCCGCAAATAATGATCGCTCATTACAATTGTATTATCTATCACCAAATTTAATGAAACCGTAATACCCGCCAAAGAATACAATTGCATTTCCAATCCGAACGCATAATAAAGAATGACAGCTATTGCCATATTAACAGCCAGACTGATTACAATCAAAAAAAGATATTTAGGACTAAAGGTGATCAACAATACAAACAGGAGCAAAATCGCTACAGTCATTCCCGTACGCAAATAAATTTTCCCCAGTTCTTCCTGAATAAATTCCGTTGCGTCGTAACTGGTGTGAATCTCATATCCTGCCGGAAGTAATAGCTGGTTATCATCCATAAATGCTTTTACCTTTTCACTCAATGCCAATTGATTTGCTGTTTCCTCTGCAACAATCGACAGATAAATTGAATTCAGCCCATTAATCCGATAATAATTTTGTGGCTGCTCCTCCATACGGGAAACCTTCACCAGCTCATTCAGACCTATGATTTTACCATCTTTCATTTTTACCTTTATCCGCTCCGCATTAAACTCTCTGCCCTCCTGCTCGGGAACCAATGCCAAACGTATCCACTGTCTGCCCGAAGCACCCTGTTCTACATCATAAGTACCCAAAAATTCTTTTTGATAATGCAACCGGACAGCCTGGCGAATATCATCCGTACTTATTCCAAGCGCACGCAATTGTTCCGAATCATACTCCAATCGCCATTCCATCGGAGTAGCTCCGCTAAGATTGATTTTATAAATTCCCGGAATCTGTGCAAGACGCGTTTTTATATGTTCTTCCGCATACTGCTGAATTAAGAAAAGAGTAGCGGGTGCATTGATCGTAAATGCCATAAAAGGCCCCTGATTACTCTGCCCCGGACTGTGCATCTGAATATACGGATAGCTCACCCCATCCGGTAATTCCGGCCACGTCTGACGAATAATAGTAGAAGCTTCAAAGCGGGCAACCGCTGCATCCACATGTTTATCCAAATTCACACTGACACTTCCCCATCCGTTTCCTGAAGTGGAAGAAATCCCTCGAATACCCTTCACACGGGCAAGCATTGCCTCTAACTTACTGGTAGCCGTCATTTCCACCACACGTGCTGAAGTACCGGGCATACTGAATCTCACCGTGAAACCGGGCAAGGTCCGCGACGGATTCAGTTTGACAGGCAACAATGGAATGAGCGCCAGCCCAACCAATGCCACACAGACAAAAGCCACAATCAATGTGAAAGCAGAAGCCTTAAGAGATTTTACTATTTCAGAATCCATATTTAGCATTATCAATATTTATATAAATGGGAATTTAGCGGTTAAATGGGACTTTTGCAGTTAGGCTGAAAGCCTTACAATTATATATTTATTGGGGTGCCCTGAAAGGGCTTAATTATATAGCGTAGGGCAACGCCCTACGAAAAAAGCACACCAGCCACAAGCCCTGAAAGGGCGGAACTGTATACAATTATGCCCTTTCAGGGCGCAAATTCAGATTGTCGTTTTTACGTAGGGCGTTGCCCTACGCTATATAATTAAGCCTTTTCAGGGCACTCCGCAAAATTATCATTTAACCAACTTTCCTCCATTAAAATCAAACCTGTCCGAAAGTGAAAGCTTCGCTGCAAAATCAAATAAAGTAAGCCGGCGTATCTTATAATAATTCAGCCAGTAGTTCTGCAAGGCAGAGATAAAATTACGTTGTGCCTGTTGCTGCCTGTTGAGAGAAAGAGTCAAGCTATTAATATCCGCCTTGCCGATAATGAAGCGCTGTTTTGTCTCATTATAAGCAAGTATAGACAGATCCAACGCTTCTTCCGCACTGGCTATCAATTGCTGCTGGATATTAAAATCACTTACCGTCATAATCACTTCCTCCTCGATGCTTATCTCGTCCTGACGTGCCGAGATCTTCACTACATTCAGATTATTTTTTGCCATATTATACTTACCCTTACGAACACCCCAGTCCAATAACGGAATAGAAACACTGACTGCCACCAAATCCTGCTGCATCGGTTTATGATACACATCTCCAAAGTTATCCGCTACCTGATTAAAACCGATACTGGCATTCACACTTGCGTTAAAGCGAGATTCTTTCTTTGTCTTATCCACATTCCGTTCCGCTTCAAGTACATTCTGTTTCAGTTCCAACAATTGCGGGTTATTATTCCTGCCCCACCTCAAAGCCTCATCTACCGGAATATCCACCATCTCCGGACGAGAAGGAAGTTCCAGTTTGATTTGCGTATTCTTATCCAGATTGAGAAAAGAAGCCAGTGAAAACATAGCCCGTTTCAGGTCACTTGCTTTATTCTGCAATGTATTCTGCGCATTCACACGATCCAGTTTCAATGTCAACAAATCAGCCTGTGAGATAGCTGCAATTCGGTGACGCTGTTGCCCGATACGATACAATGTATCCGTAGAAGCCAAGTTTTCTTTAGCAAGATTATATTCTGCCTGCGCCATAGCCAAAGAGAAGAAATAATTCGTAGCCGTTTCCGACACCTTTTCCACATTATAGAGAAATTCCTTTTTCACACGCTCATACTTCAACGGTTCTATCTTCCGTTCCCATTTGAAGGAGTTATATCCTACCAGACTTTGCGAATATCCGATTCGTATGGGAACACTCGTAAGCTGCGTAGCACTGTTACTTCCGAAGTTACGCATATAGGCAAGATTCGATTCCAGATAAAAAGTACCTCCGGTTAAATCAAAGTTCTGTTTTACACTCAATCCTCCATAAGCATAGTAAGATTGTTGCGTACGGTATACATCCAAATCCTGTCCCGAATCGTATCGTTTCGTAATATCCCGGTTATATTGTGCCGGAGTAAGATCCAGCGTCAAGCTAGGCAACCGATTTGCCCGAAAAGTCCTATACTCCCAATAACCGGATAAATACATATTCTGCGTACGGAATGATTCCAGCGAACTATCGTTAGCAAGAGAAATTGTCCTGTTCAAATCCAATACCAGGTGTTTCTGTGCCCAAAGTGAAGATTCACCACCAAACATACAGAAGACACAGAGGAAGACAGGAATTCTTTTCTTTAATCTATTCATAACTTTCATTTTAGAACTATTAGTTATTACTTTCTAGCTGTTACTTATTTTCTTGTTACGGTAAATGAACCAGTAAAGTAACGGTATAATAAATAAGCTCACCGCCGTACCAATCGACATTGTTCCTATCATAGCAATAGACAACGGTTTTTGTAACTCCGAACCCATATCCGAAGAAAAAAGCAGTGGCACCATTGCGAAGATAGTAGTCAGCGAAGTCATGATAATCGGTCGCAAACGCCTGCGGCCAGCTTCATGTATCGCTTCTAATAACGGAACACCCGCTTTACGCAATTCATTGATAGCATCCAGCTTCAGAATAGAGTCATTGATTACAATACCGCAGGTAACGATCAACCCGATAGCAGACATCAAATTCAGCGTATATCCGCAAATCCAGAGTAAAAGCAGTGCAAATGCGAGGTCAATCGGTATCTCCGCCAAAACAAGCAAAGGCTGCAAAAAGCTTTCAAACTGTGCGGCAAGAATAAAATACATCAATAACAGCGAAATAAATAAAATCACCACCAGTTCATCCAACATCTCACTGTTAGAAAAGAAACTGCCGGAGAATCCAGTATCCCAGTCTTTCATATCTTCTGCCGTTTGTTTCACCTCCTTTATCAGTTTGTTTCCGTCCTGTACGCCATAAAAATCAAAAGGAACATATTCCCCGTTACGTCCGGCAGTAATACTCTTCAAGTCCTCGGCAGGAGTAACCGTCACCAGTTCCCGGAGTGGAATGTACTCTCTGTTTCCTCTATTGTCCGGTTCAGTCTGTATTAGTGCTTCCTGTAATATTTCATTCACCGTCTTCTCACTGCCCGCAACGTTGATCGGAAGATATTGCTGGTAAGAATGCAACATAGTCACACTATTTTCTCGGAAAGCTGTTTTCAAGACTCTATAAAGTTCATTGTAAGCAACACGGTAAAGCAATAGTTTCTCCTTATTGATACTTAGGTTCAGTTGGTTCTCAAAGGCAATGCCTGTAGGAGCAATTCCCGTCCTACGGGCTAACTCCAGCTCCACATTCCGGATCGTTTCCGCTTCCGGTGCTTTTGCCTTATTACGGGTGTAAAATTCAGCTATGATATCCGGTTCTCCCGTGACAAAGAGTTTCTCAAATACAGTCTCCGGTGGAGAGAAAGAAATAACGGAAAGTGGATAACGTTCTTTCAGTTTATGGTATATCTCCTGCTGCAAAGGAATGATTGTTTCTGATGTTTCCGTTCGGAAATAAAGTTCCGCTTCGGAAGAAGAAAGTTCCCTTTCACGATTCAGAAGAAAATCCTGCCTGCCAACAGATGCCGTGTGCTCCAATACCTGTTCTTTTAAATCCCTAAAAAGCTCATCCACACGCCGCCTGTTTTCATCCACATGAATATTCTCATTCCACTCGATTCGGGCAATCAATTCATTCTCTTCTATATCAGGCATCCGTTGCTTATCGATAAAGAAAAAGAAGAATACACAAAGCGGGATGGAGACAACACAAAACAATACACTAAACGTTTTGTGACGAAACACCCAATCTACACCGGCATCATAAAAACGATCCAATGTGTGATCCTTTATCGGGTTATTGAATTTAAAAGAAAGCCATTTCCATTTCCGTGTATGAATACCTGTCCGATAGACCAACAGATAAAGCACCGGAAGAAGCATAATACCGGTAAAATACGAAACCATCAATCCCACTGTAACCGAAAAAGCCTGATCATAGAAGATAGCTCCGGCAATACCACTCATAAAAATCAAAGGAGCAAACACGGCAATGGTAGTCAGGGAAGAACTCAACATGGGTGTCACCACTTCACTAGTTCCTGTTATACAGGCACGACGCAATGAATAGCCCCGCTCCCGATATTGGGATATATTTTCGGTCACGATAATCGAGCTGTCAATCATCATTCCTAAAGCCAAAATCAATCCGGCAAGGGAAATGATATTCAGTGACATATTACACAGATAGAAGAAAACAAAACTAATCACGATAGAAACTACCATACTAAGTCCGATCACCAACGGAGATTTCACATCTCCCAGAAACAGGACGGCTACCAGGCAGATAAAAAGGAATCCTAAAGAAAGATTCTGTTGCAGGTTTGAAATTGTGTAATCCAACAATTCCGTTTGGTTGCGACTAATACTAAAATCAATATCAGGATACACCTGTCTAAAATGCTCCATCGTCCTTACCAGAGACTGCTTCATCTTATCCATATTCTCGTCCGCCTGCTTGATAACAGCCAGCGTCACCGCCCTTTTCCCGTTCGATACAGATATACCTTTTTCTTTTACGGGCACGATAGAAACTTTGCAGAAGTCCTTTAGTTGGACAATGCGGTCTCCCTTACGCAGGTATATATTTTCCACATCTTCCGCGGTACGCAACAGAGTGGAGAATTTTATATTATATTCATAGTATCCGTCGCGTACTGTCATACTACCCGGCTCCACATTATTGGCAGCCAAAGCCGATTCAATATCTTCAATGGAAAACCCCATCATAGCCAGTTTATCCTCATCGGGTACAATCTGTACCTGACGCTCCACCAATCCGGTCACGTCTACCATAGCCACTTCTTCAAGCTGTTCTATCCTGCGCTTAATCACCGATTCGGCAAATTCACACAAATCAAGGAAAGAGTGCTGACCTATCGTACTATAAGCACTATCATTCTTTAAGGTCAGATTCAGGTAAAACACGGGTATATCCGTTGCGCTTGCCTTAATAACTTTCGGGCGTTCAGTATCCTTGGGAAGATAATTCATTGTAGCGTCTATCTTTTCATTGACCTCTATAAAGGCAAGATCCGTATTAGTACCGAAATCAAAAGAGAGACGGATCATACCTCCTCCGTCTCTCGATTCACTATGAATATCTTTCAATGTAGACACCTGAATCAGTTGTCCCCGTAAAGGTTTCACAATCGTGTTTTCCAGTTCACGGGCAGAGGTATTGGCGGCAGACACCTGTATCGTTATCTCCGGAATGGCAATATCCGGAAGCAATGATATAGGCAAAGTATTATATGTCACCAGCCCGATTATAAAACAGGCAGTAAAAGCCATCAATACGGCAATAGGACGCTGGATTAAAAATTTTATCATAATTACTCGATTTTGGCACAGATTATCTTACATTTACTGCCGCTTCATGTGCCAGATTCAGATTTCCGGTCACAATAATCGTATCTCCCTCCAGTAACCCCTCTTCAATCCCTTTCTGTGATTTATCCGAAACAACATATTCCGTTGCATTTTCCAATCCTGTATGCACATAATTCCACATAGCCTTGCCTTCTTGTAAAGTAAATACCACTTGCTTACCGGAGCGTAACACAACAGCCGTTTTAGGAATGACCAATTGTTGCCCTAAACTTCTTCTAACACTTACCCTTACATTCATACCACTGAACAGTTTTCCTTGTCCGTTTACTACAGCCTTCACCTTTACCATTCCGTTCGAATCTACCAATGGATTGATTTCAGATACGCTGCCTTCAAACGAATCTCCTCCGGCATAAGGAGTAATCATCACCTTATCACCTGTTTTAATAAAAGCCAACTCATTCTCCAACACTGTAAAATCAGCTTCCATCCCACGGGTATCAATAACCGTACAAAACACCTCGGAAGTATTAGCTAAATTATATGGTTTAGAAAACAGATTAGCCACTATTCCATCGAAAGGAGCAACCAGTGTAGCATGTTCTGTTTCTCTTTTCATCAATTCATATTGAGATCTCGACTGCTCATATCCACTCTTCACTTTCGCAAGTCTCATTGTTTCCACAGGCACTTTGCTGAAATCTTCGGAGGTATATCCCTGTCCGATCAATACATCTTTCAGTTCCAATTCGGCTTTCAATAAAGCATCTTCCGCTTGGGATAGCTTCTGCTCCAAGCGAAATTTATCCAGTTCAGCTAATTTCTGCCCTTTATGTACATGTTCGCCATTCTTCACATAGATACGGGCGATCACTTCACTTGTCTCAAAACGAAGATCAGCCTGTCCGAGAGCACTTACTTTACCGTTACTGACTAATTCGTGATGAAAATTACGGCTCTTTAGAATTTGAGTAGTGACTTCATTCTTAGCATCAGGAAGAACAGTGGAAACACCTTGTTCCTGTTTATTCACATCGCTCTTTTTGTTAGAACAAGATGTTATCAGCATTCCTAATGCCAGACATGACAATAACCATGTACCATTGTGTTTCATCATATTTATCAGTTTATTTGTTTCAATAATTTCTTTACTTCCTCTCTCATTTCTTTTACAGCCGTCGATTGCACCTTCGGTTCTTTTGTCAGTACAACCTCAACCATACGCTTTAATTTTTCAGGTTGTTGGTATTCCGACTCCGCATACAGCTTGGCCAGAAGATAATATGGATAAATTCGTCCCGGAAGTCGATGCGTAGATCGAATCAGACTCTCTTCCGCTTTCTTATACTTTCCTACTGCCTGATAGTTCTTACCTATAATATTTAAGATCATTGGGTCGCAACTGTGCTTCATTGCCTCTTCCAGAACTATAGTCGAACTATCATATTGTTTTAATTTATGCAAACAATACCCGTACTCAAAAAGAAATGCTCCCTGATTCTTTAAGTCAGGATATAACTTTTCATATTCTTCTTTAGCCGACTGATATCCCCCTATATTATAAAGCATTTTACTGCGATACCAATCCTTACATACAACATATTGATTGTTTTTCCAATAATAGGTTCCCAATAATGCTATCATCGAAATAAAAAGTAATAACATTATTTTCGAACGTCCAATAACACAAGCAGCCAGCAGAAAATAGAACGTCACAGCAAATCCGGGAATCTGCATCGGATAAGAAGAAAAAGCAAATACTAAAACAGAAATTACACCACCGCAAATGCCTGTTCGTCCTTCACTACTCCCTTCCCAGAGACAAAATGCAATTACTAGTAAAACGACAAATAAAAAAGGGATTCCATACTCTATTGCTATTTGAAGATATTCATTAAAAGCATATTCCGGACTACCTGCCACCAATTCTTCCGTTTCCGAATACTCTTCGTTTGCAAAATATCTCTCTTGTGTCCTGCCATAGACTGAAATAAAATTCCCTATTCCATGTCCTACAACAGGACTTTCAGCGATAGCAAGAGTACTGATTTTCCACATGAACAGGCGTCCGTTGGCAGAAGTTGCTTTTAACTGAAAAAGTGAGTAAACAATCATTATGAATATAATGCCTCCTGCGATACAAGCCAACACTACTTTTTTCTTATATCTCTTTCTAATCGTCTTCAGTCTACTTCCCCATGAGACGTGCATTCCATACACCCATGCGCCCGATACTGCGGCAGCAATCCAAGCCGAACGACTCATTCCGGCAGGTAGTACACAAAGAATCAACAGCATCACTCCTAATGCCATGTAATACTTTCCCAGTTCTATCCATGTACGTTCCGTCTTTTCTTTCAAATTGAGCCATTCATGTAGGCAAAGCGGAAATATCATTGCCAAATATCCCGAGTAAGGTCCCGGATTATAGAAGGATCCCGTAAGTGCATATAAGGAGTGATTAGAAACAGCAAAACCATATATCTGCCTCAATCCCCATATCGCCTCAATCCCTCCCAACACAATCAATACCCACGTCACTATTGACGGAAAAGACAGATTTTGTTTTCTATTCAAGCAAAAAGAAAGCAGACAACAAATGACAAAAACAACGGCCATACGTCCCAACCATAGTTTTTGATATGCCATTTCGCCAACAAGGATGTCATTTGGAGTAGAAAAAGCTACTACGCACAAAATTGCCGCAACTCCTGTAATAGTTATTACAGCCGCCATATTCTCTTTCGTTATTTGCTTCAATTCCAACTTGACTTTCATTCCTTATTTGATTTTCTTCATGATCCTATCCCAACGAGGTTTATCCGTAAATTTGTCTTCTGAATACCATATACGGGTTGCCTTGCCTACAATATATTCTTCCGGCAGCATCCCCCAATACCTTGAATCCTGCGAATTAGCCATATTATCACCAGACACAAAATAATAGTTCTTTTTAAAACGATACCGAGAAATCAGACTGTCTCCCAATAACACCTGTCCGTCTTTCAGACGCAGTTTCTTCTTTTGTTCCCAAACTATCAATTGCTTGTATAAATGATAAGTCGTGCGGTCCATTTCTACCACTTGTCCTTTCTGTGGAACAGGCAATGGTCCGAATTCACGAATATTCCACTTAAGTTGTTTATTATATGGAAATGTGCCAAAAACAATCCCATGCTGCTTCGGATGCTGCAAATTTGCAATATACTGTTGGGCCTAATAATTCCCCACCTGTTCATTGCAACCTCGTACCTTATAAAATCCGCCTCTGATTTCCAATGTGTCTCCAGGCAGAGCGATACACCGCTTCACATAATACTGCATCACGTCCATTCGAATACTATCCCAACGATTTTGCTGATAAGGAAAATTAAAAACCAGTATATCATTTCTCTTAAAGTTTCCCCATCCGGGCATTCGATGAACAATAACGTCTTCATTATCTAAAGCAGCAAACACATTAAATAACCTAGCTCCCTTTATCATCTTATTAACCAGTATCCGATCTCCATCCTTTAGTACCGGTTCCATAGAATCCGAAGGTATTTTAAACGAGGTAAAACAAAATAGTTGTACCAAAAAGAGAATGAGCACCATGCAGAATACGAAAAACGCCAGATTCTCTAATATTGCCAAGATTTTCCTCACTTTGCTCATACGCTTTCTTTCAGTTGAATTAGTTTACGATAAGCCATAAGCCCCAACACGCATTTCACACGTTCATCATCCTCATTCAACAACCCTTCACAGGGATAAACTTCTTTCTTCATCTTCTCCCGCAAATAATCTGCCCATAAACACAACAGATTCCAATGCGCATCAGCATAACCGAAATCCTGTTCCACTTCTACAATCACAGCAGTCATCATCAACATATCAGCAGCTACCGCCACCGCATTATCATCCAATTTTACCTGCTTATTAATAATAGGGTACAAACCTATATCATAAGGCGGATATCTCTTTAGCCAATGATTATCTTCACAATATTCAAATATAGGATCCAATATGCTTTTCATCCAGTCGATACGATTAAAATAGAGCAAAGTAGAAAAACTCTCATAAGCCTCCCTGATATTACCTAAAGTATCTCCAAAGCAAAATATTTTATTCTCTGATGATAACACAAATCTATGGGAAGATATAAAATTACGATAAGAAGGAAGCATCTGTCCTGCAAATGTTTCACCACCTACTTGAAAAGCTCTGGCACTCCACTGACAATCCTGTTTATCACATTCTTCTTTAAGTTCCTGCCATCTATCCCCAACAGATTTCATTAATTCTTTTATTTCGCCTGTTCTATTTTTCTTCCAAAGAGGGAACAAACTTTCACCCCCATATTGTAAAGTCTGCCCTTCCTCATACCCTATTAGCAATACACCTTTATCCTCATTCTTTGCGCTTAACTTTTGAGATAAAATAACATGACCATCCTCACTAGAGAAAGTTGATTCATTCGCCTCCATAGCTAAATATAAACTGTCGGACTTGGCAAAACGCCAATTCTGTTCACACCAACTATCCACCTTGCTCCTACCCAATAACCACTCCATATCTACATCAAACAGAATTTCCACTGTATGCTCCTTTTCATCTTCTGCCTGAATCTGATAAGAAAGAAAACCTACAGGCCATCCTGTCATATCCCATTTCTCCGACAAGGAAGGTGAAACAAAATCAATCAGAAGCTCCACATCTCCACATTGAAAAACGTAATGAGTCTGTGTAGCCTGCATATTCATTTGTTTCAATATTGCAGGTTTCACATCAGCATAAGTCTTATTTTCCACATATAAACCAAAATCCAAAAAAGCAGTACCTTCCGTATTACCCCCATAAGCTGCCATAACATTATCACCATTAATAATTTGAGCTACTGTTTCATCCGTTAAACGATAACATCCCGTTTGAGGAAGAAATGTTTCTTCCCCTAACAAATATTCTCCATTACAATAAAGCTTTATTTGATCATCATAAATATAACGGAGATAGACTTTGCGTTCTTTTAAAGTATCTTTGTTAGCAATGGTAATGTGCCTGCGAACATATATATTTTTCGCTCCCCATACTGTATGGGCTTGAAACTTCCCATTTTCCGAACCGAAGGCACCTTTACCCTTATTCCACAAAGAATCATTATACTCCCTTTGTTCCCATCCTCTGCCCGGAAATAAATAAGAATATTTTCCCTGCCATCCCAGGTTCTCGTTTGAAAGAGGGGCTAGAGAGGATATACGTAACGAATCTCCTCCTAAAAAACGGTAAGATTTACCATCCACCTTTAAAATACCCGCCATCGGAAATATTTTCCCCGTTCTTAAGCACGGATAGGTTTTATTTAAAGTATCTTCTGTTGCCTTTATGGTAAAACCGGGAGCTATAGCCAACAACGTATGTCCGGAGAAAGAAATATCAAAAGGAGGACACACCTTCTTACCGGAATAAGAACAAGCACATATCAAGGAGATAATTCCTGAAAATAAAACTATCCTCCACATTACAACTTGTCTGATATTAAACCTTACCTCCATTGTTGTTCTCCATTTTCATAAACAAAAATTCTTTCATCCTTTCCACGAGTATGGTTTCGTAAAAGTAATAATGCATTTTCCGGAATATTCCGAAACACCAGTGAATCGGCAGTCGCCTTGATTGTCCCGGCAGATTGCCAGTCTCTATCACAGTAGAATAATTCATATACATCACCAGGTCGAACATAATTATCCCTGTTGCGCGGAGTATAAACTATACGATCGACTTTTACTTCTCTTCCTAAATCCAATCCCGCCCATCCACCGGTGGGTTTGGAATAATCAAAAGAAGTCCATGTTTTCCCGTCAAAGACATTGGTATAATCATGATCCTCATTCTTTTTTTCGTGTTCGGGAGTTCCTATTATCTTTCCCGTTAAAGCAACAGTATCATTCTTTTCATAAAAGGCAACTTCTGAAACATTACAATGGGCTTTAGGTCGACCGATATATCTAAGATAGCGGTATTCTTTATCAGACCAGCATTTTACAGCAGTATTCAAACGAGCAGGTTTACTTTGTATAATAAACAATGTATCTTCATCCAAGAAATCCGAACGACTGCTCCCGGTAAAAACACCCCCTATCATTCTGTTTCTAAAACTACTTTCTTCTTTAAGATTAAACTTAGCATACAAAACCATATCTTGCGTCTTTTTCCCGACGGAATAATAGTGAGGGGAGTTAGTTTCTTTATCTAGATAAAAAGGATCAGTCAAGAAATGTAATGACCCATTTTCATAAGTGGCAACTCTTAAAACTGCCCCTTTACGAACATATCGAAAAGCCAAATGACCGGCATCGTATTCTGTCCAATCAATCGGATTCCAACGATCTCTATTACTAGCACATAAATAAGCAATCTTTCCATCCCTCTTATCTTTATATTGTTTTTCCAAAGGAATGGTCAGATTCTTTTGATATGAATATGCATAATCAAAAGTTACGTCCTTAAACTTAGGAATATGCCAAAACGGATGCACCTCCTCTCCATATTGTGCCATCTGTTCATGTAGTTCTCTGTTCACACTAAATGTGTATCTATACATCTTGGCTGCTCCTCCCTGCCGATACAAAGCACATTTGCGAACACGCGTTAAATATGTCATAAAGTCAGACATATATCCTTCTCCATTTTTATCCCAGACTATTACCCAAAAATGACCAGCATTCGTATCATTACGTGCAGGTAGGTAATCTATTGCACAAGGAATGCCTAAAGCGCGGAATAAATATATTTGAAAATCAGTCAATTCTTTACAGCTTCCGACTTGATACTGTACGAATTCAGGTCCGATATGTCCGAAAGAAAAAGGAGCTATAGAAGTATAAAACGTTTTTTTATCTGGTAGTCTGGCCATTAAGTATCTGGCTGCCACTAATGGATCCTCCTTATCTAAGGTACTGGACATGCGCAATGAATCCAGCAGTGAGTTGTATTTTTCATAATATGTCTCACGCCAATAAGCTAATGGTTCATCACCGATTCGATAAGACAACAAGTATTCACAAAATGTTTCAAATGGAATATTCTTTCCCCACGGTTGCTCCTGCCAAACCTTAAACGCCCAATCAATATTATGACATAAATAAGCAGAATCTATTTCCATAATATCACATTTCTTCTTGGGTTCTTTCATTGGACCGAAAACTTTCTTGACTGAATCCGAAATTTGTTGCGCTGTTTTACTCTTACGTACTTTTAGCCAAGCATAATAAGACTTATAATTCTCTAATTGTTCTCCATAGGAATAGGTATAAAAAGGCATATTTTCTATCAGAAAGCAAGCTGCTTTATATTTTAAGCTATCAGTAGGATTCTTTTGATAATGACGGAGTACTTTTTCCAATTCTTTCCTGTTGTTTTTAGCAGATTGCAAAGCAGCTCCGAGAGGAGTTTTCATTTCTTCTCTGAATGTAATCCTATCTATCATTTGCCATCCTAGCCAAATAAGTAGTACAAAAACTATAAATTGAATATATCCTAAATACTTCATCAAACCTCTTTTTATTTACTCATTTTGCATTTCCACTAATTTTCAAATGGAATGGAGAGCCTTCTGCATTACAATGCACTGTTATCGTTTTATTGAAATGTTCAGGATGATCTGCTTGATATTTTATTTTCAAATTCAAGCTCTTACCTGGTTGGACAGGTTCTTTGAGATATTCAACTGTCATACATCCACAAGAGGTCAATACCTCATTTATAACCAATGGAAAATGACCAACATTTCTCATTATCAAATCTTTTTGCTGACTATCTTTCCATGAAAAATTCCCCATATTTATTATTTGCTCGGTAACAGTTATTTGTGTTTGAGGTATTTGATTCATCCCTCTAATATTTGCACCAAAAAGTATGTTACAATATAAATCTTTAATCTTCGGATTAAGAATAGGATTGCCAACGACAATTACCCTATTCTCCTTATCCAATAAAAACACTTGAAATCTGGGATCTGAAGAAAAGTTATTCATAATGTTAAGAGAATCGTATTCATCAACACATATTGGATAATCAAATTTATCACGTTTCAATATATGCTCAAATTCCCTCTTATCTTTAGGACATACATAGAAAAGAAGAGCAATCTTATCATTAGTAACAGAATCCATTTCATTCAAGAAGCTTTTCCATTTATGTAATTGTAGTTTACAACTAGTACATCCAGTAGAGTCTACATAAATCATTAATTTGAAATCCGAATCTGTATCATATTTCATCGTATCACACATATACTGTGTAAAAACAGATTCTGTTGGAAATTTAATTTTCTTTCCCTCCCACTCTTTTACTGTATTCACAAGATAAGTTCTTTCTACATTTTGGCAAGAAGTCCATATTATAATACATATTACAATCAATGAATTCCTCATAAATATTAAAATTTAAATTGTATAATATGACTCTCCGGCTTATCTGTTAGTCCATAAATTATTCTGGACTTTTCATCTACAGCAAAATCAAAAATAGGAATATCTAATTGATAACACTGTTGCGGATTTCCATTCCAATCAAAAACAAGAATTTTATCTTTCAAATAATCATGATTTCTTGGATTAAAGACTTTCCCTGAATAAAGAACAAATACTTTCTTTCCTACTGATAATGGAAACGAATAAGCATCTCTCTCAGTCCCTTTATTCGTTCTTATTCGATCACCGACTTGATGAACTTCAGGAAAGAAATGTTCAGGTCCATGGATTCTTTTTATAAGATTCATATCAGTATCATAACATTCAATTAAATCCGTTCTTTTATATGAAACAAAAACTCTATCTTCCTCTACATTAGCTGTAAATTCATTTATAAATCCTTCTACCTGCTCAATATTCGTTTGCAAGCTAGAAAGAGTAGGGTATTCACCTTTGTAACAAATTGTATCCCCTTCTAAATTAAATAATCCAAATCTTTTATTGTTCAATTTAAAAACTGAAGCTATGAAACCTTTGGAAGGAATAAAGACTATATTGTCACAAAAATCTTCAAATTCAATGGTTTTATTTATTTCTAAATTTTCCTCTTTCAAAAACTTCTGACGATCACAAATATTCAGTATTTTCCTATTTTTATCAAATATCCAAGCATTATCGTCTGTTGAAGGAATAAAACGAGGATCAATCATTTCATTAGGTCCAATACCAAAAGAGACACGTTCACCTATCTTCTTTTTAGTTAAAATGTTAAATATATAATAAGCGTATTCAGTATTCCTATTTTTCATAATTAAAATAGAGTCAACTAAATGTATTTTAACTGGTTTCAATAAGATATCATCAAAAGCAACACTATCCCCTTTCAAATAAATAACTTCTCCAAAATCAGAAAAAGATATACATTCTGCATCTGAATATTTCTCATTACTTTGACATGAACTTAGAAGTACTAAGAATACAGACATCAATATACGTATACTTTTATTATTTTTCTCCATTTTTTGTTAGTCTATAATAGATGATGCAATAATCACCTAATTGTTTATAAATATCTTCATATTTCTGCTTATCAAAAAATAAAAACTTCCCGTTTCTCATTTTCTCAATTAGTTTTTCTCTTTTTATTGAGCCTTTCTCCTCTTCATATATCAATAATGCTGGTATATCTTTATCTAAGATTAAATCCCCTTTTGTATAGTTACAGATTTTAACAACACAGTCTTTTAACATAGCAAAAGGAGCACCCAATACTACTCCATTCATAAAATAGCAATAAATAGTAGCTTTATGAAACTCTTTATAATCTAACAATACATCAACCCGAGCTCTATTATTTTTTACTATTTCCCCACCATTAATTGCTGTAACGACTTCTTTCCCATTAACTAACTGTACAAGATAAAGTGTCATACATACATTATTATTAACATAAGCAGAATAGAATTTCCCTCTTACATCATTAGTCCCTGTAGGCATTGGAATTGGAATAGCACCTTTAGGGACTGATAGACTTTTAACTCCTGAAGAGTACTTTTTCATATAAGGTTTTCCTGTTTTATAATAAGTTGTATCTTTCTCAGATACTGTAACTACATTATTTTTACGTATATACTCCTCAATAACCTGATCTAAATTTTGAGCATTAAGTTTAAAAGTACCTAATAGCAAAGTTATTATAATAACTAGTTTCATCATTAATATTATTATAAATTTAGATTATGTCAAAAACTCCATATTAAAGTCTCATATATGAACACCATTAAATCTAGGACCTTTGACATAATCTTAGCTAATTAGACATCAATAGCTTCTCATATTTGGACAATAATGCCACCTGTCAGAACTTCCAAAGCAATCATATGCAGGGTCATAACAACAATGTCCCATATAACAATCGTAAGGGGTTGTTTCACCATAATCAGCCAAGGCCTCTACATTATTAAGAACCAAATTAGATAGATTCATTCCACCCTTTAACATGTAAATATTATAACCTGCAGCTATTACAACCATAACTACAACTACTATACCTAAGAATTTCTTTCTCATATCAATATTTTATATTAGTAAACACTTTTATTTCTTCTGTATTTATCCTTTCAACAGAATAGCAATAGTTTGCTACATTAATATTTTATTCTTATGTTTGTATCGGAATAACCTCCTTTCTTTTTAGGGGTTAAGGAGCAGATGATATGTAAGCAAATCCTGCAAGATGAACAAACTCATCATTCTGCTCCTTTTAATCAAGTTAATTATCTCATTCAGCCAAAGTTAAACTTTAGTATTGGCTGATCGTTATTTACATCTGTCGCTATTATCGTTTTCGTAGCTTCATCCACCCAAATACCATATATATAATGGTCGAGCACATATTTACATAACGGTTCTCCTTTCAAACTAAATACATAAATATACTTTCCTCCATCAGGAAACCTTCCGCTTTGTCTTGCTATCTCCTTAAAAGACGTTCCATGAAATACAGTATAAATGGCACTATCTGTTACTTGTACATCACTAAAACCCATAATACCTGTTGGCATACCATATCCATCTGATACTTTGAATTCAGGGTCACCGTGCTCACCGATACAAATAATATGAGTACTATCTTTCAAATTATAAACTTCAACGACTTCTCCCAATTGGGTAACTGCCGCCAATATTCCATTGTTAGGATTGTAGTCAAGGAAGCTCCTCCATGCTTGGGCTAACGCTGGACAAGCATTTTTCAATGCTTTTTCATTAATAGTCGGAATAACCCCTATCTTATCTATAAGCCTCCCATTACAGTTAACTCGACATAAACGATTTTCACCGGAATAGTCAGGAATAATAAACATTGTATCATTATATATAGCAAAATCAAGTGGTCGAAGTATATCTTCATCCAATGTTACCGTTTCGTCACGAAGCAGTGAATCACCGGATGAAGAAAAGTCCAACCTAGTTAATTCGCCTTTATTGGCATCCAATGTCCAGACTCCACGATCCTGCAAACGAAAATTCTCCATTGATAACATTTCCGTAGGTGAATCACCACGCTTGCCAAAAGAAGATAAATACTGAAAGCTAGGATATTGAAATAAGTGTCCATAATGATCAAGACCATGCAAATCCATTACAATGGCTTTATCTTCTTCAATTCGTATCCTAAATGGATAGCGTAACAGGGCTGTATCAAGCTCTATGACTTCTCCTTTTAGCTCTTTTTCTTGTGGAAATTCAGAATAAGCAAATACATTGTCCGCATATTCTTTATGTTTCTTACTACAAGAAATCAGAAATAAAAAGAAAAAAAACAGATACTTAATATCATTCCTCAAGGCTGTATCCTCCAAAGACATATTTAACTTTAGCATGAGCTATCGGACAATCTACAGATCCTGATCCCAAACATTTATACATATTTGTACCTTCACCCGCAGCTAAAGCCTCTATATTATAATTGAGTAATGTATTGAATGAAACGTGGTGATTAGCTGGACGTTTTACCGTTAAATACACCATTATACATAAAAATAAGAAGAATACCAGTTTTCTCATATTGCTTTTTGTTATAAGATTAATATGTGAACAAAGGTAGTAAACTGGCAAAAAGAAGCTATAAAATGTGGCTGACCATTTCTGACCTACTATAAATTATAATCTAAAGAGATATTACAATTATCTAAAAATTGCCATTTCATCGAGGTTTATAGCTATTAAAAGAATTTTAGATTATAGAACCAATTGATACCCATCTACACATTTTTCTATATCAATAGAAGAATCTAACTCTTTTATGTTAGAACGCAAACGTGCTACCGCTTTATGAATTCGATCATTTGTAGCACTTCCATCAGACCACAAATTCTCACTAATATCACTATTTTTTAAAACATATCCTGTTTCTTCCATTCTAAGAAAAAGCTCCAATAGCTTACTAGGCTGTGGCTGCAAATACTTTTGTCGCCCATTAAACTCTATTACTTTTTGATCTGCATGAAATATAAAACCTCCATGTAATTTATAAGAACGTATAGAAGAACTATCATTCATTTCTTTCACTATTTTTATAACAGGCTTTTCTATAACTTCCTTCTTTCTTATAGAAAATATTTTATTTTGAACAAATAAAATAAATTTGTAAATCATATATATACAAACGATGTATATCAATAAACCCAAAATGATTTCCATATATAGCATATTCCAAACGGAATAATGAAGATAAGCCATTACCTCTATTTCACAAGCATAGCCTATAGAAACAATAAACACCAAATTTGAGAACTTACGCCATTCACTATAAGAGGTAGATGCTGATGTCACATCACCAAGCCTATCTACAACGGAAACATATAATGCTGCTTCCATTGAGATACCCGACTCGTTTAAATACTTTTTCCAAATAAGATTCAATGAATCTGGCTGAATGGGATGTTCTTTAAAAGCAACGCTATGCAGCAAACGAACACTAGTATCTGTCGTTATATTGTTGTAATGTTTTGCCTTATCTAACTTTAACTTATATACACCTGTAGAATCTGCATAGATTACCGAATCCGGTAATTCTGTAAATCCCACATTTGATACATCCGGAAGAGTAAGCATCAAAGGACCTTCCCCTTCCACATTCCGACTTTTCAGTTCCTGATTAAATGCCTTAATAAAAGCTTTTTTCGCCTCCTCTTTAAGCGCAGATAGCTTAGATTCATAAGAGTACTTGCAAGCAAAAAAGAATGCAACTACACCAATACAAGCAATAACAGCTAACAGAATAATATTTTTAGTTCTCATCGTGTTTCATTTTATATCCTTTTGGAGCACAAAGATAACATTTTTTACACTAATCAACGAGTTAGACAGATAATACTATATTATAAAAATCATATTCCTGCGATTTTCCAGCAGGGACGTTAGAGAATAAGTTATCAACCTTTTCACCCATAGTAAAAGCACCTGTCCTATTTTTAAGATTTACCTGTTTAATTTTAAAGTAAAAATGAAGCAAAGAGAGAAATAAATGCATAAATTAATGCAAGAATATACCGTTTTCAGACTAAATATTACATAAATAAGGGATAAAAAACGAATTATTTACCGCTAACTAAGCTTTGTTCCTCACCGAGGAACGACTCGTTGCCCGGTGTGCGTCGCTTCCTTCCTCACCGAGGAACAATACATTCATCGGTGAGACCCAAATTTATCGGTATATTTTCAGCTATTTCACACTATATTCCATCCAAATCAAATATAGCAAAAAGAAAGTACTTATCAAATAATCAAACGAATATCCGCAAATATCCTCTTTGCAGCAAACAATAAGCATCCAAATAACCTAAAAACAAAGCACCACGGATTTCCATAATCCCTAATTACTCATGCGAATCAGTAGTTGAACTCTGATTCCTTGTTTTAGAAAATTAGATAAATGAATGCGATGGCAATTTTGCCCATCGTATGTACTAAAAGTCCAGATGTAGATCTGACTTTCATCGCTCTTTGAATATTTGTTTTTTCATTCAGCCAGTTGAAAAAAGATTCTATCGGTTGTCTGACCTTTGATACTGCAGTTGAAAACAGGTCTCTGCCCGCTTTCTCTCTTTGAGTAATAATAGGCTCCTCTCCCTTTATTGCTTTAACGGGAGTCATCATGGTTACCCCTTGTTCCTGCTGTTTGTTTCCCCAGAACGAGAAGTCTGAGTATATCTTATCCGCAAATATATATCTGTTTATAAGACTATCAGCGGCTTCTCTTTTAAGAACAGTCAGATCATTCTCCTCTGCCGATGATAAGATGATCATTTCGGGGAATGGAATGGTTCCTTCCCTGCGGAAAGCTAAGGTGTGAAGTTTGAGCCCGAAATAATACATGTTCTTTGTAGAGCAGTATCCTTTAGTGGCAATTTCAGTAGCCACTTTTCCGGTTTTGTTCTTTCCTGCACAAGTAATGATGGGCATGGAGTCAATAAGTGATATCATAGAATCGCAATCTGTTGGTTTAAAGAAAGTAATGAGATGCTTCACCAGTTCATTAATCGCCTCACTCATCAGGTTCAGCCGATAGTTGAATGTTTGATAAGAGGGAAGGTTAGGGAACCAGGAAAGCAAATATTCTTTGGTGAATGTATGTATCTCTTTGATGCTAAAATAGCGCTGATACGCTCCGCAGAACAGATATACGGTAAGCAGCTCCTGATCAGTGAAGATCGGTGTAGCGTTATTACTGAACCTCTGACAGTAGAACTTCAGTGAAGACTGATAAACATCGCAGATATACATATATATTTTTATAAGTTTTAGCTCTTTCTCCTTGGGAATCATAATTAGAATAATGAGTGGTTTTATTCTTCTAATATACTGATTTTCAAGGAGATTAAGAAATAAATAAATGAGATAATTAATTGAATAATAACAATTTAACTAACTGAATCAGCTAGTGATTTCAACTACTGATTCGCATTACTCACATATTTATTCGCATACAAGACTCTGGTCTTAAATTCAAGGCAGGAGAAACGCATAAAATATCCTATTTTTATGTATGTTCTCATTTCAAGACTTCCATATATAAAAAAAGAGGTTGTGTCAAAACGCTGACACAGCCTTTTTTTTATGCGCAAAGCCCAGACTTTCTCAAGCCCGGGCTTTGTTATTACCCAAAGTTTTCGTATCTTTAGGTATAAAGTTTTTCGTTATGGCAAAGTTACATTTTCGTCCTTACATTCCCAACCAAACCGTTCTTTTTCCACAAAGAATTGATGAAAACATAGCTGCGAACGACCCGGTCCGCATCGTGAATGCTGTTATTGACAATCTCAATCTTGAGAGTTTCAAGAAGCTTTATAAGGAAACGGGCCGTTGTCCTTATCATCCTAAAATGATGCTTAAGGTGATAATCTACGCCTACATGAATAATATCTATTCTTGCCGTAAAATAGAGAAGCACCTCCTTCGTGACATTCATTATATTTGGCTTGCCGGTAATGAGCATCCGGATTTTATCACGATCAACCGTTTTCGTAACCGTGTAAAGGAGGAAATAAATAATGTATTTACCCAGTTGGTTCTTGTCCTTGCCGATAAAGGTTTCATCAGCCTTGATGTGGAGTATATCGACGGCACCAAGATTGAATCCAAAGCCAACAAATATACTTTTGTCTGGCGCAAGACAGTCGAACGGAACCGTACAAGACTAATGGATAAAATCCGTATTCTCTTGGAGCAGGTGGATGAAGCCATTGTACAGGAGAACTCTATAAAAGACACATCCGTGGAGTTTACTCCCTGCATGCTCTCTGACATAGTGGATGAACTTAAAGAAGCCCTGGAACGCCAGCCTGCAACAAAGGATAAGGAAGAAAAGAAAGCCCTGCGCAAAAAGAAGAAGCAGGTCAGGGAACTTGAAGGGTATCGTGACAAGCTGATAGAATACGACAATCACCTTGATACCCTTGGAGAACGTAACTCCTATTCCAAGACCGATCCTGGTGCCACATTCATGCGCATGAAAGAAGATGCCATGAAGAACGGGCAGACCAAACCCGGATATAATCTGCAAATAGGTACTGAAAACCAATTCATCACAGACTTCCGTCTGTTTCCCAACCCTACCGATACACTGACCCTCATACCTTTTTTCCACTCTTTCCAGTACCGCTATAACCGTTTACCGAATATCTGTGTGGCAGACTCCGGTTACGGTTCGGAAGAAAATTACCGGTTCATGCAGGAGAATGGGATAGAAGCCTTCATCAAGTACAATTACTTCCATAAAGAACAGCGTCCTCGTTATACTCCCAACCCGTTCCATGCCGAAAGTCTCCATTACAATGCCCAAGAGGATTATTACGTTTGTCCTATGGGACAGCACATGAACCGTATAGGAACCAAACGTGACAAGACAGCGAGCGGATACATCACCGAAAGTGCCCGGTATAAAGCAAAAAGATGCGAAGGTTGCCCTTTGCGTGGCAGTTGTTTTAAAGCTCGGGGGAACCGTATTATAGAAGTCAACCACCGATTAAATCAATACAAACGGCAGGCACGGGAAAGGTTGCTCTCAGAAGAAGGTATCAAGCATAGAGGCAGGAGGTGTATAGAACCAGAGGCTGTGTTTGGACAAATGAAATACAACATGGCATACAGAAGATTCCGGCATGTGGGAGAAGACAAGGTTACAATGGACTTTGCTTTCTTTGCTATAGCCTTTAATATCAAAAAAATGTGTGCTAAACTGATAAAAGAAGGAAAGGGGCTCATTACAGTTGCCAAATATATGTTTATGGGACTATTTATAACCCGATATAATTGGAATATAGCAACTTGTTGCCAAATGCATGAGGAAAAAGCAGCATAGCCAAAAGAAAATATAGCAGAACTGTAAAATATAAAAGAGGGTGTGCCAACGTTTTGACACAACCTCTACTAACAATTATATAGAGGCGTTTATTACAACGCCTTTATTTCTTCTATGGACAAGCCTGTGACTTGCGAAATAACATCAAGAGGAATATTCAGAGTCTTCATATTGCCTGCTGCTTCCCTTTTCTCTTCCAGACGGCCTTCATTAATACCTTCCACACGTCCTTCAGCATGACCCTCTGCACGTCCTTCTGCACGACCTTCAGCACGTTCAGTGAATATATTATCTTTTAATATGACAATATTATCCAAATGGCGATAGTAAGCATCAAGCTCTGCTTTAGTCATCTTGTCAAGTTTTAATCGTTCACGGGCTTCTGTTAAACCTGGAGCAGTCGCACTATCAGGAATATCACCTGTATTCAGATAATAGATCCATTCTTCCAACGGACTTTTAGCTACCTGATTAAAATCATTGACCTTCAAAATATAATATTCAGGATAAAGTTGACTTACTGTATCCACTTTAAAAGTTTGTTTTTGAAAAGGAGTCAGTTCAAGCATATCTCCCTGATGAATTCCCCGGAATTCCGTTTTACCGTGATATACGGTATCTTTGCCACTACCTAAAGAAAAATAGACAATATTGACACTATATACTTTACGTACCTTATCATAACCTTCTCCACGATTAATATACTCGGTTACTAATTTTGAAGTACCAAACAGCATACGTTGAAAATAAGCATACTCATTATTATTCTGAACTTCAATCAGAATAAGTTCACCTTTCGAGTTTTCAGCAAGCATATCTACACGATTATACTTATCAAACTCATCTTCTTGATTGCTTTCACTCTCTAAAAGCTTCCGAATGATTATCTTTTCATTCAAAAGAGTAGTTAGAAAGCCCTCAAGAACTGCAAAATTGGCTTTATTACGCAATAAACGTTTCATAGCCCAATCGAAACGAATATAATTACTTGACATAAGTTCGTCTCCTTTCTTGTTATCTTGTTTCAAGCTAACAAAGGTAAGCAGAAAATGTTTGATTTCAAGTATATATGCTTCAATTTCTTTCTACTAAGAATATTCTATCTTCCACTGTCCCAAAGTCCGCGTTGTACTATCGAAATTCACTCCAACTTTAACAACCTTGCGATGCTCTACCTCATAAGGAATGGCATACTGTTTACTATTAATTTGTGCCAACGCTTCTTCGGGAGTTCCGTCTACCTTAAATTCAAACACATAAATCGCATCAGGCATCTTGATTACCACATCAGCCCTACCAATAGCATTCTTAACCTCTACATCCACATATTGCCCCATCAAACGGAATAACAAATAGAAAATAGTCTGATAGTGCTTTTCCTGATTATTCTCCAAATCATAAGGTATAGAAGAAAAGAAAGAACGAGTACGAAGAAGGCACTGCTCAATATCACCTTTCATCAGGTCTCTTACAAAAGAGACTACATAAAAATTACTTTCACGTGTCGGTTGATTGAGATAGGAAGGGATCAGAGTCTCAATAAAGCCTATCTTAACTTCTTCGTTGGGATAACCTAATGTATATGTACGAAAGAGAGGTTCATATCCTTTAATAGTCAAATAGCCACTCTGATAAAGTACAGGAATCGGATCGGTAATAACCTCTGTCGCTTTATCAAAATCTTCGTCTTTCACTTCCATCTTTTCCAATAGAGTAAGACTGAAGTCCATTCGCTGTAACATTTCAATCAAGAAAGTAGGCGTGCCGGTAGAAAACCAAAAGCTCTTATAATCTCTTTGCGAAAATGCATTGAAAAGGCTGAACGGATTGTAAATATCTTCACAAATCTTGCTGAAATGATAACCGTCATACTGCCGTTTCAAATGCCGACAAGCTTCTTCATAGGTTTCATTATTCGCTTGAGCTATCCTCTCAATATCCGGTTGCATCTGACTTAGCAACTCTTGCTCTGTAATACCACAAATAGCACTATAATCATCGCTCATACTGATATTCTGCAAGTTATTCAGCTCACTAAATATACTCATCTGACTGAACTTGCTGATTCCTGTCAGAAACAAGAAACGAAGATATTGCCCTTGCGCTTTAAGAGGACTGAAAAACTTCCGCATTTCAGTTCGCAATTGTCCTTGTAAAGCAGAGTCGCTATTACTATCCAATAAAGGTGCATCATATTCGTCAATCAATACAACAGCCTGCTTTCCTGTCTGTTGGTAGATTCGTTGAAGCAAACCGGTTAAACGGGCTGCATAGCTCGTTTCTTCTTCATTTTTCCCATAAGTCCTCTCCCATTCGCTTAGATAAAGATTCAATTGCTCTTGCAAATCTTCGATTGTGGTGTATTTCGTTCTACTAAAATCAATATGCAACACAGGATAAACAGTCCATTCTTTCTCTAACTGTTCCATAGCCAATCCTTCGAACAACTCTTTCTTTCCGGAAAAATAAGCTTCAAGAGTAGAGACTAGAAGACTTTTTCCAAAGCGACGCGGACGACTAAGGAAATAAATCTTATTTGTATGAGTCAAATGATAAATTAATGCAGTTTTATCAATATACACACAATCATTATTACGTAAATCCTCAAAATTCTGTATTCCGATAGGATATCTTCTAAATGTCTCTTTCATACCACTCTAATGCTTTTATTGGAAATATGAACAAAGATACGAAATAAAATGATTACATGACACTTAATATTATTATAAAACCCTACAATATCATTCAATTGCATTGTTCGATTCACATAAACTTATCTAAAGAACTACCTTATTAATAGCCATTAAAATAGTGACGCTATCCCACCAATATAGTGACGGTATATGCTTAGGATAGCGTCACTATCCAAGGCAAATACCGTCACTATATTTAAACCGAATATTTCGGGCTTTTAACTCTAGTTTCCGCGCTGTGTAGGCAAGGTAAATTCCTGCGAATCACAAATCATTCCATTCTCGTCCGCCACTGCGACACGGAATGTCACTTCACCGTCTTTCAATTTTTCACCTGCATGAATGGAAGCGGTATAACGGATGCCTTCACCCGGAAGAATTTCCTCCACCATCACGGAAGGAGAAATGCCGAGATGCTTCACCTTCCCCACCGTTTCTACCACAGGAACTACATTATAAACAGGATTTCTCCCTTCATTCATAATCTCAAAGATTATCTTGCTATTTTCTCCCGCATCAATCACATGACTGCGATTATCATCTATAAAACGGATCTTGCGCAACTTCAGTTGAGAAATAGGCTGTTGCACTTGCGGCTGTTTCTTATACTTTTGCACACGCACTTCCCGTACTTCAGGAATATACGCATCTTCCTCTATTTGCTCTTGCCTCGGCGCCGTCAACGCGTTTCCAATAGCCGCACCGGCAATGGTTCCCACAATATTCCCAATAGCAGAACCACGGTAACCGCCCCTCCAGCCATGATTATTATCTCCGATAAGTCCGCCTATCGAACTTCCCAGACTACCTCCGATAGAAGCACCTGCCATGATAGCTCCCGGATTTCCCATACGCCCCGACGCACATCCACTCACAATCAAAGCGGAAAGCAAAATTACTGTTAGTTGTTTCTTCATGAGTCTCTCTATTTAGTGTTATTATTTATTCTACCACTTTAAAACGAGCGAAACGTAATAATAGTTGTTTGTCTCCCGCATTTTTAAAATGAATAGTTGCTTTCGCATTGTCTCCCGTTCCTTCTACTTTAATCACTTCACCCAATCCGAAACGTTCGTGCTCTATCATCTGTCCGGCCTGTACTCCTGCTACCGATGGCGAAGTGGAAGAGGTTGCCTGTGCACCGCTACTTGGGCTAACAGTACTAACTTTCTTCAAATTCCTCGGTACGCTGGAAGCAATGATCTGTGCTTTCGGACGTTCACGTTGTTCGGAAGATGTACTTCCGAAAGGGGCACGCGACGGAGAAGCTGAACGGGTGAATCCTCCTTCAATCTCTCTACGGAAACGTCCTGCACCTTCATCGACAGCACGGCTCACTCCTGCCTCATGCGGCAATTGCAAGTAATGAACATCGATATCACGCAAGAAACGACTGGGGCTTCCAAATTCCATCTTTCCATAACGGAAACGGGTTTTGGCAAAAGACAGATAACAATGTTCCTCCGCACGAGTAATAGCTACATAGAACAAACGACGTTCTTCTTCCAGTGCCCGGGGAGAATCTCCTACCATCCCACTGGGAAACAGGTTTTCTTCCAGACCGACCACAAATACATTCTTAAACTCCAATCCTTTAGCCGAATGAACTGTCATCAACGTTATCTTTTCCCCATCATCCGCCTTGTCGGAATCCTGATCGGTAAGCAATGCAATCTCCGAAAGGAAATCGGTAAGAGACACATTCGGATTACCCTCCTCCTGCCGCAAAGCGCAGAAGTCATTCATTCCATTCACCAACTCTTCTATATTTTCCTTACGGCTTAGATTCTCGGGGGATGTGTCCTGACAAACATCGTTGATAATGCCGGACTGACGGATGATATTCGTTCCTATTTCATAAGCGTTCTTATCTGCCTGATCGACAATGAAACCTTCTATCAATTCACGAAAGCCTTGCAGTTTTGCATGCGTTCCTTTATTTATATCCAGTCCGTAACTCAATGGTTCACAGAGTGCCGCCCAAAGACTTACGCCATGATCGGTAGCCGCCGATATAATCTTCCCGACTGTCGTATCTCCAATACCACGAGCCGGATAATTAATGATTCGCTTGAATGCTTCTTCATCATTCGGATTCACTACCAAACGGAAATAAGCAATCACATCTTTTATCTCTTTTCGCTGGTAGAACGAAAGTCCTCCGTAAATCTTATAAGGTATACTCCGTTTCCGAAGAGCCTCTTCAAAAATACGGCTTTGTGCATTCGTACGATACAGGATGGCAAAATCAGCATATCCGTAGCGATACTCCCGTCGTAGCTCTGCAATCTTATTAGCTACAATATCTCCCTCTTCCACATCGCTATACGCCTGAAATACGCCGATAGGTTCCCCCTTTTCTTTCTCCGAAAACACGGCTTTCCGTATCTGGCGTTCATTCTTCTCAATCAAGCTATTGGCAGCACAAACAATGGTTTGTGTGGAACGATAATTCTGCTCCAGTTTAAAAACTTTCGTATTGGGGTAGATTTTTGTAAAATAGAGAATATTGTCAATATCCGCCCCACGGAAAGAATAGATACTTTGCGCATCGTCTCCCACTACACAGACCCGTTGATTTTCTTTAGTCAGTTGTAGAACAATGCTATGCTGCGCATAATTCGTATCCTGATACTCGTCCACCAATACATAACGGAACTGATCGCGATAACGTGCCAGCACTTCCGGAAAGTCACGAAACAGAATATAGGTATATACCAATAAATCATCAAAATCCATCGCTCCCGCCTGACGGCATCTGTCCCAATAACGAGTATAGATATCACGGATAGCAGGCATCTTGGCAGCCATATCTCCTTCGTAAGCCTCTTTATTGGCAGCGTATCCCGTAGGAGTGACCAAATGGTTTTTGGCATTGGAGATGCGTGCCTGCACTACTCCCGGTTTATAAGTTTTCTCGTCCAATCCCATCTCTTTGATGATGGAACGGAGCAGACTCTTACTATCAGCCGTATCATAGATGGTGAACTGGGAAGTGAACCCGATAAATGTTGCTTCGGCACGAAGAATCCGTGAGAAGATGGAATGGAAAGTCCCCATCCACAAATAACGTGCCCGTTCCATACCTACCTGACGGGCAATACGCTCTTTCATCTCGCGCGCCGCCTTATTCGTAAAGGTCAGTGCAAGGATATTCCACGGATTGTAGCCGTTCTCCTGTTCCAGCAAGTAAGCGATTTTATAAGTCAATACGCGCGTCTTCCCCGAACCTGCACCGGCTATCACCAGCGAAGGACCGTCATTATAAGTCACTGCAGCACACTGACTCTCGTTCAATTCATCTATATAATTGGTATTCATAACAGCATTATAAAAACAATGTGGATTTTTAACAAACCCTTGGCATTCAAATTTGTTCTCAATACAAAAGTATAATATTCATTCGAGAATGAAGGTATTTTTATGAATTTTCATCACTAACTATTTTAACCTAACACCAAAAAGCAATGAAAAGAAGTATATTTTTATCGATTATTTTGAGTTTGTTTCTGGTCGCCTGCATTCCACAGGCAATGGCACAAAAGCAGAGCCGCCTGGAAAAGCTGCTAAAGTATCTGAACGATAATGACGCCGACAAATGGCAGAAAAACCGTGATAAGATAGATGACGAGACACAAACCTATTATGCCGAGGAACTGGCATTATTGGATGTGCTCAACGGATTGTGGAACGAGCAAAGCGAACAGGCTGCCACCAACTATTTCGGATGCTACGAAAGGGCAACGAAAGCTTATTTTCCCAATATCTGTGAAGAAGAGAAAATACAACTTTCCAACGTACAAAACAAAGCGGAACTGGCTGTTATCTCCATTCTGGAAGCTTCGAAAGATCAAATCCCTTTTAGCAAGACGTTGATGGACAGTATCCAGTCAAGCGGTTATCCGGGAGATTCTACCATCTTGCAAAAGGTACGGGACATCCGTGAAATGGCTTTACTGGAAGGTATGCTGAAAACACCTACGCTGAATATTTATCAAACGTACATCACGGAATATCCGAACGGCAAATTTATCTCTCAAATCAACACTGCGGAAAACAAACGGCTTTACCAGATTGTAAAGAGTAATCCGACATCAGCGAATTTCAAGGCATTTTTTGATAACGCCAACATGCAGAAATTCTTCACGGATAAAGACACGCGTCCATTCCTTCCGGAAGTTCGCGCGTTATACGATGATTTTCTGTTTCAAGGAATCGACAGCCTCCGGGAGAAAGGAAACGCAACAGCCATCCGGCAGATTATTGACGAGTATAAGCAATCACCTTACCTGACTTCCATAGCACGTACTCATCTGGACGACCTTGAATATCTTAGTGAAAAAGCTGATTTTGAGCTTTTAAAAGCTGCCATTGTTAATTCCGAATCTTTGAGTATGCTGCAGGATTTTCTTTGCACACACAGATACAAGGAATTTCGTGACCAGGCCAATGCACTACGGACACCGTTTATTCTGCAAACAATCATATCCACTCCTACTTCTGTGAAATACTATAATGGAGGACGATTGATTAAGTCTGCGGAAAATGACAGTACGGGAAATACCTCGACCACTTATTCGTATGACGATAAGGGACAGCTCATTTCTACATTGTCGCTTACCGTAAAGAACGGTCAGCCAAGCAATGAAATACAAACGAACAGATTATACGATCCGCAAGGTCACTGCATCTTTGAAGTGCAAACGAATCCGAAAACCAAAACGGATCTCTACCGACGGACACGCCGTATCGGTACGGACGGAAGTATCGAGAGTGATTCGCTCAAGTATACAGATGGAAGAGTCATCATAAGTTCCTATAATAAACAGGGGTTATTGACCGAAACCAAAGAGTATAATAAGAATGGAGAACTTCAGGCGTACACCGCAAACAAATATGATGATAAAGGCAGATTGATTTCATCCCAACATCAAAACCTGCTTTTTGCCAATTCTTCGGATCAGATTATTTCACAAAAAGATGCTTATGAATACGATAAATACGGTTATCTGACACAAATCGTTTACCAACGGATTTTAGGCAATAACCAGAAAACATCGGGATGCCTGACCTGCCTGTACGATAAATACGGAAACCAGATCGATAGCAATTCTTATTATGAATATGATAATACGGGCCAATGGATCTGCCGGACCGACCGTGAGCATCCAAAAGAAGTGGAACGCATACAGTACATTTACAAATAAAGTAAGATGCTGTGAACATTTTGCAAAGGGCTTCTGTTATTATAGTATAACAAGCCAATTAAAACTTGTAACATTATGAATACTATATTAATGTCTTTAATTATGATGACCATGACTTACGAAATGCCTAAACTTCCTTACGCTAACAATGCGTTGGAACCTGTAATCAGTCAGCAAACAATAGATTTCCATTACGGAAAACATCTACAAACGTATGTAAATAATCTGAATAGCCTCGTGCCCGGAACAGAATATGAAGGTAAAACGGTAGAAGAAATCGTTGCAGCCGCACCGGATGGAGCTATATTCAATAACGCCGGACAAGTATTGAACCACAACCTGTACTTCCTGCAATTTGCCCCGAAACCTTCAAAGAAGGAGCCGGCCGGTAAACTGGGAGAAGCCATCAAACGTGACTTTGGCAGCTTTGAAAACTTCAAGAAAGAATTCAATGCAGCAGCAGTCGGATTGTTTGGTTCAGGATGGGCTTGGCTATCCGTAGATAAAGACGGTAAACTGAAAATCACTAAAGAGGGGAACGGCAGCAATCCGGTACGTGCCGGTTTGAAACCACTTCTTGGATTTGACGTTTGGGAACACTCCTATTATCTGGATTACCAGAACCGCCGTGCCGACCACGTAAACGCCCTGTGGGATATCATCGACTGGGATGTGGTTGAAAAAAGAATGTAATCAAATTTACAAGCTAAACTATACTTATGGAAAAGGTCGTTGTGTTTTTCACAGCGACCTTTTTTACAGATTAAAAAGAAACAGACTTTTATTGTATATCAGATGCATTAGTTGTATTTTTGCAACTCATAAAACAACATAACAAACAATTATGATACTGTATAAAAGAAAAAAAATACGATTTATTGTCTCCATTGCTGTACTCCTTTTCCTCCCCCTTTTCGGCAATGCTGCCACCACAGAAGAATCTGAGGAAGAAATCCTGTTTATCACCTCTTATAATTCTGACACTAAATATACCTACGATAACATCAGCACATTTATAGAGACCTACACCCAATTGGGAGGAAGATATTCGACCATGGTAGAAAATATGAATGCAACAGACTTAACGCAGGCGCATCAATGGAAAAAAACATTGACCGATATTCTGGACAAACATCCGAAAGCCAAATTAGTTATTCTCCTGGGTGGTGAAGCATGGAGCAGTTTCCTCCATCTCGAAGATGAAAAGTACAAGCAGCTTCCTGTTTTCTGTGCAATGGCATCACGCAACGGAATACGTATTCCGGAGGATTCGACCGACATCCGAAGCTATAATCCCGAAAGCATTAACTTAATGGAACGCATGAAGGAATACAACGTAAGATATTGTAGCACATACGAATATGACATTAAAAAAGATATTGAAATGATACAGGATTTCTATCCGGAAACAGAACACCTTGTATTTGTATCGGATAACACATACAACGGACTTGCCGAACTGGCATGGTTCAAGAAAAACCTGCAACATTTCCCACAGTTGTCTATCACCTACGTCGATGGCCGCATCCATACACTCGATATGGCTGCCAGTCAATTGCGCAATCTTCCCAGAAACACAGTCATGTTGCTTGGCATCTGGAGAATCGATAACCGGGGTATTACTTACATGAATAACTCCGTTTATGCTTTTTCCAAAGCCAATCCTCTCCTGCCTATGTTCAGCATGACTTCTACCGCAATAGGTTACTGGGCTATCGGAGGATATGTCCCGCAATATGAAGGAGTGGGAAAAAGCATGGGAGAATATGCTTACCGCTTTTTAGACCAAAAGGAAACGGGTATCAGCAGCATCAATATCTTACCCAACAGATATAAATTTGATGCGAAGAAACTAAAGGAATGGGGATTTGGAAACAAGAAGTTACCTGTCAACTCAATGGTAATCAATCAGCCCATCCCGTTCTTTGTGGCCTATAAGACAGAAGTGCAATTCATCCTGATTATATTTCTCGTATTAGTAGGAAGTCTAATGATTTCGCTGTATTACTATTACCGGACTAAAATCCTGAAGAATCACCTTGAAAGAACTACGAAACAACTACGGGAAGATAAAAAGAAACTGGAAGAGTCTGAAGTCGAATTGCGTGATGCTAAAGAGCGCGCCGAAGAAGCTAATCAGCTGAAAAGTGCCTTTGTTTCGAATATGAGCCACGAGATACGGACTCCGCTAAATGCTATTGTCGGTTTCTCCAGCCTGATTATCGGTTCGGTAGAGCAGAATAACGAACTGAAAGAATACGCAGATATTGTCCAGACCAACTCCAATTTGTTGCTCCAACTGATTAGTGATGTACTGGATATATCACGCCTGGAATCAGGAAAACTGCAATTCAACTATGAATGGTGTGAGCTGGTGAACCATTGCCAGAATATGATTACTCTGACCAACCGGAACAAGACAATGGATGTAGACATTAAACTGCAAATGCCTAAAGAGCCTTACATGCTCTACACAGATCCCTTGCGCCTGCAGCAGATTATTATCAATCTGCTGAACAATGCCTTGAAATTCACTCCTGCCGGAGGAAGTATTACGCTGGATTATGAAGTGGACGAAAAAAAGCAATGTATGCTGTTCTCGGTAACTGATACCGGCACCGGAATCCCCGAAGATAAACAGGAGCTGGTATTCCAACGTTTCGAAAAGCTGAACGAGTTCGTACAGGGTACAGGATTGGGACTGGCTATCTGCAAACTGACCATCCAATATATGGGAGGTGATATCTGGATTGACAAGAATTACAAAAATGGCGCCCGATTTATCTTTTCTCATCCTATCAAAAAACAGGAATCAACAGAAAAATGAAAAAAAATCGAATGATTTAGTGTTTTTCTGTTTCTTTTTCACTTACTTTGTCCCCGTAAAGACAAAGGGGTGCCCCATGAGGGGCTGAGATTATACCCTAGGAACCTGAGGCAGTTAGTACTGACGTAGGGATTGTGTTTCTTCTTATCGCCTTTCCATTCAAGCACGCTCTTTGTATTTACTTTCAACTTATTTATTCTGATAGGACAATGAAAGTACAAGTGAACAACAAAGAGGTGGAAATTACTCCCGACTCTACCCTTACACAACTGACAGCACAGCTCGAACTTCCGGTTCAAGGCATTGCTATCGCCGTAAACAACAAAATGATTCCCCGTACCGAATGGGAGTGTTTCATTCTACACGAGAACGATAACCTGGTGATCATCAAAGCGGCTTGCGGAGGATAAGGAGATGATTAGTCTACAATTTATCATGCATCAGACCGAACGGTATTCGTACCTCGAATCGGCACGTATGGCACTCGAAGGCGGATGCAAATGGATCCAGCTACGTATGAAAGACGCTCTTCTCGAAGAAGTGGAAGCAGTAGCCCTGCAACTGAAGCCGCTTTGCAAAGAGCACGAAGCAATCCTGATTCTGGATGACCACGTCGAACTGGCCAAAAAGCTGGAAGTGGACGGTGTGCATCTAGGCAAAAAGGATATGCCTATCGACCAGGCCCGCCAAATACTTGGTGAAGCCTTTATTATCGGTGGCACTGCAAACACTTTCGAAGATGTCGTACAACACTATCGTGCCGGAGCCGATTATCTCGGCATTGGTCCTTTCCGGTTTACTACCACTAAAAAGAATCTAAGCCCTGTACTGGGTTTAGAGGGCTATTCTTCTATTCTTTCACAGATGAAGGAAGCGAATATCGAAATCCCCGTTGTAGCTATCGGAGGAATCACTTTTGAGGATATTCCTGCCATACTTCATACAGGAGTAAATGGAATAGCCCTGTCAGGAACTATTCTCGGAGCAGATAATCCGGTAGAAGAAACACGTAGAATCCTGAATCATGCGTAAAGCAATGATGTACAATCAGTAATTTAATTTATAATATATATAGAATGGAAAAGTTAGTAATTGCGGGACGCGAATTTAACTCCCGTCTTTTCCTGGGAACAGGAAAATTCAATTCCAATGAAGTAATGGAACAAGCTATTCTGGCTTCAGGCACGGAAATGGTTACTGTTGCCATGAAACGAATCGACATGGACAACAAAGAGGATGACATGCTGAAACATATTATTCATCCGAATATTCAGCTATTGCCCAATACTTCCGGTGTACGTAATGCAGAGGAGGCTGTTTTTGCAGCACAACTGGCTCGCGAAGCCTTTGGAACAAACTGGCTGAAACTGGAAATTCACCCGGACCCACGCTATCTGCTCCCTGACTCTATCGAGACACTGAAAGCTACGGAAGAACTGGTAAAACTGGGTTTTATCGTGTTGCCTTATTGTCAGGCTGACCCTGTACTCTGCAAACGTCTGGAAGAAGCGGGCGCAGCTACCGTTATGCCGCTCGGTGCACCAATCGGTACCAATAAAGGATTGCAGACCAAAGAATTCCTGCAAATCATTATCGAACAGGCAGGTATCCCGGTAGTCGTAGATGCGGGTATCGGTGCACCCAGTCATGCTGCCGAAGCAATGGAACTGGGAGCTTCCGCTGTATTAGTTAATACCGCAATAGCCGTTGCCGGAAATCCGGTAGAAATGGCAAAAGCATTCAAAGCGGCTACAGAAGCCGGAAGACAGGCTTACGAAGCAGGATTAGGATTACAAGCCGTCGACTTCGTGGCAGAAGCAAGTTCACCTCTAACGGCTTTTCTTGATTAAAAACGAATAAACTATGGAACAAAAAATAAAATTCCCCCGCTCGCAGAAAGTCTATTTACCCGGTAAACTTTATCCGAATATCCGTGTAGCGATGCGGAAAGTGGAGCAAGTACCCAGTGTCAGCTTTGAAGGCGAAGAAAAGATAGCAACACCGAATCCGGAAATATATGTATATGATACCAGCGGACCGTTCAGTGATGCAGAAATGAACATTGACCTCAAAAAAGGACTGCCCCGCATGCGTGAAGAATGGATCGTGAGTCGTGGTGACGTGGAACAGTTGCCTGAAATTACTTCGGAATACGGACAAATGAGAAGAGATGATAAAAGTCTCGATCACTTACGTTTCGAACACATCGCCCTGCCCTACCGTGCTAAAAAAGGAGAAACAATCACCCAAATGGCGTATGCCAAAAGAGGAATTATCACTCCTGAAATGGAATACGTAGCGATCCGCGAAAATATGAATTGTGAGGAACTGGGAATTAAAACTCACATTACCCCCGAATTTGTTCGTCAGGAGATTGCGGAGGGACGTGCTGTACTACCGGCCAACATCAACCACCCGGAAGCTGAACCGATGATTATCGGACGTAACTTCCTTGTAAAAATCAATACGAACATCGGAAATTCGGCTACTACCTCCAGCATTGATGAAGAAGTGGAGAAAGCACTGTGGAGCTGTAAATGGGGTGGAGACACGTTGATGGATCTTTCCACAGGAGAAAACATCCATGAAACACGTGAATGGATTATCCGCAATTGTCCCGTACCGGTAGGCACTGTTCCTATTTATCAGGCACTTGAAAAAGTGAATGGCATAGTGGAAGACCTCACCTGGGAAATCTACCGGGACACATTGATTGAACAATGTGAACAAGGGGTCGATTACTTTACCATCCATGCAGGGATTCGCCGTCATAATGTTCATCTTGCCGATAATCGCTTGTGCGGCATTGTCAGCCGTGGAGGAAGTATTATGAGTAAATGGTGCCTCGTACACGATCAGGAAAGTTTCTTATACGATCATTTTGACGATATCTGTGATATTCTGGCACAATATGACGTAGCCGTGTCATTAGGTGACGGACTTCGCCCGGGTTCTATCTACGACGCAAACGATGAAGCGCAGTTTGCCGAACTCGATACCATGGGAGAGCTGGTGCTCCGTGCCTGGGATAAGAATGTTCAGGCATTTATTGAAGGCCCCGGACACGTTCCGATGCATAAAATTAAAGAGAACATGGAACGTCAGATTGAAAAATGCCATGACGCCCCTTTCTACACGCTCGGCCCGTTGGTGACGGATATTGCTCCCGGATACGACCATATCACTTCTGCTATCGGTGCCGCACAAATCGGATGGTTGGGGACGGCTATGCTTTGTTATGTCACCCCGAAAGAACACCTTGCCTTACCTGATAAAGAAGACGTACGCGTAGGAGTTATTACCTACAAGATAGCCGCTCATGCCGCTGACCTGGCAAAAGGACACCCGGGTGCACAGGTACGCGACAACGCATTGAGTAAAGCTCGCTATGAGTTCCGCTGGAAAGACCAGTTCGACCTGTCTCTCGATCCGGAACGGGCGCAGACCTATTTCCGTGCAGGACACCATATCGATGGAGAATATTGTACGATGTGCGGACCTAATTTCTGTGCAATGAGATTGTCACGCGATTTAAAGAAAAGTGCCAAAGGCAATAAATAATGAGTGGGGAGAAACAAAACGTCGGGCCACTGACCTACCTCTCTCCCCTCATTTTAATTTTCAATTTTTAATTTATAATTGAATAAAATGTTCTCAGACGAATTAGAAAAAATATCCTGGGAAGAGACGACAAAAGCCATCTATTCCAAAACAGATGCTGACGTACGCCGTGCGTTGGGTAAAAAAGAGCATCTGGATGTCAACGACTTTATGGCGCTGATTTCACCTGCCGCCACTCCTTATCTGGAAGTGATGGCACGCCTTAGTCAGAAATATACAATGGAACGGTTCGGTAAGACAATCTCTATGTTTGTACCGCTCTACCTGACTAATTCATGTACCAATTCCTGTGTCTATTGCGGTTTTCACATCAGCAATCCGATGAAGAGAACGATATTGACAGAGGAAGAGATTGTCAATGAATACAAAGCCATCAAACGGTTGGCTCCTTTTGAGAATCTACTGCTTGTAACCGGTGAAAACCCGGCCGCAGCAGGTGTTCCATACATTGCCCGGGCGTTGGATTTGGCAAAGCCTTACTTCAGCAACCTGCAAATTGAAGTAATGCCTCTTAAAATGGAAGAATACAAAGAGCTGACCAATCATGGCCTGAACGGAGTGATCTGTTTTCAAGAGACTTACCATAAAGCAAATTACAAAACGTATCATCCAAGAGGCATGAAGTCAAAATTCGAATGGCGTGTAAACGGCTTCGACCGCATGGGACAGGCAGGTGTACACAAGATTGGTATGGGTGTCCTGATCGGTCTGGAGGAATGGCGAACCGACGTAACGATGATGGCTTATCATCTGCGCTATTTACAGAAGCATTACTGGAAAACGAAATATAGCGTAAACTTCCCGCGTATGCGCCCGTCTGAAAACGGCGGATTCCAGCCGAATGTAGTCATGAATGACCGAGAACTCGCCCAACTTACATTCGCCATGCGAATCTTCGACCATGATGTAGATATCTCTTATTCTACCCGTGAGAGCGCAGAAATCCGAAACCACATGGCAACACTTGGCGTAACCACAATGAGTGCGGAAAGTAAAACTGAACCGGGAGGATATTTCAGTTATCCTCAAACCCTGGAACAATTTCACGTAAGTGATGAGCGAAAGGCGGTTGAAGTGGAACGTGATTTGAAAAAACTGGGTCGTGAACCCGTCTGGAAAGATTGGGATCAGTCTTTTGATTTTAAAAGATAAACAGATGCGATACGACAGACAAATTATACTTCCCGAAGTCGGAGAAGAAGGTCAGAAGAAACTGCAGGAAGCCAAAGTGCTTATTGTAGGCGTGGGAGGGCTAGGCTCTCCCATCGCTCTCTACCTGGCAGGTGCTGGTGTGGGATGCCTGGGGCTGGTAGATGATGACTTGGTAAGCATCACCAACCTCCAACGACAAGTGCTCTATTCCGAAAAGGAGTTAGGTAAACCCAAAGCTATCTGTGCTGCGGAACGGCTCTCCGCTCTCAACAGTGAAATCGAAATACACCCCTACGCTGCCCGGCTGACGAAAGACAATGCGTATGATATCATTCAGGAATATGATATAGTGGTGGATGGCTGCGACAACTTTGCCACCCGCTACCTGATTAACGACATTTGCATTGAACAGAAAAAGCCCTACGTATATGGTGCTATCTGCGGTTTTGAAGGACAGGTTTCTGTGTTCAACTACGGAAATCAAAAGAAAAACTACCGGGATCTTTATCCCGATGAAGAAGAAATGCAACGGATGCCTCCTCCGCCCAAAGGAGTGATGGGGGTTACTCCTGCCATTGTAGGGAGCATTGAAGCTACGGAAGTATTGAAAATAATCTGTGGCTTTGGTGATGTTTTAGCCGGCGAACTATGGACAATTGACCTGCGGACACTGCAATCTAACAAATTTTCACTATAAAGGTTGGTTTCTGACATAGTTAATTAGTAACTTTGCTAAACAATCCAATTTTAACAAAAGAAATGAAACTAATTGTAGTTACCACCCCTACTTTCTTCGTCGAAGAAGATAAGATTATTACCGCTCTTTTCGAAGAGGGGCTGGATGTCCTACATCTTAGGAAGCCGGAGACTCCGGCTATGTATTCGGAACGACTATTGACACTTATTCCGGATAAATATCACCGTCGCATCGTTACACATGAGCATTTTTATCTAAAAGAAGAATTCAACCTGATGGGAATCCACCTGAATGCGCGTAACCCCAAAGAACCGCATGATTATTATGGTCATATCAGTTGTTCCTGCCATTCTGTGGAGGAGGTAAAAAACAGAAAGCACTTTTACGACTATGTTTTTATGAGCCCTATCTATGACAGTATCTCTAAAGTGAATTACTATTCAACATACACTGCCGAAGAGTTACGCGAAGCACAAAGAGCCAAGATTATCGACTCGAAAGTGATGGCATTGGGAGGTATCAATGAAGACAATTTATTGGAGATTAAGGATTTCGGTTTCGGAGGGGCTGTCGTCTTAGGAGATCTCTGGAATAGATTCGACGCTTGTCAGGACCAAAATTATTTAGCCGTAATCGAGCATTTCAAAAAGCTGAAGAAACTATCAGATTAATAAATATAGCCGATCATAAAACTAACTGGTTATGCTTCCTCATTTTATCCAATAAGAGAAGTGTTTTTCCCAATCATGAAATATTAAAAAAGCCGTTGCGAATTACCTTCTGCAACGGCTTTCTATATTTTCAGTGTTTTCTTATCAGAACTTATATCCTACAACAATAGAAAAGTTCATGTTTTTAGGATTACCAAATTTCTGCACATCAACCAAACCGAATTGACCATCCAAACCTGCAATGATTCTACCAAATTCCAATGCAACTCCTACGCCAAGACCTGCATCAAAACGCTTCAAAGCATCATCACCAAAAGTATCAACTTTACGTTCTGTGTTATTTCCTAAATCAATTTTTTGCTTACCAGCAATACCACAAGCAAAATAAGGACCTGCATTAACTACAAGATTCGTATTATCTGCAACATTAAAACGTGCAGCAGCCATTACCGGTAATTCCAAATACATTGCATTAATGCTATTTCCATCTTTCTTTGCACCTTTACTAGTCAGGAATAATGAAGGCTGCAATGACCATGTATCATTAAAAGCATATTCAAAACCTCCTCCAAGCTTAAAGCCAACTTTTGCATTCAGATCAAGGTCACCTGTATAATTACTAAAGTTCATCCCTACCTTGGCATTCCAACCTGTAATTTGAGAAAAACCTGCTACTGAAATCAGCGCAAATAAAACAAACAAAACACTCTTCTTCATAATTTTAAAGTTTTAAATTAATACTAAAGGTTTTTATTGACCTCATTGTTTAATAATACAAATGTATAACTGTAATTTGTATTAAACAACTTTTTCGTTAACAAGTGCGTAATTTATAGAGATTATACATAAAAAAAGGGAATTCCCTATTTTTGAGAACTCCCTTTCCTATTTTGTTGAATTACTTTTCTTCTTATCAGAATGCGTAGTGGAAACCAATTGAAAGGTCTTCGCTAGTAAGATTAAGTCCGAATGAATGCTTAATAGGAGCATAATCCTCATCATAATCCATATTTCTCCGATAACCCAAGAAACCATACTTAGCTATAAAAGAGAAATTGTCATTCAACTTAACTGCGATTCCCGGTCTCAAACCGACTTGACCTCTTTTAAAAGTATCTCCATCTTTCACTTTATCAAAACCGATTGAAGCGGTTCCATCTAAGAATAAACGCACAATACCACTTTCATAATAAGAGAAACGGATATACGGAGCAAAGTCAAATGAATTCATAGAAACTTTGTTTGCATACTCATGTCCATACGCTAATTCAGCACCCAGCGCCCATGTTTCATTAAAGTTGTATCCGATTTCCGGAGCAATTTTAAAAGAAGTAGTGTTGCCTGTGCTGTTACGCCAAACGTTCAAAGATCCGCCTACGTAAATGTCTTGTGCTTTTACAGCGATAGTTGCTAACATCACAACTACCAATAATAAACCCTTTTTCATTTTCTTTGTTTTTTTAATTAAACGTTAGACCCCAATTCGGTCGATTGATTTCTGGGTGCAAATGTAAAGCAGTTTTTATGAACAAACAAACATTTAGTTAGTTTTTTATAATAAACACCAAATAAATGTTTAACGGAGACTCTGTACATCATATTATATGGCAACACAAAATTCTTGCTATCGATTCTTATTCAAATATATTGCATGTAGTGAGTGTTGTCATACCATAATAAGCCAAAGGATTTAAGAAGTAATGAGGACTGTTTCTTTAAGATTTAGTATCTTTGACGGGTGGTAAGCCTTTCAGCCATCAGACACAGACGCGTTTGACTGACATTGTATAGTGTAAAATGCTTCGTTATTATGAAAGTAAAGGCAATAAAACAGTTAGTTTAAACGATTTGTTATGTCAATAGAAATAAAGTATTTCGAGAACAGAAAAGATTGGCGAAAGTGGTTGAATGACAACTTTGAGACTGCCAATGAAGTTTGGTTTGTATTTCCCAGCAAGTCTTCAGGCGAAAAAAGTATCACATACAACGACGGTGCGCCCGTATAGGCGATATAATAAATGTAGCATTGGCAAGCTATTAGGTAAGTGTTCCAATATTTACCTATCATCACCAGCTTATCTGCCCACGAAAGGACGGCAGGGAGTATAGCACGCTGGAAAGCCATAAGTCAATTAGTTATCAAATTGCAACTGAATGGTGAGATGAAACAGATAGATACGAGGATAAAATCCAAACTGATTGAATGATAGTCCAAGTGAACCCAGTATGTTTTATAGTGAAAGATAACTTAACTCGCTATACCGTAATACCTCTGTTGCGAGCGTCGTGTAGTAGAGGCAGGAACAAATTACGGCACAACCGCAGTAAGCGGTAACGGGCGGAAGTCATATCCGACAATCTATCATAGCCATGTTATTATATCGTAAACGGGGATTGCCTAAATCGGAACGCCGCAAGGCTATTAGGTACAGACCTATGAAAATCCGACAAGGCAACGGAGCTTCCGTAGTAGTCTGAGCAGGGGAAAGCCCTGTACATGGCGAAGGGAAGCAGCTAATAATTTTAATGCAAATAACGGAAAATGTGAGAGACATTATGAGAAGTCCAGAGTATGTATTAAACAGTCTAACGGAACACAGTGAAAATTTGAATTACAAGTTTGAACGCTTGTACCGTATCTTTTTCAATGAGGAAATGTATTACGTTGCCTACCAACGCATATATGCGAAACCGGGCAATATGACAGCAGGTGCAGATGGGAAAACCATTGACCAAATGAGCCTGAACCGAATTGAACAACTGATAACATCGTTGAAAGATGAGAGTTATCAGCCCCAACCTTCAAAACGGATGTATATCCCAAAGAAAAATGGGAAAATGCGTCCATTAGGTGTACCAGCTTTTAATGATAAATTATTGCAGGAAGTGGTCAGAATGATATTGGAAGCCATCTATGAAAGACAGTTTGAAAAAACGTCACATGGCTTCCGACCTCTAAGAAGCTGCCACACTGCCTTGTCTGATATTCAGAAGACATTTTCGGGCGTGAAATGGTTCGTAGAAGGTGATATTAAGGGATTTTTCGACAATATCAATCATGAGATACTGATAGGTATTCTGAAAGAACGTATCGCTGACGAAAGATTTATTCGCTTGATTAGAAAATTTCTGAATGCAGGATATATCGAAGACTGGAACTTTCATAACTCCTACAGCGGAACACCGCAAGGCGGAATTGTCAGCCCTATCTTGGCAAACATATACCTTGATAAATTGGATAAATTCATGAAGGAATACACTGAAAAATTTGATAAGGGGAAAGAACGGAAAAGAACTAAACAGGTAGTATCACTTGAAGGCAAACGACACCGTATTCTGAAAAAGTTGAAAGTGGTAAAAGACAAAAGTGAAAGGTCAGAATTGATAAGACAATATAAGGCTTATCAAAAAGAAGGTTTGCAGTATTCTGATGGTGACGAAATGGATATGAACTACAGAAAACTCAAATATGTGAGATATGCGGATGATTTTCTAATTGGAATTATTGGCAGTAAACAAGATGCTATCATCATCAAAGAGGACATAAAGAACTTCCTCTATGAAAAGTTGGCTCTTACACTGTCCGATGAGAAAACACTTATCACCCATGCTGAAAACGCTGCAAAATTTCTCGGATATGAGATTTTTGTAAGGAAATCCAATGACACCAAAAGAAGCAAATACGGAGTACTAAGACGTGTCTTCAATAAGAGGATACAATTGGCACTTGGAAAGGATACGTTTAAGAAAAAGTTGCTCGAATATCGTGTTTTAGAAATAAAGATACACAACGGCAAGGAGTATTGGAAAGCAAAATCCCGTCCCAAACTTTCAAACAACAATGACTTTGAGATACTTGACAGGTACAACAAGGAAATAAAGGGCATTTACAATTACTATTGTTTGGCTAATAATTGTAGTAGTCTGTCAAAACTTGGGTATATCATGAAATATAGTATGTACAAAACATTTGCGCAGAAATATCGGACAACGATGTCGCAAATCCGAAAAAAGTACACCAAGAATGGACTTTTTTCAGTTAGATACTATTTAAAGAACGGTACTACCAAAGACTTGACCTTTTATCATGGTGGGTTCAAAAAGAAAAATCCAATGAACATTAAGGATTTAGACAACTTGCCCAAATTCACATATCATCCTACAAACACAAGTCTTATAGATAGGCTGAAAGCGGAAAAATGTGAATTATGTGGAGCAGTCGATAAGTTAGTGATGCACCATGTGAGAAAATTAAAAAATCTTCAAGGGAAAACTACCTGCGAAAAACAAATGATGGCTCGCAAACGAAAGACTATTGCCATATGTGGTAAGTGCTACAAAAAACTCAGTAACAATGGATAGATTGATATTATTAGTAGAAAGCCGGATACGCGGAGACGTGTACGTCCGGTTTGGGGGCGAGCTTCCGAAAACCCACCGTAGTAATACGGCAGGGCGTTGGATGCTTAGCCTACCTGTTGAAGAAGCTCTTTGTTTCGAGTGGATTGACAGTACGATAAAATCGCTCGACAAAGAACATAAAATTCAGCATTTCACACCCAGAAACCCTAAAAGTACCTATTCGCAAGCTAACAAAGAAAGACTTAAGTGGCTATTGGAAAATAAAATGATACACCCCAAATTTGAGGATAAAATACGAAATGTATTATCTGATCCTTTCATTTTCCCCAATGATATAATTGAAAGATTGAAGGAAGATAAGACAATATGGGAAAATTATCTCCATTTTTCCGACGCATATAAACGTATCCGAATTGCATACATTGAAGCAGCCAGAAAACGACCTGAAGAATTTGAAAAGCGATTAAACAACTTTATCAATAAAACGAAAGAAAATAAAAAGATCACAGGATTTGGCGGAATAGAGAAATACTATTAATCCCAACTAAAAATCAATGATAATCTAAAATAAAATAGACTGCAAATACTTTCACAAGTATTTACAGCCTATTTATCAGATAGTTAAGTACCTAACCAGCGTATTTGACTATCCTTCTATCGCTGCCTGAGCGGCCGCCAGTCTGGCAATCGGCACTCTAAATGGAGAACAACTAACGTAGTTCAGACCTACCCGATGACAGAACTTCACAGAAGAAGGCTCACCACCATGTTCACCACAGATACCACATTTCAAATCCGGACGGATAGCACGGCCTTTTTCTGTAGCCATACGTACCAGCTGTCCCACACCATTCTGGTCGAGAACCTGGAACGGGTCTACTTTCAAAATCTTCTTTTCCAAATAAACAGGAAGGAAAGAAGCTATATCATCACGAGAATAACCGAAGGTCATCTGCGTCAAGTCATTTGTACCGAATGAGAAGAACTCGGCAGAAGAAGCAATACGGTCGGCAGTCAAAGCAGCACGCGGGATCTCGATCATTGTACCTACTTTGAAGTCAATACTATCTCCTACTTCCTCAAACAATTTCTTAGCTTCCGAGCGAATCACATTTTCCTGCTCCTTGAATTCATACAAGATACCGGTTAACGGAACCATGATTTCCGGATGAGTTTCCACTCCTTCTTTCTTCAGTTCCAATGCAGCACCCAAAATTGCACGTGTCTGCATTTGAGTAATTTCAGGATAAGTATTTCCTAAACGGCAACCACGGTGACCCAACATCGGGTTATGTTCACACAGTGATTCTACACGTTGCTGGATATATTGCAGGCTTACACCCATCGTATCCGCCATTTCCTGCTGTCCCTTCAAATCGTGAGGAACGAACTCATGCAAAGGAGGATCGAGCAAACGAACGGTCACCGGGCAACCAGCCATTGCTTTAAAGATACCCTTGAAGTCTTCTTGTTGATATGGAAGAATCTTAGCCAATGCTTTCCGACGTCCTTCTGCATTTTCCGCCAGGATCATTTCACGCATTGCTTTGATCTTTTCGCCTTCGAAGAACATGTGTTCTGTACGGCAAAGGCCGATACCTACTGCACCGAAGTTACGTGCAACTTCCGCATCATGAGGAGTATCCGCATTGGTACGTACCTGCAAACGAGTATATTTATCAGCCAGTGTCATCAATTCGGCAAAGTCGCCGGAAAGCTCTGCAGCCTTCGTTTCTACCTTACCATTATATACTACACCTGTACTTCCGTTCAAAGAGATATAGTCACCTTCTTTCAGTAGTACACCGTCAATCTCTACCGTACGGTTTTTATAATCAATGTTCAATGCACCTGCACCCGATACGCAGCATTTACCCATACCACGAGCCACAACAGCCGCGTGAGAAGTCATACCGCCACGAGCCGTAAGAATACCTTCGGCAACTGCCATACCGGCCAAGTCTTCCGGAGAAGTTTCGATACGAACCATCACCACACGTTTACCGGCAGCATGCCATTCGGCAGCGTCATCAGCAAAGAATACGATCTGACCGGTTGCAGCACCCGGAGAAGCCGGAAGACCACGGGTCAACACTTTGGCTTTCTTCAAAGCATCCTTATCGAATACAGGGTGGAGCAATTCATCAAGTTTATTCGGTTCCACGCGCATCAAAGCAGTCTTTTCGTCGATCATACCCTGACGGAGCAAGTCCATAGCAATCTTTACCATAGCAGCACCTGTACGCTTACCATTACGTGTCTGGAGGAACCAGAGTTTACCTTCCTGTACGGTGAACTCCATGTCCTGCATATCTTTATAATGATTTTCCAGTTTAGTCTGGAGAGCATCCAATTCTTTATAGATTTCCGGCATTGCTTCTTCCATTGAAGGGAATTTCGCAGCACGAACATCTTCGGTAACGCCAGCCAATACAGCCCAACGTTGAGAACCAATCTTAGTGATCTGCTGTGGAGTACGGATACCTGCCACTACATCTTCACCTTGTGCGTTAATCAGGTATTCACCATTGAAAAGGTCTTCGCCTGTACCGGCATCTCGTGAGAAACAAACACCTGTAGCCGATGTATCACCCATATTACCGAACACCATAGCCTGTACATTGACAGCTGTACCCCATTCATCAGGTATACCTTCCATCTTACGATAAAGAATAGCGCGTTCATTCATCCATGAATCAAATACAGCACAGATAGCTCCCCAAAGTTGTTCGTATGCACAAGTCGGGAAATCTTTTCCGGTCTGTTCTTTTACAGCGGCCTTGAATTTCTTTACGAGTTCCTGCAAGTCTTCCACTTTCAACTCGTTATCCAGTTCTACCCCTTTCGCTTTCTTCACCTCTTCGATGATAGCTTCGAACGGGTCAATATCATCTTTATTGGTAGGCTTCATGCCCAACACAACGTCACCGTACATCTGTACAAAACGACGATAAGAGTCCCATGCAAAACGTGCATTACCCGTTTTACGGATAATACCTTCCACCACTTCATCATTCAATCCGAGGTTCAGGATCGTATCCATCATACCCGGCATAGATGCGCGTGCACCGGAACGTACAGATACCAACAAAGGATTTTCAACATCACCGAATTTAGATTTCATCAACGCTTCCACATGAGCGATCGCTTTTACAACTTCATCTTTCAGCAACTCAACCACTTTATCACGTCCTAACGTATTGTATTCCGTACAAACATCTGTAGTTATTGTGAATCCGGGAGGGACAGGAATTCCGATTAAATTCATTTCAGCAAGGTTGGCTCCCTTACCACCGAGCAAATTCTTCATGTCAGCCTTTCCTTCTGCCTGACCATTACCAAAGGTATAAACTCTTTTTTTATCCATAATATTGTGTTTAAAGTTACATTATGACTTTTTTCTGTTCGCAAATCTAAGGATATTTCGCAAACTTGAAAACTTTTTGCGAAAAAACTTTCTATCAAAATGCAATTTCGACATTACAATCCGGAATATTTCTGTATACCCGAATTTTTTCCAAAAAAAATACCTACTTTTGCAAAGTAATTATTAGACTGGTGTAAAAGTGGCAAGAAAGAAAAAAGAGCTTCCCTTATTGGAGAAGGTAACAATCATGGATGTGGCTGCCGAAGGAAAAGCCATAGCAAAAGTAGACGACCTGGTGATTTTTGTTCCCTATGTAGTGCCGGGTGATATCGTAGACCTGCAAATCAAGCGTAAAAAGAATAAATATGCCGAAGCTGAAGCGGTGAAGTTTCACGAGCTGTCGCCCAATCGCGCTGTTCCTTTCTGCCAACATTATGGCGTATGCGGTGGCTGCAAGTGGCAAGTGCTCCCCTATTCAGAGCAGATCAGATATAAGCAAAAGCAAGTGGAAGATAATTTGAGACGTATCGGAAAGATCGAACTTCCCGAGATTTCTCCGATTCTCGGTTCTGACAAAACGGAGTTTTACAGGAACAAACTGGAATTCACCTTTTCAAATAAGCGCTGGTTGACAAACGAGGAAGTTCGTCAGGACGTGAAATACGATCAGATGAATGCGGTAGGTTTCCACATTCCGGGAGCATTCGACAAAGTACTGGCTATTGAGAAATGCTGGTTGCAGGATGATATATCCAACCGCATCCGGAACGCAGTACGTGACTACGCTTACGAACACGATTATTCTTTCATCAATCTGCGCACACAGGAAGGTATGCTGCGGAATATGATTATACGCACATCTTCCACAGGGGAACTGATGGTAATCGTCATTTGCAAGATTACGGAAGATCACGAAATGGAACTGTTCAAGCAATTACTCCAATTCATAGCGGACTCTTTCCCCGAAATCACTTCTCTTTTATACATTATTAATAATAAGTGCAACGATACCATCAACGATTTGGACGTTCACGTATTTAAAGGGAAAGATCACATCTTTGAAGAGATGGAAGGCCTGCGTTTCAAGGTCGGCCCGAAATCATTCTATCAGACTAATTCGGAACAGGCTTATAATTTATATAAGATAGCCCGTAACTTTGCCGGATTAACAGGAAACGAACTGGTATATGACCTTTATACAGGAACAGGAACAATTGCCAACTTCGTTTCACGCCAAGCCCGCCAGGTGATCGGTATCGAATACGTGCCGGAAGCTATTGAAGACGCAAAGGTGAATGCAGAAATCAATGATATCAAGAACGCAATTTTTTATGCCGGCGACATGAAAGATATGCTGACGCAGGATTTCATCAATCAGCATGGGCGCCCCGACGTAATCATCACAGACCCTCCCCGTGCCGGTATGCACCAGGATGTGATTGATGTCATTTTGTTTGCGGAACCGAAACGAATTGTATATGTAAGTTGTAATCCTGCTACTCAAGCGCGGGATCTGCAATTACTGGATGAAAAGTATAAGGTGAAGGCTGTTCAACCCGTAGATATGTTCCCTCACACTCATCACGTAGAAAATGTGGTGTTGCTGGAACTTCGATAAAGAGTTCACCACAGATTACACAGATTAACACAGATTATAATAATCCGTAATAAAAATCAGTGTTAATCTGTGTAATCTGTGGTGAAAAATAAATTCTCAAAAGAAAAAAGAAATGAAAAAAAGACCTAGAAGAACTCCTGCTGAAAAAGCACGTGCTCAATATACCAATTATGCAGTCAAAGAGCCCATGGAATTAATGGAGTTCCTGGCTGCCAAGATGCCGGATGCAAGTCGCACGAAATTAAAATCGTTGTTAAGCAAGCGGGTCGTGTTTGTTGATAATGTGATAACCACGCAATTCAACTTTCCCCTTGAAGCAGGCATGAAAGTGAAAATCAGCAAGCAAAAGGGAAAGAAAGAATTTAATAACAGATTGCTGAAGATTGTATATGAAGACGCCTATATCATTGTCGTCGAAAAGATGCAAGGACTTCTATCCGTCAATACGGAGCGTCAGAAAGAGCGCACTGCCTACACGATACTGAATGAATATGTGCAACGCTCCGGACGTCAATTCCGTGTGTTTATCGTTCACCGCTTAGATAGAGATACTTCCGGTCTGATGATGTTTGCCAAAGATGAAAAAACGCAGCGGACGCTACGCGACAACTGGCATGAGATAGTGACCGACCGCCGATATGTAGCCGTAGTGGAAGGTAGTATGGAAAAAGATTATGATACAGTCGTTTCCTGGCTGACTGATAAAACGCTTTACGTAAGTTCCAGTGAATATGATGACGGTGGATCAAAATCTATTACCCACTATAAGACAATCAAACGCGCTAACGGATATTCTCTGTTGGAACTCGATTTGGAAACTGGCCGAAAGAATCAGATTCGTGTACACATGCAGGATTTAGGCCATCCTATTATCGGCGACGGAAGATATGGAAGAGAAGATTCTCCCAACCCTATCGGACGATTGGCACTCCATGCCTTCAAACTTTGTTTCTATCATCCGGTAACGGGAGATTTAATGGAGTTCGAGACGCCTTATCCGGCGGAATTTAAGAAGTTGTTTTTGAAAAAATAAATTCCTATATTCAAAAAACAAAGCCAGAATCATGATTGACTCTGGCTTTATTTTTAATCTTTATCACTGTTTTATTGACGACGCATATAGAATGGTTGTCCATCTATTCTATCCCTAAAATCCCGCCAATTATTATACCATGTTCCACTAAAAGTTCTATCGGTAGCTTCCGCACCCCAAATATAGGCATAAGTGCCATCACCATAAAAATATAATTCCATTGAATTATATCCTCCATCAATCCATCTCCACTCAAAAACCAAATAATTCGGATCACCGGCAGAACCAATTGTTCCTTGATTTCTCGCGTTAAAAGTCATAAGCGTACCTCTTCCCCAGGTATATGCCCCGAAATCAATCTCTTCATTCGTATACCACTCACCAGGCAGATTAAATTCTGTCTCGTCTTCACTTTCACACGAAGTAAAGCCAAGCAATAAAGTCAGCATCATCAAGATACCCGCATATCTCTTTATCATTTCCATAATTCTCTAGTTTATTGCGTTTATTAATACAAAATTAGCGTTTTTTATTTACTATACATTACAAGCCACAAGTTTTTTGTACCTTTGCAAAGATAATATTAAAATTTCCACATGAAACTTCTTTGGCTTGATTTAAATAGTTCGTACGCTCATTCTTCGTTGGCATTACCTGCCTTACATGCCCAAATAGCAAATAATACAGACATTGAATGGTGTACCGTCTCCGCTACGATCAATGAAAACACTGGCAGTGTCGTCAATCAAATCTACCGCCATCAACCGGATATCATTGCAGCTACCAATTGGCTATTCAATCATGAGCAACTCCTGCACATCGTTTCACGCGCAAAAGCATTACTACCTCACTGCTGTGTTATACTCGGAGGTCCCGAATTTTTAGGAGATAATGAAGCTTTCTTATATAAGAACAAATTTGTAAGCGGAGTGTTTCGCGGAGAAGGCGAAGAAGTATTTCCATTATGGTTAAAAGTGTGGAATCAGCCAAGAAAGGAATGGAAATCAATCACAGGACTTTGTTACCTGAATGAATCAGGAGAATATCAGGATAACGGGCTCGCCCGCGTCATGAACTTTTCTGAATTGGTTCCTCCTGAAAAAAGCCGTTTCTTCAATTGGAGCAAACCATTTGTGCAGTTAGAAACTACCCGGGGATGTTTTAACACCTGTGCTTTTTGTGTCAGCGGAGGTGAAAAGCCGGTTCGTACCTTATCTCTCGAAGCAATCAAAGAACGTCTCGACGTGATACACGAACACGGAATCAAAAACGTGCGAGTACTGGATCGTACTTTCAATTACAATAATAAACGGGCAAAAGAGCTATTAAACTTATTCCGCGAATACCCGGACATCTGTTTCCATCTGGAAATTCATCCGGCACTACTTTCCGATGAACTCAAACAGGAATTAGCCACTCTGCCTAAAGGTCTGCTGCACCTGGAAGCCGGTATCCAAAGCCTTCGGGAAAACGTGCTTGAACAAAGTCGAAGAATAGGAAAACTCCCCGATGCTTTGGCCGGACTCCACTATCTATGTTCACTTGAAAACATGGAAACTCATGCCGACTTGATAGCCGGACTCCCACTCTACCATCTATCAGAGATTTTCGACGACGTCCGTACCTTAACCGAGTATGGCGCAAGAGAAATCCAACTGGAATCTCTGAAATTACTTCCGGGCACCGAAATGCGAAGAAGAGCGGACGAGTTAGATATACAGTACTCTCCACTTCCTCCATACGAAGTACTTCAAACCCGTGAAATCACGGTAGATGAGTTACAAACAGCCCATTATCTGTCCCGCCTGTTAGACGGTTTCTATAACACTCCTACCTGGCGAAATATCACCCGTATACTAATTTTGGAGAACACCCATTTCATACATGACCTACTCGACCATCTGGTCCGGACAGATGTCATCGACACTCCTCTTAGCTTGGAAAGAAGAGGATTAATCCTTTATGATTTCTGCAAGAATCATTATCCCGACTACCTGACACAAGTCAGTATTGCATGGATAGAAGCAGGTATGTCATTAAAAAAAGCTCCGGCAGAAAAAGTAAGAACCAAAAGACAGTTACCTCCTGAAAGTTGGGAAGTAGTATACGGTGCATACCGCGAAAATCTACGACTATGTTTCCTCCCTGTCGATGAAGAAGGACATGGCTACTGGTTTGGCTTTGAATCGGAAATTCAGAAGATACAACCGGTTTTCAAAGCTAGAAAATTATCATAAACAAAAGAAAAGTATTCCCATATTATGTGAAATAATTACTATTCACTAATCGTTCAAAGCAGCATATCCTGTTTTTCACCGTCCATACAATAAACTTTACTAGCACAGTGTATGGACATTCGGAAATATCAATTGAATATTCTTTGTTTATTATTGTTCCCCTTATCCGCAGCAGGGCAAGAATGGAGCAAACACGACTCACAATATAATACTATACGAAAAAGATAGGAATGGGTACCTCAAATCAGTATTTCATACGAATGGTAGATTCTATCGAGATAACCAACGATATAAGAAAGTTTTAGAAAGCAAGAAAGCATATTTTCCATTTATTCTCGTACCTTTGTCATACGATTAAATATGCTATCATAATGAAGAACTTTATCAAGGGATTCCGGTTTACCCCCTCTAATTATCCGGCCGAAGTAGAAGCAAAAATACAGAAATACAGAAAACAAGGTTACAAACTTCCACCGCGTAAAGTACTCCGTACTCCCGAACAACTGGAAGGTATTCGGGAAAGTGCCAAAATCAATACTGCACTGTTGGACTATATTTCAGAAAATATTCGCGAAGGAATGTCTACTGAAGAGATTGATGTATTGGTATATGATTTCACCACCAGCCACGGTGCTATCCCTGCCCCACTCAACTACGAAGGATTTCCTAAAAGTGTATGCACAAGCATTAACGACGTGGTTTGTCACGGTATTCCCAACAAAAATGAGATTCTGAAAAGCGGAGACATTATCAATGTGGACGTTTCTACCATTTACAAAGGATATTTCTCAGATGCATCCCGTATGTTTATGATTGGCGATGTCAATCCTGACATACAAAGATTAGTACAAGTCACCAAAGAGTGTATGGAAATAGGTATTGCCGCCGCACAACCCTGGAAACAACTGGGTGATGTAGGCGCCGCCATCCAGGAACATGCAGAAAAGAACGGTTTCAGCGTAGTTCGTGATCTCTGCGGACATGGCGTAGGGATGCAATTCCATGAGGAACCGGACGTAGAGCATTTCGGCCGACGGGGTACGGGCATGATGATCGTACCGGGAATGACCTTTACCATCGAACCCATGATTAACATGGGAACCTACGAAGTCTTTATAGATGATGCCGACGGATGGACTGTCTGCACCGACGACGGACTCCCCTCCGCCCAATGGGAAAACATGATTCTGATTACTGAAACCGGAAACGAAATTCTTACTTATTAATGGAATTAATTTTACTTATCGTTGTTGCTGCATTAGTGATAGTCTTACTAATACTGTCACTTACAAAAGGTAATAATCAAACGCAAGCGGAACAACTGCAAACAGCTTTGCGCCAACAAATGCAGGAGAATCGCGAAGAACTGAATCGCAGCATCCGGGAACTCCGCTTGGAGATGACTCAAACGCTGAATCAGAATATGCAGCAATTGCAAGACACATTGCACAAAAATATGTTGACTAACGGAGAGCTGCAGCGTCAGAAATTCGATATGATGGCCCGTCAACAGGAATCATTGATTAAATCGACCGAAAAGAGGTTGGATGACATGAGGACAATGGTGGAAGAAAAATTGCAAAAGACATTGAACGAACGCATTGGCCAATCATTTGAAATTGTCCGCTCACAACTTGAGAATGTGCAGAAAGGACTAGGCGAAATGAAATCTCTGGCTCAAGACGTAGGCGGATTAAAGAAGGTATTGAGCAATGTAAAAATGCGTGGTACATTCGGCGAAGTTCAGTTAGGAGCATTATTAGAGCAGATGATGAGTCCGGAACAATACGACGCTAATGTAAAAACCAAGAAAAGCGGAACCGAATTCGTTGAGTTCGCAATCAAACTTCCGGGAAAGGATGATGCGAACAGCACCGTCTACCTGCCTATCGACGCTAAATTTCCCAAAGATGTGTACGAACAATATTATGATGGTGCGCCCGTATAGGCGATATAATAAATGTAGCATTGGCAAGCTATTAGGTAAGTGTTCCAATATTTACCTATCATCACCAGCTTATCTGCCCACGAAAGGACGGCAGGGAGTATAGCACGCTGGAAAGCCATAAGTCAATTAGTTATCAAATTGCAACTGAATGGTGAGATGAAACAGATAGATACGAGGATAAAATCCAAACTGATTGAATGATAGTCCAAGTGAACCCAGTATGTTTTATAGTGAAAGATAACTTAACTCGCTATACCGTAATACCTCTGTTGCGAGCGTCGTGTAGTAGAGGCAGGAACAAATTACGGCACAACCGCAGTAAGCGGTAACGGGCGGAAGTCATATCCGACAATCTATCATAGCCATGTTATTATATCGTAAACGGGGATTGCCTAAATCGGAACGCCGCAAGGCTATTAGGTACAGACCTATGAAAATCCGACAAGGCAACGGAGCTTCCGTAGTAGTCTGAGCAGGGGAAAGCCCTGTACATGGCGAAGGGAAGCAGCTAATAATTTTAATGCAAATAACGGAAAATGTGAGAGACATTATGAGAAGTCCAGAGTATGTATTAAACAGTCTAACGGAACACAGTGAAAATTTGAATTACAAGTTTGAACGCTTGTACCGTATCTTTTTCAATGAGGAAATGTATTACGTTGCCTACCAACGCATATATGCGAAACCGGGCAATATGACAGCAGGTGCAGATGGGAAAACCATTGACCAAATGAGCCTGAACCGAATTGAACAACTGATAACATCGTTGAAAGATGAGAGTTATCAGCCCCAACCTTCAAAACGGATGTATATCCCAAAGAAAAATGGGAAAATGCGTCCATTAGGTGTACCAGCTTTTAATGATAAATTATTGCAGGAAGTGGTCAGAATGATATTGGAAGCCATCTATGAAAGACAGTTTGAAAAAACGTCACATGGCTTCCGACCTCTAAGAAGCTGCCACACTGCCTTGTCTGATATTCAGAAGACATTTTCGGGCGTGAAATGGTTCGTAGAAGGTGATATTAAGGGATTTTTCGACAATATCAATCATGAGATACTGATAGGTATTCTGAAAGAACGTATCGCTGACGAAAGATTTATTCGCTTGATTAGAAAATTTCTGAATGCAGGATATATCGAAGACTGGAACTTTCATAACTCCTACAGCGGAACACCGCAAGGCGGAATTGTCAGCCCTATCTTGGCAAACATATACCTTGATAAATTGGATAAATTCATGAAGGAATACACTGAAAAATTTGATAAGGGGAAAGAACGGAAAAGAACTAAACAGGTAGTATCACTTGAAGGCAAACGACACCGTATTCTGAAAAAGTTGAAAGTGGTAAAAGACAAAAGTGAAAGGTCAGAATTGATAAGACAATATAAGGCTTATCAAAAAGAAGGTTTGCAGTATTCTGATGGTGACGAAATGGATATGAACTACAGAAAACTCAAATATGTGAGATATGCGGATGATTTTCTAATTGGAATTATTGGCAGTAAACAAGATGCTATCATCATCAAAGAGGACATAAAGAACTTCCTCTATGAAAAGTTGGCTCTTACACTGTCCGATGAGAAAACACTTATCACCCATGCTGAAAACGCTGCAAAATTTCTCGGATATGAGATTTTTGTAAGGAAATCCAATGACACCAAAAGAAGCAAATACGGAGTACTAAGACGTGTCTTCAATAAGAGGATACAATTGGCACTTGGAAAGGATACGTTTAAGAAAAAGTTGCTCGAATATCGTGTTTTAGAAATAAAGATACACAACGGCAAGGAGTATTGGAAAGCAAAATCCCGTCCCAAACTTTCAAACAACAATGACTTTGAGATACTTGACAGGTACAACAAGGAAATAAAGGGCATTTACAATTACTATTGTTTGGCTAATAATTGTAGTAGTCTGTCAAAACTTGGGTATATCATGAAATATAGTATGTACAAAACATTTGCGCAGAAATATCGGACAACGATGTCGCAAATCCGAAAAAAGTACACCAAGAATGGACTTTTTTCAGTTAGATACTATTTAAAGAACGGTACTACCAAAGACTTGACCTTTTATCATGGTGGGTTCAAAAAGAAAAATCCAATGAACATTAAGGATTTAGACAACTTGCCCAAATTCACATATCATCCTACAAACACAAGTCTTATAGATAGGCTGAAAGCGGAAAAATGTGAATTATGTGGAGCAGTCGATAAGTTAGTGATGCACCATGTGAGAAAATTAAAAAATCTTCAAGGGAAAACTACCTGCGAAAAACAAATGATGGCTCGCAAACGAAAGACTATTGCCATATGTGGTAAGTGCTACAAAAAACTCAGTAACAATGGATAGATTGATATTATTAGTAGAAAGCCGGATACGCGGAGACGTGTACGTCCGGTTTGGGGGCGAGCTTCCGAAAACCCACCGTAGTAATACGGCAGGGCGTTGGATGCTTAGCCTACCTTTTGAAGCAGGAGATACTGCATTGATAGAATCGTCCGGCAAGCAATTGGAAACAACCATCAAAAAAATGGCGAAAGACATTCACGACAAATATGTAGATCCTCCTTTTACCACAGACTTCGCCATTATGTTTCTGCCTTTTGAAAGCATTTATGCCGAAGTAATCCGAAGAACAAGCCTGGTAGAAACTCTGCAAAAAGATTACAAAATAGTTGTCACAGGACCTACTACACTAGGGGCTATCCTAAATAGCCTGCAAATGGGATTCCGCACGTTAGCTATTCAAAAGCGAACGGGAGAGGTTTGGACGGTATTAGGAGCTGTAAAAACAGAATTCAGCAAATTCGGAGGACTACTCGAAAAAGTACAGAAAAACCTTCAAAATGCCGGCGACCAACTAGAAGAAGTAATGGGTAAGCGGACTCGCGCTATCGAACGAAAACTCCGCCAAGTTGAACAATTGCCACATGAAGAAAGCATGAAAATTCTTCCGATAGATGATGGAGACGATGAATCGACAGATTAAAGCGAAATCCGAAGTACGACATATCCCAGTAAGCCGGAAAGTACGGTTCCGGTCAATACACCAAATTTGGCCTGATTCAATAATACAGGATAGTCTACCCCAAAAGAAAGATTAGCGATAAAGAGTGATACAGTAAAGCCAATACCTCCCAACAATGCAACTCCGGAAAGATTCTTCCAGGTCATCCCTAAAGGCATGGGAGTCAATCTTATTTTTATAGCCAGCCAGGTAAAGAAATATATTCCAATAAATTTTCCCAGTAACAGACCGGCAGCAACAGCAATACTGACAGCTCCCACTAATTCGCCTCCCCCACTAAACACAACGCCGGCATTGACAAATGCAAAAAGAGGAAGAATCAAATAATTGACTGTTCCATGCAAATTATCTTCTAATGACTGCAACGGACTAATTACACGGTCGGAAGCCGATTCGACCTCTTTCAACTTGGCTATTTGCTCATTAGTCAGCACAATGCTTTCAGATTGCATTGCCGGAAAACCGGCAATGGTATGACGAATTTTTTCGATGTACTTCCCTACATTCAGACGAGGTTTAGCGGGAATAACAAAAGCAAGAATAACTCCCGAAATAGTGCTATGAATACCGGATTGTAAAAATAAATACCAGATAATCACCCCAATCACCAAGAAGAATACCTTATTTGTCGTTCCATACTTTCCTATAAAATAAAGTAAAATATAAAAGAGTATAGCTACCAAAAGATAGCCATAGGCAACATGTGAACTATAAAAAAGAGCGATCACCAAAATTCCCCCAATATCATCGACTACCGCAAAAGCAGTCAAAAAAATCTTCAAACTCAACGGCACACGGCTGCCTAATAAGCTCAACACCCCCAATGAAAAAGCAATATCCGTAGCCATAGGAATGGCGAGTCCATGTCCGCCTTCACTACCCGGAACACAAATAAGCGAATAGATCATCACAGGCAACAACATCCCACCACAAGCGGCAATGAAAGGCAACGCCGCCTTACGGAAAGAGGAAAGCTCACCTACCAATAGCTCACGTTTGATTTCCAGTCCAACCAATAAAAAGAAAATCGTCATCAAACCATCATTGATAAACTCAATCATTCGCAGATTTTCCCCACCATGCGAAAGCAAATTAAAATTTCCTATCTGTAAATGAAGTTCATGCGACAAAAATTCCTGATATACCGGAGCCACAGAAGAGTTCGCAATAATGGCTGCCGAGATAGCAGCCAGGAATAAAAGAATACTCGCCGTGATATTCATAGACGAGAAGTTCCGCATAGTCCGCAAAATAGTCATAACGAAATGTTTTTATAATATTAGTTTTGCAATATACAGAATTTTCTAATTAGTATAACTCCTTAAAGCAAGATTTTTGACCCAAAGTACAAAAATTCCTGTCAAAATCAGATTCAGTACCAAGGTAAGAACAGAAATTACCAATGCCGGCCCACCCAAGTTATACCCTAACGCTATGAAAATAATTCCGGCTCCTACCTCACCACGGGTAAACATACCGATAGAAAGAGCCAGTCGCTCGCTTAATTTCCGGTCACGGTAAAAGAACATCGGGCAAAGCTTTCCTATATTCGACAATAAAGAGACAATCACTACATGAAACATAATCATCCCCCACGACATCATCTCCTGCGAACCGGTGACGGAATAAGCACCTGCATGAGTCTCCGCAAAGTTCACACCAATAAAATGCGGCATACTCATCCCCACCAGGAACATGAAGAAAAATGAGATTCCGGTAGACACCTTTCGTTCCACGGGCGTGTCATGTTCCTTATGTTTCATAATCATACCCAGCACAAATGCAGGCAGCAGGACTTCAATATGAATACTTCCCTCCTCCCCATACAATTCCTTACTACCGAGATAAAGAATTTGAGTAGCCAAAAATATGATTATTGAATAAAAGAGGATAGCCTTCCAATCCTGACGCCAATCGTACTTATTCAGCCTTTGCCAGCCGATCGATAATAACAGGAACACAATCACTACCACAATAATCAACTGCCAGCGTAGCCCGATCATCATAATCTGAAGAGGAATCATCAAAAGAATCGTATCCAAATCGTCAAAAATAGCCAACACCTGTATCTTCTTATAAATCCAACTGGACTTTAACCCGATAGCCGCCAACATTGTAAACAAAATACCGGCTGATGTCGGTGCGGCAAAACGGCTCAATAGTAAGTTCTCCTTCCAGGCTTCCCAACTATTCCAAAAATCGGGTGGAAGCAATACAAACACATAATAAATGGCAATCATAAACCACGGCAAAGCAGCCGTAGCCATGGCAATAAAATAATCCTGGGCGTAACTTTTCCATCGTGTCTTATCAAGAACGAATTCACGGCCTACATTAATCATTATAAAACTAAGGCATACATAGAGCAATACATTCGATATGTATTTAACAGCTCCATAGCCATCCCCTGCCATCATCGGCAAGAATTGCGAAACGACGAGCCCCAACATCAGGAAGCCCGAAAAAGACAGAACTTTTCTCATATTTATAGTTGTTTGTTTCAAAAAAGACGATTGCCAAGGAAAGCTCTGCAGACAGAAGGCAATCACCTGGTGTATTAAAAAACTAACCGCAAGCCGATTTGTTCAGAATATCTCTCTGAAAAATCGCTTGCGGTTCGTCTTTTAATCCAGCTTCAGTACAGCGAGGAAGGCTTTCTGCGGCACTTCCACGTTACCGATTTGTTTCATTCGTTTTTTACCTCTTTTCTGTTTTTCAAGCAGTTTACGTTTACGGCTCACGTCGCCACCATAACACTTCGCGGTCACATCCTTACGAACCGCCTTAATGGTTTCACGAGAAATAATCTTCGCTCCGATAGCTGCCTGAATGGCAATATCAAACTGTTGACGCGGAATAAGTTCCTTCAACTTCTCACACATCCGGCGTCCCATATCGTAAGCATTGTCAATATGCGTCAAAGTGGAAAGCGCATCCACAGGCTCACCGTTCAACAGAATATCCAACTTCACCAGTTTAGAAGTACGGAAACCATTCGGATGATAATCAAACGAAGCATACCCTTTGGAAATACTCTTCAACTTATCATAAAAGTCAATCACAATTTCTCCCAAAGGCATATTATAATAGATTTCCACCCGGTTACCGGAGATATATTCCTGTTTAATCAATTCACCACGTTTACCCAGACAAAGCGTCATGATAGGGCCGATATAATCGGTAGTAGTAATAATAGATGCTTTGATATACGGCTCTTCGATATGGTCAATCATCGTCGGGTCGGGCATACCACCAGGGTTATGCACTTCCTTCATATTACCTTGTTTATCATATATATGGTAAGAAACGTTCGGCACCGTAGTAATCACATTCATATCAAACTCACGGTCCAAGCGCTCCTGCACAATCTCCATGTGGAGCAATCCGAGGAAACCACAACGGAAGCCAAAACCCAAAGCCAACGAAGATTCCGGCTGGAAAGTCAAAGACGCGTCATTCAACTGCAACTTCTCCAAAGACGCACGGAGATCTTCAAAATCCTCCGCTTCAATCGGATAAACTCCGGCAAACACCATCGGCTTCACTTCCTCAAAACCGGCAATAGCCTTTTCACACGGACGGGCAATATGCGTAATGGTATCTCCCACTTTCACCTCTTTGGAAGTCTTGATACCGGAAATAATATATCCTACATCTCCCGTACGAAGTTCGTTACGAGGCACCATATCCATTTTCAACACCCCTACTTCATCGGCGTCATACTCTTTTCCCGTATTGAAGAACTTCACCTTGTCTCCCTTGCGAATCATACCGTTTTCGATCTTGAAATAGGCTATAATTCCGCGGAAAGAATTAAATACAGAGTCGAAAATCAAAGCCTGCAACGGAGCCTCTTCATCTCCTTCCGGATGAGGAATCCGCTCAATCACAGCCGCCAGTATCTCTTCCACTCCCATCCCCGTTTTGCCGGACGCACGGATTACTTCCTCCCGTTTGCAGCCCAACAATTCAACGATCTCATCTTCCACTTCTTCGGGATTGGCGCTCGCCATGTCACATTTATTAATCACCGGAATAATCTCAAGGTCATGCTCAATAGCCATATACAGATTTGAAATCGTCTGCGCCTGCACTCCCTGGGAAGCATCGACAATCAGCAACGCACCTTCACACGCAGCAATAGAACGCGATACCTCATACGAAAAGTCCACATGTCCCGGGGTGTCAATCAAGTTAAGGATATACTTTTCACCCTGATAAGTATATTCCATCTGGATAGCATGGCTCTTGATAGTGATCCCTCTTTCCTTCTCCAGATCCATATTATCAAGCATCTGCCCGGAAGTAACCTGAATGGTATGTGTAAACTCCAACAAACGGTCAGCCAAAGTCGACTTACCGTGGTCAATATGAGCAATAATGCAAAAGTTGCGTATATTCTTCATTCTGAATTCTTATTATTTTATCTTTTTGGTGTGCAAAGATACGTAAATGGCGGAATAAAAAAAAATGCGTTGATAACATTATGATTATGTACCAACGCATTTTTTTATTGCTTAAGTGAGTTACTCGCTTAGATCAATTTGATGAAGAGTTCACCTTCAACTTCTTCCACAGAGACTTTGTCTTCTCTCAATAACCAGCCAAGGCCGAGAAACAGATCTTTGTCAACCAATTTAGTTGCTTTTTTAAGCTGCTTGGCAGTCATTCCTTCTGTTTCGTTCAGTGCATTCCAGATAGTACCTGCAATTACACCAGCTTTTTCTTTCAACATTTGCTTTGCAATTTTAGTTAGACATGCTTAAAATCTTTCCAGTCAAAAGACTTTCAGATTTTATTTCGGAGGCAAAGATAGTTATTTTTATGTTATATAACACTTTATTGAGCACTTTTTTACCGTTTTTGTAATAAAAAAGCATTTTAGGAGCTCATTTTGGATGCTTTTCGAGATATTCAGACCAAATTCTTGCCGCTTCTTCAACCATTTTTGCACAGGGACGCTTGCTATAATATTGAGCAGTACGCTCTTCCGGAATAGTGGAGACGGGCTCTTTTTTCTTTAATCCCAACAATTCGCCACAAATCAGCGAGCCGTTACGCTTCTTAAATTCAGCCGCCAGTTCTTGCACTACCGCATAATTGGCAGCTTTACCTTCCCGGTCAGTTGCTTCCGTAGCACCGGTTTCCAAGCCTGCCACCAGAAACATGCCGCAGGCAGCTCCACACGTTTCACGCATTCGTCCGATGCCCCCGCCAAAAGAAGCACTCATACGCAATGCCTGTTCCTGTGTAAATCCATACATGTCCGCAAAAGCCGCTACCACCGACTGTGAGCAGTTATATCCACTCTTAAAAAGCTCCACTGCTTTCTGTATTCTATCTTCCATAAACTATTTTGCATTTTTATTTTGTACAAAAGTATAAAAAAGTATCTTTGTATCAGATAGGGCGTAAAGATTAAAATCAAAAAAAAGAAAATATGAACAAAACTATTTCATATAAAGAATCGACAGCCATTGCCATCCAAGCTATGATGAGCGCAGCCAGAAAGGATGAATATGCCGATAGGAAAAGAAAAAGTAATTTCCCTCAAAACAGAAAGAAACGTGATGTCACTCTCAAGGACATACGTGAATGGAACAAAAGAAGGAATTATAAAGAAGATACAGGAATTACAATCAACGCGATGATGGAATCAGCCGTCAAAGATCCGTATGTAGATCTGAATCCACCATCCAAATTTTAAAAAACTAAAATATATATGGCTACAACATTTGACATCCAACTACCTCATTATTCGCGCGGATTTCATCTAATCACGCGCGATATTGTCTCACAGCTACCCCCACTTCCTGAAAGCGGTCTGCTGGTAGTCTTTATCAAACACACTTCTGCCGGACTGACTATCAACGAAAATGCAGATCCGGACGTACGACATGACTTTCAGACGTTTTTTAATAAACTTGTCCCCGACGGTGCTCCCTACTTCATCCATACCCTTGAAGGCCCTGACGATATGAGTGCCCATATAAAAGCCTCCCTGATAGGAAGCTCGGTCACCATCCCCATCAAAAACCACCGTTTGAACTTAGGTACATGGCAAGGCGTCTACCTCGGCGAGTTTCGCGACGGAGGAGACACCCGTAAATTGAGTATTACCATTCTATAATATTTCCAAAGCCATCGGACAATGGTCGGAATGTACGGCCTCATTCAAAATATACGCCCGTTTCAACAGCGGGCGTACCGGCTCGCTGACCATACAATAATCAATTCTCCAGCCTTTATTCTTGGCACGCGAATTAAAACGATAGCTCCACCAGGTATATTCCTGTTTCTCCGGACAAAGCGTACGAAAAGAGTCCACATATCCCGCAGACAGGAAACGCGTCATCCATTCCCGTTCTTCAGGAAGAAAACCGCTGTTGGTCGCGTTCCGGACAGGGTCATGAATATCAATCGGCTCGTGACAGATATTATAATCGCCGCAAAGAATCAAGTTGGGACGAGACTTCTGCAACTCCATCACATATTTCTGGAAATCTTCCAACCAGACCATTTTAAAGGCCTGGCGTTCATCTCCGCTCGTTCCCGAAGGATGGTAAACGCTGACTACCGACAAGTCTCCGAAGTCCGCACGGATGAAACGTCCTTCATTATCGTATGCTTCCATTCCCATCCCATATTCCACATGGTCCGGTTCCCGCTTGGTAAGTATAGCCACTCCACTGTATCCCTTCTTCTGCGCCGAGTACAAATAAGACTTGTAGCCCAATGCTTCAAACACTTCTCCCGGATATTGGTCCGGTTGCAGTTTCGTCTCTTGCAGACAAAGAATATCAGGATTCTCCTGCGCCAGCCATTCCGGTAACCCTTTAGATACGGCAGCACGTAGTCCGTTCACGTTATAAGTAATAATTTTCATCATTCTATATTTATAAGTTCATGTTCATTTTATGAAAACAAAAGCATAATGTTCAGTACCGAAACGATAATAGCAATCGAGTACAACACGAACGTACTCCAACGACTATTGACATAATCGCCCATCACCTTTCGGGAAGACGTCAGTCCCACCTGTAAGAACACGGTGAAAGGCAATTGAATACTAAGTACCATCTGCGAAATAATCAATCCTTTAAAAGGATCTCCAATAAAGAAAATCAGCAATAAGGCAATTCCCAAAGACAAGAGAACTCCCACCTGCGAGTGACTGTCCTTGATATGATAAGACTCGCCGAAAATACCCGCAAAAATAGAACCTGCCGCCATTCCGCTCGTAATGGTTGACGAAATGCCCGCCATCAGCAATGCCAATGCAAATACGATTGCCGCATTACTTCCCAATAAAGGTTCGAGCAAAGACTTAGCCTGTTGCAATTCCTCTACCTGAATACCGCTCTTAAAGAAAGTGGCGGCCGCCAGCAAAATCATGGCACTGTTAATCGCCCAACCGACAATCATTGAGAAAAGAGTGTCAAACAACTCATATTTCAATACCTTCTTAATAGAAGCATCATCCTTCTTATTGTACTCGTGACTCTGTATCACCTCCGAATGAAGGAACAGATTATGAGGCATCACTACCGCTCCCAACACACTCATGATAATCAGCATACTGCCTTTCGGGAAAGAAGGAGTCACCCACCCCGCCGTTGCAGCCGGCCAGTCTATTTCCACCAGAAACAACTCATAAATAAATGAAAGCCCGATAACAGAAACGAACGCAATGATGGAACGTTCTATCTTTTTATACGAATTAGTGAAAAGCATGATGGAGACAAAAAGCGTAGTCAATACAGCTCCCCATATAATAGGAATATCCAATAACATTTCCAACGCGATGGCACCTCCCAGAATTTCCGCCAGGGAAGTAGAGATTGACGCCAGTACTGCTGTGCCAAGAATAGGTCGTGACACCCATTTAGGGGTGTACTTAGTGGCCGCCTCCGAAAGGCAAAGTCCGGTAACGATTCCCAAGTGAGCAACGTTGTGCTGAAGGACAATCAGCATGATAGTAGACAAGGTAACCACCCAAAGCAAGGAATAGCCAAATTCGGAACCGGCGGCGAAATTAGAAGCCCAGTTTCCCGGATCAATAAATCCTACAGTAACCAGCAGCCCCGGACCAATATATTTAAAAACATCCAGTCCACCTAGATAGCGTTTATGATCTTTGCGTCTTAAGTCTTGAAAAATATTCTTCATTTTTGCATAATAGTTTATCCAGTACAAATATACTTATAAATAACGAGTGAGAATCAATTTTAGTTCAAAATACCGACCAATAAGTAGATGACCTATGGACACAGATGATACACTAATTATGAGGACATTATTATAAAAGGATTGAGTAAGGACTACTCGAGAAAAGGAAATAAGGACTTTCTGCAAAAAAAATGACCTCCGACAAACCAATTGCCAGAGGCCACAAATCAATATATAATTTACATAAATGAAGATCAATCAATATCCCATCTCATGCAATGCACGACATAATTGATCGGGACATGAGGTCGGTCTGCCACCACAACGCACCCCTTCGAGTTTTGTAATAACATCCTCCACCTTCATTCCTCTCACAAGGCGGGAAATACCTTGAAGGTTACCATTACATCCTCCCCAGAAAGCAACTTCCTTCACCACTCCATCTTCCACATTCAGTTCGATATTCGTGCTGCAAGTTCCCTGGGTCTTATAAACATATTCCATAACCTTACTTTACTCTTCCCCTTCTTCCGGTTGCATGTTGGTATAGACAGTCTGCACGTCATCAAATTCTTCCAGACGTTCGATCATCTTATCCAATGTTTCGCGTTGTTCCGGAGTTACCTCTTTCAAGTCGTTCGGGATATAAGTAAAGTCTCCACCGACATCTTCAAAGCCACATTCTTCCAAATGCTTCTGAATAGCGGCGTAGCTCTTAGGATTACCATAGATAGTAATTGTTCCTTCTTCATCATCCTCTTCGTATTCATCTTCCACATCATAATCAATCAGATCCAGAATCAGTTCTTCCATATCCAATCCGTCTTTCTTCTTGAAAGTGAATACACATTTGTGGTCGAACAGGAACGCGAGAGATCCCATTGTACCGAGATTACCGCCAAACTTATTAAATACCGAACGAACGTCAGCCACCGTACGGGTTGTGTTATCTGTCAGCGTATCCACAAATACAGCAATACCGTGAGGACCGTATCCTTCGTAAGTCATGCTCTTGTAGTCGCTCTGGTCTTTACCCATTGCGTTTTTGATAGCACGTTCAATATTATCCTTCGGCATATTTTCACGCTTACAAGTAGCGATCACCGAACGCAAAGTCGGGTTATTTTCAGGTTCCGGACCGCCTGCCTTTACAGCTATCGCGATTTGTTTACCCAGTCTTGTAAATGTTTTAGCCATGTGGCCCCATCTTTTCAGTTTAGCGGCCTTTCTATATTCAAATGCTCTTCCCATTGGTTTATATTTTTAGATTGAAATTTTAAGTTTATCTAAGTTTGGCACCCAGCTTATCTTCCAAGTTCTTCACCAGTTTCGACATGATCTTATCAATCATCTTATCATTCAAAGTCTGGCTCTCATCCTGAAGCAGGAAGCTCACTGCATACGACTTCTTGCCTGCTTCCAGATTTTTACCTTCGTACACATCGAAGAGTTCCACTTCTTTCAGCAGCTTCTTCTCTGTTTCGTAAGCAATCTTTTCAATTTCGGCAAACTGCACATTCTTGTCAAGCAACAATGCCAGGTCACGTTTCACAGCAGGGAACTTGGAGATTTCCTTGTAGCTGATCTTCACAGAACGGATAGCCTTCATCAGTTCCTTCCAGTTCAAGTCGGCAAAATACACTTCATTGTCAATATCAAATGCTTTCAACAGCTTCTTAGTCACGATACCGAAGGAAGCAAGACGCTTACCACCCTTCGTATTGATAGAAAGTGCGGCAGCAAAAATATCGTCCGTCAGATTACCGACAACCAGATTGTGCAAATCCAGTCCCAGACGCTTCAATATATTTTCTACATAAGCCTTCAATTCATATACCGAACTGTTCTCATCTGCATGTGCCCATGAATTGGAAACCTTCTTACCGGTTACCCACAAGCCCAAGTGATAATCTTCCGAGTAAGGAGCCAATACCTTCTCTTCATTCTTCTTGTCAGCATCGAAATGATAGCAATTACCGAATTCGAAGAACTTCAAATCAGCATTCTTACGATTTGCATTATGAGCAATACTTTCCAGTCCACCGAACAGCAAAGTCTGACGCATAGCGTTCAAATCCGCACTCAACGGATTCAATAACATCACCAGGTGGTTGGACGGATAAGTCTCCATACCATCATAATAAGCAGCACGCGTCAATGAGTTGTTCAGGATCTCATTAAATCCGCAGCCCACCAATTGCTCTGCAATCAGGTTCTGCAATTTATTCGATTTATCATGTTCACCTTTGGTAGTCAGGCTGGAGTTCAGTGTAGTCGGGATTTCAACATTGTTATATCCGTAGATACGAAGAATATCTTCAATCACGTCACAATCACGCTGCACGTCTACACGATAAGGAGGAACAGCTAATGTCAGCCCTTCCGCCGTTTCATTAGTGATCTTCATTTCCAGGCTGGTCACAATGCTCTTGATTGTCTCTACCGGAATTACTTTTCCTACCAAAGAATGTACTTTCTCATAAGCCAGATCAACTATAAAATCGGGTGCAGGAGTAGTGAACACGTCTTTTATTTCAGAAGAAATCGTACCGCCAGCCAGTTCTTTAACCATCAAAGCAGCCAGTTTCAAGCAATATATCACACTGTTCGGATCGATACCGCGTTCGAAACGGAAAGAAGCATCCGTATTCAAGCCATGACGGCGGGCTGTCTTACGCACCCATGTAGGATGGAAATAAGCACTTTCAATGAATACATCTGTCGTAGCTTCCGTAGAACCGGAGTCCAGTCCGCCGAATACACCGGCAATACACATGGCCTCTTCCTTGTTACAAATCATCAGGTCGCGTTCGTTCAATTTACGTTCCACCTCATCCAGCGTAACGAACGGAGTTCCTTCCGGCATTGTCTTTACAATTACTTCATTGCCTTTTATCTTTCCGGCATCGAAGCAGTGCAACGGCTGACCGAAAGCATGAACGATATAATTAGTAATATCCACTACATTATTAATAGGACGCACCCCGATCAGACGCAATTTGTTTTGCAGCCATTCCGGGCTTTCCTTCACAGTGACACCTTTCACCGTAACACCGGCATAATGCGGACAAGCTTCGCTGTTTTCCACCTTCACTTCAATATTCAAGTCATGGTTTTCCACTTTAAAGCCGTCTACCGACGGACGTTGCAAAGTAGCCTGTTTGCCGTTCTGAATCAGATAAGCGTACAAGTCACGAGCCACCCCATAGTGAGAGCAGGCATCCGCACGGTTAGGCGTGATGTCCACTTCAAGCACATAGTCGCTCTTGATATTATAATAATCCTTGGCAAGCGTACCCGGAACAGCATTTTCCGGCAATACGATAATACCTGCATGATCCGTACCGATACCGATTTCGTCTTCGGCACAAATCATACCAGTAGATTCCACCCCACGGATTTTTGATTTCTTGATGGTAAAACATTCGTCACCGTCATAAAGTTTTGTACCTAAAGTAGCTACCACCACTTTCTGTCCGGCAGCCACATTCGGGGCACCACAAACAATCTGTACCGGTTCACCGTCTCCCAGATTGACAGTAGTAATATGCAAATGGTCAGAATTAGGATGTTCCGTGCAGGTCAGCACTTCACCGATCACCAGTCCTTCCAAACCACCTTTAATGGTTTGCACTTCTTCTACACCACCTGTTTCCAAGCCAATAGACGTCAACGCAGCAGCCGTTTCATCGGGCGTCAGGTCGAAATTGACATACTCTTTCAGCCAGTTATAAGAGATATTCATATATTTAATTTTTTATTGTTTCTCAAAAAGATTTGCAAAGTTAATAAGATTTTTCGGTTGACCGAGAAGGTTAGATAAAAAATTGCGCGTTATTTCACCACAGGGACGCAACTAGAACGGCAAAGGTCCATCCCCCGGTGCTCCGAACGGATTCGCTGTCTGCGGTGCAAAATCAGGCGCGGGAGGAGGAGGCATCGAGCCGGCATCACCTGTATTCATCTTCGATCCTAGCATAGCCCCGGCAGGCTCACCCGGCATCGGGATAACCATATCGTCCTCCGGATTGGAGAAACGGGTAAATTCTCCCTTAAACCGGAGCAACACCTCGCCTACCGCACCATTACGATGCTTGGCGATGACAATCTCCGCCATACCACGCAAGTCATTACCACGATCATCCTGATAAATCTTATAGTATTCCGGACGGTGGATAAAGCACACCATATCGGCATCCTGCTCGATGGCTCCCGATTCACGAAGGTCACTCAACTGCGGACGTTTACCATCAATACCTTCACGACTTTCCACACCACGATTCAACTGCGACAGTGCGATAATCGGAATATTCAACTCTTTCGCCAGTCCTTTCAACGAACGGGAAATGGTACTAACCTCTTCCTGACGGCTACCAAACGCCATACCGCTCGCATTCATCAACTGGAGGTAGTCAATAATAATGATTCTCACTCCATGTTCACGTACCAGACGACGCGCTTTCGTTCGAAGTTCAAATACAGACAGAGACGGAGTATCATCCACGTAAAGCGGTGCATCCATCAGATTCTTCAGTTTATAGTCCAATTGCTGCCATTCATAATTTGCCAACTGTCCACTTTTGATCTTCTCACTCGGAATCTCACAGACATTCGCAATCAAACGGTTCACCAACTGAACGTTACTCATTTCAAGAGAGAACAACGCCACCGGGTTCCGATAATCGACAGCAATATTCTTAGCCATAGAAAGGACAAAGGCGGTCTTACCCATCGCAGGACGTGCAGCGATAATGATAAGGTCGGAATTCTGCCAACCGGAAGTCATCTTGTCGAGCTTTGTAAAACCACTCTCAAGACCACTCAAACCGTCGGTTCGCGCCGCAGCCTTCTGAATCAGCTTATAGGCTTCGTCAATCACCGGATTGATCTGCGTATAATCCTTTTTCATGTTCTGCTGCGAAATCTCAAAAAGTTTACCTTCCGCTTCCTGCATCAAGTCGTCCACATCCAGCGTTTCATCAAACGCTTTACTCTGGATATTGCTCGTAAACGTAATCAACTCACGCGCCAAAGATTTCTGTGCAATAATACGGGCGTGATACTCAATATGCGCTGATGAAGCCACCTTACTACTCAATTGAGTAATATAGAACGGGCCTCCCACCTCTTCCAGTTCTCCGCGTTTGCTAAGTTGTTCCTTTACAGTCAGAATATCCACCGGTTTCTGATTCACCGCAAGATCGGTGATAGCAGAATAAATCAACTGATGCCGGCGTTCGTAAAAAGATTCGGGACGAAGAATCTCACTCACCAATGAGTAAGCATCCTTTTCAATCATCAAAGCTCCCAGAACTGCTTCTTCCAGTTCAGGTGCCTGCGGCTGAATACGACCATAATCATTTACCGGTTGTACCTTAGTAGACTTTGTATTGCGGGTATTTCTTTTCTGTTCGGCCATGAAAAACTTTTATGATTTATGAATTTTGATTTATGATTTATGATTGGATGGCTTCCATTGGCAGGCTTTTTCCAATCGGAACGACAAAGATAGAATATAATAATGAAGAATGAATAAAGAAAAATGAAGATTTTAGTATCTTTGCCACAACATCGCAATTTAGCAACCCATAAATCATAATTCATAAATCATAAATCAAATGCTCGCTTTTCCTAATATCAAAATAAACCTGGGACTTTCCATCACGGAAAAACGCCCGGACGGATATCACAATCTGGAAACCGTTTTCTATCCGGTAGCCCTCGAAGACGCTCTCGAAATCCGTACTTCTTCTGAAACAGAAAAGAAGATTACCCTCCACCAGTATGGCATGGAGATAGCCGGCAATCCGGAAGACAACCTGGTGGCAAAGGCCTATTCATTGCTGGATAAGGAGTTTCATCTTCCCCCTGTCGAAATTCATTTGTATAAGCATATTCCCTCGGGAGCCGGACTGGGGGGCGGTTCATCCGATGCCGCTTTTATGCTAAAGTTGCTCAACGATCATTTTCAGCTGGAATTATCCGAAGAACAGCTGGAGGTATATGCCGCCACTTTGGGAGCGGACTGTGCTTTCTTTATTAAAAACAAGCCGACCTATGCCGAAGGAATCGGAAACCTGTTCTCACCAATCGAGCTTTCATTAAGCGGTTACCAAATCATGATTGTCAAACCGAACGTTTTCGTTTCTACCCGGGAAGCTTTTTCAAATATTCATCCCCACCGTCCGGAATATCCGGTCAAAGAGGCAATCCTGCGTCCAGTTGCAGAATGGAAGGATATCCTAATCAATGATTTTGAAGCAAGTGTATTCCCGCAACATCCCGTTATTGGGGAAATTAAAAGAGAACTCTATCATCAAGGAGCGATCTACGCCTCCATGAGCGGCTCCGGCTCTTCAGTGTTCGGACTGTTCGCCCCCGGAACTTCTTTACCGGAAACAATAGGAGAAAGCGACGTTTTCTGTTTCAAAGGAAAGCTATAAACATAGTTTTGTTCGCCCAGTATGGGCGAACAAAAAACGGTACCACGACTCACGTCGTAGTACCGTCACAACACAAACACAAAATAAAACACGACAAAACTACTATGCAATCTTTCCTGTCTATGCCGGGGAGGCATAAGTACTATTTACGTATATTCGCATACTCATAAACAGCTTCAGGTCGATTAGCATCAAATAAACAAATCGCATGCACGATTTGTTTAATCTTTTATGTTTATTTTAAAACAAATCTCTTTTATTGAATCCCTCTTTCACGGAGTTTCAGCTGCCAGTTCCATGCAGAACGTAAAGTATCTTCCAAAGTTTCTACAGCCTTCCAACCCAGTTCCTGGTTTGCGAAATCCGGATTCGCCCAAACTTTTTCAATATCACCAGCACGACGTCCGACAATCTGATAATTCAATTTTACGCCGGTGGCTCTTTCAAAGCCATTTATTAATTCCAATACAGAAACGCCACGTCCTGTACCGATATTGAACACTTCCACTTTTTCTTTTTGTGTCTTTTCCAAGATACGACGGATAGCGATCACGTGGGCTTTAGCCAAGTCAACAACATTGATAAAGTCACGGATACAAGAACCGTCCGGTGTATCATAATCATCACCAAACACACTTAGTTTCTCACGGATGCCGATGGCGGTTTGGGTCAGATATGGAATCAGGTTTTGAGGAACCCCATTAGGCAGTTCACCCAGCAATGCCGTAGGATGCGCACCAATCGGATTGAAATAGCGCAGCATAATCGCATTGATCGGAGCACCTGAAGCTACCGTATCACGAATAATCTCTTCATTAATCTGTTTCGTATTTCCGTATGGCGATTCCGCTTTCTTAATCGGAGCCTTTTCTGTCACCGGCAATTCATCCGGCTGGCCGTATACTGTACAGGAAGAAGAGAACACAATACCTTCTACTCCATGTTTTGGCATCAGTTCGAGAAGGTTAATCAAAGAAACCAGGTTATTACGGTAGTAAAGCAACGGTTTCTGTACCGATTCTCCTACTGCTTTGCTCGCTGCAAAGTGAATGATCGCCTTAATTCCTTTATATTTTGTAAATACTGCATCAAGACCAGCAAAGTCCAGGCAATCCAGCTTTTCAAAAACTGGGCGAATACCGGAAACTTTCTCTATATTGTCAACAACATCAGCACTTGAATTTGATAAATTATCGATGATGATTACTTCATATCCACTGTTTTGTAGTTCTACAACAGTATGAGACCCTATGTATCCTGTCCCGCCTGTTACTAAAATTCTTTCTTTCATATACTTTATAAAAATGGTTAGTTTCTCGGCTTATCATTGTTTGAGTTACAAATGTATGGAAATAAAATGGAATAGCAATAATTTGCCACAATTTTATTTGCTGAAAAGTAATTTAGGTACGATTTGGTGGCAATCAGGTATAAAAAAGAATTGGAAACTCAAAGCTGTATGTCGCCATACAGCAGAGCTTCCAATCCCCTATTTAATTATCAACTGTAAATCCTTACACCACGCCGGAGAATCCCATGAATGCCATAGCAAGCAAACCGGCGGTAATCAAGGCAATCGGAGTGCCTTGCATTCCTTTAGGTACTTTCACAAGGCTCATCTGTTCGCGCAATCCGGCAAAAAGCACCAGTGCCAGACCGAAACCGATGGCCGTAGAAAACGCGTACACAACACCTGTCAGCAGGTCGTAGTCTTTCTGAATCACCAGGATAGCCACACCAAGAATACAACAGTTGGTTGTAATCAAAGGCAAGAACACGCCCAAAGCCTGATACAGAGCAGGCGATACTTTTTTCAGAATGATTTCCACCATCTGCACCAATCCGGCAATGACCAGAATGAACGTAATCGTCTGCAAATATCCCAGCCCGAAAACATCCAATACAAACTTCTGAATCAGGAAAGTAACGATGGTAGCGATGGTCAACACGAAAGCAACCGCAGCGCTCATACCCATCGCAGTCTCTACTTTCTTGGATACGCCCAGGAACGGACAGATACCCAAGAACTGCGACAACACGATGTTGTTTACAAAGATTGCCGAAATAAATATCAATATATATTCCATATTCTTTTCTTATTTAATTGAATTAGGCTTTCTTGAAACTGTTAATCAGCGCAATGAGGTATCCCAAAGCGATGAAAGCACCCGGAGCCAATACAAATACCAACATTCCATATTCTTCCGGCATGATGGTCAGATCGAAAATCTTACCGGTTCCCAGAAATTCACGGACAGCCCCCAGCAATGTCAGGGCAATGGTGAAACCAAGTCCCATGCCGATACCGTCGAACATAGAAGCAACTGCGTTATTCTTGGCGGCGAATGCTTCGGCACGTCCCAACACAATACAGTTCACTACAATCAACGGGATGAAAAGACCGAGCGTAGCGTACAGTCCCGGCACGTATGCCTGCATCACCATTTGAAGCAAGGTTACGAAAGACGCGATCACCACGATAAACGACGGGATACGCACCATATCCGGAATCAGGTTCTTGATTAAAGAGATCACCACATTCGAGCAGATCAATACGAACATGGTAGCCAGTCCCATACCCATACCATTGATGGCCGACGAAGTCGTACCCAATGTAGGACACATACCAAGCAGGAGTACAAACGTAGGATTCTCTTTGATAATCCCGTTCATCATTACTTTAAAGTTATTCATATCTGTCTCCTTTCTTATTTAGCACTGACCGAATCAGTAAGTTCAACTTTTATCGTAGCTCCCGTAGCAGTGTCAGAGTCTGCGCTTGTAGCCTTTTGAGAAGCACCGCTGACACCGTTCACTTCACCACCTTCCACTTTATAAGCCTGATAAGCAGCATTTACAGCATTCAGAAACGCACGTGAAGTAATGGTAGAAGCTGTAATGGCATCCACCGCTCCCCCATCTTTGCTGACAGTCAACGGAGCTTCACCCGGATTCATCCCCAAAATAGACTTTTTACTCTCTTCATGAGACACAGCCTGTTCTCCCTTGGCCGGGTCGTATGCTCCGAACCATTTGTCGGCTTTAGAGCCCAGTCCCGGAGTTTCCGCGTGAGCGAGTAACGAGTAATTATAGATTTTACCTTCGGCGTTAAAGCCTACCAGTACTTTCAGTTCGCCGCCAAATCCCATTGATTTAGCTTCGACGGCCGTTCCTACAAGTTCTTCGCCATTTTTGGCCGGATAAACGATAAAGTCAACGTTCTTCTTTCCGTCTTTCTCGCTGAAGATCGTATCGCTTTCCGCTACCGGATTATTGGTAAATTCGGGAAGAACCTTTTTCAAAGCCTCGTTCAGTGTCTTCGCATTCGCTTCGGCAATGGGGCCTTTTGTCAGTTCATTTACATAAGCCAGCAACGCTACGGAGACAGCAGTCACGCCCGTAAGTACCAGCAACATATTCTTTAAAGATGATTCTAACTTTTTCATTTCTTCTTCGCTACCTCCCCAAAGCGTTTTGGTTTACAATAGGTGTTAATCAGCGGAGTGAACGCATTCATAATCAGGATGGCGAACGACATACCTTCGGGATAAGCACCGAACAGACGAATGACAACCGTCAGCAGACCGATACATACACCATAAATCAACATTCCTTTCTTACTCATCGGAGAAGTCACATAGTCGGTTGCCATAAAGACAGCACCCAGCATCAGACCACCGGAGAGCAACTGCAATACCGGAGAAACATATTTTTCCGGATCTGCCAAGTGCATGATACCTGCAAAGATAAACACGGTAGCCAGGATAGACACAGGAATATGCCAAGTGATGATCTTCTTCCAGAGCATATAAACCAGTCCGATCAATAGAGCCAATGCACTCACTTCACCCAAGCATCCGCCATTCTGTCCGATCAGCAAACTCAATGCATCCGGAATCTGGTTTAAAGCATCCATAGCCGCACTCTTATCTGCAGCATGAATCGCTTGTTTCATCAATGCCAGCGGAGTGGCACCGGTGGTAGCATCCGTATAGGCGGTCAACTGTCCGACTACCGGCCAGCTGGTCATCTGCACCGGGAAAGAAAGCAACAGGAACACACGTCCTGCCAGTGCCGGATTAAAAGGATTGCAGCCTAATCCGCCAAAAGACATTTTGCCTACACCGATAGCAAACAGTGCACCCAGAATGATAATCCAGACAGGAAGATTAGACGGTAAGTTGAATGCCAGCAACACACCTGTGATGATGGCAGAGCCGTCGCAGATGGTGGTGGTAGGTTTCTTCATTAAATATTTCCCGATCGCCCATTCGAAGAACAAACAAGCTGCAACGGAAGTAGCCGTGACAATCAGGGCACCCAGTCCGAAGAAATAGAGAGACACCAGAAAAGCCGGAATCAGTGCGATCAGCACGCCATACATATTTTTCTGTACGCTGTCTCCGCCATGAACGTGGGGTGATAGTGATACGATTAATTTATTTTCCATATTCGTTATTTTTTAGCTTGACGTGCACGAATCATAGCACCTACTTTGCCTTTGCCCAGACGACAGTAGTCGAGCAACGGACGGTTGGCAGGACAAGTGAACTGGCAAGAGCCGCACTCGATACAATCCATGATTCTTTCTTTTTCCATTGTTTCAAAATCTCCGTTTTCGGACAAAGCTCCGAGCAAGTACGGTTCCAGTCCCATCGGACAGGCACTCACGCACTTCGCGCAACGGATACAGGTTTGAGCTTCGCCGCGTTTGGCTTCCTTCTGATTCATAATCAGGATACCGGAACTGCCCTTCGCAGTAGGAACCTCGATATTTACGAGCGCCTTACCCATCATCGGACCGCCACCGATCACCTTACCCGTATCTTCGGGCAGACCACCGCAAGCGTCAATCAACTGTTTCATCGGTGTACCGATACGAGCCAGGAAGTTGGAAGGTTTCGCAACCGACTTTCCTGTCACGGTAATCACACGTTCGAACAACGGCTTATTTTTCTGTACAGCTTCATAAACGGCAAATGCTGTTCCCACGTTCTGAACGACTGCTCCCGTAGAGATAGGCAATGCGCCGCTCGCCACCTGACGTTTGGTGATTGCGTCAATCAATTGCTTTTCACCTCCTTGCGGATATTTCACCTTCAAGGGCACTACTTCGATACCTGCATAGCTGGAAGCCACTTTAGTCATCAGTTCGATAGCATCAGGCTTATTATTTTCGATTCCGACAAATGCCTTGTTCACTTTCACCGCTTTCATCAAGATAGAAACACCCACCATGATTTCTTCCGCGTGTTCCAGCATCAGCTGATGGTCGGCAGTCAGATAAGGTTCACACTCTACGGCATTGATAATCACACATTCAGCCTTGAAAGAAGGAGGAGGACAAAGTTTCACCTGCGTAGGGAAACAAGCACCGCCCAGACCTACGATTCCGGCATCGGCAATCTTCTTCACGATCTCTTCTGCGGAAAGATCACACTCTTTCACCAGTGTGGTGCTACGGTCGATTGTTTCTTCCCATTCGTCGCCTTCCACATCAATGAAGATGGCAGGTTTCGCATAACCGCTGGCATCGACTATGGTATCAATCTTCGCCACTTTACCACTGACCGAAGAGTGAATTGCTGCCGAAACAAAGCCGGCAGGTTCGGCAATCCGTGTGCCTACCTTTACCACATCCCCTTTCGCTACAACCGGTTTTGCAGGCGCACCGATATGCTGCCCCAGCAAAATAACAGCCTTTGCAGGAACTTCCGCTGTGATAATAGGTTGATGTGCCGACAATTTATTTTCGTGTGGATGAACTCCACCAATTGAAAATGTCTTTAACATACAGTTCTGTATTTTTTTCTGTTATTATTCTGTTACTTTCGGAGCTTCTGTAGCCTTTGCAGCAGGAGTTTCCACTTTTGTAGCCGGTTTCGGAGCAGCCGGAGCTTCTTCTTTCGGTTTCCGCGGCGGGAAATTCAACTCGATAATGCTATTCTGCGGACAAACTTCCACACATTTCCGGCAAGATTTACACTTGTTCGGATCGATGTAAGCCAAATTGTTTTCCAGCGTAATAGCCTCGAACGGACAAGTCTTCACACACTTGCCACAGCCGATACAGCTCACTGTACAAGCCTTACGTGCCACAGCTCCCTTGTCTTTATTCACACAAGAGATATACACGCGGCGTGACTTCTTTCCTTGCGGACGGATTTCGATGATCGCTTTCGGGCAAGCCTTCACACAGGCGCCACAAGCGGTACATTTCGCTTCATCCACTTCCGGAAGCCCCGTTTCAGGATTCATGTGGATGGCATCGAACTGACAAGCAGCCACACAGTCGCCACACCCCAGACATCCGTAACTACATCCCGTTTCCCCACCATACAGCGAAGCGGCAATAGCACAACTCTTCGCACCATCATATTGGTTGGTACGCGGACGATTGGCACACGTTCCGTTACATCTTACCACTGCTACCATCGGTTCAGCTTCACCGGCTGCAAGTCCGAGGATATCAGCAATTTGTGCCATGACAGGTTGTCCACCTACGGGGCAGAATTTACCATCCAGCGAACCGGCTTTGACGCAAGCGTCGGCAAATCCGCTACAACCGGGATAGCCACATCCACCACAATTAGCCTGGGGAAGTACCTCTCCCACCTGGGCAATCCGCGGGTCTTCATACACGGCAAATTTCTTGGAAGCCACATAAAGAATAGCGGCCAGCACGAGCGCTATAGCTCCCAATGAAATCACTGCAATCAGAATCAAATTCATAATGTTTTTAGTTATTTATTGGTTTTATAGTAAATGAAAATTGTTGTTTGAGTCGCGTTTTATTGAGCCACAAAACGAAATAATAAGGTATAAGGACAGCCAGAGAAAGAAGTGCTGCATACAACTCATTCTCTATCCACGCCATCAAAAGAAACAATGAAAATATAAGAAGTACGAAAGGAAGTACGAAAGCCAATACCACTGCCATCATGCCCATCGACGTTTCGCCGACCACCATCACCTTCTCTCCCACCTGATAGGAAGAAGCTGCGGTATCTATAATATCTATGATTTTGTCCTTACTATCCGCCGAGGAACAATGCCCCTTTGCGCTACAAGCCGCGCAAGCCGATGTCTGGACAATCCTCACCGACAGATGAGAACCTTGTATGTTTTCCACAATACCTAGATGCTTTATAGTATTATTCGTCATTTTGCAAACTCCGCATTACAAATCGCGGCAAATTTAATCATTATTTGTGAACTACGAAGCATTCCCCCAACTTTTTCTACATAATAAATTGTTATTTTTTGCGTTTACGTTATCGCACACGGAAAAGATATAGCTACCATTTGATATTTTTCAAGAATGGCAAATAGACATCCTAAACAAAAAATCCCAGCCGTTTTATTTCTTCAGCCGGGATTTTCCATCAATTATTTCACAGATTACTCCACTATCCATTTCTCAATATTACGCATTTTCGCGTTAAAGTTCTATATTTCAAACTCCGACTCTACCGCATTGGTGTTCGCATAAAAGGGAAGCAAAAATTTAATAAATCCTTCCTCTACTTCGCGATTAGGGAAGCCTAAACTATAAATTCCAAATTCTTCGTCATACCCTTTGATAGTGAGATAACCGCTCTGATAAATGACCGGAATGGGATTGTCCGATGTTGAATCAATACTGTTCAATACAGCGGCACTCGTTTCCTCATGCGCCATACGTTCCAAGTCATAATGATGTTTTTTCAGCAACTCCACTAGATAAGTAGGAGTTCCCGTTTCAAACCAATAACTACCGAACTCTCTATATTTAAAAGTATTAAGCAAGCTGAACGGATTATATATTCCGATAGAATTGTATGTAAAATGATAGCCATCATAGTACTCCCTCAATCTATTACACAGTTCACCATAAGTCAGCTCCTTTGCATCCGCCAGTTCATGCAGTTCAATTTCCAGATTATCATGCAATTCTTTTTCAGAAACTCCGCAAATATCCACGTATTGCTTCCGCATTGAGATGTCATCGAGATTATTTAAATCGCTGAACACGCTTACCTTACCGAATTTCGTCACTCCCGTCAGAAAAGCAAACTGAATGCAACCGTCCATAGTCTTCAGCACACTATAAAAAGCTTTCATGGTATTACGGAATTCCTTCTGAAGCTCCTCGTTACCTATTGCTTGTAACATGGGCTTATCATATTCATCTATCAGAATGACCACACGCTGCCCGGTTTGCTCATAAGCCCGTTCAATAAGGCCGCGAAAACGCAATGCAAAAGTTGTTTCCGACGGGGCGGTGCCATATTGCTGTTCCCATTTCTCCAATGTGAAATTCAATATGCTGTCCAGGCTCTCCCGCGTATCATACTTCTCCGTATTAAGATCGATATGAAAAATGGGATATGTAATCCAATCCTTTTCCAGTTTTTCCATGACCAAGCCCTCAAAAAGTTTTTTCTTGCCCAAGAAATACGCTTCAAGCGTAGATATCAACAGACTTTTTCCAAAACGACGGGGACGGCTCAAGAAATAATAACTGCCTGTCTTCACCATCTGATAAATCAAAGCAGTCTTATCAATATAGAAATAACCGTCTTTCCGGATTTTTTCAAAGTTCTGTATGCCAATGGGGTATATCTTGCTACTCATACGCTTCTTTTTCTTAAATTATAAAAATTACCAGACAAATCTTCCATATCAATCTTATTTTTCACAAAGCTACAAAAAAATCCATTCATAAAGACCACAGGCGGGAAACTTTTTCCCGCCTGCCACTTTTACCTTATCTGTTTTTTCACCGTTCTCCTCTCTCCTCCTCTTTTCTTCTTCTGTATCGAAAATACATTCTCCTCCATTCATCCCAGATAACTCCGGCTTCCTCTTCATTGAAGGCATCCAGACAGCACTCCACCACTTTTACGTAATCACTCAATGGGCGTTTTGCCCCTTTTTTAAATCATTAAAAGTAGAGTGGCCGATGTGTACGCTCTTCCGTATTTCGTCATTTTTCAAATCCGCACGCTTTTGCAACTCTCCTATGTAAACTCCTAAAGCTACATATAAACCTTTTTCATTTTCCATTCTTTTTTATTGTTAAAATTACACCGTAACGGTTAATTATTTTCACTTTCATCCCAACATGTCGGGACGATGTCTATTTTGCATTTACTAATTTTACGCCGTGTTTTGAAACACACTCATATTTTTTTGCAAAAATAAACATTTTAACTTGAAACAAAAAGAAAATGATGCCAAACAACTACAGAATGTCCTATTTCATGCCACCTATCGCTCCTATCAAAGACAAACAAGGCCGACTGATGACTCCTCCCACGCTTATTCCCTTCTGCGAAGTCTCCATCGAACAAGTTTTCCAAATGATTACTTGCAACGAGAATCTCAAAGCCCTGACCGAACAAGTACGCAACTCCGAAGATATACGAACCGCCAAAGCGTCATTACTACCGTATGTGACCCCCTGCGGCACATTCACCCGCCGTAGCAGTAAGGATTTCGTCTCCCCGTCTCACCTGGTGATAGTAGATGTGGACGGTCTCCACTCTTATCAGGAAGCAGTGGAAATGCGACGTATGCTCTATGACGATCCTCTCCTACAACCTGTACTCACCTTTGTCAGCCCCAGCGGACTGGGTGTAAAGGCATTTGTTCCCTGCCATTATTCCTCCACGACAAATGACATCCCAAATATCACAGACAACATGAGTTGGGCGATGCGGTACGTAGAGACGGCATACAATACGGTAACAGCAGTTTCTTCCGAAACAAAATCCAAAGTAGATTTCTCCGGCAAAGACCTCGTGAGATCCTGTTTCCTTAGTTACGACCCGGAAGCATTGTTCAGAACCACCAACGAATAAATCATAAATCAAAAATCATAAATCAAAATGACCGATATTGAATCTTTACGCCGTCTCACCGAAGCAGTCGAAACGGCAGGAGCGGACATTGCTCCCACTTATCTTGAATACGTACAATTGTCATTCGCCATCGCAACGGATTGCGGCGAAGCAGGACGTGAGTTTTTTCACCGCCTGTGCCGGGTATCTCCCAAGTATCAGCGCGAACATGCCGAACGGGTATTCTCCAACGCACTCCACACCCAACGTGGAGAAGTGCACCTGGGCACCGCTTTCCACCTTGCCGAAGCGACGGGAGTAAGCATCTGCATAGAAGAAATGCCCAAACATCCCACAGGTACAAAAGGTACAGCAGGTACAGCACGCAAATTTCCCCCACACACGGGCGCGTATAATAAGGTGGGAAATGACAATATCTCCGATGATAGAGAAGGGGAAGAAGAACTATTACCAGGCAGTGAACCACAACATCAATTGCCCACTTTTCCGGAAAACGACTGGCCGGAATTTTTGCAACGTATCATAAAAGCCGGGAGCAACCCAATACAACACGACATCATGTTATTGGGAGCGCTCACTGCCCTGGGTGCTTGTATGTCGCGCCACGTGCGATGCCTATATGGCGGCAAATACCATCACCCCAGCCTCCAATGTTTCGTAGTGGCTCCTTCGGCTTCCGGCAAAGGTATCCTTTCCTACATCCGCTTACTCGTGGAACCTATCCACGACGAGATCCGCAAAGAAGTGGCCATACAGATGAAAGCATACAAAAAAGAGAAAGCCGAGTATGATGCAATGGGAAAAGAACGAACCAAAAAGGAGGCTCCACAAATGCCCCCTAACAGGATGTTCCTCATTTCGGGCAACAACACCGGTACGGGTATCCTACAAAATATCATGGACTCCGACGGAACCGGACTTATCTGCGAAGCGGAAGCGGACACTCTTTCCACCGCCATCGGATCGGACCACGGTCATTGGAGCGATACCCTGCGCAAAGCGTTCGACCACGACCGCTTGTCCTACAACCGCCGCACCGACCAGGAATACCGGGAAGTGAAGAAAAGCTATCTTTCCGTCCTGATTTCGGGTACGCCGTCGCAGGTGCAAACTTTCATTCCGACGGCAGAAGACGGATCATACTCCCGCCAATTATATTATTACATGTGCGGAATCAGTAAATGGATCAGCCAATTTATGGACAACGAAATAGATTGGGAGGAGATATTCACCGCTATGGGACTGGAATGGAAAGAAAAGTTGAGCGTGATAAAATCGCACGGCATTCATACCCTGCAACTCACGGATGAACAAAAAGAAGAAATCGACACCGTCTTTTCCGACTTATTTGAACGCTCCAGTGTAGCTAATGGAAGGGAAATGTATAGCTTTGTGGCACGTCTGGCTGTCAATCTATGCAGAATCATGTCGGAAATAGCCGTATTGCGTGCCCTCGAAAGCCCGCAGCCCTACGACTTCAAGACCTCTCCCACCTCTCCTTTCACACCGGACAAGGAGATTCCTGCGGACAACCGCAAAGATGACATCATTACCCGTTGGGATGTATCCATTTCACAGGAAGACTTTCATGCTGTGCTTAGCCTTGCGGAGCCTCTCTACTGTCATGCCACGCATATTCTATCGTTCCTCCCCAGTACAGAAGTCAGCCATCGTCCTAATGCCGATCGTGACTATCTTTTCCAGAAACTGGGTGATGAATTTACTCGTACACAGTTACTGGAAGAAGCAGTTGCCATGGGAATTAAGGAAAACACAGCCCTCACTTGGCTGAAACGGCTCACCAAACACGGAAAATTAATCAGTATGGACGGTAAAGGGTTGTATGCGCGTGCGTGTGTGTATGAGTGAACCGGAAAAAGTGTACCTACTGTACCCGTTTTACTTACGGATACAGTAGTCATTTCAATTACCGCATCCGTTTTGACTGATACAATCGTTTTTCCTGCATAAAGCATCGCTTTAGGAGGTGTAAAGCTAAGCTTTAGACATCGTAAAGCGGTGCTTTAGACACCATAAAGCGACGCTTTATTTAAGGCTCTCCTAAAGCATCCACAATGACTCTCACCTCCAACGGTGTAAATGAGCGTCGCTTTGATTCGTAGCCTAAGTCGTACAGGCGTTGCAGAAGTCCGGGACACAAAGAGATCCATTTCTTCATTTTTCGATAGGCAGCAATGTCAGTTAGTTGCGGAGAATAAAGTTGCGCCAGTTCCATGCGCCCGTAAGCACGTATTTTAAATTCGCTCATGATGGATATATTTCTGATTTACTGTTACAAAAATAACAAAAAACGACTATATAGCCAACGTTTTTCCTTTGAATAACCGACTATAATGACAAATAACCGACCGCTACCATACACAACCGTGCACATCTGATTTCCGGGAGATCCGGAGTAGTATTTTTGTATCGTCGAAAGGGAAAAGAATCCCCGGACAATATGTTTAACCCTTTAATTTATTGTTTTATGATTCGTTACAAAATTTATCAGAACCAGCAGAAGAAAGGCTTGAATGCGGGTAAGTGGTTCGCCCGTGCAGTAAGCGATGAGACATTTGATTTGGCAAAGCTTGCCGAACACATGTCGAAGCACAATTCACCGTATTCCGGTGGTGTCATCAAAGGTGTGCTTTCGGATATGGTAGATTGCATCAAGGAATTGTTGCTGGACGGCAAGTGTGTGAAAATCGATGATCTTGCCATTTTTGGTGTGGGTATTCGTAGTAAGGCAGCCGATACGCTGGAAGAATTCTCGTTGGAGAAGAATATTAGCGGCATGCGTCTGAAAGCTCGTGCCACCGGTAATCTGTCTACCACGAACCTGAAGCTCGACAGCCAGTTGAAGCAGCAGGCGGAGTATCAGAAACCGACAACTGCCGGCGGAGGTTCTGATTCGGGTGACAACCCTGATCCAAAACCGGATGGAGGTGGTGAAGCGCCTGACCCGGCTGCCTAAAAGATTCACCACAGACTACACAGATTTCCACAGATTATATTGAATTGGTAGTTGCTAAAGTAGTCGATTATTTATCTGTGTGAGTCTGTGTAGATCTGTGGTAAACCTATGGCAAACCTACAGTAAATCTGTGGTAAATCTGTGGTAAAAGAAAACTATTATTAATTTATTTAAAACCTGTTATTGTATGAGTAAATCATCATCTTCCCGCTCTGTATGGAGCTTAGTTCTCAAAATCGTTATCACTGTAGCCACCGCCATCGGAGGTGTGTTCGGAATACAAAGTTGCATGTAACCCCATGCGGACTATTACATTAATTATCATTCATTGCAGTGCCACGCCGGAAGGAAAGTCCCTTTCGGCGGAGGCTTGCCGACAGGATCATATCTTGCACCGTGGTTTCCGTGATATTGGCTATCATTTTTACATCACTCGTGATGGGGAGATTCACCGGGAACGTGCGTTAGAAAAGGTCGGGGCACACTGCCGTAATCATAACACCCATTCGATAGGTGTTTGTTATGAGGGAGGATTGGATGCGAACGGAAAACCGAAAGATACGCGTACATTGGAGCAAAAAGGAGCTTTGCTTGCCTTGTTGAGGGAGTTGAAAAGGCAGTTTCCGAAAGCACTGGTCGTGGGACACCGGGACTTGAATCCGATGAAAGGATGTCCGTGCTTTGATGCGGTGAAAGAGTATTCCCAAATAATTTCTTATCAAGAATAGCTCCAAAAGCGGTTTTCAAAGACACTATAAAATTAAAAATAAGGCGTGATACCACTCGATCTCACGCCTTTTTATAGCCATTTTCCAACAATACCCAATCGTTATTTTCACTCATCTAGTTATCTCTCCTTCTTACTCTGATTTATACGCTCCATCTTTAGCCTCAAATATCACAGAAGGCTCAATCACCTCTACAGTATGCCATGCCCCTTTAGGGATTTGGCAACCATATTTTGCCTCAGCGGGACAGGGGTGAATGCGTTGTATTTTTCGATATTCCACCTTACGAGATACAGCTTGCACATCCATACCATGTGGGAGTCCAAGTGTACTATTTTCAGATAAAATAACTTCTCGTAAATAACTTCATCCAACTTGCCGCACAAACAAATTACAGTTTCTGTGGTATCTTCATGCCGATGGACAGGCACTTTAGTTTCTGGCAATAATGCGTTTAATATACATTAACTAATATCAGCAGACAAAGTGCGTAGACCGAAGTTCTGACGCAAGCGTGGGTTTTCCACAGCTTATTCAAATAGCATTCCTAAAAATTCTTTGTCAAATTTCATTTTTATTCGTTTTTGAGTAAGATTGAGCTTGTTCTGTTACATGTTTTCCTTGTTGAGGAATACAGATAAACTTTAAGAACATCCAAAATCCTTTTAATATTCTCATAACTTTGGTCTCCTATCAAAAAAAATATCCAAAACAAGAATGTAGTAACCATTGAAACATAAAGCCATCTGAAAACGTCTCGTATTTCCATCGTGACTTAAGGGTTTCTTTTATCAATACCCATCTACCAGTCAATGAAAATTCTTGTGATGACGTTGATATACGTTCAGACAATGTGTCATTCAAGAGTTATCAGCCTTTTCCGTCGAGTATATTCTCTTCACCGTACATGATATAATCTGCCAGATGATTCATGCTTTGCACGAATCGCAATAACCCAAATTCCTTTGCTGTATTTTCAAAGATACTCCAATTCAAACACTCTGCATATTTTAGTCTGAACATCATCCAGTCGCAAATATGTCTTAGCGAAATGCCTTCACGCAGAAAATGGTTCTTTGCGTGTTCCGTCAGAAACAGAGCATTGAACATAGCACAGGGAATTTCTATACCCGATTTTCTTTCTTCTGAAAACGACATTGTTTCCCCAATTCTTTCTAACCTATTTGTTCTTTTGCTTCCACGAATCTGTGTGCAAAATCTATGTTTTTACATGAAGTCCCTTAAACGTAAAAGAAGAATTCTTATAATATTCTCTGTTTACCATTACACCAAAGGATTCCACTATTTCATTGCCTTGTTCGTATGCCGTCTCTTTTCCTTTAACAAGAAAAAGAGACGGCATCTCCGCATTATCTATGATATGAAATAGGGCAACACAGGCTAACGGCTATTCCTTTCAGCACTAATATCCTCATACTTTTTTTCGCAAAGGCATCAACTAACATTATAGCCGATTGTTCCTGTCGCTTACAGTTCTTCTCTATTAGCAACGACAAACCTATCTATTTTAACAATAATGATTGGGCAGGCTTGATATCCAAGTCTTTTAATGCATCAAAAGTAAAAGCCGCCACTCCTTGCTTTTGCGAAACCTCATAAATGTCCTCCCATATCCCGGCTCCGTCATAGAGGAGAAAAGGGTTTCGTCTATTGGTTTTCCAAGCTGGGAATGACGGAGTAAGGATAATAGCCCAAGAAGCGTAATGTCCATTAATCCTTTATCTTACAAAGTGTTTAATAAGACCGTTTACTATAAAAAAGCACACGTTAAATGCTGCCGAAACATTGTCTATTTTTTCGTTTATTGTCTGTATCTCCCATACTTGTCGAATACTCTTCCATTTGTTTGAAGACAACGACCCTGAGACGACACGGTAATGCGACAACACTTCATTAAGTCCCCAACACACGGTACCGTCTCTCATCAACATCAGCCACGTAGCATAATCCTGTCCACCTCTACGAAGTGGCATTTGGAAATCACCAGTCTGATTGCGGTCTATAATGACTGTTGATGTAGCAATCATAGTGTTATGCAACAAGAAACGATAAGTGATTTTTTCTCGCACATTGCGTACAGAACCAAGAGCCTCGCCATTTTCATTTACTGTGTCCATAGCTGTGCAACAGATGGCTGCATTATGTCCCTTAATAAAAGCCATCTGTTTTTCCAGTTTACCTTCAACCCACATATCGTCACCATCAAGAAAAGCGACATAACGACCTGTTGCTATGTCAAGAGCCTTATTGCGAGCCACAGCAGCACCACTATTCTTTTCAAGTTTGTGATACACAATGTTTGAATACTCCTCCTGCAAGTTTCTGATGACCGCTGCCGAGTTGTCTGGTGTGCAATCATCCACCAAAACTACCTCTATGTCAGGATAGTTCTGGTGGACTACAGATAGTATCGTATACTCGATAAATCTCTCTACCTTATATACAGGTATGATTACCGATATACGCTCATTCTCGTACAATGCCATATCCTAATATATTGGCGTTAACCAGTTAAGACGGTTCTGCAGTTTGCCTTGTACGCACTCCAAATACTTCAAATGTATATTCTTTGCAACCTCGCCTTGCTCACCCGTGCCTATTAGATAAAGGTCTATGGTATATATAGGTGTCACCTCCATAGCACTACCGCAAAGGAAAGCCTCATCTGCCATATAGACCTCAGTACGATCTATGGTACGCTCTTCAAACTTCAAACCGAGTTCTTCTGTCGCCAACTTTATGATAGTATCACGTGTAATTGATTCCAACACACTATCTGTCAGTCGAGGGGTTATCAGTGTATCCCCCTTCACCATGAAGAAACAGCTGCCTGGTCCCTCGGCAATCTTTCCAGCCTCGTTCAAGAAAATACAGGTGTCATAACCGTTACGCAAAGCTTCACGCTGCCCCACACGGCTGTTAATATAGTTGGCCCCACACTTGATTCTCGGACTCAGGTTCTCATCACTGATGCGTCTCCATGAGGTGATGCAGCAGTTCAGCCCTTTCTTGTTATATTCTGCACTAGTGCGTCCACGTGGAATGGGAGCCACGAACATCTCGACAGGTCCGTCAGAACCCCATGAGCCGAAACCGTCAACAAACAGGGTCTGGCGTACTGACAGATTCTCGTCGTATTCATTTGCCTTTATCGTGTCTACCAATGCTTTCGTAAAATCCGCCTTGGTATATTTCAGGTCAAACTGTATCAGTTTTGCTGAACGAATCAAACGGTCGTAATGATCACTCAGACGAAAGGCATATAGTTGCTTCTGTTCGTCGTTCCAGTAGCATGGAATGCCCTCAAACACATTTAGTCCAAACTGTGATGTAGGTGACAACACATTTACCTTGGCATCATTAACATTCAGAATTTCGCCTTTCAGCCAAATTCTACGATTTGCAACATCGTATTTCATTTTATCTATATTTTAAGTTGTTCTTATTCTGTTGTTTATTCTTCATCCGGCAGATGGGCAATACGCTTTACTTCTTCATCGTCTAATGCAGCCGATTCTTCTGCACTCATGCCTTCACGTTGCTCTTCATTGATGTTGGCACTTTGAAAAACCTTTGCCACTGTCCACCATATTATTTTAATGTCCAGCCAAAAGCCTTCTTTCTTGAAGCGGTCTATATACTCATTGTCAAGCGTTACTTTCTCATCCCATGAGTTTTCGTTTCTGCCCTTACATTGTGCTAAGCCCGTAATGCCACCTTTCATCTGGAAGCGTTTCTTGTATTTCTTGTTCAACGTGTCAAAGTCTCCCAACTCGTAAGTTACGCATGGGCGTGGTCCCACTACCGAGATGTCACCCATCAACACATTAAAAATTTGTGGCAATTCATCTATAGAAGTCCTGCGGATAATAGCACCAGCCTTTGTTATGCGAGGGTCGTTGTCATAACTGAACAACCCAGAACCCATGTTCTCTGCATTCACTACCATTGAACGGTATTTCCACATTTTGAATATACAACCATTCTTAGTCCTGCGTCCTTGTTTGAACAGTATCGGTCCTTTTGAATCAGTCTTAATCCAAATGCCTATAACTACCCATACCGGCAACAAAACAACAATAGCACATGTTGAAGAACAGATGTCGAACAATCGTTTTATAAAGAGATTGAATTGTAGCCACATATATTAAAAATCGAAGGTATGGAATAAGTCATCAAACACTTCGCCTCTCTTTATCACCTCTGTCTTCTCTCCACAGATATCAAGAACCGGGAAGTTGGGCAAGATAAAAGGTGGCTTCATTACAAGTGAATAACTACCACAGTTGCCGATTACTATAGCATCCTCATGAGCCAGTCTACCAGAATAATTGTGATAGAGCACATCGCCCTCAATACATGTAAATCCTACCATATCAAGATTTTCGTATTCCTTCTGTTCATCCCCCATGGCTATTACTTCCATCGGCGGATTGATGCCGCTCATACTGATATTCTTTTGACTGCCCAAAACTGTAGCAATCCATTTACCACGAACATTCTTGATAGTCTTTACAGTGCCGATGAACTTCATGCAGTCGCCCACAACAGCACTTCCCGGTTCTATCAACAGTTCCGGTTTCACGTCTTTGTCGGCAAAATAATCAGCAAAAACGGGTGCCACAGCCTCCGCGTATGCCTGATAGTCTGGTATTTCATTGGTGAATTGTGCTTTCAGCGAGTCTGCCATCTTGCCGAACAATCCCCCACCGATGTCTATACGTTCAGGAATGATGCCAAGACAGTCTATCAGTTCCACCATACCTTTGGCGCGTGCCGGCCAGTATTCTATCTGACGCTTCGCAAAGTGACACTGGAAGTTAATGAAATGTACATTCTTGGTTGTTGTCACAAACTTCAATACTTGCTTAAAGTCCTTGCTGTCAACATCAAAACCGAAACGGCTCACAACGCCGTCACCCACTTCATAGTTGCAACGAATACCCAAATTTAGTGTTTTGGCGGGATGTCTTTCCGCTATATCCTTTACAGTAGCAAATTCCTCTATAGAGTCAATATTGTCGGTACCGCCAGCCACAAGAAACTCCTCTAACTTCTGTGGGTTCTTGATTGGACCATTCCAAATGATGCGGTTGGGCTTCACTCCAATACGAAGTGCTATCTCCAACTCCATCTCGCTTACCACCTCTGCATAGCCACCAAGTTCGTTTACTATCTTACAAAACTTTGGCGTGTAGTTCGTCTTGTATGAATATGCTATGTTGAAGTTAGGATAAATCTTGCGAAACGTATCTCTCAGTTCAATGAAATTATTTCTGTACTGCTCGCTATCCAACAGATAGAAAGCGTCACCATACTCTTTACGGAGTTCGCTAATTACTTGTTTGTTTAGTATCATTGTCTCTTGCTGTTAATGTCCTCTACTATTTTGTCTACAGTCTCTACCACGTGTTCATGGTTGTTTTTGAAGTAATCCACAGCCTTTTGCGCTTCCTCCTCCAATTTTCTGATTTCCGCTATGCCGGTATTGAATATCTGCCTGATTTCCTCTAAGTCGGTTATCACCTTAGTATTACAGAAGCTTCTACCCACTATCACCATAGAGCTTCCCAAGCGGTAATGCTCTTTCAGAACGTATGACCCCGGCAATGCTCCTGAGTGCAGACTTGCTATACCTCCGAAACCGAAAGGAATACCCTTGGCAAGAATCTTACGGGTCAACTGTTCCACAATGCCGTCAGTCAACAGTTGGAACATGAATTTCATACCCATTGCAAGGTGAAGGTCGTTTAACCCGATATGAATCATATCCACCCCTGATACATTTAATATCTCATCTAAGAGTATCGCAGCCTCCGGCGTTTCGAGCAACAGGCAAGTTTGTACTTTTCTGCCATGTTTTTTAGAACTGTCTTTTACATACCCCACAAAGTCTGTCACCTCCTGCACTGTATGAAAGAACGGAAGCATCAATATGTCAGCACCAGCTTCGACAGCGGCATCTATTTCGTCCTTCGAGTCAAAGTACCCGTTATGGACCTTGTGTATCGGATTTACTCGCACCAAGATCTTGGCTTTCTTAACAACATTCTTAATATTACGGATATCCTCTATCGTATGATGGTTCTGCACTGTGTCAAGTCCTCCCTGACGGTCATCTTTGCCAATAAACTCCATATCGACAAAAATCCAATCAACACCTGCCTGTTCTGCTATTTGAGCGACAGCTGGATCGTTAGTTATATACATTAAGTTTAGTGCCATTACTCTAATATTTTTTGAACAGCCTTTTTAACGAAGGCTATTTTTCTATACAACCAATTATGTTGGAACTTATTCCAACGATTAGCATAATATTTGAATTCCTCTCTTTCTGTAAGGTCATACATTACATTCAGTTGAGCAACATGAAGTTTGTGATAGAATGGACTGCATATACGCTTGCCATCTTCATACATACTCCAGTAACTGAGGTCAAACTTTGGTAGCCATTTTACCATTGTTTCCAATGTGCTATCAAGTACATTCTTTGCTCTTTTATCTTCTTTTACGGTAAGGCAATAATCCCATAACCCCCAAAAAGAAAATATCCAGCCATTCAGTATCAAAGGATCTTTTGGACACTCATATAAAAAAACTCCGTCGCTATTATATAATGTAGGACCTCCTTCTTCAAAGGATGTCAGCATAAAAGCCATTGCCTTTTTGAAGCAAACCATATATTTTTCATCACCAGTTTCATTATAAGCACGGATTAAAAGTGAAACACCTTCTCCTTGTGCCATAGCGGAATAAGGGTACGCTGGGTTTTCATATGCAAATGTTACCCACGAACCATCTTCTTGCTGATTGTCTACTCCCCAGTTGGCACAGGCAATTACCTTATCGTACATTGACTTGTCTTTCTTATCAGAAGCCAAATAGAGATCGTATGAAGCCAAACCATATTGGAATATGGCAATAGAGAAATATATCGTTTCTCCTGTATCAACGACTGTCGTTGGCACTTCATCATCATCTTTTCCGAAAAGAAGTACTTTATCTGTAAAATTATTATAAAATCCCTTTACCTCGGTCTTCGAATAATGTTTACCTTCATCTTGATCGACATGATAAACGCTGTTCCCTCGAAGCATGTTTGTCCATTTTTTCAATTTAAATAAGCTTACTCCCATATATTTGTTATAATTTGAGATATTCTAATAAATGCGATGCAGAGTAATAATCAACTTTCAGCAAACAATTCTTTTTTAATGATGTTATCATTAGAGGATTGTCCGCAATGTCGATAAGTAATTTTTTAAGAGCTGCCAGATTATCAAACTCATACCCATATCCCGTTATCTTATCGTCAACCACATCTGCAAAACTTTCCCATTTAGATGAAATGACCGGTAAACCAGAAGCATACGCATCAATGATTGTACCGGGAACTCCTTCTACAAAGAATTTCGTTGGAAACAACAGGGCAAAATAATCTTTCAACACCTTAACACTTTCATCAAATGGCACAAGTCCTCCATAAGTAATAGCAGGTGTAAATTCTTCCTTTAGATTGTCAAACCATTCAACTTGTTTGTCATCTACTTGACCATAGATGTCAAGTCTATAAACAATGCGCCCGGTTTCATTATTAATCTCATTTATAATATGAACAGCATCTTCAACGCCCTTTTCCTTCATAACACGAGCGAACATACAAAGTCTGTATGGTTCATTCCATTTCAACTTCAATTGGCTCTCGTCTATCGGATGAAGTCTTTTGCAATTAGGGAGTATGCGAACATTTTTATAACCTCTTTCATTTAAGGCTTTTTTGAGAACATTGGTTTCTGCATAAAGGAAATCTATATTACGCATTAATTTGGCAACCCAAGGGGTACGCTTTAGATACCTTGCCAATTCTGCTCCTAAACATAAATGGCTGATTCTATTATGAAATACTAATTTGTAAAATAGAAATGCTGGTAACACAGCCTTTAGCCCATTGTCGGACAAAAGTGTTATGACATTCTTACACTTGCAAGAAGCGACAAATCCTTGCCACCAAATCCTTGGTAATTCTTTTATACCACCAGCTGTGTCTATCTTTATTATATTCTGACTCCCATAAACTCTATCTAATTCCTCAGCAACAATCTTGGTCTTGATGGTCTGTCCATTTAGAAGATTCTGCCCAAATCCGAAGTGCCCGCAAACACAAATTTTATTCGATTTCATTTAATATATTCCCTTAAATCTTATTACTCACATAGTCTTCGGTCGCGCAATCACGATGTTTGATTATACATGGATTTCCATAAACAACAGAATGAGAAGGAATGTCACGATTGACATACGTGTTAGGAGCTATTAGTACATCATCGCCTATAGTTATATTTCCAACAATGGCGGCATTTATGCCTATCCATACCTCATTGCCAATAGTCGGAACGCCTTTTCTTACGCCTCGATTCTCTTGTCCTATCACTACCCCTTTATGAATATTACAATTCCTACCTATTCTTGTATTTGGATTAATCGTTATATTGTATGCGTGACCTAAATAAATCCCTCCCCCTATTGGGTTGGCTGTACTGATTTCCAATCCTCTTCGGTCTGACCAAAGACGAAATGCAATCTTATAAAAGACTTTAAATATAGAAGAGTTTTCATAACAACATTTACGATACAAGAAAAGCCATATTCTGATGAAAACATTACAATGCCCATTATAACGTATCAGGTCTTCTTTGTAAATATTTAACCAATTCATACCTATTTGTTTAAATTCTTTTAGAATATAAATTCAGATACTGTTCTGCCATTTTCTGAGATGTAAAATCATTAGCCTTTAATATGGCATTACAGCCCAATTGTTCTCTAAGCCTTGGGGCAAGTATTAGTGTCTCTATTTTCTGAGCAATATCTTCAGCAATGGGGCTACATAACAAACCATTTTCACTATCCTTAATCATATCGGGTATACCACCAACTTTGCTTGCGACAATAGGTAAAGCAGTTCCCATAGCCTCTATTAAAGTCATAGGCATACCCTCATATTTTGAAGGTAAAAGGAAAATATCCGCATCACAAAAATGTTGGTATGATTTATCGCATAATCCATGTTCTATTATATAATTTGCAGCATGATTATTTGCGATGAGATCCGAAATCGTGCCCTTTAATGGTCCGTCACCCCAAAGATGAAGTCTTATGTTTTGATACTTGCTGTGAAGATTAACAATTGCTTTAATCATCTCAACGTGGTTCTTTTGTTCACTATATCTACCAATATGAAGAAGATTTACCGTTTCACCTATATTATAAGAAACTTTCCTTATACAGTTCTCTAATGGCACGCCATTATAAATCACTGGGATTGCAGATTCTTTTATCCCGTATTCTTCAACAATGGTTTCTTTAATCAGTTGAGTAAGAGCCACTGGCACTAAATCGCAAAAATGGAAGAAGAACTTATTGAGTTTTCGTGCCCAAGGAGTGTTCTCTTCTTGAGCAATATTATGAACAGTGTGAATCTTTGCTTTTACATTCAGGCCTAAAGAGGCTGGAATGACATACTGAGCCACATATCTATGGGTGTGTATTACATCAGGCTTTATTTTCTTAACAACAGAACGTATTTTTCTGAACATACTAAAGTCAAATCCCGGTTTCTTATCCAAGAATATAATATCAACACCCTTTTCTTTTAGACGTTTGGTTATTGCTGACTCATAAGTGTATAAACTGACAACTGTCATATCATGCCCTTTCTTCATTAATTCTGTAGAAAGGTTTTCACACATGATTTCTGCTCCTGCAATACCGAATTCTGGCATAAATTGAAGTATTCTCATAAATATTGATAATGCTATTTAGTTATTACCAAAGTAATCCTTTCCCTAATAAGTAGGGAAGTGGCATTACATACAAATCCAATGGTGTATTGCATAGTAAAGCACCACCATTTATGTAACCATATCTCTCAAATATAGACCATGAACAAGCAAAGACTAAAAAATAAAGAGTCTTTTTATGAGTAGGGAAAAAGGTCTTAAACCATAAAAACAAACAGAAAATACGAGTGAACCAATAATAACGTGCTCCTATAATTGGTACAAACTGAATGAAATTAATGAAGGCAAAGGCAAGCAAATAGAAATGATAAAATCTTTTAGTTTCATTGTCATTAAGTATAGTGTCTCTTCTCCTTATCATTTCCCATGTCATATAAATATAGGCTACACGCATTAACAAATTAAAGCTATCAGTAATCCAATGAAAACCTGACTTTCCTTCATTAAGAACAAACGTAGAATAAGATTCATCATCCATCTGCCTTTCTGCCCAGAAACGCATACTATCTGGTAGAAAACCTACATCAATATTAGATAATAATCCAGTATCAAAGAACATAAATGGAATTGAAACGATAGCTGCAAATTCAAATACACGAGTCTTTTGTGGAATTATAGTAGAAACAAGAAATAGGAGTACGTAAATCCATAAACCGGAATGGCAAAGTGGAGAAATCAATACCAACATAAAATATAAGTATTTATTTCCATAGCCGCAGAAATAATATATACTGGATAGTACACATACCCAAAATCCAGTAGAAAAGCGTGGATTCTGTACCGTTACAATATCACGCGGCAATATCATCATTACTAAGACCCAAAAGCCGAAAAGGCTTCCTGCTATGAACTTCTTATCACACGTTATGTGCTTTATTATTTTTAACTGACATAAGGCAACAGGTATTGAAGCAAATAAAAAAAAGAAATGATAATTATTACCAAATAATACTTTTACAAGCCACATTAAAGTATTTTCATATATGTCTTTTGGTGCACCTGATGCCATCTTGAAATAAGAACTAATCTCATTTGAAATTTGTATGAAGCTATAATTCGATTCAAGAAATCGGTCTCTAATCCCCATGAAGTCATCATACCTTTGTGTTAAACCTGTTTCTGAAAAATGCCAGCAGACCAACAGACTGAATAAGAAGAATATAAAAAATGAAGATCTTGTATTTGCTTTTTTTAACGCATATATCCATGCTGCAAAAGGCCAGACTAAAAACATAAGTGTTTTTACACCTATAGCTTCTTTTGACTCTTTAGCCCAATATAGTCTATACTTATTCATGTTTACAATCCATTTAATAATTGTTCCCATTTTTGAGCTATAGTTGAGACATCGAAATTCATGGCTTTTTGTTTGGCATTATTTGATAATTCAAGCCAGATTTCCTCATCAGTTGCAATAGAATTGAGCTTTTTGGCCATTTCAACTGCCGTTGGTTTACAAATCAAGCCATTCACTCCATCGTCTATAATATCCGTCAAGGTCGCATAGTTATTCATTGCAATTGGCACACATCCAAATGTCATAGCCTCAGTTACTACCATTCCCCAACTTTCCCAATAAGAAGTCATACAAAAAAATTTGCATTTCTTATAATACAATTCCATGCAAGACTGTGCTCCTTCAAAATATATTCCTTTAATATGATTCTTTGAAGCATATCTTTTGCTATATTCTAAATCGTTACCATCACCAACCACATAAGCTTTCCAATCTTTATGATTTTGAAAGAATATCTTCCATGTATCCAAGAAACCAATTATATTTTTGGGGGTATTTTCTACTCTTGCAGCCCATAAGACTGCATCCTCTCTCTCACAATAAGTAGGCACATTCTCTTGTTTGTCAAATGTATTGGGATTATAGATATATGTAAATTTTTCCAATGGTGCATTAGGAATGTGTGTTATAACATTATGATAAAATTTATCTGATATAAAACAAATCCTTTTTGCAATAGAGAATACCGCTTCAAAATTTTTCTTATGGTCATTGGAAAACCATAGTTTGTAAATGCATGGAAAAACAAAAGACACTATTTTGAAAACTAATTGACGCGCATTATGAGTCGGTGTTTGCCATATACGTGTCCTTGTTATCATATCAGAGTAAAAAGGAACTATATGACACGTAAAAACAGTTTTGTGTTGTAATGGCTTAGGCAAATATTTTACAAAATTAGCAGTGTGTTCATTACATGCTTGACAAACTACATGAGTAATTTTGTGTCTTTCGATGATTTTTATATATCTACACCTCTCTAATTCATCTGAATCTATATTTTCAGAGATGTAATATTGAGGAGCTGAGAATTTATTATGTGAGAGAACATTTTTATCCATATAGCATAAAAAAACAACGCAATGTCCTCTTCGTTGTAACTCCCTACTCAAGATGTCGGTAACTCTCTCTATTCCACCAAAATAAGGAATAATAGGAATAGGAGATATAAAAAGTATGTTCATTCTAATTCATTGATTTTATTAAATAAGCTATCGAGTTTTTTCGAAGTTCTTTTAATTTTTCATCAATTTCGGTATAGTCTATTGTTTGATTCCATGGTTTTGCGCTGTCAAGTTCTTCTATCGAGTAGAAAACTCTATCCTGTAAGCCCAATTGTGACAATAGACTAAAAATTCGAGTGGCTCTGTCTTTCTGTGCAACTAACACAGCAAAATTTCGATGATGTACAATACTCATAGCCACGCCATGAAATGACGGTGTAATTACAAATTTCGCCTCTGCGATATCTTTTATCCAGCCTTCCAATGAATTACGATTCCAAATGATTGTACCTAAAATGTTTTTACTCCAATTGGCATTTATTACACTTAACCCCAATTCATCTCCTAACTTCTTGACATATTTTTCTAAATTATATTGAGTAAAAAGAGGATAGTATACCAAAGTATTTTTTTCTGCAGTATAATCTGTTAAGTTGTGGAAATCTCCCAACAGTATTGTTGGATCCAATACGTGTTCTGCTGTAATGTCAAATACATCTTTTAGTATCTTTACGCCACTATCTTCCCGGCAACTGATGTAAGCAAATCTTCTTAAGAGTGTTCTTACATTTTCAATCATTTCTTGACGTTTCCATGTAGAAACTCCGAAACTACTTGCAAAAGATACACGTTTAATCTTGTCACTACCAAAATCTAAGAAATAAACATTTGTAAAATCTTTCACTATATCCGGATTCCAAACTTGGTCGCTACCAACCATATATACATCAGCCACCGGAGGGTCATTTTGTAAGTCTCCTAAACTTCTGTATCTTTGTGATACAGGGATATATGTCTTCCAAAATTTTTCAAATTTGCGTTGACTGGGACCAAATTTTGATATATAATTGCCTATTTTTCCCTTAAGATTAGAGCGATGTAGGTCAGACAGACGAATGTCTATCATTTCCACATCATATCCTAATTGTTGCAAAATCTTTATTGTGGCATAAGCTTGAAGTTCTGCTCCATAATTTTTTTCATGCCATATTGTGAGTAGTGCTATTTTCATAATTATCGAGGTTAATAGCGTTGGATGAGCGCTCCGATCATATGCTTAAACTTCTTTATAAATAGTTTCCTTTTATACCTCCATCCCAAGTCGCCATAATGTTTGGCTACATATAAGAAACCTTTTGTGGAGTAATCGTTTATAAACTTTTTGTGAAATGTATTCGCTTTTGCAGGATGCTGTAATTGTGGTTGCAAACAGTCTTCTAACTTTCGTTCTTTACAAATAACATTATCTTTTATCGAATCCAAAAGTTTTTGACCTTTTTCAGAATTAACTAATACTAATGAAACCCCCTTTTCGTCATTCAAGGGGGAGTCCTTTTCTAAACTCCATAAGTCACCAATAGTGAGATCCCCAACCCTTTTTAAATTAGTATAATGACAATAAAAGCAGCTCTCACGTACTGACAACCCTGAAAAATACATTTCATTGCTTGTCCTTCCAAATGATTTTTCTCCATTTGCGAAATGATAGCTTTCTATTGCTCCATGCCATCCGAAATGTTTATCACGGAAACAGGCTTTTATAATCTTTGATTTATGAATTTTCTCCAGATAGCCTATGTTGTCCATCCATATTTGTGGAGATGGAACTCCATGGCATATGACATCCACACAAATAAGCCGTTCATGTAGTCGTTGAGGAATATAGGATTTCAAACCAGAAACTTGACATCCTGTTCCTGAGAAAAGTACCATATGTCCGTTCTTCAAATCGTTTTTAACTTGTAAAAAAACTCCTTGTATATCACTCTGAACATATTTTGACATACGTAATGCTTCTAATGTTTCAGCGTCCGTTGCCTTTTGGTGAGTAACTTGCCATGTAGCAGTAAAGGCTGCTCCATACACAAATCCACCATTCTCTATAAAACGATTAGCTATGGCAAAAAATGCGCCTCCACTTTGACTTCTTTGCAATTGTTCATCGGGAATAATCCGGAACTGATATGCACGAGGAAACTCAAAATTTGCAAACCGTTCATATCTATCATTAAATTGACAAATCTTATTACATAGGCCACAATCTACGCATAATTCTACATTAACCTCTGGATATAAAAATCCAAGGCTGTCAGGCTTCATCGTAATAGCATTCTGCGCACAGATACTACAGCAAGCAGTACAACCACAGCATTCTTTTTTATCCTTAACCCTTATCATCAATCTTTACTATAGTCGCAAATGAAATCTTGCCCGTAAACTCTCATTACATTTCTTGACAAAACCTTTAGCGGACTACCGCCATGTACGCAATAAGATTCGAATTTACACCCTCGTGTTACTATAGACCCCATACCGAATATGCATCTTTCTGGGGTATCTACCGAATGCATAACTTTACATTGAGTTCCAAACCAGTTATAGTCACCTATTTTTATAGAACCATAGGCACGTTTGAATTTTTTCTTTTCCATATCATAGAGTGGGTGAAAATTTGTATCCATAAAAATACAATCCCATCCAATTCTTGTGTGACTCCCGAATTCTATACCTTTAAAACTAATAATCTTAAGAGATGTACTTGCCAAGAAATCATCTCCAAAAACAACTGTGCTACATGGGCCTTGTACAATAAACGAATTATTGCCAATTTGGCATTTTCCCTTAAAAACTATAGTACCTCCTTGGAGTGTGAATGCTATTCCGTTGTTTGGATACATATGACCACCAAGAAAGCCCAATCTAATCATGCCATATTTCAAAGAAGCATCTATCACAAGTTTACTTTTCATTTTCCAATAATGAGGTTTATGTACAAGGATAGGCATCCTGAGAGCTTGTCTTAAGGGTAAATATTTGATATTAAAATACAACGATGGTAAAAAACATACAATTCTACTCCACAAATCTTTAAAGTGTCCCTTGTTTAACATATACTTTTATTTTGTTAGCTTTATCTTTTAAGATTCTCTTCTCTGAACAAGTAAGTCCGTAGAAATAAATCAATGTTATTGACAATGATTCTGCAATTATTACGTTCAAGCCAAACCTTATTAGATTTTGTTCAAGAACATATGTTACATAAATTGGTAAAATCAAAGAAAGAATGAAAATACTAATACTCCTAAAAATCACTTGAAAGAGAAAACATTTAACAGGAAATTGCATCATTTCCTTTAGTAAATATAAACGCAAGTACAAGCAAAAACAACTTATAAATATAGTACTTATAACTGTAGATAAAGGAGAAGTTTCAGATTTCAGCAATATATATGCTAAAGGAAAATTTAGCAACTGTAAACCACCAACACATATTTGGTATTTTCTTATTTTCCCTGTCGCTAATAATAAGTGTACTAATGAACTTGAAAAGGACTCTACCAGTGTCAATATTAATACTAGTTGTACAAACTCTACTGTAAAAGATGGAACCTCTACAAGCCAAAGACTAATAATATATTTTGCTTCTACGATTATTGGTATACAAAGTAGCATTAATAGGAAAAATGAGAACTTAGAACTTTTAAATACTAAGTCCTCATATCTGGCTCTATCTCCTATAGCAAAAGACTTAGTTATCTGAGGTCTAACAGCTATCGTAAAATTGGAAGAAAAACCGCTTATTGCTGAATTAACCTGCATGGCTATACCTCGTGCCGCGTTCACAACAGGGCCACAAAAAATATTGATAAGAAGATTTATTCCCTGATCCCTTAATACTCCCGAAGTGGTTCCTAGAAAATTCCAACCTGCAAATCCCAACATATCCTTAACAAGCATCTTGTCAAAAAGTAATTTGCCTTTTGTTTCTAAGAATTTTTTTGAACAGTATCGTCCATACAATAAACGAGTTGAGATGGAAATCAAACACATCAATATAGAATAGTAAACCAATGAGTCAATAGGTGAATAAGGAATAGCAAAAGCTATTGCTAATTTTGCAATACCTTCATATATTCCTATATATGCAAAAGCAGACATCTTCTCATGAGCTATGATAAGAGCATTATAAGGAGTACTTAATACATTTATAATAAACGTGATAATTGATAGCTGAAATACCCAGTTTGCTGCAACAATTCTTTCTTGGGGTATGACCATGTGATAATTTAAGAACCACATAGCAATAGTCTCCCCTAAAACAACAATAAATGCACAGATTATAATCTGAATGACAATTGCTGTTGAAAATACTTTTTGCCGATGTTGCAACGAACTTTTAGCCAGTGAGAATGTTATGTATCTGCTAATTGCACCAGCTAAGGATGTTGAGACCATAGAAAACATTCCAACAAAGCCACCTACAACATTGTATATGCCATAATCCTCTACACCTAATGCATTCAATACTACTCGACTCGTATATAAAGATATGAGCATTAAGAATAGCATTCGGACATATAGGAACACAGTATTTTTTGCTATGCGAGAATTATTATATGCTTGTGCCGACATGTTATTTTTATGTATAGTTATTAATTTTCTAAAGTCGGATCATCAATAGCTATGAATGGTTTCTTATGATATCTGTAGTGCGGTCAATGCTGCAACAATCGTTATCAACCATGCTTTGCAATTACTGCTATTGTTGGCCATACGATTGATGATGTCCTGCTACATCATAAGATGTTGACGGATATCATCTTCTTTAAATACATATTTAATCATAGATAATGCTTCTATTGGTTCTACGTTTGTATTTCTTAAGTGCTTCATTATATAGGTAGTCAAGAGCCTTACTGCCAAAATTGCCATTACGCTTATCAGAACTTTTATAAAATTGTGACAAATCCACGTCATACATGACATTCATCTTACGTCGGTCCGAGAATGTGCGCATTTGTATTCTTCCTCCACCTTCGCAAACAGGTATCAATTGTTGTAGATATCTATCAGGTATTGTCAGCTGTAGTTTTGTGCTAAGCTGATTTCCTCATAAATCCAAGGTGATAGAGTTTGCGACTGACCTTTTTGATATTTAATACTATTATCTGAATCGACAAACAATACACATTCCGTTTTTGCCATCATTTTCATCAATGCGATTGACAACATTGTAGGAACATGGGATGTTGTATAATTGTATATGTTATAATCATAATTACCATTTCTCCTTTGCGCATAACACTTATCCATCATATTCTGTAATTTGCCCACATATTACCAAAACACGGAATCAATGAAACATCGCAGTCCCAAATTGGAATACAACCAAAAAGCTAATGGCATTATATCCTTGTTTACATCCTTATGAGAATGTGAGATAAAAACATCTAACCGAAGCACTTTATCTACAGGAAACCACTGTTCTTGGACTGTGACTCCCTTAATAAGAGATGCTTCTATTTGCCGTTCATCCACATTGCTTTCAACCATATTCTTTAGGTTATCATATTCTTTGAGAAAATTTCTGTTAAGAAGATGTCCTTTTACTAAATATTGAATTTCTGTGGATTTTATTTTGTATGGAAGAAAGAAACATATGACAAGCACTTAGTCTCTACGGAAAATATCACGTGTATAAACTTTATCCTTTACATCATCAAGACAGGAATTATAACGGTTGGCAATAATAGCATAGCTATTTGTTTTGAATAGAGTCAAGTCATTTACCACCTTACTTCCAAAGAACGTTGTTCCATCTTCAAGAGTTGGTTCGTAAATAATCACCTCTGCTCCTTTTGCCTTGATGCGCTTCATAATACCTTGTATAGCAGACTGACGGAAATTGTCAGAGTTAGACTTCATCGTTAGTCGATATACACCGATAACACAATTGTTTGTTTCTGTACCATATTGGTTGTTGCTGGAATAGTCGTACCAACCCGCCTTACGAAGAACCGCATCGGCTATGTAGTCTTTACGAGTTTTGTTTGACTCAACAATGGCAGATATCATATTCTGCGGAACATCTTGATAGTTTGCCAAAAGTTGTTTTGTATCTTTAGGCAAACAATAGCCACCATAGCCGAATGAAGGATTGTTATAATGTGTACCGATGCGTGGGTCAAGACCTACACCTTCGATGATAGCTTTAGAGTCAAGACCTTTCACCTCGGCATAGGTGTCGAGTTCGTTAAAATAGCTTACACGAAGAGCAAGATAGGTATTGGCGAATAGCTTCACGGCTTCGGCTTCTTTCATACCCATAAAAAGCGTGTCGATGTTTTCCTTGACAGCCCCTTCCTGCAAAAGGGCGGCAAATGTCCTAGCTGCTTCTTGTAACATAGTGACATCCGTGACAGACCGGATTGCCTTGTTTTCTTCAGCAAACTCCGGGCCGTCAATGATCTTCGGATAACCTACGATGATACGACTCGGATAGAGATTGTCATAAAGGGCCTTGCTTTCACGAAGGAACTCCGGTGAGAACAGCAGGTTGAACTTCCTTACTCCTTTCTGGGCATATTTTACATAAAGGTTACGGGTATAGCCCACCGGAATTGTCGATTTGATGACCATTACGGCATCGGGATTCACTTCAAGCACAAAATCGATAACTTCCTCCACACGACTCGTATCGAAGTAATTCTTCACAGGGTCGTAGTTTGTAGGAGCGGCTATTACCACAAAGTCGGCATCAGCATAGGCTGACCTCCCGTCCAAAGTGGCAACAAGATCAAGCGGCTTTTCAGCCAGATATTTCTCGATATAATCATCCTGGATAGGAGAAATCTTGTTGTTCAGTTTCTCCACCTTTTCCGGGATTACATCCACGGCAGTTACATGATGATGTTGTGATAGCAGTGTCGCTATGCTCAGTCCCACATAGCCAGTTCCGGCTACTGCGACCCGAATCTCTTTGAAATCACGCATATTATGTTTGATTTGGTTTTATCTATAGTAGTTTATTTACCCTCCCGACCTGTATGCTTCTCTCCATAACCATAGCCATAACCGTAATGTTTGCCATAGCCATAATACTTACCGTATTTACCATAACCATAATAATAGCCGTACTTCTTTTTCTGAAGATCCAAGCCGTTAATGGCGATACAGAGGTTAGGCAGTTTGTTGTTTTCAGAAAGCTCATTAATCAAAGTAAACTCTGCCTTACGGGTATAATCGGCACGGCATACGTATACCGACAAATCAGCAGTACGCCCTATCAGCAAGGTATCAGTTACCATACCCACGGGGGCCGTATCCAGAATCACATAGTCAAAATTAGCTTTCAACGTTTCGATGGCTTTTTCCAAGCCGTCACGGGCCAATAATTCCGTTGGATTGGGAGGAACTGACCCGCCCGGAAGAATAAACAGATTCTCGTTTATATCGGAAGACTGTACTAAATCCATCAGATTCTTTGTCGGATTGGTCAGAAACTGGGTAATACCATGTTCCTTTTGGGAAATATTAAAAACCTTATTCAAGCCAGGCTTGCGAATATCAAGACCAACTATCACAACTTTTTTACCTAATAAAGAAAGACTGATGGCCAAATTGGATGATACGAAAGACTTACCTTCACCACTGACGGTAGAAGTCACCAGAATCACACTCTTGCCATTTTCAAGCATAAACTGAAGATTGGTACGTACATTACGGAATGTCTCGCTCATCAGGTTATTATGATTCTCAAATACAGCTATAGAACCGGACTTTTCATCCGCCAACGGGATATCGCCAATAACAGGAAGAGAAGTTAGTTTTTCAACATCAGCACGGCCCTCAATCTTGAATTTGGTCAAGCCAATCAGATAAATAATACCTACCGGAAATCCTACTCCTAATACCAAGGCGGCAAGATAGACCATCATCCTCTTAGGAGAAACCGGATTGTCGTCCGCTAACGCTTCATCAATAATCTTGGCATTATTTGCTGTAGCTGCCAAAGTGATGGCATTCTCTTCACGTTTTTGAAGTAACATCAAATAAAGACCGGCCTTAATTTCCTGCTGCCGGGCGATACTTACGAACTGGCGTTCCTGGGTCGGAGCGTCATTAATACGACGAGAATAGCGGTTCGCCTCACGGGCAAGGTCTTCTTTGGTTATCTGCAATCCTTTCAATGTAGCATCCAGCGTAGCCTGTACATTGCTCCGCATCGCACGGATACTAGTATCCAAATTTATGATCGTCGGATTATTCTCGGTTGATGTACGGAGCAAGCGCTTTCTTTCAACCAACATCTCATTATATCTGTCTATTGCACCAGCTGATGCCGCATCCTGTAATCCAATATTACTTGGCAAGACCTCATATTCATTACCTTGCATATAGCGTTGCAAATCCATCACCAAATTGATTTGAGTCTGGTTTTCCACACGTTTCTTTTCATATTCAGCATTACCGGTTAAGGCTATTTGCGCCTCACTGCTCAAATCTGTAATTCCGGCGCTACGTTTGAAGTTCTCCAAGTCTTGTTCGGTACTTCCAAGTTCCTTGGAAATAATGCCGATACGTTCGTCGATGAATTCTGCGGTTTTTTGGGCTACCTCATTCTTGTCATTATTGGCATTGATATTGTACATCTCAAGGAGTTTGTTGATGAAGTCCTTGCCACGCCGGGTATTTGAGTTCTTTAACGAAAGAACAGCTACAGAAGTAGTTTTTGATGTAGGGGCTATCGACAAAGATTTGATATATCCTTTGGCCACAGACATCGGCCGGTTTATAAAAGCTTTTATATGACGCTCCTTACTTTCCTCCTTAGCCTGATTGGTCGTCAATGTATCCTTGCTTTCAAAAAAGGCGACCGTCCCCTCATCGGTCGGAAAAACAGCAGGTAATTTATCGAATTGTTTCCGGTACTCTTTGTCTTTCACTGTTATCAACGCATCCATCCCACCATTAGGAAATAAAGTCATCTCCACTTCCATTGGTGCAGACAGTTTTTCCGCCTCCTGTGGAGTCAAGCTCACCACTACGGGCGAGGTACGGTAAAGTTCCCTATTAGGAAACTCATCTTCATCCTTATAAGTCACAAACAGTCCCAGATTATTGACCACTTCACGGGCAAGAGACTTTGATTTCAGCACCTCGATTTCATTGTCTACATTGTTCGACGAGGAAACGAAGCCGTCCAGTCCCATCTTTTCCAGTCCGGAGGACATGCTCGCACCACCGCCCTTCTTGTCATCCTTGATTAAGACTGTGGCGGTTATATCATAGACGGGAGTGGCCAAACGCAGGTAGCCCCATGCGCAGGCGATACAGATTATTATAGAAATCACAAACCAAGGCCAATGGATCAGGTAACGGAAAAGGATTTCCTGAATATTCACTTGCTCTTCCGGTTGCTCACCCCGGTCTCTTTTTTCCTCAATCATATCTATATTACTATTTGAAGATTGTTACTAATAAACTTGCCAATGATACCAAAATAGAAGTAGCGGAGAACCACAAGCTGGTACTGTTACCTATATCAGAGTTACGAGCTTTTGCTTTATTAGGAGTCACATAGACTATATCATTCTGCTGTAACCAATAATAAGGAGAAAGAATTGTTTCCGCCTTGTTTAAATCCAATGTCACAATTTCCTGTTTGCCATCAGCACCCTCACGAATCAGTTTCACATTGTCACGAACTCCCCAGACCGTCATGTCACCGGCCATGGCAAGAGCTTCCAACAAGTTGACTTTCTCATTGTTGATAGTAAATGTACCCGGACGGGCAACCTCACCTAATACAGAAATTTTATAGTTTACCATACGGACAGTAACTATCGGAGTCTCCTTTATGTAAGGTTTCAGTTTGTCTATTATCAGTTGTTCAGCTTCTCTTTTCGTCAATCCACCCACTTTCAATTCACCCAGAACAGGAAAATTGATCTTGCCTTCATTATCTACCAGATAAGGTTGTAAGACAGGCTGGGTAGTCAATTGGGTGCTGGCAGTAGCCGCATTAGCAGGAGTTGCCACCGTCAAGTTGAACGGAACTGCAAGTTCCGGACTAGTACATGAGACTACGATAGTAAGTAAGTCTTTAGGCATTATCTTGGCATCATATAAATTTTCCTGTTGATTGGTGTCCTTTACAACTCCCGCATCCTGCAAATAAGGTACTTTCTTATAGGACTGGCAGGAAGCAAACAGAAATACCGCTATCAGACAGGAAAACAAACTTCCATACAAGCTTCGTACATTCAAATGCGTGCGCAATGATTTATTCATATTAAATGATAATTTATTTATAGAATCTTTTGTTGATTATTCCCTATTTATTCTTTATCCAGTACTTCAAATCGCGGAGAATTTTTTGATTTGAACTCCGGAACTATTTTCTTCATCAACCGCACGGTATCCATGATCTTTACCGCACGCGACAACCTTTCAAACTCTGCATAAGTATCAAAAATATCAGCATATTCATACCGACGAACTTTGGCGATCATGATTTTCTTATTCTCTGTTGGGATCGTATTTTCTTTATCGCTCAACACCTCTTCATACAATTTTTCACCCGGACGTAATCCCGTAAATTCGATCTTTATGTCTTCACCCGGACGATAACCAGCCAATTCGATCATACGAGTCGCCAGATCAACAATCTTCACAGCTTTTCCCATCTCAAAGACAAAGATCTCATTACCCTCACCCATGGTAGCAGCCTCCATTACCAGACGGCAAGCTTCGGGAATGGTCATAAAGAAACGGATGATATCAGGATGAGTAACAGTGACAGGACCACCATTCTCTATCTGTTCTTTAAAACGAGGAATGACAGAACCGTTACTACCCAACACATTACCAAAACGGGTAGTGATGAATTTGGTATGACCTTTCACTTTTCCTTCACGGATAGCACATCCCAGACTTTGAACATAGATTTCAGCTAAACGCTTGGAACAGCCCATTACATTAGTAGGATTTACAGCTTTATCCGTAGACACCATAATCATCTTTTCAGCACCATATTCCACAGCCATATCAGCCACCTGACGAGAACCGGTCACATTGACAAGTACAGCCTCACAAGGATTTTCCTCCATCAAAGGCACATGTTTATAAGCAGCAGCGTGAAAAACAATTTGAGGATGATACGATTCGAATACCATACGAACACGTTCCTTCACACGCACATCACCAATCACCGGAACAAAATCTATAGTAGGATATTTTTTCTCAAACTCAAGACGGACATTATGCAAAGGTGTTTCTGCAGAGTCGAACATGATAAGTTTCTGAATTCCCATCTGCACTAATTGACGGCAAAGTTCACTACCAATACTGCCTGCCGCACCAGTCACCAACACCACTTTTCCCCTGAATTCTTCTGCAACCTGACGAAGGTTGATATTAATTTCGGCACGACCCAACAAATCCTCAATCTTAATAGGACGTACCCACTGATGAAAGTTTCCGTCAGAGTCCGCTTCACTGATAGTAGGAGCTATCAATGTTTTAAGTTCATTGTTTTTACAATATTCCAAAAGTCGTTTTTCTTCCAGGCGGGTATCTTCATAACGGGCAAACAGAATCCCCTTAATTCCGCGCTTCCGCATGATATAATCAACATCCGATTCATTTTCAAAGTAATAAACGGGAAGATCTGCCAATCGGCGTCGGCTGTTATTTTTACCATATACATAAAAACCGGTTACTTTATAATGTGCACTATCCCTAAGACGTAACTTCAAGGCTACACTCTCTTCATTAGTACCATAAATAAGAATACGTGTGTTCTTTTTATTCACCCAATCCAATAAAAAATCATAGACGATTATCAATGATACACGGAAGGTTGTCAAGATCACTAAAGTCAATAAACCATCAAATAGAAGATAGGATATTTTATAATTATATGGCAATTGGGTCTCATATATAACTCCAAAAGAAATAATGACCAAACAGGTAATTTTAAATAAAACGGCACACATGATACGCCAAAGTTCACGTGCCTGTGAGAAACGAATTGTATTACGATAAGTATGGAATAATAAAGAGCCCGCAACACTTGCCACCAAAGAAACGCAAGCAAACTTACAAAGCATCCAGTCGGTCATTGGAACATGCGCCATATAATGAATTACCGCATAAGCGACCAACGAACATAATACAGAAATTGCCGTGTCAATACCTAAAATAACCCAATAACTGAAATAATTTTTGCGGGCATATTGCACTATGCCCTTCAATGTTTTTTCCATTATAGTATAAATGAATAAAATAATATTTCGAAATTTGATTTATCTAATTGATTACGATCAGTACAAGGACTATGACTACGATTTCCATGTTGGTGTAGCCCAACAGAGAATCCCTTCATCTTTCGATACGGACATACATTTCTACACTATATCTTTTGTAAAGATGTAATTCATAATACTTTATGGATTTTTATTTTTGAGAGAGGTCATCGATAAATATATCCACTGTTTGGTTACCGATGTCAGATAGACTGCCTGCTATTTTACAGACTTTCATTACATTTTTGCAGTAAAATCCCCATACCCCTATAAAATAGATTGATTACTCAATCACGTAAATCCCCATTTTCAGATACCGGCTCTACACACCCAGCCGGTATATCTACACATGCACACCCTAACATTGTCAATCGAACAGCAACTTTCGATTTCCCATTCACATGTACTAATTCCCCTTCCAATCCTGCCAATGGTCCCTTGATTACCCGTATTTTCTCTCCCGGAGCCAATGGCGATGTACTCATGCTAATCGTCTCATCCGAGTAGTCGAGCATAAACTTAAATCGCAACATTTGTTGATCAGGAATAACAGCCGGAGTACTCTCCCCACGTAATACCATGTAACGGCTGATAGAAGATAAAGTCAGGACTTCTTTTTGTTCTTGCAGATCAACGTGAACGAAAATCATCATCGGAAGCAGTACCCGGTCGACAATTTTACGGCGGTCGCTCCATTGATGAACTTCTTGTTGAATTGGAAGGAAATTTTCGATCCCCATTTTCGTAAGCCGCTCACCCGTTTTTTTCTCGTGACAAATACGTACGATTGCCACCAACCAACGTTTTGAGCGCGCTACGCTGCTGCCAATCACATCTGTTGGCAGAAGATTTCGATCGTCATTTTTCTTAATGATCATGTATTTTTACCCCTCATTTTTCCATACCCCTTAGGCAATGGATTGAATTCGGTGACAAAGATAGATAAAATTATAAATAGTAAACAAGAAAAAACGCTTTCTTTTTTTACATACAAATAGAAATATACAGTTAAGACTATCTTGGACGTGAAAAATCCGCTATCACATTGGTTCTATTTTACCACCCATATTTTGTACAACATCCCTAAACAAATCAGGCGCGGAAATTCCGCGCCTGATTTCTATTCTTTCGATTTACTTACCACTTATAATTGATGCCGAAGCTAAGCAATTCTTTCAACTGGAAGAAGCTGTCTCCTTCAGTCGGTTTCGAGCTATCGTCAAAACGGGTATGTATATAGAGCTTGGTAGAAAGATAACGGTTCAAAACGAAGTTGAATGTATTTTCCCATTCTACACGTGCCCAATGATAGTTGGTCAGATAATTGAGACGAGACTCTAAAGTTACTGCAGAGATGATGGTCCAGTTCAATGTGGATTGCAACTGGGAACCAAAGTCGTTTTTAGAACATTTTCCTTTGTCTAAGCCAAACTTTGTTTCGTCTACTTCAGAATTACCGATATAACGCAAATTATAAGTCAACGGCGCCATAAACACAGAAAGATTAAATTTCTTCTTACTCAATTTATAATCCATACCGACACTGACCGCCAAATCTGCCGGAGACATGAAAGATGAAACCAATTCTTCGCTGTTAGCTTTATATCCGTTGAAAAACTGTGTCTTAAACTCGGACGAAATGGTATAATACCAATTCTTGAAAGCTCTCAAACCTAATTTATTATACAAACGAAATTGGTCTGTATTGAACAGATATTTATGGTATTCATCTGACGGAGTGGAAGTCATACCTACTTTAGCTTCCAGCTGGTTCTCAAACAGCACCTTTTCATTGTCATTATAGTTGGCAAAAATCTGAAAAGTGGCTAATCCGGAGAAGTTACTTTCACCTCCCTTATACCAGTTATCCGAAAGGTGGTTCTGGCTAATCTGCAACGATCCGTTACCTCCGGTCACCCACCAGTTCGGCCGACTAATCTTCATATTGGCTTTCCCTACATTATCATCCATATTTTCCGGTTGAAACAGATGAATAACGTTTGCTTTGGGAGATATTTTCGGCTTCACATCGTGACGGAATACATCACGACTCATGATGCGGTCTTCTGTAGTGACAACCAAGTTCGGACGTTCCAAATAAAGATCCATCAATGCACTGTTCACTATTTTCTCGACACGCTGGGTTTTGGTAAATGCCAGGGTATCATAAGGCAGAAGTTCCGCTGTCAGTTGAGGAGTGGTGTCCCATTGCATAGGCTTCCATTCCAATTTCGAATATTGTGCCATCGGAGCATAATAATATGCCAATGGTGTGAACAGACGAAAATAATCGGGATCAGACGGAATATAACGTGGCGGCACAGACAGATCGTTCAAATAATCTAATTGCGCGACATACTTATTATATAAATAAGAAACGGTATCCAGTTTCGGAGTCGGCCCCGACATATTCAGTTTGAGCATCAAATATTTCTGAAGCTCCGCCGAAAGCGTATCTGCTTTCACGACTCTGGCTTTTGCCACAACTGTTGAAGATTTAACCGTTTTGGCAGGTTTAATCGCTTCAGGAGCAGGCTGCAGAGAGTCAGTCGGAAGTGGAGAGGGATCGACAGATTCCTGTGCAAAAAGCGATAACGATAAGATTGACAGAATAAACGCTGAACATAAAGTAGTAATTCTCATCATATTTGTCTATGGTTTAGAGTGCAAAGCTACATTATTTTGTTCAGAAATCATAGGATTCTTTTAAAATTGCATTTTTTAATAAAATTGTGGAGACGAAAGACTGTAATCTTCCTCTTTTTTTTATAATTTTGCGGTTTTTAAGTTCGTAAGAATACTACTAAGTAAACAATTATTAAAACAGTTATAGCTGTGGGAGAAACAAAGTATATTTTCGTCACCGGTGGTGTTGCCTCTTCTTTAGGAAAAGGGATCATCTCATCATCCATCGGTAAATTGCTGCAAGCAAGAGGTTATAATGTAACCATCCAGAAGTTTGACCCGTATATCAACATCGACCCGGGAACATTGAATCCTTATGAGCACGGAGAGTGCTATGTAACCGTAGACGGACACGAAGCCGACCTCGACTTGGGACACTATGAGCGATTCCTGGGTATACAAACGACAAAGGCGAACAACATTACTACGGGACGTATCTACAAGAGCGTCATTGACAAGGAACGTCGTGGAGATTATCTGGGTAAAACGATCCAGGTGATTCCTCACATCACAGACGAGATCAAACGGAATGTTAAACTGCTTGGTAATAAATACAAGTTTGATTTTGTGATTACTGAAATCGGTGGTACGGTAGGTGACATCGAATCACTCCCCTACCTCGAAAGTATCCGTCAGTTGAAATGGGAACTCGGTAAGAACGCTCTTTGCGTACACTTGACCTATGTTCCTTATCTTGCTGCTGCCGGAGAATTGAAAACAAAACCGACGCAACATTCTGTAAAGGAACTCCAAAGTGTGGGTATTCAGCCGGATGTACTGGTACTGCGTGCCGAGCATCCGCTAAGTGACGGACTGCGTAAGAAAGTGGCACAATTCTGTAATGTAGACGATAAAGCCGTTGTGCAATCTATTGATGCGGAAACAATTTACGAAGTACCTATCCTGATGCAAGCGCAAGGGCTGGACAGCACTATCCTCGAAAAGATGGGACTGCCGGTAGGAGAAACTCCGGGACTCGGTCCATGGCGTAAATTCCTGGAACGTCGTCACGCTGCAGAGACTAAAGAACCGATCAATATTGCACTGGTTGGAAAATACGATTTGCAGGACGCTTACAAGTCTATCCGTGAAGCTTTATCGCAAGCGGGTACTTACAATGACCGCAAAGTGGAAGTTCATTTCGTAAACAGCGAGAAACTGACAGATGAGAATGTAGCTGAAGCTTTGAAAGGTATGGCGGGCGTAATGATTGGTCCGGGATTCGGTCAACGGGGTATCGACGGCAAGTTTGTCGCTATCAAATATACACGTACACATGACATTCCGACTTTCGGTATTTGTCTGGGTATGCAATGTATTGCTATTGAGTTTGCACGCAACGTACTAGGATACGCAGATGCCAACTCACGTGAAATGGATGAAAAGACTCCGCACAACGTGATTGATATCATGGAAGAGCAGAAAGCAATCACCAATATGGGTGGTACGATGCGTCTGGGTGCTTACGAATGTGTATTGCAGAAAGGTTCGAAAGCATATCAGGCTTACGGACAGGAACATATTCAGGAACGTCACCGCCATCGCTATGAGTTCAACAATGATTATAAAGACCGATATGAAGCTGCCGGCATGAAATGTGTAGGTATCAACCCGGAATCGGATCTGGTAGAAATCGTTGAGATCCCAACTTTGAAATGGTTTGTCGGTACACAGTTCCATCCGGAATATGGTAGTACGGTACTGAACCCTCATCCGTTGTTCGTTGCATTTGTGAAAGCTGCCATCGAAAACGAAAAAGCAACGGTGAACGGCTAACGATACGTGGTAAACAACCGGTAGTTTGTAATTTATATAATTTGTAATTAAAATAAGAATGGATAAAAACACCATCACAGGTCTCGTTCTGATAGGTATATTATTGGTAGGATTCAGTTTTTTGAGCCGTCCAAGCGAGGAACAGATAGCTGCGCAAAAGAAATACTACGATTCTATTGCCGTGGTACAGCAGCAGGAGGAAGCGTTGAAGGCTAAAACGGAAGCTGCACTGGCTAACAGTCAAAAAGAGGTGGCATCGGCTGCCGATTCTTCTGCTTTGTTTTTCAATGCCTTGCATGGAACCGACTCTAAAATCAGCATCCAGAATAATGTAGCGGAAATCACTTTCACAACCAAAGGCGGACGTGTCTATTCAGCCATGCTGAAAGATTATATGGCACAAGACAAAAAGACGCCGGTCATGTTGTTCGACGGTGACGATGCTTCGATGAACTTCAACTTTTACAACAAGGCAGGAGCCATCCAGACCAAAGATTATTTCTTTGAAGCTGTGAACAAGACGGACAGTAGTGTTACAATGCGCCTGGCTGCGGATAGCGCAAGCTATATCGATTTCATCTATACGCTGAAACCGGATAGCTACCTGATGAACTTTGAAATCAAAGCGACAGGCATGGAAGACAAGTTGGCTAGTACTAAGTATGTGGACATCGACTGGTCACAACGTGCCCGCCAACTGGAAAAAGGATTCACTTATGAGAATCGTCTGTCGGAACTGACTTATAAAGTAACAGGTGACAATGTAGACAACTTGTCTGCTGCCAAAGATGACAGTCAGGATTTGCCGGGACGCATTGATTGGGTAGCTTTCAAGAATCAGTTCTTCTCGTCTGTATTTATCGCTGAACAGGATTTCGACAAGGTTTCCGTTAAGTCAAAAATGGAACAACAGGGAAGCGGATATATCAAAGATTATTCTGCTGAAATGAATACTTTCTTTGATCCGTCAGGCAAGGAACCGACAGAGATGTACTTCTACTTCGGTCCGAACCACTTCAAGACGCTGAAAGCGCTGGATAAAGGACGTGACGAGAAATGGGAGCTTCACCGACTGGTTTACCTGGGTTGGCCGCTGATCCGCTGGATTAACCAGTTTATCACGATCAACGTATTCGACTGGTTGTCCGGCTGGGGATTGAGCATGGGTATCGTTCTGTTGATTCTGACTATTATGGTGAAAGTGCTGGTTTATCCGGCTACCTGGAAAACGTACATGTCTTCTGCCAAGATGCGTGTATTGAAACCGAAAATTGATGAAATCAACAAGAAATATCCCAAGCAGGAAGATGCAATGAAGAAACAGCAGGAGGTGATGAGCCTTTACAGCCAATACGGGGTAAGCCCGATGGGTGGCTGTCTGCCGATGTTATTGCAGTTCCCTATCCTGATGGCTTTGTTTATGTTCGTGCCGAGTGCTATCGAACTGCGTCAACAGAGTTTCTTGTGGGCGGACGACCTTTCTACTTATGACGCTATCATCACATTCCCGTTCCATATCCCGTTCCTTGGCAATCACCTTAGCTTGTTCTGCTTGCTGATGACGTTGACAAACATCTTGAACACAAAGTACACAATGTCTATGCAGGATACCGGAGCGCAGCCACAAATGGCGGCTATGAAATGGATGATGTACCTGATGCCGATTATGTTCTTGTTTGTCTTGAACGACTATCCGTCAGGTTTGAACTATTACTACTTCGTGTCAACGCTGATTAGCGTGGGTACTATGATTCTGCTTCGTAAAACGACCGACGAAACTAAATTGTTGGCTATTCTTGAAGCGAAAAAGAAGGACCCGAAACAAATGAAAAAGACCGGATTTGCAGCTCGCCTGGAAGCGATGCAAAAGCAACAAGAGCTACTGCAACAGCAAAGACAGAATAAAAAATAAGGAATTATTCCTGAATCATATTCTAAGAAAGCCGGACACCCTATTTTGGTTGCCCGGCTTTCTTTCTCTAAACAATATAATAAGATGAAAACTAAATATTCGTATAAACAAATCTGGACGATCACCTTCCCTATCCTGATCAGTCTGATTATGGAGCAAATGATCGGCATGACGGACACGGCCTTCCTGGGACGTGTGGGAGAAATCGAGCTGGGTGCTTCTGCTATCGCAGGGGTATACTATCTTGCTATCTTTATGATGGCATTCGGTTTCAGCATCGGCGCACAGATCTTAATCGCCCGCCGCAACGGAGAAGGAAACTACAAGGAAATCGGACCGATTTTCTATCAGGGCATTTATTTCCTGCTTGCCATGGCAGTGATTTTATTCACATTCTCCATCGTATTTTCACCATATATCTTAAAGAATATCATTTCGTCTCCTCACATTTACGATGCAGCCGAAAGTTATATTCACTGGCGTGTGTACGGGTTCTTCTTTTCTTTTGTCATGGTCATGTTCCGCGCCTTCTTTGTAGGTACGACACAAACCAAAACACTGACGCTGAACTCTATCGTAATGGTGCTTTCGAACGTGGTATTCAACTATATCCTGATCTTCGGTAAATTCGGTTTCCCGCAACTGGGAATTGCCGGTGCTGCCATCGGTTCGTCACTGGCCGAAATGGTATCGGTGATTTTCTTTATCATCTATACATGGAAACGAATTGACTGCAAGAAATATGCGTTGAACATATTGCCCAAATTCCATGGAAAAACACTGAAACGCATACTGAATGTTTCTGTGTGGACAATGATTCAGAATTTCGTTTCTTTGTCTACCTGGTTCATGTTCTTCTTGTTTGTGGAACATTTGGGAGAGCGGTCATTGGCGATTGCCAACATCATCCGCAACGTGTCGGGGATACCGTTTATGATTGCAATGGCATTTGCTTCCACCTGCGGTTCATTGGTAAGTAACCTGATCGGTGCAGGCGAACAGGATTGTGTACGGGGAACTATCAAACAGCATATCCGTATCGGATATATCTTTGTATTGCCGATCCTGGTATTCTTCTGTTTATTCCCGGATCTGATTCTGCGCATTTATACAGACATCCCGGATTTAAGGGCGGCATCCGTTCCTTCACTGTGGGTACTATGTTCTGCCTATCTGGTGCTGGTGCCTGCCAATGTGTATTTCCAATCGGTATCAGGAACAGGAAATACGCGGACTGCATTGGCTATGGAACTTTGTGTACTGGCTATCTATGTCACCTACTCGGCATATTTCATTATGTACCTGCAGATGGACGTCGCTTTTGCCTGGACAACGGAATGTGTGTACGGTACTTTTATACTGTTGTTCTGCTACTGGTATATGAAGAAAGGAAACTGGCAGAAAAAGAAGATTTAAATCCTTTTTTCACTATCTTCGCAAGAAAATAAACATTTTATAAAATATATGAGACAAGCTAATTTATTTATGATGTCGGCAGCAATGTTGTTAGCTGCCTGCGGAGGAACGAAAGACGCAGGCAAAACAGATCAGGTGCTTATCGAGAAATCGGATATTAAGATCGAAGGGAAGCGCATGACTCCCGAAGCACTTTGGGCTATGGGACGTATCGGCGGATTCGCCGTATCGCCCGACGGAAAGAAAATTGCGTATACGGTAGCGTATTACAGTGTACCGGAAAACAAGAGTAACCGCGAAGTTTTCGTGATGAACGCAGATGGAAGCGAAAACCAGCAAATCACTCATACCCCGTATCAGGAAAATGAAGTGACATGGATTAAAGGAGGCACCAAACTTGCATTCTTAAGTAATGACAACGGAAGCAGCCAGCTCTATCAAATGAACCCGGATGGTAGCGGACGCAAGCAATTGACCCACTACGACGGAGACATCGAAGGTTATTCCATTTCGCCAGATGGCAAAAAGCTACTGTTTATCTCACAAGTAAAGACGAAAGAAAGCACTGCTGATAAATATCCGGACCTGCCGAAAGCCACAGGTATCATCGTGACCGATCTGATGTACAAACATTGGGATGAATGGGTAACGACAGCTCCACATCCTTTTATTGCCGACTTCGACGGTAACGGTATTTCCAATATCGTGGATATCCTGAACGGAGAACCGTATGAAAGTCCGATGAAACCCTGGGGTGGCATTGAGCAACTTGCCTGGAATACAACTTCGGACAAAGTGGCTTACACTTGCCGTAAAAAGACAGGACTGGAATATGCGATTTCTACCAATTCGGATATTTATGTCTATGACCTGAATACCCAAAAAACGGAAAATATCACGGAAGAAAACAAAGGGTACGATACCAATCCGCAATACTCTCCAGACGGCAAATATATCGCCTGGCAGAGTATGGAACGTGACGGTTACGAGGCCGACTTAAACCGTCTGTTCATCATGAATTTGGAAACCGGAGAGAAACGTTTTGTGAGCAAAGCATTCGAATCGAATGTAGACGCTTTTGTATGGGGAGCAGATGCAAAGATGATTTATTTCACAGGTGTATGGCATGGAGAGTCACAGATTTATGCGCTTGACCTGGCAAATGATTCGGTAAAGGCCATTACTTCAGGAATGTACGATTATGAAGGTGTAGCTCTTTTCGGGGATAAACTGATCGCCAAACGTCATTCAATGAGCATGGGTGATGAAATTTATACTGTGGCACTGGATGGCTCTACTACTCAACTGACGCAGGAAAACAAGCAGATCTACGACCAGTTGGAAATGGGTAAAGTGGAAGGTCGCTGGATGAAAACAACAGATGGCAAACAGATGTTGACATGGGTAATCTATCCTCCGCAGTTTGATCCGAACAAGAAATATCCGACTTTGCTGTTCTGTGAAGGAGGTCCGCAAAGTCCGGTAAGCCAGTTCTGGTCTTATCGCTGGAACTTCCAGATTATGGCAGCCAATGATTATATCATTGTTGCTCCGAATCGTCGCGGCTTGCCGGGATTTGGTGTGGAATGGAACGAACAGATCAGTGGTGACTACGGTGGCCAGTGTATGAAAGATTATTTCACTGCTATCGATGAAATGGCAAAAGAGCCGTATGTAGACAAAGATCGCTTGGGATGTGTAGGTGCCAGCTTCGGAGGATTCTCCGTATACTGGTTGGCAGGACATCATGACAAACGATTCAAAGCATTCATTGCCCACGATGGTATCTTCAATATGGAAATGCAATATCTGGAAACTGAAGAGAAATGGTTTGCCAACTGGGATATGGGAGGCGCATACTGGGAAAAACAAAACCCGGTGGCACAACGTACGTTTGCCAACTCTCCTCACCTATTCGTGGAGAAATGGGATACGCCTATCCTCTGTATTCATGGAGAAAAAGACTACCGTATTCTGGCTAATCAGGCAATGGCTGCTTTCGATGCTGCCGTGATGCGTGGTGTTCCTGCAGAGTTGCTGATTTATCCGGATGAAAACCACTGGGTATTGAAACCGCAGAATGGGGTTCTATGGCAACGCACATTCTTCGAATGGCTGGACAAATGGGTGAAGAAAGCTCCATCTAAGTAAAATTTTAAAGCACGGATTATACGAATCTCACAGTCATTTGATTCACTAAAACTGCATATTTCATATAATCTGTGCTTAACGACTTTCCAATAAAGTAAAATAAAAGAAGGCTCTGTTCTCAATCTACTTGAGTTCAGAGCCTTCTCCATTGCATCCATCATAAATCGGCTAAATCTTACTCCGAATAAATATTTTCAATTTCTACAATATACATCTTGTGGAAACCGCCATGAGCACCACCGTACCACTTTTCCAATGATTCCTTATCCAGAAAACATTCCGGTTTGATACCGTCAGCATAAAGCTTCTTACACTCCAGGCTCAATCGTGCCTGCTCAAACAACACATTGCCATTTTCTGTAAACACTGGTTTCAATCCAGTTTCTTTTACTTTATCTATATTACGTCCCGACTTGGAGCCACAAATAGCGTGAATTTTCTTATTTTCTTCTCCCAAGAAAGAAAGTGTCAGGTAATCGTTCTCCTCTACAAACTCGTATGTATACCGTTCGGGACGGATAAAAACGAAAGCAACCGGTTTATTCCACAGCCAACCGATGCCACCCCAACTTGCTGTCATCGTGTTAAACTTCTCTTTTGTTCCGGCCGTAACCAGCATCCACTCTTTTCCAATCGCTTCGAAAAAGTTTTCTTTCAGGTCTTTTACTTCTAATTTCTTCATCTCTTTATTCGTTTCTAATTATTTCTGTTTTTTCAATTTTACAATCTCTCCCAAATAGGGAATCTCCACTGGAATCTTCCGTTTCTTTGCTTCTGCTGCAAAAACTTTCGGAGGATCGTGCAAAGGCTCGTCAGACAAGTCGAATGTGCCATAATGCATGGGAATGGTAAGACCTGCATTCATTTCTTCGGCAGCAGTCAAGGATTCGTATGGCGATATATGGTTGGGACGCATAAACCAGCGAGGTTTGTATGCACCGATACCTAACAAAGCATAATCCGGTGCTCCGAACAGATCGGGAATCTCACGAAAATGGCTGGAATAACCCGTATCACCACTATAATAAAGAGAAATCCCATTTCCTTGCAGCATAAAAGTTCCCCACAGTCGCTGACCGCCATCGCGTACGGAACGTTTGCTCCAGTGTTGTGCCGGCAGAAACGTGATCTTCAATCCTTCATCTTCCATTTGTTGATACCATCCGGCTTCAATCACTTTCATTTCAGGGAACCATCCCTGAATCAGTTCACCGGTTCCCAAGCCGCAGAAAAGTTTCATTTGCGGGTTGTTCTTCAGTAAGCGGGCTATACTCTGTTTATCCAAATGGTCGAAATGGTCATGACTGACAAGTAGATAATCAATCTCCGTAAATATATCAGGATTAGCAGGAAATTCGCTCTGTCTTTTCACAAAAGGAATACTGCCGAACACCGGATCGAACATGATTCGCTTACCTGCTAATTGAAGAAAGAAAGAATTATGTCCGAGCCATATCAGAGAATCTCCTACCATCGCATCCAATGAGCGAAGATAACAAACTTTCGGGTCCCATTTCACCGTCTTCTTCTCTTTGCGTTGGGGATTGGGCGAAAGACGCCATTTCAACACGCTGCCCATCCCCGGACGGAAGCGATGCTGCCTGTTAAAAAAACGTCCGCGCACCATCGGATTTCCTCTCCAATAAGGATTGACTGTCGCTAAACGTTCGTTTCTCCTAAAACATATATGTTCACCCATTTTATTTCCTGAATACGTATTTACAAACTTACTAAAAAATCTCGATTTACGATGAATAAGGGAAAACAAAAAATGTACCCCGGACACACTATCGGGGTACATTTACTTATAAAAGAATAAATATTATCCTTTTTTAATAGAATGAGGCTTAGTTAACAGCAGTGCAGCCCATACAGAGGCAGTTGCCAGCCAAGAGCAGAAAGATTGATAACCATAATGACCGCACCCAATATCCATAAAATCAGTAACGACCATTTCAAACCTGTTCCCATTGGTGACCAATGGAATAGCTGGCGCAAGATGGTATACAAAAAAGCTCCTAATGGAATACCAATGAGGGCAACTCCGGCAATCGTACCTAATAATGTCATCATAGGAGAGACGGAAGCAACCGGCATCCAGTCGATGGCAGGCAACAATTCATAAAGTAAAGCTCCTCCACTGACTGCCACAGCAATTGCCGCAAATACCAACGCTACCAATACGACAGCCAATACGAACAAGACAGGGCAACAAAGAATGACAAGAGCTACCAGAAATATCTTAAAGAGGACGGCAGCAATGGAAACAAATACATCGCCTATCTTTTGAAGAAAGGTACGAGGTTTACCGGAGTTCACATAATTATTAACCCCATCTGCTACCCGTTCGAAGCCGTCTGTCACTGTTTTGCCAATATTCTCAATGGTTACCGCTTCTCCACGCATACTTAACTTTTCTGCGGCGGTACGGGCTTCCGGAATAACGAGCCATCCGATAACATAAAGGATAATCATCGGACAATAAGGCACAAACACCAGAATAATCATCAGGATACGCACCAATGTGATGTCCCAACCGAAGTAAGCTGCCAGTCCTGCTGCCACACCACCCAACAATTTATTATCCGGATCACGGAACCAGCGACGTTGGGCAGAGGTTTGCGTATTACTTTGATTAGCGGACGATGCTTGCTCCGTTCTTTTCTGTGAATCTGTATCCTCGTCAGCAATACCAAAATCTTCCGGTTTGCCTACGCGGGCGATAATTTCTTCTACATCCGAAACTGTGATGACCTGTTTTCCTTCAGTTACTTTCTCGGCAAACAGTTCGGCAATACGCATCTCAATATCGTCTACAATTTCTTCCGCACCCTCCTGTTTACGAAAATAATGTTTCAAATTAGACAGATAATTGTCTAACAGTCGGTAGGCATCGTCATCTATATGATAAACTATTCCTCCTAAATTTATGGTCAATGTCTTTTTCATTTTTATTTCTTCTTTTTCTAATTATCTATTGGCTATATGATTCACTGTGTCGTTAAGTTCTTTCCAGGAAATTTCCAGTTCTCCCAAAAAGGTTTCTCCTTGTTCAGTGAGTTTATAGTACTTGCGGGGAGGTCCTTGGGTAGATTCCACCCATTCATAACTTAACAAGTCGTCATTTTTCAGACGGGTCAGCAACGGATACAAGGTGCCTTCCACTACAATCAGCTGGGCTTCTTTCAATTTCTGAATAATATCAGAAGCATAGGCAGGCTCTTTGTGCAGCAAAAGCATGATGCAATATTCAAGCATGCCTTTCCTCATCTGTGATTTTACATTGTCTACTTTCATTATTCACTTCTTTTAGATGGCACAAATATATGCATTACCCAAGTACCTTGCATTACAAAGTACTATAAATTAATAATAATTAAAACATTAGAGAGTGCTTACCTTATTATAAAAAGAAATAATGGCTATATTTGTGCCCGTTAAACCATAAAATAGAAAGTACGTATGTTTACAATTCGAAAAGCAACGGTAGCCGATTGCGAGCTTATTCATATGATGGCAAAGGAGGTATTCCCCGCCACCTACAAGGATATTTTATCTCCTGAACAACTGGATTATATGATGGACTGGATGTATGCTCCTTCCAATGTGCGCAAGCAAATGGAGGAAGAAGGGCATGTGTATTCCATCGCCTATAAAGAGAATGAACCATGCGGATACGTCTCTGTGCAGCAACAGGAAAAAGATGTATTCCATCTTCAGAAAATCTATGTTCTCCCCCGCTTTCAGGGTACGCATTGCGGCAGTTTCTTATTTAAGGAAGCAATCAAATGCATCAAGGAGATGCACCCGGAACCTTGTCTGATGGAACTTAACGTGAATCGTAACAATAAAGCCTTGCAGTTTTACGAATACATGGGAATGAGAAAGTTACGGAAAGGTGATTTCCCGATTGGCAACGGGTATTATATGAATGATTATATTATGGGATTGGATATTTAATAAACCAAAATGCCCCGGAACAAGTATCGTGAATGTTCCGGGGCATTTTGTTATTTAGTCAATGACGGGATTCTATTTCGCTACGCGTTCCAACCATTTTACCATTGAAAGCATTACAATCATAGAAGCACCTGTTGCGCCTACAAATACTAACCAGCAAGCCCAGATAGGAACAGTGGTATAAAGAATACCACCGATAAACAGCAGTGAATTACCCACAGCTGTTGCAGCCAACCAGCAACCTTGCATTAATCCCTGCAAATGAGGAGGAGCAACCTTAGATACAAACGATAATCCCAGAGGAGAAATGAACAATTCGGCAACTGTAAGGATGAAATACAGACCGATCATAATCCACGGAGTCACACGAATAGCATTTATTTCAGCAGCACTCATAGTACCCAACACCTCTTTCGAAGGCAATGTAAAGGAGAATACCATCAAGAATACATACGCTAATGCGGCAATACCCATACCGATGGCAATCTTCATCGGGGTAGAAGGTTCTTTACCATTCTTTTTCATTGAGCCGAACATCCACATGATAAATGGAGTCAGGAATACAACGAAGAACGGATTAACGCTCTGGAATATTTCAGCTCCCTTGATCTGCGTAAAACCTAAGTCGATATTAATAACACTCAAATCCACATAGTCACGGGCAAAATAAGTCAAAGAATAACCATTCTGGTGGAAAGATAACCAGAAGAAAATAACAACACCGAATACTGCAAACAAAGCATAGATACGTTGTTTGATTTCAGTAGCGCTCATTTGGATTTCTTCCTTATTCACAGTCGCAGTGCCTTTACTGGTTTCCAATTTAGTCGCAGGATCCGGGAAGCGTTTCTTATTTGCCATATAAATAATCAGCGAAACAAGCATAGCACCAATAGCAGCCATAAAAGCATACTGAAAACCACGGTTAAACACATCAAGGTAGTTATTAACAAACATACCCATATCTGTTACAGGAGTCCCGTCAAGAACAACACTCTTAGCCAAAATTGTCAGATTCTCCATTGCTTGTGGAGCCATATCATTTCCTTTTTCTAAATATTGATGGCACAATTCAGGTAAAGTGGCATCATAATCAAAGTTGTTCACCTTCAACCACCAGTTGCGCACACCAATAGCAATAAACGGTGCAAAAACAGCTCCAATATTGATAAACATATAAAATATCTGGAAACCGGCATCACGTAGGTTTGAATATTTAGGGTCATCGTACATCTGGCCTACCAAAGCCTGCAGATTTCCTTTAAATAAACCATTACCAAAAGCAATCACCAAAAGTCCGAAACAGGTTAATCCCAAGTAAAGAGCCATACTAGGAACAGGGGTCGGAGTAGGAATGGCAATAATCAAATAACCGATAGCCATTAATATCAGCCCTACTAAAATAGTGCCTTTGAAATTTTTCGTCTTATCAGCAATAACACCTCCCGCCAAAGCTAAAATATAAATGGAAGCATAGAACGCGGAATAAATGTATCCGGTAGTTGTCTCGGACAATCCAAATTTCGCTGAAATAAACAATGTCAAAATCGCCATCATAATATAGAAGCCAAAACGCTCTCCCATATTAGCTAAAGCTGCAGCAATCAGACCTTTAGGGTGTTTACTGAACATAGATATAAGTTTTTAGAATTAATAAATGATTGATTTAAATAAATATTTCTTGCAAATATATACTTTTTCTTGAGTTTTTGCACAATGATTTGTTAAACTACTCCTCAAATAAACGACAAATTTCTGCCTTGGATTCACGAATCAAATCTTCCGGAGCTATTTTTATCTGAAGTCCCCGCACACCGGCACTTACATAAATATACGGAAACTCCCGGCTGGTTTCATGGATATAAGTAGGAAAATGTTTCTTCATGCCGATAGGCGAACACCCTCCCCGGATATATCCGGTAAGTGGCAGAAGTTCTTTTACGGGAATCAAATCACACTTCTTATTACCCGATGCTTTAGCTGCCAGTTTCAAGTCAACTTCATGTTCTCCCGGAATGACACAGACAAAATATCCGCTTTTATCGCCATGCAGGACAAGAGTCTTAAACACTTGCTCAATGTTTTCTCCTAAATCTGCTGCTACATGAACAGCACTTAAGTCGTTTTCATCCACTTCGTAGGGAATCAGTTCATAGGCTATCTTAGCTTTATCTAACAGCCGTGCGGCATTTGTTTTATTGATTTTCATTTTCGTTGTATTTATACTTTCTATATCTGATAAATCAAAGAATTAGCGGGCGACAAAGTCCTCTATGACTTTTATTAAGGCACGGATTACACGGCTCTAATTAAATAAAAACCATGTAATCCGCGCCTTAATTAATATGATTAGAGATAGTTGACTTTATTGGGGGAACGCCCTCACTCTATATTTCAAATTAGAGCTCCAGCTCTTCGCGAAGAAACTTAGGTGTATATCCCTTAGGGCTCTTCGCAACCTCTTCCGGTGTTCCGTAACTAAGGAGTTCTCCCCCGCCCTTACCCCCTTCAGGGCCCATATCGATAATATAATCCGCCATTTTAATCACATCCAGATTGTGTTCGATGACAATAACCGTATTCCCTTTATCTACAAGCTTATTCAGTACTCCCATCAGTACACGGATATCTTCAAAATGAAGTCCGGTAGTCGGTTCATCAAGGATGTAAAGGGTCTTGCCTGTATCTCTTTTCGACAGTTCCGTTGCCAGTTTCACACGCTGGCTTTCTCCACCGGAAAGAGTGGTAGAAGATTGTCCCAACTTTATATATCCGAGTCCGACATCCTGCAATACTTTTATCTTACTCAAGATTTGCGGAACGTTTTCAAAGAATTCTACGGCACGGTTGATTGTCATGTCCAATACATCGGCAATCGATTTTCCCTTGAAACGTACTTCCAGTGTTTCCCGGTTATAACGTTTGCCGTGACATACTTCACAAGGCACATATACGTCAGGAAGGAAATTCATTTCAATTGTTTTATAACCATTTCCCGTACAGGCTTCACAACGTCCGCCTGAAACATTAAAGGAAAAACGTCCCGGCTTGTAACCGCGAATCTTAGCTTCCGGAAGACCTACAAACAGATTACGAATATCAGAAAACACACCGGTATAGGTAGCTGGATTGGAACGTGGCGTACGTCCCAAAGGTGATTGATCGACATTCACTACCTTATCGATATTTTCCAATCCTTCAATCGAATCGTATTCCAAAGGATCCTGCAAAGAACGGTAGAACTTCTGCGATAGAATCGGCTGCAGAGTTTCATTAATCAAAGTAGATTTCCCGCTTCCCGATACACCTGTCACGCAAATTAGTTTTCCTAACGGAAACTCTACATCGACATTCTTCAGGTTATTCCCTTTCGCTCCTTTCAGCCAGATAGATTTCCCGTTTCCTTTTCTACGCTTGGCGGGGATTTCTATCTTCATCTTTCCATTCAGGTATTGCGAAGTCATCGTATCGGTCTTCAGCATCTCCTGGGGAGTTCCTGCAAAAACAACCTCTCCACCGAGACGTCCGGCTTTTGGTCCCATATCGATAACATAGTCGGCAGCCAACATCATATCCTTATCATGTTCCACCACAATCACGGAGTTTCCCATGTCACGGAGTTCTTTCAAGGAGTTGATAAGACGTAAATTATCACGCTGATGCAGACCGATACTCGGCTCGTCGAGAATATAAAGCACATTCACCAATTGAGAACCAATTTGTGTAGCCAAACGAATACGCTGGCTCTCACCACCGGAAAGGCTGACAGAACTACGGTTCAACGCCAGATAATCCAAACCAACATCCAGCAGGAACTTCAAACGTGTACGAATCTCTTTCAGAATCTCCACTGATATTTTCTTCTGCTTATCGGAAAGGAACTCATCTACCTTCATCAACCAGTCATACAGCTCGTTGATGTCCATGTTTGCCAATTCATTAATATTCTTATCGTGGATGCGGAAATGCAGAGCTTCCTTATTCAGGCGAGCCCCTTTACATTCAGGACAAACCGTTGTTTTGGCAAATTGTTCCGCCCATTTCTGCGCTGTCGCAGAAGCATCTTTCTCCTGCAACATCTGAATATACTTCACCACTCCTTCATAGGTAACAAAGTAATCGGATGAAGTGCCGATCAGCGAACTCTTGATTTTAATCCGTTCGTCAGAGCCATACAACACTTCATCAATCGCATCGTCCGGCAACTCCTTAACCGGTGTTTTCAACGTTACATCATACTTCTCAAGCAAAGCACCGATTTGCCAGAAAATCATCGCATTCTTATACTTTCCCAAAGGAGCTATCGCACCTTCGTAAATGGAAAGTTCACGATCGGGAATCACTTTGTCCACGTCAATCTGATTGACTACTCCCAACCCTTTACACTTCGGACACGCTCCTTGCGGTGAATTGAATGAGAAGTTATGCGGAGCAGGTTCACGATAAGACAACCCGGTGACAGGACACATGAGTCGCTTACTATAATGCCGGATACTTTCGGACTGGGCATCCAAAATCATCATCAGCCCGTCTCCCTGACGCATGGCAGTTGCCACACTCTGTTTCAGACGCCGGTCGTCTTTCTCTGCAACCACTAATTTATCGATAACCACTTCTACATCGTGGTTCTTATAACGGTCGAGCTTCATACCATGCGTGATTTCACGCACTTCTCCGTCTACTCGTACATATAAATATCCTTTTTTACGTATCTGTTCAAAAAGTTCTCTATAATGTCCTTTACGTGAACGCACCAATGGCGCCAGCAGATATATTTTCTTTCCTTTATAATCTTTCAGAATCAAGTCCAGAATCTGCTCTTCGGTGTATTTCACCATTTCTTCCCCCGACAGATACGAATAAGCGATTCCCGCACGGGCATACAACAAACGGAGATAATCGTAGATCTCGGTAGTTGTTCCTACGGTAGAACGGGGATTTTTATTCGTTGTTTTCTGTTCAATGGAGATAACCGGGCTCAAGCCTGTTATTTTATCGACATCCGGACGTTCCAGATTGCCCAGGAAATTGCGGGCATAGGCTGAAAAAGTTTCGATATAGCGGCGCTGTCCTTCGGCAAAAATCGTATCGAAGGCTAAAGAAGATTTTCCACTACCGCTCAATCCGGTGATAACAGTCAAGCTGTTACGGGGAATCTCGGCATCAATATCCTTCAAATTGTGCACGCGCGCACCGTACACATTAATATATTCTGTTTCCTGCATATTCATATCCTTCCATAAATGTTGCAAAATTAATGTTTCCGCCCGAAATATGCTCCTAAAAAAGCACAATATTATTTTCTTAACTCAAATCTTATGAAGATATAGGGCATTATTTGTACCTTTGTTCCTTGATTTCAAGAACCAATAGTTATAATTTGATGAAACCGATAAACCGAATATTCTTATTTCTGCTTTTTATAAGCGTTTCATACGCTATCAGTTATGCACAGGAAAACCAATCTTATTTCTTGCATACCATCGAAAAAGGACAAAGTTTATACTCCATTTCCAAGATGTATAATGTCACTACGTCAGACATCATACGTCTGAATCCTGGTTGTGACGAAAAAATCTATGCCGGACAGACCATCAAAATCCCTACCGGGAAAGAAAGCCAGAAGGGAGAAACATTCCATACGATCCAAGCCGGAGAAACATTGTACAAACTGACAACGATGTATAATGTGTCCGCCAAAGATATCTGTGAAGCAAACCCAGGTTTGAGTGCCGAGAATTTCCGTATCGGACAAGTTATTCTGATTCCACAGAAAAAAGAAGAACAAACTGACGCCGTAGTTCAAACGCCTACTGAACAATCGACTATTCAAGGTCCTGTTGTTCCGAGATGCAAAGATATGCATAAGGTAAAGCGCAAAGAGACTATATTCAGCGTGAGCCGTGAATACAGAATCAGCGAACAGGAGTTGATTGACGCTAATCCGGAACTGAAAAAGGGCATGAAAAAGGGACAATTCCTTTGCATCCCCTACCCGGCAGCAACCACCGTACAGCCAACAAAGAAAGAAGATCCATACGCTGTTCCTCCCAGCAATAGCGAGCTTTTCCGCAAAAATAAGGAGACTCCCCAAAAGCTGTCTACCATTAAGGCTGCCTTGTTGTTGCCTTTCCAGGAAGACAAACGCATGGTGGAATATTACGAAGGTTTCCTGATGGCAGTAGACAGTCTGAAACGTACGGGCGTTTCTCTTGATTTATATGTATATGACAGTGGAAAAGACATTTCTACATTAAATACGATTCTTGCCAAAAACGAGATGAAGAGTATGAATATCATCATCGGTCCGATGCATCAGAATCAAATAAAACCATTGTCAGACTTCGCGGAGAAGAACGATATACGCCTGGTGATCCCTTTCTCTCAAAAAGGAGAAGAGGTATTCAAAAATCCTGCTATTTATCAGATTAATACGCCTCAATCTTATTTATATTCAGAGGTTTATGAGCATTTCACCCGCCAATTCCCTAATGCGAACGTTATTTTCATCGAACCGTCGAGTGCTGACAAGGAGAAAGCGGAATTTATCAGCGGCTTGAAACAAGAGTTGAAGAGCAAAGGAATTCCTATGAGAACCGTCAGCGAAAGCGCAACTAAAGAAACATTGAAAGCAACACTTCGCAGTGATAAAGAAAACATTTTTATCCCGACATCGGGCAGTAATGTTTTACTGATTAAGGTACTCCCTCAACTGACGTTGTTAGTCAGAGAGAATCCTGCAGAAAAAATTCACCTGTTCGGCTACCCGGAATGGCAGACTTACACTAGAGATCATCTGGAAAATTTCTTTGAGTTGGATGTATATTTCTACTCTTCATTCTATACGAATACATTGTTCCCGGCAGCCGTGCAATTCACCAACGCTTATCATAAATGGTATAGTAAAGATTTGGCAAGCAAATACCCCAATTACGCAATGCTTGGCTTCGACACCGGTTTCTTCTTCTTGAAGGGATTATCGCTCTATGGCTCGGAATTGGAAAACAATCTGCCTAAGATGAACCTGACGCCAATCCAGACAGGATTCAAATTCCAGCGCGTGAACAACTGGGGAGGATTTATTAATAAAAAAGTGTTCTTCATACGTTTCACTAAGAATTTTGAATTAGTAAAACTTGACTTCGAATAATACGAAAATGATAAAGATAAAACCATTTTTGATTGCAACACTCCTACTTACGGGATTTGCTCTTCCTGCCACTGCCCAAATTGGAGAAGCACGCAGCAATTTATCAGTAGGTGTTAATGGAGGTGTCAACTTAAACAGTGTTTCTTTCACTCCCAGCATCAAGCAAAATAGCTTGATGGGAATTACCGGAGGCTTGACGGCACGTTATATATCCGAGAAGTATTTCGCCATGATTTGCGGTGCACAAGTCGAATTGAATGTATCACAAAGGGGTTGGGACCAATTGTTTGAAACGGTATCATTGGACGATAACGGATATGAAGTCACCTCGAAGGATCCGAGCAAAACTTATACCCGCAAAATGACCTATATTGATATTCCTTTTCTAGCCCATCTTGCTTTCGGACGAGACAGAGGATTACAATTCTTTGTTCATGCAGGTCCTCAAATCAGCTTTCTGATAAGCGAATCGGAAACAATAAAAGGTATTGATATGAACACCTTATCCAATACACAGAAAGCCGTATACGGAGTTAAGATTCAGAATAAATTCGACTACGGTATTGCCGGTGGCGGCGGTGTAGAACTCCGAACAAAGAAAGCCGGCAGCTTCATCGTTGAAGGCCGTTACTACTTTGCGCTGTCTGACTTTTATAGCACCACAAAGAAAGACTATTTCGCCCGTGCAGCGCATGGAACAATTACCATAAAGCTCACGTACCTATTTGACTTGAAGAAATAAAATCCTCTCCCTCCTCCCTTTCGAGAGAAGGAGCTTGAATATCTACAAAGCAGCGCTTTAGGGATACTCTTTAAATAAATAAGGCAACTAACTCGCAATGAATTAGTTGCCTTATTTGTATCTTTAAAACAGGAATATTCAGTAAATGCACCGTTTTAGGGATGCTAAAGCATAGCTTTAGAGAGCAAAAAGAGGTTGTGTCAAAACGTTGGCACACCCTCTTTTATATTTTACAGTTCTGCTATATTTTCTTTTGGCTATGCTGCTTTTTCCTCATGCATTTGGCAACAAGTTGCTATATTCCAATTATATCGGGTTATAAATAGTCCCATAAACATATATTTGGCAACTGTAATGAGCCCCTTTCCTTCTTTTATCAGTTTAGCACACATTTTTTTGATATTAAAGGCTATAGCAAAGAAAGCAAAGTCCATTGTAACCTTGTCTTCTCCCACATGCCGGAATCTTCTGTATGCCATGTTGTATTTCATTTGTCCAAACACAGCCTCTGGTTCTATACACCTCCTGCCTCTATGCTTGATACCTTCTTCTGAGAGCAACCTTTCCCGTGCCTGCCGTTTGTATTGATTTAATCGGTGGTTGACTTCTATAATACGGTTCCCCCGAGCTTTAAAACAACTGCCACGCAAAGGGCAACCTTCGCATCTTTTTGCTTTATACCGGGCACTTTCGGTGATGTATCCGCTCGCTGTCTTGTCACGTTTGGTTCCTATACGGTTCATGTGCTGTCCCATAGGACAAACGTAATAATCCTCTTGGGCATTGTAATGGAGACTTTCGGCATGGAACGGGTTGGGAGTATAACGAGGACGCTGTTCTTTATGGAAGTAATTGTACTTGATGAAGGCTTCTATCCCATTCTCCTGCATGAACCGGTAATTTTCTTCCGAACCGTAACCGGAGTCTGCCACACAGATATTCGGTAAACGGTTATAGCGGTACTGGAAAGAGTGGAAAAAAGGTATGAGGGTCAGTGTATCGGTAGGGTTGGGAAACAGACGGAAGTCTGTGATGAATTGGTTTTCAGTACCTATTTGCAGATTATATCCGGGTTTGGTCTGCCCGTTCTTCATGGCATCTTCTTTCATGCGCATGAATGTGGCACCAGGATCGGTCTTGGAATAGGAGTTACGTTCTCCAAGGGTATCAAGGTGATTGTCGTATTCTATCAGCTTGTCACGATACCCTTCAAGTTCCCTGACCTGCTTCTTCTTTTTGCGCAGGGCTTTCTTTTCTTCCTTATCCTTTGTTGCAGGCTGGCGTTCCAGGGCTTCTTTAAGTTCATCCACTATGTCAGAGAGCATGCAGGGAGTAAACTCCACGGATGTGTCTTTTATAGAGTTCTCCTGTACAATGGCTTCATCCACCTGCTCCAAGAGAATACGGATTTTATCCATTAGTCTTGTACGGTTCCGTTCGACTGTCTTGCGCCAGACAAAAGTATATTTGTTGGCTTTGGATTCAATCTTGGTGCCGTCGATATACTCCACATCAAGGCTGATGAAACCTTTATCGGCAAGGACAAGAACCAACTGGGTAAATACATTATTTATTTCCTCCTTTACACGGTTACGAAAACGGTTGATCGTGATAAAATCCGGATGCTCATTACCGGCAAGCCAAATATAATGAATGTCACGAAGGAGGTGCTTCTCTATTTTACGGCAAGAATAGATATTATTCATGTAGGCGTAGATTATCACCTTAAGCATCATTTTAGGATGATAAGGACAACGGCCCGTTTCCTTATAAAGCTTCTTGAAACTCTCAAGATTGAGATTGTCAATAACAGCATTCACGATGCGGACCGGGTCGTTCGCAGCTATGTTTTCATCAATTCTTTGTGGAAAAAGAACGGTTTGGTTGGGAATGTAAGGACGAAAATGTAACTTTGCCATAACGAAAAACTTTATACCTAAAGATACGAAAACTTTGGGTAATAACAAAGCCCGGGCTTGAGAAAGTCTGGGCTTTGCGCATAAAAAAAAGGCTGTGTCAGCGTTTTGACACAACCTCTTTTCATTAATCATATTAACGAATTACCCAGATATAGGGAAAAGTCTTATCTCAATCTATCTGCAGCCTTTACCATCACCTCATCGCGTCCAATAGCACGAACAGCCAATATATTCAGAATGATGGAAATAAGTGGTAAACACAATGCCCAACCTACCCGGAACATATTTGCATCATTCTTCAACGCAAAATAAAAAGCAAGGGCAGCAATGTAATAACCGACCAACAACAAGCTATTGAAAATCGTCATGCGAATCTGCAACATACGGTTCTTATATAAAAAAATAGTAGCCACGGCAACGATAGTACTAAGCATCAGAATCCCGAATAACCCCCATGTAGACTGAAAAGCGTCGTTTATTTCCAATCCTAATGCCTTAAAAGGATGTTCGCCCATTGTATCAATGAAGTAACCTATCGGCATACACATAGCTGTAATCAGTAATCCTGCAACAATCAATAAATAAACAGTTTGAATTCGTTGAATCATAAGTATTCTAAAGTAGTTGAGTTAAACAATAATAGCCAAGCAATAAGGAGTAGGGATAATCATCCCACTTACTACTTGACTATCAAATTCTTCGTCAGAAAATAAATTACTGAAGTTTTTCTTTCTCCTTAGCCGGATTTCTATAATATATTTTCCCTTCGATGTATTCTTGCGTAGCAATCAAGTCCGGTTTCGGCAATTTCTCATAATAACGAGAAATTTCGATTTGCTCTCTATTTTCAAACACTTCTTCCAAGTTGTCATTGTAAGAGGCAAACTCTGCCAATTTCTTTGAAAGATCGTTTTTGATTTCTACACTGATCTGATTAGCACGCTTGCCAATAATGGCAACAGTTTCGTAAACATTACCTGTATCAGCACAGAGTTCCATCATGTCACGGGTTACTGTTGTAGCAGGAGCATTCGTTTTTTTGTAGTCCATAAATCTATTTAAATTTAGTCTTTAATTACTTTCTGTGATTCATTGAATATTTTCTCGGCTTCTTTCAAATATTTACTTTCAGGAAATTCATTCTTGAAAGCATAATATTCGTCCACTGTTTCACGGTAACGATCCATCTTCTTGTCTTCTACACTATAAATAGCCATTTCGTGTCTTGCACGCAGAATCAAGATAGAAAGTTCTTCACGATAGTCAGTATAAGGATAATCTTTCAGTGCATTTTGAGCTGTGATTACACAAGACTCATAGTTATTGCCTAAATAATTACCCAGATTATAATATAATCTTGCAGAATAAAGTTCTTTCAAAACCAGCTTATCCTGCAAAGCAAAAATCATATCCTGTGCTTCCTGCTTCTTTGTGCTGTTCGGGAAATACTCCATGAACATCTGCAACTGCTGGATAGCCTGATAAGTGCTTGATTGATCCAAACGTGGTTCCGGGGTATCCAAGAATAAAGCTTTACCTGCATGAAAACGTGCCAGTTCGGTAAAAGTGCCACGGGGATACGTATTGAAATAGGTGATAAATGTCTGGGCAGCTGTCTGATAATCTTTCTGATTATAATAACTCATTCCCAACATATACAAAGACTCTTCCGCTTTATCGGTTCCTTTCAGAATGGTTATCAACTCATTCAGCAACGTAGCTGAACGATTATACTGTCCCTTCGCAAAATAGTTTTTGGCAGCTTCGTACTTGTATTCGTAATCGGTGCTTTTCAGCAATTTATTGTACTCTCCACATGATGTCAGAGTAGCCGCCGCAAGCAAAGTTATAATGATATTTTTCTTCATCCTATTTAAAAATAATGCGCAAAGTTACTTATTCGCTGGGAATTTAGCAATTAATCTGTGTTTTTTAATACATAAAAGGCGTTAAACATCGACAAAAGGAGAGAAAATGACGTCGAATTGCAAACGCCAAACTGTAAACGGCAGGTAATAAACGAATCACACAGAAATCATGATTGACATAAACCTGACGAACAAACGTCAGATTCCTTGTTATAAGACAGAAAAAAACTTGTTATAAGGCAGAAAAAAAATAGTGACGGTATATGCCCGGGATAGTGACGGTATCGGTGAAGTATACCGTCACTATCCGCATCGGATAGCGTCACTATTTTTTATAGCAGAAAACGGCAAATAAATGTGTTATCCCAGTCAAAGACAACACAGCTATTTACCGTTCCCTGTTTATCGTTTACTGCTATATCTACAGCTTGTACAAATCACTTGCAGCCAGCAGATCGACTTTCTTTTCTTTCAATACCTCGATACATTTATCCAGATTGCTGGGGCGAATTACCACATTTGCAATATTGTTATTGGCAAACGAATACATATATTCAATAAATACACCCTCGTCTGATAAATATCCCAGCACTTTTGCCAAAGCACCCGGTATATTGGGACAGCTTATACCTACTACATCAGTCACATTCACTGCAAAATGATTATCTTTTAAAGCTTTGTATGCTTTATCCGGATCAGATACTATTCCACGCAAAATACCAAAATCAGCATTTTCGGCAATGCACAAAGCAGAAAGATTGATATTTTCTTTCGCCAGCACTTCAGTCACTTCCGTCAAACGGCCTGACTTATTTTCCAAAAAGATAGAAAGTTGTTTTGCTACCATATTTATTAAAGTATTAAGTAATAAGTATTAAGTATTAGGTAACAAGCATTAGGCATACCTAATACTTATTTATATTTTTCTGTTATCAATCACACGTTTTGCTTTACCTACGCTACGCTCAATGCTGCGAGGCTCTACCAGTTTCACGTTGACTCCCAATCCAAGTACGCTTTGCAAACGTCCTCCCAGCTTTTTCTTCAAAGCCAGCATTTTGTTGATCTCATCAGAATAGAATTCCGGACGTACTTCAACCTGGAGCTCCATCGTATCGGTATTATTTTCACGACCCACTATCAACAAATAATGCGGTTCAAATTCTGCCATTTCAAGGATAACGGATTCAATCTGTGTCGGGAATACGTTTACACCACGGATAATCAACATATCATCACTGCGTCCCAAAATACGATCCATACGTACTAATGTACGACCGCAAGAACATTTATCGTGATGCAAAGCAGTCAAATCACGCGTACGGTAACGGAGCAATGGCATACCCTCTTTGGTGAGGTGGGTAAACACCAGTTCGCCCGTTTGTCCCGGCTCAACCGGTTGCAAAGTATTCGGATCGATAATTTCCGGGAAATAATGGTCTTCATTCAAGTGAGTGCCGTTCTGACATTCGCACTCGTAACCGACACCCGGTCCGGCAATCTCACTCAACCCATAAATATCGTATGCTTTGATTCCCAGTTTCTCTTCAATTTCATGACGCATATTTTCCGTCCAGGGTTCCGCACCGAACGCACCGACTTTCAGTTGAAATTCTTCACGTGGCAAACCGGAATCTTTAATTGCATCTGCCAGGTAAAGCGCATAAGAAGGGGTGCAACAAAGCACTGTCGATCCGAAATCATGCATCAAGGTAATCTGTTTTTCAGTGTTGCCACTGGACATCGGAATAACAGAAGCACCAATATTCTCGGCTCCGGCATGTGCTCCCAGTCCGCCCGTAAACAGTCCGTATCCGTATGATACCTGAAAAATATCAGAACGGCCTGCTCCGTAAGCGGTAAAAGCACGTGATATACATTCCGCCCAGGAGGCCAAATCCTTGCGGGTATATCCGACAACCGTCGGCTTTCCGGTCGTTCCGGAAGAGGCATGAATACGTACAATCTGGCTCATCGGCACGGCACAAAGTCCGAACGGATAATTATCTCTTAAATCATGTTTCGTGGTAAACGGCAGTTTTACAATATCATCGATACTATTGATATCATCGGGGGTTATTCCCATTTCCTGCATCTTCTTTCGATAGAAAGGAGTGTTGTGATAGACGTAATCTACAATTTTCTTGAGTCGTATGCTTTGAATCTTGCGAAGACTTTCGCGGTCCATACACTCAATGCTCTCATTCCAAATCATGTGTTTCTGGTATTACTAGTTGTATGAATCTGTTTTTTGATATTAATATGTTGCAAAGTAAAGGATTTATTTGGAAAAATGATTTGTTATCTCGATTATTTTACCGAATATTGCTCCACTTTTTAGGATTTAACTATGAATTATGAACTAACATCAGCTTACAAACCTACCGGGGATCAGCCGGAAGCGATAGCACAACTGACTGAAGGGGTACTTCAGGGAGTTCCCGCACAGACTTTATTGGGAGTGACCGGATCGGGAAAAACATTTACCATTGCCAATGTGATCGCCAATATCAACAAACCTACGTTGATTTTGAGCCATAACAAGACATTGGCTGCCCAGCTTTATAGTGAGTTTAAAGGTTTCTTCCCCAATAACGCGGTAGAATATTACGTTTCTTACTATGACTATTATCAGCCGGAGGCCTATCTCCCGAGCAGTGATACTTATATAGAGAAAGATCTTGCCATCAATGACGAAATCGACAAACTTCGGCTCGCGGCCACTTCTGCCCTACTCTCCGGACGAAAAGACGTGGTAGTGGTTTCTTCCGTTTCTTGTATCTACGGTATGGGAAATCCTTCAGACTTCTACAAAAATGTCATTGAAATAGAACGGGGACGGATGATGGACCGCAATGTCTTTTTACGCCGTCTGGTAGACAGTTTGTATGTCCGTAATGACATCGACTTGAACCGTGGAAATTTCCGCGTTAAAGGTGATACTGTGGATATCTATCTGGCTTATACCGACAATCTGCTCCGTGTCACCTTTTGGGGGGATGAGATTGATGGTATAGAAGAAGTAGATCCTATCACAGGAGTCACTATCGCACCATTTGACGCCTATAAGATTTATCCGGCTAACCTGTTCATGACGACCAAAGAGGCTACTCTCCGTGCTATCCACGAAATAGAAGATGATCTGACCAAACAAGTGGCATTCTTCGAGTCTATCGGTAAAGAATATGAAGCCAAACGACTATATGAACGAGTGACTTACGATATGGAAATGATACGGGAGCTAGGGCATTGCTCCGGAATTGAGAATTATTCCCGTTATTTCGACGGTCGTGCTGCCGGTACCCGTCCTTATTGTCTGCTCGATTTCTTTCCGGATGATTTTCTGATTGTCATTGACGAAAGCCACGTAAGTGTACCTCAAATCCGTGCGATGTACGGAGGAGACCGTGCACGTAAAATCAATCTGGTGGAATATGGTTTCCGATTGCCTGCGGCTATGGACAACCGTCCGTTGAAATTCGAAGAGTTTCAGGAAATGGCGAAACAGGTAATTTATGTCAGTGCCACACCGGCAGATTATGAATTGATTCAGTCTGAAGGTATCGTCGTAGAGCAGGTGATTCGTCCTACGGGACTGCTTGATCCTGTCATCGAAGTGCGCCCGAGCCTTAATCAGATTGACGACTTAATGGAAGAAATCCAGCTCTGCATTGAAAAGGAAGAACGCGTACTCGTCACCACACTAACCAAACGAATGGCAGAAGAACTGGCAGAGTATCTTCTTAATAATAATGTAAGATGTAACTATATCCATAGTGATGTCGATACATTGGAACGTGTGAAGATTATGGATGATCTCCGGCAAGGAATCTATGATGTGCTTATCGGAGTCAACCTGCTCCGTGAAGGACTCGATCTTCCGGAAGTGTCGCTCGTTGCTATTCTTGATGCTGACAAAGAAGGATTCCTCCGCTCCCACCGTTCACTGACGCAAACCGCAGGACGTGCTGCCCGTAATGTAAACGGCAAGGTAATCATGTATGCGGACAGGATGACGGATAGCATGAAACTGACGATTGACGAAACCAATCGCCGCCGGGAAAAACAGTTGGCATACAATGAAGCAAACGGAATTACTCCGCAGCAGATTAAAAAGGCCAGAAACTTGTCGGTATTCGGTAATGCCAAAGAGGCGGATGAACTGCTAAAAGAAAGACATGCTTATGTAGAACCTTCTACTCCGAACATTGCAGCAGACCCGGTAGTGCAGTATATGAGTAAAGCGCAAATGGAAAAGAGTATCGAACGTACTCGCAAACTGATGCAGGAAGCAGCCAAGAAACTCGAATTTATTGAAGCTGCACAATACCGTGACGAGTTGTTGAAACTGGAAGATTTGATGAAAGAGAAATGGGGGTAAAAACTCCCATTCTTCATATATTACACTAAGTATGTCACCATAATTAGCCTATATAGTAAATCTAGGCACGGATTACACGGTTCCTCGAATGATGGCTGTTATAAAGCAACCGCGTAATCCGCGCAATCCGTGCCTAATAATATAAGGTTATTTTGCATGAGTACTTACGATTGCTAAGGGTTGAAACTCTTAACAAACCTGTAACACAGGATTTAATCTATTAATTAGTGTTATAAAAACACCAATTAGCAGCTTATAATTTGCAAAGTTGCCAAAACTCCGTATCTTTGCACTGTGTTTTTCATAGTATTAGATTTAAGGTTAACAAAGGTTGGAGCAAGGCGTTGCTCCTTTTTTTATGTCTATACGTCATCTAAAACCTTTTCAACAACTATATCCATAGAAGTGCACATTCACAATAAATGCTGCCCAACTTGATTATCAGACAGCATTTATATTTCAAAATTTACATCAATAAACCTTAGAGTGCTTTCTCAATAGCAGCTTTTATCAATGGCTCCATAATATCATACCCCTCGCCTGTCGGATGAACTCCATCTTTAGTATATTGGGGATTCAAGGCCTGATTTTCATCCACCATTGCCTTATAATAATTAACAAACGGAATTTTATTAGCTTTTGCATAAGCCTCTATCCGATCATTTAAAGATTTAATTTTCTGTGGAACATCTTTTATTTCCATTCTCCATTTAAATGCAGCGGCAGGCAATACGGAAGTCAGAATCACTTTTATCTTATTTGCTTTTGCCAATTCTGTCATAGAAACGATATTTCCAAATGTATAATCTTCATTATAAGTTTGTGTATTTTCGGCGACATCATTGGTTCCGGCATTAATCACCACTAAAGCAGGAGAAAGATTAATCACATCTTCCCGAAAACGCAACAAGAATTGGTAAGAAGTCTGCCCACTGATTCCACGGCCGATATAACCGTTTGATTTGAAAAAGTCCGGATGAGTACGTACCCAGCCCTCCGTAATGGAATTTCCCATAAAAATAACTCGTTTGTCTTTCTTCGTCGCCTTTGGAAGTGCAGCATTTTGTTTTGAATAACGAGCTAAATTTCCAAAATCATTTTTCTGTGCATAGCTTTCTCCTATTGAGAAACTCAAGCAAACAACAGCCAATAACATCCATTGGCTCAATCTTCTTTTATCCATGTTTATATTAAGTATTAGTAATATGATATTTTGCACAAAGATAAAAAAAACTCCATACATAGACGCCCAAAATATCGAATAACCGTTAAGACGAAAGATGTTTTTCTTAATCTATGTTATATAACATGCTATTTTACTTGGATTATTTGCTAATTTCCCAGGAGTCCGTATCTTTGCACTGTGTTTTTCATAGTATTAGATTTAAGGTTAACAAAGGTTGGAGCAAGGCGTTGCTCCTTTTTTTATGCCTATATATTAGAAGTGAATTTAACATACCTTGAATAAAAAGTGATATACGTTTCTTTATTCCCAAATATAACTTTACCTTTACTGAAAAATCAGAATATGGCAAAGATTACAGTTCAGACCACAGACGTTACTATCTTAAAGATCAACGATACAGATTATATTTCTTTAACCGACATAGCTAAATACAAGACAACAGATGCTAATACTGTTATTGCCAACTGGCTACGTAATAGAATGACTATTGAATATCTAGGATTATGGGAAATATTATATAACCCCCATTTTAAACCCCTCGAATTCGAGGGGTTTAGAAAAGAAGCAGGTTTAAATGCATTCACTCTTTCTCCTCAAAAATGGATAGAAACGACCTGTGCTATTGGACTCATATCCAAATCCGGAAGATATGGCGGCACTTTTGCTCACAAAGATATTGCATTCAAATTTGCAAGTTGGATTTCTGTTGAATTTGAGTTATATATAGTAAAAGAATTCCAACGTCTCAAAGAGCAAGAGCAAGCTCAAATTGGTTGGTCAGCGAAGCGAGAACTATCTAAAATTAATTATCATATTCATACTGATGCAATCAAGCAGCATCTTATCCCTCAAGAAATCACCCCACAGCAAGCATCCATGATTTATGCCAGCGAAGCTGATATCCTTAATGTAGCTATGTTTGGAATGACAGCCTTAGAATGGCGTGATACACACCCTAATTTAAAAGGTAATATTCGTGATTATGCCTCAATCAATGAACTTATCTGCTTATCAAACATGGAAAATTTAAATGCCGTTTTCATAAATGAAGGTTTGACACCCAAAGACAGACTTATCAAATTAAATCAAATAGCAATTCAACAAATGAGCATACTAGAAGATATCAAAAATAAAAAGTTATTGAAATAATTTATGGAACAACAAATTCAACTCAACGACCACAACAAGCAGGAGTATCCTCCTATGCATACAGCAGAGCATTTACTCAATGCAACCATGGTAAAAACCTTTGGCTGCCCGCGTTCTCGCAATGCCCACATCGAAAGAAAAAAGAGCAAATGCGACTATATACTTTCTTCATGTCCGACAGCGGAACAAATCCAGTCCATTGAAGAGACAGTAAATGAAGCAATCAGTCAAAACCTACCTGTGACTGTTGAGTATATGACACATGAACAGGCCAAAGACATCGTAGATTTAAGCAAGCTACCTGCTGACGCAAGTCCTACCCTTCGCATTGTCCGCATTGGAGATTATGACGCCTGTGCCTGTATCGGATTGCATGTATCAAATACTTCTGAAATGGGAACTTTCAAAATCATTAGCTATGACTATGACGAAGAAAGGCAAACATTAAGAATGAGATTCAAACTAATCGAGAAGAAATAGACATATTATCAAATTAATATCTATCTTATATAAAATAAATAAAAACAAAATACATTTTGTCATCATTATTGCAAAATTGGCATTATTATAATGACAAATAGACAATTTTAGTCTCAAAAATCACTTGGCATAAGGTTTGCACTTATGGAAGCGAACAACGGTTCGAGAGCAGACGATGGAAACCGGGACAACCGGTATCATCAGAAGTGAAAAAACCGAAGTTCAAGAATAATTAACTGAATGTTTAACTTAAAGATAGGAGACTAAAATTATGATGCCTGTTAGAAGAACTCAAAGTTGGTTACCAAGTATCTTTAATGATTTCTTTGATAACGATTGGATGGTAAAAGCAAATGCTACTGCACCTGCAATTAATGTTTTGGAAACAGAAAAAGAATACAAAGTGGAATTGGCTGCTCCGGGTATGACGAAGGATGATTTCAATGTTCGCATTGATGAAGATAATAACCTCGTTATCAGTATGGAGAAGAAGACAGAAAACAAGGAGGAAAAGAAAGACGGTCGCTATCTGCGTCGCGAATTCTCATACTCTAAGTTCCAGCAAACAATGATTCTACCGGATAATGTAGACAAAGAAAAAATTGCTGCATCTGTAGAACATGGCGTTCTAAATATCGAACTTCCGAAACTCTCTGAAGAAGAAGTAAAGAAGCCAAATAGACAAATCGAAATAAAGTAATACAGTAACCACTTACTATTCACCGGAGACGGTGATGAAAAGGATCAAAAACAGCTCTCTCCCTTAAAGGGAAACGAGCTGTTTTTTTATTGTCTTTGCAGGCAATGCCGCCTTATTAACATAACATACCCACAGGGTTTTCGGACTGCCCCCTTATTATCTTCAGTTGTTCTTCCGATAGCTAATTACCGCCCAACTATTAAACACGACTGCAAAAAGCAACAATATTCCGAACTGCGGCAGCAAATCAAAGAAACCACTCCCCTTCAGATATATCATTCGCATCACCTCCATAAAATACTTCAAAGGATTGAATATCGTTATTATTTGTGCCCATTCCGGCATGCTGCTAATGGGGGTAAACAAACCGCTCATCAAAATCACCACCAACAAACAGAACCACATAACAAACATTGATTGCTGCATCGTTGCTGAATAGTTGGAAATGACTAGTCCGAAGCCGGACATCACCAGAACAAAAAGAACCGCGAAAAAGTAAATCAACAGAAAATGCCCGACAGGTACTATGCCATAAATTAACCAGGCTAATATGAAACACACCGTCAGCACCAGAAAACCAATCAGCCAATAAGGCAGGAGCTTTGCCAAAATAAAAACAAACTTCGGAACCGGAGTCACATTGATTTGTTCTATTGTCCCCACTTCCTTCTCGCTAACCACATTCAACGCAGGCAAGAAACCACAAATCAAAGTCAACAACATGACCATCAATGCCGGAATCATATAGAGCTTATAGTTCAGATTCGGATTAAACAATCCCTGCGTATCAACCTGTATGGAAGGGAAAGTGCCGGAAACGGTAGCTGCTTCGGGATGTTCCGAACGTAGTTCGGCTGCATAATCATTAATGATAGAAGACAAATAAGAACTACCCAGACCGCCTTTCGTTCCATTCACGGCATTGGCTGCTATCAATACATGAGCATCCTCTCCATTCATCCAATCCCGTTCCAAATGCCTTGGAATTTCCATCACAATATCAGCCGTTCCAATTTCAATGTTTCGAAGACCTTCTTCATACGAGGTCGGTACTTCTACCAAACGAAAGTAAGTGGAGGCAGCAATCTTATTCACTAAACGTTGTGAAATAGCCGAATGGTCATTATCCACAATATTCAGCTGTATATTCTTGATTTCCAGATTTACCGCCCAAGGCATCAATAGCATAATCATGCATGGAAATACAAGAATCAATTTTGGAAGAAACGAATTGCGAAGCAATTGTTTAAACTCTTTTTCTATCAGGAACTTTATCATAAATAATTCTTCAATTTGCTGATATGTTTATATGTCAATGCCATGTAGTATAACACAGCCAATTGGCACATTAACATATTATTCTTATCTACTCCAATCTATACTTGAATTTCTTGATACTGATCGTAATAAGTACCGTCGCCATTAATAATAAGATACCAATCTCCTTATATACCAATACAACAGGTACTCCTTCAATCATCAACTTTCGCACAGCCTGAATATACCAACGTGCCGGAAGTATATCCGAAATCCACTGAAGTATCAACGGCATACTCTCAATAGGGAAAATCATCCCCGATAAAAGCATCGTGGGCATCATCAACATCAAACCGGAAACCAGCATGGCCGCAACCTGTGTACGCGTGACTGATGAAATCAATAAGCCCAACGCCAAGGATACGAAGATAAACAACAAAGAGACGGTTATCAACCAGAATAAACTTCCTACTACCGGAACATCCAGCACAAAGACCGAAAGTAAAAGAATTGTTATCAGATTGACAAACGACAACACAAAATAAGGCACAGCCTTTGCCAAAATAATAAATAGTGGCTTCACAGGCGAAACCAGTAATACCTCCATGGTCCCCGTCTCTTTTTCACGAACAATGGAAATCGAGGTCATCATAGCGCAAATCAGCATCAGGATCAACCCCATTACCCCCGGAACAAAGTTATAAGCACTCTTCATTTGCGGGTTATACAACAGTTTTATATCCGACGTTAAACGGGCAGCCGACATATTGGGCGGCATCATTTCCTGACCTACCATAGAAACAATTCCCGTCGCATAATTAACCTGCGAAGTCGACATATTCGGATCTGTTGCATCTACTACCAGCTGCACATGAGCATCACCCGTATAGAGATCATCAACAAAACGTTCGCTAAAAACAATCGCCATATCAACCTTATTCTTCAGAAAAGCAGCTTCCATTTCCTGGGGCGAATGAAAACGCGCGGTAACAGTGAAATATTCACTGGCGTCCAAACGATCAATTATTTTTCGTGTCACCACATCATTAGAAGGATCGAGCACCGCCAACCGGACATTTTTCACCTCTGTACTGATGGCAAAACCGAATAGTATAATTTGTACAACCGGCATCCCCAATAAAATCAGCATGGTTCGCCGGTCACGGAAAATATGATAAAATTCTTTCTTTACAAAAGCTATAAACTGTCTCATAATCAATCTGCTTTGCGCACCGCACCGCGGGCTAATTGCTGAAAAACATCATCCATCGTTTCCGCACCGAATTGTTGCTTCAGACGGGCAGGTGTATCAAGAGCTTTAATCTGACCGTCCACCATGATAGATATCCGGTTACAATATTCCGCTTCATCCATATAATGGGTAGTGACAAATATGGTGATTCCCTGGTCGGCTGCCTGATAAATCAATTCCCAGAACTGCCTTCTCGTAGCGGGATCTACTCCACCCGTCGGCTCATCCAGAAAAACAATTCTCGGCTCGTGGAAGATTGAAACTGAAAAAGCTAATTTCTGCTTCCACCCCACCGGAAGACTCTTCACCAAAGTATCCCGTTCGGCAGTAAGCTCCAGGCGATCCAACAATTCTTCTGTCTTCCGTTCTATTTCTTGCTCTTTCATCCCATAAATCCCGGCAAACAGACGGATATTCTCCCACACTTTCAGGTCTTCATATAGCGAAAACTTTTGGCTCATATAGCCGATATGCTTCTTTACTTGTTCAGCTTCCCGGAAAATATCATATCCTGCCACCTTTCCTATGCCTGATGTCGGTTTACTTAATCCGCAAAGCATGCGCATGGCCGTGGTCTTTCCGGCTCCATTAGCACCCAGAAAGCCAAATATCTCTCCCCGGTTCACCTGAAAGGAGATATGATCTACCGCTGTAAAATTACCAAAACACTTTGTCAACTGCTCCACTTCAATGACCGGAGCGGTTTCATGCCTCACCTCCTCCCGTTCCAAAGAAGGAGGACAAAGGATGGATGCAAATTGCTGAAGAATACGCTCGGGAGTATCAATTCCATGAATCTTTCCATGATTGATAAAAGCAATCCGGTCACATTGCCGGGCTTCATCCATGATGGGAGTAGAAACAACAATGGTAATACCCTGTTCCCGCAAGTTACGAAGCATTTGCCAAAATTCCTTGCGCGACACAGGATCCACTCCGGTAGTGGGTTCATCCAGAAATAAAATATCAGGCTTATGGATCAAAGCGCAACTCAATGCCAGTTTCTGCTTCATTCCACCCGACAAAGCTCCTGCCCTTCTTTTCCTGAACGGTTCTATCTGCTGATAGATATCTTTAATTAAATCATAGTTCTCCTGAACAGTCGTATGGAATACGGTAGCGAAAAACTCCAGATTCTCCTCTACTGAAAGATCCTGGTAAAGTGAAAAACGACCGGGCATATATCCAACCTTCGTACGAATCTGTTTATATTCTGTTGCCACATCCAGTCCGCCAATCGTGGCCGTTCCCTTATCTGCCAGCAGCAAAGTAGTCAGAATACGGAATAAGGTACTCTTACCGGCACCGTCAGGACCTATCAGCCCAAAGATCTCTCCCCGTTCTACCACAAAAGAAACCTCTTTCAGCGCTTCCACCGTTCCATAGCTCTTGCCGACTTCTTTCACAACCACTATGGGTACATCCTTCTCCATTTCCCTGACTTTAATTTTTAATCTTCATTCTTTAATTTCACTCCGCCATACATACCAATCTTCAACGCTCCGTCGTTCTTCACCGCAATCTTCACTGCATATACCAGATTAGCACGTTCATTCTTCGTCAGAATTGTTTTTGGAGTGAATTCCGAACGATCGGAAATCCAAGTCACTTCCCCCGGATAAGCTTTCTGCTCCGAGTTGCCATAGTCAGCATACACAGTCACTTGATCTCCCAGTTTCACTTTTGATAACTGTTCGGAAGTGATGTAAGCCCTCAAATACATACGATCCACTTCGCCCACCTTAAATAAAGGCTTGCCGATAGCCGCCAATTCACCGGCTTCCGCATATTTAGCCAATACTATACCTGCGATAGGTGACTGAACATGACATTTAACTAACTGATCCTCCACTTGCGCTACCTGTATAGCAACCGAATTGCCTTGTTCTGTAAGGCTATTCGTACTATTACGCAACGATGATTCCTGTGCAACGAGCTGCCGTTCGAGTAATTTGACTTGCGCGTCCCAATCATCCAGTTGTTTTTGATTGGCCGCACCTGCAGCAAGCAAGTTTTCCACCCGTTTCCTCTCACGCTCTGCCGTGACAATTTGCTGTTTGGTAGCGGCAATCTGTTTGGCAAGATCAGGACGCTGGTTTTCTACCGATTTCATACTGGCTTCCAATTGCAGTTTCTTTAAATACAATTGTACCGTATCTACCAACCCGATCTCCTCACCCGCTTTCAGCTTTGTTCCCTCTTCTACTTCCAGTCGTAGCAATTTTCCGGCAGCCTCGGCGGACACTATTACTTCCGTAGCTTCAAATGTACCGGTTGCGTCATAATCTGGTGTTCCATTTCCACAGGCAGATAACATCATCAGCATTATCCCCCACATTCCTATTTTTGTTATTCTTTTCATATCCGGAGAAGTTATATTAATCATTTATTGTATATTTCAATTGATAAATTCCCATTAACCGTTGAATCTCATGCATAGCTTTCGACTGACGCGCCAAGCTCTCATTAGTCAGTTCACGTAACATTTCAGTCACGGTCAATGTTCCATTTGCCACCTTTGCTTCGGCAGCTTTACGGATATTTGTACGCAACCGGATTATTTCATCATCATCCCGCATTTGCTTCTCCAAAGAATGGATAGCCTGATCCTGCTGCGTCATTTCCAGTCTTGTATTGAAAAGGAATACATCCCGGTTATTATCCAGTTGCTGCCTTTTCTTCTCGATCACCCGACGGTCATTTTTCAAAGTATACAGACTACCGAAATTCCATGAAAGCCGGACACCTGCCATATAATAAGGAGAAAATTCATTCTTCAGCATATCCAATCCGGGATTTCCGTATGCCCCCTGCACAAACAGTCCGAACTGCGGAAGATGACGCACATTCAAAGCCTTCTCCTGCACTTGCAGTCCGGCTCCCTGTGCATCAAACAAAGCCAACTCCGGCCGACGAATCTCACTGACAGCCGAAACCGTACTTTGAGGTACAGGTTTCTCCAGCACCGTCTCCGGAGACAGTGCTTCTCCTACCAACAGCGAAAGCATTTTCAAATAAGCTGCACGTGATGATACTAAATCCACTCTTTTCTGTTTTGTATTCAGCTGCTCCACTTTCACTGCATCCAAATCAGCTTGATTGGCTATTCCATTTTCCACATAAGCAGTAATCTGACGATAATTTCTCTCTAGCTCATCTTGCAACAATGTATTCTGTTTGATTTGCTCGTCCAGCAGGAGAATTCCAAAATAAAGATCATTCACGCGGTTATTCAGCGCATACATATCTACATTCAGTTTTTCTTTTTCCACTTCAGCCTCTGCAATCGTCTGCTTCTTCTGCATACGGATTCCTCCCCCGTCCCATATCTTCTGTTGCAATTCCAACATGACCTGATATTGGTCTTTGGACAATCCTTTTAAATCTACTCCGGGAAGTTTTACCGGAATTTCTGTCACATCACTCTGATAAGAGGCCTTTGCCGAAAGAGCAAATTGAGGCAAATATCCCTTGGCTGCATTTTCCAGATTATATTCCTTTGTCTTCTCCACTAAGCCATACTGATGTACCAACGGATAATTGTCCTGCGTCTTCCGCTGACATTCTTCCAATGTAATCTGCGCATACGCTCCTGCTACATACAGTAAAAAGGAGAAACTGAAAATCATTCTTTTCATATCCATTATTTCTTTGGTTTCTTCGAAAGACAAAGATAGGGATTTCAAAGATACTGGTCATTTCCAAGAGTTGGTAAATGTGTTCCATTAGTTCGATAAAACAGAAAAAAGCAAATAAGTATGCCGCATTTTATTACCTTTGCCGGAAAAGAGAAAAGAAAATGGGACAAAAAGAACCGATAGAGTTAGCACTTAAATTATTAGACAATCTTAAAATTGTCCGGCATAACGAGCATCGTTATATATCTTCTGATTTCGGATTCGTCAATAGCTTTGTAAAGATGGAAACGACTCTTTTCTCACTCGGTCAACCGTATCGTATTAAAGAAGGGCGTATCGCATTCGTCAAGCAAGGCTCTGCCCGAATTCTCATTAATCTGATCGAATATACCATCCAACCGGGATACATCGCAGTGATCGCTCCTAACTCCATTATTCAAATCACAGAGGTGTCTCCTGATTTTGATATGCAAATGATAGCAGCCGACCACAATTTCCTTCCTATATCCGGAAAAGACGATTTTTTTTCTTACCTTCTCCATCATCAGAAAAACATCATATTGTTACTATCTCCACAAGAACAGCAACAAATGGAACATTATTTCACCTTGATATGGGGAGTATTGCAGGAACCGCCATTCCGCAAAGAAGCTATACAACATCTTTTGGCCAGCCTCATCTATTATTTAGAATATATCGCTCAAAACAGTATTGAACTGAATTCTGCCCAGTTGACAAGACAGGAAGAGATTTTCCAACGTTTCATCTCTCTTGTCAACACACACAGCAAGAAAGAGCGTAACGTGAACTTCTATGCGGATAAGCTATGTCTCACTCCGCGTTATCTGAATACAGTTATCCGGCAGGCCAGTCAACAAACAGTAATGGACTGGATAAACCAGTCCATTATACTAGAAGCAAAAGTATTGCTAAAACATAGCAATCTGCTCGTTTATCAAGTTTCTGATGAATTAAATTTCCCTAATCCTTCTTTTTTCTCGAAGTTCTTCAAACGAATGACAGGAATGACACCACACGAATATCAGCAAACGAAATAATCTTTATTTCGAGAACTCTTTAATCCGTTGTTCCTCTTCCAATTTACAAATCAGTAATGTATTATCTTTCTCCGCGATGATATATCCATCTAATCCTTGAACAACAACTCGTTTTTCTTCGCTGGCATGCACAATACAATTCTTACTGTCATACAAACGTATATCGGTTCCTACCGTAGCATTTCCCGATTTATCCTGTGGTAAAAGACCGCGAAGTGCTCCCCATGTGCCTAAATCCGACCAGCCGAAAGAAGCCGGTAACACGTAAATAGCCTCCGCTTTTTCCATCACCGCATAGTCGATAGAAATACTTTCGCAAGTCGGGAACAACTTTTTGATTGTTTCATTCTCTTTTTCCGTATAGAAATCCGGGAAAATACGGTCAAAAATCTGTGCGATACCCGGAGCATATACACGCATCACGGAAGTGATAGTACGCACGTTCCACACAAAGATTCCCGCATTCCAGAAGAAATTACCTTCCGCCAAATACTTTTCGGCTGTCTCTTTATCGGGTTTTTCCTTGAATGCGTCTACTGTATAAATTTCTTTATCTGTTTGAAGCTGGTTGGCAGCAGCAATATATCCGTAGCCTGTCTCCGGACGAGTCGGCCGAATACCTATTGTGACAATAGCACTGCTATCATCCGTAAAACGAAGTGCTTTCTCCATCACTCTACGGAACTCGCTCGTATCGATGACTAATGCATCCGAAGGAGTTACTACAATGTTAGCACGGGGATGCTTCTTTTTGATTTTCCAGCAAGCAAACGCGATACAAGGCGCAGTATTTCGTGCACAGGGTTCCGCTAAAATATTACTTTCCGGAATTTCCGGCAACTGCTCCCGAACAATATCAATGTATTTTTCAGAAGTTACCACCCACATATTTTCCCTGGGGCAAACACCATCAAAACGGTCTGCCGTCAATTGAATCAGTGACCGGCCACATCCCATTACATCAATAAATTGTTTAGGACATTCCGGAGTGCTCATCGGCCAGAAACGGCTCCCTATGCCACCAGCCATTATTACAACATGATTATCCATACCTATCATCCTCCTGTAAAAAAAAATATTATTTTAAATAAGCGCGCAAGTTACATTAAAATGTCCAAAACAGCAAATAAAGACCAAGAGTATTTAATTTTCCAACTGAATAATCGAATAATTGTATTTCTACAATAATAGACAAAGGCCGCTCTCGAATAATAAGAACGACCTTTGTCTTTTCATTTCAATAGAATATAATCATCTTATTTATATTCTGCCCAGCTCTTGATAGCTATATCATCCACACTCATCGTACAGAAGGCATTGATAAACGCACTAGCCAGACGAGCGTTCGTAATCAACGGAATATTTAAATCAATGGCAGCACGACGGATTTTATACCCATTACTTAATTCTCCGGCAGTCAAGTTCTTTGGTATATTAACTACCATATCTATTTCCTTACTATGAAGCATCTCCAACGCCTGCGGATGTCCCTCTTCACTCGGCCAATAAACATGAGTACTCTCAATACCGCTCTCGGCAAGCGCTTTATGTGTACCGCCCGTCGCAAAGAGTTTATATCCCTTATTCACCAACATACGGGCTGCATCCATCATATCCGCTTTTTGCTTCATGGTACCCGTGGAAAGCAAGATATTCTTCTTCGGAATACGATAACCTACAGAAAGCATTGCTTTCAATACAGCACAAGAAGTATCCATACCAATACAACCTACTTCACCGGTGGAAGCCATATCTACTCCCAACACCGGGTCGGCTTTCTGCAAACGGTTGAAAGAGAACTGTGAAGCTTTGATTCCCACATAGTCCAATTCGAAAAGATTCTTTTCCGGTTTTTCGACAGGCAGACCAAGCATAACTTTGGTTGCCAGTTCAATAAAGTTAATCTTCAGTACCTTGCTGACAAATGGGAAAGAACGACTAGCACGCAAGTTACATTCGATCACCTTGATATCATTGTCTTTTGCCAAATACTGAATATTAAACGGACCGGAGATATTCAAAGCCTTGGCAATCTCACGGCTGATACGCTTAATACGACGAACAGTTTCTACATATAGCTTCTGTGGCGGGAACTGAATAGTCGCGTCACCGGAGTGTACTCCTGCAAATTCGATATGCTCACTAATAGCGTATGCCACAATTTCGCCATTCTGCGCCACGGCATCCATTTCTACTTCCTTGGCATGTTCAATAAACTGACTTACTACTACCGGATGTTTTTTCGAGACATTGGCTGCCAGTTTCAGGAAACGTTCCAGTTCTTCCTGATTGGAACAAACATTCATTGCAGCTCCCGAAAGCACGTATGACGGGCGAACGAGTACGGGGAAACCTACTTCTTCGACAAATTCATGGATATCTTCCATAGAGGTCAACTCACGCCAACGGGGTTGATCCACACCGATACGGTCGAGCATGGCAGAGAATTTCTCACGGTCTTCAGCGTTGTCAATGCTCTTGGCACTTGTGCCAAGGATATTGATATGCTGTGCATCCAAACGCAAAGCCAAGTTATTTGGAATCTGACCACCGGTAGATACAATTACACCATGCGGATTCTCCAGTTCCAGAATATCCATCACACGTTCAAAAGTCAATTCGTCAAAGTACAAGCGATCGCACATATCGTAGTCCGTAGATACAGTTTCAGGATTATAATTAATCATCACGCTGCGCCATCCTTCTTTACGAATAGTATTCAAAGCCTGCACACCGCACCAGTCAAATTCTACGGAAGAGCCGATACGATAAGCACCGGATCCCAATACGACAATGGATTTATGGTCGCCCAAGTAATGAACATCATTTGCCACGCCGCTATAAGTAAGATACAGATAATTGGTTTGTGCCGGATATTCGGCTGCCAAAGTATCAATCTGCTTCACTACCGGAAGAATACCCGCCTCTTTACGATGTTTGCGGACATAAAGAATACCATCCTCCATATCACCTTCGTAGCCGATGGCACGGGCAACCTGGAAATCAGAGAAACCTTGAACCTTGGCTTTACGAAGCAGTTCGTTTGGCAGATCGGCTATTTGTTTGTGATTATTTCCCCAGCTATGCAGTTCTTCGGAAGTCTGCATGATATTCATCAATTTCTGAAGGAACCATTTATCAATCTTAGTCAGTTCGTGTACCTGATCGATGGTGTAGCCGGCACGAAAAGCCTTCGAGATAACAAAAATACGTTTATCAGTCGGTTCGCGCAAAGCCTTGTCGATGTCAGAAATAACTAGCTCCTTGTTTTCTACAAATCCGTGCATTCCCTGTCCGATCATGCGGAGCCCTTTCTGGATAGCTTCTTCAAAAGTACGACCGATAGCCATCACCTCACCGACAGATTTCATAGAAGATCCCAATTCTTTATCTACACCGTGGAATTTACCCAAATCCCAACGTGGAATCTTACATACAACATAATCCAGTGCCGGTTCGAAGAAAGCAGAAGTAGTCTTTGTTACAGAGTTCTTCAGGTCGAAGAGTCCGTAACCCAGTCCCAATTTGGCCGCAACGAAAGCCAGCGGATAACCCGTTGCCTTAGATGCCAAAGCCGATGAACGGGAAAGACGGGCATTTACTTCAATCACCCGATAATCTTCGGATTCGGGGTCGAAGGCATATTGTACATTACATTCGCCCACAATACCGATGTGGCGGATGATACGTATTGCCAGTTCCCGAAGTTTATGATATTCTTTGTTAGTAAGCGTTTGTGACGGAGCAATAACGATAGATTCACCGGTATGAATACCCAGCGGGTCGAAGTTTTCCATATTACAAACTGTGATACAGTTGTCGAAACGGTCGCGCACCACTTCATATTCCACTTCTTTCCAACCACGAAGAGATTTTTCCACCAATACCTGCGGAGAGAAAGAGAACGCTTTTTCTACAAGAATATCCAGTTGCTCTTCGTTATCACAGAAACCGGAGCCCAAGCCACCCAATGCATACGCAGCACGAACAATTACGGGATACCCCAGTTCTTTTGCTGCGCGACGCGCAGCTTCCGCATTTTCTACGGCTTCACTCTTAATGGTCTTTACATTGATTTCATTCAATTTCTGAACGAAAAGTTCACGATCCTCGGTATCCATAATGGCTTGTACCGGGGTACCAAGTACTTTCACATTATATTTTTCAAGAATACCTTCTTTGTACAATGCCACTCCACAGTTCAAGGCTGTCTGACCACCGAACGCCAGCATAATGCCTTCCGGTTTTTCTTTCTGAATCACTTTCTCTACGAAATACGGAGTCACCGGGAGGAAGTAGATTTGATCCGCCACTCCTTCGGACGTCTGTACCGTAGCAATATTAGGATTGATAAGAATCGTTTCAATGCCTTCTTCTTTCAAAGCTTTGAGTGCCTGCGAACCGGAATAGTCAAACTCACCGGCCTCACCGATCTTCAGGGCACCGGAACCCAACAGCAATACTTTCTTTATATTTTCTTTCATTGATTCTACTTTCTGGTTCATCACAGATTACACAGATTAACACAGATTTTTTATAATCCGTGATGAATATGGGTTATAATAGTTTTACAAATTCGTCGAACAGGAATTCCGTATCCGTAGGTCCACTCGCTGCTTCCGGATGGAATTGTGCAGAAAACCAAGGGTTTCTTTTATGCTTGATTCCTTCGTTAGAGCCATCATTCATATTAATAAATAACGGTTCCCAATCTGCACTCAACGTATTATTGTCTACGGCATAACCGTGATTTTGCGAAGTGATGAAGCAACGTTCAGTGCCTACCATACGCACCGGTTGGTTGTGGCTACGGTGACCGTATTTCAATTTATAAATCTTGGCTCCTCCCGCTTTCGAAAGCAGTTGGTTACCCATACAGATTCCGAAGATAGGCAGTTTCTCGTTTGACATTGCCTTGCGGATATTCTGCACCGCAGCATCACAGGTATCCGGATCCCCCGGTCCGTTGGAAATAAACAGTCCGTCAAATTCGAGTCCGTTATAATCATAATCCCAAGGAACACGAATCACCTCAACATTACGTTTCAGCAGACAACGAATGATATTAGTCTTCACACCGCAATCTACCAGGACAACTTTTTTTAATGAAGAATGAGGAATGAAGAATGAAGAATTAGCTGCGCTGTGACTGCTTGTTCCACTAGGGAAATAATGAATAATTTCTTTACAGGAAACCTGGTCTACATAGTTTATATCGCTATAAGACGGAAATTCTTCATTCTTCATTCTTAATTCTTCATTTTCAAATACTATTTTCCCCATCATTACTCCATGTTCACGAAGAACTTTCGTCAGCTCGCGTGTATCAATGCCCGTGATACCAGGAACTTTTTCCCGTTTCAGCCAGTCACCAAGACTTTCCACAGCGTTCCAGTGGCTGTATTCATAAGAATAGTCACTTACGATAATCGCTTCCGCGTGGATCTTTTCACTTTCCATGAAAGTGGCAAGTCCATTCGGCTCGATAGTAAAAGGAGGAACACCGTAGTTACCTACCAAAGGATAGGTAAGCGTCATCAACTGTCCGGCGTATGAAGGGTCAGTGAGGCTCTCCGGATATCCGGTCATGGCAGTATTAAACACTACTTCGCCCGCCACCGGCTTCTCGTAGCCAAACGACTTACCGGAAAACCGGCTCCCGTCGTCAAGGATTAATGTCACATTTCTCATTCTTATTATTGAATCGTTGTATGGTTGTTAGAATTGATACATTTGTTCTATATAGTCGATGAACGCCCGGTTCACCATTTTCACACCACCCGGTGTAGGGTAGTTACCGCTAAAATACCAGTCGCCTTTATGATGCGGACAAGCCTCGTGCAATCCCTCCAACGGTTGATAGACGATTTCCACTTTCGCCTTGGTTCCCTTGGGTGTCAGCAGTTCTACCATTTTGGCAGAGATTTCCTCATCAGTGAACGGAGCATAAATATCTTTCACATAGTTTACCATCTGCTCTTTCGGCAGTCCTACCTGCTCTTTCGATTTACGATAGGCGGCCGCAATCACATCTTTCATATCCCGTTCCTTTAAAAGTTCGACAGCAGCCCTGAAGGCGATAAACTCGCTCATCTTTGCCATATCAATACCGTAATAGTCAGGATAACGCACCTGCGGAGAAGAAGATACAATGACAATCTTCTTCGGACCGAGACGGTCGAGAATACCGATAATACTTTGTTTCAGCGTAGTACCGCGCACAATGCTGTCGTCGATAATCACCAGATTATCAACACCGGGTACAAGACTTCCGTATGTAATATCATACACATGGGCAGCCAAATCATTACGACTGTTTCCTTCGGCGATGAACGTACGGAGCTTAATATCCTTGATTGCCACCTTTTCGCTGCGAATACGACGGGAAAGAATAACTTCCAATTCCTCCATATTCGGGTTATGCCCCAATGCAGCGATCTGCTGCACTTTCTCCTCATTCAAGTAATCATCCAGTCCCTGCAACATTCCGTAGAAAGCAACCTCCGCAGTGTTTGGAATAAAAGAGAAGACCGTATGATCGATATCATTATTGATAGCTTTCAGTATTTTCGGAACCAACTTTTCGCCCAGCCGTTTCCTTTCTTTATAAATATCGACGTCACTGCCACGGGAAAAATAGATACGTTCGAAAGAACAAGCCTGATTTTCGCGCGGCTTATTGATTTGCGAAGTACGGATCTTTCCCTCTTTGCTAATCAGCAAAGCCTGCCCCGGTTGCAGTTCCTTGATTTCCTCAAACGGAACATTCAAAGCTGTCTGGATAACCGGACGTTCGGAAGCAAGAACAGCTATTTCGTCATCCTGATACCAAAATGCAGGCCGGATGCCCCACGGGTCACGGATAGCGAAAGATTCACCGCTTCCGGTCAATCCGCAAATAACATACCCCCCATCCCATTCGCGACTGGAAGTACGCAGTACGTTTGCCAAATCAATATGTTCTTCTATATAATGCGTGATGCCCATGCCCGTAAGCCCTTCGGCTTCGGCAAGATTGAATACACGCTCCACTTCACGGTCAAGACGGTGTCCCACCTGTTCCAACATGATATATGTATCGGCATATTTACGCGGATGCTGACCAATGGCAGTGATACGGGCAAATATTTCGTCCACATTCGTCATATTGAAGTTTCCGCAAAGAGCGAGATTCTTGGCACGCCAGTTATTTCTTCTTAAAAATGGATGCACGTATGAGATTCCGGATTTTCCCGTAGTGGAATAACGAAGATGCCCCATATATACTTCCCCGGCAAAAGGCAGGACTCGTTTGGCATACGCAGCATCATGCAACTGTTCGGGAGTGAGCTCCTTAAAATTGTTTTGAACATTTTCAAAAATCTCCGTAATAGCTCCGGAGCCTAAAGCACGTTCACGAAACATATATTCTTCACCCGGATTTGCTTCCAGTTTCACACATGCCAGTCCCGCACCTTCCTGTCCACGGTTATGTTGTTTCTCCATCAACAGGTAGAGCTTATTAAGACCGTACATCCATGTTCCGTACTTTTTCTCGTAATACTCCAACGGTTTAAGCAAGCGTATCATGGCAACGCCACATTCATGTTTCAATTGTTCCATCTATACTATTTACGATTTAAATTACCACCTGCCAATCAAACAACTTACTATCTATCATTGATTCTTCAATCGTAAATAGTAAATTGTCTAATTGTAAATCACATTACTCCACCGTTACCGACTTCGCCAGATTTCTCGGCTGGTCTACATCCATCCCCTTACATACCGCAATGTGATAAGCAAGAAGTTGGAGAGGTACCGTAGTAATTAACGGATCGAGACACTCTATTGTTTCAGGAAGTTCGATACTACAATCGGCAATCTTGCTGATAACCGTATCTCCCTTCGTAACGAATGCAATCACTTTTCCCTTCCTCGCCTTGATCTCCTGAATATTACTTAGCACTTTTTCGTACAGTCCATTCTGCGTAGCAATCACCACTACCGGCATTTCCGCGTCAATCAAGGCAATCGGCCCGTGCTTCATCTCGGCAGCCGGATAACCTTCGGCGTGAATATACGATATTTCTTTCAATTTCAATGCACCTTCCAAGGCAACAGGATAACTATATCCGCGTCCCAGGTAAATAAAGTTATGCGCATACGTGAAAGTTTTCGATAATTCCGCCAGGGTATCATTCAGTTTCAGCACCTCTTTCATCTTCTCCGGAATATGATTTAATTCCTGTACTATTGAAAGATAATGCCGTTCGTCAATTGTTCCTTTCGCTTTGGCAAGCGTCAATGCCAGCATTGCCAACACAGTGACCTGTCCGGTAAACGCTTTGGTGGAAGCGACTCCGATTTCCGGACCTACGTGGATATACGAACCGGTGTGAGTAGCACGGGGAATAGAAGACCCGATAGCATTGCAAATACCATATATAAATGCTCCGCGGCTTTTTGCCAATTCCACAGCAGCCAAAGTATCCGCAGTCTCACCGCTTTGGGAGATTGCTATCACTACATCCTGTCCGTCAATCACCGGATCACGGTAACGGAATTCGGAAGCATACTCCACTTCCACCGGTATGCGGCAGAAACTTTCAATCAGATGCTTACCAATCAGTCCGGCATGCCAGGAAGTTCCGCAGGCAACGATAATAAACCGCTTGGCATTCAGTAGCTTTTCCCGATGATCGATCACAGCGGAAAGTACCACATTGTCTGCTTCCACATTGATACGTCCGCGCATACAATCATGAATACAATCGGGCTGTTCGAAAATCTCTTTCAACATAAAATGCGGATATCCCCCTTTTTCCAGCTGGCCGAGATTAAGCTCCACCTTTTTAATTTCAGGTGTCATTTCAACATTACTCAAGTTGACCACCTTCAATTCTTTTCCCAGATGGAGAACAGCAATTTCTCCGTCTTCCAGATAAACCACCTTATCTGTATATTCTACAATCGGAGTGGCATCCGAAGCAAGGAAGAACTCGTCCGCTCCAATCCCCACTACCAGCGGGCTACTCTTACGGGCAGCAATAATCTCATCGGGATGCTCTTTATCAAGAATCGCAATCGCATAGGCACCAATCACTTCTCCCAACGCCAATTGAACGGCTGTCAGCAAACTGACTTGATTAGTGACTTTCATGTATTCTATTAATTGAACAAGGACTTCGGTATCTGTACTACTTTTAAAAATATAGCCTTTGGCTTGAAGTTTTTCTTTGAGAACGGCGTAGTTTTCAATAATACCGTTATGAATGAGAGCGAGCTTTTCGGAAGAAGAGTAATGAGGGTGGGCGTTAGCGGAACAAGGTTCCCCGTGAGTAGCCCAACGAGTATGGGCAATTCCGATTGTACCGGAAATATCTTTTTGTGTGACGAAATTTTCAAGATCGGAGACTTTTCCTTTCGTCTTATACACATTTAACTGTCGGTCATCACTGATGATTGCTACCCCCGCGCTATCATATCCACGATACTCCAGTCGCTTCAGCCCTTTTATAAGGATAGGGTAGGCTTTTCGTTTACCAATATAGCCTACTATTCCACACATATTATGATATTTTTATTTCGACTGCAAATATACACATTACAAATAACATAAAGACAACAAAAAGCATATTTATTTGACAGAAACGCATAAAAAAGTTGTAAACACATCAAAAAGTTAAATAATATATTATTTTTAGCTCAAAAAGAAACAAATTACAATTAGCTCACCATTAACCCAAAAGAGCTAACAAATTAAAAGTAAATCTCCTTCTTTTAATTACAAATTAGAAGAAGACAGGCTCTTCTTTTAATTTCGCGTTACAGAAAACTTGTATTTTACTGTCATTTTGAAATTAAACCACTAACTTTGCCGAACAAATTGACACTTCAATTAGGTATTATCATACAATAAAGCTAGTAAGAATGAAGAAACAAGAACTTTTTAACAACGTAACAGAAGGATCCCCTTACCAACGACAGCCCAAACAGATGGGCTTGTACAATGCGGCATACGAACACGATGCCTGCGGTGTTGGTATGCTGGTAAACATTCATGGAGAAAAGTCACACGACATTGTTGAGTCGGCTTTAAAGGTATTAGAGAACATGCGCCACCGTGGCGCCGAAGGTGCGGATAACAAAACCGGCGACGGTGCAGGTATCATGCTGCAAATTCCGCATGAGTTTATTTTATTGCAAGGTATTCCTGTACCCGAAAAAGGACGGTACGGCACAGGATTGCTATTTTTGCCGAAAAATGAGAAAGACCAGGCAGCCATTTTAAGTATCATTATTGAAGAAATTGAAAAAGAAGGACTCACATTGATGCATCTGCGCAATGTGCCCACCTGCCCTGAAATTCTAGGAGAATCTGCTTTGGCAAACGAACCTGACATCAAGCAGGTGTTTATCACCGGATTTACAGAAACGGAAACGGCCGACCGGAAGTTATATCTGATCCGGAAAAGAATCGAGAATAAGGTCAGACTGTCATCCATTCCGACAAAGGACGATTTTTATGTTGTTTCGCTTTCTACAAAAAACATTATATATAAAGGTATGCTTTCGTCGTTGCAACTGCGCAACTACTATCCGGACCTGACGAATAGCTATTTTACCAGCGGACTGGCACTGGTGCACTCCCGTTTCAGTACCAACACATTCCCTACATGGGGATTGGCACAACCATTCCGCCTTCTGGCACACAACGGTGAAATCAACACGATCCGTGGTAACCGCGGATGGATGGAAGCCCGCGAAAGCGTACTCTCCACTCCTACCTTGGGTGACATAAAAGAACTTCGCCCGATTATACAACCGGGCATGAGCGACAGTGCTTCCCTGGATAATGTACTGGAGTTCCTGGTGATGTCGGGATTGAGCCTGCCACACGCCATGGCTATGCTCGTGCCGGAATCTTTCAACGAAAAGAATCCCATCAGCGAGGATCTGAAATCATTCTACGAATACCACTCTATCCTGATGGAACCGTGGGACGGACCGGCTGCACTTCTCTTCAGTGACGGACGATTTGCCGGAGGTATGCTCGACCGCAACGGTCTGCGCCCTGCCCGTTATCTGATTACTAAAAACGATATGATGGTAGTGGCTTCGGAAGTCGGTGTGATGGATTTCGAACCGGGAGACATCAAAGAAAAAGGTCGCTTACAGCCCGGTAAGATTTTGTTGGTGGATACGGAAAAAGGTGAAATTTATTATGATGGCGAACTGAAAAAACAGTTGGCTGAAGCCAAACCTTACCGCACCTGGTTGTCTACGAACCGAATCGAACTGGATGAACTGAAGAGCGGACGCAAAGTACCTCATCATGTAGAAAACTACGACTGTATGCTTCGCACTTTCGGCTACTCCAAAGAGGATATCGAAAAACTGATTATGCCGATGGCAAGCAGCGGAGCAGAACCGATCCATTCAATGGGTAATGATACTCCGTTAGCTGTACTTTCGGATAAGCCGCAATTGCTTTACAACTATTTCCGGCAGCAATTTGCACAAGTGACCAATCCTCCCATCGACCCGCTCCGCGAAGAACTGGTAATGTCATTGACAGAATACATCGGGGCAGTCGGCATGAATATTCTGACACCCAGCGAGAGTCATTGCAAAATGGTCCGCCTGAATCATCCGATTTTGAGCAACACACAACTGGATATTCTTTGTAATATCCGCTATAAAGGTTTCAAAACGGTCAAACTGCCCATGTTATTTGAAGCAGCGAAAGGAAAAGCCGGATTGCAGGAGGCACTGAACAGTCTCTGTAAAATGGCGGAAGAATCTGTGACGGAAGGCGTAAACTACCTTGTCCTGACCGACCGTGACGTGGATATTACCCATGCCGCTATTCCTTCATTGCTGGCGGTAAGCGCCGTTCATCACCACCTGATTTCAGTTGGCAAACGTGTACAAACAGCATTGATTGTAGAAAGCGGTGAAATACGTGAGGTGATGCACGCTGCGTTATTACTGGGTTTCGGAGCAAGTGCCCTGAATCCTTACATGGCATTCGCTGTTCTCGACCGCTTGGTTAAAGACAGGGATATTCAGTTGGATTATGCCACTGCTGAAAAAAATTATATCAAATCCATCTGCAAAGGTTTGTTTAAAATCATGAGTAAAATGGGGATCTCTACCATCCGCTCTTATCGTGGTGCAAAAATCTTCGAAGCCGTCGGTTTGAGCGAAGAATTGAGTAAGGCCTATTTCGGTGGACTCGGTTCGCCCATCGGAGGTATTCGCTTGGAAGAAATAGCCAGAGATGCCATTGCTTTCCACAAGGAAGGAGTGGGAGAAGTTGAGAGCGGAGAGTTGAGAGTGGAGAGTGAGGCTCCGCATGGCAACTCTCAACTCTCAACTCTCCATTCTCAACTTCTTACCGGTTTGTATGCTTTCCGTAAAGACGGAGAAGAGCATGCATGGAATCCGGAAACAATCAGTACGCTGCAATTGGCTACACGGATGGGGAGTTATAAAAAGTTTAAAGAATATACTCATCTGGTAGACGAAAAAGAGAAGCCTATTTTCCTTCGTGACTTTCTGGGATTCCGTCGTAATCCGATTTCGATCGATCAGGTAGAACCGGTGGAAAACATTCTGCATCGTTTCGTCACGGGGGCCATGTCTTTTGGTTCTATCAGCAAAGAGGCTCATGAAGCAATGGCTATTGCCATGAATAAAATTCACGGACGCAGCAATACCGGTGAAGGTGGCGAGGACGCTGCCCGTTTCCAACCGCTGCCCGATGGCAGTTCCTTACGAAGTGCAATCAAGCAGGTAGCTTCCGGACGTTTCGGTGTAACGGCAGAATATCTGGTTAATGCGGATGAAATTCAGATTAAGATAGCACAGGGAGCAAAGCCGGGTGAAGGCGGACAACTTCCGGGATTTAAAGTGAATGATGTGATTGCAAAAACACGCCATTCCATTCCGGGAATTTCACTGATTTCTCCCCCACCTCATCATGATATTTATTCGATTGAAGATTTGGCACAATTAATCTTCGATCTGAAAAATGTAAATCCACAGGCCAAAATCAGTGTGAAACTGGTAGCAGAAAGCGGCGTCGGTACAATTGCCGCCGGGGTGGCAAAAGCAAAGGCGGACCTGATTGTCATCTCCGGTGCTGAAGGGGGAACAGGTGCTTCTCCGGCTTCTTCTATCCGTTATGCGGGCATCTCACCGGAATTGGGATTGAGCGAGACACAGCAAACATTGGTTTTGAACGGACTTCGTGGTCAAGTAGTTTTGCAAGCCGACGGACAACTGAAAACCGGACGTGACATCATCTTAATGGCACTAATGGGTGCCGAAGAATATGGCTTCGCCACCTCAGCATTGATTGTATTAGGGTGTGTAATGATGCGCAAATGCCATCAGAATACTTGTCCGGTGGGAGTTGCCACACAGAATGAGGAATTACGTAAACGCTTTCATGGGCGTAGTGAATATCTGGTAAATTTCTTCACATTCCTGGCACAGGAGGTCCGCGAGCATTTGGCCGAAATGGGATTCACCAGAATGGATGATATTATCGGGCGCACAGACTTGATCGAACACAAATCCGTTGCCAACGACCCGAATCCGAAACATGCGTTAATCGACTTCACCAAATTGCTGGCACGCATTGATAACAACGCTGCTATCCGCCATGTCATCGATCAGGATCATGGTGTTTCTACTGTAAAGGATGTAACCCTCATTGATGCGGCACAGGAAGCTATTGAACATGAGAAAGAGATTTCTTTAGAATATACGATTGCCAATACAGACCGTGCAATAGGTGCGATGCTCTCCGGAGTGATTGCCAAGAAATACGGTGCCAAAGGATTGCCGGAACACACACTGAATGTGAAGTTCAAAGGCTCGGCAGGTCAGTCTTTCGGGGCTTTCCTCGTACCGGGAGTTAACTTTAAACTGGAAGGTGAAGCGAACGATTATCTAGGTAAAGGATTGAGCGGCGGACGCATCTCCGTATTGCCTCCTATCCGCAGCAACTTCGAAGCCGAAAAGAATACAATTGCCGGTAATACCTTACTTTATGGAGCAACAAGCGGTGAAGTATATATCAACGGTTGTGTAGGAGAACGTTTCGCAGTTCGTAACTCCGGTGCAGTCGCCGTAGTGGAAGGTGTGGGCGACCATTGTTGCGAATATATGACAGGAGGTCGTGTGGTAGTCCTCGGACAAACCGGACGTAACTTTGCAGCCGGTATGAGTGGCGGTGTGGCTTATGTATGGAACAAGGATGGCAACTTCGATTATTTCTGCAACATGGAAATGGTGGAACTGTCACTCATCGAAGAAGCCAGCTACCGGAAGGAGCTACACGAACTAATCCGCCAACATTATCTGTACACAGGCTCAAAACTAGCCCGTACCATGCTTGACAACTGGAATCATTATGCAGAACAGTTCATCCAAGTAGTACCCATCGAATACAAAAAAGTATTGCAGGAGGAACAGATGAGAAAATTACAACAAAAAATTGCAGACATGCAAAGAGACTATTAGATTTACAAATTGACTATTTACAATTTACTATTTGAATGTATAGTCTGTAAATAGTCAAATAGCAAATGACAAGATAGTCTAAAAATAGTAAATAGTAAATCGTCAAATAGTAAATAACAAGATGGGAGATCCTAAAGCATTTCTAAATATACCTCGACAAGAGGCGGGATACCGCCCTGTAAACGAGCGAATCGCTGACTATAGTCAGGTAGAACAGACTTTGAATACAAACAGCCGTAAATTGCAGGCGTCACGCTGTATGGATTGCGGCGTACCTTTCTGTCATTGGGCATGCCCGATAGGAAATAAACAACCGGAATGGCAGGATGCATTATACAGGGGAAAATGGAAGGAGGCATACGAAGTATTGTCGTCTACTTGCGATTTTCCGGAATTTACAGGACGTATTTGTCCTGCCCTTTGCGAGAAATCGTGTGTGTTGAAACTTTCCTGCGATCAGCCGGTGACTATTCGCGAGAATGAAGCAGCTATCGTGGAAGCGGCTTTTCGTGAAGGATATATACAGGTAAAAACACCGAGAAGAAACGGAAAGAAAGTGGCGGTGATTGGTGCGGGTCCTGCCGGATTGGTAGTGGCTAATCAGCTGAATTTAAAAGGATATAGCGTTACTTTATTCGATAAGGATGAAGCACCCGGAGGGTTATTACGGTTCGGTATTCCTAATTTCAAACTGGATAAGAATGTAATTGACCGACGGATGAAGATATTGGCTGCAGAAGGAATACAGTTTGAGATGGGAGTAGAAATAGACATCAATCATTTGCCGGAAGGATTCGACGCTTACTGCATCTGTACCGGAACGCCGACTGCACGTGATTTGAGTATTCCGGGACGTGAACTGAAAGGCATCCATTTCGCACTTGAAATGCTGGCACAGCAGAACAGGATTCTGGCAGGACAGACTTTCCCAAAAGATAAATTGGTGAATGCCAAAGGCAAAAAAGTACTTGTGATAGGTGGCGGAGATACCGGTTCCGACTGCATCGGAACCAGTGTGAGACAGGGAGCTGTCAGTGTCACTCAAATCGAAATCATGCCGAAACCTCCTGTCGGCTACAATCCGGCTACTCCTTGGCCGCAATGGCCGGCAGTCTTTAAAACGACTTCCAGCCATGAAGAAGGTTGTACACGCCGCTGGTGCCTGGCTTCCAATCAGTTCCTCGGAAAGAATGGAAAAGTGACAGGTGTAGAAGTGGAAGAAGTGGAATGGATTCCGGCAGCAGATGGCGGACGTCCCACGATGAAACCAACAGGGAAGAAGGAAGTCATCGAAGCTGATATGGTATTATTGGCAATGGGATTCCTGAAACCGGAACAACCGAAATTTGCAAAGAATGTATTCCTAGCCGGTGATGCCGAGACTGGTGCCAGTCTGGTGGTACGCGCCATGGCGGGAGGACGAAAGGCTGCTGCGGAAATAGATGCTTATCTAATACAATAAGTTTTGCAACAGTGTACAACAAGAAGCTCGATTGCTATTATCGGTTCGTTCCATATCTGTGGAACTAAAGGATAACAGATATGGAACTAAAGGGAAACAGTTGTGGAACTAAACGATAACAATTATGGAACGAATTAAGAATAGCTAATCAGCTTCTTAGAAATAGCGAATAAACAATCAACAGATTACATTACCCCCTCTAAAAATTAAAGTTATGTGTGGAATAGCAGGTATACTCAACATCAAAGTTCAAACGAAAGAACTAAGAGATAAAGCACTGAAAATGGCCCAGAAGATCCGTCATCGCGGACCGGACTGGAGCGGAATCTATGTAGGCGGAAGTGCCATCCTGGCACACGAACGTCTTTCCATTGTCGACCCGCAGAGTGGCGGACAACCGTTATACTCTCCCGATCGTAAACAGGTGCTCGCCGTCAACGGTGAAATTTACAATCACCGTGATATTCGAGCTAAATATGCGGGAAAATATAACTTTCAAACCGGAAGTGACTGTGAGGTAATTCTTGCCCTTTACAAAGATAAAGGCATCCATTTTTTGGAAGATATCAGCGGTATCTTCGCTTTCGTGCTTTATGATGAGGAAAAGGATGAATTTCTAATTGCCCGCGATCCGATAGGGGTTATTCCTTTATATATAGGAAAAGATAAAGAGGGAAAAATCTACTTCGGCAGCGAGTTGAAAGCTCTCGAAGGATTTTGTGACGAATATGAAGTATTCCTTCCCGGACATTATTTCTATAGTAAAGAGAGAAAAATGAAACGTTGGTATTCGCGCGACTGGACAGAATATGAAACCGTCAAAGAGAATGATGCACAAACCGAGGATGTGAAAGTGGCATTGGAAGAGGCTGTGCACCGCCAGTTAATGAGTGACGTACCGTATGGAGTGTTGCTTTCGGGCGGGTTGGATAGTTCCGTTATCTCTGCCATTGCCAAAAAATATGCGGCAAAACGTATAGAAACAGATGGTGCAAGCGATGCATGGTGGCCTCAACTCCACTCTTTCGCCATCGGTCTAAAGGGCGCGCCCGATTTGATTAAAGCGCGTGAGGTAGCCGAATATATCGGTACCGTCCATCATGAGATCAACTACACCGTTCAGGAAGGTCTGGATGCTGTTCGCGACGTAATTTATTTCATCGAGACGTATGATGTAACTACCGTACGCGCTTCCACTCCCATGTATTTATTGGCGCGTGTCATTAAATCAATGGGGATCAAAATGGTGTTGAGCGGTGAAGGTGCTGATGAAGTTTTCGGGGGGTATCTGTATTTCCACAAGGCCCCTACTCCACAGGCATTTCACGAAGAAACAGTACGTAAACTTTCAAAGTTGCACATGTACGATTGCCTCCGTGCCAATAAAAGTTTGTCAGCATGGGGAGTAGAAGGACGCGTCCCTTTCCTTGATAAAGAATTTCTCGACGTGGCAATGAACCTGAACCCGAAAGCTAAAATGTGCCCCGGAAAAAACATCGAGAAACGAATTGTTCGCGAAGCCTTTGCCGATATGTTACCGGAAAGTGTGGCTTGGAGACAGAAAGAGCAGTTCAGTGACGGTGTAGGATATTCATGGATTGACACATTGAGAGAGATCACAGCAGCTGCCGTGAGCGATGAGCAAATGGAACATGCTGCCGAACGTTTCCCGATCAATACGCCACAAAACAAAGAAGAGTACTACTATCGTAGCATTTTCGAAGAGCATTTCCCCAGTGAAAGTGCAGCACGCACCGTCCCCAGTGTTCCAAGTGTAGCCTGCTCCACAGCAGAAGCTCTGGCATGGGATATTGCTTTCAGGAATCTGAATGAACCTAGTGGACGTGCAGTGAAAGGAATACATGAAGAGGCCTATACTTAACTGATAAAAAATAACGGAAACAGCAAATTCTGTTATTCTTTTGTAGCATTTCTATTCTAAAATCCCAAGGATTAACGCAGATTAGCATATTATCGGCTGATTTGCGTTATCTTTTTTATAATTTTGAGGCCAAACCCAATTAAATCTATCAAACTTTTAAAAGATCAAACAAATGAATTTAAAAAAAATGATGATGGCTTCTGCCCTTCTAATGGCTGCTTGTTGTATGCAGGCACAGACAAAAGTGATAGCTCACCGCGGTTTCTGGAAAACTCCGGGATCATCGCAGAACAGTATTTCATCACTTCTAAAAGCAGATTCCATCGGTTGTTACGGTTCAGAATTTGACGTATGGATCGCGAAGGATAACAAGCTGGTGGTTAACCATGATCCTGTATATAAGATGAGGCCGATGGAATATTCCAAAGGTGATGCACTGACCGGACTTAAATTATCCAACGGAGAAAACTTACCCAGCCTGGAACAGTATCTGGAAACCGGAAAAAACTGTAAAACCCAATTGATTCTCGAACTGAAAGCGCATAGCAACAAGAAACGCGAGACTAAAGCGGTACAAGGAATTGTTGCCATGGTAAAGAAAATGGGACTGGAAAACCGTATGGAATATATCACGTTCTCTCTACATGCCATGAAAGAGTTTATCCGTCTGGCTCCTGCCGGTACTCCGGTATATTACCTTAACGGAGAATTGTCTCCCAAAGAGCTGAAAGAACTGGGTGCTGCCGGTCTGGACTATCACATGGGAGTAATTAAGAAACACCCCGAATGGATCAAAGAAGCTCACGACCTCGGCTTGAAAGTCAACGTATGGACAGTAGACGAAGTAGAAGATATGAAATGGCTGATCGAACAAAAGGTAGATTTCATCACCACTAACGAACCGGTCATCTTACAAGAAGAACTTAAAAAGCTTCAATAAGAAAAAATATTCACATATTAAAGAATTTAATATCTGGCTTTAGGGAAACGGAATCTTCCTTTAAAAGAAACAGATTGTTTCTCGGTGTCAAACGGGTGTTTCCTTTAAAAGGAAACACCCGTTTCTTTAAATGAAAAAATGCTCTTCTATAATACTCTTAATACCAACACTTTAGAAATATCAATCTTTTAACGAAAAAAGAAAAGAGTCCTTTTTATGAATACCAATAAAAGATTACAGACAATTCATTGAAAATCATCCAATACCTCTTTTAATTCTTCTACCGTAAGCTCTCCTACCTGCCTCCAAAGTTCATGACTCTTATGCAATAGAAGGAAAGCCGGTACTGTTTCTACATTATGAGCATCAGCAATTGCTCTATTCTCTTCTGCATTCACTCTAATCAATTCCACAGTTCTCTTTTCGTAAGTTCGAAGCACAGGCCCTATCCACTCATAATGAGGGGACCAATCGGCATAGAACACCACCAACACCAGATGGTTGGTTTTAACTGCTGTTTCTAATTGTTTCTCTATATTCATATCGCTACGTTTTTATATTAATGATAGTGCTAAAACAATGAATACAGAAAAAGGTTCTTCAAAACACTCCGCGAACAATATGATAGAGAAATAAGGATTTTCACTTTCATATCGTCAAAAGAAAAAGAATATATTTCTTGTTTTTATAACTGGTTTTATGGATTATCAAGACTAAATATTCTTCATATATTATGAAAGAATATGCAAAGCAATTCGCTCAAATAACAGTTTATTAATATATGAATATATATAATTCCAAATTATAACTAAACATAGCCGTATGAAAGGCAATTATAAGTTCACAGAAAATTAATAGAGATTAGACATACTTTTCAATAAAATATAAAGCAAAAAGTCATATCTTTGCATTGTAATAAAACAAAAGGATACAACAACCAATAAATACCAATCAAAATGACAACAAGAATTAAGTTCACTAAAATGCATGGAACAGGAAATGACTACATATATGTAGACACGACCAGATATCCAATAGCAGACCCTGAAAAGAAAGCGATCGAATGGAGCAAGTTTCATACAGGAATCGGAAGTGATGGACTAATATTGATTGGTGTCTCTGATAAAGCGGATTTCAGTATGCGTATTTTCAATGCCGACGGTTCGGAAGCAATGATGTGTGGTAATGGTAGCCGCTGCGTAGGCAAATATGTATATGAATACGGATTGACTGATAAAACAGAAATAACTTTGGATACACTATCGGGAATTAAAATTCTGAAATTGCAGGTAGAGGGAAAAACAGTCAGTACAGTCACCGTAGATATGGGCAGTCCACAAGAAACAGGAGAGATTGATTGGAAAAAGAAATATCCTTTCCAATCTACTAAAGTATCAATGGGTAATCCACATCTCGTCACATTTGTTGATGACATTACCCGAATTAATCTGCCGGAAATCGGTCCTGAACTGGAGAATCATCCTCTCTTTCCCGACAGAACGAATGTAGAGTTTGCACAGATCGTCGGTAAAGACACCATACGGATGAGAGTATGGGAAAGAGGATCGGGAATTACTCAAGCTTGCGGAACAGGTGCCTGCGCCACAGCAGTAGCCGCCTTCATCAACGGACTTGCAGGAAGAAAAAGCGATGTGATAATGGATGGAGGGACAGTTACCGTCGAATGGGATGAAACCTCCGGACATATATTAATGACCGGACCGGCAACCAAGATTTTCGATGGGGAAATTGTTGAAGAAGTTGAGAGTTGAGAAGTTGAGAGTTGAGAATGAATAGTAATAGAAACTTAAAACAATAACAAGATGGCATTAGTAAACGAGCATTTTTTAAAATTACCGGGAAGTTATTTATTCTCGGATATAGCGAAAAAGGTAAATACTTTCAGGATAACGCATCCCAAACAGGACATCATCCGGCTAGGTATCGGCGACGTTACGCAGCCACTTCCTCCAGCCTGCATAGAAGCAATGCATAAAGCGGTAGAAGAACTGGCCGGCAAAGATACATTCCGCGGATATGGTCCTGAACAGGGATATGATTTTCTGATTGAAGCAATCATAAAGAACGATTTCGCTCCACGCGGGATTCATTTCTCGGCATCCGAGATTTTTGTCAGTGACGGGGCTAAAAGCGATACCGGAAATATAGGTGATATTCTTCGCCACGACAATAGCGTAGGTGTTACAGATCCCATTTATCCGGTTTACATAGACAGTAACGTTATGTGCGGACGCGCCGGAGTATTGGAAGAAGAAACGGGTAAATGGAGCAACGTTACTTATATGCCTTGCACAAGTGAGAACAACTTTATCCCGGAAATTCCGGACAAACGGATAGACATCGTTTATCTCTGTTATCCGAACAACCCGACAGGGACCACCTTAACCAAACCGGAACTGAAAAAGTGGGTGGATTATGCCTTGGCAAACGATACACTGATTCTGTTCGATGCCGCTTACGAGGCATATATCCAGGACGAGAATGTCCCCCACTCTATCTATGAGATTAAGGGAGCTAAAAAGTGCGCGATTGAATTCCGTAGTTTTTCAAAAACGGCAGGATTTACAGGAGTACGCTGCGGATATACCGTGGTTCCGAAAGAGCTCACTGCCGCCACTCTGGAAGGCGATCGCATACCACTCAACAGATTGTGGAACCGTCGCCAGTGTACTAAGTTTAACGGCACTTCTTATATTACCCAACGGGCAGCAGAAGCCGTTTACAGTGCAGAAGGCAAGGCACAGATTAAGAAAACAATCGACTATTATATGACCAACGCAAAAATCATGAAGGAAGGCTTGGAAGCCACGGGACTGAAAGTATACGGCGGCATCAACGCTCCCTACTTGTGGGTGAAAACTCCGAACGGACTTTCTTCATGGCGATTCTTCGAACAGATGTTGTATGAAGCCAATGTGGTCGGTACTCCCGGTGTAGGTTTCGGGCCAAGCGGTGAAGGGTATATCCGTTTAACTGCGTTCGGCGAACGCAACGACTGTATCGAAGCGATGAGAAGAATAAAAAACTGGCTCTGATTGAATGAATAATGGATAGCGGGAAATAGAAAGTTCAACATGCCCCCATTAAACGAACATCATCATTCCTGCAGGATCAGTTATCCACAATCAGTTATCCATAAAAAACGATAGTATTTTGCGCGCTACTATATAACAAATGGACCGTACATCCACATTTTTCTAACTTTTAAAGGTAAAAAGACGATGAAAACGACGATTAACAACAAATTGGGGGTAATAACAGTAGCATTATTACTGTCAGGACTTGTCCCGTCTACAATGATGGCACAAGATAAGGTAGAAGCTTCCGTTGGGGCAGATTTGGTAAGTGGTTACATCTGGCGCGGTCAGAATTTAGGCGGAGTTAGCGTCCAGCCTTCACTGGGAATCTCTTACAAAGGTTTATCACTCGGAGCATGGGGATCAGTAGGAATTGAATCCAAAGATGCAAAAGAGTTTGATTTAACTCTCGGTTATTCAATTGGTGGATTTAGTGTTTCAATAACGGATTATTGGTTTGATAAAACATATACAGGGGATGTAGATGAATACGGAAAGGAGATTTATACAACCAATAAATATTTCCAATATGGAGCCTATTCTACAGCACATGTATTTGAAGCACAAGTGGGATATGATTTCGGTCCGCTAGCCGTCAACTGGTACACAAACTTTGCAGGTGCTGACGGTGTGAAAGAAAACGGCCAAAGAGCTTATTCTTCTTACCTCGCACTTAGCGCACCTTTCAAATTGGGAGGTCTCGACTGGACAGTAGATTTAGGTATGGTTCCCTGGGAAACGACTTTTTATAATGGCTATACCAGTGGATTCTGCGTAACAGACATCAGTCTCGGAGCATCCAAGGAGATTAAAATCACAGATTCCTTCTCCGTACCGACATTTGCCAAAGTAACAGTGAACCCACGCACTGAAGGAGCCTACTTTGCTTTCGGACTAAGTTTTTAAGAGAGAGAATTTACAATACAAAGAGCGTATAGGGATTAGAAAAGGTAGTTAGAGTTTAGATTTTATCGGTTTGTTGTATGGTAACCTGCTATGGCTGCCCCCTATACCTCTTTTTTTACAAGTCACACTAATATTTAAGGTATATGAAAAAGATTGAAGCTATTATCCGTAAAACCAAATTCGAAGACGTAAAAGACGCCCTACTCGAAGCGGACATCGAATGGTTCTCTTATTACGATGTAAGAGGTATTGGAAAAGCACGGCAAGGACGTATCTACCGTGGCGTAGTATATGACACCAGCACCATTGAAAGAATTTTGATCTCTATTGTCGTGCGCGACAAGAATACCGAGAAAACAGTGCAGGCTATCATCAAAGCTGCACAGACCGGAGAAATCGGTGACGGACGTATTTTCGTCATTCCTATCGAAGACGCTATCCGCATACGCACTGCCGAACGTGGTGACATAGCCCTCTACAATGCAGAACAAGAACGTTAATCGGCAGCGGCAAGGTGCCGCTCCCAGGTTTCCTTGCGGATCATAACGTTTATAAAGAGGTTTACAACATCACTAATAAATAATAGGTATAAAATAAGATAATTATTATGGATACAAAATATAAAAGCCATAGCTTCGTAAAGCTGTGGATAGCCACTACTATATTCATTTTGTGCTGTTTTACTACTGATATGTCGGCACAAAACACGGCCGCTGCCGATACAGTTGCAGCAGTTACAGAAACAATTACCGAAGTCGTTACCGCTCCTGCCGAAGAAGCATCAGCAGCTCCCGATACGCTTGGTGAATTAGCTCTTGGATTGAATACTGTATGGATGTTGCTTGCAGCAATGCTCGTATTCTTCATGCAGCCGGGATTTGCATTAGTAGAAGCAGGTTTTACCAGAGTGAAAAATACTGCCAACATTCTGATGAAGAACTTTGTAGACTTCATGTTCGGCTCTTTACTATACTGGTTTATCGGTTTCGGATTGATGTTCGGTGCAGGCGGATTCATCGGAATGCCCCACTTCTTCGACCTTTCTTTCATTGATAATGGTTTGCCAACCGAAGGATTCCTCATATTCCAAACCGTATTTTGTGCGACAGCAGCTACAATTGTATCAGGAGCCATGGCAGAACGTACAAAATTCTCCATGTATATCGTCTACACCATCTTTATCAGTGTACTGATTTATCCGATATCCGGTCATTGGACATGGGGCGGGGGCTGGTTGATGAACGGTGAAGAAGGTTCTTTCATGATGAGTCTCTTCGGAACCACCTTCCATGACTTTGCCGGTTCTACGGTCGTTCACTCTGTAGGTGGATGGATTGCTTTGGTAGGTGCTGCCATTCTTGGTCCCCGTATCGGTAAATATGGTAAAGACGGCAAATCAAAAGCTATCCCAGGCCATAGCCTGACTATTGCTGCACTAGGCGTATTCATTCTTTGGTTCGGATGGTTCGGGTTCAACCCCGGTTCTCAATTGGCAGCAGCAACCGAAGCCGATGCTATCGCCATCTCCCACGTATTCCTGACAACGAATCTGGCTGCTTGTGCCGGTGGTTTCTTCGCTCTGTTGGTGAGCTGGATGAAATATGGAAAACCTTCCCTGTCATTGACACTGAATGGTATCTTGGCAGGGCTGGTAGGCATCACAGCAGGATGTGACGCAGTATCTCCTGCAGGAGCAGCCTTAATAGGTGCAATATGTGGTGTCGTAATGATATTCTCCGTTGACTTCATTGACAAAGTGTTAAAGATAGACGATCCGGTAGGTGCATCTTCTGTACATGGTGTTTGTGGCTTTTTAGGAACTATTCTTACAGGTTTGTTCTCCACCAGTGAAGGTTTATTCTATGGCTACGGTTTCGGATTCCTCGGTGCACAAATATTCGGAGCATTGGTAGTAGGTGCATGGGCAGCAGGCATGGGATTCATCATTTTCAAAACGCTTGATAAGATTCACGGACTTCGCGTTCCGGCACGTATCGAAGAAGAAGGTCTTGATATTTACGAACACGGAGAATCTGCTTACAACTAATTTAGTGATGAACGGTTGAGTGATTAGTGAAAGACAGCTACGCACAACTTACTACTAATCACTACCCCGCTAATCACAGAAAAAACTTCCGGACAGGTTTGATCGCCTTTCCGGGAACCACATAACAAAGTAATTATTTACTCTAACATATTTAACAACAAATCAAATCAGGTATTATGTCAAAACTTAGATTCAGAGTAGTAGAGACAGCTTTCAAAAAGAAAGCTGTTGAGGTAGCAACACCTGCCGAACGTCCTTCGGAGTATTTCGCCAAGTATGTATTCAACAAGGAGAAGATGTTCAAATACCTTCCCAGCAAGGTATACAATGCACTGATTGACGCCATTGACAACGGTGCTCCGCTAGATCGCAGTATTGCCGACGAAGTAGCTGCCGGCATGAAGAAATGGGCCATCGAAATGGGTGTTACTCATTATACGCACTGGTTCGCACCGCTGACCGAGGGTACAGCTGAAAAGCATGATGCTTTCGTTGAACATGATGGCAAAGGCGGTATGATGGAAGAATTTACTGGTAAACTGCTTGTACAGCAGGAACCGGATGCTTCTTCTTTTCCGAATGGCGGTATCCGTAATACATTCGAAGCCCGTGGTTACAGCGCATGGGACCCCTCATCACCTGCTTTCATTGTAGATGATACGCTTTGCATCCCAACTGTGTTTATCGCATATACCGGCGAAGCTCTCGACTATAAAGCTCCCTTGCTGAAAGCATTGCGGGCTGTAGATAAAGCTGCTGTAGACGTATGCCGTTACTTCAACCCGGAAGTGAAAAAAGTAGTTGCTTACTTGGGCTGGGAACAGGAATACTTCCTCGTAGACGAAGGATTGTATGCCGCACGCCCAGACTTGCTAATGACCGGTCGTACTTTGATGGGACATGACAGTGCCAAAAACCAACAGTTGGAGGACCACTACTTCGGTGCTATCCCCACCCGCGTAGCCGCTTTCATGAAGGACCTCGAAATTGAAGCGTTAAAGCTGGGTATTCCTGTTAAGACTCGTCACAACGAGGTTGCCCCGAACCAGTTCGAGTTAGCCCCTATCTTTGAAGAGTGTAACCTTGCTAATGACCATAACTTACTGATTATGTCACTAATGCGTAAGGTAAGTCGCCGTCATGGTTTCCGCGTACTGCTTCATGAAAAACCTTTTAAGGGCGTCAACGGATCGGGTAAACACAACAACTGGTCTTTGGGAACTGACACGGGCATTTTATTAATGGGACCGGGTAAGACTCCGGAAGATAACCTGCGTTTTGTTACCTTCGTCGTAAACACATTGATGGCAGTTTATCATCATAACGGATTGTTGAAAGCTTCTATCTCCAGCGCTACCAACGCCCACCGTCTGGGAGCTAATGAAGCACCTCCTGCCATCATCTCCTCTTTCCTCGGGAAGCAATTGTCGCAGGTATTGGATCACATTGAAAACAGTACGAAAGATGATTTGATTAGTCTTAGCGGCAAACAGGGAATGAAGTTGGATATTCCGCAGATTCCCGAATTGCTGATTGATAATACTGACCGTAACCGTACCTCTCCTTTTGCTTTCACCGGAAACCGTTTTGAGTTCCGTGCCGTAGGTTCCGAAGCAAACTGTGCGTCTGCCATGATTGCATTGAACTCTGCCGTAGCAGACCAATTGGTGAAGTTTAAAAAAGATGTGGATGCTTTGATTGAAAAAGGAGAACCTAAAGTGTCCGCCATTCTTGAAATTATCCGTGGATATATCAAGGAATGTAAAGCGATTCATTTTGACGGCAATGGTTACAGCGACGAATGGAAGAAAGAAGCAGCCCGCCGTGGACTGGATTGCGAAACCAGTGTTCCTGTTATCTTCGATAACTACCTGAAACCGGAAACCATTGCCATGTTCGAAGCTACCGGCGTAATGACAAAGAAAGAACTGGAAGCCCGCAACGAAGTGAAATGGGAAACGTATACGAAGAAGATTCAGATCGAGGCGCGTGTATTGGGTGATTTGGCTATGAACCATATCATTCCGGTGGCCACTCAATATCAAACGGATTTAATTAATAATGTCTATAAGATGCAATCTCTTTTCCCGGCAGAAAAGGCAGCGAAATTGTCTGCTAAAAACCTGGAACTTATTGAAGAGATTGCCGACCGCACAGCCTTCATCAAGGAACATGTAGATGCAATGATTGAAGCTCGTAAGGTTGCGAACAAGATAGAAAGCGAACGGGAAAAAGCCATTGCCTACCACGACACGATCGTTCCGGCACTGGAAGAAATCCGCTACCACATCGATAAGTTGGAACTCATTGTTGACAACCAGATGTGGACGCTTCCGAAATACAGGGAACTGTTATTTGTGAGATAGAAAAAAAGAACGGTGAACGATAAACGGTGAACGGCGAACAAGTTGTATTGCAACGCATTTACACTCACAGTTCATCGTTATGAAATTATCTATTTCTTTTGTTGGTTGTTTTAAGTTTGCGGGGAGGGGTGCTGTGAAGCAGTCCTCTTCTTTTTTATTCGATTATCTTTGCATCCTCAATATCATCATCGTCATGTACCACCGGAGTCTTCGGACGACGACGGGTAAACTTGAACCAGTTGATTAATTCGGTAAGCGAATAAACCAAACTACTCACACCAATAATTATAAATGCAGTATTACGTGCTCCCGTCGGATTAAACAAAGCGATGATACCTGCAATAAGAATCAATGAAGGAACCAGGTAAAACGCTCCCGGAACAGGCATCCACCGACGTGCCATCGATAAAGAAGCAATCTGTTGCACTCCTCCCATTATCAGGATAAATCCCAATAGAAACATCAGAACATCTGCAAAGAATTCAGGCATCACAATCAGCCAAAGTCCAAATAATAAACTGCCGATTCCTTCTATCGGGAAACGGGGAGCCGCTTCACCTTCCTGTCTTTTCCGGCCGAAATAACCAAAAAGGCTGATAACACCGGGAATTAAAAAGGCAACACCAACTGTAATGACAATATAGCTGGCAGCCGCATTTGGCCAAATAACGAGCACCAATCCTATCACAAGTGCAAAGAGAATACGAATAAGGGAATAATTCATTGTTTTCATAAATTCTATATTTTTTAACCGAGTCTGTTCCAATACTTTTGCGAATATAAGTGTTTCTACTGATATATAAAAATAACAAATAAACATTGTAATAAGTTCGTAATAATATCGTTATGACGATTACATCTCGCATTGATATTTTTGCAGAAAATTTAGACAGTTCCCTTTCAGTATGAAACAAAGTGAAATAAAAAAATCACTGCAAGATATATATGAAACATTGAAAGCTCTCTACCGAACAGTGTATCAAGCAATATAAGTTGAAACCGGACCGGGCCGATGTTATTATTCCTGCTGCTGAAATATTTCTTGAGATAGCTACTCATATAAAAGCCACCAGAATTATTGTACCTACCATCGGACTGTTCGACGGTATCATCAATAGTCTGTACACGCAAAAGATGAACAAGGTTTAATTCTCTACAATCTTGATGCATCAATACACAAAACTCCTGATACTAGTGTATATTCAAACTTTGTATCGGGAGTTTTTGTCTCATCTTGCTATAATGTACAGATTCGTCCTTAAAGAGGTAAATATTCAAATTTTGTTCTCTATATTTGTGTAACTATATATTTGATAAGATGGATATAAAACTTAGAATTGAACAACCTTCGGATTATAATGAAACCGAAAATGTCACACGGGAAGCCTTTTGGAATCATTTTTCTCCGGGATGTGACGAACATTATCTCCTTCATATCATGCGTAACCATCCAAAGTTTGTACCGGAACTCGATATTGTTGCAGAACTTAATGGCAAGATTGTCGGCAATGTGGTCTGCCTTAAATCATTTATCATGGCGGATGACGGTAACCAATATGAAGTATTGAGTCTGGGGCCCATTTCTGTTCTTCCCGAATATCAACAGAAAGGTATTGGAGGAAAAATGATTGCGCTGACCAAAGAACGAGCTTTCGATATGGGATTTCGTGCCATTTTACTTTGCGGTGACCCGGATTATTACCTCCGGCAAGGATTCATTCCTGCTGAAACATTAGGGATTCGCACCGAAGATAATATGTATGCCACAGCTCTTCATGTTTATGAATTATATGATAATGCTTTAGCCAACGCTAAAGGACGTTACATAGAAGATGAAATATATCAGGTCGATAAATCAGCTGCTAATGAGTTCGATAAGCGATTCCCTCCAAAGGAAATTATAGTTGGCACTCCGTCACAAAAGCGGTTCGATCAGATAGTAGTGATGCGGAGAAAAGCGATTTAAGTTTATTCAACCTTAAATCGCTTGATTTGTACATTACGGAAGTTCTATCGTGCTATGCCATCAAGCAACTATTATTCAATATAGCTACTATTCTTTGTCTCTTCATAGTTACAAAGAATTAAAATATATAATTGAGACAGAGAGAAAAAATGCCTTAACAATTGATGAGACCTATCTTATAGAAACTATAGTTTACAAAAAGTCACCATTGACACTTTGTAATTCTTAATCTACCAGGAATCGTTTCTTTCCTCCCTTTTATTGGAATAAAGAGTTTCTGCCACTGTAGAGGAATTTGCTCAAATCGTTATTCTATAATCAGGCACGATATATACTCTTTTTGATACATCATCAATTTTTTTACCACCAAAGAGATATTATCTATACCAATAAAGTTCCCTTTTATTCTTTTCTATTTATCATTATCAAAGACCGAAATAGAAAAGTCAATGGAAGGAAAGTAGAAAATACTAACAATATTTACGACATAGCGACACTATCCCAATGGTTTGCTTACTCTATCCATAGCTTTTGGTGACATTATCCGCATCTTTTGCTTACTTTATCCTTATGTTTTTCACAAATATAACGATGCTTTTCAATGAGAAACACGGTGTTTTTGTACAAAACAAGCAAAATTTTCAGCATTTTAAAGGTTTTTGCTTGCTAACAGAGAGAAATAACAAAACATGTGAGATAGCAAAATCCCTGATTACACAAACAATCGTCAGTATAATCAGGGATTCTAAAACTTTATGTAAAAAGTGTAGAGATGACGAAAAGTCTAGTACTGAATCACCTTGTCACTACTAACAGTCTTATACCAATCTGTGGTTGAGCTCTGATCGTGTGCCCAATCTGCAAATTTAGAATATGCATTCGTTATCACTGTTGTTTCTGTTGGATAAGCAAATTTATCAGGAACGCAAAGAGCCCAAGTATTATTAACTACCTTGATTACTTCGAGCACTTCATTATCTGCCAATTGCCCATTCGCCGTAGCCGAATTAAAATGAGTCAAATGGATTTCCGTTCTCTTTTGACCTATCCCCTGATAAGCAATGAAGAAGTCTAAGCCATCTGTCACACTAGGGACAGATATTGCATTCTTAAGTTTGACGTTCACTTCAAGAGTGTATATATCGGTCAGAGGGGTACTAGCATTCCCTGTATTCAACATGGGACGTTGTGTTCCTGTATATCCATATATATAATGTGCGTCTCCAAATAAAGGAATCACAAGTTCATTACCATTCGTTTCATAAGATACATTTTCAAATATCCCGGAATTTAATGAACCAGTACGTTGAGCAGCACCTGCACCAAAACTTACCTCTTCTACATTATTTTTATCTATTCCTCGTATTCTCAAACCAGCACCTAATTGTTTCACGGCACCAACCGCCCGAAGGTCGATTTTATATTTCAGTTCTTTCACGTCATTACCGGCTGCAGGCAAAGTTACATTCAACACAATATCATTGAAATCGTAATCGCCTGCTTTCGGATAATTATCTTCGAAAGCATAAGAATAAATCGCATATCGGATCTCTACATCATCCGGTTCTTCATCAGAGTTATATCCTTCTTTAATACAGTCACCGTCAGCAGGAAGTATAAATTCGGCTTTACCCGGGTTACAATAGGTAGCACCTTGCTGCAATCCTTTATTTGTCAGCCAATCAAAAGAACTCCATTCCCATTGATTTTTACCATTAGATGTTTGATCCGTTATTTCACAAATAATATTATTCGTTACTTTTGAATTAGAATAAGCCAAACCGGAAGTATTGTCTATTGTATGAATTCTTAATAAGGCAGTTCCTTGTGTCGGACCGGTAACTGTTCTGAATAAATTAGCTTTGCCCGTACAAGTCAATATGGATTGCGCTTCCATCACGATATCATTATCATTTCCATTACCCGTCAATTCTTTGCAAATAGCTTCGGAAGTATTTCCCATAACAAGTGTACCAAACTGTAATTTTCCTGCCTTCAGATAACAACCGTTTTTAATATTAGTATTGTTGTTACCATCTATATTTTCAACTTCAATCGTTCCATGATTTATCAATGTGGTACCATTGGTAGAAGCATTATAAGAATTCAGTTTAAGTGTTCCATAATTCACAAAATCAACTCCACTTCCACCTCCATCAATTTTCAAAAAGTCACAATCAATCGTACCGGCATTATAGTTCGTACGCCCGGCCGAACTATTTGTTATCTGAATACCTCTGTCGCCAACAATACTTCCCCCCTGCATCACAGTTATATAAGAAGCTTGAGTTAATACCAAGCTCCCATTTTTAACGACCTCTATCTTTCCACCATTCTCAACTATAATTTCTGTGATATTAGAAAATTGATTACTATTTTCTATAACCCATGTGCTTCCTTGAGGAACAATTACTTTCACAGCTTGGGCTCCGCCACTGACACCAGAGGTGGTAAATCCACCATTAAAAGTACCATCCGGAATCTTAAACCAACGTTCACTTTCTGTAAAAACAGGATATTCTTTATAATTACCGGCCCATCCGGAACTTGCCCCTAAATCCCAGCCAGCCTGAACGACAGTAGCAGTTACCTTTTTAGCACTAATAAAATCAGCAGTATAAGGAGCCTCCATAACAGGTATACTAGTCGCCACAGCTCGTGACATAGAACGTGTTGGCGTACCTTTGTCTCCAAAATGCGCTGTCACTGTGCCGTTTTCAATCGCTGCCGGTTGAACCAGATAGCGTTTGTGCTCATCTATGCGTGCAACAAACACCTTATCAAGCGCTGTTGCACAATCCATCACCACATTCAAAGTCGTACTTTGATTGACAGTTCCTTCCGCTAAGAGTTTTGCTGTACTTCCCGGACTTAATGGATCGGCATCAAATATTTGTATCTTATAATCTACTCCCTGATCTCCATTAACTGACACACGCGCTGTCACACTTCGTGACACTGTCCAATCACCATCAGGATCGATGTTTTTTACAGGAAAAGTTTCTTCGTAAATTTGCTTCAGTTGATCTGCATCAAACAGATTTTTCTCATTATCAACACAACTGATAAAACTGATGGAAGACGCCAACAACGAGAAAGTGAATACTTTTGCAATGTTCTGTTTCATAATCTTTTAATGCTTTAGTTTGTTTTATTTGCGAAAAACATAAATCACTACTAATCAATAATCAGCAATGAACGCACAAAGATAATTGTATTTATAAACATTATACAGATTACATTGCATTTTCCGATTTGCAGTTAACATCTTTTAAAGCGCCTCACTCTAATTATTTATATTAGAAGACAGTTAGTTATATCGTTGAATATAAAAATTTCAACAATATTTATTCAATAGTATACAGCAAAAAAAGAGTTGCATGGAAATATGCAACTCTTCATAAAAAGACAAAGACTAAAAGGGGAAAATCAATGGCAATACAAAAATCATCACGATTCCCATAATAATCTGCAATGGCAATCCTACTTTTACATAATCCATAAAGGTATATTGTCCGGCAGGCATTACCAAGGCATTAGGCGGCGTAGAGAACGGAGAAGCAAAACACATACTTGCACCTACCGTCACGGCAAACAGAAAAGGAACCGGACTGACTCCAATCTGTATGGCACTTTGCAAAGCAATCGGAGCAAGCAAAACAGCGGTAGCCGTATTACTAATAAACATCGTCATCAACGAAGTCGTAAAATAAATACCTGCCATCAATGCAATCGGTCCGTATGATCCCAAACCGTTCACCAATGTATTGGAAATATATTCCGAAGCTCCCGTTTTCTCCAATGCCAGAGACATAGGGAGCATGGCAGCAATCAATACAATACTTTCCCAGTTAATCGTTTTATAAGCCGCTTCCACATTGCGGAAACATCCCGTAAGCACCATCAATATACCCGCTATCATAACGGCTGTAACCGGAGCTACCGGAATGAAATCAAAAACCATCATTGCGACCATTAACACCATAATAGCAGCTGCTACCGGAGCTTTATAATCTAACGTAACTTTAGCCGCTTCCGCCAAAGGTTGCCCCAAAACAACCCAATCAGCATCTTCCTTACTAAGACGGGCTATATTATTCCATGTTCCTTGCACCAAAAGCACGTCACCACTATGAATACGCTCATTCCCCAAATCTTGCAATAAATATTCCTTTTTACGACGAACCCCTAATACGTTCACATTAAACTTATCACGGAAACCAGCTTCTTTAATTGTCTGGTTTATCAAATTAGAAGATGGCATCAATACTATTTCAGCAATACCGATATCATAAAAATCAAGCGAATTAGTCGTACTTTTTGTTTCTTCCGTTGCATGGTCGCCCAAGATCTCCAACAGGTAATCTTCCGCAAAGAGTTGCACCTTATCAAAGTCTCCAGTCACATACAAAATATCCTCTACTTCTAACATCGTGTCCGGTGCAGCAAACTTTTGAGTAATCGTTTTTAGAAAACGATGTTGCGATGCATCACCACGACGAACTTCCATAATATTCAGACCATATTTACGACGAATATCCAAATCTATTATTGTCTTCCCCAAAAGCCGTGAATCTTTTATCACCTGTAAACGAAACAAATTACTGGAGAGTCCATATTCATTAACCAACTGTTTCAATGACTTGCCCGAACGTTTATTATCATCTTTCTGGCCTTTTTTAGAAAGAAACCATTTACTAAGCGGCATCAGAACCAGTGTACCGACAATTACACAGACAATGCCGACAGGCAGGAAAGAGAAGAAAGAAAGCGGCTCAAGTCCGGCGGAAGTCAACGTATTCTGTATCACAAGGTTCGGCGGAGTACCAATCAGAGTCATCATACCTCCCATACTACTTGCAAAAGCCAACGGCATTAACAGCCTGCTGGGATTCATGCCGGCACTCATCGCCAGACTAACAACAATAGGAAGCATCAATGCCACCGTGCCTGTGTTACTGACAAACGCACCAATGACAGAAGTCACCAACATCACCAATAGAAACAACCGGATCTCACTGGTTCCCGCAAGTTTAAGAATTCGGGAACTAATCATTTTTGCCAGTCCCGTCTGGAAAATAGCCCCTCCTACAACAAACAATCCGATCATCATAATGACTACCGAATTAGAAAAACCGGAGAGTGCCTCGTCAGGAGTTAATATCTGAAAAACAAGTAAGGCTATCAGCGCACATAGTGCCACAATATCCGAACGAACCTTGCCGTTCACGAAAAAGACAGCCGAAAGAACGAGAATAATAATGGTTATTAGCATACGTAATTAAATGATTGTTTTATTTTGACTCTATCAAAACTAATTTAGGTGAACAAAAATAGAAAATACTCCAGCGTTATTAAAACAAATTAGAAATGATTTTAGTTCATGAGACATCATTTAATATTTTAATACATTTTCCCTCTAGAAAAAGATTCAAAATCATTCAAAATATCATACCATACAGGAAATACAAGACACCATACATCCACATACATCCACATTCATCATATCATATTTTATTACATCCTCATAATATAATGTTGAAAAGCAATATATTTATGTATTATCTTTTTGATAGTTAAAGAACAATTCATATCTTTACACCCTATTTATATCAAACATTTTATGGCAAACAATATTTTGTTAATTTTCTGGATTGGTGAAGTACCTTGGGGTTATAATTATTTACTGGTAATTATTTTACTCCTTATCATTAGCATTTTATTATATAGAATCCACAAATTACACAAAACGATTAAAAAGACCAATCATTCCTATCGTTTTTCTTTTGATATTCTCGACAACCTTCCTTTTCCGATCTTCGTAAAAGACATTGCAAATGATTTCCGATACTATTACTGGAATAAAGAATCAGCCGTTCAATCCGGTATCAGTAGTGAAGAGGCTATCGGACATACTGACTACGAAATATACGGAGAAGAAAGAGGAGAAAAATACCGAAATATCGACAAAGAACTCGTACAAGAAGGCAAAGTATACCGCAAAGAAGAAAAATATATCACTCCCGATGGAATCACCCATGATACGATTGCTGTAAAATCAATTATTTCATGGGAAGGGGAAAAAAGATGGCTACTGGCAACCCGATGGGAGATCACTCAACTCAAGAATTATGAAAGAGAATTGGTTGCAGCCAAAGAAGAACTGGAAAAAGCATTGAAGAAGCAGAAACTAGCTCTAAAAAGTATTGACTTCGGGCTTATCTATATTGATAAAAATTACCGGGTGCAATGGGAAGAAACAAGACAAATCGCCAGCCTGGTAAAAGGAAGACGATACATACCGGGAAAAATTTGCTATCAGACCAGTGCACTTCGTAATGAACCATGTGGACAATGTGCTTTCAAGAAAGCAATCGAACAAGGCAAAATAATCCGACATACAATCAGAGTAGACGATGTCGATTTTGAAGTGACCGCAACTCCCGTTTTTGGCGACGAAAAAGAAACTGAAATTATTGGCGGATTACTTCGTTTTGAAAACATCACAGAAAAACTAAAAATGAATAGAATGTTGCAAGAGGCAAAGGAAAAAGCCGAAGAATCCAATCGACTAAAATCTGCCTTTCTCGCTAATATGAGCCATGAAATACGAACCCCACTAAACGCAATTGTAGGATTTTCCGAAATGGTTTGTCAGACAGAGGAGGAAGAAGAGAAACAGGAGTTCGTGAAAATAATCTCCAGCAACAACATCTTATTATTGCAACTGATAGACGATATTCTGGATCTTTCCCAAATCGAAGCCGGTACTATGGAATTCACATTTGCGCAAACTGACATTAATGAACTGATGGAAGGTATTTGCAGACAAATGCAAGAAAAAAACTCTTCACCGGACGTACAAATCGTATTCACAGAGAGAGCAAATCAATGTATTATTAATACAGACCGCATACGCTTATCACAGGTTATCATCAACTTTACAAACAATGCCTTAAAGTTCACTTCCAAGGGTTCTATCGAAATGGGATACCGGATTGAAGAAGCAAGTGATGAAATATACTTTTATGTAAAAGATACAGGTATCGGAATTCCTGCTGACAAAATAGACAAGGTGTTCGAACGTTTCGTCAAACTGAATTCGTTTATTAAAGGAACAGGTCTCGGACTAGCCATCTGTCGTGTCATTGTAGAGCGGCTGGGAGGAGTTATCGGAGCGGAATCTAAAGAAGGAGAAGGTTCTTGTTTCTGGTTCAAAATTCCAAGAACAGAGAATATTGAGAAATAGTAAACAGAATACCGAAAAGCCTTGGATTTATAAAATCACTCTTTTTGCTGTTACTGATTATGAAGTATACCCTGTAAGATAATAATACTGCCCCGCTACTTTACATTATTACCACTACTAATGAAATGTACCCCAAAAGTTTTATATCCAACTTTTAGGGTACACATTTTATTTAGCAAGAAGGATTTTTCGGAAACCTTCTTATTCTATAAACTTCATGTAAGAGTGTGCCTAAAGTGCAGTCTCTAATATTCTACGAGCAACAGCACCTGTTACATTTCCATTCTCACCATATTTAGCACCACGTTCATTGAAGCGGCGTTCGATTTCCAGAATAGTTTCCTGTCCGATGTTCTCTTCATGCAAACGTGTAGTCAGTCCCAGTGAACGGAAAAATTCTTCGGTACGGCAAATTGCTTCATCAATCCGCTCTTCTCTCGTACCGGAAGTAATTCCCCAAACTCTTTCACCATACTGCAAAAGCTTATCCCCTTTTTCTTCATGAAGCACTTGCAACGTGGCAGGAAGAACAATGGCTAACGTATGGCCATGTGTCAATCCGTGCAAAGCAGTAATTTCATGCCCGATCATGTGAGTAGCCCAGTCTTGAGACACTCCCATAGCAATAAATCCATTCAATGCCATTGTAGCCGAAAGCATAAAATCAGCCATCAGTTGATAATCATGCTGGTTTTCACGAATTTTCGGAGCAATCTCCACCAAAGTTTGTAGAATACCTTCCGCCCAACGGTCCATAACGCGACTCTGTCCGGAAGTAGTCATATATTGCTCCATCACATGAACATAGGTATCAGCCAATCCACAAGCTACCTGATGAGGTGGCAAGGTAAAAGTTACTTCCGGATCAAGAATAGAGAAGATTGGATAGTTGGCATAAAAAGGATATTTCTCTTTCGTTTCGCGACGGGAAATAACTGCTCCGTTATTCATTTCCGAACCGGTAGCAGGCAAAGTCAATACAGTGGAAAGAGGTACAGTATGAGTTACCGGGCGTCCGGCAAGTACTAAATCCCAGGCATCACCATTATACAGGATTCCTGCGGAAATCAATTTCGTACCGTCAATAACAGAACCGCCGCCAACAGCCAGCAAATAGTCCACTTTCTCTTCTTTTCCCAAAGCAATCGCTTTACGGAGAGTTTCGATGGCAGGATTGGGTTCGATTCCCCAGAATTCTACCGTAAAATGGTCCTTCAATGCTTCCTTTACCTGATCGTACACTCCGTTTTTCTTCACGCTTCCGCCGCCAAAAGTAATCATAATACGTTTGTCGGACGGTATTTCTTTAGCCAGCCGGGCAATCATCCCTTTTCCCATGATTAGTTTCACGGGATTTTGAAAAATAAAATTTTCCATATCTTAGTCTATTGTTATTATTTTGGTTATTAGTCACTATCCTTGCAAAGATACATGATTTATCCAAAGCCTGTCAGAATCAAGCAAAGAATTGTTGTGCCACGGAAGGAACCATAGCCGACAACCAGGGTTTCATATCCTCTGCTACCAATAACCAATACAATAATAATATAATGAAAATGGCAATAGCGATACCTACTAAAACTTTTCTCTGTTTCATAATTGTTTTTGTTTAAATATTCAATATTTATAAGAACAGTTCAGGTTGAAAATTGTTCTATATCAGAAAAATGAAGGCAAAAGAGAAAAAAAGTCATATTTTGTTTGCTGTTTCAAACAAAGTGTCTATATTTGCCCCCATAAAATTACAAAAGACAATGAGAACAATGTTAGTAAATACATATTGGTGGTGGCGCCCGTTACAACTCCGACAGTCGTAAGGGAGCAGTGCTCGTATGTATATACCTCATTAAAGATATAACAAATTTGAAAGAGCCCTGTCGCAACCTGCGACAGGGTTCTTTTTATTTACCCCCGTTTCAAAACAGATTCAATAATAACATAAAAATAGATATAGGATTATGAAAAGTTTTTTAGTTGACCAGGATGGCTATTACGGAGAATTCGGCGGTGCTTACGTACCGGAAATCCTCCACAAATGTGTTGAGGAACTAACGAATAAGTACCTCGAAGTGATTGAAAGCGAAGATTTTAAAAAGGAATTCGACCAGTTGCTACGTGACTACGTAGGACGTCCCTCCCCACTCTATCTAGCCAAACGCCTTTCTGAAAAATACGGTTGCAAATTGTATCTGAAGCGGGAAGACCTGAATCATACAGGCGCTCATAAAATCAACAATACCATCGGACAAATCTTACTGGCACGCCGCATGGGAAAGAAGCGTATCATCGCCGAAACCGGAGCCGGACAACATGGAGTAGCAACAGCTACCGTCTGTGCATTGATGGATATGGAATGTATCGTTTATATGGGAAAGACGGATGTAGAACGCCAGCACATCAATGTAGAGAAAATGAAAATGTTGGGAGCTACCGTTATCCCCGTTACTTCCGGCAACATGACTCTGAAAGATGCAACCAACGAAGCGATCCGCGACTGGTGCTGTCATCCTGCCGACACTTATTATATCATCGGATCTACCGTAGGCCCTCATCCCTACCCTGACATGGTGGCACGCCTGCAATCTGTTATCAGCGAAGAAATCAAAAAGCAACTGCAAGAAAAAGAAGGACGTGATTATCCGGATTATCTGATAGCCTGCGTGGGAGGAGGAAGTAATGCTGCCGGAACGATTTATCATTATATCAACGACGAACGGGTAGGCATTATCCTGGCGGAAGCGGGAGGTAAAGGAATAGAGACAGGAATGACTGCCGCTACCATCCAACTCGGCAAAATGGGAATTATCCACGGAGCACGTACCTACGTCATCCAAAACGAGGACGGACAGATAGAGGAGCCATACTCCATTTCCGCCGGACTGGATTATCCGGGCATTGGTCCGATACACGCTAACCTTGCCGCCCAAAGCCGTGCCAACGTATTGGCAATCAACGACGACGAAGCGATAGAAGCTGCCTACGAACTAACCAAACTCGAAGGTATTATCCCTGCATTGGAATCCGCCCATGCATTAGGAGCTTTGAAAAAATTGAAGTTCAAGCCGGAAGATATCGTTGTATTGACTGTTTCGGGACGAGGAGACAAAGATATTGAAACCTATTTGTCGTTTAACGAACAGCTATAAATAATTAGTCAACCATCATTCGCAATCAATAATCAAGCAATTATAGAAATGAAAACATTTAATTATACTACCCATAGCAAACAAGTGCTCGGAGATATGCATACTCCCGTCAGCATTTATCTGAAAGTGCGCGACATGTATCCTCAATCCGCATTAATGGAAAGTTCCGATTATCATGCCGGAGAAAATTCCCTGTCATTTATAGCCCTTTGTCCCTTGGCAAGCATCGGTGTAAACGGTGGCATTGTCACTGCCAACTATCCCGATAATAGCCGCACGGAAGAACCGCTGACAAAAACATTCAATGTAGAAAAGGCCATGAACCGGTTTATCAATCAGTTCCAAGTGACCGGAGATAATAAGAATGTATGCGGACTTTACGGATATACGACGTTTAATGCCGTGAAATACTTCGAGCACATCCCGGTGAAAGAAAGTCATGATGAGCAAAACGATGCTCCGGATTTACTATACATATTATATAAGTATGTCATTGTTTTCAATCATTTCAAAAATGAGCTGACATTAGTTGAAATGTTGTCCGAAGGAGAAGAAAGCGGTTTGCCGGAACTGGAAGCAGCCATCGAAAACCGGAATTATGCTTCCTACAATTTCTCTGTAACAGGCCCCGTAACCAGCCCCATCACCGACGAAGAGCACAAAGCAAATGTGCGCAAAGGAATCGCACACTGTATGCGCGGAGATGTTTTCCAAATCGTGCTTTCCAGAAGATTTATCCAACCATACGCCGGAGATGATTTCAAAGTTTATCGCGCACTCCGCAGCATCAATCCTTCTCCTTATCTTTTCTATTTCGACTTCGGAGGATATCGTATCTTTGGTTCTTCGCCGGAAACACATTGCAAAATCGAAAACGGCCGCGCCTACATTGATCCGATTGCCGGAACCACCCGTCGCACGGGAGACACAGTAAAAGACCGCGAATTGACAGAGGCTTTACTGGCCGACCCTAAAGAAAATGCAGAACATGTCATGCTGGTTGATCTTGCAAGAAACGATCTTTCACGTAATTGCCATGATGTACGCGTGGTATTCTATAAGGAACCGCAATATTATAGCCATGTTATTCATTTGGTAAGCCGTGTCAGTGGTATGCTGAATGAAGGCGCCGACAAAATAAAAACGTTTATTGACACGTTCCCGGCCGGTACGTTAAGCGGTGCCCCCAAAGTACGCGCTATGCAGTTAATCAGTGAAATCGAGCCACATAATCGTGGAGCCTACGGTGGTTGTATCGGTTTTATCGGATTGAATGGCGAATTAAACCAAGCAATCACCATCCGTACTTTTGTAAGCCGCAACAACGAACTCTGGTTCCAGGCTGGAGGAGGTATCGTAGCACGCAGCCAAGATGAATACGAACTGCAAGAGGTGAACAATAAACTGGGAGCACTGAAAAAAGCAATTGATTTAGCTGTCAAATTAAAAAATTAACCGTCCCAAATAGTCAGCCTAAAAAATAATTGCTGTTGCCTGAAAAAAGATTCCCGTTGCCTAAACGCTTCTATTTCTTTAGGCAGAAAAGCAGAGATAGTATTTGAACAACCATTTTACAATGACAATAAAAATGAAAATATTACTTTTAGATAACTACGACTCTTTCACTTATAATCTGCTGCATGTAGTGAAAGAATTAGGGGCTACAGATGTAGAAGTAGTCCGCAACGACCAGATAGAGCTTGATGAAGTAGATCGTTTTGATAAAATCATCCTGTCTCCCGGACCGGGCATACCCGAAGAAGCCGGCTTGTTACTACCTATTATTAAGAGATACGCTCCGACCAAAAGCATTCTGGGGGTCTGCCTGGGTCATCAGGCTATCGGCGAAGCCTTCGGAGCACGTCTGGAAAACCTCAAAGAAGTATATCATGGCGTACAAACTCCGGTAAGTATCATTCGTCAGGACCTGCTTTTTGAAGGATTAGGAAAAGAAATCCCTGTCGGAAGATATCATTCCTGGGTAGTCAGCCGGGAAGGTTTTCCGGACTGTCTGGAAATAACAGCAGAAAGCCAGGAGGGACAAATCATGGCAATCCGCCATAAAACATATAATGTACATGGTATTCAGTTCCATCCCGAATCAGTATTAACTCCGCAAGGAAAAGAAATTATCAAAAACTTCTTAAACGATTGAACTTATGAAACAGATTCTATACAAACTTTTCGAACATCAATATTTGGGACGCGATGAAGCGCGCACCATTCTACAGAACATCGCGCAAGGGAAATATAACGATGTGCAAGTGGCCTCACTCATCACCGTCTTTCTGATGCGTAATATTTCCGTAGAGGAATTATGCGGTTTCCGTGACGCACTGTTGGAAATGCGTATTCCGGTCGATTTGAGTGATTTCGCTCCGATTGATATCGTAGGAACCGGAGGTGACGGAAAAAACACATTCAATATTTCTACAGCTTCCTGCTTCACAGTTGCCGGAGCCGGCTTCCCGGTTGTGAAACATGGTAACTATGGAGCAACGTCGGTCAGTGGTGCCAGTAATGTAATGGAGCAACACGGTGTAAAATTCACCAGTGATGTAGACCAACTGCGTCGCAGCATGGAAAAATGCAATCTTGCTTATCTGCATGCCCCTTTATTCAATCCGGCATTAAAAGCAGTAGCTCCGGTTCGTAAAGGATTGGCAGTGCGCACTTTCTTCAATATGCTCGGTCCATTGGTAAATCCGGTATTACCTGCTTACCAACTGTTAGGAGTTTACAATCTACCGTTACTTCGCCTTTACACCTATACTTATCAGGAAAGCAAGACGAAATTTGCCGTTGTTCATAGCCTTGACGGATATGATGAGATTTCTCTGACCAATGAGTTTAAAGTGGCAACCAGTGATCATGAAAAGATTTACACTCCCGAAAGCCTCGGCTTCTCCCGTTATAAGGATATTGATCTGGATGGCGGACAAACACCGGAAGATGCAGCTAAGATTTTCGATCATATCATGAATAATACAGCTACGGAAGCTCAAAAAAATGTAGTGATAGTCAACTCCGCTTTCGCTATCCATGTGATTCGTCCGGAAAAGACAATTGAAGAATGTATTGCTCTTGCCAAAGAATCATTGGAAAGCGGACGTGCATTAGCAACACTAAAAAAATTCATTGAATTGAATAGTTAATTTGATTTACGATTAGCAAGTCTGATTATAAATATAAAAACAAACGAACTAATGAAAGATATATTATCCGAGATTATAGCAAACAAACGATTTGAAGTTGACCTGCAAAAGCAGGCTATTTCTATCGAACAATTACAGGAAGGTATCAGCGAATCTCCGACTCTCCGCTCTATGAAGCAGGCATTAGCCTCTTCCGCATCAGGTATTATCGCCGAATTCAAGCGACGCTCTCCTTCCAAAGGATGGATACAAGAAGAAGCGTGTCCGGAAGAGATCGTTCCCTCCTATGCAGCGGCAGGTGCCTCCGCCCTTTCCATCCTTACTGATGAGAAGTTTTTCGGAGGAAGCCTGAAAGATATCCGCGCCGCACGCCCTTTGGTGGAAATTCCCATTCTTAGAAAGGACTTCATCATTGACGAATACCAGCTTTACCAAGCTAAAATTGTTGGTGCAGATGCCGTACTTCTTATCGCAGCCGCACTGGAACCGGAAAAGTGCAATGAACTGGCAGAGAAAGCTCATGAATTAGGTATGGAGGTCCTACTAGAGATTCATAGTTCCGAAGAACTGGCGTACATCAACAAAGGAATAGATATGGTAGGTATCAACAACCGTAATCTGGGTACTTTCTTCACCGATGTAGAAAACTCTTTCCGCCTGGCCGGACAACTTCCTCAAGATTCGGTACTGGTATCTGAAAGCGGCATCTCCGATCCGGAAATAGTTAAACGCCTCCGGGCAGCCGGATTCCGGGGATTCCTGATCGGCGAAACATTTATGAAAACACAGCGACCGGGAGAAACTTTACAGAATTTCCTACAAGCCATTCAATAAACTAATTATTCAAAACGGACAGCCCTATGATTAACGGAAAAATTATCAAAGTATGCGGTATGCGAAAAGCTGAAAACATACAGGACGTAGAGTCTATCGAAGGCATAGATATGCTGGGATTCATCTTTTATCCTAAATCTCCCCGATGTGTCTACGAGCTTCCGGCTTACCTGCCCACTCATGCCCGGCGTGTCGGCGTCTTCGTCAATGAAGACAAGCAAGTGGTCAGCATGTATGCAGATCGTTTCGGACTGAATGATGTGCAACTCCACGGAAATGAATCACCGGAATACTGCCGGTCTTTACATTCTACCGGATTGAAAATCATCAAGGCCTTTTCTGTAGACCGCCCCAAAGACTTGAAAAAGGTGTATGACTACGAAAAAGTCTGTGATCTTTTTCTGTTCGATACCAAATGCGAGCAATATGGTGGTTCGGGAAATCAATTTGATTGGAGCATATTACACACATATAACGGAGATGTACCTTTCCTTTTGAGCGGAGGTATCAACTCATACAGTGCCAATGCCCTGAAAGAATTCAAGCATCCCCGGCTTGCCGGATATGATCTCAACAGCCGTTTCGAAACCAAACCGGGAGAAAAAGATCCGGAGCGTATCCGGACATTTTTAAACGAATTAAAATCATCACTTTAAAATTCCAACGTCATGAATAGAATTAATCAACTTTTCAATAGCAACAAGAAAGACATACTTTCTATTTATTTTTGTGCCGGCACCCCCACTTTAGATGGTACTGCCAATGTAATCCGCACACTCGAAAAACATGGAGTAAGCATGATTGAAATCGGTATTCCTTTCAGTGATCCGATGGCAGACGGCATTGTTATCCAGAATGCCGCTACCCAAGCATTGCGCAACGGCATGTCTTTAAAACTTCTTTTTGAACAATTGCGGGATATTCGCAAGGACGTAAAAATACCACTTGTATTCATGGGGTACTTAAATCCAATCATGCAATTCGGATTTGAAAACTTCTGCCGTAAATGCGTGGAATGTGGTATTGATGGTGTTATCATCCCCGATCTCCCTTTCCGTGATTATCAAGAACATTATCGTATCATTGCCGAGCGCTACAACATCAAAGTGATTATGCTCATCACACCGGAGACCAGCGAAGAACGGGTACGCGAAATAGATACACATACCGACGGATTCATTTACATGGTTTCATCAGCAGCAACTACCGGAGCACAACAGAATTTCAACGAACAAAAACAGGCATACTTCAAGAAAATAAAAGATATGCATCTGAACAATCCGTTGATGATAGGATTTGGCATCTCCAATAAAGCGACGTTCCAGGCAGCTTGCGAACACGCTTCCGGAGCTATCATCGGCAGTAAGTTCGTTACTCTGCTCGAAGAAGAAAAAGACCCGGAAAAAGCCATCCTTAAATTAAAAGAAGCGGTGAAATGATTTATGATTTATAATTTATGAATTATGATTTATGCGAATCAGCAGTTGAATCCAGGTCATTGGTAATTCTAATAAATTAATCAAGTGTGAGGGACGTGAGGGAGGTTCACATGAATGATAAATCTACAAAATCATTCGAAAACTCATAAATCATAATTCATAAATCATAAATCACTATTTTTTCCTATCTTTGCCAGCGTTTTAACAGTAATTCAACAATTATGAGAGCAGAAACCCCTTCCGTTTTGTTAATTTACACGGGTGGAACTATCGGAATGATAGAGAATCCGGAAACAGGTGCCTTAGAAAACTTCAACTTCGATCATTTGCTTAAGCATGTACCCGAACTAAAAAGATTCAACTACCGCATCTCTTCCTACCAATTTGATCCCCCTCTCGACTCTTCGGATATGGAACCTGCTTACTGGGCAAAGCTAGTAAAGATTATCAATTACAATTATGATTATTTTGATGGTTTTGTCATCCTTCACGGAACAGATACGATGGCTTACACAGCCTCTGCATTAAGCTTTATGCTCGAAAACCTAAGCAAGCCCGTCATTCTCACCGGTTCCCAGCTACCAATCGGAACTTTGCGCACAGACGGAAAAGAAAATCTCATCACAGCCATTGAGATCGCAGCTGCCAAAAACCCGGATGATACGGCCATTGTTCCTGAAGTATGTATTTTCTTTGAAAATCATTTGATGCGTGGCAACCGTACTACCAAAATTAATGCGGAGAATTTTAACGCTTTCCGCTCTTTCAATTATCCACCCTTGGCACGGGTAGGTATCCACATCAAATATGAACCCCATCTTATCCGGAAACCAGATCCGACAAAACCATTAAAGCCGCATTATCTATTTGACACCAATGTAGTTATTTTGACTCTCTTCCCTGGTATTCAGGAGAGTATCGTAACTTCTCTGCTTCATGTTCCCGGATTGAAGGCAGTTGTCATGAAAACCTTCGGTTCGGGAAATGCCCCGCAAAAGGAATGGTTCATCCGCCAACTAAAGGAAGCTACCGATCGCGGAATTATCATTGTCAACATCACACAATGTGCCTCCGGAGCAGTAGAGATGGGACGTTATGAAACAGGAATGCACCTTTTGGAAGCAGGTGTAATCAGCGGATATGACAGTACTCCCGAATGTGCCATAACCAAGCTCATGTTTTTATTGGGACATGGATTACCCAACAAGGATATCCGATATAAAATGAATTCCTGCTTAATAGGAGAAATTACTAAGTCTTAAATTAAATACACTTAATATAATCCTTTGATTTTCATTTTAAGCAGAGCAGTCTTATAAAAGTGAAAATCAAGGGATTTCTCTTCACCATCATCGAGACTTCATCAAACCTAAACGAGCCAAAGAAGAACCAAAACAGAAGTATAGTTGTTTTCACTCTATAAAATAACAGAAAAAACATTTCCAATAAAAGATATGCAGTTATTTTTGTGATGGATTTGGTTACAAACAATCAAGCAATAATACATTATGATGAAGAAAACAGTTCAATTTGTGCCCATTATTGCAATAGCAATGGCAGGTACTATGTTTAGTTGTGTGGACTCCGGAAAGGATCTCTATGATCCGTCTTATGAAACACCTAACCCGATGGGAGACGGCTTTGCTGCTCCCGATGATATCAATTGGAACATGATAACCACTAAAAATGTTTCAGTCGAAGTGAAAGATGAAGAAGGAGGGCAATTTGCTTATTTAATTGAAATATATGCAGAAGATCCTTTGACTAACGAAAATGCTTCCGTACTCGCTACAAGGACAGCTAACAAAGAAAACAACTTTAAATTTACAGCTGCTGTCAGCCTGCTCCCCACTCAAAAGGGTATTTACGTGAAACAAACCGACCCAAGAGGACGTGAACAGGTATATCAGTTCGATGTGCCGGAAAACAGCAATAATATTACCTGTAAGCTCTATTATGCAGAATCTGCAGCACAGAATAGAGCATTAATGAGTCGTGGTGTCGCTACAAGAAATCTCGCATTTGAAAAACCGGATTATTCTTCCATACCAGCTGACGCTAAGGAAGTTACAGAAATGACAGGAACTACTTTACTGCGTAATGCTAATTACAAAATCACCTCTGACTATAATGGTATATTCAAATTTGACGGATATGACGGTGATATTGCAACCAGAGTTTATGTAGATGCCCAATGGACTATTCCTGCAACTTTCCAATTCCAGAACGGAATTGAAATCATTGTGATGAACAATGCAAAGATTAATGCATCAGGAACCATGACGTTCATCAGAAACTCCATGCTGACTATCATGGAAAAAGGAGAAGTAAACGCAGACGATGTATCATTCACCAATGGAGCGCCTGCTGCATTAAGAAACTGGGGGACACTGGCTGTGACAAACACCATGACTCTACATTCCGGTGCAACACTCTACAACAAAGGAACCATAACCAGCAAAAATATCTCGATCAACTCTAACACAAAAATTGTGAATGACAATAAGATAGAGCTGGAAGATGAATTAAATCTGCCAGCTAATTTCTCATTGGAAAATAACGGAGAGATTTATGGAGAGAAATTAATTGCAAATTCTAATGCTGTTGCTACCAATAACAACATCATGAGATTTACAACCATCAGCCTCATCAATACAACATTCAACAATGCTTGCAGCCTGGAAGCCACAACTTCTTTCTATGCAAACGGAGCAACATTCAACTTTACCCAAGGATATTTAAAAGCTCCTACGATGGAGTTTGTTAATGGGACAGTCAACTTGAGCAATGGTTCTATGCTGGATGCAACTACAAGTATTTACATGAATACGGCTCATGCTAAATTTTACGGAAAAGGCGAAAATACTTCTATGATAAAATCTCCGGTTATAACCGGACAAGGTTTTACGTATGACGGAAATTTAGTTATTGAATGTGATAATCATGTTGAAAAAAGCCCATATTGGAACAACTTCCATGTACAAAATGGCGCATACTTCACTAGAATGGGAGAATCCAAAGTCGTGATAGATGTCTGCACGGGTACTAAGAATAATGGAAATGAAGGAGAAGAACCAGAAGATCCTAAATTCCCGATCATCATGGATGATACTCGTAATTACGCTTATCTATTTGAAGACCAGTGGCCTTTATATGGAGATTACGATATGAACGACCTTGTTTTGATTATCAAAGAAAGAAAGATTTCCATCAACAAGGATAATAAGGCAGAAGAGTTCACGCTAAGTCTTGATTTATCGGCTGCCGGAGCTACGAAGAGCATCGGAGCTGCTATCATGCTGGACGGTATTCCTGCCAGTGCTATCACGCAACCGGTGGTGTTCAGTGATAACTCTCTTGCTAAAAACTTTAATGTGAATAGTAATAAGATTGAGAACGGCCAGGACTATGCTGTTATCCCATTATTTGACGATGCTCACAACGCATTGGGAAGAGACCGTTACGAACAGATTAATACCATTAAAGATCATTCTGCCAATACGAATCCTAAAAATATCAGTTTCACAATCAAGTTCAGCAACCCTATTTCTGTGGATGAGCTTAATATCAACAAACTGAATGTGTTCATCTTCGTAGAAGGAAACAGAAACCAACGTAAAGAGATCCATATCGTCGGTTACCAACCCACTAAGTTAGCAAATACCGACTTGTTCGGAGGCAACAACGACGATAGCTCTACTTCCCGCAAAAGATATTACATCAGTAAAGACAACCTGGCATGGGGAATCATGGTTCCGACAGACTTCAAATGGCCTTTGGAATATGTGAATATCAAATCTGCTTACTCGCTGTTCGAAAGTTGGGTAACAAGTGGCGGTACTAAGAATGAAGAATGGTGGAAAACTTTTGATTCATCAAGAGTCTATAAATAAGCCAAACAGTCAATCATCAACACGGATTTCATGAAAGTTGAAATCCGTGTTTTTTCATCAAGATACTGTTAGTCGCAATTAATAGAAAAAAAACATATATCACGAATTTTACTCTCCAGAATGGAGATTATTCTAAAATAATATCTATATTTGCAGTGTATCACAAATATAATGTGACAACAATCTCAATCAATAAATCAAATAACAAAGCAAGCGATAGAAAGGTCTATTCGTATGAAGAAAAAAATATTACTAGTCGACGATAAATCGACAATCGGAAAAGTGGCCGGTGTGTATCTAGGAAAAGAGTATGATTTTACCTATTTGGAAGATCCCATCAAAGCAATAGAATGGCTTAATGAAGGCAATGTACCTGACCTCATTATTTCAGACATTCGTATGCCTCTTATGATGGGTGATGAATTTTTAAGATACATGAAGAACAATGAATTATTCAAATCAATTCCTATCGTTATGTTATCCAGCGAAGAAAGTACAACGGAAAGAATCAGACTACTGGAAGAGGGAGCAGAAGACTATATCCTGAAACCATTCAACCCATTGGAACTCAAAATCCGAATCAAAAAGATTATTGACTAATACCGGGTCTTCTACACATGCAATATTTTGTTTATATAGGCAGAGATAGCAAAACAATAGAACTACTCTCCCGACTAAGTATTGGGGTATTCTATGCTGCGTCCAATTGTAGCAAAGCTGTCAAAGTATTGGAGAAAATACGCGAAAAATATGACGCAGCCCTATTTTTCGAACAGGTGAACTTATCCCAAGATATTGCAGATATCCAATACATGCGCAAAAAATATCCGGGACTTTATATGATACTCGTCATCGATTCCTTGTCTAAGGAAGAAGCATCCGAATATCTTAAAGCCGGCATTAACAATACAATCAAATATGAAACGAGCCAAGAGGCTTTAAAGGACTTATCGACTTTCCTTAAACGAAGAAAAGATCAGAAAATAAAGGCACTTCAGCTTAAAACACAAAATATTAATGCTTTCCGATTGCCTTTATGGAAACGAACTTTTGATATATTCTTTTCGGGAATGGCGATATTATGCCTTTCTCCTCTCCTAATATTTACTGCATTAGCTATCCGGTTAGAAAGCAAGGGCCCCATTATCTACAAATCCAAGCGAGTAGGAAGTAACTATCAGATATTCGACTTCCTTAAATTCCGTTCGATGTACACTGATGCCGACAAGCATTTAAAGGATTTCAATGCTCTTAACCAGTATCAACAGGAAGATGAGGATATTTGGGGGGAAGAACTGGAACCGGATATTAATGAAGAAGCCGACGAAGAAGAAATCCTCCTGATATCGGACGATTTCGTAATCTCCGAAGAAGACTACATCAACAAGAAGTCCAAAGAAAAAAGCAATGCTTTCGTTAAATTGGAAAATGACCCGAGAATAACAAAGATAGGACGCATTATCCGTAAATATAGTATTGACGAATTACCCCAGCTTATTAATATTTTAAAGGGGGATATGTCAATAGTAGGCAACCGTCCTCTCCCACTCTACGAAGCCGAATTGCTGACAAGCGATGAGCACATCGACCGTTTCATGGGGCCGGCCGGATTGACCGGTTTATGGCAGGTAGAGAAAAGAGGCGAAGCCGGTAAACTTTCTGCCGAAGAACGCAAGCAGTTAGATATCACCTATGCAAAGACATTCTCTTTCTGGCTGGATATAAAGATTATTCTGAAAACAGTTACTGCATTCATTCAAAAAGAGAACGTATAATCTCCTTTCAGATGATAGACTCTTATATCTACATAATAGATGATCTGATATTCTTTTGTACAGGGCTTTTGCTGCTATACCTCTTTGTGATGGCCGTAGCTTCACATTTCAAACATATCACTTATCCTAAAGCTCAAAAAACATATCGTTGCGCTATTCTCGTTCCGGAAGGAAGCCTTCTTCCGGAAATATATAAAGAAGAATCATACGAGTTTATCACATACAGCGATCTGCATCAGGCAATCAACAGTTTAGACCAGGAGCATTACGATCTGGTTCTCTTTCTGTCCCATACAGCCTCTGCTTTATCTCCGCAATTTCTGGACAAAATATACAATGCATACGATGCCGGTATACAAGCCATCCAGCTACATACGGTAATAGAAAACCGCAAAGGTTTCCGTAATCGCTTCCGTGCTATACGTGAAGAAATAAAAAACAGCCTTTGCAGAGCCGGTAATACACAATTCGGACTATCCTCCCATTTGCTGGGAACTAATATGGCAATCGATCTGAAATGGCTGCAAAAGAACATGAAAAGTTCCAAAACCAATATTGAGCGAAAGTTATTCCGGCAGAATATATACATTGATTACCTGCCGGACGTAATTGTATACTGCCAATCCGCTCCGGTCTGCCCTTATCGGAAACGTATCCGGAAAACGACTTCCTACTTGCTCCCTTCCATATTTGAGGGAAACTGGAGTTTCTGCAACCGGATCGTACAACAATTGACACCTTCTCCACTTAAATTATGTATCATCGTAAGCGTTTGGGCTTCGTTGATAACCGTATACAATTGGACCTTATCATTCGGATGGTGGATCGCACTCTTCGGTCTATTAATCACTTACAGCCTGGCAATCCCTGATTATCTGGTAGAAGACAAAAAGAAGAAAAAACATTCAATATGGAGAAAAAAACACTTAAACAACGAATTAAAGAAAACCCCGGCTTGAAACAGGCTGTGCATCGTTTCATCATGCATCCCGTTAAAACTCGCCCCAACTGGTGGATACGGCTCTTCGATTTCATATACCTGAAACGTGGAAAGGGTTCTGTCATCTACCGGAGTGTCCGCAAAGACCTCCCTCCTTTCAACCGGTTCTTCTTGGGAAAATATTCTGTTGTCGAAGATTTCTCCTGTCTGAACAATGCAGTTGGCGACTTAACAATCGGAGATTATACACGCATCGGATTAAGAAATACAATCATAGGTCCGGTTCATATCGGCAACCACGTCAATCTGGCACAGAATGTAACAGTCACAGGACTCAACCACAATTACCAGGATGCGGAAAAGATGATTGATGAACAAGGAGTCAGCACACTGCCTGTTGTCATTGAGGATGATGTATGGGTAGGCGCCAATTCGGTCATTCTACCGGGAGTAACCTTAGGAAGACATTGCGTAGTGGCTGCCGGAAGCGTAGTCAGTCATTCCGTTCCACCTTATTCAATATGCGCCGGATGCCCTGCAAGAATCATAAAAGCATACGATTTCGAGACTAAAGAGTGGAAGAAAGTAGAGAAAACGCCTGCCACTAACCATAAATAGTGAGAACTACTACATAATATACCTCATAAAGGTGATTGTGACTCATACTGAAACGAACTATCTTTGCAGTATCAGAATTGAATTAATTAGTCATAATTTTATTACGTAGCCACATTTAAGTAAAAAATGAAATAGAATCCTGCCGAAGCGATTTCGTCGGGATTTTGTTTTTTATTACCCTCCTAACCTGCAAGATCAAGCAACCCTATTCATCGATAAGTTTTCGTCTACAAAATAGTGACGCTATCCGGCAAGGATAGTGACGGTATATGTCCGGGATAGCAACGGTATCGTTGTCATATACCGTCACTATTTTTTCGCTTGCATGGACCCTTAAACCTACTATATAGTCTATACTAATAATACTCTCTGTTTAACCCATAACAATGCGACAGACTTAAATCCCATATAAATAAAAAAAACGAGCTAATTCTTTTTATAGAACCACTCGCCACCGCATCAGAAAAGCCTAAAGGCTTTTCCATAGTACCTCAAATTTCCTGAAAACTAATCTTCTTTTTACCTAAAAACGTCTTACCTATTGTTATCCTTTTACCTTCTATTAAAAACTTATCCTATTGAACTAAACTAAAAAACTTTTAATACCTTAAACTGTCTAATCTAATACCTCTATTTAATATTTTCTTTTACCTTATAAACTAACAGCAATTTCTCAACTGCTTTGCAAAGGTACGAATATTTTTCGTGTGCGCAAACGGTTTTATATTTTATAACACTTCCGCAGGCTATAAGTCTTTCACATCGCTCAATGCAACCAGCTTATTTACAATAGCATAGATAGTCAAACCGGCAGCACTATGTATTTGCAATTTTTTGCTAATATTTCTCCGGTGTGTAATCACCGTATGAATCGACAAAAAAAGCTTTTCCGCTATTTCCTTATTTGTCATTCCCTTCACCACACAGATAACGATTTCCTTTTCCCGCTGGCTAAGCGTATCCTGATTATCCATCCCTTCTTCTTCAGAAACCACATTCAGCAAACCCGCAATTTTCTTAGAAAGAGTTTCCAAATCATCGAATATTGAAATAGACTCATCATACTTACCCAATAATGAAGCATCTACAAAAGAAGTAACCAACGCTATTAAACGTATCCTTTTACCAGATATTTCTTCTCGAAACTTAGCTACATCAAAGTAATCACCAAAAGCAGGATTGACAATCAACATCTCGGGACATTGCGTCCGGACGCAATCGTGCAAAGCTTCAACAGACAACAATTCTATTGGTTGCACTTTTACGTTAGAAAGACGCTTCAATGCAGCAGTCAACCCACCACGAATAATTACAGAGGTCTCTGCAATAGCTATTCGAACAACTTCGTTATTTTTCATTTTCCCTAATCCTCCTTTCCAAATTCAGAATAGCAGGAACAAAAATATAGTCCTCAACCTTGCAATGAGATTCCAGTCCGGCTTCACAAGCATATATGTCGAAAAGAGCCGCGTTCAGAAGATTCTCATTTGCTTTGGCAGGGCAATATTTTATAATGATATTTTTTAGTTCTGTCAACTTCTCCCCTACCTGATCGTGATGTTTGGAAAAGGTACTGATCTGATAGTTTTTGGGAGCATTTCCCTTAATCAATGAATCGACATACTTAAAGACGGTTTTCTCTTCATAATCCATGTGCTTACGCACTTCTCGTGTATATTCATCAAAAAACTTGAGAATAAGAAAAGCTACATCGTCCTGCGAACAATCAATTGCCTCGATCAATTTACGACGAATAGCCGGAAGAGAAAAATCAAGAAAATAAATATGTGCCTGCCGCAGATAATCAATCAATGCAGGTATGGAAATATCATCTTTATCCCCATCGAGCCGGGAAAAGCCTTCAGCCATAAAGTTGACTACAATCAGAAAAGTCCGACAGTCCACTCCATTTAGTTCACAAACTTCTTTGACTGTTTTGTCACCAAACCCCAATGAAAGCCCAAAACGACTCATCACTTGCAACAAAGAATAATTATCGCTGATGAGATCGATCATCTTATCAGTCGGCTTGTATTTCTGTAAATTATCCATCATACCTATGTATATTAGAGAGTACAAAGAAACGGAATATTTTGCTGAAATGCAATCATCATTTATAGGTATTTTAAATCATCATTTATTGGCAAATACTAATTATACGCTACTATTTTGTGGCACAACTTTAGGCAAGCTAGTCTTTTTTTAGTAATTTTGTCGCTATCTATTTGTAATTAGTAACTCATAATTTTATATTTAATAAAATGGCAAACGAACTCGAGCTGAAATACGGCTGCAACCCCAATCAAAAGCCTGCCCGTATCTTCATGAAAGAAGGAGAACTCCCCATCGAAGTATTGAACGGACGTCCCGGTTATATCAATTTGTTGGATGCGTTCAACAGTTGGCAATTAGTGAAAGAACTGAAAGAGGCTACCGGACTGCCGGCTGCCGCTTCTTTTAAACATGTCAGCCCTGCAGGTGCTGCTGTTGCGGTAGAAATGAGCGACACGCTGAAAAAGATTTATTTTGTGGACGACATGAAACTGTCTCCATTAGCTACAGCATACGCCCGCGCACGTGGCGCAGACCGTATGTCATCTTACGGAGACTTTATCGCATTGTCCGACACCTGTGATGAAGAAACAGCACGCATCATCAACCGTGAAGTATCCGACGGCGTCATTGCTCCTGACTATACTCCCGAAGCACTGGAGATTCTGAAGAATAAAAGAAAAGGAACCTATAATGTAATAAAGATAGATCCTGCATACCGCCCGGCTCCTATCGAACACAAAGATGTATTCGGAGTGACTTTCGAACAGGGAAGAAACGAATTAAAGATCGATGAGAGTCTTTTGAAAGAGATGCCTACGCAGAATAAGGAAATTCCGGCTGATGCGAAACGCGACTTAATCATTGCCTTAATCACTTTAAAATATACGCAATCCAATTCGGTGTGTTATGCCAAAGACGGGCAGGCAATCGGTATTGGCGCAGGCCAACAGTCACGCATCCACTGTACGCGTCTGGCAGGAAATAAAGCAGATATCTGGTATTTACGCCAACATCCGAAAGTGATGAACTTGCCATGGATTGAAAAAATCCGTCGTGCAGATCGTGACAACACTATCGACGTTTACATCTCGGAGGATTATGACAATGTATTGGCAGACGGCGTTTGGCAGCAGTTCTTCACAGAAAAGCCGGAAGTGCTGACACGTGAAGAAAAACGGGCATGGCTGAATATGATGACAGGTGTAGCTTTAGGATCGGACGCTTTCTTCCCATTCGGAGATAATATAGAACGCGCGCATAAAAGCGGTGTCAGCTACATTGCACAACCGGGTGGTTCCGTACGTGATGACCATGTGATTGGAACTTGCGACAAATATAATATGGCAATGGCATTTACAGGCATCCGCCTATTCCACCATTAACAATATCGACTATTTTTATTCCATATATCCCCATTTATAATGAGAATGAGACAAATCTTCCATTATAAATGGGGATTTCCTATTTCTTCAAGCCCCTCTATCTTTGCAGCGTTACATTTAAAAACGAATCAAAGATGAATAAAATTGGTGTATTTTATGGTTCCACAACCGGAACAACAGAAGACCTTGCCCGTCGAATTGCAGAGAAATTAGATGTACCATCGGCAGATGTATTTGATGTATCCAAGCTAACAGAGGCATTAGTCAATGAATATGACGTATTGGTGCTCGGCTCTTCCACTTGGGGAGCAGGCGAACTTCAGGACGACTGGTACGATGGAGTAAAAGTTTTAAAGAAATGTGATTTATCTCATAAGTCTGTAGCCCTGTTCGGTTGTGGCGATTCTGACTCGTATAGCGACACCTTCTGTGACGCAATAGGCATTCTTTATGAAGACTTGAAAGATACCCATTGTAAATTCTGTGGAGCAACAGACACCGCAGGTTACACATTCGACTCTTCTATCGCTGTTGTAGACGGCAAGTTTGTAGGCCTTCCGCTTGACGAAGTCAACGAAGATAGCAAAACAGACGAACGTATCAACGCATGGGCTGAACAAGTGAAACAAGAAATTAGCTAATTTTACCTTAACATAAAAAGAATACTTTGCATCATGGCAACTGAAAGAATCATCCCCGGCGAAATCCGAATTTTTCTTAATCATATTTATGAGTTTAAGAAAGGCGTACGCAACATGGTACTTTACACAATGAGTAAAGAGCACGAAGAATTTGCCATCCGCCGATTGAAAAATCAAAAGATCAGTTATATGATACAGGAAGTAGGTACCAATAAAATCAACCTGTTTTTTGGAAAGGCAGAATGTATGGAAGCCATGCGGCACATCATCATCCATCCTTTAAATCAACTGACTGCCGAAGAAGATTTTATTTTAGGAGCCATGCTGGGATATGACCTATGCCAGCAATGCAAACGATATTGCAGTAAAAAAGAAGGTATAAAGATGGCAGTTTAAGCGATAACCTTAGCATAAGTTTAGCTTTGTTTGTATGTAGTTTGTCTTGAGTGGAATCGTTTCTTTAAAAATAGGTATCCATTAAAACATTTTCCAATGGAAACTTGTTGTATAAGAAACGATTCACTCAATTATAACAAAATCAAACATTGCAATGAAGCAGCAACAAGAACAACTTACCGCCTATACACTGGCCGGTATTTTCACCCTTTCATTACGACTTATTGTTGGTTGGACTTATTTTTCAGCCTTTTGGCGGAGACTCGTCCTCGAAAACAAACTTATCCCGGATTCTACCGGATACATTGGAGAGAAGTTCAATCATTTCCTACCTAATTCCATAGGAATCAAACCCATCATCGAATATCTCGTCAGCACCCCCGATTTACTTTGGTGGGCGATGGTTATCTTTACTATCATTGAAGGTGTTGTCGGATTACTCTATATGCTTGGTTTCTTTACCAGATTAATGAGTATCGGCGTATTCAGTCTTGCATTCGGCATTCTGTTGGGTTCCGGCTGGTTAGGAACAACCTGTCTTGATGAATGGCAAATAGGTATTTTAGGCGTATCCGCAGGATTCACCATTTTCCTGTCCGGCGGCGGAAAATACTCTTTGGATTATCTGCTACAGCCCCAACTATCCAAAAATAAATGGCTGGTATGGGTTACTTCCGGCGAACTTCCATTGTCTATCAAGCGATTCAGTAAAGTAGCAATCGGCGGTGCAGCCATATTGTTCATACTCACCCTATATACCAACCAGGTTTTTCATAATGGCGTATGGGGACCACTACATAACAAATCAGTAAAACCCAAAATTGAGATATCAGATGCAAATGTCAATAACGGAGCCCTGTCTTTTAAAGTATATCGTGTTGAGGGTGCCGATGTATACGGCTCATTTCTTATTGGCATTACTCTTAAAGACACAAGTGGAAAAGTGATACTTCAAAAGAATGGAGAAGACCTTGCATTATTCCCTCTCACTAATATAAAGAATGATTATATAGCTAAGGTAGTCCCTGGTAAACATAGCCTTATCATCCCATTGGGCAGCAAAGCTACTTTGGCAATTAGAGATAACAATTTGCAAAATCTTCCCGAAGGCCAGTATGAATTAATATTGACCGACATTAGTGGAATTACTTGGAATAAAAACATCACAATCGAGTAAATCCGGCCTACTCTACAAACGGATCATAGACAAAGGTGTATATCAGCAAAATTTATTCGGCTGGCATACACCTTTATTCTTTTATTTTACCAAAATAACAGGTTTTATCTTCTCAAGCACTCAAAATTACCTACATATACTGAATTTTAGAAATTACTATGCCTAGTATTGGGTATTGCCATATCTTTTAACCTCATATAACTTTGCAGCCGATAAAATTATTAAAAAAATGAGAAAAATAACTGCAATCATTATTCTTTGTTTCCTACATTCTCTCACACTTCCGGCACAGGAAACTAAAGAAAAGTCTAAAAACCGTAAAACTTCTTCCACAGAAGAATATACTAAATTCCGTTTCGGAGGGTATGGAGAAATGGCGGCGAGCTATAAAGATTATAATTTCAATCGTTTTACTCCCAATGGTTCCGGTAAACTTAATCGTGGAGAGATTTCCATTCCACGTTTTGTATTAGCCTTTGATTATAAATTCTCCTCCAAATGGGTATTGAGTACCGAAATCGAATTTGAATACGGAGGTACGGGATCTGCTCGCGAAATTGAATGGTTTGAAGAGAACGGCGAATATGAAACAGAGATTGAAAAAGGCGGTGAAGTAGCTTTGGAACAATTTCATATCACCCGTCTCATTAATAAGCACATCAATCTGCGTTTCGGACACATGATTGTACCGGTAGGATTGACCAACAACCATCATGAGCCTATTAATTTCTTTGGAGTTTACCGCCCGGAAGGTGAAACAACGATATTGCCTTCCACCTGGCATGAAACAGGTATCGCCGTATTCGGTGAAATTGGACGGTTTGATTATGAACTTCAATTAGTCAATGGGCTTGATCCACAAGGATTCCGCAGCGAAGACTGGATAAAAAACGGCAGACAAGGAGCATTCGAAGTCAACAATTTCACCAGTCCGGCTTTTGTAGCCCGCGTAAACTACCATGGGGTAAAAGGATTAAGAGTAGGTGCTTCTTTCTATTATAACCAGACAGCAAAGAACGGAACTAAGCCTTGGAGAAATACAGGTTATAAATTTCCGGTAACCATTGTAACCGGTGATTTGCAATACAAAGGCTTTAATAACAACCTGATTGTACGCGGAAATGCCGTTTATGGAAACCTAGGAGCGAGCGGAGCTTTAACCACAATCAACAACAGTTCTTCAGCAGCTTCCGGTTACCCTAACACAACAGTAGCACAAAATGCAGTCAGCTACGGGGGTGAAGCAGGATATAATATAGGTTCTTTCTTCCATTCTAAAGCTCCCCGTATCTATCCTTTTATTCGTTATGAATATTACAATCCGATGGAAAAGGCAGAAGCTAACACAGGTTTGTTGGCCGACAAACGTTTTCAGGTATCAGCCGTAACAGCTGGATTGAATTACTACGCTCTACCCAATCTAGTAATTAAAGCAGACTACACCCACCGCTCCATAGGAGGTGGAAAATATAATGACGAAAACTTAGTCTCTGTAGGCATAGCCTATATTGGTTGGTTTATCAAAAAATAAATATAATTTTTAATAGCAATGAAAATGAAAACATGGAAATTTCTGCCTATAATGGCAATGGGAGTATGTATGGCGATGACCTCTTGTAGTGAAGATTCTAAAAAAGAAGATGTTTCACCCAACCCATTTGCGGGTTTTAATACCCCGGACAGTGGCACTGCAACAGATGATGAATTAAAGGCTGCGGTTGCAACGTATGTAGATGATGTAGTGATTCCTACTTATCAAGATATGTACAATAAAGTAACCGCATTAAACACGGCAGTACAAAAGTTATCAACGTCCTCCAGTGATAATGATGTAGCCAATGCAGCAGACGCTTGGGTTGCAGCACGTAAACCCTGGGAAAAAAGTGAAGCTTTTCTATATGGTCCGGCAGATTTGAATAAGCTCGATCCTAGTCTGGATAGCTGGCCTTTGGATAAAGGAGGTATTGATGCAATTCTACAGTCCGGAAATTGGGAAGACGCTGTCGGAGGAGACGTAGACGACGGTGATGATGCACCAGCCGATGCACCACAGAACTTGCGTGGTTTCCATACTGCCGAATATTTATTGTTTGAGGATGGTGAAGCAAAAAAAATCACAGACCTGGATGCTAATAAAATAGGATACCTCAAGGCTGTTGTCGGACGTATGTCAAAAGACACAGAGCTTTTGTTAAAAGGTTGGACAGAAGGTAAAAATCTGGAGAACGGTGCCTATAAAGATGCAATGAAAGCACCTAACGGAACTTACTCTATAAGCAATATCAAACAATCTGTTGCAATGATACTAAACTCTGACAATGGTGCAGAAGGAATTGCCAATGAAGTAGGTGCAACGAAAATCGGAGATCCGGTAGATAAGTGGAACAGCGGAGATAAAGAAGGTGGTGTATTAGCCGTAGAATCCTGGTATAGCTGGAACTCTTTAGATGATTATACTGATAACATTTACAGCATCCGTAATGCTTACTATGGTAGTTTAGACGGAACTGTTGCCAGTGCAAGTCTGTGCTCTATCATGAAAAAAGTGAACCCGACATTGAACGACATGGTTGTTAAGCAGATTCAGGAAACAATCACAGCAATCAATGACATACCTCACCCCTTCCGTAACAATTTAGGCGCTACTACTGAAGTTAAGAATGCTCAAAACCAATGCGCATTTTTATGCAGTGGTCTGGCTTTAGTCCGCGGAAAATTAGCAGGAGAATAAACAATATTAATTATGATGACTAAGTTCTTTCTTTTAGGAAAGCCGGTTATCAAAGCATTACGAGGAGGACTCCCAAGGCGATTGGGAAGAATCCTCTTTGTTGCGATAAATATAGGCTTCCTGCAAGGTTGTGATCATGATGCTTTCGACGGCATTATTTATAAGCCAAACGGAGAAATAGCAAAACCGGAGGAATTATCAGCCGGTATTTCCACTATTTTTTCTACCGTAAGTGGCGCTTATGACACCAATGCAGACTGGGTCACCGGTGAATTATTAACACGTTTCAATCGTGGCGATGGTTTGTATGACAATTCTCGTGGAGTAGGTACAGGCAGCGGTAATGGATTAGGACCTATTTTTGGAGGCTATTCCTGCGGAGCTTGCCATAGAAACACAGGACGTACTACTCCGGCATGGGTCACAGGTGGTTCCGGTGCAGGCTTTTCATCTATGCTGGTTTATATTACACGCAAAACCGGAGGATATTTCCCCGAATATGGCCGTGTATTACATGACCAGTCCATTTATGGCGTAAAAGCCGAAGGCAAAATAAAGATAACCACTACTACCGAAAAGTTCAAGTTTCCCGATGGAGAAGAATATGAATTAATAACTCCTCATTATGAAATAACAGATTGGTATGATTATGAAATAAAGCCCGAAGATCTGATTATTTCGGTACGTGCCCCCTTGCGGCATGTCGGCATGGGTCAGATGATGGCACTTAACCACGATGAATTGAAACAGTTGGCAGCTCAAAGTAACTATCCCGAATACGGCATTAGCGGACGCCTGAATTATGTGACGGAAAAAGGAAAATATGACATTGGAATATCCGGCAACAAAGCCAACCATCAGGATTTAACAGTAGAACTGGGATTCTCTTCGGATCTGGGGGTAACCAATGACCGTTTTCCACATGAAGTGGGCGAAGGACAATCACAAATGATGGGATTTGCCAACCAAGGTGTAGAGATTTCGACCCGTGACATGGAAGATGTCGATTTATATATGCAGACATTGGGAGTTCCTGCACGCCGCAACGTGGATGACGAAACCATCAAACATGGAGAGCAAATGTTCTATCAAGCAAAATGCCATTTATGCCATACCGTTACTTTACATACCCGCCCGCGAGGCAGCGTATTACTGAACGGAACTCAACTACCCTGGCTGGGCAATCAGATCATTCATCCCTACTCCGACTTCTTATTACACGACATGGGACAAGGATTAGCTGACGATTACCCTAGCGGCCTGGCACGCGGTTGCGAATGGCGTACTACTCCATTATGGGGAATCGGCCTGCAGGAAATTGTCAACGGACATACCTATTTCCTGCATGACGGACGGGCACGTAACCTGACAGAAGCCATCATGTGGCATGACGGCGAGGGAGCCGCTTCACGTTCCATTTTCTCCCGCATGTCGAAAGAAGATCGCGCAGCCTTACTAACATTCTTGAACAGTTTATAATATAATCAGCAACAACAATGAAAAAAAAATATCTAGCACTCGCGCTCACTGCATTTCTGTGCAGCCACTCTTATGCTCAAGATTCAAATGCAAAAGAAATCGATGATAAATATGTAGAGAATGATGTTGTTTCGCTGGCAGGAAAGAAAGGTTTTTCTTTTTCTACCAAAGCCGGTGATTTCTTATTCAAGCCCTATGCCTTAGTTCAAACCAGCCTCTCTTTCAACCGATATGACGATCAAGGTTTGGAAAGCCTTTATGCACGTAACTGGGCAAACAGTGGTTTTGCTATTCCGAACGCAATACTCGGATTTACAGGCAAGGCATTCGGGAAAGTTACATTCAATTTATCACTGAATGCGGCAAAAAGCGGTGCCGCCTTATTGCAACAAGCCTGGTTTGATGTAGCGCTCAAAGAATCATTCCGTATTCGTGTCGGGAAGTTTAAAACGCCGTTTATGCATGCCTATCTGACCACACTGGGGGAAACATTATTTCCGGTGTTGCCCAGTTCCGTGGCAGGTGGCGTATTAATGCCCTATGACATCAATGCTGTGAAGCCGAGCATAGCTACCGGCTTCGACCTGGGTGTTCAGATACATGGTTTGATTAACGGAAAATGGAATTATCAGTTAGGTATTTTCAATGGCACAGGGATTGATGTCAATTCGGCAACCAAAGGAATGTGTGATGATCATAAATGGCTGCCCCAACTGCTTTACTCCGGTCGCCTGGTATATATGCCCAAAGGTGAAATGCCAGCCACACAAGGTAATCCGAACAATCTGAAAGAAGATAAAATGCAATTCGGTGTATCTACATCTTATAATGCCGAGGCCGAAGATCATAGTAGCAGCGATTGGCGTATAGGTGCAGAGTTTGCCATGGTAAAGAACCGTTTCTACTTTGCAGCCGAAGGTTATTACATGAATATGCATTTCACAGAAATCATGCATAAAGACAAAGACCTGAATTACTGGGGAGCTTATACACAGGCCGGTTATTTTGTAACTCCTAAATTACAGGCTGCTCTCCGTTATGATATATTCGATCGCAACGGGACAGACGAAGGCGGTTTGTTGAATATGCCTGCCATCGGAGCCAATTACTACTTTGTCGGTTCTAATTTAAAACTTCAGATGATGTACCAATATCTGGGCAGAACCGGTCATGACACGCAGACTGATCGTGATAATGATGGAGTGGGACTATCACGCCATAGCGTTACCGCTATGTTACAATTCACTTTCTAATGTATAGGAGGAGGAATCTGTCTATGAATAAAAGACTCAACTATTTATTGATAACCTGTGCCTGCCTAAACCTGTGTTCAGCTTGTGATGAAGGTAAAATCTATCCGGATGACACGATTGACAGTGGACGTACGGCTACTGTAACACTTCATTTCACCCATCTGGATGCTTGGCCGCAGAAAAACAATATGTCATTAATCTCCTTAGGTGAGGACGGAGTTACTCCCATATTGGTTAAGCGCATTCTGGAACCATCTAGCGAGGCAGAAGCTGTAACTGTAACATTAAACAACTTAAACGGAAACACGCGTAGTATTGCCGTAGCCGTTATCACGTCCGGAATGTCTTTGGTGCATGCGTATCAGTCATTTCCCGTAAATGCGTCGGATGAATCGCTGACTTTACCAGAGACAACAATCGAAGTGGCTTCATTCAGCCGCATCCAAACGCAAGTTTTCAATGCCAAATGTGTGATGTGTCATGGAGGAAGTACAACAACAGCCGGAGATTTGGATCTGACGGCAGCCAAAGCCTATCAATCACTGATTAATGTAAAAGCTCCCCATTCTGCGAAAGGAAAGAATTATGTCACTCCTGGAGATTTAAACAACAGTTATTTATTAGATGTATTAGAGCACGATAATCACATCGATATATTCAATGGAGCTGAACAACGTGAAGTTCGCGCTTTGATTCGGACATGGATCAAAGCAGGAGCCGAAAACAATTAACTTGTAACAGAAATTTTTGATATGAACAGCAAAAAACAACAACCCTTGAAATCAGAAAAGACTTTAGCAGAAATATTTAAATACGAAGTGGCAGACGGTGTTTCCGAGTATCATTTAATGATTCACGCAATCCAGCCGGAATCCACTTATGAAGAACAATTAAACGCCATTATAGATACATACTACCAATTACGGGAAAAAGAACTGCAAGGGACCGTCGCCATTTTCAAACGATACTTTTTGAGCGACGCTTCCAATCAGGCAGATACCTTGTTGGCACTTACTGCTGAAAGCTCGGATTGCGCACTTTCTATCGTAGAACAGCCACCATTGAATGGAACCAAAGTAGCAGTATGGATTTACCTTCAGACGAAAGTACAGACACAAATGCTGCATAATGGTCTTTTCGAAGTCAAGCATGGACCCTACCGTCACCTTTGGGGTGGCAGCTCTTTCAATCGGGCAGCCAACTCCGAATACCAAACCCGGCTACTATTAAACGACTATGTTATGCAGCTCATTGAACAAGGTTGCAAACTAGCCGCCAACTGTATTCGTACCTGGTTTTTCGTACAGAATGTGGATGTGAATTATGCCGGAGTAGTAAAGGCACGTAACGAAGTATTCGTTACCCAGAACCTGACGGAAAAGACACACTATATCTCCAGCACAGGTATCGGCGGACGCCATGCTGACCCCAAAGTACTTGTACAAATGGACACGTATGCCGTTGGCGGAATCAAACCCGAACAAATTCATTTCCTTTATGCGCCAACACATTTGAATCCCACCTATGAGTATGGTGTCAGTTTTGAACGTGGCACGTATGTAGATTATGGAGACCGGCGCCAAGTATTCATCTCCGGAACAGCAAGTATTAATAATAAAGGCGAGGTGGTATATCCGGGAGAGATCCGTAAACAGACAGAGCGGATGTGGGAAAATGTAAAGGCTTTACTGAAAGAAGCAGAATGTACATTTGATGATATGGGACAAATGATCGTGTATCTGCGTGACATAGCAGATTATACCATCGTCAAAGAAATGTACGACAAACGTTTTCCTTGTACCCCTAAGGTATTTGTACATGCGCCGGTATGCCGCCCGGGATGGTTGATCGAGATGGAATGTATGGGAGTAAAAACCTGTGAAAATAAGGAATACGCTCCCTATTAATATCATTAAAAAGATATGCCGTTGAAAAGATTACTTATCATTTTATACATCTGTCTGATAGGATTACTTGCCGCAGCCACTTTCATAGAGCAAGCATACGGGACAGAGTTTGTAGAAAGAAATATATATCACACAATCTGGTTTTGTTGTTTGTGGGGAGTTATTGCTGCAATAGGGGTTGTTGCCCTCATCCGACGTTCCTTATGGCGGCGACTTCCCGTTTTGCTGTTTCATGGCTCCCTCCTCGTTATCTTGGTGGGGGCCATGATTACATTTATCTATGGCGAACAAGGATATATGCATTTACGTCCGGATACAGTAAAAAGCAGCTTTCATTCGCCACAGGGCGACAAGAACATTCATCTGCCATTCACGATGAAGCTAGATAGTTTCCGGGTAGAGTATTATCCGGGGACAAAAGCTCCCGCCGATTATGTCAGTCATATCAGCTATTCACTTCCCGGTCAGAAAGATTCCGTGCACAACGAATGTATCTCAATGAACCGTATCTTTACTACACAAGGCTTCCGATTTTATCAGTCCTCATTTGACGAAGACGGTCAAGGAAGTTGGCTGACAGTAAATTATGATCCATGGGGTACAAGAGTGACCTATAGCGGCTACATTCTACTGGGCATCTCTATGATTTTACTACTATTTTGCCGTCAGGGAGAGTTTCGTAAGTTACTAAATCATCCCCTATTGAAAAAAGGAGGATTATTTATCTTATTCCTTTTCTACCTGACAGGAACAATGCAGGCACAGCAAACACCTCTTCGTGTATTAAACAAAATACAAGCAGACAGCTTGGCACAACAACAGGTTATTTACCATGACCGGGTAGTACCATTCAATACACTGGCAAGAGACTTCGTCAAAAAACTGACAGGAAAAATCTACTATAAAGGATTGACTCCCGAGCAAGTTATAAGCGGTTGGATTCTTTACCCGGATTCATGGAAGAATGAACCTATGATATACATCAAAAGTCCCGAACTGCATCATTTACTCGGTTTGGAATCTTCTTATGCACGCTTGACCGATTTATTTGACGGTCCAGTCTACCGTCTTCAGAAAACCTGGCAACAAGAACAGGGAAAAAGTAGCAAACTCGCCAAAGCCATCCAGGAAACGGATGAAAAAGTGGGACTGATCCTGATGGTGGAAAAAGGAACATTCATCCAGCCATTACCCACTGATGGTAGCGTGCAACCTCTCTCCGAACTGGAAGTGAAAGCCGAATTACTCTACAACCGGATTCCGTTCAGCAAGATTCTTTTTATGATAAATCTGTCATTGGGAGTGTTGTCTTTCATGCTTCTACTTCATAACAGCCTGCAAAGAAATACACCCTCGCCCAAAGCCAAAACGATTTCCCGCACAGCAGGAACGATCTTTTCTGTTGCACTCTATCTTGCTTTCATATTCCATTTAGCAGGATATTGCCTGCGCTGGTATATTGGCGGACGTGTTCCTCTTAGCAACGGTTATGAGACAATGCAGTTCATGGCACTCTGCATCCTCTTGATAGCCTGTCTGCTCCATCGAAGATTCTCATTTATACTTCCATTCGGATTCTTGCTCTCCGGCTTTGCGTTGTTAGTCTCTTATCTGGGACAGATGAATCCCCAGATCACCCCATTAATGCCGGTGCTCGTCTCTCCGTGGCTAAGTATTCATGTTTCATTGATTATGATGTCTTATGCCCTATTGGCATTCATCATGCTAAACGGAATACTGGCATTATGCCTCCGAAAAAAAGAATCGGAAAACAATGTCTCCGGAAACGACGCTGTACAAGACAACCGGATAGAACAGTTGACGCTAGTCAGCCGTTTGCTACTCTACCCTGCTACGTTCTTTTTAGGGGCAGGCATCTTTCTGGGAGCAGTTTGGGCAAACGTTTCCTGGGGAAGATACTGGGCGTGGGACCCGAAAGAAGTATGGGCGCTGATCACTTTCCTGGTATATGGAGTAGCATTCCATTCACAAAGCCTGCGCATTTTCCGCAAACCACTATTCTTCCATATCTATATGATTCTTGCTTTCCTGACTGTCTTAATGACCTATTTCGGAGTAAATTATGTTCTTGGGGGGATGCATAGTTATGCAAATTCCTAAACCACTATATATAGCTAGTAACCGATAGAAGAATACCCATTTTAGGGGATTGCGGGAAAAGCGGAAAGCCCCTATCTTTGCAGTATCAGAATTAAATTAATTAGTCATGCGAATCAGTAGTTGAACTCTGATTCCTTGTTTTAGAAAATTAGATAAATGAATGCGATGGCAATTTTGCCCATCGTATGTACTAAAAGTCCAGATGTAGATCTGACTTTCATCGCTCTTTGAATATTTGTTTTTTCATTCAGCCAGTTGAAAAAAGATTCTATCGGTTGTCTGACCTTTGATACTGCAGTTGAAAACAGGTCTCTGCCCGCTTTCTCTCTTTGAGTAATAATAGGCTCCTCTCCCTTTATTGCTTTAACGGGAGTCATCATGGTTACCCCTTGTTCCTGCTGTTTGTTTCCCCAGAACGAGAAGTCTGAGTATATCTTATCCGCAAATATATATCTGTTTATAAGACTATCAGCGGCTTCTCTTTTAAGAACAGTCAGATCATTCTCCTCTGCCGATGATAAGATGATCATTTCGGGGAATGGAATGGTTCCTTCCCTGCGGAAAGCTAAGGTGTGAAGTTTGAGCCCGAAATAATACATGTTCTTTGTAGAGCAGTATCCTTTAGTGGCAATTTCAGTAGCCACTTTTCCGGTTTTGTTCTTTCCTGCACAAGTAATGATGGGCATGGAGTCAATAAGTGATATCATAGAATCGCAATCTGTTGGTTTAAAGAAAGTAATGAGATGCTTCACCAGTTCATTAATCGCCTCACTCATCAGGTTCAGCCGATAGTTGAATGTTTGATAAGAGGGAAGGTTAGGGAACCAGGAAAGCAAATATTCTTTGGTGAATGTATGTATCTCTTTGATGCTAAAATAGCGCTGATACGCTCCGCAGAACAGATATACGGTAAGCAGCTCCTGATCAGTGAAGATCGGTGTAGCGTTATTACTGAACCTCTGACAGTAGAACTTCAGTGAAGACTGATAAACATCGCAGATATACATATATATTTTTATAAGTTTTAGCTCTTTCTCCTTGGGAATCATAATTAGAATAATGAGTGGTTTTATTCTTCTAATATACTGATTTTCAAGGAGATTAAGAAATAAATAAATGAGATAATTAATTGAATAATAACAATTTAACTAACTGAATCAGCTAGTGATTTCAACTACTGATTCGCATTAGTCATAATTATATTACGTAGCCACATTAAAAATACATAGAAATCGGCCGAAGTGATTCACCCGCATTTCTTTTATTTGGTTGTTAAGTTAGAAAAAACCATATAATGTATTCATTTTGGAATATGAATAGATGACATATTCTAAAAGAGGCAAGGACGTCCGGCTTGTGAAAGCCGGACGTTTTTTTATATCAGTAAGAGAATAAAGTAAGAGAGCTCATGCATTCATGAGCTCTTTCCAACCAGCCGTTTCGAAAACGATATACTCCGCTATAAATTTCTCCATCTCCTCCTTCTTCACAGGATGCAACACCAACTCTTCGAGTAAGGCAAACAACCATACCGTATTCAAGTGAATGAAAAAATTGGTTATTGCTATATTGATATGCGGATATTTCTGTTTCATTCCTTGAAAAAAGACAGAAATCGTACGCGTCATCAAATCCGTATATTCGGAACGGAAGTTCTCCAAAACAGAACCTTGTGCCTGAAAAAGCAGCAGCCGTAAACGGTCACGATGTTCAGAGACTAATCTGATATATTCCCGTACAGATGTTTTCTGGTAATCCGAATCCATAAAGACATCGATTGTCATCTGATCGGCATCATGATTATAAATCATAGCATACAGATCATTCAATACCGGTTTCAGAATCGTACGGAATATCTCATCTTTATTGGTGAAATAATGATAGATATTACTCACCGTCACCCCTGCCCTCGAAGCTATTTCACGCATAGAGGCATCCTTGTATCCCTTTTCCAGAAACACTTCTTCGGCTACCTTCAAGATTCGCTCTTGTATATCTCCCTTCAAAAACTGCATAGTATCACTGCTATTTATCCATTCATATTTGTAACCTGTCTGTTCACCATCCGGGCAAATATACCATTTTTCTTTTTCAATTCCTCCGGTGTTCCCATTTCAGCAACACTTCCATTCTCCAATACTACAATTTTGTCGGCATTGGCAACGGTTCGCATACGGTGCGCAATAATCAGTACTGTTTTGTTACGTACCAATTCCGATATGCCTGCCTGTATCTTGGTTTCATTTTCCACATCGAGCGAAGCAGTAGCCTCATCCAGCAAAACAATTGGAGCATCCTTCAACAAAGCGCGGGCGATGGAAATACGCTGCCGCTCACCACCTGACAATGTTTCCCCGTTCTCACCGATAATCGTCTGATATCCCTGCGGCATTTTAGTGACAAACTCATCACATTGTGCTAGGCGGGCAACTCTCCGGACTTCCTCATCCGTAGCATCCCGTTTGCCAATACGGATATTATCCATGATGGAAGCATTAAAAAGAACTACTTCCTGAAAAACAACGGAATAGTTCGTCAGTAACGTTTCAGGATCAATCCGGCTGATATCCTGTCCGCCGAGGGTAATCTTTCCCGACTGAATATCCCAAAAACGTGCTGCCAACCTGGCTGCCGTACTCTTGCCACTGCCCGAAGGACCCACCAAAGCTGTTTTTTCGCCTTGTCGGGCAGTAAAGGACAAGTTCTTCAATATTTGTTTTCCCTGCTCATAAGCAAAGTCTACCTGCTGAAACTCGATGTCATAGCCTTTAGGAGTAAAATCGGTAGTTCCATGCTGTACCGGCAATGCTTCCATCTCATTCATTCTGCTGATACGCACATCCAGATAGAACAAAGCGGCAATATTATTCATCACCTCGCTGATCGGAGCATATACACGCGAGCCGATCACCATAAATATAAGATAGGTAAACAAATCGATTGTCCCCGAAGCCAAGAGATTGGCACCGACGATAATGACGCTTGCCAAGCCGAGTTTCAATACACTTTGGGAACCGTTTACCAATATGCCGAGCACCAGTTCATTACGGGTCAGTACCTTTTCATAGGTATCGATGCTTGCATCCAATTTCTCCAGATAGTCCCTCTCCTGATTATAAGATTTTATCTCCTGAATAGTATCAAGTCCTTCTTGAATATGTTCAGTCACCATTCGCTTGTTCAGATAATTACTTTCATTGCTTTTCTGTATTTCCTTCTTCGAGAAAAGAAGAATTGCGGCGGCAAGCGGCACTACCCAGAACAAAGCAATCGTCAACTGCCAGTTATAAAATGCCATACCGACGGTAATAAGCAGAATGCTGATAATGGAAGCAAACAACTGGGGAACCGCATGCGAGAAAGTATGTTCGAGATCAGTGCAGTCATCCATAATCGTGGCGGTAAGGTCGGAAAGATTCTTTTCGCCGAAGAAAGCCAGAGGCAACTTGCGAAGTTTTTCCGCCAATGAGATACGCCGGTTCGCGCTCTCATCATAAACGGTGGTATAGGTGCTACGATATTGCAATACCGCAAATATATACATGACTATCATAAAGATAATACCGAGTATGCTATAGTAGAGAATACCATGCGTCACCGAAACCGAAGGCTGAAACACCGGACGAAGATATTCCTCAAGAAAGAGAAAAACAAATACCGCCGGCAACATCAATACAATATCTAGCAGTGTAGTGAAAAACACACCTTTACAGAAATCTTTTGCTCCTTTAGTTGAAAGGGCAAAACGTCTTTTTATTACTTCAATCATTAGAAACCTCCTTTCCTATTGTCCAGCGAACGGATTGCTGGTATTCATTCCACATATTATAATAGATACCTTGTTTTTCAAGCAGTTTGGCATGTGTGCCTTGTTCCGCAATCTTACCCTTGTCAATCACAAGAATATTATCGGCATCCGTGATGCTTGAAAGACGGTGGGCAATCATCAATACGGTTTTTCCTTTTGTCAGTTCTTTCAGGGCTTGCTGAATCAGATGCTCATTTTCGGGATCGGCAAAAGCAGTCGCTTCGTCCAGTACGATGATGGGGGCATTTTTCAGTATCGCACGTGCGAGCACGATTCGTTGTTGTTCCCCGCCGGAGAGATACGTTCCTTCTGTACCGATCTTTGTATTTAGTCCGAGCGGAAGTTTATTGATAATTTCCCGGCATTGTGCCATATCTACTGCCCGTTCCACTTCCTCCATTGTCGCGTTGGGATTACCATATTTGATATTTTCAAGCAAAGAAGTCTTAAATAGCTTTGTATTCTGAAACACAAAAGAAATATGTTTCATCAGTTCTTCAGGGGCGATTTCTCTTACATTGATGCCACCTATTAAAACCTTCCCTTCTGTTGCCTCCCAGAAACGGGGAACAAGACGGGCAATTGTCGTTTTCCCTCCGCCTGAAGCTCCGACAAGAGCTACTGTCCTTCCTTGCGTAATGGTGAAACTGATATCATCCACCGCCTTTTGATTAGCTCCCGGATAGCTGAAGGAAACCTTTTCGAACTGAATACTGAATTCCTTTACCGGTTGTGGATGCGCTACAACAGTCAGGTGCTCATAAGCAACCAGATTTTCAAGACGTCCGATGGCCTCACTCGCCTGCCCCAAAGCCTGATTGAGATACATACTTTTCATGATACTTTGGGAGAATACGGGAGTAATGAGAACAAATAGGAAGAAATTAAGTAATACCGATGCATAATTACCAGAATAACCGATCAGCAAAATAGCCAACGGAGCAAGGAAAAACACAAAGCCATTGATAATAACGGTATAGAGCGACATCGGCTTCTCCCACATTCGTGTATAGCCGAATACCATTTTATTATAATTCATGATACAGCGATGAAAGTTCTTGAAAGAGTAAATGGTCTGCTGGAAAACCTTCACTACGGGAATTCCTCTCACATACTCTACAGCTTCGGTATTCATTTCCTCCAGAGAAGTCATGTAGCTTTTCATAAACTGCCGTCCCTCCGCATTCATCATAAATCCCATAACCAGCATGGCAATAATTACAGGAACGATACATGCCAGACCGAGTATCCAGTCGAACATAAAAATCAGTATGACAGCTACCAACGGCACTAGAAAAGTAGCCGCAAGGTCGGGCAACTGATGTGCCAGAAAACTATGGGTAACCCCTGCATTGTCATCTATAATCTTACGGATACGTCCGCTCGTATTAATGTCAAAGAAACCGAGAGGCATACGCACTATCTGGCGCATGGCTTCTTTGCGCAAATTCGATTCAACCCGAAAAGCTGCAAGATGCGAAGACATCAAGGCGGCAAAATAAAGGACGATACTCGCCACGGCCATGCCTGCCGCCCACCAGGCATACGTCACCACATTACCGGAAGAGGTTATCTCTCCGTATTCAAGCAGTTCTCTCACAATCAGCCAAATAAGAATATAAGGCAACATGCCCGCCAGGGCACTTAGGGCAGACAGTAGCATTGCCGCAGGCAAAAGCACTTTCCGTTTACCCATGTAGTTCTGAAGTTTTTTCAATGTACTCATAACGTACGTTCAATCTATATTAAGTTCGACAATCATTTAACTTATCGCTTGTTTTCAAAAAAGAACAATATTCGAAATCGTTCAAAAAAAAAGAGAGCTTATATTTCTATAAGCTCTCTTCATCCCATTCAATCCGGTGCATGTGCACCTTTGATATATGATTAATCTCGACTCGTCTCTCACTGATTCGCATAAGTTTTCAATTATTTTCTGCAAAGGTACCGCTCACCGGCAAGACGAGCAATACCTAAAAATAATGAAATTTGCTATTCAGACTATAACGAATAAGTAATGATTAAAACAACAGAATAGTTATTCATGTTTCAGCCACGTACTTGGCAATACTTCTTTTTCACTTTTTTCATTCACCAGTTCCATCTGCAATACGCCTCCGTTACAATCGAAGTAACGCACCTCTATCGGATGAAGCCCGGCTTTCAATGCCTTCTGCACAATAATCTCCACCGGCGAATGTGCTCCATCATTATCTCCCAACAATTCACCGTCGAGCATCAATGTGCTACCGTCGTCCGAAAGAAGGGCAAATGTATAGATACCATCGGCAGGAACTTCCAGATAGCCGGTCAACACCAGACCGATATTTCCTTTCACCTCTTCGGGGATAGATACCGATTCCACCACATACTCCCCTTTGACAGGAGCTGCTTCAATATCCGCACAAAGATTACCACGAAAATCGTGCCATACTGCTTTCAAGCCGGACTGCAAAGCAGCCGGAGCAGTCACCGCCTCCGCATAAGGAGCCTTTACATACTTGGTACGCACCACATCCGATGGAGAACCATCCGGACGGAAAGTACGGAAAGCAAAATCGGTAGTCTCCTCCACTTCCAAAGCACCGTCATAAAGAGCTGATTCCTTGGTAGGCATACTTCCATCTGTCGTATAGCGTATTTCAGTGCCGGGCAACGGGCAAGTCAAGTCAACTGCTGTTTCATCAATAAATGCATTCACTTTATAGAATCCCTGCAAATCGGGCACACGATAATTTACCCTCATCACATCCATCCGTTTAAACTGCGGAACAAGCTGACGATAAAACTCTTCGAGACTTGGTTTAGCAGCCGGCTCTGCCCAAGCTATTTCGCTCAATGCAATCATGCGGGGAACAATCAGATATTCAATGCGTTTCATAGTCGGAATCCATTCAGCCCAGAGATTAGCCTGTACACCCCAGATGTATTTCTTCTCTTCCGGTGATAACCGTTCATCCGCACACGGATCATACGCCAGTATTTTCTTTACTGAATTCTGATCCTGCGCATAATCAAAATAGAAATGTTCATTCGGACAAGCAATCACTTTCTGCTTTTGCGCGGTCGCCGTAGGCAACGCGTCTTTCGCCCAACTTCTCCACCATGTAATAGCAGCATCGGAAGATAATCCGTCGGCTACCACTTCATCCCAGCCGATGAGTCTCTTTCCGTTGGCGAGGAAGAATTTCTCCATGTCACGTACAAACCATGCCTGAAGTTCTTCTACCGAACCCAGCTTCTCCGTACGGATACGTTTCTGACAGAGAGGGCATTTCTTCCAGTTGGCTTTTTCCACTTCATCACCACCCATGTGCACATATTCATAAGGGAAAAGCTCGAAAACTTCTTTGAACACATTCCGGCAGAATTCCAGCGTCGCGTCTTTACCCGGACAGATAGGAGAAGAGAAGATTTCTCCCCATCCGATTAGTCCGTCGCATGCCAACTCCGGATATTGACTGATAGCCGCGAGGAAATGTCCCGGCATATCAATCTCGGGAATGACATCAATTCCTCTTTGCGTAGCATAGGCTACTATTTCTTTGATATCATCATGAGTGTAATAACCTCCATACAGCGTATCTCCTTCCACAATGCGTATCTTATCTTCCGGAATCAGGAAATCGGTATTATCTTCCTCTTTCGCACGTGCCATGCAGGTACGGTCGTGCTTATTAAACTTACGCCAAGCTCCTTTTTCGGTAAGCAGCGGGTATTTCTCAATCTCTATACGCCAGCCCTGATCGTCAGACAAATGCCAGTGGAATTTATTGAGTTTATACAAAGACATCAGATCCAATACATGCTTTACCTCATCTTTATTCCAGAAATGACGGGAAGCATCCAGCATAAATCCACGCCATTCAAAACGAGGTGCGTCTTCTATTTGCACGACAGGGATTGAATAAGTTTGTTTCTCTCCCTGCACTTCTATCGCTGCAGGAAGCAGCTGGCGAATAGTAGTAATCGCAGAAATGATACCCGAATAGTCATTAGCCTCTACCCGGATATATTCCGGCGTAGACTGAAGTTTATAAGAACCGGGCTTGCCACCGGTATCTTTCAACTGAAAATACATATCTACCTGATTCTTATCTGTAGTAACCTCCACAGAAGACGATATGACATTGCGGAGAATCTCCTGCAAATACCCGACTGCCGGAAACAACGAATGATCGGAAACTCCAATCTTCATTCCGTCTTTTAAAACAAACGAGCCCGACTGCTCGGTCAGACTAACGGGGGTAGGTAGGATTGCAATCTCTTGCTTGACGGTGGGCGTACAAGAAGAAAAAACACAAGCTGATACAATGAGTAAAGAACTACTTAGTTTTTTGAACATGCGGTTAACTATTTAATAAATGATTTGTCCTGTCTTTAATTGACCATCTATATATAATACAACTAAAACATAGAAACTACTAAAAACCCGGAAAAAGTTTTTTTGCGACTTGACGTCACAGACTCCTATAAATGTTTATCTTTGCTAGCCAATCGCAATCAAACAATTAATTATAAAGAGTCACTTCAATGTCAAGAGAGAACATCTTAATCAAAACCTCATGGATTAGCACCATTGGCAATGCAATCCTATCCGCATCAAAAATCATCATCGGTTTATGGGCCGGTAGTTTGGCGGTAGTGGGCGACGGTATCGACTCGGCAACCGACGTCGTTATCTCTATCGTTATGATTTTTACGGCACGCCTCATCAACCGTCCTCCTTCAAAGAAATATGTATTTGGTTATGAGAAAGCGGAAGGCATCGCGACAAAGATTCTGTCACTGGTGATATTTTATGCCGGTATGCAAATGCTGATATCTTCCATTCAAAGCATCTTTTCAGATGAAGTGAAAGAGATACCATCGGCTATCGCTATCTATGTGACTATATTCTCTATTGTCGGCAAACTGATGCTGGCTTCGTACCAGTACAAACAGGGAAAGAAAATAGACAGTTCCATGCTGACGGCGAATGCGATAAATATGCGTAATGATGTTGTCATCTCGGCCGGAGTTTTATTAGGGTTGATTTTTACTTTTATATTCAAATTGCCGATACTCGATTCGATAACGGGATTGATAATCAGCCTCTTTATCATCAAGTCGTCCATTGGTATTTTTCTCGACTCGAATGTGGAGCTTATGGATGGCGTGAAGGATGTCAATGTGTATAATAAGATATTCGAAGCTGTCGAGAAAGTGCCGGGAGCAAGTAATCCGCACCGGGTCAGGTCGAGAATGATAGGAAACCGGTATATAATTACGCTCGATATAGAGGTGAATCCGCAGATAACGATTACACAAGCGCATGAGATTGCCGGGGCGGTGGAGAAAAGTATTGAAAGCTCGATAGATAATGTCTATGATATTCTGGTGCATGTGGAACCTGCCGGGGAGTGTCAGACGGATGAGAAATTCGGGGTAGACAAGGATATGGTGTGACACGTGAAAATCTTCGGCAACAAAGAAAGCTATTCCGCTTCTTTTTCTTAACTTTGCATTCATCGTTCACATTTTAATAAAAATTTGATATGGAAGAAGGAACATTCAGGCGCTATCCTATCGGGATACAGGATTTTGAAGATTTGCGCAATAATGATTACATATATGTTGATAAGACTGCACTGATTTATCAACTCGTCAATACAAATAAGATTTATTTCCTGAGTCGTCCCCGTCGTTTCGGGAAAAGTCTGCTTGTCTCTACGCTCGAAGCCTATTTTCTGGGAAAGAAAGAACTTTTCAACGGACTGGACATGGAGCAGTTAGAGAAAGACTGGACAGTGTATCCGGTGCTACATATCGACTTTAGCGGCAGTAAATATATGGAAGCAGAGTCACTTCGCGCATCTATCAATGTTCAGCTGTTACTTTGGGAAAACGTCTACGGACGTCAGGAAGGCGAAGACACATTTAGTTTACGTCTGGAAGGTATCATTCGCCGCGCTTATGAGCAAACCGGGCAGCAGGTTGTCGTATTAGTGGACGAATATGATGCCCCGATGCTGGACAGTAACAATAACCATGAGTTGCAGCATGAGATTCGTGGTATCATGCGCGACTTCTTCAGCCCCTTAAAAAAGTCAGGTAAATATCTTCGCTTCCTCTTCCTGACGGGCATCAGCAAATTCAGCCAGATGAGCATATTCAGCGAACTTAACAATCTTCAGAACGTCAGCATGAGCGACAATTACAGCACTATCTGCGGTATCACCGAACAGGAACTGCTGACGCAGATGAAAATTGATGTCGAACAGATGGCACAAGCCAACGATGAAACGTATGAAGAGGCGTGCGCCCACTTGAAGAAGCAATATGACGGATATCATTTCAGTAAATCCTGTGTGGATGTGTACAATCCTTTCAGCCTGATTAATGCTTTTGCCCAAAAGAGTTATGAGAACTACTGGTTTTCTACCGGTACCCCTACCTTTCTGATAGAACTCCTGCAACAAATGAACTTTGATATCCGTCTGCTCGACCGTATGGACGCCAAGCCGGAAGACTTCGACAAGGCTACGGATTGTCTCACCGACCCTATTCCGGTGCTCTACCAAAGCGGTTATCTCACAATCAAGTCGTACGATGCTTTCTTTCGTACCTATACATTAGGCTACCCGAACGAGGAAGTAAGAATCGGCTTTATCGAGTCGCTCATCCCTTCTTATCTTTACCAACCTACGCGCGAAAGCAACTTTTATGTAGTGTCCTTTGTGCGTGATTTAATGAAGGGGAACCTTGAATCTTGCCTTGAACGCACCCGGTCTTTCTTCGCCTCTATTCCGAACGACTTGAACAATAAAGAGGAAAAACATTATCAAACTATATTCTATCTTCTGTTCCGCTTGATGGGACAATATGTGGATACCGAAGTCAAAAGCGCTGTCGGACGGGCGGACGTGGTTATCAAAATGCAGGATGCTATTTATGTACTTGAATTTAAAATGAACGGCACCGCAGAAGAGGCTTTGGCGCAAATTAACAGCAAAGGGTATGCGATTCCTTATGAGGCAGACCACCGGAAAGTGGTGAAGGTCGGCATCAACTTCGACAGTACCACGAGAACGATTGGAGACTGGGAAATCGAAACAGATTAACAGCGTACGCCACTTGCTTGAAGTAGACAAGGATATGATGTGACACATGAAAAAGGCAGCAGTTGCTCTCGTCTGTGAGTAACTGCTGCCTTTTTGCGTGTTCTGTGCTGTCGTAGCCGGGAAATTAGGGTGTATTGCCACAGCTTGCTGTGGTGCGTTTCCCTAACTTGTTGTGGCATGCTCCCCTTGCCTGCTGTGGCATGCTTCCCTAGCCTGCTGCGGCACGTCTCCCCAGCCTACTGCGGCACACATCCCTTTCCGCCGTTCCGGTTTTACGTATTCAATAGGCTGTTGCTTTGATACGCAGCTTGATGGCATTTTCGGCTGTATCCAGTACCAGTTCGCAGTTTTCAGAGGTTACAGAACTACCGGTGACGTCCATTTCCAATGAGGTGATTTTCTCAAGATCGAGTTGGGTTAAGGTGTATCCGTCTCCTTTCACCACCGTGAATCCACCTTCGGGAAAATGGGATGGCCGCATCTTCCATTGAGCCACAAACGTCAGTTTGTCCTTGTCAAGGGTGATTTTCTCTACCGGTGTAGAGTTGTCTTTGTCGTCGCCGCCACAGGCGGTTACCAACGTTGCTGCCACAAGGCAGAGGAAAAAGATTCTTAGTTGTTTCATGCGTCTTTCTGTTTTCTTTAAAAGGGTAAATTATGAAAGGCTGCCGCCTTTTTTGTTTGCCATGAGGGCGGATGCGCTGTCTGCAGCCGGACTGTCCGCCCTCATTCGTGACCTGCTTCTTTATGCAGCCGGGTCGGGGGCTTCACCTCCTCCGGGGATTTCAGGGTCGGGCGCTTCGCCGCCGCCACCGCCGCCACCCGCGTTTTCGTCACCCAGCAGAATCGGGAAACGGTAAGAGCGTGGCGTTTTCAATGCCTTGTTGCTTCCGCTATATTGTGTCGTGATGCTTAGCGCATAGAGCTTTCCGGCTTCTATGGCAGGTAGCATGATGGTGAGTTGTGACGGTGCGTTGTGAACGATGACGGACACTTTCAACGGGACGGCTCCCTCTTCGTCTTTGGTGAGATAGATGCCGACCGAAGGGTCGTCACCGAGGATTTTAATGTTGCTTCCGCTGATAACGGCAGGACCGCCGGAAGTGATGACCTGGCTGATACTCTTCGTCACGGAGTCGGTGATGGAGTTGATGACCGGCCCCGTCTGTGCCAGCCCGTTGCAGATTACTTTTACGGCTTTGAGCTGGTCGCGCAGCAGTTGTCCCGGTGTGTAGGACACACCGAGCGAGTGCTTCGTGGCGTCAAACTGGGCGTTCTCCCCGAGGAACGAACCGCGTACGGTGACGATGTACTGTCCCACACCGTCTACCACACTCTTCCCTTCAGCGATGGCTTCCACCTTCTTCTGGTCGGCAAGGTCGAGGATGTTCTCGATGGTCTCCTGCCGGTACTCGGTACGCTCCTTGATGATGCGTGCTGCGATTTCTTTGTTGTGCAGACTGCCTGTGATGCGTGCGCGTCCGGTGTAGTCGCCTTTTTGTTCGGTCATGATGTTGTCGTAAAGGTCAACATTGAGCGTGATTTTTTCGTTTGTTGCCATGATAATGATTGTTTTAAGGAAAGTGAATATCTATTTATTGGTTACGTTCTGTGCTGCTTGTCATTTCGCACGCATCTTGATAGCATTACCGTCCAGATAAAGTTCGAAAAGACTGTCATAATATGTCATGCCCCCAGTAGTATTAGTCATCAGATGGAACTTCATAAGATCACTGTCAGTCAAGGTGTAGCTGTCGGTTCCCTTAACAACGGTTTCGGCTCCTGGCCGGACAGTGGAACGACTCAACACGTAATCATATAGATCTAATTTAAAATCAGAATCCGCCGGAAGTTCGTTTTCAACCGTAACGGTGGGGATGGTCACTTGATTGCCATTAATCGCAGCTTGCAGACAGAGGCTCCGTTCACTCCCATACGTTCCCTCCTCCCTTGCTTTTATTTTTCCGCCTTTCAGTTGCAGTATTCCTGTAGGGGCAACAAGCACTTCCTGCCCCTTTATGCTTTTGGAGATTTCAGCATCGCCTTCCATAATGAGTGTGGCATTATCACCGACAGAGATACCAATTAGCTGGTCATTATCATTCCCATTGCCGGAAGATAGTTCGAAGCCGTTACCCAGCGTTAGTTTGCAAGACGCCCTAACAAATATGCAGGCGACTTCAGCTAAATGGGCATCAGCATTTCCATAAATGTTGAGGTTGGTCAGCTTCAATGACGCGCCGTTTGTAAGCTCAAAAAGGCTTTTGTCGCTAGCGGTACGGGAAATACTATAATTATCGCCGCTGATAGGATTATTTCCGCCGTCAATAGCAATGTGTTTGCCGTCTATTGAAAAGGCAAAATGCTCTGCATCCGCAGCAACCTCAAAACTTCCACCGAGGATGATTTGTGTTGGTGCATCCGCAGTGCCGTCTGCCGTTTCAATAGCGGTTTTCAGTTCGGCTGCGGTAGTGACAAGCGTCTTGTTGCTGACCGTCACAAGGCAGGTGGCGGACTTTTCGCGTGCGGTGGCGGTGATGGTAGCTGTTCCTTCAGCTACGGCGGTCACCAGTCCGTCTTTACTTACGGTGGCTACGGAAGTTTTGTCACTGCTCCATACTACGGATTCGGCAGTCACCCGGTCGGGGACAATGGTGGGAACCAGCGTTTCGGTCGCTCCCGATTTCAGGGTCAGAGTCTCATGATTGAGGGTGATGCTCTCTACGGGCACGGAGTTGTCGTCATTGTTGTCGTCGCCACAGGCGGTTGCCAACGTTGCTGCCATAAGGCAGAGGAAAAAGATTCTTAGTTGTTTCATACGTCTTTTGTCTTTCTAAAAGGGTGAATAAATCGTGTTCTCTTTTCGGACAAAAATAATATGCAACAACGAAAAGGTATAGCCAAAATCCTGCATTGTATAGCCAAAATCCTGCAAATCTTGCAGGATTGCCGGAAATTCCATTGTTCGGAGAAACTTCTACCTATGCATTGATGGAAACAACAGCATTTGATGATAAAAGAGTATCGCCTTCTCCTTTAAAGTACAGACTTTTGTTGGCGGAACTCAGTAGGAGTCATTTTTACCAATTCGCGGAAATTGCGGTTGAAGGTGCGCATTGCCTTGAAGCCCGACGCTCCGGCAATGTCTTCGATTGTGTGGTTCGCGTAGTCCGGAAGCAGGAGCAAGTCCATGGCATGACGGATGCGCAGGCGGAGAAGATAATTTTGCAAGGTCAGTCCTGTGGCACGCCCCACAGCGGCGGAGAGATTACGCTCGTTTGTGCCAAGAGCTTTAATCAGGTCGTCACGCTTGAAGTTGTAGTCGAGGTACGGTTGTTCTTTCTGCAGATAGGCTTCGAGCTCTTCAAACAAGTGGTTGCTATCGCCGGATTGCAGGTAACAGATGAGGTCGCCCATATCGGCTTCGAGCGGTGGTTGGGACAGTTTTCCATCCTGTTCGACGATAAAACGGCGTAGCATCTCGTAAGTGTAATGATAGTTAGTGTACAGCCATGCAAAAGCAGGATAGAAAACCACGATAAGGAAACTGAAACTAAACTCGGGTATCGGTCCCGGACAGACAAGTAAAACCCATGCGCCAATGCCGATACTCAACGCATAAAGGAAAGCGCGCATCGTCCACCGGAGTTCCAGTTTTGAGATACACTCTCCGGTCAATTCTTTTAAATGCGTGATGTAGCGGTGTTTTTTACGGAAAAAGAGGCGGACGTAAACGAACAGTTGTACGGTATAGGTGACACCGAACAAGGTCCGCACTGCCAACGGGAGATTGTGAACGACACACGCACGCCATTCTGCTAAAGAATATACACAGACGTCCGCTTCAATGCAGCAACTCACCACATACAGCAGAATGAAAACGAGCGAAGGCGCCGCATGCTTCATCACATTGGCAAAAGTGACGTATCTGCTGTCGAACAGCAATATCAACATAAACGTGAACATCAACGCCTGCGAAGAAGCAAGCACCAACACCAATATTGAGAATAAGTCCAACGACCGGTATACGCCGAACCCGTCAACCAGCAACTCCGCCAAATGACCGGCAGCGATAATGAGAGAAGCAGCGATGAAGAAATGGCATGCACGCCTGTATTTGGGATTAATGGCGTGCGCCATCTGCTTGAAGCAGACAAGACCGAAAGATATAGACAGACATATTCCGATAATAATGCCGTTTGTTAGTGTGTGTAAAGCCGGTATATCCATTGCTTAGCATTTATTTTCCCGACAAAGTTAATGAATCTTGACGAGAAACCGACTAGTTACACCCTGTAAAACTCGACAAGTCTGCAAAATCGTATAGAAACAACCTAATAGCTAATCTTCACTCCGGCAAAGAAACTTCTCGGCAGAGAAGGCCCGTAAATATAGCCGGAATCCCGATTAGCTCCTCTATCAAAGTCCTTCTGATAAGACTCAAAGAGGTTCTGAACTCCGCCGTTTAGTTGCAAATCGACTGTTTTGTATAGCTTGAAGTCATAAGCCAGTTTCACTCCCAAATCGAAGAAACGGGGTGTACGGATGGCTTCCGCCTTTCGTTCGGGCATTGCGCCCAGTTCGGCGTTCTCGGCGGTGATATCCATGCGTTGCACTAACATTCTCCCGGTATAAGTTCCTGACAGGGCAATGGATAAAGGTTTGATGGGAGTATAAGTAGCTGTGAAGTAACCATATGTATCGGGAGTACGGAAAATTTTCTTTTCTGCCGGTGCGTCGTCATGCCATTTATGAGGTTCATCGTATCGGCTGCGTTGCAAAGTGAGTCCCGCTTGTATTTGCAGGATGGAAAGATAAGCCACTTTGCCCTCCAGCGTTAGCCCCATCACTTTCGCGCCGGGACCGTTACTGCGTGGTTTTACCAATATCCCATCGCCACGGTCATAAGGTTCGCCCAACACGAAGACATCTGTCAGTCTTGTATAAAAGCCCTCGATCAAGAAATTCGTCTGGAATACTCCGAAACGGTGATACATATCTGCGGACGCACTGAAACTTTGGGATTTCTCTTCTTTCAAGTTCTTCGCACGCTCAATCATTGCCACTGTTCCGCCCACATTTTCAATATGCATATCTTCATCAAAAGCCTGCGGAGCACGGAATCCGGATGAATAGCTCAAACGCAGGTTTATATTCTGTGTCGGGTTGAAACGCAAGTTGGCACGGGGGCTAAAGATGACATTATCTACCATGTTATGCTTATCCAGACGACCACCGATCAGAATGCCCCAACGGTCGTTCTTCCACTCGTTCTGCAGAAAAGCACTGTAAATATTTACCGTCTGATCCGTGTGGCGGTCATATCCCCACATATTATCTTTCAGACGATCACGGTTATATTCAAGTCCTGCCGTGAGGTCAGAAGGCATAAAAAAACACTTATCAAACGTATGTACATACTGCGCGCCGCCCATAGCGGTTAAATCCGTTGTTTTTCCATAGGCTTTCAGAGGATCGTTACCCGGTCCGTAATAACTGTCCCGATCTGTATTGGCGGCTGACGCAAAGATACTTAGACGGTTCTTTTCATCTGGCGAGAAATAATCGAACTTCAAACTTCCACCATCAATCGAATGTTGCAACTGCTCTGCAATATGGGCTTCGTGAGGAGGACGGTCCAACATATCCCCTCCCCGACGGAATTCCTGCATGTGGTGATATTCGAAGGTTAGTTTGGAGTAAGTGCTTGTTTTCAGATAAGAGCGGAAGCCCACTGTCTGATTCTTCAATTTAGGTAGTTCGGTGAATCCGTCTCCGTCATAATCATATCCGGACCGGTGACGGTTCTGACCAAAGATATACAGTCCGGCACGATGATCGTCCGTCACTAATGAAGCATTCAGGGAGGTATTGTTATCGAATGAGGAGCCGCCCCCTAAAGCAGTAAGGGTGTGCGACAGCTGGCCGGAATTGCGCAAAGGCTCTTTGGTGATTATATTGATGGTTCCTGCAATGGCCGAAGAGCCGAACAAGGCGGAACCTCCCCCACGCATCACTTCTACGCGTTCAATCATGCTGGCGGGAATCTGTTCCAGGCCATACACTCCGGAAAGGGCACTGAATACGGGACGGGAATCTATCAAAATCTGCGTATACGGTCCGTCCAGTCCATTGATGCGGACTTGCTGGAAACCACAATTCTGGCAGTTTGTCTCTACACGTACACCGGGCTGAAAGTTCAGCCCTTGCGATAAAGTGGAAGAGTTAGTCGTTTCAAATAGCTTCAGATCGACGACATTTACCAAAGTAGGAGCCAAACGGCGCGTCGTTTCACTGCGGTTGGCGGAAACCACTACCCCATCCAAAGCAATCGCGTCCTCTTCTATTTCAAAATCCTCTTCCAGTGTCTTTCCTTTTTTCAGAGTCACGTTGCGGGTCACGGTCTTGTAGCCGACCGAGCTAACCTCCAGTATAAAGTTACCTTCCGGCAAATTCTTCAAAAAATAATGTCCGGTAGCGTCGGTCACGGTTCCTATCGTTGTTCCTTTCAGTGCAATGGTGATGTAAGGAAGGTGCTCTTTCGTTTTCTTATCCAGTACATGGCCTATGATGTTCGCATCGGATTTTTTCAGTTCAGGGTAGTCCGGATGTTCAGCCAATGCGTATGACAGGACACAATACAGGCCGGCCAGGACTAAAAGATATTTCTTCATTGTCGTTAGTCTTTTAATGTTTAAAATCAAAAATAATAATAAGGGAAAGGGAAGCAGCGATCATTAATCGTTGTTCCTAACTGATGAATACTGTTCCCGAAAAGATAGACTAAGCGACAGGAGGTGCTCTAAGAGATATGACGCCCGGACAAGAACGGTGATATGGCTCAACTTGCGGGCGGATAAACAGGATACATAATAGAGATAAAGCAGCGACCGCGAATGTAGGTATTAATCCGCTGTCTGTCACCAATACATGATTCAACAGGTGAATGAGTTGGAATTCAACCGTCGTATGGCTATGTTCACTGCCTTTTTTAAATGGATGCGAATGGACAATCGTTACCCCGTTTACTACATGGGAGTGAGTAAATAAAGTGATTCCTGCCATGTACGAGATAAACAGTACAGGCAAAAACCACTTCATTATATGTAGGTACAATTGTTTCATCCGGTAATCTTGCACATCTATTCTGTGCAGTAAAGTCAGGGTTTAGTTTGTTTTTTTGCAAAGATAAGGATTGTCTCCATGCAAAACAATCCCTATTTATAACGATTTTAAATCTTAACCGAATCTTAATAACTGATCTTCACCCCGGCAAAGAAGCTTCTCGGAAGTGACGGACCATAGATATAGCCGGAGTCACGGTCAGCTCCTTTATCGAAGTCGTCCTGATAGGCATTGAAAATATTCTGTATGCCGGCATTCAACTGGAGGTTCATCGACTTGTAAAGTTTGAAGTCATAAGCAGCTTTCAAACCGATATCGAAAAAGTCTTTGGTATTCACCGTTATCGGATTTTCAAGGAATCCCGGAACCGGCTCGTGGGGAACCAGCATCGAACCGGTATAGGTACCGGAAAGAGCGATAGATAACGGTTTTATCGGGGTGTAGGTTGCTGTAAAATAGCCGTAAGTATTTGGCGTACGCATCATTTTCTTCACCGCCGGAGCTTCTTTGTTCCAGATGTGCGGTTTGCTGTAATGGCTCTGTTGCAGAGTGACTCCCGCCTGAACTTGGATTTTATTCAGGTAAGCCATCTTTCCTTCCAGTGTCAATCCCAGAACTTGCGCTCCTGATGCATTGTGACGGGTACGTGTCAGAATTCCATCCACTACCTCTCCGTCGGTAAGGGCAAAAACATCCGACAACTTTGTATAGAATCCTTCTACCAGGAAGTTAACCTGAAACGCACCAAAACGATGATAAATATCTGCCGAAGCACTCAAGCTCTGTGATTTTTCTTCTTTCAGATTATCCGCCAGTTCAACCATCGCTACATTACCGCCTACATTTTCCACATGCAAATCTTCGTCGAAAGCCTGCGGAGCACGGAAGCCGGATGAGTAACTAAAACGAAGATTGATGTTTTCTGTCGGATTATAACGCAAGTTGGCACGCGGACTGAATATCACATGGTCAATCAGATTATGCTTATCCAAACGGCCGCCAATCAGGAATCCCCAATGATCATTTTTCCATTCGTTCTGAAGGAAAGCACTACCGATATTCACTTTCTGGTCTACCGTGCGGTTGTATCCCCACATGTTATCTTCCAGTTTGTCCTGATTGAACTCTATTCCGGCAGTCAGGTCGGAAGGCATGAAGATGCATTTGCCGAAGCTGTAGACATACTGTGAGCCTGCCATCCAGTTCAAGTCAGTGGTGTTTCCGTAAGCATCCAAAGGGTCTCTGTCACCTGGACCATAATAGCTGTCGCGATTGATATGCTGTGCAGATGCAAACACATTGAAACGATGGTTCTCGTTAGGGGAGAAATAATCGAACTTCAGTCCTCCGCCATTGATTGAGTGTTCGGTCTGCTCCGCCACATTCGCTTCATGAGGCGGGCGGTTCAATAAGTCTCCTCCCCTGCGGAATTCTTCCATGTGGTGATATTCAAAAGTAAGTTTCGAATAAGTCGTTGTTTTCAGGAACGAACGGAAACCAATTGTCTGACCGTGCAATTTGGGTATTTCGGAATATCCGTCGCCGTCATGGTCATACGCAGAACGGTGGCGGTTCTGACCGAAGATATACAGACCTGCACGCTGGTCGTCCGTCACGAGAGACGCATTCAATGCCGTACTGTTGTCGAAAACGTCGCCATCGCCAATTCCCGTAATCGTATGAGATAACATACCAGAGTTGCGCATCGGTTCTTTGGTGATGATATTGATTGTACCGGCAATGGCAGATGAGCCGAACAGTGCCGAGCCGCCTCCACGCATCACTTCCACACGTTCTATCATGCTGGCAGGAATCTGTTCGATACCATACACACCGGAAAGCGCACTAAAAATGGGACGGGAATCGAGCAGGATTTGCGTATAAGGGCCATCCAGTCCATTGATACGCACTTGCTGGAAACCGCAATTCTGACAATTGGACTCTACACGAACACCCGGCTGAAAGCTCAAGCCTTGCGCCAAAGTCGTAGAATTGGTATTCTCAAAGATTTTCAAATCTACTACATTCACCAGTGTCGGAGCCAGACGGCGGGTGGTTTCATTACGATTGGCAGATACGACTACGCCATCCAAAGCAACCGCATCTTCTTCTATCTCGAAATCTTCTTCCAATGTACGCCCTTTCTTCAGCGTCACATTCCGTCTGACGGTTTTATATCCCACCGAACTGACCTCCAGCACAAAATTACCTTCGGGAAGATTCTTCAAAAAATAATGCCCGGTAGCATCGGTCACAGTTCCGATGGTCGTACCTTTCAAGGCGACTGTAATATAGGGTAAATGCTCTTTTGTATTTTTATCAAGAATATGGCCAACGATATTGGCATCTGACTTACGTAATTCGGGATGATTAGGATATTCATGAGCTTGTCCTTCGAGGGCAGGCAACAATGTGCAGCACAAGCAGACAAGCGAAAAGATGTATTTCTTCATTTTTCGTTTGTTATTCGTTTTCGATAAGTATTCACATGGATAGACAGATAATGCCCTACCTCATGCAAGGTACGGTATCATCATTTAAAGAACAGAAAAACGAATAACCGGGGGTGCCCTAAGTCCCACTACCCCATGATACGGACAGTGATAGTGAGTGTGTTGCGAACGTCCGGGCAACAAGCATAATAAGAAAGGAATAAAAAGGGAAAGAGCAGAAACAACAGCCGCACCGTCTGCCGTTAAGTGAGACAGAAAATGAATCAGTTGCAGTTCAACTGTAGAATGTTTATGTGCCGCCCCTTTCTTAAACGGGTGTGAATGGACGATTGTCACGCCATTGACCACATGCACGTGGGCAAAGAATGTAAAGCTTACCAGATACGATACAAACAGTATCGGCAAGAAGTAGCGTGTAATATTCAATAACAATCGTTTCACCTCATTTTTTCTTTGAGGCGGCAAAGATACGAACTATTTATTTAACAATCAATTATTATATGAAATTCTGTTAATATACAGCCGAGGCTATTACTTGAATAAACAGAATTAAGAATACCATGGCAATCGGATAAACAGTTGCGTAAGCTACGCTCGGAATATTGCTATCCACCATCGAGTCGGCGGCAGCGAGTCCCGGAGTACTTGTCATCCCTCCCGTAATAGTTCCCAGCAAATCGAGCAGACTGATTTTAAATACGAAATGTCCGACAATAGCAGCAACAAGCATCGGCACCAATGTGATGGCAGCTCCTACTCCGAACATCAATAATCCGCTTTCCTGGAAAGTGGCTACGAGGTTCTTACCGGCAGAAGTTCCTACTTCGGCAAGGAAAAGAAGCAGACCTAACTGGCGCAACAACTGGTTGGCAGGTCCGGACATAGACCAGATAATGGGTCCTGTCTTACCTATCGCACTCAACACAAGTGCTACCATCAAAACTCCCCCGGTCAGTCCCGGTGAGAATGACAGGCTATCAGAGAAAGAAATATTTATTTTGCCGAACAACACGCCCAATACAATACCCATTGCAATGGGGAAAAAGTCCGTATCGGATAGTTTCTTCGCATTGTTTCCCAACAGGCGAGTTACTCCTTTAAGTCCCTCTTTCTCACCGACTACCATCAGTTTATCACCAAACTTCAAGGCTAGATCGGGAGACGGAGATAAATCAATACCGCTTCGACGAACACGAGTCACTGTACAACCAAAGTTTTTCTGTAAGTTCAAATCACCCAGTTGTTTGTTTATCATGTCTTTTTTAGTCAACAACAAAGACTCTATTTCCTGTGTTTTATCCAAAGGCAGTTCACCTTCTTCTCTATTGCCTACCAACACAGCCAGTTGATCCAGTGACTCTTCGCTGCCTACGGCTTGTATGTAGTCTCCTTCATGCAACACCGTATGGGCGGTAGGAATGGATATTTCATCATTGTGTTTCAGACGTGAAATGACAGCACCTGTCATACCACGCGCATTAATTTGCACCAAGCTGCGATCGAACACATTCGCATTAGTGACGCGATAAATACAAGTAGTCAATTCCGGGAATTGTCCGCGACGTTCTATCTCCAGGCGACGGGCTTCTTTATCTAAATCCACCCGCATGATTTTAGGCAACAGCTTGACAAACAGAATCACGCCGATCACTCCAAACGGATATGCGATACCGTAAGCAATGGATGCCAGAGGAGAATTGGTACTGTCGATGGCAACAGCCAAACCCGGCGTACTAGTCAGCGCTCCGGCAATCAGACCGACAACACTCGGTGTATCGATATCAAATGCATATTTCAGTCCGACTGCGGTAAGACAGGCGGAACAAATAATAAGCATAGTGATGAGAATAAGCGTCTTTCCTTTGCTACGGAAAGAATCGAAGAATCCGGGCCCTGCCTGAATACCGATGGTAAAAATGAAGAGCACCAAGCCGAAGTTTCCTAATTCTTTAGGAATGATAACACCAAAATGCCCGAAAAGAAGGGCAATGAAAATAACTGCCGACACATCGAGAGATAACCCCTTAATTTTAATTCTTCCCAGCATAAATCCCAATGCGACAATCAGGAAAAGGGAAAAATAAGAGGAATGCAATAAGTCAGTAAACATAAAAAATAAAGGTTAGTTAGTTTAAGGGCGCGAAGGTACGGATTTTATTTAATCCTCACAACATTCCTTGCAGCAAGTAGTTTTTTCGTCTTCAAACTCCAAAGTGGCATGATGAATACCTGCCTCTTCAAGTGCTTCCTTTATATGCTGTTTCACTTCTTCCAACTGTGTGATATTGTCAATAACAATATGGGCAGTCAAAGCGGTTTCCGTTGTGCTTAACGCCCAGATATGCAGGTGATGGCAATTCTCCACGCCGGGTTGTTCCATGATAAGTTGCTGTATCTTTTGAGCGTCTATCCCCACCGGTACTCCATCCAACGACAACCGAAGGCTATCGTGAAGCAATCCCCAAGTAGAGACAATAATGACAACAGCAATGCCAAGCCCGATAATCGGGTCAATAATGCTCCATCCTGTATAGGTGATAATAATACCGGAAGCAACTACGCCCACAGAAACCAATGCATCTGCTGCCATATGCAGGTAAGCTCCTTTCACATTCAGATCCTTATCTTTATCTTTCATAAAGAGCCAGGCAGTCAGCGCGTTGATGACCACTCCCACCCCGGCTGTCCATGCGATGGCAGAACCATCTACGGAAACCGGATGGAACAATTTATCTATACTCTCGGCAATGATAATGCCCACGGCAACCAATAATATAACTGCATTTAATAAAGAGACAAGAATCGTACTCTTCTTATATCCATACGTGTAACGGCTATTGGGATGAACTTTCTGCAACCGGAAAGCCAACATAGCAAGCACCAGACTGGCTACATCACCCAAGTTATGCCCAGCATCAGAAAGCAATCCCAGAGAATTATAATAAAACCCTACTCCGAATTCTACGATAACAAAAGCAATATTCAGAGTGATGCCTATAATGAAGGCCTTATTGAGCGATATCAACTGATGATTATGTTCGTGGTGATGATGAGGTTCCATATTATATATTGTTATTATATCTATAATCTAAAAAACATCTCATCGGGAGATTGGTTCATCCCCATTCCACTTTCGGCAATAGTAACGGCTCCCCTCCAGAAAAAACAAGCCACCGAAATGAATGAATCATCCCGATGGCTTATCCCCTTTAAACACCTTTAAACAAAATGAAAATATGCCTCATATACTAACTAAACTAACTAACCCTCGAGGCATATTTTAAAGAGGCTGTCGCATCAACCTCTTTTTATTATAGACAGCTTTCGCTCTCTAATCTTATTTACGAGCTTCGGCAATATAACCGAGAGCTTCTTCACATTTTGCAGTTACATAAGCCCAGTCTTCTGCTGCCACTTTATCTTTCGGGAACAACTTAGAGCCCATACCTACGCAGAATACACCAGCTTTAATCCATGCAGTCAGGTTTTCTTTAGTAGGTTCTACCCCACCTGTTACCATCAGCTTAGACCATGGCATCGGAGCCATCAAGCCTTTCACGAAGTTAGTTCCGTAAACATCACCCGGGAATACTTTGCAAAGATCGCAACCTACTTCCTGCGCAAAACCTACTTCTGATACAGAACCGCATCCCGGAGTATAAGCTACCGAACGACGGTTACATACCTTAGCAATTTCAGGATTAAACAACGGACCTACTACGAAGTTAGCACCCAGCTGCAAGTACATAGCAGCAGTAGCCGGATCAACGATAGAACCGATACCGATTGCCATTTCAGGACATTCTTTTGCTGCGAACTTAACGATTTCAGCAAATACTTCCTGTGCGAAGTCACCACGGTTTGTGAATTCGAAAGCACGAACACCACCGTCATAACAAGCCTTTACTACTTTCTTTGCAACTTCTGCATCTTTGTGATAGAATACAGGAACCATTCCTGTAGAGCCGATCTTATTCAATACGGCTATTTTATCGAATTTTGCCATCTTATTATTTACTATTTTATTATTTACAATTTACTATTTAATACTTTTGCTATTTATTATTCATCCGGCCTTTCATAGTGGTTATCGAGCTAACTATTATTTTTAAAAGTTCCTCATTTTCTTTGTATAAATCAACTAACAATTCTGATTTAACCAATTGAACTTCCATTAATAATTCTAGCCAATATAAAGTCTCATCCAATTCTTCTTCCACCATCTTCAATTTATTAAGAAAATCTTTATCTGATTTTCCTAAACATGCAGCTCTATAATTGGCAGCAGGAGATGTACCCGAACGAATGATTTGATTACCGATAGCTCTACCAGCAGGAGTATTGGGCAACTTATCTACTAATCGAATAATACGTATTGCTAATTCCTTTAGTCTATTTTTAAGTTCAATAGTTGTCATTACGCAAAAGTATTAAATCGTAAATAGTAAATCGTCCAATCGTAAATAAGCTTATCTCTGTACGCGACCGCTTGCGTCACCACCAGCCAATGCTTCTACTTCTTCTATAGAAACAAGGTTGAAGTCACCATTGATAGTATGTTTCAATGCAGATGCAGCAACAGCGAATTCAAGAGCAGCACCCTGATTAGGTTTAGTCATCAAACCATGGATGATACCGCCAGAGAAAGAGTCACCACCACCTACACGGTCGATAATCGGATCGATATCATAACGTTTTGAAGTATAGAATTCTTCTCCGTTGTAGATCATAGCTTTCCAACCGTTGTGAGTAGCAGAGAAAGATTCACGCAAAGTAGAAACTACATATTTGAATCCGAATTCTTTCATCATTTGCTGGAAGATACCCTTATAGCCTTCAGCATCTGTGTGGCCAGCCTCAACGTCAGCATCCGGTTTGAAGCCCAAGCAAAGTTCTGCATCTTCTTCGTTACCGATACATACGTCTACAAACTGCATCAACGGTTTCATGATAGACTGTGCTTTTTCTTTCGTCCACAGTTTCTTACGGAAGTTCAAGTCAACAGAAACAGTTACGCCGTGACGTTTTGCAGCTTCACAAGCCAGACGAGTCAACTCGGCAGCCTTGTCAGAAATAGCCGGAGTGATACCAGACCAGTGGAACCAGTCAGCACCTTCCATGATAGCATCAAAGTCGAAATCAGTAGCGTCAGCTTCAGCAATTGCAGAATGAGCACGGTCATAAATAACTTTGCTAGGACGCATAGAAGCACCTGTTTCCAAGTAGTAGATACCTACACGGTCGCCACCACGGGCAATAAAGTCTGTCTTTACGCCATATTTACGCAATGCGTTAACAGCAGACTGTCCAATTTCGTGTTTCGGTAATTTAGTTACGAAATAGGCGTCATGTCCGTAGTTGGCACAGCTCACTGCAACGTTAGCTTCTCCACCACCATATACTACATCAAAAGAGTCAGATTGAACAAAACGAGTATTACCCGGAGTTGATAATCTAAGCATGATTTCGCCTAATGTAACGACTTTCTTTCCCATAATCTTATGTTTTAAATTCTAAGTTATTAATATTATGAACTTTCAATTTATCATTCCAGCCCTATTTTAGGGGTTAATACACTGATAACATGACTATTAATCTATAAAAAGACTAACACCACATACCTTTCGTGTGCGGGCACAAAGATACAACAATTTTCGTAATTACAAAAATTGTTATATATTTGTATCGAAAATATTAAGATTATTATTGTGTGCGAGCACAAAAACCTATATAAATAAAGGTTATCGTATGAATAAATTGCCCGAAAGGATCAGAATCAAAGACATCGCCCGTCTGGCAGATGTATCAGTGGGAACAGTAGACCGCGTTATTCATGGACGTAGCGGAGTGTCGGAAGCCAGCAAGAAACGCGTAGAAGAAATTCTGAAGCAGCTTGACTACCAGCCCAACATGTACGCCAGCGCTTTGGCTTCTAATAAGAAGTATACGTTTATCTGTCTGCTGCCGGAGCATCTGGAAGGCGAATACTGGACAGCGGTAGAAACCGGTATCCACGAAGCCATTGCCACTTATTCGGATTTCAATACTTCGGTGAAAATCAACTATTACGATCCGTACGACTACCATTCATTCGAGAATGCCAGCGAAGCCATTCTGGCTTTACAGCCGGACGGAGTGATGGTAGCTCCTACCGCTCCGCAATATACGAAAGGTTTCACCGATCAGTTGCAGGCATTGGATATACCTTATATATATATAGACTCCAATATCAAAGACGTTCCTCCTCTTGCCTTCTTCGGTCAGAACTCACGCCAAAGCGGATATTTTGCTGCCAGAATGATGATGTTACTGGCACGGGATGAAAAGGAAATCGTTATTTTCCGCAAAATACATGAAGGAATTGTGGGTTCTAACCAGCAAGAGAACAGAGAAATCGGTTTCAGGCAGTACATGAAAGAACATCATCCGTCTTGTACTATACTGGAGCTCGACTTGCATGCCGAACGCAACGACGAAGACAATGAGATGCTGGATGAATTCTTCCGTACCTACCCGACAGTGAAGAACGGAATCACATTCAACTCTAAAGCCTATATCGTCGGCGAATACCTGCAAAGTCGCGGAAAGAAAGATTTCAATCTGATAGGTTATGACCTTCTGGAACGGAATGTCACCTGCCTGAAAGAAGGAAGCATCTCTTTCCTCATTGCCCAGCAACCGGAACTGCAAGGCGCCAATGGCATCAAAGCTCTTTGCGATCACCTTATTTTCAAGAAAGAAGTGACCTGCATCAACTATATGCCCATCGACTTGTTAACGGTAGAAACAATAGACTATTACCATAGCAAATAACAACAAAGTACAACTTTACAAGTACATTACATGGAAACAAAGTATTTAAGAATTAATCCTGCCGACAACGTTGCCGTTGCCATTGTTAACCTCCCGGCAGGAGAGCATCTTTCTGTAGATGGCATTGAAATTACATTGAACGAAGACATTCCTGCCGGACATAAATTCGCATTGAAGAATTTTGCTGAAGGCGAAAATGTAATCAAGTACGGTTATCCTATCGGACATGCACGAATGGCAAAGAAACAGGGTGACTGGATGAACGAAACGAACATCAAAACCAACCTCGCCGGATTGTTGGATTACACTTACAACCCGATTCAGGTTTCTTTGGATATTCCTCATAAAGATCTTACATTCAAAGGTTATCGTCGCAAAAACGGTGATGTAGGGGTAAGAAACGAAATATGGATTATCCCGACAGTAGGTTGCGTAAACGGTATCATCGGTCAACTGGCTGAAGGACTGCGTCGCGAAACCGAAGGTAAGGGAGTGGATGCCATTGTCGCTTTCCCACACAACTACGGTTGCTCACAACTTGGTGACGACCACGAAAATACGAAAAAGATTCTTCGTGACATGGTGCTTCACCCCAATGCAGGCGCTGTATTGGTAGTAGGCTTGGGATGCGAAAATAACCAGCCGGACGTGTTCCGTGAGTTTCTGGGCGAGTTTGATGAAGACCGCGTGAAGTTCATGGTTACTCAAAAGGTAGGTGACGAGTATGAAGAAGGAATGGAAATCCTGCGTGATTTATATGCAAAGGCTTCTAAAGACGAACGCACCGATGTTCCTTTGTCCGAACTGCGTGTGGGATTGAAATGCGGTGGTTCCGATGGTTTCTCCGGCATTACAGCAAACCCGCTATTGGGTATGTTCTCCGATTTCCTGATTGCACAGGGAGGTACAAGCGTATTGACCGAAGTACCGGAAATGTTCGGTGCAGAAACCATCCTAATGAACCGTTGCAAAAACGAGGAACTGTTTGAACAGACCGTCCATCTGATTAATGACTTCAAAGAATACTTCCTGTCACACGGAGAGCCTGTCGGTGAAAATCCTTCTCCGGGAAACAAAGCCGGCGGTATCTCCACCCTGGAAGAAAAAGCACTGGGATGTACCCAGAAGTGCGGAAAGAGCTATGTATCCGGCGTGATGCCTTACGGCGAACGTTTACAGAAAAAAGGTCTTAATCTGCTTTCTGCTCCGGGCAATGATCTGGTTGCAGCCACCACCCTTGCTGCAAGCGGATGTCACATGGTACTTTTCACCACCGGACGTGGTACTCCTTTCGGTACTTTTGTTCCAACCATGAAGATTTCCACCAACTCGACGCTGGCTAAAAACAAACCGGGATGGATTGACTTCAACGCTGGTGTGATTGTAGAAAACGAACCGATGGAAAAGACTTGCGAACGTTTCATTGATTATATTATCAAAGTAGCAAGCGGTGAATTCGTAAACAACGAAAAGAAAGGCTATCGCGAAATTGCTATCTTTAAAACAGGCGTAACCTTGTAAATTATTTTTTTGATACAGTAACTTATACGAAGTTAAAAGACATATCGTTAACACCATAGAATTGCTATCCCCTACTCAACAAGAAGTTGAACGGGACAGCAATTCTTTTTTGTATAATACCATATCAAAGCCTCATCATACCATTGAACTCTTTATTATCAAAATATTCAAGCAAAAAGTTTGTTCATCTGAAATCTTTTATTTTACTTTGCAGCACAAAGTACTTTTTATATGAATAAAGATAAAGCATTAGAATCGGTAAATGAGATAAAAGAGTTGATGGAAAAGTCCTCAAAGTTTATCTCTCTAAGTGGTCTCGCTGCAATCATGGCGGGCATTTACGCATTAGTTGGCGCATATATCGCCACACAAGTTATTACACCGGGCACTCATTTAATTGTTGCCCTTGAATTGATGGCTATAATAGCCTCGCTCGTATTGGTAGCTGCTGCGGTCACTGCTTGCATCCTGTCCTATTACAAATCCAAGAAGACAGGGCAAAAATTTTTCAGCCGCCTCACTTACCGGGCATTGTGGAATTTCTCTCTTCCGATGCTGACCGGAGGTGTTTTATGTATTTCCATCCTTATGCACGAGTATTATGACATCCTGGCTTCGGTCATGCTTCTATTTTATGGGCTGGCACTGGTCAACGTTTCCAAGTTTACTTATTCCAGCATCATATGGTTAGGTTATGCTTTCATCTGTTTGGGCGTCGTAGACTGTTTTTGGGAAGGTCATTCATTATTGTTTTGGACCATCGGTTTCGGCGGTTTCCATATCCTCTATGGTATATTGTTCTATTTACACTACGAAAGAAAGAGATCATAAATGATAGAAGCATTCCAATATATTAATAAAGCATTCGAAAGCAAGGTCCGACTGGGCATCATGGCTATTCTGATGGTAAATGAGGAAGCTGATTTCAATTTTCTGAAAGAGCAGCTCTCTCTGACCGACGGCAATCTTGCCAGCCATACCCGTGCCCTGGAAGAACTGGGATATATCGTATGCAACAAAAGTTTTGTCGGACGAAAACCACGGACTGTTTTTCAGGCAACCCCGCAAGGCAGAGAAGCTTTCAAATCGCATATTGAAGCCTTAGAGAAATTTCTAAAATCAAAATAAATAATTCATCAAAACACTACTGGCTTATGGACGCTTTCAATGAAAATTTAAATGAGCAACAGGCGCAGCAACCTATGGGATGCCTCCACCGTTTCTCCAAAACAATCAAGGTTGTCATCATCGGATTATTAATCCTTCTCCTGATGATACCCATGTTTATGATTGAGAATCTTATTTCCGAACGGGGACGAACCCAAGAAGAAGCTATCGACGAGGTAAGCGAAAAATGGAGTCTTGCACAGACCATCACTGGCCCTTATCTGAATCTCCAGTATCCGGTTGTCACTGAAAACAACGGTGAGAAGAAGGTTTCCATCAAAGACCTGATACTTTTTCCTGACGAGCTTATGGTCAACGGACAACTGAAGACCGAAATCCTGAAAAGAAGTATCTATGAGGTCAATGTATATCAATCGGAACTGACATTGAAAGGGTCATTCAGTTCGGAAGAATTGAAAAAGAGCAGAATAGACATGGACCAGTTGCAGTTTGACAGGGCGGCTATTTGCTTGAACCTAACCGATATGCGGGGTATCAGCGAACAAATCAGCATCACCTTGGGAGATTCTGTTTATATATTCGAGCCGGGTATGGACAACAGAGGAATAGCTAACACCGGAGTTCATGCGATCGCTAATTTGTCGGAGTTGAAGCAGAACAAAAAACTGCCATACGAAATAAAAATCAAACTGAAAGGTTCACAGTCACTCAACTTTATCCCGTTGGGTAAAACAACCCGTGTAGACCTGAAAGCCAACTGGAATACACCGAGCTTCACCGGGAACTATCTGCCTAACAACCGGAATATTACGGAGAAGGAATTTTCCGCACAATGGCAAGTCTTAAACTTGAACCGAAATTACTCGCAGGTGATGGCTGACTACAACACCTCGAACATCAAGGATATTGAAAACTCCAGTTTTGGTGTAAACTTCAAAATTCCGGTGGAACAGTACCAGCAGTCCATGCGCTCCGCAAAGTATGCCATTCTGATTATCCTACTGACTTTCGGAGTTATCTTCTTCACTGAAATCATGAACAAGACCCGCATTCATGCCTTGCAGTATTTATTGGTAGGACTGGCACTCTGCCTATTCTACAGCCTGCTCCTCTCCTTCTCTGAACACATCGGTTTCAACCCTGCCTATTTGTTATCTTCTGCACTGACTATTATACTGGTAGGCGGATACATGTTCGGAATCACCAAGAAAAAGAAACCGTCATTAATCATGTCCGGACTATTAGGTATACTTTATCTTTATATATTTGTTCTTATTCAGCTAGAAACTTTTGCGTTACTGGCAGGCAGCTTGGGATTATTTATTATCCTTGCAATGGTAATGTATTTTTCAAAGAAGATAGATTGGTTTAATGAATAAACCATTGGGGGAAATTCACATCCTGATCCAAAAGGAGAATCAGACGATGATGATCGCTTCCTTTCTATCCATATTACTACAAGGGGAAACGAAAGCTAAGATTAATTACGGTGCCTGATAATAACCATAATGGAACTGAAATACTTAACAAATGGCTTTTTTCTTGTATTTTTTAATAAGCAATTCACCCTTCACCTTGCTCCGATACTTTTTATTCATCGGAGATACAGGGTGAAGGGCTAACTCTTCACCTACCCTTCCACCAGGATCAATATTTCATTAGCTATAAGCATAATTCTTTTTGCTATAATGATATTTGATTTTGCTATAAGCTAATGAAAAGATGCTAATAGATTATTTTTTTCTTCTCAATGTTTATTTCAAATCATTACAGTGATTATTTCAATTTCATCATCTTTTTATAATGCTCTGAATAACCCATTTCTAGAAAAACCATTTTTAGCCCATCCATAAATATATTGTAATCAAAATCTTTAAAGTCATTAATATTTTGACCAAGAGAATGAGACTCTCTATTAATATAACGTTGGAAAGCTTGATATTTGGGTTGCTTGAATTTATCTTGAATAAAGACATTATTCAAATCCCTCTTTTCTACAAAATTGAAGAAATATTCTATAATATTCCTCATGCAATTGGCAATCAAGGCAGGATGCGTATCAGGATCTTTGATAGTCATCCAATATGTATGATAATCACTTTGAATATGTTCATAATGCATAGTCTCAATTTTACTACCTGCCACAGATTTAGAAACCCTGAATAAAGATTGGTACGCATGACGTTGTGGTTCACGCATATCCGTCATCTCATAGAAAAAATAAAGACTATGAGTTAGAATAAAAACCTGTTCAAACTTACGCTTCATTAAGAAGCCAGTTTCCTGCGTGCTATCCTTAATAAGTTCAGGATAAAAAACGTTTTTCAACAATCTACCGATGTTGAACACATACATAGTGGACAAGCTTGAAACAGGATCATCAATAACAATAATACGCTTCTTCTGCGTCTTACTCCTATCCAGTATTCCCTGACATGTTTCCACAAAATACAAAACACTGATAATAGTTCTTTCCCCTTCACTTAACGTCTTGAATACAGAACTTCCATCTTCTCCTCTCACAATACGATACAAGCCCTCTTCTCTGCATTTTGTGATTTTAAAGTCTATTATTCCCATGTCAACCAACATAGTATTTATATGGTTAATGGACTCCTCTATATTTACAATGCTTTGCTGTTCTGCTTCTATAATCGCCTTTTGTTCATCTATCAAACTTTGAACATGTTGTTTTGCAGTTTCGCATGCTCGTATTTTATTTTCAGTAGAAGCCTTTTGATTATTATAGTCAGTAACAGATTGATCATAATCATAACGCAGTCTATTCCAGAATTTTTTCTTTATAATAGCAAGTTCACCATCAATACCTACCACTTTTTTATTGAATTCTACAATAATAGCATTAGCTTGCTGTACAATACTATTAACAACACCTAATTTGGTTGAAGTATTTTCTAATTCAACTATTTGACTTGGGGTTTGATACTTCTTACGTATTTCAATCAGATTAGAGTTTACCGCTTCTTTATATGCTCTAAAGGCCAATGCAAAGGTCTGCTCTAACTCATGGATAATTGGAATATTAGTAAAAGCATCAATATCTGGAATTAAATCAATAGAGTCTTTGTATGTCTTTCCCTTACTCTCTATATCTGCTACTGCTTTTTCATAATCTTCATTAAAATATGACCTTAGTTCCGCTATTATATCATCGTCAAGATATGGCCTCTGACAAAATGGACAAATATCTTTTGTATCAAAACTTAAGCCAACCTTTACCCAATCCGAATTATGAAGACTATCTATCAATTTAGCAACACGACTATTAGCATTTCCAGTTATAACCTCTTTAAATAAAGAATCTATTTCAATGTCTCCTGCAGAAAATGTGATTTCCTGAATAAGTGGGATTTGAGTCCCTTTAGCTTCATTCAGTCGTTGTATTTCTTCTTTCAATTGATCAATAGAATCAACAAGCTTATTAGATGGTTTTGCCAACCCAACAATATGATTCAGCAATAATTCTTTACTGCTTTTCAAACCTGTAAAACAATACTCCAGAACTCTATCGCCACCAGTGTATTGTGTTTTAATTTGCCAGAAACGATTAGCAAATATTGATTTTGTTGAAGTCCAAGCTTCTAATTCTTTTTCTTGTAGTAATTCTTGTTTTTGAAAATCTCTGTTTGCAACTTGCAATGCAGCATTAGCAGCATCAATTCTTTTTCTAGCTCCTGCATTCTCCTTTGATAAAGAGAAAATACCTTTTTGAGTATCGGAACTATAGAACACATCATTCACGTAGTTCTCATTATAAACGAGAATTTCTTCTGTATCTTCATCTAACAATGGCGAAATAGAACATTCTGCATATTCATTATCAGTTCTCTTTCTAAGGAATTCTGACAATGTACTTTTGCCGGAGCCATTAAGTCCATAGATCAAGTTTATATTCTTGTCAGTTTCAAAAACAGCCATATTCTTATAACTGGCGGGACCTTTTATCGAAATTTTATTAATCATACCTTTGAAATTTTGTCGTTATCAGTACTACATCCATTAATTACCTTCATAAATTCATAACCATCCATCATGTCAAGTTCTTTATCAACTATTCTCATTCCACCAATACCTATTGCAATCCTCAATGCGTCATTTGGGTGTTTCATTACACATTCAATAACTAATCTGCCCCAAGAACCATCACAATCAGCAGCTGTCTTTTCTAAAAAAACATTTTACTCCTATAGACAACTCGACAAGAGCCTCTTTCGATAATGAAGTCGAAACAACTATATAAGCCGAAATTGCAGCATATATACTCATATCTCAAACTATTTACTTTTAAAAGTAAGCTTATATACTTACTTCTACCAATAGTAAGTTTAAAAATACGAATAGTATTTCGTCCACACAAATTTCACATAAAGAAACTTACTATTTTAATATAACTCGCCATTGTCAAAACAAAACTGAAGTACAAGAAATCCGAATAAAAGGCGGGCGAAATACAAACCCTTCACCCGCTATCACCGATGAATAAGAGTTTTTAAAGAAAAAGTGAAGCCTTGGAAAATAAGTCAAACTTCCTATGTATAATGCACTTTAAAGCTATGCTTTAGCATCCTTAAAGCATAGCTTTGGCAGTCATAAAGCATAGCTTTTTAGCTCATAAAGATTAGATAATATAACCGAATATTTATCCCTCCATCCAAACGATTGGATACCCCAACTCTCTTTTGATTGCTTCCATTTCTGCACTGTGCCACATTTCATGTTTAAAGCTCCACGACAATGCTTCATATTTAGTTTCTGCAACAGGATGTTTAAACGGGAGAGGCTGCAAGCACTCTGCCAAAACATCATCATTCAGAGTTTCCAGATTCTCAATACAGATTTGATGAATTATTTCCGTTTGTTCTCTCAATTCAGCAACTGGAATCAAGCCCTCTTCTATGGAACGATGCAATGTTCCCATACCATTGAATATTCTATTATATTTTTGGATAGGCACTAACCGCCCCACCTTTTCGTTTACCCCGGTAACAGCTGTCAGTGTATGAAAATTCTGTGAAACAAGCAAATGTCCCACTTGCCAAATAAAGTTAGAATCTGTTCCTTCAGGAATAACATACCACAAATCTTCCGGCAATTCAGACATCAAACAATTCACAAATGTGCGAGCTTCTATAATCTGCTCCTTTAAAAAGTCAATTTTACTCATAACTATATGTTTTTTAATTATACATATAGTTAGTGGAAAAGCAAATGAGCTTTGTGACAACTTACTGCAAGAATTTCTCCCAATAATTTTTCCTCGGTAGTTCTTTTTCAAACTTCCTATATAAATCGGCAAGCCTCATCATTCGTTGCACCATTGTATATTCTTTATCCATATCAATAGAATATACCGGTTTGCAAATGCGACATTTACAAGCACCATCGGGATTATATAACGGGCAAGTATCATTCATAAAAGCTGTGATTTTCTGAATGGAACGATTATAGATTTGCCGCACATTACTTTCTTTCAGTTCCATGATTTCGCCAATCTGTCGATAAGGCAACCCGATATTTTCTCTAAAGATAAAAATCAGACGAGCATCATTATTCAGACAATGATTTAAAGCGGTGATACACCAATCGCACCTTTCTTTTATCCATTCCCGCTTCGCTTCTTCCCCACCGGAATATTCAATTTCCGGCAACGAACGGAAATATTCGATTTCCGACATTTTCACATGCTTTTCACATGCTGCATATCTACCAATAGTGCGACGAGCGATAGTGTATATCCATGTAGAAATCTCCGAATCGCCTTTAAAGCTACTGATACTTTTGCAAAGTTCATACCACACTTCCTGTGCTGCTTCGCGGGCGATTTCTTTATTCAGAATCATCCGGTGAGCAATCATGGAAATCATATTTCCATATTCTTTCACCAAACGATTGATATCTATTTCCATCGTTACACACTAAAATGTTTTCTTCAAATATATCATATCCACCAACTGCACACCCTCCTCATACATCGGATGATCGTAGTTGTCAGTAAAGAAATTCTTTATCCGGTGAGAAATCGCAAAACCACAATGTTCATAGAATGATCTGGAAGAAGGTACATCTCCTGTGCCCACCAACATTTCAGAGCACTTCCCCTGATAATATTCAAATAAAAACTCTATTAAACGTTTTCCGTACCCCTGTCGTTGGAAGAAAGGAACAGTAGCAATATTCTTGATTTCATAAACACCTTCTCCCTCACGTGTCACCACACAAAGAGCTTTCAACCCGTCATCATAAAGAACAAACATATCACCGCGTTCCAAATATCGGTCAATCATACTTTCTTGTTCATCAGCCAAGAGTAATAAATCAAGGAATTCTTTTTTATCTGAAGTTACTAGTTTTATCTCCATATTTTCTATTTTGTCATAAAATAAAAATGTTACCGACTCATTTTCCTATGGTCCAAAATAATATTCATATTCTCCAAAGCCCATCCCACCAGTCCTTCAATATGAGGAATCAAGGTACCACCTGTATCTGTCAGGCAATACTCCACACGAGGAGGTACTTCAGCATATACTTTCCGTTCAACCAATCCATCTGATTCCAAAGTACGCAATGTAACAGTCAACATTCTTTGAGAGACGTCTTCTATCGTTTTATGGATATCACTAAAACGCATAGTTCCATTTGCGTTCAGCGTAATAAGCACCAACATTGACCACTTATCTCCCAAGCGGCTAAGCACATCTCTTATCGGACAATTCCCCGTCGGATGAAAGTTTTTCATTCTTTAACGTTTTGTATTTTATTGAGTTTCAGCAATAGTTATCTCTATGTAACTTCCTTATTTTCAAGTACGTTATTGCATTTCTCAAACAAGAAAGATACATTTGCATCACAAAAGTAATAAACTTACTAATAATAACTATTGTTTCATTTAAATAATTATGATTATGGCAAAGAAAGTTGCAGTTTTAGCAGTGAATCCGGTAAATGGTTGTGGATTATTCCAATATTTGGAAGCATTTTTCGAGAATGGCATTTCATATAAAGTATTTGCCGTATCGGATACGAAGGAGATTAAAACAAATTCAGGGATCAGCCTGACAGTAGATGATGTGATTGCTAATTTGAAGGGACACGAAGATGAGTTTGACGCACTCGTTTTCTCTTGTGGCGATGCAGTGCCTGTATTTCAGCAGAATGCCGATAAGCCTTATAATGTAGATTTGATGCAAGTCATTAAAACGTTCGGGGATAAAGGGAAAATTATGATCGGACATTGTGCCGGTGCAATGATGTTTGACTTTACCGGTATAACCAAAGGGAAAAAAGTAGCAGTTCACCCATTAGCCAAGCCAGCTATTCAAAACGGAACAGCTACCGATGAGAAATCAGAGATAGATGGTAACTTCTTCACCGCTCAAGATGAAAATACCATTTGGACAATGCTACCACATATAATTGAAGCATTAAAATAATGCCTACAATGTAGATGCAAAACAATAAATATAAACACTGTAACATAAATCTACACATCTCAAGATGGAAAGGTATGTTCCTTTAAAAGAAACGATGCGTTTCTCGGTGTGCAACAAGTCGTTTCTTTTAAAGGAACGACTTGTTGGTTTAAAAGGAAAAACGACAAATATACCACCCTAGTAATCAAACATTTACAGATCATCAAAAAAACAACACAAGTACACTCCCAATTTTAATAATTTTCAACAAACATACAACATCCATACACCCATAAAAAATATATCCTCTCTATCCTATTCTCTTTCCGTACTAAAATAAAGAAAAACGGAACATTACGAAAAAACAAAAACAGTATTCTTCATTCTTAAAAAGTCCGTATATTAGCAGCTTGAAGATTTGAAAGAGATGAACAGCATACTCATTTTGAGTTTATCTAACTAAAGATGCCTAAAACAATATGACCAGAGAGAAAGAAAATTACAATGCATTTTTACTTCATTTTTTAGAAAGGTTGAATGGCTGTGAATCTATTGAAAACAAAATCACAGAATCACTGACAGATATTTGCGAATACTACGGTTTTAAAAGAGGATTCATTTACCAAACTGATGGATTTCGCTACTTTTACCTAAAGGAAACTGTCGGAAATAGCGACAACATCCTGCGACAACGTTTTGAAATCAGCGAAATGACCAATCAACATGCTGCACGTATAAATGGAAAAAACAAACCTTTTTATGCTTGCAGAAACCAAAATACTTCTTGGAATGATGTAGACATCGTGGATTTTTATAAAGTCGACTCATTACTAATCCGGCAAATCCAAGACTCCGAAGGGAAAATTATCGGATTCATCGGATTTGGAGACAGAGAACATGCAATATCCTTCACCGATGAAGAACTTCAAGTGATTCATCTCATTTTAGGCTCCCTCTCCAAGGAAATAGCAGTGCGGGAATATAAAGAAAGAGAAGTGCGGGCAAGCAAGACATTAAGCAGCATCATGAATAATATGGGAGTTGACATTTATGTGAACTCTTTTGATTCTCATGATATGCTATATGCCAATGAATCTATGGCCGCTCCTTACGGAGGCATCGAACATTTTGAAGGAAAAAAATGCTGGCAGGCTCTTTATAAAGATAAAACCGGAGAATGTGAGTTTTGCCCTAAAAAACATTTGATTGATGAAAACGGACAACCTACCAAAGTCTACTCCTGGGACTACCAACGCCCGTTTGACAAATGTTGGTCCCGGGTATTCAGCGCAGCATTTGCCTGGATTGACGGACAGATAGCGCATGTTATAACCAGTGTCGATATCAACCATCAAAAAACGATTGAAGAAGAACTAAGAGTAGCCAAAGAAAAAGCAGAAAATCTGGACCGCTTAAAATCAGCCTTTCTCGCTAATATGAGTCACGAAATCCGTACTCCGTTAAATGCGATTGTTGGCTTTGCAAGTCTATTGATTGAATCGGATGACAAAAAAGAACGTCAGGATTATGTTGACATTATGCAGGAAAACACGGAACTTCTTTTGCAGTTGATTTCCGATATTCTCGATTTATCGAAAATAGAAGCCGGAACACTCGACTTCACCATGGATCATCTGGATATCAAGAGCTTCTGCGAAGATATAATGCGCAATTATGATATAAAAGAAGATAAACCCGTACCCGTTTTGCTGGCTCCGGATTTACCTGAATATTATATTTACACAGACAAAAAGCGTTTAATGCAGGTTATTACCAATTTCATAAATAATGCTCTCAAATTTACAAATGAAGGGCAGATTATGTTGGAATATCGCCATAAAGCAGAAAGTAATGAGATAGAATTCGCTGTCACAGACACAGGTATGGGGATTGCACCCGATAAAGTAGATCAGGTGTTCGACCGATTTGTAAAACTCAACTCTTTTTCAAAAGGCACGGGCTTAGGTCTATCTATTTGCAGAAGTATCATCGAACATCTTGGCGGCACTATCGGTGCCGAATCCGAAATAGGAGTCGGCAGCCGTTTCTGGTTCACACATCCCTTGCGCTTAAATCAATAAGAAATAATAAAAAGAACCTGCCCTACTTATCAATAGTAGGAACAGGTTATACTTTTTTTCTATGGAGTGTCTCCCTCATCTATAGAAAGATCAATGAAATAATGCCTTCTTTCGACTTCCTTTTTGCCACTTCCTGTGAAAAACACTACTTTTGCATCGCTATTTTGATTTTAGAATAAAACAAATACCCAACGTTCATTTATGACTGAAGAAAAAATACATAAAGACCGTCCCGGAAACTGGTGGGCATTAAGCCCGTTACTCGTATTCCTTTGCCTCTATCTGGTAACTTCTATCCTCGTCAACGACTTTTATAAAGTACCTATCACAGTGGCCTTCCTCGTCTCTTCCTGTTATGCCATCGCCATTACACGCGGCTTAAAACTAGACCAGCGTATCTATCAATTCTCGGTAGGAGCTGCCAATAAGAATATCCTCCTGATGATATGGATATTCATCCTTGCCGGAGCTTTTGCCCAAAGCGCAAAGCAAATGGGTGCAATCGATGCCACCGTCAATCTGACGCTGCATATTCTTCCTGACAATTTATTGCTGGCAGGTATCTTTATTGCCGCCTGTTTCATCTCTTTATCCATCGGAACCAGTGTGGGAACTATTGTCGCCCTTACTCCCGTTGCCGTAGGACTGGCAGAAAAAACTGAAATAGCTCTCCCCTTTATGGTAGCCGTCGTAGTAGGCGGTTCTTTTTTCGGAGACAACTTATCTTTTATCTCCGACACCACCATCGCTTCGACAAAAACCCAGGAATGTGTAATGCGTGATAAATTCCGTGTAAATTCTATGATTGTCGTCCCGGCAGCCATCATTGTGTTGGGAATTTACATATTTCAGGGACTATCCATTACAGCTCCCACCCAAACACAGACCATTGAATGGATCAAAGTTATACCTTATATAATAGTATTAGGAACAGCCATTGCCGGAATGAACGTGATGCTCGTACTCATAATAGGTATATTGACAAGTGGCATCATTGGCATCGCGACCGGCAGCTTCGGAATCTTCGACTGGTTTGGTGCCATGGGAACAGGAATTACAGGAATGGGAGAACTGATTATTATCACCCTGTTGGCCGGAGGGATGCTCGAAACAATCCGTTATAACGGTGGTATCGATTTCATTATCCAGAAACTCACCCGCCACGTCAATGGTAAAAGAGGAGCCGAATTAAGCATCGCAGCCCTGGTAAGTATCGCCAACTTATGTACTGCCAACAACACGATTGCCATTATCACAACAGGACCGATTGCCAAAGATATTGCCGTGAAATTCCATCTTGACCGAAGAAAAACAGCCAGTATCCTCGATACTTTCTCCTGCCTGATACAAGGTATTATTCCATACGGAGCGCAGATGCTGATTGCAGCGGGACTTGCCAGCATCTCCCCCATCAGTATCATCGGCAATCTCTATTATCCGTTTACAATGGGAGCATGCGCCCTGCTCGCGATTTTGTTCCGCTATCCAAAACGGTATTCGTAAAAAAGATACGAAATGTTTGTCAATCAAAAGAAAAGCCGTATCTTTGTGCCCGCTATTACGAGATAATAGCATAATTCAAATCAATCATTAAAAACAATTATTTAAAATGGCAACTAGAATCAGATTGCAGAGACACGGACGTAAAAGTTACGCGTTCTATTCAATTGTAATTGCAGACAGCAGAGCACCACGTGATGGTAAATTTATTGAGAAGATTGGTACTTACAACCCGAACACCAATCCTGCTACAGTAGATTTGAATTTCGACGCTGCATTGGCATGGGTACTGAAAGGTGCACAACCAAGTGACACTGTACGTAACATCCTTTCTCGTGAAGGAGTTTACATGAAGAAACATCTTCTGGGCGGTGTAGCAAAAGGCGCATTCGGAGAAGCAGAAGCAGAAGCTAAATTCGAAGCTTGGAAAAACAACAAACAGTCAGGTTTGGCTACTTTGAAAGCTAAACAAGACGAAGCTAAGAAAGCTGAAGCTAAAGCACGTCTGGAAGCAGAAAAGAAAATCAACGAAGTGAAAGCAAAAGCACTCGCTGAAAAGAAAGCAGCTGAAGCTGCTGAAAAAGCGGCTGCTGAAGCACCTGCAGAAGAAGCTGCCGCAGCTCCGGCTGAAGAAGCTCCTGCAACAGAAGCTGCTGCTGAATAATTTTCAGCAGATTCCGAACAAGAAATTAGGAAAAAGCAATAAATCCTCTCCGGTCCGCCGGAGGGGATTTTTTTATTACTTTCTGCTATAAAACATATCAAATTATTTATTCCGTTCAGAATAAAATGCCTTTCTTTGCATCAGCATAGTTCAGCATAGTATTACTTATTTTTCGAATATGAAACGAACTGATAAAAAGGCAACATTCGGACAACAGGCAAGCAAGGTTACGCAACTAGCGGACGCACTTAGCCAGGCGATTTCCAGGAAAGAATTTCTTGAAGGAGATTCTTTGCCTTCCATCAATCAGTTAAGCGCTCAATACGGAGTATCACGTGATACAGTTTTCAAGGCTTTCCTTGATTTACGCGAACGAGGCTTGATTGACTCCACTCCCGGCAAGGGTTATTATGTGACGAGCCAGGTGACCAATGTCTTATTGCTGCTCGACCAATATACTCCTTTCAAAGAAGCCTTATACAATAGTTTCGTCAGACATCTGCCTATTAACTATAAGGTAGACTTATTGTTTCATCAATACAACGAACGGTTGTTCAATACGATCCTCCGGGAATCCATCGGGAAATACAACAAATACATCGTGATGAATTTCGATAACGAGAAATTCAGCACTGTTCTCAATAAAATTAATCCTTCAAGATTATTACTTCTCGATTTCGGTAAATTTGAAAAAGAAAAGTATTCATATATCTGCCAGGATTTTGATGAATCTTTCTATCAGGCATTGAATCAGCTCAAGGAAAGGTTAAGGAACTATCACCAGCTCGTTTTTCTGTTTCCCAAAAGCCTGAAACACCCTCAAAGCAGTAAGGTATATTTTACCCGTTTCTGCCAGGAACAGGGATTGCTCTGTGAAATACAGGAGGATATTGAGAACCTGATTGTACGTAAGGGAGTTGCCTATATCGCTATCAAACAACAAGACGTAGTAAAGGTGGTGAAACAAGGAAGATTGGAAGGGCTGAAATGCGGAAAAGATTTTGGCCTATTGGCTTACAATGATATTCCTTCCTATGAAGTGATTGACGAAGGAATAACCTCATTGAGTATTGATTGGGAAATGATGGGAAATGAAGCGGCCAATTTTGTTCTCAATAATGTACCGGTGCAGAAGTTCTTGCCGACGGAAGTAAGACTTCGAAAGTCGCTTTAATTTTTTTTGCGAAGACATCAGCACAGTTCAGCACAGATATTAATTAATCCTTTAATAGATAGAAACCATGAAAAAGTATCCGAAAATCGGGATTCGTCCCACAATCGATGGTCGCCAGGGTGGCGTTCGCGAAAGCCTTGAAGAGAAAACAATGAATTTGGCAAAAGCAGTAGCCGAGTTAATCAGCAGCAACCTGAAAAACGGTGATGGCAGTCCGGTGGAATGTGTTATAGCCGATAGCACGATCGGACGCGTAGCCGAAAGTGCCGCTTGTGCGGAAAAGTTTGAAAGAGAAGGGGTCGGTTCTACCATTACTGTTACTTCCTGCTGGTGCTACGGTGCAGAAACAATGGATATGAATCCACATTATCCGAAAGCTGTCTGGGGATTCAACGGCACAGAACGTCCGGGAGCTGTATACCTTGCTGCCGTACTTGCCGGACACGCACAAAAAGGCCTTCCCGCATTCGGTATCTACGGACGCGACGTTCAAGATTTGGACGACAACACAATCCCTGAAGATGTATCGGAAAAGATTCTTCGCTTTGCACGTGCTGCACAGGCAGTAGCTACGATGAGAGGCAAATCTTACCTATCAATGGGTAGTGTATCTATGGGTATCGCCGGTTCTATCGTTAATCCTGATTTCTTCCAAGAGTATTTGGGAATGCGTAATGAGTCAATAGACCTCACAGAAATCATCCGTCGAATGGACGAAGGCATCTATGACCACGAAGAATACGCCAAAGCCATGGCCTGGACTGAAAAAAATTGCAAGACAAACGAAGGTGAAGACTTCAAGAACCGTCCTGAAAAACGTAAAACCCGTGAACAGAAAGATGCTGATTGGGAATTCATTGTAAAGATGACGATTATCATGCGCGACTTGATGACCGGAAATCCCAAATTAAAAGAAATGGGATTCAAGGAAGAAGCCTTGGGGCACAATGCCATTGCAGCCGGTTTCCAGGGACAACGCCAATGGACAGACTTCTATCCTAACGGTGACTATCCGGAAGCTCTGCTCAATACTTCTTTTGACTGGAACGGTATTCGTGAAGCATTTGTCGTAGCTACCGAGAACGATGCCTGCAACGGCGTAGCTATGCTGTTCGGACATTTATTGACCAACCGTGCCCAAATATTCTCCGACGTACGTACTTACTGGAGTCCTGAAGCCGTGAAACGTGTAACCGGCAAAGAATTGAGCGGATTGGCAGCAAATGGTATCATTCATCTTATCAATTCCGGCGCAACAACTCTCGACGGTTCCGGCCAATCATTAGACGCGGCAGGCAATCCGGTTATGAAAGAACCATGGAACCTGACGGATGCTGATGTAGAAAACTGCTTGAAAGCAACTACCTGGTATCCGGCAGACCGTGACTACTTCCGTGGCGGCGGTTTCTCTTCCAACTTCCTGTCAAAAGGTGGCATGCCCGTAACCATGATGCGCCTCAACCTGATTAAAGGCTTAGGCCCTGTCCTGCAAATCGCAGAAGGATGGACAGTAGAAATAGACCCGGAAATCCACCAAAAACTGAATATGCGTACAGACCCGACATGGCCTACCACCTGGTTTGTACCGCGTCTGTGTGAAAAACCTGCTTTCAAAGATGTATATTCAGTAATGAATAACTGGGGAGCCAATCATGGAGCCATCAGCTATGGACACATCGGTCAGGACTTAATCACTCTTGCTTCCATGCTCCGCATCCCGGTATGCATGCACAATGTAGAAGACAACGAAATATTCCGTCCGGCAGCTTGGAACGCCTTCGGCATGGATAAGGAAGGAGCGGATTACAGAGCTTGTACCACTTACGGTCCTATCTACAAATAATTTTAATTCAGACAAAAGAACATAAGGACAAAAGATAAAACAACTTCAATAAACAGCTATAAATAATTCTATTAGCGCAGACCTTATGTTCTTTTGTTCTTATGTCTAAATAAAAGCAATTTCGACTCACTTAATTCTAATTTTTTTATCTTTGCAATTATGATTACCAACGAACATATCGAACAGTTCATCGAACAAGCACACCGTTACGGAGATGCAAAGTTAATGCTTTGCAGCAGCGGTAACCTTTCCTGGAGAATCGGCGAAGAAGCATTGATTTCCGGTACGGGTTCCTGGGTTCCCACACTTGGCAAAGAAAAAGTATCTATCTGCCATATTGCCAGCGGCGCTCCTACCAATGGTGTAAAACCTTCTATGGAAAGTACATTCCATTTAGGGATTCTCCGCGAACGTCCGGACGTCAATGTCGTTCTCCACTTTCAATCGGAATATGCCACGGCTGTCTCCTGCATGAAGAACAAACCGACAAATTTCAATGTAACAGCAGAAATTCCCTGTCATGTAGGTTCGGAAATACCTGTGATTCCGTATTATCGTCCCGGCTCACCGGAACTGGCAAAAGCTGTGGTAGAAGCCATGTTAAAGCATAACTCGGTTTTACTGACCAACCACGGGCAAGTGGTATGCGGAAAAGACTTCGACCAAGTATACGAACGGGCCACCTTCTTTGAAATGGCTTGCCGCATCATCGTTCAATCCGGCGGTGATTATTCAGTACTCACACCGGCAGAAATTGAAGACCTGGAAATCTACGTATTAGGAAAGAAAACCAACTAATATCCGGGCAATATACCATGAAAGATACCATCAAACACACTTATTTAGCAGCAGACTTCGGAGGCGGAAGTGGACGAATTATCGCCGGCTTCCTTCACCATGGCAAACTGGAGTTGGAAGAGGTATACCGCTTTTGCAATCGACAGGTCAAACTAGGAAATCATATCTACTGGGATTTCCCGGCACTGTTCGAAGATATGAAGACCGGACTGAAACTGGCTGCACAAAAAGGATATGCCGTAAAAAGTATTGGTATTGACACCTGGGGAGTGGATTTCGGACTGATTGACAAACATGGAAACCTGTTAGGAAATCCAGTCTGTTATCGGGACGCAAGAACAGAAGGAATACCGGAAGAAGTATTCAAGCTATTGGATGAACGCCAACACTATGCCGACACCGGTATTCAGGTGATGGCTATCAATACACTGTTTCAACTTTACAGCATGAAACAGCATCAAGATGCACAGTTGGAAGTTGCCCGGCAACTTTTATTTATGCCCGACCTCTTCAGCTATTTCCTGACAGGAGTAGCCAATAATGAATATTGCATTGCCTCCACCTCCGAACTACTCGATGCCCAATCGCGGAACTGGTCAGTGGATACCATACGCGCCTTAGGTCTTCCCGAACATCTGTTCGGCGAGATTATTCTCCCCGGAACAATCAGGGGGACTCTGAAAGAGGATATTGCCCGCGAAACGGGACTGGGTATCGTAGACGTTATTGCCGTCGGTTCACACGACACAGCCAGTGCCGTTGCTGCTGTTCCTGCTGTAGAAAATCCTATCGCTTTCCTTAGTTCCGGCACTTGGTCGCTACTGGGAGTGGAAGTGGATGAACCCATATTGACGGAAGAAGCAAGAAAAGCTCAATTCACCAATGAAGGAGGCGTAGACGGCAAAATCCGTTTCCTACAGAATATAACAGGACTATGGATTTTGCAACGCTTGATGAGTGAATGGAAAGCATGTGGCGAAGAACAAAATTATGATATAATCATCCCGCAAGCTGCCGAAGCACAGATTGCGACCATTATCCCTGTGGATGACGCAACATTCATGAATCCGGAAAATATGGAAAACGCTCTTATTCATTATTGTCGGCATCATGCTTTGCAAGTGCCGAAAAACAAAGCAGAAACCGTGCGATGTGTACTCCAGTCATTAGCTTTCAAATATCGGCAGGCGGTGGAACAGCTCAACCATTGTCTCCCCTCTCCGATCCGTCAGCTAAACATCATCGGCGGAGGATCACAAAACCAATTACTCAACCAACTGACAGCTGACGAACTCGGTATTCCCGTTTATGCAGGTCCGGTAGAAGCTACTGCAATGGGAAACATTCTGACACAGGCTATGGCAAAAGGAGAAATAGCCGATCTCCGTGAATTGAGAGAGATTGTAACTCGTAGCGTTACACCACAAGTATATTACCCTAAAAAATAAAAGTATATGGAAACACCCAAAACCGGTTATCAGGTTCAATCTTATGACGTTCCCGTCAAACGATATTGCCAAACCCTCGATTTACGCGATTCTCCGGAACTGATCGCTGAATATCGGAAAAGACATAGCCAGGCGGAAGCATGGCCCGAAATCCTAGCCGGGATCCGGGAAGTCGGTATTCTGGAAATGGAAATTTATATCTTGGGAACACGACTGTTTATGATTGTCGAAACTCCCCTTGATTTTGACTGGGACACAGCAATGGAACGCCTGAACACGCTTCCCCGCCAACAGGAGTGGGAAGAATATATGGCCATCTTCCAACAAACCGCTCCCGGAATGAGTTCCGCAGAGAAATGGAAACCGATGGAGAGAATGTTCCATTTGTATAACACTTAAAAAATACCAGAAACAACCATGAAACACCCCAAACAGTCCATCCTCTCGAAAGATGGCATCAGTTATCTTATACCTTTTGTTCTCATTACCTCATGTTTTGCATTATGGGGATTTGCCAATGATATTACCAATCCGATGGTAAAGGCATTCTCCAAGATTTTCCGGATGAGTGCCACCGACGGAGCATTAGTACAGGTTGCCTTCTATGGAGGGTACTTTGCAATGGCTTTCCCGGCTGCCATATTCATCCGCAAATATTCCTACAAAGCCGGTGTTTTGTTAGGACTGGGAATGTATGCTTTCGGAGCATTTTTATTCTTCCCCGCCAAAATGACGGGAGAATATTATCCGTTTTTGATTGCCTATTTCATCCTGACCTGCGGATTGTCCTTCCTCGAGACAAGCTGTAACCCGTATATTCTTTCTATGGGCACGGAAGAAACAGCTACCCGGCGTTTGAACCTTGCACAGTCTTTCAATCCGATGGGGTCACTTCTCGGAATGTATGTAGCCATGCAGTTCATTCAAGCGAAGTTACATCCGATGTGTACCGAAGACCGTGCATTGCTTAACGACAGTGAATTTCAAGCAATTAAAGAAAGTGATCTTAGCGTTCTGATTGCTCCTTATCTCATTATCGGACTTATCATTGTGGCTATGTTACTTCTGATACGATTCGTCAAGATGCCGAAAAATGGAGATCAGAATCATAGAATAGATTTCTTTCCTACACTGAAACGCATTTTCACCCAAACGCGTTATCGTGAAGGGGTAATTGCTCAATTCTTCTATGTAGGCGCGCAAATTATGTGCTGGACTTTCATCATTCAGTATGGAACACGCTTGTTCATGTCACAAGGTATGGACGAGAAAAGTGCTGAAGTGCTATCACAACAATATAATATCATAGCAATGGTGATATTTTGTATCAGCCGTTTCATCTGTACATTCATTCTGCGCTATCTCAATGCTGGTAAATTGCTGATGATCCTCGCTATCTTCGGAGGTATTTTCACTTTAGGCGTAATCTTCCTTCAAAATATCTTCGGAATGTATTGCCTTGTAGCAGTATCGGCTTGCATGTCATTGATGTTCCCTACCATCTATGGTATTGCCTTGAAAGGCATGGGAGATGATGCTAAGTTTGGAGCTGCAGGCCTTATCATGGCTATCCTGGGAGGTTCTGTTCTTCCACCGCTACAGGCAAGTATCATTGACCTGAAACAAATAGCCTGGTTACCGGCTGTCAATGTTTCATTCATTCTACCCTTCATCTGCTTCCTTGTAATCATTGGTTATGGTTACCGTACAGTGAAAAGAAATTGGTAAAAAACAAACTTAAAAATAGTGACGCTATCCCATCATGATACCGTCACTATCCCACCCATATAGTGACGCCATCCGCAGTGGATAGCGTCACTATTTCATTCATCTTTTTTTCATAAAAAATTCCCTTTTGACAATGCCATATATAGATGCGACAAAGTGAAGAATGTAGCTAATTTCACATTTAATAATCTCAAACAAACAGGGTAGCAATAGCTTTCTGCTGTGTTGGCATATCCTGCCGAACAATATATTGATGTTAATTTTCAGGTAGATCCTTCGTTGATTAGGTTATTACAACGCGCGTCTCAGCACCAATTATGCAATACTGGACACTAAATATTATAAGTTTTATATAATTCCCCAAGGCAAACGAAGGAAAATTGTTGCAACCAAGCGAATGGTATCATGTAGCCGTGACTTATGACACCGAAGAAAAGACTTTATGTTTAAAATAGGACACTCCTATGGTGAGCCAGAGAATATGACTCGTCAATTAAATGGTGAAATCTGCGAAGTACGCATATGGAACGTAATACGTTCACAAGAAGAAATTTACAAGAATATGTATGATGTCGATCCTCAAACTACAGGTTTAAAAGCCTATTGGAAGTTTAATGAAGGCAAAGGGGATATAGCGAAAGACTATACAGAAAACGGCAATGATGCAAAAGCATATACTAAAGCTATTTGGCCGGAAGACATTGAAGTGACACAAAAAAACAAAGAATAATAACTACCTAAAATTTTCAACCTAAAACGCTGCCACATTTTTACTCCTACTTTAAGTTACATAAAAGGGAATACTAAAATATGACAGCGTTAATAATTAACTCTCTACTATGGAATAATTTAAATTGCCTTCTGATGAATTTGCCAAATATGCACAGATTCATTCACAAAAAATATAAACTCAAAGAGTAGCCATTATCTAAAAAAAAGTCGTAGCTTTGCAATAACCTAAAAATTAAATTGATATGGAACAACAAGACAAATATATACGCTTTGACTGGGCTGTGAAAAGACTTCTCCGCCAAAAAGCAAATTTCGGCGTATTAGAAGGTTTCTTGACTGTCCTTCTCGGTGAAAACGTGAAAATCATAGAGATATTGGAAAGTGAAAGCAACCAACAAACAATCGATGATAAATTCAACCGGGTAGATATTAAAGCCAGAAACAGTAAAGACGAAATCATTATTGTAGAGATCCAAAATACACGGGAGCTCTATTATCTGGAACGTATCTTATACGGAGTGGCAAAAGCAATCACTGAACATATTTCTTTAGGAGAACGCTACTATGCGGTGAAAAAAATATACTCTATCAGTATTCTATACTTCGATATCGGCAAGGGAGAAGATTATTTGTATCATGGACAAAACCACTTTATCGGAGTACATACAGGAGACAGACTGGAAGTAACTACTAAAGAAAAAGACGCCATCGTCCATAAGATTCCGGCAGAAATCTTTCCGGAGTATTTCTTGATTCGTGTGAATGAATTCGATAAAGTGGCTGTCACTCCATTGGAAGAGTGGATTGAATACTTGAAAACCGGTTGCATTCGCCCCGATACAACAGCCCCCGGTCTGGAAGAAGCACGCCAGAAACTTATCTATTACAATATGTCCAAGGAAGAAAGACATGCCTACGACGAGCACCTTAGTGCCATCATGATACAAAATGATGTATTAGATGGAGCAAAACTAGAAGGGCGTATGGAGGGACGCATGGAAGGAAAAATGGAAGAAAGATTAGAAATTGCTAATAATTTAAAGTCATTAGGAGTAGACATAACAGCCATCCATAAAGCTACCGGGCTATCACCGGAGGAGATTGAAAAGTTATAAACAATCAAAGGCTATATATTAAATTACAAACAAGAGTCGTGTGAGAAAATCATACGACTCTTGTTTGTAATTTAATATATAGCCAATAGTAACAGACTGGAAGTAACTACCAAAGAAAAAAGATACCATCAATATATTACCAATATTTCACACTCCATTTTAACAATTAGAATTCATCCACAAATCACACACTCTAAATCATCAGCACCCATATACAGCAGAATATATAACAATAAAATATTTTATACAACTTTTATTTGTGATTAGTCATAGAAAACATGTATATTAGCAGTAAGCCTAACATTTACACAAATAAATCAATTGATTTATTATTACTTTTTAGTACCTTTACTTCATAAATACAATTTCCTATCCATAAGAAGGAAAGACATTTATATTAGTTGATTATTTGTATATGATAAAACACAAGCAAACAGCTATTGAGATATGTTCCGATAGCACTCTATTTAAACCCAGACCGCCCCCTCTTCAAATATTCACATATTAGACTGATTCATCATGCCTGAAAACAAAAAGAATAAATCAAATTAATCATCGTTACTTGGAGGGAAAGCCTTCCTTATCATAAAATTTAAAACATTAATCAAGATTAAAAACCTCCTGTGACACTTCTATTATCCCGATTATCCTATATGGCTCTCCTATTGATATGAACCAAGACTATAAAAGAAATGCTTCTTTAGCCGATACATTCTTGTATATGCCATTCAATATCGAAAACTTAAAAATCGAGATATCTGTTCTTATCAAAAACTACCGCTTTCTTAGAAAGTCATTCTTACAGAAAATATTCGGAGAAAAGTTTCTGGAAACAGATATCGAAGAAATGCCGGAAGAGGATAACTACCAACTCATCAACAAGGTAAAGAAATTCATATTGGACAACTTGGATAACGAATCACTAAAGATAAGCCATATTGCCAGTGAAACGGGCATGAGCCGGACTAAGTTTTTCATTAAATGGAAATTCCTGACAGGGGAAGCTCCCATAGAATTCATGACCAGGATTCGTATGGAAAAAGCACGCGAACTATTGGAAAGCGGAAAATATCGCATACAGGAGATACCTGAAATGGTCGGACTAAAAGATGTAAAGAACTTCCGCAATAAATACAAGAAACACTTCGGCATAGCGCCAAGTGAAACATTAAGAAATATTTAAAAGCGGGAAAATTCAATATTACTATTGTCTTAATAAAAAAGAGATGTATTTAATGGAAAAATGGTATATCTCTTTTGCAAGTATACCGACGAGCAAAACATAATTGCCAACAAATCACAACTCAATCATACCATTCATCGCATCATTAATACCAAATAGAAACATCCCAACATTCAAAACTGACAACAGTATCTACTTATTAAAACTTATCATTATTTTTACTTCGTAGAAATATACCAATCATTCCTTCTTATAAAAAAACCTAACCTCCATTATCTTTCCAGTTTATATATTATGAGGAAATACAGAATGGTATTAAATGAGACATTCCTCAATAATACCCAATATACAATACGCTCCCCTACACATCTACAGGAGACAAAATAATATTCAACCAATAAAACTAATTAATTATTGTTACTTAGAGGATATTCACCGTTTCTTCCCCCCCAAAAAAAATGATGTTAAATATTAGGATAGTGAATTTCCTCTTTTTTCTGAAATGAAAGAAATGGGTCTATTTCATCTGAGTGACGTCACTAAAAAATATAATATGAAATACTTATTACAAACGTCACCCCTCGTTTACAGTGCCATAGCAATACTCATTCTTTATCAATTAAACTTTACCTCAATACTCCTAGCAGGAGGTATTTCTATTTATTGGATTATAACACATATCATTACGATACAGAAAGAAAGAAATCTTCTAAAAGAAGGGAGTCAATATTTTATAGACTCTTTCGAGAGCATTCGTGCTCCGCTTACATTAGTTCATACTCCATTGAAAATAGCATATAATGACGTTTCCCCCGAAAATATCAGAAAAGAGCTATCACTAGCTATCCAAAACATAGATTGCCTCAACATACATTTAACCAGATTGATGGATTTAAAGCAATTGTTTGCAAACACTGAAAAGCTGAATTCCTCGGAATATGAACTGGGAGCATTTATCAAAAACAGAATTACTTCTTTAAAAACACATGCTGCCAACAATTTGGTAGGGCTGAACATTAAAACAGACTTTAATTATGCCAGCGTCTGGTTCGACCAAAGCAAAATATCTCCGGTGATCGACAAATTTATAAAATATGCCATAGACCATACCGAACAAAAAAAAACTATTACCCTGCTAATCACCTCTAATCCTGAATACTGGCAAATAAAAATAACTGATTTCGAAAATAAGAAAATACTTCAATGTTATAAATGTAAAAATTGGCAACTATTCAAACGAAAAGAAGAACTCGAATACAATTTTGCAAAAAATATATTCTGCAAAAGGTTGATAAAGATGTGCAATGGAAAGATTCTGATTAACCATTCCAGCCACACTATTGCTCTAAAATTCCCTTCAAAAGATTCGCCGGAAAATGTTCACCAACATACCGCCATACAAATCGAGTCAAATCCGGCAGAAGAAAGAACAGATACTTTATTCGGCAAGGATTCACAAAAGAGAAATTCCACTAAACCGTTGGTCGTCCTCGCTGACAGCAATAAAGAATTCAGGTTGTACCTGGAAGAACGTTTATCAAAGGATTTTATCGTAAAAAGTTTCGAGAATGGTTTGGACGCTTTAGAATGTATAAAAGAGGAATATCCGGATTTAGTGATTTGCGACATTATGCTCCATGGAATGTACGGCAATGAACTATCATCGAGACTAAAAACATCAGGAGAAACATCCGTTATCCCTATTATCCTCTATGGCTTACATATAGATACAGGACAACGCAGCAAAAGGGAAAGCTCCCTGGCTGACATATTCTTATATATACCTTTTCACGTCGAAGATTTAAAAACAGAAATGAATGTCCTTATCAGAAACAACCGTTTCCTCAGAAAATCATTCTTAGAAAGAATATTTGGAAAGAAGTTTCTGGAAGTTGAGGAAGACAAAATTTCAGATGAGGAAAATTACGGCCTTATCAATCAGGTAAAGGAGTTTATTCTAAAAAATATAGATAAGGAAAATCTGACAATAGATGAAATCGCCTCAGAACTATATATGAGTAGAACCGCTTTCTTTACGAAATGGAAAGCACTGACAGGAGAAGCGCCCAAGTACTTGATTTACCGGATTCGTATGGAAAAAGCACGTGAGCTATTGGAAAGCGGGAAATACTCCGTCAATGTTCTTCCCGAAATGATCGGATTGAAGAGCCTCAAAAACTTCCGTCATAAATACAAAGAGTATTTTGGAATAACGCCAAGCGAGTCTATCATGAAAAAACAATAAAACAAATACGAAGCTATATATCCGAAGATCCCACCAACAGGGATCTTCACTATAACACTTGCATAAAGAAGCCTTTCTTTTTTTACTTCTTCATGCAGTATTGTATTAATCGTAGCATTTACACTATGTACGTACACCTTAATTTTGAAATTAATAATCTAATTATTTAAACAGTATGAAAACTTTAACTAAAATGAAAAAAGTTTGTTGTTTTAATCGCTTTGTCTTATTGGCAATGACACTGAGCATGGTCACTTCTTTTACTGCATGTAGCAGTGACGACGATTCGGACATTCCCGTATATTCCCTTAAAGATGTTGATGGCAATTATTCCGGCACAATGCTGACGGAATCCACCCCCGTCAGTCCCCAGGCAAATGCAGAAGAGGGGGAAGAACCGGCAGGAGCCGAAGTTACTGCCGAAGTAAAAGACAATCAGATTATGATTAAGAAACTTCCGGTTGACGACCTGATTAAAAGCATCGTCGGTGAAGAAAATGCAGGAGCTATCATCGAAAATTTGGGTGATATTAACTACAACATTCCTTATACACCGACCTTTGATGAAGGTAAATCTAACATCTTACTTCAACTAAAACCTGAACCACTGGAAATTAAATACACCGAACCGATTCAAGTACAAGAAGAAGGACAAGAACCGGCTGAAAATCTTATAACAGTAACTATTGAAGCTGAAAAGAATGGCGTTTATGCTTATGACGGCAAAAAACTGGCATTCGTTATCAAAGCAACTGGAGTAAAAGTCGGAGATGTAAATTTCCCCAATTTCCCCGTTACAACATTCACTTTCAGCATGGTCAAGAAGTAATACAAACCTTTCGCTGAAAAAAAGAAAATGGAGCATGCCTGCGCGCAAGACATGCTCTTTTTTTATACCTTTGTGAAGAAACCAACTATACAAAATGACTACAACAGAAAACATTCGAAAAGAATTGCAGGATTTGGTAGATTCCAAGTATCAGGAATTTCATTCTGCCCTGGTTCCCGGAATCGGGAATATTCTTGGTGTACGTATTCCGCAACTACGAATATTGGCTAAAGAAATCGCAAAGAGAGATAACTGGCGTATGTTTGTGGAAGCAACCGATACTAAGTTTTATGAAGAGACAATGCTTCAGGGAATGGTTATCGGATTAGCTAAAATGGAACTGGACGAACGAATGAAACACATAAGCATGTTCGTTCCACGTATCGACAACTGGGCTGTATGTGATATCTTTTGTGGCGAACTGAAGACTGCCGTGAAGAAAGGAAAAGAAACTGTATGGCAGTTTATCCAGCCTTACCTCATATCTCCCAAAGAGTTCGAAATCCGCTTCGGGATTGTGATGCTTTTCCATTATGTAGACGAAGAACATATCGACGCATTACTGGCATACGCAGACACTTTCAGCCACGATGCTTATTATGCACGTATGGCTATGGCCTGGATGATATCCATCTGTTTCATCAAATTCCCCGAAAAGACAATGGAGTACCTTAAACAGAGCAAGCTGGATAACTGGACTTATAATAAATCATTGCAGAAAACTATCGAATCTCTCCGTGTAGACAAGGAAACTAAAGATATACTTCGCGGTATAAAACGGAGGTAATGACACAATAAAAAATAAAGCTCGGTAACTGTTCTGCTTACCGAGCTTTATTTTTTATGATGTATCAAATGATTTATGATATAGCAAATGAATTAATTCCTCTTTACCTTTTTTCTTCTGCTTCTGCGCCTTTGTTGTTTCCGGCGGCTGTAACGTTGCCATCTTTTATATATCATCCAGCCGCTCATCAAAGCAACGACGACAAAGATAAGAATAGTGATACCCACTCCTAAATTATCCCCCTTAATACGCGACCAGATATCAAGAACTTCTTTTGTCTTATCGCCGAAGTCACGAATCATAGCGCATCGTTCCACTACTTTGCGGTCGGGATATTGTATCTTGTCAATCTGTATGCTATCGGTACCCGGTCCGAAGAAATAACTTAAATCGGAAAAATAGGTAAGTGTCGTGTCTATCTTCTCTTCCAGAATCTCCGGAGTAGCGATAGAACTTACATATCCGCAGAAATCCATATTTCTCAGAGCAATGTCCGGACGACACATGAAATTGATAAAATAGCTAGCTGCTTCCGGATTCCTTGCATATTTCGGAATCACCCAACCGTCATACCATATATTACTTCCTTCCTTCGGAACTTCATAATCCAAGTCCACACCTACTGCATCGGCTTCTTCAATCGCCCATATTGCGTCACCACTCCAAGTCATATTCAGCCAAGCCTTGTTCTTCGTCATCATCTCCTTGCCGAAATCGGCTTCCCAGCCTGCTATATTCGGTTTCAGGGCTTTCAGATATTTTTCCGCAAGCTCCATAGCCTGTGGAGAATAGTCGTTCATCAGTTCTTCCACTGTCACACTCCCCGCTTCCAGTTCCTTGGCGTGCGCATAAATGATAGCCGTACCGTAAGCGTCGCGGTAACTATCCTTCATAAGGATTTTGCCGGCATACCTCTTATTCCAAAGACAATCCCAGGATGCTGCAACCGAATCGGGAACATAAGCCCGGTTATAAAGAAGTCCCGCAGTTCCCCACATATAGCATACCGCATAACGGCTGGCTTCTTCACCCGGCTGGCTCAATTTATTAATCTGCTCCCGTATGAACGGAGCCACATTTTTCATATAGTTGGGAGAATGGGCAAAATTCGTATCAATAGGCAGAAGCAGGCGCTTCTTCAACATACGCTCAATAATGTATTCCGAAGGGCAGACCACGTCGAAATCCTCATGTCCCTTCTCTATCTTGGTCAACATTATCTCATTAATGTCAAATGTCTGATAAACGATGCGGATATTTTCGCCTGTCTGTTCTTTATAATATGCTTGAAAATCCTCGAGCACACCATCCCCGATATAATCCGCCCAGTTATAGATTTTAAGAACCCGTTCGCGAGGCTCGCCGGAATTATAACATCCCGTCAAACTCAGCAACAACAGGATAGCAGGAATTATTCTTTTCATAATTAATAATTTTACAATGTACAAATATACCAATACAGAAAACGTGCCGCCATGCAATCAGCATATCAGTGTATTGGCATATTGAATAATTATTTCTTCTTCGCTTTCCCTGCCCGGTGATTGATCACAATAAGCAACGCCAACACCACAACAAAAATAATAGCGGAAAGCGGACGAAGCTCCGGGGTTAGACCACCTTTGCGGGCATCAGCATAAATATAAGTAGAGAGCGTCTCCAGACCTTGATTACCAATGGTAAAGACAGTTACGGCAAAATCATCAATGGATAGAGTCAATGCAAGCATAAAACCACTAATCATTCCCGGACGAATCTCCGGAACAATAACTTTCCACAAAGCTTGCATGGGAGTCGCTCCCAAGTCAAGAGCGGCCTCATAAATATTCGGATTCATCTGCTTCAAACGAGGCAGAACGCTCAAAACAACGTATGGCGTACAAAAAGTAATATGAGCAAGCACTACGGTTGTGTATCCTTGTGTGATTCCTAAAGAAACAAACAAAAGGAAAAGCGAAATACCCGTGATGATATCTCCGTTCAGAATAGGAATACTATTCACAAAACTAATCGCTTTACGCGAACGGGATTTCAGATTAAAGATGCCGATAGCAGCCACACTACCCAGCAAAGTAGATGCCGTTGCAGCCAGCAGAGCAATAGTAATCGTGTTAATCAATGCATTCATCAAAGAATGATGCGTGCCTGTAGTGAAAAGCGAAGTATAAAGTTTTGTGGAGAAACCAGTCCAGTTGCCCAGCACTTTCGCTTCGGTGAAAGAATAGATGACGATAATCACGATAGGAGAATAAAGCAACAATAGCAATATCCACAAGTAAGCCTGCGCAAATATTTTCTTTACCATAGCCCGCCTCCTTCGTTCGAATTGTCCTTATCGTCTGTGCTAAACAAAGAAGTAGCAGCAATCAGCAGCAACATAATAAGCGAAAGTGCCGCTCCATAGTTCCACATGCTGTTATTGATATTTTCCTGAATCGTTGTACCAAAGAGTTTGATGTTATTCATCGTCAGCAACTCGGCAATGGCAAATGTCGATATAGTCGGCATGAACACCATCATAATTCCACTCATCACACCCGGCATGGAAAGCGGAAGGACTGCTTTCAGAAAGACTTGCAGCGGATTGGCTCCCAAATCTTGTGCAGCTTCAATATAACTATGATCCATCTTCTGCAACGTGTTGTAAATAGGATAAATCATAAAGGGGATAAAGTTGTATACCATACCGAATATCAATGCTCCCTCGCCCAACGGTACACTAAAAAAGTCGAACAAGGCAACCGTAGCAAGGGTACGCACAAGAATATTTACCCACATCGGCAGGATAAACAGTACGACCATCGTCTTGGAACGGTTCAGCTTACTGTTACTCAATATCCATGCTGCAGGATAACCCAGCAAAATACAAACAAGGGTGGTAATGATAGCAATACCGATAGAATATACAAAGGTATTGATTGCTTCAGGATGTTCGAAGAACTTCTGAAAATTGGCGAGTGTCAAATGACCGCTATCATCGGTAAAGGCATATACGACAATTAAAAACAGCGGTATAATCACAAAGATCGCCGAAAAAATAATGTAAGGGAGAGTCCAACTCTTACGTGATGACAAAAAGACTATAAACTTCTTATTCACTTCCTTTCCTGTTAATCGGTTATTTTAATTATACGAATGGCATCTGGAGGGATGGTAATACCTACACGGTCTCCGTCGTCCCATACATCGTTCGTATCTACAAATACATTCTCGTCCCAGTCTGACAATACGGTCAGATGATAATGGTCGCCCTTGTAAAGGATGAATTTCACCTCACCTGTGAGCGTTCCGTCTTCTTCATTATCCTGAAGAATCACTTTTTCAAAGTCTATCTCCACTTTGACATTCGTATCGGCAGCTATATCTTCCACCGGAGTACATTCAAAGTTACAGCCCAGGAATTCCACATGAGTGGCATCCAGCAATTTTCCTTCAAACGTATTGCAGATACGCTCTTTCTTCATGATGTGAATATCAAACGGCTTCACCACCAGTCCGACTTCCGCTCCTACTTCAAAATGATGGTAATCCTGCACCAGGAATTCATATCCGCCGCACATCACCGTCATTTCATAATGCACACCTTTGAAAATAGAAGTCTCTACCACGCCTACCAACTGCGCCATATCCGAAACGGGGAAAATATAAAGATCTTCCGGACGGATGACTACGTCTACCGGAACATTTTCACCAAATCCTTCATCCACACATTCAAACTCCGTGCCGCAGAAGCGTACCAGCTTATCATGAATCATGGTACCATTGAGGATATTGCTTTCTCCGATAAAGTCGGCAACAAAAGCGTTGATGGGTTCATTATAAATATCAATCGGTGTACCGATCTGCTGAATCTTTCCTTCACTCATCACAACAATCGTATCGCTCAACGTCAATGCCTCTTCCTGATCGTGAGTGACGTAAACAAACGTTATACCCAAAGATTTATGCATTTCTTTGAGCTCCATTTGCATATCCTTACGCATTTTCAGGTCGAGCGCTGCCAGCGGCTCATCCAATAGCAACACTTCCGGCTCATTCACAATGGCACGGGCAATGGCTACACGTTGTTGCTGACCACCGGAAAGAGAATCCACATCGCGGTATTCATAATCTGTCATACCTACCATCTTTAAAGCAGCTTTCACTTTCTTCTCAATGGTTTGTTTCGGTGTCTTTTTCAGTTTCAGGCCGAAAGCAATGTTATCATATACATTCAAGTGCGGGAATAAGGCATATTTCTGAAATACCGTATTCACGGGACGCTTGTGGGGAGGGGTTTGTGTTATTTCCATCCCCGAAATTCGGATCTCGCCTTCCGAAGCCGTCTGAAAACCGGCAATGAGACGCAACAACGTGGTTTTACCGCAACCGGAAGGACCAAGTATAGTGACAAACTCGCCCTTTTTCACGTTTAGAGTCACATCATCCAATGCTGTTTTATCGCCAAAATACTTCGATACATGGCTCACCTCAATGATGGATTTATCTTCTTGCATATTCATACTAAAGTTTGGGCTGCAAAGGTACACATTTCTGCGGTTTTCACCTAGGTGTTAATCTAATATAACAGTGTTTTTCGATGCCCGACAGAAAAAAAATCTATCTTTGCATAAATATTTATTCACTAATTTTACAAAAGCATGAAAAAGTTAACTTATTTAGTTATTGCAACGGCAGCGTTAGGCATGGTAGCTTGTACGGGCGGAAACAAAGCCGGATACGTTGTCACAGGTACGGTAGAAGGTGCAAGCGATGGTGACACCGTTTATCTTCAGGAAGCTACTGGCAGAAATTTGACCAAACTAGATACAGCCGTTATCACCAAAGGTACTTTTACCTTTGAAGGTACACAAGATTCTGTGGTTAGCCGCTATGTCACTTGCGAAGTGAACGGAGAGCCATTGATGATTGATTTCTTCCTCGAAAACGGAAAAATCAACGTTGCCCTGACCAAGGACAACGACGCTGTAACCGGTACTCCTAACAATGATGCATACCAGGAAATCAGAGCTCAAATCAATGACATCAGCAAGAAAATGAATACCATTTATGAAGCAATGGGCGACACTTCTTTAAGTGATGAGCAGAAAGAAGCCAAACAAAAAGAGGGTGCCCAGCTGGAAGAACAGTATGACAAAGTAATCAAAGAAGGTGTTAAAAAGAACATCACCAATCCGGTTGGGGTATTCTTGTTTAAACAAACGTTCTACAATAACTCTACTGACGAAAATGAAGCTTTGTTGCAACAAATTCCTGCGAATTTCCAGAATGACGAAACAATCGTAAGAATCAAAGAGATGACCGACAAGCAGAAAAAGACTGCCGTAGGTACTCAATTTGTTGATTTCGAAATGCAGACTCCGGAAGGAAAGGCTGTGAAGTTGTCTGACTACGTTGGTAAAGGTAAAGTGGTATTGGTTGACTTCTGGGCTAGCTGGTGCGGTCCTTGCCGTCGCGAAATGCCTAATCTGGTAGAAACTTACGCTAAGTATAAAGGTAAGAACTTCGAAATTGTAGGCGTATCTCTCGACCAGGATGGAGCTGCATGGAAAGAAGCAATCAAGAAGATGAATATGACTTGGCCACAAATGTCCGACCTGAAATTCTGGCAAAGTGAAGGTGCACAGCTTTATGCAGTAAACAGTATTCCTCACACTGTATTGATCGATGGCAGTGGTAAAATTATCGCTCGCGGTTTGCATGGAGAAGAACTTCAGGCTAAAATTGCAGAAGCTGTAAAATAACAGATCGAAAGAGAAGGTTTTTCAAAGGCTTTAAAGTTCAAACAAGGGGCTGTTCGAAAAGCCTTGATCCTATAAAATCACGCTTACTACGACATGTTGCAGTAAGCGTGATTTTTCTTTTTAGAGACTTTTCAGATGGTTTCTTGCTTATTAAAAACTTCACAAGTCAGCAACCAAACAGATAAAATTCAGCCCCTGTAATTCTCGAAAGAACACAGGGGCTGAATCTATATATGAAAGTAAGGGAGAAGGACTCCCCTACTTTTATTTCAAACAAATTAGATAAACCAACGTACGTAGCAGAAGTCTTGACGGTGTGGAAGCTCCGGATTCTTCGGGAACATACGGTAAGACACCTTGAAGCTACCTGCATTTGACAAGCTGTGTTTAACTTGGAATGTATACAAGTTACCTTCTTTCTTGATGACACTAAACGGTTCTACAGAGTAAACATGTTGTTTGCCGTCTGCAGTTGTGTAAGTAGTAACCAATTCAAGTCCCACTGCATCATTCAAGCCTTTTTCATCGATCACGTAAGTAATAGTATATTCTTTTCCGCTTTCGATGTCACCGTTCTTCAGGTCTTCTACCTTGTCGCAAGATACGATTTCAATAGCATCCCATTTAGCAACCACATCTTCTTTCCAAGCTGCGATTTCTTTTGCTTTCGCATTATCATTAGCAGCCAAAGTCTGGAAGCGTTTCGCCAGTTTGCAATAGAATTTGCTATAGTAATCATCCAACTGACGCTTCATTGTATAATGAGGAGCGATCTGTGCGATAGAATTCTTCACCACTTTGATCCAGCCTTCAGAATATCCTTTCTTATTACGTGCATAATACAACGGCAAGATTTCAGTTTCAAGAATACTGTAAATAGTAGCAGCATCCAACTGATCCTGATGTTCCTGGTTCTGATAAGTACGTTTTTCTGTCAACGCCCAACCTGCACCTTCACGGTAACCTTCCAGCCACCATCCGTCTAATACAGAGAAGTTAACAACACCGTTCATCAAAGCCTTTTCGCCCGATGTACCGGATGCTTCCAACGGACGAGTCGGAGTATTCAACCAGATATCAACGCCTGAAACCAGACGACGAGCCAATTGCATATCATAATTTTCAAGGAAGATAATCTTACCCAGGAATTCCGGACGACGAGAGATCTCGATAATACGCTTAATCAAACCCTGACCTGCACCATCGTGTGGATGAGCTTTACCTGTAAACAGGAATTGTACCGGGTAATCAGGATTATTCACAATCTTAGAAAGACGATCCAAGTCGGTGAACAACAAGTGTGCACGTTTGTAAGTAGCAAAACGACGGCCGAAACCAATCAGCAATGCATTCGGATTGATCTTATCCATCAGTGAAACGATACGGGAAGGGTCTCCCTGGTTCTTCAACCATGTATCGCGGAATGACTTACGGATATAGTCAACCAACTTATTCTTCATAGTCATACGAGTCTTCCAAATCTCTTCATCGGGCACATTGTAGATAGCTTCCCAAATCTTAGGATTAGATTGATCGAACCAGAAATTTTCGTTGAAATATTTAAAGTACAGTTCTTTCCATTCAGTTGCACTCCAAGTCGGGAAGTGAACACCATTCGTTACATATCCTACATGGCTTTCTTCCGGGAAATAACCTTTCCAGATAGAAGAGAACATTTCTTGAGAAACCTTTCCGTGCAGCCAGCTCACACCGTTCACTTCCTGTGAAGTGTTGCAAGCAAAAACAGACATACAGAAACGTTCGCCCTTGTCGCCCGGATTGTTACGTCCTAGATCCATCAAGTCATCCCATGAGATACCCATTCTGGAAGGATAACCACCCATATATTTGCCGAACAAGCCTTCATCAAAATAGTCGTGACCTGCAGGAACCGGAGTATGAACAGTGTAAAGAGAAGAAGCACGAACCAACTCGATAGCTTGATCGAAAGTCAATCCTGTAGCTACATAGTCGCAGATACGCTGAACATTGATTAATGCAGCATGTCCTTCATTACAGTGATAAACATCTTTCTTGATGCCCAACGCTTTCAAAGTCAGGATACCACCGATACCCAACAAGATTTCTTGTTTCAAACGGTTTTCCCAGTCGCCGCCATAAAGCTGGTGAGTGATAGGACGGTCGAATTCACTGTTCATTTCATTATCCGTATCAAGCAGATACAAAGAAATACGTCCAACGTTTACACGCCATACGTTTGCATGAACAAAATAATCAAGATAAGGAACGTCAACTATCAACGGCTGACCATTGGCATCCATTACACGTTCAATAGGAAGTTGACCGAAGTTTTGTGCTTCGTAGTTGGCAATCTGCTGTCCATCCATAGACAACGTTTGAGTAAAGTAGCCGTAACGATACAAGAAGCCTACCGCACACAAATCAACATTGCTGTCGGAAGCCTCTTTCAGATAGTCACCAGCCAATACACCCAGACCACCGGAATATATTTTCAGGACGCTGCTCAAGCCATATTCCATACTGAAATAAGCGATAGATGGGCGTTGCTCATCCGGCTTCACATCCATGTAATCTCTGAATTTCGTATAAACTTCATTCATTCTTCTTAGAATCACTTTGTCTTTTGCCAGCGCTTCCAGCTTTTCATAGCTCATACGTTCCAACAACAGTACTGGATTCTGTCCACATTCTTTCCAAAGTTCCGGATCTAGATCTCTAAACAGTTCAGTCGCTTCAAAATTCCATGCCCACCAAATGTTGCGTGCGATTTCAGACAACTTCTCCAACTCTTCCGGTATACGTGATTTCACAGTAACCTCTTTCCAGTTGGGAGTATTCACATTACTAACTTTGATTTTCATAATGTTTTCGTTTACTTATTGATAAATAATTTCTTTCTTAACTCAACTGACGCTTCATAGCATTGCGCAAGGCAATGTCATAAGCCTCATAGTAATATTGTATAAAGTGCTTCCATAAAGCCTGTTCTGCCACTTCGGCAGCACGCTTACGGATTTCCTTCACTTCTTTCTCCGTCTTATCCGCAAATAACGTAATCGTATCTTTAATACCATCCGCTACTTCCGAATAATTATAGTCCGAACGATGCAGCACTTCTACTCCATCATTAATGCCATGCTGGTTCTTCAGGCTGTTTACCCAAAGTCCGAATCCTGCCAGATCAGTAGTGATTGTCGGCACATGGAATGCTACACTTTCCAACGGAGTATATCCCCACGGTTCGTAATAAGAAGCATAGACACTCAAATCCTGTCCCAACAATATATCATAATATTCTTTATTCATGATGCCATCACGACCATTCAGATAACAAGGTACAAAAATCACTTTTACCTTATCTTCCGGACGATTGCCCATTCCCAGATATTTCAACATATCCAACACCTGGTCATGAGTCATATTATGCAACCAATGAGTGATAAATGGTACTTCGAGCGGAGTGTCAAACTTCTCCTTGCTCTTCAAACGTCCCTGCAAATCTTCACGGGGGTCTCCTACCCAACCGGGTACATTGATGAATGCCAAAACATTCTTATGCAAATTCTTATCCCTGTTCAAGCGGTTTAATGATTCCAAAAATACATCAATACCTTTATTCTTAAACTCATATCGTCCACTGGTTCCGACAATTAACGTATCATCACCCAGATTTGTTCCCAATAATTTATTCGCTACATTGAGCATCAAAGCACGCGCACGTTTACGTTTTCCGGTAAATGTGCTTCCTTTCGGTACAAAATCATCTTCAAAACCGTTCATCAGAACAACATCTGCCGGTTTATCCAGTAATTCCTTACACTCATTATTGGTTATTTCGCTCACTGTCGTAAAACAGTCTACATAATGTGCAGTCTGTTTTTCAATCGAGTGTTTCGATTGCATGTTCAGTTCTTGCGCCATCTGGTCGCCATTATAAGCAAACAGATAGTCGTACAACGGTTTATGATTACCGGCAATAGAACGACCGATAGAAGTAGCATGGGTCGTAAAAATAGTAGCCGCCTCCGGCACAGCTTCCTGTACATAAAGTGCTCCCATTCCAGTCATCCATTCATGCGCCTGATATACCACCTTATCCGTTTCTGTCAAGTTGTAGCGATAGAAACTCTCTACCACTCTTCCCGCAGCGTATGAAAACATAGAAGCTTCGTCGTAATCGCCATAAGCGTGCAACGAATCTACTTGATAACGATTCCACATTTCTGTGTATATATCGTCTTTCTTTTCAAAAAAAGGTTGGAAATCAACAAGAATGACTATGGGTTCACCGGGGATATTCCATCGTCCTATACGGACAGAAAGTTCGTCTTTCTCAAGTGCATGCTTTTTCCAGGCAGCACATAGGTTATCCGACTCGATGAATAGAGGGTTTTCTTTTCCTTGCCATACATCAGGACCTATGAAGAAAATTCTGTCGCGGAACTTTTCCTGCAATGTATTTGCCCGTGTCGACAAGACGGTGTATATTCCTCCCACTTTATTACATACTTCCCAGCTGGACTCGAAGATATAATCGGGGGTTAATAAATCTTTTACCATATAATATATTAAAACTCTTTTTAGTATGCGAGTGCAAAAGTACACATTATTCTTTGAAAAATAATACTTTATGCGAAAAATATGAGTTAAGAAGAGGAAAGAAACGTTGCCCTATAATGAAAAAAGAATATCCCCTTGCACATGCAAAGCTGCATGTACAAGGGGATTGAAACTCCTTTATAGGAAATATTCTTGCTAAAAATTATGCAACGAGTGCACTACCGATCAAGAAGGTTGCAGCCAAAGCAACGATTGCATAAAGCTCGGGGAATACGGCAAGAATCAACGTATTACTAAATACATTGTGTCCCTGTCCGATAGCTGCAATACCGTTTGCACAAACTTGTCCCTGACGGATAGCGGAGAATAAGGCAACCAATCCTAAAGCAATACCTGCACCAAGAACTGCTGATGCCTGGATAGCTGTAATTTCAGGAGTCAAAATGCTGAAGATAGTCTGAAACATGAAATAACCGGCAAAACCATAAAGCCCCTGTGTACCCGGAAGGGCTGTCAATACCAGGAAGTTACCGAATGCACTATCATTCTTCTTCAATGCTCCGATGGCAGCATTACCTGCAATAGTTACTCCGTAAGCACTACCGATGCCAGACAAACCAACCATAATCGCGATGCCAATGTAGGCGATAAACAAATTCATTTCCATAATCTTATTCTATTTTTTATTGTTTAATTCTTAAAATATTAATTCTCTATTTCTAATTTTTAATCTTCAGTTTTTTCAATTTCTGAACGGTTTGTACTCTTTACCGCCTCCTTCATATCCGGAGTTCTTGAAGAACTCAACGAACGTCAGACGCATTGGGTGAACCATTGCACCCAGCACATTCATGAAAATATTGATTGCATGACCGATCACGAAAATCAGCACCATTACAATCGGGCCTGCTATTACATTATCCGGACTCATACCTACTGCCAGACTGTTGAACACTCCCGCCAGAATACCTCCGGAAAGTCCGAGGGCAAACAGACGAACGTAGGACAAAACATCTCCAAGCAAACCAGTAACCATGTTGTATGAATCCCACAATCCCAATCCGATATTCAGGAATATGTTCTTTCCCGGACTGTTATAAAGGAAAATCATAGCAGCTGAAACACCCAGGATTATCAAGTGCACCGTGCTTCCCATCGGCATTACGTCCGGTAACAAAGCTGAAACTGCCATTGAAACCAGCAGGATGATCCATCCGATAGTTGCCACTGCATATTTGAAACCAAACTGAATCGTCTGATTCACAGCTTTCAGCACCATACCGAATAAAATCTGGATAGCTCCCAATATCAACGATAATTGGAACATATCATTATTATCCATCATGACAGCATGTTTCAAACGTTGAACAATCGGCCAATCCAAATTGTAAATATTCGCTCCGAAGAACGTACCAGTCAGCAAACCGCAGAAGAACGTTGATACCGCCAATACCTGTATCAATGAGATGATTGACTTCATTGACGGGGTTACTTTCTTCGCCATCAACCGATAGGCCGTAGCTCCCAGAAACAGGAACAAACCATATCCGGAATCTCCCAGACAAAGTCCGAAAAATACCATAAAGAATGGGGCAAAGAACGGTGTCAAGTCCAATTCATTATATTTCGGAAGCATATACAGCTTACAGATCGGTTCGAACCAAGCAAAGAATCCCTTATTATTCAATCGAATAGGAACATTATCGCCCGGCATCGGATCGGTAATCTCATAATATACATGTGCGTCATTCAGATAAGCCTCTATCTCCACTTGACTGAATGCAGGCGCCCATCCTTCAATCAACATCAGTTTGTCACCGGCAGTCTGCTCGGAACTTAACACAACTTTAGAGAATTCAATCTGACTTTGCAACTCTTTCAGAGCAACCTTCAATGAAGGAATATCTGTTTCGGAAAGTGCAACCAGTCTTTTTTCATTCTCTTCAACGGCCTGTTCTGTTGTATTGTAAAGCGTTTCAAGATGTGCCAAAGAGTATGCAGGTAATTTAGCCTGCTCTACATCCAAGTCCACTTCCTCTCCGCCTTTCGTTACAGTCACGAAGAATACTTTAGAAGAAATGCGGTTCACAATCATTGCATTGTATTCCGTTTCCCACTCTTCTTTGTAATTTCCTTCCGAACAGCTATAGAAACCGATTACATAACCGGCATCTTTCAGCTTCTGAACATTTGCCGGTTCAAAGTTGCCCCAGGCTTCCAGAGCTTCTTTTTCTTTGGCATAGCTTTGCAACTGCTGCGACAACTTTCCATGCTCTGTCTGTAAAGCATCCACTTCGTCCAGCACTTGCATTCCACGGGCAGCCGTTCCTCCTTCCGTAGCAATCACGGCATTCTTTTCATGCTTCTGGTTCTGAAGCAACTTCAAGGTAGCCGCCAAACGGTTGGAAAGACGAATATTATCCTGCAACTCCGTGTTATCGGCAGCCCCCTGTTGTTTCTCCACAATGTGGACTACCCCAAGTTCCCGCAGACTGTTCAGGAATTCTTCATATTCTTTGTGATACACCAGAAAGGTGAGTTTCTTCATTTTTGTAATCATGCCTCTACCTCCTTCCTTTTTTCTTGATGGGACTTCATGATCTTTTGCGAAGATTTCGACAGGTTTTCTTCATCTTCCATAAATCGCTTGATCTTTCGCAATGCATCCTGATAGCCCGGTATCTGCACCTTCTCAAAAAGGTTCACCTTTTGAGTGGTCTTTTTCCTTGCATGTTCTAACAAGTTCAGCTTGGCGAGCATAAATTCACGTTCAATTGCCGTATGAGCCAGCTCTTCCAACAGGTGGATACCGTCGGCATACCACTTGGGAGCATTAAACATACTGTACGGACGTATCTCGAATTCTACATTCTCGAGCAACGGTACGCGCACACCCGCAATCTTTTTCACGCCAAGATGAACATCATTCACCTTTATTAATGAAGCGTCAAACTCATTCCAAAGGGCGAACATGGCTTCATAGGCTTGAATTTGTTGTTCGAGCCTATCCTCCAGATCGGCAGCTTCCGTTTTACAGCGTTTCACTTCCATGCGGAGGGCGCTTTCCTTATTCTTAATGATAGGAAGCGTACGCACCCGCACTTTCAGTTGCTTTTCGAGCTGCTGAAGAGAGGTTTTGTTATATTGAAACTTTATAGCCACGATGTTCTATTTACTATTTAACTATTTACGATTTACGATTGAAATAACTTTTATGACCATTTACAATTAACAAACTTCAATCGTAAATGGTAAATCGTCTAATCGTCTAATTATTTTGTTTTGGCCAGTATTGATCCACCAAGTCTTTCTTGATATTCACTTCTTCCGGACGGAAGTATTTACCGAACAAGCCCCAGGCAACGTCCAGCATTTCAGTTGTATCAAGGTTAACATCAATTGCCAATAACTGATTGGAATAGTCCTTCGCAAAAGCCAACGTACGTTCGTCGTAGTTTGTCAGGTCGAAACCATTTTCCATCTTCGTCTTAGCGTTAGCTGCATCGGCATAAAGACGTACGGCAGCATTCATCACCTGCGGATGGTCTTTACGCGTCTTCTTACCGGTAACCAGCTGTTTCAAACGAGACAACGAACGGAACGGGTCAACAATAACCTTACCAATATCACTATCACGACGCAGGAACAACTGACCTTCTGTGATGTAACCCGTGTTATCAGGCACAGCGTGAGTAATATCTCCACCGGACAAAGTAGTCACCGCAATAATTGTGATTGAACCACCGGAAGGGAACTGCACCGCCTTTTCGTAAATCTTCGCCAAGTCCGAGTAAAGTGATCCCGGCATAGAGTCTTTAGACGGAATCTGGTCCATACGGTTGGATACGATTGCCAACGCATCGGCATAGCTCGTCATATCGGTCAACAGTACCAGCACTTTCTCATTATTATTTACTGCAAAATATTCAGCAGCAGTCAGTGCCATATCCGGAATCAGCAAACGTTCTACCGGCGGGTTTTCGGTCGTATTCATGAAACTCACGATACGGTCGAGCGCACCGGCATTAGAGAACACATTCTTAAAATACAGGTAGTCATCATTCGTCATACCCATACCGCCGAGGATAATCTTATCCGTTTCAGCACGTAAGGCCACGTTTGCCATTACCTGGTTGAACGGTTGGTCCGGGTCGGCAAAGAACGGAATCTTCTGACCGGATACCAATGTATTGTTCAAGTCGATACCGGCAATACCCGTTGCAATCAGTTCCGACGGTTGTTTACGCCGAACCGGATTCACAGACGGACCACCAATTTCCACTTCCTGTCCTTCAATGTCCGGACCTCCATCAATCGGGTCACCGAAAGCATTGAAGAAACGTCCGGCCAGCTGCTCACTCACTTTCAATGTAGGCGATTTGCCGAGAAATACTACTTCGGCATTGGTCGGAATACCTTCCGTACCTTCAAATACCTGCAAAGTGACATCGTCACCGGCAATCTTTACCACCTGTGCCAGTTTACCGTCCACGGTGGCAAGCTCATCATACCCTACTCCTGTCGCTTTCAACGAACAAGTAGCCTTGGTAATCTGAGTAATCTTGGTATATATCTTTTGAAAAGCTTTTGTTGCCATCTTACTTATTTACGATTTAACAATTTACGATTTACGATTGAAGTTTCCTCTCTTCAATCAATTCCTTCAGTTGTTTCTGGAATCCTTCATACTGTTCTGATTTGAACTTCGAGTAGTTCATCTGCTTACAGATATTAATCATCTTCTTGAAGTAGTCCATTACTTCGTTGAAGTTATCAAATTCAAATTCCGTATGACAGATGTCGATTATCATATTCAGAATGTCTTCCTGACGTTCCATCGGAGTTACCGCGTCAATTTCGTCAAAAGCATCCTGTTGCAGGATTACAAAGTCAATCAATTCAGATTTCCAGAAGATCACGTGATATTCTACCGGCACACCATCGTCACCGAGGATATTGATCTGTTCGGCAATTTCCTTACCACGTTGTAAACGGGTCTTAAGTTCATTTACCTTTCCGATCCATTCATCATTGATATGACCTTTGATATACTCTTCAAATTCCGGATATTCGATATATTTTGAATAAGAATCAATCGGATTCACTGCCGGATAACGTTTTTTATCGGCACGGTCCTGTTCCAATGCATAGAAACAACGGGCTACCTTCTTCGTATTTTCAGTTACCGGCTCCTTCAAGTTACCACCGGCAGGAGATACCGTACCGATAAATGTAATAGAACCCGTTTCGTCATTGCTCAGTTTTACATATCCCGCACGACCGTAGAAGTTGGAGATAATAGCCGAAATATCCATCGGGAAAGCATCTGGTCCAGGCAACTCTTCCATACGGTTGGACATCTCACGCAGAGCCTGCGCCCAACGAGAAGTAGAGTCGGCCATCAACAAGACTTTCAATCCCATTGAACGGTAATATTCCGCCAGTGTCATCGCTGTATATACAGATGCTTCACGGGCAGCAACCGGCATGTTGGAAGTATTGGCAATAATAATAGTACGCTCCATCAACTTACGTCCTGTGTGCGGGTCTACCAGTTCGGGGAACTCGGTAAAGATTTCCACCACCTCATTCGCACGTTCACCGCAAGCTGCAATGATAACGATATCCGCTTCCGCCTGCTTAGAGATAGCATGCTGAAGCACCGTTTTACCTGTACCGAACGGTCCGGGGATAAATCCCGTACCACCTTCTACAATCGGATTCAGCGTATCAATCACACGTACACCAGTCTCCAACAATTTGAAAGGACGCGGTTTTTCCTTATAATTCGTCATCGCACGTTTTACGGGCCATCTCTGAATCATAGTTACAGGAATATCATTACCTTCTTCGTCTGTCAGGATTGCGATAGTATCTTCTATCTTATAATCACCTTCCGGCATGATTGTTTTTACGGTAGCCGTTCCCTTCATAGTGAACGGGGCCATTATTTTCAACGGCTGAAAGTTTTCATCCACCTGTCCCAACCATGCAGAAGCCTGCACTTTGTCACCTACATTCACCAATGGTACGAAATGCCATATACGCTCTTTATCCAACGGATACGTATATTGTCCTCTCTTCAGGAAAACTCCGTCCATTTTGTCGAGGTCATTTTGCAGACCATCATAGTTTTTCGATAACATACCCGGGCCTAATGTCACCTCAAGCATGTGTCCTGTAAATTCGGCTTCGGCGCCCACTTTCAGTCCACGGGTACTTTCAAACACCTGGACATATACATGTGAACCTACAACCTTAATCACCTCCGCCATCAACTTATCGCCACCGGTCGAGATATAACAAATCTCATTTTGAGCTACCGGTCCGTCAACGACGAGGGTCACCATGTTGGCAATAACGCCACTAACAGTTCCTTTTGTTGCCATATATTTCTTTAATTTTATTATCTGAATTCTGCAGGAATCTGCACTTCGTTCTTCAGCGACTCAATAATGCTTCTGAACAACTGATTACCTCTTTCCTTATCCAGTGAAATCCACCTTTCAATCATTTCCAGCTTCAGCAGGAAAGCGAAAATACGCTCAATAGTGAAATAGTCAAAGAAAGTAGCATCCTCTATCCAGTTCCACCGCAGGGCATCCAACTTCTTCTCACGCTCCACCAGTTCTGTAATCTCACTGATTTTCACTAACGATTCAAAAACATCCACTTCACCGGACAGTCCGAAATCACGGGCACTTGATGTACGCAATGCTTCGCATACTTCCGTATTTCCCACAACATTGGAAGCAATATCCCACTTGAATTTACGGCTGGTAAATGCAACAAGAATATTATTGATGTTCAGATTGAATTCAAACCAGGCAGAAACAAACTTATTTCCACACTTCATAGCATACTCATAATACAAAGCAGCCAGATGATCTTCGTGCAAAGTCGTACTTTCAGCCGGAGTATTCAAATAATCAGTTATAAAAGTGGAGAGATAAACCGGAAATTCTTTAGGACTGATTTCTCCGCCTTCTCTCAGAACAGAAATATATTCTGTGAGTTCTTCAGCAGAGTAGTTTCCCCGTTTGTCGATTTCCGCTTCTTTATCTTTGAGAAGTTTCAGCACATTTGCATTATCAAACTTCAGATAAAACAAGTCGATCAACTTCCGGTCTGAAGCAGACAATCCATTGTAGATTTCAGTTTTAAAATCGGCTACTGTATAGCTCAGCTTACTGTCTTCCAGTGAAAGTTCCGGCAAACCTGCTACCAAGTAATAGTACTTACTACTCATAGTCGCTTTTCTTAAAATAGCATTTCTACTAATTGAGGACGCAAGAACGCTTTGAAGTAATTCATGAATTCTTCTTCTCCGAAGTTCACCTTATACGAACCGTCCGCCGGAGAAACGGTAAACAGAGTCTTGATACCATTTACTTGCTGAATAGTCACTCCCTTGTCTAATAAAGCTTTTGCATGAGCTGCAAAATACTTTTTCAGTGATTCCGCATCGGCTGTTGAGATGACGATAGGTTCGTCTATGCTCCATTTGGATGCCAATGCAACGATAAACGCGTTCAGATAATCTTTATCCTGAGCGAAATCTTTCACGGAAGCGGTTATCAACTTGTCAGTTACCATTGTAGCGACTTCAGATTTGAGCGCATTCACAGCCTGACCGGCAAATAGTTTTAACTCTGATTTAGTATTTTCTGCTAACTCATCAGCAGATTTACGAGAGGAGTTTACAATTGATTCCGCCTCTTTACGGGCATCCTCAATGATTTTCTTAGCTTCTTCCTGAGCATTCGCGATAAGTCTTTGCGCTTCCTCGTTTCCTTTTTCCACGCCTTCACGATAAATCTTATCGGTCAACTCTTGAATTTTGTTTTCCATATTAACAGGAGTATTTAGTATTATTACTATATTAACT
>JBKVKY010000003.1:288856-396356 GCA_046986985.1 Bacteroides xylanisolvens | reverse complement strand
CCATTCGTGCAGGTCGGAACTTACCCGACAAGGAATTTCGCTACCTTAGGACCGTTATAGTTACGGCCGCCGTTTACTGGGGCTTCAATTCAATGCTTCTCTTGCGATGACATCTCCTCTTAACCTTCCAGCACCGGGCAGGTGTCAGGCTGTATACATTATCTTTCAATTTCGCACAGCCCTGTGTTTTTGTTAAACAGTTGCCTGGACCTATTCTCTGCGCCCAACTCTCGTTGGGACCCTTTATCCCGAAGTTACAGGGTCAATTTGCCTAGTTCCTTAACCGTGAATCACTCAAGCGCCTTAGTATATTCAACCCGACTACGTGTGTCCGTTTGCGGTACGGGTACCTTAAGGATTAAGTTTAGCGGATTTTCTTGGGAGTATGATTACACGCACTATTGGATTGTTCCGAAGAACGTTCCATACTATCAGGTTCGACTCTCATCCCGGATTTGCCTGGGATGATCAACATCTACACCCTTCAACGGACTATTCCGTCAGTCCGCGGCGCTGTCACGCCTCCGTCTCCACGTCACTCCTTAAGGTAGTACAGGAATATTAACCTGTTCTGCCATCGGCCTCACCGTTCGGCTGAGCCTTAGGACCCGACTAACCCTGATCCGATTAGCGTTGATCAGGAAACCTTAGTCTTTCGGCGAGGGGGTTTCTCACCCCCTTTATCGTTACTTATACCTACATTTGCTTTTCCACACGCTCCAGCAAAGCTCACGCTTCACCTTCGACGCAGAGTGGAATGCTCCCCTACCGATCATTACTGATCCCATAGCTTCGGTAAAACACTTGATGCCCGATTATTATCCACGCCAAACTCCTCGACTAGTGAGCTGTTACGCACTCTTTAAATGAATGGCTGCTTCCAAGCCAACATCCTAGCTGTCTTAGCAATCTGACTTCGTTAGTTCAACTTAGTGTTTATTTCGGGACCTTAGCTGATGGTCTGGATTCTTCTCCTTTAGGACATGGACCTTAGCACCCATGCCCTCACTCCTGTGATAGAACTAATGCGCATTCGGAGTTTATCAAGACTTGATAGGCGGTGAAGCCCTCGCATCTTATCAGTCGCTCTACCTCACATTAGTAACTCACAAGGCTGCACCTAAATGCATTTCGGGGAGTACGAGCTATCTCCAAGTTTGATTAGCCTTTCACCCCCACCCTCAGTTCATCCGGAAGCTTTTCAACGCTTATCGGTTCGGTCCTCCAGTTAGTGTTACCTAACCTTCAACCTGACCAAGGGTAGATCACTTGGTTTCGCGTCTACTCCTTCCGACTCGACGCCCTGTTCAGACTCGCTTTCGCTTCGGCTGCACATCTCAAGATGCTTAACCTTGCCGGAAAAAGTAACTCGTAGGTTCATTATGCAAAAGGCACGCCGTCACTGCTTACGCAGCTCCGACCGCTTGTAGGCGCACGGTTTCAGGGACTATTTCACTCTTCTGTTCGAAGTGCTTTTCACCTTTCCTTCACAGTACTGGTTCGCTATCGGTCTCTCGGGAGTATTTAGCCTTACCGGATGGTCCCGGCAGATTCACGCAAGATTTCTCGTGTCCCGCGCTACTCAGGATACCACTACGCTTAATCTGACTTCATATACAGGACTATCACCGTCTATGGTTCCACTTTCCAGAGGATTCTATTCGTCAAATGTCTTGCGACATCGTGGTCCTACAACCCCACACATGCCGTAACATGGGTGGTTTGGGCTATTCCCCGTTCGCTCGCCACTACTAGGGGAATCATTATTATTTTCTTTTCCTGCAGGTACTAAGATGTTTCAGTTCCCTGCGTTAGCCTCCATCAAAGATGGATGACATTCCTTCAGAATGCCGGGTTGTCCCATTCGGAAATCTCTGGATCAAAGGTTATTTGCACCTACCCAGAGCTTATCGCAGCTTATCACGTCCTTCATCGCCTCCGAGAGCCAAGGCATCCGCCATGCGCCCTTGCTTACTTTCTTTCAAACTTACTTTCAAGTATTAAATATCAAGTGTCAGGTATTAAACCCGAACACTTAATATCGCGGTACTTAAAACGTACGGTTCGATATATACTTTTAGCTCTTTACTAAATTTTACTTTTTGTACATCATGTCAAAGATCGTTTCTCTTGTTCAGAGATGGTGGAGAATAACGGATTCGAACCGTTGACCCTCTGCGTGCAAGGCAGATGCTCTAGCCAGCTGAGCTAATCCCCCAAGAGTTATTGACTGTTACAATTGACAATGGACAATGAAAACAGACAACTTTTGTTCGGAGTAGTCCCAGGCAGAGTTGAACTGCCGACCTCTACATTATCAGTGTAGCGCTCTAACCAACTGAGCTATAGGACTAGTTCAACCTTGTCTACCTTTCGTCTAGACTCGGCTTCTTTTTTCTCTTGTTTATCTCTATCTATACTTCTATAGATGGTTGATCTATATATTATAAATAAACAAGTACCAGTAGTACAAAAAACAGAACCTTTAAAGTCTATAAGTGGCTGTCACGGTTGTGACAGTTACGACATCGCTCCAGAAAGGAGGTGTTCCAGCCGCACCTTCCGGTACGGCTACCTTGTTACGACTTAGCCCCAATTACCAGTTTTACCCTAGGACGCTCCTTGCGGTTACGTACTTCAGGTACCCCCGGCTTTCATGGCTTGACGGGCGGTGTGTACAAGGCCCGGGAACGTATTCACCGCGCCATGGCTGATGCGCGATTACTAGCGAATCCAGCTTCACGAAGTCGGGTTGCAGACTTCGATCCGAACTGAGAGAGGCTTTTGGGATTAGCATCCTGTCACCAGGTAGCGGCCTTCTGTACCCCCCATTGTAACACGTGTGTAGCCCCGGACGTAAGGGCCGTGCTGATTTGACGTCATCCCCACCTTCCTCACATCTTACGACGGCAGTCTCTCCAGAGTCCTCAGCATGACCTGTTAGTAACTGAAGATAAGGGTTGCGCTCGTTATGGCACTTAAGCCGACACCTCACGGCACGAGCTGACGACAACCATGCAGCACCTTCACATTTGCCTTGCGGCTAACCTGTTTCCAGATTATTCAAATGCAATTTAAGCCCGGGTAAGGTTCCTCGCGTATCATCGAATTAAACCACATGTTCCTCCGCTTGTGCGGGCCCCCGTCAATTCCTTTGAGTTTCACCGTTGCCGGCGTACTCCCCAGGTGGAATACTTAATGCTTTCGCTTGGCCGCTTACTGTATATCGCAAACAGCGAGTATTCATCGTTTACTGTGTGGACTACCAGGGTATCTAATCCTGTTTGATACCCACACTTTCGAGCATCAGTGTCAGTTGCAGTCCAGTGAGCTGCCTTCGCAATCGGAGTTCTTCGTGATATCTAAGCATTTCACCGCTACACCACGAATTCCGCCCACCTCTACTGTACTCAAGACAGCCAGTATCAACTGCAATTTTACGGTTGAGCCGCAAACTTTCACAACTGACTTAACTGTCCACCTACGCTCCCTTTAAACCCAATAAATCCGGATAACGCTCGGATCCTCCGTATTACCGCGGCTGCTGGCACGGAGTTAGCCGATCCTTATTCATATGGTACATACAAAAATCCACACGTGGACCACTTTATTCCCATATAAAAGAAGTTTACAACCCATAGGGCAGTCATCCTTCACGCTACTTGGCTGGTTCAGACTCTCGTCCATTGACCAATATTCCTCACTGCTGCCTCCCGTAGGAGTTTGGACCGTGTCTCAGTTCCAATGTGGGGGACCTTCCTCTCAGAACCCCTATCCATCGTAGTCTTGGTGGGCCGTTACCCCGCCAACAAACTAATGGAACGCATCCCCATCGATAACCGAAATTCTTTAATAGTAAAACCATGCGGTTTTAATATACTATCGGATATTAATCTTTCTTTCGAAAGGCTATCCCCGAGTTATCGGCAGGTTGGATACGTGTTACTCACCCGTGCGCCGGTCGCCATCTCCAGTTTGCAAGCAAACTGGAATGCTGCCCCTCGACTTGCATGTGTTAAGCCTGTAGCTAGCGTTCATCCTGAGCCAGGATCAAACTCTTCATTGTAAAAGTATCTTTTTCATCTGTTAAGATGATTTTTTGCTCTGTTCAGGACGCCGTAAATTTATTGACCTTATTCAAATACCTATTATCTTCAATCGTATCGCTACTCTCTCGGACAAGTATTGACGGTTCTATTTTTTTTACTTGTACTACTTGTATTGTTTATCAATATTTCAAAGAACTTGCTGCTTTCGTTTTAAAAGCGGGTGCAAAGGTAAAGGCTTTATTTTTAACTACCAAACTTTTTCGGAAGTTTTTTTTTATTTTTTCTTTTTACTCATTTCTCAGGCTCTCTATGCGAAAGGGAAAGAATGTATAAAAGAAAAACAAAGGCCGTTTTCTTTGCGAATCGGACTGCAAAGATAAGAACTTTATTTATTATACTCCAAAACTTTTTGGAAGTTTTTTTGTTCTTTTCTTTAAGCGCAATTTCGCTTTTTCACTATGTCAATTCTGCAAGGCTTTCTTCTCTTGGAAAGCGGGTGCAAAAGTACGCCCTTTTCGTATACAATCCAAATATATTAAACTCTTTTTTCGAAGTTTTTTTGAAAGAATCTGCTAAAACGCTGAAGGATAATGATGTTGTAGAACATATTTTTGATAGAATTAGAAAAGTGTGAGGACGGATAAGGAAGTGAGGGTAATAGTAGAGCATTGAGAGAGGCGCTTAGAAAAGCATAGCTTTAGAGAACGTAAAGCTATGCTTTAGCACTCGTAAAGCACCGCTTTAGCATTGACAAATCACTGCATTGTTTATAACGGGCGGGTACAGAAGGGACACTTTTCAGGGAGCCCCTTCACACACACCCGCGCGCACGTACTAAAATAGTCTCTTCATCATCTACATTGATAAACACTATGCATTGGGGCAGGCGTTTCAGTCAGGCGAGTGCAGTATTTTCCTTTATCCCATGCCGACTGCCATACCTATGTGCGGGTGAAACCTGCTCTCAATTTGCCAAAGAAGAAATTCTCATCAACATTCATCAGATGGCTAATTTCTGTAAGGGCAAGGAATAACAGAATATGCGTGGCTTGGCAGTAGAGAGATTCACAAGTTGAAGTGCAGTCTTAAAGTCGGCGAAAGAATGATTATATTCTGGCAACACTTCTTCATCGTCATAGTAGAAGCATCTTCTTCACCGTGCTCTCCTTCTTCTCCCCACGTTTCATTATTTTCCACCTTATTTGTACGCGCGCACGTGTGTGAGAAATTATTGTGGTGTCCCTACTGTACCCTTTGTCCCTGCCCCACTGTTCATAACTTTGTTTTTTGCATAAGGGAACGCCTGCAGTTTCAGCGAGACAGAAGTACAATTGCTCCTTTCACCGCCTTGAAATCAAGAGTTGTTATAGCATTGGCAGCCCATACATGTTCTTTGTTCGGTTCATCTATACCCTCTTTATGCAAGTACATTACAGACTTTTAATTACCAACCAGTCTCATCCCAACCGGCAGCAGAATACCATTGTAATGTTCGATAAAAATTATTCATTTTTGAGTCAAAGCTTCCACGAGGTATATAAGTGGACAGCCCTTCCGCCTTTTCCATAGAAAACATACTATAAGTAATTCCTGAATAATTTTTCGGTGTAGTTTTCCTATAAATTACAGCCTCATCAAAAGCTTGACGCCATGACTGATAATCAGCATTATCTTTTCCTCCTGTTAAATTTTGAATCAAATTATCAAAATCATAATTTGCTTTATCACTGCTAAAATCATAAAGCTGTATATCATCACGCTGCACCACTCCCGCATCTTGAATATATTTAGGAATAATAGTTTTAACAACCATAGCTAAATGATCCAAAGCAGCACTATTAATTACAGATGTTGCAACTCCTCCCGTCCAATTTGTATTAACCGATGGTACCTTGCCAGTATAAAACTTTTCATAATAATTGAAATAAGCACTAGCTATATTTATAGCCAAATTATTCTCTGTAAACATCTCCGGCACAACTACACTATAAGGAGCCCCAGGACCAGGAATTTCAGTTGGTGAACCAATAAAATATTCAGCACAATCACGTAGTTCATAAGCTACTTCCACAGCCTGCATCGAACATGAATCAAACAGAATAAATTTCAAAGGTCTAGGAAAAGAAGATAACAATACATCATGAAAATCCGGAATATTCATTTGAGTTCTACGATAGTACCCGATGGAACGAGAATTCGCATCATTGGTAGCCGGCACCCATGAAGAACTATGAGATAAAAACACAAAACCATAACTATCTGCCGGGAAATAACTTACCGTTTGAGAAATAACAGAAGACATAACCTCTTTAGCCAAAGGATTCTGTTCCGAATAGGTAAAAAGAGTGTCTGCTACCACTTTTCCATTCTGTTTTTTTAATGAAACAAGACGAGGAACATCATTAACCATTTCACTATAAACAACTAAATTACATTTTGAATAATCTACCTCTTTCATACCCTCTTTCATATCTTCAAAATTGGTTTTAAAGAGATCAGATAATTCATTAACGCCATTATCACCTACAATATATACCAACACAGTGCGCCCAACTTGTTCACGTGGTTGAGGTATAATAGGGCCTTCTTCATCATCGTGACAAGCTGCCACCAACATTACAACACAGAACAAAAGCGATAATATTTTAATCTTTTTCATAATATTCCTCATTTATAACAGGGACAAAGATAAAAAAATAAGAGATGCAAACCTGCATCTCTTATTATATTAACAATTAAGTTATTGCTTATTACTCTTCCGGTTTCGTAAAGCGGAATTTATCTGAATCAATCCGCGATACCGTCATTCTATTATTCTTCTTATATTTATTCAGAATCTTCGTTGCTTCTTTTTCCAACTTCTTTCTGTTTTCCGAGAAGTAAATCATACATGTACTATTCTGCTGCAGTTGGTTATCCTCCAGATAATTTTTCAACTGATAACTATATAATTCACGATGAGCCAAGAATCCTTCTTTGCTAACCTTCGCACTATCTAATATCTGAATATCCGTGAAATAGACTACCGTATCCGTAAATGAAGCAGAAATTCCAAAAGCATAAACCGGTTTAGAATGGTCTTTTTTCAGAGAAAAAGCGGAGCACATGGTAAACACAAGTGCAATTGCAAATAGTATTTTTACGTATTTCATATCATATAATTTTTAACTTCGCAAAGGTAACAAAAAAGAGGAGACTACCTCGATTTATCTCAAATAAATAGCATTTCTTAATCATAAATCCATAACAATACAGGTTTCTTTTCTGCCTTGAGCAGCCTGTCGACCTTCCTCATCACCTCATCAGATATCACAGGACACCCTTGACTGATTCCTAATGGAAGATGCAAAGGATACACCTCCGTTTCCGGCATCGGAGTATAAGAATGTAACACGATATACCGTTTGAAAGCATTGTTATTCGTTGCTTCCAATCCATGCAATTTATAATGAACATTAATCCCCCACTTGCTATACGACCGTATCCCTACTTTATATTTTCCTAAAGAAGAGCAATAACTACCTTCCACATTACTGAATACAGGCTTGGACAGCGTACTGTTTTTCCCGTATCCATGTGCACAAAGACTTGCATACTTCACAGAATCTCCCTTGAAATCCCATACAAAGAAACGCCTTTTACCGGAATGAATACTGAAATCTACCAGAAAGCAATAATTTGTATTATACTCGTTCTTATCACAATAAGCCTTTCCAGCCTGCGCTTTTTCACGCAAACGTTGCTCTATTTTAACTGGCACCGTGTCAGAAGACAATGTCGCATATCTTGCGTATGCCACCACCCCTGCTCCCAAAACAACCAGAACAAATGATATTAAAACAGATTTCTTCATAAAACTCACATAGCACAAGATTAAATTATAGAATGGGACTTATATAAAAAGTCGCATAAGTACATTCTTCTACATGAAAAGTGCGACTTATGCGACTCAAATTCTTTTTTTCAGAAACTGATATTCCTTACTTATCCCAAGTAAGATTTGAGCAATTTACTACGATTACTTTGTCTAAGTCTTCTAATTGCTTTTTCTTTAATCTGACGAACGCGCTCACGTGTGAGGCCAAATTTATCGCCGATTTCTTCTAATGTCATTTCTTGTTGTCCGATACCGAAAAACATCTGAATGATTTCTTTTTCTCTATCGGTTAACGTAGAAAGAGCTCTATCAATTTCCCTCGCAAGAGACTCATTAACCAGAGAGCGGTCCGCCATAGGCGAATCGTCATTAACCAACACATCCAGCAGGCTGTTGTCTTCTCCTTCCACAAAAGGTGCATCCACCGAAATATGACGGCCGGACACCTTCAGCGTATCAGAGATCTTGTCAACCGGAATTTCCAGTTCATCTGCCAACTCTTCGGGAGACGGACGCCGTTCATTTTCCTGTTCGAACTTTGAGAAGGCTTTGCTGATCTTATTCAGCGAACCTACCTGATTCAACGGGAGACGAACAATACGCGACTGCTCTGCCAATGCTTGCAGAATAGACTGACGAATCCACCATACAGCGTAGCTGATAAACTTGAATCCACGTGTTTCATCAAACTTTTCGGCGGCTTTGATCAGTCCTAAATTGCCTTCATTAATCAAGTCAGGCAAACTCAAACCCTGGTTCTGGTACTGCTTAGCCACAGATACGACGAAACGAAGATTGGCACGTGTCAGTTTTTCCAATGCTACACGGTCACCCTTACGAATGCGCTGAGCGAGTTCCACTTCTTCCTCGACTGTAATCAGGTCTTCACGACCGATTTCCTGCAAATACTTGTCAAGAGAAGCGCTCTCTCTGTTAGTGATACTTTTGGTAATCTTTAGTTGTCTCATTCTTTAAAAACAGATTTGGAGTGCAAAGTTACGACAAATAATTTGTTAACATACAAAATTAAGTAACTTTTACACTATATTTTTCAACTAATAAAACAAAAAGAGATGCCGACAAGTTGATTGGCGGCATCCTTTTTCTATTTCATTAGCTTATCCTATAATCTTCTTACCTTATTTTATATATTACTCTTGAGTAAGATCGACAGCGAAGTATCCGCGTTTACCGGATGGGAACACACCGGTCAGGAACAATACCTGATTCGGAGACTTAACAGCAGCTTTCATCACCTCTTCCAGATCGCTGACTTTGCGCATCGGCTGGTCATTAGCTTTTAGGATAATGAAACCTTTACGAACTCCTGCATCTGACATCTTACCGGAAGAAACCCCTGTCACTTGCAAACCGTAACCCAGATTCAATTGTTTCTTCAAATCATCCGGCAATTCTTTGAAAGCAGCTCCCAAGATTTCCATGCCTGCATCTTTCACGATTTTGGTAGTACCTTGTTCGTTCTTCAACGTTACTTCAACGGTCTTTTCCTTCTTATCGCGCATCAGTTTCACTTTCACCTTATCACCCGGACGATGTTTCGCAAGAGCTTCCTGCAAGTCGGCCATATTGGATACTTTCTTATTATCCACACCGATAATTACGTCGTCCACTTTAATGTCAGCTCCTGCTGCAGAACCATTCTCTACGATTTCAGAAACCCACACTCCTTCTACAACACCCAGTTCTTTAGCTTTATCTGCCAGTGTCTTACCGGATTTATCAATCGGTTGACGGTCGTCCATCAAACTGCTACCGATAGAACCACCACGAATACCGAGCAATGCACGTTGTACTGTTCCGTATTGTTTCAGGTCGGCAATTACCTTCGTCATAATGCTGGTCGGGATAGCGAAACCATATCCTGCATAAGCACCTGTCGGAGAAGAAAGCACCGAATTGATACCTACCAGTTCACCTTTGGCATTTACCAGCGCACCGCCACTATTCCCCTGATTGATAGCAGCATCCGTTTGGATGAATGATTCTATACCACCATTATATACACCCAGAGAACGGGCTTTCGCACTTACGATACCGGCAGTTACAGTAGAGTTCAGATTGAACGGGTTACCTACCGCCAATACCCACTCTCCTACTTTCAACGCTTCGGAGTCTCCTACCGGAATAGTCGGGAAATCATCACCTTCTATTTTTACCAATGCAAGGTCGGTGCTGGGGTCAGTACCGATCACGCGTCCTTTAAACTCACGGTTATCATTCAGTTTCACACTGATTTCATCCGCACCTTCAATCACGTGATTATTCGTTACGATATATCCATCTTTCGAGATGATTACTCCCGAACCAAAACCTACACGAGGTTGAGACTGTACCTGACGCTGCTGTCCGCGTCCATCACCAAAAAAGAAATCGAAGATGTCCGGCGCTTGCTGAACAGTTCTTGTTTTAGCTTCTTGAGTAGACCTTATATGTACGACAGCATGAAGCGAATTCTCCGCAGCCTGAGTCAGGTCAACAGGTTGAGCGTTCACAGCGTCAAAAGCAGCCAATTTGACATTGGGATTCTGCTTGAACATCTCATTAAAAGATGTCTCTTTAGCAGCTTCGTTAGATTGCAACAATTTGTAAGTTGTCAATCCTGCAACTCCTGAGCTCAGAAGAATAATTGCTCCTACTCCCAGAATGTTCTTTGTTGTCTGTTTCATGATTTATAATTCTTTAAATTGTTAATATTCGACATTGTTTTAACTTTTACGACGTTAAAATAATAACAAATATCGTTCACTTATTCTACTTGTCACTCTTTTTTGTCCACTTTTAACAGAGAATATTTAGAGCTTAACAGCGGTTAACGACAGCACCTGACAAATTTACATTCGTTGTATGTCAGATGGCTTTAACACTCTGACATTCATTCAGTAAAGTCAGATTTTCATGACACCGATTCCGGGCAAATCATTTAAGGTGATCTTTCCTTTCACTACTTCTACCCCTTTAAAGCGATCATTAGAAATAAGCAAGTTACCATCCAGGTCGGCAAAATCGACTAATGGCGAGAACTGTGAAGCTGCTGAAATAGCACACGAGGTCTCTGTCATACAACCCACCATCGCACGCATACCGAGCGCATGAGCCAGTGTTACCATCTTCCATGCTTCACGCATACCGGTACATTTCATCAGCTTAATATTAATTCCCGTGAAAGCGTCTTTCAAAGCAGCTACATCTCCCAAACGCTGCAACGATTCATCTGCAAATATCGGCAATGGACTTTGTTGCGTTATCCAGGCAATGTCGTCTAGCTTCTCCTTCGGCATAGGCTGTTCTATCATCACAATACCTTTTTCTTTCAGCCAATGAATCATATCAAGCGCGTATTGACGGTCTTTCCAGCCTTGGTTGGCATCTATCGCTATCGGTAGATTCGTTACCGAGCGGATGGTTTCAATCATCTCCTTATCATTGTCCCGTCCCAGCTTAACCTTTAATATATTAAACTGATCGGCGCACTCTTTTGTTTTCTCCCGTACTACATCCGGTGTATCAATACCTATCGTGAAGGTGGTAGAAGGCGTCTTTTCTTTGTTCAATCCCCATATTTTATACCAGGGAGCATCCAACAGTTTTCCCACCAAATCATGAAGGGCAATATCTACCGCAGCTTTCGCCGCCGTATCTTTTGGCGAGAGGCTGTCAACGTATGACAAAATGTCATCTAGCTGAAAAGGATCACTAAACTGTTCCAGATTCACTTTCCCCAGAAAACTCATAACCGATTCTACCGTCTCACCCAAATAAGGAGGCATAGAGGCCTCTCCGTACCCCGTTATTCCTTCATATTCTATTTCCACCTGTACATCAGGAGTCGTTGTGCGTGAATATGTGGCAACCGTAAACACATGCTTCAACTTCAATTCATAAGGGAAAAAGCTCATTTTCATCTTTCCTCCCAAACCGAGCTTATTTATATAGACGTTAGAAAGCGATGATTCTCCGGCTAATGTCTGACGGACAACCAACCCTGAACCCAAAGCAGCCAAAGTCGCTGTTTTCAAAAAATCTCTTCTGTTCTGCATGCTTTAATAGATGATAAATTACAAATGATAAGTGATAAATGACAGGTGGCAGATAATAGATGATAGATATTTATGCCAAATACTCACAGTAACTATCAACCATCATTTATCAACTATTTATAATAAGGATTATTATCCGTAGTATTCATTCCCTTCTCCTTATTAATATAAGGTAGGAAGCGAACGGCAAAAAGCAGACGTTTCGTGTTGAACTCGTCATAGTTCTTATCCGCAGGGTTCATACTACTGATGTGTACATCGCCCAAAGCGTGGATAAACTGTTTATTACCAAGGTAAATACCAACATGAGAGATTCCTTCTTTACGCTCCGCAGTCGCTTTACGACCGAAAAACACTAAATCCCCCCGTTGTACATTGGCAAAATCAGGAGCAATCTCAATATGTTCGCCCACATAAGCCTGTTGAGACGCATCTCTCGGAATAATAATATCATGCATAAAAAGCACGGTACGTACCAAGCCGCTACAATCCACTCCTTTGGAAGAGGTTCCTGCCCACAGATAAGGAACTCCCATCATCGAATAAGCAGTCGCAACGATACTTTCAACATCTTGTTTCAATGAAGCCCTCCATTTTGTTTCCGGTTGAGAAATAGATTTAGAAATGTATGCTTTCCGACCGTCGGGATAAGATACTTTGTAGAAATGACCTTTGCTTCCCTCCCACTTCAAACGATTGCCTGCAACCACGTCGGACACAGGTTGAGAACTTTCATCCGGTTCTTCATACGCAAATCCATAGTGCGAAGTAACCACTATCTTTTCCGCCCGGTTCCACTCATCATAACGTTCCTTCGACATGGGGGTAATCACCATCCGGTGTACCCATCCGGTATAATCATCCGGCGTTTGTATCTCGTACCAACCGGTATATTGAAGTACTTTGACCGGCATCCCCAACAATGCCTGTGTACTCATGCCGGAAGTAAATTTGCCTTCTTCGCGCAAATTGCAAACAGAGATATGCACTACCCCATAAGCTGAATCGGCAGGCATGGGACGTATTTCCTGTGCTTTCAGGCTGACTGCCGCAATCACCAGAAAACAAGAGAAAAGGAGGATATTCTTCTTCATTGAAATTCATTTTAATAATAGCAAAGGTAGAAATTATTTCTATTTGTGGTACTTTCTTTGGCTAAAACAAAATAAATGACGTATTTTTGCAGTCTAAAGCAGTTGGCCGGTCTGTCGCGTGCACGTTTCGTGCAGGAGGAAAGTCCGGGCAACATAGAGCATCCTACTTCCTAACAGAAAGCTGTCCGTGAGGGTAGAGTAACGTAGAAGAAAATAACCGCCGCTCCTTTCGGGGAGAGGTAAGGGTGAGAAGGTGGGGTAAGAGCCTACCAGCAGCATGGTGACATGTGGGCTGTACGTCTTAGGAGTTGTAAGGTCATGTAAACCGGCGTTATGAGAGTTGCTCGCTCCATGTCGGAGGGTAGACCGCTAAAGTGTCGTGGTGACACGCCACTCAGATAAATGACAGGCACCTTGTTTTATATAAGGTACAGAACTCGGCTTATAGGCTGACTGCTTTTTCTTTTAATTATCCGTTGAACTATGAAGAAGAAAATCACCGATATATGGAAGTTTCTTACGTATGACATCTGGCGCATTACGGAAGATGAAGTGACCCGAACCAAGTTCTCACTCTACAATATTATAAAGACCATCTATCTTTGTATCAACCGGTTTACCAAAGACCGGATGGCTAATAAAGCTTCCGCACTGACATATAGCACATTGCTCGCCATTGTACCGATACTTGCCATCCTGTTTGCCGTGGCACGCGGTTTTGGATTCGACAACCTGATGGAACATCAGTTCCGCAATGGTTTCGGAGGAAATATAGAAACAACAGAGGCCATTCTCTCATTTGTCAACTCCTATCTTTCACAAACCAAAGGAGGTATTTTCATTGGAGTTGGTTTGGTCATGTTGTTATGGACGGTTATCAATCTGGTCAGCAATATTGAAATCACCTTCAACCGTATTTGGGAAGTGAAAAAAGCACGGTCCATGTATCGCAAGATTACGGATTACTTTTCTATGTTCCTGTTGATGCCGATTCTGATTGTAGTATCCGGAGGACTTTCTCTGTTTATGAGTACCATTCTCAAACAGATGGATGATTTCGTCCTGCTTGCTCCTATTATGAAATTCATGATACGGCTTATCCCTTTCGTCCTGACATGGCTGATGTTCACAGGGCTGTATATCTTCATGCCGAATACAAAAGTAAAATTCAAACACGCGCTCATTGCAGGCATTCTGGCGGGGTCTGCTTATCAGGCTTTTCAGTTCCTGTATATCAACAGCCAGTTGTGGGTGTCAAAGTACAACGCCATTTACGGTAGTTTTGCTGCACTTCCTTTATTTCTGCTTTGGTTGCAAATATCTTGGACAATCTGTTTATTCGGAGCCGAATTGACGTATGCCGGGCAAAATATCCGTAGTTTTAGTTTTGACCAGGATACCCGGAATATCAGCAGACGATACCGGGACTTTATATCCATCCTGATTATGTCGCTCATAGCCAAACGGTTTGAGAAGAACGAGCCTCCCTATACGGCTGCAGAAATCTCGGAAGAGCACCAGATTCCCATCCGGCTAACCAACCAGGTACTTTATCAGTTGCAGGAAATAGAATTGATTCACGAGGTAGTCACCGACGAAAAAAGCGAAGAGATCGGCTATCAACCGTCAATGGATATCAATCAATTGAATGTAGCCATCTTATTGGATCGTTTGGATACATACGGTTCCGAAAATTTCAAAATTGATAAAGACGAAGAATTCAACGACGAATGGAAAGTGCTGACCGAATCCAGAGAAGAATACTATAAAAAAGCAAGTAAAGTATTACTGAAAGATTTATAAGGAAAAGGAAGCAAGCAGTGCAACGAACTCGAAAATCAGACTTTACAACCTGATATTCTTATCTATAATAAGTCCGAAGCCAGCCTGAAAGGAGAAGACGCCCAACTGAAAGCGGCAGTAGACTATTGGCTGAAGGATTTGTCAAAAAAGAAATAAATAACTTATTATTAATGCCGCTAAATAAGCGGCATTAATAATAAGTTATATATCAACACTTTAGAGGAAACACTTTTGGTTTTAAACAAACAGTCCGTTCCTTTAAAAGGAAAGCATCGTTGGTTTAAAAGGAACGGACTCTTCCTTTAAAACCAACGATGCTTTCTGTTATATGCTTATCCTAAAGGACTAAGAATATAATTATTTTTCAATCAATAACGGTTGTATGAAACCACTTTCTCTTTCGGCTTCCTCATTTTCTTGCGTTTTTCCTTTGCCGGATAACCAATGACAATATCCAGCAATAAACGTTTGGAAGCAGGAATACCGGCAAGCTGTTTCATTTCTTTTTCATCAAACCAACCCAGAATACAAGAGCCCAGTCCTTCGGCTTCAGCCGCCAAAGCAATATGAGCAGCAACTATTCCAATGTCGATCAATGGAAAATGCTTGCCTTTCACCTTTCCACCAAGCAGAGAGGTAATATTAGCAGATTCCTCTACCACCAGAATATGCACGGGAGCATCTTTAGCAAACTTATTCATCCCCAAACCAGCAGCAGCTTTCCCCGCTTTTTGAGCCAGTTCCTTATCCGTGATGACTACAAACCTCCAAGGCTGCGCATTACAAGCCGAAGGCGCCAAACGAGCAGCTTCAAGTATCCGTTCCAACTTTTCCGGCTCCACCGGACGCTCCTTATCATACGAACGGTCGCTTTGACGAGCCTGTACCAATTGAAGAAAATCCATAAGATTGCGATTTTATGATTTACAATTTACGATTAAAATTCGCTTTCGCGACAGCCAACTATTTATATTGAATCATCCGGCTGATATACTTACCGATAATATCGAATTCAATATTTACCACACTGCCAATCTCAAACGTATGGAAGTTTGTATGCTCATACGTATAAGGAATGATAGCTACCTGGAAAGTATCATCGGTCGGATTACATACCGTCAGACTAACACCGTTCACAGTTACCGAACCTTTATCCACCGTGATATATCCACGTTTCGCCATTTCCTTATCAAACGCATATTGGAAGGTAAAATACCAACTACCTTCCGCATCCTTAATATCAATACAAGTAGCGGTCTGGTCTACATGTCCCTGAACGATATGTCCGTCCAGTCGGCCATTCATCATCATGCTACGTTCAACATTCACCTTATCCCCCACTTTCAGCAGACCGAGATTAGAGCGTTCCAATGTTTCTTTCATGGCAGTCACCGTATACGTATCATCTGTCAGAGTCACCACTGTCAGACACACACCATTGTGAGAAATACTCTGGTCGATTTTCAACTCATTCACAAACGAACACTTAAATGTAAAGTGTATATTCTCCTGGTCTTTCACCAGTGCTACCAAAGTAGCATATTCTTCTACGATTCCAGAAAACATAATTTCATTTACTATTTTACGATTTACTACTTACTATTTTAAGATTGAGAATACTCTCTTAATGCAAGGGTCAAAGATACGAATTAGAAAGGAGCTTAAAAAATAAGAGCAAAAAAAAATGGGGCTTTTATTACTGTATCTAATTATTAGCCATTTAGCAAAATGGTGATTCATTCTTGTGCTTTGTATGCCTCATAAGAACATTACAAATATAACTCTTAATTCTGAAATAAAACGCATTTCCCTATGATATTTTAATCTATATGTTCTATTTAACAACTTATATTTAAATAAAAAGCCAGCTATCATCTCGATAACTGGCTTTTAATTTTTAATCACTTATTTGCCTTGTATATCTTTATAATACTCGGCAAAGTTCTCTGCATAATTCTTAGCTTCGGGACTTCCTTTTGTTTATGTACATCATTATCCATTAGAAGCAATTAATTCCATTTTGCCGCTATCTACCACCTTGACATTTTCTTCCAATACAAACACATACCTCAATAATCCAGAATGTATCTTTTACATTAGATTGGACAAATTCTTATCAGTACCTTTGCTATAGATAAATCAATTACCAACCTATTTATTTCTACAAAAATATGCAAGTAACACCAAAGAGGAATAACACAATTCATTATTTACCACAAGAGATTAGAGAAACTACATATACAGATATTATATACAGACCTGTAACAAGGGAAATGTTAGAACAACTATTCTCAAATTCAGCTAAGAAGGATAAGCATAAATTAGTTAAGAAGAGAAGGAGGTAATTAATAAGGCAGCAAGTGAATGTTACTTCAAATGCTGCCTTTATTTGTTGGACTAAGAGGTCAACCTCTCTTATAGGTCATTTTAGCATAGTGTTCAGATGCTTCATCTTTATCATGAAATTCAAGTACTAGCTTATTGGAACTGATTTCAAGAACCTTTAAATCATACTGTTCATATTCATCTTCAATAAGAGTTATAACATCACCATTCACTTCCCATTTCTCAATACTCTGCGGGTTACTTGTACCGTCCAAATCATATTCACTATAAGTACCGTCTTCCCTAAAGGTGAAGTTACCGAAATATTCACATTCATCTTTAGGCGCATGGCTCCATGCTTCATCATATTCAGGGTGTTCAAAGTCCTTCTCAAACCCTTCCTCATAAGTAAGTACCCAGTGCCCTATAAGCTTCTCCGCAAGAGGTCTGTTATCGTTTTCATCGTCATCACTACAAGCAATAAAATTCAGACTCATCATTATAACCATGATTACTGAACCTATTAATCGTAAAGTCCTCATATATCGTTGGATTTTATTATTTACTGCTTGGTATAAGTTTCAGAATCTTCATTATCTTTAATCGTTAAACGATTGCCAGAAATAGAGAAGGTAGATGTATATACCTCATCTGTCCATGTAAATGTAATCTTATCACCGTCTACAGAATATTTAAATGATTCAGAATCAGCTTGTTTGTTATCTTTAAACTCTTGCCATATACCACTTCCGTCTGCATTGAATGTATATGAATCACTATAACCATAGTTATCCACTTCACTTCGCCATGTACCAACAATGGGGTTGTCATCATCGTCATCGCTACAAGCAACGAAATTCACACTCATAATAATGGCTACTATAGCCATACCAATAAATCTTAATGTCTTCATCTTTAAATTGTTTTAGTTAATTAATAAATTATACATAAGGGTTCACTTCATTATCATCTAAATCACCACCGTTGAAATTCATATCAACATTCTCGTTTCCCATTGGAGTATCATCCTCTTTAACTCCTAAAGAAGAATCTGTAGTATCACCATTCACATTGATATTGACAGTAGTCATTACATTGCGTTTTACAGTAATTACCTTCTCAAATGTTTGAGTTGCTCCATTAGCTCGTTCCCATTTTAACTGTATGGTGAGGTCTTTAGTGTAGTTCTCTGCTTGCCAACATTCATAAACTTGAGAGAAAGTGTACATAGAAGAAGATTCCAATATATTATCGTCTGCTGATACTTTAATATTGGGATTTATAGAACCACCGTTATTTATCCAAATATAACTAACAGACAATGTTCCGTCTACAGGTGGAGTTACTATAAATTTAAGTCCAAAGGCTGTACGTTTTAAATCTATATTGGCAACTCCTTCTTTGGTTGGTATATAGTCTGTTAATTCACCATAGAACCTACCGGTCTTAGGATAAAAGGAGGCATCATCACTATGCTCATCTTCTTTACCTGCAATACTTGTAATTCCACTCTTTAATCCTTGGATAATAACGGTATTTGTTGTAGAAATATTAAATTTATTCTCTAAGGTAATACCTCTATAAATATAGTTACTCTTGTATTTATAAAATGGTGCATAATACATATTATCATCATGATATAATGTATCAGCATCATTTTGTACCATAGAACATTCAAACTTATATTTATATCCACCAATTAAAGAGATAGTCATATCTTTAATATTATCAAACAATCCATAAGCATAATTCTGATAATTCGTATCTCCGTCCTTCTTATAGTACACATTAATCCCATATATCTTCTTTGGTGTAACTTCTGTTCTGCTTAAAGGAGTTTCAGAAGTGGAGATAAATTCTCCGCCCAAATTGAATGAGATAGTGTAGGTTTCTTGGTTAGTCTGCTCCTGTTCTTTAGGTGGTAGTTCATCCTCATTATTACTACAAGAGAATAGAGTACTACTTCCTAAGAGAAGCATACCAATTAATCTGAATATCTTCATTGTAATAATCTGTTTGTGCTTCTACGTTCCTAATAGAGAGCGTTAATAATTGAGATATAAGTGTGAGGAACACAACATAGAGTTGCACACTTCTTAAATAAAGAACTGTTGAATGATAAAAAATAGACTGTCTGTTTCTTATATATTTGTATTAATGCCAACCTGTTCCCTATAGTTGGCTACTACATGCAAGAAGCGTGGGAACTATTGAATATTACTAAGTTGAGGCTCTGGACTGCCCTTCTTCAAGTAATAAACAATAGCCCACGCCAAACGATATATAGACTATCCAATATAAGATAGATATATAACATTGACGTGAGCGTTCTTGCCTACTATCCTTGAAGAATGAAATTGTCCAGATTTCAACTTAGGATAATATATCAAACGCTCTTCGTTAACTATGTCCTTTCAGAACTATCTCCATAGAAGTCTGAAATTGCTACAAAGTTACTAAAAGCTGTTTAATTTGCAAGAACTATTGTTTATTAAAAGTTGAGAGCTGTCTCTGCTCAATAATTCAAGGTTGGTATGAAACTTGCCAAATCCCCATATAAGTAGAAATTCTGAACTTTCATACCAACCCAATTATCAGAAGCTAAGACAATCATAGGTATTTAATAATTCTTCTTGCCTTAATCCCAAGTATCTTTTAGTAATTGATACACTGGAATGATTGAATAGCTCCATTAGCTTGACAAGTGCAAGCTCTGAATTATCGTTATTCATGTTGTAGACCTGTCTGCCAAAGGTCTTTCTAAGAGAATGACACGAAAAATTGCCTATTTGTAGCCTGTATTTTTTCTTAATCTCTTTCAGCATGACATTGATTCTTTGAACTGTGTACACTGTCCCCTTTTGACTTATTAATACAGGTGCATTTATGCCAACTGGATTTATATGCTCATAACAATCTCTGATATGTTGCTGTAGCTGCATATTAATCCTAATTGTCCTCTGTTTCCCTGTTTTAATCTCTGTAATGGTAAACTCTTCTGCATCTAATATCTGATTCCACCTCAAAGCGAGAATATCAGAAATTCTTAGACCTGTGAAGCAACCTAAAGCGATAAGAAGTGACATCTTATAATTACTGTCCCTTGCCAACTTTCTTACTAAGTTCATTGCTTCGCTCCATTGCAAATAATCTGCTGTTGTACTTGAATATTTAAGTGACATAACGTTCTGTTTTATAGTGAAACTAATAAAAGTGAATATAAATTTTGAGTTGGAATATCTAACTTGCTGATTACTAGCTAAACATTCACTAATTAACAAAGTGAACATTTTTATAAAGCAAGGACACCAAGTAAATAATGTCCTTACTTCATTCAACCTATATAAAAGGTAGGTGAGCTTCATCCAACACGCCACTGTCAACTATCCGTTTGCAAAGTTCGTGCGATGCCTGATTTCTAAGGTCTGTGCCATAGTCCTTACTACCAACCATACGAATAATCTCTACTATGGTTTTTATTAATTCCTGCTGTAGTGTACGGTGATAATACCTTGTACTTTCAGCAAACTTTTTAGGATTCCAACTATAATCGTTCAAGGCTCTTTCAAGTTCTTGCGCTGCCTTGTATTCGCGACTGCCTTCTATTACCATATTCCAAATATTTAAGAGTTTTATAAATAGAAAGAGTACCTGTATGGATGCTCTTTGTTTTTTCTGCATTTTAATGTACTACTTCATCGTAATAATCTTGTATATAGTCCAAATAATCATCAAGAAGAATACAACAGGTGAAATTGCACACGCAATAAAGTACATGATAATCCAAAATGTAACGACTACTAACGTTTGTAACATAAATCTTTGATTATTAATAAGTGATAGAATAAAGAAAGGACACCTATACTTTATTATATAGATGTCCTTTTTCTGTATTTGACAATCCTGTATATTCTCAAATACCACTAACTAAGAAACCATTGATACTTGTCATCTATTCCACGTAAAACGTTGTTAATTCCAACACTGATTTCCGTTGCATTAACTGCCCGTTGCAAATAAGTGTCCACATAACTATTTTTGTTGGATTGGGTAAGCAAATTGTGAAAATCGAAAAGAGAAATAGCATTATCTTTCATTCCAAACGCTTCGTTGTGATAGAAGTCACGGCAAACACTGTTTATCTGGCTGTCAGTTATCAATAGTTTAGGTATTGATTTCTGATAACCAATTGGCAATGCTTGATAGCAACGGCAACGACCAATGATTTGTGCAAACTGTGATTCACTAAGTGAAGTGTTGGATAAAGTTTGCATCAAATGGATTTCTTTGGCAGGATTGAAATTGTTAAACAAGTCAAGCACATTTCTGTAGAGTTCACCAATATTTGAAACTTCCATAGAGAACTTAACTCCTTCTCCTGTGAGTACCTGATTGCTACAAATGCGAACACGCCACCCAATAAAGCAAGAGAATTTCTCCAAACCTTTTGTTGAGCGATAGAGGTTTAAGTCTGAATAATTCCTTACTCCACCCACGCACAATTCAAGTTTTTGCCCATTTATTGTCTCATAAATAGTTGGAATGGTAAATGCAAAAGCAAGTCTTTGATAGAATTGTGTTTTTTCACATTCCAACAGTTCAGAAGCTTTCTTGCCCAAACTTTGGGGAGTTCTGCCACGTACAATATGACTGCAACGAATATCAGGCGCATTTACTGTCTCCCCTGCATAAAAAGAACTGGCTGCATCATGCACACATGATATAAAATCCTGATGTGCAATTGTCAACTCTTGGTTTGCCCATGTAGGTACAACGCATTGAGTTGTCAATTCTTCCAATGTAACGGGATTTGTGTTAGCATCTAAGAAAGATACACTTGATTTAACAACAGGCTCTTCAATTATTACCGCTTCTTCTGCATATTCACCAAAGTTTCTACTAGTTCTTTGTACTGGCATAATCTGTAATGTTGATTCCATAATCTGTAATTTATTAAGTTAATATTAGAAATTCCTCTGTCTGAAAGCTAAGCAAGCCACAATCAGTATTAATAATCCAATAAAGAACTGTGGCATTAAGACTACTGGCACAATTAGAATTATTCCAAACGTCAATAAAATCTTTAAATTCTCCATACGCATAATAATAGATTAGTAAATAGTGTATTTAAGGACAAAATGAGGGCTTGACATGAAGTACTATTCATTCACTTTCCTTTGTGCATCTTTATATGTAGACATATACCAATCGTTGATAAGTCCGCACATTTCAGAAGTTCAAAAGGTTTGTGGGCTGAATGGCAATTCATGTTATCCTTTCTTTTTCCTAATGATTTGGTATGGGGTGTTTTGGGTAACAGAAGGGGCTTATGCACGATATACATCTGATATGCTCACTGACAAATCAAATATTTCACTCTATCACTGCATAAAGTCTAAATAGAAACACTGCCTAAATCTAAAGGGGTGGGGTATGATTTTAGGTACCTATATTTTTGAGTTGGGTGTCAAAGGGAGCTTTTCTAGCAACATATATCACTCTCAAATGCCATTATTACCCTTTAGGACATGCTTCCCTATAGAATAACGGACTTATGCCAGTATCAGTATAAAGTTTGCAGATTGTCCACAATTCATGATTTTACTGTCGGAATATTAATTACCTTTGCAATATCAGGACAATGGGAAACACCCAAAATATAATCCTCAAAATTATTCCGATTCCATGTTAGAGATACCCTAAACGGGTATAATTCGACCTGATGCGTATCAGGTTTTATTATTCTTGTGACTGTCCAATATTTCTACCATGACTCCCTTATACTAAAGATAAAAATTCTCTATAAAGTGGACAACACTAGATTAGATTATTCCAGTCAAATTAACTTTTAACTTAACTTATGAAGAAAGAAATGATTAAAATTCCGGCAAATATCAAGTATTTAACCGAACGGGAGAAGTTCATAGAAGAATTCGGGAAACCGTTTGAACTTCCTAATGGTATTTTGAATAAAGAGATACCCGGCTGTGGAGCAACTACAGTCGCACTGACAGATGAACATAAAACTATTATATGCAGCCCTCGCAATGAGCTGTTGAAAAACAAACATGAACAATACCCTGATACCTTGCTTGTAATTGGCGGGGTAGACACCAAAGAGATTGAGGCATATTTGCAGACTGCGGAGCTTCCCAAGATTCTGGTCTCCTACGATTCCGTGTATAAATTGATTGGCTGTATTAAATATAAATCAGATTGGCGTGTAGTAGTGGATGAATTCCAATGCCTGTTGGCAGATAGCAGTTTCAAGTCTGAAATTGAGTTGCATTTTTTGGATAATTCAAGGTCGTTTCCGTATGTTACATTCTTATCGGCAACTCCAATTCTTGATAAATATCTGGAACAGATTGACCACTTCAAGGATATGAATTACTATCAGCTTGACTGGGAAGAAAAGGATATTGTCAGAGTATATAGAGAACGCACAAAGAATCCTATCAATGCAGCATTGGAAATAGTTCGCTACTATCAGAATGGCAATTATCCTTCTGTGTATGTTAATGGGGAAAGGATTTACTCCAAAGAATGTGTTATATTTCTCAATAGTGTAAATAATATTGTGAATATTATTAAACAAACAGAACTCAAACCGGAAGAAGTGAATATCATTGTAGGTAATTCTGACGATAACGATAAACAGATTGCAAGGATTGGAAAAGGATTCACAAGAGGGAGAATTCCCTTGAAGGGGGAGACGCACAAGAAATTCACCTTCTGTACTTCCACCGCTTATGCGGGCTGTGATTTTTACTCTACCAATGCCGCAACTTTTGTCATTAGTGATTGTAATCGCCCGAACACTACGGTTGATATAGCAACGGAACTGGTACAGATTGCAGGCAGGCAGCGTCTGGCATGCAACCCCTTCAGGCAGTTCCTCACCTTCGTTTACAATGTCAATGCAGAGGAGGTAGAGCAAGAGGCATTCAATGAGCATCTGTGCCGGAAGGTCAATGTGACACTTGACGAGATTAGGGATAACAACAATGCAGGTGAAGCATTGAGAGCCAAACGTATCAAGGATTTTAGGAGAATCCCCGACAATGTAAAATATCAGGATTCATATACAATGTACGATGAACAGAAAGGAGAATTTGTTTTCAACCGTTTAGCCTATGTAAATGAGCAATACTGTTTTGATGTCCAGAAGTTCAATTATCAGAATGGGGTAATTGTAAAGAAACTGCTCCAAGATAGTAGTTTCGATGTCAGTGAAAACCAAACTTATGCCGTTTACCAAGAACAGTTGAAACATCTAATCAAAAAGGAGCCATTTGTAGACAGGATGCAGGCATACTGTGAATATCGTGCCAAGCAAGGGCTGATTGTCAATCTCGCAATGTCAACACTGGAAAGCAAATATCCAGAACTTAGGTATTATTATGAGGCTTTGGGCGTTGACAGGATTAAAGCTCTGAATTATAAGGAGAAGAAACTGCTCAATGAAATCCATATCATGAAAACCAAAAATAAGATTCGTCATGAATTACACGGCATTATTCATATCGGAGACAGAATATTAACTACTGATATTCAGCAAACCTTACATGATGTATATGACAGGCTAGGCATTGACAAGTCACTGAAGGCGACCGACCTCAATGAATTCTTTGAGATTCATCCTGTCAAGATACCGACCGCCAACGGCCGGAAGAATGGCTTTGAGATTCGAGGAATATTGTAAACAAACAGAAAGAGGCTGAACTCAAAATCAATTTGAGACAGCCTCTTATTTTTATGTATCATGTACAATCCGGTTATTCTTATTGCTGTTGAGCGTTACGCATCTTAATAACTCGCTCGATGATTAGTCGCTGAATACAGCTAATTTTATCTTCACACTTAGCTGCTTCAATCCGCAACTTCTCTGTTGCTTCGATGCTGTTTAACACATTACAGACCGTATTAAAGTCATATTCCGAGATACAATAATTAATGGCCTTAATATATCTGGTCTGTTTTGCAGCTTTCACGCCAAAGGCTTGTACTGTTGCCTTCATCAATTGCTCTGCCTGCGCATAAGTTCTATATTCTTCTTTAAAAAGAGAAGAACTCATAGCAAGGGCTTTGCTTTGTAATAAAGAAACAGTAGTGCTTATACCAAAATATCCCTGTACGGCAGTACCGGACATAGAGTACATTATGCCGAACTTGCGGATATTCAGAAATAATTCATCTCCCGTTACAATTCCGGCATATCCTATCCACTCATCCTTTGAAGGACATTGGGAGAGATATGCAGTTGTTGCTACTCTGCGGTAAGCGTCGGCAACACTATCACATTCCACTAATTCAGCTTGCAGTGGCTCATCCGTCAAACCGAGCAAGTTAACATTGTCGGCTTTATCCAGATAGACCATTACGGCCGGAGCATTATCGGGAAGATTCTTTATTTTATTACCAACGTAATCGTATAGAGGAACATTCTCTGCGTAGAATGGTTTTGCATCACAGAAGCAAAACACAGTCGGCAAGAGCTTGCTCTTATCTATAGCTTTAAATACTTTGTCCTTCTCAAAGTTTTTAGGTTTGAGAGAATAATCGGTGAAGGCAGGAATAATTTCCAGTTCTTCGCCATTTACTAATATAGTGGTAACAAAGTACCACTTGGGAGCTTCTTCGCTCCCTAGGTTCTTAATATTTGTCATAATTCTAAATAGTTAAAATTATTAAGCGGTATATAAGAGCGGGCATACTTACTTATACCTTCATATATACTCGGCAATCCGAGAATTGCCTAATTAATAATATTAACAATTATGAACTAATTGCCACAGCTTATCACTTCCAAGCAAAAGCGATAGCTTAAAGCACCGAGGTGCTGGGGTCGGATTGTACATGATTTCAAAGAGCGGGTTGTTCAATGCTTACTCATCAACAATATGAGTTAATCATTTAACTGCTGCAAAGATAAACCATTTTACTGATAACATCCAAATTCTACAATCCATTATGGTTGATTTCGTCCGGATTATTGTACAAATATAGATTGTCTGTTAATGTCAGTTAATGAGATTTTACCATACCTCCTTACAGCCGTATCTGTCTGGGGGAGAATATGGCGGTTTGGGTAGTATTCCGTACCAGAATCACTTTACTTGTCTTTAGCCTTCAATATTGCCGCTACAATTTCTTTCATGTCATTAAGGCTGTCATTATCCAGAATCCCCATTTTGAAAGCCTTATCAACAATCTGCATGACAGTTTCCACATTTACCTCTATCTTTATACATTTGACAATTAACAGCTTAAGCTCGTCCCTCAAATTGGACAGATTACCAACAGACAGCCGTTCCACATATTTATGGGCTACTTCAAGGCCGGAGGCGGGAGATTGCATATAAGCCTCTATTTCTTTCACAATACCACTTATCTCGCTATTGTAATCATATAGTTTGCTGTTCTTCACATATCCCATACGTTCAAACATGTCACTGGCTTTATTGATTTTAGATGCAAAAAATTGAGTGTCTAACAGAGTATCGAACGTAATACCATTTATAGTATTTTGATACTGTTTTAAAATATTAATGGCTTCTTTGTTACCTTCTTGACTAATAGTAGTAGGTACTTTATCAGATTGCCTTACTTTTGTAGATTCTGTTTCCAACATTAGTAAAGCGGCATCCTCAGAGGTTAATCTTACATATTTCTTAAAAGACTTTGCATCATTATGTCCTGTTATCTTCATTATAATATGACTATCATAGCCATGTTTTAGCATATTACAGATAAAGGAACGTCTTGCTGTATGCGTTCCTATTAGTTCGTATGCTTTCACTTGTGTTGTAACAACTTCTCCTCCCCTATCCTCTGTTACATTATGTAATCTTGTTATACCTGCTTTTTCACCTATGTTCTTTAAATAGTTCAAAGCTGTTTGATTGGTATAAATAGGAAAACCATTTTTATACTTATTCAGAATATCTATAGCAACAGGTAAAAGAGGAATTGATACTCTATGCGTTTTCTTTTCTTGCACAATTTCTATTACTTTCCCTTTACCATTAGGCGCTTCCTTTATAATCCCCTCATTAATTGCTTGCGTATCAGAGAAGCGTTGCCCTATCCAACATTGTAATACAAACAAATCTCTCACTTCTTCTTCCCTTCCTGTTAAGCGCAAAGCATATATTTTATCTATTTCATCTTCCGTTAAATAAATCTCATTTTCATCACCTTGTCTACTTTGGGGCTTTTTATACTTGTCCAGTTTGGATTCGTGAATATCAATCATGCCTTGCTGCTCTGCTCTTTTAAGAATACATATTATCTTCTCTACCTTATTACCAACCGTAGTAGTTTTCGTTGTTTTACCTTTACCAACTTCCTTATTAAAAAGATAAGATTCATAATCCTTTATCAATGGTAAATTTATATCACTAAAATTAATAGGATATTTACCTACTTCATTCAGAAAAGCTTCAAAGAACTTTATTTGTTTCACATAATCAGCTCTTGTACTATCTTTTATAGTTCTATCTAAAGCTAATGTATTACGTAACCAATGTACTGCATTTATATTTTGCTTTTCTTTCTCCATAGTATCTTTGTATATAAACTTCTTTAATATCTTAACACTATTTCCGATTTCGTTGGGATTGTCACAAAGATAACGCTTATATTGCAGAAAGCGATTTTTAATCTCAATTATTTTCGTGTTAACAATAGTATTATTGAGATTATCAAGTTCACTTAACCTACAACTGATATAAGCCTCTTGCTTCTTCACATTCCAATGTTCTGGATATACCTTAACACCCGTAGAAAGTCTTATTTGCTTCCTATCTATCCTGCATACCAAATAGATATTAGTAGGCTTGTTTGATTTGGGTTCTCTCAAATTAAATTTAGCCTGTACTTCATAAAAAAAAATCTGTCCCGTTTGAGCCTTGTTATTCATTTCTGTGCTTCAATTTCGTAATTCAAACTCGTACTTCAATTTCGTGCTTACAAGGCTTTAGCTAACAAAATATCAAGAAGAATCCTCTCTCACAGTATTGTAGAACGCCAATTTACTATCATCAATAAGAGCAAAAAAAAATGGGGCTTTTCACAAAGCTCCATTTTTCAGTTTTCAATAGGTATTAGTTTTTTTTTAAGGTAAAAAGATTGTTTTCAGGATAACGGTGCAAATATAGGCGGTTTTACCGATACTATCCAAATTATAAAACATGTCATATAACATCTTTTTGAAAATTCTTTGGATTTATTATCATTTGAAGCAAAATCTCCTGTAACTTGTCCGTTATAGGTGACAAATATAGGATATTTTTTTAAGGAGCCCTAATTTCTGTTTAAAAATCCGCAAAAAATTACTTTTCCGGGTAGTTTTCGTCCGTTTTGCCACGATGTTTTAACACTTTGGCGTCAATGAAGAAAACAATCTCCTCGGCAATATTGGTAATATGGTCTCCCGAACGTTCCAGTTTACGGAACACACTGACCAAATCTACGCAGGTATGTACAGCTTCCGGATGTTCGATGATATAGTCAGAAAGAATACCTGTCGCATCCGCATTGATTTCATCCAGCAAATTATCCTTGGCAAACACTCCCGCTGCCAGGTCATTACTCTCTTCATTTAAGGCACGCTTCGCCAGTTCCAGCATCGACAACACTTCTGCCTGCATCTCTGCCAGACGAAGACGGTTCAATAATTCCGCATCCAACACCGGCTCTTTGCAACGAAGTACAAAGCGGGCAATACCTTCCGCAAAGTCGCCCAAGCGTTCCAGATTCGTATTGATCTTCAGCATAGCCAATACAAAACGGAGGTCAATCGCCACCGGATTATATAATGCAATGATGTCTTCCACATCGCTATCTATCTTCAATTCAAAAGCATTCACCCGACGCTCGCGAACCATCACTTGTTGAGCCAACTCCTTGTCGAGGGTCAACACAGCCTCTCCGGCACGGTCAAGCTGGTTGTACACCAAGGTCCACATTTCATCAATTTCCTTCTTCAATAGGATAAGTTCCGATTCTATAAACTTTACCATAGTCTATTATATATAAATGATTAATATTTTGCTAATGACATTTCAGAAATAAATTTCAGGCACGGATTTCACGAATTACCCGAAGCGTCCCGTTATGTAATTCTGGGTAGCCTCTTTCTCCGGATTGGTGAATATCCTTTTCGTCTGATCGAATTCCACCATTTCGCCCATATAGAAAAACGCCGTCTTATCACTGACACGGGCTGCCTGCTGCATATTATGCGTAACGATTACAATCGTATAATCCTTCTTCAATTCATGGATCAGCTCCTCCACCTTAGCCGTAGAAATAGGGTCGAGTGCAGACGCAGGCTCATCCATCAGCAATACCGAAGGAGAGACAGCCATCGCACGGGCGATACAAAGCCGCTGTTGCTGTCCGCCGGACAACGCATAAGCCGACTCCTTCAACTTATCTTTCACCTCATCCCAAAGAGCCGCTCCTTTCAACGTTTCCTCCACACGATGGCGAATAAAAGCATTGTCTTTTATTCCATTAACACGAAGTCCGTAAGCTACATTCTCGAATATACTTTTCGGGAAAGGATTCGGACGCTGGAACACCATTCCTACATTCTTGCGGAGTTCGTCCACTTCCACCCCTTTCGCATATATATTATGTCCGTCGATACGGATTTCTCCCTCCAGACGGGTATCAGGAATCAAATCATTCATCCGGTTGAAAAGCCGGAGGAAAGTAGACTTACCGCAACCGGACGGTCCGATAAAAGCGACAACCGACTTTTCCTCAATCTGCATACTGATACCCTTCAATGCATGAAAATCTCCATACCAAAAGTTCACATCACGCGCATCTATTTTCACTGTATCCATATACTAATCTAGTTTGTTTTTACTCTTTTCTCAAAATACTTTCTCAATGCATTAGCCAGCAGATTCACGAACAGGATAATCATAATCAACACCAATGCCGTACCATAAGCCAGCGGCAATTGTGCCTCCATATCCGTTCCACTCGTGGAAATCACATACAAATGGTAAGGCAATGCCATACACTGATCGAAAATACCCGTTGGCAGTTGTGGCAGGAAGTATGCGGCACAAGTAAACAGAATCGGTGCCGTCTCTCCCGAAACACGTCCCAAGGCAAGAATCAACCCTGTGATAATGTTCGGCATCCCCATCGGCAGAATGACGTGCCAGATCGTCTGCAACTTCGTTGCCCCCAAGGCCCGGCTACCTTCACGCATACTGTCAGGAATGGCTTTCAAAGCTTCCTCCGTTGTCCGAATGACCAAAGGTACGCAAAGCAAACCTAATGTCAAAGAACCGGCCAAAATACTATCACCAAATCCCATATAATTGACAAACAGCGCCATACCGAACAATCCGAATACGATGGAAGGAATACCGCTCAAGTTATTGGTCATCACCCGGATAAAGCGTACCAACTTACCTTTCGGCGCATACTCATTCATATAAATTCCGCTCATCACCCCTATCGGAAAGGCGAACAGCGCACTCCCCACCATCAGATAGAAAGTACCGACAATAGCCGGCCATATACCGCCACCTGTCATCCCGTCCGTAGGAGCCGAAGTGATAAAATCCCAACTGATAGCGCCGATTCCTTTATAGACGATAAATCCCAGAATTGCAAACAATATCAGTACAATGCAAAGGCTCAACAGCCGGAAAATCCCGAAAGCAACTTTCTGCGAACGGTGTTTAGCTTTATTATTACTCCGTATTTCCATCTTATTTGCTACGTTTTAATCCTTTAGAGGAAATATATTCCACACTAAAGTTGATAATCAATGTGATGAAGAACAGTACGACACCCAACAGGAACAACGCCTGATAGTGAGGTCCTCCCGCAGGAGCTTCTCCCAGTTCGGCCGCAATCGTAGCCGGAATGGTACGCAAAGGCTCAAGGATTGTTGTCGGAATCACAGCCGCATTACCCGTCACCATCAATACTGCCATCGTCTCCCCGATAGCACGTCCGATACCGAGTACCACACCGGATGTAATCCCCGAAATAGAATAAGGAATCACTACCTTATATATCGTCTGCCATTGCGAAGCGCCCAATGCCAGACTCGCTTCCCGCATTGCACGCGGACAGTTGCGCATCGCGTCTTCCATCACCGTTATAATAGTAGGCAATGCCATAATAGCCAGTACGATACTTCCCGCCAAGCCACTCTCTCCCACCGGAAGATCAAACAATTTCTGAATCAACGGAACAATGACAATCAATCCGAAAAAGCCATAAACAACGGAAGGAATACCACTCAACAGTTCGATAATCGGTTTTAGCCAGTTCCGCACTTTCGGATTTGCCACTTCAGACATATAGATAGAAACCGACAGCCCGAACGGCAAAGCAAAAAGGATGGCAAACAGGCTCACCCACAACGTCCCGGTAATCAACGGCAGAAAGCCGAATTGAGCAGCCGGAGTGGCCGTAGGAAACCATTCGACACCCGCAAATACATCCTTTACGGAAATAGTGTTATCCTCTATGAAATGTACCGCGTCCGGATGAACAATAAACTTCTGCGGAACAAAAGCTACGATGCCGGGTGTTTTCTCCACCAGCTCCGTAATCTTATCGCCTGCATATTCATAAGCAGGTCCCAACTCCTCTTCCGTATAATACTGCGTTATATCTTCCAAACGAAAAACCCGGATAGGGAGATCTTCCCCACCGAGTTCCTTCCAGTTTGTAATCTCTTCGTCAAAAACATTTTTTATCTGTGCGGGGCTCAACACGCTAACCTTGTTGCTCTTATTCAGCGCCAACACATATCCCTCTTCAATCACTTTACTCTTGAACAGTCCGAAAGCTTCAGTGAAAAGGAAGAGTACAATCAGCAGAATAGTAATACTTGTCACAAAGCCGCTACAAGTCAACATTCCTTCTATAATCTTTTCAAATACCTTTTTCATATACCTGCTATGATTTCTGATGCAAAGAAAGCATCTCTTTATTAAGGAGGTGTGACTAACGTTTGAAGGAAATGTTTCAATCATGTTACGTTTGTGTTACAAGTATCATTTCCACTCCGGATGAAATGAAAATGTAATATCCGATTGCTTAATTTGCAACGTTAATAAAACGAAGAAATATGAAAGTGAGAAGAAACTTATTAATCGCCCTTTCCTTACTCTCGCTCGGTGCCAACGCACAACGTATTAAAGGTAGCGATACGGTACTGCCTGTCGCACAACAGACAGCAGAGCGGTTTATGAACCAGCATCCGGAGGCCCGTGTCACAGTGACCGGTGGTGGAACCGGTGTAGGTATCTCCGCTTTAATGGATCATACAACGGACATCGCAATGGCTTCCCGCCCGATCAAGTTCAGCGAAAAGATGAAAATAAAAGGAGCCGGAGAAGAAGTAGACGAAGTGATTGTAGCCTACGATGCCCTTGCCGTGGTGGTGCATCCCTCCAATCCGGTAAAGCAGCTGACCCGCCAACAACTGGAAGACATTTTCCGGGGGAAGATAAACAACTGGAAACAGGTAGGCGGAGACGATCGCAAAATAGTGGTTTACTCGCGCGAAACATCGTCCGGTACTTACGAATTTTTCAAAGAGAGCGTACTGAAAAATAAAAACTACATGGCAAGCAGCCTTTCTATGCCGGCAACGGGTGCCATCATCCAGTCTGTCAGTCAGACCAAAGGAGCCATCGGATATGTCGGACTGGCATACGTATCTCCCCGTGTCAAAACGCTTTCCGTATCATACGACGGTACCCACTATGCCACGCCTACGGTAGAGAACGCCACCAATAAGACCTACCCCATCGTGCGCCCGCTTTATTACTACTACAATGTAAAAAATAAGGAACAAGTCTCCCCCCTGATTCAGTTTATTCTCTCGTCCGACGGACAGGACATTATAAAAAAGAGCGGTTATATTCCGGTTAAATAAAAAAAATGTCCTACTTTTGTAGCCTAAATACAGATAACATTAACCGTTATGACAGATATTAAAAACGAAGAAGCAGGTGAAAAGAAAAGCTTGAACTTTATTGAACAGGCAGTAGAGAAAGACTTGAAAGAAGGTAAAAATGGTGGAAAAGTGCAGACACGCTTCCCGCCCGAACCTAACGGTTACCTTCACATCGGCCATGCCAAAGCTATTTGCCTTGATTTCGGCATCGCAGAAAAACACGGCGGTGTATGTAACCTTCGTTTCGACGACACAAACCCGACCAAGGAAGATGTGGAATATGTAGAAGCTATCAAAGAAGATATTCAATGGTTGGGCTACCAGTGGGGAAACGAATACTACGCTTCCGACTACTTCCAACAATTATGGGACTTCGCTATCCGCCTGATCCAGGAGGGAAAAGCATATATTGACGAACAAAGCTCCGAACTGATCGCACAGCAAAAAGGTACTCCTACCCAACCGGGTGTGGAAAGCCCTTACCGCAATCGTCCTATCGAAGAAAGCCTCGAACTTTTTAAGAAAATGAATAGCGGAGAGATCGAAGAAGGTGCTATGGTGCTCCGTGCCAAGATTGATATGGCTAACCCGAATATGCACTTCCGCGATCCGATTATTTATCGTGTAGTGAAACACCCGCACCACCGTACAGGTACTACCTGGAAGGCTTATCCGATGTATGACTTCGCTCACGGACAGAGTGACTTCTTCGAAGGAGTAACTCACTCGCTGTGTACACTCGAATTTGTGGTACACCGTCCTCTTTATGACCTCTTCATCGACTGGCTGAAAGAAGGAAAAGACCTGAACGACAACCGTCCTCGTCAGACTGAATTCAACAAACTGAACCTAAGCTACACCCTGATGAGCAAACGTAACCTGCTCACACTGGTAAAAGAAGGATTGGTGAACGGATGGGACGACCCCCGTATGCCGACTATCTGCGGTTTCCGCCGTCGCGGTTATTCACCGGAGTCTATTCATAAATTTATTGATAAAATCGGATATACCACATACGATGCCCTGAACGACATCGCCCTGTTAGAAAGCTCCGTTCGGGACGACCTGAACAGCCGTGCCACCCGTGTATCGGCAGTGATCAACCCGGTTAAACTAATCATCACCAACTATCCGGAAGGACAGGTTGAAGAACTGGAAGCAATCAACAACCCGGAAGACCCGGAAGCAGGAAGCCACCTGATCGAATTCAGCCGTGAACTGTGGATGGAACGTGAAGACTTCATGGAAGACGCTCCCAAGAAATATTTCCGCATGACACCGGGACAGGAAGTACGCCTCAAAAATGCCTATATCGTAAAATGCACCGGTTGCAAGAAAGACGAAAACGGCGTAATAACAGAGGTATATTGTGAATATGACGCTAATACCCGTAGCGGTATGCCGGACGCAAACCGTAAGGTGAAAGGCACGCTCCATTGGGTAAGCTGCAATCACTGCCTGCAAGCAGAAGTACGTTTGTACGACCGCCTGTGGAAAGTGGAAAACCCACGCGACGAACTGGCTGCCATCCGCGAAGCTAAAAATTGCGAAGCACTGGAAGCCATGAAAGAAATCATCAATCCGGACTCATTGAAAGTTCTGCCCAACTGCTACATAGAGAAGTTCGCAGCTACCCTGCCTACACTCTCCTACCTGCAGTTCCAACGGATCGGTTACTTTAATATCGACAAAGAATCAACCCCGGAAAAACTGATTTTCAACCGCACAGTAGGGTTGAAAGATACGTGGGGGAAGATTAATAAATAACCTTTCACCACAGATTACACGGATTAACACAGATTTTTATTCTTTATTTCTCTAATCTGTGTTAATCCGTGTAATCTGTGGTGAACAAAATTAATAAAAATGGGTAGAAAGAACTCACCATCAGCCAAAAAGCAACTAGCCACACTTATCACAAACTACGAAGAAGCAAAAGCAGAAAACCGACAACTTTATCTGGATGCTGACCAACTGGCCGACATCGCCGACTGGTATGCCTCCGAACGGAAATTTGAAGAAGCACAAGAAGTAATCACCTACGGACTTAAGATACATCCAGGAAATACAGCTTTACTCATCGAACAAGCCTATCTTTACCTGGACACCCAAAAACTGCAAAAAGCAAAGAAAGTAGCAGATTCCATCACCGAAGATTTTGACTCGGAAGTGAAACTGCTGAAAGCCGAACTATTGCTGAATGGAGGAAAACTGGAAGAAGCCCAATGGCTATTAAGTACGATAGCGGATGCCGACGAACTGGAAACAATCATTGATGTCGTATTTCTCTATCTGGACATGGGATACCCGGACGCAGCCAAAGAATGGCTCGACCGAGGTAAATCGCGTTATGCCGAAGATGAAGAATATATGGCCCTCACAGCCGATTATCTGGCATCGACCCACCAAGTAGAATCGGCCATCATCTATTACAATAAACTTATCGACAAATCCCCTTTCAACCCTTCCTACTGGATGGGACTGGTGAAATGTTACTTTGTTCAGGAACAAATAGACAAAGCCATCGAAGCCTGTGATTTTGCGTTGGCAGCCGACGATCAGTGTGGAGAAGCCTACGCTTATAAAGCGCATTGTTTTTTCTATCTGAACAATTCGGATGATGCCATCGAGAATTACCAAAAAGCGATCGAACTTAAATCCATCCCCCCTGAACTGGGTTATATGTTCATGGGAATATCCTACGGCAATAAAGAAGAATGGCAGAAAGCCGATGACTATTACGACAAAGTAATCGCACGTTTTGAAGAAGACGGAGACAGACAGTCTGTCCTATTAATAGACACATATACCAGCAAAGCCTTCGCCCTGTCTCATCTGGAAAGATATGAAGAAGCACATCAGCTCTGCGAGAAAGCCAAAGAGATAAACCCGAATGAAGGATTGATTTATCTGACAGAGGGAAAACTATATCTGGCAGAGGAGCTGGAAGACGAAGCAGCCTTGTCTTTCGAAAAAGCGATAGAGATTAACTCTAACATAGAAATGTGGTATATGATCGCCTCTGCTTATTCGGAAAGTGACTATCTGATAGAAGCCAAAGAATACTTTGAAAAAGCGTACCAGATGAACCCGAAATACGAAGATGTGACGGAGAAATTGAGTGTGCTTTGCCTCATGCACGGTGAAATCGACAACTTCTTTAAATACAACAAAGAATGTGAACATCCACTGGAAGAAGATATGATTCTGGATCTGTTAAATAGTCCCGAACATAGAGAGGAAGATGAAAGAACTCTCAAGGAAGTGTGGGAACGCATGAAAAAAGAGAATAAGAAAAAGAAGAAAGGGAAAAAATAAATCAGATTAATAAATTCTATCCTCAAAAAACATGGAATCAGTAGCAGAACTTCTTAAATGGGTATTAGAAAATTTGAACTATTGGGTAGTCACCATTTTTATGGCTATCGAAAGTTCTTTTATTCCCTTCCCCTCGGAAGCCGTAGTGCCACCTGCCGCATGGAAAGCTATGGCAGACGACAGTATGAATATCTTTCTCGTGGTCCTATTTGCCACCATAGGAGCAGATATCGGTGCATTAGTAAATTATTATCTGGCGCGTTGGCTGGGTCGTCCTATTGTCTATAAATTCGCTAATAGCCGTTTAGGGCACATGTGCCTTATTGACGAGGAAAAAGTACACCATGCAGAAGAATATTTCAGAAAGCACGGCGCAGCCTCCACTTTCTTTGGCCGTCTCATTCCGGCAGTACGCCAACTTATCAGTATTCCCGCAGGATTAGCCGGCATGAAATTAGGACCTTTCCTACTTTACACCACTCTCGGCGCTGCGATATGGAACAGTATATTGGCTCTACTCGGATACCTGATCTACCGATTTACAGACCTCAAAACCACTAATGACGTCTATGTAATGGCAACCACATACAGCCACGAAATCGGCTATGTCATTATAGCAGTGGTGGTATTGGTCATCGGATTCCTGGCTTATAAGGGACTGAAGAAGAAAAAATAAGTATTAAGTATTAGGTATTAAGTATTACCATGACTAATACTTAATACCTAATACTTAAAAACCAATCCTTAGAAATTGAATTGGACTCCCACTCCCAAGATCTCTTTAAATTGTACACGAGATCCTTTGGTACCATCCTTTTGTACAATCTTCACATCATCGTCATACATCAGGTTAGTAGTGAGCGTGGTTGAAAACCATTTATTGATAATCATATTTATTTGCACCTCCCAGTTCACATCTATGTTCAATGGCTTGTGCAGATAATCGGAATATAAATCCAAACGCGAATATACTGTCATATTCTTCAAAAATTCATATTTGGCTTCCCCTTTCAAGTTAGCACCGAAGCTGGATAACAGGTGTTTGCCCGGGTCCACTCCATAAGCTCCTTCGTCCGAGAGACGGTCATTGAGAACAAATGTTCCGCGCCATGCAGCAGGAGACAATACAACGGTAAATATCTTACCGGGATCATAAGTAAAGCCCAAACCGGTAGTCAAATAAGCGGGAGCCATAAATTCAGAGATAGCAACATCTTTATTGACAGAATAGTCATATCCGGGAGAGAACTGCGTCTGGAAAGTAGCGAATGCGCTGGCATACCAACTTTTGGCAATAGCATAGCCATAATTCGTATTCAAATAAATCTTATCATTAGCCTTCCTGGTTCCGTCGTCACCTGTCTTATTCAATCCATAAGCCAGTTCGATACGATTATTCCACAAATATTTTCCTTTCTTATAATTAATCTGATAAGTGCCCTGCAAGTCAAAGGCAACAGAGTTATCACCTCCGGCAGCCCAGTTAGTCAGGCTCACCTGTGTCAGTTTCAGTCCGGCAAATCCTTCTTTTGTCCAGGGAGAAGTTTGTGTACTATCGGCAGTTTGAGCCGACAGGGTTCCAGCACCCATACATAGCAGGGTGATGAATAGAGTTTTCATCTTGTTCATGATAGTTGAGGTTTAGTGTAGAAAAAACACAACCTAACAAGAACGGAGCCTTGGCAGTTTACCAAGCCTTTTTACCAGTTCCCATTAGGTCAAAATCTTTAAGATAAGTAGCAGTATTAGGTATTAGCCGTATTCGTTTATTAGCTGCAACTAATAGTTAATACCTAATACTTAATACTCCATATTCTATATTACTTTACAGCAGCTAAGGCTTTATCATAATCAGGCTCCTGGGTGATTTCAGGAACAAGTTCCGTATAAGCAATCTTGCCATCCTTGCCAATCACAACTACCGCACGGGCCAAAAGTCCTGCCAACGGACCATCTGCCATACGCACTCCGTAACTTTCGTCGAAATCAGAGAAGCGGAAATCAGACAGTGGAATTACATTTTCAATACCTTCCGTTGTACAGAAACGACCGTGCGCAAAAGGAAGGTCCTTAGAGATAGCCAATACTACCGTATCTTTCAGTCCGGCAGCCATCTTATTAAACTTACGTACAGAGGTTGCACATACGCTGGTATCCAGACTGGGGAAAATATTTAAAATCACATTTTTACCATTTAAATCTTTCAGAGAGAAAGAAGATAAATCTGTTTTTACCAGCTCGAAGTCAGGAGCTACCTTACCTACTTGTATAAATTCACCGATTAGTTTCACCGGTTGTCCTTTGAAATTTGTTGTTGCCATAATGCATCTATATTTAAAATTTACTTTATATAGGAAACAACGATTCCCCCAAATATGTTCACGGAAAACCTTTTCTAAATTGAATTTGTTATTCCACAACGAAATCACCCTAGTATTCAATTTAAAATATAAAATGTATGGAAACTGTATTCAATGAGATTCAACATTCAGTAAAAAATTGGTGGACCTCTCTTCTTTTGGGAATCGTGTATATCATTGTAGCCCTTTGGCTCATGTTCTCACCCGTGAGCACCTATGTAGCTTTAAGTATCATTTTCAGCGTATCGATGTTGATAAGCGGTATTTTAGAAATCATCTTCGCTTTTAGCAACCGGAAAGGTGTCCCGAGCTGGGGATGGTATATCGTAGGCGGACTGATCGACCTTGTTCTGGGTATCTACCTGATTGCCTACCCAATGGTCAGCATGGAAGTCATTCCTTTTATCATAGCCTTCTGGCTTATGTTCCGCGGCTTCTCCTCCACCGGCTATTCCATCGACTTGAAACGTTACGGAACCCGCGACTGGGGCTGGTACATGGCTTTCGGTATCCTTGCCATTCTGTGTTCCCTTTTAATATTATGGCAACCCGCTATAGGAGCACTCTACGCAGTCTACATGATTTCTTTTACTTTCCTCATCATCGGACTTTTCCGTGTCATGCTTTCATTTGAACTAAAAAATCTGCATAAAAGAAAATAAAAATCTTTCGGCACTTACTTTGGTATTTTGTTTATCTTTGTAGGCAATTTACATGAATCAATTAATTAAAAAGGAAGAAAATTATGGCAATGCATACATGGTTTGAGTGCAAGATCCGTTATGAGAAAGTAATGGAAAACGGAATGCAGAAGAAAGTAACTGAACCTTATCTTGTTGATGCACTCAGCTTTACAGAAGCAGAAGCACGGATTATCGAAGAAATGACTCCGTTTATCTCCGGAGAATTTACCGTTTCGGACATCAAACGTGCCAACTATAGCGAATTATTCCCCAGTGACGAAGAAAGTGCCGACCGCTGGTTCAAATGCAAACTTATTTTTATCACGCTCGATGAAAAAAGCGGTGCGGAAAAAAAGACTTCCACTCAAGTATTGGTACAAGCTGCCGACTTGCGTGATGCAGTGAAAAAGCTGGATGAGGGCATGAAAGGAACCATGGCAGATTATCAGATCGGTATGGTATCCGAAACTCCGCTCATGGATGTATATCCTTACAGCGCCGAACCGAATGACAAACCGGAATTTGATCCGTCAAAAGCATAAGTAACAATGAGTATTGCTGACAATTTAAAGCAAGTGCTGGCCGAACTCCCTCAAGGAGTCCGGCTGGTTGCTGTCTCAAAATTCCATCCCAATGAAGCGATAGAAGAAGCATATCAGGCGGGACAGCGTATTTTTGGAGAAAGCAAAGTGCAGGAAATGACAGCTAAATACGAAAGTTTGCCGAAAGATATCGAATGGCATTTTATCGGGCACCTGCAAACGAATAAAATCAAATACATGATACCATACGTAGCGATGATTCATGGAATTGATAGTTATAAACTACTGGCCGAAGTCAACAAACAAGCTGTCAAGGCCGGACGTACTGTGAACTGCCTGTTGCAGATTCACGTTGCACAGGAAGAAACCAAATTTGGTTTCAGTCCCGAAGAATGTAAAGAGATGCTGAATGTCGGAGAATGGAAAGAGCTGACGCATGTGCGCATCTGCGGATTAATGGGTATGGCCAGCAACACCGATTGTATTGAACAAATCAACCGAGAATTTTGTTCACTAAATAGACTCTTTAACGAGATAAAAACAACTTGGTTCACCCACTCTGATACCTTCTGCGAACTATCAATGGGAATGTCACATGACTATCACGAAGCCATTGCCGCAGGAAGTACGCTGGTACGAGTAGGAAGCAAGATTTTCGGAGAAAGAAATTATTGATTAAGTATTAAAAAACATATTGCTATGACCGATTTAAAAACTACTTTCGCAGGGCTTTCTCTTAGAAACCCTATCATCATCAGTAGCTCAGGGCTGACCAACAGTGTCGGCAAAAACAAAAAATTGGCCGAAGATGGTGCCGGTGCTATCGTTCTGAAATCACTGTTTGAGGAACAGATCATGCTGGAAGCAGATCAACTGAAAGACCCGGCTTTCTATCCCGAAGCCAGTGACTATCTGGAAGAATATATCCGTGAGCACAAGTTATCTGAATACCTGACTTTAATAAAAGAAAGCAAAAAGGTATGCCCCATTCCTATCATTGCCAGCATCAACTGCTACACTGATTCCGAATGGATCGACTTTGCAAAGAAAATTGAAGAGGCTGGTGCCGACGCATTGGAAATCAATATCCTCGCCTTGCAATCAGAACTGCAATATACATACGGTTCATTCGAACAACGCCACATCGACATTCTCCGCCGCATCAAGCAGACGGTTAACATTCCCGTTATCATGAAGCTGGGTGATAACCTGACCAACCCTGTAGTATTAATCGATCAGTTGTATGCCAACGGTGCAGCCGCAGTTGTTCTCTTCAACCGCTTCTATCAACCGGACATCAACATCGAAAAGATGGAGCATATGTCAGGAGAAATATTCAGTAATGCTTCCGACCTCGCCAATCCGCTCCGCTGGATTGGAATTGCATCTGCAGTAGTAGATAAGATCGACTATGCGGCTTCCGGTGGTGTTGCCAATGCTGAATCAGTAGTGAAAGCGATCCTTGCCGGTGCTTCAGCCGTAGAAGTATGTAGCGCAATCTATCTGAATACAAACGCATTTATTGGAGAAGCCAACCGCTTCCTCTCTGCATGGATGGAACGCAAAGGATTCGAAAATATAGCTCAATTCAAAGGCAAACTGAATATCAAAGATATTAAAGGCGTCAATACATTTGAACGTACACAATTCCTTAAATATTTCGGAAAGAAAGAATAAAACAAATGAAGAATGAAGAATGAAAAATGAAGAATGAAGAATGAAGAATAAGCTGCGCTATTATGCTGCATAGTAAATTCTTCATTCTTCATTTCTCATTCTTCATTTCCTACAGCAGGTTGCTTGCCAGTTCACTCAATTCACTTCGTTCACCTTTCAGCAGATTAACGTGTGCAAAGATATTCTGATCTTTCATACGATCAATCATATATACCAGACCATTGGACTGACTGTCCAGATAAGGTTGGTCAATCTGCTGGATATCTCCCGTAAATACCATCTTCGTACCTTCGCCTGCACGGGTGATGATTGTCTTTATTTCATTTGGGGTCAGATTCTGCGCTTCGTCAATGATGCAATACATTTCGCTCAAACTACGACCACGGATAAATGCCAGAGCTTCAATCACCAGCTGTTCGCTTTTCTGCATATCTTCTATGCGCTTCACTTCGGTAGAGTTTGCTGCAAACTGACGTTTTATCACGTTCAGATTGTCAAATAATGGTTGCATATAAGGAGCTACTTTCTCTTGTGCATCTCCCGGAAGGAAACCTATGTCTTTATTAGAAAGCGCTACAACAGGACGTGCCAGCAAAATCTGTTTGTAATCGGTCAGTTTACCCAACGCAGCAGCCAAAGCCAGCAAAGTCTTACCTGTTCCTGCTTTTCCTGTCAGAGCTACCAGTTTGATATTCGGATCATTCAGGATCTCAAAAGCAAAACTCTGTTCCGCATTCCGGGGTTCGATTCCATAATTCTTACCCTTCATCACGCGGATAATAGAATGTGTGAAAGGATTGTAGCGTGCCAGTACACTGTTCCGGTCACTCTTCAACACAAAACATTCATTGGGATGAATCAAATCCTTAAAGTCGAATTCACTCAAGTCAATGCCTTCTTTGGAAGAATAAATACGGTCGATCAATGCCGGATCTACATTTTCAAAAATCTCATTCGATTTCTCGAACACATCTACATTTACCACCTTATCCGTAATATAATCCTCGCAAAGCAATCCGATAGAACGAGCTTTCATGCGCAGATTCACATCTTTGGTCACTAAGATAGATTTCATTTTCGGATACTTGTCGGTCAGATATTCGGTTGCTGCCAAAATCAGATGGTCGGGTTTCTTTATTGGAAACGATTCCCAAACTTTGGTAGCCGGCACATTGCTCGTCACCACAAACAGACGTCCCAATCCTTCGCCAAGCTTCACTCCTTCGGAGAAAAGCTCGTCGCTAGTCAATACATCCAATTCGCGCACAAACTCACGAGCATTGAAGTTAATCTGCTCGTTTCCTTTTTTGAACTTATCCAGTTCTTCAAGTACAACAAGAGGGAGGTAAATATCATTTTCCTGAAAATTCTTCAAGCAATTGTAGTCGTGAAGAATAACATTTGTGTCTAACACAAAATTTTTCTTAGTTCCCATGATTTCTTAGATTTAAATGTTGATATTTGCAATCTCATTCGCCAATCCCCGCATTTACGGTTAGATTGACGGTTCTAAAGATAAACAAATTAGCGGGCAATAAAGATTGCCCGAAGTTAAATATTATAAAACATGGACTATCAGAACACTTTAAAGTACTTATATGAGAGTGCGCCAATGTTTCAACAAATAGGAAGCAAAGCATATAAGCCAGGTTTAGAGACTACTCATCGATTAGACGAACATTTCGGGCATCCCCATCAACAATTCAAAACGATACATATCGCCGGAACCAATGGAAAGGGTTCCTGCTCACATACTATCGCAGCCGTATTACAGTCCGCAGGGTACCGGGTAGGCTTATTCACTTCCCCCCATTTGGTCGACTTCCGCGAACGCATCCGCATCAACGGAGAAATGATGCCGGAAGAATATGTAGTCAACTTCGTAGAAGAGCACCGCTCATTCTTCGAACCGCTCCATCCTTCGTTTTTTGAACTGACTACCGCCATGGCGTTCCGCTACTTTGCGGACCAGAAAGTAGACGTAGCCGTTATCGAAGTAGGAATGGGCGGACGTTTGGATTGCACCAACATCATTCACCCCGATTTATGTGTCATCACTAATATCAGTTTTGACCACATGCAATATCTAGGGAATACCCTGACAAAAATAGCCAAAGAAAAAGCAGGCATTATCAAAGAAGGGGTTCCGGTAGTCATCGGCAGAGCTAAAGGCAGCGTTAAACGTGTGTTCACCATGAAAGCAAAAGAAATGAATGCACCTATCAACTATGCAGATTCTATCTTCCCATATAATCCCACAGACTGGCTTCCTTATCCGGAAATGCAGGCACTAAGAAAACGTCTGGATAATGTCCTGCAAGACTTGATAAAAGAGACTCACCAACCATCTGAAAGCGCACAAGAATCCAAAGAGATATTGCTTTTCCTGCATCCGGCAGACAGCATTAAAGCATTAGACAAAATACTCGACAAGAGAAAAGATGCTATCCGAATTGTCAATGAAATGTTTCCTGCAGGTCTTTTTATGGAATTAAGCGGTCTCTGCCAGCATGAAAATATCCTCACCATCCTGTCTGCTCTTGAAGAGCTGACAAAAATAGGTTATCGCATCTGTCCCAAAGACTATCTCAATGGTTTTGCTGATGTGTGCAAACTCACCGGGCTGATGGGACGCTGGCAGAAAGTACACAGCTATCCGGATATCATCTGCGACACGGGACATAATGTAGATGGAATCAAATATGTCTGTGGACATCTTGATTTCCTTCATCAGAAATTCAACCAGGAGCTGCACATCGTATTTGGCATGGTGAACGATAAAGATATCAGCAGTGTCTTGCAAGAGTTACCGAAAGATGCCACCTATTATTTCACCAAAGCAAGTGTGAAACGTGCACTTCCGGAAAATGAACTATTGGCATTGGCAGAAGAAGCCGGATTGAAAGGTACCACCTACCCCACTGTTGTAGAAGCTGTACAGGCGGCAAAAAAGAACTGCCCCCCAAAAGATCTGATCTTTGTAGGAGGCAGCAGTTTCATTGTCGCAGATTTGTTAGCGAACCGCGATACACTCAATCTCTACTAACGCATCCTTGGGCAGAGCTTTTACGGCAACCGCCGAACGTGCCGGAAAAGCTCCGTCAAAATACGTGGCATACACGCCATTCATCCCTGCAAACAGGGACATATCCTGAAGAAATACTGTGGTTTTGACAATGTTTCCCATTGTCAATCCTGCTTCTTCAAGAATGTGTTTGATATTCTCCAACGACTGGCGAGCCTGTCCTTCTATCCCTTCAGCCATCTGTCCCGTAGCGGCATCAATAGGCAACTGACCGGACACAAATACCATACCATTAGCTTCTATCGCCTGACTATAAGGGCCGATAGCCCCCGGAGCTTTCTCACTGCAAATTACTTTTTTCATATCTGTTTCTTTTTCTGTTTATAATGGATTTCAAAGATAAAAATAAATTCTGAATAAGGTTGTTGCCATCATTCATCATCTATTTTTCATCCTTCGAAATCTTAAACCCCAGTTTCATTATCAGTTTCAAGGTTTCCACTGAAGAATTTCTGTCATATACCTTTTCTTCTTCAGGCAATTCTTCATACGGAATCAGGCACGGATGCTGTTTCAATACATCATCCCGCTTTTCGCCATACGTCCAACCTTGTTCTATTCTGGTTTTCGACCAGACCTCATGAACATTCTTAGCCATCTCTTCTACCAGATATTCCAACTCCTTCGGGAGTTGGATTTGTTCTGTGTCCACCGGATTAGGAATATACTTTTTCATCTTACAAATTTACTACAAAAAAGTGATACACGGAAAAAAGTAGTAAAGGAATTGAATTATAGAAATAAAGCGTACCTTTGCGTATTATGAGCGAAAGTCAAAATATAGAATATAAAGAATCTTGGAGAGATGAATATCTGAAATGGATTTGTGGTTTTGCAAATGCACAAGGTGGTCGTATATATATAGGCATAAACGACAAACAAGAGATTGTCGGTGTAGCTGACTCGAAACGGTTGATGGAAGACATCCCCAACAAGATTGTCAATTACTTGGGTATTGTAGCTGATGTCAATTTGTTACATTCGAATGAAGATAAAGAATTTATTGAAATCGTTGTGGAACCAAGCAATGTTCCCATTGCCTATCACGGTCAGTATCATTATCGTAGTGGTTCTACAAAACAGGAGATGAAAGGTACGGCACTACAACAGTTCATCTTAAAGAAGATGGGACGCTCGTGGGATGACACCACCAACGATTCTGCAAAGTTGGATGATATAGACCGTAATGCCATTGACTATTTTCTCCGAAGAGCCATCAACGCCCAACGTATCGCCCCATCCTTGAACGGTGAAGATACACACAACGTACTCCACAACCTACGGTTACTATCCGAAGACGGGCACTTGAAAAATGCCGCCATCTTGTTGTTCGGAAAAGAACCACTTCGATTCTTTCCCGGTGTGGAATTTCACATCGGTCGTTTCGGTATGAATGAAGCCGACCTTATCTTTCAGGATGTAGTAGAAGGAAATATCCTGCAAATGGCTGACAAGGTGGTAGCATTACTACGCTCCAAATATCTCATTTCCCCCATCCATTATGAAGGGATGCAACGTATTGAGTCTTTGGAGATACCAGAAGATGCTTTACGCGAAATGATTTACAACAGTCTAGTACATAAACTCTATGTTGGCGTCCCCATCCAAATGTGGGTATTCAATGATCATATTGAGCTTTGGAATGAAGGTAAATTACCCGATGCCATCACTATTGACACATTGGTTGAAAAACATTCTTCCCACCCTCGGAATCAACTTGTCGCTTCCGTATTCTACAAAGCCGGATTTATAGAATCATGGGGACGCGGTATTCGTAAGATCAACGAAGCCTTTGATAAAGCCGGTTTGGAAAGACCAGTATTCAAAGAATCAGAAGGTGGATTATTGGTAACATTCGGTAGGAATTATCCGACTATGAAAGATGCAGTTTCAAATATTCAAAGTGATGACGGTATAAATGACGGTATAAATGACGGTATAAATGACGGTATAAATTTCACTCAGACAGAGAAATTGATTCTAAAAGCAATTAGTGCAAATAAGAATATCACATATGTGGATTTGATGAATGATTTATCCATTTCTGAAGCCACTGTAACAAGAGCATTCCGCAATTTTAAGACGAACGGGTTAATTATTCGTCAAGGTGCAAATAAAAAAGGCTATTGGCAGATTACAGAAAAAGGGAAAAACGTTATTTCATAAAATTTCACTTACAAATTTAGACAAAATATTGAATAACAAACAGGTTAATAACAAAAAAACCTCCTGCAAAACGAATTTCGCAGGAGGCTCTATTATTTCTTCTTTAAGATTATTCAGCCTTTTCTTTATCTTCTTCTACAGGGGCTTCCGCAGGTGCAGCTTCTACCGGCTTGTCAACTTTTACATCTTCTCTTGAAACGTTTACAGTCACGTTTACAGAAGCAGGTTGTGCCTGATATGGCATACGGTTTTTCGGATCTGCACCATAAGGATTAGGACCTACCGTGCCATCTGCAAACAGCATGTACAATGCAAAAATCCAACCAACAATAGGCACACAGCACAACAAAATCAGCCAACCGGATTTGTTTAAGTCGTGCAGACGTTTCACCCCCTGTGCCAGAGAGAACCAAATAGATGCAATCATAGCAGCAAGACCGATCAATAAACCAAATACTGATCCCCCGGCCGATCCGCTGGCAGCACCCAAAACAAATGTACCTACGCCTAGTGCCCATGCAATACTAGAAACTATACCACCAATAATGCCTGACAAGAAGTATTCGATTCTACGAATACGACCGTCAAATGAAAAAGGAGCTTTGAACATAATTTATTAAGTTTATATGAATAAATAAGTGAGTTTTTATCCGTGTTTCTCAATATGAAAGCAAAGATATAAAAAAAATTAAATAAAGAAAGGATTCAGGCAAAAAGATTGAAAAAATGCCCTATTTTCTGTAGAAATCACAATTTCACCCCATCCCATTGCATCACTACCACCCACTCTTTCGGTTGGCAAGTTCCATGAAAACGGTGCGGAACCGTAGCAACCACCAAATCACAATTGGAAGCTAATACGGTTCTTAACTCCTTCAGCAACATATCCATCCGGATGATTAAATGAAGATACTCCGTCATACACCGGATCACGCGCACATACTGATAAATACACATATCCTCTCCCCGTCTTATCTCACTCAGTGTTTTGGGAGAGATATCAAGTTCGCTCGTAAAAAAACTGTTACTGAAAATACGATCTATATCCATTAAAGCCAATACCAAATTGCTCAAAAACTCGTATGGTTCCTGTTTTTCTTTTGCCATGTCATTCTATGATTAATAATTTATAATATTTCAGTTTTTATTTGCTTTATCAAGTACTATTCACATAGGGAAGCAACCCTATTTTTAATATCCCGACCTTTGTTCCCGTTATCTGATAGTCAGGTAACTCAATCTTACAAAAAACAATTTTATATGAAAGCCTTAGAAGAAATCAAAGTCTCGGTTTACGAGAACGTGTATTCAAAAAAGCCCAAAGTCATGTCTTTCCTTGAAGTCATCATTATGTGTATTCATCCGGTCTATGCCTCTATTATAAACGCTATCCGCCGATACTATGCAGAAGGAGACCATGCCGCGGCACAGAAGTTGAAGAGCCAGCTCCCCTGTTTCACTCCGGCAGGTACTTTTGACGGAGCACATGCCATCAAAAACTTCCTCCTCCCCAGCCATATTGTCGGGCTCGATTACGATCATGTAAAAGATCGTCTTCAAGTCATCCAACGTTGTGCGGCAGATCCTCACACGGTAGCGGTCATAGAAAGTCCTACCGACGGAGTGAAAGTTTTCGCCTATGTGGAAGGTATCGAAAACCGCCATCGTGAAGGGCAGCAATTAGTGAGCCGTTACTACAATCAATTGCTGGGATTGGAGAGTGATCCGGCCTGCAAGGACGAAAGTCGTCTGTGTTATTTCAGTTATTCGCCCAATGGATATGTTGCCGGTCTTTATCAGGCATTTGTGTTGGAACCACATCTAAAAGAGGAAACAAACGCTTCCTCTGAAAATAAAGTGCTTCCTCCCTTTCCTCTTCAGGATAATACCCCGGAAAACGTGTCTGAAGCAGAAATCGCCCAATTTATTTCGTCCTATATTTTCCTCCATCCCCTGACCGCCGGACAACGTCATTCCAATGTCTTCAAACTGGCCTGCGAAGCCTCCCGCCGACACTATCCGCAAGAAAGCATATTACGTGAGCTTACTGCATTTTTCGAGCATACAGATTTTCGTCCCGAAGAATTGACAAGTGTTTTATCATCTGGATACAAGCAAGTTAACGAGCACGCACCTGCTTCCTCTACAGCCACCTCTTCTTCCTTTCAAAAGGACATAAGGACAAAAATCCCCTATGGCACTTTAGAAAACTCCGATAGCACCGAAGAAGCCTATTGGCTGGGAGAAGAATTCAGGAAAGGAACACCTTTATTCCCGCGCGATTTGTACAATAATCTTCCCGATCTACTGAATGACTGTATCATTGAAGACGCAAGCGACCGCGAACAAGACATCTCCCTCCTTTCCGATCTTACCGCACTAAGTGCGGCACTTCCACAAACTTTCGGAATTTATAACCACAAAAAATATTCCCCCCATTTGTTCAGTGTCATATTTTCTTCTGCCGGCAGCGGTAAAAGCATTGCCCAAACCGGACGCTATCTATTGGAAGAAATACAGACTGAAATACTGTCTACCAGTGAATCCATGTTAAAAAACTACCATACAGCGCACAATACCTGGCAAGCAGAATGTCAGCGGAAAAGGAAAAAAGGAGAAACGTGTTCCGAAGAGCCTCAAAGACCTCCTTTTAAAATGTTATTCATTCCCGCCACTACCAGCTACACCCGTATGCAAATTCAGATGCAGGACAACGGTTCGCAAGGAAGTATCATTTTCGATACGGAAGCCCAAACGCTCTCCACGGCCAATCACCTAGATTGTGGTAACTTCGATGATATGCTCCGCAAAGCTTTTGAGCACGAAAACATTGATTCTTCCTATAAAGCCAACGGTATCATCCCAATCTATATCCGTTATCCTAAATTAGCTTTGCTTCTAACGGGCACTCCCGGACAGATAGACTGTTTATTAAACAGTTACGGGAACGGACTTCCCAGCCGTATTCTAGCTTACACTTTCCGTGAAGCTCCCCACTGGAAAGAAATGGGTGATGATTGTATTTCATTGGAAGACTCTTTCAAGCCGATTGCCCATCGTGTCTACGAACTATATAATTTCTGCCTGGCGCATCCTGTTTTATTTCATTTCACCCGTCCACAATGGAACCGTCTGAATGAGATTTTCTCACGTATGCTGTCCGAGGTAGCGATGGAGGGCAATGATGACCTCCAAGCCGTAGTGAAGCGCTATGCTTTTCTGGTGATGCGTATCAGCATGATTCAGACCCGCATCCGGCAATTTGAGGCAACCGATCTCTCCTCCGAAATTTATTGTATAGATGCCGATTTCGAACGGTCTCTTCAAATCGTTCTATGTTGTTACGAGCACAGCCGTCTGTTACACTCATCCATGCCGGCTCCTGCGGTCCGTCCTCTGAAGAATCCGGACATTATTCGCAATTTCGTCAATGAGTTGCCTGACAGCTTCACTACAGATGAAGCTATTCAGATTGGCGCAAAATACGATTTCAACCTTCGTAAGGTTACACGTCTTCTAAAATCACTTAACGGAATAAAAATCAGCAAGATATCTCATGGTTCTTATACTAAGATGAATAAATAACAGTCATAGGTGTCTTTTTGTCCTTTTGTCCTTTTGGAGAATCGGAAAAACATCGGGAGATTTGAAAAAAACATCTCAATAATTGAAATCAAACATTGGGAAGTTTCGATACAAATCTCCCAATGTTTTTTCTTTTTATCTATGCGCCCGTGTACGTCACTATGCGTCATGTCACTTTTCCAATGTATTACTTTTGTCATGTAATCGATTACAAGACAATTAAAAATTAGAAATTAAAAATTAAAAGTTTATGGCACAGAATTACACTCTCATGGCTCGCAAGAACCTGTTGAAACCTGATGAAACTCCGAAGTACTATGCAGTGGCGCGTAGCGGTCGCAAAGTAACGGTCAAGGAAGTCTGCAAACGAATTACCGAACGTTCTTCTTACTCCAAAGGAGAATTGGAAGGTTGTATCGGTGAGTTCCTGCTCGAAATCGTTAATGTACTGGAGGAAGGAAACATCGTGCAGATGGGTGACCTGGGCAATTTCCGTATGAGTATCAAAACGGGTACTCCTACTGATACGGTAAAAGAATTCAAGGCATCGTGTATCGACAAGGGCAAAGTGCTTTTTTATCCGGGAAGTGATCTTCGCAAACTGTGTAAGACGCTGGATTATACATTGTATAAAAGTGATTCTTCCGCAGATTCGGATAAAGATCCACTTCCTGATGATGGTGACAACAATCAAGGAGGCTCCGGCAGCGGAGAAGCTCCGGACCCGGCAGCATAATCAACCGGTTGTTGATTGGTTCTTGAGTTTATAGTTTATAATCTATTCTTTAATTTAAATTCGTATGAAAAAGCAACTTTGGAAAAACATTCTCCAGTTTATCGTGACTATCGCGACTTCTATCATCTCGGCTATCGGTGTAACGTCCTGTGTGGGACATTAATCTCCTGCTGACCGATATGGAAAATTCAGAAGAAAGCTATCTCCCACGTGAGATTAAGTTGTTGGTGATTCATTGCAGCGCAACGCGCTGCAATGTTCCCTTCACTGTAGAGCAGCTTCGACAATGTCATCTGCAACGAGGTTTCAAGGATATAGGTTATCATTTTTACATCACTCGCAATGGGGAACTTCACCATTGCCGGCCGGTATCGGAACCAGGGGCGCATGTAAGAGGATTCAACCGGCACAGTATTGGAATCTGCTATGAAGGTGGACTGGATGAAGAAGGCCGTCCGGCAGATACGAGAACGCAAGCACAGCGTTTTGCGTTGCTTGACTTGTTGACGATTCTCAAACATCAGTATCCGGAAGCGCAAATCATGGGGCATTATCAACTTAGTGCTTCGATTCATAAAGCTTGTCCCTGTTTTGACAGTCGCAAGGAGTATATGGATATATAAAAAGAACTACGGGAGCTGGCGAAAGTGCAGTCTCCCGTAGTTCTTTTTTATGTTTATATCATTTAGAGATTCAATTATTACAGCATTTATAGCTCTCCCGGCTTTCCTAAATAATAGGTAATAAGCCGTACCTCTCTCACAGAAAATGCCTTTGTCTTCGGATGAAAGTCGGTAGACAGTATCTCATTCATCAATGGCTTGCATCTCCTCATCCACCTTCGGAGTTTATTGACCGAAGCACGAATCGTCAAATCAGGAAAATACATCTGCGCCAACTCTTGTTTATTATAACATTTCACTACAAATTCTGAATGTTCCATCGTTTCTTTATTACTGTTTTATATGCTATAAAGTTACAAAAATTAGAACATATAAACAAAGAAAGAAGAGGCTATTATCCGGTATAATGAGAATAAAAAGAAATATCAACGATCTTCACAGACAGTTGATATAGTGGGAAATTCACATCGGCTTTAACCTCCGATGTCAGGGCGTAGATTAAAAATGCGCCGTCGCGCTATTTCTAATCCACAATGTAGGAGAATCATGCTGTTTACAGCATGAAGCTAGGGACCTACATTTTTTTCATCTCACATACGAAACACTCACGTGTTTATTACATCTCAACATTTTATTTTATACCATTTCTTATTTTCATTAATTTACGATACAATTAGGAGAGCGCTCTGTTAAGATAATCTACCCTTAAATTCTTACAATAAAAAAGTTAAATCCACTTTTTTAGAATAAATCACCTCAAATATAAATTATCATTATCCTTATACCAATCTCTAATTGCTTCCTCAAATGTATAATGAAACTCATACCCTGAATCAGCCAACTTCTTTCCACATATATTGGTAGAGATCATTAATTTCTTTACACGAGCTGGACAAATGCCTAATGCTTTTCCTCCTAACAAACCAACAACACCTGCAACAGCCATTAAAATTCCTCCTGGTATCTTAATGACAGTACGTTGCATCCCTGTAGCCTTTTTCATTATTTCAACTATTTGTTCAATAGTGTAAGCTGGTTCAAATGTACAGTTATATAGTTCTACCCCTTTATCATGATGTTCTAACCGATAAAGCATGAAACGAACTAATTCTTTCACATAAATACAAGCCTTTACCGTATCTTTACGTCCTGGGTAAAAGAATTTACCTTCACGAATACCCCAATATAAACGAGTAAAATTGCCATTTTCCCCTTTGCCAAACACCACGCCCGGACGAACTATAGTAAGCTGTCGCTCATTTGACTTCTTGGCTTGCCAAATCGTATGTATCTTTTCAGCCACCAATTTAGAAATACCATAAGGTGTATTGGGAGTAGGTAATGTTTCTTCTGTTTTTAAATCTTCAGCTGCACCATAAGGAGCTATAGAACTAGTAAAAACTATTTTCTTTATTCCACATTTTTCGGCAAAAGCACATACATTCTCTGCCCCTCGAATATTCGTTTCAAAGTATGCTTGATCCGGATGCCCCGGCGTACGATGAACTGCCGCGAAATTAAATATTACGTCTTCTGAAGTAACAGGAACACCAATGTGTATATCGGAACGGACATCACAGTTGATATATATAGATTTACCATCGTGGTTATTCTCTATAATATCCAAATTATAAACAATACAAGTGGGAAACACTTCTTTGAGAAGGTTTGTCAAGTGAGTTCCAATAAAACCAGAACCGCCTATAATAAAAAAATTCATACTAGTATTCATTTGTACAAACATAATTTAGCAAAATTTTTTTCATGCTCATCCGCTACACGTTTTATATTAAAAAGCGCATTTACTCGTAACTTTCCATTCATCATGAGCTCTTGTTTCAGCTTGTCATCATTATAAAGTGAATAAATTGCATCAGCAAAAGCTGTCAAGTCATTACTAGGTACTAACAATCCGTTATATCTATTAATGATAATTTCTGGTATGGCATCAACTTCAAAAGCAACAATTGGTTTATTAGCTAGCATATATTCCAATAATACTAATCCAAAGCCCTCCCATCGTGAGGTCAACACAGCCACATCAAATAACGAGGCATATTCTATCGCATTATCTACCTCACCTGTTATAAAGAAATTATTCGACACCCCCTTGTCATCTATCATTTTTTCAATAGGGATATCATCACTCTTCCCCCCTACAATTAAAAAGAAAACATTAGGTATTTTCTGCTTTAGTATTGTAGCAATATCTACCAACATGTCCTGTCCTTTTTGAATAGAAATACGTGCTATGATACCCACAACAAAAGCATTTTCTGGTATATCCAAAGCTCCCCTTGTTATTTTTTCGACTGTCAAAGAAGCATAGCATTGTTCTACATTAATACCATTTTTTATTACTACAAGTTTTGAAGAAGGAATACACCAAGGAGTAGAATTAAACTCATAGTCCGAGATACAAACAATTTTATCTGTTATTATGGCAAATATTGCCTCTATATATTTATATAATATTCTTTTTAGCAAGGAGCATCTCATGTTGAACGACCAACCATGCGGATTATAAACTACTTTCGTTTTGGTACCTACACAAGCCAACCGTCCATAAATTCCAGCTTTCGCTGAATGACAATAAACAATGTCTGGAGTAAACTCTTTAATAATCTTACGACATTTCAAGATCGTAAAATAATCACTAAAGGAAATATTTCTATCCATTTTTATCGTAATTAACTTATTCACAATACTACTGAAACGATCACTATTATAATATTCTGACCCTAGTAGATACTGTTCATACATATTAGAATCTAAACTTTTTATCAAAGATTCCACATACATTGTCACTCCATACCCCGCACTTTGTGCGATATGAAGTAATCGAATTTTATCCATCCTAATATTATTACTTAAATAAGATTCTCAAATTGAGTAGCCAATTGCTTTTCTATCTACAGAAAATAAAAATTAGACAATGTAACAATCTCAAATACAAAAACATTGTATAACTTGAAACAAACAACAATGCTAATGGTATACCGCAAATAGAATTATCTGGTTGATAGACAAATAGGCTTAACTAAATTAATCTATATCATGTATAGACTAGAAGTGAATCAAACTATCCACCTCATCACCAACACTAAGTTTACAGTTAAACAAGTTACTCTTTTCAATAAATATCGTTTGAAAATAGAATTCCAATCAACTGTCCCACCCCTTGACAAAATAATATATACTACTAATAATTAATTCTATTTTTAGTAAATTTAGCAAACAGATGCAACAAATTGATTTTACAAAATAATTTCAACATAAAATTAACTCAAGTATTGTACATTTTTAATGTAAACATTAAACAGGTCAATATCAACTATTAATCATGGTGTATTAAAATAGACATATCTCCCCTATAAATTAATTAAAAAGATTACCCTTTAAAATATATCTTATATGTGATTTTACATATATATATGTAGCCCAAACACTTCCTATATATTTCTTTTGTATCAGATATGTTTCTCTAATATTATCCTTTGATATATTACTAGCTCCCCCCTCTCTATATGCTGCTAATATACATATACATTTCTGCATCTTTACGTTACATTTTCTTAACCTAAGAGCCAACTCATAATCTGCTGCAATTGGATAATTTAAATTATAAAAACCAAAATCTTCATAAACCTTCTTTTTAATGAAACAACTAGGGTGATTTAATGACATGCCTAATTTCAGGTCTTTGATGTTTCCATCAATGATACATTTTTGTTCACCCGACATAGTAATTCTACAAACATCAGAATAAACTAAAGAAATATCATTATGATTTTGAAATATATCAAGAACAGCTTTAAAAGAGTAATCATAATAATAATCATCACTATTTATTATACCAATTATATCACCTATGGCCAACCTTATACCTTTATTCATTGCATCATAAATACCAGTGTCCTTTTCTGATAAAACTTTCAATTTACCTTCAAACAAATGTTCGTAAGATTTTACTATATCCAATGTTTTATCTGTTGACATTCCATCAATAATCCAATATTCAAATAAATATTCTTTCTGTCTCAAGACAGAATCTATTGTCTGCGATATATACTTTTCACTATTATAAGTGACTGTTATTATAGATAATTTCAATTCTTTCATCACACATTTTTGACTATTCGATTTATATAAACACTCATTGAAACAAGTATCCAATATGGTGCAGAATCAAATGTATCTCCAAGTGACATTATAAATGCTGCAAATAGGCACAAATTCAATATTGAGGCTTCAAAATATCTCCTATAGTTCATTAAGCTTTTAACCCAGTTAAATTGAATAATTAAAAATAAGACCATTCCTCCTAATCCTCCATAGAATAATACATTCATAAATAAGTTATGCATATGTCCTACATTCAACATTTCTACCGGCAAGCTACTTAAATCTTGATAACCAATACCCCAAATTGGACGATATAAAAAAGAAAGTAAACCGTAATCCCATAACAACGTTCTACCAGTAAGAGTTATGTCTTTCCCTAAATCATTGACTATAAAATCTTCAAACAAATATTGGACACGAAGAAATACTAATAAAATATTAGCTATAATAACGATAACAAAACACACTACACTATTAAATATTTTATAAGAAAACAGACTTTTACGAAACAATAATAACATATTCATAAATATCATCCCCAACATTCCTCCAACAGCCCATTTATCAATCAAGATCAGCATATTAAACAGACTCATAATATAAACAAATAGCTTAACTTTACCATATTTTAAATATGAATATAAACCCGAAAAAGCGACAAGAGGCAAATAATAAAATGAAAAACGATTTTCCAATCCTAAAAAATAAATATAGTTTTCATCTCCCTGATTAGTCAAACCTTGAGGATATAGAAATACAGTAATAGCATTTATTACACAAAAAACAGAAAGAGTATTAGTCAAAATATGTAATACTTCAACAATCAAACCCTTTTTTATTATAAGCTCAATATACATACATACGCCTATAACCGAAACTGTAGGTCCACAATACCTAACTATACTTCCATCGGGATTTAAAATAGTTGCTATTAGGAGCCAAATTTCATATAAAAAAACGACTAATAAGTACTTTGACAGTTTATAGCGCGAAAAATATTCGATTATAATAATTAAGAGGGCTATTAATTTACCACAAGTAAAAAATAAGTCTACCCACTCAAGATAGTCTTTAAATAATAAAGGCTCTAAAAACGGAAATAATAACCAAAAATATTTATTCTTCACGGTAATATTGTATAAAGAAAAATCATACCCCTCTATATTTTTTTACATACCATTTATATAGTAATCTATAGCAAGGTCTATTTAACAACAATATTAATAATTGAACCTTATTTCTAAAATACAAATATTTACTACACATTACATTAAATATGTTCTTTCTCAGTAGGCCAATCAAATCCCTTTTAAAGACCCGATCAGAGTAGTCTGACAATATCATTTTATCATATATTACAATGAGCCAAACAATCATAGCTACATCAATATCTTTTGATATTTGAGGATATTTATCCTTTATGTAACCACATTCCTGTTCTAAAGCATCCCTTAATTCAAACATCCTATTATTAAATCCTCTCCCACCAATAGAATTATCCCGCTTACAATAAAAATATAATGGTTGTGAATCATACACTATCAAATCAGCCTTATCTAATAATCTATAAATCGTATAATGATCTTCATACAATTTACCTTTCGGAAAATAAATCCCATCAAATAATTCCTTCTTATATAACTTATTCCATGAAACCACATCTAACTCATGCGTATACATAAAGCACTTCAAAGCCTCTTCCGATGAATATAGAGAACAAAAAATCTTTTCACTATTCCTTTCTTCATAACAATTTGGGTATATTTCTAAATGACCACAACATGAGATATCAGCATCGTATTTTTTCAAATTATTATATAGTATTTCAATCATAGTGTTTTCTATATAATCATCGCTATCAATAAATACGATATATTGAGATGTGGCTTTTTTTATGCCAATATTCCGTGTTTCTGCAAGCCCTTCATTACTTTGATGGAGTACAATAATTCTATCATCCTTAGCTGCATATTCATTACATATCCTTCCACAATTATCTGGAGAGCCATCATCTATTAATATTATTTCCAAATTACTAAAAGTTTGGTTAATAATACTATCCAAACAACGCCTCAAATAGTCCTCCACTTTATATATTGGTACAATAACACTAATTTTTTCTTTATTCATAAACTTTTCGTCCAAATTTATTATTTACACAATCTATTATTCCAGTACGATAAGATAAAATATATTTACACTTATTATTGAACAGGAAAAATATTTTAAATAGTTTACACAAAAGAACCCCCAACATTTTAAACGACTTGTACTTCCTTACTAAGTACAAAAGGTTTCTAGCCTGATAATAATATCGCAATGGAGACGCTGAGCCATATCTAATCAAATTAACATTTCCTAATTTTAAGATTTTTGTTTCAGCAGGAGAATGTCTCAATTTTGCATCTGCACATTGAATAATTTTAAATTGTTTTTTATAAATTCTAAAACAATAATCATAGTCAACACAATCAATAAAAAGCTCATCATTGTATGGACCTATAATTTCATAAGCTTTAAAATTTAATAAATTAGCAGACTGCATCACAAGAGAAACCTGTTTATACCGACTCTGTTTCCTAGTTCTATGTCTATCATAAATATAGATAGGACATAATACTGCAATATCTTCTGTATTATGACTATAAATATATTCTTTATAAACTCGGATAATATCATTCTCAAATGAGCTATCTTGGTCCATTGTAAGCATCCAACTACATCCTAAATCGTGGGCTTTCACTATACCTACATTAAGAGCCATAGCTATTCCAAAGTTTCCATTCAAACTTATATATTCAAGCTTCGATAATTGCTTTATTTTTTCAATGCAATCTAAATATTGTGTTGAATTATCTATAGCAATAACAAGATCTACATAATTAACATATGATTTTATATTGTCGATAACACTGTTATTCGGATTATATAAAATTACAATTGCTGCTATCTTCATATATTTAAGATCAATTTCGACTTTAGGACAACTTAATCTCTTTAACAGACCACACTCTTTCAATATTAACAAAAAGTAATAATTTTATTTAGAACTCCATTAACATTAAAAAGAGATAATATTAATATACTGGTTCACTCAATCTAGTAGGTATCTCAATTCCATCATAAAAGTTTTCGTATACAGCATGATAAATATCTGTCAAACGTTGAGTAGCTTGATTTAGTTCCCAAATGTTTGTATAAAACTCACGTGCTTTCATGACCATTGATTCTCCCAACGTAACATCTTCGGTTAAGCGAAGCATATTATTTGCCATACTTTGATAATCACCTATATCAGAAAGTAGCACAGCTTCACCATTTTTATTGATTTGAGGCGTACCTTTCGTTTTAAAAGTGACCACAGGTAATCCCATAATAATACATTCGAGTATCGTCCCTGATATTAAATCAACTTTAATTGGAACTAATCCATAACGAGATTTTACAACTTGTCTCATGGCATCAATATGTGTTGGGAAATAGCCGCTAAAAACAACATTCTTCTCAAAGCCTAACACCTTAATCCTAGACATAAATTGATCATAAGTAGCTTTTGAATACTCTCCAACAATATTCAAAGTTAACTTAGGATTCTTTTTATATGCCAAACCAAAAGCTTCAATAGCATCAGCGCCCGCTTTAGAAATATTTGCAGCATAATATACGAAATCAAATTCTTTTTTTACATTAATATCAATATCATATACTGGCATAAAGAATGTATATCGTATAAATTGAGCTGTAGGATTATATTGAGCAGCAACTCGCCTATACCATGCGGAATCATGAGCTATATAATGACAATGTTTAAAAAGTGCTTGCTCTACCCTCTTCCATTCTTCATAGACTAAAGGGTCCATAGGGTAATTCCTCAAAAAATTGGGTTCAGACAAAGCTGTCTCTAGTGTCAAAATAAATGGGACCTTATGTATATCAAACTCTAAACCTGACAATGTATAAAAAGAACATTCAGCACCAATCATATTTATAAGATCGGGGTGAATTTCATCAACAATGCTCTTTATCATTGATACATTATGGCGAAATCTCTTAAATACATCTTTTTGTATACGACAAGAAACCAATATTTTTCTTAAAACATCACAAGTACCTGTTTGTCTAAAACAATGATAATGGATATTATCTACTAGGAAATCTGTACGCTTTCCTTTTAGACCAGGATGTGGAATAATAGCATGAAGTTCTATATCATTGACTTCCTTAAATTGCTGAAATAGCAATGTGTTCCAAATACTATAATCACGATAATTACTTATTGGGAGCCCCAATAATCGTTTTATTATATTCTTTAGTTTCCAATTGTCCAAAGAAATATGTTCTCTGATAGTAGCATTAGAAACATAGCATATCAATGCTACCTTTAGTTTTTTTCTTTGCATGAATCTTATTTTATACCTAATTCGGCAGATTATATTTTTAAGAATTTGTCAAGTTGATTTTTAAAGTTTATTATTACCCAGTCCGATAGTCATTAGGGCAAGAATATAGCATGAAAATCGATATCTTCTATCGTTTCAAACTCATGCAACATCAATGTATCCCAAACTGAATAGTCACTACTTATTGTAGACTTTCCATCAAGTATTCTTTTAATTCCCCTTTAATCTCAATGTCCAATTATACAAATCCCAATTTTGACGAGTCTCAACATTCGATAGATACATGACAAACAACTGCAACTTTTAGCTTATCCATATTATAACTTTATCAACTTCAAATATTCTTCCCAATCTCCCATATCTGTCCAATCATTTTGGCTAATTGGATAGACTCCTACACGTCTTCCTTCATTTATGAGTTTGTCCATCAGATGAGTGATGTGAAAAAAATCATCCGGAATATCATCCAAAAGATTTGGTTCTAAAATATAAAGTCCTGTATTTATTTTAAAAGTCAAATTAGGCTTTTCCTCAATTTTTCTCAATAATCCATTTTTCCCAGTCATAATAGTTCCGTAAGGAATTGAATATGTCTTCAAGGCTGCCACTACAGTCAACTCATTATGATTCTGACGATGATAGTCAAGAATTGAAGCATAATCTTCGTTAATCAGAATATCACAATTAGAAACAAAAAAAGTAGAACATATTTGATTTTTCAACATTCTAAGGCTACCTGCAGTCCCCATTGGTCTATCCTCCTGAAAATAATTCAATTTATAATTAGGATTATCCACAAAAGAAAAATAATTCTTTATAACATCGGCTTTATAATTTATAGATAGATAGAATTCATGGCAACCATAAGAAACAAATTTATCCATAATACTTTCTACAATAGTCTTTTCACCAATAGGAATCAAAGGTTTCGGATAAATATTTGTTAATGGTTTTAATCTCGTTCCCTTTCCTCCCGCCATGATTACAACAGGAAGAGCAATATCAGCATGTTTAAAAGATTGAGTAGGAAATAAATCTTCCCATAAAATTATATCCATTAGATTTCCATTTTCATCTAAGACAGGCATACATTCTATACGTTGCTCAATCATCTTCTGTTTGATATACATCTTTTCATCATTGACATTTGCATACATATATTTATTACGCATTATAACACCTATAGATGAATCCATAGGAATGTTCTTTATAACTGATCTTTGTATATCCCCAATACTAACAACACCTTTGAAGCTGTCTTCTTTAAACACTAAAAGCAGTTTTGTCGATAAACGTTCCATCAATAATAAACTATCTATAATGCTTTTATTTATATCAATAGTACGTTGCCTTATTCTTTCTAAATTATTTCCCATTTTAAATTATAATAAAATCAAAGCATTATTGTTGTTGAGTTACCGGAATATGTACCTGGATATAAGATATCTTTTCGAATAAAACTACCTGCACCTACAATTACATTATCACATATTGTAATTCCATTAGCAAGTACTGATTGACTACCAATAAAAGAATTTTTACCTACCTTACAATCACCATTAACCATACTTCCTGTAGCTATATGACAAAAATCACCAATTTTAACATCATGCTCAATATTTGCAAATGTATTAATAATACACCCCTTACCAATTTTTGCATCTGCATTCACACATGCCTGATGTAAAACAACTGAACCGGGTCCGATTTCTGCATATTTAGAGACATGAGCAGTTGAAGCTATAAGAGTGATCAAATGTCCACCTTCAACCTCGACCCTTTCATAAAGTGAGTTACGTATATGGGGATTTTTTATAAACCCTAATGTAATAATGAAATCACATTCATTCACAAAAAATGATATATCATCATCAGTTCCAATCACTTCAAAGTCAAGAACTTTCTTCCCTACATTTTCGGGTATATCTAAGATTCCTTTTATTGTATGGCCGACACTTTCAGCAGCTTCTATGACTGACTTACAATGTCCTCCACCACCTACTAAAACTAGAGGTCTTTCCATTATTCTATCACAATCTTACACTACTAGGAATATTAACTACCCTATCCGCAAACCAAATAGTATTTTTCAAGCCATCATTCTCACAGTTTTTAAAGAGCACCAATCGACTCATTAGCTCCCAAATAGGGCGTGTCATTATCCCATTATCATTTGTATATTCCAAAAATTCTAATTGAGCAGCTTTGTTTTCCAAAATAACCGCATTCAACCAATAGTTTGAAAAACTGTTTTCAGGCTCTACAAAAAAATCAATGCCATCTATATTTTTAAAAAATGCAGCATATTCTTTGGCAACTTGACGCTTACTAGCTACAAATTCATCCACATGTTCCAACTGCGCACAGCCGAGAGCTGCATTAATGTTCGGCATGCGATAGTTATATCCAATGTAGTCATGAATAAATTCCCAGCGATGAGGCACCTTAGCTTGGTAGGCTAAGCATCCAACGCCCTGCCGTATTACTACGGTGGGTTTTCGGAAGCTCGCCCCCAAACCGGACGTACACGTCTCCGCGTATCCGGCTTTCTACTAATAATATCAATCTATCCATTGTTACTGAGTTTTTTGTAGCACTTACCACATATGGCAATAGTCTTTCGTTTGCGAGCCATCATTTGTTTTTCGCAGGTAGTTTTCCCTTGAAGATTTTTTAATTTTCTCACATGGTGCATCACTAACTTATCGACTGCTCCACATAATTCACATTTTTCCGCTTTCAGCCTATCTATAAGACTTGTGTTTGTAGGATGATATGTGAATTTGGGCAAGTTGTCTAAATCCTTAATGTTCATTGGATTTTTCTTTTTGAACCCACCATGATAAAAGGTCAAGTCTTTGGTAGTACCGTTCTTTAAATAGTATCTAACTGAAAAAAGTCCATTCTTGGTGTACTTTTTTCGGATTTGCGACATCGTTGTCCGATATTTCTGCGCAAATGTTTTGTACATACTATATTTCATGATATACCCAAGTTTTGACAGACTACTACAATTATTAGCCAAACAATAGTAATTGTAAATGCCCTTTATTTCCTTGTTGTACCTGTCAAGTATCTCAAAGTCATTGTTGTTTGAAAGTTTGGGACGGGATTTTGCTTTCCAATACTCCTTGCCGTTGTGTATCTTTATTTCTAAAACACGATATTCGAGCAACTTTTTCTTAAACGTATCCTTTCCAAGTGCCAATTGTATCCTCTTATTGAAGACACGTCTTAGTACTCCGTATTTGCTTCTTTTGGTGTCATTGGATTTCCTTACAAAAATCTCATATCCGAGAAATTTTGCAGCGTTTTCAGCATGGGTGATAAGTGTTTTCTCATCGGACAGTGTAAGAGCCAACTTTTCATAGAGGAAGTTCTTTATGTCCTCTTTGATGATGATAGCATCTTGTTTACTGCCAATAATTCCAATTAGAAAATCATCCGCATATCTCACATATTTGAGTTTTCTGTAGTTCATATCCATTTCGTCACCATCAGAATACTGCAAACCTTCTTTTTGATAAGCCTTATATTGTCTTATCAATTCTGACCTTTCACTTTTGTCTTTTACCACTTTCAACTTTTTCAGAATACGGTGTCGTTTGCCTTCAAGTGATACTACCTGTTTAGTTCTTTTCCGTTCTTTCCCCTTATCAAATTTTTCAGTGTATTCCTTCATGAATTTATCCAATTTATCAAGGTATATGTTTGCCAAGATAGGGCTGACAATTCCGCCTTGCGGTGTTCCGCTGTAGGAGTTATGAAAGTTCCAGTCTTCGATATATCCTGCATTCAGAAATTTTCTAATCAAGCGAATAAATCTTTCGTCAGCGATACGTTCTTTCAGAATACCTATCAGTATCTCATGATTGATATTGTCGAAAAATCCCTTAATATCACCTTCTACGAACCATTTCACGCCCGAAAATGTCTTCTGAATATCAGACAAGGCAGTGTGGCAGCTTCTTAGAGGTCGGAAGCCATGTGACGTTTTTTCAAACTGTCTTTCATAGATGGCTTCCAATATCATTCTGACCACTTCCTGCAATAATTTATCATTAAAAGCTGGTACACCTAATGGACGCATTTTCCCATTTTTCTTTGGGATATACATCCGTTTTGAAGGTTGGGGCTGATAACTCTCATCTTTCAACGATGTTATCAGTTGTTCAATTCGGTTCAGGCTCATTTGGTCAATGGTTTTCCCATCTGCACCTGCTGTCATATTGCCCGGTTTCGCATATATGCGTTGGTAGGCAACGTAATACATTTCCTCATTGAAAAAGATACGGTACAAGCGTTCAAACTTGTAATTCAAATTTTCACTGTGTTCCGTTAGACTGTTTAATACATACTCTGGACTTCTCATAATGTCTCTCACATTTTCCGTTATTTGCATTAAAATTATTAGCTGCTTCCCTTCGCCATGTACAGGGCTTTCCCCTGCTCAGACTACTACGGAAGCTCCGTTGCCTTGTCGGATTTTCATAGGTCTGTACCTAATAGCCTTGCGGCGTTCCGATTTAGGCAATCCCCGTTTACGATATAATAACATGGCTATGATAGATTGTCGGATATGACTTCCGCCCGTTACCGCTTACTGCGGTTGTGCCGTAATTTGTTCCTGCCTCTACTACACGACGCTCGCAACAGAGGTATTACGGTATAGCGAGTTAAGTTATCTTTCACTATAAAACATACTGGGTTCACTTGGACTATCATTCAATCAGTTTGGATTTTATCCTCGTATCTATCTGTTTCATCTCACCATTCAGTTGCAATTTGATAACTAATTGACTTATGGCTTTCCAGCGTGCTATACTCCCTGCCGTCCTTTCGTGGGCAGATAAGCTGGTGATGATAGGTAAATATTGGAACACTTACCTAATAGCTTGCCAATGCTACATTTATTATATCGCCTATACGGGCGCACCGTAGTAATATGTTTTGCCAATTTTCCCAACTCCTCATCTTGAAAAAGCATCATACCACCACCTCCTGTAGTAATAGTTTTATTTCCATTAAAACTAATGATCCCCACTTTTCCAAAGGTTCCAGTATGTCGGCCTTTATATCTACTCCCTATACTTTCAGCTGCATCTTCCACTAGTTCGATATGATATTCTGCACAGATTTGGGCTAACTCCTCTATACGAGTAGGATGTCCAAATGTATGCATAGGTACACAAGCCTTCACTTTACGTCCTGTATTCTTGTTATAACACACACCATTTTTTATTTCAGAGTTCTTAATCAGCCATTCTTTTAGAGCATTGGGTGATAACCCCATTGTAGACTTATCTACATCAATAAAGACAGGATATGCTCCAATATAACTTAAAGCATTACAAGTAGCAATAAATGTCAATGCTTGTGTTAATACTTCATCATCACGTTCAACACCGCAAAGTATCAGAGACATATGGAGTGCATTAGTCCCACTAACGCAGACTACAGCCTTTTTTGCCCCTGTATATTTAGCCATTTCCTCTTCAAAATATTCTACAAATTTACCGACACTAGAAACAAATGTAGTGTCAATACATTCTTCCAGATATTTCTTCTCATTACCAACAAATTTAGGTACACTTAATGGGATAAAATCTCTTGTACCATAAAGCTCACGAATAAAGTCTACTACTTTAACAAGATTCATCATAACTTTTATTACATTTTTTGATCCAAATTTTTTCCTTTCTCCTCATGCTCAAAGTTAGGTATAAAACGTTTAATTATTCTTACTACTTGTTCTTTAGTAAAATCAGATTTAGCAAAAAGATTCTCTATTTCATCAAAGAATGTATCAATTTCTATCATCGGTCGTTTCTTCACTTCTTCGATTATACCCAAACTAACAAAACGATCCATATTTATTTTTTCTCCTGGAACATAAAACTCTTCATAAGCCTTTTCTCCTGTCGTATCACTCTTAAAATATACAACTGGATAATCTTTGCCATCAAACGACATATCGGATGCAAACCTTTTAGCTTCTTCATCTGTTATAAATTCTTTTTTATTACAATTGATAGCCTTTATATATTCATCACAAATAGAAGAAAAAGTCAACATTTGTTGTTCACATAACTTAGGAAAGAAAATTTCACCTGTTTTCCCCAAGATACAAGCTAACAGACATATCTGACCACTTTCTTCTGGAGATACAAAATAACGTTTCACATCATTGGGAGCAGCTAAAGGCTGTTTCTTCATAACACGTTGTATCCATCCATCTGGCAAAGAGCCATTTGAGAAAGCGACATTTGCAAAACGGGCAGTTGTTACTTTGAATTTAGAAGAATAGGCCATAATCATATCTTCCATGATACGTTTACTAGCTCCCATAATATTAACTGGATTAGCAGCTTTATCAGTGGAAACACAAAAAAAATGTTTTGGTGGATAAACCTGTAACAAGTCAAGCAATCTTTTGGCTTTTATATCATTATTCTCAATCAAAGCCTGTACTGAATATTTATCTTTTTCGCTACGAACATGTTTGTGAGCTGAAAAATTAGCAACAATATCAAAACCTTTCTCTTCACAAAATATCTGTTCAAAGATCGGATCAGCAAAGTTTAAAGTATATGGTCGGTATTCAGTCGGCACATACATTCCATGTGTTGAACGCAAATCACGTGTTAATTCAGCCAATCCATTCTCATTCAAATCAACAACTACCAGTTTAGAGGGTTTAAATGGCAATATGGCCCTTATAAAAGAAGCGCCTATAGAACCTGCTCCACCTATTACACATACACTCTTATCCTCAATTTCAATCTGAAGTATTTCTCGATTAGCTTCAATATCTACAGCAAACATACTTGTCGAACGACAAATTACATGATCTGCAATGAATTGTTTTAAATTAAACATCCTGTTTTTTTTATATACTTATTCTACTACTATAATTCTACGTTTACACCTTCTTATTACTCTTATCATTATATCCACAATCTTATAGGTTATTTTTGAAATAAAAACATCAAACCTTGTGTATTTAGGATAATGAGTATAGCAATAATTTCTATTCCATTCAGATTGAAATCCTCGTTCAAAAAGAATATCACTATAAAGCATTATTATATTAACGATAAATTTAGGGACCCCAATGTGCGAAAAATTCTGTATTCGAAAAAAATGGTGTATATAACTTTGCTTATCCATAGCTTCTATCTTGGTAGATTCATTTAATCCCTTACGATAATAAATAAGTGATTTATTGGTAATATATACATTTCCATAATATACCATTTTAGAAAAGAAAAAATCTGGAGCAAATGTCTTATTAGTATAGCCACCATACTCCAATATTTTAGATTTTCGCAACGTGTTCCCTGATGCACAAAGTATAGGAAACAGATATTGATACATCAATGTAACCTTCATAATTTCCATCTTTTCTGAATTATGCAAAATTGGCAATGTTTCTCCATCAATAAATGTTTTTGGGCGTACAAACAAGCCATCTACACAATTAATCAAACAAGGTTCTATTTCATCTAAGTAATTATTCACCAATAAATCATCATCATGAATAAGAGTAACCCATTCACCATTTGCTAGTTCCGAACAGCGACTCCAATTACCTGCCATCCCTATGTTTACTGTATTTTTAAAATACAACAAATTCTTTACTGAAACATATTCTGCCATCATCAATTCAGTTTCATCACCTCGCTCCGGATTATTGTCTACAACAATTATTTCATAGTTATGATTACCAGTTTGATGTATAGCACTATCTAAAGTCTCACGAAGAGTCGAGACACGTTTGTAGGTAGGTATTACAATTGACACTAACGGTAGTTTAGATGGTATATCTCCTTGAATTTTCTCACTTTTCACTCCCTCAATTTCTTTGAAATTATTTTCTATTAAAAAGAAATCGTAATTAATATCGAACATAAGTTGCAAGTTTATAGATTTTATTTGTTATCTGCGAAAATCCTGTTTTAATTATGTAATATGGAGTAATCTCTAGATCTTTCATTACCACCATAGGCCACTTCCAATTATTATAAGCAAGCTGACATGTACCTTGTGCTATTACTAACCCTAAAACACCCATCTGTGTATATTTTAGAAACAAGTAACTAAACAACATAATAAAAAAACCTGGTATAATAGACGCAGCTATAGGTACCACTCTATTGTCTGCCAATATCATTAAACCACACAAAGAGTGGTTTGCCTCTAATATTACAACTAAACTGTATAATAACATTACACCTTGGGATGGCAAATAAGTGTTAGAGTGAATTAAATTCAAAACTAATGGACCACAAAAGACAACAAACAATAAACCTATTGTCACCATTAATAAAAATGAAATAATAGAGAATGAAAATATTTCAGTAAGTTTATTTTTATCACCTCGCACTTTATAACTGGCTATTTCTGGCTGCTTTACAATATAATAATTTTGAGAAACAGAAGTTATAATACCGCTCAACTGCATCATTAAACCATATGATGCCACTTCTTCCAAAGATAGATAAAATCCTGCGAAAAGCATACCAACACGAAAAATACAATACCCCCCTATCATGCTTATACTCAGTTTCTTCACATTATACCATAGAATAAAAAAAGTATTGTGTTTATCTTCTTTTGTAACAGTCTGACCTGAAAGTTGTTCGAGTAGTTCTTTGGTAAAGAAATATTTATATGAGACATATCTACCCAAAAAAGGAGATACGAGATTAGCTATACATATACTCATTAACCCCATACCACAAAACAGAAGTATAATGGATATAACAATATAACCAATACGAGATAATATAATAGCCTTTTTTTCCTCCTTTATTTGCCCTGTTCCTGTTAATAAAGCATTAAAATAAGCAAAATACAAATTGAAAAATGTAGAAAATGAATAGACACACCATATAGCTAGAGAATGCTTTACTGACGAAAAACCATCAGTTACATAATATATATATATCGTACCTATTGTAAGCATTAGTAATAGAACCAGCACAGATAAACGGCGATAAACCATTTTTGCTACTTCTAGCATTGTTGCAATAAGATGATAATTAAGCACTTCGCTGTGGCTTTCTGCAACACCTTCTTTTTTTAGCTCTTGAGCCCCACTAAATAAATAAGTAATATTCTTTCCAAACATAGGACTAAATCCAGCATCAAAAAGTGCTATCATTGAACCAATGGTAAGCATAAGGTAATTATAACCTATTTCTTCAGATGACAACATTCGCAAAATAAAAGGTAGTACTATAATACCAGAAGTCATTTGAAAGAATATGGATATATATCCCCAAACTATATCTTTTTTGGATACACGTATTTCCATTAAAGAATCATTTCAAACTCAGACCACTCATCAAGCTTTGATCACTCCATAAATATCCCCATTTACCAAAACGTCCAATAGTTTCTATACCTATTGAAGATAAATAGTCGCGAACAATTTTACGCGATTCATAAATGTTATGGTCAAAAATCACATTCGCATATTTTTCAAAACGCACATCAACAAAAAGAATATCTTCTTCATGAATCAATCCCAATTCTATAAATTTATCAACAGAGCGTCTTATCAATTCTTCATTTGTATAATCATCTTTATTACAATAGATTTCCAGTTGCAACGAAGAACATCCCTCTGGAGCATTATCCAAAGATTTCAAGGAAGGTGAATATACACGTGCCGGGAGAATGTCTTCATCATAAATATACCACCACAGATAAGGAGGAATATTCTTTGTCCTTAATGCAACTGATATTTGATAACCACAGGTACAACGAAGTTTTTTTGCAGCAGACAGCACTTCTTCAGGCACATCTGTTAACATGTTAACTACCATAGGCAAAGGCAAACTACTAATTAGTCGACTATAGCTATACTCCATACCACTAGTCGTACATAATGTCTTATTTAAAGGAGAGATCGCCATTACTTCTTCATTATAGCGGATATCTACCCCGTCAACTAAAGCAGAAAGATATTGTTTATATCCTCCTTTCAAAGGATAACGCATTTCTTTGGAATAATAAGTAACAGGAGTATTTGCAGTCTGTGCTCCTTGTATTACTTCATCAAGAGAAGGTTGATAGAGACGATTACCTACCCAATGAGTTTCAAGGTCAGCAGCCTCAGTCATCCAATATTTTTGGGTATATACCATAGGAAAATGCTCTGCAAAATAATTACCATATTGAAGACGCAACCATTGTTCATAATCATCCACAATTAAAGAATCAGTATTTGGCCTGTTACGAAAGTCAGCTATTATCTTATCCTTCTCTTCTTCAGGTAATGGAAAAAGATTGTTTTGTGCAGGATGCTTTATCCATAAATTATGATAGAGATTAAAAGGATTAGGGATATGGCGATATACTTCCGGACTACCTTCTGCAAATATTTTATTTACTTCTTCATCTTTTGCAAATGAGAAATGCACAAAACGGTCAAAACGAAACCCATCAATTGTAAAATTACCACAAAGACCTCCATAGGTTTCATCTTTCTCTAAAACAACTACTTGCTGATTATTGCCAGATAGCTTATATGCAGCTCCAAGACCAGCTATGCCAGCCCCCAAAACCAATATAGGATTCCTCATAACATCTGTTTTTTTATATCTTCATACAATATCTTAATTCCATCTGCTAAAGAGATAGACGACTTCCATCCTAACACGGTAATATTCTTATTAATAGGTGCCACAGCATACATTGTGTCAGAAGGTGAATACGGGCGTCCCCCCCAATTAGCGTTTATGGACTTATCCCAGACCGCTTCCACTATATCCGCCACTTCTCTCACTGTATACCCCCTACCAGTACCAAGATGAAATTGATAATAACTATCCTTCAACCTATCTAATGAATTAATCAATACACAAAAAAAATCAGCCATATCATCCACATGAATAAAATCAAGAACTTGATTACCTGGGGAAAAGTCAACAGGTATTCTGGCATCTAGCGCATCAACTAGATAATCTATAACTTTCTTGTTTGAGTTATATCTACCATAGGGAGAGTAAACCACAACATTAATCCAATTCCATTGGGATTGCGTTTGATAGTATTTTATAATGGAATGCACAGCACTCTTAGTAGCTGAATAAAGGTTGTTTGGCAGATATTCACCGGCACCATGTAGGTATTCGGTAAATGTACCGATATTAATAAAAGAACGACAAGAAGTATGAGAAACTGCTTCAAGCAATTGGGTGGTGAACAAGATATTTGAATCTATCAGCTTCTTTATAGAAGCATCATCACTCTTTCCTGTAAAGAAAGTTGCCATATGAAGAACAATATCAGGTGAGTAGTTGACAACTTCTTCAAGCCATTCGTTTTCAGAAGTAGAAATAACTTTCAAATCTATATTCGGGAATAAACAAATAGCTTTGTTTCGATTTCTAACCAACAGACAAATATCAGTTAATGAGTGACTAAAAAAGTAAGGAACTAATGTCTTACCGACAAACCCCGTACCACCAGTTATCAATATCTTCATGGATAGACAAAATTAAAATTGATAGTCTATTGCACTTAAATCCATACAACTTGCTTCAGATGGGTCATGAGGTTCAGGGATAATATCCATTAGCATAGACACACCTTCACCTTCACCATAAAAAGCCATCCATAGCCCAGGTTCTACAGTAAGACGCTGATAATTATTTTCTGGTGAAAGTATAATCTCCTGAAATTGTCCATAAGTGATGCTATTTTCACGATCATCAAAAATCACAAATTTAATAGCGCCAACCAGTACTATTAAATTGAGAGTCATTCGATTATGTCTTTTCCATCCTTTAGCTTTGCCATGTTCTATTTGTGAAAAATAAGCCTCACCAAAACCCATATACCCTTTATCTGTAGACTTCATTGCATGGTAGATATCTCCTTTTGGAACAACTATATGCTTCAATGGATATAATGTAACCCCTTCCATCTTATTCAGTCCATTTTAATTGTTGCTGCTGCGCGACATTCATATACATTTCAATCTGCGAGATAGTCAACTCATATAAATTGTCATTCTTCTCAATATAGAAGGCTTTATACCAATCAGCAATAAAATGTACACATTCACAATAATGCAACGTTGAATGCCAATCAAGATAAGCCAATGCTTTATCACAATTCAATTTCAGTAAAGTAGCCTCCTGAAATGGGAGATTATCAGTCAACTTCGCAGCATCATTTTTATCTAAACCCCAAAGTTCTGCTAAATCTTGAACTAATTCAAATACAGTCTTAGTCTGTTCTGCACGAGGACCAAAATTAAAAGGCTCACCATTTTCAACTTTATCCTCGAAAAGATACTGACCTAAAGTCAAATAGCCACTTAAAGGTTCAAGCACATGTTGCCACGGACGGGTAGCTTTAGGACAACGAATCTCAACTATTTTATTTTCAGAGAAAGCCTTGACACAGTCTACAATAATACGATCCTTTGCCCAATCACCCCCACCTATAACATTTCCCGCACGGGCAATACCTAATTTTATATTGGGCATTGACTGAATAAATGATTTCCAATAGGATTTAATTGTCAATTCTGCAGCACCTTTAGAACCGGAGTAAACATCTTTACCTCCTACAGCATCCGTTTCACGATACCCCCAAATCCATTCCACATTATCATATGCCTTATCACTGGTTATCAATACAGAAGTACAATTCCAAGTTATGTTACGTATAGCTTCAAGAACTGACGCGGTACCAACAACATTGGTAGTTATAGTATCGAATGGATCAATATATGAGGTAGAGACGATAGCTTGGGCTGCCAAGTGAAAGATAAAATCCGGTTTTATTTCTTGTATATGAGAGTTTACCTTTTCTTTATCGCGAATATCACCAAAATAATGATGCATTCTATCTGAAAGTTTTAAAGTTTCAAACATAGAAGGAGAGGTTGGAATATCTAAAGAATAACCATAAACATCTGCCCCCATCATAAGCAACCAAGCCGACAACCAACTGCCTTTAAATCCAGTATTACCAGTTATCAAAACCCTGCGTCCTTTATAGACATTATTAAAAGCCATATTTTATTTTATTTATTATTACCAAACTTTCCATGGAGCTTTTTCTTCAGCCCATAACTTATTAAGATCCTGATTATCACGTAAAGTATCCATAGGTTTCCAAAAACCTGTATGCTTATAGGCATGCATTTGGCCATCTAAATCCGGAAAAACCAGACGTGCCGCTTAACAAAAACGATGCGTTTCAAAAAGTACAAAAACGACGCGTACAAGAAAAACGGTGAGCGCGGTCCTATTCAGCATGATCAAAGCCCACCGTTTTTCTTTCACTTGAACCCTCTTTAAATGGCTTTAAAATATCATTTAAAAGCCATTGCAGATTCAAAATAATTTCCTATCTTTATGCAATTGTTAGGCTGCTATACCTGACACCTCATCCGGCTTCGTGTACAGCATCATGTCTGTATATTTAGCTTGATAGTTTACGCTTGCACTAAACTCCACTTTCCTGCATTCCTTGAATGGGCTGCCGACAAATGGGTTTCGGTCCATCCAGTCGCACAGTTCTAAAATGGAGGACTTGTTCGAGGTGAAGTACACGAACGAATGCCCTTTCAGAACGGTTAGTACATCCAGATAGTCAGCCAGACGCCAGAACATCTTGTAAGTACCCACCTCGGTGGAGAGGTACGGCGGATCAACCAGGAACACCACACCCGGAACATCTTTGTAACGTTTGAATACTTCCTTGTAGTCTTCGCTGGTTATAGTCAGTCCTTCCAGATAATCCTTTGCTTCGGGATAGTCTGTCTGCCGAATCCTATTGTAGATGGCTTCTTTCTTCATTCCTTCCAAACTGGTCACATATTTCATGGCGAACAACAAGGATGCGGAAACCGTGATATAATCCACGTAACCGTGCTCTTTTTCTTCCCTCTCAATACGAGCAAACATTTTATCGCGAACCTCCCCGGTTATACGTTTGTTTCTGGGTTCCCCTTCAGCTATCCGACGCAAATCGGATAACAGCACATTGGTGGCCGGGATATTTACAAGTCGGCAGCGGTAGTTGTCGAAGTCATTATACACAACGGTGGCATCAGGCCTGACACATTTGGTAATATGTGACAGCAGGCCCGAGCCGCCAAACAAGTCCACAAACACGGTGCTGTCCGGGAACTGTCCCAGCACCTTGATAAATTCCCTCGCAAACATGCGTTTCTGCCCCACGAAAGGAAGCGGGGCGGACAAATACATCTTTCTCATTTCATTCTGCTTTAAAACGGCCGCAAAGGTCCACAGAATAAACGAAAAACAGCGGGAAACATGAACTGTTCCCGCTGCAAGACATATACAGCAAACTACACGTTCAACCCGAAGCGGACCGTCTCGTCACCGGCGATCAGCGCACGGGTGCCCGGGATATTATTCTCGTAGATATGTACATTGCCCAGATAGAGAGTGATCGACTTCAAGGGAAGTTCTATCTGCCGCGCCATCAGGTACAGGTGGTAAATATCGGAAGGTAGCCCGAGGTTTGCGTCACTGCTGCGCTGGTAGGCGGACAGAACCAGTTCACCGCCATCTAACTGGAACTGTACCAGACTCAAACAGGGTGCCTGGTTGCTCTCGGCACCGGTTTCGCCCAGAAAAAGCACGTAGTTCTTGCTGTTGCGCCTCTCCCGGTTAATTTTCGCTATCAACGGAGGCAGCTTCTCGAAATAGGTCGGGTAACTGTTCACCAGGATGGAGCCGCAATAGTCCCACCAGTTGATGCCGGCCTCCCGGTACTTCTCCACGTTGCGCTCACCCTGCATAAATAACTGCAACTCGCTGCGGAGCTTCTTGCGGGCGATATTATGCCCCTCGAATATGTCAAGCAGGTCCGCCGGTGTCAGTGACAGCTGCTCGTTCAGAAGGTATTGTATATTTCCCTTCTTGTTGGTCTGTGTTTTTCCCGTGGCAAGAATCTTGTCCAGGATACGGTAATACTTGTTCATAGCCATTTCCTCCTTCTAAATTTGAAACACCCTAAAGATAAGGGGAAACGGCACTCCCTACGACATAAAACAACCCGTTCACACTGCAAGCGTCTTGCAGTCGCTCTGGAATCGTTTCACCAAGGCATAAACCTTACGTTCGCTCACCGAATACTTTTCGGACAATACGGCCACAGCATACGAGACTTTTTCACCTTGATCGAGTAGGCGGGTATAGTCCGCGTACAGGTCGATATACCGGGCATCTTCCAGACGGATGCCGGCCGCCTGAAGCCTTTTCAACAGCTCCCGGTTAAAGTTTAATATCTCAATCACTTTCATACAACAAAAAAATTATATCTTTGCATCGCCAATCATTTTTTAGACAACAAAAAAAACGTCAAACCGTGACAGAGGGTATTTGCCCCCGGTCGCGCGGTTTGGCGTTTCATGTTTATAAAAGTGATTGGCGTTACTTTTTAACAGGCCGGGGGCTTTTTTCTTATCCTCCCCCGAAGGATTTATTCCACCCGGTACTTCTCCGGATCAAAAGCGTCTTTCTTCCTCCAGCCGTCAGACAGCGTGTCCTGAACATGCTTCATGGCTTTCGTGTAGAAATCGGTCAGTTCCTCCAGTGTGACGAACTCCCGATATTGGGGAACCTCATCCGTACCGAACTTGAATGTCACGGGAAGCGTAGCACCACCAGTCTGTACGGCCAGATCATACGCTGCCTTATAATTGAACTGGTTTTCACTTGACAGCCATACCGGCATACCTTCATAGAGAAAACCGGAAAGTATCTCACGGTCAATTTGCTCATTACACCAGTCTGTAATGACGGACTTTATAGTATCCATGTGAGGTCTGCCGACAAAGCCTTCCTCCATGTAGGAGGCGGATCCGTCCTCACGTTCCTGTACATCCCAGCGGATGCGCCATCTGTTGCGTGCCGGGCTCACGCACTCGATCAGTTTTATCCCGGATGTTCCTTCTACCCGTTTCATGTAAATATGTATTTAGTTCGACCCTTGCCGAAGGTTTCCGTCTTGATGGTGGTCTCGAACGGGAAGCCGTCGGGCATATCCTTCACTTGCAAGAGGATGTTCTTCATCTCCTCGCTGTTGGTAAAGAACTTTTTCGGTTCACCGTTCATCTCAATGGCCACGATACAGCGGTCCTCGCCCTGTTCGGTCTTGATGCCCGTCTCGAAGTCCTTCACCACAATCGGTAAGTTCACCAGCTCCCGGATGCTTACCACCACCCCGGGAAAACGTTTCTTGCCGTCCTCCGGCTTGTAGGAAACGTTCAAGTCTTTAAATGATCTCATGTCTTTGCCTGTTAATTTTTTAAACAACGTATGACAGTCGGCGTGCTTGGCCATCCCGTAGAACGACGCTATCAGCTCACGCCTCCTCCTTCTCGATTTTACCTCGTGCATTTTTCGGGCGAACTTCTGCTTGATGCGCTTGCGAAGGCGGACATGGTCCGCACCGAAAGTCACATACCCCAGAAAGTCGATGCCCTCGCCCGGCGGGAACACGCGCTCGTTCCCCTTCACCAGGAGACCGGCACACTCCATGCGCCCGTGGACGGCATCACGAATCTTCCACAGTTCCGCTTTCGTTTTACCCAGTACGACGCCGTCATCACAATAGCGGTAGAAATGACGCACGGCATACCTGTCCTTCAGATAATGGTCCAGATACACAGACAAAAGCAAATTGCCCAGCCCCTGCGAGCTGCGCAGGCCGATACTCAGACCTTCAGGCATCAGGCGGATAAAGCTCTCCAGCATGGTCACGAGCTTTGCGTCCTTGAACACCCGGCTGACGCAATACATCACAAAATCCTGCTTCACGCTCTCGTAGAATTTGGTGATGTCAAACTTGTAACAGTAACGTGTACCATCAGGGTCTTCGGCCATGTCACGGCGGACATACGCCAGGAGGTCGTGCATCCCCCGTCTCTTGATACTGGCGGAGGTGGTACGGATGAAACGTTTCCGCAGATGGCGGTCCACCACCGCCATGATGGCATGCACGGCGATGCGGTCCTTCATCGGGATCACCTGAATGCGGCGTAGCTTGCCGCCCTCGATGATCTCGCGTTCACGGTAGTCCTTCACGCGGAAAGTACCGGATGCGATCTGCGCGACCAGCTCCTCCAACACCTCGGGCTTATGCGCGAGCAGATAGCACCCCTGGCGGCTGCGTTTACGCTTGCTGCCGCGAAGGACCTGCCGGAAGGAAGCCTCCATGTTGGAAGGCTCCACGATCTCCTCGATGATATACCCAACCCTGCGCATAAATTACTGTTTATTGCTTTTAATACGGGGCCTTCAATCCCCCGGGCCCGGCTTCTTCGAACCGTTTCCGGCCTACCAAACCCTACCCGACACTTTATTTTTCAGTTTTCCGGCCCTTACGGACCGCTGTTACTGCGGCTTGCCCCCCTCGGCACCACGGTGGGGACAAGTCCCCGGTGTTGTACGCCGATTAAAATTTCCTTTCGATTGTTGTTCAGACGAGAACCGATGTTCGTGTTCGTATTCGAGGAATCGTTGTTCGCATTCGACATCGAAACACCGCCATTCGGGTTCGCGTTGTTGTTGCCACGATAGACCACACGGCCTATGGGGAGGCGCCACCTTTCAAATGCAAAAGTACTATTTTCAAATTATTATTTAACAAACAGATACAAAACCTGACGTCAAAAAAATATTTTTCGACGGGCTGACGCCCGTAATGAACGGCGTTCCCCTGCTCGGGGAACACCGGATGTTTTGTCGCTTCGCTCCCGCTTTGACGCTTTACGCGGCCGATCATGCAACCTCGCTTATCGCTTTAAACGCCACGGCGCTCGACGCCTTAACGAGCCGGCCGCGGAAGGCCAGACGAGAACCGATGTTCGTGCTCGTATTCGAGGAATCGTAGCTCGCATGCGACACCGAAACACCGCCATTCGGGTACGCGTAGGCGTAGCCACGATAGACCACACGGCTGGAGGCAGTGGATATGTAGTAGATGTCGCAGTAATTTGTCGAGGAGGAACCCGAAACGGAACCCACCGGAATCACGTCCATATATTTGCCATGCGCCACGGCGGTAATCCAGATACCGGAGCTCACGGAACCCTTAACCAGGCGGGTACTGCCGTCAGGCATCCAGATGCGCCACTTCCCGGAATTGCCCGTGTCATTAGGAAGATCCACGCCGTCCATCATGTCATATTTATGACCATAGATGTCCTCGTAGCCAAGGCAGCAAATATTATTCACCTGCGTAACCGTGGCCCCGCCGTAGTCATCCTTCTCACGGTACCACGCATACTGGTGGACGGAGTTTTCTATCAGGCTGTTCGTCACATTAGGGTTGATTGAGGAGGCTTCCTCGTAGCCGATCGTGTCCGTCATACCGCGGCTGGCAGTACCACCCGTAGTACGGTTGTTCGTGTGAGAGCCCGCGCCGCATTGTTCCTGGCTGTCACGACGACCGTACTTCGCGTAGAAAAGATTCGCGATGCGCGAGTGCATAAGGGCATCAATCTGCTGCATACCGCGCTGGACACTGTAATAGTGGAAATCAGCCCAGGTCATGCTCGCCGTAGTGCTCCCGCCGGTAATGCAGGCGCGAAGTTTGGAACCGACAACACTGCTGCCCACAACGGCACACAAGTGCTCGTCATTAGGCACCCATTCGGGTTCCATATCCTCGATCCTGTCACTGTTAGAAAGGACAACCTTATCGAACTCTGCCGTGTTCAGAATGGAGAAGTGAAGAGCAGTGGCACCCTCCGGAACATCGGCAATCAGGTACATACCGGCCTCGAACTTGTTGCTCAAGGTAGGGACGACGATTGAACTGATGACCGTGCCGGAATCGTCTGTGAAAATGCTTCCGACAAGGCTTGTACCGGGAACGCTCGGGAAACGCACACGCTTGTAACCGTCCACGTTCACCTTGCATACCGAATACGTACTGTCAGTACTGTAGCTGTTCGAAAGCGTATCCTTTCCGCTCATGATCTTACGACCGGAAAGATAACCGCCACTCGTGCCCTTAATGTCGTCAAGCGTAAGGACGTCAGCATCCGGAACGGAAGGCATGTTATCCGAACCGTTACTGCTGTAACAGGAGTAATGCTTGCCGTTCAGGTAATCATTGATACCCTTGCTCCAGAAGAAGGGCTCGTACATCATCCAGTCACCTTCAGTGCCGTCCAGTCTGGCAGCCGTGCCGTCGGCGTACTTGTTGCTGTCCGTGTCGTCCAGCGGGTAGTAGGTCATCTCACCGTCCAGGTTGTTCACCGTGGTATCAACGTTCGCCATGTTCACACCCCGCGTCGTCGCTTTTTTAGTCACTTTAGCAAGTACACGGTGACGCTGCTTCAGGATGGCGGAAATATGACCGCTCACCTCATACGCGTTGTCATACTTGTAGCCGGTACCGTTGTCAAGGTTGCTCACGTTCGCGTCATCCGATACCTCGTCGTCGAACTCGATCATCGTGTATTCCGGCTGCCGGATATTCAGTTCCGGGAAGTGCGCCTTCAGAGCGCTGTACGTATCGTCATCAATGTAGCGCGTGAGCTGTACCGTACCCACCAAGGCGCACGTGTCCGTAGTGTTGCCATCGGAATCCACACCGCCCATCCCGACAAACTTATCCAGCCACGTACCGTCATCCTCGCGGTCAATACCGGTTACTCTGATACGTTCCACACCCGTGCAACGGCCCAGCAGGGTTTCCCAGTCAATACCTGGACAACTGTCAAAGATGAAGGTCTTCACCTTGCTGTAGCTTTCCAATGTCAGCCCGCCGGTGGTCAGTCTGCCCAGATATTCCAGACGGAGGCTGGTCAGTGTACCGGGAAGGTGGAGCAGCGTCACGGGAGAACCCTTGGCTAGCACCACGCTCTGCACCTGCGTACCGCGGGCCTCAAGTTCTTCCAGCTTGGTCTGCGCACTCAAATCCAGCTCGGTACTGGTACTTCCCCCGGTTTTCGCCTGTGCCTGGTTACGAAGGTTGAGTTTACGTAGCTGCTTGCAGTTGCCGATGTTCAACCACCAGCCGGTACTGCCGTTGCCGGAACTTTGAAGGTTCAGTTCGCGCAGCACGGTACATTTGCCCAGGTCGAAAGCGTTTTTCAGGTGGTCGGCGGCCCCGCTCATATCCAGCACCTTCATACGGCTCGCGCCATAAACCCTCAAGGGATCGTTCACCGTATAGGCACCGGTGATGGAAAGGCTCGCAGCCGCATCTTTCTTGATGATGCCGGTATTCCCTATATTCGGGCTGTTGTTCGTACCGTAGCCGAAAGCATAAACCTCGTTGGCCGTAATCTTCAGCACGTCGGGGGTGTCAGCAGCCGTACGTGCCAGATAGAGGTCGATGTTGTCACTGGTGAAATTGCTCGTGCCGTACTTAGCATCCAGAAGGGCGAAACGATTACGCACGAAATATTCACGGTGCGCACGGTTACTGCCCTGAAGGGCGTAGATGAACGGCCACACCTTGCCGTACATCTCCTGCGTGGCGGGCAGGATGTACTTCAGCTCGCCGCTCTTGTTATAGGCACGGTCGCACCAGTTGCCCGCCTGCTCCACGTTCAGCATGTCCAGGACACGGCTGGTGGTAAGTACACCGCGAAGAGCCTGCGCCTGTGTCTTCAGGTCAGCGTCCAGGTTGGCCAGAACGAGGTTCCAAAGCCAGCTGTCACGGCCTTCAAAGGCATATTTCCCGGCCTCGGCGTCATAAGTGTCGCGGTCGGTGGTGTAGTCATACACCAGGAAACAGTCGTTACGTTTTCCCATCTGGGTATCACCGTCGTAGTAGGTGATGTACCATATCAGGCCGTCCCACGTGCGCAGCATCATGTTCTTCGCACGCTGGTCAACGGCAAGGAAATAGTCCGTCCAGAGGTAATACGTCAGCAGGAAAGCCTTGTCGAAATAGTCACTTATCTCGTCCCTGAACTTCTCGCTCTTAAAAGTGGAGAGGTCGGCGCTCGTCGCACCGTCCGGAACACACGAGCGTATCCATGCGTACAGCCGTTTCACGGCCGTACGCTGCGACTCGTCAAGGCCCGCCCATTTCACATCATCCGGAACGTTGGTCTCGGCACCGGCATCAAACACCTCCTCCAGATGAGCGTCACTTGTGGTCTTGAAAAGGCACATGGCCTCGGTATTGTTCAGCATTTCCAGAGTGAGGGGACAGGCAGGATCGTAACCCTCCACGCCACTAAGGCCGAACAGGTCGCCGCTCTTGCTTTTCTCGTTGTTGAAGTTGTATTGCCCCACATAGTTGTTCTCGCCGTCCTCCGCAGCCGCCACAAACATGTCGATAGGCACACCGTCGATAGCGGTACGCACGGTGACCGCGTTCAAATCGCTGCCGCCCGTCTCGTACTGGTAACGCTGCGGAGGGGTGAGAAGCCCCATCTCCTTCAGCACGTCGTTGAACAGTTTGGCACCGCCTGTGTTCAGCGACATGGACGAGTCGGAATAATCACTCTTCAGACAGATCAGGTTCATGGCGATGCCACCGGGACGGACGGGATATTTCTTTTCCGCCTGCTCCTTGCCGCCAACGGTGAAGCTAAGGTTCGTGCCGCCCTTGCTGATATAGATACGGATGTTCTTGCTCGGATATTTCGTGGAACTGGTACCCTGAATACGGATATAACAGTCACGAAGCACGAAGTCGTATTCGGATCCGAAAGGGGAGTAATAGAAGATATCCGCCGAAAAGTCCGTCTTCTTGTTGTTCTCGGCATACACGTCATCGAGCTTGTTCTGGCGCACGATACGCAGCACCCCCTTGCCCTTGGCACGCAGCTTGTCCATATCCACAGTGTCGGTATCACCCAGGATATCGTTCTCCTCATACAGCGCGATCATCTCCTCACCGTCCGCACTGTCCACCATCCGGTTCTCCAGTTCCTCGTCGTCACTCAACCGGCGGGTATAGATACGCACGCTCTTTACCTCCACGTCCGCCCCGGCGCTGTCAATGGTGATATATTTCGGATTGTCCTGGCGGAAGCTGAAGGCGTTGTCGTAGATGTCGGCACCGGTACGGTTGCCGTCCACATAAAGCTCCATCAGACGGCTCTCATTGCGGGTACCCACCATGAGGGCCACCTTGATCCACCGGTCTTCCACATAATTCGTGCCCAGCTTGATCTCACGCTCCACCAGCTCGTCGTCCTCGTTGGTATAGGACACTTTCTCACCGGTCTTGAAACTCGCTTCCGAAGGGGTGATATAAAGCCCCTTGCCACTGTCGAGACAGTCCACAACTGCGGTATCGCTGTCAGTGGGATTGCTTACCCGGAGGGTCAGTTCAATGGTCAGCCCCGTACTTTTCACATCGGTGGCAAAGGGCCGGTAGCCGATGACGGCTTTCGCACCGTTGGTCAGCTTCAGCGCCTCACCCGTCCAGCCGTTGCTGCTCCAGTCAAAACCCTCGAACGTGGTCTCCACGCCGTTCGACTCCCATGTTCCGGGGTTACTCTCCCCGTTGCTGCGGCCCGCCGCGTCAAGCTTGACCGCCAGGCCGTAGGTGGCCTCGCTGATATCGATACCGCTCTCACCCACGTCGATGCGCAAAGTGTACCCGGTCGGACCGGCTTTCAGGACAAGCGTCTGCGTGCCTTCCTCGGTAAACCGGTTACTGTAGGTCATCATGCTGCGGGGAGCGCTCACGGTACTGCTCTTGACGCCGTTTTTCCAGAACTCCACTTCAGCGGGCACACGGTCGGGATCATAGGCCACCCAGTCGAAAGTGAGCTTCTCGTAGCGGCCGGCTTCAAGGACCGGCTCCAGATGCTCGTCCCGTCCGAGGACATGCCCGTCGGCATGAATGAGCTTCAAACCGATGAAGGGCGCGCCGGTTCCGGCCTTCAGCAGGTCGATATGGATGCTCTCGCTTTTCAGCGTGAGGTCGTCAGTTTCCATCTCGGCCACCAGCTGGGCGGTATGCCGCCCCACGGACAGGCCGGTCATGGAAACCTCGAAACTGCCGTTCGTCGTGCCGCTGCGGGTGACCGTATGCGCGTTCTGCTGTACACCGTCCACGTACAGGCTGACGGTTTTCGTGCCGGTACCGCTCACGGCGTAGGGTATACTCGCGGAATCATAGGTACCGTAACCGCCGTTCTGGATGGTGGCCGCCAGGTTGTAACCGCAGGAAAGGGACAGGGTGACGCTCTTCACGCTCACGTACGCCTGCTTCTTCTGCGCCTTGCCCGTGGTGGGATCGGTAGTCTCGGCAATGACGTAGATATCGCTCGTGCCCACCAGCAGGTATTTGGTCAGGTCAAGGGTATAGGTACCCTTGCTCACTTCCTTCAGCGAGGAGGAATAAGTGGTGGTCGTCCCGCGCTTCACCTGGATGGTGACGGTCGCTTTCTGTCCGGTACTGCTACCCTTGTCATCACCGCCGGCAACCTGGTGGTCATAGGTATAGGTAAGTTTCACCGCTCCGCCTTCCTTCACGGTTTTCTTGTCGGTCTCGGCAAGCAGCACGATCTTGGTGGTGGAGGACTCACCGCCGCCACCGCTGCCGGCCGGGATGTCAACGCTCGCGATCTCCGCCCCGCTCTTGTTGGTCAGCGCAAGGCGGACACTGCTCTCGTCGTCGCTCACTTCCGCGCTCATGCCGAACACGGTACCGGCTTCCACCTCCTGGAATTTGGCGGCGACGGTCTTGTTCTGGACGGGATTGGTACTGTCGGCATCCAGGCTCTCGTCCACTTCCAGCTTGTCGATGGTCAGATCCACGTTGCCCTCGCTGTCGGGAACTTTCTTCTCGCCGTTCACCGTCAGGCTCTTCATCGTTCCGGCACCGCCGAAGTCCTCCCAGCTCGCCTCCTGCTCCCAGCTCGACAGACTTGTCCCCACGAACTGTTTGGTCTCCCATTTGCCCTGCGAGACTTCATAGGTGATGCAACGACCCTTGTAACGGTATTTCTCATCCACGGCACCGATCGCGGAGGAAAGGACATAATAACCGCTCTCCAAAGGGACTTCCGCCGTCACATTATACGTGTTACCGCCACCGCCCGTACCACCGGGAATATCAACGGAGGCAATCTCCGTCCCGGTCTTCCCCAGCAGGGTGAGTTTCACCGTGTCGTTCTCCTCATCAGGGACGGCCGTCATGCCACCGACCAAACCGTCGTTCACACCGGCGGCGGCATCCTCCGCCTGTTTCGCAGCCGCGGATGCCGCTGCCGCGGCGGAATTTGCAGTTTCAGCAGCCTGATTGGCGGTACCGGCCGCATCAGACGCCATACCCGCAGCTTTATTCGCCAAAGCCGCAGCATTATCCGCTTTCGTGGCAGACGCATTCGCCGTGGCAGCGGCATCATCGGCCGGTTTACGCAAAAGGGTGAGCGGAGCACTCACCAGCTCACTGCCGCGAAGGGCGGGGAGACTTTTGATATTGTCAAGGGAGCTGACCTCCACAAGTTCATCAACGCTCTGGCTCTCGGCCTTGATAGCGTTCAGGATGTCGTTCTTAAGTTCCGTTTTCTCCGATTCTGTAAGTGCCATAAGTTATTCCTCCTTTTTTATTGTTGTCAGTCATTGTAATAATGGTATGAAAGCGCGCTGAAGCCAAGGATGCACCAGCCGCACTTGTTCAGGCTGTTAATGATGGCGGGCTCCTCCCAATCCTCGCCCGTGTAGAGCAGGAGGAAGCGGTTCACGGAGGTGACGTACAGCCAGTTCCTCTCCGGGTTCTCCGGAGCGGAAGAAAGCTCTCCCTTCCACGTGATGCGGAGATCATCGGAAGCGCCGCCGTAAACGGGGAACTCCACCCACGCGCCGTACCAGTAAAGGTAGTTGCGGTTCCTTTTCGTGTCGTAGTAAAGCCATCCGCTCGAGGGGGAAGCGGGGGGACCGGCCGACGCTCCCCGCCACGAAACCAGGTCCGCAAGGATTCTCCCGTTCAGCTCGGGGGTACCGACCAGCTCGATGATCCCGCTGATCCAGTCGATCCTGTAGGGGTCGGAATAGGAAAGCAGCGAATCACTGCTAAGGTTCACGTTGGAACCGCGGAGCAGCGTGCCGTCGTCCACACGGACGGAGCTGTAGCGGATAGAGCCCACCGTACGCGTATAGGGAGGGTGGCAGCCGTTGTAAAGGGTTACGCGCGAGCCGATATAACGCACGTCGTTCGGAAGGATGATGTCCGCACCGTTCGACGAACCGGCCATGTCCACCTTCAGGCTCAGCTCGCGGCCGATCAGGTAGCCGGCCTCGCCGCGGCCCGAGCAGGAGGTCAGGACGGCGTCGCTCGACTCCACAAGGTGGAAGTTCGTGCGGATATGCCCGGAGAACGTGCCCGCGTTCGCCTCGATGCTCCCGTCCTCCAGGATCTTGAAATTATCGTTGGCCGTCACGAGGCCCTCCAGCTTGACGCGGTCACCGGTCAGCTTCACCACGCTGATCTTGTTGCCGTCAGCGTCCGTCCCGTCCACACTCACGCCGATAAGCGCCAGTTTCCCGTCCGCGTCCTGGGCGTAGATGCCCGCGCCTTCAGGCTTCACCACAAGCCCCGTCTCTTCCAGCATATTCTCGTCACGGTCAAAGACGGCGGCCGTTATCTTCACCAGACGCTCCGACTGCTCGAAAAGCGTCCGGTAGCGGTGTGCAAGGCTCTCCACCTTGTCAGTGGACAGCACGAGCATATACAGGTAGATGTCACCGGTAAAGGACAGTTTGAAATCACCGGTACCGTTCCAGAGGCCGCTACAGGTGTACTGCACGTAACCATCAGTTGCAGACAGTTCCTCCTCCACCTCCAGGCTGTTGAAGTTCGCGAAACCCGTCTTGTCAACGTCCAGGAACTGGACTCTTAGAGTCCCTTTGGTTGCGCAGCGGTAGAAGAAGGAAAGGTACACCGGCACGGCCTCCTTCTCCCCGTCACCGTTCACAGGCATGGAGGGGATGCTTTTCAAATTCGCCCGTTTCTGGAGGATGTACTTGTTACGGATGTGCACCACCGTCCGCCCGTCATCCACCGTCACGCTCGCCCCGTCGCCCTTTCTGGTCAGTACGTTGTTGTTCGCCCAGATCCATTTGTTACCTGCCAGGAAGAACACCGTCTCGTTCTCCGTGTTCCATTTCTCCAGCCCGTCATCGAAGGCGGGGTTGTTCAGGTAGCCCTTCTCCGTGGCGAAGTCGTTCCTTAGGGCGGTCACCGCGCTGGTGATGCGCCCCTCCACGATCTCGAACTTGGTCTTGATGTCCTCACCGGTCACCAGAAGGAAAGTCCCGCGCAGGTAGGCGTTGTCGCTGTAAAGGCCGTTGCCGTGCGGCTGGTTGTCAGCCGGGAACCAGTCATCGCTGATGCCGTCCAGGTTGCCCAGGCGCGCACGAAGGCAGCCGGTGAAGTTCTTCGCCTTCACCCCGTCCATCACGTCCACGCGGGGCTGACCGTCCTCGGTGGCGGAGATCAGGATCAGGTTCTGACGCAGCGGGTTCTCCGTGTTGCCCATCAGCACGCACTCGTCACCGGCCTCCGGAAGGGAACCTGAAAATTCATCCTCACTTACGAGAATGGAGTCACCCTCCACGCCGGCCACCTCCACCCAGTACCCTTTCAGGTTCCCGCCGCTGAACGTGGCGCAGCGCATCAGGTCATGGGCCTGGAAACTGTTGTCCTGCTCGAAAGTGATCCTCCAGTAACCGTCCTCAAGTACGACGGTCTTTATTTTCCCGTTGGCGGCGCTGACGCACAGCTGGCCGCCAACGCTGCGTACCTTCTCGATAAGCAGCTCCAATACTACCATGACCTGGCGTACCGTCAGCTTGTCGATGGTAAGATGGGACAAAGCGTCCTCCATCCACAGCCGCCACCCCTCACCGAAAAGACCGTCCACGAATTTCGGGCTGCGAAGGAACTCACGCACGACAAGGGTCAGCAACTCGGCATTGCCCTTGTCATCAATACCCGCATTATCCTCCTGTCCGAAAGAGGCTCCCGCTTCGAAGGTGATCTTCCCCTTTGCACGGTCATTCTTTTTTTTGCTGATGTGTTCCGCCTGACTTCTCCGCGCGGAAAAAAGATTGTTGTCCGTAGGCAGTGTCTTGTCCCAGCTACGGATAATGTCAGGAAGCGCGGCACCCTCCGCCTTTGACTTCGTATAGTTTTTCAGTTCCCCGATACTGTCATTCACCCGTTCAAACGCACCACTATGCAGGGCATCGCTGATCTCGATGTCCATCTCCCCGGGTTGGTTCACCTTCCGGGTAATTTTCGTGATGCGGCTGCTGCGATAACCGGTTTCGGGGAAATACTCCTCGCTTTCAAGTCTCACACGGCGGCCTACGGACAGGGAAACACCGTTCTCCTCAATCCACACATGGTCGGTCGGGGCCTTGTAAACGGCAAGATCCTGCCAGCATTCGGTATTGAACTGTTCCACCGCCGTAAGAAACTCCTCCTCGGCAAGCGGGTAATATTCGTCCGGCATACGGATATTCCAGAGAATATAACGGTCACCGGATTTCGGAATAAGTTTGCCGCCGGGGAGTTGCGTGTCATCATCATAGGGCCATATCGTAATAATCTCGAACTCACGGGTGGCACTGTTGAAATTCACCTCGAAATAGTGGTCCTCACCCTGCCCCAGTCCGGAAAGGTCACCGTCCTGGAACGATACACGTTTGGTCTCGTCGGGCAGCTCGTAATCGTTCGGATCGAAATTCAGGCTGTCGTCCCTAAAATAATAGACCGTGAAAGGGTTGCCGTCGTCATCTTTCACATCTTCGCTGCGCACACTGCTGACAGCCCCGATCCTGCGGGGATAAATGCCGCTGAAGGCGTCTTGCTCGTAACGGTCATAGATGCCGTACTCCTCCGTATGTATCTCGACATATTGCCTGCCCCCCGGAAGCATCAGGCGGCTATGCCCGTATTTTGACGGATCTATGTTCCGCGTGCTGCCTACCGGGAACAACCGGGTATAAAAATTGTCGGTACCCGTCGTGTCGCGTTCGATTCCGGTCAGTCCCTTCCCGTAGCCCAGCGTTATTTCCTCGCCATGCTCACACCGGCACACGTTCACGGTCTGGCCTTCCACCCACCATTCAGCCTGCCCGCCGACCGCTTCGGCTATCTCTTTCAGGGCTTCGTTGCAGTACTTCCCCTCGTAATCGATGACGATAAGGTCCGTACCGTCCACCCGCCCCACTTTCCAGTCGGTGGTGTGGTTCATTCCGTCATTGATACACTTCACGATCATGGCCACGTGTTCACGCGGAGTCGCTGTCAGCGTGAACACAGGCTCGGTGTTCCCGTCGGTGGTCTCCAGCACAAGAAAACGTCTCACCAGGCTCTCGATACCGTAAAACTTCAAATCATATACCCACTCCTGGCCGCTCTTCTGCTTCGGGATGTACCGTTCGGTCAGCCAGTAGCGCTCACCCTCAAAGTCCACCCGGTCATTCACGTCCAGGGCGATATATTCGTAATGCGTGAAAGAGAGTGTCAGGACATTGTCACCCTGCACCTCCTTCACCTGGGTGGAGCTGTCGCCCGCCTCGATATCGGTCCGTCTGTTGCCGTTGCTGTCATAGATGGTCAGCATGTCTGTATCTTGTTTAAACGTCGTTTGAATAGGGTTTGAATCACATTTATATGACCGGGACAGGTTCCCGGAACTTCACCTTGAACTTGCCGGCGTGCACGCCTTCCTTCCAGAGATAGGTCAGAGGCTGGAACTTGCTGCAATCCGTATATTTCACACGGAGAGTCAGGGCAAGTTGGGGAAAGGAAATCTCAAGCCACCCGTCACGGCCTTTCTTCAGGAAATTGATGAACTCGAAATACTTCTTCAGCCAGCCGGCCTGCGTTTTGCCAAACAGGGCGAAATGAAGCGTCACGTCACGGGCCTCGTTCCTGGGCGTCAGCACGGAGGAATATTTCTCCCCGTCCTCCTCCCGGATATTCACAGCCGTGTCCGTTTTCGTCTTGCTCGGGGTCAGGATGGCGGTCAGGTTATCCATCCCGCCGCGCTTGTCCTCAACGAGGAACACCCCGTATGTACTCCAGATGTCGGTACCGTTGACAAGTACCAGACCGCCTAATATCTTTTCCATATCATTTGCATTTTACTCCGTCACGATTGATTTTACGAATCTCTTCCTCTATTTTGCCAAGGTGCGACGCGCTCGTGCCGGTGTTCTCCTCGATACGGGCAAGATGCCCCTCGGCGGTGTTCATCTTGTCGATGACGCTCTCCATCTTCTCATCGATGCTCGACCAGTGTTGCAACCCGCTGGTGAACATGCCGTCCAGTTTTGTACCCTGGTCCTGTGTCATGGCTGAAAAACCGCCGGTTTTGGCGCTCTGGCTCGTACCGCCCGAGTTATCGTACCCGGTGGCCGCGGCAAGATTGTCACGAAGAGCGATGGCTTCCTCGACATACTTCATGTACTCGTCCTGGAGGGCCTTACGCTCGGCTTCTGTAAGGTCATTGTCTTCCATCGCCTTGCCGAATTTCTCCCACCAGCCTTTCAGCTTGTCGGAATACAGCTCACCGATCTTGTTTGACAGCATCGCACGCATGAAATACTCGGATATGTCCTCCGCCGCGGCTGCGGCATCATACTTCATATCCATCAGGTTATCCACGAAACTGCTGTACATGCTGTCGAAGGAAATACCGGTGAGACCTTCATACAGCTGGTCGGTAAGTTCCTCCAGCTTGCCCGCCTGGTCGATATAGTCATCCAGCTTCTCGGTCAGACGACCTCCATATCCGCCCTTGCCGGTATCCTGGATCTGCGTCCACATGTCCACGTTACTGCGCAACTTCTTCATCTCCTCCGGACTTAGGTTCCAGATGTCACCGTTCCAGCTACGCCCGATCTGACCGCTCAAACGGTCAATCTGTTCCTGTGAGAAACCGCCCCAGTAATAATTCCAGCTGTGATGCGAACCGTGATAGCCGGCCTGCGACATGGCCATGTCCAGATAGTTCGAGTTCGTCTCCTGCTGGAGCCTGTAGGCATCCCGGTAGGCGGCCACGGACTTTGTACCCTTGCTCGCCTTGATCTCCTCCGTCAGGTCCTCGATAGCCGTCTGCAAGGTCTCGTTGCGCTCGGTCAGCCGGTCGATGGTTTCCTGGACCTCTTTGGCATTGCTTGAAGTCGTCCAGGAGGAAAATCCGCCCCAGGTCAATGCGTCGAATATCTTGCCCACACCGGAAAGCAGCGATTTTCCGATAGTCACAAAAAGATCACCGGAAAGCACATCGTCAAGAATACCGCTCACGGCATTGAACACCGCGTCGAGCAGGCCACCGATGACCACACTCAAACCATCTTTGAAAAGGTCTATAATACTTACAATCCAGCCGACAACAGGCACATCCTCAAGTGTTTCGGAAACCTTTCCGAAAGCCTCGCCCAGTTTGCCGTCCACTTCCTTGGCACCTTTGCCGAGTGTGATCAGGCCATTATACGCCCCGCTGATACTGCCGGAGGCAATCTGCTGCAATCCGTCCCTCACATTCTCCATACTGGTCTTCAGACCGGAGGCAGTATTCGAGAGGGACTGCCGGGCACTGTCAGCCGTTTCCTGCAAGGCGTTTATATTCTCACTCGCGGCATCGGCATTAGCCTGCGCCGTTTCCAGGGCTTGCCGGGCGGACTCCTTCTCCTGTTCGGTTCCGGACTGTTGCGCCTCAATGTATGATTTCTGGGCGGCAATGAGTGCCGTATAGGTGTCCGCATACACCGCCTGTGCCTCCTTCAGGTCTGAAAGGGCTTTCTGGTAGGCAGTAACCTCGGCACCCAGTTTCTTGAAACTGACCTTGCCGGAACCGCCCAAAGCCCTCTCCATCTGCTGGACGGCAGAGACAAGCGCGTCCTGGCTGGCATGGTCGGCATTTCGGAACTCGTCAGTGAGCATGTATTTTCTGGCATCCGCCAATACAGGCTTTATCATATCGGAAAACATCCCGCCGAATTCACCGAAGACAGTACCCCAGTCAATACGGGCTTTCAGTTCCTGCACTTCGATGCCGGCAAGTTTGCTGTCACGTTCAACACCGAGAGAGAGCTTCTCGCTGCCGGACGTCGTCTTTTGTATCTTTTCCGCATATTCGGTCGCGATGGCGAGTTTCTGCTGCTGGAAGGTGCCGTAGGCCTGCAAATATTCCTGCATCACTCCGAACTCTTCCCGATAAGCTTCCGCTATTTTCTTCTGTCGGCCGGACTCGTTCAGCTCACGGGCCTTGTCTATTTCGGACTGCTGATCTTCCGACAGCGAACCGGACTGCCCCGCTTTCGCGTTGTCACGTTTCCAACCGGCTTCCTGCCTGGCTATTTCATCCTTGCGTGCCTGGTATTCATTGTCTATCTGGCGCAGCTTCTTCTCCAGCCCCTCGGTCATCATCTCAATCTCCGCCTCGTCATTCTTCCTTTGCAGCCCGGCGAGTTCCTGGCCCAGCTTTTCAGAAACCTGTTTGCGGCGTTGGGCTTCTTTCTCCGCCTTGTCCGCCTTCTTCCGTTCGGCCTCGGAATCCTTATCCTCACCGGGCTTGACCTTGTCGTACTCCTTTTTGGCGGTATCGACGGCATCCTTCAGTTCTTTCGCCTTCTTCTCAAACTCCTCACGGGAAAGGCTGTTGGACGTTTCCTGAAGAAAGGCGTTATAAGCCTTGAGCGCATCCTGGTATTTCTCTTTTGCCGCAGCCACCCAGTCAGTGCTTGAATCCGTGGGCAGGTTACGCCGGTTTTGTTCCGAAACCAGTTTGTTCAGCTGATACTTCAGTTCGTCACGGGAATAAGTTCCGGTAAGATTTTCGTCACCCTGCGTAATCTTTCCGTATTCCTTCTCCTGGACAGACATCCGGGCAAGCAGGGTTCTACGCTGCTTTATCTGCTGTGCAAGGGTCTCGTTACTCACACCGGTCAGGTTTTCGAAATAGGCATTTACCTCGTCCTTGCGGATTTGTCCGTTCAGGCTCTTGCGTTTTCCGTACAGATTCTGAAGCTCTGCCTCCTCATCCCTTGAACGTGCGGATTTCCGGACATATCGGGCTCTTTGCCGCCCGTAGCTGTCCTGGTAATATTCGGTTGCCAACCGGGTCTTGCCTTCAAGTTCTTTTATCCTGTCATCCACACGTTTCAATTCATTGGCGGGATTGGATATGGACTCACCGGCTTCCAATCGGGCTATCTCTTCCTTGATTTTCTTGATATTCTTCAGTTTCTCATACTCGGTGTCGTATTTGGAGAATATATCCGGATATTTCTGTTCCAGCTTGTTTAGCGCCTCACGCCGGGCATCCGTGGACACGGCTTCATCCCCGGCAATGGAACACAGTTCCTCTATTTTGCGCCTGTGCTCTTCCTCGGCCTCTATGGTTTTCTGCTTCTGCTGCTGATACCTTTCCTCGGATTCCTGCAAACGTTCGGTTTCCGTCTTCATGGAGATCAGTGCCACGGCAACACCGGCAAGCAGGGTCGCAACCAGCACATAGGGATTGGAAAGCATGGTCCGGTTGAGCATTTTCTGCGCTTTCTCAACCAGCAGGAGCCAGTTGTAATGCAACGCCTCCGCAGCCACCGCCCAGCCTTTCACGGCCGTGACTGTCATGACGGCGGTCCGGTACACACCATACGTACCGACAAGCCCGAGCAGGATACGGCCGAAACGTTCGTAATGCTCCACCATGTAGGAAACACCGGAAAGCGTGGTGTTGATGACACCTTCCGACTGTTGCCCGATTTCATTGAACATCATTGAAACGGCATCCTCTATATTGGAGATCTGTCCGGTTATCGTTTTGGATTGTGCCTCCATCAGACCACTGAATTTTCCGCCCTCGTCCGTCAGGCTCTCTATGACCTTCTGCACTTCGGGAAAACCGACCTTGCCTTCCTCCACAAGCTCCTTCACCTTGCTTTCAGCCACGCCGAACTGCTTGGCCAGTTCGGCGATCATAGGGATGCCCCGGCCGGTGAACTGGTTCAGGTCCTGTGTATAAAGCCGTCCCTGGGACATGGTGGTGCCGTAAAGATAGACCAGATCGTTCAAAGGGATGGAAAGTCCGGCAGCGATGTCACCCAAGCGGATCAGCGTCTCGTTCACTTTCTCCGCTCCAAACCCGTAGGCAAGAAGCTGCTTGGCACCCTGCGCGACATCCTCCAGGCCGAAAGGAGTGGTCGCGGCCGTATGTACCAACTGCTGCATCAGGGTGTCGGCCTTCTCCGCACTGCCGAGCATGGTCTGAAACGACACCTCCAGCTGCTGGAACTCGCCGCGTACCTTGGTGATGTTCGACACCAGCTCCTTGATAGTAAAGGCGGCCGCCAGCTTGCCGACGGTGTTGTTCAACAGGGAACCGCTCCTGTCAAGTTCCCGGATCTGTCTGTTGGCGGACGATGCCTGCTGGGACATCCGCTCGATCTTGCCCACGGCCTTGTCAAGACGGGCGCTCAAATGGTCCACCATAAGGAATTCTATTTGTACCGGTTTCATCTATTTTAGCTTGCTTTGAAAAAATCCTACTATTCCATCCGCTTCATCCTCGGCGCTCCGCTCATCCGCAGGACCGGAAGATCCGGACTTGTCACGGACATACCGGGGAGCGTCACTAAGCATCATGATCAGGGTCTGGTAATTCACCTTGTTCAGTATATAGTCCACGCTCCAGCCGGTGGCACTGGCAATCTGCCACACAAAACCGAAAGGGCTATGGGAGCCTTCATAACGGCTCTTTAACTCCCCTTCTTTCTTTGGCTCAGTCTCAAGCTCATCGGATTCGTCCGCTCGGCTGATCTGATAATAGGTATAAAAGGGTCGGTACCCATCAGGCTGACAAAACGCTTGATCGCACCCACCAGATAACGCTGTTCCATGAAGTTCCTTATGAGCCATGCCACCGGGCGCAAAAGCACGCGGCGGCTGAAAGGGCCACGACAAAGGGTATAGGCCACCATACGGCTCACCGCCTTGCCGTGAGAGGCCAGAAACTGCATTTCCTCCTCCTTGCTGAACCCCCACATCTCCTCACTGGTGATCCCCATCGACAAATATGTCCGGGCAAAAAGAATCTGACCGGACATATAAGGCCGCCTCATGGTCACGCGCAGCTCCAGCGGGGATTTCCTGAAAGGGATATGAAACGCTTTCAGCGGGACGCTCACACCGATATCCAGCAGCGCGTCCGCACCCTCACGCTGGATCTGCTTGATGACAGCTTCGTCCATACGCTACTCCTCGGCCAGGTTAGTGGAAGCAGCAGCGGCAGATTCAGCAGGAGGCAGTTTATACTGTTTCCACTCTTCCGGGATAGAATCCGTATTGAATACGCCATGGGGCTGGGAGCCGTCTTCCGGCATGGCCACTTCCAGCGTGCATTCGATTTTCGCCGTTTCTGTCAGGGTCAGCTTGCCGCCGAGATTGGAAAGTAGCGTGCCATTGGGAATCAGGATGCTCTGCCCCGAAACAAGGGCTATTTCCCACGGACCGGTCAGCAACACGGCTGCCGTCGGGGCCGTCCAACCAATCGGGGTTTTCTTTTCCGAGTCCTCTTCCTTGTAGTGCATGGTACCACCCAGCAAGCTATGCAGGTTTTCGTAGTTCAGCTGGATAACGTTGAACGTGGGGGCGATGCTGCCATTCGACTGGGGAATGATAAGCACCGGGGTTCCCGGCACCTGCTCCGCCTCGATTTTGGCGGATTCGGGTTTCTGCCCGCCCATGTCAAACGAATTCTTCTCTATGTAACCCACCACAAAGTCCTTGTATTTCACGGCACCGACGCCGTACATGAAATTCTTATTCATTGTTTCTTGATTTTGAAAGTTAATACTATGCCGGCAACACATCCGGTTATAAAAGCGGCCAGCGCTATTTTAACGGGACTAAAGCGACGTTCAAATTCCGTTTCAACTGTGAATGAGTCCTCATGTGTCTCATTACGGATACGGGTCAGTTCCTCCTCATAACACAGTACCAGCCGCTGGAGGCTGTCGCAGGATGCCTCCGCTATGATATTGCCGGCCGCATCGCTCTTCACCGTCAGGCCCGCCTGCCCGTTCCTGGAATGGTAGGACGAACCGGAGGGAAGTTTACGGAGGCTGTCCGGAGGGATCGTCAGGCTCACCGCCGATTTCGGAATCCCCGCCATCAACAACCCCCGCCTCACGTTTGACACGTTGTCGGCGCTTGACGACAGGCTGCTGTTCCGGTTCACCTCCGTCCTGCTCTTTCGAGTACTCGCGCATCCCGTAAAGAACAGGACAATCATCATGATGCCTGCAACTGTTGGCAGTATCAATGGCTTTCCGGAGGCGTGCCATTTCACGCCGGGTCGCCTGCAAAGCTTTCCTGTTTTCATTCAGTTCCTCTTTTAAGGGTTCTACAATATTCTCGATCAGGATACGGGTGGCATGTTCGGTATTGTCAATCCGTACCGTCTCGGCTTCGGCGGTAGCCTTCTCCGCTTTCGCCCTCGCTTCCCTGACCGTTGATTTCAGGGTGATGATGGCTATTATCGTGGCTACCAGACCACCGCCCAGCACCAGATTCATGACAGCACTGAAGTCCATACGCACACTGGTCTTTCAGGTCAAAGCCTATTTACCGGCATCCTTACCCGCAAACAGTCCGATGAGCCACTGGACAAATCCCGTATCGGCAACACCATTGGACACAAGGGACGCACCGAACCCGTAACACAACGCGATATACCACGTGGCATCAGCGACAAAGCCCGCATCCAGCCACCATAAAAGCATGGCGGCCACAATGCCCACACACCAGCTGACAATCTGTGTCGCCAAGCCCTGCATTTTTGGAAACAGAGCCTTGATCCCTTCCGTGAGCAACACCACGCCACCGACAAAACCGGCAAAGGTGGTGATCATCGCGCTATAATCGACTTCCGGTACTGTACCGGTCTGGGCAAAAGTTGCTGACACGAATCCGAGTATCAGCACAAAGAATAAAAGAAATCTTTTCATGTTGTTGTTGATTTATTGAGTTATACCTATTTGTTTAAGCCATCTCTGTACATCAAAACTGGGGCAGGCTTTGGCCGCCAGTTCATTGTGACCGACGATTCTCACATCGGGAAAACGACGATGGAAATCCTTCACGTACTTCTCAAGCGCCTTTTTCTGCCAGGAGGTACGGGTGTCCGCAGGCGTTTTACCATCCTTTGCACACCCGCCGGCATAGACGATATGGCGGCTCACGGAATTGTAACCGGCCACGCCGTTGGTCACTTCCCACGGGTCCACATTCGCGTCCTCGTTATTGTTCACCAGGCGTTCCACTCCGCCGTTCAGATGGAACAGGTCGGTATATCCGACCTGCTTCCAGCCGCGGCCGCCCTTTGAGACGGGGTTCGTATGCCAGGCGCGAATCTCCGCACCGCTTACCTCACGCCCTTCAGGAGTGGCCGTGCAATGGATGACAAGATACTTCAGCTTTCCCATCACTCACCGCCTTCCTCTTCATCAACGGCCGCCTGGGACAGTGCTATCTCCACCTTCTTCTCCGGATCGGCGTCCAGGCCCAGTACAAGTGTGCCGGATACCGCCTTGCCGCTACTGTTCACACCGGCGGTGACCGTCAGAGAGCCATCGGTACCGACTGCCGTGAAACCGGCAGGAATGGAAACCACGCTGTAATCACCGGAGGCAGTGACCTTCACCTCCTTGCTCTCACCGGCGGCCTTGAAAGAAAGAGCGGCCGGATCGGCAGAAATGCTGCGTTCCACTACCTTGAACACCGGAGTCTCACGGGTGTCAAGCACCACGAACTCCTCGCCGAAGGCGATTTCCGTGTCGGCCTTCATAAGCAGCTTGAAGAAGTACAGCTCGCTGGAGTTCATCCACTTGTCAATCTGGATCACCTCCTCATCGTCCTGGAGGTTCACACCGGCAAAAAGGTTGCCGTCAGCGCTCATCGAGCAGAGCGTGGCTACGATAAGGCCATCAGGCCAGGAATTCAGCGTCTCGATGGTGATACCCTTGTAACGCTTCTTGTTGATGTCCGTCTCGCTCGTGTTCTTGTACTCGCGTTCGGTCAGCTCGTCATCGTACTTGTCGAAGTCGTCAATACTCATCAGGATACGCAGGTTCGGATTCTCACGCAGGGCTTTTGGAATAGCCTTGCGGACAGCCTTCAACTTGCCGATCATGGAAGTATCGGAAGGAGCCGGAACCACGATCACATCCGGATCTTTAGCCGCCTGGGTCAGGATACCGTTGAAAAGGTGGTCGTCGTCCGAACCGAACTCGCCGTTCAGGTAATGCCAGCCCAGCTCGAACTTCACACTCTTGCTAAGTTCATCCAGAAGCGTGTTCTGCGCTTCGGGGGGAAGTTCGGCAAACACGAGGTTGCCCTTCGGCTGCCACTTGCGCCAAACATGCTCGAAGGCACGGGGATTGAAAGTCGTGAACGCCATGAAGTCCTCCGGATCCAGTGATTTCTCCGAGTAATTGAAATTGCCTTTCGAGTCTTCCAAAGTCGGGTTCTCCTTACGCTTCTGGAGCATCTTGCCCGTCTTGATACGCGGCAGGCTGATTTTTTTCTCCACACCGGGGATCACCATGATCAGACCTTTTTCTACAAGGTCATTCCCGGTGGTGGCCAGGACCAGTATTTTCTCCAGTACCTCGCCGTTGTAATTCGTGTTTCTTACTACTATTGCCATGGCAAATGTTTTTATTTATGGTTCAACTTGTCCTTAATCTCGCTCATGCGCTTGTTCCAGGGGCTTTCACCCGTCGGATTCACACGAAGGTCGGTCATGACACTACGTTTGGGGGAAAGCTTCTCCAATGCCTTTTCCCCGTTCTCCCGGTCTTTTGCCAGAAGGTTCTCATAGATGGGGCGGGTGGCGGCATCGATACGGCCGTCCTGTTCCGCATCATCAAGCAGTTTCTTACGCGCGGCAGCGTCATCCGCATCCGCCTTGTCCTGGAACACCTTCAGTTCGCCCTTCAGGCGGGTGACCTCGGCATCAAGGGCCGGGACTTTGCCAGCCTCCGTTTCCAGCAGTCCGATTTCACGCAGGAAATCGTCATCCGTCGCACAGTTCTTGAACCGCGGACGTCTCTTGAGTTCGTCTAAATTCATGCTATTCTCGTTTTGTGGCTTGTGCAGCCGGTTATTGAATATTTGAAATACTTGTTCGGGGGTACTGTCCTCCGGTACCGGGTCAGCGTCATAAATACCGTCGATAAGCCCCAGCGCCAGCGCCTCGTCGGCACGCAGCCAGTGATCCTTGCCGTCAAAATACATCGCGCGGATTTCCTCCTTGTCCTTGCCCATACGGGTGGCATACATCTCGCAAAGGGTATCCTCAAGCGCCTCGATCTCACGGATGCAGTCCTTCATCTCATCCTTGTTGCCGTAACAGCCGCCCTGGACACTGTGAAGCATCAGACGGGCATAACGGCTCATCTGCACGGGCTTGCCGCAAAGGGCGATGACGGAGGCCATGCTGGCGGCGATGCCGTCCACGTAGATGGTAATGTCGGCCTTGCTGTTCTTCAAGGCATTGAAAATGGCGATGCCCGAATAAACCTCGCCGCCGTTGCTGTTGATACGCACGTCCACCTTCCCGGTCAGGGCTTCCGCTTCCAGAAGTTCACGGGCAATATCACCGCTGCGCACGTTATCATCGTACTCACCGATGTCACCGTAAAGAAGGATGCAACAGGCATCGGTTCCGGGTATCATATTGAAAAATCTACTCATGTCACTATCGTTTTGGCAGGTCCTTCCCTGCAAAGTTTACGGTGCGAAATTAGGGGGATTAAAAGCCTTTTTCAAACCGCGTTTTCATCATGGAGACTTTAAAGGATTGCCATGACGCTTTAAAATGTCATCATGCGGAGCGCGTTTTTTTTCGCTCCTTTTCCTTATCAATTTTGCACGTAAAAAAGGAGGTAATATGGCCGAACTTACAAACGAGCAGAAAAAGGCATGGGCGAAAACGCTCTACACCCGCGAAACGCTCACGCAGGCGGAAATAGCCGAGCGTGTGGGGGTTTCACGGGTGACTGTGAACAACTGGATAGGCAAAGGAAACTGGGAGCAGCTGAAGGCTTCCATAACCATCACACGGGAGGAGCAGCTGAAGAACCTGTACCGGCAGCTGGCGGAACTCAACAACGCCATCATGGGAAAGCCGGAAGGGGAACGGTTCCCGAACGCCGCGGAAGCGGACACCATTTCCAAACTGTCGAACGCCATCAAGAAACTGGAAACAGAAGTGGGGCTGGCGGACATCATCTCCGTGTTCTCCGACCTGCTCAAATGGGTGCGGACCTACGATTCCACGCAGGCGAAGGAGATCACCCCGCTTCTGGACGCGTTTGTCAAATCAAAATTATCCTGACATGGCAAAGAAAAGACTCACACCCCAGGACAGGATCGCACTGGACAACTGGAACGAGCTGGTGGCATCCGTGCGCGAACATTCGGACATCAACCCCACGGACACGGAAACGGAAATCAGGCAGAGGCGGGAAAGACTGGAGAAGAACGACGAGGAGTGGTTCAAATACTACTTCGCCATGTATTGCACCTGCGAGTCCGCCGCCTTCCACAAAAAAGCCACCGGGCGGCTGATGAGGAACAACCGCTGGTACGAGGTAAGGGCCTGGTCACGCGAGCTGGCGAAATCCGCACGCTCCATGATGGAGATATCCAAACTGGCACTGACAAAAAAGATACGCAACGTGCTGCTGATCTCCAACTCGGCAGACAATGCGGAAAGGCTACTGCTGCCGTTCATGGCGAACTTTGAGGAGAACCAGCGGATCATACAGGACTACGGACAGCAGAAAAAACCGGGAGCGTGGGAAACCGGGGAGTTCACCTGCATGTCCGGATGCTCCTTCCGCGCCATCGGAGCCGGGCAGTCACCGCGCGGTACGCGTAACAAGAACTTCCGGCCGGACTTCATTCTGGTGGACGATATAGACACCGACGAGGAGTGCCGGAATCCGGAACGGATCAAAACCAAATGGAAATGGCTGGAGGAGGCGCTGATACCGACCATGTCCGTATCGGGAAACTACCGCATCCTGTTCAACGGGAACATCATCGCGCCGGACTGCTGCATCAAAAGGGCCATCGAAAAGGCAACCGAACTGAAGGCGAAAGGAATCGGGCACGTGGATATCATCAACATCCGGGGAAAGGACGGGCTGTCCGTATGGCCCGAAAAGAACTCCGAGGAGGATATAGACCTCTTCCTCTCACTGGTCAGCGCGGCGGCGGCACAGAAAGAGTTCTTCAACAACCCGGTGGTGGACGGCGGCGTGTTCGCGGAAATCACCTACGGGAAAGTGCCGGCACTTTCCAAGTTCAAGTTCCTGGTGATATACGGGGACCCCGCACCGGGAGAGAACAAGACGAAAAAAAGTTCCACCAAAACGGTGTGCCTGCTCGGGAAACTCGCGGGAAGGCTTTATCTGATAAAAACGTTCCTGGACAGGGGGCTGAACGCGGAATTTGTAGAGTGGTACATCAAGCTGCTGGAGTTCGTGGGCGGGAAAACCACCGTATACTGTTACATGGAGAACAACAAATTACAGGATCCTTTTTTCCAGCAGGTATTCCAGCCCATCGTGCGGCGGATACGCAGGGAAAGGAAAATATCACTGTACATCACCGGGGACGAGGAGAAGAAGACCGACAAGGCCACACGTATCGAGGCGAACCTGGAACCGCTCAACCGGGAGGGGAACCTGGTACTCAACGAGGCCGAAAAGGACAACCCGCACATGAAACGGATGGCGGAACAGTTCAAGCTGTTCAACCTGCAACTGACCTATCCGGCAGACGGACCCGACTGCGTGGAGGGGGGAAACAGAATTATAGACCGCAAGGCCAGACAGTCGGAAAAGCCCGTCATTGTCACAAGGAAAAGCACGCGGTCACAAAACAAGTACAGAGTGTAAACTTCAATACCTATCATTATGAGCAAATTTATCGAACTTTCAGACTACGACGCGAGCATACACCGCGAGATTCTGGACGCACTGACAAGGGAGGACGACGCCGTCGTGGAGATATGCGAGGACCGCGCCGTCGCCGAGATGCGCTGCTACCTTTCCAGACGTTACGACTGTGACAAAATATTCACGGCAACCGGTGACAAACGCAACCAGCTTGTCCTGATGATGGCCATCGACATAGCCGTGTACCACATCTTCTGCATACATAACCCGAGGAACCTGTCACCGCTGCGGAAGGAACGCCACGAAAGGGCGGTCGAATGGCTGAAAGCCGTGGCGGCCGAGGAGATATCGGTGGACGGCCTGCCCCTGCTGTCCGAAGAGACGAGGGCGGCAAAATCAAATTTCCTTATCAAAAGCAACCGTAAACGTGTAAACCATTGGTAATATGAACAAAAGAAAGAAAGGGGCCGGAAAGATAACCCAAAGCGGGAACCTGCCGAGGCCCGGGCAGAAAGGACCCGCAACCATCATACTGACACAGCCCAGAAGGTTCGGTATAGACATAGCGGACTACATGCTCGCGGTAAGGGCTTTCGAGAATGTGGACTACTCCAGACGCTTCAGGCTGTACGACCTGTTCAGCGACATACTCATGGACACGCACCTGACAAGTGTCATAGAGAAACGGAAGAATGCCGCACTGGCATCTTCCATAGAATTCCGCAGGAACGGGAAGCCGGACGAGAAGGTGAACAAGCAGATCAGGTCCCCATGGTTCCGGAAGTTCATAGGGGACATCCTGGACGCCAAATTCTGGGGGTTCTCACTCGTGCAGTTCTACCGCAAGGGGGAATGGGTGAACTACGACCTGATACCGCGCAAACACGTCGATCCCGTGCGCAGGCTCATACTGCGGCACCAGACGGACACCACCGGGACGTCCTGGGACGAGTACCCCGACCTGTTGTTCATCGGTTCACCCGACGATCCCGGACTGCTGGTGAAAGCAGCCATCTGGGTGATATACAAACGTAACGACGTGGCGGACTGGGCACAGTTCGCGGAAGTGTTCGGAGCGCCCATCAGGGAGTACACGTATCCCACGGATGACGACGAGGCACGGCAGAGGGCGCTGGACGACGCGGACAGCACCGGAAGCCTGTCGGTTTTCGTGCACGCGGAGGATACGGTGCTCAAGCTCGTGGAAGCCGCGAACAAGACAGGGAGCGCGGACCTCTACGACAAGCTCTGCGAGCGCTGCAACAACGAAATCTCAAAGCTGTTCCTCGGAAACACGCTCACCACCGAAGCCTCCGACAAGGGCACACAGGCACTGGGAACCGTACACAAGGACGTGGAGGAGAAAGTGACGCTCTCCGACAGGCAGGACATCCTCGACGTGCTCAACTATGACATGGCCGACATATTCGCAATGCTCGGAATAGACACCACAGGCGGGGAGTTCTGCTATCCGGAAAAGAAGCTTATCGAACCGGAGAAAAAGATGTCCATCCTCACACAGCTGCGTACGAACTTCAACCTGCCGGTAGGTGACGACTACCTCTACGAGGAATTCGGGATCGAGAAACCGGCAAACTATGACGAGCTGAAGAAACGCCAGGAGGAGAAAGCGGCGGAAATCGAGGCAGCGAAGGCCCGAGAGACCGAAAAGGCGGAAGAGGATGAACCGGATCCGGAAGAAGAACCGGAACTGGAAAAGCACGGTAAAGGAACACCCAAAGAAAAGAAAAATGCCCTTAAAAACGCATACAACTGGCTGAAACGTTTTTTCGGGAAAGCCCCGGGGAGAGACGGGGCAGCTTTAGAATGGTGATAAACGACCTCTACAGAATGGAGGACAAACAGGTGGAAACTTTATTCTCGTTCGATGAAGAGGTACTGAAGAAAGCCCTGAAGAACATATACAGCAAAGATTTCCATCCCATGACCGACATCGAGGAGAACCTGTTCGAGGCCACGTGGAAAACGATGAACAAAGCCACCGACAAGGGGTTTGGGACACGGAAAACCGATGATCCGGATTATGACTTCTACCGTGAAATCCGAATGAACAACGCCGTGTTCGCAGCTTTCAAGGTACACAGGGCACAGAACGACATGGCAGCGCTGCTGCTGGACAAAAACGGAAGTTTAAAGCCGTTTGAACAGTGGGTGAAGGAAGCCATGCCCATAGCCGACCACCAGATGATCCATTGGCTGCGTACAGAATACGACACGGCCGTCATACGGGCACACCAGGCCGCGGACTGGAGACAGTTCGAAAGGGAAAAGGATGTATTGCCGAACCTCAAATGGATGCCGTCCACAAGTGTGACGCCGGGAGCCGACCACCAGATTTTCTGGGGGACCATACGTCCGATAGATGATCCGTTCTGGAACGAGCACAGGCCCGGAGACAGATGGAACTGCAAGTGCACGCTCTCATCAACGGATGAAGCGCCGACAGCGGTACCGGACGAAAACGGGCAGAACAAGGCACATGACGGTCTGGAAAACAATCCGGGAAAAGACGGCAAACTGTTTTCAGACAAACACCCCTACATTACTGAAGCGCATCCGGGAGCAAAAAAAGCCGTGGACGCACTGACCAGGCGCATCAACGAAATGATAGCCGAAATGCCGGACAACCTGACGCTGGAGGAAAAAACCGACATCGCCCGCAACAATCTCAAGATAGAAAAGGCACTCGGCGTTACCAAAGGCAAGCCGATGACATACGAACAGGCGAACAAGGGAAAGGAGAACCCGAAATTCGGAAAAGAGGAAGGATACCGCGTGAATTGCCAGACCTGCACCGTGACACACATGCTCAGAAGGTTGGGGTTTGACATCGAGGCAAAACCCAACATCAGACAAAGCGCATACAATGAAATGGCAAAACAAGGTATCACATGGGAAGAACGTTTCCTGAACCGGGACGGAACAAAGCCGGATTATGACTATACCTATAAATGGCAGGTCAGAAAGGGATATCAAGTAATGAATGCAAACCGGCTGAAGGAATACTTCAGGGAAAAATTCAGAGAGGATGGAATATACGAGATATATTGTGCCTGGAAAGGCGGCTCCGCACACGTGTTCTGCGCAGAGGTGACTGAAGGAAAGACAAGGTTCTTCGACCCGCAAACCGGAAAGGATGATGCAAGCAATTACATACAGAGCATGAAAGCGGGCCGTGTGGGAGTGATAAGAATAGACAACAAACTGGTAAATCCCAAAATCATGGGACTATTCATCACCAAATAAACGGGAAGAAAGTGCCAGCCCCTCCTCACCGTCCACCAGACAGCAGGACTGGCCGTCGAACAGAATAAAGGCGGGAAGACCGACAGGCAACTCAAAACCATCCCCGTCAACACAGCCCACGGAATAGATGCTTCCTTCAGGGGAACTGGCTGATAAGACAACGGAGTTGTAACCGCTACTGTTTGCTAATTCCGACACTTGTTTAGGTATTTCCATAACGCAAAAAGGCACATAAAAAACGCCTTGCTGCAAAAGTATAAAATTATTTTTTAATTCAGTCATTCATGGACATAAAAGAATATTCAAAACTGATAAAAGCCAAACGGAAAGAACTGGATGGGCTAATGAAACGGAAAATGCCGGTTATCGCTGGACGAATGGCAAAAGACCATTTCCAGGACAACTTCCGCCGGGAAGGTTTCGTAAACGGAGGATTACACCCGTGGCCGAAAGCGAAAAGGCTGTCCTCGGGACGGACCGATGCGGCAGGGAGCTACGGGACGCTGCTCTCCGGAAGGAACCATCTCTTCAGCTCCGTCAAATACATGCCGGGAGAATACCGAGTGAGGGTGGCAAACGAACTCGTCTATGCGCCGGTCAATAACTGGGGAGGAGAAGTTCATCCGACTGTTACGCCCCAAATGCGGCGTTTTGCATGGGCGAAGTATTACCAGGCTTCAGGCAAGGCTAAAAAAGCCGCCACGGGCAAAAGAAAAGGCAAAAAGAAGGGTTCTGCCGCAAACAATGAACCGCAGGAAAATCAGGAAGCGCTGAAATGGAAAAGGCTGGCGCTGACCAAAAAGAAAAAGCTCCGGATAAAAATACCGCAACGCCAGTTTATCGGGGAAAGCCGGGAACTGTCCGAAAAGATAGACCGTAAAATGGAGAATGAAATCAGAAATATTTTAAACTTATAACAACATGGAAGAAATTTTTATCGCGATCATGGAACGCATCGCCGAAAAGATGCCTGAACTGTCATACATTGACGAGGACTACGGACAGCTTGAAGCCGGGGCGGAGGAGGACCACTATCCGGTAACCTTCCCCTGCGTGCTTGTCGGGAACGCCGAATCGGACTGGAATGACCTCGGTTACGGGGTACAGAAAAGCGAGTCACTCATCACCATACGACTGGCCATTGACTGCTACGATGACACCCACTACACCTCCGGAACCTATGACAAGGTAAGGGAACGGCAGCTGAAGGCCAAAGAGCTGTACAAAGCCTTGCAGGAGTTCCAGTGCACGGAAGAGACCAGCCCGCTGGTCAGGGTAAAGAGCCGGGACTATTCGCTGCCGGGAAACATCAAGGTGTACGAGACGGTTTATTCTTTCACGCTGCATGACGAGTCGGCCATGCAGTAAGGGGAAGGTTCATTCCCCCGTGAACAGGGAAAGCTGGACGGCTGTCAGGCGGGGTTTCTTAACCTTTGGGACGGGCTTCACCTCCAAGTCCTTCAGCTCCCGGCACTTGCACCGGATAATGGACATGATCCGCTCCTCGGAAATGAAAAACTCCTGGCGGGACAACACTTTCAGGGCATCATCAAAACGCAGGCGCTGCACCTCCGTCCAGTAATAGTAACGGCGGCACAGGGCTTCATCACGGAGTTCTATCAGTTTTTTGTCTCGTCCTTTAGCCATAAGTTCAGGTATATGCTGCAAAATTAGGCATTTAACCGGGGATGTTAATAAAAAAACGCCGCATCGTGTATGAATGCGGCGTTTTTCTGTTTAGAGTGTGAACAAAATCACATGGTCATCAGTTCGGTGTCATCCTCACCCGGAACAAACGGCTCGATGCGGGTGATCACCTTGCTCTGTACCTTCACCCGCCCGCTGCCATTACAGACCGGACATTTTGCGGATAAAGGAGCTCCTCCCTGGTCCAGGTAAAAGATACGTCCCTTGCCTTCACAACGCTTGCAGGCCATGACGTGCGGCGCGATGTTCTTCGTCTTCTCCATGACTACAACCGGCAGAATGAGGGTTCGATACGGTGCCAGACACCGTTTTCGTCACGTTTGTGGAAATAGTAGTTCACCGCGGTCTTGTACACCACGTTGCTCTCACGGAAGAGGTCCATGATCTCCGTGTACTCGCTGTCGAAACGGTCCTCGAGCTCGTACAGCTTACTCACGGACTTGTAGTCCAGATCGCCCTGGCGGTTGCGCTCGATCATGGTCATGCCGAGCTGGTACATCGGGTCGTCGGTACCCAGCTCGCGCCCCATGGCGTAGCGCTTCAGGTAATCCACCAGGCGTTCGGCGGCAAGGTCGGCACGCTCGTCGAAACTCTTCACCTTGTTGCTCCTCACCTCCAGCTTCATGTCACCGTCCACGATGGTGAAGCTCGCCTGCTCGTCCTTACGCAGCTGGCCGTATTCACGCATCACCGCACGGAAGGCGGCGGCCTCTTTCTCCACCCAGTCGCGGAACGCCTTCACGTCATCCACAACCGGGAGCAGCCGGTTCTTCACTTCAAGCATGAACTGCGCACGGAGGCCCTCATAGGCATCGCGCCGGTTACGCTTGCTTTCCTTCTCTTCCTGCTGGAGCTGTTTCAAAAGCTCCTTCCTGTCCTGGGCGGACAGGCTTTTTAATTGTTCTTTCAAATCCATAGCTAAAAAATTAAATGGTTGCTATTGTTGTTTATTCTCACGTTTACGGCGGATGGCACGCAGCTTCACCTGCAACGTGTCCAACGCCTCACAGTCAAGTTCACGGAACTCCTTGCCGGCGATACGGCTGTCCCGGCAGAAGGCGTTCACCCGGTCCCAGTCGGCCGTATCGATACCCAGCAGCTGCATCTGGTGCAGTACCGCGGAACGCTTCTGACGGAGAATCTTCC
>JBKVKY010000003.1:260463-288846 GCA_046986985.1 Bacteroides xylanisolvens | reverse complement strand
CCCAGCAGCTGCATCTGGTGCAGTACCGCGGAACGCTTCTGACGGAGAATCTTCCGGAGTTCTTCCTGGTGAGTGGGCGGCACCAGCTTACGCATCCCGGCTATGGCCGCACTGTATTCCTTCAGTGTCATGTCGCGCAGACTCGTGGTACGTCCGTCCGTGTACTGGGAAACTACGCTTTCCTTCAAAGCATCGCGGTCAGATGTCGGAAGGCGGTTCAAAAGACTATAAAACACCGCATAATTCTCGGGTTTATTTAACTGCTTGCGGCTGTTGATGTCTATCTGCATGGCTATACTGTTTTTTTGTTTATTTTAAGGTCATTGATTTCCTTAATCACTCTCTTTACTCTGATAGTACACAAATAATCAAGAAGATGCTCTTTTTCATTTTTTGTACACTTATACTGGTCGAAAAATTCAAGTATGCCCATTCTATTCAGATTTTCATTAACTCAAACTATTCATACCACATCAGCACAACTCTATGATTTCACCCACGGCAGAGCGTAGAAGAGTACGCAAAACCGAAGGGTTTCCGCTATCATAGATGACTTCCACACAACACTCATGGCGTGCGTTACGTGACACAACCAGCTCGCAAGTCATATTCTCACAGAGCCATTTTTCCACTACTTTACGGACACCAACGGCGGTGACCACAATTACCATTTTTTTACTCATAATATTGACCGTGCTGTATGTTATTCAACTCTTATCCTCCCGGTGTACTGGTTTCCCCGAAACTTCATCCCCTTGGTGAAGCCGCCCGGATATCCCAGTTCCTTGCTTCTCGCGTTTGCCAGCAACAAATGTTCCCGGCTAAGGGAGGCTACAAAACTTTTGTCCTTTTCCAGTCCCATCTCTCGGGCCTTCCGGGTGACGCTGCGTTCGGAAACACCGAGCATTTCAGCCAGCTCCCGGTTGAGGGTATTGTGATAGTGGCGACGCATGATGGAAAGCATATTACCGTTCCAAAAGATACGGGTGGAATATCCCTTATGCTCGACGAGCCGTCCCAGTGTCCGGTGCATGAAAGTACCGTCAGCAACCTTCCGGTGCTTGCGGTACTGTTCACGCTTGTACGCCAGCACACATTCATGACACCAGGAACTCCGTCCCCCATTCTTCAACGGATAGAACTCACGCATCCACAACTTTCGGCCGCAATGCGGACAGACACGTTTACGTTTCTGCTTGTTGTTATTTTCACTCATAGCTGTTTATGCTGCATTCATCAGTTCATATTCAAATTTTCACCGAACGGAATAGTATTAATGTCAGCCTTTCTCGTGTAGGCCTGCATAAGTCCCACGGAAAGCAGCATATAGACATTCTTATTCGCTTTGACAACCCCGGAAATAGAGCCGACAATATGTTCAGTCTTGCCGGTAATGATTGAGCCGGCTATCTGCTCAAGCCCGTCTGGATGGTCCTCACTGGCCGCAACGCTCATAAAGGCACTAAGATCGTTTTCCTTACAAAAGTTATCCACGTATTGGCAGAGTTCCTTTACTGCCTCTTTCTGTTTTTCTGTAATCATTTCTGTTAAATTTTAATGGTTAATAATTATATGTTGAAATCGCGAAATCTCTTTTTTGATACTGGCTGTACATAGTTTCCTCCCAATCCGTCTCTTCCTCCTCCGGAAGGTCATCCTCATCAAGTTCTACCTCCTTACGGTAAATCAGATACCGTGCCTCCAGAAAGAAGAGGACCACGCGGCGCAGGAACTCACGGGCGGAGGCGATGCCGTGCTTTTCCATGAAGGAGGCGATACGGTCCGGACCGATAGTGTTCGTGCGGATGCTCACCAGACACTGCCGGCGGAAGTCCTTCAGCGTGCTGCCCCTCACCTCGAACACGCGGTCAGCGATACGGCCGAGACTCTCCGGAATATGGTATCCGGAACCTTCGTCATCCGTTCCCACCAGCAGTTCAGCAGCAGCCGTCAGCATACCCTCCACGCTCATGCGCTGGGCAGCGGCCGTCTCCTTCAGGAACACGTACTGGTAATTGCTCACGTAGGTATGTATGAGGTAGCCTTCAGGACGGCGGAACACCTCTTCGGAGGCAAGCTCCATCGAAAGGTTGTTCAATGTCACACCGGCACCGCAGCAGAAGGCGCACACCAGGCGGACGACAAGACGCTGGCGGTTGCCCCAGCCGCCAGCGATGATGGCACGCTGCAGGCTGCCGGCAACGGCCGGATCCATCTCGAAGAACAGCACCGACTTCTCCTGACGGCGGAAGAAGAACGACATGTCCGGAATACGATCCATGCAGAGGAGGATGCGCCGGGTGGCCGTGGAGACCCTGCCACCATCCGTCATGCGGATGTAGGACTTCACCAGGTGGTTCATCACTACCGTCATGTCGGAAAAATGATAGTCGGCAACCTTCCCGCGGAACAGTTCATGAAGCAGAACGGGCAGCTTCACAACGTAGTTGTAATACTCCTTTCTCATGGCTCACTTGCTTGAAGGTTTCCAGTCCACTGTTATAATCGCATCCAGCTCACCGCTGCCGCCACACACCGGGCAGGACACATGCACGTCCTCGCGGCTGCCCTCTTCCGTTCCCCAGAACCAGCCGTTGCCCTTGCAGTAACCACACTTGTGGCCGGTACTGACGAAGTTCTCACGGTTAGGCCCCTTACACATATAGGCGGGAGGACAAATCTCCAGCTGTTTCTTTATCCTGCTCATGCCTGGCCTCCTTTCTGTTTCGGTCCCGCCACATTCCAATAGTCATAGGCGCCCTTCTCCCAGATTGTGTATTCACCAGTGGCCCCCTGATAACGTCCCTTACTGAAGGCGACGTAGCCCTCTACCCATATCTTCAGGTCGGCATCATACATCACGCTCGTGGCCGCATCACCTTTAGGATTCTTGCCGCGGGCATGGCTGATGAAAACAAACAGCTTGTCCGGAAACTCCTCCTTCAGCTGGATATAGTCACGATACGTCATCTGTGTGTATTGGAAGCTGTCAATGATCACGATGTTGAAACTCTTATGACGCCGGAGCCTGATCTTCAAGGTGGGGATGTCCTCCTTGATGAACGCCAAATGGCGGCTTACCTCGGCCATACCAAAGCGCCGCAGGTTATTTTGGACTGTCAGAGAAGTTCCTTCCTCCAGGGAGTTGAACGCCACACGGTCATACTTGCAAAGTTCCTTGCAGAGCTGCATCACGAAAGAGGTCTTACCGTTACCGCTGTTGCCCCACACGAACCAGCAGCCCCGGACTTCCGGAGTGTCGAAGGCATCCTTCCATTTCCCCTCAAAAGGGAATACGTCATACTTCTTGTTCAGAATGTCCCTGACATTCAAGGCACGTCTCATGCCCGCTTTTTTATTATCCTTTTTCTCTTCTTCCATGGTCAGAACAGTTTTAGTTGTCGGATATTGTCTATTTGATCAAGCACGGCCTGCCGTGCGGCACCCCGCAGTTTCTCGTGGCAGAGCATCCTGCCGAGCGCCCACAGAAGGGCATTCTCACGGGTGGAGAACTGTCCCCATTTACGTCCCGGGTTGAAACCGCCACCGGAACCGCCCACCTCCATGTGAACGCCGGCAACCCACCAGCCGTCCTGCTGTCCCACAAGGGCGTCCAGGTAGTCGCGACCATTCCGGTAAACGGTCACCGTCTCGTATTCCCTCAAGACTGGGTAATCGCTCCAGGGAGCAGGAAGCTGCTCGCGACCGTCGATCTTTAAGTATTCAAATTTGTTTTCCATATCCTTAAAATTACGTTTGAACGGTATTTGAACGGGAGTCATTCCCCCACCATGCGTTTCACCTTGTGAATGGACTTCCTCACACGCCGCAAATCAAAGTCACATGTCGAAGCCTCCTTTATCACCTTATCGATGTCTTTCTTGTCAGTCACACCGTTGGCGGAACAGATCGCGAACACGTCGTTCACGTCTGTAGGCTCCAGCTCATAAAATTTCCGTCCGATACGGCTGTAGAACTCCTTGTAGCCGGGCTTCTGGTATCGCAGACCATTGCTGATGCGTTTGGCAATATAATCGGTACTCAAAAACACGACGCCGCATTTCTCCTCCAGTTTGTTGTACAGGCTGATGAAGTAGTGGAACACCGGTTCGGTCAGCTTGTCCGCCTCGTCGAACACCAGCAGGGGCGCGTCCATCTGGATGATGTCATCCAAAATAAGTCCCCACACCTCACGGATATTATACCCTTCGGTCCGGATTCCGACCGTACGGGCGATCTCGCGGACAAAGTCGCCCTTCTTCATGTCCTCCGAGCAGAGGATATAGAAAACCTCCCTGTGCTCCTGAAGGTAAACACGGGCGGTGGTGCTCTTGCCGCAGCCGGCCTCGCCGGTCACCCAGGTGACGTTACGCCAGCGCTGCGCGTCGGAGAGTACAGCCGTGATCTCCTGGTAAGCACCGGTCTCCACGATCTGCCAGCCGGTAGCGCTTACACCACCGACCTGCGAGGCGACATTACGGAACATCTCGTCGCTGATATTCTCATAACGGCCATTCAGGATATTGCTAACAGTACCTACACTAACCCCCTTCAGGCTGCCAGCAGCCTTCGTCTGGCTCGGGTATTTCGCCACGTAAGCCCGGAGGCTTTCACTGATGGCGTCCTTTTCTTTCATTGTAATTTCCATAATCAATATTTTTTATCTTGTTATAAATCTGTTCCTTATAATTTCCCGACCACCTTGCGGATGCTCACTTCCTTCTTCTCAAAGCTGTCCCATGTCACGTTGCTGATGACTTTCATGTCTCGGCCGATGGAAGGACGGGCCGGCTGGCTGTATTTTCTTGTGCGACGGTCAATCTGGCGTTGCGCCTCCTTTCCGAGACCTTTCAGGTCAGGGGTACGCAGACCGTTCTGTTCCGGTGCGACACCATGTTCGTACTCGATGTCCTTGGCAACGACCTGGCGGTTTATACGCTCGTTGATGACGGCCTCCTGCTGGGCGCGGATGAAACGTTTCTCGGCTTCCGTCTGCTCCTGCTGGGCACGGTGGATCATCAGCGGGAACGAAGCCACACACTCAAAGCGCATCGCTCCGCCCTTATCCTTGTACAGCAGACGTACGCTGCTCATGTCATAAGGATCGTACTGGACATAGAACTTCTTGTAGGTGTTACGTCGGCGCCATTCCAGATCAGGCTCACCGGGGGCGGAGAAAACCTCGTAAGGGTATTTCTTTCCCTGTACCGTGATCTCGATACCGTTGGCGGTGAACAGCGACGGTTTCTCGGTCGTGTACCAGAACATCTCCACCATATCCGACACACTTACCGCATCGGTAGCCTCGTTCACGCTGGTATTGTACATCTCAATCCGGGAGATGCCGGTGGCAGGGTGTTTCATTGAATTCCACTGCTCACGGGCGGCGGCATACTGTTCCTTCAATTCCTCCAATGTGGGGAGGGAGTCGATGTTCGCGTTGATGAATTCCAAATTCGGACGGCTTGTATCTCTCTTTGCCGTAATATTCTGCCCGGTGAAACCGAAACATTTCTTCAATACCTGGCTCTGGAAGCGGTAGAAAATGTTCTCAATCGTCTTAGATTCGCCATTATACGGAGCTGTCGGGCGGTGGATACGGCTGATCTTCGAGAAAAGGCCCAGCGCCGCGTTCTTCTTATGACCGCCCTGGTTGTCGCACACGATCTCGTAGGGTTTGTGCCGGCTCGTCTGGATAGCCATGCGGAAAGCATGGTACTGGGCGATATAGTCCTCGTTGTCGCTGATGTAATAACCGAGCAGGACTTCACTATAGGCATCCACCACCTCGTACACGCTTGTAGTGCACTTGTTTCCGTTCTCGTCACGATAGTAGAGGTTCAGCTTCGTGCCGTCGCCATACCAGAGGCTGTCACGACGGCCCGGAAGGATGGTCCGGTGCTTGCGGTCATAACGCTGGTGTGCCTTCATTTCCCCATAAACGGCATCGTACCACAGAGGTTCGACACGCGGGCTGTTGAACCATTCGCGGAGGCTGCGGGGACTCTTCAGGGGCTTCCAGCCACGTTCCGGAGCGACACGGTTGTACTCCTCGAAGATCTCCATGTCAGTATAAACCGGAACGCGGCTGCGTTTCAATGCAACAAGGTAACGCCCGCCGTCCTCCTCGATCTTCAGCGTGTTGCTGTTGCCGTATTTACCGCTCACAAGCACACCGTAGTTGTCGGGACGGAACTTGTTTATCAGGGCTTTCAAACGCCCCACACTGCCCGGAAGACTGTGCCCGTACACCGGACGCCATTCCTCACTCGTGACAAGCAGAAGTTCCCAAAGGTTACGGCGGAAACCAGTCAGCTTGTTATTGGATGAACTCAAGCGTTTGAACTCTTCCATCAGCGCGTTCAGCACCGAAGCGTTCCAGGTGTATTCCTTCTTCACATCCTCGGGAAGAGCGACCATCTCACCGTTCTTGTCGTAACGGTAATCCTCGAAAAAGTTCTCGGCCTTCTCGTCTTTCTTCACTATGTTACGGATCATTTCCTGTCTCATTTGTTTCTCGGGTTCGCCATGACGCTCAACCCAACGTTTCTTGTATTTCTCGGGAAGGGAGGAATAGGCATACAGAGCCGGATTATTTTCACCACCGCCACGGGAAACGACATCCAGTTTTTCTCGGGACAGCTGGCTATTCAAAGTGCCTTTGGGCATTATATCCAGCAACTCTTTGTAAGTTACACACAATATATTATCAAAGTATTCCATCTCCCAGCTTGATTATCAATCCTCTAAATCATTCAAAGGGACATGCTTCTTCAGCAGCCGCACGGAGATCCCGAAATTCAACACTACGAGAAGTTCCAGCAGCGGATTAATAAAAAAATAGAGAGCAGGATCCCGAAACTCATACAGAAGTAAAGCACGCAAAAGCGCTGTTTTCGTTTCAGACGAGCAAACCAGTGCAGCTGGTCGCTGAACAATGTCATCAAATCATTTTTCATGGCTACTTGTATTTTGAGGATTACCACCTACTTTGGATCCACCGCGCTCAATGGCGAGCTTACGAATGGAACGGGCCAGTTTGCTGTTCTTACGGAAGGCAAGCGCATGACTCACCATCACGTTTGTACAGCCCATCAGTTCGGCAATTTTATTCACCTCACCGTATTCTACAACTATTCGTTCTTTCATACTATCTAATATTTAAATTATCGTAGTGGGCAGTCGCGGATTCGAACCGCGGACCATAACCTCTCCACTATAGGAGTTTAGTTTGTTCTACCAGCTGAACTAACTGCCCGAGAAAATTATTAAAGCTCCTTTATCGCATCCTCCGGAACACATATTACAGTCCAAACCTGACCATTTTTCATATAATCGATATTATATTCCCGCACGAACGTACAAATGTTATAATCCCAGTCACGAACTATACCATCAATGATCTCACCATTTCTCTTGGTGATTCTCACACTTTGTCCCTTTTTAAATTTTACTTCCATTTTGCTTCTTTTTAAATTCTCATTGTTACCTCAAGCCTTTTTTGTAGCTTTGGGGCGTGTTTAAACTTTAATCACGTGGCAAATATAGTCTAAGTTTCTTAGACAACAAAGTGTTAATCCAAATAATTTAGATTTATGAGCGTTTTTTCTAAGAATCTTAGATATCTAAGGGAGAGTAGGGGACTTAAATTAGATGAATTTGAGTTTCTGGGCATCAAAAAAGGTACAATGTCAAACTATGAACTGGGTAATACAGAACCTAAATTGAGTTTGTTATGTGAAATATCTAAGTTTTTTAGAATATCAATCGACGACTTTCTTTTAAAAGATATAGAAGCCGAAAAAATTACACCAGTAGTAACGGAAACAGCTCCTCCAGAAACAGCTAACAATAATTTTAGGGAGCTTCTGGATGTTTTAAGGGAAAAAGACTCCACCATTCGAGAAATGGCAGAGGAAATAGGGATGCTCAAACAGACAATTACACAACTTAAACAGGACAAGTCGGGGCGTGTTTCGGATGCAAGCGATTCTACGGTTGCCAATGCCATCTAAAACGTGTTTTATGGGGAAAGGGAGGTAAAAACAGTTAAATCACTATTTTACAGCAGAATATATAAAAATACAGGGGAGTAAATAAATATTATCTATATACAATTTACCCCCTACAATATTATAAAAACCGATGAATACCAAATAAAAAAAAGATATTTCCCCGTTTTATTAGAACAAAATAGGCACAAAAATGAATAACCAAATGAATAAGCAATCAAAACATTTCGTTTTTGTAATAGCTTAAATGAATAACCAAATGAATAAGCAAGTGAATAACCTTTCCACTTTTTAAGACGTTCAAAGCGTTCAAACGGATAAATACAGCCTTCCATCATAGTTTGACACTTATAAGGGCAAAAAAAGCCGCTTTTGCGGCTTTTAATTGCGTTCTAAGGCATTTTATCCCTTTCTGGTACATGTTATCAAGCGAGACTGAATAATCATTGCACGTTTCGTGTATTTGGCAATGTCATCAACCAGTCCAGCATGTAAAAGACTACTCTTAGTGATTCCGACCTGTTTCTCCGTCAGAGTTTCAAAAATGGCCGATATACTACCAAAGTAGATGTTCTTTTTCTCAAAAATCAAATGTACATGGATAACTTTACTCATGATATATAGTATTTATTTCACTGCAAATATACCAAATATCAGCTATATGGAATAATTTTAATAAATAAAAATAGGAGAGAAGCGAAGCGCTCCCCTACTCCACTTGCATAAATTACACCATTTGGTTATCTTTGTATATGGAAGTATGGCCTGGGCAAAGCATCGGAGTGAAATAATACCATACTGCCTGAATTCTCCCCTACTCCACTCCTAATGTAAAGAGATTCATTTGAACGGCGTTCAAACAAGGTTCAAATGTAAGCTCGATGTAAAGCGATGTAAACGCTTCGTTTTTCCACCCAGCTCACTCCTACCCCGTTCTAACGCTTTGAAAACCAAAGCAATCAGATATTTTCAGACCGACCGAACTTTGACACGCATCGTTTCTCCCCCCTTACTCGGGAGGCAGCGCGAAAGGAAGAATATCTACCGCCTGCAGCCGGAATACGTGCTACCCCTTACAGTGGTGAAAAATGATTTCGGTTACCTGCTTTTCTCCGGCAACGAGACCGGCAGGGAGGGGTTCAGGGCCTGCATCCAGCATGTGGCGGACCACTATTTCGACCCGCACTGCGACATGGGCCGGCTGGACATCTATGAATGCCCCGTCCTGGAGGGAAAGCTGCCTTCCTTTATTGACACGGTATACGCCCCTTTCCGATACTTTCCGGTAAACCGGTTCGATTTTTCCCCTCACCGCCATGTCGCCCCGTCCGCGCTGCCGGAGGGATTCACGGAAGGGCTGGTTCCCCTATACAGCCATCCGCTGCGTCCCGACGCGGATAGTTTCGCCGGTTTCATCTCACGCTTCAAGGACGATGAGAGGACACAAACGACCGTCAGCCGGGAGAACTACGACATCTACCGGATGCTGACCGTCATGCGTAACGGCTATATGAATGTCCATGAGAAACCGTTTACGTACTTCGACACCCTGCTGCCGGTGGCAAGGAAGCTGGAACAGGTCACGCAGGTGAAAAACGCCGCCGCATTCAACGCGGACGATTTCAGGATCTATTCCTCGGTTCTCAGCCGACAGGCGGAAGCCATCCTGCAAAGGAATTTCGATGTGAGGGGGCACCGTTCCATCGTAAACGAGCTGGATGACGGGAACCTTGCCTTCACGGTAGGCCGCGTCAAGCTGAACTCCGTCCAAAGGGCGGTGCTTCACGACGGGCACGCGGTGCATCTTCCGGAGAATGACTCTCCGGAAAACCGTCGGCAGGCGTACTGCATGGCCGACAGGTTCGAAAACCGGCTGGTAACATCGGCAAGGCCGTTCCCCGGCGTGCGGACATACCGGATGACAAGCGACGGGCTGATCCGACCGGTTGATCCGGAACCTGACGGGAAAGCGAAAAAAAGAGAAACGAAGTCCAAGAGTAACAAACCTAAAATATAGCCATGATCAGAAAAGAGCAAGTCAGAATCGGGATGCGGATTGTCGGGGACGATCCCGAATCCCCTGAAAGCTATCCGTACAAGGGAACCGTCACCGCCCTTTGCGAGACAGGCCGGAATGAGACGGACTTTTACATTGTCATCAAACTGGACGGGGAATCCATGAGACAGCCGGAAATATCAAGGTGCTGTCCCGAAGGCATCATGAGGTGCTTCCCCTGGACTGTCAGTCCCGAGGAAAAACCGGAAAAACGAAACAATATCCCTTCCACGGCTTATACGGCCGTGGAGACATCCCGGGGTTTCCTCTTCTTCACCCATACGGAAGAAGGCAGGAGGAGCCTCCGGGAATTCCTTCAGGAAATGGTCGACAGCTATTTCGAGCCGTCATTCGACCTGGGACCGGTATGCGTCTATGAGGCGGAAGGCGTACTTCCTGATCTCTCTCCGGTCAATCCGGAGAAAATGCCCCTTGCGGCATATCCCTACGCGCGAAGGCCGGAGGATTTCCGGCTGGATGTCCGTTACCGGAACGGGATGAGACCGACGGCAGAGGATTTCCGCAGCTTCTGTCACAATGCCGGTTGTACGGTCAGCCATCGTAACGGAAATATCGCCGACACCCTGGAGGCCCTGAAGCGTTACGACAGGCATTTGGAAACGCTCCGGCACATGCCGGAAGCGGCTCCCCACGAAGAGGATGAAACCCGCAAAACCAGGCAGCAGCTGCAAAGGCTGCCGGACTCCGCCTATGATATCCGCGGACACCGCACGGCAGGAAGGATTCCGGATGATCCCGCCCCCGAGATCAGCGTGGAGGGAGTCAGCCTGTCCGCTTCCCGGCGGGGCATTCTTAAAGCCGGCCTCGGGTTGTACCTATCCCGTGAAATCCGGGCCGCCCCCGCTCACACGTATGCATGGGTAGATAGGAATACGGAGCGCATCGTCTTTGGCAGCCGCCCGCCCGGAGACCGGGAAACCGCCGGGTTCAAACGGGATACGGGAAAGAGGTCCTCCGCTTCTCCGAGAAGTACAAAAAAGAAGACCGGACCCCAGCATAAAATGTAAAATTGTAAAATCAAGAAAGACAGTATGGAAAAGAAAAACAAGACAACACCTTTGAAAGTGGTGCGGCGGGAGTCCGGTTATCTGCTGTTTTCCGACAGCAATACCGGCAAGGAAGGCCTTGAAAGCTATCTCCAGCATACCGCCGACCATTTCTTCGATCCCCATGCCCATGACGGGGCCCTGGAAATTTATGAGTATTCCGGTTTACGGAAGGAGCTGGCCTCCCATATCAACAGCAGCTGCCGCAGGGGACTTTTACCGGGCGGGGACAGAAAGGGCGGGCATGTTTCCTCCGGTCTCCTCCCGGCAGAATTCATCAACCGCCTCGAACCGAAACTTTACGTTCCCATGAATCCGACATCCGAGGGGTATTCCGGGCTGTTCTCCCAAGTGAGGGGATATATGGGGCTCGAACTATCCCGAAAGCCGGAGAACGAGGATATCTACCGCCTGCTCTCCATCAGGGAACACGGTTATATGAACATCCATGACAAGCCGTTCACCTATTACCGGGAGCTGCTGCCCCTGGCCGAGCAGCTTGAAAAGGTGACCCAGGTCAAATCCGCCGGCCTGTTCGACGTGCAAGCCTTCAAGGAACTTTCCCTTAAAATAAGAAAAGCGGCGGAGGATATACTTCACCGGGACTTCGACGCAAGGGGCCACCGGCCGCTGGAGAAATACCTCAATGCCCCCGATACCTCCCTTCTTGTGGGAAACAGGGTACTGGACAAGGCGCAACTCGGGATACTGGCCAAAGGGAACGCCCTGTACCTGCCGGAGAATGACCGCCCCTCCTCCCGGCACCTGCTGTACTGCATGGCGGACTTTACACGGAACAGACTGCTGGTATCCGGTGAACCGTTCCCGGTCAGGACCTACCGGGTAAAGGACGGCGTCCCGCATCCCGTCAGTCCGCGGGAAAAGGTACCGGAGAAGAAAAAGACCACCCGTAAATCCGCAGGCAGGAAAATATCATAACCTGCCGGGATATAAAGAAATTTAAAATATCACGATATGGAAAAAGAAACCGATTTGAAACAGAACGGGCCGGTCGTCCTTTTCAATGTGGACAGAAAAGGCAGGCTGGCGGACTATGCCGCATGCCACAGCGACCGTGAATGCGGCGATTATCTGCTCCGGCAGGCGGAGCTGGCCCTGGGCGGGGCGTATGTCCCCGATGAATCCGTATTCTGCCTGGCGGGGGCGGAACGGACGGACGACGGCCTTCCGGAACTGCTGGACAACTATATCCGAGAAGGCGACATCCGCGACCTGCCCTCGATTGACCTGCGCAGCCTCACGTTCATCCATGAGACCACGGGGGGCGGCCTTCCGGAAGGGATGTGGGCCGTACTGGAAAAGACGGAACGGCTGGCGGACAACCCCGATAATAGAAAAATGCAGGAAGCGTACCATGCCTACCACGAAAAAAGGGAGAATGCCCTGCCCGGGCGCACCCTCTCCGCCGTCCGCACGGACAAGGGCGTGCTCCTGTTCGACGACTCGGGCCGGGGACTGCAATGTCTGGAAGGTTACCTGCAGTACCACGCGGACCGGTATTTCTCCCCCGAACTCCACGGGCTGGAGAAACTGGAGGTATACCACTTCAGTACATCCGATAAAGGCATATCGGACGCGGCCAAAAGGTGCGCCTTTATGTTCACCCTGCAAGGCCGGCGTGAGTTCGTCCCCAAAAAGGCGTGTTATCTGCCGGACTCCCTTGTGGCCGGACTCCATCCGTCAGCCGGCTGTCCCATGCATGCGGACGGTGAGGCGTTCCGGCGGTTTGTCAAGACCTTCGGCCTGAATGCCACGGACGAGGCGAATGAAATCGCCGCCCTGACCGGAATCCGTGCCGGAGGGCTGTCGGATCCCGGACAGCTGGAGAAGGTATCCGTCCACCGGGCCGGATTCCGCAGCCTGTATGAACGCCGGCAGGCCTGCCTGAAAAGGAATGACATTGTGATGTACCGGGCACTCGGACAGGCCTCCAGGGACATGGCGGAGAGAATTCTCAGAACAGAATATAAGGTACGGGGATACGCGCCTTCCATAGCGGAAAAGGAAACCGGGCACAGAGCCGGTCCGCCTGCCGGTAAAAAGAAGACAAACCGATGGAGGAAAACAGATGGAACCCCTAAAAGACGGATATAGCATGGCATGGTGGCTGGAACGGCTGAAAAGGTCTTGGAAACACCCCCGGAAGGAAACGTCCGGAAACCTCTATCTGGAGCTGTGTCCGGACAACCGGATAAAATCCTTCATGGTGGTCCGGCACAGGCCGAAAGGCACGGATCCCTTCATGGAATTCATCGGGCATACCGCCGACAAAGCCATAAGGGAGGGAAACGGGCAGGTTCCGGATAACCTGCTGCTGGCCCTGGAAGAAGTGCCGGAAAGAATGCTTCCGACAAGGGAGGAGCTCCGGGAGGAACGCCCCGGAAACATATGGAAGCTCATCTCCGGATATGGCGAAATAACCGGAGGAAAACCGGTACCGCTCAGACGGGCCGTCTACCTGAGGGCGCACGGAAGGGAGATAGACCGTACCGCACTCGAAGAGATAGGGCTTTCACCCGGCTGCCGGAACTACGAGGCCTATGAGACCGCCATGGAAAGGGCCTCGGAAGGGAAGAAAGCCCTGTTCCGCCTTACCCTCGTGAAGACGGAACGGGGTGTCGGGGTGTTCAATGACGGACTGCAGGGCCCGGAGCGTATGCGCGGGATGCTGCAGGAGATGGCGGACCGTTTCTATTCCGCCGCATGGGAAGGAATGAAAACGCTTTCCATATACCGGATCGAGACAGCCTCCCGGAGGCTGCTGGAAATGTCACGGGAGAACAGACGGGATTTTCCCGCCTCCCGGCCCCCGCTGGAAATCCTTGCCCGCTATCTCCCGACAGCATCTTTCGACATGTCGCCCACGGCGGAGAACCTGGAGCGTTTCGTGAGGGCCAACTCCCTGGCGCTCTCCGCAAACAACCGGGAGATCATGACCCTGCAGGATATCGCCCGGAAGGGATACGCCCACCTGTATATGGACGGTCCGTTCCGTTACAGGAAGGAGTTCGCCGGTATCGAGAAGGAACTCCGCATGCTCGCAAGGGAAAGGGAACTGTACCGCAACTTCCCTTATAAGGAGAGGATGCACGACCTTCGGGAAAGGTCCATGGCGGCCGCCGAACTCCTCCTGAAAAGGGAAGGGATCCGCAGGGATACGCCATCCGTTCCCCAAAAGACGGACAAGTATGCGGAAAGGATACAGGCCATGGCGGAATGCCCGGAAAAGGGCATGATCCCCCCATCCTCCGGTGAAAAGAAAAAGGAACCGGCCCGCAAGCAAAAGGGACCGGCCTCCCAAAAAGTGAAACCCCAATTATAAACCGCAATGGAAACAACAGGAACACCCACACCCGAAGAGCTGCTCGACGCCGGCAGACGCACCATCGACCGCAAGGCACTGCAAAAGACCATAAAGGATATTTTCTCATACCGGAACCCGCTCCGGCAGTTCATGGAAAGCTACCGTTTCAATGTCATCCGCTGGAGTGCCACCAACCTGAGGAAACCATCCTTATGGAAGCGCGCCGGCCTGTTCTTCAATACCGGAGGAATTCCGGGGATTCTCCGTGAGAATTTCCGGCAGAACCGCGCGGACCTGCTCGCCCGGTGGGAAAGAGGCGTCATAGGCGACATCAACCGCTCGCTCATCCGCCTGGGGAGCATACCGCTTTCCTCCAAGCCCCGCGACCTTTCCCGGCAGCTGAAGGACATATCCAGGAAAATATACCGGATGACCACTTATGACCGCTGCCCGAGCCTGCTTCAGGAGAGTCTGCTGCTGTCCACCTACGAATATATATTCGCCTCTCCGCATGACAGGAAGTTCGGGAAACTGTGCCCCGACGAGATCTGCGGGATGCTCCGACAGAACGGTGTCCCGCAGGAAAGCCTCTGCTACCAGAACTACGAGAGCATCCTCGCCGGAAGGGAGACGGTCCTTTACGAGTTTACCTCCGACGGGAAAGCCACCCTGTATCTCAAGCCGATGGACCATGTGAGACTGGAGATGACCTCCAAAGGGTATGACATGGTCCCTATGGGGATTCCTCCCGCCCGGACACTCCCCTCCCCTGCGGAAAGCATGGGGAATATGCCGCAGCTTTCCGAGAAGATCGGGAAAACAAAGAAAGCCCGGAGCGGAGAGAAACCCGCCAAAGGAGCCGGGAAGTCGAAGAAACGTCCCCAAATAGGATAATCCATAAACAACAAATAATAACCTGACAATAAAAATGTAAGAAAATGAAAGTCGTGATTTGTGAAAAGCCCCTCGTGGCTAAAAGACTGGCCCGCATATTGGGCGCGGACAAAATGGAAGACGGGTATCTCATCGGAAACGGATACGCCGTCACATGAACGTTCGGCCACCTGCTGGCCCCGGTTTCCCCATTTTCCTGTATGGAAGGACCTTTTACAAGGGAGATGCTTCCCCTTGCAGTCCCCTCCGGACTCGCCGTCCGCCGGACAAGGACGGAAGACGGTTTCCGGGATGCCCCCGTGGCCGTCAGGCAGCTGGAGGTCATCCGCAGGCTGCTGCGGGAAGCGGACGGGGCGGTTACGGCCACGGACACCTCCCGTGAGGGGCAGATGGTCGCCCGCAACCTTTATGATTATCTGGGCTTCAAAGGAAAAACCGAACGTCTGTGGCTTTCCTCACTGACGGACAAGGCGATCCGCGAGGCGTTCCTTGACCTTAGACCGGACAGTCTCTATGAAGGTCTGTACCTGGCAGGCAGGGCACGGCGGGAAGCCGACCGGATCATCGGGTACAATGCAAGCCTCGCGCTCGGCATGGCAGCCGGAAAAAAGAACCACTCGCTCGGACGGGTACAGACACCGGTGCTCGCGCTTGTCTCGCGCCGTTACCTGGAGAACAGGGATTTCAACGCCGTACCTTATTACCGGCTGGAGCTGTCGGTCCTCAAGGACGGTAAAGAGCTTATTTTCACCTGCCCGGAAAAATACATGCAACAGCTGGGGGCCGTCGCCGCCCGGAACCGGATCGCGGCATCGCGTGTGGCCACGGTAATACATGCGGAGAGAAAGGAAACGGTGGAGGAACCGCCGCTTTTGCATGACCTGGCCTCCTTGCAGAAGGAGGCAAATCTCCGGATGGGGCTGACGGCAGGACAGACGGCATCCGCCCTGCAGAGGCTGTATGAGGGAGGATACATCTCATACCCGCGTACCTCCTGCCGCTACATCCGGCAGGACATGCCGGAGGATATGCCGGCACTGCTTTCCCTTCTGAAAGACGACCCGTGTTTCGCACGTCATGCGGAGACACCGGAAGGCAGGGTGCTGTCCGCCCGTGCCGCCGATGACGACAAGGTGACCGGACACCATGCCATCATCATAACGGAAAACATACCCGGCAAACTGCCGCTTGATGAGCAGAACCTCTACCGGATGGTCGCAGGCAGGATGCTGGAAGCCTTTTCGGGTGACTACACCAAAGAAGAGGCGGATGTCCGTATCGAATGCGGGGGAATCCTGTTCGAGGCCGGATACCGCCGGACGGTGCATGCCGGATGGAAAAACGTTCATAACGGGACCGGGAAAGAAGAAGACACCATGTTCCCCTCCTGGGGGCAGGACGAGGTGCTGCCGGTAACGGACATATCCGTCCGAAGCGTGGAAACATGTCCCGTACCGCTCTTTACGGAAGCCTCGCTGCTGTCCGAAATGGAACGGTGCGGACTCGGCACCCCCTCCACAAGGGCCGGTGTCATCGAACTGCTCATCGCACGCCGATATGTCGAAAGACAGGGATGCGGCCTGCTGCCTACCCCGAAAGGGCTGGAGGTGTATAAGGCCGTCAGGGACAAGCTGATCGCCGATCCGGAAATGACCGCCCGGTGGGAAAAGGACCTGCAGGAGATCGAGCGGGGAGAACTGGACGCGGACGTGTTCATCCAAAAGGTTGGAAAATACGCGCGGCAGATCGTGGAGGAACTCTCGGCGGTCCGGTTCGAACATCCCGGACCGCCCCGACACCGCTGTCCCAAATGCGGCATGGAGACACTGACCCTTCACCGGAAGGTGGCCCGGTGCGGTGACCCGGACTGCGCGTTCCTGCTTTTCAGGACATTCAACGCAAGGGAGTTGACCGACGGAGAGATGCTTTGCCTGCTGGAAGGAAAGAAAACGGATTTCCTGCCTTTTGTCAGCAGGAAGGGAAAGCCCTATGAGGCATCCCTTAAAATGGACGAGAACTACAGGATAGAGATGACATTCAGGGACATCCCGATAGAGAGACAGCCGTTACCCGCCGGCGACCCGTCTGTAATGCAGGCGGCAGACATCCCTGTCGAAACTCCGCATCCCGGCCAGCTCCCATAAGGAAAATCCGGGGCATCCTTCGAACAGGCGGAAGCCTTCCCCCTGGAAGCGGGGCAGGACATACAAGACCAGCTCGTCGGCCATGTCAAAGCGGAGCAGGCTGTCCGTAAAAGGAAGCGTCTCCAAAGCCGCTTCCGCAAGGTATACACCGGAATGCCCCTGTTTCCATTCCGTCAGGGACATGAAGGATACATCAGGGCCAAGGCAGGACAAGGCGGTCTCCCGGATACGGGTGATGCCATATTTCTCGGGGTGTTCCCACAAATCGGGAAATGTACTCCTGCGGGCAAGGTAGCCGTCAAGGGTGATGAAAGCCAGGATCTGAACCGTCGCCATATGAATAGGATATTTTTTATTTCGTAATGGTTCCGGTAGGGTCATGAAAAAAGCGTGACCCTACGTGGCTCCAAAACGGAGGTTCTGGCAAAACCTTTGAATAGTTGCCGCGTAGAAGCCACGCTATGACAATGCATAGCATAGCCTTACGCAGAAGCCTCTATTCCGATTGAAATTTTGCCAGATTTCCGTTTTAAGAGCGTTCCGCGAACGTTATGTCTATATATCAACAGGACCGGATTAATCCCCGTTCCTGAATGAATTCATATTTCCGGGGTAAAGATAGGAAATTAATCCGATATTCCGGGCAAACAGGTTCGATTGATTCATTACGCCCCCCAAAAGAAGGAGGGCGTGTTTTCCGACTCCCTGACTATTGCCGACTTTTCATGACTATGGCTGACGCGTTCCGTACACGCATGGAAAATTGCGTTATCTTGCACCCGAAATCATAAAAAAAGATTATGGAACTGACACTTATTGAAACGAACGCGTATCTGGAGCTAAAAAGAAAGCTCAGCACGCTGTCGGTACAGATGGCCGACTTCCAAAAGAAAATCGCTCCGTCCTCACCGGAAAAGTGACTTGACGCACAGGAGGTATGCCTGGCCCTCGGCATCTCCAAAAGAAGCCTGCAGAACCATCGGGACAGGGGACTGGTTCCTTATTCGAACATCGGAGGAAAATGCTTTTACAAGGAAGCGGATATCCGGCAAATATTGGAAGAAGGCCTCATTAAAAAAAGAAGGAAATAATGGCGGAAATCATTACAAAAGATTCGGAGGAGTTCAAGGAACTGACCGGATGGATGAAAAAGATCGGAAAATCGGTGGAGGCGGCGACGGCAAGGATACGTCCCGCCATCGCGGACGAACATTACCTGCAGGGGGAAGACGTGTGCGAAATGCTGCACATCTCAAAAAGGACCCTGCAGACGCTGCGTGACGAAGGAGCTATACCCTATACCACCATCGGAGGGAAAATACTGTATCCAGAGAGTGCCCTGTACGAGACCTTGCGGAAAAACTACCGGAACTACAGGCAATACGCCGGATAACCGGTCGTAAAGAAAAAGAAGAAGGGATGCTTATCCGGCGAGTCCGGTGAAGCATCCCTTCTTCTTAGTTGGCCAGGCGGAACATCCCGCCGATCTTCTCACGCATCCTGTCCGTGTCCTCACCGATTTTTGGATTGATCAGCTCGGCGTAAACCTGCGTGGAAATGATGGTCTTGTGCCCGAGGACTTTCTGCAGGGTTTCAAGCGGCATGCCCTTGCTCAGGGCCAGGGTCGCAAAGGTATGACGTCCGACATGCGGGCTGACGCGGACACTGCAGCCGGCCTTCTCGCCGATACGTTTCAGACTGTCCTCCATACTCCCTATTTCCCCCACGGGGAACACCCTGTCCGGAGAAACCTTGAATTCGTTCACCCCCCTGTATTTCTCGATCAGCTCGACGGCTATCGGGAGCAGCTTGACAACATAGGGCGCCTTGGTCTTCACGCGGTTTCCAACCAGCCAGGTGTTCCCGTCCGAATCCGTGTGGACATTCCGGTAAGAAAGTTCCTTCAGGTCGACATGGGCCAGGCCGCTGAAGCACATGAAAACAAACATGTCCCGGATGGCCTGCTGCCGCCTGTAGCTCAGCTTGACGCTGATAACGCGTTGCAGGTCCTCCTCCGAGAGGAAAGGACGTTTCTTGTATTCCGGCTTGCACACGAACTTCTTGAACGGGTGCTTGTGGATCCATCCCTCGTCCATTGCCAGATACATCAGCCATTTCAGTGTGTTGACGCGCTCGAAGGCCGTTGACTTGGCCAGCCCGCGCACGGAAAGCATCCAGTTGTAATAGTTCTTGATGAAATCCATGTCCAGCGACATCAGGGGGATATCCTCCGTACCCAACTTGTCCTTCAGGTAACAGGACAGACACTTGTATTCGTCCACCAACCCCCGGTAGGTGCTTTGGGCTTTCGTCTTGCCGATCTGCCGTTTGTAATCCCGGATCTGGATATTGAAGATCTCCATCAACGAATGGATCTCCTCGCCAAAGCCGTTATAGCGGTCATAGACATTCTTGGCTGTCAGGAACGAATCGTGGTCCGAGAGATATTGATAGTGCTTGCCGATCTGTGCCTTGATGTTCTCCAGCTCCCGGTTCAGCCGTCTTGCCTCCTCGGATTTGCCTTTGGCACAGTTGCCTTTGGCATCCCAAAGGGCAAGGGGAACATCACGCTTGCAGCTGAAACTCACCGTCGTTCCGTTGACGGTAATACGCCCCATGACAGGGACACGGCCATTTTTTATGGCCTGGTTCTTGGTGTAGAACAGAACTCGAAAGGTACTCCTCATAACTCGATTATTTTTGTTACAAAATTACTATTTATCGAGTTGTTTTAAGCTATGAAGAATAATGCAAACAATTGAAAAATAACCGCTTATATTGTCTGTTTTATAGACTTGGACAAGGTAACGATTAGGTAACGTAACTCATGCTCAAATGTGCTTTTTGTAGCGTCGTTTTTCAAATGGAAGTGAAATACAATCCCATTAATTCGCTGAATTCAAGCGGTGTGTCGCCATTATGCAACTATTTCTAAAAATCTCCGACTTTATAAAAAAACATCTCAATGATTGAAGCAAAACATCCCGATAATCGAAGTTAAACATCTCAATGAATAAAAAAATCATTGGGATGTTTTTTATTATCCGTATCTTTGCAGCATGAAAGAATATCGATTGACTGACTGGTTACCTACTACCAAGAAAGAAGTAGAACTTCGCGGATGGAATGAATTGGATGTCATTCTATTCAGTGCTGACGCCTATGTGGATCACCCTTCTTTTGGTGCTGCCGTTATTGGACGGATTCTTGAAGCGGAAGGTTTGAAAATAGCCATTGTACCCCAGCCCAACTGGCGTGACGACCTGCGTGACTTCAAGAAGTTGGGACGCCCACGGCTATTCTTCGGTATCTCCGGTGGATGTATGGACTCAATGGTAAATAAATACACAGCCAACAAACGATTGCGCAGCGAAGATGCATATACCCCGGACGGTCGTCCGGATATGCGTCCGGAATATCCTTCTACGGTTTATAGCCAGATACTAAAGAAACTTTATCCGGATGTTCCCGTAGTTATCGGAGGAATCGAAGCCAGTTTAAGACGGTTAAGTCATTACGATTATTGGCAGGACAAAGTGCAAAAGAGCATTTTATGCGACAGCGGTGCCGACCTGCTCATTTACGGAATGGGAGAAAAACCACTTCCAGACCTGGTGAAGAATATGAAAAGTCTGCTTACTGCTGAAGAGCCAGTACTGACAAGCAGTAAATTCAGAACAATCATCGGATCAGTTCCTCAAACAGCCTATCTTTGTCGTGCAACAGAATGGACCTCTGCCGAAGATGACCTTCCACTTTATTCGCACGAAGAATGTCTGGCAGATAAAAAGAAACAGGCTAGTAATTTCCGGCATATCGAAGAAGAATCTAACAAATATTCGGCTTCCCGAATCACGCAAGCCGTCGGAAACAAGATAGTAGTAGTCAATCCTCCATATCCTCCGATGAGCCAGGAAGATCTCGATCGTTCGTTTGATTTACCATATACCCGGCTGCCTCATCCTAAATATAAAGGGAAACGGATTCCGGCATACGATATGATTAAGTTTTCCATCAACATTCACCGGGGATGTTTCGGCGGTTGTGCCTTCTGCACCATTTCTGCTCATCAGGGAAAGTTTATCGTCAGCCGTAGCAAAGAGTCTATACTGAAAGAGGTGAAAGAGGTCATCCAGTTACCCGATTTCAAAGGATATTTAAGCGATTTGGGTGGTCCTTCCGCTAATATGTATCAGATGAAAGGAAAAGACGAAGCTATTTGCAAGAAGTGCAAACGACCGTCATGTATCCATCCGAAAGTTTGCCCGAATCTAAATACCGACCATCGCCCTTTGCTGGATATTTACCGTGCAGTGGATGCCTTGCCCGGAATAAAAAAATCGTTTATCGGTAGCGGAGTACGCTATGACCTGTTACTTCATCAAAGTAAAGATGAAGCGATCAACCGCAGCACTGCCGAGTATACCCGTGAATTGATTATCAATCACGTAAGTGGTCGGCTGAAAGTAGCTCCGGAGCATACCAGTGACCGGGTATTATCTGTGATGCGCAAACCTTCTTTCGAGCAATTTGAAACATTCAAGAGGATATTCGACCGTATCAACCGGGAAGAGAATCTACGTCAACAACTGATTCCGTATTTCATTTCCTCGCATCCCGGATGCAAAGAAGAAGATATGGCGGAACTTGCCGTTATCACTAAACGTCTGGACTTCCACCTGGAACAAGTGCAGGACTTCACTCCCACTCCGATGACAGTAGCCACCGAAACCTGGTATACCGGATTTCATCCATACACGTTAGAACCGATATTCAGTGCTAAAACCCAACGGGAGAAACTAGCACAACGACAGTTCTTCTTCTGGTATAAGCCGGAAGAAAGGAGAAATATCATCAATGAGTTGAGACGTATCGGACGTTCTGACCTAATAGACAAATTATACGGAAAAGGAAAGGACACGGAGAGAGGGAAAGGAAAAAGATAGAGTGAAATTTCAAATTAGGGATTAGACACAGATTACGCGGATTATACGTTTTTTTAAGTTGCACAGCTATATTTATCCGCATAATCCGTGTCTAAAAAATATATTCCTTTTCGTAGGTTTTTACTCTAATTCAATTACTGATTCACATCATTACCATGCATAAACCACTCATTTATTCTTCTTTCACCGGCAAGGCCACAATCTCCTGCAACACACTGACTGCCGTCTCCACATTAGTTACATTTTTAATCAACATACTCCGTCTGCCATTCTGCTCACGCAGATCACAGCGCCGAGTATACTTCATCATATAGTCTATCACTTTACCGAAAGCCTTACTTTGATAGAACGGACTATCCGGATTGGAAACAAAGAACAAGGTCATTCGTCCGCCCTTCAGGAAAATCTTCTCTGCTCCCAAACGAGCTGACAAACGGCGTAAAGGAACAATGCGGAGTAATTCTTCCGTTTCCCGGGGAACCGGACCGAAGCGGTCTTCCAAGCGGGAGCGGAAAGCCTCCACATCCTTATCCAATGTCAGTCCATCCAGTTCACGATAGAGCAACATACGTTCGCTGCTGCCGGTTACGTAGTTGGCCGGCAATAAAAGTTCGAGGTCACTTTCTACCTGACACTCCTCTACAAATTCTTCTCCACTAATTTGTCCTTCACCTTTTATTTCATCAGCATACAGTTCTGCAAATTCATCTGTTTTCAACTCATGGACAGCTTCAGTCAGAATCTTCTGATATGTTTCATATCCCAAATCAGCGACAAAGCCACTTTGCTCGGCTCCGAGCAAATTTCCGGCTCCACGAATGTCCAAATCCTGCATGGCAATATGAATACCACTTCCCAAATCACTAAAGTTTTCAATCGCTTGAAGACGTCGTCTCCCTTCGGTGGTCAGACTGCTCAACGGAGGAGCCAACAGATAACAAAATGCTTTCTTGTTACTACGCCCTACCCGTCCACGCATCTGATGGAGGTCACTCAAGCCGAAGTTTTGCGCCTGATTGATAATGATGGTATTTGCATTCGGAATATCGATACCACTTTCGATGATTGTGGTTGCCAAGAGCACGTCATAGTCATAGTTGACAAAATCCAGAATAATTTTCTCCAGTTCTGTCGGTTCCATCTGTCCGTGTCCGATTGCTACACGGCAATCCGGAATATGCCGCTCTATCATTGCTTTCAGTTCCGGCAAGTTCGCAATCCGGTTATTGACGAAAAAGACCTGCCCGTTGCGGCTCATCTCAAAATTGATGGCATCCGTTATCACTTCTTCATTAAAAGTATGCACTTCGGTCTGAATCGGATAGCGGTTAGGCGGCGGAGTGGAAATCACGCTCAAATCACGCGCGCCCATCAACGAAAATTGAAGGGTACGGGGAATCGGAGTAGCAGTCATTGTCAGTGTATCTACATTCACTTTCAATTGACGCAGCTTTTCTTTTACGGAAACTCCGAATTTCTGCTCTTCGTCAACAATCAGCAGTCCCAAGTCTTTAAACTGAACATCCTTGCCTAAGATACGGTGGGTACCTATCAGAATACCGACATCTCCATCCTTCAGTCCTTTCAATACAGCTTTGGTTTGTGCGGCAGTACGTGCGCGACTTAAATATTCCACCCGGCATGGCAGTCCTTTCAGACGTTCGCGGAATGTTTGAAAATGCTGGTAAGCAAGCACCGTTGTCGGAACCAGAACGGCCACTTGTTTATTATCGGCAACAGCTTTGAAAGCGGCACGGATTGCAACTTCTGTTTTTCCAAATCCTACATCTCCACAGACCAGACGGTCCATCGGGCGGTCACTTTCCATATCCGCTTTGACATCAATCGTCGCCTTACTCTGATCCGGTGTATCTTCATAAATAAAGGATGCTTCCAACTCACGCTGCAAGAAACTATCGGGACTATAAGAAAACCCTTTTTCCTGACGACGCTGCGAATACAATTTTATCAAATCGCGGGCTATATCCTTGATTTTGCTCTTCGTACGTTCTTTCAGTTTCTCCCATGCCCCTGTACCTAATTTGTTAAGTCGGGGAGCCTCTCCCTCCTTACCTTTGTATTTGGAAACTTTATGCAGGGAATGAATGGAAACGAACACTACATCTTCATTCTGAAACACCAGTTTCAAAACTTCCTGCGTAGTATCACCATTCGGTATACGCACCAAACCGGAAAAACGTCCGATACCATGATCGGTATGCACCACATAATCCCCCGGAGTAAACTGGTTCAGTTCTTTTAAAGATAGTGCCACTTTCCCCGAACGAGCTTTATCACTTTTCAGATTATATTTATGGAAACGGTCAAACAGCTGATGATCTGTGAAGATACAAAATCGCAGTGTGTTATCTACAAACCCTTCGTGTATGGTACGCTCTACGGGAGTAAAATTAATCTGATCGCCCCGATCTTCAAAAATAGCCTTGATACGATCTGTCTGCTTCATACTGTCACTACAGATATATAGCGAATAACCTTTTTCCAAATAATCTTTGAAAGAAGAAGCTACCAAATCGAAATTCTTATGAAAGATGGGTTGGGCAGATGTATTGAAAGTAACACTGGCATTCGGCGTTCCGGTTGGTTTGTTACCAAATTCCAATCGACGGAAATCGAGTGCTCGTACAGTAAATTCACTGCCGTCTATCAATTTTCCCTCCAATGTAATACCTCCATTCTCTGCGGCTTCCTGGACAGCTATTGCCTGGGGAGTCAACGCTTCATCATGCACCACCTGGATTCGTTCACGCAACCAAAGAAAATCGCGCATTGCCAGAGTAGTATCTTTCGGGATAAAATCCAAAAAGGAAGTTGTCACGTCTCCTGTCACTGCTAAATCGGGAACAATAGACACTCCACTTTTCTTCTCGCGGGATAATTGGGACTCAACTTCAAAGGTACGGATACTTTCTACTTCATCACCAAAGAAATCAATACGATAAGGATATTCCGAAGCAAAAGAGAAAACGTCGATAATGCTACCGCGAACAGCGTATTGTCCCGGTTCATATACATAATCTACATATTCGAAGCCATAACTATGCAACACATCAGTGATAAACGTGGTATCCACTTTCTCCCCTACATTCAGTTTCAGGGTTTTATCGCTCAATTCCTTTCGCGACACTACTTTCTCTGCCAATGCATCCGGGTACGTAACGATACATAGTCCCTCCTCCCCTTTTTGCAAACGGCTAAGTACTTCCGTGCGCAGAATCTCATTGGCTGCGTCTTTTTGCCCATATTTAATAGAGCGACGGAATGAAGATGGAAAGAATAACACCTTTTCCGTCCCCAATATCTGCGTCAAGTCATGATAAAAATATCCGGCTTCTTCAAGATCACCTAAAATAAAGACAAACGGACAACCACCCTCTTGTACCAATACAGAAGAAAAAAGAGAAGCAGCAGATGCACACAGTCCTCCGCAAAAAACAGTCTGAACAGAAGTGTCCTTCAACAAGCGTTTCATTACTGCCATATTGGGGTGGGCAGCATATTGTTGTTGCAATTCAGTTATTGTCATACCTATAAAATTTCCCCGCAAAATTACAAAAAAGAATCGCAGGACAGACATAAGTGTGGGAAAGTTTTCATCCCCCCAAAGTTTCTCACCGAGAAACAAAGTGTTCCACACCGAGAAACAACTTGTTTCACACCGAGGAACAAACCGTTTCACACCAAGAAACAAAAGATTGCATTCTGCTCTTCACGTTAAATTTTCCTTAGTTCGGCTATAACTAAAGGAAAAGAACTACTTTTGTTTTAAATTTTATAGTATCTATATGCAGACATCGGATAGCATTGTAATTATCCCTACCTATAATGAACGGGAGAACATAGAAAATATCATCCGTGCCGTATTCGGCCTTCCCAAAGTATTCCATATTCTGGTAATAGAAGACGGCTCTCCGGACGGAACGGCAACCATCGTAAAAACCTTGCAACAAGAATTTCCCGAACGGCTTTTTATGATTGAGCGTAAAGGGAAACTGGGATTGGGCACTGCCTATATTACCGGATTTAAATGGGCACTGGAACACGCATACGAGTATATCTTTGAAATGGATGCCGACTTCAGTCATAATCCGAACGATTTGCCCCGTTTGTATCAGGCTTGTTCGGAACAGGGTGGAGATGTATCCATCGGCTCCCGCTACATCAGCGGAGTGAATGTAGTGAACTGGCCGATGGGACGGGTATTGATGTCGTACTTTGCCTCCAAATATGTGCGGTTCATCACAGGAATACCCGTACACGACACGACTGCCGGATTTGTCTGCTACCGCCGTCAGGTACTGGAAATGATTGATTTGGATCATATCCGTTTTAAGGGATATGCTTTTCAGATTGAAATGAAATTCACCGCTTACAAATGTGGTTTTAAAATCATCGAAGTTCCCGTGATTTTCATTAATCGTGAACTAGGGACTTCCAAGATGAATAGCAGCATCTTTGGAGAGGCCATATTTGGTGTGATTAAATTAAAAGTAAATAGTTGGTTCCATAAATTCCCGCAAAAGTCATGAAACGTACACTGATTCAAAACGCCGTTATTGTTAACGAAGGAAGAAAAGTACTGGGTTCAGTAGTCATTGAAAATGAAAAGATAGCCGAAATATTGGTGGGTGAAGAAAAAGCAACTGCCCCTTGTGACGAAGTCATTGACGCGAGCGGGTGTTATCTCCTGCCGGGTGCCATCGACGAACATGTTCATTTCCGCGATCCCGGACTGACTCATAAAGCTGATATTACCACAGAAAGCCATGCCGCTGCAGCAGGAGGTGTCACTTCCATCATGGACATGCCCAATACAAACCCGCAGACTACGACGCTGGAGGCTTTGGAAGAGAAATTCATCCTACTAGGCGAGAAATCAGCAGTCAACTATTCCTGCTATTTCGGAGCAACGAATAATAACTATACCCAGTTTGCGCAACTGGATAAACACCGGGTTTGTGGCGTGAAGTTATTTATGGGTTCAAGCACCGGCAATATGCTGGTAGACCGGATGGCCAGCTTGCGTAATATATTCGGTGGAACCGATCTGCTCATCGCCGCCCATTGCGAAGACCAGGGAATTATCAAAGAAAATACGGATAAATACAAGAAAGAATACGGAGACAATGTACCTCTGGCTCTTCATCCGCTTCTCCGTTCGGAAGAGGCTTGCTATCGTTCGTCCGAGCTGGCTGTGCAACTGGCACGGGAAACAAATGCCCGCCTGCACATCATGCATATTTCCACCGCTAAAGAGTTGAGTCTGTTTTCCAACGTTCCTCTGGCACAAAAAAAAATTACGGCAGAAGCCTGCGTTTCCCATCTACTCTTTACGGAAGAAGATTATCAGACATTGGGTGCCCGCATCAAATGCAACCCTGCCATTAAGACAGCGCAAGACCGGAAAGCTTTGCAAGAGGCTGTCAACAGCGGTCTGATTGATGCCATCGCAACCGACCATGCCCCACACTTGCTTAGTGAAAAAGAAGGAGGTGCATTAAAGGCAATGTCCGGGATGCCGATGATTCAGTTCTCGCTAGTCAGCATGCTGGAGTTGGCAGATAAAGGAGTGTTTACTATCGAAAAAGTAGTAGAAAAAATGGCTCATGCTCCTGCACAGATGTATGAGATACCAGACAGGGGATTCATCCGCAAAGGCTATCAGGCTGACCTGGTATTAGTCCGCCCCGGAAGCGAATGGACTGTAACAACTGATTGTATTCTAAGCAAATGTAAATGGAGTCCATTAGAGGGACACACATTCGACTGGAAAGTAGAGAAAACATTTGTAAACGGACATCTGTTATATAACAACGGAGAAATAGACGAGACTTATCGCGGACAAGAATTGTTCTTCGAACGATAAATGATAATTTTGCGGAGTGCCCTGAAAGGGCTTAATTATATAGCGTAGGGCA
>JBKVKY010000003.1:0-260453 GCA_046986985.1 Bacteroides xylanisolvens | reverse complement strand
GGGTGCCCTGAAAGGGCTTAATTATATAGCGTAGGGCAACGCCCTACGAAAAAAACACACCAGCCACAAGCCCTGAAAGGGCGGAACTGTATACAATTATGCCCTTTCAGGGCGCAAATTCAGATTGTCGTTTTTACGTAGGGCGTTGCCCTACGCTATATAATTAAGCCCTTTCAGGGCACTCCAATAAATATATAATTGTAAGGCTTTCAGCCTAACTGCAAAATTCTCATTTAACCGATAAATTCCCATTTAATTGTATAAATTATGATTCTATCTTATAAAATACACACAGTTACCCCTTACATCAACTGGATTTACTTTTTCCATGCATGGGGTTTCCAGCCACGTTTTGCAGCCATTGCTAACATTCACGGATGTGATGTCTGCCGTGCTTCGTGGCTGACAACTTTTCCAGAAGAAGAGCGTAGCAAGGCTTCCGAAGCCATGCAGTTATTTAAAGAAGCCAACCGGATGCTTGATCTACTCGACCGGGATTATGAGGTAAAGACCCTATTCAAGCTCTGTAAAGCAAATTCTGACGGAGATAATCTAATTATTGAGAAAGAAAAAGACCAATTCGTCACCTTTCCTTTACTGCGTCAGCAGACGCCCAAAAGAGATGGAAGTCCTTTCCTTTGTCTAAGCGACTTTATTCGTCCTCTTTCTTCCGGTATCCCCGACACCATCGGTGCTTTTGCTTCTTCTATTGATGCGGACATGGAAGGACTGTATGAACAGGATCCATATAAACACTTACTTGTCCAAACCCTCTCCGACCGACTGGCAGAAGCTGCAACAGAAAAGATGCATGAGTATGTACGAAAAGAAGCATGGGGATATGCCAAAGAAGAAAATCTGGGCATAGCGGATTTATTGGTCGAGAAATATCAAGGTATTCGCCCTGCCGTCGGCTACCCGTCTTTACCAGATCAGTCTGTCAACTTCCTGTTGGATGAACTGCTGGACATGAAACAGATAGGTATTTCATTGACTGAAAACGGGGCCATGTATCCGCACGCTTCTGTTTGCGGACTTATGTTTTCACATCCGGCTTCCGAATATTTCTCTGTAGGAAAGATTGGAGAAGACCAACTCGAAGATTATACCCGCCGCCGGGGAAAAAGCATCGAAGAGATGCGCAAGTTTCTGGCAGCGAATCTTCAATAATCATCATTCTCCTGTGATTTTTCTCCTTTTCTCACGACTAACTAACCAGAAAAGCAATCATAGACTTCATGAGAGAACAAACAACAGAAGCCAATCCTCCTATTGAGCAAGAGTTCTTGTCGGTAATCCGCGAATATGAACGGGTGATCTACAAAGTGTGCTATCTGTACGCCAACCCCAATGCTCCGCTCAATGACCTTTATCAGGATGTGCTACTGAATCTTTGGAAAGCCTATCCTAAATTCAGAAAAGAATGTAAAGTATCTACATGGATTTATCGTATTGCCCTCAACACTTGTATCAGTTTTTATCGTAAAGAAAAGAATGTACCGGAAATTGTCAGTCTCACCAAAGATACTGACTGGACCATAGAAGCACACGACCCGATCAACGAAATGCTGAAACAGCTTTATCAGATGATTAACCAGCTGGGACAACTAGACAAATCAATTATCCTGCTCTATCTCGAAGACAAAAGTTATGAAGAAATAGCAGAAATTACCGGACTAACGGTTACCAATGTAGCGACTAAACTAAGCCGTATCAAAGACAAACTTAAAAGAATGAAAAAGGAGGAATAAGATATATGGAACTGGAAGAACTGAAAAAATCTTGGAATGCCCTGGATGAACACTTGAAAGATAAAGAGTTCATCAAAGAAGAAGAGCTTGAAAAGCTGATAAGGCATGCAGACAAAGGTATCCATGCCATTGCCAGCCTGAACATCAAGCTTATTCTGATTTCTTTGCCGATATTGATCTTGTTTTTAGCGGAGGTGTTGTTGCACAACAGATTGAACCCGATCTACATCATTATCATTTTCGCATGGATTCCCGCACTTTGCTGGGACATCGTCACCACCCGCTTTCTCCAACGGACTCAAATAGACGAGATGCCTCTGGTAGAGGTAATCAGCCGCGTGAACCGTATACACCGATGGACCATCAGAGAACGGCTGATTGCCATTGCTTTCCTCTTGGTACTGGCTGTACTCTCATTTATCTACTGGCAAGTGTGGCAATATGGAATAGGCATGATAGCCTTCTTTATCCTGTTATGGGGCGGAGGACTAGGATTGATTTTATGGATTTACCGCAAGAAGTTCTTAAATCGCATCCACGAAATAAAGAAGAATTTAAGCGAATTGAACGAATTAATGTAAAAGGAGATAATGGATGTGCTTACCCTACAACGGTAAGCACACTCTTTCCATTCACTTTCTTATGCATTTGCACCTGAACAGAAATTCGTTCACTCATCTCCTGTACGTGAGAAATAACTCCGATTTTCCGTCCCTGCATCTGTAATTGTTCCAATGCTTCCATTGCCGTACGCAGGCTTTCCGCATCCAAAGAGCCGAATCCTTCATCAATAAATAGAGATTCTACTTTCAGGTTATTGCTTGATAAGGAAGACAAGCCCAAAGCCAACGCCAAAGATATCAGGAATGATTCACCACCGGAAAGAGAGTACACAGTCCGTATTTCATCACACATATCACAATCTATCACTTGAAGCGCCAACGTGTCGGGAACCTGTTGCAACTTATAGCGTTTAGAAAGGTAGGATAAATGTTTATTGGCATGAAGCAACAGTAAATTCAAAGTGTAACTTTGAGCTATCACTTTAAATTTCGCTCCGTCCGCACTGCCTATCAGTTTATTAAGTTTCGCCCAACGTTCGGCAATCGTCTGTTTCTCTGCCAGCTCCTTCGCAATCTGCTCCACAGTTAGCTTATTCTTTGCTTGTTGTAGCAGACGGGCTTCCATAGTAGAAAGAGCACGTTCGGTATTCAGATTTTCCTCTTGTTGTTTCTTTATTATTTCGGGAAGTTGTTCGGGAGACTCAATCTTTTTATACTGTTCCTGCAATTCTCCGATAGCCAGCGTAATTTGCTTCATCTCTCCTTGCAGACCAGAAAGGCGATTGTGCACAGCCTCTACCTCTTTGCGTGCTTTCTCCAAAGCCAAATTCAGCTCTTTTTCTCTTTTTGCAACGACCGCCTCCGCTTCATCCGCACTTTTTCCTTTCAATAGTTGCGAACGTTCCTGACGGAGCACATTCAACGCTTTCTCTATAACTTCAAATCTCTTTTGTTCGGCTGAAGCAGTATTCTGCAGTAATAACAACTGTTCTTTAGCAGACGATACTTTCTGCATCGCCAGGCGACAAAGAGATACATTCTCACGAAGAGCTTCACAATGCGCACGCATCTTTTTAATTTCTTCATCGCTGCGTTGCCATTCTGCATAAAGATTACGATATTCTAAAATACGTTCTGCCAGTTCCGTCAAACGATGTTGTATCTGCTCTTCGTTACCAGCATCGATCCCAGCTTTATACAATGCCGCCAACTGTTCTCCAATCTGTCCGTCCACCATCTTCTGATGCGTCCAATCACGTTGCAAAACAATGCTCCGGTTATTGTTCTGTTGACAGTTTGCTACTGCTGCATTATATTCCTGTTCTATACTCCGGAAAAGAGTATCTACTACCTCCTGTTCCTGATGGTAAGGATGCGCCGTACTACCGCAAACCGGACAAGCTTCCCCCTCCTGCAATTGCTGACGCAATGCTTTCACGTCTTTTCCCACTGCCATACGTACATTCTCGTAAAGGCGTTGAGTTACTTTCAATGCGGTTTCTTGTTCCGTCAATTGTTTTAGGCAATCAGTTGTTTCTTTCTCCAACCGTTCTATTTCTGCCTTTGTTTTCGTCTGCGTTTCCGTCAATTGCCGGATATTCTGTTGGCGTGTCAGCTCTTTTTGCAACTTCATCTGTTCTTCGGTCAATAACGGATATCCGAAAGAGTTTAATCGCAACAACCGCTCTTCATTCGTGTTTATCCCGGCTGTCAGTTTGTCTGCTTCCTGCCGTAGAATTTCTTCCACCTGTTCTAGCTGCAACGCTTCTTCTATTCCTACATGATTCAGCAAACGATTCAGAGAAGAATAAGAAACCTGCAACTGCTCCGTAGCCATCCGCATTTTTTGTTCCTGCTCCGACACCTGTTTATTAGCGGACTGTAACATCTGTTTCGATTGTGTGTAACTGTCCTGCTGTGACTGTATCTGTACATCCAACTGACGGGCTTTCTTCAAGTCCGGCTGTATGGCTTCCCATTGTGCCTTGAAATGCACCAATCCTTCTTCTTGTGAAGCCAATGCGCCCTGTAACATTTTCAATCTTGCTTGCTCCTCCTGTTCTTCCTGTTGCTTCTTCTTCCAAAGATCTTCTTGCATTTTTAATGAACGAACCACATTCAGTTGTTCATTCTGCTCTGCCAGCAGTTTGATTCCTGTCACACGCTTTTCGGCCAACAACTCTTTCTCTTTTTGTAAAGCAAGCAATTCTTCTTCCGGCATCAATTCGATCACATTCATTCGATTCTGAATCAAAGTGACTTCTTCCTGTGCCGCCTTATTCCGGGCATAGACTTCTTGAGAAATCCGGGAATAAACACCGGTTCCCGTCAACTTCTCAAGCAACTCCGCTTTGGCCGCTCCTTTCGATTTCAGGAATGTTGCAAAATCATTCTGCGCCAATAATACGGTACGGGTAAACTGCTCATACGTCAACCCCACCAACTCCACCAACTGAATCAACAACTCTTTTTTGGTACCCTGGAATTCTTTCTCCGTATCCAGTTCTTTCACCTCCAGCGTTTGTGGCTGCAAAGAACCGCTTATCTTATTTCTTGTCCGCCGTACCGACCAGCGAGAACGGTAACGCCGTCCGTCAATGCCTAAGAAATCGACTTCCGCATAGCCGTCGCTGGTCCCCCGGCGCAATAAATTTCTTACATCGGATTGATTTATCTGATTGTCTCCTACATCTGCCAGATTCACACTTTCCACCGAAGTTGCGAAACGGGGAGCTTTATCATACAGTGCCAGACATAAAGCATCTAGTAAAGTAGACTTACCGGCACCCGTAGGTCCTGATATGGCAAATATACCTGCAGAGTGTAATGGTTCTGCTGTAAAATCGACTTCTACTGTCCCTTCTATCGAAGTCAGATTCTTCAATCGTATAGCCAGTATTTTCATTCTTCTTCCTCCTCTTCTTTATGAGTAGCAGCCCAATAGGCTTCCTGAAACAAACCTGTCAGTTCGGCAGGCATTTCCACCTGATAAATCTTTTCAAAGGCAGACTGCGCAATCTGTAAGGGAGACATCTCCTGCAATCCTCTCTTCCAGTTCTCGTTTTCTTTCTCCTTATTTTCTACATCGGTGCGATAGGTAGACACAATGCGTGCCAATCGATAATTTTTATCTGCCAATGCCTCCTCAATCTCCTGCCGAAGCATAGGTTCCGGCTCCTCCAGCAGTACCTTCACTTCTAAATAAGGAGCTACATCCTTTGTCTCCGGCAATTCTTTCAAGGCTTCCAACACCACTTCCGGCAAGGCGGGCTCTCCATTCGGCACACTCACTAAAGGGATTAATTTCGGGCATTCCAACCGTTCAATGTCCACTGCACAACCTCCGTCAAAAGTCACCATCACGACTCCATGATGATAATGTTTCTCTGCAAAAGACATCGGAATAGGACTTCCTGCATATCTCACATTCTCCCTTCCCGACACTCGCTGCGCTTTATGTATATGCCCCAATGCCGTATACGCTATCTGTTCGGAAAAAGCTTCCGGCGATACACATTCCAGACCACCAATCACAGTACGTTCACTATAATCTTTTTCTGCAATCTCCGATCCTGTAGCCTGCAAATGACCGATGGCAAGAATCGACTGATTCGCTGTCCTTTGCTTCCATAGCCTTTGCAGAAGCTGCGAATATAGTTCGCGAACTCCCTCCGCGTACAGGTTGCCTTCCGTCTGCACGACCGGATAATCCCCCTGGCGCAAAAAAGGGACAGCCATGCAAAGCAGTTCCACTTCCCCTTTCCGGTTCTTCAGTTCCACGATCAAATGGTCATAATCAATTTCTCCACCTTCAAGTTTACGCACTACCCCTCTGACTTCTGTCCGCATAGCCTGCAACAGAGGCAAAGGAGCTTCCAGACGTGCTGCCGAATCATGATTGCCGGCTACAATGACAATTTGCAGATTCGGATTCTCCACTGTCACCCGATAAATAAACTGATAATACATGCTTTGGGATGCAGCGGAAGGGTTGGAAACATCAAAAACATCTCCGGCTATAATCAATGCATCAATCTCTTTCTGACGAATTTCTTCTGCCAGCCAATTCAGGAATACCTCATGTTCTCCCGTGCGATCATATCCAAAAAAGGTTTGTCCCAAATGCCAGTCGGCAGTATGTAATATACGTATCATAATTTTATAACTATCTCTACTAACAAGAGGCAAAAATAACACAATCGGAAAGATTATCTCGCATCTGCCTCTCTTTTTTACCAATAATCATGTATATTTGCAGGATAAAAATCCAACCCTATGAAGATACTGTATTATATTTATCAGATTTGCATCGCTTTGCCTATTTTATTAGTGCTGACCATCCTTACGGCAATCGTCACTATTGTAGGTTCCCTCTTGGGAGGAGCCCACTTCTGGGGATATTATCCGGGAAAGATATGGTCACAATTAATTTGTCTGTTCCTGTTGATTCCCGTGAAGATTGAGGGGCGCGAAAAGCTGCATGACAAAACTTCCTATATTTTTGTACCTAACCATCAGGGGTCATTTGATATTTTCCTCATCTACGGCTTCATTGGAAGAAACTTTAAATGGATGATGAAAAAAAGTCTGCGTAAATTGCCATTCGTCGGAAAAGCCTGTGAAAGCGCAGGACATATCTTTGTAGACCGTTCCGGCCCGAAGAAGGTTTTGGAAACCATCCGGCAGGCAAAAGACTCGTTGAAAGACGGAGTTTCTCTGGTGGTCTTTCCCGAAGGTGCACGCACTTTTACCGGACACATGGGATATTTTAAAAAAGGGGCTTTCCAATTGGCGGATGATTTACAGTTGGCAGTGGTACCTGTCACTATCGATGGCTCATTTGAAATCCTTCCACGCACAGGCAAATGGATACATCGCCATCGCATGATTCTGACTATTCACGACCCTATTCCTCCCAAAGGAAAAGGCATGGAAAATATCAAGGCAACCATGGCAGAGGCATACGCAGCTGTTGAAAGTGCCCTCCCGGAGCAACATAAGGGAATGGTGAAAAACGAAGATCAAGACCGGTAATCTGTGTATTATACCTAAAATGAATATGGGGATGCTCACGCACCCCCACACTCCTAACCAGTTTTATGCATCAAACTATTAAATTAAGGAATTCAGATATTTAGATGTTTTGCAAAGTTATGGTTTGGTTTGACATCATTTGCAATTCTTGAAAAGTCAAATTAAAACCTTTATGAATTTCTTTTTCTAAATTCTCCAATGAGAAAGATTCACCTCTTGCACCATTAATCTTTCCTCTAAACCGATTGTTATAATGCTTACGGAATGTATCCGGAGTGACCAAGCCTCCAAGACCATAATCCCCCACTACAATCACCGGTTTCCGGCGTAACACCCCTTCATAGGCAGTAATCCCCGCTCCAATTATTAGATCGGCTTCTTCAATCAGTTTACCTGTTTCACTCTCGGAGGATATATAATCCACCTGATACTCTGAATATTTACTTAATAGAACTCCTATCCTTAACCGCGTACGAGAATTAGCTACTCCGACAACAATGTTGGCTTTCTGTTCTATCAACTGCAATTCGTTACCTCTCCATGAAGAGGTAGCAGATAATTCATTAGGATTTTTCATATAGCTATTTGGTTTTTGTTAGGTCAAAAGTACGGCATGCATCTGAAAACACAAAAAAAGTCACCCGGACAAAATCAGTGTGTCTGATTCATCGTAAAGATCTAAAATTCAATAAAATACATATTTTGATTCTGTTATTGACCCGGACAATTCATTTTTTATTTATCAAAAGTCCCTTAAAAATGCATTTAAATCTTCTTGTGAAGAAATGCCTAACCGGCCTTTTAGTCTCCCCTTCGCCTTGGTTACCGAGTCGGAAGAGGTCTGGAAAATACGAGCCAACTCTTCATTAGTCAGCCCAAATTTAAGGAAGCAACAGATTTCAAGATCACGTTTCGTCAATAAAGGAGCTTTGTCAAGCAATCGGGTAACGTAATCAGCATAGAGTAAATCAAACAGACTAAACAATTTATAGCGTTCTCCATCAGACAACTTACCTCTTAATGTTCCCTCTTTGATAGCAAGCAATAATCGAAAAGCAGATATATACTGTTCAGAAGATGGTCCGACTGTTAACTCTCCGCCTAGTTCTTTCAACAACCCCGATAAGGTTTTGTTCTGCATACTCAAAAGCACAATCTTTCCATTCAACTCGCCTACCTTCATTCGATTTTCTTCGAGTATGCGGTTCTCTTCCAGCACTTGGTCTTTCAACTCCTGGATTTCTTCCATCTCCTGCTGATATCGCTTTATCTCCTCTTCATTATCTCTAATCTGGGACTCAATCTCGGCAATCTTCTTTTTATGGTTCTTACTTTTGTAATAGTAATAACACATATAGAAGGCTACAATCAGGAAAACAATCGTACCGCAAAACAGAAAAACCGTACGGTGCATTTTCATTTGTAAATTATCGCTCCGGAGTTTTTCGTTCTCATACTGCTTTTGCAGTTCTGTTATCAACTCTAGGGAATCGACCTCATCCAATACGCTGACAATGGAATCCGCTTTTTCATGATAAGTAATTGCTTCTTCAAAATTATCAATATCCTTTTCCAAAAAGTATAAATTGTTGTATGCGTCAATACGGGTATACTCTTTAGAGGAATTTATACTCATCTTAAAGTATTTTCTGGCATTCTCCACATCCCCCATTTGTATATACAAATATCCCAGAGACATACACTCTACATATTTCCTTTCTTCATCCGTTTCTTTTTCATAAGCAGCAAGGAAATAGCGCTCTGACTTTTTCAACTCTCCCATAGAACGATACAGGATACCCAACTCATGTAAAATGGAAACTTCAGACGGATACTGTTTTTTCCTGGCTAATTCTAAAGCATTATTATAATAGAAATAACAGCTATCCCATTTATTCTGGAACAAATAAGCCCGGCCTATATTCTGCCCGGCTCTGACAATGCCCAAAGAATCTTTCAACTCTTCATAGATAGCGTATGACTCCTGAAAATTCTTCAACGACTCCTGATACAATTTCTTTTTCCGGTTCACCATCCCGATCTCATCGGTAGCCATGGCAAACATCTTGCAACATTGAATCTTCCCGAACATTTCCTTTGCTGAAGACAGGAACGACAAAGCCTCTTCATCTTTACCCAATTCACGCAGCACTCTACCATAATAATACTGTGCTTTAGCACGCATGGCAGTGTCACCACGCTTTACAGTATAGTAATTCAGTGCCAATGCAATCAACGAATCAGAAGTAAACTTCACATAGTTCTGATCCATTGCCTGCGTTAATAAAAGCGCATAATCCGCCTGCGACTTTCCACGCAATTTTTCAGGATGAGGAACTGATTTTAATAGATACAGAGCCGTATCAGGGAGAGATTCCATACACATTTCGATCTTCTGGAACGCCACATCGGGGGCCTCCGAATCTCTACGACAAGAAACCGATAAGACTAAAATAAAAAAGAAAGCGGCGTATACCGAAACAGTAGTCGTTTTCATTTTACTTGAGTTTTATGCAAAAATACACAAAAAACTCAAGTATTACTTATTTGTTGAAGCATTTTGTTCCAATCGTTGATGTTCTTCTATCAACTTCATGTTTTCTCTTGCTTTAGACAGGAATTCTCTTACCAGCTTATTATCTTTAAAAGAGTAAGGAGCATCCTTTATAATATCATCTATCTGCGGAGTCATAATAGGATAGGGCAAAGAGCTGCAAAGCATCATAAATACACTGGGTCCCAATACATTTTCGTAATTGTCGGAAATGAACGTTTTCACATACTGATTCATCGCTTGCATCAGTGAATCACCTTCCACCACCAGCTGACTGTGAATTTCATCCAAATCCCCTCCATCCAATACCATACGGGTTTCTTTCTGCTCCAGTTCGCTGATACTTTCTTCTAATTGGTTTCTTTTGCTGATAAACTCGTACAACGCATTATTTAAAGAAGTTCCCACTGCCTTCAAGTCCGTATTGCTGATAGTAACTGTTATTTTTCCACTTTCTAGAACGATCGGCATAATGCTTTCTTCATCCATATAAAGCGTCACCATCTGTACGGAATCTATTTTCCCTTTCATTGAAAACAGACCATGCACCACTTCAGCAGAATCCAGCTTCACCCACTCGCCATCACGCAGAGATTTAAGATACAGCATCTTTCCATCCAGACTATTCACTGAAGATGTTCCTTCAATCTTGTACTTACTGGTACAGGAAGCCAGAAACGGAAGCAAAAGCAAAAAAGGCAAAATTTTATTCACGTTCATTTATTCATTAAATTCTGTGCACAAAGGTACAACTGATTCAGAATTCAAAGAAACATTTTATCAATATTTAAATCTTGTAAGACTCTTTTCTTTAATAATCCTTATAAACATAGGTGTAAGGCTATTTTTTTCATTTAGTTTATCTAATTTTGCAGTCATGAAAACATCAACATTTGCCCCTTTTGCCAAACCGCTTTATGTAATGGTAAAGCCTGTAGGTGCCGTATGCAACCTAGCATGCGAGTATTGCTATTATTTGGAAAAGGCCAACCTATACAAAGACAATCCGAAACACGTAATGAGCGATGAACTTCTGGAAAAGTTTATCGACGAGTACATTAACTCACAAACCATGCCGCAGGTACTTTTCACCTGGCACGGAGGAGAAACGCTGATGCGACCGCTCTCCTTCTATAAAAAGGCAATGGAACTGCAAAAGAAATACGCCCGCGGACGTACGATCGACAATTGCATCCAGACCAACGGAACTATGCTCACTGACGAATGGTGCGAATTCTTCCGTGAAAACAATTGGTTGGTAGGTGTCTCCATCGACGGTCCGCAGAAGTTTCATGACGAGTATCGCAAAAACAAATTGGGAAAACCTTCTTTTGTGAAAGTGATGCAAGGCATCAATCTTCTGAAGAAACACGGGGTAGAATGGAATGCAATGGCAGTTATCAATGACTTCAATGCCGAATATCCGTTGGAGTTTTATCGTTTCTTCAAAGAAATCGGTTGTCAGTATATCCAATTCGCTCCCATCGTTGAACGCATTCTTTCACATGAAGACGGACGTCATCTCGCTTCTCTTGCCGAAAATAAAGCCGGAACACTGGCTGATTTTTCAATCACTCCGGAACAATGGGGGAACTTCCTCTGTACTCTCTTTGACGAATGGGTGAAAGAAGATGTCGGCAAATACTATGTGCAGATATTCGATTCTACCCTGGCCAACTGGATGGGTGAGCAACCCGGTATATGCACGATGGCAAAGACTTGCGGACATGCCGGTGTAATGGAATTCAATGGAGACGTTTATTCTTGCGACCACTTTGTATTTCCCGAATATAAGTTAGGCAACATTTACAGTAAGACACTGGTAGAAATGATGCATAGCGAGCGTCAGCACAACTTCGGGAACATGAAATACCAGTCTCTCCCTACTCAATGCAAAGAGTGTGAGTTCCTGTTTGCCTGCAACGGGGAATGCCCTAAAAATCGTTTTAGCCAAACAGCAGAAGGTGAACCGGGATTGAACTACTTATGCAAAGGTTATTATCAGTTCTTTAAACATGTAGCTCCTTACATGGACTTTATGAAAAACGAACTGATGAATCAACGTCCGCCTGCTAATATCATGGAAGCTTTAAGAAATGGAGAATTGAGAGTGGAGAGTTGAGAATGAGAAACAGAACATATTAACAATCATATATTCAAATTTTATCATTAAATAATGAACAAACTAAGATTTTATCTGGTAGCGCTGGCTGCGCTTTTTGTATTTTCCGTTAGAGCGGATGAGGGTATGTGGCTATTGCAATTGATGCAACAGCAACACTCCATAGACATGATGAAAAAACAGGGATTAAAACTGGAAGCCCAGGACTTATATAATCCAAACGGCATTTCTCTCAAAGATGCCGTAGGTATATTCGGAGGTGGATGTACGGGAGAAATTATCTCGCCCGAAGGTTTGATTCTAACCAATCACCACTGTGGCTACGCTTCCATCCAGCAACATAGTAGTGTTGAACACGATTATCTGACAGATGGTTTCTGGGCTACTTCCAGAGACAAGGAGCTTCCTACTCCGGGACTGAAATTTACATTTATCGAACGTATCGAAGATGTTACAGACATTGTCAATGCCAAAATTGCAGCGAAGGAAATCACCGAATCCGAATCATTCAGCAATACATTCCTTCAAAAGCTGGCTCATGACCTTTATTTCAAAAGTGACCTGGCAGACAAAAAAGGAATTGTTCCGCAGGCTCTTCCGTTCTATGCCGGAAATAAATTCTATCTTTTCTATAAGAAAATATATCCGGATGTACGTATGGTAGCTGCTCCCCCCTCTTCTATCGGTAAGTTTGGCGGTGAGACAGACAACTGGATGTGGCCGCGTCACACCGGCGACTTCTCCATGTTCCGTATCTATGCTGACGCGAACGGTGAACCGGCAGAATACAGTGAAAACAATGTCCCCCTGAAAACAAAGAAACATTTGTCTATCTCTATCAAAGGGTTGAAAGAGGGAGATTACGCAATGATTATGGGATTCCCCGGAAGCACGAGCCGTTACCTGACTGTATCAGAGGTGAAAGAACGTATGGAATCGGAAAACGACCCGCGTATCCGTATTCGTGGCGCACGTTTGGCTGTCCTGAAGGAAGTGATGAATGCCAGTGACAAAATCCGTATTCAGTATGCTAACAAGTATGCGGGTTCCAGCAATTATTGGAAAAACTCCATCGGTATGAATAAAGCCATCATCGATAATGATGTGTTGGGAACGAAAGCTGCACAGGAAGCTAAATTCGCAGAATTTGCAAAGGCGCAAAACAATGCCGAATATGCGGCAGTCGTGAAGAACATCGATGACCTGGTAGCTAAAACAACCCCTCTCAATTATCAATATACTTGTTTGAGAGAGACTTTCTTCGGAGCTATCGAATTTGGTAATGTCATGTTATCTAAAACGCGTGAAGCATTGCTTGAAAAGAACGACTCTGTGATCGAAGCACGTATGAAAGCGCTGGAAAGCACTTACGAAAGTATCCATAACAAAGATTATGACCATGAAGTAGACCGCAAAGTTGCTAAAGCATTGTTCCCGTTATATGCGGAAATGGTTCCGGCTAACCAGCGTCCGTCTATCTACAAAGTAATTGAGCAGAAATATAAGGGCGATTACAACAAGTTTGTTGATGATATGTACGACAACTCTATTTTTGCCAACCGCGCAAACTTCGAGAAGTTTACGAAGAAGCCGTCAGTGAAAGCAATCGACAACGATCTTGCATTACAATACTGCCAGTCTAAATATGACTTGATGGATAAACTGGTTTCCCAGCTCAAGGACATGGATCAGGAACTAGCTTTACTGCACAAAACTTATATTCGTGGTCTGGGCGAAATGAAATTGCCTGTACCTTCTTACCCGGACGCAAACTTTACCATTCGTCTGACTTATGGTAACGTGAAACCATACGATCCGAAAGACGGCGTACACTACAACTATTACACCACCACTAAAGGAATTCTTGAGAAAGAAAATCCGGAAGACCGCGAGTTCGTTGTCCCCGCCAAACTGAAAGAGCTGATTGAGAAGAAAGATTATGGCCGTTATGCTTTACCGAACGGTGATATGCCTGTCTGCTTCTTGTCCACCAATGACATCACCGGCGGTAATTCCGGCAGCCCGGTATTGAATGAAAACGGAGAACTGATCGGTTGTGCTTTTGATGGTAACTGGGAATCATTGAGCGGTGACATCAACTTCGACAACAACCTGCAACGTTGTATCAACCTGGATATCCGTTATGTCCTGTTCATTCTGGAGAAGTTAGGCAACTGCGGACACCTGATTAATGAAATGACAATCGTAGAATAAATGAGAAAACAAATCCTATTTGTCCTATTTTCACTGGCAACTCTTAGCATCCACGCCGACGAAGGCATGTGGATGCTAACCGATCTGAAAACCCAGAACGCAGTTGCCATGCGCGAACTCGGTCTTGAAATTCCGATCGAAGAAGTATACGACGCGAACGGTCTTTCTCTGAAAGATGCTGTGGTACACTTTGGAGGAGGATGCACGGGAGAAATTATCTCTTCCGAAGGACTGGTACTGACGAATCACCACTGTGGTTATGGAGCTATCCAGCAACACAGTAATGTGGAACATGACTACCTGACAGATGGTTTCTGGGCTATGAATCGTGACGCGGAACTTCCTACTCCGGGATTGACCGTTACATTTATCGACCGGATTCTGGATGTGACCGATTACGTCAATGAGCAACTGAAAAAAGATCCGGACCCGGAAGGTGTCAACTACCTGTCACCAAGTTATCTGGGCACCGTGGCAGAACGTTTCGCCAAAGCAGAGAACATAGAAATAACTCCTGCAACAAAACTGGAGCTCAAGGCTTTTTACGGAGGAAACAAATATTATATGTTCATCAAAACGGTGTACAGTGATATTCGTATGGTGGGCGCTCCTCCTTCTTCCATCGGCAAATTCGGTGCAGATACCGACAACTGGATGTGGCCTCGTCACACAGGCGACTTTTCCCTTTTCCGTATTTATGCGGACAAGAACGGAAAACCGGCAAAATATTCAAAAGACAACGTCCCTTTGCAGGTAAAGAAACACTTGAAAATCAGCATTGCCGGAGTTCAGGAAGGAGATTTCACCTTTGTGATGGGATTTCCGGGACGTAACTGGCGATATATGATTTCCGACGAAGTGGAAGAACGGATGCAAACGACCAACTTTATGCGCCAGCATGTACGTGGAGCCCGTCAGAAAGTACTCATGGAGCAAATGCTGAAAGATCCTGCCGTACGTATTCATTATGCGAGCAAATATGCTTCATCAGCCAACTACTGGAAGAATGCCATCGGTATGAATGAAGGACTGGTACGTCTCAACGTACTGGATACCAAACGTGCGCAACAAGAGGAATTATTAGCCCGTGGCCGTGAAAAAGGAGATGATTCATATCAGAAAGCTTTTGATGAGATTCGTTCTATTGTGGCTCATCGCCGTGACGCGATCTATCATCAGCAGGCTATCAATGAAGCATTGGTCACCGCCCTTGATTTTATGCGCATCCCTTCCACGATGGAATTGGTTGCCGCTCTAAAATCAAAAGATAAAGAGCAAATAAAAGAGGCGAAGCTAAAATTAAAGCAAGAAGCTGATAAGTATTTTGCTTCTGTCCCCTTCCCCGAAGTAGAACGGATGGTTGCCAAAGAGATGCTGAAAACTTATGCCAACTATATTCCGGAGGAACAACGAATCAACATCTTCGAAATCATCAATTCCCGCTTCAAGGGAAGTATCGATGCCTTCGTCGATGCATGCTTTGAACATTCTATTTTTGGCAATCCTAAAAACTTTGAAAAGTTTATCAAGAAACCAAGTTTGTATAAAATAGGATATGACTGGATGGTATTATTCAAATATTCTATTACCGACGGGATCTTGAAAACAGCCATTGCCATGAAAGAAGCAAATCAGAACTATGACGCTGCTCATAAAGTATGGGTGAAAGGCATGATGGATATGAGACAGGAAAAAGGTACACCTATTTATCCGGACGCCAATTCAACTTTACGTTTGACCTACGGCCAGGTACTTTCTTATGAACCCGCTGACGGTGTTGTGTATGATGCTCATACCACCCTCAAAGGTGTAATGGAGAAAGAAGATCAGGGTAACTGGGAATTTGTAGTGCCTCAAAAATTGAAAGAGCTGTATAAATCCCAGGATTATGGACGCTATGGTAAAAACGGTGAAATGCCCGTCTGCTTTATTGTAAACACCGACAATACAGGAGGAAATTCCGGTAGTCCGGTATTTAACAGCAAAGGTCAGTTGGTTGGAACTGCTTTCGACCGCAACTTTGAAGGCTTAACAGGAGACATTGCTTTCCGTCCTTCATCGCAGCGAGCCGCTTGTGTTGACATCCGCTATACCTTGTTTATCATCGATAAATACGCAGGAGCCTCTCATATCATCGACGAACTTAGCATTGAGTAAGTTGAGAGTTGAGAATTAAAAATTGAGAAATAAAAGTTATGCCATCTGGCATTATATTTCTCAATTTTTAATTCTCTATTTTCAATTTATATAAACTCTTCCACCATATACATCTCATCAATCATTTCATTCATTATATTCTGTAAATTCTGAATTGCTTCTTCCGGAGATTCTCCATAAGCGTTACAGTGCATATTTACAGTCAACCAGGCATAATAGCCACCATCCGATGCGCTTTCAAGCACATAATCTGTTCTGTTCAGTTTCATATTGGTAAATAATTATTGAATGTTGGTATTGAAGTTATTTCTGATTGTGAGGCTGCCAGTTTCTCCAGTTCCAGGATGATCCGACGTTCACAACTGCGAACCCAATAAATAAAGTGACGGTTCGGGGCATATTTCCCGACAAAACGGAGCAACGGTTGCAAGTCAAAGGAATCACTGATTATTCCTGCTCCCGCTTTCATTGCATCATACGCATTACAGTCCTGTTCAATATGTGCCGGGACCATCAACACTGGTTTTCCAAGATACATTGCTTCACAAATAGACTCGAAACCAGCCGTACTGGCATAAGCTCTGCAACCTGCCATAGCATTAAGAAACTTCACATCATCTATTTGATGGAAACTCAATGTTTCGTCCACCCGTATCACCTCCTCGGTATCCGATTTATCCCAGAAAAATGTTAGTGGGACTTCCGGATGCCTTGCATGAAAATGCTCCACGCTATCGGCAAACCCGGAATTGACCATATATCCGTGAATATAATTCCCCTCTTCCGGCCGGATAGCTGTCACTTCCTGACGAATCAAAGGAGGGACAGTTACTATCTGATTATTATCATCCTGCTCCATTTCCCGGAAAGATAAAGCCAGCTTCTTCGAGGATTTCAGAGCAGTCATCCGGGTAAAGAAACGCAACATCCATAACTGACACGAACTCTTATCCGGAAACTCGAAATCATGATGCAAAAACAAATACTGATGTCCAACGCAAATATACGGAACAGAGGGGCGGAAGAGTGCATAGGTAAGTCCGGTTAAAAGTTCGTAGAAGTTGATGACGACTTCCGCCCCTGTCTCCCTGATCCGCTGATTTATATAATACATACTACGGATATATTCCGGTAGTTTCAATAAATTGTATGCAAAGCTTTTCGTCAGATTTGCCCGCTTATTATCTGCTGTAGGCAGAAAGTTTGGACTAATGAAGCGCTTCACTGGTGCGTGAATGCTCCGATTGAAAAATCCCGGCAAGGTACGTGTCGAGCTTTTTCCCACCAAGACTTCCACTACTTCGTGTCCATTACGCAATAACATTTCTTCGAGGGTGATCGCCTGTGTAAAGTGCCCTCTCCCCTCACCTTGAACAATAAATAAGAATTTCATAGTTCTATTATTTTTCGATACGCAAAGTTCCCTCTTTCACATTACAAGATGATGACTCTACAATGACTATTCTATGAACAAAAACGACCTTTTTTCGTTATTATAATAAAATAGGATTTATATTTGCAGTCTTCAATGACTGTCATTTAACTCTAAGAAAGGAAAGATTATGGAAAAGTTTGAAGATTTAATACAGTCACCGGTACCGGTTTTAGTTGATTTCTTTGCAGAATGGTGCGGACCCTGTAAAGCTATGAAACCAGTTTTAGAAGAACTAAAATTAATTGTAGGAGATAAAGCACGTATTGCAAAGATAGATGTTGACCAGCATGAAGACCTGGCTACTAAATATCGCATACAAGCTGTCCCGACCTTTATATTATTTAAAAACGGAGAGGCTGTCTGGAGACATTCCGGTGTAATCCATAGCAGCGAGCTGCAAGGGGTTATTGAAAAGCATTATAGTTAAAAAGATAAAGATAACGAATGAAGAAAGTATTAGTAATGGTAGCCCTTGTCATGGTAAGCGTGATTGTATACGCTTTCAATGACAGCGGGGAATCCAATCAAGGTAAAAAAGAGGTAACAGGTAACGGTGAAGTCGTCGTAATGGACAAAGACATGTTTCTGAAAGACGTCTTCGATTATGAGAAATCAAAGGAGTGGAAATACAAAGGCGACAAGCCCGCCATCATCGATTTATATGCAGACTGGTGCGGACCTTGCCGTCAGACAGCTCCTATCATGAAAGAACTGGCAAAGGAATATGCAGGGAAAATTGTCATCTACAAAGTTAACGTGGAAAAACAAAAAGAACTGGCAGCTTTGTTTAATGCTACAAGTATTCCATTGTTTGTGTTCATTCCGATGAAAGGGGATCCACAGCTTTTCCGTGGAGCTGCTGATAAAGCAACTTACAAGAAAGCGATTGATGAATTTCTCTTGAAATAATGAAGAAAATATAGTGACGGTATCCGGTCAGGATAGTGACGCTATAACAAGCAAAGAGTGACGGTATCCGATAGAGATAGCGTCACTCTTTTTTATAGGCTTATAAATCTTCTTTATACGGCTTATAAGCTTCCTGCGAATCCTTATTTGAAGTGTCCTACAGGATGATTCATCATTGGCATCTGACTATCTTTTAATTTCAAAACCTTCTTTAGCTGCTCATTGTCCATCGAAGCACGTGGTACTGTTGCCAAGTTAGCAGCAGAACAGAAGATTGAAATATTTTGGGAAACAATACCGGCATCCATAGCCCCCATCAACTGGCTGCGTGCACTTTTGGCATCACCAAACCGAGAAAGATCGCTGATTAAAACCAATGATACCGGAGCTGTTTTCACAAACGCCTGACCACCAGCTACTGCACCACGATAATCTCCCGCAGCTATCAGTGTCAACTGATGATTTTTCGCATCATACAGATAACTTCCTTCAGGCAACACTACATATACATCCACATCCTGTTTATTCAACGCTGACGGAGCGGTTCTCATTCCGGATTCCTTACGGTTTATTCCATTAGCAGCCCACAACAAATCAGACAGATCAGCCAGGCTCAATGCTTTCGAAGCATATTCGCGAGTTGAATGTCGTTCAGACAATGCCTTCATCACCGCACCAGTGCGGTTTAAATTAGGCTTCGGCAATTTAATCACCTTATCAGCAGCAAAGGCAGCCGCTGAAAGCATTAAACAAACTAACAATAGTTGTACTTTTCTCATAACTGTGGTATTTAAAAATTGATAGACAAATATAAATAAAAAAGGTCTGTATTCGTTGTGGAATACAGACCTTTTAAGAGTTTATTAGGCTTAATTATTTCTTATCACCGAAATAACGGTTGTATAATCCTTCAAAACCTTTACCGTGACGAGCTTCGTCTTTGCACATTTCGTGTACAGTGTCATGGATAGCATCCAGGTTCAGAGCTTTAGCACGAGTTGCGATGCGTTTTTTGTCTTCGCAAGCACCTTGTTCAGCGTCTTTACGTTTCTGCAGGTTAGTTTTAGTATCCCATACGCAGTCACCCAACAGTTCTGCAAACTTAGCAGCATGTTCAGCTTCTTCCCAAGCGTAACGTTTGAAAGCTTCAGCTACTTCAGGATAACCTTCGCGGTCTGCCTGACGGCTCATGGCCAAATACATACCAACTTCAGTACATTCTCCCATGAAGTGATTGTTCAAGTCCTTAATCATTTCTTCGTCACAACCTTTTGCAACACCGATAACGTGTTCGTCAGCAAAAGACAATGCGCCACCTTCTACTTCAACAACTTCTACGAACTTACTGGCAGGCGCTTTACACAATGGACATTTCTCAGGAGCTGCGTCACCTTCATGAACGTAACCGCATACAGTACATCTAAATTTCTTCATTTTCTTCTCAATTTTAAATTAATTAGTCAATACGTGTTTCTTTATCTTTACTTAAGCAATTCTTGCAAATACCTTTATAATAATAATGAACTTCCGATACCTGATGACCATCCATTTCCAGATTTTCCACTTGTTTAATCGCTTCCGGACATTTCAAATCATAAATATGTCCGCAACGTTTACAAAGGAAATGGGAATGTACAGAAGTATCCGCATCAAAATTTGTATTCTTTTCGTCAATCGTAAGCATTAATGCCGCACCCTGTTCGGAAAACAATTTCAAAGTATTATAAACCGTTGTCTTTGAAAGTGTCGGCATTGAAGGAGACAATGCTGTGTAAATATCATCAGCCGACGGATGAATCGGATGCTCCATCAAATATTCCATGATAGCGATGCGTTGCATGGAAGGCTTGATATTATGCTCTAATAATCGATCGTATGGTTTCATTATCTTCCTTTCTTTTCAAAGTTGTATTCATTACAATTATAAATCCAATGCAAAGATAAGAAGTCTTTATTTTATTTCCAAATAAATCTTTGATTTTATTTGTGCGGTCTTGTACCAATAAAGATAAATACAAAAATAAAAACCGTTTAAATACAAAGATTTGCTTAAACGGTTTTATTATAAAAAGATGCCCCAATTTTCAAGAAAATCTGATGGCAATAAAGTAAGAAACAGAATACAACTAGAATGAAGCTCTTGTTCCGGCTATGATATCTGCCGGAACTTCATTACAACGAGTATAAACTTTCATTTCTCCCATATCTTCTTTGGCAGTCCATATCATCGAAGTATCAGTCAACCCCGAAACAATGTATGAATATTCCCATTCATCATCCGTATCAAGCTGATAATAGTAAGTACCGCTAATAATATCTCCGTAATCATCTTCTTTACTCAAAAGAAAAGAACCGGGAATTTGCTCAGATGTAGCACTGTTGAGATTCGTATAAATAGTGTAAGAACGTTTTCCGTCTTTTTCCTTCCGATCAAACGTTATATAATAGTAACGTGTGTCACCTTCCAGGTTTTCTCCATTCCATTCACTCAATCGCCAGCTTCCTGCGATATTCGCATAATTTACATCCTTAGTATCAGGAAGCTTTACTTCATCATCATCCCCACATGACACAAACAGCATCGTGGTGAGTAGTAGCATTATTCTGAATATATTTTTCATATACATATTTTATATTATTTATTATTGTAACAATAATTTCACTTGTACTGTCCGTTCAGAAGGGCGTACTGAAATGCCGTCCAAGACCAAACAAAATGTAATTTCATTCTTTTGAGGCAACAAACTTCTATCAATAGAAAGAATCATGTCGGCTTCCGTTTCCGGAAGAATAACTTTCGGCTCTGTTCGAAAACGAATGTATTCCGGCAGCATCAAGGCTGACAAATTTAAAGGTTGCTTTCCTGTATTGACACAAATGAATCTTTCCACTTGCATTCCTTCTCGAGAAAGCACTCTAATCTGCCATTCTTTCCGTTTCAGTCGCAATGTATTCCCAATAGCTACGGGATATCCCTTCCATTGGTCGCTGGTAGGTGATACCTTACCAGTAAGTACCAGCCTGATCATCGGTTTCTTTCCGGAGAGATCGGTATAGACAAATGCTTCCCGATACAAATCACCAGCCTGATCCTTAGGATGAAAAACCAAATTGATTTCTCCCCGTTCCCCCGGTTGTACCAAGTCTTTATTACACTTGGCTACCGTACAGCCACAGGAAGTAGTCAACTTAGAGATACGCACCGTTTTTTTACTTACATTACAGTATTTAAAATGATACGTTACTGGCGCATCGTCTTCCGACAAAGTCCCTATATTGATTGCAGTACATTCAAACTGCAAGACTTGCTCCTCTCCTGTTTCCTGCACAAAACTATGCGCAGAAGACAGAAGAAAGAAAAAGAACAGTCCATACTTGATGGCTCCGGTAAAGTATCGTTTCATAATCACATTTACAACCAACTATCGTTTTTACGAACAGTAATAAAGAAATCTTGCTTGGTACCGTCAGTCGCCGTAACGGTAGCTTTCGTAGACCCCACTTTCAATCCTTTCAAGGTGAAAGTAATGTTGTCTTCCGCAGTGAGAAAAACAGCTATCGAGCTATCATCAACTTTACATGAGAAAGTCATATTCTCTCCATTCTTAAAATAACGGGAGTAATTGATCTTACTTGTACCACCAACGGACACATACATATTGGGAACAGTCATCTCGACACCTCTGCCCTCAACAGCTTTCAATAACTGATAGGCATCAATCAGTCCTGTACCCATATTACCTGTATAAGCAGCAGGTTCCATCTGTCCGGCTGCAATTTGGCCAAATGAAGCATTTGTGTACCAATATACTTTCATTTCCGTGAAATATGGTTCTACCGGCTTGACAGATTCCAACATCATTTTACGGAATTCATCTGCACGAAAATGACGATGCAATTTGGCAGCATAAGAAAGTCCCAGTGCGGCTACTCCCGAAACATGTGGACAAGCCTGTGACGTTCCTTCCATGTATCCATAATTCCCACCATCTTCACTGGCAGAAGATGGTATTGTGGAATATATTTTACCTTTGGGACTCTGATGATAATCACTGTCTCCACCTGGAGCACAGATAGAAACTCCATGCGCATAATTAGAATAACTGGATGGAGTACCATCGGCTGCTACGGCCGCTACCGAAATATAATCAGGATAAGCGCCCGGATATCCGGCCATGGCTGCATATTCATTACCTGAAGCAAACACGATGATACCTCCGTCTATGACATCATTTGGCGAGCCGGCATTATGAATAAAATAGTCAAAAGCCTCTTTCTCCAGCGGAGCACTGTCTACCCAGGCTTTATCAGAAGTATAACCCGGACTATATCCGCTAATGGGATTGGCAAGTCCCGAATTGTATCCCCAACTACACTGCAAAATAACGGCACCATTATCTGCTGCATATTTCACGGCTTTCGCTTCCTGATACAGGTCACATCCTTTAGAACCGGAAAACACCTGACAACTCATTATCTTTACACCACCTATATTACTAGCTTTATCCCCTCCTGCAATACCACTAATACCTTCACCATTATTTCTCACTGCACTGATAATCCCAGCCACATGAGTTCCATGTCCGGTATCATTCGGGTCATCATAAGAAATATAACCTTTATCATCTGTGAAATTGTAGCCATAACGGTCACCGGCATAACCATTTCCATCAGCATCTTCCTTTGAAGCAAATGTTTCGGCCTCATTCACCCACATATTCCCCTTTAAATCAGGATGATCATACATCACACCTTCATCAAGCACAGCTACGATGATGGAAGGATCTCCCGTACAAAGTTTCCAAGCTTCTCCACAATTTACATCAACCCCCGTTACAGCAGGTACCACCTTGTCACCCTTGTCATTCTTGTCTTCATTCTGAAGAATAGAACCATCATTCTTACACCCCCATTGTAGATTAAAATAGGTATCATCCGGTGTGACATTTATGGCGCGAGTGTTACGCATCACATGACTCATTGCTTGTTTGGTGAGAACTGTTGCCCGCACATTAGGATCGTATGAACGTTGGATAATATGGCTAAATTGGACTTTCGCCACATCTGCTACCTGCGACAAATCTTTAGCCACCTGCTCCAAATTCGTATCTTCATCAAAATGGATAACATACCAAAGATTCAGTCCTGCCTTGCGGGTGCGTTCTTCCGTGCGGTTATCTATCGGGAAAATACGCTCCAATTTATGAGTACCGATTCGCTGCAGAATTACATCCATATCCGAAATTCCCGAACGGGTCATCGCACCTCCAATAGAGCGAGTTACAGCAGCATCCAAAAAGGATGCCGCTTCCGGTTTGAATTTTACCATTATTTTTCCCTGGCTCGCTCCCTCGGGTAAATTAATAATTGGAGCTCCCTGCCCTGTATCAGGTTTCACTGTATCCATATCCCGGTCGGAACAGGATGTAAAAGTGATTGCTACAGCGGCTATTAGAATTAAATATATTCTTTTCATAATCAAATCAATATTCAGTTAATGTAGGTCTGGCTTTCGGATAACGCTCGTAAAACCATTCCAAATTAGAAGGTTCGTTCTTAAATCCCGGAACATTACCATTCATATCCTTTCCAGAATCCTGTGTATAAATCAAAGTGAACGGATCGAAACGTGCGAAACGCGGATGATAAAGTAGCCATTCCGGTAAATCATCTCCCGACAAGAAGTTCAAGTTAATAGTGAACCGCTCGGCATTAGGCAGAATCCTTGGAATAGTCTTTAATTTTGCCTTCACCTCATTGCTTGCACTGTTTAATGTATCGTTACTCTGAATATCTTCATCGGTATAAGCATATACACCCGATTCCAGTCGGCCACCGTAACCGATGAATGTAGGTAGCTCTCCATATATCAAATTATAGGATAATGACAACGATTTCAGTTTTTCCCACTTCAACAAGTTCTTAAAATTATAATTATTACTCGCATCAAATTTCAAGCCGAGATTTTCACGTGTATCGTTCAAATCTGTAATTGAACTGTATCGACGATTACCTGTCAAACTCAAATGAGTCAGTTCCGGGAAGTTCCTGAATTGCAAGTCAGACGGTATAGCCGTAAAGTTATTACTACTCAAATCCAATTTAGTTAAAATCTGACAAGATCCTTCTAATTCTGATTTTGAGATAGTTGTAATACCCATCGCACTTATTGTCAGATTCTTCAGATGCTGCAATCCCTTTAATGCGTTTCCAATCCTATAAGTAGCAGGAAGCAACTGCGTATTCGTGTTACTAGCAACAACCAATGTCTCCAAATATTTGATTTTACCGATTTCAGCAGGTAATTCCTCCTTTGTATTCAGCATTTTGAATTCAACAGAACGTACACGACCGATTTGTTCTGGAGTCACACCTTTATCAGTTCTCTCCCATACGGTTATGCCTGCCCAATAGTCAAGACGTTCGCTGGTATCCCAACTTATCATTGAACGCAATTTGGTACTTGCAATGACAATAGCAATGGAATCTCCCCGTCTATCATCTGTTATTTCCGGTGAAGCTTCCTGTTTTATAGTCAAAGCTACCTCTTTCTCCAGTTCATCTTCCTCGTTCACCGGAAGGAACTTAATCGAAGCGATTCTTTCTTTCGGATCCGTATTCATATCCCACTTAAATCGCATCTTGATGGTACGGGGACGAGCTCCATAATCCAAAGATATATCAGGTTGTCTTTTGGAAGTAGTCACCCAAGAGCCCATCAAAGGATAATCGACCTTGAATTTGACATTTGTAGTCACCGATATATCAAAATATCTTTTATCCTCGTTAGCCATACTGGCAACTTCCACTTCATATTTATCCAGACCTATCATCTTTCCATATCCGGTCTGATGTATTTTCAGTTCTTGCTTAGACTGTCCTTCCGGTACAAACGTCACGACAGCATGTCTCACATCATTAGAAAGTGTAGAATCCACTACAATCTCACAATTAGTGCTTCCGACACCATTAGCAGGCATCACCTTCACCCAAGGCTGGTTGACCTTTGCCACCCATTTAGTACCCGAAGCCACTTTCACCGACTCCATTCCACCTGTAGCACCCAAGGTGAACTCCTGGGCATCGATGGTGAAGCCAGAAATGCCTTCCTCATCCGAATCATCACAAGCAGCAATAAAACACAAGCTTGCAAAGAGGCATAAATATATTTTAAACAATGGTTTCATATAGATTCTTTTTTGTTATTTATCTATTTATTCTTTCAAATAATCACATCCACGAATATCCTGTTCCGGATCGTAGATGAGGAGATATCTTCCCTCTTTAATCAGATCGCAAACATTGGAAAGATTGAGAGAGATATTTGGATTATCCTTTATCTCAAAAACGATAATAGCCGATGATATCGTATCAGAAATCTTTCGCAAATCATTTCCACCAATACAGAATTGTCTCAAACTCGGACATAAGCCTAAATTGCCCGGCCATTTTCTCAACAAGCGGTTACCATTCTCATCGCGCTGGTTACGTACAGCATAAACAGTTAATGTGGCAGCGTCCATCGGTCCGGTAGGAACTTCCGTAAAGCGGTTGTTACTTAGATCCACACCATAAAGGAAAGGCATATTTTTCCCATTAAAATCATCCGGAAGCTTTGATAAGTGATTATAAGTCAAGTCGAATGTTTTCATCATATACGAATATTTTGATGCATTGAATGTACCTTTCGGTATCTCTTCTATTCCATTACCGTTCAGTCCTAAAGCTGACACCTGAGAATTTGTATCAAACAGTATCTTCGGGAATTTTTTCAATTTATTCCCCCCCAATGCAATCGTACTGGCATTTACGCCATTAAAAGTTCCATTCTCTTCACCCTCAAATCCATCAATTTCATTGAATGAAAAATTAACAGAAGACATTACATATACAGATTGCGAACTGAATATATTAGGGAATTTCTTCAATTTATTATAAGCAAAAGAGAAAGACTCCACATCAGCATATCCGCAGAAATGTCCACTTTCATCACGTGGCAATTCCTCTATCTGATTGTGATCCATTGACAATTGTACCAAAATAACATCACTACCGAATGCTTTCTCAATCTTTTTAATCTGATTGTATGCACAATCCAGTTTACCAAGTTTTTTCACCATTGACATATCCGGCAAAACAGTCAGTTTATTATAAGTCAAATAAAAGATCTGCAATGTTTTACTTATACTTTCGCTGGCTACAAACTTACCTAAATCCTCATGAAAATCTCCCAAACTCGGATTACTCGCCAAGTTGAATGATTGAAGGTTCGGCAGTTTATTCAGTTCTTCCGGAAGTTTTGTCATAGACGGACAATTGTAAATTTCAAGGTCTGGCAGATTCTCCAGCCCACTTAGGTCAGTCCCCGGTTCAAATCCTTCGAATTTACCGTTGGCAATATACAAATATTGCAATTTCTTCAAGTTTCCAATAGAAGCGGGTATTCTATGAATTCCATTTGTCAACCGATTGACCGGGACATCTTTCAAAGAAGGACGATTGGCTTTGCTATTTACAGTAGGCTGAGAAAAACGACTGGGTATCCCCTCTTTCTGCCACTTCAAAGCAGCTTGTATCGGTTCGGAGAAATACGATTCAATATCCACCTTTACAAACTTATTATAATAATCACTCCTTATAGAGTTCTTCTGTACTTCAGTCAATTCAGTTCCCATCGTCTTCTCAATGATATTATCACCTACTTGGTCGGCATGATTACCTAAAGATAAAGTTCTAAGCTCCGTTAAGTCTCCCAAAGATTCAGGAATATCACCTTCAGGACCGAACGCACCGATAGAAAGACCTGTGACACGTCCTTTGGCATCCAAATCGACACCAGGTTGATCTCCCCACAAATCAATATCTTTATTGAAATCCCAGTTAGTACCTAAAGGATATGTAGTACCCGAATAACTCCATCCCTTCTGATTCTTTTCCGGAATAGACGGGCCTTTCAAGGCTTCCCAGATTTCTTTCAGAACAAGATAGTCCTTAATACTGCCGGTAGTTTTACTGAAATTAATCGGAACGTTAACTTCAGTAGTCACATTATCCAGCACTTCAAAGTCAGCACCGTTTACTTCTCCATATTCCAAGGAGCCCTTATTCTTCTTTTTAGTCGTATAACTTTTAATCTTATACTTACCGGCAGAAAGACGGAATAATGAATCACTGACAGCCACGGATATCTTCTTTCCACTATCATCCAGCTTCTCTGTATACTTTACGGCAATATTCTCAAGAGTCGTCTCTTTTTTCGTAAACTGTTCCTGTACCGTTACATTGATGTATTTGATATCGGAGAAAACATAATCTTCGCCTATTGCCCGAGTGGATGGTAGAAAATTTTTAGTTATAGTAAATTTCACTATCCCTCGATTCACTACTTTCACCTGTATGTCTTGTACAGCTAACCCACCATTTACTACAGTCAAAATTGTCTTTTTATCCGGTTCGCCGGAAAGAATCTGTTTCAAATCCTGCGTAGTTCCATCTGCTTTAAACAGATAGAAACCGATAATCTGATAAGTTCCGACCATCAATTGAAGTTTGTCACTTCTCAAGCCAAATTCACTATCGTCGCCCATCGCTTCCAGACCGACAGTCTGTACAATTTCAGTACCGTCTTCCTGATTGATAAGCACGATTTTCATTTTTTGCGCATCACGCAAATAATCCAGCTCATTCGTACTGGCACGTGTACCTGTCGAAACACCTTTATAAAGTTTGAACTGAGCATATCCATATCCTGCCTGAAGTACGTCGTCATCGTCAGAGCAACTTCCGGCTGTAAACCCTAAAGTAAACAACATGCAGGAAAGGACAAACATTCTTATAAATAATATCTTAGTTTTCATATAAGCTAAATTTTACATGTTATCAATCCTCATATCGGGGTTGAATCAGCAATACTCCTAAAATAGTTTCATTATCCATTAATTTAATAACCATAGGCTTTGTTCCATTCTTGCTTTCGTCCATACCTGAAACATTGACAAATGCACTTGTCATATACCTTCCCTCAACTTCAATTCCTTCCCATACGGTATCCTGACCATTATGCTTAGTTTCAGCTTGCAAATTCCAACCGGAGTAGCCATTTACAATAATATGGAATGGATCATAATTAACACCTAAAGTCAACGATGAAACCAAAAATACATTTGTAGTACCATATTCACTTTCTAATTGTTCATCTGGCATATCCGAAGGTACAGCTTTCACAGGATTGCCTGTACCATCCAAAATAGGTTCACCACTTTCTTTAACCAAAGATATCAGATCTCCTGCCACTCCTTCCTGTTTTATATCAGCAATTATATTTTCATCATATTCCTTTGGAATCCCCTTTTCAAGTAAAACAAGATCGGATAGATGATCCTTAATTTCAGCATATATAACGTTAGGAAATGCTAATACATACGCAGTTCTTGCTTTTGAACTATTTGCGCTTGCTGCTATTTTTATATTTCCTTTATTATTATCGTCAATCCAAAGCCAACGATTAGAGGAATCCATTATTGTATAAGAATATTCAAGCTCCCATGTCATCTGATTCCGTTCTGCCACATATTCCACACATACCAAGGTATATTCATCATTCTTAGCCATTACCGTTACAGGAACTCCCTCGCTATCATAACTATTATCGCCTGCAATATAACTTTCTCCATCAACCGAGACTTCTATGTTATCTTTCAGAGTACCAATAATTCTATCAGCAGGAATACCTTCATACTTCACAGGGACTTTTGCAACAGCTCCGCTTCTACTTTCAATTGTCAGAAAGCCGGTAACTTCATTCTTTTTATATTGCATTATCATCTGTGGAGTGACGCTGACATTATCTCCAGCATTGCCAGATACAACTTCGCTGTCTGATGCTCTACGATTGAATTCCATCCATTCGGGGTTACTTTTCAAAGCCCAATCCTCATTAGCTTCTAACACCAATATGTCAGTTCCATCAAAATTGATGACAAAAGGATTTTCTTCTGTGTACATTACAGACTTGTCCGCATTGAAAGCCCGAACTTCATAACCAGTAGACGGACGCGTCACCTCCGCTATCACCTGCTGGCTTCCTGCCAGCTTCATAGTCAGCTCTGCCTTATAAGATTTTAACAGTTCGGTAGCATCATCACTAATATGGATAGTGACTGTCTGCTTTCCGGCATTGCCTGAACAAACGAACGTCCTCTCACCATCCTGTTCAAAATAGCACCATAACGATGAGGAAGTCAATATCCAGTTATCGGCAGCCTCAAAAGTCAGTGTCTTGGTATCTCCGATTTCACATTCTATTTTCTGCAAATCCGGGAATACAGGCGTTGTAGTCTCGTCATCATCACTGCAAGCAGATACGAAGAGACAAAACACTAACGTAATCAATTGCAAATAATATTTCATTATATCTTTCATATTTATTTCCGATTATAGTTTAGAGTCCTTCCTCTTTCTTATACTGTTCCGCTTCTTCATCACTAATCCACTCCAAGATATTCACATAAGTACCTACTGTACCTTTACCCACCACATAAATAGTGCTATATAAGAATACGAATTTCTGGCATACATTATAATAAGAATCGTATGCAACAGGCTGAGTACACATCAGCTTTCCATTACCGTAAATGGTTCCGAAGGCTTCTGCCGTACTACCTATAATTTGATCATCAAACTCTACAAATGGTTTCAACGGATCGGAAGGATCATACTTAATTTTAAGATCATAATTCTTGTAGAAAAAATCATGTAATATGATAGTATTATCTTCCGTCTTGTCTCTTTCTGCCTGCAATAACCGATGTTCCGTATCCGTCATATATGCATTAAAGAAAGAAGAAGTCAATAGACAATAGCCTTCAAAAGTACTTAGTTCAAAAGGACATGCTTTTTGCATTTGAACACGAGTACGTGTACCGTACAAATCCCATATATTTTCATCTTTCGGAAGCAAATTGAATGTAACCGACAAAGAGTCAGTTTTACCTATATTTTCATAAACACCCTTCATCCGGAACTTTGCAACTCGCTCCCCTGCTTTAATGGTTACCGTATTTGATTCAACTACATATTGCTTTTTTTCAATTGCATTACTAGCCTTATCGTCTACTTCCACACCAAAAGAACGGTCATAATCGCATATATTCGTAGCTACTACCGGAATCTCAAACCATTTCTCGCTGTCCTGCACCGGATACATAGATAATGTATCGGAGAACATCACGTAGTCGGAACCGCTGTAAGTCGTCCGGGAAAGATCATTACATCCCCAGAATCCGACAGCCAACGTCGTAAGTGTTACTATTCCTGTTATTAATCGTTTCATTGTTTCTCTATATTATCTTTATACATTATTTATTGCTTTCATTAGGTGCTAGATCCACGCCAGGAGCATCCAACTCATGTTGTGGAATAGGCCATACAAAACGAGGATCGTCTTTCTCTAACTTCAACGTATTACCCGGAGAGATAGTCGAAGTTTGTTCTTTACGTTCAAATCCCTCATGCCAACGTTTCAAGTCGTTAAGACGGAAACCTTCCATAAAGAGTTCTTTCATACGTTCTTCACTGACAGTTTTAAACCAATTTTCTTCTGTAAGCGTAGTAGAGCCACCATAAGAAGAATAACGAGCCATACGTAAAGTAGAAATATCAATTCCTGCTTTTCCATAATAAGATGCTCCCATCCGGCAATAAGCCTCTGCACGAATCAGATATTGTTCCGCTAACCGGAACGGTTTCGGCATGGATACACACAGCAATCTTTGGCTTATAAAATCCTGATTTCCCATGTATTTAACCAAAAGAGGCCAAGTCAACCCATGAGAAAATCCGGTCGTTGCCGTAGCGAAATAAGCATTATAGCGTAAATCAGCATTGGCATAGGTATCCAATGCCCATTTAGCTGGTACATAATCCGGTTTATAAGATGTATAATCATAATTGAGGAATACAGTGCCTAATGCCCCTCCATAGGAATTTACCTCAAACATTACTTTCCAAATGATTTCAGTAGAATTATCATACTGCCACATGTATGCAAAATCATTATAAGTAACCGAATAACTATGCTTGGTTGCATCAGCTAATATATATTTCTTACTATCTATTACTTTAGTAGCATATTCAACAGCTTTCTCCCACTTCCGCATATACAGGTACATACGAGCATATAAAGCATTGACTGTACCAATCGTGAAATATGCAGAATTATAAATAACCTCAGTGTCATCATCCGTAGCCAGATATTCGGCCGATCTAGCCAAATCATCCAATACAAACTGATACGAATCTTTTAAAGAAGCACGTTTTACAGGTCCCGGATTAACGTAGCTGGACTGCAGTACAACTCCCAGTTCATTGGCAGCTTCTTCGTCACTTTCATAAGCTTTACAGAAACACTTCAACAGTTCTGAATAAGCCAGCGCACGGGCAAAATAGATATGACCTTTATAGGTATCCAACTTGTCCAGTTGTTCATCATCTGAAGTGTTGGCCTCTACAGCAGCAATGTTATCAAGAACAAAATTGCAACGTCCGATGACAGTATACAAGCCACCATACACATATTCCACCTGTTTATTGATAGCTAATATTTCATTACGCCATACATCACCATAGATATTTGTATATCCTTTAACAGCGTATACCAGATCCGTCTGAATATCAGGCAATAAAGTCAAGTATCCGCTATATAGGCTGGCATTTTTAAACTGTGCATAAATACCGACCAAAGCTTGGCGTACATCGCTCACTGTCTTAATAGCCTCTTCTTGCGGAATTGCATCTTGCGGATATTTATCAAGACAGGAAGATGCCGAAAGCAATACCGCAACTAAAACTATATATAATTTTATTTTTCTTATCATCACTGATTAATTTTAGAATGAAACTTCCAGTCCGAATGTAAACTGACGGGACATAGGGTATTGAGCCTTATACACATTGGAGGTAGACTCCGGATCCATCCCTGTAAAACTTGTAAATGTCAACAAATTCTGTCCCTGCGCATAAATACGGGCACTACTTAAAAAATTAGTCCGCTGCAACCATTTCTGTGGGAATGTATAGCTAAGCATTAAATTTTTCAGACGCAGGAAAGAAGCATCTTCCAGGAATCGTGAATCTAGTTGAGGAGTAACTCCATAACGAGGGATATCAGTCACATCTCCCGGCTTTTTCCATCGATCATAAAGCATACGTTTTGACTGATTGTAGGCACTGAACAGTCCGTTGCTCTCTTGAAAGACTCTGTCATTGTTAAGCATCCAGCGATCGGCCACCCACGTGAACTGTGCGGAAAGTGAAAATCCTTGCCAAGAAAGTGTAGTACCAAAACCACCTTGCCAAGGAGCTTCATGTGTCTTACCCAGCATCACTTTGTCATTTTCATTATATTCTGTAGTAATTTCACCGTCTTTGGTATACCATAAAGCATCTCCATTAGTAGGATTGACTCCTGCATAACGGTTCAGATAAAATTCACCTAACGGATGACCTACCGCAACCATTCTACCAGTATCAGAGGCTACATATTCTGTTATCCCATTATAAAGCTCGGTTATCTCATTTTTATTATATGAAACATTGGCGTTCACATTCCATGTAAAGTCTTTGATGCGAAGTACGTCTGCACTGACATTAATTTCTACACCACGGTTTCGCATAGCTCCCACATTATCCCAACGAGTTCCAAAACCGCTAGTTGTGTAAGAAATGGGAACTGCCATCAACATATTAGTAGTTTTCTTATTATAAAACTCCACATCCAAATTTATACGATCAATAAAACCTAAATGCAGTGCCACATTAGTAGCCCATGTAGACTCCCAACTTAATTCTTCATTTCCCAACTGGGAAATAGCAATACCTGATTCATTGTTATACTTATATCCACCGGAAACTAAAGCCAGATGTTCATAGTTATTAATAGAAGAGTTGCCCGATGTACCGGTATTAATCGCTATTTGCGCATTAGTAAGCCATTTATATTTTTGCATGAACTTCTCCTTACGGAGATTCCACATAAACCCGACTGACCAAAAAGCTCCCCAATGTTTATCTGTTCCGAAACGGGAAGATCCATCCCCACGAACCGAAAAGTCAGCATAGTAACGATCATCATAATTATATTCACCACGACCAAAGAAAGAGAGAAAAGAATATTCCGTAACGGGATCTCCCCATGATGAAGCGGTAGAACCGGAAGACAAGTTTGTCAAAATATCATTTGTCTGTCCACGAGTCGTAACCTGAAAACCTTCATAATGATAATCGACTCCTTCCTGCCCAACCATAAAGTTGAATGAATGAACATCATTCAACATAAAACGGTAGTTTGCCGTATTTGTAATCATCAAATTAAGCATATCATACGAACTACGCTGGGCACCTCCATAATTATTATTTGGCTTATAACTCGGAAAACTTCGATAAAAAGAAGTAGTATGACCATAATCTGCACTTAGTTGTGAACGAATTGTGAGATTCTTTATAGGTGTAGCTTCAGCATAGAAAGTAGATAAAAGTTTATACTTCTTATTTGATAACGGATTGTTTTCCATCCATGCTAACGGATTCTCCGTCGTTCCTTTCCAACTGCCGTCATCCTGAAGAGCCAGACTTCCATCCTCCTTATAAGGATTCCAGTAAGGCAACATGAAAAAAGATGCGGAAATAGGAGCCCACAATGCATATTCACCATCATCACTCTGTTCTACCTCCTGATAAGTAAACATTGTATTCGTTCCTATTTTCAACCATTTATTAGCTTTCGCCTCCACATTGGCACGGAAGTTAACACGCTCAAATGTAGAACCTACTGCAATACCATCCTGATCATAATAGCTTCCCGAAACATAATAATTTAACTTTTCCGTACCACCATTTACTGACAACTCGTAATTCTGCAAGGGTGCTTTGTCATTGTATACCTTATCCAGCCAATTGATATTTATCTTACTTAATTTCTCGTAATCCTGTCCTTTATCCAATCCCACTTCTTTTTCAAACTGAATACGTTCGTTCGTATCCATCTGATCCCAGTCCTTTGAAGCTAATTGGGAAAAACCTAGTTGTGTACGGAAAGTAATCTTGGCAGCTTCCCCCATACGTCCACGCTTGGAAGTGATTACTACCACGCCATTAGAAGCACGTGCGCCATAGATAGAAGTAGAAGAAGCATCTTTCAACACTGAAATGCTCTCAATATCATTAGGGCTAATCGTGTTGAAATCTGAACTTGAAATAGCCACTCCATCCAATATAAAAAGAGGATCTTTCCCCGAATTAATTGAATTTGTTCCGCGAATACGAAAAGTTGCTGCCTTACTGGGTTCACCTGATTCAGAAAGCACCATTAATCCCGGTGCCTGCCCTTGCAGTGCCTGATCGAAACTCGGAGCAGGAACATCTTCCATCTTTTCAGCTTTTACCGTAGATACAGAACCTGCAATCGTACCTTTCTTACGTACACCGTAGGCAACAACCACTACTTCTTCTACCATTTGTGCATCACTCTCCATCTTCAGATTCATGCGAGTGGCAGCAGACACCTGCTTTTCCATCGTTTTCATTCCAATGTAAGAAAACTGCAAAATGGCGGGAGATTTCGTCACTGTGATACTGTAATTACCATTCATATCGGTAATTACTCCGTTCGTCGTACCCTTCTCCAAAACAGACACACCAATCATCGGCTGATTGTCTTCCGCCGAAATAATGTGTCCCGTTACCTGATATCCACCCTGTGCAAAAAGCAACAGGGGGATACTTGTCAGAGTAAAGAGTACAAACAAGAGAATTGATTTTCTCATCTTTGATACTTTGATTTTAAATTAATGAAATTGATTTATTTTTATAGATTTATCTACAATAAGGAATACGCAGTCTTCGCGTAGAATAATACACTCCTTTCCCAAAATCGGTTTATGCATTTTCTGCACCGACTTGGGACAGGCTATTATTATCTATAAATATAGAATAGGAATAGACTAACTTGGCAAATTCTTAATATTGCGCCAAATATCCAAATAGATTTTTCGTGTTACTGCTGTGTGAATTAAATGTATGACCATCTGCTCTCTTAAGTTATAAATTAAACACTAATATCACTTGTTCTGTTTAGGTGTTATACACTTCTAATATTGTTCTATTTTGGCTACAAATATATATATTATATTTAAATAAAAGAAACAATATGTCGCATATTTTATACCAAATTTCCACTTATATCTTTTTGATACATATTTAAGTACACAAACCCATAAATGAAAATAAATCCACAACATATTTCAATGATAGTTGAATATAAACGTTCATTTTGATAGTTACTTTAATTGCTCAAATAACAACATCACAACTCATACAAAATAGCTTATTAAGAGGATTCAATATAGAAAAGATAATTATTCAAAACTATTTCCTATTTTTGCACTCATTATATATAAATAAGGTATAAGATGAACTACGGATTTGTAAAAGTAGCTGCAGCCGTGCCACACGTAAAAGTGGCTGACTGTAAATTCAATGTAGAGAAGATAGAAAGTCTGATTACAGTGGCTGAAGGAAAAGGAGTGCAGATCATTATTTTCCCGGAAATGAGTATCACCGGATATACTTGTGGTGACCTATTCGGACAACAACTTTTGCTGGAAGAAGCAGAAATGGGGCTGATGCAAATTCTGAATAACACCCGTCAATTAGATATCATTTCTATTGTTGGCATGCCTGTCGTTGTCAATTCGACAGTAATCAATGCAGCCGTAGTGATTCAGAAAGGGAAAGTGTTGGGAGTTGCAGCCAAGACCTATCTGCCGAATTATAAAGAATTCTACGAACAACGTTGGTTCACATCAGCGCTTCAGTTGACTACAAACAACGTACGCCTGTGTGGACAAATCGTTCCCATAGGTGCAAATCTGCTTTTTGAGACTTCAGATACGACTTTTGGCATTGAGATATGCGAGGACCTTTGGTCTACTATACCTCCAAGTTCCTCACTGGCACTGCAAGGGGCAGAGATTCTGTTCAATATGTCTGCTGATAATGAAGGCATTGGAAAAAACAATTATCTTTGTTCTCTCATCAGCCAACAATCTGCACGTTGTATTGCCGGATATGTATTCTCGTCTTGTGGCTTTGGAGAATCTACTACCGATGTGGTTTTTGCCGGTAATGGGCTGATTTATGAAAACGGTTCACTGCTTGCACGCAGCGAACGTTTCAGTATGAAAGAGCAACTGATTATCAGCGAAATTGATGTGGAACGCATCCGGGCAGAACGCAGGATAAATACTACTTTCGCCGCTAATCAGGCAAATTTAGGAGATAAGAAGGCGGTTTCTATCGCGACAGAATTTGTCAACAGCAAAGAACTGACCTTAACCCGGAAGTTCAACGCCCATCCTTTCGTACCACAAGGAATTGAGCTAAATGAACATTGCGAAGAAGTATTCTCTATCCAAGTGGCCGGACTAGCACAAAGATTAGTTCACACCGGAGCCAAAACAGCTGTAGTCGGTATTTCAGGCGGACTAGACTCAACACTGGCACTGCTCGTCTGCGTGAAGACTTTCGATAAACTGGGATTATCCCGGAATGGTATTCTCGGAATCACGATGCCGGGTTTCGGAACGACTGACCGCACCTACCATAATGCGATCGATCTAATGAAATCATTAGGTATATCCATCCGTGAGATTAGTATTAAAGATGCCTGTATCCAGCATTTTAAAGACATAGAACATGATGTGAATGTGCATGACGTTACATACGAAAATTCTCAAGCGCGCGAACGTACACAGATACTAATGGATGTGGCCAACCAGACTTGGGGAATGGTTATCGGCACAGGGGACTTATCGGAACTTGCATTGGGATGGGCTACTTACAACGGCGATCACATGTCCATGTACGGGGTAAATGCGAGTGTTCCCAAAACACTTGTGAAATATTTAGTACAATGGGTGGCAGAAAACGGTATGGACGAAAACTCGAAAGCGACTTTACTTGATATTGTAGATACTCCTATTAGCCCGGAATTAATTCCGGCGGATGAGAACGGAGAAATTAAACAGAAAACAGAAGATCTGGTAGGTCCTTATGAACTGCACGACTTTTTCCTATATTATTTCTTACGTTTCGGCTTTCGGCCTTCCAAGATATTCTATTTGGCAAAAACGACATTCAAAGATATGTATGATGAAGAAACCATTAAGAAATGGCTTTCCACTTTCTTCCGTCGTTTCTTCAATCAGCAGTTCAAACGTTCTTGCTTACCGGACGGACCTAAAGTAGGAAGTATTTCTATTAGTCCACGGGGGGATTGGAGGATGCCTAGTGATGCCAATTCAGCTATGTGGCTTAAAGAAATAGAGAATTTATAGGGAAGCACAAACATCAAACTATTCTCACTGCTATGAGAAAAAATTCTCACTATAATGAGAAAATCTTCTCATAGTAATGAGTATTTTTTCTCATAGCAGTGAGAATAGTTGAGAAAATATAACGCCTCATCATAGCTTCGATACAACATTTTAGCAAGACATGTATCTGCACAAAATTACATACTAAAGTCCCTCTGTACACATAACTTTTCTTCTTAATTGCTCTATATCCGCTTCTTTAATCCTCCGAATGATATTTTTATAAATACGATGAAAGCCAAAACCGCCTTCAGTCATTTCATGAATCGCGTCTTCTTTTGAAACATTCTGAAATACCACTCGATAAAGTGCGCAAACAGCTCCTGTGCGATCTGATCCGTGGTGGCAATGGATAACAATCGGCGCTTTACGATTCTTTATAATACGCAATGCTTCAATCAACTGTTCTTCATTGATGGAATGAGCTTTGGTCTTTACCCGATGAAGCTTTACGTTTGTTCCTGCGGCTTCATCATCATCACTATGTCTATTACGGAGATTAAGAGCTTCGCCGATACCATACTTTTCTAAAGCTTTAAAGTCTTCATGCGAAGGTTGCTCTGAACGATATACACCCGAATCGATCTTGTACAGATTAGTTAATTCACTATCAGGAAGAGTAATCTTCTCTACTTCCAAATTCTGACTAAAAATAGATATAGAGAAGATTACTACCAAAAGTAGGCTCAACAGGATTCTTTTCTGCATAAGTCTATATTGTTATTATAAAAAGATCAAAGTACTCCCTTGCTGGATGGAAGTTCAAAATGATAGATATCTCTTTTGATTGCCATTTTCAAGGCACGGGCAAGGGCTTTAAAAATACCTTCTATCTTATGATGTTCATTTTGTCCTTCCGCCTTGATGTTCAGATTCATTTTTGCCGCATCACTTAGTGACTTAAAGAAATGAAGGAACATTTCCGTCGGCATCTCCCCTATCTTCTCACGCTTGAATTCGGCATCCCAAACCAGCCAGGGACGACCACCAAAGTCCAAACAAACCTGACAAAGACAATCATCCATCGGTAAAGCATAGCCATAACGTTCAATTCCACGCTTACTACCTAAAGCCTGGTAAATACATTCTCCTAATGCAATAGCAGTATCTTCGATCGTATGATGTTCGTCTACCTCCAGATCTCCTTTTACACGGATTGTCAAGTCCATACCGGAGTGTTTTCCAATCTGCTCGAGCATGTGGTCGAAAAAACCAAGACCGGTAGAGATGTCACAAGTGCCGTTTCCATCCAAGTTCAAAGCCACATCAATATCTGTTTCTTTGGTTGTACGACGTACTTCCGCTTTCCGTTCTCCGGCAAAAAGGAACTCGGCTATCTGATCCCAGTCAGTTGTTGCAAGGGCGCAGACTTCTTCCAGTCCTTTTTCTTTCAGGGTTTCAGGTGAATTTTGCAGATAGATTGCCCGACAACCCAAATTCTTGGCAAGTTCCACATCCGTAGGACGGTCGCCTATCACAAAACTTCCGGCAAGATCGTATTCCGGATTATTTAGGTACTTCGTCAGCATTCCGGTACGTGGTTTACGGGTGGGCGCATTATCTTCCGGGAAACTACGGTCTATCAGAATCTCATCAAAAGTAATCCCCTCTCCTTCTAATGTTTTAAGCATCAGATTATGGGCAGGCCAAAACGTTTCTTCCGGGAAAGAAGATGTACCCAATCCATCCTGATTGGTGACCATCACAAATTCAAAATCGAGTTTGCTGCGGATAAAACCTAAATTACGGAATACTTTCGGATAGAATTCCAGCTTCTCCACTGAGTCGAGTTGGTAATCTACGGGAGGTTCGATCACCAACGTACCATCTCTATCTATAAATAATACTTTCTTCTTCATAAATTATCCCGGGTATTTTTTAAGGGTGGCTAATAGTGTATTATTTTCTACACGGGTACCGACAGTCACACGCAAACAGTTGCAGCAAAGCGAAATGTTATGGCGATTACGCACAATAATTCCTTCACCTACCAAATAATTGTAGATTTTCACGGCATCCGTCACTTTTGCCAAAAAGAAATTCGCATCAGACGGAAACAGTTTAATGGTACATGGAAGCTTTTCAAATTCCGCTTCCAAATAGTCACGTTCTTCCTTCAGAGTTTTCACCCAACGTTCTATCTCATAATGTTTATGCAACATGGCGATGGCTTGCTGTTGAGTCAACTGGTTGACATTATAGGGATATTTGATTTTACTAAGAATATCAATAATCTCTTTGGAAGCAAAAGCCATTCCCAAACGGATAGCAGCACATCCCCAGGCTTTGGAGAATGTCTGAAATACGACGAGATTAGGATATTTATCCAACTCTTCGAGGAAAGACGGAGCTTTAGAAAAATCATTGTAAGCCTCATCCAACATTACCAATCCTTCAAACTGACAAAGAATCTTTTCTATTTCGGAACGAAGCAAATCATTTCCTGTCGGATTATTAGGAGAGCAAAGGAAAATAAGTTTGGTATGCTCGTCGGTAGCTGCCAGCAATTTGTCAGCAGAGAACTGGAAGTCATCATCCAACAATACTTTCCGATATTCCACATCGTTTACATCGGCACAGACCTGATACATTCCATAGGTAGGATCGATAGCTACTACATTATCTTTACCCGGTTCGCAGAAAGCACGAAAGACCAAGTCGATGGCTTCATCACTGCCGTTTCCGAGAAAAATATGTTCGGGAGATACTTTCTTAATTTTCGACAACAATGTTTTCAGTTCACACTGCATAGGGTCCGGATAACGGTTGTGAGGCGTATTGTACGGATTTTCGTTTGCATCCAGGAAAACAGAAGCGGTGACTCCTTTATATTCATCACGTGCCGAAGAGTAAGGCTTTAATTTCCAGATATTCGGCCGGGTTAATTCTTGTAATGTTTTCACTTCTTTAAATTTTAAATTATGAATTTTGAATTGCTTTGAGACGAACTGTGACCGCATTTTTATGCGCATCCAAATGTTCGTTAGCCGCCATCTCCTCAATAGCAGGACCAATAGCCTTTATTCCTTCCGGGAGAATTTCCTGAAACGTAATCTTGCGGATAAAACTATCCAGACTGACGCCGCTATATGCTTTGGCATAACCGTTGGTAGGCAAGGTATGATTTGTTCCGGAAGCATAGTCACCGGCACTTTCGGGAGTTAACGATCCAAGAAAAACAGAACCGGCATTTGTTACACGCTCTGCTACTTCCATGTAGTTTTCCGTTTCTATTATTAAGTGTTCCGGCGCGTATGCGTTAGTCAGTTCCAATGCTTCATCCAAATCCTTTACTAAAATCAGTTTACTATTCTCTAATGATTTTGCAGCAATTTCACGACGGGGTAATTCGGCTAATTGACGTTCTACTTCCGCCATTACTTCTGTTTGAAGCTTCTCGGAAGTGGTAATCAATATAGCCTGGCTATCTATTCCGTGTTCTGCCTGTGACAAAAGATCTGCTGCTACAAAAACCGGGTTGGCAGATGCATCAGCCAGAACTTCGACTTCAGAAGGACCGGCAGGCATATCAATAGCTACATCACGCAGGCTTACCAACTGTTTGGCAGCTGTCACATATTGATTGCCTGGGCCAAATATCTTATATACTTTAGGTACACTCTCCGTTCCATAGGCCATAGCGGCAATAGCCTGCACACCACCAGCCTTGAATATTTTACTGACACCTGCCAGTTGCGCAGCAAAAAGGATAGCCGGATGAATATTTCCATTCTTATCGGGAGGCGTGCAAAGTACGATTTCCTTGCATCCTGCAATTTTAGCCGGAACAGACAACATCAATACAGTTGAGAAAAGTGGTGCTGTTCCACCCGGAATATACAATCCCACTTTTTCGATTCCTACCGATTTTTGCCAGCAAGTCACACCGTTCATTGTTTCTACCTTCTTTCCGATAAAACGTTGGGAAGCATGAAAGGTTTCAATATTTTGTTTTGCCAGGGAGATGGCTGCTTTCAGTTCATCGCTTACCAATGTTCCGGCAACCTGTATCTCTTCAGGAGTCACAGCAAGCGCAGACAAGGTGACTTTATCAAAAGTAGCTTCATATTCCAAGACGGCTTTGTCACCTTCTGTTCTTACCTTATTTATAATAGAGCGAACAGTATCGAACAAATTTTCCGTATTCAGTGCCGGACGTTTCAAAAGTTCCGTCCACTGTTCTTTTGAGGGATATTTAATCAATTTCATAGTTTATATCTTATTAGGCACGGATTTCACGGGTTACACGGTATCTGGGATTAGCGACTACATTATCTGTGTAATCCGTGAAATCTGTGCCTATATATTTATACAATCATCTTTTCAATAGGCAGTACTAAAATACCTTCCGCTCCCAGTCCTTTCAGTTTTCCTATGATTTCCCAAAAACGTTTTTCATCAAGTACTGTATGAACAGAGCACCAGCCTTCCTGTGCTAACGGCATCACCGTAGGGCTCTTCATACCCGGCAATACAGCAATGATTTCTTCCAGTTTATCTTTCGGAGCATTCATCAATACATATTTTTTATCTTCGGCTGTTTTTACTGCATTCATGCGGAACAGCAGTTCTTCGAGCACTTCTTTTTTCTCGTCGCTCATATTCTTGTTGCCAATCAGCAATGCTTCCGACTTCATTACGACTTCCACTTCTTTCAAACGGTTACTTACCAACGTAGAACCGGAGCTTACAATATCGAAAATAGCATCAGCCAATCCAATTCCCGGAGACACTTCTACGGAACCGGTAATCACGTGAATTTCAGCATTTACACCATTTTTCTTCAGGAAGTTACGAAGAATAACCGGATAGGAAGTAGCGATCTTCTTACCGTCAAACCATGACAAACCGGGATATTCAATATCTTTCGGCATAGCCAATGAAAGGCGACACTTACTGAATCCCAAACGTTTGATAATTTCCGCATCTTCTTCTTTCTCCATAAATTCGTTTTCGCCAACAATTCCCAAGTCTGCCACACCGGTAGCCACTGTCTGCGGGATATCATCATCACGAAGGAATAGAACTTCAATAGGGAAATTGGAAGACTGCACCAATAAGGTACGTTTTGTAGTGCTCAACTTAATATCCGACTCTCCTAAAAGTGCCATTGTCTCTTCGAAGAGACGTCCTTTGGCTTGTACTGCGATTCTTAACATGACTTTATTTAATTTTTAATTATAATATGCGTTGAGAAATAAAAAAGGCTTACCGTATTCGGCAAGCCTTAGTTATCGTTTATATAGTTATACACAATATCATCCACGCCCACCGATTATTCGTTAGGAAAATGATGATGATGATGTGTAGTTGTATATTTCATATTTCTTTTATTAACTGCGACAAAAGTAAAGCATTTGTTTGAAACCACCAAACATTTATCACAAAAACTTGAGTTTTTATTTCAAATTAAAGGCAATATCTCTTCCGGCTCTACATCACATTTCGTAAAATGCATTTCGTCTTTCGACTTTTCTTTCGAGAAAATAAAGTAGGTACAAACCGATTCTGTGCATACTTCTCCATCCTCATTATATAATTTTGCTTCAACAATGACAATGTTCCGCTTCACTTCTTTAATAGAGGCGCGCAATACTATATGAGAATCTTTGGTATCAACAGATTTTCGGTAACGGGTTTCCATCTTCGAAGTCACTCCAGTCGTTTGTAGTTTACGAAGCACCACCCACGCACAGATTTCATCCATCAAAACTGCTTGAATACCGCCATGCAAAGTGTCAATCCAGCCTTGATACTCGGGACGTGGCTTCCAAATGCTCACTACTTCGTCACCATCCTCATAAAATTCCATTTTTACTCCAGCTTCATTATTAGGAGCACAACCGAAACAATTGTACCCTTCCAAACCCTTCCAAGGATTTATTATCTTCTTCATAGTTCTCTCTTTTATTTAGTTTTACTTCCCAAATATAAGCAATTTATGAAAAGGAGATGCAATTTTCACTGATTTACTTTCTAATACAACGAATAGCGAAAGCTTTCGTATCAATACCCGCATTAGATTCTTCTATGATATTCGTATCACTTTTCATGTAGAAAACCTTAGTATCAATGGTGGCATTTGTATTGTCCAATGTCCAATATGCCAAATGTTTGTTCTCATAATCTGCTTGAAAAGCCCCTACATACATTCCTACAGGAATACCATTAAAACCGGATAAATTAGTTGCAGGTTGCACTTGTTCTTCCGTCTTCAGGGGCAACCAGGTCCCTGACTTCAACAAAGAAGCTTCCCCCTTCAAGTAGTCTTTTAAAATATTCCAGTCTTCCCAATTCGGTATACTCCAGTGAGTTGGCAAGATCCTACCGGAAAGCGCAACATTAGCGGTATAAAAATAATGCTCTGTAGTAGATTGCAAATATCCGGCTATATTTGCTGTTACCTGATTCAATTTAGGGAGCGCATCACCGTTTACATATAAAGATGCCTCCAAATTACTCCTCATCCAATATTGGGTTCCGATCTTCACTAGCGGATAATTATGGATGACTCCTCCACGTACGTCGCGAGCCACATCTTCCAATGCTAGAACAGATAATACATCATCGGCCATCGCAACCGACAAGGAGATCGTTCCGTCTGCCAGCACATAAACATTATTACGAGCCAATAAGGTGCCATCCACATAGGTTAATGAATGATCTTCCATATTCCATGATACACTTCCACCATTCACTTTTCCTGATTTTCCTAATAACTGTGCTACAATCCCTTGAGATAAATTAACGCTACCGTCTTCTTTCATCGGATAGGCAACAATCGCTTGAGAAGAAAAATCCGGAGTAACAAGATACTCTTTACATATTTCGGCTACTTGTTTTCCCGAATGTATCACTTTGTACACATTCGATTTTTCAAAAGTCAGCTTCGATACATCTATGTATTTATGCCAAATACCCGATTCGGTATGATCCACTTCTGTTCCATCCCAATCCCCGATTTCTCCGTTCACTTTACTCATTAATATATCTTCGGCCGATACAAACGTTATTTCCAACTCTCTCTGTTTTCCACTTTCCAATTGTAAAGTGGATGGTAATAAACTGGTATATAGTTTGCCGGCAGCTTCCAATGTTATGTATTGATACCCAACAGTCGCCTCTTGGGGAATCAAAATAAGCTCTTTTCCTACCAGTCGACCGTCTTTTATTTCCCATTCTCCTGCAGGAGTAATATCTTTCTCTTCAGAATAGGCAGAGAATGTTTTCTTTTGAAAATCATAAATAGTTTTAGTATAAAAGCCACTCACTGAAAGTGTAGGTTTCACAGACAGTATTTCTTCTATATTCTCTCCCTCTCCGGGAACAAGGACTATTTTCATGCGAAAGAACTGGTGATTGTAAGTCAAAGCAACTGCATCTTTACTGGCTAATACTTCCTTTTTGGAAGCAACTAGAAAATCAGAATGAGAATAATCATCCGGTTTATCTTGAGTTGTTGCAACGGTCACTTGCATGGAACTTTCCCCCATTGCTACCCCACTATTCTGATATGGATAATAACTGATTAAATTCAATGTAACTCCATCATCCGGATAGTAAACCGACTCATCAGATACAAACTCACCAGTAGATGAACGCACAAAATGAAGATTATCTGCATAACGTTCTTCTTGCATTGTAGTAGTTCCTGCAAGTGCAAATAATCCCACTTCATCTTTTTCTCCAAAACTATTGTTTACTACACGAGTATTCATGATCTCATGAATATCAGCTACAAACTTCAACGGAATATCTCCATTATTAATGATTTCCCCTTCTTCCTCCGAAATATGGTTTACACAAGCAGTAAACATAGTACAACAAAGGATAAAAAAACCTACTCCCACAAATAGGTTATGGCATGTTTTCATTTTGTTTTTCTATTAGTTCAAAAAAAAGAAATTCTTGATTGAGCAGAAAGAATGCCATAAGAGGAAGTATTCACTTTCGGTTATGAAAAACCATACAACACGTCTGTTGCAACTGTAAAATCTTAAATTCCCACATTACAGTTTGAAATGTGGAAGCGAAAGTACAGATTATAGTTAAGAAAAGAAATATTTTCCTTTAAAAAGATTAATCTTTTATATAAAAAACACGTAATCAGCCATTTACATAACACATGCAAAAACAAGACATTCTGAACTCCACATTATTATATTAGCATTGGTTATTATTTACTATCCGTCATTTATTTCAAAAAGAATACCCCACTTCTATTCCGGCAATGTGTCTGCCTTGCGAAGATGCATATTGATAACAATAAAATGCATCCAATGACCAACGTTTGGCTAAAGCAATCTCCACTCCGGGACGATAGCGCATACGGTCTGCTCTCCAAAAAGAGGTATCATCCAGACTTTGATAAATTTCAACAGAAAAATAAGGAGAAACGATTCCTTTTGTAGGAGCATAGGATAACTTCAAACGAGAACGTAGACGAGTTTCAGAATCACCACGGTCAAAAGTCTGCTGAAACCTCTCCCGCAAAGACACTTTCAACCATTGATAACGAAAGTTGGCAGTGGCAGATATATGATAGCGATGTCTCAACTTCCAGTCTGAATCACCCAAATTCCGAAGATGGGTCTCATATCCCACTCCCAGATTCAAAAAAGAACAAGGGCGATAACTTCCACCAACTGTCAGTCCCCAACGATCTAACCGGCTTACATCATCTTTCATACGCAATTCTAAATCGCCTGAAACAGAGAACCGAGAATCTATCTTATGGTTCACTTTAAACTTGGTCCATGTAGTGAAATCATCACTTTGTGCCCATGCGGGAAACGACATTCCAAACAACAACACAAACAGCCAAATCTTAGTATTTAATATTATTCTACTCATTGATTATCGGGTTAAAGTTGCAAAGATAATAAATAATCTCCGACAAAGAAAAATCATGATACTGAAATAAATCTGAAAAAGATTAGCGACTTCTTTCCTTTTTTATTTCCCGGATTTTACGTACGTTTGTGACATTCTAACAATCCCTTTGTGAATTGAAACCTAAAATGCTATATGTGCGCAACAAATATTCCCGGTAATGAACGTTCGCTTGTCATCCGCCTGATAGCCGGAGATGAAGATGCATTCTGTGAACTTTATGCGGCTTATAAAAATCGCCTGATATATTTTGCGATGCGTTTTCTCAAATCACGCGAATACGCAGAGGATATCTTTCAGGACGCCTTCACTACGATTTGGGAAAGTCGTCGTTTTATTAATCCCAACACATCTTTTTCTTCTTATTTATATACAATCATGCGCAATCGGATTCTAAACCATTTGCGCGAACTGGCAAGCGAAGACCGACTGAAAGAGCAAATCCTTTCACAAGCTATAGACTACAGTAATGAGACGAACAATGAAATCATTGCCAATGATTTACAGAGACTTATATCTCATGCACTGGAACAACTGACTTCCCGCCAGCGAGAAATATTCGAAATGAGCCGTGAGAAACAAATGTCTCATAAAGAAATAGCAGAAGCATTGGAGATTTCTGTCAATACGGTACAAGAACATATCTCATCTTCTTTGCGTTCGCTTCGTACGTATTTAGAAAAACACTCTGTTACCGGCACTGACCTAATTTTACTTCTTATCTGCCTCAATCTTTAGCGGGAGATGGTTTCTAACGGCATATACAGTTAAAGGAAGTTAACTATACCCTAGACATTCTTTTTCTTTGTGTACTAATTATACAAAGGGGAAATTAAGATATACCCGAATTCTAAATAACAGAATATGAAGAATACAGAAAATAATAAAAAACTATATCGCCGTTATCTGGACGATCTCTATACAACAGAGGATGCCCGGCAACTACTGAACAGCCTGCACGACCCGGATAATCATGAAACACTCAATGAGTTGTCTTCCGATGTCTGGGAAGAAACCGCCACACAGCAACCTTATACAGATCTTGAACGTGAACACTATAAACGAGAGGCACGTCAATTATTGAAACACATAGAACATAAAAAACGTACTTGGTTCCATCGTATCGCAGTTGTTACCGCCAGCACTGCAGCAATCGTTTGCCTGGTACTGAGCGGAATTCATTATCTGGAACATCTGAATGAACAACAGATTATCTATCTGGAAGCCTCAACATCTTATGGCGAACGAAAACAACTTCTTCTGCCCGACGGCACCCAACTAACACTAAATTCCTGCTCACATGTCCGGTATCCGAATAATTTCACAGGAGAAGAGCGTAAAATAGTACTGGAAGGTGAAGGATATTTTCAGGTACACAGAAATGAAGAACAACCTTTCATTGTCAGTACCCGCCGTTTCGATGTACGTGTACTAGGAACCTGCTTTGATATAAAATCCTATTCTTCTGATGAAATCGTTTCTGTAGAAGTGGAAAGCGGAAAGGTGCAGGTAGATTTGCCGGAAGCGATGATGCGGTTAAAAGGCAAAGAGCAGGTACTTATCAATACCATTTCGGGCGAATACAGCAAACGACGGGAAGAGCGTCCGGTAGCCATATGGAAAAAAGGCGGTCTGCGTTTCAACAGTACTCCGATACGTGACGTGGCAAAAGAACTGGAACGAATGTACAATTGCCATATTACATTTGCCAACGGTAAATTCAACAATCTGATTTCCGGAGAACACGATAACAAGAGCCTGGAAGCAGTTCTTCAATCTATCGAATATACAAGTGGTATCCGGTATAAGAAGGAAGGCAACCACATATTGTTATATAAATAGCAAAAAGATGTTAATCACACCCTAGTATATAGTTTACGGTGTGTATTACCTTGTAGAACCTTGAATATTTAACTTATAATTTTAAAAAGACATATTATGAAAGCACCCGGTTAATTCCATCTCTGAAAAATAGGAGCTGTCTCTCAGAGAAGCCCCTATTCCGTAATCCGGACGGATATTCATTCGTTTCGACCCGTGTGAATAACGTATCTCGTATTACAAGTCTTTGTTTTAAATAATCTATTCAATTACTAAAACGTACAAATTTATGAATAATCTTCCTAATATAAAAAGGAAAGGCAGAAATGTACATTCATTTTTAGCTTTTTTACTATTCGTATGCTTGTCATCATTGCCTTGTTACATACAGGCACAAGAAAAGAAAAACATTACGCTGGATGTCAAGAATGAAACTGTAGAAAATGTATTCAATCAATTAAGCAAACAGACCGGCTACAAATTCTTTTATGATCAGGAAATTGTAAATGCCGCCCCACGTATTTCAATCAAAGCACGCAATAGCTCGTTAGAAAATATTTTGAGCATGATAACAGTACAGACCAATTTATATTTCAATAAGAAAAATAATACCATCTCTGTCGGCAAACAAAAAAGCCAGGAAACAATAAAATCAACAAGAACCAAAACCGTCAACGGAACAGTTACAGACCAGAACGGTGAACCCATTATCGGTGCCAATGTATTAGTAAAAGGTACGACAAACGGTATCATTACCGATATTAACGGAAACTATTCTTTGGCAAACGTAACCGAAGATGCTACTATTCAGTTCTCATACATCGGGTATCAAACAACCGAGGTCAAAGCGAACAGTAAAGAGTTGGCGCGTATCATACTAAAAGAAGACAGCGAGCTGCTGGACGAAGTAATAGTAGTAGGGTACGGTGTACAGAAACGCAGTGATGTCACAGGCGCTATATCTTCCGTAACTTCCGAGAAACTGAATTCTACCCCCTCTTCTAGCCTGGGTGAAATGCTGAGAGGACAAGCTGCCGGTGTGCAGGTTACCATGTCCAATGCCGCTCCCGGTGGCAGTTCGAATATTCTGATCCGGGGACGTCGTTCGCTTTCCGGCGGAAATGATCCTCTTTACATCGTGGACGGTGTCCCGATGACTAGTATAGATGATATAAACTCCAACGATATAGCATCACTCGAAGTTCTGAAAGACGCTTCTTCCCAATCAATCTATGGCGCACGCGCAGCCAATGGTGTCATACTAATCACTACCAAACGGGGACAGACCGGAAAGATGAAAATCAGTTATAACACCTACGCCGCTTCACAAAGTATCCATAAGAACTTTGAGTTTTACAATGGAGAGGAATGGGCTGCTTTACGCAAGGAAGCATACTATAATGCCAATCTTAGCTATGATGAAACCGACTGTTTCAGAGGGTTGATGCTCGACGTTTTTAAATCAGGAGAGTATGTTGACTGGGAAAAGCTAATGATAAGCTCCGCCTGGCAACAAAAGCACGACATCTTGATACAATCCGGCGGGGACAAAACAAAGTACGCTCTGGGACTGGGATATTTTGACCAAAACGGTATGGTTCCAAATTCGGGATTCCAACGTTTGAGCGGACGATTGAACATCGACCACAAACTACTGAAAAACCTGACAATAGGCACGAACTTCTTATACACCAAATCATGGAAGAAAACAGCAGACGGCTCCTTCAATTCATTTATCACCATGCCGCCTCTGGCAAAAGTATATAATGACGACGGTTCCTTGCGTGAAGATGTAACCGAAGCTGGAGAATCCCACTACAACCCATTATGGAATATCGACTACTCAAACAATAAAAGCCAGACCGACCGGCTATTGATCAACTTTTTCGTGGACTGGAAAATCACAAAGGACTTATCATACCGTGCAAACGGAAGTTTGAATACCAGGACTGTCCATAGCAACACTTATCAGGGGACAAAGCATACGACAGGACGCAATAACAATGGAAAAGCGACTGCCGGCACAAGTTTCTCTAACGACTACCTGTTCGAGAATATAGTCAACTACGTGAAGGATCTCAATAAGAACCATCATTTCGACGCAACCTTTATGCAAAGTGTCAATGTCATCGAATGGAAAAATCTAGGAATAAACGGTACCGGATTCGCAAACGATGATTTGACTTATAATGCGATAGGCTCTGCCAATGAATATGGTACGCCTACCTGGGAATTATCTGATAGAAAACTATTATCTTTCTTGGGACGTGTCAGATATAACCTGTTCGAGAAATACCTGTTCACCTTCGCTTTGCGTGTGGACGGTTCTTCCGTTTTCGGAAAGAATAACAAATACGGTTATTTCCCTTCGGGAGCTTTTGCCTGGAGGATAAATGAAGAATCCTTTTTAAAAGAAGCCAAATGGCTGTCCAACCTGAAACTCCGTTTAAGTTACGGTGCGGTCGGTAACCAAGGCGTTACCCCTTATAAATCACTTGGTTTGACAGATAGATACCTGACCGAATTCGGTGACAAGACCATCATCGGTTATCTACCCGGAACGGAATTGACCAACCCTAACTTGAAATGGGAAACGTCCACTTCCGGAAATATCGGACTTGATTTCGGATTCTTCAACGGAAGAATCAATGGTACGATAGAATACTATAATACCAAGACTACCGACCTGCTTGTCACCAAGTCTATCCCAAGCTCGCTCGGATATTCCACCCAGACTGTAAACCTGGCGGAAATGAAGAATAATGGTATCGAAATAACGCTGAATACCACTCCCGTCAAAATCAAAGATTTCAGATGGGATGTCAACTTCACTTTCACCAAGAACAAGAATGAAATTAAAAAGATAGACGGACAAGTCGATGAGAATGGCAAACCGCTTGATGACGTGAACAACAAATGGTTTGTCGGATATCCGATGAATGTATATTACGACTATGTATTTGACGGCATCTGGCAAAAAGATGACGATATCGCCAATTCTCATATGCCGACAGCTACTCCGGGCAGCATCAAACTGCGCGATGTCAACAACGACAATCAGATAACAGCCGATGACAGAGTAGTGATGCAACGTGACCCCAAATGGATAGGTACGGTCGGCACATCTTTCAACTACAAAGGATTCGACTTATCCGCCGACCTGTATATCTCTCATGGAGGAACGATATACAACCCTTATCTGACGACATTCGAGAATGGTGGTGACTTGACAGCCAAGCGAAATGGTATCCGACGCAATTACTGGACACAGAATAACCCGTCTAATGAAGCCCCTGCGCCCAACATGACGCAAGCTCCCGCATATATCAGTTCATTGGGTTATCAGGATGCCTCGTATGTCCGTCTGCGAAACGTTACTTTCGGATACAACTTCCCCCGTGCTCTTATCAGCAAAGCATACATGCAAAGTCTGAGACTCTATATGACACTGTCTAACTTCTGGACGAAAACCGATGTACAGGCTTACGGTCCGGAACAAACTCCGGGAGATTATCCCGAACCCAGGACTGTATTATTTGGATTGAATGTGACATTTTAATAAGATAAAATCATGAAAAAGAGTATATTATTTATATTTACAGCCTGCTTCCTCTTTACTACTTCCTGCTCCGACTTCCTAGATGAAGAACACAAGACGAAGTATAGCTCCGAATACGTATTCGGAACACCGGAAGGGCTAAAACTCGCGGTCAATGCACTATATGCATTGCAACGCTACTACGCAAATGATACTGAAAATGCCACCATCTTCGCTTTGGAAAGAGGTACGGATTTAGCTGTAACCAATGGCGGAACCGGTAACTTTTACGGCATCTATGACCCTAATTATTTAAAGCCGTCCGCCAGCCAGGTAGGATTCATGTGGCGTACAATGTATCAAATCATAGGCAAAGCCAATGAAATAATTGCCGCAGCCGAGGACTTGGAAGACACTCCTTCCTTACGGGCCACCGTCTCAGAAGCAAAATGTTTCAGAGCGCAGTCTTATTTCCTATTATACCGCACATTCGACAGGATATGGCTGAACATACAGCCGACTACTGCCGAAAACGTCAACGATCCGAGAGATTTTCATGCCGCTTCCGAGAAAGAAGTGTTCGACTTGATTTACGAGGATTTGGAGTATGCCATTACAAACCTCGACTGGGTATCCGACGAAGCGGGAAGATTCACCCAGGCTGCCGCCCGTCATATGAAAGCCAAAGCCGCATTATGGCTCAAAGACTGGGATACGACTCTGGAACAAGTGGAAGAAATAGAGAAATCGGGACATTTTGACTTGATTGCATTGAATGAAGTATTTAATGCCAGAGACTTGAATCATAAAGAAGCGCTGATGGTGCAACAGTGGAGTAAAAATCCGGGCGGTAATTTATCCAATGCCACTCCAAAAGGCAATTACTATGCAGCCTATTTCATCGCCCAATACCGTACCGAAATCGGTGGAACCGCAGAATATGCCTGTTCTTATGACAACTGGGGATATACTTACGGAAGATGTCTCCCCAGCCCCTATTTATTCTCACTGTATGACAAGGCTAAGGACAAACGTTATCAAGAGTACTACATACACCAGTACAAAAATACGACTGATAAAAACATCACATACGGTTCGGCTACAGTAAAACCCGGAGATTATTTCCCATTATATAAGAATGGAAGCATCAATAAGAATGTATATCCGGGATGTATCAAGTACGGAGATAAATGGACGCGCACCGCTTCGGAGACACGCAGTTATAAAGATGTGATAGTGTACCGTCTTGCCGAATCCTATATAATGGCAGCCGAGGCAGCCTTGATGAAAAACGACCAGACGTTGGCTAAATACTACTTTAACAAAACATGGGAAAGAGCCGGAAACAACAAATTCACCGGTGTGCTAACCATGAAAGACATTATGGACGAACAAGCCCGCGAGCTGTCTTTCGAAGGCGACAGATGGTATTTTCTGAAACGTCTTGGAATACTTATCGAACAAATCAAGGCATACGCCGGAGATCCGGAAATCCCTGCATCCATTCTCGGACGTAACAATCTGCCCGCCAACCCTCACTTTGTGAGATGGCCGATCCCCGAAGCGGAAGTTATCAATATGGGAGCCGAAAACTTCCCTCAAAATATAGGATACAAATAATCACATCATTGAAACAACATACATATAATTAAGATGAGAAAAAAAATTACCATATTAACACTGCTTTTCTGTTCTTTCGTTACAGGCTTGTTTGCCAATACTCCACAATATGACATTTGTATATATGGAGAGTCAGCTTCCGGAGTAATTGCTGCAATACAAGGCGCACGTATGGGTAAGAAAGTAGTGCTTATATCGAAAAACGACCATGTAGGCGGTCTTGTCACGTCAGGACTGACCGCTACCGACATGAACCGTAATGACCTGATAGGTGGTATAACAAAAGAATTCTACAACAAAATATACAACTACTATCTGCAACCTGAAGTATGGCACAACCAAGACAGGGAATCATTCATGGTCTCGACATTAAAGCGTACATATAGAGGGAAAAATGATGAAAGGCAGATACAATGGGTCTATGAATCCTCAGTAGCCGAACGAATTATGCGGGATATGCTGAAGACGGCAGGAGTAGAAATTCTTTTCAACCACCGGCTCGACCTAAATAAGAACGTCCGGAAAGAAGAGAATATAATCCGGAGCATCCAACTGGAGAATGGAAAGGTTATTGAAGCCAAAATGTTTATAGACGCATCCTACGAAGGCGATCTTCTGGCACGTGCAGGAGTATCCTACACAGTAGGACGCGAATCAAACCTGCAATACGGGGAAACCTATAATGGCATCCGTCTCAATTACAAACAAGGAAAAGACCTGACAAAAATAAGCCCTTACATTAAGGAAGGGAATGTAAAATCAGGTGCCTTGCCCTACGTTACAGATCGGGAATGGGGCAAACAAGGGGATGCGGACAAACGCGTGCAAGCCTATTGCTACAGAATGACTCTGACAAACGACCCCGATAACCGTATATCTATTCAAAAGCCGAAGAACTATAATCCGTTATGGTATGAGATATATGCACGTATGCTAAAACTGGAACCGGAAACAAAACTCCAGCAAATTATAACATTGACTCCTATGCCTAACAAGAAAACGGATACCAACCATCTGGACTTCTTCGGAGCAAGTTATAACTATGCAGAAGCCGACTATAAAACCAGGCAGGAAATAGAGCAGTTACATAAAGATTATGCGCTGGGCATGTTGTGGTTTCTGGGACATGACAAACGTGTACCAGAACATATCCGCAAAGAAATGCTGGACTGGGGATTGCCTAAAGACGAATTCACTGACACCCAAAATTTCCCTTATCAAATATACGTACGGGAAGCCCGCAGGATGATCGGAGCATTTGTAATGACAGAAAAGAATGTACGCAAAACAGATCGTATGCCGGTCGAACATTCGGTGGGACTGGGTTCTTATGCCCTGGACTGCCATTATGTATCCCGCGTCATCGACCAAGAGGGCAAATTAAGAAATGAGGGTACTATATTCGCCCCTACCATTCCCTACTCCATCAGTTATTATTCACTGACTCCTAAAGAGGAAGAATGTGCCAACCTATTGGCAACCGTATGTTTATCATCTTCTCATGTTGCCTATAGTACAATCAGGATGGAACCAGTATATATGATATTAGGACAATCGGCAGCCACAGCCGCCGCTCTGGCAATAGATTCGAATTTACCTGTCCAGAAAATATCTTATGATGTATTGAAGTATAAATTACTGCAGGACGGACAATTATTATCAGTACCCACTAAAAAATAAAGTTATGAAACTAAAATACATAATAACCTCAGTTTTTGTGCTTGCCACCGTACTGAATGTTGCATGTTCAGACAGAGACAACTATACAATACCTAAAGGCTCTTTTGAAGAAAAGCCAATTGTTCCCCCCGTTAAAGTTGAGACATCAAAAGTCGACGGGAAATGGAGATTACTGGTAGACGGTCAAGAACTATATGTCAAAGGGGCCGCATGCAACAACTTCTATGCTGAAGCAGCCGATTTCGGTGCTAATGTCGTCAGGACATACGGAGTATCCGACAAAAGTAAAGCCATTCTGGATGCCGCTCAGGAAAAAGGACTCTATGTCAATTTCGGACTTTACATAAAAAGAGAAACCGACGGTTTCGATTACAACAACGCAGCGGCGGTAAAAGCTCAATTTGATGAAATGAAAGCGACAGTCGAACGTTTCAAGGATCATCCAGCACTTTTGGTATGGTCGATAGGAAATGAAGCGGAAGCAAGCTACACCAATCTCAAACTATGGGATGCCATCAATGACATAGCCAAGATGATTCATGAAACCGATCCTAATCATCCCACTACAACGACATTGGCTTCCTCTAATGTGAACCATATAAAAAATATTATAGAAAAAGCTCCGCATATAGATATTCTTTCAGTCAATACGTATGCGCCTAACCTGCCGGGAGTATTAGGCAATCTTCAGTCCGCAGGCTGGACCAAGCCGTATATGATTACGGAGTTCGGGCCTCGCGGCACTTGGCAAATGAATCCCGAACCCGAAAGAGTGCTGCCGTGGGGAGGTTTAGTAGAACAGACCTGTAGTGAAAAAGAAGCTGACTATCTGAAAGCCTACCAAGAGAATATAGCCGTCAATAAGGACAACGGTTGCTTAGGTTCGTTCGTATTCTTATGGGGATACCAGACTCACGGAGAAGTACTGACCTGGTACGGGCTGTTCGACAAAAAAGGATATACCTTCCCGGCAGTCGATGCCATGCAATATGCATGGACAGGAAGTTATCCGAAGAACCGGGCTCCAGTAATAGCAACCCGTAATGATATACTGATGAATGGCAAAAAAGCGGAAGACGCTATTATTGTCAGCCCGAACTCATCCAACGAAGCTAAAGTCACAGCCACCGACCCGGATGGGGATGCACTGACCTACGACTGGATGATTATGAAGGAAAAGACGGCTTCTTCAGACGGCAGCCTGCCGGATGGCATCACCGGATTAATAGATGATAACACTAAAAAGGAAATTACATTCAAGGCTCCCTCAACGGTCGGTAACTATCGTCTGATAGTCTTTGTGCGCGATGTGAAAAACAAGAAAGTAGCAAGTGCGGTTATTCCATTTTCAGTTCAATAAAAAAATTATCGACTATGAAACTATTAAAATATAATTTAGGCATCTTGTTGTGCCTCACAGCTATCTTCTTCATTGCATGTGACAGTGACGATGAAACTATACAACAGAACCCGAAACCGACTATTAAGTTCACGAAAGTCGGAGACGAACCAGTCATTGCTTATCCGGGCACAGAACTCAGTTTTTCTGTTGAGATGACAGGCACAGCCGGTATTAAGAAAGTCGTTACCATGCTCGACTCACAAGAAATACCCGGAAGTGCCAAAGAATATCCGGGAAATACGGATAAAGACTCATACAGCGTATCATACACCATAAAATCGGAGGAAGTAGGTAAAACACTGAACTTTGTAATACTGGCAACTGACAATGAGGAAAAGAAATCCACTGCCGAATATGTAGTTTACATCCAGGCTGCCAAACCGGAAATTGAAATAAAGATTCCTGATACCGCACCGGAAACGGTTACTGCGGGAGAAGTGGTAACGTTCGACATTGAGATTACTTCCGCAACAACATTAAGAAGCATAAAAACATATCTCGAAGGTCTGGAAATTACAGATTTAACCAAAGAGACATTTGAGAATCCCAACAGTGATACCTATGTATTCTCATACACAACTACTGATTTGAATGCCGGACAAACCCTGTCATTCACATTTGAAGTGATGGATGCTAACGGTGGTATCGTAAGAAGTGAATATAGCATAGAGGTAACGAGAGCAGTAGAATTAGACATAAATGAATTCTACACACTTAAAATCGGAGCACAAGCCAGTACAGACGCAGGACCTTTCTTAAATACTACTAACGGAGAAATTTATGTACGAGACGGAGCTGCTGCCAAATCAGCCAATATCGACATTACCCTATTCTATAGTAACGGTTCATACGGCTATTATTTCGTATCCCCGTCTGATGCAAGCATCGAAGCTATTTTCAAAGCACCGGATGCAATAACAACTTGGGAACATCGTAACAGTACGAAACTGAAAGTTATCCAAATGACGCCGGACGAATTCTTAGCAATCAATTCTGCTGAAATGATTCAGAATCTCTACACGAACTCATCCGAAGCAGAAGTAGAGAAACTGACAAACAAGCTGGGAGTAGGCTCTATCATCGGATTCAAAACTGTTGCCGACAAATATGGCATTATAATTGTCAGGTCATTTGCCAGCGGCAGCTCAAAAGGAAATGTCACCATCGACATGAAAGTGGAAAAATAACCCGGTTCTCAAAATAAATTAATTCTTAAACCGCCCTTATTTATGACAAAAATAGGGGCGGATTAGAAATTATTATCTATAAAACAATGAAAATAAAATTATTATTCATCCTGCTAATTACTTTTCAGCCCTTAGTATTCGGAGCTAATGACATACCTGAACGACCGCTTTATCTTGACCCTTCCCAGTCAGTCCAAACAAGAGTGGAAAATCTGATGTCCTTAATGACGCTGAAAGAAAAGGTTGCCCAAATGTGCCAGTATGTAGGTCTGGAACATATGCGCGACGCGGAAAAGAATATCACGGAAGAAGAGTTACTGAACGGTCATGCCAGAGGATTTTACAAAGGATTGCACTCCACAGGAGTGGAACGGATGGTCACACAGGGAGAAATCGGTTCATTTCTTCATGTCTTGACTCCTGCGGAAGCCAATCATCTGCAAAAGTTGGCGGAAAAAAGCCGTTTGAAAATTCCCTTGCTGATAGGGATTGATGCCATACATGGAAACGGGCTCGTCAGCGGCTCTACCATTTACCCGTCTCCAATAGGAATGGCTTCCACATTTGCGCCCGATTTAATAGAACAGGCAAGCAGGCAGACAGCCCTCGAAATGCGTGTGACAGGTTCTCACTGGGCATTCACTCCAAATATAGAAATAGCCTGTGACGCCCGTTGGGGAAGAGTAGGAGAAACATTCGGAGAAGACCCGTATCTGGTATCCCGCATGGGAGTAGCATCCATAAAAGGTCTGCAAACAGACAATCTTACAGGACTAAATACCGTATTAGCCTGCGCCAAACATTTGGTTGCAGGGGGAATAGCCAATAACGGAACCAATGCCGGCCCGGTAGAATTGAGTGAAGGCAAACTAAGAAACTTCTTTTTACCCCCATTCAAAGCAGCCATACAAGAAGCTAAACCTTTTACCCTTATGCCAGCACATAACGAATTGAATGGGATCCCGTGTCATGCAAACAAATGGTTGATGACCGACATTATGCGGAATGAATACGGATTCGACGGGTTCATTGTAAGCGACTGGATGGATATGGAAGCAATCAGCACACGCCACCGGATATCCGAGAATACAACCGATGCATTCTTCCTGTCCGTAGATGGCGGAGTAGACATGCATATGCATGGCCCTGTTTTTTTCGATGCCATCCTGAAACTTATAAAAGAAGGAAAACTGACGGAAGAAAGAGTTAATAAAGCATGCGCCAAGATACTGGAAGCCAAGTTCCGGCTAGGATTATTCGAGAACCGGTATGTTACGGAAGCCGGAATAAAGAAAACGGTTTTCACCAAAAAACATCAGCAAACAGCACTGGAAATCGCCCGGCGCTCCATCGTCCTATTGAAAAACGAGAGTCTGCTTCCCGTTGACACCCGAAAGTTCAAAAAGATACTCGTGACAGGGCCTAATGCCAATAACCAATCAATCATGGGCGACTGGGTATTTGAGCAACCGGAGAAGAATGTATCAACCATACTGGAAGGCATAAAAGAGGAAGCATCCGGTACACAGATAAATTATGTAGATGTCGGCTGGAATATGAGAGCATTGGATAGTGCCAAAATAGAAGAGGCCATACAAACAGCAAAGTCTTCGGATTTGGCAATCGTCATAGTTGGCGAAGACTCTTTCCGGCAACATTGGAAAGAGAAAACATGCGGAGAAAACAGAGACCGTATGGACATCACTCTTTGGGGTAAACAGGATTATCTTGTGGAATCTATTTACAAGACAGGAGTTCCTACTATCGTCATCCTGATAAACGGACGTCCCCTTGCCACCAGATGGATTGCTGAAAATATCCCGGCTGTTATTGAAGCCTGGGAACCGGGGTCAATGGGTGGAAAAGCAATTGCAGAAATCCTCTTCGGCAAAGTAAATCCCAGCGGAAAGTTACCCATCACTATTCCACGGCACGTAGGTCAGATTTCAACGGTATATAATCACAAACCGTCCCAATTTCTCCATCCTTATATTGACGGGGACAAAACACCACTTTATCCTTTCGGATATGGTCTAAGCTATACTTCTTTCAAGTACGACCAGCTTAAAGTAAATAAGGCTGATTATCACGCCAACGAAGAAATAGAGATTACTGTGAATGTCAGTAACACAGGAGAAAGGCAAGGAGAAGAGGTCGTCCAACTTTATATTCGGGATGATTACAGTAACACCACCCGACCGGTGAAAGAACTGAAGCGTTTTCAACGTATTCTTTTGGAAAAAGGAGAAAACAAAGTGGTATCATTCCGCTTGAACAAAGAAGACCTGTCCTACTATAACCATAAAGCCGAATATGTGCTCGAACCGGGCACGTTTACCGTCATGGTGGGCGGCAGTTCTTTGGACAAAGACCTACAAAAAGTTAAGTTTAACGTAAAATGAAACCGGATATGAAGAACCTGATTCTATTATTAACTGTTCTTACTTTTCTGTTCAGTTGTAAAAGCAACCCGAAAGAAGAGTACGACATATGTATCTACGGCGGCACTTCCGCCGGAGTAATAGCAGCATACTCTGCCAAGATGTTGGATAAGAAGGTGTTGCTTATCGAACCGCAAAGCCGCCTCGGCGGACTGACTTCTGGTGGGCTTGGTTTCACCGATATAGGAAACAAACAAGTGGTGACCGGATTATCAAAAGATTTTTACCGCCGTTTGGGAGCTTATTACGGCAAACTGGAACAATGGATATTCGAACCCAAAGTAGCGGACAGCCTCTTTAATGACTACATTAAGCGAGCGGATGTCAAGGTTTTATACAAATACAGAATCACAGACGTCCAACTTGCCAACGGATATATAAAAAATATCACCCTTGAAAGTTCCGACGGAACAAAACTCGGCAAATCCATAGCCGCCAAAGTATTCATCGACTGTACTTATGAGGGTGACCTGATGGCTAAAGCAGGAGTTTCCTACATAATAGGCCGGGAAGACAACAAACAGTATGGTGAAACTTATAATGGCGTCCAACTGATGAAAGGACACCAGTTTCCGGATGGAGTAGACCCATACAAGATAAAAGGTGATTCCACAAGCGGATTATTATGGGGAATCAGTCCTGCCGCACTCTCATCGGACGGTACGGGCGACAAGTTAGTACAAGCCTATAATTACCGCATTTGCCTCACCGACAATCCAGCCAACAAAATAGAAATCACCCGCCCGGAAAATTATGATTCCACCAAATACGAGTTACTGCTACGCCTGTTTGACGCCCAACCCAATAAAAGGAAACTAAACCATTATTTTATCTGGAGCCGGATGCCAAACAATAAGACGGATATAAATAACCGGGGAGGATTTTCTACTGATATGATTGGAATGAATCATAACTATCCGGAAGCATCTTACGAAGAAAGGGCAGAAATCATAAAAGCACATAAAGACTATACCCAAGGATTACTTTATTTCTACAAGACCGACCCCAGAGTTCCGCAAGAATTAAGAGACGAAATACAGGCATGGGGTTATCCCAAAGACGAATATACCGAGGACAACCATTGGTCGCCTCAACTATATATCAGAGAAAGCCGCAGAATGACAGGGGATTATGTAATGACGCAAGCACATTGCGAAGGACGAGAAACAGTTACCGATGGTATCGGTATGGCTGCATATACCATGGACTCACACAACTGCCAACGGTTACTCGTAAAAAAAGATGGTAAGTACATAGTAAAAAATGAAGGAAATGTAGAAATCGGCGGTGGGCTCCCCTACCCCATATCCTATCGTTCCATCATCCCAAAGGAAGAAGAATGTAAGAACTTGCTCGTTCCCGTTTGTCTCTCCGCCAGTCATATTGCCTATGGTTCCATCCGTATGGAACCGGTATTTATGGTATTGGCACAGTCTGCCGCTATCGCCGCAGCAGAAGCCATAAACACAGGAAGCGTACAAACCGTCGATATAAAAAAAGTACAGGCATTGCTACACGAAAATCCCCTATTGGACGATAGTTTTTCCGAGATACTGATTGACGACAGCGAACTGGACTTATCCATCAATAATGATTGGGAAGTTATAAAAAAACAAGGAGGATATGGTCCCACTTTCCTGAAATCCAAAGTTCGCAACGGTTCGCCTGTCCGTTTCAGCCCACATATGGAACATGAAGGAAAATACAAAGTCTATACTTATTATCACATGAGAAAAGATATATCACCGGCTATCACATATTCCATTTCGAACGGAATCGATAGTTGGACAAGAGTCATACATAAAGACAGCGTGAGAATAGAAGGACAAACTACGGGAGAATGGATAGAACTGGGAACATACAACTTTCAAAAAAGCTCCATGCCATATATAGAAATATCCACCGGAGATACAAGCGGGGCGGTCATTGCTGACGCTGTACTATTCATACCCGTAAAATAAGATTTATATGTATATGAAAAAGATTTTGTGTTTGCTATATCTGTTATCAATATTTTGTTTTTCCCATGCCCAGAATGAGAATACATATTTAGAGCAAAAGATTGATTCAACCCTATCAGGTATGACTATCCGTGAAAAAGCAGGGCAGTTGAACCAACTTGACGGACGCGGTACAATTGAAAATCTGAAGATATTGATACGAAAAGGAGAAATCAGTTCGGTTATGAATGTTACCGAACCCGAAATCGTCAATGAGTTACAAGAAATCGCCTACAAACAATCAAGAACCGGTATCCCCCTGGTTTTCACACGCGACGTCGTGCATGGTTTCAAAACAATGTTACCCATTCCATTAGGACAAGCTGCCACCTTCCATCCGGAACTGATACAGAAAGGGGCACGAATCGCAGCCATAGAAGCCACGGAGCATGGTGTCAGATGGTCATTTGCACCCATGATAGACATATCCAGAGATGCCCGGTGGGGACGCATAGCCGAAAGTTTTGGTGAAGATACCTATCTCACGGAACAAATGGCTGTTGCCGTAGTAAACGGATTTCAAGGTGATAATTTATCAAATCCACAATCAATGGCTGCCTGCGCCAAGCATTTTATCGGATACGGGACTGTAGAAGGAGGACGTGATTATAATTCAACTCATATTCCCGAAAGACAGTTGAGAGATGTCTATCTTCCGCCTTTCGAAAAAGCTGTAAAAGCCAATTGTTCCAGTATTATGACTTCGTTCAATGATAATGATGGGATTCCGGCTACAGGAAACAAAAAACTATTAAAGGGTATTCTTCGCAAAGAATGGAAGTTTGACGGGGTTGTAGTTTCCGACTGGGGCTCTGTAACGGAAATGATAAAACATGGCTTCGCTGAAGACCGGAAAGATGCAGCCCGAAAAGCGATAGAAGCCGGACTGGACATGGATATGTCTTCCAAAGCCTTTATTCAGAATATAGAGGAATTAATCGCCAAGGGGATAATTACCGAAGAGACATTGGACAATGCGGTACGAAATGTACTAAGATTAAAGTTCAGGCTCGGACTATTTGACAATCCTTACACTGATATTAATAAGAAAAAAGAAACCTATTCGGACAAGCATCTAGCTATTGCAAAAAAGATTGCGGAAGAATCTGTCGTCCTATTGAAAAATGAGAACCGCACATTACCGCTATCTCCGAAAATAAAAAGTATCCTGATAGTAGGGCCATTATCCGATGCTCCTCACGATCAACTCGGAACCTGGACAATGGACGGAGAAACAGAGAGAACACAAACTCCTGTAAAAGCACTGCGTGAAATGTATGGCGACAAAGTGGAAATTCATTTTGTGAAAGGTCTGGAGTACAGCAGAGATAAAAATAAGATGAATTTCAATAAGGTATTGGCAAAAGCAAGCCAAGTAGATGTCATTATAGCTTTTATCGGTGAAGAAGCCATCCTGTCAGGCGAAGCGCATTGTTTGGCTGATATAAAGCTACAAGGAGCACAATCCGAACTTATCAAAATATTAAGCGGAACAAATAAGCCGCTCATTACAGTTATCATGGCCGGACGCCCATTGATTATCAATGAGGAGCTAAACCTATCCGATGCTGTATTATATGCTTGGCATCCGGGAACGATGGGCGGTAACGCACTGGCAGATATTTTATTTGGTAAGACCACACCTAGCGGCAAACTACCCGTTACTTTTCCAAAAGCAACAGGACAAATTCCCATTTACTATAATCACACCAATACCGGGCGTCCGGCTACAGGAAAAGAAAAGTCTTTAGACGAAATACCTTTAAATGCCAAACAGTCAGTATTAGGCCACTCTTCTTATTATCTCGATTTAGGAGCACAACCTTTATTCCCATTCGGATATGGTCTGTCATACACATCTTTCGAATATTCCGATTTAAAAACAGACCACACCGTACTCACTCCGAACGATACGCTTTCAATTAGCGTCAAAGTGAAAAATACAGGGCAATATAAAGGAACAGAAGTAGTTCAACTCTATGTATCGGATCTTTTCGGTTCCGTCACTCGTCCAGTAAAGGAACTAAAAGGGTTTAAAAGGATAGAGTTAAGTCCAAATGAAGAAAAAATAGTAGTATTCGAACTCTCCTCATACGAACTGAGCTTTTGGAATATTAATATGAAAAAAGAGGTGGAACCGGGTAAGTTCAAGATAAGGATCGGCACTGATAGTCAAAGCGGACTGGAAACCTTTTTCGAAATAAAGTAACAGTAGCAAAGAGTTATTCTATTCAAAAAGCGGCCTCACCAAAAGGATGAGACTGCTTTTCATTTATTCATTATTCAGACCTGATGATTATCAGAGTGATGATTATCAGAGTGATGATTATCAGAGAAATCGTTATTTCTCTTTCTTATAATTCTCCAATCCGGTCTGCAAGAATTCGATATACTTAGGAATATCTTCGTTATAAGCATACGACTTATTCAACGGTTTGCCCTGATTGTCCAATAATACATAGAAAGGCTGGGCGTTGGCTCCGAATTTCATACGTTGCAGATAACTCCATTTATCGCCGACAGTACGCAAAGTACGTTCTGTACCGTTCTCGATTATCTTTACGGGCTCGGTCAACGGAGTCTTATTATCCACGTAGAGAGTAATCAGTACATAATCGTTATTAATCAAATCACTCACTTTCGGATCAGTCCACACCGCTGCTTCCATCTTACGACAGTTTACGCAACCATATCCGGTAAAGTCGAGCATAACGGGCTTTCCGTTCAGACGGGCATATTCCATACCTAAATCATAATCATCGAATTTCGCATGTACCTCGTTCTTATACAAATTGAAGTCTTGCGTCTGCATAGGCGGAGCAAATGCAGATACGGCCTTCAATGGTGCTCCCCACAAACCGGGAACCATATATACAGCGAACGCTAAAGAGATTAATGCCATAAAGAAGCGGGTGACTCCCACCTTATTATCATCGTCATCATGCGGAAATTTGATCTTACCCAACAGATAGAATCCAAGCAAAGCAAAGATTACAATCCACAGAGCCAGGAATGTTTCGCGGTCAAGCAGTCTCCAACCATAAGCCAAGTCAGCTACCGACAAGAATTTAAGCGCAAACGCCAATTCGAGGAAACCCAGCGTTACTTTGATTACATTCATCCATCCACCGGACTTCGGCATAGATTTCAGCCAAGACGGGAACAGGGCAAAAAGTGTAAATGGCAATGCCAAAGCAATGGCAAATCCTAACATACCGATTGCCGGAGCAACCACACTTCCTGTGGTAGATACCTGTACCAGCAGAAATCCGATAATCGGACCTGTACAAGAGAAAGATACCAATGAAAGCGTAAAAGCCATCAGGAAAATACTTAATAATCCGGTCGTAGATTCTGCTTTGCTATCTACTGCGTTTCCCCACTTCGAGGGTAGTCTGATTTCAAACGCTCCAAAGAATGAAGCGGCAAAAATCACCAACATCAGGAAGAAGAGAATGTTGAAAATAGCATTGGTAGATAAAGCGTTTAATGCGCTGGCACCGAAAATCAACGTGATAGCCAAACCTAATGCCACATAAATCACGACGATAGATGCACCATACGTCCACGCATCACGAATTCCTTTCTTTTTGTCTTTACTGCGTTTCAGGAAAAAGCTGACTGTCATTGGAATAATCGGCCACACACAAGGAGTGAACAAAGCCAATAATCCTCCAAGGAACCCTGTAATAAATATATATATCCAGGACATATCTTCCTGACCGTGCTCCTCGCCTAATGCTTGCAGATCACTGATAACAGGTTTCCAAAGTTCACTGGAGGCAACTACCGGCTGAATATCCGTGGCTGCTTCCGTTGTAGTTGCAGGCACCAACTCCATCATAGCAGATGAGTCTTTCGAAGCAACAGAAGTTGCCTCTTCTTTCTTATCTGCCTTATCCACTACTTTTTGTTCCGGTTGTTCTGCTTTCGATTGTTCTGTTTTCGTTGCGGCAGCATTTCCGGCTTTTGCTACTCCCGAAAACTTGAATGGCACTTGAGTAGGAGGCAGACAACTCTCGTCATCACAAGCTCCGTATTCCAGATAACCTTCTATCGCGTAAGCTCCACCCGTAAATTTCACTTTCTGCACAAACTTTGCTGTATTCTCGAAATAACGTACCTTCATTTCGAACAATTTATCGAAAGTAGCTACTTCTTTGCCCACAGGTTTCAGTTTACCGACAAGCTCGACACCCGATTTATTATCAACATTAAATGTTGCAGAAATAGGACCGCCATCTTCCAAGTCGGTAGAATAAACATGCCAACCTTTATCAATGGCAGCCGTAAACACCACCTCTGCCTCCGTATCGGAGAGAGGTGTCAGTTCTGTTTTAAACTTTACCGGATCTTTGATCTGCGCTTGCAATGCATATACAACAAAGCTTAAAAGCAGGAAAGAAATTATTTTTCTCATCTTTATTTTTGGGGTTTATAATTCATAGTCTACGCATGCACGGCTTTCCTTCGTTTCAGCCAAAATCTTACCGGCAGCTACGTGGTCGGGATGTGTTGCGTAGAATTTCACATCTTCTAGTGTATCAAACTCACTGTAAAGCGCAATATTCCATGTTTCACCAGGATTCATATTCAATCCGACTTCCACTTTGCGAATGACAGAGATTTTAGCAGGAAGAGCTTCTATCGCTTCCTTGAATTTAGTCATGACTACCAGTTTCTCTTCAGCAGGAACTTCGTCTTTTAACTTAAATAATACAATGTGTTTTACCATTACGTTGTTATTTTAATGAATTGTTTCTATATTTGTCTTGTTAATGCAATCATCGCATTAATAGTAATGCAAAAATACTCTATTTGGTTCAAATATACATTTAAAGAGATGTTAATTATAGGAATAGCAGGCGGAACAGGCTCCGGAAAGACCACCGTCGTACGGAAAATTATAGAAAGTCTCCCCGCAGGGGAAGTAGTACTCTTACCACAGGATTCATACTACAAAGACAGTAGTCATGTCCCGGTTGAAGAACGCCAGAATATCAATTTTGACCATCCCGATGCTTTTGAATGGAGCCTACTATCCAAACATGTCATGATGCTGAAAGAAGGAAATAGCATCGAACAGCCTACCTATTCTTATCTCACTTGTACGCGCCAGCCCGAAACGATTCATATCGAACCTCGTGAAGTGGTTATCATTGAAGGAATCCTTGCTTTATGTGATAAAAAGCTACGCAATATGATGGACCTTAAAATCTTTGTAGATGCCGATCCCGACGAACGCCTGATACGTGTTATCCAAAGAGATGTTATTGAGCGCGGACGTACTGCCGAAGCTGTAATGGAACGCTATACACGGGTTTTAAAGCCTATGCACCTGCAATTTATCGAACCTTGCAAACGATATGCCGACCTTATTGTACCGGAAGGCGGCAGTAATAAGGTAGCTATTGATATACTGACTATGTACATCAAGAAACACTTGAAGAGTTGAGAGTGGAGAATGGAGAGTTAAAAGCAAAATGTCAGGTATGAATGTCAAGACACTGATTATCCCTTTATTCCTCGTATTGTTCTGTTGTGTGTTCGGATGCCGGAACAAGCAACATAGTACAACGGATGAATCCACACGTGATCTTCCACAAATAAAAGATAGTGGCGAACTCGTTGTATTGACATTGTATAGCTCTACTTCCTATTTTATTTACCGGGGACAGGAAATGGGATTCCAGTATGAACTTAGCGAGCAGTTTGCCAAAAGTCTGGGACTAAAGCTTAGGATTGAAGTTGCCAAAAGCGTTGACGAGATGATTCAAAAATTGCGGGCAGGCGAAGGAGATATGATTGCCTATAATCTGCCTATCACCAAAGAGTGGAAAGACAGTCTGCTTTATTGTGGTGAAGATGTCATCACCCATCAAGTAATCGTTCAGCAAGGAAGAGGAAAACAGAAGCCATTAAAAGACGTAACCGAATTGGTAGGAAAAGATATATACGTAAAGCCGGGGAAATATTACGACCGCCTCGTCAATCTGAACAGCGAATTAGGAGGCGGCATCCGGATTCATGAAGTTACCAATGACAGTACTACCATCGAGGACTTGATAACGCAAGTGGCGCAAGGAAAAATTCCGTATACAGTAGCCGACAATGACTTGGCAAAATTAAATAAGACCTATTATCCTAATTTAAATATCGATCTGTCTATCAGTTTCGATCAACGGTCTTCGTGGGCAGTACGAAAAGACAGCCCCGAACTGGCAGCCGCCGCTACTAAATGGCATCAGGAAAATATGACTTCTCCTGCCTACACTGCCAGTATGAAACGTTATTTTGAGAATAGTAAAATGATGCCCCACTCTCCTATCCTTTCATTGAAAGAGGGGAAAATATCTCATTATGATGATTTATTCAGAAAGTATTCCAAAGATATCGGATGGGATTGGCGTATGCTGGCGTCACTAGCCTATACTGAATCTAATTTCGATACCACCGCTGTTTCCTGGGCCGGCGCTAAAGGACTGATGCAGTTAATGCCTGCCACCGCCCGGGCAATGGGAGTACCTCCCGGCAAGGAGCAGAATCCGGAGGAAAGTGTGAAAGCAGCCATTAAATATATCGCCGCCACCGACCGCAGTTTCAGCATGATTCCCGACAAACAGGAACGACTCAACTTCATTCTGGCATCTTATAATGCCGGCTTAGGACATATATACGATGCCATGGCGCTAGCCGAAAAATACGGAAAGAACAAACTGGTATGGAAAGACAATGTAGAAAACTTCATCCTGCTCAAAAGCAATGAAGAATACTTTACCGACCCTGTCTGCAAAAACGGGTATTTCCGTGGTATCGAGACTTACAATTTCGTCCGTGATATCATGTCGCGCTACGAATCCTACAAGAAGAAAATAAAAGCGTGAAAACAAGTATTAAGTATTACGCCATGCGGATAAGCACCTCAAAGGTCACGGTTAATACTTGATACTTAATACTTATTCTTGGTCATTAAGCTGATTACGATGATGGCTAATACAGATAATGGTAAGGCAAATAATATCGGATCAATCACAGGGAAAGGATAAGTGGTAATCAATACATCCCGTCCAAATAATGCTTTGCAGATACCTAATGCTGCAGATTCTTTCTGATGAAGAAATACAAGAGCAAACAGACTACCAATTGTTCCGACCCAAAGACTTGCCATGACACCCTGCTTAGTAGCTTTCTTCCAATATAAGGCACAGAAATAGGCTGGAAGGAAAGCTGCAGCACAAATCCCCATAAAGATAGAAGTTCCACGGGCGATAATATCATGAGGCAACATATAGCAAATAATGTAGCTGACCAGAATAGAAAACAATACTCCCAAACGAATCACGTTGGTCAGTTTATTCCGCGAACGGGGTTTATAAGTTCCATAGATATCAGAACCTACCGAAGCCCCCATTGTATGGAACTGCGAGCTTAGTGTAGACATACTGGCCGAAAGGATACATAACATAAACAGTGCGGCAAACCAGTCGGGCATCGCTTTATTAATAAAATATGGAATAATCTTATCGATGTCCTGCACTACTTCGGTAGCAACCGCTCCTTCTGTTTTCAGGAAGAAAAGGTTACTCAAAGCTCCGGCATGATAGATAGCTCCTACTGTTATAATCAAAAAGAAACAACCGATAAATACACCGCGGTTTAATTGTTTGCTACTTTCCACAGTCATAAAACGAACCACTAGCTGGGGTTGCGCAAGACATCCGATTCCTACTCCTAAAATAAGGGAAGTAACAAGTGAGTACCATTGCGGTGAACCTGTAACAGGCATTGCAGTCCATCCCTGATGTCCCAATGCTTTAAATTTTTCCGGGACTAACGGAGCAATAGCAGTCAACTCTTTATTCGCCTCGGTAAAACCCATACCGAGCACCTGGTATAAAGAGAATAATAGAAACAGCATGCAACCGAACATGATTACTGCCTGCAACGCATCTGTATACATGACTCCTTTCATACCGCCTGCAATAACATAAGCAGCAATAACCAATGTAAATATCAACAAAGAGATATTGAAATCAATCTGAAAGATCTGTTCGATAAATACAGCTCCACCTTTCATCACAACTGCTGCATAAAGCGGCATTCCGATGAAAATAACAGCAGCAATAAATACCTGTATATTACGGGAACGAAAATGACGGCCTAATAATTGAGGAAAAGTGCTCACATTCAGTTTTGCACCCATACGCCGGGTGCGTAAACCGAAAAAGATAAAAGCAATGACAACCCCAATAAACATATTCAGAAAACAGAGCCACTGAATACCCATTCCGAAAGCTGCCGCCACTCCTCCAAAACCTACAATAGCAGATGCAGAGATAAACGTAGCACCGTAAGAAAGTGCCATAACAATAGGATTCATCTGACGTCCGCCTACTAAATAATCACTGGTATTCGTTGTTTTCTTATATCCCAAAAAGCCGAGGTAGGCCAGTGACAGCAGATAAGCTACCACAATTAGTCCAAGAGTAAATGTATTCATCGGGTTTCGTCTTTTTCGTCGTCCTTATTCCAATATTTCAGCCCAAACCAAGCAGCAAAAATCACACATACCACCGAAAGCAGGTAAGGCAGAATAATAAAAGGGTCGTCTATTCCAAACATTTGCGTATCAGATTTTAATCAATTTGGACGCAAATGTAAGGAAATTATTGAAAAGACAAAACTTTTGTTTACTAATACTGATTATAATGTATCTTTTTCTCGTCAAATTTCTGTTTCGGGTTCTCTTTTGTAGCCGGATAGCCAAAAGGAATGACACAAAGCGGAAGAATATTATCGGGCAGGTTAGTATATTTACGCACTACTTGCATACGGTCTTCATAAGGATAGGCCGCTGTCCATACAGCACCCAATCCCAGACTTTCAGCAGCCAACAAAATATTCTGTGCTGCTGCAGAACAATCTAAATACCAATATGACGAGCGTACTGAATCTCCACAGACGATGATGGCGTTACGGGCCTGCGTCAGCATTTTGGCATAAGGAAGTGCTGCTGCCATTGAATCTAGTTTGGCACGATCAGATACTACCACAAATTCCCATGGACGGATATCCCTACCCGTAGGAGCAGCCATTCCGGCACGAAGCATAAAGTCGATTTTCTCTTTCTCTACTCCTTTATTCAGATAAGCACGCACACTTTTGCGCTCGAAAATATTATCCAACACAGCATTTCCGGTTCCGGATGTTCCTTTTTCTTCTTTTGCAGAAGAACAGGAGGTCATAGCAGTGACTGCTACAATCAGACATAAGAAAGAGAAAATCTTTTTCATTGTGACAATGTTTAAAACAGGTTCAACTTATTTTTCTGTGCTTCTTCCAACGAAACAGTTTCACGCTTCATCAGCCCACTCTTTTCACGGAGTGCTTCATATTCTGTTTCCAATTCATTCACCAGCTCGGCTTTTGCCTGCGGGTTGAGCAATTTGGAAGCGACACTTGCATTTTGGGAAGCATCTTTCAGGTGTACTACCGGAGCATGATAAACAGGAGCAATCTTTAATGCCGTATGCATCTTCGATGTAGTGGCTCCACCAATCAAAAGAGGAATATCCAAACCTGCTTTTTCAAGTTCAACAGCCACGTGAGCCATTTCTTCCAAAGATGGAGTAATCAGTCCACTCAACCCGATCATATCTACCTTTTCTTCAATAGCACGCTGAACGATGGTTTCTGCAGGAACCATTACTCCTAAATCTACAATATCATAACCATTGCAGGCCATCACTACAGCTACAATGTTTTTTCCGATGTCGTGCACATCCCCCTTTACAGTTGCCAGTAGCACTTTACCTGCCGAAGCACTTCCTTCCACTTTTTCCGATTCAATGATCGGTTGCAAGATAGCTACGGCTTTCTTCATGGTGCGGGCAGTCTTCACAACCTGGGGAAGAAACATCTTACCGGCACCAAACAGTTCACCAACATGGTTCATTCCATCCATCAGCGGTCCTTCAATTACATCGACAGCTTTATCATAAAGAGGCAATGCCTCTGCCAAGTCCTGTTCCAGAAAATCTCCAATTCCTTTCATCAAGGCATACTTCAAACGTTCCTGAACAGTTCCTTCTCTCCAGGCATCTTGCTTGACAGCCGGTTGTCCGGCAGTTTCGCTCATGTTTGCTTTCAGAGATTCCGCTAATTCGATAAGCCGTTCCGCCGCATCCAGACGACGGTTTAAGACAACATCTTCTATCTTTTCCAAGACATCAGCCGGAATATCAGTGTACAATACGGAAGTTCCCGGATTCACAATTCCCATGTCCATTCCTTGTTGGATGGCGTGATAAAGGAACACTGCATGCATGGCCTCACGGATATAATTGTTGCCACGGAAAGAGAAAGAGAGGTTGCTGACTCCTCCGCTGATGTGTGCACCAGGGAGATTTTTCTTTATCCAAGCGGTAGCTTCAATAAAATCTACAGCATAGTTATTATGTTCTTCAATCCCCGTAGCTACAGCAAGCACATTGGGGTCAAAAATAATATCGTGAGGATTAAAACCAATTTTGTCAACCAAAAGACGGTAAGCCCGTTGGCAAACTTCGATTTTACGGGCGGCTGTATCTGCCTGTCCTTTCTCGTCGAACGCCATGACCACAGCAGCGGCTCCATATTGCCGGATGATTCGGGCATGTTCAAGGAAAACTTCCTCTCCCTCTTTCAAAGAAATAGAATTGACGATTGATTTGCCCTGAAGACACTTCAGTCCGGCTTCAATAACTTCCCATTTGGAAGAATCGATCATAATCGGAACACGGGCTATTTCCGGTTCGGACATGATAAGATTCAGGAAAATAGTCATCTCTGTCTTTGCCTCCAACAATCCATCGTCCATATTGACGTCAATCACTAAAGCACCGTCCTCCACTTGTTGGCGGGCGATAGAAAGGGCTTCATCATATTTCTTTTCATTGATGAGACGAAGGAACTTGCGCGAACCGGCTACGTTGCAACGTTCGCCGACATTCACAAAGTTTATTTCCGGCTTCACCTCCAACAGTTCAAGTCCGGAGAGCCACATACAATCCGGCGCAGAGGCAGGAACGTGTGGTTTAGCTCCTTCTACAAGGGCGGGATATTCAGCAATATAAGCATCTGTCGTACCACAACAGCCACCAATAATATTGATTAATCCTTCTTCAATATATTCTCTCACTTCATGAGCCATATCCGCAGGTGTCTGGTCATACTTACCCAGACTATTCGGTAACCCGGCATTCGGATAGGCACTAATATAATAAGGTGCACGGGATGCCAGCTGTTCCAGGAACGGCTTCAACTGACGGGCACCGAATGAGCAATTCAAACCGACTGAAAATATATTGGCATGTTGCACAGAAGCCAGAAATGCATCCAATGTTTGTCCGGACAATGTTCGTCCGCCAATATCAGACACTGTTACAGATAACATGATCGGCACTTCTATGCCTGTCATTTTCATGGCTTGTTCGGCAGCAAAAATTGCAGCTTTGGCATTTAGGGTATCAAAGATTGTCTCAATCAGAATGGCGTCTACCCCACCTTCGAGCATTGCTTCCATTTGTTGCTGATAGGATGCAGCCAGTTCGTCGTAACTCAAAGCACGATAAGCCGGGTTGTTCACGTCCGGGCTCATAGAACAGGTTTTATTGGTAGGTCCTACGGAGCCGGCCACAAAACGTGGTTTATCTGGATTCTTGGCTGTATACTCGTCAGCAAGGTCACGAGCCAATTTTACGGCTGCAAGATTCATCTCACGTACGTATTCTTCTACGTGATAATCAGCCATAGAAACTGTGGTTGAGCTAAATGTATTGGTCTCGATGATATCCGCACCCGCTTCCAGGTATTTACGATGAATATCCTGAATCACGTCGGGACGTGTCAGACACAACAAGTCATTATTCCCTTTCAGCTGTCCGGGAATATGCGCAAAACGTTCACCACGAAAATCTTCTTCTTTGAGATTATATTGTTGAATCATTGTACCCATTGCCCCATCCAGAATAAGGATGCGTTCGGATACGATCTGAGAAATTGTCTTTTTCATTACCCTATCACATTAATACCTAATTACCACTCTGCCAACATCTGCCAGACCTCTCGTAGTCCGGCGTTTTATCTTATAGCGTTTTTTACTTACCGCTTGAACATTCTTGCCATATCTCTACGGTCGTCTTTCTCCTTTATAGATTCTCGTTTATCATATTCCTTCTTACCTTTCGCCAAAGCGACTACCAGTTTCGCCAAACCTTTCTCATTGATAAACAAGCGTACAGGGACAATCGTAAAGCCGGGATTTTTCATCTCCCGCTGAAGTTTTTCCAATTCTTTTTTACTAAGCAACAACTTCCTCTCTCTACGTGCCGTATGATTATTGTACGATCCATAGAAATATTCGGCGATGTGCATATTCTTCACCCACAATTCGCCTTTCGTAAAATAGCAAAACGTATCTACCAGACTGGCTTTTCCCAAACGAATGGATTTTATTTCCGTACCGGTCAATACGATACCTGCTGTGTAGGTATCTATCAGCTCGTAATCAAACGTAGCCCGTTTATTCTTTATATTTACAGGAGGTTGTTTCATCTTTACTCATTAATTAAGTATAGCCGTCAGTCTATTAAACACGATCTGTATCACCGCCGGACATAGTATTAACAATACAGACGACAAAAGGGTGTATTTTAATCGTTGTTTTTCTTCTACTCCCATCAGTACAGGAACTCCCTCCCATACCACATAGACGATGTAGAACTGCAGCAACCAAGCAATAATTCTAAAATCAGGTAACAGTCCGGTTACTATCTGAAGCAGGAAAGGCACAACCAATGCATATCCTGCAAACTGTTGTGTCAACGGCATATTACTATGCATACCAAACATTCTTGTTCCCATTTCATTAATGGCATAAGCTGCCAGAAAATAGCCACCGAACAGGGCTACAGCTACGGCACAACAATTGGTCATAGCTATCTGGAAACTTTGCGGACCTCCCCATCCATTCGTCAATAACGAACCAATGAATACGGACAGACCGCATAAACCAATCATAGGATAGACAAAAGCTATATATACTTTTCGCCTATCCTCTTCCATAGAAATTTCCTCCCAAGCCTTGGCCGGAGAGGAAATCAATTTCATTGCTATGTTAAATAGTTCTTTGTAGTTCAATGTTATTCTGTAAACGCGTATTGATATTCAACTGAAGTTTCTCCATTCTCGTCTTTCAATTCATCTTTTGAGCTATTGGTTTCAGCTTTTAATACCAAATATTGTGGCAATTTACCAGTTTTCTCTTTAAACTGATAAAGAGCTGAACTAATTGAATAAGCTCTATAAGCATATGTGAAGTTGGAACGAGTTACACTTTCCTCTCCATCCTCAACACGGTGACTAATATATAAATTCAACTTAGTAGCATTGCTTTCTATTTCATCAGGATTATAGGAAAGACAAAACCAATGTTTCTTTAATTCTGATTCTTCAACACTAGAGTTTGTAACCTTCACCCAATATGGCATTGTTAAAACAATCGTATTTTTATCATAATAAACCAGACTTGACTGTTGCTTATCCAATGTATAAAGAGGATTAGTAGGTTTAGTCTTTGTTGTAGACAAACTTTCATCACCTTTAGGATCAATACAAAGTGGAGTAGATAACAGCGTTACTGGTATACTATTACTATTCGCTGATACCTGTGATTGGTCATATTGACATGAAATTATGTACATAATCCCATCCAATAAACCTAATTCTGTAGTTGGAACCAACTTAGTAGTTCCATCACCCATCAAAAATGATGAATAATTATACTTAACAGGAACAGTCATCGTAACATTGTGGTTATCGTCTCCATTCATACATGAAGTAACCGACATCCCCATAACCACAGCCATCAAAGCCACCAAGAAAAATTTCACTTGTTTCATAAACATATTTTTTAGATTTTGCAAAGATATAAATTCTAATTCATAATTAATAAATGCAAGTACTTAAAAAATACTGCATCCGTTACTTTATTATTTTTGCAAAAAGTTCCAAATGATCATCTACGTAGCTTGCAATCAATGCTGTGACTTGTTCTTCCATCTCTAAATAAGCTTCTTCCAACTCATCAAAAGCTTCATATTGCTCGTACATAGCCATAAATTCATCATCCGTCCGTTCCTTTTCCAAATCTTTCCGGTTGGAATCAAAGATTTTCTTAGCCTTATAAACTAATTTAGAGAATTCTTCCGCTCCCCACAAACGCATCACTTTCGCAAACGGATTATCAAAGATATAGCCACCATAGCCATTCTGAATCAATTGGCAGAATCCCCCTACCATCACCTCATCACGAAAAATCTGATATGCCAGCAAAGAATGTTGTTCTCCTGTCAGCAGAGGCATTGTTTCGGCAGTTAGTTCGCCACCGATAATCTCTTTATATTTATCTGTAAACGCTTGGATAAATTCATCCATTCCTTCACCCGCAGCCTTCTGTAAAGCAGACTCTAAAACTTCGATCATATCTTCATTTAATATTTGAAGCAACAAAGTTACAACTTTAATCCCATATCTAATAATGATACGCCTACAATCTTACTAAAAACAATTATCAATCCGTTTCATTCCTTCCGGTACGGTTTTGAAGCAAATGATACTTTAGCAAACAAGTATTGAAACGGTAGCCCGTGAAATAATATAGAATTTACCTAACGTACAAACGTAGGTTATCTACCGTGTGAATGTCCGTTACCTACCGGGCGAGCATCAACAACCTACCAGACAAAAGTCGGTCATCTGCCGGACGAACAGTTCATGAGGGACACGGGAACAGAAACGGTACCGACGAAGTGATCCGAACCGACAACGGCAGCAGCCAAAGCCATCTTCTCTGCCCAGTATTATTGCTGTTGTTTATAACAGAAATAATACTTTTACTTACTCTTCTTTACTCTTCTCTTCTCTACTCTACTGGTTTTCATTGGCTTTTCCCCCTTTACTGGTGGGCGTTTCAGCGCTTTGTACACCCCTCTCCGAACACCCTCATTTTTGTATCCTTTTGAACTAAATAACGTAAGCTTTTAGCGGAATAATCCCTCTCCCCCTATTTATCTGCTGCCTAATCCTATACGTGTAATCGCATCCCCAAATAAACCCCTATTAAATAAGGTATAAGCCAAATGCACCAAACTACAATGCTGAAACGATTAAAATGTCTCTTTTCTATAGGCGTTCCCTTCACATAGGTCCATATCGCCCATAACGCATGTACAAACATCAGAAGAATAGCAATTGCCCCTGTCACCGTATGCATTTCGTCATGCAGATGAGTCAGTTCGGCAATATGCTCCATCAGGCTTGTACCCACCGTATCAGCCAACAACCCGAGAAGAAAGAAAATGAGATGCCAAAACTTTAATTTCCTTTGAAGACGTTCTCCCCAAACACCTATCGTATAAAAAATAAGTGCAGATGAAATAACGCAAATTGCCGCTATTAAATAATGTATATCTACTTGATTCAGTTCCATAAATTTTCTTTTTCTAATAACAACAAAGCAAAGAATAGATAGTTCTCCCGGTCTCAATCTTTCACAAATGCAATCCCGACTTTACAAACGACAAAAAAACGTAAACAGATTTGTCACTTTTCACAAAAAAGTAATAAAAGGCGATTTGCAGAAACAAATAAATCGACTACCTTTGTGGGCGATTTAGAGAATCGTGACTACGTATTTTTAATTATATCACTAAAAAAAGAGCTAATTATGACTTATTCACACGAAGTGGAACACATGTGTGTTGTAAAGAAGGGTCCTAACCATGGACCGGCTCCCATACCCGAAGAAGGCAAATGGGTAAGATCTAAAGAAATCGTTGATATTTCTGGTTTGACACACGGTATCGGTTGGTGCGCTCCTCAACAAGGTGCTTGTAAACTGACACTGAACGTTAAAGAAGGTATCATCCAGGAAGCCTTGATCGAGACAATCGGTTGCTCTGGTATGACTCACTCAGCTGCTATGGCTTCTGAAATCCTTCCGGGTAAAACAGTTCTTGAAGCATTAAACACTGACCTTGTTTGCGACGCTATCAATACTGCAATGCGCGAACTTTTCTTGCAAATCGTATACGGACGTACTCAATCAGCTTTCTCTGAAGGTGGTTTGATTATCGGTGCAGGTTTGGAAGACTTAGGTAAAGGTCTGCGTAGCCAGGTAGGTACTCTTTATGGTACTTTGGCTAAAGGTCCTCGTTACCTTGAAATGGCAGAAGGTTATATCAAACAAATCTTCTTGGACAAGAACGACGAAATCTGCGGATACGAATTCGTACACATGGGTAAGTTCATGGACGAAATCAAGAAAGGTACTGATGCTAACGAAGCTTTGAAGAAAGTTACAGGCACTTACGGACGCGTAACAGCAGAACAGGGAGCAGTTAAATCTATTGATCCACGTCACGAATAATATAAGGAGGAAAGAAACTATGATTAGAGAAGTAAAATTCGAAAGCCAAGACCGTCGTATCAAAGGTATCATTGAAGCCTTGAACGCTAACGGCATCAAAGATATCGAAGAAGCTAACGCAATCTGCGAAGCTGCCGGACTTGATCCTTATAAAACGTGTGAAGAAACTCAGCCTATCTGCTTTGAAAATGCAAAATGGGCTTATGTAGTAGGTACTGCTATCGCTCTTAAGAAGAACTGCACAAACGCTGCTGAAGCTGCTGAGGCTATCGGTATCGGTTTGCAAGCATTCTGTATCCCGGGTTCTGTAGCTGACGACCGTAAGGTTGGTATCGGTCATGGTAACCTGGCTGCTATGTTGCTTCGCGAAGAAACTAAATGTTTCGCATTCCTTGCAGGTCACGAATCTTTCGCTGCTGCTGAAGGTGCTATCAAAATCGCTGCAAAAGCAGACAAAGTACGTAAAGAACCGTTGCGTTGCATCCTGAACGGTCTTGGAAAAGACGCTGCTCAGATCATCTCTCGTATCAACGGCTTTACTTATGTTCAGACTCAATTCGATTATTTCACAGGTGAACTGAAAGTTGTTCGCGAAATCGCTTACTCTGACGGCCCTCGTGCAAAAGTAAAATGTTATGGTGCTGACGACGTTCGCGAAGGTGTAGCTATCATGTGGAAAGAAGGTGTAGACGTATCTATCACAGGTAACTCTACTAACCCGACTCGTTTCCAACACCCAGTTGCTGGTACTTACAAGAAAGAACGTGTTCTTGCTGGCAAACCTTATTTCTCTGTTGCTTCTGGTGGTGGTACAGGTCGTACTCTTCACCCGGATAACATGGCTGCCGGTCCTGCTTCTTATGGTATGACGGATACGATGGGTCGTATGCACTCTGATGCACAGTTCGCTGGTTCTTCATCAGTTCCTGCTCACGTAGAAATGATGGGATTCCTAGGAATTGGTAACAACCCGATGGTAGGTTGTACAGTAGCTTGTGCGGTTGATGTTGCTCAGGCTTTAGGTAAGTAATTATAACGATTACGACATATTAAATCCCTGTAACTGATAAGGTTGCAGGGATTTTTTATTATCTATATTCTATAGATAGATGATAGTCTACTATTACTTATACACTTAATTTTCTTATTATAAATGGTTGTGGTTAGATGGTTGAATAAAGACAAAAAATGCTTGAATTTAACTCATTTGATAAAGCTAAGTACATGGCTGATTATATTTGAAATCGGGCTAAAATGAAGATGTTTTGTGTGCAATCTGTGTGCATTTTCGTACTTTTGGTAAACTGCACACAAAAATCAATCCAACCAACTAATATACAGAAAGATATATCATTTCAAAGGACATCCATAAGTCTAATTTCAAATGATAGAACAATGGTAAGAAGTTCTTTTGCAATTCTCTTTTTCATAAGAGATAGTAGAGTAAGAAAAGACGGTACGGCTTCAATAGAAGTAGTGCTAACAGTAAATGGTGAAAGATGCGCCTTTTCAACAGGAAAAAGAGTAAAATCCTCTAACTGGGACAAAGTTAAACAACAAGTAAGAGGTAAAGATGAAGAGGCCCAAAGCCTCAACAACTGCCTAAAAGCTATTAAAGCTAAACTGTATCAGAAAGAAGCTGAATTGTTAGACAGAGGTTTTATAATCACAGCGGAACTATTACGTGATGCTTACTTTGATAAAGTAGAATCCATAAAAGAGAGAAGCCTGTTTGAAGTCTTTGAAGAGCACAACAAAGAACAAGAAAAGTTAGTTGGTAATGGGGTTTCTAAAGCTACCTATTGGATATCAGTCTATACAGTCAGATTATTAAAAGATTTTGTTCAACAAAAGTACAAACGTGAAGATTTATACTTACGTGAACTAAACATAAACTTTATCCAATCCTTTCACTCATTTCTAAGAGTTGATAAAGGCATGGCACAAAATTCATCTACTAAGCACTTGAAGTTATTGAAAAAGATAATCAACCTATCTGTAACCAACTCATACATAACTTTCAATCCATTTTCCACTTATAAAGTCGAAAGAGAACCTGTAGAAATTGATTTCCTAGACGAAGAAGAGCTAAGAAAAATTATCAACTTTGAAACTCCTATCTCACGTTTTGAGAAAGCAAAAGATTTTTTTCTTTTTGGATGCTTCACATTTGTTGCACTAATAAATATTACTCTGTAAATCAAAAACTTACTCTTTGTTTTTTGATTAATAGGTAACGGTTTAGAAACCACCCTTCTGCATCGTTCTGCCTTGTTTTCAGTCTATCAAATAGCTCATTAGGTTGATGCAAAGGTATAAAACATTCTCTGAAATACAAGTAATTAAACTGTTTTAAGTAATTTAGACTATTCGTTAACTTGAAAAATAGAATAAATCTTTTAATTTGTAAAAAGATTTGTATGGCTATTTGATAAAAAGGCAGTTACATACTTTCCACTAACAAAAACACCTATCATTATCTAGGCGTTTCCTACTTTCTATTCAATTAACCAAAAGTTACTGATTACTATTGTATTGATCTGCATTGGATAGAGAACGTTATAATATTTTTTTGCAATACATCATGCAATAATAACCCATAAATTCCAAACTCAGGTCTATTTAGTTATTAAAGAAACAAATATCAGACCCAAGTAGAGAGAACTGAAACATTCTTAATTAAAACCCTTACTGGAACAGAGTGTTTTCAGTATTAATGTAAGATGTTTAAAAAGACAATATGATTCCACCATAAGGAATGCAATCTTGTCCTAAATTTACTTTATAAAAATTAGAAATCTCCTCTTTAATAGGATTACCCAATATATTATGAATTCCCAAACGAAGTGTTAACTTGTTTCCGGAACGAGGAAAATATTTGACATAGGTATAACCTATATCAAATTTGTAACTGAATGGATATCTTTTTGTATACAATTCATCCATCGAGGCCAAAGGCTCTTTGGGAATATTCACAATTACACGTCCGCTATGTAATTGTGTGCCAATCGAGAAAGCAGAAGCCTCTGTCAATCTATAAGATATGGTAGAGTTAAAGACATGGGGAATATCATATAATGATGGTATGTTGTGTCCTTTCCTAAAACCAGTATATGACTCAAGACTTTTGGACCATGTATAGGCTGCCTGCACTGATATCTTCTCCCAGCCTTTGAAAAAAGATAGTTTCAGGCCATAGCTTTCACCTCTACCTTCCAAAAGAAAGTTTTTCCAGTTCTCACTTGAATAATATGCTTCAGGATTTACAAATAGGATTTTATCCCGTTGTTTGTAATATATGGATGCATTTGTATATCCTCCATTTAAATAGTGCTTCCACCCCAGCTCTGTATGCACAGAAGTTTGGGGTTTAAATTGATTGATGCTTGGCATACGAAGATCCGTCGGAAAATCCATACCGTAAAATCGAAAATAATGATAAAATTGTGCCATCCGTGATATGTCCAGACTAACTACATCTCTTCCCCAATTATACGCCATGGAAAATCTTGGCTGGAGATTCGAATAATGCTTACCACCTTTGGGCATGTATATAACTGTATTTATTCCTATTTGAATATTCCATTTAGAAGACAGACTGAATTTATTTTCATAATATGCGGATATTTGATTTATATCTGATTTTTCAGTTCGCTGGTCATCATTAATATTACTAAAAACAGAATGAGTTCCCTTAATCCCATAAGCCATCAAAACTTTATTATTGAAGTGGCAATTAAAAGAGGAGTTGAAAGAAACTTCTTTTATACCTGCAGTAACATAAGGATCTGCCTCAAAACCGAGAATATCTGCATGCGCTTTATTGGTATAATGAGTGTAAGCCACTTGGGTTGTATTAAAAAGCTTCTCTCCTAACTGACAAGATAACTTTAAAGCATACATTCCATTAGCCCAATGGATTATTTTATCTTTCTTTCCTTCCGGAATAGGAGAATAATATTCATCAATGGTATGATAGGTGCTGATTTGCATGGAAGTTTTTGCAGATATATCCCAATGCAATTTGGTATAGATATCGTAAAAAGTATAATTTGCACGCTTACTGGCAGGAATAGCTTTGTCCAGGAACTCCATCCAACTACGACGCCCACTAACCATATATGAAGCTTTTTCCTTTTTAATAGGACCTTCAAGCATTGCGGCTACTGAAGGAATGTCGAGAGACAAGCTTCTCGAATGTTTCTTTTTATTGCCTTCTTTTATTTTGATATCCAGTATTGAGGATAGTTTGCCTTCATATCGGGCGGGAAAGTAACTGCTATATAAGTTTACATTCTTTATTACACTACCATTGAAAACCGGAAGCATATAATTTATATGGCTGTTATGGTAAATGGGCACACCATCTAACAAAATTAAATTTTCCTCACTGCCTCCTCCATTAACATTGATATCAGCACCAGAACGAGACATGATAACTCCGGGGAAGACCTTCATTTCAGACAAAACATCTAAATTACTATAAGATAACATATTCGGTGGTGAAGATGTACTGAGTTCATTGGCAGAACTCCGTTGAGGTGAAATGACCACCTCGCCCAATTCAAGCATCATAGGTTTTAAAAAGATGTCTATTCTTTGATTACAGATTAGAGTCACTATCTTCACTGATTTTAAATACCCCAAATAGTTTGTTTCAATATTATAGGTCCCTTCGGGAAGAGCAGTAGAGAAAAAACCGGAATCATTAGTGATACAACTCGAAACAATAATGCCATTTTTCTTAAAGAACAATACAGCCCCGTATAATTTTTCCAAAGTCTCTGTCTCTCTAACCACTCCGTTGAGCTGATAGATATTTTTTCGGTCTACGGTGATAATTATCTTACGAGGATTTGCAACTACAATAGTTGTTTTGTAATCAGACAGGATATTAGTCAGTAACTCTTTTATTTTAATGTTTTTCTGGCTGAAATAGCAAATCTTATTTATATCTATCATTCCCTCATTGTAAGACAGGATTATGTCTTTTTTTTTAATCAATGAGAAACATGCTGAGATCGTAGCAGAGGAAAATGGAAGACTAATAACCTCTTCCATTATACTTCCTTTATCTTTATCCTGTGCCATGACATTAAAACAAAAGATCCAGAAAAACAATATGTAGGCTACAGCTTTTGCTTTCATTAAACTTGTTACTTATCTTTCAGTATAAAACACAAAATGCCGGTCTGAAACCTTATTATATTTCAAATGGCACAAAGAAGACAACTCGTTCAGAACTTCATCTATGCTATTTTCAAAGAATGCTGTAGTTATCATATTCCCTTCAGGAATATCCCTCAATTCGATAGTAACATTATAAGATTTTTCTATCTCTTTAATTACTTCCTTTAAAGGTGTTCTATTAAAACTAAGACTTATTACAGGATGCCCCAACTCGAAAATAGCGATATTCAATATGGTATCTCTGCATAGAGTATTGTTCTTTGTTAGAAATGCTTTTTGATTGCGCTTTAAGATTTCGTCCTGATCATAAGCACTAACTTTAACAACCCCATCTTTTACAAAAACAGCAGACTGGTCAGAAATGGTAGCGTCAATCAGAAAAGATGTTCCCAGTACCTCTACACTAACATCCGGAATTTGCACCAAAAAAGGATGAAGCGTGTCCCTTTTTACCTGAAAGAAAGCTTTGCCAACAAGCACAACATCCCTCGTGTTTTTCTTAAAACAGTATTCTAAAGTAGATTTTGGGAAAAGATTCACTGAAGACCCATCAGGTAAAATCACATCTACGACTTGCGTATCACTACCTTTATATCTAATAACTTCTTCTTTCTGTAGGAACCAAAAAGATAACCCTAATAGTAGCAAAAAAGAAGCTGCAACCATAGTTATTTTAACAACCATAGCCTTAAACGCAGACTTTGGATGTGATTCCAGTTTTGCATCTATCCGCTGCCAGGCCATAGAAGTGTTGACATTAATGATCGGTTCTGAGCTATCAAACTGTTTAATTAACCCAGCTAGCTTACTATACTCAGCATTATTCTCTTTTTTCCATTCTTGAAACTGCTCTTTCTCCAAAGAAGTCATTTCCTCTCCTGCAAAAAACTTCGCTATAAGTTCATTTATGTTTTCCGGGGTTTTCATAAGCGTCTAATTAAGAATAATATCAGATAAAACTAAAAATAAAATTAGTGTATATGGATGTGAAGCAACATAATCACGCAATAACCGGATAGCTTTCCCCATTTGGTTTTCAACTGTTTTTTCAGAAATATTAAGTTCCTCTGCTATTTCCCGATATTTCATCCCATGCAACTTATTCATCCTGAATACAAGCGAGCACTTAGTAGGCAAGACACCCAAAAGATGTTCTATTTTCTCAGAACTTGCCACCCCTTCTTCTTCACATTCCTCAGTCAATGAACATACTTTTTGGGAAACCGGTTCATCGGCTATCGAAAGTACTTCAAAAGTCTGTTTCCTCAAAAATGAAATACAATTGTTTCTGATAGAAACTTTAAGATATGGAACTAATTCACTCTCAGGTAATAAATCCTTCTTATTCTGCCAGACACTTAACATGGTATCCTGAACAATGTCTTCGCTCGTTTCCTTATCTAACAGGTATCTATATGCGATATTACATAACACAGGATAATATTTTTCAAAACTTCTTTTAAACTCTTCCTTTCTTTTGTCTACCATATATCATTGTATTATAACATCTTATAGCACTTCTTCTGAATGTTTTTTAGCTATTAACCATAGGCATAGAGACTTTTATGATTTGCAAAAGTACATAGATTTTAATGGCTTGCTAGATATTATCTACACACTTAAAGTTTAATAACGATCCTTCGTTTTTTTTAGGCCGCCCTCAAAAGTAATTTGCCAAAATCACTAACAGAGTCACCGCTTTAACACTTATTAATAGGGGATTCGAATTATAAGTGCGTTCTAATAACAAACGACTAATTAAATAGCAGAATGAAAAAGGCATTATCAGAAGCAACACATTTTCTATTACTTTGTTTGTTAGTAAGTGCATGCACGATTGATTATGACGTAGATATTCCTTCGTCATCAATTAATAAATTAGTGCTAAGTGCCTGTCTGGAAACAGAAAGTCCAATAATCTGCAAGTTCTATACATGTAAATCAAACGATAAATATGATCCTGCAAAAGAGGTAAATGTAACTCTTAAAGAAGACGGGCAAATTATTTATCAGGGAATAATCAATCAAGGAGAATTAAAGTTGGATTATCTGCCTAAAGCTGGAAAGAAATATACTATTTTAGCTCAAAGTGATGGGTTTATGGAAATTTCCGCTGAAACAAAAATTCCACCTCTTCTTACATGTAAACCTGGGTTCGATCAGGAGAAATCGATGGTGACATTATCAGACTTTTCTGAGAAGCATAATGGCAATAGTTTGTGGATTACGGCTTCTTCATTACATGAACAAGACATAACTGTTCAATATCAAGAGTTATATAGCTATAACAGGTTAATTGACAATGTGAATAGAGAAGAAGGTAGCTATGTAAACAACAATATCGCAATTACTGGATTTTACAAAAGCTTCATAAGAATAAAAAAAACGAATGTTCCTTTGTTGGATGAACTACAGTTCGTGCCATTTTATGAACAAAAAGTATCGGAAAAAATGACTGGGATTGAAATCGATATCATCAATGCTAGTAACGAATACGATCAATATTGTCGTACTTATTATCAGGCGTTGTCAATCCCAAGCAGCGGAGACTTATCAGGTATGTTTTTTCAACCTTCTACAGTCTATAGTAATGTAAATAATGGATTGGGAATCTTTGCAGGTAGATCTGTGACGAAATACCTGTTTTCAATTACTAATCAATCAGACAATAAACAATGAAAACTAAATATTTAAATTTACTTTGCTTGCTAATAATTAACGTGTCTGTCTTAGCACAGACTCGGAAACAAACGATTAATGGAATTATCAAGGATAGCCAAAATGGAGAAAGTATACCTTACGCAACAATCATATCCGGAGAATATTTTACAACTTCAAATAGTGAAGGTTATTTCTCTATACCCACTAAAATACAATTCCCATTTAAGCTTGAAATATCTTACATTGGGTATGAAACCTGTCATGTCATGATAGAGGCATCCAAGCAAGATAGCACAATCGTTATTGAATTACAACCAGACATCATAAATTTGCCAGAGGTAATAATTCGTCAAAAAGAACAGTTACTCAAGCAGAAAAGTCTTGGTAATGTCCAATTGGATATGGGAAAACTAAATCAAAGTCCCTTATTTCTCGGAATTAATGATCCAATTAAACTAATACAATTTTTGCCAGGTGTATCCGGAGGTATGGAAGGAAGTTCACAACTGAATATCCGGGGAGGTAATAGTGACCAGACGTTATTCTTAATGGACGGCTTGCCTATTTATAATCAGAATCATGCATATGGTTTCATCTCTTTTATTAATCCGGATGCAGTTAAAAGCATAGAGCTATATAAAAGCGGAGTCCCAAGTATGTATGGAGATAAACTATCCGGTTTTGTAAATCTCATGCTAAAAGATGGTAATGTAAAACAACATCACCAATCATTATCTATAGGTCCTATTATGGGAAGTTTTACTTTAGAAGGTCCTATAAAAAAGAATAAAGTCAGCTACTTACTTACAGCCAGACGATCGTTGATAGATTTGCTTTATTTAGGAGCATCTGCAATAGGTGGAGTAAACGCTTCAGGAGTTCCAGTTGCTTCTTTCTATGACATAAATGGAAAAATAGCATGGAATATGACCAATAACAGCAAACTTTCATTACAAGTATATAATGGATATGACGATATGTTCAATAAAACTAAAGAAGAAAGTTTCACCCAAGACAAACTCAATAACAAATATGGACAAGGCTGGGGAACATTTAGCTCTTCTTTGAAATATGCTGTATCGCTTCGCTCGAAACTTTATTTGTCAACGTCCTTATATTATACGAACCTGAATAAGTTTGATTATTCCAATCAAAAGATAACATTTAATAACCAAAAAGCCATACATAAATTCAAGAACTACTCTAAAATGTACGAATTTGGTTTACGTACTAATTTAGAACAATATATTACCACGAACAATACATTACAGTATGGTATAAACTTATCATCGCAAGAGTATCAACCGGAGCAATACAGTATTAAAAGCGCAGATACAAATTTAAAATACGGTGCAGGCTCATATAGGTTATGGACCGCTTCTGTCTACGTTTACAATGAATTTAAAAAGAATGGTTGGATACTTGGAACAGGATTACGTTCTTCACTATACAATAACACAGATAGAAGTGTATTTACGCTTGAGCCGCGAATTAATCTGACTAAATTCTTAGGAAGGGCAGATAAATTGATGTTAGCATATGACAGGACATCTCAACCCACTCATTCCATTTACGAAACGAACTATAATATGCAAAGTGACTTTTGGGTACCATTTAAAGAAAAAAATGTGCCAACTGCTGATCAACTATCTTTGGGATGGAAAAATTTTGCTTTGACAAACTGGGAGCTCTCAATAGAAGCGTATTACAGAAAAATGAAAAATTTAATCCGGATAAACAATTTAGAAAACTATTTGGATGCCGGTATTGATTACAGTAAAGGAACGGGAGATGCCTATGGAATGGAATTCATGGTGCAATATAACAAAAATCGTTTTTCTGGTTGGTTTTCATACACTATATCTAAATCAGAGCGCAAATTTGAAGGTAAAAAATATCCTTTTAAATATGATTCCCCCAACCAGATTAATTTATTTCTTAGCCTGACGACCAAAAAGACAGCAACTAAAACACAGCGCTTGTCAATGAATTTACAGTATAAGACTGGGTATCCTTATGCTGTATCCAATGTGTCATACCCCAGCATAGGTTTGCCTATGTTCCCTAATGGATATCCGGATATAAATACGTCAATTGTGAAATATATCCCACAAGAGCCCAATACTCGCCTTAAAGACTATTTCAGAATAGACCTCAACTATACCATGGAAAAGAAGTTGAAACATGGTTCTCGAATTTGGCAATTTTCCCTATTAAATGTAACCGGGCATAAAAACCCATATAGCATTTATCGAAACAATAGTGGACAGTATAAGGCATTTGTACTTATACCATTTATGCCGTCATTCTCTTATACAAGATATTTTTAATAAACATATAACCAAATAAAACTTATGAAATATATAACATTTAATAGGTATATCAATACAAAATTATGGATTCTATTCATAATCAATATCGCAATCTATATCATATCATTAACTCTTGAATTAAAGTTTATTTATTCAGATAGCTTCTATTATCAGGAATTAGGCCACAAACTGGGCAGTGAAGAAGCATTTTTAAAAGAAATGAGTGTGCAAAGAGGAATGGACATATATAATTATTTGTGGATACCAGTGCATATTTTAATATCATGTAGTCTGATTGCTCTATGTTTATTTATTGGCTTTAACATAGCAAATATTAGATTGAATATTAAAAACTGTATCAGGTTTTCTTTAGCTGGAATCATTGTGTTTTCAATTAATTATTTAATATCCGTCATCCTGAAAATATTTGGTATTGTTCAATATAACTATAATACAGTTGATGATATATACTCCTACCAGTCTGTCAATGTATTGTTTATCGGGAAAAAATTACCGGCATGGGCATTTAAGCTGTTGGGACAAATAAATATAACGGAAGTTGTATTCGTTTTATTTCTATCACTCCTCATCAGCCGGTATTTTAAGTTTAAGTACCCAGCCATCTTGTTAAAAACGAGTTTAATATATGGAGGAGGGTTAATTATATATGGAATATTGTCCGCTTTTGCAGACATTATATTATAATCAATTTACTAATTTAATTTTTTTATTATGAAAAAGATTTCAAATGAAACATTATCACAGGTTACAGGTGGTAAATTTTGGGGCTCAAGAGTAGAATGCCGTGTGCAGGCAAATGGTCATTGCATGTGTCGCAAAGTCTATTACCGCTTTGGAATTAGAAGTTACGGCGGATGGTGGCCGGCAAATCCCAGCCAGTGTTAACAATGTAAATTAACCTAAAGAGGTCAGCTCTAAGAACTGGCCTCTTTTCTAAAAAGCTATTTCTATGATTATGCGCACAATCTGTACTTTCGTATGTTTAGTGATGTTAATAATCACAGGCATATCTTTCATATTTATAATTAACCCGAAAAGGACCAAACAAATACAATCCAGTTTTGATTTAGAGCAACCTATCAAGGATATCAACGGACAGAATATACAGGAGAATTTGAATCTTCAAAAAAACACGATAGTGCTCTTTTTAAATTCTGATTGCGATTTTTGCAAACAGGAGATTGACTTTATAGATAAAAATATAGATATCTTTAAATCAAAATATAATTTACTGATTGTGTCTTTCGAGAATCGAGATAAATTGAAAATATTTGAGAATCTGACAAAAATAGATAACAACTCCCCCTTTATTATTATTTCTGATCCGGATTTTGATCTGATTAATAAATATGAAATAACCGAGTTCCCTAGCCTTTTTTTGTTTACCCCTGACGGAAAAGAAAGGTTATCACACAGAGGGATAGCCCTCGATACATTAGAAGAACTTTTAAAACAGACATTTTAAATGAAATATAATTTTAAGAAAATCCAAGACGCATTTGTTTTTCAGAAGACACAAAACTCCTGTGGTATTGCCTGCCTATGCTCAATAATGAATTACTTTCAAAAGGATATAGACGAGGTACATCTCACTTATTTAAGTGGTACAACGCAAAATGGAGCTACACTTTTAGGACTGAAAGAAGCAGCAAATCAGATCGGATTAGCATCCGAAGGCTATGAGGGGAATTTATGCGACCTCAAATCCTGTGAATTACCGGCAATTCTACATGTTGTCAATGAATATGGTTTCACACATTTCGTCGTTTGTTATGGGTTTGACTACACATCAGGTCATTTCATTATCAGTGACCCGGCAATCGGAATAAAGCAATATACAGAGGAAGAATTGGATGATATATGGAAGTCTAAAATCTTACTTACTGTTGGAACATTAGATATTGATACGCTATCTACTAAAAATTTAAAGAAGAACAACCTCAAAACCTATTTGCTTCCTTTAATAAAATCAGATGCTAGAATTTTGCTCCTTAGTCTCATTCTAAGTTGTATGACAGCATTGATTAGTTTGGCTACTGCTGTTTTTGTACAAGCCCTTGTCGATACGATATTGCCACAAAAGAATATAAAGCTTTTAATGCTTTATATATTGATATATGGCATGGTCGTCTTACTCTCACAACTTGCATCATATGCAAACTCCCGTTTTATCATCACGCAAAATATTTTATTTAACGTACGAATCATTAGGATGCTGTTGAAAAAGATTTTCCAATTACCTAAATCATTCTTTTCGATGATTAAAACCGGAGAAATTATCTCCAGAATAAATGACACAGAAAAAATTCAGGGCTCCATTATACTACTGGTTAATTCGATATTTATAGAACTGCTAATTATGTCTTTCTCCATCTTAATCTTATTCTATTATGATTGGAGTATCGCTTTGACAACAGCATTCAGTATTCCTTTCCTGGCTGTTTTTTCATATCTGTATAGTAAGAAAATCAATCTCCACCAAAAAAAACTCATGAATGAATATGCAGCCTTAGAAACCTATTCTATAGACATGATCTCTGGAATGACATGCATAAAATCATATCAGAAAGAACATGTGTTTTTTAGAAGGTTACTATTTTTCTATAAGAATACACAAAAAAGAGGCAGAGACCTAAAGGTAGCCAACGCTAATTTTGACTTGTATATTGGTACATTGAGTAGCATATTTTCAATCATGGCAATTATGTTGAGCTCGTATTATGTAACCATAGGCCGGATTCAACTAGGAGTTTTATTTGCTATAGTAACAATATCAACCATGATCATTCAAGCATCAATAAAAATCTCTTCCTACATAGTAGATATACAGGAAGCCAGGGTTGCATTTGAACGTTCTGCCTTTATTTTGAATACCATAACAGAGAAGGAGCTTATAAAAGAAGGAAACACTGCTGTACATATGTGTTCTCAAAATGAACTTGAATGTCGCAATGTATCATTCAGATATCCTGGACAAATGACATTATTAGAAAATCTGAATATAAAGGTAGGAACAGGGAATTTCATTTCTATTTTTGGTAGTGTCGGTTCGGGGAAGACAACCCTCACCGACTTATTACAAAGAAATTATGTACCTTATTCGGGAGAAATCTTGTTTCAGGGAACAGATATTAAAAACTACCAGTTATCACAATGGCGTTCATACCTTGGAGTCGTATCGCAATACACTAAAATATTTATAGGGACTGTGGCGGATAATATCACAATGTTTAAATCGGTTTCTATTGAGGATGTTTCAATATTTTGTAAAGAATTAGGGTTAGAGCAATTTTTGCAAGACGATAATCTAAACCTGTATAACATGTTGGATGAAAACGGGAATAATCTCTCAGGAGGACAAAGACAATTAATTGGCATTGCCAGAGCGTTATATAAATCACCGGAAATTCTAATAATAGACGAACCGACAGCTTCTATGGACAAAGTAAATGAAATGCAAGTTTTAAGCCTCCTGCAAAGACTGAAAAATAGAATGGCCATATTAATGATTACCCATAAGCCGGAAATTGCCCGAATGACAGATTGCATATACGTTCTGGACAAAAACACTTTCTTGCAACACGGAGATCATCATACCTTAATGCAATCTACTAATTTGTATAGTAGAGCATATGAAGCGTTGTTTTATGGAACAACACAGTAATAGGGAGAAATTTAGTACCATTAAAAACTAAAACGTATGCCAGAATTCCAGACCCATTCCCAGCGTTTATAAATAATGTTATACTGATATTCAATTCCGGTTTTTAACTGTAACTTTCTATTAATATTATAAGAAAAGCCTGTGCCGATATAATATTGAGTAGCCGTAGTCGGCAATACTACAGTCCGTTTTTTATCAATGGTATAACCGCTATAAATATGATACTCTAAGCGATTTGTAAGCCCTACGTGGGTATCAGTATGTCGTTTTATCAATACCCGGGAATCTCCTGTATCCAACTGAGAGTTTATAAATAACTGCTTATTGCTAAACAGATGGATTTTCATTGAGAGTGAATCTTGCCATATATTTAATCCATTAATTTTAAAAGTCGATTTGGGATATTTCCCTGTAAAAATATCAGGTTTGTACATTTGAAAATCTTCAATAGGCAAAATTGCAGAGTGAGAATTTAGCAGACGCTTTTCAGGAAGGAACGCTTTGCCAAGTTCATTTAATGCCTCTTTGTTTATTTGGATTTCAGTTTTTCCTTCCAACATTTTCTTTAATTTCAAAGAATCATTTGGTGTCCACACATCTTGTCCCTGCATAACCAAAGGCAGAAATAAAAGAGATATGACGAGTAATATGAGTTTCATTAAATCCTATCAAAAGCTGAAATCTATTAATAATCCGTTATATTTCTTATCCTTTACACTATGAGTGGATAAGTTTCTCTAAAACGTTATAATTATAACGTGAACATTCAATATATCCCCTACATACTTTCTTGATATTTAATATAAATAAACCCAAATTCACAAGAGTTTACCGTTAAAACCATTCAAAACATGTAGTAAACTTATCAATCCTATAGGCATCTACTCATCATACCCACTCCACTCTTCGTCAATAGGTATATGTTTTTCTCCCTTTTTTAAACTCATCCATATATAGCCTGCTTTACATTAGAATTTCAAAGTCTAGAATTCCTCCGTTTTTGAAAAGTCCTATTATTTTCCAAACCATTAAGGGATTAGGTCTTTATGCGAATAAACTTCTATTTTAGCCTTTTTCTATCTGAAGTAATGATATTACTGGATATAGTTTTTTGTACAACGAAAAAAAATAATTGACCAAATCGATCTCTTTTGAGAAATCTGTTGCCACTGAAGAAACAGTTCGGCTTATTGGGAACCCGCCTTTTATTTGCAAATCGTTTTTCAAAAATAGTCTTTAAATTTTCTTTACGTGAGAAAATAGGTATCTGCCATGGCGATTTCTTGATATCGAACAGCAACATATCGTTGGAATAACCACCCACGGTTCAATACTGGGAACCTCTATTTTTAGAGTATTTATTGTTTTCTGATAATGTAGATATAATTTATCTGTAAAATTAACCTATCTAGGCTTTTTCTCCAATACCGACAATAAGGTATTTTTGTTCAGGTATACGCTCCTTCTTTTATTTCATGCCGACTCCGGAGTTCTATATCTTGGAACGGTTGGCAGCGGAATATGCCGTTAAACCATTCCGTTTTCGTTAAACGAAAACACAACTTGCTGTCCCCTCTACGGGGACAACGTTTTTAAGTAGAACTGTAGACTGCTCCACTTGGTGCTTTCTTTTCAAGGTTTTTCTGATGTGTGTCCGTACTTTTCAATAGATGGTGCAGTTTTGTCGAGAGCTTGATGCCGAAAATAGACTGAAATAGCTGGAAATAATTCTGATTCTGTAGATAATAAGCTGTAATCTAACTGATATTTGGATAATTATGTAATTAGATAAACAGATATTTGTGTATTCAGGTATTTGGATTATTGTGTAATTGGATAAATAGATATTTGTGTATTTAGATATTTGGATAATTATGTAATTAGATAAACAGATATTTGTGTATTCAGGTATTTGGATTATTGTGTAATTGGATAAACAGATATTTGTGTATTTAGATATTTGGATAATTGTGTAATTGGATTTATTAATGGACAGTTCATTTTAGTAAACTACTATGATGGGCAACTTTGTTTTACTACTGATGGAATGAATTGGACTACAAAAAAGCCGATATCAAGTTCATATTTTTATGATATTGCTTATGGAAATGGGAAATATGTAGTAGTCGGTTATCAAAGTTATATCGCTGTTTTAACGAATGATTTCAAAGTTGAATCATACAAATGGATTAAAGATACTATTGATGACTGCTGGAAAAGTATAATATTGGGCAACGGAAAATTTGCGGTTGTCGGTGATAGATACGGTAGAACTAGTTCATCGGCTGATGGTATAAACTGGACACCAGTAAAACAAGAAAGTGGTATTGGAGTCACATATGGCAATGGAAAATATGTTTCAGTTGGTAATGGAAGTATTTCAGTATCAGCTGATGGAGAATATTGGAAGCGCGCAACGATACAAAATGGTAGTAGTTATAATTGAACTTCTGTTACTTATAAGAACGGGAAGTTTATAGTGGTAGGTCATGAATATGTTAGTTATAACAATTACATGGGTTATACTATAATATCTGCGGATGGTGAGAATTGGAAAATGCTGGAACAACTAAAAGATGAATCGGGCAAAGTAGTTACAGCAAATCTCAATGGCGTTTGCGCTATGCCATAATTCAAAAGATATATCAAAACTTTAGTAGGGCATGCAGGGAAACTGGCATACCCTATATTGGTTTAATGAGATGTTGGCTATTATAAATTGCAATTCTGAAGGTGAAAAATAAATTATCATTTCTCATTGTATTTCATAGAATGGAGCGATATTTTATTTAATTTTGTAAATTGAAGAATTGTAATTAAAAATATAATAGAGATGAATACACGAGGCTCCGAATGGAGAAAATGGGATTTGCATGTGCATACTCCTGCATCATTATGTTCTGAATATGGAGGAGATAACGACGAAATATGGGAACAATTTATTCAAAGAATAGAAAATCTGCCATCTGATATTAAAGTATTAGGTATTAATGATTACCTGTTTTTAGATGGGTATGAGAAAGTACTTAAATATAAAAAAGATGGACGAATTCCTAACATAGAATTACTATTACCTGTTATAGAATTTAGGCTTAAGGAATTTGTAGGAAGTAAGGAACTTGGTCGAATTAATTATCACATTATATTTGCTGATGAAAGCTTGTTAAGCCCACAAGATATACAATACCATTTTTTACAAGGACTTCGTAGTAAAGCAAATCTTTCAGCTGACATTCCAAATGGATGTACATGGGGAGGTATAATTACGAGAGATACATTAATAGATTTAGGCAAACATATTAGTGCTTCCATACCTAAAGAAAAAAGAAAAGGAGATCTTAGTCCATTAGAAATAGGTTTTAATAACTTAAATTTCGAGTTGTCAAAGATAGAAAACCTATTAGGCGAAGGAAGTGACCCCAACAAATATCTAGAAGGCAAATATTTTAAAGCAATAGGAAAAGCTGAATGGGAGGATTTCCGTTGGGATGGTTCTATATCAGATAAAAAGACAATTATAAATAATGCGCATTTTGTTTTTACAGCTTCTCCGACTGTAGAACAAGCTAATAAAGGAAAAGACTCACTAATAACGCAAAATGTAAATGGGAGATTATTACATTGTAGTGATGCTCATAAATTTGCCCAAGACACAAATAAAACATCTCCTAAGGAGTTGGGGCACTGTTATACTTGGATAAAATCAGATACAACTTTTGAAGGATTAAAACAAACTATATTTGAGCCAGAACGTATAAAAATACATAGTAGTAAGCCTGAAGATAAGGAAAAATACCGAGTAATAGATTCTATAAAATTATCGTCTGACACTTTTTGGAATCAAACAATTCATTTGAATCCTAATTTAAATGTAATTATAGGAGGACGCTCAACTGGTAAATCGACATTGCTAAAAAGTATTGCTTTGGTAACTAATCCTAATAATACAGAATTGGATTCGCTAGAATGTGACTTTGTGAAAGAACATTTAGATAACGTTGAAGTTTTATGGGCTGACGGTGCAAATACACCTCGTGATATAGACTTCTTCCGTCAAAACTATATGCATGAGATTGCAAAAGATAAAGAACAAACTGATAATTTGATACTACGTATTTTAAAAGATAAATCCATTTACTCTATTTGGCAAGATTATCAAATATTCTGTTCAAATAATAAAGCTGAAATACAATCTTTAATAAATAAGGTTTTTGATACAAAAAAACAGATAAATAATAAGTTAATAGATTTGAAAGAAAAAGGTGATAAAGAAGGTATTAGTAAAGAAATCAATGATTTAAATCAAAAAATATCAAGTATAAAATCGCAACTCGATATTTCACCAGAAGAGATGAAATTGTATGAGGATATTATGAAACTTATTACAGATAATGCGAATAAGATAAAAACTGTAAATTGTTATATGGAGGAATTGAATAAGCTAAAAGTTTTCCCTTTTATAAACTCTTCATTTGATACTCAATTAGTTTCTTTATCATCTTATCTAAAAGTGGCTCTTAAGATAAAAATTCAAGATTGCCAACATGACTGTCTTGAAAATATAAAAAGTGAGATAGATAAATACATTAAAGAGTTATTACAAGATGTGTACAGTTTAAACTCTTCTATTGAAAAGGCAAAGCAGAATTCGCTATTTGTCAAAGGTCAAGATGTGAGTTCAAAAAACAAAGAATATAAAGAACTGATACAAAAAGTTGAGAAGGAGCAGGTTAAGCTCCAGACTATAACCAATGAATTGGTTATTATAGATAATCTAAATACTGTTTTAGAACAATTGAAATGCGATTTATTAGAAAAACATATTTCATATAAAAATAAAGGGATTGAAGTTGTTGATATATTAAAGATAAAACATGAAGGTATTGAAATAAAATCAAATCTTATTTATGATAATAAACGTTTGCAACTTTTTCTTGAAAACCGATTGAATTTAAGAGGATGGGAACGTCAGTCGTATATCCAAAATATGTGGCAAAATTACTCGAAAGATACAAGTAATATATCTATGATTTTTTTAAATGATGTTCTATCTGATAATATTGACTACAAGGCATCAAATCGAGATGAGAATGTTCTATCTGAATTTCTTTCTGAAAATTGGTTTAATATCTCTTTTGATTTAATATACGAGGGGGATTCATTTGTGAGTATGTCACAAGGTAAACAAGCTTTTGTTATATTGAAATTGTTATTGGAATTTAGCGATAAAACATGTCCAATATTAATAGACCAACCAGAAGATAGTTTAGATAATAGAGCTATATATAAAGATTTAGTCAAATATTTAAGAAAAAAGAAGATTGAACGACAAATAATCATTGTTACTCATAATCCAAATGTCGTTGTTGGAGCTGATTCCGAATTGATAATTATAGCAAATCAACATGGTAAAGATTCTCCCAATCAAAATCATATAAAGTTCCAATATAAATCAGGAAGTCTTGAAAATACGGCTGCTCTAATAGATACTAAAGAGTGTATTCTAGATAAACAAGGCATAAGAGAACATGTTTGTGAAATTTTAGAAGGTGGAAAAGAAGCTTTTGAGAAAAGAGAACGCAAGTATGGATTTGTCATTTAAGTTATACATTGCCATAACAATCTTCACATTAAAGATTGTTATGGTTTAAATCAACTATTCATTATACTCAATCGTTGGTACAATAAAGTATATAGTTGCGTGATTCAATTTTCAAAGAGAAATAATTCATCTAATCAAAGTTTTGCTTAACTTTGGATGTATCAAATAATGACTCATTATATGCGTAAGAAAGAAGAAATAGAAAAAATTGCAGAATTATTTGCGAGATTTCGAGCAGAAGTAGAAAATCTAAATAGTTTAAATCTGTATGACATTAATATCCATGCGGAGAATGTAATCATTCCCATTCTAAACATTGTATATGGATTAAATCTAGTCAATATAAATAATGAAGTGAAAAATTCTTCTGCAATAGATTTAGTTGATACGGACAATAGAATAGCAATTCAAGTTACATCTACTGCTACTGGAGAGAAAATAAAGCATACAATAGATGAATTTATAAAAGGAAGGCGTTTTGAAGAATACGATAATTTGCTTATATATATTATAACCGAGAAGCAGAAAAAATATTCAGATAGTACTTTCGCTATAGCTCATAATAATGAATTAGAATTCTCAGAGAAACATATTTTAGATTATAGTGATATTCTTAAGGAAGTAAACTCTTGGATTAATATTAGCAAAATAGATTCTTTGTTACAATTGTTAAAAGAAGAGTTTTGCGAAGAAGAAATGAATAGGAGAAAGTATTTGTTAGAAAATAAGGAAACCATAAAAACAGACATATTATTTCCTAACATCCTTCAAATAGTATTACCTCAAAAGATTTATATGGGCATCACAGGAATAGATCGTGATGAAATAATCACGCAATCCTGGAGTACTCCATATAAACTTAAAAAGAAAGCTCCCATGGGGAAAGTACTCAGTAAAGCATTTGAATTATTAAAAATCCCATATAGCAGGGATTGGTTTACTTTTGAAGATAAAATCATATCTTTTAAACCTTTAGATAACAGAGATGAGCCATTAAATAAATTAATAGAAATAGGTACTGTTGAAGAATATTCAATAAATGAATTTGCAGATATTAGTTTAAAATATGAAGAAGCACTACTTCATTTGATCAATCGGTCTATAGAAGAGTTGGCTTCTTACAAAAACATACAGTGGGTAGGCAAAGACAGGTTCTTTAGATTCAAACCTATAGGGGTGCCAAGAGAACGGAAAATAACTTGGAAAAATAAGAAAACTGCAACACGAACTGTAGTTGCAGAGATATGGAATAACGAAAAAAAACAAATTCTATATTTTAGACAGCTTTCATTTAGAATCCAATCTTTTAGATCTGATGAAAAGTGGTTTATTAGCATAACACCTGGATGGTCTTTCACCTATGATGGTTATTCGAGCTGTAAGCAAGAAAGTCAATTAATTGCTCAGAAAAAGAACTTGGAAACAAATTCTGCTGTATATCAACATTTTATGTTTATATCATTTTGTCTTTCCAATAAATTAGAAGATAATGAATCTGAATATAAATACATATCATTCTCTTCACCTTTTGATTTAAAACTTAATTATACCCCTCAACATGGATATTAAATTATTAGAAGAGCCTTTATTGCAATTCGGTAAAGGAGAGTATATCTGCCCACGAACAGGTATATATAAGTATAATGTATCTGACATTAACGACATAAGACCAGATAAAATAGTTATCGGATTTATTGGACTTAGTGAAAGCATAAACATTGCTATTAGTTGGATAAAAAAGTGCCGTAATCATATTGAGTCAAAAAAAAGCAAACAACCCAATCTTTTTACAAACTTTCCAGGTTTTAATGAAACTATTGCTTTTAGAAGTGAAGTAGTTTATGATGAATCGTATATACGTAAAATCAACAACTCTGCACTTGACCAAATAAAGAGAGAAGCCAATGATATTGATCAGCTAATTATTAAAACAGTGGATCTTTATTTGGCAGAAATACATTTTCTAGCAAATAATAAAAAACCAGATGTTATTTTATGTGTATTAGATGAATCTCTAACTAAAATAATATATGGAACTAAAACAATTGAAATTGATGATGATTTTAATGAAGAAGATCCAGTAGAAATTGAGGTAAATTTCAGAAGATTACTTAAAGCTAAAGCTATGGAATATAACATTCCAATTCAAATATTTAGGGATAGAATCGCCAAGCCTTCTTCAGAAATGCAAGATGAAGCGAGCATAGCATGGAACTTTTATACTGCATTATACTACAAAGCAGGTGGCATCCCTTGGTCTTTGAAAAAAGAAAGTAGTAATATAACCTGTTTTGCTGGAATAAGTTTCTACCGTACACGAGATAAGAAAACTATTCAGACAAGTGTAGCTCAAATTTTCAATGAGCACGGTAACGGAGTTATATTAAGAGGTACACCTGTAAAAGAAGATAAAAAAGATAGACAGCCACATTTAACAGAGGTACAAGCATATAATCTTTTAAAAGAATCTTTAAGTGAATATTATAATGCGATTAAAATTTTTCCTCAACGGCTTGTTATCCACAAAAGTTCTAACTATTCAGAGGAAGAAATCGATGGATTTAAGCGAGTCGCTTCTGATATGAATATCAATTCTATAGACTTAGTAACGATCATGCCTACTAACTTCAGGTTATATAGAGATAATGACTATCCACCACTAAGGGGGACTATGTTCAGCCTTGATAAATGTCGTCATTTTTTGTATACTAGAGGATATGTTGAGTATTATGGGACGTATCCTGGTAAGTACATTCCTAATCCAATAGAAGTAAGACTATTTTCTTTTGATGAGTCCCCAGAACAGATATGCAAAGAAATATTATCTCTCACAAAAATGAATTGGAACAATACACAATTTGATAGAAAATTCCCAATCACAATTGAGTGCAGCCGGAATGTTGGAGAAATATTAAAATATGTACCCACAGACCTGAAGCCACAAATTAAATATAGCTTTTACATGTGATTCTTTTCTTTATAAAGTAACCTTTTATGATTTATTAAAAAGCATGAATAAAAAGAAATTTATCAGTAAATAATTGGGGATATCTAATTGATTAAATCGACAATATTTTCTGTAAAGATATTATTATTAATTATACAGAATTTCTCTTCGACATAATATAGGTATAATAAACAGAAATATAGGGAGTCGTGTTTCCCGACTCCTTATATTTCTGAGAAAGATAATTGAAAAGAAAAAGATAGATACTGAATAAAACGACTTAGGATCTGATAAGACGTCATAATTAATTAGAAATCCATAATATATTACTTCCTATATTATCTAAAAATTGACTTGACATGACTATTCATGACTATTATGGACAAAAGAATGGATTACTTGTATTATCCATGTTTCTCTTTTATTTTTGTTCAAGATTCATATATAATTTGATAAAAAGTAGAAAAACATGGAAGTATATTACATTGAAGCCGAGATCTTTGAAAACATCATGGACCGGATTGAGAATTTATCCACTCATGTGGATCACCTTTGTAAGAAGACAGAAGAGAAAAAGCTCGGTGAATGAATGGATAACCAGGATGTCTGCCTACGTCTTAACATCTCCCCACGAACTTTACAGACTCTCCGGGATACCGGAAAGTTGGCATACTCGCAAATCCAGCATAAAATCTACTACAAAGCGGAGGATGTAGAGAAACTGGTGACTTATGTCGGCCTAAAACGCAAGGAGAAAATATTGAGAGAAAAAAGAAAAACGGTTAACTTATAAAATCAGACAGACAATGGACGACATTATAACCAAAAGCAATGAACGTGTAGCCGGTTTCTTCCGCACACTGAACGAGATGCAGGTGAAAATAGAAAAAATAATAGACAACAGTCGTCCTCCACTTGGAGGAGAAAAGTTTCTAACTGACAAGGAGCTTTCCGGGTTGTTGAAAATCAGTCGCAGATGCCTACAGGATTATCGCAATCAGGGACGTATACCTTATATTCAGTTAGGTGGTAAAATCTTGTATAAAGCATCGGATATTGAAAAGCTATTGGAAGATAATTATCATAAGGCTTTGGAATAACAGAACGGGGACAGCCTTCACTGGTTGTCCCCCGTTTTTTGTCCTGTCTCTTTCTTCTTTCATGGCTACATCGCCTTGCCGGATGTCCGGTTATCATCTTTGTCTTCTTCCTCTTTCCAGCCGTTGTAACGTCCGCATTGGTAAACTCTCGGCGTCATTTTATCATCAGGCAGACTGTATTGATTCTTTGTCGTATCCGCAAGTCTGAGCAGATCCCGGTTGACCTTCTGGTTGGTTATTTCGGCATAGATTTGTGTTGTACGAATAGAGGAATGCCCCATCATCCTGCTGATGGTTTCAATGGGTACACCATTACCGAGGCAAATGAGCGTGGCAAAACTATGCCTGGCCATGTAGAAGGTCAGATGACATCCCAGTTTGCATTGTTCTTCTATCATCTTCAGGCTGCGGCACAAACTGCTGGTTGCCGGTACGAAGAAAAGTTTTCCGTCCTTTCCCTCTCCCTTGTATTTGTCGATAATGCGACTTGGAATATCGAGTAACTTGATATGGCATTCCGCCTTCGTTTTCTGACGTTCTATGTGAATCCATCTCGAACCGTCCGGTTCCGTGACGATATTCTCGGAAGTGAGGTTGGCAAGGTCAGCCCTGCCAAGTCCGGTAAACGTCGAGAACACGAACAGGTCACGTGCATGGCATAGCCGGTAAGTAGGTAACTCCACACCCGTCAGTTTGGCAAACTGTTCTCCGGTGAGATAACGATGGTTCACCGGAACGGATTCCAGCTTGTAACCGGCGAACGGATCACGCTTAATGGTTCGTTGCTTTACCGCACGACGGGCGATTTTGTGCAGGAAAATTAAGTAGTCGTTCAGTGAGACGGTTTTTAACCGGAGTACCGTGGAGAGGTAGAACTTGAAATCCTCGATCAGCTGCATGTCAAGCTGACGGAGCGGAATATCCTCTATTCCATATTTATATTGTAGGAAATTGGCGAGGTGCTTACGCCCGGTGAGATACCTTACATAAGAATGATGCGTCCGGTCCGTGTCCACCCGTCTGGCATACTCTTCATTGTGCTCATCAAACAGGGCAAGCAGGGTTTCTTTTGTCTGCGCCTTGCCGGTAAGGACATTCTTGATAAGCTCTGCGGATACGTATCCTATTTCTTCCACCTTTTCGTTATAGGCTTTCTTTGCCTTCTCTTCCAGTCCGTCCAGATGAATATTCAGTTTCCTTACCTCGTCCTTTGCTTCGGGAGGAAGGTTCTCCAGCCGTTTACCTCCCGACATGGCTCTGCCGGTTTCAGGATTCCACAAGTCCGGTTCGATCTCCAGTCCGGTGGTGTACTGGGTCATCTTCCCGTCAATGGTCACTCTTCCCATGATGGGGCATCTGCCGTTCTTCTTTGTTTTCTGGCGGTTGATGTAAAATAACAGTTTGAATGTACTACGCATAGGTCATATTATTTATCGGTTATTATTGTTCTTTTTTCACTCTTGGTCATTGGCCTTTTACTCGGGCGGTATTTCCGTCTGCTCACGTCTTTCAGAATGTGGGAGGGTTCGGAGTCGATTCCCTGCAAGGTGAATTTGTCCTCTATATTAAAACTTAATGCGGTCACGTCACGGTCTATCTTTTCCTGCGTGATTTTCGCATACCGCTGTGTCGTGGAAATATTGCGATGTCCCATTATCTTGCTGACCGTTTCAATAGGCACTCCCTGGGAGATACAGACCACGCTGGCAAATGTGTGCCGGGCCTGATGGAAGCAAAGGTTGCGGTCTATGCCGCATTGTTTGGCGATTTTCTTCAGGTGGGGATTGAAGCTCGTGTTATGCAACATCGGGAACAGTTTCCCATCCGGTGCCATTCCTTTATACTTTTCTATAATAGTGATGGCAATATCCAGCAGACGCACATTTTCGGGCGTACCTGTTTTCTGGCGTTTCGTTTCGATCCACAGACTGCCGTCATCGGCCTTGACTATATTAGATTCTCGCAGGTTGCACATGTCGCAGTAGCAGATTCCGGTGAACGCTGAAAAAAGAAACATATCACGGGTAAAGTTCCGGTTGGGCGTGTCGAATGTGGTCGTCATTAACTTTTCCAGTTCTTCACGGGTGAGGTAAAGTTGCTTCTGTTTCGGTTTCAGGGGAGTGAATTCCTTGAAAGGATTAAAAGAAAGGATGCCACGATATACCGCTGTCTGTACGATGTGCTTCAGACGTTGTACATGTCCGATGGAACTGCCGGTCTGCATCCCCTTGTCAATACGGAGGTAAAGCTCGAACGATTCGATAAACGATCCGTCCAGTGCTTTTACCGGAATATCGGACACTTTGTATTTGTCCGTAATGTATCCGGCGACATGGTGATAGGTGTTCTTGTATTGGTAGAAACTGTTTTCTTTCCGGTTCACGCCCACACGCAAGGCATATTCCTCATTGTGCTCCCGGAATAATCCCAGCAGGGTGGCTTGTGCCGTAGCGATTCCTTGAAATGTGTTTTTAATTTCCTCAGCGGTGATGTCGGCCTTCATATCCAACAGCTCGTTATACCGTTGGCGTAGAAGGAGCAGCATCTTCTCAATCTCACGGTTGGTGTAGACCGCTACTTTACTCTTGCCGGTGCAACGCTGTGAGGTGGCATTCCATAGGTTTGGATTCACTTTGAACTTGCATGCGAATTGTGCGACGGAGTTCGTTTTTCCTTTGACGGTGATACGCCCCATCAGGGGGCATAACCCTTCCGCATCCTGCCCGTTTCGTTTCAGGTAGAGCAGCACCTTGAATTCTGTTTTCATACTCTTCATTTTAGTTGCAATAATACTCCTAATTGGCTTTTGACCGGATATGAAAACTTGGGCGAAACGTTGCAACGGAACCCGGGCAAGTCGGAACCGCTGTTCCTGTCTGTCTTTCGGGCTATGTTTCTTCATTCTTCCGCAGTCTGTTAAGCATTGATATTCAGCGTTTATCCTCGTCTAAAATAGGTAACGACTTGGTAGCTGAACCGCTTCTATATTTTGCCTTTTTCCCTCTTTCGCTAAAGATGCGATATTGAGCAAATCTATTATAATTCAACGGTTTACGTTTCACTTGCTGCGGTTGTTACTTGGATGCGATTGGGGTGGTTTGTTGCTTCACTGGATTAAGCTATATTGACATCAAAACGTTAATGCCAGAACACTTTGAAAAAGATAATGCAGGCAGAATATGGATAAAAAAACGAAGAGTAAAAACAGGTATACTTTCCAGAATTCCCCTACTCCCTATTGCTAAATTAATACTGGACAAATATAAAGGCAGTAGTAGAATAATACCAATCCAAGACCCAGCAGATATTAATAAATACCTAAAGGATATAGCTATACTTTGTAATATCAACAAACGAATTACATTCCATACCAGTAGGCACACTTTTGCTAGTACAGTTACTTTAGCTAATAATATTTCATTAGAGGTAGTATCGAAGATGCTAGGTCATACCAATACAAGAATGACTACTCACTACGCTAAACTTTTGGATAAATGTATAGGCGAACAAATGGATAAATTGATAGATACATTTAATTGTGAAAAATAGAATCTTCTTTAAAATAAAATGTCGCTTTGCTTTTATGGTGAAGCGGCATTTTTTTATTTTTGTGACAAAGTTTGAAAATATGGAATATCAGATAATACCAATCAATACGATAAAGCGAATCGAATCATGGATGAATAGTGAGGTGGGATTCAGCCGTTCAATGTTTCATAATGAACTGGACTATATATCTGATGTATATCTTTTGGGTAATAAGTTCCCAATGGAAATACAGGATTTGTACTTGTCAATAAAGAAGGAAGAGCAGGAGATTCCCTATCCTAATTGCGGGACAGATGAGGACAAATATGAATTTAGCATGACTGTGGGAAAGAATTTAGTCCTTGAAAGTGGTAATTTTAAAGCCGAGTATATTGAAACATTGTGGAATACATACAATAAAAATGAAGACGAAGCCTATGAACAACAAGACCAAGATGTATTTTACGCTATTCTTCTTATTGTAAGTATCTACTATAAATACACACAGACCAATGGCTATTTTGATTTTGAGGATTATATTGCTGACCCAACGCAACTAAAGTATAGTTATTCTGTCAGACCGGATATGCTACGTCTTTACAAGATGTTTCATGAGAAGAAAAAGACCAAGAGTAATATTGTCACGATTGAATATAACAAACAGAAAATAGAACTTACGAATGATGATAGTTGGTTTCTCAATATGATAACTCCGTATCTTGATAAATATTTAGGAGTTTCAACTTTGGAAGAAGCGGAAACGGAATTGGATAAAGATTATCCCAGTATAGGTAAAAGAGGGAGGAAGCGCGAAAATGCGATACTTGATACGATAACTCTTAGTATATATAACCTACTACGCCACTCATCATTTGCAGCCAAAGGTAAAGGATTAACAGATAACGAGGGGAATTTTATTCTTGAGTTACTGAAATATCTCAAACTGATTGATGAGGACAGTCCTAAAAATGACATATTGAATTTACGGGCTACAATCAGGAACTTACAAAAATATGAAGTTCGTCCAAATTGGTGGAAAATCCCCATGTGCAAAACATCCCCCAATAATCCAGTTGAATATTTAAAATCATATTGGTAAAACATATAAATAAAAAAATATTAGCCTTGCATTTATATTGCAGGGCTATTTTTTTATCTGCATATAGTTGATATTTAATGTGTTGTGTGTTGCGAGTTCACATAAAGAATTAGACATAAAAAAAGGGATTTCTTTATGTTTTCTTCTTTATTCTACAGGTTACCATTTCTCCGTAAGTTTGTAGCGTAATCAGAAGCAGTAAGGCGCCAAGTTGATGATTACTTAAAACTTAATTATTAAACAAAAAATAAAGAAAAAAATGGAAACAATTACTACAATGAGAGTAAACGAGAATGGAAATGTTAATGTGGAAACTTTAAAAAATAGTGATAATATGGAAAATCAAGCAGGAACTATTTCAAAAAACGAAGTATTGGAAAACGCTCGCAAAATCCTAATGGAAAAAAGAAAATATCTATCAGATAATGCAGATGCAGATACCAATATTGTAAAAGCAGCTAAAACTAATGTTGCTAAGGCTGAAAAGGATTATGCGGTTGCATTGCATGATGTTAAACTTCCTACTATTTCAGTAGAGTTTTGGCAAGTGGAAGAATCTACAGAGGAAAAGGAGGTTATTAGCAAAAGAAAAGAGGATATTATTATTGCAATTTCCGATTATAATATGACTGTAACTAAAGTGAATGTTGAATTGGGAAAAGATTTGATTGGTGATGATAAATTTGAAAAAACGGCTCTGCTTGTAACGGCAGCCCAAACTTTCTATGAGGCTGATATTGAATTGAAAGACTTGAATGGTAATGTCATTCCTAAAAATACTCCAAATGTTTATGTGCCTGTTGATACAGCAAATGGATATTGGCAATGGAAAACTTATCATGAAGCCAATATCGATAGAGTGGTTAAAGATGAATCAGCTTTAATTGTTGAAAATGTCAGAATCAAGGAATTTGTATCATTGCAAGAGTTTGCAAAGTATAGAGGGGTAAATAATGTGCTAAGTAGAGGGTTTAATGGTATGGAAAAAGCAGGTAATGCGGCATTGGCTACTCAACATGAATTTTATCAAAAGATATTCCAAAAAGCTAAAGAGCTGAAGGCTAATATTAGTGTAATTACTAAATATTATAATCAAGGAAAGACCTTAAGTCTAAAAGTTTGGAATAATGCAATGCTTGGTGAGGTTGAAACTAAATTTGAATATGATTTATCAGTTGGTGATAGAATTATAGATACTTTGAAAGTTAAGGGGTTCAAGGATAAGTTTATCAAAGAACGTTATATGATTGATGCTATGACTCTGTTAGCCAAACATAAACCACAAGGTGCAGAAAGTGCAATTGGAATCGATGAAGTCATAGAAACAGTTAAGGCTTTGGATGAAGCTACCGTTAAATTCATACCAAATATAACTACTGATAAATTGAATGAAATATATTCAGCTTTGTATAGTCAGTATCTAAGGAAGCATGATATTATAGGAAAGGCAGCCTAATTCATATTATATTCTAATAGAAAGTCCATGTGACAGGTGGACTTTCTAAAATTAAGTAACATATTATTGTTGTTAAAAATGCTTTTACCTGTAAATTGCAAAAATCAGGCGACTGTAAACTATTCCATTTTAAATAGATTTAAGCCTGCATATATTTATAGATTTTTCTGTTTGTCTCTTTCAAGAGATGATTGGTATAATGTGAGAATTACTTTAGATGAATTGAAAAGAACATGTGGCGATAAACTTGGAAGTTTTAATAAGGTATTTAAAGAATATTTGAATATAAAACTATATTCAGAGGATAACGGTTATAGGACTAAAACTAAGCGCAATATTTACCATATCCCTGCAATGGAAGAACAATGTATCACTATCTCCAAAAAGTTTGTCTTAATCGAACTGGACACAGCGAGTAAGGGTTTCTTTATCCAATTGCTTCTATTATCCCAATATGGCAATATAGAACTGATTAGAAAAAATATAATCAAAGCAATCGGAATAGATACAAAGACTTATGACAAGTATATAATAAAACTTGTTGGCGCTGATTTAGTATCAATTACTACTCCCTTAACTTTACATACTGAAAATATTCTATTGGAAAACGACTTTTCCAAGCAGAAAAAACTATCCACGAAGAAAGTAAATAAAATAGCAGAGATAGACGATAATGGGAATATCATAATTCCCAAGTAAGGGGAAAAAGTGTTCTTTATTAATATATTAATATACTGTACTTTTTCCCTTACACCTAACTATTTTACAGAATAGGATGCAATAAAAGTGATTTTTTCTGTGTACGGCAAAGAGAAATGTGATTATTAATACTATAAGTTATCCTTAGCTTTACATAGGTAAGGTAGTGGGGAAAAAGTATCTGATATTAATTATATATTATAACTCACATTTTCCCCTACTACTAAAGAATTTAAACTTTATGTGCGCATGAACTTCATTTTTTAGTGTGACAGAGTATCTGTTTTGATTTTTAAAGATTAAGAGTTATATAGGCTAACTCTGTATTTGAAGTATGAAACACTGAAAAATATGTCAATGCCTACAAATAAGCTCATTATAGAGACTTTGACGAATAAATTAGTCTACTATCCAACTAAAAACAAAAATAGCCGCAAGCGAGTACACTTACAAATGTGCTCAATTACGGCTTTTTTTGTGGAACTTCTAAATTCTTGTCTAATACAAGGGATATAGCAGTTCGCAATTTTAAATATGGGAGTTAATTTTCCCAATGGAAGTGTGGGAAAATGCAAATATGACCTGTTTGATTTACATATAATTCAAGGAGTTGAACCATTGACAAACAGGTAGTTCTTGATTTTTAAGAATACTCAAAGTTACTCATAATAAACAAGGTAAAAAAATAAACAATACTCAATTTCTAATATTACTACTTAGCATATCTTTATATGGCAGTATAATACTCTCCTTTCTATTATAGTGCATAGTAATACATAGGCACGCAATAAAGTATAGGTACTTATATATAATACCCCCTACCTATAAAAATAGGAGCTTAAATATATATCAGCTTACTTCTCCTATGATTTACAGAATTGAAAGTTACATGAACACGTGAAGAGTAGTTCTAACAACCCCCTAGGGTAGTTGGAAGAAAAGTGAAATATCTATTCTCCACGTAATCAATTTATAAATCATTTAAAATTTTATTCGTTATGAGAAATCTACAAATTATTGGCAATGTGCCACAGGTAAGAAGAGAAAGTAACTTTGGTGAATATGCAGAAGAAGCAACAATAATCGAAGAACAACCAAAAGTTAAAAAAGAGAATCCTCATTTCTTGGAAGCTAATACACTAGAGGTAACAATGCAACATTTAAAAGAAGATTGTATTACACCCGTATTCGCCAAAGACAATGAGCTTACAATTCCTCACCCTGCATTTATTGATACTGTTTATGACGCTGCAAATACGTTTTTCAGTGGTGAAAGCATTGATAAGCCCGATATTCGTGTAAGTCACATTATCAAGGGAAGAATACCCGAAGCAATACACAAACCTGCAAATCAACTTCTTGAAAGTGATAAGACTATCTACTACGAAAGATGTGCTTTTATTATTCAGATTCCTACGATTTACGAAACGGTGAACGGAAATAAGCTAACTCTTACTATTGGTGGTGTGAGAGCTTATAATCACACAAATCTGTATTCAAAGAAAGGAGCAGAAAGGTTTAAGGTATTTATTGGCTTTACTTGTAAAGTTTGTACAAACTTGTGTGTATCAACAGACGGTTTTCTTAGTTGTTTGGAAGTTACTAATACCAAAGATTTATATCGGGCAGTATTGGAAATGTTTCAGAGTTATCAACCTGCAAAACATCTACATTTGTTGCAAACACTTAGTAACTCATATCTCACAGAACATCAATTTTGCCAATTACTTGGTAGAATGAGACTTTATCAATCATTGCCACAAGGTTATCAGAAAGATATTCCTAAAATGCTTATCACTGATTCACAAATAAATACAGTTGCAAAAGCATATATCAATGATAAGAACTTTGGGAGCTTGGGGAATGATATTAGTATGTGGAAATTGTATAATCTATTGACAGGGGCAAATAAGAGCAGTTATATAGATTCATTCTTGGATAGAGCGGTAAATGCTACTGAAATAGCAACGGGAATAAATGCCGCTTTGCATGGAGACACTAAATATAAGTGGTTTATTGATTGATTAAACAGGGGAATATTCAGAAATGGGTATTCTCCTATTTTATTAATTGTATTGCAATGGATAAAAAGAAAGAAACTATGGTTAGTAAGATTGAATATCTGAAAGAAACAATTTGTCATTGTGAGAATAATCTCCAATATATAAAGAGGTTACAAGCATTGAAATATTGGTTGCTGAAATTAGATGTCTTATTGGATAATTCCAATGATGAGATTTATAGAAAGTATTTCTATTCAGATAAGGGACATTCTTTCTTTGATAGAATCTGTTTATCAATAACAGATTATCAATATGGAAATAAACCTTTCAATTATTAATTTATTTAAAATAAAGAATCATGTTTTATTATAAGATACTTGTTTGGCTCTTTTGGGTGGTATTGTCTTTTATAACAGGTTGTGTTCCGTTAATCCTGCTTATTCTTTTAGTTGGCTTATGGGAAGTGGAAGAAGCGGATAAACGTCACTAACTACTTGTGTGTTCAAAACAGGAATGTGTTCAAATAAATCTACAAAGGTGGTTTGAACACATTCTTTCATGTTATCAATTTAATCAAAGAATAAAATGAAAACAGCCGTAATATACGCTCGTGTTTCTTCAAGTAATGACAGACAGGACACAAGCAGACAAATAGAGGATTTAAAGAAATATGCTATCTCACAGGATATAGAAATTGTGAATATATTCCAGGAGCATATTTCAGGTGCAAAGAAGATAGAGGAAAGACATATTTTAGGAGAATGTCTGGAATACTGTAAACGTGAATCTGTGAATATCCTACTTTTATCTGAATTGTCAAGATTGGGAAGAAGTACATTACAGGTTCTTCGCTCTTTGGATATATTGCATGAATCGAAAGTATCGGTTTACATACAGAACTTGGGCTTATATACTTTGCAACCAAATGGGGAAGTTAATCCAATAGCGTCTATCATGGTGACAGTACTTGCAGAAATGGCAAATATCGAAAGAGGCAATATCCAATATCGTTTGAATAGTGGTAGAGCGAATTATATTGCTAAAGGTGGTAAACTTGGCAGAAAGACAGGTTCAACCAAAACGGATGATAAGAAAAAAGAAGAATACAAAGAAGTCATAGCTTTACTAAGAAAAGGCTATTCAATCAGAAATATAGCTAAGCTACAAAGTATTGGTATTTCCACCGTTCAACGGATAAAAAATCAGTTTATAAAGCCATAATCATAAAATATCGGTGGGGTGGAAAAATTCAGAGATTTAGTTTTTATATGGGGAGTCTTGAATTTTTCCACTACCATAAATTTATAAAGCAGAAATAGCCCTCAACTTTTAATAAACAATAGTTCTTGCTATTACAAACGCTTTTTGTAACTTTGTACCAATTTCAGATACCTAATGTGTTGGGGCTGAAAGGACATATTAGTTAACGAAGAGCGTTTTAAATATTATCCTATCATGAAATCTGGACAATTTCACTTGCACGGGATAGTAGGCAAGAACGCTCACGTCAATGTTATATACCTATCTTGTTAAGATAGTCTATATATCGTTTGGCGTGGGCTATTGTTTATTATTGTGCAAGGGCAGTCCAGAGCCTCATGATGATAATATTCGATAGTTCCCACGCTTTTCTCATTGTGTAATACTATCCAAAGGGAACAGGGTAGATAAAACGATATATAACTACGAATCAGACATTAAGAAACAACTTTTGCTACTATCTTTCAAGTAGCCAACTCAATTTTTGAGCAACTTATACTACAAATTAATTTATTAATCAAAAAAAAGAAATAATGGCATATACTGTAAGAGATTTATCAAATGCTCAAAGGTTTGAGTATAAAGGATATGAAGTTTTTATGTATTGTGTTGAGGATAGTTTTTGGAGTGGAGAAAGAACTTATAAAGTTGATATAAGTATTAGTAACCATGTTTATTATAGAATAGCAGAAGATATACAGATAGCTCGTTATCAACAGCAGAGACAAAGTTATTTTCCAATGACTTATAATAATGGGTACAATGGAACTTATGACATAATGAAGAAACTAAAAGAACGCATATTGTTTAGTTCCTCTTTTAATGTTATTGTAAAACGTAAATTTACTATACTGAAAGATAATGAGCCTTATGTTAGAGATGCAATGGGACAAATAAAATCTATCATTGATAGTAAGTTTGGTAATGTGAATGATAAATTTAAAAATATTCAAAATATTATTTGACATGACAAGGATTGGTTGGATTATTGTAGGAATACTTGTTTATTTCCTGTTGGGTTGGATTTTAAAGGATATAGTTTTTTCTATTATCACAATCGAAGGTGATACTACAATGGGAGATATTTTGAAGTATGAGCAAATTGTTTACTCTGCCTTAACAGCTATTTATATCATTATAATGAATATTGTGCAAGGAGATGATAATGGAGACTCATCATCTCCTATTATGTTAGTTATTGCTACCTATTTAGGAGCAAGGTTTCTCCCTCTTTCAATGGGAAGCGTTATATTGTACAGTGTATTAAACATTGTGGCTATAATTTGGGGAGCTTGCGAGTTGAAAAAAGGCTAAATAAAAAGAAGGCTAATGGAAGAGTTTTTAATGATAATATTAGCAGGAGCAGTAGGTGGTTTTATCTTTTCACTCATAGTTAAATCTGAAAACAAAAGAAAACATAACTGATAAAATAAAGATTTATGGGAGCAGTAATAGGAATTATAATTTATGCGATAATAGCATATATTACCTGTCCACGTAAAGAAAATGGGAGTTTTGAGGAAGGAGCAATAGCATTGTATATCATCGTTCCTGTTGTGGTTTTGGCGATTTATTTTATATGTAATAATTGATTATTTTATAGAGAATAGTATTATTCATGAAGAATATATATGCGATTTACATATTACTATTAATGCTATTACTATCTTGTACTAGTAAAAAGGATAGTAATATACAGGCTACTATTGACAGTTTATTTATATATGACAATCATCCTACTTTGGAAATATCAGAAGCTAAATATTTGCAATGGGTAGATTCGGTATTAGGAGTAAAAGGTGTGAAACTGATTGATTATAGAAATGGGATATACCAATATGATGATACAAGGTTTTATTGGAATAGAACTTTTGATTATTTCTTAGTATATCCCTCTAGCTTTACACATGGAGAAGAATCAGATTTAGGCAATGGAAATCATTTCGTAAATGAAGATAGTACAATCTGTTTGAATGTGTATGCTACTTACTTCGATGTTTTTAAAGATGATTATTCGCTTCATGAATGGTTTGATATAATGATTGATACAGAAGTAGAACAAGGCAATAGAATTGTCAAGAAAGATATTACAGACCATAGTTATACTATTGAAGGTAATACTAAGGGTGGTAGATATTTTTATAGTAAAGCTACTCATAAAAAAGCTTATGAACGTGAGATTATTGTAACAGTGAAATTGAAGTATACAGATTCAAGAAGAAAAGAGGTAGAGAAACTTTTACCAAATATATTCAAATATGTCTCAACAAATGAGTTATAAAAAACAATGGTGCTACGAATTGAAGATATATCTTTCATTGGTGTATATGTAAATGATAGCTTTAGAGACTTTAAAGATATAAATGATTATGCCAATTATCATGTATCATTACTAAACAATAAAAGATATCAAGCTTTTAGTGGTGGAGATTTTATTGATAGAGTAGTTAAAGGTGGATATGCTACTGACCCTAATTATAAGAGAGCATTATCTAATGTATATAATCAGATAGCTAAAGCCCAAGAAGGAATGAAGATTCCTAAATTAAAGGGTGCAGGAGAGTTAAGAGCTAGAATATTAAGACAGTTCAATAGAGAAAAAGCTGCCAACAGAAATGAAGAACAATTAATTGGCTTCGATTGGAGTAGATACAAATCTAATAAACCTAAGCCAGAAACTACACCTACTCAAAGTGAGCAGTTAGAGAATGGCGGTGTTATTAAAGCACATGACGGAATAGTAACTCAAGCTATTAATAAAGTTAAGAGTTTTCTTCCTAAAGAAGAACCTAAAGAGCCTATTAATGTTGTAGATGTTGCTAAAGAATATGCTCCTAGTGCTGTTGCTTCTATGCTTCTTGGTAATATAAATCCAATTATAGGACAAATACTAGGATTAAATCAGAATATAGATTTAACTAAAGCTCCTCCTAGTTTAGAAAAAGTTAATACTAATATGTGGAAGTTTGAAAATCCTAAAAATAAAGGATTAAGAGGTAATTTATATTATCCATTTAAAACTGCAAACGGAAACACTGATATAGGTCCAGGATATGACTTAGATATGCAAACAGCAGAGTTTAAAAAGAAAGCAGCAAATGGAATGACTAAAGAAGAACTTGATGCAATAATGCTTGAGAGGCTTAGAAAAGAAATTCCACACTTAAATGCAAAATTAAACAGTGTAACCAATAATAATGCTGATACTATTAGTCCACAAATTAAAGAAGGATTATTAGATATGTATTGGCAATTGAAGAATGGATTATACGATTATGATAACTTATTTGAAGGTATAGCTAAAGGAGATATTGATAAGATTAGAGAAGAATCTAAAGTTACATATAAATCTAAAAATACAGGTAAAAGGTATTTTGATTCTGGAAGATATAAACATAGGATAGATAACTATTTTCACTATTAAAGATTATGAGAACTATTATACTACTTATATTGCTTGTTTCCTCATGTCAAAACGAGCAAAAGATTTCAATACTAGAGAAGGAATTGAACATTCTATTCGATGCCAAGAATAATGAAAGGGATGAAAAATATAAAGAAAGATTTGATTCTTTATTACAGGTCTGTTTAAATGATTCTAACTCATTCACATATCCCTTTCATGATTTAAAAAGAAATGGAAAGTTTAATATAATACAATCTCCTGATAAAAAACTACGGGTATATAGTTATGAAGATTTTGGAGGAACTATGAAGTTCTATAAAAGTTATATTCAGTATAAAAGAAATGGTAAAATTATAGTAGAACAATTGGGTGATAGTATATATCCATTTAAAGGCAGATATACCTCATTGTATTATCAAATAGAAATGGGAAAGAATGAATATAAACTGTATGGGTATTGGCAAATAAGTAGTAATGAGATAGAATGTGATACAATAATTATAAATGAAAATGAATTATGACTGATGAACAATTAAATTATTATTATAATAAGGATGTAGATAAGAAACAGTGTTGGGTAAGTAAAGATTACAATTGCCCATTAAAGGAACAATGCAATGGATTATTTAAGCCAGAATGTAAAGAGCATATAGACAATGAAGAAGCCTGCCATGCTATTGATAAGATGATAGAATGGTATTACCAAGTAGAAGAACCTGAATTTCTAAAGTTCTATAATTGTCACTTAGAGAGACATGGAAGGAATTAGTTATTCCTTCCTCTGTTAGCAGGGATATTTAATGGACGTAAGTTACTAAGCTCATTAGTTCCACCTTCAGAAATAGGTTTAATATGGTCTACTTCCCAACCCAAAGGATGTTCAGCCTTACCATAAGCATCACGATGTATATACACACCACTGGCATCTTTGCGAAGTTCACCCAGTACTAAAGTGGCTTTAGAAAATATAACATCTAATTCTTCTTCTGTCCATTGAGGTCTGTGTTTGGGTCTAATCTGCATAACTATAGATTTAAATTAATAATATGCAAATATAATGAAAACAACTGATTATATAAATTGTAAGATAATTAAATATCAAAGAGGTGATAGAGTTCAGAGAAGAGATGCTATCAAAGATTATAGACCTCAAATTCAAGAGCCTATAAAGCAACAATATACTCCAACTTATTCTGAAATAAGTCAAGATAATAGAAGTGAATGGGAGAAATCACAAAGTCGTGAGAAAGCCGATAAAGCATATAAAGATTATATACAAGCTAAGAATACAGAAGAAGGTTTGCATAATTTGAATGGATTCCTTACTTTTACAGATTATGTGGGCTTAGGTACTGGTGTTGGAAGTATAGTTGGCAGAGGATTGAAGTATGCTGGTAAACAAGCCATAAAAAGAGCTACAAAGAATAAGATGCTAAAAGAATTAGGAGAAGATTATACTAACAGATTGATAAGGGCATTGGGAGATAATAAAGAATCCATTTCAAAAAGTCCCGTTAAATATACCATAGATAATAGAAGTTTTGTTTCTTATCTTGAAAGTATAGGAGTAGATGTGTCACAATTTACCAATCGTGACATTGCAAGACTTAGAGAGTTGAGAGCATCTAGTATCAGTCAAAATTTGCCTACTAGTGGTAGATATACACTAATTTCAGATATATCCAATGGTAATAAAACTCTGTATGATGCAGACTTATTCTCTTCTTCTAAATCATCTCCTATTGGAACTATTAATGGAGAAGAAAGTCTTAATAAGATAAGTATTGGTAAAGTAGAAAAATTGGACAATACAGAGAAGGGAGTTAGTGAAGATTTATATAATTCGATTATACAATATGGTAAACAGAAAGGACATAACGGTTTAATCTCTGGAGAAATATTAGAAAGTCCAGAAATTACATATAAAATATGGGAGCACTTTCCTGATAAAAAACTGATTGGTAAAACTGGGGCACATTATTTTAATTATGGAAAGACAATTAAAAATCCTAATTCTCCAAGTTGGAATATAAATAATGGAAATATCTATAAGTTAACTAAGCCGTCTAGGTATGTTCCAACTAAGCATAAGGGTATATTTAATCCAGAAATTATTGACCCTAAAACGGGCAAACTGAATCCACCAGATTGGAATAATCCAGATATTTATAAAGCAGTAATTCCACTTGGAGTGGGGACTTTAAACAATAAGGAGAATGATAAATGAAAGAAAACATCAATTATAAAATACTATATAGAATATTAAGGCAATACTCCTATAACCGAAATATGGAGGCAATGAATATACTATATAAAGAACTCGTATTAGAGGGAGTTATTCCAGAATTCAAATTCAATATGGAAGTTTGGAAAAATGATAAATCGGGTAAAGATGTATGGAAATGGTATCAAGAAGGAATTTTAGATATTGAATGGGAAGAACCTATGTTAATCATATTATTAATGCAAGAATATCCTTATTTTATGGGAATAATAAATGAAAGAAAACATCAATTATAAACTTTTATACAGCATCGCAACTCGTTATTATCATACTAATAATTTGGAGGCAGCTAAGATTCTATATGAAGAACTTGTAAGTAACAATATCATTCCAGAATTTGAATTTGATGTTGATTTATGGAATGAAATTGGGGCTAAGCATGGAGCTTGGATGTTTTTTAAAGATTCCATGTGGGATAAATGCGATGCTGAAGAAAAAGAACTTATACAAGTCTTGTCAAGGTTATATGTTAAGTTTATGAACTATGAAAAATGATAACTACAGAAACTTTATTGATAAAGTTAAACGTAAATCCTAAAGAATTGTCTAAAGCTAAGATAATGCTATTGAATGATTTAGTAGAAAGATACAATCATGGTTATATGCGTCGGTCTATTTACTTTAGCTATGAGGAAGTACTCATAAAAGAAGCAAAAGGTATTATATATGGATATTTACCAGAAATTGACGGCATTATATATGAAGATTAGGTATTCCTATCATTAACACTATGGTAAATGGCTATGAATGAAACAAATAAATGGATTAGAGTGCAAAAGCATCCTATATTAAAATGTGGGGCAATAACTATAGAAAATAAGCAGGTTAATGTTATGGCACTGTTTAGGAACGGGAACAGTACTATAATGGTATGTTACGATAAGGAAAGCGAATACGCTTTTAGAAGAGAGAATGATAGGTCTGACTGGGAACCTATTAAGTATATTCCAAGAGAGATATTGAATGAATTAGGTGGAGGACCAATAATAGATGACTTTCCAAGAATATAAGAAATGAATCAATAAGACTAAAAGATTGGCGTAATGAGTTGTAATATATTTTAACATTATCTATTTTGTTAAGTAACTGATTTTTAGTAACTTTGTAGAAATAAAAGTAGTCCAGTTCCCGCTAGAACCGTGAATAACTAATTAATCTCGTGGACTATTAATTATCTCATAATGTTTGCGAGGGGCTATGTTTATGATTATCTATGCAAAGATATGATTATTTTCTAAGATTAATAAAAAAGGTGGTATTGCAGTACCACCTTTACTGTTACATCTACTTGATTGAAATAATCTTGTAACTAAAAACCAACTAAATTTACCTACGAGGTAATCTTCTTCGATGTTCTCTCACGAACTCGACTTTGCCAAATCTTGTACGTTTGTATGCGTGTACAAGAACAGGCTTCTTCAAAATTGTTTGTAACGTATATTCCATTACTTTCCATTTAGAAGTTAATAACTAATTAATCTAGTAGATACTTGTTCAGTTATTACTTGATAGGAAGGTGGAGGTATACGTTACAAATATATAAAAAGATAATTATAAATTAATAATTAAACAAATGAATTATGGAAAATGAAAAGGTTAAAACTTTGAACGATTTAGATTCTTACAAGTGGTTTATTTTCTATTTTGATGAAAACTCTATAAACTTGCAATTTGATTGCAATAAAATAGAGGAATCATTAAAAGCACAAAGAGACAAGATAAAACAATTCTGTATTGATACATTAACGGGAATAGAGCATTATGCTGATAGATTCTTATTTGACACTAATGCTCATATATTCTCTACTCCTAAAACTAGAGGACTGTTGTTCTCATATGAAGAATATCCCATTCTTGATACTGATACTACTAAAGTAGTTGACGGAAAGTATCCCTTAGACTATGCTACTGAAATAATAGAATCTAATTTGGATGATATCATTGACTATATAGTACAATCGGGAACAGAAACATACAATGATAGAACCAGTAGAGGATTTGGGAATAGGTGGAGTCCTTATAATGAGGAGGAACGTAAACAAGTAATTAAACTGTTTAACTCTGGAACTTGGTATGATACACTTGGGTCCTTAAAGCATTTATATTATGAAAGAACCCCCAAAGGCTTAAGAATGTGTAACCTGACTGGCGAACCCTTACAAGCCAATGTTCTAGAACATATAGAAGATATTATTTTGAACATAAAAGACCATTATGAAAGGTTTGCCGTTGTTCCTAGAGGTAAATCTAAATTACAAGTTTATATGACAATTAGCAATGGAACAAATGGGGCTGAAGGATGTATTATTAATTCTATGGAAGATGTTCTAAATGTGCTTAAAAACTTAAGGAAATATAAAGGAGTAAATTGGTCTCAATTATTAGAAGTTGGAATAGACAATGCAGATGATTTATATTGGTGGTATGTAACTTTTACACTTGATACAGCAGCTTTAAATTAAATGCTCATGAATAAATGAGATTCATAACTTTCGTAAGACAAATGTTTACTTCACATTCTGGAATCTCGTCTAAAAGAGTGTGTGGAGTAATAGGGTGGTTTGTTGCAGTTGTAGTACTTATATATTGTACTATAATGTGTATACAAGCACCATTAATGATAGATACATTTTTAATATGTGTTATGGCTTTATTAGGAATAGATTCAGTAACAGGTATTTGGAAAGCTCAATTATATACAAAATGAAATGGTATTTTGCTATTTTTTATTTTACCATGAGTATTTACAAGGTTATTTTATATATTTGTATTGTAATTCAATAAAATAAACATGAACATATTTTTAGTAGACATAAACGGATTTACATTTAATTCATTAGAGAAATTAATGAATTATTGTAAGGTTGATGAAATTATTGATGCAAGGATGAATTTAGGAAGTGTGGCTTTGAGAAACTTTTATAAAGGTAAATTTCCTCAAGTAAGATATCTCATTAAATTAGCCAACTCAACTGTAAATAGAGGATATACGTTAGAATACAGAAAAGGAGACCATGAAACTTCATTTGGAAAAATGTTGAATAGAATTTGTTCTTCTACAGGTAAAGTTGTGGGAGTAGAGAATTTAATTCATTATGTTTGGTATTACAATATAATGTTACGAGAAGAAATAACGGCTTTATTATCTCCTACTATTAATCAAAGAAAATGCATATTTAGCGATTGTCCAATAGGAAGTTATTTTTATGATACCTCAAACGATTTGTCTCATATTGTTGATTTATATTAAAAAAAGCATAGAGGTGGATGGAAAATAGATAATATATCGAAATTAAAGAGTTTATTACAAATTATAAAGGACAAAATTGTTAATGCAGAAGAGAATAAAGAAAATTATTATTTAAGTAAAGAGGGAAGTGAACTGTTTGATATGAATATGGCATATTATACTAAGGAACCCCAATTCTCTCATTTTATTGATGTAAACAATATATGTGTATTGTATAATGGAGGACAAAAAATAAGAAATTTATTTTTTGAAATATTTTCTCCTGACCAATATAAATATGAAAGTTTACCTGAGTGGGATAGATACAATCATGATATTGAATATATTGATGATTATAATAATGACTTTGATGACAATAGAGATTGTTATAAGCTAGAACACTGGATTAAATTTCAAGAAATAAATAGAGAAAAGTTTTTTGAAATAGAAGAGTATGATTTGTGTAAAACAGACAAAGATTATCAAAAGCTAAAAGAAGAAAAAAGTAAATGGTTGAAATGGAAGACAAAAAATGAACTAAACAAGTACTATGTTCTTGATGAAAACTATAATAATTATGACTATAGAGAAGATGATGAGAAAGATAACCAAAGGGATGCATTTTACGCAATGCACAACGACATAGATGACATTTATGAGAATGACAAATATGACCCTTTTTGGGATAATATCGAATAAAGTGCCTATTTTCAAAAGAATGTATATTTTCAATATCAAGAACTTTTTTTCAAAATACTATAAATTTTTGGAATACATTTCTATATATTATGTCATTTACTAATTCTTGATTGCGATAACAACACAAGAAAGTTACAGTAAATATCATCATTAATATTTTTATAATAGATTAAATTTGAATATCTTTGTATGCATTAATAATAACTATGAAATGTTTTGTCCGTGACTTATTCACGACCACATAACAATAAACAGTAATATATTAACAGGAGAGTTCTTTAAAATATTTTATTATTAGACTGTAAAACAACTATTTATCAAATAATAGTAAGTGATTACAGGGATACTATATTGCGGCTTCTTATGGTATGACGGATACGATGGGTCGTATGCACTCTGATGCACAGTTCGCTGGTTCTTCATCAGTTCCTGCTCACGTAGAAATGATGGGATTCCTAGGAATTGGTAACAACCCGATGGTAGGATGTACAGTAGCTTGTGCGGTTGATGTTGCTCAGGCTTTAGGTAAGTAATTCAGGTTACTTTATATAGATAAAGAACTCCTGTAATCTTAACGATTACAGGAGTTCTTTTTATTTGTAATAATTTGATATGGATAAATTTATTCAGAAATGTATTACTTCATATAAACCATATCATCTTTTCTTTCTCCTTTATACCAATCAGTGTTTGATTTACATCCACTTTCAACCCACTTTGAATACCCTCCAGACACTATTTAAACTGGACAAATAGGTAGCTTTTAACTTGAATATACAAATATAAACCTGAAAGAGCAAATAATGTAGCTAATTCGAGAACTTTTGTATGACTTCACCTGTTTACATAACAGATACTAAAATATTATACAACAATGCTACTCACATTCTTAAATACACTTGCCACTATTATCAGTGTTATTAGTCTACTAATTGTCACTTACGGAGTATTAGTCTGCTTCATCGCCTTTTTACGCAATGAAATAAAACGATTCAACGGAACATATACGGTTAACAATATACGGCAGTTGAGGGCGGATTTTGGCACTTACCTTTTGCTTGGATTGGAATTTCTAATTGCTTCCGACATACTAAAAACTGTGGTTGATCCAACGTTGGACGAATTGGCAATCCTGGGTGGAGTGGTTGTAGTAAGAACTGTGCTTTCTGTATTTTTGAATAAAGAGATCAAAGAATTGGCCAAAAATGATTCAGCGAAAGAAATATAGCATATCGCCGCACAACTAAGTTTCTCCAAAGCCATATCTTTTTTATTGCCTGATATTTCTATTTTGCCTACCTTTGTACGGGAAACATTTACACACTGACTGGCAAGGAATAGAAACACGTCAAAAAAAATGGGAATTACACATCTATCTATTGAGCTTACACTTGATCTGATTGCGTTAATTATAGGAATCATCCTTATTATACGTGCTAAAGACAATTATCCGAAATTATATTGGGGAATTATAGCAACCGGCATCGGCATTATGTTTTCATGGGAAAATATCGGATGGTTGACAATTGTCACAGACACTCCGGAATACAACTTCACAGAATTGCTCAACATAGAGAAAATGCTCAAATGGTATGCTTTAGCAAATATTGTAGCCCTGTTCCCTATCGCTTCTTTATCGCCGGGCTATCTGAACCATTTCAGGATATTTACTTTTCTGTTATTACCTATCATTACGATAACGGTAGGAATCAGTTATTTAGGTTTCAATGGGAATATCACCCCCATCCACTCCATAGATGAAATTATTCCGAATATCCATCAAATAGATGTCAAGCTTAGGGCTTGCATATTCCTGTTATCCGTTTTTACCCCACTCGTTCTTCTTATTTATCCGATGATGAATAACAAGACCTACCGCAGGATAAATAATAACATGTATCTATTCATCGGTTTTCTATTCGTATTTTTAGGGATATACATTTTGTTCACTCTAAATATCAATGAATTTGTTTTCAATCTGTTCGGCATTATGGCAATCGTTTTTACGGTCTTATTCTCCATACAATATTTACGTTATGAGAATCCGTTTTCGAACCATATAAACATGATTCATAATGCAAAGAATACGGAAAGCACTATAATGCTACAAGCTGGAAAGCCATCTCCTACTCTCCCGCTCTTCTCAACGATTGAAGCCTATCTTCAGGAACAGCATCCCTATACCGATCAACGGTATAATATAGAACTTTTAGCCAAGTCCCTGAATAAACAGGAACATGATATTTCAGCAGCAATCAAAAGTCAGGGCTTTACAGGTTTCCGGGAATACATTAATTATCTTCGATTGGAATATTTCAGACAGTTAGCCGCCGAAAATCCAAAGAGTAATGTAAAAGAACTTATGTTTGCATGCGGTTTCACCTCCCGGGCAACTTTCTATCGTAACTTTTCAGAAAAGTATGGTGTATCACCCAGTAAATTCATTGAGAATCAAAGAGTAGAACAATAATTTCTTTTTTTAAAAGCACAATTCTTAATAGTAAAAAGTGTCTCATTTCAGGAATGAGACACTTTTTATTTTTATAGCTAAAAGCAATCCGTTACTTTTGATGCAAAATAAAACTACGACGTTGGCATCATCAACAGATTAATCGAATACTAAGATAAATAGAATATGAATATTAACAATTGTAATCACACCGACACAGAAAAACATCAAGAAGAAAAGATCTTTTTATATACTACCATTACTGGAAACTTGCAACTAATCCATTTAGAACAGATTGGCTATTTCCGGTATAACTCCAAGAGTAAACTATGGGAAGCTGTATTAAATAATAATCATACCCTGGCACTCAAAAGAAATACAAACTCACAAAAGATATTGAGTCTGCATCCCTATCTTATCCAGATTAGCCAGTCACACATTATCAATATAAGCTATCTGGTTTCGATTGAAGACAACAATTGCATATTGCTTCCTCCATTTAATGAGATGGAACTTTTACAAGTAAGCAAGTCTTTTATGAAAAAGCTAAAAGAAAAATATCCATGTATCTGATTGTATATAGCTCATCTTTATGCTCTATGCAACACCAAGCAATTCCACTTCGAAGATCAATGTCGAGTAGGCAGGAATAGAATCAAAAGATTTGATACCGTATCCCATTGCATAAGGAATATAAATAATCCATTTATCACCAACATGCATTTTCTGAAGTGCCACCTGCCACCCTTCTATTACATCACTAAGACGTAGGGCATCGGGACAAGTACGCTCATAAGAATTATCAAACACCTGGCCATCAATCAGACTTCCTTTGTAATGCACGGTAACAATGCTCCGTGCACCCGGAGAAATCGTACTTTCGCCAGTTTCCAAAACTTTGTAATAGATTCCACACGGCAACGCGAAAACACCTTCCTGAAAAGATAGTTTTTTCAAAAATCGCCGATTGGCCTCTTTGTATTCTTTCTTTTTCCCCATAAATAAATTGATTAAGAACTTGCAAAAATAATCAGAATAACAAAGGATTTAGCATAAAAACTGTATATTTGTTTGTTGAACTATAAAAAACTTCTCACTATGGGACAAACAAAGACTACACGTAGCATCAGTGCTACCGGACTATTCTTACTTATCATGATGACTGTGGGTCTATATTCATGCACACGCACTCAAAAAGACATCATTCCTTCTGCCGATTATGCACCGTATGTAAATGCGTATACGGGAGGAGTCATCTCGCAAAATTCGACCATACGTATAGAACTGACCCACGACCAACCCATGGTGGATATGAACAATGAGTTAAAAAACAACCCATTTAGTTTCTCACCTTCATTAAAGGGAAAAGCATATTGGGTTAGCAACAATACCATTGAATTTGTGCCCGAAGAAGGAGCGCTGAAACCGGGAACACTTTACGAAGGAACTTTCCGGCTCGGAGACTTCATCGAAGTGGACAAAAAGCTGAAAGAGTTCAACTTCTCATTCCGTGTACAGGAACGTAACTTCACCCTGCAACTGGAATCATTGCCGATTACAGCTACCCAACCGAATGAAATAAATATTAAAGGAGAGATACGTTTCAGCGACGTAGTGAAAAAGGAAGAGGTAGAAAAGATGCTGACTGCCAGTGACGGAAAAAAGAGTTATCCGGTGGAAGTCACCGCAACCGACAATCATACCCGGTATTTGTTTAGTATCAGACAAATCCCCAGAGAAGCTGATGATTACCCCTTGACTATCACAGCCAACGGCAACGCAGCCGGCATCGACCGTAAACAAAGCGAAGAAGTACTGATACCGGCGAAAGATTGTTTCCGTTTCATGTCTGCCGAACGCATCGACCAACCGGAAAATGGAATCGAGATTGTTTTCTCCGCTCCCTTATCCACTACTCAAGATTTAAAAGGACTGATTGAGATCCCAGAAATCTCCTCATCGATCTTCCAAATCAGTGAGAACAGAGTTTTTATCTATTTCGAAGCAAACACACAGAACAAACTGACGTTGAATATCCATGAAGGAGTCAAAGACAGTCAAGGTAAAGCATTGGGAACTTCTCATACGATCTCATTCAGTGAAGTAAGTCTGAAGCCACAAGTGGAAATGTCTACTACCGCCGCTATCCTGCCCGATTCGAAAAGTCTGATTATTCCTTTCAGGGCTGTCAACCTATACGCTGTGGATTTGAGCGTGATCCGCATTTTCGAGAACAATGTATTGATGTTTATGCAAACCAATTCACTGGCCTCGGCCAATGAGCTACGCCGTTCTGGAAGACTGGTTTACAAGAAAACATTATGGCTTGCCAAAGATGCTTCCAAAGACATTCATCATTGGGGAGATTACTCGATAGACCTTGCCGGATTAATCCACCAGGAACCGGGTGCCATCTATCGTGTCATACTTTCATTTCGTCAGGAATACTCCGCTTATCCTTGTGGAGGAGGCGAGAATCAGGATATGAAATTCGCCGACAGCAGCACCTCCGACGGGCTGACCAAAGTAAGTGGAAGTGTTTTGTCCGAAGAAGATGAAGCAATCTGGAATACTCCCGAGGCCTACTATTATTACAACGGAGGAACAATGGACTGGAGTGTGTACCGATGGACGGAACGCGACAACCCCTGCCATCCGTCTTATTATATGGATTCAGACCGGGCAGCTGCCTGCAACGTTTTTGCTTCCAACCTGGGAATGATTGTAAAACGGAACTCACTGAATAAACTGTGGATTGCTGTTAGTAATATTTTGGATACAAAACCGATAGGAAAAGCACAGGTAACAGCGTATAACTTCCAGTTACAACCCATAGGGAAAGGAGAAACCAATGGAGAAGGATTCGTTGAAATCACTCCGAACGGTGTGCCTTTCATTATCGTGGCAGAATCGGACAAGCAAAAAGCGTACGTCCGCGTTGTGGACGGTGAAGAACAGTCCGTCAGCAGATTCGACGTGGGAGGAAAAGATATTCAAAAGGGACTGAAAGGATTTATATATGGCGAAAGAGGGGTATGGCGCCCGGGAGACACGCTGCACATTTCCTTTATATTGGAAGACCGCGAAAAGAGAATCCCCGACAAGCACCCCGTAGCACTGGAGATTTACAATCCGAGAGGACAGTTCTACACGAAAATGATTTCAACACAAGGAATGAACGGATTCTATACATTCGACGTTCCGACACAGGCAACAGACCCGACCGGACTTTGGAATGCGTATATTAAGGTGGGAGGAACCACCTTCCACAAAGGTCTGCGTATCGAAACCATAAAGCCCAACCGCTTGAAAATAAATCTGGCATTGCCGAAGGTGCTTCAAGCCACGGACAAGGATTTCTATGCCCCACTCACTTCAACCTGGCTGACAGGAGCAACTGCCTCCAAACTGAAAGCCAAAGTAGAAATGTCTTTATCGAAAGTGAATACACAGTTTAAGAATTACGGACAATATATCTTTAACAATCCGGCTACGGATTTCACGACTATCAAAACAGATATATTTGACGGCACACTGGATGCAGAAGGAAAAGCAAATGTCATGCTGAAAGTTCCGACCGCAACGGAAGCGCCGGGTATGCTGAACGCCACTTTCACCACCCGCGTGTTCGAACCGGGAGGAGATGCCAGCATCTACACTCAAACAATTCCATTCTCACCATTCACCTCTTATGTCGGTATCAATCTGAACCAGCCAAAAGGCAAATATATTGAAACTGACAAAGATCATGTATTCGATATTGTAACTGTAAACACGCAGGGACAGTTAGTGAACAGTTCTAATCTGGAATACAAAATATACCGCATCGGCTGGAGTTGGTGGTGGGAAAACAGTGGTGAATCTTTCGGAACGTATATCAACAACAGTTCCATCACTCCTGTTGCCAGCGGCAATTTACAGACAAGAGGCGGAAAAGCATCTTTCAAATTCCGTATCGATTATCCGTCATGGGGACGCTACCTGGTTTACGTGAAAGATAAAGAGAGTGGACATGCCACCGGAGGTACAGTTTATGTTGACTGGCCGGAATGGCGGGGACGTTCGAGCAAGACTGATCCCAGCGGTATCAAAATGCTTGCTTTCTCGCTGAACAAAGATTCTTATGAAATAGGAGAAACAGCCACAGCAATCATTCCTGCAGCAGCGGGAGGACGTGCACTGGTATCCATAGAAAACGGTTCTACCGTATTACGACAAGAATGGATAGAGGTTTCCAACGGAGGAGATACGAAATATACATTCAAGATTACACCGGAGATGACTCCGAATGTATATCTGCATATCAGTCTGTTACAGCCTCACGCGCAAACAGTCAATGACCTGCCTATCCGTATGTATGGCGTCGTTCCGGTATTCGTGACTAACAGTCAGACGGTGTTGCAACCGCAGATACAGATGCCGGAAGTGTTACGCCCGGAAACCAACTTCAATGTAACCGTCAGCGAAAAGACCGGAAAACCGATGACTTATACATTAGCTATTGTAGACGACGGTTTGCTGGATCTTACCAATTTCAAAACCCCGGACCCATGGAATGATTTCTATTCACGCGAAGCACTCGGCATCCGGACATGGGATATGTATGATAATGTATTGGGAGCTTCCGCCGGAAGTTACAGTTCACTTTTCAGTACGGGTGGAGACGCCACATTAAAACCTGCCGATGCAAAAGCAAACCGCTTCAAACCGGTAGTCAAGTTTATAGGTCCTTTCTATCTGGGAAAAGGTAAGAGCCAGACGCATACGCTGAAACTTCCGATGTATGTAGGTTCGGTACGTGCCATGGTGGTTGCCGGACAAGAGGGAGCGTACGGCAATGCGGAAAAAACGGCTTTCGTGCGGACTCCGTTAATGATGTTGTCCACCTTGCCCCGTGTGCTTAGTATTCAGGAAGAAATCACCGTTCCGGTAAATATCTTTGCGATGGAAAATCAAGTGAAGAATGTAACCGTATCACTTCAGGCGTCCGGTGGAGGAGTACAGATTGTAGGGGCCAATCAACAGTCGCTCAAATTTAGCCAACCGGATGACCAGCTCGTGTTCTTTACCTTAAAAACAGGTAGTAAAACAGGAAAGGCTACCATCCATCTGACAGCCAATGGTGGCGGACAACAAACTAAAGAAACCATTGAAATAGAAGTACGCAACCCGAATCCGGTAGTAACCCTGCGCAACAGCCAATGGGTAGAAGCCGGACAAAGCAAAGAACTTTCATACAATCTAAGCAGTTCTTCTGCAAATAACCAGATAAAGCTGGAAGTATCACGCATACCTTCGGTTGATATCAGCCGCCGGTTCGACTTCTTATACAACTATCAGCATCATTGTACAGAACAGTTGACTTCCAAGGCTTTGCCTCTTCTGTTTGTCGGCCAATTCAAAACAATAGATAAGATAGAAGCCGAAAAGATAAAGACAAATGTACAGGAAGCTATCCGGCAGATTTATGGTCGTCAACTCCCCAATGGCGGATTTGTATATTGGCCGGGAAATGCTGTTGCCGACGAATGGATCAGTTCTTATGCAGGAATGTTCCTGACACTGGCACAAGAAAAAGGATACGCCGTTCATTCGAATGTACTGAACAAGTGGAAGCGTTTCCAACGTGCTGCCGCACAGAACTGGCGGATGCCGCAGGATGCAAGCGGCTGGCAACAATGGCAGTCGGAATTGCAACAGGCTTTCCGTTTATATACGCTTGCATTGGCAGGAGCACCGGAATATGGGGCCATGAACCGGATGAAAGAACAGGCAGGATTATCCATTCAGGCTAAATGGAGACTGGCAGCAACCTATGCACTGACCGGAAAGATGAAACCGGCTGAAGAACTGGTGTATAATGCGGAAACAACAGTAAGCCCCTACTCTTCCATGAATCAGATTTACGGTTCCTCCGACCGTGATGAAGCTATGATTCTGGAAACACTGATCCTGATGAACCGGGAACGGGATGCTTTACAGCAGGCAAAAGTCGTTTCTAAGAATCTGTCACAAGAGGAGTGGTTCAGTACACAATCCACCGCTTTTGCTCTTATGGCAATGGGACGTCTGGCTGAAAAGCTGTCAGGCACATTGGATTTCGTATGGACATGGAACGACAAACAACAACCTGCCGTGAAATCGGCTAAAGCTGTGTTTGAAAAGGAAATCGCCACCACTCCCAAATCCGGTATGATTGCTGTGAAGAATCAAGGAAAAGGAGCGCTTAGCGTAGACCTTATCACACGCACACAGTTGTTGAACGATACATTACCGGCCATCAGCGACAATCTTCGCATGGATATAAGATATGCCAACCTGAACGGTACACCGATCTCTGTCAATGATATTATACAGGGAACTGACTTTATGGCTATCACCTCCATATCCAATATTAGCGGAACTTCCGATTACACCAATCTGGCACTGACGCATATCATACCGTCCGGTTGGGAAATATACAACGAAAGAATGGTTGCCCCCGAAACGGAAAGCGGAGCAGCCGACGGTTCCGGTAAATCCGTCAGCAAATATAATTATCTGGATATACGCGATGACAGGGTATTAACTTATTTCAATTTGCGTCGTGGTGAAACAAAAGTATTCACTGTCAGACTGCAAGCGACTTATGCAGGTAACTTTATTCTTCCTGCCGTTCAATGTGAAGCAATGTATGATGTAAACGTACAGGCACGCAGCAAAGCGGGAAGAACAACTGTCAGTCAATAAATTTCAGGCACGGATTACACGGTTCTACTCGTTAACCAAAAATGCGTAATCCGTGTAATCCGTGCCTAATTATTTGTCACAAAGATATGTCTCTTAGCTCTTAACATTTAAATGAATCCTATATATAAATTCTTCAAACGATTATCTGTTACTAAGAAAGTAATGACAATAAGCATTGCTCTTTTGATGATAGGATACATCTTTTGCCTTCCCCGGCAACTGTTTCATGTACCCTACTCCACCGTTGTGACTGATCGAAACGAAGAATTACTGGGAGCACGTATCGCTTCGGATGGTCAATGGCGGTTTCCTCCCCGAAAGACAACACCTGAAAAAATCAAGCAATGTCTTATTACCTTTGAAGATAAACACTTTTACCACCATTGGGGAGTTAATCCGCTATCTACCGGAAGAGCACTCTATCAGAATTTAAAGAATAAACGTGTTGTAAGCGGAGGCAGTACCCTTACCATGCAGACCATCCGTCTCGCCCGGAACAAACCCAGAACTATCGGAGAGAAAGTCATCGAAATGATCTGGGCTACCCGTTTGGAGTTCCGGACTTCCAAAGAGGAAATCTTATCCATGTATGTCTCTCATGCACCATTCGGAGGAAATGTAGTAGGACTGGATGCTGCTGCCTGGCGCTACTTCGGTCATTCTGCCGAAGATTTATCATGGGCGGAATCAGCCATGCTGGCCGTCCTGCCCAATGCCCCCGCCATGATTCATCTATCCAAAGGACGAAAAACACTACTTTCCAAACGCAACCGTTTATTAAAACAACTTTTTGAAGAAGAGATTATTGATGCGTCCACCTATGAATTGGCTATCAGCGAACCGTTACCCGACGAACCACATCCTCTTCCTCAAATAGCCCCCCACCTGGTTACCCGCTTTTATCAAGAAAGAAACGGATTATATACCCGCTCAACCATCGATAAAGGAATACAAACCCATATAGAGAGTTTGGCGGAACGGTGGAGCAATGAATTTAATCGAAGTGATATCCGTAACCTGGCTATCCTAATTATAGACATTCCCACCAATCAAGTGGTAGCATACTGCGGAAATGTACATTTCGACCGTAAGCAAGGGGGGAATCAAGTAGACGTGATTCAAGCTCCCAGAAGTACAGGCAGTATTTTAAAACCCTTTCTCTATGGTGCCATGCTACAGGAGGGAAGTCTATTACCGCAAATGCTGTTACCGGACGTACCCGTTAATATCAATGGCTTTACTCCACAAAACTTCAGCATGCAGTTTGAAGGAGCCGTCCCCGCTTCCGAAGCTCTTGCCCGCTCATTGAATATCCCGGCTGTCACCATGTTACAAAGATATGGAGTACCCAAATTTCATCACATGCTGCAACAAATGGGGTTCAAGACTATCAACCGATCAGCCTCCCATTATGGATTATCACTCATTTTAGGAGGTGCCGAAGCTACTTTATGGGATGTGACGAATGCTTATGCACAAATGGGACGAAGCCTCTCCAACAGTCATTCCAACGACCTTCCCCAAGAAAAGGAAGTGCAGATACTACTGGGAACAGAAGAAAAGACAGTTTCGGAAAGAGATGGTTCAAGAAAAGTTACTTCAGGAAAGACCATTTCAAGAAAAACAACTTCGAGAAAGGATATATCAGAAGGAGTTATTTCAGAAGGAGTCATTTCTGCAGGAGCGGCCTGGCTCACCCTTTCCGCCTTAACAGAAGTCAACCGCCCTGAAGAAATTGACTGGAAATCAATCCCCTCAATGCAGACTATCGCATGGAAGACCGGAACGAGTTACGGATTCCGTGACGCCTGGGCCGTTGGCGTGACTCCCCGTTATGCAGTAGGCGTATGGGTAGGAAATGCAACCGGAGAAGGAAAACCTGGATTGGTCGGTGCACAGACAGCCGGTCCCGTATTATTCGATATATTCAATTATCTCCCATCTTCACCCTGGTTCGAACGTCCCACAGGAATTTTCGTTGATGCAGAAATATGCCGTCAATCCGGTCATCTGAAAGGACGTTTCTGTGAAGAAACCGACACCGTACTGATCCTTCCCGTCGGATTACGGACAGAGGCTTGTCCTTACCATCATCTCGTCACACTATCCGCCGACGAAAGCCACCGCATCTATGAAAACTGTGCAAACACGGAACCTACCATTCAGAAATCATGGTTTGCCCTGCCGCCCGTATGGGAATGGTACTATAAACAACACCATCCGGAATATAAACCGCTGCCACCTTTCAAAGCCGGCTGCGGAGAAGATTCTTTCCAACCCATGCAGTTCATCTACCCTCCGATGAACGCCCACATCAAGCTGCCCAAGCAACTGGATGGCAGCAAAGGCTTTATCACGGTGGAACTGGCACACAGCAATCCCAATGCCACTATCTTCTGGCATCTCGACGACACCTATCAGACACAGACACAGGATTTCCACAAAATTTCCCTGCAACCTGCTCCCGGCAAACATTCCCTGACGGCAGTAGACGGAGAAGGCAACACAGTTTCCACCACTTTCTTTATCGAATAAACATCTTATTTTATTATCTTTGCCGCATGAAACAGCCATTAAAAGAAAACGGGGGACTACCGGCATCTATCCTCTGGACACTTGCTATTGTGGCCGGTGTCTCGGTAGCCAACATCTATTATATTCAACCCCTATTAAATATGATACGCCATGAACTTGGCATATCAGAGTTCAGAACTAACCTGATTGCCATGGTCACGCAAATAGGCTATGCGGCAGGATTGTTGTTTATCACCCCTCTGGGAGATTTATATCAGCGTAAGAAAATCATCCTCGTCAACTTCACCATTCTGATATTCTCCCTATTGACTATCGCCCTGACGCACAATTTTCATTTGATACTTATCGCTTCATTCCTCACGGGAGTTTGTTCGATGATTCCACAAATATTCATTCCGATAGCCGCCCAGTTCTCCCGTCCGGAAAATAAAGGCAGGAATGTAGGGATTGTCTTATCAGGACTATTGACCGGCATTCTGGCTTCACGTGTCGTCAGCGGATTTATCGGTGAACTGATTGGCTGGCGGGAAATGTATCACATCGCTGCAGGCATGATGTTTATCTGCGCAATCGTTGTATTAAAAGTCCTTCCTGACATTCAGACCAACTTTCAGGGAAAGTATAGCGGCCTGATGAAATCCCTGTTAGCCTTAGTGAAAGAATACCCGCAACTACGCATTTATTCGATCCGGGCGGCACTGAATTTCGGTTCCCTCCTCGCCATGTGGTCCTGTCTGGCTTTTAAAATGGGACAAGCCCCGTTCTTCGCTAACAGCGACGTAATCGGTATGCTGGGACTTTGCGGAGTGGCGGGAGCATTAACAGCCTCTTTTGTTGGAAGATATGTAAAACAAGTCGGGGTACGCCGCTTCAACTTTATCGGTTGCGGATTGATTCTCTTTGCCTGGTTACTGTTCTTCATCGGTGAAAACACCTTTATTGGTATCATTGCCGGAATCATCATCATTGACATAGGGATGCAATGCACCCAACTTAGCAACCAGACAAGTATCTTCGAACTGGACCCGCGCGCTTCGAACCGTATCAATACAGTTTTCATGACTACTTACTTTATTGGCGGTTCAATGGGAACATTTCTGGCGGGCAGCTTTTGGCAACTGTATGGTTGGCACGGAGTTATCGGTACCGGAGTCGTTTTAACCGGAATTTCTTTATTAATTACGACTTTCTACAAGAAGTGAGTCAACAAAACGGACGGTCAAACCGTTTATTACAATAAAAAAGCCAATGAAATACGGAGTTAACAGACAAATCTTACTTATCACAGCCGGCACCGTCTGGATTATAGCCGGTGCGAATATTCTGCGAATAGGAATTGTAACCTGGTTAAACACCTCCCAAGATTGGATGTTCAAAATAGGAGAAGCTACCGTCGTTTTCTTGTTATTCTTCGTTCTGGTGTTCAGAAGGCTTTATTATAAACATACCCAGCGAATCGAACAAAAGAAAGAACACAGAAATTGCCCGTTCTCCTTTTTCGATGTGAAAAGTTGGATTACAATGATCTTCATGATTTCTCTGGGAATTACCATACGTAGCTTCCATCTTCTGCCCGAAACGTTCATTTCTGTTTTCTATACCGGATTATCCATTGCCCTCATCCTGACAGGGGTACTTTTCATCCGTTACTGGTGGATAAGGCGTAAGACTTTCGCTAATTGAGCCGGTCTTATACATATTCCAATCAAATACAAACTTATAATAATTTTTATTGCCTGACGTTTTGAAGCAAAAGATTTCATTCTTTTTTGTTGTATCTTTGCGCGGCTATAAACAAAACAGTAGCCGGAAAACAAATAAAAGGTTATAAGAATCAACATGAAGAAAGCCCCCTCTCCCCTTGTATCATTGATACCGATCATTGTACTGGTGTTATTATTGTTTGCCACTATCCGCACATTTGGCAGTGATGCCCTAAGCGGCGGAAGCCAAGTGTCACTACTCACCACTACAGCTATTTGTATCCTTATCGGTATGGTGTTCTATAAAATTCCCTGGAAAGATTATGAGCTCGCCATCACCAACAATATTGCCGGAGTGGCAACAGCCATTATTATTCTATTGATAATCGGTGCGTTGAGCGGGATCTGGATGATTAGTGGAGTAGTGCCTACGCTAATCTACTACGGGATGCAAATTATCCATCCCAGTTTCTTCCTGGCATCTACCTGCATCATCTGCGCATTGATTTCCGTTATGACCGGAAGTTCGTGGACTACCATTGCTACCATCGGTATCGCCCTGATGGGTATCGGAAAGGCGCAAGGTTTTGAAGACGGTTGGATTGCCGGAGCCATTATTTCAGGAGCATACTTCGGAGATAAAATATCTCCTTTATCCGAAACCACCATCCTGGCCTCTTCTATCACAGACACTCCCTTGTTCCGTCACATCCGTTATATGATGATTACTACGGTTCCATCTCTTGTCATTACGCTAATTATTTTCACCGTAGCAGGATTCTCTCATGATGCCAACAATACACAACACATCGCAGAAGTGGCAACAGCTCTGAATGAAAAGTTTCATATCACTCCGTGGCTGTTGATAGTTCCCGTAGCAACCGGCATATTGATAGCGAAGAAAGTGCCGTCTATCGTTACGCTGTTCCTGTCCACCCTGCTGGCTGCTGTTTTTGCTTTAATCTTTCAGCCGGATTTGTTGGAAGAAATTTCAGGAATTGCCGCTTCCGGATTCGATTCACTGTTTAAAGGACTAATGATGACTATCTACGGAGAGACAAATTTACACACGGATAATGCCGTTCTGACAGATTTAATTGCCACACGTGGCATGTCAGGAATGATGAATACGATTTGGTTGATACTATGTGCCATGTGTTTCGGCGGAGCAATGACAGCAAGCGGTATGGTGGGAAGTATCACTTCCATCTTTGTGCGCTTTATGAAGAAAACAGTCAGCGTGGTCAGTGCGACGGTTTGTTCCGGTCTGTTTCTTAATCTGACCACTGCCGATCAATATATCAGTATTATTCTGACGGGAAATATGTTTCGCGATATTTATGCCAAGAAAGGGTATGAAAGTTGCTTACTAAGCCGTACCACGGAAGATGCAGTAACCGTTACATCCGTATTGATCCCGTGGAACAGCTGTGGAATGACTCAAGCCACCATCTTGAGTGTACCCACACTTGTGTATCTCCCTTATTGTTTTTTCAACATTATCAGTCCTTTAATGAGTATCACCGTGGCAGCCATCGGATATAAAATTGCACGACGTTCGTGAACAATCTGGCATACACTTTGTTTTTGCAATAAACGAACAACATATTAAACCTAAACAAAAAAAAGTTATGAAAAAGTTTATTGCATTAGTAGCATTAGTATTAGTGAGTGCAAGCACAATGATGTATGCACAAGAAAGTAACGCAGCAGCACGCCGCGCAGAAAGAAAAGCTCAAAGAGATGCAGAGAGAGCGAAACTCCGTGCCGAAGAAGAGGTGCAGGACATGGCAGCCTATCAACAAGCTGTACAGGCTTTGAAAAACAAGCAATTTGTATTGGAAGCTAATCAGGTTGTCTTCCGCAACGGTATGAGTGCTTTTGTTACTTCAAACACCAACTTCGTCCTGATGAACGGCAACAGAGCTACCGTACAGACTGCTTTCAACACTCCTTACCCAGGTCCTAACGGAATCGGTGGTGTTACAGTAGATGGTAATTCTTCGGATATGAAGATGAATATCGACAAAAAAGGAAATGTGAACTGTTCATTCAGTGTTCAGGGTATCGGCATCTCCGCTCAAGTATTTATTAATATGAGCAGTGGAAACAATACAGCTTCGGTTAGTATCAGCCCGAACTTCAGCAACAACAACCTGACATTGAACGGAAATATCGTTCCGCTTGACCAGTCAAATATCTTCAAGGGACGTTCCTGGTAATCCGGATACAAGAATCTTATCATAACTCCGCTACAAATCACGCAAAATGCGTACATTTGTAGCGGAGTTTTTTTTTATTCAGTATGGCTTATGAGAGAATTTATCATTGCAGACAATCAGGATATCAGTAAGGCAGGAATGATGTTCCTGTTGAGTAAACAAAAGGAGGTATCCCTCCTTTTAGAAGCTGACAACAAGGCTGAACTGATTCAGCAGCTACGATTGTATCCGCAAGCAGTGATTATTCTGGATTATACTTTGTTCAATTTTGCGGGGGCAGATGAATTGATTGTCTTGCAGGAAAGATTCAAGGAAGCCGACTGGATTCTATTCTCTGACGAACTAAGCCTGAACTTTCTCCGTCAGGTATTATTCAGCAGCATGGCTTTCGGGGTAGTGATGAAAGATAACTCAAAAGAAGAAATCATGACTGCCATTCAATGCGCCACCCGCAAACAAAGGTATATTTGCAATCATGTCAGCAATCTGCTGCTTTCGGGAACTTCTTCTCCGCTGGCAGCGTCAAGCATGGACGACCATTTGCTGACGCAGACAGAAAAGAATATCCTAAAAGAAATTGCATTAGGGAAAACAACGAAAGAGATTGCCGCAGAGAAAAATCTTAGTTTCCATACGATCAACAGCCATCGTAAGAATATCTTTCGCAAATTGGGAGTGAATAATGTGCACGAGGCTACTAAATATGCGATGAGGGCAGGGATTGTGGATTTAGCCGAATACTATATCTGACACCGCTATTCACTAACCTCTACCCCTCTAAGGGAACTATTTAACAGATGATTTCTCCGCTTCCCACACAAACTTTCGCCTCTTCATCATAAATCACCCCAAACTGCCCCGGAGCAATGCCTTGCAGCTTTTCAGAGGACAAAATGTGGAATTGCTTCTCTCCTTCCTGTATCAGTTTTCCTTTGGTAAAGTCGGGAGTGTGACGAATCTTGAAAGTGATGTCTATCTCCTTCTCCTGCCCTTTCCAGGGATTATCAGTAATGAAATGGAAATCATGCATCCGGAATTCATTGCCGTACTGTGTTTCCACACCGTAACCGCGGGACACATAAATTGTATTTTCTTCAATATCCTTCTTGACTACGAACCAGGGACCACCACTCAATCCAAGCCCTTTGCGCTGGCCGATTGTGTGAAACCAATAGCCGCGATGTGTACCCAATTTCTTTCCGGTTTCCAATTCAATAATCGCCCCTTCCTTTTCTCCTAAAAAGCGACGGACAAAATCATTGTAGTTTATCTTCCCGAGAAAACAGATACCCTGACTATCTTTCCTTCTGGCACTCGGCAATCCGGCTTTATTGGCAATCTCACGTACTTCTTGTTTCATCAAACCTCCAATGGGAAACATGAGTTTGGAAACTTGCAGGTAATCAATCTGTGCGAGAAAGTCTGTCTGGTCTTTCACAGGGTCTTTCGCTGTGCCCAACCAAGTTTTACCGTTGCGTTGCAAGGTGGTGGCATAATGACCGGTTGCCGTAAAGTCGAAGTCTTTCCCAACACGCTGTTCAAAGCAACCGAATTTGATAAGCTTATTACACATCACATCCGGATTAGGCGTCAGTCCCTGCCGGATTTTATCAATGGCATAGGCCGCTACATTCTCCCAATACTCCTGATGCAAATCCACTACCTCCAAAGACAGACCGTACTTACGTGCCGTAGCAGTAGATAATTCAATATCTTCCTCTGCCGAACAGTCCATATATTCCGCTCCGTCCATGCCTATCTTAATATAAAAAAGAGTGGGCTTATATCCTTGCTCACAAAGGAGATGTACAACAACCGAACTGTCGACACCTCCTGATAATAATGCAGCTATATCCATGAATAATGATTCGTCTATTAATAACGTTCTATATGTAAGCTAATACCTATTAAAAAATTCTATGCTACAAAGATAAGGCAAGAATCTCTAACAGCCAATCACATATTGAAGGCATTTTTATACCATAAATGTGGTAGATAAGCAAAGTATTTCCTACATTTGCACAGTAAAAAGCTTTTTATGATGACGAAATTAAGAAAGATAATCCTCATACCTGCCCTGAGCATCGTATTTATCAGTGGCTTTTTCTCCTGTGGTGTCGACCGCTGGCCGGAGTATGCCCATCAGACCGCACTGGATACATGGATGTACGACATCATGCAGCAGAACTATCTGTGGTATCAAGATCTACCTTCCTACGATGATGTGAATCTGTTTTTGGAACCTGCCTCGTTCTTGTCTAAAGTGAAATCGAAAAGCGACAGTTACTCGTTTGTAGATTCTGTGATGGAAACTCCCCTACCTACCTATGGATTTGATTATTCACTAGTTCGAAGTGCGGATATTGATACAGCTTATAATGCGTTAATTACTTACGTCATTCCCGGTTCACCGGCAGAAGCGGCCGGATTGGTGCGCGGTGACTGGATTATGAAAGTCGATACTTCTTACATCAGCAAGAAATACGAGACTCAATTGCTACAGGGAACCAAAGCCCGGGATTTGGTGATGGGTGAATGGAAAAAAGTTCCTGTGACAGAAGAGGAAGATCAAACAAACGTTGATACGGAAGAAGGAGGAGAAGGAGAAACAGAATATGTGTACAAAGTAGTACCTAACGGCAAAACCCTAAAACTACCTGCGGCACGATCCGTTGAAGATAATCCGGTACATAAGTATACAGTACTGCCAGCAGAAGAGAATGGCCAAAAAATCAAAGTAGGGTATCTCATGTACAGTAGTTTCACAGCCGGCACCAACAGTGATCCGGACAAGTACAATAACGAACTGCGACAAATTTCACAAGAATTCAAGACAGCAGGCGTAAAATATGTTATACTTGACTTACGTTATAACGCCGGTGGTTCATTGGACTGCGTTCAGTTATTAGGTACAATTTTGACTTCAGAAGTACGATTAAATAAGCCGATGGCCTATCTGGAGTATAATAATAAAAACAGGGACAAGGATGCCACCATCAACTTTGATAGTGAAATATTAAAGAGCGGTGTTAATTTAGACCTGCCCGGTCTGTTTGCTATCACAAGCAGTACAACAGCTGGAGCACCGGAAATGTTAATCAGAAGTCTCTTCCTGAAAGACAGCTATCCTGTCGTAACCATCGGTGGTGTCACAAAAGGACAAAACGTAGCAACAGAACAATTCATTAATGAAGAATTTCTGTGGTCAGTCAACCCGGTAGTATGTACTGTTTATGATTCCAATCACGATGCCGGAGGAGCTATCTCACCTGCAACAGATCTTAAAATCAGTGAAACGACCATTGATGGAGTTACTAATTACAGTGAGTTTCTGCCATTCGGTGACCCAAATGAAAGATTATTAAAAGTAGCCATCGGTGTTATAGAAGGCACTTATCCCCCGGAAAAAGAAGAAGATACAACTACAAAAGCACAATTCAAGATTGAGAAAAGTGTTATTAGTCCCGCAAGTAGGCGGTTTGTCGGTGGTGGCGGTCTAAAGATTAAATAGAAGCAAAGCAAGAACCAAATAGAATGAAAAGAAGTGCTCCCCAAAAGTTTCTTATATAACTTTTGGGGAGCACTTCTTTTCGTTTTTCACCACACTTCTTGTCAATAGCAGATTTACGCATCATTAACAAAAGAATCCCATTATTCCACCTTTTCAAAACAGACCGTCTGATTCTACTAAACAAAGCGTTGGTTTACATCTAACAAAGCATCGGTTTACACTTAACCAAGCGTATGATTTACTCAGATAAAACACCTGATTTCCCATCCCCCGGCAGCTAAAGTGTCTTTACACCCGGGCTTACAACCACTACAAGCCGGGGTGAGATTCTCCGTCACCGCAGCATATAACAAAAAAGGAGAAAGCTTTCGCCTCCTCCTTCTATCGCAGTTTAACCTCAATCTATTTTATGATTCTGTATCCAAAGATACGACATTGAAAAGCCAAAGTCAAGTATTTCCGGATTTATTTCTTGAAAAACTTATCAAAGAACAGAATCTGATAATCAATGGAGTTATTCCAATACTGTCCATTATGTGCTCCCGGACGAGTAATAAAATCATGATCGATCTTTCTTTCCAGTAGACGGTTATGCAAATCCTTGTTCACATTCAGGAAGAAATCTCCTTCTCCACAATCGACAATGATAGCCAAATCACCATTCTCTATCTTATCAATCTGATTGATAACGGTGTGATTATCCCATACCTCTTTATTTGATTCATATTCTCCCAACTGCTTGGACATATCCCAGTTCTTCGGGAACGGGCGAATATCCATTCCTCCACTCGTACTTCCACCGGCACCAAACGTATCTTTATGACGGATCGCATTCCACATTGCTCCGTGTCCACCCATACTCAATCCGGTGATGGCACGTCCCTTGCGGTCGGCAATCGTCTTGTAATGTTCGTCGATATATTTCACCAATTCCGATGAAATAAAGGTCTCATAGCGGAAAGACGGATTGATTGGGCTATCCCAATACCAACTATTCTTTCCGTCCGGACAAACGAATATGATTCCTTTCTCGTCTGCAATTTGAGGAAGATTCGGTTTTATGTCAATCCATGTTTTAGCATTTCCACCGTAACCGTGCAATAAATAAATGGTGGGACAAGCAACAGCTTTCTTTCCCAACGCAGCATCCGGCGTTACCACCACCACTTGCACATCCTTATTCATGGAAGGACTTTTAATTAATAAGGTATCTACTTTGGCAGCAAAAGACGGAGCCACCCATACTAAAAGAAGAGCAATTAATAAGAGTTTTTTCTTTTTCATTGTGTGTTATAATAGTTAGATATAATTATTCCTCTGTCTCTGCAGAAGGATTAAATTTAGAAACCGGCATTTCAAAGGTTTTATGACACTGTTTACAGGTATAGTTCCAGTGGTTATCTCCCGGAGGAGTGACCATCAATGCAGAAATGATAGCGGCACCCAAAGCGCGCCACCGCTTTCCTTTTCTTAGAACCAACTGAATGTCCGATGAACCGCAATACGGACAAAGCGTCAACTCTTCCGGCCAACTATCGTTATCCCTCAACACTTGGACAGCATTTTCATAGTCCTCATCCGCCACCAATATATCCACTCCTGCTATATTGCTCACACAACTCTTATACAAAGTAGAGAAATTCTCATTGTGCAGAATAGACTCAATGCCTTCATTCTCCAACGCTCCCTGAAGGATATGTGCCTTCATCGCATCATTACAAGTTATCAATTTTACAGTCTTCATAAGGAATCTGTTTTAATATGTCCCACAAAAATAAGATATAAAAATGAAATGTGAAACAAAATCCGGCTAACTTTATCAGTAGGTAAAACGAACCAAACAGGAAGTGATTCTGTTTTTATTTACGGAAGGTATCATTCTTTAATACTTTTTTCGTACTTTCGCAGCAATAATTCGCAATCACATGAAAAGACTGTTGACACTGCTACTATTTTCAAACCTTCTGCTTTCCCTGCTACAGGCACAACCTGTACATCAAATCAGGGGAACGGTTATTGAGAAAAACAGCCGTCAGCCATTAGAGTTCATTAACGTAATGGTTCTCGGGCTGAACAAAGGTGGCGTCACCAATGCGGAAGGCCATTTCACCATCGAACAAGTGCCTCCCGGCATCTACCGCCTGCAAGCAACTGCCATCGGCTACAAAAGTGTCACCACCCCCGAATATATCTTATCTACCAAAGATCTGAACATTTCGATAGAAATGGAAGAGAACCTGACCGAACTCGCAGGAGTAACCGTCACCGCTTCTCCTTTCCGGCGCGATCTGGAAAGTCCAGTCAGCCTGCGCATCATCGGATTGCAGGAAATAGAAAAAAGTCCGGGAGCTAATCGGGACATTTCACGTATTGTTCAGTCTTATCCGGGAGTTGCCTTCTCGCCTATCGGCTACCGCAACGACTTGATTGTGCGCGGTGGTTCTCCTTCTGAAAACCGTTTTTATCTGGACGGAGTGGAAATACCCAATATCAATCACTTCAGTACGCAAGGAGCATCCGGCGGTCCGGTGGGAATCCTTAATGCCGACCTGATACGTGAAGTCAATTTCTACACTGGTGCTTTCCCCACTGATAGAGGAAACGCACTTAGTTCCGTTCTTGATTTCAAGTTGCGCGACGGAAATATGGAGCATAACTCTGTAAAGGCTACCCTCGGAGCATCCGAAGTGTCGCTCGCCTCCAACGGGCATATCGGGAAAAAGACCTCTTATCTGGTATCTGTACGTCAATCTTATCTGCAATTCCTGTTTGATATGCTCGACCTCCCTTTCCTGCCGACTTTCACCGATGCGCAGTTCAAATTGAAAACCCGGTTTAACGAACAGAACGAGCTGACGGTATTGGGACTTGGAGGGATCGATAATATGCGACTGAATACGAAAGCAGATAGCGAGGACAATGAATATATCCTTAGTTACCTGCCGAAAATCAAGCAGGAAACGTTTACCCTAGGTGCTGTATATCGTCATTATGCAGGTCCGCATGTGCAATCGGTGGTAGTCAGCCACAGTTATCTGAACAACCGCAATACCAAATACCGGCAGAATGATGAAAGCATTCCGGAGAATCTGATGCTCCGCCTCCGTTCTACCGAACAAGAGACAAAGTTCCGTTTCGAAAACAATTCTTCTTTCCGCAACTGGAAAATCAATCTCGGAGTGAACCTTGATTATAGTCAATATACCAATACCACCTTTCAAAAGGCGTATACCAATCAGGCACAAACGTTTGATTACCATACCTATTTGGGGATGATGCGTTGGGGACTTTTCGGCACTATCAGCTACTCTTCGATGGACGAACGCTTCACAGCTTCTCTAGGATTGAGAGCGGATGCCAACAATTATTCATCAGCGATGAAATCACTCTCCGACCAGCTTTCACCGCGCATATCGCTTTCCTATCAACTTGCCGAACACTGGTTCATAAGCGGAAATGCAGGACTTTATTACCAGTTGCCTCCTTACACGGCTCTCGGTTTTAAGGATAATAACGGAACGTATGTAAACAAATACAATCTCCGCTATATGAAAGTCAGCCAGGAAAGTCTGGGTATCAGTTGGCGCAAAGGAGATACTTTCGAAGTCTCTGTCGAAGGATTCTATAAAGACTATGATAAAATTCCGCTCTCCGTTGTAGACGGGATTCCTCTTACCTGCAAAGGAAATGACTATGGAGTGATTGGCAATGAATTGCTGACTTCTACTGCTCAAGGACGTTCGTATGGTGCGGAAATTCTAGTAAAGTGGCTGATTGCCAAGAAACTGAATCTGGCTTCTTCCTTTACCATCTTTAAAAGTGAATACCGCAACGACAAAGAGAGTGAATACATTGCATCCGCATGGGACAACCGGTATATTTTCAACTTACGGGGAACCTACAATCTACCGCGCCAATGGAGTGTCGGGATGAAAGTCAGTTGCATCGGCGGTGCTCCTTATACACCTTATGATGAAGAAAAGTCATCTCTGGTATCTGCCTGGGATGCACAAGGTAAAGCATATTACGACTGTGCGCCCGTATAGGCGATATAATAAATGTAGCATTGGCAAGCTATTAGGTAAGTGTTCCAATATTTACCTATCATCACCAGCTTATCTGCCCACGAAAGGACGGCAGGGAGTATAGCACGCTGGAAAGCCATAAGTCAATTAGTTATCAAATTGCAACTGAATGGTGAGATGAAACAGATAGATACGAGGATAAAATCCAAACTGATTGAATGATAGTCCAAGTGAACCCAGTATGTTTTATAGTGAAAGATAACTTAACTCGCTATACCGTAATACCTCTGTTGCGAGCGTCGTGTAGTAGAGGCAGGAACAAATTACGGCACAACCGCAGTAAGCGGTAACGGGCGGAAGTCATATCCGACAATCTATCATAGCCATGTTATTATATCGTAAACGGGGATTGCCTAAATCGGAACGCCGCAAGGCTATTAGGTACAGACCTATGAAAATCCGACAAGGCAACGGAGCTTCCGTAGTAGTCTGAGCAGGGGAAAGCCCTGTACATGGCGAAGGGAAGCAGCTAATAATTTTAATGCAAATAACGGAAAATGTGAGAGACATTATGAGAAGTCCAGAGTATGTATTAAACAGTCTAACGGAACACAGTGAAAATTTGAATTACAAGTTTGAACGCTTGTACCGTATCTTTTTCAATGAGGAAATGTATTACGTTGCCTACCAACGCATATATGCGAAACCGGGCAATATGACAGCAGGTGCAGATGGGAAAACCATTGACCAAATGAGCCTGAACCGAATTGAACAACTGATAACATCGTTGAAAGATGAGAGTTATCAGCCCCAACCTTCAAAACGGATGTATATCCCAAAGAAAAATGGGAAAATGCGTCCATTAGGTGTACCAGCTTTTAATGATAAATTATTGCAGGAAGTGGTCAGAATGATATTGGAAGCCATCTATGAAAGACAGTTTGAAAAAACGTCACATGGCTTCCGACCTCTAAGAAGCTGCCACACTGCCTTGTCTGATATTCAGAAGACATTTTCGGGCGTGAAATGGTTCGTAGAAGGTGATATTAAGGGATTTTTCGACAATATCAATCATGAGATACTGATAGGTATTCTGAAAGAACGTATCGCTGACGAAAGATTTATTCGCTTGATTAGAAAATTTCTGAATGCAGGATATATCGAAGACTGGAACTTTCATAACTCCTACAGCGGAACACCGCAAGGCGGAATTGTCAGCCCTATCTTGGCAAACATATACCTTGATAAATTGGATAAATTCATGAAGGAATACACTGAAAAATTTGATAAGGGGAAAGAACGGAAAAGAACTAAACAGGTAGTATCACTTGAAGGCAAACGACACCGTATTCTGAAAAAGTTGAAAGTGGTAAAAGACAAAAGTGAAAGGTCAGAATTGATAAGACAATATAAGGCTTATCAAAAAGAAGGTTTGCAGTATTCTGATGGTGACGAAATGGATATGAACTACAGAAAACTCAAATATGTGAGATATGCGGATGATTTTCTAATTGGAATTATTGGCAGTAAACAAGATGCTATCATCATCAAAGAGGACATAAAGAACTTCCTCTATGAAAAGTTGGCTCTTACACTGTCCGATGAGAAAACACTTATCACCCATGCTGAAAACGCTGCAAAATTTCTCGGATATGAGATTTTTGTAAGGAAATCCAATGACACCAAAAGAAGCAAATACGGAGTACTAAGACGTGTCTTCAATAAGAGGATACAATTGGCACTTGGAAAGGATACGTTTAAGAAAAAGTTGCTCGAATATCGTGTTTTAGAAATAAAGATACACAACGGCAAGGAGTATTGGAAAGCAAAATCCCGTCCCAAACTTTCAAACAACAATGACTTTGAGATACTTGACAGGTACAACAAGGAAATAAAGGGCATTTACAATTACTATTGTTTGGCTAATAATTGTAGTAGTCTGTCAAAACTTGGGTATATCATGAAATATAGTATGTACAAAACATTTGCGCAGAAATATCGGACAACGATGTCGCAAATCCGAAAAAAGTACACCAAGAATGGACTTTTTTCAGTTAGATACTATTTAAAGAACGGTACTACCAAAGACTTGACCTTTTATCATGGTGGGTTCAAAAAGAAAAATCCAATGAACATTAAGGATTTAGACAACTTGCCCAAATTCACATATCATCCTACAAACACAAGTCTTATAGATAGGCTGAAAGCGGAAAAATGTGAATTATGTGGAGCAGTCGATAAGTTAGTGATGCACCATGTGAGAAAATTAAAAAATCTTCAAGGGAAAACTACCTGCGAAAAACAAATGATGGCTCGCAAACGAAAGACTATTGCCATATGTGGTAAGTGCTACAAAAAACTCAGTAACAATGGATAGATTGATATTATTAGTAGAAAGCCGGATACGCGGAGACGTGTACGTCCGGTTTGGGGGCGAGCTTCCGAAAACCCACCGTAGTAATACGGCAGGGCGTTGGATGCTTAGCCTACATTCTAAATATAATAAAGAACGTCTTCCGGCCTTTGCACAGGTAGACCTCCGTATCGACAAGACATTTTATCTGAAACATTGTATGCTGGGATTCTATCTTGATTTGCAAAATATCACGGTAAGCAAACTGAAACAGCAGGATGTATTGATGAGCACTGGTATCATTGAAAATCCGGAAGCTCCTGCCGACAGCCAACACTATAAAATGAAACACCTCAAACAATCGAGCGGGACATTGCTCCCCACATTAGGAATAACATTTGAGTATTAATTTATACATAAAACATTAAACTAGAAAAAGAGTATGAAAAGAGAAATTGCTATGATTGCCTTCATATTGTTAGGCATGGGTATGACAGCTTCCGCACAATTTGGCAAGAAGGTTAATTTAGGGAAAGCATTACAAGCTGGTAAAGACGTAGTATCAGCCGTTACTTTATCTGATGCGGACATCGCCAACATGAGCAAGGAGTATATGGTATGGATGGATGCTCATAATCCATTGACCAAACCTGATACTGAATATGGCAAACGTCTGGAGAAGTTGACGGGACATATCAAAGAAGTGGATGGACTGAAACTTAACTTTGGCGTATATGAAGTGGTAGACGTAAATGCTTTCGCTTGTGGCGACGGTAGTGTACGTATTTGCGCCGGTCTGATGGATGTGATGACGGATGAAGAAGTGATGGCAGTGGTAGGACATGAAATTGGTCACGTAGTTCACACAGACTCTAAAGATGCCATGAAGAATGCTTATCTCCGTTCAGCCGTGAAGAATGCAGCAGGTGCCAGCAGCGATAAAGTAGCCAAACTGACCGACTCCGAGCTGGGAGCTATGGCTGAAGCCCTGGCAGGCGCACAATATTCACAGAAGCAGGAAAGTGAAGCGGATGATTACGGAGTAGAGTTCTGTGTAAAGAACGGTATCGATCCGTATGCAATGGCTAACTCACTGACTAAGCTGTCCGAACTGTCGAAAGATGCTCCACAAGCTTCTTACCTGCAAAAGATGTTCTCGTCACACCCGGATACCATGAAACGTATCGAACGTGCGAAAGCAAAAGCAGCAACTTACGCTAAATAATAACGGACATCGTTCCTAAATCAAATAAAGGAGGAGATACATTGGTTTGTCAACCGCAGTATCTCCTCCTCTGTTTTTGATAAAAAAGGACACACTATTATTAAAAAATCATTAATCTATAACATAGATTTGCATAGTGCCCTGATTTCTTGTAATTTCGACCCTATAACCATTTTAATCCATTTATGGAATTTCTTATCATACTTCTCTTACTTGTACTGAATGGCATTTTTGCCATGTATGAAATTGCGCTGGTATCATCCAGCAAAGCACGTCTTGAAACACTTGTCGCAAAAGGTAACAAATCAGCCCGTGGAGTTTTAAAACAATTGGAAGAACCGGAAAAGTTCTTATCTACCATTCAGATCGGTATTACGCTGATCGGTATCGTATCCGGTGCGTATGGTGGTGTGGCTATTGCCGACGACCTCGTTCCTTTCTTTTCCCTCATTCCGGGCGCAGAAGCTTATGCACGCAACCTGGCAATGATTACTACCGTAGCAATCATTACCTATCTTTCTCTGATTATCGGAGAGCTAGTACCCAAATCTATCGCTCTTAGTAATCCGGAGCGATACGCCACTTTGTTCAGCCCGGTCATGATTCTCCTGACAAAGGTTTCTTATCCTTTTGTATGGTTGCTGAGTGTCTCTACCCGGCTACTGAATAAACTCATCGGTTTGAAAAGCGAAGAACGCCCCATGACGCAGGAGGAAATCAAAATGATTCTCCATCAAAGTTCGGAACAGGGTGTGATTGACAAAGAGGAAACGGAAATGATACGTGATGTGTTCCGCTTCTCCGACAAACGGGCTAACGAACTGATGACGCATCGCAGAGATCTCATTATCCTTCACCCTGATGATACGCAGGAAAAGGTGATGAAGACAATCGAAGAAGAACATTATAGCAAATATCTGTTGGTGGACGAACGGAAAGATGAGATTATCGGTGTAGTTTCCGTAAAGGATATTATCCTGATGATAGGCAGTAAAAAGCTGTTTAACTTACGCGAAATAGCCCGTCCTCCCCTCTTTATTCCGGAAAGTTTATATGCAAATAAAGTTTTAGAGCTATTTAAGAAGAACAAAAACAAGTTCGGAGTTGTTGTTAACGAGTATGGCAGCACAGAAGGCATTATCACACTGCACGACCTGACCGAAAGTATCTTCGGAGACATCCTTGAAGAGGATGAAACGGAAGAAGAAGAAATCGTCACAAGGCAGGATGGTTCGATGCTGGTGGAAGCTTCAATGAACATCGACGACTTCATGGAGGAAATGGGTATTTTATCCTATGAAGATCTGGAATCGGAAGACTTCACCACTCTGGGGGGATTAGCCATGTTCCTGATTGGCCGTATCCCGAAAGCGGGAGACATCTTCACCTACAAGAATCTGCAATTCGAAGTGGTGGACATGGACCGCGGACGAGTAGACAAACTGCTTGTCATCAAACGGGACGAAGAGCAGGAATAGGATAGCAAAAAACGAGCAATAGCTCACTATATTTATATTAACTTAAAGCACTTAACGATGAAAAAAGTAATTATGTTAGCAGCAGTCGTAGCTGCTTTGGCATCATGCCAATCAAAAGCAAACAAAGCCGCAGAGGCTCAAGCAGACAGTCTAGCTCTTGCTATGACTCCGATTACCGAACTAACTGAAGTTTATGAAGGTACTCTTCCTGCTGCCGACGGTCCGGGTATTGACTATGTACTAACCTTGAACGCTGCAACTGACGGTGTAGATACTGCGTATACACTGGATATGACTTACCTCGATGCTGAAGGTCAAGGACAAAACAAGACTTTCACTTCAAAAGGAAAACAGCAGACTGTACACAAGGTAGTGAACAAAAAACCTGTGACTGCTGTTAAGTTAACTCCGAAAGATGGTGAAGCTCCGATGTATTTCGTGGTTGTTAACGACACCACTCTTCGTCTGGTGAACGATAGCTTGCAAGAAGCTGTCAGCGATCTGAATTATGACATCATCAAGGTAAAACAATAAAATAAACCTAACCCTAACCAGTAAAAAGGAGGTGTGTCGTAATGCACGATGCACCTCTTTTTTTGTTCATCACTATACAAATCTGTTCACTTTCTTTAAGCTGCGATCTTTTGAAGATTTCTTTGATTTATGTGTTCCCAGCATCTAAAAACAGCAGTTGTAAGCTCATAAAACAGTCTAATCAGCCAGTTCATACCCTTTTTTGTCAGTTTTGCACACATCTTTTTTATATTGAAGGCAATGGCTAGGAAGGCAAAGTCCATGAAGACCTTGTCCTTTCCAAAATGTCGGAAACGTTTGTAGTTCATATTGTTTTTAATTTGTCCGAACACGGCTTCCGGTTCTATGCATCTCTGCCCTCTGTGTTTCAGTCCTTTCTCAGAGCAGAGCAGTTCTTTGGCTCTCCGCTTGTATTGTCTAAGCCTATGATTCAGTTCTATCGTCCTGTTTCCTTTTGCTTTAAAACAGCGGCATCGCAGGGGACAGCCTTCACACCTGACAGCTCTGTACCGTGCATTTTCGTTGACATATCCGGATGCGGTTTTCACATTCCTGGTGCCTATCCTCCGCATCCTTTGCCCCATAGGGCAGATGCAGAAGTCATGTTCTTCATTGTAGTAGAAGTTTTCGGCCTTGAACGGGTCCGGTTTGAATCTCGGCCGCTGCTCCATGTGGAAATAGTTGTACTTTACGTAGGCTTCCATGCCGTTTTCGGACATGAAGCGGTAATTCTCTTCGGAGCCATAGCCGGAATCAGCAACCACCGTATGGGCCATCCGGTCATACCTGTTTGAAAAAGATTGCAGGAAAGGAATCAGGGTCAGTGTATCCGTAGGGTTCGGGAAGAGTGCAAAATCGGTGATGAACTGATTTTCGGTGCCGATTTGAAGGTTGTAACCGGGCTTCGTCTGTCCGTTGCGCATGGCATCCTCCTTCATTCTCATAAAAGTAGCGTCCTTGTCCGTCTTGGAATAGGAATTCCTCTCTTGCAGCGTTTCCAGATGGCAGTCGTATTCCTGCAGTTTGTCCCTGTGTTCTTCCAGTTCCTTCAACTGTTTGCGTTTCTTTTTCAGTTCAGTCTTTTCCTCTTTCGCGGATGGCTCGGAAACCTGTTCCAGTGCATGACGCAATTCTCCTGCCATTTCAGTCAGCATGGCCGGAGTGAACCCAACCTCCTCATTGTTCTCTGATGACTTCTCCCGGGCAATGACATCGTCTATCTGCCCTAACAGGACATGTATCTTCTTCATCAGGCGTTCACGGTTCCGCTCAACCGTTTTTCGCCAGACGAAAGTGTACTTGTTGGCTTTGGATTCGATCTTTGTCCCGTCAATGTATTCCACATTCAGGCTGATGAAGCCTTTGGAAGAGAGAAGAACTACGGTTTGCGTAAACACCTCGTTGATTTCCTTCTTCACCCGGTTGCGGAAACGGTTGATGGTAATGAAATCCGGTTTCTCATATCCGGCCAGCCAGATATAATGGATGTCACGGTGAAGGAGCTTTTCAATTTTCCGGCAGGAGTAGATGTTGTTCATATAGGCATACAGAATGACCTTGAGCATCATCCTGGGGTGGTAAGGGCTGCGCCCGCATTCCTTATACAGCTTTCTGAAACTTTCAAGATTCAAGCCCTCAACCAGGGCGTCAACCATGCGTACCGGATCGTTTTCTGCAATATCCTCATCAATTCTTTGAGGAAAAAGAACGGTTTGGTTGGGATTGTAAGGACGAAAATGTATCTTTGTCATAGTGAAATTCTTATGCCTAAAGATACAAAATCTTTAGGTAATAACAAAGCCCCAGCTTGTGAAAGTCGGGGCTTTGTGCGTAAAAAACAGAAGGTGTGCATTTTGACACACCTTCTTTCGTTTTTTACTCTATCATCTATACTAATCTAATTATTCACTTTATTAGTTCTACCGATACTTTGATATTACCGTATTCATAAGCCCGGTAATACTGTCATCCCAATACTCCGTGTCCTTCTTGCAGACGTTTCAGCCTCAACAAGGCTTCGATATAATAATAATCTGCATAAATAATAGAGGCATCTATCTCTGAATGAGCCGGCCAATGCCCTACGCTATGAAGCAGGAAAGACGGTTTGCTCTTGCCACTCTGATAACTGTCAGAGTTCAGGCTTGCCAGCATTTCGATAGCTGCATCTTTATAACGTTTTCCGGTTCCATTCGGGAGGTAAGTGGATAGTTCAAGCAAAGCAGAGGCCACCACTGCCGCAGCAGAAGCGTCACGGGGAGCATCCGGTATTCCCGGTGCACTGAAATCCCAATAAGGAACTTTATCTTCCGGCAGGCGTTCGAGGTAAACATCTGTCACTTTCTGTGCGAAATCAAGATACTTAGGATCTTTCGTTTCACGATAAACTACCGTGTATCCATAGATTGCCCATGCCTGACCACGCGCCCACATGGTACTGTCGGCATAACCTTGGTGCGTTACTCCTTTTATCAGATTACCTGTAATGGTGTCGTATACCGCTACATGGTAAGATGTATAGTCGGGACGGAACTGGCATTTCATCGTTTTATCAGCATGAGAAACGGCAATATCATATAAATAAGGATTTCCACCATTCTTCGCTGCCCAGAAAAGCATTTCGAGGTTAATCATGTTATCCATGATGGTATTGTGCGGCCAGTTGCGGGGTTCCACTTCACGAGGCCATGAAAGGATAGTTCCTACAATGGGATTGAACAGAGTAGCCAACGTATCGGCTGTATCAAGAATCACTTGTTTGTAAGCCGGATTCTTGGTCAGGCGGTAACCATTTCCGTAGCTACAGAACACGAGGAAGCCCAAATCATGGTCGAAAGCCGGAGTCTTGGAAAGGAACTCCAGAGAGTTCGTGAACTTCTCCGCTTCTTCCTGAATCTGTTTATCTTTCGTATATTCGTAATCATACCACAATACTCCGGGCCAGAAACCGGCACACCATTCTTCCTTCGTCGCTTTCCGACAATTCCAATGATGTTCGTCAGTCATGATATTACGTGGCATCATTGTATAGTCGATGCCGGAGTCAGTTTTCAGTTCCGCAAGCGTACGTTGTGTCTGCTCTGCACAATAGTCCAATGCCTTATTCACATCCAATGTACCGGACGGCTGATGAGCACACGTACAGAAACCTAACATCACAGCCAAACCTACTACAATCTTTTTCATCTTAATCTGATATCTTCGAGTTAATTCTTAATCTTTATTTCTCTTTGTCAATTATTGATTGGTCAATTACTTATTCATCCGAAACCAATCGACATCTGCCCATCCCCGATTGCCTTCATTCGGAGTCACACAGAATAATCCGACTTTGGCTCCAATCCATTTGCCTTGACGGGCTGTGAAAGTCTCTCCCACTGTCGTATATTTCTTCCCGTCCAGACTATAAGCAAATGTACAAACGGCTCCTTTCCGAACCTTTACCTGTAAATACACTGTTTGCCATTCATTATCTGCTACTCCCGGCATCTTTAGATATTTTACCGGAATGTTTGCCAATTCTTTTATCCGTTCGGGATTTTGCTGTTCCGCATCCTTACAAACTGCCTGTTGCAGAATAAACTGATCCCCCGCCTTGCGAATAGAAAGATAACTATAATCCCATCCCATCACAATAATTCCGGTTTGTTCTCCATCCTGCTTGGCAGTAAATGTCAGCTTGGTCGTAGCTGTAAATTCTTCAGCCGGGAACTTTTGCATCAACAGATTAGGAACTTCCCAGAAGTTCACAAACTCTTTCGAAAGGCTGCCTGCATAAAGACGGATAAATCCCAAATCGGTAGTAAAACCGTAAGTGTCTTTTTTATTGGCATGCCATTGCCATTGTAATCCCAAATGCCGGGTATTGAATTCGTCACTCTCCGGCGGAGTAGCGATCGGATAGGTCTTTCCCACATTCGGTTTCTTATAAGTCGTTACAGGTTCACCGCAACCGTCTTTATCCTTGTCCACTCCGATTACAGGCCAGTCATTTACCCACATCATCGGATTCAGATGAATCACACGTCCGTAAGCGCCTTTATCTTGAAAATGGACGAACCAAGATTCTCCTGTATTGGTGTCTACCCAGCCCCCCTGATGAGGTCCGTTTATCGTTGTCTTTCCTTGTGCCATCACGATTTTCGATTCGTAAGGGCCATAGATGTTTTTTGAGCGAAGTACCAATTGCCAACCGGTTGCTACCCCTCCTGCCGGAGCAAAAATATAATAGTATCCGTTGCGTTTATAGAGCTTCGGTCCTTCTACGGTATGATTCTTTCCATCATTTCCGTCGAACACCATCACCGGATCGGAAATAACTTCTGTTCCTTCCGCATTCAGTTCGCAAATGACGAGGATACTGTTCACCCCACTACGACTTCCGGCATAAGCATGTATCAAATATACTTTTCCGTCTTCGTCCCACAAAGGAGTTGCATCAATCATTCCTTTCCCTGCTTTCACTAATACAGGTTTGCTCCATTTTCCTTTCGGGTCTTTGGTTTTAATCATATAGATTCCATAATCCGGATCCCCCCAGTAAATATAAAATTCTCCGTTATGAAAACGAATGGCCGGTGCCCATACGCCTTTACCATGCTGTGCCTTATCGAAGAAAGGTTCCGGCTCCTGAACCGGTAACGCATAGTTTACTAACGACCAATTAACCAAATCATTGGAATGAAGAATAGGAATTCCGGGAATACAATTAAAGCTGGATGCTGTCATATAGAAATCATCTCCGGCCGCACAGATATCCGGGTCTGAATAGTCAGCATGAAGAACCGGGTTCTGATAAGTTCCATTCCCCTTATCAGCCACCCAGGTCTTAGAAATTTCTTGTGCGCCTGCCAATGAACTGCAAGCCATCATTCCTGCTAAAAACAGAATCTTTTTACGCATATACCTTACTAATCAATTTCATTCAAAACTAGATTCGTTATTCCTAAAAACAGGTTCTTTCTACCTTATATAAAAACCAAACACTTTTAAAACTGAATCCTATCTCTGATTTCAAAACAATCTATTTACTGACCTATTTACTTATATATACGAAAGGGATTAGGTAAATACCTAATCCCTTTCCAACTTTTTTCTATTTATCCAAGATTATTGTAAAACAATCATGCTATATTACCAACAGCTTTTTCTTTACTCTTTTGCAAACATCAGGGTTCCGAAACCTAATTGGTCATAACCGCCGCTATTAGGCCCATAATCACCTGCCCCACCATCGGAATTACCGCGTGATGCATTTTCACGCATTTTATCAACCCACATCTTAGCATAGATGCTTGATTTACCATAATCCTGCGCCAAACGGTTCACCAGCTCCCATGCAGGACGCACTTCACCACGTGAATCCTTTCCTTCTCTTCTTTCCTGTGCAGAAATGGTATCCCAGCTTCCACTACAATTTGTATAAGTAGTATAAGGCAGATCATTATCTGTATATCTGAAACCGGTCATCTTCCAACTGGCACTTGAACTACCGGTTTCAGCACCACCGATATTGTATTTAGCTACATATTCACACATAGCCAATGCACGTCCGTCATCAAAGATGAAAAGGTCTTCACCTACATTCTTTGCCATCTGACAGAAAGCACCCAGCAGACTGACACACAAGGTAGCATGTCCTTGATCACGACCTGATTCCTGACATTGTCCCAGCATTTCATTACTATCCGGATCTAAATGTATGAAAGGAACGCCATTTCCTATATTTCCCGAACCAATACCAAATTTGAAATATTGGATAGCTTCATTGATTTTAAAGTTATCATCCGCCAAAATACCGATAGAAAGTAAAGCTGTCATCGCAGATAAATCCCAGTTGAGCCAATAATGAAGCGCACATTCATTTCCATTGTGCGTAGACAGGAATTTTGTGATATGAGGATAAAAGACATCTGCAATCCATGCTTTAAACTTAACGAAATCAGCTTCCTGCCATCCTGGATAAGAACGCATAATCTCCGCTGCATTTGCTATTTGATGTACCTGAATAAAAATCAAGAACTCGTTCGGATCTATAAATTCACCTTTATCATTCACGATAAATCCTGTACATGTTTTAGCCCAGTCATTCAAAATAGCAACAGCAGCATCTGCATACTGTGCACCGTCAGTCTCCGACAATTTCCATCGAAGGGCCAATTGATAGGCTGCGGCAGCGTCCTTCATCAACTTCGTGTAGTTATTCCAGTCATTGGGATATTTGCCTGCCCAATTATTTTGATCGAGACGCGCCAATAATTTCACCGGAGAAGCCTTATAATTTGATTGTGACAAGCTATTCCCACTACGACTTAAATGATCGAACGCATTTTTCCAAGGTTGCGCACCGGCTTGCACTTTTCCTTTTACAAACTCAAAATCCGTTTCTGTATGAAGCATACAAGGATGCTCCAAAGTCGTAACATAATCCTTCACTTCCGGCCAACTACTCATATCATTAGAGCCGTCTTCTATTTCGCTACATGCTAAAAGCGTGGTAGAAGTCAGGGCAAAAAGCCCTGCTCCTATTATTGTATATAATTTCATCTTATTCATGGTAGTTATTCGTTAGTATTGTTTTCACTATCTACAAAAGCTTGAAGTTCCTCTATGGATTTGAAAGAACGAATCCAGTAAAGATCATAAGTCTGAGCAGTTTCCGGGAAATCGGCAATTACAAACTTACATTGCACTAAATCAAAGACCTGATTCCAATCTGTAGGAGTCACAGTTTTATATTTTGACTGTAAGTCGTAATACAAGACATTTGGCTCCGTAGTCGAAATCTCACTTGCACCCAGAATCTCGTATCTATTATTAGCATCTCCGCCTGTTCCAAAATATTCAGGACCGATTTTCTTAATACCATCATCAAAGATCTCTAATTTAATACAACCATTGGGTTTGTTCTTTCCTGGAACCAATTGAGATTTAAATCCTACCTTAATGGCAAAATATCTATAATCAGCAGGAGTTACATTTACAATTTTTCCTTTACCACTTCTTGCAAGCCATAAGTCACCACGGTATCCGGAGCCCATCTGAACAGTAGTCTTATTTCCGTCAGATGAAACAACAGACGCATTGTTGCCATCCAAATACCAATTATTATCCAGTCCGTTACCCAAACCATTACCTAATGAATACCAGAAACGTCCATCGGCAACTGTGACAGTTACATTTTGTACAACAGGGCCATAAGAAGCTGTTATCACAGCAGAAGCGGTCTTAGTAGTATGTACTTTCAATTTACCAGTCTTATCCACACTAATCACCTCCGGATTATCACTCGCCCAAGTCAGCAGCGAAGCAGTAGCATCTACCGGTTCCAATGTGTACTTAATCTGATATTCCTGTCCATATCCCAATTGATTAAGTTCCGTATCTTCAGTAAACGTCATTCCGGTAATTGGAGTTACTATCTTAACCCCTATCTCGCAACTTGCAGACACCGGATTCGAACTGAAATCATCAGCCGTTACTATAATAGTCGCATCCCCTTTGCTGATTCCGGTCACCAAACCTGTCTTTTCATCCACCGTAGCCACTTCCGGGTTACTACTTGTCCATTTATAACGCTTGAACGTAGTAGTTGCCGGTTCCGAAGAAACAGTTAATTGATATTCATCGCCTGCCGCAATCTCCTCTGCTGGAACATTAGTTATATTGATGGCTGACATATAGGTATACTCGTCCATAACTTCAACTGTTCTAGTGATGATCGTAGCTTCCGGACCGAAACCGATTTCCGGCGTTAATGTAATAATAGCTTTTCCTGCTTTATCCTTAGTCACGACCTTACCTTCCCGTGTAACAGCAACAATAGATTCATCCGACGAAGTCCATTGCACATTAGCATTGGTTGCATTTTCAGGTGCAATACTCCAAGAGAGTTGCAGTTCTTTGTTCTTCAGCAGACAAATTGTTTTATTCCCTGCATCATATTGAGTTTCGTTAAGAGTAATGGTGGATACTGTAATCATTTCGTCCATCTTTCCTCCTAAATCCTTATCATCATCACATGAAGTCAGACCTAAAAACGAACAAGCCGCCAGTCCAACAAAATATTTTATATAATCTCTTTTCATGATTCTTATTCTTTAAGTTATTCAGACTTGATTATTGCCATCCCGGATTCTGTCCCAAGTTCGGATTCAACTGACACTGATCTACCGGAAGCGGATACAGGTCATTTTTACTACCCCAGCGCCGACTATTTTCCAAGATCAAACAGCCATCGGAATCTTTTGCCATATTAGAAGCGCCAGCCCATGAAGTCGCAAAATCAGTTCCTGTCCATTTCACTCCTAGAATAGGTTTAGGCATCTCTACAATAGCAGTATTCCAACGCTTCAAATCATCAACTCGGAAACCTTCATTGTACAATTCGATGGTACGTTCACGACGGATTTCCTCTCGCATATTCAAACTGTTTTCTGAAGCAAAAGACGTAGTCAGTTTAGGCATATCCGGGTTTACACGGAGACGAACCAAATTCAACGAGATATTCAAAGCATCATCCAAAGCTTTGCCGGTGGTTCCCAACTCATACATAGCTTCGGCATAATTCAATAAAACTTCTGCATAACGAATAATCGGGAAATCGTAACCTTCAAATGTATCGGCCACCTTACGTTCCGTACCCCATTTTTGGTTTTGATAACCGGAACCTTGGAATACATTACATGTAATGGCATTGGTCGCATCTTCCCCATCCATACCTTTCCAATCAATACGCGGTTTGTCGTTATCCCAATATTTAGTGCCATGAGCCAGAAGACAGTTCTTCATGCGATTATCACGATTTTCAAATTCCGTAGTCAGACCTCCATAACCTTTAAAGACGTCAGCACTCTTGGTATGGTCAATAGGTAGCCCATTGCTACAAAGATACATATTCACAAATTTACGGTTAATATATTGCACGTTCGCTACACAACCATGTGTAATATTAGTCCCGATCGGAGCAATCGTTTCATCATGACGGCGATAGAATATATATTCTTTATTGGCACTCTTAGTCAGATTCGCAGGATTAGACTGTACATTCTCTAAAATGAACAGGTATTTATAAGCCATCTCTCCCAATGCTGCTGGTTTGAATAGCTCGAATTGCTTACTGTCGATAACTTTTTTCGCCGCATCCGCTGCAATACTCAACAATGCTTTGCCACGTTCTTCATTATTGCGGTTTTGTTGCCATGTGCCTTCATATAAAGCGACACGTGAAAGGAATGCATAAGCTCCCCATTTTGAAATACGTCCTTCTTCATCCGTCGCAATAGTTTCCGGCAATACTTCAGCCGCATCCTTCAAATCCTGAATCACGAAGTCAATCACTTCGCTACGGTCATTGCGGCTCATGCGTAACTCGGGTGAAGTAATATCCAGCGGTTCTTTAGTGATAATCACATCTCCGAACAACTGCACCAAATCAAAGTAAGAATAAGCACGGAAAAACTTGGCTTCCGCTACATAGCGGCTGATATCACCGTTACCGGAAAAAGACGCTGCTTTTTGTAGCAACAAATTGCAACGGCGAATATGGGCATAATTACTCGTATAGTTACCGTCTGAAGTAGGAATCGGATTGCTACCGTTACTGTACATATTTACAGAACTGGAAGTCATCAAGTCCGAACGCCAGTCAGAATGTGCACCATCAGAAATAACAGACTTGAAATCACGGGTCCAACCATAGAAATTAGTTGCAAAATATTTAAAATCATCTGCCGCCCCCCATAAGTTGCCATCTGCCAGTTGGTCCTGCGGATCAAGATCCAGACACGAATTCAGTGTCAGACCAAGCGATAAAATTAAAAGAGCTTTCTTATATAGTTTCATATTCTTCATACATTAAAAAGTTAGATTTAATCCGAAAGTCACTGTACGGACAAAGGGGAAACGTCCTGCTGCTGATACCTTACGGCTAGCCTCCGGATCCCATCCGTCGTTAATCTTAGAATATTCCCAAAGATCAGCACCTGCTACATATATACGACAAGAACTAATTGCTTTCGTTTTAGCCAAAAAGGCAGAAGGAACATTGTATCCCAATGTCACATTTTTCAGACGAATGTAAGAACCATCTTCCACTGACCAGGAAGAAGCCTGATAGTTGTAGTCATTGATTTCATTCTTATTACTATATGTCGGATAATAAGCGCCCCGGTTCTCCGGACTCCACGTGTTACCTACCGATTGATTCGAAGTGTTCAGATATAATGCTTTCATCGGTATACGCCAAATCTCATTACCGTTATTATCTCCCGTACGGAAGATTGTACGTTGAGCAGCACCCTGGAAAACTAGTGATAAATCAAATCCCTTCCATTCTGCTCCTACATTAAAAGAGAAAGAGATTTTCGGATCATCTGTACCTAAATAAACAATATCATTCTGATCCAGTTTGCCGTCATTATTTACGTCAGCATACATATTATCTCCCAAACGGAAGTTTTGTTCTGTCAGTCCGATAGTATTACCAGTCAGGAAGCGATATAGATATTTTTGACGTTCTTCTTCTGTCTGTGCTTTGCCGGCATAACGCAAACCAAAAATACTATTCAACGGATAACCTTGCTGTTTATCAACAAAACCGGATTTCAGAACTGAAACTGCACCAATATCCGTCAGTTTATTCGTATTGAAAGAATAAGTACCTCCTATATGATAAGTGAAGTCTTTTCCAATCTTATCAGACCAGTTTACCATGACTTCCCATCCATGTGATCTGAATTTTCCATTGTTTGACATACCTGCGTTATCACCCAGAACTCCCGGATAAGAAACATTAATCAACATATTATCATTACGTTTCATGTACACTTCGGCAGTACCTGTCAGACGAGAATTAAACAAAGAGAAATCCAATCCTAAGTTATAATTCTTAATGCGTTCCCATTCACGTCCCAGAGAAGCGATTTTACCATTCGTATCTATGATAGTGCCTTTGTTAGGACCGATATAAGCTCCGCTTTGAGATTCAAATTTATAGAACTGCGTACCATCGTAACGATCAATACCACTTTGGTTACCAACTTCACCATAAGAAAGACGGATTTTCAAATCATTCAACCATTTGATGTTCTTCATAAACGCCTCTTCCGTAATACGCCATCCACCGGATATTCCATAAAAGAAGTCCCAGCGATTTTCCGGTTTAAACTTGGAAGAACCATCATAACGCATATTTACTTCCAATAAGTATTTTGACTTATAGTTATAGTTTAAACGAGAATAGTAGGACATCACAGCCTCATGCCACTTCGTACCATGTTTGTCTGTCAGATTTACCAGACCTGCCCCATTTACAGTTTCCAACGAGTTCTGTATATCTTTCACCGATACACCAAAATAATCATATTCTTTCAATTCATATTGAGCACCAACCATTGCACTTACATTATGATGCTGCGCAAATGTATTGTGATAATCAACATAACCTGCCATAGAATAGAAGTCTGTACGTGAACTTGTTTTCTCGTAAGACGACTCTTCCTGTTTGTAACCGTCGGCCTTGGTGTTTATCTTGGTTCCCGCATAATTATAAGAAGTAATAGCCATCTTCTTTATATCACGTGAAGCTACTCCGGAGTTATAACCGAGATTTGCTACTACATCCAGATGTTTATTAATATTGTAAGTGAATTTCTCACTGATATTAATTTCAGATACTTTCAGTTTATTATCTCCACCCAATTCGGCAAACCAAATCGGTGACAACCAAGTTCCCCACGAATAAGGTTTTCCATCAATCGTAGAAGCCGGAAGTCCCGGTTGCGGATAACTGGAAGTCAATGTTCTATTCAGTTGTGAAGGAGCCACCTGATCCTGGCGGTTATAGGCTATCACAGATTCAATAGAAAAGTTATCAAAGACTTTCAGTTTATTAGTCAAACGAAGATTGAAACGCTGATTGTTATTATTTCCCCACTTCAAGTTACTGTCATCATACATATACCCTACGGACAAGCGATATAAATTCTTTTCTGTACCTCCAGAAACAGCTAAGTCATGTTGCGTAGAATAAGAATTGCCGAACAACACATCTTGCCAGTTGGTATCCATGAACACGAAATCCATTACATCTGAATAGCTGGGAGCAAAAGGATTTGCACTGTGGTCCAAATCAATGTATTTACCTTCATTAGCCAATGCCATTTTCGCATATTTCACCCATGAGTAAGAATCCGGCTGACCATCGTTCTGACAAGTCTGTAACACTGCATTTGCCCACTCGTTCATAGTCATCAGCTCCGGCTGCAATCCCACCATCTTGTAAGTGTATGAACCGCTATATTCTATTCTCGCTTTTCCTTCCTTTGCCTGCTTAGTGGTTACCAATACCACACCACCTGCAGCCCGGGAACCATAAATAGCAGCCGATGCATCTTTCAGAAAATTGATAGACTGAATATCAGAAGGGTTGATATTACGCAGTGCATTTACACCATCATAAGCAACTCCGTCAATAACGATCAATGGCTCCGCATTATTTGCAGAAACAGAACCACGCAATTTCAAGCCCCAGCTCTCATCTCCCGGAGCTGCCGAATTGCGAGTGATCGTAACACCCGGAACCTGACCTTGCATTGCCTGTAACGGACTTGACATCGTTCCTTTATTCTTCAACATTTTATCAGATACCACTGTTACAGCACCAGTCAATGTCTCCTTCCTTTGTGAACCGTATCCCACTACCACAACTTCGTCCAACACTTCGCTATCTTCCTGCAATTTTACATTTATCACAGTTTGTGCAGCCACATCTATAATTTGATCCTTATAACCAATATAGCTGAATTTCAACTTAGCTCCAGCAGGTACACCAATCGTATAATTTCCGTCGATATCCGTAATAGTTCCTTCTGTTCCTCCTATTACAGTAATATTCACACCAATCAATGGTTCGCCTATTGCATCAACGACTTGACCTTTCACTTTCTTTTGAGCCTGTGCCACTACTTGACTATCTTTCATGTTTGTATCGGCCCACGCCTTTGAAACAGGACAAAGTCCCAGCATTAATCCTAACGCAAACACTGCTGTTTTGTTAGGTCGCGAATTAAATATTAATCCTCTTCGTTTCATAAAATTAAATTTGAGGTTTAAAAATAGTATTAAATTTTTGTTCTCTAAAATAAGGTGAGGCATACAAGTACCTCTTTGTAAATTCTGACTCCTTTTCCATAAGCACAAAGGGTTATTTATTAATGAATAAGATTATATACAATTCCGGAAAAACTCGCGCATTTCACGACGTCCCAGAAACAGATGGTTTTCCACCGTCCTGCAACTTAGATTCAGTTCATTTGCGATTTCCGGAGACGTTTTATTTTCGAAGCGGTTCAATGTATAAATTAACCGACGTTGTTCGGGCATAGCAGCCAAGCGGGTTCGTTCCATTGTCATTAAATCATCACCGATAATTTTTTCTTCGGTTTCATTGGTAGAAGCGGACATAGTATCATAGATGTAGCTGTCTATCTCCTGTTTCTTATAATAACGACGGATATAGTCGATTACAATATTGCGGGCAATGGTGAACAAGAAATATTTCACTGTGTCCGGACGGAGCATTTGCTTGTAGTCCAGCAGACGTACAAATACATCCTGGGTTAGATCCTCCGCTTCGTAGCGATGAGTGATACGATAAGTAATATAGGTAAGAATCACCTGATAATATTCTTCATAAGAACGGGTGATAATGTTGTCGGAAGTGTTAGCTGTTGTCTCCATAATACTATCTTTTTCGGTTTTGATCACGATGCAAATATAGAGGTGATTTTGGATATAACAGCCAGAAAATAAAGCAGATCAATCTCAATGAATCTAGGTAGACTTATTTAAATATACAACTCTAATTATCAATATATTACGCTTACAAAAAAGAGAGTATCACTTTATAAAATGAGACTCAAATCACTCAAATCAACGTATCTTTGCTCCACTTACTATCGTTTGCTCCCATCTTCTTCTCCTCTTCAATTTTATTATTTGATTGTTTCATTGCCACATCAAGGCTATTATGAAGTACGAACATTAATAGATAAGTTCCGTTTCATTAAAGATAAACTTGCTTTGCACTTATTGCAAAGTTACGTTTGATTAAGGGTAAACTATAAATGAAAGCTTCAATTATATAATTGCAAGCTTTGTTTTTATAAACGCAAGTTTCATTTATAAAAACAAAGCTTGCGTTTATAGATTACTCCCTATAAGAAACAACTTTGCAATAGGAGCAAAAGAAGTTTATATAGGGAGAAGAAGAACTTATCTATTAATAGATTACGAGGAAAAGACTAGTAAAAGGAAAATCCACTTGGTGAAGGGAGGTCTTTCACCCTCTAACCCCGATGAATAGGGCGGTGTGAAGGGTGAAAGGGATATGAGTATAAAATAGATTTCAGTGATAATAAGTCGAAAAGTTACTCTTCCTTGGCTGTTCCACCTATACTACGAATATATTCATTCGGAGTGACTCCCGTACTCTTTTTGAATGAACGGAAGAAAGAAGCACGAGAACTGAAGCCGCAGAGTTCTGCCAGTGCAGTTAATGTATAGCGGGAATATTGACTATCTACCACCATTTTCTTAAATTGAGTGACGCGGTATTCGTTTATAAAGTCATAATAAGACTGATTGAGATATTGATTCAAAAGATACGATAATGAATGCGAAGAAGTATCCAAAGCAGAAGCCAGATCGCCCATTTTCAAATCAGGATTAATATATGGCTTTTCTTTCTCCACATAAGCAACCAGTTTCTTATGGAGTTCTTTACATTCTTCTTCAGTCAGCCTGTTGGTTTTATACTTTTCTTCGGTTGCAGCGATAGAAGACTCTTCAGAAATCACTTCCGCCTGTTCTATCGTTCGGTCTTTCTGCTGTGTCTTCTCTATGGACGCGGAGATTGCCGATGCAGGAGAAGTAAGCAGGCGGCGCATACGATTCCACACATAATATCGTATAAAAGCAATAATGCCTACAATTAATAAAACAGAAAGTGCCCATCCCCACCAAGGTATCATAGGACGCACCGTCACTTGATAAACAGCTTCCGACTGTTCATTTCCCGGAAGGCGCACACGGAACGTATAAGTTCCGGAAGATAATCCATAATAGGAAACCTCATTCTGCGCAGCCAATAGTTTCCAGTCTTTATCCACTCCTTCCAACTGATATTCGTACAATAGAGCAGAAGGCAGACCATAAGCAAAATCCGTAAAGCAGAAAGTCAGATTATTCTGATTATATTTTAAAGACGGGTTGGTAAAAGAAATACCATTAGCCAATATATCCGTAAACACAATCGGACGGACTTTACCACGCACTTCATCCACGCGCTTCGGATCGACATAAATCAAACCTTTGGTGTTGCCGAACCATAATATTCCTTTTTCATCTTTATAAGCTGCCCCATTCGTAAAAGTGGGTCCCGGTACTCCATCATTGAAAGTGAAGGCATCGTACTCTTCTCCTTCTTCCTTTATGCGTAACAATCCATCATTGCAAGCCACCCACAACCAACCCTGGTTATCTTCCACGATCGACATCAGCGAATTGTCAGGAAGCGTAGAAAAGACGGAACGGTTCCGAAAACGATCCATCGTTAAAGTAGAGGTAAACAGACTTCCCTTTTCACGAATAAAATAAAGGTTGTGTCCTGTATCTTCATAAATGGTACGCACCTTATCCCTATGCACAAATCCTTCAGGGAACACATTCGATCGTAAACTTTGAGAAGCAGGATCATATATACACATACCGGTTTCCGTGGCAATCCATCCTTTGCCGGTAGAGTCAAAACTAACTTCATAAACGTTACCTTCCGGCAATTGGGAATTGGCGCTGGTAAAGTGTTTGATCTGTTTTGCCTGTTTATTATAACAGAACAATCCCTGTGAAGTGCCTATCCAGAGATTTCCTTTCTCATCCGGTCGCACACAGAAGATATGTCCTTTCTGAAACAGCTCTGCATCTCCATCTCCTCCCTGGGCAAAATATTTTAGAGATAACGTCTCCGGATTCAACACCATCATGCCTCCGCCATACGTACCAATATAATATTCGCCTTCATAAAAACAGATAGTCAATATCAAATCCGAAGTCAAAACAGGTTTCACAAAACTCTTTACGACTCCGGTAGCTTCATTTATATAATACAAGCCGTCACGTGAACCGATGACTTTTTCGTGTCCTCTGTTGACAAAAGAACGAATGGAAAGATTGGCAGAGTTAAACAGAGGAGGATAAGCATAAGTTTGGAAAAGACCATTCTGATAAAGTGAGTAATCTAAACCTGCCTGAAAGTGCCCCACCCAAACAGCACCTCTGTCATCCACCAATAGTGAATAAATGGAATTACTGCGAATACCTTCTTTATCACTTACATCGTGACAAAAACGACGTGTCACTTGTTGGGCTTTATGCGAAAGGAAATGAACGCCATTGCCATCTGTTGCAATATATACTGTCTCCTTTCCATCACTGGATATGTCGGAAATGACATCACAGCCTAAAGACACTGTATGCGAAAAGCTCTTTTTGTTTATATCGAAACGAACTACTCCCTGACTCATTGTACCTAAATAAAGGGTTTCTCCGATACGAGTCAGGCAGCGGAAATAATCGGCCTCGGGAACATTCTCCTGGAAATGCCAGGAATCAATCTTACCATCTTTCAATGAATAAGAGAACAAACCTTGCACTGTAGCCAGCCATAACGCACTTTTATCTTCATTCAGACAGAGATCCATAATTCGATTACAGGCAGCCAGCATATTCCGGTCGGTCAAGACTTGGAGCAATTGCCCGTCCTTTTGAATGAACAATCCTTTCTCCGTACCGATATAGAGAATATCTCCATCCGGAAGTAAGGTATTTACAGCAAAATCTATTTTTTCGGGAACAATTCTCTCCAACTGGCCGTTTGCACGATTCAGACGCCAAAGTCCGATACCGTTTCCTACCCAAAGCTGATTATCGGCTGTTTCCGTGATGCAGTTCACCCGTTTCTTCCTTCCGGAATCCACGCCTCGAAATTCATAATGTCGAACTTTCACACCATCAAAACGATCGAGACAATTATCTGTTCCTAGCCAGACAAAACCTTCCGAGTCTTTATAAATGGCGTTCACCAATAGCCCGGACAGTCCATCGGACATGACTACATTACGAAATGTATAATTCTGGGCTTGCAGATTTACACCACAAACCAAGTATATGATTAAAAGAATCAGATATTTAATCGTGTTCTTCACTTACAACCGCTTCCTTTCATATTAAACATGTGACAAACATACATAAAAATCTCCAAAAGAGCACATTCCTTCTTATAAAAAAAGTCTCCCCTTCGTATCTGTTATATGTGATAAACAAATACGAAGGGGAGAAATTATTTACTCAATGCTATTGAAGATTTATTGATATTTCACTTTCACATGAGCGTTTTTGTAAACAACAGGGAAGTTATTACCATTCACAATAACAGTTGTCGGTTTCTTCTCACTTCTGAACGTTGCATGAATCTTCGGTTGCCCGTCTATCCAAAGGTTCAACTTTTTACCTTCTTCTTTCTGAATTACAAATAATTTGGAAAGAGAAGAAAAATAAGTCTCCTTATCGCGTCTCAATGCACTGCCATGACAGATAAAGAAATCTTTTGCGTCAGCAGCTTCAGTACCTTCGGGATAAGAGACAGCAAACATATAAGCATCTGTCATCCAGCCGTCCGGCATAATCCATGAGTTGCTGTGCATTAGCCTGCCGTCTGCTAATTGATTAATATAAAGATCAGTCACTTTCCCTTTATGACGGATACGAAGCCCAATCCAATCTTGTCCTTCCCGCCGTTCCATTTGTGGCAAGTCTTTCTCATTGGGAGTCTCCTTTAATATAATGGCTGTCAGCCCTTTTACACGATTGACTTCTGCCGGCAAATGAAATGAATAATAGGTTTCAGTGCCTTTCAAATCTTCAGTGGGAGCTTCTATTTCCTCCCAATACAAATCTTCCGGGTAGTCATGCACAAAATCGGATTTAGCCAGCAAACGAGGATATAACGGACGAATCACAACCGATGAGTTACCATTCGTCACATTCACGTCAACTCCCGACTTTTTATATGTCCCGTTTGTATGCCATAACCATTCAAATTGTCCTATTTTATGTGTTTTCAAATCATCAATCATATAAATAACATTATCCATCCAAAGGAAATGGCGGAAATTACGGCTGAAATTGTTTGAAACAGGCCCCGTTCCATTAGCCAGGACATACTTCACATTTCCCGCATCCAGAAGATGATGCAAATATCCTCTCAAAGTAGAACCGCCGTACTGCTGCTCACGAGGTTGTCCCTCTCCATTAAACAATACTACATTATGCGCTTGGCTTTGAAAGAAATAATTCCGATAAGCAGGATTAGGATACCAGCAGTTTCCCCCGTCTTTAATAATATCTACCCCTTTATGAAAGACAATAAATGAATTGGCATCTGCGTGAGAATGATTCCATGTATGACCGCTTTTTACAGCCAGCATCGTAGCATCCTTTTCCCACGAATCACGCATCGTAGCCCAACCAAAATCGGCAAATAATTGAGAAGTCGGCAGTTGAGGGACAGCGGGCGCCTTACTCAAATCAGGAGTGTAAAGGAAGCCCATGGGACGATTCAGGAAAAAGCCATCACGATGTTGTCCTTGTTCCACCTGGGCTATATACCACAAAATAGTTGGATCTTTCACCCCCAATGCATACAATAACATCATGCTGGATTCTGCTGATACATTTTTATGGCTATCTCCAAAATTCAAACTATGCAGCATACCTGTACGCGGATAGCAGACTTGTGAGAAGTAACTCGGCAATTTTGCCAATTGAGGAATATCACCCGGATTCTGTCCGGGATGAGTATTTATCCAAGCTATCCTAAACAACAAAGCTTCCTGAATACCAAAGTTGGCGTAATTCAGACTTTCATACATTCCACCGGCCTCATCAAAACTCTTTGCTTTCTGTTGCAATACATCACCGGCAAAATCAAACCATTCAGGAAGTGATTCGTGAAGTTGCTCCACCCATTCTTTAACTTCAGGAAGTTCATTTTGAAGACTCAAAGCCAATATTCCACCCTGACAAACACAGGAGGTCCACCAATTATGTCCCATCGAATTCAATGAGTGAATACGGGTCGGTTCCAACAACCAGTCTCCCAATGCCGGTTCTACGGCTAACCGTTTCAATCCTTCGGCTATCTTTTTTCTTTCTGAAGAAGACATGACATTGTATGCAGCATCATACCCCACTGCGGAAAGAAAACTCTTATGAGCCATACCCAGTTGTGAACGCCATGCAGGAATACGTGCCATCATTTCCACATCTCCCCATGATTCGGCTTCCACAGCTTTCAGGAGGATTTCTTTGATTGCGTCTGCATACTCCTTATTATCAGTCATCAAATAAGCTAACGACAAATAGTCTAATCGATTAAAATCTTTCTTTTGCAAAGCTTTATCTGCTGTTTTCTTAATATCTCCCCATGCTTCCTGCAATTTAGGTTCATGCTGCATACGCTGTTTCACTTGCTGTATGCGTTGTGGAGTATACAGTAATGAAGGATGATTTATTTTTTGTGCTTGTATATATAATGAAGAAACACACAAAAAACAGATAACAGCAATAATAGTTTGTTTCATGGTACTTAGTCTATTCTATATATAATCAGTTACAATATTATTCTTTATTGAACGTTTTTCAAAAATTCTTCCAATGCTGCATTAAATTCTTCCGGGCGTTCCATATTCAGCATGTGTCCGCAATCGTCAATTACTTTCAGTTTTCCATTGGGAAGATATTGTAAGATGGGAGGTTCTTTTGAGAATCGGTTGCCGGAAGAATGACCTTCAACAATTAAAGCAGGTACATCGGGATGATTCTTTTTCAATTCCTCAATGGCATCCAAACCAGCTACCACCCGTACTTCTTTGTGTAAAGGTTGCCACGCATCCCACTCATCGATCATTTGCCATAGAGACTCACGCATTCGTTCCCGCTGACTTCCTCCTGACTTCATTAATCCTTCAAACCACTCTTTCTTCATCACATCTACCCCTTTCTCTTTCAAAGCAGCAATCTCCTTATCACGTACTCTTGCTTCTTCCGGAGTCATCGGTTCACTGGGACCTTTCGATTTCCGAATGTTTCCACTGGCTAAAAAAGCAGATAACATCCGGTCAGGGAAATACGCCAACATATCAGCAGTAATAAACCCACCTAAAGAAAGTCCGACGATATGCGCTTTCTTGATGTGCAAAGAATCCATCAAAGTAACTAAATCTTCAGCGTGTGTGAATTGATAGTCTTCCGTTTGTGAAGACGAAATGCCATATCCTCTCAAATCATAGCGGATCACACGATATTTTTTTGCCAGTACAGAAAATTGTTCATCCCACATACGATGATCCAAGGAATGCCCATGAACAAAGATGACGGGGCACCTGTGCCGGCTTCCTCATAGTAAAGAGAACCGTTGCCCACTTTAACGCGGCCTTGTTTAACAACCAACGGATGTCCCTTTACAATCTCTGAAACAGTTCTCGAAATTACAGGACTACCATAAAAAGATGAGAAACCATCTTCTTTACTGGAAGCACCGACTACATGAGCAATAAAGAAGCCATAAACATTCTCCCGTTTATTGATCCACGGGTAAGCGCCAGCCCATCCTGGTGAACTGATTTGATAGGCTTCTCCTGTCTTTTTATCGACCAGTTCACGCCACTCACCTAATCCGTAAATGCCATTATGAGACTGTCCCAATGCTCTTTCCGTATATTCTTCGGGAGAAACAACAGCATTTTTCACTTGGTCGGCCTGCATTTCCTTTACAGTTTTTGCTGATATAATCCGCTTATCGTTATACATTCCATCATGATAAATCATAGATAGGAAATGAATATAATCGTTCAAGGTAGTACACAGACCACCACCTAACATCGGGGCATGTCCGCCATCTGTATTTATCGGAGTAAAATGAGAATTTTTCATTTCTAATGGCTGTGCTAATAATTCCTGAAAAAGAGTTTCAAACTCTTTCCCCATTGCCACTTCCGCCATTCTTCCGGCAATCTGCATGGCAAGTCCTCCATATTGGAACCGGCTTCCCGGAGTAAAAACCGTATCTAACGGCAATATCTCAATAATGGCGGAATCCAGATGATTGTAATTATCTACGCGCGGTTCAGGAAGATAGGGACGCACTCCGGAAGTATGAGATAACAATTGTCGCAAAAGGATTTTTCCTTTAGCATCTCCCTTAAATTCCGGCAACCACTTTTCCACAGGGTCATCCCAGTCCAAACTGGTACTGTCCACTACCGCTCCGATAACAGCAGCCGCCACCCATTTTCCGGCAGAGGCTACGTATACTTTTGTATCAGGAGTATAGCTACCATAGTTCTTCTGAAAAATGACAGAATCATTCTTTACTACACAAATAGAAGCACCGGGATAGTACTCTTTACTCACCCAGCCTTGAATAACAGAATCTAATGAAGAGAAGTTATAACGACTCCCTTGTACGGATGATACATTGCAGGAACCTGCAATAAAACAGATACTTATAAAAATTATGATTAATAATCTTCCCTTCATTTTCGTTATCTATTAACTTCGTATTAAACACAAATTACACGAACTACGCTGTTGTTTGATGCAATTATATTTGATGCAATTATAATTATAAAACCGCGTAATTCGTGTAATTCGTTCTTAAAATTTTCTATTTCGACTGCAAATCCCAATATACCACATAACGCTGATGATGCAAATCATAAAGCGGACGAATCACATCTCCTTGTTCTGTTGTAAATTCCAGTTCTTTTCCTGTACGCTGCAAAGTACGTTCCGGATGTTTCATATCTACTTTCAATGAGGTACGCAAATCGGCAGGTACATGGAAATTATAAGTATAATAATCATTATAAAGAGCTGGATTAGAGAAAGGTGCGGGAGCCTGCATACCTTCCGTACCCCGTTCTCCGGCAAGCACTAACGGGCCATACAATAAAGCTACCTTATTCGGATTATCGGGAGTGGCTTCCAATGCAATCTGCATCGGGTAAGTAGCCGAGATACGGTCATTATCTTTCCAGTCACGGGTGATAGCGATATAAGAACCTGGCTTTTGTTTTACTGCTACTTTTTTACCGTTCACAAGAACTTCCGCTTTTTTACTCCATGAAGGATATCTTAGATAAACAGTAGTACGAACCGGTTTCTCGGCACGAATAGTAAACCGGGTCGTTTCCTCTTTCGGAAATTCCGTTTCCTGGAGAAGGGTTAACCCTTTTTCTTTCCAGGTGACTTGGGAAGGAATAAACAGATTTACGTAGATTCCCTGGTTGTTGCGGTAGTAGATAGCTTCTCCATACTTAGCATGATTTTCGAATCCACTGCCGACACAACACCAGAAAGAGTTCTCTTTGGTACTATACAGTTTATGTGAGCCCGAAAGTAAGGGCAAGAAATAAGTGACCATTCCTGTTTCCGGATCTTGCTGTCCCAGGATATGATTATATAGTGCCCTTTCATAATAATCGGCAATAGATGAATCGCCCGTCCAACAGAAAAGATGACGACTAAGTTTCAACATATTATAAGTACAGCAGGTTTCTCCCGTATAGCCGGTCAAGTGTTTAGAAAATTTCTTCGGGTCGAAAAAATGCTCCTTATCACTACTGCATCCCGGAGCAAAAGTATGGTGGTCAATCATGGTATGCCAGAAGAATTCCGAGAGCTTTTTGCTGGTCTCATTCTCTGTCAACTCATAGTTACGCGCTTCGGCTATGACTTTCGGGATAAACGTATTCGTATGTTTGGTTCCCAAATCGTCCCGAAGTTCTTTCAACGGGTCAATTACATCATTATGGTAGAAATATTCAGCCAACCAACGGTAACGTTCATCTCCTGTGATAGCATACAAATTGTAGAATGATTCATTGACACCTCCAAACTCATTACGTATCATGAGTTTGCGGGTTTCTTCACTAAGTGGTTTCAGTTTGTTATAAGCCCAGTCGCCCATTTTGGTCACTGTTTTCAAGGCCTGCTGATTATCCGCATACAGATATTGGTCTATCAGGCCGGAATAAAGCTTATGCAAAGTGTACCAAGGTGCCCAAACACTCTTTCCCCGGATATTACGGTTTATCAGTTCTTCGGGAAAAGCACTTAAATATCCGCCTTTCAAAGCATTCTGAACTTCGGTCAGCCCGTTGACAAGGCTATCCCCTTTCAACTTGAAAATCTCACTTCCGGTAGCAGCATACATCAAAGCGTAAGCCGAAAGCAGATGTCCGGTAGTATGTCCGCGAAGCTCACAGTCCAAGGATTCCCAACCACCGAGTTTTTTCACTGTCATATAACCGCCTTCACGACCGGCAAAGACTCCGGCATTTGTCCGGAAACTATGCAACAGACGACTTACGTCGATAGAGGTCATCCATGCGGAATCCCGCAACATATTGTCACGAAAACGACTCGGTAATAAACGGACGTCTTTCAAATCAAAACTTTCTACCCGAACAGGAGCCACTGTCTCTTTTTTCATTTTCCCCTGGTGCTGTCCAGGGTACACAGATTGAGCCGACGATATAGCCGATACTGCCAATAATGCGATTGCAACTAAAGATTTCTTATTCATAATCATTTTTAATATCCTTATTTATTATTGGATACGAATAGACTCCGCCTATTACTCAATGCAAAAAAACGAATTCCAACTTATAGTGCCATAATCTTTCATTTATCAATTGCCTATTGATAAATGAAGAAACTCCGTTCTACCGATTCGGCTGTCTGCACTTCTCCTGCCAATCCATATTGCCATGCCACCACAGTCACTTTCAATGGGAACTTACTGCGTGGGGGAATTCGAGTAAATACCAACTTGTTTCCCTCTATTTCTGCCGGCCCTTCTTTCACGTAGTAATATACGGGTAGCCCGCAATCGGAGGTTGCATGTAAAGAGATAGTTTCCGTGCCTTTCCTCACATCGTCAAGACCCGGGAAAAGAATATGCTGGCGTTTACCTTCCGTATTGCGATAGGGAATCCGAAAACTAAGTTCCTGAACTGTGCTTTTATAATGTTTGTCACCATCATTACCAGCTAGAAGGCAAATATCTCCCGTACGACGCTTATTGTACATTCCCATACGGTAGAAACGGACAGTAAAGGTGGTGTCGTTCACTTTCTGAACCGGGCCACAGATACGGGTTATTTCAGGAGGAGTGAGCGAATGTTCGTCAGAAATTGCAGTATGCAAACTATCCGTATATACAGCTTTCAGATGAAAAGTCAATCCGTCTTTTTCCGGCAGGAAGCTGGCGGCAACTTTCACATGGGATTTGGGATTATATGTGAGTAATTGCCCCTTTTGTACAAAACCTAAGTATTGTGGTTTCTTCCCTCTCTCCCGGCGATAGCGTTCTTCCGTCATTTCAGCCATTTCCTTATCGAAATACCAGAATGCGTCGTGCGAGTCTCCTTTATACTCTTTATAAGGAGCAGCTTTTGCACGTTTCTTCTGATTCGGATACCACCTTTCGGCAAGCCAGCCATTCTGCGGATTCAGCTTCTTCAATTCCACAGGCTTATTCAAATCATACGTTGCAGGCATACGATATTCCAGTGCTTTCTTTAAGAACAACGCAATATAACCAGCGGTGCGGTCGGCTATATCGAAATGTCCTCGTCCTGTGTCGCAAAGGAAAGAGACGCAACTTTTAGGATACATCATACGGAATGCCAAAGCCGGATTTACACGGTCTTCCCACCATTCGTATTCGCCTTCAATCATCAATCCAGGGATGCCGTCAATCGTACGTTTCCCCCACTCCATATTGTCACGACCATATCCGGTAAGGTTGGTGCGTGGCGCATCTCCATGCAAAGAGATAATGGCTAGTGTGCGGTCGGGATTCCAGGCTGCGAAGTTCCACGGATAGGTAGCCATTGCCGAATGTCCGAACGGAACAATAGGCGCATATTTCAATTCACTATAGCCACTGACATTCGCAAAATCCTCCATCATCTTTTCAAAAGCTTCCTGACATCCGGTAGTTATATCCCATCTTTGATCCCATCCGGGAGTAATCCATATCAGTGCTATACCCGCTTCTGATAATCTTTCACGAAATAGAGAATTTTCAAACAAAGTTTCCTCTGTCATATTATGATTGCCTATTATCACAGCTTTCAATTGAGTACAATCGGAAGGTATCCACAAGAATGCTTGCGGATGATCGTTCGTTTCGTTGGAAATAATACTTGGTAGTTGTACAGACCACTGCCATTCGGCTGCTATAATGCTGGGTAACAGAATAACGGACATTATTCCAAACACCAAAAATCGAAGTAGTTTCATGTTTAATTCATTTATCATTGTTTTATATAATACGTAGCAGGAAGAAAGTATACTCAACCGAAAAATATAAAAAAACTATTATTATAGGAAGCCTTTCACTGACTATTCCATAAAAACGTTGTATCTTTATTCTCAATTTAAGAAAGGAGTGATATGGATTTACGTACAGCAAACGTAACAAGATATATTCTTCCCTTGCGGGAAGGAGGGTCATTGCCGGCTTTGGCTGAAGCGGATGATGAATTTAAATATGTCGTAAAATTCAGAGGAGCAGGACATGGGACTAAAGCCCTTATTGCCGAATTGATAGGGGGAGAAATAGCCCGTACACTGGGATTCAGAGTTCCGGAGATTATATTTTTGAATCTGGATGAGGCTTTCGGGCGGACAGAAGCGGATGAAGAAATACAGGATTTACTGCAATGGAGCCGTGGGTTGAACATGGGTCTGCATTTCCTGTCCGGTTCATTGACGTTCGACCCTGTTGTGCATAAGGTGGACGGTAAAACTGCTTCGCAAATTGTATGGCTGGATGCGTTATTGACCAATGTAGACCGTACAATCAAGAATACGAATATGCTGATGTGGCATAAAGAATTGTGGTTAATCGATCATGGAGCTTCCCTTTATTTCCATCATTCGTGGACGAATTGGCAGAAACACGCACTTAGTCCGTTCGTACAAATAAAAGATCATGTACTATTGCCGTTTGCCGATCAGCTGGAAGAAGTAGACGCAACATTCAAACAACTACTTACCGATGACAAGATACGAGAGATAGTCAATGCCGTCCCTGACGACTGGCTGAACTGGACGGAAGGACAGGAAACTCCGCAAGACTTGAGAGATGTTTATATTCAATTTTTAGAAGAAAGGATCAAGCATTCCGAAATATTTGTAAATGAAGCGCAAAATGCAAGAAAGGCACTTATATGAATACGCAGTTATCCGTTTCGTTCCTAAAGTAGAACGTGAGGAATTTATTAATGTAGGTATTGTACTGTTTTCCAAACGGTGCAAATATCTCAAATCTCTTTATACAATAGATGAAAACAAATTGAAACTGTTCTCTTCCGAATTGGACATCAACTGTCTGATAGAAGGTCTGAAAGTCTTCGACAAGATTTGTCAGGGAAATAAAGAAGGAGGAGTTATTGCCAATATGGACATTCCGGACCGCTTCCGGTGGCTGACTGCGGTAAAAAGCTCCTGTATTCAAGTATCCCGTCCTCATCCGGGATTCTCTACAGATTTAGATAATACTTTAGAAAGGTTGTTCAAGGAATTAGTTCTTTAATTCCTTGAATAACCTTTCCACTCAATGAATGAGAAAACTCTCCTCTTCTCTCATTACGACCCGGAAATGGTGAAGTGGTTGATTAATTATAGCAAATAATACCTCACTATATTTTTCAGGCACGGATTACACGGATTTCACGGTTTTAGAAATGATGGTTGCATAAAGCAACAGTGTAATCTGCGTTATCCGTGCCTAAAAAGAAACATAAACTTGCCTACTTAAGCGGAATAAAATGCAATGCGGTTCCGCCACTTGCTTTTAGCTTCAAAACAAGCTTATCTCCGGCTTTTATCTTTTTATGAGTACTGCGTACTTTCGTTCGTGTATTCAGCTTGTCATCATCTTCGTACAGATGAAGCATATACTTCTTACCCGGTTCCAGAAAATCCGTAGTCAATGTAATTGTGCGGGCTTCCGTATTCGTCATTGCTCCTACAAACCAGTCATTCCCCGAACGACGTGCTTGAACGATATATTCACCAATTTCTCCATCTAACGCGCGGCTGTCATCCCATACACTCGGAATTGCTTTCCAAAATTCCAGTTCTTCTTCTCCCTAGTAGAATTCCGGTCTGTCATACCAAAACATAAATTGCAAAGGACTGTAATACACAGCTGCCATCGCCAACTGATGTGCTTTCGTATTCTTCACCCGATTATTGAAATAGCAAAGCGTATAGTCTCCTGCACCTGCCAGATAGCGGGTAAAAGGAAGAGTCGTATTGTGTGTGGCATCCGGCATTTCTTCATTTCCACGAATACCTTCCTGCGTCATCAGGTTAGGATAAGTACGGCTGAAACCTGTCGGACGATATTCGTCATGAATATCTACCATCAGACCATATTCTCCACATTTACGAACTGCATCATGCAGCCAAGTACTCCAACGCTGATTACCTATCTGTACAAAACCGAACTTGATACCCTTCAATCCCCATTTTTTATACAAAGGCAACAGAGTATCCAACTGCTGCACTAATGCACGCTGATTGACATACACCATAAGTCCGATTCCTTTCGATTCGGCATATTTACACAAAGCGGGTATATCAAGGTCTTTATCAGGAGAAACAGTAGTAGCGTCCGAACTCATTTTCATCTCTGGTCCGTACCATCCTGCATCCATGTGCACATACTGAATACCACGTTCTGCCGCAAAGTCAATGGCTGCTTTTACTCTATCTTGTTTCAAGTCGCCCGAACGGAATACCTTCCCGGGTTTAATCCAAGAAGTATCAGCCAGCTTACAAGCCGGATTCAGATTCAAGACAATATCATTGTTATTAATTAAATCGACCGGACGTTCGGCAGCCATGATTACACGCCACGGAGTGCTGTAAGGAGAAATAATATCAACGCTACTATACAGGCTTGTCTCCAAAGTGGAAGGTTTCTCTGCCGATAAACGGAATTTACCACGAACATAATCCACCATTTCCGCTTCCAACAAAGCTACAGATAATCCATCAGGCAGTTTCAAGGTCAAAGGACGCTCACTCTCCTCTTTGCCCCATCCTTCCAACGGACGAAGTTCATAAGATCCTTGCGCCCAACGTTCATAATACGCCATCGTTCCTTCAGGCATTGTGAAGCTAGTCTGCTCACCGACGATATGCAAGAAAAGCCCGTTTGTCATTTCCGGAAAATGATAGCGGAAAGCAACTCCTTCATTATAGGCGCGAACTATGATATTCATAAAGTAATTCTTACGCTTATCATAACCACCGTCCTGATTGCCATTTCCTTCTCCCTTCTTGAGTTTCAAAGTCATCTCATTGTAGCAATCACGTACTTCCGCACGTTCGCCATATACAGGCTTCCATCTCTCGTCCGTCTTTTGATGTTCAGTCTCTGTCAACTTCAGATTCTCACACCAAAAATGACAAGTATCATTCGGTATACCCAACGCCGATTCAAATAACTGATTTTCAATCAGAACACCCAGTTTACTTTCTTCAATTACCGGACGATTCTTATAAGTCAAGGTATAATACATTTGTGCATTATCCTCTCCCACCGCACGTTGATAAAAGGTAAAACGATAAGCTCCATCAGGAGACGTCAGTTCCTGACGGGTTTCTGTCATCACATCTTGCGCTTTTACCAATGCCGGTATCACCAACAACAAAAGCAAAATTCTTTTCTTCATTCTATTTACGTTCATGTTTATTCATCTTTCCTAATTATATACGAACGAGGAAGAAATTATACTCAAATGTTTATTGCCTGAAAAGCTTATTCCATCTGTTCCCTATAAAAAGTAGGTGTCATTCCTGTCACCCTTTTAAAAATGCGGTTAAAATGTACAGGTGATTCAAATCCGCAAGTAGCACTGATTTGAGATATATTCATCATACTACTATTCAATAGTTTACAAGCATATCCGATACGCATATCAAGTACATACTCTTTAAATGTCTTTCCTGTGTTTTCTTTAAAGTATCGGCAGAAAGCAGCAGGGTTCATCGCTGTATAAGAAGCAATTTCATCCAGACCGATAGACTCGGTATAATGTTTATTCAAATAGGCAATCACCTTTTCCATTCTTTCATTACGCATAATAGAAGGGGACGGAGTATAATGAGAAGTAGTCAGATATTTCTTATGATTACTGGTAGCCATCATCTGTAGAAGTGAAAGCAACAGGATGATTTGATCTGCTCCTTTGGCAGAAGGAATTTGTTCCAATAACTTAATGATTTTCCCCGAACGGGTAATTGTGAATTTAATTCCTCTGCAAGCGTCCTCCAATAAATTCCTGATAGGAATAAACTGGGAGTATTGAGAAATAGAATAATGCATAAAATCTTTCTCAAACTGAATATTGACTCCTCTTACTTTCGGTTCGGATTTTTCTTCGTTATCAGATTCTTCCCCGCCGTCCGGTGGACTTTGCATACTATGAGGCAGTTCGGAACCGAAAAGAATCAAATCACCTTTTGAATAGGAGATAATGCTGTCACCCACCAGACAATCCCCCTCTCCCTTCTCCACATAAATAATTTCATACTCACTATGAAAATGCCACGGATACGTGAAACGTGGATATTCATAAAAGCGGGCACGGACGGGATTAGAAGTCGTAATAGTCAACTTCTCATTCATTATCTTCTTCATAAATCTCCTTTCTAAACTACTTTTGCAAAGATAGGTAAATATCTTGCAAAAATACGCATCATAGTATGTATAAAAACCCGCTATTTTTGCATCCATTCATAAAAACATTTGATAGAAACCATGAACGAATTATTTAGTATTGCCGGTAAAGTTGCTGTTATTACCGGAGCAGGTGGTGTACTGGGCGGAAATATTGCCCAACACTTTGTACAGCAGGGAGCAAAAGTTGTAGCTATTGACATTCGTCAGGAGCAACTGGACAACCGCGTAGCTGAACTTAAGCAATATGGTAACGATGTAATCGGCATCATTGGTAATGTACTTGACATCGCCAGCCTGGAGAAAGTAGCCGAAGAAGTCGTAGCCAAATGGGGACAGATCGATATTCTATTGAACATTGCCGGTGGCAATATGCCGGGAGCCACTCTCGAACCGGATCAGCACTTCTATGATATGGACATCTCTTGCTGGGAAAAAGTGACTAACCTGAATATGAATGGGACAGTCTATCCGTCTATGATATTCGGTAAGGTAATGGCAAAACAGAAAAAAGGATGCATCATCAATGTATCTTCTATGGCTGCTTATAGCGCTATCACCCGTGTACCGGGATATTCGGCCGCTAAAACGGCAGTAGCCAACTTCACCCAATGGCTGGCAAGCGAAATGGCACTGAAATACGGTGATGGTATCCGTGTAAATGCTATCGCTCCGGGATTCTTTATCGGTGACCAAAACCGTCGTGTACTTATCAACCCGGATGGTTCATTGACCGACAGAAGTAAAAAGGTGTTAGCCAAAACTCCGATGAATCGTTTCGGCGATATCAAAGAATTGAACGGTGCTGTACAATTCCTGTGCAGTGAAGCCGCTAGTTTCGTAACGGGAGCTATGTTGCCTATCGATGGTGGTTTCAGTGCATTCAGCGGCGTTTAATATTTAATCTTTTAATTTATTCAAACGTTATGATGGAAAAAACATGGAGATGGTTCGGCAAGAAAGATAAAATCACCTTGCCGATGCTCCGTCAGATAGGTGTTGAAGGAATCGTCACTGCATTACACGAGGTACCGAACGGAGAGATTTGGACAGTAGAAGCCATCAACGATTTAAAATCGTATATTGAATCGTATGGGTTGCGCTGGTCGGTCGTGGAAAGCCTTCCGGTTTGTGAGGCAATCAAGTATGCGGGTACGGAACATGAACAGTTGATTGAAAATTATAAAGTAAGTCTTGCCAACCTGGGTAAATGCGGAGTGAAAACAGTCTGTTACAACTTCATGCCGGTAATCGACTGGATACGTACGGATTTACAGTACCCTTGGCCGGACGGTACCAGTTCGCTTTACTACGACCGTATTCGTTTCGCTTACTTCGACATCAAAATACTGGAACGTGAAGGAGCTGAAAAAGACTACACAGAAGAAGAACTGCATAAAGTTGCCGAACTGGACAAAGTGATTACAGAGACCGAAAAGAATAATTTGATTGATACTATTATCGTCAAGACACAAGGATTTGTGAACGGTAATATCAAAGAAGGAGATAAAAACCCGGTTGCTATATTCAAACGTCTGTTAGGTTTATATAAAGACATAGACCGGGACGCTTTACGAGAGAATATGTGTTACTTCCTTTCTGCAATTATGCCTGTATGCGATGAATATGGTATCAATATGTGTGTACACCCGGATGATCCTCCATTCCAGGTTCTCGGCCTACCCCGTATTGTCACCAATGAAGAAGATATAGCCTGGTTTCTGAATGCCGTAGACAATCCGCATAATGGGCTGACTTTCTGTGCAGGTTCTCTTAGCGCAGGCGCACATAATGATACTCGTGAATTGGCAAAGAAGTTTGCAGAAAGAACCCATTTCGTTCATCTACGCAGTACAGAGGCCATGCCGGGTGGAAACTTCATCGAAAGTTCTCATCTATCAGGAAGAGGACATCTGATTGATCTCATCCGCATTTTCGAAAATGAGAATCCGGGACTTCCCATGCGCGTAGATCATGGACGAATGATGCTCGGAGATGAGGATAAAGGCTACAATGCCGGTTATTCTTTCCACGGACGTATGCTGGCTTTAGCACAGGTAGAAGGAATGATGGCTGTGGTGGATGATGAGAAACAACATAAGATAGAGTTTTAATCTTATTTTTCATCAATATACTTTGAAATACAGGAAAGGAGCTTTACTTTTGTGAAGAAATAAAAAAGAAGAATATTATGAAAGCAAAAATGACGAAGCTCTGTCTACTATTTATTCTATTATGCTCCCTTCCCGTATTTTATTCATGCAGCGACGAAGCTGACGCTTTTTACCTATATGAATATTGGGAAGTGATGCTCGACCCGGAACCTCCCATTAGTGAAACCAGTTTACCAATCACAGGAGGTACAAAGTTGGGAATTAAGGGTGGCGTAGCTCCTTATACAGCAGAAATAGCCGATGGGCAAATTGCTACAGCTTATGTGGACGAAAACAATGATATTCAAATCAGCTCTATAAAACTGGGCAGCACGTCATTGATGGTAAAAGACGCTGATGGAAGAATCATAAAAATAGGGCTAAAGGTCGTCAACGGCAAACAATCTTTTTCAGTGAATTCTGTGGAAGCAAGAATCACAGGAATAGATGAAAGTCTGTTGGATGAACAACAAAAAGAAAAACTAGAAGCGGTTATAAAAAAGATAAAGGATGAAGCGGGTATACAAGCTACAGGAGGAATAGCTTTCTCTTATGACCAAAAAAGTAGTGGTAAAGTGACAATTGTTACTAGTAAAGATAATGCTCCGAAAATAGAAGGAAGCTTCTCCCGCTCCACATCAGAGTCAGGCACTACATTCCAAATTACAATCAATGGTAAAGAGTATGACTGCAAATTTAAACTTCCCGAACGTTCCGATACTTCAAAGAGTATCACCACACGAGACCTTGGCCCGATTCCTTATTGGTTAGTGGAAGATGTAACTGAAAATTATAAATCAGATGTAATAGGGCAATTCGAAACGGACGCCACTTCCCTGAAAATAGAACGTATTTATATAGGTTCATTCACTCCTTTACGATAGGTTTATTCCTCTTTCTATAAAATAGATGCGGCAAAAAGCACGAAAAACTGTTTTTTGTCGCATCTTTCATCTTTTAGTTATTAGCTACTTTATCCGTATCTTCTCTACAAAATCTTTTTTATCTATATTCAATTCTTCCAAAGAAGTGATCCGCCTACCGTTCAACACAATGTTTTCGAACAAAATATTCTCAATCTTCCTATTTTTATCATAACCTTCTATTAAAGAAGAATTGATATATTTCCCGGCACATGAAATATTACGGAATGTTATGTTCTTGACACCTCTGCCGGGACCTGTATTGTATTTTTGGTTATACATCACCCGAAGATGAAATAACTGTCCTTCCTGAATATGTTCCACACGAATATCCTCAAAAGTAATGTTTTGTGCCAGGTTGTGATCCCCTACATTGATAGTCATACAGCCTTGGTAATCACGATCATCCTCATCATGCTCCAATATATCAATATTCCTGAATACTATATCTTCCAAAACTTCATCTCCCGTTTCCGTATTTCCATGTGTACCGATATTGATAGGATGCGCAATATCTGCCCATAGAGTAGAATTAAGTACATAAACATTGCGACAGTCTCCATAATAATTCCAACGATGCGTATAAAGAGCTATACAATCATCCGAATTACGAAGAAACACATCATCAATCATCACATCCGAGCAGGACATAAAATCCAGCCCATCACTCCAACCCTGATAGCTGAATGATTTCAGATTTTTGATAGTAATTCCGGTAGATTGTCCCCCAGAGACAGTATAATGCCGTGGATTTACCACCGTAACTCCATCAATCAGTACATTCCGGGAGTAGGTAACCGAAATTCCCTGTTGCGGTTCAAGCAACATGCCATGTCCCAATATTTTCACATTCTCTACACTGTCGCAAGTGAGACAACCTTTCAAAACGGCACCACCTTCTAAATAAACCGTCGTATTACTGGGAATACGGAAGCATTTTCCAGCCGTATCAGTCGGTTCATGTATTCCAGCTTCAAAATAAATCACGTTCGGATCATTCTTATCCAGCACATTTTTGATGATAGGATTGGCAAATACATGCAAATTATTCAGGCGATCTCCATTAAACTCGACCGACAACTTTTGTGGTTTATCTATCGTAAACAATAAAAAGTTACCATCAATCTCCGGTTGGATACCTTTGGATAAAGGACGCACCACTGCCGAACGGATCTCCCCATTGTTCTTTTGTACCAATACTTCCACTTTCCCTGAAAAGTCGAACTGAACCATCGTGGCATTGGACTTCGTATCCATATCCACCTTTACGTTATACTCATAAAGGTCTACCCAGTCTTTTTCTCCCACTTGCCGTACTTTTACCGTATAGTCATCATTGTGACGGGCATAATAGATGCCTTGAGGTACCGGATAGATGACTATTTCTGCTTGTATGACTCCTGTGGTCATTACAAGTAAAAATGTGAGCGCTATTCTTATTAGTTTATTCATTTCAAGTTTTTACTAATACCGTTAATGTCCTGGAATTCACCACAGATTGAAACAAATAATCCATCCACACTGGCATATCCGAATCTGTGGCGAAGTCTAACACATTTTATTCATTTTATCTTGCATACATCAGCGTACCGAGCCCAAGTACGTCATAGCCACCGGAGTTAGCGTCATAATACCCACCTCCTCCTTCTATTCCTACATATTCCGTAGCTATCTTAGTATATTTGAGATTATCATCCGAGATGTCTTTTACCCCTTTGTAATGATAGTAAGGCAACGCCCATATTGCACGTTTGATCCATTTACCGCCACCAAGTGTTGTTTGCTCTTCCGGAATCGGATATCCCCATTGACTCTGTTTTTGCCATATATAAGTAGTATATGGTACAGTCTCATTAGTGTAATTACAACAAGCAGCATATTCACAAGCCCGCATGAACAGATTGTCATCATAAGCAAAGAAATCGTCTCCCTGACTCCATGCCAACTGACAAATAATTCCCATCAATCCGACACACATCAACGTGTGTCCTTGGTCACGTCCACTTTCCTGCCATTGAGCAAAGTTATAGTCCGGTGCATAATCGTGATAGATAGCACGACGTAAACGTCCGTTTGTATCACCTGTCTGCAAATGGCCGATACCTTCATTATAAATATCACGACGATCGGTTACAATGCCGATAGCCATTTTAGCCGCTATATTACAAAGACACCAGTTAGCCCAATAATGTAACGCATTCGTATCGTGATGACGTTTCAGAAAATCATCATTAGCAGGATAGAACACTTTAAGCAACCAATTCTGGAACGCTGCGAAGTCCGCACGATCCCATCCTCCATAATCCCTCAATAATTCACCGGCAATAGCAAATTCATAACCATAAAGTCCTGCAGCAAGCGATAAATTCGTATTACCTGTTACACCTACACAAGTCTGTACCCACTTATTCAGATTCTCCACCGCTTTTGCCGCATATTCATCATCTTGTTCAATTTTCCAACGAAGCGCTTGCTGATATACAATAGTGGCTCCTCTGGCTGCATTCATGTAATTTTCATCTCCTGAAATACCTCGTTTAATCCATTCTGTAGGATAAGTATCTGCCGTCTTCTGCGAAAACTGGCTTTCTACTAATAATTGATAAGCACTTACCCAAGGCTCTTCTCCGGCAGCTTTTTTATCCCGGATACGCTGGAAGTCTTCCTCTGTATGCAACCCTTCATGCAGCATAGGTTCCGTTGACGGTTTAAGTTCAACCTGTTCCAAATTTACGTTATTATCAGGAAGAGGAATTTTATTCAAATCAGTTTCCACATTGACACCCGGAAGGTCAATGCCGTCCCCACATCCTACCAAAAACAGGGTAGCAAATACTGCGGTTATATAATATATCTTTTTCATCATATTTTTGGTTTAATGGTACACCGCATCTACCATTGATTACGGTGCACCCAATTATAGTTTATTGCTCTACTAACTCTAATTTGAAATTATCTATCTTAGCCCGTCCTTGTTTTACTGTAATCGTACATACAAACCCAATGACAACATCGGTAGGCTCTTCAACAAGAATATCAACTACTACATCACCCGTACCCGAAATAGAAGCGTTTGCCAGACTCTTACTTGGTATATCACTCGTATTTGCCATCTCGTTACCTTTACAAACCGCAACATAACCGGTAAAACCTCTGCCGTCATATTCATAAACGTGTGCCGTCAACTTATATTTTCCTTTTTGAAGATGAGAAGTCTGATATACCTTACCATCATTTTTAGGATTGTCAAATCCCCAATCTGTTTGTAAAGCCAAACCTGCATCACTTCCATCACCATATTTCGTTTTAAATGCCAAATCAACAGCAGCACCTCCTTCACCAGCAGTCAAGTTAGAGTTCTGAACTATCCAATAAGCAGCTTTTGCCCACTCTCCTTTTTTATGGAATCCTTTATCCCCACCTTCTTTTACATATTCAAAAGGCTGTTTATAGTTCATGAGTACATATTGAGAAATATCTCCATCCACCGGCAGAGGTTGTAACATATCACTCTCTACGGGTTGTGCAATACCTTCAAACACCATTGTTACTTTTCCACCATTGAAACCTTGCGGAACCGTTACAGTAATAGAAGTCGTAGTAATCTCTTTAACCGTAACGGGTACGGATATTCCCTCAAAAGTAACTGTAACAGAATTCTTATCCGTTCCAAAACCTTTTCCTGTAAATGTTATTTCCTGTCCGGCTTTTACTAATGTGCCATTAGGATAAATATACGGTGTTTCAACAGAAGTGATTTCCGGAGTTTCCCAAACCTCAAATGTGCCCGATTCGCCCATCTCTATTTCCTTACCCTGAATTATCAGTTTAATCTTCACCGGAGCTTCAGATGAAACTCCTTTGGGAACATTCACTACGATATTACCTTTATCATTCAGTGTCACTTTATCACAAATTGTTTCTCCGAAAAAGACCTGAATATTTTCAGCTTTCGTACCAAAGTTCTGACCAATGATCGTTACTTCCGCATTAATGTATCCGGCTTTCGTTGAAATGCCTGTTACTGTCGGCATCGGTAATACCGTATATTTCAACTGTGTCCCGATAGCTTCAAACGGAGTAATGACAGTTATTGTATAATCTCCGGCTTCCAACGAAGCAGGTACAGTGAGTGGAATACTCTTATCCGTCAAATTATCTGTATCTATTGCAGCTTCTACAGGTTCTCCGCCAGCTTTAAAGAAAGTTACTTTCAAAGGCTCCAACCCTTCAACAGACTTATCCAGCAATTCTTGCACAAGATTGGTTCCTGTTATTGCAAATTTACTGCCAGCAAAACCTGATGGAACCGGTTCGTCTTCCTTAGGAGTATCAAGCGTTGCATGCTTCAACACAGTGAAAGGATAAGAAGCCAAATCAATCGTTTGTTCTGCCATAATAAGTGTCATAACTCCACTGACAGCTGTCTCGGGAATTTTGGCCATAAATTCGGTATCAATAGGTGTACCCACAATCTCTGCCTTGTCTGTGGAAGTCCCGAAAGTCAAAGTATACAGTGTTTTAGAAGAAACAAATTCTTGTCCTTCGAAAACGATACTGGCACCCGGAAAACCATAAGAAGGTTTCACTACGCTGACACCCGGCTTACCAAGTACACGATAAACTAGATCAGTCTCCACACGTTGCCCGAAAACCTCAACGGTTATCTTTCCGTTTGTTGCCGATTCCGGCACTTTCGCAAGGATAGCATCATCGGCGCAGGAGACTACTACTGCCTCCTGGGAACCGATAAATACTTTCACATCTTCTGTTATGATACCAAAATCACTGCCACTTACGGTAAACTCATTCCCAACATATCCTTCTACGGGATCTATCTTTGTTACAGTCGCCACAGGATCAGTGTAACTCATTGAAACAATTTCTTCGTTATCCTCGTCACAAGCAGCTAATGCGAAAAGCGAAAGAAAAACGGGAAACAGATAGTTATATATTTTCTTCATAATCTTAATTATATTATCACGATGAATTACTCTTTTTTCTTTTTCCACATCATTCAAGAATCAATTTCAATTCTGTCACCTTAAAGTATGAATTACCTTTAGCCAGAGAAGTCAGGAATCCAATGACAACATCCGTTGTCTCCGTCACTTCAAATGAAGGGGTTACCAAAACACCCGAGTCATCATTTGTTCCAGCTTTGTCATAGATCGCACAAACTCCATTTAATTGCTCAATATCAGCTACATTCGGTATATCACTCTCACTATTTCCTTTGGCCATCAATGCAGAAATAAAATTCCCCGCATCACTTACTACCATCGTATAGGCATAAGTAACTTCCAGTCTGTATTTACCAGGACGAAGTGTAGCAACTTGCCATATTTTTCCATTCGTATAAGCTTCCTTCTCCCATCCATTCTGGAACGCTAATGTGAAGCCCTCTGCTGCTTTATACTGCATTCCGGTAACAGTAGTATTGTTTTTTGCATTGAAAGATGCCTTATTCTGATTCCATACTGCCGGAGTCCACCATTCACCATTCTTCCAATTTTCATCATTTGCCTTGGCAAACGGCTGCTTGTAGTTTTGAAGGTAAAGCACTGTTACATCACCCTTTGAGTTAGGATTAAACATTGCACTACCTGTCATTGTATATCCATGAATAGTTACAGTCACATTACCTGTCTTATAATCTGCAGGAGTTGTCGCAACAATAGTAGACTCATCCACCAGTTCAAATTCAGCCGGTGTTCCATTGAAGCTGACAGAAATATCAGATGGATCCGTACCAAAGTTCTCACCTGTTATAGTGACCTTGTCTCCCGTATCGGCTACCCCTTCACCGTCTTCACTATCAGAAGTCACTGTAATGACACGCGGTGTAGGCAGTACTGTATAATGACCGATATTCTCCACCTTTTTATTATAAATCTGTAAAGACAGATTGCCTGTTACTGCAGTTTCCGGCACTTCCACTACCAAACGGTTATTTTTGCAATCGAGCACTTTATTGGATTGGGCTTCACCGAAGAAAACTTTCACTGCTTCAGCACGGTCACCAAAATTGGTTCCCGTAATAACTACCTGTGTAGTGACATATCCGTCCGTAGGATAAATGCTCTCCACTACTGGCACGGGATAATCATAAACTCTATACTTGGGGTCTTGCTCACAACCGGAGAAAAGTGCGGAAACACAAGCAAGTATTGCCAAGTGAAATGTATATTTGAATAAAAACTTCATATAATCTATGGTATTATACGTTAAACGATTGAATGATTAATATCCCGGATTTTGTACCAGATTTGAATTCAGGTTGATTTGATTTCTTGGAATCGCCCACAAATAATCTCCCTTAGTGGATGATTTGAGGAGCACTACACAAGGTAATTTGCCTTTACCTGTTTCCACTTCTTCCGTCCCCTTCGTAAAGATAGCCGAATTGAAAGCACTGGTAGCGTTCCCGTTTTCGTCTACAAATGCTGTCGGATAGCTGGCATTACCTACTACCGCACCGCAACGAGACTCATTCAGATTCTTCTCCGCAATGCCCCAACGTTTCAGGTCGTCACAACGGAAACCTTCCATATAGAGTTCCAAAGCACGTTCACGACGGATCTCATCCAACATTACCTGATTGACTGTCTTAGTCGCATTTGCCGGCACTCCTTCCTGAATTCGCTTTGCCAATGCATTTGTTAGGTTAGCAATTCCCGCACGGGCACGGATTTTATTTATCGACTTATTCAACTGGTCATCTGATATTTCACCATAGCGTTCCATCACGGCTTCGGCATAGTTCAGGTATACTTCTGCTAACCGAAGTACCGGATAATTAGCCGATTCATCTTTACTTTGACGTTGAATATCAGTAATAGCAAACTTAGAAACACCATACCCACAGCTCTCAACTGTCAGGCTCGTTGAATATGAACCCACATAAGAAGTCAAACGGAAATCCCGGTTCTGAAATTCATCCCCCGGATTCTTATACCCCTGAAACTTATCGGACATGCTAACCGGAAGCCCGTCAGTGCATAAAAACATATCAATCAATTTCCGGCTGGGACGCATATCCGTATAAATCACCTGATTCAAATCAACCTGTCCTTTACGCGTTTCCTGACTATATACAGAAGCTATGATAAATTCCTTGTTCGTCGCTCTTCCTGCACCGGCAGGATTGCTAGCTTCTTCTTCAATATTAAACAGATAACGGCTACTCAAATTTTTCATTGCTGCTACATTATTATAATTCCAAAGAGAATAAGCAGCATCCCCCATCACTATTTCGGATAGTTGAACAGATTCTTCCAAGAAAGTATTTACCTGATCGGAAGCCGGACCGGCAGAACCTTCAAAATCAGTAGAAGTGCCATTGTACTTACGCCAGGTAGCTTCATAAAGTAACACGCGAGCCTTAAATGCCTGTGCAGCCTGTTTGCTGATTTTACCTTTGTCGGCAGAGGTTATATTCTGTTCCAACGGCAACCCTGCAATAGCCTCATCCAAATCGGAAAGAATCAAGTTGACAACCTCATAACGGCTGTTACGTTTTCCATATAACTCCGGTGAAGTCACGTCGAGAACTTTCGTAACGACAGGCACTCCACCAAAAAACTTCAATAAGTAAAAATAGTTATAGGCACGGAAAAAATGACCTTCGGCTAATTCTTTTTTAATATCCGCTAAATTACCTGTATAGGAAGAAACTGCTCTTTCAAACATGTGATTAGTGGCACGAATATTACCATAGCAATTACCCCAACGGCTATCGTCATTAGGAACTCCCATCACACCGGTCCCCACACCATACGAATATCTGAAACAAGTAGAAAGATCGGATGCCGCATCCATGTGATCGAATATACTTCCATAGGAAGACTGCCATCCCAATAATTGCCCGTAAAGCCCGTTAGCATATTCACGGAAATGCTCCGGAGTTTTGAAATAAATCACATCTGTCTTGGCATCCAGTGGTTCCAAGTCAAGGAACGTATTCACGCATGAAGAAAATCCCAATGCGCAGGTGCAAATTAATATATAGTTCGTTATCTTTTTCATATCTTCTATTCTGTATTTAATTTTCCATAGCTACTATAAAGTGATGTTCAGACCGAACGACCAAGTACGTGCAAACGGGTATCCACTGTTGTTGGAGGCTGCTCCCATTTCCGGGTCGAAACCGTCTCGAATACTGGTAGCTTCCCATAAATCATTACCAGAGAAGTAAACACGTACTTTTTCCAGTTTCACCTTGCGAGTCCATATCTGCGGCAATGTGTAGCCGACTATTAATGTTTTCAAACGGATATAGCGGTTATTCTGCATCATAAAGTCGTTATTCTGATAATTCCAGCGTGCGAGATTCGCATTGGTAGTCAAGCGAGGGAATTCAGCATTCGGATTGCTCTCTGTCCATGTCTTTCCCAAATATGTCGGGTTCTGATTGGCAGTACGTGTTTGAAAAGGATAAGCCATCCAGTCATTACGGATAACATACTGCTTGCCGACACCTTGGAACATTGCGTTCACATCAATACCTTTCCATGATCCTCCCAGTGTGAAACCGAAAACAAAATGTGGATTGGAGTCACCGAGATATTGCAAATCGCTATTCTCATTCCCTGCACCGGAAATCTTATAATCACCATTCAAATCCAAACGTTTGGTATCACCTGGACGCAACCGGCTTGCACTTCCTGCTCCTACACCAGTCAAATCTTCTTTACCCTCTCCATAGAGTGCATAATAGCGGTCTACTTCTGCCTGATCTTTAAAGTAACCATCTGTGCGATAAAGAAAGTACGAATTCAACGGATACCCATTCACGGCTGCATTCCAACCAGCCCCATAAGAATCTGCTCCTTCCATCTCTTTCAACAGACTCTTTGTATCACCAATATTAAAGTTGGCATAGTAAGAAAAGTCTTTAATCTGATCGCGCCATCCAATAGTGAATTCCCAACCTTTTACATTCAAATGACCACTATTCGTTTTAGGAGCTTTACCTCCTAATACACCCGGATATGTGACATTTACCAACATACCGGTATTATCTTTTATAAAATAATCGAATGTAGCTTTCAAACGATTATCGAAAAAGTTAAGATCGATACCAAAGTTTTTCTGTGAAACTTTCTCCCAAGTACGGTCATAAGAAATTAAACCGCCAAAACCTGAAGATACCTGATTGGCAGGTATAGTTCCAAAACCGGCTGTTCCAAGAGAGACAGTAGACACATAATCGTAATCACCCAGCCCGACATCATTACCCGAACTACCGTAACTTAAACGCAACTTACCAAAAGAAAGAACAGGTTTTAAAAATTCTACAAATTGTTCTTCCGAGAATGCCCATCCCAAAGAGACAGAACCAAAGCTTTTGAAACGATAACCGGGAGCAAACTTGGAATTTCCGTCACGACGCCCCATCAATTCAACCATATATTTTTCCGCATAGTTATAATTCAAACGGGCAATATATGAATAGGTACCATTATGAGTCTTTCCTCCACCGTTACCCTGTGTACCCGTAGCCAAATTCAAATCGTAAATTCCGGCATCCTCAAACTTCTCACGGGCGGTAACAACTTTCTTAGTCACCCATTTCTCGGCATTGATGCCGAACATAGCATCTATATTATGTACTTCGGCAAATGTACGCTTATATTTCAATAACCCTGAATAGTACTGATACCGGGCATTATTTGCCTGTACCAAATATCCCGGCTGATGGGAATCTTTAAAATTCAGCACATCTTGCGGAGTACTAAGGGTTTGTGTTGTTTCATATACTAACTTCGCCGTCTGCTCGCCGAACCAATTGTAACACTGTACCGGAAGCGAATAGCGTTCTCTGCGATATTCCTCATTTTGAAATGAAGCAGTACCCTCGAAAGTGATTCCTTTCCAAATATCCACCAATGCTTTAAAATCGACACGAGTAGTCAACTTCTCTCTCTCGTCACGTCCACCATCCGTTGTAGCTGCTGCCGCATTGCGATCACCTACATTACCGAAGTTAGCGTACCATTGTCCATAGGGATTTTTTGCCGGGAAAAACGGAGCATCGTTTCCGTAAAGTGTACGGTCGATACCATGTGTGGGTGTTTCGGTATTTGTTTTAATCATACTGGCTAAAGTCTCCAGTTTGAACCAATCAGTCAATTTGATGCCGTAGTTTAAGCGCAAGTTCAACTGTTTCTGTCCGTCATAGGCTGTAGCCAGATTAGCCTGGTTATCAGCATAAGCTAATGAAATGCGGTAATCGGATTTATCCGTAGAACCTGCTACACTCAAGTTATGCTGGTAAGAATAACGGCGGGCAAACAATTCATCCAGGCGATTGGCATTACCAACGAACATCGTACCCCAATCGGCTACAGTCGACTCATAAATACCTTCAATGCCTTGAGCCATCTTCTTCAGGTTTTCTTCTCCCCAGCCCCACCAGTCATGTTCCGGCATTTCTTTATTGGCTTCCAGCCACATGGAAGCATATTCCTGCATACTGGGAGAGAAAGCCATAATACCATTGGTAGTGAAACGCATATTGAAGCCATAATCAACCGTTGTCTTGCCTTTACCTTTTTTGGTAGTAACCAAGATAACGCCATTAGCTGCTTTCGCCCCATAAATGGAAGCTGAACCGTCTTTCAATACACTAATATTCTCAATATCATCCGAGTTTAGATTTTGGAATGACTCTGAATTCAATACGGGTACTCCATCCACAATAATCAACGGACTACCGCCATTGACAGATGTCAGACCACGAATCTGGAAATTCAAACCTTCATTACCCGGACGTGAGGAAGAACGAGTGACTACCAAACCCGGAGTGGCTCCTTGCAGAGCAGCACCGACATTGGTAATGGCACGACTTTCCAATACCTGGCTACCAATTTGTTCTACCGCCCCTGTCAACGTCGCTTTTTTCTGCGTGCCATAACCCACTACAACAACCTCGTCCAGTGCATTATTATCTTCCTTTAATACCACTTTAAAATCAGAGCGGCCATGAAGGTTAATAATCTGATCTACATATCCGATATAGCTAACTTTTATCTGTTTGGCATCAGCAGGAATATTCAGCGTAAACCGACCGTCAATATCGGTAATTACTCCTGCATTACTTCCTACGACCACTACATTACAACCAATTAGTGGTTCACCATTCGCATCTGTCACAAGTCCTTTGATGATGCGGCCCGTCTGGACTACCATCAAACTCTCTTCTACAGAATCATTTGCATAGAGCAATACACCGGGCGAACCACCCAGCAGCATGGCGAAAGCCAATGCGACTCCTTTTGAACATAAGAATTTGGATTTAATTTCCATAATACTATTAAATTGTTAAAGTTAATATGTGTTTTTCCGAATCTGGTATTTAACCGACTTTGGAGAATTCATTTTTCAAATAAGTACGAACCGTTTTACGAGCCAGTAATAATTGACATTCTACTGTACGGGGAGATAAGGACAGCTTTCCTGCAATGGCAGGACAAGAGAGTTCATGATTGAAACTAAGTTCATAAATCTGACGGCGTTTAACAGGAAGAGCTTCCATAACCTGGTCATGCATCTTCTTTAGTTCACGAAAATGAATGGTATCTTCTGTGGTATTCCGACTGGTGTCTTCCATCCTATTATATATGTAGGCGACGAAATCTTCCTGTTTATAATAACGACGGATTTTATCGGTTACTATATTGCGAGCGATGGTAAAAAGCAAAGACCAGACTGTATCTTTGTTCACGAATGCCCTGTGTTCCCATAAGCGGACAAAGACATCCTGTGCCAAATCTTCCGCTTCATGCGGATGGCAAATGCGGATAGCGATATAGTTCTTGATATACTCCTTATATTTAAGATAGCATTCAGAGAAGAAGTCGTCAAATGTAGCTTGCTGTTTATTCATGGCATTAAATTTATCCGTTTAACGATGATACAAAAGTAGGAACAAGTTTCAAATTCAAATACCACAAAAGTAACAGATAACAAAACTATCGTAACAAGCGTGTATTTTTGCAAAAACTTCCCATTTCATCGGGATAAATCTAACCGTTACACCAATAAAAAAGGGGATGTCGTTACATTTGACGACTCCCCTGTTCTTATATTTGCATGGATGAAAGCTTTCATCCGGAAGGATTCATTATTTATTTTCCTGTGATGCCTGGAAATCCGGTATACGTTTTACGTTCGCACCTTTCATTACACCTCTTTTGATCGCTTCATTCGTATCGGTGATTTCTTTCTTCACACGTTTATAGTATTCTTTTGTCAGTCCTTTCTCTACTGCTTCCGATTCTGTTACTGCCCAAAGATACTGATAATCCATCAACATCAAATCCGGTGCCACTATTTTAAAGAAAACACTATCATTTGCAAATTTTTCACGTAAGTCTCCCAAATAGATGGTATCTGCAGGATTTACCTCCTTAACATTTGCATTATTTTTTGAACTGCTACCTCCGCAAGAGGATAACATCAAACCTCCTACCAACAAAATTAAAACTAATACTTTCATATCAATATATATTATAAAATAAAACTTCTTCTGCCCCAATGTGAACAAGATCTTACAATTATCTCACTTATTCAGCGCAAATGTAATAATTAAACTACAAACACAAGCACAATGTCATTCTTTTCTTCCCGATTCCTCGGCATATTGCTTGGGAAGCATACCGAACATTTCTCTAAAACACTTCGAGAAATAGCTGGGTGAACTGAATCCTACCCGGTTCGCTATTTCAACAATCGGCAACTGACTTCCTTGTAATAATTGTGCCGCCCGTTTCAAACGGATGCTGCGAATAAAGTCTGTCGGTGTATGTCCGGTGATGGATTGTAGCTTACGGTAAAGGCTCATACGCACCATACCCAAATCGCCACTCAATTCTTCTACGCCATATTCCGGATTGTCCATGTTCTTTTCTATGTATTCCAGACACTTCTGTATGAGCTGTTCGTCTACTGAAGTAATGGTGATAGCACTCGGATTTACTTCTATGTTTTTACGGAATTCCTGTTTTCTCTTTTCCTGCTGCTCTATCAGCTTTTCAATGCGTACCATCAGCATATCAAAGTTGAAAGGTTTCGACATATAAGAGTCTGCTCCTACTTCATAGCTGTTAATCTTGATATCATCGGCAGTACGGGCTGTCAATAATATCACAGGTATATGGGAAGTCTGCACGTTCGTCTTGATCCGACGGCAAAGTTCGATACCGTCTACTTTCGGCATCATAATATCGCTGATAATCAGGTTCGGATTTTCCTCTATCGCTTTTCGCTCTCCTTCCTCGCCGTCTGCCGCTTCAATGATTTGATAAAAATCTTCTAACTGTTCTTTCAGGAAAGTACGGAATTCCTGATTGTCCTCCACTAACAACAGTTTCTTCAGGTTATCATCGACTGTAGATGTAGTGGTTTCTTTCTCTTTAATGTCTGGTGTTTCCGTTCCGATGATTTCTTCCGGCAGTTCGTTCGGTTCCGGTTTCAGGTCCATCGGCAACCAAACGGTGAATACTGATCCACGATCTATCTGACTGTCCACTTTAATACGGCCACCATGTATATTTACATATTCCCTTACCAAATGAAGTCCGATGCCACTGCCTATTTTTTCGTCCCCTTCATTTCCTACCTGATAGAAACGGTCAAAGATATAAGGAAGGTCTGATTCGGATATTCCGATTCCAGTATCAGATACGGATATTCTCACGTAGTTTCTTTCTTCTATCTCTTCTGTCGCGAGCTGTAAGTTCACTGTGCCTCCCTGCGGTGTATATTTGAAGGCGTTGGACAAGAGATTATTCATAATCTTATGTACCTTATCCCGGTCGAAGAACATATAAAGCGCTCTATGTTCAGATTGGTTCACAAAGTTAAGGTGCTTCTCTACTGCCATTGGCATGAAGTTGTTATAGGCAGAAACAATAAATTCCTCCATATCGCCGTTCATCAGATGCAACCTCTCTCCTTTCATTTCCAGTTTGCGGAAATCGAGTAGCTGATTCACCAATGACAATAGGTTTTGAGCATTCTTATAGATGGTATTCAGTTGCTTTTTCATCGCATCGTCTGTCAATCGACGTATCACCATGTCTAATGGCGTGATAATCAATGTCAGCGGAGTGCGGAGTTCATGGCTTATATTTGTGAAGAAGCGGAATTTCATCTGATCCAGTTCTTCTTTCTGCTTCAACGCTTCCTCTTCTTGCATACGAATCATCTTCTGCCGGTTGCGGCGGTTTATTACGTAGATCAGCCCGAAGATTAAGAGAATAACTAAAATTGCATAGAAAATACGAGCGGCCAGTGTATCCCAGAATGGGGGATGAATTACAATTTTGAATGCAGACTCCGGTCCCCATATCCGGTCGTTTCCGGCAGCGGACACACGGAAGATGTATTCGCCCGAAGGGAGATTATTATAGACCACACGTCCTTGTCCATTCTCAAAAAGGGTTTCCGTCCATTCTTTGTCAAATCCTTCCAGTTGGTAACGGAAAGAGGTTTGAGAAGGATTAGGGAAGTTCAGACCAGAAAACTCAAGTGTGATATAGTTCTCATCATATTTTAATTGTACTTCGTCCGAATAACTTAATGCTTTATCAAATAAGACACGTCCGTTATATATTTCGCCCGAAACAACCGGAACATTAAACAAGCGGAATGAGGTAAACAGAGGACGATTGAGGCACTGATTATCTATCATGTTTTCTGGTGAGAAAGCAATAAAGCCGTTCATCAGCCCCAGGAAAAGCTGATTGTCCCTGGTCATTAACGAAGGGAAACTATATAAATCATCCTGACGGATTTCATCTTCCGACAGACAGCTGATTACATGAAAGCTGTATTTATCTGCTCTTCTGTCTACTTTTATCTTATAAATAGAAGTGACTGTCGAAATCCATATATCATGGTTCTTATCTTCCACTACGTTCAGGATAGCTTTAGACAGACCTTCTTCTTTCCCTAATGTGTAGCTTTGCCCATTGTAAGTCAAAACGCTCAAGCCATATTGTGTAGCAAACCATAAAGTTCCCTCATGGTCTTTGAGTATCTGATTATACTTGATACTTCCCTGATTGAAAATAGAATTAGCCTGGCCGTCTTCCTCCGGTATCCATATTTTATTCGTTGCAGGATCGTAAATGTAGAGTCCGTTATCACTGCCTACGACCAACCGGGATTGATTATCTATGGCCAATGCATTCGCTACTTTATATTTTTTGAGTTCGGGAAACTGTTCGGACAATAAGTTTATTTGCCCGTTTTCAGGATTGAATAATCCTACACCACCATATATACTTACCCACAATCGACCGGAAGAATCTTCGACCATGACACGGATATTACTGAAATCCAATTCATTCTGATAATCCGTATCGGGATAATCGTAAGATTGTACCTTTCCATGATCTATGCAGTAGAGCCCATCGTGGTATGTTCCGACCCAAACACGCTTCTTGCTGTCCTCATAAAGTACACGGCAATTCTTCTGACTGAATTCATGATAGAATCTGTTCATGCTTTTAGTCTCCGGTTCATAGCGATAGACACCCTGCGTAGTACCCATCAGAATTTCTCCTTTAGATGTTTCGAGCATACAGCGGATTTCCTCTCCTTTCCAGTCGCCATTTATCATCTTCTTATTGTACAGCACTATTTTATTCATGCTGGGATGATAATAACACATTCCCTGATTATAAAGTCCTATCCAAACGGAATTATTTTCCCGGTCGCAATAGATGCTTTGAATACCGTTTCGTACTGTATTACCTGATAATAAAGGAATATCCAGTGTCCGGGTTACAGAGAAATTGTGCATATCAATGACATAGAATCCATCGATAACGGTTCCTACCCATGCATTTCCACCTTTATCCACATCCATAGAAGTAAACCATGAATAGTGTCCGAGTTGGATACCTGAAATTTGGTTCCATTTTTTATTATAGACATCATAATAGCCTACTCCACGATCCCACATCAACCAAAAGTCACCATTATCGAGTATCTTCAAAACCACACGGTCATCCGGTTTCAGTTGGTCTTTCAGGAAATCAAGTTGATGCACGAAACGTTTCTTTTCTAAATCGTAGCAACGGATAGCCCCTTTCTGATGAACCATCCAACTGTATTTTCCATGACTTTCTACTCCGAGTAATCCTCCATAGTATTCCATAAACTCATCATTCCTACAAACCTGTTCGATTGATTTTGTCTCTGCATCGTACATATAGACAGAGGAACCCGGCGTCAGAAACCAACAATGTTTCTCTGAATCAATAATCAGGTCCGCCACTTTATCCTTTAAGCCGAATTGTTGAAATAAAGAATCTACGTTATAGATGTACTGTTCGGTAGTCAAATCGAAGACGCGTAGGCTCTTGCGTTCTTTCATCCACAAACGTTTGTCGGCATCAATATATTGTTCGGGAATAATATGGTTATATGCTATCGAATATTCGCCATGAATATTGAAAGGGAAATTTGAATAGTTCGCACCGTCATACAGGCTTAATAACACAGTACTTCGCACACCGATACGTCCGTCGGGAATGGGGAAAACGCTTTTTACATAGTTATCCGGTAATCCTTCGACAACTCCAATCTGGCGGAATACATAAGGGGATTCTTGCGAGCTAATATAACCCGGATACAATAATCCCATTAGTATGATTAACAAACATATTCGAATTTTCATGGCCATCTTTTTTTGTAGTACTATTATTAAGTACGAACGAAGAATCAAATCCCCTTATCCTACTTTACTATTATTTTCTGAATTTCGAGTTTATCTCCGGCTTGCTCTATCTGTAAACGAAGTACACAAGCTCCTGCGGGAAGAGTGAGTTTTCCTATTTCTCTTTCCGTCCATTGTATAGAACTGGGTAATTGCATGGGTTCTGTCTTTACTTCTGAATCAGAAGCTACGGACAATAAAGAATTTCCTTTTGATTGATAAACAAGATAAACGGTATAATCTCCATCGGTAGGAATACTTACAGTATAATTCATCCATTCTCCATCTTCTATTTGGGTAACGACGTAATTATCTTCTTCTTTTCGTAGCTCTACTGCTCCGTCAGGTCTGTATTCGTTGCCACGTTTCTTTCCTACATTGTGATAGGTATGCCCTTCGGGATCTTCCGCAAGACAATAATAATCGTAATCGGCAGCCGATATTTCACTAGGTAGCAAATGAATTCCTGATACACGCTTTCCCGTAGAGAAAGAAACGGGATCGCCTGCCATCCAGGGAGTCAATCGCTTGGTCAATGTTCCCCAGCCAGTCCATTCATAAAACCAGTTGGGTGCTATCCCCCAGTTTTCGCAACCGTGATGTTCTATCATATAATCACGGTAACGTTTCAACCAGGTATAGTTGTTCTCCGGCAATCCAGCACGTACTGCATAATGCGCCAATGCCATTTCACGAGTTCCGCCACTACCTGCTACGTCTCCACGTCCGTGAGGAGATACGGCTACGGATTCCCAACGTCCACTACGGCTTTTTATCTGGAGAAATTTTCCGTTCTCAAAGGTAACTTCATTTGAATTCTTACTATAACTTGTCGGTTCCCAAGGCTCTTTTTGCTCTTCATAGGTCTGGACTTTAGAGAGGTTATAACGATAGTTCCATTCCAAACCAAGAAGCAAACGGTTATTGAGACAATTATACAAAGAATCTCCCTGATTCCATGCCATTTCTGCGATAGCTACATAATTGTGGATACCTGCCAATACATGTCCCTGGTCGCGACTCGACTCCTGACATTGACCGTTTGGATAGATATAATACTGTAGCTGTTCATCGTATCCATAATCTGAAATCTTGTTTTCTCTTCCTTCCAATTTATAATCAAGCATGGTTGGTGATTTCTTAATCGGTTCTTTACTAGTGACCGTCGGTCCTGAAGGATAAGGTAAATCATCCGGTCGATGCTTCATTCCCAATAAATAACGGTAAGCACGGTCATACATTACTTCGTTATCTAAGTAAATCCCCATTGCCATCATTCCACGAGCAGCGAAAAGTCCTTGATTACCAAACCTTGCGGCATCGAAATTAAAAATATTCCAATAGAATGTAACTCCGTTCTTTGAATCATCCCAGTAATTTGCATATTTGGAAGAGAAATCTTCCGTATTGCTATATCCAGGATAGACCAACATATTTTTAAAACGTTGCTGGTCTTCTACTTTCCAACCGGAATAATCACGCATTAATTCGGCGGCATCAATTAAAAGGTAAATCTTTCCGTTATCTAATGGTCCTGTTCCACGACTACTTGTATTGGTATAATAAGAATTAGCATTCAGATATTCGACCGCTTTACGGGCATAAGCCTCATCGCCCGTCAGATGCCAAAGCAATGCTAAGTCATGTGCCCGCCTGCCATCTACTCCGATAGTAGCATTAAAACGTCCTTCTCTGATTTGTTTTCCCCGATTGATAACTTGCGTATTGAGTGAAGAATAGGGAGATTCCTTTAATTTCAGAAAAGTAGAATAATAAGGCTCATGTTTCGCCTTGACCATAGCTTTCATCCGGTCTAAATCACCTTGGGTATAGGTGATTCCGGGATGGATAAAGTTACGTCGTTGCGCTTGCACTCCATTTTGAATATTCCCAATCCATACAATCCCAATAATCCATATAATTTTGTTAATCATAGTGCGATTCGTTTTTTATACAAGTGATAAGCAAAGATAGTATTTAGTAATAAAAAGGAGTTCAAAGTGAATGAAACATTTACTTTGATTAGCATAAACCCGGGAATAAAACTCTTGTATTTATACTCATGGTTCTCTTCCAGACTCCTTAATTCTGATTCCAGTGCAGCTTTGCTCTCATCTATTAATAGATAAGTTATTATCTTCCTATTGCAAAGTTCTTTCCTTCTAATACTAAAGTTACTCTTATCTAATAGAAATCTATAATTGCAAGCTTTGATTATAAAAACGAAAGTTTCATTTATATAATTGCAAGTTCTAATTATATAAATGAAACTTGCATTTATAGTTTATGTTTAACCTAAAGAAAGTTTGATATTAGAAGAAAAGAAGTTTGCACCTAATACAAAGAGATTTTTCCATTCATACTTCATATACCAGATTATGCTATTTGACTGTGATATTCTTTATGTATTCATTCGTGATAAAATCATCTATATTTTTCATCTTCATGCCGTTGATAATCACATTATCGAAGATGATATTCTTGACGGAACGTTCTTTATCAAACCCTTTCAATAGAGATGGATTCTCCCCTACTCCATTATAAATGATATTCCGAAAAATAATATCTTCAATTCCCCGGCCGGGTTGCTTATCATACTTTGAATTGAAACGAACATTAATATGAAACAATCTTCCCTCCTGGATATTCTCTACACGGATATCCTCAAATAATGCCTTGCGTACCAAGTTTTTATCACCGCAATCCACTGCCATACAGCCCTGATAAAGAAGATCATCTTCATCATGTTCCAGAATATCGACATTACGGACAGTTATATTCTCAAGAATCTCTCCAGCCTTATCGTCCGGGTTACCGTGTCCTCCAATGTTGATCGGATGAGCAATATCCGCCCAAAGGATTGAATTCTGTAAAGTCACGTTACGACTTCCTCCGTAATAGTTCCAGCGATGGGCATAGATGGCAATACAATCATCACTGTTCCGCATAAAAACATTGTCTATTAATACGTCACTGCAACACATCAGATCTATGCCATCACTCCATCCTTTACAACTAAAAGACTTTAAATTATTGATGGTCAACCCTGTAGACTCACCACCAAATACTGTATAGTGATCTGGATTTATAACTGTAATACCGTCAATCCATATATTTTTAGAATGAGTAACTTCTATTCCACGGATCGGATGGTCGAGAATACCACGCCCGACAATGCGTACATTTTCAGCTTTGTCAATCAATAATTTAGCTTTTACAACAGCTCCGGGAGCTAAATAAACAGTAGTATTGGAAGGAATCTGTATCTGTGTGTTCGGCAAATCTTTCGGACGATGGACACCCGGTCCGAAATACATTACTTTGTCACTGCTTTCAGTATAAGTTTCTGTTTCCAAAGGATTAGCAAACAAATGAAGATTATGCAAACGATCACCGTTAAACTCAATCGACAGGCATTGAGGTCTAGTGAGTGTAAAAAAGATAGCATTGTGGTTTACCGTATGTTGTATACCTATTGCTAACGGACGGATTTTCACATCCTGAATGGTGCCATTGTTCTTTTTCACCATCACTTCTACGGGACTGCCTATATCAAACTGTACCATTGAAGCAGATTGTACCCGATCCATATCTACTTGGACTTCATATTCGAATACATCTTTCCATTCACCGCCTGCTTCACGTACTTTGACTGTATAATCATCATTATGTGGCATACCAGTGTTCAATCCTTCCGGATAGGTTACTAATTGGGCATTCCCGAATGTCGAAAATGCAATAGCTATTGCTAACAAACATTTTCTTTTACCTGATAAAACTCCTACTATATTCATATCACTAAACTATGTTATATTTTAATTATTCTGTTTATTGAAGTTCTTTCTAAAACTATACTTTCTATTCCACCCAGGTTGGCAAACTGGTAACAGAAACTATAGAAAAAATAACCAATGCAAAAAATCTCCTTTATTGTCTATTACGAACAATAAAGGAGATTTACCTAGAACATTCCAGTTTTTTCTGTCTTCTTATTTTTTACTTTTTACATACGGTTCTGCATATTGAGTCGGCAGTGCTCTCGATATGTCTTTGAAACATTTAGTAAAACTAGTATACAATACACCTTCCTATTCTTTATTATAGCTTTATTCGAACGGAACTGCCAAGTACTAGAATATGAATTGAAAACGTCCCTGTACTACACTAAAGTTTGTGCTTTCGATCTCTTTGATATGCGAGCCGGGGATGAAGTAGCTATAATTCAATTTGACAGCAATGTGTTTATTGATATAGTAATTCAATCCGAAGGAGAGGTCTTTCTGTGTTCCGCCTTTTATTCCGGCATCATTCAGAGAGAGATAATTGAAACGGGCACATAGTTCGAGTGCTTTTCCTTCCGGTCTTCCGGGACAGGCTACTTCTTCGTCATACAGATAATTCTGTCCCAACAATAGCCAGGAACATTGCAGATAAGCTCCTTGTGCCGTATAGTTCTCAAAACCCTTTTCCCGTTTTACATGGGCGCGGATGTATTCACCCTGAAGAAAGAATTTATGATAGTAAATTAGCAGTTCGGTTCCTATTTTAAATTGAGATGCTGCATGATCTACATCTGCTTGTATTAATGTACGATTATCAATCGTGCTCACGCCCGGAGATTTATAAGTAAACGTATTCCTGTTCTCATCTTCGGGAAGCGTGCCGTCCGGTGTACGATGGATAGCTGCTAATCCTATATGTACCAGTTTCGCTTGCTCATAAAGTGGACGGTAAACCAAACGTCCGTCAATGGCATATCCTTGCGATGCGTTTTTCAGGTTGCTCAAATCATTATCGGTAAAGAATCCGCCACACAGATAGTAATATTGGGTACGATAGGAATAGGCTACTCCCATACGTCGGCTATTTGTCAATGCCAGCACAGCTCCCGGAGATTGGTTGAAGCGAAGATCAAATGTACTACAAATCATATCGAGACTGAATGGCTCATAGAATTGTCCTATCTGAATGGAACTATTCTTATAGGAATAGGTGGCAAAAGCATCTTTGATGGCTACTTTGTTTCCGGCATATCCCATTTCCAGTTTCATTCCCCAGTTCTGATAGGTAGCTTTTACACCGATGCGAAGGTCATTAAATTCCGTGCCGTTGCCAAAGTTATTCGGATTCTTCAGATACACTCCTCCATCCATTAATAGACGCCCGGTGATTTTATATTGTATGCCATCGGGCAGATTCTGTGCCGTTATCCGGGAAGTCGTTAGTATTAGAGATAGAAGGAAGGAGAATTTCAAATATAGTCCTATTATTTTCATCGTCCACCTTTTATCAAATTTGTGAAAAAGTAGTTGGCTCCATACCTTCTCCCGTAAATTTTATCCCGTTGCTCATTTCGGCTTCTTTCGCTTTCTTCAGTTGTTTCTCTTTTTTATAGCGCTGTATCAGGTAAATCATGGAGCAGGTGAAAGCAACCGTACAGATCAGTCCTACGTAACCGGATAATATATTATAAAATTCCAACCAGTTTATGTCTGCATGGGCAAATTCTTTGAACATCAAGACAAGTACAGTTCCCGTATATCCGATAAAATCAATGGTCACAATGAAGAAACCGACATTTCCTTTTATCTTGAAACAAGCGATGAAGCGGTCGAAAAAAATGCTTTGAAAACAGAGGTAGGCAATATACAGACAGAGACTTTGGACAAACAGCCAGGTGATTGCATCCAATTGCAGAGAATCATAATTGAAAGATATAAAACTCATGGTGGCTGTCCCAAGTACGACCAATCCCAGCAGGGCAACCAAAACTTTTATGTTACTTTTCACAAAGGCCATCGCTCCGAATAACGCCAGAATTATTAATGTAACGACTGTATCTACCTGCGCAAACATCCATGAGGACTGTCCGTTCATATCAATAATCTTCACCAGGAAATCTTCCTTAATATCTCTAAGCACTACCAACATTAGGTTAGCTACAAACAATAATACAAGAAATGGCATAAAGTCGATGAACAGTTCTTTCCGTTGCTTGCCATTCAGAGTTACACGACTACTTTTTTGTTCTATATCTTGTGCCGTAGGTTGTGGCAAACGGGTTAAGCTATATCCCAAAAGAGCCAATAAAGGAAGTGCAAAAGCACCGATAAGTGCCGGCATCCAAAATTCGCTGACGTTCAATGTATTCATAACGAACAATCCGATGGATTTTGCCGTTCCCGAACTGATAACAATACTGATTCCTAAAAGACTGGCCAAAATATCCGTAGTGCGGCGACCTTCGATAAAACTGAAAATAACTCCCCACATACAGCCCAATGACAATCCATTGAAGAACATGGCAAACATATTATAAGGAGTGGGAAGTGCTCCGAACGCAACCAATGACAATTCCGCTACGGCAATGGAAACGAGTATAAACTTCAGGCGATTCTCTCTCTTCAATTCGGAAATCAACTTGATACCTATAAACTTGGCTATCAGATAACCTGCTATCTGAATGATAGTAACCAGTACTTTATAATCAAAGCCGAATGCTTCTATCCCGTCAAAAGTAGCAGCTGTGAAAGGTTTGCGCAATGTATAAACCAGTGAGTAAGAAAGAAGGGCTGCTCCACCTGCCCATAGAATAAAGAGGAAATCGGCTAATCTTCTGTTTGAACTTTGTTTCGATATTGCTTCAGTAATCGTTTTCATACGTTTTCGTTTTAATTTCTGGAGCAAAAGTAGAGGAGAATAGCAAGGGAGAAAATGAATTCTAAAGATTCATTTTATTCATTATCAGGTAGAAATGGAAGTAATATTAATGTAACGTTTATGTAACCGTAATTTCTTGGAAATGGAATACAAAAAGGGTTGCACAATCACTAATCCGGTATTGCGCAACCCTTTTTATTCGATTTCTTATTTTTCTTCTTATTGGAAAGTAGGCATCTTGAATCTGTACAATAATCCACCTACCATGGAAGCTACGCGGTCAGGTCTTCCCTGTTCGGAGCCATCGTATGTATCGGTACGGATACCGACTTTAGGTTCGGCATACAGATACAAAGAAGAAGCCACTTTCAGCTTTACCTGCACACCGGCATCCAGTCCCGGCACTGCTCGGAACTTACCGTAACGGCGTACCAGTCCGGCCGTAACTCCCACAAAAGGAACAACATCTATCACATGGTCGGGGCTGTATCCTTTTGCCAATGTGGCCAGACTCATCATATAATCCATACCCAAACCGGCATAATGAAGATTCATCTTCGACGACGTTTTGGCCTTGTACATAATTGTTCCATTTACCCGCCATGCAGATAACGGAGTGTACCATTTACCTATGCTTCCTTTTGCTTCTACACCTGCATTCTTCACCAAATCTTTGTTGGCTACGAGCAAGCTACCCAATCCAAGTGCACCGGAGATGAAGTAACGCTTGTCATCCTGACCAAACACGCTGCGATTGGCTGCTTTTGAATAAGGAACAAAGCGATAGTGGAAACCTGCATTGACTCCTACCATTACGTCTTTCTGCATAAAGCCCAGATTACCTTCAATGAATTTATCTCCATACAAGCGAATCTGCGGTTCAATGTACAAACCGAGAAAATCATTCACATGCCATAATCCCTGTATGCCTGCATTAATACCCGGTTGGAACTTATGGTCTGATTTGGAAGTATAAGCAAGGTTGACACCTACCGAACCTATTAAATCAAAGATACGATCGGAATTATATCCACTCATGGTAGACGTTATGTTCCACAAGTAATCAAGACCACCACTGACGCTGGCATGTCTAAGTTTGCCCGCTTTAACACTTCCCGGAACTACATAGTTCGTAAAGAATCCACCCGTACCCACCAGGCGCAAACCGGAATAAGGGCTCAACCACTTACCGATAGAGACAGAAGCCTGCGGACCTAAAGAACCAAGGTTTTCAAGATTCGTCTTATTCAGGAACATTTGCACACCGATTCCCGAAGTCATAAACAGATTGTCTGCGATGTGATTGCTTGAGAATCCGTTCTTCGGACGTGCCGCACGGTCAATCGTATGATAAGTCAAACCAAAATTCAACTCTCCGAGCTGATCCGTATTGCCACCTACTCCGCGACCTCCTGCATATCTCTTATTATACACATTGAGGCGAGGTTCTATAAATAAATCCACAGAACGGTTGATACGGAAACTTCCTTGCACACCGACTCCTATTCCCGGAGCATACTTGGCGGTTTTATCCACTCCTTTCGTACCTGCCAGGTTAACTCCGGCAATACCGATCAGACTAAATATTCTGTCTTCATCATATCCCCAAAGAACATTATTGATATTCAACAGATAGTCCGCATGCAGATCGACATGTTTAAAGTAGCCGCTTGCACTGCCCGAAGGGGTGTCTGAAAGTCCAACCGTCCCGGACAAACGCAGACCGGAAGAAGGACTGAACCATTTACCGATTCCGGCAGAGAACTGGGGACCTAATCCTTTAATCGTATTCTTGATTCCCGGAACTTTCAGTGTACTGATACCACCGGATAAAGAGATAAACATATGATTCAGGAAGGAACTTTTATCGAAATCATCGAAATGAATCTTAGTTCCCATCGGAGCAGCAGGCATATAGGTCAGACCTACCAGAACCGAACCAGCCATTTTATAGTTTCTCCAACTTTCCGTATACGCAAAACCGTCATTATACCATCCGATCCGCGGTTCTACAAACAAATCCAATGTAGAAGAAAGACGTACATTTCCCTGTAAACCGAGATGAGCGCCGTAATAAAGCTGACCGCCGCCTTTCAAATCCGGATACTTTTCGGAACGATCGCTATTGTCGCCCACCTTAGAATAACCGGCTTCTATACCTGCAATCCCTACTAACTCAAAACAACGGTTTGCATTGTATCCGTATGCCAGGGAGGACATATTCAACAGATAGTCCAGGCTGCCGCCACCCATTTTTATTTTAGAATCGTAGATACTCGACGGCAGATAACCTAAATTCACCCCTATCCGAAGTCCATGAACCGGAGTAATCCACTTTCCCATAAAGAGATGGGCGGTCATTCCCATTCCATCCTGACTATCTCCACTTGTTAACAAGCTGTATGGCCCTATTCCGGCAGAGAAAAAGAGATGTTCATTGAATTTATTGCTCTCGAACTTTTCATTTGCAGGCCGTTTCTGTAACATATATTGCAATGCACCATAATCCTGTGCCTGTAAGGTAACAGCAAGCATCAGGAAGATTGCCACTGCTACATATTTATTGTTGATTCTGAAGATATTCATCGTTTACTCTTGTTGTATATATCATTATTTAATTTTCTGCTCTTCCGGCAGCAAGTCAATAATATCACCGTCCACCTTCGCTACTTCCAATAAGGAAGGATCAAGTTCAAGGGCCTTCTCAATGCTCATAATCGCATCACCTATTTTCTCCAGGCGGTTGGCGGCAATCGCTTTTATATAATATTCGCGGGCGGTCTCTACATCCATGGTAGAAATCTTATCCCATGCTTCCTGATTCTTCTTCATTGCCAGCAGCATCACCACCTCATTGAAAGGGCTGGTAGCCGCCACCTTTTCGAAAGCATCATTATAATAACCGGCCAATGCCTGAACAATGGCCTGCAAATCTTCAGAAACCGCTTCTTCGGGAACCAAGGTCAAGACTGAATCTGCTTTTGTATATTTCCCTTCATGCAGCAAGGCAATAGCCTGATTGGACAATAACTCCGCCGGTGCCGATTTACTGACAAACGGTTCGAGAATACGTGAATCCGGAGTATCTTTCTGTATCGTTGCCACTGCCAGTTCATTGGCTGCATACGTAAAGTTATCATAAAGTTCAAGAGCTTCCCTACAATACTTTTCCCTTTCGTCGGGAGTTTTTGCTGTCGTAATCATACGGTAATATTCGAAACGGGTCAGTTCCTTCGGATTCTTTCTGTAAAGTTCTCTAATCTCGTCGTCCGTCAAAGAACGGAAGATTGAATAACCATACGTATATTGCACCTTTCTCAATTTAGGCAGATAAGTAGCCGCAAGTTCCTTGTAGAAAGGTTTCGATTTCAAGACCCCATTCAACCGGTAAGGAGTAGCTGCATATTGTTTGATTAAGTCCTCTACTTCTTTAGCCAGTTCCGGCTTGGAGTTTTTTTTCAGCAATTCAGCTACCTCCTTCCAAGAGGCAACCGATGCATCCGATTTCACCTCCAACAGTTTACGTGTTTCCGGGTCCAGTTGTGCCAGTATACGTTCCAGGGCTTTATCCGTACGCAATTTTGCCAGACGAAGATTCGTCGCGTAAGAACCGTCCGGCGAAGCCACCCCCGTAATATGAAAACTCTTCAAAGAGGCATCCGGGTTCGTCTCAATACCACGCAATTCCTGATTCAATCGGTTCAGTTCCACCTGATTTTGTGGATTCTTATCATCCAGGTCGGCTTTACCTACCAGGAAGGTTAAGTTTACCTCACCTTTCGTATCCCGCAACTGCATCACGGGTTTCGGAAGATATTTCTCGTCCGTCAGACTGAAAGCGGAGAATTTATACTCCAAGAAACGAAGCGGGTTGACCGTTCCGCGTGCAATGGAGAAAGAGTCACGATAAATGATATTCCGGTAATTTTCCATCGCCAGATGCACATCTGCACGGTAGTCATGTTGCAGATATTCTATATAGATAGAATCATGGTAAGCAATAATATCCCCCTTGCGTGAAGAAGTAGTTTTCACACGGATGTAATCGTGCAAAGGATCTTTATCCATATCATAATCGTACATTCGATTTTGCGTTGTATTATAAGTATCCCCGTCGAATACAACAGGACGCATCAACAGACGCTTTTTCAGTGTCACATCATAAATGGAAGGCTGCAATACCAAGCGACGATGTGAGTTAAACATCTCCTTAGGCACCGGGACACGGGTTTTCAGATGAAAATAATTACCTTTGATTTCGATGTCCGTAGGTTCCGGAATCACTTTGTCCTTCACTTTGGAAGTAATCGTAACTTCGTCCAGTTCGATGACGGCATCTTTCAATACTACATTCAGAATCTGCTTTCCTGCCACCTTCACTGTTTTGTCTTCATAACCGACACATGTAAACTTCAACGAGCCGTTTTTCTCAACCAAGACACTGTAACGACCATCCTCGTCGGACATTTCTATACGTTCGTCATTGACCGGATTCAACACATTTACATTCGGAACACTTTTTCCCTGCGGGTTTGTGATATGCCCCTGCACGCGGATCCGTTGGGCGGATACATTCATACCGACGAACATCATCGCCACGAGAAGTATACCTGTTAATCTATCACGTTTCAAATTGATTTTCATTCTCTTTTCTGACTAGCTAATGTTCGTTATCGAATAATATAAACAAAGGATACCCCCAGTTTGACAGGTGCAATGGTGGTCTTACTATCGTTGACCGCACCCGGTTTCGGAGTACCCTTATCATACTTAAACTGACGGTAGCGCAACACACCCACTCCGGCAGTTGCTTCGATGTTCCAATGATCGCCCAGCACCCATGCGTATCCATAGGTCAAACCAGCGGCGTATGCATCGCCTTTGTGATGCACATCTTTTACCATCATATCAAAATTATTCACGAAAGCGGTGATTCCAAGAAAATGACTCACCATCGGACGATTTAGCCAGTAACGAACTTCAGGCTGAAAATGCGTGAAAGTCGTTTTAAAGTTGTCTGTACTGATTGGGTTCGCAGCAATCCCCATGTTCAAGGAGACATGACTACCCAATACAAATTCTGCTTCTACATTCGGACTGGCGGTCAGCCAACCCAATGCATTTGTCTTTACAGCCACCCGTTGTGCGTGCACATGTACACCACAACATAATAACAGAAATGATAACGCAGCTATTACCCTGCGACCATTTCTCATCACATATACCATCATTTATTTCCCACTAAATATTTCCCACTAAATATTTACCCACAAAAAAGGGCTTACTGTCCATTTTATATACTACTTGGACAGAAAGCCACAAAATTAGAAAAAATATAGTATTAAAAACGTTTAAACACGCTTTTTTTGTTTTTTATTGCAACAATTTCCATCTTAGGCCATAATATACCATACTACGGATAAGATATACAATTTTTCTTTATTACCAATGAAACATCAGATACGCAACAACATAGGCTCCGACGCAGCATCGGGTTTTATCTTCTTATCGCCGATAACAACCGTACAGGGAGCAGAAGAAATAATATACCATTTCCCTTCTTTCTTTTCGAGCAATACATTAGCGGCATTGTCGGTCTGAATCATTACCCCGGGTGCAACCAATTGGGTTCCATTCCCTAAAAACAACGTCCGGTTTCCTGCATATTCATTGCTAATAACAGCATAATCCGCTTTCACTTTCATTCCTTGATAAGTAGCGGTTTGTGCAGCATCAGATAGAGAGAAGATATGATCTATACGTCCGTTTTTGCTTTTCACACAGATTCCGGCAAAATCTTCCAAACCTGCTCCTTCTGCATCAAAGTAAGAGACGGACTGAATAGCAGACGGTTCCTTTTTCGTACTCGGTTCATATATCGAGACAAAAGGACGATTCCAAGCTTCTCCATGCTGACGGGCAACAAATGTCAGCGTCGGCTGCTCCTTTATATTATAGGGCATATTCGGTGTACGGCTTAGCCCTTCGGTCATTGGCGCCAAAGCCGTAAAGACTTCACGATCCGGTTCGCCTTTCATCCAAAGATTCATGTATATATCATCGCCGTCCTTATCTTTCATATCTATGGTGAAAGTTGCCTTGACATCCTTATTGGTCGCAGCCACTTTCTTATCATATAAATAGGAATAAGCGTAAAGATGTGCGCCTGCAAAGGCGAGTTCTTCCGTAGGCTGGAGATTCAGGTCGCTGCCATCTGCTGCCGTCAATGTCAAAGTCTGCCCAAGGTTGTGATAGAAGTAATCGTGCATCTTATCGCCTCCTTTCTCTTTCCGGCTGCGGAATACATCGACATAATACCCCGTCTCCGCCCCAGTAGTGACAATACTCATCATACGGGTCTGATCCGCCCTGCTTTCCGGTTCACGAAAATAAAGGTTACTGTAAGTAACGGACGTAAATGCTTTGCCCGGTTCCGCTGATGCCGGGAAACAGGAAAGCAAATCAAAAGAATGGTTACTTTTCATCACCGGATAGCTCGATATTCCATCCACACAAACTGTATTATGACTGGGGAATTGAGAATAATATTCCGCATAATCAAGTCCGCTATACAGGAAAAGCCCGATACCTGCATCCGGCCCCAGTACGTATCCTTTTCCATAAAGTTCCATCGAAATGCCGTTAGCGTGCATGTGGTTCCCTTCACTGCCATTCAACGAAATCATCAAACTGTTGCGCGGATGCATACCGTTGCGCTGTACCAGCCATGACACATTGGGAGCATAAAACAAAGGAGAAACATAATCTTCTATCTTTCCCGGCTGCACTTTGGGATTTAGCGCCAGCGGTTTATCTTCAAAGAAAGAATTGACAGATACACGCACATTCTTCTTTTCTGTTTTATCATTTCCCAAATCCGGGTTCAGGCATTTCAGCAAAGCCGTGAAATAATTTTCCTGTTCTTTCTTCCCGTTCGCCTGTGCATTCTGTATCATACGGATAAAGAAATTCGTACTCAAATATCCCGGATGCGTATCTCCAAAGCCACAAATCATACGGTTGGGAAACAGATATTCGGGAGTGGTTGCTACCGCTTTCGACAATATAGGCATTGCTTTCACCAAATCATATTGCAGATTCGTATCAAACTGATTCACAAAATTGGCATAATCATTGATTACCACACTGCTATATCCCGGACATTCTGCCCAAATTCCCGTATTTATATCGAAACCATAATCTGCCAATCGCGTCAGACTCCACTGGCGGATGCTGGAACGGTTCATCACATAGTCGATATAATATTCACGTCCTTTTCCGTCGGCATATTCTTTATTGTCTTCCAATACCAATCCGACATTCATAACAAACCGTGCCTGTAGCAAATTCCAGTTGTTATGAGGTACACCGTTCGCAATGATATTATCCGCCCATTTCTTAAAAGCTCCGGCGTAGATTTCCATTTTATCCGGGTAATTGGCCTTTAGGTAATTATATAGAAAATCATATAAAGGGACAGCGATATGGAGTGCGTCTTCATGGATGACTTCGAAAGAAGTCAATCCTACCAATGTTTGCTGATGGCCGTGATTCAGGTCGATGGGCACGTTTCTATAATAAATGCCTGTCATATATGTATCAAAGACCCCTGCGGCAAGTTTAGCGAATTTCTCTTCATCCGTCATCCAATAAAGGAAAGCGGCATCACGGGCAATTCCCAGGATTTCGCAGTTCAGGCTTTCAATATTCCGGCCTGTTTTGGATGGGTGTACACTTTCCATAGGACGGTCAGGAAGTGCATTATTGCAGAAAGTGACATTCCCGTCCTCATCATCATAAGGAACGACATCCGCCAATTTGGGACGACCGTGGGTGGCAGCTGTGCCACGGGTTCCCGTGTAGCGCACAGTGGGATAAGGAGCTCTTTCACCACCTGCATGGTCGAACGTTTCACCTTTCACATATACTTCCGTGGCATGAGACTTCCAGTACATTGCCAAACGAGACAGCAACCACGCCGGTTGAGCATCCGTCAGGTTCGTATATACTTCCGTCCGTTCCTTCAATTTATTGAAAACATCTTTCGCCCATTCTTCTTTTTTAATCAGCTTCCATGTTTCCTGCTTTCCCGCCGGAGTAGTCAGTACCCGCGGATGTGTCTGCGGCATCTTTTCCGGCAAAGGAATCTCTTGTCCGGATGCGCTGTTCAGAAAAGATAGAAAACATAGTCCAAGTAAAATTCGTCTCATACTTCAGTTATATTTTTTAGGTTTGATACCTATTAAATACGAAGATAGAGATTTATTTACCTAAATCCTCCGTCAAAGAACAATTTTATTTGTACGAGACTACGCTGTTATTTCAAACAAAGAATTATATTTGCAAAAAACCGACTAACAATTCTGATACTTATGAAAATTTTATCTATCCATGATTTGGCAACAATCAGGAAGAGAGCAGAGCACAATCTTTCATTGCGCGAAGAAAGTAATGAAAAGGTGACTGAAAAGTGTTACGGACTGGCATCCGGTGCGCAACATCTTCAGATTCTGATCTGCGGTGGTACAGGCTGTAAGGCATCTTCCAGCCAGGGTATTACAGACAATCTTCTAAAAGCCATCAAAAAGAACGAAATCACCGATAAAGTAGAAGTCATCACCGTAGGCTGTTTCGGCTTCTGTGAAAAAGGTCCTATCGTGAAAATTATCCCCGATAATACCTTTTACACCCAAGTCACTCCCGAAGATGCGGAAGAAATCATCAACGAGCATATCATCGGAGGACGAAGAATCGAACGGTTGCTGTATGTAGATCCTAAAACGGAACATACCGTCAGCGACTCCAAGCACATGGATTTCTACCGGAAACAACTCCGCATCGCATTGCGTAACTGTGGTTTTATCGACCCCGAAAATATTGAAGAATATATCGCCCGTGAAGGATACTTTGCATTGGCCGATTGCCTGCTTAACAAACAGCCGACGGACGTTATTGATATTATCAAACGTTCGGGACTTCGCGGACGTGGCGGTGGCGGTTTCCCGACGGGACTGAAATGGGAATTTGCCAACAAACAACAGTCGGATGTCAAATACGTGGTTTGTAACGCCGACGAAGGAGATCCCGGTGCATTCATGGACCGTTCCATTATGGAGGGCGACCCACATTCGATTGTAGAAGCGATGTGTGTCTGCGGTTATTCCATCGGGTCCACCAAAGGATTAGTATATATCCGTGCGGAATATCCGCTAGCCATCAACCGACTGAAAACAGCTATCAATCAGGCACGCGAATACGGATTACTGGGGGATCATATCTTAGGAACAGATTTCAGTTTCGACATAGAAATACGATATGGAGCCGGAGCTTTTGTCTGCGGAGAAGAAACTGCCCTTATTCATTCGATGGAAGGAAAACGGGGAGAGCCGACTCTGAAACCTCCCTTCCCTGCCGAATCCGGTTATCTGGGAAAACCAACCAATGTAAATAATGTGGAAACGCTTGCCAATATTCCCATTATTCTAACCAAAGGAGCCGACTGGTTTGCAACGATTGGCACAGAACGTTCCAAAGGAACCAAAGTGTTTGCTCTTGCCGGAAAGATTAATAATGTCGGACTGATCGAAGTGCCGATGGGAACTACTCTTCGGGAAGTAATCTACGAAATCGGAGGAGGCATCAAAGGCGGAAAGAAGTTCAAAGCTGTACAAACAGGAGGACCGTCAGGCGGCTGTCTGACAGAAAAACATCTGGACACTCCCATTGACTTTGACAACCTTCTCTCGGCCGGTTCCATGATGGGTTCAGGAGGGATGATTGTCATGGATGAGGACGACTGCATGGTATCCGTAGCCCGCTTTTATCTGGATTTTACAGTGGAAGAGTCCTGCGGGAAATGCACACCTTGCCGCATTGGAAACAAACGTCTGTTGGAACTACTGAACAAGATTACAGAAGGAAAAGGCACAGAAAAAGACCTGGACACACTTGCCACTTTGGGACAAGTCATCAAAGATACGGCCCTCTGCGGACTGGGACAAACCTCTCCGAATCCCGTTTTATCCACATTGGATAACTTCTACGATGAATATATGGAACACGTACGGGATAAGACTTGTCGTTCCAAGCAATGTAAATCACTATTAACATATACCATCAGTCCGGAACGTTGCATTGGTTGTCATCTATGCGCCAAAAACTGTCCGGCGGATGCTATCAGCGGGCTGGTGCGCAAGCCACATGTCATTGCTCCTGATAAATGTATCAAGTGCGGCATGTGCATGGCACGCTGCAAATTCAATGCTATTCTTGTCTGCTAAAATCTTATTTACTATGGAAGAAAAACAAATTACTCTCCAGATAGACGGTCATTTCATCACTGTGCCCGAGGGAAGCACTATTCTTGAAGCCGCTATCAAAATCGGTATCAATATACCTACGCTGTGTCATATCGACCTGAAAGGAACCTGTATAAAAAATAATCCGGCTTCCTGCCGTATTTGTGTGGTTGAAGTGATGGGACGGCGCAACCTGGCTCCTGCCTGCGCTACCCGTTGCACGGAGGGCATGGTAGTAAAAACCAGTACCCTGCGCGTAATGAACGCTCGCAAAGTGGTGGCTGAACTGATCCTTTCGGATCACCCCAATGACTGCCTCACTTGCCCTAAATGCGGCAACTGCGAGCTCCAAACGTTAGCACTGCGTTTCAACATTCGCGAAATGCCTTTCAATGGCGGTGAACTGTCCCCCCGCAAACGGGAAATTACCGCTTCTATCGTCCGTAATATGGATAAATGTATTTTCTGTCGCCGTTGTGAAAGTGTTTGCAATGATGTACAGACGGTCGGAGCATTGGGTGCCATCCGTCGCGGATTCAATACAACCATCGCTCCTGCCTTTGACCGAATGATGACGGAAAGTGAATGTACTTACTGCGGTCAGTGCGTGGCTGTCTGTCCCGTAGGCGCATTAACAGAACGTGACTACACCAACCGTCTGCTCGACGATCTGGCTAATCCGGACAAAGTAGTGATTGTGCAGACCGCACCTGCCGTACGGGCGGCCCTAGGTGAAGAATTCGGATTTCCTCCCGGCACTCTGGTAACCGGGAAAATGGTGTATGCACTTCGCGAACTGGGATTCGACTATGTATTCGATACTGATTTTGCAGCCGACCTTACCATTATGGAAGAGGGTTCTGAAATTCTGAACCGCCTGACACGTTATCTCAACGGAGATAAATCCGTACGATTACCTATCCTGACTTCCTGCTGTCCGGCATGGGTCAACTTCTTCGAACATCATTTCCCGGACATGCTGGACATTCCGTCCACCGCCCGCTCCCCACAACAGATGTTCGGTTCCATTGCTAAATCCTATTGGGCGGAGAAAATGGGCATACCCAGAGAAAAACTGGTTGTCGTATCTATCATGCCTTGTCTGGCTAAAAAGTACGAATGTGCACGTGATGAATTCAAAGTGAACGGTATCCCCGATGTGGATTATTCTATCTCTACCCGTGAACTGGCACGACTAATTAAACGTGCCAATATCGGGTTCCCTCTCGTACTGGACAGCCCATTCGACAACCCGATGGGTGAATCGACAGGTGCCGGTGTCATTTTCGGAACAACAGGTGGTGTAATGGAAGCCGCCCTCCGTTCTGTCTATGAAATCTATACCGGAGAACCTTTGAAAAATGTAAATTTCGAACAGGTACGCGGACTAAATGGCGTCCGTCGTGCTACCATTAACCTAAACGGATTTGAATTAAAAGTAGGCATCGCACACGGACTAGGCAACGCTCGTCATCTACTGGAAGATATACGGAACGGACATAACGAATATCATGTAATCGAAATTATGGCTTGCCCCGGAGGCTGTATCGGTGGCGGCGGGCAGCCTTTGCATCACGGCAACTCGGAAATACTCTATGCACGCGCCAACGCACTTTACCGTGAAGACGCCAACAAACCTTTGCGCAAATCGCACGAGAATCCGTATATCAAGACATTATACGAGGATTATCTCGGCAAACCGCTAGGTGAGAAATCGGAAACTCTCCTGCATACGCATTATTTCAACAAAGCGATTGATTAACTTTTAAATGAAGAGTATTATGTCAGATATCAAACTAGCCTGTGACATGGCAGAGCAAATCAAAACGATCTGCGACAAGCATGGAAACAAACCGGGCGAACTTATCAATATTTTGCATGAGGCACAGCATTTGCAAGGGTATCTACCCGAGGAAACGCAACGGATTATCGCTTCCAAACTTGGAATTCCCGTATCGAAAGTGTATGGTGTCGTCACTTTCTATACTTTCTTTACCATGACTCCCAAAGGAAAACATCCCATCTCTGTTTGCATGGGTACAGCTTGTTATGTACGTGGTTCAGAAAAACTGCTGGAAGAGTTCAAACGTGTATTAGGTATCGAAGTCGGTGACACTACCCCGGACGGAAAGTTCTCATTAGACTGTCTGCGTTGTGTAGGCGCCTGCGGACTGGCTCCGGTAGTGATGATCGGCGAGAAGGTATATGGTCGATTACAACCGGTAGATGTAAAGAAGATTATTGAAGAATTGGAATAACCGAATTCCCGAAAACAATATAAAACAAACGGCTGCCTTGATAAGTCAAAACAGCCGTTCATTAATATTAAAATGTAAAAAAATGATGCGGAGAGAACGAGATTCGAACTCGTGATACCCTTTAGGGGTATACACGCTTTCCAGGCGTGCCTCTTCAACCACTCGAGCACCTCTCCTTACAATTACCAACTAGAGAAAAAACTCTCCATAAAAACAGAAAGCAGCAAAAAGCTGCTTTCTAGCGGAGAGACAGGTTCTATCACCTATCATTTCAAACAATATCACAAACTCGTAATATCTTGTTAATTACCAAGTTATTACAAAGTAAACAGAAAATAAAATATCTCTTAATATCTTTGCATATCTCACTTTTTGGGTGTATTTTTGGGTGTCAATTTTCAAACACACCCAATTATGAATATCAAAAGAAACATCATTTTCGCACTGGAAAGCCGGAAGAAAAACGGTGTGCCAATCACAGAGAATGTGCCTATCCGTATGCGTGTGATATTCGCAAGCCAGCGTATAGAGTTTACAACGGGCTACCGCATCGACGCTACCAAATGGGATACGGACAAACAAAGGGTAAAGAACGGATGCACAAACAAACTGAAGCTAAGCGCATCCGAAATCAATGCAGACCTGCTAAGACAGTATACGGAGATACAGAACATCTTCAAAGAGTTTGAAGTACAGAACGTACTACCCACACCCGCACAGATAAAGGACAGCTTCAATGCAAGGATGAAGGATGCACCAGTCACAGAGCCGGAAACAGCCGAAGGACCTAAAATCAGCTTTTGGGAGGCGTTCGAGGAGTTTGTAAGGGAATGCGGGAAACAGAACGACTGGACAGACGCAACCTACGAAAAATTCGCTGCGGTAAAGAACCACCTGAAAGAGTTCAGGGATGAACTTTCCTTTGATACGTTCACCGAGAACGGACTGAATGACTATGTGGACTTCCTGCGTAACAAGAAAGATATGCGTAACAGCACCATAGGCAAGCAGATAGCCTTCCTGAAATGGTTCCTGCGGTGGAGTTTCAAGAAAGGGTACAATCAGAACATGGCTTATGACAGCTTCAAGCCCAAGCTGAAAAACACACCCAAAAAAGTGATATTCCTCACATGGGAGGAACTGAACAGACTGAAAGACTACAAGATACCCCAAACCAAGCAGTATCTCGAACGGGTAAGGGACGTTTTTCTGTTCTGCTGTTTCAGCGGGCTGCGCTATTCGGACGTGTACAACCTCAAACGGAGCGACATCAAGCCCGACCATATAGAAGTGACCACCGTAAAGACAGCGGACAGCCTTATCATAGAGTTAAACAACCACAGCAAGGCGATACTGGAAAAATACAAAAGCGTACACTTTGAAGATCACAAGGCACTTCCGGTCATCAGCAACCAAAAGATGAACGATTATTTGAAAGAACTGGGGGAACTTGCGGAAATCAACGACCCGGTAAGGGAAACTTACTACAAGGGAAATGAACGTATAGACACCGTCACACCCAAATACGCCCTGCTGGGAACCCATGCCGGAAGACGGACATTCATCTGCAACGCTTTGGCATTGGGTATTCCCGCACAAGTGGTGATGAAGTGGACGGGACACAGCGACTACAAGGCGATGAAACCATACATAGACGTTGCCGATGACATCAAGGCCAATGCGATGAACAAATTCAACCAACTGTAAACACAACAATAGCATGGAAGAAAGAATAACCTCAATGATACCCCGCTACGGGAAACTCAACAAGACATATACGGAAATAACATCCGGTGACGGCCTCTCTTTTGAGAAGCAGAAGTTCATTCATGACTTTTACAAAGAGTATGAAGACACACAGACCTTTGAAAAGGCACTTATCAGCCTCATGCTTGAAACGGAGGGTACGCACTTTTCCATATTGCTGAACAGCCTGAAACGGGAGATTGAAAACAATATCTCAATGTATAATACCTGCAAGGAGTTTTTCGACCGTCTCGATATTGAACATATCTGCCGGCAGCATGAAAGATGTCATGACCGGGACATCGAAAGACAAATGCAAATCACAAACGAATATTACCGGGAACTTATGGAAGCTAACGGATCTTTGGAGGCAGTCGGTTTCAGGGAACATGATCGTCAGGAAGAGGAAAGGTTGGAAAAAAGATACGGGCAGTGCAAACGGGAATACGACAGGGAGAAAGCCAAGCTGGATGAACTATATGCACAGAAGGAACAGGCAAGGCGGGAAGCCCTACAATACCTGAAAAACCGCTGCGGAGACATATACAGGCTGGACGGATCGCTGCTGGCAATCCTCGAAAAATACATGACCGGCCAAAAGAAAAAGGAAGGGGAAGAAAAAGAGGCCGCCACACCGACACCCTCACCCACCTATTTTCCCATGAAACTCTTGTCAGCCGTTTACGAAAAATGTAACGGTGAACAGTTCGAAGCCATTTCCGAACTGGACTTTTACGCCAGCATGAACCTGCAACCGTGCGAAGGCAAACTGATAATAAGACCGAGGGAAAAGGCTCGTGTATGTTATCTTATTTTCCTTATGGGTGAAACACTGCACAAACCAGACAGAGAAAAATGGAGAAAGGACATCATGAACCTGCTGGGAATAGACGACACATACTATAAATCAAAATACAAAGAACCCGTTTCCGATTTTCCCAGTGACAGCAATCAGATATTTGCGAAGGAAATGCAGTCAATATTCCGATAGTCAGCGATACGCCACGACATTCCACGAAACAACCACTTTTACCACCCGAAATATTTTTCACCACTCTTTATTATCTTCTGATATTTAGTGAGATAGCGTGATACCCCATTCACGCTATCCACATCCTTACCACCCGTATCCGGGATTAACTTTGCACTGTTCGAACGAAACAAAAAAGCCCGTGCGCAGGGCTTACAGTACAAACGTTAAATTCATTCCAACATGGAAATCAGAGAACTTTTATCAAAGCCCGTATGGCAGATGACGGGAGAGGAATTTATATTACTGAACCGACACGCCCTGCAGGAAAGGGAAGCGAGAGCAGCACAGCCCGCAGCCGATACGGAAAAGAAATACGTGTACGGGATAGGCGGCATAGCACGCCTGTTCGGGTGCAGTATGCCCACAGCAAACCGCATCAAGAAAAGTGGGAAGATAGACAGAGCCATTACGCAGATAGGACGCAAAATCATCGTAGATGCGGACATGGCACTCGAACTGGCAGGACACAAAAGCGGGGGACGCAGATAAGGAGGTACGGACATGGAGTACAGAGAAAGAAAAGAAGTCACGCCCGAAGCGGCGGTGATACTGTGGCAAGCCTCACGGCTCGACCTTTCGGAAGACTACGAGAGGGCACCCGAAATACTGAAAGTACACGGTTCCGTCATAGGCACGCTGGGGAACTTCAGCGCATCAATCGGAAAAGCAAAGAGCAAGAAAACGTTCAATGTTTCCGCAATCGTGGCGGCTGCACTGAAAAACGGGACAGTGCTAAGCTACACGGCGGAACTGCCCGAAAACAGGAGGAAAATACTCTATGTGGATACCGAACAAAGTTTCTACCACTGTGCGAAAGTGGCAAAAAGAATATTACGCATGGCGGGACTGCCGACAGGCAGGAACCATAAAGACCTTGAATTCCTTGTCCTAAGGAAGTACACGCCCGAGGAACGAATAGCAATCGTGAGGGAGGCCATTTACCGCACCGAAAATGTAGGGCTGGTAGTCATTGACGGAATACGGGATATGGTGTACGACATCAACAGCCCCAGCGAGTCCACGAAGGTAATCTCCCTGCTGATGACATGGACGGGGGAAAGACACATACACATACACACCATACTGCATCAGAACAAGGGGGACGAGAACGCAAGGGGACACATCGGAACGGAGCTTAGCAACAAGGCCGAAACAGTGCTGCAAGTGGAGAAGGACGAGAAGGACCCCGACATCAGTACGGTCAAGGCAGCACATATCAGGGCGATGAACTTCGAACCGTTCGCATTCCGCATCAACGGGGAGGCATTGCCCGAACTGCTGGACGAATACCTGTTCAAACACAAGGATCCGGGAAAAGGGAAAAAGGAGAAGTTCGACCCCTACAAGGACATCACAGAGAAGCAGCACCGCATCGCACTGGAAGCGGCATTCACACTCAAAGATGAATACGGCTACAAGGAGCTTGCGGAAGAATTGAGGAAAACCTACGCCTCTGTCGGTGTCATGCTTGGGGGAAACAGGCTGACAGACCTCATTACAGTACTGAAAAACAAACGGATGATAGTACAGGAGAACGGCAGGAAATACACCTTCAAACCCGATTTTCACTATTAGCGGTATTGTATGGGAACCACTTTACTTTAGTCCCGTACCATATATATACGGAAGTAAAGTAAAGTGGATATAGCCCGTAATATACAAAAAGATACGGGCGAAAAGAAAAAATAATATTCACACCTGACAAGAACAACGGTATGACAGTACGGAAAAGGGTATGGTCTCATACCAGGCCTCCACCATGACGGCACAGACCGGAAACCGCTTTACTTTAGTCTGGGGGCATATATATAGCAAAATAAAGTAAAGCGGATGCAGCCCGTAACACATGAAAGGGTACGGGTCCCCCCCCAAAAAACAATATCTACTTAAAACAGAAATATGATGAATATGAATGAAGCGAAGCAGATACGCATAGAGGAATATCTGCACAGTCTTGGATACAGTCCGGTAAGGCAACAGGGTGGTAGTCTATGGTACAACTCACCGTTCAGGGACGAACAGGAACCCTCCTTCAAGGTGAACACCGAACGCAACCTATGGTATGATTTTGGCGCAGGCAAAGGTGGTAATATCATCGCACTGGCACAGGAGCTATACGCATCCGACAGTCTGCCCTACCTCTTGGAAAGGATAAAGGAGCAGGCACAAAACGTGCGCCCGGTCTCTTTCTCTTTTGGCAAGCAACCCTTATCAAAGCCGAGTTTCCGGCAGTTGGAGGTAGTACCGCTCTCCTCTCCCGCCCTGTATACCTACCTGCGGCAAAGGGGAATAAATACGGAACTGGCAAAAAGAGAATGCAGGGAGGTCCGCTATCTGACCGGGGAAACCCCATACTATGCTATAGGCTTCCCCAACCGTTCGGGAGGATACGAGATACGCAACAAGCATTTCAAGGGATGCATAGCACCGAAGGACATCACCCATATACGACAATCGGAGTCGAAGGAGGCATGCTACATCTTCGAGGGATTCATGGACTACCTCTCTTTCCTCACCCTGCGGCTGGAAAGGTGTCCCGACCGTCCCGAACTTGACGGGCAGGACTACATCGTACTGAACTCGACTTCCGACCTTTCCAAAGCAATCCGACCGTTGGGCGGTTATGAAAGCATCCATTGTTTCCTTGACAACGACAAGGCGGGAATGGAGGCCGTTCAGGAGTTGCAAAAAGAGTACGGACTGCGCATACGGGACGCATCGCACATATACGAAGGGTACAACGATCTGAACGACTTCCTGCGGGATAAAAGGTCAGGACAGGCGCAACGGCAGCAAGAGAAACCGGAAGCGGAAAAAAGGCAAAGCCAGACAGAGCAGCCGAAGAAGAAAGGCAAAGGGATCAGGATGTAGCCGCACAGCCACCGGAAGGCTTTGAAAAAAGCCATAGCTCATTAGGGCTTTTTCTTAACGCAATGCACACATTGCTAAAAAAGCCCCAACGAGCCATAGGGGCGCCGCCCCTTTGGAAACCCCGTCTGCCATGCGGCATAAAGGCAAGGCAGGGGAAGTATTAACCTGAAATTATTGACAGTTATGGGATATGCAGTTTTGCATCTGGAAAAGGCAAAAGGGACGGACAGCAGGATGTCCGCACACATAGAGCGCACCGTTCACCCGAAGAATGCGGACAGAACACGCACGCACCTGAACCGGGAGCTCGTACAGTTTCCCGAAGGGGTGAGAAACCGCACGCAGGCGATAGCACACCGGGTGGAAACGGCAGGTATCAGACGCAAGGTAGGTACCAACCAAGTAAGGGCTATCCGGGTACTGCTCACCGGAAGCAACAGGGACATGAAACAAATAGAGGCGGACGGACGACTTGACGATTGGTGCAACGACAGCCTGCAATGGCTCCGGGAAACATACGGGGAACAGAACCTCGTATCGGCAGTCCTGCATATGGACGAGAAGACACCGCACATACACGCCACAGTCATACCGATAGTGACCGGAGAGCAAAGGAAAGCCGGACAGGAAGAACAGAACGGGAAGAAAAAGTACAGAAAGAAGAACCCGCAGGACGTGAGACTCTGCGCAGATGATGTAATGGCGAGGCACAGGCTAAAACACTATCAGGACACTTATGCCCAAGCCATGAACAAGTACGGCTTGCAGAGAGGCGTGGACGGCTCATTGGCAAGGCATATTTCCACCATGCAATACTACAAGCAGCTGGTGGAGCAGCAGGACAGCCTGCAAGAGAACATAGAAAACCTGCTGGGGCTGGAAGAGGAAGCAATGAAAAAGCTGAAGCAGGTAAAGGGGGAAATCAACGTGCAGAAAATGAAGGGAGCGGCGGTGAACGCCACCACAGCCATAGCGGACGGGGTGAGCTCACTTTTCGGCGGCAGCAAAGTTAAGAAGCTGGAAGCAGAGAATGAAAATTTGAAACGGAACATTGTGAATCTGCAAAAGCAGGTGCAAGCCGAACAGAGGGAGCAGACAAAAATGGAAAACCGTCACAGCAGCGAGATAAACAGAGTTGACCGGAGCTACCGGCAGAAAATCGCAGAATACGACAATCGGCTGGAACTGATAGACACCTACTTTCCTATTGTAAAGGAACTGATACCCATAGCAGAACAATGCCGGGAAGTGGGCTTCACCGAAGAACTGACAAGACGAATTGTCAGCCTGCAACCCGTGGAGTTCAAGGGAAGGCTCTATTCAAAGGAGTACAAGGAGAAGTTCAGGACGGAGCACTCAACGGCAACAGTGGAGAGGGACCCGCAGGAGAAAGGAAAATTCAGGCTGTGCATTGACGGAGTACCCATACTCGATTGGTTCAGGAAGAAATTTCAGGAAATTAAAGAAAAGTTAGGGCTAAACACACCTGTTGAAAACAAGCAGCGAAAAGGATTGAAAATATAATTACTTAATAGCAGAGAAGGGGTATTAATTATTAGTTCTCTAAAAAACTAACGGGAAGAATAAAAAACATATTCTTCCCGTCAAGTAATATCATAACTATATTTTCCAACAGACCATATTAATATTCAGCATATTATAAGTGAATCAACAAATCTTTTATAAACATATCTCTGTTCTCACAGCTTAAGAGGTAATTCTTTTTTTCTGTTAATATAAAAATTTGTTGATTGGGATTCTTTACATAGGAATAATATTTCCCATAATGGGTACTCCCCATTACACCTATATACCCCAAAAGCCATTACTTCCAAAATAACGGACATCATTTTGAACACCGTCATAAACAAAAGCGTTCTTAATACAAGAATACGGAATACATTTCTTACCAAACACTCTTTTTATAACGAGTTGATCCTTTTCCAAACAAATAAATGAAGGAATCACTATCAGCATGTATATGTATATAGATACAAGAATGATACCCAATAACAGGCTTGCGATTTGATCCTGCAAAGATTGTAGCATAAAAGTTCTTAATAGAAACATAAGTCCAGTAGTTAATAAGACAATCTTTAACACCAGAGACCAGCGCTCCATTATCGGCTGAAACTTTGATTTATATACGCTCATTATATTGCTATCTTTACTGTTGACTATATTACACGTATGTTATGAAATGATTGGTTTCCTTTTGCATCTCCCCTTGAAGATTTAAAGTTTTCCACAACTGCATCAAAGACATTTCCAACTCGTTCTATGGGTAGATTTAAAATCGAAACTTCTTTTCCATAAGGACAAAAGACTGTATTCTTATAATTAAACTTTGAGCTTTTCATTGTTAACATAGCCGAATAACCGGCCTTAACACTCTTTTTCCAAAAAAGTTGTTTCTTTTTAGTTTTAAATTCCACAGCAAAAGAATTACCATTAACGATACGCCCAATAGTCATTGTGCTTTTATATTTTCCATTCTTGATTGTTAATGAAGCATCTTTAAATCCCTTAAAACCTGGCTCAATCGGAGTTGGCTCTGCTGCCCGTGTAGCTGAAACAACTTCATCCAAATCATAAGTAGGATAATCATATTTAGGCCCTCTTAGACTATTACCGATTACAACGTAACCTTTTATATTACCGAGTAAGGACAAATCATTATCAGTGAACGTAAAATAAGGGGTAACGTCGAATAAGTCAACTGTATTAAAAGAAAAAATATCTGAATATTTATCCTTGTACGTATTTATCATCTCTTGTATTAAGTGAGAATCATCACTTTCCATATCAAATATTTTATCGAGCTCCCTATCTGCCTGCTCCCATAAAATATACGCCCCTTCAAAGCCCAACTGCTGAAAATAAGTAAATCTTTCATTTTCTGTCATGTTTTTAAGCTGCCGGAGCGTCTCGCTATACACCTGTTCATCTTTAAAATGAAGAACTGGCATATTCAAGTACTCACTAACACTTCTCGTTTCTTTTACCCACATATCCATTGTCGAAACCTCAACATCCGGTATGGTTTCTTGTGCAGAACCGATAAATTCATTTTCGCTATTGCAAGATAACAAGCTTACAATCATGCATGCACTCAAAATACAACCAAAAATCTTTTCAATTTTCATAGTGTATGATTTTGTATTAAACAATTATTTTATTTAAAAGGCTTTACCTTAACAGTAACCTTTTCCGTTTTATTAGCATGGTTATAAAACACATTACTACAACTTTGAAAGATGATCAAACATCCGAACAATACAAATACTATTTTCTTCATAAATGATATTTTTTATTTAAACAATCCATATATTATTTCTTGTAACAATCCACCAAAATCCATTTCCACTTTATGCTTTTTAAATTTATAGTAAGGCATTAAGATAGGAGTAACTCCCCCACGTTCAAAAGGATATTCACGATACCCCCTTATACCTAATTCCGTTCCAAAAGAATCCGTTATATCGAAAGCAACACTGCCTCCGTAGTCATTACGGCTGAATGAAGTAACAGGAGTAAATAAAAAACCGCCAAATACATGCAAACTCATTCGGGAATTAAAGGAATAAGAAAGTTTACCCGATATACCAAATGTTTCATCCACATGGCGAGGAGTACTCAACTTCATTGCATGCAATGCAACATCAGCAAATAAATTATCTGACAATGATTTGTTATATCCAATAGCAGCATAGTTAAAAACACCAATACCAATTAAATTCATTTGGCGTCCCATGCCGTAAACGTGACCATTCCACAATGGGGCTATTACCCCCGACACATTATATTCCCCTTTATGTAAAGGACTTTGGTCTGTGTAAAAAAACGGCCCACCCTTCTTGAATTGAAGAGTAACACCAGAATTTGCAAAAATAACAGAATTTTGATATTCCCAAATAGGATATTTAACCGAATCAACTGCAAAATCTTTGTGAAAACGCAAATACCGTTTTCTCACAGGATTCATATCAACCCACTTCGATTCTTGACCATACATCCCAAGAGGACACATGATGATCCAAAACAAAATAAATGCTGCAAAACTAATTAATGTAGTCACCTTTCTATACATATTGATTTTCATCATTATGCCCAAAGCATGAAAATAAAAGCATCATACACAAGGGCTGTAAATAAATCCACTGTCAATTTACATTTCTGCGATATTTATTTAAATGAACAATCAGGATTTTTGCACGATTTTTTACATAATCCTTTAACAGATAATATAAACAGAAAAACTATTACGAAGCATTTTGTATAATATTCCTGTTCGAATAAATCAACAAGCAGTGGGATTATAATGAATGTTGATAGACAAAAGATCATTATCAGAGTGCTTTTTTTCATGTTTTAGCAAAAAGTAGCAACTCCTACTAAGGCGCCGCTCTACCCACCTAAAGCGGTTCCCGATACTGTACCGATAACAGGTAGTGTGACAGTACCAACTCCTGCACCACCAAGCGCACCCTTTCCAGATTATCCATTGAAATATTTATCACTTCTTGAAGGTATCTCTCAAAAAGAACATGATTAGAGCCTCCTATTTCTTCAACTGTATCATCGGAACATAAAATTAAAAACATAATTGGCAAAATCAACAACATACATACTGTTTCATAATTAATATAATTAAGGTTAATACTGAATATGTTAGAAATCGAAAGTCCCATGCTTATAAGAGGCCCGGGAAGGGATATAATAATCCTCACCTGGGGTTTGGGGCTGCATAAAATCTTGTCTGAATATTTCTGGAGGATTATCTGCTACCACATCTGCATCATGGATATATATGTTAAAATAGCATTCGGGTTCTCTCTTTTGGTTATATGGCCCTTCTCCCACAAAAGTAAATTTGTAGAAACCGATTTTTTCCCCGTCTTTTCTGACCGTAAGAAACCAGATATTACCAGTACTTATCGTTTTAAATCTTAATCCTTTCAATGCAGAATACCTTTCCTCTATAAACTGCCCATTCAAATATGTCTGTTTTTTACACGTAAAAGGCAACTCAAACTTGCCACCTTCAGCTGGTAGAATAAAGGGATTTTGTTCCGAATGGATTTTATACATAAATGTCAACTCCCCTTTATCTATAATCAGTGGAATTTTTTCTACTTTTATGCCATTAATAGTAGAATAAGAAATCTGTAAATCACCATTCAAAATTTTATCTTCCTTATTAATATTTGAGGTTATATTTAATACAACTTGATCACCCTTTACTTTTGTCTCTATATCAGAAAAAAGAGTTTTATCAAATTCTATCGAAACATCCTTGGGAATAATCGGAACCTCTGAATCTAAAACATCATCTATCAATGTTTTTTGAATAATTGTAAAAGTAATAGTACGTTTCTCCCCCAGACAATTAAATGGTTTAGATACGTTCTCACTTGGTAACACCTGATATTCAAGAATTTTATTATTTTCTTCTTTTTCACAGGAAAATAATGCTAAGGAAACGAATAGAAGAATGAATATTCTTTTCATATTAATACAGTTTAGTTTTTTTGCAAATTAAAAGATTTTTCCCGTACAATAAAATACCAATTAATTGGTATTTTATTACAAATAACCATTCAATTTCATTATTATGCCCAAAGCATGAAAATAAAAGTATAACATACAAGAGCTGTAAACAAAGACAGAATTATTCGGGAGACTCCCTACTCTAAAAAAGTTAAAAAAAGAAAATGATTTAAATAAATATTAGTATAACAATGTCATCAACAACACAATATCCCCTTTTCAAATTATACAATAAATAATAGTTAAGCAACCAAAGACAGCGCAAAGCCAAACAAGTAATAAAAGAATAAAGTATTAAATAAAGCAAAAACACCCAATTCTACTTTTTTGGGTGTAAAATTGGGCGTTAGTCTTGTAAATTGCTGATTATCAGCATTTATTGCGGAGAGACAGGGTATTGAACCCAAACATCTAACCGCCTATAAATCAGCTTTTTATTTTCCAAAATTTCAAATAGGTAACGAAACAGTAACGATTTTTGCAGGGTTATTTGTCCGGCTTTGTCCGCTGTTTGTCTGCCTATCTCACGGGTTCAAAGATACAACACATTTTTTAATTACGCAAATCTCTGTATATAAATGTTTCAGCTTAGGTGCAAGGTGCAAGCTATATATATAGATATATACTTGCACCTTGCACCTATCCGAAAAAATATGCCGTATTATTTGGCTATTCAAAATATTGTTCGTAGTTTTGCGAACAACAAAGAAGAAAGGAGAATTGGAGTGAAAGAGAAACAGTACACAACAGAGCAGGAACAGATTGCTCGGTTTGCCAAAGCAATGGGACATCCGGCACGGATGGCTATTCTTACTTTCTTGGCAAAACAAGATAGTTGCTTCTTCGGTGATATTCACGAAGAACTACCTATCGCTAAAGCAACCGTTTCGCAGCATTTGAAAGAATTGAAAGAAGCTGGCTTAATTCAGGGGGAAATAGAAACGCCCAAAGTCCGGTATTGTATAAACCGGGAGAACTGGGAACTTGCCCGAAAATTGTTTGCAGCTTTTTTAGGGGACTGTAAATGTAAAGGTACATCGTGCTGTGAATAGCAGTACCTTTTTTTTGGAATAATTGTTCGTAGTTCTACGAACTACGATTATTATATTAACTTTAAAGTAGAATGACAATGGAAATTAAAGTATTAGGAACTGGGTGTTCAAGCTGTAAAGCCTTGTACGAAACTACCAAACAAGCTATTTCAGAATTAGGTTGCGATGCAACCCTTATCAAAGAGGAAGATTTATTGAAAATCATGGAGTATAACATTTTAGGGCTTCCGGCTTTGGTGATTGACGAGAAAGTCGTATCAGCCGGGAAAAAGTTATCCCTTGCAGAAGTGAAAGAGTTGATAACCAAATAAAAAAGAACTATGAGAAAATTATTTTATCTACTGATTGTAACGCTGGTCTTAGTTTCCTGTGGTAACGGTTCAAAGAAAAAGACCGGAGAAAATCAAGCGGAAGAAATACAGTCTAACCGCATAGAGGTTCTTTATTTTCATGGAGCGCAACGGTGTATCACTTGCCGGGCGATAGAAACAAATACAGTAGCCCTTTTGGATAGCCTTTATTCAAAAGAAAAAGCAGACGGTAAAATTATCTATAAAGTGATAGATATTTCAAAGAAAGAAAATGAAGCGATTGCAGACAAGTACGAAGTTACATGGTCGTCTTTGTTTGTAAACGGCTGGAAAGACGGCAAAGAGAATGTAAACAACATGACCGAGTTTAGTTTTTCCAATGCGAAAAATGCACCGGACAAGTTTAAAGAGGGAATTAAAAGCAAGATTGACGAATTGTTAAAACAGTTGTAAGATGGATTTTCTTCAATCGCTATTAGATAACAGTTCTATTCCTGCTATTACAGCTTTTATATTGGGGATTTTAACGGCGGTCAGCCCGTGTCCGTTAGCGACCAACATAACGGCAATAGGATTTATTAGTAAGGACATAGAAAACCATCACCGGATATTTATAAACGGATTGCTTTATACTTTCGGCAGAATAGTAAGCTATACGGTTCTTGGCTTTATCCTTATCCCTATTCTCCGTGAGGGAGCAAGTATGTTTATGGTTCAAAAAGCCGTAAGCAAGTACGGGGAAATGCTGATTGCTCCGGCGTTAATCATCATTGGAATATTTATGCTCGATGTAATAAAACTCAATCTACCGAAAATCAATATCGGCAGTGAAAGTTTGAAAAAGAGGACTAAAGGCGGTTGGGGGGCTATGCTATTGGGTATTTTATTCGCCCTTGCTTTTTGTCCTACCAGTGGAGTTTTTTATTTCGGTATGCTTATGCCTTTGTCAGCAGCGGAAACGGGTGGGTATCTCTTACCTGTAATTTACGCTATTGCTACGGGATTACCCGTAATCCTTGTTGCATGGATTTTAGCGTACAGTGTTGCCGGACTGGGTAAGTTTTATAACCGGATGCAAATATTCGAGAAATGGTTTCGTAAAATAGTTGCCATCCTCTTTATTGCGGTAGGAATTTATTATGCAGTAGTCTTTTATCTATAAATAAACATAGAGTATCATTTTAAATAAAAACAGTATGAAAAAGATAGAAATTTTCGACCCGGCAATGTGTTGCCCTACGGGTCTTTGTGGAACAAATATTGACCCTGAATTAATGCGTATTGCGGTTGTTATTGAAACATTGAAGAAACAGGGTATCATCGTTACCCGTCACAATTTACGTGACGAACCGCAAGTGTATGTAAGTAATAAAACAGTAAACGAGCATCTGCAAAAACATGGGGCGGATGCACTGCCTATTACTTTAGTGGACGGCGAAATCGCTGTTTCAAAAACCTATCCTACCACCAAACAAATGAGTGAATGGACGGGTATCAATTTGGATTTTATGCCAGTAAAATGAGTATTCACCAGCTAATTATATAAAAATGAAAACATTTAATTTATCAGATATAGATTTGACGAAATACCTTTTCTTCACCGGAAAGGGCGGTGTAGGAAAAACTTCGATTGCTTGTGCTACTGCGGTAGGCTTGGCAGATAATGGAAAGAAAATACTTCTTATCAGTACAGACCCGGCTTCAAACCTGCAAGATGTGTTTAATCAAACACTGAACGGACACGGTACGGATATTCAAGAAGTACCCGGCTTAACGGTCGTTAATCTCGACCCGGAACAAGCCGCAGCCGAATACAGGGAAAGCGTTATTGCTCCTTTCCGGGGACAACTGCCCGAAAGTGTAATTCAGAATATGGAAGAACAACTTTCAGGCTCTTGTACGGTAGAAATTGCGGCTTTCAACCAGTTTTCCGATTTTATCACGGATGCCGATAAAGCAAAAGAATACGACCATATTATCTTTGATACAGCCCCCACGGGACACACGTTACGAATGTTACAACTACCATCAGCGTGGAGTACATTTATTAGTGAGAGTACGCACGGTGCATCTTGCTTAGGTCAATTATCCGGTTTGGAAGAACGGAAAGGTATCTATAAGCAGGCAGTTGAAACACTTTCGGATGCAAACGCAACCCGCTTAGTATTGGTTAGCCGTCCTGAAATCGCACCATTAAAAGAAGCCGCCCGTTCTTCACATGAATTGCAATTACTGGGAATTAAAAACCAGCTATTGGTAATCAACGGGCTTTTGCTGCAATTAGATGAAGCCGATAACGTATCGAAACAGATATATGACAGGCAGCAAAATGCCCTGAAACAGACCCCTGCGGAACTGCTGGAATATCCGTCTTATTATGTTCCTTTACGGTCATACAATTTATCTAATATTGCAAATATCCGTCGGATGCTTTACAATGATAACTTAACAAATGATGTGAACTATCAGCGGATTACCGATGCCAAAGGGATGGATGAACTGGTAAACGACCTCTATCAATCAGGAAAAAGGGTTGTTTTTACTATGGGAAAAGGCGGCGTGGGAAAAACCACTTTAGCCACTGAAATAGCCCTGAAATTAACAAAATTGGGTGCAAAGGTGCATCTTACCACCACTGACCCGGCAAACCATCTGAATTATAACCTTGCTGTTCAGGCTGGCATTACGGTAAGCCGGATTGACGAAGCGGAAGTGTTGGAAGCCTATAAAAACGAGGTTCGCAGTAAAGCTGCGGAAACAATGACTGCCGAAGATATGGAATATATAGAGGAAGATTTACGTTCACCGTGTACGCAGGAAATTGCAGTATTCCGGGCTTTCGCTGAAATTGTCGATAAAGCAGAAAATGAAGTCGTAGTAATTGACACCGCACCTACCGGACACACTTTGTTATTGCTGGATGCAACGGAAAGTTACCATAAAGAAGTACAACGTACACATGGCGACACTCCCGCTTCCGTAAGAAAGCTGTTACCACGTTTGAGAAACCAGCAGGAAACAGAAGTCGTTATTGTGACCCTGCCCGAAGCAACACCCGTATTTGAAGCCGAACGTTTGCAAATGGATTTACAACGTGCCGGGATTAATAATAAATGGTGGGTCGTGAATGCTTGCTTGTCATTAACTGACACCGAAAATTCTTTCTTGCGGGCAAAGGCGCAAAATGAATTGGTTTGGATTAAGAAAGTAGAAGAATTGTCAAAGGGAAATGCTGCCCTGATAGCTTGGAAAAATAACTAAAAACATGAAGATTTTAATTCTTTGTACAGGGAATAGCTGCCGCAGCCAAATGGCACATGGCTTTCTACAATCATTTGACAATAAACTGGATGTCTTTTCAGCAGGAACAAAACCTGCTGAAAAGGTTAATCCGATGGCGGTAAAGGTTATGGATGAAATGGGTATAGATTTAACCCACCATACCCCTAAAAGTGTAAACCTATATATAGGGCAGGAATGGGACTATGTTATTACGGTCTGCGGTGGGGCAAACGAAAGCTGCCCGATGTTTACGGGTGAAGTAAGGAACAGGCTGCATATAGGATTTGACGACCCCTCGGAAGCAACCGGAACACCGGAGTTTATAAACAGTGAATTTCATCGGGTACGGGATGAGATAAAAGCCCGTTTCTATGACTTCTACCTGAAAGAATTAAGACCACAATTAAGCTAAATAGTTGTTGTTATGGAAAAGAAACAAGGAATTGGATTTTTTGAAAAATACCTGACTATCTGGGTTGCCTTGTGCATCATTATTGGAATTGCCGTGGGACAATGGCTTCCGGCAATTCCGCAAACATTAAGCAAATTTGAATATGCCAACGTGTCTATACCCGTGGCAATCCTGATTTGGTTAATGATTTATCCGATGATGCTAAAAGTGGATTTTCAAAGTGTTAAGAATGTCGGCAAGCGTCCGAAAGGAATAATAGTCACTTGCGTTACAAATTGGCTGATAAAGCCATTTACCATGTTCGGAATAGCTTATTTGTTCTTCTATGTGGTTTTCAAAGCCTTTATACCTGCCGGGTTAGCCGAAGAATATTTAGCCGGGGCGGTATTATTGGGGGCTGCACCTTGTACAGCTATGGTGTTCGTGTGGAGTTACCTTACTAAAGGGGATGCCGCTTATACGCTGGTACAAGTGGCAGTGAACGATTTAATCATATTGGTAGCGTTTGCCCCTATCGTTGCTTTCCTGCTGGGAGTTGGTGGCGTATCTATCCCGTGGGACACTCTGTTGCTATCCGTGGGGCTGTTTGTTGTGATACCACTTGCTGCCGGGGTCATTACCCGAATAATGGTTATCCGCCGCAAAGGTGTGGAATATTTCAATAACGTATTTATTAAGAAATTTAATAATTATACGGTAGGTGGATTGCTATTAACGCTTATTATCCTGTTTTCATTTCAAGGAGAAACGATACTGAACAATCCCCTGCATATCTTATTGATTGCAGTTCCGCTTGTGTTGCAAACGGTTCTGATATTCTTCGTTGCTTACGGTTGGGCGAAATGGTGGAAATTACCCCATGATGTTGCCGCACCTGCCGGAATGATTGGGGCAAGTAATTTCTTTGAATTGGCGGTTGCTGTGGCTATTTCTCTTTTTGGTTTACAATCCGGGGCTGCATTGGCTACGGTGGTGGGCGTGCTGGTCGAAGTTCCGGTGATGTTGATGTTAGTAAGGATTGCCAATAACACACGAAGCTGGTTTCCGGCTACAAAATAACAATAGGGCAAAAGTCCTAATCTAACTTTATCGTAAAAAGGCTTGGTGCTGGAAATGTTTGTTCCTAACGTTTCCGGCATTCTGCCTTTTACAAAAGTCAGAATAAAGATACATTTTTCGGCATTAAGACAACCGTAATAACATGAACAATGAAATTAATTTTGAAGAATTTATAAAAAACATAGACTGTACTATCTATGAAAAAATAGATGTTGATAACTGGAATATTTCAGTAGAGGTAGTTCTCGATGTCGTAGAGTTTCTGCAACGGTCACTCGAAGATATGAGAACTTATATTGTCAATCATCCTTTCAGTAACAAGGAAGAAGAAATTTATTTCTTCAAACACATCAAACCGGAAGTATTGAGTAGATTATTATACTTTACAGAGATTTACAATACCGAAATGCGAAAACCGCATGGAAGCATTGAAGTCTTAAAAAAGTATTATAACGACAGATTGGATGAATTGACTTCCTATTTTGAAAGTAATTTGGATTTTTACCAATATTACCGTTCTAAAGCGACCCACTTAGATAGTCATTATTTTGTACGGGGGCATATTGATTTTAAGCTGTGTCCGAATTGTGTACCTTATGACCGTGACCCGGAATTTTCCACTTGTTACGACCACAAAGCAGCACAAATATTAGCGAATGATATGCTTTGTATTTATCTGAATAAAAAGTTACATGGAGTTGATAAGCAAGTAATCATCGCAAAAAGTCGGTCTTTCTTACCGGAACACCCTTTCCGGTGGACTGCAACAAAAATAGCAGCCGTAGAATTAGGCTACGCTATATATGCGGCGGGTATTCTGAATAATGGGCAAGCGGATATAAAAGAAATTATGACTTTTATGGAAGCATCGTTTCAAATCGACTTAGGCGACTATTACCGAACTTACATAACCATGAAAGACAGAAAAAAAGACCGGACTTCATTTCTAAACAGCTTAATAAAAAGCCTGCTTAAAAAGATGGATGAAGATGATAACCTATAAATAAAAACAACCAAGTTCTTGCCAACTTGGTTGTTTTTGTTTTCACTCGCTCCATACTCTATTTTTTCTTTATTATTGCGAAAAACAGGTGATTTTTTCCTTGTTTTACCTGTAATTACTCCGAAAAATAAATCTTCCAACTTGGAAAAAGGTTGGAAGATTTATTTTTTCAAACGCTCCAACTTTGCGGCAAATCAATTAGTTAGCAATATGGAGATAATAACATTCGAGTCAAAAGCCTATAAGGAATTAGACAACAAAATTACCGCTATTGCGGATTACATTTTCAACCACATGGAAGCGGAAAGCATTAATGAGGATGAAATTTGGGTAGACAGTTACGAAGTCTGCACTTTCCTGAAAATCAGCGAAAAGACACTTCAACGCCTGCGGGTGGCTGGAACTATTGCGTATTCCAATATCCGAGGGCGTTACTTCTACAAAATCAGCGAAGTAAAACGGATGCTGGAAGAACGCCTGATAAGAAGTAACAAAGAGAACATTCAAGACCTGATAACCAACCATCAGCTATATGTTAAGGAAAGAAGAAATCTTAGAAAGGACAAATAACGGGCTATCTGTGTTCAAGCACTATATACCGGGTAATTGGCGGATAGGTCGCAATTTCCTGAACCCTCTTTATGAGGATAACAAGGCATCGTGCAATATCTATTTCGACCGCCGGAATGGTAACTATAAAATGAAAGACTTCGGCAACGACAGTTATAGCGGTGATTGTTTCTTTTTCGTGGGGCAACTCAAAGGACTGGATTGTAACAATCCGGTGGACTTTGTGGAAATATTGGAAACCATCGACCGGGATTTGGGGCTTGGGCTGGTAGCAGGCAACCCGATACCTGTTACCCGTACTTCTTACCGGACGGAGAAACTAATATCGGAAGAAACACCCGAAAAGGAAAGTAAACCCTATCAGTTCAGAGAACAAAAATTTCCGCTTGCCGAATTGATGTACTGGCAACAATACGGCATCACCCCAGAGATTTTAGAACTGTATAAGGTTTGTTCTCTGCGGGATTTTCAAAGTGAAACGGCGGATGGTACACCGTTTACTTATACTTCGTCCGTGGCAGAACCGATGTACGGGTATAAAAGTAAACGATATATAAAACTATATCGTCCATTCTCGAAAACCCGCTTTCTGTATGGCGGCAGCTTCGGTGAAAATTATTGTTTCGGGCTGGAACAACTACCCGCAAAAGGTGATACATTATTTATCACGGGTGGTGAAAAAGATGTCATGGCAATGGCAGCACACGGTTTTCACGCTATCTGCTTTAACAGTGAAACGGTGACTATCCCGCCCACCCTGATTTATAAACTAACGTTCCGCTTCAAACATATAATCTTGCTATATGATACCGATAAGACGGGCAAGGAAAGCGCACGAAAGCAGGAAAAACAGTTGGAAGAATTTGGGGTAAAACGGCTGCTTTTGCCACTTCCCGGCACGAAAGAGGAAAAGGATATTTCCGATTATTTCAAAGCGGGAAATACCCGTGAAGATTTCCTTAAACTGTTCATTGATTTTTTAGACAACCTTTATAGTGATACATTGATTATGCTTAAATCGTGCGAAATAGACTTTAATAATCCCCCGGCAAAAGCGCAGGTGATAATCTCCGCCGGGGACGTTCCGCTGGGAACACAAGGCAACCTGTTCGGCATCACTGGCGGCGAAGGTACAGGAAAAAGTAATTATGTTGCTGCAATGGTGGCAGGGTGTATCTGTCCGGCAGGGGCAGAAGTGGACACACTCGGCATACAGATAGCAACTAACGGCAAACATAAGGCGGTTTTGTTATATGATACGGAACAGTCGGAAGTGCAACTATTCAAGAACGTAAGCAACTTGTTAGCCCGTGCCAAGCAACCGGATAAGCCGGAAGAACTGAAAGCATTCTGCCTGACGGGTATGTCCCGTAAAGAACGCCTGCACGCTATTGTTCAAAGTATGGATAAATTTTATTACCAGTACGGCGGCATCCAGTTGGTAGTTATTGACGGCATCGCCGACCTTGTAAAAAGTGCGAATGATGAAGCGGAAAGTGTAGCAGTAATAGATGAATTATACCGATTAGCTGGAATTTATAATACCTGTATTCTTTGCGTGCTGCACTTCGTTCCAAACGGATTAAAACTACGTGGACACTTGGGTAGTGAATTACAGCGCAAAGCAGCTACCATTTTGTCGATAGAAAAGGACGAAGAACCCACGCAGTCGGTGGTGAAAGCACTGAAAGTAAGGGACGGCAGCCCGTTGGACGTTCCCCTGATGCTCTTTGCTTGGGACAAGGTAGCCGGGATGCACGTTTACAAAGGAGAAAAGCCACGTGAAGAAAAGGAAAAACGCAAAGAAAAGGAGTTGGTAAGCGTTGCCCGTGATATTTTCGGGCGGCAAACCCATATCACCTATATAGACCTTTGCGAACAGTTGCAGCAGGTTTTGGACGTAAAAGAACGTACCGCAAAAAGTTATATCCGCTTTATGCGGGAACGGGACATTATCATTAAAGACCCGTCCAACCAAAGTTATTACATGATTGGTTTAATTTAATCCGGCAGCCCTATGTATATAAATAGAGAAGATTTCGTAGCATGGATGGAACGTATCATGGATAGGTTCGATATGCAGGACAAAAAGATAGACCGCTTGGTAGGCGGACATAATTATTTAGACGGCGAACGCTTACTGGACAATCAGGATTTATGCCTACTGTTGAAAGTGAGTGCTAAAACTTTGCAACGTTACCGCAAGAAAGGGATATTGCCCTATCTGACACTGGACGGACGATGTTATTACCGTGAAAGTGATGTACACCAGCTAATCCGTGAACGAACGGATTAGGCTTTCTGACAGATTGTTTTGTTATATTCCAATCCTGCTTTATATAACGATTAAGGCAGGATTTCTTTATTTTATACTGCGAATATCAGGGCTTTTCCTTAACTTTGCAAAAGTAACATAAGAGAATAACGGCGATTGAACAAATAACTGGGAAGTCGTCTTTATATATAACATATTCGTTCGCCGAATATCTCAAAGTAGAAAACTGGCACTTTTCAAAATGAAACGAGATTTCAGCGCAATGCTTATGCTATGCTTTGTCATAGCGTGGGCTTGCCTGTCCCGTTTCAAAGGTATTGCCAGTACCTCTACTTTGGAGCAGTGTAAGTTCACGCTTCTTTTTTGAGGTATTGGCGGGCAGTTTGGATAAAGATTATCAACTGTTTAATACCTTATTATATGAAGCAGATAAAAAGCTATATTGCCGTATCTCTCGATGGATTTATTGCACCGCCCGACAAAGAATTGGATTGGATACCCCAAGAGGTCAAATTTTTATTGAATAAAGAATATGAAATGGCGGATAATTTGCTGATGGGGGCAAATACTTATCTATATCTTTTCAAACATTGGGGTGGTTGGCCGTACAAAAGCCAACGGTCTTTTGTGGTGTCCCACTACCACAATAATGTTACCCGAAATTACAATGTGGAATTTCTGTTAGACAATCCTTTTTTAAAAATAGATGAACTAAAACAGGATAGTGATATATTAGTGATAGGTGGCGGAAAATTGCTTACCTCGCTGATAAAAGCGGGATTGTTGGATAGTCTAACGGTGTACACTGTTCCTGTTATGTTGGGAAAAGGCATTGGATTTTTGGGAGAAACATTCGGTTCAGAATGGAAGCTGTCAGAAAGCAAGGTACTGGATGGCGGTGTGGTTTGCTCGACATATCAGTTTGATAAAAATTTGCAATAAAAAAATGCGCCCGGAGGGAAACCGGGCGCAACCACTAAAATTCCTGTTATTCATAGCTTAAAAACCTATTGGTAACGGAACTTCGGTGGCAAAGATAGTGTTTTTTAGTTATTTCTTCCCTTTCTTGTCAGGGAACACAAAACCTACATTAAACTGTTCGTCCAGCATCAGCGAAGCATCAAACGGTTTCCCGTTCCTGCCTTTGAAACCTTTGATTATTCCGGTTTTCCGCTTTAATACCAGTTCGGTAATTTGTTTATCCGTCAGTACCTTTTCGCATTTGTTCCGGAAAATGGTAAGCGTACAATCTACATTTGAACATTTGGCAACTTTAGGGTAAAAAAGAATACGACCGTTTCCACATTTAGGACAAGGGCAGGTTTCGCCACTGGCAAAGGATAGCTGCACGTCTAACAGTTCCGCTGTGATTTGCCGGGCGTACACTTCTATGCCCTTATGAAATGTGGCAGCATCGGTTTCGCCTGTTTCAATCTTGGAAAGGGCGTTTTCCCACATACCCGTCATTTCTACGTCAGCTATTTTTTTGTCCTTTACTATTTTATAAACAGCAAGTCCCTTATCTGTGGGAACAAGGCTTTTCTTTTCCCGAACGATGTACTGCCGGGCGAACAATGTTTCAATTATAGCCGCCCTTGTTGCTGGCGTGCCTATCCCGGCATCTTTCATGCTGGCTTTCAATTCGGTATCTTCCAGTTCCTTGCCTGCATTCTCCATAGCCGCCAATAGTGAACTCTCGGTGTGCAGCGGTTTGGGTTTGGTTTGTTTTTCCAACAAGTCCACGCCGGAAAGCGGTAATATGTTACCCTCTTGGAGTTCCGGCAGCATGGCGTTTTCACCATCTTCTGCTATTTCCGGTTCGCTGAATATTCCACGCCAACCGGGAATTTTCATCACTGACCCTTTAACGGTAAAATCGGTATCATCCGCTGAAAGCAGGACGGAAGTAACATCTTTTACGCATTTGCCTGAAAAGGCTTCCAGCATACGCCCTGCAACCAGTTCGTAAATGGCTCGTTCGTCCGTAGAAAGGTCACCCGGCAAGTTCTCGGTGACAATTAAAGCGTGGTGGTCGGTCACTTTTCCATCATTAACACTATGGCGGTTAAGGGCGCAACCGTTCAGGCTGGCAGCATACCCGGCAAACCGGGTGTATTGTTCCAGCAGGGCGACACGTTGCGGCATCTGCTCGAACACATCTTCCGATATATAACGGCTTCCGGTTCTTGGGTAGGACATCACTTTCTTTTCATAAAGGCTTTGCGCTATGGAAAGCGTTTTATCTGCCGAAAAGTTCAGTTTACTGTTGGCTTCCTTTTGTAAAGTGGTAAGGTCATACAAAAGCGGCGGTTCTTGGCTTGTTTCTTTTCTTTCAACGGATTTTACCGTAAGCTGTCCGGCAGCTTTTACCCTTTGCAATGCTGCAATGGCTTCCGGCTGTTGTTCCCACTTGGCACACGATTGGGCGGAAAAACTGACCCCGCCGCTGGCAGTGGCGGCTTTTAGTTGCCAAAATTTGGTCGGTACAAAATCCTTATTCTCCAAAAAACGGTTACATATCATTTCCAGCGTAGGGGTCTGTACACGTCCCAGTGAAAACACGCCCTGCCCGGCTGCTACACTTAACGCTTGGGTGGCGTTTATACCTATCAGCCAATCGGCTTCGCTGCGTGCCTGTGCAGAACGGTAAAGGTTATCGTACTGGCTGCCCGGTTGCAGTTTCTCCATGCCCTCCCGGATGGCTTTGTCGGTTAGGCTGCTAATCCATAGGCGTACAAAAGGTTTACGGCAACCCAAATGCAGGTAAATATACCGGAAGATAAGTTCTCCCTCTCGCCCTGCATCAGTGGCAACAACTATCTTGTCGCATTGGTCGAACACCTCTTTTATTACTTTCAGTTGTTTCAATACACCGGGGTCTGCTTTATAGCCTTTATCGGCTTTCACCTGCCGGGGAATTAGCCGGAACTCTGGCGGGATAATCGGCAGGCTTTCCCTGCGGAAGTTGGCAACGCCGTAGGCTTCCGGCATGGCAAGCTGGATTAAATGACCGAACGCCCAGGTAACGAGATACCCGTTACCTGAAAGGTAGCCGTCATTTTTCTGCGTAGCACCGATTATACGGGCTATATCTTTGGCAACACTCGGTTTTTCTGCTATCAATGCAATCATATCGTTTCTTTTTTATGGTTTGTTACTGAATTGATTTTCCGTAAAATTTTACGGTCATAATAAATATGATAGCCATTCACGTAATACTGTCAGTTGTTCCTGTCAATTTCTTTCCAGTCGATTTTCAGAGAAAAGACTATAAAGAAAATCAGGACGACAAACAGAATAGCTATAATATAGATTAGCTGCATACCTTTATAATTTTATTCCTTTGGACTTCTTGGGCTTGTCGGCTTTCAGCGATTTGTCCGCTTTCTGTTCCTGCTGCTCTTTCTTCACCCGGTTCTGTTTTTGCCCGGCAGTAGGTTTCTGTTGTCCCTGCTTTAGCGGCTCTTTTTGGTGCTTAGTCGCTTCGTTGGTTTTACCGTCTGAATTGACGGCTACCTGCGTGCGGCTCTCTGTTGCCGGAACGATTTCTTTTGCTTGTGCCTTATCCGGGTTGGCACGGGAAAAGTCCGGTTTGCCTTTCTCCCGATTGAATTTGATATAAGCGTTATAAGGCTGGTCTTGCCCGTCTTTTTTCATCCCTTTTACATAAATGGCTTCTTCAGCGGCGAATTTCTTCTGTTGTTCTTCAGTAAGAGGAACGCCGCCAATGGTTTTCGGCGCACGGATATTCCCGTTTTCATCCACCCATTGATAAGGTTTGCGGTTTTGTCCCTGCTGTTGCTGCTGGTTTTGTTGAAACCCTTTCGGCAAAAATTCAATGCCACGTTCCACGGCACTGACCTGTAAGGTGGCAGAGAATGTCTTACCGTCCTTGTCTGTCATACCGTCCACTTTTACGGGGCGACCTGCTGCAAAATCTTCTTTTTGCTGGTCGGTAATTTTAGCTTTACAAATCTCGTCCGGGATGCGCAGTTTATCCGCACGCATATATTCCAGTTCGTGCGTTTCCCTGTCCCGGCTGATGAATACCGGAATTTGTTCTCCACTTTTCGGGTCTTTGATTTTTACGACTTCGCCCAAATTACCCGTTTCCTGTAAATTTTTCTGTTCCTTGTCATTGAACTTGTATTCATGGAACGGGCGTTGCAGTTGCTTTTCATCATTTTGGATGCCGTGCAGTTTGAATTTGACCGTACCGTCCTGTGCCGTGTACAATGAAATTTTTGCATCGGTAGGTGTCAGGTAGAAATCGCCTGCCTGACCTGATACCCGGAATAAATTACGGGACTTATATCCCCGCAGCATCCGGTCAAGGTTCTTTGTTTTTTTCAGGGTTTCTTCGGTAATGCCGATTTTTTTCAGGCTCTCCCAGTCAATTTTTGCTGGGTCGATGCGGTACTGGTTCTTGGGGAACTCGTGGAAATCGGGTTTCGGGACACGAAGCATTTCACCTTGTTTGTTGCCTTGCCGGATGGCTTCGGCGTTCTGTTCCACCACCGAAAAGTTACACCGGAAAAAGCCCAGTCCCTCGGTGTCGTTGATTTTTCGGTAAAAATTGGAAAAGAAATTGGTAAACGGGTCGGAATTGTTATCTACCCGCATAAACTCGCTGGCGTGTTTTTGCGTAGGTGGGACGGTCTGTAAATTGCCGTCTGTATCTACTCCTTTAACAACGTTCACCGTACCTGCCCGCTTGTCATGTACAAGCAGGACATCGTTTTTTTGTCCGTCCGAAACGGACGGTTTCATTCTGTTTTCATCCATAATTATAGGAATTTTAGTGGTTTACGGGAAAAGTCCCGGTCAAAAGTAAGGACTAAATATGCTATATTTGAGAAACAGGCGGCAGGTGTCCGCAGAAGTCTTTACTTGTCCGCAGAAGTCCACAAAAAAAGCAATCCTTTTGGGATTGCTTCATATGATTAGGGCTTAACAAAATCCTATTCCTTACAAATTATATTTCCTAAATTTTCATTTATGAATAAATCTTCCAATGTTGAAATAGTCTTTACTGTATCTCTGAAAATATCATCAAGTATTTCTTGTTTATGCTTTGTATCTAAACCAAAGAAATTGATTATACTTTTTCGTTTACTTTTATCGGAACTTTTTCTGTGAGCAACATCAAAAGAACGTAATGCTTGTAATTTTCTTAAAAAATCAAACATGTCAGGGATTGAATATTGCTGTGATAAAACAAATAATTCAAACTTATCTATTCCAGTTTTAATTTCTTTCAAGTTCTGAACATTCCTTTTCTCTAAAAAATCAATTACTTCTTTTTCCTCTACACGGATATTTTTTATTAGTTCTTCTTGGTTTAGAGAATCTATAAACAATTTTACTAATGATAAAATTTGTTCATCAAAATCCTGTTCGTTATCTAAAGTCGTTAAACAGTGTAAAGTTTTAAATCTATGTTCATCTTCGTTTATTAAAGGAAGAAACAAATACCAACCGTATTTTTCATACCATTTTCTATTAAAAGATTGGTATTTCTGTTTAAATACAAAATCAGGGCTTATGGGATTACACCAAGCTCCCTTAATCCAACGTTGATAAGCTGTATAGCTTAAACATCCTTTATGGGGTGGGGCTATATTAAATCCTTTCCAATATAATTGTTCTTTATAACTTAATGTTCCTAAATCAACTAACATTACAACCACATATTCTTTACAATTATTATCAACTCTCAAACTCCAAGAACCATCACAAGTAATAAGACCATCACTAACTGTATATTTATTGGGGTTGGCATAATACTTATTCAATACGTCTTTAGAAAAAAATACTGGTGTTAATTCTAATGGTTCATTCTCTTTCTGAACGAAGTAATTTGATAGAAAATCCTTATTGCAAGTATGTCGTAGTTCTTCTCCATTATCATCATATCCAATTATATAATCTAAATATTGATTATTATCACGCTCAAAAGGGTCATAGTCAGTTTTTTGTTCGTAGCGTAAAACGCATTTACCCATTATCCAACCACACGATTTCTTTTCTTCATTTAAAAACTCAAACATATTCGTATAATTATATATATAATTATCACCCTTTATTATTTGATTATTAACAGGAGTAATATTAAGCTCTGAATATGTTGAAGAACCGTAATTTTCTATATCAAAGAATATTAATAGATTAATTTTCCTTATCGCAAGATAATCCTTTACATATTTAGCTTTGATGTACAATGATATATTAGACAGTTTTGCTACAACTTCTTCTGAACCATTATTCATAACAACATAGTTCTTTTCTTCTTCTGAAATGTATTTTTCATGCAAATTATGATACAATCTAAATTCTTCGGATAATTCAATATAAGATGGATGTGTACCATAACCATCTCTATAAAATACAAAAGGTTCATATTTATTGTGTCCCAATCTATCATAGTTCACAATAGGCTTTTCATTTACATACCTTACAGAAACACCCGGCATTCCAGCCCCCCGCCGCAAATCCCAACAATAGTTCTCCAAGACTTCTAATACATTTTCATCAATTACCAAAGCTGAATGTATTCCATAGTCACTAACTGTTATCCATCCATTTTCTATAAACTTTTTAGATATTCTATCTTTTATATCTTCGCATAAAACATAATCTCTTTCATCCATAAGCATACTATTTATATTTTTTTCAAAAATACGAAAAATACCATTCCCAAAGAAAGATAAGCTCTTATTCCTCACAGTCTTTAATCAAGTGGCATAAATCGGGGTCATTCTTTATACGGGTGATTTCATCCTCTACAATCTGTCGGACTTCTTGCCGGATGCGGTCGTAATTGGCTTGTATTTCTTCCTGCATCCGGTCGTTGCCGTCCTTGTCCGTGAAGTCGATTATTTGCGGCAATTTCACGTAACGGGCGGTTTCACGTTTCACTTTTTCATTATCCACCACGATTTCACAATGGAAAATCTTTTGCTCAATGCGTTCATCGAAATTATCCGCCACTGCACCCACGAACATTCCCTGTGTCAAATTGGCTATTTTACTGGCTGGTATCAGGCTATCCATCTGTGTGCTGATGGACGTTGATTTCTCCCGCTGGTTAATAGTCATACTTTGCCGTTTTTGAAGAACCTTTCCGAAACGTTCACTAAGTATTTTCGCCGTTTCGCCTACTGTCTGACCGCTGAAAACGTTACCAACTGTATTTTGGATTACCCGGCTTTCCTTGTCACCGTAATCCCTTGTTAATTGGCTATAATCCTGAAAGCCCAAAAGTACGGCAACCTTGTTCGACCTTGCGGTGGCTATCAGATTGTCCAATCCCCGAAAATAGATGGTCGGCAACTCGTCTATGATTACGGAACTTTTAAGCTGTCCTTTCTTGTTTATCAGCTTCACAATACGGCTATTGTACAATCCCAAAGCGGCGGAATAGATATTCTGACGGTCGGGGTTGTTACCCACTACCAGCACTTTGGGTTCTGCCGGATTGTTTATATCCAGCGAAAAATCATCACCTGTCATTACCCAATACAGTGCCGGGCTTATCATACGGGAAAGCGGAATTTTCGCCGATGCAATTTGCCCATAGGCTAAGCACCCAGCGCCTTGCCACCTTTGACAGTAGCAGGTTTCCAAGCACTCGCCTCCGAACCGTGCATACAGGTCTCCCCGTACACGGCTCTCCACCTTCTCATTCAGTCTAACTTTCCTGCGTGTATCTTGTGATGACATATTGAACATACTGCTAATGTTTTACGTTTACGTGAAATCATTTTAACTTCCCAATCACTTTTACCTTTAAGGTCTTTCAATTTGCGTACATGGTGCATTTCAAGGCTATCCGTAGCACCGCAGTTCTCACATACATGTGCTTGAAGTCTCTTGATTAGACCATTTCTGCCACCAGTTATGGCAACCGTGTTTGGAAGTCTGTCATCTAAGTATCGATTAGGTAGTTCCTTGCGTTTAAAGCCTTTGTCGTAGAACTCACGTTTAAACTCATATCCTCTTTTATTGGTGTACGGTATTGCAAACACTCCGTTTTTCTTATACTTCGCAATGATTTTCTTTTTCGAGGTAGTGTATTTTGCGGCATATGTCTTATACATACTGTATTCCATTATATTATAGAATGAATCTATCACAGGACTGTTGTTTGCAATCGAGTAAAAGTTATAGAACCCCATGATTTCAGAGTTATATTGGCTTATAATTTCCAAATCATCAAGACAACGCATGTATGAACGACCTTTCGGTTTCCAAACCTCCTTGCCTTTTTGTACGGTAATTTTGACCGCATCATATTCAAGGAGTTTCTTTCTCATGACTTCGGTAGTCACATACAAAACTATCTTGTGGTCCAAACTTCTTGTCAGATGTCCGTTCTTATCCCTATGGGTGTCATTGGATTTGCGTACAAATACGTCATATCCAAGGAATTTGGCATGTTTCCTTGCATTGGTTATCAGCGTTTTTTCGTCAGACATTTCCAATTTTAATTTTTCAGCCATAAATTGTTTTATGTCCTCTTTGACGTGGATACAGTCTTCTTTGCTGCCGATTATACCAATCAGAAAATCATCTGCGTATCTCACATATTTCAGACGTTTCATATTCGCATCCATTTCGTCACTTGCGGGATATTTCAGACGTTCTTTGACAATTTCATTAATTTGCTTCAACAGTAGCTGCCGTTCTGCTTCGTCCGTTGACCTTTTCAGCTTTGCTACTAAATAGGCTTTTCGTTGTCCGAAACGTTTGACAATCGGATTTTCTTTGCGCCTTTTGCCCTTATCGAATTTTTGGATGTACTCCTTAACGTATTTATCGAACTTGTCAAGGTAGATATTTGCCAATATAGGGCTTATTATTCCGCCTTGAGGTGTTCCACTGTACGATTTATGAAATATCCAATCTTCCACATACCCGGCATTCAAGAATTTTCGGATTAGACGTAGGAAACGCATATCCGAAATGCGTTCTGAAAGAATGGTTGTCAATACTTCATGGTCGATGTTATCGAAGAAGCCTTTAATATCTCCCTCGATAAACCATTTAGTATTGTTGAATGTCTTTTGTATGCTCCAAAGTGCAGTCTGTGGACTTCTCTGTGGTCTGAAACCATGAGAGGAGTTTTCAAAACTGCCCTCGTATATTGCTTCCAAAATCATTCGAATAACTTCCTGCAAAAGCTTGTCAATGAATGACGGAATACCCAACGGACGCATCTTCCCATTTTTCTTGGGAATATACACTCGTTGAGAGGGCTTCGGCTGATACGTTTCATCTTTGAGCGCATCAATTAACCGTTCAACGTGGGATATACTAAAGCCATCAATGGTCTTACCATCGACACCTTTTGTCATATTACCCTGTTTCGCATAGATGCGTTCATAGGCAATGTAGTACATCTCTTCATTAAACAGTATCCGATACAAACGTTCAAACTTGTAAGCCAAGTCGGAACTGTGTTCAGTTAGACTGTTTAATATCTTTTCTGGATTTCTTTTCATGTCTCTCACATTTTCCAAAATTTGACATTAAACGATATTGGCTGCCCCCCTTCGCCATGTACAAGGCTTTCCCTTGCTCAGACTACTACGGAAGCTCTGTTGCCATATGGGTTGCCCCACTTAGGCAATCCCCGTTTAGATATATGATAACTATTAGCATGATAGATTGTCGGATACGACTTTCGTCCTTTACTATGTATGTAGTTGCTCCGTGATAAGTTCCTTTGCCCAAACAACCTACAAGGAGAAGTTGGGTATCACGACTTGACGTCTATAACTGTCTTCCGTCAAGGCTTAACCATCGAGCCGCTCAGACTATCGTTCAACCAGTATAGGCTTTATCCTCATATCTATCGTTTCACCTCGCCACCCGGTCAGGACTTGACAATTAGTCCACTTGTGGCTTTACCGACATGCTACACTCCCCATCGTCTTTCGTTGAATGGATAAGCCGGTTGGTGATAGGTAATTATTTCAAAGAACACGTACCTAATAGCTTGCCAAAGCTATATTTATCATATACCCTTACGGGCGCACCTGCAACTGTTCTTGTGCGTCTGATTCCCAAGCATCTACGAACGGACTTAAATAGTTTTCCAGTTCGGGATAACTGCGCAGGATGGTGAAAATATCGGCGTATTTCTTGTTCAGGAACTCGATTGCGTGCGGGAATGTACAATATTTCCCGTTCTTGTAAATACGCAAATACCATATAATAGCAGCCAGCAGGATGATGGGACTTTCTACAAAAAAGTCGCCCTGTTTGGCAATCCAGCTTCTATTCAAATTTAACATGATAGTATAACTGGCTTCGTAGGCATCCGCTATATCCGACATGAAAGCCGCATTTATCGGGTTACATCGGTGGCTTTTCCGTGGGTCGTCAAAATTGATAATATAAAATTTCGGCTTCACCTTATACCCATCTAAATGGTTTAGCAGGTGATTGTAAGCTATCTCCGACAAATCGGGAAATTTGTAGTCATAGAGATAGAGTGCAAAGCCTTTTTCTATTTGCTGTTTTATGTACGAGTTTACCACGGCATACGATTTTCCCGAACCGGGCGTACCCAATACAAGGCTTGCCCGGAATGGATTTACAATGTTTATCCACCCGTTATTCCATTTCTTTTTATAATAGAAACGTGTCGGTAGGTTTACCGAATATTCGTTGGTTATCAATCTTGTTTCCTGCATAAAACTTTCATTCTCGGTATTGAAAACATCTTCCATCAAGTTGCTTTTGAGCAAACGGGACATCCATATTCCTGCAACCAATAAACAAAGGAAACCTGCTGCAAGCGTGGTGATATAAAAAGCTGTGTTTGCCACTGGTGGCAGTGGCAGGTCAAGCAACCACCAGTTCAGGAAGAACAGGATAAAACCGACCGAAAGAAAACAATAAATCTTCGTCCACGTTATTTTTTCCTCTTTCACTCCCTTTGTACCGATGCAGGAAAGGACAAGGAACACCACTGCAAAAAGTTTCGTCCAAAGGATGGTAGAGAATAACCCAGTTGTCCGCTGGAAGTTCAGCAGAATTTTATCGACCACACCGATGGTGATACCCCAGTCTTTCAGGCTGGAATAACAAAACCAGTAAACATTTATCACGGTAAACAGAATACTGATGGCACGCATAAAGTCCATCACACGGGCAAGTCCCCGCAAATCATCTTCTTGTTGCATAATTATAATTTTTAGGATTAGTAAATTCGTCTGTTGCGTTTCTTTTTCTTCTTCCTCTTTTGGCTGGTGGTATCTTGCGGCTCGTCCCCGCTGGATGCTCCGCCCAATAGCCCGCCTATACCGACAGAGGAAAAACCGGGTGTCGGTTGCTCTTTGGGGGTAAACGGTTGCCGTTCCTGCGGCAAGGTAAGTTCCGGTTTTTGCGAATGAGTATCGGCGGAATACGTTTCATTAAACACGTTCGCCGAAAATTCCTTACCCAAGCGTGAACCGTTCAGCACTACCCGGTTATCATGGTCTATAAACGTAACACCGTAAATACGTCCGCTGTCATTCTGCCGGAACAGAACGTCTATGCCTTGCTGCTTTAGCTGCCGTTCCAGTTCCTTACGGTTATCGGCAGTTTTCATCACGGCTGCGACCGTGCGGCGGGTACGCTCTTTCAGGTTCTTGTCCTTTATCACTTCACCGGATTTCTGCATACGCCTTTCCAGTGCTTCATAACCCACCGATTTACCGATACGGGATGCTTTCACCGGGTTACCGACCTTTTCGCCCTTGTCATTCATGGCGGAATAAACAATGCCCTGATAAGGCTTTCCGCTTATCTCCCCTTTGACTTCCTCGGCATAAACATTATAGCAGGCAAGCAGGGCTTTATATTCCCCGAACGACCGGAAACGGTAGCTGTAACAAGCACCTTTCACGGCGTTACCGATTTGGTGCTTCACGTCCCCGGCTGCATAATCCACCTTTTTAAGTTCGGGGCGTTCGGTTCGCTCTTTTCGCTCTGCCGGATGCAGGTCATATTTCTTTTCCAGTTCACGGGTGATTTGTTTGCTGCGCCGATGCTCGAATTTGTCATTCAGCGGTTTGCCGTTCTCGTCCACCCGTAAGCCTACGATGTGTATATGGTGGCGGTCGATGTCTTCATGTTTATACACCAAATAAGGCTGATTGCCGTAACCCAATTTCTGCATATACTCTTGTGCAATGTCTGTAAGTTGCTGGTCGGAAAGTACATCTTCCGGGTGCGGGTTGATAGAGATATGAACGATTGGTTTCTTGGTAGAAAGCTGAACGGGCATCTGCATTTCAAAGCTGTGCATACACTCGCCGATACTGAAATTTCCATCTTCGTTCAGTAACATACGATTGGAAAAAAGCACTTTGGCATCCTCGTTATCCACCTTGTTTTGGTTGTACGCAAGTGCGCCGAACATGGAACTGCCCGTGCTTATTTTGGCAACCATAGTTCTTTGCACTCGTTGGTAAGTTCAATCACTTGGCGGTTCAACACTGCCAGTTCAGTAGTCGCTTTCTCCAATTTATAGAGAAAAGCCAGTGCCTTTTTCTCGGAAAAATTGCTGTGCAATGCCTTTACCACTTGGTTGTAATTGACAGCCACCGCCCGGAACTGGGCGTAAAATTCAGTCAGCCGGGCGCAATATTCGACTGCCGACTTGTCCACTTTCACCACCCTGAACGGTTCGCCGAAAAGACGGGCGGCAATAAAACGGGACTTACTCGTCACGCCGGACTGCTCCCACTGGGAGAGAAACCGGGCATTCTCCCGGTCGTTCAGGTACAACACATGGCGATGCTTCGCCGGGTCATCAAGGGTGGGACGACCGCCCTTGTTTTGCTTCTTTGTTTCCATACTTCTTTCTTAAAAAATTACGACTTCGGAGTAATTTTTATCCCCGACAGGGGCAAGGCGTTTTGAGGCACGAAAAACGGTTTCGTGTGCCACGAAACACACCTTGCTATTTTCTCTGCGAAAATCAAAATCCGTCACGGACGGATTGGGGTTAGCGTGTAACGGTAAGCCCTGCGGCACACACGCCCGTTTTCACCTGCCTGCCCTTTCCGGTTTGTTACTCCGTTGCAAAGTAACGGTGATTTAAAATGCTGTAAAATAGTATATTGGTGGACAAATAAGGACAAATGGGGACATCTGCGGACACTTCTCGAAACGGACATTTTTTCTTCTTTTATTTGTAGCAGATTTCAAGATTGAAAGCTGGATTGAAAGACAGAAAGCAGCCTTTGAAGCCGGATAGGAAAAAAGGTTGGCAACAAGATTTCAAGACATCAGGATAGCAGGATTTCAGGAAAGAATGAAAGCAAGAAAACAATCTTTCCCAATGGCTGCAAAGCAAGATGGATGGCAAGAAAGCGTGAACACAAGAAAGAAAGCTGTCAATCAAGAAAGGAAAAATGAAAACAATATAATAATCAATCATTAACAAGTGAAAGCATTATGGAAAACGAGAAAACACCCCTTTATGTAGCCTTTTCCACCCAAAAGGGCGGAGTAGGCAAAACCACTTTTACCGTGCTGGCTGCAAGTTACCTGTATTACCTGAAAGGGTATGGCGTGGTGGTCGTGGATTGCGACTACCCGCAGCACTCCATCGCCGGGATGCGCAAACGGGATGCTGAAATGGTGGGCGAAGATGAAGATTACAAGCGTATGGCGTATGAACAATTTACCCGGTTGGGAAAGAAAGCCTATCCCGTGCTATGCAGTTCCCCCGAAAAAGCGATAGCCACGGCAGACGAATATATAACCGCTGCCGCAAACGTGCCGGATATTGTCTTTTTCGACCTGCCCGGAACGGTAAACAGTGAGGGTGTAATAAACTCCCTGTCCGGTATGGACTACATTTTCACCCCCATAGCCGCCGACAAAGTGGTGCTGGAAAGCAGCCTGTCGTTTGCGGTGGCTATCAACAAGCTGCTGGTACGGAACGAAGCCTGCCGCCTTGCCGGGCTGTACCTCTTTTGGAACATGGTGGACGGTAGGGAAAAAACAGACCTGTACACCGTGTATGACAACACTATACGGGAATTGGAACTGCCCCTGATGAAAACTTTTATACCCGATACCAAAAGATACAAAAAAGAACTGGTGACGGATAAAAAAGCAGTGTTCCGTTCCACGCTCTTTCCTGCCAGCCGGATGCTGGTAAGGGGCAGCAACTTGGAAGAACTGGTAACAGAAATAGCGTATTACATCAAATTGAAATGATATGGCAAAACAGAACAGCGGAAAACCGCAGATAGACGAAAATTTCATGAAAGAAATTATCTCGCAAGGCATACCCGCTAAACGGGATAACCAGCCGGATGCAACACCAAAGGAAGATGCGCCGGAAGTGGAGAAAGAAACACGGCAGGCAGAAGTCGTACAGGTGACAGAACAACCGCAAACGGAAAAAACAGCCGCCCGCAAACGGAAAAATGGAACGGGTGACTATCGGGAAACCTATTTCCAAAAAGTGGAATTGTCCGACCGACAGCCTTTGTACGTCAGCCGCACCACACATGAAAAGCTGATGCGTATTGTAACGGTTATCGGCGGGCGCAAAGCGACTGCCAGCAGCTACGTGGAAAATATTCTGCTGCGCCATTTCGAGCAATTTCAGGATGAAATAAACACTTTGTACGAAAGTCATTTTCACAAACCTTTTTAGCATATGGTTTTATACTGCATCATCATCGGACTGGCGGTTTATTACCTTGCCCTGTGGGGATGGTATCGCCGTGTGGCTGTAAACAACCGGACAGCTCCCCAGCCGGAAAGGAAAAAGCGGGAAAATACCGCTTCGCTGGTGGGTGAAAGCCATTTCCGCAGTGGACTAATGAGGACAAACGGGGACATCTTGGGACACTTCCCGCAAGCGGTTGAAAATGATACTACATTTGCGCCCGATGCTGGCGGAGAAAACGAAGAAACCGACTTTGAAATGACCTTTGAAGCGGCGGAAGAACCGGACTACGAGGACGAGGAAATCGCCGAGTACATGGCAGATGATGAAACGGGACAGGCTACGGGTGTAGAGTTTGAAAAACTGGTCGAAGCTGTACGCACGGTAAATACTCCGAACCCTGCCGAAGCAGACAAACAGCAGGCAGCCGAAACACTCGGACAAATAACCGGAACAAACCTTTACGATGCGGTGGTGGCAAACATCAACGGCGAATTGGAAAAGGTAGCGGAACTCCTGAAACGGAACGAAGCGGCGGCAATACCGACCACCGACACGCAAACAGCCGGGACAAACGAAGAATACCGGAAATTCGATATGAACGAGTTTTTATAACCTCTAAATGTACAACAGCATGAAAGAACGGGATTACGGTTGATTGGCAGCCAACAGCAAAAAAACGGGATTTATCCCAACCACTAAAATTCTTATTTATTCATCTTGCCGGGCATGGCGGACTATCCACCCGCCAGCCCGGTGCTTAAAAACAAAATTGAAATGAAAAAGAAAATCTTTCTTTCGGCGGCTCTCCTTGCCGCTGTTATGGGTGCGTATGCGCAAGGAAACGGACAAGCGGGTATAACAGAAGCTACCAACATGATAACCAGCTACTTTGACCCCGGAACAAAGTTGGTGTATGCCGTGGGTGCGGTTTGCGGATTGATTGGTGGCGTAAAAGTCTATAACAAATTTTCATCAGGCGACCCCGACACCAGCAAGGTCGCCGCAAGCTGGTTTGGGGCTTGTATATTCCTTATCGTGGCAGCCACTATCCTACGTTCTTTCTTCTTATAAAAGAATGTATTATGTCTGAATATCCAGTAAACCGGGGTATCGGAAAACCTGTGGAGTTTAAAGGATTGAAAAGCCAGTACCTTTTCATCTTTGCGGGCGGCTTGCTTGCCGTGTTCGTAGTGTTCATTATCCTGTTCATGGCAGGTGTAAACCAGTGGGTGTGCATCGGGTTCGGCGTTACTGCCGCCCTGCTGCTCGTATGGCAGACTTTTCGGTTAAATGAACGCTACGGCACGCACGGGCTGATGAAAATTGCAGCCCGCAAACGGCATCCCCGCTTTATCATCAACCGCAGGACTATTCCCCGACTATTTACCTATAAAAGCAAGAAAGAATGAGAAATACATTAAAGGCTACCACATTGGAACGGAAGTTCCCGCTTTTGGCGGTGGAAAACGGCTGCATCGTGTCCAAAGATGCGGATATTACGGTCGCTTTCTCGGTAGAACTGCCGGAACTGTTCACCGTCACCAGTACGGAATATGAAGCGATACATTCGGCTTGGTACAAGGCTATCAAGGTATTGCCGGACTTCTCCATCATCCACAAACAGGATTTTTTCATCAAAGAGAACTACCAGCCGGATATACAAAAGAACGAACTTAGTTTTTTAAGCCGTTCGTTTGAACGTCATTTTAACGAACGCCCGTTCCTGAACCATTACTGTTACCTGTTCCTTACAAAAACGACAAAGGAGAAAAGCCGCCGACAAAGCGACTTTTCCACCCTTTGCCGGGGTAGGATTATACCTAAAGAGATAGAAGATAAGGAAACGGTAAATAAGTTCCTCGAAGCGGTCGGACAGTTTGAAAAGATTATGAACGACAGCGGATTTATCACCCTTACACGGCTGGAAACGCCGGAAATCACCGGACAGAACGGGCAAGCGGGAATTATTGAAAAATATTTCTCGCTTTCACAAACGGACACCACCACCCTGAAAGATATGCAGCTTAACCCGGAAGATATGCGTATCGGGGATGATATACTATGCCTGCATACCCTTTCGGACGTGGAAGATTTGCCGGGAAAGGTCGGTACGGACAGCCGTTATGAAAAACTATCCACCGACCGTTCGGACTGCCGCCTGTCATTTGCCGCACCCGTTGGCGTGTTGCTCTCCTGCAATCACGTGTACAACCAGTTCATTTTTTTGGACGACCACACCGAAAACCTGAAAAACTTCGAGCAAACCGCAAGGAATATGCACTCGCTTTCCCGCTACTCCCGTGCCAATCAAGTGAATAAACAGTGGATAGAAGAATACCTAAACGAAGCACATAGCAAAGGGCTTATCTCTGTGCGCTGCCACTGCAATGTTATGGCATGGTCGGACGACCGGGACGAACTAAAGCGTATCAGGAACGATGTAGGCAGCCAGTTGGCACTGATGGAATGTAAACCACGACACAATACCACCGACACACCGACATTGTTTTGGGCGGGAATACCCGGAAACGAAGCGGACTTCCCGGCGGAAGAAAGTTTCTACACTTTTTTGGGGCAGGCTCTATGTTTCTTCACCGAAGAAACAAATTACAAAAGTTCGTTGTCGCCGTTCGGCATCAAGATGGTGGACAGGGTAAGCGGAAAGCCGCTGCACATCGACATTTCAGACCTGCCCATGAAAAAAGGTATTACGACCAATCGCAACAAATTTATTTTGGGGCCGAGTGGTAGCGGCAAAAGTTTCTTCACCAATCACATGGTAAGGCAATATTACGAGCAAGGGGCGCACGTGCTTTTGGTGGACACGGGTAACAGTTATTTGGGGTTGTGCCAGTTGATACACAACCGCACACACGGAGAAGATGGGGTTTACTTCACCTATACCAACGAAAACCCGATAGCCTTTAACCCGTTTTACGTGGAAGATGGAATTTTCGACATCGAGAAAAAGGAAAGCATCAAGACGTTAATACTTACCCTGTGGAAAAGGGACGATGAAGCACCGACACGTTCGGAAGAAGTCGCCCTGTCCAACGCTGTAAGTGCCTATATCGAACGGATTACCAGCAACCGGACGGTTAAGCCCTGTTTTAACACCTTTTATGAGTATGTACGGGACGAATACCGCCAAAAGCTGGCAGAAAAGAACGTCCGGGAAAAGGACTTCGATATAGACGGTTTCCTGAATGTCCTCGAACCCTACTACCGGGGTGGCGAATATGATTACCTGCTAAACTCCGACAAAGAACTGGATTTGCTGCACAAACGCTTTATAGTCTTTGAGTTGGACAATATCAAAGACCACAAAATCTTATTCCCGATTACAACCATTATCATAATGGAAGCCTTCATAAACAAAATGCGCAGGTTAAAAGGCATCCGAAAGTTGATATTAATCGAGGAAGCGTGGAAAGCGATTGCAAGTGCAAATATGGCGGACTACATAAAATATTTATACAAAACCGTCCGCAAATATTTCGGGGAAGCGATTGTAGTCACCCAAGAAGTCGAAGATATAATTTCTTCGCCCGTTGTCAAAGAAAGTATCATTAACAACAGCGATTGTAAAATCTTGTTAGACCAGCGCAAATACCTGAATAAATTCGACAGCATCCAAAACCTGCTGGGACTGACGGATAAGGAACGTGCGCAAATACTTTCCATCAACATGGCAAACCATCCCGGACGAAAGTACAAGGAAGTTTTCTTTTCGCTGGGCGGCACGCAGTCGGCAGTGTACGCAACAGAAGTTAGTTTGGAAGAATATTACACGTACACAACGGAAGAAAGCGAAAAAATGGAACTGTTCACCCTCGCCGATAAGCTGGGCGGAAATCTCGAACTGGCGATAAAACGCCTTGCTGAAAGTAAAAGAAACCCCGATAAAACAACCACCTAAAAGATAACAAGATGAAACGGTTCAAAAGATTGTTTCCGGTATTGCTGTGCGCCTGCCTGCTGTCGATGGCAGCCTGCAAGGACAACACGCAAAAAGAACTGGAACGGATGCGGGGCGAATGGGTAAGCAAAAGCGGAAATACCGTTTTTGCCCTTTGGAACGATAACGGGCAATATAAGGTCACCCGCACGGTAAAAGTCCGGGGCAGGGAACTGACAAACACCTACGCAGTTCGGCAAACGGACGGATGCCTGTACATCGACACGGGCTTTGCGGTAGTGTTGACCTATGACGGCAAAACCGACCGGATTACCCTTTCTCCCGGTGGAGAATACCAAAGAAGTGACAAATCATTAAAACAGTAAATGTATGAAAACAAAATTATTTATCCTGATGGCGGTGTGCCTGTCCTGCTTCGGCAGGGCTTCCGCCCAATGGGTCGTTACAGACCCGTCTAATTTGGCGCAAGGTATCATCAATACCGCCAAACAGATAGTACAAACGTCCACTACGGCAAACAATGTAATGAGCAATTTCAAGGAAACGCAGAAGATTTTCCAGCAGGGAAAAGAATACTACGATGGTGCGCCCGTATAGGCGATATAATAAATGTAGCATTGGCAAGCTA
>JBKVKY010000002.1:219412-1002909 GCA_046986985.1 Bacteroides xylanisolvens | reverse complement strand
AACTGTTTTTTATAGGCCTATTATTTGCATAGGTCTTAGAATTCTGTGGTGAAAAGAAGCATTGAATAAATGAAAGAAGAGCGGTGAATGATAAGGAAATCTCCCGTTCATCCACCGCTCTTTATCTTATATACTGATATAAGCTGAACTCCTAAAAATAAAAAGATTAGATTGAAAGCTCTTTCAATACAGTGACAAGATCTCTCTTGATTGGTTTGTCATTCTTAATAGCCTTGCTGAACGGTACGTAAACGATTTCATCATGTTCGATTCCGATCATTACGTTACGTTGATCTTCCATAATAGCATCGATAGCAGCAGCACCGAGGCGGCTTGCCAGGATACGGTCGTGGGCAGTCGGGCTACCACCACGTTGCAAGTGACCTAAGATCGTCACACGTACATCGTATTGCGGGTATTCGTTTTTCACACGTTCGGCATAATGCATGGCTCCTCCGGTCAGTTCGCTTTCGGCTACCAATACAATACTACTGTTTTTTGATTTACGGAATCCGTTCTTGATAAACTCTTCCAGTTGGTCGACTTCCGTACTGAATTCCGGAATAATAGCAGCTTCCGCTCCCGAAGCGATCGCTCCGTTCAATGCAAGGAAACCGGCATCACGTCCCATCACTTCTACAAAGAACAAACGTTCGTGTGAAGTGGCCGTGTCGCGAATCTTATCCACAGCGTCCAATATCGTATTTAATGCAGTGTCATATCCGATGGTAGTGTCTGTACCGTAAAGGTCATTATCAATAGTTCCCGGCAGTCCGATACACGGAACATCAAATTCCTGTGCAAAGATGCGTGCACCTGTCAGTGAACCGTCTCCACCAATGATAACCAAGGCATCAATGCCTTCTTTTTTCATATTATCATAAGCCAACTGGCGACCTTCCGGAGTCGTGAACTCTTTACAACGGGCTGTTTTCAGGATAGTACCACCCAACTGGATGATATTACTCACATTCTGACTCTTAAATTCTTTGATTTCACCCGTGACCAGACCTTTATAGCCTCTGTATATACCTTTGACTTGCAATCCATTGTAGATAGCTGCACGTGTCACTGCACGTATAGCAGCGTTCATTCCCGGAGCATCACCTCCGGAGGTCAAAATTCCGATACACTTAACTGTTCCCATATAACAATCTCTCATTAATTAGTTTGACGCGGCAAATGTACAATAAAAAGTTGAAAGCAGTGGTTATGAAGTTTTTTTTCGTATGAAGAAAACATTAAAAATGTTCAAATAGCCCTTTCTTGCTTTCTTTTTATTCATTCGTGTTACTTTGCCGTTTTTTCTTATGTTGCTTTGCTATTATTCTTTATATGAATAAAGCAATTATTCTTTGATAAGCGTCCGAATGTGATTGTAAATTTTCTCCATCAACCATTTCGGAGTAGAAGTCGCCCCACATACACCAATCGATTTTACGTTTTGAAGAAGAGAAGGATCGATTTCTTTCTCGTTATCTATCAAATGCGAATTAGCGTTCACCTTCAAACATTCTTCAAACAGCATCTTTCCGTTCGAACTCTTTTTGCCGCTGACGAAGAAGATCAAATCGTGTGTAGCCGCAAACTCCCGGAGCTTTGGCATACGGTTGGCAACCTGACGGCAGATCGTATCATAATATTCGAAAGTCGCCTCCGGTGAAATATGTTGTTTGAAGTATTCTACGATTTCTTGAAATTCGTCCAGTGACTTGGTTGTCTGTGAGAAAAGGCGGATACTTTTATTTAAATCCAGCTTTTTGGCTTCTTCTGCCTTTTCAATCACAATTGCTTTTCCGTCTGTCTGCCCTACCAGTCCCAGCACTTCAGCGTGTCCGCTCTTGCCGTAGATGACAATTTGTTTTTCTTCGTCACTGTCTGCCAGATACCCTTGTCGGATGCGTTTCTGCAAACGTAATACAACCGGACAGGTCGCATCGATAATCTCGATATTATTTTCACGGGCAATCATATAAGTTTCCGGTGGCTCTCCATGCGCCCGGAGCAATACTTTTGCATTTTTCAATTGCTTGAATTCTTCCCGATTGATGGTGATTAATCCCATCGTTTTCAGCCTGTCCACTTCCCGGCTATTATGCACAATGTCTCCGAGGCAATAGAGTGTTTCTCCCTTTGCCAACTCTTCTTCTGCCTTATGAATGGCTGTCACCACACCAAAGCAGAAGCCGGAACCTTCGTCTATCTCTACCTTGATCATAAAACAAACTATTTACTTACCTTATTAAATTGTTCGAAAAGCCATTTTTTCTGCTCTTCAATCGATAAGTCGGTATTATCCAGGAGCAGTGCATCTTCTGCTTTGCGCAACGGACTTACTTCACGGTTTTGATCGATATAATCCCGTTGTTTCACATTTTCCAGAATCTCGTCGAAGCTGGCTTCCTGTCCCTTTGCTTTCAGCTCGTCATAACGGCGTTGAGCACGGATTTCGGGAGTGGCGGTTACAAATATTTTCAGTTCCGCATCCGGGAAAACAGTGGTACCTATGTCCCGGCCATCCATGACAATCCCCTTCTCATTTCCCATTGCTTGTTGTTGAGCTACCATTGCTTCACGTACGAAGTCGAGCGTACTGATAGGACTCACTTTGGAAGAAACCTCCATCGAACGGATTTTATTCTCTACATTCACACCGTTGAGATAAGTGTCGGGACGTCCGGTTTCCTTATTCAGCCGGAACGATATATGAATGTCCTTGATTTCTTTTTTCAGCCTCTCCGTATCGATAACGTCTCCGTCGAAAATTCCGTTTTCTATACTATATAAAGTGACCGCACGATACATGGCTCCGCTGTCAATGTAAATGTAGCCCACTTCACGGGCCAGATCTTTAGCCATTGTGCTTTTTCCGCAAGAGGAAAAACCATCGATTGCAATTGTTATCTTTTTCATATTCAGTTCATCTGATTTGTCCGCCAAAGATACGGTAAATTTGAAAATCAACCATAAGTTTGCCGTTAAAAGGAGCAAGACAAGTACGAAAGAATTAAAAAAGTTAAAAAGCCGGATAAAAAGAGGCAAAGAGGGGAACGAATACATGAAAATGTACTATATTTGCCCGGAGACACATGAAAGGACACTTTTTTTTAATCATTATATTAATAAATTTATGGAAGTTAAAAAATCACCCAAAGCAGACTTGGAAGGCAAGAAGTCTACATGGTTGCTCGTTGGTTACGTGGTAGTTCTAGCTTTCATGTTCGTGGCGTTCGAATGGACCCAGCGTGACGTGAAGATTGATACAAGCCAGGCAGTAGCTGATGTCGTGTTTGAAGAGGAAATTATTCCTATTACCGAAACCCCTGAACAAGCAGCTCCACCACCACCTGAAGCTCCAAAAGTAGCAGAATTGCTGGAGATTGTGGATGATAAAGCTGATATTGAGGAAACAACAACTATTATCAATGAAGATAACCAAGCTCGTGTAGAAGTAAAATATGTGCCTGTACAAGTTGTTGAAGAAGAACCGGAAGAACAGACTATTTTCGAAGTTGTAGAAAACATGCCGGATTTCCCGGGCGGACAAGCAGCTTTGATGCAGTATCTGGCAAAGAATATTAAATATCCGACTATCGCACAGGAAAACGGAACTCAAGGACGTGTTATCGTACAGTTCGTTGTTAATAAAGACGGTAGTATTGTAGATGCGAAGGTTGTACGTAGCGTTGACCCGTATCTGGATAAAGAAGCCCTCCGTGTGATTAATACCATGCCGAAGTGGAAACCAGGTATGCAGCGCGGAAAACCGGTACGTGTTAAATTTACGGTTCCTGTGATGTTTAGATTGCAGTAATTTGTAATAATATAAATTAGGAGGCTGCTTTCGGCAGCCTCTTTTTATTCATTAATTTTTTTTATTCATCATGTTTACAGCTTCTCAATTACTTGATAAGATAAATCATCATATTTCTGAAATTCAGTTTACCCGGACGCCGAAAGGACTTTATGAACCGATTGAATATATCCTTTCTCTGGGTGGGAAGCGGATACGTCCTGTATTAATGTTGATGGGATATAACTTGTATCGGGAGGATGTGGCGTCTATATACGATCCTGCCACTGCAATTGAAGTTTACCACAACCACACCTTGTTGCATGATGATTTGATGGATCGTTCGGATGTGCGCAGAGGCAAACCTACTGTACACAAAGTATGGAACGATAACACTGCTGTTCTTTCGGGAGATGCTATGTTGATTCTGGCATTTCGCTATATGACGGGATGTCCGCAGGAACATCTGAAAGAAGTGATGGATTTATTCAGTTTGACTACACTTGAGATCTGTGAAGGGCAGCAGCTGGATATGGAATTTGAGTCCCGCTGTGATGTGACGGAAGACGAATACATTGAAATGATTCGTTTGAAAACGGCAGTGTTGCTTGCTGCTAGTCTTAAAATCGGTGCAATTTTGGCAGGAGCGACTGCTGAAGATGCAGAGAATCTTTATCATTTTGGGATGCATATCGGAGTTGCGTTCCAATTGCAGGATGATTTGTTGGATGTATATGGAGACCCGGAAGTGTTCGGGAAGAAGATAGGCGGAGACATTCTTTGCAATAAAAAAACATATATGCTTATCAAAGCATTGGAGCACGCAGATGAAAAGCAGCAGGAAGAATTGAATCGTTGGTTGAATGCAGAAACTTTTCAACCAGCAGAAAAAATAGAAGCGGTAACTGAAATCTATAATCAGTTGAATATCCGTAATGTCTGCGAAAACAAAATGCGCGAATATTACACCCTTGCTATGGAAAGCCTGGCTGCAGTCGCCGTTGCAGAAGACAGGAAAAAAGAATTGAAGAATCTTGTGAAATTATTAATGTATCGTGAAATGTAGCTAAGTGTCAGAGATATGCCTTACAGACGATTACCAAATACAGATCAAGCAAGAGTTCGGGCGTTGAAAGCGGCAGTCGAAAAGGGGGAGATGTATAACGTACGTGACTTGGCTATTACATTAAAGACATTATTTGAGGCACGTAATTTCTTACATCGGTTCGAGGCTGCGCAAATTTATTATACACAGTGTTACAACAACCAGTCGCGTGCCAGCCGTAAGCATCAGATGAATGTGAAGACCGCCCGGTTGTATATCTCTCATTTTATCCAGGTACTCAATTTGGCAGTACTTCGCGATGAAATCAAAGTGGCGCATAAAGAATTATATGGCTTACCTGCTTCAAACACAGTGCCGGACCTGTTGAGTGAAGCCGCACTGGTAGAGTGGGGGAAGAAAATAATTGAAGGCGAACAACAAAGAACGACTCAAGGCGGCATACCTATTTATAATCCGACTATTGCACGTGTAAAAGTGCATTATGATATTTTTCTGGAAAGCTACGAACGACAGAAAAACTATCAGGCATTAACCAACCGCAGTCTTGATGAACTGGCATCCATGCGTGGGCGTGCAGATGAATTGATTCTGGATATCTGGAACCAGGTAGAAGCTAAATATCAGGATGTCACTCCCAATGATACCAGGTTAGAAAAATGTCGCGACTACGGACTGATATATTATTATCGCTCCAGCGAGAAAGTAAAAGAAGAAAAAGAAATATCATGCTGATAGATACTCATTCTCACCTTTTTGTTGAAGAATTTACCGAAGACCTGCCGCAGGTGATGGAACGTGCACGGAAAGCGGGAGTTTCCTATATTTTCATGCCCAACATAGACAGTACCACCATTGATGCTATGTTGTCAGTGTGTAGGGATTATCCGGGTTTTTGCTATCCGATGATCGGGCTGCACCCGACTTCCGTCAATGAATCCTATGAACAGGAATTAGCAGTTGTACACAAGTACTTGTCGACTTCTAATGAATTTGTGGCTATCGGAGAAATAGGCCTCGACCTTTATTGGGACAAGACTTTTCTGAAAGAACAAATTTTGGCTTTTGAAAAGCAAATAGAGTGGGCACTAGAGTATGACCTTCCGATTGTAATTCATTCAAGAGAAGCATTTGAATATATATATAAGGTAATGGAGCCCTATAAAAAGACACCATTGACCGGCATTTTTCATAGTTTCACCGGGACATCGGAAGAAGCGGCGAAATTGTTGGAATTCGAAGGATTTATGTTAGGCATTAACGGAGTCGTTACTTTTAAGAAATCGACTTTACCGGAAACACTGACGACAGTTCCTTTAGAACGCATTGTGCTCGAAACCGACTCCCCTTATTTAGCTCCTGTGCCGAACCGGGGGAAGAGAAATGAGAGCGCCAATGTAAAAGACACACTTATGAAGGTGGCGGAGATTTATCAGATAACTCCAGAGCACGTAGCAGAGGTCACTTCTGTTAATGCGCTAAAAGTGTTTGGAATCCGCAAATAAGGTTCGAAAGGTTTTAAATTATATTAATTTGCAGTATTTATTCAAGATAAAAGAGGGAGAATGCTTCAAGAAAAGAAAAAAAAGAATACATTTGTAGCTGAAAATGCAGAAAACATGCAGGGAGAGATGCTCGAGTGGTTGAAGAGGCACGCCTGGAAAGCGTGTATACGCCAAAAGTGTATCCGGGGTTCGAATCCCCGTCTCTCCGCAAAACAAAAGTTGAAACGTGAAGTAAATACAATAAATAATAATCAATTAATTAATCTTAAAAATTAGACACACAATGAAAAAGTTATTTGCAATTGTTGCTGTGATTGGGGCCTTCACTTTTGGCTCAATTCAACTTGCTCAGGCTCAAGATGCTCCTGCAGCAGAACAAACTGAACAACAAGCTGCTCCTGCCGCTGAAGCTACTACTGCTGCTGCTCCTGCTGCAGAAGAAGGTGGTATTCACAAGGAAATCAAAGTTAAATTCATCGAAGGTACTGCATCTTTCATGAGTTTGGTAGCTATCGCTTTGGTGATCGGTTTGGCTTTCTGTATCGAACGTATCATTTATTTGAGCTTGGCTGAAATCAACACAAAAAAATTCATGGCATCTATCGAAGCTGCTTTGGAAAAAGGTGATGTTGAAGCTGCTAAAGACATCGCACGTAACACCAGAGGTCCTGTTGCTTCTATCTACTATCAGGGTTTGATGAGAATCGACCAGGGTATCGACGTAGTTGAGAAGTCAGTAGTATCTTACGGTGGTGTACAGGCTGGTTACCTTGAAAAAGGATGTTCATGGATCACACTGTTTATCGCAATGGCTCCGTCACTCGGATTCTTGGGAACTGTAATCGGTATGGTGCAGGCATTTGATAAGATCCAGCAGGTAGGTGATATCTCTCCGACGGTTGTTGCAGGTGGTATGAAAGTTGCCTTGATTACAACTATCTTCGGTTTGATCGTAGCATTGATCCTTCAGGTATTCTACAACTATGTACTTGCTAAGATTGAAGCTCTGACTAGCGAAATGGAAGATTCTTCTATCTCTTTGTTAGACATGGTAATCAAATATAACTTGAAATACAAAAAATAATCGAAGATGAGTAAGTTAACATATAGAGCATCGTATTATGCACTTTATGCGATGTTTGCCATCATCCTGATCGTATTGTGCCTTTTCTTCTTGGGAGGAGATGCAACAGGCGATGCAGTGATTGCGGGAGTAGATCCCGAGATGTGGCAGCCGGCTCAAACAGACGCCTTACTTTATTTGATGTATGCTTTGTTTGGCATTGCCATTGCAGCTACTATACTTGGTGCAATATTCCAATTTGGAGCAGCCTTGAAAGATAATCCGGCAAATGCTATCAAATCTTTACTTGGTTTGGTTCTTTTAGTTGTTGTTTTAGTTGTTGCTTGGTCTATGGGTGACGGAACACCAATGCAGATTCAGGGCTATAGCGGTACAGACAACGTTCCTTTTTGGCTGAAAATAACTGATATGTTCCTTTATTCTATTTACATCCTGTTGTTTGTAACAGTTGTTGCAATCATCGTGAGTGGCATAAAGAAGAAATTATCCTAATCAATTGAGTAATTCTCAATTAAATAAGTAATAACAATGGCAAGAGGAAAAAGAAAAGTTCCTGATATTAACTCAAGTTCTACGGCGGATATCGCTTTCTTGTTGCTGATCTTCTTCTTGATTACAACATCAATGGATACGGACCGTGGTTTGGCAAGACTTTTGCCTCCACCGCCCGAAGATCAAGATCAGGATAATACTGATAAAATCAAAGAACGTAACGTATTGCAGGTATACTTGAATAAAGATGATGCTTTGATGTGCGGTAATGATTATATCGGTGTTGATCAGTTGAGAGAGAAAGCTAAAGAATTTATTGCTAACGTTGCTAACGCAGAACATATGCCTGAAAAAACACAAAAGAATGTAGAATTCTTTGGCACATATCTGGTTAATGACAAGCACGTAATTTCTTTGCAGAATGACCGTGGATCTTCTTATCAGGCTTATATCAGCGTGCAGAACGAATTGGTGGCTGCATACAATGAATTGAGAGACGAGTTGGCTGAACAGAAATTTGGAACTACATATGCGGAATTGAATGACGATCAGCAAAAAGCGATTCGTGAAATTTATCCGCAACGAATTTCTGAAGCAGAACCTAAAAAATACGGAGAAAAAAAGAAGTAAGTAATGGGAAAATTTAATAAGACTGGTAAACGTGAAATGCCGGCATTGAATACTTCTTCGTTGCCTGACCTTATCTTTACCTTGTTGTTCTTCTTTATGATTGTAACAACAATGCGTGAGGTAACGTTAAAGGTACAGTTTACACTTCCGCAAGGTACTGAACTCGAAAAACTGGAGAAGAAATCGCTGGTAACATTCATCTATGTAGGAGAACCTACACAGGAATATCGCGCAAAAATGGGTACTGAAAGTCGTATTCAGCTCAACGACAGCTATGCTGAAGTTGGTGAAGTACAGGACTTCATTTTCCAGGAACGTGCAAGTATGAATGAAGGTGATGCAGCTAAAATGACTGTATCTCTGAAAGTAGACCAAAAGACAAAGATGGGTATTATTACTGACGTAAAAAATGCTCTTAGAAAATCTTATGCTTTGAAGATTAACTATTCAGCTACTAAACGTGGTGAAAAGTAATTAGTTAATTTGATATATAAAAAGGAAGGGTGTCCAAATCGGTTTGGACACCCTTCTTTTTTATATATTAATATTACACATTTGTACAACTCTTTCTATCGGGATTCTTTTTTAATTGTCTTTTACTCCATATACTTCTTTATGTATTCTCTTTTTGATTGTTTCAAAATCCTTTTCACAATCCAGCTCTCCGTGTACCATTAAATACATGGGAAGAAAATCATCTCCGGGTTTGTAAGGAGGTTGACAGTAGTCTTTTTCCCATAGTGTAAAGCCCTGGCGTTGATAAAAGCTGATACGTCGTTTGGCCATTTCCTCCACCGGACGTTCTACTTCCAATACGATCGGGCGTTTTAAATAATTGCACAAGTATTCCAGTGTACGTTTTCCATAACCTCCATTTCGCAGGGCAGGATTGGTTGCAAAGTGTTCTACATAGTAGAAACTGTCAAAATCCCAATAGGTAATGAAGCCGACTGGCAAGTCATCATCGAAGATGATGTTATTATGAAAGTTGCCCGTACGGTCAGTGTACTCGCGCAGTTGTTCCAGCTGACGGTACTCTTCCGGTGGAAATGCATCAATCAGGAGCTCTTCCATGAATTTGTAATGTTGCAGGTCCGACGTACTGATTGGTTGAAGTCTAATCATGAGGTTTGGGTTTTAAGTTTGACAATAATATGATTGTATATTGATTTTGTTTTTGGATGAGTATTTACCATTGGTTACCATCGATGATTGTTATTCAATTAAGGAACATAAAACTCAATCATTCGGCGGATGGCATGTTGACAAACCGGGCAAAACTCTGGGTATCCGTTTGTTTTCATGCGACAGTCGTAGGCAGGACGATAAATACCTTTGGCGGAATAGCCGCCTCCTTCATATACTCCTACCGGATATTTCTTTCTTTCAGCAATAGGAGTAGGGATCGGAGTGTCTGACGGAAGCATATCTTTCCATTTGGAAGCAAAGTTCACCTGTGTTGAAATATTCTGTTCCCACGGTTCGACATCCAGTGGATAAGTATCCGTCATCACATCATCCTCATAAAAATACTCGTCGGCCAATCCACCAAAGCTGTGCCCGAATTCGTGCACTACCACCGGTTTGAACATGGGGTGATGAGCTGTGGTTAGCGTATAAGAATTGTATATTCCTCCTCCGCCGTATACATCTGTGTTAGCGAGGATAATAATATGCTCGTAAGGGATACCAGCCAATGCATTGTGGATAGACTTTACCCGGCTGGTAGTCAGATAGCGATCTGAATAAAAGGTATCGAAATGAGAATGAATCGCCGTTTCTTTCCACAGATTTTCGCGAGGAACACTGACACCACTATCCGTTGAAGGACTGGCTACGGCAACAATATTAAATTTACCCTTCATGGAACGAAACGGCTCGTACGAAAACAAACTTTCGCAGGTACGTTGTGCATCCTGATAGAATATATCCATTTCTTTTTCTGTATATCCCTCTGCCAGGATAGCAACATCTATGCAGTCTTTTTCATTGCCACTTTGCAACATATACCGGTGTGGAGTAACATGTGATACTCCCCGTTTATGAATCAGTATGTCATTCGGACGCACGATATGTTTGTAAGTAGCCATTGTTTTCTTTCGCGGAGAATATAAAGTGACTTCTATTTCCACAGGCTGTTTGGGATAAGGAAGAAGAAAGGTATTTTCAAACCCTTTAGCTGTTTCTTTAGCTTCGTCTGTTGACAGCCATTCTTGAAATAAAGAAGAGAAAGATGTTTTGTAGATACACTGTTTGCTGGCAAGGTCTTTCACAATAATTTGTCCGTTGCCTTCCAAGGGAAGTTCGGAGAGATGGTGTTGACGGCCTGCCCAGGTGGGAAGCTGTGATAGTTCATCCAGATAAATAGCCTGTTGTGTAGCATCCCCGGTAAAGATATAATCCACTCGCAATGTTTTGTTCTGAAAATAATCAGCAAAATTCTGGGCATAACTTCCTATAGAAGTGCAGAAACACAGAATGATACAGCAAATATGTTTCATATAAATGGTATATTTATGTTTTTCGCAAAGGTACGAACTATTGTTGACTTATCCGCTTTCTGCAAATAAAAGTAATAGATTATAGTATTTGTTGTCGAAAAATCGCTAACTTTGCATAAAAGATTCATTGATAAAAACAATTTGATTCAAAAATGGGACATCATCAATTAGATGCTTTAGATGAGCAAATTCTGAGACTGATTGCAGGGAATGCGCGTATTCCTTTTTTGGAAGTGGCAAGAGCATGTAATGTTTCCGGTGCTGCGATCCATCAGCGTATTCAGAAGCTTACTAATCTAGGAATATTAAAAGGTTCGGAGTATGTTATCGACCCCGAGAAAATTGGATATGAGACTTGCGCTTATATTGGTATATATCTAAAAGACCCCGAATCCTTTGACTCGGTAACAAAAGCTTTAGAAGCTATCCCCGAAGTGGTGGAATGTCATTTCACTACCGGAAAATACGATATGTTTATTAAAATTTACGCAAAGAATAACCACCACTTATTGAGTATTATTCACGATAAGTTGCAACCATTGGGCTTGGCGCGTACCGAAACATTAATCTCCTTCCATGAAGCCATTAAGCGTCAGATGCCGATTATGGTCGACATAGAAGATGAAGATTAATCATTAGTCAGTATTCGTGGTTGGATCACAGTAAGAAACAATTTTCTTACTTTCTTACGTAATCAACGAAAGCATAGGAGCAGAGATGTTTCTCATCCGCAGGATGGGCTTCTCTGCTTTTTTCCTGCCATACCTTTGGAGATACTTCCGGAAAATAGGCATCAGCTTCGGGAGCTGTACTGTCTATCTCTGTCAGGCAAAGTTCGTCAGCGAAGGAAAGAGCCTGCTGATAAATGCTTGCCCCTCCTATAATATAAATATGTTCATCCTCCCGGCAACTTTTCAAAGCCGTTTCGAGTGAAGGAAACACTTCCGCACCGGAACATACTGTATCCGGATTGGAAGATAAAACGATATTTCTTCGATTGGGCAATGCGCCTTTCGGTAATGACTCGAAAGTTTTGCGTCCCATAAGTATGGTGTTTCCGGTAGTTAATGCTTTGAAACGTTTCAAATCATTCGGTAACCAGAAAAGAAGCTTATTCTCAAAGCCTATAGCCATGCGGCGGTCTACGGCAGCAATGATGGATACTTTACTCATATTTTTTACACGGCTACTGCTCCTGCAATATGCGGATGCGGATCATAGTTTACTAACTCGAAGTCCTCAAATTTAAAATCGAAGATGTTTTTCACGTCCGGATTGATTTTCATTTGCGGCAATGGGCGAGGCTCCCGTGATAATTGGAGCTTCACTTGTTCCAGATGGTTCAGGTAGATATGAGCATCACCGAAAGTATGAACGAAATCGCCGGCTTTCAAACCTGTCACTTGTGCCATCATTTGCAGTAATAATGCGTATGAAGCAATGTTGAAGGGAACACCGAGAAATATATCGGCACTGCGTTGATATAGTTGCAGGCTCAACCGCCCGTCTGCTACGTAAAACTGAAAGAATGCATGGCAGGGAGGTAAATTCATATTGTTCAAATCTGCCACATTCCACGCACTAACGATGATACGGCGTGAATCCGGATTGTGTTTGAGTGTCTCCACTACTTCGCTGATCTGGTCGATGAAGCCGCCGTTGTAATCAGGCCATGAACGCCATTGATAACCGTAGACATGACCCAAATCACCGTTCTCGTCCGCCCATTCGTTCCAAATACGTACTCCATGTTCCTGCAGGTATTTCACGTTTGTATCTCCTTGCAGAAACCAAAGCAATTCGTATATGATTGATTTCAGATGCAGTTTTTTGGTTGTCAGGCACGGGAAACCGTCATCAAGGTTAAAACGCATCTGATGACCGAAGATACTGATCGTTCCGGTTCCGGTACGATCACTTTTTTCCGTGCCTTCGGTTAGCACGCGATTGAGTAAATCCAGGTATTGTTTCATAATGAATAATTTGCAGTGAAAATGATTCTCCGTACAAAATTACAAAAATGGAGTGAATAAATTAGCAAACCAGCCGACGAACTTCTTCCAGGGAGAACGCTTTTTCCAAAACTCCGGTGTCAGCTGGGTGCAATGCTCGATATCGTTTCGGAACATATTATTTAATTCCCCCGTTATTCTTTTATCAAAAATAAAGGCATTTGTTTCGTAGTCATATCGTAGGCTGCGGCTGTTCAGGTTGGCAGTACCGACTGTGCAGAACAAGTCGTCCACCATCATAATTTTCGAGTGATGGAATCCCCCGTTGTACATGTAGACAGTAGCTCCCCTTTTCATCAGTTTATGTAACTTATAAAGTGCGGCATCCGGAGTAAAAGGGATATCGGAAGCAGAGGAAACCATGATGGTTACATCTACTCCCCGGTCGATTGTCCGGTTCAACGCCTTTTTGATGGAAGAAGTCGGTACAAAATAAGGATTGACGATATGAACATTCTTTTGTGCCGAATAAATGCTCATGGCATAGGCATGGCTCAACATACGGCTATTCTTTTTCGGGGTACGGTCTACAATTGCTACAACGATATTTGTGCTGTCTGTCTGTTCCTCATGTTGAGGAAAATAAGCTTCTCCTCCTATATTCTGTTTAGTCTCTTTGTTCCAGATCGTCAGGAAAATCTCCTGCAAATCGTTGACTGCATCCCCTTCGATACGCATGTGCATATCACGCCAGGTTCCGATTTGGGGTAGTCCGTTGATATAATAATCGGCGATATTCATTCCGCCTGTATATGCCACTTTTCCGTCGATAACAGCAATTTTGCGATGATCGCGGTGGGCGGCATGATTGATATAAGGGAAGGTGAACGGGTCAAACTTGACGATTTCGATTCCTTGTTCACGTATTTTCTTGAGGTGTTTCTTTTTAAGGGGCTTGTTGTTCGACCAGTTTCCGAAAGCGTCAAACATAGCTCGTACTTCAACACCTTCTTTCACTTTTTCGGCTAATAAAGTGAACAAAGCATTGGCAATGGAGTCATTTCGGAAGTTGAAATATTCCAGATGAACATGGTGTTTAGCTTCCCGGATGGCTTCAAATAAATCGATAAACTTCTCCCGTCCGCTTTTTAGCAGTTTGACTTTATTATTATCAGATATAGGGATTCCCGACTCTTCCAAGAAATGCAGTACTAGGGAATCGCTTGTTAGTCCGATTGAGTCTCTGGGCTGCGTCATCAGACTGTCGATGACATCTGCCTGAACATGTAATAAAGGCAGGAATAGAAATAAAATAAATATACGTAGTTTCAAAACTCTTCTCTCTATTTTAGTTTACAGAGCAACAAATATACAACATCTATGTTGGGGCTTACTTGGAGTAAAGGGTAGATTTATTATTGTTTAACACTAAAAGAGAGGGATAAAGAGTTCTTTGACTCATAAATATAAAAATCCGGGAAACTTATGCTTTGGACTTTTAATCTGTATTTATTTTGTTTATGCCATAGAAGCAACCTTTCGTGTAGCCATAAATAATAATACGACAGCCGCGATAATAATTGACTTTGGATCAAGGCCGGTAGTACCATGATTAATCATACTGATAAATACTTCTCTTATTGTTCCCCAAGCTGCTTCCAATCCGCCTAACCATACAAAAAGTACGGCAGCCACAGTCATTACGAAGGCACTCCAGATACGAGCCAGGTGGTTGCTACGACCGGGTAAATGGTGCATGACACGGCGACTGAATCCGTTGTCTGCTATTTCCTGCTTGTTTTCTGCGAAGAAATCGCGCAAGAGCTTATCATTGTCTATTTCTGTCATAACCGTTTTGTTTTAAATACGTTGCTAATTTTTCTTTTCCACGTGACAGGTGGCTTTTCACCGTTCCTGACGGTACTCCTACAATACCTGCTATTTTGTCAATACTAATGTCCTCCATATAGAACAACATAATGCAGGTTCTTTCCACTTCCTTAAGCATTTTGAGTGACTGATAAACATCCATTTTCTGTCCTACATTCTCTTGTTCGGTACTGTTGATGGCGTCTATTTCTTTTGTATCCAAGTCGGCTGTCTCTTTCCGGCTGCGAATATAATCATAAAAAACATTATAAGCAATACGGTACAGCCACGTAGAGAAACTTGACAAGTTTCGGAAAGAGGTAATGTTTGTATATGCTTTGATAAATGTATCTTGTGCAAGGTCGTCACTCAATTCGCTGTCGCCGCAAGTCAGGTTCAGGAAGAATCGCCGGATGGGCGACTGGTACTTCTCCACCAACTGGTCGAAGGCCCTGGTGTTCTTGAACACCACGACCTGCGCGACTAACGATATATCATTGAGTTGGCTCATTTATTCTCGTCGTTCTTTTCTTCGTTTACTTCATTATGTTTCTCTCCGGATTCGGAAGGGATAATTTCGAAGCTATCGTTTTTGATGTTATCCTGATTCTTTTTTTCATCTTTATGGGTAGTATACGTCCGGGGAGCATCTGTACCTTGAGCCTGTTGTTTACTACCGATGATCCATTGTCCGATACCCATAAATGTAACGAGTAAACCGATCGCTCCAATTCCGAATTCACCGGTGATTGCCCAAAGGAAGATGAAAAGACCGATACCTGTAAAGGTGTTCTTGATGCCTTGTGAACGTGAGTCAACCGTTTTGTTTTCACGAATAAATTCTGCTGGCAATGGCTGACCTGCAGCGAGTGCCTGTTCGGCAAGACGATAGCGTGCTTTCCGATTTTTATAACGGAAGAAGAAGATTACAAACAGAATGAATACCGGAAATCCGAAAACGGCAATGATCGATATGATTGCTACGAGAATTCCTCCGTTGATACCAAAGCCGTGGAATGGGAAATCGTCGTCATCCGATTCGAATGTAAAACTGGCCTTACCATGACCAGTACTGACATTACTTGAGTTTGCATCTACTTCTGTGGAATCAGTGTCCGCTGTATCTACACCGATGACTGTGACAGCAGTATTGTTTGTTTTTGCTTTATTGTCTTTGGTCACAGTTACCTTTACTTTTCCGACGGAATCGCGGACAACAGTAGTTTGGTTTTGGGCAATAGCCAGTGTGCAAGTGGTCAGTACAACCATCAATGCTAATAGAAAATTTTTCATATCAATAGTTTTTTTATTTATTTCTTTGTTTGTTAGACGTAGTTAATATCATAGAAAGTTGCAAAGAGACGAAATATTTTTGATATTTGCGGAAATTAATAACGAAAAATGGAATTACCCGCTTCTTTCATAGATTATACCCGTGCCCTGTTGGGCGATGAAGAATACGACAAATTAGCTGTTGCTATCCAACAAGAACCACCTGTCAGCATCCGGTTGAATGATGGGAAATTAAAAATTGAAAATGGAAAATGCAGAATTGTACCGCAAGCAGGCTGTATTACTGATTTTCAACTTTCAGCTTTCAATTTTGAATTTAATCAAGTCCCTTGGTCTTCCGAAGGATTTTACTTGGATGAGCGTCTCACTTTCACGTTTGATCCATTGTTTCATGCAGGTTGTTATTATGTTCAGGAGGCTTCTTCTATGTTTGTGGAGCAGGTGCTCCGGCAGTATGTCACCGGACCGGTAAAGATGCTGGATCTTTGTGCAGCTCCCGGTGGAAAGTCTACTCATGCCCGTAGTGTGCTTCCTGAAGGGAGTTTACTGGTGGCTAATGAAGTCATCCGGAATCGTTCGCAGATTCTTGCGGAGAATTTAACGAAGTGGGGACATCCGGATGTGGTAGTAACCAATAATGATCCGGCAGATTTTGCGGCTTTGCCGTCTTTCTTTGACGTGATTCTTACAGATGTCCCTTGCTCCGGTGAAGGTATGTTCCGTAAAGACCCTGTTGCTGTAGAAGAGTGGAGTTCCGAGAATGTAGAAATCTGTTGGCAGCGGCAGCGGCGGATTATTGGAGATATTTGGGACACGTTGAAGCCTGGGGGAGTTCTTATATATAGTACGTGTACATTTAATACAAAAGAGGACGAAGAGAATGCACGTTGGATTCAACAAGAGTATGGAGCCGAACCGTTAACTGTGCAAGTACAGGAAAACTGGAATATAACAGGAGATCTTTTACCGGATAATTGTGATGGTTCTAAATCTTCTATTCCTGTCTATCATTTTTTCCCTCATAAGACGAAAGGCGAAGGCTTTTTCCTGGTAGCTTTTCGGAAGCCGGAGACAGGAGACGAGATTCCGGTATCTTCTTTCGCCAAGGAGAAGACTTCTAAAAAGAAAGATAAGAAAGGAGGAGCAGCATCTTCTCCTGTTTCGAAAGAACAGCTGAATATTGCAAAAAGCTGGCTGAATGATGAAAATTCGGACAAGTATATATTGTCGGCAGAAGGAACAAGTATTCGGGCTTTTTCAAAGCATTATGCTGATGAATTAATGGCAATGAAACAATGCCTGAAAATCGTATCGGCAGGAGTGGAGATAGGAGAAGTGAAAGGAAAGGATTTGATACCTGACCATGCATTGGCGATGTGTAGTTCACTTTTATGCCGGGAAGCTTTCGCTACGGAAGAAATAAGTTATAAACAGGCTATCACTTATTTACGAAAAGAGGCCATTACCTTGCCGGTAACAGCCCCTCGTGGATATGTTTTGCTTACGTACCGGCATATTCCTCTCGGATTTGTGAAGAACATCGGCAATCGTGCCAATAATCTTTATCCGCAAGAATGGCGTATCCGTAGCGGATACTTGCCGGAAAATATACGCATATTATCGGAAAGTACAGTTGATTAAAGAAGACCCTGCTGATTAAGGCAGTATTCCGGCAGGTATTTCCTGTTCGGAAAGGGTAAAACTAATTTGTTTGCCTGTGCCTGGTTCACCTCCAGCGATTTCTTCCAGCGTGTAGGAAGGAGGTGGTGCAGGTGATGTCCGCGTTTTTCCGATGGGTGGAGTATTCCAATTCAGATTCAAGCTTTTATCCAAGCGGTGAAATACGTATGCATTTCCCCACAAGATGAATTTATGATTGGAAATAGGTGTTGCCGCATCTTCCGAAAAGGTGAGAGTCAGTATAGCTTTCTCATTATTTCCTTCTTCTTTTTCCAGTTTGTAACTTCCTCGAGTTATTAAGGTTAGTCCGGATGAAAAAGCTGTTTGTTCTCCTTGTTTGAAAAAATAAGCATCCCGTGCGTGATTGTTAATTAGAAAAATGTCGGAAATGCCGGGCAGAAGATTTGCGTCTCCGTTGGGTAAGTTAGACAAGTAGCTGCGGAGCAACTTTATATCCTCGTAATTGTCGACAACCTTGATTGGCAGGGTGCAGGTTTCTTGTGTGGCGTTGTCCGTTACTGTCAGATAAGTTTGCCCGGTGAGAATACCGGTAACATAAATCATACGTCCGGCAGGTACTCCGGTCCAGCCGGTTTCGGTTCCTGCGCTTGCGATGCGTGTGTCTTTAACTTCAAGTGAGTAATCACCATTTCCGCTTTCCAGTCCAAGGTAACGTCTGCCACCCATGGGCACTTCATATTCACTGTTGTAAAAACGAAGTGGATTTTCTTCATCCTCTTTACATCCACTGAATAGTGTAAGGATGCAACATAACATGAATAGATAGAATTGTTTAGGTCTCATAATCTGTATTTTATGTTCGTTGCAAATGTAACATATTATTTTGAAATATTTAGTTGGAACTTGAAGAAAATGAGAGGGAGAGGGGAGAGATATTCAGGCACGGATTACACGGATTACGCTGTTGCTTTATGGTAATCATATTGCTGAAAAACGTGAAATCTGTGTAATCCGTGCCTGAAATTATTATATAAACATACTTACATCACTTAAAATAGAAATTAGTATGTTCAGCGTAATCCATGTCTAAAGGATTTTATGTACTATTTACAGCTTGCTCTTGTAAATCCGTGCCATTGCTTTCTGGTACTGATTTTCCAGTTGCAGATAATTCTGATGGCTTTGGTAGATGACAGAAACTTCAACGAAATATTCAATCATACTAATTTGTCCACCTGTCAGAGCTTGTTTCAGCAGTGACAGATCTTGTTGCGACTGGAAAGTCTTGCTGTATTCTTCCATCGAAGCGTGCAGTGTTTTCGCTTCCCGGTAAAGCTGTGCCAATTCGGACTCTACTTGCAGGGTAGCATTATCCTTTTGCAAGTCAATGTTAAGAGCCTGTGCTTTAGCGATTTTTACCTTATTCCGATTTTCGAAAAGTGGGAAAGAGAAGCCTACCACTACACCGTTGAAAGGTACGCCTGTTTCTGTGTTCCGGCGGTAGCCGAGTTCCAGTTTGGGTAGCCATTGTGATTTATTGACAGCAATCTGTTTACGGGCAACAAGACTTTCGTTGCCGAGTGCCATAAGAGTACGGTCCGTTGCCATGACTTCCGACTTCAATATTTGATAATCAGTAGGGAAAGGTATAGCCGGATATTGGTTTTCCTCGAAAACTACCGGAATATTACCATTCAGCGTATTCAGCTCCTGCTGTTTGTTGCGGAGTGCTGTTTCGTTCAGAGACGCTTCTGTTCTGACATTCAACAGTTCCAGATTGATTTTGTTGGTTTCGAGAGCATTTGCATCTCCTGTTTGAAGACGCTTGGCATACATCTTTGCAAGTTCTTCCGCATTGCGGAGGCGTTCTTCCAGAATATGCTTTTGCTGACGAAGCATGATAATATCCAGGCAAAGTTCTTTCGCCTGTAACAGCTTCTCTTGACGGAAAACATCCGACTGACTGTCAAAAGCTCCGGCTTTCAGACGATTCAATTTGTTGCGTGTAGCATATAAACTAGGGAAATCAAAGCTTTGTGAAACAACCAGTTCGCCGATTGTTTCGCTTTTATCTTTCGCTCCCCATAGATGTGCGTAAGAAAGAGTAGGATCAGGCAGGTTATTATCCGTTTTAGCTTCCAGCTTCTGCGAAGTAATCAGTTGCTCGTTTGCCTGCAACTCCTTATTGTTCGTTTCGATATTCTTCAATACCTGTTCAATTCCGTTTTGGGCTTGCACTTCGCCTATGGTTAAGAAAAGAAGTGCAGTGCTTATGGTCATGATTTGTTTCATTTCTAATTTCTTTATTTATTACAAGCTATTGTTGATAGATACTTTATGATAAGACATCTATTTGTTTGGCACCGAGGAACGACCCGTTTCTCACCGAGAAACACTTGGTTCCTCACCGGGGAACGATGGTTTCCTCACCGAGGAAAAACATCACCTGCTACAGGCTTTCCTGGGCCTTTTTCCGATGCATCATCAGATAAACAATCGGAACGATAAAACCGTTCAAAAAAGTAGACGTTAATAACCCTCCTAAAATCACTTTTGCCATCGGACTTTGAATTTCGTTACCGGGCAGGTCGCCGCCGAGTGCCAATGGAATCAGTGCCAGTGCAGAAGACAATGCCGTCATCAAAATCGGATTCAGACGGTCGAGAGAACCTCGGATCACACTATCATACACATTCAAACCTTCTTCCTTTTGCAGATGATTGTAGTGGCTGATGAGCAACATACCGTTACGCGTTGCAATACCGAACAAGGAAATGAAACCGATGATAGCCGGAATACTGACTTCTCCTGTTGTAATCACCAAAGCAAATACACCACCGATCAGTGCCAGCGGAAGATTCAGCAAGATGACGCCCGACTCTTTCACGCTGCGGAACTCATTATACAATAACAAGAAGATTACTACAATGCTGATAAATGAAGTCAGCGCCAGTGTCCGGCTGGCAGCCTGTTCACTTTCAAACTGTCCGCCATACTCGATGTGATAGCCTTCGGGCAGTTGCACCGATGTGTCGATGCGTTTCTGAATATCATTTACAACACTACGCAAATCGCGGTCGGCCACATTGGCAGAAATCACAATTTTACGTTTTACATTCTCGCGGTTGATCGTATTCGGTCCCATGGCTGATACCACTTCTGCTACATAGCTCAAAGGAACTTTGCGGCCGTCATTCGTATCTACCATCAAGTTCCGGATTTTTTCTATTTCATCCCGGGCATCATCCTTCACTTTCACGATCAGATCGAAACTCTTGCCTTGCTCATAAACCTGCGAGATTACTTTTCCAGCCAAAGCTACGTTCACATATTCCGAGAACTCCGGCAGAGTAATACCGAACTTAGCCAGCATTTCCCGTTTAGGCTGTATTTTCAGCTGCGGACGCTCAATCTGTTGCTCCACGTTCAGGTCGGCAACACCGGGAATATCACTGATAGCTCCTTTAATTTGATTACCGAGTGAGAACATTTTATTCAGATCGTCTCCGAACAGCTTGATAGCGATATTCGCTTTCGTACCCGATAACATAGCGTCGATACGGTGGCTGATTGGTTGTCCGATTTCTATATTTGCCCCGGTGATAGTACCCAATTTTTCACGTACATCAGCTACCAGTTCACTACGCGAACGATCTTTCAGTTCAAACGGAGCTTCTATTTCAGAAACGTTTACCCCTAACGCGTGCTCGTCCAGTTCGGCACGTCCCGTTTTCCGGGCTACGGTTTGTATTTCGGGAATCGTCATCAATAACTCTTCTGCCCGCTGTCCCATTTTATTGCTTTCTTCCAGTGAAATACCCGGTAGAGAACTTATATTGATGGTGAACGAACCTTCGTTAAAGGAAGGAAGGAAGCTGCGTCCGAGGGTAAAGAATACTCCGAGCGCAACCACAAAGAGTGCGATTGTACTTCCAAGTGTCACTCGTTTGTGTGTCAGCACCCAAGTCAGTGCCTTTTCATAAACCCCTTTCATCCAACGGGCAAGGGGAGCTTCTTTCAGTTCCTTGTTTGTCTTATTGCTTCCTAATAGATAAGAACAGAGCACCGGAGTCAGCGTCAGAGCAACTACTGTCGACGCGAACAATGCCACGATAAAGGCAACGCCCAGCGGAACCAACATTCTGCCTTCCATTCCGCTAAGGAAGAACAACGGAACAAAGCTGACAACGATAATCAGCGTAGAATTAAGTATAGGCATCCGCACCTCTTTCGAAGCATTGAATACCACCTCGAGTGTACTTAACCTTTCCGCTTCTGCTTTCTGACGGTTCTCCCGCAGTCGTTTATATACGTTTTCCACATCGACGATGGCGTCGTCTACCAATGAGCCGATGGCTATCGCCATACCTCCTAGACTCATGGTGTTGATTGTCAGTCCCATGTAATGCAGCGTCAGAATCGAAACAAGCAGGGAAAGAGGCAGCGTTACCAATGAAATCAATGTAGTGCGCACATTTGCCAGGAACAGGAAGAGTACGATTACTACAAAAATACCTCCTTCAAAGAGTGATTTCTTCACATTGCCGATGGAACTTTCGATAAAGCGGCTTTGACGGAATATGTCCGTTGAAACTTTTACGTCCGGTGGCAGATTCTTTTGCAGGTCTTTCAAAGATGCTTCCAATTTATCCGTCAGTTCCAGCGTACTGGTAGCCGGCTGTTTGGTAACAGTCATCAGTACGGCAGATTTTCCACGCTCTGAAGCAGTTCCCAGTTTCGGGGCTTTCGGTCCGATGGTTACGTCCGCAATATCTTCCAGCGTGACAGGGAAGTTGTTCACTGTCTTTACTACCGCTTTGCCAAGTTGCTCTGTTTTGGAAGTTGAAAGTACACCGCGTACAATATATTCATTTCCAAATTCGTAGAGCACACCTCCATTTGCGTTCAGGTTCATATCCTGTGTCACAGCCATCACTTCTCCCATCGAAATGCCGTAATGACGCATCCGTTCGGGATCCAGCTGAATCTGATATTCTTTGATATCTCCTCCGAGTACGGCAACCTGTGCCACTCCTCCGGTAGACAATAGACGGGGACGGATAGTCCAGTCCGCAATCGTACGAAGATCGAGCATCGAAGTGGAGTCGGCAGTCAGACCGACGATGAGCATTTCGCCCAAGATGGAAGATTGTGGACCGAGTGTCGGTTTACCGACGTTGACCGGCAGTGATTCACTGACCACTGCTAATTTCTCGCTAACAATCTGGCGAGCGAGATAAATATCGGTTCCCCAATCAAATTCTACCCAGACAACGGAAAATCCGTTGGTAGAAGAAGAGCGGACACGGCGTACACCCGTAGCTCCGTTTACGGCAGTTTCAACAGGAAAAGTGACGAGCTGTTCAACCTCTTCCGCAGCCATACCGTTGGCCTCGGTCATGATGACTACCGTAGGTGCGTTCAGGTCGGGGAATACGTCTACTTCCGTATGCATGGCGGTATACGTTCCCGCAATTAGCAGGAGGATGGCCGCGCAGACTACAACCAACCGGTTGTGTAGGGAGTAATGTATAATTTTATTAAGCATTTCTTTAAGAATTAAGAATTAAGAATTAAGAATTAAGAATTAAGAATGAAGAATTAGAAATGAAGAATTAAGAATGACTATGCAGCACGTGCAATAAACATATACCAATTATTGCGCAGCCAAATTCTTCATTCTTCATTTCTAATTCTTCATTTAATCAATGTTCGTGACTATGTGCCGGGATGGCATTGCTTGCGCTTGCCAGTCGAACCTGATAAGCACCTTCGGTCACTACACGGTCGCCAGCCTTCACTCCGGTCAGGATCTGAACACTTTTACCGTTGTCGGCTCCTAGCGTTACTTCCTGTTTTTTATAACCCTCTTCGTCCAGTTGCAGGTAGATAAAGAAGATACCTTGTTCTTCTGTCAGTGCCGTGCGTGGGAGAGACAGTACGTTTTCCATCGTTGAAGAAAGCAAGAACACCTCTACGAATGATCCGGGGATCACTTCCCCTTTATTGTCGAATTCAAAAGTGACAGGCACATAAAAAGAGTTGTCTCCGGCAGCTTTTCCAAAAGAGAGAAGTTTGCCGTTCAATGTTTTCAGCTCGTACACCTGATTATTATAAGGAGTCTGGAAATTGGCGGAACTGATTGTACGGAGGTATGGATAATACTTTTCCGACACTTCGGCACGGAGGAAAAGATGACGATTCTGCGTCACGCTCACCAGCGGTTGTCCGATGGTCACGTAGTCGCCTTCTTTCACAAGAATGCTTTTCACATATCCTGCAATAGGAGCTGTAATACTTTGGCCGATAGCCGAATGATTCTTGGAAAGGGCTTCGTAACTAAGGCGGGCATTTTCATAACTTTGCTCTGTCTGTGCAAAATCCTTGTCAGATACAATCTTGTTTTTAACAAGCTCTTTCATACGTTCGTACTCCTTCTTAGATACCTCGTAGGCAATGCGGGCACGTTGTACCGGATCACCGTCGGCGATATTTTTTGAAGAAATCGTGACTAGCGGCGTGCCGCTGCCGACGCTCATTCCTTCCGTTACTTTTCCACGGAAAGATACAACGCCGGCCACTGTAGCTACGGCAACCGATTCATCACCTTGGGCAGCCAGCACCTGTCCGCTGGTTTTAATCACTTGCTGGAAAGGTGCAGGTTCGATAACGCTCACCTTGACACCGGCTGCTTCAGCTTTTGCCTTCGGAAGGATGATTTCATCACTGTGCGCTTCGGCAGACTCGTTATGTCCATCGGCCGCTTCATGGTTGTGTTCTCCGCTACATTCGCCTTCATGAGAATGATTGGAACCCTCTGCCTCGTGATTATGTCCTTCCGTGGCATGATCGTGTTCATTGTGTGTGTGTGTGACGGTACTATTATTACAGGAACCCAGCACGAATAAGCCTAGGATTCCTACGAAAATAAATTTTTTCATAATGATATTTTCCTACTAAATTTTACTGTTTTTTTACGCTACAAAGATAAGGTAACGCAAATGCAACTGATTTGCATTTACGCTTTTACGCAAAAACAGAGTAGGGAGGGGCACGAAGAGGAGTGGCACGGTGTATATCCGTGCCATGCAGAGAGTCTCGGTAGACGTAATAGTTCTTAATCCGTCTCTCTTGTGGCCGTAATAGATGTTCGATGATTACATCCGTGAACAGGGTAGCGATGAATACATAATCCGGTCCGCTATCCGTATGTACGGATGGAGTGGGAGAGTAGAAACGAGTCATACATTCGCTGCTGCAACATGAATCGTTTCCCGGGTGATGATGATGCGTGGGACATTGCTGTTCTACAGGCAAGTCCTGCTTCATGCAAATCATTCCGTTGGGGTGATGGTGATGGGGAATAACGGCTGCCACCAACATTATGATGTTGATTAAAAACAGCAGAGTTACTATTATTCGTTTCTTCCCTTTCATCCTTTCTTTTAGAGAATTTATTTTTTTATTGATTCCTTTTCTTTTTCTTGCAAACGTTCCAGCAATTCTGTTGCTGATACATAAATTACTTTTCCATCTGGTGTTCCCTGACTAAGGAGTTTACCATTGCGAGCATTTTTTTCCAGCAATCGCTTTTCTGCCAGCTGAAGACCGCGTCGTAATTTATCGCTCAATTCTTGCATTTCATTATTTGACATAATTCTTGATGCATTTAAAAAGTTCAAGTTCATATATTCGATCCTCGCCATGTTGGTAACCTTCGGCTACAATTACTCGAGGAGAAATACTGTTATCGGCTAACAGCCAATAGTCTACACGCGGCATATAAATCTGAAACAGATTGTTAATGCCTGCCTGATATCGGCGGTAGATAACGTCCATCGGTACATTATGTCCCCCTTCATTGACCCGTTGTAACACACGGTTGACGGCAAGTTCCGGAGAATTCAGCCAGAAATAAATCAAGCTGACTTTATATCCGGCATTTTGTGCTCTTTGAATGAGCCGGGTGTATGAACGGGTTGCCAATGTTGTTTCAATAGAGAAACTTACTTTAGCAGCTAATAGTTCATTAATACGTTTCAACATCAGACGGCCGGCTTCTATAGCCATACTTTCCGGATTGAACGGTGATAAACCTTTGGCGATTTCATCCGCATTAACGAACTCTTTGCATAATAAAATTTCAGGCAGTACAGTGTAGGAAGCTGTTGTTTTACCAGCTCCATTACATCCGCTTATAATGTATAACTGCCTTGTTTCATCCATTTTTTTCTAACTGCCTGTTATAAATGATGTTGCAAATATACAAATACTTTTATTCCGCCTGCAGCCGATACCCTCTTTTTATTATTTATTATTTCTTTTCCAGTTCTTGCAACGAATCCATTTTTTTCTTTTCGAGGAACTCGTAGATGCCGCAAAGATGTTCCGTCACCTTTTGATTACCGAACTCATATACCTTGGTCACCAGTCCGTCGAGGAAGTCACGGTCGTGTGAAACAACAATCAGCGTGCCGTCAAAATCCAGCAATGCCTGTTTCAGGATATCTTTCGTTTTCATGTCCAGATGATTCGTCGGCTCATCCAGGATCAGGAGGTTGACAGGTTCCAACAGCAATTTAATCATGGCAAGGCGGGTACGCTCCCCACCCGAAAGTACTTTCACCTTCTTCATTGATTCCTCGGGACCACCAAACATGAAGGCACCCAGTAAATCACGAATCTTGTTCCGGATATCCCCCTTGGCTACATCATCAATCGTTTGGAAAACTGTCAGGTTTTCATCCATCAACGAAGCCTGATTTTGAGCGAAATATCCGATTTGTACATTATGTCCTAGAGTCAGTGTACCGTCATGTTCGATTTCCTTCATGATACATTTCACGAGTGTAGATTTACCTTCACCGTTTTTACCGACAAAAGCTACTTTATCACCACGCTCAATCGTCAGGTTAGCGTTGCGGAACACCACTTTCTCTCCGTATGCCTTTCCAACACCTTCCATGATAACTGGATAACTGCCCGAACGGGGTGAAGGCGGGAATTTCAGTCGCAATGCAGAAGTATCCTCCTCATCGACTTCGAGCAATTCCAGCTTTTCCAGCATTTTGACGCGGCTCTGTACCTGCAACGTCTTTGAATATGTTCCTTTGAATCGTTCGATGAACTCCTTCGTTTCAGCAATAAACTTCTGCTGCTCGTCGTATGCCTTCTGCTGCTGTTCGCGGCGATCCTTACGCAGTTGCAGATATTGGGAATAGTTCACTTTATAATCATAAATACGTCCCATCGTCACTTCGATGGTGCGTGTTGTAATATTATCCACGAATTTGCGGTCGTGGCTGATTACGATAACTGCTTTCCCGTTATTAATAAGGAAATCTTCCAACCATTGAATAGATTCAATATCCAGATGATTCGTCGGCTCATCGAGCAAGAGTACGTCCGGTTTCTGCAACAGCAACTTAGCGAGCTCGATGCGCATCCGCCATCCACCGCTGAAATCACTCGTCTGGCGTTGAAAATCGCTCCGGGTGAACCCTAATCCGAGCAATGCCTTTTCCACATCCTCTTCATAATTAGTTGCGTCAATCGAATAAAACTTCTCGCTCAAGGCAGACACTTCTTCAATCAGCGCCATGTAACTGTCGCTCTCGTAGTCCGTCCGTGTCTCGAGCTCTTTGTTCAGTTTTTCAATCTGCGCTTCCATTTCATGCAGATGTGAAAAAGCCTGTGCCGTTTCGTCAAACACTGTTCTTCCGTCTTCCGTCATCAGATGTTGAGGCAGATAGGCTACTACGCAATCTTTGGGCGCGGAAACTTTTCCACGTGTCGGTTGTCGTGCGCCTGCCAAAATTTTCAGCAGCGTACTTTTTCCCGCCCCATTTTTACCCATCAGTGCGATGCGGTCTTTTTCATTAATTACGAAAGAAATATCACTAAATAAAGTAGTGCCGCCAAACTCTACGGCTAGTCCGTCAACAGAAATCATACTATTCTTTTAAATTGAGGCGCAAAGATAGCGAAATATATGAATCTTTTTTATAACTTGCGGGCTGAAAAGGGAGATTAATCCCCAAAAACAGATAAAAAAACAATATATAAGCGATATGGAAAGCGAACAAATGAATGAATTCAGACCCTTAATTTTAGTAGCTGAAGACGATGACAGCAACTTTAAATTAATCAAGGCTATCATAGGCAAAAAGTGTGATATCGAGTGGGCTAAAAATGGGCAGGAAATGGTGGAGTTGTTTCAACAGCATCAGGAAAGAACCAAAGCAATGCTGATGGATATCAAGATGCCGGTGATGAACGGGTTGGAGGCAACGAAGATAATTCGTGAGTCTAATACCGAAATTCCTATTATCATGCAGACAGCTTATGCTTTCAGCTCGGATAAGGAAAACGCAATGAACGCAGGAGCAACTGAAGTGTTGGTGAAACCTATTACTTTGAGTATTCTCCGCACTACTTTAAGCAAATATCTACCCGATTTGCAGTGGTGAAATTGATTGGTACGGGAATTTTTTTAATTTATTTAAAAGATGCTTAAACGTTAAATACGGAATAGCGTAGAAAAAGAGTATGATTGGGTAGAAAAATGGTATGTAAAAGATGCCGTTGAATATTCCTTTTTCTCTATTATATTTGAGCATTCATCTGATGAAATTGGATAAAATAAAATAGGCGAACCTCACGGTTGGCCTATTTTTGTTCGCCTCTGTTAATTTGTTAGAGTACAGAAACGACTCTATGTAAAGTCTCTCCTTTGAGAGATTTTAAGTTCATTATTTGTTTCCGCCGGCCCACCAGACAGCTTCGCTATATACATACTGGCCATCACCGAAAGCAGCTTTCACTTCAGGATTTGCCAATACGTCGTCTGCTCCATAACCGAAGCGCAATGGGAACTTATTGTTGTTCAGCGGGTTCTTCAGTACAATGAAGTTTTCTCCTGCACCTTTCAAACGACGGTAGTCGTTATAGGCTTCCAGTGATTCGCCGGATGCACCGAAGAAGGCAAGATACTTCTGTATCATTGTCTCTTGCAGAGGGTTGGCATCGAATAACGGTTCTACTTCATCCGTGAAATAGGTTTCTGCTACATCTGCCCCCAAATCGCTGTCACCATCATATACCCAAGTGTCAGCGGCATCTATAATTGAGTTTTCCAGATTCTCGAATCCGGCAGTGATTGCAGCTTTTAAAGCACTCTTAGCTTCATCCAGTCTGCCTCCCAAGCGGCATAATGCTTCTGCTTCGAGGAATTTCACTTCGTGATAACTGATTAAAAGAGTAGGAGCCGACATTGCCCATGATATCATTGACATACCATAATTGTTCTGCAACTCTTGCGGAGTTCCGTTAGGAGCCGCTTTGATACCTGCGATGTCTGTAGCTTGCGTACCTCCGTATCCATAAGCAATATAGCCGGTGGGATCGGGCTCCAGAAATGCTTGCGGTGCTCTGGGGTCATTGCGCTCAACAAACTTTTCAATCAGACTGGCACTGGCTGCCAAACTGTTACGGCTATAGCTGAATGACCAAAGCGGATTCAACTGCGAATCAGCGTCATAAACAGCCAGTTTACATTCTTCACTTGCATTAGCAAATGATTTGCTCACATAAGTAAGAATGTTCTGAAGATCAGTTGTCTTATTGGCACTTTTATTGAGCAGACGCATTGTATAGCGTGCTTTTAACGCATAAGCTGTCTTGAGCCACATACTTGCTTGAGTACTGGTGTTTGAACCGTAGATCAAGTCTTTAGAACCGACTGCGCCGGACAGACCTGCATCTTTGGCAGTACCGTTATTCAGCAGAGTGATGGCATCATCCAGATTCTGCATCACTTCCTGATAAATGCTTTCCTGCGTATCTATTTTGGGCTGCATATACATTGGTGTGCCGTCCGGATTGAGGATACCAGTCTGGCTGTACGGTGTATTTCCAAATACATCGGCAGCCACTGCTCCGTTGTAAGCGAGCAGGATTTTAGCAATTGCTTCCGTCACTACGTTTCCTTTTTCCGAAGGATCTTCTTCACACTTCTTGATAACGATTTTAGCGTTCTTGATATTTGAATACACGTTGATCCATGCGTTGTTGTAGGTAGTAGCCGTTGTAGGCTCTCCGCTACGTACTTCCGCCCGGTAAAGCTGGTTGGATATACCCGTTTCGTGTTCAATGTAAACAGAAGAATAGAGCGAGAAATCCCCTCCCACAGTGCTGAATGCAGTGCTTACCCCTAAGTCTGTAATCAAAAATTTAGCAGGCGCATCCAGAGGATTGTTAGGGTTTTCATTGATTTTATCCATTGCGTCTTCCGTACAAGCAGAAGCAATGGCAGCAGTCAAGAAAGAAACTGCCAGCAATTTTCCTATTGATTTATATTTTTTCATTGTCTTGCAGATTAAAATTTAATGTTGAAACCAAAGCCGAAACTAGCTGTCTGCGGCATTGAATAATCTTCAAATGCTCCTGCCATGTTGTTGTTACCCTGACTGGCTTCCGGATCGAGGTCAGGCAATTGAGCCCAGATCAGGATATTTCTGGCAAATGCGTTTACAGAAAGTTCTATCGAACGTTTTTGAAGAATTTTGTAGTTGACAGCCACTTCACGCAGTTTGATGAAAGAATTGTCATATACAGAAGATTCGTCAATATCGTTCAGGCGGCTGTAAAATACCTGTTGTGCGTTTGCACCTGTGATAGCGATATCATTTTTAGTTCCATCGGTTTTGTATCCGTCGAAGATGATGGTACCTTCGCGGTTTTCCGTTCTCTTGCTGACACCGTAGTAGTCTGCCAGTCCGGTTGTTCTGCTGTACATCTGGCCACCCTGTTTCCAGTCGAGTACTGCGCTGATTGTACACTTCCATAAACGTAATGTGGTGTTGAAACCCATCAGGAAGTCCGGAGAAACCTTTCCGATTACCTGTGCTTCACCAGCGATAGGAAGACCGTTTTCGTCTACCAGACGATTACCGTTTTCATCTCTCTTGAAACCTACACCATAGATTACAGGGAATTTCTCACCTGCCGAAGCACGTACCTGCGGAGTAACATAACCACCCAGAGAGATATTTTCTACACCCGGTGCCAGTTCATCTACGTAGTTATCGATTTTCGTCCAGTTGAATGCAAAATCCCAGTTGATATTCTTCGTCCGGATGGGGTTGAAGCCGAGAGTGAATTCGTGCGTGTTGGTATGAATCTTACCACCGTTGGTGAGCAGTTTGCTGGCACCGGTAGAAGAAGCCAAAGGCACTTCAAAAATCTGGTCTTTTACATTCTGGCGTGAGTACGTATAACTGAATGTGATTAAGTTATCGAGGAAGTTCACGTCAGTACCCACTTCATACGAACGTGTGTTCTGCGGTTTCAGTTTCGGGTCGAAAATCGTGTAGTACGGAGTATAGGCAGTAGTACCTTTCATCGGATACATGATCGGAGTCAGTGTGTAAAAACCACCTCCGTATGTCGGAGTTGAGTAGTAGTTTTCGAGGAAATCCCCTGCTTGTCCTACTTCCGCATAAGATACTCTCAATTTAGCGTGATTAACAACATTGTTTTTCAATGCATCCAGTTCCGTCAGGATGAAGCCTGCCGAAATAGAAGGATAGAAGAACGAACGGTTGTTACGTGGCATATTAGATACGTAGTCCTGACGTCCGGTGAGGGTCAGATAAAGCATATTTTTGTAAGAAGCCGATACGTTACCGAAGAATCCCACTGTACGGTTTTTCCACGTCTCTTCCTCTGTCTGTTGAGTAGTGGCGTTGTTGATGTGGTTCCATCCCGGGAAGTTGTAGTTCGTACCATATTCATAATACTTCTTTCTGTTACTTTGGATAATTTCGTTACCCAATACAGCATTCAATCCCCAGTCCTCGTTGATGCGCCAGTCATAGTTGATGGTCAGCAAAGAGTTGTATGTAGCGTTCGTCCAGCCGTAGTTTTCGATCTGTCCGCGACCGCCACCGGTATTACTACCGTATCCGTAGCTGTCTACATAGTGAGTGGTGTAAGCATCCACGCCGACCATGTATTTTGCGTTCAACTTGTGGTTGGTTGTACCAAAATCAGTCTGATAGCTTGCGTATACATTTCCGAAGAAACGGTTGGTATCTTCTGTGAATTTGTTGTTTTCCATCGCCCAATAAGCGTTGTCAAAGCTACCACGGAAAGAATTCTGTGTGTACGGGTTACCGTCTACGTGACTTGGAATACCGGCAAGATCATAGCTGGGAGGAGCTGCGTAAACCGTTCTTAACAGACCGTTACCGGAAGTCACTGCCTTGTCGATAGAAGTAGTGATATAGTTAGCTGTAAATCCGGAACTCCAGTTGTTGGTCAGTTTCGTGTCAGCACTAACCTTTACATTATATCTGTCCATACCAGTGCTTGAGATAATACCGTCCTGATGTGTATTTCCCAATGAGATAGAGTAGGAGCTCTTGTCGAGCATCTGCGCTACATTCAATGAATTGCTCCAGGTGATTCCTGTGTCGAAGAAGTCTTTTGCATTGTCATACGCCTGTGGAGTAGCCCACGGGTCAAGACCGGCTGCTGCACGTTGGGGAACATAATATTTTCCCTGTTGCTTACCGAACTTCTGCGTGTATTCGTTATCCGTGTTACCTCCATACGTTGCGTCGTTTGGAAGTTCGGAAATCTTAGGTCCCCAAGACGTTCCCGAAGTAGTGCTGAATACTCCACCCGAACCTTGTGCGTATGTTTTCTGGAATTCCGGCAGACGACCGACTACATCGAAGCTGACATTAGAAGAGAAGCTAACCTGTGGTTTGCCTTTTTCCAGCCCTTTACCACTTTTGGTTGTGATGATAATCACACCATTAGAAGCACGGATACCATAAAGTGCAGAAGCAGCCTGTCCTTTCAAAATGTTGATACTTTCAATATCATTAGGGTCGATATCTACCGCACGGTTGGCGAAGTCGGCTCCGCTCACACTACCATTGTTCTGTATGTCTGTGCTAACGTCCGGCGTACTGGTTACCGGCATTCCGTCGATAACGTAAAGCGGAGTGTTGTCACCCGAGAAGGAACGTGCACCACGGATGGTGATCTGTGAAGAAGCTCCTGGCATACCACTTGAAGGCTTAACGTCCAAACCGGATACTTTACCTTGCAGCGCTCCTGCCAGATTGGAGTTGGCAGCCTGCGTCAGCTGATCTGATTTTACGTCCTGAACGGCGTAACCCAGTGCTTTCTTTTCACGCGAGATACCCATGGCTGTCACCACAACCTCATCCAGTGCCTTTGCGTCACTTTTTAATACGACTTTTATTACTCCCGGTTTGATGGAAACGTCCTGCGAAATCATTCCTACATAAGAAATGCGCAAAGTTTTAGCAGAACTTGGTACATGGTCGTTTCAGTTTTCATCATTGTTAATAGTTCTTTAGTCTTTCGGGAGATGTAAAATGATAAAAAGATACCATTTGGGAGGAAATAATGTTCTTTTTATCTTGAAAATATCTTTTTAGACGCAATCTTTATGATAGAAATTCCATTTTAAAATATATTAAATTGAATATTTCTAGTTATAGTTTGTTGGTTTTTACTAGATGGGAGCTTGCAAAATAATACTTTTTAGTTAAATACGTAACACTTTTTTCGGTTTGTCATAATTAGTGTTATCTTTGCAACCTGTTAGAGACAAAAAATCTGTTTATAGGTTAAATTTAAGAGAGAATTTATGAAAAGAAAATTGATGTTCTTAATGACCTTCCTTTTTATAGGTATAGGTCTGATGACAGCGCAGACATCTAGAGTTACCGGTTTGGTTACTTCTGAAGAAGATGGACAACCTGTCGTAGGTGCTTCAATATTGGTGAATGGCACTACCCTTGGTACTATCACTGATATTGACGGTAAGTTTACAATCGCAAATGTACCAAGTTCTGCTAAGACTTATTGATCTTTTTTCTTCCTGTTTTTTCGTGTTTTCTTCTTCTATCTTATTGTTTTTCAGTTGTTTTGTTTCTATTTTCGCAAATTGTCCGGTTCTTCCGGTTTCTTTTATTGAAATTTCCTTTATCTGCTCTTGTTTATTTAGTAGTCTTTTTTTCTCATTGATTTTGAGATGGGGGGTAATATTCTACCCGAATTTTTAATGAATTTCCCAGTGTTTTCACTATTATTTCAATTATCTTCGGCTTTGAATAAAAATATGTTTGATGACGTTTTAATATCTGTGTTTTGTGGGAAATACATTTCTCAACTATACTTATCCCTATGAGAAAAAATACTCATAGTAATGAGAAGAAATACTCATAGTAATGAGAACTTTTTCTCATTGCAGTGAGAATATACCCTTGTTAGAATAGGCTGAAACAGTGCATAGCGGTATATAAATGAAAAGAATCAAAACCGTACAGGCATGAACAAGATTCACCTCTGGGGCCTCTGTGGTAAATAAATTCATTTCCTTACAAAATGCGATTTTCCAGTTTACGTTGTTTTACTCTGCCATGATAACTTCGACATCATAACCTATGAAAAGGCCGCTCTCTATGACACCGGTAATGGTTTTGAGTTGTTCTTCGAGCGAAGAATCAATATAGTTAAAACGAGTGTCGAGGATGAAATTTCCGTTTTCTGTAAAGACAGGCCCGTCTTTGCCGTGGGCTGGACGCAGGACGATTTCTGATGCACCCAGTCGTTGCAGCTCATGCTCTACATAAGTTAGTGAGTCCGGAAAGACCTCTACCGGAATGGGAAATTTATTTCCCAACTGATTGACGCGCTTGCTGGGGTCGATGATGATGAATGTTTTGCGGCTGCTTCTAGTGAGCAGTTTTTCTTTGAACATAGCTCCGCCACGTCCTTTAATCAAGTTTCGCTGTGGGTCTACTTCGTCCGCTCCGTCAAATGTCCAGTCGGGGCGCTTGTTCCAGAGGGTAGTTTGTGGGATGCCTAGCTGTATGCAAGTCATCGAGATTTCTTGAGAGGCGGGAATCACTTCAATATGCAAGTGCTCTTCACGAATCCGTCGCGCTAGTTCGAACAGAGTTAGATAGACTGTAGAGCCGGAGCCGACTCCTATCACATCTCCGTCTTTTGCCGTGGCGGCAATTTCACGGGCTACGTGTTCTTTGGCTTCCCGGTTGATAATGGAGTCCGACCATTGCAGGTGCTTTATAAGATGATTTTCCCAGTCCATAAATTTATGCTTTATAATTGTTTTAAGTTACTCTTTTATATATAACGAATTGGCGAATCTGTTTGTTTGTTTCAACTTTAGAGAGAGGCTTTAGAGATAATTCGGATCAGGCAACAATCATTGTTGGTATATGCTATAAGTGGATGTAAGCCCTCCGATTGACGTAGAAAAGATAGTGACGGTATATGCTTGGGATAGTGACGGTATCATTGTCATATAGCGTCGCTATTTGTATCATATAGCGTCACTATCTTTTAGCAGGGAACTCGCCAACAACAATTTTTACTTGGTCCGATCATTCAATCATTTAAATAGTTAATAAACGATTCGTTAATTTTTAACTTTATTGCGTTAAACGTTAACGAACCTCTGCTTTTTATTAAACCGTGTTATAAGTTAGGCTGCTTTGCCTCGAAAATTTGGAGATAACCGAAAAGTCCGTATCTTTGTATTGTGTTTTTCATAGTATTAGATTTAAGGTTAACAAAGATTGGCTGTCTGGGATAGATAGCCTTTTTTTTGTCCCTACTATTCCTTATAGAATCAGCCAGATGGCAATGATATGCCCGATGCTGCCCCCCAGACAAAACAAGTGGAAAGTGGCATGCATATATGGTTTGCGCAACGAATAAAAAACAGCTCCCACGATATACGAAACTCCTCCGCCAATCAGCCACCAGAAAGCGGTAGTGGCTCCCAGTTCTCCCAGATGGTCTAACAAAGGTTTCATGGCTACCAATATACAGGCGCCCATCCCTACGTAACAAGCCGTTTCGAGATTGCTATGTTCTTTCAGTTTTTTGAAGCTAAGAATGAAACCGGCGATAGCCGATAGCCAGACGAAAGCGAAAATTCCCCATCCCCATCCGCCGGCATGCCGCAGAACGAGCAGGGTAAAAGGAGTATAGGTTCCGGCAATGTGCAAATAGATAGCTCCATGATCGAATTTACGGAGCAGCTCTTTCAGCTTTCCCGGACGACTGCCGTGATACCACGTAGAGCTGACATAAGAAGAAAGCATCCCCGCCAAGTAGACAGATACACAAGCAACTGCCCACTGCGGCTCTATATTTTTGGAAGCCTTTTCCAATAACAAATATCCGGCCACGATTCCAAGCAGAATACCTATTCCATGGCTAAGGGTATTTGCCCATTCTTCTATATTATTGTATCGTTTGTTCTTCAATGTTCCTTTTTTTGAATTGTTAAGTCACAAAAAATATTGAGTCGCAAAGATACTTTATTTTCCGTAAAGCGTTTCTTCGCCTTATTCTTTTTTTTAAGAAATATCGGCGTATGATACTCCCTGCGGTTTTAAAAATTTGATGCGTACTCAATGCTCGGTGTCCAGTTGGAAACCGTCGTGGTTGATGGAATGAACAGTTTCCTCATAATTGTGTTTTTTGTAGTATCTTCACAAAGAAAAAAATAGAGAAAGGTGTATCGCCTTTCTCTATTTAATTTTTATTTTATGTATAAAATATATTATACCAAATGTCCGATCCATTCTTCACGGTCGCCGGGGAGAAGGTCGATAACAGGAATTTCTACCATTGTGTAGCATCCCGGCTGTTGCTTCATCGAAGCACGTGCCACACATACTAGCACTTGTGCTGTCAGTGCGGGGTTGTTGATGCGCATATTAAATTCGAACAACTGATTCTGTGTTTTGCCGGATACACCTTTGCGAGTGAGATTTACACCGTGACCCATATCCAATAGAGCGTCTACGCTCGGAACGAGTTTCACGTGTGTTTCATCATTCACGAAGTAAGGATCTGCTTTGATGGCAGTAGCTACTTCTTCAAATTTATATCCGTCTTTTAGTTCGATGTACACCATGCGGCGGTGGATTCCCGTGCCGGTAGGAATAGTCATGGAAAGAGCGGCTTTCACTCCGTCGATAGCTTTTACGGCTACTGTGTGTCCCATGCTCATACCCGGACCGAAGTTGGTGTAAGTGATTCCTTTCGGAGCAATCGCTTCGAGCATGGTGCGTACGATGGAGTCGCTTCCCGGATCCCATCCGGCAGAGATGATCGATACGGCTTTATGTTCTTTGGCAGCAGCAGCCAGTGTGCGGCGTAAGTCTACGATACCAGTGTGGATATCGAAACTGTCTACCGTATTAATCCCCATTGCCAGATATTCTTTTGCATATTTCTCAACGCTGCGGGTGGGCGTGCAAAGAATAGCTACGTCTACATCCCCCAACTCTTTTATGTCCTTTACTACTGCATAGTTTGCCAACTCTTCCGGTTTGTTCTCTGCTCCTGCACGACGAACGACTCCGGCTATTTCGAAATCAGGTGCCGCCTGAAGCGCTTCCAGTACATAATGTCCGATGTTACCATAACCAACGATGGCAGCTCTTACTTTTTTCATTCTTTTCTTGGTTTTAATGAACAAATTTCTTTCTTTTGCTTGCAAAAGTAAACAATTTACTACTAACTTTGGTTCATTCGCTTTAATATTTTATTTTTTTTCACTAGCAGGCAATACCGGTCCGCATGAAAGCAAATCAGGGTGTGATGTGCTGCATCGAAAAAACTCTGTGGCCTCTGTGTCCTCTGTGGTGAAATTGTTTTATCTTTGTCCCTGTTATGATAGAATATATTAGAGGCGAACTTGCCGAACTAAGTCCGGCAACCGCAGTGATTGACTGTAACGGGGTGGGATATGCCGCCAATATATCCTTGAATACCTATTCGGCTATTCAGGGAAAGAAAAACTGTAAGCTATATATTCACGAGGCGATTCGGGAAGACGCGTATGTGCTTTACGGATTTGCCGAGAAGCAGGAGCGGGAGATTTTTCTATTATTGATTTCTGTCTCCGGAATCGGGGGGAACACGGCACGTATGATTCTCTCGGCGCTCTCACCTGCCGAACTGGTGAACGTAATCAGCACCGAAAACGCGAATATGCTGAAAACGGTGAAAGGTATCGGGCTGAAGACTGCACAACGGGTGATTGTCGACCTGAAAGATAAGATAAAAACGATGAGTGGGTCTGCCGGCGGAGGTGTTTCCGCAGGTCTGTTGCTGCAACCTGCCAATGCGGAAGTGCAGGAAGAGGCGGTGTCTGCATTGACAATGCTCGGTTTTGCTGCCGCGCCTTCGCAGAAGGTGGTGTTGGCTATCTTGAAGGAAGAACCGGATGCTCCGGTAGAAAAGGTTATTAAACTGGCTTTGAAACGTTTGTAGTATGAAGCAACAGAAAATTTATATGCAGGCATGGCTGGACGCTCACGGTCGTGCAAAGGTAGTGAATACGGATAAATGGTATCTGGATTTCGCTAATCAGCTATTGCCATTGGTGGCTGAATCGTATATATATGGTGGGAAAGACATGGAAGAAGACCAGAAGCAAGTGGCTCTGACGTGTGCCTTATACTTGGAAGATTGCGTGGCAGACGGAGGAAACTGGCGTCAATTTATCCACTGGCATCAGGAAAACTACGGACGTTACCTGCCTTTCTACACGTTGACGGACGAATATCTGCCGGACGAAATCAATCGTGAAGATGTTGTTTTCCTTTTGTGGGCAATCAATTCACCGGTCGGTGATGATTTTGACGGAGTGGAGAACCCGATGGATGCAGATTTGCTGGAGTTTGCAGATGCATTATACAACCGTTTGGATGCTGCGTTCGAATTGGCTCCTATCAGTGATTACCTTGCGACGGACTGGCTGCTGGAAACGGAATTGATGCAAAAGAAGCGAATGCCTCTGCCGATAGCTTTGCCGGGAGAAAAAATGCCTGCCAACGTTGAGCGTTTCCTTGAAGCAAGTAAAGGTGAACCGCTTTTGTACTTCGACTCTTACGATGCGCTGAAATTTTTCTTTGTGCAATCATTGAAGTGGGAGGATGAAGAAGATTCTCTGTTGCCTGATTTAAAAGAGTTTGATAACTTCGTGGTTTTCGCCAATCCGAAAGGGTTGTTGATAGGGCCTGATGTGGCCCCATATTTTGCGGACAAACGCAACCCGCTCTACAATGCTGAACTGGCAGAAGAGGAAGCATACGAACTGTTTTGTGAAGAAGGTTTGTGCCCGTTTGATTTGTTGAAATATGGAATGGAACATGAGCTGTTGTCGGAAGCACAGTTCCCGTTTGAGAACGGAAAGGAACTGTTGCAGGAAAACTGGGATTTTGTGGCTCGCTGGTTTTTGGGCGAATATTACGAAGGAGAATAAGAGAACAAGAATCAGATATAAGTACTGTTTATATAAGTGTTGTCTATGCCAATCAAAAAAAATAACAATCCTTTCGTCGGAAAGACAAAGTCCGCAGCCGGTAAAAAGAAGACAACCGGAAAACGGGTTGGAAAATCAAAACGGGAAAAGGCTAATAATCAATTGAATAGAAGGGTAAAATAAGGATGTGGAGGATACGCCGTTTTTGCTTACCAGGCTACGCCGTTTTATGATGGCAGACTACGCCTTTTCTCCATACCAGGAAACGCCTTTTCTTCCGCGCAGAGAATAAAGAGGCTTATTATACATTTGACGGGAATAGTTGTCGTTTATGAAAAATAACAACTATTCCCGTCAGTTTTATTGTTGACCGATGTTTTTTTCTGCTAAATAGCTTCTCTTTTGACGGTTTTTAGTAATTCAGACAGAAGAACAAAAAATAAAATAGCAGTTCAATAAGCAACAAAAATAATTTTCAAAGCGCAGCCTTTATGTTCTTTTGTTCTTATGTCTAAAAATAAAAGATCATTTATCTCATTTTCGCACCGATAGTTTTCTTTTTGCCAAATGGAGTTTCCTTTTTATTAATCGGTAATTTCCTCCTGTGCCTTCCGTTCTTTTTTCTTATTGATAAATCCGATTTTCAGGTTAGCTTCCTCTTGTTCTTTTTTAATCTGTTCCATTGCAGAGAGGATTTGCGCTAATTCATAAACATTGGCTGCGGCTAGTCGGTCGGTGGGACTCATCGTTGTTTTATAGGTACGGTCACCCATATATTCCACACGGATATTTTTGTCTTTATTGAGATGTAGGAATTCGATTACATTGCCGTCTTCTCCCTGTTTGTAATCAGCTTTTTCTATTTTCTCGTTCATATCGGTTGTTTCGTAGCTGTCTTTGGAGCTTGGAGTTTCGGCAAAACTGCCGTCAGGAGCAATCACTTTCACTTTGTTGTGGTGGATATTGCCGGCACCGCAATAGATAGAGGTCATACTCATGATGCCTTGCTCGTTCACTTGGAAGCGGAGGTACGAACGGTGCATGTTTTTCTCAATGGTCTGTGTAGGCCAGAGGTAGTTGCCTACTTGTTGATATTCGGCATCTTTTTCTAGGGTGAATTTGTCTTTGATGGCGTTGAATTCTTTCGTTTTTGCCTGAAAGGTGCTATCCAGATAAGCAAGCGTTTTTTGCTGTGCTTTTGTTTCAACATCAAGCATTAGTGCCTGTCCCGCCTTACGTGCTTCGAACGCTTTGGGATACAGAATCTTGATACTGTCAATTTGTAACTTAGCTTCTTCATAGTCGCCACGTTCGTAGGCAGCCTTGGCAACCATCAGTTTTTCATTGGCTTTTTTCTCAAGGCCATTTCCGCAGGCAGCTAATGCCAGCGTACCACAAAAGAGGATAATCAGTTTTTTCATCACAAATTTTATTTACTGGTTCTATTATTTACATGAAGAAGCAGTGTCCGTTTGCCATTCACTGTTCATCGTTCTGTTCTTCATTCACTTTATTAGCGGCAAAAATACAAATATATCCCTTATTTTTGTAATTTTGTCCCCTCAAAACTTATAACTAAAAAGAATGATAGAGTTGACTCAAGAGGAATTGAAGCAGCATTTTAGCGAACCCATCTTCGGACAGATAGCCGAAACGGCCGATGCGCTCGGCATGGAGTGTTATGTGGTAGGTGGTTACGTTCGTGATATTTTTCTGCAACGTCCCTCTAAAGATATAGATGTAGTAGTTGTAGGAAGTGGAATTGCAATGGCAGAAGCCCTTGGAAAACGGTTGGGACGTGGTGCTCATGTCTCTGTTTTTAAGAATTTCGGGACGGCACAAGTAAAATACAGAGGTACGGAAGTAGAGTTTGTAGGTGCGCGTAAGGAGTCTTATCAACGGGATTCGCGCAAACCGATTGTTGAAGACGGTACGCTGGAAGACGATCAGAACCGTCGTGATTTCACGATCAATGCTCTTGCCGTATGTCTCAATAAGGCACGTTTCGGCGAACTGGTAGATCCGTTCGGAGGCATGGAGGATATGAAGGAAAAGACAATCCGCACTCCGCTCGACCCGGATATCACTTTCAGCGATGATCCTTTACGCATGATGCGTTGCATCCGTTTTGCTACGCAACTGGGCTTTTACATTGACGATGATACTTTCGAATCGCTTTGCCGGAATAAAGAACGGATTGAAATCATCTCCCGTGAACGTATTGCGGACGAACTGAATAAGATTATTCTGTCTCCGATTCCCTCAAAAGGTTTTATTGATTTGGAACGTAGCGGTTTGCTGCCGTTGATTTTCCCGGAATTTGCTGTCTTGCAGGGAGTGGAAACACGGAACGGACGTTCGCATAAGGATAATTTTTATCATACATTGGAAGTGCTGGATAATATCAGCAAGAAGACTGATAACCTTTGGTTACGCTGGGCTGCTTTGCTGCATGATATTGCCAAGCCTGTCACGAAACGTTGGGAACCGAAAGCGGGATGGACGTTCCATAACCATAATTTTATCGGTGAAAAGATGATTCCGCATATCTTCCGCAAGATGAAGCTGCCGATGAATGAGAAGATGAAGTACGTGCAGAAGCTGGTTAGCCTGCACATGCGTCCGATTGTTATCGCGGATGATGTGGTGACAGACTCGGCTGTACGCCGTCTGCTCTTTGAAGCGGGAGATGACATTGACGACTTGATGATGCTCTGTGAAGCGGATATTACTTCCAAGAATATGGAACGTAAGCAACGTTTCCTGAATAACTTCCAGTTGGTTCGACAAAAGCTGAAGGATTTGGAGGAGAAAGACCGTGTCCGTAACTTCCAACCGCCCGTGAGTGGAGAAGAAATTATGGAGATTTTCGGTTTGGAACCTTGTCGTGAAGTCGGTGTTTTGAAAAGTGCTATAAAGGATGCTATCTTGGATGGAGTGATTCCGAACGAATATGAGGCTGCTCATGCTTTCATGCTGGAGCGGGCTAAGAAGATGGGGCTGACGCCGGTGTGCTGATAGAAGGACGGAACAGATATATTATAGTATTCAAACACGGGTTTATACGAATCAGTAGTTGAATTGGAGTAAAACTGTACTGAAATGAACTAAATGATAATTTTGCGGAATGCCCTGAAAGGGCTTAATTACATAGCGTAGGGCAACGCCCTACGTAAAAACGACAATCTGAATTTGCGCCCTGAAAGGGCATAATTGTATACAGTTCCGCCCTTTCAGGGCTTGTGGCTGGTGTGTTTTTTTCGTAGGGCGTTGCCCTACGCTATATAATTAAGCCCTTTCAGGGCACCCCAATAAATATATAATTGTAAGGCTTTCAGCCTAACCGATAAATTCTCATTTAACCGATAAATTCCCATTTAATTAAGAACGGTACTGAAATGAATGAAACCTTGCTTTCTAACTGCTGATTACTCATTATTTCTTTATCCGTACGTTTACTGTTTGGGTAGCGTCACCGAGAAATATGGATTGGGCGTATGTTGTTCGAAGATGATAGCTTTCATCTTTTCTACAACGTCCGGATGTTGGAGTGCTATGTCAGTATCTTCGTGAATATCCGTTTTTAAGTTGTAGAGGAACGGTGTTCCTTTTTTTACCACCATCTTCCAATCGTCCATGCGTACGGCAATCTGGTCTGTTTCATCAAATTCCCAATACAGGAAATCATGTTTCTTCTGTTTTTTCTTACCCAGCAGTGTGGGAGCAAAAGAAATCCCATCGAAATAATCGACTTCTTTTTCTTTATTGCGATATTTTTTTTCGTAGTCCTTGATGCCGATCACTTCGCAGAATGTAGGCATTAAATCATAAAAAGCACAGATGTGATCGTTCACTTTACCTGCTGGTATGTGCCCCGGCCAACGCGCGATAAACGGAATACGTATTCCTCCTTCATGACACTGGCGTTTTAATCCGCGCAGCTTTCCGTCTCTGCCGAAGAAAGTAGGATCGGCTCCGCCTTCTTCGTGAGGGCCGTTGTCACTGGAGAAAATAACCAATGTGTTTTCGTCCAGCCCTTTCTCTTTCAGCTTTTTCAGGACTTCACCCACGTAATAATCCAGCCGGGTAATCATTCCTGCAAATTGAGCATGAGTGTGCGTAATAGCATTGTATCGTGAGCCTTCGCTTCCTTTAAACTCTTTGTCCGGGTTGAATTTGGCTTTGTATTCATTCAGGATGGAATCTTCCGGTTGAACGAGTTCCGCATGAGGTAAGGTGTAAGTCAATATGCCGAAAAACGGTTGTTGGTCGTCTTGTTGGTCCAGCCACTCCAATGCTTTCTGATGAATCATGTCGGCCGAGTATTGCGGACGTTTCTGGTAGTCGGGACCATACATCGGATATTTGATGTTTTCATCCATCACCACCCGCACCACTCCGGTGTCGCCCAACGCTTTACTATAACGGTTCAGGAAATTGGGATAGTAGAGATGAGCCTGAAATTGACAGATGTAACCGTAGTATTCATCTATTTCCCGTTTGTCGGGAGTAGAACGCGAGCCTTCATATCCTCCCGCCCATTTGCCGAACATACCCGTGGTATAGCCATTGTCTTTCATTATTTCCGGTAAGATTACATGGTCGGAATCATAAGGGTGTTGTCCTACTATCGAATATTCTTGGTTTTGCCCATACAACACGATCGGTACATTTTTCCAGTATTCTTTGTTGCCTCGCACCTCGCAGTGGCCTGAATGTTGCCCTGTCATGAATGAAGCTCTGGAAGGCGCGCTGACGGGACTGCCGGCGTATGCCTGTGTAAAACGCATACCTTCATTCGCCATCGTGTCTATATGAGGGGTGCGGATAAATGGTTGACCGTAACAGCCTAAATCTCCATATCCCATGTCATCGCAGAGAATGAAAAGAATATTGGGTGGAGTATTTGATTGGGGCGGTGTAGTGTTTTCCGGTGCTTTGTTAGTGGCTGTTGCAGCGCAGGTAACAGTGGACATAAGGGTTAGAATGAAAGGTTGTTTCATTGTTTTTGGGGGTTAAGTGTGTTATTATTAGTAGAAAAAGATGTGTCCGGCAAAGAACGGACACATCTTTTTCATCATCTGTTTAACTTAATTCAATGATTTCTTCATTGCAGTTCGTCAGCTTTTCTATTCCTTCATTGGTTACTACCCAAGAGTTTTCAATACCTACGGGGCCTACACCCGGAATAACGATTTTCGGTTCGAGGGCAAAGACCATGCCCGGTTCTAATTGTTGTTTCATGCGGGGAGCCAATACCGGAGCTTCATTAATTTCGAGTCCGATACCGTGGCCGATAAACTTGGCTTGTTGCCCTGTTCCCATAAATTTGTCGGCAAATCCGGCTTCTTTGGCTATTTCGGCAGCTGTGTCGTAAAGCACTTCACAAGCAATGCCCGGTTTGGCGATGGAAGCTATCTTTGTTTGGATATCCAAACAAACCTGATGGGCGGTGTAAGCCTCTTCGGGCAGCTTTCCTATTGAGAATACGCGGCTCATATCGTTCATATAACCGTTGAAGTTGCCTCCCAAGTCCACCATAACGCTCTGACCTTCCTTTAGCGGAGTTTTATTTGCTCCTCCCGGCAAAGCAGGATCAAGTCCCTGTCCACCTAAAGCAAAATCATAAGGCGAGGGGTATCCGGCATTGTCTCCGGTCAGTACGCTACCCATGAATATTTCCATGCTGCGTCCGAATACCCGGAAAATTCCGAGGCAACCTTGCAGACGCATCAGGCGTTCTATTTCAATGGAAAACTCGATGTCCGTCATACCGGGGCGATATACGCTTGGAATCTGCTCGTATGCCTTGGCGTGGGCAATGCCCGAACGGCGGAACATCTCAATTTCTACAGGTGTTTTTACGCTGCGTGCCTGACGAATCAACGGGGTGCCATTTACAACTTCTGCTTCCGGAAACAGGCTGGCCAGACGGCAATATTCCGTATAAGGGAGCTCGTCACCTTCTAACATCAGTTTGGTTGGCATCGGCAATCCTTGTTCTTTCAACAGGTCAACGATTTGTTCCGGTTTGCGAATCGAGAACGAATGTTCTCCTGTGATATTATTAGGGCGTTTGAAAAATAATAGTGCAGGCGAATGAAGGGGGAGGTAAAGATAGCCACTGACTACACAGCCATACGTGTAAATTAAATTTGCATTACAAGTGATAAGTGCGGCGTCAATGCCCTGTGACACCATCAGACTGCGAATCTTGTCACGGCGAAATTTCAATTCGGGTTGTAGCATTTTTTATTTATTACATGATTATTAATTACAAAACTATCAATGGTAAATTATTAGTTGTGAGTTGTTTATCTGATATAACAAATTCACAAACCATTATTTAACCTATCATGCCACAAAGATAATTAATTCCAGCGAAAATAATGTTAATCTCAAAAAAATAGCGCTACCCGCGTCCTGTCACAGGAGGCGAGCAGCGCAAACCACAAATACAAATACAACTAAACAAAGTCTTCTAAATAACGCCTTGTCCCATCATTGCGTGAGCTACTTTCATAAATCCGGCAATGTTGGCACCCTTCACATAATTAATGTATCCGTCGGGTTCCGTGCCGTACTTCACGCATTGTGCATGGATGCCGTGCATGATTGCATGGAGCTTTTCGTCCACTTCGGCAGCACTCCAGCTTAGGTGCATTGCGTTTTGAGACATTTCCAAACCGGAAGTGGCAACACCGCCTGCGTTGACCGCTTTACCCGGAGCATACATTGTCTTATGTTCAATAAAGAGGTCGATTGCTTCGGGAGTACATCCCATGTTGGAAATTTCTCCGACGCAAAGTACGTCATTTTTTATGAGATTTTGAGCATCTTCTCCATTTAATTCATTCTGGGTAGCACAAGGAAGCGCGATGTCTGCTTTCACTTCCCACGGGCGCTTGCCTTCTACAAAGGTAGCATTCGGATACTGTTCTGCATAAGGGGCAACAATGTCATTACCCGACGAACGAAGTTCGAGCATATAGTCTATCTTTTCGCCGCTGATACCATCCGGATCGTAGATATATCCGTCCGGGCCGGAAATTGTAATCACTTTGGCACCCAGTTCGGTAGCTTTGGTAGCTGCTCCCCATGCAACGTTGCCGAAACCGGAAATAGCGACTGTCTTACCTTTTATATCAATACCTTTCGCTTGTAGCATCTGATTTACAAAATACAGACCACCGAAACCGGTAGCTTCCGGGCGAATCAACGAGCCTCCGAATTCTAATCCCTTGCCGGTGAATGTGCCTGTAAATTCGCGAGTCAGTTTCTTATACATACCGAACATATAACCTACTTCACGTCCGCCTACGCCGATATCACCGGCTGGTACATCCATATCCGGTCCGAGGTGACGCCATAACTCCAACATAAAGGCTTGGCAGAAACGCATGATTTCAGCATCACTCTTACCGCGCGGAGAGAAATCGGAACCACCTTTTCCACCACCCATAGGCAGCGTGGTCAGTGCATTTTTGAATGTCTGTTCGAAACCGAGGAATTTCAGAATGGAAAGATTGACGGAAGCATGGAAACGGATACCACCTTTATAAGGACCGATCGCATTATTGAATTGTACACGATAACCGAGGTTGGTCTGCACCTCGCCTTTGTCGTCCACCCACGTCACACGGAAAGTGAAGATACGGTCGGGTTCTACCAATCTTTCTATGATTTTAGCTTTTTCAAATTCAGGATGTTGATTGTATATATCTTCGATAGAAAGAAGAACTTCCTTCACTGCTTGAAGATATTCAGATTCACCGGGATGCTTAGCCTCCAAAGAGGACATGATTTTCTGGATGTTCATGATACTATATTTTAAAAGGTTAATTCTGATAAAATGTCAACTAAATCACTGCAAATATAGGAATTTTTTTTCAAAGTTGCTTGTTTTAATGCAGATATTTTGATTAAATAATGATAAAATGTCAATTTCTTCTGCTGAAAAACACAAAGCCCCGCAGCCTGTAATGTAAAATACAGGTTACGGGGCTTCTATGTGTTTATAAATAGGAAGTGTCGCTTTAGAATTTTGGTTTCATTCCTAAATTATACATGATGAATCCGTAAATATCAGCTTGTTCTTCCAGTACTTTAGCCATTGGTTTGCCTGCGCCATGCCCGGCTTTGCTGTCAATACGGATCAGTGTCGGATTGGTACCGTCGTTGTCAGCTTGCAGGGTAGCGGCAAACTTGAATGAGTGGGCAGGGACTACACGGTCGTCATGGTCGGCTGTAGTGACCAGTGTTGCCGGATATTTCGTGCCCGGTTTCAGGTTGTGCAGTGGAGAGTAGCCTTTGAGGTATTCAAACATCTCTTTGCTGTCTTCGCTTGTGCCGTAATCACTAGCCCAGTTCCAGCCGATAGTAAATTTATGATAGCGGAGCATATCCATCACACCTACCTGCGGGATCGCTACGCGGAACAGGTCAGGACGCTGTGTCATGCAGGCACCTACCAACAGACCACCGTTGGAACCTCCTACAATGGCGATTTTATCTTTATTCGTATATTTCTGGTCGATCAGATATTCGGCAGCAGAGATGAAATCGTCGAATACGTTCTGTTTCTGCATTTTAGTTCCGGCTACGTGCCAATCTTCACCGTATTCACTACCACCGCGCAGGTTTACTTGTGCGTAGATACCTCCATTTTCGAGGAATGGAATGCGCGTGGCGCTGAAGCCCGGGTTGAGGCTGATGCCGAAGCCGCCATATCCGTAGAGGAATACAGGGTTCTTGCCGTCTTTCTTCAAATCTTTCTTATAAGTAAGGAACATCGGAATTTTTACGCCGTCTTTGCTGGCGAAGAATACTTGTTCGGTCACAAAATCATCCGAGTTGAATTGTACTTTCGGGGCACGGTATAGTTCGTAGGTGTTCTGATCCATGTCGTATTTGTAGGTAGCACCCGGTATGGTGAATGAAGTGAATCCGAAGAAACATTCTTTGTCGTCTTTGTTGCCGCTAAAGCCTACGGAACCGAGTGACGGCAGTTGGATTTCCTGAATTTGTTTACCGTCGAGACCGTAAACGTATGCGTGGTTCGAGGCATCTTTGTCATAAGTAAGGAATAGTTTGCCACCGATCACTTCCGCATTTGAAAGAACAGCTTCCGATTCGGGTACGAGCTCTTTCCAGTCCTCCAATTTCGGACGGTTGATGTCAGCGACCATAATTCGGTTTTTCGGTGCGCCGTAGTTGGTATAAATATAAATCTGGTCGCCGATAACTTCAATCGGATAATATTGGTAGTCGAGGTCTGTAGTCAGTTGGATGAAGGGTGAATTCGGCTTTTTCAGGTCCCGTATAAACAGGTTGTTACCTCTTCCGGCGCCGGATTCTGTCAGGAAGAGAATCCGTTCATCTTCACTGGTGCTTGATGTGTAGAAACGTTTCGGATAAGCAGGGTTCTGATAAATCAGTTTATCTTTTGACTGTGGCTCACCGATTTTGTGATAATAGATTTTGTGATTTTCATTCACGTTAGAGAACTCTTTTCCTTTGGTCGGCGCATCATAGGCACTGTAATAGAAACCGTCTCCCTGCCAGGCGGCACCGGTAAACTTGGCCCATTCGATGTGGTCTTCCAGCAGTTTTCCGCTTTCGGTATCCATTACATAAATTTCAGACCAGTCCGAACCGCTGCGTGAAATACTGTAAGCGGTGTACTTGCCGTCGTTTGAGAAATAAAGACCGGTCAGTGCCACTGTTCCGTCGTCCGATAGTTTGTTGGGATCGAGGAAAACACGCGGTTCGCCGTCCAATGAGTCCTGCACATAGAATACACTCTGGTTCTGCAGACCGTCATTTTTACTGAAATAATACTTTCCATGTTTCTTGATCGGAGCACTGATTTTCTCGTAATCGGCCAGTGTTGTCAATCGTTTCAGCAGGTTTTCGCGGAACGGGATCTGGCTAAGATACTCATTCGTTACTTTGTTTTGTGCTTCTACCCAGGCAGTAGTGGCTGCGCTGGTGTCATTTTCCAACCATCTGTAAGGGTCGGGAACTTGTGTGCCGAAGTACACATCTACAGTGTCTACCTTTGTCGTCTCGGGGTAAACCAGCTTTTTTTGTTGGGGAGCGCATGACATCACCATGATTCCACTCATTAATAAAGTTACCTTTTTCATGTGAATAAAAAGTCTTTTTGAATAAACTTAAAGTTACAAATCTACAAAATAATAAGAGATAAACAAGTAAACTTTATAAAGAAGATGATGGAAAATGAGATTTAAAGAATTAACTTTGCAAAAGTAATCATCAAGTATAAAGGACTATGGGTAATTTTATTACGAGTATCAAGGTTAATCATATTTTTCATTTGGAGAACTTTTGTATACCAATCTCTGAAAATGAAAAAAAACATCTGATTATTACGGGAAAGAACGGAAGTGGTAAGACTATTCTGTTGAATGCAATTGTGGAGCATTTAAGTAAGGTTTGTAATGATAAGATGTTGAGTTTCTTAGATTTTAAGAAATATTTAGAGTCTAATCAAGCATGGTTGCAGCAAGCTGAGACCACTGGTGATTCAAAAAGTATTGCTTCCGGCCAGAATAACGTTGAATATTATAAAAATAGAGTTGAAGAATTTTATGGAAAAGTAGAACTTTCATTCCATGATATATACTCCATCTCTAAGGATTTTTTTAGTCAGAACTTTATTATAGCCTACTATGCTGATGAACGTAAGTCTCTTTTTGTAGAACCTAAGAATCCTGTTAAGCCGGATTTGAAGATGAAGACTGATCTGAAACATAATAAAGTAGATCAGTTCTTGAATTTTATGGTTGACTGTAAAGTGCAAGAGGCCTTAGCTCGTAATGAAGGAAAAACAGAGGATGCTGATTATATTCGTCAATGGTTTGTCGGCTTCCGAAATATTCTTCGTCAGATATTTGATGATACAACCTTAGAACTTGATTTCAATTATAAAGATTACTCTTTCCTCATTCAAACACGCGGAAAGTCGTTTAAATTCACCGAACTATCAGCAGGGTATTCGGCTGCATTAGACATTGTAGCCGATTTAATTTTAAAAATGCAATCACAGAATAATGTGGTCCGTGCATACGAGAAAGAAGGAATTGTGTTGATTGATGAAATAGAAACGCATCTTCATTTGGAACTACAACGAGTGATTTTGCCGATATTGACTACTATTTTTCCTAATATACAGTTTGTTGTCACTACTCATTCCCCTTTTATTCTTAATTCTTTAGAGAATGCTGTTGCTTTTGATTTGGAGCATCGTGAACCAATTGAAGATTTAACGGATTATTCTTATGAAGCATTAGCAGAAGGTTACTTTGGTGTTCGTACAGACTCCAGTGAGATTCAAATGCGTTTACAACGGATGGAAGAATTGATTCGTTCCGATCGGCTTTCTATTTCGGATAAAAGTGAGTTGGAAATGTATCTGCAGGATTTTGATAAGATTCCGGAAGCAGTTGCTCCTGCTATTAAAGCTAAATATTATGATCTGAAAAGAGAGTGGCAAAATAAGAATTAATTAAGATGATTAGAATTTGTAAAAATGCAGATAAGCCACAAACTTTAGATAAGAGTTATAATACGGACGAGGTCTGCAAACAATTACTGATGGATCAGAATGATAAATGTTATCTATGCGAACGGCGTTTGACAACTGATTATCAAGTAGAGCATTTTAAATCGCAAGCCAATAATGGAGACTTGAAACAAACATGGGAAAACTTATTTGTAGCTTGTGGATACTGTAACAATAAAAAGTCGAATAAGTATGATGATATCTTAGATCCGACTCAATATGATATCGAAACTATAATAGAACATTCAAATGATTTTGTTAATCAGAAAGCAATATTTGATAGTGATAATAGAACTTCTGAAGTACTTTCAACGATAAAGTTATTGAATTTATTATTTAATGGAAAACTATCTTATAGGAATTGTCGTGAGCAACGATTTTATGATGAATTTATTCAAAAAATGAATTTCTTTTCTTATGTTGTTGATGAATATATGTCAGGTAAGAAAGAATATTATTATCCGGTTATAAAAGAACAGTTGGATATTCGTAGTGAATATTTGGGATTTAAATATGCAATTATTCATAGTAACGATTTGCTGAAACATGATTTTGGAGATATGACGATTTGGAATAAAAAAGGAGAATGACTTTATGCTTAGTAAATATAAATTAAACCAGCTTTACTTCAAAGATACACAGTTCGCCAACCTGATGACAAGGCGAATTTTTAACGTGTTGTTAATCGCCAACCCTTATGACGCTTTTATGCTGGAAGATGACGGGCGCATTGATGAGAAGATTTTCAATGAATACACCTCTTTATCTTTGCGTTATCCGCCTCGTTTCTCGCAGGTATCCACAGAGGAGGAAGCATTGGCGCAGTTGGAAAATATGTCGTTCGACCTGGTGATTTGTATGCCGAGCACAGGAGATAATGACAGTTTTGATATTGGTCGTCATATCAAAGAGAAATATGAGCATATTCCTATCGTCATTCTGACTCCTTTTAGCCATGGTATTACCAAACGGATTATCAATGAAGATTTAAGTGCGTTTGAATATGTGTTCTGTTGGTTAGGCAATACCGACCTGTTGGTGTCTATTATCAAATTGATAGAGGACAAGATGAACCTGGAACACGATGTGCAGGAAGTCGGTGTGCAGTTGATTCTTTTGGTGGAGGATGGCATTCGTTTCTATTCTTCTATTTTGCCGAATCTGTATAAGTTCGTGTTGAAGCAGAGTCAGGAGTTCTCTACTGAGGCCTTGAATGCTCACCAGCGTACGCTTCGTATGCGCGGGCGTCCTAAGATTGTACTGGCACGTACGTATCAGGAGGCAATGGAAATTTATCATAAGTATCAGAATAATATATTAGGAGTAATCACCGATGTCCGTTTCCCGAAAGTGGAGCGGGGGGAGAAAGACGGTCTGGCAGGTATCAAGCTGTGTGCCGAGATACGCAAGAACGATCCGTTTGTTCCGTTGATTATCCAGTCGTCCGAATCGGAAAACTCTTCTTATGCCGCTAAGTATGGTGCCAGCTTTATTGATAAGAACTCAAAAAAGATGGACGTTGATTTGCGTCGTATTGTCTCCGATAATTTTGGTTTTGGTGATTTTATATTCCGGAATCCGGATACCGGGGAAGAGATAGCCCGTGTCCGGAATCTGAAAGAATTGCAAAACATTCTTTTTGCCGTGCCTGCGGAGTCTTTCTTATATCATATCAGCCGGAATCACGTGTCGCGTTGGTTCTATTCTCGTGCCATGTTCCCGGTAGCCGAGTTTTTGAAACCGATTACCTGGAATAGTCTTCAAGATGTGGATGCTCACCGGAAAATCATCTTTGAGGCCATCGTGAAGTATCGTAAGATGAAGAACCAGGGAGTCGTGGCAGTGTTTAAGCGAGACCGTTTCGACCGTTATTCTAACTTTGCCCGTATCGGGGATGGTTCTTTAGGAGGAAAAGGGCGTGGACTGGCGTTTATTGATAATATGGTGAAGCGTCATCCGGAATTTGAAGAGTTTGAGAACGCACGTATTGCTATTCCTAAAACGGTGGTGCTTTGTACGGATGTGTTTGATGAATTTATGGACACTAATAATCTGTATCAGATTGCGCTGTCAGATGCGGATGATGCTACGATTCTGAAATATTTTCTGAAGGCAAAGTTGCCTGACCGCTTGGTGGAGGACTTCTTTACTTTCTTCGATGTAGTGAAATCTCCGATTGCCATCCGTTCCTCATCTTTGCTTGAAGATTCTCATTATCAGCCGTTTGCAGGAATCTATAACACGTACATGATTCCTTATCTGGATGATCGGTATGAAATGTTGCGCATGCTTTCGGATGCCATCAAAGGGGTGTATGCATCAGTCTATTTCCGTGACAGCAAAGCGTATATGCAGGCTACTTCGAATGTGATCGATCAGGAAAAGATGGCTGTTATCTTGCAGGAGGTAGTTGGCAATCAATATGGCGACCGTTATTATCCGTCTATGTCGGGTGTGGCCCGTTCACTGAATTATTATCCTTTAGGAGATGAAAAAGCCGAAGAAGGAACGGTTAATCTGGCTTTGGGATTAGGGAAATATATTGTAGACGGTGGTATGACCCTTCGTTTTTCTCCCTATCATCCCAATCAGGTGTTGCAAACCAGTGAAATGGAAATCGCTCTGAAAGAGACCCAGACCCGTTTCTATGCTTTGGATTTAAAAAATGCCGGACATGATTTTTCTATCGACGATGGTTTCAATTTACTGAAACTCCATGTCAAAGAGGCGGAAAACGATGGTGCCCTGCGTTATATTGCCTCTACGTATGATCCGTACGATCAGATTATCCGAGATGGTCTGTATCCTGGGGGGCGCAAGGTGATTACTTTTGCCAATATCCTGCAACATGATGTTTTCCCGTTGGCTCGTATTCTGCAGTTGGTCTTGAAATATGGTGAACAGGAGATGCGCCGTCCGGTTGAAATTGAATTTGCAGCAACGTTAAGTCGCGAACATGATAAATCCGGAACCTTCTATCTGTTACAGATACGTCCTATCGTAGACAGTAAAGAAATGCTGGACGAAGATTTGAACGAGATATCGGATGAAGATGTGATTCTCCGCTCATATAATTCGTTGGGACACGGTATCATGAATGATATTTATGATGTGGTCTATGTAAAGACCGATAATTATAGTGCCTCCAACAATCAGGCAATTGCTTGGGAGATAGAAAAGATCAACCAACAGTTCTTGAATGAAGGAAAGAATTATGTGCTTGTCGGTCCGGGACGTTGGGGAAGCAGCGATACATGGCTCGGTATTCCTGTGAAGTGGCCTCATATCTCGGCTGCCCGTGTGATTGTGGAAGCCGGACTGACCAACTATCGGGTAGATCCCAGTCAAGGAACACATTTCTTTCAGAATCTGACTTCGTTCGGGGTAGGATATTTCACTATCAACGCCTTTATGAATGATGGTGTGTATAATCAGGACTTCCTCAATGCGCAACCTGCGGTGGAAGAAACGAAATATCTTCGTCATGTCCGCTTTGAGAAACCGATGGTGGTCAAGATGGATGGAAAGAAGAAGCAGGGTGTGGTTTTGATGCCGGAAACTTAAGTGACTGTATAATTTATATTATTCACCCGTTATTTCTATATGCCAATGGACTCATGCCAACATATCGTTTAAAGTATTTGCCGAAAAACGATGTGTTGGCAAAATTGAGTGAGTTAGAAATTTCTTGAATGGAAAGATGAGTAGACTTTAATTGTGATTTGGCATCCATGATAACCATGTGTGAAATAATTTCTGCACATGTATTTCCTGTGACTTTTTTCACTGTAGTACAGAGGTGGATATTTGAAATCTTGAGCTTTTCAGCATACCACATAACATTGCGTGTTTGATTATAATTTTGCATTACCAGTTGAGTGAAATTTTTGTAGATTAATTCGCTTTTAGATAGACATTCTTTGCTGCTTTGCATCTGGTTGTTATACATGGCAGCTATTCCTGCGTGTATGTTGTTATATAGGTGTGGAGTAATTCCTTTGCGAGTTGATTCATTAAAAAAAGTATATAATTTTATCAGGAATTGAAAATAGTCAGCTAGTAACTTTGCTCCTTCTGATTTTAATGAAATGACTGGTCGTCCTATCGTTATGAATAAAGTGTTGATGGCTGAAGGTACTAAATTAGCCTGTTCTATATATTTAGATGAGAATCCTCCGAAATAAAGTATCGGTTCACTATTTACACTGTGTATTTGAAGAATGCTTCCGGGCATAATTGTAATGAAATCATTAGCTCGCACCGTAATGCGATTTAGGTTGACTGAAGCTTCGATTTCTCCTTTCATACATAACACGAATATTTCAGCTTTTAACCGACAGGGAAAGTTTGTATATAAATTGAGCAATTCTTTATTGACTCCTGTTCCTATGAGCCATTCTTCTGGCAAATCTATTTTGGGTAATTCTTTCATTATATCATGCTTTTTACTTCGTACAAAGATATATTGATTATTGAAAATAGACTATCTTTCCTTTTTTAAATTATAATTTTGACTTGAAAAATGGTGTTTTAGAAGGTCTTTGGGGTATATTTCTTTAAAAATAGAACAGAAACAAGAAAAATAGACCTTGCGAAGGTGTGAAAATAATGGTTACTTTGCACCTGTGAAATTTTGGTATCTGTGCGATGGTATATCGTGCATATGCTTTTATTAATTAAAAAGAGAATTTAGAAATGAAAAAGAATTTATTTTATTATCTGTTTGTAGTATTGTGTACTGCGACATTGTTTACGTCTTGTAGTGATGACGATGATAATGGTAAGAATGGTGATGATCAAGTTACTGATATAAGTGGTAAATATAAAGGTAGTTTGGTCGTATCCATTGATGGAAGTGCAGCTGATCCTGTCTCTCAAGTGATATCTATTGCTAAATCAGGTGAACAAACATCACAAGTTGTATTGTCTTTGAAGAACTTTTCATTCGCCGGTTGGTTGGTCGGTGATATTGAAGTACCTTGTACGGTAGAAGAAAAAGATGGAGTGCAATCTTTTAGCGGTCAAAAGGACTTGAAGTTTACGACAGAATTTGGTCAGGCATTGGGTACACTTCCTACATCGGTTAATGGAACTGTGAAGAATGGAAAAATTAGTATGAAGATTGGTGTAACAGTTGCGCTTTTAGGACAAACGGTTGATGTTGATTTTGACGGAGATAAGATGTCTGGTAATGAAAGTAGTGAAGCGAAGATTTCTGATTTTGTTATTGATAGTGATTTTATCACAGAACAACCTGTTATTGATGATGAGAATGGAACTATTACTTTTAAGGTTAATGAGGCAGCAACTGATGATGATTTGAAAGCATTAATTCCTACATTTAATATTTCTGATAAAGCTACGGTTTCTCCTGTAAGTGGTGTTGCACAAGATTTCTCTAGTAATAAAGTTGTAATTTATACAGTGACTGCGGAAGATGGGACAATAAAAACTTATAATGCCTCTATTTCGGGATATATTATGAAGTTCTCATTTGAAGAATGGAAGACTGTTGGGACTGGTCCTGCCAAACATGAGGAACCACTTCCTAGTGAGGTTTTGGCTTCAAGTGTTCAAGGGGCATCTTTATTGGGTATCTTTGGTTGGTCTGGAGGATTTCCTGTTGAAAAGACTGATGATGCTAAGGATGGGGAATATGCAATCAAATTGGTTACTTTAGATACTCATGAAATTTCATCCTCTTTTGTTCCTGCCTTAACAGCTGGTTCTCTTTTTACTGGCACTTTTAATGCCGGGCCAGCAATGAGTGGAGATCAATTGTCTTGTACAAGGTTTGGTGTTGAGTATAATAAGAAACCGTTAACTTTGAAGGGATGGTATAAATATACTCCCGGGGATAAATATATGAATGGTACAGACAAGAAAAATGTAACCTATCCAGAAGGAACAGATGAATGTGCTATTCAAGGTGTGTTGTATGAAGCTGTTGATGAAGAAGAAAACTCCGTAACTTTAACGGGACATGACATTAATGATTCGAAGTATCTATCGTGTTGCTACAGCAGCTTTATCGGATGGAAGTGCAAAAGCTGATTATACTTATTTTGAATTACCTTTTACATTTTTAGAAGGTAAAGAGTATGATGCTAATAAGAAATATAAGTTGGCAATTATATGTTCATCTAGTAAAGATGGAGATAAGTTTATAGGAGCAGGGGGAAGTACGTTGATTATTGATGCACTTGAAGTTGTTGGAGAATAATATTCAAGTTTGTTGTATATAAAAACGAAGATTTTAGGGATATTTCCTGTATAATAAAAAGGTAACTAATTCTTTGCGAGTTAGTTGCCTTTTTTAGGAATTATAGAATGCGATATTTTTTGAATTTTTAGACTCTGTTCGAAAACGGTTCAGTTTGAAAGTTTCTTTGCAGAATAGCTATCCTAAAAACGATTCATTCCCATATAGACCTGAGTCAAATCTTACTATTCTACCTGCTATAAGTATGCTTCATGCGGCTTGCCGAATATGACTGTGGATGTTTTTTTAAAAGTTTGCTATGTTTTTCGGATCAGTTCGAAAACTTGGGGATTTGATTCAGGATAATCACATTCTTAAAATTGATTCATTTTGGTGCGGAAATGAATTAAACGATGGTTTCCAATAGTTAGTAAAAGATAATCTATTGCAATACTGTATTTAGTTTCCTGTCTTTTATAAATAATAATTAGATATGCACTCTAGTTTGCGTTCCACTTAAGTGGTTCTGTCGTTCGACTTAAGTGGAACGCAAATTTGTTAGGGAACAAAGAAAATAATACTTCCAAGAAGAAGTACTAAAAATAATAATGTGTTAGATTAATCCTTGTAGCTATACATTTAGCCCAAAGCCGTGCAGGATAGATCAATTTTTAGGGATATAGTTGCCCTGTCTCCTAAATCCCCCAAGATTTCAACCAAAGTCATAATAATGAGGCGAATAATAGAGGATAATTCAAAAGTATCCAACTGAAACCAATAAAAGAAGTGGCGAAGAAATCGGTAAACCTGTTCTTCGCCACTTCTTTTGTTTTTAAGATATCTAGTTTATTTAGAACGCATATCCAAACCCAATATTCAAGTAGATAGGATACATCGCAAATGTGATGGTATCAAAGTCTTTCTTAAAGATGTCGTTTAGCCCCCATGTCAGATCTGCATAGACATTAAGGTGCTTGAAAGCTTTCCACTCACCGCCTAATTGAGCTCCCCATTGAAATTTACGTAAGTTGTCTGAAAAATCATAAGTTGCAATACTTTCACCTGTGAAGTCGACACGTTGACCGGTTTCATCAGGTGTGCGTAAATGTCCTTTATATACATGTCCGGAGAAGTTGCCTTCAGTCATATAAGAGACATAAGGACCAAGTGATACTTTCCAACGGTCACTTATCTTATAATTAGCCAATACAGGAATGGTGAGATATGAATTTTTCACTTTTGTTTTTACACCACCAGTCCAAAGACCTTGTAGCTCGCCACCATTAGTGTTGATGATCTTCATACCATAATTTTTTACGGTAGCTTCGGTAGTCATCGTTTTATTCTCAAGACGTATACCTGCGGTCATTCCCCATTTTTTGTCTTTGCCGAACCATTTTGTGGTATTTCCCTCAATAGCGATAGCTATGTTTGGCGTATAGCTATCAATACTACGTATTTCTTTAGGTAGGGGAAGAGGAGAAGTACCTCCAATGCTCAATCCAGCTTTGATACTATACTCCCATCCATGTAAATATGAGTAGATAAGAGCTTTGTTACGTTCGTTTTGGGCATATGCTACATGTGAAAAAAGTATTGCGAGGAATATGATTCCTGCTACTTTATTATATATTATTTTCTTCATTATCTTATCGATTGATTGGGTTTATTATTGATTTGCAGGATATTCACTCGGGTTAGAAGTATGGGTAATCACTACTTTGTCTATATGAAGTGTACTACCTACGGCTCCCTCAAATTTTGCACCGTCTACACTAGAAGAGAATACAATGGCAAGTTTGTAGATACCTTTCTCTAGCTTGTTAGAGTCAATAGATTTGCCATTCTGTGGTTTGAAATTAAAACTGAATTGTTTCCAACTATCTGTTTCAGGAAGTGCATCAAGATTTCGTGCCAAGGCTACAATATTGGGTGAAGTGAGTGAAGTAGAGCCATCGAGAAATTGTACATTATCATCTGTTTCATACAATACTCCGTAGATATCACATTTATCTTTTTTTCCTTCTATAATTTCTCCTTTTGATGAGAAGTTGGCACCTGCTTTATATTTATACCATCCTTCCAACTTCAGCGGATAGTAGAAGAATGGAAAGCCAAAGTGAGTGGCTTTCATGGCATTGCTTAAGGCCTGTCCCACTTCAAACGAACCGATGAACAAGTTTCCTGCAGCAATATACATTTTTACCATGCTTCCGAAGCTGCCTGTGTCTTTTGTTTCCAGTTTTACACATTTACCACCATCAACTCCTCCATTGACCTGTACTGTGGGATAGTCTTCCGGTGTTTTTGCCATTTTAGTTAGTTCGAATCCTGGATTTCCACTAGCTAATTCTAATCGACGGATTATAGTCCCCGAAGAAGGATTGTCTTCGGTAAACTTGTGATAAGGATTGTCTGAACTTAAAGTTTCAAAATCATATGTAAAAGGCATTTCTGTTTGCCAAAGTCTGATTGTATAGGTCGCAGAAAAAGCATTGTCCTCTGATGTAACTTTAAATAGCCTAGGGTTTTCGTCTTTAAAATTATAAGTATTAACCCCGTCTTCGGGTAATTGTTCTACAGGTGCTATGGAAGCGCCAGTAGGGAGATCGAAGTTAATGTTTATTTTAGATGGATCGGCAGCTCTTGATACATACAGCTGGACGGTGAATTCGTTTGGATCAATCAAACATTGTTGGATATCGTTTCCACTGCATCCATCTATAGCTGCTTCAACATTTTGAGCTTCATCTTGAATGCAGGAAGCAACTGCCAGACATAATATCATTCCGGCGAATAAATTTTTTAGTTTCATCAGTCTGTTATAAATATTAATGGGTTATACTGGGGACAAAGATAGTTAAAAGAGTTGAATCGCTATTTCTGTAGAATGTTAAAAGAAAATTCGAGGTTGGCGGTAATACTATACAAAAGAGAGAGGAAAGGAATGATTAAATATCCAATTAATAGGCTCTTATATTTAGAATTTTCCCTTTTCTAAGTTTCGTATCTTTTCATCGTATTTGGCTTGTATTTGGTCTTTTTTGGGGGCACTTTTTCTTCTTGGGGATTTAACATACTCTGTGCAGTCAGATCTTGTGTATTTAAGTGCCGTTTTGAATTAAATTTTAGGTTGATTGCCTTGATTATTACAGGAGAGAACAAATGTCGGACAAATGAAGTAGAAGAATCAGCTGGAGAAGTACAAGAGTTGAACAAAAGAGGTACTTGTACTGCTGTAATAAAGTACATGGAACAGATGAAAGAAGTACTTAAAATCTGCTTTTTCAGTACTAAAACGCCCCGTGTGCCCACACCATATATTCACTAGCCCCACGGCATATATCTACTGAACCCATGGCATATATTTCCCATACGCCGGACATAACACTTGGAAATAGAGGCTCTATTCTAAGGAAGCAGAGCCTCTGATCAGTAATAATAGAGGCTGTATTTTCCCGTAATAGACTCTCTAATTTTGCATAAGCACAGAGGCTGAAAGCAAAATGGAGTGATTTCAGGGGCGCTTTCAGTCGAAAGTCCGATGGATAAGCACTTATACGAGAAAACTGAAAGCTGAAACCGAAATATTTATTGTTTATTTCAAAGACATTCAAATCATAGATAATTCATTTGTAAGAATAGCAAATTTACCTGATATTGTTAACAAAGTTCTTAATTATTTTACTATATAAGTGTGAAAAGATAAAGCGCTGTTATACAACAAGATGTGCCACCTGTTTTTTCCTTTAAAACAAATGCCCCGTTTCATTTAAAGGAACGGGACGTTTCTCGGTGTGCATCGGGGCGTTCCTTTAAAAGGAACGGTGACCCGGTTTTAGCTTATGGACAAAATATAAATATATCTTCTTTTATTCATTCCGAATTTTGCTCATAACGCGGAAGAACACAATGAAGATATAGGACTCTACTTCAACTAAGTAGCCAAATATGTGTTAAATCTCCAAGAATAATGACTGAACCTTTTTTTATTGATATTATAAATAAGTTATTCCCTCTTTGCATTCCTGGGCTGTTTTATAACAAATCTAACTTCCTTGTTATAATCAGCTTGTACTGTTGTTTCATTTCTTGGGGCAAGAAAGAAATATCTATAAAAACTCCAGCCACTTGTCGGTAACCTTTATGAATTTAGAAAATAGATTGTCCATGATCTTTTTCTCCAAACTACAACCATTCATTGCAACTTCAAAATCAGAACGCTTGATTTTGCGTCTTTTACCGTTTAGTGTCAAAGCCAATTCTTCGGTGTCCTCCGGCATGAGGAGTGCCGTAGAGAGCATGTCATATCCCGGGGGCATCGAATAATAGCCTTTACGCTGACTATAATTTTCCAGCTTTTCTCGGCAATATCCAAGAGTCAGCCTTCGGGAATGAGACCGTCAAAGAATGGGAATAATATTAGACTTGTATATGGCTTTTCAGAGATTGACAATGTGAGACTGACAGGTTTGGCATCGCTGGATTTAATGTAGGCTGCATCATATTGAAAGGTGTAGCCATTTTCATCTTCTGTAAGCAGTTCTGCCAACTGGTCTTGGTTGTATATGTGTGCTTGTCTCATAGCTTGTTGAGTTTACTTATTGGTACAACCCCCACTTCCATTCCAAAGAGACTAAGCACTTGATTTACTTTATCAAGACGCAAAGTTTGTTTTCCCTGCTCAAGTTCGCGCACAAAGCGCAACCCAACTCCTGATTTTTCAGAGAGTTCTACTTGGGTCAAGTTATGTTCTTTACGCATTAGCTTTACGTATTCTGATAATGATTTATCGTTCATATTATACCCTTTAGGGTATAAATCTGGTTGTGGATTTATGGATTATACCTTATAGGGTATAAGAAAACTGGTACTCTTTCTTCAGGAAGAAGGAGTACCAGTAGAGGAAAGTGATAGCAGATTACTCTTTCAAAGCCTCTTGCAAATCAATTCCCAATGCCTTGGCAACTCCTGTTCCGTATGCGGGATCAGCTTTGTAGCAGTTGCGTACATGACGTTGTTTGATAAATAGTTCAGCGTCTCCCATAGCACGAGCTGTATTTTCGAACAATAATTGTTGTTCTTCAGCTGGCATCAGTCGGAATAGGTCACCCGGTTGGCTATAATAGTCGTCATCATATTCCCGTTCATTGTAGTTGTAAACTTCACCGGTAACTTTGAGAGGCGGTTCTTTCATAGTAGGAGAATCCTGCCATTCGCCGTAACTGTTTGGTTCATAACCTTTAGTGTCACCGTAGTTTCCGTCTACGCGCATAGCACCGTCACGATGATAGGCGTGGAAAGGACAACGAGGTTTGTTGACCGGGATTTGTTCGGCATTCACTCCAAGACGATAACGTTGTGCGTCACCGTACGAGAACAAACGTCCCTGCAACATTTTGTCGGGAGACAGACCGATACCATCTACTATATTCATCGGGTTGAAAGCAGCCTGTTCCACTTCGGCGAAATAGTTTTCCGGGTTGCGGTTCAGTTCAAGGATACCGACATCTTGCAGAGGAAAATCTTTGTGCGGCCATACTTTAGTCAAGTCAAACGGGTTGATGCGATAATTGTCCGCTTCTTCTTCCGTCATTAACTGAATCTGGAATAACCATTTCGGATAATCGCCCTTTTCGATGCTCTCGAAGAGATCACGCTGATGAGATTCACGGTCTTTAGCAACAATTGCTTCCGCTTCCTGGTCAGTCAGATTCTTGATCCCCTGCAAGGTGCGCAGATGGAACTTGACCCAGATACGCTGATTTTCTGCATTGATAAAACTATAAGTATGACTGCCGAATCCGTGCATGTGGCGATATGAATAAGGAATACCACGCGGACTCATGGTGATAGTCACCTGATGCAATGCCTCCGGCAAAAGTGTCCAGAAGTCCCAGTTACTGTTCGGGCTACGCATATTCGTTTTCGGATCTCGTTTGATAGCATGGTTCAGATCCGGGAATTTAAGTGGATCACGTAAGAAGAATACGGGAGTATTGTTACCAACCAAGTCCCAATTACCTTCTTCCGTGTAAAATTTCATGGCAAAACCACGGATGTCACGTTCTGCATCGGCAGCTCCACGTTCTCCGGCTACGGTGGAGAAACGGACAAAACATTCTGTTTGTTTTCCGACTTTACTGAAAATGGCGGCACGGGTGTACTTTGTGATGTCGTGAGTGACGGTAAAAGTGCCGTATGCTCCTGAACCTTTAGCGTGCATACGTCTTTCCGGAATCACTTCACGATCAAAATGGGCAAGCTTCTCAATGAGCCAGGGATCTTGTAACATGACAGGCCCGCGTTGACCTGCGGTTTGCGAATTTTGATTGTCGGCGATAGGGCGACCGTTCGCAGCAGTGAGTTTTTTCTTTTCCATAAATGGATTTTTTAGTCGGATACAAGTATAAACAGACTGTCGCCTTTTTATTCTTTTATCCGGGGTTTATAATATGTAACAAAGATAGGCTTCTTTTGCTTGCTTGTCAAACAGATAATTTCTATCTAAAGATAGATAATAACTATGAATTATGTACGTATTGCCTGTTATTTTTTTGCATAAAAAAAACTCCCGCACTTCCTTTCGGAAGGCGGGAGTCTTTAAATAAACTATAGCTTATATATCTTTCGCTGATTATACGATACCTTGTGCCATCATTGCTTTAGCAACCTTCATGAATCCGGCTACGTTAGCACCCTTCACATAGTTTACGTATCCGTCAGCTTCTGTACCATATTGAACGCAAGCTTCGTGGATATTTTTCATAATGCTTTTCAGCTTTTCGTCTACTTCTTCAGCACTCCAGCTCAATTTGATAGAGTTCTGAGTCATTTCAAGACCTGATACTGATACACCACCGGCGTTAGCAGCTTTACCCGGAGCGTAAAGGATCTTAGCGTCCTGGAATACTTTGATAGCTTCCGGAGTAGAAGGCATGTTAGCTCCTTCAGATACAGCGATACAACCGTTTGCTACCAGCTGACGAGCGTGGTCGCCATTCAATTCGTTTTGAGTTGCAGAAGGAAGAGCGATATCACATTTTTCACCCCAAGGTTTAGCTCCTTCTACATATTTGCAACCATATTTTTCTGCGTATTCACGGATACGGCCACGGTACAGATTCTTCAGTTCCATGATGTAATCCAGTTTTTCGCGGTCGATACCATCCGGATCGTAGATATAACCGTCAGAGTCAGAGCAAGTAACTACTTTACCACCCAGTTCGATTACTTTTTCGATTGTATATTGAGCAACGTTACCGGAACCGGAAACCAGACAAACTTTACCTTTCAGGTCAGTGCCTTTTGTTTTCAGCATTTCCATCAGGAAGTAGATGTTACCATAACCGGTAGCTTCCGGACGAATCAGTGAACCACCGAATTCGCGGCCTTTACCTGTGAATGTTCCGGTAAATTCATGAGCCAGTTTTTTGTACATACCAAACATGAAACCTACTTCACGGCCACCAACACCGATGTCACCGGCAGGAACATCGGTTTCAGGACCGATGTGACGCCACAGTTCCAGCATGAATGCCTGTACAAAGCGCATTACTTCGGCATTTGACTTTCCACGAGGAGAGAAGTCGGAACCACCTTTACCACCACCCATCGGCAGAGTAGTCAGTGAGTTTTTGAATGTTTGTTCAAAGGCAAGGAACTTCAAGATAGAAAGGTTTACAGATGCGTGGAAACGGATACCGCCTTTGTAAGGACCGATCGCGTTGTTGTGCTGAACACGGTAACCCATGTTGGTCTGAATATTACCTTTATCATCCATCCAAGTCACGCGGAACTGATATACTCTATCAGGAATACACAAACGTTCGATCAAGTTTACTTTATCAAACTCCGGGTGTTTGTTGTATTCTTCTTCAATAGTAGAAAGTACTTCTTCTACTGCCTGATGATACTCCGGTTCATTGGGAAATCTTCTTTTCAGATCGTCTAATACCTTTGCTGCATTCATAATCTTTTTTTCTTTAATTGGTTGATATAAAAATAATGTGCTAATTTGACAATTTGCTAATGTGCCGCTTGACTGTGTGCTTTCGTATTATATAGCAATTTACACACTTGCATATGGGTACATCGGATTTTTATTTTCGGTTGCAAAAGTAAAGATAAAAATTGAACTGGCAAACATTTTATAAAGAAAAATGCGATAAAACATCAAAATTGATATTTTATCGCATTAAAAATAGGAAAAAAGATATTTATTTGTTCTTTTTGATCGACTTATAAACAGGAATAAATACTAATGCTGCCGAAATGACAAGCATTACTATCGTCATCCCGTCAATTCGTTCGGCTTTCGTCAGAACTAAATAGCAAAGCGCCAACCAAAGCAGGCTGATACAAACTATTTGTGATTTGGATAACGGACGCTTCATTTAACTCCTCTTTTCTTTTTGTCAACAATGGCATCGATCACGGCTACGGCTGTGATATTCACAATGTCACGGACAGAACTTTCGAAATCGGTGAAGTGGATAGGTTTGTTCAATCCCATCTGGATAGGGCCGATGAATTCTGTATCCGGGTCCATTGCCTGCAACAGTTTGTAACCGGCGTTTGCTGAACTTAGATTCGGGAAAATCAATGTATTTACGTCTTTACCTTTCAGGCGGGTAAACGGATATTTGGTATCACGCAATTCGCGGTTCATGGCAAAATTTACCTGCATTTCACCGTCGATAGCCAATTCCGGATATTCTTCCTGCATGTGAGCAACTGCTTCGTGCACTTTCACTGGGCTACCTGCGGTGTCAGCGCCGAAGTTAGAGTATGACAACATAGAGATAACCGGTGTGTGATTGAAGAAACGAACTGTTTTGTCGGACAGTTTGGCGATATCAATCAATGTTTCCGTATCGGGATGACGGTTAATCAATGTGTCTGCCAGGAAGTAAGTACCTTTCTTGGAGTTCAGGATATGCATGGTACCGAAGTGTTTGAAGCCCGGTTGGATGCCGATCACTTCTTTTGCCACTTTGATCGTATTGCTATATCTTGTATAAAGTCCGGTGATGAATGCGTCTGCATCTCCTGTTTCCACCATCATCATACCGAAGTAGTTGCGTTCGAACATCTTGTCGTTGGCTTCTTCGTAGGTAAATCCTTCGCGTGCACGTTTTTCTGCAAGGATGCGGGAGTAACGCTCGCGACGGTCTGATTCGTCCGGGTGACGAAGATTGACGATTTCAATACCTTCCAGACTAAGCTCCATTTCTTCTGCCAGTTTTCCGATAGCTTCGTCGTTTCCTAATAAGATAGGATGACAGATACCTTCGGCTTTTGCTTCAACGGCAGCTTTCAGCATATTCGGGTGGATACCTTCGGCAAATACGACACGTTGCGGTGAGCGGCGGGCAGTATCATACAGTTGGCGGGTCAGTTTGGATTCGTAGCCCATCAATTCGCGCAGGTGAACACAGTAAGCGTCCCAGTCTTTGATTTCTGTGCGAGCCACTCCGCTTTCCATAGCAGCTTTTGCCACTGCGCAGGAAACTTCGGTGATGAGGCGTGGATCTACCGGTTTCGGGATAAAGTATTCCGCACCGAAAGAAAGGTTGTTTACGTGGTAGGCTGCGTTGACTACATCAGGCACCGGCTGTTTTGCCAGGTTGGCAATGGCGTGTACGGCCGCAATTTTCATTTCTTCGTTGATTGCTTTAGCTTGAGTGTCCAAAGCACCGCGGAAGATATATGGGAAACCGATTACATTATTAATCTGGTTCGGATAGTCGGAACGTCCGGTAGCCATCAGTACGTCAGGACGTGCTGCCATGGCATCTTCGTAAGAGATTTCCGGTGTCGGGTTGGCCAATGCGAATACGATGGGCATCGGAGCCATGCTGCGTACCATATCTTGACTCAACACATTTCCTTTTGACAGGCCGAGGAATACATCCGCGCCCTTGATTGCTTCTTCCAGTGTGTGGATATCTGTGCGGTCAGTTGCAAAATATCTTTTCTGTTCGTTCAGATCGGTACGTGTCTTGCTGATAACGCCTTTACTATCCAGCATGACAATATTTTCGAGGCGAGCGCCCAAAGATACATATAATTTAGTACAAGATACTGCGGATGCACCGGCACCGTTCACGACGATTTTCACATCCTCGATTTTCTTTCCTGCCACCTGCAAGGCATTTACCAAACCGGCGCTGGAGATAATAGCAGTACCGTGCTGGTCGTCGTGCATTACAGGAATGTCTAATTCTTCTTTCAGGCGACGTTCGATTTCAAAACATTCGGGCGCCTTGATGTCTTCCAGATTGATACCTCCAAAGGTAGGAGCGATTGCTTTCACTGCCGCAATGAATTTCTCCGGATCTTTCTCGTCTACTTCGATGTCGAAAACGTCGATACCGGCATAGATTTTGAAAAGCAGCCCTTTACCTTCCATTACAGGTTTGCCGCTTAATGCGCCTATATCGCCCAGTCCGAGTACGGCTGTACCGTTAGAAATAACAGCTACAAGATTTCCTTTAGCTGTATACTTGTATGCATCCTGCGGGTTCTTCTCAATTTCGAGACAAGGTTCTGCTACACCGGGGGAATATGCGAGTGATAAGTCGGTTTGAGTACTATAAGGTTTGGTAGGCACTACCTCAATCTTGCCGGGTTTGCCCTGTGAGTGATAGAGCAAAGCGGCTTCTTTCGTTATTTTAGCCATGGTATATATGTAATTTGTTAATAAGTTATCAATTGGCTGCAAATGTAGGAATAAAAGTTAGAAATTGTTGCTGTTGATTGGTAATTTCTATTAATTTTATAGCAAAATGGCTGAATTTATGATATGAGATACATAGGATATGCATTTATATCCTATTCTTTTTTAAAAGCTTAGATATTGATTTATTGAAATTTTAACAAGCGCTTTGGTTGTCGGCTTTAGTTATTTCGTTATTTTTGAGTCCATATATGATTTAACCTTATTTGATGATGATTACCACCCAACAACTTCAATTATTGAAGGAAGGAAATAAAAAAGCTTTTGAAGCGTTGTATCGTGCATACAATGCTCGCATTTACAGTTTTGTCCTTTCTATGATAGGCGATGCCGGGGTGGCAAAGGATATTACACAGGATATCTTTCTCCAAATCTGGGAGAAACGGCTCAATATTGATTTGGAAGGTAATTTTGACGGTTATCTTTTTAAGATATCCCAAAATATGGTATACCATTACGTAAGGCGCGAACTCCTGCTTCAAAATTATGTGGATAAACTATCCAATGAATCGGCTGACGAATCCGTAGAGATAGATGAAGAGTTGGATTATTTATTTTTAGAAGAATATATCCTGAAACTTTTGGAAGAACTGCCTCCTGCCCGTCGGGAAGTTTTTATGCTCTACTGGAAATCCGGGCTGAACTATCGTGAGATAGCTGAACAGTTGGATATATCCGAAAAGACTGTTGCTACACAGGTACATCGTTCTTTGGATTTCCTGCGTGACAAACTGGGGACGATTGCCTTTTCTGTTTCTCTCTTCCTACACCATATTTAATGCTTAATGTTTAATAAAAGTTAATATCTAACTTGTCTTTATTTTCTTGTAGTCCTTTTCTGTCTCTCAAGGCTAGTATATATAGAACAGGAAAATTATGGAGCAACACGATTACATAGTACTATTGGAAAAATTCTTCAAGAAGGAGGCCTCTTCTGAAGAAAGAAGGATACTCATTGAATGGATTCGCAAACCGGGGATTCGTGATGAGTTTAATTCGCTTTGCGAGCAGATGTGGAAAGAAGCAACTGTCGAAATAGATAAGACAGTGGAAGAAGAAATGTGGAATCATCTGCAGCGGAATTTGGATGAACCCAAAATTCTGTATCCGAAGAAGCGGCGTTGGCAACCTATTATATATAAGGTGGCGGCCACTATATTATTACCGGTTTGTTTGGGGCTGGCCACTTATTTCGGAGTAGGACATATAAATAAGGTATCGCAGGATCCTTTCATGGTTGCAGTAGATTACGGGCAGAAAGCGAACCTGACTTTACCTGATGGAACGAAAGTCTGGTTGAATTCGGCTACTCATCTTTCTTATGATGCGGAGTATAACAAATCCGACCGAAAGATTTATTTAGACGGAGAAGCCTATTTTGAGGTGGCAAAGAACAAAGACAAGCGCTTTATCGTCTGTTGCAATGATTTGGAGATAGAAGCGTTGGGAACAACCTTTGATGTGAAGGGATATGGCGACGATCTTTCCGTCACGACACTGCTGGCGGAAGGAAGTGTCAGGGTTTCTAATAAAACGAATACCACATTGTTGAAACCCGGAGAAAAGGTAGAGTATCATAAGAATAAGCAGACATTTACTAAATCGCCCATCTCGGATCTGCGTGAAATCGACTTTTGGCGGAACAATATGTTGATTTTTAATTCAGCGTCTTTGGCAGAGATCGCGACCACGTTGGAGCGGATGTACGGGGTGAAAGTCGTGTTTGACTCGGAGAAGCTGAAGAATGTGCCGTTTTCCGGAACCATCCGGAACAGCAGTTTGCATAATGTATTTTACATTATAAGCCTTACTTATCCTTTGACTTATAAGTTAGAAGGAGATACGGTGAAAATAGGAAGTAGTATTAACTAAAAAAGGACGATTTATGGAAGACACCTCATAATAAAACAAAGAGGGTAGAATTATGTAGCAGCATAATTCCACCCTGAAATTAAATACGGTTTATACATGATAGTAAAAAAGAAATTTTTCCTTATGCGGATAAGGGAAAGGGAATCCTTTTTGCATCACGATTTCACAAAGATAATAAAAAGTCTGATTTTCAGACTTATATTTTAAAGAATTTAAAGCTAATTACTAATGAGAAAACAATTACATATCATATTAAGGCTTGTTATGTTCTGTTGTATCTTGTTGTTTGTGTCTCAAGAGGTAAGTGCGCAGATCACTTTCTCTGTAAAGAATCAGACAATACGCCAGACGATACGAGTAATTGAGAAGAAGGCTGATTACAGCTTCTTTTATACGGATAAGCTTCCCGGATTGGATCAAAAGATTTCATTGAAAGTGGACAATGAAAGTATCGATTCGGTTTTAGAAAAAGTTTTCAAAGGGTCACCTATTAGTTATAAGATAGAATCGGGCAAGCAAGTAGTGCTTACCCTGAAAACCGAACAAAACGCCTCCCAGAAAGGAGATAAGAAAACAATAACCGGTGTTGTAGCCGATCGGAGGGGGGAACCTTTGATTGGTGTTACCGTGAGAGTGGAAGGAGAGAATATTGGGACCGCTACTGACATCGACGGACGTTTCTCTTTGGAAGCTCCCATAGGGGCAAAAATCAGTTTCTCCTATATCGGTTACGTTTCCCAGTCTCATACGGTCAATAAACAGAACATCTATAATGTGTCTTTGAGCGAAGATTCGCAAGTGCTGGAAGAAGTTGTCGTGGTGGGATACGGTTCTATGAAACGGAAAGATATTACGACGGCAGTATCTGTGGTTTCTACGGCAGATATTGAAGAGCGTCCGATCATGACAGCCGCACAAGCCATTCAGGGAAAAGCAGCCGGTATTCAAGTTGTGCAGCCATCGGGTATGCCGGGTTCCGGGGTGACCATCCGGGTGAGAGGTGCTACTTCCGTGCAGGCATCCAATGAGCCGTTGTATGTGGTAGATGGTTTGCCGTCGGATGATATTTCGAATATCAGTCCGAACGATATTGAAAGTATGCAAATCCTGAAAGATGCTTCATCAGCAGCTATTTATGGAGCCACGTGCGGCAAACGGAGTGGTGTTGATTACGACCAAGAGGGGAAAGATCGGTGCACCGCAGGTGAAAATGAGTGCTTATGTGGGTTTTTCTAAATTAGGTAAGAAGATAGATGCCTTGAATACAGAGCAATATAAAGACTTGATGAAAGACTTGAAAGCTGTTTCGGATGTTGCTCCCAATATCCCTGAAAATGAAACACGCTATGTGGACTGGACTGATTTATTCTTCGGTACGGGTGTTAATCAGAACTATCAATTATCCGTGGCAAATGGAACCGAGAAATTACAATATTTTGTATCCGGAGGTTATTCTGACGAACAAGGTATTGTGGAGAAAGCACATTTCAACCGATATAATTTCCGTGCGAATTTGGATAGTGAGCAGACAAAATGGTTAAAGATGGCACTCAACTTTGCGTATTCGCATACAGGAGGACAATGGGTGAACGAAAGCCGCAGTTCTTTGCGTGCCGGTTCCATCTTGTCCGTAGTGAATACTCCTCCGTTTATGCAGAAGTGGAACCCGTATGATCCGAACGAATACGACGAACAGGCTTATGGTGCACGTATTCTGAATCCGCTGGCTGCCAATGCTGCGGACAGCAACACGAATACAGATCATATTAATGGTTCGCTCGGCTTTACGGTTGATATATACAAAGGTCTGAAATTCAAAACAACTTTTGGCATTGAACTGACTAATGAACACTGGGATTATTATCTGGACCCGATTTCAACTTCGGACGGACGCGGTACAAAAGGACGTGTGGAAGAGAGTTTCTCACGAAACTTCGAATGGCTGTTTGAGAATTTGCTAACCTATGATTGTTCCTTCAACAAACATAACCTTTCCATCTTGGGAGGAGCCACCCAACAGCGTGCACAATATAACGCATCCTGGATGGCTGGTTTCGATCTGGCAGAGTCTTATCCTGATATTCATTCCATCAGTGCCGCCAATCAGTTGGATAAAGACGCTTGTGGTTCTTCCGCCTCCGCATGGACGCTGGCCTCTTTTTTAGGTCGCATAGCGTACAATTATGACAGCCGTTATTTGCTGACGGTCAACTTCCGTGCCGACGGTTCTTCCCGTTTTGCTCCGGGACACCGTTGGGGTACTTTTCCTTCTGTTTCGGCAGGTTGGAGAATTTCAAGCGAAAAGTTTATGCAACCTTTGCAAGACATCGTAACCGATTTGAAGCTACGTGCCGGATGGGGTATGAACGGTAACCAGGGCGGTTTTGGAAACTACGCTTACATGGCTTCCATGAGTGCTAGTAAACTACCGGTTTCAGAAGGTAACTTATACCCGGGACTTGCCATCAGACCCGGTTCGGCAGCCAATAAAGAACTGACTTGGGAAAAAACAAGCCAGTGGAATCTGGGTCTCGACCTGACAATGTTTGATTCCCGTTTATCCTTCTCGGTGGACGCTTACTACAAAAAAACAACCGACTTACTACTGACAGTCAGCCTGCCGGAGAATGTAGTGCCAAGCAGTGTGACAAGAAACGATGGTGAAATGGTGAATAAAGGTATGGAGTTCACTGTCTCTTCCCAGAATTTGAAAGGCAACTTCCAGTGGAATACCGATTTCAATATCTCTTTCAACCGGAATAAGTTGACGAAGCTCGGCTTGAATAAAGTCTATTATTATGCTGAAATGTATGAATCCAAGGAGAAAGCTGTCATCCTGAAAGAAGGTCTTCCATTGGGAACATTCTTTGGATATATATCAGAAGGCGTCGATCCGGAAACTGGAAATATCATCTATCGTGACCTGAATGGTAACGGCTTTATCGATCCGGAAGATCGCACTACCTTGGGAAATGCCCAGCCTAAGTTCATATATGGTATGACGAATACATTCTCGTATGCCGGCTTCGACCTGTCTGTTTTCTTGCAGGGAAGTCAGGGCAATAAAATTTTTAATGCGTCACGCATCGATATGGAAGGTATGACCGACTTTAGAAACCAGTCGGTTCGTGTATTGGATCGTTGGAAACGACCGGGTATGATTACCAATGTCCCCCGCGTTGGTAATACAGAGAACAATCACAACTCCTCCCGTTTTGTAGAAGACGGATCTTATTTGCGCTTGAAAACAGTCACTTTGTCCTATAATTTCCCTAAGAAATGGTTGAATAAAATACATCTGTCCAGATTGCAGGCTTACGTCACCGGACAGAATCTTTTCACGTTGACAAAATACAAGGGATACGATCCTGAAGTAAATGCTTTTGGCGGCGACTCCGTTGCCCAAGGAGTGGACTATGGTACTTATCCTCAATCGAGGGCGGTAATTTTTGGTTTGAATGTTGAATTTTAATAGGTGCGAAAATGAAAAACATAATAAAGTTAGCTTATGTCGTACTCTGCGTCTTAGTCGTTTCATGCAGTAATTTTCTGGATGAGAAACCGCAATCGGATTTTATGCAGGAGGGTACCGGAACGGAAGATCAGGAGTCTAAATACGGAAGTCTGGCAGATGCGCAAGCCGAGTTGCAAGGTGCGTATGAAAGCTTTAAGGCAGATATATTCCAGTCGGAAAATTACACCATTGGAGATGTACAATCCGATAATTGCTATATTGGTGGAGACGGCGTGGCCGAACAAGAATTTGATTTGTTGAAGCTGACTTCTACCAATTATAAGGTAGAATTGGTCTGGTCACAGTATTATTCAATGGCTGGCACTGCAACCAGTGTGATTGAAAATACGAAAATGATGGATCCTGCCTCTACCGTAGCAGAAGAGCGTAATCGGGTCATCGCAGAAGCAAAATTCTTGCGGGCATGGGCCTATTTCGATATCGTCCGTTTATGGGGAGACGCTCCGATGGTGTTGGATTTGATTCCGACCATTACAGCCGAGAATCTGGATAAATGGTATCCGGTGATGTATCCTGAACGTTCTGTCGCAGATAAAATCTACGACCAGATACTGGATGATCTGAACGAAGAAAATACCATTCGTTACCTGGTAAGCAAAAATAAAGGAGTTTTCCAGGCCACCAAAGGCGCCGCTTATGCTTTGCGTGCCAAGGTGTTGGCAACCAGAGGAGAGAAATCAACACGCGACTATGCCAAAGTGGTTGAAGCTTGCGACAAAGTGATAGCAGAGGGTTATACGCTGGTCGGCAACTTTGATGAGTTGTGGCAACCTGACAAGAAATTCTCTTCCGAAAGTATCTTTGAAGTCTATTACACCTCTGATGCTCCCAACTGGGCTTATTGGGTGTTGCTGAAAGAAGACGACGGTTCGGTGACCTGGAGACGTTATTGTACGCCTACTCATGACTTGGTTGCTAAATTCGACAAGGAGAAAGATACCCGTTATGCATCCAGTATCCTTTGGAAATCGGTTCCTTATGACACCTATTGGCCGGCGGACAGTTATCCGTTGTCTTATAAAATTCGCGAGAAGACTTCCAACATTATTCTGATGCGATTGGCGGATATACTCCTGTTGAAAGCCGAAGCACTGGTAGAGTTAGACCGCACTCCGGAAGCGATTCGAATCGTGAACGGCATTAGAGAACGTGCGGGCTTTGCTCCCTCTTCTCTGGATGAGAATATGGGACAGGCTAGGGGCCGCTTGGCGGTAGAGAATGAACGTCAATTGGAGTTGTATATGGAAGGTCAGCGTTGGTTTGACCTGGTACGTAATAACCGTTTGCTGGAAGTGATGCAGAAACATAAAGACAAAGATGGCAGATTGCTGTTTGCAGGTTTGCAGGCTTTCCGGCAGTTGTGGCCGATTCCTCAAGGAGAGAAAGATAAAAACACCAATCTGACTCAAAATGAAGGTTATTAATGAAAAGAGGAACGTAAAATTTTAAAAGAAAAAATGATGAAACACAATAATCTGTTTTTATGGTTGCTGGGGCTAACCGTTTGCTGGCTGGCTTCATGTAGCGAAGAAGATGGTCGGGTGAAGTATCCATATTCATGTCCTGAACTATCAGGACTACAATTCTCGACTACCGATCAGACTCCTGCTGCCGATTCTCTTTATTTCTCTGTAAAAATCCACGATCCGGAGACTCCTTTGTCTACGCTGGAAGTGAAATTGATGGTGGGTGAAACCTTGGTAAGTTCGCAGTCGATTCGTACGAAAGGCACTGATGTGTCGATTGTTGAGAAAGGAATTTATATCCCGTTTGAGGCTGACTTGGAAGAGAATCAGGAGGCTAAAGTAGTATTGACTGCCATCAATGTGGAAGGTAGTGAAGTCACTCAAACGTTTGATTTCCATATCGTCCGTCCACAGATTCCGGAAGTGCTCTATCTTCACTATAACGGTGAGGTGGTAGAAATGACCCGGAGCGCAGAGAATCCTTATCTGTATCTGACGGAAGTTTCCGGCTCGGAAGAGGGCTATCCGATGGAGCTAACCGGAAAAATTTCCACTACGGAATCATTGGACGATGCGGAATTGATTTGGGGAGCTGCTGAAAAGAGTAATACAGCTGTCCTTATTGAAGCGTCGGGACCCAGCTTTGCCTTTGATTACCGGGATTGGTTTGTTGAACAGATCACTTTCGACGTGATGACTTTTAAACTGGGTGTCGTCGGTTTCCAGAAGAACCTGAAAATTAAAGAAACCGAGTTGATAGCCAGTGAAGGATTTTTCCGTGCCCAGATTAGTTTTACTCAAGGTGAAGAATTTGAAATGAGTGGATTTGAAGATGTGGAACATGCTTACAACCGCGACTTCTTTAGTTATAATCCGGACAATGGTAAGTTTACCTTCCTGCGCAAATCGGGAACTTGGGAAATATACTATTCTTCTAAATTCAATTATATTTGGGTTGCACGGATGAGTGATACCGCACCTACTTGTTTCTGGTTGGTAGGACACGGATTCACTTGTGCTCCTGTCTGGAACGAGGCTTACAATAGCGGAGGCTGGAATTTGGAAGATATATCACAGTTGGGATATATTGTGCCGATTGGTGAACAAAAATATCAAACTACTGTGTATTTGAGTAACACTCATGAATGGGAGTCTTTCGAAATCGAAATTTACAGCGATTTGCAATGGAATAAAGATAAAGGTATGGAGTTGCAAGCAGGTTCGTTGTCCGGTGATACGGATGGAATTGAAATATCGGCTTCCAATGGAATAACGAGTGGCGACGGCTTCGTACCTGGCTATTACCGTCTGACTTTCGATACTTCGCAGGGAGTAGGCAAAGAAACATTGCACATCGAACGATTGAGTGATTAATGTCTGAAAGAGTGATATATAGAAAAATAGGAAAGCCTATGAGAAATATACTATATATGATAGGGGGAAGTCTGTGTCTCCTGCTGTTCATGACTGGCTGTAAATCGGCTGACGGGGCGAAAGCCCCCGTGTCATTGACTTGGGAGATGGGAGCTGCCGAAGTGCAGCCCGGTTACTATGAGAACTCATTTATCCTGAAGAATATATCAGATGTTCCTTTGGGAAAGGACTGGATCATCTATTATTCGCAGTTGCCTCGTGAGATTCTTCAAGACGAATCTGCATCGGTCAAGGTAGAGGTCGTAAATGCGAACTTCTTCCGGATGTATCCGGCGGAAAACTTCCAGCCATTGGCACCGGGAGATTCGCTGATTGTGACGTTCTGTTGTACCAACGGACTGAAAAAACTGTCATATGCTCCCGAAGGTACTTACTGGGTGAGTCAGGCAGGCGGCAAGCAAGGTACTCCCTTGCCTGTCGAACTGACCATACAGCCGCTACAAGGAATGGAGACGGAAGACTGGTATCCCGCACCTGATAAGATATATGCTTCAAACTTGGCGTTAGAAACTACTGCCAAGTTGCAACAAACTGATATTTTCCCGTCAGTAAAGGAAGCGTTTCCGGCTATCGGTAAAGAAAACGTTATCATAGAAAATAAGGTGAGACTGACTTTTCATCCCGATTTTGCCAACGAAGCAGGATTGTTGAAAGAAAAATTGGAAACACTTTATGGGTTGGAAGTCATTTCCGAAGCACCGGTAACGGTTCATCTGGATTATTTGCCGCAACAGGAGACGGCTGCGAATGACGAATACTACCGGATGGACACAGGAAATAGTCTGATAAATATTTCAGCTCCTACGTCACACGGCATTTTCAATGGCACGCAAACCTTGCTCTCTCTCTTGAAAGGACAAGAGAAACCGTTCCGTTTGGAAGCTGTATCTATCCGTGACTATCCCGACTTGCCGTATCGCGGACAAATGCTGGATATTGCCAGAAACTTCACGACGGCAGACCAATTAAAGAAGCTGATAGACGCCATCTCTTCTTATAAACTGAACGTGCTGCATTTCCACTTTTCGGATGATGAAGGTTGGCGTCTTCAGATTCCCGGTTTGGAAGAACTAACCTCGGTCGGTGCACGTCGGGGACACACCACGGATGAACTGGAATGTTTGTATCCGGGCTACGATGGCAACTATGATCCGTCTGCGCCTACCTCCGGTAACGGATATTATACTCGTGAAGAGTTTATAGATTTATTGCGTTATGCAGCTCAAAGACATGTGCGTGTAATCCCGGAAATAGAGTCTCCGGGGCATGCACGGGCGGCAATAGTGTCCATGAAAGCACGTTATCATAAATATATAAACACCGATCCTGAAAAGGCTGTCGAATATTTGTTGAGTGACGCGCAAGATACTTCCCGCTATGTTTCCGCACAGTCTTATACGGATAACGTGATGAATGTGGCATTACCCTCCACGTATCGGTTTATGGAAAAAGTGATTCGTGAGCTGATGGCTATGTATGAAGAAGCGGAGGTACCTTTGACTACCATTCACTTGGGAGGCGATGAAGTGCCTGATGGAGCTTGGATGGGTTCACCTGTCTGCCGGGCGTTTATGGATGAACATGGAATGACGAGTGCGCATGAACTGTCCGAATACTACATCACGAAGATGGCAGACTATCTGCAACAATATCATGTGCAGTTCAGTGGCTGGCAGGAAGCTGCGTTGGGACATTCGGAGGCTACCGACCGCCATTTGAACAGGCTTGCGGCAGGAGTATATTGCTGGAATACAGTTCCCGAATGGGAAGCGGACGAAATACCTTATCAGGTAGCCAACAAAGGCTATCCGGTGATCCTCTGCAACGTGAACAACTTCTATCTGGATTTGGCCTATGATGCTCACCCCGATGAAAGAGGGCTCTCGTGGGCCGGATATGTGGATGAATCTAAAGGCTTTTCCATGCTTCCATATCACATCTATCGCTCTTCGCGTACTGATATGGCTGGCAATCCGGTCGATTTAGGTATTGCGGAAAGAGGAAAAACAGTTTTGACCGCATCCGGCAAGGAGCGTATCCAAGGAGTACAAGCGCAATTGTTTGCAGAAACGATCCGTGATTTCAAGTGGGTGGAATATTATACCTTTCCTAAAATCCTCGGACTGGTAGAACGCGGGTGGAATGCTTTTCCCGCTTGGAGTATGCTGGCAGGAGAGAAAGAACAGCAGGCTTTCAATAAAGCGCTGGCTTTGTTCTATTCGAAAGCGAGTGAGAAGGAAATGCCCCATTGGGCGTCCCGAAACATTAACTTCCGTTTGCCTCATCCCGGACTTTGCCTCAAAGAAGGCAAGCTCTATGCCAACACTCCCATCCGGGGAGGGGAGATACGCTATACGACCGATGGAGCGGAACCAACTCTTGATTCAGCGCTTTGGGAAGCTCCCATAGCCTGTGATGCTTCGGTTGTGAAAGCTAAACTGTTTTATTTAAACAAAGAAAGTGTGACAAGCACTCTCAAAGTAAATTAATCCACAAAAAGTAGATAAGTTATGAACTATGATAAGATAAAAAGAAGCGGTATATTATTCCTGTTGGGAATAGGTGCGATCACATCGTTGTCGTGCAATGACAATGATAATGGAGGGTATCCGGAACGGGTACCGACCCGCCTGTCGGTAATGCCTTTGCCGGAAAGAGTTGATTATAAAGAATCGGTGGTCACTCTTCCGCAGAATGTGACTGTTAGCCAGAATATTCCGGCTTCTACGTCACAACTGTTGAAATCCACGCTGGAAGAGAAACTGTCTCTTTCCGCGAGTGACGCTTCCAACGATCATGCCTTTATCCGGGTGAAACAAGAATCTGATCTGGCCAAAGAAGCCTATCGTCTGACCGTAACCAAAGAGGGGGCCTGCATCTATTATTCGACGGAAACCGGACTTCTTTGGGGAATCCAGACGTTGAGGCAAGCACTCGAACAAGCTAATTTCTTCACTTCGGGAAACTCGAAATATCTTCCGATGGTAGATATAAAGGATGCTCCCAAATACGACTGGCGCGGATTCCATATCGATGTGGTACGGCACATGTTTACGGTTGATTATCTGAAAAAGGTGATAGACTGTCTGTCTTTCTACAAGATAAACAAGCTCCACTTGCATTTGACCGACGATCAGGGCTGGCGCATCGAAGTGAAAAAATATCCTTTACTGACGCAGGAGGGAAGCTGGCGTGACTTCGACGAGTATGACAAGAGATGCGTAGAGCTTTCCCAACAAGATTATAACTACGAGATAGATCCTCGTTTTGTGAGAAATGGTTCGCAATATGGTGGTCATTATACACAAGAAGAGATGAAAGGCTTGGTGAGTTACGCATTGGAAAGAGGTATTGATATTGTTCCCGAAATAGATATGCCAGGGCATTTCTCGGCGGCTATCAAAGTGTATCCCGAACTGTCGTGTACGGGAGAAGCTGGTTGGGGAGAAGAATTTTCTTATCCTATTTGCCCTTCCCGGCCGGAAAACTATCAGTTTGTGCAATCTATCATTGATGAAATGGTCGAAATCTTTCCTTCGGAATATTTCCATATAGGAGCTGACGAGGTGGAAAAGGATAACTGGGAGCAGTGTGAAGTCTGTCAGCAGTTGATGCAACAGGAAGGTTATCAGAAAGTGGATGAATTGCAAAACCGCTTTGTGAAGATAATGACGAACTATGTGAAGGGTAAAGGTAAGAAAGTGATGGGATGGGACGATGCTTTTCTTGAGAAAGATCCACAAGACCTGATCTATACCTATTGGCGTGACTGGCTGCCCGACCAGCCGGGAAAGATTACCCAGAAAGGTTATCCGATTGTATTTATGGAGTGGTCTCGTTTCTATTTGAGCGCAACGCCTTCGGACGAAGGATTAAGCTCTTTGTATAACTTCGAGTTCGAACCCCAGTTTCCTAGTATTGTGAAGCAGAATGTATTAGGCTTCCAAGCCTGTGTCTGGACGGAAATGATTCCCAATGAGCGGAAGTTCGGTCAGCATGTTTTCCCTTCTCTTCAGGCCTTTTCAGAATTGGCGTGGGGAAGTGACCGCAACTGGATTGATTTCACCAATCGCCTGAAATGGCATATTAAATGGTTGAATGAGAATGGATTTTACTTCACCAAACCGGGATTTATTTAATCCCGGTGTCATCAGAACGATATGAAATCAGAACGTTTACTTTCATTAGACGTGCTTCGGGGAATCACCATTGTCGGAATGATTTTGGTGAACAACCCCGGGACGTGGGAGTCTGTTTATGCGCCCTTGCGGCATGCCGAATGGAACGGACTGACACCGACAGACCTGGTCTTCCCATTCTTTATGTTTATCATGGGTGTTTCTATGAGCTTTGCTTTATCCAGGTTCGATCATCACTTCAGCCGTAGTTTTATCACCAAACTGGTGCGGCGCACAGTGATTTTATTCTTGTTGGGACTTTTCCTTTCCTGGTTTTCGTTGGTGTGTGCGGGGGTGGAACAGCCTTTCTCACAGATACGTATTCTAGGTGTGTTGCAACGGCTGGCGTTAGCTTACTTCTTTGGTTCCTTGTTGATTATGAGTGTCCGGCGTCCGGCAAATCTGGCATGGATCTCCGCGATTATTCTGATAGGCTATATTGTCTTGTTGGCTTTGGGGAACGGCTTTGAACTATCCGAGCAGAATATTATTGCCGTTACAGACCGAACATTGTTCGGAGAAACTCATCTGTATCGGGAGTGGTTGCCGGACGGCGGACGTATCTTTTTCGATCCGGAAGGGCTGTTAAGTACCTTGCCGTGTATTGCGCAAGTGATAATAGGTTATTTCTGCGGAAATATCTTGCGGGAGAAGACAGAAATTCATCACCGGTTGTTACAGATATCCATACTTGGTATTGTTCTTTTATTTGCCGGATGGTTGCTTAGTTACGGTTGCCCGTTGAATAAAAAAGTATGGAGTCCGACTTTTGTCTTGGTAACCTGTGGTTTTGCTTCTTTATTTCTTGTGCTTCTCACCTGGCTTATTGATATTCGTAAAAAACAGAAATGGGCGTATCCTTTCCATGTTTTTGGCACGAATCCGTTGTTCATCTATGTGGTGGCCGGCGTGTTGGCTACTCTACTCGAGGTTATCACAGTTAGTGGAATTAGTCTGCAAGGGAAGGTTTATACCTCCATCCTGCTTATTCTTCCCGACGCTTATTTGGCCTCTCTGATTTACGGTCTTCTGTTTATCGGATTCAATTATTTGATTGTGTGGGGCTTGTACAAAAAACGGATCTTTATAAAGATATAAAAAGACAGGTCTGAAAAAAGGATAGTTTACACCGATTCTTTTCGAAAGTTGGTTTTCGTAATGAATCGGTATAAACTCTATTCATACTACTGAATTTTCACAAATTATTCGGGGGAACCATAAATAGACTGGAAGAACCTACAATTTCACCTCTTTCGTGAATACTTCCCCGAAACGATTCTTAACCACCACTTTGACAGACTTCGTACCTTTCGCAGGCTGTGCCCGGAAAAGATGCCGTGTATGATAGCCGGTTTTCTTTCCTTTCACCATGTTGATGTAATCCTGGTCTTCATCATCAAAAGCCTGCATGGCACCTTTCAATACTCCGTCTTCGTACCAGTTTACCGTATACGTTCTGTCCCAATCCCAGATGTTGGCTACCACATAGTCTTTCTGGCTTTCAAATTCTCCCGGCTTGTAGAGCCGGAACTGATAATCGGGAGAACAGCCTGTCGCTTTGTAACGCCACTTCACATCGTCACCTTTCACTTCTACCACCAGATAACCGTTCGGCGCTCCGCAACGGTTCACGTGTCCTGCCCACCATGCACCGCAGGCAGCTCCGATATTATGTTCATAAATAGTAGGCGCAGGTTGCTGATTCTCATAGAAATGTGTGTGTCCCGAGAAAATATGAACCTGATACGGTCTTAATAGTTGGAAAAGCGCGTTGGCGTTGCGTGCATTTCCACCGGCCGATACCGTGTTGTTGGCTACCGGAGCGTGTACGTTCAGGAATACGGTGCTTCCTTCGGGCACATAACTTAAATCTTTTCTCAACCAGTCCAGATCTTCCGGTGTGAATCGTTCCGTGTATTTCTTATTACCATCGTAGTCGATGTCTTTCATTGCGATTACATGGATTTTTCCAATGTTGAATGAATAGTTGGCCGGACCGAACAACTGGTAATAATTCTGTTCCCCATATCCGTCTGCCGGATGATCCGTCTGTGTCATGGATTTGTAGAGCAGGTTGAAATCATGGTTTCCCATTAGTTGGAACATTGTGATACCTAAATTTGAGACGGCTTGCCGGTAAGGAGCATATAAGTTCATGGCATCCCACACAAGGTCGCCCAGTCCCATACCAACGATTTCGAAGTTCTTTAGCGAGTCGGCAGTCTGTTTCAGGTCGGGCACTGTTTCTGTGCGGAAGCGGTTCAGTTGTTTCTCGTTCCTCACTTGCGGATCGGAAATGGCGATATATACAAATTCATCCGCCGGCTTCTGCCGCTTGGTCAGAACGAAGTTGCACTGATTCTCGCTTTTCTTCGCATCCAAATATTGATAGAAGCCGTCGGCTACACCCTCTTTGGAAGGAAGCTCATAGTCTGCCGGAGTAGAGATGTAAACCATCGGATAACGTGCCGGATCGGTGTTCAAAACATAGTTCCCTTGCTCGTCGGTTGTTTTAAAATGCGCACCGTCAGTTACTACTACACCGCTGACAGGCTTACCTGTGTTATCTTTCACACTGCCTTTCACAACAGTCTGACCAAAAGCGGCAACAACATTTAGCTGGAGACATAAGATTGCCGCAAACAGCATATTTCTATTACATACTTTTTTCATTGCTTATAACTTTCTTAGAGTGACTTGATTGAATAATGCGATAATCTCTTCCGGTTCGTCTGCCGACTTTACAGCCTCTTCGAAAGACTTGCTGTTATCGTCGAAACACATCACATTGGCACAATCCAGAATGTGTGCCATGTTGGATGTAGCAACTTCCCGGCTCACTTCTTCCTTTTTCAGTGCCTTTTTATAATATTTGTTCACCTTGTTGACTGCCTTGTAAATGGAAGGCTTCAAAATCTCAACGGAAGAATCAGTGAATCCGATCGTTACATCATACTCGTGCGTGTAATTCTGGATGAAAGTATTCCATTTTCCGGTAATGTCACTACCTAGATAATGTTCCGTTTCAAACACCGGTTTAGTTGTCGGAATCTCTCCATATACGTCGAATATAAATGTAGCTTTTGGTTTCTTCCCTACGGGAGTCGCTTCTTTCTCTGCTCTATTTTCTGCTGTATTTCCTACCGTATTCTCCGCAACGTTTCTTGAAACATTTTCCTTTCCGCGGATATTTTCGTTCATGGCAAGTTCTCCTTTCTGTGCCATTGCTGTCATTGTTATATATAACATGACAGCCATACTGATAATTTTCTTCATACACATTGAATTTTAAATTTATGGTTGATACATTTCTTTATTTGCCATATTCCGTTATTGTTGCCACATTAATCGAATATTAAAATCATCACCTCCCATATTCTGCTTGGCAGCCTGATAGTTTTTCAGGTTGGTACGTTGCAGGGCAGCCGGATATTTGAAACGTTTCGGCATTTGGTTGTTGGCATTCGCGATGCCGGGTCCTACGGGCAACACAGGAAAGCCGGTACGGTTATATTCGAACCACTGCTGATAGTCGCAGAAGAACAGTGCGACGAATTTCTGGTTCATGATACGTTCCAAAGTATCGTCATAAGCTGCTTCCGGATTCTCAAAGTAATTGTCGGGCAATACCTGTCCCCACTGTTCGATAGCTGCCTGCACTCCTTTCTGATACGCTTCTTTGGCAGCGTTGCTTCCTCCGTCGATCACCCCTTTCTTCAGTAGTTCCGCTTTGATAAATTCAACTTCGGCATAAGGCATCATGGCAAGTTTCATGGGAGCTTTCGCCATTTCTTGATTCAGTCCCGAAGCCGTGATGGAGGGCAACGTCTGATAACCGCTGGGCAAGCCTACATAATCCTTTGTCTGGTCGGGCAGAGTGACCTGCGTTGCATACACTTGCAGACGAGGGTCGTTCCATTCTTTTAGCAGGTCGACAAAGAACTCGGAAATCTGAACGTATGAAGTGAAATCCTGTGGCCGGGTGAGCGGAGCTTCCTGCGGATAAGTTCCGCTGATGGCAAGCAGGGCGGCGTCATCGTTCGATTCGAATACCGGATAGGTGGCGGGATCGGTTAGCATCGCGCGCAATTCCTGTTTCGCGTTGAACTCCGGAACGTCGATCACGCGGAGCAATGCACGCAGGCGGAGCGAGTTGCAGAACTTCTTCCATTTCTTTATACCGGTTGCATCTCCTTTAGACGTGTTGTACAACATTTCGCCCGATTGGTTGTAGATCAGTCCGTTAGCTTCGTCAAACAGTTCGTTTGCCGTTTTCAGGTTGTCGATAATTTGTCGGTACACTTGTTGTTGGGTGTCGAACTTCGGCGCGAGTATTCCTTCATCGGCAGAGCAGGCTTCGCTCATCGGGACGTCACCGAAAGCATCGGTTAGAATCTGGTACAGCCAACTTTGCAGTGTGAGTGAGATGGCGTCATAATTGGGTTGTTTGGAAGCCTCCGGGAGTTTTTCGGTGAGACGCGTCATCTCTTTGGCGTTATTGATCCATTTATAAAAGGTAGTCCATGTGCCGTCTCCCTGGCTGTCCGTCATATACCACCATCCGACACCGTTAGTGCTGGAAGTAGATACAGCGCATTGCATCAGGTCGTAGGTGTAGTTGTTGTAGAGTTTCCAGTTGTAGACAGACGTTTCGTAGAGAATCGGGTTGAGCAGTGTGCCGGGATTCACCTCGTCCATGCGGGTGGGGTCCGTATTCAGTTCGTCGAAGCTGGTACAGGAGGTTGTACAGAGTGTTCCGCACACTATTATTCCTCCTGCTATATTCTTAAAAAAATTATAGATTTTCATGAGTCAGTGTTTAAAAAGATAAGTTAATATTCAATCCGAAAGTACGTGCCGTAGGCAGTGAACCCGTTTCTACACCCGTTACCATCGAACTTCCGTTGAGGGCGGCAGATTCGGGGTCAAATAAAGGATAATCCGTGATGCAGAACAAGTTGCGTGCATAAAACGCTATCGATGCTTTGCTGAAAGGAGTTTTCTTCAGTGTGCTGCCCGGTAATTTATATTCCAGTCTCATTTCACGCAGTTTGAGGAAATCGGTGCTGAAAGTGTTCGTCTCCACGTTTGCCATCCGATAGTACTCTTTATAATAGCTTTCCACGGTTACCACTTTAGTGTTTTTCGAGAAGCTACCGTCGTCGTTTTTCACTACACCCGGGGCAATCATATACATTCCGTCCTGCGGTGAAAGTCCGGCGGTGGCAATGCGCGGATCATCTTTCGACATATAAAATTCCGTTCCCGGCAGACGTCCGTTCAGGGTATGAGCCAGTTTTCCCTGTTCCGTCATTTTGTGGTGAGAGTGCGAATACATTTTTCCTCCCACTTGTCCGTCGAGCAGGACGCTAAGAGTAAAGTTTTTGTAGGAAAATTCGTTATACAGTCCGGCTTTCCATTTCGGATAGGCTGTGGCTACGTATTCAATCTCTCCCGAACGTTCGGGCAGTCCGTTGTCGTTGATGACAACGTTTCCTTCCGGGTCGCGCACCAGTTTGTAGCCCCAGAGGTCGCCTGTCGTACCTCCCACGCGTCCGATGATGGAGACGTTGCCGATACTGCTGATTAACTGATTCTCGTCTGCCCCTTCCGCCAGCGAGATAATCTTGTTTTCGTTTTTAGACCAGGTAAAAGTGGCGTTCCAGCGGAAATCTCTGCTGACTACCGGGGTAACGTCCAATTGGATTTCATAACCACGGTTGCGGACACATCCCGAATTGATAGTCGCTTTGCTGTAACCTGTAGTCGGGTCCATCGGAGCATCCAGAATTTGGTTTTTGGTGCGGTTGTAATAGAATGTGAAATCGAGTCCGATGCGGTTTTGGAACATACGCAGGTCGAAACCGGCTTCGTAGTTGGTTGAAATTTCCGGTTTGAAGTCCTGATTGTACAGTGTGGAAGCAACGACAGCCGATCCGGGGAAATCGCTCGTGCCGTAGTAGGGCGATGTTTTGTAAGGGTCTGTGTCGTTACCCACCTGGGCGAAAGAACCTCTTACTTTCAACAAATTGATTGGTTCCGGCATTAGGAACAGTTCGTTCATCACTGCGCTGACGCTGACCGACGGATAGAAGAAGGAACGGTTGCTCTTCGGTAGGGTAGACGACCAGTCGTTACGTCCGGTGACGTCGAGAAACAGTTTATCCTTATATGCGAAGTTGGCTGTGAAATAGAGACTGTTCAATGCTTTCTTTTTGATGACAGTCTGCACGTTCGGGTTGGAGACACCGTTTGCCAGTTTGTAGACTCCCGGCGTAATTAGTCCCATCACCGAGGCGGCGAGCATATCATAGCTTTGTTGCATCATGTTTCCTCCCGCCGAAGCATTGACGTGCAATCCGTTAGCGAAGGAATCATGGTACGTAAATAAAGCGTCGCTGTTTAATTCATAATCGAACACATTCTGTTTTTTGAAGAATCCGTTGCCAAATACCACATCGCTGATAGGACGGTGTTGTTCGCGCTGGTCGGTGGACAGTTGGATACCGGACCGGATCATGAAATCGAACTTGCTGTTGATACGCAGGTTGGCGGAAACGGAGGAGACGTTACTATGTTTCTCTGACGGATTCTCAGATTCGTATAGAATGACATACGGGTTTCCGATGAAGGAACTGTAAGGCTGGAGCTGTTTCACATTTTCCTGTCCGGTACGCCACATCGGGCGCAGCCAGTCGAGGTTGACATTCGGATTCTGGAAGATGAGGAAGTAAGAGATGGAGTTGCTGTTATATCCCAGGGCAGGCGTATTGTTGAGCTTGCGGTAGGTATAGCTCGATTTAAAATTGATGCGCAGTGCCCGCGAAATCTGTTGTTGGGCGGAAATCATGGCAGTGATGCGCTGGAAACCTGTATTGGGAAGAATCCATTCGTTTTTGGTGTGGGTGATGGAAGCCCGCACGCTGCCCCGGTCGGATTTTCCGGTCAGGGCTACGGAGTTGGTAATTGTGTAGCCCGTCTGGAACAAATCCTTGCGGTTGTTTTTATACGCTACCCAGGGAGTCGCTTCGGAGGCACGTCCCTGTGTCACCGGATCATATTGGTAGAATTTCCTGTTGGCATCGAAACGTGCTCCGTATGCGCTACTCGTTCCGCTGGTGCTTGCGTAGCTGCCGTCTTCCGCTTTTCCGTAGGAGTAGTATGGTTCGCCCTCATAGATGGACCCTGCCGGACCGATGTTACTCGGCAGTCCTTGTCCGAATTCATACTGATAATCCGGCCACCTCATCACATCGTCTATGCTGAAGTTACCGCTATAAGATACGCCGATACCTTTGGGTGCGCCGGCTCCCGATTTCGTAGTCACCATAATCACGCCGTTGGCTGCACGCGTACCGTACAGAGCCGTCGCGCTGGCTCCTTTCAATACTTGTATGCTTTCGATATCATCCGGATTGATGTCGGAGAATCCGTTACCGTAGTCTACGGAAAGCTCACTGTTGGAACCTGCACCGTAGGCGACTCCCGGATTGGTCATCGGGCTGCTCATCGGTACACCGTCCACTACCACTAATGCATCGTTCCCGTTCTGATTCAGCGAGACGTCTCCTCGCAGAGAGATGCGGCTCGAATTGAGCGGACCGCCGGAAGAGATAACGCTCAATCCGGCTACCTTACCGTTGAGTGCCGTCGACCAGTTGGAGGGCAGAGCGCTGGTAATCTTGTCTCCTTTCACGGTTTCCGTGGCGTATCCCAGCCCTTTTTCTCCACGTTTGATGCCCAGGGCGGTCACTACCACATCATTCAGTTGTTGCGACTCTTCCGCCAGTTTTACGTTCATCGTGTTGCCCGTATAGTTTTTTTGTAGCGTTTTATATCCCACATAACTAAATAGGAGCAAATCTTTGGAACTTAATGTTTTCTTAGTTTTCAGGGAGTAGTTGCCGTCAATGTCGGTCACCGTACCGTCTGTCGAGTTTTTTACAGTGATGGTAGCCCCGATTAACGGTTCTCCGCTTTCACTCGTTATTGTTCCTTTCACTGTTGTCTGTGAGTATGCAGAGCCACAGCACAGAAATCCAACTGCCAGAGAAAGCAGCCATTTGTTACTTTTCATAATCTTTTTACCTTGCTTCTTTTAATTTATTAAATGCAATAAAGTCGTTAACACCAGTGTTTTTGTTTCACGGTGCAAAGGAAGACAAGGCAGATTAAGATAGTATTACAGATCTGTTAACAAATTGTGTTATATTGTAAACACTAATTAAAGAATCAGTTTGCACTCGTGACAAAGTGGTGGTATGACGGAAAAGGCAGGCAAATTTATCGGATAGTGCATCCGTAATGGTTCAATTATCATTATATTTGCCACTCTATTACCAAGGAAGGTCTCTTTGCTTTGGGGCAATCGGCTGAATGATGCTTGGGTAGGAATAACCTATAGTGTCTTTAATCTAAAACGAAAAATAATAAATGGAAATTCAAAATAGTATATTTAACTACGCTACTTTGCTTAAACAAGTCAAAGCACGGGTGGCACTCGCACAGAAAAAAGCGATTTATTCCGCTAATGAAGAAATGCTTTCTATGTATTGGGACATCGGCAAACTTCTTTGTGAAAGCCAGAAGCAGATAGGATGGGGGAACAATGCACTTGAACAGCTTGCCAATGACTTGAAGAATGATTATCCGAAAGTGAAGGGCTTTTCCCCACGAAATTGCAGGTGTATGATTCAGTTTCATAAAGAATATAATCAAGAGCTTACAATTTGGCAACCAGTGGTTGCCAAATTAGAAATGTCAAATTGTGTTCTTCCGATAAAACAGTTAAGCTGGTCACACAACATCACTTTAATACAACGGGTAAAAGACCTGAAAGCCCGCTATTGGTACATGATTCAATGTTTGAAGAGTGGATGGAGTCGTAATTTCTTAATTGAAGCTATCAATCAGGACTACTACCATACTTACGGGGCATTGGCAAACAACTTCGATTCCACTCTCCCGGAAATACAAGCCAAGCAGGTAAAAGAAACCTTAAAAGACCCCTATATTTTTGATATGCTGACTTTCACTGACGAATATAACGAAAGAGATGTAGAGTTAGGGTTGGTTAAGCATATTGAAAAGTTCCTTCTCGAAATGGGAGCAGGTTTCGCTTTCATGGGCAGACAGTATCATATTGAAGTGTCCGGCAATGATTTCTATATTGACATCTTGATGTATAATGTGTTTATGCACAGGTATTTAGTCGTGGAGTTGAAAAAGGGTGACTTCCAACCCGAATATATCGGTAAACTGAATTTCTATTGTTCTGCAGTAGATGATATTCTTTGCCGGGAAGGTGATAATCAGACGATTGGTTTGCTTCTTTGTCAGAACAAAGATCGCATCATGGCTGAATATGCTTTACGTGATGTGCACAAACCAATAGGTATTTCCGATTATGAGTTAGGTAAATCAATCCCTCACGATATAAAATCCGGACTGCCTTCCATCGAAGAACTGGAAAGCAAACTTTATCAGGGATTACAGGACAATGAAAGTGCAGAATAATTTAGGCGGAGTGGTGTATAGGTGGAAAAAATACACCATGCTCGCCCGTCTGTGCTATTTTGGTTATTAGATAGAATATTTGCTCTGATACTCCTTCGGCGACATCCCTTCATGCCGTTTGAAATACCTGCCTAGATACGACTGATCGGGAAAACCGAGCCGGTCGGCTATTTCCTGAATCGTCAGTTCGGTGGATTGAAGCAGCACTTTTATCTCCAGGATGGAGAAGTCGTCAATAAGCTTTTTGGCAGCTTCACCCGTTACGCTTTTGCAGATACCTGTCAGGTATTTGGTGGAGATACAGAGCTTGTTGGCGTAGAAGGTTACTTCCCTTTCAGCGATGCAGTTTTCGTGCACCAGTGCGATGAATTTCTTGAAGATTTCATCCTGTCGGCTTCCTCCTTCTATTTCCTGCCGGTCGAAGTAGCGGTAACACTTGTCATAGATGTCCAACATAAACGACTGGAGGTGATTTTTAGCAATTTGGTTGCGGAAACGATTTTCGCGGTCGTTGTATATAGCGGTCGTGGCACGTATTAACCCATTGATAGCTCCGGTATTTTCTTCCGGAAGTACGTAACACGGCTTTTCTTTGATGAACCGAAAGAAGATCGGCTCGAAACGCAGGCAGGCTTCACGAAACATTTCTTTGGGGAATCCGAAGAAAGAAGCTGTGAAATCACTGCTGCTGCCGTTGACACGAATAATCGTTCCCGGCAAGAGCACGATTTGAGTATTTTCGACAATTTCATAGTCTTTCAGGTCGATCGTGACGTGTGCCCATCCGCTTCGGCAAAAATAGATGGCACCCCCTTCCAATTTCCACAGGCGTTGCATAATTGGAGACAGGTTTTCGTCCATTCCGGCTACGAACGGCTCACGGAGAATGGCTAGGCTAGAGTTTTTTGATTCCATTGTTATTCTTATTTTGGGTACAAAAATAGCACTTTTTCACTAAATATCGGTTTTAATGTTCCTAAAATGAACAAAACTTGAGATACTAAGTCCAGTTTTCAATGAAGAAAACAGTCTACCTTTGCCGCGTTCAAAAATATTTAATAGGTAACAGAAAATGAGTAGAAAGGTATGTAAAATGAAGCAGGGATTATTGTTGCTCTGCTGTATGATTGCTGCGACAGGCTGTAAACAGGCTTCCCCGGCACAAATGGAAACAGAATACGAAGTGATGACCGTTGTTCCGGCCGACCGGATGATTTCAAGCGCCTACTCGGCAACCATCCGCGGACGCCAAGATATTGATATTTATCCCCAGGTGAGTGGTACCCTGACTAAAGTCTGTGTGACGGAAGGTCAACGCGTGAAGAACGGACAGACGTTGTTCATCATCGATCAGGTGCCGTATGAAGCTGCTTTGCAAACGGCAGTGGCAAACGTTGAATCGGCAAAAGCCTCTCTGGCTACGGCACAACTGACGTATGACAGTAAAGAGGAACTGTATAAAGCGAACGTAGTTTCCTCTTTCGATTTGAGTACCGCGAAAAACTCCCTACTGGCTGCCAAGGCACAGTTGGCGCAGGCAAAAGCGCAGGAAGTGAGTGCCCGCAACAATCTTTCTTATACGGTTGTGAAAAGTCCGGCAGACGGTGTGGTGGGTACATTGCCTTACCGCGTAGGTGCTTTGGTAAGTTCCGCTCTTGCCCAACCGCTGACAACGGTTTCCGACAATTCGGATATGTATGTTTACTTCTCCATGACGGAAAACCAGTTGCTGGGACTCATCCGCCAATACGGTTCCAAAGAAGAGGCGCTGAAAAATATGCCTGCCATCAATCTGCAACTGAACGATAAATCGGCTTATTCCGAACAAGGACAGATCGAGTCGATTAGTGGAGTGATCGATCGTTCGACGGGTACGGTCAGTCTGCGTGCTGTTTTTCCGAATAAGGAAGGATTGTTGCATAGCGGTGGTGCGGGCAACGTGATTGTTCCTGTGCAGAAAACGGGAGCATTGACCATTCCGCAGGTTGCCACTTTCGAAATACAGGATAAGAGATATGTGTATAAAGTAGTGGACGGTAAAGCTCAATCAAACCCGGTACAGGTGACTCGCGTCAACGGCGGTCGGGAATTTATTGTAGATGAAGGGCTGGTACCGGGAGATGTGATTGTGGCCGAAGGCGTAGGATTGCTTCGTGAAGGTACTCCGGTCAAGGCGAAGGCTGCTCAAACTCCAGTGGCAGGAGTGACAAAGGCTAATCAATCTTCATCAGCAGAGACAATAAATCAATCCTCATTAGCAGAGGCAATCAACCAATCCTCATTAGCGGAGACGACCGCTCAATCTCTGTCGGCAGAGACAGCCACGACGTCTTCGGCCACAACTACTGAAAATTAAACCAAGGAGGAATCATTCATGAATTTAAGAACCTTTATAGAACACCCCGTATTATCGGCAGTCATTTCTATTACGATTGTTGTAGTGGGTATCATCGGGCTGTTCAGTCTGCCTGTTGAGCAGTACCCCGATATTGCTCCGCCTACCATTATGGTGAGTACCACCTATTATGGCGCCAGTGCGGAAACGTTGCAGAAGAGTGTAATCGCGCCTTTGGAAGAGGCGATCAATGGGGTGGAGGACATGACCTACATGACATCTTCCGCCACCAATGCCGGTTCGGTGAGCATCACCGTCTATTTTAAGCAGGGCACTGATCCTGATATGGCGGCTGTCAACGTGCAAAACCGTGTGTCGCGTGCTACGGGACAGCTTCCGGCGGAAGTAACCCAAGTCGGTGTGACCACTTCCAAGCGGCAGACGAGTATCTTGCAGATGTTCTCCTTGTCCAGTCCGGACGAGAGTTATGACGAGAACTTCCTGTCCAACTATATCAGTATCAACCTGAAACCACAGATTCTCCGCATCTCCGGTGTGGGTGATATGATGATTATGGGTGGTGAATATAGTATGCGTGTATGGATGAAGCCGGATGTGATGGCACAGTACAAACTGATTCCGTCCGACATCACCGGCGTGCTTGCCGAGCAGAATATCGAATCGGCAACCGGTTCGTTTGGCGAGAACTCGAATGAAACGTACCAATATACAATGAAGTACAAGGGACGTTTGATTACTCCCGAAGAATTTGGCGATATCGTCATCCGTTCTACCGATCATGGCGAGGTGTTGAAACTGAAAGATATTGCCGATGTACAACTGGGACAGGACAGCTACGCTTACCACGGCGGTATGGACGGCCATCCGGGTATATCCTGTATGGTGTTTCAGACGGCAGGATCCAATGCGACGGAAGTAAACCAGAACATCGACAAATTTCTCGATGAGGCACGCAAGGATCTTCCGAAAGGAGTGGAGCTGACACAGATGATGAGCTCTAACGACTTCCTGTTTGCTTCCATTCATGAGGTGGTGAAGACGTTGATCGAGGCAATTATCCTCGTGATCCTTGTGGTGTACGTTTTCTTGCAGGACTTCCGTTCCACATTGATTCCTTTGGTCGGAATCGTTGTGTCGCTGGTAGGTACGTTCGCTTTTATGGCGATAGCGGGATTCAGTATCAATCTGTTGACACTGTTTGCGCTCGTGCTGGTGATCGGTACGGTGGTGGATGATGCCATTATTGTCGTCGAGGCGGTGCAGGCGCGGTTCGATGTGGGGTACAGGTCGTCCTATATGGCAAGTATCGACGCGATGAAAGGTATCAGTAATGCCGTTATCACTTCTTCACTGGTGTTTATGGCGGTATTTATTCCGGTGTCCTTTATGGGCGGCACTTCCGGTACGTTCTATACACAGTTCGGGTTGACGATGGCGGTGGCAGTAGGTATTTCGGCCATCAATGCGTTGACCTTGAGTCCGGCTTTGTGCGCATTGCTGCTCAAGCCTTACATCAATGAAGACGGAACGCAGAAGAACAACTTTGCGGCACGTTTCCGTAAGTCTTTCAATTCGGCTTTCGATGTGATGGTGGATAAATATAAGACGATTGTATTGCTCTTTATCAAGCGCAGATGGCTCACATGGTCGCTGCTGGCTTGTTCCGTAGTGTTGCTTGTGTTCCTGATGAATACGACAAAGACCAGTCTGGTGCCGGATGAGGATCAGGGTGTGATTTTCGTCAATGTAAGTACGGCGGCAGGCAGTTCGCTCACTACGACGGATGAGGTGATGGAACGTATCGAAAAACGCCTGATGGCGATTCCTCAACTGAAGCACGTGCAGAAAGTGGCCGGTTACGGTTTGCTGGCCGGACAGGGAAGTTCGTTCGGTATGTTGATTCTCAAGCTGAAACCGTGGGACGAACGACCGGATGACGCGGATAATGTGCAGTCGGTGATCGGACAGGTGTATGCCCTTACGGCCGATATTAAAGATGCCAGTGTGTTCGCCATCTCACCGGGTATGATTCCGGGCTACGGTATGGGTAATGCGCTTGAGCTTCACATGCAGGACAAGATGGGCGGTGATATCAATGAGTTCTTCACCACTACCCAGCAATATTTGGGTGCGTTGAACCAACGGCCTGAAATAGCAATGGCTTATTCGACGTTCGACGTGCGCTATCCGCAATGGACGGTAGAGGTGGATGCGGCTAAATGCAAGCGTGCAGGTATCACGCCCGACGCTGTGTTGAGTACGCTGTCCGGCTACTACGGTGGTCAGTATGTGTCCAACTTCAACCGTTTCTCTAAAGTGTACCGCGTTATGATTCAGGCCGATCCGATGTTCCGTCTGGATGAGACTTCGCTCGACAACGCTTTTGTACGTATGTCTAATGGTGAGATGGCTCCGTTAAGCCAGTTCGTTACGCTGACTCGCAGTTATGGTGCGGAGTCGTTGAGTCGTTTCAATATGTATAATTCTATTGCGGTGAATGCGATGCCAGCCGATGGATACAGTACGGGAGACGCGATCAAGGCTGTGCAGGAAACGGCGGAACAGTCTCTTCCGAAAGGTTACGGCTATGACTACGGAGGTATCACCCGTGAGGAAAACCAACAAAGCGGCACAACGATGATTATTTTCGGTATCTGCTTCCTGATGATTTACCTCATTCTAAGTGCGCTTTACGAGAGCTTCATTATTCCGTTCGCCGTTCTTTTGAGTGTGCCTTGCGGATTGATGGGTAGCTTCCTTTTCGCCCGGATGTTCGGACTGGAGAATAATATTTACCTGCAAACGGGTCTGATTATGTTGATCGGTCTGCTGGCAAAAACGGCTATCTTGCTGACGGAATATGCTGCCGAACGCCGGAAGGCCGGTATGGGACTGATTGCTTCTGCTGTCAGCGCAGCCAAAGCCCGTCTGCGCCCGATTCTGATGACGGCTTTGACGATGATTTTCGGTCTGTTCCCGCTGATGATGTCTAGTGGAGTAGGAGCTAACGGTAACCGTTCATTGGGTACGGGGGTAGTTGGCGGTATGACTATCGGTACGCTGGCACTGCTCTTTATCGTGCCGACTTTGTTCATTGCTTTTCAATGGTTGCAGGAACGTCTCCGTCCCGTACAGAGTGCCCCTACGCATGATTGGCAGATTGAAGAGGAAATCAAAGTGAGCGAGGAAGAAAAGTCCAGGGCTGGAAAAGAGTAATTCTGATTTTTAGACAGAAGAACATAAGTACAAAAGATAAAGTCGGTATAGTCATATAATTAATGTAATCATATAATCGATGTAATTAATGTAAGTATATCACCATCATTAGTTTATATCATAAATTCAGGTACAGATTAGACAGTTGCTTAATAACAGCCATCATTCGAGGAACCATGTAATCCGCGTAATCCGTGCCTGATAATATAAGATGAGTATGCAAGAATACTTAGTTGATATAATGAATACAATCATTGTAATAGAACGTTGACAATGACTTCAATATTTGTTCTTTTGTTCTTCTGTCTGAAAGATAAAATAAGCATTTAATTAGGATACAGTGAATCTGTCCTCCTCATTAGTTTATATCATAAATTTATAGTTGAATGAGAAAAATAATAATTCTGTCCGCAGCAACACTCGTTTTGAGTAGTTGCGGTATCTATAATAAATACAAACCGGTATCGGAAGTCCCTGAAGGACTTTACGGTAGCGAGTCAGTTGCCGCCGCCGATACGGCAAACTTCGGCAACCTCTCGTGGCGGGAGGTCTTTACCGATCCGTCTTTGCAAAACCTGATTGATTCGGCACTCGTGCGCAACACCGATATGCAGACTGCCCACTTGCGTGTGAAAGAAGCGGAAGCTACCTTGCTGACGTCCAAACTGTCTTATCTGCCTTCTTTATTCCTTGCGCCGGAAGGAGCTGTCGGCAGCTTCGACCGTGGAAAGGCGACGCAGACTTACTCTCTGCCCGTGACCGCTTCGTGGGAGCTGGATATTTTTGGAAAAGTGACCACTGCAAAACGTCGTGCGAAAGCCGCTTACGAGCAGAGCAAGGAATATGAACAAGCCGTAAAGACACAATTGGTGGCATCCGTTGCCAACACTTATTACACTTTGTTGATGCTCGATTCGCAATATGAGATAGCCGTTGCCACCGAAGCTGCGTGGAAGGAAAGCGTGAACGCCACCCGTGCCATGAAAAAAGCCGGTATGGTGAACGAGGCGGGACTGGCGCAGACGGAGGCCACTTATTATAATATATGTACCACCGTGCTCGACCTGAAAGAGCAAATCAACCAGGCGGAGAATTCACTGGCGTTGTTGCTGGCTGAAACTCCCCATGAGATACAGCGTGGCAAACTGGGAAACCAGCAGTTGCCGGAAAACTTCTCCGTAGGTGTTCCCTTGCAGATGCTTTCCAACCGTCCCGATGTGCGTAGCGCAGAATTCTCGTTGGCGCAGGCTTTCTACACCACAAATGCCGCCCGTGCCGCTTTCTACCCTTCCATCACGTTGAGTGGCAGCGCAGGCTGGACCAACAGTGCGGGTAGCATGATTGTCAATCCGGGTAAGTTTCTGGCTTCCGCCGTAGCTTCTCTGACGCAGCCTCTATTTAATAAAGGCGCCAACATCGCCCAACTGAAAATAGCGAAAGCCCAACAGGAGGAAGCCCGCCTTAGCTTTGAGCAAACCTTGCTGAATGCAGGTGTGGAAGTGAACGAAGCACTGGTGCAGTATCAGACTGCCCGCGAGAAAGCCGACTACTATGACAAGCAGGTAGCCTCTTTGCAAACAGCCGCCAAGAGCACAAGCCTGTTGATGAAGCATGGCAACACCACTTATCTGGAAGTGCTGACGGCACAACAGACGTTGCTCAACGCGCAACTGTCACAAGTGGCGAACCGCTTTACCGAAATTCAGGGTGTGATTACGTTGTATCAGGCTTTGGGTGGCGGCCGTATGTAGGGAGGTATGTATGAATCCAGAAACACAGCGTTGCCGGATACTCGACTACACCAAACGGGAAATGTACCTGCATGGTGCCGACGGGTTGACGATGGATGACATAGCCAAGGGGATGAAGATGTCGAAGCGGACGCTTTACAAACTCTTCCCCAGCAAGACTTGTCTGTTCCGTATCTGTCTTTCTGATTTTGCCAACGAAGTCAGAAGCCACGTCCAGCGCAAGCAGATACGGATGGACAGTTCGTGCATGGAGTTGCTTTTCATCACGGTGGATGGCTATCTCACCTTGCTTCATTCGCTGGGAAAAAAGCTGCTATTGGATATCGCTTCCGACAAGGAGTATCGCTCCTCTTTCGAACGAGAGGAGGCTTTCTGGTTGCAGCAGTTGATTGATGTATTGACGCATTGCCGGATTTGCGGTTATCTGCTTCCCGGAGTCGATCCCGACCGCTTCGCGCCGGATTTGCAGGAGATTATTTACCAGAGTTGCTTGCAGGGCACTCCGTATCTGGTGCAGCGTATGTTGAATTATGCGCTTCTACGGGGACTTTTTAAAATGGATGGCATCCGTTACATTGACGAGCATCTGGAACCTGATAATTTGAATGTTTGTGTATGAAGAGAAAGAGGTGGGCTACCCTGTGAAGGGGAACTCACCTCTTTTGTTTTATTCGTTCGTAAACGATTTGTTTACCCTATAACCCCTTTCCTGTACGTATGGTCTGCAATCGCATATTTTGTTCCCTTTTGCAGGTTATGAGTTAGATACTTCTGTCTAATAGTGATTGGAGTTATTACTAACAATAAGGTAGGAAATAAAATACTGCAATAATCAGTTGTACGACACCCGGGTCTCATGACACCTGACACCCGGGTGTCAGCATGCTCAACACCCGGGTGTCGGTATGTATGAGACCCGGGTGTCATACAACTTAATTCTACTAAGCGAAATAGATTCAAAGCTATACTATTTTAATTCGGTCTAGTATAAATTTACTTCATGTATCGTTTCAATTTTTTCTCGTCTTTTCCCTTTTTCGTATTTCGAAAATACTTTTTCGGAAATATGGCGGAAACGAGAATTTTGATGATAATTTTTAAAAGGCAGAAATATTTCTTTGATTTTGTATAGAACAAAAGAAAATAAATTCCCACTTTTGTAGCTGCAATAGGGGATAGACGGCCTGTGAATTGTCTGCTTTCCGGAAAAAGAATAAACGGATTTGGAATATTATCGGTTCTTCGTCAAATTTGGTGGTAATCTCTTTTTTATTTCAACTGTCTTCTTCTTTCTTAATCCTATTAAAAGTTGTAGATATGTTTGCTTTTTAGTAACTTTAAAGACACCACATCATTAAGAGTTACAATGCAACAAGTCATATCTACAACGTACAAATATACATCAAAAAAAGAAAATACTCCTACAAATAGGGGATTATTCCATGATTTCAGATTCAGTCTTGGCTACGATAATCTGCAACAAGATGGTATCTCTGAAGCTGTTGGCTCATTGACGGTCTTTTTACATACGGCTGGCAAGGGGGCTTCCTGTCCTTATTGCGGACATTTCAGTCACCGATTGCACAGTTACTACTCCCGTCATATTCAGGATCTTGAAGTTTACGGTCATACTTTGGAGTTAGTCATAAAGGTTGGTAAATATTATTGTGACAATGTTTCTTGTCCGCAAAAAATATTCTGCGAACCGTTGTCTTTTCTGGCTCGTCGGTATGGTAGACGGAGCTATCTTGTTGAGGAACGCATCAGATCGATAAGCTTGGAACTTACTTCCCGAAAGGCCTCTTCTCTTTTGCAGCTGTTCCATATAACGGCCAGTAGCTCTTCCTGCTTACGCATCCTACAACAGTGCGGGCAACATAATCCTATGCATAATAAAAGTATTTATGTAGGTATTGATGATTTTGCCTATAAAAAAGGTAAGGATTATATGAGTGTGGTCGTAGACCAGATGACACACATGCCTATTGCTTTGTTAGAGGATAGAAGCGGAGAAGCGCTTGATAACTGGCTCGCCCGGAATCCTCAAATACAATATATAACGAGAGACCGTGGAAGATGTTTCACAGAGGCTATAAACAGAATAATCCCTGGTGTTACACAAATCTGCGACCGGTTCCATCTAACCAAGAATATGACGGACACAATGATACCGGAAATAGAGAAAATGATTCGTCAGACTAAGCAAAAGCTCAAATACGAATATCCTGACAGAGACACGGCTTCTTCGTTAATTCTTCAGGACATATTTAACATGGGAGATGTCCGACACAGAGAAAAATTGAAGATATACAGGGAAAGCCTGAACTTAAAAATGCAGGGGATGACCATTGAGCAGACAGCCGCACATTTAGGCAAGAAAAGTCGCTACATTTATAAGCTCATTCACAACAGGAGAATAGGGGCATACTTGAATGAGCAACAGAAGACAGCTCTTAAATATGTATCCGAACTGGCTACAATCATTAGTGCGGGCTGTATTACCCGAAATATATTGGCACAAAAAATGGGAAGTAAAATCAGTGGCGCACTTATTGGAAGGATAACATCCAGCTTGCGAAAAATGTATCAACAAAAGAGGAAAGAAGTCAAGGAGCATAATGAGAGCATTGAAAACGGAAGTAAAACACAGAAAGTTTCACAGAATCAGATACACAAATACATTCTAAAGGGAGAATCGGATAATCCTAAACTAGCGGAACTGTATAAGTCCTCACCGCAGATTAAAGAACTTTTAAGCGTGTGTCAGAATTTCAGAGATATGATTAATGGGAACACTTATGATAAGGATATTAGAAAGTGGATTGAAAAAGCGAAGGCAACACGGAATATGGCACTGACGAACTTTGCATATGGTATTGAAAAAGACTGGGAGGCAGTACAGGCAGCTATTGATATCCCCTTCAGTAACGGATTACTGGAGGGGACAGTGAATAAAATTAAAGCGGTAAAAAGACAGATGTACAATAGGGCAGGAATTAAACTACTGAGAGCGAAGATTATTTATTCACAATAGAAGAAGTACCACCAAATTTGACGAAGAACCATATTATCCACGTTAAAATCAGAAAAAAGTTTTCCGTTTTGGAAAACTTTCTGTATCAGCGAGAAAGAATAGTTTCCCGAAATTTAATGTTAAAAGCTAACCAAGCTATGATATAATCTCCTATCTTTGTATCCGGTTTCGGAACTAAAAAGAGGTTTAGTCAATGAGGGAACGCTGTGCAAATCGGCGACAGTACCCGCTGCTGTAATTCTCTAAGAATCCGCACAATAGGCCACTGCATCGATACCGGTGTGGGAAGGTGTTGCGGGGGAGGGATAAGTCAGAAGACCTGCCGAAGAGATTTTCTATTTTTAATTTATTAATGCTTTCGGGAGTTAAAGTTATGAACTACGCGGAAATTTGTATCATCAAACGTGATGGTAAAAGAGAAGATTTCTCTATCAGTAAGATTAAGAATGCAATTAGTAAAGCATTCAGTGCAAGTGGAATTCAGGATGAGCAGCAGTTGGTTGCTGACATCACCATGAATGTTATCAGTCAGTTTGCTACCCCCACGATCACCGTAGAAGAGATTCAGGACTTGGTAGAAAAGTCGTTGATGAAAGTGCGGCCGGAAGTAGCGAAGAAATACATCATCTATCGTGAATGGCGGAATACGGAGCGTGATAAGAAAACCCAGATGAAACAGGTGATGGACGGCATTGTGGCTATCGACAAGAACGATGTCAATTTGAGCAACGCCAACATGAGCAGTCACACGCCTGCCGGACAGATGATGACGTTCGCTTCCGAAGTAACTAAAGATTATACCTATAAATACTTGTTGCCGAAACGTTTTGCCGAAGCGCACCAGTTGGGAGACATTCACATCCACGACCTGGATTATTATCCGACAAAGACGACAACCTGCATCCAATATGATATGGATGACCTCTTTGAACGGGGTTTCCGCACAAAGAACGGTAGCATCCGCACCCCGCAAAGCATCCAAAGCTATGCTACGCTGGCTACCATCATCTTTCAGACCAACCAAAATGAGCAGCATGGCGGACAGGCGATTCCGGCTTTCGACTTCTTCATGGCAAAAGGAGTGGCCAAATCTTTCCGCAAGCATCTGGCATCGTTCATCAACTTCTATGTGGCTATGGAAAACGGAAATCAGGCCGATGAGAAATCCATCCGCACGTTGATTAAAGAATACCTTCCGTCTATCAAGTCCACCGAGGCCGAACGCGAAACATTGCGCATCGCTCTGGTCGCTTTACAGATCATTATAGATAAGGAACACCTTGCCCGCATCGTCGAAAAAGCCTACCAGCAGACCCGTAAAGATACGCATCAGGCAATGGAAGGATTCATCCACAACCTGAACACGATGCATTCTCGTGGCGGTAACCAAGTGGTATTCAGTTCCATCAACTACGGAACGGACACTTCTGCCGAAGGCCGCATGGTAATCGAAGAACTGCTGAAAGCTACCATTGAAGGCCTCGGCACCAGAGGAGAAGTGCCCGTATTCCCCATCCAGATATTCAAGGTGAAAGACGGCGTTTCTTACTCGGAGAAAGACTTTGAGAAAGCAATGAAAGCGGAGAACATCGAAGAGGCAATGACCGACAGTTACGAGGCTCCCAACTTCGACTTGTTATTAAAGGCTTGCCAGACTACTGCGAAAGCGTTGTTCCCGAACTTCATGTTCCTCGACACACCTTTCAACAAGAACGAGAAATGGAAAGCCGACGATCCGCAGCGTTACATTTACGAACTGGCAACAATGGGCTGCCGTACCCGTGTTTTTGAAAATGTGGCCGGAGAAAAATCTTCTTTAGGACGTGGAAATCTTTCGTTCACCACACTGAATATGCCAAGACTGGCTATCGAAGCCCGTATCAAAGCGGAAAATCTGGTAGAGGATGAACGCAACAAGGACGCCATCGAACAAAAAGCAAAAGAAATTTTCATCGAATCTGTACACCAAATGTCCGCGCTCGTGGCCGACCAGCTTTACGAACGTTATCAGTATCAGCGTACGGCCCTGGCACGCCAGTTCCCGTTTATGATGGGAAATAATGTGTGGAAAGGCGGCGGCGAACTGAATCCGAATGAACAGGTAGGAGACGCCTTGCGCAGCGGTACACTGGGGATCGGATTTATCGGCGGGCATAACGCGATGGTGGCTCTCTACGGGCAAGGTCACGGACACAGCCAGAAAGCATGGGACACGCTGTATGAAGCGGTGATGGAAATGAATAAAGTGGTAGACGAATATAAAGAGAAATATAACCTGAACTACTCCGTTCTGGCTACTCCTGCCGAAGGACTTTCGGGACGTTTCACGAAAATGGACCGCCGGAAATATGGAAAAATTCCCGGAGTGACAGATCGCGACTATTATGTCAACTCTTTCCACGTAGACGTGAAAGAACCGATCAGCATCGTTGAGAAAATCAAGCGTGAAGCTCCGTTCCACGCTATTACGCGCGGCGGACACATCACGTATGTGGAGCTGGACGGTGAAGCGCAGAAGAATGTGCGTGCCATTGCCAAGATTGTGAAAGTGATGCACGACGAAGGAATTGGATACGGCTCTATCAATCACCCGGTAGACACTTGTCATAACTGTGGTTACAAGGGAGTTATCTTCGATAAATGCCCTGTATGCCAGAGTGAAAGTATTCTCCGTATGCGCCGTATCACCGGTTATCTGACGGGCGATTTAAGCTCTTGGAACTCTGCCAAACGGGCAGAAGAGAAGGACCGTGTAAAACATTTGTAGAATAAATGTTTGATAATTGATGAATGGATAATGAACGGTGCTTGATGAAAGCGTTACGGTTCATTATCCATTATTCGGTTATTACTTGCAGCACGTTACTCTCATCTTGTACTGTTCTGTAACGAGTATTTATTCCACATTTATATGGTTATCATCCATTCTCAAATCTTCATTTTTCATTAGCTATTAAAGAAGTGAATTTACTAGGAACTTATTCTGAAACGATCGTTGACGGTGAAGGTATCAGGTTTTCTATTTATCTTGCCGGCTGCTCCCATCATTGTCCCGGTTGCCACAACCCGGAGAGTTGGAATCCGGGAGCAGGGGAAGAACTGACGGAGGAGAAACTACAGTCTATCATTCGTGAAATCAAAGCGAATCCTTTGTTGGATGGCGTTACTTTTTCCGGCGGTGATCCGTTTTTTCATCCGGAAGCGTTCCTGCTTTTACTGAAACGGGTGAAAGAGGAAACAGGGATGAACGTGTGGTGCTACACCGGATACACATACGAAGAAATTAAGGCGCAGCCTCGTTTGAGTGCCGCTCTTGATTATATTGATGTATTGGTGGACGGACGCTTCGAACAGGCTCTTTTCTCTCCATATCTGGAGTTCAGGGGAAGCAGTAATCAGCGGATTTTGAAGCTGAAGTAAATGTAATTCGACATTTAGAATAAGTTGAATCCAGTAGTTGAGCACTAAAAAAACTTATTTTTCAAAGGAAACAAAAACACCTGTACCGTTGTTTTGTTTACCTTTACGAAACCAAGTGAATCATTTTTCATCACAGAGTAACGCGGCGCTTTTTGGTAGTCGGTGGGGCTTGCGTCTGTGTTTGTGTCTGCTTGATGGTGAAGAAATAAACGACTACTTACAAGAATAAGTTTTTATGGTACAATCAATAAATCCAACTCAAAAAAACGATGAGCCCGATGGCTTGCCAATGCCTAAACGTATTTGGGCGGTGGTGTCTGTCGGCTTCGCTCTTTGTATGTCAGTACTGGATATTAACATCGTCAATATCGTACTACCTACACTTTCGCATGATTTTGGGACTTCTCCCGCTGTAACCACCTGGATTATCAACGGCTATCAGCTGGCCATCGTTATATCGCTACTGTCTTTTTCCGCTTTGGGTGAAATCATCGGTTACCGGAAAGTCTTTCTTTCGGGCATCGGACTGTTTTGCGTCACTTCATTGATCTGTGCCTTGTCCGATTCGTTTTGGACTTTGACGGTTGCCCGTATCTTTCAAGGGTTCAGCGCTTCCGCCATCACTAGTGTGAATACGGCACAGCTGCGTTACATCTATCCGAAGAGCCAGATCGGGCGGGGGATGGGGGTCAATGCAATGGTAGTCGCCATATCGGCTGCCGCCGGACCATCTGTGGCGAGCGGTATTCTTTCCATTGCCAGTTGGCACTGGTTGTTTGCCATCAATGTGCCGTTAGGACTCACTGCATTGCTTCTTGGCATCAAACATCTGCCACGACAGGAGGAGCGTACGAAACGTAAATTCGATTACATCAGTGCCATCGCGAATGCGGTCACTTTCGGTCTGCTTATTTACACGCTGGACGGATTTGCCCACCATGAGAAAATGGACTTCCTTTTCATTCAACTGATTGTGTTGGCAGTGGTCGGTACCTACTATGTGCGCCGGCAACTGACGCAGACCACTCCGCTGCTCCCTCTTGATCTGCTGCGGATTCCGATTTTCCGGCTGTCCATCCTGACTTCCATCTGTTCTTTCATAGCACAAATGACAGCGATGGTTTCTTTGCCTTTTTTCCTCCAGAACACTTTGGGACACAGTGAAGTCATGACCGGACTTCTACTCACACCGTGGCCGTTGGCTACGCTTGTCACGGCTCCATTGGCCGGATATCTTGTCGAGCGCATCCACCCCGGTATCTTGGGAAGTGTCGGGATGGCTCTGTTTGCCGTCGGACTTTTCTCACTTTCCAGTCTGACTGCCGAGTCGTCCGATATTAGTATCATACTGCGTTTGATGCTGTGTGGTGCAGGATTCGGATTGTTCCAGACACCGAACAACAGTACGATTATCTCTTCCGCTCCTACGCAACGTTCGGGCGGAGCCAGTGGTATGTTGGGAATGGCCCGCTTGCTGGGACAGACCACCGGAACAACATTGGTCGCATTGCTTTTCAGCTTCGTTGCTCATGACCGGAGTACGGCTGTCTGTCTTATGGTAGGAAGTGGATTTGCTGTTGTGGCGGCTATCGTCAGCAGCTTGAGACTATCGCAGCCTTCCACTCTGAAAAGAAAAATGAATCCCTGAAAGAGAGGACAACGAAGTCCTGAAAGAGGGAACAACGACGTCCTGAAAGAGAGAACAACGGTAAGCGTCTCCGCGATTCTATATTGTCATCCAAGTTCTGAAAAGAGAAAACAATGAAGTCCTGAAAAAAGGAATATAAAACGATTCCAATTTTTCAGAACTTCATTGAAACATACAACACATTATTATACGGTGAATTCGATATAATTTCTTGAATTTTCATTCTTCTTCTTCCCGTAAGGAGGCGAAGCCATGAAGGAGTCCTTATTTCGAATTTACATTATTATCATCATTCAAGATTAGCTTGATAAATGTGATTTTCTAGTATTCAGTTTCACGGATTGCTTCCACCAGACGACGGAAATCTTCCGGATGTACGTCGCCGATATTTCCGATTCGGAAAGTATCAGCTTTCGAAATCTTTCCCGGATAAATCACGAATCCTTTGTTCTTCAAAGCATAATAGAAAGCCTTGAAGTCGAATCCTTCATGTGGATAAAGGAAAGAGGTAATGATAGGTGACTGGATTTCATCTTCGAGCAACGTTTCGAATCCGAGTGCACGCATACCCTCTACCAAGATACGGTGATTTTCGCGGTAACGTTGGTAACGTGCTTCTACGCCTCCTTCTTCAATCAATTCGGTTAACGCTTGCTTGAAAGCGCGTACCACATGAGTCGGCGAAGTGAAACGCCATTTGCCGTGTCCCTTTTCCATTGTTTCCCATTGGTCGTAGATGTCCAGGGAAAGAGAACGTGCCACCCCTTTGCAATGCTTCAATTCCGAACGGCGGGCGATGATAAATCCGAATCCCGGTACACCCTGAATACATTTATTGGAACTGCTGATGAGGAAGTCGATACCTAGTTCATTTACATCTACAGGGATGCCTCCGAAGCTGCTCATGCAGTCTACAATCAGCTTTTTACCGTGCATTTTGACGATGTGAGCCAGTTCTTTGATCGGATTCAGGATACCGGTTGTTGTCTCGCAATGCACGAAAGCAACATGAGTGATGTCGGAATTATTGCTAAGATAGTCGTCTACGTATTCAACAGACACCTGCTCTGTTTCTTCAAAAGCCAGCATATCGTAGTCGAGGTGATAATATTCTGCAATGTTGCCCATGCGGTCGCCATAAGCTCCGTTGCTGCAAATCAAAAGTTTGTCTTTCGGGGTGATAGTAGCGCCTAAAACGGCTTCCACGCAGTAGGTACCGCTTCCTTGCAAAAGAATAGAAGTGTACTCCTCCGGATTTTTAGTGGCGATGTTTACCAGCTCATTGCGGAGTTCCTGAACGATACCGAGGTTGTAGTCTTCGTCCCATGTGCACCAGTCGGTCATCATGGCTTCTTTTACTGTTTCAGAGGTAGTTAGAGGTCCGGGAGTTAATAACAAATATGGTTTCATAATGATATATTCTTTAGAAATGGGTAAATAAAAAATTAATTTTGATTATTCTTGCTTTCTTGTGTGGCAGCAGAGGTTACTTATCAGCGTTGATTGTTTCAATCTTATTAGCATTGATAGCTTCAACCTTGTTAGCATTAATCGTTTCAATCAATGCGGGAAGCTCCTCGATGGTGCGTATCACATAAGAAGCACCTGCGGCGAACATACGTTCTTTTACATCGGCAATGCGTATTTCGAGTTCGGCAGCAGGCATTGCTTTGGTTTCCGCTTCGGTAAGTGCCATCTCATTGCTGCCGAGAATGACGCCTACACTGTATACTTTTGCGTTGACTCCTTCGCGAATATCCGCAATGGTGTCTCCTACTTTTACGACAGCGTCGAGGCTGGAGACTGCCAGTTTCGTCAAGTTCTCGAAAATCATATAAGGGGCGGGACGTCCGGCAGGAAGCAGGTTGGGCGTGGCACAATAATCTACGCGATATCCTTTTGCTTGTGCGGCGGGAAGAACTACATCCATCATTTCACGGGTGTATCCGGTAGTCGAACCTATTTTAAGACCTTCGGCGCGTAGCTTCTCCAAAGTGGGGATTACTCCCGGAATAGGGTCTGTGTAGTTTTCGAGAGAGGTAAAAAGATGCTTTTCAAAAAGACGGTTCAGTTCTGCTACGTCTTCTTCTGTCCAGGCGCGCTGGTAGCGGGCAGTAAACTGCTCGTTCACTTCGGGCATTGACAGCAATTCGCGAATATGCTGAATCTTAGGCAGCCCCATTGGTTTACGGGTCTGTACGACATCAATTTCCAGTCCTTTCTTGGCAAATGCCTCGATAAAAGCGGCTACGGGAGCAAAACATCCATAGTCAACGGCTGTACCAGCCCAGTCCATAATAATACATTCAATCTTTTTCATTCTTGTTTCTATATAATATTGGTTTATTTTTTCAGTTAAGAAGCGAGAGAAGGAACAGGACAGGCTTCGTTTTTGCCTATTTCAATCTCACTCTGTTTCCCTCTTTTATACTTTTGCATCATATATACCATTGCCAGCGTGAATGCAAATGTGCAGACAATGCCTACTGTTCCTGCCATTGTATTGTAAAACTCCAGCCAGTTCAAATCCGGGTTGAAACACTCTTTTACCACTAATACCACTACTGTGCCTGTGTAGCCGATAGAATCGACCATTGCAATGAAAAAACCTACATTTCCTTTGATACGGAAACAAGCGATAAAGCGGTCGAAGAAAATCGTCTGAAAACTCAAATAGGAGAAATAGAGGCAGAGGCTTTGGATAAACAACCATACTAGCGGAGAAAGCTGCAAGGTATGATAATTGAAAGCCACAGTGCTAAGGGTGATTGCGCCGGCAACGACGAGGGTCAGTAGGATTGACAGTACCTTGATATGGCTTTTCATCACTGCCAGGGTCGCGAAAATTCCTAAGATAATCAGTGTCACCAAACCGTCTACTTTGGCAAACACCCACGGCGAAAGACCGGCAGCGTTGACATCTATGATTTTCACCAGAAAGTCTTCTTTGACGTCTTGTAAAACAGTGAGGAAGAGATTGGCGAAGAATAACAGGGTCAACACAGGAGCGAAGCTGCGGAACAGGCTCCAGCGTTGTTGCTTATCCAGCGTGACACGTTCCACACGTAGCGCCTTGTCTTCGGCGGTTGGTTTGGGAAGGTGATCGAGGATATAGCCCAGTCCTGCCAATAGCGGTAATGCTACCGCACCGATCAATGCAGGCATCCAGAACTCACTGACGTGCAGATTATTGACAACGAAAAGCCCGATGGATTTGGCGGTGCCGCTACTGATTGCAATGCTAAGTCCAAAAAGGGAAGCGAGCAAGTCCGTCACCCGGCGTCCTTCGAGGAAGCTGAAGATGACCCCCCACATGCAGCCCAGCGAAAGTCCGTTGAAGAACAACGCCAGCACATTGAAAGGACGGGGCAGGCATCCGAAAAGAACCAAAGAGAGCTCGGCCACTAAAATAGAAACAAGAATGAATTTCAGGCGGCCTTCTCTCTTTAGTTCGGAAATAAGTTTGATCCCGATAAACTTGGATACCATATATCCGAATATCTGGATGATGCTGGTGGCTATCTTATAGTCCATGCCGAACAGTTCCATGTCGTCGAACGTGGCGGCAGTGAACGGTTTACGCAGTGCATAGACTAATGAATAGGACAGCAATGCTGCTCCTCCCGCGTAGAGAATAAAAAGTAAATCGGAAAGTTTCTTTTGAGCCGAGGGCGACAGTTTTTCTTTGAAATTCATAATGCTATTTTTTTGTTTCCGGTGCAAAAGTAGGGCGTTGGAACAAGTGAAAAAATGAATTTCAATGAATCATATCGTATATATTGCTCTTTGTATGTGCTGAAATATTAATGTAATATTCATGCAATACAATCATAATACGTTAGTCATTTCTTTGCAACGGAATCAATTAATAAACCGATAAATGATGGATGAACTGACAGAGATATATAAAAGAATAGAGTATTTGCGCAATAACGGAGTGAAGATGAAAGAGATTGCCGACCGTGTGGATATGGCTCCGAGTGTGTTGTCTGCTCTATATTCCAGTGTGCTTCCTGCTTATATTGATTTGTTGAAAACGCGCACGCCGGACGAGGCGTTGGATGAGGCGCTGGCATTGGTGAATAATGTCTCGAAGAAGCGCTTATTAAATAATGTAGGGTCGGTGAGGTTGTTGCTTCAGGAAATGGAACCGGAAGTGCCGGGAGAAGCGGAGAGCGGTAACTCATTCATCAAGTTGCTGGGGAAAGAGGCGAAAGAATCTGTACAGGAGGTTTTTAATTATAGCGGCATTTATCTTAGTTATAGTTTGTCGTCTTCTACGGATAGTCTGAAGATAGAGCCTTATATGATTTGTGCTTCCGAGAATAATGAGTATGTGAAGGTCGGTATGATTAACGCGTACAAGTCGGTGCATTGGGGAAGTGGGATTATCAGTAATCATCAGAACTCTTACCTGATGTTCAATGAAAGAGATTTACCGCAGTTTGCCCTGGTGACTATTTATCTGCAACTTCCGCATTATGAGTTTCCGAATATGTTGAAGGGGCTTTATCTCTGCCTGGACTACAATCATAATCCGATTGCCCGTCGCATCGTGTTGGTGAAACAGTCGGACTGTACAGATGTTCATAAGTTTTTGGAAATGGAGGGGGGGCTGGTGCCGAAAGCGGAGCTCACTCCGGAACTGGAGGTGTACTACAATTATACTTGTCAGGAGGGCGATTATATCAAAACGTGCACAGTGCCTTCACCCAAGTTGGATGAAACGGATTTGGAAAGAGAAAAAAAGATGTTGAAGATTTAGAAGATTTAAAGGCAAGCAACTATAAAAAAGCATCCCGGATGAGAGAGGAGTGAATACCTGTTCTCATCCGGGATGCTTTTTTATGTCTTTCTTCTGTCGTTTGGTCTGTTAGAAGAAGAACCTTAGAATATCGTTGAAGTTAGCCCATATCAACAGACCGAAGAGTAGAATCATACCGGTCATTTGAGCGTATTCCATAAATTTGTCGCTCGGTTTGCGGCGAGCTATCATCTCGTAGAAGAGGAAGAGCACGTGGCCGCCGTCCAATGCGGGGATAGGGAGGATATTCATGAAAGCCAGAATGATGGAAAGGAAGGCTGTCATATACCAGAACTGGTGCCAATCCCATGTAGCAGGGAAGATGCTGCCGATCGTTCCGAAGCCACCTAGCTGTTTGGCTCCTTCTTTCGAGAAGAGGTATTTCATGTTTCCTACATATCCTTTCAGGGTTTTTACGCCGAGGGAGACACCTGCCGGGAAGGATTCGAAGAAAGTATATTCTTTTTTCACCATAGGGAGCAGGCGGTCTGTGACGAGACAGGCGGTTACACCCATCAGGTAGGCGGAGTCTACACGCATATTCAATGTGTCGGTTACGCCGCCACGCACATAGGTCAGTGTAATCAGGCGCGGATCTATGCTGTCTTTGAGCAGGGTTTCCGCGTTTTTCTTACGTTCTGCCATCGCTTCTTTGAAGTCGGAGAAAGAAATCGGTGTTCCGTTCAGGGCGATAATGCTGTCGCCTGGTTGGATGCCTGCTTGTGCGGCAGGAGAATTCACCATCACACTGTCTATCACATACGGGAAACGGTAGGAGGCAAAACGGATGCTGTCTGCCAGAAGACGTTGCATCAAGTCTTCAGGGATATAAACGGAGGCTTTCGCGCCGTTGCGGATAACGCTTACTTCGCGGGCGTCGGCAATCTGGCTCAACATATCGCCGTCATAACGTTCAAAAGGAACGCCGTCGGCAGAAAGAAGGATATCACCGTCCTGAAAACCTACGGATTTGGCCGTTTCGTTGAAATCCATACCGAGAGGAGCTTCCTGCACCTTTATATATTGGTCGCCCCACGCAAATAGAATCATCGAGTAGATGAACAGGGCCAACAGGAAGTTGAACAGTACGCCACCCACCATGATTAGCAGACGTTGCCACGCCGGTTTGGAACGGAACTCCCACGGTTGTTCGGGTTGTTTCATCTGCTCGGTATCCATCGACTCGTCAATCATACCGGCTATCTTGACATAACCGCCCAATGGCAGCCAACCTACTGCATATTCTGTGTCACTTTTCTTGGGCTTGAATTTAAACAGGGTGAACCAGGGGTCAAAAAATAAGCAGAATTTTTCTACACGCACCTTAAACAAACGGGCAAAAAGAAAATGCCCGCCTTCATGAATGATAACGAGCAAAGATAAGCTCATAATCAATTGCAGGGCACGAATCAAAAATGTTTCCATATAGTCTATTTACAATTTAAAGCCTTCACTGGATTCTCTGCCAAAGAGAAGATATAAAGGCTATTTTCAATTTATATTAATACTAATCAATTTCTCTATTTTCTTTATTCCTCTACGAAATGAATTATATCAGACTTGCTGCTATCTTTCTTGCTTCCGCATCGGTAGCCACATAATCATCGTAGGTCGGGTTGGCAATGAAGGTGGCCCGTTCCATTGTTTTTTCTATCACGTCGCTCATGCCGAGGAAGCTGATGCCGTCTTTCAGGAAAGAGGCTACCACTACTTCATTGGCGGCATTAACGATGCAAGGCATGTTCCCTCCGCGATACATCGCTTCGTAAGCGAGTGCCAGATTGCGGAAACGTTTCGTGTCGGGTTGCTCAAACGTCAGGTTCGTGCATTTGGAGAAATCGAGCCTGTCGAAAGAAGAACTGATACGGTCGGGATAGGAGAATGCATACTGGATGGGCAGGCGCATATCGGGCATGCCCAACTGTGCTTTTACAGCTCCGTCTTCAAACTGCACCATCGAGTGAATGACTGATTGCGGATGCACAACCACCTCAATCTGACTGGGTTGAACACCGAACAACCATTTGGCTTCGATCACTTCAAAACCTTTATTCATCATAGAAGCAGAGTCAATCGTGATTTTTGCTCCCATTTCCCAATTGGGATGTTTCAAGGCCTGTGTCTTAGTCACGGACTTCAATTGTTCCAAAGTGTAAGTGCGGAACGGACCTCCGGAGGCAGTCAATATCACTTTCTCAATCGGATTGCCCACTTCTCCCGCTAAACACTGAAAAACGGCGGAGTGTTCAGAGTCTACCGGCAGAATCGGAGTGCGATATTGTTGTGCCAGCTGGTTAATCAGTTCACCTGCTACTACCAATGTTTCTTTATTTGCCAACGCAATCGCTTTCTTGGCACGGATCGCGTTGATTGTCGGCTTCAGTCCGGCATAACCGACCATGGCTGTCAATACCATATCAATAGGACCCGCTTCCACAATCTGACAGATAGCGTCGGTTCCTGCATACACCTTGATAGGCAGGTCGCTCAATGCTTCTTTCAGTTCGGAATACTTTTCTTCGTTGGCTATCACTACCACTTCCGGCTGGAACTTCCGTGCCTGGGCAATCAGTAGTTCCACACGGTTGTTGGCTGTCAGTGCGTATGCTTCGTACAGGTCGGGATGCTCTTCGATGACTTGCAAAGCCTGCGTCCCGATAGAACCTGTGGAGCCTAGAATAGCTATTTGTTTTTTCTTTTTATTAGTCTCTATATTCATTTTATCTATTTCTTCCTATTTTGTTGACAAACATATCATCGCTGATTATCACTTATATCTCATCACTCGCCATATCTCATCATTCATCATTGACAATCTAAAAAACAATGTATTTTTCCGGATTCACCGGATGACCTTTATACCAAAGTTCGAAGTGCAGGTGCGGCCCTGTACTAAGTGTTCCGCTATTTCCTACCAGGGCGATGGCTTCGCCTCCTTTCACCCGTTCACCTTCCTTTTTCAGGAGAGAGCCGCAGTGTTTGTAGATCGAAATTAAATCCTGGTTGTGTTGCACGCCAATCAGATAACCGGTTTCAGCGGTGTATGTACTAAGGATGACGGTTCCGTCCATGGTTGCCAGTACGCTTTCGTTGGGATTGGCGGCAATGTCAGTGCCGTAATGTTTCTTTTCGGCATTGAAGTGGTCGGACACCATGCCTCGTGTCGGACGGTATAATATCAATCCGGTCACGTCCGGTTGGGAAGTGATGGAGGTCAGATTGTATTTTTCATTCTCCTCATATTGGCGGCGGAATTCTTCTTCCCGCTTGGTTCGTTCCATCAACGTGTCTTCACGGGCAGCAGTCAGCGAATCAAGCGTTTGCACGCTGTCGATAGGCACTTTCCCGCTGAAAATGTCCTGAATGTTCATGATGTAGAGGTTCTGCTTGTTGAGCACTTGTTGCAAAGAGTCTACACGCAGCGCATTATCTACAATCTGTGTACGGACTTCACTGTTCATATATCCCGGAAGATAATTACGCAACGGGGTGAAAGTAATGATGCAGGAAGCAATCAGGAAAAGCACTGCCAGCACGCAAAGTAAAACGGATAGTCCATTGAGCTTGGATACACGAAGTCCGACAATTTCTTCAAGTGTATTTTCATTAACGATCGTTAGTTTATACTTGAACTTGAAATTTTTCCAGAAAGCTTTACTTCGTCTTCTCTTTGGCATCTCGGATATTTACTATTTTACGATTTACTATTTACTATTTATCAGTTGATGAGTGGCTCATCGTTTTATTTGTTCTCATCGGTCATCTTCCAACTCTTCCAGATTGAGTAACCCTTCGGGAAGTTCCACGGTGATGAGTTTTTGTTTCTGGTCTATCCCTACGATAAATTCCTCTTGGGCGGGAACGAGTAGTTCCTCTTCTTCTCTTTCAACCACAAAAAGGGTGTTTACCGTAGTGTTATCTACATCTATCACTTCTCCCAGAGGTCCGTGATGAATGTCTTCCATTTGGAAACCGATAAAGAAGTTCCAGGACAATTCGCCGTCTTCCGCTTCTTCCGCATGCTTTACGGGGAAGTAAACTTCAATGTTGGTGAACATTCGGGCACGTTCGGCGGTGTCTATTCCTTCCAGTTTTACCAAAGCGGTGGAGTCGGAACGGAAACGGTATTCTTCAATGAAGAAGGGCACGAAAATACCGTCGAGCAGGCATATCAGATAATCGCAGTCTACACGGTCGAAAATGTCGTCGGTAAACGTAAACTGCAATTCGCCGTGAATACCATGCGGCTTATTGAATAATCCTATCTTATATACTTCTTCTTTCTTTATCATATTCGGGTGATTCTGGCTCCGATAGCGTTCAGACGTCCTTCGATGTTCTGATAACCACGGTCTATCTGTTCGATGTTACTAATGGTACTGGTTCCTTCGGCACTCATGGCGGCAATCAGAAGGGCGATACCGGCACGTATATCCGGTGAAGTCAGGCGGGCACCGCGCAACTTGAAGCCATGATTGTGTCCGATGACTACGGCACGGTGAGGGTCGCAGAGGATGATCTGTGCACCCATATCGATTAGCTTGTCCACAAAGAACAGGCGGCTTTCGAACATCTTCTGATGGATCAGTACGCTCCCTTTGGCTTGTGTGGCTACAACGAGCATCACACTAAGCAAGTCGGGAGTCAGTCCCGGCCAGGTGGCGTCGGCTATCGTCATGATGGAGCCGTCGATGAATGATTCTATCTGGTAGGTTTCCTGTGCGGGAACATAAATGTCATCTCCTCTCTGTTCGAGTTTGATGCCCAGGCGGCGGAAGCTCTCGGGGATGATTCCAAGGTTCTCGTAAGAAACGTTCTTGATGGTAATTTCGCTTTTTGTCATGGCTGCCATACCGATAAAACTGCCGACTTCAATCATATCGGGCAATACGGTGTGTTGCGCGCCATGCAATTCTTCCACACCTTCAATAGTAAGCAGGTTGGAGGCAATTCCGCTGATTTTCGCTCCCATCCGGTTGAGCAACCGGCAGAGTTGTTGCACGTAAGGTTCGCAGGCAGCGTTGTAGATGGTAGTAGTGCCTTTGGCAAGCACGGCAGCCATTACGATATTGGCTGTTCCGGTGACGGATGCTTCGTCCAGCAGCATATAGCTTCCTTGAAGTCTGTCGGCTGTGATTTCATAAATGCCCCGTCCTTCATCATAACGGAAGTCCGCTCCTAAATTCTGAATACCTACAAAGTGAGTATCCAAACGGCGGCGACCGATTTTATCTCCTCCCGGCTTGGATATCAACGCTTTGCCGAAACGTGCCACCATAGGCCCAATCAGCATGACAGAGCCTCGCAGGCTGGAGCATTTCTTTAAAAACTCATCGCTTTCCAGATAAGCCAAGTCTACATTCTCTGCTTTAAAACTATAAGAATCAATGCCTTTCTTTGCAACCGTCACTCCCATCTCGCGCAAGAGCTGAATCAAGTTGTTGACATCAAGAATGTCAGGTATATTGTTCACCGTTACTTCCTCTGCGGTTAGCAATGTGGCACAGATTATCTGCAAAACTTCGTTTTTAGCTCCTTGCGGGTGAATTTCTCCGCAAAGCCGATGTCCTCCTTCGATTACAAATGAAGCCATTAATTTTTTAAGTATTAAGTGTGATTAAAGTATTAAGTATCAAGTATTAAGTATTAACCGTACGGTATCGCACGCTAAGTAAATAAGTAAAAGAAATCCAACCAGTGCCAACAAATGGCTGCGATTAATACTTAATACTTATTTCCTATTTTCTTAGTATCTTCTCTTGTTGTTCTGACGATTGTTGGTATAGTTCGTCTTCGGACGATAGTTCTGGTTCAGGCGTTCTGCCATCAGCCGGACGATATCGTCAGTCATTTGGAGTTCCCCGTTGGAGAGTTCGTACAGGTCTTCGGCGATCTTTTTGTCGTCCACTGTATCTTTGTTCCATGCCAGGTAGTCCTTCTTCATGTGGTTGCAGATGAGGGCAATCAGGTTTCTCTTTTCGTTTCCTTCGGGGAATTCGATTGCTTTCTTTATCAGCACTTCCAGTGTGCGTCCGTAGTGGCGATAACGCATACGGGCAGTGGAGTAGGGGATCGGATCCGGACGGGTCACCAGGTTGTCCTTACGGATGATTTCATACGGGTAGTCAATATCCAGCTCAAAACCGGACATGATAGCCAGATGATCCCAGAGCTTGTGCTTGAAGTCGGGTACATCACGCAAATGGGGGAACATATTTCCCATAATGTTGATGATGGTGTTGGCACAACGCTGACGTTCTGCACGATCCTGAATGGTCAACGCATAATCTACCATGTTCTGGATGCTACGCCCGTATTCGGGAAGCGGCATTCTTTTCTGTTGAGTATTGTATTGCATTTATTTAATTGAAAGTTTAAAATTAAAAATTAAAGAAGTTTTTTGGCATGGAAGCAACGAATTCTTTCAAGTAGAAAGGTTCGAAGTAAGCCACGTCTTTATAATCTTCGTCGGCTATTGCTTTTTCTGCCAGCGGGAACATCATTTTAGCCAACGGGTGAATATTGTCGATAAAATGTGCGTTCGGATGCGTGATCTGTTCGCGGCATTTGTCGGCCCCGTTTCCAAAAAAATAAACCGGCTGCTCGTTCAGAAACTCCAAGTAAGAGTTTTCGTCTACAATATCGGCAGCTACTGCACGTTTCACCTGAAGTCTGCGGTCATAAACGGCTGCGTATACTTCCATGCGGCGGGCGTCGATCATCGGACAAAGCAAAGCGTCCTCGGGCAAGTCGTGATACAACAACACCGGAACAGTCAATACTTCCAGCGTCGGAATACCGATCAATGGGACGTTACGTCCGTAACAAACTCCTTTCGCCATAGAAACCCCGATTCGAAGTCCGGTGTAAGAACCCGGCCCGCAGCTCACTGCGACTGCATCCAAAGGGATGGCATGACTGTCTATGAAAGACAACGCTTCATCTACAAAAACTCCTAAAGACACGGCGTGTGAAGGGCCTTTCAAATCTTCTTTCACAAAAATCGTCTGTCCGTCTTGACTGGCCGCTACCGAGCAAACAGTGGTAGAGGTTTCAATATTCAGTATACACGACATAAAAATCAGCTTATTAAATTGTCGCAAATTTACATGATTATTTCCAATTCTTAAAATATTCGTGTACTTTTGCACAAAACTTTAAGGTTATGATACAGTCTATGACAGGATACGGCAAAGCTACGGCCGAACTTCCTGATAAAAAAATAAATGTAGAAATCAAGTCGCTCAACAGCAAGGCAATGGATTTATCCACTCGCATCGCTCCGGCGTATCGTGAAAAAGAGATTGAAATCCGTAATGAGATTTCTAAAGTGCTGGAACGTGGAAAGGTCGATTTCAGCCTGTGGATCGAGAAGAAAGAGACGGCAGAAAATGCGACTCCTATCAATCAAGTATTGGTGGAAGGTTACTACAAACAGATTTTGGCAATCTCGCAGAATCTTGGTATTCCTGTTCCTGCCGACTGGTTTCAGACATTGCTCCGTATGCCGGATGTGATGACTAAAACGGAAATCCAGGAACTGACCGAAGAGGAATGGAAAATGGTGCATGCCACTGTGCTCGATGCTATCAGTCATCTGGTAGATTTCCGCAAACAGGAAGGTGCTGCACTGGAAAAGAAGTTCCGTGAAAAGATCGCCAATATCTCAAGCCTGCTCGAAAAGATTGCTCCTTACGAAAAAGAACGTGTGGAAAAAGTGAAAGAACGCATCACGGATGCTCTCGAAAAGACATTAAGTGTGGATTACGACAAGAACCGCTTGGAGCAGGAATTGATCTACTACATTGAGAAACTGGATGTCAATGAAGAAAAACAACGCCTTAGCAACCATCTGAAATATTTCATCAGTACAATGGAAAGCGGTAACGGACAAGGTAAGAAACTTGGTTTTATCGCCCAGGAAATGGGTCGGGAAATCAATACGTTAGGTAGCAAGTCCAATCATGCCGAAATGCAGAAAATCGTTGTTCAGATGAAAGACGAGTTGGAGCAGATTAAGGAGCAGGTGTTGAACGTGATGTAATTTACTCACAATAAATTCATTTACGATAATTCATTTACGATTAGACGACTTACGATGTACGATTGAAGTTAGTATTGCGAAATAATTGTGTGCACATTTGGATATTTATAAATTCAAAAAGTAATATCAATCGTACATCGTAAATCGTCTAATCGTAAATAACTTAATGTCAAATAAACTTTAATAATGACCGGTAAACTAATTATTTTCTCTGCCCCGTCAGGTTCGGGCAAATCTACTATTATCAATTATCTGCTGACGCAGAATTTGAATCTTGCATTTTCTATTTCTGCTACCAGCCGTCCTCCGCGTGGGACGGAGCAGCACGGAGTGGAATATTTCTTTCTTACGCCGGAGGAATTCCGTTGTCGCATTGAGAACAACGAATTTTTGGAGTATGAGGAAGTATATAAGGACCGTTATTACGGAACGTTGAAGGCACAAGTGGAAAAGCAACTGGAAGCAGGTCAGAATGTTGTGTTTGACGTTGATGTGGTAGGTGGATGTAATATCAAGAAATTTTATGGTGACCGTGCGTTGTCAGTGTTCATTCAACCGCCTTCGGTGGAAGAATTGCGTTGCCGGTTGGAAGGACGCGGAACGGATGCCCCGGAAATCATTGAAAGCCGTATTGCTAAGGCGGAATATGAATTGGGGTTTGCTCCGCAATTTGATTGTGTGATTGTCAATGACGATTTGGAAGCTGCAAAGGCAGAAGCGTTGAAAGTAATCAAAGAGTTTTTAGCCGAAGAATAAGACTTGAGAATGTACAAGAAGAATTGTAACACCCGAAAATGGATGTATTTGTGTGCCGTCACCGGTGTGATGAATCTTCTTGCTTTTATTGTATGCCTTTATTTTCAACAATGGTTCATAAGCGGCATTGCGCTACTTCTCACAATCAGACAAGCTATTGTTTTACCGAAGTGGAGAAAGAAAATAAAGCAAGAAAGAATAGCGGAAAATGAATCAAGTTAAAACAAGAAAAACCGGAATCTTCAGCGGGTCATTCAATCCGATTCATATCGGGCATCTCGCTTTAGCCAATTACCTTTGTGAGTATGAAGGGGTGGATGAAATATGGTTTATGGTAAGTCCGCAGAATCCTTTGAAAACGAAGGCAGAGTTATGGAGCGACGAGCTTCGTCTTAACTTAGTGGAGTTATCCATCAGTGATTATCCTCGTTTTCGAGCTTCGGACTTTGAATTTCATTTGCCCCGTCCTTCGTATAGCGTATATACACTGGAGAAACTCCGTGAAGCGTATCCCGACCGGGAATTTTATTTCATTATCGGTTCCGATAATTGGGAACGTTTTGGACGCTGGTATCAGTCCGAACGCATCATTAAAGAGAATCAACTCCTCATTTATCCTCGTCCCGGCTTTCCTGTAAAAGAAGAGGAATTGCCGGAAACCGTGCGTCTTGTTCATTCCCCTGTTTTTGAAATCAGTTCCACTTTTATTCGGGAAGCCTTGAGTGCAGGGAAAGATATTCGTTACTTCCTACATCCGAGGGCTTGGGAGGCTATCAAGAAAGATAATATACGCCTTTGAATATATTAAAATACATATCCGGCAGAATATAACGGATAATTTGTTAGCCACTCTTGTTCCCGATAATCTGACATGGAAAAACGGATGCCATGTAGTTCTGGATTCTTTTCAACAAAAGAACGCAGACTTTTCGACTGTAAATTTTCTTCAGCTTTCACTTCGACCGGAATAATACAGATTTCTTTTTGCAAAAGGAAATCCAATTCTCCTTTGGAAGTATTTGAAGACCAGTAATAGATATTCAAGCCTTTCACTGATTTCAGTTGTTGTAACACATATTGTTCGGTAATTGCTCCTTTATAATCGGTAAATAAAACATTGCCTTCCAATAATGCTTGTGGGGGGAGTCCGCTCATTGCTCCCATTAATCCGGTGTCTAGCATAAACAGTTTGAATGCGGAAAAATCTTCGTAGGCCGATAAAGGTATTCCACCTTTCTTTACCCGGTTTACTTTATAAATAAGACCGGCATCTATCAGCCATTCTATGGCCAGTTCAAAATCCTTGGCTCTTGCTCCTTCTTTTATAACTCCATAAATGAATTTGCGATTTTCTTTAGCCAGTTGTGCAGGAACCGAACGCCACACCATACGAATCCTAGGGACTTCGGCAATAGGAGCGTGTTTGGAAAAATCACGGTCATAAGAATCCAGTATGTTTTGTTGCAACTGGCGGACTTCGGTATAGTCCTTATGCTCAATAAATGCATTGACTACTTCGGGCATTCCTCCTACGAAATAATACTGTTTAAGGAAGTCGGTGAATTTAGAACGGAAGGTAGAAATGAGGTTCCAATCTTGCTTTGCAAGCAAGCTGACAAAAGACTCTTGTCCGATAGCTTCTAAAAACTCGGAAAAAGAAAGTGGATATAGGTCTATAAAATCGACTTTTCCCACCGGGAAAGAGTCATTTTGATGCATAGCGATGCCCAGTAAAGAACCAGCTGCAATAACATGATACTGTGGCGCTTTCTCCAGGAAATATTTCATGGCTGTCAAGCCGCGTGGGGCTTCCTGAAGTTCGTCAAAAAGAATTAAGGTATCTGTATCTACTACTTTTCCGGTTACTAACTGGATAGCCATCAAAATACGTTCGATATCAAAATCTTTTTGAAAAACCTCTTTCATCACTTCATTGTCTTCGAAGTTGATGTAGGCAAACTGTTTGTAAGCAGTAGCCGCAAACTCTTTCATAAGCCATGTCTTTCCTACCTGACGGGCTCCGCGAATAATCAAAGGCTTTCGTGTAGACTTTTCTTTCCAATCGTACAATTGTTGCATTGCATTTCTTCTCATACTTCTTTCTTTTATTGTCAGCTACTTATAGGTACAAATGTAAGCACTAAAAAGGATAATAGCAAAAAGTCGTACCCTAAAAGTGTGGTATTTAACAAAAAGTTATACCCTAAAAGTGTGGTGTATTACAGAAAGTCGTATCAGAAAAGTGTATGATGCTGCTATTTCTGTTTTTTATTGTACCAAGTTACGATACCTTACTCTGTCAATCGATGAAGAGTAATGACGATGATTTCTGCCGGAGCACCGACACGGATCGGTAACTTTGAAGTCCCTATTCCGTTTGTTATAATCAAAGGTATTTTTGCTGTATTATATGCCAGTCCGGTGATAAAACGATTGCCGTAGTGTGAGTTCAGTGCCGGGGCGACTCCGAATACACGGACTTGTCCGCCGTGTGTATGTCCTGCGAGAGCGAGGTCTGTATTGGCTACTGAAACATCTTCTATGTAATCCGGCGTATGAACTAGTAAGATGACAAAATCTTTGGGAGAGAGTGCTAAAGTGGGTGATACTCCGTTGCGCCCCAGATCGAAAGGATTGCGCACTCCGGCGATAATAATCTGCTGGCCATCTTTACGCAGCGTGTCCACTTCGTGTTCTAACGGACGCATACCGTAATGTTTCATTGTGTTCACAATATCGTCGTGGCAACGTTCGTAATCATTATTACCCATCACTCCATAGGTTCCCATTGGTGTCTTTACACGTGCCAGTGCGGAAAACAAAGGTTCTACATATTCGCAACCTTCCTGATAATCACCACCCATCAAAAGAACATCTGCTTTTTGGGCAATCAATAGACGGACAAGATCGTTCAATCCTTTCTCTTTCAGCAGGCTTTTGTAATGTAAATCGGAAATAAAAGCGATGCGGAAACCTTCAAAAGCTTCAGGTACATCGCGGTGGGTGAAGTCGTATTTTACTACACGATCCACTCCTGTATAAACAGATGACACATCTACGCTGGAAGAGGTTATTTGGGTTCCACGGAGCATCCGGTCGGATTCGTACGCGTCGGTATCAGTCTCCTTTTTCTTTGTATGTTGCTTTTTGTTTTTAGAAACAGCCAGTGCTTTGAGTTTCGAGTGGTCGGGAGCGAACAGTCCGGCAATGGCGTTAGTCGTATCCGGATAAATGGAATCAGTATGTAAGACAGGGCGTGGCAAGCTAGCCACCATATTCTTTTTCGACTTGCAGGAAACAAGCAAAAGCAATGCCAACAGGATAACAGGGTAGATTGTTTTCTTCGTCAGTGGATAAATCGTTTTCTTCATCAATGGGGTATTTATTCTTTTCATCAATAGGGTATTTATTTTCTCCATCACAGGAGCATTTATTTTCTTCATCTTCTCTTAGTTTGAAGTTTTCTGGGGTGCAAAGATACGAAAAATCATGTATCTTTGTCCGTCAAAACTCTTTATAATATATTAAAGTATGGAAGAAGTAAAGCGTAACTCGCTACAAGCATGGATATTAGCTGCACGTCCCAAAACTCTTACAGGAGCCGTTACCCCTGTTCTGATAGGTACAGCTCTCGCTGCGATGGACGGGCATTTTCACTGGTTGCCGGCACTGATCTGCTGTCTGTTCGCAAGTCTGATGCAAATTGCCGCTAATTTCATCAATGACCTTTTCGACTTCCTCAAAGGGACAGATCGGGAAGATCGCCTGGGACCCGAACGTGCTTGTGCACAGGGATGGATTTCTCCGCAAGCGATGAAAACCGGGATTATTATTACGGTTGCTCTTGCCTGTCTCATCGGTTGCACATTACTTTTCTTTGCCGGATGGGAACTGATTGTCGTAGGAGTGCTTTGTGTATTATTCGCTTTTCTTTATACCACCGGCCCTTATCCTCTTTCTTACAACGGCTGGGGAGATGTACTGGTGATTGTCTTCTTTGGATTTGTGCCTGTTGGCGGAACATATTACGTGCAAGCGCTAACATGGACGCCGGATGTCACTATCGCCTCTCTGATTTGTGGACTATTGATTGATACGCTACTGGTAGTCAATAACTATCGTGACCGGGAAGCGGATGCGCGCAGTGGAAAAAGAACGGTAATCGTTCGTTTCGGTGAGAAGTTCGGCCGCTATTTTTATTTGATGCTGGGTGTTACAGCTTCTCTTCTCTGTCTGTGTTTCCTTCGTGAAGGTCATTTTTTAGCCGCTCTTCTTCCGCAACTCTATTTGATTCCTCATTTCCTCACCTGGAAACGGATGGTGAAAATATATAGTGGTAAAAAATTAAACAGCATATTAGGCGAGACTTCACGTAATATGCTGTTTATGGGTGTTCTTATTGCAATAGGAATGTTGGTAAGTTGAGAATCATTTCCCATACATCTTTTCGTAGTAACCCTGATAATCTCCGCTGGTAACTTCTTCCACCCAAGCCTGGTTGGCCAAGTACCATTCGATTGTCTTTACGATACCGACTTCGAATTTTGTTTCGGGATACCATCCTAAAGCATTTGTAATCTTTGTAGGATCGATGGCGTAACGTTGGTCATGTCCCAGACGGTCTTTAACGAACGTAATCAGATCTTCATTGATCCAGTCGATCGAAATATTTCCGTTTTCGTCTTTCACCTTCTTTTTGAGAACCTGGCGATATTCGGGCTTCTCTGCCATCAGACGGTGGATAGTTGAAATAGTCAGTTTTACGATTTCGAGGTTTGTTTTCTCGTTATGTCCGCCAACGTTGTACACTTCTCCGTCTTTACCTTCACGTACAACGAGATCAATCGCTTTGCAGTGATCTTCTACATAAAGCCAGTCACGTACATTACTGCCGTCACCGTAGACGGGGAGATGTTTTCCTTCGAGGATATTCTTGATAATCAACGGAATCAATTTTTCCGGGAAGTGATACGGCCCATAGTTGTTTGAGCAGCGGGTAATTGTTACCGGCATTTTATAAGTATCATGGTAAGCCATCACTACCATGTCTGCGCTAGTCTTAGAGGCACTGTACGGGCTGTGAGGACAAAGCGGGGTTGTTTCTGTGAAATACCCTTCGGCTCCCAGTGAACCATACACTTCGTCGGTGGATACCTGATGATAGCGTACACCTTTTCTCCAGGTAGGGTATCCTTGTTCATCTTTTCCCATTACCCATGCGCGGCGTGCACAATCCAATAAGTTCTGTGTTCCGAGAATGTTGGTAATCAGAAACAGTTGCGGATTTTCAATGCTGCGGTCAACGTGACTTTCGGCAGCGAAATTCACCACATAATCAAAACGATACTCAGCAAAAAGACCGTCTACCACATCACGGCTACAAATGTCTCCTTTGATAAAGACGCAGCGTTCGTTGTCGATGTCTTTGGCAATCGTTCCTAAGTTACCTGCATACGTCAAAGCATCCAATATCACGACTTTGATGTCGTTATGTTTGGCCAAGATGTATTTGATGTAATTTGCCCCGATAAATCCTGCGGCACCGGTCACTAGATAAGTTTTCATATTTTATTCTATTATGTTGATTTTAGGATTGTTTTGCCAATTCGATAAGATACTTTCCATACTCGGTCTTTTCGAGTTGTTGACCTAACAGAAGCAATTGCTCCGTCGGAATCCATCCCTGACGCCAGGCGATTTCTTCAATACAACTAACGTAGAAACCTTGCCGGTTCTGAATAGTAGCCACGAAGTTGGATGCTTCTAGCAGACTGTCGCAGTTACCCGTATCCAGCCATGCGAATCCGCGGCCGAAGAGTTCCACTTTCAATGTGCCTTCTTCCAGATACAGGCGATTCAGGTCTGTAATCTCATATTCTCCACGTGCTGAAGGACGAAGAGCTGCTGCTTTTTCCGTCACACTGGCATCATAGAAATAGAGTCCGGGAACGGCATAATTACTTTTTGGTACTTCCGGTTTTTCTTCCAGTGAAATAACTTTCCCTTGTTCGTTAAATTCCACTACACCGTATGCGCGCGGGTCTTTTACATAGTAGCCGAAGATGCAGGCGCCTTTTTCTATATTGGCAGCCCGGCGGAGCATGGCAGAAAAGCCTTGTCCGTAAAACATATTATCCCCAAGAATCAGACAGCCCGGTTCACCGTTCAGGAAATCGGCTCCCAATACGAAAGCCTGTGCCAGTCCGTTAGGTTGTTCCTGTATTTTATAGGAGAAAGACATACCCAGCTCCTCACCCGTTCCCAGCAAATCCCGGAACATAGGCAAGTCACGTGGAGTCGAAATAATCAACACTTCGCGTATTCCTGCCAACATCAGTGTCGACAATGGATAGTAAATCATCGGCTTGTCATACACAGGCATGATTTGTTTGGAAATCGCTTTGGAAAGCGGATAAAGTCGGGTGGCACTACCACCGGCCAGAATAATTCCTTTCATGTTCGTCTGAGTTATTCATTAACAGTGTGCAAAGGTCGGAAAGAATTCCGACGTGGCAAAATTTTAAAATAATTTTTCAGTCAGGCGGGGACATTTATTTTATTTGTCCGCCAGTTCGATAACTTCCAAGTCTTGAAACGCCCCTTGATTGATAACAAAACGCACCAAAGTCCGCACCTTATGGAAACCAGACATACCTGCAGCTCCCGGATTGATATGTAACATATCCAGCGTTTTATCATACTTCACCTTTAATATATGCGAATGTCCGCTGATAAAAAGCTTGGGCGGTCGCGTCATCAGACTACCGATGATGGAAGGATCATACTTTCCCGGATAACCGCCGATATGTTTTATCAGTACTTCCGCACCATCCACCGTGAAACGATTTATTTGAGGATACAGTTTTCTGATTTCCTGTCCGTCAATGTTTCCGTACACCGCCCGGAATGGATGGAATGCGGCTAACTTTTCCGCTACTTCCAGCGAACCGATGTCTCCGGCGTGCCAGATTTCGTCGCACGGTTCAAAATATTTCAGGTATTTCTCATCCCAGTAAGCGTGAGTATCAGATAATAATCCAATTCTTGTCATAAAATTCTTTGTTTAATCCCACAAAGATACTATATTTGGAAAAATCTTAAAGCACATGGAAAGCAAATATAATTATTTCAAGCGAGATATAAGTTGGCTCTCATTCAATTATCGCGTATTGTTGGAGGCTCTGGACGAGCGTCTGCCGCTTTACGAACGTATCAACTTCATCTCTATCTACTCTTCCAACCTCGAAGAGTTTTACAAAATCCGTGTAGCCGACCATAAAGCTGTTGCTTCCGGCGCTACGGAAAGCGATGAAGAAACCGTACAGTCAGCCCGCGAACTGGTAGAGGAAATAAATAAAGAAGTCACCCGCCAGCTGGATGACCGTGTACGCATCTATGAACAAAAAATACTGCCTGCCCTGCGCAAAAATCATATCATCTTTTATCAGGACAACCATGTAGAACCGTTCCACCAACAGTTTATCAAAGACTTTTTCCGGGAGGAAATCTTTCCCTACCTGCAACCTGTGCCTGTATCCAAAGATAAAATTGTCTCCTTCCTGCGGGATAACCGCCTTTACCTGGCAATACGAGTCTATCCGAAGAAAGAAGAAAAAAACAAAGGAGAAGAAACTAAAGAAAATATAGAAAAATATACCGGAGAGTGCATAAATGAAAGAAATGACGGAGAAGGTATAAAAGTAGGTATGGAAGCAGCAAGGCCAAATGTAACAGACTTCCGACAACCCCTTTACTTTGTGATGAAACAACCCTACGCCAAAGTGCCCCGCTTCATCGAACTTCCGTCTCGCGAGAAAAATCATTATTTGATGTTTACCGAAGACATCATCAAGGCAAACCTCAACCTGATCTTCCCCGGCTACGATGTCGACTCCAGCTACTGCATCAAAATCTCCCGTGATGCTGATATACTGATTGACGACACCGCCAGCAGTGCCGACCTCGTCGCCCAACTCAAGAAGAAAGTGAAGAAACGCAAGATCGGTGACGTCTGCCGTTTTGTCTACGACCGTGCTATGCCTTCTGAATTCCTGGACTTCCTTGTGGATGCCTTCCGTATTCAGCGTGACGAACTTGTCCCCGGTGATAAGCATTTGAACCTCGAAGACCTGCGCCATCTTCCCAACCCGAACAAATCCCTTCATAGCCTCGAAAAACCGAAGCCGATGAAGCTGACCGTCCTCGATGAGAAAGAATCCATTTTCAATTACGTCGCCAAAAAGGACCTATTATTATATTACCCTTATCACTCTTTCGAGCACTTTATCCACTTCCTGTATGAAGCCGTGCACAACCCGGAAACCCGTGAAATCATGGTAACTCAATACCGCGTAGCGGAAAACTCCGCCGTCATCAACACCCTGATAGCCGCCGCCCAAAACGGCAAGAAAGTCACCGTATTTGTGGAACTGAAAGCCCGCTTTGATGAAGAAAACAACCTTGCCACCGCCGAAATGATGCAAGCCGCCGGTATCAAGATAATCTACAGCATCCCTGGTTTGAAAGTGCACGCTAAAGTAGCCTTGATCCGTCGTCGCGGATTAAACGGTGAGAAAATCCCCAGCTACGCCTACATCAGCACCGGCAACTTTAACGAAAAAACCGCCACCCTTTACGCCGATTGCGGTCTTTTCACCTGTCGTAAAGAAATAGTGGCCGACCTCTATAACCTCTTCCGTACCCTGCAAGGAAAAGAAGACCCGAAGTTCACCACCCTTTTGGTAGCCCGTTTCAACCTCATTCCCGAATTGAACCGCCTGATCGACCGCGAAATATCCCTTGCAGACGAAGGCAAGCAAGGACGCATCATCCTAAAAATGAACGCCCTCCAAGACCCTACCATGATAGACCGCCTCTACGAAGCCTCCGAACACGGTGTACAAATCGACCTTATCGTCCGTGGTATCTGTTGTCTTATCCCCGGACAGTCATACAGTCGTAACATCCGTGTCACCCGTATTGTAGACAGTTTCCTCGAACACGCCCGCATCTGGTACTTCGGCAACGACGGCACCCCCAAAGTATTCATGGGCTCTCCCGACTGGATGCGCCGTAACCTCTACCGCCGCATCGAAGCCATCACCCCCGTTCTTGCCCCCGACCTGCGTGACAGCCTGATCGAAATGCTTAATATCCAGCTTGCCGACAACCAAAAAGCCTGCTGGGTAGATGATAAGCTGCAAAACATATTCAAAAAAAGAACACCCGGCACCCCTGCCGTCCGAGCCCAATACACCTTCTACGACTGGCTAAACAAAACTAACAACTAACATCAAATCCTTTCCGCAGCAACTATGCTGCGGAAAACACATCATTACAACCATACCCCAGTCCCCCCATCGTACATACGATCACAATGACCTGCACCCCGCATGGTTTCCCGGCCTACTTTTTTCTCCGTCAAGCGAGCGCCCGTAACGTAGCGTCAAGAAGGGCAGACTGTTTGAGCGTAGCGAGTTTCTGCCCTTTAGCGAAGTGAAGGAAGCGAGTAGGAGAAAAAAGTCAGCCTTGAATTTTTCTTTGCTTCTTTCTTTTGTTTCAAGACAAAAGAAAGATGATTGTAATACAATTGTAACATGTATGACACCTCCCTGCAACGTCAAATCCCGTCCTTTGCAACTGGAAACAACATACACATATTATTTATGGAGACTATTTATTTATGCATTATCATCTTCCTCTTCGTCCTTGCCGTCTTCGATTTGATAGTCGGAGTCAGCAATGACGCAGTCAACTTCTTAAACTCCGCGGTAGGTGCCAAAGCCGCTTCGTTTAAAACCATCCTTTTCATAGCCGGCGTCGGTATATTTATTGGCGCCTCCCTATCCAATGGCATGATGGACATAGCCCGGCACGGCATCTACCAGCCCGAGCACTTCTACTTTGCCGAAATCATGTGCATCCTGTTAGCCGTCATGCTGACCGACGTAGTACTGCTGGACGTATTTAACTCCATGGGTATGCCCACCTCCACTACCGTTTCATTAGTCTTTGAACTACTCGGAGGAACCTTCGCCCTCTCACTTATCAAAGTACATAATAGCGATACCCTCGGTTTGGGCGACCTCATAAACACCGACAAAGCCCTTTCCGTCATCATGGCCATTTTCGTATCCGTCGCCATCGCCTTCTTCTTCGGAATGATCGTACAATGGCTGGCCCGTGTGATATTCACCTTCAACTATACGAAAAAGATGAAATACAGCATTGCCCTTTTCGGAGGTGTAGCCGCTACCGCCATCATCTATTTCATGCTTATCAAAGGACTGAAAGACAGCTCCTTCATGACCCCCGAAAACAAACACTGGATACAAGACAACACATTGATGTTAATCGCCGTCTTCTTCGTGTTCTTCACCGTACTGATGCAAATCCTTCACTGGATGAAAATCAACGTTTTCAAAGTCATTGTATTGATGGGCACCTTCGCCCTCGCTCTCGCTTTTGCCGGCAACGACCTTGTCAACTTCATCGGTGTTCCCCTCGCAGGCTTCTCCTCTTTTATGGACTATACCGCCAACGGAGGAGGAAATCCGAACGGCTTCCTGATGACCTCTCTGCTGGGACCCGCCAAAACCCCGTGGTATTTCCTTATCGGAGCCGGAGCCGTTATGGTCTACGCCCTCTGTACTTCTAAAAAGGCACATGCTGTAATTAAAACATCCGTCGACCTTTCCCGTCAAGATGAAGGAGAAGAAACATTCGGAAGTACCCCGATTGCCCGTACAGTAGTCCGCATCAGTATGACACTTGCCAACGGAATCTCCCGCATTATGCCAAGTGGCAGCAAAGAATGGTTTGACTCCCGCTTCCGCAAAGACGAAGCCATCATTGCCGACGGAGCAGCTTTCGACCTTGTCCGCGCTTCTGTCAACCTAGTATTAGCGGGGCTGCTCATCGCCTTGGGAACTTCCCTGAAACTTCCTCTTTCTACCACCTACGTAACCTTCATGGTAGCTATGGGTACCTCCTTGGCCGACCGTGCCTGGGGACGTGATTCTGCCGTTTATCGTATTACCGGCGTATTAAGCGTCATCGGTGGCTGGTTCATCACTGCCGGAGCTGCCTTCACCATCTGTTTCTTCGTAGCCCTCGTACTTCATTATGGAGGAAATATCTCTATCATCGCACTCATCGGTATAGCTGTATTCATCCTGATCCGTAGCCAAGTGATGTACAAAAAACGCAAAGCGAAAGAACAAGGTAACGAAACTCTGAAGCAACTTATGCAAGCCACAGACAGCACAGAAGCCCTGCAACTGATGCGTAAGCACACCCGCGAAGAACTTTCCAAAGTGCTGGAATATGCAGAAACCAACTTCGAACTGACCGTCACTTCTTTCCTCCACGAAAATCTTCGAGGACTGCGTCGTGCTATGGGTTCCACAAAATTTGAAAAACAGCTCATCAAACAGATGAAACGTTCCGGCACCGTAGCCATGTGCCGCCTCGACAACAACACCGTACTCGAAAAGGGACTTTATTACTATCAAGGCAACGACTTTGCCAGCGAACTGGTTTACAGTATTTCTCGTCTCTGCGAACCTTGCCTGGAACATACCGACAACAACTTCAACCCATTGGATGCCATTCAGAAAGGTGAATTCAGCGATGTTGCCGAAGATATTACATATCTGATTCAGCAATGCCGTAAGAAAATGGAAAACAACGAGTACAACAATCTGGAAGAAGAAATCCGCCGTGCCAACGACCTCAACGGACAGCTTTCGCTATTGAAACGTAAGGAACTGCAACGTATCCAAAGCCAATCAGGAAGCATCCGGGTTAGCATGGTATATCTCACGATGGTTCAGGAAGCACAGAACGTAGTCACTTACACCATCAACTTAATGAAAGTAAGCCGTAAATTCCAAGTGGAGACTGAAATGCCGTAAAGGCTGGAAACGATAACGTCCTTCACTGGAAAAAACGAATGATAACTCGAAAGGAAAGGACTGTTTGATAAACCCTATTTATATAAGTGAGGGCATGTCAAACAGTCTTTTCTTTTTAGAAAGTGGTTGGATAAAAAAGCTCTGTTCTTTAGCATTTGATTTGATAAAATTGTATATTTATAGTCGGTAAGATATTTGAGACGATTTAAAATGCAATGGTATAAAAATGAAATGAATGAAATATCAATTAGAAATAACCACTTTACTGGTTCCTGTCAATGTGCATCAGTTGTTTGAAAAATGTGAATGGCCCGAACTAAACAGTTTTGACAAAGAAATGGTTGAGAACTATTTCTCTGATTTGGTAAATGGCATTCAAACCGATGAGGCTTTGGACGATTGGACGCTGACCGTTGTCCTTTATATCGGCACTTATTTGGGAGCCAGCCATATCAGTATCCGGAAACATGGAATCACCGATACGGCAACAAAAGAAAAAGTGTTGACGATCGGTATACCTCTCCCTTGCAGTAAAACCGTTCGTTGGGGAGTGAAGAAGAAAGAACGTTTTACCGGTAAAACACCGGATGAAAGCTATAGGAGGAATAACAGGCTGCTTCCCGTCTACTTTGCGAAATATGATACTATGGGAACCTATATTGAAGATAACATCCGGATAGCCCTTTTGAATTTGTTTGAAGTAGGTTTTACCTTGAAAGGATATAAAGTAAAGAAACGGTGATAGTAACTGAATCGTAATCAAACTTCCTTTTCATAGGGATTAAACTTGCTTGTCCTGGCAGGAAAATGTATCTTTTGGGGAAGAAAACTATAACCGCAAGTTCTGATTTTAGTTTGCTCTATGAGAAAAAGAACTTTTCTTCTAGGAGAGAACAAGTTTTCTACCTATAGCAAGTAGGTTTTCTATTTTTTGTGATAAAATAAAAAGGCACGTGAATGAAAGATTTCCCGTGCCTTCTCTTAGTATTTGATACCTTTACGGTATTGTTATGCGTTCAAAGCCTGTTCGATATCAGCAATGATATCATCCGCATTTTCGATACCTACCGATAGGCGGATCAGGTCCGGACGTACACCGGCTTCCATTAGTTGCTCATCCGTCAACTGGCGGTGAGTATGGCTTGCCGGATGGAGCACGCAACTGCGTGCATCAGCTACGTGAGTAACGATAGCGATGAATTCCAGTGAATCCATAAACTTGATAGACACATCACGTCCGCCTTTCAGACCGAAGGAGATAACTCCGCAAGAACCGTTCGGCATATATTTCTGTGCCAGGCTGTAATATTTGTTGTCCGGCAGACCACAATAGTTTACCCAAGCTACTTTCTCATTTTTAGAAAGATATTCGGCCACTTTCTGTGCGTTACGGCAGTGTTGAGGCATACGCAGGTGCAGTGTCTCAAGTCCCAGATTCAATAAGAAAGAGTTTTGCGGGCTTTGGATGCTGCCGAGGTCACGCATCAGTTGCGCGGTTGCTTTGGTGATATAGGCACCTTTGCCAAATGCTTTCGTGTAAGTCAGTCCGTGGTAAGACTCGTCCGGAGTACAAAGTCCCGGGAATTTTTCTGCGTGAGCATCCCAGTCAAAATTACCGCTATCTACGATACAGCCACCTACGCTTGTAGCGTGTCCGTCCATATATTTGGTAGTAGAATGAACTACGATGTCAGCTCCCCATTCAAACGGGCGACAGTTGATAGGAGTAGGGAAGGTGTTGTCAACAATCAAGGGGACCCCGTGACTGTGTGCGATACGTGCGAACTTTTCAATATCCAACACTTCCAGAGAAGGATTGGAAATTGTTTCGCCAAACAAAGCCTTTGTATTCGGTTTGAAAGCTGCAGAAATTTCTTCTTCGCTGGCATCCGGATTTACGAAAGTCACATCGATGCCTAGTTTCTTCATTGTCACTCCGAACAGGTTGAACGTACCTCCATAAATAGCGGAAGAACAAACGAAGTGATCTCCTGCCTGGCAGATATTAAAAATGGCATAGAAGTTGGCTGCCTGACCGCTGGAAGTCAGCATAGCGGCTACACCACCTTCAAGAGCGGCGATTTTGGCGGCAACGGCGTCATTCGTTGGATTTTGCAGGCGGGTATAAAAGTAACCACTGTCTTCCAAATCGAACAGGCGGGCCATCTGCTCGCTGGTATCGTATTTGAAAGTTGTACTTTGATAGATGGGCAATACGCGTGGTTCGCCTTTTTTAGGCGTCCATCCAGCCTGTACACACAGGGTTTCCGGTTTGAATTGTTTTGCCATAATGTTATCGGTTTTTTATGTTTTATTTCAAAAAATGTTTTAATGCTGCAAAAGTAGGGAAAATAATTGTATTTTTGCCCTGTTTATGAGTGAAATGATAACTCTTGCGAAGGAGATAGTTAATGTAGTTATGAAAAATAAACTCTATATTCTTTTATTCTTAGCTTTTCTTTTTTCGGGCACAACTCTTTGGGCGCAGCAGAAGGCAACTCCGAAGGCGGGTGAGGGCATCTCTTCTTTTCTGTTGAGGCACAACCGTTCTCCGAAGAAGTATTATGACGATTTTATAGAGTTGAATAAGCAGAAGCTGGGAAAGAATAATGTGCTTAAAGTAGGCGTGACTTATGTTATTCCTCCGGTAAAGAAATCGACAACTACTTCTGCCAAGACTACTCCTGCCAAAAATACGGGTGCCAAGAACACAACTTCCGAAGGCGCCGGGACAAAGCACCCATCTTCAAAAGCTAAATCGACAAAAATAGGAACCACCATCAATGAGCCTCTGTTTGGAAAGCAACTGGCTAATGTGAAAGTCACTTCCAACCGTCTTGCCGGTGCTTGTTTCTATGTGGTCAGCGGACACGGAGGTCCCGATCCGGGAGCTATTGGAAAAGTGGGTAGATACGAACTGCATGAAGATGAATACGCTTATGATATTGCACTCCGTCTGGCACGTAACCTGATGCAGGAAGGAGCCGAAGTGCATATCATCATTCAAGATGCCAAAGATGGTATTCGTGATGATTCGTATCTGTCGAACAGTAAACGTGAGACTTGTATGGGGGATGCAATTCCTTTAAATCAAGTGCAACGCCTTCAGCAACGTTGTGATAAAATAAATGCCCTTTACCGGAAAGACCGTAAGAATCACTCTTATTGCAGGGCGATTTTTATTCATATCGATAGTCGTAGTAAGGGAAAACAAACGGATGTATTTTTCTATTATTCGAATAAAAAAGGAGACAGCAAACGATTGGCGAATAATATGAAAGATACGTTTGAGTCAAAATATGATAAGCATCAGCCTAATCGGGGTTTTTCCGGCACAGTGAGCGGGCGCAACTTATATGTGCTTTCCCATACCACTCCCGCTTCCGTTTTTGTGGAGTTGGGCAATATCCAGAATACGTTCGATCAGCGTCGGTTGGTGATAAATTCCAATCGTCAGGCACTCGCAAAATGGCTGATGGAAGGCTTCCTGAAAGATTACAAGGAGAAGAAATAACATTTTTACTTCTCCTTTCGTGAACAAAATAAAAATCTGAATGTTTTATATATGCAAATCGCCTGATGGCTACTTGTAGGTATGCGAATATATATAGGCTAGTGAATATGCCTCCCCGGCATAACAGGAAGATTGCATAGTAGTTTTGTCGTGTTTTATTTTGTGTTTGTGTTGTGACGGTGCTGCGATGTGAATCGGGGTGCCGTTTTTTTTTCGTTTCTCTTGAATTCGTTAAAGAGCACATTATTTCATTTTCTTATCATATTATTGAATAAAATCTTATCAATCCTGTGAACAAAATCCGGAAGTGTATGTTATTTATTGTGCAAATCGCCTGATAAAGCTTCTTGTGTGTATGCGAATATAGATAAGTCAAGCAAGGTATGCCTCCCCGGCATGACAGGAAGATTGCATAGTAGTTTTGTCGTGTTTTATTTTGTGTTTGTGTTGTGACGGTGCTGCGATGTGAATCGAGGTGCCGTTTTTTTTGTGTATATAAAAAGACTTACTCATAAAAAGAGGGCTTACAAAGATTCTAAAGTATATCGTAGAATCTATGTAAGCCCGTCTTTATGGGAGGGTGCTTTATGCACACCTTATCTAGTTGTTATAAAGGCATATTACCGTGCTTCTTGGGCGGATTTGTCTGCATCTTGTTTTCCGTCATTTCTAGTGCCTGAATCAGACGTTTGCGAGTCTGTCTCGGATAAATGATTTCGTCAATATATCCCAGTTCGGCAGCTTGATACGGAGTAGCAAACTTTTCTTTGTAGGCTTCCAGTTCCTTAGCCTTTGTTGCTTCGTCAGCTTTGCGGAACAGGATATTGATTGCACCGTCTGCACCCATCACTGCAATTTCTGCGCTGGGATATGCGAAGTTCACATCAGCTCCTGTCTGCTTGGAGTTCATTACGATATAAGCGCCGCCGTAAGCTTTGCGGGTAATAACAGTCAGTTTGGGAACAGTAGCTTCTGCGAACGCATAAACTATTTTTGCGCCGTGACGGATGATACCGTTGTTTTCCTGCGTATATCCCGGAAGGAATCCCGGAACATCTTCGAATGTAATCAACGGAATATTGAAACAGTCGCAAAAACGGATAAAACGACTTGCTTTGTCGCTGGCGTCGATATCAAGAACGCCGGCAAGATAAGCCGGCTGATTGGCTACGATACCTACCGAACGACCTGCCATGCGGGCAAAGCCGATGATGATATTCTTTGCAAAGTTCGGCATGACTTCGAAGAAATAACCGTTGTCTATCACGCGTTCGATAATGTCTTTCATATCATACGGTACGTTCGGATCTGCCGGAACGATTGTATCCAGAGAAGCGTCTTCGCGGTTGGTTTCGTCGGCGCAAGGTTGTTTCCTGGCTTCATCCATATTATTCTGCGGTAAGAAAGACAACAGTTCGCGGATACTCATCAACAGTTCTTCTTCGGAGTTGCACATAAAATGCGTCACACCGCTCTTGCTGCTATGTGTCATTGCGCCACCCAGCTCTTCTTTGCTTACTTCTTCATGAATCACGGTTTTTACTACATCCGGACCAGTCACGAACATGTGACTTTTTTCTTTCACCATAAAGATGAAATCGGTAAGGGCAGGAGAGTAGCAAGCGCCTCCGGCACAAGGACCCAGGATGGCCGAAATCTGTGGAATCACACCGCTGGCCATTGTGTTCTGATAGAAAATATCCGCATAACCGGAAAGGCTTTCGATGCCTTCCTGAATATGTGCGCCACCCGAATCATTCAGAGCGATAATCGGGGCACCGTTCTTCAACGCAAGTTGTTGTACTTTCACAATCTTTTTGGCATTGGAAGCAGACAGTGAGCCGCCATATACGGTAAAGTCATAAGCGTAAACAAATACCTGGCGACCGTCTACCTTTCCGTAACCTGAAACAATGCCGTCTCCCGGAATTTTGTTTTTATCCATGCCATAGTTCGTACAACGGTGAACCATCAACTTATCCAGTTCAACGAAAGTACCTTTATCGAGCAACATCTCAATACGTTCGCGAGCAGTCATTTTGCCGCTTTCGTGTTGCTTCTCTATTTTATCAACGCCTCCACCAAGAGAAGCGATGCGGTCACGTTCCTCGAACGTGGCGTATGCTTTATTCATTTCTTCCATAATGCAATCCGTTCTTATATTATGCAATCGGTTCTAATGTTATTAATGTCTGGTCGCCGGTTATGTTATCACCTTCCTGAACCAGAATTTCTTTAATGCGGCAGTCTGAAGTCACTTTGTAGTTACTCTGCATCTTCATGGCTTCAATAACGATAGCGGTGTCTCCCGCCTTCATTTCCTGACCGACTGCAACAGGTATTTTCACTACTTTGCCCGGCATCGGAGAAATGATACAGTCATTCTGTTCTTCTTCCCCTTTCTTGCGCATACGCAGATATTTTGCTTGGCTGTCCACTATTTCTACATTGAAACTGCTATAATGCGTATTCACTTTATAGCTTTTTCCGTTATCACGGCGAATCAGCTGTGCGTTCGAACTGCGTCCGTCCATCAAGATGTTGCAAGTACCGTTTTCTGCCATCACTACGTCTGCTTCAAACGTTTTTCCATCAATGGTGAGCACTACCTTGTTATCTTCCTTGCTGACCAGTTCTACTTCGGCCACACGGTTTCCTATATGAATTTCCATAATTGAATTCTCTTTGTTAAAATTTAGATTCTCAACACACCCTTATGCAATCCGAACTCTTTCCACTTGCTGATGGGGCGGTTGTCGGCAGCCATACCGCTGTTGTTCTTTTCGAGATTCATCAAATAGTCTATATAAGCAGCGATCAGGGCAATATTTTCGGAATATTCGCTGGTGCGCGTAATCCGTTGTTGCAGAAACTCGCTGTTCTTGGCGATGAATCCTGTGTCATAATGACCTTCTACAAAATCAGGAGTATCCATGATGGCACGCAGATAACTGATGTTGTTTTTCACTCCGGTCAATTTATATTCGTGGAGAACACGACGCATCCGCTCAATCGCATATTCGCGATTGGTAGCCCATACAATCAGTTTACCGATCATCGGGTCATAGTAGATCGGAATTTCATATCCTTCGTATACATAACTGTCAATACGCACACCGATACTGTTCGGCTCTGTAATCTGTTTGATGATACCCGGACTTGGCATGAAATTCATTTCAGTGTCTTCGGCACAGATACGACATTCGATAGCGTGCCCGCGTTGCTGGATATTCTCTTGTTTCAGTTGAAGCACTTGTCCGTCGGCAACTTTAATTTGCTCTTTCACCAAATCTACTCCGATCACTTCTTCCGTAATTGGATGTTCCACCTGCAAGCGGGTGTTCATCTCAAGGAAATAATAGTTGCGGTGTTTATCAACAAGGAATTCGATAGTACCCGCACCGATGTAGTTCACAGCTTTAGCTGCCGCTACCGCTTTTTCACCCATGTCTTTTCGCAGTTCGGGAGTGACGAAAACCGAAGGAGTCTCTTCCACGATTTTCTGGTTACGGCGTTGCACGGAACATTCGCGTTCGCACAGATGAATGACATTTCCATGCTTGTCTCCAAGAATCTGGAACTCGATGTGATGAGGCTCTTCAACGAACTTCTCCAGGTAAACCGTGTCATCGCCAAAGGAAGACAATGATTCGCTCTTGGCAGTGGTATATGCTTCTTCCACTTCTTCGGCACTGTGGATGAGGCGCATACCTTTTCCACCACCGCCCATAGAAGCCTTCAGCATCACCGGATAGCCGATTTTATTGCAAAGCTCTACGGCTTCTTCTACGCTTTTCAGGTTGTCTTGTGTGCCGGGAACTACGGGTACTCCCGCCTCAATCATTTTGATACGGGCAGCAATTTTATCTCCCATAGCTTCCATTGTTTCCGGATTGGGTCCGATAAAGATGATTCCTTCTTCCTGACATCGACGGGCGAAGGTAGCATTCTCGGACAAGAAGCCGTAACCCGGATGAATGGCGTCTGCATGAGCTGCTTTTGCCACTTCGATGATTTTTTCTATATTCAGATAACTCTCTTTGGATGCTGCCGGCCCTACGCAATAAGCTTCGTCTGCATAAAGCACGTGCTTCGCGGTCCGGTCTGCTTCGGAGAAGATAGCGATACTCGTTATCTCCATTTCCCGGCAGGAACGCATCACCCTTACGGCAATTTCACCGCGATTGGCTACTAAGATTTTTTTTATCATACTTTTTTCAATTAAGTACATACTTATTAATGTCTTCCCGTCTAATGGATATACTCCACCCGACGAAAAACAGTATTTTTTTGATTTGGGGCTTAACAAGTGATACTCTTTCTCCTAATCCACGAGGAGAGGGGCGTCTTACACAAAATGGCAGGTCTTCTGACTGACTCTTGTCTTATTTGCCTTCCCGAATAACATCAGTGGCGTTAAATTAGTTCAATTATAAGACATTGAACAGAGTTTCACAGCAGCGGGACTGTCCGGGATTTACACCCGGTTCCCTATTAATCATCGTCCGTTGGATACGGATTCTGAACCATTTCGGGGGGCAAAGATAAATAAATATTGAATAGGATGTTCCTTTTTTGCACGAAAGTTTCGATTTTGTGCAATGCTTGTTCTTAGTCCGGAAGATAAAGTGATAGGAGCAAAGTATGATGCGGAGAAGTCTTTTCATCGTACGGAGATGATTTGCTTGGATATTAATAGCTGGTCGGGTAAATGCAAACGGGTTTGATTCTTTAATTTGTGTGTAACCTTGCTTCTTTTCTAAACCATCTTTCTCCTGATATTGTTAGGTTGATAGTTATTAATTAAAAGGAGATATTCATTATGAAAGAAAAGAAAATAGCTCGTGAAGAAAGAAACCAGGAGAAGCTAGCTAACGGTGATTGGGTAATGGCAGAGTTTTACGCAACGTGGTGTCCTCACTGCCAGCGCATGAAACCGGTTGTTGAAGAGTTCAAGAAACTGATGGTAGGAACATTGGAAGTGGTGGAAGTGGACATCGACCAGGAGCCTGCCCTTACTGATTTTTATACGGTGGAGTCGACTCCTACCTTTATTCTTTTTAGAAAAGGGCAACAGCTTTGGCGGCAATCCGGCGAATTACCTTTGGAAAGATTGGAAAAAGCAGTGAAAGGATTCAAATTCTGAAAAAGATTTTAATCTAACTCCACGGATATGGATTTTGTCACTTTTGTCACAGATAGTATAAAGAAAGCACATGTATACTGTGCTGCTTGGATACAGTTATTTTAATAAGGTGATAGCAGTTTTTATCTAATACTTCTTGGTTTTAACTAAGTTTGATAGAACTGCTATCATTATATCCACTTTTTTAGTGTATTCTTGGAAAAACTACTATCTTTGTACTGTCGTAATAATTAGAGAAATGGTTATTGAGTTTGAAAAGGAGTATCTTTCAGAACTTTATTATGAAGGTAAATGTAACGATAAGAAGCATCGTTTTCAACCTCAAGTAATAAGGAATTATGTGAAGCGAATTGTCACTTTGGCTGAAGCATTGAATGTAGAAGCGCTTTATCCTTTAAATTCGTTGAATTATGAAGTATTGACAGGGAGTAAAAAAGATATTTCCTCTATTCGGATTGATAAACAATATCGACTGGAATTTAAAATATCGACTACGGACTCTGAACCAATCATAACTATTTGTTCTATTATTGACATAACAAATCATTATAAATAAGAATAGTATGTCTAATTTAGGGTATTCTTTTATTCCGGTGCATCCGGGAGAGATTATAAAAGAAGAATTACAATCTCGTGGTATATCGCAGAAACGATTTGCGGAAGTGGTAGGCGTGTCTTATACGATGTTGAATGATATATTGAATGGGCGTCGTCCTGTATCTACGGATTTTGCCTTATTGATTGAAGCTGCTACCAATATAAATGCGGAAATGCTGATGAATATGCAGACAAGATATAATATGCAGATTGCCCGAAAAGATAAGAATGTTATAGCGCATTTGGAGAACTTACGGAAAATATGTGCCACATTGTTATAATTTAGTTCAACCTCAACTCATGCAGGCATGCCTGCACTTCTTCAAGACTGCCGGTATGTTTTCCTTCATCATCCGACAGTTTGATACATTCCCTCCACTCCTGATTGACATTCATCTTGCATTGCGTCAGTTTCATCACGATGTTCGAAGGTTCGAACCCGGTATCGTTGGTGAGATTGGTGCCGATTCCGAAAGAGCAGCGGATTTTGTTTTTGCAGTATTCTTGAATGTCTAATGCTTTTGTAAAGTCGAGGGCATTGCTGAATACGATGGTTTTGGTTGTCGCGTCGATTCCCAACTCTTTGTAGCGGGCAACCAGTCGGTCGATAAACTCAAATTCATTGCCGGAATCGCAGCGCACACCGTCGAAAAGTTTAGCTTGTTTACGGCTAAGGTTACTAAGGAAGATGCCGGAAGTATAGGTATCGGAAAGTGCGATACCCAAATCACCGTCATAAACATTCACCCAGTTTTCGAGTGCCATATAATTGGCATGTTTATATCCGAACTGTGCTCCATGAAACATAAACCATTCGTGAGGGTGAGTCCCCATCATTTTCATTCCATATTTCATTGCGAAGTTGCAGTTGGAAGTCCCGGTGCAATATTGCGCTGTCTCGTTCAGTCTTTTGATAACAGTTTCCTGCACATCAATAGAGAATCTTCTCCGTGTACCAAATTCTGAAAAGCGGAGCTGATGTTGGTTCGATAACTCTATTTTCTCCGACAGTTTGCAAAGAATCCCGTTCATGTCTGCTACATGGCCGAAGAACCGGTTTTTGATTTCAGAAACAATAGCGAGCAAAGGCACTTCATATAAAGTCACTTTATAAAGCAAGTCAGTCACTTCGATGTGGAGATGACAGGCTTCATCCAGATGAATATCAATCTTATTCGGGTCGAAACGAAAAGAAGACAACCACTCCCAGTAGACTCTCGGGAGAAATCTGCAATTCTTCGTCATGTATTCCAACTCCTCTTCCGTGAATCTCAACTGACTAAGATTCTTGATCTCTGCCTTGAGTGTTTCCAGAAAAGCTTCGGTATACTTTGTTTCGTTCCGGTCATTGAAACTAAAAGTACCCATTGCATAGGGGAACAGTTTGATATAAGCGTACGAGGTGGTAAACTTATAGAGGTCTGTATCTAGTAGTGTTTTAACAATCATGACGTTGGTTCTTTTCTATTAATAACGTTGTAAAGTTAGTATTTGTTGAACGAAATAATAGCCTGCTGACAGATAATTATTCCATTTTTGGGATCGATTTATACCTGATTATCTGATATTATCATTAATTTTGCCGTAATTATGTATTAAATAAAAGATATTTGGTATGAAAAACGCTTTGGTATATAGCTGCGTATTACTGTTGTTATCATGTGGCGGAAAAACCGGAGGAACTTCGCAATCTTCTTCCACGAATCAGGAAACACAGGAAAACGCTTTAAGCGAAAAAACTACTGCTATTTCCGAAGCTTTCTCTATGGATTTTTATAAAGGAAGTGATTGGATTATTCCTGATACGCTTTCCGAATCATTGCTAAAAGAACCGGAAGCATCTTCTTTGAAGGTCTATGACTCCGACAGTATTTGCCGGAAACAAGTAGATGGCGTGGAACGTTGTTTTTACAAGGACTCATTGATGAACGGTGCTTATAAGCACTTTTATTTTCGCTCGACTGATTCTTTTGTGTCGGAACCCTATTATTCGGTAGTTGTTTATAAAGACGGAATAAAGAACGATACGGTGCGTCATTACAGTATCTCTTCCCATTGTATGACAAGTCGTATAATCACTCTTGACAGTATTTGTGAACTTTATCAATCTTATTATTCCAACGGATATCCCCATATCTTTTACCAGGCTACACGAGGTAAACTTAACGGAGTACGTCAGAGATGGTATTATGATGGAAAGCCGGACTGGTTTGAACACTATAAAGATGGGAAGCTAAACGGAGAGGAAATGAGATGGCATGCCAACGGACATCTATGGCAGGTTAATCATTATATTGACGATCAGGAAGTGTTACCGACCGAATGTTGGTATTATAGCCATTCGGAATACGCTTATAATGACCCTGACGGGGTAGCGGAGGCTCCCGACTGGTATGAGTATAAATATCAGGCATCAGAAGGGACTCCCTTTTATTACATTCAAGAAATTTATGCATTGGAGAACGGCAAAAAGTATCTTCTGAAACGAAAATATTTTGAAAAGGATTCCGATGAGCCGATATACTTCATGGATGATAAGTGTGATTCTGTAAAACGAAGCATTGTGACGGTCGGAACTCAAAAGCGGCTGGATATAAGGAATTATTCTGGCGGGCGGCTACGTCGTTTCGAGAGTTATCCGTACTCGGAGAAAGGCGTGCCGGGTGTCATGACTGAAATTTATTCTGAAGAAGGCAACCGGATTGAAAAGAGTATGTATGACTATCATAGTGGAAGAATGATCTCCTTGCGTATGTATAGCAATACAGGGGCAGACGTGAAAAAACTTGAATTTGCTGAATATACGAATATGAAGGCGGATAGTTGTAATAAACAGCTTGATTCTGGTAAAGGGCGTTATACAGACAATCAGAATAAACTGTCCGTGCGCTGGAAAAAGGGGGAACTCGCACTGCTGAATTCTCCGGCGAAAGAAGATGAAGATGGATTTATAAAATGGTACTATGATGGGTATCAGTCTGATTACGGTCTGCATTTTTTTCACTATTCAGGGTTTGAGAGCTGGGGTTATTTTGTGATGAGTGATGTTACAGGAGAAGTTTACGAAGTAGGCTAAGCATCCAACGCCCTGCCGTATTACTACGGTGGGTTTTCGGAAGCTCGCCCCCAAACCGGACGTACACGTCTCCGCGTATCCGGCTTTCTACTAATAATATCAATCTATCCATTGTTACTGAGTTTTTTGTAGCACTTACCACATATGGCAATAGTCTTTCGTTTGCGAGCCATCATTTGTTTTTCGCAGGTAGTTTTCCCTTGAAGATTTTTTAATTTTCTCACATGGTGCATCACTAACTTATCGACTGCTCCACATAATTCACATTTTTCCGCTTTCAGCCTATCTATAAGACTTGTGTTTGTAGGATGATATGTGAATTTGGGCAAGTTGTCTAAATCCTTAATGTTCATTGGATTTTTCTTTTTGAACCCACCATGATAAAAGGTCAAGTCTTTGGTAGTACCGTTCTTTAAATAGTATCTAACTGAAAAAAGTCCATTCTTGGTGTACTTTTTTCGGATTTGCGACATCGTTGTCCGATATTTCTGCGCAAATGTTTTGTACATACTATATTTCATGATATACCCAAGTTTTGACAGACTACTACAATTATTAGCCAAACAATAGTAATTGTAAATGCCCTTTATTTCCTTGTTGTACCTGTCAAGTATCTCAAAGTCATTGTTGTTTGAAAGTTTGGGACGGGATTTTGCTTTCCAATACTCCTTGCCGTTGTGTATCTTTATTTCTAAAACACGATATTCGAGCAACTTTTTCTTAAACGTATCCTTTCCAAGTGCCAATTGTATCCTCTTATTGAAGACACGTCTTAGTACTCCGTATTTGCTTCTTTTGGTGTCATTGGATTTCCTTACAAAAATCTCATATCCGAGAAATTTTGCAGCGTTTTCAGCATGGGTGATAAGTGTTTTCTCATCGGACAGTGTAAGAGCCAACTTTTCATAGAGGAAGTTCTTTATGTCCTCTTTGATGATGATAGCATCTTGTTTACTGCCAATAATTCCAATTAGAAAATCATCCGCATATCTCACATATTTGAGTTTTCTGTAGTTCATATCCATTTCGTCACCATCAGAATACTGCAAACCTTCTTTTTGATAAGCCTTATATTGTCTTATCAATTCTGACCTTTCACTTTTGTCTTTTACCACTTTCAACTTTTTCAGAATACGGTGTCGTTTGCCTTCAAGTGATACTACCTGTTTAGTTCTTTTCCGTTCTTTCCCCTTATCAAATTTTTCAGTGTATTCCTTCATGAATTTATCCAATTTATCAAGGTATATGTTTGCCAAGATAGGGCTGACAATTCCGCCTTGCGGTGTTCCGCTGTAGGAGTTATGAAAGTTCCAGTCTTCGATATATCCTGCATTCAGAAATTTTCTAATCAAGCGAATAAATCTTTCGTCAGCGATACGTTCTTTCAGAATACCTATCAGTATCTCATGATTGATATTGTCGAAAAATCCCTTAATATCACCTTCTACGAACCATTTCACGCCCGAAAATGTCTTCTGAATATCAGACAAGGCAGTGTGGCAGCTTCTTAGAGGTCGGAAGCCATGTGACGTTTTTTCAAACTGTCTTTCATAGATGGCTTCCAATATCATTCTGACCACTTCCTGCAATAATTTATCATTAAAAGCTGGTACACCTAATGGACGCATTTTCCCATTTTTCTTTGGGATATACATCCGTTTTGAAGGTTGGGGCTGATAACTCTCATCTTTCAACGATGTTATCAGTTGTTCAATTCGGTTCAGGCTCATTTGGTCAATGGTTTTCCCATCTGCACCTGCTGTCATATTGCCCGGTTTCGCATATATGCGTTGGTAGGCAACGTAATACATTTCCTCATTGAAAAAGATACGGTACAAGCGTTCAAACTTGTAATTCAAATTTTCACTGTGTTCCGTTAGACTGTTTAATACATACTCTGGACTTCTCATAATGTCTCTCACATTTTCCGTTATTTGCATTAAAATTATTAGCTGCTTCCCTTCGCCATGTACAGGGCTTTCCCCTGCTCAGACTACTACGGAAGCTCCGTTGCCTTGTCGGATTTTCATAGGTCTGTACCTAATAGCCTTGCGGCGTTCCGATTTAGGCAATCCCCGTTTACGATATAATAACATGGCTATGATAGATTGTCGGATATGACTTCCGCCCGTTACCGCTTACTGCGGTTGTGCCGTAATTTGTTCCTGCCTCTACTACACGACGCTCGCAACAGAGGTATTACGGTATAGCGAGTTAAGTTATCTTTCACTATAAAACATACTGGGTTCACTTGGACTATCATTCAATCAGTTTGGATTTTATCCTCGTATCTATCTGTTTCATCTCACCATTCAGTTGCAATTTGATAACTAATTGACTTATGGCTTTCCAGCGTGCTATACTCCCTGCCGTCCTTTCGTGGGCAGATAAGCTGGTGATGATAGGTAAATATTGGAACACTTACCTAATAGCTTGCCAATGCTACATTTATTATATCGCCTATACGGGCGCACTATCGTAGTATAGATACTCCTTTATTCTGTGGAAAATCCGATCTTTTCCTTGTCGTAGATGAAAATCCGTATAAGGAAGAATGTTATGTCCGCGTTTACAAGATGCTTCCCGAAGGACGTTTGGCGGAAGTTGCCGCACTCAATCGGGGAGGAGGGGATTATTTTGAGGTTGATTTGGACGATTTTGTCTGGGTGGGTGAAAGTTCATTCATTAGTAATAAAAAAACGTCGGAAGATGAACTTCAATGTGACTTTTACGGAGGATGCTCTGACAGTTGCCTGGAAGAGTACAGGAAGTGTGGCTATCTGCAAATCGACGAAGACGGCTGGGGGTATGTGCGCGTCGATCTTCGTCCTGATGCTTTGCAGACTAAGCAGGAGCTTCCGTCTTCACTAGAAGCTATTAACGAAATGAATGCATGGGTAAAGTCATTGTGAAACCCAGAAACAATGGAAAATCATGCATCCACTCTTCCCCCTTTTTGATAGATATTTTAAGATCATTACTGTCTATTCTACTAATTCCCGGTTGCATCCGCTATTGATAAATAGCGAAAGAAGCCATATTCCCATTATTGTCATTTTATTCATTGTATTAAAGTTATGTTCTATGATAACGCTACTGTCGGGTTATGAGCAGTCAGGCCACCATCTACGACGATTGTTTGTCCGGTGATGTACCTTGCATCGTTCGAAGCCAGAAAAGCGATGGCAGCTGCGACGTCTTCCGGTTCTCCTAAATAAGGAGTGGCACATTGGCCGAGAAAGATGTTGCGTACATCTTCATTCAGGTTATCCAATGCCGCGGGGGTAAGTACCAATCCCGGGGCTACGGCATTGCAGCGGATATTTTTCTTTCCCATTTGGGTAGCGATGTATTTCGTCAGGTTGATGACGCCCGCTTTGCTGGCACCATATAATGTACCGTTAGCATCAGCAGTAAGTCCGCTTATGGAAGCTACGTTGACAATGTTTCCGCCGCCATTGGTAGTCATGATAGGGATGACCTGTTGAGAAAGGTACATGGTACAGCAGAGATTCAAATGGAATGCCTCGTCAAAGTAATTGATATCCAGCTTCTCGATGTTAAGGTCACGTTTGGGATCGGTTCCTCCTACATTATTAATCAGTACATCTATTCGTTGATATTCATTCATCGAAAAATCAATCAGCTCTTTGCAACTCTGGAGTTCGGTGGCGGAAAAATAGACATGGCGCACGTCGGCCCCTGCATGAGTAAGTTCGTTGGCAAGCTGTTCCGCCTTTTTTTCAGAATGGTCAGCGATGACTACTTTGCCCCCTTCGGAGACAATGCGGCGTGTGGTTGCTTCGCCGATACCACCGGCAGCACCGGTGATGACAACTACTTTATTTTCGAATCTGTTCATATATTGTGAATTTGATGGTTACCTTCTATTAGAAACAGATGGCAGAGGAATTTGTTAGACCTCATAAACGCTCTTTAATAAGATAAGGTGTCCGATTGGAAAACATTTGCATCTCCTCCGGTTTTATGCCTTGATTATTTAAGAAAACTGTTAAATGTTAATGTCCGGCGGCTTATTTGTTAATGCGGTTCAGATTCTATTAAACCATGTTATAAGATACGCTGCATCGGGCCGAAAATTTGGAGATAACCGAAAAGTCCGTATCTTTGTACTGTGTTTTTCATAGTATTAGATTTAAGGTTAACAAAAGATTGGCTGTCTGGGATAGATAGCCTTTTTTTATGCCTGTAAGTCAGATGCGGATCAGGAAGATTAAAACAACGAATATTGGTTATCTCGCAGACTCTTCATCTCCCGTTCCTTTACTATATCATCTTCGGATAAATGACCGATGAGCAACGGCGAGTTTTTATCATGTTTCTTCATATTATATGCTGCTGTATTATAATTGCCCTTGATGGCATAGCAATAAACACATCCGTTCAGACAACTTTCATAAGTCCCGATATCAATACTTTCGATACAGTTGCAGATATTACGCTGGTTTTTATCCTTTTGAGCAAGGATAGGATAACCGGTGATCTTTTCAATCAGCCCTTTATCAATGCACCAGCCGCTGGGAATACCCAAATGTCTTAAATCTACCTTGACGGTACAAGTGTCCAGCTGTATACCGGGATAAATATCTATTGTCTTTTTAAAGGAGACGGCCATTTCTTCTATTTCCTCTTTGGTCAGCGGATTGATGTTGAATGGTTGTATCGAGTTTCGGATATGGGGGTAATGATCTATAAATCCCAACATACATTTCGAGGTATGGTCTTTGAGTTCATGGGCAATCCGGGCGAATGCTTCCTGGTGGAAAGAAACGTTGTATTCCTCATTCGTCAGTATCGGATCATATCTCCAAATCATTTTTTCTCTGCCAATTTTGTCTGCCAGCTTTTTAAAGGTATCAATTCGTTTATCGATAGATGGCAAACGATTCTCCAATTTTTCTCCGTAAGGGTTGAGTGTAAATTGGAAGTAATAGTTGTAATCCTGTAATTTATCCAGCTGGTTAAGCATCGGGGCCGGGTTCTTGGTCCAGAATACGAAACAATCTACCACAGCAGGAGATAAGGAAATCCTGCTAATCATTTTCGGATGATAAGGATTGGGCACTAATACATATCCTTCTTTTATCCGGTTGAAAAACCATTGAGAATAGAATGCCGGAATATCTGTCCGGCGGCTGGCACTGATTATCATAGTTCAAAGTTACGAAAAAAAACAATGTCGTTTCCATGATTAGCCTTTTTTTCTATTCTTACTTATCCGGGGAGCAACTTATGTGAATGAATATGTTAAATGTTAACGGATGAAGTCTGAAATGTTAATGCGATTCTCGGAGTATTAAACCCTGTTATAATATCGTCTGTTTAGGCGCTGAAATTTGCTATTTATCTGAAATATGGTACCTTTGTACTGTGTTTTTTTCATAAGTATTAGATTTAAGGTTAACAAAAGATTGGTTGCTCGTGATGAGTAGCCATTTTTTGTTTTTATACACGTTGGTTGCTTATTCCTTAATCATCGTTAGCAGCATTTTAAATTTCTCCACTACACTTCTCGAATATTATAGTACGAAAGACTTAATAAACGAACCATTATGAAGAAGAATATTTTATTTTTCGGAGCACTTGTAGGTGCTCTCTTGTTGGTTTCTTGTTCGGGAGGAAACAAGAAACAGGCTGCGTCCTCTGTCACTTCGGAGGAATTGGACAATGCCAGTAAGGTGATAAACTATTATCATACATCGCTTATCGTGTTGAGGCATGTAGCCAATGCGAAAGACATAAATGCAGTTTTGGGATATATGGAACAGACAGGAAAAGTTCCTGAAGTATCTCCGATTGCACCACCTGAAGTATCTGCCAGAGATACAGCGGAATTGATGGATCCGGGGGATTATTTTAATATAGAAGTCCGTCAGAATCTGAAGCAGAGTTATCGAGGACTTTTCAGTGCAAGGACGCAATTCTATGATAATTTTAATAAATTCCTCTCTTACAAGCAGGCAAAAGAGACTGCAAAGATCGGCAAGCTCCTCGACGAGAACTATCGGCTTAGTGTAGAAATGTCGGAATATAAACAAGTGATCTTTGATATTCTAAGCCCTCTGACAGAACAAGCTGAAAAAGAACTGCTTGCCGATGAACCGTTGAAAGATCAAATCATGGCCATGCGTAAGATGTCCGGCACCGTGCAAAGCATCATGAATCTCTATTCACGTAAACATGCGCTGGATGGTATGCGTATTGATATGAAGATGGCCGAACTGAAGAAAGAACTCGAAGCTGCAAAGAAACTTCCTGCTGTCACAGGTTATGATGAAGAACAGAAGAATTATTATAGCTTCCTGACTTCCGTAGAATCATTTATGAAAGATATGCAGAAAGCCAGAGATAAAGGTAGCTATTCCGACGAGGACTATAATGCGATATCGGAGGCCTACGAATACGGACTTTCCGTTATCTAAAGAATCTTCCTCTGTTTGAATGTGAGCTACAATCATGCTCCTTCAAACAGAGGATGTTTTTTTTAGTAAGAGAATGTTTGCCGTCTTTTTATAAAAAGTCCTTTTTTTACTATACCTCTTTAAACAGGAGCTTTACTTTTGCATTTGAATTAAGAAATAATATCTTTGCTCTATGCAATCATTTCAACTCATAAAACCCTGTTTGGCGCTTGCTCCTTATATACGGCATTACTGGATATTGCAAGACGATTCAGTGACTCCGGTTTCCGAACGGACTCTGCCTATTGGCTGTATGCAACTGGTATTTCATAAAGGGAAACAACTCCTTTTGTTGGGCGAGTCGGAACTACAACCTCAATCCTTCATTTCCGGACAATCGGTCGGCTTCTCGGATGTACAGTCGACGGGTAGGATTGAAATGATTACTGTTGTTTTCCAGCCTTATGCAGTTAAAGCATTGTTTCATATTCCCAGCCATCTGTTTCACGGACAAAATGTAGATACCGATGCGATGGAAGATGTAGAACTGTCGGATTTGGTGAAACAGGTCACTGACACTTCTGATAATGCCGTTTCTATTCGTTTGATAGAGCAGTTTTTCCTTCGTCGTTTATACACCCTTCCGGAGTATAACCTCAAGCGGATGTCTGCTGTGTTTCATGAAATAAACCTCCAGCCGCAAATCAACATTGCTCATCTGTCGGAAACGGCCTGTTTGAGCAGTAAGCAGTTTGGACGTATCTTTGCCGATTATGTCGGCACTACTCCCAAAGAATTTATTCGCATTGTCCGTATGCAGCGGGCATTGTCAATGTTGCAGCAGGATGCCACTATCCCTTTTGTACAAGTAGCTTATGAATGTGGTTTCTCCGATCAGTCTCACATGATAAAGGAATTCAAACTCTTTTCCGGTTACACCCCTGCAGAGTATCTTTCTGTCTGCGCTCCTTATTCCGATTATTTTTCCGAACTTTAAAGATGTCCCTTTTTTCCTATCAGGCTTCCTCGTGTTGCCCTACTTTTGCAGTGTCTTTGCAAAGGCTTAGTAGTAATGATAAAAAAGAAACGAAATGAAAAAACTAATTGCATTTTTTGAGATTCCTGCTTCCGATTTCCATCGGGCTGTCGATTTTTACGAAACAGTATTAGGTATGCAACTTCCGACTTTTGAATGTGAAACAGAAAAAATGGCTTGTTTCACAGAAGAAGGTGAAACCGTCGGTGCTATCTCTTATGCTTCAAATTTCGACTTTCTTCCTTCCACGCATGGAGTGCTTATCCATTTCAACTGTGAGGATATAGAACAGACCTTGGAAAAAGTACTTCTGAAAGGAGGGAAAGTAGTCATTCCTAGAACAAAGATCGAGGCGGACGGCAAAGGATGGTTTGCCGTATTCACTGATAGTGAAGGAAACCGGATTGGCATTTATGCTGAAAAATAACAGGTAGGAGAGAGGAAGGCAGCCTGTTATAGCATAATATGCTTTTAGATGCGGATAACGCAAAATGACACGGATAAGAAGATTATAAATCTGCTAAATCCGTGTCATCCGCGTCTAAATGATAGACTTATCAGGGTTTTGCACTGTCCCCCCAAAAAAGTCAGACGTTAAATCACATCTTTATTCATTCTCTTTATTCCGCCATTTGTCTGTCCGCATTATTCTACCGGAATATAAATTTCCGTCAACAACTCTTCGGGAGCAGTGTCGCATGGATTGTTCAGATAACGTTCCGCGCTGGCTTCATCCCGCAGCGTACATTCCATTTCGGGCAGACACTTTCCGTAAATCGTATCATACACAGCTTGCAAATTGTCATACGGACCTTTATACAAGAAGATAGCATAACGTCCGGCTGGGATCACCTTAAATCCGACATCACTTTTGGGGGCTACCTTTACAGGCATTACCATACATACGTCTGTACGCAGTTTTTCTGCCGGTGTCACTTTCGGATCATCGTGATAGATGCAAAGCGGGCTGAAATCTCCCATCGGCAACTGTTGTTCTTTGATAAATTGGAATAAACGGCCCCAGGTGCCACCGTAATCATTCAGTTTGTAATCGCCGGTGAGGCGGATATAAATCACATTCCGTTCGGAAACGTTTTTGATCTCTCTTTTTAGTTCCAGGTCTGGCCTGATAATCGCTGGTTTCATAATTACAAAGTTTTTATTGTTTCTATACTCTAAAGGTGAAATGCCATAAAATTGCTTGAACACTTTCGACAACGAAGAAGGAGAAGAGTAACCAATCCGATAGGCTATGTCGGCAATCGGAACATCCGAGTAGCGGAGTAGACGTGCGGCAGCTTCTGTCCGCGTCCGGACAATAAACGTACCAATCGGTTCACCGAGAAAAGCTTTCATGATCCGGTGAAAGTAAAAAGGAGAAAAGTTTGAAATTCTGGCCAGAGATTTTAAATCAATGTCTTCTCCCAAATGTTGGTTGATGTATTCCACTACAACATTTACGCACTTTTGATATTCTTCTTTCGTTGTTTTTTTCTGTTGCATAACTTATTCTGGTATTTCACTCCGCAAAGGTATTGGTAAAAAAACGAAATGACTTGTCCGATATTGCGGAAATGTCAATTTCCTATTTTCTTTCTGTGATTGCCCGATTCCTTTTTTGAGAATTTATTTTGATATATAATGTTCCTTTTAGTGGTGTTATGGTACGAATTATTACTAAGTTTTTAATCACTAGACGCGAAATTGATTTCTTTGTTTTAAATAATGTCAAAAACTAAAACAAAAAAGTTGGTTTTGTTATAAACAATTATTAAAATGACTATATTGTAACCAAATTATTAATAAAAATAGCCATGGATAAAACAATTGTAGGGAACAATGCCGGAAAAGTTTGGTGTGCCCTGAAAGAAATTGGTGAAATTTCAATACCTGAATTGGCAAGAAGATTAAACCTAAGCGTAGAAAGTACAGCATTGGCGGCCGGTTGGCTGGCAAGAGAGAACAAAATTTGTATCCAGCGAAAGAACGGATTAATCGCTTTATCTGATGAAAGCACTTTCCCTTTTAGCTTTGGATAATTACAGATTTTGCGAGTGAGTATCTTTGGATTTCCGTTAACTTGTAAGTAAGAAAATGTCGATATAAGGTATCACATGCAAAGTTTGAACTTAAGAAGTTTAATATTTAAAAGAGTTGCTCCGTAATAGGGCAACTCTTTTAACGTATAATAAACGTATAAAAATATCAAATCGTTCTTGTTGATAGGTAAAATATAGATACTTATATTTCGCAATAATAATAGTCGATTTTTCTTTAAAAGTTCTACTTTGGAGGATTTGTTCAGAATCCTACCCGCTTTCTTCCTAAAGAGAAATCCATGCCTTCGTAATTATAGATTTCAGCCAGTGTCATAGGTTGTGTCTGTTGGGGGATATCCAGCCCTTCTTCCTTTATTAGTTGGTTTACTTTGTCGGTTGTCAGGTCTTTAAATTCGTACCGGGCAGCCAGACGTCCTTTTCTAAGCAAGGCTTCGTCAATATCTTTTAGTGGAGCGTTGAATGTGCAGATAAATTTGATACATAATTCATCACTCAATAGTCCGTCGCTGATATTTAGTATGTTGACTAGTCCGGCATTCATGCGGTTGCTTCCGTTGCGGCTTGACAATAACTCTTCGCAATCTTCTACGATAAAGATCGAATTCTTTTGTTGGCGGATAAAAGTGATAAAGCTAGGGTCCGAAAGTTTGTCTACCAGGTCGCCGCTCATATAAATCATTCTCTTTTTTCCGAGATTGATAAGATGACGGATATAAGTTGTTTTCCCCGTACCTTGTTTCCCGTGCAGAATGATTAAACCGCTTTTATTCTCCTCTAATAGGAAGTTTTCGATTTCAGCGGCTACGGGAGCAAAATCATTGTTATAGTGGCGGTCAATCTGAATGGCCGGCTTATTGATTTGCGATTGTTTCAGGCTGAAGTAGTTATGAGCGTATGTTACTATAAATAGGTTGTTCAGTTTCTCATTCTCCTTTTTGTGGTTTTCGCAAATTTGATTGATACGATCGATTTCTTCCTTATCAATATTGGAATAGGCTATTTTTATGCAATTATCAAAATAGCCAATCATTAAATTCTTCTTGCAGATAACGATGCAATCATATAACTCTTTTGTAGATGTATCTTCTTCTTCCTCCTCTTCCTCTTTTTCATTCTCAAAATGATTGCAATATATATGCTCGAATATATCGAACGCATCGTCTTGCTGATAAAGTTCTTTGATTTCTTTCAGGAAATCCTGGTTTACTTTATATTTCACCATTTTCATAGAAGGGAATCGTTTGAATATCTGATAGAATAGACTACAAATGCTACTGTCGCTGAACCAGCCTGTGGAGTAATCGAAAATATCTGTGAAATCTGCGAGTGTGTATTCTTTACTCATTTTTTCTTTTTATATAAATAGGACGGCAAAGGTACTAAATAAATCTATGATATGGACTTATCCGATTTATCATTTTCTTGAAAAACATTGGTATGATAGTTTCCTGCATTTATATCAGCGCGCCCCCTGCAAACGATTTTTCATTTTCATTTCTCATATTCTCATAAATAATACGGTAATTATATGTAAATCAATAATATAATAGTATGAGAAATAAAATATAAAATGGTATTTCTCATACTATTTCTATCATTTATCCTTAAAAATGATGCATTTCTCATAGGTTTTAAATCGTTTCTCATCTTATTCTCATACTCCTTTTATCTATTTTACTCCTTTCTCATGCATTATGGCTGTGTCTTTTCCCAGACTCTCGTCGGACTTTATGATTATTCCTTCTTCTTATGTTGTTTATTAAGCAACTTCCCGTTGTTTACTGCTTTCTTGTGTGTCATGTACCTTATATCCTTATGCTTTTCCTTAATCATTGCCATTTTTTCCTACTACAGGGTAGACGCATTAAAAATTATTGTTCTGTAAAAGTTGTGACAAATATTTTTCATCCCATCCGGCTTTTAGTCTTTTCAGATTCATACTTCCTTTTGTTGTTTTATCCTTCTTTAGTATGGTAAGTGCCATCTTTGTTGCCACCGAAAAGTTTCTGGCTGCATTTTTCACCTTTTTACTGTAGTCTTCTCGAAAGGTAACATCCAATTGCCAATGAAGATTATTCTCAATAGACCAATGCTGTCTGATGGCAGATGCAATCTCCTCCGGTTTGGTATTATCAAGTGAAGTTACATAGTATCTGACCTCTTGAGTATATTCTCCTGTTGCTACTATTGTTCTCTCCGACTTTATCCCTACAATAGACTTCAACCCCACAAGTTTCTTCTTAAACATTTTCTCCATTATAGAACCATAACTGACTACAGTACAGGTTCTTTTCTCAACTCTTCCATGTCCGGTATTTTCCGACACATGCCTGGTGACTCTATTGATTATTTCATCTCTATCCTGATAATCGTCAATAATTTGTTTAGCTAGTTGATAATTTTTTTTCTTATTCTCCTTTATAGCTATAATATAATTTGCATCACGCTCAATAATGGTCTGGGTTATATCTTTCTGGCATCCCATCGCGTCAATTGTAACAATACAACCACTTAGTTCCAAAGAGTTAATCAACAATGGAATAGCTGTGATTTCATTGCTTTTATCATCTACTTTTACCTGACCTAAAGAAATTCCATTAACGGCAGACCAGGCGGAAACCATCCATAATTTGAATCCTTCTTTTCCCGTAGTATGCTCTCCATCACATTGGCTTGGACCACGCATGAGCTTGCCATCTATAGCTACAACGCCTTTCACCTCCTGACAAACTTGTTTTACCCAATTACGAAAGATCAACTCAAAATACTCGGGCTTTATTATACTGAAGAATCTATTAAAAGTATCATGACTAGGGATGAACTCCAGGTCAGGTATGCGACTTTTGAAAAAAGCAATTTTCGCATTGCCAAATTCCTCAATCTCATTCCAAGACTGGGCGCCACAGATTACAGCAGCAATGGATATATAGATAATAGTTTCCATTTTATGTACTTTTTTTGCGGTTCATCCTAGGATCTTCTATTTGTTTACAAAGGTCAATTATGCCAATTTTCATGTTAGTTTATGTTTTATAATATCTTATAAAGATAAGGAAAATAATCGACATATACAATAGATAATACACTAATAGTCAATAATATAAAAATAAAATACAAGTTGTAAGATAGTAAAAAATATAATGCGTCGACCCTGTTTCCTACTACTATCTGTATCGTTGCACTCGAGTGAACAGATCTTTTCACTCGAGTAGACGGTTCTTTCTACTCTAGTGCACAGGCCTGTTCACTGGAGTGCAACGATGCAGATGCAGGTAGGAAAATATGCGAATGTTTGCTCTATATACTTTCAATAAGCACTGATAATATATTGTAAAGCAGTGTCTAGTCTGGTATTCAACTTGGTCTTTAGTTTAGGATCTAGCTTGAGAATTTATAGGATAAATAGTCAAAATACTATGAGAAATACCTTGAAAAGGTATGAGAAATACGTTGTTTTATGGGTAAAACGCTGGTAATACTATGAGAAATGCCGTTTTGAATAGTGTTTCTCATAGTGTTATGCATTTGATTTATATATAGTTATTGTATTTACTATGAGAATATGAGAAATGAAAGTGAAAAATCATTTTCAGGAAACGTCGGGTTAATGTTTTTTTTATATGATATAAACTGGATTAATAGACAAAGCATGTTTTTTTTCTGTCAAAATTGTTTGTTTAATAGATATTTATTTCTACTTTTGTCATAGCTTACTTTCGAGCGCAGGAAGTAGCTTTTTAATATTTTTATTGAGAACGGTTATTTATTATATATCTCTCCAAAAGAATCCGCTAAATTTTTCCCGGAGATTGTAGTAAGTGACATGTCTCACGCATCTTTTGTAAATATAACCTTGTTATATACTCAATTGAGCGTGGGGCTATCACTTGTGCATCTGGGACGGGTCTTAGCGGATACCATTTGGAGAGCGTAGGTAGATAGTTTCCACGCTCTTTCTTTTTTATAAACCCTCGCACCATCGGGAACTGATGCGGTAAATAACGCAACCTATGTACGGAGACTTTAATCGCATTGTTGTCCAGCTGGTTCAGCATCCTGTCATGCACAAACCTCTCTCGGATTTAACCTATACGGAATGTGAACTGGCCTATGCTTTGATAAGAGAATTGATTGATTTGTCAACTGAAGGTGATTATACTTTATTGGACTATATCCAAATGGCTCGCCTGGAGTATTATCTGGGTGAGTTGTCTTGTAAGATCAACTGTAGTAGGGAGGAAACTGCCCTTCATTATGCGGGCGCTCTTCATCTATTAGAAAAAGGCGGCTTTGATTTGGGCATAAAGAAGTGGGTTGAACTTGTCAGCCTGCGGATCGAGAATCCTAAAAAAGAATGATATTCTGATTTTGTATATAGAATCTGATCTGTATCCACTCAGTATTTATCCGGCATATCTATATGGAATAGTCAACCGTTAGACTGCTTAGAACAAGTATTCTAACGGTTGACAATAAATTCTCTTGCTTTTATAATATTTTTCTATATATCCTGTTAATTACTCTATTAGTCATGCCCAATTAACCATTCCAATTAATCCATCCTCTTTAATAATCCCCTTTAATAATCTCCTTTTGTAATTTCCCTTTGTGGTATGTCCCTAGTATTCTTTTTACATTTGGTTCATTTTTTTGCTTTCCTTCTATATTGTCTTCTTGTCTCTTTCTTCCTGTTGTCTTTTTCTCATCTGTAATTCGACTGTAATTTTGTTATTTCTTTTTTCTGCATCTTTTTCTCTCTTGCGTGCGCTTACGCGCCCGCGTGTGATATAATAATGTATCCCATGTGTACCGTTTCCGCCCGCAATCCACTTATGATAAAAAAATATGTTCTACAACATCATTATCTTTCAGCGCTTTAGCAGATTCTTTCAAAAAAACTTCGAAAAAATAGTTTAATATATTTGGATTGTATACCAAAAGGGCGTACTTTTGCACCCGCTTTCCAAGAGAAGAAAGCCTTGCAGAGTTGACATAGTGAAAAAGCGAGATTGCGCCTAAAGAAAAGAACAAAAAAACTTCCAAAAAGTTTTGGAGTATAATAAATAAAGTTCTTATCTTTGCAGTCCGATTCGCAAAGAAAACGGCCTTTGTTTTTCTTTTATACATTCTTTCCCTTTCGCATAGAGAGCCTGAGAAATGAGTAAAAAGAAAAAATAAAAAAAAACTTCCGAAAAAGTTTGGTAGTTAAAAATAAAGCCTTTACCTTTGCACCCGCTTTTAAAACGAAAGCAGCAAGTTCTTTGAAATATTGATAAACAATACAAGTAGTACAAGTAAAAAAAATAGAACCGTCAATACTTGTCCGAGAGAGTAGCGATACGATTGAAGATAATAGGTATTTGAATAAGGTCAATAAATTTACGGCGTCCTGAACAGAGCAAAAAATCATCTTAACAGATGAAAAAGATACTTTTACAATGAAGAGTTTGATCCTGGCTCAGGATGAACGCTAGCTACAGGCTTAACACATGCAAGTCGAGGGGCAGCATTCCAGTTTGCTTGCAAACTGGAGATGGCGACCGGCGCACGGGTGAGTAACACGTATCCAACCTGCCGATAACTCGGGGATAGCCTTTCGAAAGAAAGATTAATATCCGATAGTATATTAAAACCGCATGGTTTTACTATTAAAGAATTTCGGTTATCGATGGGGATGCGTTCCATTAGTTTGTTGGCGGGGTAACGGCCCACCAAGACTACGATGGATAGGGGTTCTGAGAGGAAGGTCCCCCACATTGGAACTGAGACACGGTCCAAACTCCTACGGGAGGCAGCAGTGAGGAATATTGGTCAATGGACGAGAGTCTGAACCAGCCAAGTAGCGTGAAGGATGACTGCCCTATGGGTTGTAAACTTCTTTTATATGGGAATAAAGTGGTCCACGTGTGGATTTTTGTATGTACCATATGAATAAGGATCGGCTAACTCCGTGCCAGCAGCCGCGGTAATACGGAGGATCCGAGCGTTATCCGGATTTATTGGGTTTAAAGGGAGCGTAGGTGGACAGTTAAGTCAGTTGTGAAAGTTTGCGGCTCAACCGTAAAATTGCAGTTGATACTGGCTGTCTTGAGTACAGTAGAGGTGGGCGGAATTCGTGGTGTAGCGGTGAAATGCTTAGATATCACGAAGAACTCCGATTGCGAAGGCAGCTCACTGGACTGCAACTGACACTGATGCTCGAAAGTGTGGGTATCAAACAGGATTAGATACCCTGGTAGTCCACACAGTAAACGATGAATACTCGCTGTTTGCGATATACAGTAAGCGGCCAAGCGAAAGCATTAAGTATTCCACCTGGGGAGTACGCCGGCAACGGTGAAACTCAAAGGAATTGACGGGGGCCCGCACAAGCGGAGGAACATGTGGTTTAATTCGATGATACGCGAGGAACCTTACCCGGGCTTAAATTGCATTTGAATAATCTGGAAACAGGTTAGCCGCAAGGCAAATGTGAAGGTGCTGCATGGTTGTCGTCAGCTCGTGCCGTGAGGTGTCGGCTTAAGTGCCATAACGAGCGCAACCCTTATCTTCAGTTACTAACAGGTCATGCTGAGGACTCTGGAGAGACTGCCGTCGTAAGATGTGAGGAAGGTGGGGATGACGTCAAATCAGCACGGCCCTTACGTCCGGGGCTACACACGTGTTACAATGGGGGGTACAGAAGGCCGCTACCTGGTGACAGGATGCTAATCCCAAAAGCCTCTCTCAGTTCGGATCGAAGTCTGCAACCCGACTTCGTGAAGCTGGATTCGCTAGTAATCGCGCATCAGCCATGGCGCGGTGAATACGTTCCCGGGCCTTGTACACACCGCCCGTCAAGCCATGAAAGCCGGGGGTACCTGAAGTACGTAACCGCAAGGAGCGTCCTAGGGTAAAACTGGTAATTGGGGCTAAGTCGTAACAAGGTAGCCGTACCGGAAGGTGCGGCTGGAACACCTCCTTTCTGGAGCGATGTCGTAACTGTCACAACCGTGACAGCCACTTATAGACTTTAAAGGTTCTGTTTTTTGTACTACTGGTACTTGTTTATTTATAAATATAGATCAACCATCTATAGTATTATAGATAGAGATAAACAAGAGAAAAAAGAAGCCGAGTCTAACATCAGGTAGACAAGGTTGAACTAGTCCTATAGCTCAGTTGGTTAGAGCGCTACACTGATAATGTAGAGGTCGGCAGTTCAACTCTGCCTGGGACTACTCCGAACAAAAGTTGTCTGTTTTCATTGTCCATTGTCAATTGTAACAGTCAATAACTCTTGGGGGATTAGCTCAGCTGGCTAGAGCATCTGCCTTGCACGCAGAGGGTCAACGGTTCGAATCCGTTATTCTCCACCATCTCTGAACAAGAGAAACGATCTTTGACATGATGTACAAAAAGTAAAATTTAGTAAAGAGCTAAAAGTATATATCGAACCGTACGTTTTAAGTACCGCGATATTAAGTGTTCGGGTTTAATACCTGACACTTGATATTTAATACTTGAAAGTAAGTTTGAAAGAAAGTAAGCAAGGGCGCATGGCGGATGCCTTGGCTCTCGGAGGCGATGAAGGACGTGATAAGCTGCGATAAGCTCTGGGTAGGTGCAAATAACCTTTGATCCAGAGATTTCCGAATGGGACAACCCGGCATTCTGAAGGAATGTCATCCATCTTTGATGGAGGCTAACGCAGGGAACTGAAACATCTTAGTACCTGCAGGAAAAGAAAATAATAATGATTCCCCTAGTAGTGGCGAGCGAACGGGGAATAGCCCAAACCACCCATGTTACGGCATGTGTGGGGTTGTAGGACCACGATGTCGCAAGACATTTGACGAATAGAATCCTCTGGAAAGTGGAACCATAGACGGTGATAGTCCTGTATATGAAGTCAGATTAAGCGTAGTGGTATCCTGAGTAGCGCGGGACACGAGAAATCTTGCGTGAATCTGCCGGGACCATCCGGTAAGGCTAAATACTCCCGAGAGACCGATAGCGAACCAGTACTGTGAAGGAAAGGTGAAAAGCACTTCGAACAGAAGAGTGAAATAGTCCCTGAAACCGTGCGCCTACAAGCGGTCGGAGCTGCGTAAGCAGTGACGGCGTGCCTTTTGCATAATGAACCTACGAGTTACTTTTTCCGGCAAGGTTAAGCATCTTGAGATGTGCAGCCGAAGCGAAAGCGAGTCTGAACAGGGCGTCGAGTCGGAAGGAGTAGACGCGAAACCAAGTGATCTACCCTTGGTCAGGTTGAAGGTTAGGTAACACTAACTGGAGGACCGAACCGATAAGCGTTGAAAAGCTTCCGGATGAACTGAGGGTGGGGGTGAAAGGCTAATCAAACTTGGAGATAGCTCGTACTCCCCGAAATGCATTTAGGTGCAGCCTTGTGAGTTACTAATGTGAGGTAGAGCGACTGATAAGATGCGAGGGCTTCACCGCCTATCAAGTCTTGATAAACTCCGAATGCGCATTAGTTCTATCACAGGAGTGAGGGCATGGGTGCTAAGGTCCATGTCCTAAAGGAGAAGAATCCAGACCATCAGCTAAGGTCCCGAAATAAACACTAAGTTGAACTAACGAAGTCAGATTGCTAAGACAGCTAGGATGTTGGCTTGGAAGCAGCCATTCATTTAAAGAGTGCGTAACAGCTCACTAGTCGAGGAGTTTGGCGTGGATAATAATCGGGCATCAAGTGTTTTACCGAAGCTATGGGATCAGTAATGATCGGTAGGGGAGCATTCCACTCTGCGTCGAAGGTGAAGCGTGAGCTTTGCTGGAGCGTGTGGAAAAGCAAATGTAGGTATAAGTAACGATAAAGGGGGTGAGAAACCCCCTCGCCGAAAGACTAAGGTTTCCTGATCAACGCTAATCGGATCAGGGTTAGTCGGGTCCTAAGGCTCAGCCGAACGGTGAGGCCGATGGCAGAACAGGTTAATATTCCTGTACTACCTTAAGGAGTGACGTGGAGACGGAGGCGTGACAGCGCCGCGGACTGACGGAATAGTCCGTTGAAGGGTGTAGATGTTGATCATCCCAGGCAAATCCGGGATGAGAGTCGAACCTGATAGTATGGAACGTTCTTCGGAACAATCCAATAGTGCGTGTAATCATACTCCCAAGAAAATCCGCTAAACTTAATCCTTAAGGTACCCGTACCGCAAACGGACACACGTAGTCGGGTTGAATATACTAAGGCGCTTGAGTGATTCACGGTTAAGGAACTAGGCAAATTGACCCTGTAACTTCGGGATAAAGGGTCCCAACGAGAGTTGGGCGCAGAGAATAGGTCCAGGCAACTGTTTAACAAAAACACAGGGCTGTGCGAAATTGAAAGATAATGTATACAGCCTGACACCTGCCCGGTGCTGGAAGGTTAAGAGGAGATGTCATCGCAAGAGAAGCATTGAATTGAAGCCCCAGTAAACGGCGGCCGTAACTATAACGGTCCTAAGGTAGCGAAATTCCTTGTCGGGTAAGTTCCGACCTGCACGAATGGTGTAATGATCTGGACACTGTCTCAACCGTGAGCTCAGTGAAATTGTAGTATCGGTGAAGATGCCGATTACCCGCGATGGGACGAAAAGACCCCGTGAACCTTTACTATAGCTTAACATTGAATTTGGGTAATTGATGTGTAGGATAGGCCGGAGACTTTGAAGCGCAGACGCCAGTTTGTGTGGAGTCGCTGTTGAAATACGGCCCTTTGATTATTTGAGTTCTAACTCGTAGTTGCGAGGACACTGTTTGGTGGGTAGTTTGACTGGGGTGGTCGCCTCCAAAATAGTAACGGAGGCTTCTAAAGGTGCCCTCAGGACGATTGGTAACCGTCCGCAGAGTGTAATGGCATAAGGGCGCTTGACTGGGAGACTTACAAGTCGATCAGGTAGGAAACTAGAGCATAGTGATCCGGTGTTTCCGTATGGAAGGGACATCGCTCAAAGGATAAAAGGTACTCCGGGGATAACAGGCTGATCCCTCCCAAGAGCTCATATCGACGGAGGGGTTTGGCACCTCGATGTCGGCTCGTCACATCCTGGGGCTGGAGAAGGTCCCAAGGGTTGGGCTGTTCGCCCATTAAAGTGGCACGCGAGCTGGGTTCAGAACGTCGTGAGACAGTTCGGTCTCTATCTATCGTGGGCGTATGAAATTTGCGTGGCTCTGACACTAGTACGAGAGGACCGTGTTGGACTGACCGCTGGTTTACCAGTTGTGCCGCCAGGTGCATTGCTGGGTATCTAAGTCGGGATTGGATAAGTGCTGAAAGCATCTAAGTACGAAGCCAGCCACAAGATTAGATTTCTTAGGGTCGTTAAAGACGATGACGTTGATAGGATGCAGGTGTAAAGGTGGTAACATCAAAGCCGAGCATTACTAATTGCCCGTCCACTTTCTTCCGGCTTTGTACGGATTGGATATATACGTTTAGCGAACGTATCAGCAAGTTCATTCATTTGAATCTGATATCTTACTTGAATTTTACTTTTCATCATGTCATAACCTTATTGAATTCATTCAGGTGGTTATAGCACGAGGGTTCCACCTCTTCCCATTCCGAACAGAGAAGTTAAGCCTCGTCACGCCGATGGTACTGCGTAACAGTGGGAGAGTAGGTAGCCGCCGTTTTTAGAGAAGCCCCTTGATTCAGCAACGAATCAAGGGGCTTTCTGTTGTTTGGTACTTTGCAAAAAAAGTGTTATATTTGCGACCGACAATTATTTTATTAAACGTTTAAAGCAAATTTGAAAGGTATGAAAACTAAATTATTTTTGGCTGCTGTAGCAGTAACATTTTCTTTTGCAATGATGTCTTGTGCTGGTAACAAAACTACTAACGCTGCTTCTGAAGGTGAAGAAACAACTGTAGAAACTGTAGAAGCTGTTGTTGAATCTGATTCTTGCTGCCAGGCTAAAGATTCTTGTGCTACTGCTTGCGACAAAAAAGCTGATTGCGCAGAAAAGAAAGAATGTTGCGATAAGAAGTAATCTATTGATTTAGAACAATAAAGAAGAAGAGGGAGAGAATGCTGAAAAACATTCTGCTCCCTCTTTTCTTTTAATGAAATATAGACCTTTATTTGTGATACATTTTTGGTAAAAATCGGCTTTAACTTATGAAATGATATTTTTTTCGATAAAAAAGTAACGTATTATTTGGTGGTAAAGAAATAATCCATACCTTTGCACCGTCAAACTATAAAAGAGACAAGAAATGAACCAGATGTTTATACATATTCTACTATGCGGTATTATTATTCTACTATCAAAGGTTAGTGGAAGTGAGTGCTGCGCGTAAATGTGTATAAATGAAAATATACGAAAGCCTTTCTCACTTCCAAGTGTGAAAGGCTTTTTTAATGCTAATAATTATATAATATACATTGAATATGGACAATAGGTTATTTATTTTTGATACCACTCTTAGAGATGGTGAACAGGTTCCGGGATGCCAGTTGAATACAGTAGAGAAGATTCAGGTAGCAAAGGCATTGGAAGCGTTGGGAGTAGACGTGATTGAAGCCGGATTCCCCATTTCGAGCCCGGGAGATTTTAATTCAGTGATTGAGATTTCAAAAGCGGTGACTTGGCCTACTATCTGTGCTTTGACACGTGCAGTTCAAAAAGATATTGATGTTGCTGTAGATGCACTGAAATTTGCTAAACATAAACGTATTCATACCGGTATCGGTACTTCTGATTCGCACATTAAATATAAATTCAATTCGAATCGTGAGGAGATTATCGAACGTGCGGTAGCTGCCGTGAAATACGCCCGCCGTTTTGTGGACGATGTAGAGTTTTATGCAGAAGACGCAGGCCGTACGGATAACGAATATCTGGCACGTGTGGTGGAAGCCGTTATCAAAGCGGGAGCTACCGTAGTGAATATTCCTGATACAACGGGTTATTGCTTACCTTCAGAATATGGTGCTAAAATAAAATACCTGATCGACCATGTAGACGGCATCGATAATGCCATACTTTCTACTCACTGTCACAACGACTTGGGTATGGCTACTGCCAATACGATAGCCGGTGTTTTGAACGGCGCACGTCAGGTGGAAGTGACCATCAACGGTATCGGCGAACGTGCAGGAAATACTGCCCTCGAAGAAATCGCCATGATTATCAAGAGTCACCATGAAATAGATATTCAGACCAATATCAATACACAGAAGATTTATCCGACCAGCCGCATGGTATCCAGCCTGATGAATATGCCGGTACAGCCGAATAAAGCGATCGTTGGACGTAATGCTTTCGCACATTCTTCAGGTATTCATCAGGACGGTGTGTTGAAGAATGTACAGACGTATGAGATTATTGATCCGCATGATGTGGGTATTGATGATAACTCTATCGTATTGACAGCCCGTAGCGGACGTGCCGCATTGAAAAATCGTCTTTCTATTTTGGGAGTTGACCTGGAGCAGGAAAAGTTGGATAAGGTATATGATGAGTTCTTGAAGTTGGCTGATAAGAAAAAAGATATTAATGATGACGATATTTTAGTATTGGCAGGTGCAGACCGTAGCCAGAATCATCGCATCAAACTGGATTATTTGCAGGTGACGAGTGGTGTCGGCGTTCGTTCGGTAGCTAGTTTGGGATTGAACATTGCCGGTGAGAAGTTTGAGGCTTGTGCTAGTGGTAACGGTCCGGTAGATGCAGCTATCAAGGCATTGAAGAAGATTGTAGAACGCCACATGACTTTGAAAGAGTTTACTATTCAGGCTATCAGCAAGGGAAGTGATGATGTAGGTAAAGTACACATGCAGGTAGAATACGATAACCAGATTTATTATGGTTTTGGAGCTAATACAGATATTATTGCCGCTTCCGTAGAAGCTTATATTGACTGTATTAACAAATTCAAATCATAAAAAAGAGACTGAAAGTCGTATCGGCATTGTAGAGATTGACTAAAATAGTAAATAGTAATTAGTAAAATAGTAAATAAACAGATGAATACATTATTTGATAAGATATGGGATGCCCACGTGGTGACTACTGTGGAAGATGGTCCTACACAGCTTTATATTGATCGCTTATATTGTCACGAAGTGACTAGTCCGCAAGCTTTTGCCGGATTGCGTGAACGTGGAATCGGAGTGTTGCGTCCGGAAAAGGTATTTTGTATGCCCGACCATAATACACCGACACACGATCAGGATAAGGAGATTGAAGATCCGATTTCTAAAACGCAGGTCGACACATTGACTAAGAATGCGAAGGATTTTGGTTTGACACACTACGGTATGATGCATCCGAAGAATGGAATTATCCATGTGGTAGGTCCCGAACGTGGTTTGACTTTGCCGGGAATGACGATTGTCTGCGGTGACTCTCACACTTCTACTCATGGTGCGATGGGAGCAATCGCTTTCGGCATCGGAACAAGTGAAGTGGAAATGGTATTGGCTTCGCAATGTATTCTTCAGTCAAGACCGAAAACTATGCGTATCACGGTAGACGGTGAACTGGGTAAAGGGGTGACTGCAAAAGATGTAGCTCTGTATATGATGTCTAAGATGACTACCAGCGGTGCTACCGGTTACTTCGTAGAATATGCAGGTTCGGCCATTCGCAATCTGACAATGGAGGGACGTCTTACCCTTTGTAACCTTTCTATCGAAATGGGTGCACGTGGGGGGATGGTTGCTCCGGACGAAGTGACTTTTGAATATATCAAGGGACGTGAAAGTGCTCCGCAAGGTGAAGCATGGGACAAGGCTTTGGCATATTGGAAGACATTGAAGAGTGATGATGATGCCGTATTCGACAAGGAAGTTCGTTTCGAAGCTGCTGATATTGAGCCGATGATTACTTACGGAACGAATCCGGGTATGGGTATGGGCATCACACAGCACATTCCTACGATGGAAGGAATGAGCGAAGCTGCACAGGTTTCATTCAAGAAATCAATGGACTACATGGGATTTCAACCGGGAGAATCTTTGTTGGGCAAAAAGATTGATTATGTATTCCTCGGTGCTTGTACAAACGGTCGTATCGAAGATTTCCGTGCATTTGCTTCCATCGTGAAAGGTCGCAAGAAAGCGGAAAATGTAATTGCATGGCTGGTTCCGGGTTCATGGATGGTAGACGCACAGATCCGTAAGGAAGGAATCGACAAGATTTTGACGGAAGCCGGATTTGCTATTCGTCAGCCGGGATGTTCTGCTTGTCTGGCAATGAACGATGATAAGATTCCTGCCGGGAAATATTCGGTATCTACCAGCAACCGTAACTTCGAAGGACGTCAGGGACCTGGTGCACGCACCTTGTTAGCTAGTCCTCTGGTGGCTGCTGCTGCTGCGGTGACAGGTGTGATTACCGATCCGAGAGAACTGATGTAATTTCAATCGTAAATAGTAAATCGTTAAATCGTAAATAAAAAGATGGCTAAGACAAAATTTAATATAATCACAAGTACTTGTGTACCTCTTCCTTTAGAAAACGTAGATACCGACCAGATTATTCCGGCACGTTTCTTGAAAGCAACCACTCGTGAAGAGAAATTCTTCGGTGATAACCTTTTTCGTGACTGGCGTTACAATGCAGACGGTTCTTTGAATAAGGATTTTGTGTTGAACAACCCTACTTACAGCGGACAGATATTGGTGGCAGGTAAGAACTTCGGTTCGGGTTCCAGCCGTGAACACGCAGCCTGGGCAATTGCCGGCTATGGTTTCCGTGTGGTGGTATCCAGTTTTTTTGCCGATATTCATAAGAATAATGAGTTGAACAACTTTGTGCTTCCGGTGGTTGTAACCGAGGAGTTTCTGCAAGAATTGTTTGATTCGATAGAAGCAGACCCGAAGATGGAAGTGGAAGTGAATCTTCCCGAACAGACCATCACTAACAAGGCGACAGGTAAAAGTGAACATTTTGAAATCAATGCTTACAAGAAACTTTGTTTGATGAACGGATTGGACGATATCGATTTCTTGTTAAGCAATAAAGATAAAATAGAAGAATGGGAAAAGAAGGCGTGAAAATAGAAATCATGGACACAACGCTCCGTGATGGTGAACAAACCAGCGGAGTATCTTTCGTGCCTCATGAGAAACTAATGATCGCCCGTTTGCTGTTAGAAGATTTGAAGGTAGACCGGGTGGAGGTTGCTTCGGCGCGTGTGTCGGACGGTGAGTTTGAAGCCGTGAAGATGATTTGCGACTGGGCGGCCCGTCGCAATCTGCTCCATAAAGTGGAAGTGCTCGGCTTTGTTGACGGGCATACTTCTGTCGATTGGATTCAGCGTACCGGTTGCCGCGTGATTAACCTCCTTTGTAAAGGTTCACTGAAGCATTGTACGCAACAACTGAAAAAGACACCGGAAGAACATCTGGCAGATATCATTAATGTGGTGCATTATGCCGACGAACAGGATATAACCGTCAATGTTTATCTGGAAGATTGGAGTAACGGTATCAAGGATTCTCCCGAATATGTATTCCAGTTGATGGATGGATTGCAAGAGACGAGTGTCAAGCGTTATATGTTGCCTGACACGTTGGGTATCTTGAATCCCTTGCAAGTGATAGAGTATATGCGGAAGATGAAGAAACGTTATCCGAATACTCATCTCGATTTCCATGCGCACAATGACTATGATTTGGCAGTGAGCAACGTTCTTGCAGCCGTATTAAGCGGTGTCAAAGGACTGCATACCACCATCAACGGACTGGGCGAACGAGCAGGAAATGCTCCCCTCGCAAGTGTGCAAGCCATCCTGAAAGATCATTTCAATGCGGCGACCAATATCGACGAGAGCCGTTTGAATGATGTCAGCCGGGTAGTGGAGTCTTATTCGGGTATTATGATACCTGCCAATAAACCGATTGTAGGTGAGAATGTCTTTACACAAGTGGCAGGTGTGCATGCCGACGGCGATAACAAAAATAATCTTTACTGTAATGATTTGCTTCCCGAACGTTTTGGCCGCAAACGTGAATATGCGTTGGGCAAGACAAGCGGCAAAGCCAATATCCGCAAAAATCTCGAAGACCTCGGACTGGAGTTGGATGAAGATGCTATGCGCAAAGTGACGGAACGTATCATCGAACTGGGCGACAAGAAAGAATTGGTGACACAGGAAGATTTGCCGTACATTGTTTCTGATGTGTTGAAGCATGGATCAATAGGTGAGAAGGTCAAACTGAAGAGCTATTTTGTGAATCTGGCTCATGGCTTGAAACCGATGGCTACGTTGAAGATAGAAATCAACGGGAAAGAGTATGAAGAGAGTTCAAGTGGAGATGGTCAATATGATGCTTTTGTTCGTGCATTGCGTAAGATATATAAGGTGACATTGGGACGCAAATTCCCGATGCTGACCAATTATGCGGTGACAATCCCTCCCGGTGGGCGTACGGATGCATTTGTGCAGACAGTAATCACATGGAGTTATGACGAGCAGGTGTTCCGTACCCGTGGACTTGATGCCGATCAGACGGAAGCTGCCATCAAAGCTACTATGAAGATGTTGAACCTCATCGAAGATGAATACGAGAAGAGCAAGTGAGAGATAACTTGCCCAAAGAATGTTTTTTATAAGAATATATAAATAGAAGAATAAACGATTATGGATTTTAAAATTGCTGTATTAGCAGGCGACGGCATCGGACCGGAGATCTCTGTGCAAGGTGTAGATGTGATGAGTGCCGTTTGCGAGAAGTTTGGCCACAAAGTAAGTTACGAATATGCAATCTGTGGAGCTGATGCGATTGATAAAGTAGGCGATCCGTTTCCGGAAGCAACCTATCAGGTTTGTAAAGATGCGGATGCTGTTTTATTCTCTGCCGTAGGCGATCCGAAATTTGATAACGACCCTACTGCTAAAGTACGTCCGGAACAAGGTTTGTTGGCGATGCGTAAGAAATTGGGACTTTTCGCTAATATCCGTCCGGTGCAGACATTCAAATGCCTGATTCACAAATCTCCGTTGCGTGCGGAACTGGTAGAGAACGCAGATTTTATCTGTATCCGTGAGTTGACCGGAGGTATGTATTTCGGTGAAAAGTATCAGGATAATGACAAAGCGTATGATACCAACTATTATACTCGCCCGGAAATCGAACGTATCTTGAAAGTGGCTTTTGAATATGCGATGAAGCGCAGAAAACATCTGACGGTGGTAGATAAGGCAAACGTGTTGGCTTCTTCCCGTCTATGGCGTCAGATTGCACAGGAAATGGCTCCGAACTATCCGGAAGTGACAACAGATTATATGTTTGTGGACAATGCTGCAATGAAAATGATTCAGGAACCTGCTTTCTTCGATGTGATGGTAACGGAAAACACCTTCGGTGATATTCTGACTGACGAAGGTTCTGTAATCAGTGGTTCTATGGGCTTGCTTCCTTCTGCTTCCACAGGCGAGAGTACTCCGGTGTTTGAACCGATTCACGGTTCATGGCCGCAGGCTAAAGGATTGAATATTGCTAATCCGTTGGCACAAATTCTTTCCGTAGCTATGTTGTTTGAGTATTTCGATTGCAAAGAAGAGGGTGCGCTGATTCGTAAAGCAGTAGACGCTTCTTTGGATGAGAATGTACGTACACCGGAAATTCAGGTGGCTGACGGTGCTAAATACGGAACGAAAGAAGTAGGACAGTGGATTGTTGATTATATCAAGAAAGCTTGATATTCTACACCACAGATTACACCGATTCACACAGATTGCTGATGGAGCTGTATAACAGCCCTTTATAAATAATTTCGAGGTTGTGTCAAAACGCTGACACAGCCTTTTTTTTATGCGCAAAGCCCAGACTTTCTCAAGCCCGGGCTTTGTTATTACCCAAAGTTTTCGTATCTTTAGGTATAAAGTTTTTCGTTATGGCAAAGTTACATTTTCGTCCTTACATTCCCAACCAAACCGTTCTTTTTCCACAAAGAATTGATGAAAACATAGCTGCGAACGACCCGGTCCGCATCGTGAATGCTGTTATTGACAATCTCAATCTTGAGAGTTTCAAGAAGCTTTATAAGGAAACGGGCCGTTGTCCTTATCATCCTAAAATGATGCTTAAGGTGATAATCTACGCCTACATGAATAATATCTATTCTTGCCGTAAAATAGAGAAGCACCTCCTTCGTGACATTCATTATATTTGGCTTGCCGGTAATGAGCATCCGGATTTTATCACGATCAACCGTTTTCGTAACCGTGTAAAGGAGGAAATAAATAATGTATTTACCCAGTTGGTTCTTGTCCTTGCCGATAAAGGTTTCATCAGCCTTGATGTGGAGTATATCGACGGCACCAAGATTGAATCCAAAGCCAACAAATATACTTTTGTCTGGCGCAAGACAGTCGAACGGAACCGTACAAGACTAATGGATAAAATCCGTATTCTCTTGGAGCAGGTGGATGAAGCCATTGTACAGGAGAACTCTATAAAAGACACATCCGTGGAGTTTACTCCCTGCATGCTCTCTGACATAGTGGATGAACTTAAAGAAGCCCTGGAACGCCAGCCTGCAACAAAGGATAAGGAAGAAAAGAAAGCCCTGCGCAAAAAGAAGAAGCAGGTCAGGGAACTTGAAGGGTATCGTGACAAGCTGATAGAATACGACAATCACCTTGATACCCTTGGAGAACGTAACTCCTATTCCAAGACCGATCCTGGTGCCACATTCATGCGCATGAAAGAAGATGCCATGAAGAACGGGCAGACCAAACCCGGATATAATCTGCAAATAGGTACTGAAAACCAATTCATCACAGACTTCCGTCTGTTTCCCAACCCTACCGATACACTGACCCTCATACCTTTTTTCCACTCTTTCCAGTACCGCTATAACCGTTTACCGAATATCTGTGTGGCAGACTCCGGTTACGGTTCGGAAGAAAATTACCGGTTCATGCAGGAGAATGGGATAGAAGCCTTCATCAAGTACAATTACTTCCATAAAGAACAGCGTCCTCGTTATACTCCCAACCCGTTCCATGCCGAAAGTCTCCATTACAATGCCCAAGAGGATTATTACGTTTGTCCTATGGGACAGCACATGAACCGTATAGGAACCAAACGTGACAAGACAGCGAGCGGATACATCACCGAAAGTGCCCGGTATAAAGCAAAAAGATGCGAAGGTTGCCCTTTGCGTGGCAGTTGTTTTAAAGCTCGGGGGAACCGTATTATAGAAGTCAACCACCGATTAAATCAATACAAACGGCAGGCACGGGAAAGGTTGCTCTCAGAAGAAGGTATCAAGCATAGAGGCAGGAGGTGTATAGAACCAGAGGCTGTGTTTGGACAAATGAAATACAACATGGCATACAGAAGATTCCGGCATGTGGGAGAAGACAAGGTTACAATGGACTTTGCTTTCTTTGCTATAGCCTTTAATATCAAAAAAATGTGTGCTAAACTGATAAAAGAAGGAAAGGGGCTCATTACAGTTGCCAAATATATGTTTATGGGACTATTTATAACCCGATATAATTGGAATATAGCAACTTGTTGCCAAATGCATGAGGAAAAAGCAGCATAGCCAAAAGAAAATATAGCAGAACTGTAAAATATAAAAGAGGGTGTGCCAACGTTTTGACACAACCTCGATTTTTAATATTCAGATTTTGTTTGATAACTCCACTTACTCTTCATTCTTTTTATGGAATATCTTTTTTATCATTTGAAATCTGTGTGAATCTGTGTAATCTGTGTAATCTGTGGTGAACCTTACCAGCTTTTAATTATGGAATATATAATGATACCGAGCATTGTCAGCAATCCTACATAAATAGTGACTGGCCATTGTTTTATATCTTTTCTCTTCGTACGGGTGGAAGGTTCCAAATAAATGGCTATTTTGTGAGCGATAGTACAGAATAGCCAACCGCCGAATCCTCCGATAATACCTCCTACGAGTAAATCACCGGGATAATGTACACCCAAGTATATACGTGTATAGCAGTTAAGAATTGCCCAAGTTACGATGAAAATACTTAGCCAACGTTTACGGAACAGAAATACTACAAACATGGCAAGCCCTAATGAATTGGCCGCATGGCACGATGGGAAACCATAACTTCCTCCACGATACCCGTTTACGATATATACCATATCCACAATAGGGTTGTCCGGATTGGCGGGACGCAGGCGTGCCACTACCGGGCGGATGATACTGCTGCACATTTGGTCGGCAAAGGTAATCGTGAGCGCGATAGCTGCCACATAACATACGACTACCTTCCAGTGGAAATTTCTTAATAATATATATAATATGGTGGCATACATGGGAACCCAGATTATTTTACCCGTGAAGGAACTCATGAAATAATCCCAGAAAGGGGAGTGTATACCATTGAAAGATAAGAAGATATTTGTATCTATCTCCGAAAGGAATTGCACGATTTCGCTATGTATCATCCGGCTTTATTGATCTATTTTTAACGTCGCAAATATACAATAAAGAATAGTAAATGTCCTATATTACCTTATAAATATTCCATATTTCTTAATAATTAGCGTTTGGCAAGATCATCGTAGAGCTTCTGTAAGAACGCTTTTCCTTTTTCCAGGTTAGCTCCTTTGGCGGTGCCTTCGTCCAGTTGTACGGTATTGGCGTCCAGATTGTACACCAATTGGTTATCGGCAGTAATCATTCCGAAATAATCCGGCCGGGTAAAGTATGCGAAATGAGGAGAACCCGGATTCAGGATATTCTTGCTGAAAGTAAATTCATCGTGCGGCAATCCTAATTGAGCGAGCAAAGTGGCGGCAATGTCAATTTGCGAAGCATAAGTATCTACTACGAGAGGTTGTTTTATTGCACCTCCGATTAAAATCAGCGGAATGGTTTGTCCGTCCAGCGGGTTTTCTATCGGGTATGGGTATGCACCCTGATGATCGGGAACGAGTACAAACAGTGTGTTTTTCCATAACGGTGTTTCCTGATACTGTTTCACGAAATCTCCCACACAACTGTCGGCATACGCAAAGGAGTTGAGGACTTTATCATCCAGCCTGTGGAACGGAACTTCGAATGGTTCGTGGCTGCTTGATGTCTGAACCAGTTTCAGGAATGGCTCTTCTTGTTTTTCTTCTTTCAGGTCTTTCATCAGGCGCTGGAACAAAACGTGATCTTGTGCTCCCCATTTTCCGGTACGTTCGGACAGAGGGAAATCTTTATCGGAAATAATCTTCTCGATACCGGAAGATACCAGGTAAGAGCGCATATTGGTGAAATCGGCATCTCCTCCATAGTAATATTCGAGGCTGTATCCTGCATTTTTCAAGCTACGGGGGATGGAAGGAAGTTTGTCCGTCTTTTCGGGATATTTCATGATGCTGGTGCTCGGCTGTCCGGGATATCCGCTGATGATAGATGCCAGTCCGCGGTCTGTGCGGAAACTGCTGCCGTAGAAGTTGCTGAATAATACGCCTTCTTTTGCGAATTTATCCATGTTGACAGCCACATTGGGTTGTCCTCCGAAAGTTTCCATCAAGTGTGTGGAGAAACTCTCAAGGATAATGAAAATAATGTTCGGGCGTTGTGTATTCAATAATTGGGGGATGCTGTCGGTTACTGCGACGGGTTTGTCTACCATCTCTGCAAATAATTCGTCGGCTATTTTCGGGTCCATGAAGCGATACTGCTTATCGAAATTATTCTGATGGGTGGCAGAATACATGAAGCTGAATGCCGGATTAATGGCTGCATGATTCATGCGTTGGTCCTGACTGAAATACACCTTGCTTAAATTCATGGTGGATACGCTGAATCCGCCCCGGATAGGGATGAAGAGTGCCGCTGTCAGCAAAAGCAGTGCAAGCGAGACATTCTGGCGTCGATAAGGTATTTTCAGAGGCTTTTTCTCCCGGATAAGGACACAATAGAAAATACAGTATAGAATTGCTGCATAGATCAATATAGCCAGAATTCCAAGTAGTACGAACCAAAAACTGACACTTGCCATGGCATCTTTGGGAGAAGAGAAAAAATAGAAAATAGGAGTGGCGTCCAGACGGAATCCCCAAAAGCCATACAATCCCAGGTCGATGATAAAAATGCAGGCCATGACAAAGGCTATTACTCCGAAATATCCTTGCCGGATGCGGCGGAGTATGGATGAATTTGTCCAGGCGGAAGCAATGAGCAGGATTCCGGGGATAGCGGTCAGGTAGCCCGCAAGAGATAAATCCAGTGGTAATCCGTGCCACATGACGCGGAAATAGTCACCCAAAGATACATTAGTATATAAGTCATGGTAGTAAACCATGAAGATTGGTTTCTGAAGAACGAATAAAAGAACAAATAAAAAATAGGTCGTGAGAAATTGTATAATTCTCTTTTTCATATATGTAAACTTAAAAAGATTGAACGGATACAAAGTTACTATACTTTTCCTTATCTTTCTCATGATGTGATGTAAAACATACCTTTTTTTCCATATCTTTGTCGTGTCTGTGACAAAAATGAAGTAATAAGATGGCAAAGATTGCAAAGAAACTAACAGATTTAGTGGGGAATACCCCTTTGATGGAACTTTCCGGTTATAGTGGAAAGTATGGTCTGGAACAAAATATTATTGCCAAACTGGAGGCTTTTAATCCGGCGGGAAGTGTAAAAGACAGAGTCGCTCTTTCGATGATTGAAGATGCGGAAGCTCGTGGAGCATTGAAACCCGGTGCAACGATTATTGAGCCGACAAGCGGAAATACAGGTGTAGGGTTGGCAATGGTGGCTACTATTAAAGGGTATCACCTAATATTGACCATGCCCGAAACGATGAGTCTGGAACGGCGGAATCTGTTGAAAGCGTTGGGTGCGCAGATTGTATTGACAGATGGGCTGGGAGGGATGGCAGCTTCCATTGCCAAAGCGCAGGAGTTGCGTGATAGTATCCCCGGTTCGGTGATTTTGCAACAATTTGAGAATCCGGCCAATGCTGCTGTTCATGAACGGGCAACGGGTGAAGAAATTTGGAGGGATACAGATGGTGAAGTGGCCGTTTTTGTAGCCGGAGTTGGTACCGGAGGAACAGTCTGCGGGGTAGCCCGTGCTTTGAAGAAACATAATCCGAATATTTATATTGTTGCTGTGGAACCGGCATCATCTCCTGTGTTGGCAGGCGGAGAGGCGGCTTCGCATCGTATTCAAGGTATTGGAGCGAATTTTATCCCGAAGCTTTATGATGCTTCGGTGGTGGATGAAGTAATAGGCGTGCCAGATGATGACGCGATTCGTGCAGGACGTGAGTTAGCGGCAACAGAAGGTCTGTTGGCGGGTATTTCTTCGGGAGCAGCTGTGTATGCCGCCCGTCAACTGTCACAACGTCCGGAATTTAAGAACAAAAAAATAGTAGCGTTGTTACCTGATACGGGAGAGCGTTATTTGTCGACCGAACTGTTTGCTTTTGACGCATATCCATTGGATTAATTCATTCACTATAAAAAGACCTGAACCATGGTAAGAATAATTATAGTTTTGCTTTTTTGTTTTCCGGCTGTTACCTTTGCGCAAACCTATCAGCAATTGTCCGAGAGAGCCATTGAGTGTATCGAAAAAGACAGTCTTCCCCAGGCAGAGGAACTTTTGCTTCAGGCTTTGAAGTTGGAACCGAAAAACGCAAAGAATGCACTGCTCTTTTCTAACTTGGGATTGGTTCAGCGCCGTTTGGGCGAGTTTGATAAAGCATTGGAATCTTATTCTTTTGCACTGAATTTTGCTCCTTTGGCAGTCCCTATTTTGCTCGACCGTGCCGCCATTTATATGGAAATGGGAAAAACAGACCGTGCTTATACGGATTATTGCCAGGTGTTGGACGAGGACAAACAGAACAAAGAAGCTTTGTTGATGCGTGCTTATATTTATGTGCTCCGCCGCGATTATCCGGCTGCGAGAATAGATTATAATCGTTTATTGGAACTCGATCCGCAGAGCTATAGCGGACGGCTGGGACTGGCTACTTTGGAGCAGAAAGAAGGAAAATTCCGGGAAGCTCTTGAAATATTGAATAAGATGCTTGCGACCACTCCTGAAGATGCGACGCTCTATATTGCCCGTGCCGATGTGGAACGTGAGATGAAACATGAAGATTTGGCGTTGGTCGATTTGGAGGAAGCCATCCGGTTGGATGCTGCCTCGGCTGATGCTTATCTGTTGCGTGGAAATATCTACCTGGCACAGAAGAAGAAAGGACTGGCAAAAGCTGACTTTGAAAAAGCTATTTCATTGGGAGTGCCTCCGGCTGATTTGCACGAGCAATTGCGGCAATGCAAGTGAAGTTATTAATAAGCCAACTATATCTTTCCGGTTTACATAAGTGAGCGCCTTTTGCTATGGACCTTAGTTCGTTCCACAGTTGTTTCCCTTTAGTTCTACCTATGTGGAACTAAAGGGAAACAACTGTGGAACGGAAAGATAACCTTAGTGGAACGAATAATCATTAGTCAGGTGACTCGTTAATATATACTATTCAAGAATTTCTTTTATTCTACAAACTGTCTAATCAGATTTACGAAATCCTTTCCATATTTCTTTTTCTTGTGTTCGCCGATACCACTGATTTCTCCAAACTCTTCGATGGTGGTGGGACGTGAGATGCAAAGCAGATGCAACACTTTGTCTGACAAGACGATATAGGCGGGCAAAGCTTCCTGATCGGCAAGTTGTTTTCTTAATCCTCGCAATGCTTCGAACAAATCTTGGCTTTCGCCGCCTGCCGCGCCGAAGGGGAGTTCTTTGGCGATAACCACTTTTTTCTTTTTTCCTTTTCGGGTAACTGCTTCCTCATGCTGGATAACTACCAATGCCGCTTGTGTCCTTCCGAAGAGAACATCACTTCCGCTTGACGTTATTTTGAGATGATTATTCTCATTATAAGCTATTTCAAAGTAGCCGAGTTGCAGCATTTGAAGCAGATAGTCTTGCCAGTCACGAGGAGGAATGTCGCGTCCGGCACCGAACGTTTTAAGTTCCTGATACCCTTTTCCGGTTACTTCCGCAGAATAGTTTCCACGAAGAATATCAATCAACACTCCTGTGCTGATTTGTTGTTCTGTGCGTGCGATGGCACTTAATGCTTTTTGCACGATGACTGTACCGTCGAATCGTTGAGGGGGATTTTTACAAACATCGCAGTTACCGCAATCCTCTGTTGTTGTTTCTCCGAAGTAGCTTAATAAGATTCTTCGTCGGCAAATATCGGCCTCTGCGTATTGCTGCATACGTTGGAGCTTTTCCAGATTGATATTTTGCTGATTACTTTCCGAAGCGAATTTAGTTAGTAATATTAAGTCGCCTAATGAATAAAACAGGACAGTATTGCTGGGAAGCCCGTCACGTCCGGCACGTCCTATTTCCTGATAAAAGCTTTCTATACTTTTAGGCAGGTTATAATGTATCACCCAGCGGACATTTGATTTATCAATCCCCATTCCAAAAGCAATGGTGGCACATACCACTTGTATGCGGTCGTTAATAAAATCATTCTGTGTTTCGTCCCGGTGTTGAGTGGATAACCCGGCGTGATAAACACCGCAGCGGATACCCTGCTTCTGTAACATCTGTGCGACGGTTTCCGTCTTACTTCGACTCATGCAGTAAATAATCCCGCTTTCTTCCCCGTGGCGGTGGATAAATTCTAAGATAGCCTTGTTCTTTTCCTTCGCTTGAAATCCACGTTTCACAGTCAGGCTGATGTTGGGACGGTCGAACGAGGAAATGAAGGTACGCGGATGGTTCAGATGCAATTGCCGTACGATGTCTTCACGCGTGATTTTATCCGCGGTGGCAGTTAGTGCGACAATTGGTATTTGCGGAAATTGTTGGTGGAGCACTCCCATTTGTGTGTATTCCGGACGGAAATCATGTCCCCATTGCGAAATACAATGAGCTTCATCAATAGCAAACAGAGAGATGTTCATATCCCGCAACAAATAGTCCTTTTCAGCTAAAAGTTTTTCCGGTGAAATGTAAAGCAGCTTCAGGCGACCTTCAATGCATGCGCGGCGCAGATTAGCGTTTTCTGTTTCGTCATTACTGCTGTTCAGCGCTCCGGCAGCGATGCCGTTTGCCAGCAATGCTTCTACCTGATCTTTCATCAATGAGATGAGGGGAGAAACGACAACGGCAGTACCTTCGCAAAGCAGTGCGGGAAGTTGGTAACAGATTGATTTCCCCCCACCAGTGGGCATTAATACCAATGCATCCTGTTTGTTCAGGATGTGTCGGATGATTTCTTCTTGCAGAGGACGGAAATTATCGTACCCGAAATATGTCTTTAAAGTCTCTCTCATTGATGCTGATTTATCCATGCTGCAAAGGTACATTTTTCTTTGGCAATTTTTCATCATGTGTAGATTTCTGTTTCTGATATGAATTATAAATAAGTTAAAGTTTCTTATTATTCGGACTCATTCCTTCTTTTTCAAGGTTTTTGATTGTTTATTTAGAAAAAAAATGCACAAAATAATTGTGTGTTTAAAAAAAAAGTAAGACATTTGTAACATGTTACGTTGCAAATGAGCAATTATTAACAAATGAACAAACCCTAACCAGTTAATTCAATGAGCGATTTAGAGAACAAAAAAACGGAAGAAACTCCGAAAAAACGTCCCTACAATTTGAGGGAAAAGAAAGAAAAGAAGGCTGCATACAGGTCTTTGATTAGACCGGAATTGGCAGACGAGTTGTATGACAAGATCCTGAATATCATCGTTGTACAGAAGAAGTACAAGGATCCTGACTATTCAGCTAAGGACTTGGCGAAAGAATTGAAGACGAATACTCGTTACCTTTCTGCAGTAGTAAACTCACGCTTTGGCATGAACTATTCTTGCCTGTTGAATGAATACAGAGTAAAAGATGCTTTGCATTTATTGACTGACAAACGTTATGCCGACAAAAATGTGGAAGAAATTAGTGCCATGGTTGGCTTTGCAAATCGTCAATCTTTTTACGCTGCATTTTACAAAAACGTAGGTGAGACTCCTAATGGATATCGCAAAAAACATCTCGAAAATAAGAAATAATTGCGCGTTCCGAAATTAGTCAAAAGGAATTACCTCTAAATGAAAGATTTTGGAGATAATTCCTTTTCTCATTTTAATTAATCAATGCTAGCATTATGAAAAAACATTTGATTTTAATGACAGTGGCCGCTATGCTTTTAACATCGTGCGGAGGAAGTAAAACAACAACTGCTGAAGCAGACAAATTTGATTATACAGTGGAACAATTTGCTGATTTACAGATATTGCGTTATAAAGTTCCCGGATTTGAGGAACTGACGCTGAAACAGAAGGAACTGATTTATTACCTGACAGAGGCTGCTCTGGAGGGAAGGGATATTCTGTTTGACCAGAATGGAAAATATAATTTGAGAATCCGTCGGATGCTCGAAGCAGTATATACAAACTATCAGGGAGATAAAACAACGCCTGATTTTAAAAATATGGAGGTGTATCTGAAAAGGGTATGGTTCTCCAATGGTATTCATCACCACTATGGTACGGAGAAATTTGTGCCCAACTTCTCGCAGGAGTTCTTGAAACAGGCTGTACTCGGTATAGATGCCAAGTTGCTGCCGTTGGCGAAAGGGCAGACTGCCGAACAACTTTGTGCCGAACTGTTTCCGGTGATTTTCGATCCGACTGTTATGCCGAAACGGGTAAACCAGGCAGATGGCGAAGATCTTGTGTTGACTTCTGCTTGTAACTATTATGACGGAGTGACGCAGAAAGAGGCAGAGAGTTTTTATAGCGCCCTGAAAGACCCGAAAGACGAAACACCGGTTTCTTACGGGCTGAACAGTCGGCTGGTCAAAGAAAACGGAAAGTTGGAGGAGAAAGTTTGGAAAGTAGGCGGACTCTATACACAAGCAATAGAGAAGATTGTTTATTGGCTGAAAAAGGCGGAAGGTGTAGCGGAGAATGAGGCACAAAAGGCCGTCATCACCAAACTGATTCTATTCTATGAAACAGGTAATCTGAAAGATTTCGATGAATATGCCATTCTTTGGGTGAAAGACCTTGATTCACGAATCGACTTTGTGAATGGATTTACTGAAAGTTACGGTGACCCGTTGGGGATGAAAGCGAGCTGGGAGTCTTTGGTGAATTTCAAAGATTTGGAATCAACGCACCGCACAGAGATAATCAGTAGCAATGCGCAGTGGTTTGAAGATCATTCTCCGGTAGATAAATCTTTCAAGAAAGAAAAGGTAAAAGGGGTATCGGCTAAAGTGATTACTGCCGCTATCCTTGCAGGTGATCTTTACCCGGCAACGGCTATCGGTATCAATCTGCCGAATGCAAACTGGATTCGTGCTCACCACGGTTCTAAATCGGTGACAATCGGAAATATAACAGATGCTTATAATAAAGCCGCTCACGGAAACGGATTCAACGAAGAATTTGTTTATAGCGATGCGGAAATACAACTGATCGATGCGTATTCTGATTTAACGGATGAGCTGCATACGGACTTGCACGAATGTTTGGGACACGGTTCCGGTAAGTTACTTCCGGGTGTAGATCCTGATGCTTTGAAAGCATACGGCTCTACCATCGAAGAGGCGCGTGCCGATTTGTTCGGACTGTATTATGTGGCTGACCCCAAGCTGGTGGAACTGGGACTTCTCTCTTCTCCCGATGCTTATAAAGCTCAATATTATACTTATCTGATGAACGGTTTGATGACGCAGTTGGTACGTATCGAACCGGGAAATACTGTGGAAGAAGCTCACATGCGCAACCGCCAGTTGATAGCCCGTTGGGTATTTGAGAAAGGGGCTGCCGATAAAGTGGTGGAACTGGTGAAGAAAGACGGAAAGACTTATGTAGTTATCAATGACTATCAGAAGGTACGCGAGCTTTTCGGCGAATTGTTGGCTGAAATCCAGCGAATCAAATCGACAGGCGACTTTGAAGGTGCCCGTTCATTGGTAGAAAACTATGCCGTAAAAGTAGATCCGGCTTTACATGCAGAAGTTCTGGAACGTTATAAGAAGTTGAATCTGGCTCCTTATAAAGGTTTTGTGAATCCGAAATACGAACTGGTGACAGATGAAAACGGAAACGTTACGGATGTCACGGTTTCTTATGATGAAGGTTATGTAGAACAAATGTTGCGTTACAGCACTGATTATTCTCCGCTGCCTTCCATAAACAACTGATCTGAAATGGATATTAAAGAACAATTGAAAGATATCAAGACACAGCTCCGTCTCTCTATGAACGGGGCTGTGTCCCAAAGTATGCGCGAGAAAGGGCTGGTTTATAAACTCAATTTCGGAGTGGAACTGCCTCGTATCAAGATGATTGCCGAAGGTTACGAAAAGAATCATGACCTGGCGCAGGCTTTATGGAAAGAGGAAATTCGCGAGTGTAAGATTCTGGCGGGAATGCTTCAGCCGATCGAAACGTTTTATCCCGAGATAGCCGATATTTGGGTGGAAAACATCCGGAATATCGAAATAGCAGAACTGACTTGTATGAATCTCTTCCAGCATTTACCGTATGCTCCGGCCAAATCCTTTCACTGGATTGCCGACGAACAGGAGTATGTGCAGACTTGTGGTTTCTTGACTGCCGCCCGTCTTCTGATGAAGAAAGGGGATATGACCGAACGCGCTTCCGGCGAATTGCTCGACCAGGCGATTTGTGCGGTACATTCCGACAGCTATCATATTCGTAATGCAGCTTTGCTGGTTATCCGCAAATATATGCAGCATAGCGAGGAACATGCTTTTCAAGTATGCCGCCTGGTGGAAGGTATGGCAGATTCTACCTTGGAAGGAGAGCAAATGCTCTACAATATGGTGAAAGAGGAGCTTGCTGTAGACTAATCTTATTTTCATGGAGTAAGTCCTTTTATTAAATAACGGTTTAATTTTTTAGACGCGGATAACACGGATGATGCGTCTAAAAAATAAACCGTCTTGTTATTCGTTTATTATATAAGCCAATCTACAAAACGAATGATAGCCTCCATTTAATTTATAAAAAAACTGTCTAACTCTGTGATGAACTAAAAAAACTTCTCTTTATCATTTGCTTTCCGCAAAAAAGGCTTAACTTTGTTCGCGCTAATTTTGGCTGATGATGGAAACTCAAAACGTGAAAGATACAGTAAGGCAGATATTCACGGAATATCTCACGGCGAACGGGCATCGAAAGACTCCTGAACGCTACGCCATACTCGATACTATTTATTCTATCGACGGTCATTTCGATATTGACATGCTTTATTCACGGATGATGGACCAGGAGAATTTCCGGGTGAGCCGGGCAACTCTCTACAACACCATTATTCTTCTTATCAATGCACGGCTGGTCATTAAGCATCAGTTCGGTACTTCCTCCCAATACGAAAAATCATATAATCGCGAGACACATCATCATCAGATATGTACTCAATGTGGTAAAGTGACCGAGTTTCAGAACGAGGAACTGCAGCAAGCCATTGAAAATACGAAATTGAGCCGTTTCCAGCTTTCACATTACTCCTTATATATATATGGAGTATGTAGTAAGTGCGACAGAGCTAACAAACGGAAAAAAGTAAATAACAACAATAAAAAAGAAAAATGAAAGTAGATGTTCTATTAGGATTACAATGGGGCGACGAAGGTAAAGGAAAAGTAGTCGACGTTTTAACACCTAAGTATGATGTGGTTGCTCGTTTTCAGGGCGGCCCGAATGCCGGTCACACGCTTGAGTTTGAAGGACAGAAATATGTGCTTCGCTCTATTCCTTCCGGTATTTTTCAAGGAAACAAGGTAAACATCATCGGTAACGGTGTGGTACTTGATCCGGCATTGTTTAAAGCAGAGGCAGAAGCACTTGAAGCATCGGGTCATCCGCTGAAAGAACGTTTGCACATTTCAAAGAAAGCTCATCTTATTCTTCCGACACACCGTATTCTGGATGCTGCATACGAAGCAGCCAAAGGTGATGCTAAAGTAGGAACTACCGGTAAGGGTATCGGCCCTACTTACACGGATAAAGTGAGCCGTAACGGTGTTCGTGTAGGTGATATTCTTCATAACTTCGACCAGAAGTATGCTGCTGCGAAGGCTCGTCACGAACAAATTCTGAAGAGCTTGAATTATGAATACGATCTTACTGAACTGGAAAAAGCATGGTTGGAAGGTATCGAATATCTGAAACAATTCCATTTCGTAGATAGCGAACATGAAGTGAATAACCTGTTGAAGGATGGTAAGAGCGTGCTTTGTGAAGGAGCGCAGGGTACTATGCTTGATATTGATTTCGGTTCATATCCGTTTGTGACTTCTTCCAATACCGTATGTGCGGGAGCCTGCACCGGACTTGGAGTGGCACCTAACCGTATCGGTGAAGTATATGGTATCTTCAAGGCATACTGTACTCGTGTAGGAGCAGGTCCGTTCCCATCAGAACTGTTTGACAAAACAGGCGACAAGATGTGTACGTTGGGACATGAATTCGGTTCTGTAACCGGTCGTAAACGTCGTTGCGGATGGATTGACCTGGTAGCGTTGAAGTATTCCGTTATGATAAACGGAGTTACCAAATTGATTATGATGAAGAGTGATGTACTCGATACTTTCGAAACAATCAAAGCGTGCGTTGCTTACAAAGTGAACGGTGAAGAGATCGACTACTTCCCGTATGACATCACAGAAGGCGTAGAACCTGTATATGCAGAGCTTCCGGGTTGGCAGACAGATATGACCAAGATGCAGAGCGAAGATGAATTCCCGGAAGAATTCAATGCTTACCTGACTTTCCTGGAAGAACAGCTTGGTGTAGAAATCAAGATTGTATCTGTAGGACCGGACAGAGCACAGACCATCGAACGTTATACTGAAGAATAACAATTGATTTATTATATGGAGGAAAGGCGGAGATTGAAGAAAAACTCCGCCTTTCTTGTTCAATCCTTTGTATAGTCTATCCTAAACACACAAAAATAATGTATGTCTTATGAAAACACGTTTTATAACTTTCCTTTTGTTGTTCGTAATGAACTTGGGAGTATTTGCGCAATCTTCCTATCAGCCTACCGAAGAGAATCTGAAAGCACGGCAGGAATTTCAGGACAATAAGTTTGGTATTTTTCTTCATTGGGGGCTATACGCTATGCTCGCTACCGGTGAGTGGACTATGACAAACAATAATCTGAATTATAAAGAGTATGCCAAACTGGCAGGCGGATTTTATCCTTACAAGTTTGACGCGGACAAATGGGTGGCAGCTATCAAAGCTTCAGGAGCTAAATATATCTGTTTCACTACCCGTCATCATGAAGGTTTTTCTATGTTTGACACTAAGTATTCGGATTATAACGTAGTCAAAGCTACTCCTTTTAAAAGAGATATTGTGAAAGAGCTGGCAGCAGCCTGTGCCAAGCAGGGCATCAAGCTCCATTTTTATTATTCACATCTTGACTGGGCGCGCGAAGACTATCCCTGGGGACGTACAGGGCAGGGCACGGGTCGCTCGAACTCGAAAGGAGATTGGAAAAGTTATTATCAATTCATGAATAACCAGTTGACAGAATTGCTGACGAATTACGGTCCGATAGGTGCCATCTGGTTTGACGGATGGTGGGATCAGCCCAAAACTTTTAACCGGGAATTACCGGAACAGTATGCTCTGATTCACAAACTCCAACCGGGGTGTCTGGTGGGTAATAATCATCATCAAACGCCTTTTGACGGGGAAGATATTCAGATTTTCGAACGCGATCTGCCCGGTGAAAATGCTTCGGGGCTTTCCGGACAGGAGGTGAGTCGTCTGCCGTTGGAAACTTGTGAAACAATGAATGGTATGTGGGGATATAAGATTACCGATCAGAATTATAAATCAACAAAGACATTGATTCACTATCTGGTGAAGGCAGCCGGTAAGAATGCCAATCTTTTGATGAATATCGGCCCTCAACCCGATGGGGAACTTCCTGCGGTAGCTGTACAACGCTTGGCAGAGATGGGAGAGTGGATGAAACAATATGGTGAAACGATTTATGGAACACGAAGCGGTGCAGTTGCTCCACATGATTGGGGAGTGACAACACAAAAAGGAAATAAACTCTATGTGCATATTCTCGACCTGAAAGATGCGGCTTTGTTCCTGCCGTTGTCAGATAAGAAGGTTAAGAAAGCAGTCTTGTTTAAAGATCAGTCTCCGGTTCGTTTCATAAAGACGAAAGCCGGTGTTTTGCTCGAATTCGCCGAGGTTCCGAAAGATATTGACTATGTGGTAGAACTGACAATTGACTAATTTTTAGCTAATTCTTCATAAAAGCAAGGAGAAACTATTCTGACATTGAACGTTTCCCCTTATTTTTGGCAAACAATTTGTTTATAGATATATAGAGTAATAATTAAAATTGAAAAGTATATGATGTCTTATTGGGTATTATTTATAGGAATCGCTGTTGTCAGTTGGTTGGTACAGATGAATTTGCAAAACAAATTCAAGAAGTACTCTAAGATTCCTACAGGAAACGGAATGACAGGACGCGACGTTGCTTTGAAGATGTTGCATGACAATGGTATTTATGATGTGCAGGTTACACATACGCCGGGACGATTGACCGACCACTACAATCCTACTAACAAAACAGTGAATTTGAGTGAAGGCGTGTATGAAAGTAACAGCATCATGGCGGCTGCCGTAGCGGCCCATGAATGTGGACACGCTGTGCAGCATGCACGTATGTATGCTCCGTTGAAGATGCGTAGTGCGCTGGTTCCGGTTGTGAACTTTGCTTCTTCCATTATGACGTGGGTATTGTTGGGTGGTATCTTGCTGATAAACTCTTTCCCGCAGTTATTGTTGGCAGGTATTATCCTGTTTGCTATGACTACACTGTTCAGCTTTATCACGCTGCCGGTGGAAATCAATGCAAGTAAACGTGCATTGGTATGGTTGAGTTCATCCGGCATTACTAATTCGTACAATCATGCACAGGCAGAAGACGCTCTTCGTTCAGCTGCTTATACGTATGTAGTTGCTGCATTAGGTTCATTAGCAACATTGGTTTACTACATCATGATCTTCATGGGTAGAAGAGACTAAGAAATGAAAAAGGGAAAAGGCAGTTTTGCCAGCTTCCTTCTATAGAATAAAAAGGGATCCTCCGCAGTCTTTCCAAAGACTATGGAGGATTTTTTGTATTGTTTAGGGCCTTACTTGAGTGTTTCTTTACGATATTGATAGGGGATGGACACAATACGGGTGATTTTTTCAAATATATGTAAGTATTGCTCGGAAATTTGCAGTAAATTTGCGCAATTAAAATTATAAACAGTAATATTATGGCAGCAAAACCAAGTATTCCTAAAGGAACTCGTGACTTTTCGCCGGTAGAAATGGCGAAGCGTAATTATATATTCAATACGATTCGTGACGTATACCATTTGTATGGATTCCAGCAGATAGAGACTCCTTCGATGGAGATGCTTTCTACACTGATGGGAAAGTACGGCGATGAGGGAGATAAACTACTCTTTAAGATTCAGAACTCTGGAGATTACTTTTCCGGGATTACTGACGAAGAATTGTTAAGCCGTAATGCTGCCAAACTGGTAAGCAAATTCTGTGAGAAAGGTTTGCGTTATGACCTGACAGTGCCTTTTGCCCGTTATGTAGTGATGCATCGTGATGAGATCACTTTCCCGTTCAAACGCTATCAGATTCAACCGGTATGGCGTGCCGACCGCCCGCAGAAAGGACGTTATCGCGAATTTTATCAATGTGATGCCGATGTTGTAGGAAGCGATTCGTTATTGAACGAAGTGGAATTGATGCAGATTGTCGATACCGTTTTTAGTCGTTTCAATATTCGTGTATGTATTAAGATTAACAACCGCAAGATTCTTTCCGGTATTGCTGAAATTATAGGCGAATCGGATAAGATTGTAGATATTACCGTAGCAATTGACAAACTGGATAAAATCGGTCTGGATAATGTAAATGCCGAACTGAAAGAGAAGGGAATCAGTGATGAGGCTATTGCCAAGTTGCAACCGATCATTCTTCTTAGTGGTACGAATGCGGAGAAATTGGCAACACTGAAGAATGTATTATCAGCCAGTGAAATAGGCCTAAAGGGGGTAGAAGAGAGTGAATTTATTCTGAATACATTGGAAACAATGGGCTTGAAGAATGAAATCGAACTTGACCTTACATTGGCTCGCGGACTGAACTATTATACAGGAGCTATCTTTGAAGTGAAAGCACTGGATGTACAGATTGGTAGTATCACTGGTGGTGGTCGTTATGATAATCTGACCGGAGTATTCGGTATGGCAGGAATGTCCGGAGTGGGTATCTCTTTTGGTGCAGACCGTATCTTCGATGTCCTGAACCAGCTCGAACTTTACCCGAAAGAAGCTGTAAACGGAACAGAGCTTCTGTTTATCAACTTTGGTGAAAAGGAAGCTGCATACTCTATGGGAATTTTGGCTAAGGTACGTGCTGCCAATATTCGTGCCGAGATCTTCCCGGATGCAGCCAAGATGAAGAAACAGATGAGTTATGCCAATGCGAAGAATATTCCGTTTGTAGCTATTGTCGGTGAGAACGAAATGAACGAAGGTAAAGTGATGTTGAAGAATATGGAGACAGGAGAACAGAACCTTGTTTCAGCAGACGAACTGATTGCTATTGTGAAGAAATAAGCAGATATATTAGAACTAAGTATGTCATCATAATTAGTTAATATAAAGAGGTCGTCTTAACATAAAAATGAAGTGAACCCCAAAAGTTAGATAAAGAACTTTTGGGGTTCGCTTCAAAATAAAAAAGAGAAGATTTCTTTTTTTAGTATTTTATTTGATCTAGTATTCCATTAAGGAAAGCAATTGCTACTCCATAGTTCGTCATAGGAATGTGCTGCTCCCGCGCACGTTCGATGCGACTAAGTACGTATTTACGGTTAAACATACATGCTCCGCAATGGATAACTAAAGAGTAAGGAGTCAGATCTTGTGGAAAGTCGGTTCCTGCTACCATATCAATTTGCAGATTCTCTCCAATCCGTTTCCGTAACAAACGAGGAAGTTTCACTCTTCCTATATCTTCTGAAAGGGGAGCGTGCGTACAAGCTTCCGCTATCAGTACACGTGACGATTCCGTCAGTCTTTCGATGACAGCTGCACTTTCTACATAATAGTGAATATCACCCTTATAACCTGCGAAAAGCACCGAGAAAGAAGTCAGTTCACTTTCCTTTGGTTTCTGTTCATAAATCGCTTTGAAAACTTGTGAATCGGTGATGATTAACTTCGGAGGACGGGCAAGGGCTTGTAGGGTTGCAGAAAACTTATCAGTGGTGCAAGTTACTACGAGGCATTTTTTATCCAACAATTCACGGATAGTCTGCACTTGCGGTAAGATCAGTCTGCCCTTGGGAGCTTGGATATCCTGCGGCATTACTAAAAGTACAAGGTCATTTTCTGTAACAAGTTCCCCGGTGATACTTTGTTGACCGAAGTCCGAAGGTAATTTTTCGAGGATGGCTTGCCGGATCAGTTCGATTCCTATCTTTTCTTTGGCACTGATAAGCAAGGGACGTATTTTGCATTGTTCCTCAATATATGTAGCTGGACGATCGCTATTCTCTCGTATATCTATTTTATTCAATACCGGAATGACAGGGATATTTTTCTCTTTCAATAGCGCCAGTATCTCTTTTTCATGAGAAAAGGTAGTGTCTTCACATAATAACAATGCAATATCCGTTTTCTCAATAGCCTTTAAAGTCCGGCTGATACGCAGTTCTCCAAGTTCTCCTTCGTCATCGAACCCCGGAGTATCTATAAAAAGACAAGGACCAATACCTTGAATCTCCATTGCCTTAGACACAAGGTCGGTAGTCGTTCCGGGAGTATTTGAAACGAGCGTGGTGTCCTGTCCTGTCAATGCATTGATAAGGGAAGATTTACCGCTATTCCGTCTACCGAAAAGGGTGATATGAAGTCTGTTGGCATTTGGAGTATCTGTTAAGCTCATAAACGTATTATTTAAAATCTAAAGTCTCTTTGTCCTGCAGCTATTGCTTTGAGATTCCGGATAGCTATTTCCCTGATTTTGGGATTGGGGATTCGTTCCGTTTCTTTTAGAATCAGTTCCAATCCTTTCTGTCGGGTATCTTTTGAAGCATAATCTTCCAGATACTCTTTTAGAGTCATCAGGGCATTCGGTCCGCAACAGTTTGCTATCTGACCGGATTTCACTAATGACATGAAACGGTCTCCCGTCCGTCCTTCCCGGTAACAGGCTGTACAGAAGCTGGGGATATATCCGAGTTCGAGCAACCAGTTGACCACTTCGTCTAATGTCCGGGTGTCGCTCACATCAAATTGGGCAGAATTATGATCGGGTAATTCCGTTTCAGCATATCCGCCTACACTGGTACGTGAACCGCCACTGATTTGTGAAATACCCAATTCGAGCACTTTCTTGCGTGATTCTTGCGATTCACGTGTAGAAATAATCATTCCCGTATAAGGAACGGCAATTCGGATAACAGCTACAATCTTGCTGAATATCTCATCCGAAATAGCGTTCGGGAAATCTTCCGCATCGATGTCATCTGCCGAACAGATGCGCGGCACACTGATTGTATGCGGCCCTACACCGAATTTGGCTTCCAAATGTTCGGCATGCATTAATAATCCGATAAAATCATACCGATAAGTATTCAAACCGAAAAGGACGCCAATGCCTACATCATCGATTCCTCCTTCCATCGCGCGGTCCATCGCTTCGGTGTGATAAGCGTAATTGCTTTTAGGTCCGGTGGGATGGAGAGCTTCGTAGTTATCTTTGTGATAAGTCTCTTGGAATAAGATATACGTGCCGATACCCGCTTCTTTCAATCGGCGATAATTTTCTATCGTAGTGGCTGCGATATTTACGTTTACCCGGCGGATAGCTCCATTTTTATGCTTGATACTATAAATCGTCTGAATAGATTCCAGAATATATTCTATCGGATTCAGTGACGGATGCTCACCGGCTTCAAGAGCCAGTCGCTTATGTCCCATATCCTGCAAAGCAATTACCTCCCGGCGGATTTCTTCCTGTGTCAGTTTCTTGCGTGCAATAGTTTTGTTTTTGGCATGATACGGACAATATACGCAACCGTTTACGCAATGATTAGATAAATAAAGCGGTGCGAACATGACGATACGGTTGCCGTAAAACTTCTGTTTGATTTCTTTGGCGAGATGAAAGATACGTTCTATCAGGTCAGGTTGGTTACACTCCAGCAGAATAGCCGCTTCCCGGTGTGTCAGTCCCTTGCACAACGCTGCCTTTTCAATCAGTTGTTCAATCAGGACACGATTATCCTTATTGTTCTGTGCATATTCCAGCGTATCCAAAATTTCTTCGTGATGGATAAACTCTTCTGCTTTGGATGAATCTTTTTGGTATATCATAATATTCTTTGTTTTTTCACCACAGATTACACGGATTCACACAGATTTATTTCGAATTAAATTTTAATCTGTGTGAATCCGTGTAATCTGTGGTGCACTTAAAGTCGCCTCTTTCGGTAGATATCTCATAACCGATGGTATTCAACTGCTTTTGTAAGGTAGCCAGTCCTTCGGCGGATTCCGCTCCGAGTGAAGCTTTGTCATTGTATAATTCATATTTTCTCCGTTCCTCCCGGGGAGACAGGTTGGGCATAACCACATTTGCACCTGCCAATATACCCCGCTCCCTACCATCAGGAATAAGAGTGGCGAGAGCCGTTGTTGCCGGAATCAATGCGGATGGATGCATCAAACGGAAGATCGATAATAGAAGAATCGTCCGTTCCACCGTTCCGCTGGGATATTGGGCAAAAGGCGTATCATGATGGGGTAGGAAAGGACCGATGCCAATCATTTCCGGCTGTAGCTTTTCAATGAACAAGATATCCTCGATGATATGTTCTACTGTTTGCCCTGGGCTGCCGACCATAATTCCGGTTCCTGTCTGATAGCCGATGTCTTTTAAATCCGCTAAACATTGCAGGCGCTGTTTGCCGGACATTTCTGCCGGATGCAGTTGCCGGTAATGCGACTCATTGTGAGTTTCGTGACGTAACAGATAACGGTTGGCTCCGGCACGGAAGAAACGTTCGTATGCATCACGCGACTTTTCTCCGAGTGACAGTGTAATGGCACAATCCGGATAATTCTGCCTGATACGGGCAACAGTCATTTCTATCCGATCGTCTGTCAGTGCGGGATCTTCTCCTCCTTGCAGCACGAAAGTGCGGAAACCTAATTTATATCCTTGCCGGCAACAATCCAGTATACTTTCCAGGTTCAATCGGTAACGTTCGATATTTGGATTTCCTTTTCGGATACCACAGTAATAACAGTTGTTCCGGCAGCAATTGCTGACTTCAATCAGTCCACGGATATAAATCTTATTTCCGAAGTGGCGGAGAGCGACTTCCTGCGCCTGTTTATTGATGTAACGCAGGGTTTCTGCGTCACATCCGGTCAACAGTTGCCGGAGCTCTTCCGGGCTAAGTGTTCTTTCCTGCCGTAGTTTATCGATCCATTGTTTCATAGCTCTCTTTTCGTTTGAGCAGCTCTTGTGCCAATTGGCGACGTCCCGAAACAATATCATTATGCGTACTTGGTCCGGTGATACATCCACCTTCGCATGCCATTACTTCAATAAACTGCCCCGCGGCCTTTCCTGTCTTGGCGCAGGCACGCAACAGAGCGATATTCTTTTTATTGATGTCCGACACTTGTATTGCATTGATTTTATCCGCTTCCTCTTTCAGATAAGCTTTGACAGCTCCCATCACACCACCTGCCTGTGCAAATCCATGTGCTTCGCGAACAGACGTATGTAATACAGAGAACTCCTGTACCTGTTCCAGTTCAATACCCAACCCGTCGAGAATCGAACCGATTTCTTCAAACGTCAGAATATAATCCACTGCTTCGTCACGACGTACTTCTTTGCGTTTAGCCACACAAGGGCCGACAAACACAACCTTAGCATCCGGATGCTTCTCTTTGGCAATCCGTGCGGCGTAGTACATCGGTGATCCGGTGGTAGAAACGTAAGGTTTCATATCCGGAATATGTTTCTCAACCAGTTCGATATAAGAAGGGCAACAGGAAGTAGTCATAAACTTCTGTCCCTCTTCCAATTTCTCCAGTAACTCGTGTGCTTCATTGCTGGTGGTTGCCATAGCACCTTCGGCCACTTCGATCACATCCGTAAATCCTATTTCTTTGAAAGCACCGTACACTTGTCCGATAGAAGTCTTAAACTGTCCCAGAATAGACGGAGCAACGATGGCAACCATCTTTTCTCCTTTACGGATGCGTTGCAATACATCGAATGTTTGCGAGATTTCGAAGATAGCACCGAACGGACATGCATTCATGCATTTTCCGCAGTAGATACACTTGCTTTCATCAATATGTTCTATGCCGTGTTCATCTTTGCTGATAGCTTTTACCGGGCAAGCCTCTTCACAAGGCACGGGAATATATACAATAGCGTGATAAGGACAACTCTTGTGACAAATACCACAACTGACACATGTGTCATGGTCAATCATTGCCTGACCGTTTTTCTTGAAACGTATTGCATCTTTGGGGCAATTCATGTAACAGCTACGTGCCACGCATCCGCGACAAAGGTTGGTTATTTCATAATTGATCTGTACACAGGAAGAACAGGCCTCGTCGATGACGCACATGATATTTTCCTTGTCCGGTTCGGGGCGGCTCAATGCCAATCGCGCATATTCGGAAAGCGGGGTAACTTCGTCGTGTTCGTCTGTCATATCCAGTCCCATCAGAGGAAAAGTCTTGTACCTCCACACTGCGCGTTCTTTATGTACGCAACACCGTCCTAGGGGTTTTGATTTTCGTGGACTCAATTCAATCGGGAGCCGGTCTATCTTTTCCACTAATTCGTCGTTTTTCCAGAGTTTAACGAGGTCTGCCAGCAATTTATGCCGGACAATCATAATATTATTCGTAAATGCCATATTGCAATAAAAAGGTTGTTAGTTAGTTGGTGCAAAGATACGAACAGAATTTCAATATTTAAGTTTTTTGAAACATTCTTGTAACTTTTTTGTAGCCCTCGCGTGTTATCTTTGTAGTGGACAAAAAAACTAAGAGGAGGCAGAGTTATGAATAGCAGTATTTTCGAACAACGTAGTCGTTTTGCCATGATTGGTGCATTGATGGTTATTATCAGCCTGCTGTTTTTATTCTACATGGGAAGTTCTTTGGTAAGCTCTACCAAAAAATATCTGGAGCAGATACAAGGGATAGAGATTACTTGTATCGACACAGACGAATAAAAACAAGCAACCGAAAGGTAGGATAACCCGGGGGAAATTTGTATTTTTGCCGGAAGAAAAAACAGACCTTATGGAAGAAAAGAATAGAGCCTGGAAAACGGTGAGTAGTAAATATCTATTTCGCCGTCCGTGGCTGACTGTGCGTTGCGAAGATATGTTGCTTCCCAACGGTAACCATATCCCCGAATATTATATTCTTGAGTATCCCGACTGGGTAAATACGATTGCCATTACAAAAGATGGTAAATTTGTTTTTGTCCGCCAGTACCGTCCGGGAATTGAACGAACTTGTTATGAACTTTGTGCCGGTGTCTGTGAGAAGGAAGACGCTTCACCGTTAGTGTCCGCCCAACGTGAATTGTGGGAGGAAACAGGCTACGGAAAAGGAAACTGGCAGGAATATATGGTGATTTCCGCTAATCCGAGCACTCATACTAATCTGACTTATTGCTTTCTTGCTACAGACGTGGAACTGATAGACCATCAGCATCTGGAAGCTACTGAAGATATTAGTGTACATCTGCTTACATTGGAAGAGGTGAGAAGCCTGCTTGATAAGAACGAAATTATGCAGGCGCTGAATGCTGCTCCATTGTGGAAATATATAGCAAATCTGTAATATCGTTTGGAATTCTGTAGAGAAATAATAACTTTGGAGAAAATTTAAATTATCTAATTATGAAAACTATATTATGGAGTATTCTTTGTTTGGTTCTCTCCGGATGGGGAAGTATGCAAACGGTGTCAGCGCAGGACTTGCAAGAGATGGAAAAGAACTTGTCCGCTATCAATGAGGATTTGAATCAAAAGACAAAAGAATATAGTTGGCAGCTTGCGGCGGCTTATGCAGATTATTGTGAAGCAAACAATAAATATATAAGCTGGAACGACTTGCCTTATCTACAAACAGTTGTCGAATATGAACGGCCTGCTTCTTTGGAAACTTACCGACTGGCGCATAAAGCCAGTAAAGATGAATTGGATAAGTTTCTAAATACATATAAGGAATATAAGGATCTGACAAAGAAGCAGAAAGAAGCAGTAACCAAAGAGGAGAAGGATGCTGTATCGACTGCTTTTTCTGCATTCTGGAAGAAATTGAGAAGTGAAGAAAATCCTTATAAAGATTTGTATTATGCCGAACGGAAAGCGATCAGCAAATATCGGGCGGAAGCTTTGCGGTATGTGATTGCCCATTATAAAGAAAAGAAGCAGGAGATTCCGACTTCTTATATAAAATATGCTGAACGGTCTTATTTATTGCAGAAAGGTTCTGCTTTGGAGTTGTTGCAGAAAGAAATAAACGCATTGGAAAGTGTGCAGAGAGAACTTGTTCAGAATATAACAAGAGCAAGGTATGGGTTGGGTAAGACTGAAGATAAATAAAAGAGAGTTTCACACATAATTGATTAAGGTAATACGGGATGGAGAAATCCTTTTCTATACTGGGAGGTCTGGACTGAAAAGTTCAGACCTCTTTATCTTTCCCCTCAAGTACGTATAGAAAAGTTCTCTCCCCTCCTATGCAAACTTCTTTTGCATAGGGAGAAAACTAGTTTAGGGCATAAGGTAAACTATAACCGAAGGTTCTGATTATATAACTGGAAGTTTTGATTACATAACTGAAGCTTTCAGTTTTATAACCGGAACTTGCGGTTATAGTTTGAGGTAAGGGGAAAGTAACTTTTCCCCAAGAGAAAAGCAAGTTCTCACCTTATAGAAAAGAACTTTTCTAGTTATACTTTGGACGATAGGTAGTAGCGATTCGGGAATAGTGGTGTATGTTTGTTCAACGTTTATTCCAATACAAAAATAATAGTTTCATTTACAGGCGCCCAATCATAAATGAATTTGGCATGGGAAGTTGCATTTCGTACGCACATGTGCGAACGCGGTGTCGTTCCTAACGACGGACTATATTCTATCTGTGTCTTGCGGGGAGCATTGACCGGTACTCCGTGAATATAGGCTCCATCCGTGAAACGACTCGCATAAGGAGCATAACCTCCTGTCTCTTTCGAACCGTCTTTTAGAAATACCATCTTCGCTTTCTTTTCCTGTAATACAAACATTCCTAAAGGAGTTTCCTGTGCATACGGCGGCAGGTGACGTCCCGTAGTGGAAGGATTCATGCTACGAACCATCCATTGCCCTTCTCCGCTACGTTCGAGAGCAGCGATATTCTGATTGTGGCGGTCTACGAAAACAGCTTTGTTGAAAACAATCGTATCTCCGATTACTTTGACATACTTTTTAGGAATCATCCATTCATCTCCGGTAAACATTGGCTCTGCTGTTATGAATTTTTCCCCATCTTCGATAAAACGGGTTAGTTCTCCATCCTGCCCGTATCGTTCGGGCACTAATGTGTCGGTCAACAAATAAAGCGGAACGGATTGGTAACGTTCTATGCCGAGAGTATCCGCCACCCGTCCGTAAGCGTTTCTTTTGAAATTCTTCACAAGCGGTGCTTCTCCATTTCTATTTTTGTAATTCTGGAGAATTGCCCAAGTGGAAGGCTGCAACTGTATATTTTCAAGCAAAGCCAGCCGTTCTTTGATTTTGTCCCATTGAAATTGCCGGGTAGTGTCTTTATAAGGATAGGTGTCTTCCAATGTATATTGGTCATACAATAAATCTTTGGTGATTTGTATCTGTTCTGCTGTGAGTTTCTTTTCAACAGGTTTAACCTCGGGTTGAGTTATTGTATCTTGCGACAGCGAATCTGTCTGTTGTTGTTCATGTACAGGAGAAATCTCCCCTGTACGCGAAGTGCAGGAGTAGAAGACGCAAGAGGCAATGATGAGGCCGGATGCTATTCTATTCATATTATTTATACAGTGCATTTGATGGTTCGTTTACGAATATACATCATTATAAGGAATAATCCTTTTGTTTTGTTTAAAAAGTAGGTGACAAATATACTTTTTTGCCATACAGTGCAAGTTGTCAGTCATTTTGTCAGTCTATTTCTGACAAAGAATCATTTATTTACTTTGGCACGCTTTTCGCAATAACTTTAGCGTTCCGCCTGAAAGACGGTGGATAACATCTACAATTAAATGTATAACTAAAATATAACAAGTAACTATGAACATTAAACCATTAGCAGACAGAGTGCTTATCCTCCCTGCACCTGCAGAAGAAAAAACAATTGGTGGTATCATTATCCCTGATACAGCAAAAGAAAAACCTTTGAAAGGTGAAGTTGTGGCAATAGGTCACGGTACGAAAGACGAAGAAATGGTATTGAAAGTAGGCGATACAGTTCTTTATGGTAAATATGCCGGAACAGAACTTGACGTTGAAGGTACTAAATATCTGATTATGCGTCAGAGCGATGTTCTCGCTGTTTTGGGTTAATTAATAATAGTAAATAGTAAATCTTTAAATAGTAAATAAAGAGATGGCAAAAGAAATATTATTCAATATCGATGCCCGTGACCAATTGAAAAAAGGTGTCGATGCTTTGGCAAATGCAGTAAAAGTAACTCTGGGCCCGAAAGGACGTAACGTTATCATTGAGAAGAAATTCGGTGCTCCGCACATCACAAAAGACGGTGTGACAGTAGCAAAAGAAATCGAATTGGCAGATGCTTACCAGAACACTGGTGCACAGTTGGTAAAAGAAGTTGCTTCTAAGACAGGTGACGATGCCGGTGACGGTACAACTACTGCAACCGTTCTTGCACAAGCTATCGTAGCTGAAGGTTTGAAGAACGTAACTGCCGGTGCTAGCCCGATGGATATCAAACGTGGTATCGACAAGGCCGTTGCCAAAGTGGTAGAATCAATCAAGGATCAGGCTGAAACTGTAGGTGACAACTATGACAAGATTGAACAGGTTGCCACTGTATCTGCAAACAATGATCCGGTAATCGGTAAATTGATTGCTGACGCTATGCGTAAAGTTTCTAAAGACGGTGTGATTACTATCGAAGAAGCAAAAGGAACAGACACTACTATCGGTGTAGTAGAAGGTATGCAGTTCGACCGTGGTTATTTGTCTGCTTACTTCGTGACAAATACGGAAAAGATGGAATGTGAGATGGAGAAACCTTACATCCTGATCTATGACAAGAAGATTTCTAACCTGAAAGATTTCTTGCCTATCCTCGAACCTGCTGTACAGACTGGTCGTCCTCTGTTGGTAATTGCAGAAGATGTAGATAGCGAAGCGTTGACTACATTGGTAGTAAACCGTCTGCGTTCTCAATTGAAGATCTGTGCTGTGAAAGCTCCGGGCTTCGGTGACCGTCGTAAAGAAATGCTCGAAGATATCGCTATCCTGACAGGTGGTGTTGTTATCAGCGAAGAAAAAGGTTTGAAACTGGAACAGGCTACCATCGAAATGTTGGGTACTGCTGACAAAGTTACAGTTACTAAAGACTATACAACTGTTGTAAACGGTGCAGGTAACAAAGACAGCATCAAGGAACGTTGCGAACAGATCAAAGCACAAATTGTAGCAACTAAGTCTGACTATGACCGTGAGAAATTGCAGGAACGTCTGGCTAAATTGTCAGGTGGTGTAGCTGTTCTCTATGTAGGTGCTGCTTCTGAAGTAGAAATGAAAGAAAAGAAAGACCGTGTGGACGATGCTTTGCGTGCAACTCGTGCTGCTATCGAAGAAGGTATCATCCCGGGTGGTGGTGTAGCTTATATCCGTGCAATTGATGCTATCGATGGCATGAAGGGTGACAATGCTGACGAAACAACCGGTGTTGAAATCATCAAACGTGCTATCGAAGAACCACTTCGTCAGATCGTTGCTAACGCTGGTAAAGAAGGTGCGGTAGTTGTTCAGAAAGTACGTGAAGGCAAAGGTGACTTTGGTTACAACGCTCGTCTGGATATTTACGAAAACTTGCATGCTGCCGGTGTAGTAGACCCTGCTAAGGTTGCTCGTGTAGCTTTGGAAAATGCAGCTTCTATCGCTGGTATGTTCCTGACTACTGAATGTGTAATTGTAGAAAAGAAGGAAGATAAACCAGAGATGCCGATGGGCGCTCCCGGAATGGGAGGCATGGGCGGAATGATGTAATTCCAGCTTTCGCTTAAGAATATATAAAGAAGATAAGAACCACTTTCCCTAATAAGGGGAGGTGGTTCTTTTTTTGTATTCCTGCAACATCTCTGCCTTCAATTTGTTCGATTGTTGGAATACCCTTATATTTATTGTCTAATTTATTAATAAATCGAGAGATGTTGAAAGTAGTAACATTTATGAAGCAAGTAGCCCGTGGGCTACAGATGGAGGGAAACTTTGGCACTGCCCATGTATACCGTAGCAGTCTCAATGCCATCATTGCTTATTGTGGGAAAGAGGATTTCACCTTCCATGAGGTGAGTCCGGAGTGGTTAAAAGGGTTCGAAGTGCATCTTCGTAGTCGTGGATGTAGTTGGAATACCGTCTCCACTTATTTGCGCACGTTTCGTGCAGTTTATAATCGTGCTGTCGATCTTCGTAAGGCACCTTATGTTCCTCATCTGTTTCGTTCTGTTTATACAGGCACTCGTGCCGATCATAAACGTGCGTTGGGTGAGGAGGATATAAAGAAAGTATTTGCCAGGTTATCACAGGCTTTTGTCGGTTCTCCGTCATTACGCAAGGCACAGGAATTATTTATCCTTATGTTTTTATTGCGCGGTTTGCCTTTTGTCGATCTCGCCTATTTGCGTAAAAGTGATTTACGTGACAATGTGATTACATATCGCAGACGTAAGACAGGCCGCACCTTGTCGGTGACTCTAACTGCAGAAGCGATGATTCTGGTAAAGAGATATATGAACCGTGACAGTTCTTCTCCTTATCTGTTTTCTTTATTAAAAAGTCGTGAAGGGACTCCGGAAGCCTATCGTGAATATCAGTTGGCATTGCGCACATTCAATCGTCAGTTGATGTTGCTGGGCGAATTACTGGGATTGGGTGATAGATTGAGCTCTTATACTGCGAAACATCATACAATCTCTATCTAATTGAAAATTAAACAGTTATTTCTGTTTAATTAATATCAGGTAACGATTTAGAAACGAGCGAATTACAATATTCTGTTTTCTTTTGCCTCTGTCAAAGAACGATTCTTTCAATGCAAATATACACTTTACTTGTGACAAAAGCAATCTTTTTCTACATTTAATCGACTTACAGTCAGCCTTAAAGAGGGTATCTGGTCTCATTCCATCTTCTTCCTCAAAAATAACATAGCAGTCTAAATTGGTTTATGTATGGGATAGGTCTTGTTCATTCGATCCGGTAGACTACTATACATAAAAGTATAAAGGCGAGATACGACAAGGAGATGCCATGCTTTTGTGTAAGGGGAATCTCTCTTAGCTTATCGCAGACCATGTATAGCTAAGTGTTTTGAGAATAAACAGTCTGTAAAAAACGGAAAGACACCGATTATGGGCCGTATCACCATCAATGGAACCCAAGCCGGTTTCAGTTGTAAGAAAGAAGTGTCCCTCGCTTTGTGGGACGTCAAAACCAACCGGGCCAAAGGCAAGTCCGAGGAGGCCCGTACACTCAATCAGGAGCTTGACAATATCAAGGCGCAAATCACCAGGCACTACCAGTACATCTGCGACCACGACAGTTTTGTTACAGCCAAGAAAGTCTATAACCGCTATGTCGGCTTCTCAGAGGAATGCCACACCCTTATGAACCTTTTCAGGGAACAGCTGGAACCGTATAAAAAGAAAATCGGCATAGAGAAAGCCGAAAGCACCTACTGCGGTCTGGTTGCCGATTACAAGAGTCTCCTGCTTTTCATGAAAAGCAAGAAGAATGCAGAGGATATTGTCATCGAAGAACTTGAGAAATCATTCATCGAGGATTACTACAACTGGATGCTCGGTACATGCGCTTTGGCAAACTCCACTGTCTTCGGGCGTGTCAATACCTTGAAGTGGCTGATGTATATCGCGCAGGAAAAAGGCTGGATACGGGTTCATCCGTTCGCATCATTCGAGTGTATGCCCGAATACAAGAGGCGTTCTTTCCTTTCCGAAGAGGAACTGCAAAGGATAATCCATATAGAACCGAGATACAAACGCCAGCGTGCCATGCGCGACATGTTCCTGTTCATGTGCTTCACCGGTCTTTTCTATGTGGACTTGAAAGCCATAACATACGATAATATCCATACCGACTCCGACGGCGGTACATGGCTGATGGGCAACCGTATAAAAACGGGAGTGGCGTATGTCGTAAAATTATTGCCCATTGCTATCGAACTGATTGAAAAATATAGGGGTACGGATGAAAAGAAAGACTCCCCGAATGTGTCTTTCCGGTAGGTGAATACAATGCCATGCGGCTCAGTCTTGGAATCATAGGCAGGAAATGCAACTCCGGGGCGAGGTCACCCCGCACATCGGACGCCACGCATTTGCCGTTCTGGCCATACTCAAGGGGATGCTGCTGGAAACTCTTCAGAAAGTGTTTGGGCATAAGTCCATCACATACGTCCTGCGCATCCATTCACTTGTCCGGCGCAGGCGGGGCAATCTTTTTCTGGAAGTCGCCCATCTGTACGACCAGCGTGCTGACCAGCTTTCTCAACTCCTAATACGCGCTTGTTTCAATAATTGTCAGTTCCATACTAAAATTCTTTTTAAGATTCTGAATATGCGACAAAGTAACGCACATCCTATATCCTTTCCAAACAGATAATATCAGAGTCTTCCGTTGGCGTGCATTGGCGTATCCAACGTTAAAAGAGAAGGTCCTTCACCTGCATCCATGCGGCAACGGAACTTCCATTCCCTTACTTGTTTTCCATAAATTTATAGGATTAATTTCTGGTGCATGATATTAATAGTCATTATTCTGTCTGCTTTTTTTGCTTGCATAATTGCAGCTAACAGTTATCTATTCCAGAACGCATTGTTATGGAAAATGGCAAGCTGTTTTGTTGGTTTATGGATATTGTGTATGATAATTACCGTCTTCGTTTGTCGTAAACTTGAATGCTCTAATTAAAACAGTACGGTTGTCATGCTTTGTGTGTTTTATTATAAATATTATGAATTATTTGGAATTGATATGTAATATAGATAATTTTGCAGTCGGGAAATGGTTTCGGGAGGTTTACGCCTTCCGAATGAAAAGGGAACCCGGTGAAAATCCGGGACAGTACCCGCTGCTGTGAGTCCACAAAAACGGACATCGAACTTTTGCCACTGGTGTAATACCGGGAAGGCACGATGACCGGGACGAGTCAGAAGACCTGCCATGACCGGAATGAGATTTACACCTGCGGGATATACGGGTCGTAATCAAATAAGGAATAGCTCATCGGCCATTCAATATTTGAAGACAGACATATTCCCGTTCGTGTAAGTCCGCACGAACGGGAATTTTTTGTGTTTGTTAATAATATGTTTTACATTAAAATGAGTGACCTATGAAAAGAAAATTACGCTTTCTGGCAGGTGCCTGTCTATTTACCGCAACCGCCTTGTTCTCTGGCTGTAGCTCGGACGATGACTTTTTGATGGACCCGGTTGATTCCGGAACTTCGCAAACCCGTGCTGTGACAAATTCGGACGGTACTTTAACTATCACTTTCGATGATTTCGATCCCGGCATGTTAGCAGGACCTACCTCGGCCGGAGAAAATCTTTATTCGTACCAAGGGTATCCTCAAGTAACCACCATTTACGACAATACTCCGGAAGAATATCTCTTCCTTTCAATGTTTAATACTGTAGGTGGAAGCACAGAGTATTCCAGCGGCGGCATCGCACTTTCCAACTGGAACATCCGCTCCAATCAGTCGGGAAATACCGGAGACTGGTGGTATTCTTATCTAAACCAATGTTCTGTCTATAACACTGCGGTGGAAGCGGAAGGACAGAATAAGGAAGCCGGGCACAGCGGTTCCAATTTCGGTGTCGTTTACGGATATGTGGATGCTTACAATCAGGCATGGATGGCTAAACCAGAATTTTATTTCAATGTTCCCCGGAAATTGGTCGGCCTGTGGATCTGCAACACCTCATACACTTATGGTGTCATTACTTATGGTAATCAGTTCGGTTCTACGGGGGTAGCGACTCCTCTGAAAGAGATGAAAGGGTATTTCCAAGTGAATCTGGAATGTTATGATGCGAATGGCGGTCTGATCCGCACTTACAAACGTCTTTTAGCCGATTATCGTAACGGCCAACAACAGGTTGATCCTATCACGACATGGGATTATTGGGAAATCAATGCCGAAGGGGTGCAAAGTGTGAAATTCAACTTCGAGGGTTCGGATTCGGGAGCATACGGTTTGAATACTCCGGCTTATATCTGTATTGATGATATCACCATACAATAAAAAGAATACAAGGATATCCCTTCTGTCGGGGGTATCCCTGTTATTTTTCTAAAATCCACACATCATGCATCGTTTTCACTATTTTATTATTTCTGCCTGTATGCTGTTCACCTCCTGCAACAAGGATGAAGTCATTACCGAAGAAGTAGGAGGACAACCTATAATAGAACTTGACAGCGAGACCGGTATTTACACGGTCAAGGTCGATCACGAATTGACTATCGCCCCGACATACCAGAATGTTGAAGATGCTCTTTTTGCTTGGACGATAGACGGTACGCTGGTTTCTTCGGGTCCGTCTCTTCAACGTACATGGAATGAATGCGGGGATTTTTATGTCAAACTAAGAGTAGACAATGCGGAAGGCTATGCCGAAGAGGAACTGAAAGTAGAAGTGAAAGAACTCACCCCTCCGGTCATCTCACTGGCACTACCTTCGCAGGGGCTAAAAGTCGTCCGGAATACCGATTACACATTTACTCCCGATATTCAGCATTCGGATGTCGAAGGGTTCAAAATCGAATGGGTACGGGAAGGAAAAATCGTTTCCACCGAGAATACTTATACTTTCAATGAAAAAGAACTCGGTGTTTATACGGTGACAATCAACGCTTCCAATATAGATGGGACAACAACGAAAGACGTAAGCGTAGAGGTCGTGGAAACGATGCCCTACGTTGTCAAATTCCCGACCCCGTCTTACCTGCAAACATCCACGGACAGGTACACTTTTGCCGACCGTCCTGTTTTCCTGCGTCCGTTGTTGGAGTATTTCGACAATCCCCGTTTTGAGTGGAGTGTGGACGGTCAGGTCATGGAAGGAGAAGTGGAACGCATGTTCAAGTTCACGCCGTCCGCACCCGGAGAATACACCGTCTCCTGTACTGTGTCGGAAGACACACCGACGGAAAAAATAAGCAGGAATATCGACAAAGGGAAAACGGCTGTCACTGCCACCGTAAAAGTCGTTTGTGTGGACAAAAAGGAACAAGACGGCTTCCGGGCTTCGGGAAGTTCCAAGCTCTGGAATAAAGTCTATGAATATACCCCAGCTCCCGGCCAATTTATCAACGAGACGAGCACGATAGGCGGTATGACCGGCAACGAAACATCCCCTGAAGCGGCTGTCGCATGGGCAACACAGCGTTTGAAAGACAAACTGCACGTCTCTTTAGGTTCTTTCGGGGGTTATATCATCGTCGGCTTCGACCACAGTATTCCCAATTCGGGTAACCAATATGATTTCTGTGTTCAGGGGAACGCCTTTGACGGCAGTTCCGAACCGGGTATCGTATGGGTCATGCAAGATATAAACGGAAACGGATTGCCGGATGACGAGTGGTACGAACTGAAAGGATCTGAAGCAGGCAAGGAAGAAACAATACAGAATTTTGAAGTGACCTATTACCGTCCGGAAGGCAAAAAAATGGATGTCCAATGGATCAGTTCCGACGGTAGAAACGGCTGGGTAGACTATCTGTCCGCTTATCATACACAAGACTATTATTATCCGGCTTGGATTTCGGAAAACAGTTATACCCTGACAGGCACTTGTCTGGCCGCCCGCAACACCCAAGATTCTCAAACCGGTTATTGGGATAATCAGAGTTATGACTGGGGGTACGTGGATAATTTCGGAAACGACCAGATAGAAGGCGGCAGTACGGTGGATGGAAGCGGACAAAGGAACGGTTTCAAAATTTCCAATGCCATCCATGCCGATGGAACGGAAGCCAATCTGCAATATATTGACTTTATCAAAATACAATGCGGTGTTCTGGCCAAAAGCGGCTGGCTGGGCGAAGTTTCTACGGAGGTATTTTCTTTTGAGGATCTAACCAAATAATAAAAATTACAAGTATGAAAATTTATTTTCTTCCCATGCTCCTATCCTTGTTCTTTTTGGGAGCGTGTGACAAAAACGATGAAATTATACCTGAAGATGCAGATGAAAATTTCATCACATCGGTCGTGATGACCGTGGACGGGAAATCGTACACGGCCGACATTACGGACAATACAGTAACAATAACCGTTCCCTATACGGTATCGCTGAACAACGCCGAAGTGGAATTCAAGTACACAACTTCTGCAACAATCATACCTGATCCTGAAACGGTAACGGACTGGGATAACGAACGAACCTTCCGGGTGACATCCTATAACGGAGATGCCCGCGAATATACCTATAAGGTCGTGAAAAGCGAGATAGAATCTGACGGAGATGTGGAGTTGAAGACCACCGAGGAGGTAGCTTCTTTTGCCGCAACCAAAACAACCGTTGTCAAAGGGAACCTGATTATCGGCTCTGATGCGGAAGAGGCAGAAAAAATCACTGACATATCTGCATTGGCATCTTTGAAAGAGGTTACTGGCAACATTGTCATTCGTAACAGTTACAACGGTGCAGACTTGACAGGGTTGGATAATATCGTTTCTGCCGGAGGTTTACAGGTAGGTTCGACCGATGTCGCCTCGAAAGCTACGGAACTTCACATGATTTCCATGAAAGCATTGGAAACGCTCTCCGGAGACATATCGGTATATAACGACCAAGTGACGTATGTCCTATTCGAGAAACTGGCAACTATTGAAGGAAGCGTGATGTTCAATGCGTCGTCGTTACAGAGTTTTGAGTTTCCGGTTCTGACTACTGTAGGTCAGGATCTGAATCTTCAAGGACTCAATGAAGAGAACACAGCAGCCGGTTCGATTGCGTCTTTGGAAATACCGGAACTGACAAGTGTCGGAGGGGTCTTGTCCGTAAACAATCTTGCCAAGCTGACTTCCATGAGCTTCCTTAAGCTGAAAGAGACCGGTGGCCTTGATTTCCATACCGTCCCCGTGATGTTGGAAACCATCAACCTTCCGGAAATCGAAACAGTAAACGGAAGTATTATTATGGAAGCCAATATGGAAGCTCCTCCTACCGGTAGTTTTGTTCCCCAACGAAATGACGTGCTTCAGGCTTTCGGTGGAATGGACAAACTGACAACGATAAAGGGACAGATAAAGATAAAGAATTTCACGGCACTCAAACAACTTCCCGACTGGAGCAAGATCACCACACTTGGAAGCATCACGCTGGATTATCTTGAAGATGTGAGCGGAACACTGCTGTTGCCGAACGCCCGATTTGAAACCTTCGGAGAAACAGCGCCCCAGATTGAAATTATAAACAAGGTGCAGCTCTCCAAAATTGAAACAGCCGAAGATTTGTCAAATGTAAATTTTGTCATCACCAGTCTCACGAATAATAAGTTCCCTGAAATCACGTTCAAGAATATCAAAGACTTCACTTGTAAGCCAACCACCAACAATACCGATTATACCATATCGACAATTCAACATGTATATGGAAATCTAAATGTGACAGGCCAAATGCGAAGCAATGCCAAATTTCCCGACTTGGAAATCATAGATGGATATGGATATATCCAAATACCCATGTTTGCTTCAATCACAATGCCAGTCTTGAAAGAAGTGGGAGGACAGTTCTATTTATCTGGAAATTTTACCAGTTGTAACTTGCCCTTACTATCCAAAGTTTGTTGTTCAGCTTCTCCTGTATATTATAAAGAGGGAGAGGGTTCGTTAGCAATATCTTTACAAAGTAAATCGCTGGATATTCCGGAATTGCTTCACGTAGGAGGTGAAGGGTTGTTCGTTAATAAAGCAACAGGCATTACTTGTGATAAATTACAGACTATAGATGGTACGCTACAGATAAAAAGTGCGACTTCTCTTTCTCAGGAAACACTTTCCATGGAGAAGTTGGAGACCTTGCATGGGGTTGTTTTTGACGGTTTGACGAAATTTACCGACTACACTTTCTTCGGCAAGTTTATAGAAAACGGAATGATTACGGGGGAAAGTTGGAGCGTGACGAAATGTGGGTATAACCCAACCTTCCAAAATATGAAGGACAAACAATATACGCAGCAGGATTAAACCTTATACCTTAACCAGAGTACCCGTAATGATTCGGGTACTCTTTTTTATCCGAATGACAATGAGCAGAACAATACAACGGATTTGCCTTTTTCTTTTCTGCCTGCCAGTTTTCGGCAGTTGCATGAAATGGGATTACGGAGAGATGGAAGATTTCTCTGTATCGGCCTCTGGTCTTTTCATTACCAACGAGGGGAATTTCCAGTACAGCAATGCCACGCTTTCCTACTACGATCCCGCCACGTGCGAAGTGGAGAATGAAGTGTTTTACCGTGCCAACGGGTTCAAGTTGGGCGATGTGGCCCAGTCTATGGTTATCCGGGACGGTATAGGCTGGATCGTGGTGAACAACTCGCATGTGATTTTCGCCATCGACATCAATACTTTCAAGGAAGTGGGCCGTATCACAGGTTTCACCTCACCCCGGTATATCCATTTTCTGTCGGATGAGAAAGCCTATGTGACGCAGATATGGGACTACCGTATCTTCATCATCAACCCCAAGACATACGAGATTACCGGCTATATCGAATGTCCAGACATGGACATGGAATCGGGTTCCACCGAACAAATGGTACAATACGGCAAGTACGTCTATGTGAACTGCTGGTCGTACCAGAACCGCATCCTGAAAATCGACACGGAGACGGACAAGGTCGTGGACGAACTGACCATCGGCATACAACCTACTTCGCTGGTCATGGACAAATACAACAAGATGTGGACCATCACGGATGGCGGTTACGAGGGCAGCCCATACGGTTACGAGGCACCGTCTCTCTATCGTATAGACGCCGAGACTTTCACCGTAGAGAAACAGTTCAAGTTTAAGCTGGGCGACTGGCCTTCGGAAGTCCAGCTCAACGGTACACGGGATACACTTTACTGGATCAACAACGATATTTGGCGAATGCCGGTGGAGGCCGACCGTGTTCCCGTCCGGCCTTTTCTGGAGTTTCGGGACACCAAATACTACGGCCTTACGGTCAATCCCAACAACGGGGAGGTATATGTGGCCGACGCTATTGATTACCAGCAACAAGGTATCGTGTATCGCTATTCGCCGCAAGGCAAGCTGATCGATGAATTTTACGTGGGAATCATTCCGGGAGCTTTCTGCTGGAAATAACGAGGAAGGAGGACAAAAATGAAAAGACATCTTATTCTATTGTTCGTGGGGGTAAGCCTGCCCTTTCTGCTTGCCGCCCAGCAGAAAAATTCCGTCAGCATTACCAAAAGGGTACTACGTATTCCGGAGGTTACGGTGGTGGGCAAACGACCTATGAAGGATATAGGCGTGCAACGAACCCGTTTCGATTCCATCGCCATGAAAGAGAACATCGCCTTGTCTATGGCCGATGTGCTGACATTCAACTCATCCGTTTTTGTCAAGAACTACGGACGCGCCACGTTATCCACCGTGGCTTTCCGGGGTACCTCTCCCTCGCATACCCAAGTGACGTGGAATGGTATGCGCATTAACAACCCGATGCTGGGCATGACGGATTTTTCCACCATCCCTTCTTACTTTATCGATGATGCCTCGCTGCTGCACGGAACGTCATCGGTAAACGAAACGGGCGGCGGCTTGGGTGGTCTGGTCAGGCTCTCCACTTCTCCGGCCAACCATGAAGGGTTCGGGTTGCAGTACGTGCAGGGAGTGGGGTCGTTCAGCACGTTCGACGAGTTTCTCCGCCTGACCTACGGTGACAAACACTGGCAGTCCTCCACCCGTGTGGTGTATTCCTCTTCCCCCAACGACTACAAATACCGAAACCGGGACAAGAAGGAAAACATCTATGACGAGGACAAGAACATCATCGGTTCCTATTACCCGACGGAACGCAACCGCAGCGGGGCTTATAAGGATCTGCACGTCTTGCAGGAAATTTATTATAACACGGGCGAAGGCGACAAGTTCGGGCTAAACGCCTGGTATATCAATTCCAACCGGGAACTGGCGATGCTCAGCACGGATTACGGGAACGACATGGACTTCGAGAACCGCCAAAGGGAGCAGACGTTTCGCGGCGTCCTCTCGTGGGATCGCGTGCGGGAGAAATGGAAGGTCGGTGTAAAAGGCGGCTATATACACACATGGATGGCCTATGATTACAAGCGGGACAAGGGAAACGGCGAAATGGCTTCGATGACCCGCTCACGCAGTAAGATTAACACGTTCTACGGAAGTGCGGACGGGGATTATGCTCCTTCAGAGAAATGGCTGTTCACGGCCGGTGTTTCCGTACACCAGCATTTGGTGGAAAGCGCGGACAAAAATATCATCTCGCAGGAAGGTAACAAGGCTGTTGTCGGGTATGACAAGGGACGTGTCGAGTTTTCCGGTTCCGTTTCTGCGAAATGGCGGCCTGTCGATCGTTTTGCCGCCTCGCTTGTCCTTCGCGAGGATATGTTCGGTACGGAATGGGCCCCGGTTATCCCGGCTTTCTTCATCGACGGGGTACTGTCGAAAAAAGGCAATATCGTGGCGAAAGCATCCATCTCCCGGAACTACCGTTTTCCCACGCTGAACGACCTCTATTTTCTGCCGGGCGGTAATCCCGACCTGAAAAGCGAGCACGGCTTCACATACGACGTGGGGTTGTCGTTCTCGGTGGGGAAAGAAAATGTATATGCTTTGAGCGGTGGTATCAACTGGTTCGATTCGCACATCGACGACTGGATCATCTGGCTACCCACAACCAAGGGATTCTTCTCCCCCAGAAACCTCAAAAAGGTACATGCTTACGGGGCAGAGACCAACGCCCACCTTGATATAATGCTCGGAAAGGACTGGAAACTGGATATGAACGGAACTTTCTCGTGGACTCCCTCGATCAACGAGAGCGAACCGATGAGTCCGGCAGACCAATCCGTCGGCAAACAGTTGCCATACGTGCCGGAGTTTTCCGCAACGGTGACCGGACGTCTGTCATGGCGGACATGGAGCCTGCTTTACAAATGGTGTTATTACAGCCAGCGTTATACCATGTCGAGTAATGACTATACCCTGACGGGCTATCTGCCCCCTTACTTCATGAATAACGTGACACTGGAAAAACAGCTCTCTTTCCGATGGGCCGATCTGTCGCTAAAGGGCAGCATCAACAACCTGTTCGATGAAGAATACCTTTCCGTATTGTCCCGTCCCATGCCGGGCATCAATTTCGAGATATTCATCGGCATAACACCCAAGTTCGGAAAAAACAAAAATAGTAAACGATAATCTGCATCAATATGAACGCATTAAAGAATTTAAGCCTGATTTTGTTGCTTTCTCTGGCATTTACAGGCTGCCACAACAAAAGCTCAAAAATCAATGATTTCAACCTGCTGCTTTATGCTCCCGAATATGCCTCCGGCTTCGACATCAAAGGGGCGGGCGGGAAGGAAAGCGTACTGATAACCGTCAGGAATCCCTGGCAGGGAGCGGACAGTGTAACCACATGGCTGTTTATCGTCCGCAACGGTGAAGAGGTTCCCGAAGGGTTTGCAGGACAGGTACTCAAAGGAGACGCCAAACGTATCGTGGCGATGTCTTCCACTCATATCGCCATGCTTGACGCAATCGGTGAAGTCCGGTGTATAACCGGCGTTTCGGGAATCGACTACATTTCCAACCCAGACATCCAAGCCCGCCGCGACAGTATTGGCGATGTCGGCTATGAAGGGAACATCAACTACGAGTTGCTGCTCTCGCTCGATCCCGACCTCGTTCTGCTCTATGGGGTGAACGGCGCAAGCGCAATGGAAAGCAAACTCGAAGAACTCGACATACCGTTCATGTATGTCGGCGATTATCTTGAAGAGTCGCCTCTCGGCAAGGCCGAATGGATGGTAGTGCTTTCAGAAGTCACAGGAAAACGTGAGAAGGGTGAAAAAGCCTTTGCCGCAATCCCGGTCAGATACAACGCCTTGAAAAAGAAAGTGGCCGACAGTACCCTCGGCACTCCTTCGGTTATGCTTAATGTTCCCTATGGCGACTCGTGGTTCATGCCTTCAACCCAAAGTTATGTAGCCCGCTTGATTACTGATGCGGGAGGCCGCTATATCTACCAGAAGAACACGGGAAACGCTTCTATCCCCATTGACTTAGAAGAAGCATATCTGCTCGCGTCGGATGCGGACATGTGGTTGAACGTGGGAATGGCGAACTCCCTTGACGACTTGAAGGCATCATGTCCGAAATTCACCGATACCCGATGTTTCAAAAATGGAGAGGTGTATAACAACAACGCCCGTACCAACACAGCCGGGGGTAACGACTATTACGAGTCTGCCGTCGTGAATCCTGACATCGTGCTCCGCGACCTCGTGAAGATATTCCATCCTGAACTGGTGCAGGAAGAGTGTGTGTATTACAAGCAACTGAAATAGATGCGTTCCCGTTCGACTATATTATTCTCCATATTGATTACGCTCACGGTCGGTCTTTTTTTACTGGACTTGGCCGTGGGAGCTGTCAACATTCCGATCCGCGATGTATGGGCAGCACTGACCGGGGGAAATTGTTCCCGTGCCACGGAAAAAATCGTACTCAACATACGCCTCATAAAAGCTATAGTGGCACTGTTGGCCGGGGCTGCCTTATCGGTCAGCGGTCTTCAGATGCAGACCCTCTTCCGTAATCCTCTTGCCGGTCCCTATGTCCTTGGCATCAGTTCCGGTGCAAGTCTCGGTGTGGCACTTGTGGTACTTGCCGGGATCGGTTCATCAATAGGCATTGCCGGAGCAGCGTGGGTGGGTGCGGCTGTCGTGTTGCTCGTGATAACTGCCGTCGGACAGCGAATAAAAGACATCATGGTAATCCTGATTCTGGGCATGATGTTCTCATCGGGCGTAGGTGCTGTCGTGCAGATATTGCAGTACCTCAGCAAAGAGGAATCGCTGAAAGCCTTTGTCATTTGGACGATGGGGGCTTTGGGTGACGTCACCTCCGGACAACTTCTGATTCTTGTTCCATCGGTGTTTGCCGGACTGCTGTTGGCTGTACTGACCATCAAACCGCTTAACCTCCTGCTGTTCGGAGAGGAATATGCCGTAACAATGGGACTGAATATTCGGCGTTCACGCAGCCTGTTGTTTCTCTCGACAACGCTGCTCGCCGGAACGATAACCGCTTTTTGCGGTCCGATAGGTTTCATAGGTCTCGCTATGCCTCATGTCACAAGAATGCTTTTCCAAAATAGCGATCATCATGTCCTTCTGCCCGGAACAATTCTTTCGGGAGCATCGATATTGCTTCTTTGCGACATCATTTCTAAAATATTCACCTTGCCGATCAACGCCATTACAGCTCTATTGGGAATCCCAATCGTCGTATGGGTGGTTTTACGCAACAAATCCATCACCGCATGATAGAATTACAGCATTTTTCCATAGGTTACAAAGAAAACTCGTTGCTCCACGAGGTAAATGCCACGATAAAAAAAGGTCAACTGACAGCCCTTATCGGAAGAAACGGGACAGGAAAATCGACGTTGCTCCGCGCCATAGCCGGTCTGAACCGGTGTTATTCCGGAAAAATCATTCTCGACGGGCACGACATCGCCTGCATGAAAACCGAAGATATGGCAAAAACGCTGGCTGTCGTCACGACCGAGCGCACGCGCATCGCCAACCTGCGGTGCAAGGATGTCGTAGCCATAGGCCGTGCTCCTTATACCAACTGGATAGGTAGGATGCAAGAAACAGATAAGGAGATAGTCATGCAATCGCTCATTTCGGTGGGAATGGAGGCTTATGCAAACCGCACGATGGATAAAATGTCGGATGGCGAATGCCAGCGTGTGATGATTGCTCGTGCATTGGCACAGGATACTCCTATCATTCTCCTTGATGAACCGACTTCCTTTCTTGACATGCCTAATCGCTACGAACTTGTGGCGTTGCTTCGTAGGCTTGTTCACGACGAGAAAAAATGTATCATGTTCTCGACACATGAACTTGACATCGCGTTGTCCATGTGCGATTCGATAGCATTGTTAGATACCCCGAATTTAAGTTGCTTGACCGCGTCTGAAATGCAGAAAAGCGGATACATTGACAGACTTTTCCAAAATGAAAACATCCGTTTCGACTCCTTATGCGGTACAATGATTTTGAAACAATGAGTATATACACTGTAGAAAATTTTACTTCAGACATCACTGTTGAAGGATACATCGCCGAATTCCGTGACGAACCACATTTTCTTGAACTTTGCAAACAATGTACCAATTACGGTAAAAGTTGGGGGTGTCCTCCATTTGATTTTGATACGGAATCGTTTCTCCGACAATACAAGTATGCACATCTTATGGCAACGAAGATAATCCCTGAAGACAAAGATATTCCGATTGAATATACACAAAAACTCATTTTACCGGAACGGATACGAATCGAGAGCGAATTATTGGATATGGAACGGAAATATGGAGGGCGTTCATTTGCCTATATAGGTAAATGTCTTCACTGCTCAGATAACGAGTGTACGCGTAACTGCGGCACACCATGCCGACACCCGGAAAAAGTGCGTCCGTCACTCGAAGCCTTCGGATTTGACATAGCCAAAACGCTTTCTGAACTTTTTAACATCGAACTTCTTTGGGGAAAGGATGGCAAATTACCTGAATATCTTGTTCTCGTAAGCGGATTTTTTCATAATGAATACGAACTTTGCAACATAGCATACTAATGATTCGGACATGAAATAAACAGACAAACTAACCACATTCGGTTCAATCTGTTTTGTGATTTCAAATGAATTATAATTAGATATGTAAAAAGCGACGCTGGAGCTTGAAATAAGTAACGGTTTATCGGTGTATTCTCCGTTAAACCGTCCTGTTTTCGTTAAACGAAAACACAACTTGCTGTCCGCAGGAGCGGACCACATTTATCCAATAATTATTGTGTATTAGCCCATTGTATGGCTATTCTCCTGTGATTTACGAGGCATTTCCATCAGGTGTTTGCCGGCTGCTCTCCCCATAAAAGGGTGGATATCTCTCCATAATCATATGACTTACGTCCATAATTCGGGAATAAGGAGGCGAATATACGGGAAATCTGCCCTTTACATGCCCTATTGTCCATTAATGGATTGTTACTTCTACACATCTACAAATGGAGAGCGGCAGTGAGCCGTATATGGTTTATGGTTTTTCTGCATTATCTTCATTAATGGATTACTACTTCTACACTTCTGCAAATGGAGAATGTAGCCGTGTACACCTTATGGTCTTCCTTCATAATTCTCCATTAACGGATTAATACTTTTACACTCCCATAGACCGATAATTTAAGAATCCGTATCCGGACGGATGCGCGCTCTCACGCCTGCCCATAAGGATTAAAAAGGAACGGTGGACAAGGAAACGGAATCCCGCTCGCTTTTCCACACCACTACGGGCCTCTGATGTCGCCTCCGCATAGGAAGAACCGTCCGAACGGAACGGCATCTCCGTCCCCCCCGTCATGTGTATCATGACAATAACTGACTTTGGATGACTATAAGTGACAGGTGGTTTCATCCTGTTCTCTTCTTCCTTTATTTTGTATTCCGAGACAATACCAGTTGTGTAATTTAATAATTTAAGATTTTAAAATATGGATTCAGAAAAGGAAAAGAACCGGCTTTCCGATATCGTTCTCGAGAGGGTCGGACTCACGGGGAACCTTCTGTCAGCTCCCGTTTCCCCATCCCTGGAACCAGTGGTGGAGATACCAAGTCATGGAAGTCAGGTCCGGGCAGGGAAAGTGACAGGTCCGGAGGAATACAAGAGGAGGTTTCTGGTTCCCGCTCCCAGAGCCGCTGAGTGGAAGACCGCCTACATTGATGGGAGACTGCACCGCCGGATCGCCATGCTGGTCAGGGTCGCCGGCTGCGGCAGCATCTCCGGTTTTATCATCCGGTTGTTGGAACTCCATATGGAGGAACACAGGGAGGACATCGCCTCCCTGCTCGGTGAGGTCTACCGTCCCTGGGATGAGGACGGACAGCCGGGAGGAACACCTCGCCGATAAAACGTTGTCATTGTCCAAGAAGGCATATCATGACAGGAAAGAACGTAAAAGAGCGGATTGGTCTTGGCGGGATGGACGCGGACCGCATCCGTGAGATCATGGGGGAAGCGCCTGCCTGTCCCCGGAAGAGACGTGGAACGTCCGGTAACGACATTATACGTCCCGCAAGGAAAAATGGCCCCATGCAACCGTCCGTCTACGGGGAGGAATACCTGCATGGCATTGCGGGCGTGCAGCGTCGGTCGCTGCATATTCCCGCCGCCCTGCACCGGAAACTGTCCATCCTGGCGGGAGCCTCGAGAAACGGAAAGGTCACTCTGGAGGGGTTCATCAACCACCTTGTCTCGCGGCATCTGGAAGAATACAGGGAAACGACGGACATGATTCTGGAGGAGTCCCTGCCCGGCCCGGTCATAAAGGCTCGTCCCCCATGACAGGGGATCTCCCCCGATGGGAGCATTATTTTTGTTTCTGAAACAATAGTGTTTAACTTTTAATGAAAAAGAAGTATGATGAAAAAAGAAAAAGAGTTGTTGGTTGCCATCGCCAGCCAGAAGGGTGGCGTGGGAAAATCCGTCTTTACGGTACTGCTGGCCAGTGTCCTGCATTACCGCAAAGACGTGCGTGTGGCGGTTGTGGACTGTGACTCCCCGCAGCACAGCATCGCCCTGATGCGTGAGAGGGACATGGAGAATGTCATGAAAAATGACGACCTGAAGGTGAACCTGTACCGGCAGTACGAAAGAATCCGTAAGCCTGCCTATCCGGTCATCAAAAGCGACCCGGAAAAGGGGGTGGAAGACCTGCGGCGTTATATGGACGAAAAAGGGGAGACTTTCGATATCGTGCTCTTCGACCTTCCCGGAACGCTCCGCAGCGAGGGGGTGGTTCATACCGTTGCCGCGATGGACTATATCTTTGTCCCGCTCAAGGCGGACAATATCGTCATGCAGAGTTCCCTGCAGTTTACCAAGGTGCTGGAAGAGGAGCTGATCGCCAAGGGGAACTGCAACTTGAAAGGAATCCGGCTGTTCTGGAACATGGTGGATAGAAGGGGACGGAAGAATTTGTATGATGCCTGGAACCGGGTCATCCACAGGATGGGGCTGCGGCTGCTGTCCTCACACATTCCGAACACCCTCCGCTACAACAAGGAGGCGGACCCTGTCTGTAAGGGTGTCTTTCGTTCCACGCTGTTTCCACCCGATCCCCGTCAGGAGAAAGACTCCGGCCTTCCTGAACTGGTGGAGGAGATATGCCATGCCATCGGTCTGGAGGAATCCGATACCGAGCGGTAGCGGATGATAGGATACAGACACCTTGAATAAGGGCTTTTAGCCTAAGATAAAGTAAGATAATTGCATGATAATAAGTTTTTTACAGATGTGACTTCTCCTATAAAAGCATTACCTTAGTAGTGTAATGTGCGCCAAGAGGTCACACAAGTAATTGTTCAGCATCGTGTCTGAACCTATTGTTCCATCAATAGTAGCCTGAAGAGGCGTACGTGACTGGCAACGGTCGGGTGCGAAGCCCTCTTGACAACGACGTTCCAACCTAAGCATCATAGGCGAAGAATGTCAAAGCTGACTGATATGAGTAACCTAAGTGAATCGCCGTACCATCGTGACTATGAATTAGCTCACGGATATTTATGGGCCATTCCAAAAGGCAAGCAGTCAGGATAGTACGCTGTTACATCGTGCTACACGGATGTCGCACTGCTGGTGGATAGGCGGAGTCTAAGTCGGTCGTCAGTTATTTGTGCGAAACTTGGTAAGCCCGTATCTCTCCCGTCAGCCAATAACCGATGGGTGGCCAATTGTAAGAGCGGCCGAATGAGGTGCGGGTAAAGGATTGTGGAGAAAGCGAATGCCATGGTGTAATGCCCTGGATAAAGGTTTCAACGTCACCCTACGCGAAAGCGGGCAGACTTCCACAGGGTAATTCTTTGTGAAACGAATTGTAGAACTTCAAGTATAAAGAAACAGCAAAGGAACAAGGCGCAAGCCGAGTGTGCATCTTCAGCCGGACGCAAAACCGTGTGGAAAGGAATAGACTTCGCACGATGCGAACGTAAGGTATCAATCGTTCACTGACTGCTATGTTCGGTATTAATGCAGACTGAATCCTTAATCATTTATCCAAACTCTTGAAATATCAAAGCCTGATTTAAGTGCAGATAACTGATAGAGTTTGGATAAATGGAAAGTTTGAATAAAATACATTATTATCAATTTCTACAGATATTTTTCCTTGCGCTCACACCCCACTGCATATTTGAGAAAACAGAATGATTTAACATACTATTTTTCATATCCAATCTTTTTTAATACTCCCCATGATAATACTCACTATAAAAAGTCCAATCGAATAATTTTACGCGGTGATAAATGAAATTAATAGAAAGCGATTACCTTTGAAGAAAAAGTCTGTAATTTGGTCAAGAGAAAAGTACAATAGGTCAAAACATGGATATTATAATTCGCTTTATTTGCACTACCATTTTAAATCTAATTGTATTAATCCTTATTATAAACTTTAATATCTGCACTATGAAGAGAAAAGTACTATTAAGCACATTGTTTCTAATACTACATTTCACTGTAGCATTAGCACAGCAAGTAACTATTTCAGGGCAAGTGTTGGATGAGAAGAGTGAACCTCTTATCGGTGCCACGATAAATATCGAAGGTACCACCAATGCAGTAATCACCGATTTAGAAGGAAAGTTCACGATAAAAGTACTTCCTTCTGAAAAACTGGTCATCAGTTATCTGGGATATAAGCCCAAAACTATCACTATCGGAAAGAACCGAAGATTTGATATCATTCTAGACCCTTCAGTCACAGAGATGGATGAGGTGGTTGTTGTAGGCTATGGTAGCCAGCGAAAAAGTGATATTGCAACCGCCGTTGCTTCTGTGAATATAAAAGATATTGTAAACAGTAGTTCTACGCAGACGTTGCAAGCACTACAAGGCAAAATCAGCGGAGTACAGATTATCCCCACAGACGGTTCATTGTCAAGCGGAATGACTTTCAGAATCAGAGGTGTCAACTCCGTCACAGGAGGAACCCAGCCTCTCTTCGTCATTGATGGTGTACCAATGCCTACTCAACAGATCACCAATGAAGATACCGAAACGGTAAACAATCCTCTGCTGGGACTGAATCCAAATGATATTGAATCCAATTTGAATTATTGGAATCCTCGTCCTATCAAAAAGGATAATCCATATTTGACCGTCCAAAGGAAGCTCTCTCCACAGACTGTGGAGGATTTCGCCAATAGACTGTTCATCTACCAGGTAGGAAAAAACAATCATATCGGCTTTCCATTCCGCAAACCCTCCCAGATGGAAATCCTTAACTTTGAAATGAGGAACTATTTTGCAGAGACCAATACCAATTATAAAGCCTTTGCCACGGGTGGTGACAAGGCGCAAAGCTGTTGGATGGCCAATTTTGTTCCTTTTGACAAGGTTACAGACATATATCTCTTTGAATCCGCTATTGACGCAATGAGTTTCTACGAAATAAACCATTATACTAAAGAAACCACATGCGCATTCATAAGCACGGGGGGATATGTCACCAAATCCCAAATAGAGAATATAAGCCGTATATTCCCATCTGATAAGGTAAAGTGGAATTGTTGCTATGACAATGATGCCAGCGGTAATGGTTTTGACATCACCACAGCATATTATCTCAAAGGTGAGGAATGTAAAGCTTTTGCAAGGACCAACACTGGAGACACATATAAGACCATCTATTTAAGTTTCCCGGATGGAAACACACAGACCTTCAAAGAAGATGCATTTTCCTCCGGCGAGTATCTTAAACAACATGGTATAGACAATGTAAATATCATCAAACCTTCACGGTACAAAGATTGGAATGAGCTTCTTGTCTATTACAAAAGATTTGATTTGAACCTGGGTCCAGGAATGAAATTCATCCCGGCTATCGAAAAGACCATATCCCAACTGAATCTAAGAGGATATGAACAATTGGCCAATAGTATCAGTTCTTCCACAAAAGAACTGGTGGATTCTCTGCTTGAGCAAGCCAATTACTGCATTTCCGCACCTCTTGCCGAGAGCGGCGCTTATACTCTTATGGTAGACTGTAATATCTTCATGGGGCTGGACACGATGGTACCGGTACCAAGCAACTTATATGTTATAGAAAAGTGCACGCAAAAAAAGATATCGGCACATGCCATAAATGAATTTCTTAAAAAAGAATATATAAACATTTTTAGAGACATGAGTTCATCTGATTTCAAAAATTTTCTAGAGAAAGACATCCTAACTTATACAAAGGGTGCTGTAGAAAAGAATTTTGAGAAAGTGATATTGACTTTCGGATGGAGCCTTAAACCTTCAATTCTAAAAAAAAAGAGTTTTGACTTAGAACATGGTATATAGCATAACAATACAGCATGATACCATAATAGTAGCTGTTTCAAGCAGACATGTTGTCACAATTCCTGCCAGGTTTAATGGAATGATTCTCGGGCTTTGGAACTTGATACAGATTTTCGTTGCCTACTGTAATGAGAATCCGAATTGGGTGAGTAATGTCCGGTCACTGTGGGGTGACCGATTCAAATAGGGACAGGTATGGAACGGATGCCTATTCATGCCCCTATTATAGCTGACACATGGACTTTTATACATTCTTGCACTTTTTAAGTGGGTAAAAAAGTACTATTTGTATTTTATACAAAAAATTGTTTGCTTAATGAAATGGAACATACATTGCCAATGATATTTAATACCTATATATAGGTATTAGATGCGTTTTTATACCCAAAAAATGGTATTTTTATAATCTTTTGTAATATCTAATTTTGCGTCCTAAAATAGATCTTTTATCGAAGAGAGATACAGTTTCCTTATATTTGAACTGGGGCTTCTGTAAAGTGCGATAAATATGAGGCTGGAACGGAGCTATCAGAAGAATTTTGGAGAAAATCCGTTTTTTAACTTAGTTAGATCTATCAATGAAAATATAAGTATTTATCTGCGTTGTATTAAGATATAGCATATCAGAACTACAACCATCCCGTTTTTTATTTAGATTTGCAGTTTGCTTTTAATCACTCAAGATCCGTATTACTATGTATGGAACTTAAATAAAGTACTAATATATATTGGATTTTCCTAAATATAATGCAGTTGCTATATTGTTAGACAACAGACGGTTGAGGTCTGTGAGATTATGCAACGGCACCAACAAAAACAACATGTATTTTTAATAATTTTAGTTTTGTTACACACAATGGTTTGTTTTAATTTAAAATTTACATATAATTTTGCATTATTAATAAATATGATGTTACTTATGAAAAAAGGTATTTTGGGGTGTAATATTATATACTTGTTTATACTTATTTGCATAGGAATTGCCCTCCCTATCAAATCGCAAAACAATTACAAAGTAAAACTTACAGGCACTGTTTATGAGTACGACCACAACAACAAGCGTTTGCCTTTAGAATTTGCAGCTGTGTCTATTCCTGAAATTGCACTAGGGACAACCTCTGATGAAAATGGTAGATACATACTGGAAAACGTACCTACTGGTAAAATTCGTATGCAAATTCAATATTTGGGCAAAGTCTCCATTGACACCTTAATAAATGTAAATAAGGATTTGGTTCTTAATTTTACAATGAGGAATGAGGATTTTAAGTTGAAAGAAGTTACAGTAACTGCAACCAACAGCCGTTCAGGCAAATCCACATCTTCTCACATTTCCCGCTCTGCTATGGACCATATGCAAGCGACCAGTTTATATGATGTAATGTCATTGATGCCAGGTGGAATTTCACAGAATCAAGATATGAGTTCGGCACAACAGATTAACATCCGTCAAGTTTCCAGTTCCAGTGGTCCGGAAGCTCCGATGAATGCTATGGGCACCGCAATAATTCGTGATGGTGCCCCCATCTCAAATAATGCTAATCTATCTGCGATGAGCCCTACGGTATTAAGTGGTACGGAAACACCCGCTTCATTGGCCGGAGGTGCCTCGCCGGCTGGTGGAACCGATGTTCGTAGTATTTCTACTGAAAATATAGAGTCTATACAAATCGTTCGTGGTATCCCTTCTGTTGAATATGGTGATCTGACCTCAGGAGCAGTAATTATTAATACAAAAGCTGGTCGTGAGCCGCTACGTGTCAAAGCAAAAGCCAATCCCAATATCTATCAGGTGTCTATGGGAACCGGTTTTGAACTTGGAAAAAAGAAAGGCGCTTTAAATGTAAGTGCAGATTATGCTTATAATACGAATAATCCAATATCCAGTTACCAGCACTATCAGCGTGCCACAACAAAGTTGCTCTATTCAAATACTTTCTTTAATAATAAGTTACGTACCAATTCCAGCTTTGATTTTATTTATGGTAAGGATCAACGTGAACGTAATCCTGATGATGAACAAACTAAAACAGCTTCGGAAGGCCGCGATATAGGTTTTACTTTGAATACCAATGGTACATGGAATATAAATAAGGGCTGGTTAAAAACACTACGCTATGTATTGTCAGGTACGTATATGGATAAAGACAGTTATTATGAAACCGTATACAGTTCTGCTACATCTCCTTATTCCATGACCACTACAAACGGTGCGGTACTTAGTAACTTTGCAGGTCAGCATATCTATGATGCCAATGGTAATCAAATTACTAATTTTGGACCGGAAGACATAAATCATTATGCTGTTTATCTACCAAGCAGCTATTTGGGACACTATGAGATCGATAGTCGTGAAGTTAATTTGTTTGCTAAAGTGACGAGTTCTCTATTCAAGGCGAGCGGTCATGTAAACAACCGCATCTTGATTGGTGCGGATTTCCGGAGTGACGGTAACGTTGGTAAAGGAAAAACTTATGACCCAAGTACTCCTCCTTATCGTAGTCAATACGGTCATAATTCATCTTTCCGTCCACGTAACTATAAGGATATTCCTTTCATTAACCAATTTGGTGCATATGTGGAAGATAATTTCAAATGGTCCATAAGCGGTACGCATGATTTGAACATTCAGGCTGGTGTGCGTTATGATCATACCTCAGTAGTAGGAGGCATTTTCTCGCCACGTGTAAATGCATCCATTGATTTGATTCCGAATCTATTAAGTCTTCAGGGAGGTTACGGTATTGCTGCAAAGATGCCTTCTCTTCTCTATTTATATCCAGAAAATGCATATTTTGAATATATCAATATAAATGAGCTTACCAATGAAAATATTCCGGAAAGCCAGCGCTTGTTTATGACTACCACAGAAGTTCGGCAAGTAGATAACTCAGATTTGAAGATTGCCCAAAATCATAAAGCAGAAGTCGGTTTTAATTTACGAGTGGGTAAAACCAATCTGAATGTAATAGCTTATAAGGAGCGTCTGAAGGATGGTTATGTAATGAGCCAAACCTTCAACACCTTCAATACATTTATCTACAATGAATACCAGCGCACAGAAAACGGGATAGAGCTTAGTAGTAGCCTACCGGTATTGTCTACTTATGCAAAACCAACTAATAATTTAAATATAGAAACTAAAGGTTTAGAATTTGATTTGAATATCGGACGTATTGATGCTATCCGTACGGCCTTCCAAATAAATGGCTCATGGATGCGTACTAAGAGTTGGCGTCAGGGTTATAGCTTCTATGACAATAGCGAAGATGCTGCTTCAGCCCGTAAACCGGTGGCCATTTATTCTCAAGAAGGCAATGCAAGTTACAAACAACAATTTGTAACGACTTTACGTGCCACTCACAATATCCCGCGTATCGGTTTTGTTGTTACGATGACAGCACAAGCTATTTGGCAGCAGTCTAATTGGAATACATTTGGAAACGATTCTATACCTGTGGGCTATTTAGCATTGGAAGATGCGTCTGTAAATATGTTTCCCAAGGGGAAATATACCACTACCCAGCAAGTAAAGGATGCAGGATATGGATATATGTTGAATAATGTAAGTCATAATAATGCTATAAAAGAATCATACAGTCCTTATTTTTGTTTTAACTTGAATGTAACTAAAGAAATTAGCAATATGCTACGTGTTTCTTTCTTTGCCAACAATATGTTCAGAAGTTATCCGCGCAGAGAATCCAAACGTAATCCGGGTTCATATATTCAATTGAATAACCGATTTTTCTTTGGGCTGGAATTATCACTCACTTTATAATGTTTAGGAAGTTATGAAAAAATATTTAATATATTTGTTTACATTGGCAAGTACCCTTTTGATAGGATGCGATTCGTTCAGGGACATGTCTGGCACAGCAGAAGTGAATCCTATCACAGTGGATGTATATTTGGATATTACCGTTGAAAATATATCCACACTGAAAGATCTGACTGTAAAGTTCGACAATTACGATGAAGATTTACATTATGTAAAAGAAGTAACTGATAATAGTGTGAAAGTTGACGGAATTATCCCCGGAATTTATTCGGTAACAGTATCCGGTACAGCGATCGATACAGAAAACAATGAATACTACATCAATGGCAATTCTGTAAATGCGGCATTATTTAAGCATGGTAGCGCATTGAATATTGAAGTACAAGGGCTTAAAGTGAGCCCATTAATATTCAAGGAGATTTATTATTGCGGTAGCCGTCCGGAAAAAGGAGGAGTCTATTTCCGAGACCAGTTCTATGAGATATACAATAACTCTGCTGACATTTTGTATTTGGACGGTATTTATTTCGCAAATTTAACTCCGGGTACAGCTACCACTAAATTACCTATTTGGCCGGAAGCGGACGGTAATAATTATGCATATGGAGAACGTGTGTGGAAATTTCCAGGAAATGGAACCGAATATCCGTTAGCGCCAGGTGAATCTTGCATCATTTCTCAATTTGCCGCTAACCATCAGTTGGACATCTATAACCCTCAAAGTCCTATAGACGGCAGTAGTTCTGAGTTTGAGTTTAATATGAATAATCCAAACTTCCCTGACCAGGCAGCTTATGATATGCAACATGTTTTCTACCAAGGAAAAGCAGAGATGGGAAGTATACCACAATATTTGACATCCGTATTCGGAGGTGCTTATGTGATTTTTCGTGTTCCTGAAGGAGAAGCTTGGGATCCGGTCAACGATGAAAATATGAAGACAACAGATCTTAGCAAACCGAACAGCAATGTTTATTATGCAAAAATACCTATTAAATATGTATTGGATGCTGTTGAAGCAGTAAACAATGAGTCAAAGATGAATGCAAAACGTGTCCCCGGTGTACTTGATGCAGGTATTACTTGGGTAGGAGCTACTTATTGCGGTTTAGGTATTGCTCGCAAATTGTCCACAGACGAAGAAGGTAATCCTATTATTCGCGAAGAAACAGGTACATATATATATCAGGATACAAACAACAGTACGGATGACTTTGAACGTGGCGTTGTTCCTGTAATGCGTCGTAATGGAGCAAAAATGCCTTCATGGAATCACACATTGTAATAATTAACTAAAAAGACAGAACAATGAAAAAACAATATATGAACTATATGAAAAGCTGCCTGCTGGTAATGATAGCCTGCCTTGTAAGTATGGTGGGAGCGGCACAGGGCTTCTCTCCCGCCGCTATGGAACAATTGAAAACAAGACGACTATGGTCTCATTCACAGAATGCTGCCGGTATGCCATTCGATGATATTCAGAATTATTCGAATGTTATATTGGGATATGACTTACAGGACGGAAACTATTGCCGTCCGCAAGAGGGGCAGAAAGAGGCTATCGTAGGTGTATCCAGTGAAGGCTTTATCAATCTGAAAAATGCATATGTGTGGGGAGCATTTAATTTTGCACAAAAAAATCTGACAGATGCCGGATATAACGCCTCCATTGCCGATCCATTCAGGGGAATGCCTTACTATGTCGCAGACCAGCACTTAAGCAAATGGAGAAATCAATATTACGATCTGAAGTTTCGTGCAGCTACTCCTTTACTTGGTAATCATTGGGCATTGGGGTTGGAAGGTAATTATGTAGCTACATTAGCTGCCAAACAGCGCGACCCGCGTGTGGATACCCGTTTTTATACGCTGGGACTGACGCCGGGGATTACTTACAAGTTGAATAATTCACACAAGTTTGGTGCAAGTTTCAAGTATAGTTCTATCAAGGAAGACTCAAGAATGAGTAATGTCAACTCTTATGTGGATCAGGACTATTATATATTATACGGTTTGGGAACAGCCATAAAAGGAATAGGCAGCGGTGTAACCAGCAATTATATTGGAGACCGTTTCGGTGGAGCTCTCCAGTACAACTTCAGTATGCCCTCTTTCAATTTACTGCTTGAGGGCAGTTACGATGTAAAAGCGGAAACTGTTCAGCAGAGCTATACGACTCCTAAAAAAATAGCCGGTGTAAAAGATAAAACTGCTCATGTTTCTTTAACGATGATTCAGGAAGGAAAGGACTATACCAATTATATGAGAACCACATATACAAATCGTAACATCGATGGTATTCAGTATATTTCTCAACGCGATAACTCTGAATCACAAAGTGGCTGGGTGGAATTATATAATAACATCCGTTCTACGTACAAGGCACAAACCGCTTCTCTTAATTATGCATTAAGCAGAAACCGCGGGAATGAATATAGTTGGAAAGCAGAATTAAATGTGAATTATACCAAGCAAGACGATGAATATTTAATGCCTAATTCTGTACAGAATGCAGAAAATTTATCTTTAGGCTTAGGTGGCAAAAAAAATTTTGTTTTAGGCAATAGTTTGAATCGCAGGCTTTTAATAGATGTTCATGTTGCGTATAACAATAATCTGGGAGGTGAATATGTATATGGTGGCAGCCATGCAGACTATCCAACTGTAACCGAATTACAACAAGGGCTGACTAATTATTATACCTGTGATTACTATCGTATTGGCGGGTCGATAACGTATTCGCAACAAGTCAGAGAAAACAGACGTATGAACTTATTTGCAAAAGTTGTATTCGATCGTGTAAATACCTCTGACTATGATTATGATGGGCGTACTCATTTATCGATAAGTTTAGGATGTAATTTTTAATGCTACATAACGAAATCTATATTACAAAACATGCGTAAATTAATAACTGGAAGTTTGATGCTCTGCAGCATATTATCTCTGCGGGCACAGACATTTGTTAAACCGGCTGTGAAAGTAAAGGACACCTCTTTTGCTGTAATTACAGATAAAGGGACATTTCAGGCTTGTGAAGCCGAGCTTAAAGCCTATCAGGAGATTCTAGGAATGGAAGGGTTGCCTACGTTCATCGTATACAATGAATGGAATAAACCGGAAGATGTAAAGAAAGTTATTGTTAAGCTCTACAAAAAGGATAAATTGGAAGGAGTGGTATTTGTCGGTGATATCCCTATTCCAATGCTCCGCAAAGCCCAGCATATGACTTCCGCTTTTAAAATGGATGAGAAAAACAATGACTGGAGAGATTCTTCAGTGCCCAGCGACCGTTTCTACGATGATTTCGACCTACAATTCGATTTTTTGAAACAGGACAGTGTCGAAAATAATTTCTTCTATTATTATTTGGCTATAAAATCTCCACAGCAAATTCGGTGTGACATATATTCTGCACGTGTCAAAGCTGTTGATAACGGCGAAGAACCGCATGCGCAAATCAGCCGCTATTTTAAAAAAGTGGTGGCTGAGCACCAGATAAACAATAAATTAGACCAATTCTTCTCCTATACAGGTGATGGCTCTTACTCTAACTCATTGACTGCATGGACACCGGAAACCTTTACTATTCGCGAACAAATGCCGGGCGTATTCGATAAAGAGGGACGGGCCCGTTTCATCCGTTATAATTTCAGCGATTATCCCAAGGACGATGTCATTAATATGCTGAAACGCACAGATCTGGACTTGTCTATTTTTCATGAGCATGGTATGCCCGAACGTCAATATCTTTCCGGTAGTCCCGCTACTAATAGGTGGAATGCTCATGTAGATGCAATGAAGTACTATTATCGTGGTTTAGCGCGTAGAAAGCAAAACAACAAAAAGTCTTTCGACGAAATGCTGGATATGATGAAAAACACATACGGTTTGGACACTACTTGGATTGCAGGCTATGATGATCCCAAAGTAATTGCAGAAGATTCTTTACTAGACCTGCGCACCGGTATTATCCTGTCGGAAGTTACAGAGTTTAAGCCTAATAGCCGTATGGTAATTTTCGATGCATGCTATAATGGTGATTTCCGGGAAAAAGATTACATTGCCGGACGTTATATCATGTCGGAAGGAAAATGCGTAACTACTTTTGCCAATTCAGTCAATGTACTGCAAGATAAAATGGCAAACGAGATGCTCGGCCTGTTAGGTATGGGAGCACGAGTGGGGCAATGGGCTAAATTGACGAATATTCTCGAATCGCACATTACCGGTGACCCTACTCTACGTTTTCAATCTATCAATGAGGTAGATGCCAATGCTTTGTTCAAAGAACCATATAGCGAGTCCCGCATGTTGGAGTTATTACAGTCGCCCTATGCCGACATACAGAATTTTGCTTTGCACAACCTTTATCGCAATGACTATCCGGGTATTTCTGATTTATTAAGAAAAACTTTTGAAACTTCCTCGTTCATGATGGTACGTTTCACCTGCTTGGCATTGCTTGAGAAGATTAGTGACAAAAACTTCCGGGAAGTCTTACACTTGGCCATTACGGATTCCTATGAATTTATTCGTCGCACCTCTGTTCGTATGATGCAACATGTGGGACTGAACGAGTATGTTTATCCGCAAATCAAAGCCTATGTAGAAGACAACCTATCCGAGCGTGTGGCATTTAATGTGAGTTTGGGGCTTCAAGTCTTTGATCAGGCAGCCGTACAGGCGGCAATTGATAAAGTAATGGCTGAGACCTATGTGTTGCAAGACAAGGAGGAGATGCGTAAGGTTTTGGAGAATGCCAATAATAGTCGTAGCATGCAAAAAGAGTTATTAAGCAAAGAAACTTCCGAACGTTGGCGCATCCTTTATTGCAATTCTCTGAAAAATCATATGGCACATGCCTGTGTAGACGGCCTCTTGGCTTTACTTACCGACTCCAGTGAAAGTGAAAAGCTAAAAACCTGTTTATTGGAGGCTTTTGCTTGGTTCACTCATTCTTATCGGAAGCCTGACATCCTTCGGGTATGCGATCAACTGAGAAAAGATAAGAGCTTATCCGAGAACCTTCGTGAAGAAGCCGACCGTACATATTACAGACTTAAAAATTAATTGGCCATGATTAAAAAAATAATATATCTGGCATTTCTTTTGCCATTGGCAGGAAATGCACAAACAACAGTCATAAAGCCATTGGTCAAACAACCTACCGCTTTTGCTATCATAACAGATAACCAAACTTATGCAAATACCAAAGATGCCATGCATCAGTACAAAACTGCGGTTGAAGATGATGGTTTGGCAACTTATCTGATCAGCGGTGACTGGCAAAATCCAGATCAAGTCAAACAGATAATCATCAAAACATATCAAGAATGCCCTTCATTGGAAGGTCTGGTTTTAATCGGCGATGTGCCTGTCGCATTGGTACGTAATGCGCAACACATGACTACTGCATTCAAAATGAATGAGAAAGCCTTTCCTTGGGATCAGTCTTCCGTACCTACCGACCGCTTTTATGATGATCTGAACTTAAAGTTTGAGTTCATCAGGCAAGACTCAGTAAATCATCAGCATTTCTACTACAAATTGACAGAAGACAGTCCCCAGCGGCTAAATCCTACTTTCTATTCAGCTCGTATCAAGTATCCGGAAAAAAAGGAAGGGGATAAATATGCGGCCATTGCCTCATATCTGAAGAAAGCTGCTGCTGCCAAGGCAGATAAGCATAATCAATTAGATCGGGTATTCTCATTCAATGGTGCTTCTTACAATTCCGATTGCCTGATTGTATGGATGGATGACGAAAAAGCTTATATGGAGAACTTTCCATTAGCTTTTGGTCGTCAAATGGGATTCAAACATTGGAACTTCCGAATGAAACACCCTATGAAATATAAGTTATTCAGCGAATTGCAACGAAAGGACCTTGACTTATTTATGTTTCATGAACATGGAATGCCAACAGGGCAGCTTATTAATGATGAATTGGCATGCACTGATTTCAATAATCGTTATAAAATGTTGAAGAGTACACTTTATAATGCAGTCATGTCCCATGTTGAAAAACGTGACAAAGACACCTTACGTATTCAGATGCAGGAAAAACGACAAGTGAATGAGGTGTTTTTTAAAGACCTGGACAATCCTAAGTTCTGGGAAGCAGACTCTCTTCACTACGCTGATGAACGTATCGTAACGGAAGATTTAATGAAGAGAAATCTTTCCACTAATCCGAAGATGATAATGTTTGATGCGTGCTACAACGGTTCTTTTCACGAAAACGACTATATAGCAGGACAATATATCTTTAATGACGGTCAGACATTAGTAGCACAAGGAAATACCCGTAACGTATTGCAAGACCGCTGGACTATTGAAATGATTGGTTTGTTGTCCCATGGTGTACGAGCCGGGCAATACAATAAGCTAATCGTATCACTTGAAGGTCATTTGTTTGGTGATCCCACTTTCCGTTTTGCTCCTATCGAAGCCAATACTTTAAGTACCGATATAACAATACACAAAGATGACAAAGCCTATTGGAAGAATTTGTTAAACAGCCCATACGCTGATGTACAAAGTTTGGCCATGCGTATGCTGGCTGACGCCGATACCCAAAAGGAATTATCTCCGTTGCTCCTGAAGAAGTACCGGGAAAGTGGCTTCAATACGGTTCGTATGGAAGCTATCAAGTTGTTGAGCCGTTATCAGGACGACAACTTCATCGAAGCATTACGCGAAGGTTTGAACGATACTTATGAAATGGTAGCTCGCCAAAGTGCCATTTATGCTGGATTTGTAGGTGACGATTCCTTATTGCCCGCTATTGTGGAAGCATTGGTCGAACATAATGAACGCTTACGCGTACAAATGAGTGCCAACAAGGCTTTAAGCCTTTATCCGAAAGAGAAAGTAGAAAAGACAATAGAAGACTTTTATGCAAAAGTTGACCGTTTGAATGAAAACGAAGAGAAAAAACGATTACTAAGAAGCCTGGAAAGAATGTTTGTACAAGAGGCAAAAGTCCATCAGACCTTGATGGATGTAGCTGCACCGGAAGCAAAACGTATCAGTGCAATCCGCAATGTGCGTAACTATACATTCCATTTCCACGTGGATGATTATTTGAATGTAATTCGTGATGCCGGTAATCCACAGGAAGTACGTGTAGTAATGGCCGAAGCATTAGGTTGGTTTACTAATTCTGTACAACGGCCACACATTCTTGAAGAAATAAAGAAGATGCAACAAACAGCCAATCTTCCGGAAGATTTAAAAGCAGAGCTTGAACAGACAATCAAAAGATTAAGTTTATAAATATGAATAAATACATCCTTTTGGCAATTACCGCTTTGTGCTTACAGGATATGCAGGCGCAAACAGTTGTACATCCTAGTATAAAAACAAAGACTACTTTTGCAATTGTAGTCGATCAGAAAAGTTATGATGAAGCGAAAAGTGAAATTGATGCTTATCGTACCAGTATAGAAAAAGAAGGTTTAGGTACTTACTTGCTAATTGATGATTGGAAAAGGCCCGAACCTATTCGTGAGCAACTTGTCAAATTGCATGAGAATGAGAAAACGCCTTTGGAGGGTTGCGTATTTATAGGTGACATCCCTATTCCAATGATTCGTGATGCACATCATCTATCTTCGGCTTTCAAAAGGTCTCCCAAAGCCAATTGGCAGAAATCAAGCGTTCCTTCCGACCGTTATTATGATGACTTCGGATTAAAATTTGATTATATTAAACAAGACAGTTTGATACCTGACTATCATTATATGACATTGCGTGCTGATTCTAAACAGTATATTTCACCGGATATTTATTCGGCCCGTATCCGTCCATTACATTTAGAAGGTGAGAACCGTTATCAGATGCTACGCGATTACTTAAAAAAGGCAGTTGCCGAAAAAGCAAAGCAAAATGCATTTGACCAACTGACTATGGCCCGTGGCCATGGTTACAATTCTGAAGATCCTTTGGCATGGAGCGGTGAGCAAATAGCCTTACGTGAGCAATTGCCGCAAATATTCAAATCGGGTAATACAGTGAAGTTCTATGATTTTAACATGCGCTATCCGATGAAACCATTATACTTGAACGAGATTCAGCGCGAAGGATTAGATGTCATGCTATTCCATCACCACGGTGGCCCCACCATGCAGTATATCAATGGCTATGAAAATGGTTCCGGTATTAATTTGAGTATTGAGAATGCCAAAATATTCTTGCGAAGCAAAGTGCCTTCATACGCCAAGAAACATGGGCGTGAAGCTGCTATCAAAGAATATGCCAAGCAGTATGGGGTGCCTGAAAGTTGGTGTGCGGAAGCTTTCGATGAGGAGAAAATAAAATCGGATTCCATTGTAAACCGTAATATGGATATCTATACTGAAGATATTCGTCTTTTGACTCCTAATGCGCGTTTTATATTGTTCGATGCTTGTTTCAACGGTTCTTTCCATTTGGATGACAACATTGTAGGCTCTTATATATTCAATAAGGGTAAGACCATTGCTACTATGGGATGTACGGTTAACACCATTCAAGATAAATGGCCGGATGAATTTCTCGGCTTGTTAGCTGCCGGTATGCGCATCGGGCAGTTCACTCGTTTTACCTGCTTCTTGGAAAATCATCTGATCGGTGACCCGACTTTTCACTTCACCAATAATGCCGGGCTGGATATGGACATCAACCAAGCTTTAGTTGCGCAGGAAGGAAATGTTACATTCTGGAAAAAACAGCTGAATTCCCCTATGGCTGACATGCAGGCAATGGCGCTCCGTCAATTGTCAATGGCAAATTATAGTGGTCTCGTTGAGTTGCTGAAGAAAAGTTACCACGAATCGAACTATTTCGTTGTGCGGTTGGAAGCATTACGCCTATTAGCTTTGAACTATCCGACAGAGGTTGCCGATGTATTGCAGACAGCCATGAACGACAGTTATGAACTGATCCGTCGTTATGCGGTGGAATACGTTGAAAAGAATTGCAATCCGGAATTGTTGCCGGCATGGATAGAAAGCTATTTATTACGCGGACATGAAAACCGCCATCGTTTCAGAATTTTTAGTGCTATCAACACGTTCGACCATGATATGGCTTTGAATGAATTGAAGAAACAGGCTGCCGATTGGTCTTTCTACGATTCTTCCTATGTGAATGAATTGTTAGAATACCTTCCTCGCCAAAAGAAAGGACTTGAAAGAGATTTTGCACTTATTGACAGTCCGGAAAGTACTACCAAACAGATACAAAGCGAAATAAGTAGGTTCCGAAATAAACCTATTGCTAAAGCTATTGAGCCATTACTGAACATTATAAAAAATGAAAGCCAAGAAGAAGAACTTCGCATATTGGCTGCTGAAACATTAGGCTGGTATAATTTATACTATAATAAAGCAGATATAATCAAAGAACTTAACACATTTAGAACTTCCAATCAAAAGCTAATGAACGAAGTTACCAAAACAATTAATAGGCTGAAAAGTCAAAATAGGTAGAATCATCCAAACGATGAGATAGACCGGATCCAAAGGGCGGTTCTGCCATTCCTGAGCAGCCTGGTTGACTTTGTTCGTGATGATGGAAATAGCTGATGTGGACAGTTCTATCTCATAGATTTCACGCATCTCCTCTTCTATGTCTGACACGCTCATTCCTTTGGCATATAGGGAGATAACAAGTTTTTCTTTAATATTATCGACACTATACAGGGACATTCAGTAAATGTCTATAGTATAACTCCTCAACCAGTTCCAGACACCAATCATTAAAACAGGGATATTCCTAAAATAATAAAATTTAAGGCAACTAATTCATTGCGAGTTAGTTGCCTTTTTTGTATCTTTAAGCATTCCCCCCAAAAAACGGTTTGACGGCCAAAACGGGGGTAATTAAAAATAAAAACACATGGTAAAGATACAAAAAATCTCAGAAATCGAACCTTGTTTAGGTTTTACCGAGTTCGATATGCTTAAAAAATATCGTCAAAGTTTTGCAACGAGTGAATTAGGTCGCCTCCATTCTCTGTTCCCTTTCTCGGAACTGGCCCGACAAATGCATTTGAAGTCCTCTCCTTTTGGGCGTAAAAGTTATTTTTCTCCCGAAGGTAAAATAGCCTTGATGGTCTTGAAGTCCTATACCAACTTTTCCGATGCACAACTGATTGAGCATTTAAACGGTAATATTCATTACCAGTTATTTTGTGGTGTTCAGATTGATCCGCTTCATCCACTAACCAATCCTAAAATCGTTAGTGCAATTCGTCAGGAACTAGCGGATCGCCTTGACGTTGAGTCCCTCCAGCTCATTCTTGCCGAGCATTGGACACCTTATCTTGAGAACCTTCATGTCTGTATGACCGATGCCACCTGTTATGAAAGTCATCTGCGTTTCCCTACTGATACCAAACTCTTATGGGAAGGTATTGTATGGCTTCATCGTCATCTGTGCAAACATTGCCAGACCTTGCACATACAACGTCCCCGCAACAAGTATCTTGATGTACGCCGTGCCTATCTTGCTTATAGCAAACTGCGTAAACGCAGGAAATCACAGACTCGTATGATTACACGAAGGTTACTTCAGTTATTGGAAAATTCAATACTGCCAACAGATAATCCAAATGATCGCCTGTCATAATATAACAGGCATTGTTCATTACATAATTGTTGGCATCATATGCAAAAGCCATTTGGTTTCCGATTATTTTCCATACAATTTTTGGCTTAGAAAAATCCTCCCAATAACTGATGCTATCTTGTGTTTCAAACCACTCGTTACTAGTTTTCTTTCGGGCTTTTATTTTTTTGCCATTAACAATATGAGTTTCTCCTGTTTGTTCTAAACGCTCTATGCCAATTGACAGAAGATAATTTTTCACCGCAGGATAACTTTCTATATCATAATGCCGCGAAGGAAATGTGGCTATAATCCACAAGTCCGCCCATTCATATTCATATCTCTTGATATCCCTGCCACGAAGAATCGGTCGTTTGTATGGGAATGATTATGAGGAACGGTTATTCAATGTTGCAATGGAATTGTGTATTACTTGGATGAATCGTATCCTTTTCTTGAAACTGTTGGAGGCTCAGATGTTGAAATACCACAATGGAGATGCAATCTATAAATTTCTTTCAATAACTAAGATTCATGACTATGATGATCTCAACACACTCTTTTTCCAAGTGCTTGCACGTGACATGGGCAGCCGCACACACTCCATTATGCGTGATTTTGCTTACGTTCCCTATCTTAACAGTTCTCTTTTCGAGGTGACAGATTTGGAAAGTAAAACAATTAAGATAAACAGCCTTTCACAACGTACGGTACTTCCTGTCTTGGCGAGTAGCGTATTACGAAATAAAAAACGCAATCTACAAGTCAACGCATTACCCACCCTGCAATATTTGTTTGCTTTTCTCGACGCTTATAACTTTGCGAGCGAAGGCAGTGAAGAAGTGCAAGAAGAGGCTAAAACACTCATCAATGCTTCTGTTTTAGGGCTTATATTCGAGAAAATAAATGGTCACAAGGATGGTTCAGTATTCACTCCAGGCTTTATCACTATGTTCATGTGCCGTGAAGCAATCACCAAGACCGTGTTGCAAAAGTTTAATGGTTATTATGGCTGGAATTGTACCACCCGTATAGAACTATACAACCATATTGACAATATAGTCGAAGCTAATGAACTAATTAACAGTTTGCGACTGTGTGATCCAGCTGTTGGTTCGGGTCACTTTCTTGTGTCTGCTCTCAATGAACTGATACTCTTGAAATACGAATTAGGTATTTTGGTAGATGCTACCGGTAAGCGTATCCGCAAAGCGGACTATCAACTTGCCATTGAAAATGACGAGCTGATTGTTACCGATACCGAAGGTAATTTATTTGCTTACAACCCACTCAATGCGGAAAGTCGCCGCATGCAGGAAACTCTTTTCAAGGAGAAGCGTCAAATCATTGAGAACTGTTTATTTGGCGTTGATATTAACCCCAACTCTGTGAAGATTTGCCGCCTACGACTGTGGATTGAATTGTTGAAGAATGCTTACTATACGGCTGAAAGTAATTACACTTATTTAGAAACCTTACCAAATATCGACATTAACATCAAATGTGGAAATTCTTTGCTTCACCGATTCGCTTTGACAGACAGTATTCAGACCGTACTGCGAGAGTCTAGTATCAGCATCAGCCAATATAAGGAGGCTGTAGCTAAATATAAAAATGCCCAAAGTAAAAGCGAAAAGCAGGATTTGGAAACGTTTATAACAGAAATCAAGTCGAAACTGAAAACAGAGATCAACCGCCGGGATGCACGATTGGTTAGATTGAACAAACGCCGCTCTGAGTTGGCAAACTTACAAGCGCCTCAACTGTTTGAACCGACAAAAAAGGAAAAGAAAGCGTCGGACAAGCGCATTGCCGATTTAAAGAAAGAAATTGCGACTTTAGAAAATATATTTGAGGAAATACGCTCCAACAAAATTTATCTTGGTGCATTCGAATGGCGTATAGAGTTTCCAGAAGTACTCGATGCCGAAGGCAACTTCTTGGGATTTGACTGTATCATTGGCAATCCACCTTACATTCAGTTACAATCTATGGGTAAGAGTGCCGATGTATTAGAATGCATGGGTTACATAACTTATGCACGCACTGGTGATATTTACTGCCTCTTCTATGAGTTGGGTATGAACCTGCTTACTCCCAATGGTTTTCTTTGCTATATCACGTCTAATAAATGGATGCGTGCAGGGTATGGTGAAGCCTTGCGAGGTTATTTCGCAAGCAAGACCAATCCTATTATGTTGGTAGATTTTGCAGGTATAAAAATATTCGATGCAATAACGGTAGAAGCAAATATTCTTTTATCTCAAAAAGCAGCAAATATTTTTAACACACAAGCTTGTTTGGTACAAGATTCGAATGGCTTGAATAATTTGAGCGATTTCGTGCAGCAACAAGGCGTGAAGTGTAACTTTGCAGATTCTATCCCATGGGTGATATTGTCTCCCATTGAACAGAGCATCAAGCAGAAGATTGAGTCTGTGGGAATACCCTTGAAGGATTGGAACATCCAAATCAACTATGGGATAAAAACTGGTTTCAATGATGCTTTTATCATTTCTACCGAAAAGCGTGATGAGATACTAGCGAATTGTCAAACAGAAGATGAACGTGTTCGGACGGCTGAACTTATACGACCATTTATGTGACGCAAACAATCTTCTGCATCCAGTTGGTTAATAGTATTCTCTAGTAATGAAGCCTCGTCACGCCGTTCCACAGCTTTGCGTACAATCACGGTTTTATTATTCTCTTTGCGTTCCTCAATACCAATAATGTGTAGCAGCTCAGTGTAGAATCCACGGTTGAGCGAATTGCTGTCATTTTGGAACGATAGCTTCAAAAGATGTGTATCGCTGAATATCTTATAAAGTTCGATAAGTTTGCGTGAAGCGCTACTGTCTGTTCTATCAAGCAGGTGTTGATAGTCTTGTAAGTTGAAGTAAGTGTATTCAAGGCTATCTTTCACCTCCTCAATATAGGTTGTTGCAATTTCAGTATAGAAGAAATCGGTTTTGTTACTGGTTTTGCGTCCATCCACAAAGTCTTGAAACTCACGACGTAATTGTTTGTTCTGATAGAATTTGCGTTCAAACTCATGGGCATCAAAAATAAAGAATTCATGAATATTAGTAGCGATGAGATATTTAATATCATTGTTCTTCTTATTGACACGTTCTTTAAGATAGTATAGCAATAATTCCTGCAAAGCCTTACGATTAAGATTGTCATTAGAAATCATCTCACCTTTGTTGGTGGTACTCTTTACTTCAATCAATAACCCTATATTGGACTTGATAGTTTTATCCAATCGGATAGCCAAATCAATATCTTCTTCGGGAGCCATGTAGTATGGCTTGTAGAACGTTTCACTCAGAAAATTACGTAAATGTTCTTTTTGCGTGTGTTCTCTTTGCCCATCCACAATATTGTCTCTCAATGTGCGAAGGGCATTTTTGAATAAGTCAAAATCTGTTGTTTCAATCGCAACCTGTCTATATGCTTTGTTCAAAACTTGATTCGGTTTGAGTAGTCCCATAATGTTTGGTAAATGAGTTAATAAAATACAAAGGTAGTCTAAAAACTTGATAATAAAGAATGAACGTATTGGTTTAACGAAAGTTTGTTCTACTGCCAGCCATTATCAACAAACAATAGCAGCAGTAGATTTGACATGATTCTACTTATTATATTGTAATAGCCAGCCAAAGTAATCTTTTCACATCCGGATCTATCACAGGTTGGATAAGTTGTTAACCTGAAGGTAACCGACCTGATGGTATAGGAACAGGAAGAAGTCTGTAATCATGGCATTTACCCGGATAGAGAAGCCACATTTTTTATTGCCGGACTTCCGGCATTGCCTCATCCATGTGTGAAAAGGAGTTTTTTCTTTCACCACAACGTTCCTTTCACATACCCAAAGGGGGTAGTGGATCCAGACCTGCTTCGGCTTTCTTTTTCCTTCCCATATGACAAAAACCGACTATCCATGACTATTCCTGCCAGTGTGCCGGTCGTGCTTGCCTCTCATGGTTTCTTCCCTTATATTCGCACTGATATTTAAACGAGTTGAAAATATGGAAATATGCTACATCGAGGCCGGTGTCCTTGAGAGGATGCTGGCGCGCGCCGAGAACCTGTCCGCACGTGTGGACAGATTGTATGAGAGAAACCGCTGTAAGGAACCCGGAGAGTGACTGGACGGCCAGGATGTCTGCCTGCGCCTTGACATCTCGCCGCGTACCCTGCAGACTCTCCGCGATACCGGACGGCTGGCGTTCACCCGCCTCCAGCGCAAGTTCTATTACAAGCCCGGGGATGTGGAGAAGTTGATGGTCTACGTCGGCATCAGACGCAAGGAGAAGGAGGTGAGAGAAAGAAGGAAGAACGGAAACCTTTAAAGAGCGGAAGAGATGGAAGGCATTATCGACAAGGAGAACGAACGTGTCCGCAGGTTCTTTGCCCTGCTGGACGACATGGAGAAAAAAGTGGAACGTCTTGCCCGTGACAACCGTCCTCCCTTCAACGGGGAACGGTTCCTGACCGACAGGGAGCTTTCCGGGATGTTGAAGATCAGCCGCAGGTGCCTGCAGGATTACAGGGACCAAGGACGGATTCCCTATATCCAGCTTGGCGGGAAGATCCTGTACAGGCAGTCGGACATCGAGAGGCTGCTGGAGGAGAACTATCACCCTGCATTGGTATAATATCGTATTTAAGTTTAAGGATTGTCGCCGGAATTGCATTTACGATTCCGGCGGCAGTTTTTATTTAGCCTGCGGCTTCCTTGCCGGCCGCGGGCTTTCTTCTTTCCATCAGCCGGTTCATGTCCGAGGATATCTTCCGGTCGGTGACCTGGGCGTAGACCTGCGTGCTGTCGATGTTCGTGTGGCCCATCATCCTGGCGATGCTCTCTATCGGAATACCTGCGGTCAGTGTCAGGGTCCCGAACGAATGCCGGGCCATGTGGTAGGACAGGTTCTCTTTCATGCCTAATGCCACGCCCATTCCATGTACCTCATACCAGAGGACGTCGCGGACCGGCAGCGGGAATACCGGCCTGTCGTCATCCGTGGTGTTGTAAAGCTCCAGTATCTGTCCGGCTATGGGATGCAGCGGGATGAACGCCTCCACGTCCGTTTTGGCGCGGCGGATGCGGATATACCTTCTTCCTTCCGAAGTCGTTCCGATGTGACGGGGATGGAGAGCCCTCGTATCCGCGTAGGCCAGACCGGTCAGCGAGGAGAAGATGAACGTCCTGCGTGCCAGCTCCATCATCGGGTCGGGCAGCGGGGTTTCCATCATCCGCTTCAGTTCACTGCGGCTGATATGCCTTAGTTTAGGTGTTTCTTTCCTCTCGTATGCCACGTCCTCTATCGGATTGGCTCTTAGTATTTCCCGGTCCACGGCGATGTAGATGAGCCGGTTGAGCCAGCACAGGCAGTGGTTCACGTGTCCGTTCCTGTGTCCCAGCTCCTTCTTGAGAAAGACCTTGAACGATTCGGCGAACTCCTCGGTGATGTCCGAAAAGGCGATGTCCTTCATCCCGCGGGATTCGATGAACTGCCTGAGGTTGAGCTGGGTGGTCTTCGACTGGCGGTAGGTGGAAGTGGAGTTGATCTCCTTGGAGCGGACCCTGAGCCGTTCGCGTTCCACCTCTCCGGCCTGCAGGAGGTATTCCGGTACGGAATTGGCGCCTGACACGGTGGTCTTGAGCAGTTCGGCCGTGACCACTCCCTGGTTCCTCAGCAGGTTCCCGTACGCCTCTTCCAACCGGCTGCGGAAGGCGGCAAGGCGGTTGTTCTCCCTGGCTGTTTTGATTTCACACTTCTTGCTGTCCCAGTCCCCGGGTTTGCAATAGACGCCTGTCGTGACTGCCGATTTCTTTCCGTCGATGCTGATCCGGCAGAGGACGGCGGTCGTGCCGTCCGATTTCACCTTGTTACGGTTGATGTAGAATAAGAGCTTGAATGTACTGCGCATGATAATGATTGTTTAGGGATTAAAGGATAAGTTGCAAATCGCGGGTTGCCTCGACGAACCTGTCCATGTCCTCGAACAGCTTCTTCGGGGTTACGCGCGCGTATATCTGGGTGGTCTTTATGTTGGAGTGTCCCAGCATTTTGCAGATGGTCTCTATCGGCACTCCCTCCTCGAGCGTGACCAGCGAGGCGAAAGAATGCCGTCCCATGTGGTAGACAAGGTCCTGGCTCAGCCCTGCCATCAGGCGCAGGGATTTCATATTGGCCCTGAGCGTGTGGTAGTCCTGCGGCGGGAAAAGAGTCTCGCGGGTATCGTCCCGGTATTTCTCAATCAACGCGACGGCTTCCGGAAGCAGCTTGACACGTCCGAGGTAGTCGGTTTTCTTTCGCTGGTATTTCAGCCAGAGGCTGCCCTCGTCATCCCGGAAGAGGTTCTTCCGGGTGATGCTTACCGCATCGGCATAGGCGGTGCCGGTGTAACAGGCGAAGAGGAAGAGGTCCCGGGTGATGACATGTGACCTGCGTTTTTCCGGTATCTCCAGATCACGCAGCTTCTCGAAATTCTCACGGCTGAGTGCTTTCGGTGTTGTCTCCTTCTGCTTGGGCAGCTTGAAGTGGCAGAAATGGTATTTCTCCGAGTGGCCCTCCTTGTAGGCGATGCGGCAGATCTTTTTCAAGATGGCCAGGTAGCCGCGAAGCGTGTCCACGGCATATCCCTTTTCCAGAAGGATGAAATCCTGATAGTCGCGGATGAACTGCTCGTTGAGCTGCCCGAAGACAAGGTCCGGAACCTTGAATTTCGCCTTGATGAATTCGGAAAGCGTGCGGTAGGTGAAGAGGTAGGTCGAGAGTGTGGTGGGCGCACGGTCCACACCGACACGGGCCTTCATTTCCCCGTTATGCCGGTCGAGAAGTTTGAGCAGGGTCATCTGCATGCCCGCATTGCCCTGGAACATGTCCCTGACCGCGGCGGCATCGAAATCCCTTTTTCTTTCCATGAGGGAATTGAAGGCCGAGTGTACGGCAAGCAGCAGTCTTTCTATTTTTTCATTGGTCTCCACCGCTTCCCGGCTCTTGCCGTTCAGCCGGCTCTCACGCGCGTTCCACAGCCCGGGGGTGCAGGAGAGCTTGCAGCTGAACTGCGCCATCGTGCGGTTGAGGGTGATCCGTCCCATGATCGGGGCTTTGCCGGTCTTGTCCGGCTCGCTCTTTTTCAGGTAGAGCAGCACCTTGAATTTTTCCACTTTCATAACGCTCTTTTTTAGGTTGTAAAAATACTCCTTTGAAAAGCGTCCTTTGGCATGCAAAACATTGAGAAACAGTGAATACAAATCCGCTTTGTTCTTATCGGTAAAAATTCGGTTACCTGCCGTCGTTTCCGAAACAGGCGGCTAACAGTCTGGTAACTGAAACGTCGCAATATTTTGTTTTCTTTTGCAGGTCTGTCTGTTCTGCAATTCTCGCAAAATGCTTAATTATAAACGTTTTACGTTTAATTATCGTCATTCTGTTTTTTATTGCATTTCTAAATATTACTTATACTGCACGTCACACTTGGGCTACGACAGCCTATTATTGTGAGATTCATCCGGGTATTATTTCCGAAGCAATGGGACACTCTTCCATCACTGTGACTGAAACGTATCTGAAGCCTTTCAGGAATAAGAAAATAGATGAAGCTAATAGACAGGTCGTTGATTTTGTGAAGCGTACTATTAGTGGATTAATCGCTTGATAAATAGTCTGTTACTTTGTAGGTAACGGGAATAAATACCGGTGCAAATATGAGCATATTTCTTAAAACAACCAAACGAAATCATACATTTTTTCTAATAAACCACTCAAAAAAGGAATAGGACAGATAAAACACGCGGATTCTTTGTATTAGGGCTTTGTTAACTTCTAAATTTTGCACAAGATTTCCCCTCCCCGCTACTTGCTTTCAAAAGCAGGGGTAAAAATGTTTCGTAGCATATCGTATCGTTTTTCAGTATTGACTACTCCCGAAGAGCAGGACAAAGGTTCTTCCGTTACCTACAAAGTAACGGGCATGCTATTATTGAAACTTAGTGTTTAATAATATATTATTAATGTAATTTTTAAGTAGTTATGAAAAGAAAATTTGTAAAAGTGATGTTCTTCGGGGCGTTGGCACTTTCTACTGTCACCTATGTAGGCTGTAAAGACTATGATGATGACATCGACAATCTGCAAACACAGATTGATGCTAATAAGGCTAGCATCGCTGATCTGCAGAAATTTGTAGATGCTGGTAATTGGGTGAAGAGTGTAGAACCTGTTACTGGTGGATTCAAGGTAACATTTAACGATGGAAAATCTTATAGTATCATAAATGGTGCTAAAGGTGATAAGGGTGACAAGGGTGATACAGGTGCTCCGGGAGTAGCTGGTGGACAGGGAACTCCGGGATCGAAAGTGACTATTGATCCGGAGACCGGAGAATGGTTGATTGATAAAAAAGGTACCGGATGGTATGCAAAAGCCACAGACGGACATTCACCTTACATCGCGGATGGAACTAATGGTGATAAAGGCTATTGGTATTTTTGGGATGATAAGGCTAATGATGGAAAGGGCGGTTTCGTAAAAGGAGATAAAGCACAAGGCGACCGCGGCGAAGTCACGGAAGGAACAAATGGCAAGTCTCCTTATATTGAAGATGGATACTGGTATTATTATGATGATGCCGCCGGCAAATTTGTAAAAGGTTCTCAGGCTGCAGGTACAGACGGAGTATCTCCTTTCATTGACGAAGATGGTTATTGGTGTTATTGGGATATCAATGCTGAAAATGAAGACGGAACTAAAGGTAAGTTAGTACGTGGAGATTATGCCCAAACAAGTGTATATGTTGTTGAAGCAGCAGACAGACCAGCATGGGAACTTCATGTCGGTGCACTTAATGAAGATGGAACTTATACTGATAAAACTATTATATTGCCAACAGCAGATAAATTGTCAAGCATGACTGTTGTGTCAATTGCTGATGGAAAAATTAGTGAAGGTATGAGTGAGGTAACAATGTATTATGGTATATTGGCTAAAGGTACTACTGTTAAGTTCCATAATGTAACTTATGGTTCTACAGAAAAAGCTACTACTTTAGTTGGTGCAAATAGCTCTGTAATGCATGCATTAATCAATCCGGTTAGTGTTGACTTCTCTGAATATCCTGTTGAATTGATTAATTCTCATGGGGAGGTTTGTTATACAGTTCTATCAAAAGAAAAGAATCTTTCTGAAAATCCTTTAACCACCCGTGCGGATGGCGAAAAGAAATGGAATCAGGGAATTTATGATCTTACAGTTTCTTTGATTGCTGATAAAGCAGCCGATAATAGTTTGAATAATAAAGCGATAGCTTATGCTTTACGTGCTAAAGATGCTTGGGGAAATAATATCATATCAAATTATGATGTGAAGGTTATTGCTAAAAATGAGGCTTTGGATATTACTAATAAAGAAGTAGATGTGGTTTATACATCATCTGCAAAACTTGATGAATTGTTTGCTGCTGAATTGTCCAAAGTTGCAGCTCATTATTATTCTATTGAAAAGGCTGATTTGGAAGCTATTGGTGCTGTATTTGACGAAGCTACAAATACTATTTCCTCACCTACAAAACAAGGTACTATTGAAGTGAAAGTTAATTACTTGAAAACAGACGGTACAAAAGTTGAAGGAGGTAATGCTAAAACCTTTACAGTGAACTTTACTTATGACACGGGTGCTGATATTACTATCGCTGATGCTGTTGTTTGGAATCTGACTAAGGGTGCAGATGCCACAGTTCCTTCAAATAATACCTCTGATCTTGTTGTTAACTCAACCGATGATTTATTCGCTATTCTGAACAAAGAGTTTACTGGCAAGAAGAAACCTACTGTAAGATTGAAGAGCATTGGATTTGCTGCTGGAGATAAGATTTCTGTTAATGGCAATGAGTATGCTTATGAAAGTGGTTCTATTGATCTTGTTGGTGCGCAACCTGTTACTATAACAGATAATAAAGGTAAAGTTACAGGATATAAGATTGCCTTCCAATTTAATCCGACTATGGTTGCAGCTGTAATGCATAATGCTGTTTTGGAAATTATTAATCCGGACTATCAACCAACATTGGGAGATGAAGTAATTAAGAAGGTAAATGTGAAAGTGGAAGTTAAGAATGCAGGTATATTTGCATTTACACCGTTAAGTGCTTATTTCACAAGTTCTGAAACTGCTATTGCTTATGGTACCCCTGATAAATCTAATGCAGTTGTAAATCAAGACTTGTATGCACTCTTTGATGAAATGAGCGCTGAAGATAAGGGACATATATCTTTTGATGAGAAAGCTCCTAACTTTGGTACTGATGATAATCCGGAAATGGGTGCAAATTGGTTAGTTAACAAAACAAACTCTGTAATTGCAGTTCCGTTGTACAAATCAACTAAGAATGATGGTGTATATTCAACGCGTCGTATGACCATTGCATACCAGCCGTTTGGAAATAAACGTTTGGCTACAATTTCTAAAGAGTTTAACTTAACTGTAAGATCTGCAATCAAAGAAGGTTCACATCCTGATATTGCTGCTAGTAAAGCTAAAGTATTGTCAATAAAGGAATCTGAAAAATTATTCAAGATTAAACCTGCTGATTTTACTGTTAAAGATGTAAAAGACGTTGCCGTGACAATTGCTAAGACAAGTAGAGATAGTAGAGTTACAGATGTTACTATAGAACTAAGTTCAGAGATTGCCAAATATGCTGAAATAGCCGGGGCAACTTCTACTCCCGTTGCGTTTGAAGGTGAATTAACTGTACAATTGAAAGCTACTACCCTATCCATTGCATCTAAAGTTGAAGGTTATGCCTTAGTGAAGATTACAGATACATGGGGAGCTGTTACAGAAGTTAAATGTCCGATAGTAATGAAAGCTGATGGAGCTAACTAAGTAACTATAAAAAGAAAACCCTTCTTCACCTTGTGTGAAGAATACGCCGAGAAGAAACAGAGTGAAGGATTTGGCTTGTGAAAGTCAATCCTTCCAATTCTGTTCTTCTTATAGAAAGGGATACCTCCCTTATTTCCCACAGGTATCCCTTTTCTTTATTTCATAATGTCTCCTTATTTGCACTAGAAACCAATTTGCTAGTCCCTTATTTCCCTATAGATTGAGGAGACGTTTTGAGAATATAGAAAACCCGGGCTTGCGAAAGTCCGGGTTTTCTTATTAGTCTTTATTTATCGGATTGAATAAGATGAAAGTCCTCATCATACAATCCCACGAGTAAGCTTTGCCCTTTATCATCTACTTTCAGTCCGCCATATACGGCTTTTTGATAAAGAGTATCCTGTCCTTCTTCAAAGAAGAAAGATTCGGCGCCGAGGAAGAGGCGTCTATTTATTATTTTATATCTGATGACTAGCTCATTGTCGTTTACAGGTTCCAACGTGTTTTGTAATCGTACAATTTCTCCTACCTGATTACTGTCCGTTCGGAGTATGGCATAACCGCGTGTGTCGGTTTGCTCATCTGGCAGATTTGATGAGGCTTCCTTGTAGTTAAGTCTCATATAGTCTCCTTGCATAAGAGAGCGGGGATCGACGGGGGCTAGCTGCAACAAAACCAACTGTCCGTCTTTCAAGGTTTGCTCTTTCTGATAAACCGACCAGTTGAAATACCCCAATAGCAGTATCAGGTTTACGATAATCAATATTCGGCTATACTTTTTCATGTCTTGTTCTTTTTTGAGTGAAGAAATACCAGGCTGTAATACATGCAATTCCGATGAAGAAAAGCGTTATGGATTTGGTAAGCAGGCTCAAATTCAAATCATAATAATATTTGGAAACAGCATAGATAAAGAGAAGGAGCGAGGCAGCACACTCCGCTTTGTAACCATAATGGAAACATATTAAAATCAGTAACAAACTACCGGATAAATAAGGAGCAAACACGGTAGGCAGACAGATAACAATACAAAGAATGTAGATACCAACCTGATTCACCGGATGATCCACTTTCATGACCTGCATGATTCGTTGAACCATGATAAGAATTCCGATCCATATACAAACAGACAGTATGCAGGACACAAGCCAACTATTTGTTTCTGATATCATGTAATTGATTGATAATCCTCCCAGTGAGACGATACCGGATACGAATAATCCGAAATGAAATGATTTGTATTTGGAAAGGTAATTCTCTGTTCCTATACACTCAAACAACTTGTTTTCAAAGATGTTGGTAAATAGAAATACTCCAAGGATAGGGACTACGGCTATTTGCAAGGGATAAAACGAAGAAAAGACATGGGCGGCTTCTCCGAAGAAAGATATATTAAACAGAATGACTGAAAGAAAGGGGAGAATAAATCCTCTTGATAATAAGAATGTGAGAATACTGATTCCCATAAGTGTAATGAAGAGGAGATTGATGCTGGCATTTATACCGAAGCCAATCAATACACATCCGGCTATGTATAAAGTGATGTTCATTGCATCCAGAAAAGACCGGACCACCATGCGGCTGATTGTTAGCGTAGTGAGAATTAATATACTTCCAGCAATCAGGCAAGAAATATCGGAGCGGAGGATTCTGGCAAGTGCCAGAAATCCCAAAAAGAAAATAGCCGTCAGGATTCCTCCGATAATGGATACGACTTGAATAGTGAGGTTATGCTTCTGTGCCATACCATTGCTTTTTTAGATGAAGAATGATGTAAATGAGCAAAGTTGTTCCGGTGATGACAATAACTCCTCCGTAGAAGAATATCTGAACATCCCTAAGATTGCTTTGTGATATGAATGTAGTCAATAGAATCATTAATGCGGCAAATGGAATGATAGCCAGATAGAACAAGCTTTTTACTTTCCATCCATACCAAAGTCCCGCAGAAAATAGAAGGACAGTGCTTATGAGGGGAACAGACAATATGGCGGTGCGCCCGTATAGGCGATATAATAAATGTAGCATTGGCAAGCTATTAGGTAAGTGTTCCAATATTTACCTATCATCACCAGCTTATCTGCCCACGAAAGGACGGCAGGGAGTATAGCACGCTGGAAAGCCATAAGTCAATTAGTTATCAAATTGCAACTGAATGGTGAGATGAAACAGATAGATACGAGGATAAAATCCAAACTGATTGAATGATAGTCCAAGTGAACCCAGTATGTTTTATAGTGAAAGATAACTTAACTCGCTATACCGTAATACCTCTGTTGCGAGCGTCGTGTAGTAGAGGCAGGAACAAATTACGGCACAACCGCAGTAAGCGGTAACGGGCGGAAGTCATATCCGACAATCTATCATAGCCATGTTATTATATCGTAAACGGGGATTGCCTAAATCGGAACGCCGCAAGGCTATTAGGTACAGACCTATGAAAATCCGACAAGGCAACGGAGCTTCCGTAGTAGTCTGAGCAGGGGAAAGCCCTGTACATGGCGAAGGGAAGCAGCTAATAATTTTAATGCAAATAACGGAAAATGTGAGAGACATTATGAGAAGTCCAGAGTATGTATTAAACAGTCTAACGGAACACAGTGAAAATTTGAATTACAAGTTTGAACGCTTGTACCGTATCTTTTTCAATGAGGAAATGTATTACGTTGCCTACCAACGCATATATGCGAAACCGGGCAATATGACAGCAGGTGCAGATGGGAAAACCATTGACCAAATGAGCCTGAACCGAATTGAACAACTGATAACATCGTTGAAAGATGAGAGTTATCAGCCCCAACCTTCAAAACGGATGTATATCCCAAAGAAAAATGGGAAAATGCGTCCATTAGGTGTACCAGCTTTTAATGATAAATTATTGCAGGAAGTGGTCAGAATGATATTGGAAGCCATCTATGAAAGACAGTTTGAAAAAACGTCACATGGCTTCCGACCTCTAAGAAGCTGCCACACTGCCTTGTCTGATATTCAGAAGACATTTTCGGGCGTGAAATGGTTCGTAGAAGGTGATATTAAGGGATTTTTCGACAATATCAATCATGAGATACTGATAGGTATTCTGAAAGAACGTATCGCTGACGAAAGATTTATTCGCTTGATTAGAAAATTTCTGAATGCAGGATATATCGAAGACTGGAACTTTCATAACTCCTACAGCGGAACACCGCAAGGCGGAATTGTCAGCCCTATCTTGGCAAACATATACCTTGATAAATTGGATAAATTCATGAAGGAATACACTGAAAAATTTGATAAGGGGAAAGAACGGAAAAGAACTAAACAGGTAGTATCACTTGAAGGCAAACGACACCGTATTCTGAAAAAGTTGAAAGTGGTAAAAGACAAAAGTGAAAGGTCAGAATTGATAAGACAATATAAGGCTTATCAAAAAGAAGGTTTGCAGTATTCTGATGGTGACGAAATGGATATGAACTACAGAAAACTCAAATATGTGAGATATGCGGATGATTTTCTAATTGGAATTATTGGCAGTAAACAAGATGCTATCATCATCAAAGAGGACATAAAGAACTTCCTCTATGAAAAGTTGGCTCTTACACTGTCCGATGAGAAAACACTTATCACCCATGCTGAAAACGCTGCAAAATTTCTCGGATATGAGATTTTTGTAAGGAAATCCAATGACACCAAAAGAAGCAAATACGGAGTACTAAGACGTGTCTTCAATAAGAGGATACAATTGGCACTTGGAAAGGATACGTTTAAGAAAAAGTTGCTCGAATATCGTGTTTTAGAAATAAAGATACACAACGGCAAGGAGTATTGGAAAGCAAAATCCCGTCCCAAACTTTCAAACAACAATGACTTTGAGATACTTGACAGGTACAACAAGGAAATAAAGGGCATTTACAATTACTATTGTTTGGCTAATAATTGTAGTAGTCTGTCAAAACTTGGGTATATCATGAAATATAGTATGTACAAAACATTTGCGCAGAAATATCGGACAACGATGTCGCAAATCCGAAAAAAGTACACCAAGAATGGACTTTTTTCAGTTAGATACTATTTAAAGAACGGTACTACCAAAGACTTGACCTTTTATCATGGTGGGTTCAAAAAGAAAAATCCAATGAACATTAAGGATTTAGACAACTTGCCCAAATTCACATATCATCCTACAAACACAAGTCTTATAGATAGGCTGAAAGCGGAAAAATGTGAATTATGTGGAGCAGTCGATAAGTTAGTGATGCACCATGTGAGAAAATTAAAAAATCTTCAAGGGAAAACTACCTGCGAAAAACAAATGATGGCTCGCAAACGAAAGACTATTGCCATATGTGGTAAGTGCTACAAAAAACTCAGTAACAATGGATAGATTGATATTATTAGTAGAAAGCCGGATACGCGGAGACGTGTACGTCCGGTTTGGGGGCGAGCTTCCGAAAACCCACCGTAGTAATACGGCAGGGCGTTGGATGCTTAGCCTACCTCTCTTCGCAGATTGCCATCATTAACAGAAAACTGGTGTGTAGAATAGTAGCCAGTGAAAGAAGACTGACAAACCAACGATTGTTTCTGTCCAAATGACCTTTTGTGCTCATCCATTCCGTGATGATCGTTGCCAAGGCGCATATCCAGGTTACTGCATTGGCCAACAAAGTCATTTCCCAAGAGTTGGTATTAGCTATCTGTATATTGTACAACCATATCGTAGTGCAAAGTAATCCGATGAACGTCAGCCACAACGGAGCGAAACGGGTAGCAACCGCCCAGAGAATGGTGAAAAGAGTCCATCCCAGAAAAAGATCGTAAGCATCGGCTCCCGTTTGGTAGATTTGTCCGAAGACAGCGAAAAGCGTACCTATCAGGAACGTAGCGCCGGTCAGAAGAATCTGTTTGACGAGCTTATTCCAACGGGTGAATGTAACGAGCAGGACAGAAGCTATTAATAACACCTCTACTATTCCTAACTTTGCAAATTTAGGTAATTCATCCCAGTTGTAGGCAAAAAAGAAGATAATGCCTGCCACTGTAAAACCAACGCCCACTGCCAATAAAAAAACAGAAAGGAATTGATTCCATTGTTTTTTATCAGCGTACAGTGCTTGTCGGGATAAAGGCGAAGAGTCGGTCTTTTCCATGTGTTTTTACTTTTTGATGATTACAAACATAAGAAAATAAAATGATTATCACCTCAAGATAGACTATAAAAAGGTATGACTTACCTTATTGTAATAGACAATAATAGCAAGTCATACTTTGAGAGAGATAATGAAAATATTAAAAATAGAATAACTTAAAATACCTCCCGTATATGTTTAAAGTTAGAATTGATCGTATCAATCACTTCTTGTGAACGGCCGTTGATTAACAACTTATACATTGACTGCGCAAAGCCCACCATTTGCCCGAATTCTATTTTGGGAGGCATGGCCAGTGCGTTCGGATCGGTCATGATATTAACAAGTACCGGACCATCCAACTCGAATGCATTCAATAAAGTAGTCAACACTTCTTCTGGATCACTGACATTAAACCCGGTCATTCCCATTGCTTCGGCCACTTGGGCGAAGTCAGGATTCAACATGTTCGTTTGCCAGTCCGGCAGTCCGTCTACTTCCATTTCCAACTTCACCATTCCCAATGAACGGTTGTTGAATACGATGATTTTAATCGGCAACTTATATTGTACAACGGTTTCCAAGTCTCCTAAAGTCATCGATAATCCACCATCTCCGCAAAGCGCAACCACCTGACGATCCGGATAAGCCAACGCGGCACCGATAGCTTGCGGCAACGCATTTGCCATCGAACCATGATTGAAAGAACCCAGCATGTGGCGTTTGCCCGTTGCTTGCAGATAACGTGCTCCCCATACACAAGTCATTCCCGTATCTACCGTAAACACAGCATCGTCCGAACTTAGTTTGTCTATTTCAGACATCACATATTCGGGATGAATCTTATTTACGCCCCCTTTATCTTCTGTGTAAGCGGCCAAATCCTTCTTTACTCCCTCGTATCTTTTGAGTTGTTTCAGTAAGAAAGAATCATCCGTTTTCGGATTCAGCATACGCAATAAAGACTGGATGCTAAGTTTGACGTCTCCACAAAGTCCGATATCCACCTTTGCACGACGTCCCAAGCGTTCGGGCTTTATGTCAATCTGGGCTATCTTGATGTCATCCGGCAGGAAAGCAGAATACGGAAAGTCAGTGCCGAGCATGAGAAGCACTTCGGCTTCGTGCATACTGTAATATCCCGAAGGCATTCCCAACAATCCCGTCATACCCACTTCATACGGATTCTCATATTGCACCTCCATCTTTCCTTTGAAAGTATATACCACCGGGGCGTTCAGCTTCTCGGAAAGCGCGATTACTTCCTCGTGAGCTCCCCGGCAACCGATGCCACAGAAAAGAGTGATACGTGTATGTTTGTTTAACAAGTCGGCCAATTGAGCCAAATCTTCTTCCGACGGGCAAACTTCCGGTGGGGCAGGATAGTTCCGAACCGACGAGTCGACAGCAACGGCAGAAGCCTTAGCCAAGTCTCCCGGTAGCCCGATGACGGACACCCCTTTACGGGTGACAGCCGTTTGTATGGCCGATTGGAGCATACGTGGAAATTGCTTGGGAGTAGTGGCTACTTCATTATAATAACTGCAATCGTTAAAAAGTTTGATTGTATTCGTCTCCTGAAAATACTCCGTACCGAATTCTCCGGTAGGAATCGTAGAAGCGATGGCGATTACCGGTGCCCCGGAACGGTGCGCGTCGTACAAACCGTTGATAAGATGAACGTGTCCCGGTCCGCTACTTCCCGCGCAGCATCCCGGACGACCGGTTAGTTGTGCTTCTGCAGCAGCGGCATACGCTCCTGTTTCTTCATGGCGCACATGTATCCATTTTATTTGATCGTTTTTTCTGACTGCTTCGTTTACCTCATTCAGACTGTCGCCTGTTACGGCGTAAATGCGTTCAACTCCGGATTTAACCAAAGTATCTATCAGTTGTTCTGCTATTTTTTTTGCCATAGCTGTAATTGGTTTAGGATTGATTTTTATCTAATAACAGATGTCTGCAAGGAAAAGTTCTAATTTAACATATGCTAATAACGCCTTTGTGTCGGGACACATCACCGCTTTTATGTTAAAAATAATTCTGTAACAACTTTTTAGTAAAGACGTATAAACAAATGCAATATCCTTTTGTTATCTTTATAGGCGAAATCTTAACCTAATGTATTAAACCTCTTAATTACTCTAGAAAAATGAATAGAAATGAAATCGGTGTAAATGCCGGTAAGGTTTGGCAACTGCTTAGCAATAACGAGAAGTGGAGCTACGGACTTCTGAAGAGAAAATCCGGGTTGAAAGATAAAGAGCTGGGTGCCGCTTTAGGGTGGTTGTCAAGAGAGAGCAAGATTGAGTTCGATCAGTGTGATGAAGAACTCTATGTATATCTCTGTGTGAATGTTTATATTGGCTAAAAGAATTTGGCACTTTAACGAAAACAGCAGAATCTCCGGAGGGATGACAGCCCGATCAGTCCTTCGGAGATTCTCGTTTTTTATCCTTTTTCCTTTTAATGTCTCTTCCTTTCAATTGATTTCCGGAAATAATTCTGTTACTTTGCATCACGAATTAAAATGCAAGAAACAATGAGAAGTTTTGCCTCTGACAATAATTCCGGTGTGCATCCGTTGGTAATGGAAGCCTTGAACCGGGCCAATATAGACCATTCTTTAGGATATGGCGATGACAAATGGACAGAAGAAGCCGTAGCGAAGATAAAAGAAACCTTCACCCCGAACTGTGTCCCTTTGTTTGTATTCAACGGAACAGGCAGCAATGTGGTAGCATTGCAACTGATGACCCGCCCGTATCATTCTATCTTTTGTGCGGAAACTGCTCATATCTATGTCGATGAGTGTGGCTCTCCCGTGAAAATGACAGGTTGTCAGATTCGCCCGATTGCTACTCCTGACGGTAAACTTACCCCGGAATTGATGCAACCTTACCTGCACGGTTTCGGCGACCAACACCATTCGCAACCTAGAGCTCTCTACATCTCCCAATGTACCGAACTTGGCACCATCTACACTCCCGAAGAGTTGAAACGCCTGAGGGACTTTGCCCATCTGAATGGTATGTATGTACACATGGACGGAGCCAGAATAGCCAATGCCTGTGCCGCCCTGAATCTTTCCCTTAAAGAACTGACGGTGGATTGTGGAGTCGATATTCTTAGTTTCGGCGGAACGAAGAACGGACTGATGATGGGAGAGTGCGTGATTGTATTTAATAAAGACCTGCAATCGGAAGCCCGTTTCATCCGTAAGCAATCCGCCCAGCTCGCTTCGAAGATGCGTTACCTCTCTTGCCAGTTTACGGCATACCTCACTGACGACCTTTGGCTGAAGAATGCCAGCCACGCCAATGCGATGGCTGCCAAACTTCGTGCGGAATTAGAGAAACTGCCCGAAGTCACTTTTACTCAAAAAGCCGAGAGCAACCAACTATTCCTCATCCTGCCCCGCCCGGTTATCGACCGGATGCTGGAGTCTTATTTCTTTTATTTCTGGAACGAAGAGAAGGATGAAATCCGCTTGGTAACTTCTTTTGATACGACAGAAGAAGATGTGGACGAGTTTATAGGACTTTTGAAACGTTAAAAAGGAAATTCAGGACAACAAAAGCCTCTGAAACTCTGTTGTAATAAGAAGTTTGAAACTAACTTTGTCCGCAAAGTTTTCTACTTCTTATGATTATGAATACTAGACAGAACAGGCTAATCATATTCGCGCTTTTGTTGTTGACACAAACCCCGTTGGGCGCACAGCTGCATTCTACTAAAATTGAACTGCCGGAGGATTCTGTATTTGCAACCATGGAAGATTCTGTTCCGGCAAAGCGCAGCTTCTTTAAAAAGTTTCTTGATTACTTCAATGACGCCAATAAGGAAAAAAAGAATAAAAAGTTTGATTTCAGTGTGATAGGCGGTCCCCACTATTCCAGTGACACCAAGTTCGGACTCGGACTGGTGGCAGCCGGACTATATCGCACCGATCGGAATGATTCGCTTCTTCCTCCCTCCAATGTCTCTCTTTACGGAGATGTGTCGACGGTCGGCTTCTACCTGTTGGGAGTCCGTGGGAACCATCTGTTTCCGCAAGACAAATACCGCTTGAATTACAATCTCTATTTCTATTCTTTCCCCAGCCTGTATTGGGGACGGGGATATGACAATGGAGCCAACTCTGATAATGAAAGCGACTATAAACGTTTTCAAGCACAGGTGAAAGTTGATTTTATGTTCCGGCTGGCAAAGAACTTCTACATCGGTCCGATGGCCATATTCGATTATATCGACGGACGGGACTTTGATAAACCGGAACTATGGGAAGGGATGGCGGTACGGACCACTAATACCAGCCTGGGACTTTCCCTCCTTTACGATTCACGTGATTTCCTGACAAATGCGTCTCACGGCTATTACTTGCGGATAGACCAGCGATTCAGCCCGGCTTTTCTCGGCAATAAATATGCGTTTAGCAGCACCGAACTGACTACCAGCTATTATCAGCCCGTATGGAAAGGCGGAGTGCTGGCAGGACAATTCCACACATTGCTTACCTATGGCGATACCCCGTGGGGATTGATGGCAACGCTGGGAAGCTCTTACTCCATGCGCGGATATTACGAAGGACGCTATCGGGATAAAGGAGCAATGGATGCGCAAATAGAACTCCGGCAACACGTCTGGAAACGGAATGGAGTGGCAGTATGGGCAGGAGCGGGAACGATTTTTCCACGACTCTCCGAGTTTACTCCGAAACATATTCTGCCTAATTATGGTTTCGGTTATCGTTGGGAGTTTAAGAAGAGAGTAAATGTACGTTTGGATTTAGGGTTTGGCAAACACCAGACCGGATTTATTTTTAATATCAATGAAGCTTTTTAAGAATATAAAGAATTGGTTGGAGAATCAGGAACATTTGTTTTATCTGTTCCTCTTCATCTTGATAGTACCCAACCTTGTGCTCTGTTTGACAGAGCCTTTACCGTTGATGGCAAAGGTGTGTAATGTGCTTTTGCCTTTCGGCTGCTATTATCTGTTGATGACTTTGTCGAGAAACTGTGGCAAGATGCTTTGGATTTTATTCCTGTTCCTGTTTTTCGGAGCCTTTCAGATTGTATTGCTTTATTTGTTCGGCCAGTCCATTATCGCTGTCGATATGTTTCTGAACCTGGTGACTACCAATTCGAGTGAAGCCCTCGAATTGCTTGATAATCTCACACCTGCCATTATTGCTGTTATCATACTCTACGTACCCGCTTTGATATTGGGAACCATTTCAATAGTACGCAAGCGGAAACTCACGGCAGAATTTATCCGCAGAGAACGGAAGAGAGCCTCCATAGTCTTTGGAATCTCCCTCCTTAGCCTTGTCGGAGCATATATGCAGGACCCGGGATATGAGTTGAAGTCCGATTTATATCCGCTGAACGTGTGTTATAACGTAGGTCTTGCCTTCCAACGAACCGCCTTGACGCAGAATTATCACCGTACTTCGAAGGACTTTACTTTCCATGCCCTGCCTACGCATCCGAAAGAGAAACGGGAAGTATACGTAATGGTCGTAGGAGAAACCTCCCGTGCCCTGAACTGGCAACTGTATGGTTACGAACGTGAAACAAACCCGCTCTTATCCCGGCAATCGGGTCTGATTGCTTTCCCGAAAGTACTGACAGAGTCGAATACGACACATAAAAGTGTCCCCATGTTGATGTCGGACGCTACCGCCTGCAACTACGATTCTATCTATCATCAAAAAGGAATCATCACCGCCTTTAAAGAGGCAGGTTTCCGGACAGCCTTTTTCTCCAACCAACGTTACAACCATTCGTTTATCGATTTCTTCGGAATGGAAGCCGATACATACGATTTTATAAAAGAAGATTCTGTCAGTTCCTCCTATAATCCTTCTGACGACGAACTTCTGAAATTGGTGGAGCAGGAACTGGCTAAAGGTGCGACGAAACAATTCATCGTGCTCCACACCTACGGTTCTCACTTTAATTACCGCGAACGTTACCCGTCGGAAAGTGCTTTCTTTACGCCCGATTATCCGATGGAAGCAGAAAGAAAATACCGGGATAACCTGGTCAATGCCTATGACAACTCCATCCGTTATACGGACGGTTTCTTGTCACGCCTTATCCACATGTTGGAAAAACAGCAGATAGATGCCGCCATGCTCTACACTTCCGATCATGGTGAGGATATTTTCGACGATTCCCGCCATCTGTTCCTCCACGCTTCTCCCGTACCTTCTTATTATCAACTTCACGTGCCGTTCCTCATCTGGATGTCCGACAACTACCGTGAAACCTATCCCGAACATTGGAAAAATGCTGTGGATAATAAGGATAAGAATATTTCTTCCAGCAGCTCTTTCTTCCCGACCCTGTTGTCTTTAGCCGGAATAGAAACTCCTTACCGGAATGATTCGCAATCTGTAACGGCTCCGCACTACGTCCTAAAACCGAGAGTTTATCTGAACGATCACAACGAACCCCGTCCGCTGGATGATTTGGGTATGAAGAAGCAAGACTTCCAGATGCTGGAAAAGAGGAATATCAAGTATTAAGTATTAGGTATTAATCCTTGTTAATTTCTGCATCCAAAAGCCTGATTGGCGTGTTATTTGCCGTATGATGTATGAACGATTAAATTCATAAAACATGGCCTATATAGATTATTACAAGATTCTTGGAGTAGACAAAAGTGCTTCGCAGAATGATATCAAAAAGGCTTTTCGTAAGTTGGCCCGAAAGTATCATCCTGACTTGAATCCTAATGACCCGAGTGCAAAGGATAAGTTTCAGGAAATCAATGAAGCCAATGAAGTACTAAGTGATCCAGAGAAACGTAAAAAGTATGATGAGTACGGAGAACATTGGAAACATGCCGATGAATTCGAAGCGCAGAAACGTGCACAGCAACAAGCCGGAGGCTATGGCGGTGCGGGAGGTTTCGGCGGATTCGGTGGTGCAGGTCAGGGTTTCTCCGACGGTAACGGAAGTTATTGGTATAGTTCCGATGGAGAGGGATTCTCCGGTGGCAATGCCAGTGGATTTTCAGATTTCTTCGAATCCATGTTCGGACATCGGGGAGGAAGAGGACAAGGCTCTGCGGGATTCCGCGGACAGGATTTTAATGCCGAACTTCATCTTTCCCTTCGTGATGCTGCTCAAACGCATAAGCAGATATTGACCGTCAATGGTAAACAAGTGCGTATCACCATCCCTGCCGGTGTAGCCGACGGACAGGTAATCAAACTGAAGGGCTACGGAGCCGAAGGTGTCAACGGAGGACCTGCGGGCGACTTGTACATTACGTTCGTGATAGCCGAAGACCCGGTGTTCAAACGCCTGGGCGACGACCTGTACGTAGATGTGGAAGTAGACCTTTATTCTGCTGTATTGGGAGGTGAGAAAGTGATCGACACGCTGGACGGTAAAGTGAAACTGAAGATAAAACCGGAAACGCAGAACGGTACGAAAGTCCGACTGAAAGGTAAAGGATTCCCGGTTTATAAGAAGGAAGGACAATTCGGTGACTTGATTGTGACCTATTCCGTCAAGATTCCTACGAACTTGACCGACAAACAGAAAGAGTTGTTCCGTCAATTACAGAGTATGAACTAAAATGAATGAGCACTATGCAGACCGAATTAATTATTGTCAGTGAATACTGTCACAAATGTCATATTGAGCCTTCATTCATCGACTTGTTGGAAGAGGGCGGTTTGATTAACGTACATACCGAAGGCGGCGAACATTATCTGCTTTTGTCGGAACTCCCGAACGTGGAGCGTTACAGCAGAATGTACTACGACTTATCCATCAATATGGAAGGTATCGATGCCATTCATCATTTACTGGAAAAGATGGAAGATATGAGACGCGAAATGAGTTCGCTTCGCAAACAACTTCTGCTGTACCGGGAACGGGAAATAGAAGATATGGACTGGTAAAAAAATAGAGCCTCTGTTTGACCTGAACAGAGGCTCTATTTATAGTAAACGGAGGCTCTGATTCACTCAATCAGAGCCTCTGTTTTTTCAGGACGTTTGCATGGTTGTCAACTTATCCAATATACGTACAAATCTCTTCCAGATAGCGTGCGTCGATGGTGTCGAAACTATCCAGTTCATCACTGTCAATATCCAGCACTCCAATGACTTCACTCTGTTGGAGGATCGGTACTACTATTTCCGATTTCGAGTCCGAACTACAAGCAATGTGTCCGGGAAACTGTTCTACGTCAGGAACAATCAGTGTCCGGGCCTCTTTCCAAACTGTGCCGCAAACTCCTTTGCCGAGGCGGATGCGGGTGCAGGCAATGGGACCCTGAAACGGACCCAGTACGAGTTCATCCTCTTTCACAAGGTAAAAGCCTACCCAAAAGAAACCGAAAGTCTGTTTGAGCGCTGCTGCAACGTTGGCAAGATTGGCTATGAGATCCGTTTCCGTACTTACCAGAGCGTGTAGTTGCGGAAGTAACTCCCGGTATTTCTCTTCCTTATTTCCTGTGCCGATGATTAAATTCTCTGCCATTTCTTTTCTATTTGATTTGGTTCAGGATGCTTGGGTCTTTTATCTTATCGTCTTCTGCAAAGAAGATAATCTTAGTCAATATCTCGGCTGTCTTCGGATCTTCATCTACAAAAGGCAGGAACAGGCGTCCGCGATTTTGCGAATGTACCGGAAGAACGGCAATTTGCGCGCCGCCTTCCTGATGGATCACGCCGCTGCCCAGATGGATATTGTACTTACCCAGTTTGCCTTCGATGTGAGCGAAACTTCCTTTTATCGTCACGTTCTTGAAATGGAACAACGGCATTGTCAGTTCCACCAGCACGCTGCGCATCTCGATGGTAGAGTGGCTGGTTTCCGGATCGACGCTTCCGGCATGGGCTACACTTACTGCCAAGTCTACGTCTCTCATCACTTCCGAGAAGATGACAGGAGGAATCTCCGAGATTTTCATCAACTTGTAGTCCTTGCGGTTGTGGAAGCAGACATATTCTAATGTCGGAGCTTCGATGTCGGCAGGAGAGAACCAGTCTGCCATTGCATAGATGGTGGCGATGATGTTCTCTTTGTAATAGATCTTTTGCAAACCGTCTTCGTAGTCGGCTACCCAGCGACGGCCTTTCAGTACGGCAACCGTTTTCTGCGGTTGGATCTGATTGCCGGCATAACGGCGGGATTGAGTGGCTTCCACTTCTTCCGGAGTCGGAACATAGAGCTCACGGAACACCTGTTTGAAAGGCTGGCGGATTGCTTTGTCGAACAGGAATTTCTGATAAGCATGCCAGTCACCGCTTGCGTACAAGTCTGTGGGATGGGCGATGCGTAACTCGTCTTTCGGTTTTAACGGTAGGCAAACGGCATTCACAGTCACCAGCAATCCATCGGTGTAGAAGCCCGTCTGTCCGTTACAGATAAAGACAAGATGTCTCAACAATGGCCAGATGACAGGGTTCTGCATCAACTTGCGCAATTCGCTTTCTTCAAAACGAGTACAGTCTTCCATCGCCTGTTCCAGCATCACGCGGGAGCGGGTATACTGGTCTTTCAGTTTTTTGTGTACCGCTTTCAGTTCTTCTATATACGGATGCTTTTTCAGTTTGGCAGGCATACTGTTGAGCTCTTTGCCGTCTTTGATTTGTTTAATCTCCGATTTGCCTTCCTCATTGATTTGCACATACACTTCTACGCCGTCTATCTCTTTGGGAGACAGGTAGGGGAGAAGTTCTTTGATTAGTTCCGTTTCCATGCTCCAGGTCAGACGGGTAACGTCTCCGTAGCCGGAGTTGCGTGCTAGGTTTTGCAGGGCGATGTTTACCGCTTTCTTTTCGCTTTCCTGCCTTTGAGCACCGAATTCCTTACTCTCTTTCAGGAACTTTTGCAGGTATTGATAACGATCCAGCAGTTCTTTGTCCGGTTTCCGTCCCAATGGGATGAGGCCGTAGCTCATCAATAAGTCTTTGTTGCGTTTGGCAACTATTTCTTTCTTTACATCTGCCGCCTTCACTGCGCCGTTGGTGGCATCGGCAAACTTGCGGGCACGGGTATGGCTATTGCTGCATGATATATATTTGGCGGCATTGTAGACCACTTCGAAGCGTCGTTTGCCAATTGTCTTAAATGCATCCCTGAACCAGTCGATATCAAAAGCACCTTCCCGCAAGTCTTCCACGTCGATAGGGGTGTAGCGGGCGATGATTGCTTTTTTCTTGTCGTCACATGTTTCATTGGTATGGGCGTGGAAATAATAGGCGGCACTTGTCAGTCCTTTCCAGCCTATTGCCTTTTCGGTCAGTTCAATCCATTGCGGAGCGAACATGGCGGCTTCTACCAGTCGTTCGTCACTGATTTCGGCTTGCTTCGCCAGTTTCTTCAGGTTTTCGCTGGTATCTGTTGGTAGGGGATGGCAAGCATGGAGCAAGCTGCTCAATACACCTCGTTTGGTGCTGCCCCAGTTGTAGTTGTCGCGTATGAAAGTATCTTTGCCGAATGCTTGCAGAATGTGGATAAATGTGTCCGCTCCATAAATATAACTTAGTTCTTCCGCAAGGCTGGTGACTTGTGTCTCGGAGTCTCCCCGTTTCAGTTCGATTTCAAGAATCCGGTCTACTATCTTCTGTGCAAGAGAACGGAAGAGAGAGAAATCGACGTTTTTGATGTCGGCGTATCTTTCTTTTTCCTTATTGAAACGAACGTTGTCGTTCAATACCGTGGTGATTGCCTTGATCTGGGCGGGCGAGCTGATGCGTCCCATCATTTCGCGGTATACTTCTTCTGTCGGGATGATTCCGAGCATCCATGCACGGGCGAAGTCTGTGGCATGAAGGTAAGAGTCTGTTTCTTCCAGTTCGGGTGTGTGTTCCATGTAGTTGGTGAGCTTGTAAAGTTGGTAGCGCACCGTGAAGTAGCGGATAAACAGATCATCACTCATAGGCTTTTGAGGCATTTCAAGCCAGAAATTCACGAACTTGTTGTTATGTATCGGGTAAACGATCTCCTTTTCTCCATATTCCAGTTTGTCCCGAAGCCATGCATGCTTGTTGGTGTACTGGCGGAAAATGTTTTTAGTATTCAGCAAAGGCAACAGTTGGAGCAGCATATTGACAGCCAATCGTTGGTAGACTGCTTCGTCTTTGTACTCGTATGACAATGCTTCGATAATATCACTCATCTGTTCGTAGTACGGCATCTTACGGAGTTCTTTCTGCAATCCGCGGTAAGTGATGCCGGCATACATCCGGTTGATAAGCGGCTCGAAAGTGTTGCTTGATTTCTGGTCTGCCTTGATGTCTTCTTCATCCTCTTCATCGTAGTCGTCATCGTCTTTAGGAGCGCCTGTCGATGCAAGCATGAAACTCATCATCAGTAATTTGTCATAGCTTCCGATCTCTTCTTCGTAGAAGGCCTTCCACAGTTCCGGGAAACCGAGTCCGCTCAATCCTCCGTAGTTGCTCCAGTTTATTAGGACACTGTTGCCTACCAGGCGTGCTTCTCCGTACCCATTCTTGAACTCTTCATTCTTATAGATTTCGATGTATTTGCTTAGTTTTTTAAATACAAGTTTGGCCCTTCCGAAACAAATGAATTCGAATGCTTTTTTCACGTTGAATCCTTTATCCTGGGTAATTTCCGGCAGATTGACTTCAAGAGCCGGGTCGTACAGACCGAAGCCGTTATCTTTGGTATAGTGTTGTGCGGTGTTTTCTTCCGTTCCGTCGCCGATCAGAGATTCTATCAACACTTTTTCTTTCGCGTTCGGTTTCTGAATTTCTTTGACGGTGGGGATCAGTTCCTGATAGGTATCTTGCAGGAATTCTATGTTGTGAATAGTCTTCATCATATCCAATCCGGCCAGGCGGCGTTCGGCCACCTTGTCTGTTAGTAAGCGGCGGATACTGCCGGACAGTTGTTCTTTCGGCTGCTTCATCAATAGATTGATGGCGTTGATACGCATCTCACTATATTTGAAGCGCAGCAACTCTTCTACTTTCTGATTCTGTTCGGGCGACAAAGTCATCTCGGACAAGACTTTGTAGGCTTCGTCACGAACGTCCTGCGAACGGTCGCCCAGTGATTGCAGCACATATTCTTCCTGTAAATGGCTGGTCGGGGGATTTAATACGACGCCGATATAGCCTGCCCGCATATAGGTATCCAAAGAAGGCAGACAAGTGCAAAGATCGTCTTTTAATGCAGAATCGTTGGTCATCCAGGTGATATACGCCATCTTGAGAACGATTTCCGAACGGGTGAGCTCTGCACTTTCCCATGGGAATACGTATGGAGAATAAATCTCTTTGGCAGAGATGGACTGATAGACGTTCTTCAGATAGTCATAATGACGGATCGCTTCTTCTTTGCTATCAAAATAATCATGGAGCGACGGGGCGTCTTTATGTCCTCCGTACCGGCTAAGATAGAGTCCGGACAGATATAGCGGCAGGATAGCCGCTACTACCGACGGTTCGTTATACCATTTTTCAAAAGCATCTTTACTGATACGGTGGTTCATGCCGGAGTATTGCGTACAGCGTAAAAAGTAAAGTAAGGTCTGCACCTGATATTTGGCACCGTCTTTAATTATTCCCGGAACAAGTGCCTGAATTTCTTCCGTATTATAGAATCCGATACTCCATAGAGCCAGATAAAGTTCGACCGTATCTTTGCTTTGGAGGGCTTTGCGTGCTTGTTCCCGGTCGTTCAGAAAACGGCGGATCAGTTCCACATATTTGTTGGTGATACGCTCGCTGCTGTCTTGTTCTCCGATACCCGTACAGACTGCAATGCCGCGTTTCACGGAGGCAAATCGTTGCAGGCCGTTGTCGCAGATCACCGAGAACAGATGGAGATAACTTTCGGGGCATCCTTCGTCCATCGTTTCCACGATAGCTTGACGGAGACCTTCCTGCAGTTTGGCTGCTAGCAGTAACTTCCCTTCCAGTTCCAGCAACGGGCGGTAACCGCTCACGGCGATAGCCTGGAGATGTCCCTGGTTGAGGCGGTTGGCATTATTCTCGCTGGTTAATACGTTGTTAAGGTATTCAATGACAGTCCGGTTGCCTTCTGCTATTTGGGCGGCCATCCAGTTTTGGCAGTTCATCGCATCCTTGTATGTCTCTATTTCTTCCGGAGTGTTTCCTCCGTTCAGTATGGCTTGTTCGCTGAATCCGGTGGCACGTAGTTTTAGAAATTCCGTCAGCGCATCTATGATGTGACTGAAATGCAGAAGGGGATTCGCCGACCGCTGTGACCGGCGCGAATATCCATGAGTGTACGGACACCGTGCTTTGAGCTTCAGATAGGTGTGGAACAGGTTGGCATATTCGTCTCCCAATAGATAACGGAGCACTTTGTTCAACTTTCCGTCGAAAAGATTGGCAACACTCTTTATCTTCTCTTCCTGAATAATATGTATGATGCAAGGCTCTAGTTTATCGCTGTATGTGCCATACCGGGTATCCATGTTGAAGTATTGCATAAATACGTCCAACAGTGTCATTGTCTCTTTGTCTAAACTGGTTCTCTTTTTCGTTAACCTTTCCAGGTACGGAGCAATCCGTTTGTTTAATGCGTCATTATAAATGAGTCTCATGATTATTTTCGTTTTAAGTGTGTTTATAAGAAAATGATTACCAAAGTCTTCCCGACAGCATAGCCAATCGGATGAAGGTGATGGTAGATTCTTCTTTGAGTCCGGTGGGAGAGGATAAGTCTTCAGTTTCCGTATCATCAATGAAGATACGGAAAATTCCGTCCTCGTAAGATTGCAGGGCGTTGGTGATTGCCTCTACTTCTGCGGCAGGTTTGCCGTTATAGTTTACTGCAAACCCAACCTTGCCGGAAGCTGCTTTATTTTCCACTTCTTCCTGTGTGAGGTATTTCAGTACTTCGCTTTGTTGCAAGCGTTCATTATATTCACAGACTTGCCAACTGACGATGGCTTCAATCAACCCCTGTACATCGACAGGCGGAACAGGAAAATCGACAGGAATCTTTTCGATATTGCACTTTCGCTTTCCTAACTGTTTGACTTGGACATATACTCTCATATTCTCTTTATTGGGTGATCTGAATACTTGATGTAATAGCATTCAGATCGGTTTCGGCTTCTTCGTCATAGACAAGCATAACAATGGTAAAAGTTCGCTTCTTGCTTTCTTGGAAATAGTGTAATACAATTTGTTGTATGTCTTCTCCCGGTTCATCAGGAGCTCCGATGTGCAGAGGGTTTGTAGTTCTTGTCATGGATAGCCCGTTGATGTTGACATTGCTCTGCTTATAGTCTTCCGCTGGTTCTCCTTGTGCATTTCGCGGGAGAGTGAGCGATAACTTCTTTATATGTTCAAACTCTTTTTGTGTATCGTAGGTCAGAGCAGTAACCGTCAGTTGGTTGGCGCCGTTGACGAGCCTAAGCAACGGAGGTTCTGCGCTGGGAGTCAATCCTTTCGCTCCTGTTATTTTCCTCCAGTTGGTAGGATACTGGCAACTGAAATTTGTTTCTGCATCGTAATAAGAAAGCCATGTATCGTTATTGCCTACCGGAACGTATGGAGGATATTGACTGGTAGAAGAACTGTTGGCAGTTTCCCTGCCTGATTGGTTACCGTTTTCGTTTTCTTCTTCCAGTTCACCATTCAGATAGGCTTCTACAATACCGCTTTCCCATTCGCCGCGTATGTCCTGATAAAGAGGGGGAACGTTCTTGCAAAGCATCAAGAAACTGAACAGGAAAATGCAAAAGATACCAAGCTCCCCAAGGATTGAAACGGTGCGTTGCGCATCGGCTTTTTCAAATTTATAGCTGCATACATAAATGATTCCCAGTAGGAAACCGCTTAATAATCCGCCAATATGTGCAGCGTTATCAATCCCAGCTTTCATGCCATAAACCAGATTGTAACCGACAAAAATAAGGATACTGGTCAATAACGCTTTTCGTTGTTCCTTTGCGATGCGATGGAAGAACAGGAAGGCGAGGAATATACCGTAAAGTCCGAAGATAGCTCCGGAGGCTCCGGCACTGATTGTCTCGCCGTGCATATAAAGACTGAATACTGCCGAACATAGTCCGGTCAGTAAATAGGACATGAACATCCGACGGCTTCCTATCAGATCTTCCAGTAGAAGACCTACATACATGAAGGCATACATATTCATCAGGAGATGAAAAGCACCGATGTGTATGAAGTTGCAGGTCACTGCACGCCACCAGTCGCCTGTAAGGGTCAGCGGTCCGAAGTCGGCTCCCCATTTCAGCAGTGATAAGGTGGAAGGAGACATGATTCCCACTCCGGATGCAATCATCACAATAAATACAAGGATGTTGAGGTCTATCAGGATAGGCGTTGCTATAAAACCTTTGCGGGGAATAAAGAACGACCAGAAAGAGTTCCTCTTCTTTTCTTCTTCCAGATAGGCTTTTTCTTCTTCTGTGAGCGGACGGTTACACTCTTCCTCGAAATCTTTTGCCTTTTGGGTTAGCTCTTCCGGGGTAAGGGATGTTTTTATTTCTTCCATCGTCTCCCGTAGCTTTTGTATATTTTTTCTGTTCTTTCCATAGTCTACAAATTGTACGGAAGAAGATTGGCTGCGCACAGCTACTTCTCCGTCGCTTCCCGGTTCTATGGTGAAGGTTATTTCCTCTCCATGAGAATACATATTGAACGGGACTTCGAATCGTGCTCCTTCCGGAGTCACTTCCTCGATATTCCACTCCAGCTTTTGCGAAGCTTCGAGAGCCAGTATAAGGATTTCTGTTTTTGATAAACCCGGTAAATGCAGTTTGTCGTTATATGAAGGTTTGAGTGCCATATTTCTATTCTTATATAGAGTCGTCGATTAAAAATTACTTATCTCACTGACAAATGTATAGAATAATAATGAAAAATAATAGAATGTGACAAATAAAAAAGCATCCACTTCCTAAGAAGGGATGCTTTTATGAGATTTGATAGAGTATTTATTACTTTTTGTAGAATGCCAAGTCTTCTTTATCGAAGTTTTCGATGAAGTTTGAGTGCTTTTCTACTTCCGCTTCTGCATAGTTCAAATATACATGTGCAGATTTGGAGAACAGTTCGGAAGCCTTGCTGGCATCTTGAATCAGCAGGTGACACATGATAATGTCAGCAGCCATTTCCACCAGTTTGCGAGCGGTGAAGTCAAGCAATTCCTGGTCTTGTACTTCTTTCACTGCATTGGTGCTTGCTTCGAATTTGTCAGCCATCTTTTTCAGACGAGACATCAGCGGTTCCATTTCCGGTGAGCAAGGAATGGTTTCAAACTCGCGGATAGTAGCGATGTAAGAACCATTGGTTACGTAACGGATAGCGGCTACTGTCTGCAACTGGGTAGTTCCTTCGTAGATGCTGGTGATACGTGCGTCGCGATAGATGCGTTGGCAAGCATATTCCATCATGAAACCTGAACCGCCGTGAATCTGAATACAGTCGTAAGCGTTTTGGTTCGCATATTCAGAGTTCATACCTTTAGCCAGCGGAGTAAAGCTGTCTGCTAATTTAGCATATTTCTTTTGTTCCTGGCGTTCTTCCGGAGTCAGTTTACGTTCGCGGGCGATGTCGTCCAATGCTTTGTAGATGTCTACGTAGCGAGATGTTTGATACAGTAAAGCACGTCCGGCATCCAGTTTGCCTTTCATGATAGCCAGCATGTCATACACAGCCGGGAATTCGATAATTGCTTTTCCGAACTGCTTACGGTCTTTGGCGTATGCCAAACCTTCATTGTAAGCTGCCTGGCTCAATCCTACAGATTGTGCGGCAATACCCAGACGGGCACCGTTCATCAGAGCCATTACGTATTTAATCAAACCGAGTTTGCGGTCACCGCAAAGTTCAGCTTTTGCATTCTTATATACCAATTCACAGGTAGGAGAACCGTGGATACCGAGTTTGTTTTCGATACGACGTACGTTCACGCCACCCTGACGCTTGTCATAGATGAACATAGACAAACCACGGCCGTCTCTCGTTCCTTCTTCCGAACGTGCCAGTACGAGGTGAATATCCGCGTCACCATTTGTGATGAAACGTTTCACACCGTTCAGTAACCAGCATCCGTCTTTTTCGCTGTAAGTAGCTTTCAGCATAACAGATTGAAGGTCGGAACCAGCATCCGGTTCTGTCAAGTCCATTGACATCGTTTCACCTTGGCAGATGCGTGGGATAAAGCGGCTGTGTTGGTCGGGATTGCCAAACTCATAAAGAGTTTCGATACAGTCTTGCAATGACCAGATGTTTCCGAAACCTGCGTCAGCAGCAGCTACGATTTCTGCACACATGGTGTACGGGGTGATCGGGAAGTTCAGACCGCCGAACTTACGTGGCATGGTCATACCGTTCAGGCCGGCTTTTACCATTGCGTCCAGGTTCTGTTTGGTTCCTGATGCATATTCTACGCGACCATTGGCACAGTGAGGACCTTCTTCGTCTACACCTTCTGCGTTAGGGGCAATGATTTCTCCTGTGATTTCTCCAGTAATCTCCAACACTTTGTCATAAGAGTCTACAGCATCTTCGAAGTCCAGCGGAGCATAATCGAATTCATCTTTATCTCTGTAATTGCGTTCTTTGAGTTCGCAAATACGTTTCATCATCGGATTGTTCAAGTGAAACTTGAGTTCCGGTATGTCTGTATAATAATTAGCCATCTTTCCTTACTTGCTATTTTGTTTATAATACTTAATCATCTTCGGCACAACTTCTTCGATAGTTCCGTTGATTACGTAATCGGCAATCGTGTTGATCGGAGCATCCGGGTCGTTGTTGATGGAGATGATGATACCACTTTCCTGCATACCGGCGATATGCTGAATCTGTCCGGAGATACCGCAAGCGATGTAGAGTTTCGGACGAACCGTAACACCTGTCTGACCGATCTGGCGGTCGTGATCTGCGAAACCTGCGTCAACAGCAGCACGGCTGGCACCTACTTCTGCGTGAAGTTCTTTAGCGAGGTCGAACAATAGGTCGAAGTTTTCTTTCGAACCTACACCGTATCCACCGGCGATGATGATCGGAGAACCTTTCAGGTTGTTCTTTGCCTTTTCTACGTGGCGTTCGATTACTTTCACTACATAGTCCGTATCAGCTACGTACTTTTTCACATCGTGACGGATCACTTCTCCCTGATAGTTCGGAGAGAGGATTTCTTTCTTCATCACACCTTCGCGAACGGTTGCCATCTGCGGGCGGTGTTCCGGGTTTACAATCGTAGCAACGATGTTACCGCCGAAAGCCGGACGGATCTGATACAACAGGTTTTTGTAAGTCTTGCCTTCTTTCTTGTCTTCGTGGTCACCGATTTCAAGTGAAGTACAGTCGGCAGTCAATCCGCTGGTCAAAGCAGAAGAAACGCGCGGACCGAGGTCACGGCCGATTACAGTAGCACCCATCAGACAGATTTGTGGCTGCTCTTCTTTGAAAAGGTTCACCAGGATAGCTGTGTGAGGAAGTGAAGTATAAGGGTAAAGTCCTTCGCCGTCGAAAACGTGAAGTTTGTCTACTCCGTAAGGAAGGATTTGTTTTTCAATATCTTTGAGGCCGGTTCCGGCAACCACTGCTTCGAGTTGACAGTTCAACTGGTTGGCTAACGAACGACCTTTGGTCAGAAGTTCGAGGCTGACGTCTAAAACGTTACCTTCTTCTATTTCGCAATATACAAATAAGTTATTCATGATTATCCGATGGTGTGGTTAGCTAATAGTTCAACAATCAGGTCTTCCACGTCACGGTCGCTGCCGCTGATGGTTTTGCTCTCTTTAGCCTGGAACACGATGTTCTGGATGGCTTTCACTTTTGTCGGCGAACCGGACAGACCGCATTGTGCGAGGTCACCGTTTACGTCGGCTACGCTCCATTCTGCCAGATTCAGATAATCGCGCTTGTCGTACAGGTCGGTATAATCAAGATTGCCTTGCTGTTTTTCAGTCACAGTTTTGGCATGCTTGTATTTCTGAACCAATTTAGCGTTACGCGGACGGCAAGGAGCTGCAGAACCGTTGACAGTAATCACGATAGGCAACGGGCCTTCTACAGTTTCAACACCACCGTCGATGTGACGTTTCACCTTAATCTTACCATCGCCTACTTCCAGAATTTCTTCTGCGTATGTGATTTGCGTCAATCCCAGCTTTTCTGCTACCTGCGGACCTACCTGTGCCGTGTCACCGTCGATTGCCTGACGGCCACCGATAATAATGTCATACTCACCGATTTTGCGGATGGCAGTGGCAAGTGCGTAAGACGTAGCCAGTGTGTCTGCACCAGCGAAAGCACGGTCGGTTAATAAGTAACCGTTATCTGCACCACGGAAAAGTCCTTCACGAATAATGTCGGCTGCCCGTCCCGGTCCCATTGTCAGAACGGTTACGGTAGAGCCTGGATGAGCATCTTTCAATCGGAGAGCTTGCTCGAGAGCATTCAGGTCTTCGGGGTTGAAGATGGCGGGGAGTGCCGCGCGGTTAATCGTTCCGTCGGCTTTCATGGCATCTTTCCCAACGTTACGTGTGTCGGGAACTTGTTTTGCCAATACAACAATTTTCAAACTCATGCTATAAATTTTAGTATTAGTATTTCTACAAGTTAGCAGCCAGTAGTCAAGTAGTAATCTCTTGCTATCCAAACTATCCGGTTAACTATCAGCGTGCAAATTTACTCAAACACTTGGTTCTGACAAGAAATCCGAGTAAAAAATGCACAGGTTTAAGAATTTTGAGCAAAATAGGAGGGTTTTTATAGATTTAATTCAGGGTTGACAAGACGTTTATGAGGAGGGTGTCCGAAAAAGGATCCCTTGATGAATTCCGGATTATTTGATAAGTTCATAATAATGTGCGTTCATGAAATTATCATTCTTGAAAATAGCCTTTTGCATAATTCCTACTTTCGTGAATCCCACTTTCTCTAATACCCGCATGGATGGGGAGTTATGCTCAAATACGACTGCGAATACACGTATTTTATCAGTGTGTTCGAAATAATAGTTGATAGCTTTTTTCAGGGCGTCAGTAACGATTCCCTGGTTCCAGAAAGGTTCTCCAAGCCAGTAGCCCACTTCTGCACTAAAACGTTCTACATCCGTAGCGGGTATAAAACCGATATTTCCGACTGCTTCTCCGTTTACCTCAATGCAGAAATCATGAATGTTTTCTTTTGCTTGTACCATAGCGAGAAAAACGTTAGCATCTTCCTGGCTATAAGGATAGGGGAGACCGTCACGACAGTTATTCCAAATATTCTTGTTATTGAGATATTGGGCTAATGATGCTGCATCTTCGGTTTGCCAAGTACGGAGAGTATAGTTTTTCTTCTGCACGATAATTTCTGTTTGCTGTACCATATTATCTATTATTTTATGTTACTAATTAGATTTTCTCCATAGCCTGATAAGACTATCTTGATTGCCTATTATCTTTTCGTATGACTATAGTTATTCGTAAGGATAACTATAGTCTCCCTTTCGTATAACTATAGTCATACGCAAGAGAAACTATAGTTATACGAAATAAGATTGCCTAACGAACTATATCCTGGTAGGCAAACGGCGAAATAAAAATGCCTATAGGAATCATTTACTGTAATAAAGCAAATGGTTTAGTTCATAATTGCACCTTATTCTGATTTTATGGAGAGAGTCTCTATTCTTTTATTGTATACCAATTTCTGCTAACCCCATCGGTTCACCGTCATGTATCATCCGTGTTGCTTTCAGTTGGACATAGCGGGCGTTTACCGGAGTAAAGTAAACCGATTGCAAAATCGGATTGCTCTTTATATTGGAAAATTCATCTTTGGCTACTAGCTGGTTGACAGCATTGCTGTCCGTACCTACAGATATTTCGTAGGCCGCAATTACCCCTTTATTATATTCACTTTGGTCGGGGAGATAATGGAAGGAGGTAATTGTGCGTTCCTCTCCCAAATCAATTAATAATGTATTTCCGTTGATGAAGCAGGTGGTCTGATTGTTTTTATCCATACATTTCTGTGCTTCTTCCGCATCTACTCCAACGAGCGTGAACGGATAACTCTTCAACTCTTCTGCTTTTGCGGTATATGTATCGGAACTCTCTCCTGCATAATAGGCTTCTATGTTATTGATACAGAGGCAAGCTCGCGAATCTGTAAAGCGGACGCGAATCTTATCTGTGGTGACTGTCTCGAAACGAAGAAGACGTTTATATCCGATAGTGGTCGTCTCTTCATTCAATTTTACCGGAAGCCATTCGCCTTTCTGGTTGTATTCTACAACGAATGATTTGACACGTTGCCCCAGCGGTATATATTCCTGTAACATCATGCGGTTGATCTTTTCCGTTTGAGGCAGGGCAAACTCGATGGTGGCAGAGTTGACACCGTCATTGGTAGCCCAATAAGTATCATACTCACCATCGGTTACCGCTTTTGCAGAGAATGTTTTTCCCCGTTCGTCCGATGCTTTGGGAGAAAGTCCGGCCAATAGGTTGTGTGCCAGTTGCTTTTGTACGTTCTGGTGGAAGTTTACGGCGTTGGCAGAGTCTGTCGGATGGATCAGTCCGTCACGATCGACCGGAAAGTTGAGTAACAATGTTGCGTTATGACCTACGCTACGGTAATACAGATCGGTCAATGCATCCGCTGTTTTCACACGGTCGTCTTCTTCCGGATGATAGAACCATCCCGGACGGATGGATACGTCACATTCTGCGGCTACCCATTGGTTGCCGTCGGCATGGCCATATTGCAATTCACGATATTTGGGGTAACCCGGATAAACTTCTCCGGCACGGAGAAAAGACCAGTTGGTAGCTCCTGCAAATCCGTTTTCGTTACCTACCCAACGGCAGCCCGGACCTCCATCCGAGAAGATAACAGCTTGTGGTTGCAACTCGTCGATCAACTTATAGGCTCGCGGATAATCGTAATAAGTTTTGCGGTCGATAGTACGGCTGTCTTTTGCTCCGCCATACCAGCCGTCTCCGCCATTGGCACCGTCAAACCAGATTTCAAAAACATCACCATAGTTGGTTAATAACTCGTTGAGTTGTTTATAGAAGTATTCTACGTATTCGGGAGAACCATAGTTGGCTTGATGCCTGTCCCAGGGAGACAGATAAACAGCGAATTTAATGTCGTACTTCTTGCAGGCATCCGATAGTTCGCGAACGATGTCGCCTTTTCCGTCTTTATACGGGGTGTTACGGATGCAATATTCTGTCAGTTGAGTAGGCCACAGGCAGAATCCGTCGTGATGTTTGGCTGTCAGGATCACTCCTTTCATTCCGGATTTCACAAAGGTTTGTACCCATTGCTCGCAATCCAGTCGGGTGGGATTGAATGTTTTAGGATCGGAATCACCGTATCCCCATTCGCGGTCGTTGAATGTGTTAAGTCCGAAGTGTACGAAAGCGTATGTTTCCATTTTTTGCCATTCTACCTGTTTGGCTTCGGGAATGGGCAGGATAGCTTCCGGTGCTTTGACCGAATTACAGGCACTTAATAGAAGGAGGCCTGCTCCGAAAATAAGAAAGTGTTTTTTCATGGGGGTAATTTATTAGTTAATAATTGAGTGTAAGAATCATCTACAACGTAATTCCGAATACAAAATAAAGTTGCTCTTCATAGGGGTTGGCTATTAGTTTTCCGAATATGGGCAGAGAGAAGTTGGATGTTATTTTGATTTCTTTCGTTGCGGATAATCCGATATTGACTACATTGAATTTGTCGGAGTACATACTTTCCCAAGGGGTAAAACCAGCTTCGACGCTCATGTTTACATCTTTCACGCTGAACGGATAACTCAATTCGCAATAGCTGGACCAGGCACGTTTTCCGTTTTCACGGTAGTCGTTTCCGGCAAAGGTGGTGTACCAGCTGACTGATAATGGAAATTTCTCGCTAAGCATATATCCGGCTCCTACTTCAAAAGTATGTCCGGTGGAATGTGAACTGTAATTGAAGTATTTGAAAGGTTCTTCTTCTGTTTGGGTAAAATAGTTGTTGGCGTAGAGAGTCAGGTTTTTGTATTCGTACTCCAGTGACAAGTCTATCTCATTATTCTTTTCGCGAAATTCGGTAGAACCCCATGCATAGACGGTCAGGCCTTTCCAGTTGAGGCCGAGCGAGGGTTGTACACTTGCATTGCCGCTGTCTATACCACGCCAGATGTAGCTACTTACAAAATCTGCGGTTACAAAAACTTCTTGTGCCTGTGCAAAGGCTGTACATAATAAGATAGCAATAAGTAGGATTTGTTTTTTCATTTTATCGACTGTTTTTTCTCATTTTCGCGGGGTAAAGATACGCAATATATAGATAAATGATGACAGATGCGGAAAAAAAGAAAGCGACTGCATCGTGCAGCCGCTTCTGAATCGGTTGTAAATTCTAAAAGTTATTTAGAAGGTAATATCCATCTTAACAACAAACGTGCGTGGAGCGGCAACTGCCATCGGGCGGTAGCTATATTCTTTATTTAACAAGTTGTTGACCATAAACTGAAAAGCTACTTCTTTGGACGCTTTTACTCCAAGGCGCATATCCACAGTGGCGTAGTCCGTATTATGTTTTTTCCAATAAGTAGCCAAAGTCTCTCCTTTAGAATAACCGAAAGCGATGCCGCGAACGTAATCCATCAAGTCGAGTTGTGCTTTCGGACGTTCATCCATCATCAGGTAATCCACTGCGAGGATTTTACTCTTCCAGGCAACGTTCGCACCCAGATTGATACGTTTCCACTGGAAATCTACCGTCGCTTTAAAACTGTGTTTCGGACGATACTTCAGGTACTTTCCGGTGTTCGATTTTTCTTTCATTTGAAGAGGATCGGTATAAAGATCTTCCGCTTCATTGCGTTCCTTATAATCCGCGTCACGGGGTTCGGTGTATACATACCCTAAGTTATAGAACAACTTTGTGTTCTTGTTGAAGTTATAAACGCCGTTTGTTGATATTTCCACTCCGTAGATTTGTGCTTTCGATACGTTATGAAACTGTGCTCCGATTCCGAAACCTTGACCACCGGTTATCATCCGGATGGCATCACTGATGCTGTTAATCATCGTATAGTCCGTATTATTGAATAGTCCGAACTGGAATTCGACCATATCCTTATATTGTGTATAGAATCCTGCAACATCTACAAATCCCTGGAAATTGCCAATCTTATATCCTTGCTTGAATCCCAATTCCGCATTAAACCCTTTTTCCGGTTTGATATCCAGATTCGGGTAAACGCCGACTCCTCCGATATCCTTGCGCAGGTATTTCTCATTGATGGACGGGTTACGGTAACCTTGTCCGAAGCTGGCACGGATAAAACTGTAATCTGCCAACTGATAGTTCAATCCGGCACGGAACACGGGGCGGAATGGAACTTTAGTTCCGAATATCTTTGTTTCTGCTTCACGATGGTGATTGTTTACACGATAGTATTCGGCACGTACGCCGGCAGATACGCTTAGACGATCCCAAAAACGTTGGTCGTACTGGAAGAAAGCAGCTATGTTATCGCTTTTGTAGACTTCGTCCATGATGGCCGAATTATACCGTACATGCTCATAAGTGGCTCCGGTAGTGATTTGTGCGCCACTGTCCCATTTCTTGTTGAACTGATAATCGAGATAATAGTTAGTGCTTTTATCAGTCTGCGTCTTAGGAGTGTTTCGTGAAGGATTGAGTACGTCGGACACCCAGGGAATCAGGTCACCAGGCAATTGTCCGTTCGTCAGTCCTCCCAAATCACTGGGTAGTCCGTTGTCCATCACCCAGGAAATCAGATCACAATAATCGGCAGTTGTCGCGTTAGGGAAGATATTGCCTAATGAAGTGAATACTCCATTCATGGCGTCTTCCAGATTACCATTGATTAGTCCTGAACCGATTCCCACCAATGCCGGATAGAGCGAGCTGTAATCACCGCCTGCAATATTCTGTATCGTTTGGGCATCTGTCCCCATATTGCCCAGAATATCCATGATGGATGCTCCCTGGGTAGGACGTACGATATTGTCGGCACTATAATAGAAACGTCCCTTGATCTTATGTGACGTACCGTTTTCCGGATTCACGTAGTTGACAAACGGGTCGATATGGAAATTATTATCTTCCCTGCCCATGTTGGTGAAAGGAGAGGGCTTGTACACCTCTGTCGGTGAACGCCAGATAAAAAAGTCACCATATTGATTAGACAGGAAATCGATATTAAAACCATAGTTCAACAGTTTCATTCCCATGTCTGGTTGGTGATAGGTTAGGTTACCTCCCATGCGGAAACGTTTGTTATATCCTTGCTGGCGGTATCCTTCATCGGTGAAAAGATTAAGGCTGCCACTGACGTCGAAATTACCGATACGACGGGCGTGGGAGAGATCGAATCCTTCGTAAATCGGATTACGCACACCACTAAGAAGATTTCCGCGTAGAATTGGTTTGACCGAATATTTATCTTCTTTCCAGAAACTCTTGTCACTCCATTGGTATTCGTCATTCTCCGTGTCGCCATAGATACCGAGATATGCGCTGAAACGTGTTTTCGGAGCTAACTCCGGACGTGCAGTACGGATATTGATGATACCATTCAAAGCCGATGAACCATATAAAACGGAAGAGGCTCCTTTGATAACTTCAATCTGCTCGATATTCTCCAAAGGTACGGTGTTCCAGTTGATTTCGCCTGTCTTGGGATTCAGGGTACTCATACCATCCACCAGAATCTGACTGCGTGCACCTACTCCGTATGTCCATCCGCTACCACCACGTATGGAAGGTTGTTTGTCAACAATATCCACTCCCGGAAGAGTGCGGAGGGTAGACGATATATCTGTTGGTGCCTGGCGGGCAATGTCACCGGCTTTCACTACATCCATGGAAACAGTGACATTACTCAATTTCTGTTCAAAGCGTCCGGCGCTGACCACGACTTCCTCCAGCAGTTTGGTACTTTCTTTCATGTAGACGTTTTTGGTGATTACCTCACGCCTGTCGATTACGATCGGCATCAGTACATCTTCGTAGCCCACATAACTGAATACGAGATCGACACCCCCTTCGGGCAGCTTGATTTCATAAGCCCCATGAATGTCGGACACTACTCCCTGATTACCCTGTAACTTATACGTAACGGCTGCTCCCACCAATGGCTCATTGGTATTTGCATCATATATATGTCCTTTCAGCGTTTGGGCAAAACTACTCCCAAGGCTGGTGAAGCATAGTAGCAAAGTTAGAATATATATTTTCTTCATTGTTTTCTTTTTTGATATTCATAGTTGATGTTTATTCTTGTGGCAGAAGATCCAATCCTAAGTCAATAGTATTGGCTGCGTTCCATAAAACCGGCAGACCGTTTTCGTCATTTCCCATGAGAAGTCCGAGCAGGTTTTTAAATACAGTATTGTTGGCCATGCTTTCCGGCAACATTCCTTCCACTATTGGTTGCAGTCCGGGCAATAATTGAATGAAAGCAGTTGTCGACTCTTTGGTTAAGTAAAGATGGGTATGTCCGTCTTCCTCTTCTATATGAAAGATAATTCCTTCAGTCAGTAAGTAGAATACCTGCTGGAAGCTCGCCGTATCCATGCTGGTTATGATACCGAGCAATGGATTGTCGATCATGGAGTTTACGATTCCGAGCAACAGTTTCAGTTGTACAGGATTGGATTGGGCAAGAGCTTCCATAATTCCGGAAACCAGTCCTGAATCGATAGGAGTTTCACCGTCCTTGGTTGCCAGACTGATAATTGCCGGTAAGTTCAGGTTTATTTTAAGTCTACCGCTCTCCTCTGTCCAGGTGATTAGATTAATTGGTGAAGCGGTCCACGTACGGTCTGTCAATGCATTATTGATATCTTTTTCCGTCAGTAAACCAATCATAAACTTGGTGACAAATGTTGCGATGGTACCGACGTCTTTATCCGGATCTATGTTATTGATCGGTACGCTGCCGATGTAAACGGGACTCGTCGTATAATTGGCTACAAGGTTACCGTCGGGTTGTAGGGTGATTGTCTGAAGAAGTTGCGGTATGAAATAGCAAAGTGCATTTTGAATCAGTTTCATCCTTAAAAACAGTGTACTGCCCGCTTTGGTCAGTTCCACGTCATCCAGATGGACATAGAATCCTCCGGTTAAGATTTCATTCGTTTCTTTCCATACATATTGCCCTCCGCTGTAAGTGACAGTCATTTTCTTTCCTTTAGTGAAATTGGATATGCCATAACTTTTCTTCCATTTACTTTGCGGCATTACTACATCCAAATCTAGTTTCATTGTTTTCGGAGTGATGGCACCGCTATATGTCACGGTTGCTCCTCCCATCGTGACGTTTTTGCCGCTAAATGTATAAGAGTCTTCCTGTTCGCACAGACTGATTGGAAGAGGAGTTTGTTTTTCTCCCGGGATAATGTCATTCAGTGTCAAGGTTCCTTTTTCACTGTCTTCTGTTTTAAAGTCGACAGTTTTTCCAACGAGTTTCTCCCCGCTGTAGGTCAGGTTCAAGGTAGCCGGTTTGATGTATGAGCCATACTCCTGGCAGAGTTCACCCGGCCAGAATAGCTTGTCATTATAGGTTTCCTCGCAAGATGTAAGGAGGAAAGCCGTACAAGCTACATAAAAAAGTCTTTTTAAAGTTCTCATTCTCTTCTAGGTTTTATTTCAACATATTTATTAAAACGATGCAAAGTACGGCTAATAGGTGACTGCCGTCAAGCTCCATTCTTGGGATTCAATATTCTATATTTGCTATTTTCTTAAATGCAATCCTAATAAAGAAGAAAATAATGTTCTATTTGTAGGATATAATATACCATTTTTGAACTTGTTGTCCGGAATCCGGATGAAATGGATATTTTTGGTAAATTAAAAAAGAACTGACGATGACAACGAACGAATCCTTTCCTAAATTTGACCTTCCGGTTGATTTTATAGCAGATGACAGTATCACCGGAGATATCTTAAACTACTATGGTAATTTCCCCTGCAAAATAAAAGCCGGTGTCTTTGTGCTTTGTACGGAAGGGATGGTCAGAGCTACCATTAATTTGTTGGAAATTGTCATTCGTAAGAATGATTTCATCGTTGTTCTTCCTAATTCATTCATTCAGATACACGAAGTTTCGTCTGATACCCGTATTTCTTTTGCCGGTTTCTCGTCCGATTTTATGCTTTCGGGCAATTATGTGGAAATCCTGCTGGACTTTATGCCTATGATATTGAACAGTCCGGTCATTTCTCTGCAAGAGGATGTTGCCGGCTTATACCGGAATGTATATCTTTTACTGATTCGTGCTTATACACTCCCACATTCATTAGAAAATAAAGAGATCATACGTTCCGTACTGGCTATCTTTTTGCAGGGAACGAAAGAATTGTATAAACGCTATGGCAAGAAACTCGATGAACCTTTGAGAAGAGAACAGGAGTTGTACAGGCAGTTTATACAGTTGTTGATGGCTCATTATACCAAAGAGCATGAAGTGGCGTTTTATGCGGAGAAGTGTGGGGTTACTGCGGCACATTTCTCAAGTGCCATCCGTCGGGCAAGCGGATACAGTCCGTTGGCAATCATTACAGAAATTATTATTATGAATGCGAAGGCCCAATTGAAAACCACCCGGTTGCCGGTGAAAGAAATAGCTTTCTCGTTAGGCTTTAACAATCATTCTTTTTTCAATAAATACTTTCGTAAAAAGGTGAAGATGACTCCGCTGGAATATCGCGAGAAATAAATCTGCGTCTGCTTAAAATTGGACTATACATAAAAATGGGATGTTTTATACATTCTCCCTGCTGTCAATCAGAGCCGGTATGCAAGAGGTTGATAAAAAATCGCTTAAATATGTATCAGGGAAATGCGAAAAGACAGCGCTTTGCTGATGGAAGATCTTTTTGGTACTTATTTGCTTTCAGAGTCGGAGTAAATGAACGATTCTTTTCCTATTATATAGCTATTTGCTATATAAAGAATCAATGGATTCTGAAGTGAAATAACTTGGAAATGGCTCTTCTTTCAGCCCAAAAATCCTTTCTCACCGATGAACGCTGGCTTGGTCGGTGAGCAAGGATGCGTTTCTCACCGACCAAGCCTGCGTTTCATTAAAAGCAAGGGTACATTTATACCATAAAGACCGTCTGTTTTTCCTTGTATTTATGCATAATAAGGGGCTGTATGTGTATAATCTTGCATTAATTTATGCATTTTATTCTCTGCTTGATTCGATTCATAGCCACTGTCAAACGGTAGAATCTTAAAAATAGAACAAAACTGTTTACCGTTGAAATCCGTTCTCTGGTCGATTCTATTTGGAGGAAAAAAGCTGCAGTCTTACTTTTGTTTCGATAACATGGAGTAATCCCGGAAAATAACTGCTTAAAAAAGCCTCAGAAGCTATTTGTAGCTAATGAGGCTTTTTATTTATAAAGGACGGGTACTCGTTTATTTGATTCCCAGTTTTTTAGCAATCTCTTTAGGCAGTGCGTCTTTGTGTACAAGAATATTCATAGTCTTGTAAGCAACGAATGCTTTGGAAGCATACCAGATACCATTGTATTTGCCTGATTTACCCCAAGAATTCTTCACCATGAAGTATTCTTTTCCGTTTTGGTCTTTAGCGATACCGTAGATTACCATTCCGTGGTCGTCCGTAGTTTCCCAATTGTCGAAAGCAACTTGGCGCATTTCTTGAGTGACGTCGATTTCCGGGTATGGTTTGGTTGTCATCATTTGACGTTTGTTAGCAGCAGTCAGGCCGGTCCAGCGAGCCATATCCGAACCGGAAAGTTCAGATTCTTTGTTTACATCCGGCATAACGGCGATACCGTCACGTGTGAATCCCTGTTCGCTAACGTCACTACCCCATGCAAAGGTATAACCTTTCTTTACAGCATTGTCCATTACAGCCATCAGCTCTTCGATAGGCAGGTTGTAGGATAAACCATTGCGCCAATTATCCTGAATCTCGATTGCGAATTGAGAATAGAATGGATGATGTGTATAAGAAGTCAGTGATACATAGTCGTCACAGTTCAATCCCAGTGATTCAGAAAAAGTCTTCGGAGTATATTCTTTGCCTTTGTATGTGAATTTCTCCGGGCATGCTCCCAGATAAGTATCATAAATAGCGCTTAGTCCGTTTTTCCATACCGGAGTCAGTTTGCTCAACTTACCTTTCGCAATAGCATTGATGTAACCGGAAGCAACAGCATCCAGTTCGTTATGCACCGGCAACGTGTCACCGTACATGATACCCGGCATCACCTCTTGAGGAACAATACCATAATTCTTGATGCAGTACATTACATCATAAAAACTTCCGCCCGGGGAGAAAGAACTGTCACCATGATAGCGTACATAGTTTACTCCGCGATCCTGCATCGTTTTGTGTACGACAAACATTTCAGACAGGTCATACTCGCCTTTACCTAAGCGAAGCAATTCTGATTCAATGAATCCGAGAGTTGAGAAACTCCAGCAAGTGCTCGAACGATTTTGATTCTTGATAGAAGTAATCGGGTTTTCTTTCACTGTCGTGAAAACAAAACCTTCTTCAGGTTTTGCATCTTGTGCCATGATGTTTAGGCTGAATAAGCCTAAAACAGCAATAAGGATTGTCTTTTTCATTCCTATGAAATTAATATTAAATTGTTTTGGCTACAAATATAGGAAAGTTTCACCACAGATTACACAGATTTACACAGATTATTTCACCACAGAGGACGCAGAGGACACAGAGGAAGATAAAGGAAAATTGAGATCAGGACAGACTGCAGGAAGCAGTTACCGCTCTAACTACTGGATTTACGACCCTTTGACAGACCTGTGAGATGGGGAGGATTTGACCGATTTCGAAGGAAGCACACGCTCGAAAGCTGTATGTTTTTCTACCGGAAAACGGGGAATTATAGCTACAGGAGGATCTTCCACTTATTATTACGATGATACCTGGGAGTTGAAACCATACGAATATGAAGAGAAATAAAAAAGTAATAGGTGTTAGTTGCTTTGTCTTACTGCTTTTAGTGGGAATCATGTATGTGTATGTGCATCCGGTAAATAGATACCGTTTGGAAGTGACCCGGGTTGGAGGTAGTGGGTACGGCTATAAAATTTATGAGAGAGAGCGTTTGATAATTGTTCAACCTTTTATCCCGGTTGTTTCTGGAAAAAGAGCTTTTCAATCGGAACAGGATGCCCGATGTATAGGAAACTTAGTGCTGGAGCGAGTGAAAGCCGGGGATGAATTTGCCATATCAAAGGACGACCTGGATAATTTAGGAGTTGTTTATTAATGCCACCTTGTTGGCACAGTCATGCCACCTTACTGGCACGACTGTGTCAATATGGTGGCACTGTTGTGCCAATACGATGGCACAAGGTAAAGCATTAAGTGCAGATTATTTTTTCTCTTCTTCTTTGGGTGCTACTACATAATCTTCTTTGATAAACTCATCATACACACGCTTGGGATGATCGAATGGAGCGGTTCCATTCTTCTGTTCATTGAAGTTTTCCCGGCGGAATTGTTTCAGTTTCAGGTTATCTTCTGCATACTCTCTCAATTTCTTATGCTCATTTCCGTAGAGCGAACTTTCGGTCACGTCAGAATTGAGTAGGTTTTCTTTAGGAGTAATAGTAGGTAGGAGCACTTGTTCCAACAGACCACGATAGGCACCGTTATATTCGCACCATACAATATCGTTGGTTACAAATATACGATAGGAGTACTTTGACCATGCGGTTTTGATTTCAATAGATGTAGCATAAATTTCAATGGTAGCTTCTGAACCATACGCTTGGTCACGGATCACAACGGTCGTCCGACCGCTCAGTTCTTCCTTCACGGAAGTTTGCCACTTATCAGAGTGTAAGATTTCTTCGATAATTTCCGGCAAATTTTCTTTAATCTCAAACTGTATTCTCATGGTGCTTGCCTGCGGGCAGGACTTTTTTGATTTTTTCCTCCTTAAACAATTAAGCTAGCCTAAAGTTACATAGATTGAAGCAAAAAAACAAGATTTTGTTTGAGAATTTGTTATTTTCGCCAAACTATCTGCCTTTTTCGTTTGTTTTTACCATAAATATGCACAAATCGTAAAAATAAAGTTTATGCGGAACAGGGCCCGGAAGAATTATGTCATTTATGTACTGATGTTACTCCTGTTTGGAGGGTTGATTTATGTTGCTATTGAAGAGGGTGACCGGTTTTCGCACTATGCGGTAAATGCGCAGAACATAGTACAGGGGAATCCATTCACTATGTTTCTCCAGTTTATACAGGATAATCTTCATCATCCGCTCACTACCTTGTTGATTCAGATTATAGCCGTACTGCTGATGGTGCGTCTTTTTGGCTATTTGTTCAGTCTGATCGGGCAACCGGGAGTGATTGGAGAGATTGTTGCCGGTATTGTGTTAGGACCTTCCGTACTCGGCTTTTTCTTTCCGGATGCTTTTCATTTCCTTTTTCCGGCACACTCGCTTACCAATCTTGAACTGTTGAGTCAGGTGGGACTGATCCTTTTTATGTTTGTCATCGGTATGGAGCTGGATTTCAGTGTACTGAAAAATAAAATCAATGAAACGCTGGTGATTAGCCATGCCGGAATCCTAGTACCCTTCTTCCTGGGTATCTTATCTTCTTACTGGGTGTACGAAGAATATGCAGCTGCCCAAACTCCGTTTCTTCCATTTGCTTTGTTTATAGGTATTTCTATGAGTATCACCGCTTTTCCGGTATTGGCGCGCATCATTCAGGAGCGGAATATGACGAAGACTCCTTTAGGGACGCTGGCCATTGCTTCCGCTGCCAATGATGATGTGACCGCTTGGTGTCTGTTGGCAGTGGTGATTGCTATCTCCAAAGCAGGAAGTTTTGCCAGCGCACTTTATTCAGTGGGGCTGGCAGTTGTCTATATTGCGGTCATGTTTTTGGTCGTTCGCCCATTTCTGAAGAAAGTGGGAGAAGTATATGCCAACCGGGAAGCAATCAATAAAACATTCGTGGCATTTATTCTGCTCATTCTTATTATTTCTTCTTGTCTGACCGAAATTATCGGTATTCATGCACTATTCGGAGCCTTTATGGCAGGGGTAGTGATGCCGTCTAATCTGGGTTTCCGGAAGGTGATGATGGAAAAGGTGGAGGATATTTCATTAGTATTCTTTTTACCTCTGTTCTTTGCCTTCACCGGATTGCGCACGGAAATCGGTTTGATAAACAGTCCGGAGTTGTGGATGGTATGTTTACTGTTGGTGACGGTTGCTGTTGTCGGCAAACTGGGTGGATGTGCCATTGCCGCCCGTTTGGTGGGTGAGTCGTGGAAGGATAGTCTGACGATAGGGACATTGATGAATACACGGGGATTGATGGAGCTTGTCGCTTTGAATATCGGTTATGAAATGGGAGTTCTTCCTCCCTCTATATTCGTAATTTTGGTCATTATGGCGCTAGTTACGACCTTTATGACTACTCCTTTGCTTCATTTGGTGGAACATATTTTCGTACGTCGGGAAGAAAAATTATCTTTGAAGCACAAATTGATATTTTGTTTCGGGCGTCCGGAATCCGGGCGTGTGTTGCTTTCCATTTATGATTTGTTATTTGGGAAGCAGTTGAAGAAAAATCATTTGATTGCAGCACACTATACGGTGGGCACGGATCTGAATCCGTTGAATGCCGAACATTATGCCAGCGAGAGTTTTGCTTTGCTCAATCAACAGGCGGCGAATTTGAATATCCAGGTAGATAACCATTATCGGGTGACAGACAAACTTGTACAGGAAATCATCCACTTTGTCCGTAAAGAACATCCTGATATGCTGCTTTTGGGAGCCGGGAGTCATTATCGTTCGGATATGCCGGGAACTCCGGGAGCAATTTTATGGTTAACGCTCTTCCGGGATAAGATTGATGAGATTATGGAGCAGGTGAAGTGTCCGGTGGCCGTATTTGTCAATCGTCAGTATCGGGAAGGCACGACGGTCAGTTTCGTACTCGGCGGAATGATTGATCTGTTTCTTTTTTCCTATTTGGATAAGATGTTGCAGAACGGACATTCGGTGCGTCTTTTCCTTTTTGATACGGACGATGAAGAGTTCCGTGGACGCATTGACGATTTGCAGGTGCGTTATCCGGAACAAACGATGATAGTGTGGTTTGCGGGAGTAGAAGATTTAGTGACTGAAGAGAAAGACGGGTTATTGATAATGAGCCATCTTTCTTATACGAAATTATCCGAGGATGAGGCTGTGATGCGTGAATTGTCATCTTTGCTGGTAATCCGCCGGAATAAGAATACGGGAGATAAAAATGAAGGACTTGAAAATTGATGAATCTACGGGATTAGTGTTGGAAGGCGGGGGAATGCGCGGAGTATTCACCTGCGGTGTGCTTGATTATTTTATGGATCACGATATCCGGTTTCCCTATGCGATAGGAGTGTCTGCGGGGGCGTGCAACGGGTTGTCGTATGCATCACGGCAACGGGGACGTGCCAAGTACAGCAACATTGACTTGTTGGAGAAGTATGATTATATCGGTCTGAAACATTTGCTCAAAAAACGTAATATACTGGACTTTGATCTATTATTCAATGAGTTCCCCGAACATATTCTTCCTTACGATTATGAAACATACTTTGCTTCACCGGAACGTTTTGTGATGGTGACTACGAATTGCATCACGGGAGAAGCCAACTATTTCGAAGAGAAAAAGGATAGTCGCAGGGTGATTGATATTGTCCGCGCATCCAGCAGTCTCCCTTTTGTATGTCCTATTACTTATGTAGACGGGGTTCCCATGCTCGATGGAGGAATTGTAGATTCCATACCTTTGAAAAGAGCCATTACGGATGGCTGCACGAGAAATGTTGTGGTACTCACCCGTAACCGGGGGTATCGGAAAGATTCGAAAGACATTCGTATCCCTTCGTTTGTATATCGGAAATATCCGAAGTTGCGCGAAGCGTTAAGTCGGCGGTGTGCTGTTTATAATGAGCAGTTGGAAATGGTAGAGCGCATGGAGGATGAAGGACAGATTATCGTTATTCGCCCGTTAAAACCTGTAGCCGTAGACCGCATCGAGAAAGATGTGCAAAAGCTGACAGAGTTTTATCAGGAAGGGTACGAATGTGCGAGAGCCTTACTTGAAGAATAAAGTCTTCATAGTTGAATAATAGACAGGCTCTCCATGCTTTTTTGTTTTTCTTGAATGTCAGATAGGATAATTGGGCGTGTTCCCTTTTCATTTTGAATGGGTATATTGTTCGGCAGCCTTTTTTAGTTTCCTACCCATCAATTCTACCAGAGTCTTCGGATAAAGAACGTGTATTCCCTCGGCATATCCGAAGAATACTCGTTCTAACTCATGGTTGATGACGACTTCAATTTCCAGTATGACACTTCCGTCAGCTAACCTTTCCACCACTTGCTGGCTGCGGTGTATAGGCTTGGTTATGATGTAAGGTGCTTCGGCAGCCGCTACCTTGAAACCGACTTTCTCCGCTACACTTCCGGAGTTTTTAGTGACTCCTACCAGATCATCGAAGAACGTGTTCGGATCGAAGAACGTATTTTTTATGTAATGTTGTTGTGGCAGAACTTCCAATGATTGTATTCTGTCCAAAGCTAAATTTTGCAAGATCCGTCCGTTTCCTCTGACACCATAAACGAACCACCGGTTACGATACTCTTTTAATAGATAAGGATAAAAAATAAAGTTGTTGGCCGAACGTGCCTTGAATGAACGATATTTGAGCTGTATCGGATGCTCGTTTACAATCGCGTGATAGATCGTATCCAGATAATCCAGTCCTTTCAATGATTCATTTTTTTCAAAGTCAATGACAGGAGTGGTTTTCATCCGGGCAGAAGCGACATGGTCTTCCAGACGGTTGATAATATCGCTCATTTCCGTAAAATAGGAGAAACCTTTAAACTGCCGCAACACCTCCACGGCTTCCGACATCGTTTTCAGGTCTTGTTCGTTCAGCGGAGTTTGTGTAATGCTGTATTCCGGATCTTCGTATTTATAGTATTTATTTTCGTACACCACAATCGGAGCGTTATAACCCAGCTTCTCGCTACGCATCATCTGTATATCCATTTGTACCGTACGTTTGCTTATGCCTTTATCAATGCCTTCGTATTCGTAAAGAGCATCCGAGCAAGCATCTACCAAATCTTCCAACGTCCAGCGTCGATAAGGATTACGCAGACAGTTATCAATTGTTTTATAACGGATTAAGGCATTTCTATTTGCTGGCATAAGTAGAAGAATAAAGATTTGCTTCAAAAGTAGAAAAATAAATTCAGGAAAACAAAGAGGTTGCAGGTCTTTATTTTTGGATGATAAAAAGAAAATTCTTAGGATTTGTATCAAATTTGATACCCTTTGAAACAAAGTTTATAGACGAAGGCGAAGATACCCCCTATCTTTGCCTTCGTCTATTTTAGATTAAAAGCTTGTATAAACTAGGAATACTTTGTTGCCATGAAAACAAACCCTTGGATGAAACTATGTAAAGGTGCAATACTTGCGTTAGCAGTCTCTTACGGACTGACTTATTGCCACACAACAAAAAGCAAGTTGACCTTGGAACAGAAAAGCGATAGCCTGACTGTCATCCATATCACCAATCCGACTAATTATATATTGCTTCCTATAGAAGAGGAAGCTGCGGAAAGTCAGGTTCTGCTTGATACCGGAGAGGCTGCGGATACCGATATGGATATTCGTCTGGCACAGACTCAAGTGGATTATTTTGTTCCCTTTGCTTTGCCTGCCGGAGCGAAGGCTGCCACCGTCCGTGTTCGTAATAAATCAAAGGATGCACTTTGCTGGAAAGAAATCAAGCTATCTGATACTTTTGATACAGCCAATACGGAAAAGTTCCGCCCTGTTTACCATCATACTCCTCTCTATGGCTGGATGAATGATGCCAACGGATTGGTGTATAAAGATGGAGAATATCATTTGTATTTTCAATATAACCCTTACGGTTCTAAATGGGGAAATATGCATTGGGGACATTCTGTCAGTAAGGACCTTGTACATTGGGAACATTTGGCCCCAGCTATTGCCCGTGATACATTGGGACATATCTTTTCCGGCAGCTCTATTGTCGATCAGGAGAATGTAGCGGGGTATGGAGTAGGGAGCATCCTGGTTTTTTATACTTCTGCCAGTGACAAAAACGGGCAGATCCAATGTCTTGCTTTTAGCAAGGATAATGGACGGACATTTACTAAACACGAGAAGAACCCCATCTTGTGCCCTGCGGATGGTTTGAGAGATTTCCGTGACCCGAAAGTGTTCCGGTATGAACCGGAAGATAAATGGGTGATGATTGTCTCCGCCGATAAAGAAATGCGTTTCTATGACTCTAAGAATCTGAAGGACTGGAACTATATGAGCAGCTTCGGAGAAGGATACGGAGTGCAACCTTGTCAATTTGAATGTCCGGACATGGTGGAACTTCCGGTAGATGGAGATCTGAACCGTAAGAAATGGGCATTGATAGTGAACGTCAATCCAGGATGTTATTTTGGAGGAAGTGCCACTCAATACTTTACAGGAGACTTTGATGGAAAGAAATTCAGTTGTGATAGTCAGTCGAATGTCACGAAATGGTTGGATTGGGGCAAAGATCACTATGCTACCGTTTGTTTCTCAAACACTGGAGAACGGACGATTGCTGTTCCTTGGATGAGTAACTGGCAATATTGTAATATTGTCCCGACAAAGCAATTTCGTAGTGCTAACGCTTTGCCGCGTGAGTTAAGCCTTTATACACAAGACGGTGAAATTTATCTTTCAGCAGCTCCGGTACTGGAGATAAAGACTCTGCGAAAAGAAAAGAAAGAGATTCCGGCATTTACGGTTGCCAATGATTATCATATTGATTCTTTATTGGCTGATAATGATGGTGCTTATGAACTGGCATTGGAAATTACCGCCGGAGAAGCGGAGATAATGGGATTCAGCCTCTTTAATGATAAAGGGGAAAAGGTGGATATCTACTTCAATCTTCCGGAAAAGAGATTGGTTATGGACCGGACGAAAAGTGGTATCGTGGATTTCGGAAAGAAGAGTGTACCTCATGAAATAGAGGTTCACGACCGCAGAAAGACGACTTCCATCAATTATATAGATGATTTCGCATTAGCTACCTGGGCACCGATAAAGAAAGAGAATAAATATACGTTGGATGTCTTTGTTGATAAATGTTCTGTAGAAATATTCCTGAATGGAGGAAAGGTAGCAATGACTAATCTTATCTTTCCATCGGAACCATACAACCGTATGTGTTTTTATAGCAAAGGAGGTTCATTTCAAGTAGATTCATTCAATGCGTATCGGTTGGGTTTATAATAGAAATAGAAGTTACACAATAGATGTTTGCATAGATTCAGTAAAAGCAACAAGTATTGATTGCTTTTTAAGGATTCATAGGTTAGATTTATAAGTTAGGTTTTGTAGATTAGAATTAGGTATTTAGTAGCTGTCAGATGTGAAATCCGGCAGCTACTTTTTATTCATCAATTATTCATCAATTTCAATTGTATATCCTCCTTGGAATATCTCTTCCGGTTGTAAGTGCTGCATCCAGTCCTTATCTTTATATTCACCAGTATAATGTGCGCGGTCGCAACGTCCGTACCAAGGTTCGATGCAGACGAAAGGAGCATTCTTTGCAGGTGGAGACCAAAGACCGACTACCGGAGCGTTAAAATGTAAACTAAGATAAGCCTGTTTCTCTTTATTATATAAGGTAACTTTACGGACCTGTTCATTTTCCAGTATCAAAGCATCTTTATCAAAAGTATGCGTGTCCAGTGGTAATAATCCGTCTGTCAACTCTAAAGAATATTCTGTGGAAGGATCAGCGCATCCCTTTTCTGAAATGAGAATATATTTCAAACCGTTTTCCTTGTCAAATCCGAAGAACCCTCTTTCAGAATTGCTTGCATCGAACTCCGGCCAATAGAAAGCTGGATGTGCCCCAATCTGAAAATACATATCCTTTTCACCGCTATTCTTTACTTCCCACATAACCTCAATTTTCTTTCCCTGGATGCGATAGCCTATTTCCAGACAGAATGAAAAAGGGTATTTATGCAAAGTTTCTTCATTGCTGACAAGGCGGTAACGTACTTCATCCTCTTTTTCAGAAATAAGAGTAAATTCCATGTCACGGGCAAAACCATGTTGAGTAAGCGTATAAGGAATCCCTTCATTCCGATACTCATTTTCCCATACGCTCCCTACAATCGGGAATAGGACAGGAGAGTGTCGCTTCCAAAAAGCAGGATCGGCTTGCCACAGATATTCTTTTCCATTGGCGACGATGCTGCAGAGTTCAGCTCCGTGAGGAGATACTTGAATCGTGAGTTGTTTGTTGGAGATTGTTTTCATATCGTTGATTTTTTCAGTTGACTACAACCAGTAGTTAACTCCATTTTTTAAGTTCTTATCACCTGCAAAGGTAATATTTTCCATACTTACTGGAGAATAGATATTCTATAATTCTTCTATTTCGAAGAATAATGTATAAAACCCTATAAAATAGCGTTCTATGCAACAAATGTTATAGCCTTTGAAACATTTTTTTCAGTCGTTTGATATAAATCAACCGTAATTTGCATCATCGATTTAGTAAAATTCGTACTTTTAATTTAATAACATCAAACTAATGCTTAGTATTATGAAGAACAAAAAACTTCTTTGTAGCGTTTGTTTCCTGTTTACTTTCATGTCAGTCCTTTGGGGGCAAAACATAACAGTGAAAGGAAACGTTACTTCAAAGACTGATGGTCAACCAATTATTGGTGCTTCCGTAGTGCAAAATGATTCTAAATCAACTGGAACTATCACAGATTTGGATGGTAACTTTACTCTTAGTGTACCAACGAATGCATTATTGGCAATTTCTTATATAGGATATAAAGAAGTAATTATTGCCGCTAAACCTTCATTGAAGATAGTGATGGAAGAGGATGCTAAGATGATTGACGAAGTGGTTGTGACAGGTTATATGGCTGAAAAGAAAGCCAGTCTGACAGGTTCGGTAGCTGTAGTGAAGATGAAAGAGGTGGCTGACATACCTACTGGTAATGTGATGTCAGGTTTGCAGGGACGTGTAGCCGGTATGAACGTAACAACTGATGGTAAACCCGGAGGTGGTAACACAGATACTAAGTTACGTGGTATTACTACCATCAACAATTCTTCTCCTCTTTATGTAATAGACGGTGTTCAGACACATGATAATGTGGCTTCTATTATCTCATCCAATGATGTTGAATCCATTCAGGTGTTGAAAGATGCAGCTTCGGCTGCCATTTATGGTGCGCAAGCTGCCAATGGTGTCATTATTATCACCACAAAACGTGCTAAGGAAGGCGATGTAAAAGTAAGTTTTGATATGTCGCTCACTGCCCAGACTTTTACTGGTGGTATTGATATGCTTGACGCTTACCAATGGGGTGATGTGTATTGGCAGGCTTATAAAAATACTTTTGGAACCAATCCCAATAGTGTAGTATATGGAAATGGAGAAAAGGCCCAACTGCAAGAATATTATTTTGACCAGAATGGAGTGAAAATAAAGTCGGGCAACACTGATTGGGCAAAGGAAATATTTGGTACGGCTTTAATGCAAAATTATAATCTTTCTCTTTCTAAAGGGTTTAAGGATGGGAATGTGGCTCTTACCTTAAATTATATGAATCAGGATGGTCTTTGCCGTAATACAGACTACGAACGTTTTAATTCGCGTTTAGCCTCTAATTTTCGCTTTGTAGATGGTAAAGTGCGTGTGGGTGAAAGTATTTCGGTGAATCACTGGTTGGAGCATCTTAATCCTGCCGGTATAGAAGAATTGGTTATTGCCCAGCATCCGGCCATTCCTGTGTATGATGAAAATGGAGGGTATGCCGGTGGCTATGTGGATATATTGGGGGATAAGCCGAATGCCATTCGCTTGACAGACAATGAAGCCAATAATCGTCACAAAAGTTGGCGTATCTTTGGCAATGTTTATTTGGAAGTGGAACCCATTAAAAATCTAGTGTTGAAGAGTCAATTTGGTTTGAACTATACTACCGGTTTCAACTCAACTTTCGTCCCCAAATGGAGTGAAGCCGATCGTAAGGTAGATGTAAATGAACTGACCGTACGACAAGATAATAGCGTGCAATGGGTATGGTCGAACACTGCCAATTATAGCATAGACCTTGGGAAGAACAATATCAGTGCAGTGATAGGAACTGAAGCTAAGAAAGAGAATGGTGAACATTTACAGGGATATGGTCGCGGATTGGTGATAGAAGATCTCGATTATCGTTACTTAGACACTGTAACTGAAGGAAAAAGTGTGAGTAACAATGCTTCTACCTATGCTATGGTCTCTTACTTTGGTAAGGTGAACTATGCGTTTGATGATAAATACCTTATATCAGGAACAGTGCGTCGTGATGCTTCTTCACGTTTCGGTAAAGGGAATAATTCTGCTATCTTTCCTTCAGTATCTGCCGGTTGGAGAGTATCGCGTGAAAAATTTATGGAATGTACGCAAAACTGGCTTTCAGATCTTAAATTGCGTGCATCGTGGGGGATAAATGGTAATGATCAGATTGATAACAATGCTACTTACAACCTCTATTACACTAACATGTCCAATGGCTCATACAATTTCAATGGGGATGGTACAACGGTATTGCCCGGAGTACAGAAAGACCGTTCGGGTAACAACGACCTGAAATGGGAAGAGACCAAACAACTGAACTTTGGTATTGATGCTGCTTTCTTTGACAACCGTTTGGGACTGACACTGGATTATTTTCAAAAAAAGACTACTGGTATGTTAATCCAGAAACCTTATATAGGAGTGATCGGTGAAGGTGGATATAAATGGTACAATGCTGCCAGTATGGATAATAGCGGTGTGGAAGCAACCTTTACTTGGCGAGATGAAATAAAGGATTTCAAGTATGATATTTCGTTCAACCTTTCCTATTATAAAAATGAAATTACCGAACTTCCGGATGTAATCAAATATACTTGGGGAGGTGGTAATGGTGTGGACAAAACTATTGTAGGTCAACCTTACGGATCATGGATGTCCTATAAAGCTGATGGTGTATTCAAAACAAAACAGGAGGTATATGAATACCTAAGCAAATATGATGTACAGATTGGTGCTCCCGGCGTAGGGCGTATTCGCTACAAAGACCTTAACGGTGATAACATTATCAATACTGCTGATATGGATTGGCAAGGGAGTGACCAACCTAGATTTATTGGTGGTTTGAACATCGGTGCATCTTACAAAGGATTTGACCTTTCTGTATTCTTCAATGGTATGATTCGCGATGCATGGAACAATTCCAAGTTTTATACCGACCTTTTTCAAGGTTGGACAGGTAATCACTCTGTACGTTTGATGGATGCAATGCATGCTTGGAATGCTTATGAGCAAACCGGAGTTTATAATTGTGATATCCCTGCATTGACTGTGGTTGATAATAATGTAGAAACACGCAGTTCCACTTTCTTTATTGAAGATGGTTCTTATGTGAAGTTGAAAACTCTAACTGTGGGTTATACTTTCCCGGATAAGTGGATTAAGAAAGCGCATCTTTCCAATTTGCGTTTGTATCTGCAAGCACAGAACGTTTTTACGCTGACTAATTATACTGGTGCCGACCCGGAAGGATTGGGCTATCCATATCCCCAACCTCGTACCTATACATTCGGTCTATCACTTGGTTTTTAATTTTTATCCTAAATACAGAACATTATGAAATTGAAATATATCTTTGCAGTAGGTGTGATGGCACTATTGGCAAGTTGCGATGAGAGTCGTTTTCTAGATATTAAACCTCAGGGTACACTCAATGACGATTTGTTATCATCGGCCGATGGTGTAGAGCTTTTGGTTACTTCAGCTTATGCAGGATTGAAAGGTCCTAATCGTGATATGCACTGGGTGCCGATGACCAATTGGACGTATGGTGAAGTACGTTCGGATAATGCCTACAAAGGTGGTGGCGGTGTAAATGATGGAGACTTTTGTACGCTGCTTGAAACCTTTAAAATAGATGCTACATGGGGCAATGCCGACGAAAAATGGTTTCAACTTTATTGTTGCTTGCAACGTTGTAACAGCGCATTGCGGGTAATGAATACGCTTGATGAGAACGCTTTGCCGATGATTAAAAGTCGTAAAGCCGAAATGAAAGTGATTCGTGCACACTTCTTCTTTGAACTGGTTCGCCTTTTCAAGCAAGTACCTTATTTTGATGAGAATGTGGAAAATGATGACTATAAGTACATTCCCAACAATCAGTTTACCCGTGAAGAACTTCTGGGTAAAATAGCACAAGAATTTCTTGATGCTGCTAACGATTTGCCTGATACTCAATCTCAAGTAGGGCGTGTCACTAAGAACATTGCTTATGCTTATGCTGCCAAAGCTAGACTTTATCAGGCTTACCGACAAGATGATAATAACCAAGTGGTTGCTATTGATAAACAATTGTTAGCTGAAGTGGTGACTCTTTGCGACAAAGTAGGTGCGCAAGGAAAGGCATATACTCTTTTGAACGATTTTCAGAAACTTGATCAATTGGAATATGAAAATGGGGTAGAGTCTGTGTTTGCCGTACAATATTCGATGGATGATGAAACCGATGGTGCCGGGAATATAAACTGGAGTAATCTGTTGAATGCTCCTAAAGGTCCTTATGGTGGTGACGGATTTTTCTTACCCAGTCAGAACTTGATCAATGCCTATAAGACAGATAACTATGGATTGCCTTTGTTTGATACTTTCAACGCCGATGACTATGGAATATACGAAGGAAGTGAGCTCACCAACATTGATGCAACTGTGGATCCTCGTTTGGATTTCGTTACCGGTCGTCCTGGTATCACTTGGAAAACATATACCGTTGAGCCTTGTAAAGCAAACTGGATACGTAACAGCGGTGAATATGGCTTTAATTGTACAAAGCGCTTCTACATCTCGCCTGAAAGTGAAGATATGTTCCAAGGTTGGCCTTGGGGAGCTTCTCATCTCAACTGGCAGATAATCCGCTATGCTGATGTATTGTTATGGAAGGCTGAAGCCTTGATAGAGATTGGCGAAGCTACCGGACTGGAAGAGGCTCGCAAAATTATTAACCGTATTCGTCTGCGTGCCAAAAATAGTCCTTATGTAAAAGACTTTAAACATTCCGAACAGGATGCAGCTAATTATCTGATAGGCGAATATCCTGCTGAGGGCTGGAGTCAGGACTTTGCCCGCAAGGCATTACGTTGGGAACGCCGTATGGAGTTTGCTATGGAAGGTGACCGTTTCTTCGACTTGGTACGTTGGGGGATTGCTGCGGAAACCATGAACAGTTACATTAGTGTGGAGCAGAATAAGCGCGTTTATTATCGTGGTGCTCGCTTTGTTCGTGGTAGAGATGAATATTTGCCTATTCCCAATGCACAATATAACTTCTCTGAAGGCAATTATGTGCAGAATCCCGGATATGGTAAGTTTAACTAGTATAAATTCCTTAAATATAAATATGATGAAAATAAAAAGATATTTGCTTAGCACTTTCTGTCTGTGTTTGTTCACGGCTTGCGATAGTGATGATAATCTGTTGTGTTATGGCACTCATACTGAAATCGAAGGCGATGTTACCACATTCGGAGCTGTTGGCGATGGAAAGACGGATTGTTCGAAAGCCATTAATAGTGCTATTGCTTCCTTGCCTTCCGAAGGGGGAGTAGTGGTTATTCCTGAAGGTGATTTTGTGCTCGACGCTCCCATTGTGATTAATAAGCACAATGTGACATTCAAAGGGTTGAATCCCGGTATGCGTAGCAATATTGATGTGAATGGAATAAATGAGTTGTTGGGCCCTGGTGGCGGAAGTAAATTGGTGGCGCGTAATGCCGAAGCTGCTATAAAAGTAGAGACAGGCGTGAAGGGTGTAAAGATTATGAACCTGATGGTGTCCGGTGGTACGGAAGCTAAGAACATCGGCATACACTTTGCCGGTACGAGTGATGATGGAATGCTTTCTAATATTATTGGTATAAATTTGCATACAGGCGTCAAGATAGAACAAGCGAAAAACATGCAGATAATCAATTGCTGGGTATGTGAGCTTCCCAATAGTATGGTGCTGATTGGTGGCGAGAATATTAATATCAAGAATTGCCAACTGGGTGCTCAGCCCACTGGCATAACCTGTAAGGCGCAGGGAGTGAACAAACTTTCGTTTGTTAATAATCAGGTCTATCCTGACGGGCGTGAAAATTTAGTGCTTGATGGTTGTAATAACTGTATTGTTGAAGGTAATAATTTTAAAAGCTACTACAATGGTATTCTCGTGTTGAGTGGTAATGATAATCGGGTAAATAAGAATATTTTTTGGCTTACCGGAGCTCTTCAAAATCAGATGCTCGACCATGGTGATGACTTTGGCATAATCAATGTAAAGGGTAACAACAATATGTTTGTATCCAACAGTTTGTCATGTGAATGGGCTTATACTGATGCTGTGGCCGTAAATGCTACTCAAGGAACAGGAAATGTGTTCAAAAACTGCTTTATAGATAATTTGGAGAGTTATCGGGTATTCCTGGTGAACTCAGGAACTGAAGTTTCTAATTGTGTATCATCTGATAAGGTGAGCATAGTAGAATAACCTCCTCAACATACACCATTATTAATATAGTAACACCATGAAGATAAATAAATTCTTAATAAGCGGAATGCTCCTGATGTTGGGCACATCTTGCAGCAATGACGATACCTATACTCTCTGTGATGAATGTAACGGTCAGAAGATTATAGACATAACCCAATTCGGACTTCCAACCGATGGGTCCACTGATTGTGCTGATCTTATAAATGCTATTATAGCCGATCTTCCGCCCGAGGGAGGAACGATACTTATTCCCGAAGGTACTTTTCGTTTGGATAGTCCCATTCAACTTACGCGTAATTTCGTAACATTGAAAGGTGTGAACGATGAAGCGGTTACTGCTGCTGCCGATACGCGGGAAAGTCGTCTGGTGCTTGGAAATGCCGAATATGCGTTACACGTTGCCCCTGTTGCCGATATAGACGGACGCAAAAACCGCATTAGCGGTGTGGAGGTAAACGGACTTACGCTTGTGGGGAAGGGGGACCATCAGGGAACCGGAATTTATGTAGAACATGATAATGACCGCCTGCACTTCTTCAATATTAAAATGGAAAATATGTACCAGGGCATTAAACTCCAAGGGTGTGACGCCATAACATTAGCTCGGATAGATGCAACCGATGTAGTGAATGGCATTGATATGAATGGTGGCATACAGAATATGGTAACCAATTCTGTATTCGGCTCAACACAGGGCGGTGTAACGGCACGTATTTCCGGAGAAAGTAATCTGATATTTTCTCACAACAAACTAACGGCAAATGATGATCGCTGTGCTAATTTTATAGGTTGTAACCGGGTGAATATCTCGGATAATGAATTTACAGGAAACAAAATGACTTTCTTTGATATAAGCGGACAAAACAATCTGATAAGCGATAACTTGTTCACTGTAAACAGAAGCGAAAATCAACTCAATGGCAAAGAAGCAGACTATGGCGTGATTCATGTGAAAGACGAATATAATCATTTCACATCGAACACCATTCAGGTGTCTTGGAGTGACAATATAGAAAACCCTGTGACTGTAAATGCTGCGGAAGGTGAAAATAATCGTTTCGCAAGTTTCACGATAGAGAATACGAGCAGCAATCAGATATTTTATATCAGCGAGTCGTCCGAAGTGATAGATTGTGGAGTGACGGAAGAAAATATAAAGGTGAAACCTTCCGAAGCGCAGGATTTGACAAATGCAGCTTACGTGATAACGTATGATACTCCCGAAGAGATAGAAGATGATGATGAAAAAGCTTCCTATGCGTGGTTCAAGAAGCAATTTGTAAATGGTAAAGTCATTACTTCCGCTACATTGACTGATGAGGACCTTTCTGCTTATGATGTTATTTGGGTACATATAGACCGTGTCGGCATTGGAGCAGGATGGGATAAATTACCTTTGTCTGCTGATGCAATTGCCGCGTTGGCTACTTATTATAAGAATGGCGGAAATCTGTTCTTAAGCAATCATGCGACTCAATTGGTTGTACCATTTGGACGTACCGAACGGCTACCAGGAATATTTGCAGATGGTGAAGGAGGAGATGGGGCAGACATTTGGACAATTAATGCCAATATCGGAATGGAGTATGATCATCGGGCTCATCCGGTTTTTGCTGGTATGGTTACTTCTTCCCAATTCCCCCATGAAACATTCCCGTTGATCGGGCCTGGACGGCGTGAAGACCATAACTGTATGTGGGACTTGAATTCTTATGGCTTCCCCGCTCTTTATCCCAATGCAGGAAATGTGGTGAAAGCGTTTGAAGAAGAAAATAAAGCTACCGTTTTGGCGACTTGGGGACACGTAACGGATTATTGTTGTGCCGGAATGGTAGAGTTTGCTCCGACAGCGGAATATCAAGGTACATGTATAGCTCTCGGTCTGGCTGCTTACGAATGGAATCAGAATAGTAATATAAACGTTTATCAAGATAATATTGTGCTCATGACGAAGAATATATTACATTATCTAAGCGCTAAGAAATAGATCGGTAACATTTTTTTTATCTTTTGAAACAAAAGTGATAGGTGTAACTATCCGTTGCACCTATCTTTGCATGGTGACAAATAGAAGACATTGAATATTAATAATTAACTCTAATACCATCTGACATGAATGTATTATTCTCGTTTAAACAAGTACAGACCTTTTTGACTATTCTGGTTATGATGATTTTCTCATTTTTGGATGCTTCGGCCGATACTTCTTCCTTATTAATAAAAGATTTGGGTGAAGGACATTGCCTGGTACAGATAAATACAAATCAACGTTATTTGCTTTTACCTGTAGAGGAGGTAATGCCTGATGTACGTGTCAGCATGATCGTTAATAATAAAGAGGTGAATGTTGCGGATGTTCGTCTGGCAGTGAACAGAGTGGACTATTTTGTTCCGCTGGATCTTTCGGCTTATGCTGGTAAAAACATACTGTTGAAATTTAAATTAGGCTCGAATGATCCTATACGGGGGAAACTTTCTGCTGTTTGTTGCAAGGAAATGAAATTGTCCGACACGTTCGATACGGGCAACCGTGAAAAGTTCCGTCCTACTTATCATTTCTCACCTCTTTATGGGTGGATGAATGATCCTAATGGAATGGTATATAAAGACGGTGAATACCACCTTTTCTATCAATACAATCCTTATGGTTCCAAATGGGGAAATATGAGTTGGGGACATGCTATCAGCCAAGATCTTGTAAACTGGAAACATCTTCCTGTAGCTATTGCTCCCGATGCATTGGGGACAATTTTCAGTGGCTCGGCAGTTGTCGATTTTGATAATACAGCTGGTTTTGGTGCAGGTGCCATTATCGCCATCTATACACAAAACAGTGACCGACAAGTACAAAGCATTGCTTACAGTACTGACAACGGACGTACTTTCACCAAATATGAGAATAATCCGGTACTGACGTCCGAAGCGCGTGACTTCCGCGACCCGAAAGTATTTTGGTATGAAAGCACCAAACGCTGGATCATGGTATTAGCAGTAGGGCAGGAGATGCAGATATTCTCTTCTCCTAATCTGAAAGATTGGACCTTTGAAAGTCGTTTCGGTGAAGGGCAAGGTGCACATGGTGGTGTTTGGGAATGTCCCGATTTGTTTGAACTTCCAGTAGAAGGTACCAATGATAAGAAATGGGTGCTGCTTTGTAATTTGAATCCCGGAGGTCCTTTCGGAGGAAGTGCTACTCAATATTTTGTAGGCTCCTTCAACGGAAAAGAGTTTGTAAACGAATCACCCTCCAAAACCAAATGGATGGACTGGGGAAAAGACCATTATGCCACCGTGACTTGGAGTGATGCTCCCGACAACCGCCGCATCGCTATCGCATGGATGAGCAACTGGCAATACGCCAACGATGTTCCTACCTCCCAATACCGTAGCCCGAACTCCGTTCCCCGCGACTTGAGCCTGTTTACCGTAGATGGTGAGACTTACCTCCAATCAGCTCCCTCTCCCGAACTGCTGGCTTTGCGTGATGCTTCCAAGAAACGCTCGTTCAAAGTAAACGGAACACGCACAATTAAAGAAATGATTCCCAGCAATGACGGTGCATACGAAATAGAACTGACGATTGAAAATCAACATGCAGACGTAATCGGCTTCCGTCTCTACAATGACAAAGGCGAAGAAGTGGATATGCAGTATGACATGAAAGAAAAGAAATTCTCAATGGATCGTCGCAAGAGCGGAGAGGTCAGCTTCAATGAGAATTTCCCGATGTTGACCTGGACAGCAATTGAACAAGGTGGAAACGAGGAACAAGGCGGCAAAGAGGCATTGAAACTCCGTCTGTTTGTGGATAAATCCAGTGTGGAAGCCTTTGGAGATGGTGGACGTTTTGTGATGACCAATCAGGTATTCCCTTCGGAACCTTACAATCATATCGATTTTTACAGTAAAGGAGGAGCTTATAAAGTAGATTCGTTTGTGGTCCATAAGTTGAAGCCATAAATATCTCTTGTTCGCCCTATGCGCTCTTTGTATGTTTCCCTATGGATGAATACGTCTTTCCTTAAGGGATAGTAGGTGGATAGTAGGGATATACTTGTGTTAAACCTACGGTATTACTGATTCGTCACGGCCGTGACGAGTTCCTACCATGGCCGTGGAAAGATCTTCCCACAGCCATGACGAATTCCTACCACGGCCGTGGTAAGTTAGTAATACCGTAGCTTCAAGGTTACTATGCCGTAGGTTTAAGATAAAGATACCGTAGGCTTGAGGTATTGATGCAATAAGGAGAGCGTAATTCATATAGGCGACGAACAGATAACTAACGGTAGTACCCACACGACTAACAGCAGATTGTAAATTGAATCATATAACTGCATGATATAAATAGAATAAGTACTCATGCAAAATATAATTTTATATTATTAGGCACGGATTACGCGGATTACACGGTTGCTATCTGACAGCCATCATTCGAGAAGCCGTGTAATCCGCTTAATCCGTGCCTAGATTTATGATATAAACTAATGATGATAACATATTTAGATAAAAAAAAACAATGGAAAACAGTAAAAACTCTTCCCTTTCCAAACTAATCCCGGTGATGCTTTGCTTCTTCGCCATGGGATTTGTTGACCTGGTAGGCATTGCCTCCAATTATGTAAAGGCAGACCTCGGTTTGTCGGACTCGCAGGCGAATATCTTCCCTTCACTGGTATTCTTCTGGTTCCTCATCTTCTCCGTGCCCACAGGCATGTTGATGAGCCGCATCGGTCAGAAGAAAACCGTATTGCTTAGTTTGCTTGTGACTTTTGCTTCTTTGTTATTACCGGTTTTCGGAGACAGTTATATGCTGATGCTGATTTCTTTCTCCCTTCTGGGCATCGGAAACGCGTTGATGCAGACTTCCCTGAATCCGTTGCTTTCTAACATCGTACGTGGCGACCGTTTGGCAAGCAGCCTGACTTTCGGGCAGTTTGTGAAAGCCATTGCCTCTTTCCTTGCTCCTTATATTGCCATGTGGGGAGCGACACAAGCCATTCCGACTTTCGATTTAGGCTGGCGCATCCTGTTCCCGATTTACATGATTGTAGCCGTTATTGCTATCCTGTTGCTCAATGTCACACAGATTAAAGAGGAAAAAGAAGAAGGCAAACCGTCTACTTTCGGACAATGTCTCGCTTTGCTTGGCAAACCGTTTATCCTGCTTTCTTTTATCGGTATCATGTGTCACGTTGGAATTGATGTGGGTACAAACACCACTGCCCCCAAGATTTTGATGGAACGTCTCGGCATGGGACTCGACGATGCGGCTTTTGCAACAAGCCTTTATTTTATCTTTCGTACGGCAGGCTGCTTCCTCGGTTCTTTCATTTTACGTAAGATGTCACCGAAGTCTTTCTTCGGCATTAGTGTTGTGATGATGCTGATAGCGATGGCAGGTTTGTTTATATTCCATGACAAGACAATGATTTATGTATGCATCGGTCTGATTGGTTTCGGTAACTCCAATGTGTTCTCCGTAGTCTTCTCGCAGGCATTGCTTTACCTGCCGGGTAAGAAAAATGAAGTTTCCGGTCTGATGATTATGGGACTGTTCGGCGGCACGGTATTTCCGTTGGCTATGGGAGTAGCATCCGATGCCATGGGACAGAGTGGGGCAGTAGCCGTAATGACAGTGGGCGTGCTTTATCTCTTGTTCTATACGTTCCGTATTAAAAAATAATTTTATAACTTTGGAAACAATAAAATCCGTAGATCATGAATAATATAATCGTAGGAATGGGCGAGGCACTTTGGGATGTGTTGCCCGAAGGAAAGAAAATAGGTGGTGCTCCGGCAAACTTTGCTTATCATGTATCACAGTTTGGTTTTGACAGTCGCGTGGTGAGTGCCGTTGGCAAAGATGAGTTGGGAGACGAGATTCTGAACGTATTCAACGAGAAGAAACTGAAAACGCAGATTGAACAAGTGGATTATCCTACCGGTACGGTACAGGTGACACTGGATAACGAGGGGGTGCCTTGTTACGAAATCAAAGAAGGAGTGGCATGGGATAACATACCTTTTACGGATGAACTGAAACGTTTGGCATTGAGTACGCGTGCCGTTTGCTTCGGTTCCCTGGCTCAACGTAATGAAGTGAGCCGTGCCACTATCAACCGTTTTCTGGATACGATGCCCGACATAGACGGACAACTGAAAATCTTTGATATTAATCTCCGCCAGGACTTCTACACCAAAGAGGTGTTGCGTGAATCTTTCCGCCGTTGCAACATTCTGAAGATAAACGACGAAGAACTGGTGACCATCAGCCGTATGTTTGGTTATCCCGGCATCGACTTGCAGGACAAATGCTGGATTCTGTTGGCGAAATATAACCTGAAGATGTTGATTCTGACTTGCGGAATTAATGGCAGTTATGTGTTTACCCCGGGTGTTGTCTCTTTCCAGGAGACACCGAGGGTTCCGGTTGCCGATACGGTGGGGGCAGGTGATTCCTTTACGGCTGCTTTCTGTGCTTCCATTTTGAATGGAAAACCGGTTCCCGAAGCTCACAAACTTGCTGTTGAAGTTTCTGCTTATGTCTGCACGCAAAGCGGTGCAATGCCTGAACTTCCGCAGGTTTTGAAAGACAGACTAATGTAATTGTTTGATGGAAAGTAAATATAGAGGTATATCTCATTCGTGGGAATATACCTCTTCTTCTTTTTGCATGATTCGTATGATATGAGAGGTAGGGACATAAAAAAAGGAGCAACGCCTTGCTCCAACCTTTGTTAACCTTAAATCTAATACTATGAAAAACACATTGCAAAGATACGGACTTCTGCTAAATCTGCAAATAATCCAAATAAAAAGAGATGTTTTATAACATTTATTGAGTGTTTGTCTTACGCTTTATACTTTTGTTAATAATTTCCGGTTGAATATTGGGAACTGTTTTGCATTTCTTTGGAGGGTAATGATGAGAATTATTGGGTGATAGATAGCATACTCACAGTTTTATTTCTTATTTTTGTTCTCAATCGTCCATTTGGGTCATAGAAAGAAATACGAAAAAAATGAGAATGATTAGAATGATGGGATATACGAAGTGGATAGCAGTCTTGCTCTGTCTTCTTGGCATGACGGCTTGTCGGCAGGATGCACCGCGTTTCCGTATCGGGGTGGCGCAATGCAGCGATGACTCCTGGCGGCATAAGATGAATGATGAAATTCTCCGCGAAGCAATGTTTTATGATGGAGTATCGGTTGAAATCCGGTCGGCTGCGGATGATAATCGTAAACAGGCGGAAGACGTTCATTATTTTATAGATGAAGGGGTTGACTTATTGATTATCTCTGCCAACGAAGCGGCCCCCATGACTCCGATTGTAGAGGAAGCCTATCAAAAGGGAATACCTGTCATCCTGGTAGACCGGAAGATTCTTTCTGATAAATATACTGCCTATATCGGTGCCGACAATTATGAAATAGGACGTGCGGTAGGTAATTATATTGCGTCAAGCCTGAAAGGAAAAGGGAATGTGGTGGAACTTACCGGACTGGGCGGCTCAACTCCTGCCATGGAACGCCATCAAGGATTTATGGCTGCTATCAGTAACTTTCCGGATATCAAACTGATTGATAAAGCGGATGCTGCGTGGGAGCGTGAACCGGCGGAAGTGGAAATGGATAGTATGCTCCGTCGGCATCCGAAGATAGACGCCGTGTATGCGCATAATGACCGTATTGCTCCGGGAGCTTATCAGGCTGCAAAGAAAGTGGGACGGGAGAAGGAAATGATTTTTGTCGGTATCGATGCTCTCCCCGGCAAAGGTAACGGATTGGAAATGGTGCTCGACAGTGTGTTGAATGCTACTTTTATTTATCCGACCAATGGCGACAAAGTGATGCAACTGGCAATGAATATCCTTGAGAAAAAGCCTTATCCCCGGGAAACGGTCATGAACACTGCGGTGGTCGACCGTACAAATGCGCATGTCATGCAACTTCAGACGACTCATATCTCGGAACTGGATCAGAAGATTGAAACATTGAACGGACGTATCGGCGGATATCTGTCTCGGGTTGCTACACAGCAGGTGGTGATGTATGGTGGTTTGGTTATTCTTCTATTGGTGGCAGGTTTATTATTGGTAGTCTATAAATCTCTCCGTGCTAAAAATCGTCTGAATAAGGAACTTTCCGAGCAGAAGAAACAGTTGGAAGAGCAGCGGGACAAGTTAGAGGAACAACGCGACCAATTAGAAGAACAGCGGGACAAACTGGAAGAGCAACGGGATCAGCTCATCCAGCTTTCTCATCAACTGGAAGAGGCAACGCATGCCAAACTGGTGTTCTTCACAAATATATCTCACGATTTCCGTACTCCGCTGACATTGGTTGCCGATCCGGTAGAACATTTATTGGCCGATCATACACTAAGTGGAGATCAGCATCGAATGTTGATGCTGATTCAACGAAACGTGAATATCCTTTTGCGTCTTGTTAATCAGATTCTGGATTTCCGTAAATACGAGAACGGTAAGATGGAATATACACCAGTTCAGGTAGATGTTCTTTCCTCTTTTGAGGGCTGGAACGAATCATTCCTTGCAGCCGCCCGGAAGAAACACATTCATTTCTCTTTTGATAATATGCCGGATACGGATTACCATACGTTGGCGGATATGGAAAAGTTGGAACGTATTTATTTTAATCTGCTTTCCAACGCGTTCAAGTTCACACCGGAAAATGGAAAGATAACGGTTCGTTTATCTTCCTTGACGAAAGAGGATACTCGCTGGATTCGTTTTACTGTTGCCAATACCGGTTCAATGATTTCCGCCGAACATATCCGGAGTATTTTCGATCGTTTTTATAAAATAGACATGCACCACGCCGGTTCGGGAATCGGGCTTGCACTGGTTAAAGCTTTCGTTGAATTGCATAAAGGTACAATTTCTGTGGAAAGTGATGAAAAGCAGGGCACTGTCTTTACCGTTGATTTACCGGTACAGACTTGTGAGACTATTCTGGCCGAAGATTCTCTAAAGTCATCAATCTCTGCAGTTCCTTTAAATCCTGCTTCTCCCGGTTCTCCTGCCTCTTCCAACCTGAATGAAACTTTAGCTGTCGAAGAAGAGGAACTGGAAAAAGGCTATGATTCTTCCAAACCTTCTGTTTTGGTAATTGATGATAATGCAGATATCCGTTCGTATGTACGCGGATTACTCCATACCGATTATACTGTTATTGAAGCAGCAGACGGTTCGGAGGGTATCCGCAAAGCAATGAAATATGTTCCGGACTTGATAATCTCTGATGTGATGATGCCTGGTATTGATGGAATAGAGTGTTGCCGTCGGCTGAAAAGCGAACTGCAAACCTGCCATATCCCTGTCATCCTATTGACAGCCTGTTCTTTGGATGAACAACGGATTCAGGGATATGACGGAGGTGCGGATTCTTATATCTCCAAGCCCTTCAGTTCGCAATTGCTGTTGGCACGCGTTCGTAATCTGATAGATTCACATCGCCGCCTGAAACAGTTCTTTGGTGACGGACAAACGTTGGCGAAAGAGGATGTCTGTGATATGGATAAAGACTTTGTGGAAAAATTCAAGGCTTTAATTGAAGCAAAGATGGGAGATTCAAATTTGAATGTAGAGGATTTGGGTAAGGATATGGGATTAAGTCGTGTGCAACTCTATCGCAAAATAAAATCCCTGACTAATTATTCTCCGAATGAATTGCTTCGCATCGCTCGCTTGAAGAAGGCTGCTTCCCTGCTTGCTTCGTCAGATATGACAGTGGCGGAGATTGGTTATGAAGTCGGTTTTAGTTCTCCTTCTTATTTTACCAAATGTTATAGAGAGCAGTTTGGTGAAAGTCCGACAGATTTGCTGAAAAGGAAAGGATAGAATCAAAACTATTCACGTCAGAATACAATAAATCCCGGTAACTTGAATTTTCAATGTTTACCGGGATTTATTGATATGTGTTAGTTATGAATCAATAAACTTTTATCTGCGTTTCCTTGATTATACCAGTTTTGTTCGTTTTTGCCACTACTTTGCGCCCATTTTGCGAATCCTTTATAGGCTTCCAAGAAATTAGCTTTTTCAATAGCATGTGCTGCGTTGCCTGGTACTCTTAATCCCCAAATCAGGCGTCCTGCACTAAAATAATAATTATCATCTTCTTCGTCCCCGTTTGTATATACCGGTAGCAGATTTTTATCATTGAATGGATATTGGTAAGTGATCGGTTCAATACCATTCATATGGATTTCTGTTCCGCTATCATTACGTTTTAAATACAAGTCGAATTCATCGCCTTCTAATATTTCCTTTACTTCTTTTCTCTTCTTTAGGGTGATCAGAATATTGATCTCCGGTAAATCACTTGTTGCTACCAAAGCATTCTTTTCTGTATTATAATATTGGCTGCCTGCAGGTTTAGCCAGATTCTTAATTAAAGGGCTGTAATCAATGATAAGATGTTTATTGGGGACAAGATCTACTCCGTCGATCGCAGGAATCACGTTTTTAGTTTCATAAACTTCTATACTTTCCACTTCGTCAGAATCTATTTCTTTCAGTCTTAAATAAGGAGAATAAGGGAATATTCCTCCGATAGCTTTTAGACGTAATCCTATTTGTATATACTGCGCAGTGTATTTTTTGTCAACCTTTTTAATACCTTGGAACTGCACCTTATAATTGACTACAAAATCATTAAAGTCATAATCTCCTAATGATGGGAATTGGTCTTCAAACATGATTGTTCCCCAACCATCTTTGGGATGAGAAATGACTCCTTTTGACAATTGGATGTCATCTTCTATATCATGCCCACGAGTGATTGACCGGGTGGTGTTAGATTTGGATTTGGCATCATTAGCAATGTTCAGTGAGAAACTTCTATCTGCATTTACAGGTATGGCTACTTTTTTGATTTCATTGGTGCTGGTTTTGTACTGGGCATACAATGTATTTACGTAGGTTGGGATGCTCAAAGGGAGACTTGAAATTTCTGTATCTACAGGAATGTCGGCTATTTTCTCTTCTTTACTACATGCTTCATCCAAAAAGAAGGAAACCATAGTGGGGGTAGTAGCAGCTACTGTTCCTGCGGCTACTTGAGTTAATTTCCATTGAAAGCCTGCGGGTATATTCAGGTCTTTTACTTGAATTTCTTTTTCGGGTTGTTTACTTTCATCATAAAGGTTCTTCTCACAGGAGCTGAAAGCGAATACTCCAAATAAACAAGAAGCGAATAGAATTGTCTTCTTTTTCATAACAGCAGTGCTTGTTTTGTTAATAATAGGGTTGCTTTTAATGGGTACAAAGGTCGGGATTATTTGTAAATAAAGCAAATAAAGTTGCATATTTTATTTGAAATACTTTTATTATTTGCAAATTCTTTCCTTTTTATCTAGTTTTGGAACTGAAATAAAGTAATGTTTGAGTGATGAAAGATTATAAAGTAGACAAAGCGAGTCTCTCCGCATCCTTTTGTCAAGAGGTGTATCAGGTTGTTCGGGAAATTCCGGTAGGTAAAGTTTCTACCTATGGGGGAATTGCCGCATTATTGGGAATGCCTCAATGTTCCCGTATGGTGGGGCGTGCTTTGAAACAGATTCCGGATGATTTATCTGTGCCTTGTCACCGGGTTGTCAATGCATCGGGACGCCTTGTTCCGGGTTGGACAGAGCAGAAACAACTCTTGTTGGAAGAAGGGATCTCTTTCAAGCAAAATGGATGCGTAGACTTGAAAAAGCATCTTTGGAATTACTCCGTATCTGAATGAAATTTGCATATTTAATCTATTTTCCTTATCTTTGTGCCAACAATATGCAAGAACAGACTGTTATTTATTTATGAAAATACTGTTTTCTACTGTTCATTGAGAGGATAATCTTATCAAATTCTATTCCTTTTAAACTACTCAGTCTGTCTTTTTAAACCATTTTAAAAAACGTCGGATCGTCATGTTGTCATGTGACATGATTGAACCATGCGAACATTCAACTTGTTTATCGTAAGTGAGAATGAGGAACGCGGCAGTTGAAAACAAAACAACTATTATAATCTAAACCAATATATTATATGAGTAAAATAGAAATAAAGGATTTGTACCTTATCTTTGGTCACGAGAAGCAGAAAGCACTCAAGATGTTGAAAAAAGATAAGAGTAAAGAGGAAATTCTGAAAGATACCGGTTGTACGGTAGGAGTGAAAGATGCCAATCTTTCAATTAATGAAGGAGAGTTTTTTGTGATAATGGGACTCTCGGGAAGTGGAAAATCGACATTACTGCGTTGTATCAATCGTCTGATACGTCCTACTGCCGGACAAGTGCTTGTAAACGGAGTAGATATATCTAAAATATCCGAAAAAGAGTTATTGCAAGTTCGCCGGAAAGAGTTGGCGATGGTTTTCCAGAATTTCGGTCTGTTACCTCACCGTTCCGTATTGAGCAATATCGCGTTCGGTCTCGAACTTCAGGGAGTGAAGAAAGAGGAACGTGAGAAGAAAGCGATGGAAAGTATGAAGCTTGTCGGATTGAAAGGATATGAAAATCAGATGGTGGGCGAGCTTTCCGGTGGAATGCAACAGCGTGTCGGACTGGCCCGTGCTCTGGCTAATAATCCCGAAGTGCTTTTAATGGATGAGGCTTTCTCTGCGCTCGATCCTCTGATTCGTGTGCAAATGCAGGATGAACTGCTGGCTTTGCAGTCGAAGATGAAAAAAACAATTGTCTTTATTACCCATGACTTGAGTGAAGCGATTAAACTGGGCGACCGTATTGCCATTATGAAAGACGGAGAGGTGGTGCAGGTAGGTACTTCAGAAGAAATACTGACCGAACCGGCTAACGATTATGTAGCCCGTTTTGTTGAAAACGTGGACAGGAGTAAAATTATCACCGCTTCTTCTTTAATGATTGACAAACCACTGGTGGCCCGTCTGAAGAAAGAGGGACCTGAAGTATTGATTCGTAAGATGCGTGCGAAGAATATCACCGTATTACCTGTCATAGACGCCGATGATAAACTGGTCGGAGAAGTACGTCTGAACGACCTGCTTAAGTTACGTAGCAGACAGGAAAAATCCATTGAAACGATTGTGCGTACAGAAGTACATTCTGTATTGGAGGATACAGTGTTGGAGGATATACTTCCTTTAATGACAAAGAGCAATTCGCCGGTATGGGTGATTGATGAGACGCATGAGTTTTTAGGAACAATCCCGCTTTCCTCCTTAATCATCGAAGTGACGGGGAAAGATAAAGAAGAAATAAACGAAATAATTCAAAACGCAATAGATTTATGATAAATATAGGACAATATATAGAGATGGCCATCAATTGGATGATGGTACATTTTTCCACTTTCTTTGATGCCGTGAATGCAGGCATCGGTAGTTTTATTATAGGATTCCAACACGTACTTTTTGGAATACCTTTTTATATAACCATTCTAGTGCTTGCTGCACTCGCATGGATGAAGGCAGGACGTGGTACGGCAATTTTCACCGCATTAGGATTATTACTGATTTATGGAATGGGATTTTGGGAGGCTACTATGCAAACCCTGGCTCTCGTTTTTTCATCTACCTGTCTGGCTCTGATTGTTGGTGTACCTTTAGGAGTGTGGACGGCAAACAGTCCGCGTGCAGAGAAAATACTTCGTCCTGTTCTCGACTTGATGCAGACGATGCCTGCTTTTGTTTATCTGATTCCTGCCGTTTTGTTTTTCGGATTGGGAGCAGTGCCGGGAGTGTTTGCCACCATTATCTTTGCTATGCCTCCTGTGGTCCGCCTTACTGGATTGGGAATTCGGCAAGTTCCTAAAAATGTAGTGGAAGCTTCCCGTTCGTTCGGGGCTACCCGTTGGCAGTTATTGTATAAAGTGCAGCTTCCTTTGGCGTTGCCAACCATCCTGACAGGTGTCAATCAGACAATAATGATGTCGCTTTCTATGGTTGTCATTGCTGCCATGATTGCTGCCGGTGGTCTGGGAGAAATTGTATTGAAAGGTATTACCCAAATGAAAATCGGACTTGGGTTTGAAGGTGGTATCGCAGTTGTTATTTTAGCTATCATCTTAGACCGTATCACACAAGGAATGGCAGGACGAAAAAATAAGAACTAAACGGAAAGGATAAATACGTATGAGAATATATAAAATAGTAGGAATAGTATTGTCAGCTATACTTTTGCTGGCTTCCTGTACTAATTCAGATTTAGAGAAAAAGAAAGTAAAGATAGCCTATGCCAATTGGCTGGAAGGTATTGCCATGAGTCATTTGGCTAAGGTGGTATTGGAAGAACATGGATATGAGGTTGAACTGCAAAATGCTGACCTTGCCCCCATCTTTGTATCTATGTCAGGAAAGAAATCTGATGTCTTTCTGGATGCCTGGTTACCAATAACGATGAAAGATTATATGGATCAGTATGGAGACAGCATCGAATTTTTGGGTGAGGTATATGGAGAAGCCCGTGTAGGACTGGTTGTTCCTCAATATGTTACGATCCAGTCTATTAGTGAGCTGGAAGCTAATAAAGACCGTTTCTCTTCTGAAATAGTGGGAATTGATGCCGGAGCAGGAATTATGAAGACGACCGATAAGGCCATTGCTGCTTACGGACTTGATGGGTATACCCTCATGACTTCAAGTAGTTCCACCATGCTGGCTTCTTTGAAAAAAGCGATGGACAAAGGAGAATGGATTGTCATCACGGGGTGGACACCGCATTGGATGTTCGACCAGTTTGACTTGAAATTCTTGGATGATCCGAAGAAAGTATATGGAGACTTGGAAGAAATACATGCTATTGCATGGAAAGGATTCAGTGAGAAAGATCCGTTTGCTGCCGAATTCTTTGGCAACATCAAACTAACGACAGAAGAACTTAGCTCTTTTATGACAGCTATGAAGGATGCCCGGATGGATGAAGAAGAAATAGCCCGTAAATGGAGGGATGAACATCGGCAGTTGGTGGATAGTTGGATTCCGAAGTCAGAGAATAAATAGATTGGAGCATTGTTATTTTTAATTTTAAATATAAAATAGACATGAACTCTAGTGGGAAAAAGGGAGTATTGTTTATGTTAGACAGAGTTCATACAATAAAAAAACGGTAATCTTCTACAAGATTACCGTTTTATATTTATAGGGTATTACTATTATTCAGCACCCCAGTTTTCTCTAGCCAAACGTTTGTAGCTGTTGTAACGCCATTTAGCGTTTTCTTCAGCAGCTTTGAACAGTTCTTCAGCTTCAGCAGGATATTGTTTCATTACAGAAGCGTAACGAACTTCACCCTTCAAGAAACCTTGGAAATCTTCCCAGTTCGGTTCTTTGCTATCCAATTGGAATGGGTTCTTGCCTTCTTCTTCCAAAGCCGGGTTGTAACGCCACAAGTGCCAGTAACCGCACTTAACAGCTTTTTCTTCTTCTTCTTGGCTCTTACCCATACCTGCTTTCAGACCGTGGTTGATACATGGAGCATAAGCGATAATCAAAGATGGTCCCGGATATGCTTCAGCTTCACGGATAGCTTTCAGAGTTTGAGCTTGGTCAGCACCCATAGCGATCTGTGCAACATATACATAACCGTAAGTAGTAGCCATCAGACCGAGGTCTTTCTTACGTACGCGCTTACCAGCAGCAGCGAACTTAGCGATAGCACCTACCGGAGTAGCTTTAGAAGACTGACCACCTGTGTTAGAGTAAACTTCAGTATCCAGAACGAGGATGTTAACGTCCTTACCGGAAGCGATTACATGGTCAAGACCACCGTAACCGATATCGTAAGAAGCACCGTCACCACCAATGATCCACTGGCTGCGTTTTACAAGATATTGTTGCAGTTCAGCGATTTGTTTGCAGTGGTTACATTTATCCTTGTTAGCTTCAACAACCGGAATGATCTTAGCAGCCAATTCCTTAGTCTTGTCCGCATCCAGCATATTGTTGATCCATTCAGCGAACAGTTCTTTTACTTCAGCAGGAGTGCAATCAGCAGCAATAGCCTCGTTCATCACTTTCACGAGACGAGCACGCATCTTTTCGTTAGCCAGTTCCATACCCAAACCGAATTCACAGAAGTCTTCGAACAGTGAGTTAGCCCAAGCAGGACCGTGTCCGTTTTCGTTTGTAGTATACGGAGTAGAAGGAACAGAACCAGAGTAGATAGAAGAACATCCGGTAGCGTTAGCAACCATTTCACGGTCACCGAACAATTGAGAAATCAATTTCACGTATGGAGTTTCACCACAACCAGAGCAAGCGCCGGAGAACTCAAACAACGGAGTAGCGAACTGTGAGTTCTTCACGTTAGCCTTGATATCAACAAGATGTTGTTTAGTCTTCACGTTTTCAGCACAGTAAGTCCAGTTTTCAGCTTGAGCCAATTGGCTTTCGAGGTGTTTCATTGTCAATGCTTTGCCACCCTTCTTCGGATTACCCGGACAGATGTCAGCACAGTTACCGCAACCCAGACAGTCGAGAACGTCCACCTGAATACGGAATGTCATACCGTCGAATGCTTTACCTACAGCTTTCAGTTGTTCGAACTTAGCACCCTTCTGCTCTTCAGCGTCGAGTACGAACGGACGGATAGAAGCGTGAGGACAAACGTATGCACACTTGTTACACTGGATACAGTTTTCAGCATTCCATTCAGGAACGAATGCAGCTACACCACGTTTTTCGTATTTAGCAGTTCCTTGATACCAAGTACCGTCTTCGATACCCTTGAATGCAGATACCGGCAACAAGTCACCGTCTTGTGCATTGATCGGACGAACTACTTCGTTGATGAATGCAGGATCGTTGTTTTCAGCTTTTGCGTCATCCGGAAGGTTAGCCCAAGCAGGATCAACAGCCAAAGTCTTGTATTCACCACCACGGTCAACGGCAGCATAGTTCTTGTTAACAACGTCTTCACCCTTCTTACCGTAAGACTTAACGATGAATTTCTTCATCTGCTCAACAGCTTGTTCTACAGGAATAACGCCTGTGATACGGAAGAATGCAGATTGAAGGATCGTGTTGGTACGGTTACCCAAACCAATTTCCAGTGCAATCTGTGTTGCGTTGATATAGTATACAGAAATGTTGTTCTGTGCGAAATATTTCTTAACCTTGTTAGGCAGGTTCTTAGCCAGTTCTTCACCTTCCCAGATTGTGTTCAATAAGAAAGAACCGTTCTTACGCAAACCACGAGTTACATCGTACATGTGCAGGTAAGCCTGAACGTGACAAGCAACGAAGTTCGGAGTGTTTACCAAATAAGTAGAACGGATCGGATTATCACCGAAACGCAAGTGAGAACAAGTGAAACCACCTGACTTCTTAGAGTCATAAGAGAAGTAAGCCTGGCAGTGTTTGTCAGTGTTGTCACCGATAATCTTTACAGAGTTCTTGTTAGCACCTACTGTACCGTCAGCACCCAAACCGTAGAATTTAGCTTCGAACATACCTTCGCCGCCTAAAGCGATTTCTTCTTTTTGAGGAAGAGAAGTGAAAGTAACGTCGTCTACGATACCGATAGTGAAGTGGTTCTTCGGCATTGGCATAGCCAAGTTTTCGAATACTGAAAGAATTTGAGCAGGAGTAGTATCTTTTGAACCCAAACCGTAGCGACCGCCAACGATAACCGGAGCATTTTCTGCACCGTAGAAGCAGTCTTTAACGTCAAGGTAAAGAGGTTCACCGTTAGCACCCGGTTCTTTAGTACGGTCAAGAACTGCGATAGTCTTAGCAGTCTTAGGTACAGCAGCCAAGAAGTGTTTAGCAGAGAACGGACGATACAGGTGTACGGCAACCATACCCACTTTTTCGCCGTTTGCTACCAGGTAGTCGATAGCTTCGCGGGCAGCTTCTGTTACAGAACCCATAGCGATAATTACGCGTTCTGCATCTTCTGCACCATAGTAATCGAACAAACCGTATTTACGACCTGTGATCTTAGAAATTTCATTCATGTATTCTTCTACGATAGCAGGAACTGCTTCGTAGTAGTTGTTGCATGATTCACGATGTTGGAAGAAATGGTCAGGATTTTCAGCCATACCACGAGCTACCGGTTTCATCGGGTTCAGTGCGCGGGCACGGAATTCAGCCAAAGCTTCTTGGTCGATCAGCGGAGCAAGATCATCATTTTCCAACATTTCAATCTTTTGGATTTCGTGAGATGTACGGAAACCATCGAAGAAGTTCATGAACGGAACGCGAGATTTGATGGTAGCCAAGTGAGCAACACCAGCCAAATCCATAACTTCCTGTACAGAGCCTTCAGCCAACATAGCAAAGCCAGTCTGACGAGCTGACATTACGTCTTGGTGGTCACCGAAGATACACAATGCGTGAGAAGCCAATGTACGAGCAGACACATGGAATACGCAAGGCAAGAACTCACCGGCAATTTTGTACATGTTAGGGATCATCAGGAGAAGACCCTGGGAAGCAGTGTAAGTAGTAGTCAACGCACCAGCCTGAAGAGAACCGTGAACTGCACCGGCAGCACCACCTTCAGATTGCATTTCCTGTACCAATACTGTTTCGCCGAAGATGTTCTTACGTCCTGCGGCAGCCCATTCGTCTACGTACTCAGCCATAGTCGAAGAAGGAGTGATGGGGTAGATAGCTGCTACTTCAGAGAACATATACGAGATATGTGCTGCAGCTTGGTTACCATCACATGTGATGAATTTCTTCTGTTTAGTCATAACTAAATTAAATATTTAAGTAAATAAATCTTTTAATATAAAAAGCCGAACATCCAGAGAGGTATCTGGTTGCCCCGACCTATTTCAGCCTTATGCAACGCGTACGTTACATTCGGATTGTTCTTGATCTTTGCGCCTTCCTGGCAAATTTTGAACGGCATTACTTCGTCTACCATAAAAGAGACGTTTTTATCTCCTTTATGTATCTTATGGTCTTTCCATAAAGAATTTGCAAAGAATGTGTCGAGCACATCCTGCTCTTCCACTTTCACCGGATAGATGGAATACATCAGGTTGGAGTTGTGCATCATTATCTTTGAAGGTTTTTTAGGGAATTCTTCCCCTTTCGGATAAACCAGATTAATGAGTCGCGCATCTGCCAGATACTTGATATAGTTCATCACCGTGGCGCGAGATGTCTGTATGTCGCTTGCCAGTTGGCTCACATTTGGAGCTTTCGGCCCGTCGACAGCGAGCAAATATAGCAATTTTTTTATCTTTGAAAGATATTTCAGTTCAATTTGTTTGATGAGAAGTATATCTACTTCCACCATCATGTTCATCGTTTTCAGCAGATTCTCCGAAAAGTTACGTTTTTCAAGGAAGAACGGATAGAATCCGTGGTGCAGATAATCCTGAAAATAATCCAACGGACGGACTTTGGAGAGTACTCCTTTGGCAATCTGTTCGTGAGTGCTAAGAATTTCTTCGAGGCTATATGCCCTGAATTTCATGCCTGTTTGCAAGTTTAGGAATTCACGGAAAGAGAATCCACGCAGGTTATAGCTCTTGGCGATATCACGTAATTCAAGATTTTCTTCTTTCAGTCGCATCACGGACGATCCGGTGAAGACAATTTTCAGGTTAGGAAAACGGTCGTAACACATGCGTAACTCTTTGCTCCATTCCGGATGTTTGAACACCTGGTCGATCAACAATACTTTTCCGCCACGTTTCTGAAATTCGTTGGCGAAGTCTACAATGCTGTGGCCCGAGAAATAGAAGTTGTTCATGTTGATGAACAGACAGGAACGGTCGTTCCCGAATTTCTCTTTGGCGTATTGGAGAAGGAAAGTGGTTTTTCCTACGCCACGTGTCCCTTTGATACCAATCAGGCGGTCGCTCCAATCGATCTCGTCCATGAGATCGCGGCGAACGGGGGCATTGGTGTGCTCAACGAGGTAGGCGTGTGTGCGGTAGAATGATTCCATTTCAGTTCTTTGTTTTTCGGGTGGCAAATATACTGCTTTTTTTAGGATTTGCAAAGTAGAGATGGCAAAATTGTGTGTTTAATTCCAACTTTCTGTTTATTGTAGTCATTCCTGACTATTTCCTGTATATATTTGCAGAATAAAGTTTTGAATTCATTTGAAATGACAAAAAAGGCTCTTTATATATTCAATCCGGAACATGACTTGGCGTTGGCCAGCGGTGAAACTAATTATATGGCTCCGGCTTCGGCCAGACGTATGGCTTCCGAGTTGGCTTTGCTTCCGATGTGGTATGCAGAGGAGGGGAGTGCTGTATTAGCTCCTTCCGCTTATAATCTGGATTATTTGAAGCAAATGCAGGAATTGCTGGGAGTTTCGATTCATTTGATGACTGAACCGGAACTTGCTGTCGGACCGGATTTGGATATTCGTCCTTGGGGATGGGATTTAGCTTTGCGGAAGCGGCTTTCAGGGCTGGGCATGGATGAAGCCCTGCTTCCTTCTATGGAGCAATTAGACGGTTTGCGGGAATACTCCCATCGTTCTAAAGCCGTCTCATTGCTTCCGGAATTACAACTGAATGAATATTTCTGCGGAGAATCTTATTATTTGAAGACACAAGAAGAATGGAAAACCTTTGTGGAAGAACGGGAATGCTGCCTGTTGAAAGCTCCGCTTTCGGGAAGCGGTAAAGGCTTGAACTGGTGTAAAGGCATATTTACTCCTTTTATATCCGGTTGGTGTACGCGTGTGGCTGCTTCGCAGGGTGGAATCATTGCGGAGCCTATATATAATAAGGTAGAGGACTTTGCCATGGAGTTTTATTCCGATGGTACAGGTGAAGTGACATTTATGGGATATTCCCTCTTCCATACCGGAAAGAGTGGAATGTATGAAGGGAATCGTTTGCTTTCTAATGAGGCAATCTGGAAACAACTTTCGCAATATGTCCCTTCAAAGGTTCTGACGGATTTGGAAAACTGTTTGAAATACAGACTTTCTGCGTTGGTAGGAACCGTTTATAAAGGTTATCTTGGAGTTGATATGATGATTTGTCGGTTTCCGGAAAATGAAAAGCCGTTTTTTCGGATTCATCCCTGTGTGGAAATCAATCTGCGCATGAATATGGGAGTTGTTGCGCGTTTTTTATATGACCATTATGTACATCCAGGTTCAATAGGGCGTTTTGTGATTGATTATCATCCTTCGGAAGGTGAAGCCTTGCAGGAACATGAACGAATGTCCGCAACTTATCCGTTGAAAATCAGGGAAGGTAGAGTGTACTCCGGTTATTTACCTTTGGTTCCTGTTCATAGGAGAAGTTGTTATCGGGCGTGGATATGGGTAACTCCTGATAATATTTAACTTACGGTATCAGATAGCCTTTATCGTCGATCTGCTTCAATGTCGCTTCTGCCGTGTAATCCGCGTCTAAATATATTCCTTTTTGCACCGGATTTGAATAGATATTAGATGCATCGGAATTTTATTTACTCTAGTAACAAAGAAAAAACGCTTAGTAGTAGAGTTCTATCTGACACCCGGGTCTCAATGGTACTGACACCCGGGTGTTGGCATACCTGAGACCCGGGTGTCATAGATACTGAGACCCGGGTCTCAGATAGATTGTTTATACAGTGGAGAAAAATCTAAACTATATTATTTAATTTCTTTCCGTGCGGATCAGTTCATTTCTGCACCGTTTCACTCATTTCTATACCGTTTTGAAACAATAAGTCGATTCTAAATACCAGGTTTACTGCTGATCCGTTTGTTCCTGTGTCTCTGTACTTTCATTTCCATAGCGGTCAATAGCGGTCACTGCGAAATGCTTTTTTGTATTCCACGGCAGGATAGGGGCATACACGTAACTAGTTTCTCGGATATTTTGCGCAATGATATTTTCCGGTCGGTTGATATCTACCGGATAATCGTTAGAAGCATAAATAACATACATGGGCTTGTTGCGCTGATCGTTATCAGTAGCAGCCTGCCAGGTTAATTCGGTATATCCATTATCGATGTGGGTAATTTTCAGTGCAGAAGGAGCAGTTGGCGCAACATTATCTAACCATGGCATCGGAGGCTGTAAAGCAGGGTATGCATAAAAATTCTCGGATAATTCATCATAAATACCCTGTGTATTCTCCATCAGGTATTTCACCCGGTAATGCCCTTCACCCGCCATTTTCTGCTTGCGGATAAAGTTCATCTGACGATCTATTTCGTCGCGTGTCCATTTGCCTTCATCGGGATGGAGAAAATAAATGCCGAGTCCCGGAATCACCTGCCGTCCGTTGCTCTGTTCCTGCCAGTCGAGGGCAAAAGGGTAGAAATTGTTTCCCTGGAAATACATCATCGGATAAATTTGATCCATAATACCTTCTCCCATCCAACCTTGCGAGTCCTGATAAACGGTAAAGAAAGCATTCCATCCCCGGGAGGGGTAACGAGAAGTATCACGGTATTTACCTACCGGGCAGGTACTTACTTTCACCCAAGGCTTCATAGCTTTTACACCTATATATATATAACGTACAATTTCGGAGATATTATCCCGGCGCCACTGATCCAGTGTGCGTCCTTTATTGTATCGGCGGAAATCATATTTATCAGGAAAAAGAGGAGCATTCTCCGGATAACGCAGATAGTCGAAATGCACTCCGTCCACATCATAACCGCTAACGACTTCCCGCACCAGTTTCATCAAATACTCCTTCGTTGCCGGATGTCCCGGATTGAGGAAATATTCGCGCTTGTAAGGAACGCATATTTCTTTCATCCGCTTGGTGACAGACTGACTGCCGAGCGAAGCAACATGCTTCTTATTCCCTAGTGGGATAGTTACCATCCAGGCATGACATTCCATCCCTCGCTTATGACATTCTTCAATGGCAAAAGCCAGTGGATCATATCCTGGATTTCCTCCTGTTTTTCCGGTCAGGATCGAATTGAAAGGTTCGATTGCTGAAGGATATAATACATCTCCACGAGTACGGGTTTGAAATAGGACAGTGTTGAAGTTGGCAGCCTTCAACTTATCAAGAATATCTATTAACTCTTCTTTCTGCTTGCGGATTGTTTGAGGGGTTGTTGCACGTGTGCGAGGCCAATCCAGTCCGTACACCGCTGTCACCCATGCGGCACGAACTTCGTGCTTGGGTTGCGCAACAATTGAGAGGAAAGGAAACAAAAGTGAAAGAATGAAAATAGTATAGCGCATATCCTTTATTTTTTGTTTTAAATCCCTGCAAAGTTAGTAAAAGTGTCGGTATTGTTGGGCTGTTTCGTGAGATTATGTTACATTTGCCAAGTTAAAAAAACGACACGCTATGATTACATTTACTCTATGCCTGCTGGCGTTGATAGTAGGCTATTTTACGTATGGACGCCTGATGGAACGCGTCTTTGGTCCTGACGACCGTAAAACACCGGCTCTTACCAAGGCGGATGGAGTGGACTATATTCCATTGCCCACCTGGAAGATTTTCATGATTCAATTTCTCAATATTGCCGGATTAGGTCCTATTTTCGGAGCAATCATGGGAGCGAAATTTGGTAGCTCTTCATACTTGTGGATTGTGCTGGGAAGTATTTTTGCGGGGGCAGTGCATGATTATTTTGCCGGAATGCTTTCTTTGCGTAATGGAGGTGAAAGCCTGCCGGAAATAATAGGGCGTTATTTGGGACTGACTACCAAGCAGGTGATGAGAGGATTCACTGTCATTTTAATGATTCTGGTGGGTTCGGTTTTTGTTGCAGGTCCTGCCGGATTGTTGGCTAAACTGACACCGGAAAGTTTGGATGCTACGTTTTGGATTATCGTTGTATTTGCATATTATATTCTGGCTACTTTGCTGCCTGTTGATAAAATAATAGGTAAAATCTACCCATTGTTTGCGGTTGCCTTGTTGTTTATGGCAGTAGGCATTTTGGTGATGCTCTATGTTAACCATCCGGCTTTGCCGGAGTTATGGGACGGATTGCAAAATACGAACCCGGAAGCGAGCGAACTTCCTATCTTCCCGATTATGTTTGTGAGTATTGCTTGTGGTGCCATTTCAGGTTTCCATGCTACGCAAAGCCCATTGATGGCCCGTTGTATGACTTCGGAACGGCATGGACGTCCGGTATTTTACGGTGCAATGATTACCGAGGGCATTGTTGCTCTTATTTGGGCTGCTGCCGCTACTTATTTTTTCCATGAAAACGGAATGGAAGAAAGCAATGCTTCTGTTATCGTTGATGCTATTACAAAAGAATGGTTGGGAGCAATCGGCGGAGTACTTGCCATTTTGGGAGTGATTGCAGCTCCGATAACTTCGGGTGATACGGCTTTCCGTTCGGCACGTCTGATTGTGGCAGACTTTCTGGGAATGGAACAAAAAAGTATGCGCCGTCGTTTGTACATTTGTATTCCGATGTTTATAGTGGCTATTGGTTTGCTTTTGTATAGTTTGCGTGATGCAAACGGATTTAATATGATATGGCGTTATTTTGCCTGGGCAAATCAGACATTGGCTGTGTTTACCTTGTGGGCTATAACAGTTTTTCTGGCGGTATCCAAGAAACCTTATATCATTACTTTGGTACCGGCACTGTTTATGACATGTGTATGTTCTACTTATATATGTATTGCTCCTGAAGGATTAGGACTCTCGCATACAGTCTCCTATGGCGTTGGTATAGCGTGTGTAATGGTTGCGACTGTTTGGTTCTATATCTGGATAAATAAGCAAAAAACAAGAAAATTATCAGAATGAAGAAAATAAGAAAATCAACAGGAGTGGCGCTTGCATTCCTTATTTATGTATCTGTAACAGCGGCTTATTTGTTGCCTCGTAATACGGAAGTCAGCCTGACAGAGAAAATAATTACGGTGGCAGTTTCTTATGTCATCGTCCTCCTTCTTTGGCTGGTGCTTCGGAAAAAGGAACAAATGCGCGAACGCCGCAAAAAAGACGAACAATCTATTCACTTAAAAAAGTAAGTTTATGAAGAAATTAGCTTTGGCTCTTTGCTTATTGGCAGTCTCTTTTACTGCACAAGCGCAATTTGAGAAAGGAACTACGATTATTAATCCTTCATTGTCGGGGTTGGACTTTTCGTATAGTAAAAACGATAAAGCAAAGTTTGGAGTTGGTGCACAGGTCGGTACATTCTTTGCCGAGGGTATTGCCTTGATGGTAAATGCCGGAGCCGACTGGTCGAAACCGGTAGATGAGTATACACTGGGCACAGGAGTACGCTTCTACTTCAATAAAACCGGTATCTATCTGGGTGGTGGACTCGACTGGAACCGCTTCCGTTGGAGTGGTGGAAAACATCAGACAGACTGGGGACTGGGTATCGAAGCCGGATACGCTTACTTTCTTTCGCGTACGGTAACCATTGAACCTGCCGTTTATTATAAATGGCGTTTCAATGATGGAGATATGTCACGTTTCGGTGTGAAGATTGGATTCGGTTTCTACTTGTAAGAGAGATTGATTTTTTTCATATATTAAGCCCTTGCAGATATAGAACTTCTGCAAGGGCTTAATTACATAAATGTATTATTATAGTTTTGACGATTGCTTATCCTAGTTTTTCTTTCAGAAACTGCCCTGTATAGCTTGCTCCGCAGGCAGCAACTTCTTCCGGGGTACCCACTGCTACGATATTTCCGCCTTTATCTCCACCTTCCGGTCCGAGATCGATTACATAATCGGCACATTTGATGACGTCCATGTTATGCTCGATGATAACGATGCTGTGTCCCCGGCGAATCAATGCGTCGAAAGCATCCAGCAGTTTGCGGATATCATGAAAGTGTAATCCTGTAGTCGGTTCGTCAAAGATAAACATCGTTGGGTCAGCTTTCTCCTGACTTAAATAAAATGCGAGTTTGACACGTTGGTTTTCACCACCGGAAAGGGTAGAAGAAGCCTGTCCTAATTTGATATATCCCAGTCCTACATCCTGCAAAGGAAGCAACTTCTTCACAATTTTCTTCTGTCCATGTTCGTTGAAGAACTCAATCGCTTGGTTGACGGTCATCTCCAATACATCGTAGATACTTTTATCGTTGAATTTCACTTCCAGCGTGTCGGATTTGAAGCGTTTTCCATGACAAGATTCACACTCCAATACCAAGTCTGCCATAAATTGCATTTCTACAGTAATGGTTCCTTCTCCTTTACACTCTTCGCAACGTCCGCCTTCGCTATTGAAACTGAAGAATCCGGGGGTATATCCCATTTGCTTCGCCAAAGGTTGTTCGGACCATAGTTTACGGATTTCGTCGTAAGCCTTGATGTAAGTCACCGGATTTGAGCGCGATGATTTGCCAATCGGGTTCTGGTCTACAAATTCTACATTCCGCAGGTCACGCAAACTTCCTCCGATTGAAGAGAATTCTCCCGGTCGGTCGCTACATTCGTCTAATTCACGTTTCAATGCCCGGAAGAAAATATCTCTCACCAATGTACTCTTCCCGGAACCGGAAACACCCGTAACAACTGTCATTACATTGAGAGGGATACGTACGTTTACTCCTTTCAGATTATTCTCACGTGCGCCTTTCAATTCTATATAATTATTCCACGGGCGGCGATGCTCCGGAACAGGTATTTCATCTTCTCCTAAAAGATAACGTACCGTATAGCTGTTGCTTCCCTTCTTTAAATCCTTCATATCTCCCTGGTAAACAACTTCTCCACCCAGACGTCCGGCATTGGGACCTATGTCGATAATGTAATCCGCTGCACGGATAATCTCTTCATCGTGCTCTACCACTACTACCGTATTTCCTAATTGTTGCAGTTGACGCAACACATGGAGCAGGCGGTCTGTATCACGGCTATGCAGTCCGATGCTTGGCTCGTCGAGAATATAAAGACTGCCCACAAGGCTACTTCCCAGCGAGGTTGCCAGATTGATACGCTGGCTTTCTCCACCCGATAAGGAATTACTAAGTCGGTTCAACGTCAGATAGCCCAAACCTACATCGATTAAAAAGCGAATCCGGCTATTTATTTCAATCAGAATACGTCGGGACACATTGCTGTCGTGCTCATCCAGTTCCAGATGGTCGAAGAATTGCTTCAGTTCTGTGATGGGCAAATCCACCAGTTCGGAAATATTCTTTCCGCCCACCCGTACATATCCGGCTTCCGGTTTCAGGCGGGTGCCGTGGCATTTCGGGCAAAGCGTCTTTCCCCGGTAACGCGCCAGCATCACCCGGTATTGTATCTTATATTGATTTTCTTCCAGCATCTTGAAAAAATCATTGATGCCGTGGAAATATTGGTTGCCTTCCCAAAGTAACCTGCGTTGCGCGTCTGTCAACTCATAATAAGGAGTGAAAATGGGGAAGTCGAATTTCTCCGCATTATGAATTAATTCTTCTTTCCATTCACCCATCTTTTCGCCACGCCAGCATACGATAGCTCCTTCATATACCGATAATGAACGATCCGGAACGACTAAGTGCTCGTCAATGCCGATTACTTTGCCGAATCCTTCGCACGCCGGACAAGCGCCGATAGGCGAGTTGAATGAAAACATCTGGTCGTTCGGTTCTTCAAAGATGATGCCGTCCGCTTCGAATTTAGTGCTGAAAGTATGAAGTTTCGTAGTTCCATCCGATAGAAAAAAACGCAGCATACAGGTTCCGTCGCCTTCATACATGGCTGTTTCGGCAGAATCTGTCAGTCGGCTGATGGCGTCTTTGCTGGTGGCAACCGCCATACGGTCGACCAGCAGATAGACTTCATCACCTGCCACAGGCGTATATTCATCGATTCGTTTCATTTCACCGTTCACTTCGATACGGTTGAATCCTTGTTTCAGGTCTATCTCCAATTGCTGTTGTAATGTGCGGTCTTCACGCAGGCGGATAGGCGTCAGTACCGTATATCTTGTGCCTTCCGGATAGGAAAGCATACAGTTGACGATGTCCTCTGTGGAGTGCTTCTTCACTTCTTGCCTGCTGATGGGACTATACGTTTTTCCCACCCGTGAATATAACAGGCGTAGATATTCGTAAATTTCAGTCGAGGTGCCCACGGTGGAACGGGGATTACGGCTGTTCACTTTTTGTTCGATGGCAATGGCGGGAGGAATTCCTTTGATAAAGTCACACTCCGGTTTGCTCATTCTCCCCAGGAACTGACGCGCGTAGCTGCTTAAGCTTTCTACGTAGCGGCGTTGTCCCTCTGCATAAAGGGTATCAAAAGCAAGTGATGATTTTCCCGAACCCGACAATCCGGTGATAACAACAAGTTTGTTGCGGGGAATATCTACATCGATGTTTTTTAGGTTGTTGACTCGTGCGCCTTTGATCGAAATATAGTTGTTTTCTGACATAAAATACTCCTTTTTTATGGTAGTCGGCAAAGTTAGCGAATTTATCGGGAGTTTGTATTATCTTTGCGTCACATTATTACGATTTAAGAATATTATGAAGCTGAAAAACTATCTTTTACTTTTAGCTCTTCTTCTGGTGGTAGGAGTGAGGGCACAGGTGCCATCAGGCAATAAATATCCTAAACGTGAATTCCGTGGAGCATGGATACAGGCTGTCAATGGCCAGTTTCGTGGCATTCCTACAGAGCGACTGAAGCAAATATTGATTAGCCAGTTGAATTCTCTTCAGGAAGCCGGAATTAATGCGATCATCTTTCAGGTGCGCCCTGAAGCGGATGCATTATACGCTTCCCAATATGAACCGTGGAGCCGTTTCCTGACAGGAACGCAAGGGCAGACGCCTTCTCCTATGTGGGACCCGATGCAGTTTATGATTGAAGAATGTCAGAAACGTAATATGGAGTTTCATGCCTGGATCAATCCTTACCGTGTGAAGACTTCATTAAAGAATAAGTTGGCACCGGAACATATTTATCACCAGCATCCGGAATGGTTTGTTACTTATGGCGATCAGCTATACTTCGACCCGGCACTTCCTGAAAGTCGGGAGTATATCTGCAAAATTGTGACCGACATTGTGTCCCGTTATGACGTGGACGCTATCCACATGGATGATTATTTCTATCCTTATCCGGTTAATGGATTAGATTTTCCGGATGATGCAAGTTTCGCCCGTTATGGTGGAGGTTTCACCAATAAGGCAGATTGGCGTCGTAGTAATGTGAATGTGTTGATAAAGAAGCTTCACGAAACGATTCGTGGCATCAAGCCTTGGGTGAAGTTTGGTATCAGTCCGTTCGGTATTTATCGTAATCAGAAGAGCGATCCATTGGGAAGCAACACCAATGGTTTGCAGAACTATGATGATCTTTATGCCGATGTACTCCTTTGGGCACGTGAAGGATGGATTGATTATAATATTCCGCAAATTTACTGGGAGATTGGCCACAAAGCTGCCGACTATGAGACACTGGTGAAATGGTGGGCTACTCATTCGGAAAACCGGCCGTTGTTCATTGGTCAGTCGGTGCCAAAGACAGTTCAGTTTGCCGATCCGCAGAATTCTTCTATCAATCAGCTTCCCCGCAAGATGGCTTTGCAACGTGCTTACCAAACAATCGGAGGTAGCTGTCAATGGTATGCAGCAGCTGTTGTTGAGAACCAGGGTAGATATCGCGATGCTTTAATCAGTGAATATCATAAATATCCTGCTTTGATTCCAGTCTTTGATTTTATGGATGATAAAGCTCCGGGCAAGGTACGTAAAATGAAAAAGGTATGGACGGAAGATGGCTATATCCTTTTTTGGACAGCTCCGAAAGCTGATACAGAGATGGATAAGGCAGTTCAATATGTAGTCTATCGTTTTGACAGTAAAGAAAAGGTGAATTTGGACGATCCTTCTCATATTGTAGCTATCACGCGCAATCCATTCTATAGACTTCCTTATGAAACAGGAAAAACAAAATGCCGTTATGTAGTGACAGCTTTAGATCGTTTACATAATGAATCGAAATCCGTAAGTAAGAAGTTAAAACTGTAAAGGTATAGAATAAACAACGATAAAACGGTGAACACTCTGCTGAATGATAACGCAGTTTATTCACCGTTTTTTTGTTTACTGTTTTTTTGTTTACTGTTCAGCCGCTCGTTATTAATAGAGCAGCAAACCTGCAATACCACAGGCGATAATCATTAATATCGGATTGGCTTTATATTTTCTTGTTCCGATGAATGCAATCAGAAAGATAATGATACTGATAACGAATGAATAAGTATCTTCCGTAGGCGAACCGAAGTTTTCTGCGTTCATTAATACCAACGCGGCGGAGGCGAGTAATCCGACTACTGCCGGGCGTAATCCATTAAAAATAGATTCTACTATCGGATGTTTCTGGTATTTTAGGAAGAATTTACTGATGGTCAACATCAAGATGAAAGAGGGAAGGACTACGGCAAAGGTAGCAATGATGGAACCCCATACGCTACCCGTAGAAGTAAACCCTACATAAGTAGCTGCGTTGATACCAATAGGTCCTGGAGTCATTTGGCTGATTGCGACAATATCCGTGAACTCCTGCGAACTCACCCATCCATAGCGGGTTACCACTTCGCCTTGAATCATGGAAAGCATGGCATAACCGCCACCGAAGCCAAAGAGCCCGATCTTGAAAAATGTATAGAATAACTGTAGGTAAATCATGTGATTAATAATTTATTATATAATAATTTTAGGCATGGATTACACGGATTTCCCGGCTTTTAGAATTATGAATCTGTAAAACAACAGCGTTAATCCGCGCCTTCTCAACTCTCCATTCTCAACTCTCAACTTTTCTAAATTTCCCCCACAGGAAACCTCCTACACCGGCCGCAATAATAATCCAGATAGGGGAGAAGCCCAACAGCCAGATTAATATTGCCGAGACAACAGGAATCCACAGATTGTAGCGGTTGATTTTTGCGGATCGTCCCATGGTAAAGGTCGGCGCCGCGATGAGTGCCACCACTGCCGGGCGAATTCCTTTAAAAATACGTTCCACTATCGGATTGTCTTTGAAACTATGAAAGAACAGGGCGATAGCCAATATAATAATGAAAGACGGCAAAATTGTTCCCAATGCTGTGATAATACTTCCCCGGATTCCACGCAGCTTATATCCTATAAAGATAGAAATATTGACTGCCAAAATTCCCGGTGCGGATTGGGAGATAGCCAGCAGATCGATAAAATCTTCCTGCGCAATCCATTTCCGTTTGGTGACAATTTCATTTTCAATCAGTGGCACCATTGCATATCCTCCTCCAATAGTAAAGGCGCCTATTTTAAAAAAGATTCCAAATGCTTCGAGATAAATGTTCATTCTTTCTTTTCTCCTCCTTCCTTACTAACTGCTTTTTTCTCTTTGCCATATTGACTGGGACTTACATTATAATGCTTCTTAAATACTTCGCGGAAGTACTTGGCGTCACTGAATCCCGTCATTTCTGCAATTTCTGTTATGCTATGTGTGTCTTCTTTTAGTAATTGTACGGCACGTTTCAGACGAATCAGCCGGATATAATCTCCCGGTGCCTGATCGGTTAATGCCCTTAATTTATTGTAAAAACTTGTGCGACTCATTCCCATCAGGCTGCATAATACATCTACCGTGAGAGCAGGATTGTCAATGTTATCTTCCACGTTCTTTTTGACGTTTGCTATGAATTTCCAGTCAATGTCTTGCGAACAGTTGATGCAGTCTTCATCATTTTCCTCATCATTCAGATCTAAATTTGCGAATTTGCTGCGCAATAGTGCACGGTTAGCCAGCAGATTGGCAACATTAGCTTTCAATATACCAATATTGAATGGCTTCACAACGTATTCATCCGCACCAATCTGAAGTCCCGAGAGAATATCTTTCTCATTATTCAAAGCAGTCAGCAGGATAACAGGAATGTGGGAGGTTTCGATATTATTCTTGATAGCTTGGCATAATTCATCCCCCCGCATTTCAGGCATCATAATGTCTGAAATAACCAGCTCTGGTTTGTACTCGGGAATAATCGTCAATGCTTCTTTTCCATTGGAGCAAACCTGTACGAAATACTCCTCGGATAACGTTTGCGACAGATAGTTGCGCAACTCATCATTATCTTCCACAATCAAGATGCGACGATGATTAATGTTCTCTTTCTTTTGTGCATTTTCGTAAATTTCAGGTGATGGAGGCGGAACGTTATCAATCGTATTTTCTATACGCTGTTTGCTCGGAGTTGCCAGATGTGCTTTCCGGAAGCGCTTGCTGTCTTTAGGGAATGTTATTTTGATAACCGATCCCTGGTTTTCGATGCTTGACAGATTAATCTTTCCTTTATGCAGGCGGACTAGCTTCCATACAAGCATCAGTCCGATACCACTTCCTGTTACTTTGGAATTAATAGCATTGCTGCCACGGAAATGAAGTTTGAACAATTTCTTTTGTTCATTGGCCGGGATGCCGATTCCTGTGTCTCTGACTTCCACGCTCCATGAGTCAGATGTTTCTGAAACGAAAACCTGTACATTTCCATTTTCCGGAGTATATTTCAGTGCGTTCGAAATGATGTTCTTAAAGATAGATTCCATCTTTTCTTTATCAAACCATACGTTCATATACCTGAAATTACTTTCATAAGTGAAGTTGATATGTTTGATGTTGGCGTACTGCTGGAACGCGTTGAATATTTCATTCATAAACGTGTTTAGCTCATGCTCTGAAATATATAATTCGGAAGAATATACGTCCGCTCTTTCAAAGTTGATAAGATTGGTGGTAAGACGTAATAGGGCATTTACGTTTCGTAATGCCGTATTCATGTTCGAAATACCTTCTTTACTCAACTCCTCTTTCTCGCGTAGTTCTTCCAAAGGTGCTTTGATAAGCGTCAATGGGGTACGGATATCATGTGCCGTATTGATAAAGAAGTGTATTTTCTCATCGGAGACTTTGCGTTGCTTCCTCAAAATCAGTATACGCAATAGGACGATGGCAATGAGACAAAGGATAGCTGTATAAACCAGCATGGCCCAGAATGTCAGCCAGAAAGGTTGGGCTATGATAATATCCATACTTCTTTCTTCAAGCATGATGCGTTTGTCTTCATTGGAGATGGCACGTACCCTTAGCGTATATTTGCCCGGGGCAAGATTGGTGTAACGAATCGTGTTCTCTGTTCCGGGTTTGCTCCATTTATCATAGAAACCTTCTAGCCTCCAAGAGTAAAGAATATTGGAAGGATAGTCATAGTTGATGGAAGAAACCTGCAAAGAGAATCTGTTTTGATTGTATTTTAACTTTAGTACCTTTGTATCATTGATGCTTGCTTTCAACGGAGAATCCTCATCACCCGGATAGATTGTTTGATAAAAAAGCTTGAAATCGCTGAAAATCATTTTAGAAGAATAACTTCTGGGCAATTTCATATCCTTGTCAAATTCCACTGCTCCGTCAGAACTGCCTAAAATGAATTTATTGTTTTTCCGTAACGTACCTGATAGCGCATTGAAATGGGTGGTCATCAATCCCATATCTTTGGTCCAGTTATAGAATTTTTTCTCATTGGGATAAAAACTTGTCAATCCGCTTTCTGTACTCATGATTATATCTTTGTCCGCATCCGATAATATGGTATAGATATTATTGGATATCAAAGCACAGTTTTCCGTGTGGTAATGAGTGAACAGTTTTTTATTAATATCGTAAATCAATAGTCCCGACCCGCTGGTACCTATATACAATGAACCGTTTTTTGCTTGGTACAGGGAATAGATATAGTTCGACTCTACCGGAAGTTTTATGCGCTCGAATTTTCCGGATTCTTTATCTAAAAGACATAGGCCGGTGGCACTACCGATCCACATACTTTTTTCATCTTTCTCAACGATGGCGGTAATGGAATTTAATCCATCATAAAACCGTACTTCCTGCGTCTTCAGATTAATACGCTTGAGGTTGTAGAATCCTCCCGACCAGATATAACCCTGCATATCTGTACGAATATCACGTATATATTTATCCGGTCGCTTGTTTGTATGAGTGTACAAAGGCGGCATGAAATAGCTGACACTGAACGTTTTCTTATCTATCTGGTAAGCACCGGAAGAGTACCCGCCTGCCCAGATAATTCCGGGAGCCACTTCGCATATAGTAAGAAAGATATGGCTTTTATTACCTTGCGACTCTTCAAAAGCACTAAGCACCGATCGCCATTGTCCGGTCTTTGAATTAAAAAAACTGATGCCATTGTTCGTTGCAAACCATAAATCTCCCTCTCTGTCTTCAATAATGGCATTTACTTGATCGTTGATTAAAGACTGTTTGTTACCGATGGAGTGCTTAATCCATTTGTAGCTCGTATAACGGTTGTTTTGTATCGTGATTCCGATGGGATAATTAGCCAGCCATATCCGTTCTTCATCATCCACAAAAATGTCATTGATACTGTTACCGTTCATGCCACAATTACTGTTATAATCAGCCACAATTTCGGGTACTATTTGATAAGTATCCATATTTATTTTGTGTACTCCTCCGCCATCGGTAGCTATTAATAACTCTTTGTCATTTAGCGGCTTGAACCGTGTGATACTGATATCTTTCAGGTTATAATCCGGTCGTATGACGGATTTGGTATTCACATCATAAACCATAATTCCCCGCAAGAAAGTGCCGATGAATAGTTTCCGAATCTTTTTGTCGAAGTGTAAATCGCTTACTTGGGCTTTCACGCTCTCCAACTTATCGCAATTGATAAGTTTCAATGCGTTGTTTTCTAATTGGGCATAATGAATCCCCATTTCCGTACCGATGAAGAAATGCGATTCGTCTATTTGTTCAATATCAGTGATTTCTTCACTTATATCATTCTTTATATGGGTGACTTGTTTGGTGTCCGTATTATAGAGAAAGATAGTATCTTTATTGCATAGCCAGATGTGTTTGTTCTGGTCGAGCCAGGCATAAGTGACCGGGTCCGGCTGTTCGCTGAAACTTTCCATCGGTAATTTATATACAAGACTGAAGCAGTCGTGAATCTGGTCATACCGGAATACTTTTCCTTTTTTCCCGATTTCCCATAAGACTCCTTCCTGATCAATATAAAGCCAGTTTAGATTTAACAGAGAGTTCACTTCTGCGTCACCATCCATTAACTTATATCGTTTAAACTCTTTTCCATTGTATCGATCAATACCTTCGTGCGTGAGGAACCACATGTATCCGGTTTTATCTTTTTGAATGCAGTAAACCCGCCGGTTACTTAACCCATCCTCCACTCCGAGATATCGATACGTCTGCGCGACACAAATTAGAGGAAACAATAAGATTAGAAAAAGCCATTTTTTCATACAAATAGGACTTTTAAGGGTTATTGAATCTTTTATGAGGGGGAAAGTTTGACAAAATTAAGAAGATTTTTTGATATTACAAAATTTTGATGAAAGATAACAGCGCTCCAAAAATGAAGAAAATAGACTATTTTATAACTATTTGTATATACTGTTTGTTTTCGGTATTTTGGTATCTATCAGAAGTCTTCCGGTAGAATGGAAAGTTCCGTAAAATAAGAGGCTGGCACTATTTAAAGTACCAGCCTCTGTAAAATATGGAAATGATTTATTTCATTTTCGCTTCCACCCACTTGCGGGCATTGACAAACGCTTCTATCCATGGAGTAACCTGATCGCTGTTCTTGCGGTCGGCCGGATAGCAACCGTTCTGCCATGGGAAGATGGAACGTTCCAAGTGAGGCATGATAGCCAAGTGGCGTCCGTCTGCGCTGGCCAGTGCTGCGATAGAATAATCGGAACCGTTCGGATTGCCCGGATATTCATCATAGCTATACTTCGCTACTACATTATATTTATCTTCGTCATATGGCAAAGAGAATTTTCCTTCTCCGTGAGCTACCCAGATACCCAGTTTGCTTCCACTTAAAGAGCCGAACATCACACTGCGGTTAGTCGGGATAGTAAGACCAAGGAAGCGTGATTCGAATTTGTGTGAATTGTTATGTAGCATTTTTCCTTTCTTCTTCAGTTCCGGGTTGATAAGATTGAGTTCCATCATCAGCTGGCAACCGTTGCAGACACCCAATGACAATGTATCTTCGCGTGCATAAAATTTATCCAATGCTTCTTTAGCTTTCGGGTTGAACAGGAATGCGCCTGCCCATCCTTTAGCAGAACCCAGTACATCGGAGTTAGAGAAACCACCGCAGTAAACGATCATGTTTACGTCTTCCAGTGTTTCGCGTCCGCTGATGAGGTCGGTCATTGTAACGTCTTTTACGTCGAAACCTGCCAAATAGAGTGAGTAAGCCATTTCGCGCTCACCGTTTGTACCCTTCTCACGGATGATAGCCGCACGGATACCGCTTGGGGTACGACGATCCGGAGTGATACCGTATTGAGAAAGCTTACCTTTGAATTCCGGCATGAAAGCGAATTCAACAGGTTGCATCTTATAGTTTTCAAAACGTGCTTTTGCGCAACCGTTCATAGATTGTTTGCGGTCGAGCAGGTAAGAAGAAGAATACCATACGTCACGCATATAATCGATACCAAACTGGTAAGTAGCACCGTCTTTAGATACCAAAATGTGGCGTTCGTCAGTCGGTTTACCCAGCTTTATATAGCCTACGCCTGCATCTTCCAGAATCTTCTTCACTTCATCCTTATGCTTGTCGCTGATCTGGATAACGATACCCGGATTTTCAGCAAACAGAATCTTAACGATATCCTGTTCTTTCATCTTGTCGAGGCTGATTTCCATACCGCCTTCTACATTAGAGAAGCACATTTCGAGCAATGTAGTGATCAAACCACCGGCAGAGATATCGTGTCCTGCAAGAATCAATCCTTTGTTGACAAGTTCCTGTACGGCAAGGAAAGCATCACGGAAATATTCGGCATCTTGTACGCAAGGTACTTCGTCACCAACTTTACCCAGAGATTGTGCAAAAGCCGAACCACCCAGTTTCAGTTCATCGAAGCTGAAGTCAATATGATAAAGCGTAGTCTTTTCATTGTTAACCAATACCGGAGATACCACTTTCTTCACGTCGGAAACTTCACCACCGGCAGAAACAATCACAGTTCCCGGAGAAATCACTTTCTCGCCGTTCGGATACTTCTGTGTCATAGATAGAGAGTCTTTTCCGGTAGGCACATTGATTTGCAGTGCGCAGCAGAAGTCGCTCAATGCTTTTACAGCGGTGTACAGACGGGCATCTTCACCTTCTTGAGAACGGCAAGGCCACATCCAGTTGGCAGACAGAGAAATACTGTCCATACCTTCCGCCATCGGAGCCCAAACAAGATTGGTTAGTGCTTCAGATACGGAAAGGATAGAACCGGCAGCCGGATCAGCCAATGCTGCTTGCGGAGCATGTCCGATAGAAGTAGCGATTCCTTTTTCGCCACGGTAGTCAAGTGCAACGACACCGCAGTCACTCAACGGCAACTGAAGTTCGCCCTGACATTGCTGGCGTGCCACTTTACCTGTTACCGAGCGGTCTACCTTATTTGTCAACCAGTCTTTGCAGGCAACAGCTTCAAGCTGCAATACATTCGTCAGATATTCATGTAATTTAGACAATTCGTATTTCGGCATTTCGTAATGACGTTCCACGGTTTTGTCTACCATATATGTCTTGGGAGAAGAACCGAACATCTGCTCTACAGCAAGATCAAACGGACGTACACCGTCAGCCTGTTGGAAGGCGAAACGATGATCGCCGGTTGTTTCACCGACTACGTACATCGGAGCGCGTTCGCGTTCGGCAATCTTACGTACATGTTCGATGGCTTCTTCTTTAATCAATAGCCCCATACGTTCCTGGCTCTCGTTAGCGATGATTTCTTTTGCCGACAAAGTCTTGTCGCCGATAGGCAATTTGCTCATATCGATTAAACCACCACATTCTTCCACTAGTTCGGACAGACAGTTTACGTGTCCGGCAGAGCCGTGGTCGTGGATAGAAACCACCGGATTCACCTCTTCTTCACAAAGAGCACGTACTACGTTGTTGGCACGTTTCTGCATTTCAGCATTAGCACGTTGCACAGCATTCAACTCGATACCACTGCTGTAACGACCGGTGTCTACAGAAGATACGGAACCGCCACCCAGTCCGATACGATAGTTGTCACCACCGATTACCACCACTTTGTTTCCTGCTTCCGGTGTACCTTTCAGGCAGTCACGTTGTGTGCCGTAACCCACACCGCCGGCAAGCATGATTACTTTGTCGTAACCATAAACTTCTTTGTTTTCCGTATGTTCGAAAGTCAGTACCGAACCGCAGATCAGCGGCTGGCCGAACTTGTTACCGAAGTCGGAAGCACCGTTGGATGCTTTGATAAGAATCTGTTCCGGAGTCTGGTACAACCATTTGCGTACCGGAAGAATTTCTTCCCATTCACGTCCTTCATCGGTGCGCGGATAAGAAGTCATGTAGACAGCAGTACCTGCAATCGGCCATGAACCTTTACCACCACCCATACGGTCGCGGATTTCACCACCGGTACCGGTAGAAGCACCGTTGAACGGTTCTACAGTAGTAGGGAAATTATGTGTTTCCGCTTTCAGTGAGATTACACTCTTGATGTCCTTTATCTGGAAGAAATCAGGTTTTGAATGATCTGCCGGAGCAAACTGTTCAACAACTGGACCTTCGGCAAAGGCTACATTATCTTTATAAGCAGAGATGATTTTATTCGGATTTTCCTGTGTCGTCTTTTTAATCATCTGAAACAGAGAAGACTCCTGTTCTACACCGTCAATGATGAACGTTCCGCCGAAGATTTTGTGGCGGCAGTGTTCGGAGTTGATCTGTGCGAAACCAAATACTTCGGAGTCAGTCAGTTTTCGTCCGAGATCATTTTCTACTTTCTTCAGATAGTCCATTTCTTCTTTAGAAAGAGCCAGACCTTCTTGTTCGTTGTACACTTCGAGATCTTCGATGTAGATGATCGGTTCCGGCTGACGGTTTGTCGTGAATACGTTTTGGTCGAGTCCTTTGTACATGCGTTGGAGCATCGGGTCGTAGTCTGCGTTTTCGTCCTTAACAGGGAAGTACTCCTCGATGCGGCTGATGCCTTCGAGCCCCATGTTTTGGGTGATTTCTACTGCGTTTGTACTCCAGGGAGTGATCATTTCGCGGCGTGGGCCAACGAAACAGCCTTTCAGGTTTTCTTCACTTTCCATCACGGCTTCGCCAAAAAGCCAGCAGAGTTTATTACTTTCGTCAGGGGTGAGCTGATGGTTGCTCTCTACGGCAATCACGCTCTTGGAAGGGGTTCTGAAAAAAAGAATCATGTTGTATATTTACGATTTTACGATTTACGATTTTACGATTGAAGTTCCTGCAGGAGAAACTCTTCTCTTTTTCTGTGGCGCAAAGATAATCAATTTCGTTGGTGGTAGGAAAAAAATAGAGAATAAATTCCTATACCTTATTTAATATGTTTATTTTTGATGTACGTTTTACTTATTATCGCTATATATAGTGATTCTTGTGTGGAAAAAACGTTAATATACTATCCCCATATCACAAAAAAGTGCGATATTTGCGACATGATTCAGATAGAGACAATATTCGATATATTAGTGAAAGGCTTTATTATTGGCGTTGTTGTGTCCGCACCCCTCGGTCCGGTGGGCGTATTATGCATCCAGAGGACTCTGAATAAAGGGCGTTGGTACGGATTTGTAACAGGTCTGGGAGCTTCGTTGAGCGATATAGCATACGCTTTGCTCACCGGTTATGGGATGAGTTTTGTGTTCGATTATATCAATAAGAATATTTTCTATTTGCAGTTATTGGGGAGTGTCATGCTACTCCTTTTTGGTATATATACCTTTCGTAGCAATCCGGTGCAATCCATTCGTCCGGCTTCGTCCAGCAAAGGTTCTTATTTCCATAATTTTATTACCGCCTTTTTCGTCACTCTATCCAACCCCTTGATAATCTTCCTGTTTATCGGACTTTTTGCCCGCTTTGCCTTTGTGCAGCCGGGAGTCTTGGTGTTTGAAGAGATCACGGGATATCTTGCAATTGCTATAGGAGCATTGACTTGGTGGTTGGGTATCACTTATTTTGTGAATAAGGTGCGCACTAAATTCAATTTACGTGGTATCTGGATACTGAATCGTGTTGTAGGAAGTATCGTAATGCTGGTATCTGTTGCCGGATTGATTTATACTTTGTTGGGAGAGTCACTTTATTAAGAGATAACATAATGAATCAGATAGCACAACAACTGAAAGAGAAGAATATTGCCGAATACCTTATATATATGTGGCAAGAGGAAGACTTGATCCGTGCCAATCATTGTGAACCGGAAGAGATGGAGGCAAATGTGATTGCCCGCTATCCGGAAGAACAGCGGCCTGCCATGCGAGAATGGTATACCAACCTGATTACGATGATGGGCGAGGAAGGAGTACGGGAAAAGGGTCATCTGCAGATTAATAAAAATGTAATTATCAATCTGACAGAGTTGCACAACGCATTGTCCTCTTCTCCTAAATTTCCTTTTTACAGTGCTGCTTATTTCAAGGCATTACCGTTTATCGTAGAATTGCGGAATAAAAACGGCAAGAAAGATGAACCCGAACTGGAAACCTGTTTTGAAGCGTTGTATGGAGTACTCCTGCTTCGTCTTCAAAAGAAGCCTATCAGCGAAGGAACTGCTAAGGCAGTGGAAGCTATCACTAGTTTCCTTTCTATGTTGGCAAACTATTATGATAAAGACCGTAAAGGTGAATTAAAACTGGATGAATAAATGAGAATTTTGGTAACGGGTGCCAACGGTCAGCTTGGCAATGAGATGCAGGTGCTTGCAAAAGAGAACCCGCAACATACGTATTATTTCACGGATGTAGAGGAGCTTAACATCTGTGACAAGCAAGCCGTTTGGGCTTATATCGCAGAGAAGCGGATTGAGCTTGTCGTGAACTGTGCCGCATATACGGCCGTAGATAAAGCGGAAGATAATTCGGAACTAGCCTATCAATTGAATTGCGAAGCACCGAAACAATTGGCAAGTGCGGCACAATTCAACGGAGCCGCCATGATACAGGTATCTACCGATTATGTCTTTGACGGTACTGCACACACTCCGTATACGGAGGATTGCGACCCTTGTCCGGACTCCGTATACGGCACCACCAAACTGGAAGGAGAATATGACGTGATGAATTATTGCGAGAAAGCAGTCGTAATCCGTACTGCATGGCTTTATTCCACTTTCGGCAATAATTTTGTGAAGACAATGATCCGTCTTGGAAAAGAGCGTGACAGTCTGGGAGTTGTTTTCGACCAGATCGGAACCCCGACTTATGCTAATGACCTGGCACGTGCCATCTATACCATTATAAATAAAGGTATAGTCCGCGGCATCTACCATTTCAGCAATGAAGGCGTTTGTTCCTGGTATGATTTCACAGTGGCTATTCATCGCTTGGCAGGAATAACCTCCTGCAAAGTGAAACCTCTGCATACAGCCGAATATCCTGCAAAGGCCAACCGTCCGGCATACTCTGTACTTGATAAAACAAAAATAAAAACAACATTTGGCATCGAAATCCCCCATTGGGAGGAAAGTCTCCAACGATGCCTGGAGAAATTGGAAATTAAAAATTGAGAGTTGAGAAATAAAAAAGAAACCACTTTGAGTATCATTTTTTAATTTCCAATTTTCAATTCTCAATTTAATAACTATGGCAGATAATACAGAAATTTTGAGACGGCGAACGTTCGCCATTATTGCGCATCCGGATGCCGGTAAGACATCATTGACGGAAAAGCTATTGCTTTTCGGTGGTCAGATACAGGTAGCAGGTGCTGTAAAGAGTAATAAGATTAAAAAGACGGCTACGTCCGACTGGATGGAAATCGAGAAACAACGTGGTATTTCGGTAACGACTTCCGTGATGGAATTCGACTATCGGGACTATAAGATTAACATTCTCGATACTCCCGGTCACCAGGACTTTGCCGAAGATACATATCGCACACTGACAGCTGTAGACAGTGTTATCATCGTTGTAGACGGTGCGAAAGGTGTGGAAACGCAGACACGTAAACTGATGGAGGTGTGCCGTATGAGAAAGACTCCGGTAATAATCTTCGTCAACAAAATGGACCGTGAAGGAAAAGATCCGTTCGATTTGCTTGATGAACTTGAAGAAGAACTGATGATTCAGGTTCGTCCCTTGTCCTGGCCGATAGAGCAGGGAGCACGTTTTAAAGGGGTATACAATATCTATGAACAGAAACTGGACTTGTATCAGCCATCCAAACAGATGGTAACAGAGAAAGTGGCAGTCGATATTCATTCGGAAGAACTGGATCAGCAGATTGGCAAGTCGTTGGCAGACAAACTGCGTGGCGATTTGGAACTGATTGAGGGTGTTTATCCGGAATTTGATTCTGAATCCTATTTGGCAGGAGACTGTGCGCCTGTATTCTTTGGATCAGCGCTGAACAACTTCGGTGTGCAAGAGTTGCTGAACTGTTTCGTAGAGATAGCTCCCAGCCCTCGTCCTGTACAGGCAGAAGAGCGTGAAGTGAAACCTGACGAACCGAAATTTACCGGATTCATCTTTAAGATAACCGCCAACATTGATCCCAACCATCGTTCTTGTGTGGCATTCTGTAAGATTTGTTCCGGTAAGTTTGTTCGCAATGCTCCATATACACACGTCCGTCATGGAAAGACCATGCGTTTTTCGTCGCCTACCCAGTTTATGGCACAGCGTAAAACAACGATTGATGAAGCTTATGCAGGAGATATTATTGGTTTACCGGATAATGGTACTTTTAAGATTGGCGATACGCTGACAGAAGGTGAAATGCTCCATTTCCGTGGATTGCCGAGTTTCTCACCGGAGATGTTCAAGTATATTGAGAATGCCGACCCGATGAAACAGAAACAGTTGGCAAAAGGCATTGACCAGTTGATGGATGAAGGTGTGGCACAGTTGTTTGTCAATCAGTTCAATGGCCGTAAGATTATCGGTACGGTGGGACAGTTGCAGTTTGAGGTCATTCAGTACCGTTTGTTGAATGAATACAATGCGTCCTGTCGCTGGGAACCGGTAAGTCTTTATAAAGCCTGTTGGGTAGAAAGCGATGATCCCGCAGAACTGGAAGCCTTCAAGAAACGTAAATACCAGTATATGGCAAAGGATAGAGAAGGGCGCGATGTGTTCCTGGCAGACTCCGGTTATGTACTTCAGATGGCGCAGATGGACTTTAAACACATCAAATTCCACTTTACAAGTGAGTTTTAAAACATATTCCGTTGATTTTAACTAAAAAATCAGGTAAAAAAAGGAAAAACATATCTCATATAAATGAGTGAATAGAAATGAAGACACTATCCTGGGATAAAATTCAGCAAGGGGATGAAGAGGCATTCCGGCAGCTTTATGAGCAATATGCAGATTTACTGTATGGATATGGCATGAAGATAGCCGGTGATGAGACTCTGGTAACCGAGGCGATACAGTCGTTGTTTGTTTACATCTTTGAGAAAAGAGAAACTTGCACGGCTCCTCAATCCATACCCGCTTACTTGTGTGTTTCGTTGAGACACATGATAGTGAACGAACTGAAAAAAGAGAATAGTGGATCATTCAAATCACTGGATGAAGTAGGCACAAACGAATATCAGTTTGATCTGGAGATCGATATTGAAACTGCTATTATCCATTCAGAGTTGGAAAAAGAACAGCTGGAAGTTTTGCAGAAAGAGCTGAACAATTTGACAAAGCAACAGCGGGAGGTATTGTATCTTAAGTATTATAAGAAGATGAGTCCGGAAGAAATAGCCCAGGTGATGGGACTCACTTCACGTACGGTTTACAATACTACTCATATGGCTATCTCCAGTTTGCGGGAGCGTATGAGCAAATCTTTCTTGTTGTTGGTAGCAGCTAATTTGTGGATTTTTAATTGAGGTGTGAGATATGGAAAAGTGGACAGAATCTTTAGATAAATACTTAGAAGAAGGAAAACTTCCTCTGGTTGGCGAAATCTTTTCTCGTAAAAAAGAAATAGGTGATAAGCTGAAGTTGCAACGTGAGGAGAGCCATAAGATCGCCTTAAGCCGGAGAAGAAAGCAAGGTGCGGGGAGAAGTTTCTCTTTCTCATGGGGAGTGGCAGCGGCAGTTGTCCTTCTTTTGGGGATAGGCGGTTACTTCCTGGCAGAAGAAAAGGTGGTGACTGATAACACTGCTATGAACTATGAATTGCCGGATGGCAGTACTGTGCAGGTGATGGAAAATTCCCGCCTGACTTACAATCATATCACATGGCTTTGGGAGCGCAAATTGCAACTATTGGGTAAAGCCTCTTTTAACGTAACCAAAGGCAAGACATTCACGGTCCGTACAGAAGCCGGCGACGTAACCGTACTGGGAACGAAATTCCTCATCGATCAGCAAGGAAAGAAGATGACCGTCAACTGTGAGGAAGGAAGTGTGAAAGTTGAGACTGCCGTAGGTAAGCGTACATTGCTTGCCGGTGAAAGTGTGCGTTGCGATGAAACCAAGATTGTGCCAGTAGAAAAAAAGGCGGAAGAATCAGAGTTCCCCGAAGTGTTGGGATATGAAGATGACCCGCTGATAAATGTAGTGGCAGATATTGAGCATATATTTGAGGTGACAGTCGTCGGGCATGAGAAATGCGAGGGGCTGACCTACAACGGGACGGTCTTAACGAAAGACCTGAACGCCACACTGGAAAAAGTCTTTGGTTCGTGTGGAATCAGTTATCAAATTCGAGGGAAAGAAATTATTTTAAAATAAAAAAAGCCTCTTCTGGATAGTCAGAAGAGGCTTTTTTGTTTTTCTTCAAATTTTCTTCATTTTTTCTTGGTAAAAAAACAACGGATGCTTCTCTTTCTAATATAAGAGCTATTTAATGATATTTGAAGAAAACGGTAGAATTGATTAGAAGATTAAATGTTGTAGAAGAAATTAGAAATTATCCGGCAGAAATAAGGCCGGGATTCAGAACAAACAATAGATGTTTTATAGAGAATTACAAGCTAAACTCAAAACAAACAATAGATGCTTTTTATAAAATTTAAATTTAACCCAAAACAAACAATGTTTTAAAAGAAATGCAAACTAGGGCTCAAAGCAAACAATAGACAGCGGCAGATGAATTATTCCTGCCACAAACGTAAGCCGGAAAGATTCCCTCATCGGACGTGATATGAGCTTTAGAAGCTTGTTTTTTCCGATTAAACAGACTTAGTTGGCTTAAAAAAAGGGTTTTTCAACTAGACTGCTACGCTAATTAAAAGAATGAAAGCCGTGATGGCCCATGAGAGGTTTAACAAGACCGGTTTTATCTGGTAGTTTAATAGTAGGTTAAGAGAGTCTGAAACCAGAAAAGGGCTGAACCGGTCTATCATTGAGTATTTTTATTTAATAATTGTTTTATCAGAATGTGAGAGAAAGTTGAGGGGCTTTCTCTCACATTTTTTTTGTAGGAACGATAGATAGGACGATTTACTATTGGACTATTTACCATTTACTATTTGGGTTGTGCAATAGAAGCAGATAGTAAATAAGATAAATAGGAATTTAGTTTAGATGTGGATGGCACGCTAAATCATAAATCATAAATTATAAATCATAAACTTCCCCAGTTTTCCAATCAGAGAAATGACGTTTTTATACATTATATTCCTTTCTTAATTTATTTTATAATAAAAATTTGGTATTTTCGGACGCTTTTTAGACGAACAACTTAAAATACTAATAGTTTATTATATGGAAAATATCGAAACAGCGATCCTGCTGATGGTGGTCGGAATGGCTACCGTGTTTGTTATTCTGCTGATTGTGATTTATTTAGGTAAGTTGTTGATTACATTAGTCAACAAGTATGCTCCTGAAGAAGTGGTTCCTGTGAAGCGGGAAGCATCGCAAGGTCCTGCCCCTGTTCCGGGAAACATCTTAGCCGCCATTACAGCTGCTGTAAATGTGGTGACACAAGGTAAAGGAAAAATCACAAAAGTAGAAAAATTATAAATCTATAAAGAATATCACTGAAAGACATGAAAAGAGAAGTAAAGTTTAGTTTGGTTTTCCGAGATATGTGGCAATCTGCCGGAAAATACGTACCTCGTGTAGACCAACTCGTAAAGGTAGCTCCTGCCATCATTGAAATGGGCTGTTTTGCCCGCGTAGAAACAAACGGCGGAGGTTTTGAACAGGTAAATTTATTGTTTGGTGAAAACCCGAATAAAGCGGTACGCGAATGGACAAAACCGTTCCACGAAGCCGGTATTCAAACCCACATGCTCGACCGCGCACTGAACGGACTCCGTATGAGCCCCGTTCCGGCAGACGTCCGCAAATTATTCTACAAAGTAAAGAAAGCACAAGGAACAGACATTACCCGTACGTTCTGCGGATTGAACGACGTGCGTAACATCGCTCCTTCCATCACATACGCAAAGGAAGCAGGCATGATTTCGCAATGCTCGCTTTGCATCACTCATTCGCCTATCCATACCGTAGAGTATTACACCAATATGGCGCTGGAACTCATCAAACTGGGAGCAGACGAAATCTGTATCAAAGACATGGCAGGTATCGGTCGTCCCGTATCGTTAGGTAAGATTGTAGCAAATATCAAGGCGGCACATCCCGAAATCCCCGTTCAGTATCACAGTCATGCAGGTCCCGGATTCAATATGGCAAGCATCCTCGAAGTATGTGAAGCCGGTTGTGACTACATCGACGTAGGCATGGAACCGCTATCCTGGGGAACAGGCCACGCTGACTTGCTTAGCGTGCAGGCAATGCTGAAAGACGCCGGATATCAAGTGCCCGAAATCAATATGGAAGCCTACATGAAAGTGCGCGGCATGATTCAGGAATTTATGGACGACTTCCTCGGCTTGTATATCAGCCCGAAAAACCGCCTGATGAACTCCTTGCTGATTGCTCCCGGACTTCCCGGCGGTATGATGGGTAGTTTGATGGCCGATCTCGAATCCAATCTGGAATCAATCAATAAATATAAGGCAAAACACAATCTGCCGTTTATGACGCAAGACCAGTTGCTCATCAAGCTCTTTGATGAAGTAGCTTACGTATGGCCTCGTGTCGGTTATCCTCCATTGGTGACTCCGTTCAGCCAATACGTGAAGAACCTCGCCATGATGAATGTGATGGCTATGGAAAAAGGAAAAGAACGTTGGGGAATGATTGCCGATGATATCTGGGATATGATTCTGGGTAAAGCCGGACGTCTGCCGGGCAAACTTGCTCCCGAAATCATTGAAAAGGCAGAACGTGAAGGCCGTAAGTTCTTCGAAGGTGATCCGCAGAATAACTATCCCGATGCCCTCGACAAATATCGCAAACTGATGAAAGAGAACAAATGGGAAGTAGGACAGGACGACGAAGAACTCTTCGAATATGCTATGCACCCGGCTCAATATGAGGCTTACAAGAGTGGCAAAGCAAAAGAAGACTTCCTGGAAGACGTAGTCAAACGTCGTGCCGAAAAAGATAAATCTCCGGAAGAAGATGCCAAACCGAAGACACTGACCGTACAAGTGGACGGACAGGCCTATCGTGTGACGGTAGCATACGGTGATACCGAACTACCTGCTGCTCCTGCGGGTGCTGCCGCTGCTCCGGCAGGAGAGGGTAAAGAAGTACTTTCTCCGTTGGAAGGCAAGTTCTTCTTAGTGAAAGGTGCGCAGGAAACTCCTTTGCAAGTAGGTGACACTGTGAAAGAAGGTGATGTAATCTGCTATGTAGAAGCGATGAAGACCTACAATGCCATCCGTGCAGAGTTTGGCGGTACAGTGACTGCTATCTGTGTCAACCCGGGAGATGCTGTTTCAGAAGATGACGTATTAATGAAGATAGGATAATGAACGAAATATTTGAGAACTTATATGACATGACTGCGTTCAGCAATATCATTGCCGAACCGCAGTTCCTGATAATGTATGCCATCGCGTTCGTTCTGCTCTATTTGGGTATTAAGAAACAGTACGAGCCGTTGCTGCTTGTCCCCATCGCTTTCGGTGTGTTGCTAGCCAACTTCCCCGGAGGAGATATGGGCGTGATTCAGGCCGACGAAAATGGTATGGTGATGGTAAACGGAGTGTTGAAGAACATCTGGGAAATGCCTTTGCATGACATTGCCCACGAACTGGGAATCATGAACTTCATCTACTATATGTTGATTAAAACAGGTTTCCTGCCTCCGATCATCTTTATGGGTGTCGGTGCGCTGACGGACTTCGGGCCGATGTTGCGTAATCTGCATCTTTCTATATTCGGTGCAGCTGCACAGTTGGGTATCTTTACCGTGTTGCTGGTAGCCATCCTGATGGGATTCACTCCACAGGAAGCCGCTTCTCTGGGCATTATCGGTGGCGCGGATGGTCCGACAGCCATCTTTACCACCATCAAACTGGCGCCGCATTTGCTGGGCCCGATTGCCATTGCCGCTTATTCGTATATGGCGCTCGTTCCGGTGATTATTCCGCTGGTAGTGAAACTGTTCTGTACGAGGAAAGAGTTGAGCATCAACATGAAAGAACAGGAAAAGAAGTACCCTTCGAAGACTGAAATCAAGAACCTGCGTGTATTGAAGATTATCTTTCCGATCGTGGTAACTACTATTGTTGCCCTCTTTGTGCCAAGTGCAGTGCCTTTGGTGGGTATGTTGATGTTTGGTAACCTGGTGAAAGAAATCGGAACCAACACATTCCGCTTGTTCGATGCCGCTTCCAATAGCATAATGAATGCTGCCACCATCTTCCTCGGACTGTCCGTAGGAGCAACGATGACAGCCGAAGCATTCCTCAACTGGACAACAATCGGTATTGTGATCGGTGGATTCCTTGCATTTGCACTTTCTATAACCGGTGGTATTTTCTTTGTGAAACTGGTAAATCTCTTCTCGAAGAAGAAAATCAATCCGCTTATCGGCGCCACTGGTTTGAGTGCCGTTCCGATGGCGAGCCGTGTAGCCAATGAGATTGCTTTGAAATACGATCCGAAGAATCACGTATTGCAGTATTGCATGGCAAGCAACATCTCTGGAGTAATCGGTTCTGCCGTAGCTGCGGGTGTGTTGATCTCCTTCCTTGCGTAAGATAATTCCTGCCTGAAAAAGACTTTTTATACATTCACACTTGGAAGATTCGTTTGATAGCGTTATCTTTGTGTGAATGTATAACAGTAAAAATAGCAAGCGTATGAGTGCAATGTCATTGGAAGCCGAAAAGAACGAACTGATTCGGCGGATTCTGGATGTGGATGATGTCGCTATTCTGCGGAGAGTGAAATCGATGTTGAGTTGTGAAGAAGAGCAAACGAATGTTGTCGCAGAGGAAGCAGCTCCCTACCAGACAAAGGCGGAGATTCTGGCAAGCTTAGATCAGGCGTGTAAGGAACTGAAACTGAATCTGGAGGGTAAGTTGGAGTTTAAGTCATTAGATGATGCCCTTAATGAAATATAGAATAAGCGTTACCCTCGAATTTTTAAGGGAAATGAAGCATTTGTCAAAACGGTATTTTGTAATCCTTATGATATAAAAAGAAATCGTCCTGTTTCACGGTTACGTGATAACAGGACGATTTCTTTTATAAGACTAAGACTTTGTGAACAAGTTTCTTTTGTTTCTAAATTTATTCACTGATAACCTTTCTGTATTCCGCTACCGCCATCTTTTCCGACAGATACGCATTAATCAGATTGGTGTGCGCCTGTGTCCATGACAATTGTGCGGAGAGCACATCCACCATATTTGCCTTTCCCTCATTATACGAGAAAGAAACCAAATCAAGATTTTCATTAGCCAGACTCATAGTCTCTTTGGCGGTTTTCACTTGATATTCCGTTTCCGTCAGTTTGGTCAGGGCGGCAGAAAGTTCCTCGTTGATATTATCCGTCACATAACTTTGTTGCAGTTTCTGTATGCCGATATACGCTTTCTGCTGACGGTTTGTTTTAAACCGGGCTCCCCAACGGAAGATCGGTATATTCAGGTTAATGCCGACGATGGGATTGAAAGAAACGTCATAACCGAGGTTAGGTGTAGCTGTAGCCCATCCACCGCTGAAATACATATTCAATTGCGGGTTGAACTGGCTAAGAGCCGCTTTGCGTTGCGCCTGACTTTTCATGATATTCACCTCCGTACTTTCGTAATCCGCGCGACGTTGCAGTACATTCTCCAGAGAAAGGATCTGCACCGGAGCGGAAGCCGTGTCAATCGTGTACAGACTGTCTACGGGATTGTTCGGCTCTTCTCCCATCAGGATATTCAGCTTTTGCAACGCCAGGGTATAGTTCTGACGCGCCTTGATATATTGCAATTCCGCTTCTTTCAGCCGGGTGGAAATCATTAATAAGTCCGTGCGGCTAATCATCCCGTCGTTGAAACGATCCTGAATGATGTCATACTGTTGCTTCACGATATTTTGATACTTGTCCGCCGCCTGCAACATAGCCTGTGAAGCAGAAGCATTCCAGTAAACTGCATCGCTCTGATAATGAATCTGGTCGATGGTGAGCTCCTCATTTAGTTGATTCAGCTTTTCATCCGCTTTGGCAATCTTGTGCTGGGCGTTGAGTGCCCCGCCCGTGTACAACGGTTGCGAGACGATAAATACACCTTGATAGGTGTGGTTGCGGTATTCGCCTACCGGTTCGTTCCAGGCATTAAGGTCGCTCATGTTGAGGGTCCCGTCCGCATTGACATCAATTTTTGGCAAGAATCCCGTGTGAGCAATCTTCCGTGCTTCCGTACTTGCCATTGTCTTTAGTTTCTGTTGCTTCAGAATTTGACTGTAAGCTTCCACTTTATCCCGGTAAGCTTCCCGGCTAAGATAGGGTTGCTGTGCTCCGGCTGTGAGGCCAAGGAGCAGCAGAGACAGAGTTATAAGTTGAGTTTTCATTTTATTCAATCTAAACAATAAATTCAAGTTTCATATAAGAGAAGGCAATTAGCCTTTGATTCTTTGAATGGCACAATAGGCTACCGGAAGAACAAACAATGTCAGTGCCGAAGCCACCAACAAACCTCCCATAATCGTAGCCGCCATACCGCCGAACATCGCGTCGAACAACAATGGCAACATACCCAGAATGGTAGTGCCGGACGCCATTGCTACGGGGACAATACGACTCGTTGTAGCACTGACAACAGCATCCAACGGCTTTTTGCCCGTTTTAGCCTCCAGATCAATCTGTTCCACCAGTACAATCGCATTTTTGATATTCATCCCAATCAGTCCGAGCAAACCAAGGATGGAGAAGAAGTCGAACGACTTGCCTAGCAACACCAATCCCAAAACGATACCGATAAAAATAAGCGGTAACATCAACAAGATCACTGTCGGCTTACGATACGTTCTGAACAGGAACAACAGCGTGACGAACATCAGGAAGAACGTCAACGGTAAATTCTTGGCCAACGCCTCGTTAGACTCCACCTGACTTTCCTGTTCCCCGAAATACTTCATCGTATACCCCTCCGGCACTTTTATCTCTTTCTGCACCAGCGGCCAAACCTCATTGAAAGCAGCAATCGCATTCACTCCGCGACGCGGATCGCATTGCGCCATCATCACCATTTGCCGGTTGTAATCCTTCACATTCGAGAAACGATATTGGAAATCAAATTCCGATACCACCTGTTCCAGACTGGTCGTTTCATTCCCCGTGCCGAACACGGGCAACGTGCGCAGGTCATTGATGCGGAACGAATCCACTGTGTTATCCTTCAATAAGATAGGAAGCACCTGATCGCCCTGCCGGTACTCTCCAAGTGTCATACCTGTGGTTCCGATCTGTATACTTTGTGCCATTCCCTGACGCGATACCCCTAACGGTTGCGCCCGTTCGGGACTATATACAGGCTTCCATACAGGAACTTTATTTCCCCACGAATTGCGCACATTGATTAAATCCGGATTCCGGTGCATAATCTCCAAAGCCTGGTTGGTGAGCGCCACAAGCGTGTCCACATTCGGACCGATAAATCCGATTTCGATAGCGGCATCCACCGCAGGCGACAGTTTGAACAGACTGGTACGGGTAATCGCATTCGGATAATTCGCCTTCATGTACGCGTCGAAATCTTCTTCATACTCTTTCGTATATTTACTGTCCGTCAATTCAACCAATACATTGGCAAAATTCGGTTTCGGCCCCACCGAAGTAGAAGCCAGGTAATACCTTAACGGTGTGCTACCGAAAGTGATCGACACTTTCTTCACTTCCGGCTGCTTTGCCAGATGCTCTTCCACGGATTTCATCTCTTTCACTACATCATTGATGCTATACCCGTCGGGATAGAACACGTCCGCCCGGAAATAAGGCTTATCGAGAGAAGGGAAGAAGTTTTGCGGCATCATTCCCATGATAACCAGCGAAGCAACAAAGAGCACTACCATCGAACCCAGTGTCAATGTTTTCCTGCGAATCAGCGTGCGGAGGATGGAGGCGAATTTGTGATAGAACGGTTTGTCATACGGGTCTTTCGTGCCGTCCTTTGCTTTCGCTTTCAGGATGAAATTACCGAAAACAGTGGTCTGCGTCAGCGCGAGCACCCAGCTCAATCCCAGCGAGATGGCAAGCACCACAAAAAGCGGTTTCACGATTTCCGCCACGGCAGAAGGAGCAAGGTAGAGTGGGAGGAACGAACAGATAGCGATGAACGTAGCCCCAAGCAATCCCCATTGCGGACCGGTTGCGCCGTCTATCAGCGCTTTCCGCCGGTCTACTCCGCGGGCGATGGCAATCTGTGCGTTGTCCGTTACCACGATGGCGTTATCCACCAGCATCCCCATGGCGATGATAAATCCCGCCAATGATGTACGGTTCAGTCCGACACCGAAGAAAGACATGATAAGTAATGTGCCGCCAATAGAGAAAATCAGTGACGAGCCGATCAGCACACCTGCGCGCAAACCCATCACCAACATGATAATCACAATTACAATCAGAATCGATTCGATCAGATTGATGATAAATCCGTTGTTGGCTTCGTTGGCAATTTCGTTCTCCAGATACAGGCTTTGCAGTTCCAGTCCCACAGGCATCAGTGGCAACAATTCGTCCAGTTTGGCTTTCACGTTCTTGCCCGTCTGCACCACGTCCCGTTGCGGGTCGGTGGAGACGCCGATGCCGATGGCACGTTTGCCGTTCACGTGCATGATGTTGGATGGAGGGTCCATGTACCCTTTTTCGATGACGGCGATATCGCCCAGTTTCACCTGTCCGGCTTTGGTGGTAATCACCTGGTTGCGGATATCGTCTACGGTGGTATACATACCGTTGGCGGTCACCCGTAGCTGTTGCTCGCCGGCACGGATTTCTCCGGTATTGATAATCTGGTTCTGCGATTGCAACAGACTGGCAAGCTGTTTCGGGTCGATGCCCATACCTACGAGCTTATTGGTGGAAATAAAAATATTGACCACCTCCGTCTGCGTCCCGAACAGGGCGACTTTCATCACCCCGTCCGCTGTCACTACCTGTGTCTTGATTCGTTCCGCCCAGTTGCGCATCTCTTCGTATGTGTAACCGTCGTCCGCCGTCAGACCGTAATAGATGCCGAATACGTCGCCGAAATCATCGGAAACCGTCGGTGCGGAAGCACCGCTCGGCAACTGTGGCTGTATATTAAGCACCTTCCGTCGCAACTCATCCCACTTCTGCGGAATGGAGCTTGCCGACAAGGAAGGTTGCAACTCGAATGTGATTTTTGAGAGCCCGTACATCGATTCTGATTTTATCTTGTACACACCGCTCATACTTTGAATCTCACGAGAGATAGGCTCGGTAATCAACCGCTCTACTTCTGCCGGTTCGGCACCCGGATAGCGGGTCATAATAACCGCCGACTTTATGACGAAAGGAGCATCCTCTTTCTTACCCAGCTTGCCGAAGGAAGTGATTCCCCCAATCAGCAATACAGCAAGAAAGAAATAGATGATTTTCGTATTATCTAATGAATATTTGGCTAAACTCATAATAAATGATCGTTGATAATTGATGAATGACAGCGGATAAATGATACTTAATCATTTATCAACTATCACCTGTCAACAGTTGTGATAGATTCTCCTTCTACTAGTTGGTATACGCCTGCTATGACGATTTTTTCACCGGGTTTCAAACCTTCCGAGATGAGCGCCTGTGCTTCTCCGGTCGGGGCGTTGACGGTCACTTCCCGTTTGTGGACTTTGTTGTCTTCTACCACCCAGACATACATTTTATTCCCTTCGCTTTCGCCGAATACGGCACTAAGCGGCACAATCGTCCAGCTATCCTGCACCAACGGACCTACATCTGCCGTGAAACGGATGCTGCACGTGAAACCGGGTTTCACAGCATACAGATCGCGGTCGAATGACGGATCGTCAATCGTGATGCTGACCGGAATTCCTGTGCCATCCGTAGAAATATCAAGATATTCTTCCAGTTTCGCTTGAAACACGTGTCCTTTAAATGTGTCGAACTCTACAAGGAAACGCGGCTCTTTGGCACGCAACAAATAAAGATACGCATCCGGAATGGTGAATTTGATACGCAGATTGTGTGTATTGACAAGCTGCACGATACCCTCACCGGAGTTGACACGCTGATAGTTTTCCACCAGTCGTTTTTCGATAGAACCGTCGAAAGGAGCTGTCAGCTTGGTGTCGCGCATATTGTTGGCAGATAGTTCGTATTCAGACTTCGCCTTCTGGAAGTTGGCGAGGCTGATTTCATATTCCTGTACGGAGATCGCTTGCCGGGAGAGGAGCCGTTTGTTACGTTCCACTTGTGCCGAAGCCGTTTCGTATGCCGATTTCGTAGCGGCATATTGCAACGCAATGTCTCTGGGGTCGATAGCTGCGATGAGTTGTCCTTTTTTCACTTTCTGTCCTTCGATGACAGGAAGCTGGATGATTTGTCCGTTGACCCGGAAAGCCAGCTTCACATATTCCACCGCTTCCACGATTCCCGAGAAATCTTTTCTGATAATCGATCTTGACTCGACAATCGTAGTCTTTACGGGACGTGCAGTTGTCGTTGTCGTTTCTTTTTTCTGTCCGCAGCCAGCCAGCAAGATTGCAGCCGCCAGGACGAATCCAAATTTCTTTTTCATATACCACGTTGATGTTTAGAGGTTTTGCGTTGATAAATAGCGAATAATATACTAAAACAACTCTTGTTTATTTATGTTCAATATTCCTGTCTTTTCATATCCTGCCTCTTAACCTTTATATGGAACACAAAAAAACGGGAACTTTACCGTTTCTAAGGTAAAATTCCCGTCCAACTCTTTTGAAGGTTATTGCATTATTCATAACTAAACCGTACGGATTTGAATTAAATACTACATAGTGAAAAAATATCGATCATAAGTATCATTCATTTTAATAATCATTTCATTATCAAAAGAATAACTATGATGGATAACTTTTAAAAAAGGTATCTATCATAGTTTTATTGCAAAAAACAGCTATCTATCATGCCTATACTTTGTCTATTTTAGTGTAGTATTAGGTGAGATTACCCATTTAAAGGCATAAGAATGCACGTTTTATAGGATGACAACCTGTATTTGATAGCTTAATAATCTATTGGGAGCGGTAATGTTTCTATAGCCCACGTATGTAGGCTGTACAGCCCGCATCTGTAGGCTGTATGGTTTACAAGCGTGGGCTGTACAGCCTTCATACGTGGGCTATAAACTTATCACCGTTAAAGTTGGATTATCAAGCCATGATTATCGGATTTATACAGGTTCATTGCAACAAAAACAAGCTATCTTATGCATATAGGGCCTTTATTCGGCTATTTTGTTGATGATAGATAACCTGTTTTTGCTGGTAAAAGCATGATAGATACCTTTTTAAAAAGCTATCTATCATAGTTATTCTTTTGATAATGAAATGATTATTAAAATGAATGATACTTATGATCGATATTTTTTCCCTATGTAGCATTTAATTTAAATCAGTATATAAATGGACTATTTCACCACAGGACATAGAGTTTTCAGAGTCCTAATTCAGAGATAATTATAGCCTCTGGGTTCTCCTTATCCTCTGTGGTGAAAACCGTGCAATAATGTCCCACATGGTAATTGGTACACTGATAATTATTCACAATTGAAACTTTTTGCGCAGCCTTTTTATCCAACCGTCACTACGTATAACGTTGTTATTCTCTCCAATCGCTTTTTTCAAATCCCGGATCCGTTCATTTTGTCTCTTCATTGCTGCCTGTATTTCGTTTATCAACGTATTTATTTCCTTCTGCAGCTGAATTTCCTCTTCTTTCAATTGAATAATGTGGGCGTATTTCTCGCAGACCATTGTTTTATCTATGCACAGTTGTTCCAGCGTATCAATATATTCTGCTGTAATGCCAGCTTTACTTCGGCGAAAGAGTTCCAGAATACATTCTTCGTCAACGTTCGGAACATTGTCTATGTATAACATAGGGAATTGTCCCATTTCCACCCAAAGCAGGATCGCTTCTTTTTCGATGTGATACTTAATCACTGCTTTTTCTACACTAATCCATTTTGGCATATCGCTTTTGTTTTAATGTGTTATAAAAAAAGGAGTAAATAACGTATTGTCCGGAGAGGTGCAACGAACACCCACGATTTTTATGATTTCGGTCGGCTGGGGAATTGGTTGGGGTATAAGGATTGTTGAAACCGACCGGATACAATAAAAGCGTGAGTGCTGTTGTACCATTATCTAAATCGAGGTCTTAGCATACCGTGCACCAGATAATGATAAACAACAGACACCCACGCCAAACGTTTATATATAACAAATCTCTAATCGATATGTTGATATACGATCATCTACGTGGAGTATCTGTTGTATCATTTCCCGGTACATGAAATTTGCTAAGTTTCGATTTGGGAAACAATACGTTATTTACTCCATGAAGGAATAAAAACCGCTTTTGCCTGTTTCATCACGCTGATGGGCAGAAAGCGTATGACAAAGATATATGTTTTTTTCGGAATAGGATGGAAAAGAGGAAATAAATGCAGGAAATATGGTATGAGAATAGAGAGTATGGTATAAAGATGGTAAATAGGCTATACGGGTGGCAAATATAATGTGATGATAAAAAGGAGGGAGTCAAAAGTAAAACCATCTATTAGATTGATATTATTTAGACACGGATTACACGGATTACACGGATTTCACGGTTTTTAGTCTAATGGAACCGTGAAAATTGTGAAATCCGTGCCTAAATGAAAGCCATAAAAGTCTTTTGACCTCGCATTGTCTTTCCGTGCAATTCTTTTTTTAGCTGCGATTTCTTTTGGGCTTTCCGGAGAAGATAGTCAGTTCAAGAATTGCAAAGATGATTTCCGTTGTGGTATATCCGGTAAATGTATATTCCAAATTTTCATTTTCGGAGAAGTATTTGAGATAAACGGTTGGAGTGCCATTGTGGAAGTCGAGAAAAAGGTAAGAAGTATAATCATAGATGCCAAGATCGGCAAACTCGTTCAGAATCGCTGTGTTGAAAATCGTACATTGGCCTGTCTTTGATTCATTTCCGGACATTTCGAATCTGCGATGTTCTTTTGCGAGAGCGTCTTTATTCACATGCCTGAATTGTTCTTGTAGCTCTTTACTGAAAGAAAGGCGTTGTCTGATGAAATTAAAAACTTCTTCCTTTGTCATTTGTTTTAAATCGGTTATTTCCATTTTTTATTAATTATTGGGGTAAAGGTACTTTCTTTATTTGGTAATAAATCGGATTCAGTCATATTTCTTTTATTTATTTTTCGGCTTATAACCCTAAAAGAATCTGAATTTATGGATTTATTTAGGGTTATAACCCTAAAAACTTTCCGAAAATAGTATATCTTTGTGCTTATAACCCTAAAAACTTTTGAATATGATTAATCGTGAACAGTATATGGAACAAATCGTTCCTTTTATAGATAAGCCGTTTGTGAAAGTGATAACGGGTATTCGTCGCAGTGGAAAGTCGGTAGTGCTGCGTCTGATTCGTGACGAACTGTTGAGGAGAGGAGTTCGTGAAGAACGTATCATCTATCTGAATTTTGAAAGTTTTCAGTGGATAGATCTGAAAGAGGCGAAGGCTTTGTATGCTTATATTCGGGGGCAGGCAGGAGATGCGGGTAAATATTATATTCTCTTGGATGAAATTCAGGAAGTGGACGGTTGGGAAAAAGTGGTCAACTCACTTCTGGTAGATTTGGATACGGATATTTATGTGACCGGCTCCAACTCACGTATGTTATCGTCCGAACTGGCAACTTATTTAACGGGACGGTATGTCGCTTTCCATGTCATGACCTTGTCTTTTAGAGAATATCTGACTTTCCATGACTTGCAGGCCAATGATCCGACACTCAACCGGAAGGAGGAATTTCAGAAATATCTCCGCATGGGAGGATTTCCGGCCATACATATTGCCGATTATGGATATGAGGCTATCTATAAAATTGTCTACGACATCTATTCTTCTGTCATTCTTCGTGACACGGTGCAGCGTCACAATATCCGGAATGTGGAACTGCTCGAACGGGTAGTGAAGTTTGTTTTCGATAATATAGGCAATAAGCTGAACGCTAAAAATATAGCTGATTACTTCAAAAGTCAGCAACGGAAGGTGGATATGAATACCATCTATAATTATCTGAATGCATTGGAAAGTGCTTTTATCATTCAACGTATTCCCCGGTATGATATTAAAGGAAAGGAAATTCTGCAGACGAATGAAAAGTATTTTGTAAGTGACCTTTCTTTGATTTATTCCGTGATGGGCTATCGTGACCGGTTGATTGCAGGTATGTTGGAGAATCTGGTTTGTCTGGAGTTGAAAAGGAGGGGTTATGAAGTGTATGTAGGCAAACAGGATGATAAAGAAGTGGATTTTGTAGCCATCCGTCGGGAAGAAAAGATTTATGTGCAAGTAACGTATCAGTTAGCTTCACAGGCCACTGTTGAGAGGGAGTTTGCTCCTTTGCTCGCCATTAACGACCATTATCCTAAATATGTAGTTAGCATGGACAGCTTGTGGCAGGATAATGTGGAAGGTGTCAGGCATCGTCATATAGCCGATTTCTTGTTGGATGATATTTAACGCTGACAGGCGGGGGCTTTCGGACTGACCTGCTGTTTGTTGTGAGGAGGATAGAAGAGGATGAAAAACGAATGTGGGGCAGGATAGAAAACGAAAAAGAGGAAATTCTCTGCGAGAATCTCCTCTTTTTTCATCTTTCACGAAAGATCGAATTATTTCTTCTTACGGTCACCGTAACGGCTCATGAACTTATCAACACGACCTGCAGTATCTACCAATGTAGATTTACCTGTATAGAACGGGTGAGAAGTGTTAGAGATTTCAATCTTCAGCAACGGATAAGTTTCACCTTCGAATTCGATGGTTTCTTTAGTTGCTACAGTTGATCTAGACAAAAACATGTCACCATTTGACATATCTTTAAATACTACCGGACGGTATGATTCTGGATGAAGGCCTTTTTTCATTTCAGTATCTGTTTTTTTAATTTATATTCTGTTACTATTTTGGTAAGAAATAGTGTAATGGTCATTTTCAGAGCGCAAAGATAATGCTTTTCTGTGAAATAGAAAAAGGTTTTCTAAAATTTCTGATTTCTAATTTATGATTTCTGATTTGCTATGCAGATTTTGGTGATTAAATGGATGAAAAATGAGGTATAAATAAGGTATAAATAAGGAGATATAAATCCGAAGGCATAAATCAGAATTCAGAAATCATAAATCCCAAAGTTTGCAAGGTAGACATTACAATCTAATGTCACACTCGTATTCCTGCTAAATTTTGCAGTCTGATTTAAACCTTTTTCTACTATATTTTTCTTTCCGATGTTCGTTATTCGATGGATAATGCTTACTTTTGCGTAGAATTTTTATTCACTAACAATAAACTTTAAACAAAATGGTAAATTACAAAGATTTAGGATTGGTAAACACAAGAGAAATGTTTGCTAAGGCTATCAAAGGTGGATATGCTATCCCAGCATTCAACTTCAACAATATGGAACAAATGCAGGCTATCATCAAGGCTGCTGTTGAAACTAAATCTCCTGTGATTCTTCAGGTTTCTAAAGGTGCTCGTCAGTATGCTAACGCTACTTTGTTGCGTTACATGGCACAGGGTGCTGTAGAATATGCTAAAGAATTAGGCTGCGCACATCCGGAAATCGTTCTTCACCTTGACCACGGAGATACATTCGAAACTTGCAAATCTTGTATCGATTCAGGTTTCTCTTCAGTAATGATCGATGGTTCTCATCTTCCTTACGAAGAAAACGTAGCATTGACTAAGAAAGTTGTTGAATACGCTCACCAGTTCGACGTAACTGTAGAAGGTGAACTTGGCGTATTGGCTGGTGTAGAAGATGAAGTTTCTTCCGACCATCACACATATACTGACCCTGAAGAAGTAATCGACTTCGCTACTCGCACTGGTTGCGACTCTTTGGCTATCTCAATCGGTACTTCTCACGGTGCTTACAAATTTACTCCGGAACAATGCCACATCGACCCGAAGACTGGCCGTATGGTTCCTCCTCCATTGGCTTTCGAAGTATTGGACGCTGTAATGGAAAAACTTCCGGGATTCCCTATCGTTCTTCACGGATCATCTTCAGTTCCGGAAGAAGAAGTGGAAACTATCAACAAATATGGTGGTGCACTGAAAGCTGCTATCGGCATTCCGGAAGAAGAATTGCGTAAAGCTGCTAAGTCTGCTGTTTGCAAAATCAACATCGACTCTGACTCTCGTCTGGCTATGACTGCTGCTGTACGTAAGGTATTCGCTGAAAAACCGGCTGAATTCGACCCACGTAAGTATCTTGGCCCGGCTCGTGACAACATGGAAAAACTGTACAAGCACAAAATCATCAACGTGCTCGGTTCTGACAACAAATTGGCACAGTAATAATCTCCGGATTATTCCATAAATAAAAGAAAGAGGCTGCTCCGGTTTGAACACTGGTAGCAGCCTTTTTTATGACGTTTAATCGTTTCAGAACGGAGAGAAGATAACACTATGGCTGTAATAAAGAACACCCGTGTCACAACTGAATGTAACACGGGTGTTTTTATCTATTTTATAATGTTTCTTACATCAAGAATCCAAGCAGGATACCGGCAGCAACAGCTGAACCGATCACTCCGGCAACGTTCGGACCCATAGCGTGCATCAGCAAATAGTTGGTCGAATCGTATTCCAAACCAATCACTTGCGAGATACGTGCAGAGTCGGGAACAGCAGAAACACCTGCATTACCGATCAACGGATTGATCTTATTACCCTTCTTCAGGAAGATATTGAAGATCTTAACGAAGATGACACCAGATGCCGTTGCAATAACAAATGACAATGCACCGAGGGCAAAGATCTTGATAGAGTCAAGCGTCAGGAATTCGGATGCTTGTGTAGAAGCACCTACTGTCAGACCCAACAGGATAGTGATTGTATCAATCAACGGACCACTGGCAGTATTAGCCAAACGGCGGGTTACACCACTTTCTTTCAACAGGTTACCGAAGAACAGCATACCCAGCAAAGGCAGACCGGAAGGAACCAGGAAACAAGTCAGCAACAAACCGATGATCGGGAAAATCACCTTCTCCGTGTGAGAAACGGCACGTGGCGGTTTCATGCGGATGACACGTTCGTTCTTGGTGGTGAGCAGACGCATGATAGGCGGCTGTATCACCGGAACCAACGCCATATAGGAGTAGGCGGACACCGCAATGGCTCCCATCAGGTTAGGTGCTAGCTTGGAAGAAAGGAAGATGGCCGTCGGGCCGTCTGCTCCACCAATGATACCGATAGCACCGGCTTGCATTGGGTCGAAACCCATTTCCAATGCGATCATATATGCACCGAAGATACCGAACTGTGCAGCTGCACCGATCAGCATCAATTTTGGATTAGAGATAAGTGCCGAGAAGTCCGTCATGGCACCGATGCCCAAAAAGATGAGCGGCGGATACCAGCCGGAGGTCACTCCCTGATACAATATATTCAATACAGAACCTTCTTCATAAATACCGACTTTCAGCCCGGCATCCATATTAAAAGGTATATTACCAATCAATATACCAAAACCGATAGGAATCAGCAGCATCGGTTCGAACTCTTTGGCTATTGCCAAATAGATGAATACCAAGCCAACGAGAATCATGACTACATGCCCTACCGTAGCATTGGCAAAGCCTGTGTATGTCCAGAAGTCGGCCAGGTTATTTCCTAAAAAGTTTATAAAGTCTCCCATATTATTCAATAATTACGAGGTCATTACCTTCAAGAACAGAGTCTCCCTTGTTGACGTTGATGGCAGTAATCTTACCGTCCTTATCCGCATTGATATTGTTTTCCATCTTCATGGCTTCCAATATGATAATGGTCTGTCCTTTCTTTACAGTATCGCCTACATTCACTTTGATGTCGAGGATCACACCCGGCAGCGGAGATTTTACTCCTGACTTTCCGGTAGACGGAGCAGTCGGTTTCACTACTTGAGTAGGAGCAGCAGGAGCATTAGGCATCGGGCGTACTGTCACGGGTTTCGCAACAGGCTTCGGCTGTTTCTCCATTTCTACTTTATAGTGTGTACCGTTCACTTCTACATGAGCGATGTTGTCTTCAATATCTCCGATGGTTACTTTATATGAGTTACCGTTGATTTTATATTTATATTCTTTCATCGTTTTTACTTTTTAAAAGGTGACTTACTTTCTGGGAGGAGTTTCACGCAAAGTGTAAATCTTCGAACTCCATGGTGAGTAGCTGCGTTTTACGCGGGTGATGGTCAGCACCGTTTCTTCTACGTCGTGCACCTCATCCTGCATTTCGTGTAATGCCATAGAAATAGCAGCGTATACTTCGCCCGGAGCCTGTGACAGTTCCTTAGCTTCATGCTTGTCAATGCCTTTAGATTTCATAGCGTTGCGCTTGCTCAAATTAACAGCTACTTTTCCTACAATCTTAAAAGCAATAAAGAGAAGAATCAATCCGCAGAATACTACGCTCATGGCAGAAATGGACATTCCAACGCCATCAGCATCGTGTTCTTCAAACTTTTCCATCTTGGAATTGCTGTCAAGAGTCTTGTTGTTGGTGCTCGGAGTCACGTATTTGTCACCGCTTCCACTTTTTACTTCCCATTCAGCTGCCCCGTCGCTTACACGAGCGTATGATTGGTTGGGACCGAGCGCGCCTGCGGGCACTACAATCTGGTCGAGCAACTTTTTGCCGGAGTCGAACAGACCAACCCAATTAGCTGTTTCCGGATTCAGCTTGAAGCTGGTATGGAAAGTACCACGGTTAGGTTCGCCATCTGCCCAGAATAGTGCATGTTGGCGTGGTTTCACTAAAGTAAGTATATCACCTTTCGGGATAAAATAAGTAACTGTATCGCCCGGTTGGCTACTTACTTTCAGCAAGCAAGCTGCCAGGTCGGCGCTACCGAATGATTTATTGAATATTTCAATCCATGCGCTGTGCAATCCGTAATCGTCCTGAAAATTACTCTGATTGTCTATCAGGATTTCGTTTAGCACCAGCTTATTGTTCGACTTTTGCTCTCCACAAGAAGTCAGACCAATCAGCAACAGCAAAGAAAGGAATATTCCGATTTTGGTTTTGTTCATAATCGTTCTTGTTTTAATGTGAAAAGTAGGATTACAACGGAATATTACCATGCTTCTTAGCCGGATTGCTCAATTTCTTAGTCTGCAACTGCTGCAAAGCACGGATCACACGGAAACGTGTGTTGCGCGGTTCAATCACATCGTCGATGTAGCCATATTTAGCTGCATTGTAAGGATTGGCGAACAATTTCGTGTATTCTGCTTCTTTCTCTGCAAGGAATTGAGCAGGGTTTTCCTGATCTTTGGCTTCGCGTGCGTACAATACTTCTACTGCTCCTGCACCACCCATTACTGCAATTTCGGCAGTAGGCCATGCATAGTTCATGTCACCGCGAAGTTGCTTACAGCTCATTACGATGTGAGAACCACCGTAAGATTTACGCAATGTGATAGTAACCTTAGGCACAGTAGCTTCACCGTAAGCATACAACAGTTTAGCACCATGAAGGATAACGCCATTGTATTCCTGACCTGTTCCCGGAAGGAATCCCGGTACGTCTACCAACGATACGATAGGAATATTGAATGCATCGCAGAAACGAACGAAACGTGCACCCTTACGAGATGCGTTGCTATCGAGCACACCAGCCAGATACTTAGGCTGATTAGCAACGATACCTACCGATTGTCCGTTGAAACGGGCGAAACCGATGATGATATTCTTTGCATAATCTTTCTGGATTTCAAGGAATTCACCGTTGTCCACAATAGCGCCGATCACTTCGTACATGTCATACGGTTTAGTAGGGCTGTCGGGGATAATATCGTTCAAAGAATCTTCCAGACGGTCGATTGGGTCTGTGCAATCTACATAAGGAGCTTCTTCAAGGTTGTTTTGAGGAATATAGCTCAACAGTTTGCGAATCAGTTCGAAACCTTCTTCTTCTGTTTGGGCGGTGAAATGAGTCACACCCGATTTAGTGGAGTGAACGCTTGCGCCACCGAGGTTTTCCTGGCTAACGTCTTCACCTGTAACGGTCTTCACCACTTTCGGTCCGGTGAGGAACATATAAGAAGTGCCTTCCATCATCAGTGTGAAGTCGGTCAGAGCCGGAGAATAAACAGCACCACCGGCACAAGGACCGAAGATACCGGAAATCTGCGGAATAACACCTGAAGCAAGGATGTTGCGTTGGAAGATTTCTGCATAACCTGCCAAAGCGTTGATACCTTCCTGGATACGTGCACCACCCGAGTCGTTGATACCGATACAAGGAGCACCCATCTTCATGGCCTGATCCATAATTTTACAAATCTTCAATGACATCGTTTCTGACAGTGAACCGGCAGAAACAGTGAAGTCCTGTGCGAACACATATACCAGACGTCCTTCGATTGTACCGCAGCCGGTTACTACACCGTCTCCCGGATAATGTTTTTTCTCCATTCCGAAGTTCGTGCATCTGTGCTCAACGAACATGTCCATTTCTTCGAAGCTACCCTCGTCAAGCAGCATAGCCAAACGCTCGCGTGCTGTGTATTTCCCTTTTTCATGTTGCTTCGCAATTGCTTTTTCGCCGCCTCCGATGCGTGCAACGGCACGGCGTTCAATAAGCTCTTTAATTTTTTCAAGTTGATTACTCATGAGTTCTTGTTGGTTTTAGAGTTTATGATTAATGTTCGCAGAGTTCTGTCAACACGCCCAAAGTTGATTTCGGGTGAAGGAAAGCAATATTCAAACCTTCGGCACCTTTGCGGGGAGCTTTGTCGATAAGGCGGATTTCTTTGCTTTCTGCTTCTGCCAAAGCATTGGCTACGCCATCTTCTACAGCAAAGGCAACGTGATGAACACCTGCACCTTTGTTTTCAATGAATTTGGCAATAGTACTCTCCGGGCAAGTCGGCTCCAACAGTTCAATTTTGGTTTCGCCTACTTTTAAAAAAGCAGTTCTTACTTTCTGATCTTCCACTGTTTCAATGTTGTAACACTTCAGACCTAATACATTTTCGTAGTAAGGAAGGGCTTCTTCGATGCTTTTTACAGCAATGCCCAGATGTTCAATGTGTGAAATCTTCATAACTATACTTTTTTTATTTGGTTTTAATCATGTGCTTATATGGCATAAAACAGCACAAAGAAAGGCATTTCTTACCTAATAAAGAAATATTTCTGCATTTAATTATTGGATTATTAAACAGAAAAAATGGTAGGGAAGGAGCATGAAGAGTCGTTTTGCAATCTTGAGATTACATTTAGACATAAAATTTGACTAAGAGTTTGTTCAGCCAATTCCAATTGACACGGAACCAGCGGCGGGTACTGCTCTGCTTTCCTCCGAATCGGAGAACGAAATCACGATAACCGTGTTTGCGGAACGGAAGTCCTACATCCATAAATTCCATGTGGCGGAATCCCCGTTGGCGGGCGTCTTCCAATGCCTTCCAAACGGCCAGCACTCCCGGATACTGAAGTGCGTATGTCTTTCTCATTCCTCCGGAGAACCAAAGGTAGGCGTCATCTCCCGAGTAGATACAGACGGAACCGCCAATGATTTTCTCTTTGTATTTTACTACGAATATTTTTGCCTGTTGTCCTTTGATTAGCATATCGTTCATGTGACGGAAAAAGTCGTTGGCAGGGAAATATCTGCGTATGCGGGAGGAATAAACCTTGTGCAGCATCCGTGAGAAATCGTGTATTTCTTCCACGGTATGTGCCTCCTCTACTTTGGCTCCATTCTTGAGTCCTTTTTTTATCTGACGGATGCGTGACGGGCTGAACCGGTCTTCCGTCTTTTTCATACTGTGCAGCGAATTGCGTACCCGCAGCCAGTTGACAGGGAAATAATCATTGGCACGGAAAACCCGGTAACCGAACATCGAATTATTGAGGTTCCGGAATTCGATCAGGACACAGCTACGCGATGCTTCTTGTGTGAGATGTTCGAGCATATCGCCAAAGACTTCTTCTGCCTTTTCTTTGTTGGTCGAAAGCGACTCATCCAGAAATTCACCTTCGCTATATACTACGCAATGTTTCACTAAAGAGGAGGGAAGCCACTTTTTCGCTTTGCGGATGGCGGCAAGCAGGCGTGCCATAGGTCTGCCGTCTTCTGTTGCCACTATTAATAAAGGAGTATAGCCCGGAGTCGCTTCATAAATCTGAAATAACTCTTTGGAATGGAAGGCGTTTTTTCCTGGTAATTCAGGAATGTCCTTCCCATGATAATATGTGGTTAGTTTAAGTGGCATCTAGGTACAAATTTACACTTTTTATTCTTTATTCAACAACAAAACAAAGAATTTGTTGGAGCTGCTTGAAGTAAAGTATAATATATAGTTGCGTATTTAATGGAGAAAATATATTTTATAGGAGAAATATGGTATGAAAAGTGAGTACGTATTAAAATTAGATTCGTCTTTAATTAAGATTATAATCGAATAGTTTTTGCAAAACAACGAGAATTAATATTAACTTTAAATTAGAACGAATGAGATGTAATGCATTTGTTGAAGCATGGAAGAATCATCATAGACGCGCTTCCATGATTTTAGGGCTGTCTTTATTGTCTGCCCCTCTGTCATATTCTGTGTATGCAGAAGATGGAGTTTCTAATACTATGGTGCAAGTTGTCACACAAACGAAAACTGTGAAAGGAACTATCATTGATGAAAGCGGGGAGCCGCTGATTGGAGTTTCTATCGTTGTGAAAGGAACAAGTACAGGTACGATTACCGATTTTAACGGTAACTTCTCTATCGATCTTCCGGCGGGAAGAAAAGAACTGGTCATTTCTTATATCGGTTACAAAGAACAAACGGTGACAGTGACAGGCAACGGACCGGTCAATGTGAAAATGGTTTCGGACACACAGGCATTGGATGAAGTGGTTGTTGTGGGTTACGGTACGATGAAAAAACGCGATTTGACAGGAGCTATCACTTCTGTAAAAAGTGAAGATGTAGTGATGAATCCAAGTTCAAATCCGATGCAGGCTTTACAAGGTAAGGTGGCAGGATTGGATATTACGCGTGAATCGGGACAGGCCGGTTCGGGAGTAAAGATGCAGTTGCGTGGTAACCGGTCATTCCAGAAGGATTCCGGAAATCCTTTATTTATAATTGATGGTATGCCGGGGGATTATTCTACATTGAATCCGAATGATATTGAAAGCATTGAAGTTTTAAAAGATGCTTCTTCGACAGCTATTTATGGTTCAAGTGGTGCGAACGGTGTTATTTTAATTACTACTAAAGGTGGTAAGGAAGGCAAAGCAATTGTTAATTTTAATGCATACGTAGGTGTAAACGGCTGGTCAAGGACTCCGGAGATGCGTAGTGGAGAAAGTTATATACAAACCTTGAGAGATGCATCTGTTGGTGCTGGCGATGGACGTTGGAGTTCGGTTGCTGATGATAAAAATCTGTTTACTACTGATGCTGAATGGAGTGCACATCAAAATGGCCAATATATAGATTGGGTGGATGCTTTGTTGAAAACCAGTGTAACACAGAATTATTCTGTTTCTGTGGCTGGTGGAACGGAAAAGACAAAGGCATATTTTTCTCTGAACTTCTCTAATGAGGATGGGCAGTTTGCACAAGATAGCTATAAACTTTATTCATCTAAAATCCGGGTAGATCATAAGATTAAAAAGTGGATGAAGGTGGGCATTGATGCTCAACTGTCTTATGTACATCAAAATAAAGCTGATTCTGATTTACAGACTTTGATGGCGTCAAATCCTCTTGGATCGTTGTATAATGAAGATGGAAGCATCAATCCGCAACCTGTTGCCGATCCTTCATCTACAGTATATAATTATCTTTTAAATGAGGATAAAAGTTTGTACCGCAATCAGGCTCAAAACCTTAAGGTCTATTTTAATCCTTACTTGGAAATCACTCCTCTTAAAGGGCTGACTTTTATTACTCGTGCTGGTGCTAGTTTGGGATATTCACGTAGTAACACTTTCACAGGAGAGGGGTCTGTTCAATGGTATAAGGCAAATCAAACGGCAGACGGCATTAAGGCGCAAGTTAAGGACAACCGTTCGTATAATTATAAGTGGGAAAATATACTTACTTACAATTTCCAGATTAAGAAAGTGCATGATATAACTCTTACTGCAGTTACATCTTGGAATCACAATCGTAGCGATGTCACTACTTTGTATCAAAAAGGTGTTTCTGATAATAAATTCTTATGGCATAATATTCTTGATGGTAATTCCGCAACTTCGGGAAGTACTTCTTATAGTATGTCTAAGGGGATGGGATATGTCGGCCGTTTGAACTATTCATATATGGGTAGGTATTTATTTGCTGCATCTGTCCGCCATGACGGCTCTTCCAGACTGGCAGAAGGTAATAAATGGGATACTTTCCCGGCTTTTTCTTTGGGATGGAGAATCTCTGATGAAAAATTTATGGAGAGTACGACTAACTGGTTGAGTAATCTGAAAATTCGCTTCGGATATGGTGTTACGGGTAGTACAGCGGGTATTGATCCGTATTCGTCTGCTGCATCATTGGATGCTACTGCTGTAAATATGATATTAGGAGGTGTTCTGACACCGATTTATAAATTCTCACAGAATATTCCGAACTATTTGCTTACATGGGAAAAGTCGTATAACACGAATATTGGTATTGACGCTGCATTCTTAAATAATCGCATTGATGTCAGTATGGAATATTATAATACAAAAACAAAAGATGTTATATGGAACAAGGCACTTCCTGTTATTAATGGAGCATTCTCCCCGGATGGCGGACCTAAAGCGAATTATACTACTAATTTAAATATGTGTGAGACTAGCAATAAAGGTTTTGAGTTGGCTCTTAATACACGTAATATTATAACAAAGAACTTTACCTGGAGTTCAAGTGTAACTTTCAATCATAATAAAGAGAAAATAACCAAATTGTCCGGTGGAGATTCAGATGTGCTTAATAATGGTGACACCGGTTATGCATTGGCATTGGGAGAAGCTATTAACTCTTATTATCATTATAAGTTGGATGGTGTATGGCAAAAAGGTGAGGAAACTGATGCGGCGGTATTTGGTGCTGCACCTGGTGATTTGAAAATCAATATACCTAATTTAGTAAAAGAATCTGATGGTAGATTCTATAAAATAGATGAAGAAACGGGTAGTGCTGCTGTGGATGAAAATGGTAATGTTATTTATTACACTTCTGATAATAAATATACTCCAAGTGATGCAGATTATCAAATTCTGGGTCACAACTCTCCGGATTGGTCTTTAGGATTCCAGAATAATTTTACCTGGAAGGATTTTGATTTAAGTGTGTTTGTTTATGCACGTTACGGACAGATGTTTGCTTATGATATGTTGACGTCTTATGACCCGAAGGGTATACGTAACTTCCCGACCTATTTCAATTATTGGACTGAAAACAACCCTTCAAATGATTTTCCTGCCGCCAATGCTAATAAAGGTCTCGAACAATATACAGGATATTACGCATTACGCTATGTAGACGGTTCGTTTATAAAGATTAAGAACATTACATTGGGATATAGTCTGCCGAAATCTATCTTAAAATCAGCCGGTATAGAGAAGTGTCGTTTCTATGCTACCATTACAAATCCGTTTGTATTTGCGAAAAGCCATTTGCTGAAAGACTATGATCCCGAAATGAATGGTTCTCTGAAGTACCCATTGACCAAACAATTTGTATTTGGTGTAAATGTTACATTCTAGTTTTTCACTAAAAAAAGTATTGAAATGAAAAGTACAATCTATAAAATAGCAGCGCTTACATTCGCTGTGGCTTCAATGTCTGCCTGCTCGCTTGATGAGTATAATCCAAGCCAAAAAACAGGAGATGAAATTCTTGCAACGTTCGATGGGCTTAAAGGATTACAGTCTTATTGTTATTCATCACTTTACGGGCAGTTATTCAGTGTCTATGATTTCTTGTCTGTGGCTGAAGGTGGTACGGACTGCTGGATAACTCCTGCCGGTAATCCGGATTATGCCAAGCAGGTGATTTATTATGATGGTTTAGCTACGAATACGAATGCTACAAATAAATTATTCGGTCAGGCTTATTCTATGATCGGTAATTGTAATGCAGTAGTAAACAGGGCTGAATTACTAACGGATGGCAATGAAAAAGATATAACGACGTTAGTGGCTGAAGCCCGCTGTCTTCGTGCGTTTTATTATTCCATATTGGTGAATACGTATGGGAATGTAACGTTAACATTGGAAGAATCGTCTCAAGATCCTATTTTGACTCCGCAGCGTAACTCTATTGAAGAACTATATACGCAGATAATTGATGATTTGAAATTTGCGGCCAATAATCTTGAAGATACTCCTTATGATAATAATCGTGCGCGTGTGACTAAGAAAACCGCGTTAGGACTTTTGGCTCGCGTTTATGCTCAAGGTGGTGGCGAATATGGGCTGACAGAAGATGGAGTATCTTATTGGCAACGTGCTAAAGAAGTGGCAGAGGACATGATTTTAGCGTATGGTGACTGTCTGTATGATGATGTGGAAGATGTATGGGCTCCGGTAAATAATCGAAATAATAAAGAAGCTTTATTTATTGCTGCCGGTCCGGATGCTACGAATTTGGAGAACTGGAATGCTGGAACACAATGTAATAACAACTTTACTTATATGTATCCAAAGCCAAATACTCTCACTATTTATCCTACTCCGGATAATAAGAACTATTGGTATGGACGTACCAACAATAATACGTTAGCACCATCTAAATATTTGCTGGATTGTTTTGATGCTGATTATGATAAGCGATGGGAAGTTACTTTTACTACGGCTTTTGTACAGTTTTCTGCCGTACAGACGGGAGGTAGTTATTTATTTACCAAGAAGCAGACATTGGATGATGGTACAACGCCAAAAATTGGAACTAAGCATGGGGTAGACGATAATATTAGTTCATTTACAATTCTTACTCAAAATATAATCAATACTTATGGATTGGATGCAAAATTCCATAATGAGTATATTTATCCTTATGGTGATTTGAATTATACATATTATGATGGAACTTGGGCGCCCAAAATGATAGCCAAGGTTTGGCCGAAAGGTGAAAATAGCGGTGATCCTTCCAAATTGCAGGAAGTGAAGAACCCCTATGTGATACCTTACCCTGTAGCTGAAGATGATGATAGAATCTGTTTCTACTTGTCAAAGGAAAGACTTTCGGATGCGGAGAAAGCGAAACGTAGATATTATGTAATCAATATTGATGATTTGTTTGATAACGGACAATATCGTAAAACAGATATAAAAGTTACTAATGACAAAAATATGTACCCTGGTTTCAACAAATACAATTGGTTGTCGGAAGATTCATATAGTAGCAATTTGCAACGTAAGACAGGTGATGTGTTCATTATGCGTATGGCTGAAGTATATCTGATTGCAGCTGAAGCTAACCAACAATTAGGAAATGGCGGAAAAGCTGCTGAATATTTAAATGTACTGAAAAAGCGTGCCGCTCGCAATGATGCATCTTACAATGCTATGAAATTGAGTAATGCTACACAGAATGATGTTATGGACGAATATGCTCGTGAATTATGTGGAGAATATCAACGTTGGGTATTGATGAAGCGTCACAAAGATTCTTTTAAACAACGTCTTGCTGTTGGTAATCCTCGTGCAGCTGAAAATTTTGATGAAAACAAGCATTATTTGCGTCCGATTTCTTTTAACTTCTTGAGTCAGATTGATAATGCAGAAGAATATGGAAACAATGGGTATTAGTACTCTTACAGATTAAATTTAGATTAAAGAGGGGATATGTCGTGATGATATGTCCCTTTTTTCTATATCTTTGTGTAATCGAACAGAACTTTTAAAAAGCGGAACTATGTTAGAAGAAATTTTAGCTTACAACAAGCAATTTGTTGAGAACAAGGGATACGAATCGTATATTACCAATAAATATCCCGATAAGAAAATAGCTATTCTTTCCTGTATGGATACCCGACTGACTGCTTTGCTGCCAGCAGCATTAGGAATTAAGAATGGCGATGTGAAAATGATAAAAAATGCAGGTGGCGTTATTTCCCATCCTTTCGGTAGCGTGATACGTAGTTTACTTGTAGCTATTTTTGAGTTGGGGGTAGAGGAAATAATGGTGATTGCTCATTCTGACTGTGGAGCTTGCCACATGCACAGTGAAGTAATGCTCGAAAAAATGAAAGCACGCGGAATCAATCCGGATTATATTGATATGATGCGTTTCTGCGGAGTTGACTTTCATTCGTGGCTGGATGGTTTCGAAGATACAGAAAAGTCGGTGAGAGGAACGGTAGATTTTATTGTGCGTCATCCTTTGATCCCTTCAGATGTGACAGTCTACGGGTTTATTATTGATTCTACGACCGGAGAATTAACTCGGATTGTATAGATTATTAGATAGATAGGTAAATAGATAAACTTCTTTTTTAATCCCCTAAATATAGTGACGCTATCCTATCATGATAGTGACGCCATTTCTATTGTATAGTGTCGCTATGTCTGGAGGATAGTGACGCTATTTTGAAGACAAAAAAATAAGGCAGCTTTTTGTCGGCTGCCTTTATCTTTCTGCGGTTATATACTTTCTTTGACTGGTGCACTCGTTGGTGACAAATAGGGTGCCCGTACATCTCTATTTCTGCCTCACGGCTAGCTTTACGATTCGCTTTAATGTAATCGTCTTGTGTAATTCGCTTTTTCATAATGAAATTATTTCTCTGTGCAAAGATACAATATATTCTTCATTTAGTATAAACTTTTATTTCCTATTACGCTCGGTTTGCATTATCTTTGCATACATTAATCAAATGAAACCGGAAATAATATGGAAAATTTCAGTGAATTAATAAAGAACCGTCGTAGTATGCGGAAGTTCACCGATGAAGAATTGACACAAGATCAGGTAGTTGCGTTGATGAAAGCAGCTTTGATGTCCCCTTCTTCCAAACGTAGTAATAGTTGGCAGTTTGTAGTGGTTGATGATAAAGAGGTATTGAAAGAATTGTCTCATTGCAAAGAACAGGCTTCTTCGTTCATTGCCGATGCAGCTTTGGCAATTGTGGTAATGGCCGATCCGTTGGCCAGTGATGTTTGGATTGAAGACGCTTCCATTGCTTCCATCATGATACAGTTGCAGGCCGAAGATCTCGGCTTGGGAAGCTGCTGGGTGCAGGTTCGTGAACGTTTCACTGCCACCGGAATGCCTTCCGATGAATTTGTCCATGGAATTTTGGATATTCCCTTGCAACTTCAGATTCTTTCTGTCATTGCTATCGGACATAAAGGGATGGAACGTAAACCTTTCAATGAAGAACATCTTCAATGGGAGAAAATTCATATTAACAAGTTCGGAGGAAAATAAGTATGGGAGCTGCTAAAGCGAATAATAGTAAAGATACCTATCTGGCTACTGCTGTTACCTTTATTGTAATCGGAGCACTTTTTCTGATCGATAAGCTGATTCATTTTTCTTCCATTGGGCTACCCTGGGTGATGAATAAGGACAATATGCTATTGTACGCCTCGATCTGTTTCCTTATTTTCAAACGCGATAAATCAATTGGTTTTGTGTTGCTTGGGCTTTGGCTAGTGATGAATATCGGTTTGGTCATGTCCTTATTGGGTTCGTTATCCGGATATCTGTTGCCATTGACACTGCTCATCATCGGAATCGTTTTATTCTGGTTTGCAAAACGATAAGAGAATAATGAAAAGAAGTATAGAAGATACACCGATCGTGTTTATCGGTGCAGGTAACTTGGCTACTAATCTGGCGAAAGCTCTTTATCGTAAAGGTTTCCGCATTGTACAGGTATATAGCCGGACTATGGAATCTGCCCGTACCTTAGCCGAGAAAGTAGAAGCTGAATATACAACAGATTTACAGGCAGTCTCCAAAGATGCAAAATTGTATATCGTATCGTTGAAAGATGATGCTTTAGTAGATTTGTTACCGCAGATAACAGAAGGAAAGCAAGCGTCTTTGTTGGTGCATACGGCAGGAAGCATTCCGATGAGCGTTTGGGAAGGGCATGCAGAACGTTACGGAGTATTTTATCCGATGCAGACATTCAGCAAACAACGTGAAGTTAAATTTCAGGAAGTGCCTTTCTTTGTTGAAGCGAAAAGGCCGGAAGACGTGGAATTGTTGAAGGCTGTTGCCGCCACACTTTCGGAAAAGGTCTACGAGGCTTCTTCCGAGCAACGTAAGAGCCTTCATTTGGCTGCTGTTTTTATCTGTAACTTCACCAATCACATGTATGCATTAGCAGCTGATTTGCTTGAAAAATACAACTTGCCTTTCGATGTCATGCTTCCGCTGATAGATGAAACAGCACGTAAAGTCCACGAATTGGCGCCACGTGATGCACAGACCGGACCCGCTGTTCGTTACGATGAGAATGTGATGAGTAATCATCTTGCCATGTTGGTAGATTCTCCGGCATTGCAGGAAATATATAAACTAATGAGCAAAAGTATCCATGAGCACCATCAATTATGATTTATCCCGTATCAAAGCTTTAGCTTTTGATGTGGACGGAGTATTGAGTTCGACAACCGTACCTTTGCATCCTTCCGGAGAACCGATGCGCACGGTGAATATCAAAGATGGGTACGCCATCCAGTTGGCTGTGAAAAAAGGACTTCACATAGCTATCATCACCGGTGGCCGGACAGAAGCGGTACGTATCCGTTTTGAGGGACTGGGAGTGAAGGATTTATACATGGGTTCTGCTGTGAAGATACATGATTATCGTGCTTTTCGTGATAAGTACGGATTGACCGATGATGAAATTCTATATATGGGTGATGACGTGCCGGATATTGAAGTGATGTGTGAGTGCGGACTGCCATGCTGCCCGAAAGATGCCGTGCCGGAAGTGAAATCCGTTGCAAAGTATATTTCTTATGCAGACGGTGGTCGTGGATGCGGACGTGATGTAGTGGAGCAGGTGCTGAAAGCTCACGGTCTATGGATGGTGGAAGACGCCTTCGGTTGGTAACTTAATCATAAATAATCGTTGTTTAATAACGAATAAAACCATGCTTGATAACTTAAATAAATATCAGATTATATTAGCTTCCAATTCTCCCCGTCGGAAAGAACTGATGTCGGGACTAGGAGTAGACTATGTAGTCAGAACATTGCCGGATGTAGACGAGTCATACCCGGATACATTGGTAGGTGCTGAAATACCTGAATATATTGCCCGTGAAAAGGCGGATGCCTACCGTACCATGATGAAGCCGGGAGAATTATTGATTACGGCAGATACCATAGTCTGGTTAGATGGGAAAGTACTTGGGAAACCGGAGGGTAGGGAAGGAGCCATTGAAATGCTTCGCGCTCTCTCGGGAAAATCTCATCAGGTTTTCACAGGGGTTTGCCTGACTACTACTGAGTGGCAAAAAAGCTTTACCGCTTCCTCCGAAGTGCTGTTTGATGTCTTGTCGGAAGATGAAATCCTGTATTACGTAGATCGTTATCAGCCAATGGATAAGGCAGGAGCTTATGGCGTTCAGGAGTGGATCGGGTATATCGGGGTTAAATCAATTTCCGGTAGTTTCTATAATATTATGGGGCTTCCCATACAGAAACTGTACGGAGAGTTGAAAAAGCTGTAGTAAGTATCTTGAATATATCTGAATATATCAGTGTAATAAACTCATTGATTACATGAAATACATAAGATATACTTAGTCCAATAATGCACAAAGGCTACCTCAAAATAGAAAATGAGGCAGCCTTTTTCTGTATTTTTAAGCAGGAACATTTACTGAATATCCCAAACTGAAAGATGTGGAAGACTATAATAAATCCAACATCAGAGGAATATCTTCTTCCCGAATTCCTTGTGTGAGAAGAGCTTCTTCATCTTTATGGAACATTTCCAGGAATCGTTCCCGGTTTCCACTAGCCGTAATGGCTTTTCCATAGAAAACGGAAGCTTTCTGAATATCTCCCATCACCCAGGCGACATGTCCTGCATTCATATAGTCAATAGCCAGAGGCTTTTGTTCTATTATTTTTTCATAATACTTCATCGCTTGTTCATGTTTCTGGCTGATAAATGAACACCATCCGATACCACGCCATGCCTTAATACAGTTGTTCTCGATGAAATCCAGTTTGAAGAAATAATTCAGTGCTTCTTCATATTGCCCCAATTCGGCCAGACAGCTACCGATATGGAAAGTCACATTGGTATCTTCCGGAGCAGCTTCTTCTACCTTCTTATAATAGGTGATTGCTACCTGGTAATTTCTGTTCAACCGATAACAAATAGCCAGATGGCGATTGTTCCAGATATTATCCGGTTTCAACGTGTCTGCTTTCAGGTAAGCCTGGATAGCTTCTGCATATTTCTTTCTTTTCTGCAATGCATAGCCAAACTTCTGGTAATATTCAGCACTCTCTCCTTCGAATCCGCCAATCGTTTCCAACTCTTCATAAATTTCAATAGCCTCGTCCCAACGTTCCTTTGACAGGTAGAAATCGGCAATGGGGAATAATACATCTTCCCAGTGCAATATATTGTCGAGTGCAGGGACATGATGAAGATCGAGCTTCTCTTTAAAAATATCTCTGAATTCACTCTTGCGCACACTAAGTTTGAAGAAACGATACAAATCGTGCAGGTACTGGTTGCTGACCGTTCCCGGACGTTCATTGAATTTCTTCATCGTCTCAACATTCGATTTCTCCGCCAATTCTGCAACCTGTTGTTCATTCAGTTGGCTCAACATCATATCCTGTTGTGACTGTGGCAATTGATGGATCGTGAAAAAGAGAGAGTACTTATCACTGTTACTGAAGAATCCCGATTGAAGAATTAAATCCAGTAGACTGCCTCCCTGATTTCCTGCCTGCTTCATTGCCTTGAGCACATTAGACTGTTGCTTGCTGAATGGATAAAACCAGTTATGCACCTCGCGGAAGAACGGATAGTTTTTCAAAGCCGCAAAAGTACTCATATATACATCTGCACCCTCCAACTGCAATTCGTTCATTTCACGCAATTTATCCCCCAGTCCGGATTTCTCGAATGCATCTTCCCAATCCGGATTCATGTCGTTGTTCTCTTCATCGCTTTCTTCAAAACCGAACCGCATATTTTTCATGGAGGAAACATTCTTCAGCATTTCGGGAATAATCTCCTCCCTCATCTTTTTGTCAATCTTTTCCGTTTCCTGACATAATAGCATTTGGCGGTAAATGCGAGCGACATCTTCTCTGAATGAAGGAATTTCTTCCATGAGATCCACCCTTTTTATCAGTTCCGGATAGAAAGTAAGGCGGCTTCTGTAAATGTGGAAAATAATCATCGCACCAACCAATGCCCGTTGGCTGACGTTGACGTTGGGATGCTCGTAAGCATCAAGCAACCACATTATTTTTCGTAAGTCGAAACATTCCATCAAGCTCAATGTGAGGGCACTGACAAATAAGCATAAGTCGTCTCCCGGAAGTAATTCCGAGGCAAGCATGGCTTTTGCATCTTCCTCGTCTTCGGGAGTCCAGGCACTGTTCGTCCATGTTCTGATAAACATAAACTTGAGCGTGTCCTCATGCCGCTTTAATACTTCATCCATCTTTTCGTCAGACAGTAATCCACTGACTGCCAAGTCGTCATTAAAAGACTCCAGTATGTGTAATATGGTTTTAAGACCATAGTTTGACAAATCTGGCGATTTGGGAGTACGTCGTACTTCATGATAGTATCTTGATGAAGCGTTATCCAATATGAGCAAACGTGATTGGTCGGCAATTCCCCACGTGTCTGATACCATTTTCTGATACAGATTCCATCGTTCAGGGTCATTTGCTCCCTGTTTCATGTATTCCAGCATATATTTGTAGGAAGTCTGCAATTGTTCCAGGCGAGTGCGTAGATCCCAGTCAGGACACTGCCACAGCAGAGATTCCAACTGCATCAGAGCTTCCTTGAGCCTTTTCTCTTCAAGTAAGGTACGTATATATGCGTATTGTTCATTAATCGTTTTTTCGTTCATCATTATTTAATTATTTATTTTTTCCAATCCAGGTCAAACGTTTCCAGAGACCCTCAAAAGGACCATGTTTATGGTGTCGGAGCCACCACGAACAGAATACCATTTGTAATAGAACAAAAAGGATGCCAAAAAGGAAGCTATAGGTGATTCCTAAATATCGTCCCAATTCGAATCCCCAATGATAGAACAAAAGAGAACCGAAAATGGATTGCCCGAGATAATTCGTTAAACTCATTTTACCATAAGATGTGAAACGCATAAAGAAACTGCGGTCTTTCACACGGTAGAAAGTCAACAGTAATCCTGTCACCAGTAATACCATGAAACTAAGGCTGCTGAATGAACTTAATATCAACTGTAGAGGAACAAGGACGGCACTCCGTTCGATGAATTCCGGCAACATATTGTTCAATCCGTAGATGGGGAAGAAGCAGAGAAGCGAAATGGCTAATGCTTTTAACCACAAGCGTTCGTTCTGTTCGCTATACAGGAAATATTTGCGGCGGCCAACCAGCATTCCGAATAGGAATAATCCCGGTGTTTGTAAGATACGTCCATGTTCCAAAGCCCAGGTCATGTTAGCCATTTGTCCTTCCCACATATTCATGCGGACTGTTTCAAGGAAGTTGCCATGTTTTTGTACGTCGAAAGCGATGCTGAAATAATAACCTGCCAAACTTTTACCTGCCACATAGTCAGGATTGCACAAGGCATAGATCAGTTTTGCCCAGTCGATAGGTTGAAGGATTAATAAAGTAGCAAAGATGGCAACTGTACGGTCACTCATCCGGCAGAATATCGGCAGGATAATTCCTAAAATCGCATACATGGTTAATATTTCGCCGGTAAAGAAAGCGGCATTGAATTGTCCTATAATGAATAGGATGAATAATCTCCATAAAAAACGCAGGCGGAAATCTTTCCCTCTCCGTTGTTGGTTATTGTCCTGAATATAGAAACTGAAACCGAAGAGCAAAGCAAATACAGCGTATGCTTTATTACTGAATGTGAAGAATAATCCTCTCCAGATAGCCTGATCGGTAAATTTCATCCATTCAAAAGGGACTTCTTCCGGGAAAGAATAGAAATTAAAGTGTTCGATGCTGTGCAAGAGGATGATCCCCATTACTGCCAATCCTCTTAATACGTCGGCCACGTCTATTCGGGCGTTGGTTTCGGCGATTTTACTTTCCATGTTTTTTGTTCTGTTATTAATAAGATTTATATTTTATAATTATTTGATTCGGCTGCTTCAACTCTACTGCTTTAATCCTATTGTTAAGGTACTACTTACTATAGCCTTGATACTTTACCTTGGAACTTAACCCTGATACTTCGGCTCTAATACTTAATACCTAATACTTAAATTTAGTCCTTGAATTTAAAACCTCACTTGTACCTGTGCTTGTATCAGGTTGGAATCTTTTTGTCCGTCTCCTTTCTTATTACAAAAGGTGTATTGTGCCTGTAACCGGCATCTGGGATAAAACCAGTATTGTACGCCTGCAATATAGTTATTTTGTTTGAAATCTGCACTCTTGTTAGGGTTGAAATAATCGTACGAAGCGATGAAATCGAAATTCCGGGCAAAACGCACGCTTCCTGTTGCATAGAAACCTTCGCTTTTCACACTCCGATCTTTTCCGGCAAGATATTCCGTACGCAGATTAAAAGTGGAAGTGGTGACAACCCCTCCTGCACTCCAGCGTCTCTTGGCGTAATTTTCTCCTGCTTTGATTCCGGTATATTCAGAGTCAGCTATGGCGTGTCCTGTTCCGCGGATAAACGAACCACCTACGGACAACCATTTCAGCGGATTAACCATCAGATTACCGACCACATCTTTTTGACTGTTTTTGTCTTTGGTATTCAGTCCCTGTCCGTTCATTACAGCTACTTTATATTGTAGGAAGTCACGAAATAATTTCCCGTGAAGCATCATACCGATATCCCGTCCGGAAGTCATTCCGTAACACTTATCGCTACCGCTTACTCCTGCCAGATAGCAGACAGACTGTGAATAGCAATTGATAAGTTCTACTGTAGTAGGAGACAATTCGTTTTCTATGGTATAAGGAACCTTGAATTCACCGATACGTGCCGTAAGTCCGGGGAGAAACTGATAATCGGTATACACTTCGAGTAACATGCCCCCGTTGTAGAAGTCGTACATAAAATCACAAGTCCACCGTTTGGTGATCTTTCCGTGTGCCATGAAAATGATTCGTTTGATGTCGAATGTGTTATCCGGATTCGCTGCATCGTCATAAGTGTATCCCAGTTGGGCATATCCGGAGAGACTAATCCGTTCTTTCAGTGTGTTGACAACTTGATTTAATGGTGTCTGCTCCTGTGCCAGGAGAGGATTTTGCATACTTGTAATGCATAATACAAAGGTTAAGAGTTGGAGTAGTGTTTTTCGCATGAGTTAGTTGTTATTTGATTTTGATTATGGTTGATACTGTATTATGGTTGATACTGTGGGAATAAATGTAGTGTCAATCAGATTCTTTTCAGAGTAGGTTTGGGGTATTCGGTGGTTTTCTTTCAACCAGTGTATAGCCTTGTCTATCGCTTCAGCGGAGGGGCGTTTTGCTTTTTGATAATTGGGGAGGGCGACGAGTCCTGTCAGATTTTCGGGCACACCTATTTCTATCAATACTTGCTCCCATTCTTTCTGCGGGTGCATTTTTATGTAATCTACTCCCAGGTTATATCCTGTGATGAGTAGCTCGATTTCTTCTCTCTTCTCGTTGAGCGCTTTTCGTGAAAAAGCGGTAGCGGTGAAATCGATACCCAACTCTTGCGTACTTACCAATGAACGATGTTTACTGTTCATGGCGATGGATGCGGCAGGGTCGGGTAGGAAAGAGGCATCAATTTGATTGTACTGCAACATTTGCAGACGGAGAGGAAGCTGGCCGATTTCCGGCATGTTTATTTCCGCATGCTTGATTCCGGCTTTGCTTAATAGCTGGTCGGTAGCATATTCGATAACTGTGTTGCGCGACACGGCGATATTCTTTTCCTTGAGCTGTTCCAGTTGGTTGATGTTACTTTCTTTGGAGACAATGAAGCAGAAATAACCATCATTCTTCAGGATGAATCCTAAATCAGTATGATGAATAGCTTGTAATGCTACCGCACTGGGATAGTCAGTAATCATGCCATCTATTTTCCGGGTTTGGAAAGCAGCGTCCCGGTCGTTGGCAGAGTTGAATGAAAGAATGGTCAAATCCAGTCCTAATGAGTCGTAAATGCCTTGCGTTTTGGCTATATGAAAAGGAAGTCCGTCCAGTGTAGGCATCATGCCCAGGGTAAGTGGTTGCAGTTCGGTTAGAGGTAAAAAAGAGCTATCTCCTTTCTTACTCTGACAAGAGTAAAGGAAGAAAAGGATGAACCAAAAGAATAGTATCGGTCTTTTCATACCTCGTTTTTATAAATAAGAGGAATTCTGTTTTTATAAATAAGGGCAACTCTTTTCACAAAGAACTGCCCTTCTAATAATTAACTATGTGATTTTAACAATTATCTTATTCTTGAATAGCAGCGATACCCGGAAGAACTTTTCCTTCGATTGCTTCGAGCAATGCGCCACCACCAGTTGAAACATAAGATACACCGCTAGCCAAACCAAACTTGTTAACACAAGCTACAGAGTCGCCACCACCAACAAGTGAGAATGCGCCGTTCTTAGTTGCTTCAACGATTGCTTCACCTACTGCACGTGAGCCGTGAGTGAAGTTGTCAAATTCGAATACGCCTGTAGGACCATTCCAAAGAATAGTCTTAGATTCTTTGATAACGTTAGCGAAGATTTCTTCAGTCTTAGGACCGATATCAAGACCTTCCCATCCGTCAGGAATTTCGTCAACAGCACAGAATTTAGTATTTGCATCGTTAGAGAATGCGTCAGCAATCTTAGCGTCAACAGCCAATACCAGGTTTACACCTTTTTCTTTTGCTTTTTTCATCAAATCCAAAGCCAGGTCAAGTTTGTCGTCCTCACAGATAGAGATACCGATTTTGCCGCCCATAGCTTTAGTAAATGTATAAGTCATACCACCGGCGATAATCAGGTTGTCTACCTTGCTCAACAGGTTTTCGATGATTTCGATTTTAGAAGAAACTTTAGAACCGCCCATAATAGCAGTGAACGGACGTTTGATATCGTTCAATACTTTATCAACAGCTTTCACTTCTTTTTCCATCAAGTAACCGAACATCTTGTTGTTTACATCGAAATATTTAGCGATCAATGCTGTAGAAGCGTGTGCACGGTGAGCAGTACCGAATGCGTCGTTTACATAGCAGTCAGCGTAAGAAGCCAATTTCTTGGTAAATTCTTTCTGGCTTTCTTTTACTGCTTTCTTAGCAGCAGCTTTTTCTTCGTCAGTTGCATCTTCTGCCAAACCTCTTGGTTTACCTTCTTCTTCAGCGTAGAAACGAAGGTTTTCGAGCAACAGCACTTCTCCCGGTTGCAGAGCAGCAGCTTTTACAGCAGCTTCTTCGCCCATGCAGTCGTTAGCGAACTGAACTTCAACGCCCAGCAATTCAGACAGATGCTTGATGATATGTTTCAAAGAGAATTTATCGGCAACGCCTTTCGGACGGCCCAGGTGAGAGCCAATGATGATGCTTCCGCCGTCTGCCAGAATCTTCTTCAAAGTAGGAAGAGCTGCACGCATACGAGTGTCATCTGTAATGTTGAAGTTTTCGTCCAGGGGTACATTGAAGTCCACGCGAACAAATGCCTTTTTACCGGCAAAATTGAATTTGTCAATTGTCTGCATAATACTCTATTTTTATTTAAAAGTGTTTTTAAAATTCTTCTTTTAGAACGACCGCAAAGTTACTATTTATTTCGGTTCCTTGCTATTAAATCGTTATTTATTCTTGGCTTTTGGTTCCTCTTTTGTAACTTTATAGGTGTTACAGAAATATTTGCACATCATTTGCAAACCACAGGTGTCACATTTGGGAGTACGTGCCTGACAAACGTAACGGCCGTGCAGGATGAGCCAGTGATGGGCAATCGGTATGAGCTTTTCCGGAATATTCTTCACCAGTTCTTTTTCCACGCTGAACGGGGTGGTGCAACTGTCCGGTACCAGTCCGATACGGTGGCTGACACGGAACACGTGTGTATCTACCGCCATTGCCGCTTTTTTGAATACAACCGACTGGATCACATTGGCAGTCTTTCTTCCTACACCGGGCAACTTTATCAGATCTTCCAGATTATCCGGCACCTCGCTATTGAAGTCATTCACCAGCATCTTTGCCATACCGACCAGATGTTTGGCTTTGTTGTTGGGATAAGACACGCTTCGTATATATTCGAAAATCACTTCCGGCGTAGTGGCAGCCAGTGCTTCCGGAGTCGGAAAATCTTTATACAAAGGAGGAGTGATGATATTCACCCGTTTGTCCGTACATTGTGCAGAAAGAATAACAGCGATCAGCAACTCATACGGATTGTTGTAATGCAGTTCGGTTTCGGCTACAGGTATGTTGTCCTGAAACCAGGCGATTACTTTCTCATAACGTTCTTTCTTTCTCATCGTAGCTTGTTTTTATGGTAATGAGGCGTCACTTTTAGTCTGAAATAGAGGGCGGAAACTACCGTCAGGCAGGCTCCGAAAAGATAGGCCTTATCAAATGTACTTATTTCTGCGATATATCCTCCCGTCAGCATACCGATACCGATTCCTACATCCCAGGAAGTGAGGTAGGTGGAAGTCGCTGTTCCCCGCTGACTGTTGGGGGCGAGGTTGACAAACAGCGTGTTAAATGCCGGAAACATAATTCCAAACCCGACACCCATTAATAATGCGATGCCAAAAAACAGTAGGGTACAGGCTGTATCATTCCATTGAATCAGATATACACAAGTTGAAAGCAGGAAGAAGCTGAAAACAACCAGGTATAATCCGGCAGCTATTACTTGCGTTATTTTTCCGCGATCCACCAGTTTTCCTGAAAAGATACGCGAGATGGCCATACCGACTGCCATAAAGGTGAAGAAGAATCCGGTTTGTGTGTTCAATCCTATTTGGCGGGCGTACATGGCAACATAGTTGGTCGTCATTCCGTAAGGGATGGAAAGTAACAGCAGACTAAGTCCGGCAGGCAGTCCTTTCATCAGGATAAAGCGGTCGAGCGAGATCGGTTCCCGTTTCACAGGAGGCTTGTAGGGCGTTTTAACCAGACTTGCGCATAGAAAACCTAAAATACAGGAACCGAATGCATAGCAGAATATCGTAGCAAAAGAAACTCCCGCATCATGCAGAAACAGTCCGAACATCGGTCCGATGGACATGGCTGTATTGTTGGTAAGCCCGTAATAACCTAAGCCTTCCCCTCGCCGAGAAGAGGGCATAATGTCTATTACTACCGTGTTTCCGCCTACTGTGACCATTCCGAAAGAGACGCCATGAATGATTCGGAATATAATAAATAAGGTAAGGGAACCGGCAATTAAATATCCGCCGAACATCATCATAAAGATGAAGTAAGCAAACAGATAAAGAGGTTTTCGGGCAAACGTGTCGAGCAGATAACCGGAAAATGGACGGATACAGAGAGCTGCCACCGTGTAGCAGGAGAGGACAATGCCGATAGTGGAATTTCCAGCTTGGAAGAATTCGGATAAATAGAACGGCAAAACAGGAATCAGCAACCAGAAACCGAAGTATAGCAGGAAGTTGGCTGCCAAGATGAAACAATAACTGGGAGTAATGAGTCTATCCTTTGCCATAATGAATGATCGTTCAATCGACCGATTCGCATTGATTGGAAACCAACGCCGTTGGCCTGATTGGTCTGTTGATGAATATGCCAATGTCCCGATCACCGTCCGACGGTTTCATTGGGAACATTGGCATACTGGTAAATTTAGCACATTATTAATATGCCGCTTCGAATTCTTTTAGGAAGCGTGTATCGTTTTCAGAGAACATACGGAGGTCTTTCACCTGATATTTCAGGTTTGTGATACGCTCGATACCCATACCGAGGGCATAACCGCTGTATATTTTGCTGTCTATACCATTTGATTCAAGTACGTTCGGGTCTACCATACCGCAACCGAGGATTTCTACCCAGCCGGTGTGTTTACAGAACGGACATCCTTTACCGCCGCAGATATTACAGCTGATATCCATTTCCGCACTTGGTTCGGTAAACGGGAAGTAAGACGGACGCAGACGGATCTTTGTATCAGCACCGAACATTTCTTTGGCGAAGAGCAGCAATACCTGCTTCAAGTCGGTGAATGATACGTTTTTATCTACATACAGCGCTTCTACCTGATGGAAGAAACAGTGTGCGCGATAGCTGATAGCTTCGTTACGATATACACGTCCCGGACAGATGATGCGGATAGGAGGCTGTGAAGTTTCCATCACACGGGTCTGTACAGAAGAAGTATGTGTACGCAATACTACGTCCGGGTGAGCTTCGATAAAGAAAGTATCCTGCATATCGCGTGCCGGATGGTCTTCGGCAAAGTTCAGTGCCGAGAACACGTGCCAGTCATCTTCAATTTCCGGACCTTCGGCAATGCTGAATCCCAGACGGGCAAAGATATCAATGATTTCGTTCTTTACAATGGTGAGCGGGTGGCGTGTACCGAGTTCTACAGGATAAGCCGAACGCGTCAAATCCGGTCCGTCACAATCGTTGTCCTGACTTTCAAACATTTCTTTCAGCGCGTTGATTTTGTCCTGCGCTTTTGTTTTCAGTTCATTCAGTCTCATGCCGACTTCTTTTTTCTGTTCGGCAGCTACATTACGGAAATCTGCCATTAAGTCGTTAATGGCTCCCTTCTTACTTAGGTATTTGATGCGGAGAGCTTCGAGTTCTTCGGCATTGGAGGCGTGTAAGGCTTCCACCTCTTTCAGAAGTTGTTCAATCTTAGCTATCATATTTTTGATGTATTGTTATTCAGTTTCTTAGTAAAAACCGTGCAAAGATATAATTTTATCACGAACCATCGAAATAATTTGTATCTTTGTTGCCGATATGTACCGAAAATCCGGCAACTTATGAAAAAGATTGTTTTCTGTCTTCTGCTTTTAACCTTTTCTTTTCGCCTTGCGGCCCAGATTGACTATTTGGAGCCGGTGAAACCTTTTTCCACTTATACAGGCGAGTTAGGCGAATATTATCGTAGTGTGTTTTCTTTACTTAATACGGGCTTCCAGAAACAGCCTTATGCGCGTTTTGCAGCTATCCCTTCCTTTTCGCCGGAGTATGCAATGTCGGTAGAGAAGAGGAATGGACGTTATACCCTGGTTTCGAACACATTATCGCGTACTTATTGGCAGGCAGAGAAGGGGACGGTGACGGTGGATACTAAATCGGTTGTCATTAGTGCTTCCCTATATCAGTCTTTAGGGGCTATCTTTCGTTTGGTGACAGAGCAGGTACAGGATTTGGACGGTTCTACGGCTGGTTTGGATGGAATTGTTTATTTTTTCTCTTCTACGGATGCTAAAGGTAAAGAGCAGATGGGACGTAAATGGTCGCCGGAAAAGGGAACGTTGATGGAACGTCTCGTGTTGGTTTGTCAGTCGGCTTATATGTTATCCCGAGGGGAAAATATTTCTGAACAGACGTTGGCAGTGGAGGCTGCTGCTTTATTAAAAGCATTGCAACAGCGCACCAAGGAAGAGCCGGATGCTTATAAGCGGCCGATGTATATCGGAATTTATCCGGTGGGTCCCCGTTCAAAGACACTTTCCGGAAGACAGGTGGAGGAACCTGCTCATTTCTCTGCGATGACTCCGGAAGAATATATTGCCAGTGAAATGGTTTATCCGTCAGGGCTTTTGGAGAAGAATGTTTCGGGTTATGCTTTATGTGAGTTTACTATTGATAAAGAAGGGGTTATCCTTCGTCCTCATATTCTACGTTCCACTCATCCGGAATTTGCAGAGGAGGCTCTCCGCATTGTCAAAGGAATGCCGAAATGGTCACCTGCATTGGTGGGAGGAAAGCCGGCGGATAGTAATTACACTCTTTATGTTCCTTTCCGTCCGCAACTCTATCGGAATAAATAAGCAACTTTGCATCTAAAGTCCGATTAATAAAAAAGAAATATTGCATTTATAAGTTGAACTTATACTCTCTCCAATAAATAAAAAAAAATAAATTTGCTGTCATCTGTCACAGATTGTAACTTAACTGTTTGATTATGAAAAGTTAATGGCGTGACAGCAGCATGGTGACAGCACTGTGACGGCAATAATGCTGTCACTGCAAAGCTAAGAAGAGATAAACGCACTGCAAAGACGGTATGGTAGAGATGCATACCCAAATCAAGTAAAAATCACAGATGAAGTTTCATTGCCTGAATAGTATTAACCACAGGCAGATAAGCTATTTTATTTATTACCCCTGTACTTACGGGGCGGGACCTGCCTTGTAACCGATAGTTTCAAGCCTTGAAACTATTGGTTTTGCGGTTCGAAACTACAGTTTCATCGCCTTGAAACTTTAGTTTCTCTTGCTTGGAACTATTAGTTTCTTACTGATGAAACTATAGTTTCACACTGATGGAACTTTAGTTTCTCACCGATGAAACTATTCTCCCGTGTAGTTGTTTACTTATTTGTCTTATATAAAATTCTATTGTAACTAAAAAGCTTGTCATTTATTATCTTTCTTTTCAGAAAAAAGAAGTATATTTGCAATCAAGGACCGGACCTTTGACAGCCGGACTTGTATTTATAGGACATTTAATTTATTAGTAGGAAAGTCGCATTTTCGAATAGATGATAAATCAAATGTCCGTGCCAAGCTTATATCCCTATCGATATATAAGTTCTGGTGCGGGCATACTGTATTTTTCATCTATGGGTATGCGACTACCTCTACTAGGAAATACATGTATCGTTCGCACCTTTTTTTATATCTGGTTGCGACGCATACATCTAAAAATAAAACGAGGTATGACAACAAAACAATGGATTGGTATTGAAGAAGCGGCAACCAAGTATCAGGTATCTACCAGACGTATTATTACTTGGTGTGAAAGGCAAGAGATTATTTATTCAGAAGTCGGCGATTATCTAATGCTTGATGAAAACAGTCTGACGGATTGTCTTGAACGAAATATTCGGTTCAGTCTTTCCGAAGAAGAACACAAACGCCGGATGGATGAGAAGATGAAGGAAAATGAAGAGGAATTTTTTCTACTTCAATCACTGAAAGAGTTAACCCCATTGATCCGGTTAATAATAAAGGAGCTTGCCGGAATGATAAGGAATGATGAAAGACGGCAACTATTTCTTTATACCGTCTTACAAGGAAATATTAAGGATTTTAGTATCCGGAAACGTATGAAATATCGTCAAGCACAGAAGGCATTTGAAGGACTTGTGCAGGAAATAAAATCTCAAGCGGGATTCCTTAGGACGTATAAAGAAGAAAATATCCGTCTTAAAGCAACAGTACGGGCGTATGAAATGAAATTCCGCCAAAATGGCTTTGATAATGATATGTTCATGAGAGAGGCGGAAGAAACGAATCCGGAAATTTTTATTCCCGAAGATATAAAAGCGGCAAAGGCTTTACTTGATACTCCTATCACAGAATTGAAATTCGATATTCGGTCGCAGCGGATCATTTCTGAAGCTGATATAAAAACACTTCGAGAACTGCTACAAATCACTTCTCAATATGGGTTTAGGAAGTTGCGTGATATGTTACGGAATTTCGGGCTGGTTTCACAAAAGAAAGTGGAAAAACGCTTGAAAGAGCTGAATGTACTGGACGTTGCCGGCAACTGCAATTTATATAGGTATCTGGATGAATGACACAGATTGGGCTGGAGTGTTTCTTTGATAGTATAATAACATGGCTGATTTCTTCAAAAATCATTAAAATAGAAAACTTTTCTTCGTTTGTATTGTCTTATAGCCATAAACTTTTAAAACGAAAACTTATGGATGATATGATTAACAGGCATGATTCGATAGCCGAGGAAAATATCGAGCCGAATGGTCGTCCGGCTAAGGACCAGTTTGAGGAATGGAGCGGCGAGGTTGCCGACCGTGCCGATGACGCATTTAAGAATGACAAGAAAGACGGTCCCATTAAAGATCGTGAGAAACGTATAAAAGAAATGGACGAAGTGATTAAAAAGGACCTTGAATAAAGGTCCTTTTTTTGCTATTTATGCAAAAAAAAGGAAGTCTGATTTGTCGGGATATTATTTGATTGTAATTTCTATTTGTATATTCTTGGGTATAAGCTCTACTCCATATTTTTTCTTGAACATAGCTTTAGCTCTTTGTACCGAAGTGTCATTGGAGGGATTACGGCTTGATACAATAATAGCCTTTTTTTTAATTGTATGGTTGGGGGCTGATAATTGCTGGATACTGGCTTCCAGTTGTTCAACAGCATGAGGCAGATCTTTCCCCTTTAATTCAACAAAATATTCGTTGTGACAATGGTCGAGTATCAGGTAGTCACATCTGATGCCATCAGTAATTTGGCAACCATCAACCTTTATTTTTGTGAGTAGATGCTGATTGGGATTTGAGAAAACGCATTTGCATTTATTTTCTTTTACTACCAGCAACTTATCTGTTACTTCCCATGTGCAGGCTTGTTTGAATATTGCCATATTATTCTAAATCTAATAATGAAGAAAAAATCCTTCCCTGTTCATCTGAAGTAGAGTCTATTTGGTCGGCGACAATGATGTTATATTCTTTATCTAAGATAGAAATGATATGTCCTTTTTCTATCTTATAGGCAGTAATTTTATTAAAGTCAACCCAACTGCTTTTAGGCATGAGTGCTGCAATCTCTTCTTCTTTTTCCGGGTGTAACTTAGATACGTTACCGGCTTCTAGCATATTGTTTAAAGCCGACAGTAGATATGGGCTATGAGTTGTTATTGTCAGCTGATGACATTCTTTTACTATGTGTTGGAGCAAAGCAATTTGAGTTTCAGGAAAGAGATTAAGTTCCGGTTCTTCTATTACGAAGTGAGTGTCCGATTGCTCCTTGGTGATGTAATCAATAACCATGAGTAAGGGTACGACGGATTGAATACCCGACGATGCGTCTTTGAATGGAATGATTTTATCATAATTGCTTAAAACTAGATTCTCACTAGCCTCACGGACTTGGAATATTATATTGAAAATAGGAACTTGATAATTTACGAATAGGTTCTTTGCTTTTTCATAGAAAGAGGCAAATTCCAACAATGTGACTGGTATAGGTGCTTTGGACAACACCAAAGTAGCTATGGAGCGGGAGAATGTACTAATGAAGAAGCGTTCTGCCGGAATGTATAAATTATGGCTTGTCGAATGGTACGAAAAAGTGAAATTGAAGGAACCATCTTCGTAGGTGATATCTCCTTGTTCTGAAGAATAACTAATATAGCTGTCCGGATTAAAATACGAAATAATATTGTACTCGGAGAACTTAGTCATTAAATAGTCGGAATCAACCTTCAAAACTTTATCCCTACTATTCTCGAAGATAGTAATTAGTTTGGCCACTGTGCTCTTTCCGGCTCCTTGTTCACCTATGAAGATATTGAAGTCTTTCAATGCAATATCTGCTGAAGCGATAGCTCCAAAATTACGAATGATAAGTTTGCGCTCCATAATTATCAAATAACTTGGTTCTGATTCGTACAATATAATTACTTCAAGAAGGCTATCAAAAAAGAGCAACTCTTTTGGAAATTGCTCTTTTAAAAAGTGGAGCGTATCGGACTCGAACCGATCACCTCGACACTGCCAGTGTCGCGCTCTAGCCAGATGAGCTAACGCCCCTTTTCTATCTTATATGATAACGTTTGTAAACGAATCTTTTTTGTTGCCGCAAATATAATGCATTATTCTGAAATAATTGCTATGTTTGCGGTAAATAATAGTATGAAATTAAGATATGCTGATTTATAATACAACTTTTCAAGTGGACGATGACGTTCACGACAATTTCATGATTTGGATAAAAGAGAGTTATATTCCTGAAGTACAGAAACACGGTGCGTTGAAGGCACCCCGCATTTGCCGGATATTAAGTCATCGGGAAGAAGGAAGTGCGTATTCTTTGCAATGGGAGGTGGAAAGCAGTGGATTACTACATCGCTGGCATCTGGAACAGGGAGTGCGGCTAAATGACGAACTGGCAAAAATATTTAAAGATAAAGTGATCGGGTTTCCGACCCTGATGGAGGTGATAGAGTGATTCAACCGGTAAAAGAAAAGATAATCCTGGGGATTGACCCCGGTACGACAATCATGGGATACGGTGTTCTAAGAGTGAAAGGAACCAAGCCCGAAATGATTGCGATGGGGATTATCGACTTGCGTAAATTTGCCAACCACTATCTGAAACTTCGCCATATCCATGAACGGGTATTGAGTATTATTGAAAGTTATCTGCCTGATGAGCTGGCTATTGAAGCGCCTTTCTTCGGTAAAAATGTACAATCGATGTTGAAGTTGGGCCGTGCACAGGGGGTAGCGATGGCAGTGGCGTTGAGCCGGGACATTCCGATTACGGAATATGCTCCTTTGAAGATAAAGATGGCTATCACCGGAAACGGGCAGGCATCCAAAGAACAGGTAGCGGATATGTTGCAGCGGATGTTGCGCTTTCCCAAAGAGGATATGCCTACTTTTATGGATGCAACAGACGGATTGGCGGCAGCCTATTGTCATTTCCTGCAAATGGGGCGGCCGACCATGGAAAAAGGTTATAATAGCTGGAAGGATTTTATAGCGAAGAATCCGGATAAGGTGAAGTAAAGCGACTGATTATAGGGATAGATATAAAGGAAATATCTAGGGGAGGTTTAAATGAAGATGGGAAGTAATTATTTAGCAATATTAGGGGTGACTACAGTGACAACAGTAATGAGCTGCTCCCCTGCGAAAAAGGAATATGCTTCTTTTGAGCTGTATCCGGTTCGTACGGGAAGTCTTACGGAAATGGAATATACGCCGTTGGCAACCAAATTTTATCTTTGGTCACCAACTGCAGAAGAAGTACGCCTGATGCTATATGATGCCGGTGAAGGCGGACATGCTTATGAAACAGTAAAGATGGAGCCCACAGAAGATGGAACCTGGACAACTTCAGTAGATAAGAACCTACTTGGTAAATTCTATGCCTTCAATGTAAAAATCAATGATAAATGGCAGGGAGACACGCCGGGAATCAATGCCCATGCTGTCGGAGTGAATGGGAAACGTGCTGCCATTATTGACTGGAAGACTACAAATCCCGAGGGATGGGAGAGTGACAGGCGTCCTTCTCTGAAATCTCCTGCTGATATGATTATCTATGAAATGCATCATCGTGACTTCTCGGTTGATTCTACTTCGGGAATTAAGAATAAAGGTAAATACCTCGCATTGACTGAACACGGGACCATGAATTCAGATAAGTTATTGACCGGTATCGATCACTTGATAGAACTGGGAGTGACACATGTACATCTTCTTCCTTCCTCTGATTATGCTTCTATCGACGAAACAAAACTGGAAGAAAACCACTATAACTGGGGATATGATCCGGCGAATTATAATGTGCCGGATGGCTCTTATTCAACTGATCCTTATCAACCTGCCACTCGTGTGAAAGAGTTCAAACAAATGGTACAAGCACTGCATAGAGCTGGTATCCGTGTGATAATGGATATGGTTTATAATCATACTTTTAATACCGTTGAAAGTAATTTTGAACGTACTGTTCCCGGTTATTTTTATCGTCAGAAAGAAGACGGGACATTGGCAAATGGTTCCGGATGCGGTAATGAGACGGCAAGTGAACGCCCTATGATGCGCAAGTTTATGATAGAGTCCGTTCTTTATTGGATAAAAGAATATCATATTGACGGTTTCCGTTTTGACTTGATGGGAGTGCATGATATTGAAACCATGAATGAGATCCGGAAAGCGGTGAACAAGGTTGATCCTACCATTTGTATTTATGGAGAAGGTTGGGCAGCCGACACTCCCCAATATCCGGCAGATTCGTTGGCAATGAAAGGGAATGTTTCCCACATGCCGGGAATTGCCGTATTCTCGGATGAATTGCGTGATGGGCTTTGCGGACCTGTGTGGAAAAAGGAGAAAGGGGCTTTCCTCGCCGGAGTTCCGGGAGCAGAAATGAGTGTTAAATTCGGTATTGTGGGTGCTATTGAGCATCCGCAAGTACGGTGTGATTCTGTTAATTACAGTCAGAAACCGTGGGCGGAGCAGCCTACCCAGATGATTAGCTACGTTTCCTGCCATGACGGTTTGTGTCTTGTTGATCGCTTGAAAGCAAGTATGCCGGGAGCTACTCCCGAGCAACTGGTCCGGCTTGATAAGCTTGCGCAGACGGTAGTCTTCACTTCGCAAGGTATTCCTTTTATCTATGCGGGAGAAGAAGTGATGCGCGATAAACAAGGGGTGGATAATAGTTATAAGAGTCCGGATGCAGTCAATGCTATCGATTGGCGACGTAAAACGACGAACGGAGATGTTTTCATGTATTATAAGCGACTCATAGATCTGCGTAAGTCCCATCCCGCTTTCCGTATGGGAGATGCGGAAAGGGTTCGGAAACATCTGGAGTTTCTTCCGGTGGAAGGACAAAACCTGATTGCATTCCGCCTGAAGGATCATGCGAACGGAGATAGTTGGGAAGATATTATCGTGGCGTTTAATTCTCGTATGACTCCTGCGCGTTTGGAAGTGCCTGTTGGTAAATATACAGTGGTATGCAAAGATGGCGTGATAGATGTGCGTGGATTAGGTACGCAAACCGGGTCGGAAGTAATTATTCCCGGACAGTCTGCATTGATTATGTATAAATAGCTTTAGTCATTATTTGTCATATCAATAACGGTTTTCTTTCTAATTTAGATTCTTGTTTGTAACAAGTCTAATTCTGTTTGTTACATCTGTTGTTCTTTATATTCACTCGGTGAAATTCCGTAAAAGTCTCTGAATGTATTGGAGAAATGAGAGAGGTTGGAGAAGCCTGTAGCGTATGCAACTTCCGAAACGCTTAGATTCTTCTCACGTAGCAGATTGGCAGCTTGTTTCAGTCTGATAGAACGAATGAAATCTCGTGCTGACTGATTAGTCAACTCCTTTAATTTGCGGTGCATATGTACGCGGCTCATTCCAACGTTGGCTGCCAGCATCTCTACATTAAGGGTAGGGTCGGCAAGATGGTCATTGATGGTTTTCATTACTTTACTCATCAAGATCTCATCATTGGACTTCATTTCTATCTTTGTTATTTTTTCTTCTACTTGTTGTTCACCTACCAGTTTGCCACACAGTCTTTCCCGATTGGCTATCAGATTACTGATAGTAGTTCGTAATAATTCAGTGTTGAATGGTTTTACGATATAAGCATCTGCTCCAATTTCAAGCCCTTCGATTTGGTCTTCGGCTTTCGATTTGGCGGTTAATAATATAATCGGTATATGATTGATATTGATATTCTGTTTTATTTTCCGGCAGAGAGTGATCCCATCCATTTCGGGCATCATAACATCACTGATGACGAGATCGGGTTTCTCCTTCAAAATGGTTTCCAGTCCTTCCCGTCCATTTGTACATTCATAGATACGGAAATCACTATCCAGTTCGCTACGTATGTAGCGGCGTATTTCTTCATCATCTTCTACGATTAAGACGCGATAACGTGTTTTTGCTTTGTGTTTCCTGTACTCGTTAGTTTTGTTTTCTTCTTCCGTTTCATAGATCGAATCTTTGGGAAGTTGGGAGATTGTTGGTTCGCTTCCGGTTTCTTCAGGATTTTCCAGTTCTTCTGCTTTCAAGTGATTACTACCTAACGGCAGGCGGATGATGAAACGGGTTCCTTGTCCGTCTTCGCGGTTTTCTGCTTTGATGATGCCGTGGTGCAGTTCCACTAACGACCGTGAAAGATGCAGTCCGATTCCTGTACCGAAATTAGATTGTGTCATGTCGTTGTCAATCTGATAGAAACGCTCGAATATTTGTTCTATTTTGTTTTTGTCAATACCGATTCCGTTATCGGTGATATCTATCTCGAAATAATCTTTCAAAGCACTCCGGTAGGCATCGTTGTGACCGGTTTTCAATGACACTTCGATATTTCCTCCCTCATGTGTATATTTGAAAGCATTGGAAAGGACATTCATCAATACTTTGTCAAAGTTATTTAGATCAATCCATACTTTCAGAGAATCAGCACCTTCCAGTTCTTTTTCGAAAGTAAATGTGATGTTCTTTTTTTGCGCTTGATAATTGAATGTTTGCATCAAGTCATTGATAAATCCTACGATGTCTGTTTCCCGGAATTTCAGATGCATTTGTCCTTTGTCCAGTTTTCGTATGTCCATCAGTTGATTGATCAGACGTAGAATACGTTGGGCATTCCGGTAAATCATGAGATAAACCGGTTGTTTCTCGGAATGTTCGGCTAACAGTTTCTCTAACGGGCTGATGATAAGAGTCATCGGGGTACGTATTTCATGTGAGATATTAATGAAGAATTGTAATTTGGCTTCGTTAATCTGTTCCATGTGTTTTTGTCGCATCACTTCTTGCCGGTGGCGGATACGTGACAGAATATACATGGTAAGAGCATAGATTAGTAATGCTCCGAGGCATCCCCAGATTACTTTTGCCCACCAGGTCTGGTACCAGGGTGGAGTGATGGCAATAGTAACTGTGCGGATATTAGAGAAATTATTATGGTCGCGTGCCTGTACGGAGAAAGTGTATTTCCCCGGTTTCAGACTGCTATAAGTCACCCGGTTTGTTCCCGGTTGCGTACTGATCCATTCATCGCCTAATTCTTTTATCTTATATTGATAACTAATCCGGTCGGGATTGCTGAATTCCAAAACAGAAAAATCAATGCTGAATGTATTTTCATTATATGCCAGTGTAAATTGCTCGGTATCCATGACAGCAGTATCAGTGATGACATTGTTGCCGGATTTATCCCCTTTTTTCACAGGGCGGTTAGCAACGTGAAAGCCGGTAATCAATACATTCATTTCTTTTTTGATTTCGGTGATATCCTGGGGGTAGAAAGCTGTTACTCCATTGGTACCTCCAAAAAATATCTTGCCGCGTTTATCTTTAAATACAGCAGTGCGCGTAAACTCATTTCCTTGCAGACCGTCGCCTGCATAATAGTTGATAAACTTCTTTTCCGGAGGATTCAGTTTGGAGATTCCCTGATGGGTACTGATCCATATATTTTTTTTCTCGTCTTCAGCCAGGCCGCAAATAATATCACTGGGGAGTCCATCGGCAGTAGTGAAAAGTACAGGTGTTAGTCTGTCTTTATTCAGGCAGACCAATCCTTCGGAAGTACCAGCCCAGATCTCTCCATTACTACTTTCCAATAAACTGTAAACGACATACCCGGGGAGGAGATTGTTTTGCTTTTTATAATTGATAAAATTGTCCGTTTGAGGATTGAGTACGGCCAGACCTTTATAAGTGCCGATCCATATCATTCCCTCTCTATCTTCCAGTAGGTAGCTGATCCAATCGTTTGGAAGTCGGTTGATGCTCCAGTCATCGTTTTCGTTGCGGGTAGATTCGTAATAGGTGACATGTTGAGTTGGTAAATTGATTTTGTATAAGCCCGAACCATAAGTACCCACCCAGAGATTCTTGTTTTTGTCTTCAATGATGCAGGAAACTTTGGGCTTGCCTGCGTTAAGATTTCCTTGTAAAAGCGAGGTGGCATCTTGACATGTTCCGGTTTGTTTGTTCATCCGTGCCAGACCATTGAAGTAAGATCCTAGCCAAAGTTCCTGATTGGAATCTTCATAGAGACATAGGATAGTGCCGGGGACAGATTGGGGATTACCTGCCTGATGGGTGTAATGGCGTAATTGTTTTCCCTGATCGTTTATGGCATATAATCCGTCGTTATCCGTACCTATCCAGATTGTAGCTTGTTCATCTGTATGAATAGCCATAACACAGCTGGAACCAATGGTGTTGTTGTGTATTGATTTGTAGCCGTAGTAGTCGAACTTATTTGAAATGCCGGGCACTAGTATCAAACCTTTCTGAAAAATGCCCAGCCATAAATTGTGATCTTTATCTTCGATTAACGAGTGAACCTTGGATTTGGAGAAGTCAAAGGGACCCGCATTAATCTCACTGTCCACAATAATATCTTGTTGAGGCTGATATTCTTTTACTCCTTCACCGTCTGTTCCTATGATAAGTTTTCCACGGGTATCAATGATGAGAGTCCGGATATTCAAATTCATCCGGTTTTGGTAGAGGACAGGTTCGAAGTTTCCTTCCTGCCGGGATGATAGTCTGAAAAGACCTTTTGTCAAGGTTCCTACGAAAATTTGTCCGTGTGCATCCTCACAAATGGCAGAAACGTCATCACCTGCTATATGATAAGGTGCTTTATAGCTTTTAAGCTCTTTATTTTCCGGAGAATAACGGTAAAGTCCTTTTTCTTCTGTAGCAATCCATAAATTTTGCCGGGAATCTTCGAAAATGACATTCAGGTAGTTACTACCTATCCGGTCTGTCAGTTCGGTTTCGATATGGAAGGAGGCGGGATTGCTGTTCTTTTTTAGGGATATGGCGCCTTGTCCGGAAGTTGCTATCCAAAGATCTCCGTTCCGGCGTTCAATAATGGAAGTGATATGAGGATTCTTTCGTCCGTCTTTCCGAGAGATGAATAATTCGTGAAAGTTGTCTGTGGCGCGGTCATATCGCTGTAAGCCATTGATGCATCCGATCCAGAAATTACCGCGACTGTCTTCGAATAATGTCCGTACATAGTTGTTTTTCAAACTGGTGCTATCCGTAGCATTATGTCGATAGATCGAGAAACGTGTCCCGTCGAATTTATTAAGTCCGTTTTCGGTAGCTATCCAGATAAATCCTTTCCGGTCCTGATATACGGCATTGATCAGACTGTTGGAAAGTTCTTTGTCTGTTGAATAGAATTTGCCGGTCTGTGCTTTCATAACAGGAGTGCTTCCTATCAGGAAATAGTATATGGAAAAAAGGAATAGGATTTGTGCTTTCATACTCATTAATATAAGCAGGGTTTATTGGTGCTTTTTATATAGACAAAGATACTATATTAAATTAAAATAGCATTAGCTTTGTTACTTTTCCTTTTACTGATGTTACGTGCAAACCCTTTAGGGATGCTTCTGGGAGGGGTATGTAACGGGTGTGCAATAGCTTGTAACGTACATGCAAGTGTATGTAACCGCCTGTCAATTGCTTGAAACAAAATCTCCACCTATGCTTGATATATTATCCATAAATTTGCATTAACCAAAAAAATGAATTGTCGGACACCTTAAAATAATAACTGCTTATGGAAACATGAATTCCTTACTCTATTCCTTATTATAAATAAGAAGAGAAAAACCTATAACTTGGATTAACTACTATCATTATTAATTAAAAAAATGATTTTATGGAAAGCACAAATCATTATTTTCGACCGTTAGGTCTTATCATTCTTTTCTGCCTCTTCCCTGTATGGGTATTGGCACAGACTGTTTCCGTGACGGGGATGGTCAAAGATGCATCGGGCGAACCGATTATCGGAGCCAGTGTAGTAGAAGCTGGCACTACCAATGGTATAGTTACCGATTTGGATGGTAATTTTAAGTTGAATGTATCAGCCAAAGGTAGCTTGAAGATTTCTTTTATCGGATATCAGACACAAACGATTCCTGTAGCCGGGAAAAAGCAGTTTGATATTACCCTCAAAGAAGATGCAAAAGTATTAGACGAAGTAGTTGTAGTTGGATATGGTCAGATGAAACGTAGTGACCTGACCGGTTCTGTTGTATCGGTCAACGATGAAGCCATTAAGAAATCTGTAGTGACTTCCGTTGACCAGGTACTGCAAGGACGTGCTGCTGGTGTGCAGGTACAGGCTAATAGCGGTATGCCCGGTGGTAGTTCTTCCATCCGTATTCGTGGTATCAACTCTTTGAATGCCTCCAATGAACCTATCTTTGTCATTGACGGTGTTATCATCGACGGTTCCACAGGTTCGGGAAGTGATAATGCACTGGCATCTATCAATCCTTCGGACATCGTCTCTATGGACGTATTAAAGGATGCTTCCGCCACTGCTATTTATGGTGCGCGAGCTGCAAACGGTGTGATTATGATTACTACCAAACGTGGACAGAAGGGTGAGGCGCAAATAACTTATGACGGATATATAGGATGGCAGGAAATGCCTAAAAAACTGGATATGCTGAATCTGCGTGAATATGCGGAGCATAAGAATGTTCGTTCAGGAAAAGACTATTCGGGAAATGATTGGGGAATAGTGAACAAGGATAATAACTTTGTTCGTCCGGATTTACTAGGTGAGGGTACAGACTGGCAGGATGAGATGTTCTCTAAAGCTATGATGACCAGTCATAATCTTTCTGTGACCGGAGGTACTGATAAAAGTAACGGTCTGAATTTAACCTTTTAATCATTTAAAGTGACTAAATATGAAAACAAGTAAATATATATACTCTTTCATGTTGGCTGTAGCTTTGGCGTTTGCAGGATGCAGTGACTTCCTCGATTCTGAAGATAACTCCAATATCGCAGGAGATAACTTTTATCAAACGGAAGATGATTTCCGGGCAGCAACAGCTCCTTTGTATAATAAGGTGTGGTTCGACTTTAACGATAAGTTCTATTATGGACTGGGTGATGGACGCGGATTCAACCTTTGTGCGACAACCTCTAATTATATCTATCCTTTTGCCGATTTGACCGAAACCGGATTGACGGGGCCGTTAGTTTCGGCTTGGGGCTCATTATACAATATAGTACAGCAAACTAATAAGATTATTAACGGGATCAAAGGTAACTCATCCAATAGCGAAGAAGTGAAGAACCCATATATTGCTGAAGCACGGTTCATGCGTGGAGTTGCTTATTCCTATCTGGCGATGTTATGGGGAAATGTTATTATAAATGAGGATACGGATGAACTGGTGGCTAATCCAATTGTCAATACTAGCCCGGTAAGTGATGTCTATGAATTTGCGATGCGTGACTTGGAATTTGCGGCAAAATATTTGCCGGAGGTTTCTTCTGCTGCCGGACGTGTCAATAAATACAGTGCCTTTGGCATGTTGTCGCGTGTTTATCTGACGTATGCCGGTTATAGTAGTAACCCTAATAGTGCGACCCGTAATCAGGACTATCTGGATTTGGCAAAGAAAGCGGCTTTAAAAGTGATAGAAAACAGAAATTTTGAACTGATGACTGATTATGCCGATTTGTTTATGATTGATAAAAATAACAACTCGGAAACACTATTTGCTTTACAATGGGTTAGTAATGGTACGTATGGGGAATGTAATACGATACAGGACTATTTTGCTTGTGAGTCGGCTATTACCGGTAATGACCGTGCATGGGGCGGTTATGTTTTTGCACAACCGGACGTGATTTGGGAGTATGAAAAAGGAGATAAACGGCGTCAGCCGACTTGGATGGCTTATGGCGATCATTATCCTGAAATACAGAAAGCAAACGGAGGATATACTTGTGAGAAGAAAGCATCGGGTACTGTTTCCGGAATTTATTGTAAGAAATATGTTTGTGGTTCTAGCAAAGATAATGCGAAGATCACTTCCGGAAGTACTCCTATCAATACTTACATGTTGCGTCTGGCAGAAGTATATCTGATTTATGCAGAAGCTATATTGGGAAATAATCCTTCAACAGATGATGCCGATGCAATGGAATACTTTAACAAAGTGCGCAAGCGTGCCGGTTTGGAACCCCAAAATTCGATTACTTACGAAGATATTCGTCGTGAGCGTAGACTGGAACTTTGTCTGGAAGGACAGTATTGGTATGACTTGGTACGTAGAGCTTATTATAAACAACAGGAAGTACTCAATTATATCACCGGACAGGATAGGGGTACTGCTATTCCTGTAGTATGGGATGCGGATACACAGACTTTGAAGAGAGACGAGGATTCGGATGAAACGAAGCGTGCCATAGGTGACGTCGATTCCAGTATATTCCTTCTTCCTTATCCGGAATCGGAGACTGTGCAAAATCCTTTGTTGAAAGCGGATCCTATGCCTTATGCATTTAAGGAAGACAGAATAACCGATTTGTTTAACTAAAAACGAGAATACGAATGAAAAGCTTGATATATAAAAATAGTATGAAAGCATTTGGCTTATTGGTGAGTCTGCTCATCTGCTCTTGTTCATTTGTTTCGTGTGACGACGATGACGATAATGGCGGAAGTTCTGTGATGAACATAACAGGGATCTATCTGGAAGACGCGAAGTCGAATGTTCCTGACCGTTTGGTTGATTTTGCCCGTTTGGGACAACTGATCCGAATTGAAGGTGAAGGATTCAACGGATTGAAGAAAGTGTATATTAATGGATATAACTGTTATTTTAATCCGGTATTTGTTTCGAATAAATCTTTTCTGGTTAGTGTGAACAGTAAAGTTCCGACTACAGAAGCAGACGAGAATGTACGTAATACAATTCGTTTGGTAAAAGATGGCGGTGAATACGTTTATGATTTCCAGATTCGTGCTGCTGCACCGTCTATAACGAAAATCTCCAACTGTATGCCGAATGTAGGTGAACCTATCATTGTTTATGGAAGTGGATTGACGGAAATAGCAAAAGTCGTTTTCCCCGGAAATGTGGTGGTGACAGAAGGTATTATTTCTGATCTTGACGGTGAATATTTTATGGTGGATATGCCTGCCGGAGTTTCTGAAGAGGGCGGTTCTATTTTCGTAGAAGGTTCGAATGGTGGTGCTTATTCTCCTGCCTATTTCAATTATAAGAAAGGCTTGTTGTTGAACTTCGACGGAGTGGGTGCACAAGGGGCATGGGGCGATTCTGAAAGTATGATTCAAACAACCGAACTGGAATCAGCTTCGATTGGTGAAGGTAATGTGTCGCAAGGTGCTTACTGTCGTTTGCCATTAGAAAGACAGTTGCCGGTGGCAGCAGCGAAGAATCGTTGTGCTGAAGTTTGGACAGCTGGTAATGGCACTGATCCTGACTGGTTGACGCTGGGTGTCCCTGCTGAAACTCCTGTTGCCGAATGTGCTATTCAGTTTGAAATTTATGTGCCCGAACCTTGGTCTGAATCCGGATTCCTGAAGATTTGTGGTCAGAACGGATTCAACGGTGGAGAATGGGAGAGAGACTGTTATAATTACGTACCGTGGCTTGTAGACGGAAAGATTGTTCCTTTCCAGACAACCGGTTGGCAGACTGTAACTGTTCCGTTTAGTGAATTCTACAAATCGAAAGCATCCAGCGGAGCTTGGACCACTTTTGCCGATGTGGCCGCTACCCGTGCATCTGCTTCTTATGCCAACTTCGGTTTCTATTTTGAGAACTCTGATATTACATTGGATAAGATCACAGGTGCGAGCTCGGATAAAGAAACAGAGTTTCTATCCAAAGCAACTTCCGTGAAGATTTATATTGATAACTGGCGTGTCGTACCTTTGACGAAGCCGGAATATACCGATTTCCCGGACGAAGAAGAGGATGCAGAATAATAATGACTTTAAATTGAAAAGATTATGAAATACAGAAATATGCTTCCGTTTGTTGCCTTGTCGGTGCTGATATTGACATCGTGTGACGATAATAAGATGGAGTGGTATAAAGACCCTACACATGGAGCGGTTACTTCTTCCGAACTGCCTTTACAGTTGGCTGAAAAGATTTCCCGTTACAAGCCGTTGAAAGAATATTTATCCGATCCCAACTTTAAGTTGGGTATCGGAGTGGGGATGGATGAATATCTTGGTGACGAGACAACGACTACCATTGTGAATGAGAACTTTAATGATCTGACGATAGGATATGCCATGAAGCACGGTCCTATGGTCGATTCTAAAGGGAATTTGAAATTTGATAAGGTAGATCAATTGTTTACAAAGACTACAGAAGCGGGTATAAGCATTTATGGACACTGTCTGATTTGGCACACTAATCAGAATGCGAGTTATCTGAATAGTCTGATTGCACCGGAAGTTATTCCGGGACCGGCGGGCAGTAATTTGTTGGATCTGTCAGGCATTGAAGATGGAACCTTTGATGGCTGGAATCGTAAAAATGGAAGTGATGCGATGTCCATTGTGGAAGGGGAAGGACTGACAACTACTTCCAAAGCATTGAAATTTACAGTAGGATCTTCTGTAACGGCTGCTCATTCTGTGCAATTATATACTCCTGACATTTCAGCAGTAAGTGGGCATAATTATGAAATTTCATTTTTTGTCCGTTCGGATAAAGCTGGTAAAGCCCGGTTGACTTTCGCTGGGTTAGGAAATAATTATCCATATAAAGACTGGTATGCTACAGGTGGCAGTTGGACGGAAGCTTTTGAGACAACGTCTCAATGGCAGCAGGTGAAGATCACAGTGAATGATTTTGTTAGTACTACATTTCAGATTGCATTTGAATTTGGTTATTTGCCGGATGTGACTTATTATGTAGATAATATTGTTGTGACAGACAAAGATGCCGATCCTACTGTGGTTAATCTGATTTCTAACGGAGATTTTGAAAGCAAAGCTATTACTCCTTGGGGAGCTTGGAGTAGTGGAAAGGCCGCGATTTCGGAAGAAGGTGAAGGATATGGAAGTTCATATTCGATGAAGCTGACTAGTTCTGTTGACGGAGGGGCGGGCAATGCATATAAGGCACAGGCTGGATATGGCTTTGATACTCCTTTGGAAGTCGGCAAGACCTATGAGTTCTCTGCTATGATTAAAGCAAGTGTCTCAACTACTTTCCAAATTCAAATTCAGAACTCAACGAGTTATGCAGGTGAATGCTATGTAGATGGAAATGTGAGTACGACTTGGACAGAATTTAAGAAAGAATTTACAGTGTCTAAAGAGGATATGAATCGATTCTGTATCAATTTCGGAGTTAGTGCGGGTGATTATTATATAGATAATATCGTATTGTCGGAGAAAGTGGTGGAGACACGTGCTGTCACTCGTGCTTCCGGTCCTACTATCATTGAGAAGACCGACGAAGAAAAAGCCGAGATTATCAGAGATGCTATGGAAGACTGGATTTCAAAGATGGTTACCCATTGCAAACCTTATGTTCATGCATGGGACGTAGTCAATGAACCAATGGATGACGGAAAAACATCAGACATTAAGACTGGTAAAGGCAAAACTGATCTGGCTTCTGATGAATTCTACTGGCAAGATTATTTCCTGACTCCGAAAGACTATGCAGTAGAAGCTTTCAAACTTGCCCGTCAGTATGGAAATCCGGATGATAAACTATTCATCAATGATTATAATCTGGAATATAACCTCAATAAGTGTGACGGTCTGATTAAATATGTGGAATACATCGAAAGCAAAGGGGCCACAGTGGATGGTATTGGTACACAAATGCATATTGCTATTGATTCCAATAAAGACAATATTGCTCAAATGTTCCAGAAACTGGGTGCTACCGGCAAGTTGATTAAAGTATCCGAGTTGGATATTAAGGTTAACACTTCGTCGCCTACTACTGAAAATCTGGCACAACAGGCAGAAATGTATCAGTATGTCATTGATATGTACAAGAAGTATATCCCAGCGGACAAACAATATGGTATTACCATCTGGGGAGTATCGGACAATGAAAAAGAACATGTGAATTGGATACCGAATGATGCTCCGAACCTTTGGGATGCTAATTATGCACGTAAACATGCTTATAAGGGAGTGGCCGATGGTTTGGCTGGTAAAGATGTCAGCGGAGACTTTACCGGAGATTTGGAATAAATGATTTTATAACGATTAAAGAAGGGGAGAGTGAGGGTTACAGTAGTTGTTATTATCTTGGAGTGGATCAAATGAATAACAATAACTACTGTAATCCGCTCGTTCTAAAACTTTCCCTTTCCTCTTGTTTATCGGTGGTTTCAGCTTGAATGTAACATTGCAACAAGTTTTTGTAACATACGTAAACGATGATGTAACAAGCGAGTAATGATTTGAATCAGAATTTCTGGGTAAGTGGGAAGAAACTTCCTAAGTTTGCAAAGTGGAATCCCGATGGATTTCTTCTCTTGCTAAATTATCATGAAATAAAGACATATAAAAGAAAAGACAGAATGAATAAGTATTGGTTTTATAAGGTAGGGTTAGTAGTTGTGTTCCTTTGCTTCGCCTTGTTGGGCGGAGCAAAGGTTAAACTTCCGACTCTTGTTTCCGACGGAATGGTACTTCAGCGTGGGGAACCTGTCAATATCTGGGGAACGGCTGATCCTGATGAAACCGTTGATATAACTTTCCTGAAAAAGAAATATAAGACTGTTGCTGATGTACAAGGTAACTGGAAAGTGACTTTGCCTATATTGAAAGCTGGCGGACCTTATACGATGGCCATTAATGATATCGAATTAAAGGATATTCTTATTGGTGATGTTTGGGTATGTTCGGGACAGTCGAATATGGAATTGCCTGTTTCACGGGTTACAGATCGTTTTCGCGATGAAATATCTACGGACAGTAACTATCCGATGGTACGCTATATAAAAACACCTCTGCTCTATAATTTTCATGCTCCGCAGGCAGATATTCCGGGAATTTCCTGGCAAGCGATGACTCCTGAAAATGTGATGCCTTTCTCTGCTTTGGCCTATTTCTTCGCTAAAGATGTCTATCAAAAGACAAAGGTTCCGGTAGGAATCATAAATTCCAGTGTCGGAGGTTCACCGGTAGAAGCGTGGATCAGTGAGGGAGGGTTGAAGCCTTTTCCATTTTATTTGAATGAAAAGCGTATCTATGAGTCAGACGATTTGATGGAGTCGATGAAAAAAGAGGAGAGGAAGAAAAGTCATGCCTGGAATGTGGCGTTGTTTCAGGGAGATAAAGGGATGCATGAGGCTACCCCTTGGTATGCTGCCGATTATGATGATAGCAATTGGACAGAAACAGATTTGTTTACTTCCGGCTGGGCAACAAACGGACTGAATACCGTCAATGGCTCCCACTGGTTCCGTAAAGACTTTCAGGTGTCTGCACAACAGGCGGGAGAGAAAGCGACTCTTCGTTTGGGATGCATCGTAGATGCAGATTCGGTCTATGTAAATGGCACATTTGTGGGGACTGTCTCTTATCAGTATCCTCCCCGTATCTACACCATTCCTGCCGGATTGTTGAAAGCCGGAAAAAATACAATAACCATACGCCTTTTCAGTTATGGCGGTCGTCCTCAATTTGTAAAGGAAAAGCCTTATAAAATCCTTTTCGGAAAAGGTCAGCCGGAAAAAGGAGAATCGGAGATCAATTTGGAGGGGAGTTGGAAATATCATCTTGGTGCTCCTATGCCCGCTGCTCCGGGACAAACGGCTTTTCATTATAAACCCACAGGACTGTATAATGCAATGATTGCTCCTTTGCTGAACTATACGGTATCCGGTGTCATCTGGTATCAGGGAGAATCGAATGTCTCACGCAGAAATGAGTATAAAGACTTGTTGACGGCTATGATTAGCGATTGGAGACAACGATGGAATAAGTCGGATATGCCTTTCTATATCATTGAGCTGGCGGATTTCCTTTCACCCACAGATAAAGGAGGACGCACTGCCTGGGCGGAATTCCGGAAAGCGCAGGCGGAAGTAGCCGATACAAATAAAAATGTTACTCTGATTAAAAATAGTGATTTAGGAGAATGGAATGATATTCATCCATTGGATAAAAAGACGCTAGGGCAACGAGTGGCAGCAGCTATCTTGATAGAAATGAATACGAAAAACAGAAAATGACCAATTTATCTATTTTATGGAGAATACAATAAAGACCAATGAAGCGAAAGGTTTCTATAAACTCTCTTGGCTTCAACGTATAGGATTCGGTTCCGGTGATTTGGCGCAAAACCTTATTTACCAGACCGTATGTATGTATCTGCTGATTTTTTATACCAATGTATATGGACTTAAACCGGAAGTGGCAGCCGTGATGTTTCTTATTGTCAGGATAGTGGATGTCCTTTGGGATCCTCTGGTGGGTGCTTTCGTCGATAAACACAATCCTAAACTAGGTAAATACCGTTCATATCTTATTTGGGGAGGAATTCCGCTGACTGGTTTTGCTATTCTTTGTTTTTGGAACGGCTTTTCGGGTTCACTGTTCTATGCCTATTTCACTTACGTTGGATTATCCATGTGTTATACATTGATTAATGTGCCTTATGGAGCACTGAATGCGTCACTTACCCGCGATACGAATGAAATCACGGTGTTGACGTCAGTGCGTATGTTTCTTGCCAATTTGGGTGGTTTGGCTGTGGCATACGGTATTCCGATACTGGTGAAGGTGTTGTCTCCCGATGGTAAAATCAATACTACTGCATCTGCTAACGCATGGTTTATTACGATGACTATTTATGCTGTTATCGGATTGGCGTTATTGATGTTCTGCTTTAGCCAGACGAAGGAGCGTGTGGTTATGGATCAGGAGGAGACATCTAAAGTAAAAGTGTCCGACTTGTGGGTAGAATTTTGTAGAAATAAACCTTTGCGTATTTTGGCGTTCTTTTTCATTACTGCTTTTGCAATGATGGCGATTGGTAATTCTGCCGGTTCATATTATATGATTTATAATGTACGTGCACCGGAGATGTTACCTTATTTCATGGCCTTGGGCTCGATACCCGCATTCATTTTCATGCCGATGGTACCTGCCATTAAACGTGCCATTGGAAAAAAGCAAATGTTTTATGTATTCCTTTCAGTCGCTATATTGGGTATGGCATTGCTGTATATTATTTCTGTGGTTCCGGTACTCAAAACGCAGATATGGTTGGTCTTTGTGGCGCAGTTCATAAAATCGACGGGAGTCATTATTGCGACAGGGTATATGTGGGCTTTGGTTCCCGAAGTAATTTCGTATGGCGAATATACTCATGGTAAACGTATTTCGGGTATAGTCAATGCTTTGACTGGTATTTTCTATAAAGCGGGAATGGCTCTTGGAGGAGTTGTACCGGGACTTGTTATGGCTTTTGTCGGATTCGACCAGACAAATGAAGTGTCACAATCACCTTTTGCCGAACAGGGAATACTGTGGCTCGTAGCCGTTATTCCGGCGTTGTTGCTTTTGGTCGCTATGTTCATTATTTCTAAATATGAATTGGAAGATAATGTGATTGACAATATAAATGAGGAGATAGAATCGCGCTGTAAAAAAGGCGAATAGATAAGATAGTAGAATGTTTATTACTCAAAAATATAACGTATGAAACTCAAACGAATAATTCTGTTATTATTGACAGTGATGTTTTCTTTTTCTTATGGAGAAGTTTTTGCGAAAGATGGAAATTCGCTGAAAAAGGCTTTGAAAAACAAGTTTTTGATTGGCGTGTCAGTGAACACACATCAAAGTTCCGGTAAGGATGTCGCAGCTGTTGAAATTGTAAAGAAGAATTTTAATTCCATCGTGGCGGAAAACTGCATGAAGTCTTCTGTCATTCATCCGAAAGAAAATAAGTATAATTTTGCGCAGGCAGATGAATTTGTCAGTTTTGGTGAGAGCAATCAAATGGCTATCATTGGTCACTGCCTGATTTGGCATTCACAATTGGCTCCTTGGTTTTGCGTAGATAAGGACGGGAATAATGTTTCTCCGGAAGTCCTGAAGAAACGGATGAAAGACCATATCACTACCATCGTGAAACGCTATAAAGGCCGTATCAAAGGCTGGGATGTAGTAAATGAAGCGATTGAAGATAATGGAGCATATCGCAAGACAAAGTTTTATGAGATTCTGGGGGAAGAATATATCCTATTGGCTTTCCAATATGCACACGAGGCCGATCCGGATGCCGAACTTTACTACAATGACTACTCAATGGCCCAACCGGGGAGAAGAGAAGCCGTCGTGAAAATGGTGAACGATTTGAAAAAACGTGGAATCCGTATTGATGCCATAGGTATGCAAGGACACATCGGCATGGACTACCCGAAAATCAGTGAATTTGAGAAGAGTATGCTGGCCTTTGCCGGAACAGGAGTGAAGATAATGATAACAGAACTGGATTTGACGGTGATACCATCACCGAATCCCAATGTAGGTGCAGAAGTTTCCGCTTCCTTTGAATATAAGAAAGAGATGAATCCTTATCCGGATGGATTACCGGAAGAGGTATCGAAAGCATGGACTGAAAGAATGAATGACTTTTTCCGTCTGTTCCTGAAACATCATAACCTCATCACCAGGGTTACTCTTTGGGGAGTAGCCGATCAGAACTCTTGGCGTAATGACTGGCCGATGAGAGGCCGCACGGATTATCCGTTACTTTTTGATCGCAATTATCAGCCGAAGCCGGTAGTCGGCCTGATTATCAAAGAGGCTGAAAAAACAAAATAAGTTTCTAACAGAAAAACCGAAAAAGCATGAAAACAGAAAAAAGATATTTAGTTCCCGGTGATTATATGGCTGACCCTGCCGTACATGTATTTGATGGCAAACTGTATATTTATCCCTCGCACGATTGGGAAAGTGGTATTGCTGAAAATGATAATGGCGATCATTTCAATATGAAAGATTATCACGTGTATTCTATGGATGATGTGATGAACGGTGAAATAAAAGATCATGGAGTGGTGCTTTCCACAGAGGATATTCCTTGGGCGGGCCGTCAACTATGGGATTGTGATGTGGTTTGTAAAGATGGTAAGTACTATATGTATTTTCCATTGAAAGATCAGAATGATATATTTCGTATCGGGGTAGCTGTGAGTGATAAACCTTATGGTCCTTTTATACCGGAAGCTAATCCGATGAAAGGAAGTTACAGCATCGATCCGGCTGTATGGGATGACGGAGATGGTAACTATTATATATATTTCGGTGGATTGTGGGGTGGACAACTTCAACGTTACCGTAATAATAAAGCCTTGGAATCTGCCATTTTGCCGGAAGGAGAGGAGGAGGCAATCCCGTCGCGTGTTGCTCGTTTGAGTGAAGACATGATGGAGTTTGCCGAAGAACCCCGTGCAGTGGTAATTCTGGATGAAGACGGTAAGCCATTGACAGCAGGGGATACGGAACGCCGTTTCTTCGAAGCTTCGTGGATGCATAAATATAATGGTAAATACTATTTTTCCTATTCTACGGGAGACACTCATTTGCTCTGCTATGCAACAGGTGATAACCCTTATGGTCCGTTTACTTATCAGGGAGTCATTCTGACTCCGGTGGTAGGATGGACTACTCACCATGCTATTGTAGAGTTTAAAGGTAAGTGGTATCTGTTTCATCACGATTGTGTACCATCAGAGGGAAAGACTTGGCTCCGTAGCTTGAAAGTCTGTGAACTTCAGTATGATGCAGACGGGCGAATCATTACTATCGAGGGAAAAGATGAATAATAGGATACATTAAAACAACCGCCTCTATTTGAAAAACATACCTACTTTTACCAGAATATTAGGTAATAGGGATTTTTCAGGTAGAGGCGGTTATTATTAACTATGAATGCTTAATTTACTTATGCTATCATACTGTAAATTAATTGTGATAACATACTTTGTACTATGAGAAATATATTTGCATTGACATCCACTTTGTTTTTTTGCTTTTCTTCTATTTGGGCAGAAGATGGAAGTGCCTTGTGGCTTCGTTATGCATCGGGAGCGAAAGCGGAAATTACCAGCAAGAAACAATCACCTACATTACGTATTGCGGTTTCCGAATTACAGAACTTCTGGCAGGGAGGAATCCCGGTTACTTTGGAGGTCCGGAACAATAAAGAACTTCGTGCACTTGGAAATGAGGGATATACGATTCAGACCTCCAAAGGTGGCAGTCAAATAACGATAGCTTCTTCCGGTGAACAAGGAGTACTTTATGGAACGTATCATTTACTCCGTCTGCAAGCTACCGGACAACTACCGGAATCAGCTTTGCAATCCCTCAATATCTCCGAACGACCTGATTATCGAATTCGTATCTTGAATCATTGGGATAACTTGGATGGTACAATCGAACGCGGATATGCCGGACATTCACTTTGGAAATGGGACGAACTTCCGTCTGTTGTCTCCCCCCGTTATGAAGCCTACGCTCGTGCCAATGCTTCTATCGGCATTAATGCCACTGTAATAAACAATGTCAATGCAAGTCCTAAGATACTATCTAATGATTATTTGCAGAAAGTCAAAGTCTTGGCCGACGTTTTCCGCCCTTATGGCTTGAAAATATATCTTTCTATCAATTTCTCTTCTCCTGCAGCTTTAGGCGGTTTATCCACTTCCGATCCGTTGAATAAAGAAGTGATAAACTGGTGGAAGCAGAAAGCCAAAGAGATTTATTCTCTGATTCCCGATTTCGGAGGTTTTCTGGTGAAAGCGAATTCCGAAGGGCAGCCCGGTCCGTGTGATTACGGACGGACTCATGCCGAAGGAGCCAATATGCTTGCCGATGTGTTGAGGTCCTATCATGGTATTGTGATGTGGCGCGCTTTCGTTTATTCTCCTACCGACAGCGACCGTGCCAAACAAGCCTATCTTGAATTTGAACCTTTGGATGATAAGTTTCGGGATAATGTTATTGTGCAGATCAAGAACGGTCCGATAGATTTCCAACCCCGTGAACCATTCAGCCCGTTGTTCGGAGCCATGAAAAAGACGGCAGTTATGCCCGAATTTCAAATCACGCAAGAGTATCTTGGTTTTTCCAATCATCTTGCATTCCTTGCTCCTATGTGGAAAGAGTGTTTAGACAGTGATACTTATCTGCAAGGCAAAGGCTCTACCATTGCCCGTGTGACAGATGGTTCTTTATTCTTTCATCCGCTCACGGCTATTTCCGGAGTGGCAAACATCGGTGATGATACTAATTGGTGTGGACATCCTTTTGCTCAAGCCAACTGGTATGCTTTCGGACGATTGGCATGGAAACATTCGCTCTCTTCCGAACAGATAGGAGAAGAATGGTTGAAACAGACTTTTCTTCCCGTTACCGGTGCGCAAACCGATACTCCGGCAGGAGAAGTCATTCAAAAAGAGCAGATCGACGCTGAACTCTCCCTTCTCAACTCCCAAGTGCTTCAGAAATCGAGAGAAGCAGTAGTAGACTACATGATGCCTCTCGGCTTGCATCATATCTTTGCATGGGGACATCATTACGGACCGGAACCCTGGTGTGATATTCCCGATGCCCGCCCGGATTGGCTGCCTCCTTATTACCACCGTGCCGACAACATAGGAATAGGTTTCGACCGCAGCAGTACAGGAAGTAATGCTACCGGACAATACCATTCTCCATTATGCGAGCAACTGGACAATGTGAATACTTGTCCGGAGAATCTGCTCCTTTGGTTTCACCATGTCCCTTGGAATCATCAGATGAAGAGCGGACGTACACTTTGGGCAGAACTGTGCTACGCGTATGATCGTGGTGTAAACGAAGTGAGAAACTTTCAAAAAGTGTGGGACAGGATGGAACCGTATATTGATTCCGAACGTTTTCGTGATGTGCAACACCGCCTGAAGATTCAGGCACGGGATGCTGTCTGGTGGCGGGATGCTTGTTTGCTTTACTTCCAGCAATTCAGCAGACAATCGATACCTTACGAATTGGAACGTCCCATACACGAGTTGAAAGATATGATGGAATACAAATTGGATATTACCAATTTTGAATGTCCACCTTATGGGTTTAGTAAGTAAATAAAGATATTCCTTCTACGGAACGAATAAGAATATGTTTGCAATTTGGCGTCTTTTATGATAAAATTGTTACCTTTGCGGGCAATAATAAAACAGAATAAAAGAATATGAACCAAAATACATTCTGCATGGCGGGGGGCGTAGCACGCAACCCGCTTGTGCGTTTAGCCAAACCCATCACGGCAACTATCGGAGCGAATGAACACATAGCTATTGTAGGTCCCAATGGTGGCGGTAAAAGTCTTTTTGTAGATACCCTGATCGGAAAATATCCATTGCGTGAAGGAACCGTACAATATGATTTTTCCCCCTCTGCCACCCAGACTCTTTATGATAATGTGAAATACATTGCTTTCCGTGATACCTATGGAGCTGCCGATGCCAATTACTACTACCAGCAGCGTTGGAATGCTTACGATCAGGATGAAGCTCCTGATGTTCGTGAGATGTTGGGAGAAATCAAGGACGAGCAACTACAACGCGAACTGTTTGAACTTTTCCGTATCGAACCGTTGCTCGACAAGAAAATCATTCTCCTTTCCAGCGGTGAATTACGTAAATTCCAGCTAACCAAAACCCTGTTGACTGCTCCCCGCGTGTTGATTATGGATAATCCGTTTATCGGACTGGATGCTCCTACGCGTGAACTGTTGTTTTCTTTGCTCGAACGTCTGACAAAAATGTCGTCCGTACAGATCATTCTGGTACTTTCCATGCTCGATGATATACCTTCATTCATCACTCATGTCATTCCTGTGGACAAAATGGAGGTCTTTCCTAAAATGGAACGTGAAGCCTATCTGGAAGCTTTCCGCAGTAGAGATGTGGTTACCTCTTTTGATGATTTGCAGCAACGGATTATAGATTTGTCATCTGATGGCAACAATTACGATTCGGAGGAAGTAGTAAAACTTAATAAGGTCAGTATCCGTTATGGCGACCGAACTATTCTGAAAGAACTGGACTGGACAGTCCGTCGTGGTGAGAAGTGGGCGTTGAGTGGTGAGAACGGTGCTGGGAAATCGACTCTGTTGAGCCTTGTCTGTGCAGACAATCCGCAATCGTATGCCTGTGACATCAGTCTCTTCGGACGGAAAAGAGGGACGGGAGAAAGTATTTGGGAAATCAAGAAACATATTGGTTACGTAAGTCCGGAGATGCACCGTGCTTATCTTAAAAATCTGCCCGCTATTGAGATTGTAGCCAGTGGTTTGCATGACAGTATCGGTCTGTATAAACGTCCTCAACCGGAACAGATGGCTATCTGTGAGTGGTGGATGGATATATTTGGCATTGCAGATTTGAAAGATAAACCATTCCTGCAACTATCCAGTGGAGAACAACGTTTGTCCTTGTTGGCAAGAGCTTTCGTCAAAGACCCGGAACTGCTGATTCTGGATGAACCGCTTCATGGCTTGGATACTTATAATCGTCGACGGGTAAAGAAAGTGATTGAGGCTTTCTGCCGACGCAAAGATAAGACGATGATTATGGTGACACATTATGAATCGGAACTTCCCAACACTATAACAGATCGTATTTTCTTAAAGAGAAACCGGTAAACATTGTTTTCTGATATTTATTTTGAATTTAGATTTTAGTTAATCGGATGCGTAAACCAGAAACAAGAACCTTTCCCCGGTTCTGATTCCACTCCGATTTTGCCGCCTAACTGTGTGACGATACTTTGACAGATAGGGAGTCCCAGCCCTGTGCCAGCAATAAAATTATTCAATTTCACGAATCGGGTAAAGATAGCTTCCTGCTTTTCCGGTTCGATGCCCATTCCCGTATCTTGAACCGAGAATCTGACTTCATTTCCGTTGATTCGGTAATCAATAACAATACTGCCCTCGGAAGTAAATTTCAGAGCATTCGTTACAAAATTCAGCAATACCTGATACAACCTGTTTTTGTCGCTGGTAAAAGTAAGCTCGGGCAGTTCCGGTGCTAAGAGAATCTCTACTTGCTCTGTAGCCCTTACCTGCATAGATTGTAGCAGTTCGTTGCAAAGTTGTTGTGCATCCACTTGTTCCGGGATAATGTCGAAAGTCCCTGCCTCAATCTTTGACAAGTCAAGAATATCCGAGATCAGTTGTAACAAGAGCTTGTTGTTTTCTTCAATAATCGTTGCATACAGATGTTTTTCTTCTGCATCCTCCGCTTCCTCAAGCAAACTGGAAAAGCCTACTATCGCATTGAGCGGGGTACGTATCTCATGACTCATATTCGCAAGAAAAGCAGATTTTAGCCGGTCGGCTTCTTCAGCTTTCTCTTTGGCGCCAATCAGCATCCGCTCTGTCTCTTTCAGTTCGGTAATATCAAAGTTGATACACAGCATTTCGATGATATTGTCCTGGGGCTGGTAATTCCTTACTAATACGTTAACCCGTGTCCAAGTGTAATTTCCATCTGCTCTGCGAATCCGGACATCGCGGGATAGCTTGGAACTTTCTCCTTTTATCACTTTATCCAGGAAGTCGATCATCACAGCCCGATCTTCTGGATGGAAATGGGAATGAATGCCGATGATTTCCGGCAATGGGGTACCCTCTTCTTCACCTACATTCCTGTACCAGCTTCTCAAAGCATACCCATCCCGACTCAAAGCATCGAAGTGCGCGTAACCTACTTTGGCATAATCTCCTACCAGGTCGAAAAAACTCTCGAATTCCTGAATCTTATTATAAGCAATTGTATCTTCGGTCTTGTCTACATTAATTAAGAGGTAGTTGATAGGTTCGTGATTGTGATCGTATAGAGTGGTGACTTTGGTTGTTAAGTCAATGAAACCGGTTGTACTGTTAGGCTGATAATATTTGTTGATTTTGGAAAAGTCATACCGGAATGTAAAATCTGCGTTCTCATTGTCTTTTATTTTCTGTTTTATCTCTTCCGGCAATATAGGATTCTCGAAAATGTTGACTCCCAAAATATCTTTTTTATTGGAAATACGGAACATTTCCATATCTTTTTTATTCAGGTCGACCATTTGACCGTCCTTATCATATAATTCGATGCCTACCGGAAGATTCTTATATATATTATGAAGGATCCGCTCGCTATTTTGTAGAGCCTGGTGTGCAGATGCTATATGAATTCCCTCTTGGGTTTCGGCAATTCCATATACTTTGGTGTTACCATTTTCGTCTGTTTCCTGGAAGCATGCCTTGCTACGAATCCATACATGACCTTTGGGAGTATCAAACAAGTATATTTCTTCTACAGTCTGTTGTACTTTGTCAAAAGACGGAAAAGTTGCGTATCCCTGATCTTCTTTTAGAATACGCTTGTTGAAATCTTCGAAACTGATGAGCCCGTCTTCTCCTATTCCGAGTAGTTGGGAGATAAGTTCCGAACACTTGTAAGTCTCTGCTTTCAAGTCAGCTTCCCACCATCCTATATTCGCTTTGTTCATAAGCTTTTGTAGGAATTCGCTTTCGTTTTGTTCGTTTATTTTCAAGGTATGTCTGTATTATCAGGTAGTTAGACAATAATTTGCTCGTAAAAATAATCATTTTTGTTGAATTCCACCTTAAAAAAGTAAAAGATAGTATGATTGTATCACAAGGAAAGTATGTATTACAAAGAAAATGGGCATATATGAGCAGAGTATCAATAAATTATCTTCGTGTAAAAAAAGTAATCGAAGCATTCTGTACGCGTAAAGATAAAGCGAAGATTAAATCAATGTCCAGATGAATGGAAACGGCTGGATATAGTTGTGAATCGTATCTTTCTGGAGAGAAACATAGTGTCAAAATATTAAGAGTCAGACGATGGGAATAGAATATGTCTATAACAACAAATGTATTTATATGAATTATAATCTTTTTTAATAAATAGAGTGTTTTTTGCTCCAATTGGTTATCTTTGCGCTCTATGAAACGCAAAAAGTAACTATAAATACATGAATAATAGTCAAAATGCTATAACTGTTATATACAGGGAACATTGGCAAAAACTCTATATTCATGCATATAATCTGCTGAATGATGAGGAAAGCGCAAAAGATGTGGTGAACGATGTCTTTTGTTCGGTGCTTGAGAGCAACGAACGGTTGACAACGGAAGAGGATCTGCTGCCGTTATTCTTCGTCATGGTGCGAAATCGTTGTATTGACCAAATACGTCATCAGAACGTGGTGCATAAAAATGCGGAAAGATATCTGGAAGAACTTTACAGTGGCTGGACTGTGAAAGAATACCGTGAGTATGAAGACAAGATAAACCGGATGCAGGAGAGTATTCGCCAGATGGCTCCACAAATGCGAACCGTAGTGGAAGAATTCTTCTTAAATGAAAAGAAATGTGCGGAAATCAGTGAAAAGTTACGTATTAGTGATAATACCGTTAGAACGCACATTGCCAGAGCTTTAAAGATACTCCGAAAACAATTAACCATCTTTTTTTAAAAAAATCCTATCGGGGTGTCATCAGTTTCAGTAACCTTTACGTGTTTAATGAAACTATTGACACTATGATAGACCATTCAGATAAAAAATTAGATTATGCACTTCGTGCCATACAACATCCACAATTAAGAGAAACTGATGAATTTCTTCAGTGGATAGGTATACCTGAAAATAAAGAACTTTTCTTGGAATTAATGGCTTGTAAGGAAGCTGTGATACGTGAGAATCTGCAACGGAAACGCAAGTACAGAAAGAAAATGCGTATCTTGGCAATTGCTTCTTCTGCTGCAGCTGTCTTGATACTGGCTTTTCTGATTCCTTCTTTGCTTCCTTCCACTTCTTTACCTGCAGAACAGCCGATACGTTTTTTTGCTGCGAACAACAATGATGAACATGTGGTCCTACAAATGGATGGTCGTAGTGAACAGCAGTTATTGACAGACAGTGTGATGGATGTGAAAGACTGGAAAACTGTCTCGGCAGACACTGTATGCTGTCAGACTTTGACTACACCACGTGGAAAAGATTTTCTGCTGGTACTGGCTGATGGGACTAAGGTATGGCTCAATGCTGAAAGTCGTTTGCGCTACCCTGTGGCATTTCATGGAAAAGAACGACGTGTGGAACTAGAAGGGGAGGCTTGCTTTGAAGTGGCAAAAGATGCCGAACATCCGTTTATTGTATGTGCTAATGGCATGAATACCATGGTGCTGGGAACTAAATTCAACGTGCGTTCCTATACTGTTGAAGATCGTCATGTAACTTTGGTGAATGGTAAGGTGCAGGTTACAAACACAGTTAACAATAAGTCGGTAACATTACGTCCGGGACAGGATTTGACCTATACGGAAACCGGAGAGGAAAAAGTATCAGAAGTGAATATCGCTACATATACAGCCTGGACAGAGGGAATGTTCTACTTTGAGGATGTGCCGTTGGAAGAAATCATGGGTGCTTTGGGAAGATGGTATAATGTGAATATCGATTTTGAGCGGTGCGAACTGTACCATATCAGGTTGAACTTCTGGGCTAATAAAAATACCCATTTGGATGAAGCATTGGAACTGCTGAATAAGTTGGAGAAAGTGCAGGTGGACTATCAGGACGGGACCATTACAATCAAGCAGATTTAACTATACAAATACAACTCTTATGAAAAAGCAACAAATTACATTATTAGAAAAAAGAACTAAAAAAAAGCTTGTGTGGATGAGAACTGCCTTTCTATTGCTGGTGTTTACAGCAACAGCCTTGCAAGGATGGGCGCAGAATGCAGAAAACAGGCAGATTTCTTTAGAGATGAAAAACGAACCGCTCGGTTCGGCCTTGAAACAGTTCAGCAATGTATCTGGTTATAAGGTGAATTTTCCCAGTGAAGACGTTGCACCCTATCGTGTAACTGTGAGTATATATCAGATGGCTCCTTTTGCAGCACTTCAGAAGATTCTGGAAGGAAAGCCTTTTGAGTATGATGTGAAACAAAATTTCATCACTGTCCGTAAAGTGAAAGCTACCTCGACAACTGCTTCAGGTAAGTTCAGAAATGTTGGGGGACAGGTAGTGGACGAGGGTGGTAATCCTTTGCCGGGAGCAAATATCAAAGTGCTCAATAGTCCTTTTGGTGCTATTGCAGATGCAGAGGGAAACTTTATTTGTAAAGTTCCGGTGGATGTACATACATTGGAAGTGTCTTTCGTCGGTATGCAGTCGGAAAAGGTTTCTGTTAAAGACCGTAACAATGTCCGGGTGATAATGCATGAGGACAAGCAACAATTGGGGGATGTTGTGGTGACGGGCTATCAGCGTATTAGCCGTGAACGTTCTACTGCAGCTTTCGGTTTCGTTGATTCCGAACAACTGAACAGACAGATGCACAGTGACCTGGCCTCATCTCTGGAAGGGCAGATAGCAGGTTTGCGTATGAATATTAATCCGAATACGGGTGATATGAGTCCTATTCTTCGTGGAGTAGGTACGTTCTCGGATGACGTAGGAACAAATCCGCTGATCGTTGTGGACGATATGCCAACCAATTTAAGCTTGAGCGAGATAAATCCTTATAATGTAGAAAGTATCACAGTCTTGAAAGATGCTGCCGCTGCTAGTATTTATGGTGCTTTGGCAGCCAATGGTGTTATTGTAGTGACCACGAAACAAGCTCAGAAAGAAGGTGCGCACGTGAGTATTAATGCAGACTGGTTTATCACTACCAAACCAAGTTTCAAGAGCTTGAACTTAGCTTCAACAAGTGATATTATTGATTATCAAACAGCTGTTTTTGATGCTAATGTAGCGGAAAAAGGAAGTGCGGCGAATTTTTTATCTTCTTTTCAGTACAATTATTATAATCCCTTGTTCCAACTCTATCTGGATCAGGCCAATGGAGATATTACCAGTAGTGAAGTAAATGCTACGTTGGGACAATGGCGTAATAATGATTATTATAAGGAATATCGTGATAATGCTTGGCGTACGGCTATAACCCAGCGCTATAATGTAACTGTATCACAGAAAGCCGGAAATAGCAATCATTTCCTTTCTTTCAATTATGAAAAGGATAGTCAGCGCGTTATTAGTGGTAAAAGCAATAAAATTTCTTTGTACTATAAATCGAATTATGCGGTCACAAACTGGTTGAATCTGAATGCCGGAGTGGACGTACGTATGGGACGTAGTCATACTCCGAATAGCAGTTATACCAGCTATACCCTGCAACAACGATATGAGCGGATATTGGATGCCGACGGTAACCATTATACTTCTCCTTATGTGAATGTAGGTGCATATCCTTCCTATAATGGGAGTGTTGTAAGAAAAGCTGAAGGTGTCTCACCTTATAGAACGTTTGGTTTCAATGTACTTGATGCATTGGAGGAAAGCATAACAAAGTCACATGATGTTAGTATTCGTCCGTTTGTAAGTTTACAGGCTCGTTTCCTGAAAATGTTCAAATACAACTTCATGTATCAATATGAATGGAATAAAGGTAAGAGTGAACTATTTGAGTCGGAAAATACTTATGCAATGCGTATGCTACATAACAGTATGGTTGATACAAATGGAAAAGCACAATTGCCGCAAGGGGGACGTTTTTCTCAGACAGAAGTTGAAAGTAAGCGTTACACGGTACGAAACCAAATAGACTTTGATAAAACTTGGAAGGACCATGCAGTAACTGCCATTGCCGGTCTGGAATTTCGTGAAAATAAGATTCCGACACCTGCCCGCCAATTGTTGTATGGCTACGATCCGCAAACATTAACTTCTGATTTTATGAATTGGCAAGCCTATCGTGACGGTGTAGGAACCAGTGCTCTTTCTGACAGAACGATTACTTTATCGGGGCTGTCTGCTACTTTGCACGAGTCACGCCATCGTTATGCGTCTTTTTATGCAAATGCAGGATACTCTTATCTGTCACGTTATAATCTTTCCGGAAGTATTCGTTGGGATCAAGCCGATTTGTTCGGGCTCGATATACGTAATCAGCGCCATCCTTTGTGGTCAGTCGGTGCGTCTTGGATTCTGTCGGAAGAATCATTCATGAAAGAGATTTCCTGGCTGGATTACCTTAAACTACGTATGACGTACGGTATTAACGGTAATGTAGATCAAGCTTCGACTACCTATTTTGTTGTAAAGAAAAAAACACAGAGCAATCCCATCAAAACGACTTATTTGACTTACGAGGATGATGATCTGCCGAATCCGAAGCTTCGCTGGGAGAAAACGGCTACTTACAATATAGGATTAGATTTCCGTCTTTTCAAGAATCTGATAAGTGGAACTCTGGAGTATTATAATCGTCACTCATCTGATTTGTTGGTACGCCGATATATGGATCCGACTTTAGGAGCTGGCTCACGTGTAGTAAATAATGGTGAGATGCGTAATCGTGGTGTAGAGCTTTCCCTTTCAGCCAATATCATACGTAAGAAAGACTGGAACTTCGCTGTAGATTTTAACTTTGACCATAATAAGAACAAAATGTTGAAGGTGGATCATAGTGAATCCGACAATGCGAGCCTCTTTATAAAGAGTCCGCTGAACTATTTTATGGAAGGTACTAGTTATAATACGTTATGGGCTTACCGTATAGATCGTATGGAGAATGGATATCCGGTAGCAGTGGACAAAGATGGAAATGATCTGGTGAAATTCAATGAAGATGGTACGGTAGCCAGTATCACTTCTGGTTCTTCGCTCAAAGGTACTGATGACTTGGTGAACCTTGGTTCGCTGACTCCGAAATTCAGCGGGTCAGTAGGGTTAAGATTCAACTATAAGAATTTTGATTTGAATGCATTCTTTGTGTATGCTGGTGGTAATAAACTGCGTAACAGTGTATTAAAAATGGATGACCAGTTAGGTACTCAAACCTTGAAAGGAATTGCTAACCGTTGGACTGCGGATGATTCGAATGCACAGGTACGTATGTACCTCGATATACCGGCACAGGTAAAAACTTATGCAACAACTTTCCAGGATTGGTGGCAATTTGGTGACATCAATGTGAAAGATGCAGGTTATGTGAAATTGCGTAGTTTGAGTGTAGGATATAACTTGCCGTTTATGGTTTGCCAGTACCTCCGCCTCTCTTCTCTGAAAGTGAAAGTGCAGGTAAATAATCTGTTTACCTGGTGTAAGGCAGGAAGTGATATTGATCCGGAAAGCTATGGAATGAATGACGGTACACGTGGCATCGCTTCTCCTAAGACTTACTCCATCGGATTATCAACAAGTTTCTAACCATTTAAAAGATATAAGATATGCGTAAATTACTTTATATATTGCCAGTTATTCTCATATTGGGTTTTGCAGCCTGTGAAGACTATGTGGATATTACTCCTACAGGCAAGAAAACGGTGGATTCTACTGATACTTATTATGAATTGATAGCCCTGCCCAACCGGGCCTACCATCCGGCAGCTTTTGCCTTGTTGAGCGATAATGTCTGGTCGAAAGAATCGAATATCATAGGTAATGAATTTATTTCATGGGATGGTATTAACATGACTTTTAATGAGGCAGCTAACCGGAAAGAGCTAAGTGATAACAATTTATATGAAAATTGTTATACATATATCCTACGGTCAAATATCGTAATTTCATTGGTTGATGCTAGTCTGGGTGATAAAGATGTTAAGGAATTGGCAAAAGCGGAAGCAAAGATCATGCGTGCCTGGGATCACTTTATTCTGATAAATACATTTGCGAAAGCATATAATCCGGAAACTGCAGCCACTGACGGTGGAGTTGCTATCATTGATAAATATGATTTGGAGGCTACTCCAACCAAATCTACGGTTGCTCAAGTATACGATTTTATTATTAAGGATATAGAAGAAGCGCTTCCTTATTTACAGGAAGAGCCGGTGAATGTATATCATCCGTCAAAAGCTTTTGGATATGCGTTGGCTGCCCGTGTTTATCTGTTCCATCGAGATTGGAAAAAAGCAAAAGAAGCTGCCGAAGAATCATTGAAGTTGAATAATACCCTGATTGATTATATTGATTTGGGAGCTAAAGGAGGTCCGACTAAGGTTACTACTTATGCCAAAGGCGGTAACCCGGAAGTGCTGAACTATGCTTATATGGGTGGTCCTACTGAAGTTTTGGCCTTTTGTTATGGTATGCTTAGCCCGGAGATGGTACAACTTTTCGGGCAGAATGATGAACGTTTGAACCAATTCTTTAAAACGAGTGACAACAGTATATACTACTTTGACGAAGGTTCAGGAGCTGCTTTGTGGAATACTTCGATTACTTATTCTAAGTTTCAGCCTATGTCTGTGGGAATGCGTACTGCCGAAGTTTACCTGATTCTGGCAGAAGCGAAAGCACGGCTGAAAGATATACCGGGAGCTGTCCAAACATTGAATCAGTTGCGTGAAAAACGAATCAAGGGAGCCGAAGCTGTATTGCCGGAACCTGCTACCGAACGTGCGATGGTGCAGGCAATCATTGATGAGCGCCGTAAGGAGTTAATCTCCGGATTTAGTCGCTTCTGGGATTTGAAACGATACAATACGGAAGCTGATTACGCAAAGACAATCACCCGTACTTTCCCGCTGGTATCTACGGATGTCGAGAAAAAGACATATACGTTGAAGCCGGATTCACGGTTGTATATCATTCCATTCCCGTTGGCTGCCCGTGAAAAAAATCCGAACCTGACAATGAACACTAACGAATAAAAAAAATAAAGAGAAAACTATGCGAAAGATTTTGATGATGGCTGTGTTGGCGTTCCTGTCCTTGCAAGGTGTGGGAGCTCGTGCCAGTGGTATATCTCTTCTGGAAAGTGGAAAGAAGAAACTGGTAGCACAGGAAGATACGGTCAAGAAAGACACTGTTAAGAAAGTAACGGCTTATGAAAAACTGTTGAAAGATGGAGGAAGTGAATGTGAGGGTATGTTTACGGTACGCCACATCAAAGATAACTGGTATTTTGAAGTGCCGGATACTCTTTTAGGACGGTTGTTGTTGGCTGTGACCCGGTTTAAAGCAGTGCCACAGGGTTTCAAAATGCTTAGCGGAGAAGAGGTGAACCGGAGTGTTGTTTATTGGGAACAGCATGATGATAAGACTCTCTTTTTACGCGAATATGTGCAATCACAGTTTGCCCGTCCGGGTGATAACATTGCCGAGGCATTGAAACAATCGACTGTAGATCCTGTAATCTATAAGTTTGATGTAATCGGTAGAAATCCGGAGACTCAGGCACAGCTCATTGATGTATCAAAACTTTTTTTAGGTGATAATAAATTGTGTGGCTTTACCTCAAGCGACCGTTCCATTCTTGGCATCGGTACTTTAGCCCAGGACCGCACATTTATGGATACGATAAAAACCTATCCTATCAACGTGGAGGCAGTGACTTTGCGTACTTATAGTATTAGTGCTGGTAGACTACCGGCTGCACAGACTGGTTCGGTGACTGTGAAACTGAATACAAGCATCGTGATGTTACCCAAAGAACCGATGCAGCCACGGTTTGCCGATGACCGGGTGGGATTTTTCCAAAACTCGTTGACCGAATTTTCGGACGACCAGCAGACTACCGATCGTGGAGCCATCATCCAGCGCTATCGGTTGGAACCGAAAGATCCGGAACGTTACCGTCGGGGACAACTCTCCGAACCGAAAAATCCCATTATCTACTACATTGATCCGGCAACACCGAAGAAGTGGATACCTTATCTTAAAGCAGGTGTCGAAGACTGGAATACAGCATTTGAAGCTGCCGGATTCAAGAACGCTATAATAGCTAAAGAATGGCCGAACGATCCCAATATGAGTTTGGACGATGCGCGTTATAGTGTGATACGTTATCTACCCTCCGAAACGGAGAATGCTTACGGTCCGCGTATTGTCGATCCGCGTAGTGGAGAAATTATGGAAAGTCATATTTGTTGGTATCACAACGTAATGAACTTACTCAAAAAGTGGTATATGGTGCAGTGCGGGCCACTGGATAAGCGCGCACGCACGATGACTTTTGACGACAAATTAATGGGCAGTCTGATTCAGTTTGTCTCTTCACATGAAGTGGGGCATAGTATCGGCTTACGGCACAATATGGCAGCCAGTTCGGCTACTCCGGTAGAGAAACTGCGTGATAAAGCTTGGGTAGAAGCCAATGGTCATACGGTATCAATCATGGATTATGCGCGGTTTAATTATGTAGCCCAACCGGAAGATCGGATTTCCGAAAAAGGATTGTTCCCTCGTATCGGTGTTTATGACAAATGGGCTATCCAATGGGGATATCGCTATCGTCCGGAATTTAAGGATCCTTATAAAGAAAAAGACGTATTACGTGCCGAAGTAACCAAAAAACTGCGGGGAGATCATCGCTTGTGGTTTGTTGGTGATGAAGGAAAGGGATTTGATCCCCGTAGCCAGAGTGAGGACTTGGGCGACAATAATATGAAAGCCAATGAATACGGTATAAAGAACCTGAAAAGAGTGATGGAAAACATACTGACCTGGACAGCACAGCCTGACGGAGAGTACACTGACTTAACCACCATTTATAATTCGGTTCGTGCCCAACATCTGAAGTATACCCTGCAAGTGCAGAAGAACATAGGAGGACGCTATACCAATAATTTGCCGGATCTCAAAGTGCATGATTATCTGCCACGCAGTTTGCAGAAAGAAGCTGTTGAATGGTTGGGACGCAATTTGTTTGTAGCTCCGCTCTGGCTCTATCCTGATGAAGTGGTGAGTCGTACCGGAGTCAAGCCGGTGGATGAGATTCGTGACCGCCAAAGCTCTGTTGTAGCTTTGCTACTTGCACCGGGAATGTTGTATAATATTTACTCAACCTCATTGTGTTCTTCGGAATCGTATGCACTCGATGATTATTTGAACGATGTATTTACTGCAATATGGAAACCGTTGAATGATCCCAATGAACTGGAGAATAATTTCCGCCGTCAGTTGCACCGGACTTATCTGGGGTTTGTCGAAGGAATGATTAAACCTAGTAGCAAAGATGGTGCCAATGCGAATCTGGCAATCAGCCGTTCTGATATTCAGCTTTTTGTAGAACAGCATTTAGATAAGATTGAAGAGTCAGTAAAAGAGCAACTTGCTGCTTCTAAGGAGGGGGATCTCAATTACCGGCATTATGCGGCATTGCTGCGCAACGTTCAGAAAATAAAAGAAGGATATTATGGAAAAGATGCTGATACGCGGTCTTCTGATAAATAGCTTTGAGGAAAACGAAGAATAGAAAAAATAGAAAAGTAGAACAGATTTTCTTGTATATATAAACTCTCTCTTATTACTTTTACAGACTTACTCTTCTCTAATGATAACCTTGCTTTGATGAATCATCATCCATAATGCAAGCTTAGAATTAGAGGAGGGTATTTTTTTATATCCCTGATTACTGCATCCCGCTTCTTTGTAGAAAGAATCATTATTTCTGGGTATTGACAACTATTTATTTTCTAGTGAACTTTGTGAAGAAACAATCTGTTGTATATATAAAAAGAAGAAAGGAGAATTTTAGAAATGAAAAAGATAGTATTACTTCGTCACGGAGAGAGTGCATGGAATAAAGAAAATCGTTTTACGGGCTGGACAGATGTAGATCTGACAGAAAAGGGAGTTGCCGAAGCTGAAAAAGCCGGAGAGACATTGAAAGAATATGGTTTCAATTTTGATAAGGCTTATACTTCCTATTTGAAGCGTGCGGTGAAAACCTTGAACTGTGTTCTCGATAAGATGAATCTGGACTGGATACCTGTAGAGAAAAGCTGGCGCTTGAATGAAAAGCATTATGGTGAATTGCAGGGATTGAATAAAGCCGAGACTGCCGAGAAATATGGAGAAGAACAAGTGCTAGTGTGGCGTCGTAGCTATGATATAGCTCCCCATCCTCTTTCAGAAAGTGATTTGAGAAATCCCCGTTTTGATTACCGTTATCATGAAGTACCCGATGCGGAGTTGCCTCGTACTGAATCGTTGAAAGATACCATTGAACGTATTATGCCTTATTGGGAAAGTGATATATTTCCTAGTCTGAAAACAGCTCATACGCTGTTGGTGGTCGCTCATGGCAATAGTTTGAGAGGCATCATCAAGCATCTAAAAAACATCTCCGATGAAGATATTGTCAAGCTGAATCTACCTACGGCTGTGCCTTACGTATTTGAGTTTGATGAAAACCTGAACGTTGCTAATGACTATTTCCTGGGAAACCCGGAAGAGATCAAAAAACTGATGGAAGCAGTAGCCAATCAGGGAAAGAAAAAATAGAAAAGTTACACATTAAAAAAAGAAGTTATGAGTAAAGTAGTAGAATTATTAAGAGATAAGGCCTGTTATTACCTGGACCACACTTGCGAAACCATTGATAAATCATTGATTCATGTTCCGTCTCCCGATACAATAGATAAAATCTGGATTGATTCGGACCGGAGCATCAGAGTATTGAACAGTCTGCAAACGTTGTTGGGACATGGCCGCCTGGCAAATACCGGTTATGTGTCTATACTTCCTGTCGATCAGGACATCGAACATACTGCCGGAGCATCGTTTGCCCCCAATCCGATCTATTTCGATCCGGAAAATATCGTAAAACTGGCTATTGAAGGAGGCTGTAATGGAGTAGCTTCTACCTTTGGGATTCTTGGATCCGTAGCACGTAAATATGCCCATAAAATACCTTTTATCGTTAAGTTGAATCACAATGAATTACTTTCTTATCCTAACAGTTTCGACCAAGTATTGTTTGGTACCGTTAAAGAAGCCTGGAATATGGGAGCAGTAGCGGTAGGCGCCACTATCTATTTCGGTTCGGAACAGAGTCGCCGTCAGCTCGTGGAGATAGCCGAAGCTTTTGAATATGCTCACGAACTGGGGATGGCAACCATTCTTTGGTGTTACCTGCGCAATAATGATTTCAAGAAAGGTGCTGTCGATTATCATGCTGCCGCCGACCTGACAGGACAGGCCGACCGTTTGGGAGTGACTATCAAAGCTGATATTGTGAAACAGAAACTTCCGACTAATAATGGTGGCTTCAAAGCTATCGGTTTCGGAAAGATCGACGAGCGTATGTATACCGAACTTGCTTCCGAACATCCGATTGACCTTTGCCGCTACCAGGTAGCCAACGGCTATATGGGACGCGTTGGTTTGATTAACTCCGGTGGAGAATCTCACGGTTCTTCCGATTTGCGTGATGCAGTCATTACAGCTGTAGTCAACAAACGTGCAGGAGGTATGGGATTGATTAGCGGACGTAAAGCGTTCCAGAAACCAATGAACGAAGGGGTGGAATTATTGAATACTATTCAGGATGTATATCTTGATTCGTCAATAACGATTGCATAATCAGAGATGAATGGAAATAAATTATTATCTTTGACTATTAGATCGTTAACCATTAAAAATTAAGAGTATGAAATTTTTTATTGACACAGCTAATTTGGAGCAAATTCAGGAGGCTTATGACCTCGGAGTACTTGACGGAGTGACTACCAACCCTTCGCTGATGGCGAAAGAAGGTATCAAAGGAACGCAGAATCAGCGTGAACATTATATCAAGATATGTAAGATTGTCAACGGAGATGTCAGTGCCGAAGTGATAGCAACCGATTATGAAGGAATGATTCGTGAAGGTGAAGAACTTGCCGCGCTCAATCCGCATATTGTAGTAAAAGTCCCCTGTATTGCCGATGGCATTAAAGCGATCAAACATTTCACGGAAAAGGGAATCCGTACTAACTGTACATTAGTCTTTTCAGTAGGACAGGCATTACTGGCAGCTAAAGCCGGAGCTACCTATGTTTCGCCTTTTGTCGGTCGTCTGGACGATATTTGTGAAGATGGAGTAGGGCTTGTGGGAGATATTGTACGTATGTATCGTACCTATGATTACAAGACACAAGTGCTCGCTGCTTCTATCCGCAATACGAAACATATTATCGAATGTGTGGAAGTGGGAGCGGACGTTGCTACTTGTCCGTTGAGTGCTATCAAGGGTTTATTGAATCATCCGTTGACGGATTCGGGATTGAAGAAGTTTCTGGAAGACTATAAAAAAGTCAATGGTTAAGTAAGTAATGAAACTTGCAGTATATTAAAATTTTTAGGCACGGATTATTTGCTCAGGTCTTAGAATTCCGTGCCTAAAGAATATTTGTTTTTTCGGGTAGCTGCTCATTACTCTTTTTTCCGTTCCTGTTTTCTCTTCTCCTTATATTGAGTTGGCGTTTCTCCTGTATATTGTTTGAAAGCCGTACTGAAATAGCGTGAAGTAGTGAAGCCGACCTTCTCGGCAATTTCCGTGAACGACATGTCCGTACTGGTGATTAATGTGATCGCTTTCTCCATCCGGAATTTATTAATGTAATCATTGGCTCCCATATCGGTCAGAGCTTTTAGCTTATTGTAAAGGGAAGCCCGGCTCATACCTATCTCCTTGCAGATAAAAGTGACGTCCAGATTGCTGCTATCCAGATGTTCCTGAATAATTTTATTCAGTTTCAGCAGAAATGTTTCATCTGCTTGGCTGAAAGTGCTCTCTTCCGGCGCAGGGACTAATCCTGTATTCAAATATCTTTTCTTGATAGATTCGCGGTTTTTCAATCGGTTGCGAATGATTTCCATTAGCATTTCTATCTCAAAGGGCTTAGTCAGATAAGCGTCCGCCCCATTCTTGTAGCCACTCAACTGACTTTGTTTATCATCTCTTGCTGTCAGCAGAATGATAGGAATGTGACTGATCGTAATATCTTCCTTTATATTTTTGCAAAGTTCATATCCATTCATTCTCGGCATCATCACGTCACTGACGATAATATCCGGAGCATGATTTCTGGTCAGTTGAAGGGCTTCCACACCATCGGAAGCGATCACTACCCGTTTGAAATATTCTCCCAGTGACTTTTTCAGAAAATCCGTCAAATCCGGATTGTCATCCACCACTAGAATACTGTAAGGACTCGTATCGAACGTATTTTCCTCCGGTAACTGTTCTTTGCTATCATCGTTCATCAATTCGTTCAGATATGCCTTCGGCTGACAGACGATCTCTTCCGATTGTTGTCTCAAGGGTAGTTCAAAGAAGAATGTTGCACCAGCTTCCTGATTATCCCGTGCACCAATGGAACCTCCGTGCAGTTCTACCAGAATCTTGGAATAAGACAATCCGATCCCTGTACCGCTCTGCTCTCCTGTACCTTGATAGAAACGGGTGAAGAGTTTCTGTGTATTTACTTGTTTCAATCCGTTTCCCCGGTCAATGATGGAGATACGTACGCTATTTCTTTCGGAAAGCAACTCCGACATAATTGTTATTTCTGCATCCTGCGGACTGTGTTTCAAGGCATTGATAAGTAGATTGCTTAGAATAATCTCACACTTATCTTTATCAAAACTTACAGTATCGATATGTGGATCAAGCTGATAACGGATATGGACGTTCTTTGCTTCCCCTTCACTGATGAAATCTTGGGATACATGTTCAATCCATTGATTGAGAACATACGGTTGTATCTGCAATTTGCTTTCTCCAACCTCCATCTTGCGTACATCGAGTACCATATTAATAAGGTTTTTCATTCGCTGCGCTTGACGGTAGATCGCTTTTATTGGCAAATACTGTGTATCTTCGGTAGAAAGGGATTTCAACATCCGGTTAAGTGGTGCGTATATTAACGTTAAAGGTGTACGCAACTCATGACTGATATTAATAAGAAAACGTACTTTTTCTTCATATACCTGTTGCTCATGTTCTTTCATTGCCCACTTTAACTTCTCTTCTTTACGTTTCCATGCTCTTCGGAAAGCTTCGATAATAGCGGCAGCAATAAAAACGGCGCAACAAAGAATAAACCACCATGTCCGATACCAGGGAGGAAGGATGGTCAATTCCAGTACTTCCTGACTGGGAATCCAATTACCATCCTTGGCGGTACAGGACGCCATGATTTTATAACTTCCCGGAGGAAGTGAACGTATGGCCAGTTCGGGATTGTATGATTCGATTTGCTGGTCATTCAGCCCCTCTATTTGGTATCTGTACACTTTCTGTCGAAAAATATCTTTCTCTTTCGACATGATTCGAATAGTGATATTACTATTCCAGGGAGCAGAAATCCCTGCTGGATGATTCGTTAATTCGTTATTTACTGACTCTCCATTAATGATGACATCTGATAATTGGAGTTGGGGAAGTTCGGAAGTGGTTAATGGTATTTTGCTGTTAATATGCAGTAACCCTTTCACTCCACCCATGTAGATGTCTCCCCGCATACTTAATAGACGAGGTTTGGAAAGATATTCGTTTTGGATTACACCGTCTGATTCACCGAATAGAACGAATTTTTTCTCTTTGATGAGCCAGGCGAAAAGCATACTGTCGGCTCCTATCCATACTTTTCCTTGCTGGTCGCATGCGATCAATGTGATTTCACTAAATAGAGAGGTCGGGATTGGTGTCTGTATTTTGGTGGCAGGATTGTAGTGTACCAATCCGTAGTTGTTTCCAATCCAGAAATTTCCCTCTTCGTCTCGTGCAACAGAGTTGATCGTTGTATCTTTCCAACATCTGTACAGGGCTTTCAGCCGGTTGGTATGGTTGTCCAGTTCATATATGTGCTTCGTATCATTTAGATAAGTGATATTCTTATAATTGTCGATCGGTAAGAGAGCACCGATAATTTCCTGCTCTTCTTGTTCTATAACGGTACTGAAAGTACGTGTATTCAAATCATAGATATAGATATGTTCTCCAAGGAACAGAATATTGTGATGAGTGTTCCGAAGTAGATTTACAGCCTTGCCTCGATTGCACAAGAGTGCTGTCGTTTTAGCGTCAACAATGGTGAAAGGCTGTTTTTCTCCTGTTGCCGGGTTGAAAATAAATACTCCCTGTGAGAAAAGAGAAATTAATAATTTGCCGGGAGTAAACTGGCAGATAGAGGCTACTTTGTCTTCCCAGGTGGAAGGGTAATGGATAAATTTCTCTGTGAGTGGGTTAAAGCTGTTGATGCCTCCTCCGTCTGTACCGACCCAAATTTGGTCTTGGGATTCTTGGAAAAGACTTAGAACGGTATTGTTGCTTAGTCCGCGGTCGTTGCCGGGAGGTACATCTGTATACGTTTTCATGGAAACTTCCCGGATGCTGATTAGTCCGTTACGGATGCTACCTGCCCACATATTATTGTTGCAGTCGTTGTACAGACATAAAATAGAGTTAGCGGGGAGTGAGTAGTGGTCACTTCCGGGCATATGCTCCAACAGCGAAATACGTCTTGTTTCCGGGTCGAGAATATTAATGCCTCCTCCGTCTGTTCCAATCCAGATTTCTCCTTCCCGTTCGGCGAGACTTAGTATGACATTGTTGCTTAAAGAGGAGTTGTGGGTAGTATATGTAGCCAGTAGTTTACCGTCGCGTGTCAGACAGTTCAGCCCTCCATTGTAGGGAGCTACCCAGATTCTTTTTTGTGAGTCTATGAGTACATTCATGATTTCTTTTCCGCAATCGAAAGGAGGACGTCGGCATTTTCCGGTATTCAGGTCGAGCAGGAGTAGTCCTTGCCACCGGCTGCAACAGAGTAATGTGTGTTTATCCCATAGATTTAGTAGAGTCACATTATAATTGGGTTCTAAGTCAAATGTTTGTAGGAGGCGTAAAGAGGTATCCTGATAATTATAGAAAAAGATTTTATTTTTCGAACCGAATAACACTCCGTTATCAGTCAGGCAGGCGGAATAGGCGATGATATTATTTCCTGTCTCATCAGTCGGTATAAAAAAGTCATCGCTTTGCCTCTGATAACGTGTCACTCCTTTGTCTGTCAGAATCCAGATATTGTTTTGTTCGTCTTCTATCATCTGGTAGATTAAATTGTGAGGAATGGAATGAGGGTTATTTGCCTGATGAATATATTTTTTAAGTTCGTGTCCGTCATATCTCCCTAATCCGGAACGGGTTCCTATCCATACAAATCCTTGTTTGTCCGTTAAAATACATCTCACGGTAGAGGGAAGACCATCTTTTAGGGAGATTTGCTTATAGTAATAATGACCGGCTTGAAGAGTGGAAACGCCGATAAACAGTGTGATAAATGCAATGCATAGTAGTAAAAAGGTTTTTGTTCTCATGAGATCAGGTCAGTTAAACTGAAACAAAGATAGTGTATTCGGATGAATATTAGTTAAATCCCCTCTCTTATTTTTTAGTTTTTATGCTTATCTTTGCTCGAAAATATACGACTATGATTACCGAAGAACTACAGAAACTTTATCAGTCATATACGGGCGTTCCCGCTGAAAACATAACAGAATTACCGTCTTCCGGTTCCAACCGCCGTTATTTTCGGCTGACGGGTATAGAAACATTGATTGGAGTCTACGGGGCTTCTATTGATGAGAATGAGGCATTTCTTTATATGGCAGGACACTTCCGCAAATGTGGACTGCCTGTTCCCGAAGTGCGCATTGCCTCGGAAGATAAAACCTATTATTTGCAGGAAGATTTGGGCGATACTCTGTTGTTCCATGCCATAGAGAAAGGACGTGCTACCAGTGTCTTTTCCGAAGAGGAAAAAGAGTTGCTTCGCAAAACGATTCGTCTGCTTCCTGCTATTCAATTTGCCGGGGCGGATGGATTTGATTTTTCCCGCTGTTATCCTCAACCGGAGTTCAACCAACGCTCTATTCTGTGGGATTTGAATTACTTCAAATATTGCTTCCTGAAAGCTACCGGTATGGAGTTTCAGGAAGACAAACTGGAAGATGATTTCCAGAAAATGAGCGATGTCTTGCTCCGCAGTTCTTCCGCTACTTTCATGTATCGTGATTTTCAAAGTCGTAATGTGATGATAAAAGACGGGGAACCGTGGTTTATCGACTTTCAGGGCGGACGCAAAGGCCCGTTCTATTATGACATAGCCTCTTTCCTGTGGCAGGCGAAAGCGAAATATCCTGACAGCCTCCGCAAAGAACTGCTGCAAGAATATATGGAAGCTCTTCGCAAATACCAACCGATTGACGAATCCTATTTTTATAGCCAGCTTCGCCACTTTGTCCTTTTCCGTACGCTGCAAGTGCTGGGAGCCTACGGTTTCCGTGGTTACTTTGAAAAGAAACCGCATTTTATCCAAAGCGTTCCTTATGCCATCGAAAACCTGCGTGAATTGTTAAAAGAAGAATATCCGGAATATCCGTATCTCTGTAACGTTTTGCGGGAGCTTACCGGACTGAAACAATTTACGGACGACCTGAAAAAGCGGCAGCTAACCGTCAAAGTAATGAGCTTTGCCTATAAGAAAGGAATTCCTGATGACTCTACCGGCAATGGAGGAGGTTATGTATTCGACTGCCGTGCCGTGAATAATCCCGGCAAGTATGAGCGTTACAAACCTTTCACCGGACTGGATGAACCTGTAATCACTTTCTTGGAAGAAGATGGCGAAATACTTCGTTTCCTCGATCATGTCTATGCTTTGGTAGATGCCTCCGTGAAACGTTATATGGAACGCGGATTCAGCAATTTGTCCGTCTGCTTCGGTTGCACCGGCGGACAACATCGTTCTGTTTATTCAGCCCAGCACCTGGCAGAGCACCTGAATCAGAAATTTGGTGTGAAAGTCGAACTGGTGCATCGGGAACAGAATATCGAACATATGTTTGAGGCAACAATCTAAGAAGAGTAAATGTAAAGAAGAAAGTAACCGAAAGAATGAAAGCAATGATATTTGCAGCCGGTTTGGGTAGCCGGCTAAAACCACTCACCGATACCATGCCGAAGGCTTTGGTTCCCATAGCCGGACGTCCAATGTTGGAACATGTGATTTTAAAACTGAAAGCTGCCGGATTCACAGAAATAGTGATTAACATCCACCATTTTGGCGAACAGATACTTGACTTCCTGAAAGCCAATGAGAATTTTGGACTCATCATACATATTTCCGACGAACGCGACCTGTTGCTCGACACCGGTGGGGGAGTTAAGAAAGCCCGTTCTTTCTTTGAAAATTCCGATGAACCTTTCCTGATACACAATGTAGATATTCTTTCAGACGTGAATTTGAAAGATTTATATGACTACCATCTACAAAGCGGTGCTGTTGCCACTTTGCTGGCTAGCCAACGTAAAACCTCCCGCTATCTTCTTTTTGATACAGGCAAGAGACTTTGCGGATGGATAAACAAGGACACAGGACAAGTGAAACCGGAAGGTTTTCAGTATGACCCTTCTCTTTATCAAGAATATGCATTCAGTGGTATCCATGTACTTTCGCCCGCCATTTTTCAATGGATGACTTCTCCCTGTTGGGAGGGTAAATTCTCTATTATGGATTTCTATCTTGCCACTTGCCGGCAAGTAAACTATAGTGGTTACTTGACAGAAAAGTTGCACCTGATTGATATAGGCAAACCGGAAACATTAGCGAAAGCAACAGACTTCTTATACCAAAATGCGAAATAAAGATACTGAAAGAGGCTTTTTAGCCTCTTTCTTGTTATGTAATAAAATATTTAAGTAACTTTGCTTGGATAAACAATCAATATTGTAATACTATACAAATTTTGCTGCATGGAACAGACTTTGGAAAATGGGATAGCTGACAACTTATTGCACAACATCTTTAATGACCTGTCTGTAGGCTTGGAGTTGTATGATAAGGACGGTCTCATGATAGATGTCAATTATTCGCGGTTGAGATCAATGGGGATAAAAGACAAGAAGGATATTCTGGGCTATAATCTATTTAATTACACTAGTTTCTCTGATGAAATCAAAGAATAGGTCAGAAAAGGAGAAACAGTGCGTTTCATGGCAAAATATAATTTTGATGACGTGCGTCATCTTTTTCCTACTAATCTGTCCGGTATAAAATTCTTCGAGATTACCGTTTCTTTCGTACATAATGAAAAGTCGGAAATTACGAATTATATGGTGATTAGTCAGGATGTCACCGAACGTGTTCTGTGGCAAAACAAATATGATAATCTTTACGAAGAAGCGGTGCGCTCAAAAAAAGAACTCCTTGAGAGCGAACAAAGAATGATCCAATTGATTCGTCAGAATGAGTTGGTATTGAACAATATTAATTCGGGATTGGCATATATTGCGAACGACTATATCGTACAATGGGAGAATATCTCGCTTTGTAGTAAAAGCCTTTCTTATGAGGCTTACAAAAAAGGGGAGCTTTGCTATCTGACGGCCCATAATCGCACCACTCCTTGTGAGAACTGTGTGATGCAACGTGCCCGGAGATCCGGTCAGGTAGAGTCTATCTTGTTTAATCTGGATAACAAGCATGTCATAGAAGTCTTTGCTACTCCCATATTTAATGAACAGGGAGATGTTGACGGTGTCGTGATTCGCGTAGATGATGTTACCGAGCGGCAGCACATGATTGGTGAACTTGAAAAGGCAAGGAGCCGCGCTGAACAATCCGATAAGTTGAAATCCGCCTTTCTGGCAAATATGAGCCATGAAATTCGTACACCGTTAAATGCTATCGTTGGTTTTTCCGACTTATTGATGGTGACGGAAGATCAAGAAGAAAAAGAAGAATTTATTCAGATTATCAATGCCAACAATGAGTTGCTTTTGAAACTGATTAACGACATACTGGATCTTTCGAAAATAGAAGCCGGCTCGGTAGAACTGAAATACGAAGATTTTGATTTGGCTGTTTATTTCAACGAATTAGCTGCTTCGATGCATCGTCGTGTAGTAAATCCGCAGGTTCGGTTAGTTCCCGTGAATCCTTATGAAACCTGTACCGTTCGTTTGGATAAAAACCGGTTAGCGCAGATTCTCACTAACTTTGTAACTAATGCTATCAAATATACCTCCAAAGGAACTATTGAAATGGGGTATGAAAAGATAGACGGAGATATTCGTCTTTACGTTCGTGATACAGGTATTGGTATACCGGAAGATAAAAAAGACAAGGTGTTCCATCGTTTTGAGAAACTGGATGAATTTGCACAGGGAACCGGACTGGGACTGTCTATTTGTAAAGCCATCGTTGAGGCTTGCAGGGGAGAGATAGGCTTTGAGTCGGAATTTGATAAAGGGTCTTTATTTTGGGCGGTTTTGCCATGCCAGTTTGATTCGGTTGACAGCGAGCCGACTTCTTCACGTCGGAATAATGAGAAGGATGCAGATAATGAAAGCATTCTTGACTCCGAAGAAACAAAGAAAGTACCTAAAAGAGTGCTGGTCGTTGAAGATATTCAAAGTAACTTCTTTTTGGTATCTTCTATTTTGAAAAACAAATGCCAGTTGTTACACGCACCGAATGGACTGGAGGCAGTTGAGATTGTTCGTACCCAACCGGTGGATTTGGTACTGATGGATATGAAGATGCCTGTTATGGACGGGCGTACTGCAACCTCGGAGATCCGGAAGTTTAATGCTGAAATTCCAATTATCGCCCTGACTGCTCATGCCTTTGATGCCGACCGGGTAGCTGCGTTGAAAGCCGGTTGTGATGATTATCTGGTGAAGCCGATCAATGGTGCGAAGTTGATGCAGACTCTGAAAGAGTATGGTTGTTGAAAGGAGGGGATTAAAAATGTGCTGATCTGAAAAAGGGTATATTCTATTCTTTCTGTTTTTAATATATCGGTCACTTGTTTGTGGTGAAGGAAAAAACGCTCTGCATTTTGGATGAAAGAATGTAGGGTTGTTTGTTATCCTGGATAATTCCTGTCTAAAAATAAATAATTTCTCTGTATTGCTATCTATATGCTTACTATTTGCCCGTATGTAGTTTGCTTTATCATTTTTCTTTTGTGCGCTTGTGATGATGAACTAGCCTATAAACGGGCTTTTCCGAGGGCTTTTATAACTTGGTCGGTGAGTATGGAAGGCTTTCTCGGTGAGGAAGGATGTGTTCCTCACCGAGGAATGGCTTATTGCTCACCGAGGAAAATCATTTATTTCTTTAAAGAAAACGCATATCATCTGAAAATATATGCTGTATTGTGGTGGTAATATGCATATATATGTGGTAATATGGATGCTTTTAATTCCGGATTACCATCTTCAATAGTTTTGTTTTCTTTCTTAATCTGAAAAATAGAACATTTCTCTTGTTTGTTTGGAGGAATTGAAAGGGAGACAGCTTACTATAAAAGGCTATAAATCCGTAAAGTTTGGGATTGTTTTTTATGTTTATGGATTTAAATAGTTACCTTTGCTAAAAATAGAATATCATGTCCAAATACGTCAATCCTTTTACTGATATAGGATTTAAAATTATTTTTGGTCAACCGGCCAGTAAGAATTTGCTCATCACTTTGTTGAACGAACTACTTGCAGGTGAACATCATATTACAGAACTTACTTTTCTGGATAAGGAAGATCATGCGGACAATGTGAGTGATAAAGGTATCATTTATGATCTTTATTGCCGTACAGCAAGTGGTGAGTATATTATCGTGGAGATGCAGAATCGTTGGCACAGTAATTTTTTAGATCGTACACTTTATTATGTTTGTCGTGCTGTGAGTCGGCAGATAGAATCTCCTTCTTCAAAAGAAGTCCCTGTCCCTGAGGATCCGATGACTGCAAGAGAACCACTTGTCTCTTATGGAAAGCAGTATAGACTACCTACTATATATGGAATTTTCCTGACGAATTTCAAAGAGGAAAATTTAGAGGCTAAATTCCGTACGGATACGGTTCTTTCCGACCGTGATACAGGGAAGATTGTTAATCCGCATCTCCGGCAGATTTATTTGCAATTTCCTTATTTTACAAAGGATTTGTCGGACTGCCATACATTATATGATAAATTAATTTATGCACTGAAGAATATGAGCAATTGGAATAGAATGCCGGATGCTTTGAAAGAACAAGTGTTTGAACATCTGGCGAGATTGGCAGCAGTTGCCGATCTTTCGGAAGAAAACCGTATCGCTTATGATAAGGCATTAGATCGGTATAGGGTCAACCAAATTGTAGAGGAGGATGAACGGCGTAAAAACGAAGAGATGCGGAGAAAAGCGGCTGAAGAAGGGTTAAAGGAAGGGATGAAGGCCGGGTTGGAAAAAGGAGTGAAAAAAGGAAGGCTAGAGGGAATAAAAGAAGGGATGAAAGAAGGGATGAAGGAAGGGTTGGAGAAAGGGTTGGAGAAAGGAGAGCAAAAGAAGCAAATTGAAATTGCTCGGAAGATGAGAGAGGACGGAATATCCATTGATATAATTATCAAATATACGGGTCTTCAATCTTCTGATATAGAAAACCTATAATATATCTTCATAGGAAAATTGTTGTAGTTATATTAGGATAAAATATAAAGGAGGCGGGAATATTCAAGAATGGATACTTCCGCTTTCTTTTTTTGATTCGTAAGATGTCCAACAATGTCTATGATGGTTAGATATATCGATGAAATGGATGATTTTAGACAAAATTGGAAAAATAGTAGCTAAAATAGAACATGCATATTCAGTAACCACGTCTATATTTGCGTATGGATTTCAGCAAAAAATCTGGAATAAGCTTTTTAATCTTTAAATTTAATAATTTATAAAAATGACTTCTATGAAGAACCTATCAAAAGTTTTTCTGCTATGTTTCATCACATTGTTTGCGTTTGTAGCGCAATCTATGGGACAAGGAAAAAACATTACCGGTCAGGTAGTGGATGCTCTAAATGAAAGTATGCCTGGTGTCAATGTACAAGTAAAAGGTACTACTAATGGGACAATTACCAACATTGATGGAAAATTCTCCATTTCCGTTCCAAACTCAAAATCAGTGTTGGTCTTTACTTTTATCGGTTATTCCAAACAAGAAATAGTGGTTGGAAATCAGACTAAAATTAACGTTCAATTAAAAGAGGATGCACAAAATTTGGATGAAGTAGTTGTTGTTGGTTATGGAACGGCTAAAAAGAGCGATTTAACAGGCGCTACAGCCAGTCTTCGTCCTGATGCGAATGATGCTTCAAAAGCTGTATCTATTGACGGGCTATTGCAAGGTAAGATTGCAGGTTTAAATGTAACAGCTTCAATGTCTACTCCGGGTGCTGCTTCTTCTGTCACTATTCGTGGTGCTAACTCATTACGTGGAGATAATCAGCCGTTATATGTGATTGATAATGTGCCGCAAGCATCTACTGGTGAGTTTGCCGAGTCTGCTGTGGGAGGTGGTGACTTCCAAATAGCTCAAGATCCGTTGAGTGCAATAAATCCTAATGATATTGAGGATATTACCGTCTTGAAAGATGCTTCTGCTACTGCGATTTATGGTTCTCGTGGTGCCAATGGCGTAATTCTTATTACAACTAAAAAGGGAAAGGCCGGAAAGGCAAAAGTAAATGTCACAGCGAACTTTACGATAGCTAATGCACGTAACTTGCACGATATGTTAAATTTGGAAGAGTATGCCGATTACACTAATTCTAAATTAGACCAACCGCGATATTATCTGCAACCTAATGGTGAAATGCGTTACGTATTTAGTGGTAATGAATCCGCTTATCAGGCAGCTCCGAATAATCCGGAATTATATAAGGTTATTACCTATCGCAACTGGCAAAAAGAAGCATATACATCAGCTTTCTCACAGGTCTACTCGGCTTCTGTCAGTGGAGGAACTGCCGGTATGAAATATTATATCTCCGGTAACTTTAAGGATATTAATGGTATCGTAGAAAATACAGGAATAAAACAGGGTGACTTGCGTGCTAATTTAACTGCTGAATTATCTAAAAAAGTAACTTTAAATTTGATATTGAGCGGTTCATTAAAGCAGAATGATATGATGACGGGCGGTAATACAACCGGAGGCGTTGCCGGATCTTTGGCTCGTACGGTTCTTGATACAGCTCCTTATATTGTTCCTGATGATGATCCGGGTGCTTTGGAATCAAAAATGAATGTATTTAGTTGGGTAAATGATTATGATGATATTACTAATAATAAGACATTTAATGGAAGCTTGAATCTGAATTGGAACATTAATAAATATTTCTCGTATAGTCTGCGTGCAGGGGGGAATATAATTGTCAATGACCGTAAACGTTGGTATGGGATTCAGTTACCTCCGGGAGAAAATGTGAAGGGTTTACTGGCAATCAGTAATGTCAATAAGTCTAATTATACAGTGGAAAACCTGTTAAACTTTAATATGGACTTGACTAAGGATTTTCGTCTGTCGGCAACAGCGGGTATCACTTATGATGAATATCATTTTCTGACAGAGAATGTTTCAGGCAATACTTTTTCTATCTATGACTTACGTACTAAAGGATTGTCTAATGCAGGAAAAGTGGATGTAAAACAGCCTATACAAAAAGATTATCAATTACTTTCATATTTAGGACGTGTTAATTTATCTGCTTATGATAAGTACTTGTTGACGGCTTCATTGCGTGCTGACGGATCCAGTAAATTTAAAAAGGGTAATCGTTGGGCATATTTCCCGTCTTTCTCATTAGCATGGCGTATGGAACAGGAAGCTTATATGAAGAGCATTGATTGGCTAAGTCAGTTGAAGGTACGTGTTGGTTATGGTGAGACAGGTAATCAGGGTATTGATCCATATCAGTCTCTATCTATTTATGAAAATAAGGTGGACTATGCTGATGGAGATGGGAATAAACTGACGTCTATGCAAATCAAAAGTCTGCAAAATGAGGGTTTGAAGTGGGAACGTACTTCTTCGTGGAATGTTGGTCTTGACTTTGGTTTCTTTAATGGTCGCCTGAATGGTGCATTTGATTATTACCGTAAAAACACAAAAGATTTGTTGGTTGAGCGTGCTCTGCCATATTCCAGTGGATTTGCAACAGTGATGATAAATGAAGGCTCGTTGTTGAATAAAGGTTTTGAGTTTAGTTTAAATGCTGATATTATTCGCAGTAACGGGTGGAAGTGGAATGTAGGCGGAAATATTGGTTTCAACAAGACTACGATTGAGAATTTAGGTTTGGAAGTTTCTGATATAGGTTCCTTGAAAGGAGTACGTGGTTATTTAGGTAAGACGATTGGCGATCATTTTGGACCTGCAAATGTTTTTATTGAGGGTGAGGCTCCGGGACTATTTTTCGGTTATAAGACACAGGGAATTATTCAGGAAGAAGATGTTGTTGATGGCAAAGTAGGATATATCTCATCAGATGGTTCTACCAAATATTACACTTCATCTGTTGGAAATGATATGGCAGCTGGTAATATTAAATGTGTGGATGTGAATGAAGATGGTATAGTAGATCCTAATGACATGGTTGTGATAGGTGATCCGAATCCTGATTTCACCTATGGTTTCCAGACACGTTTGGAATGGAAGAATCTCTCTCTCTCTGCTTCTTTTACAGGTGTTTATGGTAATGATATTCTGAATACAAATATCCGTTACGAACAGACTCCTTCCAGACAGGCTGGAAACTTGAGAAAAGATGCTTATTATAATGCCTGGACTCCGGAGAATCGTTCTAATTTATATCCGTCGTCTACTTCAAATGTAAAAGGTGTTGTTTATGATCGTTATGTAGAAGATGGAAGTTATTTGCGTTGTTCAGATATTACGCTGAATTATATTTTGCCTAAAGCGTGGATGACTAAGATTGGGTTCCAGAATACCAGTATTTTTGCTTCAGTAAAGAATGCATTTGTTATAACCAATTATAGTGGATATGATCCGGAGGTAAATAGCTTTGCATTTGATGGCCTGCGTCGGGGTATTGATATGAATGCTTTTCCAAATATGCGTTCTTTTGTGTTTGGCTTGAATGTAACCTTTTAATTTACAATAAATGATTATGAAAATGAAGAAATTTACCTATATATTTTTATTAGCAAGCTGCTTATTATTGGCTTCTTGTGAATCGTGGTTAGATGAAGACCCGCAATATACTTTGAATACACAAATTCAGTTTTCTACTTCTGAAAAGGCACGTGCAGCATTATATGGATGCTATGGTTATTTTGCATTGACTAGTGGAGGATATGGTCAGCATTGGCAAGAAATTCCGGTACGATATAGTGGTTTCGGATGGGCACAGACTAATGGGGGTACAAATGATATGTGTGGATGGCTGCAATGTGACTATACAGATGATCTGTTGACAAATGCATGGTATGTAATGTATAAAGTAATTAATGAAACGAATGCATTTATAGCCAACGTAGAAAGTACTTCTTTGGAGGATAAAGACGAAATGGCTGCAGAGGCTCATTTCTTGCGTGCCTTGTCTTATTATAACCTTGCAATATGTTGGGGAGATGTACCCTTGAAGACAACTCCTTCTTCTCATGACGGCGTAGCTGTACCTCGTTCCTCGCGTTTAGAGGTGTTGGATGTTGTACGAAGTGACTTGGAATTTGCTTCAAAATATTTGCCGGAAACGAATTCTGATGGATTTCCAACGAAATGGACTGCAGAAGCATATTTAGGTAAGTTGTATCATACTTTAGGTTGTTTGGGTGATGCTACAGCTTGGGAAAAAGCAAAGACCTATTTTGAAGGAGTGAAAGGTAAATATGATTTGGAATCGAAATTTTCTAATTTATTTGTTGATAAGATTAAAGGTTCTAAAGAATCTATATTTCAACTGGGATTTCAGGTGAATGGTGAGTTGTCTTCTTTTAATAGGGGATCTTGGGTTTTTAATCCTGCTGCATCATCGTATGGTAAGAGTTTCCATAGAGTGAAGTGTACGAAAGCTTTTTATGATTTCTTTGCGGGAACCTATTGGGGAGATCCTCGTATTGAGACTACATTTATGGCAAAATGGAGAAAATGTACAAACAATATCGGACCTGTAGCTCAAGTAGAGCCTGTGCCGTCTGCCCGTGACTCTACCTATGAATATCCTTATTTCACTTATGATAGCGGTATAAAACCTGCCGGTTGGAAAAATAACAAGTTGTTAGTTGGTAGAATTCCTTATGAGTTATTGACTAATAAAGAGAATCCGAGCGCGGATGAAATTTTGGCTATCACGAATGATGAAACCAAATTTGATGAGAAATATCGTAAAGGATTGAAAGATTTTTTGAATGTATGTACTGCGGCGGGTAGGACAGGAGAAAGAGCGGCATGGCCTCATTTTGCAAAAGCTTTTGATATGAATATGGCAGGTATTGCCAGTCATAAAAATCTAATTTTATATCGTTATGCAGATTTATTATTGATGTTGGCTGATGTCTATAATGAATTGGATAGAAAAGACGATGCAATTAATACAGTAGATCTCGTGTTGGCGCGTGCACGTAAGTCGGGAGCTAAGGTTTCGACACAACCAGCCAAATGGGAGTCAACATTAACAAAAGATCAAGTACGTGAAAAGATATTCTTTGAAAGACTTTTTGAAGGTGCCGGTGAAACTGAAATGTATCAAATGATGCGCTTGCGTGGAACTGAATATTTGAAAAAAGCACTTACTGTGAATAATAATCACTCAATAACTAAAAAGTGGCAGGAGAATAATCCCAATGCAACGGGAGTCTGGGGTGAACGTATTTACAATAATGGAAATTTGAATGATGAGACTTTCTTGAAAAAGAATTTGTTGTTCCCTATTCCGCGTGATGAAATGAATACTAATATAGCTATTACAAAAAATAACTTCGGCTATTAAAAATAGTAGTTATAACAAGTTGTTTTTTCCCGAATGCAGAGGAGGAGTGTTTCTGCTTTTCATTCGGGTTTTCTTTATATAAATAGAAATCATTGTATATATTTTCTTGGATTTGCTGGATTGGAAATGAGTTGTAAATAGTGTTTTTGCCATTTTTCCTTCTGAAACAGACAAAAATGGAGAATATTGGAAATTAATTGGTTATTTGTGAACATGGATTTTGTTGACAGGTCTCTACCTTTGTCACTACAATCTAATATAAAGTTGTTTTATGGAAAAACTGCAATCAAACTTATTCTTTCCTTTAGCAGGAATAGCTGCCGTAGCTTCCCTTGCTTCCTGCTCAAACAAGCAAAGGCCTGCGGAGCAACTCCCTTTGAATATCGTCTACATTATGACAGACGACCACACAGCTCAAATGATGAGCTGTTACGACACACGCTACATGGAAACCCCCAACCTCGACCGCATTGCTGCTGACGGTGTACGTTTTACTCAAAGCTTTGTTGCCAATTCTTTAAGCGGCCCCAGCCGTGCCTGCATGATAACGGGCAAACATAGTTGTGCCAATAAATTCTATGATAATACCACTTGCGTATTCGACAGTTCGCAACAAACTTTTCCGAAACTGTTGCAGAAAATCGGTTATCAGACAGCATTGGTGGGTAAATGGCATCTTGAAAGCTTGCCTTCCGGCTTTGATTACTGGCAGATTGTTCCCGGACAAGGAGACTACTACAACCCGGATTTCATCACACAAAACAATGACACTATTCAAAAACATGGATACATCACGAATCTTATTACCGATGACGCCATTGACTGGATAGAAAACAAACGCAATCCGGAAAAACCTTTCTGCCTTTTGATTCACCACAAGGCAATTCACCGTAACTGGTTGGCGGATACTTGCAACCTGGCTTTGTACGAAGATAAAACCTTCCCGCTACCGGATAATTTCTTTGACGATTATGAAGGACGTCCCGCCGCTGCCGCGCAAGAGATGAATATTGTGAAGGACATGGACATGATTTATGACCTCAAAATGCTTCGTCCTGATAAAAACACCCGTCTGAAATCCTTATATGAGAAGTATGTCGGACGTATGGACGAAGGTCAACGTGCTGCATGGGACAAATTCTACACGCCGGTTATAGATGATTTCTACAGGCAGAACCTGCAAGGCAAGGAACTTGCCAATTGGAAATTCCAGCGTTACATGCGTGACTATATGAAGACCGTAAAATCACTGGACGACAATGTTGGTCGTGTACTCGACTATCTGAAAGAGAAAGGCTTGCTGGATAACACACTTGTCGTCTATACTTCCGACCAAGGATTCTACATGGGTGAACACGGTTGGTTTGATAAACGCTTCATGTACGAAGAATCCATGCGTACACCGCTTATCATGCGTTTGCCGAAAGGATTCGACCGCAGGGGTGATATCACAGAAATGGTACAGAACATCGACTATGCACCCACCTTCCTCGAATTGGCAGGAGCAGAAATCCCTTCTGATATCCAAGGGATATCCCTCGTTCCTTTACTGAAAGGCGAACATCCGAAAGACTGGCGGAAAGCTCTCTACTATCATTTCTATGAATATCCCGCTGAACACATGGTGAAACGTCATTACGGGGTACGTACAGACCGCTATAAATTGATTCATTTCTATAATGATATCAACTGGTGGGAACTCTACGACTTGCAGGCAGACCCGTCGGAAATGCACAACCTCTACGGGCAACCTGAATACGAATCGGTAGTGAAAGAACTGAAAGAAGAAATGCTGAAACTTCAGGAGCAATACAATGACCCTGTCCGCTTCTCACCGGAAAGAGACAAGGAATAACACCAACGTATATACACCATGAAAAGATACATCTTAATCATTCTCATACTGCTTTCGCCACTGACAGTGTTCTTGCAGGCTGATAACTTAACATCCCCTTTAATTTCAATAGTACCACGCCCGACACAGATTGTGCCGGGTAGTGGTAATTTCACCTTTTCTGCAAAAACGGCCTTTGCGGTAGAAAATCAGGAACAAGCCGTGATTGCCCGCAATTTTATCGACTTGTTTACCCGTGCTGCCGGAATAACTCCGGCTTTGAATGTCGGCAGCAAAGAAGGACAAATTCGTTTTGTGACGGATTCTTCTTTTAAACCCGAAGCATATCTGTTGGAGATTACACCGCAACAGATACTTATTAAAGCTTCGGATACAAAGGGTTTCTTTTATGCCCTGCAATCTATTCGCCAACTCCTGCCTGCTGCCATAGAATCAGAGCAACCGGTACAGAATATCGCTTGGAGCGTTCCCGCAATGACAGTTCAGGATGAGCCCCGTTTTGGTTTCAGAGGATTACTTTTGGACCCGGTACGTTGCTTTATTCCCAAAGAGAACGTACTGCGAATCATCGACTGTATGGCGATGTTGAAAATAAACAAACTTCATTTTCATCTGACGGACGATAACGGCTGGCGGATTGAAATAAAGAAATATCCTCGTTTGACGGAAGTAGGAGCGTGGAGAGTAGACCGTACGGATGTACCTTTTCACTCACGCCGTAACCCGGAGCGTGGAGAGCTTACTCCAATAGGTGGTTTCTATACACAGGAGGAGATTCGGGAAATTGTAGCTTATGCTGCCGACAGACAAATAGAAGTCATTCCGGAAATAGATGTACCGGCACACAGTAACGCTGCTTTGGCTGCTTATCCCCAGTTTGCTTGTCCGGTTGTGAAAGACTTTATCGGTGTACTTCCCGGCTTGGGAGGACGAAATTCCGAGATTATCTACTGTGCGGGAAATGATAGCGTATTTACATTCTTGCAGGATGTCTTTGACGAAATTCTGGCACTTTTCCCTTCCCGCTATATTCATGTCGGAGGAGATGAAGCGCGAAAGACGAACTGGGAAAAATGTCCGCTTTGTCAGAAACGGATGAGAAAGCAGCATTTAGCCAATGAGGAAGACTTGCAAGGTTATTTCATGAAGCGTATCAGTGATTACCTGCGTAAGAAAGGACGCGAGGTGATTGGCTGGGATGAGTTGACAAACAGTTCTTTTCTTCCCGAAGAATCCATTATTCTCGGTTGGCAGGGAATGGGAACGGCTGCCCTGAAAGCTGCTGAAAAAGGACATCGTTTTATCATGACTCCGGCGCGTATCATGTACCTGATTCGCTATCAGGGACCGCAATGGTTTGAACCGGTAACGTATTTCGGTAACAATACCCTAAAAGATGTTTTTGATTACGAACCTGTACAAAAAGACTGGAAACCGGAATACGAATCATTGCTAATGGGTATACAGGCCTGTATGTGGACGGAATTCTGTAATAAACCGGAAGACGTGGATTATCTTTTGTTCCCTCGTCTGGCTGCCTTGGCAGAAGTGGCTTGGACAGCTGCAGGAACGAAGGACTGGACTGGATTTTTGAAACGAATGGATGTATACAATTCGCATATTGCAGAAAAAGGAATTGTTTATGCCCGCTCAATGTATAACATACAACAGACGGTGACACCAGTGGACGGACATCTGGAAGTGAGTTTGGAATGTATCCGTCCGGATGTGGAAATTTATTATACACTGAATGGGAGTAATCCGGCAATGTCTTCTCATCGTTACGACGGACCTATCTGTGTGACGAAGACGCAAATGGTGAAAGCCGCTACCTTTATGAACGGCAAGCAAATGGGAGAAACCTTAGAGTTGCCACTCACATGGAACAAAGCTACGGCAAAACCTTTGCTTGACAATAAGAAGAACGAAATGTTATTAGTCAATGGATTGCGGGGAAGCCTGAAATATACGGATTCTGAATGGTGTAACTGGAGCCGGAATGATTCTATCTCTTTCACAATAGATTTACAGAGTCAGGAAAAACTGAATAAATTAGCTATTGGTTGCATTACGAATTATGGAATGGGAGCGCACAAACCGAAAATGATTCGCGTAGAAGTTTCTGATGATAATCGTACCTACCATGCCATAGGAGAATTGAACTTTTCTCCGGAAGAAATCTATCAGGAAGGAACTTTCAGAAATGACTATTCGATAGACATGGGCGGAGTATCTGCTCGTTATGTCCGGGTGACGGCAGAAGGTGCGGGGATATGTCCCGACGAGCATGTCCGCCCCGGTCAGGAAGCGAGAGTCTATTTTGATGAAGTGATTATAGAATAGTAATCAAGTAGTTAAAAAATAGCAATTAGGTGCTTTGTAAAACAATCTTGTATAAACTAATAATGATGACATGCTTATGAACATTAGCTTTAAGAAACGAACTTCTTTAATCTTATCAGCAGTACTGGCTGCCACTACTTTCACGCTAGCGCAGCAACAACCGTTGCCCGAATGGCAAAGCCAGTATGCGGTGGGACTGAACAAACTCGCTCCTCACACATACGTATGGCCTTATGCCAACGCTTCCGACATTGAAAAGCCGGGAGGGTATGAACAGTCTCCTTTTTATATGAGCCTGAACGGAAAGTGGAAATTCCATTGGGTGAAGAATCCCGATAACCGTCCGAAGGACTTTTACCAACCTTCTTATTACACAGGAGGATGGGCGGACATCAATGTGCCCGGCAACTGGGAATGTCAGGGTTATGGCACAGCTATCTATGTCAACGAAACGTATGAATTTGACGATAAAATGTTCAACTTCAAGAAGAATCCGCCGCTGGTACCGCATGCGGAAAATGAAGTCGGCTCATACCGCCGTACCTTCAAAGTGCCTGCCGACTGGAAAGGACGCCGGATAGTACTTTGTTGTGAAGGGGTCATCTCTTTCTATTATGTATGGGTGAATGGAAAATTGCTTGGATACAATCAGGGATCAAAGACAGCTGCCGAATGGGATATTACTGACGTCCTCAATGAAGGCGAAAATGTGGTTGCTTTGGAAGTGTACCGATGGAGTGCGGGTGCTTATCTGGAATGTCAGGATATGTGGCGTTTGAGTGGTATCGAACGTGATGTGTATCTTTACAGCACTCCTAAACAGTACATTGCCGACTACAAACTGAATGCATCTTTGGACAAAGAGAAATACAAAGATGGAATTTTCGGACTTGAAGTGACCGTAGAGGGACCTTCTATTACACTTGGAGCCACTTCTATTGCTTACACCCTGAAAGACGCCGAAGGCAAAGCTGTCTTGCAGGATGCCATCCGGATAAAATCCCGTGGATTGAGCAATCTTATCACGTTTGATGAAAAGAATCTACCTGATGTAAAGGCTTGGAGTGCAGAGCATCCTCATCTTTACACATTGATACTCGAACTGAAAGATGAACAAGGCAAGGTCACCGAACTGACGGGTTGCGAAGTCGGCTTCCGTACATCGGAAATCAAAGACGGACGTTTCTGCATCAACGGTGTTCCGGTATTGGTGAAAGGAACCAACCGCCACGAACACTCCCAGCTGGGACGTACCGTGAGCAAAGAACTGATGGAACTGGACATCAAACTGATGAAACAGCACAATATCAACATGGTGCGTAACTCGCATTATCCGACTCACCCTTACTGGTATCAGCTTTGCGACCGCTACGGATTGTACATGATTGATGAGGCAAATATCGAATCCCACGGAATGGGATATGGGGCTGCTTCTCTTGCCAAAGACACTACCTGGCTGACTGCGCACATGGACCGCACCCACCGGATGTATGAACGTTCCAAGAATCATCCCGCTATCGTCATCTGGTCGTTGGGAAATGAAGCCGGCAACGGAATCAACTTCGAGCGTACCTACGACTGGCTGAAATCGGTAGAAAACACTCGTCCCGTGCAATACGAACGTGCCGAATTGAACTATAATACGGATATTTACTGCCGTATGTACCGCAGTGTGGACGACATCAAAGCATATCTTGCGAAGAAAGACATCTATCGTCCTTTCATTCTTTGCGAATATCTTCATGCGATGGGCAACAGTTGCGGCGGATTGAAAGAATACTGGGATGTATTTGAAAACAATCCGATGGCACAAGGTGGCTGCGTTTGGGACTGGGTGGACCAGTCATTCCGCGAAATAGATAAAAACGGTAAATGGTATTGGACGTATGGCGGTGATTACGGGCCGGAAGGAATCCCGAGTTTCGGTAACTTCTGCTGTAACGGTTTGGTAGGCGCCAATCGTGAACCGCATCCGCATTTGCTTGAAGTAAAGAAAGTATATCAGAATATAAAAGCGACTTTGGCGGGTCAAAAGAATCTGACTATCCGTGTCAAGAACTGGTATGACTTCTCTAATCTGAATGAGTATGTACTGAACTGGAATGTGACGGCAGACAATGGCAAGATCTTGGCAGAAGGTACGAAAACGATTGATTGTGCACCGCACGCTACCGTAGATGTAGCTTTAGGCGCTGTCAAACTTCCGAATACAATTCGTGAGGCTTATCTGAATATCAGCTGGACGCGTCGTGAAGCATCTTCAATGATCGATAAGGACTGGGAAGTGGCATACGATCAGTTCGTGCTTGCCGGTAATAAGAATTATACAGGTTACCGTCCGCAAAAAGCAGGTGAAACGACTTTCACTGTTGACAAGCAAACAGGGGTGCTGACTTCATTGAACCTGAATGGCAAAGAATTATTAGCTGCTCCGCTGACATTGAGCCTTTTCCGCCCGGCAACGGATAATGACAACCGGGATAAGAACGGTGCACGTCTGTGGCGTAATGCAGGATTGGATAATCTGACCCAAAAGGTCGTTTCACTGAAAGAGGGCAAGACTTCGACCACTGCCCGGGTGGAAATTCTAAATGCGAAAGCGCAAAAGATAGGAACTGCCGACTTTGTTTATTCATTGGATAAAAACGGTGCGCTGAAAGTTCTTACTACTTTCCAGCCCGACACGACCATCGTGAAATCAATGGCACGCCTGGGACTGACATTCCGTGTATCGAACACCTACGATCAGGTTTCTTACCTCGGACGTGGAGAGAATGAAACATACATTGACCGCAATCAGTCCGGCAAAATCGGTGTATATCAGACCACACCGGAACGGATGTTTCATTATTATGTTGCTCCGCAATCTACGGGCAACCGCACCGATGTACGTTGGGCGAAGTTGGCAAATATTTCCGGCGAAGGCCTCTTTGTAGAATCAAATCGTGCTTTCCAGTTTAGTATGATTCCTTTCTCGGATGTATTATTAGAGAAGGTCCGCCATATCAATGAACTGGAACGTGATGGATTGCTGACAGTGCATCTGGATGCCGAACAGGCAGGCGTGGGGACGGCTACTTGTGGTCCCGGAGTATTACCGCAATACTTGGTTCCATTAAAGAAACAGAGTTTTGAATTTACCCTTTATCCGGTGAAATAGATACTAAATCAATAGGTTATTTAGATTATATATAAAGGTGGGGGTTACACTGATTGAATGGGATATCGTAAGAAAGTATTCCATGAGAATCGTGAAATCCGTACCTTTATTTTATTTTTGTAAAACTGCAATAATTTATAGGCTATGAATAAACTACTAATCTCTCTCTTATTGTCTTTTACCCTTATCGGTGGAGTGCAGGCACAGAAAAAAGAAAACTACTACGTGAAGCATGTTGAATTTCCTCAAGATGCAACGCTCGAACAGAAAGTCGATATGGCAGCGCGGTTGGTACCCACTCCGCAACAATATGCTTGGCAACAAATGGAACTGACCGCTTTCCTTCATTTTGGCATCAACACTTTTACCGGACGTGAATGGGGAGACGGAAAAGAAGATCCTGCACTCTTTAATCCTTCAGAACTCGATGCTGGACAATGGGTGAAGAGTTTGAAAAATGCAGGTTTCAAAATGGTTATTCTGACCGCAAAGCATCACGACGGTTTCTGCCTGTGGCCTACAGCTACAACGAAACATTCTGTAGCCTCTTCTCCTTGGAAGAACGGACAGGGGGATGTCGTAAAAGAACTTCGGAAAGCCTGCGATAAATATGATATGAAGTTCGGCGTCTATCTTTCTCCGTGGGATCGGAATGCGGAATGTTATGGAGACTCTCCCCGTTACAATGAATTTTTTGTCCGTCAATTGACAGAATTGCTCACCAATTATGGTGAAGTGCACGAGGTATGGTTCGACGGAGCGAATGGGGAAGGCCCGAACGGAAAAAAACAAGTGTATGACTGGGACGCTTTCTATAAAACCATCCAACGCCTTCAACCGAAAGCAGTAATGGCGATTATGGGAGACGATGTCCGTTGGGTAGGAAATGAAAGAGGGCTGGGACGCGAAACGGAATGGAATGCCACCGTACTGACTCCGGGAATTTATGCCCGCTCGACAGAAAACAACAAACGTCTGGGTGTCTTTAGCAAAGCGGAAGATTTAGGAAGCCGCAAAATGCTGGAGAAAGCTACGGAATTATTCTGGTATCCTTCGGAAGTGGATGTGTCCATCCGTCCGGGATGGTTCTATCATGCGGAAGAAGACGCGAAAGTGAAATCCTTGAAACATCTGTCGGATATTTATTTCCAGTCGGTAGGATATAACTCCGTGCTTTTATTGAATATACCGCCCGACCGCAAAGGCTTGATTAATGAAGCGGACGTGAATCGTCTGGAGGAATTTGCAGCTTACCGTGAACAGATATTTGCCGATAACCGGGTGAAGAAAGGGAGAAACTACTGGAATGCCATTTCGGGCAGTGAAGCCGTTTATTCTTTGGAACCGGGTTCGGAAATTAACTTAGTGATGCTTCAGGAAGATATCACAAAAGGACAGAGAGTGGAGTCTTTCGTTGTAGAGGCTTTGACTGATAACGGTTGGAAAGAAGTAGGCAAGGGTACGACAATCGGATATAAACGTATGCTGCGTTTCCCGGTCGTGAAAGCCAGTCAGTTACGGGTGAAGATTGACGAATGTCGTCTGACTGCTCATATTAACCAAGTGGCCGCTTATTATGCAGCTCCTTTGCAGGAAGTGGTTCAGGGTGAAGATTGGAATAATCTGCCTCGTGCCAGCTGGAAACAAGTCGCTGATTCTCCGTTGACGATTGACTTGGGCAAATCGGTGACATTAGCCAGCTTTACTTATGCCCCTTCGAAAGCGGAAGCGAAACCGACGATGGCTTTCCGTTATAAATTCTTTGTGAGCATGGACGGAAAGCACTGGAAGGAAGTTCCTGCCAATGGTGAGTTCAGTAATATCATGCACAACCCGCTGCCGCAAACGGTCACTTTCGGGCAGAAAGTACAGGCGCGTTATATTAAGTTGGAGGCTACTACACCTACCGCAACAACCGCGAAAGTAGGAATGGATGAAATAGGAGTGATAACAACTCCCTGATGGGATTGTTATCGCTGAAAGATATGCTTAGAGAATAGCAGTGAAGACTGGCAGTCCCGATTTCTTGTGAATCGGACGCCAGTCTTTTTTTCTAAACCAAATGAATCTTTTGCTGTTATTAATAAAAAAGGACAGAAGTTATGCTTGTACTAGATTTAGGAAAATGGATGAACAAAATCCTGATAGATTGGGGAATAGACCCGACAGTTGCCGACCGTTTTGATGAGACTATTATTGCTGTGCTGATGATAGCAATTGCTATCGGTCTGAATTATCTCTGCCAGGCGATTCTTATAGGAGGAATGAAGCGGTACACCCGTCGGAAACCGCACCTTTGGAATACGTTGCTGATGAAGCGCAAAGTGTTTCACAACCTGATTCATACGGTTCCGGCTTTTCTGGTTTATTCTTTACTGCCAATGGCTTTTATTCGTGGCAAGGACTTATTGCTTATTTCCCAGAAAGCTTGTGCCGTTTACATAATCTTTTCTTTGCTGTTGGCCATTAATGGGATTCTATTGATGATAATGGATATCTACGACGGGAAGGAGTCAATGAAGAACCGTCCGATGAAAGGATTCATTCAGGTGTTGCAGGTGCTTCTGTTCTTTGTCGGTGGAATCATTATCATTGCCATTATTGTGAATAAGTCCCCAGCCAGTTTGTTTGCGGGATTAGGGGCTTCGGCCGCCATACTGATGCTGGTATTCAAGGATTCCATACTAGGATTTGTGGCGGGGATCCAGCTTTCCGCCAATGATATGGTTCGTCCGGGCGACTGGATAACGCTTCCTTCCGGTGCTGCCAATGGCACAGTGCAGGAGATTACTCTGAATACAGTCAAGATTCAGAATTTCGATAATACGATTTCTACCGTTCCCCCTTATACCTTGGTCAGCAGCCCTTTCCAGAACTGGCGGGGAATGGTGCAATCAGGAGGACGAAGGGTAATGAAGAATATAACCCTGGATTTGACTACGCTCCAATTCTGTACGCCCGAAATGCTCGACCGTTATCGGAAGGAAATCCCTTTGATGGCGGATTATCAGCCTGAAGAAGGTGTAGTACCTACCAATTCCCAGGTTTATCGTGTATATATCGAGCGTTATTTGTGCAGCTTGCCTGTGGTGAATCAAGATTTGGACTTGATTATCAGCCAGAAAGAAGCCACGATGTATGGAGTACCTATTCAAGTTTACTTCTTCTCCCGAAACAAAGTTTGGAAAGAATACGAACGTATCCAGTCGGACATCTTCGACCATTTGCTGGCAATGGTTCCCAAGTTTGACTTGAAGGTTTATCAGTATTCGGATTAATATAACAAAATTCGTTTTATAATGTCCGGAATCGTTTGTATTTATGCCTGTTTTCACGTATCTTCGTCTAGTGATTCATAAAAAGCCGATAAAAAGATGAAATATCCTATTGGAATACAGAGCTTTGACCGCCTTCGTGAAGACGGTTTTGTTTATGTAGACAAGACTGCCTTAGTTTACAACCTTGTGCAAACGGGTTCAATCTATTTCTTGAGTCGTCCCCGTCGTTTTGGGAAGAGTCTGTTGGTGAGTACACTTGCCTGTTATTTTCAGGGGCGGAAAGAACTTTTCGACGGACTGGCAATTGCTGACCTTGAAAAAGACTGGTTGCAATATCCTATTTTCCGCATTGACTTTAACGGTGGGCCATACACCCAACCGGGAGTGCTCGAAGCAACTATCGAAGGGTATTTAGGCAATTGGGAAGACATCTATGGCAAAAATCTGAACTATACTACCACAGGTGACCGCTTCAAGGAACTGCTCCGCCGTGCTTATGAACGGACAGGGCAGCGTGCGGTAGTACTGATTGATGAATATGACAAACCAATTCTCGATGTGTTGGATACCGGAACTTACACCTGCAACCATGTAGGAGAGAAACTTTTGCTTGAAGACCATCACAGGGAAATTCTGAAATCTTTTTATTCCACCTTCAAAGGAGCTGACGAATACTTGAAATTCGTACTGTTGACGGGAGTTACGAAATTTTCGCAAGTAAGTGTGTTCAGTGGCTTCAACCAACCAAAAGACATTAGTATGGATGAACGCTACGAATCACTATGCGGAATCACTCAGGAAGAATTGGAGAAATACTTCGCAGAACCCATCTCGCGATTGGCAACTAAATACGAATGTACGGTGGAGGAAATGAAGGACTGGTTGAAACGGCAGTACGATGGCTATCATTTTAGTACGAACATGGCCGCCATCTATAATCCGTTTAGCATACTTAATGCCTTTGATATGAATGAAATCCGTGACTACTGGTTCGCCACCGGTACCCCGACTTATTTGATACGTCTGCTACAACACAGTCGCGAACAGATGAATGAACTAACAGGAAAATTCTACGACCCAACTATGTTTATAGACTACAAAGCGGATGTGGAACAGCCCCTACCAATGATTTTTCAAAGCGGATACCTCACAATCAAGGAATATAATAAAAAAATGGGAACCTATCTGCTCGATTTCCCAAACAACGAAGTACGGAAGGGATTCTTGTCTGTATTAGCAGCCAATTATATGAAGCCGAAGAGTAAAGAAGTGACGAGTTGGATAACAGATGCCGTGATGGACCTTGAACGCGGTGATACAGATGCGTTCCGCCGTTCCCTCACCTCTTTTTTGGCAAGTATTCCCTATGACTCCCACGGCTCGTTGAAAGATATAGATATAACAGAAAAGCATTTTCAATACACTTTTTATCTATTGCTTCGACTGATAGGCGTATATTGCACCGCCATCCATTGCGAGGACCGCCAAAGCTACGGACGGGTGGATTGTACGCTGGAGATGGAGGATTACGTCTATATCTTTGAATTCAAAATGGATGGAACAGCACAGGAAGCTCTGGAACAAATAGAGAAGACTGGCTACGCCAAGCCTTATTTGGCAGACAAACGAAAAGTGATTTGCATCGGAGTGAACTTCTCATCTGTCACACGGACAGTAGAAGACTGGGAAGAAGTTTCTATCGTATGAGAAATATCATAATTATTTTCCAAGATATATTTGTTGTTCATTCATTATTATAGAAAGAACTAACGAGACGGTACTTTATTAATATAAAATCAGCTCGAAGTCTGCATAAATAGGTAAATGGTCGCTGACACCGCCTTGATACTTCATCCCCTTATAAGTGCGGAAAGGTTCTTTATCACCATATTTTTCGTCATCTTTCAGTAAAAAGGGGAGAAGGCATACATTTGCTTTTTCTTCGCTGGTGAAAAAGTGATTTGATTGATTTAATAGAGTGCCTGATACAATCAAGTGATCGAGTAATCCCCATTCACCACGATATTTGTAAGAACCGAAGTCTTTTGATTTAGCTTTCCGGGCGAGTAGGTGATATAGTTTTAATGAGGAGGGGGCAACTGTTGAGAAGTTGGTGGAGCCGGTTGTTGAGGCTAGGTTATTGGTAGTAACAGGAGGTGCTTCGGCTTCCAGTATTTTCTGAATAGATTGATTCGTCGGGTAATCGTTGAAATCCCCCATAATAATGACTTGCGGAAGAGAACGAATGCTCATAATGCTATCAACTTCCATACGCAGAATATGAGCTGCATATAAGCGATAGGATTCCGATTCTTTGGCTCCACCCGAACGGCTGGGGAGGTGGCAGACAAATACGTCGAGGGTATCTCCCGTCAGTAGAAGTCCGCTGACGTGTAGCAAATCTCTTGTCGGGCGGTATTGCTTCAACGGAGGGATGGAAATGGAACGGGAAGATAATAGTTTGAATAAATCCCGTTGATAAAGCAAGGCTACGTCAATTCCTCTTAAATCAGGGGAGTTGGTCATTACATAACGATAACTAAGCTCTTTTAAAGGAGAACGGCGGGTCAGGTCACGAAGCACTGTATCATTTTCTACTTCACATAATCCGACTAATGCAGGCGGACTCCATTCGCCAATAGCAGTAATTACACGGGCAACGTCAACCAGCTTTTTTTTATATCTGCTATAATTCCAATGACGCATCGCGTCGGGAAGAAATTCATGATCGTTCTTCAAACTGTCGTGGTGTGTATCAAACTGGTTTTCTATGTTCCAACTTACAACGCGGAAAGGGATTCTTTCTTGTTGAGAGGGGACTTGTGTGTCGTGATAGCCTTGTCCTTCGTGAGAATCTTGTGCGATAGCATAAGAAGGAGCAAAGAAACTTACAGCTATTAAATTCATTGCAAAAAAGAGCATGGCAACAGCTACTCTCTTTTCACTGTTACCATACTCTTCTTTATGTTGACTTATCTGTCTGTTATTTCTTGGCAGGAACATGTGCCAAGATATCCAATAGATGTTTCCAGAATTTCTCAACGGTAGGAATAAGCATTCGTTCGTCAGGAGAGTGAACACCTGTCAGTGTCGGTCCGAAAGAAATCATATCCAGCGTTGGATATTTATCAAGGAACAGACCACATTCCAATCCTGCATGGATGGCTTTAACTTTCGCGTCTACACCAAACAGACGCTTGTAAGATTCAACAGCCACTTCGAGGATAGCCGAGTGGGGATTCGGTTTCCATCCCGGATAACCCTCGCCAAACGTAACATTGGCTCCCGCCAGTTGGAATACAGCACGAACCGTGTTCGCCATATCGTTGCGTGCGGATAGTATCGAGCTCCGCTGACTAGTTTCAATGCGGATGACATGATTCGGCTTCATCTTGACAGATGCCAGGTTGGTAGAAGTTTCCACCAGTCCGGGAATATCCTGGCTCATGGCGTATACACCGTGAGGAGCTGCATACAGAGCTTTTAATAAACGGGTAGTGGTATCCTGGTCGATAGCCGTCTTGCGGGGAGTTTCCGATTCGAGAACCAACTTTAAGTCGGGCTCTACAACGGATAATTCGTCTTCCATTTCGCTGGTGAAGATATTCAGTTCGGTGCGGACATCATGTTTGGCATCTTCGGGAACAGCACAGATAGTGTATGCCTCGCGGGGAATAGCGTTGCGCAGATTACCACCGTTGATTTCACAGAGGTACAGATCGTGTCTGGCAGCCATGCGGGAAAGGAAACGGTTCAGTATTTTGTTGGCATTTCCCCGTCCCAAATGAATATCACCACCGGAGTGACCACCTTTCAAACCTTTCACTTCCACTTTGAAGAAGAAATATCCGGCAGGAATTTCCACCTCTTTATATGTAAATTCTGCAACGGAGTCAATGCCTCCGGCACAGCCGATAAAGATTTCCCCTTCATCTTCCGAATCGAGGTTCAGAAGAATATCACCGCTCATAAAGCCTTCCTGCAGGGCGAAAGCTCCGGTAAGCCCCGTTTCTTCGTCTACTGTAAACAGACATTCCAACGGACCATGTTCAATGCTGTCGTCAGCCAGAATAGCCAGTTCGGTAGCTACACCGATACCGTTGTCGGCTCCGAGGGTAGTGCCTTTGGCTTTCAGCCATTCACCGTCAATTTCCGTTTCGATGGGATCGGTGAGGAAGTCATGTTGAACGTCATTGTTCTTTTCGCACACCATGTCGATATGTGATTGCAATACGACGGTTTGAAGATTTTCTTTTCCCGGAGTAGCGGGTTTTTTAATCAATACGTTGCCGGCTTCGTCCACCTTAGTTTCCAGGTTATGTTTTGCTCCGAATGCCTTCAGGTAGGCAATCATTTTCTCTTCCTTCTTTGAAGGGCGTGGCACTTGGCAGATTTCTTCGAAATACTTGAATACGCCAGCCGGCTTTAAGTCTTTTTTTTCCATGCTGTTTTTATTTTATAATAGGAATAGAAGGGCTGTTTTCGCTTCTTCTATTGCTAAATATGGTTAATTTGATTGACTTATCTGAACTCATATCTCATTAAAGCCTATCTTTGCACTCACAAAATTAATAGAAATGGTTGAGACTATACTGATAACTTTGTTAATAGTTGCTATTTCCCTAGTATTATTAGGGGTGAAAGTATTCTTTACGAAGGGTGGAAAATTCCCAAATGGTCATGTGAGCGGGAATAAAACGTTGCGTCAGAAAGGAATCGGATGCGCACAGTCGCAGGATCGCGAAGCACAAAAGAAACCACGTTTTTCTATTGATGAGTTGGAAAAAGCCTTGAACGATAGTATGAATTAAATTTATTAAAAACAATACTTATTAATTATGAATAGAATGAACTACCTCATGAACGGTTTGGTTGCTCTTGCGTTTATCGTTTTATTTTCACAATGTGCTGGCAAAACTGACAATCAAACTACAAGTACTCCGGCACAGGCTAATGCCGAACTGTCAGGAATGAAAATTGCCTATGTTGAAATAGATACGCTGCTTGCCAAATACAATTTCTGTATTGACTTGAATGAGGCGATGGTAAAGAAGAGCGAGAACGTTCGCATGACATTGAATCAGAAGGCTACCTCTTTGAACAAGGAAAAACAAGATTTCCAGAAGAAAGTAGAAAACAATGCTTTCCTGTCACAAGATAGAGCGCAGCAAGAATACAACCGTCTGGTGAAGTTGGAACAAGATTTGCAAGAGTTGAGCAACAAACTTCAGAATGGTTTGATGGAAGAGAACAACAAGAACAGCTTGCAGTTCCGCGATTCTATCAACGCTTTCCTGAAAGAATATAATAAGACTCACGGATATAGCCTGATTTTCAGCAACACTGGGTTTGATAACCTGCTTTATGCTGACAGCGCTTTTAATATCACAAAAGAAATTGTTGATGGGTTGAATGCAAGATATTCACCAGTGAAGAAATAATAGTGAAGGATAAAAAATAAACGTTCCGTTTCCTGATAAAAAGGACGGAACGTTATTCAATATTTTTTTCGATTTCCGCCTGTTCAAGACTGTAAAGCTATGAACAGGCTTTTTTTATGCCCTTTCTTTTTCTTCTTCCTGCGGAATACGGAAAGCAGTGTAAAGTTCGAGGATAGCAGCAATCGTGAGGCAGGCAATCCATTCATTGCCTCGGGTGGTAAACATAAAGGCTCCAGTCAGGATCAGCGCCAATGCTCCGAATATCTGCTGAACGCGTAGGCGTTTCAGTGTTTTGCCTTTTCCTTTGACAGGCGTGTTCACTTGTGCCAAAGCGAAAAGTCCGGCTCCGATAGTATATATGTAAGGAGCATAGATCCATCCGGTGATAAATACAGCAGCTCCGGTGAGAGCCATGATAGCGCCTACGACGAAAAGGGCGGGTACTAATTGTTTCATTCTTTAATCTTCAAAAACGTAAATATCTTCGTTGGGTTTCTTCATCAGATACTTTTCACGGGCGATTTGCTCGATGGCGTCCGGATTGGTCGTTATTTCGTTGAGACGCTTGGTATTCTCTTCGTAATCTGCCCGGTACTTTTCTATCTCTTCTTTCAACTGGCTAATCTCCCGTTCATATCCGAAACGACGAACCAGGCTGTTCTCGTCCAGAAAGCCAATGATAACAGCAAACGCAACGACCGTAATGAGATACTTTCGTCTGCGTATGAAACTCCAGATACTGATTAGTTTACCCATAATTTCTCCTTTTAATATCCGCAAAGATAAAACTAATAACTTAAAAACTTATCGCTTTAGCTTCAAAACTTCTCTCTTTATCCCTTATTACATCTCACTTTTTTTGTGTACATTTGCAGAGTAAGCGAAAACAGGCTTCACTCGGCATAGTTCAAGCTAGCTTGACTCTGCTCTCATTTGCACTGTTTTTGCAGAGTAAGCGAAAATTCAAAAAAACAGAGAGAATCCCGGATATGGAAAACTATATTGTTTCAGCCCGTAAGTACCGTCCGTCCACGTTCGAATCGGTGGTAGGACAGCGGGCGTTGACTACTACGCTGAAAAATGCAATTGCTACCCAAAAGCTGGCTCATGCTTATTTGTTTTGCGGACCACGTGGGGTAGGAAAGACCACTTGTGCGCGTATCTTTGCCAAAACCATCAATTGTATGACGCCTACTGCCGACGGAGAGGCTTGCAATCAGTGTGAGTCATGTGTAGCTTTCAACGAACAGCGATCATATAATATTCACGAACTCGATGCTGCTTCCAACAACTCGGTAGATGACATTCGCCAGTTGGTGGAGCAAGTACGCATCCCGCCGCAGATTGGTAAGTATAAGGTATATATCATCGACGAGGTGCACATGCTTTCGGCATCTGCTTTCAATGCGTTCCTGAAAACGCTGGAAGAACCTCCCCGTCATGCTATCTTTATCCTGGCTACGACGGAGAAGCATAAGATTCTCCCTACCATTCTTTCCCGTTGTCAGATTTATGACTTTAACCGGATAAGCGTGGAAGATACGGTGAATCATCTGTCGTATGTTGCTTCGAAAGAAGGTATCACGGCGGAGCCGGAAGCACTGAACGTGATAGCTATGAAGGCAGACGGTGGTATGCGTGATGCTTTGTCTATCTTCGACCAGGTTGTAAGTTTTACCGGAGGAAATATCACCTATAAGAGTGTGATTGATAATCTGAACGTTCTTGATTATGAATATTATTTCCGTCTGACGGATTGTTTCCTCGAAAACAAGGTAAGTGATGCTTTGTTGCTTTTCAATGATATTTTGAATAAAGGCTTTGACGGAAGTCATTTTATTACCGGATTATCGTCTCATTTCCGTGACCTGTTGGTGGGGAAAGACCCGGTGACATTGCCTTTACTGGAAGTGGGAGCGAGCATACGCCAACGCTATCAGGAACAGGCGCAGAAATGTCCGCTACCTTTCTTGTACCGGGCTATGAAGCTTTGTAATGAGTGTGATTTGAATTACCGCATCAGCAAAAATAAGCGTTTGCTGGTAGAACTGACCTTGATACAGGTTGCACAGCTTACCACCGAGGGGGATGACGTGAGTGGTGGGCGTGGCCCTACGAAGACCATAAAACCCATATTCACACAGCCTGCCGCAGCTCAGCAGCCGCAGGTCGCTTCTGCAACCCAGGTTCAGCAGGCTTCCCTTCATACGTCTCCGTCTTCAGTAACAACACAGGCTGTTAATGGCACTACTGCCCGGCATCCGCAAGCATCTGCAGCAGTGCAACCGGGAGCATCAGCTTCTTCTGGTGCGGCTTCGTCTGCTCCGTCGCAAGGAGCGGGAGTTGCCCCGACTGTCAAGGAAGAACGGAAAATTCCGGTGATGAAGATGTCTAGTTTGGGCGTGTCTATCAAGAATCCGCAGCGCGATCAGACAACGCAGAATACAGTTACCACTCATGTTCCCAGAGTACAGCAACCGGAAGAAGATTTTATTTTCAATGATCGGGATTTGAATTATTACTGGCAGGAATATGCCGGTCAGTTGCCGAAAGAACAGGATGCTCTTACTAAACGTATGCAGATGCTCCGTCCGGTATTGCTTAATAACTCAACGACTTTTGAAGTGGTGGTTGATAATGAGTTTGCTGCAAAGGATTTTACAGCTTTGATTCCTGAATTGCAGAGTTATCTTCGTGGTAGGCTGAAAAACAGCAAAGTGGTGATGACAGTGCGGGTAAGTGAGGCAACGGAAACAATACGTCCTGTGGGACGTGTCGAGAAATTCCAGATGATGGCTCAAAAGAATCAGGCGTTGATGCAGCTGAAAGATGAGTTCGGACTGGAGCTATACTAATGTACTTATTTCTATCGGATTACCATCTTCCAGGAACGAAGGCTTTTATCTATATCGGATACTGGTATGAAAATATGGTCTATACTTTTGATTTAATGTAAACGTTGATTCATACGGTCTTCGTATCCGTCTGAAGGTCTTTTTCCCGGCATGACAATCCACAGGATTATATATATGATTACTCCGGCGAAAGCAGTGAAGAATGTAGCCAGTATATACACTATTCTTAATAAGGTAGGGTCCCATCCGAAATATTCGGCTATTCCGGCGCATACACCTGCGATCATTCGGTTGGAAGAACGGGTTAGTTTCTTTTCATTTTCCATGATGTACTTTGTTTTAGTGCGAATACTATACAAATATAAAGAATATCATTGGGATAATCGAATAAAATCGGCAGATTATAGCAGAAAAGTATGGATACCCGGTCATGAAACAACAACGGAAAGGCAAGGGGAGCAATCCATAAATGTTAATCTGGGCGATATATAAAAATGCAGCTTGTTTATTTATTATAGGAGCATTTTTGTATTTTTGTAGCCGCTTAATAAAAAACAGGAAAGAGTAAATAAGCGTTGTGAAAGTCAAATGATGCGTAATACGATAAACTCACTTAAAGCCAAGTCAAACATGAGCAATAGTTCCATAAATGAACTGTTTGCTCATAGCTCTTTATTGGAACTGCCCAAAAAACATATCCTAACGTCCTCTTTCCAGAACGATAAAAACTTTTATTTCATTGAAAAAGGTATAGCACGCTCATATTGTGTAATTAACGACAAAGAACTCACCTCATGGTTTAGTACAGAAGGAGATATCGTTTTTTCGACGAACAATTTTTATGGGAACCAACAAGGGTACGAATATGAAGTTGTTCAGTTATTGGAAAATACGGTATTATATGCCGTGCCGATAAAAGATTTAGAAAAGCTGTATCAGACTAATATAGAAATAGCGAACTGGTCAAGGATTTTGCATCAAGAGGCTTTTATAATGAATGAAAAGCGTTTAATTTCAAGACTGTATAAGTCAGCGGAAGAACGATATATAGAATTGTTGCAAACACGTCCGGATCTCTTCCAAAGAGTAAATTTGGGTTATATTGCATCTTTTTTAGGCATCTCTCAAGTTACGTTGTGCCATTTGAGGAACAAGATTAAATAATAGGGTTGTTTCGTTTCCCTTCCTTCGCATTACTTTATTCTGCTTTTTTAAGTAGTTTAAAAAAAATGTCATACCATTGTCCTAACTTTGCAATTGAAAAAATTGAATACCAAATGAAAAATGTGAATCATATAGTATGGGCTGATTTAATTCGTGTGATAGCCATTTTAATGGTCATCTGTATCCATTGTTCAGACCCTTTCAATGTTTCTCCTGAAGCTCGTTTAAATCCGGAGTATAACTTATGGGGGAGTATTTATGGAGCTTTCTTGCGTCCGTGCGTACCGTTGTTTGTGATGTTGACAGGAATGTTATTATTACCGGTAGAACAGGAAATCGGACAATTTTATAAAAAAAGGATGCTTCGTGTAATAGTCCCTTTTATTGTATGGTCTTTATTATATAACTTGTTTCCGTGGTTTACGGGTATTTTAGGGCTGGATAATTCTGTTTTGTCTGAAATGTTTGCGTATGCAGGAGAGTCTCCAAGTCAAACTTGGGATAGTTGCTTGCATAATATTCTTATGATTCCTTTTAACTTCAATACATATACAGTTCCTTTATGGTACATATATATGTTGATAGGATTATATTTGTATATGCCTTTTTTTTCTGCATGGCTGAAACAAGCAACAGAGAAACAAATGAAAATATTCTTATCCGTTTGGTTTATCACCTTATTTCTGCCTTATTGCCAAGAATATATATCCAGCTATATAGGAGGTACTTGTGCTTGGAATGACTATGGCACTTTATATTATTTTTCAGGTTTTAGCGGTTATCTGCTTTTAGGCTATTATTTGAAAGACAGAAACAAGTTGTCGATGAAAAAGACTGTTGTTTTATCTCTTATTCTTTTTAGTGTCGGTTATGCCATAACGTATTATGGATTCAGGAATATGACTTCACAACCTGATATTACAGAGCGCCAAATGGAATTATTCTTTTATACTGTTCGCCCAATGTCTTTTTAATGACGGTTGCCTGGTATTTATTAATTCAAAAAGTAAAGGTAACGTCTCCCTTAATTATATCAGCCTTAAAGAATATAACAAAATGTGGACTGGGCATCTATATGGTACATTATTTTGCTGTAGGAATAGGTTATTTAGCAATTGACAGAATTGATTTACCTATATTCATGCGTATTCCAGCGACAGCTTTATTTGTGTTTATAGTATCGTGGTGTATAGTTGCATTATTCTACAAAGTGTTGCCTAAGGCTGCGAAATGGATAATGGGATAGTTTAGTTTTGCTACATAAATGTAAAACAGATAAAAGAAAAAAGGGAGCAGTCCGAAAATTAAGGGGAGTGATTTGGGGCAATCACATTCTTAAAATAGATTCATTCTTGCACGGTTTTCACCACAGAGGACACGGAATTCTAAGACCTATGCAAATAATAGGCCTATAAAAAACAGTTAAAGAAGTTAAACGGGCTATTTCAGTCCGTTTACTTTTTGTAAGTCATTAACTCCACAAAGGGTGTTCCCCTTTTGACCACCGCAAACATTCTTCCTACTAGTTTAAACTTGACTGCATTTAGCACTACTCCATAAGCTTTCCCTTCCTTCCTTTTCCTTTCATAATACTCTTTCATTTCCTTATCCCATACAATCGCTGAATTAGCAGCTTGTGAAAGATCCGCTTTCAATAGTTTTGCTCCCGTGGGATAAACCCTTGTTTTACCTTTAATACTTGTTCCCGAAGAATGCTCAAAAGGAGCAATACCTAAATAACATGCATATTGACGTGCCGTTTCAAATGCCTGAAAATTATTAGTATGTATGATTGTATTCATCGCATTGATCGTCCCAATGCCTTTAATACTGTTTAAGAGCTCATAATTTCGGAGAATAGATGGGTCTGAATTGATAATTTGCAGCATTTCTTCTTCAACACTTGCAATTTCTTCATCCAGTATCTTTACCATATGGGCAGCACGCTCAATGGTAGAAGTCATTTCACAATCTTTTCTATCAGTGAGAAAACCTTTGTATTCAGCTTGCTGCTTTACAAAACGTTTTCTCTCTGCAGCAAAGTCACGCAAACGGATAATTGAACTCCCTGACAGCTTAGAGTAAGATAGTTCATCCCGATGAAGATAAGCAAAATAGGCTATTCTTTCGGCATCTACACGGTCATTTTTCCCACGTACCAAACCTAAGGAACGTTTTAAATGAAGAGGATTGAAAGAACAGTAATCGATGGATGCTGCTTCTAGAAAAAGGCATAAGTCAAAACTGTAAATACCCGTATTTTCCATACTAATGACCAGCCTTTTCTTTGCCATGTTTTTCTTTTTCAACCAACAAAGAAGAGACTTGTAGCCCTCTTCTTTGTTTAAGAAGCGTTCATAATTTGTTTCGTCCGCATGTTTCTTTGTAGGAACGTAAATAACAACATCCAAAGTTTTTTTTGAGATGTCAATGCCAATAAACCATTTCTTTTCCATATTTTTGCACTATTAAAGGGTTAACCATAGGTTGAACAAACTATATCCTTTAATAGGCCAACGACCTAAAATTCTAATTGGATCTGTTCAACTGATAAGGAAAGAAGGACTAATTCCGTGGATAGGGCTTCTGCCTAGAGGACACAATGGGTCACCTGCTTTCCTTGGTTAACTTGTTTTAACCACAAAGGTAATATTTCAACCTTTATTTTTCACAGTGCAAATCTAAAGGAGGACACAGAGGTGAATCTGTTTTATGACTTACGGTTGTGACCCTAATTTTGATGCGTAATCCTCCTACTATAAAGTTGAAAAAACATGAAAACATCTGCCACCTGCAACCAAACGCGTGTAATGCACTAGTTGATAAATAGTTGGAGCGTTGCAGATACCTGCGGCAGATAGGTTGCAGATAAAGTATCTGCAACACAGTATAAACCTGACATAAGCTAATTCTCCATGAGTACAAAAGTTTATTGTATACATTGACTTCCCGTTTCCAGGCGGGGAACTGTCGTTTCCGGCATTAGAAATTACAGTTTCCACGGCAGGAAACGAGAGTTTCTAAGGCGGGACACTACAGTTTCTACGTAAGGATACTGTCGTTTCCCCGTAGAGACACCACAAATTATCCATAGAGTCACCCCAATTATCCCATAGCTTTGCATAAAGGAATCAAGGCTTTTTCTTTGATTATATAACGTGTTGCAGATACTTTATCTGCAACCTATCTGCCGCAGGTATCTGCAACGTTCCAACTATTTATCAATTGTAAGCACTCATTGTATGGCTGTCCCTTTTTCTATACTCTGTAGTGGAGTATATAGCATCTCTTTATCCAATAATTAGTATTCTTTATTATTGTTGATAGGTAATAGTGACATGTAATTTGTTTCTCCTGCCGTTAATTTAGTTAAAATTTCCGCTATATATTTCACCGGCCTTAATCCATTCATCTTACATGTTTCAATAATTGAGTATAACATAGAAGCATTCTTTGCCCCTAGTTCCGATCCGCAAAACAGATAATTCTTTCTTCCCATACAAATGGGCTTCATCATCCTCTCGGCCGTATTATTATCAATTTCCGCCTTTCCATTTTGTACATAACGCGATACTGCTTCCCATTCATTGACAGCATATCTGACCGCTTTTAGAAAAAGGTTGGCTGTATCCCCGCGTGTTTGATCAAAAACGGGTTTTATCATCTGCCATATTTCTGCCAATATAGGAATTGCCCTCTTCTGACGTTCCATCCTGCGTTCATCTTCGGAGAGAAGATTAATTCTGCAATCCGCCTCCACCCAGTATAGGTTTGATATCAGGTTGATTATATCTGCAGACCGATGGTCGGTCTGTAATGCATCGACAAACTTTCGCCTGACGTGTGCCATACATCCGTACCGTGTTATTGAGGAATCTTCCCGTTCAAACATTTTATAGACATTGTAGCCGTCGGTGGTGACACTTCCCCGGAAGCCTGCGAAGAACTTTTGGGCGACCTTCATGCTACGGCTGCCGTTGTCATACAGATAATAAGCTATTTTCCGGTCGGGATTCTTTATTCCCCAAATGTATTGTTTACGGTATTCATACTTACCCTTCTGCTGGTTGTACACTCTGACCTGTTCGGTAGTCTCATCACTGAACAGCATGCTTCCGGGTGTGAGAAGCAACTGCCGGAAAGGTTCCTCAAGCTTGCACAACTCCTTCATGTGCCTCTTTATCCAAGCCAAAACGGTAGAGGTGTTGAAACGTGCACCGGCATCCTTGAGACGGTCTACGACCCGTTCAAGAGACAAACCGTACTGGTATTTGTCAACCAAAATGCGGGCCATCAGTTCAAAATCCACAGGATATCCTTCAAGGACGTTCTCAAACGGTCTGCGGGTATCATTATTGTCCTTAGGCTGATAATAGTTCGAGATGTTTCCCTGTGCATCCACTAGCCGTACAAGTTTGAATACATGTTTGACCACTTGATGTTGAATCGAGTATTGAATCCATTCACGTATGCCTATCTTGCGTGCACCCGAAGGGATATCCGATTCATCACAGTAATGTACCACCACATTCTCCGCACCGGTGGACTGCTTGCCATAATCCTTACGGCAGGAAGGGGATTCAGGCCGGGGAGCGGCCTCAGAAGAGGCTGATTCCGCAGCTTTCTGCTCCAAGTCTTCAACCGGAGCCGAAGGAGCGGATCCGTCAAAATCATCCTTATCCTCTTTGAGGTCTTTTTGCTTCGTTGCGGACAAGGAAGATTTCTTCTCGGATTTACGCCCGTATAACTGACGTTTCTGTCTGGCAATCTCATAAAGTTCATCAGCGCGCGTATTCTCGAGCGCTTCAAGGGCACTGGAAAGCTCCTGTATTTTCTCTTCTGCGGCTGACTTGGCCTCAAGGGCCTGGGAAAGACGGTTGGAAAGCGCCTTGTTGTCATGTCTCATGCTTTTCAGTTCCTCAAGTGCCCTGTCAAGTTTAGACAGGATCTGCATATTACCCGACTGCTGTTCACGCTGCAAGTCATCAAGCAGGTTTCGAAGCCGCAGGTTCTCATCATCCTTTGACAGTAGTTGGGCGATTAATATGTTGATCGTTTCCTTGTCTTCCATGTCGCAAATATACAAAATAAAGCTGACTTATGCAAGACTTTTAATATATTAATATATTGATAATCAAATATATAACCTTGTATAATCGATTCTTCTGTAACCTCGTACTACCCTACGAGTAATTCTTTGCGGACAGTACCCTGGAGCAGAACCACGAGTTTCTCCCAACCGATTTCATAACGATGACTGGCCTTGCAGAAAACAGGCAGGAGGAAACGGTCTTTGTCCAGCTTCTTCCAATAAAGCACGTATCCCCCTGTATCATGATGAAGGATTTTGATGTTCCGCCGGTCCTTACTCAAAAAGATGAAAATGTCCCCTGTGGAGGGCTCTTTACCCATTATCTTGCGTACCAGTTCGGCAAGGGTGAAAATACCTTTTCGCATATCTACCGGACCTTCGCACAGGTAGAAGCGCATGCTGGGATTCAGCCCTAACATAATGTTCCCAGGTTTTGAAGCAGAGCTGTTATGCTCTCAAGATTAGTGTTACATTTTCGGATCTCAACTCCATTGCCCAGTTTTAGACGAAACGAAACAATCTCAAAGTTGTCCGATTTGACAGATTTGGGAGATGATGTACAACGTGAATGACCGGAGGGGGAACCGTTCACATGAATAGGGGTCAGCTGCACACCAGAAGGGGGAGTGGGGTTAGTTAATTGACACTTGTAATGACGATACCAGCCAAGGAATTTATAATAATCAACGCCAAAACGATGGCAATACTCCAAAAGAGAGACTTGGCAACCACTGTCGGATGACTGATAAGCAGAAAGAATCTCTAAAAAACAATCAGTAGAGTCCATAAGAATAAAATTTTAAGTTCTGTGCAAAGGTAAAACTGACTGATAGGATAAACAAGAGCCATACAATGAGTGCTTACTTATCAATTAGCGCATTACACGCTTTTCGTTGCAGGTGGCAGATGCTTTTATGTTTTTCAACTTTATAGTAGGAAAAACTTTAGCACTTGAATGATATTCTACCAACAAAAAGAAAACCCTCATAAGTACTTAACTTACAAGGGTTTCTTTGGGGGTGGCAGATGGGACTCGAACCCACGACATTCAGAACCACAATCTGACGCTCTAACCAACTGAACTACAGCCACCATGTCTGCGTTTCTCTAACGCGGTGCAAAGATAGATATTATCTTTTAATCTCCAAAAGATTTCACTACTTTTTTTTGTAAAAAGTATATTCTTTTATTCCCTGATTGTGCTTGTTGAAAAGGGTTCGAGCATCATTTGTGAAGATCTTCAGAGAGTTACGTGCTTGTAAAGGAATTGAATCAGCAGGTAGGTTGACGGGGAGTAATTGATGATTTTTTTTCCCGGACTGAATGGGGCGGGCTGTCCAGACTAAACTATACTCGCAATTATTGAGACGGACTGTGCTGTCTTTTACTAATTCCATTCTTACCATCAGTCCACCATCGGTGCGGCGGGCGGACATATTGGAAATATAATTTCCCAGTGAATAGACTACGAGATGTTTGTCGTTCGTCACGCTGTCTGTGCGAACTTCAATGGGTTGAACTACGTGAGGGTGGGAGCCGATGACATGATTTACTCCTTTTTGAATCAGCCAGTCAGCAAGGAATTTCTGCTCTTTGTCCGGGAGCGACTGGTATTCGATTCCCCAATGCATACAAGCTATGATTGCGTCCGGTTTCATTGTTTTGCTCTCTTCAATATCTTTGGCGATAACTGTTGTATCAATATAGTTCACGATATTGGGAGGAGTAACGGGGATACCGTTTGTGCCATACGTATAGTTGAGCAGGGCGATGCGGAACCCGTTCTTTTCCAATAAAAGAGGATATTTCTTGTCGCGTTCTTCGGTGTTGATATACGTGCCTGCATGTGGAATTTTCAACGAGTCGATAAGTTGAATGGTACGCTCCAGTCCGGATTTGCCACGGTCGAGACTATGATTGTTGGCAGTCACTAAAACATTGAAACCTGCGTCATGAATTGCGGTCAGAAATTCGTCCGGTGCGCTGAAAGCAGGATAACCTTTGTAGGGTTTGCCTCCTAACGTAACTTCCAGATTGGCGATAGCGAGATCGGCTCTCCCTATTTCTTCTTTAACGTACGTAAAACAGGTGGAATAATCATAGCCGGTTGAGGTCCGTGCAACGTTGATTTGTCCTTGATGCTGCATGAGGTCACCTACGAAAAGGAGTCGTAGGGTATCAGTGGGGGGAATACTGTCGGTTGCGGAAAGGCTGTCCGACAGGGTATCGATGATAGAATCTCTCTTTGCCTGCGACCGGGAGGTGCAGGACAAAGAGAGAAGTAAAATCATCAGAAACAAGCTATCTTTATTACCTATATTGATTATCAAGCAATTACATAATCGGTTATTAAATTCTGTGACAACATCTCATTTCAACCACTACAAAAATACATCTTCTAGCCATAACAACCAATTATTTAAGAAAAGAAAGCAATTAAAATAAAACATTTATCCTATCAGAATATTCTATACGACATTCTTCCAACATAACAGTGACTAGTTGGTTCACGAAATTTCTTGGCATCACTTGTAATAGAGATAAAAAAAGCCAGCTATCATCTCGATAACTAGCTTTTAATTTTCAATCATTTATTTGCTTAGTATATCTTCATAATACTCGGCAAAGTTCTCTGCATAGTTCTTAGCTTCTGGACTTCCTTTAGGTTTAGGATAATTTACATGCCAGACATCTTTATTCATTGCTTCAATTATGGAGACCATTTGTTCTATGGTCGGATTCTTGTCCTTGAAGAATTGTTTTAGTCCTTTTGCCAACCTACCATTGTTGAATGTCTTTTCACTCATCTTACTGGCTTTAAATGCCTGCAAAAGTTCATCGCCCATTGATTGAGTTTCCTTATTCAATTTCAGATTCTTAGGAAGTTTGTCAATGCCAACCTTCAAATCTTTCACTACATTAGCTTTCAACTCTGGTTGTCCCATTGTATAAAGTCCATAAACAAACTCTGGCTTCAAGTCGTAATCACCTATTATCCTTTCAATGTAGTCAATCTGTGCATTACCAGTACTTAGCCCAGACCCATTAAAATCTTTGTAGTTCCAAGGCTTGCCATTGTTGATTGATGCTGTAAAGAGTGGCAGACTCATTTCTTCTGGGAGTTTAACAATTTCCACCATAGATGATTCGTCAAAAGTAAACTTGCCCTCTGATTCCAAAATCCCCGTAGCAATTAACCGGTGCTGTCCATCAACAGGAGATCTTGCTTTTTTCCTTTCTTGCTCATCCGTAACCTCTTCCGTTTCTACCATAAAGTTAGTTATAGATAAAGGCTTATCATTGCGTTTGGGTATTACAGAAACTTTATACAGTTTCTCACCTTTGAGGTCATCACCCTCAACCATCTTGATTTTACCCATTGAAGGTTGAAAGCCATACTTGCTAATCATAGAATAGCATTTAACAACATTTTCAGTAACAATATCTCTGTTACTTTCATAAAAATAATATTCGAACATTTTTGTCTTGCAGTTTTTAGGCTGGTGCGCTCCAGTTTTAGATTATACTGCAAAGGTGAGGATTTTAGAAAGAAGCAAAAGGGAGAAGAATTAGTCCTATTTTCTCCTCCCCCTTAAAACAGAAGCCACATTATAATGCGATTAAAGATAGAAGTTGTTTACAGTTCTAATTTCCTTATTTTTGTATTGTTTGATAAGTTTCTTCAAAGTATCATCATCTCCTAAATATCCATCAGTTTTGGATAATTGGGTAAAGTAAATTAGATTAGATATAAGTAATAGTTTACTGAAATTCATCCCACTTCCTTTTGGTGCTCTTTGATTGTTAAATTCAGGATTAGTTTCAAAAAAATAAAGTACCATCTTCGCAAATAGATAAATACGTGCTGTATATAATTCTTTTGTTTTATATAGTGATACAATTTCTCTACTCATTCTACTATCTTGCTCAATACTTTCAAGACCATCTTCCAATAGGCAGGCTATATAGAAAATTGTATTGGGATTGGTTATGACTAAAGGATGCTTTCCTCCTTTTAAAGTCAAAGTTAGAGATTTATTAAAAGAAATACCTGATATTTTATTAACACCTTTATCTTCTTTACAAGTACTGGCAACTATATTAATAAATTTTTCTAATTCTTCTTTGGGAGAATCATACAATTTCATCCCTTCTAAACAGCTTCCATTACTATAATCAAAAACAAATAAGACTAAATACCAGAATTTGTTAATATCAATACCTATCCCCTGCAATGCTTTTTGTATGCTATCCTCTTTCTTATAATCAGCATAGCTGAATTTATTGGTAATAAACTTTTGATTATATCTATTCTTGAAAATATCAAGAGCTTGTGTCTCTAAAATATATGTGCCTTCATATACATCTGGACAAAATTCCATAGCAACTTGCTTTACATACTCTAGCAAATCATCTTCTTCTTTTACATATTTGTCTAATGTAAACTTATCTATTGGCTTTATATCTTCCATATCTCTAATCTTAAATTATGCCTTAAAGATAGAAAGAATTAGATAAAAAAATAAGGCAGTAAATGAAATTTCACTTACCACCTTATCAATGACTTAGTTTCATCATATCTCACAGGTACAAAAAATAAAATCATAAATATCTGTCATGAATCAGTTACAAGAATTGCTTTACTTACTACCTCAAATCGCATCTTTTTGAAGATATACGCACATATATTCCAATAATCCAGAATGTATATCTTGTATTAGATTTACCTGATTCTTATCAGTACCTTTGTTGTAGATAAATCAATTACCAACCTATTTATTTTCATACAAATATGCAAGTAACACCAAAGAAGAATAACACAATTCATTATTTGCCACAAGAGATTAGAGAGACTAGATTAACAGAGGTTACATATTTACCTATTACAAGAGAGATGTTAGAACAACTATTCTCAAATTCATCTAAGAAGGATAAGCATAAACTAATCAAGAAGAGAAAGAAATGAACTAAAAAAGGCAGCAAGTGAATGTTACTTCAAATGCTGCCTTTCTTCTTTTTGATTACATATTATTGTTTACCTTCTCCATTTATGATTTGTTCTTTGGTAGGATTATAGCCATTCTTCACTAAAACAACTTCTCCATTTGAATTTCTTAATGCGGCTGCTAATGGTGTAAAGTCATATAAATTGTGACAATAATTAATATAAACAGAATTTACGTGTCCTAAGTTTTGTAGAGAGGATATATTTTCTAAAAATATGGTTGATACACCTGCATATGATAGAGGGTCTGGTTTAATAATTAAATCCCCACCAATGTATGTCAATCCTTCTAGCCCATCTAAATTTTTAAGTTCAGTTAGGCGAACTATATTGTTATCGCCTTCCTTTTTAACAATATTTATATCAAAATTTCCTCCTATTGATTTTAGTTTATTCAATCCTTGAAAAGAACTAAATTTCAGATACATATCATTTAGTGAACCACCACTACTGTGTGAACTAATCCCTCTTATGATGAAACTTCCTCCTATTTCTTCCAAATTATTCAATCCTTCAAACGAAGTTATAGCTAGTGGATTTTTGTAATCCGCATAAAAGGTTAACTCTAAATTTCCACCTACATACGACAAGTTATTAAGACCATTGAATGTTGTTATCGGTTCTGCATTATTAGTTTCGGCTTTTATAACAATATTGCCATTAATATTTTTCAATCCAGATAGTCCAAGAAGATTCTGTTGAGAATTGGCGAAACGTTCTAAGTTTCCAGAAATACGTTCTAAAGAATTACATTTCAGGTAGTCAGGATAACCACAAATGAAATTTCCATTTATAGTCTTTAGTCTTGCCATTTCAATATTACGACATGTTTTTGATGTTATGGTTATATTTCCACCTACATTGGTTAGACTTGGAAGCCTCACTTCTGTATTACCAAAGGAAGAAGTAGCTGCGTAAATTGTGAAATCTCCATTTATGGATTCCAACTTGTTTATATTTATTAAGGCAAGAGCATTGAAAGATGAGGCGTTCATATTGGAAGAATCTTTTCCATTTTCTCCTGCATATAAAATAACGTCTTTTCCTATATTTGTTAGCTTCTCTAGCCCATTAAAGTTTTGTAGTGCATTAAATCCGTCAGCCTCTCGATAGTACGTGCGGTTCCACCCATTAAACCATTTATACATTGTTACTTTTAAGACTAAGGATCCGTTGATAACTTCGAGATTGTTTAATCCCTGAAAGTTAACTAAATTCCCAAAACATTCTCCTGTGCCAGTAATGAGTAAATCTCCGCCAATACTTCTTAAGTTGTTTAACCCCTCAAAACTTGTTATTTTCTTGAAACCTTCATCTTTACCATCCAACTTTAATGTACCACCGACCTTCTGAAGACCTTCTAAACCATTAAAGCTTTCAATTTCTGTTTTAGAAAAAGACAAATCACCATCAACCTCTTGTATGCTTTCCAACCCTTGCAAATTATCCACATTGGAAATGTTCAAATCACCTTTGATTCTTTTATAACCTATTTCTTCTATTCTTTTAAGTGCATCAATATTACTAACATATAAATCATTAGGGTAAATGTATGATTCTTGCTCAATGGTAATAATTGATTCCGTTTCTTTATTTTCACTAATAATCTTTATTTCTCCAGTCCGCTTATCACCATTGTTTTCAGATATAAAGAAAGATAAAATATCTTCTCTAAAGCCTCTTGTTTGTGGTTGAGTTATCCATTCTTTTGCATCTCCAAGAATTTCCACTGTATAATTAGTATTGGTGGTCAAGGAAACGGAGATTTCTCCACCTTTAGGGTAAGTATGATATGTTTTGCTGCTAGGCGACAAGCTTGGTACACCTAATTGACTAATGAATACGGTGTCCGCTACATTACTCTGTGTATGTTTGATTGCAACTTTGGCTGAACGTCCATAGGTAGAGGTGTTCTCATTTATTTTTAGATAGACTTTATGAGAAGTAAGACCTCTAGTTTGAGTAGTGGTTATATTCTCTATCCATTTACTTGCAGCACTGGGAATAGAAACATTAAAATCAATATTTGAGTTGACTTCAAATTCAATTGTATTTTCTTTTGAGTTTACTTCATATTCTTTTTTAGATATGATAATAGCATCCTTTTGCGCTTGTATAATTTTTAATGTATCTGCAAGTTTGACATTGCTCTTATCATAAAAAATGATTTCACTTTCACGACTATCATATTCCTCATTTGGACTGATTATATAATAAAGAGTGTGACTGGACATTGATTTAGTTGAAGGTGCAATAGAAATCCAATCCACATTAGGCATTTTAACCTCAAAATTAAAATTGCTTTTTATGTCTACAGCAATAGTTTGCTTCTTATCACTTATAAAGTATTCATTTTTAGTCAACATGACAACTCCACCACTAGCTTGGTAGACGTGCACAGTTTCTGTTAGCTCACCATTTGTAATATAAATTACTCCTTCTCGTTTTTCATATTCTTCATTGGGAGATATATCAAAGGTTAACGTGCTACTTGATAAAGCTCTAGTATTACTACCTACCTGTTTTATCCACTTTTTGTCTGTTTCATTTATTGTAACAGTATAGTTGATGTTGGTTTTTACCTCCAAATTAATCTTGCCACCTTTATTGTCTAACTCAAATTTGTTTGCAGTCAGCAATATAGCATCCTTTTGCTTTTGAGTTACAACAATTGTTTTCTTTATATTTCCAACAGTGAGAGTTAGGGTAACATTTCTATCATCATATCCTTTATTCTCAACTACATTCACAGTAAACCCACCCTCTTCTGCTTTGCCATTTGCAGGAGTAACAGTGCACCATGTCTCTCCTCCAATTGTATTAGCTACAGAAACGTTCCAGTCTCCATTACAAGTAAATTCTATATTTTCACTTCCAGATTGTGAAGTAAAAGTTAGCCCATTATCGAAATATCTTTGAGAATTTCCCAAAGGGGTAATAGTAACGACTTCATCATTTTTCTTATCGCTATCATCGTTACTACAAGCGATGATACTCATACATGAGATAATGCTCAATAAGGTTATTGATAAAAAATGTAATGCTTTCATAATCTGTTATTCTTTATTTAAAATACATTTCTCCATTAAATTAAAGACTTCTTTTTCATTCTTGTCATCGTAAACAATTTCTCCATTTGTAAGTACACCTAATTTAAGCCTTTCAAGCTCTGCTATAAAATGAGCTAACGCTTCTGCATCACACCGTTCTGGGGAAATTATTAGTTTGAATTTCTTTTCCATGTAATCATAGTTATTTGTAATCTTCTCATTCCCTTTAAAGATAATGGTTTATTGATAAAGTGGGGAACTCACAGCAAAATACTGTCACTTCATATTAAATCATTGATTCTACTACATTTAAGTGCTGATAAGTAATAACTGTTTTTCTTTTTGTGTCTATAGAATATTTATTATAGCCAGCGTTCCCTGCTGACTGTTATACAATACAAAAAGGTGTGGGAACTATATTGTCTTATCCTACATTCAGGTCTTCGCATTACCTATGGCACGGATAAAACAATAGCCCACACCAATCTGATAATATCTATAAACCTTATATAACATATAAGATAGGTATATATCAAATGATGTGGTGCTATTGCTATCATCTTCGTGCCAATATCAAAGTTGCGAAGTTTGAATGTAGAAGATAATTTCAATAACACCTTTCGTTAATATGTCCTTCCAACAACTTAACTCTCTAAGTTCTTGGAATTGCCACAAAGATAATGAAAGGTATTTATTTTACAATTAAATCTGCCTGTTAAAATAAGAATTGAGAGCTATTTCTACTTCATATTTTTGTGATTTGAGACAGAACTATTCAGAGCATAAATAAAAAAAATCTGGTTTATCCTGTCTCAAATCTCAATTATCAGAAGCTAAGACAATCATAGGTATTAAGTAGTTCCTCTTGCCTTAATCCCAAGTATCTCTTAGTAATTGATACACTAGAATGATTGAATAGCTCCATGAGCTTGACAAGTGCAAGCTCTGAATTATCGTTATTCATGTTGTAGACCTGTCTGCCAAAGGTCTTTCTAAGAGAATGACACGAAAAATTGCCTATTTGTAGCCTGTATTTTTTCTTAATCTCTTTCAGCATGACATTGATTCTTTGAACTGTGTACACTGTCCCCTTTTGACTTATTAATACAGGTGCATTTATGCCAACTGGATTTATATGCTCATAACAATCTCTGATATGTTGCTGTAGCTGCATATTAATCCTAATTGTCCTCTGTTTCCCTGTTTTAATCTCTGTAATGGTAAACTCTTCTGCATCTAATATCTGATTCCACCTCAAAGCGAGAATATCAGAAATTCTTAGACCTGTGAAGCAACCTAAAGCGATAAGAAGTGACATCTTATAATTACTGTCCCTTGCCAACTTTCTTACTAAGTTCATTGCTTCGCTCCATTGCAAATAATCTGCTGTTGTACTTGAATATTTAAGTGACATAACGTTCTGTTTTATAGTGAAACTAATAAAAGTGAATATTAATTTTGAGTTGGAATATCTAACCTACTGATTACTAGCTAAACATTCACTAATTATCAAAGTGAATATTATACTACTGGCTATAGCTAATAAAGAGTACCTATATATAGTATATAGATACCCTTATTAGTACTTCATGTACTACTTCAACATAATAATTTGAAATATTGATATATAGCCCAAATAATCATGAAGAAGAATACAATAGGCGAAACTGCACATGCAATAAAGAACATAATAGTCCAAAATATAACAGCGAATAATGCTAGTAACATAAATCTTTAATTATTAATTAAGTAATGAATAAATTAAGGGACACCCTTATTATGTGGATGTCCCTGTTAAATACTGTGTGTAATATCACTAACTAAGAAACCATTGGTATTTGTCATCACCGTGTAAAGCGGAACATATCCCCGTTGCAAGTTCTGTAGCATTATAGGCTCTATCCAAGAATGAATCTATATAGCTACTCTTATTTGCACCTGTGAGCAAGTTGTAGAACTTCCACATAGACAAGTCATTTCCCAAGCTGCCAAAGTTCTCGTCATTGATATACGCTTTAGCCACATTGTTAACCTGTGTATCAGTAAGCAACATTTTAGGAATATCCTTTTGATACCCCTGTGGTAGTGATTGATAAAGTCTCATTCTGCCTAATAGTTGGCAGAATTGATGCTCTGTCATACTGGTATTGCCTAAAGACTGCATCAAATGTATGTGTTTGGCTGCATCGTATTTGTGGAACATCTCCAATACCGCTTGATATAAATCCCTTGTATTGGTAACTTCCAAGCAACTAAGATAACCGTCCGTAGATACACATAGATTTGTGCAAACCTTACAAGTAAAGCCAATAAACACTTTAAACCGCTCCGCACCCTTCTTTGAATAAAGATTGGTGTGGTTATAAGCTCTGACACCGCCAATAGTAAGTGTTAGCCTGTTACCGTGTACTGTCTCATAGATAGTAGGAACTTCAATAACAAAAGCGCACCTCTCGTAGTAGATAGTCTTGTCACTTTCTAGTAACTGATTGGCGGGCTTATGTATCGCTTCGGGAATCCTACCTTTGATTACATGAGAAACACGAATATCTGGCGATTCAATCTGTTCACCGCTAAAGAATGTATTGGTTGCATCCTGTACCGCTTCAATGAAAGCCACATGAGATAATGTAGCTTCGTTGTCCTTTGCGAATACGGGTATAATACAATCATTCCTTAGATGCTCCAAACTGGCTTCAATCGTATTAGCTTCAATGAATAGAGGTCGTTTCTGCTTAATAATTGGCTCTTCAATTATTACCGCTTCTTCTGCATATTCACCAAAGTTTCTACTAATTCTCTGTACTGGCATAATCTGTAATGTTGATTCCATAATCTGTAATTTATTTAGTTAATATTAGAAATTCCTCTGTCTGAAAGCTAAGCAAGCCACAATCAGTATTAATAATCCAATAAAGAACTGTGGCATTAAGACTACTGGCACAATTAGAATTATTCCAAACGTCAATAAAATCTTTAAATTCTCCATACGCATAATAATAGATTAGTAAATAGTGTATTTAAGGACAAAATGAGGGCTTGACATGAAGTACTATTCATTCACTTTCCTTTGTGCATCTTTATATGTAGACATATACCAATCGTTGATAAGTCCGCACATTTCAGAAGTTCAAAAGGTTTGTGGGCTGAATGGCAATTCATGTAATCCTTTCATTTTTCCTAATAATGGGTAAGGGGGTGTTAGTAGTTACACCGCTATAGAGTGCATAATATATACCTCATGCTCACTGTCTGACTAATAAATCCATTTTATCAAAGCATAGTATCTCAATAAGATGGATTTTCTAAAATTAAAGAGAGGGGAATAATAGTAGGTATTCTATCTATATGCCCAAATAAGTACTGTGTTTTTTATTTTGATTTAGAACAGTTTGGCTTAGTTCTTTTCCAATAAATGTACTATATTTGTGTGTTAGATATTAAATGAGTTCTTATTACATAAGGGAAAGCAATAAATGAAACTAACAGACAAAAGATTGTGGTGGTTTGAAGGCATAATGTTAATATGCGGTATCTTATCTTCATATTTGTATGCTTTGAATTTTGGTATATGTATTTCACAAATACCAAGCATTGTTGTATTCTATACATTAAGTTGTTTACTAGGTAGTATAATAGCTTGGAAAGTTTATAAAAATAATGGTGTTTGGAAACTGCTCTGTTACGTTTTCTTGTTCTCCACCATTATATATTGTACTATCGACATGATACTAAGGGTTGTATATCCCAATCCCTATGGAAATTTATTTATGTTATTTGCAAACGGACTTCTTTATTGGTGCTTGTGTTCCATATTTCCAATAATTATTCTTGTATTTGGGGCTAAAAGAATCTTAAGGCTATGAAACTAACTGATAAAAATATCTGGAAGTATGAGGGTATAATATTACTTTGTTGTATAATTGCGATGTTACTTCATCCTCTTTCATTCATGGAAATTACTTGGCTGATAGAGGGTTCTGTTATTCCAACCTATCTATGCTCATACTTATTGGGTAGTATTATTGCATGGTTATTTTACAAAGGTAATTCTTGGTGGAAGTTGGCTTTACTTACATTTTTCTCCATAAACATTTTGTTCACATGTTTAATGCAAATAGAAGTCTATGACTGTGGGGATGCAATGACATGGCTCATGTTTACAACAATGAATATTTTTAATACATTGCTATCTGCTGTATTAATATGTGGGTGTTGTTACTATATCCAAAAACGATATAATATATGGAATTAACGGGTAAAAGATTCTGGATATTAGGATTACAATTGATAGTTATTGTATCAATCCTGTCATGTACAACAAAGAAAATAAGCTCTCCTGTTGCTTTAGGGAATATATTTACACCTGCGTTTTTTCAAACAGAGGAATACTTATCTGTAATAGACTATTTAGGTAAGAACTTGTGTTTACAGGATGAAATGGAACGATATACATACAAAATTTGTGTAAAGATTGATAGTTTGGGATTTGTTAAACAAGCTACGTTAATAGACGTAGTTCAACATTCGCATAATGATTCTATTTTATTATATACACTACTCAATATGCCCCAATGGCAACCTGCTAAAGAAAACGGTAAGAATATTCATTCGTCTGTTAAATTTCTCTTGCACTTATCTCCAAATCACTAAAAATAAGTATGAATTGTTATTTTAGGGGATTAATAGATTAAATATTTCACTTTATCAAAGCATAAACTCCAAATAAAAAACACTTCCTCAATAAAAGGGGGGGGATGAATTTCAAGTACCCTATATTTTTGAGTTGGGGATATAAAAGAATCGCATTAGAATATAAGTAATAATTCTTATGAATGTTTTTGAACGCATTTGCATAAATAAAAGAATAAAATATGTATTGTAATTATTATTTGCATTTAATATATTTGCAACATAAATGTCAATAACTAATAAAGCTAATAAATTATGAAAAGGAATCTATTTTTATTATTGTTTGCAATTGCGACTTTATCCACATTCGCTCAAACAACATCTGAACATCTAACATTTAAAGGTGTGCCCATTGATGGAACCTTGACTGAATTTGTGTCAAAGTTAAAACAGAAAGGGCTTACTCACATTGGCACAGAAGATGGAACTGCCATATTAAAAGGAGATTTTGCAGCATACAAAAACTGTACAGTAGCTGCTATAGCTTTAAAACAAAAGAATTTAGTTGCTAAGGTTGGAGTAATGTTTCCTTCTTTGGAAACATGGTCGTCACTCTCAAATAATTACTTCTCCCTAAAAGAAATGCTGACTAAAAAGTATGGTGAGCCAGAAGTTTGTATTGAAGAATTTCAGACTAAAATTATGCAAAATGACGATAATTCTAAAATACATGAAGTAAGAATGAATAGGTGCAAATATGTTACAGGATATACCACAGAGAAAGGAGACATTGAATTACAGATTAAAGGTAGTTTTACGGATGGCTGCTATGTAACACTTATTTATTTTGATAAAATTAATGGCGAAGTAATCGAAGCGGAAGCTATGGAAGATTTATAAATTGTGCCGTATGAGAAAAATTATCATTTTATTGTTTGTATTTATTTGTTGTTTGACATCATGCTCAAATCAATCAATAGCTACAGATAAAACGGAGAAAGCAAATAGTCCAGAACCCGTATGTAATGCAACTTATCAATTATTTCCCACACAAAACATGTGGACTTTCATTAAGCTGAATACTAGGGATGGACGAATGTGGCAAGTTCAATATGATGTTAAAGGCAGTGAACGTTTTGAAGTAAATCTTAATACCACCTCATTTGCTACTAAGGAAGAGGAAAGGGATGGTAGATTTACTCTTTATCCTACCCAAAATATGTGGACTTTTATTCTACTAGACCAAATTGATGGTAGAATGTGGCAGGTTCAATGGTCAATGAAGGAAGATTCTCGATTTGTCATTCAGATATAAAATAAAAGCTCCAGACCACTAATAAGTTTGGAGCTTTATTCTTGTCCTGTTCTGTCATATTGGTAGATTCTTATTCAAAGGTAAATACCATCTTGCCAAGTTCATAGCCACTAACAGTTTTTCCATCTATCTTCCTGCTTGCCTTCTCCACATTGTAAAGAGTACAATTCTCTATCAGGGTAGCTTTGGGGGATAACTTGATTCCCAATCTGCCAAACTCATCCTTCAATTTGCTTTTCAAATCCTTATTGCTGATAAAGCCAGGCTGATATATAGCCAAGAAAACTTTATCAACTTGTTTCTTGTCCTCTACAGCTTTTAGCATCTTCTCCCTGTTCCATCTAAGAGTATTCATTTCAGATTCCTTCAAATATCTTTTGATTAGTGGAAATTCTGGATATTCCTGTTCATAAGATTCAGAAGGGGAATCCAGATAATCTTTTAGTAATTGCTCATAACTGACAGTCATAGCCTTTGCCAGTTTTATGTTGAAATCTTTCCATTTATTCTGGTTGGTAAGCTCAAATTTCTCTGATTGCATAAAACTGTCCCTGATGCTGATTCCATCCTTGTATGTCTTCCTTAGTGCCTGCTTATAAATGAAGGATTGTTTTTTCAGATTGTTATACACCATCCTGCCATTAATGATGGAGACCAGTTCAGTGTCTAGGCTCATCCTCTTAATATAGGTCTGTCTCTCTTCCTTATCCAACTTGCTCCATCCGCTTAGTAACTTGTCAGCTTCCTTCTCCTTATCCTGCATCACCATTTCAAACTCTTCATCGCTTATAACATTCTTATTGGTGGAGAACAGATGGACTATTACATTCCTAAAGATGTTCTGGTATTCATCATTGATTCTGATTCTGCCTGCTATCTGTTCCATAGTAGTACTTATATCCACCAAAGTCTGTGTTCTGTATGCGTCACTGGCTACTATTATCAGCCCGTTATTGGTGAAAAGGTTGCATCCCTGAAAGCATTTCTTTGTAAAGAAATTAATCTTCTTATTGGGACTACTGACTGATTCAATCTGGTATTCGCCCAACAGTTTGTTATTTCTAATCCTGTCAGCACAGCATATTTTTACATCATTTGGATTCAGCTTCAACGTATCTGCTATCTGCTTGATACTGGTCACAGAATTGATAAAAATATATAGTTCTTCCACTTTGCTGACATTGCCGTTTATGTCTGGGAGTGATATGCCTTCATCCAAAAATATCTGTATGAATCTAGCCAGTCCTTTGGTTAATTGCGTGACCTTGTATCTGATAGGGGTTATTTTCGTCACTCCATTCCATTGGACTTTGTAATGTGGAAGCTGTTTCAGGAAATCTATCTCAAAGTCAAGGTCAATTGGAGTGGCAGACAGAAAAGAATAATGCCTGAACTTCTGTATTTCTTCCATCAAGCCGTTAATTGCATCATATCTGAAATCCATGTCTTCCAAGATTAAATGGTATTCATCTACCAAGACTTTCCACCCTTCTGTACTGCTCAACCATCCAATTAATTTGGGCAGACTGTCATAGGTCACAGCTATCTTATATGTGGTATTGTTTTTGATATACTTCCTGAACTGGTATTCTCTTATACCGCCATAACATTTGAATACTTCATACCTGTTATTCTTATCTGCTGCTATGCTATCCACCAAGTCCTTGAACGGACATACGATAATATAGTTGCTACTGCAATTTGCAGCCACATAAGTGCCACCTACATCTGTCTTTGTCTTGTTTACGATGCCAAAAGGAATACCATCTTTAAATCTTTCTAATTCGCCCAAATATCGGGCATTGCCACCATTAATGATTTCTTGTTTCATTGTGTTTAGATTAACTTAGATTTATAAAATTGTAATCTGTGTATTTGAAATATCTGACTTTAGATTAAGTTTAAGTAGGGTTATTTTTTTCTTCCTATATAGGGACGCTTTGAAGAAAAACTCGTCCATAAGAATAAAATAATAAGCGTATTACTACGCCTATTACTTTACCGCTGACTTAGCATAGTCAAGCAATCTAAATGTTATGTCTTGTATTATATCGTTTATGGCGGAAGCGTCTTTTAAAACTTTAGTTTAAAAGTTTTATGAAGAAAACACCTCTTATTATGTTAGCTTGGCAACAGGGTTAGAACTAAAAAATCATTCCTGTTCCTGTTTATGATGCGGTAGGTAGATTGTGTAGGTCTTGCCTTGAACCATTTTGCGCTTTTTGATGTATCGGTCAGTAGCCCAAAGTCCAATGTGCAGCCTTGTGTCCTTGATACCGTGCTCTAGTGCCACTTTACGAATGTCTGCGTAGGTCAGTTCTTTCATTTGAAGTAGATTTAGGTTTGTAGTGGTGAATCTGGGTGACGAGAAACTCGGTCATTTCTGACTTTCAATCACATTGCAAAGGTATAAAGTCCCGACCGCATCACCAAACGACAAGTCGAAATTGTGGAATATTTGAGTTGAGGATGCAATAAAGCAAAAATTCTCCCCTTAACCGTAGCTGTTCGGGGAGAATATGATGTTCAGGCTTACCAGAAGCCTTGATTTCCAAAAAAACTTGTCAGCCCTGATTCCTTTTATCCAATAAGGCTGTAGTGATTTCTTTTATATTGGTGAATCTTTCCTTATCCAACAAGCCTATTTCCAAAGCCTTATTGATAAACTGCATAATTGCATCCTTACTGATACCAATCTTAACGCACTTGATAATCATTTCCCTAAAACAGTCATGTAGGTCTGACTGCTTCCCAACAGATAACTGTTTCACATATTGTTTTGCCACATCAGAATCAGAAGTGGAAGATAGGGAGAATTTTTCTATCTCGCTTATAAGGGACGTGATTTCATTGTCATAGCTACACAGCTTTCCATTCTTCAAATGACCTACCTGTGATTGTAGTTCAACAGCCTTATTGATTTTAGACGCAAAAAATTGAGTATCTAACAGAGTATCGAAGGTGATATTATTAGTTACGCTTTCAGCTGAATTTAGTTTCTTAACCGCTTCTTCTTCATTCATAGTAGTATCTACCATGTTATTTGCCTCTTCAATCTTGAATAATGTACTACCTTTGATTTTCTTTAAAGAGTTAATGAGCCTTGTCCCTTTGTCATTTATAGTTTCGTGCAAATAAACATCGTCTATCATTGTAGTATCTGTATGCGCAGTTGCTATTATAACATCTTCTTTTGATACACCCAAACGACACATCAAAGTGATAAAAGTATGTCTTGCAATATGAGTATGAATCATTTCAAATAGTTTCTTTTTCTTTTCAACTACATCTTCCCCAATCTGTTCAACATAAATAACATCACTATCCAATCCAACTTTTTTACAGACCTGTTTTATAGTTCTATTCAGTTTAGCCTCATTTCTCCTGACTACCTTCTCATCTTCTGTAAGCAAATCTATATGTTTAAAACCTGTTTCTTTGTACCTCTCTAATATTTCTTTCACTACAGGAAAGAGATACAATGTAGCTTCTTCCCTAGTCTTCTGAACAGCAAATGAAATTACTTCATTTTCATCGTCCAATCTGGTTATAGCATATTCTCCTTTAAATATTTTAGGTAAATCTGAAATACGCTGTCCTAACAAGCATTGACAAATAAATAAATCTCTGGCTTCTACTTCCCTAGGTTTTAAGTTTGTATAGTTATATATAGCGAGTAATTGCTTTTCTGTCAATGGAACTTGTTTACTTTTCCTCTGTTCTTTAGAACGTTCATCTCTGATAGCAACAAAAGAATTTATATTTATGCTAGCTTTTATCTCTTTGTCTCTATTAGCATGATTGATTAATGTTCTGATTCCTTTTATTTTGTTTAGATGCGTTGCTATACGACGAGGATTCAAGTCCAATAAATATTGTTGATAATCAGTTAAAACATCTCCATTAATAACGGATAAGCGGTTAGGAATATTTTTAACTTTCAAGAAAGCTTCAAAAGCACTAATATAACCTAGATATATTTTCTTACTACTATCTTCCTTCACATACTTATCCACCATTTTTCTAAATACCAGAGTTGCTGATAAATGTATTTCTTTCTCCATATAATTACGACATTTCAATTTAGGATTAATAGCTTGTCTCATTTCCTCAAAAAGAAAATCTATCCTTTCCAAGTTCTCACAAAGATAATTCTTCTTCTCTTCAAAGATAGCAAGAAGCGACCTTATTTTTTTATTGACTATCTCATTATTGCGATTATCCAGTCTTGTTTGCCCGTTGCTAATGGTGGCTATCTGTTTCCGCTTATTCCATTGCGTTGGATAAACTTTGGCTCCAATATTGACCTTGTATTGTCTCCCTCTAAAGGTAAACAGGGCATAAATAATGGTTGGCATATTCTTCTTTGTCTGCCGCAAATTGAAATTCAAACTGAAATCTAAAAATACCTGTTCGCTCATCTTTGTTATTACCAAACGTTATTAAAATCGGTTATTACATTTGGTTATTAATGAGATATTTTAGAAGGTATGTCCGTATTGTAACCCCTTGCACAATATATTGAAACAAACTTTTGCTATGTCGTAAAAACAAGCTATGTTTCATTGATAAATGGCTTTCTTGCCAGCTAAGAGTGTATTTTTCATTAACGATACAATCGTCATCGGTCCAACACCGCCCGGTACGGGAGTGATAAAGGAACATTTTGGGGCAACTTCGTCAAACTTCACGTCACCAGTCAGTTTGAAGCCTGATTTCTTGGTTGCATCCGGCACACGCGTAGTACCTACATCGATAACTACCGCACCTTCTTTCACCATTTCGGCTTTTACAAAGTTGGGTTGTCCTAGGGCAGCGATGATAATATCAGCTTCCTGACATTCTTTTATCAGGTCTTTGCTGCGGCTGTGGCATACCGTCACTGTGGCATCGCCCGGATAGGCTTTCTGCATCATCAGGGCAGCCATCGGTTTGCCGACGATATTGCTACGTCCGAGTACAACACATTTTTTGCCGGAAGTCTCTATTTCGTAACGTTTCAACAATTCGAGGATACCGTTGGGAGTAGCGGATACATAGCACGGAAGTCCGATGGACATACGGCCTACATTGATCGGGTGGAAGCCGTCTACATCTTTACGGTAATCAATCGTTTCAATTACTTTCTGTTCGGAGATATGTTTAGGTAAGGGAAGTTGTACGATAAAGCCGTCTACATCGTCGTCTTCATTCAGTTCGCGTACTTTGGCAAGCAGTTCTTCTTCGGTCACGTCACTTTCATAACGGATGAGGGAGGACTTGAATCCACATACTTCACAGGCTTTTACTTTGGCAGCTACATACGTTTCGCTACCACCATCGTGTCCAACAAGGATAGCCGCCAGATGCGGGCGTTTTCCGCCACGAGCCACAATTTCGGCTACTTCGGCTGCAATCTCTTGTTTCACTTGTTCGGAAATGGCTTTTCCGTCTATCAGAGTCATATTTTCAGAGTATTTATTGGTGATGGGCAAAAGTAAAATAAATAACTGAACTCTCCAAAAGGATTGGAATTTTTGTCAGGAGATGAGCAGTATATTATCAGTTTGTTAGTGGAGAAACTACTTTCTACTGTAGGTTTCCGGATACAAAAAAGAGGAAGTCGAAACTTCCTCTTTTTTGTTATAATCAGTTTGGATCTATTGAATGATTATCTTTTCATTTTAGGCATCATCTTGCCCATCTTGCTGCTAGTTACCATCTTCATCATTTTGCGAGTCTGGTCGAACTGTTTCAGCAGGCGGTTTACTTCCTGAATAGTCGTTCCGCTACCTTTTGCGATACGTGTACGACGTGAACCGTTCAGTATTTCCGGGTTGGAACGTTCTGCCGGAGTCATGGAATAGATGATAGCTTCGATGCTTTTGAAAGCATTGTCGTCAATATCAATATCTTTGATTGCCTTTCCTACTCCCGGAATCATGGAGGCAAGGTCTTTCAGATTACCCATTTTCTTGATTTGTGCAATCTGGCTAAGGAAGTCATTAAAGTCGAATTGGTTCTTGGCAATTTTCTTCTGTAAACGTTTAGCCTCTTCTTCATCATATTGTTCCTGTGCACGTTCTACCAATGAAACGATGTCACCCATACCGAGAATACGGTCGGCCATACGGGCAGGGTGGAATTGGTCGATTGCTTCCAGCTTTTCACCTGTACCAACAAATTTGATCGGTTTGTTCACTACCGAACGGATAGAAAGAGCCGCACCACCGCGGGTGTCACCATCGAGTTTGGTCAGTACCACACCGTTGAAGTCCAGACGTTCGTTGAATTCTTTAGCCGTGTTTACAGCATCCTGACCGGTCATGGAGTCTACCACGAACAGAATTTCGTTCGGGTTGATTGCTTCTTTGATAGCGGCGATCTCGTTCATCATCTGTTCGTCTACTGCCAGACGTCCGGCTGTATCGACGATAACGAGGTCATATCCTTTGGCTTTAGCTTCCTGAATAGCGTGTTGTGCGATTTCTACCGGATTCTTGCTGTCCAGTTCGCAGTACATCGGTACTTCGATTTGTTCTGCCAATACGCGCAACTGTTCGATAGCTGCCGGACGGTAAACGTCACAAGCAACCAGTAATGGCTTACGGTTTTTCTTGGTTTTCAGCATCCGTGCCAACTTACCGGAGAAGGTGGTCTTACCCGAACCTTGCAAACCTGACATCAGGATGACTGCCGGACGGGCGTCGATATTGATCTCGGCTGTCTCTCCACCCATCAACTGCGTAAGTTCATCATGTACGATTTTCACCATCAACTGGCTTGGCTTCACAGCCGTAAGCACGTTCTGGCCAAGAGCTTTTTCTTTCACTGTATCCGTGAAATTCTTTGCCACCTTGTAGTTTACGTCGGCGTCGAGAAGTGCTTTACGTACGTCTTTCAGCGTCTCCGCCACGTTGATTTCGGTGATTTTGCCTTCACCTTTCAGAATCTTGAATGACCGTTCTAGTCTTTCACTTAAATTATCGAACATAGTTATTTAATTACGAATTACTAATTACAATTTACTTGGGCGAAAGAGGGACTTTTCCGTCTACTCTTTATTTGAGCTTGCAAATGTACAAAAATCTCTTGTATTTATATCTTTTTATTCTGCCATTTTGCTTTTTTGAGATAAATATAACTTGTTATCAACAGCAAGCTATAATACACAATCTCAATCGTAAAGCAAATTTCGATCGGTGCTTTCAGCCACATTCCGATGAAAATGATGTATGATCCGTAGATGATAATTGTAATCGTTTCGAGCAACAGGGCTGCCTGTGTATTTCCTGTTCCGGAGATACCGTTGAACACTACATTGGCTACGGATGCGATAAGCATGGCGCAACAAATTACATATACCGAAGGTACGGACTCCGTAATGAGCGCAGCTTCACTGGTGTAGATAGAGAGCAGGAACTGCGGAAACAGTGCCGATACCGCTACTAACCCCAGCATGATGAAAAAGGAGAAACGCGCAATTTTATTAATGAGCGGCATCACGTGCTGGATGCCTCCTGCACCAATAGCATTGCTGACAAGACTGTTGGTAGTCGTAGCCAGTGCGTTGACCGGAATCAGCAATACGACATAAATACTCCGGACGATATTGGCAATTGCCAGTTCCCGTTGTCCCAACCGTTCTACGGCTACGAAGAAAACAAACCAGGTAGCCATCGACAGGAAATATTGCAGCATGGTGAAGCAGGAGATACTAAGAATCCGCATCAGCAATGCAGGGTCGAATGTGCGCAGGCGGTTCATACCGTATTTCTTTAAATCGACCGTGGCATACGTATAGATGACGAAAAAGAGAATGGAGGAGGCTTCTGCCAATACGGAAGCAATAGCAGCCCCTTTGATACCCATTTCCGGCAAACCGAACTTTCCGAAGATTAATGCATAGTCTAGTACGACATTGGTTAATGCCATGACAATGGCATTGATGGTTAGCACTTTAGTGCGTGTAATGCCGATATACAATGCCCGGAACATGACATTGATAAAAGAGAAAAAGAATCCGTAAATACGCCAGTCTAGAAACTCCATTGTTCCTTCGTAGATGGATTCTGAAGAAACTAGCAAACGCATGATGTTTCCACCGAATGCCTTGGTGAATCCAAATAGCAGCAGTGCCATCACGAACAGGAACATGACTCCTTGAATCATGACAGGGCCGACATCTGAATAGCGGCCTTCGCCATTGCGTCGTGCTATGACAATCTGCGAACCGGTACTGAATCCGAATGCGATGGTGAATACACATATATAAAATAACCCGCCCATAGCCGATGCTCCAAGAGCTACCTCGCTCACGTGTCCGAGGAATGCTGTGTCGGTGACATTGATGACATTTTGTGCCAGCAAGCTTAGTAGTATCGGGTAACTGACACTCCAAATCTGTTTGTTGGTATACATAATTAAGCGTTTAAGTTTACACTTTGCAAAGATAGTGCTTTATTTCGATTCGGAGGCGATGGGGTAGATGAAAACTATTTCCGGACCTTCGGGAGTTTTATCGTTAGTTGATTCGGAATGAAGTATGTCTCCCTTACGGCTTAATATGAACCGGATGATTTGTGTTTGCCGGTGTTCTTGGGCTATACTAGTGCGGTGCTTGCTTGTAAGTTTGCCAGCGAAAGAACTAAAAAGAGTGAAGATTTCTTTGTTGTCTTCACTCTTTTTTATTATTTATTTTCTTTTGAGTATTTCTCGAACTCCAGGACCTTCGTGGTTAGGGTAGCCGGGAGTATGGTTTCTGCATCGTGGATCAGCATCTACTTTCAAGCTTCGGTAGTCATCTTTTGTGCGGGTGATGTAATCATCAAGCATGGCACGGTGTTCTGCCAGAACTTTACTGTATTTCGGATCTTTGGCGAGATTCTTACGTTCTCCCGGATCTTTTTTCATATCATATAGTTCTTCTCCGTTGCCTTCCAGATAGTGCGTGTATTTGTATCTCGGTCCGCGTACCATACGTCCGGGGGTAACGACATATTCATATTCGCTGTGCCATTCGGAAACTACATAAGGGTGAGTTTTTTTCTGTTTCTCTCCTTTTAATGTAGGTGCGAGACTGATTCCCTGTTTTTCGACCGGAACGGAAATTCCTGCCAAATCACAAAGAGTAGGCAAAAGATCCAGCGTAGGCTGTGTCAATAGTTGATCTACCGGTTTTTTCTGTTGTTTGATGCCGGGACCTGCAAAGATAAACGGAACGTTTGTCATTTCATCATAGAAACTGATATGCTTGGTCACCATACGGTGTGAAGCCATTCCGTCGCCATGATCGGCCATGATAACAACGATGGTGTTTCTTCCGGCAGGAGTGGAGTAAAGAGCTTTTAATACACTGTCTACTTGCTTGGACACCATTTTAGTATAGTGTTGGAAAGCGGCAATGTAATGACGGTAATTCTCTTCATTCCAATGAGAGGCCTGGGTCATGCGGCGATGGCTGCAACAGATGTATTGCACCGGTTTGGGGATATTGTTCCAGTCTTCCACGTCGAAGTTGGCTGGTAGTTCAGGAAGAGTTCCGCTGATGGGGCGGTCGGTATGTACTCCTTCATTTGCTCCTACGAATCCGCAAATGTTGTGAGGGTTCTGAAAATCGGCAATACAGATGAAGGGTTCTTTGGGAGGGTTGCTTAAATAAGCAACAGCGTCTTCGCAGGTTCCTACGTCCAGGAAGCTGTCGTTATTGACCGGGAACTCCGGATCAGTGAATGGTTTGGCTACCGGTTCTTTGTGTTTGAATCCTCTTAGGGAGCCCATGTCGTGTGTTTTTCCGAAGTGTACGGCTTCGTAACCGTTTTCAGAGAAAAGGCTTCCTAATGTAGGTACATTTTCGGGAATACGTGGGTTGATAGGTTCGCTGGAGTTCGAACGTACATTCGTTTGATGAGGTGTCATGCCGCTCCATAAAGCTGCGCGTGAAGGTTGGCTGAGAGGGCAGCCTACATAAGCATTGGAGAAGATAACTCCTCGTGAAGCGACTTCGTCAATAGGGAGGGTGCAGCCTTGTGTTTGCCCGTAAGCTCCGACGACGCGTTGTGTCAAATGGTCGCACTGGATAATCAGGAAATTGGGCTTTTCTTGAGCTTGGGCTGCTACGCCGCATAGGGCTAATCCCATGAATGGATAAATAGTTTTCATTACTGGTTAGAATTAAGTAATAGTTGATTTTGAAACAAAAGTAGGAAAAAAGGAAATGCAAAAAAGGGTGAAGTAGTAGTTTTGGACGCAAGTGAAAGTATTTTGTACAAAAATGTAATGTGTGATGGAGTATTAGGGGGAACTATTGCTGATGAACGTTGGATTGTGAAGGATGAACGGCAAGTGGTTATTGATTAACGGGGTGGCTAAAAAAGAGAACGGTGAACAAACTGCAATTATTAGGACGCAGTTTGTTCACCGTTCATCATTTATCGTTTACCGCTAATTAGCTGTTCATGCTCATCAGGAATTCATCGTTATCTCTGGTCTTTTCCAAACGGTCTTTAACGAAGTCCATTGCTTCGATCGGATTCATGTCTGCAAGATATTTACGTAATATCCACATGCGGTCAAGAGTTGTCTTATCAAGCAACAGGTCGTCGCGACGAGTGCTGGATGCAGTAATGTTGACTGCCGGGAAGATACGTTTGTTGGACAGGTTGCGGTCGAGCTGCAACTCCATGTTGCCGGTACCCTTAAATTCTTCGAAGATAACTTCGTCCATTTTAGAACCGGTATCGATCAATGCGGTAGCGATGATGGTCAACGAGCCGCCGTTTTCAATATTACGGGCAGCACCGAAGAAACGTTTAGGTTTGTGAAGTGCATTTGCATCCACACCACCGGAAAGAACTTTACCGGATGCAGGAGATACTGTATTGTATGCACGAGCCAGACGGGTGATAGAATCAAGGAAGATCACTACGTCGTGACCACATTCTACCAAACGTTTTGCCTTTTCCAATACAATACCTGCAATTTTTACGTGACGTTCTGCCGGTTCGTCGAAAGTAGAAGCGATAACTTCTGCATTAACGCTGCGTGCCATATCGGTTACTTCTTCCGGACGTTCGTCAATCAGCAGCATAATCATGTAAACTTCCGGGTGATTGGCTGCAATAGCGTTAGCGATATCTTTCATTAAGATAGTCTTACCTGTCTTTGGCTGGGCAACGATCAAGGCACGTTGTCCTTTACCGATAGGAGCGAAAAGGTCAACAACGCGTGCAGACATGGAGTCTGAATAACCGCCTTTGCAAAGTTTGAACTTTTCATCCGGGAAAAGAGGTGTCAGATGTTCGAAAGGAACACGGTCGCGAACGAAAGCTGCGTCACGTCCGTTAATTTTCGACACTTTTACCAACGGGAAATATTTTTCTCCTTCTTTGGGTGGACGGATAACACCTTCCACTACATCACCGGTTTTCAAACCAAAGAGTTTGATTTGAGATTGTGATACATAAATGTCGTCCGGAGAAGAAAGGTAGTTGTAATCGGAAGAACGGAGGAATCCGTATCCATCCTGCATGATTTCCAGAACGCCTACTCCGTTGAGAATATCATCGAATTCGTAAGGCTTTTCGCGTTCAATAACCTTGCGCTCCTGCTGTTGTTGCTGTTGTGCCGGAAGATTCTCGTTCGCATGGTTTTGCTGAGTGGCACGTGGCATCGGTAAGCGTTGTTGGTTCTGATTCTGAACCTGATTTTGATTATTGTTATTACGCTGGAAATTATTATTGTTGTTATTAGCGTTATTGCTATTATTGTTCACATTGTTGTTACCGTTGTTATTGTCGCGTGGACGGACAATACGCGGGCGTTGCTGCTGTGCTTGCTGCTGTTGAGATTGTTGTTGCTGTTGAGGATGAGATGGCTGTTCAGGTGCTGTTTGCACAGGTTCTGTTTTAGTTGCCTCGAATTTGCCAAAGAGTTCGGTAGGAAGCTCTATTTTTTCAGAAGGCAGATCTTCGATTGGAATAAAATCATCATCGTCAACGCTGGATAAGATATTGCTTTCCTCGTCGATAACGGGTGCGGCTTTCTTTTGTGGTTTATCTATAACTTTTTTCTCTGCAACAGGCTTGTTTGGCTCTGCGGCTGGTTTATTTGTTTCTGCAGCCGGTTTGCTTTTTGCTTTCTTTTCAGCAGTTGGCTGTTGTGCTGGAGCAGCTTTTTCTTTTGTTTCAGTAGTTTTCTCTGCAACAACAGGCTTAGTTTCCACCACTTTGGGAGCAGCCGGTGTTACATTTTCTACTTCTTTTTTCTCTTCTGCGTCAGCGCTCTTGCGTGGACGTCCCACTTTACGCTTGGGAGCAGTAGTAGCGTTTTCTGCTTTAGCTTCTACAACAGGAGCTTCTTTTTCTTTGTTTGTACTTTCTTCTTTCTTGGAAGGTTGTGGTGCTTTTACAGGAGTGGCTTCTTTTGTTTTATTAACCTCTCCACTCTTTGGTGTGGAAACTACCTTGTCTTCTTTTTTGGTAGGAGCTACCCGTGAACGCTTTTTCTTTTGTTCTTCATTTTTGCGTTCTTCTTTGAGCTTATCTGCGGCAACTTTCTTAGTAGCTCCTACAATAGCCTGTTCATCGAGTATCTTATAAACAAGGTCTTCTTTTTTGTATGAGTCTGCTTTTTTTATGCCTAACTCTTTGGCAATAACTTGAAGTTCCGACAGATTTTTGTCGTTTAATTGGATAATGTTATACATATAGTATGGTAAGTTATTAATATTTCTTTTTTTGCTGAATTACGGACAGCATTACTACAGCTTATGGCTACAGATATGCAAGCATACGTTTTGTTTTTTATTCTGAATTAGGGATGTATATGTTGAATCGTAGAATGTTTCAACGGGGCAAAGATAATAATTTTTTTTGGTTTCATGAACAATCAAACATTTTTTTCCACGTAAAAGTGTATCTTTGCTACATAAAAGAAAATAGTATGACAGTAAATGAAGCTCATTTAATTTATTTTTCGCCTACACACACATCTAAACAAGTTGCGGAAGCGATTGTTCACGGTACGGGCATAAAAAATATCCTTCCTATCAATGTGACGCAGCAGATTGCAGATGAAATCGTGATTCCTGCATCTGCTTTGGCCATTATTGTAGTGCCTGTGTATGGAGGGCATGTCGCTCCTCTGGCAATGGAGCGTTTGCAGTACATCCGGGGAGTGGATACTCCGACCGTTTTGGTGGTGGTGTATGGAAACCGTGCTTATGAAAAAGCTTTAATGGAACTGGATGCTTTTGCTATTCCTCATGGATTGAAAGTGATTGCCGGGGCAACTTTTATTGGAGAGCATTCATATAGTACTGATAAACACCCGATTGCGATGGGACGTCCCGATGAGTCGGATTTGGCCTTTGCTACGGAATTTGGGAAGAAAATCATGGAAAAAATACAGGCTGCCGATAGCATGGATACCCTTTATCCGGTAGACGTACGTGCTATCAAACGTCCGAGCCAGCCATTTTTTCCTTTGTTTCGCTTTTTGAGGAAAGTTATCAAGTTGCGTAAAAGTGGAACACCGCTTCCCCGCACTCCTTGGGTGGAGGATGAGAATTTGTGTACCCATTGTGGGTTGTGTGTGGTCCGTTGTCCGGCAGGGGCTATAACGAAAGGGGATGAGCTGCATACAGATGAAGCTAAATGTATCAAGTGTTGTGCCTGTGTAAAAGCCTGCGTTAAGAAAGCACGGGTGTATGATACTCCTTTTGCGGCTTTGTTGTCAGATTGCTTCAAGAAACAGAAATTGCCTCAAACTATTTTGTAGATTACGACACGCTTAGTCGTTTCATCAATACGAAAGCGGTTGTCTGTTCGTTCGCCTATCAGCCACGCAATGTGTTCTCCACAGCAGAGTACCCACTGGCGTTCTTTTTGACTGATAGAAAATTTGCGGTCGGTCAGATAATCGCTTATTTTTTTCTTTCCTTTCATTCCGAAAGGAATAAAAGTGTCTCCTGTCTGCCATTTCCGGTAATGAATATCTCCATTCAGTTTGTCGGCATCAAAACAGGCTATTCCTTTGTCGCGTGGAATTAGGAAATCAGGGGTGTATTCTTTTTCTTCTTTGATGATTTGAAAAGGAAGAAGAATTTCATTTCCCGATTCAATAGCTTCTATTAATAAGAATTCTCTGTCTTTTATCACTCTCCATTTTTTACTGCAAAATTGTTTGCCCGGTTGGCTGTGAAGCGAAAAGGCAATATCTTTGATTTGTGCAGAATTGAAGCCTAGAGGATGCAAGATTTCGAATAGAATAGCTTCGGGTGCCGGTTCTTTTACTAACTCACTGATTCGGATACCTTCTGTCGTTACAATATTATTTTTGGTTTCCTCTATGCATTTATTATATATGGTAGCTACATCATTCAGATAATTGCTCGTGTCTATCAGATTCTTTTTGACTGACGGATTGATTTCCTGCATAAGAGGAAGGAGATTGAGCCGGATTTTGTTACGGGTATATTCGTCTTCCAGATTGGTACTGTCTGTTACATAATCTTGTCCAATGCTCTCCAGATAATGAATGATATCTTCTCGATTGACGCAAAGCAGAGGCCGCACGATTGCTCCGTTGCGGGGGCGGATTCCTAATAAACCGGTAATTCCTGTACCTCGAATCAGATTGAGTAGTATGGTTTCTACGCTATCATCCTGATGATGTGCTACGGCGATCACATCTGCCTGGCATTCTTTTCTCGTTTTCTCGAACCAGTCATAGCGTAATTCCCGTGCAGCCATTTCAATCGAAATCTGTTTTTCCTTTGCGTATTGTGTCGTGTTAAAATCAATTGTATGCAAATGGATTCCGGTTCTTTTGCAAAGTTGGCGGACAAACAGTTCATCCCGGTCTGATTCTTCGCCTCGCAGGTGGAAATTACAGTGTGCGGCTTCGCAATGATAACCTGCTGTGTGCAGAATACATAGCAGTGCCACCGAGTCGGCACCGCCACTCAATGCAATCAGGACTTTGGCATCCAGTGAGAACAAATGTTCTTTTTCTATATATTTTGTAACGCGTTGTTGTATCATATCTGCAAAGATACGAGTTTATCAATAAGTTTTTTTATTTTTCCTAAATCTTTTGGAGGAAGAAAATGACTGCTATTTAAAAACATTCTAAATAATTTGCGTGCTCCGAAGTTATGAATTATCTTTGCCGAAAATTTTGAGAGTTATGCGTTTGTCCGAATTAAAAACAGGAGAAAAAGGTGTTATTGTAAAGGTATTGGGGCACGGTGGTTTTCGTAAACGTATTGTGGAGATGGGCTTCATTAAAGGTAAAACGGTTGAAGTGCTGTTGAACGCTCCCCTAAAAGATCCCATAAAATATAAAGTCTTAGGTTATGAAATATCTCTTCGTCGTCAGGAAGCTGAAATGATCGAAGTAATCAGCGAGGAGGAGGCAAAAGAACTGGCTGAAAAGACTGTTTATCATGAAGGATTACCCGAAGACCTTTCAGTAAAAGAAGAAGATATGAAACGGTTGGCGTTAGGTAAACGTCGCACCATCAATGTTGCCTTGGTCGGAAACCCGAACAGTGGCAAGACTTCTTTGTTTAATCTTGCGTCCGGTGCTCATGAGCATGTAGGTAATTATAGCGGTGTGACCGTGGATGCCAAAGAAGGTTATTTTGACTTCGAAGGTTATCATTTCCGTATTGTCGATCTGCCGGGAACTTATTCTTTATCTGCTTATACGCCGGAAGAAATCTATGTTCGCCGTCATATTATCGATGAAACTCCTGACGTGATTATTAATGTCGTCGATTCTTCTAATCTGGAGCGAAACTTATATCTGACTACTCAATTGATAGACATGAATGTCCGCATGGTAGTGGCTCTGAATATCTATGATGAACTGGAAGCCAGTGGAAATACATTGGATTACCATTTGTTGAGCAAGTTGTTCGGGGTGCCGATGTTGCCTACTGCCAGTAAGAAAAATCGTGGATTGGATACGTTGTTTCATGTAGTTATCAATCTGTATGAAGGAGTAGACTTCTTCGATAAACAGGGAAACATGAATCCGGAAGTTCTCAAAGACTTGACTGAATGGCATGACTCTTTGGAAGACCGTAAGAACCATGAGGAAGAGCATCTGGAAGATTATGTGCGTGAACATAAAAAGACGGGGCGCGTCTTCCGGCATATTCATATAAACCACGGTCCTGATATAGAAAAAGCGATTGAGGCTGTAAAAAGTGAAGTGTCCAAGAACGAGTTTATCCGGCATAAATATTCTACCCGTTTCCTCTCCATTAAATTGTTGGAGAATGATCCTGACATTGAGCGTATTGTACGCACATTGCCGAATGCGGATGAAATTTTTCATGTCCGCGACAAGATGTCGAAGCGTGTTCAGGAGACAATGAATGAGGATTGTGAATCGGCTATTACTGATGCTAAATATGGATTTATCAGTGGTGCGTTGAAAGAAACGTTCACGGATAATCATCTGGAACAGGCGCAGACAACAAAGGTATTGGATTCGATTGTAACTCATCGTGTCTGGGGATTTCCTATTTTCTTTCTTTTTATGTATCTGATGTTTGAAGGTACATTTGTCATTGGCGAATATCCGATGATGGGGATTGAATGGATGGTAGAGCAGCTTGGTGAATTGTTGCGCAATAATATGTCGGAAGGTCCATTTAAAGATCTGCTGATTGATGGAATTATCGGTGGGGTAGGAGCTGTCATTGTTTTCTTACCGAATATCCTGATTCTGTATTTCTGTATTTCTATCATGGAGGATTCTGGTTATATGGCTCGTGCGGCTTTTATCATGGATAAGATCATGCATAAAATGGGGTTGCACGGAAAGTCGTTTATTCCTCTGATTATGGGATTCGGATGTAATGTGCCTGCGATTATAGCGTCCCGTACTATTGAGAACCGGAAGAGTCGTCTCATTACCATGTTGGTGAATCCATTGATGTCTTGTAGTGCGCGTCTGCCGATTTATTTATTGTTGGTGGGTGCTTTCTTCCCGAACAATGCAAGTTTGGTGCTGTTAAGTATCTATGTGATTGGTATTGTGCTGGCCGTGGTAATGGCTCGCTTGTTTAGCAAGTTTCTGATAAAGGGTGATGATACGCCGTTTGTGATGGAGCTTCCTCCTTACCGAATGCCGACAGCGAAGTCTATCTTCCGGCATACATGGGAAAAGGGAGCGCAGTATCTGAAAAAGATGGGCGGAATTATTATGATTGCTTCTATTATTATCTGGTTTCTGGGATATTATCCGAATCATGATGCTTATGAAACGGTTGCCGAGCAGCAGGAGAATTCTTATATCGGTCAGTTGGGGCGTGGAATAGAGCCGGTAATAAAGCCATTGGGATTTGATTGGAAATTAGGTATTGGCTTGCTTTCCGGTGTAGGGGCGAAAGAATTGGTGGTAAGTACGTTAGGCGTTTTGTATGCAGATGATCCGGATGCTGACTCGGTGAGTTTGGCAGAACGTATTCCGATTACTCCATTGGTCGCTTTCTGTTATATGCTGTTTGTATTGATTTACTTCCCGTGTATTGCGGCGTTGGCGGCTATCAAACAGGAATCGGGTAGTTGGAAATGGGCGCTTTTTGCTGCCTGTTATACAACGGCATTAGCTTGGCTTGTATCATTTACTGTTTATCAGATTGGAGGATTGTTTGTATGAATAATTGGCAAGAGTGGGTAGTCGGAGTACTCGTTGTGCTCTGCATTGCCCGTGTCGTATATGGAATATTTCTTTTTTTTCGTCGTACGCGGGAAAATCAGAATCCTTGTGACAGCTGCGTAAGTGGCTGTGAACTAAAGGATATGATGGAGAAGAAACGCAGAGAGTGTGATGTAAAGAAAAAAAGTACAAAGAAAAATTGCTGCGGATAGTTGGTAGTTTCAAAATTTGTACTACCTTTGCAACCGCAAACGAGAAATAATGGTTCCTTGGATGAGTGGCTTAGTCAGCGGTCTGCAAAACCGTGTACGGCGGTTCGAATCCGCCAGGAACCTCAACTATCACTTTAAAACCCTTGAAAGTCAAGCACTTTCAAGGGTTTGTTTTTTATGGAGACCGTTTCGGGGACTACTTGAAAATTATTGTTCCTGCTGGGTGCTCTCGTCAATTCCTGCATTATGGTATGGTACAATAGGTACTGTGTTTAATTCTTTATTTTAGGCTTTTCCCTATTGACAATTATAGTATTCACTAGTTTTTTATGATTTTCCTGCGTTACTTTTGTTATAAACCAAAAGAAAAACGCCATGAAAAAGATTTTATTTATCCTATTTGCTACCCAATTTATTTTGGCTCCTTATATAATAAAGAGCTATGGTGCAAATCTTATTGAAGACAATTATGAGTATTCGGGAGTTAATCAAGGGAGAAAGACTGTCGAAAAGGATATCTTTGGAAATATCATCATTCGTGATGATAAAGGCAATAGAAAGACCATTGAAAAAGATATTTTTGGGAATATCACCATTCGTGATGATAAAGGCAATAGAAAGACCATTGAAGAGGATATTTTTGGGAATATTACTATTCGTGATGATAAAGGCAATAGAAAGACTATTGAAAAAGATATTTTTGGGAATATCACCATTCGTGATGATAAAGGCAATAGAAAGACTATCGAAGAGGATATTTTTGGAAATACCATCATTCGTGATGATAAGGGCAATAGAAAGACTATCGAAGAGGATATTTTTGGAAATACTATCATTCGAGACAATAAAGGTAATAGAAAGACGATTAAAAAAGATATCTTTGGGAATACCATTATCGAAGATGGCAAAGGCAATAGAACAACCATTAAAAAAGATATTTTTGGGAACGAAATAATTGAAAGTAGTGATGGTCATAGAAAAATTATCAAAAAGGATATTTTTGGAAATACAGTTATTGAGGATTATTAAAAGGTTATATTTATAAGGAGGAAATGTATCAGACTTATCTTCTTGTACTGATTTAGGGGTTAGATCGATTAACTGATAATGTGAAATTAATGGTGATATTAAAGAAATATTTATGATCTTTGTACCCATGAATATCGGAAATTAATTGAATAGATTGATGAATCGTATAAAAGGTATACTTTATGCAGCGGTGTCTTCCTCTACTTTTGGACTGGCTCCGTTCTTTTCCCTCACTTTATTGTTGGCAGGTTTTTCAGCTTTCGAAGTGCTTTCCTATCGTTGGGGAGTGGCGACAATTGCGTTGACTCTGTTCGGATGGTGTTCAGGATGTAGTTTCCGATTGGAAAAGAAGGATTTTTTAGTTGTTCTTTTATTAAGTTTGTTGAGGGCAGTTACTTCATTCAGTTTGCTTATAGCATATCAGAATATAGCTACCGGGGTGGCGTCAACCATTCATTTTATGTATCCGTTGGCGGTATCTCTAGTTATGATGTACTTCTTTCAGGAAAAGAAATCCCTTTGGGTGATGTTTGCGGTCTTCATGTCCTTGTTAGGAGCGGCCTTGCTTTCATCGGGGGAACTGGAGGCGAAAAATGGTGATACGATAGTCGGACTGGTAGCAGCTTGTGTTTCTGTGTTTTCCTATGCGGGGTATATTGTTGGTGTACGAATGACATGCGCTGTTCGAATCAATTCCACTGTACTGACTTGTTATGTTATGGGGTTAGGAACCGTTCTTTATTTTATAGGTGCTCTGACTACTTCCGGGCTTCGGCTGGTAGCTGACGGTTATACCTGGTTGATTATTTTGGGACTTGCATTACCGGCTACAGCCATTTCTAATATAACATTGGTACGAGCTATTAAATATGCAGGGCCTACGCTGACATCTATTTTAGGTGCGATGGAACCATTGACAGCTGTGGTGATAGGAGTTTTTGTGTTTAAAGAACTATTTACTCTGAATAGCGCTATTGGGATTATTTTAATTCTGTTGGCTGTGAGTGTGGTAATATTTCGTAAACAAAAAAATGAAAGAGTATAAATAAAAAAAATGCTGTTTTACCTGATCGGATAAACAACATTTTTATAGGAGAGCCTCTTGTCGGATTCGAACCAACGACCCCGAGATTACAAATCACGTGCTCTGGCCAACTGAGCTAAAGAGGCGTTTTTCTTTTGCGGGTGCAAAGGTATGAATTTCTTTTAAAAATGCAAATACATCGCATACTTTTTTTATATTTGCAAAGTTACCAATGATTAGATGAAAATGAAAATTATGAATGTATGTGGTATGGCGATTTTAGCCATAGGTATATGGGCTTGTTCCGGACAGAAAAAGGGGACGGCAAATGTAGAAGTTGCAACAGATAGTGTAGAAGTAGCTGCAGATACTATATCTGTTCAGGCAGATAGTACAGGATATATTGTTCGGGTAGGAGAGATGGCTCCGGACTTTACGATTACCCTGACAGATGGTAAACAAGTGAGTCTATCTTCCCTTCGTGGTAAGGTTGTCATGTTGCAGTTTACTGCAAGTTGGTGTGGAGTTTGTCGTAAAGAAATGCCATTTATTGAGAAGGATATTTGGTTAAAGCATAAAAATAATGCAGACTTTGCTTTAATTGGCATTGACCGTGACGAACCACTTGATAAAGTATTGGCTTTTGCTAAATCTACCGGAGTGACTTATCCGTTAGGACTGGATCCGGGAGCTGATATTTTTGCGAAATATGCATTGCGTGAATCCGGAATAACAAGAAATGTGTTAGTTGATAAGGAAGGAAGAATTGTAAAACTGACTCGTTTGTATAATGAAGAAGAGTTTGCTTCTCTTGTACAGAAGATTAATGAGATGCTGAAATGAAAGAAAGCCTTCATTAGGCGTTTTTGACGGAGCATTTATGAGCATATAAAAATAGTGACGCTATCCTGATGTGATGGCGTCACTATTTGGGTTATATAGTGACGCTATCCGGAACACATACCGTCACTATATAATAATGAGCTTTTCAAGCAATACTAAGTTTGACAAGGTAATCGTAATGTTTTCCTTCTTTCACCAGTTCTGCCTTAAAACCACATTCGGAAGCGTATAAGCTAAGAGTCTGGAAATCTATATATAACCAGTCGAATGTGTCTCCTTTTACATCTTTATATTGCATTTGGAAGTCAATCTCTCCATAATAATCTCCGGCCAGATCGATGACTATGCTGCCGTCTTCTTCTTCAAAAAGATAGCGCAAATCGCTGGAATCCATGAGTATGCATCCGCCGGGACGGAGAATACGTTTCATTCGTTGGAAGAATCCGGGCATATTATTCAGTCTTCCGATAATTCCGGAACCATTCATAAGCATCAGGATCGTATCGAATGTTTCGGTAAATGTTTCGTCAAAAAGGTTGATGAGGCGCGGATCGTTCACTCCGCGTTGTTGCATCACTTCGACGGATAACGGAGAAATATCAATGGCACACACTTCTTTTCCCATTTCCTGAAGTGCCAGTGCATGGCATCCGCTTCCGGCACCTACGTCCAATATTCGTCCTGTAGCCATTTGTAGGGCGGTACGCTCTAATATAGGCATAGACTGTATACTACGGAACAATTCTTTGACGGGAATTTCATCTTCTTCGAATTGGGAAGAGAATACCCGCAAACGATCAGCTCTGTGATGGTTGAAATAATCAGAAATAGCGGCTCCCATCGGGTCCTTTTCTGCAGAAAGAGTTGTTGTTGCCATTGGTGGTTACGATTGTTAACTCTGCAAAGATAAATAAATCCGCAGAAAAGGGTTATCTTTGCCGTCGGAAATGTTGAATACTAATAAATGATTATATGAGTATAGAAGAAGCAATCATGGGTGGAATCGTTTTTAAAGGTAAGAAAGATAAGCCCAAAGAAGAGGAAAAAGTGAAGACGAAAGCGAAAAAAGCGACGTATATTCGTGGACAGCATGGTTCGGGTGCAGCGAAGATGAAAGCAGATATCCGGAAGAAGAGAGCTAGCCGTCATAAGAAATAAAAGTATGGTTATAAATATAATAATTTGTGTAGTATCTGTTGTACTTATGTTGCGGGGTGCTTTTCTAATTCTGAAAATGGGACTCTTGTGGATGCTTCATTGCAGGATAATAAAATCGTATGACAGGAAAACACATGGAAAGGTAGTGGATATAGAGACACAGGTAAAGTCTGATGGTATGAATATTACTGATGTATGTATACCAAAAATAAAATATAAATTGGAGGGAGAAGACGAAAAGTGTTGCCAATTTCTTCCTTCTAATCTAAAGAGTGGAGAGGAAAATAACATTTATCTTTATCCAAAACAGTATCATATAGATGATAAGGTTACCATATTGTATGATAAAGGTAAGGCGAATGATATGTTTGTGTTGCCCAGAATGCAACTAATGAGGCTGCTTGTTAACCAATTTGTTCCTGGTTGTTTTTTCATACTGTCGGCAATTTTAGGATTATGCTTTGTTTTTTAGAAACAGCATAGGCTGTCCGAAAAGCCTTAGAGGAATATTATAGAGTAGTACAATAATAGTAGAGTCAAGTCAAGGTTAAAAGGGAAGAGCCCGATGCAAAACCGGACTCTTTATCAATCTTGTTAATTTTTAGAGACATTTATTGAATATCTCTGCTTAGAAATACAAAAAAAAAGGCAACTAACTCGCAGTGAATTAGTTGCCTTATCTTTTTTATTTATTAAATGTCCCTTTTTAATCTGTTTAGCTTTTGGGGCCACTCCAAATTGTAGTAAGGGTGATTTTTCTTTTTAGGGACTTTTGAAACAACCTCTCTTACTTTTGTGGAAGTACCTCAATCCAGTAATCGTCCGGGTCATTGATGAAATAAAGCCCCATGGCCGTGTTCTCAAAACATACACAATTCATTTCTTTGTGATAAGCTCTGATTGCATCGTAATCGCCGGCTACACGAAAGCAGAGATGGCTTTCGTTTTCTCCCAGTTCGTATGGAGCAGTATGATCTTTCAACCACGTCAATTCCAGCAAGAAACCTGTTTCGTTATCAGTCAGGTAGACTAACGTGAACGAGCCGTCGGATGCTTCCTTCCGATGATGTTCTTTTAAGCCGAGTGCTTTTTCATAAAAAGCGATACTCCGCTCCAGATTAGTGACGTTGATATTAAAATGGTCAAATTTACTTTTTATTTCCATTGTTGCGATTTTCTTTATTTTTTCATTAAGAGCTTCACGATTTCTCCAACATACGTGCGCGGTTGTCCGGCTTGCGGAGTTGTCTGTGAAGGCATTTTCTTACATTCGATAACAGCCGAAGGTGTTGTTTGGTTTGGAGCGTACAATTTTAATGTATAGCTATCTGCCTTTTCTATTGCATCGTAAGCTTGATCGGGTGAAAGCGTGCAATAGGCAACTGCTTTTCCTGATTGATAACCAAGTGCGCCACCAGCATTTGCAGTCATATTGGTCATGTTGAACTCATCTTTTCCGATGCTGATTACTAATTTTCCGCTTCCCATCAAAGCATATACTTCACCCGGGATTTGTTTCAAATCAATTTCTATATAACCCGGCATATCAGCGGAAGCCTTGCCTGCAGGAGTAGCAGGAGTGAGAGTTGCAGCAGGAACAGTGGTTTGAGCTGGTTCGCCAGTTGTCACTTTTATGTCCGTCTTTTTATCTGCGCCACCAATGACAATCGGACCTGCGGCTGCAACGATTGATGGAGTTTTTTGCTCTTCTTCTTTCTTCTTTTTCTCTGTTTTCGGACGGGTATCAGGTGCTCCGAAAGCTACTGCTACATCCATAAATATATCATCGGCGAAGTCTACAGTTTTTCTACGCCATTTAGCCAAGCCACGTACTAATTTAGTCTTAGCTTTATTGAGCGCATATTTATCAGTAATCCATTCTTCGGCTTTATATTTTTCTGTTTCACGATAAGTAAAACGGATTTTTTCAAGCTCTACCAGGCAGTTTCCGGGTTTGCAGGTAACGGTAATCTGATAGTTAACTAATGTACGGTCTAATGACAGGGCACTGGAGCTGAAAACAATCCATTCTTCTCCAATACCGGCAATTGTTCCTTTTGCTTCGTCGGAGAAAACAATGCGGCTATCGATGTTTTTATTCTCTTTCAGACGTTCATCCATCCACTTTGTCATTGTGTCGTAGATTTGTGCCTGACTCATTCCGGGAATCTGGAACTCTTTGGAAAATACGACTTTACCTTCTACTTCAGGAACAGCTCCTACAAGGTACCTGGTGTCATCTTTCTTCTCTTTTGCAGAATCTGCCTTCATTGCCATCGGCAATGCGAGAAACATAGTAAGAAACAGAATCGTAAATTTATTCATAATTATAATGTGTTTATTTGGTAATCTCAAAACTTTCGCCCCGACGGGTGATGCTGATAAAACGACATCCTGCATTTTCTGCAAAACTACGAAGCGCATTTCCTCCTTCATAATCTTCACTGAAGTGCATGGGCACAAATATAGTAGTTTTTATTTGTTCGATGAACTGTTTTGCTCCTTTCATGTAATCTTTTCCCATTCTCCGATCCACCGGGAATAGCACTAGATCGATGTTAGGCACTTTTTCTTTTAAATATTTAACTTCTGCAAGGAAATCACCATTGGCTTTTCGTATCTCTTCTTCGGTCGATTCTTCACTCCAGTGCCAGTTGTTCAAGTCGCCGGCATGGAAGATACTCCAATCTTGTAGGTGAAGAAGGAACGAACTGCCGACATCTGTTGATCCGAAGGCGTCGATGCGGATCGTGTCGTCTTCGTATGTTTCTCCTTTTTTAATATAGAAAGCATCTTCGGCTTTGGCACGATGGGACTTCAGAATATCTTTGGAGAAGATGTATTGAATGTCGGGGCGTTGCTCTTTCCAAGTCAATATTTCACGGTTGAAGTGGTCGGGATGGAAATGGGTGGCCAATACGTACAGTTTACCCGGCCTTTGCAGGAGATAATCATGCACGATTCCCCGGTTGTGTTCCGTTTCGGAAGAATCTTTGTAGTAATCGATGATAATGGTTACACCTTCCATTTCGATGGCGAAACCGCTGTGATAAATATAATCCAGTGTCATAGCTGACTATTTTATGGTTGCAATATTACGTATTCTCGTTGGAGTTGCCAAGAAAAATCGACGAAATCAAGGAGCAAGACGACTGATTTTCCATTCACCGTCCGGTTGTAGGGTGTATAGAAAGCGGTCGTGCAGTCGGTTGGGGCGTCCTTGCCAGAATTCAATCCTTGTAGGTGTGACGGCATATCCGCCCCAATTATCAGGTCTTTCCACTTCTTTTCCAATCCATCGGGCGGCTTCTCTGACGAAGGATCGTATCAATTGCATTCTGCTTGCTATCGGTTGACTTTGCGGAGAAATTCGTGCGCCAATCCGGCTTTTATAAGGACGTTTCCGGAAGTATTCATCCGATTCTTCCGGTGAAACTTTCGTCGCTATTCCTTCTATATGTATTTGTCTTTCGAGAGCGTGCCAGACAAAAGAGAGGGAGATAGATGGGTTTTGTGCCAATTGTTTGCCTTTGCGGCTTTCGTAATTGGTATAAAAGATAAATTTTCCATCATGGAGTCCTTTTAACAATACTGTACGTGTGGACGGTCTCCCTTCGGGGGATACAGTTCCTACAATGACCGCAGTCGGTTCGTCCACCTCTGCGTCAATCGCTTCTTGCAGCCAACGACTGAAAAGCGAAAGCGGGTCGCCGGGAAGTTCACTTTCCCGCAACCCGCCTTTCGTATATTCCTGTCGGATATCTGCTATGTTTAATTTCGCCATAAGATTATCTGGCAGCTTTAGTTTATTATTTTTAATGATGATATCACATAGGTACTTCTATTAATAGAATATGTGAGTCTTTTAATGTCTCCAGTTCAACGCTGTTCGTATCGTAAACACCCATGCCGTCACGACGTTTCAACACTTCACCGTCTACTACTATTTCTCCTTCAATGAGGAAGATATAGACGCCTGCATGACTTTGATGCATGTGATAACCTAATTTCTTTCCGGCTTCTACTTTGCCGATGGAGAACCAGGTATCTTGCAAAAGGGAAGCAGGTGTGCTACCGTCGGGAGATACGATGACTGCCAGTTCGTTCGGACGCTCCAGTTCTGTAATGCTGAAATCCTGATAAACGGGACGTGTGTTCCGCTCTCTCGGCATAATCCAAATCTGCAGGAATTCCACCGGTTCTACCGGACTTGCATTTACTTCACTATGGAAGATTCCTGTTCCCGCACTCATTGTCTGAATTTCTCCGACAGTAATAATGCGGCTGTTCTTCTTGCTGTCTCCATGTTGCAGATGTCCTTTCAGAGGAATGGAAATGATTTCCATATTCTTATGCGGGTGAGTCTGAAAACCTTGTCCGGGCGCAACCTTATCATCATTCAATACGCGGAGAGCACCAAAATTGATACGGTCGGAGTCGAAGTACTCGTCAAAACTGAAAGTGTGATAACTATCCAGCCAATCATACTGGGAATGTCCTCTTGTATCTGCTTTATGTATTACTTTTTTCATAAAAACTGTCCTTTCTCTTATTTGTTTATATGTTTGGTAAACAAAGAAAGCGGCTTAAAAGTTTTATTTCTTCACTTCATTTAATAAAGGCTTGTGATTGATAAAATCTTTTATGTTTTGCAGGGTGGTTACGGCAATATTCTCCATTGCTTCATGTGTGAAAAAAGCTTGATGAGAGGTGACGATTACATTGTTGAACGAGAGCAAACGGGCGAGTACATCATCGTCGATGATGCGGTCGGATTGATCTTCATAAAAGTATTCGCTTTCTTCCTCGTATACGTCCAGTCCTGCGGAACCTATTTTCTTGTTCTTCAGTCCTTCAATCAGCGCATTGGTATGAATCAGTTGCCCGCGACCGGTATTGATAATCATTACTCCGTCTTTCATTTTGCTGATGGAGTAGTCGTTTATCAGGTATTTGGTCTCTTCAGTGAGCGGACAGTGTAAGGAGATAATATCCGAATTGTGGTATAGTTCGTCCAGTGAAGTATAAACTATTTGTTCTTGACGGGCGAAGTTGTAGTCCGGATAGAGGTCGTAAGCCAGTACGTTCATGCCGAAACCTCTTAAGATATGAATTAATATTTTCGCTATTTTTCCTGTGCCGATGATACCTGCTGTTTTCCCGTGCATATCGAATCCCATCAGACCGTGCAGGGAGAAATTACCGTCTTTGGTACGCCAGGAGGCGCGAGGTATTTTGCGGTTTAGCGATAGCATAAGTGCTACCGTGTATTCTGCAACAGCATAGGGAGAATAAGCGGGAACCCGCACTACGGTGATTCCGGCAGCGGAGGCAGCATTTAAATCTACATTATTAAATCCGGCGCAGCGTAATGCCAGTAGCTTCACTCCGTTTGCCGCCATCACACGGATTACTTCTGCGTCGGCAACGTCGTTCACAAAGATACAGACTGCATCCACTCCTTGTGTCAGTAGTACGTTGTTTTTATTCAGATGTCCTTTATAGTAGCGTATCTCAAATCCAAACTCTTTGTTTTTGTCATTGAAAGAGGACTCGTCATAAGGCTTTGTGCCGAAAAATGCAATTGTATAGGCCATAATATTTTCAGTTTTTATTGCTTACTAGTAAACGCTAAAATAGGGTGAATTGTTTATCCTTTTGGGGGTTATAAATGTGAATTGTTTCATTAGAAACAGTTTACTTTTTCAATTAAAATAGGAGGCTAAACGAAAATAAATGCACAAACGTATCTCTCGTGTGCAATAATATCGTATCTTTGCGCCCGAAATAATTAAAAAAAGATTTAGATGAGAAAAATTTCGTTGATTGGTCTTGCAATGTTGATCGTTTCAATTCCAACTTTTGCCGGAGATTATCTAACCAATACGAATCAGAATGCTGCTTTCTTGCGCATGATAGCCCGCGGCGCTTCCATTGATGTTGATGGAGTTTATAGTAATCCTGCCGGACTGGCATTTCTTCCCAAAGATGGTCTTCAAGTAGCGCTTACTATTCAAAGTGCATATCAGACTCGTGATATAGCTGCTACAAGTCCTTTATGGACTATGGATGGACAGACCACTGTGCGTAATTATGAAGGAAAAGCTTCTGCTCCCGTTATTCCTTCCATACATGCTGTATATAAAAAAGGTGACTGGGCATTTTCCGGTAGCTTTGCTATTGTTGGTGGTGGCGGAAAAGCTTCTTTTGATAATGGTTTGCCTATGTTTGATGCTGCTGCTATTAGTTTGGCAACTTCTGCGAGTGGGGGAATACTGAAACCTAATATGTACAATATTAATTCAGCTATGGAAGGTCGTCAGTATATTTACGGTTTCCAGTTAGGAGCAAGTTATAAGATTAATAAGCATTTTTCTGTTTTTGCCGGTGCTCGTATGAATTATTTTACAGGCGGGTATAAAGGTTATTTGAATATTGCTTTGAAAGATGGTGTGGCTCAACAATTAGGTGCTGCCATGGTACAACAAATCATGGCTGCTAATCCTGGTATGAGCTTGGAACAAGCAACTCAGGCAGCACAGGCGCAATCAGGACCTTTGCTTCAAAAACTTGATAATACAAAGATTGAGCTTGATTGTGACCAGACAGGTTGGGGGTTGACGCCTATTATTGGTGTAGATGCTAAATTTGGCAAATTGAATTTGGCGGCGAAGTATGAATTCAAAGCTAATATGAATATTGAGAATGATACGCATACGCGTGAGTTTCCAGATGCAGCGGCGGATTTTATGGCACCTTATGCGAATGGTGTGAATACACCAAGTGACCTTCCTTCTATGCTTTCTGTTGCAGCAAGTTATGAGTTTTTGCCTTCACTTCGGGCTTCAGTAGAATATCACTTCTTTGATGATAAGAATGCTGGTATGGCAGATGGCAAACAGAAAACATTGAAACATGGTACACACGAGTATTTGGCTGGTGTTGAGTGGGATATTAACAAATTATTCACTGTTAGTGGAGGTTATCAGAAAACAGACTACGGTTTGAGCGACGCTTTCCAATCAGATACAAGTTTTTCTTGTGACTCTTATTCAGTAGGTTTTGGAGGTCGTATCAATTTTACTCAGGCATTGAGCCTTGATGTAGCTTATTTCTGGACTACATATAGTGATTACACTAAAGAAAAACCACGTGGTTTAGAGGCAACATCGATGGCATCATTAGTGGATAAAGACGTTTACAGCCGTACTAATAAAGTGTTTGGTGTGAGCGTGAACTATAAGTTCTAAATTTCTAATCCTTTATATATAGAAAAGCCGTCTCGAACATGGTGTTGAGACGGCTTTTTTGTTTTATTATTATGTCAGTTTAGAAAGAATACTGCACCAGCATATTCAACCGGTTGGCATGGCGGGTTGCGGAACTGAAATCAGTGCGCCATCCTCTCAAATATTCAACGCCGACTTGCAGATTGCTGCTTACATTCCAGAAAGCATTGGCTACCAGATATTGTCCTTTACGATAGGATTCGGGATTCTCACTAGGGTATCCATTTTCAGAATAAAGTCTGGACAGACTGTATGTTCCGGATATAAAGATGCTCGGGCAAAGATTGTATTGCAATCCTGCATACCATCCCAGCATCGGAAGAACTTGCATTTTTCCTTCCTTGTCAGGATCGGGGACGATGTCTACGTTCAGGTTGCTTAAATCATTCAGGTAGGAACCGATACCTTTTCCATAATTAAATTGTCCGTATGCCTGCAATTTCTTGGTAATATTGAAGGTTGTAGAGGCTTGCAGACCGAAGCCAGTAGCAGAATAGGCTTTCTCATGCACATTGCTCGAATAAGTCATGCTGCGGATAATGGCTCCTAATTTAATATGGCTGTTGCTGTTCCAGTTATACTGTACGGAAGTGGCAAAGTCAGGCATCCGTTGGGTGTTGATAGACAAATCATTGTTGGTTGTTCCGTCTACTGAAGGCATTTCCATAGAAACACCAAACTTCCAGTTTTTCAACTTATCACACATATAGCTTAATTGCGTAGTGCGGTAAAAGGCTGATCCGTTAGGCCCTGCAAAGTCGATAGTTGGAGGCAGTGCGGAGAGGTCCATGAACGAACCATAGCTGTACCCGATGGTGAAACCGAGGAATTGTGCGTAAGCGTTTTGTAATTCAAAGGTCTTTCCATCGCCACGGAAGTTTCCGGCAGTGTAAACTACGAAGTCTCCCAAATGTTTGGTACGTCCTACCAATTTGAGGAACAGGGTGGAAGTGGTGATGTCCATCTGGAATTGGTTCTTTGCAAAATTGCCGCTTCCGCGTTGTGGTATCAATGCCGGATAGAAATCTACATCATTAACGATACCGTTAAAATCATACTCTGCCGTTGCACGAACGTATCCTCCGATACCGAGGGCGAATTTCCCTTTCTGGTCAGTGAGCAGGAAGCGGGGAGCATTGGGGTCGTGAAAACGCATCTGTGAACGGTCGTTCATGATTCGGATGATTTCATCTCCTGCTTTGTTCTTCGAGACAAACATGATCGAGTTGGGTTCTTCATCTTCGATGATTACCTTCTTTTGTGCATGGGCACAGAGGGGGAAAATTCCTATCCCCAGTAGCATGGCTACCATTTTAAAGCTTGTTTTCATTATGAGTTAAGTTTTAGGTGAATGCCCAATCAACAACTAAAAAAAGAAATGGTTGAGAGGGGCAAAGGAAAAATTGCCAAACTAATCGGAAGAATTGCTATTTATAATGATTCTAAAAAAGCGGATCTTTGTAACGTACTAATTTAGATAAAAGAAATACGACGATGGAAAAAGTAGATTTTACGAAAGGAATATTAGCGATACAACCGGATTTGCATCGCTTCGCATATAAATTGACGGCAGATCGCGAATCTGCCAATGATTTGGTTCAGGATTGTTTGTTGCAGGCATTAGATAATCAGGAGAAGTTTACGTATAGCAAAAATCTGAAAGGATGGATGTATACGCTTATGCGTAATATTTTCGTGAACAACTATCGTCGTACAGTTCGCGAAATGAACTTGATTGATGATAGTTACTCCATCAATCAACAACATCTGATAGAAGATGAGGATGCTGACAGATTCGAATTTACATACGATATGAAACAGTTGTATAGGGTGATACATTCCATACCGGAAGAGATGAAAGTGCCTTTTCAGATGTTTGTAGCTGGATTTAAGTATAGAGAAATTGCCGAGAAATTAGGATTGCCGATGGGAACGGTGAAGAGCCGTCTGTTTTTCATCCGTAAACGGTTGAAAGAGGAATTGAAAGATTTCTCTTCCTGATGCGCCTTTTTAATTGAGTGATGTGTTTTAAGGTCAAAGTGATGAGCCTTCCTGTCAGAATACGACGCTGATGGGAAGGCTCTTTTTTATTGTCAATCCAGTATTTCCTGTACTCTGTGTTTAGCCTTTTGGACAGTTACTTGTGCGGTATGGGCTGCTTCTATAGCTTTTTCTTTCACTGTAGTCGTCTGAAAAGGATTGTTCATAGAGAGTTTTCATTTTTTTTTAGTCATCCTTTCTTTTTAGTTTTATAATTCAGTGTTTTGATGCTGTTGAGGTAGGCTTGTTCTACGGGTGAAAGCGTGCGTACTTCCCACTTGCGATATTCTGTTTCAGCTTTATCCATAGCTTGTTCATGACTTATCATACCGGCATCCATCAATAGAACTTCTCCCGTAGAAGACAGTATGGCATCCAGATGTTTGATGTAATCGTTCATGTACATTGGACGGTGCTTGATAGCTTGTACTTCGGCAAAATCAAAATATCCGGAGACAAGGTTGTTCAGCACTTTGAGTTCTTCTGCGCTCAAGTAGTTCTTGGCTATCTTTGCATCGCGCAAGGTCGGATGGTCGCCTTTAAAGGAAGTTAGTCCCATCATGTGTTGGTCGGCATCGGCTCGTTCATAAATAACTTCTGCAGCTGTATGTCCGTGGGCTGCAAAGTGTAGCTTATTCTGAACAATCTTGAAGAATTCAATAGATTGTTTGGCGTGGGGATCGTAATCTACGGCAGTAGCATAGATATCAAGTACTTGTCTATACATCACCTTTTCAGACGATCGGATGTCACGGATGCGGTCGAGTAACTCTTTCCAATAATAGCCTCCTCCCATCTGCTTCAATCGTTCATCATCCATGGTAAAGCCTTTGATGATATATTCTTTAAGGCGTGCCGTTGCCCATTGACGGAAGTGTGTGGCTTGAATTGAATTTATTCGGTAGCCTAAAGATATTATCATATCAAGATTGTAGTGAGGAATTTCTCTTTCAACCATGCGCGCTCCTTCTTGTCGAACCTGTCGGATTTTCCGACAGGTTGACTCTTCAACAAGTTCACCATCTTCATAAATGTGCTTAATATGTTCTACCACATTTGTTCGAGACGTTTGGTAAAGGTCGGCCATTTGCTGTTGGGATAGCCATACGGTATCTTCGTCCATCTGCACTTCTATGTGTGTCTGCCCGTCTTCACTTTGGTAGATGATGATATTGCTTTTATTTTCTTTTGCCATGATTTAGATATCGTTTCTTTAAATATAGTTTATAAGTTTAATCTTTGATACAAACATTAAGCTCTGTATTTGGCAAAGTTATGTCTTTTCAATGAAATGTATGTCAATCATCGGATTTCTTTTGCTTTTTCATAGTTTTTCCTATACCTTTGCAGCGCAAAAGAATAAAAAGACATTTGATGCCGTGAATAGCGGTCGTGTATTCTAGAACACCACGTAAAAAACAGGAATTATGAAAGAAAAAGTATCTGTACCCTTTATGCTGCTGGGTATCCTTTTTAACGTTTGCCTTATTGCAGCCAATCTTCTTGAAACGAAAGTAATCCAGATCGGTAGTTTGACCGTGACAGCCGGATTATTGGTTTTTCCTATTTCTTATATTATAAATGACTGTATCGCCGAGGTTTGGGGATTCAAGAAAGCGCGCCTTATCATTTGGAGTGGTTTTGCTATGAACTTCTTTGTGGTCGCTCTTGGGTTGATAGCTGTTGCCATTCCTGCTGCTCCTTTTTGGGAAGGTGAAGAGCACTTTGATTTTGTGTTCGGTATGGCTCCTCGTATTGTGGCTGCCAGTCTGATGGCCTTTTTGGTAGGCTCGTTTCTTAATGCGTATGTGATGAGTAAAATGAAAGTAGCCAGTCAGGGACGTAACTTTTCAGCCCGTGCCATTTGGTCGACTGTGGTGGGTGAAACTGCCGATTCATTGATTTTCTTCCCGGTAGCTTTTGGAGGTGTCATTGCTTGGAAAGAATTGCTTATCATGATGGGGATTCAGATTGTACTGAAATCCTTGTATGAGGTGATGATCCTCCCGGTAACGATCCGTGTGGTGAAAGCAATCAAGAAAATAGATGGTAGTGATGTTTACGACACGGATATCTCTTATAATGTGTTGAAAATCAAAGATATTTAATATAGAATATGAATAGAGAAGCAGCATTGGTTGTGTTTAGTGGTGGGCAGGATTCTACCACTTGCTTGTTTTGGGCAAAACGCAATTTTAAGAAAGTATATGCCTTGAGTTTTCTGTATGGTCAGAAGCATCAGAAAGAAGTGGAACTTGCGCGGGAGATAGCCCGGAAAGCGGAAGTGGAATTTGATGTGATGGATGTTTCTTTCATCGGACAGTTAGGCCATAATTCATTGACCGATACCACCATGGTGATGGATCAGGAAAAGCCGGCAGATAGTGTTCCCAATACATTTGTTCCGGGACGTAACCTGTTCTTTTTGAGTATTGCGGCTGTGTATGCCCGTGAACGTGGTATTAATCATTTGGTAACGGGAGTTTCCCAAACGGATTTCAGCGGTTATCCCGATTGTAGGGATGCGTTTATCAAGTCTCTCAATGTGACTCTCAATTTGGCTATGGATGAACAGTTTGTAATTCATACTCCTTTGATGTGGATTGATAAAGCAGAGACATGGGCGTTGGCCGACGAATTGGGAGTAATGGAACTGATTCGCACCGAGACTTTGACATGCTATAATGGTGTTCAAGGAGATGGCTGCGGACATTGCCCGGCTTGTACGTTACGCCGGGAAGGATTGGAGAAGTATTTAAAAAGTAAGAATCAATAATATCTCTACATAGAGATTAAAATGCATTTTCTTGCTGTCATCTGTCACATTGTTGTTAAACAGTTGATTATAAAATAAATAGTTTGTGACAGCAAGTGGTGACAGCAACAAAACTTGATATTTTGCCGTCACATCTATTGTCGCCGGTAAGTTTCAATTAATAGAAGATAGTAGCTTCTGCCTGGAATGTATTGGCTTAGTTTAGTTTCAGCAGCTTGAAACTAAAGTTCCAACGGTAGGAAACTAGAGTTTCAGCAGTGGGAAACTAAAGTTTCTGTTACTTGAAACTATTAGTTCCAAGGCGTGAAACAAACTGTAACAAGTAAGCTGCGGATAAAGCAACCGTGGGTTAAGAGTTGATGGTGATAGGTGATAGATGCGGTGATAGGTTGTAAAACGAATCTTTCACCACTGAAACATCGATGAATAGAGCGTTTGAGACTGGCCAGTGATAGGTGAAAGAGGAAATGTGTTTTTTTATCTAGGATAGGGATTGTAGTTAACGAGTACAATGACAGAATTAAAAGACCAACTTTCTTTATTAGGAAGAAAGACCGAGTATAAGCAAGATTATGCTCCTGAAGTATTGGAAGCTTTTGATAATAAGCATCCTGAAAATGACTATTGGGTACGTTTTAACTGCCCGGAGTTCACAAGTCTGTGTCCTATCACAGGGCAACCGGATTTTGCTGAAATACGTATCAGCTATATTCCTGATATAAAAATGGTAGAAAGCAAAAGTTTGAAACTATACCTTTTCAGTTTCCGCAGTCATGGTGCTTTTCATGAAGATTGTGTGAACATCATAATGAAAGATCTTATCCGATTGATGAATCCCAAATACATAGAAGTAACGGGAATATTTACTCCTCGTGGTGGTATTTCCATTTATCCGTATGCCAATTATGGTCGTCCGGGAACAAAGTTCGAACAGATGGCAGAACATCGTTTGATGAATCGGGAATAATATAAATAAAAGAATTCACTAGCTAAAAAGATCGAATATGACTCATCATGTGCCTGCTGAATTGCAAAACTATGTTCGGCAAAGTATTATTCCTCAATACGCTAACTTTGATAAAGCGCATCAAATTGACCATGTAGAAAAGGTTATTGAGGAAAGTCTGAAATTAGCGACGCATTATGAAGTCGATTATTCGATGGTTTATGTCATCGCTGCTTATCATGACCTGGGGTTGTATGAAGGACGTGAATTTCATCATATAACCTCCGGCAAAGTGTTGTTAGCCGACGAAACTTTGCGGCGTTGGTTTACGGATGAGCAGCTGTTGCAGATGAAAGAGGCGATAGAAGATCATCGGGCTTCCAATAAACAGGCTCCCAGAACAATCTATGGAATGATTGTTGCCGAGGCTGACCGAATTATTGATCCCGAAGTCACTTTACGCCGTACCGTACAATATGGGCTGTCTCATTATCCGGAGATGGATAAAGAAGAGCAATATGCCCGTTTTCGGAAACATCTAACTGAAAAATATGCAGAAGGAGGGTATCTGACGTTATGGATACCCCAATCGGATAATGCCGGACGGTTGGCAGAACTTCGTCAACTAATTGCGGATGAAAAAAAACTTTGTAGAGTTTTTAATAAAATCTATGAAGAAGAGAATAATACAGTTTTGTGAAATATAGCTGTTAGCTTGCGTTCGATTCATTTTTTATTTTTATCTTTGTCATATTTAAGGATTGCAATACGATAGATAATGGAAGAATATATTACTCGATTTTCAACATATCTTTTTTGGGATGTCAATAAAGATGATTTGGATATGGAGAAGCATTCACAATATATAATAAAGAGAGTGCTTGAATATGGTATGTTGCAAGATTGGAATATTGTAAAACAATATTATGGACTTGGGAGAATCGTCGAAATAGCTAAGGGGTTTCGTGAATTGGAGCCTCGGGCTTTAGCTTATCTTTCTGCCATTTCACAAACTCCTAAAGAACAATTTAGATGTTACACTTATCAACGGTCGAATCCACAACACTGGAACTTTTAAAAAAGTTGCAACAGTTACCTGTACTTTGTAATACTCGTCTAGTCGGTGGTACTGCATTAGCTTTGCAATTAGGACATCGAAAGTCGGTCGATTTGGATTTTTTTGGTCAGATTAATGTAGATTCTCAAGATTTGAAGGAAGCTTTGCGAACACTTGGGACACTGACTATCTTAAATGATTCTAAGAATATACACATTTACGTATTGAATGAGGTTAAAATAGATATCGTGAACTATACTTATCCTTGGCTTGATGATGTCGTATATAAAGATGGGATACGTTTGGCAAGTCCTAGAGATATTGCGGCAATGAAAATTACTGCTATTGAAGGGAGAGGTACTAAAAAAGATTTTGTAGATATTTACTTTTTGTTGAAAAAGTATTCATTGAAAAATCTATTGGATTTCTATTCTCAAAAATATCCTGACTCATCTTCTTTTATGGCTATGAAAAGTTTAGCTTATTTTGAAGATGCGGAGGAGGAGCCAATGCCTTATATGTTTGTGGATGTATCTTGGGACGAAATTAAAAAGTCTATTTTGTCTCGTTTATAATAGTATATGAGATAAGTTACTATTCATGATGATACGGCCCTCCATTCAATATAGTCATCGCCCGATAAATCTGCTCAACGAATATCAGCCGGATCATCTGATGTGAGAAAGTCATCTTGGACATTGAAATCTTTTCGTGTGCCACTTGATAAACTTTTTTAGAAAAGCCATAAGGCCCTCCGATAATGAATACCAGTCGTTTGTTGACCGTGTTCATTTTTCGCTTCATATATTCGGCAAACTCCAGAGAACGCATTTCTTTTCCGTGCTCATCGAGCAATACCACCACGTCGCCCGGTTGGAGAGCTTTCAATATCAGTTCCCCTTCCTTTTCTTTCTGCACTTCCATTGAAAGACTCTTCGTGTTTTTCAATTCAGGAATCACTTCCATGTCAAAAGTGATAGACCGTTTAGTGCGCTGGATATAGTCGTTGATAGCAGTTATATAGTGTTGTTCTACGGTTCGTCCTACGACGAGCAAGGTTGTTTTCATACGTCTACAATTCTGATTATTGCACAAAAATAGGCATTTTTTATGTTATTCTGCAATTAATGCTTACCTTTGCCTATCATTAGTTGAAAGTTTAAGCCTTTAAACTTCAACTTAAAAGCTTGTAATTATGAAAAAACGAGTGCTCGTAGGAATGACCGCATTGCTTCTTTCCCTCTCGTTGCTAATGGCGCAAGAGATACCGGCAGGAGTGATTACGGCATTTAAAAGAGGAAGCTCGCAAGAGCTAAGTAAGTATATGGGGGACAAGGTAAACCTGGTGCTCCAAGGTCGCTCGACAAACGTTGACAAACAGAAAGCAACAGCTGCGATGCAGGAATTCTTTACGAAGAATAAAGTCAGCGGATTTAATGTGAACCATCAGGGAAAACGGGACGAATCGAGTTTCGTTATCGGTACGTTGGCTACTACTAATGGGAACTTTCGTGTGAACTGCTTCCTGAAGAAAGTGCAGAATCAATATTTAATACATCAAATAAGAATTGACAAGATCAATGAATAAGGAAAAAGAACTGATCGACAAGTTGATCGATCTTGCTTTTGCAGAAGATATAGGTGATGGCGATCATACCACCCTTTCATGTATTCCCGCTACGGCAATGGGAAAATCAAAATTGCTTATCAAAGAAGCCGGTGTGTTGGCTGGCATCGAAGTAGCTAAAGAAATCTTCAACCGTTTTGATCCTACCATGAAAGTGGAAGTGTTTATCAATGACGGAACAGAAGTGAAACCGGGTGATGTAGCAATGGTAGTGGAAGGAAAAGTGCAATCTTTACTTCAAACCGAACGCCTGATGTTGAACGTGATGCAGCGTATGAGCGGCATTGCAACAATGACCCGTAAATATGCAAAGGTATTGGAAGGTACAAATACCCGTGTGCTTGATACCCGCAAAACAACTCCCGGTATGCGTATCCTCGAAAAAATGGCAGTGAAAATCGGTGGCGGAGTAAACCATCGTATTGGTCTGTTCGACATGATTCTTCTGAAAGACAATCATGTGGACTTTGCCGGAGGTATCGACAAAGCAATCACTCGTGCCAAAGAATATTGCAAGGAAAAAGGTAAAGACCTGAAAATAGAAATAGAAGTCCGCAGCTTCGACGAACTGCAACAAGTTCTTGATCTCGGCGGAGTAGACCGTATCATGTTTGATAACTTCACTCCCGAAATGACAAAGAAAGCAGTAGAGATGGTAGCAGGCAAATACGAAACCGAATCTTCGGGTGGTATCACCTTTGATACTCTTCGTGAGTATGCCGAATGTGGCGTAGACTTCATCTCTGTAGGAGCTTTGACTCATTCAGTGAAAGGACTGGACATGAGTTTCAAAGCATGCTGATAGTATAATAAGCGGTGAACTGTAAGCGGTGAACGATAAACAGTAAACGGTGGATATTTTGTAGCATGATTATGCGCAGCTTTGTTCATCATTTACCGTTTATCGTTCATCGTTTTTTCTTTCCCGTTTATTATTATCTATCCTTTAACTTCTTTTAGCAATATTCCTTGCAGCATTCCTCAAACTCTCGCGTCTAATGAGCAAACGACGCAGACATACGTTCGATTTTAAAAAAAAGTAATTGACTTTGGAAAACGAGATAGAACTGATAAAGGGCTGTCGGGCAGGAAAGGATTCAGCCCGAAAGGAACTTTACACTCTCTATTCCAAGCAGATGCTGGCGGTATGTTTCCGCTATACGGGCGATATGGATGCGGCGCACGATGTACTGCATGACGGTTTCATCAAGATTTTTACCAACTTTTCGTTCCGGGGTGAGTCTTCACTTTGTACATGGATTACCCGGGTGATGGTTACTCAATCACTCGATTTCCTGCGACGGGAGAAGCGAGTCAGCCAGTTGGTAGTGCATGAAGAGCAGCTTCCCGATATACCGGATATATCGGATTCGGGAGGAGGGGCTGGAATCTCCGAAGAGCAGTTGATGGCTTTTATTGCCGAATTGCCGGATGGTTGCCGAACCGTTTTCAACCTTTATGTGTTTGAAGAGAAATCGCACAAGGAGATAGCCAAGATGCTTCATATTAAAGAGCATTCATCTACTTCGCAGCTGCACCGGGCCAAATATTTGTTAGCAAAAAGAATTAAAGAGTATAGAAATCATGAAGAAAGAAAATGATGAAATAACCGATCTGTTTCGCACGCGTCTCGCTGATGCCGGGATGAGTGTACGGGATGGCTTTTGGGAAGAGCTCTCGCAGGAAATTCCTGTGGCTTGCCAGCATCGTCGTCGGATTCTGCTCTTCCGTGTAGCGGCTGCGGCATCTGTATTGCTTGTTTTGGCAGCCTCGTCGGCTACTTTCTTGTATTTCTCTCCAAAGGAGGAAATGGAAGAAGCATTTACAAAGATAGCCGTGACGAATGGAGGACAGATGGATGGAGATGGAATACGCGTCAATCAGTTGCCGTTGCCGGTAGAACCGGTGTTGCCGAAACCGGCTCCGAAATCTTACGGTATGCTGTCGCAATATACGGAGGAAGAAGATTCTCTTTCAATCACTTTCTCTATGTCGTTTTCTTTTTCTTCCACTACTTCTACGGGAAATGGCAACCGATATGGTAATCAGGGGCATAATGGTTATTGGCAGGCAACAAACGGTAATACAGGATCATCTGTCGCTTCGGAAGAACAGTCGAATGTCGATATGTCTCAACCCAAAGCAGTGAAAAAGCATCGCTGGGCGATGAAAGTTCAAGTGGGTACAGCACTTCCGGCAGATAACGGTACTTATAAAATGCCGGTTTCCGCAGGGGTGACGGTAGAGCGTAAGTTGAACGATTTTCTTGGCATAGAAACCGGATTGCTCTATTCGAACCTCCGTTCTGCAGGGCAGCACTTGCACTATCTGGGAATCCCCGTTAAAGTGAACGTGACGTTGGTAGATACGAAAAAAATCGACCTTTACGCTACTGTAGGAGGAATAGCCGATAAATGTATTGCCGGTGCACCGGACAACAGTTTTAAAGAAGAACCTATCCAGCTGGCAGTGACTGCCGGTATTGGAATCAACTATAAGATTAATGACCGACTTGCTGTTTTTGCCGAACCCGGAGTTTCGCATCATTTTAAGACAGATTCGAAATTGGCTACGGTACGAACAAAACGGCCGACTAATTTTAATTTACTTTGCGGACTCCGCATGACGTATTAATCCTTATGAAAATGAAAAAAACACTACTAATGCTGTGGATGGCTGTTTGCCTGATCGTATCCTTTACAGGATGCACCAGCGAAGAAATGGATTATAACAATCCGGATGTTGCTCTTTTTGTGAAGCAATTGAAGTCGGGTACGTACAAGATGAAGAATGAAAAAGGGGTGGTGGAGGTTCCTCATTTCACGGAAGAGGATATCCCCGAACTTTTAAAATATGCAGAAGATCTGACTATTATCCCTTCTTTTCCGTCGGTTTATAATATGAACAACGGTAAGATTCGGTTGGGTGAGTGTATGCTTTGGGTGATTGAATCTATCCGTCAGGGCACACCTCCGTCATTAGGTTGCAAAATGGTATTGGCGAATGCTGAAAATTATGAAGCAATCTATTTCCTGACCGATGAGGAAGTACTCGATGCAGCCGCTTGTTATCGTAGTTGGTGGGAAGAACGCCAATATCCGAAAACGAGATGGACAATTGATCCGTGCTACGATGAGCCGCTTTGCGGATCGGGTTATCGTTGGTGGTAATAAAGGGGGAGGAGCCTTCGGAAAGTAAAAAATAGGAAACATTCATGTGGGAATATTTGTTTGTATCAGTAGTCTTTTGCTGCTGACAGGGGGATTATTACGCTCAAAAGATAGCCTCTTATACGTACAAATGTATATGAAGTGCTCCGAAATATAGGTAATGAAAGAGTAAAAAGAATGGATGGATTAAAACGGGTTATAACAACGATGGCACTGTGCCTGACCGCTGTATTTGCATATTCGCAAGTATGGACGGCGCAAGATTCTTTGCATTTGAAGAAATTGCTGGAGAGTGACCAGGAGTTGCATTTAAATATGGATGCTGTGAAGTCGATTGATTTCGGAAGCGCAGTGGGTACTCCCCGGATGTCGGAGGAGAAAAGCTGGATGATGCCTGACGAATCGCTTCCTGAAGCGTTGCCTAAACCGAAAGTGATGTTGACTCTGATGCCATATAAAGCGAATACCCGCTATAACTGGGATCCCATCTATCAGAAGAAGATAAAGATCGATAAAAATACCTGGCGGGGTGATCCTTTCTACGAGATACGCCATCAAAGATCTTATTCAAACTGGGCACGCAATCCGATGGCAAAGGGAATGCGTAAGTCGTTGGATGAGATACAGGCGAGTGGGGTGCGTTTCCGTCAGTTGGGTGAACGTGCTAACGGAATGATGGTGAACACGGTAGTGATGGATGCACCTATTCCCTTGTTTGGTGGGAGTGGAGTGTATATCAATGGTGGAACTATCGGCGGACTTGACCTGATGGCTGTCTTTACAAAAGATTTCTGGAATAAGACGGGACGGGATAACCGTGCCCGCACATTGGAAGTGTTGAGAACTTATGGAGATTCTACCACTGTGTTGATAAATAAACCAATTGAACAGATTGCCCGTTGAAGGCGTTATAATGATGTGTTGATGTAGCAATGCGCTAATGTGCTGACTAGAGAATGTTTGTAATTGAATAATTAGTATATTTGTGTGTTGTTATGTTGGCGCATTGTTATATAGCTTTGTCGCTATTATTGGTATCTTAGTATATTAACACATAGATAAATTATTGGTTATGAATAGAATTACTTCTCTTCTGGGTATTCGGTATCCTATTATTCAAGGTGGTATGGTGTGGTGCAGCGGTTGGCGTCTTGCTTCTGCTGTGAGCAATGCCGGTGGACTGGGATTGATCGGTGCCGGTTCCATGCATCCGGACACTTTACGCGAGCATATCCGTAAATGTAATGCGGCCACGAAATTGCCTTTTGGTGTAAACATTCCTTTGATGTATCCCCAGATAGAAGAGATTATGAATATTGTGGTGGAAGAGGGAGTGAAGATTGTTTTTACCTCTGCCGGAAATCCGAAAACGTGGACTGGGTGGTTGAAAGAGCGTGGAATAACGGTTGTTCATGTTGTTTCTTCTTCCCGTTTTGCTGTAAAATGTGAGGAGGCTGGAGTAGATGCGGTAGTGGCAGAAGGGTTTGAAGCCGGAGGGCATAATGGACGCGAAGAAACAACGACTTTCTGTTTGATTCCGGCTGTACGTGAGGCTACAACATTACCTTTGATAGCTGCAGGAGGTGTCGGCACAGGGGAAGGAGTATTGGCTGCTATGGTGTTGGGAGCCGAAGGGGTGCAGATAGGAACCCGTTTTGCTCTTACTGAAGAGAGTTCAGCGAGTTCGGTATTTAAAGATTATTGCTTGAGTCTCAGAGAAGGGGATACTAAGTTGTTGTTGAAAAAGCTGGCTCCAACACGTTTGGTAAAGAATGCTTTCCGCGAAGCGGTGGAGAAGGCTGAAGATAGTGGAGCTAGTGCTGAAGATTTGAGAACTTTATTAGGACGGGGGCGTGCTAAAAAAGGAATCTTTGAAGGTGATCTGGAAGAAGGGGAATTGGAGATCGGACAAGTTTCGGCAATCATATCCCGTCGGCAGTCTGTGGCAGAAGTAATGAACGAATTGGTAGCGGCTTATCAACGGGCGGCAAAGAAAGATTATTTATTTTAAAGATATAGCTCACCACAGAGTAATACAAAGTCTTGCAGAGTTTTTTAAAGGTTATCAATCGAAGACGTAAGACATTGAGATAGCCTTACTTTGAAAAAAAGAAAGAACTCTGTAAGACTTTATATTACTGTATGGTGAAAATGCATAGTTACAGGTTGATAGGATCGTACTTCAAACCAAATACGTCGGCAACGGCCTTATAAACGATTTTTCCTTCTACGATATTTAATCCGAGTGCTAATGCTGGATTCTCTTTGCAGGCTTTTTTCCATCCCTTATTTGCTAAAGCTATCACATAGGGGAGGGTAGCATTGGTTAGTGCAAGGGTGGAAGTGTAAGGTACAGCTCCCGGAATATTAGCTACTGCATAATGAACGATTCCGTCTACAATATAGGTCGGTGCACTGTGGGTGGTCGGGTGAGAGGTCTCGAAACATCCTCCCTGATCGATTGCTACATCTACTAATACTGTGCCGGGCTGCATTATTGAAAGCATCTCTTTGGTAATCAAATGTGGTGCTTTATCACCGGGAATCAGTACAGAGCCGACAACTAAATCAACATCCGGCAATTCTTTTCTGATTCTTAGTTCGGATGCGTACAATGTCTTTACATTCTTCGGCAGTGTCTCGCTCAAATAGCGCAGACGTGCCAGATTTATATCTGTAATAGTGACATCTGCCCCCATTCCAGCAGCCATTTGCGCAGCATTGCTACCTACGATTCCGCCACCTAAAATTAATACTTTAGCCGGTTTAACACCTGGTACACCTCCCAAAAGAATACCTTTTCCACCTTGCGGTTTTTCTAGGAAACGGGCACCTTCCTGAATAGACATACGTCCGGCAACTTCGCTCATCGGAATTAATAAAGGTAATGTATGGTCTGCTTCTTCTACAGTTTCGTAAGCCAGGCATATTGATTTGTTGGAGAGCATGGCAAGGGTTAACTCCCTGTCGGAAGCAAAATGGAAATAAGTGAATAGTAACTGTCCTTTTCTTATTAAGTTATATTCAGTGATTATCGGCTCTTTCACCTTTACGATCATCTCGGCAGTAGCGTAAATATCTTCTATTGTTGGCAGGATATGTGCGCCGACAGCTTGATATGCTTCATCCGGAAAACCGCTATTTATTCCCGCTGTATGTTGGATAAATACCCGATGCCCTTGTTTTACCACTTCAGCCACTCCCGAAGGTGTCATGCCTACACGGTTCTCATTGTTTTTGATTTCCTTTGGTACTCCGATAATCATAATGTTGCGTATTAAAGATTTAACATGTTCGAAAGTACGAAAAATCCCCTTACGTTGTTGTTCGTAAGGGGATGTTTTAGAACAGAATGTCTTCGCGTGTTGAGATGAATAAATGCGTAGAGTGGTTGTTTTATAGACATTCACTGCCCTGCTTGTTGATTTTCATGCTTTTTCCATAGAGACCCACTCGAGCTATGTTGTTATAAAAGGGTTCTGCGATATCGTACTTAAAAGGAAGTACTTCTTCATTATCTTTGTTTATGTATCCCCACTTGGACGACTGGCTTTCAATGCAAACGGCAGCTAATCCTTCAGAAAAAGAGCATCCATTATCATATTCCAGCGGAATGACAACTTCTCCTTTCTTATTAATGAATCCAACTTTGTTGTGTAGTGAGACGAGGGCTAATCCTTCCGCGAATTGCTCCATTTGACTGTAAGTCGGTGGAAGAATGTAGTTTCCTTGTCTGTCAATCAGTCCCCATAATCCATCGTGACATACTCGTGCACATTCTTGCTCAAACGAGTGAGCGGCTGCGTATTTAAACGGAATCTGTACTTGTCCGGTATGGTCGATGAATCCGTATTGAGAATTGAGTACTACCATCCCTAATCCTTCTTTAAACGAGAAAGCCCGTTCATACATTAGAGGAATGACAATGTCATATTCTTTATTAATGTATCCCCATTGGATTTTTCCTTTAACCGGTGCCAATCCTTCAGAGAAACGGCCAATGGCCGAGAAGCGCTTTTTCTTATTAGCTACCCCATAAGCTAAAAAAGAAGCGAAGAACTTTGTAATAGTGCTACTCATTTTCTTTATTGTTTGTGTGGTAAGCGTCCGGATACCATATATATACAAGAGAAGCGTGGACGTCGTTAGTTCATTCTATTCAAGGCTCTGGTAAACCTATTGGGAAATGAACAACAGAGTCCACGCCCTTGCATATAACAAAGACGTGAACGCTTAGTTGCCATTATCTCCCCAATTAAAGAATTTACCAGATTCTGAATAGAGATAATATTCTAAACGCTTCTACGTTATTAATCGTAATAAGTCGCTACAAAGATACGGATTTTCTGTTAATCGGCAATTCTTTTGGGGGATAAAGATTTAGCGATGGACGAGATGTGTAGATAAAATATAAAGTAGTTAGTGGACAGAATAAAAAAACTCCCCTTACGCTTTTGGTAAAGAGAGTTTTTTATAGTTTGTTATTTAGTGATATCTATAAGAATATAGATGGTAATATGTTATTAGTTTAATAATCCAGGATTGGCATCAATTGCATCTTGTGGAATACGCAATGTATAGCGGGAGTCATCTTGTACAAGTGTGTAGGTCACATCTTCTATTTCTTTTTTGATTTCTGGTCGGGTAGTTCGGCGTAAATCAAACCAGCGATGTCCTTCAAAAGCAAGCTCACGAGCGCGTTCTTTCAGAATTTCTGTGATTAGCTTTTCTTGGCTCATTGCATTTATTTCATTCTTCTTTTGTTCATAACCTTCTGGTGTATAACGATTCTCTACTAACTTTAGAAGTCGTGAACGTGCTTCAGGCAATTTGTTTAAATGTGCAGCAGCTTCTGCTGAATTTAAATAAAACTCTCCAGTGCGGAAAGTACATTTGAATCTAGATTCACCACTTTTGATAGAAGTATAATCTCCATTTTTATTTGCTTGATAGTACTTGTTTGGGCGTAGATCTTTTCCTTCCTCATATTCTTGTAAAAATGCAGGGTATAGTAAGAGTGATCCGGCATAATCGCTATTCGGGAAAATTTCATAGGCAGTGATCATTTCTACAGATGTAAATTCATTAGGAAGTTTGTCTCCTTCATCGTTTAGGTTCACTAATGTTGATTTTCCGGCTAGTACACGTTCCGAAGATTCATAAGATTTGCCCCATTCACCCATGTATAAATATACCCGTGATTCCATAGCATCTACTGACAATGTTGAGAAACGGTATGAATATTGAACTTCCCATTCTTTTTTATTAATCAGTTTCCTTGCTGTTTCTATATCAGACAATATGGAGGTATATATTTCTTTTACAGTGTTTCGTGATGGTATTTCTTCTAAATCAGTATTGAGTTTGAGAGGAACTGCTTTGGTTTCTAATGCTCCGGCAGCTGTATAAGGTTGTCCATAAAGATTGACCAATATAAAGTGCATATATGCTCTCATGAGGTAAGCTTCTCCAACTAATTGATTAATATCTTCTTGGCTTCCTTCTGATATTTCATCTTTTTTATCGATGATTGCGTTGGCATAATAGATATTGGTATAATAGGCCGCCCATCCAAATTGTCTCGTACTTGCATTCGGATTAACATCATTCCATTTTTCAACATCTCCTAAAGAATTTTTGGAAGTGGCATCAGACTGTAATATGGTTGCGATATCTGTTCTGATTTCGCATATTCCTCTGTCATTGAGTGCTGTATTGTAAGCTGTTGTGAATAAAGCTCTGTATTCAGCTAGCGTATTGGGAATTACTTGGCCTACTGGCTGTATGTCCAAATAACTATCACAAGAAGATAATAACAGGCTTCCTATTAATGTGAATATATAATATATTTTCTTTGTCATAATATATTTTTTAAAAGTTAAGACTTAGATTGAAGGTAATGGATTTGGGAACTGGGGTAGAGTATAAGTTGCCCATTGACTCCGGATCCATATAATTATCATAATTAGAGCTGATAACGAATAGGTTACGAGCCTCTAATCCTACAGTTGCTCCGCCGATACTTAGTTTATGCAGCCATTCGGATGGCACCCGATAAGCAAGACGAATATTTTGTAGGCGTACAAAGCTTAGTTTTTTTACCCAGATGTCCAGTGATCTGTAAATGTCATTTCGAGTACTGAACAAGTAGTAGTCAGCCGGATTGTAGTTATACGTTGCTAATGCAGGGAATTTTCCTGTTTTATTTTCCGGCGTCCATCTATCTAGTATGTCTCTATTCATATTGCGTCCTGGATCTAAGTCAGACACATTATAACTTGGAGTTGTTTTTACGTGTGCTCCAAAATTATATGAAAAATTCAGATTCAGTTCCCAATTTCGGTAATTGAACGTATTTAGAAAACCGCCCGTATAAGGAGCGTCTGACGTTCCGACATAGCTGTAGAAATCTCTTTGTTCTTCGCTATTCGGTCCTATTTGGTAAGTGCCAAGTCCGTCTTCATTCGATGTCATTCTAAATAATTCTTCCACAGTGACAGCTTTGCCCTCTTTATTCTCAAGATAGATTTGCCCTGTATCAGGATTTATACCTTTTGTTTTTAGGGCAAAGATTGCACCTACAGGATATCCTTCTAGACTAGGAGTCACTTGGCTTTTATCTGTAAGTACTTTTAGTACTTTATTTTGATTATATGCGAAGTTGAAAGTAGTGTACCAAGAGAAGTTTTTAGTGGTGATATTACGTGTCTGCAGATTTACTTCTACACCTTTATTTTCCATACTAGCCCAGTTTATAGACATATTAGTGAATCCATTTTCCAAAGCTAATGCTTTAGAACCAATTAAGTCTGTTCCTTTTCTATAGTAGTAATCTACACTAAGATTAATGGCTTGATTGAGTACGGAAAAATCCATTCCTAAATTGTAAGATGCAGTTTTTTCCCAGCGTAATTTACTGTTGGGAGCACTATTGATAATAATATTTTCTTCACTGTAACCAGGTAAAATATTCACATTATCATATTTCCCGACTAGGAATGGAGAGGTTCCCTTATCAATATTTCCTTGTAAACCATAAGAAAGGCGAAGAGCTAAATTATCAATCCATTTGTATTGTCTAATGAACGATTCATTAGATAAACGCCACAAACCGCTTACCGAATAGATTGGTAAGAAACGGTATTTCTTATCTACTCCGAATAAATCAGAACCATCCATGCGCACACTTCCTCCCAATGTATAACGATTCATTAAAGTATATGAACCATTGGCAAAGAAAGAAGCAAAAGCGTTTTCCTTGTACGATTTAGTTTTTAGATTCCAATCATTGGCTTGTGCTTCATCTTTAAATATGAGATTCTGGAATGTTAGTTTCTTGGGATCATATCCGTATCCGGTTGAGGCTTGGTTGTCTACCCAGTTTTTGCGAATTTCCGAACCAGCCATTATTTGTATGTCATGTATATCCCCAAATGTGTTTTTGTATTCTCCCTGGATTTTCCATGTGAGTTGTGAGGTTGTACTATTAGTTGTTTTAAGCATGCCTCCTTCTGGTATAAGATAGGTTTGTACACCATTTTTCCAATATTTATTGGTTTCACGTATATTCCTAATATTATATGAATTTATCCCGGCATATTCTTCTTGCGACAATTGATCCCATTGCACACCAATCTGTGAATAAACTTTCCACTGATCGTTAAAACGTAGCTGAACATCAAAGATAGAATTGATGGCTGTGGTGACAGATTCTTTATTGGTGTTTGCTCGTTCTTCGAATATATTAAAGCCTTGCTTTTCATCTGTTTCACTACTTCTGACTACGTCGTAATCGTAAAGGTAGTTTCCTTGTTCGTCAAACGGAGCAAAGTAAGGGTTGGCGATACGTGAATAATATATAGGGTTAATAAGTCCGTAAGTATCAGTCATAAATGTGTTATTCTTGCGTCTGTTGGCAAAAATAGACATTCCAATTTTTAATATTTTGTTGATTTGGTAAGACGTTTTACTGGTCAGATTAAAACGACTCATGCTTACACCTGGTACATTTCCGTTTTCTTTGACATAACCAAGTGAGTTGTAATAAGTAACCTTTTCGCTACCACCGGAAATGCTAAAGTTATATTCTTGCGTGAAAGCATCTCTGAATAATATATCATTCCAGTCTGTATTGATTGTTTTCAGTTTGTTTATAGCATTTTGGGCTTCAGGTGTCAGTCCGTTCCACCCCTGTTCTTTATAGATGTCTATTAAGTTATATTGTTTCATGATAGCAGCAACTTTTCCTTTTTCAGGAAATACCGGTATCGGATCTGTTAATCCCCATAATATGTCAAACCGTGCTTCTTTTAACAATTGAAGTTCCAAATCGACTTTCTCTTCCGAGTTTAGTAAGTTGAGTCGTGAAGTATTGAGATTTGGAGTATAAGTCAATTTAGTATTGAAGTTAATAACAGGTTTTCCGGTTTTTCCTCTTTTGGTTGTTACCACAATTACGCCATTTGCAGCACGTGCACCATAGATAGCAGTAGCAGCTGCATCTTTTAATATCGTAATGCTTTCAATGTCGTTTGGACTTAAACCTGCGATAGAAGATTGTGACATATTTACGATGTCATTATCGTTATCTTTGTTGATTTCTGGAATATCAGTCCCTTCCAAAGGTATCCCATCCAATACCCACAACGGGTCTTGTGTTCCATTCAGTGAAGCCGTACCACGAATACGAATACGTGCTGGAGCTCCTGGTGCACCGGAAGTTGTCGTTACAGCCACACCGGCGATTTGTCCCGCTAATGCCTGGTCGATACTTTTTGCTGCGCCTACCATTCCATCTGTAACATCTACTTTGGCAATGGCAGCAGTCAGTTTACGACGTTCCAATTCTTGATAACCGGTTACTACGACGTCTCCCAATGTGTGTGCAGAAGCTTGAAGTACAATACGATAAGTATCTTTTCCTGCTTGCAAAACGATGTCTTGTTCTTCAAATCCTATATAACTACAATGTAGTCTGGTCACCTTTTCCGGAATGGAAATGGAGAATTTACCATCCATATCAGTGATAGTACCTAGAGAAGTCTGTGATGCTCCGGCCTTTTTCAAGTCATCTGCGTTAACATATACAGAAGCGCCGATCAGAGGTTCATTATCTTCACCGGATATAACGACTCCGGTGATTGTACGATTAGCAGCGCTGGCAAAGGCCAGCGCATTTGCAAAGAGGCATATAAGAATGCACAAGTATTTTTTTCTCATTAATGTAGATAGTTAAAGTAATAAGTGGTTTTATTTGATTCCTAAAGCAGTATTAATACGCAGAATCATGTCCTCATAATGATAGCGTGCAGCAGTATCGGAAGTTCCGAGACGGTTCTGCAACAACTTCTTAATACGTAATAATTCACCGCGTTTCACAGAAATAGCATCTGAAATACGGTTGAGCTGGCTGCCATAGAAATTGAGCACACGTGGAGCCCCCATCCGCTCTTCCTGACGAAGTGCACGTTGTTCGGCAGCGTAACAGCTACAGAAAGGAGTAGCGTGGTCAAGCAAGAAATGTTCGTTGGCGATCTTCTTGTTGATTTTAACAGCTTCCGGTTCTGCAGCGGCTGTAAGTAATGCATCGAGGAAGTTTTTCTGCAAAGAACGTTCCATAACATTAGGGATACCACCGCGTTCGGTAACACCGAAAATGTTCTTATGAAGTCCGTCCATAAGCTCCACTACTGTAAAGGCTTTCTTTCCGTTGACAGATTCATTCTCTATCATACGCATCAAACGAGTATTGCCCAGTAAATCCCAAAGGATATAGGCTTGGGCGTTCTTTAAGATTTGTGTAGGAGCATTTTCCTGTTTTCCGATGGGAGTATTGCGAAGTAGATAAGTATATTGCCCCACTTCCGTGTCAAACAGCCATTTAGGGTATGTCAAAACTTCATCCATCAGAAATTTCAGTGAAGCTTGTTGTTTCTCTTTCTCTACGAATGTATAAGTTTTAACGCCGTCTCCTACAATTGTATTTTCAATGTAGATACCACCAATATTGGCAAGGACATGATATAAATAGTTGTTCCATTGGTTGATTACGGCGTAGTAGAGACGTGATGCTTCTTCATAAGTTTGTCCCTTCTCACCGGTAGTAGTCCATTGAAGAATTTGTGGAACGATACGTTTCAGATTCTCAATACCAAGTAAAGAAGAACGAACCGGATCATCACCTAAATCTTCGTTCTGTGCACGTGGATCTACCGCATCGCGGACATCCTGTGCTTCACTATATTTATAAAGCCGATCAGTATGTTTGCTCAAGAAATCGAATAAAATATCCTTTTCTTCTTCCGGAGTACTCTTTCCGTACCAACGATATCCATATTCGATAGCGAACATATCGTATGGACCGATATGCGGAGAAAGAACTTTCACGCCATCTCCAGGCTGTGCGATATAATTGAATCGTGCATAATCCATGATAGATGAAGCGGTAGAGTTCATTCTGGAAGTGAATGCTTCGGAACGTAATGAATCTGTCGGGAAAGCCCATGAACCCATCATATTGTGGCGGAGTCCCAGAGAGTGGCCTACCTCATGACAGGCGACGAATCGAATGGCATCTCCCATCAAAGCATCAGGCAATTGTACATTACGTGCTTCCGGACACACTGTTCCGGTCTGGACAGTAATCCATTCACGTACCATAGAAAGCACATTGTGCCACCACATAATATCAGCTTCCAGGATTTCTCCGGAACGGGGATCTAACAGAGAAGGTCCCATTGCATTTTTCTTTTCTGAAGCAGCATAAGTCAGTACGGAGTAGTTGACATCATCCATGTCTACATGCATACTGTCCGTGATTTCTTTGGCGATAATCGCATTCTTGAAGCCAGCCTTTTCAAAGGCAATCTGCCAGTCCTCGATACCTTTCTTAATGTACGAACGCCATTGGTAAGGAGTTGAATTATCAATGTAGAAGACAATCGGTTTGGCAGGTTCCACCATCTGACCTTTCAGATAAGCCTCCCGATCTTCCGGTTTGGGTTCCATACGCCAGCGGGTGATATACTGTGTCTTATCCGTACGCTGCTGCGCATCACTGAAACTTAATAACGGATTAGTGAAATAACCGACCTTCTGATTGTCGAATCGTCCCATCATCGGCTTCTCGGGCAATAAGAGAATAGAAGAACTAACTTCCACCGTTACATAAACAGTGGTAGTACCTTCCGTTACCCGGGTAGTCAACTCGGAAGTTGCCACGACATTGTTTGAAAAGGATTTGATGGATAGAATACGTGATAAATTCTTGATAGCCGAAGTACCCAGATTAATATTGGTAAATACGTTATTGATACTGGTTTCCGTACCATCATAAATATCATTCACCTTGATTACTAATGCCGTAGAATCTGCATTGACTGCTTCGATCTTGAATGCGGCAATCAGCGGAGAGATAAAATTATCCTTTACCGAACGAAAGATAGCGTCCGTTTGGGGGGCCAGAGGTAATGGGCGTTGTTGGCGTAACATTAGTTTGCCCGTCGCTTTGTCCCATTCCATGCAAACCATCTGATTCTCATAGTTTACTCCGCGGTTTACGCCCGCATCATTAAGTTCGGCAGGAACTCGTTGCAGCTTATTGACAACTAATAAGTCACGTCCCAAAAGTGAGGTGGGAATTTCAAAATAATAATCATTCTTCTTTTGATGTACAGCAAACATCCCTTTGGTCGTTTTACTGTCTTCCACTAATTTCTCGTAGTCGCTTTTACTCTTCTCTTCTTTCTCTTCTGGTTTTTTCTTTTTCTTTTTAAACCAACTCAGATTTTCTGTAGCGGGGGTAGTTGCAAATGCCGAGAGCGCTTCTCCACTCAGCAATATACATGCAATGACCGCTGCCATTACTTTTACATACATTCTCATTGAGTTTCTAACTTTTAATTATAATTAAAAAACGGCTACAAAAGTACTAATATAAATAACATAATGACTACTAATTTGCAATGAATATAACATTAAAAAGAAATATTAACTAGTATCTACGGTCATCATTCTCCTCGGATATTTCATAGTTTAGTGGGAATAGTGTACATTTGCGGGAGTAAAAAAGTGAACGGAATGATGAGACGATATATCACTGCTTTGATGTTGGCTTGCTGCATCGGAGGGTATGGACAAGAGAAGAAGCAAGTAACCTTTGTACCTCCTTTTGACTTTCCTCTTACATTGAGTGGGAACTTTGGAGAAATCCGCTCCAATCACTTCCACGGCGGACTGGATTTTAAGACAGGCGGAGTTATCGGTAAACCCGTTCGTGCTCTCGCTGATGGCTATATTTCGCGTATTCGCGTCACGAATGGTTCGGGATATGTACTTGATGTCTGTTATCACAATGGCTATTCAACGATCAACCGCCATTTGAGTGGTTTTGTTTCTCCCATTGCCGAAAGGGTGGAGAAACTTCAATATGAAGAAGAAAGCTGGGAAGTAGAGATTGTTCCCGAACCGGAAGAATATCCGGTAAAAGGAGGTCAGCAGATTGCATGGAGCGGAAATACCGGATATTCGTTCGGTCCGCATCTTCACCTGGATGTATTTGAAACGGAATCGGGAGATTATATTGATCCTATGCCTTTCTTTCAATCGAAAATAAAAGATACGCGTGCTCCGAAAGCGGATGGTATCCTATTTTTTCCACAACTGGGTAAAGGAGTAGTGGATGGAAAGCAAGAGAATAAAACCATCCTTCCTAATAGCGAGCGTCCGGTGGAAGCATGGGGAGTGATAGGTGTGGGGATCAAAGCATACGATTACATGGATGGAGTGAATAACCATTATGGAGTTTATTCGGTTGTGCTTACGGTAGATGGCAATGAAATATTTCGCAGCACCGTAGATCGCTTCTCGCAGGAAGAGAACCGGATGATTAATTCCTGGACTTATGGGCAATATATGAAATCATTCATTGATCCGGGTAACACTTTGCGTCTGCTAAAAGCATCGAATGATAACCGTGGCTTGGTGACGATTGATGAGGAACGGGACTATCAGTTCTTATATACATTAAAAGATGCTTTCGGAAACACTTCCAAATATAGTTTCACCGTACGGGGTCGGAAGCAACCGATTGAACCGTTGAATCATCGGGAGAAATATTATTTTACCTGGAATAAGACTAATTATCTGCAAGAACCGGGATTGAACCTGGTCGTTCCGAAAGGAATGTTGTATGATGATGTCCCCCTTAATTATCAGGTGAAGGCGGATAGTGGTGCCGTTGCTTTTACTTATCAGCTGAATGATAAGGCGGTTCCGCTGCATGCAGCTTGTGAACTGTGTATCGGGTTGCGTAGAAAACCAATTGCCGATACGACGAAATATTATGTGGCCCGCATAACTCCAAAAGGAGGAAAGTACAGCGTAGGCGGAAAGTATGAAGACGGCTACATGAAAGCATCTATCCGGGAGTTGGGAACTTACACTGTTGCCATCGATACCATCCCGCCGGAGATTATCCCTGTCAACAAGAATCAGTGGGGAAGAAACGGAAAGATTGTCTATCGTTTGAAAGATCAGGGCGCGGGAATTGCTTCCTATCGTGGAACGATTGACGGAAAGTATGCGCTTTTCGGACGTCCCAATATTGTGAAATCATACTGGGAATGTACGTTGGACCCCAAACGCGTAAAGAAAGGAGGCAAGCATACTGTTGAATTTACAGTGACCGACTATTGTGGGAATGAAACAGTGGCCCGTGAAAGCTTTGTTTGGTAAATTATTAAAAGTGAATCATATATTTATTATGAAGAGAAGAATTATTCTTTGTGCCGCCGTATTGATGGCGGCTGTGGCGAATACGTTCGCCTGCACCAACCTGATTGTCGGAAAAAATGCGTCTGCCGATGGCTCGACGATTGTTTCCTATTCTGCCGACTCGTATGGCTTATTCGGAGAACTTTATCATTATCCGGCTGCTACCTATCCAAAAGGTACGATGCTGAAAGTTTATGAATGGGATACCGGTAAGTATCTGGGAGAAATAGAGCAGGCACGCCAGACTTACAATGTAGTCGGTAATATGAATGAATATCAGGTTACCATTGGTGAGACAACTTTCGGCGGACGTCCGGAATTGGCCGATTCTACAGGGATTATCGATTACGGAAGTCTGATTTATATCGGTTTGCAACGTTCGCGTACTGCCCGTGAAGCAATTAAGATCATGACCGACTTAGTGCAGCAATACGGCTATTATAGCGAAGGAGAATCCTTTACTATTGCCGATCCGAACGAAATATGGATTATGGAAATGATTGGTAAAGGTCCCGGCATCCGTGGAGCAGTTTGGGTAGCTGTACGTGTGCCTGATGATTGCATTTCGGCCCATGCCAACCAGTCACGTATCCACCAGTTTGATATGAACGACAAGGAAAATTGCATGTACTCTCCGGATGTCGTTTCTTTTGCCCGTGAGAAGGGATATTTTAATGGAGTAAACAAAGACTTTAGCTTCTCATTAGCCTATGCGCCTCTTGATTTTGGTGCCCGCCGTTTCTGTGAGGCTCGTGTGTGGAGCTATTTTAATAAGTTCACAGATAACGGAAAAGATTATCTTCCTTACATTGAGGGAAAGACCAATACGCCGATGCCTCTTTTTGTGAAACCGAAACATAAGTTATCCGTGCAAGATGTGAAAGATATGATGCGCGACCATTATGAAGGAACGCCTCTTGACATCTCCAATGATTTTGGAGCCGGACCTTATAAGACACCTTACCGTCTTTCTCCTCTGAACTTCAAGGTAGATGGTCAGGAATATTTCAACGAACGTCCGATTTCCACTCAACAAAGCGGGTTTGTATTTGTTGCACAAATGCGGGCTCATAAGCCGGACCCGATAGGCGGTGTACTTTGGTTTGGCGTGGATGATGCGAACATGGCTGTATTTACCCCGGTTTATTGTTGTGCTACTAAAGTGCCGGTATGTTATACCCGTGTAGATGGGGCCGATTATATTACTTTTTCCTGGAATTCTGCTTTCTGGATTTTCAACTGGGTATCTAATATGGTCTATCCGCGTTATGATTTGATGATCGGTGATGTACGGGAAGCGCAGAAAGAAATGGAAACTACTTTCAACAATGCACAGGAAGGCATTGAAGAAATGGCTGCCAAACTGCTGGCAAAAGATAAGAACGCAGCGGTTGACTTTCTGACAAACTATACAAATATGACCGCACAGAGCACTTTCGATACTTGGAAACAATTGGGTACATTCTTGATTGTGAAATACAATGATGGAGTGGTGAAACGTGTTAAAGACGGTAAGTTTGAGCGTAATTCTATCGGACAACCTGCCGGAGTGATGCGTCCCGGATATCCGAAAGAATTCTTGCAGGAATATGTCAAGCAGACTGGTGACAGATATAAAGTGCCACAAGAATAGATATTAAGTATGAGATATTAGGTATTAAGTATATCGCTTTTTAATTCTTAATTCTCAAATTTCAATTAAAAGAATAGGAATTATAAACTTATTATTTTACATTTGTGTGCTCAAGAAATTGATAATAAATAATTCATTAACCAATAAATAACAATCGAAATGGAAAATCAGGAACTTATTAAACAGGTCACTGAAAAAGCCGAAAAATGGCTAACCCCAGCTTATGATGCTGAAACCCAGGCTGAAGTGAAACGTATGTTGGAAAACGATGATAAAACCGAACTAATTGAAGCTTTCTACAAAGATCTTGAATTTGGTACTGGTGGTCTGCGTGGTATTATGGGGGTAGGTAGCAATCGTATGAATATCTATACGGTAGGTGCTGCCACTCAAGGACTTTCCAACTATTTGAAAAAGAACTTCAAAGACCTGCCGCAGATTTCTGTAGTAGTAGGTCACGATTGCCGTAACAACAGCCGTTTGTTTGCGGAGACTTCTGCTAATATTTTCTCTGCCAATGGTATCAAAGTATATCTGTTTGACGACATGCGTCCGACACCGGAAATGTCTTTCGCCATCCGTCACCTCGGTTGCCAAAGCGGTATCATCCTGACTGCTTCTCACAATCCGAAAGAATACAACGGTTACAAGGCATATTGGGACGATGGTGCACAGGTATTGGCTCCACACGATAAAGGTATCATCGACGAAGTGAATGCAATTGCTTCTGCTGCCGATATTAAATTCCAGGGAAATCCGGATTTGATTCAGATTATCGGTGAAGACATCGATAAGATTTATCTGGATATGGTGAAAACTGTTTCTATTGATCCGGCAGCTATCGCCCGTCACAAAGATATGAAGATTGTCTATACTCCGATTCATGGTACAGGTATGATGTTGATTCCTCGTGCATTGAAAATGTGGGGATTCGAAAACGTATTTACTGTGCCCGAACAGATGATTAAGGACGGTAACTTCCCGACTGTCGTATCTCCGAACCCGGAAAACGCCGAAGCTCTTTCTATGGCTGTAAACCTTGCCAAAGAAATTGATGCTGACCTCGTTATGGCTTCCGACCCGGATGCTGACCGTGTGGGTATTGCTTGCAAGGATGATAAAGGCGAATGGGTACTGATTAACGGTAACCAGACTTGTATGATGTACCTTTATTATATTCTGACACAGTACAAACAACTGGGCAAGATTAAAGGTGGCGAGTTCTGCGTGAAGACAATCGTTACAACTGAACTAATCAAGAAAATCGCAGATAAGAACAATATCGAAATGCTTGACTGCTACACCGGATTTAAATGGATTGCCCGTGAAATCCGTCTGCGTGAAGGCAAACAGAAATATATCGGTGGCGGTGAAGAAAGCTACGGATTCCTTGCCGAAGATTTCGTTCGCGATAAAGATGCCGTATCAGCTTGCTGTTTGATTGCTGAAGTTGCTGCATGGGCAAAAGATAATGGTAAATCCTTGTATCAGTTGTTGCTGGATATCTACGTAGAATACGGATTCTCTAAAGAGTTTACTGTAAACGTAGTGAAACCGGGTAAGAGCGGTGCAGAAGAAATCAAAGCTATGATGGAGAACTTCCGTGCCAATCCTCCGAAAGAATTGGGTGGTTCTAAAGTGATCTTGAGCAAAGATTATAAGACGCTGAAACAGACAGATGATAAAGGTAACGTAACTGCAATCGATATGCCGGAACCATCTAACGTACTTCAATATTTCACTGAAGACGGTAGTAAAGTTTCTGTTCGTCCTTCAGGTACAGAACCGAAGATTAAGTTCTATATGGAAGTTCAGGGTGAAATGGGTTGCCGCAATTGTTATGCTTCTGCCGAATCTGCTGCAATGGAAAAGATTGAAGCAGTGAAGAAATCATTGGGTATCTGATTTTGTTTCTTCTGAAATTTCAGATATAGATAACGAAAGATAAATAATAAATAGCGCCTCCATGGTCTTTTCGAAGATTATGGAGGCGCTTCTTTTTCTCTATACATAGCCCTGATTCTGCCTATTTTCGGGCTTTTTCCCCAACTTGGCACAGTTCTTTCATTTCCTTTGCATTCTTTAAGTCCACTTGCTAATCCTTCTTGCCCGAATCTTGTTGTATTGACATCATCTCAATTTCAACCCGCAGGCTGCGGATACACATGTTTTGTTGATGCTTTAGAGTGATACGTTCAGTTTCATATTCGTAAGTTGTTCGTTTGTAGTTATGTGTATTTCGTGGCCTGCTTTCTTAGTCTATTTTTCAGTCAGTGCTATTTCTTTTTTCTGTTATTTCTTCGTGCCTATCCAAGTCCATTTATGCCATATTGTTTCCAATGGTCCTTGTTTATGTTTAGACAGCCACCATTTGCAGAACCGAACCTGCGCCAGGAAAAGAATAATACCGATAATCAGGCTAAGAGTATATCCACAGTAAGGAGCAAGATAGAATCCGAATGGGAAATAGATAATGGCTCCCAAAATAGATTGAGAAATATAATTGGTCAAGCTCATTTTTCCGTAGAATCGCAGATTAGATACAGTTTTCTTGAACTGATCCTTCTGATAAAGCAACACGAAAGAAGCAACAAGTACAATCGTAAATGCAAATTTCTGCCACATATCAAAGGCAGTACCTACCGTTTGCTGAATTAAACTGCTGTCACTTTGCATGATCTGTTCTTTCAGAGAATACAGTGGTGCGAAACTGATAGCTGCAATAATAAGTGCTTTCATCCAGAACTTCAAATGAGATTCGGTAGTTACGAACAATTCTTTGCGTCCGATATATAAGCCAAACAGGAAAAGTCCGGCAGTCTGCAAGAAACGTCCGGCACCGATAGCCCAAAACAGGCTTGCTTTCTGTCCTAAAGTAACATTACCTATCAGAAAATCCCAAAAGTTTCCGGCTTTGGTGTATTCTGCTACTTCAGCATACATGGCTCCGACATTCAAATCGGGTAGGGTATAGGCAGGATTGAAAAGGCTCATTATATAATGAAACCATTCAATCGGTTGCAGTGAAAACAAGATGGCGGTGATTAGAATTGCTTTGTCACTCCATTTACGTACGATAAATAGTACAAGACTGACTACAACAAACAGAAGCAGGACATCTCCTGCCGGGAAGAAAGCAGCATTCAAAGTGGCGAATCCTGCCAGCAATATCATTCTCCATAAAAAGCGGTAACCAAAATCTTTTCCTTTCAACTGCTGGTTGTGCGACTGGATATAGAAAGTGAATCCGAAAAGCAGAGCGAATATGGCATAAGACTTTCCGGCAAGCAGTGAAAATGTCGCATTAAATACTCCGGCATCCAAAATGGTGAGCCATTCAGGAGAACTTTCCGGATATACGGGGAAAATGAAATGCTCCAGGTTATGAACCAGAAGGATGGCCATTACAGCAAATCCTCTAAGAGCATCTACTACTTCAATTCGGGGTGTTTTTGTTGATAATTCCATGGGGCTAATTTATGATTGTTTTTTAGTTAGTATTCGTTTTACCCATCTATTGGCAGGCTTTTCAAAATAATAATAAGAAAGTAAGCTAAGCGCAATAGTGATGCAAAAAATGACGGGGACACTTATCATCCAATGTATGTGCCATTGATACAGAGTAGCCATTTGGGTGTATGTGAGTATAATAAATAAATGTATTAGGTAGAAACTGTAACTGATTTCTCCTCCTATCACTAAGACCCGATTGGATAGTAACCGGGATATATACCCTCTTTGTAAGGCAAAGATAAGTATCACCAAAGAAACGGGCAGCCAGTAGTAACAAGAATAGCGGTATACTTTGGGAATGTCTGCGGCACAAAAATAGAAAACAAAAAATAAAATGACTACTCCTATTTCTAATAGTGTTCCGGTGGAATAAGAAATCTTTTTGTTGAATATCGACCGATAAAACTGATAAAGTAAAACACCTACAAAAAAGTCCGGCAGGCGGGTGATTGGATTTACATACCAGTATGCTTTAATTTGTTCTTCAGCAGTCAGATGCATACCTGTCAGCATAACCAGCAGGCAGATGAAAAGAGTGATACATAGATTCCGTTTACTATTTAAGAAAGGAATGATGAGGGGGAAACAGAAATAAAATAACTGTTCGCAGCCCAGACTCCACGAAGGACTATTGAATGAGAAAAAATAATCTGCAGAAGGGAAGAACGGTTGCAATAGAAAAGTGGAAGCGGCGAAGTGTTTTATCCAGTCTGTCGTATCGTTGTATTGAACATACCCTCCTATACATGCGGCAATTAATAGAGTAAGTAGATGGAGGGGGTAAATGCGGGCAATGCGTGCTACCCCAAAAGTACGTTTGGTGGTGATCTTTTCCAATAACTTTTCTTCATAATTATAGGCAATAATGAAGCCACTAAGGATGAAGAAAAAGCTGACTCCAACAAATCCTTCTTTAAAGAAGTGTGTGTCGAAGCTCGGATCCAGAACATAACAATGTGCCCCGAATACCATCAAGGCAAATAATATTCGTAAAGAAGTTAATGTGTTAATCACGATACTTATCAGTTTTTTTGTATTCGCTGACAAAAGTACTGCTTTCTTGTGATATAAAAATTCACATAGATTAAAAAGAATCAAGATTCGGACCGTAGACGGCTAAGATGTTGGGGAGTCATGCCTAGAAAGGAGGCTATATATCCCAATTGGGCACGGTGAATGACATCGGGTTGCTCACGTAAAAGTTGTTCATAACGTTCTTTAGCCGGAAGATACAATCGGTTGATATGGTGAATATCCATGTACAACAAACATTCCTGATGAATAACACGTCCCCAGTTGGCAATTTCTATATTAGTTTCATAAATCTGATTTAAATCTTCAATGCGTATGGCATATAATTCACAATCTTCCAGTAATTCTACATATTCGTATCCCGGTTGATTATGATATAAATCTTTCATGGCAAAGGTAATATCACCTTCGCGTGAAAACCAGATCGTGATTTCTTCTCCGTCACGTAAACAATAGGACCTACAAAATCCTTTTTCAATAAAGTAGACGTGGCGGTCTAGTACTCCACCGTGTATCAGTAAATGTTTTTTAGGAAGCTCCATTTTCTTCATATAGCTGAAGAGTACTTCCAAAGAACTGTCGGATACCGGATAATACTGACGGATTCCTTTGATGATATTTTTCATGTTTGATTTATTCATTTGGATGCTCTATCCACCAATCAATCATCTTTCGGGCAAGACTAAGTTTTCTGGGAAGTTCGGGTAAATTGTCTCTTGTATAAAAGTCTCCCGAACTCAATTCTTCATCTTGGAGGTTGATTTCCCCTCCGGCATAATCAGCAATAAAGCCGACCATTAGTCCGCTGGGATAAGGCCAGGGCTGATTACCGAAATAAGTGATATTCTTTACATCCAGTCCGGTTTCTTCTTTCACTTCACGTGCTACACATTCTTCTAGCGTTTCTCCGGTTTCCAGAAATCCGGCAACGAGACTGTTGAATGTTCCTTTAAAATTGCGGGCGTGCACTAAGAGTAGTGAATCTTTTTTTCTCACTAATACAAGAATCGCTGTGGAAATGGAAGGATATACTTCCCGGCCACATTTCGGACAACGCTTCATGATAGATTCTTTCTGTTCCATAGGCGTGCCGCAGGCGGAACAAAAGCGGCTGTTTATATCCCAATGCAGAATCTCATGTGCTTTTCCTGCTGTCTGATAATGAGACAAAGGAAGATATTCATAGGAGGCACGAAGCCCTATCATGATCCATTGCTCCGATTCTTCAATGGGAGAGGAGAGGGAGAAAGCCTTGCAGTTTCTCCCTTCCAGTGTAGTGATATTGTGTACGGTTGTTTTTTCTTTAATAACAATAGGAGAGCTTTCTCCACACGGGATGGCATATATGCCATCCTCTTTTTTCTCAAGAAGCAGTTGGTCTTTATAAAAGATAAACCACCATGATTGTGCTGTCTGATTCATTTTAATTCTAATTCTTGATCTTCGCGCTGCGAAGTTATAAAAAAACTAGATTGATATTTAGACTTATCAGATAAAATACAGGGCAACCGCACCAAAATTTGATTCATAACCGTGCATAAATGAGCTAAATGATAATTTTGCGGAGTGCCCTGAAAGGGCTTAATTATATAGCGTAGGGCAACGCCCTACGTAAAAACGACAATCTGAATTTGCGCCCTGAAAGGGCATAATTGTATACAGTTCCGCCCTTTCAGGGCTTGTGGCTGGTGTGTTTTTTTCGTAGGGCGTTGCCCTACGCTATATAATTAAGCCCTTTCAGGGCACCCTAATAAATATATAATTGTAAGGCTTTCAGCCTAACTGCAAAATTCCCATTTTAACCGATAAATTCCCATTTAATTAAGAACTGTACTGAAACAAGTTAAACGGTGCGCTAATGAATGGGTCAAAGGTGAGGGTTGGTGAGGGTAGATTTATAACTTTCGTATTTTTTTTTATAGATAAAAAAGGAGATAGTATAGAAAATAATAAAATAAAAGGTTATAAATCTACCCTCACCACCCCTCACCTTTGACCCATATCTTATAATAAAAAGATAACGGGGAATCTTAAAAACTCAATCATCTTTTTCAGATTTACCACAACGTTTCCAGAATACTCCATTATTTTATTCAAAACTGTGCGGATATGAATTAAATATTGGTGCGGTTGCCCTGGATAAAATATCAATAGACTAACTCAATAAAATGCATTGTTCGACACCAATTTCCTGAATAAAATAATTGTCGTGTGAGATTGCTATCACAGTACCTGCATAATTTTTGATAGTAGCAGTGATAATTTCAATACTTTGTATGTCCAAATTGTTGGTAGGTTCATCCAGGATAAACATATCAGGGGTATTGTTACTAATCATCAGACAGCAGAAAGCGAGACGCATTTTCTCACCACCACTAAGTTTCCGGCAGGATTTGTCCCATTCGGATGCAGGAAACAAGTAACGGTTTAGAATAATCTTTATTTCATGCTCCGGCAGATTCCGACTGTTGAAAGCGTAAGCCTGTTCAAGAATACTGTTCCGGTCGTCAATGATCGAATACTCTTGATTCAAATAGACATAGCTAAAGTCTGTACGTGTCAGGGTTCCTTCCTGTGGTTGAAGCTGGCCGGTGATTAATTTCAATAGAGTTGTTTTCCCGCTGCCGTTGGCTCCTTCTATGCGGAGGCGGTCTCCGCTCTTTAGTTGAAAGCTGACAGGAGCTTGCCAAAGCTGTTGTTTTGAGATACTATTTTCCTGAATATCATTGCTATTCGGATTGGGAAGACAACCTGTGTCAGACGAATTTATTTCATCATTTGTCAGAATATTATTGTTAATCGAATTGGAATGATAACTGAAATTAATCTCTTTTGCTGTCACTAATATTTTCCCGGTATGAAGCGAGGAACTGTTGAAGTCGGTTTTTAATGCAGCAGTCGGAGAGAGCGAACCTCGAAGCTGGTTGCGCTCATCTGTTAACTTCTCGGCTTTCTCCTGATGGACGCCAGTCAGTTTACTAGTGCTCTTCTCGGATTTCCCTTGGAGTGCGTTCAATACAATGCGTGGAACTCCTTTTTTTATATTACTCTTTTCGCCGCGTACATTCTGTTTGTCCCTGCGTTCGGCCGTTTCGCGAGCCACTTTACGGGCAATACGTAGTGCCTTTTCTTTTTCTTCAATACGTTGTTGCAATGTTTCCTGCATCAGCGTTTTTTGTTCTTTGTAGAATTCGTAATTTCCGCCATAATAATTGATTTGATGCTTCTCTAGTTCGCAAATCTCGGGGAGAAGATTGAGCAGGGTACGGTCATGACTTACCACTAACAGGGTGGAACGATATTTCTCTACCCAGTCATATAAACGTTGTCTGCCGGAAGAATCGAGATGATTGGTCGGTTCATCCATAAGTATGACAGATGGATGATGAATGTCCATACCTGCCAGGAATACGCGGGTCTTTTCGCCGCCACTAAGCAGATTCATCGGGTAGGATAGCGTAAACTGTCCTAATCCCCATAAATCGAGAGCGGCGATGGAACGTTCTTCGATATTCCAGTCATCATTTAGAATGGTGAAATTCTCGTTTGAGACATCTCCTGCCAGGATGGCGTGCAGAGCTTGCTGTTTACGCTCTATTTGCAGAGCTTGTGCGATGGTCAGTGAATCATATTGCCCGAAATGTTGCGGGATATAATATAGGTCGTCCGGGCGGACAATGACACCGGAAGAGGGTGATAACTGTCCGGCAATAATTTGTAGCAAAGTAGACTTGCCACAACCATTGTTACCGACTAATCCCAATTTCTGCCCTTTACTGATGGCGAAATTGAGGTCACTGAATAATACTTCTTTATCCGGATGGATATAGCTGATTTGTTGGATACTGATAGACATGATGATCTATTGGGTTTGAGGTTGAAAATAGAGTGAAAAAAAACACAGGATAGGGGGAACGACAAACACAATACTGGCTAAACAACACGGATTTCGTGATGCTTAACAAAATAGAAAAAGCATATAAGAAAAGTGATGTTTACTTAGAAGTGTTGTCTTACTTAGTAATTCTCATTGTGGTAGGTATATAGTTTAACTTGGCTGCAAAGATAACACTTTCTATTAGATTTCACTCTATTAAGACTGAAAAAGAATGAACTTCATTTATTTAGAGGCTCCGTTTACCTCATTCAGAGCCTCCGATTACTCCAAATAGAGCCTCTGTTTACCCTATTCAGAGGCTCTGTTTTAGAAGTGAGTTATACTCTTTCTTATTCTTATACATCAAACAGTTGATTTAATCCCTCACTCATACTGGGATGCGTGAAGATAAAATCGCGCAAGAATGTAGAGGTCTGGCCTGTCTTTATCGCCATAGCTACGATATTGATGATTTCTGAAGCATCGGCGCAGAATAGAGTACAGCCCATAATCTTCCCGTTATGATTATTGATGATAGCTTTTAGCATACCATCTGTCTGCCTCAATGTACGGGTACGGACGATGGAGGAAGCCGGCAACCGGGAAACCTTAAATGAATATCCTCTTTTCAGAGCTTCTTCTTCACTGATTCCGATATGTGCCAATGGCGGATCAATAAACACTGCATATTGCACAGGATCACGGTCTCCGATATCACGTTTCTTGTCGCCGAAGAGCTGATCGCGGATAATCCGGAAATCATCCAGCGAGAGATATGTAAATTGCGATCCGCCTTTCACATCTCCCATTGCCCATATATGAGGAACAGTAGTGCGTAACTGATCGTTTACGATGATAGCTCCGTGGGCATCAACTCCTACACCCGCTGCTTGCAGGTTCAATCCTTCAATCATCGGTTTACGTCCCGTTGCGATAAGAATGGCATCTCCATCTACATAATAAGGAGTACCGTCGGATACGTCCGAGTAAGTTAGTGTCACTCCGTCATTCGTGTCATGGATAGACTGCGCACGAGCGTTCAGATGGATTTCAATACCTTTCTTCTCCATCACTTCTTTGACGCTGTTTGCAATATCCCGATCTTCACGAGGCATAAATTTGTTTCCTCCTTCGAGTATTGTCACTTTACTGCCGAAACCGGCATACATAGAAGCGAACTCCAGTCCGATATATCCTCCACCTATGATAATCAGGTGATGAGGAAGTACGCTTAAGTCCAAAAGCGCACTACTGGTATATACGTGCTGACTTTGCTGAATACCATCTATTGCAGGGATAATGGGAGTAGACCCCGTGTTGATAAATATCTCTTTTCCTTTCAGTTCGATTTCTCCTTCGGGAAGTTCCACTTTTATGGTATCGGCGGATATGAAAGACCCCGTTCCGGTATAGATAGTCACATTAGGACGTTTGCTTAGTCTTTCGTAATTATCATTCCTAAGAAAGGAAGTGAGGCGGTTCTTTCGGCCGATGGCCTGTTTGTACATATTCGCCTGCTTCGGAAAATCATCGTGGTAAAGCAAAGCGGAAACCTCGGCTTCATGCACCAGCGTCTTTGTTGGGATACAGGCTACATTCGGACAGCTTCCTCCATACATCATGTTGGAACGTTCTACGATGGCCACTTGCCATCCGCGGTTGGAAAGTTCGGCAGCCAGGGTCTTCCCTGCCTTGCCGAATCCTATAATAATTGCATCATATTGTTTCATAACTTCTTGTATTAACGATTCGTATGAGACTATATAACAGTCTGAAAATACGATTTGTTCCGCAATGGCAAGAAGTCAGAATCCTCTTTAGTGGTTGTCTTAGTCTTTTTTAAGTGTTTTGAGTACGCGTTGTGACGAGTCGGATAATAACACTACGGCACTGGCCAGGATCACGATGTCTTTAATCACCAACCGCCCTGCACCGGATAGTAATGGGAAACCGAATTCTCCGCTTCCCAAGTCGGGAACCCAGACTTCCGGGGTGGTGACAAGAAAAGAAAGTGTGCCGAGCGTCATGATAATGGCGAGGGTGTCGCCTGCCAATCCCACTTTTGGGAAAAAGATTCCCAAGAATACCAGTATGCCGATACCCATAATAAGAGCTCCCAGTCCGTAAGAGAAAGTATAAGTGCGGTTTGCTTCGTGCCATGCACGATTTTCCGGGACAAAAGCACCTTCCGAATTTTTATGTTCTTTGTATTCGGGTGCACCTTTAGCATAGAAGAAACTCATAAAAGGACTGTTGGCAACAAACGGAACAATCCCGTCGGCTTCATAATGGAAATACTTCAATCCGCCTATCCATACAAATACTACCAGGATGGCAACGCGGATAAATTTCATACCAAAACTTTTCAGACTTGAAGTGAAGGTCAGTAAAGCGATCAATTTCTCTTTCATTTTGTTGGGGTTTTAATGGATTTATCTTATGTCGCAAAGGTCGTCCATTTCCACTACCCCCAAAATAGCAATACTTCCGTATGCCTTGTCAATTTTTCCCTTCCTGTGTGTTTCTGAATTGCACGGCGCTCTGTCCGGTCATATTTTTGAAGAAACGGCTGAAAGAAGCCTGGTCTTCAAATCCCAGAATATCGGCAATCTCTTTGGCGCTTTTGTTGCTGTAAAGCAGGAGACGTTTAGCTTCCGCTTCCACCCGTTCGTGGATAACCCGAAGCGGCGAAGGCAGTTTGCAGGTAGAAAAGATGTTCGATAGTGTCTTGGGAGATTTATGCAACATATCGGCATAGTCCTGCACCTGTTTCTTCGTCCGGTAATGCTCGTCGACCAAATTATAGTATTGGCGGACAATCTCGAATCCGGATTCTTTTTCACGAGTGATATTCATGCGGTGACGTGCAATCCGGGTACATTGGATAATGAAACGTTTCAGCAGGATGCGCAGCATCTCTTCCTGCAGGCTGTCGGAAACGGTAAACTCATTTTCCAGTGCTTCGGTAATAGTGTCGAGTTCTTTACGTTCTTTTTCGTTCAGTGTGAAACGGATCAGGTGCGATGAACCGTTGAACAGGAAACCGCTGCATGACACTTCATGGTCGTTGCCATAGATACAATAGAAATTGCTGTTGAACAATAAAGTCAGGTATTCGCCATCAATCGATTTGAATTCGAGGTGTTGCAGATGAGTGAGTGAAATCACTTCATCTTGGGTAAGCACCATTTCCTGGTGGTCGATTTCTACCGTGATGCTTCCGTTGCGTACCCATATAAATTTATAAAGCCCTTTTTCTTTTTGCAGTGCTTTTTCTGTCAGATAAGAGTCTGTAAGTGCGAGTGTTCCTTTTAGTTTCGTGTGATATTGTTGTAACATAATTAATCCTCCATTGCTGATGCGTCAAATGATAACGGCAGTAGATCGCCTACACTTTTTACTTCGTAGATACATTCTTTGCCATATAATAGGATGCGGATGGGTTGTTTGTAACGCTTTTCCGTTTCCAGAATCACTTGCCGGCAAGCACCGCAGGGAGGAATCGGATGGTCGATGAAGTCCTTTTCCGTTCGTGCCGCAATGGCAAGAGTGACAACCGGTTGGTCGGGATATTGGGAGTTGGCATAGAATAGGGTAGTACGTTCTGCACAAAGCCCCGACGGATAGGCCGCATTTTCCTGATTGGTTCCTGTCACTACTGTCCCGTTGCCCAATAGCGCAGCGGCACCTACGGAGAAATGGGAGTACGGAGAATAACTACGAGCTGTTGCCTCCATGGCAGTCTTTATAAGTGACCGATCGCCCTCATTCAACTCATCATATTGATATACTTTAATAATAGCGGTAATTGTGAGGTCTTTCATATATGTCAGGGTATTGGTTTCTACAATTAATGTTACAAAGTTAGGAAAGAGATTGATAATCCCAATTATTTTTCGGATTTTTGTGCCATCTAATTCACATCTGAATAAAAATGGAGAATAAACTGCATAGACTTATCTTTTTAACCGTTGTTTTTTTCTTTGCCGTAGGAGTGCAGGCACAGAAACGGAATGCCCGTTACGTCGAGTATATAAATAAGTATAGTGATTTGGCTGTTGAACAGATGAAGCTTCATAAGATTCCGGCGAGTATCACATTGGCGCAAGGATTGCTGGAAAGCGGTGCCGGATACAGCCAGTTGGCACGAAAGAGTAATAACCACTTTGGTATTAAGTGTGGTGGCAGTTGGCGGGGACGTACGGTTCGTCATGATGATGATGCGCGCAACGAATGTTTCCGTGCTTATAAGCATCCGCGTGACTCTTACGAAGATCATTCCGACTTCCTTAGAAGAGGTGCCCGTTACGCTTTTCTTTTCAAACTGGATATCACCGATTATAAAGGCTGGGCGCGTGGACTGAAAAAAGCAGGCTATGCTACCGATCCTTCTTATGCTAACCGTCTGATTACGATTATCGAAGATTATGACTTGTATAAATACGACCGTAAGGGTGTATATTCGGAACGGAAGCTGAAAAAGAATCCTTGGTTGATGAGCCCGCATCAGGTGTATATCGCTAATGATATCGCTTATGTGGTAGCCCGCAACGGGGATACCTTTAAAGATTTAGGCAAGGAATTCGATATTAGCTGGAAGAAACTTGTGAAGTACAACGACTTGCAGCGTGATTATACCTTGATGGAAGGAGATATCATCTACCTGAAGAGCAAGAAGAAAAAGGCTTCCAAACCTTATACTGTATATGTTGTGAAAGATGGAGATTCCATGCATGGCATCTCTCAAAAATATGGTATCCGCCTCAAAAATCTGTATAAGATGAATCGTAAGGATGGTGAGTATGTTCCGGAAATCGGAGATAGATTGCGTCTGCGGTAGAGACTTCTCTCAAAAGTTTCGAATTTCGGAAACTTAATGACTCATTCATGTGTTATTATCTTGATAAAACATGATTAGAATATGAGTCTAAACATTGCAAAAAGTAATAAGAAACGTGTCGTCATAGTAGGCGGTGGTTTCGGTGGCTTGAAACTGGCTAACAAGCTGAAAAAGTCAGGCTTTCAAGTCGTATTGATAGATAAAAACAACTATCATCAGTTTCCTCCTTTGATTTATCAGGTGGCTTCGGCCGGTATGGAGCCAACTTCCATATCCTTCCCCTTCCGTAAAATATTCCAGCATCGGAAAGATTTCTATTTCCGTATGGCGGAAGTACGTGCCATTTTCCCGGAAAAGAATATGATACAGACTTCCATCGGAAAAGCAGAATATGACTATCTGGTGTTAGCAGCAGGTACTACAACCAACTATTTCGGTAATAAACATATCGAAGAGGAAGCCATGCCGATGAAAAATGTGTCAGAAGCGATGGGATTGCGAAACGCTCTTCTGGCTAATCTGGAACGAGCGCTGACCTGTTCAACAAAGCAGGAACAACAAGAGCTATTGAATATTGTAATTGTAGGAGGTGGAGCTACCGGGATAGAAGTAGCCGGAATACTTTCCGAGATGAAGAAATTCGTCTTGCCGAATGATTATCCTGATATGCCCAGCAGTCTGATGCATATCTATTTGATTGAAGCCGGGCCGCGATTGCTTGCCGGAATGTCAGAAGAATCTTCTGCACATGCTGAACAGTTTCTCCGTGAAATGGGAGTAAATATCCTGTTGAATAAACGTGTTGTGGATTATCGTGACCATAAAGTAGTACTCGAAGATGGTACAGAGATTGCCACGCGTACTTTTATCTGGGTGAGTGGTGTTACCGGTGTGACTATCGGCAATCTGGATGCCTCTCTGATTGGGCGTGGAGGACGTATTAAAGTCGATTCATTCAACCGTGTAGAAGGGATGAACAATGTGTTTGCTATTGGCGACCAATGTATTCAGTTGGCTGATGAAAATTACCCGAACGGGCATCCTCAACTGGCACAAGTGGCGATCCAGCAAGGAGAACTATTGGCAAAGAATCTGATTCGTATGGAAAAAGGACAGGAAATGAAACCTTTCCATTACCGCAATTTAGGTTCGATGGCGACTGTCGGGCGCAATCGTGCCGTGGCAGAGTTTAGTAAAGTAAAGATGCAGGGATGGTTTGCCTGGGTGATGTGGCTGGTTGTTCATCTGCGTTCTATCCTTGGAGTGCGTAATAAAGTGATTGTGCTCTTAAATTGGATCTGGAATTATTTCACTTACGATCAATCCATGCGTATGATTGTCTATGCCCGTAAAGCAAAAGAAATTCGTGATCGTGAAAAGGTGGAGGAAACTACCCATTGGGGGAAAGAACTGGTACAAGAGGAAAAGAACCCCTCAATTACATCATCATCCAAGTAGACAGGCTTCCTGTCGACAGGATGATAGATGCTATTCTGAACGGTAAATTCGTACAGGGTGTCCGATATCGGACACCCTTTGTTTTTTGTTATCTTCTATTTATCAACCATTTACGATTTTGGCACAGATTTGGTATATAAAGTACCGAATTGATACATCATAAAATAGTAAATGATCGGATATGGACAGAGAAATTCCTAAAGAGGTACGTCAAAAAGAACGTAATAAGAAGATAATTCGTTATTCATCCATTGGAGTGGCAAGTATTATTGTCATCGGTGTACTTATATCTGTATTAAGGGCAGGAGTGGAGGCAAAGGATCTTGTCTTTTCCACAGTCGATAAAGGGGTGATTGAGGTAAGTGTCAGTGCTTCCGGTAAGGTTGTCCCTGCTTTTGAAGAAATTATCAATTCTCCGATCAACAGTCGTATTATTGAAGTCTATAAAAAAGGGGGAGATAGCGTAGACGTAGGTACTCCGATTCTGAAACTGGACCTTCAGAGTACGGAAATTGAATATAAGAAGTTACTGGACGAGGAACAAATGCGCCAGTATAAGCTTGATCAGCTTCGCGTCAATAATCAGACGAAACTTTCCGATATGGCAATGCAGATTAAAGTTTCGGCAATGAAATTGAGTCGTATGAAAGTGGAGTTGAGAAATGAACACTATCTGGACAGTCTCGGTGCAGGAACAACGGATAAGGTACGCCAGGCTGAATTGAGCTATAATGTGGCTCAATTAGAGTACGAACAACTTCAGCAACAATATAAAAATGAGAAGGAAGTAGCTGCTGCCGAATTGAAAGTTCAGGAGCTTGATTTTAATATCTTTCGCAAGAGCCTTTCCGAAAAGAAACGTACGTTGGATGATGCACAAATCCGTTCCCCGCGTAAAGCTATTCTTACCTATATTAATAACCAAATTGGTGCACAGATTTCCGAAGGCGGACAGGTAGCTATCATTTCTGATTTGAGCCATTTTAAAGTGGAAGGCGAGATTGCGGATACGTACGGTGATCGTGTAGCAGCCGGAGGAAAAGCAATTGTTAAGATAGGGAGCGACAAACTGGAAGGGACAGTTAGCAGTGTTACACCACTATCCAAGAATGGTGTGATATCATTTACCGTTCAGTTGAAAGAAGATAATCACCGCCGCTTACGTTCCGGACTAAAGACAGATGTTTATGTGATGAATGCTGTGAAGGAAGATGTAATGCGCATAGCCAATGGCTCTTTCTATGTGGGACGCGGTGAATATGAACTTTTTGTCTGCAATTCGGATAATGAACTGGTAAAACGTAAAATACAGTTAGGAGATTCTAATTTTGAATATGTAGAAGTGTTGAGCGGATTGCAACCGGGTGATAAAGTAGTAGTAAGCGATATGAGTGCTTATAAGAACAAGAATAAGTTGAAAATTAAATAAACTAAATACTAGAAGTTATGATAACATTGAACTCTCTTTCTAAGATTTATCGTACGGACGAGATTGAGACGGTAGCATTGGAGAATGTGAATCTGACGGTAGAACGTGGAGAATTTCTAAGTATAATGGGACCTTCCGGATGCGGAAAATCCACCCTGCTGAACATAATGGGATTGCTTGATGCACCTACAATGGGAATGGTGGAAATCAACGGAATACGTACCGAAGGAATGAAAGACAAGGAACTGGCGGTTTTTCGTAATAAAACGCTCGGTTTTGTATTTCAGTCTTTTCATTTGATTAATTCGTTGAATGTGACGGATAATGTGGAGTTGCCTTTACTTTATCGCCGTGTTGGCAGTAGTGAGCGAAAGCGGTTGGCACAAGAGGTATTGGAAAAAGTAGGATTAAGCCATCGTATGAGACATTTTCCTACACAACTTTCCGGTGGGCAGTGCCAACGTGTAGCTATTGCCCGTGCGATTATTGGTAATCCCGAAATAATCCTTGCCGATGAGCCGACAGGTAACTTGGATTCAAAGATGGGAGCTGAAGTAATGGAACTGCTTCATCGGTTGAATAAGGAAGACGGACGTACTATCGTGATGGTTACCCATAATGAAGAACAGGCGAAGCAGACTTCGCGCACTATTCGTTTCTTCGATGGACGCCAGGTACAATAGAAACGGCCTCTTACGATTAGAACTAAATGGAAAAATTGATTAATGTATCTCTAAATTAAAAATCATCATGACAAAGAATATTTTCATCGTTGCGATAGCTGTCCTGTTAAGTGTTGCTTTCTGTTCGCTATCGGCACAAAATGTGAGTAAAGATTATAATGTAGACGAGTTTTCTGCCATAAACCTGCAATCTGTCGGGAATATTATTTTTACTCAATCGGCAGGATGCGCCTGTCGTCTGGAAGGTCCTTCTGAATTTGTAGAGAAAACAAGGGTGACAGTGAAAAATGGAACTCTGGTTATCTCTTATAAAGATAAAAATGCCAAGAATATCAAGAATCTGACTTTCTATATTACTGCTCCCGATTTGAGTAAAGTGAAAATAGACGGAGTAGGAAACTTCGATGCAAAAGAAGAACTAAAACTTAAAAATATAGCTTTCGAACTTGATGGAGTAGGCAACTGTAACGTGAAAAGTCTATATTGCGATGAGTTGAAACTAGATGTTGACGGAGTAGGCAATATGAAGTTGAATGTTGATTGCAGCACTATCAAAGCTAAAGTGGATGGAGTAGGAAATATCACTGTATCCGGTAAAGCGGATGCAGCTTTCTTTAAGCGGGATGGCGTTGGTAAAATCAACTCCAAAAACCTGAAGTGTAAAGACGTAACAGAGAAAGGTTGGAATTTCTAATGTAGAACATTCTTCTGTGAACTCCTGTAGAATCAAATCAAAAAAAGAATAAGAAGATGTGGAAGCAATACATAAAGCAAGCTCTTTACCAGTTGAAAGAGAACCGGCTTATTAGTATTGTCTGTATGGTAGGTACAGCTTTGGCTATTTGCATGATAATGGTGATCGTGCTGACATTGCAGATACGGATAAAAGACTGCGTGCCGGAAGTTAACCGTTCACGATCATTGTATGTCAAGGCAATGACGTCCCGGCATAAAGAGCAACACAATAATGCTGCCAGCAGCCAGATGTCCGTCACGACTGCCCGTGAATGCTTTAAGACGTTGACAATACCTGAAGCGGTTACCATTACTTCCGTTAATAATAAGATGCGTGCTTCTCTTCCCGGAGGAGGCAGGATGAGTGTAGATGAAATGGAAACGGATGAAGCGTTCTGGCAAGTCTTTTGCTTTGAATTCTTGTGTGGCAAACCATATACGAAAGCCGATTTTGAGAGTGGGCTGTCCAAGGCAGTGGTTTCTGCCAGTGTGGCACGCCACCTGTTCGGTACAACTGACGTGGTAGGGCGTACCATCCAATTAAATAAAGCGGATTATACCATTACAGGAGTAGTGAAAGACGTATCAAAGTTGGCGACAGCTTCTTATGCACAGGTCTGGATTCCCTATACATCAACAGATTTGGCTTCTTTCTCGTGGAGAGAAAATCTGATGGGACCTATGCGGGCGGTCATCCTTGCACGTTCGTCCGACGATTTTCCGGCTATTCGTGCTGAAGTCGAAAAATATCGTCAGGTCTACAATAGTAAGCTGAAGGATATGGAATTGATTTATCGTGGTCAGCCGGATACTCAATTTGCCTACCTTTACCGCCATTGGGGGACAGACTTGGATATGAAACACATTGTCAGGCGATTCATTCTTATCATTGTGATTCTCCTCTTGGTTCCAGCTATCAACCTAAGTAGTATGACTTTATCCCGCATGCGGAAGCGTATGACGGAAATCGGTGTCCGGAAAGCATTCGGTGCTACTGCCAACGAATTGTTCCGACAGGTATTCTGGGAGAATCTGATATTGACACTGCTTGCGGGAGTACTGGGACTGATATTGAGCTATTCAGCTACTTTCCTGTTAAACTCATTCCTTTTTGATAACAGTGAGAATGCAGGTCTTGCCGGGGAAACTTCTCTTTCCACTGATATGCTGTTCAGTCCGTTGACGTTTCTCGTTGCATTCTGTTTCTGCCTGTTATTAAATCTATTGAGTGCCGGAATTCCGGCTTGGAGAGTGTCGAGAATGAACATTGTAGATGCAATAAACCAAAGATGAAATGATGAAACAGTTATTGAAACAAATATATAATGAGCGCCGGAGCAATGCTTTTCTATGGATTGAGCTATTGTTGGTGTTTGTCGTATTGTGGTATATCGTTGATTTGGTTTATGTCACTTTGCATATCTATTATCAGCCAATGGGCTTTAATATAGAAAATACGTATGTATTACGTATGAACCGTCTTACCGATAAATCTACCGATTTCAATCCGGAGCTGACTGTTAAGGATGATATGACTGCTTTAAGGGAAATAGCCGGACGTTTGTCCCGTCATCCGGAAGTTGAATCTGTCTGTATCTCTCAAAACAGTATTCCATACAATGAAGGGTGCAGTGGAGCGAGTTTCCGTTTTCCGGATAACGACACGGTTTGGATAAGTACGATGGATCGTTGGACGACTCCTGAATATTATAAGGTGTTTCGTTTCCGGAATATCGATGGTTCCGGTCATGAAAGTCTGGTGAAAGCTCTGGAGAAAAATACAATAATCGTTCCTGTCGATGTTGCAGACTATTATCCGGATGCTACTTTCCACGGAAAAGACCTTTTGGGTAAAGAAGTTCGCATGAGTGATACCAACTTTCGTATTGCAGCTTTAACAGAGCCCGTTCGCTACGATCATTATAACATTGCCGGAAAACCTTTTACCGGAACCTATATCGGCACTTACCTTTCTGACGAACAAATGGAAACAGTCGAAAACGTAGCCTATCTCGAATTAAGTCTGCGTGTCCGCGAAGGTGTAGACGATGGCTTTGTGGAACGTCTTATGAATGATGCCGACCGTATCTATCAGGTAGGGAATGTTTATATACTTGATGTCACTCCATTAAGCAAAGTCCGGACAGCCAGTGAGATAGACAATGATAATGAATTACGTACCCAGTTCTGTATTCTCTTTTTCCTGTTGTTGAATATCTTTCTGGGAGTGATCGGCACTTTCTGGTTCCGTACCCAGCAACGCCGGGGAGAAGTTGCTTTACGCATGGCAATGGGAGCTAACCGGAAAAACATATTCTATCGTTTGATTACGGAAGGTTTGTTACTGTTAAGCATGTCGGCTCTTCCTGCCGTATTGATTGCATTCAATATTGGATATACTGAACTGGTGGATATATCACAAATGGCATTTACAGTACCCCGTTTCCTGATAGCCATTTTACTGACATATCTCTTGATGGCGATAATGATTATTCTTGGCGTGTTGTATCCGGCTCTGCAATCAATGAAAGTGCAACCGGCCGAAGCACTAAGAGACGAGTAAGAAATATACTGAACTTTATACTGGTAACGATCATGATAAAACTCTATTTTAAACAAGCATTCCATCTGTTGGGAGAAAATAAACTGCTTTCTTCTATTTCTATTATTGGTACAGCTTTGGCTATTGCTATGATAATGGTAATTGTGATTACTTTACGTGCGACTATTGCTCCCTTTGCACCGGAAACCCATCGTGACCGGATGCTTATTTTCCGGTTTGCCGGACTTCAAAGTAAGTCCAACGTGAATTGGCAAAGCAATGGCCCTATCGGATACAATACGGCAAAGGCTTGTTTCAAAGCAATGACAATTCCCGAAGCAGTTTCCATAACCAATATCTGGCAGGAAACAATGCTGGCTGCTAAACCGGCAGGTGAGATGGAAAGTTGTAGTGTGTTGCAAACAGACGATGCTTTCTGGAAAATATTTGAATTTGAGTTTCTATCCGGTAAACCGTATGATAATGCCGATTTTGATGCCGGAGCAGCAAAAGCTGTGATTTCCGAAGATATGGCTCGCCGTTTGTTCGGAACGTCAGAAGTGGTTGGAAAGACATTCCTTCTGAATCATTCGGCTTATATTGTTTGCGGAGTGGTACGTCCGGTCTCTAAACTGGCGAAATACGCCTATGCGCAAGTTTGGATTCCTTTGAGTTCAACAAGTGCCTTCACAGCCACTTGGGGCGATGACAATATCATGGGTATGACTGCCGTCTATATACTGGCTAAATCGAAAGACGATTTTCCGGCTATTCGTCAGGAGGCAGACCGCTTGCGGGCTATCTTTATGGCAGGGCATCCCAATTTCGATTTACTCTATCGCGGACAGCCTGATACTTATTTCGTAGCCGCGCAACGCTATTCCGCCAACAATCCTCCTGCTGTGAAAGAAGCAGTACGGCAATACATACTGACATTACTTGTCTTATTGATTGTTCCTGCCGTCAACTTATCCGGACTTACTTTGTCACGCATGCGTAAGCGTATCTCCGAAATAGGAGTGCGAAAAGCCTTTGGTGCCCCCAGACGGGAGCTTATGATGCAGGTACTATCCGAAAATATGCTTTATTCCCTGTTCGGAGGAATTCTCGGACTGGTATTAAGTTATGTCGCCGCTTTCCTTTTGGGAGGAATGCTTTTCTCCGTAGACTTTGTATCCAATGGGGTGGAAGATTTGCGGACCATGTGTGTCGACTTACTGTTCGATCCTACCGTATTCCTGCTGGCATTTCTGGCTTGCTTCCTACTCAATTTATTAAGTGCCGCCATTCCGGCATGGAGAGTAACTCGCACCAATATTGTGGATGCCATCAACGAAAGATAATTCTTCAACTCATCTAAATTCTAAAGAAAATGCAACTATTAAAACAAATATGGAACGAGCGCCGGTCAAACGGATGGTTATGGTCAGAACTATTAATTGTTTTTGTGGTCCTGTGGTATGTGGTCGACTGGACGTATGTGACAGCGCGTACTTATTACGAACCGGTAGGATTTGATATTACCGATACGTATTATTTGGAGCTAAGCCTGAAAAACGACAAGAGTAATTCTTATCTTTCGAAAGAGCAAAAGAGTACATCTTTAGGACAAGATATTATCGAGTTAACCAATCGTCTCCGGAGATTGCCGGAAGTGGAGGCCGTTTCAAGATCCAATAATGCGCGTCCCTATATCGGGAGTAATTCCGGTAGTATGTTGCGTATCGATACATTGGTTAGTAGTCCGCTACGACGTTCGGTAACCCCTGACTTTTTTCAGGTCTTCCGTTATCAAAGTGCTGATGGGCGTGGTTATCAGCCGTTGGTGCAAGCTTTAAAGAATGGCAATGTAGTTGTTGGTGAAAATTTCTGGCCCAAAGATTATAAAGGCGATCGTACGCTGTTGGGTAAAGAAATGGTCGATGTGGATGATTCTACGAAAGTGTACAAGATAGGGGGAGTTTCGAAGAAAGTGCGTTACAATGACTTTTGGCCTAACTACAGTGACCGGTATGTAGCCATTGAACTTACTGAAAAGATAATGGTCGAACTTGACGATGAACTTTATCCTTCGAGTGTAGAAGTTTGTCTGCGGGTGAAACCGGGGACTTCCAGAGACTTTGCGGAACATTTGATGAAATTGTCCGCCAACCAGTTGAGTGTCGGTAACTTATTCATCCTGAAAGTGCATGATTATGAAGAACTGCGGAATGACTTCCAGCAAGGAAGTTATAATCAGGTACAGGTACGTTTCTGGATGATGGGCTTCTTATTGCTTAATATCCTGTTGGGCATTGTCGGCACCTTCTGGTTCCGTACGCAGCACCGTCGTGCCGAGTCTGCGCTTCGTATAGCCGTCGGGTCCAGCCGGATGCAGCTTTGGCAACGTTTAAATAAAGAAGGATTGCTATTATTGACTCTGGCTGCTTTGCCTGCCGCTGCCATCTGTTATAATATCGGCCATCTGGAGTTGACTGAAGGGTATATGGAGTGGGGAGTAGTGCGTTTTCTTATTACATTTGTCATAACCTACTTCCTGATGTCTTTAATGATTCTTATAGGTATTTGGTTTCCTGCCCGTCAGGTAATCCGCATACAGCCTGCCGAAGCGCTGCGCGAAGAATAAAAAACTTGGGCTATCTATTTGTTTTCAATAGATTTAACGTATCTTTGTCGGCATAATATTGAAAACACCGCAGGTTTTAATTATATGAATAGACGCTACTATTGTATGTTTATAGTTCTGTTTTTTGCTGTTCTTACTCAGGCGGCGGCAGCAGAACGTACATTCAATATCCTTTTTATACAGTCTTACACCTCGCAGACTCCTTGGCACAGTGACCTTAATCAGGGCTTGGCTAAAGGGTTTAAAGAGAGCGGTTTGAAGGTGAACATAACAACGGAATATCTTGATGCGGATTTTTGGGCATTCAATTCCGAGAAGGTAATCATGCGTCGTTTTTGTCAGCGTGCCCGCGACAGGCAGACAGATTTGATTGTAACTGCGAGTGATGAAGCTTTTTATACTCTTTTTGCGTGTGGAGATTCGTTGCCTTTGCAGATTCCGGTGGTGTTTTTCGGTATTAAGTATCCCGATACGAAGTTGATTACCACTCATCCCAATGTTTGCGGATTCACAGCCAATCCGGATTTCGATGTCATATTACGTCAGGCACAAAAGATATTTCCCCGACGGAAAGAAGTGGTTTGTGTGATAGATAACAGCTTTTTAAGTAACAAAGGGCTTGAAGATTTTGAAGAAGAGTGGAAAATCTTTCAGAAAGACAACCCGGATTATAGAATGAAAATCTATAATACCCAAAATCATACGACTAGTCATATTATTGCGGCAATTTGTTACCCTCGTAACAGCTACGAACGTTTGGTTGTTGCTCCTAAATGGTCGCCTTTCCTTTCATTTGTAGGTAAAAACTCAAAAGCTCCCGTATTTTCAACTCAAAATGTAGGATTGACTAACGGTGTGTTTAGTGCTTATGATGCCGACAGCTATACTTCTGCATCATTGGCTGCTCAAAGGGCTGCTTCGGTCTTGAAAGGTACCTCTCCCCGGGATATAGGAGTGACGGAAATTACACAGGGATTCATCTTTGACTACAAGCAATTAGATTTTTTCCATGTCGACTCTGATAAAGTATCCTCTAGCGGAACCATAGTCAATGAACCATATTGGGAGAAATATAAATACCTTTTTATACTTCTCTATCCATCTATCCTCGCATTGTTAATAGCCTCTATCGTGTGGCTGATGCGTGCCAACCGGCGTGAATCCAAACGACGGATTCAGGCACAGACCCGTCTGCTGGTACAGAATAAACTGGTGGAACAGCGTAATGAGTTTGATAATGTATTTCATTCCATCCGTGATGGTGTGATAACGTATGATACCGATTTGCACATTCATTTCACAAACCGTTCCTTATTACAAATGCTTCATTTGCCGTATGAGGCAGGTGGGCGTTTTTATGAAGGAATGATGGCTGGCAGTATCTTCAAAATATATTATAACGGTCAGGACATTCTTCATAAAATGCTGAAGCAAGTAGCTTCAAAAGGAGAAAGTGTGAAGATACCGCAGGGAGCTTTCATGAAAGAAGTGCATAGTGATAAGTACTTCCCTGTGTCGGGGGAAATAGTTCCGATCCGTTCAAAGGACGCGATTACCGGTATGGCACTTTCTGCGCGGAATATTTCGGATGAAGAAATGCAGAAACGTTTCTTTGATATGGCGGTAGACGAAAGCTCCATATATCCGTGGCAGTTTGATATGGAAACGAACTGTTTCATTTTCCCGCAAGGTTTCTTGAAACGTCTTGGATACGATGAGTTGGTTACTACCATCCCCCGTGACGAAATGGATCGCACTATCCATCCTGACGATTTGAAAGAAATAAGACCGTTGTTTGACAGAGCATTGACCGGGGAAGATTCCAATACCCATCTGAACTTCCGTCAGCGGAATGTCAACGGAGAGTATGAATGGTGGGAATATCGTTCTTCCGTAATCACGGGATTGACACAAGATTCATTGTACAATATATTAGGTGTTTGTCAGAGTATCCAGCGATATAAGACTGCCGAGCAGGAGATGAGAGAGGCCCGTGATAAAGCCCTCCAGGCTGACAAACTGAAATCGGCGTTCCTTGCCAACATGAGTCACGAGATTCGGACTCCGCTGAATGCGATTGTAGGTTTCTCCGATTTGCTAAGCGATACGAGTGGTTTTACAAGCGAAGAGATTGCCCAGTTTATCGGAACCATTAATAAGAATTGTGGCCTGTTGCTGGCTTTGATTAATGATATTCTTGATTTGTCACGTATCGAATCGGGAACCATGGAATTTATGTTCGCCGAGCATAACCTGCCGCTGTTATTAAAGACCGTCCATGATTCTCAACGCTTGAATATGCCACCGGGAGTAGAACTGGTGTTGCGTATGCCCGAAAGTGATAAGAAATACCTTACGACAGATAATGTACGCTTGCAGCAAGTCGTGAATAATCTGATAAATAACGCTGCTAAATTTACGAGTAGCGGTTTCATTACTTTCGGCTATGAAGACGATGAGGTTCCCGGCTACACCCGCATCTTTGTGGAGGATACCGGAGTCGGTATTTCTGAAGAAGGTATCCGTCATATATTCGAACGATTCTATAAAGTCGATAATTTCACCCAAGGAGCAGGTTTGGGATTAAGTATTTGTCAGACCATCATCGAACGTCTGAATGGTACCATCTCTGTCACCTCCGAAGTAGGTAAAGGCACTCGTTTCACTGTGCGCCTTCCTAACTACTGCGAATAATCGAACGTTCACTTTTGGGCATAGTGTCCGAAAATGGACACTTTTCTTATTTTCTAATCTGTTGATAATAAAAACTTTACTTTTTTGGCACATCGTTTGATTCTCTCATAGTGGAAAATACTGTGCATAATGAAAAAGAAAAGTATATTGTTTGCTCTTGCTGCCGTTTGCCTGCCGTTGGCATTGTCGGCACAGAAGGAAAGGGAAATAACCTTGAATGAAGCCATTGCTATGGCGCGTATTCAATCTGTTGACGCTGCTGTTGCCTTGAATGAATTGAAAACGGCCTATTGGGAATTTCGTACCTTTCGTGCCGATCTTCTGCCGGAAGTCAACCTGACCGGAACCCTGCCTAATTATAACAAATCGTATAGTTCCTATCAAAATTCGGACGGTTCTTACGGTTTCGTCCGTAATAATACATTGGGGCTTACCGGTGATCTTTCTATCGATCAAAACATCTGGCTTACCGGTGGTAAACTCTCGTTGACTTCCTTTCTCGACTATATCAAACAACTGGGAGCCGGAGGAGACCGTCATTTCATGTCTGTTCCTGTCACTTTAAAACTCACGCAACCCATCTTTGGAGTCAATAATATAAAGTGGAACAGACGTATCGAACCGGTTCGTTATGCCGAAGCAAAAGCTGCTTTTATCACCGCTACCGAAGAAGTGACGATGCGTGCCATCACTTATTACTTTAATCTTTTGTTAGCAAAAGAAAATCTTGGCACGGCGAAACAGAACCAGACAAACGCCGACCACCTTTATGAAGTAGCCCTTGCCAAACGCAAAATGGGGCAAATTTCCGAGAATGAACTCTTGCAGTTGAAGCTTTCCGCTTTGAATGCGAAGGCTGCATTGACGGAAGCAGAGAGTGATCTCAATGCCAAGATGTTCCAGCTCCGTGCCTTTTTGGGAGTAGGAGAGGATGAAGTACTAAACCCGGTTCTTCCCGAAGCTGTGGATGGCCCGAGGATGGAGTACAATCAGGTGTTAAATAAAGCATTGGAACGTAATTCTTTTGCACAGAATATCCGTCGCCGCCAGTTGGAAGCCGATTATGAGGTAGCTACCGCACGCGGAAATTTGCGTAGTGTCGATTTGTTTGCAAGCGTAGGATATACGGGTGAGAACCGGAATTTTCCGGCCGTTTACAGGAACTTGCAGGACAATCAGATTGTTCAGGTAGGCGTTAAGATTCCGATTCTCGATTGGGGAAAACGCCGTGGGAAAGTCCGGGTAGCCAAGAGTAACCGGGATGTAGTGCTTTCAAAAATTCGTCAGGAACAGATAAACTTCAACCAGGATATTTTTCTGTTGGTGGAGCATTTCAATAATCAGGCACAGCAATTGGACATAGCCAAAGAAGCCGATGCGATAGCCCAGCAACGATATAAAACAAGTATTGAAACTTTCCTGATAGGTAAAATCAATACCTTGGATTTGAATGATGCGCAGAACTCTAAAGATGATGCGAGACAGAAACATATTTCCGAACTTTATTATTATTGGTATTATTATTATCAGATTCGCAGTCTGACACTATGGGATTTTCGTACCAATACCGAACTTGAAGCTGATTTTGATGAAATCATCCGGCAATAGAAAGGGGAGGAAAAAGCTTTTGAATCTTATGGAGGAACTTGCCGGAGATTATGGGAAAAGTTTTTCAAGTCTGCAAACAGACTATTGCGTATTTATGCCTGATTCATTTGGTATTACGAACTATTTATAGTACCTTTGAAACTCGATTTTAACACTCGGGAAATGAAAAATACGTAAATAATACAGAAAAATTCATCCCCCATTATAAATAAAGAAAGAAATAAAAAAAGAAATACTTCTTCTTGGAAGATTGAAAAAACAGAAGAAGTTTTCTTGGTAGAGGAATCTTGCAATTTTAACTATGATTCTGATAATTGATGACGACAGCGCAGTGCGTTCTTCGCTTAGCTTCATGTTGAAGCGGGCAGGATATGAAGCACAGACCGTTCCCGGTCCACGGGAAGCTATGGAAGTAGTACGTTCCGTAGCTCCGGATTTAATCCTGATGGATATGAACTTCACTCTTTCTACAACGGGTGAGGAGGGTTTGACCCTACTCAAACAAGTAAAAATATTCCGTCCCGAAACACCAGTGATATTGATGACCGCTTGGGGAAGTATCCAACTTGCTGTGCAAGGAATGCAGGCAGGAGCTTTTGATTTCATAACGAAGCCCTGGAATAATGCTGCCTTGTTGCAACGCATCGAAACGGCACTCCAACTTTCGGGCACTCCACAGGAACCAACGCAGGAACAGAGCGATTCTTTCGACTGCAGCCACATCATCGGGCGTAGCCAGGGATTGATGGATGTGTTGAATACGATTGCCCGCATAGCAAAGACCAATGCCTCTGTCCTCATTACAGGGGAAAGCGGGACAGGTAAGGAATTGATAGCCGAGGCCATTCATATCAACAGTCAGCGTGCCAAACATCCCTTTGTGAAAGTGAATCTTGGAGGTATCTCCCAAAGCCTGTTCGAAAGTGAAATGTTCGGGCACAAGAAAGGAGCTTTTACCGATGCTTCCGCAGACCGTATCGGACGTTTTGAAATGGCAAATAAAGGGACGATTTTCCTGGATGAAATAGGTGATCTCGACCCTTCGTGCCAGGTGAAGTTACTGCGTGTATTGCAGGATCAGACATTTGAAGTGCTCGGCGACAGCCGTCCGCGCAAGACGGATATCCGGGTGGTATCAGCCACCAATGCCGATTTGCGCAAAATGGTAGGCGAACGTACTTTTCGTGAAGACCTCTTCTATCGTATCAATCTGATAACAGTGAAACTGCCGGCCTTGCGCGAACGTCGTGAAGATATTCCCTTGCTGGCACGTCATTTTGCCGACCGTCAGGCGGTAACCAACGGATTGCCCCGTACGGAGTTCTCTGCCGATGCCCTGCAATTCTTGAGCCGTTTGCCTTATCCGGGGAATATTCGTGAATTGAAGAACTTGGTGGAACGTACCATTCTGGTAAGTGGTAAACCGCTGCTTGATGCTTCCGATTTTGATGCGCAGTATATTCGCCACGATGACGCAAGAGTGACCGAAGGCGCAGCTCTGGCCGGTATGACTTTGGATGAAATAGAACGCCAGACCATTCTCCAGGCGTTGGACCGTTACAAAGGAAATTTGAGTCAGGTAGCTACGGCATTGGGTATCAGCCGTGCAGCACTCTATCGTCGTCTCGAAAAATATAATATAACAATGTGATAAATTTAGGCACGTGCCTAATAATATTAAGATTAACCGTTAACCACAGATAACGTGCGTATAAAAGGATTCTTTTACATACTAGTCTTTCTGCTGCTGGCATTAGGTAGTGTATTGCTGTTCCTTTCCAGTCAACTGAATACAATCTTTTTCTACATAGGGGAGGGGCTGATACTTTTCATCCTCATTTATCTGACCTTTTTCTATCGTAAGATTGTGAAGCCGTTGAATACAATCGGAAGCGGTATGGAACTGTTGCGTGAGCAGGATTTCAGTAGCCGTCTTAGCCCTGTAGGCCAATATGAGGCCGATCGTGTGGTGAATATCTTCAACCGCATGATGGAACAGCTAAAGAATGAACGTCTCCGCCTGCGTGAACAGAATAATTTTCTCGATTTGCTGATTAAAGCTTCTCCAATGGGAGTGATTATAACTTCCCTTGATGAAGACCTTTCGGAATTGAATCCGATGGCTTTGAAAATGCTGGGTGTTCGTTTGGAAGACGTACAAGGCAAGAAGATGAAAGAGATTGATTCTCCGTTAGCGGTGGAATTGGCCAACCTCCCGAAAGGAGAGAAGGTAACCGTCCGTCTGAACGACTCGAATATCTACCGGTGTACTCATTCTTCTTTCATTGATCGTGGATTTCAACATCCCTTCTACTTGGTAGAAACCCTCACCGACGAAGTGATGAAAGCGGAAAAGAAAGCATACGAGAAAGTGATTCGCATGATTGCCCACGAAGTGAACAACACGACTGCTGGCATTACTTCCACACTGGATACGGTAGAACAAGCCCTTTCCAGCGAAGAAGGAATGGAAGACATTTGCGACGTGATGCGTGTATGTACCGACCGTTGTTTCTCAATGAGCCGTTTCATTACCCGCTTTGCCGATGTGGTGAAAATCCCCGAACCGACACTTTCTTCTGTCAATCTGAATGATTTGGTTTTCACCTGCAAGCGGTTTATGGAAGGAATGTGTAATGACCGTCGCATTACACTCCGCATGGAAATAGACGAAAGTCTGAAAGATGTGATGCTGGATGCCGCTTTGTTTGAGCAAGTACTAGTAAACATCATCAAAAATGCAGCGGAAAGCATTGAGACCGATGGGGAAATAATAGTCCGCACCCTCGCTCCGGCCACTGTTGAAGTGATAGATGACGGTCAGGGAATCAGCAAAGAAACAGAAGCTAAACTGTTCAGTCCTTTCTTCTCTACCAAACCGAACGGACAGGGAATCGGACTTATCTTTATTCGCGAAGTACTGATGCGTCATGGGTGTACATTCTCTTTGCGAACCTACGCTGACGGACTGACCCGATTCCGTATTACTTTCCCCTAATTGTGTCAAATAAGAACATTTCTTCCGTCAAATAGACCTTTTTTTGTCTTGAAATCACTCCTACCTTTGCCCCGCTCAATTCAATAGGATTTAAGGTATGAGATTAATGAAAAAAGGCACATTGACGCTCTTTCTTTTATTGGCTATCAGTATTCCGCTTTGTGCGCAGTATGTGGTACAAGGGGTGGTGACTGATTCTCTGACCAAAGAGCCTTTGCCTTATGCATCTGTACGCTTAAAAGACACGACCGAAGGAACTACTACCGGAAGCGACGGACGCTTTTACTTCAAAACCCATCGCTCGGAAGCAGTGCTTGTAATCTCTGTAATCGGATATAATGACTATGTCCGCACCATTCGCCCTGCCGGTAATGCATCCTATAAAGTAGCGCTTGCGCCTACCGAATACGCGCTTGGTGAAGTGGTAGTCAAACCCAAACGTGAGCACTACCGAAAGAAAGATAATCCTGCCGTAGAATTTGTCCGCCGTATGATTGAAAGCCGTGACAACTACTCTCCCTACGAGAAAGACTTCTGGCAACGCGAACGTTATGAAAAGACCACCTTTGCGTTGAATAACTTCGATGAAGAGAAACAGAAAAAATGGTTATATCGTAAATTTGATTTCCTGACGGAATATGTAGATACTTCAGCCGTTACCGGTAAACCGATTCTGACGGTATCAGCCCGTGAACTGCTTGCCACAGACTATTACCGGAAATCTCCCCGTTCCGAGAAGCAATGGGTGAAAGGGCGCAAACAGGCCGGTGTCGATGAGTTTCTCTCTAAACAAGGGATGCAGGCAGCCATCAATGAAGTCTTTAAAGACGTCGACATTTACGAAAACAACATTTCCCTGTTTACAAATAAGTTTGTCAGTCCCTTGTCCCGTATCGGTACAGGCTTTTATAAATATTACCTGATGGACACGTTGCAGATTGCCGGAGAGCCTTGTGCAGACCTCGCTTTCACACCTTTTAATTCCGAGTCTTTCGGTTTTAACGGACACTTGTATGTGACGCTCGACTCTACCTACTTTGTCAAACGTGCCGTATTTAACTTTCCCAAAAAGATAAACCTGAACTTTGTAGACTACATGTTGCTCGAACAGGAATTTAAGCGTGCCGAAGACGGCACACGCCTGCTCGATCATGAAAGTATCACTGTTGAGTTTAAACTGACCGAAGGACAGGACGGTATTTTTGCCCGTCGTGTAGCGGATTACAGCAACTACACCTTTACGCCGACTGCCGAAGCCGACAAAGCCTTTACCAAACCCGAACGTATTATTGAAGAGACGGAAGCCCTGTCGCGTCCCGAAACATTCTGGGCGGAGAATCGTCCGCAAGCCGCCATCTCCCAGCAGGAAAACTCGGTAGACCGCCTGATGACACAATTACGCAGTTATCCGGTGTATTATTGGACGGAGAAAGTGCTTTCCATTCTCTTTACGGGATATATCCCCACCTCCAAAGAAGCGCCACTTTTCTATATCGGCCCGATGAATGCCACTATTAGCGGTAACACATTGGAAGGTCCTCGTATCCGTGCCGGAGGTATGACTACCGCCTGGCTCAATCCGCACCTGTTTGGCAAAGGATATGTGGCTTACGGGTTTAAAGATGAAAGAGTGAAAGGATTGGCGGAACTGGAATATTCTTTCAAAAAGAAGAAAGAATACGCCAACGAATTTCCTATCCATTCATTGAAATTGCGTTACGAATCAGATGTGAACCAGTACGGACAAAATTACCTGTATACAAGCAAAGACAATGTGTTCCTGGCCTTGAAACGTGAGAAGGACGACCGTATCGGCTATTTCCGGCAGGCGGAGATGACCTATACCAATGAGTTTTATTCCGGCTTTTCTTTCCAGTTGACAGCACGTACACGGAAAGATGAGTCCTCCTGCCTGATTCCTTTTTTAAAGAAAGAAGGAGATACCTACACCCCAGTAAAAGATTTCTCTATCAGTGCTGCAGAGTTGAAGTTGCGTTATGCTCCGAATGAGAAATTTTTCCAGACCCAATGGAACCGTTTTCCCGTATCGTTGGATGCACCGGTGTTTACCTTGTCGCATACCATTGCCGGAAAAGGAGTGTTGGGCAGCGATTACACCTACAATCATACCGAAGCCGGTATTCAGAAACGTTTCTGGTTTTCCGCGTTTGGCTATACGGACGTTATACTAAAAGCAGGTAAAGTGTGGGATAAAGTACCTTTTCCGTTGCTTATCATGCCTAATGCCAACCTTTCTTATACCATCCAACCGGAATCTTACTCGTTGATGAATGCGATGGAGTTTATGAATGATGAGTATTTCTCGTGGGATGTTACTTATTTCCTCAACGGATGGTTGTTCAACCGGGTGCCGTTGTTGAAAAAACTTAAATGGAGGGAAATAGTTTCCTGTCGTGGATTATATGGACATTTGAGCGATAAAAACAACCCGGTTTTGAGTGACGGTTTGTTCGCTTTTCCGATAGAGAACACACAAACAATGGGAAAAACACCTTATGTGGAGGCGGGTGTAGGTATCGAAAACATTTTCAAGGTGTTACGTTTGGACTATATCTGGAGGCTCACTTATCGTGATTCGCCCGGGATTGACAGATCAGGCTTGAGAATAAGTCTCCACATGACCTTTTAAAAGTTAAATCCTGCTAATTGCAATGTTTATATAGCAAACAAAGGTCGTATTAGTAATTAATTAATCTTATTTTTGCATCAATTTTAGTTTAATTTTAATAGAATAGAAATGAAACAAGAAATTAAACCCGCTACCGGACGTCTGGGCGTGTTAGTAGTTGGAGTAGGTGGTGCGGTAGCTACCACAATGATTGTAGGTACACTAGCCTCTCGCAAGGGACTGGCAAAACCGATAGGATCTATTACACAGTTAGCCACAATGCGCATGGAGAACAACGAAGAAAAACTCATCAAGGACGTTGTGCCCTTGACGAATTTGGAAGACATTGTTTTCGGAGGATGGGATATTTTCCCGGACAACGCATACGAAGCTGCTATGTACGCCGAGGTTTTGAAAGAAAAAGACCTGAATGGAGTAAAAGAAGAGTTGGAAGCTATCAAACCGATGCCGGCTGCTTTCGATCACAACTGGGCAAAACGTCTGAACGGTACACACGTGAAGAAGGCTGCTACCCGTTGGGAAATGGTAGAACAACTTCGTCAGGATATCCGCGACTTCAAAGCTGCTAACAACTGCGAACGCGTAGTGGTGCTTTGGGCTGCAAGTACTGAAATTTACATTCCGCTGTCTGACGAACACATGTCACTCGCTGCTTTAGAGAAAGCAATGAAGGAAAACAATACAGACGTGATTTCTCCGAGTATGTGTTACGCGTATGCTGCTATTGCAGAAGGTGCTCCGTTCGTAATGGGGGCTCCTAACTTGTGTGTGGATACTCCTGCTATGTGGGAATTCTCTAAACAAAAGAATGTACCTATCTCCGGTAAAGACTTCAAGAGTGGTCAGACACTGATGAAAACCGTATTGGCTCCGATGTTCAAAACCCGTATGCTGGGTGTGAACGGTTGGTTCTCTACCAATATCCTCGGTAACCGCGACGGTGAAGTGCTCGATGATCCGGACAACTTCAAGACAAAAGAAGTCAGCAAGCTGTCTGTAATCGACACTATCTTCGAACCAGAAAAATATCCTGATCTCTACGGAGATGTTTATCATAAAGTACGTATCAACTACTATCCTCCCCGCAAAGACAACAAAGAAGCATGGGACAACATCGACATCTTCGGATGGATGGGCTACCCGATGGAAATCAAGGTGAACTTCCTTTGCCGCGACTCTATCCTTGCAGCTCCTATCGCTCTTGACCTTGTGTTGTTCAGCGACTTGGCAATGCGTGCAGGCATGTGTGGCATCCAGACTTGGTTGTCATTCTTCTGCAAGAGTCCGATGCACGATTTCGAACATCAGCCCGAACACGACTTGTTTACACAATGGAGAATGGTAAAACAGACATTGCGTAACATGATTGGTGAAAAAGAACCTGATTACTTAGCTTAATCAGTAACCCCAAATAATAAGTTGAGATTGAGATTTACCATCCTATAAAGACTGGTGGATGCTCAACCTCAACTTTTACTTTTTTATTGTACAAATTCCCCATTCGTTGGGGGACTCGTGACACAACCGACTCGTAGTTTGTAATTAGTAATTAGTAATAAATGAAGCGTCCTCCCTTTCTACCTGTTTTTATAGGCACGGGCTTTGGCTCCGGTTTTTCTCCTTTTGCTCCCGGCACGGCTGGGGCGTTACTGGCTTCTATCATTTGGATTGCACTTTATTTTCTCCTTCCTTTCTCTTGGGTATTATGGCTGACTGCCGCTTTGGTGATTGTATTTATATTCGCCGGCATTTGGGCTGCCGATAAGCTGGAGACTTATTGGGGAGAAGATCCTTCGCGTGTGGTAGTAGATGAGATGGTGGGAGTGTGGATACCGTTGTTGGCTGTTCCCAATGATGACAAATGGTTTTGGTACGTGATTGCGGCTTTTGCCTTGTTCCGCATCTTTGATATAGCCAAACCGTTGGGCATACGTCGTATGGAAAGCCTGAAAGGTGGGGTAGGGGTCATGATGGACGATGTTTTGGCGGGAGTGTATAGTTTTATATTGTTAGTGGGAGCGAGATGGGTGATTGGCTGAAAAAAGTTGCACGGATGATTTCCCAGAAAGGCGGCATCTTCATGTTTTTGAGGGCGCAGCTTTCTGCTCAAATGGCAACTATTGCAGACTTTCTCGTTACGATTCTTCTGGTCAGGCTGTTTGATGTCTACTATGTATATGCCACCCTGGCGGGAGCTATCTATGGAGGAATCGTTAATTGCGTTATCAACTATAAATGGACTTTTAAATCGAAAGGAAAGAAAACACACGTTGCTGTAAAATTTATCCTTGTATGGGTTTGCAGTGTTTGGCTCAATACGTGGGGAACGTATGCACTGACGGAATCATTAGCGAAGATTCCCTGGGTACGCAACACACTTAGCCTGTATTTCGGAGATTTTTTCATTATTCCTAAAGTGGTAGTGGCAGTCATCGTGGCACTGTTCTGGAACTATAATATGCAACGCTTTTTTGTTTACCGGAATATAGATATAAGAAGTTTGTTCGGAAAAAGAAACTGAAAAACGGATTGAAAAGACTGATGAGAAAACGAAAGAATTAGATATATACAGATTGAGAAAACAGAAGATTTAGATAAAAATAGCTATAAACAGATTTAAACAGATGAATTACAGAGATTATTTACAACAGTTGATTTATAAGATTATCAATCCCCTGATACGCGGAATGATTAAAATAGGAATCACTCCTAACTTTATCACCACTACCGGATTTATCCTGAATGTAGTAGCGGCAGGTATGTTTGTATATGCCGGCATATATGGCGGACAGAACGATTTGGCCATTATCGGCTGGGCAGGAGGTGTGATTTTGTTTGCCGGACTGTTCGATATGATGGACGGACGTGTAGCTCGCCTAGGCAACATGAGTTCCAAGTTCGGTGCGCTTTACGATTCAGTACTCGACCGTTATAGTGAATTGATGACTTTCTTTGGTATCTGTTACTATTTATCAATGAAAGATTATTTCCTTTATGCACTCATTGCATTTGTGGCACTAATCGGCTCACTGATGGTAAGCTATGTGCGTGCCCGTGCCGAAGGCTTAGGAATTGAATGTAAAGTCGGATTCATGCAACGTCCGGAACGCGTAGTGCTGACCAGTCTCGGAGCTTTGTTCTGTGGCGTTTTCAAAGATATCACCGTTTTCGAACCAATCCTGATTATGATTGTTCCTCTGGCTTTTGTTGCCCTGTTTGCCAATATCACGGCATTTGCTCGTGTGAGACATTGCTACAAAGTGATGAAAGAATGAATTAATTTACTATTGGACGATTTACTATTTACATCGTACATCCTAAATAAGTACATCGTAAATAGTCCAATAGTAAATAGTCTAGTTGTCTAATCAAAACATTATAATGATAAAGAATATTCAAATGCCGTCGAAGAGAGAAGCCCTGACTGTGACAGTCATTATGGCTCTTTTCCTTTTGCTGACAAGTATCTTCATCGGGCTTCGTTCCGAGCACCTGTTAATGGCGGTACTCTATTTAGTTTTATTTTTTGCCGGATTACCTACTCGTAAGTTGGCTGTGGCCCTGTTACCTTTCGCCATTTTTGGAATCTCGTATGACTGGATGCGTATTTGCCCCAACTACGAAGTGAACCCGATTGATGTGGCCGGACTGTATAATCTCGAAAAGTCTCTTTTCGGAGTAATGGATAATGGTCTTCTGGTTACTCCTTGCGAATACTTCGCTGCACACAACTGGCCGATAGCGGACGTTTTTGCCGGAATCTTCTACCTTTGTTGGGTTCCCGTTCCCATCCTGTTCGGTCTTTGCCTGTATTTCAAGAAGGAAAGAAAAACCTACCTTCGCTTTGCGTTAGTATTCTTGTTTGTCAATTTGATTGGTTTTGCCGGTTATTATATTCATCCGGCCGCTCCGCCTTGGTATGCCATCAACTACGGTTTCGAACCGGTATTAAACACACCGGGTAATGTTGCAGGATTGGGACGCTTTGATGCATTCTTCGGAGTAACCATCTTTGATTCTATCTACGGGCGTAATGCTAATGTTTTCGCGGCAGTGCCTTCACTGCACGCGGCCTATATGGTAGTTGCATTGGTGTATGCCATTATTGGTAAATGCAGGTGGTATGTGGTTACTCTTTTCTCTATTATCATGGTCGGCATTTGGGGAACAGCTATTTATTCATGCCATCATTATATCATTGATGTATTACTTGGCATCTCTTGCGCGTTAATCGGTTGGCTGGTATTCGAATACATATTGATGAGAATCCCGGCGTTCAAAAGATTCTTCGAAAGATATTATACGTATATAAAGTAAGATTATATGTGAATAAAGTGAGATATATACCCATACAAAAAGCAAGTATATACTCATATAAAAGCAGATATATACCCATATAAAAAATAGATATAAGTCTCACAAATAGTGAAGAACAAGTACCGTAATATATTTCTCGCTTTTGGTATCATTGCCGTTCTGATAATGATATTCACTTTTGATATGGATTATCAGGAGCTTTGGCTGAATTTGAAGCGTGCAGGGGTATATTTACCTTTGGTTTTGTTGCTATGGCTGTTTGTCTACCTTATTAATACAGTATCGTGGTACATCATCATCCGTAGTGGTGGTAAGACGGGGTTTTCATTTGTCCGGCTCTACAAATTCACAGTAACAGGTTTTGCGCTTAATTACGTGACTCCTGTTGGGCTGATGGGAGGCGAACCATATCGCATTATGGAGCTGAAACCCTATATAGGAATAGAACGCGCCACCTCTTCCGTGATTCTTTATGTGATGATGCATATCTTTTCCCACTTTTGCTTTTGGTTAAGTTCAGTGTTGCTTTACGTTTGTCTCTATCCGGTGGGGTGGATGATGGGGATAATCCTAGGAGCTATTACTGTCTTTTGCCTGCTGATTGTTATTCTTTTTATGAAAGGCTATCGGCAGGGGATGGCTGTGGCTTTCGTCCGTATGGGTGGTCGTATTCCTTTTCTGAAAAAGAAAGTATTTCATTTTGCAAACGCGCATAAAGAGAAGTTGGAGAATATAGACAAACAAATTGCCCTTCTCCACCAACAAAAGAAACAAACCTTTTATAGCGCCCTCATACTGGAATATACCGCCCGTGTAGTCAGTTGTCTTGAAATATGGCTGATACTGAACGTGCTGACCACCCATGTCAGCTTTGCCGACTGCTGCCTGATTGCGGCTTTCTCTTCTTTACTTGCTAATCTGCTGTTTTTCCTGCCTATGCAATTGGGAGGTCGTGAAGGTGGCTTTGCCCTCGCCGTAGGCGGCCTTTCCCTTTCCGGAGCTTACGGAGTCTATGCCGCTTTGATTACCCGTGTACGCGAAATGGTCTGGATTGTAATCGGACTTGTACTAATGAAAGTAGGAAATTTTAAACAATCAAAAGAAAGATATTCTGCTTAAATTTATAACTTTGTCTGATCTATAAAGACCCTTATGAAGGGCTCTATAAAAGAACTTATAGAAAAACTTGTCAAAGGAGTTCTATCTGGATCTATAGAAAAGACTGACGAAAAGACCTATAAAGAAAACGACAATGAATAATTTTATCTTTTACAGCCCTACTGAATTCGTGTTCGGTCGGGATACGGAAGCGCAGACCGGAGTGTTAGTACAGAAATACGGTGCACGTAAAGTGATGATTGTTTATGGCGGCGGTTCCGTGATACGTAGCGGCTTGTTGGCCCGTGTTGAGAAATCATTGCAGGAAACAGGTATTCCCTATTGTATGCTGGGCGGTGTACAGCCTAACCCGATAGACACGAAAGTGTATGAAGGAATCGACCTCTGCCGGAAAGAAAACGTAGACATGATGCTCGCCGTTGGTGGTGGCTCTGTGATTGATACGGCGAAAGCCATTGCAGCCGGAGTTCCTTACAACGGAGATTTCTGGGATTTCTACATCGGAAAAGCCATTGTGACGAAAGCATTGAAAGTAGCCGTTGTGTTAACGATTCCTGCTGCCGGAAGCGAAGGTTCCGGTAACACCGTCATCACGAAAGTCGATGGCTTACAGAAATTAAGCCTCCGTGCTCCCGGTGTACTACGTCCTGTTTTTGCCGTGATGAACCCCGAGCTGACCTACACACTTCCTCCTTTCCAAACCGCCTGCGGCATTGCCGATATGATGGCACACATCATGGAACGCTATTTCACCAATACAAAAGAAGTGGAAATAGGCGACCGCTTGTGCGAAGGTACACTGCTTACCATCATCAAAGAGGCAACTACCGTCATGAAAGACCCCGAAAACTACGGAGCCCGTGCCAATCTGATGTGGTGCGGAACGATCGCCCACAATGGAACCTGTGGTGTAGGTTGTGAAGAGGACTGGGCTTCCCACTTCCTCGAACATGAAATCAGCGCCATCTATAACGTGACTCATGGTGCCGGACTCTCCGTAATCTTCCCTGCCTGGATGACATGGATGACAGAACACAATGTGGGTAAGATAGCCCAATACGCCATCCGAGTGTGGGGAGTGGCAGAATCAGACGATAAAAAGGCGGTAGCCCTTGAAGGAATTTCCCGTCTGAAATCCTTCTTTACTTCCATCGGCCTGCCTGTGACCTTCAAAGAACTTGGCATTGAGAATCCCGACATCGACCGCCTTGCAGATAGTCTGCACCGGAATAAAGGTGAATTGGTAGGCAACTATGTCAAATTAGCGAAACGGGACAGCAAAGAGATATACCGTCTGGCATTATAAAAAACAGATATAACCGACAGCTGCATCATTTGCCTTTTGATAGAGGATAAATGATGCAGTTATTCTTTTTGCTATTGATTAATACCTAAACAGAAGCAAAAAGATTTTGCTTTAATTATATTTTGGTATAATAGTTGTGTAAAATACCTAAAATTCGTGATTGCTCCGTCTATCATATAAGAATACTTTTGCGGGTGTAATAACTATATATATCCGTTATGCAAAAGCTAAATTCCGGGGCTTTGAATAGAATCTTACTATTTGTATACATTTTATCACTATCTACGAATGCAATAGCCCAAAACAAAAAGAATTTAAAAGAAACATATAATCTTCCTCCACAGGGCAATTATGTCTATGGCCGGGTGATTGAGAAACTTTCCAATGAGCCGATGGTAGGAGTGACGATTCGTTTGGATGGTCATTCTACTGGTGTAATTACCGATATAAACGGTTGCTATGTATTGACTCTGCCCGAAAAAGGCGGTCTGGTTATCTATTCCTACATCGGTTTCGAAACCCGTAAAATTAAAGTCACTTCCCGGCAGAAAGTCGATGTGCAGATGGTAGAAGCTACCGAAAGTATTCAGGAAGTGATTGTAACCGGCTATAACTCCATACAGAAAGAAAGTTTCACAGGAAATACCACAAAGATAGAGAAAGAAGACCTGTTAAAAGTCAACCCGAACAACCTGATTTCGGCCATTCAGACTTTCGATCCCTCTTTCAGAATACAGGAGAATCTGGCTACAGGTTCCGATCCCAACAGCCTGCCTCAATTCGTCTTGCGTGGTCAGACCGGTATCGGAGAAACGACACTTGGGCAGACCTCCACCTCCTCCATTTCGCGGGAAGTGCTAAGCGGTAATTCCAACCTGCCTATCTTCATACTGGACGGCTTTGAAGTCGATGTAGAAAAGATATACGACCTCGATATGAATAGCATCCACAGCATCAATATCCTGAAAGATGCTGCCGCCACTGCCATGTACGGTTCACGTGCGGCCAACGGAGTAATTGTCATTGAACGGCGTGCGCCCGAAGCCGGAAAGTTCCGTGTACAGTATTCCGGAGTACTTTCTGCCGAACTGCCGGATTTATCCTCCTACAATCTGATGAACGCCCGTGAGAAGCTGGAAACCGAACGCCTGGCAGGACTATATGATAGCAACACCCCGGAAATAGACCCCTATACCAACGGTTACTACCAACGACTCAATAATGTACTGACAGGTGTCGATACCTATTGGCTTTCTCAAGGACTGCGCACGGCTCTGAACCATAAACACTCCGTTTTCATAGACGGTGGAGAAAACGACGTGCGCTGGGGAGTGGAACTGGGATTCAGAGGAACGGAAGGAGTGATGAAACACTCTTCCCGTAAGAATGCCAATGCCGCTTTTTATGTAGACTACCGCATTGGCGGACTACAAATAAAGAACAAAGTGACCTACACTTATAACAAAAGCACAGATGTCCCCTTCAATTCATTCAGCGATTACTCCCATTTACTTCCTTATATGCGTCTGTATGATGAAAATGGCGATTATGTGCGCCGTCTCGAAAAGTTCGACGGGGCTAGCGGCACACAAGTAAATCCACTGTACGAAATCAACTTCTACAACAGCTTCGACCATTCCGGTTATGATGAAGTAACCGATGATCTTAGTCTGAATTGGCGTATCACCGACGGTCTGCGTCTGCGCGGTCAGTTCTCCGTCCTGATGAGAAATTCTACAGGTGATCTGTACAAAGATCCCGCATCGGCCAGTTATTCAGCCAGTACAGGCAACATCAATGGTGAAAAAACAGAATCCACACAAAAGAGAACAGTGATAGACGGAAGCCTGTCACTCATGTACAACAATACCTTCAAGGGACACAACCTCAATATCTGCTTGTCCTCCAACATGAGACAAACGCAGAGCACTGCTTCCGAAACACGTTACCGGGGATTCCCTGGTGGCGACCTTGTCTCTTCAAACTATGCGGCAGAAGTATACGGAAAGCCCAGCAGCTCCGACAATACCACCCGTTTGGTAGGAGCCTTGCTTACTTCCAACTACACCTATAACAATATCTATCTCGCCGACCTTACAGGACGTATCGACGGTTCTTCCGAATTTGGTTCCGATAAAAGATGGTCCATGTTCTGGTCAACAGGAGCAGGAATCAACATTCATAATTATGATTTTATGAAGTCGAATGAACTCTTTTCCATGTTGAAGTTCCGTGTCTCCTACGGACTGACCGGAAAGACCAACTTCTCCCTCTATTCGGCCAAAGATATGTATCAGCTGCAAACAGACAGCTGGTATCCCACAGGCTACGGTGTATTCCTCTATCAGATGGGAAATCCGAACCTGAAATGGGAACGTAAATACACCCTCGACTATGGAGTTGAAATCGGACTGTGGCACGATAAAATCTATCTGAAAGCCTCTGCCTACGACGAGCGTACCATCGACCTGATAACCGATTATACCATCCCTTCCTCTACCGGATTCACCTCCTACAAAGAAAACATGGGAAAGGTGAAAAACACCGGCGTCGAACTGGAACTGCGGGCACGACTTTACAGTGACAGAAACTGGCTCTTCCAGCTCTACGGCAGCTTTGCAAGAAACAAAAACACGATTATTGAAATCTCCCAGGCAATGCGCGACTATAATAAAAGAGTGGAAGAACTGTTCAGCGGATATAACCCCGAAAGCAGCTCCGATTCAAAATATGCTAAAACATACCTGAAATATTACGAAGGAGCCTCTCTGACCTCTATTTACGGGATGAAGTCATTGGGAATCAGCCCCACAAACGGCAAAGAAATCTACCTTCGCCGGAATGGTGACGTTACCGATGTATGGTCTGCCGACGAATGGACCATTATTGGCGATACAGCTCCCAAGGGACAAGGCTCATTCGGTTATACCCTGTCCTATAAACAGTTATCCATGTTTGCTTCTTTCCTCTATACTTTTGGTGGAGATGCTTACAACAATACCCTCGTCTCCTATGTAGAGAATGCCGACATTAAAAATGACAATGTAGATAAGCGGGTATTGCTCGACCGTTGGCAGAAACCGGGAGACATAACCACCATGAAAGATATTCGTGACCGTAATGTCACCACCGGCGCATCTTCGCGTTTTGTACAGAAAAACAATACCCTGCAATGGAGTTCATTGACAATGAGCTACAATTTCCGTCCCGAACAATTAAAGAAACTCCATCTGTCCGGCCTGCGTCTTTCGTTCACGATGAACGACCTGTTCTATTGGTCTACCATCCGTCAGGAACGGGGACTGGATTATCCTTATTCGCGTTCATTCAATCTGACTACTAACATCATATTCTAACCATACAAATGAAGAAACTAATCAGCCATATACTAATAGCCCTGACAGGAATGTTAGCCGTTTCCTGCAATGCCTGGCTGGACGTAACACCAGAAAATGCGATAGCCGACGACGATCTGTTTTCCACCGGTTTCGGCTACCGGAATGCCCTGAATGGTATCTACACCAATCTGGCGTCCGACGAACTTTACGGTAAGCAACTAAGCTGGGGATTCCTTAGTGCCATCTCCCAGCAATACAATCAAAAGGCGGGAACCATCTCTCCGATGTATGCCGACGCTTCCGAACTTATCTATAACACGGTCGACACCGAACCCGTCGTGACAGCTATCTGGGAAAAAGGCTATAAAGTGATAGCCAACCTGAACAAGCTCATCGAGAACATCCGGCCCACGGACATCTCTTTGTTCGAATACGGAGAAGAAGAGAAAAACCTCATTTACGCCGAAGCCTTGTCATTAAGAGCCATGATGCATTTTGACCTACTTCGCTTGTTTGCTCCTGCAACGGCAACCAATCCTTCGGGCGCCTATCTTCCTTACCGCGATAAATACGAAGCCGCAGTGGTAGAAAAATGTACCGTTACCGATTTTATCGAGAAAGTCCTGAAAGACCTGCTCGAAGCGGAAGACATTCTGCGTAAGTTTGACACCGAATACCATCCCGAAGCGATGTACGCTTCACAAATGTACGAACCTACTCCCGAATGGAATGCCCGCTACCGCTTCAACTCCGGTTCCTATATAGACGATATGGGAGCATTCTTCTGGTATCGTGGCATCCGCTTCAACTATCTGGCATTGCTGGGGTTGAAAGCCCGTGTCTGCATCTATGCCGGTCCTGCCTACTACAAGAATGCCGAGACAGCCGCCAAAGAACTTTACAACACCTATTACCAGCAGAAACGGTGGATAGGCTTTACAGAAGGAGAGAACATTACCTGCAATCTCAATTCCCGATATACAAAAGTCTCCCACGACATATTGTTCGGCTTGTACAAGAAACAGCTGGCTACGGATTATGAACAGGCCGTATGGGGCTCTTCCTCTTCTTCGTCAACCACCCGTTTGCCGTTGGCAAATATCCCTTCCCTGTTTGCTTCGGACAATACGGGCGTATATACCGACTATCGGCTCACCTACCTGATCGGGACTACCAATGAAACCCAGTCGAAGTATTACACACTGAAGTATAACCCTTCCGTAGAATCAGTAGTAGAAGCAATGGAGAATCCGATGATACCAGTGATCCGGTTCAGTGAAATCTGTCATATCCTGGCGGAGATCAGTAGCTATAATGGCAAGATAACCGAAGGAATCAACTACCTCGAAACAGTTCGAAAAGCCCGTGGAGCTGAACGTACCCTTAGTCTGACAGTCAGCACCCGTGAACAACTGGATGCCGAAATACTGCTCGATATACGGAAAGAAATGATAGGCGAAGGTGGAACCTTCTACACCTACAAACGGATGAACCTCTCCACCGTGCCCGATTCCGACGAGGAAGGAGAAATCAACATGACAGGTTCTTATGTACTTCCATTGCCTACCAGTGAAACAACCAACTAATGCCCGGATAAGATGAAACGAATATTGACATATACCATCTTCTGCCTGCTGTTCGTTCTCACCTCTTGCAGTGAAGAGCAGCTGGACGTTTATAATGGAGACAATTACGTCTATTTTACTTACATGAGCGATAAGTCTCCACAGAAAATAACATTCAACTTTGCTACAGATGCACCCTTGCTTCGAGAAGGAACCGTGAAAGTGAAAATGACACTTCTTGGCTACCTGCTCGAAGAAAATGCCACCTGTGATATTTCCGCAGTGGGAGAGAAAAGCACCGCCCGTTCCGGCATCGACTATGCCCCTTTGACCTCCGGCATCTTCCATAGCGGACTGGCGGAAGACACCTACGAAGTCACCGTCTATCGCAATGAAGACCTGCTCAACACAGACTACACCCTTACCCTTTCACTGGATGCAGTGGAAAACTGTCTGGTGGGTCCGGCAGAATACAAACACGTCACGATTCAAGTGACCGACCGGATTTCCCAACCTGTTTGGTGGAACCAGAGTTCGGCAGCCAATCTGGGTACTTATTCGGATATGAAATACCGTGTTTTTATCATTTTCATGGATGGTGAGATACTCGAATCATTGGATAAATACACCGGTATTGAGTTTGTCAACCTGATAGCCGACTTCAAGGCCTGGTGGAAAGACCAGTGGCAGCAAGGCAATTACCAATATTATGATACAGACGGAGTGACACCGCTGTATGAAACCATTCTCGATAACTGATAATAAATTATGAAGCGAAAAACAATACTATTCATTTCAATCCTGCAGCTTCTCGTGATAACCGGCTGTTATGACGATTTGGGAAACTATGACTATACAAACTCTACCAAAGTTTCTTTTGTGAACTCCGCTTCATCGGACTACACGTTTATGGTAGGCGACCTTTTCGAGATGGATGCGCCTATCAACTTCTCAACGGACATCGGGAATGTTGATGAACTTTTCACCGTTCAATGGTATCTGAACCGTGAACTGATCTACACAGGTTATCATCTGAAGTATCAGTTCGAAAAAGGCGGAACGTACGAACTGATACTGAAAGTCATCAATAAGGAAACGAATGAAACATACATCAGCAATAAATATACCTTGACGGGAAAGAACAGTTTCGACTGGGGCTGGATGATTCTCTCCAACAAAGGAGACGGAAAATCTTCTTTATCTTTCATCAATCCCGGCCTCCGGGCTACGCACGATGTAGAAAACATCATCGAAGATGGTCTGGGTACAGACCCGCTCGGGATCTATTACTATTATGTATTAGGCTCTATCTCCGGTTCCTACGTGTCAGGTTTGCCGAAAATCCTGATAAATCAGGGTAGTGGAAGTGTCACGCTAGATGGCAATTCGTTGCAAAAAGACATGTGGCTTGCCCACGAATTTGAAAACCGTAAAGAGCCGGAAGGCTTGAAGATAATGGACTTCGCATTCAAGGAAGAATATTACGTGATTTGCTCCGAACAGGGGGAAGTGTATATCCGTGCCGTAGGCACTGACAATAAAGCGATTCCTTATTACGGGAAGTACGGCGCCATGCCGTATGAGTTTGAGGGAGGTAGCCGTATCACCTGTTTCGCACCGTTCCACAACGTCACTTATTGGTGTGCCGACGAAGAACGTTGTATCTTGTATGATGAGCAAAATGCCCGTTTTATCGGCATTACACATTATCCGCAGTGGGGAGCAGTTTATACTCCTGCCATCGTCTACTTCAAAACATACGATCAGGATTTGGAAGTTCCCTCCGGTGTGTTGCGGGTGAACAATATGGGAGCGGGAACCCGCTGCCTGGCAATAGGGGCTTACGAAAAGAAAGATGTAGCCTCCAACGGCGGGCTGACATTTTGGTCAAACTACGTGTCGCTGATTGACGTGCAGGGAACCGGAAATTATGATTTGCACGAGTTTGCCGTAAAAGACATGGATAATAACTCTCACCTGATAACCGGTACGGATCAATACGGATTCAGCGGCAGCTCCTTATTGACTCCGCAAAGTGTCATTAAGATGTCCTCCAATTTTGAAAAGAACCCTTATTTCTACTTTACCGATGGAGATAAGAATCTCTATATATACAGTATGCAGATGCGCAGCCATATGCTGGCTTACACAGCAGGCAGCCGTATCACCGGCATCAGTGGAAGTCCTGTTGTTTGTGAGTTTTATGGCTATGGGGGAAATAGCACTGATCCGAATTTCCGGCTGGCACTTTCGCAGGAAAATGGGGATATCGCCATCATCGATGTAAACACGAGCCAGATGGTACGTCTCTTCGAAGGTTTTGCTCCCGATTTGGAATTGAAGACTTTTAGCGGGTTTGGCGATGTGAAAGGCATGGTATGGTGCACGAACTATGAAGGAGAATATTAATTGGAAAAAGAAAATAACCTATCAGTAAATAATTAATCATTTAAACGAGAAAAGTATGAAAAATAGACTGTTTTATTTTGCTGCTTGTGTAGCTTTAGTATTGTCTTCAGTAAGTTGCAGCAGTGACGATGGTGAAGAAGAAGATGCAGATATTCCCGTAGTGGGGAAAATTGCTGTTTCCGGTGCTTATAATGTGTATTCCCATGGAAGCCAGGGATGGATTGAAGCGGACAAGATAGGAATATATGTGTTGTCCGATGGCAAACCGCAGGATAACTTGCCGTATGCTCCGTCGGAAGTAGCGGTGGCTACTACTACAGAATTGGATGGTAAAACGTATATAGTATATGATCGTGATAGTCGTGTGACTGAAGATATTACGCTGAATCCTTCTTCCGAACTTGCTGCAGGATTTAAGGGTGGCGATCACACTATTTATGCCTATACGCCCTATAACGCAGCTTCACAAGATTATAAGGCTGTCGCTTTGCCCAACTTAGCTGTGCAGGAGTATTATGAATCAGAGTTTATGCCGCATCGTAATTATAGCTTTGCTTATGCTTCGGCTACTACATCTAGCTATTCTGCTGCAACTGTTTCTTTGGGAGAATTCAAACCATTGTTTTCTCAAATCACTTTACCGGGTGCGGGATGCCCGGATTCTTTTGTCGGTAAGAAATTTACTAAAGTGGTGGTGAGCTGTGACCATCCGATTGCCTACGAAGATGGAGCAACTGTAGATTTGTCGACAGGTAAAATTTCCGGTACTCCGATAAACAGTATTACTTATAATCTTCCTAATGGCGGCTTCGAGATAACTGCCGGGTATTTTGGTGCCAGTTTGGAGACCTGTTATATGATGATTGCCGTACCTTTTGAAACAGGGCTAACTTATACCTATAATTTTACTTTGACAATTGATGGACAGGAATATACTATTTCAGGCAAACCGAATGAAAAGATGTCTAGTATCAACAACTTAAATATGTATGGCATTGCCGGTATCGAATAATTATTATCTTTGTATCTGTATATAAATATTAAAAAAGAAAGCATGAAGAAATTAGTTTCAATTCTGATGATTCTGGCAATGATCGTTCCATTGGCCGGAGCACAATCGACGGACATCTTCAAGAAAAAGAAGAAAAAGAAGAGCAAGACGGAAGCGGTGGATAAAGCCAAGGCTGACTCCATTGCCAAGAGTAAGAAAGATGCTCTGCAACCTTACGCAAAAGTAATCACCGGCAAAGCCAAAACAATGGACGGCTTTTTTAAAGTGCATTACGTAGATGGTAAATATTTCTTCGAAATAGCCGACTCTCTTTTCGGACGTGATATTTTGATTGTGAACAGAGTTGTGAAAGCACCGGTAGACGCGCAGAAACGTAAAGTAGGCTATCCGGGAGATTACATCAGCGACGAAGTGATCCGTTTCGAGAAAGGACGCGGCGACAAACTGTTCGTGCGTGAAATCTCTTATCTCGAACATTCTGCTGATACACTGGGTATGTATCAGGCCGTATTGAACTCCAATGTTCAACCCATTGTGGCCACCTTCCCGCTGAAAACTGTCCGTAAAGAAGGAGAAACTACCAACTACGTGATCGACATGACCGACTATATCCGTAAGGACAACGAAATGTTTTCATTCACCAGCCGGGTGAAAGACAACATCGGAGCGAGCAGCATGGTAGACGACGCCAGTTATATCGACACACTGAAAGCCTTTCCGCAAAACATCGAAATACGTACCGTGCGTACCTTCCAGCGGAAGAAAGGAGGAGGCAGTGGACTTGAGAAACTGCTGGCAGCTTTCTTTGCCACCTCTACCACTCCGTTGACTTACGAACTGAACAGCTCTATGCTATTACTTCCCAAGGAACCGATGAAACCGAGATTGCACGACGACCGGGTAGGTTACTTTGCTGTGAGCTATAAGGATTTTGACGAGAATCCGCAAGGAGTGAAGTATAAAGCGAATATCACCCGCTGGCGTCTCGAACCCAAAGACGAAGACCGCGAGAAATACCTGCGTGGCGAATTGGTGGAACCAAAGAAACCGATTATCATTTATATCGACCCTGTCACTCCGAAGAAATGGGTTCCGTACCTTATTCAGGGAGTGAACGACTGGCAAGCCGCTTTTGAGAAAGCAGGATTCAAAAATGCAATCTTCGGCAAAGAAGCACCGACGGACGATCCTACCTGGAGCTTGGAAGACGCCCGCCATTCGGCTATCGTGTACAAGCCTTCCGATATTCCGAACGCAAGCGGACCTCACGTGCACGACCCTCGCAGCGGTGAAATTCTTGAAACGCATATCAACTGGTATCACAATGTGATGAGCCTGCTTTACAACTGGTACATCGTGCAGGCAGGAGCCATTGATCCGGGAGCACGCAAACCGATGTTCGACGATGAACTGATGGGCGAACTGGTACGTTTTGTATCTTCCCACGAGGTGGGACATACATTAGGACTGCGTCATAACTTCGGTTCTTCCAATACCGTCCCGGTAGAGAAACTTAGAGACAAAATATGGGTGGAAGCCAACGGTCATACACCGTCTATCATGGACTATGCACGCTTCAACTATGTGGCACAGCCGGAAGACAACGTTTCACGTTCGGGAATATTCCCCCGTATCGGTATGTATGATAAATGGGCGATTGAATGGGGCTATCGTTGGATGCCTGAATATGAAACGGCGGAAGCCGAAATACCTCATTTGAATAAGTGGATCATTGAGAAGCTGCGGGAGGACAAACGCTATACGTTCGGAACGGAACTCGACAGAAACGATCCCCGCAACCAGAGTGAAGATTTGGGAGATGATGCCATGCTGGCAAGCTCGTATGGAATCAAAAACCTGAAACGTGTGATGCCTGAAATCATGAACTGGACTTATGAACCGAATGAGGGTTATATGAAAGCTGTCCGTTTGTATCAGAATGTGGTGGGACAATTCGACTTGTACATGGGCCATGTGGCTACCAATGTGGCCGGTATCTACCACAATCCGATTTCTGTGGAACAGACAGACATGAAAGCGGTGGAATATGTTCCGAAGGATATTCAGAAGAAAGCGGTCGACTTCCTGAACAAGGAACTGTTTACCACACCGACCTGGCTGATGGATGATAAACTGTCCGAAAGAACTGGTATCAATACTTTCAATTCGATCTACCGTGTACAGAGCAGTACATTGAAACAACTGCTTAGCAGCCGCACACTTGATAAGATGACGGACAACGAACTGGTCAACGGAGCGAAGGCATACACAGCCAACGATTTGTTCCGTGATTTGAAGAAGAGTATCTGGAGCGATATGCAAGGAGGAAAGAAACCGGATGCTTCCCAACGTAGTTTGCAAAAGACTTATGTCAATGCGTTGATTGGAATGCTTGATAAACCGAAGAACAGTTCCGGTTCGCTCGGAAGTCTGGGTGGTTATTCGCTCGTAGCTTTCGATTTCCCTTCTGAAGCACCGACTATTGCACGCGGACAGTTGACTGATCTTAGAAGAGACCTGACCAATGCGGCAAATGCTTCCAGTGGAATATACAGAAGTCATTATCTGAACTTGAAAGCGTTGATTGATGCTGCATTCGACGTGAAGTAGAAAAATAATTTACGATTAAGTTCATTTACGATTAGACGATTTACGATGTACGATTGGAGTTAGTACATGGTAAGTCGTCTAATTTGTAGATTAGCTGATTGTAAATACGTTCTTTTTGCCCCATATTTACGACAGTATTAGGTGGCTTTGCCCCATTTTTGAAACATGAACGATAGACTTTTGCCCCATCTTTGAAACAAAATCAATGGTATTTTGCCCCATCTTTGGAAATTCTTTATAACTTTGTTGCTGAAAATCAATAAATTTGTGGTTTATGTTTAAAAGAGATATCTTATTTCATCTGGAAAGATGGAAAGACGATACGCATAGAAAGCCTTTGATATTGCGTGGAGCAAGGCAAGTCGGTAAAACAACGGTAGTCAACGAATTTGGAAAGCAGTTTGACAATTACCTGTATTTGAATTTGGAGAAACGGGAGGCAGCATCCTTGTTTGAGTTGAATGTATCTCTAAAAGATTTGATGCCTTTATTTTTTGCACATTGTGGAAAGATAAGGAATGAAGGAACTATATTACTTTTTATTGATGAAATTCAAAATTCAGCAAAGGCAGTAGCGTTATTACGCTATTTCTATGAAGAATTACCTGATATTTATGTAATTGCTGCCGGTTCATTATTAGAAAACCTGATAGATGTACGTGTTTCATTTCCGGTGGGAAGGGTGCAATATATGGCATTGCGTCCTTGTTCATTTCGCGAGTTTCTGGGTGCTGTTGGAGAAGAACCTTTATTATCCGTTTTAGATAAGCCTGAAATCACTCTCGCTTTCCATGATCGTTTGATGTTATTGTTTAATATCTATACGTTGATTGGAGGTATGCCGGAAGTTGTGCAACTCTATGCGGAGCGCAGGGATATTTTATCCTTGGAGTCCACTTATGAAACTCTTTTGCAAGGCTACCGGGATGATGTGGAAAAATATGCTTTGGGAAAACAACTTCCGGAAGTGATTCGCTTTATATTAAAAGAAGGATGGCATAAAGCTGGACAAATTATAACTTTAGGAGGATTTGCTGGTTCGTCTTATAATGCTCGGGAAGTGGGAGAGGCTTTTCGTTTATTGGAAAAGGCGATGTTGCTGGAATTAGTTTATCCGACTACGGCAACGGAAGTTCCGGCCACTCCTGAAATAAAGCGTATGCCCAAACTGGTCTGGTTAGATACAGGATTGGTGAATTATGCGGCACAAGTACAGAAAGAGGTTTTGGGAGCAAAAGATATAATGGATGCTTGGCGTGGTATGATAGCGGAGCAGATTGTAGCGCAAGAACTGTTGACACTGACAGATAAAGTCAGTCAGAAACGTTGTTTCTGGGTGCGTAATAAAAGTGGTTCTAATGCAGAAGTCGATTATGTGTGGGTGCAGGATTCTATGGTTTATCCCATTGAAGTCAAATCAGGGCATAACGCCCACTTGCGTTCCTTACATTCTTTTATGAATCACTCTAATCAGACTGTTGCAGTCAGAATATGGTCGCAGCCTTATGCTGTGGATGAGGTAAAGACGGCAGACGGAAAAGAATTCAAATTGATAAATCTACCTTTTTACCTCGTTGGAAAATTAGACAGCATATTGCGTCGGTTTGAAACAACCTTTGATAACGCGTAGTCTAGCAAAATCATAAGTTAAAGATTAGGCACGGATTACATAGATTTCACGGTTAGTGCTATGCTTGTACAAAGCAACCGTGAAATCCGTGTTATCCGTGCCTAAATTATAATAAAGCTATTTTTTTTTAGACTTTATCCCAATCCGTTTCAGCATTAAAACAGGGACAGGCCTTGATCCATTCTTCCGGTTCTATTTCGCCGTTTCCGTTCAGGTCGGGACTTAGATCCCGATGTCCGCAGATCCGGCAATTCGGATAATCTTTCAATAAAGCGAGAATCAATACCCGGAGCGAATGTTTCTGCCATTCGGTACGGGTATCTTTCGGTTGTCCTTTGCAATCGAGTCCGCCCTCATAGCAGATACCTATACTTTCTTTGTTGAAACCGCGGCTGTGCGCACCAATTCGTTCTATCGGACGGGTAGATTTTATATCCCCGTTCTTGCGGATATAGAAATGATAACCCGTTCCGTTGAATCCTCGTCTGCGATGACAGACGTCCAGGTCATATTCTGTGAAACTCTTGTCTTCGCGCGTAGCGGAGCAATGGATTACTATCAGGTTTATAGTTCTCATGAATGGATTAAATAGATTGAATAGGTTCTGTAAATTGCACAGGTTCCATAATTTGCATTAATTGAATCATTATCATGCCTCTGCTGCACTACGTTGTGCACATTCCTTATTAATACATTGTAAGGCAGCAGCCTGTGCCAGCTGATCTCTTAATGAGAATATCTCCGTATGCATCTCTTTCACTTTCGAGCTAAGGTCGAAATAATCCTTCAACACTTTTTCCAATTGCTGCATCAGAAAAGTATATTGGTCTTTCACCAGTTCGCTGAACTCTTTTACTTCTTGCGCCATTACTTTGCGCTTTTTGCGATTACTGCCCAGAAAGGGCAGGATCGTCATAATGATCTCTATGATTTTATCGAGCATTTTAATAAATTGAGGATTGAAAATTGAGAATTAAAAAATAAATGTAGAAGAAAACAGAAACCGCATGGAGAGTAACTGTAGAAATCACTCTGTAATACCCATGCGGCACTGTTTTTAATGATTAAGCTGCCGGGTCCGGAGCTTCTCCGCTTCCACCGCTACCGCTGTTTCCACCATCCGCGTCTTCTCCGTCACCCTTTCCGGCCAGGATGAAATCGACATTATTCTCGCCTCGGGTAGTGGCATGACTCGTATTCACCAGCTGAAGTGCCTTGTCTGCCACAAAACGAACATTTACTCTGCGGATATTGCGCACCGTGCAATCCTTCTCCTTTTCCGCCCCTTCGCTGCTCAACGTGATATGGAACGTGCCCAATCCGTCGATCTTCACCTTGTCGCCCTGGGTAAGCGACAGGCGCAACTGCTCAACAAAAGCCTCGATGGAATGCTTCACATCTCCTGCTGTAAGCGATGAGTTCGCTTCGATGGCATCGGCCAGCTTGTTGATGTCCATCACTCTCACTGTACCCGATTTCTGGCGTACATAATACAACATCTGTGAATCCGGCTGATTCACATACTTTCTGCGCTGATAGCGCTCCACTAATACATTCATACAATTAAAAAAGTTAAGGTTTAAGTAATAATATTTTCTGTCCTTGTTGACATTACAAATATACGAAATTTGAAAGGGAAAGTCAAGTATTTTGCTATTTATTTTATATCAATAATGAAATAAAAAAAGAAATTCCATACAGCTATATATTGTAATATAAAATTGTATGGAATCGGGGTGAATCTGTATCTATTTAGCATGTTTCAGCATGTATTCCAGCGGTGGGACGTATTCGGTGATTTTTGTCATTGCCGAATTATGCCTGAAGTATACGTTTCCCGTCTCTCCGTTGCGTTGTTTGGCTATGATTGCTATGCCTAGTTCTTCGGTAGGGTAACCGCTTTCGCGGTCGGTTGTTATTCGTGCGAGGGCGGGGCGGTAGAGTAATATCACGACGTCCGCATCCTGCTCGATTGCGCCACTTTCGCGGAGATGTGCCAGTTCGGGGCGGCCTGCGGGGCGGTTTTCCGATTCGCGGTTTAGCTGGCTAAGCAGTACCACCGGTACGTTTAGCTCTTTGGCCAGCAACTTCGCTTTGCGGGTGGCTTGTGCCACTTCCTGTTCGCGGTTGCGGTTGTTTTGGCCGGTTGTCATGTCGCAGAGTTGCAGGTAGTCTATAATGATCGCGTCGCACGCATGTTGGCTTTGCAGCAGTCGCGCGCTGGATCGTACGTGTTCCATGTTGACCGAGGTGCTGTCGTCTACGTGTATCGGCAGACGTTTGAGGTCGGCGGCTGCCGTGCGTGCCTCTGCAAGCTCTTGCGGGCTGACGGTTCCCGACCGCCAATGGCGGGCACTGACTTCGCTGGCTGCTGTCAGCCATCGGTCGGCCAGTCTTTCTCCTTGCATTTCGAGGCTGTAGACGGCTACGGCATGTCCTGCCATGGCTGCGTTTCGTGCCAGATGTAGTGCGAATGCCGTTTTTCCTACGCCGGGACGGGCGGCGATTACCACTAGTTCGCCGTTTTGGAGTCCGGACGTCATGCGGTCCAGGTCTGTCAGTCCGGTAGGGATGCCGGTCACTCCGTTTATGTTGTTGGCAATACGTCCTTCGGCTTCGGTCATGGTGGCGGTCATCAGTTCATCCATGTCCCGCATGTGGTTGTTGTGGCCGAATTCGCCTTCCAGACGGTCGAGCAGGTTGTGCGCGTCCATCAACAAGTCGTCGATGTCCATCGTTTCGTCTAGCGAGCAGGCGAGTAGTTTGTTGAATCCCAAGGTCATTTCGCGTCGTAGATATTTCTCGTGTACGATCTGCGCGTGATATTCGAGGTGGGCGGAAGTCGCCACTTTGCTGCTCAACTGGGTGATGCCGAACGCTCCGCCCGCCTCTTCGAGCTTTCCGCGGTGGGAAAGCTCTTCTTTTACGGTGAGGATGTCTATTTTCATTCCGGCGTGGTACATAGCCAGTATGGCGGCGTAGATCAGTTGGTGGCGCAGGACGTAGAACATTTCGGGGCGCAGCTTGTCGGCTATCAGTGGTATAGCCCTCTGCTCTATCAGGCAGGCGCCGATGATGGCTTCTTCTATTTCGGGAGCCTGTGGTGAAACTCTGTTTTCGGTATTCATAATCAGTGTTTGTTTAATCAGTCTTCGTTTAATTGGGATTCGTTTTATCAGTATTCGTTTAGGAAAGCTTTGTTGGATAAATAGCTGGCGGCGTGGAGCAGGTAGTTGATGTTTGTTTGGTGGAAATAATAATCTTCTACCTTGTCGATGGCGAGTTGCTGTTCCTTGTCGCTTAATTTTTTCCATTCGCGTTGCGCTTTGGCGATGTTTTCTTTGGGAAGCTGCGTGATGCTGTGAAACTCATTCCAAAACAGGCGGAACTTCTCGTTGACGGCTTTCTTTTTCTGCTTGCCGCTGTCGGGGGCTCCTACCCATTTGTCGTATTCGACGACACGGATATGCAGGGACGAGTTGTTGGGATGGGGGACGATTTCGATGATCCCCAGGATGGCAAGGGCGTGTATGAATCGGAAGGTTTTTCCGACAGACCAGCGGAAAATGCGGCTCCAGTCGCGGTAGCTGAACATGCTTTCGCCTCTTTTGCACAGGTAGTCTTTGTGCTGCCGGTCGCTGTATAACGTGTCCGAATAGTTTACTTTCATCAGGATTTTCAGGAGCGCTTCTATTTCTCCGGCTTCTATGTTCGGGTCTTCTATCTGTTGTTGTAGCAGGGCTTTGGGGATAATGAGAAAACCATGTTCCATCATGGCTTCAAAATTGAAATTGTTCATTGGGTTATCGTTTTAAATTTCTGTAAAGGTACGCCGTTCTTGTGCGATGCGCAAGGGGTGTGGTTCCGTGCGGACGGGTGTGGATGAATAAAGGGTGCCGCGATGCGCAAATGGCTGTTTTTTTCTTCTTTCATGAAGCCGGGGAAGGAGTGGGGATGGAACGAATGCTCTGTTGGTGGTTGGCGGAGCTTCTGTTTGTGACTGGTGGAGCTTCTGTTGGAGAAAAAACAAAGCCTTCGTTTGGGGGGATTCGAAGGTCTTGTTTGTAGTGAAAAAACGGTCATTTTTGCCGAACGCTTTGTGGAACGCTTTTTTCTTTCTGTAAATAGCTGTATGATTGGTAGTTATCTTCGTTTTGAAAAAAAGTGATGAACGCAAAGTGGAATACATAATAAACAATAAAAGATAAATGATATATTTAAAAATATATAGTTCGATTTTCCTTTTATTTCTTGTCCGTGTTTTCGTTTTCTGTTACGCGCTAAACGTTTGTCGGCAAGTCAATGTGGGGAGGTCCCCAGTGTCGGTAGATGATTAGCTGCATTTCAGGACTGACATCGATTGTTTGGCTGGTGTAATACGCAGCAACCAGTTGTTCGTTCAATGTCTTGTTTGCTTTAATGCGTTTGCGCATTTTTTTGCTGGCGGAAGAAGCGTTTGCCAGATCGGGAAAATACTCCTTCGCCAATTCGGAGAAATACTTGAATCCATTAATGCTGTAGCGTTCGGCAGCTGGTTCATTGTTGTTCATAATTTTTTTATACTTTAAATGGTTAAAATAATATGTTGTTTGAAAAATTGCGCAAATGTATGAAATTTACTTTGATGATTAATGTAAATGTTTTAGTTTTTATTTTTTAGATTTTATGTATGTAAATTTTTGAAGATATATTTTTGTATTTTACTAAAGTAAAATGTGGGAAAAGTAAATATTAATTATTAATTTATTTTTAATGAAAAAGGAAAGTTTTACTTTGTTTATGAAACAAGTGGCTGTTGATTTGCAGCAGAGTGGAAATTTAGGGACTGCTCATGTATACAGAAGTACGTTGAATGCGATTCTTACTTTTCAGGGTTCCGATCGTTTGTCGTTTCGGGAAATCACTCCGGAGTGGCTGAAGCATTTTGAGGGTAGTCTTCGTGCACGTGGGTGTAGTTGGAATACGGTGTCTACGTATCTTCGCACGTTGCGTGCGGTTTACAATCGCGCTGTCGATCTTCGGAAGGCATCATACGTGCCGCATCTTTTTCGCTCCGTATATACAGGTACGCGGGCAGACCGCCGTCGGGCATTGGATATGGAGGATATGAAGAAGGTATTTGCCCGTCTGTTGCAGTCGGACGCCATCACTCCTGCCATGAAGGGGGCGCAGGAGTTGTTCATTCTTATGTTCTTGCTTCGGGGACTGCCTTTTGTCGACTTGGCTTATTTGCGCAAGAGTGATCTCCGGGGAAATGTGATTAGTTATCGTCGTCGTAAAACGGGACGTCCGTTGTCTGTGACGTTGACGACGGAAGCGATGTTTCTTTTGCAAAAGTATATGAATCGGGAGGAACAGTCGCCTTATTTGTTCCCGATTCTTCATAGTGACGAAGGTTCGCCAAAGGCGTATAGGGAATATCAACTGGCATTGCGCAATTTTAATTATCAGTTGGAATTATTAGGAAAGGCATTGGGACTCAAAGACCGGTTGAGCTCGTACACCGCCCGCCATACCTGGGCTACGACTGCGTATTATTGCGAAATTCATCCGGGTATTATTTCCGAAGCGATGGGACATTCGTCCATCACCGTGACAGAAACTTATTTGAAGCCTTTCCGAAATAAGAAAATTGATGAAGCAAATATGCAGGTACTTGATTTTATAAAACGATCTGTGGTCGGCGTAAGTGCTTGATTTTTATTCTGTTACTTTGTAGGTAACGGGAATAAATACCGGTGCAAATATGAGCATATTTCTTAAAACAACCAAACGAAATCATACATTTTTTCTAATAAACCACTCAAAAAAGGAATAGGACAGATAAAACACGCGGATTCTTTGTATTAGGGCTTTGTTAACTTCTAAATTTTGCACAAGATTTCCCCTCCCCGCTACTTGCTTTCAAAAGCAGGGGTAAAAATGTTTCGTAGCATATCGTATCGTTTTTCAGTATTGACTACTCCCGAAGAGCAGGACAAAGGTTCTTCCGTTACCTACAAAGTAACGGGCATGCTATTATTGAAACTTAGTGTTTAATAATATATTATTAATGTAATTTTTAAGTAGTTATGAAGAAAAATTTTGTTAGGGTAATGCTTTTCGGGGCATTGACGCTTGCTACTGTCACTTATGTAGGCTGTAAAGACTATGATGATGACATCGACAATCTGCAAACGCAGATTGATGCCAATGCGGCAGGTCTTGCTGAACTGCAAGCAAAAGTGAATGCAGGTAATTGGGTAACAGACATTAAAAGTATCACTGGTGGATTTGAAATTACTTTCAACAATGGAAATAAATATTCTATTGTGAATGGTAAAGATGGATCTGTCGTTGAAATTGGAGAAAATGGAAACTGGTTTATAGACGGTGTTGATACTGGGAAACCGGCACGAGGTGAAAAGGGTGAGACCGGTGCTACTGGTCCTGTCGGTCCTGTTGGCCCCGAAGGTCCTGCTGGTCCTGCCGGAAAATCTCCTTTTATTGGTGATGGAACAGGTGAATTTGAAAAAGATTATTGGTATTTCTATGATGACGCTACAGATAAATGGGTGAAAGGTGATTATTCGTCAGCCACTGTTTATGCTGTACAGAATGAGGGATTACCTAGCTTTACTCTACATGTAAAAGATAAAACTACTGGAACAGAATTAACAACTATTCTGCCTACTGCAGCTTTGATTAGTAGCCTTGAAGGAGTGACTATTGAGAATGATAAAATCACTGCAGGCGGAACAAAGGAACTTAAATTAAGTTATGCTCAATGCAAAGCTGATTTCACTTTTGGTATGGAGGATGAGAAAAAAGAATTTAAGAAAAATGACCTGTTAATAACTAATTCCGGCGTGTTGAATGCGTTGATTAATCCAGTAGGTCCTGACTTTACTGATAGCAAATATCAAATCTATTTGATGAATTCTCAAAATGAAGCTAATTTTGTTATCTCTAAGATTGAACAAAATAAAACTGCAAAACCATTGACACGTGCTACCGAAGCCAAAGTGAATCGTGGTGTTTACGACCTTACTGTTACACTAAAAGATGGCTTGAATTTGGAAACTGCCCTTCCTGCAGATGAAGCATACGCATTCTGTACAAAAGACGCATGGAACAATGAAATAATCTCTGCTTATGATGTTAAAATCAAACCGGAAGCAGTTACAAGTGCTACTAAACTGGTAGATGCAGCAGTGTCCGCAAAAGTTGGTGAGGTACAGGTTTTGGATGACTTGGCAGCTGCAGCTACCACCACTCCTATGGATTTGAGTACAGTCTATGCATATTATTATAAGTTGGCAGCCGATGCTCCTGAAGGTGTAACATTGGGGACGAACGAAGCCGGCAAACAAACCATCACTTCTACCAAAGGGCAAGAAGCAAAGGTTGAAGTCTGCTATATAACTACAAATGGTATTCCTTTTGATGGAGAAACTCATGAGGGCATTGATTATTCTAGCGTCGGTGGCTCCTCTGCTCCGGCTAAACTGACTGTCACCTTCAAGCAAATAGAAACAAAATCTTTGGCAGCACAGACGGTAGTTTGGAATAAATCAGAAAAATCCGACATTGCTGTGTCAGCAGCTAATATTAAGGCAATCAAAGACGCTATTACTACTGCTAAACTTGCTAGCTCAACTGCCACGGCTAACGATGGAGATAAAGTGAAGTTTAGTGGTATTGCTTCTGGTGATACTAAATATGATAACCTGAAACTGACAGTAACCGCTGCATACAAGGGTACTATGGAAGCCGTATTGACAGTTGACGTTGACGCAACGAAGCAAATTGTATTCAAATTACCGGTAACTGTTGATTATAAGACGCCTGTATTTACAAAAACTTCAGGTATGTGGACTGAAGATGGCAAGGTGTCTCTTCTGATTAATGAAACTAAGAATGCTGATAAGATTCAGAGCATCAGTCTCGAAAGAGAAATGGGCTCAATCTTTACTACATGGAACGCTATTACTGGCGGAGTTACTTCAGGTATATACAACAGCATTACGTATGATGTTGACAAGAATGGTGACGATCATGTAGGAAGTGTAGCTAACGATAAGTTCACAGTAGACATGGCTCACGCTAAAGACAATATGGCATTCTCTGTAGATGTAAATTGTCAGCCTAACGATGCTACTGAACCTGCTTCAATTGCTAACCAAAAGATTCAATTCATCTCATTATCAGAATTGCTTAAATCGGAATTTGGTGCAACGGACGCTAAAAAAGGTATCACAACAGCGTATACAGCTGAAACCATAGATTCAGAGATTGATGTATTAGGTGACATTGTATGGAAAGACAGAAAAGGCAAGGCAATGTGGCCGACTGCAGATAATAACACTTATGACACTGATACTTTGACTACCGCTGACGCTGTTCTTGCTCTTTATGGATATTCTATTAAGGTAGAACTAAGTGACAAAACTAACTTCAAGTTTGATTCTACTGGACAGAAATTGATATTAACAGATGCTGGTAAGGCCTTGAAGGGTCTTGTGAAAGATTTGGTAGTGACAGTTACTATTACTCCTTCAATCAGCTGGAGCGCAACATCTCCTGCACCTGTGGTGAAGACAGTAACATTCCCTACTGCTCTCTTTGCGGATTAATTTGAAATCCTTTAATGTTCTATTAGATAGCTCCTCTATATTTGCCTCTGGCAGAGGTGGGAGCTATCTCTAGAATGATATAACATAATAGGAGAGCCCGTGCTTGTTGAAGTGCGTTCTCTCCATAAATATGAAACCCTTCTTCACCGAAGTGTGAAGATTATATGTTGAGAAGTGACAAAGCGAAGAGACACAGCTTGTGAAAGTCCATCCTTCCATCTTTGTTCTTCTATTAGAAAAGGGATGCCTCCCCACATTTCCTACTGGCATCCCTTTTATCTTTACTCTTGGGACGTCTTTTTTTGTTGTACTAGAATCAATTGCTAGTCGCCCATTTCCCTATAGGTAAAGGAGACGTCCTCAAGATACAGAAAGCCCGAGCTTGCGAAAGTCCGGGCTTTTCGTAATTTTGTGCAGTCATTATCCCCTTATTTTATCGTCCCTAAGTTTCCGGGGAAATGTGCAGAATGAATGATTGAAAAGAATCTTTTAACCTGCCATGACAAAGATTTCTATTAAAAATATATATCTTTGCAAGAAAGGCATTGATTAATAAAAGAAGAGAATATGAGCCATAAAATTTATCCGATCGGTATTCAGAATTTCGAAAAAATTCGTAATGACGGTTATTTCTATATTGATAAGACAGCACTGATGTATCAAATGGTAAAGACCGGAAGTTATTACTTCTTGAGTCGTCCGCGCCGTTTCGGAAAGAGTCTGCTCGTCTCCACCTTAGAGGCCTATTTTCAAGGAAAGAAAGAACTGTTTGAAGGGCTGGCTGTGGAAAAACTGGAAAAGGACTGGATCAAATATCCTATACTGCATCTGGACCTTAATATCGAGAAATATGATACATCCGAAAGTCTGGATAATATACTTGATAAATCGCTGACAGCATGGGAAAAACTATATGGTGCCGAGCCGTCCGAACGTTCGTTTTCCTTGCGTTTTGCCGGTATCATAGAGCGCGCTTGTAAGTTGGCGGGGCAACGTGTGGTTATTCTTGTCGATGAATATGACAAACCCATGTTGCAAGCCATCGGTAATGAAGAATTGCAAAAGCAATTTCGGAATACATTAAAGCCTTTTTATGGAGCGCTTAAAACAATGGACGGTTGCATCAAGTTTGCATTCCTTACCGGTGTGACAAAGTTTGGCAAAGTCAGTGTGTTTAGTGACTTGAACAACTTGGATGATATATCCATGTGGAATGAGTATGTCGAAATCTGTGGCATTAGCGAGCGTGAAATCCACAACAATTTGGAAACAGAGCTTCATGAATTTGCTGCTGCGCGCGGAATAACGTATGATAAACTTTGTGAAGAGTTGAGAGAGTGCTATGACGGTTACCATTTTACGCACAATTCTATTGGTATGTACAATCCGTTCAGTTTGCTTAATGCTTTCAAACGTAAGGATTTCGGCAGCTATTGGTTTGAAACGGGCACACCGACCTATCTGGTGAAATTGCTGCAAAAACATCATTATGACTTGGAGCGGATGACGCATGAAGAAACCGACGCCCAAGTATTGAATAGCATAGACTCTGAATCTACTAATCCCATTCCGGTGATTTATCAGAGTGGCTACCTCACCATTAAAGGGTATGATGAAGAATTTGGAATGTATCGGTTAGGTTTCCCGAATCGTGAAGTAGAAGAAGGATTTGTCCGTTTCCTGCTTCCTTATTATGCGAATGTAAATAAGGTAGAATCTCCGTTTGAAATTCAGAAATTTGTTCGTGAAGTACGTTCCGGCGATTACAGTTCTTTCTTCCGTCGCTTGCAAAGCTTCTTTGCAGATACCACCTACGAAGTGATTCGCGATCAGGAATTGCATTACGAGAACGTGCTTTTCATCGTTTTTAAACTGGTCGGCTTCTATGCCAAAGTGGAATATCATACAAGCGAAGGACGCATCGACCTTGTCTTGCAGACAGACAAATTCATCTATATCATGGAATTTAAACTGAACGGTACGGCAGAAGAAGCATTGCAGCAGATAAATGACAAGCATTACGCTCTTCCTTTCGAGATGGATGAACGGAAACTCTTTAAAATAGGAGTAAATTTCAGTGCGGAAACCCGTAATATTGAAAAATGGATAGTTGAAGAAAAATAGATAAAACAAAAAGGCGGCTCGTTTTGACCGGGCCGCCTTTTCTGTTTATTTGATTTCGATTTCTTCCTTCATATCGATTTCCTCTCCATGTGTATCATAGAACACATATTGCAGAAATGCGAGTTTTTGACTTGGAATAATCTTGATACCGAATCCGTATTTCATTTGCCACTTCCGTTTCAGGGAAACGAGTCCCTGATTGATATAAGCGGCAACATACGGATGGACGTGTAACGAGAATTTCTTAACCTTCAGTTTATTGACCAGGTAATCAATTTTACTCTCCAAAGTGTCCGTAAAAAGAATGGACGACTTGATAGTGCCTTTGCCGAAGCAAGTGGGGCAGGTTTCGGTCGTGTTGACGTCCATTGCCGGACGCACACGTTGGCGTGTAATCTGCATTAGCCCGAATTTGCTAAGCGGCAGAATATTATGCCGTGCCCTGTCTTTCTGCATATTGGCACACATTCGTTCATAAAGCTTCTGACGGTTTTCGGCTTCATTCATATCGATGAAGTCCACGACGATGATACCACCCATATCTCTTAATCGCAGTTGGCGAGCCAGCTCGTCGGCGGCTCCCAGATTTACTTCGAGTGCGTTACCTTCCTGCCCGTTGGCATTCTTGGTGCGGTTTCCGCTGTTCACGTCTACTACGTGAAGCGCCTCAGTGTGCTCAATAATCAGATAGGCACCACTCTTGTAAGAGACTGTTTTACCAAACGATGATTTGATCTGCTTGGTGATACCGAAATTGTCGTAAATGGGAAGTTGGCCTTTGTACAGTTTCACGATGTTTGCCCGGTCGGGTGCGATCAGTGTTACGTAGTCTTTGATTTCATTGTACACAGCCTCGTCATTGACGTGAATATTCTCAAAAGAAGGGTTGAAGAGGTCGCGCAACAAACCTACGGCGCGGCTGGTTTCTTCATAAATCAACGTCGGATACTTGGTGGCTTTTTGTACTTTTACCATCGCATCTTCCCAATGCTTAACCAGGACTTTAAGCTCTCCGTCGAGTTCGGCTACGCGTTTGCCTTCGGCTACCGTGCGGACGATGACACCGAAGTTTTTCGGCTTGATGCTCATCAGCAATTGTTTCAGGCGGGCGCGTTCTTCGCTCGATTTAATTTTTTGTGAAACAGAAACCTTGTCATTAAAAGGGATCAGTACGAGATAGCGTCCGGCAAACGAAATTTCGGACGTCAGTCGCGGTCCCTTAGTGGAGATCGGTTCCTTAACGATTTGCACCACTACTTCTTGTCCTACCTTGAGGGTGTTGGATACTGTTCCATCCTTGTCAAGATCGGGAAGCAGGGTTGCTTTGCTGATGGAGGTCAGCTTCTTTTTGTCGCTTAAAGTCTGCTTTACAAACTTTTCGAGTGAGTTAAATTGAGGACCCAGGTCAAGATAATGAAGAAAAGCGTCTTTCTCGTAACCGACGTCTACAAAGCATGCATTCAGTCCGGGCATCAATTTCTTGATACGTCCCAAATACATATTGCCCACAGAGAAAGAAATATTTCTTCCTTCGCTTTGAAGTTCCACCAGGCTCTTATCTTCGAGAAGGGCGATGGAGACCTCTTTGGGCTGTACGTCAACTACTAGTTCACTTGTCACTGTTTTGTTTCCTTATTATTGATTGAATCTCATTTATATGAACAACTTTTTTGACAAATTGTTCATTTTGGGTTAGCTACTTAAACAAAGAACAAACTTGAAAGACATTAGCTTCGCAAGTTTGTTCTTTATTTCTGTGTGATCCAGACTTAAAAATTATTTTTTGCTTTTATGTCTGTTCTTTCTTAGTCTTTTTTTACGCTTGTGCGTAGACATTTTATGTCTTTTTTTCTTTTTTCCGCTTGGCATAGCTTCACATTTTATGGGTTAATACTCTTGTTTATTATTTCTTTACTGAAATTGTAAATGTCTTAGCCGGTTTGAAGGCCGGAATGTTGTGCTCTGGAATGATGATAGTAGTATTCTTAGAAATATTACGAGCTGTCTTTTGAGCTCTTTTCTTAACTACGAAGCTACCAAACCCGCGAAGGTATACATTCTCATCGTTAGACAATGAGTCTTTAACAGCTTCCATAAATGCTTCAACTGTTGTAAGAACTGTTGTCTTATCAATACCGGTTTTCTTTGTAATCTCGTTTACAATATCTGCTTTAGTCATTTTTCCTTAAAAAAAATATTATTACTATGTTATTGCTAATTTTTTGGACTGCAAATATATAGCTTTTTAAGCTCCTAAAAAAATATATTCTGCACATTTTTCTAAAAAAATAGTGGCATAGGGTTTTCTTAGAACCAAAAGAGTTACTTTTGTGTGCCTTTTGGATAGGATAGGCAAGATAAATGTTAGATAATACACTAGGAACGAGGATATGAACGAGTTTACTAAAACGATTGTAGAGTGGTATAAAGAGAATAAACGTGAACTGCCCTGGAGGGAGTCTGCCGATCCGTATCTGATCTGGATTTCGGAGATCATTCTTCAACAGACGCGGGTGGCGCAGGGGTATGATTATTTTCTTCGTTTTATCAAACGTTTTCCCGATGTGCGGACTTTAGCCGCTGCGGAGGAGGATGAAGTGATGAAATACTGGCAAGGACTGGGATATTACTCACGTGCCCGCAATCTTCATGCCGCCGCCAAAAGCATGAATGGGGTTTTCCCGGAAACGTATCCGGAAGTGCTGGCTCTGAAAGGAGTGGGGGAGTATACAGCGGCAGCGATCTGTTCGTTTGCTTACGGTATGCCTTATGCGGTAGTGGACGGTAATGTGTACCGGGTGCTTTCCCGTTATTTCGGCATCGATACTCCGATTGATTCGACAGAAGGAAAAAAGCTCTTTGCAGCATTGGCGGATGAGATGCTGGATAAGAAGCATCCGGCTGTTTACAATCAGGGAATAATGGATTTCGGGGCGATTCAGTGCACTCCGCAGTCGCCTGATTGTTTGTTCTGTCCGTTGGTGGGCAGTTGCTCGGCACTTTCGAAAGGCTTGGTGGCAAAACTTCCGGTGAAGCAACACAAAACAAAGACAACGAACCGTTACTTTAATTATATTTATGTACGTGCGGGCGCGTATACCTTTATAAATAAACGGACGGGCAATGATATTTGGAAAAATCTGTTCGAACTGCCCTTGATAGAAACTCCGACGGCTCTTTCGGAAGAAGATTTTTTGACTTTACCGGAATTTCGTGCACTCTTTGCGCCGGGGGAAGTACCGGTGGTACGTTCGGTTTGCAGGGAGGTGAAGCATGTATTGTCTCACCGGGTTATCTATGCTAATCTATATGAAGTGACCTTGTCTGAAAATTTGACTTCTTTCAGTGATTTCCTGAAAATAAGGGTGGACGAACTGGAGCAATACGCTGTTTCTAAATTAGTACAAGACTTGCTACAAGCATTAGAATAAGCATTAGAATAAGTATTAAGTAATAAGTATTGAGTATTACCCATGCAGTTTATGGCGCAGCCTAATACTTAATACTTAAAACTTAATACTTGATTTTATACTTAAAATCTTGCATCCTATTGTTATTCTGTTTAATTTTGGCAGCAGATTTAATTTTAAGAATCATAAACTTGATACAGATATGTCAGTAAATAGAGTGATATTGATAGGAAACGTAGGACAAGATCCTCGGGTAAAATACTTCGATACAGGTTCGGCAGTAGCAACTTTCCCGTTGGCTACAACGGATCGTGGATATACGTTGGCTAATGGAACCCAGATTCCCGAAAGAACAGAGTGGCATAATATCGTTGCATCCAACCGTTTGGCGGAGATTGTGGATAAGTATGTGCACAAAGGTGACAAACTGTATCTGGAAGGAAAGATAAGAACACGTTCTTATAGCGACCAGTCGGGTGCTATGCGCTATATCACCGAAATTTATGTGGATAATATGGAAATGCTGTCTCCGAAAGGAGCCAATCCGGGTGCGGGAGCTTCTGCTACTGGACAACCGGCTACGGGGCAACAGCAACAACCGGTTGCCGGCCAGTCGCAACAAGCGCAGCAGTCGCAGGCACAACCCGCACAAGATAATCCGACAGATGATTTGCCGTTCTAGATAATGTGATAGTGTGCCAATAGGTTTTCGCGAGCTTCTTGGCACATTATCTTTTGTTTAATTAAAATATAGACTCTTTGGACTCAGATGGTTATTTAAGCCAATTGGCTGACATTTTCAACGGTATTACCGTAAACACTCCTTCTATCTCTGCTATTATTGCCATAGTATTGGCAGGTGTACTCCTGCTTGCTTCCGGCTTTGCTTCGGCTTCCGAAATAGCTTTTTTCTCACTTACTCCTTCCGACCGGAATGATATTGATGAACAGAATCATCCTTCCGACGAAAAAATAAGTGCCCTGTTGGGGGATTCAGAACGCCTCCTGGCAACGATATTGATTACGAACAACTTTGTGAATGTAACCATTATCATGCTCTGCAACTTCTTCTTTATGAATGTATTTGTTTTTCATTCTCCATTGGCAGAGTTCTTGATACTGACCGTCATCCTAACTTTCCTATTGTTGTTGTTCGGTGAAATCATGCCGAAAATCTATTCAGCACAGAAGACTTTGGCTTTTTGCCGTTTTTCGGCACCGGGGATTTACTTCCTGGAAAAACTGTTCCGTCCGATAGCTACTGTGCTTGTACGTTCAACCACTTTTCTGAATAAACATTTTGTAAAGAAGAGCCACAATATTTCTGTCGATGAATTGTCGCACGCATTGGAGCTGACAGATAAAGCGGAACTCTCTGAAGAGAATAATATCTTGGAGGGTATTATCCGTTTCGGCGGTGAAACTGTGAAGGAGGTGATGACATCACGTCTGGATATGGTCGATCTGGATATCCGTACCTCTTTCAAGGAGGTGATGCAATGTATCATTGAAAATGCTTATTCGCGTATTCCTATCTATTCCGGTTCGCGGGATAATATCAAGGGGGTATTGTATATTAAAGACTTGCTGCCTCATGTCAACAAGGGGGATAATTTCCGTTGGCAGTCATTGATCCGTCCGGCTTATTTTGTGCCGGAAACAAAGATGATTGATGATCTGTTACGTGACTTTCAGGCGAATAAAATTCATATTGCCATTGTTGTGGATGAGTTTGGAGGAACTTCCGGACTGGTGACGATGGAGGATATTATCGAAGAGATTGTAGGTGAGATTCATGATGAATATGATGATGAAGAACGTACATACGTTGTCTTGAATGACCATACTTGGATATTTGAAGCGAAGACGCAGTTGACGGATTTCTATAAGATTGCGAAAGTAGACGAAGACGAGTTTGAAAAGGTGGTGGGAGATGCGGATACATTGGCGGGTATGCTGCTCGAAATTAAAGGTGAATTCCCGGCATTGCATGAGAAAGTGACTTATCACCATTATGAGTTTGAAGTGCTCGAAATGGATAGTCGTCGTATCCTGAAAGTGAAGTTTACAATTCTGCCGAAGGATATGGAAGGCTCGGTAGAGAAGGAATAATCTTGGAATCATAATTTTGAAAGCATAATCAAGCAAACGTAAGATGGCGTTATTTCTGCAACATAAGACGGATGATATACAGTGGGCTGTCTGGAAGATGGAAGAGTCTTTGGATGCTCTGTTGGCTCTTTTGCCGGATGCGCGAAGAGTGTTCTGTGAACAGGAATTGAATCGTTTTGTCTCCGAACGGCGTAAGATGGAATGGTTGTCCGTTCGTGTTTTGTTGTATGCCATGTTGCAGGAGGATAAGGAAATCGGTTATTCTCCCGAGGGAAAACCTTATCTGACGGATCATTCTTTTTTCATCAGTATTTCTCATACGAAAGGTTATGTAGCTGTGATGCTTGCTTCTTTCACTCCGGCAGGTATTGATATTGAGCAATATGCTCAACGCGTTCACAAGGTATCTGATCGGTATATCCGTTCTGACGAACAAACGGAACCTTATCAGGACGATATGACTTGGGGACTGTTATTGCATTGGTCGGCAAAGGAAGCTGTTTTTAAGCGGATGGAAAACGCGGACGCTGATCTTCGTAAACTCCGTTTGACGCATTTTATTCCTCAAGAGCAAGGAACGTTTCAGGTTCAGGAGTTGGCGACGGAGCAGCAGGAACTTTACTCTGTCGGTTATCGTATTTGTCCGGACTTTGTATTGACGTGGACATTGAGTTGAATAGGAGAAGAGATGGAGTGCTTCTACCTGTTTTTCTTTTCTTTGTAATGTGTGATGTCTTGACATAATAAAATAAACCCCGAAAGTTTTTGTATGACTTTCGGGGTTCACTTTATATTCGGACGCCCTCATGATTTTATGAACTCACGGCTTTTCAGACGGGTTCTTTTATGGTTGGTTTACTTCTCTTTTTTGTTAAGTCGGTAGCTCAATGCTCCTGACGGACATTTGCTGATTTGTGCAATTAATTCTTCCGTAGTCGCATTTTCTATTTGCACCCAGGGTCTTTCTTTAGGATGATAGACATTGGGTAGCATCTTTACACATATTCCGGCATGCTGGCATAATTCCGGTTTCCATACAATGGTCAGTTCACCATTGGTGTATTCTATTTTCTTTTCCATATCTGTATTTATTTAATATGAATACCACGCATTACAATTCGCTTCCATTCCGGATGTTTGTGAATATATCCGGCTACAAACGGGCAAAGCGGTACCAGGCGTAAACCTTGTCGTTCAATGTCTGTCAGTGCTTTTTCTGCAAGTTGTGATCCTACTCCCTTGCCGCCTAATGAGGCGGGTACTTCTGTATGTACAAGGTATATTTCTCCATTGTTTGATTTGATATAGTCTATTTCGGCTATTTTGCCATCGATCTGAAATTCATATCGATGTTTTTCTTCGTTGTCTATTAATTTATAATCTTCTGCCATAATTTTACGTATTAAGTTCGATTATAATATAAACACTTGGGAAACACTTTTGTTTTATGCAAACAATTATTCTTGTTAATGGAGAAAGTATTGCCCGTTCATACTGGCACTGGTCTTTTCAATCCCTTTCTATTACTTCTTCAACTGATATTTGTTATTTTTTCTAAGTTTATAATCTTTCCAATTGAACTGTGAAATGTCTCATTAAAGGCGCTTCCCAGGCGATACGCACTCCGTGAGTGATGCTTTCTCTACGTTCATATACATTTTTGAGAGCAGCGGCTATTACATTCATATGATTGTCTGTATATACTCTGCGGGGAATGGCGAGGCGGAGTAAATCAAGACCGTTAAAACGATTTTCATGAGTTATCGGATCACGGTCGGCGAGGATATAACCGATCTCGCATCCACGGATACCGGCTTCCAAATAAAGTTCTATGGTCAGCGTCTGTGCCGGGAATTCTTCTTTGGGAACGTGCGTCAGTACTTTAGGTGCATCAATGAAGATGGCGTGGCCTCCGGCCGGTCGTTGGTAAGGAATTCCGTATTCATCCAGTTTCTTTGCCAGGTATTCCACTTGCTTGATACGTGTTTCGAGATTGTCGAATTCGGTGTTTTCATCCAAGCCGATGGCAAGAGCGTTCATATCCCGTCCGTTCATTCCCCCGTAGGTGAGATAGCCTTCGTATTGTACGCAGAAACCTTTTGCGCCTTCATACCAGTCTGAACGTCGTGTGGCGATAAATCCACCCATATTGACGATTCCGTCTTTCTTGGCACTCATTGTCATGCCATCGGCTAGAGAGAACATTTCCCGTGTGATTTCTTTGATGGTTTTGTCTTGATAACCTTCTTCGCGCATCTTGATGAAATAGGCGTTTTCGGCAAAGCGTGCAGAGTCGAAAAGTACGGGTTTGCCGTATTTGTCAGCAATGGCACGTACTTCATGCAGGTTTTGCATGGATACGGGTTGTCCTCCGGCTGTATTGTTGGTGATGGTTACGATGATAAAAGGAATTCGTTCTGCATATTCTGTCAGGGCTTTCTGCAATTTATCAGGGTCTACATTTCCTTTGAACGGGATTTCCAGTTGGGTATGTTTTGCTGCATCGATAGTGCAGTCTAATGCGGTGGCATGGCGTCCTTCGATGTGTCCTTTGGTGGTGTCAAAATGTGAGTTGCCGGGTACAATGTCTCCTTCATGCACGAGATAAGAGAAAAGCACATTTTCTGCGGCACGTCCTTGATGGGTAGGTATGATATATTCAAATCCTGTCAGTTTCGTAATCATCTCTTTCAACTTAAAGAAAGAGGTTGCTCCGGCGTAACTTTCATCGCCTAGCATCATTCCCGCCCATTGACGGTCGCTCATCGCTCCGGTTCCGGAATCGGTGATGAGATCGATATAAACTTGTTCTGATTTGAGTTGAAAGACATTATAATGTGCTTCTTTAATCCATTGCTCGCGTTCTTCACGTGTGCTTTTCCGGATGGGTTCTACCATCTTTATTTTCCATGATTCAGCAAAAGGTAATTCCATTGTCGTAGATTTAATAGTTTTGAACAACGAATGTAGCTAAAATTTGTGTGATTAACAAATATATAGTGTCTTTTTGTTAGTGAGGGTTATTGGATTTACTTCTCTATGGGCTGGTAATATATCAAAATGTAGTGAGTAGATAGAAAGAGAGCCGGATTTCTTAAAAGAATATCCGGCCCTTTAAAATTATGCGGTCGATTGATGTTTAATCTCAACCAATCAAACAAGTTGGTTATTTAGTCTTCAATAGTGATACCGTCAAGACAGAAATAGGTTGGGGTCATTGCACCCCATTGGTCTTCTTTGGTGGTCTTGATATTGAATTTCAATCCCTCTGTTTCGCCTAATGAAGTTAGGTCTACCCATTTCCATGTAGTTACAAATTGGGTTCCTTCACCTAAAGTGCACTCTACACTTTGAGTTTTATCCATATTATAGATGATGATTTTGAAAGAATCTGTATTTCCAAATTTATCTTTTCCTTCGAATATAGAACTACCTTCCTTCATACTATTGTAAGCATAGACACAGTTTGTTAAATATAGTCCTTTTACTCTATAGGATTCCAATTTGTTTGAATTGTCGTGGTCTCTGAAACGGATTGCAGCTTCTTTATCAGAATTCTTTCCAATTTTATATCCGGCAGCTCCCACGATAACGTATGTATTATTGATTACTCCTTTTTTAGTGATAGCGCGATAATCATAAGTTGCGAAGTCTGGGCAATCTTTTTCTGTACAATTTGTAAATGCAAAACTATCTGAATAGAAACCGTATGTTGAAGATACACAGTCAAATTCAAAGATACCACTAGCGTCAGTTAATAGATTATATTTGTAGTTAGTTGTCCCCCAGTCGCTACTAACAGACCATGAATCATCCGGATTTTCTTGATCGCCCATATCAAGTGTATGAGTTTCGTAATTGGGCAGGCTAAGCACGTATGTTTTTGTATCGTCATCATCGCTACAGCCACAAAATACAAATACTGATAACAGTAATAATAAAGATAATTTCTTCATGTTCTTTTCTGATTTTAGTTATTAATTAATTATTGATTATTTCTTGAAATGTAAGTTCTCAATGGTGGTAACTTCGGTTGATATTTCACCCATTTGTCCTGCATCCTGATTGACTGCGGTCATAATCTTCACGAAGTCGATTTGATCCAAGTCTACCGGACTGCCATTACTATCCACAGCCCAATCTATCTTGAAATTACTTCCTTCCTTGCTGTTAGGATGGTTGTCTGCATATCCCCACGGATAGCAATATCCTACCCATAATCCGTTCTCTAAAACGGCATTATCTTTTAGACGTGTTCCCTGGAATGTGATTTCATCACTTTCTATCCAAAGTGGATAATATGATTCCTGGTTATGGAAGCTGTTGCGGAAGATATATCCTTCGTTGCCTTGATTGTCTTTCCAAAAAACTTTTAGGTTGGCTGGATTCGGACGGTGATAGGTTATCTCGTATCCGCGTGTTTCAGTGTCTTTCCCGTATTCGCTTCCTTTCAATTCATACCACTCGTCGTCAGGCTTTCCATTGCCATTTACATCTTTAGATACAAATACGATTCCCGGTTCTGCACTTCCGCCCAATGCTCCTGTTCCGGTTTTGGAGTTATAGTAAGCATTGCCTTTTATCTTGAAGTCATATTCTCCTGTTACATTCGGAATGGATTGTGGGAATCCTAAAACAATGTAACCGCCGAATCCTCCCAATGTAAGGAGTGATTTCTGCTGGATTCTGCGGGTTGCTTCTTCTAGTATATCATCATAAGTAAAGCCTTTCTTATATGCTGAAGTGGTAGTGTTGATAAACTGTCCGGGAGCAGGGCGATATTCCCATACTTTATTGGCGAAGGCCAGAGGATTTTCCTTATCATCATCGTTGTCATCAATATCGCTTTGTGAGGCTTTGTCACTGAATGCAATTGTATTCGGGTTAAGTCCGATGTTGTTCAGACGGAACATGAGTTGTCCTTGTTGGTTGAAACAAAGTAAGTCTCCATAGGTGGTGTAATCACGGGCTTCGGTGATATATACATTGTTGCTGTAAGGATTGATGTTGATGCCGTATGGCGTTTTTATCACTGTTCCGTCAGTTATGAAATTCTCACGGATTGTCTCTTCTGTTTTCAGATTGAACATCTTGATAGAAGAGGTCTGCGTGTTATAATTGTAATTGTATAGATAGGCAATCTCTCCATCGATGGCAAAGTTTTGTACTTTCTCGTTAGATTGAGTGACTTTGTTTGTCCGGCAGTCTATCTTGACGAAGTTATAATCGCCGGCTTCTACATCTTCGCCACGGGTGGCTACATAAACGGTTTCGTCCGGCCCTGCTACTATTTTACCGGGATTCGGGCCTACTGTTAGTTTGCTACTTTCTTTAAATGTGGCAATATCGACAACAGATACCGTGTTGTCTACCCCCACCAGTCCTGATGAATAGTCCAACCCGCCGGAATTGGAAATATACAACTTTTCGTTTTGTACACAAATACCGTCGGGGTTGCGTCCCACTGATGTGATAGCTTCTATGGATAGGGAGGTTGTGTCTATACGTGCAACGGTTCCATCGTATGAACATACGTATGCCTTTTCTTTGTGAAAAGCGATGTAGCGTGGTTGACGGGAACTTCCGTTTTCTGCCAACATCTGAATCTGTTTCAATGAGCTTCCCGTACGAAAGTCTATCACTTCTACCGTACTGGAGATATTGACTATCACATATATCTTGCTTCCGTAGATGGCCATGTCATTGGCTGTGTCTCCTAATCCCCGGCGGTTGACTGCTTTGAAATAGTCACGAACCATTTGCTGGTTGCCGAAAGAAAAACGTGCCAGCGAGCTATTGTTCTGATTGAACAGTCCTTCGCATAATACATATAATTCGGCGGTACCCGTTTCTGTCGGATCGCCTATAATGCCTGATGTGAATGGTTTGTCCTCCATATCATCACATGCCACGAATAAGATTATGGATGACAGCCAGCACGAGAATATATATATTAGTTTCCTTTTCACGTCAATATCTTACTTTATAATAGTTAATATCTTATTCTTATTGTCGCCCTTACGGATCGTCCGGGCATTGGGAAATATTTCACAATCTCGTAATTCTTATCCATCAGGTTCAATACTTCCACGCTGAAAGAGGTAGTGATTTTTCTGATCTGAAAGTCACGGTTTGCAGAAATGCTGTGGTCGCTATAACTATCCAATCGGTTTTCGGCAATGTTTTGTCCTAATGCATAGCGTTTTCCGGAAAAAAGGAATGAATAAGACAGATTGATCCACGGTGTTTCGACGCCTGCCTGTCCCGAAGCGGAGACGCGGGGAGTGTAGGCTATTTGATGTTTGTATGTCGATTCATACGTGTTCGGATCGGGCGGGGTGACATCTAAAGCTCGTTGGTATGTGTAGTTACCCGAGAGGTTGATGCGTATTTTATCCCAAGGTTGGAGGGACAGGCTTCCTGTGGCATCAATGCCTTTGATGTCAACTTCACCCAGATTCTTCATGCTCCATACGGCAAGGTTTTTGGTAGGGTAGGCGATAATTTTATCTGTCACTTTGTTATAATAGGCGTCAACGGTTACTGACAGATAGGGTAGGAACGGGCATACATTTTTATTGTATGTCAGTCCGATGTTGTATTGTTTGGCCTTTTCCGGCTTTAGTTGGGTGTTGCCTACTTCTTCGTAATATAAGTCGTTGAAACTTGCCAGACGGAAAATGTCTTTATAGAAGAAGCGGACACGGAATTCTTCATGCCGGAAAGGTTTGAAAGCGGCACTTACATAAGGGGTTAGCTTACGGTGATTGCCGGCACTACCGCCTTTCTTCACATCTTCATTGATAACGGTTGCCAATGCGGATGCGGAGATTGTTAACCAGTCATTTACGTATTTTCCGGCGAATGCTGTTAGCCATGAGTAACGTGTGGGGTGTACAAAGTTGGCTAGATCGGCGTTCATGGTGTTGATGCTTCCATCTGTGGAAAGTGAGAAAGAGAGGTTGCTCAACAGTCTGTATAATACAGAGGCGGAAAGGTAATATTCCTGCTGGTAATAGCTGTTTTCTGTTTTCTTTAAAGAGTTCTTGGTATCGGGGTCCAGATAACGTTGATAGCTCCAATTCCACTTGGCAGAGGTTTGGAACACCCATTGCCGGCTGAATTCTTTCTTGTATTGACTTTGGATGAATGTGTTTTTATCCCACAAGTGTTGTGTGGAATGGTCGTTATAGAAGGTTGTAGCTTTGGGTAGTCCCCGGGAGGACTGAAAGTAGTAGGCTTTCAACCGCCATTGTTCTTTATCGGAGAAGTTGCCGTAAAGTCCGGCTTCGGCACGGAATGTCTGTACGTCTGTATTCTTTCGTTTTTCACGTGAGGACAAGTCTTCTGCCGCATTTCCATAATGTAGTGTGTATGGATAATGTCCGTCGGAGGACATCCATTCGCCATTGGCTGACATGCTCCATGTCTTATTGAATTGTTGTTCTAATAGCAGGGAGGGATTGATTAATCTCCAGGAGCCGGTTTTGAAAGCTCCGGCTATATTGGTCTTTTTGCCTTTGGTGAATAGCGGCGTGAGTGTCTGTATATTCAATATACCTGCTGACGCGAAGAAGCGGGCAGGTTGGAAGATGTTATCGCTTTGCCCGTTGTTTAGAGAAAGGCGGTCTACGTTGTCGAGCGAGAAACGCCCGATATCTATTTGTCCGGTTTGGCAGTCGGTCAGGGTGATTCCGTCATAACCGACAGCGGTATGTTGGGCTCCCAGGCTTCGTATGGATACTGTTTTCAGTCCGCCGATACCTCCGTAATCTTTTACGGTCACTCCGGCAAAGTGTTTCACCGCGTCGGAGACTTGCAGGGCGTGCAGGTTTTTCAGGGCGTCTTTGGAGAAGACTTGCAGGGGAGCGGTTGAGCGTACTTCGCGGGTCTGATAGATATCTGATACTGTTATTTCGGGAATAGAATATGTATGTGTCGTATCTACCTTTTGCTGTTGTGCAAAAAGTGGTATGGATAAGAATTGGCAGCTGAATGCTGCAAAGATCACTTTATTAAATGTTCTTTTCTTCATTTATTCCTTTTTCAGTCTGTTGTTGTTTAAAAGTGTCCGGGCGAAATCCCTTCGACCGGACACGCATAAATAAACTTGGCAGAGTTTATCCGTTTTAACACACTTTCTCTGAATCAGAGTGATGAATGAAATGATAGACGACTTGTCCGGTTCATTAGACTCAACGCTTTTTCCTCGAAAGCAGTGAAACTTATTTGCATGGTAGGTCTTCTGACTTATTCCTGTTACAAACGCCTTCCCGGATTGGTCTCCAGTGGCAATGAGTGAATTGCTTGTAACTTGTATGGAACTTACAGCAGCGGGACTGTTCAGGACTTGCACCTGATTCCCTTTTAATTGCTTCCCCCGCATGGGAGTCGCAAACCAATGCGCGACAAAGATAGGGAGTTTATTTGTTTTTTCCAAAGAGATGTTCTTTTTCTTTCGTCTTGATACGAAAGAGAAAGAACCAAAAAGAAAGAATCAAGGCTGCGTTTTTTCAGCTACTCCGGTGCTTCCTTCGGCTAAAGGGCAGAAACTCGCTACGCTCAAACAGTCTGCCCTTTTTGACGCCGAAGAAAACACCTGCGCTTGACGCTGAAAAAACGAGGCCGGGAGACCATGCGGCGTGTTTGTGGGGTGGGTGTGAGGTGTTCGTGGGGCTTTGGAGAAATGGTGACGCTATCCGATATAAATAGTGACGGTATATGGCAAGGATACCGTTAGTATCTTGAGCATATACCGTCACTATTTTTTTATGTTAATCAAGTGCCTTATGTTGGTTCGTATGGTGTATGTTAATAGGGATTTTTGCTTATTTCTTATTGGCTTGTTTAATTTGTTGGTTCTTGTTTTGCCTTTTCTTGCGTATGTTAATTATTGCTTCTTATTAGCAGGTATTCTTCAACGGCTTGTGCGGTGGCGTCTTTTAGGAGTACGGTCTTTTCCTTGTTGAGAAGGTAGAGGGTGGGGATTGCCTTCAAGTCATATAGTTGTTGTTCTTTGATGGCGAATTTCTTGTCGTATCCGTTGATCCATTCTTTGGGGAATTCATTCAGGTGTTTTCTCCATTCGTCCAGTTCTTCGTCGGGATAGATGGAGAGGACTGTAAGTCTCTTTTGTTCCAGAAGTTGATTGATGATAGGGGCATTTTTCAGGGCGTCTATCGTTTCTGTGCAGGCGTGACAGCCGGGGTTGTTAATGAATAGGAGGATGTACTCTGCTTGCTGTTGGTAGAGGGAACCTTGTGCGCCGGAGGCTAATGTGTAGTTGAAGTTCAGGGCTTTGGTGCCGATACGGTTTTTCTGGGCTAATTCCCGGCGGGCTTTGGGACGTACTTTCTCTATTTCCTCTAACAGGGGGGAATCCAACATGGCGTCTAGTACGGGAATGTAGAATTCTTCGTTACGCATGGGGGAGTTGGGGTCATATAGATATTTATCAGCCAAGTCGGTGATGTAGGTGAATACTTTTTTGTCTACGTTCGTTCGTTCGATTGTTTTCCGCATGGCTTCTTGTGCGGTTTCCAAAGGGACGTGGTTCAGTATGTCGCAATAGTCCGCCCAGGCTTGTTCGGTCACTTCGGGATGGTGGATGTAATTGGTGTCGGCGAAGTTGACATTATCCCAATAGTGTTTTACTAGAAAATCTGCTCGTTGTTCGGGCGCTGTCATCATTGTGGGGATGGCAGGCAGGGTGATGGATTTTATAGTGTCTTGTACGGTTTCGTTTGTACTTTGGCTGGAGGCGTTTCCGTTTTTGCATGAGCACAACAGGAGGAAGCATAAAACCGGAATAATATTTATATTCATTTTCATAATTTGTTTTTTTACTTTGAGAGCAAAGGTAATTTCCTTTTTCCTTTATACAAAATAATCCTTTCTTTTTCTGTCTTTCTTTTGGTTTTGGGGTGCTGTTTTATGGGGGAGGTAATGAAGTATAAAATGTGCTGTTTTTAAGATAGTAAGGGGATGGGGAAGGATGAAAAAGAGGTTGGTTAAAATGAAAATGGTATAAATAAATGTAAGAATATGCAGAATGTCGGTTTATTCTGTATGTATTTTATAGGAATATGCACTTTTTTTTCTAAATAGAGGCTTCGTTCCTCGGTGATAGACACTCTGTTCCTCGGTGAGGAAGGCTCTGTTTCTCGGTGAGGGAGGCTTCATTTCCCGGTGGGGAACTTGCAAAGGCTTGATTTTGCTTTTGGGGAGAGCTGGTTTGCTTTTCTTTGTGGATGGTTGGGTGATGATAAAAAGTGCTGGACTGGATGATGATCGGTAGTAAAAAGATGGTTGGTTGTGGAATTTGCTTTTGTTTTGATGGGAAATATGCAATTCGTGTAAAATGGTGAATTTTCTTGTTTGCAAATGCTGCGCTTATTGTATATGTTCTTGTCGAGAGGGGTGGATTATCCTCCTCTCTTCTGTTTAAATATTCCTTTTTTAAGGATGGTCGATTATATGTATGATGAAAGACTATTTTAACTGAATGATGCGTTGCTGTAATCGTTTGATTGCATGTGGATATTCCAACAAGCAAATGAAAACGATGAAGGAGAATATGGTCTGTATGGGCTCGGGCGGTTATTTTTCCTTTGCTAGTGTAAATACGAATTCCAGTCCGCCTCCCTGATTGTTCTTGGCGGAGATGTTGCCGCCGTGGATAATAACGGCGTTCTTTACAATAGCCAGTCCCAATCCTGTTCCGCCTAGTTTGCGTGAGCGACCTTTGTCTACCCGGTAGAAGCGTTCGAAGAGACGGTTCAGATGTTCGGGTGATACACCTATACCAGTGTCGGCGAAGCTGAAATAGTAGAAATTCTCATCTTCACGGAAACAGTTGATATTTATCTGAATATTGCTTCCGGCGTATGCGATGGCATTGTCCATCAGGTTGCGGAAGATGGAATATAGCAATGAATAATTACCTTTGACTTGTATGCTCTTTTTCAGAGAGTTGATTACTGTGATATGCTTTTCGTCGAGTTCCAGAGATACTTCATTGATAATATTTCCGACCAGTACACTAATATCCACTCGTTCCATATCAATCATGCTGGCGGCTTCGTCCATGCGGGTGAGTACGGAGATGTCGCGTAGCAGCCGGCTCAAACGATTGCTTTGTGCATAACAACGTTCGAGAAATACGTTTATCTTCTCACGTGGAATATTCTCGTTGCTGACAATGGTTTCCAGATATCCTTGAATACTGCTGACAGGAGTTTTCAACTCATGGGCGATATTTTGGGTCAGTTGGCGTTTGAGTCTTACTTGTTCTTCTTCTTGGGTGACGTCGTTGATGGAAATTTCAAAGCTGGCATCCTGGAAGATGATACATTCAACGATAAATGTCCGCCCGTTCTTGTTGATGGTAACTGACATTCGTTTTTCGCCTTTTCCTCTCGAGCGTTCCTGCTGATTCTTATTGATAAAATGAATAATCTCTTTTAGTTCGCTGATAGCAAAGACTTCTTCTGTTGTTTCCAAATTGGAGTCCGAAATCAGGTTACTGTATTGGGTGAAAAGATTGTTGACAAGAATCTCTTTCTTGTCTTTTGTAAATACTCCTAATCCTTCGTGCGAGATTTGGAGATGAGTGATTAGCTTTTCACGTTCGATGTAGAGAGCTTCTTTGGTTTCGTGCAATCGTTTGTAGATTTGGATGATGTGTTGTGAGATTTCTCCTAGTTCATTATGTGGAAAAGCGGATTGCATAGCCATTTCGATAGGCTCGTTTCGGTCGGCACGCATGGCAAATTCACGGAGCTGGCTGATGGAAGTGCCCAGTTTGTTGGTGAATTTATAGAAGATAATCATTAATAATAAGGTCACGATGATGGTAAACCATAGATAGTGCGGGTCTGCTTGCAGGTTGTTGATGAGGCTGACGTTATAAGGCAAAGCCGAACGGACAATATAATCTTTATAACGAGTGGCCGAATAAAAATAGGGAACTCCGGTTGTTTCCGAAGTACGGCGTACGTCATATCCGTTGCCATGCTTTATTGCTTTCTGTACTTCCGGACGATTCAGATGGTTTTCTATTTGGTTATTATGATTTGGATAACTGTCGTAAACAACATTTCCTTCTGCATCAATAAGGGTCACACGCAAGTCTTCCAGAATATGTTTGTTGATATAACCGCTGATTATTTCGCTATCAAGAGGTTGCTCTTCCAATTGTTCGTAGAGTCTGCTGTTGTAATCTTGCAGTTTTGTATTCAGCAGTTCTATTTTATATTCCCGTTCACGTTGATACTGGTACGCAATAAAACAAATGGCAAATACCAGAAAGAGTGAAATAACCGAAAGGAACAGCTTCCGGCTGAAAGAAAGAAAATGTTTTTGAGTTACAGGCAGGTTCATAATAGTTACTTAATTCGGTATTATTACTTATTCAGCTTCAAAACAGTATCCGTATCCGAGACGGGTGACAATACGTTTGCCGTATATACCTATCTTTTTACGTAAACGGGTGATGTTTACGTCGATGGTACGGTCGAGCACATACACTTCGTCACTCCAGATACGGGCTAGAATGTCTTCGCGTGAGAATACGCGTCCCTTATTCTGTACCAGTAGAAGCAATATTTCAAATTCTTTTTTAGTCAATGGCACTTCTTCGTCGTCGATACTTACTTTCTTCTTTGTGATGTCAATAACGAGCGACTGATAAGTAAGACGTTCGGGTGCTCTTTCCGTTTCCGTTGTTACCGTACGTCTTAATACTGCTTTCACACGGGCAATGACTTCACGCAGGGAGAAAGGTTTCGAAATATAATCGTCTGCTCCCAGATTGAATCCGGTCACAGTATCGTTTTCAGTATCTTTTGCCGTGATAAAGATGATAGGCACTTTTGCTGTTTTTTTGTCTTTCTTCAAGATGTTGGCCATTTTGAAACCGGAGATTTCTCCCATCATCACATCGAGGAGAATTAAGTGATAACTGCTGATACCCATCTTCATTGCTTCTTCGGCAGAGTTTGCTGTATCAACCTCATAACCTTCGTTTTCAAGATTGAATTTCAGAATCTCACAGAGGTCTTCTTCATCGTCGACAACTAAAATACGGTAATCGTTCATAAGATATATGTATTAATGTGATATGACAAAGTTACGTTTTTATTTTATCCTTTGCAAAGATGAGGAGACTTTGTTACGGGCAGATGAAACAGACGTTACAATCGTGTTACATTCTGTGAATTCCGGGAATTGATACGGAATATGGAAGTTTTTGTTGATTGTAAGAGGAAAAAACGCTCGCTATTTGTTATCTTTGTTAGCGAGATACAATAGAAATGTTTGACTATAGAAACTACAAATAATGATAAAAATTGACTTAAAACGACATCGGAAGGAAATAATAGGATCTGTTGTGGTACTGTTAATTCTCCTTGGCGGTATGTCTGTGTTTAAATATACTTCATTCAATTCCGGTTTTGAGATTGTAGACGATCTGGGAGGAAATATATTTCCTTCGGCGATTCTGTCTGTTGCCACCACTGATGCACAAGTGATTGTTCCGTCGGATTCGACGTCTTTGGGAAATCCGAAATCGTGTATTGCCGTTCGGTTGAAATCGAAGACAGCTTATAGTCGTGTGCGGATTGAAGTAGCCGAAACGCCTTTTTTCTCCCGCTCGGTGTCGGAATTTGTATTAAACAAGCCCAGAACGGAATATACGATTTATCCTGATATCATCTGGAATTATGAGGCACTGAAAAATGAGGTGCAGGCAGAACCGGTAAGCGTAGCCATCACAGTGGAGATGAATGGAAAAGATTTGGGACAACGGGTACGTACTTTTTCAGTGCGTAGCATCAATGAGTGTCTGTTGGGGTATGTGGCTAACGGAACTAAATTCCATGATACCAGTATTTTCTTTGCGGCTTATGTCAATGAAGAGAATCCGATGATCGATCAGTTGCTTCGCGAGGCATTGAATACTCGGATTGTTAATCGCTTTCTCGGTTATCAAAGTAAGGCTAAAGGGGCGGTAGACAAGCAGGTATATGCCCTTTGGAATATATTGCAGAAACGTAAATTCCGTTATAGTTCTGTTTCCAATACCAGCCTTTCGAGCAATGTTGTTTTCTCGCAGCGTGTCCGTACGTTTGATGATGCACTGGAATCTTCACAGATTAATTGTGTGGATGGGAGTGTGTTGTTTGCGTCGTTGCTTCGCGCCATTAATATTGATCCTATCCTGGTACGTACACCGGGGCACATGTTTGTAGGATACTATACGGATAATTCGCACACGAATAAAAACTTTCTGGAGACAACGATGATTGGTGACGTCGATCTGGATGATTTTTTTCCGGATGAACAACTGGATTCTACAATGGTAGGCAAATCGCAGAATGAGATGTCGTTACTGACTTTCGAGAAATCGAAGCAGTATGCTAATAAGAAGTATAAGGAAAACGAAGAAGGAATCCATTCCGGAAAGTTGAATTATATGTTTTTGGAGATTTCTAAAGAAGTGCGGAGGAAAATACAGCCGATAGGAAAATGAAGAATTAAAAATGAAGAATGAAGAATATCCTTGCGGTATACTTGCATAGCGCAGCAAAATTCTTCATTCTTCGTTCTTCATTCTTCATTATTAATTCGTATTTTTGCCCAAGTAATCATTTTTAATATAAAAGGATGCAAGGCAAGAAATTTATCTCTCCCGGAGCATGGTTTTCTATGAACTATCCATCAGACTGGAATGAGTTTGAAGATGGCGAAGGCTCTTTTCTTTTCTATAATCCCGATGTATGGACGGGAAATTTTCGTATATCCGCATTTAAAGGAAAAGCCGGTTATGGTAAAGATGTCATCCGGCAGGAACTGAAAGAGAACGATTCGGCTTCGTTGGTGAAAGTCGGAACGTGGGAATGTGCGTATAGCAAAGAAATGTTTCAGGAAGAGGGGACTTATTATACTTCCCATTTGTGGATTACAGGAGTTGACGATATTGCTTTCGAATGTTCTTTTACTGTACCTAAAGGCGGAGTTGTGAAGGAGGCGGAAGATGTAATTGCTACTTTGGAGGTACGCAAAGAAGGGCAGAAGTATCCTGCTGAACTGATCCCGGCCCGTCTTTCTGAAATCTATTTGATTAATGAAGCGTACGAATGGGTGGTATCTACCGTGAAGCAGGAATTGAAAAAAGATTTTCAGGGAATAGAAGAAGACCTGGAGAAACTTCAGCAAGTGATTAATAGCGGTAAGATTGGCTCGAAAAAGAAAGAGGAATGGTTGGCAATCGGCATCACAGTCTGTATAATTCTGACGAATGAAGTGGAAGGTATGGAATGGAAAACGTTGATTGACGGTAACCGGGAAGCTCCTGTATTACAATATAAAGACCGTATCATCGACCCGTTGAAACTGGCATGGAGTAAAGTAAAGGCTGGAGAACCTTGCGACATTATTGAAGAGTATAAATCCGTGATTATTAATCACTAATCACTAACCAACTAATTACTAAATTACGTGGCTGTACCTTATTTACAGATAGATAACCTGACCAAGTCCTTCGGTGACTTGGTTCTTTTTGAAAATATATCTTTTGGCATTGCTGAAGGCCAGCGTGTAGGATTGATAGCGAAGAACGGCAGCGGAAAAACTACTTTATTGAATATAATCGCCGGAAAAGAAGGTTATGATAGCGGTAACATTGTTTTCCGGCGTGACCTTCGGGTGGATTATCTGGAACAAGATCCACAGTATCCCGAAGAGTTGACCGTGCTTGAAGCCTGTTTCCATCACGGTAACAGTACCGTGGAACTGATAAAAGAGTATGAACGTTGCATGGAGACTGAAGGTCATCCGGGATTGGAAAATCTTCTGGCGCGTATGGATCAGGAGAAAGCCTGGGAATATGAACAGAAAGCCAAACAAATTCTTTCGCAACTCAAAATCCGCAACTTTGACCAAAAAGTGAAGCAACTGTCCGGTGGACAGTTGAAGCGCGTTGCTTTAGCCAATGCGTTGATTACCGAGCCGGATCTGCTTATCCTTGATGAGCCAACCAATCACCTGGACTTGGATATGACCGAATGGCTGGAAGATTACCTGCGTCGTACCAATCTTAGTTTGCTGATGGTGACGCACGACCGTTATTTCCTTGATCGTGTTTGTTCGGAGATTATCGAAATAGACAATCAACAAATCTACCAATATAAAGGTAACTACAGTTATTATCTCGAGAAACGTCAGGAACGTATCGAAGCTAAAAGTGTAGAAATAGAACGTGCCAACAACCTTTACCGTACGGAACTCGACTGGATGCGCCGGATGCCGCAGGCACGCGGGCATAAAGCCCGTTACCGGGAAGATGCTTTTTATGAATTGGAAAAGGTGGCAAAGCAACGTTTCAACAATGATAATGTGAAGCTGGAGGTGAAAGCATCCTATATCGGTAGTAAGATATTCGAGGCCGATCACTTGTTTAAGAGCTTCGGTGACTTGAAGATACTGGATGATTTTTCTTATATCTTTGCCCGCTATGAAAAGATGGGCATTGTGGGAAATAACGGGACAGGTAAATCTACTTTTATCAAGATATTAATGGGGCAGGTTGCGCCTGACAGTGGAACGGTGGATGTTGGTGAAACTGTTCGTTTCGGCTATTACTCGCAGGATGGCCTTCAGTTCGATGAACAAATGAAGGTTATTGATGTAGTGCAGGATATTGCCGAAGTGATTGAACTGGGTAATGGAAAGAAACTGACTGCTTCGCAATTCTTACAGCATTTTCTGTTTACTCCCGAAACGCAACATAGCTATGTCTATAAGTTGAGCGGGGGCGAGCGTCGTCGTCTTTATCTGTGTACCATCCTGATGCGTAACCCTAACTTCCTGGTGCTTGACGAACCTACCAACGACCTCGATATTATCACTCTGAACGTGCTTGAAGAATATCTTCAAAATTTCAAAGGTTGTGTGATTGTTGTTTCTCATGACCGCTACTTTATGGATAAGGTAGTAGACCATTTGATGGTATTCAATGGACAGGGAGATATTCGCGACTTTCCCGGAAACTACAGTGACTATCGTGACTGGAAAGACGCGAAAGCTCAAAAGGAGAAAGAAGCTGAAAAGCCGCAGGAAGAAAAGACCGCCCGTGTCCGCCTGAATGACAAACGGAAGATGAGTTTCAAGGAAAAACGAGAGTTCGAGCAATTGGAAAAGGAGATAGCAGAATTAGAAACAGAAAAAGTACAGATTGAAGAACTCTTATGTAGTGGTACCCTTTCTGTTGACGAATTGACAGAGAAATCGAAACGTTTGCCTGAAGTCAATGACCTGATTGATGAGAAAACAATGCGATGGCTGGAACTTAGTGAAATAGAAGGCTGATTTGTGTCATTGTATCACTAGAATAGCCTGATAATGATAATAACTTTGATAATATATCCCGGACAACATATAACCTTGTATGACAAACCTAACCAATTATCATAGCCACTGTCTGTATTGTGACGGACGCGCCAATATGGAAGATTTTATTCGTTTTGCTATCAGTGAAGGATTTACTTCCTATGGCATTTCTTCCCATGCTCCACTGCCGTTTTCTACTGCATGGACGATGGAGTGGGATAGAATGGATGATTACCTTTCCGAATTTTCCCGTCTGAAGAAGAAATATGCAGATAAAATAGAGCTTGCCATTGGTCTTGAAATAGATTACCTGAACGAAGAAAGCAACCCTTCTTTACCTTGTTTTCAAAAACTACCACTTGACTACCGGATAGGTTCCGTACATATGTTGTACTCTCCGGAAGGAAAAATCGTAGATATTGATACTCCGGCAGATCTTTTCCGTCAATTGGTAGACAAGCACTTCGATGGTGACTTGGATTCTGTTGTCCACCTTTACTATAAGAACCTGCTTCGTATGGTAGAATTGGGAGGTTTTGATATTGTCGGTCATGCTGACAAGATGCATTATAATGCTTCCTGTTATCGTCCGGGATTATTGGATGAACCGTGGTATGATGCATTGGTTCGCAAATATTTCACCGCCATTGCCGAATATGGTTATATCGTTGAAATAAATACTAAATCTTATCACGATTTAGGAACGTTCTATCCCAATAAACGATATTTTTCATTCCTGAAAGAACTAGGTATCAGAGTACAGGTGAACAGTGATGCGCATTATCCGGAACGGATTAATAATGGACGTGCCGAGGCATTGGCTGCTTTGAAGAAGGCAGGTTTTACTTCAGTTGCAGAGTGGCATAATGGAAAATGGGAAGAAAGAGAAATAGAATAAAGAAATAGAATTTAGTCAATCTCCAAAGTGCCTCCTTAATAAACTGATAATTTATTTTGTTTATTAAGGAGGCGCTTTCTTTAAGGATGTTTTGAGATGTTATTCAGTTCTTTTGCAAGCATTTGCCTGGAAAAACTCGTTCAATGTATCTTCATAGTTACCATGAAGCATAATATGATGATTTCCCAATGGATTCTTCAGAAAATACTCGGCTGGAGTATTCATGCGGATGCGTACTTGCGTGCGGCACATATTAATATAATTGGTATTTTCAGTCAATGTTCCAGTAGATAAGTAATATTCGTCCAGACATTCACCGCCGCATTTTATAATCGTTACGTCTCCTGTCGGAAGTAACCCTTGTATGGCAATTCCTTTTTCTGTTTCAAAATGATTGCGGATAATGTATCTCTCCGTTTGTTTGAGTCCTATGGTGCAGTGTGCTAATATCAGCTCGTTCGTACGGGAATTAATCATGGAAGGATTTGCCATAAATCCGTCCTTTCCCGTAAGCGCTTTCACTGCTAATAGCGTAAATACAGATTGAAGATCGCCTTCGCAACCTGCTATTATCCCGTCATCATTCAATAAAGATAATGCCACGCATCCGGTAGTGTCGATTTGTTCAATCAATTTAAAGCAGCTCAATGTCAGTGCTTCCAGATTTTCTTCCTGACACACCTTTTTTATCGCCCGGTACAGCCGCATGGATTTGATTAAATCTTCGGGAGTTCCTTCGCGGCAGGCAAGAGCTTGCGATGCTACAGCCGCACATGATGCTCCGACTTGCTCATCCGTTATTTGTTGAAATTGTTCGTAAATCCGTTCCAATGGAATATCTACATATTCAATTCCCCAACGACGTTTTGCCAACAGGTAGTCTACGTTACTGGCAACTAACCAGGAAGAAGGAGTTCCGATGACTCCGATACGTTTGCCGAATAAGGAACGTTGTGCACGGAAATTATTATAAAGTGTATGAATACGCAGGATGATAGCAGGTAATTCGCCATGTAGTATTTCGCTCTTCATTCCACGTCCCCGTAACCATGTGGAGATTTCCAATGCGGCAGCAAGAGAGTTCTGTATGCCGTCTGCCAGTAAAATGGTAGGGCGGGGGAGGTTTTCGAATTGCTGTATGACCAGTCTTTCCACCCCACCGGTAGCGATAAAAATGATTTTGAAATCATCACTACTAAGCTTGTCCATATCTTGATAATCGACGAGCTTTACGGTATAATATTTTTCAATTTCGCTTAAAATAGCTTCGTGTGAGCTACGTAGCGAGACTTGTTTGTGAAGGATTGAAGCAAATGAGATAAGGTGTATGGTCATTATGATATTGTTTTAAGTTTTCCGTATGACAAATGTATAGCTTTCTTTTCAAATTACCATAACGATTTTAACCTTGCTAAGGTTTTTAAAGTTTTTATGTCTCTGTATTCAAATTATTGCGTACATTTGCAGCTCCAAGTAGAAAAAGTAAATAGTAATTAAGTAATTTGTAGTTAAAATTATGCCAACCATATCCATTCGCGGAAACGAGATGCCTGCATCTCCTATCAGAAAGCTGGCTCCATTGGCAGACGCTGCCAAGCAACGGGGAGTCCATGTGTTTCACCTGAATATCGGACAGCCTGATCTGCCCACTCCTCAGGCCGCGATTGACGCGATACGCAATATTGACCGGAAGGTATTGGAGTATAGTCCAAGTGCCGGTTATCGTAGCTATCGCGAGAAATTAGTAGGATATTATGCGAAATTCAATATCAACCTTACAGCAGACGATATAATCATTACATCAGGAGGTTCGGAAGCCGTACTTTTTTCCTTCCTTTCCTGCCTGAATCCGGGAGATGAAATAATCGTTCCGGAACCGGCTTATGCTAACTATATGGCATTTGCAATCTCTGCCGGAGCAAAGATCCGCACCATTGCTACGACCATTGAAGAGGGCTTTTCCCTTCCGAAAGTAGAGAAGTTTGAAGAACTGATTAATGAGCGTACCAAAGCGATTCTTATTTGTAATCCCAACAATCCTACCGGTTATTTGTATACCCGTCGTGAAATGAATCAGATTCGTGACCTGGTAAAGAAGTACGATTTGTTCCTTTTCTCCGATGAAGTATATCGTGAATTTATATATACCGGTTCTCCTTATATCTCTGCCTGCCATTTGGAAGGTATTGAGAATAATGTGGTATTAATTGACTCCGTATCCAAACGTTATTCAGAATGTGGTATTCGTATTGGTGCGTTGATAACCAAAAACAAGGAGATACGCGATGCTGTCATGAAGTTCTGCCAGGCTCGTTTGAGTCCTCCATTGATCGGACAGATTGCTGCAGAGGCCTCTTTGGATGCTCCGGAAGAGTATTCTCGTGAAACGTATGATGAATATGTAGAACGTCGTAAATGCCTGATTGACGGTTTGAACCGTATTCCCGGTGTTTATTCACCCATCCCGATGGGCGCTTTTTATACAGTAGCGAAACTCCCGGTAGATGATTCCGACAAGTTCTGTGCATGGTGCCTCTCTGATTTTGAATATGAAGGTCAGACGGTATTCATGGCTCCGGCTTCCGGTTTCTATACCACTCCGGGTTCCGGCATCAATGAAGTTCGTATTGCTTACGTATTGAAGAAAGAAGATTTAACCCGTGCGCTTTTTGTCTTGCAGAAGGCTTTGGAAGCATATCCGGGAAGAACAGAATGAAATTTAAGTATTAAGTATTAGGTATTAAGTATTAACCGTAGCTTCTTGTGTGTTTGCTCGTGTGTATAATTGTCTAATACTTTATGTCTAATACTTAATACTTAATACTTAATACTTAACCCAATGTCTCTATCACTTTTCATAGCTCGGCGTATCTATCGTGAAAGCGATGGCGGAAAGCAGGTGTCACGTCCTGCGGTCCTCATTGCCATGGCGGGTATTGCTATTGGTTTGGCTGTGATGATTATTGCGGTGGCGGTAGTTATCGGGTTTAAAAGTGAGGTGAGAAATAAAGTCATAGGATTCGGGTCACATATTCAGATAACTAATCTGGATGCCGTCAGTTCTTACGAAACTCATCCGATTGTGGTAGGAGACAGTATGATGACTGCTCTTGCTGATTATCCGGAGATAAGCCATGTGCAGCGTTTCTCTACCAAACCGGGTATGATTAAGACCGATGACGCTTTTCAAGGAATGGTGTTAAAAGGGGTAGGTCCGGAGTTCGACCCCCATTTTATAAAAGAGTATTTGGTAGAAGGGGAGATTCCTGTTTTCAGTGATTCAGTATCTACCAATCAAGTGCTTATCTCGAAAGCGTTGGCAACTAAAATGAAGTTGAAACTGGGAGATAAGATATATACCTATTATATACAGGATGATATTCGTGCTCGTCGCCTGACGATTGCCGGAATTTATCAGACGAACTTCTCCGAATACGACAACCTCTTTTTACTGACGGATCTCAATCTGGTGAATCGCTTGAACGGTTGGCAACCGGAACAGGTGACCGGTGTGGAATTACAGGTGAAAGATTATGATAAACTGGAAGATATAACCTATGAGATCGCAACTGATATTGACAACAGGCAAGATGAACTGGGAGGTGTGTATTATGTGCGTAACATCGAACAACTGAATCCTCAAATCTTTGCCTGGCTTGATTTATTGGATTTGAACGTATGGGTGATTCTGATTTTGATGATAGGAGTTGCCGGCTTCACCATGATTTCCGGTTTACTGATTATTATCATCGAACGCACCAATATGATTGGGATTTTAAAAGCATTAGGAGCCAATAATTTCACGATTCGCAGAACCTTTCTTTGGTTTGCAGTCTTTCTGATTGGCAAAGGCATGCTCTGGGGCAATGCCATTGGTTTGGCATTCTGTATTCTTCAATCTCAATTCGGACTTTTCAAACTTGATCCGGAGACTTATTATGTAGATACTGTCCCGGTATCTTTTAATGTTTTACTTTTTATCTTGATTAATTTGGGTACTTTGTTTGCTTCTGTATTGATGTTGATTGGTCCTTCATTTTTGATTACCAAGATCAATCCGGCAAGCTCCATGAGATACGAATAATCCTCTTTTTATCTACCCGTTTTCTACTGCATAAATAATTTAGTCTGTTGCGTGATGTGGAGTGAATAATATGTCTATATTTGCGCCCAATTTACTTAATATCCTCTTGTAGGTTTAATTTTTAACCATTATGAATAATGTGTTAATCCTGTTGGATAATCTGGATGACTGGAAACCGTATTACGAGACAAGTAGTGTCCTGACTGTTTCCGACTATCTGAAAAACAAGCCGGTAGAAAAAGACCGGAAGTTAGTTATTAATCTTAGCGATGATTACAGTTATAACTCTGAAGGGTATTACTGTTCATTGTTAGCCCAAACGAGAGGACAGAAAGTCATTCCGGATGTTGATATAATCAACAAGTTGGAGACCGGGACGGGTGTTCGGATGGATCGTAGTCTGCAAGCCCTCTGTTACCAGTGGATACAGAAGAACAATGTCAAAGACGACATTTGGTATCTGAACATTTACTTTGGCAAATGTAGAGAGAAAGGTCTGGAGCGGATTGCACGATTTATTTTTGAGAATTACCCTTGCCCATTATTGAGGGTGGCTTTGAATACTCATCCCAGAAATCAGATCGAAAGTATTCAATTTCTTCCTCTGAATCGGCTCAATGATGAAGAGCAGGATTTCTTTGCCAACACATTGGATAACTTTAATAAGAAAATATGGCGTGCGCCTAAGTCGGCGAAAGCTTCCCGTTATAGTTTAGCTGTATTGGTTGATCCACAGGAAAAATTTCCGCCCAGCAACAAAGGTGCCTTGCATAAATTGGCAGAAGTTGCCAAGAAGATGAATATTCATGTGGAAATGATTACGGAAGATGACGCCATCCGTTTGCTCGAATTTGATGCCTTGTTCATTCGTACTACAACATCATTGAATCATTATACATTCCATTTGTCGCAATTGGCTGCACAAAACGGAATGGCCGTTATTGACGATCCGCTTTCCATCATCCGGTGTACGAACAAAGTATACCTGAAAGAACTTTTTGAAAAGGAAAAAATTTCTGCTCCTAAGTCAACGCTGATTTTTCAGTCAAACGATCATTCGTTTGAGCAGATCAGCGAACAGGTGGGGGCTCCTTTTATTCTGAAGATACCGGATGGGTCTTATTCCATTGGCATGAAAAAGGTTTCGAATGAGGAAGAACTGCAAGCAAGTCTGAAGATGCTTTTTGAGAAGTCGGCTATCTTACTGGCGCAGGCATTTACTCCTACGGAGTTTGACTGGCGTGTCGGCCTGTTGAATGGGGTACCGCTGTATGCCTGCAAATATTATATGGCAAAAGGACATTGGCAAATTTACTGCCACTATGATTCGGGCAGAAGTCGTTGCGGACTGGTAGATACGATTCCTATTTATCAGGTACCTCGGGTAGTGTTGGATACAGCCGTTAAAGCTGCGAATCTGATCGGAAAGGGATTGTATGGAGTCGACCTGAAAATGGTAGATGATAAAGCCTATGTTATTGAGATCAATGATAATCCGAGTATCGACCATGGGCTGGAAGATGCCATTATCGGTGATGAAATGTATTACCGGTTACTGAATCATTTTGAACAGGCCTTGGAGGCGAAACATTATTGATGATGGAGACGGGTTTATTTGTTCGTAAAGCACAGCAAAGTGATATTCCTGCTATTTTGGAAATAGAATGGGAATGTTTTCGGGAAGATAGCTTTTCGAAAGAACAGTTTGCTTATCTGATAAGCCGCTCGAAAGGAACTTTCTATGTAATGATGGAAGGGGATAGGGTAATCGCTTATGTCTCCTTATTATTCCATGGTGGAACTCATTATTTAAGGATCTATTCGATAGCTGTCCATCCGGATTTCAGAGGGAAAGGATTGGGACAAGCATTGATGGACCAAACGATTCGGACAGCTAACGAATGTAAGGCTGCTAAAATTACTTTGGAAGTGAAGGTGACGAACGCTGCCGCTATTGCGCTATATATGAAAAATGGCTTTATTCCGGCAGGAATAAAGCCATGCTATTATCATGATGGTTCGAATGCTATTTATATGCAACGGTTGATTCCATGAATTCATCTTCTCATGAAATCTCCTTTTCCTCGAAAGAATCGGCAAATCTTGAAATTCAGCGACTGTATAGGTTGGAGAAGGTCGAATAGCGGTAATGAGAAATAGTATTTCCGGTTTCCTCCCATTTCTTTGGCTGTTTGGTTAATAACGACAATTTGCATGATGAAGCGTAGTAACCAGATTAACAGTGCGATGCCTGCGACTAACCAATGAGAATTGAGGACGCCGGATGCGATGCCTGCTATACAGGAAACATAGAATAACAGACGGGAGAAAGTCTCAAATCCCAAAAGGTATCGTTGTATTCCCTGATAATATCTTGCGGTCGCCATATAGCTTATTTTTTCCTCTTTCCATTCTTTGTATCGGTACACAGGATTTATCCGTGTGGTGGCGTTGATGTCTGTTTCGACGCGGGTATTTGAAGGAGTTGCCAACTGGTTGATGAATAGGTCATCCTCTCCACGTTGCAGGTTCAGGTATTTGGAGAATCCTTTCTGTTGGAAAAACAACTCTTTCCGGTAAGCTAAGTTACGTCCGATACCCATATATGGTTTTCCGGCTAAAGCGAATCCCAGATAACGCAAGGATTGGAAGAGGGTATCAAATGCGGTACGTTTGTGCAACCATCCTTTTGTACGGTCATAGCCGCTATATCCCAATACGATTTGAGTCTGCGGAGTAAAGTTGCGTGCCATTAACTTTAACCATTGGTTACTTGCCGGCATACAGTTTGTTTCTGTAAATACCAGCCAATCATGTTTACTGGCTTTAATGCCTAATGTCAGGGCCAGTTTTTTATGACTGATATAGCGTGCGCTTTCAGGGGTAAAACTATGGTAAAGATGAGGATATTTTTCTTCCATCATTCCCAGTATATCCTCGGTTTCATCTGTGGAAGCATCGTTGATGACAATCACCTCGAATTGCGGATAATCCTGTTCCAGAATGGCTGGCAGGATTTTACGCAGGTTTTCAGCCTCATTGCGTGCGCAGAGAATTACGGAAAGTGGAGGCAGTTCTCGTGAAAAATGTACCTCTTCTTTGCGTACAGCCTTATTATGGGCATGTATCCGATTGTACAGGCCAAAATAATAGATGAGCTGAATGATAAAAAGAATACCTGCCGCTGATAAAAGAATCAGTTCGACAGTATTGAATGTAAATGTTTCCATCAAATTTTAGTGTCGTTTTTACAACGGCAAAAGTACACAATTTTTCGGTAGTTCCGTCATCTCGACGGGAGGTTATTTCGTAAGTCCAGATATTCTTTTTTAAACATATCTACAAAAAGAAAGAATAGCGAAAGCAATAACGGGCCGAAGATCACTCCCATGAACCCAAATAACGGCAGACCGATGACTACTCCGAAAATGGTGATAAGCGGATGTGTATCTGCCATTTTCTTTTGGAGAATAAACCGGATCAGGTTATCTGACTGTGATACGACGATGGCTCCATAAGCAGCAATTCCGATGGCATTAAACCAGTCTCCGCTTATGGCAAGGTAAGCGGCTACGGGAAACCATACCAGTGCGGTGCCTACCATCGGAATAATGGTTGCAAAGCAGGTCAGAAATCCCAGCATCAATATGTTGGGTGCTCCGAAAAGGAGATAACCGATCATGGCTACTCCTCCCTGAATGATAGCCAGCAAGGGAATACCGATGGCATTGGAACGAACAATCATATTGATTTCGTGGATTACTTCTTGAGTATTGGTCTCGTTAAATGGCAGAATATCGTTGACGTATGCTTCCATTTTTTTTCCTCCGATCAACATGAAATAAAGTACAAAGATCATGACGAACAGGTTGATGGCGAGACTGCTGATACTCTCCATTATGATTTGTCCGATACGGGGAAGTATGGAGACAATGAATGTCAATGTATCTTTTCCTAATACATCATATCCTGTTTTCTCTTTGATAAATTCGGCTACTTGTTGGATCGGTGCGATATACGTTTGTGGGTCCAGATTGATATCTTGTAGTTTATTTACTACCATCCAGACGGTCAGTCCCAAAGGAATAAGGAAGACAAAAATAGTTTCTGCGGTAATCAGTAAAGCACTTAGGCTACGTTTTAGCTTTCGTTTTTCTACCAGATATCTCATCTGTCCGCGTACAAGAATATAAATAGTGAGTGCTCCCAATAATCCTCCTAGGAATGGAGTGATTTGTCGGAAGATGATGATCCCCATAAATAGGATGATGACGATGAGGGAATATTTCCAGTATTGTTCTTTGGTGCTCATATCATGTGAAATTCGTTTATATAATGAACAATTAAGGTATAGGAAAGGTTTGTTTTATGGTGAGATAACGAAATGAAAACAGTTTGGTTTCATTGAGCGGATATTCGTTAATATCCAATTGATTTATGTTAAATGTTAACGGATTGGTTGTTTCTATTAAACCATGTTATAAGATACACTGCTTTGACCTGAAAATTTGGAGATAACCGAAAAGCTCGTATCTTTGTAGTGTGTTTTTCATAGTATTAGATTTAAGGTTAACAAAGATTGGCTGTCTGGGATAGATAGCCTTTTTTTATGTTATATATTCTGCTCTGTTTGACTATCCTCTTGGTTTTTCACAAAAAGCATTTGATTCCCACGTCCCACTTTACAGATTATGCCTTCTTTGGCAAACCGCTTTAAATCCTCTAATGCTTTATTTTTCAGTCGTCCGGTCAGTTCGGTATATGTGGTGCGTGTGATGAATCCATATCGGTTGACGTGTTCAAGTAGTCTTCTTTTCAGTTCTTCGTCATCCAGTTGGCTTGAAGCTTGGAAAAATAGTTTTTGAGCCCGTTCCAGTTTACCCGTTGCTTTCTTCTTGAATGTTTTGGAAGCAAGGAAATTCACTCCGTTGAATTGAATGGAAGGTGAACGCAGGTCTTTTTTATCTTTCACCAGTCGGGATTTTATCTTTCCGGAAAAATAACCGAACTCACCTACTTCTACCCGGTAGCCTTGTCCTATGTATTCTCCCACGAGGTCTACAAGTTCCATCAGTGTACCTTCTACCACTCCCGGCTTGTATCCGGTGCGGGCAACGAGTTGTTTCAATAGTTGTTTGGTGTTGATAGTGCCGTTAAATACAATGCTGGGGTACAACACATCCTTTTCTCCCTCTTTTGTAGTGAGAGCCGGTTTCTTCTTAAAGTCGTAATATGCCATTATTCTGATAATTAAATATATTCTCTGTATTCTTTATTGTTTTTTACTGTAGCTTTTATGAAACTGCTTAGTATAATTTTGCTCGTCCTGTTATAGGGTGTCTATTGTCCTGTTATAAAAAACTATTTGTTTTCCTATAAGAAAATAATTGTTTTGTTGTAAAGGGATAATGAAAATTATGCAGTAAAGGTATTTGTTTTATGTGAGGCGGACAAGTAATTGATGCAATGTTTGGGAATAATCTTCTAATGTGTTGAACAAGTAAACGTTTCTTGTCCTGTGCCGAAAATTATGTTTTTCAGCATAAGTGAGTGTTTTTCTATACTAATATTATTGTATTCTAAAAAAAATCCCTTAATATTGCATTTGTATTATTTGTCAGACAAATAATACAAATCATAAAATTCTAATAATATGAAGATAGAAATTAATCAAACAACATTAATCGATCAGGTGGAAGACAGTCTGCTTACTTACTTTAAAAAGAATGACTTAAGGCGTGGAGATTCAATTCCCAATGAGAATAATCTGGCTGCAGAATTAGGAGTTGCAAGGAGTGTTGTCAGAGAAGCATTGAGTCGTTTGAAAATGATGGGGCTGATTCATGCACGTCCTCGCAAAGGAATGGTTCTGACCGAACCTTCTATTTTAGGAGGGATGAAAAGAGTGATAGATCCTCGTGTTTTGAGTGAAGAAACTATTTTAGATCTGTTAGATTTCAGAATTGCACTTGAAATAGGAATATCAAGCGATATTTTCCGTAAGATAACTCCTAAAGACATCGAAGAATTAAGCGAGATAGTGAAAATGGGAATTGTTTTTGAGAATAATGAATACGCATTAATCAGTGAATCGGCTTTTCATACGAAACTATATAAAATCACTGGAAATAAAATAATATCCGAATTTCAGGAAATCATTCATCCTATACTTGTCTATGTGAAAGAAAAATTCAAAGATTACTTGAAACCTATAAATATAGAAATGAGCAAAAGTGGTAAAATAGCTACTCATGCTGATTTGCTGGATTTTATAAAAAAAGGGGATGAAAAAGGATACCGGGATGCCATCGAAAGACATTTTGAGGTTTATAAGATTTTCAAGGTCAATCGGAGTCAGGAGTTGATGGCAGAAAAAGAAAGTAGTGAAAAGGTAGAAGGGATATGAAAAGACTACATTTCATCATTTTATGTTTATCCTTAATAATATTGTTTATGAATACATCTTGTTTGAGAAAAAAGGAAAAGAGGATAGAGGTGCAATGGGAAAACTCATTGCTGCTTCCAGGATGCGCCGGCATGCCGGAGAACGTCGGATTAGCAGGTGCATATTCCGGGATAGTGGAAGGAAAGTTGCTTGTGCTGGGCGGAGCTAACTTTCCTGACAAGTATCCTTGGGAAGGAGGAACGAAAACTTGGTGGTCTACTTTATATAGCTATGATTTACAAACGGGAAAATGGACTGTTTATGATGATTTTCTCGATCGCCCGCTTGCTTATGGAGTTTCAATAAGTCTGCCGGAAGGATTGTTGTGTATTGGAGGGTGTGATCGTACGCAGTGTAGTGATAACGTTTTCCTGATAAAGAAAGAAGAAGATTCATTTGTGATAGACTCTGTCAGTTATCCATCTTTGCCGGTTCCGTTGGCGAATGCAACGGGAGCAATGGGTGATAACTGTATTTATATTGCTGGGGGGCAAGAGACTATGGTAAATGAACAGTCGACTCATCATTTTTACATGCTTGATTTGATGCATAAAGAAAGAGGATGGCAAGAAATGCCGGATTGGAATGGTCCTTCTCTTTCCTATGCAGTAGGTGTGGCTCAAGGGGAACGATTTTATCTTTTCAGCGGAAGAAGTTATGCTCCGGATGAGGCGATGGTAGAACATACGGAGGGGTACGTATTTGAGCCAGGCGTTGGAAAATGGAGTAAAATGATCGGTTCTTTTCCTGTAATGGCGGGGACTGGTATACCATACGGGGAGGATAAGATTCTGCTATTTGGGGGAGTGGAAGAGATTCTTCCTACATCTTCCGAGCATCCGGGATTCAGCCGTAAGTTACGATTAGTCAGTACAAGTACGAATTCTCTGGTAGATTCGCTCGAATGTCCTTATCGCATTCCGGTTACTACAAATGTTGTTTCTGTCGGAAATCAGGTATTCATCGTAAGTGGTGAGGTACAGCCGGGAATACGGACGCCATTTATTCTGAAGGGAGATTTCTAGAAATAAAATGAAATATCAAATCTAATTAAATGCATTATGAACAATTATGAAAGACTGGAAGGGATGGTTGCGGCCACCTTCACCCCAATGGATGAAAATGGGGATGTAAATTTATCTGTTATTGAAAAATATGCTGATTGGATCGCATCAACTCCTATTAAAGGGGTGTTTGTGTGCGGTACGACCGGTGAATTCTCTTCGCTGACGATTGATGAACGTAAATTAATTCTTGAAAAATGGGTTGCTTCGGCTGGTAAGCGGTTCAAAGTGATTGCCCATGTAGGTTCAAACTGTCAGCGGAGTGCTATGGAACTGGCATGTCATGCGGAAAAAGCAGGAGCCGATGCCATTGCTTCAATATCTCCGTCTTTTTTCAAGCCGGGAACGGTAGATGAGTTGAGCGATTTTTTTGCTCCGGTTTGCAGGTCTGCCAGTGGACTGCCTTTCTATTACTATAATATGCCGTCGATCACAGGGGTTAATTTGCCGGTAGATAGATTTTTGGTAGAGGGTAGGAAGAAAATACCAAACTTGGTAGGTACTAAATTTACTCATAATAACCTGATGGAGATGGGGGCTTGCATCGATTTGGAGCAGCATAAGTTTGAAGTTCTGCATGGCTTTGACGAGATTCTGATTGCAGGTTTATCAATGGGAGCTGTGGCAGGCGTAGGAAGTACATATAATTATATTCCCAATGTTTACCATGCCATTTTTGAATCAATGAAGCAAAATGATGTGGAAACAGCACGTGCCTGGCAAATGAAATCTATACGTACAGTGGAAGTTATCATTAAATATGGTGGAGGCGTACGTGGAGGTAAAGCTATCATGAAATTAATAGGCATTGATTGTGGCAGTTGTCGTTTACCGATTAAACCTTTTTCAATTGAGGAGTATGACAAATTAAAAGGTGATTTGGATGCAATAAATTTCTTCGATTTTTAGATATAAAAAGAGGAGATGACAGTAAAAGTATATTGCTGGGGTTTAGCTATTTTACTTTCTGTCATTCCCCTCAAATCTAGTTAAATGCGTTCAAAATTACCTAAAATAAAAATACTATGAAAGTAAGAAGGGAAATATTAATTATATTTTCAATGATTTTATTATTGGTATTGCCAGCCACGTCTTTGGGTAAAGAAATAAAATGGGTGCTGGAACGACCGGTAATTCCTGTGTTGGTGAAGAAACCGGCAAGTCCTGTATTAAAGGTTACTCTAATCAGGGCAGACAATCAACCTTACGCCATTCAGCAAATAGATTTAGATTTATTAGGGAGTACGGATGTGGCAGATGTTGTTTCTGTTGCTATATATGGTACACAAGAAAATGGACTGATAGATACATCCCGTTTGCTATATAAAGCACTTCCCGCTGCACGTAAAATATCATTTACTGATAAAGTGCAGGTAAATCAGGATTCTTTGTCTTTTTGGGTAGCCGTGACGTTGAAAGATACGGTTTCATTGGATCACCGTATTCAGCTTAACTGTAACCGGATTAAAACGACTAAAGGCAATCTGAAAATCTCGGAAAAAGGAAGTAAACCTTTGCGGGTAGGAGTAGCGGTACGGCAGAAAGGACAGGATGGGTGTGTTTCGTCACGTATTCCGGGATTGGCTACCAGCAATCAAGGAACTTTGTTAGCCATTTTTGATGCCCGTTATGACTATTCTCGTGATTTGCAAGGAAATATAGACATTGCTCTTCATCGGAGTACGGATAAGGGATTGACCTGGCAACCTGTTCAGACTGTGTTAGATATGGGAGAGTGGGGCAGCTTACCGCAGAAATACAATGGAGTGAGCGATGCTTGTATTCTAGTCGATAAAAATACAGGTGACATTTATGTAGCCGGATTGTGGATGCATGGCCTGCTGGATAAAGATGGCAAGTGGATAGAAGGATTGAATGAAAGTAGCACGGTCTGGACACACCAATGGAAAGGAAAAGGCTCCCAACCCGGAACAGGCCTAAAAGAAACCTGCCAGTTTATGATAGCGAAAAGTACGGATGACGGTCTTAGCTGGAGTTTTCCGGATAATATAACCGCAAAGACGAAGCATCCTGAATGGTGGCTGTTTGCACCGGCACCGGGACAAGGGATTACGTTGAAGGATGGCACGTTGGTATTTCCCACACAAGGACGTGATGAAAAGGGACTTCCGTTCTCAAATATTACGTATAGTAAAGATCACGGAAAGACGTGGGTGACCAGCAACTCTGCATATCAGGATGTAACGGAATGTAGTGTCGTACAATTGAATGATGGCGCCTTGATGTTGAACATGCGCGACAACCGGAACAGAGGACATAAAGAGGTGAACGGCCGGAGAATTTGTACGACTACCGATTTGGGAGCGAGTTGGAAGGAACATCCTACTTCAAGAAAGGCATTGGTGGAACCTACCTGTATGGCAAGCCTGCACCGACATGAATATATAGAAGAAGGAAAAAAGAGAAGCATGCTTCTCTTTGTAAATCCGAATGATTATGGGAAAAGGGATAAACTGACTTTGAAAGTGAGTTTTGATGATGGAATGACCTGGCCGAAGGAACATTGGATTCTTTTCGACCAATATCGCAGTGCCGGATATTCCTGCATTACGTCCATAGATGAAAATTCAATAGGCATATTATATGAGAGCAGTCAGTCGGATTTAGCTTTTATAAAAATCGATTTAACGGAGATTTTAAAGTAAACAGGCATGAATAATAAAACTTCAAATATATATCCCTGGGTAGTAGTCGGACTATTGTGGGGTGTTGCTTTGCTGAATTATATGGACAGGCAAATGCTTTCCACTATGCGAATTCCGATGATGGAGGATGTCCGGGAATTGGAATCGGCTGCCAATTTTGGTCGTCTGATGGCTGTCTTCCTGTGGGTATACGGACTGATGAGTCCTTTGTCGGGTATCATCGGTGACCGTGTGAACCGTAAATGGTTGATTGTAGGTAGTCTGTGTGTATGGTCGGGAGTTACTTATCTGATGGGCTATGCCACCACTTTCAATCAACTCTATTGGTTGCGTGGGATTATGGGAATTAGTGAAGCACTGTATTTACCTGCTGCTTTGTCTCTGATTGCCGATTTTCACAAAGATAAAACTCGTTCGCTGGCTGTGGGAATACATATGACGGGATTATATGTAGGACAGGCTATCGGTGGGTTCGGAGCTACTTTTGCAGCAATCTATTCCTGGCATACCACGTTTCATTGGTTTGGCATTATAGGTGTAGGTTATGGTATTATTCTGGCATTTTTCCTGCGTGATAAAGAGAGAGGAAGTGTTTCGGAGAATCAGAAGATGAAAAAGATTCCGGTATTGAAGAGCTTGGGAATGTTATTCTCTAATGTATTCTTCTGGGTTATCTTATTTTATTTCTGTGTGCCGGGTACTCCGGGATGGGCGGCGAAGAATTGGTTACCAACTCTTTTTTCTGATAGCTTGTCTATTGATATTTCAGTTGCAGGTCCTATGTCTACCATTTCTATAGCCTTATCTTCACTATTCGGTGTATTGGCAGGTGGATATATATCCGACCGATGGGTATTAAAAAATGTACGTGGAAGAGTATATACCGGTGCGTTGGGGTTGGGGCTTATCATACCTTCCCTGCTGTTTATCGGATATGGTCATTCTATTTTTGCATTGGTCATGGGAGCGGTGTTATTCGGAATAGGTTTTGGCATGTTTGACGCAAATAATATGCCTATTCTTTGCCAGTTTGTATCTGCACGTTATAGGGCAACCGCTTATGGTATTATGAATATGTGTGGTGTATTTGCCGGAGCTGCTATTACAAGCCTTTTAGGCGAATCAATGGATGCCGGACACTTGGGACGTGATTTTGCACTGCTTGCTATATTGGTACTGGCTATGCTGGTTATTCTGGTCACTTGTCTGCGACCTAAAACAATTGATATGAAAGATTAATCTTTAATTTTTTAGTTATGTTAAATGCACAATTTTTTAATAGCAGGACAACTCATATTGTAGGGGTCTTGTTGATGTTTCTCTGTCTATGGTATCCTTCGGCACAGGCCTCGCCTGACCAGTCGGGTACAAGTCCTAAAAAGATAACAGTGAAAGGTACAGTTCTGGATGATGCAAAAGAACCGTTAATAGGGGTTTCGGTTCTTGTTAAAGGCTCACAAGAAGGAACAGTGACAGATTTGGATGGAAAGTATTCCATCATTGTTTCTACAGATGGTATTTTGGTATTTTCATTTGTAGGAATGGAAAAACAGGAAATACCGGTAAAGGGACGGAGCAATATCCTGGTGACGATGAGAAGCAGTTCGGTTGCCTTGTCAGATGTTGTTGTTATCGGGTACGGTAAACAGTCTAAGGCAGCGTTGACGAGTGCCATCACCAAGGTGGATTCAAAAGATATGGCAATTTCGCCGACGGGAAATCCGATGTCAATGTTACAGGGAAAAGTGCCGGGAATGGAAATTCGTGTAAATTCCGGTCAGCCGGGAGCCGACCCGCAGATTATAGTACGCGGTGGAACGACTACCGCGCCTGAAAGTGATTCTCCTATGGTAATCATCGACGGTGTGATTCGTACTATGAAGGATATTAATTATGCGGATATAGAAACGATACAAGTACTGAAGGACGCAGCCTCGACAGCCATTTATGGTTCAAAGGCTTCCCGTGGTATTGTTATGATTACGACCAAACAGGGTAAAGCTGGCAAAGGAAGCATCTCATTCAGCTACGGATTATCCGTAGACCATCAGCCGAAAAGAATGCCGCTGTCCGGCGCTCGTGAATATCTCACTGCAACCCGTACGGCTGCGCTACACGCAACCGACCCGGATAAATATCTGTCAGGCACGTTTGCGATGAGCACTGCCAACAAACGGAACGCTTTGAGTACAACCGCTTTTCTGGATGACTATATAACTAATTATGGTCAGGGGTATGTGGAAGACCTGTTGTATAACCAGGGGTGGGAGATGATGGAAGACCCAGCCAATCCCGGCAAGATGCTGATTTTTAAGGAAACGGACTTTCAGGATAATCTCTTCCAGACGCCGGTCAACCATGATTTTAATATAAACTTCAGCGGGGGTAACGAAAAAGCGACTTACTATATGAGTCTGGGCTATCTTACTCAAGACGGTATTGTTGTAGGTACTAATTATAATCGTTGGAGTTTTCTGACAAATGCTTCGTACAAGATTCGCAAGAACCTTACAGTAAGAGGTATGGTAAACTACTCCATGAGAACGACCGCGGGCATTAACGAGAACAATGTAATGTCACGGGCTGCTAAGATGCCGCCTACGGTACGCCAATATTATGAAGACGGAACTCCGGCTCCGGGTGAGTTGACAAGCTCATTTCGTACTCGTCTGCATGAAGTTTATTATCAGGAAAAAGAAAACAGGGTGAGCCGAATCAATCTTTCTGCCGAACTGGATTGGGAGATTATTCCGGGACTGCATCTCAAACCCATGTTCTCATACACCAATAATGAAGGTAAAGACCACAATTTTGAAAGATACAATGAAGTGGTGAAGAACAGACCGGTGTCCGAAGCACATAATATGGACCTGCATTATCAGTACGACCTTATTTTGAACTATACGAAGACAATAAAGGATAAGCATAACCTGGATTTGATGGCCGGCGGCAACTATATTTATGATAACTGGTATCGTTTCAGCGGTTCCGGTTATGGCGGCACATCGGATTATATCGAAACACTGAACGGTATTGCGGCTGAATCAGCCAAAACCACTTCCACTTTTGAGGAGAAGAAGATGAACAGTTACTTCGGGCGTGTCAATTACAATTATGATATGAAATACCTGTTCTCTGCAAGTATCCGTTATGACGGTTCTTCCCACTTTGCAGCCAATCATAAGTTTGCTGCTTTTCCGGGTGTATCTGCTGGATGGAATATGCATCGTGAGGCTTTCTTTGAACCTTTGTCGAAAGTGGTCAGCAATTTGAAGCTTAGAGCCAGTTGGGGAAAAACAGGATATGACAACCTTGCACTGGAGAATACGGAAGGCTCTTATGAAGCCGGTAAGAACTATGCGGGCGAAGCAGGTATCTTGAATACAGTGCTTATGAACCGCAATCTGTTATGGGAAGAAACAATCTCAACCGATTTGGGACTTGAAGCCGGTTTCTTGAATAACCGCATCAATCTGTCTTTCGATGCCTATTATAAAAAGACAACGAACCGTTTGCTGAACGAGAACTTATGGTCGGAAACTGGATTTGCTTCCATCAAGTCCAATTTTGGTTCTTTGAACACGAAAGGGGTGGAAGTAGCAATCAATGCGATTCCCATACAAACCCATGATTTCCGTTGGAATGTAGATGCTAATTTCTCGATTTGGAGAACAACTATCGGCAAGTTACCCAATAACGGCGCAGACAAGAATCGTACTGGTGGCGGAATAATTTTCGACTCGAAACTGGGGAAATATGTTGAGGTTGGCGGATTTGCTGAAGGAGAACGTTTCGGTTCTCGCTTTGCTTATCAGTTGGACGGGGTTTATTCAACGGATGAAGATGCGGCCAATGCTCCGTATGATGAAGGAGTATCTTCCGGATGGCTGGGCAAAGGAAAATGTGCAGGTGATGCAATCTGGCGTGATGTGGACGGAAACGGTATTATCAACTCCAAAGACATGGTGTTCGTAGGTTATATTCATCCTGATAAGATGGGTTCTTTCAATAATACCTTCACCTACAAGAGTTTTACTTTACGAATTGCTACGGATTTTTCATTAGGTAATGTGATTGATAACCATTTTAGGGCACAGGCGAACGCTAATTCACGGAATAACTATGCAACGATTCATGATGTAGCTAGTAGTAAAATGTGGCACAAGCCGGGTGATATAGCTTCTATTCCCCGTTATGATGTGGAGTCCGACTGGGATAACGGAAAGCGTAACCATGGTCGTCCGAACAGTTCTACAATTGGTTTTAGTGGTGGTAGCAGTAATACCTTATATATAAAGAAAGGTGATTATTTGGCGTTTCGTGAAGTCTCACTATCGTATCCGCTGCGTGCAAAGTGGTTGCAGGCGGCTAAGATTGAAACACTGGATTTGGCTGCCGCTGTTTATAATTTGGGATATTGGACAGCTTATGACGGACTTACTCCTGAGGTAATTGGTGCTGATGCAGGTAAGTATTCCCGTCCGCGTCAGTTTATATTCTCTGTAAAATTTACAATGTAATATTAAAGTAAACGATGATGAGAACAAAATTAATAATACTTAGTATAATGACTGCTTGTGTTTTAGGCAGTTGTGAATCAATTTTGGAAATAGAACCTGTTTCTGAGATAACAATGGTGAACTATTGGAAATCAGAGTCTGATGTGAAAGGTTATTTGAATGGTTTATACTCAGATTTCCGAGATATGACGAGTACTACATTGTATGGTGAGGATCGTGGAGATGCTATGATTGCAGGAGTGATTGGTGGTGTTTCGCGTTCACATCAGCATGAATTGAATGAAGAATACGGTTTGGACTGGCGTACTTTTTATGAGAATATTCATCATTGTAATATGATTATTAAATATGCTTCAGGAATGAACTTTGCCATAGAAAATGATAAGAATCGTATTCTTGCACAGGCGTATGCATTCAGAGCTAAAGACTATCTTACTTTAACGCAAATGTGGGGAGATGTACCTATTGTATTAAATCCGACAGAATCATATGATAAGGAATCGCGCCCGATGCGGAGTGCCGCTTCTGAAGTGATGAAACAAATTCTATCAGACGTTCAAACGGCAATTGAGCTTTTTCCGGAAACGAACATTCTTGATAAGAATAGACTTTCCAGACCTGCTGCGTTATGTTTGAAAGCAGAAGCATTGGCATGGAAATATACGGTTCAGAAGAGTAATGACAAGAATGATTTGACAAACGCAATTTCCGCATTAGAAGAAGTGGAAAAATGTGGGGTAAGCATGATGGACAAATATGCTGAAATTTTTGATGTGACACATAGGAAAAACAGTGAAATCATTTTTTCCATATATGTGAAAAAGGATGAATACAACAATATGTATATGTCTACTTTGTCTATGTCCGCTGCTGCGGGTATGCTGACTAATGATATTCAAAATAAAGAGGATATTCCTTATTCGAATTCAACTATTGCCCGCCATGTGTATTCTCCGTCTTCCCATTTGATTTCACTTTTCAGTAATAAAGATAATCGGGCTGCTTCAGCCTATATATGGGCTATAAACTCTATGGGATCGATAGTTTTTACTTCACAGAACAAATTTAGGGGAACAGTTTATACTGACGACCGCTATTATGATAACGATATTGTGGTTTATCGTTTGGGTGAAGTTAAATTGCTGAAAGCGGAATTATTATGCTATTTGGGTGGTGAAAACGTACAAAAGGCTATTGATTCCATGTCTTTTACACGTAATCGTGCTGGGATTGGAGCATACAAGGGAAGTACAGAGCAAAAGATAGTACAAAAAGAAATATTGGATGAGCGTGGCAGAGAACTGTGTTTTGAATTAAAACGTTGGCCGGATTTGATGCGTGCCCATTATGCCGGGACAATTGATATTTATAATTATGTACCCAATTTGGTTGGCAAAACTACTCCGCTATATTTCCCGATATTGAGAAAAATGATTGATTTGAATCCGAATTTGAAACAAACTGATGGTTATTAAAAAAATAGAGTTATGAAAGCCATAAATATTATATTTGCATGGATATGCCTGTTGTTTATTGCAACAGCATGTAACGAGGTAGAACCGAGTATCTCTTCCCTTCCGGTCATTACCAGTAAGCCTTATGGCATTTATCGGGAAGGGTATGCGTATTTTAGAATACCTACAATGGTGATAACGAATAGTGGTACAATATTGGCTTTTGCGGAAGGACGTCGCAATGGACCTGAAGATGGTGGGGATATCGATATTGTATTGAAACGTTCCACAGATAAAGGAAAAACTTGGGGGCCATTGATCACAGTGAAGGATGATGGTGAGAATCGTTGCCGCAATCAAGTGCCTGTTTATCTTCCGGAACTCAATCGTGTTTTATTGATTTCTTGTTGGAATTCCGCTAAAAATGGTACTAATTATATTTTTATGACTTATTCAGATGATGAGGGGCTGACATGGGCTGAGGAAAAAGACATTACGGCTTCTGTAACTCCTGAAAATTATAAAGGATATGCTACCGGACCTTGTCATGGAATAGTGAAACAATTTGCACCGAATAAAGGCAGGATTGTCGTTTCGTGCAACCATAATGTCGTAACTTCCAGTGCCGGGCGTTCTCATGTTATATATTCGGATGATAATGGAGACACATGGCATTTGGGAGGTATTGTGGATACGGATTATACGAACGAAAGTACAGTGACTGAATTAAGTAACGGGGATTTAATGTTGAATATGCGTAAGCAGAATAATACAGAAAGATTTAGAGTTGTTTCTACAAGTTCAGATGGGGGATTAACATGGACTCCATGTGAATATACATCATTGAAGGAGCCGGTATGCCAAGGATCAATACTTTTTTATGGCTTGGGAGTAGACGGGAAAGGTATTATTCTGTTTTCAAATCCAGATAGTCAAATTAATCGGACAAACAATACTTTGAAATTGAGTGAAGATGATGGAATGACCTGGACTAAATCGTATTCTTATACAGCTAACGAATATGGTGGATATTCGGATATTGCCCGTTATCCAGATGGTATGGTCGGAGTATTGTATGAATATGGAACAAAGAATATAGGTGGCATTGCTTTTCAAAATATAGACTTGTCACAGTTGCAATAAAGCATGCGTAAAATTATAAAAAATGAATTATATGAAAAAGATAATATATTTCTTGCTTGTATGTATAGGGGGCTTTTATGCCTGCAAAGACGAGGAACAAGTACTGTTGAATGCAGACTTTATTTCAGACAAGCAAACCATATCCGCAGGGGAGAAAATTAGTTTTATGGATAAATCTACTGGAGAACCGGTAAGGTGGAATTGGGAGTTTGAAGGCGGTGAACCCAATGTCTCTAATTTGTTTAGTCCGGAAATCGTTTATAATTATCCGGGAACTTATGCTGTTAAATTAAGAGTGGGACGGGGGGATAAAAATGCGGAAACAGAGATATTGCAATATATTGATGTGATATATCCGGAGGAAATCATGATAGATTTTAAATGTGATAAAACTCAAGCTTTGAGTGATGAAACTATTCATTTCACAGATTTATCTGTAGGTTTCCCATCTGCTTGGGCATGGGAGTTCACTGCTTCGGAGGGGTATAAAGTTACCTCAACAGAAAAGAATCCGAGTTTAAAATTTGAACCTGGAACTTACTCTGTAAAGTTAACAGTTACCAACCCAAATACAACAGCTACGCTTACCAAAGAAAATTATCTGAACATTATTGATAAAAACTCTGTAGCGGCAAATATGACGGCAGAACGACGCATGATAATAGAAGGTGGGACAATCTCATTCAAGGATGCCAGTTTAGGACGTCCAACTTATTGGCGTTGGACATTTGAAGGAGGGGATCCCTCTATTTCCGATAAACAGAATCCGACTGTCACTTATTCAACTGCCGGTAAATATAAGGTTACTTTAGTTGCTTCTAATGATGTGAATACTTCTACTGAGGAAAAGGAAGGATATGTTATTGTATTACCAGGTAAAGACATTGTTCTATTCTATCCTTTTGATGGTGATTGCAAAGATATGGGACCTAATGGTATCGATCCAGAAATATTAACAATGGGAGATAACATGAATATAAACTTTAATGCTCCTGCTCGTAAAGAAGGATTTACTTGCGCTGAATTTAGAAGTAAAAATGCTCAGAATTATGCTATCTTGTCTTTACCAGACAATGATGCTTTGGATTTTAAGTCGACTCCGATGACTACCTCTTTTTGGGTGAACACATCCAATAAGACAACAGCAAATTTAGCAGTATTTCAGCAAGGATCCCCTAAGACAAATTCGGACGATGGTAATAATAAACATGCTTGGTTCAGGTTCCAAAAGTCTAGTCCGTATGTAAGATATCTTATTGAATATACAGGATTCTCTTCAAATGGAACAGATTATAAAAAGAAATCTATGGCAGATGGAGAATGGCATCATTATGTATGTGTACATGCGAATGGAAACACCTATCTATATATTGACGGAGTGAAAGAAGCGGAAGCACTCAATAAAGGGTTGAAACCTATTGACCGAACTCCTTATTTCATAGGTGCAATGTACAAGGGCAAGGAGGGTTCTCGTTCTTATGAAAACTTTATGGATGGCTATATAGATGATTATCTGGTGTATAACCGTGCATTCACGGCAGCAGAAGCGAAAGCGCTTTATGATAGCATGAAATAAATGATATAATATTTTCTGATACCGGATATCCATGAGCAAAACACTTTTTCATGAATATCCGGTATTTGTTTTTATACAGGCTTGATAAAAAACGACAAATAGATGATAAACTGAATCGTAGTTTTTGTACTTTTATCCGTATATGAGTTTACAAATTATGGGAAAAAATACTTTCTGAATTTTAATCCGGTTGCGAAGATAGGAATGTTTTCCTGTTGTAACTGTCGCCCCAATTAATGAAATTTATGAAGGAGCATTTAAAAATGAGTCTCATATATAGTTTAATTACTGGTACGAAAGTATTGCAGAATTAAGATATATAAGCCAAAGGTTTTAAATATTGTTTGTGCAAGTTGTATAATAAGTAAGTTGTTATGTTTGTAAACGTTGAAATATTTTTTTGCTATCTTTCTATAATTCTACAATAGTGAAATCTTTATGATTGATCTCCGGTAATAACAATTTTAGAATATCTTCAAGTTTAATTTTCAGGCTGCATGTGTTTACACATGGATGACATCCTATATAAGTTGCTTCAAGAATCTCTTTATCAATTAATAAATGAACTTTGTTTTCATTATCATAAATTAGTCCTAAAATACTGATAGCTCCGGGATAAGTACATAAAATATTTTCCATCGCCTCTTTAGAAGCAAAAGAAAGATGTGTGCTTCCTATTTGTTGTGCAAGTTTTTGGGTAGAAAGTTTTTTGTTTGCAGGTAATAGAAGCAGGTAGTATTCTTGTTTTTTATTGGTGAGAAACAGGCTCTTACATGAAGTACAATCTAGTATCTTGGATATTTCTGCCCCTTCCTCCATAGTCATTATGGGATTATGCTGTAAACATTGGTATTTTATTCCCAGTTTGTCAAGAGTCTGGTATATTATGTGATATTTAGAATTTTTGTGCATCCCGTTTATTACTAAATCTATATGAGTGGAGTTTTCATTGTTATATAGGCAAAGTTAATTTATTATGTTCAAATAGCCAACGACTTGTGTCAGCATTATTTTTTATGAATGATATTATACCTGTTTTTGGTTGCTTATTTTTATATTTGCATATAAAATGGCAATATTATGAAAACTCTGTTCATTAATACGCTTCGTATCCTGATGATTCTCGTGATTATGATTTCATGTGGAGTTGCCTATGTAGTATACGAAGATACATTGGCTGCTTGGTGGATACCTGTTGGAGTGGCATTTATAATAGTGATAGCAACAATTCCTTTCTATAAAGGATGGATTTGGCTGACAACAATGGATAATAAAGTAATTAATTGTTGTTGCCATTTGGTTTGTGTCGGTGCTATCAGTTGTGTTTTGTTTCTTGGGGGGAATTACTGGTTCGCCGATTCTGCTTCCACGCATGAAGAGAAAGTCATGGTACAGAAAAAATATATAGAAACACATAAGAAAACCCGTAGAGTCGGCAGACACCGTTATGTGTCGGATGGCGTTCGTAAAGAATATTATTTGCAGGTAGCTTTTGAAAATGGGAATGTAGAAACATTGCATGTATCTCCTTCTACTTATAATAAGACAAAGACAGGTCGGCCGAAGATTCTGACTTTGCAAAAGGGCTTATTTGGGTTGCCTGTAATTACCAAAGGACTTTAATGAAAGTCACACCACCTTTAGAATGGGTTATATATCCTTTAAAAGCGATATTCTTCTTTTCTTTTATTTTTCATCTTGCTAATTTTGCATTTAGTCTACAAATGGGACTCGTTCGTCTCATTTGAAAAATTAGTGCTGATCTCTGCCTTATCTTCGTGACGAAATTAAAACGGAATAAAATCATGAAGATGAATAAAACTAGATTATTAGAGAAAATATCTATTCAGTCGGGCGTCTCTTTAGATGAGTGTGGGACAGTGCTCAAAACTTTTGAAAAAGTTCTAAGTGAAGAACTTTCCCGTAAAATGTATCGTTATGGCGGATGGATTCTATTATTGATCGCTTTATTTGTGTCTGTAACAGTATTCAGCCAGACAACAGGGCGGAAAGGACGTCCGGTGCAGACCATCCGTGGGATTGTTATAGATGGAGATTCGAAGTTTCCGATACCGTATGCAACAGTAAAGCTATCTGAAAAAGAGGGGGCGGGTACGATAACAGACAGTCTTGGTCGTTTCAGTATACCGCAGGTTCCTGTCGGCCGACATACCGTAGAAGCTGCGTTTATGGGATATGAACCGGGCATTTTCAGAGAAATACTGGTGACCTCCGCCAAGGAAATATATTTGGAAATACCTTTGAAAGAAAGCGTGAACGAATTGAACGAAGTGATAATTCGTGCGCGGACGAACAAGGAAGAAGCAATGAATAAGATGGCTACTACCGGAGCACGCATGTTGAGTGTAGAAGAAGCGAGCCGTTATGCAGGTGGATTTGATGATCCCGCACGTTTGGTTTCTGCTTTTGCCGGAGTGGCTCCCAGCGTTTCTTCCAATGGAATTTCTATTCATGGCAATGCCCCACATCTGTTGCAATGGAGACTGGAGGATGTCGAAATTCCTAATCCGAATCACTTTGCGGACATCGCTACATTGGGTGGAGGAATCCTTTCCTCTCTAAGTTCACAAGTGCTTGGAAACTCTGATTTTTTCACAGGAGCATTTCCTGCCGAATATGGAAATGCCGTATCCGGAGTCTTTGACATGAAATTGCGTAATGGCAACAACCAAAAGAACGAAAATACCATTCAGGTGGGAATTATGGGAATCGACGTCGCTTCCGAAGGCCCTTTGAGCAAGAAACATAAAGCATCGTATATTTTCAATTACCGTTATTCTACAACCGGACTTCTGAATCTTGAAGGAGGAACGATGGATTATCAGGACCTGAACCTCAAACTCAACTTTCCGACACGGAAAGCCGGAACGTTCTCTGTTTGGGGAACGAGCCTGATTGATAAGTTCACTAGTGATTTTGAAAAGAACACAGAGAAATGGGATTATTGGGGCGACCGCAGTGAATCAAGAGACAAGCAATATATGGCAGTCGGAGGTGTCAGCCATCGTTATTTCTTTAATAATGACGCATCATTGAAGACCACGATAGCCGCTACCTATTCGCAACTCGACGGAGGAGCAACCTTGTTCAACCATTCGATGGAGTCTACTCCTTATATGGATCTTGATTCAAAATATACCAACCTGATATTTACCACCACCTTTAATCGTAAATTCAGTAACCGTTTTACGAACAAGACAGGATTCACCTATACCAATATGTTCTACAAAATGGATCTTTCCATTGCTCCTTATGAAGCCGAACTACTGGAAATTGTATCTCAAGGAAAAGGTAATACAAGTCTGATTTCAGCCTACAATAGTTCATCGGTGGGATTAACAGAGCGTTGGACCCTTAATGCCGGAATCTATGGACAGCTTCTGACTCTGAACAATAAATGGTCTGTAGAACCACGGGTTGGCCTGAAGTGGCAAGCTACTCCAAAAGCAACCTTTGCGTTGGCTTATGGAATGTACAGTCGCATGGAAAAGATGGATGTATATTTTGTTAAAACGAAAAGTACAGGCGATCAATCCGTCAATAAAGATCTTGATTTTACAAAAGCACAGCACATTATGTTATCATTCGGTTACAAGATTTCTGATCGCATGAATCTGAAGATAGAACCATATATCCAGTTTTTGCATGATGTCCCAGTAATGGCGGATAGTTCTTACTCCGTACTTAACCGTTCTGATTTTTATGTGGAAGATGCGTTGGTTAATAAAGGAAGAGGACGCAATGTGGGAATAGACATTACCTTCGAACGTTTTTTGGAGAAAGGACTTTATTATATGATTTCGGGTTCTTGGTTTGATTCCCGTTACCGGGGTGGGGACGGTGTGTGGTATAACACGAAGTTTAACCGTAATTATGTGATAAACGGACTCATCGGTAAAGAATGGATGTTGGGAAGAAATAAACAGAACATACTTAGTGTCAACCTGAAACTAACCTTGCAAGGTGGTGATCGATATTCTCCGATTGACTTGGAGGCAACGATGAATCATCCGGATAAAGAAGTGCAATATGACGAAACGAAAGCTTTCTCAAAACAATATTCTCCTATGTTGATTGGTAATTATACTGTCAGTTATCGTATCAACAAGAGAAAAGTATCACATGAATTTGCAGTGAAAGGACTTAATTTTACGGGTGCTAAAGAACATTACGGTCATGAATATAATGTGAAAACTGGAAAAATAGATGTCAGCGACAATTCTACGATATTGACGAATGTGAGTTATAAACTTGAATTTTAGAGATACGGTATAGAGTCTAACCGGAAAAATGTTTTATCTTCGTCCCCAATAAAGCGTATGACAACTGAAACACTTGCAACAGGTAGTGAATCTACCTTTTTATATCGATTTCTCGTTAGTCCGGACTTACGATGGATGCGGTATTTGGTACTTATCCTGGTGCTGGGGACGATCTCTTTCAATCAGGTCTTTATTATCTTTTTGGATTATAAGGATATATTGGGCGGATGGATTTACACATTTACCTTTCTTTACCTGCTCACTTATGTAGCGGTTATCTACTTGAATCTTTTCCAACTCTTTCCGAAATATTTATTGAAGAGACATTATCTGACCTATTTGTCATTGCTTTCTACTGCGATGATCGTAGCTCTGTTGATACAGATGTCAATAGAATACATGGCATATTCCTATTGGCCGGAACTCCATGCGCGAGGTTCTTATTTTTCGATGCACATGGTAGTGGACTATATTTCTTCTTTTATGTTATCTACGCTGTGTATGATAGGAGGTACGATGACAGTTCTTCTGAAAGAGTGGATGATTAACAACCGGCGTGTTTCACAAATGGAGAAAGCCCATGTCGTTTCTGAAGTGGAACGGTTAAAAGAACAGATCAGCCCTGAACTTCTTTTTAAAACATTGCACCAATCGGGAGAATTAACGTTGAGTGAGCCGGAAACAGCCTCAAAGATGTTGATGAAGTTAAGCCAACTTCTCCGCTATCAGTTGTATGATTGCAATAGGGCCAAAGTCTTGCTTAGTAGCGAAATTACATTTCTTACTAATTACCTGACATTGGAACAGACCTCCCGACCACAATTTTACTATGAATTTACTTCCGAAGGCGAAGTGAACAGAATGTTGGTACCACCTTTGCTTTTCATCCCTTTTGTACAATATATAGTCAAAGCAATAGACGAGCAACAGATACAGCCTCCTGTTTCATTGAAAACTCATTTGAAAGCGGAAAAGGGTACGATTATTTTCGCTTGCGCTTGTCCTGAAGTAAATCTCTTGTCGTCCGATAAAGGGCTGGAAAGAATCAGACAAAGATTGGATATTTTGTATGGAAGCCGTTACAGATTATCATTGGCTGTCGGCAGTATATGGCTGGAACTGAAAGGAGGTGAGTCATGAGTATGGATACCAATCATGGTAATGACTTCAATAAAAATACCACTGACAGAAACATGAATGATAAAAGTGTCACTGCATTTCTATTGAGTCCCCGTTATCGGATATACAGGCATTTGCTGCTGCAATTGGTTGTTGTTTTGATAACAATCAACGTCCTTTGGTATGAGCCTTTACAAACAGTCTCCTTTGGGAGGCGACTGGGCGGATGTCTGGCATATTTTGCTTCTATGAATATGGTGATATATATAAACCTGTATGTATTGGTTCCTTATTTCCTGTTGAAGAATCGTTGGGGTAGTTATGTGTTGATGGCAGTCATTACAAATATAGCAGTCATTACTTTTCTTTCAGTTACCCAAGGTTTGCTTTTTGAAGTGATTCTGCCCGGAAAAGATCCCAATGGCTTTGCTACTTTTATCAATGCTTTTTCGGGCATACTGACCATTGGCTTTGTCATGGCAGGCTCTGCGGCTATTTCATTGTTCATGCATTGGCTACGCTACAACCTGCGTATTGATGAACTGGAATCCACGACTTTACAGTCGGAACTGAAGTTTCTTAAAAATCAGATTAATCCGCATTTTCTTTTTAATATGCTGAATAATGCCAATGTCCTGATAAAGAGAAATCCGGAAGAAGCATCCAAAGTACTTTTCAAATTAGAGGATTTATTGCGCTATCAGATAAATGACAGTTCGCGAGAAAGAGTCTCGTTAGCATCGGATATCCGTTTCTTAAATGATTATCTGAATCTGGAAAAGATCCGTCGTGATAATTTTCAGTTTACGATGGAGGAACATGGAGAGACAGATTCCATTTGGGTTCAGCCGTTATTGTTTATTCCTTTTGTGGAGAATGCGGTAAAGCATAGTTTTGACAGCGAGCATCCTTCGTATGTGCACGTTTCGTTTAAAGTTGATAATGATAGATTAGAGTTTCGATGCGAGAATTCCACACCGGAAGTTGCCGTTAGTAAAGGTAAAGTCGGAGGGATAGGACTTGTGAATATTCAACGCAGATTGGGGCTGTTGTATCCCGGTCGGTATGAGCTGAAGCAGATAGAGAATGAAAATAAGTATACTGTAATTTTAAGTATAACATTATGAATTGTATTATTGTAGACGATGAACCATTGGCACGTGAAGCCATGAAGCTATTGATAGAAGAATCGAGTAACCTTCAATTAATCGGGAGTTTTAATAGTGCGTCCACTGCTTCCGATTTCATGGAGCAACATGTGACTGATTTGGTTTTTCTTGACATTCAGATGCTAGGGATTACAGGAATTGAGTTTGCACGTACGATTTCAAAGAAAACGCTGGTTATTTTCACTACAGCCTACACAGAGTATGCACTGGACAGTTACGAAGTGGATGCGATAGATTATTTGATTAAGCCTGTTGAAGCGGAGCGTTTTCAAAAAGCTGTGGATAAGGCTTTGTCTTACCATTCTTTGTTACTGAAAGAAGAGAAAGAAGCCATCGAAACGGTGGTTACTGCCGACTATTTTTTTGTGAAAGCAGAACGCCGGTATTTCAAAGTCAACTTCTCCGATATTCTCTTCATTGAAGGATTGAAAGATTACGTTATAATCCAACTTAGCGATCAACGTATTATCACCCGTATGAGTTTGAAAGCCATATTCGATTTGTTACCCAAATCAACTTTTCTGCGGGTGAATAAGTCATATATTGTCAATACCGGTCACATCGAATCATTTGACAATAATGATATATTCATAAAATCGTATGAAATAGCTATCGGTAATAGTTACCGCGACGATTTCTTTGAGGGGTTTGTGATGAAACAAAGAGTGTGAGATCGTGATGTAGTATTATTCAATGTTTCTGCATTTTTTCAATTTGAAATATAAATAAGAAGATAAAGTGAAGTGCGAATATATGCAAATATGTTTGTTCTTATCATTTGGCATATATAAACAGCCCTCTATCCATCTTCTAAAGACGAATAGAGGGCAGTTGTCATGACGAGAAAAAAGTCGAAGTCTATTGCTTTGCTTCGTTATTTTGTTTCAGAAGAAATTCATCAATTGCTTTTTTAAGCTGGTCTTTAGGCATAGCTCCCTGCATGATTCTCGGTTCCTCTTTCATCGGAATCATCAATAGGGTAGGGATGCTGCGGATACCGAATGCTGCTGCCAGCTCTTGTTCTTTGTCCACATCAATCTGATAGATATCTACTTTGCCGCTATATTCTTTGCTAAGTTCTTCCAGAATCGGGTGCATCACTTTGCAGGGACCGCACCAGGTAGCATAGAAATCTACGATGGCAGGACGGCTGCCTTCAAATTTCCAATCGTTCGGATTGGCTTCATAGTTATATACCTTCTTTAAAAAATCTGCTTTATTTAATGCTACTACTTCCATTTTATTGTCCTCCTTTGTTGGTTCATTGCTCTTTTTATTTTCTCCGCTGTTTCCCGCGCAAGCCGTGGCTGCCAGTGTCAAGACGAAGACACTTAATAAGCTTTTTATCTGTTTCATATATTATCTTTCTTTTTGTTTTTATCTGATGCAAAGATAGACGATATAAAGGGACCATAAAATAGCAATTTGACAGAAATTCTTGGCAAAACTTCCCTCGGATAGTTATTGAACACTAAAATTTGTCTATTAATCTTTGGAAGATATAAAAATAAGCACTACTTTTGCCGCGATAAAATGAGTATTCACCCTTTAAAATTGATGGAAAGGGTATTAATTATGTTGGAGTTATAATATTTTCAAATTAGGACTAAGTTGTCTCGTCGGGAGAATGAGGCTTTGCAACTTATTATTTTTTATATTGAACTGATGGTTCTTACATTGACCGCAATTCTACTAACAGGCGGCAATGGTTGATTAGTCCCGCAATCACATTTATTATTTTTAAAATTAATCACTTCAATGCGGTGGGAGGGTATTTTATATCCGTATCCTAAGCATTGGTATCACGTGTATTGCATCGTCGTTTGCCGGTGAGGCTGACAGGGAATGTTGTATGCGAATGAAAAAAGAGTATGGGAATACGATTAAAAGATTTAAGTAAACTGGGATACCGGGATAATGTTGCCCGTAGTCTGGTAGTGGACATTGTGAGCAAACATTGCAAATATAACACGAAAGAACAGATTGAAATGACATTGAGCGATATACTCGAGCATCCCGAATCTTACAAAAACAATGAAATATGGAATAAGCTGGCCGAACGCCTTTCGCCGACTATAATAGCGAAAGAGTTTATAGCTTATGATTTACTGGATGAGCCGTTGATGTATAAAACTTATGGAGGTAAATTTATCGAGACGCTTGCCAAACAACAGATGAACCTGGCTATGCGCTTGCCCGTAACAGTGGCCGGAGCATTGATGCCTGACGCTCATGCCGGATACGGGTTGCCTATCGGTGGAGTGCTTGCTACGGATAATGCGGTGATTCCGTATGCCGTAGGAGTTGATATCGGCTGCCGGATGAGTCTGACAGTATTCGATGCCGGAGCAGATTTTCTGAAACGGTATGCCTATCAGATGAAAGAAGCCTTGAAAGATTTCACCCATTTCGGTATGGATGGCGGATTGGGTTTTGAGCAGGAACATGAAGTGTTGGATAGGGAGGAATTCCGTCTGACGCCTTTATTGAGGGATTTGCATGGAAAGGCCGTCCGTCAACTGGGGAGTTCCGGTGGTGGCAATCATTTTGTAGAGTTCGGCGAGATCACTTTGCAAGAAAAAAACGTACTGAATCTTCCGGAAGGAAGTTACTTGGCATTGCTGTCACATTCCGGTTCACGAGGATTGGGGGCTGCTATTGCAAAACATTACAGTCTGCTGGCACGTGAAGTGTGCAGGCTTCCTCGTGAAGCACAACATTTTGCCTGGTTGGATTTGAACACGGAAGAGGGACAGGAGTATTGGATGAGTATGAATCTGGCAGGTGATTATGCCCGTGCCTGTCATGAACGGATTCATTTGAATTTGGCGAAAGCCTTGGGGTTGAAGCCTCTCGCTAATGTCAATAATCATCATAACTTCGCTTGGAAAGAGGAAATAACACCGGGACGTATGGCGATCGTCCATCGTAAAGGGGCTACTCCGGCGCAAAAGGGACAAGCGGGATTGATTCCCGGAAGTATGGCCACCCCGGGTTATCTGGTGTGTGGCAAAGGGGTGGAAGATGCGTTGAATTCGGCTTCTCATGGAGCCGGCAGGGCAATGTCCCGCCAAAAGGCAAAAGATAGTTTTACGCAATCGGCTTTGAAGAAGTTACTGTCGCAAGCAGGAGTAACTTTGATTGGTGGGAGCGTGGAAGAAATGCCGCTGGCATACAAGGACATTGACAGAGTGATGTATACGCAGGAGACACTAGTGGAAGTGCAAGGCAAATTTATGCCTCGCATTGTACGAATGAATAAGGAATGATGCGATGAAAGAAAAAGTCTATTTACAAATTACTTCCGGCAGAGGACCTGCGGAATGTTGCCGGGTAGTGGCTTTAGTGCTGTTTAGCTGTGCAAAAAAGAATAAGTATTTAATTAAAAAAAAAGAAGAAGATGATATCAGAGAAATATGGTCGTACCTATCACTATCCGTTCTCTCCCGGAACGACTAGTGATGACCGAATTAATCATACGTATTGGGAAGATATCCAACGGATTAAGACATTGGTGCATACCGAGAAGTTGGATGGAGAGAATAATTGTTTGAGTCAGTGGGGTGTCTTTGCCCGTTCGCATGCGGCTCCCACCACTTCACCCTGGACGAGGCAACTGCGGGAACGTTGGGAATTGATAAAGAATGATTTGGGCGATATAGAAATCTTTGGAGAAAATCTATACGCCATACATTCTATTGAATATCAACGGTTAGAAACGCATTTTTATATCTTTGCGGTTCGTTGCATGGATCAATGGTTGTCATGGGAAGAAGTGAAGTTTTATGCAGCTTTATTTGACTTGCCTACTGTTCCAGAGTTGAAGATAGAACCTGTTTCCGGTTTAACGCCGGAGCTTTTAAAACAGGAAATCATCGATATGTCACAAGACCCGTCTGTTTTCGGTTCATGTGATCCGTGGACGAAAGTGGCTTGTACTCGTGAAGGAGTAGTCAGCCGCAATATCGAGGAATATCCGGTAAGCGAATTTGCGCATCATGTGTTTAAGTATGTGCGAAAAGGACACGTCAAAACAGATGAGCATTGGACGCGTAATTGGAAACGTGCCCCGCTTGTCTGGGAATTGAGTAATGAAAAGGAGAATAATGATGAATTGGAAATTGATAGAAGATAAATCATGGTGCTCACTCGAACAGCAGTTCGAGTGGGTACGAGAAATGAATGTCGTCCCGCAAGATACTCGTCATCACGCGGAGGGAAGTGTGGCCGAGCATACCCGTATGGTGTTGGAAGCATTGCAGCAGTCTTCTGCTTATCAGACTCTCTCCACCTTGGAGAAAGAAATTATTTGGACATCTGCATTGTTGCATGATGTTGAAAAGCGTTCGACTTCCGTGGATGAAGGAGAGGGGCGGGTATCTGCTAAAGGGCACGCCAGAAAGGGAGAGTACACTGCCCGTACTGTTTTATACCGGGATTGTCCTGCTCCGTTCCATATCCGGGAACAGATTGCGTCTTTAGTCCGGTATCACGGATTGCCTGTTTGGCTGATGGAAAAACCGGATTCTGTAAAGAAACTCTGTGAAGCTTCTTTACGGGTAGATACTTCATTACTGAAAATGTTGGCTGAAGCTGATGTCAGAGGACGTATTTGTGAAGATAAGAATGGGTTGTTGGAAGCAGTGGAACTGTTTGAGATTTTCTGCCGTGAACAAGATTGTTGGAGTAAACCGAGAGAGTTTGCCACAGATTATGCACGCTTTCATTACTTCCATGCAGAAGGCAGTTATATTGATTATATCCCTCACGAACAGTTTAAATGTGAAGTGACGATGTTGTCAGGACTTCCGGGAATGGGGAAAGACTATTATATTCAGTCTGCTGGCATGGATATGCCGGTGGTGAGCTTGGATGCCATTCGTCGCAAGTACAAATTGAGTCCCACGGATAAGTCGGCGAATGGACGGGTAGTGCAAATGGCGAAGGAAGAAGCCAGAACGTATCTTCGCAAAGGACAGGATTTTGTTTGGAATGCTACTAACATAACTCGTCAGATGCGTGCCCAACTGATTGATCTGTTTGTTGATTATGGTGCAAAAGTGAAGATAGTCTATCTGGAACAGCCCTATCACACTTGGCGTCAACAAAATAAAAGCAGGGAATATGCACTTCCTGAATCTGTATTGGATAAGATGTTGGATAAACTGGAGGTTCCTCAACTGACGGAAGCGCATGAAGTGGTATATCATGTGGTATAAGTAACTTATAGAACTTATACAAATAATGACCGAATAGTTTCAAAATATGTTTCAAGCCTTGAAACAGTTCGTTTCTCGGTGTGAAACACTTTGTTTCAATGCTTGAAACGCTTTGTTTCCCAGTGTGAAACACTTTGTCCCAAGTAATGAAACAAAGTGGAACTACTGTTAACCGGAAATTTTCCAATGAGTAATTACGAGGCAGGTTGAAAGTAACCGTTTACCCTCCCACCTGTAACCATGATGAATAAGCGGTTTGAGCTAATAGGGAGAGGGTGTGAGGGTAAAGACATCGTAAACTTATTAGAGATATCTTTGGGGTAATCAACTGAAAATATAAACAATAATTCCGGTAATCGCCACATACACCAACGCATAAGGAATAGCCGCTTTCAGTATTTCACCTTCTTTTCCCTGTTGGTTTCCCGCAGAAGTAGCAATAGCAATACTTTGTGGAGAGATAATCTTACCACCTGTAGCACCTACTGTATTTGCAGCGGACAGCCAATCCGGGCTGACATGAATTTGCCCTGCAACACTTGCTTGCAACTTTCCGAAAAGGATATTGGAAGAGGTGTCGCTTCCGGTGATAAACGTTCCCAGACAACCGATGACCGGAGCAAACAGTGGATACAAACTTCCCGTAGCCGTAGCCAGTGCCGTGGCAATCACAGCAATCATTCCGGCACTATCCATAATTGTGGATAATCCCACAAGGCAGATCACGGTGATGAATGTTTTCTTTAATTGCTTCACTGTATTCCAAAGAACGATGAACAGGTCTTTTACTTTAGCTCCTTGAATTAATCCACCGATAAAAGTTCCGATGAAAAGCAATACCCCGGCATGAGTTAGCCAGGAAATGGTATAATTGACGGTGGAAGCATTGATGGGCAAACTGATTCGGGTTATCCAGTTATTCTCTAATGTATGACGCAATTCCGGGAAGAGGGGACTGGTCAGAATGATTAAAAATAGAATCAGCAAATAGATGCTCCATGCATTCAGTATATCTTTTGTTTTCAGATGGCTTTTCCGTGCTTTCTCTTCTTTAGAGGCAGTCAGTTTTCCATAAAGAACAATCACGATAATCGAAAGAATACTGCCGATAATGGCCGGAGATTCAGCACCCATATACTTGGCAGCCAGATACTGGCTGACTAAAGAAACTCCGCCTACTAATAAGGCAAGAAATATATTTTTGGGAAGCGATTTAAGTTTGGAGTCAGTAAGGAAAAGCAAAACCAGCGGAATCAGGAACATCAAAACGGATAACTGCAATACGACATTCGTGCTAAGATGCAATACATCCAAATTCGTTTCTTTGGCTAATACCAACACCGGAGTTCCGATCGCTCCGAAAGCGGTGGCTACACTGTTGGCAATCAAACTTACAGTTGCCGAAAAGATAGGCTTAAATCCCAGACTGATAAGAATGGCTGCCGGAATGGCAACTGCTGTCCCAAAGCCGGCCATCGCTTCCAGTAGTCCGCCGAATCCCCAAGTCAGTAATAACACCTGGATACTTTTATCGGTAGAAATAGAAGCGAATTGCTGTTTGATAATCTCCATCTTTTCTGTTTTCAACAATACGTTGTAACTGAAAATAGCCATCAGGATAATGATTAAGATAGGAGAGACGGCTTTTAACGCCCCATATAAAAAGGAGTAAAACAGATTGTCTACTGAAAAAGCGAAGCCGAAAATAGCAATCAGCATCGTCACGATCAGAGAAATGATACTACTTTTGTCACCCGGCATTTTAAAGAATGCCATTAATATAATCAACAGTAACACCGGAATAATAGCAAGGATCAAGGTCATAATTATCAGATTTAAAAAGTGGAACGTCGTTTATTATTGATATAACAAACAAACGTCCCACTTTGGTCGGTTGAATAAAAAGATTTTTCTGTTTATTTCATTTTCACGCTAAGAATTTGTTGTAATTGTTTTAAGTTGGCCAGCGCAGCTTCGTTACCTAGCTTTGCTGCCTTTCGGATAGCTGTTGGCTACCTGATACATTTCGTTCAGACTAAGGTATTTCGGATTTTCCCTGATAATGATGCGGCCTTGTTCAACATCGAAGTTGACAACGGTATAGGTTTTATTAAAAATGATAAGCGATAAACAGAAAAGCGGGGAAGTTTGTTGTCGCAACCTGCAAAAAAAGCTCCCTAAATAAATGGATAAAGATGTTTTAAGGCATAAATGCTAACATTTTCCACACATGAGGCGTTCATTATATAAAAGTACTTTGTGTAATCAATATGACAATGATTTCATATATTACTGTTTATTTTTACACACACATACAACTTTAATAACTACAGCCTATGAAAGAGCTTATTAACAACCTGGAAGAACTGAACAGGAAAGCAGAAAAAGGCGGCGGAGACGCTCGCATTGAAAAACAACATTCTGTGGGAAAACTGACCGCCCGTGAACGCATCGATTTATTATTGGAGAAAGGTTCGTTTATCGAACTGGATAAGTTGGTAACCCATCGGTGTACCGATTTCGGTATGGAAAAGCAGAAATTTGCCGGAGACGGGGTAGTGACGGGATACGGTATGATTGGCAAGCGCCTGGTTTATGTCTTTGCACAGGATTTCACCGTATTTGGTGGAGCTCTTTCGGAAACGCACGCTAAGAAAATTTGTAAAGTGATGGACATGGCTATGCAAATGGGAGCACCCATCATCGGACTGAACGACTCTGGCGGTGCACGAATTCAGGAAGGGGTACGTTCTTTGGCCGGATATGCCGAGATATTCCTGCGCAACTCTATGGCATCCGGAGTGATTCCGCAGATTAGCGCGATCATGGGCCCATGTGCCGGAGGTGCGGTTTATTCTCCTGCATTGACAGATTTTATCCTGATGGTGAAAAATTCCGGTTATATGTTTATTACAGGACCGGATGTGGTGAGAAGTGTGACACAGGAAGAAGTCACTAAAGAGGAACTCGGCGGAGTAGGCGTACACATGACAAAGTCCGGTGTAGCTCATCTTTCTGCGGAGAATGATATTGAGTGTATCAATTATATTCGTGAATTGATTTCCTATCTGCCGGGAAATAATATGGAAGAGCCTCCGTTTGTAGCTACAAACGATTCGCCGACCCGCCTGACTCCGGAACTGGCAAATTTGATTCCAACCAATCCGAATCAGCCGTATAATATAAAAGAAATGATTGAAGCAGTGGCTGATGATAATAGTTTCTTCGAACTTCAGGCAGAATATGCAGCGAATATTGTGATCGGCTATATCCGGCTGAATGGAAAAACAGTGGGAGTGGTGGCTAATCAGCCATTGGTACTTGCTGGTACACTGGATATTAACGCATCTGTCAAAGCTGCCCGTTTTGTCCGCTTCTGCGATGCTTTCAATATCCCTTTACTGACATTGGTAGATGTGCCGGGATTCCTTCCGGGGATCGATCAGGAATATGGCGGAATTATCCGCAACGGGGCAAAATTGCTTTATGCTTATTGTGAGGCTACAGTGCCGAAAGTTACGGTTATCACCCGCAAAGCATACGGTGGCGCTTATGATGTGATGAGTTCCAAGCATATCCGCGGAGATGTCAATCTTGCTTTTCCTACTGCCGAAATAGCTGTGATGGGACCGGATGGAGCTGTGAATATTCTTTTCCGTAAGGATATAGATAAGGCCGGAAACCCCGAAGAAAAACGGAAAGAACTTCAGGATGATTATCGTGGGAAGTTTGCCAATCCTTACCGGGCGGCGGAATTGGGATATGTGGATGAAGTGATTGATCCGGCGGTAACCCGTTTGCGGTTGATTCGAAGTTTCGAGATGCTTGCCAACAAACGGCAGTCTAATCCTCCTAAGAAACATTCGAATCTTCCGCTTTAATAAGTTGAGAGTGGAGAGTTGAGAATGGAGAGTGTTCATTAAAAGAATAAAAAGATTATGATAAAGAAAATATTAGTAGCCAACCGCGGTGAAATAGCGATGCGAATCTTCCGTACCTGTCGGGTGATGAATATCTCGACGGTAGCTGTTTATACCCATGTAGACCGAGGAGCTTTGCACGTGCGTTATGCGGAAGAAGCCTATTGCATCTCCGAATCGCCTGAAGATACTTCTTACCTGAAGCCGGAATTGATATTATCCATTGCCAAAAAGACCGGAGCCGCTATTCATCCGGGATATGGTTTCTTGTCGGAGAATGCGGATTTTGCCCGTCGTTGTGAAGAAGAAGGAGTGATTTTTATCGGACCGAGTGCGGACATTATTTCCAAAATGGGAATCAAGACAGAAGCCCGTAAGATTATGCGTGAAGCAGGATTACCCATTGTTCCCGGAACCGAGACACCTGTGCAGGGGATTGATGAAGTGAAGAAGGTGGCCAATGAAGTAGGTTATCCCATTATGCTGAAAGCACTTGCCGGAGGTGGAGGAAAAGGAATGCGCTTGGTACGTACGGAAGAAGAAGTGGAAACGGCTCTTCGTTTGTCGCAATCCGAAGCAGGGACTTCTTTTGGCAATGATGCGGTATATATTGAGAAATACATCGAGAATCCCCATCATATCGAAGTTCAGATCATGGGAGATAAATATGGCAATGTGGTCCATCTTTACGAACGTGAATGTTCCATTCAGCGTCGTAACCAAAAAGTGATAGAGGAAAGTCCTTCTCCTTTTGTGAAAGAAGAGACGAGAAAGAAGATGTTGAAGGTTGCTGTGGAAGCCTGTAAGAGAATAGGATATTACAGTGCCGGGACATTGGAGTTTATGATGGATAAAGACCAAAACTTCTACTTCCTCGAGATGAATACCCGTTTGCAGGTAGAACATCCTGTGACGGAGGAATGTACGGGAGTTGACCTGGTTCGGGATATGATAACAGTTGCCGCCGGAAATCCGTTACCTTATAAACAGGATGATATTCAGTTTAGCGGAGCAGCTATCGAATGTCGTATTTATGCGGAAGATCCGGAGAATAACTTCATGCCTTCTCCCGGTGTGATTACTGTTCGTGAAGCTCCCGAAGGGCGTAACCTGCGTCTTGACAGTGCCGCTTATGCCGGATTTGAAGTCTCTCTGCATTATGACCCGATGATTGCCAAGCTATGTTGTTGGGGACGTACCCGTGCTTCTGCCATTTCCAATATGGCACGTGCTTTGCGCGAGTATAAGATTTTGGGAATTAAAACAACAATTCCTTTCCATCAACGTGTATTGAAGAATGCAGCTTTCCTGAAAGGCGAATATGATACAACGTTTATTGATACGCGCTTTGATAAGGAAGATCTGAAACGCCGTCAGAATACCGATCCGACAGTGGCTGTCATTGCTGCCGCAGTGAGACACTACGAGCGGGAGAAAGAAGCGGCTTCCCGTGCCACAACGCTTCCGGTGGTAGGCGAATCGCTCTGGAAGTATTATGGTAAGTTGCAGATGACTGCTAATAATTATTGATGTAAGACTAAAAAATAACAGAACAGATTATGGGTACAACATTAGCTACATATTACGCCAAGCTTCAGGACATGCCGGATAGTGAATATAAGGTGGAAATACTGGAGGACGGACCAATCAAGAAGATTGCAGTCAATGGTAAGATATATGAGGTCGATTATAACATGGGTGGCGACTCTATCCATTCGATCATCATCGATCACCACTCGCATGGAGTGCAGATTTCTCCCTCTTCCAATAATTCATATACAATCATGAATAAAGGGGAGCTTTATCAGATTGAATTGCAGGGAGAAATGGAGAAGATACATAATGCCCGCACTGCTGCCGAGTCTGTGGGACGTCAGGTAGTACAGGCACCGATGCCGGGAGTAATACTGAAGACGTATGTAAAGAAAGGAGACAGTGTGAAACGTGGCGATCCGCTTTGCGTATTGGTGGCAATGAAGATGGAGAATGAGATACGTTCGGTGACGGATGGAGTAGTCAAAGAGGTGTTTGTGGAAGATGGTATGAAGGTGGCATTGAACGACCGGATCATGGTAATTGAATGATTTTCAAAAAAAACTAGCTTTTGCGTACTTATCTTCAAAAAAATATTTACTTTTGGCAGATAAGTACGCATTTATTCTGATATATCATGAACACCGAACAAAACCAAAAAGCACTATTAGAACAGCTGGAAGCGCTAAAGAAAGAAAATGAGCAGCTCAAAAAGGAGCTTTCTATTCTTAGGAATGAGAATATAAGTAACCGTCCCGTTAGTTTCAAAGAAAAATATGCTGTCAGGATTCTGGACTCTTTGCCGGATATGCTGACTGTCTTCAATCAGAACGAAGTAGGCATTGAAGTTGTTTCCAATGAAGAAACCAATCATGTCGGGATATCAAATAAAGATTTTAAGGGAATGTATATGCGGGAAATGGTTCCACCGGAAGCATATCAGAATATTCACTCCAATATGCGTCAGGCTGTCAGCACGGGAGCTGTTTCAACCGCCCATCATGAATTGGATTTTAATGGCGAACATCATCATTACGAAAATCGTATCTTTCCGTTGGATGAGGAGTATGTATTGATTATGTGCCGTGATATAACGGAGCGGGTGACCACGCAAAGGCAACTGGAGGTTTTCAAGAGTGTACTCGATAAAGTGAGTGACAGCATTCTTGCCGTATCGGAAGACGGGACATTGGTTTATGCAAATAAGCAATTTATAGAAGAATACGGAGTTACCCAACAGATGGGTATCCAAAAGATATATGATTTGCCCGTCTCTATGACAACAAAGGAGGCGTGGGAAAGACGTCTTCAGGAAATACGTGACAATGATGGCACTTTTGCTTATCGTGCTGCCTATATGCGGAAAGGTGAAGATAAAGAGCGGATGCATCAGGTGTCTACATTTCTGATTCGTGAGAATAATGAAGAACTGACTTGGTTCTTTACACAGGATATTACTGATGTTATAAAGAAACAGGATGAACTTCGCGAACTAAATCTATTGCTGGATGGTATTTTGAATAATATCCCAGTCTATCTGTTTGTGAAAGACCCGGAAAATGATTTTAGGTATTTGTATTGGAACAAAGCATTTGCCGACCATTCAGGTATCCCGGCGTCTAAAGCGATTGGACATACGGACTATGAAGTATTTCCGAGTCATGGAGACGCAGAGAAATTCCGTAAGGATGATTTGGAATTACTTCAGACCCATAAGCGTATTGATATGCAGGAAACGTATCTTTCCGTCACCGGGAAAGCGCGTATTGTACAGACGTTAAAGGCGCTTGTGCCGATGGAAGGACGCAAACCGTTGCTGATTGGTATCTCTTGGGATATTACTAATCTTCAGAATATTGAGCAGGAACTGATAAAGGCAAGGATTAAGGCGGAGCAATCCGACCGATTGAAAAGTGCTTTCCTTGCTAATATGAGTCATGAGATCCGGACACCCCTGAATGCAATTGTAGGATTCTCTCAATTATTGCCTGCTGCCGAAACTGCTGAAGAGAAAAAGCTCTATTCGGGTATTATCAATCAGAATTCGGATATTTTGTTGCAACTGATTAATGATATTCTGGATTTATCGAAGATAGAAGCCGGGACACTGGAATATATCAAGCGTCCAATGAATCTGGGAGAAGTTTGCCGGACAATTTATGCTGTTCATAAAGAACGTGTGAAAGAAGGGGTAACTCTTGTTTTTGATAATGAGGATGAGAATTTATTCATTGAGGGAGATCAGAATCGTATCATGCAGGTGATAACGAATTTCCTGACTAATGCGAGTAAATTTACGTATGCAGGAGAGATTCGTTTGGGTTTTGAGCGGACGGATAAAAATATTCGTGTATATGTGAAGGATACAGGAATAGGAATAGAACCGGAAAAGGTAGATCATATCTTCGAGCGTTTTGTCAAACTGAACTCTTTTGCTCAAGGCACAGGATTAGGGCTATCTATCTGTCAGATGATTATCGAAAAGATCGGTGGAGAAATAGGAGTGACTTCTGAATTGGGTAAAGGCTCTACGTTCTATTTCACGATTCCTTATGAAGAAGCCGGAGAACTCGGCGAAATCTTTAAAATGTCAAAGACGGAATCTAAAGGAGATACTGTAAATCGTGTGCAACAGATCAAAAAGATTTTGGTAGCGGAAGATGTAGAAAGTAATTTCATCCTGCTGAAGAATCTGATCGGCAGGGAATATACATTGTTTTGGGCTAAGGATGGGGTGGAAGCCATTGAAATGTATAAGCAGTATCAACCGGACTTAATTCTGATGGATATAAAAATGCCACGCATGGATGGATTGGAAGCAACGCATATCATTCGTTCTTATTCCAAAGATATTCCTATTATTGCTTTGACGGCTTATGCTTTTGAAACGGATAAAGAATTGGCTTTGGAGATGGGATGCAATGATTTTGTGACTAAACCGGTTTCGGAAAGAACTTTGAGAAAGGCTTTGGATAAATATTCGACTATTGTTTAATGAATAGATGCGACAGAAGAGAAAACGTAAGATCATAAAAACAATACCGAAAAAGAAGTATGTGCAGAAGCCTCCTCATAAGGGAACTTTTTGGTCGGAATATTCATTTGCTATAATCGCCTTCTTTTTTATGGTGTTTGTGTCTTTTTTATTGTATTATTCTTCACTTCCAGAAAATTATGATAAAGAAACAGTAGGAAATATCGTACGCCATGAACTTAAATATGACATGACTCAAGGGCGAATGGGTGGTAGTGTTTCTTATTCTTTCGTAGTCTATTATCAATATATGGTTGGAGGAGAACATTATTCTAGCAAAGTTTCTTTGGGTTATACCAGACAGAATATCCCTTTTATTAAAAAAATAAAGGATTATGGCTCTATGTATCCTGTGACGGTTACATACGATAGCCATAATCCTCAAATTAGTACGATTGTTGTTGAGTGAAAGGGTTAATTGGTGACTGTTTTTCTACCGGTCACTTTTTTATTTCTTGTTCTTAGAATATTCAATTATCTTAGAAGAGAAGTCTACAAAATCGGTGAATAATTGTAGAATGCTTAACCATTAGAAGCCATGAGCATGAGCCAGCGGATTTATAATCCGCTGGTCTTTGGTATCAGGATTTTTAATCCGCTTATCTTATCCGATCGTTTAAAATCCTTTGTCTCTTTCGATTTTAATCGTACATTTATCCTCTCTAATCAAATTAGTATATCAATGGATACTGCGAATCGAGTTTTAGATGAATTATATTTTGTTACTTCTACCGTTGTCGATTGGATAGATATCTTTACCCGTCCTAAATACAAGCATATAATTCTGGAGTCACTAGCCTATTGTCAGGAGAAAAAAGGCTTAAGAATTTATGCCTGGGTATTAATGAGTAACCATTTGCACATGATTGTCAGTTCCGGAACAGAAGCATCTGTTTCGGATATCCTTCGAGATTTTAAAAAGTTTACTAGTAAACGTATTATGGCAGAACTCGAAACAGATCCTCAAGAAAGTCGTCGCGAATGGATGCTGGATCGTTTTCGCTTTGCCGGAGCTAATGACAAAAAGATATCTAAGTATCGTTTTTGGCAAGAAGGTAATCATCCCGAATTAATTTATTTGCATGACTTCTTTCTGCAAAAATTGAATTATATTCATAATAATCCGGTGAAGCAGGAGATTGTTGCACGGCAGGAAGATTATTTATATAGTTCGGCGGTGAGTTATGCGGGTGATAAAGGACTGCTAGAGGTGATTGTAGTTTAAGAAGGCAAGAGGTTAAGGAGTGGATTACAAATCCTGATACTCAAGCAATCGGATTGCAAATCCGATTGAACAGAGCAGATTGAACAGAGAACGGAAACCTACTTTAAATGATTTTATGGCGAACTTTCATGTAAGATGTGATGTTGTTTAGATAGAAAAATGTATCTTTGTAATGTAGTAAGTTTGATTCATTCATGCATTTAGAAAGAGTAAGAAATGAAGAGACCAGAGATTATAGAAGCTATTCGTGAAACATTAAAACGTGTTGCTCCCAATGCGCAGGCTATTTTATATGGCTCTGAGGCGCGTGGGGATGCCAGGCATGATAGTGATGTTGATTTACTCATTTTAGTGGAAGGTGACAAAATGACATTGGCTAAAGAAGAAGCTATCACATTACCTTTATATGAATTGGAATTGAAAACAGGTGTTAGTATTAGCCCGATAGTTGTTTTGAAGAAATTTTGGGAGAACCGGCCTTTTAAAACACCTTTTTATGTAAATGTGATAAACGAAGGTATTGTCTTATGAAAGAAATTCTAGATAAGGAAAGTAAGAAAGCACTGGTCGCTTATCGGATACAACGTGCTTATGAAACATTGAGAGAGGCTGAGGTTATGATACGTGAGTCATTCTATAATGCTGCTATTAACAGGCTGTATTATGCATGCTATTATGCAACTGTAGCTCTTCTTTTAAAATATGATATTCAAACGCAGACTCATAATGGGGTGAAGACGATGCTTGGTCTGCACTTTATTTCGACAGGAAAACTTCCTGTAAAAGTAGGAAAAACTTTTTCTACATTATTTGAAAAAAGGCATAGTGGAGATTATGATGACTTTGTATATTGTGACGAAGAAATGGTAAACAACTTATATCCACAAGCGGAGACTTTCATAAATAGTATTCAAGAATTAATAAGAGATAAAGAGTGGGAATCTATATAAGGAAGGTGAACCGTCCCAGTGGATTTTGAATCCGCTTGCTTCACTTATGTGTTGTTGATTTTTAAAAGAAGAGATTATGAGCAATAAAATTTATCCTATCGGTATTCAGAATTTTGAAAGCCTTCGTCAGGATGGTTATTTTTATATTGATAAAACGGCATTGATGTATCAAATGGTAAAGACCGGGCGTTATTACTTTTTGAGTCGTCCGCGCCGTTTCGGAAAGAGTCTGCTCATTTCTACTTTAGAGGCTTACTTTCAAGGAAAAAAAGAACTGTTTACCGGTTTGGCAGTAGAAAAGTTGGAAAAGGATTGGATTAAATATCCTATATTGCATCTCGACCTGAATATCGAGAAGTATGACACTCCGGAAAGTCTGGATAAGATATTGAATGATAATCTGGAATATTGGGAAAGCCAATACGGCACCCGTCCATCCGAGACATCTTTTTCCCTGCGTTTTGCAGGTATCATTCAGCGTGCTTGTGAGAAGACCGGACAACGTGTAGTTATTCTGGTAGATGAGTATGACAAACCTATGCTGCAAGCTATCGGTAATGAGGAACTGCAAAAGCAATTCCGAAATACTCTGAAGCCATTTTATGGCGCTTTGAAAACGAAGGACGGGTATATAAAGTTCGCTCTGCTCACCGGCGTGACAAAGTTTGGCAAAGTCAGTGTATTCAGTGATTTGAATAATCTGGATGATATTTCAATGTGGAATGAGTATGTCGAAATTTGTGGTGTCAGCGAGCGTGAAATCCATGAAAATCTGGAAGCGGAACTACATGAATTTGCAGCAGCACGTGGAATAACGTATGACAAACTCTGTGAAGATTTGAGAGAGTGTTATGACGGTTATCATTTTACGCACAATTCAATCGGCATGTACAACCCGTTCAGTCTGCTGAACGCTTTCAAGCGTAAGGAGTTTGGTAGTTATTGGTTTGAAACGGGTACGCCTACCTATTTGGTGAAATTGCTAAAAAAACATCATTATGACCTGGAGCGGATGGCACATGAAGAGACCGATGTCCAAGTATTGAACAGTATAGATTCTGAATCCACCAATCCCATCCCGGTAATTTATCAGAGTGGATACCTAACCATTAAGGGGTATGATGAAGAATTTGGAATGTATCGCTTGGGTTTCCCCAATCGCGAAGTGGAAGAAGGTTTTATCCGCTTCCTGCTTCCTTTTTATGCGAACGTAAATAAGGTCGAGTCGCCTTTTGAGATTCAGAAGTTTGTTCGTGAAGTGCGTTCCGGTGATTATAACTCTTTCTTCCGCCGTCTGCAAAGTTTCTTTGCAGACACTACTTACGAAGTGATTCGGGACCAGGAGCTACATTACGAAAATGTTCTTTTTATCGTTTTTAAACTGCTAGGTTTCTACACCAAGGTAGAGTATCATACGAGTGAAGGGCGCATCGACCTTGTCTTGCAGACCGATAAATTTATTTATATCATGGAATTTAAGTTGAACGGTACGGCAGAAGATGCTTTACAGCAGATTAACGACAAGAATTATGCTCTTCCTTTCGAAATGGACGGACGTAAACTCTTTAAAATAGGAGTAAATTTCAGTGCGGAAACCCGTAATATTGAAAAGTGGATTGTAGAAACAAAAAACTAGCCCGGCAAATAGTGAGGCTAGTCTTTTGAAGTCATAAGTCTTTTTATTCTTTTATTTCCGGAACTAATATAAATTTCGTATCCGGGAAATACTTCTTCAGCCAGTTTTGAATGAAGTTCATCGTATCATTCTGAATCGTTTTATCTTTTACGGTAGGATACATATTATAAAGTACTGTATCCAGTACAATACCGTGTTTTTGTATGGCTTCAAGGCTAAGCAAAGTATGATTGATGCTTCCCAATTTACCGGAAGTAACAAAGATAAGCGGATAATTCTCTTGGGCAATGTAGTCTATTGTCAGAAGCTCTGTTGTTAGCGGAACCATTAAGCCACCTGCGCCTTCGAGCAGAACAAAATCATAGCGTTCGCTCAACTCTTCCGTAGCACGTTTGATTTTGCCGAAGTCAATGGGACGGTTATCCAGTTGGGAAGCTAGATGCGGAGAGGCGGGATAAGAGAAAATTTCCGGCATAGTCAGTCCTTTTTTGTCTTCTTCTGTAAAGGAGATTCCCATGATACGACGATGCAAATCAATATCCTCGGAGTGACCAATGTTTCCTGTTTGGATAAACTTTTGAGTGATGGTACGCTGTCCGTTCTTGTTCCATTCACGAGCTAGAAATCCGGTGGCGTAGCTCTTGCCGGCATCGGTGTCGATACCGCTTACGAAATATACATTCTGTTTCATACTTTTTTCTTTTTTGCGATGATATAAATAGGGTGATAGGTCAGGGACACTGAAGTGCCTTGGGTAAATTCTTGTGTGTAACGTTCACTGAATAACTGCAAGTCACGACGTGTCCGCAGTTGTTGGGAAGAGGTGCCGGATATTCCGGTTACTCCTGTCTGCTTCAAATGATAAAGTACTTTTATGGGGTTATCAAACGAAAGAGAAATAAGTTCTTCTTCCGAATGGAGTATGTCAAAGTGGGATGACAAGGCTGTTACAAGCTCTTCCCGTGAACGATAAGGGAGCCCGTTTCCTGTTAACTCTCGTATCTCTTTCATATTCTCTTTACCGAAAGTGCTGAAAGCGAAATAGCCTTGGCTATTAAGCAGGGCGTTGCACCTTTTGAAAAAGTTTTCAGGAGATTCGAACCATTGCAGAGCCGAGCAGGAAGTAATTAATGTACTTTCAGCGGGGAAAGGAACTGTTTCTGCATCTCCCGGAAGAAAGGAAACTTGTTCTTTTCTTAATATATCCTCACAACAATACTTCATTTCCGGGCAAAGGTCGTTTAGTAATAATTCTTCCGGCCGAAGAGCCTGAAGTAGCATACGGGAATAAATACCTGTACCGCATCCGAACTCAATCACTTTTGAACAAGGAAAAGAGATGTGTTCTGTAAGCAGGTGAATCATTTTATCTGCTATCTGCCGCTGTACGTTTGCTTCCTGGGGATAAGTAGCAATGGCTTTAGAGAAACGTTCGGCGATTAGTTGTTTATCCATAAATCGATCATTAGTTGATTTGCATGATTACATTATCAAAAAGGTCTTGTTGATAATGAGCGGCTTCTATATATTCAAGGGAATCCACTTTGTTTCTCCATGCCAGCCATTGGCTATCCGGCAGGAAGATACGGTCGCTTTTTCCTATGATGGCTCTTTGCCATGCAAAATCCGACGGTGGCAATGATAAGTATTGCTTTTGTATGGCAGCAAGCTCTTCTTTGAGCTCTTCAACGGGACGTTGGGGAGCTACTGTCTGAAAAGCCTTGTAATCGGCTGCTGAACCACACATTCTTCTTTGAAACTTTTGCAGGGATTGTTCATTCAGTCCTTGCAGGGTTCCTTCGAAAATGGTAGGAGTAATCCCTTTCGTCTCATGTATGGGATAAAGAGTGCCATTGATAGCGATACTTTGGGAAAGGGGCAGGGATAGATATTGTTTCATTATCTGTGAGGCTGCCCATACTCCCATTGACCAGGCAATGAGGGTGATTTCGGAATATTCTTGCAAAATGTCGGCATCGAACTCTAATGAACGATAATCATAGCAAATCATCCAGTCCTTATCGGTCGGGTGAATTTGCAGGAATGGAGTTTCATCCATTCCCCAGCCTGCGAAGAAAAGCAATAGATGCTTTTGATTATTCTTTATGATAAAATACTGTTTCATCCGTTTATCAGTTTAATGAGTTGGTCGATTTCATGTTCAGTGATGTCCGCTGTCAGTGAGAAGCGGATGCGTGAAGTCCCTTCGGGAACCGTAGGCGGACGTACCGGCAATGCGTAAAATCCTTTGCGTTGGAGTTCTTCTGCTTTCAATATGGTATCTTCACTTGCTCCGACAATCATAGGGACAATGTGGCTTACCGAGGGGCAATTGTATCCTTTGGTTGTAAGGGCTTCCTTTAGCTTTTCACTGATTTGTAGCAGGTGAGTTCTCTTATGTTGTAAAGCTGGAAGACGTTCTAACACCCATGAAGTCCACTGAATATTGATAGGAGGAAGTGCAGTGGTGAATATAAACGTGCGCATTTTATTGATTAGATATTCACGGATAACTTGTCGGCAGACGATATAAGCTCCTGCCGAGGCAATGGCTTTCCCAAATGTACCTACTAGAAAATCTATATCGTTGATACATTCTTGTTCTTCAGCACATCCTAATCCTTTTTTCCCTCGTACACCAAAAGCATGAGCCTCATCTATATAAAGAAGAATATTGGAATAGCTCTTTTTGAGTTGAATGAGAGCGGGAAGATCAGCTTCATCGCCATCCATGCTGAAGATACTTTCGGTAACAATAATAATCTGCTCATAAGCGTTATGATTTTCAGCAATCAGTCGCTGCAACTGGGAAATATCATTGTGACGATACCGGACACATTTAGCTGATGATAATTTAATTCCGTCTATCAGGCTTGCATGCACCAGCTTGTCAGCAAGAATCAGGGTGTGAGTGTTGCAAATGGCAGGAAGTATTCCTGTATTGGCATGATAACCACTATTGAATATGAGTGCACTTTCGGTTCCGAACATGGTGGCTAGCTGTTGCTCCAACTTCTGATAGTCACTAAAATTACCGGTCAATAACCGGGAAGAAGAGGAGGTAGGCAGGAAAGTTTCGGGAGTGAGCGTCCTTAAGAATTCCTCCCTCAATGAAATGTCATTGGCCAGTCCGAGATAATCATTAGAAGATAGGTTCAACATTCGTTGTCCGTTCAGCAGAACATCTCGCCCCTCATGGATTAGCGGTGGGAGAGAACGGTAATTCTTTTTCTCTTTCAAGGTCTGGAGTTCCTGGTTTATATACTCTAATGTCATGAATTGTTATTTTAAGTAATCTGTATTCGATAGATGAATGATTGAAAGTGTAATCTGTTGTTTATAAGATGTTTATCGTCAGAAGAATTATCCTGGCAGTTTCTCACCGACCAAGGTATCCTTCCTCGGTGAGGAAAGGTCCGTTCCTCACCGAGGAACACCCTTTTGCTCACCGAGGAACAGAGCTTTGGGTGAAAATCCGGTAATATTCTTTTTATCTGTCATCTTTTTTAAATAACTTTAAGTAACCTGGAAGTCAGTTTGCCTAATTGTTCCGAAGTAATGATGAAAGGCGGCATCAGATATACCAGTTTGCCAAAGGGACGTACCCAGATTCTTTCTTCCACAAATCGTCGTTGCATATAGGCCATATTTACCGGACGTTTCATCTCAATGACTCCGATAGCTCCGAGTATTCGTACATCAGCTACTTCCGGAAATTCCCGTGCAGGTGCCAGTTCTTCTTTCAGTTGAGTTTCGATTCGCTTCACATTCTCTTGCCAATCGGATTCGAGTAATAGGCGAACGGAAGCGCAAGCCACTGCACACGCAAGTGGATTACCCATAAATGTAGGCCCGTGCATAAAAGCTCCCGGTGCATGGTTGGAGATGGTATCTGCTATCCGGTTACTGGCTAATACAGCAGAAAGTGTCATATATCCTCCGGTCAGTGCTTTGCCGATGCACATGATATCCGGTTCTACTCCGGCGTGTTCCCACGCAAAAAGTTTGCCGGTACGTCCGAATCCTGTTGCTATTTCATCGAAGATTAGAAGAATATCGTGCTTCCGGCAAAGCTTTTCTGCTTCACGCAGATACTGCGGATGATAAAACCACATTCCACCTGCTCCTTGTACCACCGGTTCCAGGATAAGCGCCGCCAACTCTTTTGAATGTTTTTCAATCATCTCTTGCAGAGGCAGTATATCTTCCGGATTCCATTCTCCGTCGAACCGGGAAGTGGGGGACGGGACAAAATAACGTACAGGCAATGCCGAACCGAAAAGACTGTGCATACCCGTCACCGGATCACATACAGACATGGCATTCCACGTATCACCGTGATAGCCGGAACGGATAGTCACGAAATTGTTCTTTTCCGGTTTTCCTGCTGCATACCAATATTGTACAGCCATTTTCAGTGCCACTTCTACGGCTACCGAACCGGAGTCTGCATAGAATATTTTCTGCATGGAGGAAGGAACCAAAGGCAATAATAGTTTCCCCAATTCAATGGCCGGATCATGCGTCAGTCCTCCGAACATGACATGAGACATTTTATCTAATTGTTCTTTTGCCGCCTGATTCAATACCGGATGATTATATCCATGCACTGCACACCACCAGGAAGACATTCCGTCAATGAGCGTTTGTCCGTCTTCGAGGGTAATGGTAACACCGTCTGCCCGTTTCACTTTATATACAGGAAGCGGATCGGTGGTAGAAGTGTACGGATGCCAGATATGTTCGCGGTCAAATTGGGAAGCGGCGAAATGATAACCTTCTTCCTGAATCATCTTTTTGTCTTCCGATACTTTGGAACCGAGAGTTGTCAGCAGGTCGCCTACGATAGCCGAGTTAATACCGATATATAATGCTTTGTGCATCGCCTCGGAAGAAAGTTGTGAACGTCCTCCGGCAAATCTTAGAAAAGCTGTCGGATTAATAAAACGAAAGATAGCGATGGTTTTAAGTATTTCTTCTTCGCTTAAAGGCCGCTCGTTTTCCAGTGGAGTTCCCGGAATCGGACTAAGCAGGTTGATAGGTATGGACTGAACATTCAGTTCTTTTAAAGTGAAAGCAAATTCAATCCGTTGCTCCATCGTTTCTCCCATACCGATGATACCTCCGCAGCAGATATCCATGCCTACACGACGGGCTGCATCAAGAGTAGCTCGTTTTTGTTCTTGTGTATGCGTAGTACAGAGTTTGGAAAAATAAGACGGAGCCGTTTCCAGGTTACAGTGATAACGGGTGATTCCGGCTTCGTATAGGGAACGTAGCTCTTCTTCGTTAAGTAACCCCAGAGAAGCACAGAGCTGAATGGACGAGTGACGTCGCATTTGGCGAACGGTATCGCAAAGTTGGGTGATCTGTTTGGGAGATGGTTTTCGTCCGCTGGTAACGAGAGAGAAACGGTTGACGTCCTGGGCTTCATTGTATTTCGCCTGTCGGAGACATTCTTCAGCGGGAAGGAGATCGTAAATCTCGGCTTTAGTCTTGTAGTGAGAGGATTGTGCACACCATTTACAGTTTTCCGGGCATCGGCCGGACTTGGCGTTGATGATGGAACACATGTCGAATTCGTGCGAAGCACGTGCGACGGTAATTTCATGCGCGGCGGCATATAGCGCCTTGCTGTCAGCCATGTTGGCTAGCCAAGCGGCTTGGTCGGGCGAAATATCAATGCCTGCCAACACTTGGTCTTTTATTTCCTGAAGTGTCATAAATGTATGATAAGGGATAGTAATTTTAGCATTCTGCTTACGAAGGGCAACGTCCACAACATTGATGTGCAGATGACCGATTTGGAATTCATGTCCCATACTCGCAAAAGCGGCATAGTTCTTTCTGCCCCAATAACGGAAGCGGGAAAGAAGGGTACGTGTGGTCTGTATGTGGCGTTGTTGCTTCATTGATTTTTTACTTTTGTTCGTTAGAACGTGGCAAATGTACAAAGATTCTTTGGATAAGCAAGCAAGTTTACGATTTCTGATATCCGTACTTTTATTTCTTTTTCCTGTATTCTTTGCGTAAGTTGAAATTGAATCCGGCATATATCTGAAGAGTGCCGAAACCATTGTCTACAGAGAAATTATTCCGGTGGTAATTATAGTTTTTCCCAACGAAAGAAGTACCTACAAAGTATTTTCCGTTATTATAAACAACCCCTGCACGGAGTAGAAAATCCAGATTAAATTTGCCGTACCATGCTTTTCCTTCGTGAGTTTCCGCATCTACATCAGAGGCTTTATAGGCAATGGCAGGGGTGAGAGACAAACATGCCAGGCAGTTGCGGGCAAAGACCCAGTTGTAGGCATATCCGAAACTGATATTGGCATTGGTATATTTTATATCCTTGACTTTCATACCGGGATTCATTGTCTGCTGTAGAAAAACAGGAAGTTCTGTGTAGTCGAAGTCGAGATGATGCTTTGAAATAGAAAAACCGGCAATAAATGTTCCCGCGTTGCGTCGTTGGTTGGTGGACTGGCTGAAGGCGGCCGGATAAGAGAATTTTCTGTTATTAAAGATATAATATAAGTTCAGTCCTTTTATATCCACCTTTATTCCACTGAAATCCTCGGAATAGTTGGAGGGAATATCTTCAGAAAATCCTCTGATCTTATGTATCTTGTAATTGTTTCCGGTACGGCGGTAGAATATATCTACGCCAAGTTTGGAACTATATAAGCTAAGGTCAAACTCTGTACCTCTATTCTTCCGGTTGGTTTTCCGATAGATATCATCCACATCTACGGACCATCCCAGGAAAATCCATCGCCAGCCGAAATACAGTCCTATCTTATTATGCGGGTTAGGAGAGAAACTAAGTTTTTGTGGTTGAGGCTGTTCGCTGGTGACAGAGTAATATTCGAAGTTGCTGAAATGAGTAGCCATCAACGCATAATTATAACGGTTCGGGCTGATATAGAGCGTATCAAAATCACTGAAATTCATAAATTTCTTGATTGCTCTTTTGAAAGGACTGGACTGGGTGACCGTTGTGGAATCTATTCTTGTACTATCATTTGTAGAAAGGGCTTTCTCTTCACTTTGTGCCTGTAAGGACAGTGAAAATAACAGAAAAAGATATAGAATAACCCGTTTCCCCATGCGGTTCTTTGTTGTTTTAGATGTTTTTCGTTTCACGAATGTACTACCTTTCGTTGATTTATGCTAGTAATCTTCTAAAAAATGTTTCGTTTCCTAAACAAAAAAGTTCAATATACTGTTAGTTACAACAAGCAAATAAATCTTAAGCCACAAAATTATGAGAATCTATTTACGTTTATTAGTCGTGTCTCTTCTGCTTTTTGCAGGAAATATAGTATATGCGGAAGCACAGCAGGAGAAACGCGTGACGGGTACGGTGACTTCTGAAGGGGAGCCCTTGCCTGGTGTCTCCGTACAATTGAAAGGAGCATCCTCCGGCACCATCACTGATATTGATGGAAATTATTCAATTGAAGTTCCTGCTACCGGCACTTTAGTGTTCCGCTTTGTAGGAATGAGATCGGTAGAGCAACCGGTGAATAACCGAAGTGTGATTAATGTCACGTTGGAATCGGAAAGTAAAGAACTGGAAGAAGTAATGGTAGTAGCTTATGCTACCGCTAAGAAGTATAGTTTTACCGGAGCAGCTTCGACGATGAAAGCAGGTGAGATTGAAAAGCTACAGACTTCGAGCGTATCGCGCGTATTAGAAGGGACGGTGTCCGGAGTGCAGGCTAGTGCGGCAAGCGGGCAGCCGGGTACGGATGCGGAAATCCGTATTCGTGGTATCGGATCTATCAATGCATCCAGTGCTCCGCTTTATGTGGTGGATGGTGTTCCGTTCGACGGTAGCGTCAACTCTATCAATCCTGATGATATATCTTCGATGACAGTATTGAAAGATGCGGCTTCTGCTGCTTTATACGGTTCACGTGGCGCAAATGGGGTGATTATTATCACAACCAAGCAAGGAGATCAAAATACCAAAGCGACCGTAAAGGTAAAAGCTTCTTTAGGAGGTTCCAATCGTGCCGTGCGTGATTATGATCGTGTCAGTACCGATCAATACTTTGAATTGTATTGGGAAGCACTTCGCAATCAGTACGCCAAGAGTGCGGATTATACTCCGGCAACTGCTGCGGCACAAGCATCCAAAGACTTGGTTACGAAATTGATGGGAGGTGGACCGAATCCATACGGTCCCCAATATACGCAACCGGTCGGTACAGATGGAAAATTGGTGGCAGGTGCCCGTCCGTTATGGAATTCTGATTGGAGTGATGCCATGGAACAACAAGCACTTCGCACAGAGTTGAATCTAAGTGTTTCCGGAGGCGGAAAAGCAAATCAGTATTTCTTTTCAGCCGGATACCTGAATGATAAAGGTATTGCGCTTGAATCCGGTTATCAACGTTTCAATCTTCGTTCCAATATCACCAGCGAAATGACTTCCTGGTTGAAGGGAGGAGTCAATTTGAGTTTTGCACATTCTATGCAGAACTATCCGGTTTCTTCTGACTCCAAAAACAGTAATGTGATTACTGCAGGACGTACCATGCCGGGATTTTATCCGATTTATGAAATGAATACCGACGGTAGTTACAAATTGGATGAGAATGGAGACCGCATTTATGACTTCGGCTCTTATCGTCCTTCCGGTTCGATGGCAAACTGGAATCTGCCGGCTACTTTGCCTTTGGATAAATCAGAACGAATGAAAGATGAAGTCTCCGGTCGTACTTTCTTGGAAGCTACGATTATTGAGGGATTGAAATTCAAGACTAGTTTCAACTTTGACTTGATTAATTATAATACGTTGGATTATACGAACCCCCAATTAGGTCCGGCTAAAGAAAACGGCGGCGGCGTCAGCCGAATGAATACCCGTACTTTCTCCTGGACATGGAATAATATTGCTACGTATGACAAGACAATTGGTGAACATCATTTTAATGTTCTTGCCGGTGTGGAGGCCTATTCTTACCGCTACGATGAACTGACGGCATCACGTTCCAAAATGGCGCAGCCTGATATGCCGGAGCTGGTAGTCGGTTCACAGTTGACCGGAGGTTCGGGGTATCGCATCGACTATGCGTTGGTGGGTTATCTGACTCAAGCATTATACGATTATCAAAATAAATATTTCTTCTCGGCATCCTATCGTCGCGACGGTTCTTCACGTTTTGCGCCGGAGACCCGCTGGGGAAATTTCTGGTCGTTGGGTACTTCCTGGCGTATCGACCGGGAAGAGTTTATGGCAAGTACTTCCGACTGGTTGTCTGCCTTGACTCTGAAAATGAGCTATGGTGCGCAAGGAAATGATAACCTGGGTACTTATTATGCAAGTAAAGGACTTTATACCATTGTTTCCAATTTGGGAGAAAATGCGTTAGTGTCCGACCGTATGGCAACTCCGAATCTGAAATGGGAAACAAACCTCAACTTTAATGTAGGTATCGACTTCTCCCTGTTCAATAACCGTTTTTCCGGTTCATTTGATTTCTTTACACGTCGTTCGAAAGACCTGCTTTATTCACGTCCGATAGCTCCTTCCCTGGGATATAGTTCTATTGACGAAAATGTAGGAGCCTTGAAGAATACAGGTATAGAAATGGTGCTTAACGGAACGATTATCAATCAGAATGGTTGGGTATGGAAACTGGGTATGAACTTGACGCATTATAAGAATAAGGTGACAGACCTCCCATTGAAAGATATGCCGCGAAGTGGTGTGAACAAGTTGCAGGTAGGTCGTTCGGTGTATGATTTCTATATGATAGAGTGGGCGGGAGTAGACCCGGAAAATGGAGATCCGCTGTGGTATAAGGATGAGGTGGATGCAAATAAGAATCCGACCGGAAAACGTGTCACAACAAATGATTATGGTTCGGCTGACTATTATTATGTCAACAAATCGTCTCTTCCGAAAGTATATGGCGGATTCAATACGTCTCTTTCTTGGAAAGGATTTGATCTTTCGGCTATCTTTGCTTACAGTATCGGTGGATATATCTACAATCGTGATGTTACAATGATTCTGCACAATGGAAGTTTGGAAGGTCGCGACTGGTCGACGGAGATTCTAAGAAGATGGACTCCCGACAATCGTAATACAGATGTTCCTGCTTTGAGCACTACCTCTAATAACTGGAACTCGGCTTCCACTCGTTTCTTGCAGAATAATTCGTATATGCGATTGAAAAACCTGACACTTTCTTATAACTTACCCAAACAATGGATTAGTAAGTTATCATTGAGCAGTGTGCAGGTATATGTACAAGGAGATAACCTGTTTACCATTCACCGGAATCAGGGACTAGACCCTGAACAGGGAATTACCGGTATCACTTATTACCGTTATCCGGCTATGCGAACCATCTCCGGAGGTATCAATGTTTCTTTCTAAATTCAGACTAAATTATGAGAAAAATAAAAATTCAATCTATTCTTACAGCAATTGCCGGACTTTTCCTGGCAACGAGTTGTAGCAGCAGTTTTCTGGATACGGACCCCACAGATGCGGTAAGTTCGGATAAGGTATCTGTACCCGAAAATGCGGAGGCACTTGTGAATGGTGCCTGGTATAATCTGTTTGATTATTCAAGTACCTATGCCAATATCGGTTATCGGGCACTTCAGTGTCTGGATGATATGATGGCAAGTGATATTGTTTCCCGTCCGAAATATGGTTTTAACTCTTCGTATCAGTTTAATGATATAGCGCAATCCTCAAATGGTAGAACAGAGTTTGCCTGGTATCTGATATATAAAACGATAGATAATTGTAACACTGCCATTTCTATCAAGGGGGATTCGGAAGAACTCCGTCAGGCACAGGGACAAGCATTGGCTTTACGCGCCTTTTGTTATTTGCACTTGGTACAGCATTATCAATTCACCTACTTGAAAGATAAAGATGCTCCGTGTGTTCCTATATATACCGAACCTAGCAATAGTTCCACTGTACCGAAAGGAAAATCAACAGTGGCACAGGTTTATCAGCTTATTTTCGACGACCTCACTCTGGCGAAGGACTATTTGAAAAACTATGTCCGCAGCGGTGATAATCAAAAGTTCAAACCAAATGTAGCAGTAGTCAACGGTCTTTTGGCTCGCGCTTACTTGCTGACCGGACAATGGGAAGAAGCCGCAAAAGCTGCCGAAGCAGCACGTGCAGGATATACGTTGATGACAACTACAGCCGAGTACGAAGGTTTTAATAATATTTCCAATAAAGAATGGATATGGGGATTTCCTCAAATTCCTTCCCAATCGGATGCCAGCTATAATTTCTATTATTTGGATGCAACATACGTAGGAGCATATAGCAGCTTTATGGCTGATCCCCATCTGAAAGATACATTTACCGAAGGTGATATTCGTTTACCTTTGTTTCAGTGGATGCGTGAAGGATATTTGGGATATAAGAAATTTCACATGCGTGCAGATGATACGGCTGATTTGGTCTTGATGCGTGCTGCTGAAATGTATTTGATAGAAGCGGAGGCGAAAGTTCGTGACGGCGTAGCGTTGGCACAGGCTGTAGCTCCATTGAATACATTGCGTAATGCCCGTGGGGTAGGGGATTATGAGGTGACAGGAAAATCACAGGAAGATGTAATCAATGAGATTCTGATGGAACGTCGCCGTGAACTTTGGGGAGAAGGATTTGGTATTACCGATATACTTCGTACACAAAAGGCAGTAGAACGTGCTGCTTTATCGGATGAAATGCAGAAGACAGAAGTCGATTGCTGGCAGGAGGGTGGTAGCTTTGAAAAACGAAATCCTCTGGGACATTGGTTCCTCAACTTCCCGAACGGTAAACCGTTTACAGTAAATAGCACCTATTATTTGTATGCTATTCCACAGAAAGAAATTAACGCTAACCCTAACATATAAATAGCTCTCTTAATTTTTTGACTTTGACCTTAACTTGTAGACCGGTATACGTCGTGACGATGCATACCGGTCGTTTTCTTTGGAAAAGAGGGAGCGCAAAATGTGACACACCCCATTTTATTTAATCTAATCTTATTCTATTTTTTTCTTCTTCAAATTCGGTAAAAAGAATGTGACCAATCCTAGTAGCGGCATATAAGCACAGATATTATATACATATTCAATACTCGTTTTATCCGCTAAATTACCGAGTACGGCAGATGCTACACCAGCCACCCCGAATGCAAATCCAAAAAATAACCCTGATATTAATCCGAGCTTGGTAGGAAGCAATTCCTGTGCATAAAGCAATATAGCGGGAAAAGCGGAAGAAAGCATCAATCCCACACAGAAGCTAAGGATAATAGTCCACATCAAATTAGCATGTGGCATTAGTAAACTGAACGGGGCAGCTCCCAAAATAGAAGCCCAGATCACATACTTCCGACCAATTCGGTCACCGACAGGTCCACCAATTAATGTTCCGATAGCAGTAGCTACCAGAAAGATAAATAAATATAGTTGCGAATCTTGTACGCTTACATTAAATTTATGAATCAAGTAGAAAGTATAATAACTTGTGAGACTTGCCATATAGATATATTTGGAGAAAATCAGAATCAGCAATATCGCGATTGAAAGGGCTGTCTTATCCATAGGCAAAGGAAGATGAACAGGTTTTCTGACACTGACGGTCTGTGCTTTCATCCGGTTTAGATATGATTTATACCATTTGCAAATTGGGTACATCACTCCGATAGCAGCTAAAGCCACAAATGCAAATACGATGAGATGTTGTCTGCCATAAGGAGCCACCAACAGAGCAACCAGTAAAGGACCTAATGAACCTCCGAAGTTACCACCTACCTGAAAGAGTGATTGTGCTAGTCCACGTTTCCCGCCGGAGGCAAGGAATGTGATACGGGAGGCTTCCGGATGCAGTACGGAAGAGCCAATTCCGATTAAGAATACGGAGGCTAATATCCAGTATAGATTATCAGAGAATGCTAAGTTTATCAAACCAATCAGTGTAAAGCTCATTCCGATAGGCAACGACCATGCAACGGGATATTTATCAAAAATGATTCCGGTAATCGGTTGAAAGACCGAAGCCGAAAGCTGATAAACCAGTGTGATAAGGCCGATTTGCGCAAAACTTAATCCTAAATCATCTTTGAATAGTGGATAAGCTGCTGAAACAACGGACTGTAAAAGGTCATTGAGACAGTGTGAAAGACTTAATGCGATTAAGATGGAAAATGTAATTTTTCCTACGGGTTGTTCCTGATTTTGTACCATGATACCTATTGCTTTAGAAGTGTTCCTGAAAAATTGGCTGCAAAGGTACGCAAACTTTCCCGTTTCTCTAAGACTAAGGATTCTAAATTGTCGTTAATTCAATTTTGACTAACTGAACTATTCTCCGTACCTGCTGTTGTTAAATAAAAAAGGAGGATTATATGGGCTTTATATGGTATATCATTATTGGTATTGTGGCTGGATTCCTCGCAGGTAAAGTAATGCGCGGCGGAGGTTTTGGTCTTATTATAAATTTATTACTTGGTATTCTTGGAGGTGTACTGGGCGGTTGGGTATTTGCCCTTTTCGGACTGTCAGCTTCAGGATTGATCGGAAGTTTGATAACTTCCACTGTAGGGGCTATCCTTGTATTATGGATTGCTTCCTTATTCTCGAAATCTAAATAGATATTTATATAATTTATTTTTAATCCTAAAAACAGAACTTAATTATGGAATGTAGACATGGAAATTTCTGGATTGGACTCGGAATTGGGTCAATCCTCGGCGCAGTAGCTTATCGTCTTTCACGTACAGCAAAAGCAAAACAGTTGGAAAGCGAAATTTATAATGCTATCCATCGCATAGGTCGCGATGCTGAAATAGCAGCTGCTCATGCTGAAAGAAAAGCAATGGATCTTGGACTTAAAGCAGTAGAAACCGGTGCGGAAATTGCTGATAAAGTAGCGGCAGAAGCCGACAAAGTGGTCGGAAAAGCAAAAGATAAGTGGGAAAAGTAAGAATCCCCAAACGGGTAATCGATTTAAATATAATTGGTTACCTGTTTTATTTTTTGTATATTTAATCTTTTATCCCTAGCTTTATTTAGTCATCGTATCAATGTGTGTGCGAACACATTTAGGCTAATCTTCTTTATTATTATCGTTTCCTTCAAGAATTGGGAGTTACTTTCTCTCTAACTTTTCATCTGAAAAGAGTCTTTTTCTCTATACTATCTTTACTTTTTCTTATGTTTAACAACATGTATGTTTTCTGTTTGTTGGAGCTAATCATTTGATTATTAATTGTATATGCTTGTTTTGATATAATGTGTGTGCGCACACACTATTGCTTAATTCAATAATTCATTTTACTTTTGCCGATGAAAAACAAGATGCTTATCAATATATGGATAAAGAGTTTTCAAATATTCGGATTGTAGACATTGCTAAGATGGCAGGTGTCTCTGTTGGCACGGTAGACCGTGTAATCCATAATCGTGGAAGAGTATCTGAAGAAAACAGGAAAAAAGTACAGGCTATCCTGGAAATGGTACATTACCAACCAAATCTGATGGCACGTTCATTAGCTGCTTCCAAAAAACAATATCATATCCTTGCAATAACTCCTTCTTTTGTGCAGGGGGAGTATTGGGAAGCTATTTCGGAAGGTATAGATAAAGCTGCGGCGGAAATGGAATCATATAATATCACCATTACCAAACTCTTTTTCGATCAATATAATAACAAGACTTTTGATGATATCATCCGAAATCTGTTGAATGAGAAAGTGGATGGGGTATTGATTGCGACTTTGTTTACAGATTCTGTTATCCGGCTTTCGCAGGAGCTTGACAGGAATGAAATACCATACGTGTATGTTGACTCCAACATTGGAGGGCAGCATCAACTGGCTTATTTTGGAACGGAATCTTATGATGCCGGAGTGATTGCTGCCAGATTATTGATGGACAGGCTTCCTTCTTCTTCCGATATATTAATGGCACGGATTATTCATAGTGGGAAGAATGATTCTAACCAGGGAAAGAACAGGCGCGAAGGTTTCTGTCATTATCTCACTGAAATAGGGTTTAACGGAAATCTGCATGAAGTAGAACTGAAAATAAATGATTCAGTGTATAACTTCATGAAACTGGATGAAATCTTTGAAGCTAATCCGAATATTAAAGGCGCTATTATCTTTAATTCAACTTGCTATATTTTAGGAAATTACCTGAAAGCAAGAGGAATGCAGGCTGTCAAACTGGTTGGTTATGACCTTATCGGCAGAAATACGCAATTACTTTCCGAAGGTGTGATAACCGCATTGATTGCGCAGCGCCCCGAGCGTCAGGGGTACGATGGTGTTAAATCATTGTGTAATCATTTGCTGTTCAAGCAGAATAGTGAGAAAGTGAATTTGATGCCTATCGATATTCTTCTTAAAGAGAATCTGAAATATTATCTGAACAATAAATTATAAACATATAAATTTATAAGAACCATGAATGAATTATTTAACGTAAAAGACAAAGTAGTTGTTATCACCGGCGGAGCTGGTATTTTAGGTAAAGGTATTGCTGCGTATCTCGCAAAGGAAGGCGCAAAAGTGGTTGTACTCGACAGAAGTGAAGAAGCTGGAAAAGCATTGGTAGACAGTATCAAAGCAGAAGGAAATGAAGCAATGTTCCTTTACACTGATGTGATGGATAAGGAAGTGCTGGAAGGTAACAAAGTGGAAATAATGAAGGCTTATGGCCGTATTGATGTTTTGTTGAACGCTGCTGGAGGTAACATGGCAGGTGCAACTATCGCTCCGGACAAAACGTTCTTCGATTTACAGATTGACGCATTTAAGAAAGTGGTGGATTTGAACCTTTTCGGTACCGTATTGCCTACGATGGTATTTGCTGAAATTATGGTAGAACAGAAGAAAGGTTCTATTGTAAACTTCTGCTCTGAATCAGCTCTTCGTCCATTGACTCGTGTCGTTGGTTATGGTGCAGCTAAAGCAGCTATTGCTAACTTTACTAAATACATGGCTGGTGAACTGGCATTGAAATTCGGTAACGGTCTGCGTGTAAATGCGATCGCTCCGGGATTCTTCCTGACCGATCAGAACCGTGCGTTATTGACTAATCCGGATGGCTCTCTGACTGATCGTTCAAAAACAATTCTCGCTCATACTCCATTCAACCGTTTCGGTGAACCGGAAGATCTTTATGGAACCATCCATTATTTGATTAGCGATGCTTCCAACTTCGTAACAGGTACAGTAGCTGTAATCGATGGTGGATTTGATGCATTCTCAATTTAATAAATGGAGAATTGAGAATTAAAAATTGAGAATTGGCTGCGTAGCATCCGTATGCCGACTCTCAACTTTTAATTTTCAACTTTGATTTCTTAATTCTCAATTTTTAATTCTTAATTTAATAACAATATGTATTTATGTGAACAAACTTGGCGCTGGTATGGTCCTAACGACCCCGTTAGCTTGTGGGATATTAAGCAGGCAGGCGCTACCGGTATAGTAAATGCTCTTCATCACATTCCGAATGGTGAAGTGTGGACAGTAGAAGAGATCATGAAACGTAAACAAATGATTGAAGAAGTAGGTCTGACATGGTCTGTGGTAGAAAGTGTACCTGTACACGAACATATCAAGACACAGACTGGTGACTTCATGAAATACATTGAAAACTATAAGGAAAGTATCCGTAATCTGGCGAAGTGTGGCGTAATGGTAGTTACTTATAACTTTATGCCCGTACTGGACTGGACACGTACTGACCTTGCCTATACAATGCCTGATGGCTCTAAAGCTCTTCGTTTCGAAAAGGCGGCTTTTGTAGCCTTTGATCTTTTCATCCTGAAACGTCCGAACGCAGAAAAAGATTATACTCCTGAAGAAATAGCTAAAGCAAAAGCTCGTTTCGAACAAATGAGTGAAGATGATAAGAAACTGTTGGTTCGCAATATGATTGCCGGACTTCCAGGCTCGGAAGAAAGTTTCACTGTAGAACAATTCCAGCAGGCATTAGACCGTTATAATGATATTGACGCTGAAAAGCTCCGTTCCAACTTGATTTTCTTCTTAAAAGAAATTGCGCCTGTTGCCGATGAAGTAGGCGTGAAGCTGGTTATTCACCCGGATGATCCTCCTTACACTATTTTAGGTTTGCCACGCATTTTGAGTACGGAAGAAGATTTCAAAAAACTGATTGAAGCCGTGCCTAACGAATCCAATGGCCTTTGCTTGTGTACAGGTTCTTTCGGAGTGCGTGCCGACAATGACCTTGCAGGCATGATGGAACGTTTCGGTGATCGTGTAAACTTTGTTCACCTGCGTAGTACACAGCGTGACAAAGAAGGCAACTTCTATGAAGCTAACCACTTGGAAGGAAATGTAGATATGTACGGCGTAATGAAAGCTCTTATTCTTTTGCAACAACGTCGTAAATGCTCTATCGCTATGCGTCCCGACCACGGACATCAAATGATTGATGACTTGAAAAAGAAGACAAATCCGGGATATTCTTGTCTGGGACGTCTTCGCGGACTGGCAGAACTTCGCGGCTTGGAAATGGGTATCGCTAAGTCTATCCTTTAGTTGAAGTTTTAATTAGCACTTTATTATAAAAACACTATGACTATTATTGATCGTGATAATAGTTGTAGTGTTTTTTATTTATTCTTTTTCACTTGTTGAGGGATAAGTGAGGCGAATAAGTCTCCAACATGCGTATCTTTATCGGCTTTTTTTGCTTTCTTCGGTTTGGGAGGATCGGGGATAATAAGCAAAGCTATTTGTGCACAAGCTTCTGCGTCAGCAAGTGCGTGGTGGTGATTCTCTAAATTATATCCGCACCGTTCTGCTACCGTATGCAATTGATGATTGGGCAGATCTTTTCCGAAAACTTTTCTGGAAGTACGGCAGGTACAATAAAATTTGTAATTAGGATAAGTCATGTCATACAATTCGTGAACTGCCCGAAGACAACCTTCATCAAAAGGACTATTGTGTGCAACAAGTGGCAATCCATCTATCAACGGTTTGATTTCAGCCCATACATCAGGAAAATCTTCGGCTTCCATCGTATCGTCATAAGTTAATCCGTGGATAGCCGTTGTCCATTGCGTATAATAATTAGGAGCAGGACGAATGAGACGATAGATTTTATTCACGATCTTACCGTCTTTTACAATGACAACACCTACACTACAAACACTTGTACGTTTACCATTGGCTGTTTCAAAGTCGATGGCTGCAAAGTTCCTCATTTATTTCCTTGTTTTAGAGAAACAAAGATAATACAAAAAAGGGTCATGCAAATATAGAAATAGGATTGATAACCAGGAAATTTATTGATTTTAATGAAAATGAATGTTTTTAATGGATGTTTTCAGTGAAATACCTTTCTTGTTGTGAAAATTATGCTATTTTTGCCAAACATAAACAAAAAAGCATGAACAAAACCTACTTCAAATATAAATACGTTTTAATATTCATTCTTTCATTGCTTGTTTTTATAGGTGGACTAAATTACAAACACTGGTATGTTACTGACAATTTGATGGTAAAGCGTATTTCCCTGATTTACTCCATATCTAAAGATGATATTGGCAACAGAAATATAGAAAAGTTGTTGTATCAGGAGTTTCAGAAACAAGGGATAGAGGTAATGTTTGATAAGTTTTATTTTGATTGTAGCAAATATGATGAGAAAGAGCGGATAGAACATGTAAGGGAATATCTTGAATTTCTAGAAAGTAAATCGACAGACCTTATTCTGACCGTTGGTGACCAGGCAACTAATTCTTTATTATCTACCCGTCACCGGTTATTATCTTCTATTCCTGTGGTAGCTTGTAATGTGCATTTTCCCAATGAAGAACTGATTGAAGAATACGATTCGCAGAAAGTTTATGTATTGCGTGATAGTCCCGATCTGAAACGTAATATCGACTTTATAAAAACATTGTATCCCCATAATGATATGGAGATTATTTATAATATAGATCTGACCTTTCTTGGACATAAATCTTTCGATAGCCTTTCCCGAGTGGTTGACAGGAAGAATGTGAGAGTTTTGGGCTATCAAAAAGCATTTGTGCAAGAGTGTGATTATAAGCATTTGACGGAGATGATTGAATATTTTAATCTGACCCCCGGTTTGATAAATGATAATGTTAACAAGAATGGTCTGACAATAAGTCTTTGCCCCTTTCGTTATATAAAAGGATCTTCTTTGTTAGTAATGTTGAAACAATCAAAGAGAAGACAACAAAATCAAGCGTTTTTACTGGATAAATTAGATATGCTGGCAATTCCGATAGTAACAGCTTTAAATATTCCTTCTTTTAGTTGTATTCGTGAAGGTTTCGGTGAAAATGCTAAGATTGTCGGCGGTTATATGGCTACAGAGGGTATTACGGCGAAGGCTTCCGCTAGCCTTGCTGCACGCTTATTAAAGAAAGAAAAAATAGGAATGCCTAAAATAAGAGATTTAGAAAAAGAGTATGTACTGGACTGGACATATTTTTCTGAATATGCGGGTGATATTAGTAATGTTCCGCAAAATGTCCGTATAATCAACTATCCGTTTTACGATTGTTATCGAAAAGAACTTTATTTGTTGGGTGGGTTGTTTGTTTTCTCTTTTATTTTGGTAACCATTAGTTTGTTACGTACACATCGCCGTTCGTTGATGGAGCGTAAGAATCTTCAAATGCTGGAAGAAGCGCATAAACGATTGACTCTTTCTATGAATGGCGGGAAAATTTCACTTTGGAATATTCAGGAAGGTGTTCTTGAATTTGATGATAATTATGTACGATTGGTTGGCATGGAACAACGGAGATTTACAAAAGAGGATATTATGAGATATACCCATCCTGATGATGTACAATTGCTTAGCTCATTCTACGAAACATTATATCAGTCTCCCAGTATGCAAATACAACGAATACGTTTTTGTTTTGGAGGGAAAGAGGCAGATTATCAATGGTATGAACTTCGATGCAGTACCTTGAAAGATGCCCAGGGGGAGATTATGTTGGCAGGCATTATGCAGAATATTCAAAACTTGGTAGAGCATGAACAACAGTTGATTCTAGCGAAACAGATAGCAGAAAAAGCAGAGCTGAAACAGTCGTTTCTAAATAATATGAGTCATGAAATCCGTACACCGCTCAATGCTATTGTAGGTTTCACAAATTTATTAATAGGTGAGGGGGCTGATGAAATAGAACCGGAAGAGAAAGCTGCTATGATTGAAATAGTCAATAATAATAATGAGTTACTTTTGAAACTGGTGAATGACGTATTAGAAATATCTCGTTTAGATTCAGGCAACTTATCCTTTGATATAAAGGAACATAACATTACGAAAATAATAAAGGAGATTTATGTCACTTACCAAACATTGATTCAGCCTTCATTATGCTTTATCCTTGAACTTGATGAAACAGTTTCCTTACCCGTTAACATCGACTGCTTCCGTTTTACTCAAGTCATCTCTAATTTTCTGAATAATGCAAATAAATTTACCAAAGAAGGAACTATTACTTTGGGGTGCAAAATATATAAAGAGCATCAGGAAGTTTGCGTTTACGTAAAAGATACTGGCAAAGGGATTGACGATAAAGAACTAATGATGATTTTTGATCGCTTTTACAAGACTGATGAATTTGAGCAGGGGAGTGGTTTGGGACTTTCCATTTGTAAAGTGATTATTGAACGACTGGCTGGACGTATAGAAGTGCATTCAGAAGTAGGAAAAGGAAGTTGTTTCTCCGTTATTTTGTCTTTGGCAAATATAATTTAGTACAATAAACAGAAGGTATTTAAAAGAAAAAAGCAAATAATGAAAGGTAAGTTCAAACCCTGGCAGAGGTGGGTACTATTCGCTCTTGCAATGGCTGTTATTTTTGCATCGGGAGTAATTATTTCATTCCTGATGGAACACAGCGCAGAGGTTGTAAATGTAGACTATAAGAAAAAGATAAAAATAAACGGAATAGAAGCACGCAGCATTATTTTTGCTGAAAACTATCCACGTGAATATAAGACGTGGGTGGATACGACATCGACCGATTTGCACAGTAGATTAAATGGAAGAACTTCTATCGATGTTTTAGCGCAACGTCCTGAAATGGTCATATTATGGGCTGGATATGCTTTTTCTAAGGATTATTCAACACCGCGCGGGCATATGTACGCTTTACAGGATATTGTTCATTCACTTCGTACTGGTGCGCCTATGGGGGGTGCTGACGGTCCTCAATTTGCAAGTTGCTGGGTGTGTAAAAGTTCTGATGTTCCCCGTATGATAGAAGCTATTGGGGTAGATTCCTTTTATAATAATAAGTGGGCTGCATGGGGAGCCGAAATTGTAAACCCTATAGGATGTGCCGATTGTCATGAACCTAAAAACATGGATTTGCATATCAGCCGTCCGTCGCTCACTGAAGCTTTTAGCCGTCAAGGTAGAGATATCACTCATGCTACTCCACAGGAAATGCGTTCATTGGTCTGTGCACAGTGTCATTCGGAGTATTATTTCAAGGGGAATATAAAATATCCTACTTTTCCTTGGGATAAGGGCTTCACTGTTGAAGATTTAGAAAAGTATTATGATGAAATCGGATTTACTGATTATATTCATAAATTGAGCCGTGCCCCTATATTAAAGGCTCAACATCCTGATTATGAAATTTTCAAGATGGGCATACACGCCCAGCGTGGTGTGTCGTGCGCTGACTGTCACATGCCTTACAATGATGAAGGAGGGATAAAATATAGCGATCACCACATTCAGAATCCGTTAGCTGTGACTGAACGCACTTGTCAGACTTGTCATCGTGATAATAAAGAGACGCTCTGTAAAAATGTATACGAACGTCAGCAAAAGGCAAATGAGTTGCGTACACTTTTAGAAAAGGAGTTGGCAAAAGCACATATTGAAGCGAAGTTTACTTGGGATATAGGAGCTACAGAAAATGAAATGCAAGAAGCCTTGCTGTTAATTCGTCAGGCACAGTGGAGATGGGATTTCGGCGTATCTTCTCATGGCGGTTCTTTTCATGCCCCGCAGGAAACCATGCGTATTTTGGGGCATGGCTTAAATAAAGTATTCCAAGCTCGTATGCTTATCAGCAAAGTGCTTGTAGCGCATGGATATACAGATAATGTACCACTTCCGGATATTACAACGAAAGAAAAAGCACAGCAATATATTGGTTTGGATATGGCTGTTGAAAAGGCGGACAAAGATAAATTTCTCAAAGAAATAGTCCCTGAATGGCTTCAAAAGGCTAAGGCAAACGGGCGTATTGTGAATTAGAATTTATTTTCACTATATTTGCCTACAATATAAATCCAATAAGATTATGTCAACAAAAACAATGAAAGAGAAAGCAACCGAGTTGTTGCAGAGGTGTGAAGTGGTAGTGCTTGCTTCTGTAAATAAAGAGGGATATCCCCGTCCTGTGCCGATGAGTAAGATTGCAACAGACGGAATTTCTACTATTTGGATGTCTACCGGAGCGGACTCATTAAAGACTATTGACTTTCTGGCAAACCCGAAAGCCGGATTATGCTTTCAGGATAAGGGAGACAGCGTAGCCTTAACGGGAACGGTGGAAGTGGTAACCGACGAGAAGATGAAACAAGAACTTTGGCAGGACTGGTTTATCGAACATTTTCCTGGAGGTCCTACCGATCCGGGCTATGTGCTGCTGAAATTTGAATCGAATCACGCAACTCATTGGATTGAAGGGACATTTATTCATAAGAAGCTGGACTAATCACTTCATACAGTTCTATTCCCGTGAGATCTGGAAATAAGAAGAGAGAAACATTCTTTCCTTTCGAAGAAGAATGTCTCTCTCTTTTTGATGATAGTTGGATAGATAGTATATCTATTCTTCGTGTTTCATTTAGAATTCGAACTTCTCCAGTTTCATTTCAGCTAATTCCTGAATGATACCTACGTACTTGCTGAAATGAGAAGATTTCTCGTGAGCTGCCAATACTTCAGCATTCTGCCATGTTTCACAAATCATGAAAACGTCGTGACGGGTACTGCTTTCGAAAGTATCATAAGCAATGCATCCTTCTTCCTTTAAAGAGCAAGCAGTTAGTTCTTTAGCTGCCTCAATCGCTTTTTCGCGGTTTGTCTCGCTTACGCGGACGAAAACATTTAATCTAATCATAGTCTTTATTATTAAATGATTAAAAATAGCTTTATCACATCTTTGGTAATAAATCGCAGGCAAAGATACTATTTTTGTGCTTTTTCGGATATCTTGTTCTTTAAATTTCACCAAAACGTCATATAATCATAAAAAACGATTATATTTGCCCTTGAAATCAAAAAGCAACTATTTTGGGCGCAACTCTTAAATTTGTTCTGGCTTAATATTAGCCTCACGAACCACAGGCTAATTTCTTTCGTTTGAGTAATTCCACTCGAACCGGTTTTTCATTTTGTTATTTTTATTATTTACTGCATGGTTTCTCGAAACGTATGCGATATGAAAACGAATGGAAAATTTCGTAAGAAATAGTAAGCAGAACATAGAAAAAGAGATTGAAAGAATTGAGCGACAGCCGATTGCCCCACTAGATAAGATTAAGCAGATTATTGATGTCATACAGATGTCTCTTATTCAGTTGAAATCCGCCGTTGCCGAATACCAATTTCCGAATCCGAAAGAAGAGATTCTTTTCTTTAAGACCTGGAAACCACAGATTTCCGGGCTGTTGATGTTTTATGTCCGCTTGTATCAGATTGAAAAGAAGCGTATCGGCGAATCTCCGTCTTCCCAATGCAAATATCTGAAGTCGGAACTGGAGAGCTTGAAAAAACACTTCCTGAATAATTCTTTCTATGATTATTACCGTACCGGCAGGACGGAACTCGACGAACAATATTTTGTCAGAAGAAACTATGATATTCTGGCAGACACCCGTTTCGGGTTGCTGGACAGGGATTCTTCTTTCACTACCCTGCATGATTCAAGTGTGGCTGAAATCATAGCCAACAATCGTTTTGCGGAATACCTGTCTGCTCAAATAGAGATATTATCAGAGGAACTTCATTTGAAATTCACTTCAATGGTAGAAAACCGGCTATTGCAGTGGACGGACAGCAAGGTCGCTTTGGTTGAGTTTATCTATGCCCTGTATGCGGGCAAATGCTTCAACAATGGAAATACCAGTTTAAAAGACATAGCCTTTTGCTGCGAGACTCTTTTCAATATTGAGATTGGAGACTTTTATCGCATATTCCTGGAAATCAGAAACCGGAAGAAGAGTCGGACGCAGTTTCTTGATAAGTTGAAAGATAAAATTATAAAGATGATGGATGAGCTGGACAAATAAATTTCATGTCGTCTTGTGACATCTTGTGAATTATACAAATGGCTAATATCCAACTTTGCGGAGAAAAAGATTTGATTCACAAAGAAAGATAATAGCTTTTGTATAATTATGGAAACAACATTTACATGGGAGATAAAGGTGAAGAATACTCCTTTATTGATTAAAAAATGCAGCCACTGTGAGAGTGACCGCTTTTATTGCAGTGATAAGTTCAGAATGAATGCACAGAAAAAGAACATTGATGTCTGGCTGATTTACAGGTGCGTGAAGTGCGATAACACTTGTAATATGACTTTGCTGTCACGTACCAAACCGGACTTGATTGATAAAAAACTGTTTCATAGCTTTTCTATGAATGATAGAGAAGTGGCCTGGCAGTATGCTTTTTCAGCCGGAATGGCAAGTAAGAACAAGCTTCAAATAGACTACGATAGCGTTGAATATGAGGTGATAAGTAATATCTCCTTCGAAGATATTATGAATATGAACAACGCGATAATAAGTATTCGGATCGAATGTGATTTTGAATTGAACCTGAAATTATTATCATTGATAAAAAGGTGTTTTTCTCTTTCCACTACCCGGTTGAAGCATTTGTTTGAAGAAGGAAATATTTCTTTGCTTTCCGGTAAGACGTCTCCAAAGTGTAAGGTAAAGAATGGAGATATAATTTTGATAGATCGAAAAAGCTTGATTGATATTTTGGGATAAGATCGATTTTACAGTTTTTTTTAATAGCTTTGTGATATAATCATTCGGATGCTGTAAATGAGGTTGTACTATAAAATCAAAGATATGAAAAAGGTATTTTTATTAGCTTTTGTTTTGTTTGCATGGAGTATGGTTGTCAATGCTCAAGAAAGTGATGGGAAATATATTGAAGTGACAGGTTCTTCGGAGATTGAAGTCGTTCCGGATGAAATACATTTTCTGATTCAGATTAAGGAGTATTGGCAGGAAGAGTACACAGGTAAATCTAATAAAGAAGAAGATTTTCGGACGAAAGTGCCATTGGCTATGATTGAAAAGGATTTGCGTCGGAGTTTGCGCAAAATCGGAATAGCGGATGATGCTATCCGTACACAGGAAATAGGGGATTATTGGCGCCAGAAAGGAAAGGAATTTCTGATAGGTAAGCAATTGGGTATCCGGTTGACCGATTTTGAGCAGATCAATTCCATTATCCGTTCTGTCAACACATGGGGAATTGAGTCCATGCGCATCGGAGAATTGAAGCATAAGGATTTGCCAATGTATCGGAAGCAAGGTAAGATTGAAGCATTGAAAGCTGCCCGTGAAAAAGCATCTTACTTGGTGGAAACGATGGGGCAGGAATTGGGTGAAGTGATCCGTATTGTAGAACCTGTTGATAATAATATAAGCCGTTATCTTCCTTTTCAGGCACAGAGCAATGTCAGCATGGGGACGGCTGCTACCGAACAGTACCGTGTCATCAAGTTGAGATATGAAATGACTGCCCGTTTTGCCATCAAATAAAAAATGCCTATCTTTGTGGCATGACTAAAAATAATAAATCGGATTTGGTTTGATAAACAATCTGTGTTTCTGACACAGGTTGTCCTTTCGTTTGCTCTCGGATGATTCCATTCGAGGGTGTTTTCTATGTTTTTATAAATTCAATTTTTAACTTGCGTACAATGGTGTGAAAAGCATTGTTATGCTTTTCAACGTGTGCGCTCTATATATTAAGATCATGAATAACGAAAATCAAACAATTCACAAATCCGACGATAACCTAACTATTTATGGTTGGAATGAGAAACTCAATCAGCTAAAACAAGAATCAATATATAGTGCCCTTGCTCATGGGCGTGTTTCCATTGTACACCGTACTTGCTACGAGGTAATTTCCGGAAACGGATTGTTTCAGTGTGAACTCACGGGAAATATGATGTATGGAAAATCGGATGATGAATTACCTTGTACAGGTGATTGGGTCATTTTTCAACCGTTCGATGAACATAAAGGGATTATAGTTGATAGTTTGCCTCGTGAGCGGACATTGTATCGCAAGAAAAGTGGCACGGTTGCTGATAAGCAGGCCATTGCTTCTTATGTCGATAAGGCATTTATTGTGCAGAGCCTTGATGATAATTTCAATGTTCGCAGGGTAGAACGCTTTATGGTTCAGATAATGGAGGAAAATATCAGCTCTGTATTGGTTCTTAATAAAGCCGATTTAGATTTTGACAGACAGAGTGTTGAGGAACAAATAAAACATATCTCCAGTCAGATACCTGTATTTTTCACGAGTATTCATCAGCCCGAAACGATTGTCCGGTTACGGAAGTCCATATCGGAAGGCGAAACGGTTGTGTTTGTCGGTTCTTCGGGTGTCGGGAAAAGTTCTCTGGTCAATGCACTTTGTGAAAAATCGGTGTTGCTAACCTCTGATATAAGCCTGTCTACAGGAAAAGGACGGCACACTTCGACTCGCCGGGAAATGGTGTTAATGAACGGTTCTGGGGTTTTAATTGATACTCCGGGAGTTCGTGAGTTTGGCTTGGTCATTGACAATCCTGATTCGCTTGCTGAAGTGTTGGAAATCTCTGACTATGCTGAATTGTGTCGCTTTAAAGATTGCAAACATATCAACGAGCCCGGATGTGCTGTTTTAGAAGCAGTCAACAGTGGTGTATTAGATTATAAAGTTTATGCGAGCTATCTGAAACTTCGCCGGGAAGCGTGGCACTTTTCTGCTTCCGAACATGAGAAACGTAAAAAGGAGAAATCCTTTACCAAACTTGTGGAAGAAGTGAAGAACCGCAAGGATGCAAACCGCTGATTTCTACTTAAAATGCGATGCAGGTATCATTGGATGCCTGCATCGTTTTACGCTCATTTATATCCATAAATGGTGAAGGAAGGTATGTTCATTTTCCAACTCACTCTGCACGTGTGATGTATCTTTGTTTATATTTTTTTTTGACTTCTTTCGCATTATTGCCGGATGGTTTTTAAGATTAAATCTTTGAGTTGTTGCTCGGTTGGAAGTTGTAATTTATATTTGGAAACAAATATTTGTTCGTCCATTCCGGCTGTAGCGTATTGCACTAACGCATCATTCTTGTTTGTCACTAATAAAATGCCAATAGGTGGATTATCGTCGGGCTCCATAACTTCAGCTTTGTAGTAATTCAAATAAGAATAAAGCTGTGATACATGGGCATGGTCAAATGGAGATATTTTGACTTCCAACAAAATATGCGCTTTAAGGATTCGGTGATAAAAGACCATATCAATGAAAAAATATTCATCGCCAATCAAAATGCGCTTCTGCCTTGCCTCGAAACAAAAGCCATTCCCAAGTTCGATGATAAAGTCGCGTAAGTGGTCAAGCAATAAAGTTTCAAGTTCACTCTCTTTTAGGAGTAAAACACGTTGCTGCGGGATATTCAGGAACTCGAAGAAATAATCATCCTTGACTGTATCGGTTACGGTTTGCGGATGTATTTTTTGTTGTATGGTAGTCAGCGCATGTTCCATATCACCCGATAACCCGATACGCTCATAACTCAATGCGTCTATCTGTCGTTTGAGTTCCCGGACAGAAAGCCCGGTTTGTATAGTCAGCATTTCGTAATACAACCGTTTAACAGGATTATCTATCTTCATCAGTTCGATGAAATGAGAAAATGAGATAGAAGATAATAACTTTTCAGCGGGTATATTTTCATCATTATCTTCATTTTCAATATTTTGTAATTTATGAGACAGCGTTTCATAAATCTGTTTTTCTTCATTAACAATTAATTTATGAGACGGTGTCTCACAAATTAGCATGAATGAATGTTTTATTAGCAAATTAAATCGTGGATATAACAAGTAGAATTTTCTGGACCACTGAAATAGAGTCACACTTAAAGCCTTTTGATTTATTCTTTGTTCCAAATTTTTTAATAACTGTTCACCATAAGTGGCACGGTCTTCACCATTTTGTTCAAACTCTACGATATAAAATCCTATAAGCCAATTACGTACTGTCAGCCGTTGGTTTACTGCTTTGACTGCACTCTGTTGTAGTTGTTGATGTGTGTCAGTTATAATGGTTGCTAATTGTTCAAAATTCATATTATGCTACTTTTATGGGGCAGTAAAGGTAATGATAATAACGGGATTACATTATATACTTATTTAAAAGTTTACAACATACTTTGAAATTAAAGATATTTGTCCCATATCTTGTGGTAATTGTTATTAATAATAGGTGACATAGCTATATAGATAAATTACAGCCAAAAATCAATTAATTCTTTTATTTCCTATTTCATTATCAACATTCTTTTTTGTATTAATGTTTTATGCTGATAATGGTTAGCAGGGAACGGCTTGTCCGTTATCCTGCGTTGTTAGCATTATTTTTTTTGTTTCATCCATTGCAAAAGTAAATTTTCAATCTCTTTTACACCTGTTTCCTTAGCCAAAGCAAGAGGGGTGCTGCCGTTACTATCTTTTATATCAAGGTCTGCATGATATTCTAAAAGCAACTTCACCAGTTCTATGTTATTATTGGCAATGGCTTCCATAATCGGATATATTTTATAGGTGTCGCATGGACTTTGGTAACCATTTACGTTAATGCCATGCTCCAGCAAGATATGGGCTAACTTTACGTTAGACAATTTGCAGGCGTATGTCAGGAGCGTAAGTCCATACTCATCGCTATATACTCTATCGTTTATGTCCTTGTATCTGGTAAGGGCATATTTTAGTACATCTTCTTTGTCAAAGTAGATTGCCGTATAGAGTATATCAAACTCGTAACAATCGTTACCCATTGCCATAGGTTCATCTTTTGCTGCCAGCAACTGTTTTATGGTTTCCACATCATTGTTGCGGCAAGCAACCCCTAACGGATAAAGCTGGTAGGTTGCATCCCGTATAGTATCTTGCAGCAATGGGCTTGCTTTCACGCTATCCAAACTACAAAAAAGCGTTGCAAGAAAAAGTAATGTCCAATTTATTATTTTCATATTAACTTTTCTAAGTCGCATGTTAATGCTAATGGTTAGAAAGGAGCATCGTCAGATGCTATCTTTCGTTGTTAGCAACCTATTTGAAATAATTAATCAATTTATCGTTATTAGGAATATTCCCAGTATGCCACAAATGGATTTGTGACTTTATTACCTTCAATTTTTCCATAAACATATATACAGCCAGCCATGAAAACAGAAATATCTTTCATGCAAATTTCGTTGATTTGAAAAATGAAGCTATTTCCATCTTTAACCACTTTACCATCATTATCTAATCCCCATTGAATAGGCATTACATTACCCCCAAATTTGATTGCACAATTTTTTTCAGGCATATCTTTTTCTGTACTCATTTCGTATATTGAATAAATTTCATCTATTTCGGGGTGTTTATATCTATCACTTTTGCTTTGACTACTTAATTCATGTTCAACCAACAACAATTTACAATCGGGATATGTGTTATATTCCAATGCAACATCAAATTCCGGAGTGAAAATAGATATTTGCTTGTTGGGATTTAAAGGGTTTTGAAATGTTAGATAAAAATAGAGATTATCTTTGTCCGATAAATACTTATCATCAAAACAAGCTGGAGCATTTCCACCAACCCAACCAAAGCAGTCTTTTTGGTATTCACCAATGCCGTAGTATATTGCATTTTCTCTTGTTTTAAGTATTCTTTCTATATCCATAATAACGATAATGATTTGATTGGTTGCTAATGGGTTGCAGCTTGCCGCCGTTAGGCGGAACAGGTGCATGTTATGTGCATTTACTTCCCAAAATTGTCCTGCAAGTGTTTCTCTAAATATCGGCTTACAACTCCCCTGCCTTCGTTATCAGGGCAGTCATAGTACCATAGTTCTGCTGCAATGTCATCCAGTTTGCGGATAGTATCTGTATCTCACAAGGTTGTTATTATCTAATCTACTATCTCACTATTTATATACGCAAAATCATGTATTGCTGTAATTCTGGAACTATGTATTGATACAACAAATCCATTAATATCTAATGCGTTGAAAAGTATATAATGATTGTTGAAAATTAATCCTATACCTATCAAGTTTTTCTTTTCATCAGTAAATAGTTCCACTTTCAATACACATCCATACTCGCACTTAGAATGTGAAAATACAGTAAACTTATCCTCTTCTTCAATATCAAAATAACACTCTATCTTGTCAGCTATTTTTGTTGTTATATGTCCACTATTAGAATCTAATACAATATAGAAATTATCAAACTGTAAATATATCCACCAATACATTGGACTAAACAAATAAAAATTCTCTTGTTTCTCCGAATAACCGGAGACGATTATATCTTTTAATTCGTAATTTATAATACCTCTAAATATAATTGCTTTTCTTAGAAATTGATATATCTGCTTTAACATATTTCACATCATTATTGCACATAATGCGTTAATAACCACACCTCATGGTGTAGTTCCTAATCTCTATTATCCTCATATATTTACTACCTATTAGTTTCATATTATCAGTCCTTGTCGATAGGAAATGAAAGTAAGTCATCAATCATTCTGCTTTGAATCTCGGTCACCCCATTTCCCCAAAGTAAAGCTAATCTTTTGATAGCTTTAACTCCCTGTTCTTGTAATTTGGGTGAGAGACGCCCAGTGATTTTTATTTGTCCAAAGGCAGTAGCGTAAGTCACCATGTCGCTTTGTGTCATATCCATTTCTTTCTTTGAAGCTAGTTTTTTAACCACTTCGGGGTCAAGACTTTCAACAGGAATATATTCCATGCCCCAGTCGTGTTCTATCAGATACTTGGGATAATCAAGAAAGTTGAGTTTGGGATTTTTTCTGATCGTTTCTTCAAGAGAATCTAACGTATCACTTCCCTCATCGCTACCAAAAGGTGCTTCTTCGTCTACGCAATCATAATAGAGTTCTTCCGTGAAGTGTTCGGTAAATCGGGGATGAGAAGTTTTGGGGTGCAAACCATATTCTTCGGAATCAATATAAAATCTGTGCATGAAGTCGAAGTTGGCGTCTTCTACATATCCTTTTTTCTTTTTCGAGTGAATAAGTTTCTCTGCTTGTTTCAGGCATTCTTCTTCTGTATCGAAGTCTTTGATTTCAAATTTACCGATACTGTCGAACTTACCATAATTTACAGCAAAATCACAGCCACTATAATCAATCCACCAAAATTTATGAGATTTCTCATCTTTATAAATAAATGCTCTTTTCATAATATTGTGTGTTTATTGTTGGGAGAGAGTAATGTCTCTACTATACACAAAAGTAGGAAAACTGTTGAGTTATCACCTATATGTCTTCGTATTTCTTCTGTATTTTTACAAAATAAGTCTTGTTTATTCATTTTTTACTGTTTTTTCGAGAAAACAGCAAAAAAGTTTGAGTTACGCAAAAAGGTTGCGCACCACTACGCCTATCTTTGTCGAAGAAATAAGAAAACAGGTCAAGTACGGGTTACTTCAACACACTCTTTAAGGTAGAACATTACCAGTACGATTATCTGTTTTCCTGTTTCGTAAAGGGGCAGTAGCTCAGTGGGTAGAGACGGTCGTCGGTTCGACTCCAGCCTGCTCCACAAAAAAACAAATATAGAGGTAGGACAGTAGCTTCGGGATTATCTGAAATGAGGTCAACCGGGGCTTACTTCTTAACGGTGGATATTGCTGGTTCGAATCCGGCCTGTTCTACCTCTTTTTATCAACTTAAGGTCAAGGAAGACTTACTTCAACACTGCAGGAATGCTCCATTGATTCACAGTCTTCCGATTACCTTACTTAAAACACAATGTATGAAAAAAGATTAGTTGAAAGTACCTATCAGTCTAATTGTTGATCTCTATTGAAACGATACAGGTATCTCCGGATGTTTGCTTTGCAGATTGAAGTGCTGTTTGTTATTGTTATCAATATCGTATATCCGCGTGTTTATTATCTTTTCTTGATTTAAATTTGCCTTTTTTCTGTCATATCCGTAACTTTGTAAACTAAAGAATCCGATATGAATCAGGAGTTATTAGTAACAAAGCCGATACAATTCTATTCTCCGTAGATGCGCTTTCGGTGGTAAGAATTAGGATAGCCGGGAAACGAATTGTCAGGCTATTGAGAAAGAATGTACGATTAAGAATACAAACTAAAAATAGTGGCATAAATGATAACTTCCTGTATAGCAATAATATTCGGTTTTCGCTTTTTCGGCAGAGGATTGCATGAAATCTCCGGGGAAGAAATGGCGATTATTGCATTTTTCATGTTGTTTCTGTTTGTTCCGTGCCTGTGGCTTGTCAGGTATTTAAAAGATGACGAAATAGATTCAAACAGACAGGATAAGCTGGTGGAGATACATATTGCCCTGACCATCGTTCTGACTGTTGCGGGTGGTGTCTTTTCCCGGATGTCCGTACTTGTCAATAAGTGGATAGACGAACAACCGTTCATTGTTGCAGCTTACATAGCGTTGGCACTTAGTGTTTTTGGTGTCGTTATTGGCAAAGCTATTGATTTTTGGGTATATTATTTGAAGAAAAGAATATTCTAAAACAGTATGATAGAGTACATGAATATTCCGGTTTTGGTTTGTGTCTCCCTGTTAGGGGTGGGGGCTTTTGTTATGATAGTAGGCTCGCTATTGAAAAAGCAGTGGGCTACGGATGGGAAAAAGACTTCGTTATCCATTTACCTTTTATATCTTTTCGCAATGTCAGGTTCCGGCTGGACATGGTATAATAGCATACATAAAGCCCGTGCGTTGGCAGAAGGCAATCGATACACTTTAGCCACTTATGAAAAAGTGTCGGGTGTCATTAAAGGGGGGCATAAGGTACGCCAGTTCGGTTTTTATGTGGATGGGGTGAAATATAATACTACAACGACATATCCTAAATTTTTGGGTGTCAGCAATCCTTTGCGTATCATAGTGAGGTATGCCGTCAGCAACCCTGAATACAATAAGGCTTTGGGGGACGAGTTTGTCCCCACATGGGTGCTGTCCCCGCCGGAAAAAGGTTGGAAACAATACCCGCCTGCTATTCATTGGGAAGGTGCTGTTCTGGATTCTGTTTATATGCAATCATTACAGGGTAATAATTAATCCGATGACGGTAAGTGCCGTATATACGCAGTTGATATAAAATGCAGCCATCAACAGCCGGGGAATATATTCAGACTTCTTGAATAAGGATGCAGACTGAATGATGAACAAAGCAGTAAAAAGAGCAATGCTAAAACCGACCTGACTTATCAGCAACCATTGCGGATATTCCGTAATGACAGCCGCAGACCATGCTTGGAGCAAGGGAGTTATATTTTGCAGAAATACGTGAGCCGCAAAATATCCTAGAGAAGAAATTGCTTCTTTTTTCTGTCGTAGAAGCGCATTGATAGCATAAACGCCTATTCCGGCTTGTCCCAGTAGTATGGATAACTGGAAAAAGTCGAAAATCCAATAGATGGGATTGTTGGTAATGCCATCGTGGGCAAAATAATCATAGAAACAGAGTGAGGATACGCAACTTGTTGTGACCAACCCTGCACAGATAAATGAAATAATTCTTTTATTCATTGTATTTTATTTCTTTCAGATGTTTTTCCAATGCAATATACACTTCTTTCTGATAACTGATAAAAATAGTTTTATCTGTTGGGAGGAATGTTTCTTTTTCCCGTCATAGTGCGGAATATTAGATAAAAACAGGCTATATGAAAAAATCATATTCTCCTCTATTTTACGGGAAGGCTTGAATGACTTGGCAGGTATATAAGAATAAATACCCTCTTTACAACGGTAGGGCTTATACATTTGCACAACTCCCCACGAATTAACCTCATTCTGTTTCATTTTTCGTTTATTAATTTACAAATTAAGTTCGGTGTCAGCATTTTAATTCAAGCTATCTTTCATCATTATTCGTAGTTGTTTTTGTGTAGGTAATGTTTTCCATCCTTTATCTGGTGCTTTTAGAGTAAACCAAGATGGTACGCTGTCTAATATTAGATGTCGGTCGGGGGCTTTTGCTAAGAATGTTACAAAGTAACGGGTTCCGATTGGAGTGTTTTTACTCTCGGCAAATGATATAAAAAAACTTCCTTTATATAAAGTCTTATTATATACAAATTCATATTTTGCACTTTGCCCTCTATAAGCAGAACTGTATTTAACAAGAGTTACTATAGAATATATGCCATCCTTTCTTACATTGTTGTTTCTAATTGTTGAGACAGCATACAATAGAATAAATACTACAATAGGGATTATAAATTTAAAAATCTTGGTTTGATTAATCATATTTATTGCTATTCTATAATACTTTCATTTTTTCCTCTGTCGATAATGTCCAGCAGCGTTCCGCTTTAAGCAGTAGTGCTGTTTGTTAGCAACTTATTCAATAATCAAAATATCTCCAAAGATATTTGAAAGCATTTTTCTATACTCTTTTATATCTTCAATTGCATTATCCTTATATGACACAGTTATTGAAGTAATATCGTCTTCATATTTATGTTTTACTGAAAAGACAATCTCATTTTGACGTATGACGACTTTACTACATAAACCATAACCAGAATTAGATTGATCTGAATATTCAAAGTAGTATGAATCCATACCCAATTTAATATCCTGTTCATCAAACTCTAATGCTCTTTCGACAATTACATATTCTTTGGGTTCATTCTTATCATCTGCGAAACCGACTAAATATGAATTGTCTTCTGTTACTTCATATACTATATCATTTGCTATAAAGTTTATTTCCATATTTCACCTGTTTTAATCAGTTGCTAACGTTATGCTAACAGCGATCATTTAATGTTTCGTTGTTATTTTTTCTAAGTATTTTATTAAATCTCTTCTTCAAAATATCGTCCAACGGATTTTTAATGTTTTGTTTATCAGTAAATTATATTCATATTGTTTTGCTATATATAATTATGCCTCTAAAAATACGGTTTTGTCTAATTATTCACAAAGGAATCTGTTAGTTTTTTCCTCTATCCTATACAATTTCATCCTTTGGCAGCCAATAACACAATCGTATGTTGTATAATTCGTAATTGCCTGTTTTCTGTTTACATTCGTACATCTATATCAAGTTATCAGGCAGAGAGAAGAAGCGTATAGCATCTCTATACCCAGTCTCTCCACAAAGATAAGCTATAATAATCCTCTTTCGGGAATAATAGCTAACTATATATGCTATATCGTCATTTCTTATCTATTTTCAACCTCATATCTTTGCAACATCAGAAAAACAATAGAATAAACTACTTATTAAATGGAGAATTATGAGAAAGAATTTATTATTTCTAACAGCATTACTAATGTCGGGAATGATTTTAGCTCAGAGAGGAGAAAGTATTATGAAGAAGTATGAAAATCAACTGCCACAGGCAGGGAGAGGAAATGTACATGTAGCCTACCAAGGAAAGGCTATTGATCAGATGATTTACGAATTTATGGAAGAGCAGGGGATACCGGGTATGACACTTGCCATTGTTCAGGCTCCTTACATTCCGCGTGTTGTAGGCTATGGAGTGACAGATTTTGAAAAAGGAAATCTGGCTGCGGCAAAAACTCTTTGGCCGGTAGGACCAATTTCACAGGGTTACGCTGCTGTAGCGGTGATGCAACTATATGAAAAAGAGAAATTGAAACTGAACGATCCTATCGGAAAGTATCTTAAGGATATTCCGGAAAATTGGAAAAGTATCAGTATTCTTCAATTGTTGCAGCACAGTTCCGGTATTGCGGATTACCGTGCGCAGGCGGGATTCAATGTGTCGGAAGATTATCAGCCCTTGCAACTGATTAAGACAGTCGAAAGTCTTCCTTTGGCTTTTGAACCTGGTACTAATGTGAAGCAAAGTGCGACAAACTTCCTGTTACTGGCTTCTATCATTGAAAAAGCAGGCAAAATGCCGTATCATGATTTCGTGAAAAAGTATCAGATTGACTATCTTGGGCTGCAACAAACTTATTTTGGTGAGGATTTGGCAAAAGTGAAACAGGAAGATGTAACGACTACTGCCAATGTGCATCAGACTTTTAAAAAGAACAAAGACTATATCAATCCGTCGGAAACAACTACCGGATACATGGAGAAAGATGGGAAGCTTGTAAAGGCTCCTTCTGTGAGCCCGACAGCAATGAAAGGTTTTTCGGATATTTGGGCATCCGCAGAGAATGTGAGTCATTGGGATATCGCTCTTGCCGGAGGTGTGCTGATTGCCAAACCGGAGAATCGTGACTTGATTTATAAGCCTACGAAGCTTGCCAATGGAAAAATAGTTCCCGCCATAGCTGGTTGGCAGTTTTATAACCACAAAGGTTTGATGGATATCAAAGGAAATGTTTCCGGGCATTCTGCTTTCTTGAGCCGTTTTACAGATGCTTCCGAACTGGTCTGTGTCACTCTCCTTGCCAATAAAGAAGGCGTTGATTTAACGAACTTGGGACGTAAAATAGCCGCGGCTTTCGATAGTGATAAAATGGGGACGGGGGCAAATGATAACTTGCTTTATACTTATGAAAGCCAGTTCGGTGTAGTAGAGACAATGGCACGTATCGAACAAACATTGATAAATATGGGAATCCCAGTATTTGCGAAATTCGACCACGGCAAGAATGCTCAAGATGTTGGTCTTGAACTACGTCCGAATCAAGTCATTGTCTTTGGCTCTCCTAAAGTGGGAACCAAATTGATGCAGGACAATCCAAGTATCTCTATCGAATTACCTCTGAAAATTTCTGTATGGGAAGATGAAAAAGGCAGTGTTTGGGTGACATTTCCGCAGATGGGAGTGATGGCGACAGAATATGGGCTTGATAAAGAACCGGTGATTGGAAAGATGCAGAAGTTGCTGGAAAAGATTGTTATTCAATCGGCCAGCGTTTATTAAACAAGAAATATAAAACAAGATACTTTATATTTTAAATCATATAGAGATTGTCCCCTTTTCCGAAAAAAAGTTTGAGTTACGCAAAAAGACTGCGCATCACTGCATCTATCTTTGTCGAAGAAACAAGAAAACAGGTCAAGTACGGGTTACTTCAACACACTCTTTTAGGTAGAACATACCAGTACGATTATCCGTTTTTCCAGTTTCGCAAAGGGGCAGTAGCTCAGTGGGTAGTTACGGTCGTCGGTTCGACTCCGGCCTGTTCTACCTCTTTTTTATAAACTAAGGTCAAGGAAGACTTACTTCAAAACCGCAGGAATGCACCATTGATTCACAGTCTTCCGATTACCTTACTTAAAAAAACACAACGTATGAAAAAGATTTGTTGAAAGTATCTATCAGGCAACATGCAATTTATTTGCCAGCGATAGAAGGAACAGAAAAGCGCGAAGCATTGACTTCGACTACTGTAACATTGGTTGCTCAACTTCGAAAAGTGGGATATAGCTTATCCGAAGAGTTGCTGCATGCTGTCAATCAGTTGTATCCGGCACAACAGGTGGAGATTCTTCAGGTGATGAAAGAAGTATTGGGCGTGTCACTCAACTGGGCTCCATTGGTGAAAGGCTGGGATACACCTACCGGAGAAACACGTTTGGATCATTGGATTACATGGCTTGCTAACATGTTCAATAGTAAGAAAGGGGTGAAACTATCTTGCGGACACGTGATTCCTGATAATACATTCCCCTTGGAACGATACAACGGTTGTCCGTTCTGCGGAACTCCGTTTGAAACGGCATCTACAGAATATTTCGGACAAGCCAGTAAACTGAAAGTGTTGGAACTTTGGCAGGAAAAAGAACTGAATGTTTTCTTTGGTGACTTGCTGGAATCACGTACGGCCCTTGATGCAACACAAGCGGACAGCTTGAAAATCTTGCTGGCTGAACTTCCGTTGCCGGCAGTCGGAATCAAGATGAAAGAAACTCTGATGCTGGTGATCGACACACTGGTAGAGCAGGATAGGGCACAGGAAGCGCAGATTTATTTCTCTGCTCCGAATGATATATTGCGTTATTTGTGGTATAAGAAAACCGGATTCTTGCAAATCATAGAGCCTAAGACCCTCATTCGTAAAGCGGGTAGAAACAATGCACATCTGTGCAATGCTTTGGATAAAAGCCGTTCGGCTGCCCAGGCAAAGCGGGAAGAATTAAAACTGAAATATACCCGTCGCGAGTGTAAAATGGTGGCTCTTTGGTTGAACAATTTGGCGATGACACCGGAGAAGTCTTGTGAAATGATGCATCCGAAAAGGGAAATGTGGGTACGTATGATACGTGCATTGCGTTTGGCGGAATATGCTCGTAAACCGGGATTCGAAAATTTGAAAGAGTTGATGGACGTATTCTACTGTCAGGCATATACAGTTTGGCAGGGAGAAGTGGAGCGTAGCCGTTTGAAAGCAGATGCGACACAGACATTCGCTTTGTTGAAGCAACGTCCGGGTATGTTTGCACGTTCCTTGTTTGCCAATATGCTTTGGTTCGGTCCGGAAGAGACGTTGACGGCATTTAAAGAAGTCGTTCATTTGTTGCCGGCTCGTTTGGTGGTCACTTTGGGTATGTATGCGGAGAGTTACTTTGAGCAAGGACATAAGAGAATGGTGAAGCCTTTAGGTGGTAATGCGCTTTTGATAGAGCCTCACTATTTGGTGAGTCTTTATATGGAAGACCAGCTTAAAGAGATGGTGAAAGAGGTACAGGATTTGTGTAAAGAGGTTGTTGCTGCCCGCTTTGCTAATGCGGGTGTCGGGAGTGGAAGCGCAAGTATGTATATTGATCCTATGTTGTTTCATATTCCATTGTCTATCGGCGACCGTAGCGAAACGGTTCAGGATACTTCCTGTGCCTTGCAGGGTACACGTTTCCCGGTGGAAGGAGATAAAGTTCGATTGTTTATGCAATGGGGAAAAGGACTTCCGGCACAGCATTTGGATATGGACTTGAGTTGTCATATCACTTTGCCTTCAACGACAGAAGTATGTTCCTACTTCAATCTGACTGTTATTGGTGCTAAACATAGCGGAGATATCCGAAGCATCCCCGACAAGAAAGGTACTGCCGAGTATATCGAATTGGATTTGAATGAGTTGAGCCGTGTAGGTGCGCAATATGTTGCTTTCACCTGCAATGCGTATAGCAATGGGGCTATCTCTCCTAATCTGGTGGTAGGTTGGATGAACTCCGCTTACCCGATGAAAATATCGGAGAGAAACGGAGTGGCTTATGACCCTTCTTGTGTTCAGCATCAGGTGCGAGTTTCTCAAAGCGTGCAGAAAGGACTTGTTTTCGGAGTCCTGAAAGTGAAGGAACGGGAAGTGGTATGGTTGGAAATTCCTTTCGGCGGACAGACGGTTCTTTCTTTGGATACACAGACTATTGAAAAGTATCTGGATAAACTGGAAGCCAAAACCACTGTGGGCGAACTGTTGGCAATCAAAGCACAAGCACAGGGTTTGAAGTTGGCTGATACACCGGAAGCCGATGAAGTATATACCCGTGAATGGGCTTTGAATACGGCTGCTGTGACTAAGTTGCTGTTGGGTGATTAATTTCTAGCGGTTAACTGAATCTTTTCTTCCTAATATTTATAAGTTGTATTGCGATAAAGTATATCTTTGTATGCAATAAACTAATCGTCTGACTATAGTTACTTTTTCGTCTAACTATAGTCAGACGAAAGAATAACTATAGTTAGATGCAAGTTACACTATAGTCAGACGAATAAATATATGCTAGCCAAGAACTAATGATTGGTATAAGAGAGATTAAATATCAGGCAAGAAAATGATAAATGATAATCAATAAAATATAGCTGCTTATGAGTGCGTATTATGATTTGTATGAGACACCGGACGTTCAGAATACCGGCGAGAAGCAACCCCTTCATGCGCGGATAGTTCCGAGCGGGACTTATTCCCAAAAAGAGTTTATAGAACGTGTGTCACGTTATCAACATTTTCCCCAGAATATGGTTGACGGGGTGTTGGGGGCTGTAATAGATGAACTTGGTAGTCTCTTGGCGCGTGGCTATATTGTGGAGCTTGGAGAGCTGGGACATCTTAGTGTCTCTTTGAAATGCACTCAGAAGGTAATGACTAAAAAAGAAATCCGTTCCGAATCTATCTGTTTTGACAATGTACACTTGCGTACCTCCAAAAATTTTAAATTGAAGGTAAGACGGGAAATGAGACTTGAACGTGTGCCCAAATCGGGACGGACTGTCAGTAAAACGGAGATACCTATCGAGCAACGTCTTCAAATGTTACAGGAGTTTCTGAAGAAGAATGGAGGAATCACCCGCATAGAATACAGCAGACTGACAGGAGTAGCCCGGCTGAAAGCTGTTGATGATTTGAATACTTTTATTCAGGAGGGAAAACTGCGTAAGAGAGGGGCGGGAAGGAATGTGTTTTATGTATGGAAACAGGAAGAATAATATTATAATAAGTAATTGTCCTTCTTTTTGCTAACAATTTTGTACCTTTGTTTGTATATAGAGAAAATAGTAAGATTATGGCAAGAATAACTATTCCTTATGCAGTAGCGGATTTCATAGATTTGCGTGAACGTGGTTTTTATTATGTTGATAAGACTGATTATATTCCTAAATTAGAGGATTATAATGCTCCTGTATTTCTCCGTCCCCGTCGTTTTGGAAAAAGTTTGTTGGTTTCTACATTAGCTTGCTATTATGACCGTACAAAAGCGCATCGGTTTGAAGAACTGTTTGGGGGAACCTGGATAGGTAACCATCCGACAAAAGAGCATAACAGTTATATGATTATTCGCTACGATTTTTCGAAAATGGTAATGGCGGATACTATTGAAGGGTTGGCTCAAAACTTTAATGATTTGAACTGTGGCTCGGTAGATGTGATGGTAGAGCATAACAGAGATTTGTTCGGTGATTTTCAGTTTACTACTCGGGGAGACGCTTCCAAAATGTTGGAAGAAGTTCTTAATTATGCCCGTTCTCATGAATTTCCAAAAGTTTATCTATTGATTGATGAATATGATAACTTCACTAATCAGTTGCTTACAGCATACAACGATCCGCTTTATGAGGAAGTGACGACGAATGACAGTTTTTTGCGTACTTTCTTTAAAGTGATAAAAGCCGGAATAGGTGAGGGGAGTATCCGTACCTGTTTCTGTACAGGTGTATTACCTGCTACGATGGATGATTTGACCAGTGGATATAACATAGCAGAGATATTGACTCTTGAACCTAATTTTCTGAATATGCTCGGGTTTACATACGAAGAGACAGAGACATACTTGCGTTATGTACTTGACAAATACTCCACAGGACAGGAACGTTTCGATGAAATCTGGCAGCTAATTGTGAGCAACTACGATGGTTATCGTTTCCGTCCCAATGGTGATCGGTTGTTCAATGCTACTATCCTGACTTATTTCTTCAAGAAGTTTGCGGCCAATGCTGGTAGTATTCCCGACGAACTGGTAGATGAAAATCTACGTACCGATATTAATTGGATTCGTCGGCTTACCCTTTCACTGGATAACGCGAAAGCGATGTTGGATGCACTGATTATTGATGATGAGTTGCCTTATAATGTAGCCGACCTTTCAAAGAAACTTGATAAACAGAACGTTTTTGATATAAGATTTTATTCTATCATTTTGTTTTATTGGGGTGTAATAACTTTAAAAGATAAATATTACATGACTTTTCCTAATAAAACAATGCGTAATGTTCTATTGTTATAGTTTTGTAATCCTTACTTGGACATTGAAAGAGATGTAGTATCTAGTTTAAAAACAGGTTCCTAAATAGATAGTATTTTTTCTCCATTTTTCAGACATTCTGTTAGTGGAGCTCCCATGTATCTAACGGTAATACCTAAATTGATAATAATTGAAGTTACTCCAAAATTGTTGCAACAATCCTGGCATGCTTCAATTGTAATTCCTGATTGTAGCATTTCCAATACTTCTGTCTGAACTTGTGTATCGTTTGCCACTAATCTTACCGATGCTCCCCAAAGGATTACATTTATATGTTTCCACCAACCTCTGTTTTTAGAGTTTATTACGTACATTGACAACATATTAAAGATCGTATCTTTATTGTCCGTTGTCCACAGGATATTTAACTTGTCGTTTTCATTCATTGTTTTAAATTTAAAATGTTCAATACTGCAAAAGTAGTGAATTAAATTTAGATTTCGTTTGTTACAGATTCTTTAAATAACACATATTAAGCCTGATAATTTGTCCGTTCACTTTCATACGCCTATATTTGTTCCCACTATTCTATATAACCAATAGAGGGAGAATGTATCACGAGAGAAAAATAAGAGCATACATAGCGTGGGTGTTGTTTATGACATTCATTCCTTTCTTTGTAGTGAAGACCTTTCACTATCATGGAAGTGAGGATGAAAAGTCATGTTCTCATGCCGGGCACTCTCACAAGTCATCCGATGATTGTGCGATATGTCAATACTCCCTTTCTTTCTTTACTGAACCCCCACCGGTAGAATTTCATTGTACATTAACGCTCGTGCCTTACGAGCCAATCATTTACCAGGATAAGGTCGTTTGTAAACGGACTTATTCGCATCAACTGCGTGCACCCCCTGTCGCATAATTACATACTCAAATTTACGAAGAAGACAGATTCACTGTAACCTGTCCTCACATTCATTTTACATATTAAATAAAGATTGTAATTGATGCGTATCGGAATTATTTCGGGCGTACTGGGGCTGATTGTAGCCTTACCCGTCCACGCACAGAAATCCGATTCAATCAAGAGTATGCTTTTACCTGATGTTGTGGTGACCGAAACGTACCAGCAACGTCAAGCTAAAAAGTCTGCCCTTACGGTTGATGTAGCAGATCAGGATTTTCTGCGCAAACATTTTACAGGAAACTTCATGCAAGCGATGGAGAATATTCCCGGAGTGCAAGCAATGGATATCGGTTCGGGATTCTCCAAACCGATGATTCGCGGAATGGGATTCAACCGGATTGCCGTATTGGAAAACGGAATCAAGCAGGAAGGACAACAATGGGGAGCCGATCACGGTTTGGAATTGGATGCCTTCAATATAGGAGCGGTCAATGTTTTGAAAGGCCCTTCCTCATTGCTTTATGGTAGTGATGCGATGGGAGGAGTGATAGATGTCGTTCCACCGGCCGTGCCTATGGATAATCGGGTGTTTGGAGATGTCACACTGCTTGGTAAATCAGTCAATGGAACCGTCGGAGGATCACTGATGCTGGGAATCAAAAAAAATGCCTGGTACTCTCACATTCGTTATTCGGAACAGCACTTCGGCGACTATCATATTCCTACGGATTCTATTGTCTACCTGACACAGAGAATCCCCATCTATGGGCGTAAACTGAAGAATACAGCAGGCATTGAACGCAATATCGGACTCTTTACCCAATATCAGCGAAGGGCATATAGAGCGAATTTCTCCGTGAGTAATGTCTATCAAAAGACAGGTTTCTTCCCCGGAGCGCATGGCATACCCGATGCGTCCCGTGTGGAAGATGATGGAGATAGCCGTAATATCGAATTGCCTTATAGCAAAGTGAATCACCTGAAGGTGACCATCCATCAGCAATATGCGTGGGAGAAACTGATCTTGTCAGGTGATTTGGGTTTCCAGAACAATCACCGTGAAGAATGGAGTGCTTTCCATACTCACTATGGCTCGCAACCCGCACCAGAGAAAGACCCCGACAAAGAACTCGCATTTAATCTGAACACCTTCAGTGCTTCAGTGAAAGCTCGTTTTATCGGATCTTCTTCATGGGAACATACATTGGGGTGGGATGGACAGCATCAACGGAATGACATTGCCGGCTATTCGTTTTTATTGCCCGAATATCACCGTTCCACCACCGGAATGCTCTGGCTTACAACGTACAGACCTAACAATGTGCTCTCCGTCAGCGGAGGAGCTCGGTATGACTACGGATACATAAATATTTCTTCGCATGAAGATGTTTACCTTGCCGATTATCTTCAAAAACAGGGATATACCCAGGAACAGATAGACCTTTATAAGTGGAACAGTCACCAGGTGAAAAAACACTATGGTGATTATTCTCTTTCTCTGGGATTGGTATGGACTCCCTCCGACAAGCATCTGGTAAAGGTGAATATCGGGCGTAGTTTCCGCCTGCCCGGTGCGAATGAGTTGGCTGCCAACGGAGTACATCACGGCACTTTCCGCCATGAACAGGGAGATGCCAATTTAAAATCGGAACAGGGCTGGCAACTGGACGCTTCTTATCATCTGAAGTACCGGAGAATTTCTTTCTCCGTCTCTCCATTTGTCAGTTGGTTCAGCAATTACATCTTTCTGCGTCCTACCGGAGAGTGGTCTGTATTGCCTCATGCCGGACAAATCTATCGCTATACCGGAGCGGAAGCACTGTTCGCAGGAACTGAAGCTACCGTAGATGTTGATTTTCTGCGTAACTTCAATTATCGGATTTCCGCTGAATACGTTTACACCTATAATTGTGATGAACATATTCCATTGAGTTTCTCGCCGCCACCTGTTATGCGCAATACATTAACCTGGCAAAAGAACCGGTATATGTTGTATGCAGAATGGCAGAGCATTGCTCGGCAAAATAGAGTGGACCGTAACGAAGACCGTACAGCCGGAGCAAATCTCTTCCATTTGGGCGGATCTTTAAACATTCCGATAGGTGGAAATAATGAAATTGAAATTACCCTGACCGCCCGGAATATATTCAATACCCGATATTACAATCATCTTAGTTTTTACAGGAAAGTTGAGATTCCCGAACCGGGACGTAACTTCCAGATATTAATCAAAGTTCCATTTAAAAAATTACTGAAATGAAAAATAAATTTTATCTCCCAATGGTTAGCCTTTTGGCAACAGTTACTTTCATGTTTTCCTCTTGTGATAATGATGACTCCAGCGATACGATCAAACCTTTGATTGAACTTCATGAACCGGAAGAAGGTCAGGCATTGGAGATCGGAAACGAACATGGAGTTCATTTTGAAATGGATTTGTCGGATGATGTCATGCTGAAATCCTATAAGATCGAAATTCATAGCAATTTCGACCATCATTCACACGGCGGTAATAGTAGGGCTGTGCAGGAAACAGTAGATTTTAGTTTTAACAGATCGTATGATGTGTCAGGACAGAAAACAGCACATATTCATCATCACGATATTGTAATACCAGCCAATGCGACTGCAGGGGATTATCATTTGATGGTTTATTGCACAGATGCCGCAGGCAACGAATCTTATATCGCGCGCAATATTAAATTGAGCAATGAGGTGGAAGATGAAGACCACCATCATAATGAATAGACAACTATATAAAGGAACTGGAATATCTGTTGGCTACAGGACGATAGATAGGCTGTTTTTTGTATAAAGAGTATTTTTTCTTTCGAAAGGTGTAATAGATATTACACCTTTTTTGTTTCCAATCCTTTACTTTTGTGAAAAATTCTATTTCGTATGATGAAGTTTCCAATAATAAATCGACTCTTTCCTTCTTTTAAATGGAAGGTAGCGGCTGTCATCATTGGCGGTGTTATTGTGGGGGGAGGGGCATTGTTTATGTACATGCTCCGGGCGCATACCTATCTTGGAGATGACCCGGCTGCCTGTGTGAACTGTCATATTATGACTCCTTACTATGCAACTTGGTTTCATAGCTCACATGCCCGGAATGCTACCTGCAATGATTGTCATGTACCGCATGAAAATGCTGTGAAAAAATGGACCTTTAAAGGGGGGGACGGTATGAAACACGTGGCTGCATTTCTTACCAAAAGCGAGCCGCAGGTGATTCAGGCTCATGAAGCCAGTTCCGAAGTGATAATGAATAATTGTATTCGCTGTCATACACAACTCAATACGGAATTTGTGAAGACGGGGAAGATTGATTATATGATGTCACAAGTAGGAGAGGGGAAGGCTTGCTGGGATTGCCATCGTGATGTTCCTCATGGTGGAAAAAACTCTCTGTCCGGCACTCCGGGAGCTATTGTTCCTCTTCCGGAATCGCCCGTTCCCGAATGGCTCCGGAAGATGGTGAATCAGAAAGATAAATAGGAAATGAAATACGTAATAAAATAATAAAACCGATATACAATGGAAAAGAAATTAAAATCATGGCAAGGATGGCTGTTGTTCGGAGGTTCAATGGTCGTTGTATTTGTTTTGGGATTATGCGTTTCTGCGTTGATGGAACGGAGGGCGGAAGTTGCCAGCATTTTCAACAACCGTAAAAACGTCATCAAGGGGATTGAAGCGCGAAATGAACTATTCAAGGATGATTTCCCCCGTGAATATCAAACTTGGACGGAAACTGCAAAGACTGACTTTGAAAGCGAATTTAATGGGAATATAGCTGTGGATGCCTTGGAAAAACGTCCTGAAATGGTGATTCTATGGGCGGGATACGCTTTCTCTAAAGATTATTCTACTCCACGGGGGCACATGCATGCTATTGAGGATATTACGGCATCGTTACGTACCGGTGCACCTGTGAACCCGACGGATGGTCCGCAACCGTCTACTTGCTGGACTTGTAAAAGTCCGGATGTTCCCCGTATGATGGAAGCATTGGGTGTCGATTCTTTCTATAATAATAAATGGGGAGCTATGGGGGCCGAAATCGTAAATCCGATTGGCTGCTCTGATTGCCACGACCCGGAAACAATGAATCTTCATATCAGCCGTCCGGCTTTGATTGAAGCTTTCCAACGCCAAGGTAAAGACATCACCAAAGCTACTCCGCAAGAAATGCGTTCATTGGTCTGTGCGCAATGTCACGTTGAATATTTCTTCAAAGGTGATGGCAAATACCTGACTTTCCCTTGGGATAAAGGTTTCACGGTAGAAGATATGGAGGCTTATTATGATGAGGCCGGGTTCTATGATTATATCCATAAATTGAGTCGTACTCCGATTCTGAAAGCACAGCATCCTGATTATGAGATTGCTCAAATGGGTATTCATGGGCAAAGAGGTGTTTCTTGTGCCGATTGTCACATGCCGTATAAGAGTGAAGGTGGTGTGAAATTCAGCGATCACCATATTCAGAGCCCATTGGCTATGATTGATCGTACCTGTCAGGTTTGCCATCGCGAGAGCGAAGAGACTTTGCGCAATAACGTTTACGAACGCCAACGCAAAGCGAACGAAATTCGTAACCGCTTGGAACAGGAATTGGCGAAAGCGCATATCGAAGCTAAATTTGCTTGGGATAATGGAGCGACAGAAGCTCAAATGAAAGATGTTCTCGCATTGATTCGTCAGGCACAATGGCGTTGGGATTTCGGAGTGGCTTCACACGGCGGCTCTTTCCATGCACCGCAGGAAATTCAGAGGATCCTTTCTCACGGACTCGACCGTGCTATGCAAGCCCGTCTTGCCGTATCCAAAGTATTGGCGAAGAACGGATACACTGGTGATGTTCCGATGCCGGACATCTCGACGAAAGCAAAAGCACAGGAATACATCGGCTTGGATATGGACGCTGAAAGAGCAGCGAAAGAGAAATTCCTGAAAATAACCGTTCCCGCCTGGTTGGAGAAAGCGAAAGAAAATGGACGTTTGGCGCAGATATAAAACAAATATAAGCATAGATATATATGTGGAGCAAACCGTGGAGTTATAAAGAAGGGCTGACGATTGGCACAGGATTACTGATAATAGGCATATTGCTGCAAATGACAGTGGGTGCTATCAACTGGGATTTGTTTGCCTGTCCGGTCAACGTGATTGTGCTGGTGGTTTATATCATTGCCTTGATAGTCATGCACCTTCTTCGTAAACGTGTGTATTTATTCAGCTGGTTAAGCCATTATTCCGCTGCCGTCTCCGCTTTGTTGTGGGTGGTCGGCATGACGGTAGTTATGGGACTTATCCGGCAAGCTCCTTCCGGTCATGCTCCAAATGCTTCAACGGATTTGCTGGGATTCTCACAGATGATTGCATCCTGGCCTTTCGTTCTGCTTTACTTTTGGATGGTCACTGCATTGGGACTGACGATACTTCGTGCCAGCTTTCCTTTTAAGTGGAGACGACTTTCGTTCCTTCTCAATCATATCGGATTATTCGTCGCGTTGATAGCGGCCACTTTAGGAAACGCCGATATGCAACGGTTGAAAATGACAACCCGCATGGGCAATGCCGAATGGCGGGCTACTGACGATAAAAGTCAACTGATTGAACTTCCATTGGCTATCGAACTCAAGGATTTTACTATCGACGAATATCCTCCAAAACTGATGCTGATTGACAACGAAACCGGGCGTACGCTTCCCGAAAAATCTCCTGAACATGTATTGCTGGAAGAGGGAGTGATAAAGGGAACATTGCAGGACTGGCAATTGACAATCGAACAATCTATCCCGATGGCAGCTTCTGTGGCTACTGAAGATACCTTGAAGTTTACAGAATTTCATTCGATGGGAGCAACTTATGCTGTTTATCTGAAAGCAGTCAATCAGAAGAATCAAACAATAAAAGAAGGCTGGGTAAGCTGTGGCAGTTTTCTTTTTCCTTATAAGGCAATCCGACTGGATTCTTTAACCAGTCTTGTGATGCCGGAACGGGAACCGCAGCGATTTGCATCGGAAGTGAAAATTTACACACAAGAAGGAACGATAACGGAAGGTACCATTGAAGTGAACCGTCCGATGGAGATAGAAGGATGGAAAATCTATCAACTTAGCTACGACGAGACAAAAGGACGATGGAGCGATGTCAGTGTCTTCGAACTGGTTCGCGATCCGTGGCTACCGGTCGTTTATGCAGGAATTATAATGATGATGGCAGGAGCTGTCAGCTTGTTCGTCAGTGCACAAAAGAGAAAAGAGGAGGACAAAGCATGAATTGGGAATACTTTATACTATTTGCAATAGCTGCACTGGTTTGTTGGGCTTTAGGAGCTTTTGCTGCCTGGAAAGGAACAAAACCGGGATGGGCTTACGGATTTACTTTCTTAGGGTTGGCTATTTTTTTCAGCTTCATTATCGGAATGTGGATTTCATTGGAACGCCCTCCGATGCGAACCATGGGGGAGACCCGGCTGTGGTATTCTTTCTTCCTTCCGTTGGCGGGATTGATAACATACATACGTTGGAAGTACAAATGGATTCTTAGTTTCAGTTGCATCCTTTCGTTCGTCTTTATCTGTATCAATATCTTCAAACCGGAGATTCACAATAAAACATTGATGCCTGCTTTGCAAAGTCCGTGGTTTGCTCCTCATGTCATTGTGTATATGTTTGCTTACGCTATGTTGGGAGCGGCGACGGTGATGGCTGTTTATCTGCTTTGGTTCAAGAAGAAAAAGATTGAACGGAAAGAAATGGATTTGTGCGATAACCTCACTTATGTAGGTCTGGCATTTATGACATTAGGTATGCTTACAGGAGCTATCTGGGCGAAAGAAGCTTGGGGACACTACTGGGCTTGGGACCCGAAAGAAACATGGGCGGCAGCGACTTGGTTTGCTTATCTGGCATATATTCATTTCAGATTGGGAAAGCCATTAAAGGCACGTCCGGCATTGGTTATTTTATTGGTCTCTTTTGTCTTATTACAAATGTGTTGGTATGGAATCAATTATCTTCCGTCCGCACAAGGAGTCAGTGTACATACGTATAATTTAAATTGAAATATCAAATCATTTAAACTGCACTATCAATGAAAACATTTTATTGGTCATTCTTGCTTATGCTATTGCCAAGCATGGCATACACACAAAACACGGAGAAAGAGAATGAATTTACGATGTCTATGCAAATCAGACCTCGTGCAGAGTATCGGAACGGTGCCTTGACTCCACGGGATGAAGGGGTGGCTCCTACGTCCTTCATCAATAACCGTGCGCGGTTATCGATGGATTATAAACGTTCGGATCTGGAACTGAAGATGTCGGCACAGCATGTAGGTGTTTGGGGACAGGATCCGCAGATTGAAAAGAACGGGCGTTTTATGCTGAATGAGGCTTGGGCAAAGATGAACTTTGGCGAAGGATTCTTTGCCCAACTGGGACGTCAGTCGTTGATTTATGATGATGAACGTATTTTGGGAGGATTGGACTGGAATGTAGCGGGTCGTTACCACGATGCGTTGAAGCTAGGATATGCCAACAAAAATAATGAAGTGCATTTGATTCTTGCTTTTAATCAAAATAATGACAGTAGAACAAGCGGAGGCACTTACTATGATTCTTCTACGGGACAGCCTTATAAGAATATGCAAACCGTTTGGTATCACTATAAGGCGGACAATGTTCCGTTCGGGGCTTCTTTATTGTTTATGAACTTGGGATTGGAAACGGGCGATAAAGCTACGGATGATTCTCACACCCGTTACTTACAAACAATGGGAACCTACCTCACTTATAAGAACAGTAACTGGAATCTGGATGGTGCTTTCTACTATCAGATGGGTAAGAATAAAGCAGCTGATAAAGTTTCAGCTTTGATGGGAAGCATACAGGCTGCTTATACGTTTGACCATACATGGGGAGCTGTGGCTAGCTTTGATTATCTAAGTGGTGATAAGGGAAATGGCGGTAAGTACAAAGCTTTCGATCCTCTTTATGGAACTCATCATAAATTCTATGGAGCAATGGATTATTTTTATGCTTCTACCTTTGCGAACGGTTATGCCCTTGGATTGATGGATGCCCGTATCGGAGGCCGTTTCCGTGCTTCTGACAAAGTGGATATGGAACTTAATTATCACTACTTTAGCACAGCCGTAAAGGTTCAGGACTTGAAGAAATATTTAGGTTCGGAAGTCGATTATCAGATAAACTGGTCGATAATGAAAGATGTGAAACTCTCTGCCGGATATTCTTTTATGCGTGGTACGAAGACGATGGACGCTGTGAAAACCGGCAATCATAAAAGCTGGCAGGACTGGGGATGGGTATCGTTGAATATCAATCCGAAGATATTGTTTGTGAAATGGTAAATCTAAAGGAATAGATAGAATTTAAATAAAGAGAGAGTTTTTGAAAGGTTTTGAATTTATAAAATCATCCTTACCACAGTATATCTGAAGTGAGGATGATTTTTTGTTTTAAGCACTTCTTGATAGCTACACTCTTATTGTTACGTCTGTTGTTACGGATATTTTTCTAAATACGTCGTTACAGATACTTTTCCAAAGTTGTTTTATCTAAAATCTCGATTCGTTTTCCTTCCATGATGACGAGTCTTTCTTTCATCATCTTATTGATTTCTTTAGATAGAGCAGGGCGTGACACATTTAAATATTCGGCGAGCTGGGATTGGGTGTGCATGATATCTACTACTAACGAGTCTTTTTTCTTATGTTCGTATAGATAGACAATGAACCTTTCCCGTACGGTTTTGCGTGAAAGAGGTTTCAGGCGGGATACGGTACAGATGTTACAATTACCTGCGATGCAAAGAAAATTATGAAGAACTTGTGGGTCCTGACTAATTACTTTGAAGGTTGAATCTTTGGTTGCCATAAGTATCACACTGTCCTCAAGAGCAGTGAAAGTAGCCGGCAAAGTATTGTTCGAATTAAAAAGATGAGGAGTGGCGAAGGTACGTGGAGCGATAATGTATTCAATCATCACCTCATTACCTAATCCGTCAATAATATCTGTACGTAGTTTTCCTTCCAAAAGTACAAATAACTTGTTGCAGGGTGTTCCTTGTGTAACGACTATCTCTTTTTTATTAGCCGCATAGATTACAAAATCCAGCTTTTCCAATAAGGACTCTTTGATGTTTAAAGGTAAATCCCTGAATAAGGGGATTTGAAACAGCTTTTCTTTATGTGAGTCGGTCAGTTGTATTTTTTTCATTGTATCATGTTGTCTGTATCACGGGCAAAGATATGAATTATATATTAGTGAAAGAAACTTTCAGAACTATTTGTAGAATAACTATATACAAGAAAGTTGTTAAAACGAATGTAAAATATAGAATCTGTAATTATGGTATCTTTCTCTGTAATTTATCTACATGCAGGATACCTTTATTTGTCTATTTTTGCAACATGAATTATTGATAAAAAGAATTCTGAAAATAAAAAGTAATAAAAGAAAGTTATGGCTAAAAAAGTTTTGATCATTTCGTCCAGTCCACGTAAAGGTGGTAATTCGGATTTGCTTTGTGATGAATTTATGAAAGGTGCTATCGAGGCGGGCAATGAAGTAGAGAAGATTTTTCTGAAAGACAAAACGGTTCATCCTTGTACGGGATGTAGTGTTTGCAGTATGTACGGTAAACCTTGTCCGCAGAAGGATGATACAGCGGAAATCGTGGAGAAGATGATTGCTGCCGATGTGATTGTAATGGCAACTCCTGTTTATTTCTATACCATGTCCGGGCAGATGAAGATTATGATTGACCGTTGTTGCGCACGTTATACGGAAATAACCAATAAGGAATTTTATTTCATTATTGCGGCAGCAGAAAACGATAAAGCAATGATGGAGCGTACTATCGACGGCTTCCGTGGCTTCCTCGATTGCTTGGAAGGACCACAGGAAAAAGGGACAGTCTATGGAATCGGTGCATGGAAAGTAGGAGAGATTAAAGATACTCCCTACATGCAGGAAGCATATAATATGGGAAAAATGGTGTAACTGTTTGTTTTCCATATTAAAGATATTCATAAAGAATATGATAAATGGATTTGTTCGAATATTTGAGATATCGTTTCGAACTTAACTTTTAAAACCTGACGGGAAATCTGGAAAAGACGGTTATGTTTTCCAGATTTTCCCCTTTTTACGATTACTTAATTGACTGGATTGCTTGTTCTGCCACAGAATTATTATAATTTTGTGGCAGAACTTTTTATTTTGTATAATTCGTTTGATAACTAACTAAGTATCATGGGCTATAAAATAACGACTCTTGTGGAGAATTGTGTCTATGGACGTAAATTGCAGGCAGAACATGGTCTTTCTCTATATATCGAGACTCAAGAACATAGATTACTTTTCGATACGGGAGCATCCGACTTGTTTATCCGTAACGCCCGCTTGTTGCATATTGACTTGCAAAAAGTCGATTATTTGATATTATCTCATGGTCATAGCGATCATACGGGTGGACTACGTTATTTTTTGGAATTGAATACGCAGGCAACCGTTGTTTGTAAGTGTGAGGTTTTTTCTCCTAAATTCAAGGATGAACGTGAGAACGGGATGATGCATACACAAAACCTCGATCGTTCCCGTTTCCGCTTTATTACAGAGCAGACCGAGCTGCTTCCCGGAGTTTTCCTTTTTCCCTCTATTGATATTATAAATCAGGAAGATACCCATTTTGAACGTTTTTGGGTTCAGCAAGAAGATGGATGCAAAATACCGGATACTTTTCAGGATGAATTGGCGATGGTATTGGTGGAACCGGAAGGATTTTCTGTATTAAGTGCCTGTTCTCATCGGGGAATAACCAATATTTTGCGTACGGTTCAGGCTGCCTTTCCCGAATCTCCTTGTAAGTTACTTCTGGGAGGTTTTCATATCCATAATGCGGAAAAACAAAAATATCAGGTCATTGCAGATTATTTACAGGAATATCTTCCCCGACAGATTGGCGTTTGTCATTGTACGGGAGTGGATAAATATGCCTTCTTTTACAAAGACTTTGGTGACAGCACATTTTATAATTACACGGGAAAACTAATTCAAACCGATTTATCGGAATAAATTTATAATAATTTGATATGAAGAAACTAATAACTTCTTTAGCGCTGGTACTATCAGCATTATCCAGCTATGCAATTACTCCTTTGTGGATGCGTGATGCACGTATTTCACCGGATGGATCAGAAATTGTTTTTTGTTACAAGGGTGACATTTATAAAGTCCCTGCACAAGGAGGAACAGCTGTTCAACTCACCACACAAACCTCTTATGAAGCCAATCCGGTTTGGTCGCCCGATGGCAAGCAAATTGCGTTTGCCAGTGACCGGAATGGAAATTTTGACATATTCATCATGCCTGCTGACGGAGGTGCCGCCCGGCGGTTGACCTACCATTCTGCATCAGAAATACCGTCAACTTTTACTCCGGATGGAAAGTATGTCTTTTTCTCTGCTTCTATACAGGATCCGGCAAGCAGTGCCCTGTTTCCTACAGGAGCAATGACGGAATTATATAAAGTTCCTGTTGCCGGCGGACGTACCGAGCAAGTGCTGGGCACTCCTGCAGAACTGGTCTGTTTTGATAAAACAGGGAAGAACTTTCTTTATCAGGATCGTAAAGGGTTTGAGGATGAATGGAGAAAGCATCATACTTCTTCCATTACGAGAGATATTTGGTTATATAACACCCAAACGGGAAAACATACGAACCTGACAAACCGGGGAGGAGAGGACCGTAATCCTGTGTATGCACCTGATGGTAATGCTGTCTATTTTTTAAGTGAGCGTGATGGAGGTTCTTTCAATGTGTATACTTTCCCTTTGAGTACTCCACAGGAAGTGAAAGCTGTGACTACTTTCAAAACTCACCCGGTACGTTTTTTGTCTGTCAGTGATAAAGGTACCTTATGTTATACCTATGATGGTGAGTTATACACACAGAAGTCTGGTGCACGTCCGGAAAAAGTAAAAGTAGAACTGGTCCGTGATGATGGGCAGCAGCTTGCTACACTTAAATTCTCACAGGGAGCAACTTCCGCTTCTGTATCTCCGGACGGTAAGCAAATTGCTTTTATTGTACGTGGTGATGTGTTTGTGACTTCAACTGATTATGCTACCACCAAGCAAATCACAAATACTCCGGCAAAAGAAGCTGCCGTTTCTTTTGCTCCGGACAATCGGACACTGGTTTATGCCAGTGAGCGAACCGGTAACTGGCAACTTTATACCGCTAAAATAAGTCGTAAGGAAGACCCGAATTTCCCTAATGCTACTCTTATTGAAGAGGAAGTATTATTACCGTCCAAAACGGTAGAACGTGCTTATCCGCAATATTCACCGGACGGTAAAGAATTGGCTTTTATCGAAGACCGTAATCGTTTGATGGTACTCAATTTGAAAACAAAAAAGGTACGTCAGGTAACGGATGGTTCTACATGGTATAACACCGGAGGTGGATTCGATTACGAATGGTCGCCTGATGGTAAATGGTTCACTCTCGAATTTATAGGCAACCGCCACGATCCTTATTCGGATGTAGGCATTGTCAGCGCACAGGGAGGGGCAACTACTAATCTGACAAATAGTGGATATATCAGTGGTGCTCCGCGTTGGGTACTCGATGGGAATGCTATTCTTTTCCAAACCGAACGCTATGGTATGCGTGCGCATGCTTCCTGGGGATCGCAGCAAGATGTGATGTTGGTGTTTCTCAATCAGGATGCTTATGATCGTTACCGTTTGAGTAAGGAAGATTTCGAATTACTCAAAGAATTTGAAAAGGAACAGAAGAAGGCAAAGGAGAAAGACGATGAGAAGACGAAAGACGCAAAGAAGTCTAAGGCGGAAAAAGCAGATAAAGGAAATGCTGACAAAGACAAGATCGACAAGGATAAGGCAGACCAAAAAGAGATACTTGTCGAGCTGAACGGCATTGAAGACCGTATCGTGCGTCTGACTCCCAATTCATCCGACTTGGGTAGTGCCATACTTTCAAAAGACGGGGAAGATCTTTACTATTTCTCTGCGTTCGAAGGTGGATATGACCTTTGGAAAATGAATCTCCGTGAAAAAGATACGAAGCGTCTGCACAAACTCAATACCGGTTGGGCATCGTTGATGTTGGACAAAAAAGGAGATATCTTTTTGTTGGGAAGCCGGATTATGCAAAAGATGGATGCCAAGTCGGATGCGTTGAAGTCCATCAGCTATCAGGCTGAAATGAAAATGGATTTGGCTGCCGAACGTGAAACGATGTTTGACCATGTGTACAAACAGCATCAAAAACGCTTCTACAATGTCAATATGCACGGGGTTGACTGGGATGCTATGACTAATGCTTATCGTAAGTTCCTGCCTCATATTGATAACAATTATGACTTTGCAGAATTATTGAGTGAGTGGTTGGGTGAGCTGAATGTTTCACATACCGGAGGACGTTATTCTCCCAAAGGAAAAGGAGATGTCACTTCTAATCTCGGACTCTTGTTCGACTGGAATTATCAGGGAAAAGGAATGCAGATTGCTGAAATAATAGAAAAAGGTCCGTTCGATCATTCACGTACCAAAGTAAAGGCTGGTTGCATCATTGAAAAGATTAATGGAGAAGAGATAACTCTCGATAATGACATAACCTGCTTGCTGAATAATAAAGCAGGGAAGAAAACATTGATTTCAATCTACAATCCACAAAGTAAAGAGCGTTGGGAAGAAGTGGTGATACCGGTCACCAACGGGCAACTGAATGGGTTATTATACAAACGTTGGGTAAAACAACGTGCGGCAGATGTTGAAAAATGGTCGAAAGGACGTTTGGGATATGTTCATATTCAGTCGATGGGAGATGACAGCTTCCGTACTGTATACTCGGACATTCTGGGAAAATATAACAACTGCGAAGGCATTGTGATTGATACCCGTTTCAACGGTGGTGGCCGTCTGCATGAAGATATTGAAATACTGTTCAGTGGTCAGAAATACTTCACACAGGTAGTACGCGGACGTGAAGCTTGTGATATGCCGAGTCGTCGTTGGAACAAACCTTCCATTATGCTGCAATGTGAAGCTAACTACTCGAATGCACACGGAACTCCGTGGGTATATAAACATCAAAAGATTGGCAAACTTGTCGGTATGCCTGTTCCAGGTACTATGACAAGTGTGTCCTGGGAAACTTTACAAGATCCTTCACTGGTTTTTGGTATTCCTATCGTCGGTTATCGTTTGCCTGACGGCAGTTATTTGGAAAATACCCAATTGGAACCGGATGTAAAGGTTGCCAATAATCTGGAAACAGTAGTCAAAGGAGAGGATACCCAACTAAAGGTGGCTGTGGATGAACTTCTGAAAGAGATAGATAGTCAGAAGAAGTAAATACGAGTGTAATTATATCTAAAATAAAGAGTCGCTTCTTTGAAAGAATCAATTAGATTCTAACAGAGAAGCGACTTTCTTTTATAGTGATTTTCTTATATTGACCTTTTTATATGACTCCTTTTATAAGGCGTTTATTTTAAATAGATATAGGGCTTACTTCCAGACCGGCAGTAATCTATGGAGGGTTTTTCTAGTCATTATCTTCTGATTCAGGAAGCTGACGATATACCCCGTTATACAAGCGGCAATGAGTGATCCTTCGCGTACTCCCTGAATACCTTGAGTCAGCAGGAGCGAGAGAATCACGGCTAATGTAACCAAAGTAATATCAAAATAAACTTTGAACTTTCCAAATTCCTTGTTATAATGGCGGGATGCATATTTCACAAATGCTTCTGCGCTCATCATGGCTACTTTTGGTTTCAGTTCAAGTACTACTCCGATAGACTGCACCATGCATCCTGTAAGTAATAAAGCAATCGACATACCATAATTAGCGGGATGCAGTTCGCTTGTCAGCATCATATTGAAATCAATGAATGCCGAAAAGATAAAAGAGAACGGTAGTTGAAGAAGAATTTCAATAATATCCTGTCGGGTTCTATTCTTTCGGATTAACCAAAATTGTCCCAGGATAAGTACCATGTTGATGATAAATGTGCAAGTACCCAACGATAAAGGACTATTCAGGCTTAACACATAATTGATGCTCGATATGGGAGTAGTTCCCAATGCCGAGCGTATAATCAACACGATACCTGCCGCTAAAAAATAGAGTCCGATAACAAACACTAAATACCTCTTAAAAATCTCTTTCATTTCCATGTCTTTTTAACCTCTTTCTATTGATTCTCTTCTCATGTATTGAAAAGGATATGCAAAGGTCCTGTTTTTTACTCTGAAATAGATTATCTAATTCCATACAGTTTTTGTCATATCCGAAACAAATCGTATTTTTACGTCATAAAATAAAGGTGTAAATGGTAAAATCTCGTATATTTGATAATACACAGTTGTTGAAGGAGCATCCTGAACTTCCTCATTATAAAGAGGAAGTAGTCTGTTTCCGGAGTGAATATAAAGACAGAAGTTATCCGGCAAATGAATGTTATTTCAATCGGGAGCTTTATATGATATTCGTTCTTGAAGGCCGTTCGGAAATTCTACTGAATGGAGAGTTTATTGCGATAGAACCGAATATGTTACTTATTCATGGAGCAAATTATCTCACGGAACATCTTTATTCAAGTCGGGATATTAAATTTATCACTCTCGCCCTTTCCGAATCTATGCGGACAGACGATTCATATCTGACACAAATCACGGCAATCCTGCTGGCAACTATGAGGCGGAATAAGCAATATACGATTCAGTTGACGGAGTACGAAGCTCAAATCATCCATAAGGAGCTGGAAGTATTGATGCATCTGATGAATATTGAACATCATTTCCTTTTCCGGCGTATACAGGCAGCGTGCAATTCTCTGTTTTTGGATATAGCAGATTTTCTTTCCCGAAAGACCGTTATCAAAAAAGAGATCAGTCGTAAAGACCACGTTCTGCAAGAATTTCATGCACTCGTTACCCGTAATTTCAGGGAAGAACATTTCGTGAGCTTTTATGCGGATAAACTGGCTATTAGTGAACAGTACCTGGCACGCATTGTACGTCTTGGAACAGGTAAGACTATCAATAGCCTTATTAATGAATTATTAGTAATGGAAGCGCGTACTTTATTGAGTTCTACCAAATTTACGGTTGGTGAGATTGCTACTAAACTGGGGTTTAGTGATGCAGCCGGTTTTTGTAAGTTCTTTAAAAGAAATGCGGGACAGACTCCGTTGAATTATCGGAAAGGATTATTGATTTGAACGGAAAGGATTGCTGAACTGAATGGGGAATTACTGAACTGAATAGTGAATATAATGAATTTAAATAATAAGTTGACTGATTTGAATGAAAATGGAAGTAGGTTGATGCAACTGTCCTTAAAGACCGTATACATCAACCTACCTGAATATATAGTGCATGGGTTTGATTTTAACCGATCACTGCTGTGATATCTTCTACAATCTGTTCATCCGTCAGATGATTGGCACGGAGAAACTCCTGTATATCATATCGGTCAACAAATTCTTTTTTAGCTCCAAAGTTCAGAACTTTCATGTTTGTAGCACCATAATAACGGGCAATCTTTTCACCGAAACCGCCATCCAATACACCGTCTTCCAACGTAATCACTAATTCGTGATCTGCTTTCAGTTCATCCATCAGTTCGTTGTCTACACCGGTGATGTAACGTGGATTGATGAGTGTTGCGTCAATATTGGCTTTTTCTTTCAGAAGTGATGCAACCGACTGTCCCAATCCATAGAACGAACCTAAAGCAAGAATGGCTACTTTCGATCCACGATGCGTTACTTTATAGCGATTGAGAACACTATAATCAGTCTCCACCGGTTCCCCACAAGTAATTACATCTGTTGCCGGTACACGGATTGCAACAGGGTGTTCATTTTGGCGGATGCTCCATTCTAGCATAGCAAGATATTCCTCTTTGCAAGTCGGTGCCAGATAAACCATATTAGGAATATTGCTGATGAGCGGAATATCGAAGAAGCAGAGGTGAGTTACATCATTCATTCCGGACAGTGTACCCCAGAATACCAATAAAACAGCCGGGTTATTATTGATACAGAGGTCTTGCGAAAGTTGATCGTATGAACGTTGGATAAATGTACTATACACTCCGTAAACAGGTTTTCCGCCATTGGCTGCGATACCCGAAGCAAGAGCTACTGCGTGTTCTTCTGCAATACCGACATCTACAAACTGTTTGCCAGCTTCCTTGCGGCGGTCCGGAGTGAATCCGAGAACGGCAGGAGTACCCGAAGTGATTGTTACCACTCGCTTGTCTTCTTTCATCTTTTTCAGCAGATATTGGGCAGTCATTTCGCTATAATCTTCCGCATCCTCGGCAAACTTTGGTTTTCCGGTTTCTATATTGAAAGGAGTGAGCCAGTGAAAAGTTTCCCTATCTTGTTCTGCAGGTTTATAACCTTTCCCTTTCAGAGTATTAATATGTACTACTACCGGATGCTGAATATCTTTCACTTTAGAGAAAGCCTTAACCAATGCTTCCACATTATTGCCGTCGTTCACGTACATATAATCCAATCCCATAGCCTTGAAGAAATTACATTCGCACTGACCGTTACTGTCACGCAATTTTTTCAGGTTCTTATATAGTCCACCGTGATTTTCGGCAATAGACATCTGATTGTCATTGACAATAATAATCATGTTTGTACCAAGCTCCGCCACATAATCCAATCCTTCAAATGCTTCGCCGCCACTTAAGGAACCGTCGCCTATCACGGCTATGATATTCTCATTGCCACCGGTCAGGTCGCGTCCTTTCGCCAATCCGCTAGCCAGGCTGACGGAAGTGGAAGTATGACCGATAACAAAAAAATCATGCTTACTTTCTTGTGGTTCGGAATAACCGGATACGTTGTCATACTCTGCCGGATAGAGAAAAGCATCTTTCCGTCCGGTCAGCATCTTATGTACATAACTCTGATGCGATACATCAAAAACAAGCTTGTCTTCCGGTGAATTGAATACATAATGTAAAGCGATAGTCGCTTCCACCATTCCGAAATTAGGGCCGAAATGCCCGCCGTGTTCACTCAACTTTTGCAGGAGTGATGCACGGATTTCATTACTTAAATCATTGAGTTCTTTAAACGATAACTTCTTTACGTCTGCGGGAGAGTAAATATTTTCTAAATACATATCAATTTGTTTTTTACGTTTATACCTATTATCTTTATCACACTGCAAAGATACTGCTGATTTTAGATTCGATTTGTATATAGATTACGGATTATTTTACCTATATTACCGACCTTGGAAAATAGGACTGACGATAAACATAAAAATAGTAGATAATATATATTGGAGGACAACATATATGAATAGTGATTATAAAGTGGGCGATTTAATTTATGATGCAAATATTTATGATGCGATGAATACTAATCTAGATGATTGGTACTTTTATAAGCGATGGCTGCCGGAAAACAAGGATGCCAGGATACTTGAACTTTGTTGTGGTACGGGCAGGCTCACTCTGCCCATTGCAAAGGAAGGATATGATATTACTGGGATTGATTATACCCCTTCAATGCTTGCCCAGGCAAAAATTAAAGCTTCCGAAGCAGGATTAGAAATAAGTTTTATCGAGGCAGATATCAGAACTTTGAATTTGCCGGAAAAATACGACTTTATCTTTATTCCGTTTAATTCAATTCATCATTTATATAAGAATGAAGATTTATTTAAGGTATTTAATGTCGTTAAGAATCACCTCAAAGACGGTGGCTTATTTCTGTTTGATTGTTTTAATCCGAATATCCAATATATAGTTGAAGGTGGAAAAGAGCAGAAAGAAATTGCTGCATATACAACCGATGACGGTAGAGAAGTATTGATAAAGCAGACTATGCGATATGAAAATAAAACTCAGATTAACCGTATCGAATGGCATTATTTTATCAATGGCAAGTTCAACTCTATTCAAAATCTGGATATGAGAATGTTCTTCCCTCAAGAGTTAGATTCATATTTGGAATGGAATGGTTTTCATATTAATCATAAGTATGGCGGATTTGAAGAAGAGGCATTTGACGATAATTCGGCAAAACAGATATTTATTTGTCAATGTGATTTAGTGTATTGAGATTTTATTAATAAATAAGTGAAAATGTAATTTGTCGGCAATCAGTATGGTAGCGTGGTTGCCTAAAGGCCTTTTGGGGCTGTCTTTATCCTTTTGAACTGGAAGTACTCATCAGAATTCTTTTTCAGTTTCGACTTTTCTCATTTTGTTTAATGATTCTTTAGTTACTTCTCGTAATAAATTTGGCGTTCGCTAAAGTAGGAAGTCTGACTTTGGCTTCCTTGGTTTTGATACTTACTTCATTTCCTTAAATAGGTTAGAATAGATATTATAGCAGATTGATAAAAAATAGAATCTGTAATTCGGGTAATAATGTCAGTAATTCATCTACATACAGTCTCTTTCTTTCATCGTATTTTTACAATGTAGAAAGTAGACAATCAATTCTTTAATAATTAAAAATAAGAGATATGAAACGGATTTTATTATTAACAACTGTATTTATGATGATGCTTGGAACTAGTTTTTCTTCTGCACAGACAGATGCAGATAACTTTTATAAAAGTGATTTGGTAAGTGTGGAGAAAGTTTCTTTTTCCAACCAGTATAAAATGAAGGTAGCCGGAAATTTGTTTCTGCCTAAGAATATGAAAGAAGGGGACAAATACCCTGCAATCATTGTCGGACATCCAATGGGAGCTGTCAAGGAACAGAGCGCGAACCTTTACGCAACGAAAATGGCCGAACGGGGTTTTGTAACACTCTCCATAGACCTGTCTTTTTGGGGTGGGAGTGAAGGCGAGCCGCGCAATGCTGTTCTGCCGGAAGTTTATGCGGAAGACTTTAGTGCCGCAGTTGATTTTTTAGGTACCCGTCCGTTTGTTGACCGGAATCTGATTGGAGTAATCGGTATTTGCGGCAGTGGAAGTTTTGCTATCAGTGCAGCGAAAATAGACCCTCGCCTTAAAGCCATTGCGACAATCAGTATGTACAATATGGGTACGGCTAGCCGTAACGGGTTAAAACACTCATTGACATTGGAACAGAGAAAGCAAATAATGGCTGAAGCGGCAGAACAGCGTTATGCTGAATTTTTAGGTGGAGAAACTAAATATACAGGTGGCACCGTACATCAACTGACAGAAAAGTCCAGTCCGATTGAACGGGAGTTCTATGAGTTCTACCGTACACAAAGAGGAGAATTTACCCCCGACGGAGCAACTCCTATGACCACCACTCATCCTACACTTTCAAGTAATGTGAAATTTATGAATTTCTATCCTTTCGAAGATATTGAGACTATTTTACCCCGCCCTATGTTTTTCATCACCGGTGAAAATGCCCACTCACGTGAATTTAGTGAAGACGCTTACCGATTGGCCGCCGAACCTAAAGAACTGTATATAGTACCCGGCGCCGGACACGTAGACCTTTACGACCGTGTAAGCCTTATACCATTTGACAAGCTGGAATCTTTCTTCAAGGAGTATCTGAAGAAATAGTGATAACAGGAAGTGTAAATGTAACTTTTGAAATAACAGATTAAAGAATAAACTAATGGAACAAATAAGAAATAAAGAATATGGAGGCGAACGTCCTCTGTTCGCGACCCACGACCTTCAACTGGAAGATGTAACAATTCACGCCGGTGAATCTGCATTGAAAGAATGTAGTAATATTATAGCAATCAACTGTCGCTTTGAAGGAAAATATCCTTTTTGGCATACCAACGGATTCATTGTGAAAAACTGTCTCTTTACAGAGGAAGCCCGTGCTGCTCTATGGTACTCTCAAAGTCTGCAAATGGCAGATACCTTGGTAGAAGCACCGAAGATGTTCCGTGAAATGGACGGAATAAAACTCGAAAACGTGCAGTTGCCTAATGCTTTGGAAACGTTTTGGTATTGTCGTAATATAGAGCTGAAGAACGTACAGATTGATAAAGCGGATTACCTTTTTATACACAGTGAGAATATTAAGATACAAAACTATGCCCAAAACGGGAACTATTCGTTCCAATATTGCAAGAATGTAGAAATCCGTAATGCAGTTATCAACTCCAAAGATGCTTTCTGGAATACGGAAAATGTAACAGTCTATGATTCCGAGCTGAACGGAGAATATCTGGGCTGGCATTCTAAAAACTTACGTCTGGTAAATTGCAGGATTTCGGGGACTCAACCGCTTTGCTACGCACATGATCTGGTGATGGAAAATTGTACGATGGCGGAAGATGCTGACCTTGCTTTTGAACACAGTAGTGTGAAGGCAACGATTAAAAGTCCCGTTCATAGCGTAAAAAATCCTCGTACGGGAAGTATTGTTGCCGAAAGTTTCGGAGCAATCATTTTGGACGAAAATATTAAATCACCAGCAAATTGCGAATTGAAACTTTGGGACGATCTAACCTGTTTTAATTGAAATATGAAATATAATTTCGATGAAATTATTCCACGCAGAGGAACGAATTCTTATAAATGGGATTCGGCTGAAGATGCGGATGTATTGCCGATGTGGGTAGCTGATATGGATTTCCGTACGGCTCCCCCTGTCGTGGAGGCATTGAAGAAACGGGTGGAACATGGGATTTTCGGTTATGTACGTGTACCTGATGCATACTACGAGGCAGTTCTAAATTGGTTTGCTCAACGGCATGCCTGGCGGATGGAAAAAGAGTGGATTATTTACACCACCGGTGTTGTGCCGGCAATATCTGCTGTGATTAAAGCATTAACGCTGCCCGGAGATAAAGTAATGGTGCAGACACCTGTATATAACTGTTTTTTCTCCTCTATCCGTAATAACGGATGCGAGATGATTGCCAATCCTTTGGTATATAGAAACAGGGGCTATCAGATTGACTTTGATGATTTGGAGCGGAAAGCTTCAGACCCGAAGGTAAAACTTCTGTTGTTATGCAATCCGCACAATCCTGCCGGAAGAGTGTGGAGCAAGCAAGAGTTAAGGCGGATAGGTGAGATTTGTCTTCGAAATAATGTGTTTGTGGTTGCGGATGAAATTCATTGTGAATTGGTATTTCTGGGGCATGAATATACTCCTTTTGCTTCTATATCAGAAGAATTCCTACTGAACTCGGTCACTTTTGTTTCGCCTAGCAAAGCCTTTAATTTGGCAGGACTTCAGATAGCCAATATCATTTCCGCAGATGCAGATGTACGGAGGCGGATAGATAAAGCGATTAATATAAATGAAGTCTGTGATGTGAATCCTTTTGGAGTGGAGGCGTTGATAGCTGCTTATAATGAGGGTGAAGAATGGCTGGAAGAACTTAAAATCTATTTGTTTGCGAATTACATCTATTTAAAAGGTTATTTCGAGACCTATCTTCCGGAGTTTCCTGTAATGATGTTGGAAGGTACGTATTTAGTTTGGGTAGATTGTTCGGTTCTGCATCAGGCGTCAGCGGAAATAGTCAAAGACTTGTTGAAGAAAGAAAAACTTTGGGTGAACGAAGGCAGCCTGTATGGAGAGGCTGGTGAAGGATTTATCCGTATCAATATTGCCTGTCCGCGACAGCGGTTGATAGATGGATTAAACAGATTGAAGCGGGCTTTGAAATAATAAAATAATTGTCAGTTTATTGAGAAATCCCCCTTCTCACTCCCCGTAAATACGAATGAAAAGAAGTAATATGGAAAGTCTGAATTGTTCGAAAGGGAATACGGTAGGTATTGTTGTTGCCTATTTTCTCATTTATGTAGTCTGGGGCTCCACCTATTTTTTTATCGGTGTGGCCTTGAAAGACTTTTCGCCTTTCCTTCTCGGAGCGCTCCGGTTTACGGCTGCCGGGATTATACTTCTGGGAATCTGTTATTTGCGGGGAGAACAAATTATAAAGAAAAGCTTGGTAAAACGTTCCGCCGTTAGTGGCATTGTATTGTTGTTTGTAGATATGGCTGTCGTTATGTTGGCGCAACGTTATCTGACCAGTAGCCTTGTAGCCATTATCGCTTCTTCCACAGCCCTTTGGATTTTGCTGTTGGATGTCCCGATGTGGCGTACTAATTTCCGTAATCCACTTACTATAATGGGAGGTTTGATTGGTTTCGGAGGGGTAGTGATGCTTTATGCAGAGCAACTCAATGTCAGATGGTTACATTCGTATAGTGAGCGTGGTATTCTGCTCCTTATTTTCGGGTGCATATCCTGGGCTTTGGGAACGCTATATGCCAAATATCGTTCTTCTCGTGAAGAAAAAGTGAATGCTTTTGCCGGTTCTGCCTGGCAGATGCTTTTTGCCAGTGGAATGTTTTGGCTTTGTGCTGTTATCAATGGAGATGTTCGGGAGGCCGATTTGCGTGAAGTCTCGGTTACAAGCTGGCTCTCCCTGCTTTATTTAGTCTCTTTCGGTTCTTTACTGGCATATTCGGCATACGTTTGGCTGTTGAAAGTGCGTCCGGCTGCGGAGGTAGGGACACATGCTTATGTCAATCCTTTTATTGCTGTTCTTTTAGGAGTCTTTTTAGGAAACGAACAGGTTACTTTTATTCAGGTTTCCGGTTTGCTGGTTATTCTGTTGGGAGTGATGTTGATAGGTCGGAAGCGTAAAGCGCAATAAATAGAAAACGATGTACATCTTATATCATTTCGATAATATAATTCCTTATATTTGTATCAGGATGAATAAACCAATAATTTGAGAAATGAAAACAGAAAAAGAAAAAATGTTGGCGGGAGAAGTTTATGATTGTGCTGATAATGAGTTACTGACCAGATGGCATAAAGCAAAGCAGCTTCAACAGGAGTATAATAATACTCTCACTACTGATGCAGGTAAAATTTCTGATTTATTAGATGAATTAATCGGTTCAAGGGGGGATAATGTCTGGATTAGTGCTCCTTTCTTTGTGGACTATGGTGAGAATATTTATATCGGGAAGAATGTAGAGATTAATATGAATTGCGTTTTTCTTGATTGTAACAAGATTGTTATCGGTGATAATTCGGGGATTGGGCCGGGAGTACATATTTATACTGTTTTTCATTCTACAAAGGCATCGGAAAGAACCTCTGAAAACAGTACTTTTTGGAAGTCACAGACGGCTCCGGTGATTATTGGCAATAATGTGTGGATTGGTGGAGGATGCATCATTCTTCCGGGAGTAACTATTGGCGATAATACAACTATTGGGGCAGGGAGCGTTGTCACAAAGTCTATTCCGGCCAATGTGCTGGCGGTTGGCAATCCGTGTAGAATCCTTAAACAGATAGAGGATTGACGCTTCTTTAATATTCGTATTATCTCGTCAGTAAAAAAGTCACTTGTAATGCTATGTTAAGCACTTCCCGTTCATAACGTAAAAAATACCAGAACGGGGAGTATTAGGGAGAAATGTGTTGATCTAATAATGACGCTATCTGTATTTAAAATGTCAGGTTTGCGTGCGGAATTTATTAGGAGTCATCCCGACAATTCGTTTAAACATTCGGCTAAGATGTTGTGGATACTGGAATCCGATTTCGTAGGCAATCTGACTCGTTGTTTTATCTGAAGACAAGAGTTGTTCTTTTGCCAGTTCAATCATTTTATCCTGAATATATTCGGAGACGGTTTTACCAGTTTGCTTACGAATCATATCGCCAAAGTAGTTGGGAGAAAGAAATACTTTGTCGGCAAAGTATTTGACCGATGGCAATCCTAAATGTTGCGGAGCATCTCCTTCAAAATATTCATTGAGCAGATGTTCGAAGCGGACGATAATATCATTGTTAACTTTGTTTCGGGTTTCAAACTGCCGTTCGTAAAAGCGCATACAATAATCAAGCAGCAATCTGATATTGGTACAGATGAGGCGGCGACTGTGTCTGTCGATAGCATGGTTTAGTTCGATTGCTATTTTTTGCAGGCAATCCATTACTATCTGTCGCTCTTCTTCAGAAAGATGGAGTGCTTCATTGGTTTCGTAAGAGAAGAATGAGTAGTTTTTTATTTCTTGTCCGAGGCTAGTGCCTCGTATGAGGTCGGGATGGAATAGGAGGCCGTGCGCATTGGGCTGAATATTTTGGATCAATTCCAAATCAGTAATTTGCCCGGGGCCAAAACAGACAATGGTTCCGTCTTGATAGTCATAATATTGACGACCGTATTTAATATCACCGCATTTTACATTCTTCAAGAATAGCGCATACACTTCATAGCGAAACCATGTGCGTGTAGGCCATGTGGTGGCCTTGGTGAGATCGATGATGCTGACCAACGGATGTTTGGTTTCAAGTCCGAATATTTCGTTATAACGATTCACGTTATCTATTACAATCATTTCGTCTTTATAATTCTCTTCCATAGCGTTGTCTGCTTTTAGTAGGTTACAAATATAATTCTTTTATCCATAAAATTAGTTCTCCATCTTCAAAATCCATGATTGGGGTATAAATATTCGTAAATCGTCTACATCCGGGGTGGATGATTCCCAGTAACTTTGTAATCGGTAATTTAATACTGAAATTCGAACTATCATAAGTTATCAAGATGAAAAAGTTACTGATTGCTTTTCTATTGTTTGCTGCCGTTATTTCGGCCAGCATCATTAAACCGGTTGAGCGGTTTGCCACCGAAAATAATAAAGTACGGTTGTCTCGCATAACAGTCGATTCGGCACGACTGGAAGAATATAATGCTTATCTGAAGGAAGAAATCGAAGCCTCCATGCGATTAGAACCAGGTGTGCTGGTACTCTATGCCGTAGCGGAGAAAGAACGTCCCCACCATGTGACAATTCTTGAAATTTATGTTGATGAAGCAGCTTATAAAAGCCATATTGCTACGCCTCATTTTCAGAAATATAAAAAAGAAACGCTTGATATGGTGCAGTCGCTCGAACTGGTAGATACCACTCCACTCATTCCCGGGCTGAAGATTAAGTAAATTGAATCAGTAATATTGGTTTCTATATCCGTAATTTGTATCATAAAGAGTTGGAACAGAATAGCTAACTTTGCATTATTAGAGAGTTCATAAATAATAAACCATACGTAGTTATATGAGAAAATTGTTTTTTATTATTGTAACAGCTATCGGAATGATGCAAATCCCGATGCAATCTATAAATGCACAGAATATGAAAAAAGAAGAAGTACCTCAAAACATCAGCGCATTTCCGGTAGGAAAAGCGAATACAGGATTCGAACAATATTTTACGGGTAGATCTTGGCTGGCACCGCTGACTGGTAACAAAGACTTGAATGTACCCATGTCCAACGTTACTTTTGAGCCTGGCTGCCGAAATAATTGGCACAGCCATACGGGTGGACAACTCCTGATTGCCGTCGGCGGTGTGGGATATTATCAGGAACGTGGTAAAGCGGCGCGCCGTTTACTTCCCGGTGATGTGGTTGAAATTGCTCCAAACATAGAACACTGGCATGGCGCCGCTCCCGATAGTTGGTTCTCACATTTGGCTATCGGATGCAATCCGCAGACCAACCAGAATACATGGTTGGAACGAGTGGATGACCAACAGTATGCCGAAGTAACGAAAGATAACGTAGCAATCGGACTGCAAGCTACCGATCCTGAATTGGACGATATATTTAGTAATTTTACAAAAGAAGTGCAAGAATACGGTGCACTGGACATTAAAACCCGTCTTATGGTAACATTGGCATCCAATATTGCTTCACAAGCGCAGGCCGAATACCGCATCACACTCGAAAGCGCACTTAATGAAGGCATTGCTCCGATAGAAATAAAAGAAATCCTTTACCAGTCAGTAGCCTATGCGGGCATGGCTAAGGTCAGAGATTTTATCGGCATCACCAATGATATATTGCTCGCCCGTGGCGTGCGTCTTCCTTTGGAAGGACAATCGGTTGTATCATCCGAAACACGTTTCAATAAGGGACTGGAATTGCAGAAATCCATATTTGGTGAACGGATAGAACAGATGCATAAGAACGCTCCCGACAATCAGAAGCACATCCAACGTTACCTCTCCGCCAACTGTTTCGGCGACTATCAGACACGTAGCGGACTGAATGTAAAGACCCGCGAACTGATTACATTCTCGATACTTGTTTCTTTAGGCGGCTGTGAATCGCAGGTAAAAAGTCACATACAGGGAAATGCCAACGTAGGGAATAATAAAGATACGTTGCTGGCAGTCGTAACGCAACTCTTGCCATTTATTGGTTATCCGCGCACACTCAATGCCATAGCCTGTCTGAACGAAGTGATTCCGGAAAAGTAATAAAGACATTGATGCATCCCCAAAGATAACGATTAAAATCTATCCGGGACTTGACAAACGCTTTTTAATGTTATATATTTGTAGTCCGGGAAAGTATGAAACGAATGAATACTGAATGAAAAAACAGACGGAATATGGATATGAAATGGATGGAAAATAGTATAATATTACAACGAACTTAGCTCATTCCCTTAGCTTATACTAGGGGATAAGGCAACAGATATAGCCCAAAGGCTGCGAACTTTACAGAGTTCGCAGCCTTTTTTGTAACCTATTATTGAATATATTTTTGCAAATTCAGGTTTTAAAGTTTATAATAAACAGGAGGGACGTTTATAATAAACGGTCACAGTATTTATTAATAACGCTCTTTATGTTTATGTGGTAGGTTGTTATCTTTTTTGTATAACCTTTCTCTAAAGGATAGAAACTTGTGTGGTTGTGATAATAATAATTGATATATTGACTGGGTAATTTAATTTTATAAAATATAGTTTCTCCACTATTCTTGTTATTGTTACTCTATGTTATCTATCAGCTTTGTTTTGAAATGCACTTTGAATACCTGTTTTTATCTGTCGGAAACTTTGCAGGACGAGATAATAAAACCTCATATTTGATGATCGATTCACTGCAAGATTTGTTATCTTTGCAAAGGTTTCATTTATAAAGAGAAGAAGTTATGGATATCATGGACCGTTTGAAAGGACCCCGGCGCAATCTGCCTATCGGAATACAAAGTTTTGAGAGACTTCGTCGCGACGGCTATTTGTATGTTGACAAAACAGCATTTGTCTACGAACTTGCCTCAACGGGCAATCCGTATTTCCTTAGCCGTCCGCGTCGTTTTGGCAAAAGTCTGCTGCTTTCTACACTGGAAGCGTATTTCTGTGGAAAGAAAGAGCTTTTTGAAGGACTTGCCATTGAGCAGCTCGAAACAGAATGGAACGAACACGCTGTATTGCATCTTGACCTTAATGCCGAGGATTACTCTGAAATAGAAGGATTGAGAAACGGACTTGAATTGCAGCTTCGTAGTTGGGAAAAAGTCTATGGAACCAGTGAGGAAGGTTTGAGTTATTCCGGTCGTTTCATGCAAGTCATTAAAGAAGCTTATCGACAAACAGGTCGTGGCGTAGTTGTTCTTATTGACGAGTACGACAAACCGCTGCTTCGCTCCATGCATAATCCGGAATTACAAGACAAGTTCCGCGAAATGCTCACCGCTTTTTATACTGTACTGAAATCAGCAGACCCCTGGTTGCGCTTCGTCTTTATCACCGGAGTGACCAAATTTGCTCAAATGGGTATATTCAGCACTCTCAACCAACTGATCGATATCAGCTTCGACCCGCAATACAATGCTCTTTGTGGTATGACCCGCCCGGAAATTGAAGCCAATTTCGTCCCGGAACTGGAACGGTTGGCAGAAAGGAACGGTTTGACAAAAGAAGATTGTATGGCATACCTTACTCGTATGTATGACGGATATCATTTCAACTATGTCCGTAAGGAAGGTATGTACAACCCGTTCAGCATACTGAATGTGCTTAGGAGCGGGATGTTTGAGAATTACTGGTTTGCCAGTGGAACACCCACTTTCCTTGCCGAAATGCTGAAGAAGACCCATTATGATTTGCGTGAACTGGACGGATTGGAAGTAACTGCCGCCTCTCTTACCGACGACCGTGCTGACGTGAACAACCCTGTGCCGATGATTTATCAAAGCGGCTATCTGACCATTAAAGGATATGATACAGAAGTGCGTCTCTACAAGCTGGGTTACCCCAATGATGAGGTGAAGTATGGCTTTCTTAATTTTATCACTCCGTTTTATACCTCGTTGGATGAATCGAAAGCCCCCTTCTATATCGGACAGTTTGTAAAAGAACTAAGGGCAGGAGATGTTGAGGCTTTCCTCACCCGTCTTCGTGCGTTCTTTGCCGATTTTCCCTACGAACTGAATGATAAGACAGAGCGTCACTATCAAGTGGTATTCTATCTTGTTTTTAAACTACTGGGGCAGTTTATTAACGCCGAAGTGCAAAGTGCCCTGGGACGTGCTGACGCTGTGGTGAAAACAGCAAATGCTGTTTATGTCTTCGAATTTAAGCTAAACGGTACCGCAGAAGAAGCATTGGCACAGATTAATAATCGCGGCTATCTCATACCTTATACTACTAATGGTTGCCGTATAGTGAAAATAGGTGCAGAGTTCAGTAAGGAAGAACGCAATTTGAGTCGATGGTTAGTAGAGGAAGAAGGATAGTAGGGAATTGATAATAAAAGTATAGTATATAATTTCACCCCCCAAAAGTAACGCCCAAACGGTAAAACAGCATCCGTTTGAGCGTTTTTTTTTAGAAATCTTTTTGGAAGGACGAGGAAGGAAACGATAGCTTATATCTTCCATTACTCCGTTCCCTATGCGATATAGACGTTGATTTTAATGTTTCCTTTGACAACTCCCGGTCGATGTTCTATTTTTCATATTTTAGATTGCTCGAAAACACAATAGATGTTAATTGGCTACCAGGCTTGCGAACTAATTTTTAATATGATATGTTGTTTAAAGTGAATAACGAATTAAAAAATGAACTAGAAAGTTAGATATGGACAAATAAAGCATTTCTAATGATTTAGCAGATAAAACATTACATTATAAAACTTATGATTATGAGAAAATCGATTATTTTATTAGCCTTGATATTGGGTGGACTTACAGCAAATGCCCAATCAGTTGTAGAAGGTACAAAAGTAACAGACAATTGGTCTGTGGAAGTCAATGCCGGTGCAATCACTCCCCTTACTCACAGTGCTTTCTTTAAAAGTATGCGTCCTGCTTTTGGAGTGGGAGTTTCCAAGCAATTAACTCCTATCTTCGGTTTGGGATTCCAAGGAATGGGATACATTAATACTACTCCGAGTAAAACATCTTTTGATGCTTCCGACGTCAGCCTGTTGGGTAAAGTCAACCTGATGAACCTGTTTGCTGGTTACAAAGGCGAACCCCGCTTGTTTGAAGTGGAAGCCGTTGCAGGAATGGGCTGGTTACATTATTATGTGAATGGTGATGGAGATCAGAACACTTGGTCTACACGTTTGGGATTGAATTTCAACTTCAACTTGGGTGAAAGCAAAGCATGGACATTGGGTATCAAACCTGCCATTGTATATGATATGCAAGGCACTTACCCCGAAACAAAGAGCCGTTTCAATGCCAATAACGCAGGTTTCGAATTGACAGCCGGATTGACATATCACTTTAAGACAAGTAACGGAACACATCATTTTGCAAAAGTGAGAGTGTACAACCAAGCTGAAATTGACGGATTGAATTCTTCCATCAATGCGCTTCGTTCAGAGGTGAATAACAAAGACGGTCAGATCAGCAATGCCAACCAGCGCATCAACGGATTGCAGGAAGAACTTGAAGCCTGCCGTACAAAAGTTGTTCCAGTAGAGACAGTAGTGAAAACTGCCCGTGTACCCGAATCTATCATTACTTTCAGACAAGGTAAATCATCCGTTGATGCTTCGCAACTTCCTAATGTGGAACGTGTAGCTTCATATATGAAGAAATATCCTGATTCAAAAGTAGTTATTAAAGGATACGCTTCTCCGGAAGGTAGTGTGGAGGTCAACGCAAGAATCGCTGCTGCACGTGCAGAGGCTGTAAAAACTATCCTTGTTAATAAATACAAGATTAATGCATCCCGCATCACTGCTGAAGGTCAGGGAGTAGGTGACATGTTTACCGAACCGGATTGGAACCGTGTAAGTATATGTACGATTGAAGATTAAACAGATAGATTACATAAATAGAATAAAGAGAGGTTGTGTCAAAACGTTGGCACACCCTCTTTTATATTTTACAGTTCTGCTATATTTTCTTTTGGCTATGCTGCTTTTTCCTCATGCATTTGGCAACAAGTTGCTATATTCCAATTATATCGGGTTATAAATAGTCCCATAAACATATATTTGGCAACTGTAATGAGCCCCTTTCCTTCTTTTATCAGTTTAGCACACATTTTTTTGATATTAAAGGCTATAGCAAAGAAAGCAAAGTCCATTGTAACCTTGTCTTCTCCCACATGCCGGAATCTTCTGTATGCCATGTTGTATTTCATTTGTCCAAACACAGCCTCTGGTTCTATACACCTCCTGCCTCTATGCTTGATACCTTCTTCTGAGAGCAACCTTTCCCGTGCCTGCCGTTTGTATTGATTTAATCGGTGGTTGACTTCTATAATACGGTTCCCCCGAGCTTTAAAACAACTGCCACGCAAAGGGCAACCTTCGCATCTTTTTGCTTTATACCGGGCACTTTCGGTGATGTATCCGCTCGCTGTCTTGTCACGTTTGGTTCCTATACGGTTCATGTGCTGTCCCATAGGACAAACGTAATAATCCTCTTGGGCATTGTAATGGAGACTTTCGGCATGGAACGGGTTGGGAGTATAACGAGGACGCTGTTCTTTATGGAAGTAATTGTACTTGATGAAGGCTTCTATCCCATTCTCCTGCATGAACCGGTAATTTTCTTCCGAACCGTAACCGGAGTCTGCCACACAGATATTCGGTAAACGGTTATAGCGGTACTGGAAAGAGTGGAAAAAAGGTATGAGGGTCAGTGTATCGGTAGGGTTGGGAAACAGACGGAAGTCTGTGATGAATTGGTTTTCAGTACCTATTTGCAGATTATATCCGGGTTTGGTCTGCCCGTTCTTCATGGCATCTTCTTTCATGCGCATGAATGTGGCACCAGGATCGGTCTTGGAATAGGAGTTACGTTCTCCAAGGGTATCAAGGTGATTGTCGTATTCTATCAGCTTGTCACGATACCCTTCAAGTTCCCTGACCTGCTTCTTCTTTTTGCGCAGGGCTTTCTTTTCTTCCTTATCCTTTGTTGCAGGCTGGCGTTCCAGGGCTTCTTTAAGTTCATCCACTATGTCAGAGAGCATGCAGGGAGTAAACTCCACGGATGTGTCTTTTATAGAGTTCTCCTGTACAATGGCTTCATCCACCTGCTCCAAGAGAATACGGATTTTATCCATTAGTCTTGTACGGTTCCGTTCGACTGTCTTGCGCCAGACAAAAGTATATTTGTTGGCTTTGGATTCAATCTTGGTGCCGTCGATATACTCCACATCAAGGCTGATGAAACCTTTATCGGCAAGGACAAGAACCAACTGGGTAAATACATTATTTATTTCCTCCTTTACACGGTTACGAAAACGGTTGATCGTGATAAAATCCGGATGCTCATTACCGGCAAGCCAAATATAATGAATGTCACGAAGGAGGTGCTTCTCTATTTTACGGCAAGAATAGATATTATTCATGTAGGCGTAGATTATCACCTTAAGCATCATTTTAGGATGATAAGGACAACGGCCCGTTTCCTTATAAAGCTTCTTGAAACTCTCAAGATTGAGATTGTCAATAACAGCATTCACGATGCGGACCGGGTCGTTCGCAGCTATGTTTTCATCAATTCTTTGTGGAAAAAGAACGGTTTGGTTGGGAATGTAAGGACGAAAATGTAACTTTGCCATAACGAAAAACTTTATACCTAAAGATACGAAAACTTTGGGTAATAACAAAGCCCGGGCTTGAGAAAGTCTGGGCTTTGCGCATAAAAAAAAGGCTGTGTCAGCGTTTTGACACAACCTCTTGTTGTATGTACTGGTTTTATAGATAAGCGGCTTATTTTTGAATATCCTGAAAGATTAGTAAACAGATTTCTTTGTACATTATATAAAATAGCTATTTTTGCAAGTATTGTTCATGCGCGTTCTGTGTTGAGTGTGCAAATATCAACCATTAAAAACTGTATTATGAAGAGAGTATTCGTTTTTCAAGATTTTAAATCGCAGAAATTCTGGAGTATAGAGGTAGTCGGAACAGATGTTACTGTAAATTATGGTAAGTTGGGGACTGACGGACAAACACAAGTGAAAAACTACGCAACTACTGAAGACGCTGAAAAGGCTGCCAACAAACTGATTGCAGAGAAGACAAAGAAAGGTTATGTGGAAACTGCCGAAGAAACTGCACGTGAAATGAAAGTGGAAGCTAAGAAATATACATTGAGTTATGATGAGTATGAAAACGATGTGAAGCTTTTGGATAAGATATTGAAAGACAAGCATCTCTCTGAATATAAGCAAATAACGATTGGCTGTTGGGATTATGAAGGTGATGACTGTTCGGCTTTGTTACAAGGCCTCATTGAAAATAAGGACAAGTTTGCGCAGATAGAAGGCCTGTTTTGGGGTGATATTGAACAGGAAGAACAGGAGATTTCATGGATTGAACAAGCCGACCTTAGTCCGCTGCTCGATAGTATGCCTAAATTGAAGGATCTGAAAATAAAAGGAACAAACAATCTGCGCTTGGGAAAAACTTCACGTCCGGAGTTGCGGTCGCTGGAAATAATCAGTGGTGGTCTGCCTACTGAAGTGGTAGAGGACATTCTTGCTTCTGATTTTCCCAATCTGGAAAAACTGATTCTATATGTTGGTGTGGAAGATTACGGATTTGAAGGTGATATTGAGATCTTCCGTCCGCTTTTCTCCAAAGAGCGTTTCCCGAAGCTGACCTATCTGGGGCTTGTTAACTCTGAAGAACAGGACAGCATTGTAGAAATGTTCCTGGAATCGGATATTCTTCCTCAACTTGAAACCATGGATATTTCGGCCGGTACTCTGAAAGATGAAGGTGCACAGTTATTGCTGGATAATATGGATAAAATCGCTCACTTGAAGTTTATCAATATGCGCTATAATTATTTGAGTAAGGACATGAAGAAACAGTTGCAGAACCTTCCTATGAAAATAGACATTGCCGAAACCGAAGAGGCGGATGAATATGATGGTGAATTGTGGTATTACCCGATGATTACAGAATAGGAGATGCAGATAATCGTTGTCAGCAACTCTTTATCCAAACGTATAGAATACTTTGTTGAAGCAGGTAAGCACTTGCAGACAGAAGTTTGTTTTATGACTTATGAGGAACTTTTTAGCTGCTTGCCGCTATTGCGGCAGGCAGTTATCAAACTGGAACCCTGTGTAAGTGATGAAACTGATTTCCTGAAATATGCGCTGTTGAATCAGGCATATAAGGAGACATTGCAACGTTTGAGCGAGATGAGCCTGCCTGATGATGTGTGCTTTTTAAATACTCCTGATGCTTTGTTGCGTGCTCTTGATAAAAAGGAAACAAAAGAAGTCCTGATGGACAAAGGGCTGAAAGTGACTCCGATGTTACCGTCTCCACACTCTTTCGATGAGTTACGGCAGCTTCTTGCCGATTGTGGTAGAGGATGCTTTTTAAAACCCCGTTATGGTTCGGGTGCGGGAGGCATTATGGCGATTCGTTATCAGCCCAACCGGAATAAGTGGATAGTCTATACTACGCTGCGGCAAGTGGACGGAGTGATTCATAATACCAAACGAATCAATCGTTTGAGCGTGGAAAAAGAGATAATCCCGTTGGCAGAAGCTGTGATACAAACAGAAGCTATCCTCGAAGAATGGATTCCTAAAGCACAATTGCAAGGAGAAAATTACGACCTTCGGGTAGTGTGCCGGGAGTCTGAAATAGATTATATCGTTGTGAGATGCAGCAAAGGAAGCATAACGAATTTACACCTGAACAACAAGGCGCATTGGTGGAATGAATTGTCTCTATCCGAAGAGGTACGGCAACAAATCTATTTTCAATGTCAGGAAGCTGTGCAATCCTTGGATTTGCGTTATGCAGGAGTAGATGTATTGATAGAAAGAGGGACGGATATTCCTTATATAATAGAAGTCAACGGACAAGGAGACCATGTTTATCAGGATATGTTTGCTCATAATTCTATTTATACTCAACAAATAAAAAACATAAAAAAGAAATATAACCATGCAAATAGATGAACTGCCGGCTGGCGAACAGACCCGTCATCCGGATCTGGATATGAATCAGGTGGTGGGTACTCATGATATATTGATGCTTTGCTTTGACACCTTGCGGTATGATGTCAGCAAAGAGGAAGAAGCGGCCGGAAGAACGCCTGTACTGAACAGCCATGGAGGAGAATGGGAGAAAAGACATGCTCCGGGAAATTTCACTTACCCGTCTCATTTTGCCATCTTTGCCGGATTTCTGCCTTCTCCGGCAGAACCTCATTCGTTGCGTAGCCGTAACTGGTTGTTTTTCCCCGTGCAAGCGGGTACAGGACGTATTCCGCCCAAAGGAAGTTATCCATTTACAGAAGCAACCTTTGTGCAGAGCCTTGCCCATACAGGCTATGAAACGATTTGTATAGGTGGCGTAAACTTCTTTAGCAAGCGTAATGAGCTGGGGCGTGTATTCCCCGGTTACTTTACTAAAAGTTATTGGCTTCCTTCCTTTGGATGCACAGCGCCCGATAGTACTGAAAAACAGATTGATTTTGCATTGAAAAAACTAGAAAATTATCCGGACGACAAACGGATCTTTATGTATATCAATTTTTCTGCTATCCATTATCCGAACTGTCATTATGTGGAGGGTAAAATGAAAGATGATAAAGAATCACATGCGGCTGCCCTGCAATATATTGACAGTCAGTTACCTTGTTTGTTTCAGGCTTTTCAGAAACGGAGCAATACGCTGGTGATTGCCTTTTCCGATCATGGCACTTGTTATGGTGAAGATGGGTATGAATACCATTGCATATCTCACGAAACGGTTTATACAGTCCCTTACAAACACTTTATTTTAACGAAACAATGAATCAACCGCTACCACGATATGTAGACTATATGTATAGCTATCCACATAAAACTGCCTATCGTCCTTTTCCATCTCCGGTTTCGCTGCTTCCTTACCTGGAACAGGTGGAAGGGCAGAAGGCATCACTCTATTTTCATATTCCTTTTTGTAGTCATAAATGTGGATATTGTAACCTGTTTTCTCTACAAACCAATCGTGCGGATTATATCGCAACTTATTTGGAAACCCTTCATAAGCAGGCACAACAATTGTCACCTCTCACCACCGGACTGATCTTTGACAGTTTCGCCATTGGAGGAGGTACACCGTTGCTTCTCACCGTTTCCCAACTGGAATACTTATTGGAGACGGCTGCCCTGTTCGGAGTGCATCCCTCACATGCTTTTACTTCCATAGAAACATCACCGGAGTATGCTGATCCTGCCCGTTTGACATGGTTGAAACAAGCCGGAGTGGCTCGTATAAGTATCGGTATACAAAGTTTTCTCAACGAAGAGTTAACCGCTTTGAAAAGACGTCCCCGGCAAGACACGATCAATCAGGCGTTGGAAACTATCCGGAAGATGGAATTTCCTTTTTTTAATATCGACTTGATTTACGGAATCAAAGGACAAACGGTGGATAGTTTTCTCTATTCGTTGGAGCAAGCTCTTCTGTTTCAGCCTAACGAACTCTTTATTTATCCGTTATATGTGCGACAGGGAACAGCTATCACGGAGCGGGAACCTGATGATGTCTGTTTCCGGATGTATTGTGCCGCCCGTGATCTGTTGAAAGACAGAGGCTTTCTACAAACTTCGATGCGGCGTTTTATTCATCATCCGTCTACTGATGCGGAAATTTCCTGTGGAGATGAAGTGATGCTTTCGTGTGGTTCCGGTGGACGTAGTTACTTGGGTCATTTGCATTATGCCACCCGGTATACTGTTTCTCAACACTGCATTGCCGGAGAGATAGATGACTATATGGGCACTGCTGATTTTACAGTAGCTCGCAATGGATTTATTCTCTCTCAAGAAGAACGGAGGCAACGTTTCATCATTAAAAATCTGATGTATTATATGGGGCTTGATAAAGCCGAATATGAGCGTCGTTTTGGCGAATCACCGGATGATATTCCATTATTCCGGCAACTGGCAGAACGGCAATGGATAGAAAGTACAGATGACCGCATTTGTCTTACTTCCGAAGGAATAGGATATTCTGATTATATTGGTCAGTTGTTCATTACTCCTGAAATAAGAGGGCTGATGGAAACTTATTCTTATTGAACGAAATGGAAATGAAAAACGAGGGGGATTTACTTTCCATCAAGCGTATCTATTATCGCGGTAAATTGAATAGCTGCAATTATACCTGCTCTTATTGTCCTTTCGGCAAAAAGTCACATCTGACAGCTACTACGCAGGATGAACAGGCGTGGAACCGTTTTATTACGGCTATTGAACAATGGCAGGGAGGACCGTTGCAGTTATTTATTATTCCTTACGGTGAAGCATTGATACATCGTTATTATCGGAAAGGGATCATTCATTTAGCGGCGTTGCCACAAGTGGCCGGAATTTCCTGTCAGACTAATCTTTCTTTCTCTGCCGATGAATGGCTGGACGAATTTTCGGCTACACCGACATTGATAAGTAAGATAAAGATTTGGGCCAGCTTTCATCCGGAAATGACTTCAGTAGAAAGCTTTGTCCGGCGACTTCATACCCTTTATAATGCAGGAATACAGGTCTGTGCCGGAGCCGTAGGCAATCCGATGGCAAAAAGTGTACTTAGTGATTTGCGAAATGCTCTTTTGCCGGATATTTATTTGTTTATTAATGCTATGCAAGGTTTGAAGTCTCCGTTAAGCATAGAAGATATTCGTTTCTTTACGCAACTGGATAACCTTTTTGAATATGATTTAAAAAACGCTTCGGCTCAATGGACTATCTGTTCGGGAGGGAGAAGTAGTTGTTTTATTGATTGGAAAGGAGATATCTTTGCTTGTCCCCGAAGTCAGGTGAAGATAGGAAATTTTTATCAGAATCAAATGTTGGCCCCCTTGCTTCCTTGTCGGCGGAAGGTCTGTGACTGTTACATTGCTTTCAGTAATTTGACTAATCATCCTTTGCATCGAATAATGGGAGCAGGTGCATTTTGGCGGATCCCGGATAAGCCTTTCATTACTTCCGTGTTTTTTGATGTGGATGGAACACTTACCGATGCCCAGGGAAGGGTTTCGGAAAGTTATGCCCATGCTTTGCGGTACATAGCGCAATTTGTTCCCTTATATCTTGCTACTTCTTTATCTATGCAACAGGCGCGGAGAAAGTTAGGCAAGGCTCTTTTCAGCCTGTTTGAAGGAGGGGTGTTTGCTGATGGTGGATTACTGGTATATGGCGGGCAGAGCCGGTGTATGCCGGTTGAATTACTACTGGACATAAACGAAGAATCAGCAAAGATAACGGCGCATAGCTATGAAGGTCAAGTCTATAAATACAGCATGCTGGTTTATGATAAGGAAGAGAGAATAAATATTCTTTCTCGCTTAAAAGAGAAACCTTATCAGGTGTTTTATAAACCACCTCTTATTACGGTTATCCATAAGGACGTTGACAAACGGAAAGGAGTGCTTCATATATGCAAGGCTTTAGCTTCTCCCCTTGACCAAGTATTGGTTGTCGGAAATTCACTGAAGGATTGGGAGATGATGTCAGTAGTATCTCATTCTTGTGCAGTGATGAACGCCGAACCACTTTTAAAAGAACGTGCCCGCTATACGCTGAATCCGGACCGATTGGCTGCTTTCTTCCGCTTCCGGGAGTAGAAAAGCGGCTGCAATAAAAGCTTCACATTGATACCTGATTGTACCATTCAAAAATAAAAATCAGTTATAATTTGGTAGTTATAAAAACAAAGCCCATATTTGCAGCCCGAAAATAGGGACAGGCATAAAAATCCTCATCGGAGGGTGCTATAATAGATAATTATAGTGCTGGATAAGATGAATGGTGTAAATCATTCGCTTGTCCGGCACTATTTTTTATTGTAACAATTTAAGATAAGAGGTAAAGTAGCGGAGAAACTATGAAAGAGTTAAATTTGACACAAGGAAGTGTTCCGAAGGTATTGCTGCAATTTGCAGTACCTTTTCTTATTGCCAATGTGCTTCAGGCACTTTATGGTGGAGCCGACTTGTTTGTTGTGGGGCAATATGATGATTCGGCAAGTGTGGCGGCTGTGGCTATCGGCAGTCAGGTGATGCAGACGATTACGGGTATTATTCTTGGCATTACGACAGGCACAACCGTGCTGATTGCTATCGCTATCGGAGCAAAAGATGACCGGAAAGTAGCTTTTACAATCGGTTCTTCCGTGTGGCTATTTTCAATCGTAGGAGTCTTGCTGACCTTGGTCATGCTGGCATTTCATGGGCAGATAACCGAACTGATGCACACGCCTGCGGAAGCGATGGCTGATACTAAAAACTATATTCTGGTATGTTCGGCTGGTATTCTGTTCATAATAGGGTATAACGTTGTATGTGGTATCCTGCGTGGATTGGGTGATTCAAAGACACCGCTTTATTTTGTAGGCTTGGCATGTATAATCAATATAGTGCTCGATTTTATACTGGTCGGCTATTTCCATTGGGGAGCTACAGGAGCGGCTATTGCTACTGTAACCGCGCAAGGCGTTAGCTTTGGAATAGCGCTTTGGTTCTTATACCGGCATGGATTCCACTTTGATTTCTCACGGAAGGATATCCGTTTGAACCGGAATCTGTCTAAAAAGATCATGGTATTGGGAGCGCCTATTGCTTTGCAAGATGCTTTAATCAATGTTTCATTTCTGATAATCACTGTCATTGTGAATCAGATGGGAGTCATTGCGTCTGCTTCTTTAGGTGTTGTTGAGAAAATCATAGTGTTTGCCATGTTGCCTCCGATGGCTATATCATCGGCTGTGGCAACCATGACTGCACAAAATTACGGGGCGGGACTTATCAAGAGAATGAATAAATGTCTTGCTTCCGGAATAGGGATTGCTCTTGTTTTCGGTGTGTCGGTTTGCGTGTATTCGCAATTCCTGCCGGAGACTCTTACCGCTTTTTTTACGAAAGATGCCGCTGTGGTGGCAATGGCAGCAAAGTACCTGCGGGGATATAGCATCGACTGTATCGTAGTCAGTTTTGTGTTCTGCATCAATTCTTATTTCAGCGGACAAGGGAACTCGTTATTCCCGATGATTCACAGTCTGATAGCTACTTTCCTGTTCCGTATACCATTGTCATACTGGTTCAGTCAGATGGATAGCTCGTCGCTGTTTATCATGGGATTTGCTCCACCCATTTCAACGGTGGTTTCATTATTGATTTGTATCTGGTATTTGCGATATACCCAAAGGAAATTATACTTGAGAGGCACATTGATGCCTGCTATGTCGAATTAGGTGTTTTTAAGTGACATATATTAACTAAAATCTATTTTGTATGGAAGCTTATTTGAAGAAACTCTGTTTTGAGTATCAGGTTGATGAAAAAGAAGTGAAAGAGCTGTTGGCTCGTATGGAAATGGTGTATCTGGATAAAGGAGAAACGATTGCATCTGCCACAATGCCCGAGCAGAGCTTGTATATTATTGTTTCCGGCATTCTGCATACATACACAACCAGCGAAGGAGAGGACAAAACCATCCGGTTTTTATCTGAAGGGGATGCTGTATTGTGCTATAACTCCAGTCAGTATGCTGTAAAGGCGCTGACGAAATGTGCTGCTTATTACATCAGCGAAGAGGAGATTGAAGAGTTGTGCGCAACATCTATTTCGTTTGCCAACTTGGTTCGTCAACTGATGGAATATCAGTTCTATTTTAAAGAAGAAGAGAATATGAACGTTCGGAAACTGACGGTAAGAGAGAGGTATCTTTCTTTATTGGCAGAAATCCCGGATATCCTGTACAGGGTACCTTTGAAGTATATTACTCATTATCTGGGTGCCGATGTAACCAGTTTGGGATATATGGCTGGAAGTTCTAAATAGGAAATATAACCTGGACATCTATTTTTCTATGTATTCCTTATCAGATGGTTCATTGACTATTCAAAATTGAGTTTGAAAAGTCTTTGGATTATTTGGTAAGGAATATTATTTTTGTATTCCAAATGAAAAACTCAATACCTCGATATACTTTTTATAAGAATAAGTATGGAAGCGAACTTTTGGTCGATGTGGTAGAACTGAAATATGTGAAGAAGTTCTTGGCTGAAAGTGCTATTCACACGTTGAATTATTATGATGTTACTTTTATAACAGAAGGTAAAGGGACGTTTTCTGTCGATAACCAAACCTATGAAGTAACCCCATGTGACGTTCTATTCTCTAAACCGGGAGAAATCCGGAACTGGGATACGCGTCATATCATCAATGGTTATGCGCTGATTTTCGAGGAAGAGTTCTTGTCTTCCCTCTTTAAAGATTCTTTGTTTGTACAGCATCTTTCGTTTTTTCAGCTGGAAAGCTTTTCATCAAGACTGCATTTGCCAGATGAGCTTTATGCCCGTATACTCCAAATTTTGCATCATATAAAGATGGAGATCGACTCGTATCAGCAAAACGATGTGCATGTATTGAGAGCGTTGCTTTATGAAGTCCTGATGTTATTGGACCGGGCTTATCTTAAAATGACTTCGATAGAGGAGGGCAGGAGCAGAGAAGCGTCTAATAACCATGTAAGTAAATTCATGAATTTGGTAAATATCCATTCGAAAGAGCAACACTCGGTTCAGTATTATGCGGATAAACTCTGCATTACTTCTAACTATTTGAATGAGATGGTAACCTCGACAATGGGGTTTAGTGCCAAACAATATATTCAGAATAAAGTGATGGATGAGGCTAAAAGACTGCTCGTTTATACAAACGTCCCTATATCGGATATTGCTTTTGAACTCTGCTTTTCAACGGTCTCCTATTTTATTCGCAGCTTCCGGCAACATACGGGAGAAACTCCATTACTTTATCGGAAAACACATAAACCGTAAAAAGTACTATTTTCCCCTTTCTTTTTATTACGCCGTGTTTCTTCTATTTCTCTACTTTCGCATCAGATAATAACTAACAATAAAAAATGAAATGATGAGAGACGCAGAAAAAACAGTAGGGAACATGATTGATAAGTTGAAAACAGCTTTTATCGGTTCTATAGACAGGGAGGGATTTCCTAATATCAAGGCAATGTTGCAGCCAAGAAAAAGGGAAGGGATAAAAACGATTTATCTGACAACGAATACTTCATCCATGCGTGTGGCGCAATACCGGGAAAACAATCATGCGTGTATTTACTTTTGTGATACAAGATTTTTTAGAGGTGCGATGCTGCGGGGTACAATGGAAGTATTGACAGACAGTGCCAGCAAAGAAATGATTTGGCAGGAGGGTGATACCATGTATTACCCGGAAGGAGTGACAGATCCCGACTATTGTGTATTGAAATTTACGGCAACTTCCGGTAGGTTTTATAGTAATTTCAAATCGGAGAGCTTTATCGTAGAATAAAACTCATAGTATATAAGAGATACTAAGAGACAGCGCTTTTATAGTCTCAATGTGCTATTTTTAAGATTGTATAAAAGAATAGCAACTTTAAAAACAATGAACCAGTGAATAAACGGCATAAAATAGTGCAATAATATGCGGAAATGCAGGTCTATTTCGCATAAAACTACATACGGTATGCATCTTTTCTTGTTGGCAAAGCGTTCGTTCCTCGGTGAGGAGCGGGGTGTTCCTCGGTGTGCGTCGCTAGCTTCCTCACCGAGGAACTTGTTTGTCATCGGTGAGGAAGCTGAAACTGGTCTTTTTGAGGGTGGTTTTTCTCTAGTTTGGCATAACTGTTAGAAAGGATAGGAATAATAAAAAGAACGGTTATCTTAATATTTTATGTTGAATGGTGAATGAATAATGGAAAATAGCTGCTATTTGGATGATATATGTCCCAAATGATAATAATAAAGAACTTTCTCCCGACAGATGCCGGGCTTTTTTCTATTTTTCTTAAATCGTTATGCTATTGTCTCTCTTCCTGATTGCTTAAATATTCCTTTTTTAAGAATGGTCATTCTTTCATTCATTTTATGCTCCCGGACAGAATCCGTTTTTATAAAACAGATAACTTTCCTCTATCGCATCGGCAGTATCAGCTTCTAATGCATATAATATTTCTTTGCAAAATTCCAGTTGCCCGGTTCCGTTGGCAGTTACAATATTCTCGTCTCTTACAGCTTGTTCATTGATATAGTTCGAATCGCCTGTATATTTATCCCCAGCATACTGTTTTAGATAATTGAGCGTATTGCTGGTATGCTTTACCTCATTAAGGAAACCGTGCATACCCAGAAAAACAGAAGCATTACATATTCCGGCAACTAATTTCTTTTCTTTAATAGCTTTTTCTACAAGTGGAACTATCAATTCAGCTTCAGGTGAGAACCAGTTCATACCGCCAATTAACACCAGCCCCGCATAATCTTCCGCCATATCTTTTAGCCCATAATCAGGCAGCACTCTGAATCCGCCTATTGAACTTACGGGTTCTTGAGTTATTGATAGGGTTTTCACTTTATAACTAATAGGATTTCCGGGCTTGACTCCCTGATTCAAACAGGTAGCTATATATGCGCCTTCCCAGTCGGCGAACCCTTCTAAAATTACAAATATTACTTCTTTCATATATGATTCTAATTTTTAGTGAGTACAAAGGTGTGATATTTAATTGACTTTTGTAGTAGTAATTGTGGTAAAATATCGAATAATACAATTAAAATATGATTATTCAGTTTACAATAGGAAACTTTTTATCATTCAAAGAGCAATGATGAAGGGCGTGAAGTAAAAACTATAACTTTTCCATTCAGGAAAAATGAATTGGAAGGTACAATACCTTATGGGGGAGTGCGATACGCTCGGAAAAGAAATGACTCAATTAACGGAAGATAAATTTTTGTCCGTACTGGGACTGTCAATACACAAACAGGTAAACTTGTCGTCGCAGGTTATTATGATACAAACAATAATAACAAGTATGACAAAACAGATAAGGATGAAATCTTAATCTATGATTTGAAAACCTTGAAGTTAGCTTCGAGAATATGATTTCCGGCTAGATAGCCAACTGTGTACAAAGTAGAAAAGTGAAATAAAAAAAACTCTGTAATCATTGAATTACAGAGCTTTTTCTTTGTTTCACTTTCTTAAGAAGCGGTGCGTACGGGACTCGAACCCGTGACCCCATGCGTGACAGGCATGTATTCTAACCAACTGAACTAACGCACCAAATTTTAATTGGATTAACTCATTTCTATTCTCTTTTACTTCTTAATGAAAGAAGCGGTGCGTACGGGACTCGAACCCGTGACCCCATGCGTGACAGGCATGTATTCTAACCAACTGAACTAACGCACCAGAATTTCAATTTATTAATCTGCATCTCTCTCGATTGCGGGTGCAAAGGTAGTTGTTTTTTATAAATCTGCAAGCGTTTTGAGAAAAGTTTTTTTCAAGAAAAAACGATAAAAATGCTTAGTGTCTCATTTTGAGTACTTTTGTAATGAAAAAAATATTGTTTTTTTTCTCTTCGGATAGTGACGCTATCCGGTTGTTATAGTGACGCCATCACGATAGGATAGCGTCACTGTCCGAAGTCAATAGCGTCACTATCCTGAAGTTTGTCATTCTATTCATAGAAAATAACTCCCGATATCTTTCTATCTGTAAGAAATCACCGTTTTTATATCAACTTTCTGCTTGAATAATTCGTAATTTTGCAATAAATCGTTATTTTTGCGGACTAAAATAAGAAAGGTGGAAAATTATCCGCCTAGAATCGTTAATTAGTAAAAAGAATGATGACAACAGCCAAACTGTTATTGCACTGTCCCGACAAACCGGGAATCCTTGCGGAAGTGACAGACTTTATTACGGTAAACAAAGGAAATATTATCTATCTGGATCAATATGTAGATCATGTAGAGAACATATTCTTCATGCGTATTGAATGGGAACTGAAAGACTTTCTGGTTCCGCAGGAGAAAATTGAAGATTATTTCAGAACTCTCTACGGGCAAAAATATGAAATGGATTTTCGTCTTTATTTCTCTGATGTAAAACCACGTATGGCTATTTTCGTTTCCAAGCTGTCACATTGTCTTTTCGATATATTGGCACGATATACAGCCGGAGAATGGAATGTAGAAATACCTCTTATTATAAGTAACCATCCGGATTTGCAGCATGTAGCAGAGCGGTTCGGAATTCCTTTCTATCTGTTTCCTATTACAAAGGAGACGAAAGAAGAGCAGGAGCGTAAGGAGATGGAACTGCTTGCCAAGCATAATATTACATTTATTGTATTGGCGCGCTATATGCAGGTAATTTCCGAGCAGATGATTAATGCTTATCCGAATAAGATTATCAATATCCACCACTCTTTCCTTCCTGCGTTTGTAGGAGCGAAGCCTTATCATGCGGCATTCCAGAGAGGTGTGAAGATTATCGGTGCAACCAGTCACTATGTAACGACTGAACTGGATGCCGGACCGATTATTGAGCAGGACGTGGTGCGTATTACTCATAAGGACGCTATTGAAGATCTTGTAAATAAAGGAAAGGATTTGGAAAAAATCGTTCTTTCACGTGCAGTACAGAAGCACATCGAACGTAAAGTTTTGGCTTATAAAAATAAAACAGTAATATTTAGCTGATGAAAGTAGCAGTTGTAAAATACAATGCCGGCAATATTCGTTCTGTGGATTATGCTTTGAAGCGGTTGGGTGTGGAAGCGGTGATTACTGCTGATAAAGAAGAACTCCAATCGGCAGATAAAGTTATTTTCCCCGGAGTGGGAGAGGCAGAAACTACCATGAACCACTTGAAAGCAACGGGACTGGACAAACTGATAAAAAATCTCCGTCAGCCTGTATTTGGAATTTGTCTCGGTATGCAGTTGATGTGCCGGCATTCCGAAGAAGGAGAGGTCGATTGTTTGAATATCTTTGATGTGGACGTGAAGCGTTTTGTTCCGCAGAAACATGAAGATAAAGTGCCGCACATGGGATGGAATACCATTGGAAAAACGAATAGCAAATTGTTTGAAGGATTCACCGAAGAAGAGTTTGTCTATTTTGTACATAGCTTTTATGTGCCTGTCTGTGACTTTACTGCTGCTACAACTGATTATATTCACCCGTTTAGTGCTGCATTGCATAAAGATAACTTTTATGCTACCCAGTTCCATCCGGAGAAAAGCGGTAAGACGGGAGAAAAGATTCTGACAAACTTTTTGAATCTATAATAAACTATGTTGCCGTTTATAATAAACTCCATCATAATTTATAATAAACTCGTTCATCGTTTATAATAAACTTTTAGCAAATAAATAATAGATGATAGAAATTATTCCAGCCATTGATATTATTGACGGAAAGTGCGTACGTCTTTCCCAGGGAGATTACGACAGTAAGAAAGTATATAACGAAAATCCGGTGGAAGTTGCCAAGGAGTTTGAAGCGAACGGTGTTCGCAGGCTTCATGTAGTAGATCTGGACGGTGCTGCTTCTCATCATGTAGTCAATTATCGGGTGTTGGAACGGATTGCTGCGCACACTTCTCTCGTTATCGATTTTGGTGGTGGAGTAAAGAGTGATGAAGATTTGAAAATTGCTTTTGAGAGTGGAGCACAGATGGTTACAGGTGGAAGCATTGCGGTGAAAGACCCGGAATTGTTCTGTCATTGGCTGGAAATATATGGCAGTGAAAAAATCATTTTGGGGGCAGATGTAAAAGATCATAAGATAGCCGTCAACGGTTGGAAAGACGAAAGTGCCTGTGAGCTTTTTCCATTTCTTGAAAATTATATGGATAAAGGTATACGCAAAGTAATCTGTACGGATATTAGCTGTGACGGAATGTTGAGTGGGCCTTCTATTGATTTATATAAGGAGATGCTGGCAAAATTCCCTGACCTCTATCTGATGGCTAGTGGCGGGGTGAGTAAGGTGGATGATATTGTTGCTTTGGATGAAGCTGGTGTTCCCGGAGTTATTTTCGGTAAGGCATTATACGAAGGACATATCACCTTAAAAGATTTGAGAATCTTTTTATAATTAGCGTACCAGAATGAAATGGCTGTTTATATTATAAATGGCTACCTTATTATAAGAGGAAACAAAGAATCAAACTTCAGGGATATAGATTATAAATTGTTGAACAATAAATAAAAGTAGGATTGTGTTAGCAAAAAGAATAGTACCTTGTCTGGATATAAAAGACGGACAAACCGTGAAAGGAACGAATTTTGTCAATTTGCGCCAAGCCGGTGATCCGGTAGAGTTAGGCCGCGCTTACAGTGAACAAGGAGCAGATGAACTTGTTTTCCTGGATATTACTGCAAGTCATGAAGGACGTAAGACTTTTACGGAATTGGTAAAACGGATTGCTGCTAATATCAATATCCCATTTACGGTAGGTGGCGGAATCAACGAATTAAGTGATGTGGACCGCCTGTTGAATGCAGGGGCGGATAAGATCTCTATCAATTCTTCCGCTATCCGTAATCCTCAATTGATTGACGAGATTGCAAAGAATTTCGGTTCGCAGGTTTGTGTGTTGGCAGTAGATGCCAAACAAGCCGAAAATGGTTGGAAATGTTACTTGAATGGAGGACGTATCGAAACAGATAAAGACCTGTTCGAGTGGACAAAAGAGGCCCAGGAACGCGGAGCAGGAGAGATTCTCTTCACAAGCATGAATCACGATGGTGTAAAGGCCGGTTATGCAAATGATGCACTTGCCGCTTTGGCGGATCAGCTTTCCATTCCTATCATTGCTTCGGGAGGTGCGGGCTGTAAAGAGCATTTCCGCGATGTCTTTTCACAAGGAAAGGCAGATGCTGCATTGGCTGCCAGCGTTTTTCACTTCGGAGAAATTAAAATTCCCGAATTAAAATCGTATCTTTGCGGCGAAGGAATTACCACTAGGTAATTGCTGCGTAGCAAAAATTAGCCTTTAGGCTGCGGCGAAGGAATTACCATCAGGGGGTGAGGCACCCCGGCCGGGTTTCCATGCTGATGAATAATCTATTTAGATAAATAGAATAAGATATTTGCAAAAAAAACTCCATAGGCGAATAGATCATAATTGTAAATTGGAATAGTAATTAGAACTTATATAAAAATGGAATTGGATTTCGATAAAATGAACGGACTCGTTCCGGCTATCATACAGGACAACGAGACACGTAAAGTCTTGATGCTAGGCTTCATGAATAAAGAAGCTTATGATAAAACGGTAGAAACCGGAAAAGTTACATTCTTTAGCCGTACCAAGAATCGTTTGTGGACAAAAGGCGAAGAAAGCGGTAACTTCCTTCATGTGGTATCTATAAAGGCCGATTGCGACAATGATACACTACTGATTCAGGTAAACCCGGTAGGTCCCGTGTGTCATACTGGTACAGATACTTGTTGGGGTGAGAAAAACGAAGAACCGGTTATGTTCCTGAAAGCATTGCAAGATTTCATTGACAAACGTCATGAAGAAATGCCCGAAGGCTCTTATACTACCAGTCTGTTTGAGTCGGGAATCAATAAAATAGCTCAAAAAGTAGGTGAAGAAGCTGTAGAAACAGTAATCGAAGCAACAAACGGTACTGACGAACGTTTGATCTACGAAGGAGCCGACCTTATTTATCACATGATTGTATTGCTTACTTCAAAAGGCTATCGTCTCGAAGACCTTGCACGTGAATTGCAGGAAAGACACAGCAGTACATGGAAGAAGCATTAAACAATTAAAATTTAATAATTAAAAATTAAAACGGGAGTCAGCATGGATGACGAGGCGTTGATTCAATATAAGAACGTAGAAATCCATCAACAGGAACTCTGTGTGCTAAGCGATGTAAATCTGGAACTGCACAAAGGAGAGTTCGTCTATTTGATCGGAAAAGTAGGCTCGGGAAAAACGAGTTTGCTCAAGACTCTGTATGGCGAACTGGACGTAATTGACGGTGAAGCGGAAGTGTTGGGTTATAACATGCGTTCTATCAAACGTAAGCATATCCCGCAACTGCGTCGGAAATTAGGCATTGTCTTTCAGGATTTTCAGTTGCTCACAGACCGTACTGTATATAATAATCTGGAATTTGTGCTTCGTGCCACAGGCTGGAAAAACAAACAGGAAATCCAAGACCGCATTGAAGAAGTGCTTCAATTGGTGGGAATGTCCAACAAAGGTTATAAGCTCCCGAACGAGCTTTCCGGTGGCGAGCAACAGCGCATTGTGATTGCACGTGCCGTACTCAATTCTCCGGCTATTATTCTGGCGGATGAACCGACCGGAAATCTGGACGTAGAGACCGGTAAGGCTATTGTAGAATTGTTGCACAATATCTGTGAATCCGGTTCATCCGTAGTGATGACAACGCACAATTTGCAATTGCTGAAAGAGTATCCGGGCAGGGTATATCGTTGCGCCGACCATCAAATTGTAGATGTGACAGCCGAATACATGCCCAGACAGAGAACAATAGAAATAGATTTAAATATAGATAACTAAAACAGTAACGAAAATGAAAGTTTTAAAGTTTGGAGGAACTTCCGTAGGTTCTGCTCAGCGGATGAAGGAAGTAGCCAAATTGATTACCGATGGTGAACAAAAGATTGTTGTCCTTTCTGCTATGTCAGGAACAACAAATACATTGGTGGAAATTTCGGACTATCTGTATAAGAAGAATCCGGAGGGTGCCAACGAGATTATCAATAAGCTGGAATCAAAATATAAACAGCACGTTGATGAACTTTATGCAACTCAGGAATATAAACAGAAAGGGCTGGAAGTCATCAAGTCTCACTTTGACTACATCCGCTCCTATACTAAAGACCTTTTCACTTTGTTCGAAGAGAAAGTGGTTTTGGCACAGGGAGAGCTTATTTCTACGGCGATGGTAAACTTCTACCTGCAGGAATGTGGCGTGAAGTCCGTGTTGCTTCCAGCTTTGGAATTCATGCGTACTGACAAGAACGCAGAGCCGGATCCTGTATATATTAAGGATAAATTGCGCGCACAGCTCGATCTCTATCCGGATACAGAAATCTACATTACGCAAGGTTTCATCTGCCGCAATGCTTACGGTGAGATAGACAATCTGCAACGTGGTGGTAGTGACTACACTGCTTCTTTGATTGGAGCCGCAGTAAACGCTTCTGAAATCCAGATTTGGACAGATATCGACGGTATGCACAATAACGACCCGCGTATTGTTGACAAGACCGCTCCGGTTCGTCAGCTTCACTTCGAAGAAGCAGCCGAGTTGGCTTACTTCGGTGCAAAAATCCTGCACCCTACCTGCATCCAGCCTGCTAAATATGCCAATATCCCTGTTCGTCTGTTGAACACAATGGATCCGGAAGCTCCGGGCACACTGATTTCCAACGACACGGAAAAAGGTAAAATCAAGGCAGTAGCCGCAAAAGAAAACATTACTGCGATCAAGATCAAATCCAGCCGTATGTTATTGGCTCACGGTTTCCTGCGTAAGGTATTCGAAATCTTCGAAAGCTATCAGACGTCTATCGACATGATCTGTACTTCAGAGGTAGGTGTATCTGTAACAATCGATAACACGAAGCATCTTAACGAGATTCTGGATGACTTGAAGAAATACGGAACAGTAACCGTTGATAAAGAGATGTGTATCATCTGCGTTGTAGGTGACCTTGAATGGGAAAATGTCGGTTTTGAAGCGAAAGCTCTTGATGCGATGCGGAATATACCGGTGCGAATGATCTCGTTCGGAGGAAGTAACTACAATATTTCCTTCCTCATTCGGGAGTGCGATAAGAAAGTAGCTTTACAGTCGTTGAGTGATATGCTTTTCAACGACAAATAAATCCACAAATAACACGAGCGCTTTTACCGAACTGATAAAAGCGCTCTTTTTTAACCAACTAAACAAGTTTTTCGAATTATGAAGGGAATATTTCCAATCGATAAATTCCGCACTTTGCAGACACCTTTCTATTATTACGATACCAAAGTGCTGCGTGATACATTGTCGGCTATTAACCAGGAGGTTGCCAAATATCCTAATTATTCAGTGCATTACGCTGTTAAAGCCAATGCCAACCCGAAAGTACTTACCATTATCCGTGAGAGCGGAATGGGAGCCGATTGTGTGAGCGGCGGAGAAATCCGTGCCGCTATCCGTGCCGGATTCCCTGCCGATAAAGTTGTTTTCGCAGGAGTCGGCAAAGCAGATTGGGAAATCAATCTCGGACTGGAGTATGGCATCTTCTGTTTCAATGTCGAGTCTATCCCCGAACTGGAAGTAATCAATGAATTGGCTGCTGCTCAAAATAAGATTGCTAATGTTGCTTTCCGTATCAATCCCGATGTCGGCGCACATACACATGCCAATATAACTACCGGTTTGGCAGAAAACAAATTCGGTATCAGTATGCAGGACATGGACAAGGTGATAGACGTAGCACAAGAGATGAAAAACGTAAAGTTTATCGGTCTTCACTTCCACATTGGCTCGCAGATTCTGGATATGGGTGATTTTGTAGCCCTCTGCAATCGTGTCAATGAGTTGCAGGACAAACTGGAAGCACGAAGAATCCTGGTAGAACATATCAACGTAGGTGGTGGTTTGGGTATTGATTACGGACACCCCAACCGTCAGGCTGTCCCGAATTTCAAGGATTACTTTGCTACCTATGCCGGACAATTGAAATTGCGTCCTTATCAGACATTGCATTTTGAACTGGGACGTGCAGTGGTAGGTCAGTGTGGTTCTTTGATATCCAAAGTCCTCTATGTAAAACAAGGAACACGGAAGAAATTTGCCATCCTTGATGCAGGTATGACCGACCTGATCCGTCCGGCTTTGTATCAGGCATTCCATAAAATGGAAAATATAACTTCCGAAGAACCGTTGGAAGCCTACGATGTAGTAGGACCGATCTGTGAATCGTCAGACGTTTTCGGAAAAGCGATTGACTTGAACAAAGTGAAGCGTGGTGACTTGATCGCCCTTCGTTCTGCCGGTGCGTACGGTGAAATAATGGCTTCCGGATATAACTGTCGTGAACTGCCGAAAGGATATACTTCCGACGAATTGGTGTAAGTAAAAAATGAACTGCTATAATCAAAATGTGAATGTAGTTTAAAAATATAGGGTGCATGGAACAATTTTAACTGAAAGCGTGTTATTTTTGTAATGAGTTCAAAAAGAAACTACATTAACAACTTAATAAAAAAATACGATTATGATTTCAGAAAAATTACAGAATGCAATTAACGAACAGATTACTGCTGAAATGTGGTCTGCTAACCTGTATTTAGCAATGTCTTTCTATTTTGAGAAAGAAGGTTTCAGTGGTTTTGCTCATTGGATGAAAAAACAATCCCAAGAAGAAATGGGACATGCTTATGCAATGGCAGATTATATCATCAAACGTGGAGGAACTGCTAAAGTGGATAAAATAGATGTTGTTCCTAACGGATGGGGTACACCTCTCGAAGTATTCGAACACGTTTACAAACATGAATGTCATGTTTCTCAATTGGTGGACAAGCTGGTAGACGTAGCAGCTGCTGAAAAGGATAAAGCAACACAGGATTTCTTGTGGGGATTTGTTCGTGAACAGGTAGAAGAAGAAGCTACAGCGCAAGGCATTGTTGATAAAATCAAGAAAGCCGGTGATACCGGAATTTTCTTTGTAGATTCACAATTGGGACAGCGTTAATGATGCTACTCTGAAAAAATAGTTCTTTATATAGAAAGAAGCTACTCGAAATTTCTTCAAGTAGCTTCTTTTTTTTCACTTATTTGGCTCGTATCTGGAAATAAACTACCTTTGTATTAAGAGTCAGAGAGAAATTAATCCCGATTATTATAAATGAATGGTGTGAACAGAGGAATTTTTAGATTGCTCCCTATATTTTTATTGCTCTTTTTGGGGGTGAGCAGTTGTTCTCAAAAAGAGGAACGGCGTATTTTAGTTATCCACTCTTATGAGGAGACTTACGCGGCTTATCCGGAATTTAACCGGATGATAGCGGAGCAATTTGAGAAAGAGAAAATAGATGCTGATATCCGTACCGTTTATTTAGATTGCGAGTCCTACTGGGAAGAACCGGAGTTGGAACGAATGCGTTTTCTGGTTGATTCCGTTTCGAAAGACTGGCGGCCGGAAGTGATTCTGGTGAATGAAGATCAGGCTACCTATTCATTGATGAAATGTGGGGTTCAGTTGGGCAAAGAAGTACCTGTGGTTTTTGGTGGTGTCAATTACCCGAATTGGGGATTGCTGAAACGCCATCCTAATGTGACGGGTTTCCATGATAAGATTGCCTTTAATGAAAATGTCAGTGTGGCAAAAGAACTTTTCGGTGAACACGTCCGGTTGTTTACCATGCTCGATACTACTTATATCGATAAACAAATCAGAAGAGATGCAAAGGAACAGTTTAAAGGTCATAAAGTGACCGGATTCATCGATAATCCCGAACTTTCTCTTGAAGAACAGATACGTTTGACGCAGGAGGAAGGTTATACTCGCTTCATGGCTATTCCTTTGCGTAATGCCAGAAATCATTCGGATGCTACCTTTATGTGGGTGTTGAACAGAAGCTACCGCGATCAATGCTATATTCAGCTGAAACGGGATTATACTACCATTAATATTGGAAGCATTTGTGGCAGTCCCAGCTTGACAGCTATCAATGAAGCCTTCGGGTTTGGTGAGAAGTTGTTGGGTGGATACATCACCTCGTTGCCTATTCAGGTGGAAGAAGAGGTGAAAGCAGCCGTTCGTATATTACACGGTGCGAGTCCGGCGGACATGCCTATTGTTGAAAGTCGGAAAGAGTATGTTGTTGATTGGAATACAATGACGCAAATAGGTTTGAGTAAGGAAAGTATTCCTGCTAAATATCGTATTATCAATATTCCGTTTAGTGATAAATACCCTTTGTTGTGAGGAATTTCAGTCGCATCGTTCATTCTTATACTAATTATTCTTTTCGCTTCTCTTTGGTGGCTATACCTTCGGGAACAGATGAGGAAAAAGCAGGCTCTTATAGCATTGGCTGATGAAAAAGAAACATTGTCATTAGCCATTGAGGGTGGAATGACGTATGCCTGGAGATTGGATAACGGTTGTTTTGTTTTTGAAGATGCATTCTGGGCGTCGCAAGGGTTAAATCCCAGACAACTTTCGTTTAAGGAATTCATGAGCTTTATCCATCCCGACCATTGGGAAGGAGTGAAGTTCAACTGGCGAAATCTGAAAAGTGCTCATAAAAAGATTGTGCAGGAGCTTTGTAACTTCGACGGCAAAGGCTATCAGTGGTGGGAGTTCCGTTATACCACCAAACAGCTACCCGGAGGCGAATATAAAACTGCAGGTTTGTTGCTTAATATACAGGATATAAAAGATCGTGAAGAAGAATTGGAGGCAGCACGCTTATTGGCTGAAAAGGCGGAATTGAAACAATCATTCCTCGCAAATATGAGGCATGAGATACGTACTCCGCTTAATTCAATCGTTGGCTTTGCCAATATACTGGCATTGGAAGATGGATTGAGTTCCGCAGAACGCGAAGAGTACATCAGTACTATTAACAAGAACAGTGAGTTGTTACTCAAACTGATTAATGATATCTTGGAACTTTCCCGTATCGAATCAGGATATATGTCTTTCTCATTCAAGAGATGCAAGGTGAGAGAGTTGATTGACGATATCTATATGACACATCAGGTTCTGATTGCTCCACATTTGGAATTCCTGAAAGAAGTGGATGATACACCTTTGGAAATCAATGTGGACAGAGAGCGCTTGATACAAGTCCTGACAAACTTTCTGAATAATGCCGGTAAGTTTACGGAAACCGGATATATCAAATTAGGATATAGTTATCTGCCGGATGAAGGCAAAGTGCAGATTTATGTAGAAGATACCGGAAGAGGGATTCCACGAGAAGAACAACGGATGATTTTCAGCCGTTTCTACAAACAAAACGAATTTTCGCAGGGAGCAGGATTGGGACTTTCTATTTGTCAGGTGATTATAGAGAAGCTGGGTGGAAAGATCGAACTCAAGTCCGAAGTAGGCAAGGGAAGCCGTTTTACGGTTATTCTTCCTTGCCGGGTGGTATCTTGATAATGATAGACTTTAACGGGAATACGAACAATCTTATTTCTTGTGTTTCCCTTTCTCCATCGTTCCCAGGTAAATCTCCAGTGAACGGGTGGAAATCTGTATTTCGCGGAAAGATACGCCTAAAGAAGCTATCAGCAGAATCAATGCCAATCCGAATACATAAGCAGAGAATAATTGAAGCCCGATATAAATAAGGAACATGCTGACTACACAGAAAAAAAGGCTTGCAATACCTAGTCCTTGCATTCTACGGGTCAGGTTTAACCGTTTCCGTAGATTCTCGATTTGTGCTTCAGTGATATCCGAAGGGTTTTCCATGTAGCGGTCACGCAGTTGGCGCACAAGTTGGGCATACGATAAGAAACGGTTAGTATAAGCCAGCAATATCAATGAAACTGCCGAGAAAAGTAGGGCAGGAGTAGTGAGAGTCAATTCTTCCATAATCTTTTTTTTATAGTCAAGTAGCGGTTCAAAATTCATTTTATAAAAGAGAATTTTTTGGCACGGGTTACACGGATTTCACGGTTTTAGAAATATGCTTGCATAAAGCAACAGCGTAATCTGTGTAATCCGTGCCTAAAAATGGATGCTGCGAGTAAACCTTGCCCCGGAGTTATTCCGCTTTCAGCACATTAAGCTCTTTGCCTACCTTGATAAAGGCAGCGATGCACTTGTCAAGATGTGCTTTCTCGTGCCCTGCAGAGATTTGCACACGGATGCGTGCCTGATCTTTCGGCACTACCGGATAATAGAAACCTGTCACATAGATACCTTCCTCCTGCATACGTGCAGCGTAAATCTGGGATAACTTCGCGTCATACAACATAACGGCACAGATAGCGCTTTGTGTCGGTTTGATATCAAATCCGGCAGCCGTCATCTTATCGCGGAAGTAGTTTACATTCTCAACAAGTTTATCATGTAATGCATTGCTCTCTTTCAGCATCTTGAAAACTTCAAGGCTGGCACCAATGATGCCCGGAGCCAAAGAATTCGAGAACAGATACGGGCGGCTGCGTTGACGAAGCAAATCGATAATCTCTTTACGACCGGTGGTGAAACCTCCCAGTGCACCGCCAAAAGCCTTACCTAATGTTCCGGTATAAATATCTACCCGTCCATGAGTCTTATACAACTCGCTTACTCCATGCCCTGTGGCACCTACCACACCGGCAGAGTGTGACTCGTCCACCATTACCAGTGCATCGTATTTCTCGGCAAGATCGCAAATCTGATCCATTGGAGCTACATTGCCGTCCATAGAGAACACACCGTCCGTCACAACAATACGGAAACGTTGTGCCTGCGCTTCTTGCAGACATCTTTCCAAGTCCTTCATGTCAGCGTTGGCATAACGGTAGCGCTTTGCCTTGCAAAGACGTACTCCGTCAATGATAGAAGCATGATTCAGAGAATCCGAGATGATGGCATCCTCTTCAGAGAAAAGCGGTTCGAATACACCGCCGTTAGCATCGAAGCAAGCGGCGTACAAGATCGTGTCTTCCGTTTGGAAATACTCCGAGATGGCAGCTTCCAGTTCTTTGTGTATATCTTGCGTTCCACAAATGAAGCGGACGGACGACATTCCGTAACCACGGTTATTCATCATTTCCTGCGAAGCCTTAATCAATCGCGGGTGATTGGATAATCCTAAGTAATTATTTGCACAGAAGTTCAGCACTTCCTTACCTTTTACAGTGATGGCAGCTTGCTGCGCACTTTCAATCAGTCGTTCTTCTTTATAAAGTCCGGCTTCCTTGATTTCAGCCAATGTTTGGCAGAGATATTCTTGCATTTTACCGTACATAGTGTTTGGGTGATTAAGTTATATTGCAAAGGACACAATTTTTCTTGGAATAACAATGTCTTTTTGATTAAAATCTGAAAAAAAAGTGCTTACTTTGCGCACTATTTAAGCTTGATATTCTAAGTCAGAAGAAAAAATGGAACACATTTTGATTATTGGAGCTACCGGACAGATAGGGTCGGAGCTAACGATGGAGCTACGTAAACGTTACGGAAATGCAAATGTAGTAGCAGGTTATATTCCGGGTGCAGAACCTAAAGGGGAATTAAAGGAGTCCGGACCGTCGGCAATTGCTGATGTAACGGATGGAGAAGCGATCGCATCTGTGGTAAAAGAGTATCACATCGATACAATTTATAATTTGGCTGCTCTGCTGTCCGTAGTTGCCGAGTCGAAGCCCAAGCTGGCCTGGAAAATAGGTATCGATGGATTATGGAATGTATTGGAAGTGGCACGCGAACAAGGATGTGCAGTGTTTACTCCGAGTTCTATCGGTTCGTTTGGCGCTAGTACGCCTCATACGAAAACACCGCAGGATACAATTCAGCGTCCGCGCACCATGTATGGAGTCACCAAGGTAACGACCGAGTTGCTAAGTGATTATTATTTTAATAAATATGGTGTCGATACCCGTGCTGTCCGTTTTCCGGGCATTATTTCGAATGTGACCCCTCCGGGAGGAGGTACGACCGATTATGCTGTCGATATTTATTACTCGGCAGTGAAAGGAGAAAAATTTGTGTGCCCCATTAAGCAAGGCACTTTGATGGATATGATGTACATGCCGGATGCGCTGAACGCAGCAATTACGCTGATGGAAGCTGATCCGACAAAATTGATACACCGAAATGCTTTCAATATCGCCTCGATGAGTTTTGACCCGGAGACGATTTATCAGGCTATCAGGAAGCATGTGCCGCAGTTTGAGATGATCTATGATATAGATCCTTTGAAACAGCGCATTGCCGATAGCTGGCCCGATAGTCTGGATGACACCTGCGCTCGTGAAGAGTGGGGCTGGAAGCCGGCCTACGATTTGGAAAGCATGACGGTAGATATGCTTGAAAAGTTAAGAGAGAAACTAAAATAATGAAAAAACTAATTGTAGGGGTCATGTTGCTCGGTATACTGGGTGCTTGTGGAAACAAGAAAACAAACATTGACCCCTTCGCATCTATCACAAAAGAAGTGGATTCTATCCGGCGGGTAGCCGATTCTATTCACTGTGATGAATCGCCGGAAGATCCGCAACCTATACAGGCAGATGAATCTTTCGATGATTTTATCTACAATTTTGCTTCCGATGACGTGTTGCAGCGTCAGCGTGTGAAATTTCCGTTGCCTTACTACAATGGAGATAAAAAAACGAATATCGAGGAGCATAACTGGAAGCATGATGACTTGTTTACCAAACAGCATTATTATACGCTTCTGTTTGATAGAGAAGAAGATATGGATTTAGTAGGAGATACCTCCCTCACTTCCGTACAGGTAGAATGGGTGTTTGTGAAAACACGAATGGTAAAGAAATACTATTTTGAGCGTATCAAAGGTGCATGGATGCTAGAGGCAATTAATCTGCGTCCCATTAAGCAAAATGATAATGAAAATTTCGTGGAGTTTTTCGGACACTTTGCCGCAGATAGTCTTTTTCAGAGTAAGCGTGTGTGTGAGCCTCTGGCTTTTGTAACCACCGATCCGGACGATGATTTCTCTATTCTGGAGACCACCCTCGATCTTAATCAGTGGTTCGCTTTTAAACCGGGACTTCCTGCCGATCGTCTTTCTAATATCAATTACGGGCAGCGGAATGACGATGATTCGCCAACGAAGATTCTGGCGTTGAAAGGTATCGGTAATGGTTTTTCCAATATCCTCTATTTCCGTCGCAAAGCCGGAGAATGGGAATTGTATAAGTTTGAAGATACAAGCATTTGATGCAGGTAGTAATACGCTACAAGAAATAGCCTTGCTGTTAATGATATAACAGTATTTGCCGGCTTATAACGAATAATGATATAACTTATAATTAAAAATATATGTATTCTCTTTTACCCTACAATACATTCGGCATTGATGTCAGTGCCGCTCGTTTTTTAGAGTACACTTCGGTTGAAGAACTGAAGAAGCTGATTGTGCAAGGTGCCGTTACGACACCTTTTTTGCATATTGGTGGTGGCAGTAACCTGTTGTTTACCAAAGATTACGACGGGGTGATATTGCATTCCCGCATTGAAGGAATCGAAGTGACGGAAGAAGATGACCACTCTGTATCAGTGCGAGTGGGAGCAGGGGTGGTATGGGATGACTTTGTAGCCTATTGTGTAGAGCATGGATGGTATGGAGCGGAGAACCTGTCGCTGATTCCCGGTGAGGTGGGGGCAAGTGCAGTACAGAATATCGGAGCCTATGGCGTTGAGGTAAAAGATCTGATAACGGCTGTGGAAACGGTGAACATTCAAGCTGAAGAACGCGTTTATTCAGTTGGTGAATGTGGATATACCTATCGCAACAGTATCTTTAAGTATCCGGAAAACAAAGCGACCTTTGTCACTTATGTTCGTTTCCGATTGAGTAAAGAAGAGCATTATACATTAGACTATGGCACCATTCGTCAGGAGCTTGAAAAATATCCGGCGTTGACACTTTCTGTTGTCCGGAAAGTGATTATTGCTATTCGCGAGAGCAAGCTGCCCGATCCGAAAGTGATGGGTAATGCCGGCAGTTTCTTTATGAACCCCATTGTGCCGAAAGAAAAACTGGAAGCCTTGCAACAGGAATATCCCCGCATACCCTACTATGAGCTGGCCGACGGCCGCGTAAAAATTCCGGCAGGGTGGATGATTGACCAATGTGGTTGGAAAGGAAAAGCCTTGGGGCCGGCTGCTGTGCATGATAAACAAGCACTGGTGCTGGTGAACCGTGGTGGAGCAAAAGGTAGTGATATTATTGCGCTTTCAGATGCGGTCCGAGCCTCTGTCCGTGAGAAGTTCGGTATTGATATTCATCCGGAAGTCAACTTTATAAATTGAGAATAAACAAGTGAAAGTAAGAATTATAGGAAGTGGAACATCGACGGGAGTACCTCAAATCGGCTGTACATGTCCGGTTTGTACTTCTTCCGATCCGAAAGATAATCGATTGCGTGCATCTGCTATTGTGGAGACAGATGACGCGCGGATTCTGATAGATTGTGGTCCCGATTTCCGGACACAGGTATTACATCTCCCTTTTGAGAGGATAGATGGTGTACTCATTACGCACGAACATTATGACCATGTAGGCGGACTGGACGATTTACGTCCGTTTTGTCGGTTCGGTTCCGTGCCTATTTATGCGGAAGATTATGTAGCGCAGGGATTGCGTTTGCGTATGCCCTATTGCTTTGTCGACCATCGTTATCCGGGTGTTCCCGATATTCCTTTACAAGTAATTTCGGTGGGGCAATCCTTTTCTATAAATCATACGGAAGTGCTTCCTCTGCGTGTGATGCATGGCCGACTGCCGATTCTGGGGTATCGTATCGGGCAGTTGGGGTATATCACTGATATGTTGACCATGCCCGAAGAATCCTATGAACAATTGGCAGGAATAGATGTTTTGGTAATGAATGCGCTTCGGATCGCCTCGCATCCTACTCACCAAAATTTGGAAGAAGCATTGGCGGTGGCCCGGCGTATTCAGGCAAAGAAGACATACTTTATACACATGAGTCATGATATGGGCTTGCATGCGGAGGTTGAAAAGAACCTTCCGGAAAATATTCACCTGGCGTTCGACGGATTGGATATCTATGTTTGATTATCGGTGAAATTTTTAGCAAAAGTTTTGTTTTCTTTGTAGAAATTATTATTTTTGCACCTAGCCGATAAACAGCGAATATTATGAAACTTCGTACGATAGTGAAAATAGCGATCACATCTTCTGTTGTACTTTTGTGCTCAGGTTTCGCATTGTACTCTTTTTTTAGACTGTCAGCAGCTGAAGGGCAGAAAGACTTTAATCTTTATGAACTGGTGCCATCCACAACTTCAGCAGTATTCGTTACTGATGACGTGCTCGAATTTGTAGCAGAAGTCGATGAGCTGACTTGCAGTAAAAATCAGCAATATCTTTATGTATCCAAACTCTTTTCTTATCTGAAACAGAGTCTTTACGCCCTTTCAGAAGATACTCCCCACGGTTTAAGCCGGCAAATGAATCAAATGTTGATTAGTTTCCACGAGCCGGATAACGAACGTAATCAAGTGCTCTATTGTAGATTGGGAAATGGGGATAAGGAGTTGGTAAACAGATTTGTACGCAAATATATATCCTCACTTTATCCGCCGAAAACATTTATTTACAAAGGAGAAGAGATTATTATTTATCCCATGGCGGACGGTGATTTTCTTGCCTGCTATCTGACATCCGATTTTATGGCATTGAGCTTTCAGAAAAAACTGATTGAAAACGTTATTGATGCGTATAAAAGTGGAAAATCGTTGGCTGATGATTCTACCTTTACAGGAATACGTGCTCCGAAAAAAAGTGCGGCGGCCGCTACCATCTATACCCGTATGCAAGGGATGATGGGATGGACGGAATTTGACATGAAAATGAAAGATGATTTCATCTATTTCTCCGGCATCACTCACGATGCAGACACTTGCTTTGCGTTTATAAACCAGCTTCGCCAGCAGCAATCCGTCAAGGGATTTCCGGGAGAAGTGTTGCCATCTACTGCTTTCTATTTCAGCAGGCAAGGGATTACGGACTGGGTGTCTCTACTTTCTTATGGAAATGCCCAGGGACAGAGCGTGCCTGCCCGCACGAGTGAAGTGCAAAATAGGGATAAAGAGTTTTCACGCTATCTGATGGAAAATGCCGGGCAGGATTTGGTTGCCTGTCTCTTTCAGCGTGAAGATACTTTGCAGAGTGCAGCGGCAGTCTTGAGCCTGTCGGTGGCAGATGTAACGGAAGCCGAGCGAATGCTTCGTGCTCTTGTTAATGCCGCTTCGGCGGACGAAGGAAGAAGAAATCCGCGTATAACTTTTTGTTATACTGTAAATAAAGCATATCCTATCTATCGGTTACCTCAAACAACATTGTTTGAACAACTAACCAGTTTTGCGGAACCAACTTTGGATGTATATGCAGCCTTCTATGGCGGGCGCTTGTTGCTCGCTCCTGATGCGGATGCTCTCGCGCATTATATTCGCCAACTGGATAAAGGTGAGGTGCTCAATGGAGCGATGGCCTATCAGACAGGCATGGATCATTTGTCCGATTCCTACCATTTTATGCTGATGGCGGATTTCGACCACATATTCCAACAATCAGAAAATCACGTTCGTTTTGTACCGGATTTCTTTCTGCGCAACGCCGACTTCTTCCGTCATTTCACCCTCTTTGTTCAGTTTGCCTGTGCAGATGGAGTGGTATATCCTAATATTGTTTTGAAATATAAATCAGAATAAAAAATCATCGTTTGTCTGCGATCATTTTTCTGAAAACCTCCATAGCTTTTGGCTGGATTATCCATAAACTTTGCCTGCTTCCTCCATACATTTTCAAGATGCTGTTTATCGTTTTTTTTGCTCCATTGACCCATACTTTTTTGTGTGCGTTCTGCTTTTGGAGAAACGCCTTTTTGTTTTTTTTCTTTTTGCATTTTTGCCGTTTTTATATGTGTGCTTATAATAGTCCTATGGTCAGCTTATTATGAGTGATTTTAACATTTGAATCTGTAAAATATACAGAAAAATTCACAGAAAATACGTAAAATATACAGAAAAATTCATCCCCCATTATAAACAAAGAAATAAATAAAAAAACTTCTTCTTCTGAAGATGAAAAAGAAGAAGAAAAAGATTTGTTTTTTTCGGGAGAAAAGGAGATAAAAAAAACTCCCGATGGAGTTTAATCCTATCGGGAGTTTTTTATGCTTATTCATCGAACGAATGACTTTCGGTTTAGAATGGCAGATCGTCTTTGGCATCGCCCGGAGTAAATTCCGGCATAGCCGACGGAGCTGGAGGAGGAACGGGAGAACCGGAAGCCATTGGAGCACCTGTGCTAACACGCTCTACTTTCCATGCGCGGATACTATTGAACCAGCGATCATTCCACTGACGGGCGTCAACGTCGAATGATACAGTCAATTCTTCGCCCATTTGAATGTTGAACTGCTCGATTTTGTCTGCGCCAAATACGTCGAAGCACATTTTGCGCGGATATTGGTCGTGGTTTTCGATAACGTACTCTTGTGATTTCCACTCGTTGCCGCTAGTTTTTGAAACTCCGCCTCTCGGGGGGAGGATAGCGATGATTTTTCCTGTAAATTCCATTGCGATAATTTTAAATTCTGCGGCGAAGTTACAATTTTTTAGGAATATCCCTCACACAATGCTTGTTTTTTCTTTCGTTTTCTTGGGCAGCACGAATCTTTTTTCGTAACTTTGTGCGATATATAATTCAAAACTTAAATACTCGAAAATATATGAAATTTATCGTTTCAAGTACTGCTCTTTCCAGCCATTTACAGGCCATCAGCCGTGTTATTAATTCAAAAAATGCGCTGCCAATTCTCGATTGTTTCCTCTTCGAACTGGAAGACGGAACTTTGTCTGTGACTGTATCCGACAGTGAAACAACGATGGTGACTACCGTAGAAGTGAATGAAAGCGATACGAACGGGCGTTTTGCCGTAGTAGCGAAAACATTGCTTGACGCACTGAAAGAAATTCCGGAACAACCACTCACATTCGATATCAATCCGGATAATTATGAAATAACGGTGCAGTACCAGAACGGAAAATACAGCCTGATGGGGCAGAATGCGGATGAATTCCCGCAATCGGCTACACTGGGGGATAATGCTGTCCGTGTAGAAATGGAAGCAAGCGTACTTCTGGGAGGTATCAACCGTTCGGTGTTTGCTACTGCCGATGATGAACTTCGTCCGGTGATGAACGGTATTTATTTCGATATTACAACAGAAGACATTACAATGGTTGCTTCGGACGGTCATAAACTGGTGCGTTGTAAAACGTTGGCAGCCAAAGGCAACGAGCGTGCAGCCTTCATCCTTCCAAAGAAACCGGCTACATTGCTAAAGAATCTTTTGCCGAAAGAACAAGGCGCAGTGACCATCGAATTTGACGAACGCAACGCTGTATTCATGCTTGAAAGCTACCGGATGGTTTGCCGCCTGATTGAAGGACGTTACCCGAACTACAACTCGGTAATTCCGCAAAACAACCCGCACAAAGTAACCGTAGACCGCCAACAGTTGGTAGGAGCTTTGCGCCGTGTGTCTATCTTCTCGTCACAAGCCAGCAGTTTGATTAAACTTCGTATGCAGGAAAACCAGATTGTGATTTCCGCACAAGATATTGATTTCTCTACTTCTGCCGAAGAAACACAAGTTTGCCAGTATGCAGGTGCTGCAATGAGTATCGGTTTTAAATCGACGTTCCTTATCGACATACTGAACAATATTTCGGCAGATGAAGTAGTCATCGAACTTGCAGATCCTTCACGTGCCGGAGTAATCATTCCGGTAGAGCAGGAAGAAAACGAAGACTTGCTGATGCTGCTGATGCCGATGATGCTAAATGATTAATACGTTTCACCACAGATTAACACAGATTCACACAGATGTTTTTTCTTTAGAAGAAGTAAAATCTGTGTGAATCTGTGTTAATCTGTGGTGACTCAATAAAATAAACAGAAATGAAATTAAACCTGAAAAATCCCATTGTTTTCTTTGATTTAGAAACAACAGGAACCAATATCAACACAGACCGAATTGTTGAAATCTGCTATCTGAAAGTATATCCGAATGGAAATGAAGAAGCAAAGACATTACGTATCAATCCTGAAATGCATATTCCGGAAGCATCCTCTGCTATACATGGTATTTATGATGCCGACGTAGCAGATTGTCCTACTTTTAAAGAAGTAGCGAAAAACATAGCCCGAGACATTGAAGGTTGCGATTTGGCAGGATTTAATTCCAATCGTTTTGATATTCCTGTCCTTGCCGAAGAATTTCTTCGTGCCGGAGTAGATATTGATATGACAAAACGTAAATTTGTAGACGTACAGGTCATCTTCCACAAAATGGAACAACGCACCCTGTCTGCTGCCTACAAGTTCTATTGCGACAAGAATCTGGAAGATGCACACACTGCCGAAGCAGATACACGGGCTACTTACGAAGTGCTGAAAGCACAGCTCGACCGTTACTCCGATCTTCAGAATGATATTGCGTTCCTGGCAGATTATTCAAGTTTCAGCAAGAATGTCGATTTTGCCGGACGCATGGTGTACGATGATAACGGAGTAGAAGTGTTCAACTTCGGAAAATATAAGGGAATGTCTGTAGCCGAGGTTTTGAAGAAAGATCCCGGATATTACAGTTGGATTTTGAATAGTGACTTCACGCTGAACACCAAGGCGGCATTGACAAAAATCCGTTTGCGTGAAATGAGTAATTTGATTACAAAATAATGCTAAAAGGAAAAAAGATAATTCTTGGAATAACCGGTAGCATCGCTGCTTATAAGGCTTGTTACATTATCCGCGGGCTGATAAAGCAAGGAGCGGAAGTGCAGGTTGTCATTACTCCGGCGGGAAAAGAATTTATTACTCCGATCACTCTTTCGGCGTTGACCAGCAAACCGGTCATCAGTGAGTTTTTTGCCCAACGTGACGGAACGTGGAACAGCCACGTCGATCTCGGTTTATGGGCGGATGCCGTATTGATTGCGCCGGCCACTGCCTCTACCATCGGTAAAATGGCCAACGGAATAGCCGACAATATGCTGATAACCACTTATCTTTCGGCAAAAGCTCCCGTGTTTGTTGCTCCGGCAATGGACCTCGATATGTTTGCTCATCCTGCCACCCAGAAAAATCTGGATATTCTGCGTTCATACGGTAATCATATTATCGAGCCGGGGACAGGAGAACTAGCCAGCCATCTGGTAGGGAAGGGGCGAATGGAAGAGCCGGAGAATATCATCCGGGTATTGGATGAATTCTTTGCTTCGAGCGGCGAACTGTCCGGAAAGAAAGTGATGATTACCGCCGGACCGACTTACGAAAAGATAGACCCGGTGCGTTTCATCGGCAATTATTCGTCCGGAAAGATGGGATTCGCGTTGGCAGAAGAATGTGCCCGTCGCGGAGCGCAAGTGACCCTGATAACAGGTCCTGTGCAACTCAAAACGCAACATTCTGGTATCATCCGTGTCGATGTCGAATCTGCTGAAGAAATGTACAAAGCAGCGCAGGCCCATTTCCCGGATGCTGATGCCGGTATTCTTTGTGCGGCAGTAGCCGACTATCGTCCGGCAACGGTAGCTGATAAGAAGATTAAGCGGGAAAAAGAAGAAGAACTGACCCTGCACCTTCGGGCAACACAAGATATTGCTGCCTCTTTAGGAGCCATAAAAAGAAAACAACAATGCCTGGTGGGCTTTGCGCTCGAAACCAATAATGAGCAGCAGAATGCCGAAGGAAAGCTCGAACGCAAGAACTTCGATTTTATCGTGCTCAACTCGTTGAATGATGCTGGAGCCGGTTTCCGCCATGATACCAATAAGATAAGCATAATCGACAGGAAAGGTCGTACAGACTATCCTTTGAAGTCGAAAACAGAAGTAGCTCAAGACATCATTGATCGTCTGGTAGCCACCCTGTCTCCCAATTTTTAATTTTCAAATTTTAATTTTTAATTAGTTTGTTACGTTCACTATACATTCAGAATTACGCGTTGATAGAAAAACTGGATATCAGTTTTGAAACAGGCTTTTCCGTTATAACAGGTGAAACGGGAGCCGGGAAATCAATTATTCTGGGAGCTATCGGGCTCCTGCTGGGGCAGCGTGCCGATGTGAAAGCGATTCGTCGCGGAGCTTCCAAATGTATTATAGAGGCACGGTTCGATATTGCTGCCTACGGTATGCGTCCGTTTTTTGAAGAAAACGAATTGGAATATGATGAAGAGTGTATTTTGCGTCGTGAGGTACAGGCTTCCGGCAAAAGCCGGGCATTCATCAACGATACTCCCGCTTCACTGGCACAAATGAAAGAGCTGGGCGAACAGTTGATAGATGTACATTCTCAACATCAGAATCTGTTACTTAATAAAGAAGGATTCCAGTTGAACGTGCTTGATCTTCTGGCGCATAATGATGCAGCATTGGAGAAATACCATCTGCATTATGGCGAATGGAAGCAGACAGAACGCGAATTGGCCGAATTAATGTCACTGGCAGAAAAAAGCCGTTCCGATGAAGATTATATCCGTTTCCAACTCGAACAGCTTGAAGAGGCCCATCTTGTAGAAGGAGAGCAGGAGGAACTGGAACAGGAAGCCGAAACACTAAGTCATGCAGAGGAAATTAAAGCCGGACTTTACCGGGTCGAACAGTCATTTGCCTCGGATGAAGGCGGATTGCTTTCTTACCTGAAAGATAGTCTGAATACGCTGAATAGCTTGCAAAGAGTCTATCAGCCCGCTAAGGAACTTACCGAACGTATGGAGAGCGCCTATATCGAATTGAAAGATATTTCGCACGAAGTCTCTTCGCAAAGTGATTCCGTTGAATTTAATCCGGTCCGCCTGGAAGAAGTGAACGAACGGTTGAATCTGATTTATTCCCTGCAACAGAAACACCGGGTACAGACTCTTGACGAGTTGATAGCGTTGACGGATGAATATCGTAACAAATTATCTGACATCACTTCATACGATGAGCGTATTGCTGAGCTGACCGCTCGTAAAGAGGAACAATATAAGCAAGTGAAACAACAAGCAGAACTGCTCACCAAAGCCCGTACGAAAGCTGCGCGTGAAGTAGAAAAGCAATTGGCAGCCCGCTTGATTCCGCTGGGTATGCCGAATGTTCGTTTTCAGATCGAAATGGGACTGAAGAAAGAGCCGGGATTGCAAGGAGAAGATACAGTCAACTTCCTGTTTTCTGCCAATAAGAACGGTACTTTGCAAAATATCTCTTCCGTAGCTTCGGGAGGTGAAATTGCCCGTGTTATGCTTTCTATCAAAGCATTGATTGCCGGAGCCGTGAAACTGCCGACTATCGTATTTGATGAAATAGATACCGGTGTCTCCGGTGAAATAGCCGACCGCATGGCGGACATGATGCAGGAAATGGGCGACCGGAACCGTCAGGTAATCAGCATCACCCACTTGCCGCAGATTGCTGCCCGCGGACGTGCACATTATAAAGTATATAAGAAAGACAGCGATACGGAAACAAACAGTCATATCCGCCGTCTCACCGATGAAGAACGAGTAGAGGAAATAGCTCACATGCTTAGTGGCGCCACTCTGACCGAGGCCGCCCTTAGCAATGCCAAATCCCTGCTTGATGCTAAGTAATTAATGGCTAAATTGATTCATTCAAAGTAGTTGAGGTAGTGAATTGTTAAGCGGTAACTGATAAGTAGTAAATTGTAAATAGTAAAATAGTAAATCAAATAGATGTTGGATAAAAGTGAAATGATTTTCGGTGTTCGTGCCGTGATAGAAGCCATTCAGGCAGGTAAAGAGATTGATAAAATTCTGGTAAAGAAAGACATTCAGAGTGATCTTTCCAAAGAACTGTTTGCTGCTTTGAAAGGGCTGATGATACCGGTTCAGCGTGTTCCGGTAGAACGTATCAACCGCATTACCCGGAAAAATCATCAGGGAGTGGTTGCTTTCATTTCTTCTGTGACTTATCAGAAAACGGAAGATCTTGTTCCTTTCCTGTTCGAACAAGGGAAAAATCCGTTTTTTGTTATGCTCGATGGAGTGACCGATGTACGTAATTTCGGAGCCATTGCCCGTACCTGCGAATGTGCAGCTGTCGATGCAGTGATTATTCCTGCCCGCGGGAGTGCGTCTGTCAATGCTGATGCCGTGAAAACATCGGCAGGAGCGCTGCACACGCTGCCTGTGTGTCGTGAGCAGAACCTTCGTTCAACGCTGCAATATCTGAAAGACAGTGGTTTCCGCATTGTAGCTGCTACCGAGAAGGGAGATTACGACTATACAAAAGCCGATTATACAGGACCGCTGTGCATCATTATGGGAGCGGAGGATACGGGAGTTTCTTATGAAAACCTTGCGCTCTGCGACGAATGGGTGAAAATCCCGATGCTGGGCACCATCGAATCTCTGAATGTTTCCGTGGCTGCCGGTATCCTAGTTTACGAAGCTGTGAAACAAAGAAATAATGACTGATATGAAGAAGATTTTAATTCTACCTTTACTGCTTTTCTTCCTGATGCAGGGAAGCATGGCGCAAACTCCCAAATGGGTAGAGAAGGCAAAACGTGCAGTCTTCTCTGTGGTGACTTATGACAAGAATGATAAAATGCTGAATACCGGAAACGGATTTTTTGTATCCGAAGATGGATTGGCTTTATCAGATTATACTCTTTTTAAAGGAGCCGAACGTGCGGTGGTAATCACTTCCGAAGGCAAGCAGATGCCGGTTAGCCTGATACTTGGAGCGAATGATATGTATGATGTCATTAAGTTCCGTGTGGCTATCACCGAGAAGAAAGTGCCTGCGCTCATTGTGGCTAAAACAGCTCCGGCAGTGGGAGCCGATGCGTGGATGCTTCCTTATTCTACACAGAAAAGTATCGCTTGCGTTACTGGTAAAGTGAAAGAAGTTTCCAAAGTAGCCGGAGAATATCATTACTATACATTGGGTATGCAGATGAAAGATAAGATGGTGAGCTGTCCGGTGATGAACGCTGAAGGTCAGGTATTTGGTATTGCGCAGAAATCATCCGGCATCGATACGGTGACCACTTGCTACGCGGCAGGAGCAGCTTTTGCCATGTCACAGAAAATCAGTGCTCTTTCTTTGGGAGACGCTGCTTTGAAAAAGATTGGCATCCGGAAAGGCCTGCCCGAAACGGAAGACCAAGCATTAGTGTACTTGTTTATGGCATCTTCGAGCCTGTCAGGCGACGATTACGAAAAGCTGTTGGATGATTTCATCCGTCAGTTCCCTGCCAATGCGGATGGTTATCTTCGTCGTGCCAATTATTATGCAGCTAAAGGTAAGGACGACCAGACTTGGTATGATAAAGCAGTTGCCGACTTTAATCAGGCTTTGAAAGTAGCCCAGAAAAAAGATGACGTATATTATAATATAGGTAAGCTGATATATGCTTATCAATTGTCGAAGCCGGAAAAAACGTATAAAGACTGGACGTATGACACTGCTTTGCAGAATGTTCGTCAGGCAATCGCCATTGATCCGCTGCCTATTTATATTCAAATGGAAGGCGATATACTGTTTGCCCAGCAAGATTATGCCGGTGCTTTGGCAGCTTATGAGAAGGTAAATGCCAGTAACATTGCTTCTCCGGCCACTTTCTTTAGTGCTGCCAAGACGAAGGAACTGGCGAAAGGTGATCCGAAAGAAGTTGTAGCTTTAATGGATAGCTGTATTGCCCGTTGCCCGCAACCGATCACAGCAGATTTTGCTCCATATTTGTTGGAACGTGCGCAGATGAACATGAATGCCGGCCAGCCACGGAATGCGATGCTCGATTATGATGCTTATCATACAGCAGTCAAAGGAGAAGTGAACGACGTATTCTATTACTATCGCGAACAGGCCGCTTTGAAAGCACGCCAATTCCAACGCGCCTTGGATGATATAGTTAAAGCAATCGAAATGAATCCGACAGACCTGACCTATCAGGCGGAACATGCAGTGGTCAACCTGCGTGTAGGACGTTATGAAGAAGCTATTCAGATTTTGAATAATATACTGAAGGCTGATCCTAAATATGCCGAGGCTTACCGCTTACTGGGACTTTGTCAGATACAGTTGAAGAAGACAGATGAAGCTTGCGGTAACTTTAAGAAAGCGAAAGAACTGGGTGATCCGAATGTAGATGAGCTGATTACCAAATACTGCAAGTAAGAGATTACCTCTTCGAAAAACAACATAAGTAAAAATGAATCCCTGCCAACTCGAAAATTGGCAGGGATTCCTCGTTTTGGGGGACGTTGTATAAAAAAGTCGGAGATTTTTAGAAATAGTTGCATAATGGCGACACACCGCTTGAATTCA
>JBKVKY010000002.1:0-208099 GCA_046986985.1 Bacteroides xylanisolvens | reverse complement strand
GCACGTATTCCGGCTGCAGGCGGTAGATATTCTTCCTTTCGCGCTGCCTCCCGAGGAATTCGATGTAGCCGGTCTCCTGCATGAAGTGTTTTTTCAGCACGGAGCAGTCCGGCGTTCCCCTGGTCAGGGTGGAATATACCGCGTCTGCAAGGGTGATTTTCTTTTCCGGCAACCGGCTTTCCGAGGCCAGAAAAGGAAGGAACGTGTCACGTATGTAGCGGTCGGCCGTCTGTCCCGACCCGGGTGGCGGCACGTCTTTCATGCTTTGGAAACGGAAGACGAGCAGTGTCACGTCCGGCACATATGTGCAGAGGGTTGCAGCCTTCACGTTGTCGTCCAGAAAATGCCTTATCCCGGTTTCCACGTCATCCTGCTGCAGGAAACGCAGGGCGTTTTCCGAAGACGGCCGGTAATGGCCGTACCTGTCTATGGCGATACAGACCGTGCTGGGCTGCTGCGGATTGAAATAAGGTTCGGAAGATAGTCTGTTGCTGTCCATCGTATTATCGTTTTATCCTGTTGTTCCTTTCGGTTTTTTCGACCCTGTTCCTTTTTACTCTCTCCGGAGTGCCGTATCCCCGTACCAGGAAATCCCTCCTTAAGATACGGTCCGACTTTTCCCGCATCTCCTCCAGTATTTTTTCCATGTTGTCCCCCTTGGAAAGGCCGTTCACGCAATCATCCATCCTCCTGACGAATTCCTTGAACCGGAAATGGTAGGCGAAAGCCGGATCGAGGATGATGTCCCTGTCGAAGTGCTTCTGCAGGGTGAGCAGCCGGCAGATATCCCTGTTGTTCCCTTCCGGCCGGCAGCCGGAGAAGTCCTCCAGGCGGCGGTATTCCGTATCGGAAGGGGCCATGTCCGTGGCGAATTCCAACACCCATCCTTTCTTTTCCGACGCCCCGATATCGGCGTACGCGTCGAAAAGGTCGAATATGTACCTGCCTGTTTCCGCCTCTTTCCGGAAGGCGGTGTCGGTGAGCCCGTACAGCCTTCCGGAAGGGGAATCCACGCAGTATTGCCTGACGGGACCGGAAGGCGCGTGCATCGAGAAATAGTTCCCCAGCAGGAACTTATAGAAGTTTTCGGTCCCTTCCCTTCCGATGTCGCCGCCGCTGAACACCAGTACACCTTTGGGAGTCTCGATGACGCGCAGGGGCAGCTTGTACCCGGGGATGTATTTGTACCTTGCGGCCAGCCCGTCCTGCCGTCGGCGGAACTCCACGAGCCGGTCGATCTGCCCGGCATCGAGACGGAGAATGCCGCCCGGTTCCACAGACAGCCCTTCGGAGCGTATGAAGACCATGTCGCGCAGGTTGACACTTACCACCGGCTTCAGCCTGTTCCTTTTGATATGGGGCAGCAGCATGCCGGTGATATACTCTTTGACGGGGGTATCCCGAAAAAAGGGAGGAAGGCCGGACATGCGGGGGAAGCGGTAGACCTCCATACGGGTGTCAGGTATGAATGCCGATATCCGGGCGGTTTCCACCCCGACATGCAGGAGGCTGAGGAACTGGCAGGTCATGCCCTTCCGGTCCGGGTCGACAGGATAAAGCTGGTAGGAGGAGTCGGCATGGGGCTTCTCCCTGCCCGTCTCGTAGCAGACAAGGAGACCGCCTGCGCCGTCCTCTCGGAACAGCCCTTCCAGTTGCCTGATGTTCTCATTTGCGGATGTCATGGCCGATTACATTTTGGGGGTTATGGTCTGTCTGGTCCGTCTGGCCGGTTTCCCGGCAGTCTCCTTAAGGCCGGCCGTCTGTTCCTGCCCCTGTTTTTTCTCCGGCTTGAGGGTACTGCGTTCCCACAGGAATTCCGTACCGCGTTCGGCAGCACTCATCTGGATGGAGGTCCGGTACACCTTCCCGTTCGAGGACTTGAACTCGATGGGTACCTCTTTTCCTGCGGCATAGTCGGCGTATTCCTTGTCGCTCAGCGCATAGTCCTTTATCTTGCGCGGACAGCGTGCCTGGTCTGCCGGAAGGAAGAACATCTCGTTGGTCACCGGGTCCTTGGACAGGTAGCAGGGCTTCGTTTCCCTGGTACGGTAGTCCGTGACCAGGTTGACGAGCCGGCCCGCGTTGCCGGTACGGTTCAATGCCTCCAGCACATCCTCCTCCAGTTTGTATCCCCGGTATTCCTGTCCGACTTTCGGTGCCTGGCGGATGAAGTGCAGGTCGAACTTGACCGCCCCGTTCTCGTCGCGGAAGAGCGAGAGCTTGGCATCCCCTTTCTGACGTCCCAGCTCGGTGTTCATGGAGATGTCATAGGCTATGCCGGACTGCCTGCCCTGCAGCAGCTTTTCCATATCGCCCGTCTGTTTGAGCACCTCCGGGGTAAGGCCGTAACGCTCCGCCTGCTGCCAGTTGATCTCCCGTTCGTTGAAGAAATGGTTGTTGTAGATGCGGTTGTTCTTGGAAAGCTCGCGGCGGACGGCCTCGTTCTCGGGGCGTTGGGCCTCCTCGATTTTCCTGGCGGCCTGTTCCACCGGGGTGTTTTCCTCCATCCGGTAAAGGGAGAAACGTGTGGGGTTGTTGTACTGGTAAAGGAAGTTCTTCCCGAAGTTGGTGAAGAAATTCCCGAAGCGGTCCACGCGGACGAACTGCCCCTTGTTCCGTTCGCTGACCTCGAGCGTCTCCAGCTCACCGTTTGCCGCGATGCCCTTGACGCCTTTCGCCTTCTGTTCCTTCTTGTCGTAAGCCATCAGGTAACCCTGTTCCTGAGTGGCGTTTTCGCTGCCTTGAGCAGCGGGATTTACTTCTTGCATGACTGTTAAATTTAAAGGTGAATGAATCATTTCGGGGGGTAAAATTAGTATCTTCGCCATTAAATAAATTGATTATGAGGAAGTTGTCATTAATAGTCATGTTTTGTCACCTTTTGTCACTTTCCGCCTGCCTGGAAGATGGGGGAAAAACGGCGGAAAGCGGCGGGGAAATGTTAAACGGGCATGTCCGGGAACCGGGGAAATGAGCGGAGGAATGAGGGCTGCGGCGGACGGTCGCCGTCCTGACGGACTATCCGGTCCTGTTTCCCCTTGACGGCAGGCGTACCCGCTACCGGGTGTCCTCCGGATTCGGATACAGGATCCATCCCCTTAAGGGCCGGAGAATATTCCATAAGGGGGTGGACCTGGCGGCCCCGTATGGCGAGCCGGTATATTCGGCCGGAAACGGCCGGGTGATCTCCGCCGGCTACAGTCCGGGTTACGGCCGGACCGTCCTTATCCGCCATGGGGGTGGATACTCCACCCTGTACGCGCACATGAGCCGGAGCCTTGTAAGGAAAGGTGAAACGGTCCGTATCGGGCAGCGCATCGGGAAGGTCGGAAGCACGGGGATGTCCACCGGCAACCACCTGCATTTCGAACTGCAAAAAAACGGCCGGCTGCTGGACCCGGTGGAATGGTTCGGCAGGCGGTTCTAAATTCTTACTATTTATCAATCATACGACGAGTCATGAACATTGAAGAAGCGAAAAGGATTCCGCTGGAGGATTACCTCCGGCGGATGGGATTCTCCCCCGTAAGGGAACAGGGGGACAGTTTGTGGTACCGCTCGCCTTTCAGACAGGAGCGTACCCCCTCATTCAAGGTCAGCCTTTCCAGAAACCTGTGAATCGACTTCGGCGAGGGGACGGGAGGAAGCATCATCGACCTGGCGCAAAGGCTGTACGGGACGCGCGACATATCCTCCGTATTGAAGGGCATAGAGGGACACTTCCCCGTGTCCACGCCCGCCCAGGCACCCCGGAAGGCGGCCGCCACGCCTCCGGCATTCGAGGAGATGCGCGTCTCGCCGCTCCGTAATACGGTACTGCTGGACTATCTGGCAAAGAGGGGGATTCCTTCCGGCATTGCCTTGGGGGAGTGCGTGGAGGTCCATTACCGCACGCGCGGCAAATGGTATTTCGGGATCGGGTTCAGGAACCGGAAGGGCGGCCTGGAGATACGCAACCCTTATTTCAAGGGTTCGACCTCCCCAAAGGACATCACGCATCTCAGGCATGGAGCCGGGGGGAACGGAAAGGCGACGGCCCTGGTGTTTGAGGGCTTCATGGACTATCTCTCGTACCTTACGCTCAAACAGGGAAAGCCGGTGCCGGACTGCGTGGTGCTCAATTCGGTCGGTAATCTGCCGGGGGCGTTGGACGTGCTGAAAGGCTACGGGCATGTCTGCTGTTTCCTGGACAATGATGATGCGGGCCGGAAAACCACGGAGGAGATCAGAAGGCAGTGCGGGAGCGTGACGGACAAGGCGGTGCACTACCTGCCTCACAAGGATTTGAACGAGTTCCTGCAGCACCGCCTGAAAAAGGCGGAGGAGCCATGTGCGGAACTGAAACAGGGAAGCGGGTGAAAGATAAAACGGTAACCGGTCCTACGATGGGACTGACATGCAACAAGGGAGAGCCAAAAGTCCGGCCCTCCCTTTCATTTTACCGATGCACTGCCTATTTTGCAGCCGGAATGAAAGGCCCGATTATCATTCACATCTGCAAAAAAGAAGGATTTCCTTTGTTATCCGCGCTTATCACACCCATTGGTTTTATTGTTTTCAAACAATATCCTGACCTGCCTGTCATTCATATTCTTCCAGATTCGGTTTCTCATTAAAATTGATAAAAAAGCTGGAAAGGGATATGGCGGAGGAGACTCATGTGCTATTAAAAAATCCGTACAATTAAAATCATCCGGCGGACCCCGTACGGAAGGACGTGGAAAGAGTCCGACAAGGCTTCATGCCGGACCGAAGGAGATATGGACCGTACCCGGTTTCTGACAAATCACGGGAAGGTTACATGAGCGGTTCTCCCATGACTTTTTAGGGAATTCATTTGACCGGTCGGGATAAAATAGCTATATTTCCACTGCAAAACGGCTTGATTTATAGAAATTTGTAAACAATAATATATGAAGGCGAATGAGAACTGGGCCGAAATCGTGGATACGCTCCACCCGTACCTCGATGGAAGTAGGGAGAAAGAAAGGTATCTGAAAGATATAGGGAACTGCCTGCGGTTTCTCGGATGGAGAAAGACCAACGGAACGATGGTGTCATGCCCGCCGGAAGACAGGAGTTCCGGAAAACCGAACATCGTGCTTTTGAAGCGGGGGGAGGATGCCGGATTGCAGGCATTTCCCGTCATGACGGAATCCCCTGGAGAGATGGTGTATGCCATGGGGCTGTATATAGGGAACAACATCCGGCTTTATTATAATGCTCCCGGAGAAAAAGGCACGCCGGCCTGCGTACTGACGGCGGAAATCAGGGTGGACGATGCCAACGGGCCGCTTCTCTGCGACCTGCTGTCTTTCAAAGGATTCAACCTGAAGAGCATGGAGAACTTCTGTCTGAGGCGCTACAACCTGATACGTACGGGCGGAAGTTTCCTGCAATGGACGGAGGATTTTCTTTTCGGAAGTACCGGAACGGGAAATGTCGCCGGCCTGCTCAGGGAAAAATTCATGGCCGAAGGGTTCGAGGAATCCCTTGTCCGGGAGGAGCTGGACAAGCTCGGGCTCAGGGTGAGCTATAAAGAGGGGCATGCCGCGATCACCCTCCGCTATCCGGAATGAAACCGCTTCCGGCGGCAGTCCGTACCGGTATTCACATCAAGCCTTGATAATTTTAAACTGCAAGTAACAACAAAGGACTACCCGATTTTGGGTAGTCCTTTATTTACAGTACAGATATCGGATATGTTTTCGACGTTTATCCCATACTCCAATTCTTATTAATAGTTTCTTATCAGCAGTTCGTTGACCGATTTCCGTTTCTCGGCGATGGAGCAGACCGAGCGGAAGATGCTCAGCCGTTGGATATGGAAGCCGTCGTACAGGTCGTCGAAGAAGGTATTGGTCGGGTCCTTTTCGCGCGGGTCCGAGTTGGAGAGCATTCATTTGCTGCCGACATTCCCCAAGTCCCTGCAGAACTCGGCCAGGCGGATCTGGTCGTTGTCGTCGAAGTCGTCCGGCATGTAGGAGGTGCAGCCGCCCGACTCGTTGACCGGCTTGTAGGGTGGATCAAAGTAGAAGAAGGTTTTCTCTCCGGCATACTTCGCTGTCCGGCGGTAGTCTCCATCCAGGATGACGACTCCCTGCAGCAGTTTATGGTTCAGGCGGAGCAGGTCCTCTTCCAGTATTTTCGCGCGGTTGCCCGCACCGAACGTCACGGAGAGCTTGCCGCTGCGGTTTACCGAATAGATGCCGTTGTAGCAGGTGCGCATGAAGAAGATGAACAGCGCCGCGCGGGTGACATCGTCAGGACCACCCTCGTTGAAGAATGTGCGTCTCTCCATGAAGTACGCCCTTCTGTCCGCGTGCTCCGCCAAGGCATGGTATTCTCTTTGGATACCATCCAATGCCTTGATCAGTTCCTCCGGGGAGTTTTGGATGACACGGTACACGTTCACCAGGCTCTCGTTGGAATCGTTGATCACGCAGCGGATATCGGGATGGGCCTGTCTTAGTCAGAAGAACAGCGCGCCGCCGCCCACGAAGGGTTCCACATAGGTTTCCATCTTTCCGAAATCTGCCGGCAGGGATTCGGTGAGTACCGGCAGCAGTCTTCTCTTTCCGCCCACCCACGGGAAACAGGGTTTTCCCTGAAGGGCGATGTTTTTCTTTTTCTCGGTCATAAAACTAAAATTAAACGGTTATTGAATGGCGGATTGCCCTCCGGCAATCCTGTTTTTATATCAGTCTGTTATTCCCCGTCCGTCTCCAGCAGGTGGCTCAGATTCGGATCGTTTTCTATGCGCAGGAGCTCCCGGCGGATGATGTCGCCCACCTCTTCCTTGATACGGTAGTAGTTACGCTCTATTTCCTCCTGCATATGGTCCCGGCCGTCCTCTCCCGTGAAGTCCGTGATGACGGGTATCGGTCTGTACGCCCTCGTCTCGGCCTCCACCCCGGCATTGTCCACCATGATCCGGGCGTGGAATATTTTCTGCCTGATGGTCTCTCCGAAATTGTCCGATACGCTTCCCACGAACATCCCCTGTGAGAGGTTGGATATCTTGGAGGCGGGTATCAGGGAGTCCAGCTGGGTGCTGATGTTGGTGGAAGTGTCCTCTTTCGTCATATTGACGGACTTGCGCTGCTGGAGCACCTTGCCGAAGCGTTCCGAGAGGTTCTTCGCGGTTTCTCCCACGACCTGTCCGGAAAAGATGTTGCCGATGGTGTTCTGGATCACGCGCGCCTCCTTTTCACCGTAGTCGCGTACCAGCTGGCTGAAGTCCTGCGCTCCCAAACAGACCGCCACCTTGTTGCTCCGCGCCGTGGCGATCAGCGTGTCGAGCCCCCGGAAATAGATGGTCGGCACCTCGTCCACCAGGATGGAGCTCTTCAGCTTTCCCTTCCGGTTGACCAGCTTGACGATGCGGGCGTTGTAAAGTCCCAGGGCCGCCGAATAGATGTTCTGCCGGTCGGGGTTGTTGCCCACGCACAATACCTTGGGCTGCTCAGGGTTGTTGATGTCCAGCGTGAAGTCGTCCCCGCTCATGATCCAGTAGAGCGAAGGGCTGATCATGCGCGAGAGCGGTATCTTCGCGCTCGCTATCTGGCCATAGGCTAAGCACCCAGCGCCTTGCCACCTTTGACAGTAGCAGGTTTCCAAGCACTCGCCTCCGAACCGTGCATACAGGTCTCCCCGTACACGGCTCTCCACCTTCTCATTCAGTCTAACTTTCCTGCGTGTATCTTGTGATGACATATTGAACATACTGCTAATGTTTTACGTTTACGTGAAATCATTTTAACTTCCCAATCACTTTTACCTTTAAGGTCTTTCAATTTGCGTACATGGTGCATTTCAAGGCTATCCGTAGCACCGCAGTTCTCACATACATGTGCTTGAAGTCTCTTGATTAGACCATTTCTGCCACCAGTTATGGCAACCGTGTTTGGAAGTCTGTCATCTAAGTATCGATTAGGTAGTTCCTTGCGTTTAAAGCCTTTGTCGTAGAACTCACGTTTAAACTCATATCCTCTTTTATTGGTGTACGGTATTGCAAACACTCCGTTTTTCTTATACTTCGCAATGATTTTCTTTTTCGAGGTAGTGTATTTTGCGGCATATGTCTTATACATACTGTATTCCATTATATTATAGAATGAATCTATCACAGGACTGTTGTTTGCAATCGAGTAAAAGTTATAGAACCCCATGATTTCAGAGTTATATTGGCTTATAATTTCCAAATCATCAAGACAACGCATGTATGAACGACCTTTCGGTTTCCAAACCTCCTTGCCTTTTTGTACGGTAATTTTGACCGCATCATATTCAAGGAGTTTCTTTCTCATGACTTCGGTAGTCACATACAAAACTATCTTGTGGTCCAAACTTCTTGTCAGATGTCCGTTCTTATCCCTATGGGTGTCATTGGATTTGCGTACAAATACGTCATATCCAAGGAATTTGGCATGTTTCCTTGCATTGGTTATCAGCGTTTTTTCGTCAGACATTTCCAATTTTAATTTTTCAGCCATAAATTGTTTTATGTCCTCTTTGACGTGGATACAGTCTTCTTTGCTGCCGATTATACCAATCAGAAAATCATCTGCGTATCTCACATATTTCAGACGTTTCATATTCGCATCCATTTCGTCACTTGCGGGATATTTCAGACGTTCTTTGACAATTTCATTAATTTGCTTCAACAGTAGCTGCCGTTCTGCTTCGTCCGTTGACCTTTTCAGCTTTGCTACTAAATAGGCTTTTCGTTGTCCGAAACGTTTGACAATCGGATTTTCTTTGCGCCTTTTGCCCTTATCGAATTTTTGGATGTACTCCTTAACGTATTTATCGAACTTGTCAAGGTAGATATTTGCCAATATAGGGCTTATTATTCCGCCTTGAGGTGTTCCACTGTACGATTTATGAAATATCCAATCTTCCACATACCCGGCATTCAAGAATTTTCGGATTAGACGTAGGAAACGCATATCCGAAATGCGTTCTGAAAGAATGGTTGTCAATACTTCATGGTCGATGTTATCGAAGAAGCCTTTAATATCTCCCTCGATAAACCATTTAGTATTGTTGAATGTCTTTTGTATGCTCCAAAGTGCAGTCTGTGGACTTCTCTGTGGTCTGAAACCATGAGAGGAGTTTTCAAAACTGCCCTCGTATATTGCTTCCAAAATCATTCGAATAACTTCCTGCAAAAGCTTGTCAATGAATGACGGAATACCCAACGGACGCATCTTCCCATTTTTCTTGGGAATATACACTCGTTGAGAGGGCTTCGGCTGATACGTTTCATCTTTGAGCGCATCAATTAACCGTTCAACGTGGGATATACTAAAGCCATCAATGGTCTTACCATCGACACCTTTTGTCATATTACCCTGTTTCGCATAGATGCGTTCATAGGCAATGTAGTACATCTCTTCATTAAACAGTATCCGATACAAACGTTCAAACTTGTAAGCCAAGTCGGAACTGTGTTCAGTTAGACTGTTTAATATCTTTTCTGGATTTCTTTTCATGTCTCTCACATTTTCCAAAATTTGACATTAAACGATATTGGCTGCCCCCCTTCGCCATGTACAAGGCTTTCCCTTGCTCAGACTACTACGGAAGCTCTGTTGCCATATGGGTTGCCCCACTTAGGCAATCCCCGTTTAGATATATGATAACTATTAGCATGATAGATTGTCGGATACGACTTTCGTCCTTTACTATGTATGTAGTTGCTCCGTGATAAGTTCCTTTGCCCAAACAACCTACAAGGAGAAGTTGGGTATCACGACTTGACGTCTATAACTGTCTTCCGTCAAGGCTTAACCATCGAGCCGCTCAGACTATCGTTCAACCAGTATAGGCTTTATCCTCATATCTATCGTTTCACCTCGCCACCCGGTCAGGACTTGACAATTAGTCCACTTGTGGCTTTACCGACATGCTACACTCCCCATCGTCTTTCGTTGAATGGATAAGCCGGTTGGTGATAGGTAATTATTTCAAAGAACACGTACCTAATAGCTTGCCAAAGCTATATTTATCATATACCCTTACGGGCGCACCTGGAGCTGCTCCATCGCCCCGCCTTTCCAGGCGTCCATGAAGGGTGAGAGGTAGTTCTCAAGCTCACGGTACGAGGTCAGGATGGTGAACACGTCCGAGTAGGGCTTGTTCAGCAGCTCGATGGCATGGGGGAAGGTGCAGTATCTCCCTCCATCGAAAATCTTGAGGTACCATATGATGGCGGCCAGCAGGATGATCGGGGATTCCACGAAAAAGTCGCCCTGTTTCTGTATCCAGGTCTTGTTCAGGTTCAATAAGATCACGTATGCCGACTCGTAGGCGTCCGCGATGTCCGACATGAAGGCCGGGTTGATCGGGTTGCAGCGGTGGCTGCGGCGCGGGTCGTCGAAGTTGATCACGTAGAACCGGACGTCGCCCGCGTACTTGTCCCTGTTTTGGAGCAGATGGTTGTAGACGATGGTGCTCAGGTCCGGATATTTGAAATCATAACAATAGAGCGCGTAGCCCTTCGCTATCTGCTGCTTGATGAACTGGTTGATGACGCAGTACGATTTCCCGCTGCCCGGCGTGCCCAGCACGAGGGTTGCCCGGAACGGGTTCACCACGTTTATTCAGCCGTCATGCCATTTCCTGTTGTAATGGAAACGGGTCGGAAGGTTCACCGAATACTTGTTCGTCATCAGCCTTGTCTCCTGCATGAAGGACTCGTTCTCCTCGTTGAACACGTCATCCATCAGCCGGCTTCCCAGAAGGCGGCCGGCCCACATGCCTGCGGTCAGGAGGCAGATGTAACCCGCGGTGACGGCGGAGACGTACAGCAGCGTGACAAGCCGGATGTCCCACGGGGAAGTGAGCAGCAGCTCGCTTGAGAAATAGAACGACAGCCCGCAAATGAGGACACAGCCGATGCGCAGGCGGGACATCTCCATCTCCCTGCGCCCCCTGGCCCCCATTGCGGAGAAGAGGAGGAACATCAGGCAGAAGGACTTGGTCACCAGCGAATGGGTGAACAGCCCCGTGTCCCGTTGCAGGTTCAGAAGGATCCTGTCCGCCATGCCGTTGGTACATCCCAGGCGGTGGAAAAACGGATAGCAGAAATAATAGACGTTCATCACGAGGAACAGGATGCTGACCGCCCGCATGAAGTCGGTGGTCTTGCCGAGTCCCCTGGCATCTTCTTGTGACATGTTTTACTTGTTTTACAGGTGATACTTTGCTTATGTCTTATCTTTTGGGAAACCCTTTTAGCCGATATGCGGGCCGCGGCGTTTCCGTTTCTTTTTTCTCTTTCCGTAGGGGCCTTCCACGGTTTCCTCGCCCGGATAAGGACGGGATTCCGTCGTGAGGATATCCAGCAGCCCTTCCGCAAGTCCGGTTTCCCCTCTTGCCCTTTCCTCTTTCAAGGAGGCATCCCCATGGGGGATCGCCATGGGAAGCGGCGTACCGTACAGCCTGTTCAGGACGGAGGCGGAGAACTCCCTGCCAAGGGCCGAGCCCTTGAATACCGTTCTCGATCCGTGGTCGATGTAGGTCACCCCGTAAATCACGCCTTGTTCGTTTTCCCAGAGTATGGGGACGACGCCTTTTTCGGCCAGGAGCCGGAGGAATCCCTGACGGGTGTCCTGACGCAGGGCTTCCCGGATGGCCTCCTTTGTGCTTTCCTGTACGGGATGTGCCTTCATCCACGTCTTGCTCCGGGCGCATTTCCTTTTCAGGGCCTCGTAACCGACGCTCCTGCCGATGTCGCTGGACTTGATGCCCACGCCACAGCGTCTGCCCTTCTCATCGAGTGCCGCATAGACCAGCCCGTGGCATGTCCTTCCGTCGACACTCTTGCGTACTTCTTCCACCGTCACGTTGAAGAGTCCGAGCAGGGCCTTGAATTCCCTGAATGAGCGGAAACGGTAATCCTGCAGGGCCGGTCTGACCACGTTTGCGATCTGGTGTTTCAGATCGCCTTTGCGGTATTCCACCGCTGTCATGGCACCGGAGGCCTTGCGTTCCTCTTTCGTTGACGGGACCAGTCCGTATTTCTGTTCCAGCTCCCGGCAGATTTTCATGGAACGTTCCCACTCCTTGTAATCCCGGATCTTCCTGCCCTGTTCGTCTATGCGCAGGGAAACGATGTGGATATGGGGGCGCGCGTTGTCCTCGTGCCGGAAAATGATGTAGGGCTGGTCGCCGTATCCCAGCTTCTCCATGTATTCCCGCCCGATGGCCTCCAGCTGTCCGTCGGAGAGCCTGTCGTCGGGATGGGGGTTGAGCGAGAGGTGGATCACCGGCTTTTCCGTCCGGAGGTTGGCGGCAAGGTATGCCTCGAAGCTGCGCATGCATTCCGGAATGCCGGCCGTGCCGTCGGGACGCTCCATGATACGGTTCCATGCCAGGGTCCGGGCCTTGCCCTTGTCCACTTTCTCCTGGTTGTAATAAAGCGCCCCGTAGACGGACACCCCGGACGTTATCTTTGCAACCATCGCTCGAATTCCTTGGTGAGACGGATGATCTCCTTGTTCAGCGAGATGTACTCCACGGTCAGCTGTTCCAGCTTGTAAAGCAGGGCGAGGGCTTTCTTTTCGGTCAGCTCCCCGCTGTGGACGGCCTTGGCCACCTGGTTGTAGTTCACTCCCACGCGGCGGTAGTCGCTCTGCAGGTTCGTCAGCCGGATGTAGAAGTCCGTGGCGGCCTTGTCGATCTTCACCACCTTCAGCGGCCTGCCGAAAATGGCCGAGAGGATGAACTGCGACCTGGTCTTCGCGCCGGAATTCGCGTAGAGCCTCTCGAATTCGATGTTCTGCATCTCATCCAGGCGGAACCCGTAATAATAGGAATGAAGTTCGGATTCATCCTTCGGCTTGCGCCCGCCCTTTCATGGTTGTCCGGCGGCAGCCTGTGCCGGCTTGCCGGTCTGTTTGATTTTAGCCATAGGACATATGTTTTCTTGGTTTCTTTTCATGGGGGCAAAATAAGTGAGAATTCCGCTATGTACCAAACGGAGCGGGGTGACTATCCCTGACAAAAGATGACTTTGAAGGACACGGTGCTTTTTGCCCGGTATCAACGCTGTCCGAGACCGCATTTTACTATGTTTTTCTCATAATTCTCCTTGAGTTTTGGAAGCAGGACGGAGAGGTTCTTCTTTCTGCGGGCAAGGTCGGCACGAAGGTCGTATGGCTTGGGAAGGGTGATGTTGAAGAATTCCTCAAATGCGGCAACCAGGCCGGCAAAGGATTGGCGGGCACCGTTGTCATTGGTGATAAGACCGGAGTAGTCCAGTGAGGCTATCAGCTCCATAAGGCTGGTGGTGGAACCGTTCCAGTGTATGGATGGGACGCCTGAACGCTTTTTCTGCATATCGGAGGAGACCTGACACTCCGGATGCTCCACTGAAAAGAGAAGGAGCTCGATTTCCATTTTGACAAGGGAAGTCGTTTTTGTAAGATATATTTCCATTATATGCTCAGGACGGTGTCCCGGTATGTCTCTGTAGAGAGCAAGTTCCAGTTCCAATATCCTGAGATGCCTTAACTTGTCCATCACTGCCTGTTCTCCGTTTGCCAGCAGGGAGAGTTGGGATATGAACTCTCCATAGGCATCGGTTACCTTGTTCTCTGTGATTGTTTTCCCTTCCCGGAAGGTTTCTGCAAAATGTCCGAACAGACGGCTGCTTATTAATGTTTCCATACGCTCCTGATTTAAGTGTTACATCCGGTTTATGTATGGGCCAATGCCATGCCTCATATATGGGAACCGGCATGAAATCTTATAAATATCAGGCGGACAGACAGATAAATTCCACGCTGTCTGTCGGGTGTAAACCTACAATGTACACCTGCCTTACAATAATGTAAGGAATATGTACACTTTTTGTAAGCCCCCTTGCATTGGACAGGCTTTCAGGAAAGGTTCTGGCGGATAAATCCGGCAATCTCTTCCGTGTCCCACAGCTCTTTCAAAGCTGTACACTGTACACCGTTGGAGTTCAGATATTTTATGAATACCCTTCCGGTTCCCGGATTGGGCAGAAATATGACCGCAAAAGGCCTGTTCCTGTATAATAATGTGAAACTGCCCGTAAGTGTTTGTCTGTAACGGATGACCTTGCCGGTTTCCCTGTAAAGGTCGTCTGTTATCGGGACAAGGAGAAAGGTTTCTATGATCCTGTGAACGCTGCCTTTTTTGGGGGGAAGCCCCATGGCCTGCGCCGGTCCTGTTTTCCACATTCTTTCCCGGTGTTCAAAGTCGCAGATCTGCATGTGCAGTCTGCCGCGTAGAGAGTGTATCTTCATAACTCATCGTTTTTTATGGCTTGTTTTTCCAATGTCAAACATAAAAGGAAACCTGTCGGAATGCAAGACAAAAAGAGTTAATCCTATGGGAGTCGGATTTTCCGACACCCTTGCCCGCATCAGATGATTCCATATCTTTTCAGCTTTTCGTACAGGGTCGTACGGCTCATGTTCAGGAGTCTGGCCGTCCTGGAACGGTTGTTTCCCGTCTGCTCAAGCATTTTCACGAGCAGTTGCCGTTCTTTCTCGTCTTCCGAGAGAATCACATTCTCTTCCGGTCTTACACTCAGGTCAAGTTTCAGGTTGCCGGCTGTTATCCAGCCGTTGGTGGCAAGCAGCATGGCACTGCGGACGGTGTTCCTCAGTTCCCTGATGTTTCCCGGCCATCCGTATTCCCGTATGGCGGCTATGGCAAGGCTGTCGAATCCCTGGAGTGAGACTCTGTGTTCCTTGGAAAAACGCTCAAGGAAGAATTTTGCCATGGGAAGTATGTCCTCCGGGCATTCGGACAGTAGGGGGACTCTGATGGTGAACTCGTTGAGACGGTGGAACAGATCCTCACGGAAACGCCCTTCCGTTATGGCTTTCTCCAGATTCTCGTTGGTGGCGGCCAACAGACGGATGTCAAAGCGGCGTTCTTTCGTGGAGCCGACTTGCTTGTAGCATTTTTCCTGCAGGGCACGAAGCAGGAGCATTTGTGTCTTATAGGAAAGGTTGCCTATCTCGTCAAGAAAGAGTGTTCCGCCGTCAGCCTCCTGAAACAGTCCGGGCTTGTCACTGTCAGCGCCGGTGAACGAGCCCTTGCGATGGCCGAAGAATTCAGATGCGGCAAGCTCTTCGGGAATGGCCCCGCAATCGACCGTTACATACGGCTTGTACTTTCTGCGGCTCTGTTCATGCATCTCCCTGGCTATGTGCTCCTTGCCTGTACCGGAAGCCCCGCGAAGAAGGACGGATATGTCGGAAGCCGCAACCAGGCTTATTTGGCGGTACATCTCCCGGGCCTTGTCACTCTCTCCGTGGTAGAACTCATTTATATCATGTTTTATACGGCTGAAAACCTTGCCAATGGACTCCAGCAGTCTGTCCGGCTGTATGGGTTTGCAAAGGTAGTTTGCGGCACCAAGCTGCATGGCTTCCACCGCATTCTCAACCAGGCCGTAGTTGGTCATTATGAGGAATGGGATATTCAGATGCTTTTCATGTATCCATCTTAACAGTTCCGTACTGTTGCCGTCAGGCAGACGCAGGTCTGCGAGGACAAGGTCATACTCCCCGGATGAAAGTTTCCTGCGTGCAGAGGAAAGATGTGCCACGCATTCCGTCTCCATATTTTTTTTCTTCAGCCAATTGCTGATGCTGCGGCTGAATATTATATCGTCTTCAATTATCAGTATTGTTCTTTTCATGTGCTTCCTCCTGCATTTTTTCAACATGGATGACCAGTTTCGATGCAGCCTGTTCAATCCTGTATATTTCTTTGAGTTGCTTTTCCTGCCATTTGTCCGGATCTGTTGTGACAATCTCATGAAGCGTTTCCATCGGATAGTCCAGGTTCACGGTTTCCCAAAGCGGCAGGTTCTTGTGAAGGATATCCCGAAGGGCTTGTCTGTCATTTCCATGCAGCGCATCGTGCAGCCGGGAGAGTTCCTTACGGCTTTCATCGACAAAGATTCGCAGCATTTCCCTGTGGTTGTCCTCTCCGGCAAAGAGCAGGGACAAGTCCGGTTTCCATACCCGTTCCTTTACCGTTCCGATGATTCCGGATATGCCGGCAAACAGCCTGTCTATGGAGAACGGTTTGCGGATACAGCCGGCAAATCCGCATGAGAGGTAATTCATGTCATCATCCACACGGGCGGTCAGGGCTATTACAGGAATAGTGTTTGCACAGCCTATATTGGAGGAACGGAGCAGCTCAAGAATGGAGAATCCGTCCATTTCAGGCATCTGGATATCTGTCAGCAACACATCATAGCTTTTCTCCCTTATCCGGGCTATGAGTTCACGGCTGGTGGCACATGGGGTGCAGTCCGCCCCGAGCCGCTTGAGCATTTCTCCCGTTATGCGGAGCTGTCTGATATCATCGTCAAGCAGAAGCACGGAAATGCCGTTCAGTCTTGAAATGACGGATACAGGCTCGTTTTCCTCTATCGGAGATTTCTCGTCCGCCTCCCGGAGGGGAAGAATGACAATGAATGTACTGCCTTCCCCCGGGCGGCTTTCAACACGGATATTGCCGCCCATCCGTGAAACAAGACGGTATGATATGGTCAGGCCAAGTCCGAATCCCGGTACGTTACGGGCATTTTCAAGCCGTTCAAAGGCTGTGAATATCCGTTCGGTATCCTTGCTGTCCATCCCACAGCCTGTATCCTGTACTGAAAAGCGCAGCTCACCGCCGTGATATTCGGCACTTAGGCATATGCCCCCTTTTTCTGTAAATTTGAGCGCATTGGCAATCAGATTGCTTATGATCTGTTGCAGCTGTCCCCGGTCCCCGCTGACAACAATGTTCATATCAAGGAACTCGCTTGAAAAGCGAAGGTCCTTCTTTCTCGCCTGCAGAACAAAATTGTCAGCGACTTCCTTGAACAGGGATTCCAGATTATAAACCGAGATTTGGGAACGGTTCTGCTCCGTATTCAGCAGGTAAAAATTCATAAGTGTTTCAACAAGTGTAAGCATATAGTCGGATGCGTGTGATATACTCTCCAGGTATTCACTCCGGCATTCCGGTACAGACTCCTCCGGCAAGAGTTCTGCAGCACCCTTTATGGTACTTAGTGGGGAACGCAGATCGTGTGCGATGGAAAGCATCATGTCTTTTCTTGACTGCAACAGTTCCCTATTTCTTTCATCTGATGCTTCCAGTTCTTTTTCATACCTATATTTTCTATTTAACTCTCTATGTATTATGATATACAATATAATGGTTATCAATGTAATAGATATTGTAAATATGGCAATGATGGAATCAGAGTTTTCTCTTTCCACTGCCAACTCTCTGTAACGGTTGGAAATACGATGGTTAGTTTCCGATTCAAGTTCACGGACCAGACTGTTAAGTTTCCGGTTAAGGTTCTGATTGTTTGTATAAAGGCTGTCCATTTGAATCGATAAAGCCTTTCGTTGCATATCCTGTTTTTCTGCCACTTCACGGTTTAAGGAATATAACATTTCTGTAGTGATATTGGAAGGGGTTTCTTTCGTCTCTTTTTCTTCCTTTTGTTTAAAATATGCCGATTGCTTCTCTTTTCTGCGAAAAAAGGACCAGATAGTTTTTTTCTTTTCAAACGTTTTTTCTTGCCCACTATCGGAAGATGCTGGCATATTCTTGATTTGGGAGATGATTGTCGGTATTCTTTCACCTATTATATCTGTGGAATTCTTCAATTGATAAAAAGTGTTCATTATCCAATAAAGTATCTTTTCCTTTTTCTCTAAAAGAAGACACAATGTATCAATTCTGCTCTGAAGCCCAAGTATATGAGTGTCTTTCTTCAGAACTTGTAGTGTATCACAAATGCATTTCCGTTTTTCTGTATATGATAGATAGTCTTTTTCTTTCCAAACACTCACCATCTCGCCTTCTGTGGTAAGTTCTAAAAGGTCTATACAGATTTCTTCTGTCAATTGCCAAGTATGGACAAGTTCCTTCTCGTTTCGGTGAAGGGTGTTACGATTCATTTGTTCTTTACGGAATATATAAATTGTAACTATAAGTAAGGCTATCAGAATACCATAGCCAAAGATTATTTTAAACTTTAATCCCATTTTATATAATACTAATCAAGGTTATCTCAGTAATGCTTTTCACCATTGAAATCGGGCACTTCTTTGTTTTCACCGGAGAAGGCAATCTTTGCTTTGCCGTTCTCGAATGGGACAGTAAATTTAAATTGAGTCTTGATGACTATATTACCCATTGAGGAGGTCATTTATCATTTAGGTTTTATTAATGGGAGTAGTTACCAGTGTCCATATTTCCTCTTTGTACGAAATACTATCCAAAAATTTTTTGTTCTTTCGTTTTCTTTGAATGCTGTTATCTATTGTACATCTGACAGGCGCAACTTCAATTGTTTAATTCTCTAATAAGGCAGACATATCTGCACAATTCTTGTCTTGCCTCAAAAGTGGGCTGGCAAGAATGAGAGAAAAACATAAAGAATACCGATAGTAAACACCAACAATCAATTATAAAAACAACATTCAAACTATAATGAATAATAGGACAGCTTATTAAGCTATTCCTTTCTTGTTAAGCTTAAACAAATAAACTTTTAATATTCAAGAAAAGATTTCCCAATAGATTTGTAAGTTTTGTTCATTTCTTCACCCATACAAAACAAACTAAGCCTATTTTATAAATAGTAAAATATTCTCCACTATTAAAGTAGCGTTCTTCTTTTCGCCAGCTTTACTTTTATGGTCAGAGGTCTTTTGTTACCTCTGCACATGAAGTCCAGTCCACTATAAAGCGAATTCTTCATTTTTTGTCGTTCCCATACAGTGGAATGCCCTCCCTATTATCTGCGTGTCTTCAAGGTTACCTGTTATTGGCAGGTTGTTTCCCTACCGTATGCATTTCACCCTGATACCCCGGTATGAAGTTGGTGTATACAAGTTAATGATTGCCTGATTTACCATGACTCCATATTTTAAGACGGCAAGACGTGTATCAATGAGAATCAGCTCCTCATTGACACACGCAGTCTTTTCCAGTCTGTCGATGAACATGTGTGTTATTGCAGGTTAGGATTCAAAATTGCGTCTTCGTATGGATAAGGCGCATACATCCTGCTGTCATCCCATGCGCCGGTTACAGGCACCTTCTCTTTGCGGAATACCCCTGGGGCCACTTCTATTTCCGGATTCTGTTTACGGTATTCGAAATGCTCCTTGAAACGGTACATGCGGAACATGTCCCTTGCCCTGCAGGCAAGTCCCCCCCAATAATATCCGGCCATTTCCCACCCGTGTTCGTTGTAGGCAGCTTCAGCCAGTTGCTCGGCACGCATGGCAATGTTGTACATATCCGTTTGATTACCGTCAGCACGGTTGCGGACGCGGTTTAACATCTCCACCGCTTTTGGGGTAACCTGTCCGGAACGTGCTGTAGATTCGGCAAACCAGCAATATACCTGTGACAGGCGGATGATTTGTACGGTCTTTTCCCCGTTGCTTGGCAGGGAGGTCGGATCCGTGTAATCGAATTCTTTTCCCCGGGTAGCCGACTCGACCGTTTTCATGAAGACCGGTGCCACCACCTCCCGCTGGTTGCTGGGGTCCTCCCACCAGTCACGCGGCTGTCCGTCCGCCAGTATGATTTTAGGGAAGTAAGTGGCCTCCTTGCGGGGACCTTCCGGAAACTCTTTCCAGAACTTGATCTCCCCGTTCGTATCACCCCAGCCATGTTGTATGACCTCCAGGGGTATGTCGGTCACAGGGATTGAGTTTGGTGTACGGTCCCGGTTGTAATATATGCCCAGCAGCAGTTCAGGATTATTGTGGTTGTAGGCTATAGAGTGAACCTGGCTGTATTCATCAAGCAATTTATAGTAGTAGGTACCTTCATCTGCTGCGTCAATAACTTCTTCGGCCTTGTCTGCGGCCATCTTGTAATATTCTGTCCCCTTGTTGAGCGGCCATCCCGCCATGCACATGTACACATATGCAAGCGTTGCTTTTACCGCTCCCTGGCTGACGGCGATATTTATGCCGTTGCGTCCGTACGGTTCTTCCGTGTATAGTGGCGGCAATTTTTCTTCGGCATATTTCAGGTCGGTCAGAATCTGTTCGTAGATTTTCTCCTCGGTTTCCAGAGGAGTGTTGAAATCGATCTTTTCCTCCAGCATCATGGGGACCTTTCCCCAAGTAGTTACCAGGTAAAAATAGGAATATGCCCTCCAGTAACGGGCCTGGGCTATGGCATTGTCAATGGTTTCCTGTGGCACTTCCGGTGTGCGGCCAGCATTGTTTATGATAAAGTTGGCCGCCTTGATCACTTTGAAGCGTTGTTCCCACAGGGTTACCATCCATGTGTTGTTGTCAGTGGGACTGAATTGGTCAAACTCCCGCAATGACTGCTTGTTGCTGGACGGATGGGTGGAGATATCATCGCCCGCTAGAAAATTGGTACCGATGTGATTGTTGCTGGCCTGTGAAGCTGCAATGACCGAGTATAGCGAATTGAGGGATGCGTCCAGATCCTCCTTGTTACTGAAAAAATTTTCAGAGGTGAGTTGTCCGTAGGGTTTTTCATCAAGGAAATCGCTGCATGAGGTGAGTCCGCTCATGAGGGTCGCGAGCAATACGACGGTACTCATTTTTATTTGTATTGTATTCATTTTTTTGTTTAATGAAATTTTAAAAATTAAATTTAGCTCCAAATGTCACAGTCCTTGGAATGGGGTATGCCCCATAATCCAGTCCGTCATAGGCATTGTACACTTCGGGATCCATTCCCTTATATCCAGTGATGGTGAAAAGGTCCTGAGCGCTGACGGACAGCTGTATGTTGGCAAATTTGGCGATTCTGCGCGGAATGTTGTATGATAAACTGATGTTCTTCAGTTTGATGAAAGAGGCATCTTCCAGCCAGCGATCCGAGTTTGCATAGTTTTTATTGTCCGTATTGGTCAGGCTGGGATAACGGGCCTGCGCCTTGTCCTTCACCTTATCCCATCCTTGGTAATAGGAGTCCCGCAGGGTGATGAAACGCGTCCCCCCTGTCATGGAGGCCGTGGCGTAATGGCTGATATTCAGTCTTTCCACTCCGGCTGCCGCATTGAAAAAGAGGTTCAATGTCCAATTTTTCCAACTGACGGTATTGTTCCACCCAAAAGTCCATTTGGGATTGGCCTGCCCTTTGATGACCAGGTCTTCCGAGGTGGGAGCAGTGGTCAACGAACCGTCAGCTCTCTGGTAAAGATTGGCTCCCTTGTCGTCGAAACCTTTCCACCTGTACACGTAAAATGAACCGAGCGGATGTCCGGGTTTCATGATTTGCATGGAGCCTCCCAAGTCGCTGTATGTGGCTGTCAGTACAAAATCATTGCCGGCAAGGTCCGTCACCTCGTTCTTCACATAAGCCGCGTTCAGATTGGTTTCCCAGACGACAGTACCTTTTACCGGGAAGGTACCGAGCGAGAATTCGAATCCAACGTTGTTCAGTTTGCCCTCATTGACCCAATAGGTACCTCCTGCGTTATAGCGAGGAATTTGTTTTTGGAACAGCAGGTCGGTGGTACGCTTCCGGAACCAGTCGAATGAAATGTCGATCCCGTAGAGGCTCAGGTCGACGCCAACATCTACCTGTGAGGTTTTCTCCCAGGTCAGATCGGGTGTCGCAAACTGGTTTGCCCAATATCCGGAAAATCCTGTGGCGGTCCCCCAGCCATATAGTGTATTGGTCAGTGCCCCCAGCGTACTGTACGCGCCGATGGCCTGGTTCCCGGTTACACCATAGCTGCCGCGTAACTTCAGCTGCTTCAAGACATGCTGGCTCCGCATGAACGATTCCTTGGCTATGTCCCAGGCCAGCGCGGCCGAAGGAAACCATCCCCAGCGGTGTCCTTTCCGAAACTTGGAGGAGCCGTCAGCACGTAGTGCGGCCGTAAAAAAGTAACGCTTCTTGTAATCATAGCCCACGCGGACGATACCGGACGCCAGTGAGGATTCGGTATAAGAGTTGCTTTCGTTACGTACGGCCGCATTAGCCACATTCCAGTAACCGACGCTTTCATTGTTCAGGTTGGAGCCGCCTGCCTGCAGTCCCGTGTCATAGCTCCGGCTGATTTCCCATACGCCGGTGGCGGTCAACGTATGTGCTTCTGTAGCCCTTTGGTAAACGAGACTGTTGGTATTCTGCCAATAACGGTGCAGGCTGCTGCTGTTGCTCATGCTGTTGATGGTTCCTGGGGCGGTCAGTTTTGAACAGAATGAATAGGACGGGCTGTGGTCATAATCATAACCTCCCTGCACGGTGAAAGTGAGTTCCTTGGCTAGTTTGAATGCCAGTGTGAGGTTCGCATTGACATTGTAACTGTAGCTGTCACTACGGTTTTCAGCCAGCAATGCATAGGGATTGGCACCTCCAATATTGTAGGGGTCGGTGTTGTATATTCCCGTATCGGGATCTTTAAGTTCCATGGTGGGGGAATAGTTAATGACATTGAACCAGTTCGGAGCTCCGTTTTTCTGATGGATGATTGCGGTTCCGATCTTGGCCGATACGGACAGCCAGGGGCGTACGTCTGCATTCACATTCGCCCGGAAACCATAGCGTTTGTATTTTGAGTTGATGGTCACCGCTTCCTGGTCAAGCAGGTTGCCCGAAAGCAGGTATTTCACACTTTCTGTCCCCCCTGACACTCCCAGGCTGTAATCCTGGCTCATAGCGGTACGGGTCATGATATCCACCCAGTTGATTCCTTTGCTCCCGTTTCTGTAGGCTTCCAGATCACTGGAAGGGATAGTACCGGCACCCCGGATTTCGTTCAGGGCTTGGGCATATTCGTAGGCATTAAGCAACTCGTATCCCTTGCGTACATTCGCAAGGCCAATTTTGGCGTCGAAATTGATACGGGCACGTCCTGTCTCTCCATTACGGGTGGTGACCAGAATGACGCCATTGGCCCCCCGTGAGCCATAGATGGCGGTAGAGGAGGCATCCTTCAGAATCTCCATAGACTGGATATCCTGCGGGTTGAGTCCGTCAAGACCACTGGTGGAGATTATGCCGTCAATGACATACAACGGATCGCTGCTTTTGTTGATGGAAGTGGTACCGCGTACGCGTACACGAGCTCCGGCTCCCGGCATGCCGCTGGTTGTCGTCACCTCGACTCCCGGGGTACGTCCTTGCAGGATTTGCGACACGCTCTTTACCGGCTGGCTTTCAAAGCTGCGTTTGCCTACCGTGGATACCGATCCGGTAAGGTCGCTTTTCTTCACCGTACCGTAACCTATCACCACCACCTCCTCCAAAATTTGGGTGTCCTCTTTCAGTACAATGTTGTACATGTTGACACGGCGGCTCACACGGATTTCCTGCGTGTTGTATCCTACATACGAGACAACCAGAATACTTTTGGGGGGTATTTCCAGTGAGAACTTTCCGTCAATGCCGGTCACGGTTCCATTTTCAGGACTCCCTTTTACCATTACAGTGGCTCCGATAACGGTCTCCCCGTTCTCATCGGTCACCGTGCCTTCAATCCTTCGGTTTTCTTGTTCAGCCTCTTTCTCCTGTGTGTAGATGAGGAGTGTCTCTCCCTGCGGAGCGGTCATTTTTTTGGCGAATAGGGGTAGTGGCAGAAGTAGTATCAGCATCAGGATACCGCCCGTTCGTTTACAGATGAATGTGAGTTTCATGCAATTTTTGTTGTTTTTTGTTTACTGTTAATTTTTTAATTTGTCAGCAAAACACATACCAAAAGGATAAACACTCATAAAACAATGAAAATCAATGGTATGTATTTGTGATAGACATTTGCTGTATGTGGAAATACGACCACAAGTGTAGAAAAAATCCACATTTTCATATTCCTATTGAATACCATGCGTCCTTTTCAACTCCAAAGTGAATGTAGCGGACAGATTTTTCGTTTATATAAACATAAGATACAATAAGTTTCAGGCAAGAATCCGGCATATATTATTGTATATAACATATGTTAGGTATCAATAGAATTGTGAATAATAATATCCATTGGCAGAGTTTTAAAGATGTGCTAATTTAATTCCGCCAACGGGTATATTTGTACAATTAAACACTATTTTGTTAATGTTTAATATGTTAATAATATAAATATGTTTTGTATTATAACTATGAGTAGTTTGAAATGAACCAAAATATAAGTGGAACTTCGGAAACGAATTGTACTAAAAAGAGAAGGTTTTGCATCATATTGATGCCTTGGAAAATTCACAGCAAGATGCTCTCCCTAAAACCAAGCGATTTTATCTCCTTGTGCCCAAATAATCCTGCCTATTGATTTCAATATTAATCCAAATGCCAGTGCTTGTTGATTTACGTTGTTTTTGATTTTATATGTTTATGTATGGTTTATTATGTATATTTTGCCCTTAACCATCTGTTGTCTGTCTAGTTCTATTTTCATTTCTAAATTGTTTTGGAGTCATTCCTGTCATGTTTTTAAACGCTGAGCTGAAATATCGGGGGTAAGTAAAGCCCACTTCGCAACTTATTTCGTTTATATTTAAATTAGTATTAACAAGTAGTGACATTGCCTGCTCTATGCGTAATCTGTTTATATAGTCATTGACTCCCAGCCCTGTTATTATTTTTATCTTGTTGTATAGTGAAGACCGGCTGACAGCCATGGCATCTGCCAGTTGCTGGACGGAGAAGCCTTCGTCAGACAGATTTTCATATATGACTGCATTTATCTTTTTCATGAAATCCTCATCGGCTTTACTGTTTGTCGAATCCTGCAAGGAAGTTGAACAGTTTGCAGTTGCGTACTGATTATATATTTTTTCTCTGTTTTTTAAAATATTGCCGATAACAGTCTTTAGAGATTCCAAATCAAAAGGTTTGGGGATGTACGAGTCAGCCCCGGATTTATATCCGGTTGTTATTCCTGTTTGGTCATACCGCGCTGTCAGCAGTATTACAGGGATATGGCTTATCCGGATGTCATTTTTTATTTGGCGGCATAATTCGAAACCATCCATTTGGGGCATCATAACATCACTGACAATGACAGACGGCTGTTTCTTTCTGCATGTCTCCAGTGCCGAGATTGCATTGTCTGCAGCATAAACTTTTTTAAAGGTCCCTGTTAAGGATTCTACAAGAAACTCCCTTAGCTCTTTTTCATCCTCTACGACAAGCACGGTCTTCCCGGAACAATCGAAGGGCGAATCTTGGATTGTGCCCGCAATGGGAGATTCTTTTTGTGGCAATCTCGTGGCTTCTTCTTTTTCATTGATATCAAGAAACGGCAGCTCTAAATAGAATGTCGCCCCTCTGCCGGTATTATTATAGGCCCCAATCCCCCCTCCATGCATTTCCATGATTGTTTTGGCATAATATAATCCGAACCCGCTCCCTTTTCCCTTGTGGTTGCCTTTATAAAACCGTGTGAAAAGGTTTGCCATATCCGAATCCTGTATGCCGGCCCCTTCATCCACGACTGATATTCTGACCTTGTTTTCAAGCCTCCGTGTGTTTATCGTTATACAACTTTCAGGCATGCTGAATTTTAGCGCATTCATCAGCAGGTTTGACAGTACAGTGTGGCATTTTTGCCTGTCCAGCCATATCTCTTCTATATCGGTGTCCATTTGTAATTTTATGGATATTCCCTTTTCCTTGGCTTCATCTGTAAAATCTTTGACAATATCAGCTATCCACCCGTCTAATTTACATCTTTGTACTTTTAATTTACTGTAGCCTGCTTCCATACTGTTCCAGTCCAGCACCATGTCCACAATTTCCCTCATATGCTGCGCTTGGTTGGATATCAATTGCAATTGTGACATCAGATATTGAGGGGACTCTTTGTACTCTTTTTTGTCTATCAGGCGTTTTAGTGGAGCATAAATCAAAGTCAAGGGAGTACGTAATTCATGATTGATGTGAATAAGGAAATCTATCTTCTTTTCATTAAGATATTGTCTGTATTCTTTTAATCTCTTTTGTATTTTGATTTCTTTTCTTTTGTTGAGAATATATATAACCGCAATAATTCCTCCTGCAAGAAAAATGCAACATAGGATTATAAACCAGTCCGTTTTATACCATGGCGGGGTGACATGAATATCAGTCAGATGGACGGGAATGGTATAATCTCCGTCTTTTGTCAGACATGATACTTCAATGTGGTATTTGCCTGGGAGAAGGTTGGGGAGCTCCAGCATCGGATTATAAGATTCAATACTTTTATCAACATCTCCTTTAATAATGTATCGGAATGGAACCCGCTGGAAAATTTCTTTATTTTTAATATATACCCGCAGTACGAGTGTGTTATATTTCCATGGAATCTTTATGTTCCGTACATCTATATCCGATGTTTGCGGGCGTCCGTTAAGCTCTATACCATCAAGTACTATTTCGAGATATGGCTCATTAGGGTCCGGAATATCTGTGTTAATTTGCACCAGCCCCTCTGTGCCGCCGAAATAAAGATAAGGGTTGTTTTTCTTAGGCCGTTGTTGGTAAGTGAATATTATTTCATTGGGATGAAACCCGTCGCTTCTGTTCCATTGGATAAACTTTTCATCTTTTGTACAATAAGAGAACAGCTGGTTTTGCGCGCAAATCCATACCCTCTCCGAAGATGGGTCATAGCGGAGTGCGTCAATATCGCTGAATAACTGTGATACGATTTTATAATATCTTTTTGCTTTTATGTCATAACATCCCATTCCTTCTGTCGTTCCCACCCATATCTTACCTCGTCCGTCACAATCGATCGCGGTGATGACTTCTTTTTCGTCTATCTGGAAAAGCAGCCCGATACTATCATTCCTATTAGTGATCTGGAATATCTTGTTTGCGCTCATAGCCAGAGATATCTCCGCATCGGAATACCCCATGAGAGAAGGCGGCAATTGGTAATTTTTGCAAGCCTTGAATGCAGAGAATTTTTTATTGCTTATGTCATATACCCATGCATCCTTACTAAGTATGTATATTTTGTTTTCGGACACCCGGTGAGCTCGTGGAAGATATCCATAAAAGCACTGCCTGAAATTGATACTGTCGTTTACTATCGTAAATGGTCGATAAACTCCCGTGTTCTTTTCGAATAAAAAGAGCCCCTTCGTATAAACCGATACGAGCAGTTCCTTTTCTGATACTGGAGCAATGGAAATCACCTTGTCTCCATAGCTGGACTGAAAATGCTTGAAAAATCCCGTTTGGGAATCATACAGGTTTATTCCACCTCCGTCCGTGCCTATCCATAGTTTTCCATCGGATTCTTCATATAAACAGGATACCGATTTCTCGCTCATCCCGTTTATATCTCCCAAGGGGCAGTCCTTGTAAGTACGTATATGACTTTCTTTGATATTGAAAACTCCTCCTCTGACACTTCCCGCCCATAGACCTTTATTTCTGTCCTGATATAATAGGGTGACGGAGTTTACGGGCAACGAATTTTCATCTCCGGCAATATGGCAGAGGTTGGAGAAATTCTCATTAGACAGTTCCAGACGGTTGATTCCTCCTCCGTCAGTCGCCAGCCATAGGCACCCTTCCTTCTCTACGATATCCAATACATAATTGTTTGTTAGGTCGGAGTTTTCTTTTGTATACCGTTTTATAAACTTACCTGTTTTTTCATAACAAAACAAACCTTGTCCCCAGAAGGATAAGTATATATATCCGTTTGACGATAGATACGCCCCTTGTAAAATATTGTTTGAACCAGAGAAAAGCCTTTTCAGTCGCATGGCCTGATAGTCCAATACGTATACCCCATCTCTTCTGGTGGCGACTAGTGCCTCTCTTTCAGAAAATGCTATAATTTTTTGTACCCTGTACTTAGTTATATCGTTGCCTGTATCTTCTTGATTTTTAATACTGATGGATTTAAAGGAGCATTGTTTGTAGTCGTATTTATATATCCGGTTCTCGCTTCCGAAAAGTATACCATCTGATATACATAAAGAGGAGTACATTATATCCTGATTAACAGGAATGAAATTCCCGTGTTTCTCATCATATATTACCAGTCCCTTACGGGTGGATATCCATATATTGTTTAGAGAGTCTTGAGTTAGATGTAGAATCTCATTGTCGGGTAAAGAATACCTGTCTTTGGAGTTGCTCTTGAATATTTTTAGGTCTTGTCCCGTATAAAAATTTAGTCCGTTTCTTGTTCCTATCCATAGCTTCCCTTTTTTATCCAACAAAATGGATTGGACGGTCGATTGGGATAGCCCCTCCTCAACAGAAATGGACGTAAATTGATAATTTATTTCATCTCCTGAAGCTGATGAGGCATAGAGTAATATTAATGACGTAAATAGTATAAATATTCTGGGCATTTTATCTTTTCGTATTATTCTAAGTTTGCATTTATTTAATAAACAATATTGGCACATAAAATGTTTGTCAATTCATATTCTTAAACGAAAAAACACAACGTTGGATAATATCTGATTCTTTTTACATGATTTTTGAGTTTTCTTTTTATCCTCTATCCTATTTTTGCTGCAAAAATAACAAATTTAATAATATGAGACTTTATTTACTTTTTGTTTTACTGAGTTTATACCCCGTATTTACGCAGGCTACAGATACTGTTTATGTGCATGAAACGCAACTGCCAATCTTGATAGAGCGTAAGGATAACGTGTTTTTTTTAATGCGTTTGACCACAGATGAAAGCGATAAAAAACTAAACGAAGTAGCTTTGCAATTTGATTCAGAATGTGAATTTGTCAATATCCAATCCGTCAAACTATATTATGGGGGTACAGAAGCGCGTCAGAATTATGGCAAGGATCTTTTCGCCCCCGTTGTTTATATTCCCCGCAATGACCCGGGAAAGACATTGGCTGCAAACCGTTCTTATTCGATAAAAAAAACACAGGTGGATAATCCCGGGCGGAAAGTGTTGTTAAATGCCGGTCAAAAGCTGTTTCCTGGGGTCAACTATTTTTGGATCAGTCTGCAAATGAAGCCGAGTGCTTCTTTGCTAGATAAAGTGTCAGCTAAGATTGTTACTATTAAGGTTGATAATAAAGAAGCACTTATACATACGGTTTCATCGGAGAATATAACTCATAGGGTAGGAGTGGGGGTACGCCATGCCGGTGATGATGGTTCGGCTGCCTTCCGTATTCCGGGGTTGGCAACTACTAATAAAGGAACATTGCTGGGAGTTTATGATGTACGTTATAACAGCAGTGTTGATTTGCAGGAACATGTGGACGTCGGTTTGAGCCGTAGTGTAGACGGTGGTAAAACATGGGAGAAGATGCGTTTACCTTTAGCTTTTGGTGAAACTGGCGGTTTGCCTGCTGCGCAGAACGGCGTTGGAGATCCTTCGATCTTGGTGGATACCAAGACCAACACAGCATGGGTGGTAGCAGCCTGGACACATGGAATGGGTAATCAGCGTGCTTGGTGGAGTTCTTATCCGGGAATGCATATGAATCATACGGCCCAGTTGGTATTGTCAAAGAGTACGGATGATGGTAAAACGTGGTCGGAGCCTATTAATATAACAGATCAGGTGAAAGATCCATCCTGGTATTTCCTTTTGCAAGGACCGGGACGAGGTATCACCATGCAAGACGGCACATTGGTATTCCCGATTCAGTTTATCGATTCTACGCGTGTTCCGAATGCGGGAATTATGTATAGCAAAGACCGTGGCGAAACATGGAAAATCCATAACTATGCGCGCACCAATACAACAGAAGCCCAGGTAGCGGAAGTGGAGCCTGGCGTACTGATGTTAAATATGAGAGATAACCGTGGAGGCAGTCGTGCTGTCGCTACTACCAAGGATCTCGGTAAGACTTGGACAGAACATCCTTCTTCCCGTAAAGCTTTACAGGAACCGGTGTGTATGGCAAGTTTAATCAGCGTGAAAGCGGCAGACAACACATTAAATAAGGATATTCTTTTGTTCTCCAATCCGAATACGGTAAAAGGTCGTCATCATATCACGATCAAGGCCAGTCTGGATGGAGGTATCACCTGGCTACCCGAACATCAAGTGATGCTGGATGAAGGTGACGGTTGGGGATATTCTTGTTTGACAATGATTGATAAAGAGACAGTCGGCATATTATATGAAAGCAGTGTCGCTCATATGACTTTTCAGGCAATCCGGCTGAGAGATATAATACAATAGGAATTATCATACGACCTGTAATCATGAAAAACAGACTCATATTATTTATATATATTATAATTAACTTATGCACAATTTCAGTGGCAAAAGCTGGTGATTATCACCTGCTCCCCCAGCCACAAAAGTTTACCCCCTCTCATTTAAACTTTCAGGTGAATAAGGTACACCTTTCCACTCCTGTGCTTCAACAGGAGTGGGAAACTCTTATCTCCGAAATGGGAGGAACCGTCTCCCCCAAGGCAACCGGTACTATTGAAGTTAAATTACTGCCGACCCTCCCCGAAATACCGATGAACCAGGATGAAGCCTACCGACTGAGCATTACAAAGAAGCGGATAATTGTTGAGGCTGTAACCGAACGCGGTGTTTATTGGGCTATGCAAACTTTAAGGCAGCTAGCAGAAAAAAGGAATTCAAAAACGCATATTCAAGGAGCTGAGATCATCGACTGGCCTGCTTTCCGGGTTCGCGGATTTATGCAGGATGTCGGAAGAAGCTACATTTCACTGGATGAACTTAAGCGTGAAATCGCCGCGCTTGCCAAATTCAAAATCAATGTTTTTCACTGGCATTTGACCGAGAATCAATCCTGGCGTCTGGAAAGTAAGATTTTTCCGATGCTGAACGATAGTGCGAATACCGCCCGCATGCCCGGCAAATATTATACGCTGGAAGAAGCCAAGGAGTTGGTTGCATTCTGTAAAGCACATCACATGACGCTGATTCCCGAAATAGATATGCCCGGACATAGCGCTGCATTTATACGTACTTTCCGCCATGATATGCAAAGTCCTGATGGGATGAAAATTTTGAAATTGCTGATGGATGAAGTCTGTGAAACGTTTGATGTGCCTTATTTGCATATCGGTACGGATGAAGTGCAGTTTACCAATCCCCGTTTTGTGCCAGAAATGGTGTCCTATGTACGTTCCAAAGGTAAGAAAGTAATTTCATGGAATCCGGGTTGGCACTACAAACCCGGGGAGATTGACATGACTCAACTTTGGAGTTATCGTGGAAAGGCGCAGAAAGGGATTCCCGCCATTGACTCACGTTTTCATTATCTGAATCATTTTGACACCTTTGGTGATATCATAGCATTGTACCACAGTCGTATTTATAATAAGGAACAAGGAAGCGAAGATTTGGCAGGGACAATCCTGGCTCTCTGGAATGACAGGTTAGTCAGTACCGAGTGGGGTATGATTATCGAAAATAATTTCTATCCTAATATGCTGGCTATGGCGGAACGTGCCTGGAAAGGTGGTGGGACGGAATATTTCGATAAGAACGGAACAATACTTCCAACCGACGAGCATTCGGAACTATTCAGAAGTTTTGCCGATTTTGAACGTCGTTTGTTGTGGCATAAAGAACATACTTTTGACGGTTATCCGTTTGCGTATGTCCGCCAGACAAATGTGAAATGGAATATTACAGATGGTGCGCCCGTATAGGCGATATAATAAATGTAGCATTGGCAAGCTATTAGGTAAGTGTTCCAATATTTACCTATCATCACCAGCTTATCTGCCCACGAAAGGACGGCAGGGAGTATAGCACGCTGGAAAGCCATAAGTCAATTAGTTATCAAATTGCAACTGAATGGTGAGATGAAACAGATAGATACGAGGATAAAATCCAAACTGATTGAATGATAGTCCAAGTGAACCCAGTATGTTTTATAGTGAAAGATAACTTAACTCGCTATACCGTAATACCTCTGTTGCGAGCGTCGTGTAGTAGAGGCAGGAACAAATTACGGCACAACCGCAGTAAGCGGTAACGGGCGGAAGTCATATCCGACAATCTATCATAGCCATGTTATTATATCGTAAACGGGGATTGCCTAAATCGGAACGCCGCAAGGCTATTAGGTACAGACCTATGAAAATCCGACAAGGCAACGGAGCTTCCGTAGTAGTCTGAGCAGGGGAAAGCCCTGTACATGGCGAAGGGAAGCAGCTAATAATTTTAATGCAAATAACGGAAAATGTGAGAGACATTATGAGAAGTCCAGAGTATGTATTAAACAGTCTAACGGAACACAGTGAAAATTTGAATTACAAGTTTGAACGCTTGTACCGTATCTTTTTCAATGAGGAAATGTATTACGTTGCCTACCAACGCATATATGCGAAACCGGGCAATATGACAGCAGGTGCAGATGGGAAAACCATTGACCAAATGAGCCTGAACCGAATTGAACAACTGATAACATCGTTGAAAGATGAGAGTTATCAGCCCCAACCTTCAAAACGGATGTATATCCCAAAGAAAAATGGGAAAATGCGTCCATTAGGTGTACCAGCTTTTAATGATAAATTATTGCAGGAAGTGGTCAGAATGATATTGGAAGCCATCTATGAAAGACAGTTTGAAAAAACGTCACATGGCTTCCGACCTCTAAGAAGCTGCCACACTGCCTTGTCTGATATTCAGAAGACATTTTCGGGCGTGAAATGGTTCGTAGAAGGTGATATTAAGGGATTTTTCGACAATATCAATCATGAGATACTGATAGGTATTCTGAAAGAACGTATCGCTGACGAAAGATTTATTCGCTTGATTAGAAAATTTCTGAATGCAGGATATATCGAAGACTGGAACTTTCATAACTCCTACAGCGGAACACCGCAAGGCGGAATTGTCAGCCCTATCTTGGCAAACATATACCTTGATAAATTGGATAAATTCATGAAGGAATACACTGAAAAATTTGATAAGGGGAAAGAACGGAAAAGAACTAAACAGGTAGTATCACTTGAAGGCAAACGACACCGTATTCTGAAAAAGTTGAAAGTGGTAAAAGACAAAAGTGAAAGGTCAGAATTGATAAGACAATATAAGGCTTATCAAAAAGAAGGTTTGCAGTATTCTGATGGTGACGAAATGGATATGAACTACAGAAAACTCAAATATGTGAGATATGCGGATGATTTTCTAATTGGAATTATTGGCAGTAAACAAGATGCTATCATCATCAAAGAGGACATAAAGAACTTCCTCTATGAAAAGTTGGCTCTTACACTGTCCGATGAGAAAACACTTATCACCCATGCTGAAAACGCTGCAAAATTTCTCGGATATGAGATTTTTGTAAGGAAATCCAATGACACCAAAAGAAGCAAATACGGAGTACTAAGACGTGTCTTCAATAAGAGGATACAATTGGCACTTGGAAAGGATACGTTTAAGAAAAAGTTGCTCGAATATCGTGTTTTAGAAATAAAGATACACAACGGCAAGGAGTATTGGAAAGCAAAATCCCGTCCCAAACTTTCAAACAACAATGACTTTGAGATACTTGACAGGTACAACAAGGAAATAAAGGGCATTTACAATTACTATTGTTTGGCTAATAATTGTAGTAGTCTGTCAAAACTTGGGTATATCATGAAATATAGTATGTACAAAACATTTGCGCAGAAATATCGGACAACGATGTCGCAAATCCGAAAAAAGTACACCAAGAATGGACTTTTTTCAGTTAGATACTATTTAAAGAACGGTACTACCAAAGACTTGACCTTTTATCATGGTGGGTTCAAAAAGAAAAATCCAATGAACATTAAGGATTTAGACAACTTGCCCAAATTCACATATCATCCTACAAACACAAGTCTTATAGATAGGCTGAAAGCGGAAAAATGTGAATTATGTGGAGCAGTCGATAAGTTAGTGATGCACCATGTGAGAAAATTAAAAAATCTTCAAGGGAAAACTACCTGCGAAAAACAAATGATGGCTCGCAAACGAAAGACTATTGCCATATGTGGTAAGTGCTACAAAAAACTCAGTAACAATGGATAGATTGATATTATTAGTAGAAAGCCGGATACGCGGAGACGTGTACGTCCGGTTTGGGGGCGAGCTTCCGAAAACCCACCGTAGTAATACGGCAGGGCGTTGGATGCTTAGCCTACCTTTCCCGAACGAAGGAAATCTGGCAAAGGCTTTTCCTCCGGAAGAAACTTTGCAGGATAGTTACAGCTATGGAGGAAAAACATACAATGTGCGTCCTGCTATTGGTGCCGGAATCTATTTACGCCACGTGTGGGGGACGCTTATTCCCGGATTTTATAAAGAACCGAAAGAAAACCATACGACCTACGCCTACACCTATGTTTATTCGCCGAAAGAACAAAACGTTGGTTTGTGGGCTGAATTTCAGAATTACGGACGCTCCGAAGCCGATCTTCCTCCTCTGCCGGGAAAATGGGATTATAAGGAAAGCCGTATCTGGATAAATGAACAGGAAATATTACCGCCTGTCTGGACAGCTACTCACCGCACCAAAAGCAATGAAATAGCTTTGGGCAACGAAAATTGTGTGGCCCGCCCGCCTTTGGAAGTTCATCTGCAAAAAGGCTGGAATAAAGTACTTTTGAAATTACCGGTGGGGAAGTTTGTTAGCCCGGAAGTCCGGCTAGTAAAATGGATGTTTACTACTGTCTTTGTTACTCTTGACGGACAGAAAGCGGTAGAAGGACTCATTTACTCACCAAATAAAACACTAGAGTGAGACATATCGATTATAGAGGGAGAACTACTTATAAATATGCTATGAGCAGATTTGAATATGCTATAATGAAAAACGGATATGCTAATGAGTAAATAAAAAGAATAGTCATGAAAAAGATCTTTTTTTTAGTGGTCATATTGACCCTGTCTTTGTTATGCCGCGCACAAGAACGCAAATATTCTACGTTTTACTACCAGCGTGCTACATTGTTTGAAGAACTGCCTGTTACATCCAGTGACATTATTTTTCTGGGAAACAGTATCACAAACGGTGCCGAATGGGCGGAACTGTTCAAGAACAAACATGTCAAAAACCGTGGAATCAGCGGCGATATTTGTATGGGAGTATATGACCGTCTTGATGCTATCCTGAAGGGAAAGCCCGCTAAAATATTTCTTTTGATTGGTATTAATGATGTGAGTAGGGGAACTCCCGCCGATACTATTGTATCCCGTATTGAGATGATTGTCAGGAAGATAAAGGCAGATTCGCCTAAAACAAAGCTACATCTGCAAAGTGTTCTTCCGGTCACCGACCATTACAATATGTTCAAGGGACATACTTCCCATTGGCAGGTTATCCCTGAAATCAATAAAGGGTTAGTCGGCTTGGCAGAAAAAGAAGGAGCGACCTATATAGATTTGTACTCCCATTTTATAGACAAACAAACCGGAAAGATGAACACTACCTATACAAATGATGGTTTGCATCTTATGGGGAAAGGCTACTTGAAATGGGTAGAGATTGTGAAACCTTACATTGGGAAGAAATAAATGAAAAAGATTTTACTATTATTCGTCTGTCTGTTCGTTTGTTGGGTGTTGTCTGCCCAGCAACGGATAAAGGTTGCATGTGTAGGAAACAGTATTACTTATGGTACAGGATTATCTGACCGTGCAACACAATCTTATCCTGTGAAGTTGCAAAAGCTGCTGGGAGAACGTTATGAAGTCGAGAACTTCGGGAAACCTGGCGCTACCCTGCTTAATCAGGGACATCGCCCTTATACCCGACAGGAAGAATATCGGAAAGCATTGGATTTTGCAGGAGATATTGTTGTCATTCATTTGGGTATCAATGATACCGACCCTCGCAATTGGCCTAACTACCGTGATTTTTTTGTGAAAGATTATTTGAAGCTGATTGATACATTCCGTGAGGCCAATCCCGCTGTACGGATTATCATTGCACGAATGACTCCGATTACCGACCGCCATACCCGTTTTTTGTCGGGAACCCGTGATTGGCATGGAGAGATACAAACGGCTATTGAAACGGTGGCACGCTATGCCGGGGTACAGTTAATCGATTTCCACGAACCGCTTTATCCATATCCTTATCTTTTGCCGGACGCTGTTCATCCTGTTGCTGAAGGGGCTGCGATAATGGCGAGAACAGTTTACTCGGCTATCACCGGAGATTATGGAGGCTTGAAATTATCTCCGCTTTATACGGATAATATGATTCTTCAGCGCGATACTCCTTTGAAGGTTCATGGGATAGCCAATGCAGGAGAGCAAGTAACAGTTTGCATAGACCGCCAGCAGTGGATTACAAAGGCTGCACCGGACGGTAAATGGTCCGTGGAATTATCACCGTTGAAAGCGGGAGGACCTTATACGCTAACAATTTCTACCCCTCATAGAATCTTGAAATATACAAATGTCTTGATAGGAGAGGTTTGGTTATGCTCCGGTCAGTCGAATATGGAATTTATGTTACGGCAGACTATTACCGGCAAAAAAGACATTCCTCAAGCTGCCGACGAACAGTTACGTTTGTATGACATGAAAGCGCGCTGGCGCACGGACGCAGTGCAATGGGACGCTTCCGTTCTCGATTCTTTGAATCATCTTCAATATTATAAGGAGACCGAATGGGAAATTTGTACTCCTGCCAATGCTGCCCATTTCTCTGCAATCGCTTATTATTTCGGTCAGATGTTGCGGGATAGCTTGAAGGTTCCGGTGGGGTTGATCTGTAATGCTATCGGCGGTTCACCCACCGAATCATGGATTGACCGGAATACGTTGGAATATCAATTCCCGGCTATATTAAAAGATTGGACGCGTAATGACTTTATACAGGACTGGGTACGTGGAAGAGCTGCATTGAATGTTAAACTCTCGAAGGAGAAGTTTCAGCGCCACCCTTATGAACCTTGTTATTTATACGAGTCCGGTATTCGGCCGTTGGAGCAATATCCCGTCAGAGGTGTGATCTGGTATCAGGGGGAATCAAACGCTCATAATTGCGAAGCTCATGAGAAGCTCTTTAAACTCTTAGTCGGTAGTTGGCGTAAGAACTGGAAGAATGAGGATTTGCCATTCTATTATGTACAGCTTTCCAGTATAGCCCGTCCTTCGTGGCCGTGGTTCCGTGACAGCCAGCGTAGAATGATGGCTGAAATTCCGAATACCGGTATGGCAGTATCAAGTGATTATGGTGATTCGTTGGATGTACATCCTAGAAATAAAAAACCGGTTGGAGAACGCCTGGGCCGCTGGGCATTGAATAAAACTTATGGATATACATTCCTTGTTCCTAGTGGCCCTTTATTCCGTAAAGCCGAATTTCGTGATTGGGAGGTTTTAATCACTTTTGACTATGGAGAGGGCATGAGGAGTTCGGATAATGGTCCTATACGCGCTTTTGAGGTGGCTGAGGTTGAAGGACTGTATTATCCTGCTACAGCTGAGGTGTTGGAAGACGGGCTGATGAGAGTTTCCTGTGAATTTGTGAAAAGTCCACGCTATGTACGGTATGGCTGGCGTCCGTATAGTAATGGGAATCTTGTAAACAGGGAAAATTTGCCGGCATCCACCTTTCGGGTTGGTATCCCGTAACAAAAGGGGACTTTCGATAAAGCTGTTTGTGAGGAACACATACTGCGTGTGATGTAGATTTATTTTTTTTATTTACAAATATAAGATATGATGGAAAAGATTACAGGGCTTATAAACGCCCCTTTCACCCCGTTTTATGAAAATGGTGATGTCAATTATGAACCGCTTGGAACGTATGCTGAATTTTTGGTAAAGAATGGCCTAAAGGGAGTGTTTGTTAACGGTTCTTCCGGTGAAGGCTATATGTTGACGGATGAGGAACGCATGAAATTGGCTGAACGCTGGTTGGAAGTTTCTCCCGCGGATTTTAAGGTCATGGTTCATGTGGGTAGTACCTGCGCCCGTTCCAGTCGACGCCTGGCTGCACATGCGCAGTCTGTCGGTGCCTATGCCATTGGTGCGATGGCTCCTCCCTTTCCTAGAATCGGCCGTGTGGAGGAACTGGTCGCATATTGCCAGGAGATAGCCTGCGGGGCTCCCCGACTTCCCTTTTATTTCTATCATATTCCTGCTTTCAATGGGGTTTATCTTTCCATGACGGAGTTTTTGGAAGCTGTGGACGGACGTATTTCCAACTTTGCTGGTATAAAATATACATACGAGAACCTGTATGAATACAACCAATGTCGTTTGTATAAGGACGGAAAGTTTGATATGCTTCATGGGCAGGATGAAACGCTTTTACCGTGTTTGGCTATGGGAGGAGCCCGCGGTGGTATCGGTGGTACGACAAATTATAATGGGCGTACCCTCGTTGGGATTTTGGACGCTTGGAAGTCTGGTGACCTTGAACGCGCCAGGGATTTACAGAATTTTGCTCAGCAGGTAATCAATGTGATTTGTCATTACCGGGGTAATATCGTGGCTGGAAAAAGAATCATGAAGCTGCTCGGTTTGGATCTGGGTAAAAATCGCATTCCTTTTAGAAATATGACGGAAGAGGAGGAATCGACTATGAGAGCGGAACTGGAGGAGATTCACTTTTTTGACCGTTGCAATAAATTTTAAAGAAAAAGATAAATAACCAATCATTAAAAACAATGTAAAGATGAATGTTACGGAATATTTGACTTGTTGGGCCGCTTCCTATAAGAATGATCTTATAAACAATATTATGCCTTTCTGGATGAAATATGGCCTTGATCAGGTAAACGGAGGTGTGTATACATGTGTAAACCGGGATGGCAGCTTGATGGATACGACTAAATCCGTCTGGTTTCAGGGGCGTTTCGGTTTCATTGCCGCTTTTGCCTATAATCATATGGATAAAAATTCTGAATGGCTGTCGGCTTCAAAAAGTTGTATCGACTTTATTGAACGGCACTGCTTCGATACGGACGGCCGTATGTATTTTGAAGTGACGGGAGATGGTCGGCCCCTGCGCAAACGCAGATATGTCTTCTCCGAATGTTTTGCTGCCATTGCCATGTCGGAGTATGCGTTGGCTTCGGGCGATAGGGTGTATGCTGAAAAAGCTCTTGAGCTTTTCATCCGGGTGCTTCGTTTCATTACGACCCCAGGAATATTGTCTCCGAAATATTGTGATACCCTTTCCTTGCGGGGGCATTCCATTACGATGATTCTAATCAATACAGCTTCCCGTATACGTGAGGCTATTGACAATCCCGTATTAACAGCCAGAATCGATGATTCGCTTTCCGATTTGAAGACTTTTTTTATGCATCCTGAGTTTAATGCCCTGCTTGAGACTGTGGGGGAAAACGGTGAGTTTATAGATACCATTAACGGACGTATCATCAATCCCGGGCATTGTATTGAAACGGCATGGTTCATACTTGAAGAATCCAGATACCGTGGCTGGGACAAGGAGATGCTTGAAACAGCCCTGACCATTCTGGACTGGTCTTGGGAGTGGGGCTGGGATAAGGATTTCGGCGGTATCATCAATTTTCGTGATTGTAGGAATCTCCCCGTACAGGATTATTCACAGGATATGAAATTCTGGTGGCCGCAGACGGAAGCAATCATTGCCACTTTGTATGCCTATGAAGCTACAGGAGATGAAAAATACTTGAAAATGCACGATCAGGTTAGTGATTGGACATATGCACATTTCCCGGACCGGGAATACGGAGAATGGTACGGGTATCTGCATCGCGACGGCAGTGTGGCCCAGCCCGCCAAGGGGAATATCTTCAAAGGGCCTTTTCATATTCCCAGAATGATGATTAAGGGCCATGTTCTGTGTAACGAGATCTTATCCGGTCTGTCCGGTACGGAAAATATAAAATTGTAATTGGACATAATGAAAAACAATAGAATATATCCCTGGATATTGGTTGGTTTGCTTTGGGGAGTGGCCCTTCTCAATTATATGGACCGCCAGATGCTTTCCACCATGAAAGAAGCCATGCAAGTGGATATCTCGGCTCTTGAATCTGCGGAGAACTTTGGTCGTCTGATGGCGGTCTTTCTTTGGATTTACGGATTCATGAGTCCTGTTGCGGGCATGATCGCTGATCGTCTTAATCGCAAATGGTTGATTGTAGGCAGTTTGTTTGTCTGGTCAGCGGTTACTTATGGAATGGGATACGCTGAAACGTTCACACAGCTTTATTGGTTGCGTGCTGTAATGGGGATCAGTGAGGCTTTGTATATACCGGCCGGCCTTTCCCTAATAGCGGATTGGCATCAGGGAAAGTCACGTTCGCTAGCCGTGGGTATTCATATGACGGGCCTTTATACCGGTCAGGCTATCGGGGGATTCGGGGCCACCGTGTCTGCCGCCTATTCCTGGCATGCCACTTTTCATGGCTTCGGAATTATTGGGATCATATACGCAGTCGTTCTGATCCTTTTTCTTCGTGAGAACAAGGGGACAGGCACGGCAGAGCAGGTGTGTCGCGAAGGGGTGAAAGCACCTTCCCCGTCTATCTTCAAAGGAATGTCGCTGTTATTCAGCAATATCGCCTTTTGGGTGATTCTGTTCTATTTTGCGGTGCCCTCCCTGCCTGGCTGGGCTACTAAAAATTGGCTTCCGACCCTGTTCTCTGACAGTTTGGATATGCCTATGTCCGAAGCCGGTCCGTTGTCCACGATCACAATAGCGCTCTCCTCTTTTCTCGGAGTAATTGCCGGAGGGATACTGTCTGACCGTTGGGTCCTAAAAAATATTCGTGGTCGTGTGTATACAGGGGCTATTGGATTGGGGTTGACGATCCCTGCCTTGCTATTGTTGGGGTTCGCTCATAGTGTTTTCGGTGTGGTCGGGGCAGGTCTGCTGTTCGGTCTGGGGTTCGGCATCTTTGATGCAAACAATATGCCTATTCTTTGCCAGTTTGTTCCTTCCGGATACCGTGCTACAGCCTATGGAATCATGAATATGACAGGCGTCTTCGCCGGAGCGGCCGTGACCCATGTGTTGGGGCGGTGGACTGACCAGGGGAATCTGGGATTTGGGTTCGCCATACTTGGTGTCGGTGTTTTATGTGCCCTTGTCCTGCAGCTTTATTTCCTAAGGCCCCAAACGGATAACATGGAGTAGTATGAGTTTTGCGGAGTCTGTCTCTGCTCGGAAATATATCATGATTTTACGAATTGGCCAGGAAAGATCTTTGTCGCTCCGTTTAATAAAGTGTTTATGTGGAATTATCAGAAAAATATACTTGTTTGTATGATTGCAGGTTTAGGTTTGTCAACTTGTACCCCGTCAGATGTTAGTATTCCCGGGGGTGCGACAATTGATGTCATGAACGGTTTTCCCGATGGAGAATCCGGATATGCTTTGGGAGTATCCGGTTGCTATGCCGGAAAGTTAGGAGATTTCTTGTTAATGGCCGGCGGATGCAATTTCCCGGATAAACCGGTTTCGGAAGGGGGGATCAAGCATTATTATAAGGGCATTTATATAGCCCGGGTGGATGGCTCTTCTTCCTTGCGTTGGGTGAAGGCTGGAGAACTTCCTATGGAGGCGGCCTATGGAGCTACGGTATCCTTGCCGGATAGGCTTATTTTTATTGGAGGAAGCAACTCTTCCGACCGGTTTTCTTCCGTACTTTCCTTTTCTTTTGATTGCATGAAGGATTCAGGCTTGATATGTGAGACTTTGCCTCCGCTTCCTCATGCGGTTGATAATATGTCGGCAACCCTATTGGGCGATACATTGTATGTCCTGGGTGGGAATAGGAACGGGATTCCTTCCAGTTCCATGTTCTCTCTTTGCTTGGACAATTATTCTGCAGGATGGACAGAGGTTCCTTTTCCCGGGAGGCCACGTGTGCAGCCTGTGTGTTCCTCTCTGCTTGGCAAATTGTATGTTTTCGGTGGATTTACCTCCGGAGGGGATGCGTCTGTTTCAACAGATGGATTATGTTACCATCCTGAATCTGGACAATGGCAGGTGGTTAAGGCACCTCTCACCACAAAAGGTGAACCTCTCACATTGACGGGCGGCGCCTCGGTCTCCTATGGGGATGTTCTGCTTATATGTGCAGGCGGGGTTAATCGGGATATTTTTGAGGATGCCATCAGTGCCCGTTATCAGATGGTTCGTGAATCAGAGTATCTCCTACAGCCTATAGAATGGTATCGTTTTAATGATCAGCTGCTGGCGTATAACGTACGGTCGGGTGAGTGGATACGGATTGGTGTCCCTTCTCCGATGCTGGCTCGGGCCGGTTCCTCATTGGTTGTATTTGGAGATATTTTGTTCTATATTGGGGGAGAGCTTAAGCCCGGCGTGAGAACTCCTGGTATCTGCCGTATATCTCTTCAAAAATAACAGCGGAATTGAAGATGTAAGCTTGGGCCCTTTCATTCTGTTTTGTGGTTCTTTTTTTGATGGAATTTTCATGTTCTGGATGTTAGATGAGTTTTTTTAAATGATTTCTGACTCTTTTTTATTTTATGCAGATTTTCTTTGCATCCATAAATTAACCTACAAATTTAATTGATATGTGTTTGTTTGTATCTTCATGAACTGTGACTTTTGGGGATCTGAATCCCCCTTTTATAATTATTACAAAATTAATTTTTAATGAAAAACATCAAATTGCATGAAAAAGAATTTTATTTTATTTATTTTCCTTTTGTGCTCCATTGTAGCTGTAGCACAGAAGAAGAGTATTACGGGCATAATAACGGATGCTGCGGGAGAGGCCGTTATTGGTGCCAGTATTGTGGAAGTCGGGACAACGAATGGTACGGTCTCTGACGTTGATGGTAATTTTACACTTTCTGTTTCTGAGAATGCCAGTATTCAGGTATCATTCATCGGCTTCTCTTCCCAAACCTTGAGTGTGAAGGGAAAAACAAATTTTAAGATTGTATTGAAAGAGGACAGTGAACTTTTGCAGGAAGTTGTTGTTACAGGTTATGGCGGTAAAGTATCACGAGCCAAACTTACGAATTCCATTTCGACAGTCAATCCCCAGATGTTGGACAAGGGTATATACACCAATCCCTCTCAGGCCTTGTCAGGCTCTGTTCCCGGTTTGAAGGTTTCTCTCACCTCGGGGAATCCAACCTCGTCTCCTAAAATTATATTACGTGGTGGTACAAATTTCGATGGTTCCGGGGGGCCCTTGGTGGTAGTGGACGGGCAGCTTCGTGATAATTTTGATGATATCAATCCTCAGGATATTGCATCTATGGATGTGCTGAAGGATGCCGGGGCTACAGCCATCTACGGCGCCCGTGCAAGTAATGGTGTCATTTTGATTACGACAAAGTCAGGCAAGGCAGGACATCGGGAAATAAACTTTAGGGCCAATGTGGGGCTTGGTTACGTTAATAATCCCTATGATTTTCTGGGCGCGGAAGACTATATTATAGCCCTTCGTACCGCCTATAAAAATACCCCGTGGGCACCTTCGGCGAGTTTGACAGGTTCCACTGCCTTGGGTACGGGAAATCAGATTGGGCCGAAAATGGTATGGAACATTATGGGAAAAACAGATGCAAACGCTTACCTTCTGGATAAGGGATGGCGTGAAATGCCGGACCCCTTGGATCCTTCCAAAACAATCATATACAAAGAGACAACCCCGGAGGAGTATAATCTTCGTAACCCGGTAGTTACGCAGGATTATACAGTCAGTATGTCCGGTGGTAATGATAGGGGTACTTATTATGCCAGTTTGGGCTATAATGATTCCCCAGGAGCTCCTATCACTACTGAGTATAAACGTTATAATTTCACATTTAATGGTTCATACAAAATTGCGGATTGGTTGAAAACGACTTCCAATGCAACTTTCAGCCGTGCTAATTATGTATGGTTAAACAACGATTGGGGGACGGAGGCGGATTATTTTGGTCGCGTGATGAGCCTCCCCCCCACCGTCCGTTTTGAAGACGAGGACGGTAATCCTACATTGGGTCCTAGTCCCGGGGACGGTAACCAGACTTATGTTGCAAAAAGTTACGATCAGGATAATGAACGCACAAAATTAACCTTTGTGCAGTCAGTGGAAGCTAATTTATTCAAAGGGTTGGTTTTGAGGGCCTCTGCCAGCTGGTATTATTTTCATACTGTAGAAGAAAATATGCGCAAGGATTATGAGACGGTTCCGGGACAATGGAATCGAACCCGTTCAACCAGTGCGAGCTATTCCCGCCAGTTCTCTCAGACTTATAATGCCGTTTTGGACTATACAACAACATTTGCCGCTTCACATAATTTGAATGTCATGCTTGGTAGTGAGTTTTATGATCAGTATAATAACGGTTTCTCAGCATCCGGTTCTGGTGCCTCTACCGATGATTTTAAAAAATTAGGCTTGACCGATGCGGGTGAGGGAAAACGTTCTATAGATTCGAATCATAGCCGTTACCGTATCCTGTCTTATTTTGGTCGTTTGAACTATGACTATGAGGGTAAATATTTATTCTCCGGAGTATTCCGTTATGACGGTTATTCTTCTTTGTTGGGTAAGAACCGGTGGGGTTTTTTCCCGGGAGTTTCCGGTGGCTGGGTTTTCACGAAAGAGGATTTTGTGAAGGAGTCACTTCCTTTCCTTTATTATGGAAAGCTGAGGGCTAGTTACGGTTTGAACGGTAATGCCAGCGGAATCGGTCCATATACCCTTCAAGGTTCATATAATTCAAACAAATATCATGGTAATAACGGTTTCCTGATAGGAGACTTACCCAATCCTTCCCTTCGTTGGGAAAAGACGGCCAGCTTTGACATAGGCTTGAATGTAGGGCTGTTGGATGGACGGTTGAATCTGGATATCGATTATTACAACCGTCTGACCTCTGACAAATATGCGGACCTCACACTTCCCTCAACCACGGGATTCTCTTCTATAAGGAACAATAACGGGAAACTGCGTAATCGTGGAATTGAGCTACAACTTTCCGGTAAAATTATGGAAATCAGGGATTTTACTTGGGACGCTTCCCTTAATATAACTTATAACAAGAATAAGATCATAGCCCTGCCCTATAACAAAGAGCCGCGCAACAGACAGGAAGGACAGCAGGTGTACACAGGACGGAAGATTGCAAATCCGGAAACAGGTGTATTGGAAGATGAGAAGGTGTGGGTCGGAGGTTTTCAGGAAGGAATGGAATATGGCGTGCTTGTCGGTTATCAGGCAGAAGGTATTTACCAAAGTATGGATGACATTCCCGGAGATTTGGTTGTAAAGTCTGGTAATGCTCAAGGTAAATATCAGTATGGTCCTGATGCCTGGAAGAGACTTTCTGCTGCCGAGCAGGCAAAAGGTGTAGAGATTAAGCCGGGAGATATGAAATGGAAGGATGTGAATGGAGATGGCATGATTGACCAGTATGATCAGGTGGTAATAGGAAACACCACTCCTCGCTGGTTTGGTGGTTTTAATACCACAATGTCTTGGAAGGGACTTAGCCTGTATGCCCGTTTTGATTTCGCGCTTGATTATTGGGTTTACGATAATCAAACCCCATGGTTTTTAGGATGTATGCAGGGGACTTACAATACGACAAAGGATGTCTTCAACACCTGGAGTGAAAGCAATCCAAATGCAAAATATCCCCGTTATGTATATGGTGATCAGCTAGGAACCGCCAACTACAACCGCACCTCTACCTTGTTTGCATCCAAGGGCAACTATTTAGGTGTCAGGGAGTTGTCTCTGTCATATACTCTTCCTCAAGAATTGTCTAAAAAACTGTATATGCAGAAGTTACAATTCTCAATTACAGGACAAAATTTGGGTTATTTGACATCTGCTAGGACAGTGAGTCCGGAAATCTCCTCGGGATACCCCTTGCCACGGACCGTCATTTTTGGCGTTAATGTTACATTTTAAAAAATTGGAATAAGATGAGAAAGATAAAATTTATAAATCATATGGTGTTGTGTGTAGCTGCTATTGTTACAACTTCATGCGGGAACCTGCTCGATCTCGCCCCGATAGACAATTATGGAAGCGGCAATTTCTGGAAGACGGAGGCCCAGGTCAGCGCATATGTGGATGGGCTTCATGACGCCTTAAGAGCTAAGGCTGGGCAGCACGTCATCACTTTTGGAGAATTGAGGGGAGGGCATTACAAGGATGCTGTAAGTGCAGATGGACTGACTATTTCCAATGGTGCAATTATTTTACAGAATTTATCCAGAGAGACTCCTGGAGTTAGTAAATTTGGAGATATTTATGGTTGTATAACTAATATCAATCTTTTTATTGCCCATGTAACAGATGCCGCTTTTATGCCGGAGAATAAAAAGAATTATTATTTGGGACAGGCATATGGTCTTCGCGCCTTTTACTATTTTGATCTTTATAGGGTCTATGGTGGGGTGCCCATTCGTTTGGGTGTGGAAGTTGTCGAAGGAGAGCTTGACCCGCTCAAACTTTCTTTGGGGAGGGCTAAACCCAGTGAAGTCATGGCACAGATTAAAAAGGATCTGGACACTTCACTTCAGTATTTTGGAGAACAATCAGGTTTCGACCCATATGGACACGGCAATAAGGTATGCTGGTCAAAGGCCGCTACGGAATGTCTGGCCGGCGAGGTCTATTTATGGAATTCTAAAGTGACCATTGGTGATAACAAGGCCGATATATCAGATTTGTCAAAGGCCAAGCATTTCTTAAAAAATGTAGAGGGTAATTATGGACTCCAGTTGCAACAGGATTTTAAGCGTATATTCAGCACCGATAACGAAGGTAATAGTGAAGTGATATTGGCCGTTTCCTATATGGAGGGTGAAGCTGAAAATTCACTTCCTCGCGCATATACTTATTCCCTTGTTTCCGGGACGACCAATAAAGATAGTTACAGGGCGGATGGAAGTGTTTGGAATGATGCGCTTGATATACAGAATAACGGGCAGCAGCAGTATGAGTATAAGTTCGCCCTTTATGAGAAGTTTGAGGATAGTGATTCTCGTCGTGAAGCTACATTTATGCCTTCATATCGGAAAAAGGAAAGTGAAGAATTATACATATATGGTACCCATGTATGTAAGAATTTGGGTTCTCTCAATGCTCAGGGGAACAGAGTTTATGATGGTGATTTTATTCTTTATCGTTTATCCTGGGTATATCTGGCATTAGCCGAGATTGCTAATATGGAGAGTGATAATGTAAATGTTGAGAGATATATAAATTTAGTCAGAAATAGGGCGTATAAGTCTGAGATAGGTTCACATATATATAAGGCATCTGATTTTCTAACTAATGAATTAGCTATTTTACATGAAAAGGATAAGGAGTTTGTACAGGAAGGACAGCGTTGGTGGGATTTGTGCCGTATGAAAAATGCAAAGGACGGAATTCCATTAGTGTTCTGCAAAGAAGGGGATATTGAAGGTAAACGAGCGGTGCTTAATCAAGAAACTGAGGCATATAAAGTTTTGTGGCCGTTGGATAATGAGATACTTAATAATGATTCGGCCTTGGAACAGACCCCCGGTTACGAAAAGCAAGAAGAATAAATGAGGGTATCCGGTTGGAGGGGAAGGTATGTCTTATTCCAACCGGATGTACTTTTCCGTGTATTTAATTATATAAATAGAGATTGTATGAAAATGAAATATTTTACTTTATTGTTTTTTTGTAGTTTATTTGTCGGATGTTCAGATGAAACCTCTACCTCTTTTGTTAACAATCAAAACCAACAGGCTAGGGATACCATTGATAATGAGGATGATAATTCGTGGGTTTTAATTTTTGCAGATGAATTTAATATCGATGGGGCCGTTGACTCCAAGAAGTGGAATTATACTCCCAGGGGAGATGTTGCTCATGCCTATTATTATAAGCCGAATGATACATCCGTTGTTTGGTGTGAAGATGGCATGTTGAATCTCAAGTTTATGAAGGATGAAACAGATCCCCGCGGATATAAATCCGGAAGTATACGCACTGATGGGGGAAAATTTGATTTTACTTATGGTAAGGTAGAGGTCAAGGCCAAGTTTTCATCAGGGGACGGTTCATGGCCGGCTATATGGATGATGCCCGCCAGCTCAAAATATGGGGGATGGCCTGCAAGTGGTGAAATAGATATAATGGAGCATATAAAAGATTTAGATGTTGCTGTACAAACGGTACATACTACTGGTACGGAGCAAAAGACATATCCTTTTGGTCATTCAGGGTCTAAATTCAAGCGGGGTGAATGGAATATATGGGGAATAGAATGGAACGATAAGAAAATTGATTTTATGGTAAATGGAGAAGTTTGCGCAACCTATTATAACAAAGGTTTGGGCGCAGTACAATGGCCCTTTGATATTCCTTTCTTCTTGATATTGAATGTTGCAGGTGGAAAGGGGATGGCTGGTCCTATAAATGAGAAACATTTACCTTTTACCATGCAAGTTGATTATGTGCGGGTATATCAGTGGAAATAGATTTTGTAAAGAACGCTGGTAGAGGTTGACAAGATATATTCTATGATGTGATATGATAGGTAATTTATATTTTTTATTTTTTGACGTAAAAGTTTGTTTTAGGGGTGATCTCTATTGAAAGGATTTGTCGGCATTGTTGTGTCGACAAGTCCTCTTCGGTATTCTTGGGAAAGACGGATAATAATATTTCTCCACTCTCCCATAATGTGTTCTTGTCCTTCAAAGAGAAAAAGTTTAATGCAATAATTGTATCTTGATGAATATTAAAAAAAGTATCTTGTTTTTATGCGCAGGCATATTCTTGATTTCGTCACTCTCGTGTAGAGAGGGCGGACATGTTGCGAAATCATATAATGCCGGCATTAATATCATTCCCACGCCCCGCTCTTTAGAAAAGCGTGAGGGAAGTTTCAAATTGTCCGATGGTGTTTCTATAGGAGCCATTACCCCTGAGGCAAAAAAGATTGCAACGTATTTTGCCGCTAAAATCAGTCTGGCAACCGGGTACGATGTCAAGGTGGAGGATAAAGGAGAAATTACCCTAGTACTGGATTCTTGTGCAACGTTCTCTCCGGAAGGCTATGCATTGGATGTGGAATCATCCCGTGTGCAGGTAACAGCGTGTTCTCCCCGGGGATTATTTTACGGGATGCAGAGTTTTCTGCAGTTGCTTCCGGCAGAAATAGAAAGTGCCGGGATCGTGCGGGATGTTGACTGGGAGGCTCCTGCCGCCAATATTATCGACTCGCCACGTTTTGCATACCGCGGAATACATATGGATCCTTGCCGCCATTTTATGACGGTTGAAGAAGTGAAGAAGCAGATAGATGTTTTATCCATGTTCAAAATAAATACGATTCACTGGCATCTGACGGACGACCAGGGATGGCGTATTGAAATAAAACAATATCCAGGATTGGCGGAGATCGGCGGCAGGCGTATTGAAGGGGAAGGCGTGGAATACGGCCCCTTTTATTATACTCAGGAAGAGATCAAGGACATTGTCTCGTATGCGGCCGAGCGTTTTATCACCATTATTCCGGAATTAGAAATTCCGGGACATGAACTTGCGGCTATATCCGCCTATCCCGGGCTGTCCTGTAAGGGAGACCCCGTTACCCCTCGGAATATTTGGGGAGTGGAGGATATCGTAATGTGTCCGGGTAAGGAGAGTGTTTTTACATTCCTGGAAAATGTCATTGATGAGATGGTTGCCCTTTTTCCGGGCACCTATTTCCATATTGGCGGTGATGAATGCCCCAAAGAGAGTTGGAAGTCCTGTCCCCTTTGTCAGAAGCGTATTCTAGAGGAGGGAATAAAGCCTGATGGCAAGCATACTTCAGAGCAGTTGCTGCATACTTACGTTGTGGAGCGCATAGGGAAATATTTAGCCCGATATGATAAAAAAATAATCGGTTGGGATGAGATTCTGGAAGGCAAGCCTGACTCCACGGCGACCATTATGTCATGGCGGGGTGATGCCGGCGGTATATCGGCCGCTTTATCGGGACATGATGCGATAATGTCTCCCGGTCCGAACGGGCTCTATCTGGATTATTATCAGGGGGACAGCAAGATTGAGCCTGTAGCTATCGGCGGTTGTTCGACTTTGGAAAAAGTGTATAATTACAATCCCGTACCCGACACATTGGTGCTTATTGGGAAGGACCATCATATAATAGGGGTTCAGGCTAATAATTGGAGTGAATATTTTTATAATAATGATATCCGTGAGTATCACATGTATCCCCGTTCCTTGGCTTTGGCGGAAGTCGCCTGGACTGATGCCAAACGCAAGAATTACGTGGATTTTGAACGGCGTATCAACAACGCGTATGTCCGTCTGGACGGACATGGCGTCAATTACCACATTCCATTGCCGGAGCAGCCGGGCGGTTCTTGTGATCATATCGCTTTTACAGACAGTGTGTCTCTGGAATTTACCACGAGTCGTCCTATTAGCTTAGTTTATACGCTTGACGGTACTGAACCTGGAGTATCCTCGGAAATTTATACTTCTCCTCTTTCTTTTTATCAGAACGGTATCCTTAAGATCGCTTCGTTGCTATCCTCTGGAAAACTGAGCAAAGTGCGTACAATCCAGATAGAGAAGCAGGTACTTTTGCCTGCTGTGGATGTAGAAGGGAGTTTTCATGGGTTAAATATGGAAGTGACATACGGTATGTTTCTTAATATGCAGGAGTTTATGAAAACGGGCAAGAGTGTGGATGTCAGTACGGATATCAGAGAAACGGGGGAATTAACGTCATTCGTGCCTTCTACGAATTCTATGCGAGACGTAAGACAATATGCTGCTGTGGCCACTGGATTTATTGATATTCCTGAAAATGGTGTTTACTTTTTCTCCTCTGATCTGGAAGAGGTTTGGGTCGGCGGAAAATTACTTGTAAACAATGGTGGAGAGGTGAAACGTCATTCCCGAAATGACCGCTCCATTGCTTTGGAGAAGGGGATGCATGAGTTGAAACTCGTTTTCTTGGGGCACATCATCGGAGGATGGCCTTCGAACTGGAATAACGGAGTTGTCATGCTGCGAAAGTCTGATGAGAAAAAATTCCGAAAAATAACAAGTGACATGCTTTGGAGAAAAAAGTAGAGCTTATAATCTTTTTAAAAATATAATCATATGAAACGAATTTTATATTGTTTTCTGTTTATTGCAGGCGGGGGTATTATCCATGCATCTGCCAGAGAAGAAAGAGTAGGGACAGAGGATCGGATTAAACCGGATAGTGTTTTATTTGTTGACAGTTTTGACGGTAGCTCCGTCGTGCCCGATACAGCAGTCTGGAAACTTTGTACGTATGCTAACAATGCCTGGTCACAGTGGTTTAGGGATGTGAATGGTTATGAAAACGTAAAAGTGGAGGATGGTTATTTGAAGTTGAGGGCCTGTAAGGATAATGGGACTTATAAAAATGGCGGGGTATTCTCCAAAATCGGTTTTCCCTGTGGTACACGTTTGGAAGTTAAAGCCAGATTAACCAAATTGGTTCGTGGAGGTTTTCCTGCTATCTGGCAAATGCCCATAGGAGCACCGGAATGGCCCAGAGGGGGAGAAATAGATCTCATGGAATGGGTTCAAGGTACCCCCTTGCAGATCTATCAGACAGTACATACTTATTATATAAACGGAGCAAACGGTTCTGCGGGCGTAACTAACAAGAATCCTGATAAAAACTTTGATGTGACTAAGGATCATGTATATGCAGTGGAGCGTACTGAAAAGGAACTTATATTCTATGTAGACGGCAAAGAGACCTGGAAATACAGGAATCAATACTTGGATGAGGGGAAATTACAGTATCCGTTTTGTGAATATCCCTTCAATATAATTCTGAACTTCTCGTTGGGAGGCAAATTGAATGCTAGGATGACATGGCCGGGAGAAATTTTTGATGAAGATTTGCCGGGAGAGATGTGGGTTGACTGGGTGCGTGTTGTGTTGTTAAACAATGAAAATCACTCCAATACGGGCGATAAATAGATATTATTTGTTACGGGCTGTATTAAAACTGAAAGGTAATAAGTGTAAACAATATATGTGTATAATTTAATTCTATAAGATTTCATATGAAGATTTTTTGCCTTCTGCTATTGTTTGCTCAATGAATTCCATGTCTCAGGAAAAAATTCCTTTCGAGATCAGGGATGGACATTTTTATCGGTATGGGGAGAAACCCCTATTCTTTCTAGAGAGATGCATTATGTCCGTATACCACACTAATATTGGCGCCACCGCTTGCAGATGATGAAAGTAATGGGCCTAATACCGTGGCAACGTATGTTTTTGGGAATCTCCACGAGGTTGAACCAATTTTTCCGAAGATGAGAATCTGGCGGAATATATAAGGATTGTCGGGGAGGAAGTGATGATGGTTATCCTTCGTCCCGGACCTTATGTTTGTGCCGAGTGGGAATTCGGCGGGTATCCTTGGTGGCTGCAGAATATACCAGGTATGGAAATAAAAAGGGATAATACGGAGTTTCTGAAATATACGAAAAAATATATTGATTGTCTGTTTCGGGAACTACTCTCTTGTAATATATCAAGGGTGGCCCTATCATTATGGTACAGTGTGAAAATGAGTTTGGCTCATACGTTTCCTAGCGTAGGGATATTTTTATCAATAAACAATATATGTGTATAAAATGTTGCTAAACATATGTCTATTAGTAAAAAAGATAGTAACATTGGACAATACATGAGTTATTTTACATGATTTTTGATCTTTCTTTGTGTGTTCTAATTTAATTTTGCAAAAAAATAAATAATATATTATCTTATATTTTTGTTTCTTAAGATATCATCTTGGTTCGTATGGGATAGTGCGCTAAGGAAATATGCTATTTTTAATGCGTTTGACCACTGCAAATCGGATAGTGTTTTACTGTCAGGTAGTTATGATGAGTTTTTCGTCATAACAGATAAGGGGGAGGAACTTTATAGGTACGCTAATGTCTAGCCATAATATTCCAAGGATGTGAAGGAGTACGAAAATATAAAAGTGAAAAAATGGGAATGAGTCTGATACGGGCGATAAATAAATATCATTTGTTACGTAGGACTGAAAAGTAAAAGTATAAATAATATGTGTATAATTTAATTCTATAAGATTTCATATGAAGATTTTTTGCCTTCTACTATTGTTACTTTGCTCAATGAATTCCATGTCTCAGGAAAAAATTCCTTTTGAGATCAGGGATGGACATTTTTATCGGTATGGGGAGACAACCCCTATTCTTTCTGGAGAGATGCATTATGCCCGTATACCACACCAATATTGGCGCCACCGCTTGCAGATGATGAAAGGAATGGGACTTAATACCGTGGCAACGTATGTTTTTTGGAATCTTCATGAGGTTGAACCTGGAAAATGGGATTTTTCCGGAGATAAGAATCTGGCAGAATATATAAGGATTGCCGGGGAAGAAGGGATGATGGTCATCCTTCGTCCCGGACCTTATGTTTGTGCCGAGTGGGAATTCGGCGGGTATCCTTGGTGGCTGCAGAATATACCAGGTATGGAAATAAGGAGGGATAATACGGAGTTTCTGAAATATACGAAAAAATATATTGATCGTCTGTATCAGGAAGTGGGCCCCCTGCAATGTACCAAAGGTGGTCCTATCATTATGGTGCAGTGTGAAAATGAGTTTGGCTCATACGTTTCCCAGCGTAAAGATATATCGTTTGAAGAGCACCGTTCCTATAATGCAAAGATCAAAGGGCAGCTGGCTGATGCCGGATTTACCGTTCCGTTGTTCACCTCCGATGGAAGTTGGTTGTTTGAGGGCGGGTGTGTGGCAGGTGCCCTACCTACGGCCAATGGGGAGAGTGATATCGCTAATCTTAAAAAGGTGGTGAACCAGTATCATGGTGGCAAAGGACCGTATATGGTTGCAGAGTTTTATCCGGGCTGGCTGTCGCATTGGGGAGAACCGTTTCCTCAGGTCTCTGCCTCGGAAATCGCCCGCCAGACTGAGGCTTATCTGCAAAATGATGTTTCATTTAATTTTTATATGGTGCATGGAGGAACGAACTTTGGTTTTACCAGCGGTGCCAATTATGACAAGAAAAGGGATATACAGCCTGATTTGACCAGTTATGACTATGATGCTCCTATCAGCGAGGCCGGTTGGATCACTCCAAAATATGATTCTATACGTTCTGTCATCCAGAAATATGTGAAATATCCCATACCTACTCCTCCTGCCCCTATACCGGTTATAGAAATCTCTTCTATAAAACTGGAGAGGGTAGTTGATGCCCTGCTTCTTGCACAAAGTATACAACCAGTGAACGCCTCTACTCCTCTGACGTTCGAGCAACTTAATCAGGGGTATGGTTACGTTTTGTACACCCGTCATTTCAATCAACCTATCAGTGGAATCCTTGAAATCCCAGGATTACGTGATTATGCCGTGGTTTATGTAGATGGTGAGAAAATAGGTGTTTTAAATCGCAATACCAGAACATATTCTATGGAGATAGATATCCCGTTCAATGCCACTTTACAGATTTTGGTGGAGAATATGGGACGTATCAACTATGGAAGTGAGATTGTATATAACACAAAGGGGATTATCAGTCCTGTCACTGTTGCCGGTAAAGAAATTACGGGTGGCTGGAATATGTATCGGTTACCAATGGATAAATGTCCTGTATTGACTGAATTTGGCGATAATGTCTGCAGGAACACACCTTTGCAGGCTGTTCAATTCAAGGATCGCCCGGTTATTTATGAGGGAGAATTCACATTGGATCAACCGGGAGATACCTTTATCGATATGCGTGCATGGGGAAAAGGGGTTATTTTTATAAATGGTAAACACATCGGCCGTTATTGGAAAGTGGGACCACAACAGACCCTTTACATTCCGGGTGTATGGTTAAGAAAAGGTGAAAATAAGATTGTAATTTTTGAACAGTTGAATGAGGTTCCCCAACAGAACGTCAATACGGTCCGAAAACCCGTGTTAATGAATTTAAAATAGCATTATCGGTATAATGGTTGTATTTATAAGCACTGATATTTGTGCTGTTTGTGTCTAGGTTGAAAATGGATGATTGGAAAAATCTGCTGGTGGATTCTTCCAATTGTATTAATTTATTTTGATGTTTTTAGTGTGTTCAATCAAAGAAATACGAATAGGGGGGGATTTTAGTTTTTTGATAAAGTATAACGCTGAAATAGTTTTTTATCTTTTAATAAACAATCTATGAATAACATTTTAAAACAAGCGGGAGCTATTCTGTCGCTCTCGCTATTGTCTGGGATGCAGGTTTATGCGTTCCCTGACTACCCTTCCCTGAGGGGACAAATTATCGAACAGAGTGATATCTGTCAAGGAGTTGTCAAAGATGCCAATGGCGAAAGCATTATCGGCGCATCCGTACTTGTCAAAGGGACGACAAACGGCAGCATTACGGGACTTGACGGTGATTTTTCCCTTAGGAACGTAAAAAAAGGGGATATAATTGTTGTTTCTTATGTCGGCTATCAGAGCCAGGAAATAGCCTGGACAGGTGGCCCGTTAAACATCGTTTTGAAGGAAGATGCCGAAGTGCTTGACGAGGTGGTTGTTATTGGCTATGGTGCTGTAAGAAAAGCGGATATGGCCGGTTCCGTAGCCGTGCTGGACAACAAAAATTTCAAGGACCAGCCTATAACCCAGGTTGCAGACGCTCTTCAGGGGCGTGTCAGTGGCGTTCATGTTGAGAACAGCGGCGTCCCCGGGGGAAGCGTGAAAATCCGTATCCGCGGTGCTAACTCCATCAGCAAAAGCAACGACCCTTTGTATGTGGTTGACGGAATCGTCCGCGAAAGCGGTTTGGACGGCATCAATCCCGAGGACATCCGTTCGATGCAGGTTCTCAAAGATGCATCGTCCACTGCCATATACGGTTCCAGGGGTTCGAACGGGGTCGTTCTGATCACTACCAAGAGTGGTAAGGCCGGTGTGCGTGAAATTATGTTCGACGCATCAGTGGGAGTTTCCAATGTATATAAGAGATACGATATCCTTGGAGCATACGATTACGCTCTGGCGCTCAAGGAGGTCAAAGGTATTGATTTCTCAAACGAAGAGATGCAATCCTATCAGAACGGAACGGCGGGCATCGACTGGCAGGATGAGATTTTCCGTACGGGGATCACCCAGAATTACAAGTTGGCTCTTTCCAATGGTAGCGAGAAGACCCAATATTACATTTCCGCCAACTACATGAGCCAGGAAGGTGTGGTCATTGAATCGAAGAACGAGCGTTATCAGGCGAAGGCGAATCTTTCCTCACAGCTTACCGACTGGCTGCATATCACGGCTGACATCAATGCTTCCCACGGTGTGCGTCGCGGGGGATCTTTTGCCTCCGGTAAGGATAATCCGATCTGGATTGCTTTGAACTATTCGCCTACCATGACGATGATGGCCGAAAACGGGAACTATAACACCGATACTTATAATTCCATAGCTTCCAACCCGGTCGGTATCCTAAAGTTGCAGTCGGGAGAGACAATGACCAATGTTTTCAACGGACGTGTTGATTTGCGCCTTGATATAATGAAGGGGCTGACATTCACCACAACCAATGGCGTGGACTATTATGACGGGAAAAGTTATAGTTTCAGCTCCAAACGAGTGGGGACCAAGAGTGGTATGGGCAACAATGACACTTACCGCCTGATGCTGCAGAGTTCCAACAACCTGACATATACGGGTTCCTGGAACGACCATCATCTGACAGCCACGGCCGTATATGAGGTGACCTCCTCCGAAACCAGGACAATGGGTATAACCGGTAACAACCTGCTGACCGAGGGTGTGGGCTGGTGGAATGTGGGTATGGCTTCCTCTCGTGATGCAAACAATGGTTACGAGCAATGGGCGCTGATGTCGGGAGTGGCCCGTGTCATGTACAATTATAAGGATCGTTATATGCTTACCGGAACATTTCGTGCCGACGGTTCTTCTCGCTTTGCCAAAAAGAAATGGGGGTACTTTCCTTCTATTGCCGCAGCTTGGACGTTGAGCAATGAGGATTTCATGAAGGATGTTTCCTCGGTTCAGGACATTAAACTTCGCGCCAGTTATGGTATTGTGGGTAGCCAGGCCATCAGTCCTTACGCGACCATGGGCCTTATGAGTGCTACTGCATACAATTTTGGAACCAACAGTAATTTTACCGGTTATTGGGCAAATGACATAGCGACTCCCGAGCTTACGTGGGAGAAGACCAAGCAGTTCGACCTGGGCCTGGAGTTCTCCCTGTTCGACAGGCGGCTGAATTTCAGTGTGGACTATTTCTATAAGCGTACTACAGATGCGTTGCTTAAAAGAAGTATCCCCGGATATGTCGGCGGTAACTCTTTTTGGGTGAATGACGGCGAAATCAGTAATCGTGGTATTGATTTGAGCGTGACCGCCCGGATTATGCAGAATGACCGGTTCCAATGGACCTCCACCTTGAACGGTACTTATTTGAAGAATCGCGTGGAACGCCTTTCCGGTGGTGAGAATGATTTTATCAACGGCTCCAGTCCGGCTGCCGGTATGGTTGATTATGCCACCATTATCAAGCCGGGTGAGGCCATCGGTACTTTTTGGGGATATGAATGGACCGGCTTGGATGAAAAGGGACATGACACTTACACGGATGTAGATGGAAATCAGATGATAGACGGTGGCGACCGCAAGGTCATCGGCAAGGCCAATCCCGATTTCACCCTGGGATGGAATAACTCTCTGTCTTATAAAAACTGGGATCTGAACCTGTTCTTCAACGGATCTTTCGGAGCCAAGCGTTTGAATCTTGTAAGATATACGATGGCTTCGGCCGAAGGGAATTCCCGCTTTGTAACTCTGGCAGACGCCTATCTGAAGGGATTCGACAAGATTGGCTCTTCGGCAACATACCCGAGCCTGACTGAAGGTGGAAATAATCTGCAGCCGGTTTCAACCAAATGGCTGGAGAACGCGGACTTCCTTCGTTTGGAGAATATCAGTCTTTCATACACTTTCCCCAAAAAGACAACGGGATTCGCTGATTTGCGGCTTACTTTCAGCTGTCAGAACCTTTTTACAATAACCGGGTACAAGGGGATGGATCCGGCCGGTACTACCTTCTCGAACAGCAGCGTTGACGTTGACGCGGGTATTGACATGGGAGCCTATCCTTCCCCAAGAACATTCACATTCGGTCTCCGGATGAATTTTTAAATCTAAAATAGAAGAACTTATGAAAATAAAAATAATAGCAGGCACTATGGTTGCCCTGTCATTTTCACTGATGTCGTGCAGTGATTTCTTAACGGAAGATCCCAGGGGAAAACTCACTCCGGAAAACTTCTTCTCTACCCAGGATGAATTGAACATGAGCATATATGCCCTTTACCAGAAAGTCAATCTTTCACAGGTATATACGAACATGCAGCTGCCCCAGTGGCAGGGGGATGATATAACGACTAATCCGGGGAGCAACAAACAGCCTGCCGCGGAAATGGACAAGTTTGCCGCAGCAAACAACAACAAGGGTGTCAAAGATGCGTGGAACATGCATTATGCCATTGTAAAGGCTGCCAATTTGATCATACAGGGGGCCTCTAAAACACCTACCACTCAAGATGAGATAAATATCGCCCTCGGGCAGGCTAAATTCTGGAGGGCATACGCTTATTTTACTCTGGTGCGACTTTGGGGACCGCTGCCGATGAATCTGGACAATGTCAACGATGATTATACCAAACCTCTATCCCCAGTGGAAGAAGTGTATGGTCATATTGTGCAGGACCTGACCGAAGCTGAGGCCGTATTGCCTACGGGTTACAGTGGCAGCCCCCGCTTTCTGAACGGAGTGAATGTGTATGTAACCCGGCAGGCAGCCAAATCTACTTTGGCAGCAGTGTATATGGCTATGGCCGGCTGGCCGATGAACAAAACGGAATATTACGCAAAGGCTGCTGAAAAGGCGAAGGAGGTTATTGACGGGGTGAACAGAGGTGAATACGAGTATAAGCTCGATAAGGAGTACAAAGATGTGTATGCTATGAGCAATAACTATAATAATGAGACGGTGCTCGGCATAAACTATTCACCGTTCGTGGATTGGGCACAGGATTCGGAGCTTACTTCATGTAACCAGTTTGAATCGCTGGGCGGTTGGGGAGACGCCTGGGGTGAAATTCGTTTCTGGAAGGAGTTTCCTGACGGTCCGAGAAAAGATGCGACTTATGATCCCAAGATTCGTCTGAAAGACGGAACGTTGGTTGACTGGTGGGAGTTGAAGGAGGACGGTACCCCTGTCGTTCCGGAACATCACCCCATGTTCAGTATATTCTCCGTCAACTGGGATCCTGCGTCAAAAGTGAATACCAGTGCCCCGTATGATTATACAAAACCGGCCAGTCAGAACATGTGTAATGACCATCGGCATAGAATCATTCGTTATTCGGAGGTTTTGTTGTGGTATGCGGAAGCCAAGGCCAGGACGGGGCAGACGGACGAGTTGGCATTCAAGTGTCTGAATGATGTCCGCGAGCGTGCCGGACTGGAACCGCTCACCGGACTTTCTGCAGATGACCTTGCCGAAGCGGCTTATAAGGAGCATGGTTGGGAGGTGGCAGGCTACTGGGTGGCCCTTGTCACACGCCGTGCGGACCAGTTCCGTATGAACAGACTGAAAGACACCTTTAAGGAAAGAGCGGAGAACACGGCTGTTGAAGTCGCCGACGGGATCCTGGTAAAGGAGTCTGTAGAATATACGAACAGGACATGGAGTGACAATCTGATGTATCTTCCATATCCTGATATGGATTCCCAGAAAAACCCGAATCTGGTAAAGTGATTTTTTATTTTAAGCCAGAGGGCACCCGCCAATCACCAGTTGATTGGCGGGTCGCTCCTCTGATTTTCAATGTATAATTTTTTAATATCATGTACTAAATTTTGAATTGTTTTTTCCGTGTTCTCTGCTCCTGCCTTTCCGGTCATATGTTTTCGGAAAGAAGGGTATGTGACCTGCACGTGACTTTTGAGCTGATAGGGGAATGGGGTGTGGAGATCGTTCCCGTGGCATTATTGTTCATTCTTATGTTTTTCTCCCTTTTGGAAACTCAGGAGGTATCATTCCCGTCCCCATTGATATCCATGTTTGCGGATAGTCATTTGTAACGTGCTTGCGGCATGATAATGTCGGAAATCATGGACAAACGCATAATAGGTACACATTCGATTTTTAGTAATAACGGATTGGAATCATGAACATTCTGAAGTTACAAGGATTGGACGGTCGGCTTTTTGACCTTGTCGCCCCTTTGGTAATGAACCCGGCCGTATTGCGGCAAAATAATAATTACCCTTTCAAAACGACGCGTAACCATGTCTGGTACATTGCCATGGATGAGCAAAAGGTGTTGGGATTCATGCCCGTGAAAATGACCTTGACAAACAATTGCATAGATAACTACTATATTAGCGGGGATAACTCCTCTGTGATAGAGATGTTATTGGACCGTATTATCCATGATTTTTCTTCTGATGGTTCCCTTGTGGCCGTTGTACACGAACGCCACGTGGAAGACTTTTCAATGAAGAATTTTATCCCCTGTGTCGAGTGGAAGAAGTATGTCAAGATGCGTTATCATGAAGGAGGTGGGGCATGATGCGCCGGATGGATGTCCACGAGGCCGCCAACCGGAGATTGAAGATCATCTTTGACTATTTTGATTACGTGTATGTCTCTTTTTCCGGTGGCAAGGATAGCGGCATCCTTCTCCATTTGTGCATGGATTATATCCGCATGCATGCTCCCGGTAGAAAACTGGGTGTGTTCCACATGGATTACGAGGTGCAGTACCGCCAGAGCACGGAGTACGTGGAAAGGATGTTTTCCAACAACCGGGATATCCTTGAAGTGTTCCACTGTTGTGTCCCCTTCAAGGTACCCACATGTACTTCCATGTACCAGCAGTACTGGCGTCCCTGGCAAGAGGGGTACCAGAATATCTGGGTTCGCCAGATGCCGGGCACCGCTCTTAGCGTGAAAGATTTTGATTTCTGGAACGACAGCCTGTGGGATTACGACTTCCAGTCTCTTTTCCCTTCCTGGATACGTCGTAAGAAGGGATGCAAGCGTGTTTGCTGCCTCGTGGGGATCCGCACGCAGGAGAGCTTCAACCGGTGGCGGGCGATTCATTCCGACAAGAATTACCGTAAGCTGGCCAACTACAAGTGGACTCACCGTGTAGGATATTACACTTATAACGCCTACCCGATATACGACTGGAAGACAACGGACGTGTGGACGGGGTATGCCCGGTATGGTTGGGATTATAACCGTTTGTATGACTTGTATTACCAGGCCGGGATTCCCTTGTCCCGCCAGAGGGTGGCCAGCCCGTTTATCTCACAGGCCGTTTCGACCCTGCATCTTTATAAAGTTATTGATCCGGATACCTGGGGACGCATGGTCAGCCGGGTCAACGGCGTCAGTTTCGCCGGAATGTACGGGAACACGGTTGCGATGGGCTGGCGCTCCATCAGTTGTCCGGACGGGTTCACGTGGAAAGAGTACATGTACTTCCTCCTTGACACGCTTCCCCGGGCGACAAGGGAGAACTACCTGGAGAAACTGAGGGTGAGCCAGAAATTCTGGAGAGAAAAAGGAGGCTGCTTGGGAGAGGAAACGATCGGGAAGCTGCGTGCGGTCGGTGTACCGTTCACGGTGGAAGAATGCACGGCATACCGGACTGACAAGAGGCCCGTCCGCATGGAGTATATAGACGAGATAGATATCCCTGAATTTCGTGAAATACCCACTTACAAACGAATGTGCGTCTGCATCCTGAAAAACGATCATACCTGCAAGTATATGGGTTTCACGCAGACCAAACGGGAGAGGGAGATGAAAGAGAGAGTTTTGAAAAGATATAAATTGTGATTGTCATGTCAAGTTTTAAAAGTCCGGCGTATAACGTCAAGGCCGTGCCAGTCGAGAAAATCGTGGCCAACAGCTATAACCCGAATGTCGTTGCTCCCCCGGAGATGAAACTGTTGGAACTGTCCATCTGGGAAGACGGTTACACGATGCCCCTCGTGTGTTATTACCGGGAAGAAGAGGATATCTACGAGCTGGTTGACGGTTACCACCGCTATCTGGTTATGAAAACATCCGTCAGGATTTACAAGCGCGAGAACGGATTGCTGCCTGTAACGGTCATAAACAAAGACATCTCGAACAGGATGGCCTCGACTATCCGTCATAACAGGGCCAGGGGAATGCACTCGCTGGAACTTATGACAGGTATTGTGGCGGAACTGTCAAAATCGGGTATGTCCGATAGCTGGATCATGCGCAACATAGGCATGGACAAGAACGAGTTACTCCGTTTCAAACAAATCTCAGGTCTGGCTGAATTGTTTCGTGACAGGAGTTTCGGACTCTCAGACGACTGGTTGGAGGAATGAAGTGAAATTTTCTCATTGTCGATTGAATCTTTTCGAATGTAGATGTCTTTGTTGTCTTGAGGCGGATAAATAGCATGAAATTGCTGTTTTTGATGAATTATTTATAATATTATGATTTTTCGTTTTTCTCTTTATGCATTTGCTATAAAATGGGATGCTGTTAGAGAATGTTAGAAACGTATGAATTATTATACGACTTAAAAATGTAAATGTTATTGTGGCGTAACTACTTGTTAATTAATATGCTATTGAATCAATAAAAAGAGAATAGTTATGAAACTTTTTTGTTTGAACGAACACACGTCCTGTTACAATTATGAAAGATATGCACAAGAAGAATACTGGTACTATACATTTAATAAGGGACTGGAGCATGAGGAAGAGTTGCAGAATAACTGCATACTGTTTGTTTTGAAGGAGGGTCCTCGTCTCTCGTATAACGAATTCCAATTTACTATTTCAGCGGGGGAAAATGGTCCTTGTTTGCCGTGAGAGTCTGTTTAGCACTTGTTTGTTGGAGAAATGCAAGGTTGTGGTTGCCCTTTCAAAAATGATGTTTGCCCCTACCAGAGAATCTCCTTTTCAGAATTGTCCTATTTGAGGGATATTATCGAATATCGTATGGAATCTCTTGAAATTAGGGATCAGTTATGTAGATTCTTTGAACTTCTTGAATGTTACTTGAAAGGTGGAGCGGACCGCATCCATTTTCACGAAATAAAATCCAAGGAACTTTTCTGGAACATTCGCTTTTACTATTCCAGTCCAGGCAGGAACTTGCGAATTTCTTCTATATGATTATAGGTCGTTCGCAAGACTTCAAAAACAAGGTCTTGAACAATTACAAAAGTTGCAGGACCGTGAAAGAACTTGCATCGGCCTGTGATATCTCCCTTTCCGCCTTCAAAAGACAGTTTTCCGCGGAGTTTGGAGAGGCTCCAGCCGAATGGATGCAGAAACAATTGTTGTGAGAAATCAAATATAAACTTTCGATTACAGACTTGCTGTTAATAACAGTCATTTTGTTTTTTCCTGTTATTACTTGGAGGTGTTTTAATTCATTTCATAAACTGTGGATTATCGTTTATACAATTATGTACATCTTTAATCTATAAGATTGTTCTGAGAGCTTAAATGATAAATAAAAGAGCTAAAATGAAAATATATTTCTTTTTCAAAATAACGTTCTTTGCAAAGAAAATTAATATAAAACTTTAAAATAATGAAGAAAATTTTTATCAGTTTGTTTTTGTCTGGTGTTTTTATGTATCACACAAATGCCCAGACTGCAGTAGAGGGTAACAAGTTTCTGGACAACTGGTCCATCGAGATCAGTGCGGGAGGAACAACCCCGTTAACACATCATTCTTTCTTTGGAAACATGCGCCCGATCACGGGGATAGAACTGAATAAACAATTGACACCGGTTTTCGGTTTCGGTCTGGAGGCGGTCGGAAGCTTTAACACCTCACAAAGCAGGACCATTTTCGACCGCTCCAATGTCAGTCTGTTGGGGTTGGTGAACCTGAACAATCTCCTTGGGACCTATACCGGGGTTCCCAGACCTTTTGAAATCGAAGCGGTGGCCGGAATCGGATGGTTGCATTATTATATGAACCGGGAAACGGGTTCCGATCAGAACAGCATGTCAACAAAACTGGGCCTGAACTTTAATTTCAACCTGGGAGAGAGCAAGGCATGGACATTGGCACTGAAACCTGCTCTGGTCTATGACATGAATGCTATGGGTTCCGAAGCCGTACATTTCCATTCCGGACGGGCCGTATGGGAAATATCCGTTGGTCTGAAGTATCATTTCGGATGCAGTAACGGGAAACATCACTTTACAAAAGTGAGAGCTTATGACCAGCAGGAGGTGGATGTCTTGAACGCAAAAATTAATGAACTTCATACACAGGCCGGTAAAGATGCCGAGGCTTTGCAGGAGGCAGTGCGAAAGGTAACGGAGCTGGAGGCCGCGCTGGACAAATGCCGCAACCAGGAACCAAAAATTGTGAAAGATACCATTGACAACACTAAAAAGACGCTGGAATCCGTCATAACTTTCCGCCAGGGCAGGACGACAGTTGACAACTCCCAACTCCCGAATGTCGAACGTATCGCTACTTATTTAAAGAACCATAAGGGAGCAAGTGTGCTCATCAAGGGTTATGCCTCTCCTGAGGGAAGCGTGGAAGTTAACGAGCGGATCGCCCGACAAAGAGCGGAGGCCGTGAAAAAAATGCTGGTGGGCAAGTATGGAATTGCAGAAGAACGGATTGTAGCCGAGGGCCAGGGAGTAGGGAACATGTTCGAGGAGCCCGACTGGAACCGGGTAAGCATCTGTACGATCAACGCGGGAACGGAATCCAGTAGCCGTTAAATGTGGTCCGGAAAATACCGGGAAGATGCATTCACTTGAACAGAATGTATTAACTATTTTATTCTACACGTAATTTGAAATGCTATGAACAGGTATGTATCTGAAATGATCGGGACAATGGTCCTTGTATTGATGGGATGCGGAAGTGCTGTTTTTGCCGGGGATATGCCCGGTGCGGTCACCACCGGGGTGGGTACCCTGGGAGTTGCCATAGCCTTCGGGCTGTCGGTGGTCGCCATGGCATACGCTATTGGCGGAATATCCGGATGCCATATAAATCCGGCGATCACACTGGGCATGTACTGCTCGGGAGGAATGGGGGGCAAGGATGCCCTGTTATACATTATTTTCCAGATAATCGGGGGGATTCTCGGATCAGCCGTACTTTTCATACTGGTATCTACGGGGCCACATTCCGGCCCTACCATGACAGGGAGCAACGGCTTTGTTGAGGGGGAAATGTTGCAGGCCTTTATCGCTGAGGCCGTCTTTACGTTTATTTTCGTTCTTGTGGCGCTGGGAGCCACGGATAAAAAGAAAGGGGCCGGTAAACTGGCGGGCCTGGTCATCGGGCTGACGCTTGTCCTGGTGCATATCGTATGTATTCCCATCACCGGAACATCAGTAAATCCCGCGCGCAGCATAGGACCCGCACTTTTCGAGGGAGGAGGCGCGATCTCACAGCTTTGGCTATTTATCGTCGCTCCACTGACAGGAGCTCTGGCCAGTGCCATAGTGTGGAAAGCCATTTCTCAGCATAGCGACAGACAACGATGAAGGGAAGGTGGATGACCCCGAGATACGTTTCTCTGTTATCCACCTTTGTTTGATACATTATTATCAACTAAAATAAAAAAAAATGTCAAAAAGTAGTTTTTTACAGGATTTTAAGGCGTTTGTGATGCGTGGAAACGTGGTAGACATGGCCGTGGGTGTGATCATTGGCAGTGCCTTCGGGAAAATAATATCTTCAGTGGTGGCAGACATCATCATGCCACCGATAGGGTTGCTGGTAGGCGGAACCAACTTCTCGGAACTGAGATGGGAATTGGAACCCGTCAGGGTAGTTGATGGGGTCGAACAGGCGGCCGTCACGATAAACTATGGAAACTTCATACAGACCATGCTGGATTTTGTGATCATCGCTTTTGCCATTTTCTTGTTCATCCGCCTGCTCTCCAATCTCAGGCGCAAAAAAGAAGAGACACCCTTGCCCCCACCTGTCCCGAGCAACGAGGAAAAGTTACTTTCAGAAATACGTGACTTGCTGAAGAAACAATGACGTTTATTCAAACGGTATGGACGGTATCGGGCAGGAACATATCTGAGGGACAGGCTACTCCTTGGCGGTGGAAATTTTCCTTTGCCCCTGAATGATAAAAATAGTGTGAACATTAAAATTCAGATATGACTAAAGCAGATATTATAAACCGGGTCTCTGAGGAGCTTGGAATCGATCGCAGGACCGTTGGCCTGGTAATCGAGAGTTTCATGAAATGCGTGAAGGATGCACTCGGCAGAGAGAGAAGTGTATTCCTGCGCGGATTCGGGACCTTTTCTTTGAAGAAAAGGGCGGCAAAGAAGGCACAGAATATCCAACAGCACACAACCATATGCATCCCGGCTCGCAAGGTCCCTCATTTTAAACCCTCGGAGTCTTTCTTGGTTCTCCGGAAAGAAGATAATCGAAAATAGACCGGGAGTGAATCTACCCCTTCCATTGTCAGGGAGGGGTGGATTTTAATGTGCTTTATGGAAATTTATCAATCATGTTTTACTCCTGTTTTCCAGCCCCGTTCAGATATGGACTACAGGATCATAGATGACCGGACGATCATGTAGATTCCCGGTAAACCTGTAAATAGACTGTTATGCGTGTTTTCAATCTTTTATTGTTGATCTCCATGTTCATCCCCTTTCCGCTGCCCGCTCAGGTGGGCGAACGTTATATAGAGGTAACCGGTACTTCCGAGATAGAGGTAGTTCCTGACAGGATTCATTACGTTATCGAAATAAGGGAGTACTTCGAAGAAGAGTTTGATGGCGTATCCAAACCGGAAGAATATCGGACGAAGGTTCCTCTTACCAGAATAGAGGAGGAATTGAAGTTGGTTTTGAAAATAGTCGGAGTGCCACGGGAGGCAATCCGCACACAGGATGTGGGCGATAATTGGCGTAAGCCGGGACAGGATTTTCTGGTTTCCAAATCATTTGATGTCACGTTACGTGACTTCACACTGATTGATGAAATTTTAAAACGGGTGGACACACAAGGAATTCATACGATGTATATAGATAAACTGGAACATAGGGATATCCTGTCCTATCACAGGAAGGGCAAGATAGAAGCACTGAAAGCGGCACGGGAAAAGGCGGTTTACCTGCTGGAGGCAATAGGTAAGAGGCCGGGTGAGATCATCCGGATCGTGGAAGGAGAGGATGCTGGAAAAGAGATGTTTGCACAAGGTCATATCTTATCGGTTGCCCCACCCCCATTCGAGAGAAGCCGCACGATAAAAAAGGGATGTTCGATGCTGGTCCGGTTCGGGGTTATGGATCGACGAACCGTTTTTAACAAATCTCGGAGTGGATTTGCAAGAGAAGATAACGGGCATCCGTATGCGCAGGAAAGGGAATCTGGTTTGTAGTGAAATATCCGGCCCTGTCTCTGATCGGTAAACGGGTTAATAGATTCAACTCACGATAAGATGAAATATTTTTACTTTATTATGAATGCCGGGGTAAAAGTCGGAGAGGAAATCACCCATGCGATATTAGAAGGAAAAATTGATTCATGCATGGCAGCCATATACGATATAATTGCTGTCCGGTCCGAAGGTGCTTTTTCCAGAAGCGTGAAAGGCATATACCGGTATTTGTAAAGAACAAGACTACATCATTGATTCCAACTTGAGAACCTTTGTGGTACGGACAACGTCTATACTCTACTTGTACTCTTGTAAATCACCATTTATAGGTATTGTTAGTTATTAATTTAATTTCTATTTTTGCAAACTAATGGATCGTACGAAAAAAAGACAGAGACAGCGGGCTGTCATAGCATGTATGTTGTTGCTGACATTGATGCCCTTTTTCCTCGTGAAAGCTTTTCATGTTCACGGGAAACATTCGTGCGTATCCCATAACGAACAGGGACACTCCCGTCACGATTCTCCTGAAAATTGTACCATCTGTCTCTTTACGCTCTCCCCGTTTGTCGAGGCAGGGATTTTTATATACGATTATATTCCGACTGGCAGGCCTGTAAGGTATCTTATCTCCGGGAAAACAGATGTCATCGTCATTCTTTTCCCGCATTTCCTCCGTGCACCCCCTGTGTGTTTGTCATAACTCCCTTGAGGGATTCGCATGCCATCACTGTGATTGCGTGCAGGGGCTTTTCATGTCCTGTCTTAACAGATTATAACCCGTTTATATTTTTTCAAGTATGACATTTCATGCATATCTCCAGTATGTGTGCCTGCTTGTTGTCTGCCTATGTACCCTCCCTTCTCCCATGGAAGCACGGGTACAGGCTGACCGGCAATCGACGGGTACACGCGATACTCTGCTGGTCATTGACCAGGAAAGCGGGCTTCCCATTGAAGGGGCCTATATCCTGACCGGGGAACGGTTACTTGTCAGCTCCCCCCGTGGAATGATTGTTTTCGGTCATGGAACGTGTTTCATGGATACGGTCCTCGTGCAGTGCCTGGGTTACGGTTCCCGGCGTGTACCTATGAACGAGGTATTCAAAGAAAGCAGCATACATACCGTATGTCTCTCCCCGGACATACAAAAACTCGGGGAAGTGGTCGTGACCGGTGAACGTGCCGGGGCGTCACCCAACGTGGTGAGCCGGCGCCTTTCATCTCCCGAGATCAGGAACGCGCTGGGAACCTCGCTTGCCACCCTGCTCGAACGTGTCAGCGGGGTAAGTTCCATCAGCACGGGAACCACTGTATCCAAACCCGTTATCCAAGGAATGTACGGGAACCGGATACTGATCATCCATAACGGTGCCCGCCAGACCGGGCAGCAATGGGGGGCCGACCACGCTCCCGAAGTGGACATGAACGGCAGCTCCTCCGTTTCGGTAATCAAGGGCTCCGATGCGGTAAGATACGGTTCGGATGCCCTTGGAGGGATTATCGTCATGGAGCAGTCTCCGCTTCCTTTCAGAAAACGCTCCCTTCAAGGGGGAATCTCCGCACTTTACGGAAGTAACGGGCGTCGCTACGTGGCTACCGGACAGCTCGAAGGTGCTTTTCCCGGTGATTTCGCCTGGCGTCTGCAGGGAACCTGGTCAAATTCCGGGGACCGTTCCACTGCGCACTATCTTCTGAACAACACGGGAACCAGAGAGTATCACGCTTCCGCCTCTCTGGGCTATGACCGCGGACGTCTGAGAGTGGAAGGTTTCTACAGCCGCTTCTACAGCCGGACAGGGGTGATGCTCAGCGCCCAGATGGGTAGCGAGGACCTGCTGGCGGAACGTATCCGGCTTGGTCGCCCCCTGCACACGGATCCCTTCTCCCGTGGTATCAGGCCTCCCTGCCAGGAGGTCACCCATCAGATCGCATTCGGCAGGATGCGGCTCGGCATGAAGAAGGGGGGGAGTATTCACTGGCAGAGTACCTGGCAGAAGGACGATAGGCAGGAAAACCGTGTCCGGCGGCTGGATTCTAACATTCCGGCGGTTTCCCTGCACCTGAATTCATTCCAGCATCTTCTGCGCTGGAAGCGGGATTACCGCTCCTGGCAGGTCGAGGCGGGAGGTCAGGTCATGTTCATCGAGAACCACAGCCGCGCGGGTACCGGATTCGTGCCCGTTATCCCGAACTACACGGAGACACAGGCAGGGATATACGGAATCGGGAAATATCACCTGGCCAGGGGAGGCGTTGAAGCAGGCCTCCGCCTGGATATGCAGGAAACCCGTGCCAGTGGTTATGACTGGACGGGAAGCCCCTATGGCGGGACAAGAAAGTTTAACAACGTGTCCTACAGCCTGGGAGGACACTATCAACTTTCCAGACGCTGGAGGCTCACCTCCAACTTCGGTCTGGCTTGGCGTGCCCCTCACGTGTATGAACTGTACAGCAACGGGAACGAGCTCGGGTCTGGGATGTTTGTCAGGGGAGACTCTGCGATGCACTCGGAAAGAAGCTACAAATGGATATCTTCCCTCCGTTACGGCGACGGGATGTTCAGCGTCTGTCTGGACGGTTACCTGCAATGGGTGGACGGCTATATCTATGAGGGGCCGGAGAAAGAGACAGTCACCGTGATTTCGGGAGCATACCCGGTCTTCCAGTACAGGCAGACCCCGGCTTTCTTCCGCGGTATGGACTTTGACCTGCGTTTCACTCCGGACGGTTCATGGGACTACCATGCCGTCGTCTCCTTTATACGGGCAAACGAACGGACAAAGGGTAATTATCTTCCTTATATTCCCTCCTTCCGTTTCAGCCATGAACTTGCGTGGATCCACGAGACGAAATCGCATCTCAGGCTGCGTCTGAACATCAGGCACCGTTTCACCGCAAAACAGAGGCGGTTTGATCCGGACACGGATCTTATCCCGTATACTCCCCCGGCGTACCATCTCCTCGGGTTCGACGCTGCTCTTGAACTTCCCGTGAAACGGGGACACCAGGTCCGGTTCATGCTGTCGGCAGACAACCTCCTGAACCGTGAGTACAAGGAATACACCAACCGCTCGCGTTACTATGCGCATGATATGGGACGTGATGTGCGTTGCGGTGTAAACTGGATTTTTTAATTTATAACAATTATAATCAACACTAATAAATAAATAAAAAGAAAAATGAGAACAATTGCATGTAAAACCGTGTGGGCACTTCTGGTAGGAGTGTCCCTTGTCCTGTCGCTGAACTCTTGCAGCAAGGATCCTGTAATACCAGAAGACGAGACGAAGAACAAACTGCATGAGGACCCGGCAAAAATGACCGTCCGCCTCGTTGAATGCCACCTGCACGCTGACTGGAACGAGATACAGAAGGCCGGAGGTCCCCACCAAAATCCGGAATCCCCAGCCAGGTATATGAAACGTGTCCAGGAGATCACTTATGAACTGAAGACCGGCAGTGGATGGACCCTTGCTGAAGGAAGCCAGGGCAAGTTTTACGTTCAGAAAAACGGCGAATATAAAAATGGAAACAACTTTACCCCGGCCCCGGTTTACCTGATGTTTATCTATTACTACAATTCCAAAGGAGAGTTAATGAACGGCCAGTTCGTGGAGAACGGGCAGGAGAATATCCACCAGCATTTCTTCACCCCGGAGAACGTGAGACCTACCTTTGACGGGAAACCGGAAACTGACGACAATGATCCGGAGGCACTGGTGGATTATCTCTATGTGGATACCACGCCCTGGGACAAGACCAAACATGACAACGAGGCGGAAATTACGGGAGGCACTAACCCGGTAGGATTAAAAGGAGTTATCCGGTTCCTGAAGGACCGCAAGGAGTTTGACCTGAAACTCCGCCTGTATCACGGCTACAATTCTAAAAAGAACCCGCAGACAAACGGCTTTGACCCGTTCTACAAGCCCTCCGGGGTATTGATCCAGCGTGGAACATGGGATATTAACCTGAGCATCCCGGTAGTGGTGTTTTGGAGCCGCGAGGAGTTTGTTGATGTGGACCCGGAGGCAGATGTGAACCTGATCGGGGAGGATAGCCTGGATGAAGACAGCAACCGCACGCTACACTCCATCATGAAAACCTTCAGTCTTACATGGAAGGAGGCGCTTGAGGAGTTCATCTCCTATACCTACCAGGCGGGGGATGTGGAAGCTGGATCCATATGGCTTTGATCATCTCGCGTAGGATGGAATTCTCTCTTTATCAATCTACAGGCGGCAGGTGGGGCCGCCTTTTTTGTCTTGTGCAGCGAAAAAATCCCATCTGCCATGCTTAATCCCCGTGGTTTACTTGGGGATGTATTGGGACATGCTTTACCATCTCACCCTGTTCCATTTTTCATGTTTGGCAAGTTAAAAAAAATCCTATACATACAAGACGTACCGTTCCCTTACCGACGGGTCTGGAACCGACTTCCCGTCTTTCGTGCAATTTTCCCGCTTGGTTACTGAACTTTTTTGGTCTTTTTCCGATTTGATGCATATAAGTTTATGCTTCCTTTCCAGGAAACAAGGAAGCGTCAAATGTCTAACTAATAAAAAACTTATGGCAACAGTTAAAACAGTATTGGTAAAAGGAAGGAGCAACCGGTCCGGCAAATTCCCGTTAGTCGTGCAGGTTCTTCACAAGCGAAGGAAAAAGGTTGTTTATACAGGATTCAGCATCCCGGATACCCTGTTTGATCCCGTAAAAGGGAGGGTTATCGACGGCGGGGAAAACACCCCGGAGTCGATTCGGAGGATCAACAACAGGTGCGAAAGTATCTCAAGGGTACTGTTAAAGTGTATTTCAATGATAGAGAAGAAATCCCGGGAATACGAAATAGAGGACGTATTCAGGACTTACGGCGTGTTAACCCGCGAAGCCGGTTTTTATTTCTATTTTTCACGGAAAATCCGAGAGCTTCGTGAAAGCGGTCATGAGGGAACAGCCCGGGCATACGCCTCCAGCCTGCGTTCCATGCAGAAGTACCTGGGAAAAAAGGATTTTCCTTTCATAAAACTCTCTTCCCGGATCATTTCCGACTACCAGGGGAAACTACTCGCTTCGGGTATATGCGATAACACCATTGGTTTTTATCTGCATAATATCAAGGCTCTTTTCAGGAAGGGATGTCGGGAGATGGGCCTGGAACTTCCTTGCCCATTTCGCGATATAAGCATTAAAACGGAAAAAACTCTCAAACGCTCCCTTGATCCGGTTGTGATTAAAACACTATCCGCAATTGAACTGGAAAAGGACAGCCCATTATCTCTTGCCCGGGACATTTTCATGTTCAGCTTTTACACGCGTGGAATGTCATTCGTCGATATTGCATTGCTAAAAAAGAGGCATGTTTTCCCGGGTGAAATCTGTTACAGGCGTCACAAGACCGATCAATTGATGCGGGTAGGTATAAACAAGGAGATCAGTCGTATCCTGGAAAGATACAAGAATGTACCGGGAGAATACATCTTCCCGTTGTTTCCGGCAGAACGGGATCCGTACGCCGGTTATAGAAGTGCCTACCATAGGATTCGTTACTCCCTGGGAAAGATTTCCCGGGTCATTGGTTTGGAATTCCCGCTGAGACTTCACGCGGCCCGCCATTCATGGGCCACGATAGCCAAGGTGAACGGTGCCTCGGTTCATGTTATTGGTGAGTGTCTGGGGCATACGTCGGAAAAAACGACCCGAATCTATCTGAAAGAACTGGATCATTCCGCACTGGATGCGGTTAATAATCAAGTGGCTGACTTCATTTTAGCGGTGGATGATTGACCGGGCCCGACCGCGAAAGATATCAGCTCAAATTCTTCAGTTCCCGTCTGGACGATGGACGGCGGTTAACCACTCCCAAAGAGGCTTTTACCACCGATAATTTTACCATTCCCGGATGTTTCTGTAAATCCCGCCTTGGTGCACGTGGCGGGATTATACAGGAAAAAAAGGAACACCTTATTTAGCTAATTTATCTTATACCGTCTTCAATTGAAAGATGGCTACGAGAGGGATTTACATGTTATGGTATCTACGTTTTGGACCGGCATCTGTTGGGTAAACAGATGATTTAATGGAATAATAATATTTTTCTACATTAGTTAAATTCTATTATCTAAGATATTTTTTTTACTTTAATTATAGTATATTATCACAATATACGTATATTTGTTCCTGTTTCTTCACTCTCTCCCGTAGAGAGTGGAAAATTAAAAAAACTTACAGCATGTGTTAAAAAATAGCATAATCTTTTTTTTATTTGGATTACGCTGCAAATTTAAAGACAATAATTTTGTTGGCTGTTTCCGTTTTGGCTCTATTATTTATCAATTTCTTATCTCCCTCATTCAGAGATTGTTTAACCGCCTTTTATCTGCTGTCTTAACTCTCTGGGAGAACATCCCAGACATCTTTTGCAAAATCTGGAGAAGTGTGCAAGAGAGGAAAACTCCAGTTCATTGGCAATGGTTCCCAACGGCAGGTCTGTAACTGAAAGTTTGTATTTGATTTCTCCCAACAACTGTTTCTGCATCCATTCGGCTGGAGCCTCTCCAAACTCCGCGGAAAACTGTCTTTTGAAGGCGGAAAGGGAGATATCACAGGCCGATGCGAGTTCTTTTACGGTCCTGCAACTTTTGTAATTGTTCAAGACCTTGTTTTTGAAGTTTTGCGAACGGCCTATAATCATATAGAAAAAATTCGCAAGTTCCTGTCTGGAATAGTAAAAGCGAATGTTCCAGAAAAGTTCCTTGAGTTTTATTTCGTGAAAATGGATACAGTTCGCTCCATCTTCCAGATAACACACCAGTAGTTCAAGAAATTTGCATAACCGATCCCTGATTTCAAGAGGTTCCATACGATATTCGACAATTTCCCTCAGGTGGTATAACTCTGAAAAGGAGGCCCTTTGACAGGGCCATACTCCCCCCTCGAACAGGGCAGCCACGACTTCACATTTTTCCAGTGATTGGGTGTTAAACAGGCTGTCACGGCAAAAAAAGACCATCTCTCCTGATGAAACAGTGAACTGAAAACCGTTGCAGGAGAATTGCAGACTTCCCTTGAGTACGAACAGGATACAATCTTTTACCAATTCCTCCTCGTGGTTCAATCCTTCGTCAAATTTATAATACCGGAATCCCTCCTGCATAGATTTTGAGTAATTATAACAAGACGTGTGCTCGTTCAAATAAAAAAGTTCCATTGTTTCTGTTTTTGTTGCCTAATGATAATGTTAGTAATCTTATTTTCAGTTAGTTATATGATAAAATCTGTACATGTTTCATCTTTTATTTCTTTTTAGTATCTATAACCGCTTTCCAGAGCAGATTTTGAAAAATTTTCCACTCTCTACGGGAGAGAGTGGAAAATTAAATGGGAATTATAATTCAATGATATTATGCGAATGAGTCATGAAATATTCAATATGGAGTGATCCAATACAGACTCGATTTACCTGCATATTCGGGGTGGAATGTTTTTTAGGTTTTGTGTGTAGACAGATTAGCAAGTCTTTTTACTATAGGATTCCTGGATATTCATCCGCATATGTAAAATGAATTACTTTTTGATTCTTATACAAAGAATGAGTTCAAATATTAATTTGAAAGGTAATATAAGTCATAATTTTACTATCATAAAATGTAAAGATTACATTAAATCGTTAGGTTTATGCTGAGCGGTTTATGTTTTAAATCTTGATACATTTATTATTTTTATATATTTAAACTTAAACAATTAATGAATTTATTCAAATCATCAGTTCTGTGCGGCATGGTCATAGTGTCATTCATGACATCCTGTACAGACGTGGATATCACCATGCCCAAGGGGCCCAAAGGTGATACGGGGCTTTCAGCCTACGAGTTTTGGAAGGAAAAAGTTGCGGATGGAACCGTCAACTGGCCGAAGGATCAGACAGAAGTCGCTGACTTCTTCAAGTTTCTCAAGGGAAAAGATGGCAAAGACGGGAAGGATGGTCAGAGTGCTTTCGAGCAGTGGAAAGACATGATTGCCAGCGGTAGCGTGGACGACCCGCATAATCCCGGCGAGAAATGGCCCTCCGAAAACAACACGGTACAGGATTTCTGGCGTTTCCTGACCGGAGCCAGCGGAGAGGACGGACAGACACCGCATATAGGTGATAACGGCAACTGGTTCATTGGGAAAGAGGATACCGGTATCGGCGCACGTGGGCGTGACGGTCAGGATGGTAAAGACGGTAAAGACGGAACGAATGGTCGTGATGCTATACCGCCGACAGTCACCATTGGCGATAACGGCAACTGGTATATTAACGGAACGGATACAGGCAAGCCTGCTTTCGGTAAGGATGGCAAAGATGGAAAGGACGGAAAGGATGCCGTGCCTCCTACGGTCACCATCGGCGATAACGGCAACTGGTTTGTGGATGGAACGGATACCGGGAAAAAGGCCGTTGGGCAGGACGGGAAATCTCCCGAGGTTGCCATTGGCGATAACGGCAACTGGTATATAAATGGAACGGATACAGGCAAGCCCGCTTTCGGTAAGGATGGCAAAGATGGAAAGGACGGAAAGGATGCCGTGCCTCCTACGGTCACCATCGGCGATAACGGCAACTGGTTTGTGGATGGAACGGATACCGGGAAAAAGGCCGTTGGGCAGGACGGGAAATCTCCCGAGGTTGCCATTGGCGATAACGGCAACTGGTATATAAATGGAACGGATACAGGCAAGCCCGCTTTCGGTAAGGATGGCAAAGATGGAAAGGACGGAAAGGATGCCGTGCCTCCTACGGTCACCATCGGCGATAACGGCAACTGGTTTGTGGATGGAACGGATACCGGGAAAAAGGCCGTTGGGCAGGACGGGAAATCTCCCGAGGTTGCCATTGGCGATAACGGCAACTGGTATATAAATGGAACGGATACAGGCAAGCCCGCTTTCGGTAAGGATGGCAAAGATGGAAGGGACGGAAAGGATGGAGCTAACGGAGCCAACGGTAAAAGTGCCTACGAGCTTTGGAAAGAGTATATCTCGTCCGGTGATGTGGACAACCCGCATAATCCTGACCAAAAATGGCCAGCGGACCGGAACAAGCAGACTGATTTCTGGGATTTCCTGACCGGAAATTCCTCTGTTATCGAGATAGAAGTTGGAAAATACAATGTTATTCCTGAATACTGGAACTCTTCCTTGAAAGAGTATGTTGTACCTTCGGACGGTTCGGTTCTATTTACCGTGTATGACAAGACCGGCAAAAAGGTCACAGCCGGAGTAAAGGTGAGCGACTTACCCGGTGTATCTTCTACGGATGCATTTATCACAAACGAGGAAGGGCAGTTCAAGGTCACATGGGATAAATTGCCAGACAATAAGGGTTTATCAGAAAGGAAAGGAAGTGTGACTGTAACGGTTGATGGAACGCAGGAAACGAGTGCGGGCAACACGTTGGTGCCGAATAGGATCAATGTTAGAGCTATCATTACAAGTGCATATCTGTCTTATTCTAGTACTACGTTGATAGATTCGTATAGGATTCTACGTGTAACTTACAGCTTCGAGCGTCAAGTGGATGGAGAATGGGATAAGTATCCGACGTCCATTACTACTCCTTATAGTAATATGAAATCGGCCAGGATTAAAGATATAAACCTGCCTGTCAACGAAGGAAATTTGGACAAAGGTCAGTTAGTCTGCTATAGCAATGGAAACTCATATCTCTACATCATTCGTCCGTTGGTTTTGACAGGGACGGAGAAGGCAAATGTGGCGAAGAATGATACTGTCGGCAAGTTGGCGAAATATGAATGGGACCAAACAGACAATTATGCGGCATTTTATTTCGGTGATGGTACGGGAAGTTATAATGACTATGGACAGACTATATATTTGCAGGACAAGATACATGTCCCGGAAGTGTATCCGGCCCCATCTTTTAAAGAAAACAGTGTGTTTATTGAAATCAAGCAGGGTATTACCACCATGTGGGGAGAGATCGACACGGATAATTTACTGGATTTTTATAAAACATACGCTTACTCGACAGGGCAAGATAAATTTATAAAAGAGGAAGGAACCAATGTCTGGAAACATCCGGAAGGCAAGTTATCGGCATCAGAGTTAAACGCTAATCGGGCTGTATTTATAGAAATGCGTACTTTCATCAATGGAACGGGAGGAACTGTACATACCGGAACCAAACCGTTATCAAAGGGAGGCAAGCGTTTTAAACTGACAAGCTCTTATCCCAATAACTGGATTGGTCTGGATATCAGGACACGGGCAGAAAGCACTAATAAAATAACATATAGTCTGTCTTACGAGTATCGTGGGCGTTACACCTACTATATGTTAAAAGAAGAAGATAAGTATTATTTGGTTGATTTTGCGGACTGGTCCAAGCGGATACCCTTACCAATCAAGGATTGTCCTGCCGACTGGATGAATTGATTTATTTATTGGATAATTGAATATGAAGAAAAAAATAACGGTATGCTTTGTGTGCCTCTCCTTGCTGTTGGTTTCTCTGGCGTTGAGAGGTCAGGACACGAAAACGACCCGTCGTGTGCCTCTCCAGGCAGAGGTGACGCATGACGGACTGTCAGAAAAGGAATCAAAAGCCTGGGAGATCGGTCTCGGCGGTTCGCTGATAAACTGGAGTCGGGTGTCAGTCACCGGTTTCCGGAGTACGCCGGACAACTACTTTTATAACCTGAAAGCGAATCATCTGATGGGAGGGGCAAACCTGTACATCGCACGGGAATTGAACCGGTGGTTCTATCTGGATTTGCAGGGAAGCGTCGGTTTGACGAAAAACAACAACCGTACCGCAGGTGATGACAGGAAACGTGATTTGCTGTACATGGGGGGATTGGGGCTGCAATTCCGCTTTACTCCCCTGCTCAGGTCCCAATGGGTTGAACCTTATCTCAGGGTAGGTGTGAACTATCTGCATAAAGACTTTGCTTCCGTATATGGCGGCAACTTTGAGGATGACCCAACCGGACAGGCATATTGGGAGTCTTCCGACATCTGGAATCCTGACGGGCGTTCATCTGACAAGAACTCGTTTGTTCCCCTGTCTTTCGGGGCGGGCGTGAAAGCCTGGTTAAGCAACTCGTTCGGGCTGGGGTTACAAGGTGAATACCTTCTGCCCGTGCAGAAGGGGCTTCCCCACTTCGTTCAGGTTTCTGCCAGTGTCATCTGGCGTATTGGCGGAAAGAGCAAACATGCGGCTCCGGTGGTACGATATGTGGAGATAGAGAAACCCGTGGAAAGAATCGTCGAGCGGGTGGTTGAGAAAAAGGTGGAGGTTCCGGCCATTATTGACACTATGGCGTGTGATCTCTTGGAGAATATCCATTTTGAATTTGACAGGGATGTCATAACAGCCACTTCGGAAAGAACGCTTGACAGGCTGGCAGAGCTACTGAAAAGCTATCCGGACAGCCGTTTCCTTATCATGGGCTACACGGACGCCAGAGGAAGCGACTCCTATAACTTGACCCTTTCCGCACGACGTGCTGAAAAGGTACATGCCGCCCTGATCGGGCGTGGAGTTCCTGCCCGGATGATTAAATGGCGTGGCGTGGGTAAGCGTGCGGCCATTATCTCCGCCACTGCTGCGGACAATATCCGTGAAGGGGACAGAAAAGTCCTGCTGGAACGGGTTACCAACATGGATTATTGGAATGCCCTGGATAGCAAATGACCCGAATGTTCAGATAGTGATGAAAATGGATTGAAACAGTGCGGGAATCTCATCCGCATCATTCTATTCCCAGATCAGGCGGAGAAATGCCCCGTATTACTCCGCCAGGCCTGGGAATTTCATTTTACATGACCGACCGGATGTACAGCGGGCCAGGATGATTATTTGGAAATATGGTAAAGTTTCATTGATATACATTTTTAGTGTGATAGAATAAAAAGATGTGTCCCCGGATTCAGGGGGGATTTCAACATGTAAATAATCGAAATGGCGGTCCTGATGGGCCTATGTAGGCTGCATCTCCCTTGTCCAACTTCTGGCCGCAAGTAGTCACTTGTACTTGTCATAACGGGCGTGCACGTAACCGATATCCAGGGAGGCCTCGATATTGAGACGGTTGGAAAGCACCGACTGGTAACCGGCGCTCAACCCGCCTCCCCAGAAATAACCCTCGTAACGGTGGTCTTTCATGTTTCCATCCCCTTTCTGAAGCACAAAGGGGACATCGACATCTCCGATATTCATCTGGCCGCCATGGGTGTGCAACCCGAAGAACCAGTCGTTGAAGAGGGCATAGGTCCAGTAACGGAGCTCCGGCTGGACAAGCCAGTGACTGAACTTCTTTTCTTTGTACAGGGAAGACGTGGGGTCCCGCGTGTAGAAAAAGAAATTCATGCCCACCTGTGTGCCAAGGGTCCATTTACGCCTCATGGAGAACTCCAGGGAGAGGTTGGTCGTTTTCAAGGTATCGTAGGTCAGATTGTTCTTCAAGGCAACCTTTTGAGAGAAGGCACCAGCCGAACAAAGCAAAAACACCAGAAGAAAAAACGGTTTCATCAAACTGTTATTTATCTCCTTATTATGTGTGTTGACGGTTCTCCTGTACAATTTTTCCACAAGGATATCCGTTCTCATGCAATTAGCTTGACTGCCGGGTGGTACCGCTTGGACTCGGTTCTGGAGAATGGTTGCCGAGGTGGATGTTCTGCTGCTGTATGTATAGGTCAGACTCTACCTTTGGAGCTTCCATCGGGAACATGACTTGAACCCGTCAGATTGTTCATCAGGAAGTGGCTGTCTATTCTGTATCCTTGATCTCGTTGTTTTTTTAGGAAGCTGCCTTATGAAATAAGTGTCGATAAGACAGGGTTTTGTAGTTCCTTTCGTGGACCGCCAGATTGGCACACTGTGGATGCCGGAGCTCTCCTACGTGTACCCCCTCCTCCTTCTGATAGCATCAGATTGCGCAATGTCATAGGTCCGTCAGGTAAAATTCCGAATTTGTGTTGATTTATTTGTCCGTAAGCTTGCACAATACGGCAAAATACACTATCTTTATGCACATCAAGACCGCATACCGTCTTTACGGGGATTTTCATTTATTGGAATATCGACCCGTTTTACATACATGAGGCTATGGTAACTTTATTAAAAGGCCTCTTTTCTCTCACAAAGACAGTTGTGGTCCTGACGTTTAGTTTTTGTACGCCTTTGTAAAAGATAATATTGGATATATTGATAGATGATTTATGTATCGGAAAAAGACGCCGGCATTTGTATAAACTTTACATAGAGGATATTGTCCTGTGTCCCATTTGCCGTAGCAAAAGTAAAGAGACTAAAAATATTTGCTGGGAGAATCACTATAAAGGATTAAAAAGTAAAACTGCTGTCCGATGTAGACTTGGAAGCGCTTGATATATTTTAAAGCGAGAAGGGCCTGGGTGAGAAATAGTCTGTCAGCAGTTTTTTCCAGTAATTGAGCGTATGAACATATTGATTCAAAAGTTGCACTATAAAATAAATGATTACAACAATGAAGCTAAAATTGTTATTTTCCCCTTTTGTTTTTTGCTTGGTATTCGGATGCGGAAGTCGGTCAACCAGTGAAAAAGCAATAGCCGATTTTGTGCAAACGGACAAACAAGGTGTATGGACCGATCTACAGTTTGAGGTTATCGAGATGGGGGAACCGGTTATGATCACTGTGGGTGACAGTATCCGTATTCTGAAAGAGACCTTTGAAAAAAAACGGGAGGAGGAGCTTGATTTTGCCAATACCCATGTTGAGCGTTACAGCAGTTCTCTACAGAAAGAGGGATTTTCGGCAATGCGGGAGTTTTATCAGAACCGCGTTGACAAGTATCAGAAAATGGCTGATTCACTTTCCAGGCTTAAGCCCGTGTTACCTGCATCATATGCGGATACAGATCCTCAGAAAGTGCTGGCACAGGAGGTTACTTGTAAATATTCAATCATGGCCCCGTTCATAAAAGCGAGACAGGAAATCACTGAGACATTCGTCCTTAACGCTGATGGCAGTAAATGTTACCGTTACAAGCTAGGAAGGAGTAGACGGTAGGCTATTCATTGAGTGTCTCTGATTGGTCACGGCAATAATCAGGAGTACAATTTTCTGGAAAGCCTGTCATCAAAAACAGGCTTTCCAGATGACAAGTGCCCTCTCTGTCATGGTTGCAGTTCTCTCCCAATCAGTACCACAGGTCATCATCGTCCTTGTTGCATCAAACCTGTGGGCTGTTTATAATTTGTAATGCAACGCGTATGCCTCTTGATTTTTTCCTGGGCAATTGTATTATCTTGGAGCGACTTCGGAGCTCTATATGTTGGAGGGGTTTGGCGGCATAATTGCCGTTAAACCGTTTGGTTTTCGTTTAACGAAAACACAACTTGCTGTCCGCAGGAGCGGACCACGTTTTGAATATCACGCTATATCCTGATAATGCTATAAAGCCTTTTGTCAGGGGAAAAACACATATGTTTTTTGCCAGTTTTTCCGTATTTTCGGTCTTTTGAAGACAAATACTTCATATCGGCTATATGGTTATTTGCGATAGTACTATAACCATATAGCCATATAAGAAAGAACCGGAGGTGAAATATCATTGATTGGCAGTATAATTCACCTATTTTTGGGAAATGTCTTCCCCATAGTCTTTAATTCGCTATATCACTATCGGCGTAGCTTCGCCTATCCCAATATCACGTCCTATGTGGCTCGCCATATCATGATATATTACAATCCGGCTAACCCGTTATACCGCTATCAGCATAACCCGGTCTATCCCTATTCCGATATCATGTCCTATGCGACTCGTCATATCATGATATATCACTATTCGGTTAACCCGTTATACCGCTATCAGCATAGCCCCATCTATTCCTATTCCGATATCACGCCCTATGCGGCTTATCATATCATGATATACTCCTATCCGGCTGTTACGATATATTGTCGCCTTTTGTCATCCTGAACTTGCGGCTGATAAGATTCAGAAACCTCAAATAAGGACTTTTAGCCTAAGATAAAGTAAGCTAACAGCATGATAATAAGGCTCTTATAATTACGACTTCTCCTATAAAAGCATTACCTTAGTAGTGTAATAATAAAGGAGTTAATAAGTTATGAACGAGCAAATTAGAAGCATTTTAGCACAAGAGACAACGAAGACGAGCAAGATCCGGCAGCTGTTTCTTCTGGGGGTTCCCCGTGCGGAAATCGCGAGGATGGTGACCAACGGCAATTACGGTTTTGTAGTGAACGCCCTGCGCCGGATGAGGGAACGTGAGGTGGGTCTGAATATCCATCCGGCGACAGCCGCACTGGATTACACTTTCAACCGCAAGTTTGGTATCGAGATCGAGGCTTACAACTGCTCCCGTGAACGGCTTGCACGCGAGCTCAGGGAGGCCGGTATCGAGGTTACGGTGGAAAGCTACAACCATACCACCCGTCCGCATTGGAAACTCGTGACGGACAGCAGTATAAGCGGTAACAACACCTTCGAGCTGGTCAGTCCGATCCTGGTCGGCGAAGCCGGCCTGCGGGAACTGGAGAAGGTCTGCTGGGTGCTCGACCTGTGTGACGTGAAGGTGAACGAGAGCTGCGGGCTTCACGTACATATCGATGCCGCCGGTTTCAGCATGGAAACCTGGCGTAACCTGGCCTTGAGCTACAAGCACCTGGAACCGGTCATCGACAGGTTCATGCCGGCATCCCGCAGGGACAACTATTATTGCCGTGGATTGGGCCATGTCTCTGACGGGATGATACGTTCCGCCCGGACGGTGGACGAGCTGAAAGGAAGGATCGGCGACCGTTACCATAAGGTGAACCTCGAGGCCTACTCACGGCATAAGACAGTCGAGTTCCGCCAGCATTCGGGAACGACCAACTTCACAAAAATGCGTAACTGGGTGCTGTTTCTCCACAAATTGGTTACCTTTGCCACAAGGGGACAGGTACCCGCAGCCACCGCACTTCAGGACATCCCCTTCCTTGACAGTGAACAGAAACTATATTATAAATTAAGAACGAAAAAACTATCGGCATGAACAAGCATATGTATATTTTGGCGGATGGCGGCAGGATTGTCGCCTCCGACCCTTCCGAGTTTGTACGCGTCCTGCGTGAGGGCAGCTGGTTTGACAGCGAGTGCACCGACGAGGAGTACATGGTAAATTTCTCCGGGCGGTACAGGGAACTGCATGGGGTGACGGTGAGGACCGACACGCCGGAGCATTTCATGGACGACCTGAAAAAGTACGGTTACATCACGGGTTGAGAAGCCCGCTCCTTTATTATTGCGATCCCCGTCGGCCTTGAAGTGTGCCGGCGGGGATTTTTCTTTTTTCACGGTACCGGATGTCCGCCATATCCTGTTTTCCCCAAGGGAGGCTGGCTCCACGACTCCCTTCGGGAAAGCCTTTTTTCTTTTCACCGCCCCTTCCGCCATGACAAAAACTGACTATCCATGACAATACATGACAGGGTATTTGAGACCATTCCGCTTGTTATTTCCTTTGTGGCATGAAACGGCAGGAATCCCCTGCAAGTATAAACCATCAGAATAAAAAGACAATGGAAAAAGAACCTTTATTTATCGCATTCGCCAGCCAGAAAGGAGGAGTGGGCAAGACCGCCTTCACCGTACTCACGGCCGGTATCCTGCATTACCAGCGGGGATACAATGTAGCCGTGGTGGATTGCGATGCCCCCCAGCACAGCATCACCCAGATGAGAAGCCGTGACATGGAACGTATCGGGGAGAACGACTCCCTGAAAGTGGCCCTTTACCGCCAACATGAACAGCTCCGGAAACTTGCTTATCCGATTATAGAGAGCGATCCGGAAAATGCGGTGGCTGACTTCAACCGCTACCGGGAAGAACGTGGCATGGAGTTTGACATCGTGCTGTTCGACCTTCCCGGCACGCTCCGCAGTATAGGCGTAATTCAGACCGTGGCCTCCATGCACCACATTTTCATTCCTTTAAAGGCGGACAATATCGTGATGCAGAGTTCCTTACAGTTCGCCGCCGTAGTCGAAGAAGAACTGGTTGCCCGCCGGATTTGTGATTTGAGAGGAATCCACCTGTTTTGGAACATGATCGACAAACGTGAGCGCAAAGAAACCTATGAATCATGGAACAAGGTCATGCGGGCCTCGAAGCTGCACCTGCTGGAAACATGCATCCCAGACACCAAGCGTTATAACAAGGAGCTGAGTGCCCTGCAAGGGAGTGTCTTCCGTTCTACCTTGCTGCCGGCCGACAACCGCCAGATAAAAGGATCAGGGCTTGTAGAGCTTGTAGACGAGATATGCGGTATCACCGGGCTGGGCAAGTATTCACCCTCACCAGACGCATAGTATGGAAAGTTCCGGAAGAAAAAAGATCAATCCCCGGCAGATTGACGAGAAGGCTATCCTGGAGAAAGTAGCTGCCTTGGGTGCGCAAGGTATATACAGCTCCAGCTCGTCCAAAGCAATGCCGGTCCGTAAGGAAGATGACATCCCTCTTCCGGAAGCCGGGGGAATATCTGAGGAACAGGAGATCGGGGAATATATCAATTCCCACCTGAATGATTTCTCTTCCCCCGGACGTAATCCCTTGCATATCGATAAGGAAGCATACAGGCTCCTTTCCGACCTGGTCTGGATCGTCCGTCGCAAGGACTTTACAATAGCGGGAGTTGCCAGCCGGATCATCATAGACCATTTCAAGGAAAAAGCCGGCCTGATTGAGAAGATAAAGGAATTCTATAAAAAGCAATTATATTAAAATAATGGATATGAAAATGAAAGAAAACAGATCCACAAGGGAAAAAACTGAAAATGCAAACCGTAACAATGAAACCGATCCGTAAAGAGCATCCCGAAGAGATGGCCGAAGAAAGTCTGACGCGGCTCATTGAATCCTACCGACGCGCTCCCTATCCGTCAGAGACCACTATCCTGGATATCGACGAGGTAGTTTATGAACGTATGACCAGGCTTGTGCAGGCAATCGGACGCGAGGATGTCATGACAGGCAGCTTTGTCAGCCGGGTGATATTCGAGCACCTGGAAAGACATGCCGACTTGATCCGGAAGATAGAGGAACAGGATCCGAAACGACAATAACAACGGTATGGAGTACGCATTCATTCTTCTGTTCCTGTATGCTTCCTACCTAAGCATAGAGAAGTATGTCCACACGGGCAGCATCCTTAAATGGAGGGGAAACCGGCGTTCTGCCTCCAGTTTCCCGATAAAGGAAAAACCGGCGGAAGCACAGGAAGAAGCGTCTGAGGAAGCTGTCATCGGCAGGAGCCGGTACCGGTTATGGCAATCCCCGCCTATGGACGAGGAATACGCGATGAGCGAAAAGCGGACGGATACGGCCATGAAAGAGAAAAAGGTACCTGTGCCCGAATTTCCCAATCCTTTCGGAAGACCGGAGGAGGGTGAAGTGCCGGAACGCTACGAGATCACCGGTTATGTGGAACGCCCCGATCCGCATCGTGCCAGAGGCGTGACCTTCGACGACATGGACCTGCTCTCCAGGTTCATGACCACGGACCGCCTTTCAGAACAGGAACAATCCCATGCCCGCCAGACATTGGAACGGCTGGAGGGGACCAACGTGGAACGACTTCTGCAGGCCGGCATCTTAGGCAGTGACGAGACATTGAAACGGTACATAAGACTGTACGTGGACAGTGGCAGGGAGCCGCCCCTGCTAGCGGGAAAGGACAGGGAAAGCATAATCAGGGATTTCGATATCATGGATTTCATACCCCGATAACCAATAATATAATGTATATGGAGAAGTATCATGATTCAAGCTGATCCGCTTTGCGGACATTTTCCCAAGAAAACCAAAGCCGCCGGGCGGCACGGTCCAATTTTAAAGAAGGAGGTAACGATGACCGGATATTACGATTCGGGATGATCCGGCGGACATCCCGTCCTGAAGAGAGCAACACGAGTAGCAAACAATTAAAGAAGGAGGCAACGATGTACAGTTATCATGATTCCGGCTGATGCCGGCAGTAAACATGCGGTTACAAGAACGGTCCGCGGGCATCCGGGGCCGCAGACCGCTAAAAAAGGAAATCCGGCATAATATGAATACAGGCATGAAAAAGTATCATGACTCGGGATGATCCTTGCGGACATCCCGTCCCGAAGAGAGAGCGACACGAGTAGCAAACAATTAACGAAGGAGGTAACGATGTACGGTTATCATGATTCCGGTTGATGCCGGCAGTAAACATACGATTGTAAGAACGGTCCGCGGGCATCCGGGTCCGCAGACCGCTAAAAAAGGAAATCCGACATAATAATATATAGGTATGAAAGTGTATCATGACTCGGGATGATCCTTGCGGACATCCCGTCCCGAAGAGAGAGCGACACGAGTAGCAAACAATTAACGAAGGAGGTAACGATGTACGGTTATTATGATTCCGGCTGATGCCGGCAGTAAACATGTGGTTGCAAGGACAGGCCGTGGGCATCCGGTATGCAGCCTGTCAAAAAAGAAAGTCTGACAAACATTTATTATAATAATTGGTATAAAAACAATGAGACATTCAAGAACCCATTCATTTTTACGATTCTCCCCTATGGGCAAAGTGATGGACGTATTGGCATCCCTTATCGGGCGCGTACCTGCCGGAACAGCCTTCCTGCTGGCATGACTGGCTACATGAGCAGCCCCCGCATCCGCTGCCGGTGACGGGTCCGCCGGGCTGGTACAGGCCACGCAAATGGTGAACAGCTATTTTGACCCCGCCGTAAAACTGATTTATGCGGCCGGCGCGCTCTGCGGCCTTATCGGGGCCATCCGCGTGTACTCCAAGTTCTCGTCGGGCGATCCGGACACGGGCAAGACCGCCGGCAGCTGGTTCGGGGCCTGCGTGTTCCTGATCGTGGCGGCCACGGTGCTGAGGTCGTTCTTCCTGTAACCTCCATGCCATATGGAATACAAGCTGAACAAGGGCGTCGGGCAGGACGTGGAGTTCTGCGGCCTGAAGGCGCAGTACCTCTATCTCTTTGCCGGCGGCCTGCTCGCCGTCTTCCTCGTGTTCGTCATCCTCTACATGGCGGGCGTGAACCGTCTGTTCTGCATCGCCCTCTGTGTCATATCGGCCTCGGGAATCACCCTGGGCGTGTTCCGCCTGAACAGGAAATACGGCCCCCACGGGCTGATGAAGCTGGCGGCGGCAGGTTACCGTCCCTATTACATCATCAACAGAAAACGTATCACCTCACTTTTTAAACGAAGAAAATATGCGAAACATACTCAAAGCGTCCACCCTGGAAAGTAAGTTCCCCCTTCTTGCCGTCGAGGACGGGTGCATCCTCTCCAAGGACGCGGACGTGACCGTCGGCTTCAAGGTCCGCCTGCCGGAGGTCTTCACCCTCACCTCCGATGATTACGAGGCCATGCACGGCGCATGAGCGAAGGCCATCAGGGTATTGCCCTGCCATACCATCGTCCACCGTCAGGACTGGTTCCTGGAGGAGAGCTACAGGGCACGCACCGACAGGGAGGAGCCGGGATTCCTGGACCGCAGCTTCGAGCTTCATTTCAACGAGCGGCCCTTCCTGAACCATTTTTCGTACCTGTTCATCACCCGTACCACGAAGGAACGCATGCGGCAGCAGAGCAACTTCTCCGTCCTTTGCAGGGGGCATATCCTCCCCAGGGAGGTCCGGGACAAGGACGGCATCCTCCGCTTCCTGGAAGCCGTGGAGCAGTTCGGGCGTATTATCTGCGATTCCGGGCTGGTCCGTCTGGAACGGCTCACGACGGAGGAGATCACCGGAAAGGGAAAGGAGGCCGGCCTGGTGGAGAAATACTTCTCCCTTTCGCAGGAGGACACCACCACGCTGGAGGACATCCGGCTCGGGGGCGCGGAAATGCGCATCGGCGACAAACGGCTCTCGGTGCATACGCTTTCCGATGCGGACGACCTGCCCTCCGCGGTACGGACGGACGGGCGTTATGAGAAATACTCCACGGACCGCAGCGACTGCCGCCTTTCCTTTGCCGCCCCCGTTGGGCTGATGCTGCCCTATAACCATATCTGCAATCAGTACGTGTTCATAGATGATCCGGCGGAAACCCTCCGGCATTTCGAGAAAGCGGCCAGGAATATGCGCTCCCTTTCACGTTACAGCCGCGCCAACGAGATCAACCGGCAGTGGACGGAGGAATACCTGAACGAGGCGCATTCCTTCGGGCTGGTTCCCGTGCGCTGCCACTGCAACGTCATGGCCTGGTCGGAGGACTGGGAGAGGTTGAGGAACATCCGGAACGACACCGGCTCGGCCCTGGCACAGATGGGCTGCAAGCCCCGGCACAACACGGTGGACGCGCCGACCCTTTACTGGGCGGGCATCCCCGGCGGGGAGGGTGATTTTCCGGCGGAGGAGTCTTTCCACACGTTCATCGAACAGGCGGCATGCCTCTTCATCGGGGAGACGAACCATGCCTCCTCCCTCTCGCCCTTCGGCATCAAGATGGCGGACCGGCTCAGCGGCAGGCCCATCCATCTGGATATCTCGGACGAGCCGATGAAGCGGGGCATCACGACCAACCGCAACAAATTCATCCTGGGGCCTTCGGGCAGCGGCAAGTCCTTCTTCACCAACCATCTCGTGCGCAACTATTACGAGCAGGGCGCGCACATCCTGCTGGTGGACACGGGAAACAGCTACAAGGGGCTGTGCCGGCTCATCCATGATCGTACCCGCGGGGAGGACGGGATCTACATAACGTATGAGGAGGACCGCCCGATCACCTTCAATCCCTTCTACAGCGAGGACCGACAGTTCGACGTGGAAAAGAGGGAGAGCATCAAGACGCTGATCCTGACACTTTGGAAGCGGGAGGACGAGGTGCCGAAACGATCCGAGGAAGTCGCCCTCTCCGGTGCGGTGAACGCCTATATCCGCAGGATTACGGAAAACCCGGAGCTCCGGCCCGACTTCAACGGGTTCTACGAGTTCGTCCGCGACGACTACCGCCGGATGATGGAGAAAAAGAGGGTGCGCGAGAAGGACTTCGACATCGACGGGTTCCTGAACGTGCTGGAGCCGTTCTACAAGGGAGGGGACTATGACTTCCTTCTGAACTCGGACAAGGAGATCGACCTGACCCACAAACGGTTCATCGTCTTCGAGCTGGACAACATATCATCGAACAAGGTGCTGCTTCCGGTAGTGACGCTCATCATCATGGAGACGTTCATCTCCAAGATGCGCCGTTTGAAAGGCGTCCGTAAGATGATATTACTGGAAGAGGCCTGGAAAGCCCTGATGTCCCCCAATATGGCCACCTATGTCTTGTACCTTTTCAAGACGGTCAGAAAGTATTTCGGTGAGGCGGTGGTGGTGACACAGGAGGTGGACGACATCATCTCGTCCCCGATCGTGAAGGAGGCCATCATCAACAACTCGGACTGCAAGATCCTGCTGGACCAGAGGAAGTACCTCAACAAGTTCGAACGGATACAGACCCTTTTAGGGCTGACCGACAAGGAATGCTCGCAGATCCTCTCCATCAACCGCGCCAACGACCCCTCACGCCGGTACAGGGAGGTATGGATCGGACTGGGAGGCGTACAGTCGGCCGTCTATGCCACGGAGACCTCCACGGCCGAGTACCTTACCTACACGACGGAGGAGAGCGAGAAGCTGGAAGTGGAACGGATGGCGGCAAAGACCGGCAGCATGGAACAGGCCATACGGGTACTGGCCGCCGAAAAGAACAGCGGCAGGAGATAATCTTTGTAAAACAATTAAAAGAACGATTCAATGAGACGAAAAATTTTCAGCGCATTGTGCGCCTTTTTACTTACCGTACCGGCCATGCACGCGCAATGGGTGGTGACCGACCCGGGCAACCTGGCGCAGGGCATCGTGAACAGCGTCAACGAGATGGTGGAGACCTCCGAGACGGCGCAGAACGCCATGTCCACCTTCAAGGAGGCCTCGAAGATCTATGAGCAAAGCCGGAAATACTACGACATGCTCAAGAGCGTGAACTCGCTGGTGAGCGGGAGCCTGAAGGTCAAGGAGTCCGTGCTGATGCTCTCGGAAATCTCGGAGAGCTACGTGACGAACTACGGGAAGATGCTCACCGACGGGAACTACACGCAGCGGGAACTGGATGCCATCGCCTTCGGCTACAATAACATCATGAAGAAAAGCAGCGCGTCCGTGGCCGGGCTGAAGGACATCATCAACCCCACCGGCATGTCCATGACCGACAAGGAGCGGCTGGACCTCATAGAAAGGGTGTACCGCGAGATGAGGCATTACAGGACGCTGGTGAACTACTACACCCGCAAGAACCTGCGCGTCTCCTACCTGCGGGCCAGGGAGAAGGGCGAGACCGAGCAGGTCCTGAAGCTTTACGGGGAGGACGAACGCTATTGGTAAACCTTTAAAAAGATACAGACTATATGGTATTGCTATCCCTATCCTTCGACAGCCTGCACGGTATCCTGCGCCGGCTGTATGACGAGATGACCGAACTCTGTCAGCCGATGATGACGCTGGCCACGGCCATCGCCGCCCTGGGCGCGCTCTTCTACATAGCCTACCGCGTATGGCAGTCCCTCTCGCGTGCCGAGCCGGTGGACGTGTTCGGCATGCTGCGTCCCTTCTGCCTGGGCATCTGCATCCTGTTCTTCGACGTGATCGTGCTGGGAAGCCTGCACGGTATCCTGAGCCCCGTCGTGCAGGGAACGGGTGCCATGCTCCACGACCAGACCTTCGACGTGAGGAAGTTCCAGGAGGAAAAGGACAGGCTGCTCGCCGAGATGCCCCTGAAGGTGGCCGTGACCGGGGAGTTCAACCCCACGGACGAGGAGTTGGAGAAGGAGATCGCCGACATGGGCTGGAATGAGGAGGACTACGCGGTGATGCAGCGGATGTCCCACACCTGCTATTCGTTCTCCCTGCAAGGCATCGTGCAGACCATCATGCGCAAGGTGATGGAGTTCTTTTTCCGTGCCGCCTCGCTGGTGGTGGACACGATCCGCACCTTCTTTCTCATCGTCCTCTCCGTGCTGGGCCCCTTCGCTTTCGCGGTATCGGTCTTCGACGGTTTCCAGAACACGCTCATCCAGTGGCTGGCCCGTTATATCAGCGTATATCTCTGGCTGCCCATCTCCGACCTGCTCGGGGTGATGCTCGCCAGGATACAGACGCTGGTGCTGCAAAGCGAGATGGAAATGATCCGGGATCCCCTGAGCGTCTTCTCCCCGGACGGATCGACGGCCATCTATCTGGTGTTCATGCTCATAGGGCTGGTCGGGTACTTCTGTGTCCCCACCGTGGCGAACTGGGTGGTACAGGCCGGCGGTATGGGTGCGTACAACCGCAACATGAACAATACGGCGGGCAAGGCCGCCAACGTGGGCGGGGCCGTGGCAGGGGCATCCACGGGCAACGTGGCGGGAGTATTGCTGAAGAAATAAAGATGAACCGGGTAATAACATTCATTCATTTCAAGACATGGAATTCAAGAGCTTAAAAAAACATCGAGTCCTCGTTCAGGCAGATCCGCCTGTTCAGTATCGTCTTCCTCGCCTCCTGCACCCTCCTGACCGGTTTTTCCGTCTGGAAGTCCTACCGGTTCGCCGAGGCGCAGCGGGAGAAGATCTACGTGCTGGACGAGGGGAAGTCGCTCATCATGGCCCTCTCGCAGGATGCCGCACGCAACCGCCCGGTGGAAGCGAGGGAGCACGTGCGCCGCCTGCACGAGCTGTTCTTCACGCTGGCCCCCGACAAAGCGGCCATCGAGTCGAACATAAACCGGGCGATGTACCTGGCCGACAAGAGCCTGTACGGGTATTACCGGGACTGGAACGAGAAAGGGTTTTACAACCGGCTCATCAGCGGGAACGTCAACCAGACGATAGTGGTGGACAGCATGGGCTGCGATTTCGACAGCTATCCCTACCGCGTCACCACCTATGCCCGGCAGATGATCATCCGGGGAAGCAACATCACCGAACGCTCCCTGGTGACACGCTGCCGCCTGCAGAGCACGGTCCGCTCGGACAACAACCCGCAAGGGTTCCTTGCGGAGCATTTCGAGATTCTGGAAAACAGGGACCTGCGTACCGTGGAAAGGTAACGCTCCCTATGGTAGTCAATCATTTGATAGCATTTTCACAATGGGAACAAAGTCAACAGTCAAAGAAAAGGCGAAGGCTTATCTGGAAAGTCTTTCAGAGAAACAAAAACGGGGCATCCTCATAGCCATGCTGGTCTTCACCTGCATCGCATCGGGCATCGTCCTGCTGCGCGCAGCAGGACGGCTGACACCGGCAAGGGAGCGCATGGAGCTTCCCTTCGGGGAAGGCAGCCTCTCGGATACCCTGCGCAGGCTGCCTGATCCCCTGAGGGGACAGGAAACAAACATTTACCGGACCATTAAACAACCCCAGCAGAATGGAAAACAGGAAAAGTAACATGGAAGAAGAACACGTGCCCGTCGGGGAAGCCCCGGAAGGCACACGGCCGGCAGAAGCCGGTTCCGTCCCCTCCGAAGGGACAAAAACGGAAAAACGGCTTAGCGGGGAGGAAATCCTGCGCCACAGGAAATACATCGTCATACCGGTCTTCGTACTGGTATTCCTTGCGGTCCTCTACTGAATATTCGCCCCTTCCGGTGACAGCGGGAAAACGGTGGCGGGCAGTTCGGGATTCAACGTGAACGTGCCGGAACCTACGACGGTCCAACTGGAAGGGAATAAAACGGACGTTTATGAAAGGCAGCAGGACCGGCGCGAGAAAGACAGACGGATGCAGTCGCTTTCCGACCTTGCCGGAAGGTTGTTGGAAGGTAAAGGACAGACGGACGGCGTATCCGGTCCGGACGGAAGCATACGGCAGTCGGCGGACACCTACGAAAGGATCACCGAGCAGTTGGAGACCTTCTATGAGACACCGCAGGAAACGGCCGGCGGCCTGGAACAGAAGGTGGACGAGCTGAACCGCCGGTTGGAAGAGGCGGAAGCGGAAAACCGGCGCGCGGAATCCCGCGAGCGGATGATGGAACAGTCCTACCGGATGGCCGCCAGGTATCTGAACCCTAAACCGGAAGCCACGCCCGGCGAGGCGGAGGAGGAAGAAAAGCCGGAGCCTGTCCCCGTCAGCCGGGCGGAGAGCGGAACGACCTCCGCCCTGAAGCAGCCGCTGGCGGATTCCGCGTTTGTCGCCTCACTTGTCGTGGAGAGGAACTACGGTTTCAACACGGCGGTGGGCAGCAGCTACCGGATGGGGATGAACACCATCCCGGCCTGCATTTCCGAGAGCCAGACCCTCGAGCAGGGAGGACGGGTGAAGCTGCGCCTGCTCGAGCCCCTGCAGGCCGGAAGTGTCACCATACCGGCCAACAGCCCGGTGACCGGCACGGCCGACATCCGGGGGGAACGCCTGGACATCCTGGTAAGCAGCATCGAATATGCCGGCAATATCATCCCGGTGGAACTGGCCACATATGACATTGACGGGCAGCGGGGCATCTTCGTGCCGGGATCGGAAAGCCGGACGGCCGCCAAGGAGGTATTGGGGGACGTGAGCCAGAGCATGGGAGGCAGCATCTCCTTCGCCGGTTCCGCCGGGCAGCAGGTGGCGATGGACCTCACGCGGGGTGTCCTGCAGGGCGGGACACGGTTCATCTCGCAGCGGGTCAAGGCGGTCAAGGTAAAGCTGAAGGCCGGATACAGGGTGTTGCTGGTCACAAAAAAACAATAACAAGGTTTAACTGTAATTTTTAAACAATCATTCAAAATGAGAACATTCATTCTTTTAATCATGGCTGCGCTGGCGGGAATGACCTGCCGGGCACAGGAGTGCAAGCCGGAGGGCGGGGTCAGAACCCTGACCGCCGGCCAGCATATCACGCCCTACAGGATCGGCGTGCCGTTCAGCAAGACGGTCCATGTCCTTTTCCCTGCGGAAGTCCGCTATGTCGACCTGGGCAGCACGGACATCATCGCGGGCAAGGCGGACGGCGTGGAGAACGTGGTGCGCGTAAAGGCGGCCGTCCGTAATTTCCCGGGCGAGACGAACTTCTCGGTCATTACGGGCGACGGCTCGTTCTATTCATTCCTCGTCTCCTACGAGGAGGAGCCGGAAGCGTTGAACATCAACATGGACAGCCGGTTTCCGACGGGACCCTCCACAGGTGGGAGTGCCGTCCGTGTGACCGAGCTCGGCGAGGAGGACCCTTCGGTCATCGCCAGCCTGATGTACACCGTCCACCGCCTGGACCGCAGGGACGTGAAGCATATCGGCTGCCGCCAGTTCGGGATGCAGGCCCTGCTCAAGGGGATCTATGTGCATAAGGACCTGCTGTTCCTCCATATCTCGCTGACCAATTCCTCACATGTGCCCTTCGACATCGACTTCGTGCGTTTCAAGGTGGTGGACAAGAAAGTGACCAAACGTACGGCGCAGCAGGAAACCTACATCGAGCCGGTGCGTGCGCTCAACGAACTGAGGCGTATAGGGGGCAAAGGGGAAGGACGCATCGTCTATGCTTTCCACAAGGTGGTCATCCCCGATGACAAGCTCATCGAGGTGGAGATTTACGAAAAAGGCGGCGGACGCCACCAGCGGTTCCATATCGAGAACAGCGACCTGGTGGATGCCGGACTGGTGGACGAACTGGTAAAGGAGTAATGCCATGAGAAAGTATCTGTTTATAACAATGTGCGCCTTCCTGTCCCTTTGGGCGGGCAAGGTTTCCGCCCAACGCTACCTGCCCGGGCAGACGGGGCTTGAACTGAGGCTGGGCGGCGTGGATGACTTCGGAAAGAACGTAAGGCACCTGAGAGGGAATTTCCAGGTCGGGATAGCCCTGAGCCGCTACAACCGTAACCGCTCGCGCTGGGTGGTCGGTGCGGACTATGTGAAGAAACACTATGCCTACAAGGAGGTGGCCGTTCCCAAGGAGCAGTTCACCGCGGAGGCGGGCTGTCTCTTCCCGTTCCTCTCGGACAGGGGCAGGAACGTGTTCCTCTCTGCCGGACTGTCCGCGCTGGCCGGCTATGAGAGGGTAAACCGGAACGGCAGGCTCCTTTATGACGGGGCGACCCTGCTGCACAAAGGGGCCTTCATCTACGGCTTCGCCCCGGCATTCGAGATGGAGGCGTTCCTTACGGACCGCTGGGCTTTTCTTTTCAATGTACGGCAGCGTGTCTTCTTCAGCTCGTCCGTAGGGCATTTCCATACGGTAGTGGCCGTCGGACTGAAATACATCATCGATTAATCTTTTAAGAACTGGAAACAATGAAAACAGGAACATTCATCATGGGATGCGCGCTGGCTCTGCTGGCGTGCACCTTTGCCGGCTGCGACGACCGTCTGGAAGTGCGGCAGGCATACGACTTCTCGCTCTCTTCCTGGTACCTGCAGGAAGGCATCGCGCCCGACGAGACGGTGGAGATCCGCCTGACACTTGACCGCGAGGGGGATTACCGGGAGGCCCGTTACCGCATCGGATACATACAGCTGGAGGGTGACGGCGAGGTGTTCACCGCGGACGGAATCAGGCTGGTGAACCGCGAGCTGACGGAACTCTCCGGCATCGCGGGGCTGGACACGACGGACATCCGCCGCCAGGTGTTCACCCTTTTTTTCCGGAACACGGGAGAGGACAATCCCGGGATCCGCTTCGTGGCGGTAGACAACTTCAGAGTGGAACGGACGCTGGACATCCCGTTCTCCATCGAGGACAGGGCAAATACGGATACAATCGACTAACGGGAGACGGAAGCTATGACGGAACAGGATAAATACGGCATGGAGCAGCTTGCCGAATATCTGGACATGCGAATACGGTACGAGGAAAAAACAATAAAGGAGATCCGGAATAAACTGGACCGGGATTACCTTTATCATTTTGCGTGGACCGGGGAGGAATTGTTCAAGTCCCATTTCATGGTAAAGCAATACGGGGAACTCCGCCAGGTAATCCGGCAGGTGGGAGTTCCCGGGGAGGTGCATGGATATATACGGCATAAACGGGAGGAATGCCTGAAGGAGCTGGTCAGCGGGAGTATCCGCAGGCGTAGCACGGACGATATTTCCAACCTGGCACATACCTACCGGCTGGAATGCATGCAGAGACTGGTCAAGGATTATACGGGCTTCGAACGGCTTCTCTCGATGAAGGCTCCCCGCGAGGAAGTGAAAGCAAAAACGGAACTGGAAACGATGAAAAAGAAGTCGAACGGATTAAAAATGTAAAGCATGAGACAGGACAATTGGAATATTGAACAGCTCTGGCAGTCGCTGGACAGGAAAATTGCCGGTACGGAAGAACGGATACGCAAGGGGCTGGAAGAGGCGAAAAAGGACTATTCCCGTTTCTTTGAATGGCAGGCGGACGATGTGTACAAGGCAGGCCGCCTGCGTGATTACTACGGCGTGTTCCGCAACAAGGTGAACGGGACGGATGATGTGGAGGAACTGCAAAGGTACTTTAAGGATATCGTAAGATACCAGCAGGAAAGGCTGCTTGCCAATCCGCCCGCAAGGAACAGCACCAGCCCGATGGCGAACATGGCGCATACCCTGTCATTGGAATGCATGCAAAGGCTGATTCAGGACTGTCAGGGATTCTTGCATACTCTTTCCCTCAAGGAACCGAAAAGGGAAATGAAAGAGGCAAACGGGCAGCCTGTGAAGAAAAAGTCGAACGGATTAAAAAGATAATAAAATGGTACGACAGAATCCCAACGTTACAAGATTGATGGAACGTCTGGACGCTACAATGGAAGTGTTGGACGGGAAGATCCAGGAAGGCATGGCAAGGTCCAATGCAAACTACCTTTCTTTCTTTGAAGACAAGTCTGAGGAGTTATACAGGCTGTATTATATGTATAAATGCTTAAATGACCTGCGTTCCAATATAAGAAAACTTGAGACACCGCAGCAGATTCAGGAATACATACAGCGAAGAAGGAATGTCTGTTTGGATAAACTGCTGGAACAGGACATCTCTGCCGGAAGTACAAGCCCGATGAGCAATCTGGCCCATACACTCCGGCTCGAGTGTTCGCAGCAGCTTATCCGTGAATATGACCTGTTTATCCGTTTCCTTACCGCAACCCCACGACAGAGACAGGAAGAAGAACGCGCTTCAAAAGTCAACCGGGATAAGGTGCAGAAAAAAGGATTAAGATTATAGTAAAAACAATGAAAAAGGTAAAGAAAATATCAGTTTGGAGAGGAAAGGCAATACTATGCCTGCTTGCGATGATACTGTCAACAGCCTGTCTATCGGCACAGCCGATAAAAATGCAACAGGGACCGGATCCGGTAAAGTTTGAACTTGCGGTCAGTCTTGTAAAACAATGAGAAGGACTTCATGGAAAAGACAAATTTCCTTTCTACGGATTTGGACACCGGCTATTGCCCGGCGAGAATCTGTCCTACGACATGACGGAGGCAGAAGCGGAGGCACTGCTCCGTAGGGATCTCATGAAACGCTACGCATTGTTCCGCAGTTACGGCAAGGATGCACTTCTTTTAACGGTCTTGAGCTACAATGTTGGGACATCCGCATTGCTCGGTTATGGGAAACGCCCCAAAAGCCGCCTGCTCCGAAAGCTGGAAGCTGGAGACCGTGATATATACAGGGAATACATTTCCTATTGCCACTACCGGGGACGGAAGGTCAAATCAATAGAAAGACGCAGAAAAATGGAATTTTTACTGCTTTATGAGAAATAAAAAGAACGAGGGAGAGCATACGACGTTTCGTAGTGCCCTCCCTTCATTCATATAGGATTTTCAATACTTCCCGCATTATAAATCCGGTTGTTTATAATGTGGGAGTATGTCATGCCTAATACCCGATATTGAAATTCAGCAGCTGATGGATAAAAAGCCTGCCGCGTTCCGTCCATACGGTATGCATGGCCGTTCCGGTTTCTCCGTTCCGGTTTTGCCATACATGCGTATGTGTCCGGGTATATCCTTCCTTGTGGTATCGGGCGGTAAGCATCCATGTTCCTGACTGGCGGAACTGGACTCCAAGCAATTTCAACCTGTAATTCAGCTCCCTTCCGCTCATTCCAAGTTCTTTGGCTATCTGCGTGGTTGTATATGTACTTGCCGAATGCAGGACCTCTTCAAAATACCTTACCTTAGGAGCCTGCCGGCTTAATTTGATGGCGTTCTGCGCGTTTTTCTCTTCCAGTACGGATATATGCCTGTCGCGTTCCTTTATCCTGTTTTCCGCAAGTAACAAAGCCCGTGAAAGCAGTTCGGAGTCGGTTTCTCCCTTTATGTCAAGCAGGTATCCGCCTTCTTTTAATGTTCGTGGGACGAGGTCGTCAAAGATCCAGCTTTCAAACCTTTCAGCCGAGGGCAGACGGCTTCCGGCTATAAGCCTGTACATGTTCCCTTCATCTATGAACTTGATTTTCTGACGTCCGCCCCTAGTAGGGATGTCGTGAACGCAGACTCCCTTCTGTTTACAGTGCCGGTCTATGGCATCCCTTGTATTGGCGTATCCCAATGATGCGGCGACATCCTTTGCGCAAAACCATATTTTGCCGTCCTTCTCGACTGTCCGGATTTTACCGAACTCAGGATGTTCCGCTATAACAAATGTATGCATGCTGTCTATTATTTATAAGTTGATTCTATCGCTTTGAATATCTCATGGATTACCTGGGGGACGATGGCGTTTCCATATCCCTTGACGGACTGCTGCCGCCAGGAAGAAAAGGTAATACCGTCCAATTGACGGGGAACCCCATCATCTCGGCCACAAACAGGGGATTGAGTTGGAAACTCCTCCCAGACCGGGCAAAGAAATCGGGAAGGCTGCCCTGATGCGGGTTCTTCCCCTTCCTTTGGAAATTTTCCAAGGTCGGCGCGCCCTTCCAGTCCCTTGCAGTCGGTGTCGGGAGCAGCCCGTGGAAGTCCAGGAAGTCCGTCAGGCCGTTGGGGTTCTTCTCCCCGTCCTCCGTCTCGTGCATCGACACGCGCCCCTGACGTTTCCAGCGTTCCACCCGCTGCCGGTGGTGTATCTCCGTCGCTGTCGGGGTGGGCAGCAACATCTCGCGGATGATTTCCGGAAGACCCTTCTGGAGACAGTTCGGTCCCCTCGGGCTGTAATCCCTCGCCATCGGCGTGGGCAACAAACCATATGCGGTCCCTTCTGTGCGGGGCACCGACGGCACAAGCCGGAATAAGCAGCGGCTGGACGGTATATCCTTCACGCTCAAGATCACGGCAGATGGTCTCGACGACGTATTCCTCCCGCTTGCGGTATACAGGCTGATCCTCTCCGAACAGAGAGGGCTGACATCCCACGTGAGCCGCCTTGCCGGGCTGTACCATCGTGAGGATGCCACCAACGTTCTCACCAACAATCCAACCGGGCCGGATCTCGTGAATGGCACGGAGCATGTGAGGCCAGAGGTAACGGCTGTCCTCCGCGCCCTTTCGCCGGCCGGCAACGGAAAAGGGCTGGCATGGGAAACCTCCTGTGAGGATGTCGATCCGTCCCCTTCATCCCCGAAAATCCGTAGTTGTAATATCCGTATAACTTTCTGCATGGCTGAACCAGTAATTTAAAATTCGGTTACAAAACTCATCTATCTCACAATGGAAAGCGTTACGCCATCCCATTCATTCGGCGGCAAGATCCGCCGCACCAAACCCGCTGAACAGCGAGGCATGTACCAACTGTCTCATATTGAATCCTATTAATCGGTTAATGAATCCGTTACATTTCCTGTCTCTTTTTTCACCGGAACGGTTATCGCCATTCCGTCGATCTTGCGGTATATCTTTCCCATCTCCAGCATGTTCTTTAACCGCAGGATGTCCGTAATCTCGTAGACGGTTATACCATTCTGCACGCTGAAACGGATATACCCCTTCTGACGTTGTGTCTCCACTTCCTCACGGGTCATCTGGAGAAGCTCGCAGATCTCCTCCAGCGTGAAGGTCAGTTGCACTTCCTTGACGGTATGCGCATAGGTCAGGATACTCAGTATCTGCAGGCATTTACGGTGTGCCTTGACAAGGGCGGCAAACTTGTTCCGCTCGATCATGATGTACTTACTTTGATTTTCCATTCTTCTTATTATTAATTGTTATTGGTTCCTGTTCTTCGAGGGCTTCCGGCAGGACGGCCGTGCCATATTCCTCCCGGAGGAACTTGTACACGTCGAATGCCCAGAAGTACACCTTGCCGCTGATCTTAAAGGACGGCAGCTTTCCCGACATGCGCCAGCGTATCAGCGTCCGGTCGCAGACTTTCAGCTGGAGACGCATGTCGCGGCTGTCCAGCATCTGCTTGCCGTTGAAATTACTAAGTGCTTCCAACTCCATTTCCAGACGGGCGATGAGCTTGTTCTGACGCTCGAAGCATCCTTCGATCATCTGCCTGAGCTCCATGATTTCATTCTTGCCTTCTTCCATTTGTCGGTTGTTTTTAGTTCGATACTGTTTTTGTCTTTCTTCGCTTGCAAAGTTTGGGAAAATCGGAGGGTGAACATAGGGCTGACGGATACCGCCAGCCCCATATTTTGCCAGTAAACCATTATGTATCAATGATGTATTTTTTGAAGTTTTTTGAGAGGGTAAAACCCTATTACCGGGAATAAACTATTCGGAGGAGAGGTAATACAGTAAAAAGAGGATATCTTACGGATGGCAATAAAAAAGGAGACCAAGTCCGAAATAGGACCTGATCTCCCTTGAAAATCCCGCATAAAAACTTGCTAAGGTCAAGTAAATTAACTACTTTTGTAGCTGAAGAGTTATTTGAGGTTATGCAGAAAAACGCAAGCGAGCGATGGATTTTCGTCACCTAATCGTTACCTGCCTATTTTCTAAGCTCCGATTACCTTTTGACAATCAAAAGGTTAAAGAAAACTACGCTATTTTCTTTTATAACTTCCCATTGATTGTGAACTGTAATGTCATTTGTTCTCCATCATAGATTTCACGAAAACCGATACCTTGTTCGGACAGATATTCCTTTAGATCCTGAAACGCGTCAGCATGGTTCATGATAATCTCTATCGTTTCTCCCGGAGAGGCAGTGCACATTGCTCTTATTGCAGGAATCAGCGGACTGTATGCTGTTATTCCGCAGGTATCTACCGTAATCATTATTCCTCCTCTTCTTCCGCTTCCGTGTTGGAAAGCCAGGTAAGATAGAGCTTAATGAGCTGTTGCAGACCGAATGCCTTCATATTATTGTGATAAATCACGTCGATACAAAGGTCCAGCAAGTCTTTACTGTCTTCTTCCTGACTGGCGATAAGGGAGCGGATATTAAGTTTCAACTTATCCAGAACTGCTTCATCTACAATACCGGTACTGTCGATAAGATGACGGAACAGAGCATATTTCTCAATTGTTCTCAAGTTTTCATTAGATACTTCTATGCTGCGTGTACCGCTAGGATTTGCTTGTATAGTATACATTGTTTTTTAGTTTTAAAGGTTATTATAGTAGCAAAGATAGAATTTAAAATGAGAAACGGATTAAAAAAAAGGATATTTTTTATTTTTGAGTAAAGAATCCCAAGATGCCTGCCATGATGGTTGCCCGATCCGCTTCCGACTGGATGCTTTCGAAAGGAAAGCCCAATACAAAAGTGCGGTAGTTTCCTTTGTAAGCGATACCTGCGCTCTGATTGCCGGGTACATACGTAAATACAGGGAAAGCAGTATCTACGGGAACGATGCAATCTGCTGCAGGAACCGCATAACTGTTCTCATTGGGCAGACGCGGGATCGTGATCGTGCGCCCCAATCCTTTAATCTGATTTGCACTCTTATCCGTCAGGCTACTTTGATAACCATATTTCAGTATTTTCTCTGTAAACTCCCGGTTGCCTTGTGTGCCGCTCATATCGCTTCCTACATAAGCACCGCTGACAAATAGACTACCTCCCGACTGACAATAACTGGTCATAATTCGTTGCATAGCCGAGGAGAATGTCTTGTAGTACGCTTTATTTGCGGGGTCTTCTTTTTCCAGTCCCAGGATATAATCTACCACCGGATAATCTTCTAACGTAACCAATCCGTTTTCTACCGCTTCGTCACTGCATGACACAAAACTATATTTGCCGGCTGCCTGAATCGCTTTTCCATGAATAAAAGGATAATCGAATGTGTTCCCTGCTATTTTCATTCCTTCTAACTCGTTTCCGCTATGGCCCAGACTGCCTTTTCCTTCTTTTCCGGCTTGTGTACGGTCGAAGCCTGTTTGTGCTCCGCAAAACGAAATGTTTGATATATACGGGACTCCGGGATCTTGTGATAAATCGAATCCTGCTCTATCAGAAGTATTAACGACCGCCGGACCGCTGATTCTGTCAAAGCCATTGATGATAATTACCTTTTCCTGTTCGCGTTTGGCTTTATAAGCGGAAAGGATTTCGGAGGGAAAGCTTTCCCCGCCGCGGTTTACGGTAGTCACTTTGAATGAATAAACGAGCCCTGGTTCTATTTTAACGGTGTGGGACGTTTTGCTGACTAAGGTTCCATTGTCAAAGCCTCCATAACCGATGCGTGTATATACGATGTATTCCCGTGGGCGTGCAGTCGGTTCTTGCGGATCATCTTCACCTTTCCATGAAAGTTCCAATGTATTCTTTTTCTTTCCGAATTGAATGGCGAAATTGCTGACTGGCAGGGGCTGAACTATATATTCTTTATCATGCTGGCTGGTAATGAACTGCAAAATACCTTTGTAAATGGCTCGTCCCACTGTAAACTTGAAGTTCGGATCATGCCCTAACTGCATATCTGCGAAGTTCTGATGGGAGAGCAGTTCGATAATCGTAGAAGGTGTAGCCGGGAGACGTGTTTCACTGTAATTCCGGTTCCACATACTGCGGCGTGTCCAGGGGATGCTGTAACTGGAATAAATATCTTTCTGAATCTGTGTGAGCAGAATATCGGCTAAGTCACGTGATGCATACCGGTCTGTTCCTGCATTCAGTTTTCCATTATTGAAATCGGTGGTATAGATACCGAGCGATCCGATAAACTCATCAGTCTTGCTGCATCCGGCATCACTGTGCAACGCCATAGTCATTTCCAAAGGTACGCCTAAACCCGATTGTTGCGGGTTGTAGACAGAACTGCCCGACAAATAGTTGATAGCGTTGGAACGTGTGTTGATGTCGTCTGTATAGTCGTTTTCACCTTTACGTCCTGCATATACTTCGTATGGCATTCCCGCCCATTGCGCAGAGTAGCGTGCTCCTTCCAAATAACGGGGTAGCCCGCTGGTTCTTCCTCCACGGGCAATGTTTCCCATTCCACCTCCAAAACGTACTGCATCGGCGCATACAACTCCATGTTCGCTGCTCTCGTTGCTAAGTACCACCATGCCGTAGTCGTTGTTCCCTTTATCAAATTCAAACGTTCCGAGGTAAACCCATGTGCCTCCACCTATTTTCTGATTAACTTTAAATTCGGTTACTCCTCCGTTATGGAATACCAGATATTTGGCGTCGCTTACACTATTGGGGAGTGTCTGATAAGAAACATAAACAGCATACTTACCTGTTGCCGGTAGGGTAGGTACCCATTCGGCAAATACCTGGTCTTTATTCTTCTTTTTCTTTCTTTCGGTTGGTATGAAACGGCAGGTTCCGTCAGTGAAAGGATTCTCTCCCTCTTTATAGATCGTTTTCTTTTGAGCAAATCCTCTTACCGGGGCATTTGTCCAATTAGCTTTTTTGCTACCCACTTCCAGATAAAGGGAAGCGTTGGGAGTGTCATTATCTACGATGATTTCATTCTTCTGCGTATCCCGTTCACGGGGAGTATAAACAATCGCTCCAGCATTCTCCAACATGGGAATCACGTATGGAAGAACGAAAGATTGAGTGAACATATCTTCCGTGGTGCAGAATAATCGGGGGCGTTGCCATCCCCATTCGTTTTTATCATTCTTGAAATAGTTGCCGTGGCTTTGCCAGATTGCAATATGGCGATCTTGTAGTCCGCGTGAAATTTCATTGGGGCGTGAGATGTTTTTCACCCAGGGAGCTCCTTTATAATCTATATTCAAAGATAACCGCTCCTTATCCTTTTTCTTATTCCGGTAGAAATTAGGTACCAAATCCTCAATAGGTTTTCCATCTGCATAAATGGTGAGCTGGTAATAATGAACAGGCCCCGGAAGCAGCTCTTTAACTTGATTATAAATGTATTCTACAGTTTCCGGACGGAAAGGCTGATAGGCGAAACTCTCCGATGCATAGATTGCAATCGTCTTGCGATCATAATTTATATCGAAACTGTTCAGTTTAGGAGTGCTGATTTTGGCTGTTGCGGTATATTTGTTGAAGTAATCCGTCAGCCGTTCTTTTACATTTCTTTCAATATCTTGAGCGAAAAGAAAATTTGCACTTACAGTAAGGCATAGAAGAAACACTATTATCTTTTTCATTATTCAATGCTTTTGTTCTCATTTTCACCACAGAGGAAAGGAGGACACGGAGGGCAAATCTATGAAGCGATATAAAAATGGTTGTTCATAATAACTCTGTGTCCTCCTTTCCTCTGTGGTGAATTATCCCCGCAAAAATAACAAAAAAAGAGCGAGAAGTATCGAAACTTCCCACTCTTCTTTCATTGTTTTATATTCTCTTAATTAAGAATATTATTCTTATAAAGGAACGTATTCTACAAATGCTTCCATTGCTTCGTAAGAAGCCAGTCCTAACTTATCATACAAAGTAGCTGTACCACGGTTGCGGTCTTCACTACGTTGCCAGAACAAACGTTCGTCATTACCCAGGAACGGAGCGCTTTCCATCTGCGACTGATGTTTTAAGATAGAGTTACGTTTTGCACGAAGTTCTTCCGGACTGATCGGCACTGCCATTTCAATATTTTCGATTTCCCATTCAGCCCACGCACCACGGTACATCCAGATACGGCAGTCTTTCAGCCATTTGGCACCTTCTTCTTTTTCAAGATCAACAGCTGCGAATACGGCGTCCGTACATACACGGTGTGTTCCGTGCGGGTCGGCCAAGTCACCTGCAACGAAAATCTGATGAGGTTTCACTTCACGAAGCAAGTTACGTACGATTTCCACGTCTGCTTCACTGATCGGGTTTTTCTGAATCTTACCTGTTTCATAGAACGGCAAGTCTAGGAAGTGGCATCGTTCCAATGGTATATTGTTATAAGTACAGGCCGTACGGGCTTCACCACGACGAATCAGACCTTTGATAGTCAGAATGTCACGACTGTCCATATCACCATCTTTCTTCTCTTTCAAGAAATTACGTATTTCTGCATATTTCTCATTGATAACCTGATCTGCACTGTTATTGAAGAGTTGGTTGAATCCGTTGATGAAATGCATGAAACGAACTACTTCTTCGTCACCAACGGCGATATTACCGGAAGTTTCGTAAGCTACGTGTACTTCATGTTTTTGCTCTACCAAACGACGAAGCGTACCACCCATCGAAATAACGTCATCATCCGGATGCGGAGAGAAAATGATTACACGTTTCGGATACGGTTTTGCACGTTCCGGACGGTAGGTGTCATCAGCATTAGGTTTGCCACCCGGCCATCCGGTAATGGTGTGCTGTAAATCATTGAAGATTTTGATGTTTACATTGTACGCAGAACCGTAAAGTGCCAGAAGTTCACTCAAACCGTTTTCGTTATAGTCTTTATTTGTCAACTTCAGAATCGGTTTGCCGGTCAACTGACACAACCAAACGATGGCACTACGGATTAGTTTATCATTCCATTCGCAAGAAGTTACCAGCCACGGACGTTGGATACGTGTTAAGTTCATAGCTGCTGAAAGATCAAGAGCTACATGCGCGTTGTTGTGAGTTTGCAGATAAGAAGCCGGAATAGTGTCAGTGATCGCACCTTCCACACATTCTTTAATCATAGCTGCTTTGTTTTCCCCCCATGCAAGCAGATAAACCTTCTTTGCGCCAAGGATAGTGGATACACCCATTGTAATAGAACTGATCGGCGTATTATCCAGCGTTCCGAAAATCTTGGATGCTTCGTTGCGTGATGCATTATCCAACAAAATCAGACGAGTGGTAGAATTCAGTCGGGAACCCGGTTCGTTGAACGCGATGTTACCTACACGGCCAATGCCCAACAAGGCAATATCAATACCTCCGAAGCTTTCGATGCGTTGTTCGTACAGACGGCAATATTCGAAGATGGTATCTTTGGCAATGCTTCCGTCGGGAGTGAATATATTTTGTTTGTCAATATCGATGTGATCCAGCAACATACTCTTCAAAGCATTGAAGTTGCTGTTGATTGCATCGGGAGCCAACGGATAATATTCATACATATTAAATACGATCACATTGCGGAAGCTAAGACCTTCTTCCTTATGCATGCGGATGAGTTCGGTATATACGTGGCTGGGCGAATCACCTCCGGGGAGTGCCAATACGCAGAAGCGTCCTGCTTTTTGTTTTTCGCGGATGGTCTGTGCTATTTCGCGAGCAATATAGTTAGCACCTTCTTCTACGGATTCGTAGATGTCCGTAGGGATTTTTTCGAGTCTTGTCAAGACTGATTTTTCAAATGCATTCTCCGGTCTGTAGTATCTGGGGGAGACCCGGTGGAGACTGATTTGAGAACTAAGATTTGTTTTCATAAAGTTGTTAATTAAGTTATGTAAGATTAGCGTCCTTACGACTGTATTTTCACGACAAAGATACAAAAGAAGTCTATATAATTAACTACCGAATTCTAGGTATTGTTGCTACATGAATCTGTTTTTAACATTTGTTATTTGGCAAATGTTATAGATGGAATTCGTCTGCATCTTTCCATACCGGGAACTTCTCTCTGAATTGGTTGAGAGCAGTGAGATTTACACTGACAGTCGTTATTCCTTCCTTTTCATCTGGAATTGAGCCGATTTCTTCTCCGAAAGCGGAGTAGACTTTACTTCCTCCATTATATGAAAGTTGGTACCCGTCTGTACCTACTCTGTTGACACCGCATACATAGCATTGATTTTCTAAAGCGCGTGCCCGGAGTAGAGTATCCCAAACCAGACGGCGGGGGATAGGCCAGTTGGCTACATATATTAAAAGGTCGTACTCGTTGCCTACGTTTCGGCTCCATACAGGGAAACGAAGGTCATAGCAAACCAGCAGGCAGATATTCCATCCATGATAGGGGATGATGAGTCGTTTATCACCGGCCGAAAAGTGTTCAGCTTCCCGTCCCATACGAAACAGATGTCGTTTGTCATAATAGAACTCTTCTCCTTCCGGCGTCAGAAAGAACGCACGGTTATAAAACTGTTCGTTCTCTGTTGCTATATAGCTTCCGCAAATGGCTAGCTGGAATTTGGCGGCCCATTGTTTGAGTGTTGTAATGGTTTCCCCGGAATTTGGCTCTGCCAGTATTTTACTCTGCATACTGAATCCGGTAGAAAACATCTCCGGTAAAACAACAATCTCCGTTATTCCACGAAGACTTTGCAGCTTTTCGTGGAGCAAACGGAGATTTTCTTGTTTATTTTCCCAAACAATATCGGTTTGTATGATAGAAATACGGATAGACTCCATGATAACTAAGTATTATACTTAATACCTAATACTTAAATCATATTTCTCCAAGAGCGAAATTCTCTGGATGTTTTCCTTTGAAATCCTTGAAGTAAAGTTTGATTTCTCTCATGTCCTTATTAATATCTCCTGACGGCATGATAGCTTTCGTTGCCGAAATCGTTTTCTTGCTGTAATCAATACCAATCAGAACGATCGGAACCTGGGCTTTCAAGGCTATAAAATAAAAGCCTTTTTTCCAGTTTGGATTCGCTTTACGGGTTCCTTCGGGAGTGATAGCCAAATTAAACTTTTTATATTCGGCAAATTTATGAACCATCTGATCTACTAGCGAAGTTTTTCGACTACGGTCGACGGGAATTCCGCCAACTGCTTTGAAAAAAATTCCAAGCGGAAAGAAAAACCATTCCTTTTTCATCATGAAACTTGTCTTACGGCCTATAGCACCATAAAATAGTTTTCCAATAAATAAATCAAGGTTTGTTGTGTGTGGAGCGGCACATATCACGCATTTATCATAATTAGGCACCGTAACGTTTGTCTTCCACCCTAACAGGCGGTAATAGATAAAGCTATAAATTGCTTTTTTCATTCTGTTGTTAGTTCAATTTCCCTATAGCTTCAATAATCTCGTTTACCTTTGCATTAAAATCAGCACGGAATTTCTTATAAAAACCTTTCACGTTGCCCGGTTCTGTGTGGCTGATGCGAGTAACAAATTCATCCTGCATCTTCAGTACCTCTGCCATCAGTTCATCTGCTTTCACCTTGTCTGTGCCAGGGATGAACATACTGTTGATTAAACACTCGGTGAATAATTCTCCTGCGATATAGTTTACGTTCTTTTTGAGTTCTCTTCTACTTGCCATAATCTTTACATTTAATGGTGAATAATAAAAAATACTTGCGGTAAAGATAGGTACTTTCTTTGATTCTAGCGAATAATACGGGGAAAAACATTATTCAAGCCTGCATCTTCTTGCTGTATTTCTTTATTCAAATAACTTCGCAGGATTGATACTTAAGAATTGTTCGGCTTTCATGCCCCCTTCTCCAACTACGAAACTAGCATACGGTTGATACATTTTGCGTATTTCTTCTAGTCCTGCATTATACATTTCACTGTTGCTTTTTACTTCTATGGCTACAATCCGGTTTTTCTTTTTCAATATATAATCTACTTCCTTATCTTTTTCTCTCCAGTAAAATACTTCATAGTTACCAGTAAATGCGTTGGAAACAATATGTGCACCAATTGCAGATTCAAAAATACGTCCCCATTCTTTTCTGTTGAGAATAGCCTCCTTAAAAGTCAAATCATTATATACGGTTTTTAAAGCATTGTTGAATACCTGAAATTTAGGAGCGCTTGCTCTTTGGCGCGACTTGTCCATTGCAAACTTTTGTAAACCGGTCAGTAAGCCGCTATCTCCCAGTAAGTTTAAATATCCTGCTAGCGTTGTTGTATTTCCAGCGTCTTGTAATGCTCCTACCATTTTGGTCAGCGATACGATTTCACCGGAATAAGAAGTTCCCAGTTCAAAAGTTTGCCGTAATAATGCCGGTTTGCTAATTGGGGAATCGTATAAAATATCTTTATTGATAGTGGCATCTATGATTGCTCCATTGATATATTGCCCCCAGCGTTCTTCATCTTCTATCAAAAAAGCTGCTCCCGGGTATCCACCGAAATAAAGATACTGTTCCAGACTCATATTAAATGCATCCCGCATTTCCGGATACGACCAGTGTGTCATTCTTATCTCTTCAAAGCGACCCATCATCGAGTCTGATAATCCCTTTTCTAACAATACACGTGAAGAGCCGAGAAGAACGACTTTCATATTAATATCATTGAATGTATCTGCATCCCATTCTTTTTTGACTACTTCACTCCAATTTTTTATTTTTTGAATTTCATCGATTATCAGAATAAATTCAGATAATTTTTCTACTCGCATCTGTACTCTTGCCGTATTCCAACAGTCTGAAATCCAAGATGTCTGTGTAGCAGGAATACTATCTGCCGAATAGATTTGATAAGGTAGATTCAGATCATTGACTACTTGTTTGATGACTGTAGTCTTTCCAACTTGGCGAGGTCCTAACACTACTTGCAGGAAATGTCGAGGCTCTTTTAGTCTTTTTGTAATCGTTTGATATTGAACTCTTTTATACATGTTTTCTGTTGTTTATTCAATAGAATGAGTACTTTTACTCAATATATTGATTAGTTTTACTCAATAAATAACGCAAATATACACAATAAGTTGCTTCGTATCATTTTAAATCTACAATTCTTTATCTTTTCTTTAATCATGGAATTAAAGAGTATAAAAATGAATGAAACGGTGCAGAAATGAATGAAAGTTTGGTCTACTATAAAGTTGAAAAACATAAAAACATCTGCCACCTGCAACGAAAAGCGTGTAACACACTAGTTAATAAATAGTTGGAACGTTGCAGATACCTGCGGCAGATAGGTTGCAGATAAAGTATCTGCAACACGTTATATAATCAAAGAAAAAGCCTTGATTCCTTTATGCAAAGCTATGGGATAATTGGGGTGACTCTATGGATAATTTGTGGTGTCTCTACGGGGAAACGACAGTATCCTTACGTAGAAACTGTAGTGTCCCGCCTTAGAAACTCTCGTTTCCTGCCGTGGAAACTGTAATTTCTAATGCCGGAAACGACAGTTCCCCGCCTGGAAACGGGAAGTTAATGTATACAATAAACTTTTGCCCTCCTAGAGAATTGGCTTATGTAAGGTTTATACTGTGTGGCAGATACTTTATCTGCAACCTATCTGCCGCAGGTATCTGCAACGCTCCAACTATTTATCAACTAGTGCATTACACGCGTTTGGTTGCAGGTGGCAGATGTTTTCATGTTTTTTCAACTTTATAGTAGGAGGATTACGCATCAAAATTAGGGTCACAACCGTAAGTCATAAAACAGATTCACCTCTGTGCCCTCTGTGTACTCTGTGGTGAAAACAGTGCAGACATGAATAAGATTCACTTCTGCGGCCTATATGGTGAATAAATTCAGAACGTTATAGGAAAGTAAAAGAATAACTTCCACGCGAGTGAAGGTTTTCTTTTACTTTTCTTTTTTTATAATAGTTGAAATCATAAAGTAGCTTACTTTTGTTCTTTCTCTTATATTATATAATCTAAAATAACTAGTGATGCAAAAAATGAATAAAAATGGATTTAGCCAATGTGCCGGAGCGTACATTGAGCGTTTGCGAAAAGAAGGGCGATATTCTACCGCTCATGTTTATAAGAATGCTCTTTTTTCTTTTAGTAAGTTTTGTGGAACAGGTAACATATCGTTCAGGCAAGTCACCCGGGAATGTTTACGATGCTATGGACAGCATCTTTACGAGTCCGGGTTAAAACTCAATACGGTTTCTACTTATATGCGTATGTTACGTAGTATCTATAATCGGGGAGTAGAAGCGGGAAGTGCCCCTTATGTTCCCCGGTTGTTTCATGATGTCTATACAGGCGTGGATATCCGGCAAAAGAAAGCATTGCCTGTGACCGAATTGCACAAACTACTGTATGAGGACCCGAAATCCGAACGTTTGCGTCGTACGCAGACGATTGCAGCTCTGATGTTTCAGTTCTGTGGAATGTCATTCGCGGATTTGGCACATTTGGAGAAATCGGCTTTAGACCGGAATGTGCTTCAATATAACCGTATCAAGACTAAAACACCTATAAGCCTGGAAATTCTGGAAAGTGCAAAAGAGATGATGAATCAGCTTCGAAGCAATAAAACTGCTCTTCCTGATTGTCCCGACTATTTATTCGATATTCTGCATGGTGATAAGAAGCGGAAAGATGAAAAAGCATATAAAGAATATCAGTCTGCTCTTCGTCGTTTTAATAATTCTTTGAAGGATTTGGCGAGAGTGTTGCGCTTGAATTCGCCCGTCACTTCATATACCTTCCGACATTCTTGGGCCACTACTGCCAAGTATCGCGGAGTTCCGATTGAAATGATTAGTGAATCGCTGGGACACAAATCTATTAAAACCACACAAATATATCTGAAAGGCTTTGGATTAAGAGAACGCACAGAAGTAAATAGAAAGAATTTATCTTACGTTAGAAATTACAATGTAAGTAGGTAATAGATAGGCAAAACTTTAATAATCAGTATTTAAATGTATCTGTTACTTCTTAGGTAACGGAATCAAATGTGACGCAAAGATATACAAAAATATAAATAGCAAACAAATATTCCCCCATTTTTTTTCGTTTTATCTGATGCATACGGCAAAAAAAAATCCGAACATGAAATAATCATATCTTCATGCCCTATGATTTATATGTCCTGTCTTAAAAAGAATTTCCCCCTTCGCTAAAGGCAAAAACTCTTCTATCACTGTAATTGTCGATGTTTTTCTCTATTCTCATTCCGATTGGTCTTGGTTGTGTGTTTACTGTTACCTAAGAAGTAACAGAATTATATAAGGTAAAAATAGTGGATTAATCAAAAAAGTTTTGAGAATATCTCTATTTAAAAGTATAACATACAAATAAAGATGAAACAAACTAAAGCGGCTTTTAGGAATAAGCCATTTATTTCGTTAAAAGGTAGTATTCTATTTCTGATACTCATTCCGGTGAGCGGTCTGGTTCACGCGCAATATTCCATGGGAACAACGGGGCAGTTGATGATACCTACCGCTGAAATGCAGGAGACCGGTACATTTATGGGAGGAGTCAATTTCTTACCCGAGCAAGTTACTCCATCGGTTTTCAGTTTTCCTACCATGAACTATTTTGTAGATATGACTCTTTTTTCTTTTATCGAATTCACTTACCGGATGACATTACTCAAAATGACAACCGGTACAGGCAGAACGGGTTATCATAATCAGGACCGTTCTAATACGATTCGTATTCGTCCGCTAAAAGAAAGTCGCTATTTCCCAGCTGTTGTGATTGGTGGAGATGATCTTTTGACGGAGAAGAAGACTACGTATTGGGGAGCTTATTATGGTGTGTTGACAAAGACTATCGGGTTTCGTTCGGGAGACCAATTGGCTGTAACGGCCGGATGGTATATTCATCAAGGTGATTGTCGTGTATTTAATAAAGGACCTTTCGGAGGTGTCCGCTATACGCCTTCTTTTTGCAAAGAATTGAAGTTGATGGTGGAATATGATACGCGTGGATGGAATATGGGTGCTGCCATGCGCTTTTGGAAGCATTTGTCCGTCAATGTGTTTACTCGTGAATTTACATGTGTTTCCGCCGGTCTGCGGTATGAATGTACATTAATGCATTAAAAGAAGATGAAAAGGATTGTTAGTGTGACCGCTGTTTTTCTCTGTGGTATTTCTTTGTTACAGGCACAGCCTGTTCGTGTGAGTGAGACACTGAAAGAGTTGGATATGGAGAATATTTCAGTTGTGGAGAAAAGGGACACGATAACTGCGGCTTTTGAGACCTCTGCTTATAGAGGTATTTATAATGGAATCGGTATTGCCATACGCCATTTGGTTATTATACCGGAAATACCGACTTTGCAGCTACTTATATTAGATAATGCCTTACCACAATTATGCATAACCATCCCTGCAGAATTGATTCAAAAATATCAGTCCGGTGAATGTGCGTTGGATGAAGTGTATCGTAAGATGGGGATAACTACTTCTACCGAAACTGCTGTGCGTCAACTGAAAGGTGTAAAGCGAAAAGAAAGTTCTTTCGGTAAGATGGATTTGGTAGTATATCCCAACGTGATGTTAGTCAATAATGTAACTTATAAGTTGTATAAAGCGGCTCTCGAGTTGCAACCTGCCGTGGAAATGCAATTATGGAAAGGCGCCTCGCTACGGATGCAGGTTTCTTTGCCTATTGTAAGTAATGAAGATGGCAAGTGGAACTGCGTTCGCCTGGGATACATGACTTTGCGTCAGGATTTTCGCTTGGCTAATCATTGGAAAGGATACCTCACAGGCGGTAGCTTCTCCAATGACCGCCAGGGACTTGCAGCAGGCATCGGCTATTTTTCGGCAAATGGTCGGTGGACGGTAGAAGGTGGAGGAGGAATAACCGGCTCTGCTCATTTCTATGGTAGCGAATGGAAAATGAGCAAGTGGAAAAGAGTCAATGGAAAAATTAGTGTAGGATATTATATACCGGAAGTGAATACCTTGGTAAAAGTAGAAGGAGATCGCTTTATTTATGGCGATTATGGAGTACGCGGAACTCTTTCACGCTACTTCGGCGAATATATTGTAGGTATATATGGTATGTATACAAATGGAGCAACGAATGCAGGATTCAACTTTTCTATTCCATTACCGGGAAAGAAACGCAAGCGACATCTGCTACGGGTAATGCTTCCCGAATATTTTGCTTTTCAGTATGATATGCGTAGCGGGAATGAATATGCCCATCGTTCGTTGGGCGAAAGTTATAGTGTTGAACCTAAGTCGGCAGAGAATTCACATTTCTGGCAGCCGGATTATATTCGATATTATTTGATTAAAACGAGTGAGAAGTGAAACATGATTGATATTTTAACTAGTATTTTTAACAAAATTGAAACATTATGAAAAGTGTAAAATGGTTTTATGTGGGTGCCATGGCGATAGCCTTGGGTATGTTAACTTTTGCGACAGTAGCCTGTCACGATGATGATGACGATCCGAAACCGGCAGAAGGGGAAGTAATTGAAACTCCAAAACCGGTAGTGGAGTATTACATTATGGGTACGGTGACTTCTGGGGGAGAAGCAATGAATGGGGTAAAGGTAAAAGTGGGTAGTAAAAATTACACAACCGACTCGAATGGTAAGTTCTCTGTTACAGAAAGTGCTACAGGTACTTATAGTATTGAAGCGTCTTCTAATGGATATCTTTCACAGAAAACGTCAGTTGTCATTGCAGAGAATGCAGAGAATCGTAGTGTGGTAACGGTAGCTCTGGCTCTGACAAAGGAAAGTCGGAAAGAAACGGTGTCAGTAACTGCAGAAGAAGAAATTAAAGTAGAGGATAATAGTGAATCTAATACTACCATTGAAGATCCGGGAGAAGTTGCTCCGGAAGCAGTGGTAGAGGATAAACCACTCGTGAAAGTCGAATTGGCAATACCGGCAGGTGCAATTGATACAGAAGCTAGTGCAAGCCTTATTAGTGATGGGAATGTTGGCATTAGTGTAACAACCTTTGTTCCTGCTCCTGCAGAAGTGACTACTGAAGTGAAGGCTGAAGAAGTGAATCAAAATGTAGAAAAAAGCATACCTTTAGCTGCTGCTAAATTTGAACCGTCTGGTTTGAAATTTAAAAATGATGTTACGATTTCTATTCCTAATCCTATCCCTGGAATAACATTTGCTGATGCTGATATGATACTTACTTATCAGAATCCAGATACAGGAGAATGGGGAGATGCAAAAGATAATGATGGAAATGTAATTAAAAATGTATCTTCTACTACAGAAAATGGAGCTGTCACTGCGTATACAGCCGATGTCGATCACTTCTCTGCTTATGCTATAGAGAATAAAGTATACAGCAAGATTAGTAATGAAACTGTGACAACTACTATTCTAGGACAAGCTAGTCGTGATAATAGCGAGAATGCTAAAGCAGTGACTGGTATTGAACTGAAATATAAGGAAAAGTCTGGTTGGGACTATGATAAGAATGATGCTGCTCTTGTTGCTGAAGTAAAATCGCAATTAGGAGCTGGTGCTAGTGCTGAAGATACAAAAACGGTGAATGCAATGGTTGCTTTCATGAAAACTCGTATGTTCTCATTAATGGGATCGGTATCTGGCATTACGGAAACTGAACGTGTTTATAACACTGTAAATGTAAACGGATACACCACTATGAGTTATACTTGCTATGCAAAAGCTCGTACTACCACATTGACGGCTAATGTAAAGTTTAATGGTCAAAACAAGACGGTTTCGATTACAGCAACTCGTTATACCGGAACGGATCATCAATATAAGACGGTTACTTATAATCCGACACATAGCGGCGGTAAGGGTGGTAGTATTTAAGATGTTTTATAGTAAGGGGCTTGGATTCGTTTGTAGCATTGAATCCCTGCCTTAGCCGATTAGGAAAAAGTACAGAGGTACATCTTTACCTAATCGGGGCCACGCATCAGATTTTATTTTGATGCACATTTCCCTGAATATCAACTGTCTGTGAAGATCGTTGATATGATTTGAAACGATTCATTGAATCGATATGTAATATTTTTAATAAACCCCTTTTGAATATGTTCCTTTTTTAATAAACCCTTTGGGGCATATTCATATAGAGTATAGAGGGAGGAGATCACTGTGAAGCGGTCTCCTCTTTTGCTTTTTGAAAATATTGTATTACGCGAAGTAGTATTGCTAAAATCTGTCTTCCTTGGAGTGTTATTATATTCTTTTTGACTAGATTTGACTAGAAGTAATACCCTAAATTCACAAAACAACTTCCTTTGTCCGTCTGATTGGAGTATCCCAACGATATTTCCAATGGTCCGAAGATGCTGTCCATTCCATAACCTGCACTAACACCGAATAATTGCTTGCCTTTCAATATATCGAAGAAATTACTATCCGTTAGCCCGTAGTTACCCGTCAGTGTGAGATAATGAATGGCTCCCATACGTTGTCTGAACTTAATAGACGCAATCATGATGGTGTTATCCATCAATTCCAGATTGGTGACCCCGGCAAACGGTAATTGCTGTGGAATATAGAAACCGGGTACGTCACCGCCAATGGCATTTTGCAGCGGATAAGGAAAATCTCTTCCGATCAGGATACGTCCATAAATGGAAGGAATGACGGAGAAACGGCGGGTCACAGGGATGACACTTGCCCACGAAGCATTCAATGCTGAAAATGGAGCGTGGTCGTTGTATTGTGCCATGTTATCCGTATAAAGCGAATAGGCAGCTCTGAAGTCACTTCCTTTAGAAGGGAAGCGTCCTTTATCATAAGTATTATATTGCACTTGGGCAAAATAACTTAGAAAATGTTCCGATTCCACTTTCAGATCGGAGATTTCAGGTTTCTTGAACAGGAAATCTTTATACTTGTAGTATTCAAAACGCAGACCGAGTCCGAAGCGGAAATTCTTGTACCATACATCGGAGAAACCGAATTCTGCCAGATGATATTTATACGTTGTATTATAGGCGCGGTCACCTTCCTCGTAAATGTTAATATCGTTGTATTGGAACATATACGAGAAGTTGAAATTACGTTGCTGCATGGGTTCCAACGTATAATCTATGCGGGCAGCATATCGTTTACCCAATCGACCGGTAAGAGCCAGGCGGGAAGGAATATGAGTCTTAAGATCTGCCGTTGCATTCACCAACAAAGACGCGATTTCTTCCGAATCGAAACGGATGCCCAGATTGATTCTTCTTTCATATTTTTCCTGCAACAGGAAGTTGAGGTGATAACCTTCAGGAGTCTCTTTCAACGTATAGCTGGCACTGGAATAGGATTGGCTGCCACGTAATTGATACAAGGCCTGTTCTATTTGTTGAGTGGTAATGTCACTGTTTTCTTTCAGATTACATTTCTTCATCAGCCATTTTTTATCATCCACCTCTACACCGGAAAATGAGATGTCCGTCACATAAACTGTGCGTGCATTGGAAAGAGAAGAATAAGGGCCATGTTGCTTCGGAGTATAATCTTCGGCTATTCCTATCTTCTTTTTCAAGGCAAGCAACGAATTCCATTGTTCTTTAGCCGCTTCTTCGCCTCTTCGCATCAGAGTGTCGATGGCAGCCGGGGTAAAACTGGCGGATGAATATCCCTCCACATTGACACGGATATAAGTGTCTGTGAGGTCTACATTCTTTTCGTGGTTAGACTGGCAGGTGATGTCTACAATCTGTCCCAGAATATCGGGGACGCTGTTGAGCTTGTCAGCCTTCTTCAAAGCATTCTGCACGTCTACTCCGATAATAATATCGGCTCCCATGGCTTTCACAACATCTGCCGGATAGTTGTTTACAATGCCGCCGTCCACTAATACCATGCTGTCTTGCCGTACCGGAGTAAATACACCCGGAATAGCCATACTGGCACGCATAGCGGTTGAGAGTATTCCGTCATGGAATACAATTTGCTCTCCATTGACAACATTGGCCGCTACACAAGCAAAAGGAATGGGAAGTTTATTAAAGTCGATAGAGTCATGATACCCCACAGTGAGGTCTGAAAATAGGTTGGCCAGATTTTGCCCTTTCATGAGTCCTCCGGTAGCAGCATCTTTGGGAGTTTTGGTGAAAGGGATAGAGACTGTATATTTTTCAGACCGTTCACGATCAGTCAATGACATGGCACTTCGTTTGATACGGTCGCTCAACAGGAATGTCCAATCTTGTTTCCGTACCATGCTGTCCAATTGTTCCGTAGTATAACCGATGGCATAAAGGCCACCTACGATAGCTCCCATACTGGTACCGGCTATGTAGTCGATAGGGATTCCGGCTTCCTCAATTACTTTCAGTGCTTTGATGTGTGCCATTCCTTTGGCACCGCCGCCGCTTAGAACGACACCTACCTTTTTCCTTTGCTCTTGAGAATGCAAAGAAAAAGGCAATAAGATGCCAATTGATAAAACTAATGTTGAAAAGATTTGTTTTTTCATTAGGATGTGGTCTAGTGTTGATGTTTAATATAATACAAATGTAGAGCATAATTTGTTTAGTTGTTGAAATGGGAACTAAAAAAAATGTTCCAAAAGTCGGAAATGTGGATTTTTTCTACACCATACAGTGAATTTCCACACTTTCTGCAAAACGAAGAAATATCTAATGCTTTGATTTTAAGCAAATAATGCAGGTAACGCATTTTTGGTATATGAGTTGTAAATAAGGATATAGAACAAACATAAGTTAAATTAAATAATAAGATTCGATATGAGATTATTCTTTTCGAAACATGAGTTGAAACTGAGGAGAAAGAGAACCATTGCTGCTATTATGTGTATGGTAGTTGTGTTGGGTGTGTATTGGATACTGACCCGACCTCAGAAGGCTGCGCCGGAAATGCCGACAGTCATTGTTGAACCGGTAGTGAAAGACGACGTAGAGATATACGGGGAATATGTGGGGCGTATTCGTGCCCAACAGTTCGTCGAAGTACGTGCCCGTGTGGAAGGTTATCTGGAAAATATGCTTTTTGCCGAAGGGACATATGTCAATAAGAATCAGGTTTTGTTTGTAATCAACCAGGACCAGTATCGTGCCAAAGCAGATAAAGCCAGAGCGCAATTGAAAAAAGACGAAGCGCAGGCTTTGAAAGCGGAACGTGATTTAAAACGTATCCGTCCGTTGTTTGAACAGAACGCTGCGAGCCAGTTGGACTTGGATAATGCGGAAGCTGCTTATGAAAGTGCCGAGGCAACGGTAGCCATGAGCGAGGCGGATTTGGCACAGGCTGAACTGGAATTGGGTTATACCATTGTTCGTTCGCCCTTATCGGGACACATTAGTGAAAGAAATGTGGACTTGGGTACATTAGTCGGTCCCGGAGGAAAATCATTGCTTGCTACCATTGTGAAGAGTGATACAGTGTTGGTGGATTTCAGTATGACAGCACTCGATTATTTGAAGAGTAAAGAAAGAAATATTAATTTGGGACAGCAGGATTCCACCCGTTCCTGGCAGCCGAATATTACCATTACATTGGCGGATAATACCGTCTATCCATTTAAAGGATATGTGGATTTTGCCGAACCGCAAGTCGATCCTCAAACCGGAACTTTCTCTGTACGTGCAGAAATGCCGAATCCGAAACAAGTATTGTTGCCGGGACAATTTACAAAGGTAAAGTTGTTGCTGGATGTTCGTGAAGGTGCACTTGTTGTTCCGATGAAAGCCGTTACCATCGAAAAGGGTGGAGCATATATTTATACCATGCGCAAAGATAATGCGGTAGAGAAACGTTTTATCGAATTAGGACCGGAAGTCGGGAATAATGTGGTGGTAGAAAGAGGACTGGCAGAAGGAGAAATGGTGGTTGTAGAAGGGTTCCATAAGTTGACTCCGGGCATGAAAGTGCGGGTCAGTGATCTGGAAGCCGAAGCTGGGGACAGTATAACTACGACAAAAAATGAAGTGACCGGAGTAAAAGAAAACACTACCGGAACGAAGGATAACGCGAAAGGAGAATAAACGATGAAAGTTACTTTTTTTATAGATAGGCCGGTCTTCTCGGCTGTAATCTCCATCGTGATTGTGATTGTCGGTATTATTGGCCTGACGATGCTTCCGGTGGATCAATATCCGCAGATTACCCCTCCGGTGGTGAAGATCAGCGCATCCTATCCGGGTGCCAGCGCACTTACCGTGTCGCAGGCGGTAGCCACTCCGATTGAGCAGGAAATCAATGGTACGCCGGGTATGCTTTATATGGAATCAAACAGTTCTAACTCCGGAGGTTTTTCGGCAACGGTCACTTTTGACGTATCTGCCGATCCGGATTTGGCAGCCGTTGAGATTCAGAACCGTGTGAAACTGGCGGAATCTCGTCTGCCGGCAGAAGTCATTCAGAATGGTATTTCGGTAGAAAAACAGGCTCCCAGTCAGTTGATGACGCTTTGTTTGACTTCTACTGATCCGAAGTTCGACGAAATTTATTTGAGTAACTTTGCTACTATCAACGTGCTCGATGTAATTCGCCGTATTCCTGGGGTTGGACGTGTATCTAATATAGGTAGCCGCTATTATGCGATGCAGATATGGGCGCAACCCGATAAGTTGGCAAACTTTGGGCTGACCGTACAGGATTTACAGAATGCATTGAAGGATCAGAACCGTGAATCAGCGGCCGGTGTATTGGGACAACAACCGGTGCAGGGACTGGATATTACCATTCCTATTACGACTCAAGGACGTTTGTCTACCGTAGGGCAGTTTGAAGATATTGTAGTGCGTGCCAATGCCAACGGATCTATTATCAGGTTGAAAGATGTGGCGCGTGTATCGTTGGAGGCTTCTTCCTATAACACGGAAAGTGGTATCAACGGCGAGAATGCTGCTGTGCTTGGCATTTATATGTTGCCGGGAGCAAATGCGATGGAAGTAGCTGAGAGGGTCAAAGAGGCTATGGATGAGATTAGCAAGAACTTTCCGGAAGGATTGAGCTATGAGATTCCGTTCGATATGACGACCTATATTTCCGAATCTATTCATGAAGTATATAAGACATTGTTTGAAGCGTTGGTATTAGTTGTATTGGTGGTTTATCTATCCTTGCAAAGCTGGCGTGCAACGTTGATTCCGGTAGTGGCGGTGCCTATTTCATTGATCGGTACTTTCGGATTCATGTTGATTTTCGGTTTCTCGCTGAATATACTGACATTGCTAGGATTGATTCTTGCCATCGGTATTGTGGTGGATGATGCGATTGTGGTAGTGGAAGGTGTGGAGCATATCATGGAAGCGGAGCATCTAAGTCCATACGAAGCAACGAAGAAAGCGATGAACGGACTTGCCAGTGCTTTGATTGCTACATCACTGGTATTGGCGGCAGTGTTCGTTCCGGTTAGTTTTTTAAGTGGGATTACAGGGCAGTTGTATCGCCAGTTTACGGTGACGATTGTGGTGTCCGTACTTATTTCTACGGTAGTGGCTCTGACATTGAGCCCGGTGATGTGTTCATTGATTCTGAAGCCGGATAATGGAAAGAAAAAGAATATCGTATTCCGGAAGATTAATGAATGGCTGGGCATCGGTAGCAATAAATATGTGGCTGCTGTGACTCGTACGATCAAGCATCCTCGCCGGGTTTTGAGTGCTTTTGGTATGGTGTTGATTGCTATCATGCTGATTCACCGTATTATTCCGACCAGTTTCTTGCCTGTGGAAGATCAGGGATATTTCAAGATTGAATTGGAATTGCCGGAGGGAGCTACTTTGGAACGTACCCGTATCGTAACAGAACGTGCCATTGCTTATTTGGAAAAGAATCCATATATTGAATATATACAGAACGTAACGGGAAGTAGTCCGCGTGTTGGAAGTAACCAGGGACGTGCTGAACTGACGGTGATCCTGAAACCTTGGGAAGAGCGGAAGAACACCACTATTGAGAAGATTATGGATACGGTGGAAAAACATTTGAGGGAATATCCAGAATGTAAAGTCTATCTGTCCACTCCTCCGGTTATTCCGGGACTGGGTAGCTCGGGAGGTTTTGAAATGCAATTGGAAGCCCGTGGAGAAGCCACTTTCGATAATTTGGTAGACGCGGCAGATACATTAATGTACTACGCATCCAAGCGCAAAGAACTGGCTGGTCTGTCATCTTCTTTGCAGTCGGAAATACCACAACTCTATTTCGATGTAGACCGTGACAAAGTAAAGATGCTGGGTGTGCCACTGGCTGATGTGTTCTCTACCATGAAGGCTTATACCGGTTCGGTGTATGTGAACGACTTTAATATGTTCAACCGTATATATAAGGTTTACATTCAGGCGGAAGCTCCTTACCGGGAACACAAAGACAATATCAATCTGTTCTTCGTGAAGGCCTCCAATGGAGCGATGGTACCGTTGACTTCTTTAGGAAATGCCTCCTATACCACAGGACCGGGAAGTATTAAACGTTTTAATATGTTTACTACGGCCGTTATCCGTGGAGCAGCTGCACAAGGATATAGTTCCGGACAGGCGATGGAGATCATGGAACAGATTGCCCGTGACCATCTTCCCGATAATATCGGTCTTGAATGGAGTGGCCTTTCTTATCAGGAGAAGCAGGCGGGAGGTCAGACAGGTATGGTGATGGCATTGGTATTTCTGTTCGTTTTCCTTTTCCTTGCTGCTCAATACGAAAGTTGGACGGTGCCTATTGCCGTGTTGCTCTCTTTACCTGTTGCCGCTTTGGGAGCCTATTTAGGAGTCTGGGTTTGCGGATTGGAGAATGATGTCTATTTCCAGATTGGTCTGGTAATGCTGGTGGGACTTGCCGCTAAGAACGCGATTTTGATTGTAGAGTTTGCAAAAGTACAGGTAGATAAAGGTGAAGACCTGGTGCAGTCGGCTATCTACGCAGCCAAATTGCGTTTCCGTCCGATTCTGATGACTTCTCTCGCATTCGTACTCGGTATGCTTCCGATGGTATTGGCAAGCGGTCCGGGGTCGGCAAGCCGGCAGGCAATCGGTACAGGTGTATTTTTCGGAATGATATTTGCCATTGTATTCGGTATCATTCTTGTGCCGTTCTTCTTTGTGATGGTGTATAAAACAAAGTCGAAAATTTTAAAACATAAGAAATAATGAAACGAAAGAAACTATATATTGCTATCCTGTTACTTGCCGGAGTCTTGACTTCCTGCAAGGTAGGGAAAAGCTATGTCCGTCCTGATCTTCATTTGCCCGACAGCTTGGAAAGAGCGCAAGACTCGATCAGCTTCGGCGACCAGGACTGGAGGGATATTTATACGGATGCTACCTTGAGAAGCCTGATAGAACGTGCACTGGATCATAACAAGGATATGTTGATTGCCGCTGCCCGTGTGAAAGAAATGGCAGCACAGAAACGTATTTCCACCGCTGCGTTACTTCCGGATATCAAAGGAAAAGTAACGGCAGAACGTGAACTCGAAAATCATGGAGGAGATGCTTTCAAGAGATCAGAGACCTTTGAAGCACAATTTCTCGTTTCATGGGAACTCGATCTTTGGGGAAATCTGCGCTGGGCACGTTCGGCCAGTATTGCCGAATATCTGCAATCTATCGAGGCGCAACGCGCATTGCGGATGACGATTGTTGCTGAAGTGGCACAGGCTTACTATGAATTGGTTGCTTTAGATACAGAACTGGACATCGTAAAGCAAACATTAAAAGCCCGTGAAGAAGGAGTACGTCTGGCACGTATCCGGTTTGCCGGCGGGTTGACTTCCGAGACTTCCTATCGACAGGCACAGGTGGAATTGGCGCGTACGGCAACTTTGGTTCCTGACCTCGAACGTAAAATCTCCCTGAAAGAAAACGATATTGCTTATCTTGCCGGTGAATATCCTAATAAGATAGCCCGTTCCCGTTTGCTTCAGGAATTCAACTCTCCGGAAACACTTCCTGTTGGGTTGCCGTCTACATTATTGGAACGTCGTCCCGACATCCGTCAGGCAGAGCAGAAATTGATTGCTGCCAATGCGAAAGTGGGAGTGGCTTATACAAATATGTTCCCGCGTCTTGCCCTGACAGGTGGTTTCGGTAGTGAAAGTACTTCTTTGTCGGAACTCCTGAAATCTCCATACGCAGTGATGGAAGGAGCTTTGCTGACTCCGATCTTTGGTTGGGGAAAGAACCGTGCGGCATTGAAAGCAAAAAAGGCTGCTTATGAAGCTGAAGTACATAGTTATGAAAAAGCTGTACTGGAAGCTTTCAAGGAAACACGTAATGCGATTGTCAACTTCAACAAGATCAAGGAAGTGTACGAACTTCGTGCCAATCTGGAACGTTCGGCCAAGAGCTACATGGACCTGGCACAACTGCAATACATCAATGGAGTTATTAATTATCTGGACGTATTGGATGCCCAACGTGGATATTTTGATGCACAGATTGGGTTGAGTAATGCTATCCGTGACGAGTTGATTGCGGTAGTTCAACTCTATAAGGCTCTTGGTGGAGGCTGGGAACAAAATCCCTAGAATTATCATATCGATTCAGTCATTGAAGAAAACGTAAAGGTTATCTCCCACACCGGGAGGTAGCCTTAATTTTTCTTTCTTCTTCTTTTTGTCTTAAAAACAACAACAGAAGAATTTTCATAATTCGGAAAAAAGTGCGAAATTTGCAACGCTTTTCAAGTTTGACAAGAAACTTACTAACACCTTTAAATAAAAAATTAAAGAAAATGACTAAAAGTGCATTGCAAATCGCAAGGGCTGCTTACCAGCCCAAACTTCCGAAAGCATTGGCATCAGGAGCTGTTAAGGCTGTAGCAGGTGCTGCTACTCAATCTGTAGCCGATCAGGAAGCTATCAAAGCATTATTCCCGAACACGTATGGAATGCCGTTGATTACATTCGAAGCTGGTGAAGCTGTTGCTCTTCCCGCTATGAACGTAGGTGTAATTCTTTCCGGTGGTCAGGCTCCGGGCGGACACAATGTAATCTCCGGTTTGTTCGACGGTATCAAGAAATTGAACCCGGAAAACAAATTATATGGTTTTATTCTAGGTCCTGGTGGTCTGGTAGATCACAATTATATGGAACTGACTGCTGATATTATCGACGAATACCGTAACACTGGTGGTTTCGATATCATCGGTTCCGGACGTACGAAGCTGGAAGCAGAAAGCCAATTCGAAAAGGGATATGAAATCATCAAAGAACTTGGCATCAAAGCATTGGTTATCATTGGTGGTGACGACTCTAACACAAACGCTTGTGTATTGGCTGAATACTATGCAGCTAAGAACTACGGTGTACAGGTAATCGGTTGCCCGAAAACAATCGACGGTGACTTGAAGAACGATATGATTGAAACTTCTTTCGGTTTCGATACAGCATGTAAGACTTATGCGGAAGTAATCGGTAACATCCAACGTGACTGTAACTCTGCACGTAAATACTGGCACTTCATCAAGTTGATGGGTCGTTCGGCTTCTCACATCGCACTGGAATGTGCTTTACAGGTACAGCCTAACGTATGTATCGTTTCTGAAGAAGTAGAAGCTAAAGATATGTCTTTGGACGATGTAGTGACTTACATCGCTAAAGTGGTAGCTGACCGTGCTGCACAGGGAAACAACTTCGGTACTGTATTGATTCCGGAAGGATTGGTAGAATTCATTCCTGCCATGAAACGCCTGATTGCTGAATTGAACGACTTCCTGGCTGCTAATGCTGAAGAATTCGGTCAGATTAAGAAATCTCACCAACGTGATTATATCATCCGCAAACTTTCTCCGGAAAACTCTGCTATCTATGCAAGTCTGCCGGAAGGCGTTGCCCGCCAGCTGACTTTGGATCGTGACCCGCACGGAAACGTTCAGGTATCACTGATCGAAACAGAAAAGCTGTTGTCTGAAATGGTAGCTACCAAATTGGCTTCATGGAAAGAAGCAGGCAAGTATGTTGGTAAATTTGCTGCTCAACACCACTTCTTCGGTTATGAAGGACGTTGTGCTGCTCCATCAAACTTTGACGCTGACTATTGCTACTCTTTGGGTTACACAGCTTCTATGTTGATTGCTAACGGTAAGACTGGTTATATGTCTTCTGTACGCAACACAACTGCTCCTGCTGCCGAATGGATCGCAGGTGGTGTGCCTATCACTATGATGATGAACATGGAACGTCGCCACGGTGAAATGAAACCGGTTATCCAGAAAGCATTGGTGAAACTGGATGGCGCTCCTTTCAAGGCATTTGCTGCGCAACGTGATCGTTGGGCTATCGAAACGGATTATGTATATCCGGGTCCGATCCAGTACTTCGGTCCTACAGAGGTTTGCGACCAGGCAACTAAGACTTTGCAGCTGGAACAAGCTAAATAAATACACTTCAGAGCAGTTGTTGATGTAACAGTTGCAATAACAGCTGCAATGAAAGATTCTTTCAGGCACGGACTACACGGAATACACGGTTTATAAGAAATAACTAAAAAACCGTGTTAATTCGCGTAATCCGTGCCTATCTCTAAAAACATTGATCGTTTAAAGTAAATGCCGCAACGCAACAACCCGATGTCTGCTGTACAGAAGAAAAGAACTGTTTCCACTACCAAGAAAAAGGGAACGACCTCTTCTTCCAAAACTTCCCGTACCTCAAAAAAGGAACAGATGAAGCATCGAACTGTGATGCCTGTCTGGATTCGTAACATTTTGGCAGTGGTGATTATCGGTTGTTTTTCCGTTGTATTCTACTATTTCTTTATCCGTCCTTATGCTTATCGATGGAAACCTTGTCATGGTTTAAAGGAATACGGAGTTTGTATCCCTGACGGATATGATATTCATGGTATTGACATTTCTCATTATCAGGGAAAGATTGATTGGAAAAGACTGTTGCAGAATAAAGAGACGGCTACTCCTTTGCATTTCGTTTTTATGAAAGCTACAGAAGGAGGAGATCATAACGACACAACCTTTGAGGCGAACTTCGCCAATGCCCGTAATCATGGATTTATCCGTGGTGCTTATCATTTTTATATTCCTGGTACGGATGCTTTGAAACAGGCGGACTTCTTTATTCGTACGGTGAAACTGGATACGGGTGATTTACCTCCCGTACTTGATGTGGAAGTGACCGGGCGGAAGGAAAAAAAGGAATTGCAGCAAGGCATTAAACGCTGGCTGGACCGGGTGGAATCTCATTATGGAGTGAAACCTATTCTTTATACTTCTTATAAATTTAAAACCCGTTATCTGGACGATTCCATCTTCAATACATACCCTTACTGGATTGCCCATTATTATGTTGACTCTGTAAAGTATCAGGGGAAATGGGACTTTTGGCAACATACTGATGTAGGAAGTGTTCCCGGCATCAAAGAAGACGTAGACCTGAACGTGTTTAATGGCTCGTTAGAGGAACTTAAAAAGCTGACAATTAAGTAACAGGTATTTCTTTTCCCAACAACTTATCTCTTCTCTCATTTGTTATAATCGTATTATTACTAAAAAAGATACGATTATGAACTTTGATATAGCTATTATTGGTGGTGGTCCTGCCGGGTACACAGCTGCCGAACGGGCAGGGGCCAACGGATTAAAAGCCGTTCTTTTTGAGAAAAAGGCAATGGGTGGAGTGTGTCTCAATGAGGGGTGTATTCCTACTAAAACTTTGTTATATTCTGCTAAAATACTGGATAGCATTAAAAGTGCTTCCAAATATGGCGTTTCTGCCGATTCTCCTTCGTTCGATTTATCCAAGATTATGAGCCGCAAAGACAAAACAGTGAAAATGTTGACGGGTGGCGTGAAGATGACTGTGAATTCTTACGGAGTGACGATCGTGGAGAAAGAAGCTTTTATAGAAGGAGAGAAAGAGGGGATGATTCGCATCACTTGTGATGGAGAAACCTATTCTGTGAAATACTTGCTGGTATGTACCGGCTCCGATACAGTGATTCCTCCCATACCGGGATTGTCGGGAGTCAGTTATTGGACTTCCAAGGAGGCGTTGGAGATAAAAGAGCTTCCCAAGACGCTGGTTATTATTGGCGGTGGAGTGATCGGGATGGAATTTGCTTCTTTCTTCAATAGTATGGGAGTAAAGGTGCATGTGGTAGAAATGATGCCGGAGATTTTGGGAGCGATGGATAAGGAAACGAGCGGTATGCTTCGCGCCGAATATGCCAAACGGGGAGTCACTTTCTATTTGAATACGAAAGTAGTGGAAGTGAACGCTCATGGAGTCGTGATAGAAAAAGAAGGCAAAGTTTCCACTATTGAAGCGGAGAAAATCTTGCTTAGTGTAGGCCGTAAGGCAAATTTATCCGGAGTGGGGCTGGACAAGCTGAATATAGAATTGCATCGGAATGGGGTCAAAGTAGATGAACATCTGTTGACTTCGCATCCCCGCGTATATGCTTGCGGTGATATTACAGGTTATTCTTTATTGGCACATACCGCTATTCGTGAAGCGGAAGTTGCTATCAATCATATCTTGGGAGTGGAAGACCGGATGAATTACGATTGTGTTCCGGGAGTTGTTTATACCAATCCCGAAGTGGCAGGAGTGGGAAAGACAGAAGAAGAACTGATAAAATCAGGACTTTCTTACCGTGTGTCCAAATTACCGATGGCTTATTCCGGTCGGTTTGTAGCCGAGAATGAACAGGGAAACGGCCTTTGTAAACTGATTCAGGATGAAGAAGGGAAGATCATTGGTTGCCACATGTTGGGAAATCCGGCGTCGGAACTTATTGTGATCGCAGGTATTGCTATTCAGAGAGGCTATACGGTGGAAGAATTTCAGAAGACTGTATTTCCGCATCCTACGGTCGGAGAGATTTATCACGAGATTATGTTTTAACTCTTATTCTGTCTGACCTATGATTCGATGTATCTATAGTCCGTTTTCTGATATTTACTTTCACTTGGCTGCAGAAGAATATCTGTTGAAGCAGGGAAATGAAGACATTTTCATGCTTTGGCAGGACACTCCTTCTGTGGTAATAGGGAAGCATCAACGGTTACGGTCGGAAGTCGATCAGGAATGGGCGGAACGGGAGCAGGTACATATTGCCCGTCGTTTTTCCGGTGGAGGAACAGTGTACCATGATTTGGGCAATGTCAATCTGACTTTTATAGAAACGACTCCCCGCTTGCCGGAGTTTGTCACGTATTTGCAGCGGACGTTGGATTTCCTGAACTCTATGGGACTGATGGCAACAGGAGGCGAACGATTGGGGATTTATCTGAATGGATTGAAAATATCAGGAAGTGCGCAATGCCTGTACAAGGATCGGGTATTGTATCATTGCACGCTATTGTATGATACGGACCTTACAGCGTTGCATCAAGCATTGAATCCGGAACCGATGGTCGATGATGAAATGTTGTCGTCTGTATATGCTGTTCCTTCTGTTCGGAGTGAGGTGACCAATATCCGCAGGCATTTGTCGGCGGGGACTGTCACTGATTTCAAAGAAAAGGCTTTTCAGTATTTCAGTAAGTCGCAATCTGTCAGTGCTTTCACTAAGGAGGAGATAGAAGCTGTCAATCAGCTCCGGGAAGAGAAATATATTCAGAAAGAGTGGATATATAGCCGTTGATGCTTGGTTGTACCGATTGGCGTCCGGTTAAAATTTACTTAACTTAAAACTTTCTATTTCAGCCCATTGTTGTAATATATCTAAGGTTGAATAATAAATTTACTGTCTATGTCAAAATTCGAAATAAAAATGCCTAAGTTAGGCGAGAGTATAACCGAAGGGACCATTGTCTCTTGGTCTGTAAAGGTGGGTGACATGATTCAGGAAGACGATGTGCTTTTTGAAGTGAATACTGCTAAAGTAAGTGCAGAAATCCCTTCTCCCGTAGCGGGAAAAGTGGTGGAGATTTTATATAAGGAAGGTGACACGGTTGCTGTAGGAATAGTAGTTGCTATTATTGATTTGGATGGCGAAGAATCATCCGGTACGGAGCCGGCAAGCGAAGGTGCCACAAACGAAGGAGCTGATGCCAGTCAGGTTGCCGCTGATGTTTCCGGAATATCACAATCAGCAGCAGACATTGCTAAGAGTCAATCAGTGAATACTGCATCAACCCCCGTTGATACATCCAAACCCGTTGCTGTTGAGGAAGAACGTTGGTATTCTCCTGTTGTGATTCAGTTGGCGCGGGAGGCTAAGATTCCGAAAGAAGAGTTGGATACTATACAAGGTACGGGTTATGAAGGGCGATTGAGTAAGAAAGATATAAAAGACTATATTGAAAAGAAGAAAAGAGGCGATATGGCTGAACCGAAGCCGACCTCTGCTGTTGCTGCTCCGGCTGCAAACAAACCGTCGGTGGTTGTTGCTCCCGAACCGATAACTCCGAAAACGTCTCCGGCTGCATCTGCCCCTGCTGCACAGTCGGCTGCTACTTCATCCAAATCGTCTGCTCCTGTTGCCATGCCTGGAGTTGAAGTGAAAGAGATGGATCGTGTTCGCCGGATTATTGCCGACCACATGGTTATGTCTAAGAAAGTATCTCCTCATGTAACCAATGTGGTAGAAGTAGACGTCACCAAACTGGTGCGTTGGCGCGAAAAGAATAAAGATGCTTTCTTCCGTCGCGAAGGAGTGAAGTTGACTTATATGCCTGTGATAACCGAGGCCGTAGCGAAAGCATTGGCAGCCTATCCTCAAGTGAATGTGTCGGTAGACGGATATAACATCCTCTTTAAGAAACATATCAATGTAGGTATTGCCGTCTCTCTGAATGATGGAAATCTGATTGTGCCTGTGGTGCATGACGCCGATCGTTTGAATCTGAACGGCCTGGCAGTTGCCATTGACTCTTTAGCCCTGAAAGCAAGGGATAATAAATTAATGCCGGAAGATATTGATGGCGGTACATTTACTATTACCAATTTCGGAACGTTCAAGAGCCTGTTCGGTACACCGATTATTAATCAGCCGCAGGTTGCTATTTTGGGAGTAGGGTATATCGAGAAGAAACCTGCTGTGATAGAAACACCGGAAGGCGATACGATTGCCATCCGTCATAAAATGTATCTGTCTTTGTCTTACGACCATCGGGTAGTAGATGGAATGTTGGGAGGTAACTTCCTCCACTTTATAGCCGACTACCTCGAAAACTGGCAAGGCTGATAACTGATTGTTTCACTCATTAAGAACTTCATTCACTATGAAAAAGAAATATGATATAAAAACGACAGATGTAGAAACCCTGAAAAAGTGGTATCATCTGATGACATTGGGGCGTGCTTTGGATGAAAAAGCACCGTCATACCTGCTGCAATCTTTGGGTTGGTCTTATCATGCTCCTTACGCGGGGCATGATGGTATTCAGCTTGCCATCGGTCAGGTATTCACTTTGGGCGAAGACTTCCTGTTTCCTTACTACCGCGATATGCTGACTGTACTTTCTGCCGGAATGACTCCGGAAGAAATCATCCTGAACGGTATCTCGAAAGCGACAGACCCGGGCAGCGGCGGACGTCACATGTCGAACCATTTCGCCAAACCGGAATGGCACATCGAAAACATTTCTTCTGCAACGGGTACACACGACCTTCATGCGGCAGGTGTGGCACGGGCAATGGTATATTATGGACATAAAGGAGTCGCCATCACTTCTCACGGAGAATCTGCCACTTCCGAAGGCTTTGTCTATGAGGCTATCAATGGCGCCAGCCTTGAACGTCTTCCTGTTATTTTTGTGATTCAGGACAACGGATATGGAATCTCTGTCCCTAAATCGGAACAGACAGCCAACCGCAAAGTTGCCGAGAATTTCTCCGGTTTCAAGAACCTGAAGATCATCTATTGCAATGGAAAAGATGTGTTCGACTCGATGAATGCCATGACCGAAGCTCACGAATATGCAAGGGAAACCCGTAACCCGGTGATTGTGCAGGCCAACTGTGTTCGTATCGGTTCCCATTCCAACTCGGATAAACATACCCTGTACCGGGATGAGAACGAACTGGAATACGTAAAAGATGCCGATCCGCTAATGAAATTCCGCCGGATGTTGTTGCGTTACAAACGCCTGACAGAAGAAGAGTTGCAACAGATCGAAGCTGACGCAAAGAAAGAACTGTCGGCTGCCAACCGAAAAGCGTTGGCTGCTCCCGATCCTGATCCTAAGAGCATCTACGATTTTGTGATGCCCGAACCTTATCAACCCCAGAAGTACAAAGAAGGTACTCATGAAGCAGAGGGCGAAAAGACCTTCCTGGTAAATGCCATTAACGAGACATTGAAAGCCGAATTCCGCTACAATCCCGATACGTTTATCTGGGGACAGGACGTAGCAAACAGAGAGAAAGGCGGCGTGTTTAATGTCACCAAAGGGATGCAGCAGGAATTCGGCGAAGCCCGTGTGTTCAGTGCGCCGATTGCCGAAGATTATATTGTAGGCACCGCTAACGGAATGAGCCGCTTTGATCCTAAAATCCATGTCGTGATAGAGGGAGCGGAGTTTGCCGATTACTTCTGGCCTGCCGTAGAACAATATGTAGAATGTACGCATGAGTATTGGCGCAGCAATGGTAAGTTTGCCCCGAATATAACGCTGCGGTTGGCTTCCGGAGGTTATATCGGTGGAGGGCTGTATCACTCTCAAAATATAGAAGGAGCTTTGACTACATTGCCGGGAGCACGAATTGTCTGCCCTTCTTTTGCCGATGATGCAGCCGGATTGTTGCGTACTAGTATGCGCTCTAAGGGATTTACTTTGTTTCTCGAACCGAAAGCATTGTATAATTCGGTAGAAGCCGCCACTGTGGTGCCGGAAGACTTTGAAGTACCTTTCGGAAAAGCACGTATCCGCCGTGAGGGTACGGATTTGAGTATTATCACCTATGGAAATACAACCCATTTCTGTCTGCATGCCGCCGAACGATTGGAGAAAGAGGGTGGTTGGAAAGTAGAAGTGATTGATATTCGTTCTCTGATTCCGCTGGATAAAGAGGCAATCTTTGAATCGGTCAAGAAGACCAGCAAAGCATTGGTTGTACATGAAGATAAAGTATTCTCCGGTTTCGGTGCGGAGCTTGCAGCAATGATTGGTGAGGAAATGTTCCGTTATCTCGACGGACCGGTGCAGCGTGTCGGTTCTACGTTTACTCCCGTCGGTTTCAATCCGATACTGGAAAAAGAAATTTTGCCGGACGAAGCTAAGATATACGAAGCTGCACGGAAATTATTGGAATATTAAAAGAGAAGAATTATGAAAAAGATAGGTTTGTTTTATGCTACCAAAGCCGAAAGAACGAGTTGGGTGGCAGAGAAAATACAGAAAGAGTTTGGTGAAGACAAGATAGAAGTAGTGCCTATCGAGCAGGCCTGGCAGAATGATTTTGCTGCTTATGACTGCTTCATTGTGGGTGCTTCCACCTGGTTTGACGGGGAACTTCCTACTTATTGGGACGAACTGTTGCCGGAACTCCGAACAATGAAATTGAAAGGTAAGAAGGTTGCTATCTTCGGTTTGGGAGATCAGATACGCTATCCGGAAAATTTTGCAGATGGAATCGGTTTGCTGGCAGAAGTCTTTGAAGAGGATGAGGCTACCTTGGTCGGTTTTACTTCTTCCGAAGGTTACACTTTCGAACGTTCAAAGGCTTTACGTGGCGAGCAGTGGTACGGGTTGGTTGTCGATTTGGATAATCAGTCCGAACAGGCGGAAAAGAAAATCAAAGCATGGTGCCAACAGGTCAAAAAAGAGTTCGCGTAACGACTTTATTTCTCTTTATAAGATAGTGACGCTATCCGATGCAAATAGTGACGGTATACGCTTGGGATAGCGTCACTATCCCAAGCGTATACCGTCACTATTTTTTTTCTGCATTAATCTGGAGCCTTACGCTTGTTTATAGCGTATATCGACTGCGATTTTTGCTTGCTTCCTTATATCTCTTAATGATAAGGGAGCTTTCTCTTTTAAAGATATTTGTTGGCTCTTATCCTTTATAAATAAATTTCACTTCTGCCCAACGATTCTTCTCTTTATAATGAACGAAAGTCAGTCCGTTCTTCTCCGCTTCTTCGCGGATGGCGGCAATGTCGTCTACATAAAATCCACTCATATAGAGTTCGGAATTCGTATGCATACAGGCAACATATTGCTTCATATCATTTAGTAATATATTCCGGTTGATGTTGGCGATGATAACGTCGAAAGGTCCTTTTCCTGCAAGCGACGAGGCATCTCCTTCTGATACGGCAATATCGTCTACGTGATTCAATTCGATGTTTTCGATGGAGTTTCGTACGCACCATTCATCAATGTCGATGGCTGTACAGGGGCGTGCGCCCCGCATACGTGCGAGGATGGCAAGAATCGAAGTTCCGCAGCCCATATCGAGCAGGGATTTATCTTTCAGTTCGCTGTCCAATAATTCTTCAATGATGAGGCTGGTAGTCTCGTGGTGTCCTGTTCCGAAGGCCATTTGAGGATTGATGACGATGTCATATTCCGCTTTGGGGACATCTTGGTGGAAAGTGCTGTGGATCACACATCGGTTTCCGATAATGATGGGTTGGAAGAAATTCTTTTCCCATTCCTCGTTCCAGTCCTTGTCTTCCGCTTCGGTATATGTATAAGTAATATCCGTATCGGGTAGGGGGAACTCGTTGATGGCAATCTTGATGGCGTTTTCATCACACAATGTCTGTTGGATATATGCGGTCAGTCCGCCTTCACACTCAACAAAACTTTCAAATCCGACTTCACCCAATATGGCAGCCAGTACGTCATTGACGGTTTCGGTACAAGGCTGGGTGCGGAATGTGAACTCAAAATACTTCATAGTTGTTTTTAATGCTGGTGAATAATGTGCAAAGATACAGCAATCCGGGTATAGAAAGTCAAGTTTGCCTGAACTTTATGCCGGTGAGCGTTGTATCTTCTACAAAGATAGTTAGAAATAGGGATTTCCCTATTATCCTTTGGGGAAAATCTCCCCCGGACGAAAAATCTCTTCCTTATCTTTGTAACGTGAATAAGTTTAAGTAATTACATAAACCGAGATGATATGAGAAAGATTGTTTATTTCTTGCTATTTGCCTTGTGCCTTCCGATAGGTATCTTTGCACAAAGCGTTGATGACGACCTTTACTTCGTACCTTCTAAAGACAAACAGGAGAAGAAAGAAACTCCAGTTAAGAAGGAACCGAAGAAACAGGTGACGACTAACATCTATACTTCACCGGGTACTACAGTAGTTGTTCAGGACCGTAAGGGAAGAACACGGGATGTGGATGAATATAACCGCCGTTACGATGCACGTGAAAATGAATTCGTAATGGATAATGATACCTTATATATAAAGGAAAAATCTAATCCGGATTTGGACGGAGAATGGGTGACGGGCGAATTCAATGGTACAACAGACGACTATGAATACGCTGAACGTATCATTCGTTTCCGCAATCCGCGTTTTGCTATCAGTATCAGCAGTCCGTTGTACTGGGATGTAGTTTACGGTCCGAATTCATGGGACTGGAACGTATATACCGATGGTATGTATGCTTATGCATTCCCGACGTTCAGTAACCCGCTTTGGTGGGATTGGCGTTATGGCTCTTACGGCTGGGGATGGAACTATGGCTGGGGATGGAATCGTCCTTATTACTCTTGGGGATATTACCCCGGTTATTGGGGTGGCGGCTACTGGGGTGGCTGGTATGGCGGCGGATATTGGGGACATCATCACCACTGGCATGGTGGTCCTAGCTGGGGCTGGGGCGGAGGTGGAAGCGGTCGTTGGACAGGTCCTACCTATACAAACCGTCGTTCTTCCGGACAAAGCAGTTACAGGAATCCTTCTACTATTCGTCGTTATGGTTCGAGTGCCGTTCGTTCCAGTGGTTCTTCTGTTCGGGGAGGCTCTGCAGTTCGTTCAGAAGGTAGTTCTGTTCGTTCTTCTGGTTCTACTTATAGTAGGGGAACTACTTCCAGACGTGTAGTGGGTACACGGACTTCAGGTGAACGCAGTGGCTCAAGTAGTCGTAGCAGTGCTACTTATTCTCGTCCAAGTAGTACTAGAAGTAGCGGAAGTTCTTCATCTTCCCGTTCGACTGGTTCTTCTGGTTATTCGCGTTCGTCTGGAACCACTACTAGAAGCAGTAGTGCAAGATCAACTTATAGTCGTGGAAGTTCAGAAGCACCGCGTAGTTATTCTCCAGCAAGTAATAGTAATACCCGTTCTTCTTCCTATGGTACTTCTCGTTCTTCTTCACGTAGTTATTCTCCAGCTTCGTCAGGTGGCAGTAGCTCTCGGGGTAGTTATTCGAGCGGTGGTTCTTCTTCTAGATCATCATCAGGTGGAGGTTCCTCTCGTAGTAGCAGTGCCAGAAGATAAGTATTAATTAAATGGTTTTGACAGGAATGAAAAAGATAAGTGTTTTAATTGCTCTGGGGATGCTAATGATAGCGCCTTGGGGAATGGCACAAACGATATATGACGGTGCCAAACTAACAGGAAAAGATTTGAATGGCACAGCTCGATTTGTGGGTATGGGTGGAGCTATGGGAGCTCTTGGAGGAGACATATCTACGATGGGGACTAATCCGGCAGGTATTGGCCTTTATCGCAGTAATGATATAATGACTTCATTTGGGCTTTCTCTTTATGGGAATGAAAGCCAGTATTTGGGGAAAAAGTTTAATTCCGATTTAACTAAAGGAGATTTTAATAACATCGGGTTTGTATTTTCTTCGAAGATTGGTAATGAAACTCCGCTGCGTTTTGTGAATTTCGGTTTTAACTATCATAAAGCGAAATCATTTAATAACAACATGCGTATGGAAGGTAATTTGGGGCTTTACTCCCAAACCTATCTAATGGCATCTCAAGCAGCTGGCATTGAAAAATGGGGAGATTCGCCTTATACGGATAATGGTATTGGGTGGCTTTCTATTCTTGGAGCTGATGCTGGACTGATTAGGGATATAACAATACATGACAAAACAGGAGGGGTAAACAATATTCCTTATACCTATAAGGATGAAAAAGGGGAGGAGGTACAGTATAAGGATATAAATGGTAATCCTCTTTATATCTCTCCTGGACATTTTGAAGGAATGCCGGACAATGGATATGCAAATTTTCGCTCGGAAGAACGCGGTGGAATTGATCAATATGATTTTAATGTATCATTTAATTTTAATGATCGGGTATATTTGGGGTTGACGCTGGGTGCTTATTCTGTAGATTATAATAAGTATACTTTTTATGATGAGGATTATGGAAACGATGAAGGATATAATTTGCAGAGTTGGAATAGAATAAAGGGGTCTGGCTTTGACGTGAAGTTGGGGGCTATTATTCGTCCTTTTGAATATTCGCCTTTTCGGGTTGGATTAGCTATACATACGCCAATATTCTATAGTTTGGATTATAAAACGAGTGCACAAGTTATATCGGATGTGATGGATGTTGTAACTGGAGAAATAAAAGGATATGACGTGAGATCATGGGATAATCTTCCGGGAAAAGGGGATATGATTCTTCCTTTCGATTTTCAGACTCCTTGGACTTATAATGTAAGTTTGGGATATACGGTAGGCAAGAGCTTGGCTTTAGGAGCAGAGTATGAGTATCAAGATTATTCTTCCATGAAGTTTAAAGATACTGAAGGTAATTCTTCTGCTTATGAATTTGAGAATAGTACGACGTCTATGTTGAAAGGGGTTAGTACAGTCCGTCTTGGTCTAGAGTATAAGGTGATTCCACAGTTTGCTTTTAGGGCAGGATATAATTATAGTACTGCGGCTTTCCATCAAGATGCTTTCAAAGATTTGGCTATTAACTCTATTCAGACAGATACAGACTTTGCCAATTCTAAATCAATGAGTAATTATACATTGGGTATTGGTTATCGCGGATCAATGTTTTATGCTGATTTGGCTTATAAATACTCTACATATAAAGAAAATTTCTATCCGTTTGTGAATGGATTTACAGATGAAGATGGTAATACAGTCATTGGTTCACCGGAAGCAACGAAAGTTACGAATACACGTAGTCAAGTGTTATTTACCGTAGGTATGCGTTTCTAACCTAAAAAAGACAGTTTTCAATTTCAATAATAACTTTTGTGTGTAAAAAATCCCTGGAATGCTGAGTGTCTACAGCGGTTCCGGGGATTTTTATTAGTATCACTTTTTATTCTTCAGTCTTATCTGAATAGTGGAGTTCGTTCGTCAATGATTCCGCGTCTTGCGTACATTTTTACCGCAACAGGAGTTCCGGCTTCTATGGTAATGTCCTCCTCTGCGATGATAGGTTCTTCTTTACCGTCCTCCAGGATAACCGTTCCTATTTTCTCGCCGGCTTTGATGAGCTGTGGAATCAAGTTAGTCAAGATACCTTCAGATACTTTCCGGATATCAATGTATTCCGGTTTTGCATTGGGATCAGCTTCGATTTTACCGCTGAACAGGTCTTGCACACCTTTGTTTTTCAAGAACAGTTTAACGATTGCTCTACCTTCGTACGGCTGGTTGTTCTCGTCGAGCAGAACGACGGGCGTTGTCATTCTCTTGAATGAAAGAGCAACATTCTTAGAACCTTTGTTGGCTTGGGCTGTACCGAACAAATATTCTAAGCCACCCTTGATTTCGCGATAGCGGCTGCTCAATGATCTGGTAGTAGCAGCTTCGTCGGTCAATTCAGGGTAATGAGCATAGAAAGTAACCGTTTCCGAATCGGTGCCTGCTTCGTTCCAAGTCTGGCTATCCATGCCTATAGCAAACGGATGATAATCCTGCTCGGCAACGGACATGGAGATGACATCCCCGGCAGCGAAGTTGCTCTTTAACGGAAGTGTCAGACTACTGCTGTTACGAGTAAGAGCATTGTTGATACTTTGGTCAATAGAAGTAGAAAAGTCGATCACTCCTTTACTGGGATCTTGCAGTTCTTCTTGCTGTTGACAACTGAACAGGCATACTGATGCCATAACAAATAAAAGGCTTTTTCTTTTCATTTGAGGGTAATTAATAGGTTAATAATAGTGAGAGGTTTTCTAATATTCTACTCTGTCTTCTTTAGCCATCCAGGCTTTGAAGGCAGTAAGGGCTTCATTATGTAGTAGGATTTCGGAAGGAAGCTTTCTGTCTTCAGGCTTTAGTTCCAGTTCGTCATAGATAAAAGAGTCGTCGAAGCCGATGTTTTTGGCATCGGTCTTGTTGTTTCCATAGTACATCTTATCCAGGCGTGCCCAATAAATAGCACCCAGGCACATGGGGCAAGGTTCGCAGGAAGTATAGATTTCGTATCCGCTAAGATCAAATGTTCCGAGTTTGGCAGCTGCGGCACGTATGGCGCTTACCTCGGCGTGAGCCGTAGGATCACAAGATGCAGTGACACGATTAACTCCTGTTGCAACTATTTCTCCGTCTTTCGTGGCAATCACAGCACCGAAAGGACCTCCACCATTTTCAACATTTTCTTTTGAAAGCTCGATCGCTTTTCTCATTAAAGCTTCTTTAGTCATGGCACAAAAAATATATTGTTAGTTTCATTTTTTCTTTGCTTCTTTCTACAAAGATAGAAAAAACTAACAATATACAATGGAATGTCCCTATTAATTTTTTAACAATACCGGCAGAATCCGGAAAAAGAAGGAACTTTTTTTTGCTTTTTTTAGGGTTATAGCTTACCTAAGATCTTGTCCATTACCCAGTTAGTCAACGTTGCGCTTTCGCCGTCGCAAGAGCAAACCGACTTACCCAATAAGTGGTCTACTACTGCTTGGATAAGAGGCTGTTGCACGTGTTCCGGGTTGCCGATACAGATTTCTTCCCGTCCTTTCTCGGTATGCAGTCCGATAGGTTCGTAAGTAAAGACAGAGAAGCAAATCATTCCTTTGTCGCCGATAATCTCTATGCGGTCTTCGCGGGCAGAATCATGGGCTACGAAGCACCAGGAACCACTACCCACCAGTCCGTTGTCAAATTGGAAACAGGCGCTTAATGTATCTTCGGCAGGATAAAGCCCGCCGCGATTACTCTTGTAACCGCTTGCTTCGAGGATGCAACCGAACATATCCTGCAACAAATCAATCTGATGCGGAGCAAGGTCGTAGAAGTAGCCGCCTCCGGCAATATCAGCCTGCACACGCCAGGGAAGATTATCACGATTGTAATCCAGATCGCGTGGCGGCTGGGCAAAACGAATCTGTACATTGATAACGTTGCCGATCGTTCCGTTCTCTACTAATTCCTTTACTTTCTGGAAATAGGGAAGATAACGTCGGTAGTATGCTACGAAACAGGGAACCCCCGTTTCATTGGATATGCGGTTGATTCGGGTACATTCTTCATACGTCACCGCCATTGGCTTCTCAATATAGGCCGGTTTACCCGCTTTCATGGACATAATGGCATACGTAGCGTGTGAAGAAGGAGGAGTGGCGATATAGATAGCGTTTACTTCCGGATCATCTATCAGCTCCTGTGCATCGTCATACCATTTCTTGATTCCTCTCTCTTTGGCATACGCTTTCGCTTTCGCGCCGTCACGACTCATCACGGCTACGACTTCCGAATGTTCTACTTTCTGGAAAGCGGGACCGCTTTTCGTCTTGGTTACTTCTCCGCAACCAATGAAGCCCCATTTGATCATCTTTTCACTCATAATATAATATACCTATTGTGTCTGTTCTAACAAACCCCAAAGATAAAGCTATTTTTTGTCAAGAGCAACTTTATTGATTATTAACTTAGCAGGGACAGTTGGAAAACAGACATTGCGTTTTGTTTCAACAGAAGCTCTGTTTTATCGGAACAGAGGCTCTGTTTCAGGCAAACAGAACGTCTGTTTGAGGCGGATATATACTTCATTTCGGTAAGAAGCAAGGTGAACACTGCTGATCCTCCGGCTGAAGAACCATAACCACCGGGCAAAGCGCAAGGAAAAGCCGGGGCGGGGAGAGGTTTTTCCCGGCTGGATAAAAAGAAAGGAGAGAATCGCGATTCCCTCCTTTGCATGTAGTTTAATTGAAACTACTTTATCATTAACTCTGTAAAGATACGACATTCGAAAGCGAAAGTCAAGTCTTTGGGAGTTTATTTCTGGAAATAGACATGAATATATCTATCTTACATTCTGTTTTTGATTGTTTTCTTCTGATCTGTAAAATGATAAGGTTATTCTTTATCATAGTACTTTTTATAAATCTTCTGGTATTCTTTCTCCTTTTGGAATTTATCCAGCCATGCATTCAAACTATCGAGTAAAGCGGGTGATTGTTTGCTGACTGCCCATGAGTAGAATTGTGTAAAGCTGATGGCTGTATTTATATCTATCTGCGGGATGGAATCGGCGGCCGCGCGTGCGATGCTTTCGTCACAAACGGCATAGTCGATATCCCCATGAGCTACCATTGAGATTAATTGTTCGGAACCGTATTTCTCTATTTCTTTGATATAAATGGTATCGCCAATTTCATTACCTAGATTCTGAATACGCAGAATAGAAGGAGACCCTTTTACTACGTGAAGTGTCCGCCCGGCCAAGTCCAGCTGGCTACGGATATAGAGTGAGTCGTTTTCTCCGTTTTCTTTCCGTTGCACGAGCACTTGCTTGTTGAGCGTGATGGGAGAGGTGAGGAGCAGAGAGTCTTTCAGTTCGCTGGTGGCTAATATACCGCAGGCAATTACGTCGTAACGTCCCTCGCTTAATCCTTCCAGCCGTTCTTCGAAACTCATCAGGGGTGTTATTTCGGTCTTTAATCCCTTGTCATGGGCAAAAGCCTGTATCAGTTCGTAATGAAAACCGGAAACGGTATCACCGTCCACATAGAAACTGATCGAGTTATATTCAGTCGCTACACGCAGTATACCTTCTTTGGCAATGGCTGCATAATCACGCGGGTGTCCTGACGGCTTTTCCTGATTACCGCATTGACGGATGGAAAAGATGATTGCCAATACAATGATTACGGGCACTAAATATCGGGACAGTCTCAATTTGGGGCGTGTTACCATAAGCCGTATAGATTTTGTTAATCATAGAAATTCCATGAAAGACCGAATTTCAGTACACGCGGGTTGATAGGATAGTGAGGAGCCAAGAAGTAATTCGGGCTACTCATACCTTGATTCACGTGATACATCATTACATAGAAACGTGTACGCTTTAGATGTAAGTTTGCGTATACATTCACGATCGGATAACCTCCTATCTCTACCTGGTCATTTTCCGGTTGCAAATAGAAGTTTTGGATAGCCGGCATATAAGCGGGTGCATTGTATTTACTGAAATAACGCACATCGGCACCCAATTGTACACTAAGCACTTTCTTTGCCAGCTTGAACTGCATATAGAAATTGTGATACAGCGAAAGATCAGGCAAAGGTAATACGGTCTGGTCGCTGGACTTTTGCCAGGTTACTTCATTGTCTAAATGGAAGATTCCCAATTTGAAGTCCTGATTAAGACTTGCTGACAACACCTGTATACTTCCGCTTTTCTGTTCCGGCATTGCTTGTTGGTTGAAATAAGTGTAGTTCTTTATGTTTTCAACTCCTGCTTTCAAGCGTGTTCTCCAACGTGCAATGCTTAATTCTCCTTCAATACGGGTACGAAATTCCTTGTCCATATCATTGTCCCACATGAAGTGTTTGGAATGATAATGACGCATATAGAAAGGCGCAAGCTTATTGCTGACTTCACCACGGGCTATAAGGCTCACAGTGTCTTTCCATAACGGAAAGTTAAGGTCGATATCTCCTTTCACATTGAATTGTCCGATTGCTTTTCCGGCGAGTCCCACTTCACCAATGGCATGGTAATGAAGTACATTTCCTTCACGTTTGGATAATTCGCCTCCAACAAATATTTCATTTTCATTGTATTTGTCGGGCAATGGATTCCCCTCCATATTCATAAGAGTATACTTGCTGATTTTATAGGAAGCGAATGCTGTCAGACCCGCTTTGGCATATTTATTGAATCCTTCGAGTAGAGCAATACCTATGGTATTCTTGATACCCATATAGGTAGTACTGTCTCTGGCAATCGGATTATCCGGTTCCAAATAGGTGTTTTGATAATAGTTTTTTTCACGCATGTCATCATCAGAGTTGAAACTATGACGTGCACGCTCTACCTGAATGGTATGTATAAAACTAGTGACCGGCACAAATTCTTGTTTGGCTGGAGTCGTATCATTTTCGGCCTGCGGTATGTCGCGGCTGAATCCCAGATTGTAACGTTGGGTCAGGAATACATAAAAGTCATGATTACGGTTGGTCGTTGCACTTAATACAGTCGGGATATTGGTTGATTCATATTCTCTTTGCCCTTGTGCCATCTCTTCAGGCGCAGTGATGTATCGGTCGTCCTCAATACCTCCGTTTTCATTTGTTTTGAGATAATTGTTGCTGTAGATAGCTTGCATCTGATAGCGGTCGCCGATATAACTACCGAAAATTGCCGCATTGAAATAAGCCGTATTTTGGTTATTATAATATCCTCGTCCGTACAAGTAATCTATGTTAAAACCGAAAGCCAGCTTCTTGTTTACATTGACAGAGAAATAAGACTTAAAACGTTCTTCTCCGTTTATTTTATTACCGGCTTTATGATACGTCAGATTGGTATAAGGTACGTTACTATTGGTGAAATTGAACTCCGTAGGACGAATAAAGAAACTGGAGAAAGGCTCCATAAAGATAGTCGGTTCCGGATCACGACGTTCAAAGAAGATGCGTGACATACGGGGAGAACCCATATTGGCCAGATAATTATAATGTCCGGTAAGTCCTTCGGTAAGATTTGAATTCTGGAAGTGGTGATAAGCAGTATCCGCCGGGATGATAGTCCGGTCGCCCAACTGATTATTAATACGCCACATATATAATTTCGGAGGTAACCCCTGTACTTCTACATTTGCACTATCCAGTCTGTCCGGAATCATGGCAGGGTCCACCTGGTTACCGTATTGGTCGTATCCGTTCTCGTCCACTCTCTGGCGACCATTATCGAACTGTGCATGGACAGTTGTCAAACCTATAACGGAAAAGATTATATATAATAGTAAGATTCGTCTCATAATTGGAGGCAAAGATACTTACTTTAATTGATTTAATGATAATGGATAATTGAAAATTATGTTGCATACGTACTATACGTAGCTAATAATTATCAATTATCCATTGTACATTATCTGTTAATTAAACCTCACGGATTAACTCCATACCTTTCTTGATAGCTTCCTCGTTCATAGGAATCAGGTGATGGTGGCGTTCCGGCAGGGTTTTCTTAAGTCCTTTGATAACATTCTCCAACGTTACGATGGGGCGAAGCTTCAATAATCCGCCAAGTACGATCATGTTGAATGCTTTGGCATTGTTCATCTCGTTAGCTGCATCCATTGCGTCGATACGATATACCTTAATATCCTTACGGGTAGGAGGGTTGATAATTCCGTAACCGTCATAAATCAGGATACCACCGGGTTTCACTTTGCTTTCAAACTTTTCGAGTGAAGGCTGATTCAGAATGATGGCAGCGTCGTATTTACTAAGAATCGGTGAGGAAATTTTGTCATCGCTTACAATAACTGTAACGTTGGCTGTTCCACCTCGTTGTTCGGGACCATAAGCGGGCATCCAGGTCACTTCTTTGCCTTCCATCAAACCGGAATATGCCAGAATCTTACCCATAGACAATACGCCTTGTCCACCGAATCCTGCTATAATTATTTCTTCTTTCATTGTTCTGTTGACTTTTAGCGTTATTCTTTATCTTTTAAATCACCCAGCGGATAGAATGGGAACATGTGTTCTTCCATCCATTTGTTCGCCTTCTCCGGAGTCATCTTCCAGCCTGAACTACAAGTGGAAACGATTTCTACCAGGTTGGAACCTTTACCGTTCATGGAGTTCTCAAAAGCCTTGCGGATTGCCTTCTTAGCCTTGCGGATAGCCGGTACGGATTGTACGGACTGACGGGTTACGTAAGCAGTTCCTTCCAGTTGGGCTGCGATTTCAGTAATCTTCAATGGGTAACCGTGAAGTTCAACGTCACGTCCATAAGGACAAGTCGAACTCTTCATGCCTACTAGTGTAGTCGGAGCCATCTGGCCGCCTGTCATACCATAGATCGCATTATTGATAAAGATAATCGTGATATTTTCACCACGGTTCAAAGCGTGGATTGTTTCGGCTGTACCGATGCAAGCCAAGTCACCGTCGCCCTGATAAGTGAAAACAAGACGGTCCGGCCACAGGCGTTTCACAGCAGTCGCCACAGCAGGAGCACGTCCGTGTGCTGCTTCCTGCCAGTCAATATCGAGATAGTTGTAGGCAAACACTGCACATCCCACCGGAGAGATTCCTACAGTTTTATCTTCCATACTCATTTCCTCAATGACTTCGGCAATGAGTTTGTGTACCACACCGTGACTGCAACCCGGGCAGTAGTGCATGGCGTTATCGTTCATCAGAGTCGGTTTTTTGTAAACCAGATTCTCGGGTTTGATTATTTCTTCTTTAGTCATAACTTCATCTCCTTATCTGTTGGTGAACCGTATAAAAAACTCCATCAGCTTGACAAAGATTGCCGCGCCGCATACGTAGATAAACATTTTGAAATCATCTTTTGCTACAAAGTAGGTGATGATGGCTGCAACAGCCAATATCATAAATAGGATGTTCAGTACGTTTCTTATTTTATCGGGATTCATTGTTTCGTTATTTGATTATTTTTTCTTTCAAGGCAGTTACAATTTCATCCGGATCGGGAACGATGCCACCTAGACGTCCGAAATGTTCTACCTTTACTTTACCGTTAACAGCGAGACGGACATCTTCAATCATCTGTCCGGCATTTAGTTCCGTAACGAGCATACCTTTTACTTTATCAGCGTATGCAGCAATCGCTTTGGTTGGGAACGGCCACAGTGTAATCGGGCGAAGGATACCTACTTTAATTCCTTTTTCACGAGCTAGTTCCATTGCTTTCTGGCCAATACGTGCCATTGAACCGAAAGCGATAATCAAATACTCTGCATCTTCGCAGTTGATCTCTTCGAAGCGTACTTCATTTTCTTCAATTTCACGATATTTAGCTTGAAAACGGAGGTTGTTGATTTCCATTGCTTCCGGTTTCAATTCAAGGGAAGTGATAATATTCGGTTTGCGGTCTTTTGCTTTTCCGGTAGCAGCCCATGGACATTGTTCAATTACTTCTGCTTCTGTGCGGCGTGGCTTTTGTGCAGGAAGAACAACCTTTTCCATCATCTGACCGATCACACCGTCGGCAAGGATAATAGCCGGATTACGGTATTTGAAGGCCAGTTCGAATCCTAATGCTACGAAATCCGCCATTTCCTGTACGGATGCCGGAGCGAGGGCAATCAGTTTGTAGTCTCCATGACCACCACCTTTCACTGTCTGGAAGTAGTCAGCCTGGCTGGGTTGGATAGTTCCCAATCCGGGACCGCCACGCATTACATTCACAATCAGACAAGGAAGTTCGGCACCGGCCAAATAAGAGATTCCTTCTTGTTTCAAGCTCACACCCGGACTTGAAGATGAGGTCATAACCTTCTTTCCGCTACCTGCACCTCCATATACCATATTGATAGCTGCCACTTCACTTTCCGCCTGGAGTACTACCATGCCGGTTGTTTCCCACGGTTTCAGTTCGGCAAGCGTTTCCAACACTTCCGATTGGGGAGTAATAGGATAACCGAAGTAACCGTCGGCACCGCAACGGATAGCTGCGTGGGCGATGGCTTCGTTTCCTTTCATTAATACAACTTCTTCTGCCATATTCTTTTCTTTTATTCTACTTTTACTTTATACACTGAAATACATCCGTCCGGACAAACCGTTGCACACGAGCTGCATCCGTTACAGGTATCTTCCTTCACTTGCCAGGCATAGTTATAGCCTTTCATGTTTACCTCTTTATTGAGGGCGATTACATCGAGCGGACACGCCACTACACACAGGTTGCATCCTTTGCAACGCTCCGTGTCGACTACGATTGCTCCTTTGATTTTTGCCATAATCTTTATTTTATTACGTTATCTTTGAGTACGGTTATTGATTATACATCTCTTTTATTGATTGAACATATCCTTGTGGTAGAAGTTGAGGATATCTATTACCATCTTCCTGGCCTGAACGGCAGGACTGTCCGGATTGATCTCGATGGCGTACTGGTAGTTGTCCAGTGCCCGCTTCCAATCTCCTTTCTTTCGGTAGGCATTTCCCCGTAAATAGTAAAGAGTATCTTTCTCTTTTTCGACAGAACTGTCCTGGAGAAGCTGGTCCAATTGCTTAATCGCTGTGTCCACATCCCCCTGATTGATAAGCTCTTTTAGGTTGTCTATTTGCTCCATTTCTTTTCGTCTTTCGGGATTCTGAAACGCAAAGATAGTTTTTATTTATGTAAACAGGGCAAATGAGGACGGAAATTTGCAACGTTTTGAGTTTATTGCATATTCTATGAATATATAGTCAGGGGAAAAGAAAAACGATTCTCATCTTTTTTTGTTTATAACAAGAATATATCTATTTTTGTCGCCAACAATAAGATGAATCCTATTTTCTCTGATAATGGATTATTAATAGACTTTGGCCTTGTAGAATACTAAAATGAAAGATGAACATGTGAATGATATAAATAATTATCAGAAACTGTATATGCAATATGCACCTATGTTGTTGCGTTTTGCTGGAAAGTTTATTTCTCCTTTCTTTGCGGAAGATATTGTTCATGATGTATTCCTTAAAATATGGGACAAACAAGTGTTTCTGTTATCAGAATCAGAGGTTAAAAATATATTGTTTGTTGCTGTCCGAAATGCTTGTATAGATCATTTGCGTCGTATTAGTTTGGAACAGGAGTTTGCTGATAAGCGTGCTATCCAGCTCAAATTAGATGAGTTGAGTTTTTATGACGGTGCTGATGAATTATTTATGAGGAAAGACTTAATGGCACATGTGATGGCAAAAATAAATGAACTGCCCGAAAAGAGACGTGAAATCTTCCTCTTATCTTATATGGAAGGGCTTAAAGCGGCGGAAATTGCCGAGAGATTAAACTTATCCACCCGGACAGTGGAAAACCAATTATACAGAACCTTACTTTTCTTACGGAAAGAGCTTCAGACTGCTTTCGTTTATTTATTCATGTTCGTTTAGTGCTGATTTATTTCTATTCTTTACAGTCTCGGAAAATAAAATTCAAAAAAAATAAAGAAGTCGGTGAGTAATTCCTGCTGATTGCTCGTTACATATATAAAAACAGGAAAATAGTATCTATTTATATATGGAAAGCATGACTTCAGATTTAATAATAGGATTTTTGAAAGGCTCGTTGAATGAGAAAGAGATCAATCAGTTTTATGATTGGGTGAATGAAACGCCTGAAAATAAACAGATCTTTTTTGAGGCAAAGATGGTCTATGACGCTTGCTTGTCTAAAGGAAGTAATATTGATATGGATAAGAGCTGGCAGCGGTTACTGGAAAAGAAACAGAAACAGGCGCCGAGGAAAATATACACTCTCTTCCGAAAAGTTCAGGCTTATGCAGCGGTGGCGGTGATAGCTGTTGCTTTTACTTCCGTTCTCTTTTGGTGGTTGGGTGATACTTCTTCCGTACCTGTTGCCCGATATGTTGGTGGCGATGGAATCGTAGCCGATAAAGTTGTTTTGCCCGACGGCACAGAAATCAGCATGGGTAGTCAGACTAATTTCTGCTATGATCCGCAATATGGAAAAGATAAGCGTGTTGTTTATCTGGAAGGAGAAGCCTTCTTTAATGTAGCCAAGCAGAAAGACAAGCCTTTTATCGTAGTTGTGAACGGGCAGGAAATAGAAGCTTTAGGGACGAAATTTAATGTTGACGCTTATCCGTCTGATTCCGTGGTAACCACCACATTATTGGAAGGTTCCATTCGTTTGGTTAGTGAGAGGGTCAGTTCTTCAACCGTTTTAACTCCGAATCAACAATATATATATCACAAAAACAAAGGTACTTATAAAGTGGCTCAAGTAGATGCGGCTCTTTACACCTCATGGATTTCCGGTTATTACTATTTCCATGAAGAGAATTTAGAGGGTATATTAGCCCGATTGGGAAATATATACGGTGTTAGTTTCCGGATACAGTCTGATAAGTTGGAAGAACGCCGATTTACCGGAACTTTCTATCGGGGGCAAAGCATCAAAGACATTTTGGACATAATTAATATTTCAATCCCTATTCGATACAGTATTAATAATCGGCAAGTGACAATTAATTGAGCCGTATAATCTAATAAAACATTATTATGAACAGTAGTTAGCCTTAAAAAAAGAGAAGAAGATTTTGGCGAATCCTCTTCTCTCCGAGAGATGCATGCATCTCCTAAATTAAACTTCCTTCGAACGGAATAGTATTTAATCTTAAAACTTACAAATGTATGAATAAACAGCCTATTGTCTATGGGTTTGCCCTAAAAAGAAGCATAAAAAATACAAAAATAACCTTTGCTGTTTTGTTGTTATTTATTCTGCAGGGCATAGTTGGTAACGTGTATGCGCAGGAAAAGAAAATATCGATATCAGTAAAAAATGAGAAACTCGAGACTGTGTTACGAATGGTAGAAAAGCAGACCAACTATTTGTTTTTCTATGATTCGGACGAAATCAACAAGCAACAACGAATCACAATTAATCAAACGAACAGTTCTTTGAAAGATGTCCTGGGTGCGGTTGCAAGTAAGACCAACTTGTCATATACCATTAAAGGACGTCATATCATTTTGGCTAAAAAGCCCAACGTCTCTTCTGCAAACAAAGACGGACGCGTAAGCGGTTCGGAAAAGAAGATAACAGGTATCGTAAAAGATGAAGCAGACCTTCCTGTGGTGGGGGCTAATGTGATCGTTCCCCGAACAAAAAAGGGAGTGATAACGGATATGAACGGTAATTTCTCTTTGGAAGTAGCAGCAGGGGATGAGGTTGAAATCTCTTATCTTGGTTACACGACACAAAAAATAAAAATATCCGCTCAAAACTTTCTGAATGTTGTATTGCGTGAAGATGCGAAGTCATTGAACGAAGTAGTGGTGGTAGGTTACGGTTCTGTGAAGAAGTCCGACCTGACTGGTTCTGTCGCTTCTGTCTCCAATACAACTTTGCTTAGAGGTGGAAAAACGAACTCTGCAGGTGCGTTGCAAGGAGAGTTGTCCGGTGTGACCATCACACGTTCGAATAACAAACCGGGTGGAGGGTATGATATAAAGATTCGTGGTATCAACTCTATCACTGCCTCTTCGTCTCCTTTGATTGTTATTGACGGAGTTCCCGGCGGTAATCTGGATTTTGTCAATCCGGACGATATTGAAAAGATTGACGTCCTGAAGGATGCTTCGGCAACGGCTATTTATGGTTCCAGTGGCGCAAACGGTGTAATCATTGTAACGACTAAAAGAGGGCAGACTGGTAAGCCGAAAATTTCCTATAACGGTTATGTTGGTGTGAGATCTTATACAAACTTGCCCGATATGATGTCCGGTGACGAATATGTGCAGCTGGCGAGAGAGGCTACCCGTGGCGGAGCTCCCAACTATATTTATAAGAGAGACGAGCAAATTTTTACCGACCCGTCCGAATTGCAGGCAGTGAAAGAAGGTAAATATTTCGATTGGTTGGATGCTGTGTCCAGTCCTGCTTTTATGACAAACCATAGCTTGTCGGCGATTGGTGGCACGGAAGCTGTGAAATACGGTTTCTCTGGCGGCTATTATTTCGAAGATGGTATGATTCAGCCGCAAGAATATACACGCTACAACTTGCGTTCGGTAATAGATATCACTATTAATAAGCATGTTTCTTTCGGAGGAAGTATGTATGCGGTTCACAGTATTCGTGAAAAAGGTAACTGGGACTTGTTGCGTGATGTGTTCCGTATGCGTCCTACTCAACATCCCAATAGCCTGGTGACAGGTGAGGAAATATGGAAATATTCTGGTAATAATCTTTTCAATCCGTTGGTTACTTCCAAAAATCAGCGCTCGCAAGTGAAGAGCCTCAACCTGCAAAGCAATATTTATCTTAAAATAACACCTATTGAAAACTTAGAGCTTACTTCTTCATTTTCTCCCTATTTTACACAGACTTCCATGGGGGATTATATCGGAGTGTGGACAAAGGCACAGCAGGGAACTGCCAAAGGTGCTAAGGCGAATGCGACGAAAGATAATTCATTGAGTTGGATTTGGGATAACATTGTGAACTATACTTGGAAGAAGTCCGTTCATTCTATAACTGCGACCGGAGTGTTCTCCGCTCAAAAGTATCAGTACGACAGATTGTACGGTGCAAGCAAGGATTTGTCTTTCAATTCACTTTGGTATAACCTGAATGGGGAAGCTATCGAGAGCTTGAGCTCCAATTTCAGCCAGTGGACGATGATGTCTTATGTAGGTAGAATCAACTATGGGCTGATGGATAGATATTTGCTTACAGCCAGCTTACGTTACGATGGTTCTTCACGTTTGTCCGAAGGAAATAAATGGGCGCTTTTCCCTTCCGCAGCTATTGCGTGGAGAATCACTGAAGAAGACTTTGCCAAGAATCTGGATTGGTTGTCTAACCTGAAACTGCGTTTCAGTTATGGTCAGGCGGGTAATACCAACTCTGTGTCTCCTTATGCATCCGAAGGTACCATTTCGGGGTCTGTATATTATCCGTTCGGAACGTCTACTTCCGTGGGAAATCTTCCTGCCAACATTGCCAATCCGATGCTGACTTGGGAACGTACTTCAGAATATAACGTAGGTCTTGATTTCGGTTTCTTAAACCAACGAATTTCGGGTAACATTGAGTACTACAATCGTACTACCAATGACCTGTTGATGAAACGTAATATTCCTGTTCATTTGGGTTATTCGTCGGTTACTTCGAATGTAGGTTCCGTAAGAAACAGCGGATTTGAGTTGCAGTTGAATACCGCGAATATCATGACCAAGAACTTTGCCTGGAATACGACCATCAACCTGGCTTACAACAAAAACGAAATCGTAAGTCTGGCTGATGAAGAAGATCTTAGCAATTACTCCATTCATCTGCAAGGCATGAGAGGACGCTATTCTGACAAGCGTTTTATTGGTAAGCCGGTAGATACGAACTGGACTCAAAATACAATCGGCGTATGGCAGTTGGGAGAAGAAGAAGAGGCTGCAAAATATGGTTGTGTACCGGGTAACTTCAAGATTAAAGACTATAACAATGACGGCAAGCTGACGGACGATGACTATATCATCGACGGAAAGAGAACACCAGACTGGACAGGAGGTATGACAAATATGTTCAAAATCTATGATTTCGACTTTTCGTTCCACATGTATTTCCAGGCGGGAGCCACACAGTACGACCGTTTCTTTGAGAACTTCGCATTGGAATGGAACAGCCAGAACTTCAACAATCTGCGAACTAATTACTGGACGCCGGAGAATCCTTCGAATACCATGGGACGCCCTTCACAGATGGGTTCCAGAGGTAATATTGCTTATGAAAGAACAGACTTCCTGAAAGTTTCCTATATCACGTTGGGATATACTTTAAACAAGAGACTGATGTCAAAATGGGGACTGGATAACGCCCGTATTTATGTGACTGTACAGAATCCTTTCATTCTTACGAAGTTCAGAGGGCTTGATCCCGAACAGCCCGATCTTACCAACATTGGAGATACGGACGGTATGACTATGAATGCTTTACTTGGTGTTAATATTTCATTTTAAAAAAACAGATCTATGATAAACAAAAGATATTTGAAGTATACGCTTCTGTTATTTACTTTTGGAATGACTGCTTGTTCTGATTTTCTGGACGAAGTGAACCATTCCAGTCAGTCAGCGGACAAATACTATCAGACAAAGGGTGGATATGAGAGTCTGATTGTAGGTTGCTACTCAAACTTGAAAAATATCTATAATACGACTACTTATCAGATATTTACACAACAAGGTACGGATGTCTTCACACAGAATTATCCGACGGAAGTAGCGGCAATGAATCAGTATACCACTACTTATCAGTCAAATAACGGTACGATTTATGCGATGTGGAGTTCTTATTTCAATGCATTGAATAATGTAAATGCTGCTATCGATCGTTCGGAGAGTGTCATTTTGAAGACAGACGACCCTGATGGAATAGAACCCAGTGCGTTGGCACAGCTTGTGGCGGAGGCCAAAGCGTTGAGAGCCTGGTATTTGTTTGAAATTGTGAGGAACTGGGGACAGGGACCGTTGAAAATCAACGAGTCTAAAGAGCCGAGCTATACTGTCGAGTATTCGAATGGCGCCGCTTTCTACCAGCAGATTTTTACAGATTTGGAAGAAGCCATTAGTGTTCTTCCCTGGCGTCAAACGGGTTCCAACTACGGACGCATGTCCAAAGCTGCTGCGAAGCATATACGTGCGTTGGCTTATCTGACACGTGGTTATGAAGAATATGCCGATCCGAAGGATTTTGAAAACGCATTCAAGGATGCGGAAGATGTATATCTTAATTCCGGACATAAGTTGTTGGATGACTATGCGATGGTTCATCGTCAGTCGAATGAGATAAACGATGAAATTATTTTCCCTATCGGTTTTGCTGACGGAGCTAACTACAACACCAATATCTGGAATCAATGGTATATGATGCCTTATGCTATTGGCGGATGGCTGGGGTTGGGAAAAGACAGTTATTATGGTAATGCGAGTATGCATGTAGAAGCGATTCCTACTAAATTTGCTTATATGATGTATGACTGGCAGAAAGACAGACGTCCTTCTGTGACCTTTATGAGTCCTTTGAATGGTAATGCGAGTACTTCCACAGACGGAAAGGATGCAGGTAAGAACTGGTTCCAGTGTACTACTCCTGTAGATGGAGTGTTCGCCAAAGGTGATAAGATTATCTATTTCCCGGTACCTACCGATCCTGAATATAAGTATTGGGCTGAAACGGACAAGAATGGAGTAAGATACAAAGTATTCAACTACCCGATGGGGGATGATACAAATTGGGCGAATGATGATTACTACAAACACGCTTATCAGACGACGAACTCAACTTCTCGTACCTGTCTTCCTATCTGGAAATTCAAAGATGGAAACGCGGAGTATAGGGAAGACGAATCCGGTTCGGGAACGCGTGATATCTATCTCTTCCGTTTGGCGGAAACTTGTCTGATTGCGGCGGAAGCGGCAGTGATGAATAACGACCAGTCCAATGCCGAAAAATATATTAACTACGTTGTTTCCCGTGCTGAAAAACATTCTCCGCAGGGTGGGCTTTCTCGTTATTCCAATGTCACGATAGATAATATTTTGGACGAAAGAGCCAAAGAACTCCTTGGTGAAGGATCACGCTGGAACGACTTGCAACGCACCGGCAAACTGGCGGAACGTGTGTTGAAGTACAACTGGGATGTATCCAACATCTATGGTGGGACAATCAAGACTACCTTGACACAAGAGTCGTTTGAGAATAAATTTAAATTGCGTCCGATTCCTTTGCAGTGGCTGAACTCTTTGTCCAATGGTCACGAATTGGGTAACAATCCGGGTTGGTAATCGAATGTTGAACCTTTAAAATGATATTCATATGAAAATGAAATATATACTACCGATATTATGCTTGTTGTTTACGTTTGTTTCGTGTCAGGAAGATAATACGCCTCCGCCGCCCAATCCGAATCCCAACTATACGGAAGTGGGACCTTCTATGGAGTTCGTTCATCCCGGTATTCTACACACGACAGCTTCCATTACCCGAATGCAGAACTTTGTGAATGGGAATGTTTCTCCTGCCATAGATTGTTACAGACTGTTGCAGCAGAATTCTTTGGCCTCTGCTTCATATACAATTCAAGGTCCTTTTACAACTATTGCTCGTTTTAATCCAGATATGACTCCTCATCCTACCAAAACTAAGAGCGAAGAAGATCACGAAGCTGCTTATCTGAACGCTATCATGTGGTGTATTACCCAGAATCCGGCGCACGCTCAAAAGTCGATTGAGATATTGAATGCTTATGCCGGCACATTGCGTGAGATCGACATGAGTGATAATGACGCTCCTCTGTGCGCTGCTTTGCAGGGATTTCTTCTTGCTAATGCCGCTGAACTGATGAGACATACTTATCCTTCGGTATCAGATACGGATGTCAAATCTTGGGAGAATATGTTTCGTAACGTATTTATTCCGGTATTGAGAAACTTCTTTGCCAAATCTCCTTATGCAAACGGCAACTGGGGAACCGCTGCTATCAAGGCTTTTATGGCATTCGGTATCTTTTTGGATGACGAAAGTTTCTATAACGAAGCGGTGACATTTTTCTATGAGGGGCACGACAACGGAAGTTTGACGAACTATATTATGGAGAGCGGACAGTGTCAGGAAAGCGGACGTGACCAAAACCACACGATGCTGGGGATAGGACATCTGGCAGAAGCCTGCGAAATTGCTTATAATCAGGGCAACGAGACGCTTTGGAGCGCATCGGAAAACAGACTTATGAAAGGGTATGAATATACAGCTAAGTATAATCTCGGATACGATGTGCCTTTTGAACCTTTCACGGATGTGACAGGAGTGAGATGGAATAATATCTCTGATGACGATAGAGGAAAATTCCGACCGGTATTTGAGATTGCTTACAATCATTACGTAACTCGCAAAGGTCTGGAAATGCCGTATACGCAACAGGTGATATCCAGAATCTCTCCGGAAGGGGATGCAATGTGGTGTGATCATCCGGGATATGGGACACTACTGTTCCGTACAGAATCGGGTATGCCGCCGAGTGAAGGAGCTATTGATGCGAAAGGAACCGAATGGAAGGTCGCTACGGCCAATGCAACGACTGCAGCAGACGGAGATAATTTGGTTGTGACACCTGCTTTGCAAAGCAATGGAAAATATAGAGGTGATATAGAGAGAAAGTCAACCTTCCACGTAGGTAATTATCCTATTGTAGCGGTAGTTATAAAAGGTCTTCCAGCAAAGAAAGCGATAACGTTTGACTCTCCCGAATATGGATCTTTAATAAATGATAAAGGTAACCAGTACGGACATGGCACTTATTCTATCGTTGAGAAGGATTATGGTACCGTTTATTATTGGGATTTGGTGACGGGAGCAAGTTACACGTTAGGTAAGCCGATACCTACGGATCAATCATTCAATATGTCTCTCAAGTTGAAGATTGCTGATCTTGAATATCCGGACGGTGTAGCTCCTTATACCGTTAAATGGATGAAATCCTTTAGAAACGAAGCGGAACTGATTAAATATTTGGAAGAAAACTAATCACCTTCCAATTATAAGGTAAAAAAAAATAGGTAAAAAGAGGATAAAGGGAGGGTGTGTCTTGAGTTACTGTAGACTTTTGATACACCCTCTTGTTATTATATACATCATTAAAATATAGGTAAATGATAAAGAAAAGAATACTCTCTTTGTGGATAAGTTTATGCGTTATCTGTATAGCCGGTGCCCAAGAAAAAGAACTGGCTTACTGTAACCGGCAAATACATAAAACATTGAAAGCGATAGGAACTTCTTCGAAACTTCCGAGAGCTATTGAAGCCGGTAAGTCATCGTGGGATATGGTGAGTCCCCACGACTGGACAAGCGGATTTTTTCCGGGAGTCCTGTGGTATGATTACGAATATAGTCATGAGCCGGAGATAAAGGAAAAAGCTATTCATTTTACAAAATTGCTGGAGTCTCTGTCGGGCAAAGTTACCAGTCACGATATGGGATTTCAAATGTTTTGTAGCTACGGTCATGCTTATCGTCTAACGAAAGATGACTATTACAAAGATATCCTGTTGAAAAGTGCGGACGAACTGGCAAAACTTTACAATCCCCGTGTAGGTACTATCTTATCATGGCCTTGGAAAGTGAAAGAAAGCAATTGGCCTCATAACACGATTATCGACAACATGATGAATCTGGAACTTCTTTTCTGGGCTGCCAAGCATGGAGGAGGGAAGAGGCTCTATGATATCGCTTTGTCTCATGCTTGTGTGACGAAAGCTAACCATTTCCGTACAGACGGTTCTTGTTACCATGTAGCTATCTACGATACCATTTCCGGAAAACTCATCAAAGGAATCACCCATCAAGGATATAGCGATGCTTCGATGTGGGCGCGCGGACAGGCATGGGCTATCTACGGATATACGATGGTCTATCGTGAAACACGTGACAAAGAATATCTTCGCTTTGCCGAAAAAGTGGCAGACCTCTACATCCGTCGCCTGCCTGCCGACTTGATCCCTTATTGGGACTTCGATGCTCCCGATATCCCAACCGCTCCCAGAGATGCTTCGGCAGCGGCAGTTGTCGCTTCAGCTTTGTTGGAACTGTCGACGCTGGAAGACGATAAGGAGCGGGCAGATAAATATTATAAATTGGCGGAGAAGATGCTCCGCAACCTTTCTACGAAGAAGTATCAAAGCCGTGATAAGAATCCTGCTCTTCTGCTGCACTCTACCGGACACTATCCAGCCGACGATGAGATAGATGCCTCTATTATCTATGCTGATTATTATTACATTGAAGCACTCATGAGATGGAAGAAGATACGTGCCGGACAATCTTTGTCCGAAGCGAACAAGTTCATGCATCCGGGTATTCTCCATACGAAAGAGAGCCTGGAGAGGATGAAATATTACGTAGATCACCGGATAGAGCCGGCTTACAGTTCTTGCCGATTGCTCGAAGCTGATTCTTGTGCTTCGTCCACTTATCAGATGCAAGGCCCTTTTGAGGTGATAGCCCGCTTGGGAGTGAACAAACATACCAAACGCCCTAGCGAAGACGATCATAAGGCAGCTTATCTCAACGCCTTGATGTGGACCCTTACCGGAGATGAAGCCCACGCCCGCAAGTCGATAGAGATATTGAATGCTTACAGCACCACGCTGAAACTGATAGGTCCGAACGACAATGACGACCCACTATGCGCCTCTCTACAAGGCAGTATGTTGGCGAATGCGGCAGAACTAATTAAACATACCTATTCCAAAGTCACTCCGGCGGAGATTGCCGGCTGGGAGAAGATGTTGCGAACGGTATTCATTCCTGTATTAGACACTTTCTTCAAGGCGAAACCATATACAAACGGCAACTGGGGGGCTGCTGCTACCAAAACATACATGGCCTTCGGCATTTTCCTAGAAGATGAGGCTCTCTACAATCAGGCAGTTCACTTCTATTACAACGGGCACGACAACGGAACGATTAAGAATTATATCGGCGAGAACGGACAGTGTCAGGAGAGCGGTCGCGACCAAGACCACGTGATGTTCGGCTTGGGTAATTTGGCGGAAGCCTGTGAAACCGCTTACAACCAAGGGGATGAGAAGATGTACGCCGCTCTTGACAACCGTCTGTTGACCGGTTACGAATATACAGCGAAATATAACTTGGGAGAATCCGTTCCCTTTACTACGTGGACTGATATTTCGGGCCGATATTGCAACTGGCAAACAATTTCGGACAAATTACGGGGAGTGTTTCGGCCAATCTATGAGATCGTATACAATCATTACGTCACCCGCAAGGGATTGGATATGCCATATACTCGCCAGGTTCTCTCCAAGATGTCAGTAGAGGGCGCTTCCAAATGGTGTGATGGCCCCGGTTATGGAACATTGTTCTTCCGGACGGACATGGATGATGATTATATTCGATATGCTGATCCATTCGTTGGTACCTCCGACAACGGACATACCTTTCCCGGAGCCTGTGTACCTTTCGGTTTCATTCAAGCAAGCCCCGAAACGGGTAATGACGAATGGAAGTATTGTAGCGGATATAACTTTGCGGATGATTCCCTTATCGGTTTCGCCCAGACGCATTTGAGTGGGACGGGGTGTCCCGATCTGGGAGACGTTCTTCTATTGCCTTTCAGTGGGGAAGTGAAGGACGGAGTTTATAGAAGCAAGTTTGATAAAAAATCAGAAAAGGCGTCTCCCGGATATTATTCCGTCCGACTGACGGATGCTGCTGTGGATGTGGAATTGACCTCCACGCAGCGTACCTCTTTTCATCGTTACGTTTATCATTCCGCTGCTCCTGCCCGCTTACTGGTAGACTTTCAGAGCGGGATCGTTTGGGATAAAGAACGGCTGAAAACGCATGTCTTGTCTGCTGAAATGGATATGCCCGACAATCATACCATCACAGGGCATCAAGTGGTAGAAAATTGGGTAAAGCGACAATACTATTATGTGATCTCTTTTGACAAACCGTATGTTGTACGTGAAGTGCTTCCGTCGGCAGGAGGGGAGAAGGCGAAACGACTGATTCTTGATTTCGACCTTGCTGAAGGTGATACGTTGCAAGTGAAAATAGCGCTCTCTTCTGTTTGCCTGGAAGGCGCGAAAGCGGCGTTAGCGAAAGAGAATCCGGGATGGGACTTTGACAAGATTCGTATGGAAGCCCGCCGACAATGGAACAACTTGTTTGATCGGGTAAAGGTGACGGGTAGCGACGAACAGAAAAAGAATTTTTATACTTCGCTTTATCACCTGTTTATCCAGCCCAACGACATGGCGGACACGGACGGACGTTATCGGGGTGCTGACGATAAAGTGTATACCTCGAAGACGGGCTCTTATTATTCCACGCTTTCCCTTTGGGACACCTATCGTGCAGCTCATCCCTTGTACACCATTCTCTCCCCGGAGCGGGTGGACGGAATGATACAGAGTATGCTCGAACACTATCGCACGATGGGGTATCTTCCTATCTGGGCATTGTGGGGAAAAGAGGCACATTGCATGATAGGCAATCATGCTATCCCTGTCATCGTGGACGCCTATCTGAAAGGCTTCCGGGGATTTGACGTGGAAGAGGCGTATGCCGCTATCCGTGGAAGTTCCACCGTAAGCCATCAACATTCGGACTGGGAGGTTTATGATCGTTATGGATATTATCCTTTCGACATTATCCCCAAAGAGTCGGTTTCCCGTACATTAGAGTCCGCCTATGATGATTATTGTGTAGCCCGCATGGCGAAATCTTTAGGAAAAGAGAAAGATTATGCTTATTTCTCCCGCCGGGCTTCCTACTACAAGAATCTGTTGGATCCCTCTACGACTATGATGCGGGGAAAGGATTCGAAAGGAAAATGGCGTACACCTTTTAATACATTCTTATTGTCTCATGCTGCTACTTCCGGTGGAGATTATACAGAAGGAAATGCCTGGCAATATACTTGGCACGTGCAACATGACGTGGATGGATTAATCGATTTACTCGGAGGCAAAGAGAAGTTCGTTAACAAACTGGATTCTTTATTCTTTTTAGAATCATCCGCAGAAAATACAGGGTTCACGCAAGACGTAACCGGACTTATCGGACAATATGCACATGGCAATGAACCCAGTCATCATGTAGCTTATTTGTATAACTATGCCGGACAATCTTATAAAACCCAACAGCTCATTCGTGAAATCTTTGACCGTTTTTACCTCCCCAAACCGGATGGATTGTGCGGAAATGATGATTGCGGACAAATGTCAGCATGGTATATCTTCTCTGCAATGGGGTTCTATCCGGTGAATCCGATTGGGGGAGAATATATATTGGGAGCACCACAGGTGGAAGAAGTTACTATTTCATTACCGAATGATAAAACGTTCACGATGCAAGCAAAAGGATTGTTGAATGAGAATAAGTATGTGAAGTCGGTAACGTGGAATGGCGAACCCGTTGAGAATTTCAGGATACATCATTCGGAAATTATGAAGGGAGGGGAGTTGGTTTTTGTGATGACTGATAAATATTGAGTGTTTTTGATTAACTCTCATGCACATATATCGGTCGTATGTATGATGGGGAATATATGATATTCATGCGTACAATAGAACATACTCTTTTGTGTGAAAGTGAATGTTTTATTGTACGTTTTTATCTCTTTTTTTACATAAAGTTCTTTTGATTTTAATCAATAATTCCCTTTTATATCCTAAAATGTCAGTACAGCACGGACTTTATAAGGATTGCTCCTACTAGCGACTGCCCCCATGCTCCCGGAATTTAACCTGACCACTCTTGCTTGTGAATCGCTCTTGGCAGTGCTGGCATCCCAATAATATTGATTGCTACCAATATTTTGTCCATATCCAGCACTGACTAATTTGGTGAGAGAAGCATTTATATCTCCCCATCGCAATATGGCCCATGAGTACATAAACCCTTCTGAGGGGAAATACCAGCCACTGTTATTTACAGCTGTCAATTTTCCTTTGTCTGTATTACCATAATTGAGACAATAATAAGCGGCAGCGTAATTATCAGCCGAAAGCCCACCATAGTTGGCATCTGCATCTTGTTTCATTTTTTGAGTAAGTTGGTACCCCCGCCAGTCGTTCCACGAGTCAGAAGTATTGGTGCCGATATTTCCGTTCGGTCCCCATTTGCAAGTCACTACATCATAGACAGATACTACATGGCCATGTACAGTGTTGTTAACACAATTTCCTCCATAGTTACTATCACTGCCGCCCGCCGGAGTAATAAGGATACCAACACAGTTCGTTGGGTCGGGGATGGTGTTTATATCCCGGTTCAATAGTTTCCCATCCCGGTAGAAGAAGTCGCCGGATTGCAATCCGCGTATTTTGGTACCTAACTGGGTATTAGTCTGTATAGTGTAATATCTTCCGGCAGTGAGTGTTCCGGCGGTCATTGGAGTTCCGGTGAAATTTAGAGTTTTGCCGTCTGTCAGGACATACTTACCCGAGGGGGTAAAAGAAGCGGCAGAAAGTGAAGTCGGTATAATGGCACGGAATGAACCGTCGCCCATGGGACATGCTTTGACATTGTTTATCGTAACTTCCGATGCCTGACTGCCTAACAGTTCTCTTGCTTCATCACGATATTCAAAACCACCGTCTGGTGATACGTAGCGTAGAAAACCTTCGCTCGGTTTGAATACCAGCAATGCATGTTGATGCTTAAAGTCCAGTGTGAGCACCTTCTTTTTTGTATTGGTGGGATCAGCCACCGGCTTTCCATGTGCAGTCATCAAGTCGCTTCCTGTATAGCTTGTGGGGGAAGACTGGTCGGGGGCAGGTGGCAGTTTAGTGGCGAGATCGGCATTGATATGTGCCATGTCATCCTGCTTGATGGTGATACCGGCGCGATAAGGATAATAAGCCACGTAATCGAGGGCTTCATCATAGCTGTACAGCACATGTGTATCGCCGGATTCAGGAAGCCATGTACCCACTCCGTCCGTCTCGCTATAAACCAGCTTGAGGTTATATACATTGTCTATTGTAGCTATATTAGGCGTCTCAAAGTCTCTGAGAGCAAAGACACCGATAGCATCCCCCGGCTTGAACACAGTGGTGTAACCATCTTCTCCGGTACGAGTAGAAGGATTACCGATAGACAATTTATCCGTTACTTCAAGTCCGGTGAAGCTGCTCACAGTTGCCCGGATAGTAAAAGGAGGGCGAACGTCGTGCACCTCCGATTTTCCGTTACCGATGTTTTCAATCTCTATCTCGCTTGTACAGCCTGACTGTAAGAAGAGTACAACACAAAAGATGATACTGCTGATTAAAGACTTTTTATTTCCGTTTTCCATGATTATCGTATTTTCTTAGACGGTGTTTTGAATATAGTTCACAGTGTTCTTAAAAAGCGAAGAAAGGATGGGCAGTGATAGTACAACCATACGTATCCATAGTTTTGGGCTGTCCTGTAAACATCACAGTAGGTGTTGCAGTACTTATACCCATAAATGTCCATGCCCATGACGGGCTGCTATCTTGCGAACTGGTCCAAAGGATATTGATCTGACCATCATTCGATAAGAATGTTTTGCCTACCTTATCAAATAGGCTATCTATCCTTTTATACATCTCGCGCGCATTTGTTTGATCAGACCATGCCGCATCACTAACAGATTCAAAATCAGCCGGTGACCTTCCCATAATATTTGTTGCTATATCAAACCACTGACCTATACTCGGAATGAACCACAGACTACGGCTTACACCACTGGGGATGGTGTGTCCATCACGGTAAGTTTTTATTGCCGCGAATATAGGGAAGGAACTAAGGTCCGATTTGCCCAGCACCGTTTCCGTGTAAGTGTAGCCACTCATGTCATTTCCGGCTTCAGGCCCGCTGATTGTAGGAAGAGAAGAAGTGGGTGTGTTTTCGTTTCCCCAACGAATAAGGCTGCCGGGAAGCAATTCCAGCCCCATTACATAGGCATGATTCCACCCCGATGCTTTATCTGCATTCGTCATCCTCGCTGGGTCGCACGTCACCACTATTCCTACCGCCTTATCATAATCCGGTATCTTTCCATTAGGGTCTACAGTTCCGTCATTGGGATAAATCTCAATCTTTCCATTATGCTGAAATACAAAATCACCGGGTTGAAGCGCACGCTCTTGCTCCCTGTTCATCTGTAGCGGATGTACCTCTAATGTATATCTCCTATTCGGATAGAAACTGGATGAGTAAGTTATGCCGGTAGCATCAACAGGTAGTAGTCCACCGTTGTCCGTAATGTAACGACATTGTATACTGGCATCGCTATAGCCGGTCCCTGTCAGTACACGGAAAGAACCATCTTCCATTTCACAGGCAGTGCCGAAACCGTAAATTTGCATCTTAGGATCACCTATTGGTGTTACAAGATTTTTGTCTATTACCCAAGTTTTTGCTTGAGAGTGATAGCTGAAACCTGTTTCCCCTGCTGGAGGAACGTACGAGATAGATTCCATTGGCTTTACCACTATTAAGGCATACTCGTGTTGGAAGTTCAACGTAAGCATTTGTTGGCCCGAAGCATTTGCCAGAGGTGTGGCGCTGGCTATCATCAAGTCGGATTTTGCATATTTCTCCGGAGTACTCTGGTCTGCCTCCGGAGCAATTTGCAACCGCAGAATTTCCTTTATCTCTTCTTCGTTCCGTGCATTTGTTCCGAGGTCCGCTTGGTAGGGGGAATACGCCACATAAGTTTGCGCATCGGTATAGTAAACAGGTCCGTCGGTTCCCTCCTCGGTTGTCCATATACCTGTGCCATCCGATGTCTGTGTATAAACGAGCTTGAGGTTTTTGATATCTTCCGATATATACTCGTTGGTGTGTTCGTCGGTACGGACACAAAAAATCCCGATAGCATCTCCTGGCTGGAACTTTGTTGCCAGACCGTCCTCCACAGGGGTGCGGGTGGTAGGGCTATCGCCCGGCTGTCCGGCGTTTATGAATCCGCTTGCCGTGGCGCGGATGATAAGTGGCGTGCGTCCGCCTGTGTCCGTGTCGGAAGGAGAACTGGAGGAAGGGAGCAATACCGTTTCATTCGTACATCCGCCCAATATCAGCAGGGCGGTTAAGCAATATCTGACTATCTGTTTCATAACTATTGATATTTTAGGAGGTAGAGGTTAAAACGCAAGTACAGGACGCATACTTTTCGGATTAGCCTTGAGCTCGATTTGTATGGCGCCTGTATCCGTGTTCACCCCTATCATTTGCGTTCCGGAATATTCCGAACTTGTCCAGAAAGGATACTGATTGAGCTTGAGCCCGAAATAAACTTTACCGAGTTGCGCATTCAACAGGGTCAAGCCTGCCGTTCCGGTGTCTTTTCCTTTTCCGCTCACGATTAACGACATTTCACCATAGGAAGGGACATACCAGCCACTGCTATTCGCGGGAGCTGGGTTATACTGCCTGAACTGGCGTATATTACTGATAATGTGGAGTTGGCTTCCTGAAGATGAATTATCGGCATAGTATTCCAGTACTTTGGTATTGGTATATCCCTGAAGTGTGCCGGTATCTACCAGAATGTTGGACGACAGATCGAGGTATGGATTATCTTGAAGCCAGTAAGCGACACTTTCCGGATTCTCGCTCCACTTTTGACTCGTAGAAATTCCGTCCTTTGAGACCACCAACCCATGCTTACATTCATAAGCGCTAATCAGAGGGTCCCCAAAATATAGCCCCCCTGAAGGACGGTCACCGTCATGCAGGGCTCCTACCATAAATACTACTCCTATAGGAGAATCTTTAATGGTCTTCGGAGGATCTGCTTCCGCCGTGTCAATTCCTCCGGGCCAGATGGTGCCGTCGGCGAAATAGAAATCACCTACCTGAAGGGCACGTTCTGTGGCACCGGTGGTTCCGGGAATGGGAACATTCACCTCATATTCGAATAATTGTCCCGCGGCCAGACCAGCCATACCAGCGAGCGCCTCATTATATTTAATGAGCATTTTATGGGTCGTGTAGCTTCCGCTGATATAATCGCCGGGGGCGGGCTTAATGAGGGCACGGAACACTCCGTTTGCAATCTTATACGCTTTTATATCCATTATCACCACATCTGTGGCAGTGGCATCCGCATTCAGAGCGGTCACTTTCGGATGATATTTAAAGCTTCCGTCGGGCGCTTTATACTTCGCTTTTGCTACATTGGTTTTCAATACCAGCAGCGAATAGCTATGGGTAAAGGCTAGAGAGAGGGTTTTCTTTGTTGGGTCACTGCTGTCCGTCGCCTGACCACTGGCGGTCATCAAATCACTGGCAGTGTAAAGTTCGTCGGTAGACTGGTCGGTTGCAGGTTGCAGTTCGGTCTTTGTAGCGAAGGAGGCGGTGATTTCGTTTACGCTTTTTGTAGGGTCTATCGTAATGTTTTCTTTATAGGGATAATAAGCAACATAAGTCACATCCTCATAGTAGTAGAGGGTTACGGCAGCTTCCGGAGTCCATGTACTGCCTTCCGAAGACGTACCGTAAAGTAGTTTGGTATTGTTGATATTGTCGACGATGACGCCAGTCGAAGTCCCGATGTTCCTGACAGCGAAGATACCGGCGGCATCCCCTTCACTGAATTTCGTGACGTTGCCATCCTCTATCGGCACTCGGGTGGCAGGCTGGCCGGAAGATGCCGCATCCTGACCGGATAGATGGTTCTCGTTCGTGAAATTTTTCACTGTGGAACGGACAATAAGGGGAACGGGCATATTGCTGGTGGGGCTGCCTGTCTCCATAGCTTCCTCACTTTCATCTGTACAACCGCTCGCCACCGGTAGAAGAATGGCGAGGGTAATACAGAAATAAAAAAGGATAAAAAAAGAATGTTTCGGATATTTCATCGTAGTGTTATATATTATCGGGTTATATTGTTTTTCTTTAGGATACTACCACAATATCCGTACTACCTTCTTCCCAATAGGCATCTCCCGCTTCGGAATGGGTCACTACGGGCTTACCATCCACCGAGCCCGAGCCGCCGTTACTCCAGTTGGGGTCGGAAGGATTGACGGCGTAGGTGATGACTACGCTTCCGGTGACGGTACCCGTTCCGGCATCGCCCCATGTGGGGTGTGAGGTGGCAGTGACGGTAAGTTTCTGTTTCTCTATTAGAAAAGTATAGCTGACGTAAGCCCCGAATTCCCATTTATCCATCGAGGGTAGCGTCTGGTTACTCAATGTCACCGTCTGCACAGGTGCATCGCCACTGCTGGCCGTTCCGGCGGTAGTATAGGTGATACTGAACTTATGGTCGCTTTCATTTATCCTGGCGGCGGGTAGGAGGAAGAAGTCGGCAAGCAGCTTTTTCTCGTCTTTCACGGCCGGTACGGCGAATGGGAGAGTGGCCGAAGGAGATACGGTAATCATCTCTATAGGGTTTATATAGCTCCAGCTGGCATACTTATTATAAGACGGCGTAGGGTCACGGAATATCAGTGTGGCTTTCTTGGTGGCCTGCATGGAGAAAACGGTCACCTGCTTCCCTTGTACGTTATCGCCGCTTTTCACGTATGCGGACACTCTTGTCAGGGCATGACTCATGTGGAGGCTCACTTTGCCGTTGTTCGTTCCGTAGGTCAGGTTCATCGACGGTGGGATAGAGACAAGTAAGTCCGTCTGGTCATTATCCTTGGCGGACACGATGTAATCGAGGATGGGATAACCTTTATCCGTTGCTGGACGGAAGGATGGGTTACTGCCGATTGCCTCCTTTACATACGGGGCGTAGGCGAAGAAAGTGAGCTTGTCGCCCGGGTTGTTGGGCCAGTACTTCACCGGGCTGTAGGTCCACGGCGAGGAGGCATTGCTTCGTTTTACTTCCTGGTTGTACATGAAGTTCGGCTTTTCGCTTATCGTCAGGTCATTGCTGCCGGTGTAGTAGGCAAAGATGCCCATAGACAGGAGATTGCCGGTGGCAAGCGCTCCGCTTCGCGTCTGTGTATCCTCCACCGTGGTGGAGAAACCGATGGAACGGTCTCCCAACGGCATGTCCGGGACATTGTCGTCCGCACCGCATGCAGCGAGCAGCGTCAGGAGAAAGACGGAGACTCCGGCGCGTATCCCGTTTTTGTGAATGAATAGCCGTCCGGCTTTTATCGTTCGATTCTTCATATTTCTTCTTTCTTCATTTTCTTTGGTGACCGGGAAGGGACATTCAACCCTGCCCGGTCTGATGTGCCGGCTTTGGTTGCCGGAATCAGCGTTTGATTATTCTACTGTTGCTTCCGTTTTGATATCCTCCCATGGAGTGACCGTAGCATCACTAATCTCAATCTTATGCAGATTGATTTTCAGAGTATACAAATAAGACTCCTTACGTTTCATGTGTCCTGCCGGTAGCTCGATGAAAGCTTCCCCATGGCTGGCAATGAATTTGCCGGCATTAGTCGCATCTTTGGACACGATATCGTAATGGAAACCTATCTTGATGTCTCCTTTGGCACAACCCTTGTTTTGGGTTAGATCTGTGCCGCTCTTTTCTCCTACCGGAATGAGATAAAGGTACTCTTTATCCTTGAAAAGCGGAACGGCCTTCTCTGCTGTCCCTTGTGACGCTTTTGTGATTCGGATACCTTGTGTACGTGCGTCATGTCCTGCGGCGGGGGTGGATATATCGATACCCGGACTTTCCAGGTTCAGCATCTTGTCGAGACTGAAGTCTGCCTGGGCAATAGTGGCATCCGCCTCATAGTTCCAGTGAAGTTCAGACCATTTGGCACTGGTGTAGAATTTGGAATTCGCATTAACGGGCGATGCCGGGTCTATCAGCGAAAGATTACTGCCGTCAGCACTGTGGTCCGTACCTACAATCCACATGTGGGTGATATAAACGAAACTGTTCGTACCGTCCATACCATCGAAGTCACCGGCTCCCAACTGTGCGCGGAAGGAGATACGCGAGAGCGTATGCTCGAAGGTAAAGCTGATCTTGCCTCCATTTTCGGCCGTATACGTTTTGTCACGCTGGTCGGCAACCACAAGATCCACCATCTTGTCGAGTTTGTCCGTTGTTTTGAGCTTAAACTTGATGTAGGGGATACCCGGAGCAGTGGCTGCCGAGGTGATTACTCCTGATTTGCTGCCGTTCTGCCAGTCGCTCTCATAAGGTGCATAAGCGAAGAAAGAAATTTTGTCATTCTGTCTGTTCGGCCAGTATTTCACCGGAGAGTACGTCCAGACATTGTTGGTTCCGTCAAACTTTACCATCTGGTTGTGCATGAAGCTGGGGGTTACCGTGGTCTTTACAGTTTCAAAGTTATCTTGTCCCGTAAAGTAGGCCATGATGCCGAATCCACCATATTTATTGGCATCTGTCGGATCATCCTTCATACTTTCCGTAGTCATGTCCACACCTCTGGTTGGTACTCCCGTGTACACACCGAATCCCACCTGCGGGTGAGCGTCCGGACTGATTTCTGTCACTTCATTCTGCGAGCAGCCTGCTATCGTCAGTGCCGCAAGCGATAACATCATAGCGTTAATCGTTTTCATTGTTTCTTAGCTTTAGTTTTTCATTGTTTATATATTAATAAATTTATTGCACATTCATCTTTATAGAGTCAATTGATGGGAATATCCGTATTGATTTCGTTCCCCCATCCGTCTACGTCCACATCAAAGCCGGAACCGGCTCCTCCTTCTGGTTTTACGTCCGGCACTTTTTCAGTACTGGCTTCCAGAATAAGCGTGACGCTCCCTGTTCCGTCGTCGTTTTCCGTTATTTTTACGTTGGTACAATCCCCTTCAAATTCAGTTTTTCCATCCACCAGTAATGCATCCAGATGCAGGTTGTTGTTATCAATAACGTTGAGACCGAATATTTCAAACTCACAACTCAACGTACCGTTGAAAGGAGAACCGGGCGAGAATTCCGGATTTGACGGTGTGAACTCCTGCGTCACCGTGTTGGCGGATGTTTTTCCTGTTGCAAGGAAAATAGATTCTGCCACTCCGCCCAAGCGGCAGGTTGCTGAACGTATGTTGTTCAGTCCTTCTATATGAAGCACGGCGGACACTTCGCGGGTCAGCTTTTTCGGAACGAAATGAAGGTGGTAAAGTCCGTCCGGCGTCTCTTCCGACGAGCGTGAAGGAGCCGTCCGCCCGTAGGTGGTCTGGCTATAATTTCCCAGCATATCTTCCGTAACAGTGAAACCTTTCAGCGTGGCTGCCGCCAATTCATCGGGGGAGGAAATGATTGTGCGTGTTTCCACACGTGTCTTTTTGTCCACACGCGTCTCCACTTTGCGGGCATATGCTTCCAGTGTCTCATAACTGTTGCCACGGAAAGCAATGTTGCTGAAATCGTTGAACGAACGGTTGAAGACAATGATGTCATACACTCCCATCGGCAGGCGTACTGCGTCGCCCGAACGGTCACCCATCATGAAGATTTTCGGTTCGCCGCCATTCCGCGGATAGAACACGGCTGTGGCACCGTATTTTTGCTCTTTGTCGTCCAATCCCGAATCATTCCAGTCGGCAGTTAGGGTAATCTCCGATACTTCATAGTAGGTCAGGTCACGACGCTCGCAGGAGACAAGCAGGATGGAAACACATAAGAGACAGAAGAACAGTAGCTGTCCGCTGCTTGTTATTAACCACTTATCACTCATTTTATACCTCCTTTCCTCACTTTACGGTTCAACAGCCAGACGAGAGAGAGCTTGGCTTTTGTAGGGCCGAACCAGGTGTATTTGCCATTCTCCTGCCAGAGCAAGGTCTGGTAGTTGTCCCGTGCATGGTAATGCCGGTAATCGGTACGTAGCATACCAATACCTATATTGAATTCCAAGTGCAGATTGCGTGCAATCCGTGTTGCCCAGCCGTAACTGATGCCTGCAGCAATAAAGAATTCTCCTTGATAACCGTTCTCTTTCCACTGAAGGTCGTATTTACCTCCTCCGGCATATAACCCGAAGAAATGCCCGGTCAGCACTTCGCTATTCTCGCGCTTCTGATGGCTTCCCAACCAGTAGCGGCCTTCCAGACCGCCCATAAGGATTTGCATGGAGTACTTGTCGCCGTCGAACAGCCACCACGGGAACATATATTCACCATTTATGGACCAACGTTTGCCGATGGGGACTTCTATTTCTATATTCGGCATCATGGCGACGTCGAACAGAAGATTCGTTTTCAAGGCAAATAGCGGGCGTTTATTTTTTGCAAGCTGTTCCTGCTGTCGGACTTGCTCCATAGTTCGCCTTGTTTCTTCTGTCAAGGGATTCGGCAGATTATGCGCATACGGTTCTTGCCGTTGGTATTCCGGCTTTACACAGACAGGCTCGGGTAGAGCCGGCAGGGTGTCGGCATATAATTTGACCGTACAGATGGAAGCATTGCGCAAATAGCGTAATATCTTTTGGCGGATGTAATGGTAGGGAATACCATTATCCAGTTTTTTCAACTGCGCCTTGCGCTTTTCCGTTTCCGGTGTGCAATCAATGATTTGCAACACTTCTTTTTGTTTGGGCAGGTTCGCGTCTTCTGCTATCATACGGCGTAATTCCTGCCAGTTTTCACCTTGCGGACACGGAAGGATACGGCACTTGTCGAGGTGGGGATATTTCCATATCAGGTAATTCCTCACCGCATGAGAACGCCGCATTGCCAGGCGGTTGTTGTAGGACGGAACACCTTCGGGCGAAGCGAAAGACAGTATGTATATTGAATCTATCCGTGCGGTCGGAATACTGTCCGAGAAAAGTTCATCTAAACGGCGTAATGTGCGTCCATTGTCCATATAGCCACTGTCTACCAAAGCTTTGTCAAAGCGGAAATGAAGCAAGGCAGGCTTGACAGAAATTTCTTCGGTATGCCCCTTCTGTGCAAAGATATCAGCAGAAAGGGATAATAGTAAACCGAAAAGAAAAGCGAGGCGTTTTAAATATGTAGGTTTATTTTTCATAAGTTGATGTGTGTCATTTTTATGTGTACTATACGGTTACCAGTCGGATATTTTGATTCCTGTCAGAAGCATCCGCGTAACCTGGTTGAGCACGCCTGTCTTTTGAGCGACTTGCATATTCTGCAAATAGAGGGATTCGGGAGTAGGGCGGATACAATAAATAGGTTCGCCCAATGCTTCAAGTATATCTAATAAGGAAAGGTCGTTCAAGGAGCGGCACAATACGTAGGATGATATTATGTTTGCTTCACAGTTCGGTAACAATCGTATAATATGTCCTTCCTCTAATTTATGGAACAGATTTTCCCATTCTTCCTCTGTAAACTGGAAGTTGGCTGAACGGAAGTAGATACCTGTAGAAATATCATGCAGGATCGCTATTGCTGCTTGTGTGGCTTGTGTTAACATACTTTGCGTTTTAATTTATCTGTTACTTTCCAATAATCATAAAGACATATATAAAATGAAAACAAGTTCCAAATAAATATAGATAAATCATCTATATATCAATAATTTATATACGAGTTTTTATTTTCAGTTGTTTTCTACGTTTTCAGTTGCTTTGCTCTTTTTAGGTACATTTTTGTTTCTTGTTTGTTTCTTGATTTCGTTTTTTATTTGTACCTTTGTGATAGGAAATAACGAATAAAAGGACACAAATATGCCAAGGACCAGAAAGCCAATAAAAGTAAAGGAGCCGATTCGTCTTCGGACGAAGGAGTTGGCCAATGGCAGCAAGAGTTTGTATCTGGATATATACCGAAATGGTAAGCGGACATACGAGTATCTGAAAATGTATCTTATTCCGGAAACGGATCGTAATGCCCGCCAACAGAACGAAACGACAATGGCTGCCGCAAATGCAATCAAATCGAAGCGTATCATAGAGTTGACAAGTGGTGAAGCCGGTATCATGAATCACAAGGATAAGGTTTATCTGCTGGACTGGATGCAACTCTATAAAGAGGAACAGAAGAAACGTGGTAAGAAAAACATAGGCCAGATAAAATCTGTTACCGGTATCTTGAAAGAGTATGCAGGAGAAAGATTCACATTAAATCAGATTGGCCTCACTTTTTGCCACGGCTATATCGACTATATGCTGACAAACTACCATCCCAAAGGAAAACCCATCTCGGCTTCTACGCGTAATACCTATTACCAGATTTTCAACGGTGCGTTAAATGCCGCTGTCCGTGCGAAACGGATCTTAAAGAATCCATTCAACGAAATGGAAAAATCGGAGAAGCCCAAGATGCCGGAAAGTGTGCGTTCGTATATGACTATTGAAGAAGTGAGATCATTAATCGCTACACCAATGCAGAACGAAGGGGTAAAAAGTGCCTACCTGTTCTCCTGCTTCTGTGGACTACGTATCAGTGACATTATCGGATTGCAATGGAAAGATGTGTTTATTGACAACGGCCAATACCGCTTGGCAGTAGCCATGCAGAAGACGAAAGAACCGATTTACCTTCCGCTCTCCAATGAAGCGTTGAAGTGGATGCCGGAACGTGGGGACAAGACAGCAGACGACCATGTGTTCGATTTGCCTTCTGGTATCAACCAGCTTATCAAACCATGGGCCAAAGCCGCCGGAATTTCCAAGCGATTCACCTTTCATACCGCCCGCCACACGTTCGCCACAATGATGCTGACATTGGGGGCCGATTTGTACACTGTATCTAAATTGCTCGGTCATACATCTGTAAAGATGACCCAAGTGTATGCCAAAATCGTCAATAAGAAAAAAGACGATGCAGTAAATCTGACCAACGGTTTATTCGATTGACAATGCAATGAACATCAGATATGTAACCACTTATAAGGGTGTTGTTCCGACAGGATTCTCTTTCGGGAGCAACACTCTTATAATATATCATATAAATCCAATTTAAAATATTTCATCATGAAAAGACCTAACAATGACCCTCTCTCTTTTTGGAGGGAAAAAACATCTGCACCATTTTGTTGCAGAACAGGATGTAGCGAAAGAATTATTCGCATTGCTCGTTGAAGCAAAAACAATGTATCTCCGTGATGTCGTGACGGGCAATAAGCAGTACTACCGTTACGTGGAGGATTTCGTAAACAGCCACCGGTATATCGACTGTGACCATGCGGTCTGCCGGAACTGCCATGAAATGAACATTCATATCGTCAAGGGGCTATTAAACGATTGCTCCCATCTTATCCGAGCATTTTTTACCGAAGCAGACTTCTCGTTCGAGAAGTGTATGGAACTGAAACGAACGTATGATACGTTTGTGCCACCATCACAGTCCGTCACGTGCTGCAAAGATGGACCGACAAGAATTTATCCTCTTTCTTTTGGATGCAATCTCACTCGTAAACAGATGATAGGTATTACAGCTTGTGCCAATGCTTATCATCTGTTTTGCGTTTCTACCCTACACGTTGAAGATATGGAAGCCCTGCTTTCCTGTAAAGAAGGATTCTGTATTCGTGTAAACAATATCCGCCATGTGGCCATCCTGTTTGATACACTCCTTGAGCACTCGTTTATCCAAGCCAAATGGCAGTCCGTTCTTAGTAGTGGGCGGTTCTTGCAAACCAAGGATGGAAAAGGATTCGTTTCAGCTTCAAGCCTTTCATCCGCTCTGTCTGCCTTGCGTAACAACATGACATCAACAGGTTACGGTATCAGACGAGCTATTGATGAACTGAGAGAGTGGTAAGAAGTGCCAATAAGCGAAGTATGTGAAAGGTAAAAGCGTGACAGTTGCCGTGATACGTGGTTACTATCACGGTACAAACTCACGCTGACCTTTTGGGTTGCCCTATCTTTGACCTCCGTTAGCGCGCTACATAACGGAGGATATACTTCATTGTCTAAATTTATAATAACTCATTTATGCAAAATAATAGATTGACATTCATGGAACGGCTGAGTGAACGGCTTACAAGCGTCGAAGCCATCCTAAAGAAATTAGATCCGATAGAAAGTCTGTTGGAACGCATCGCATTGCTGGAAAAAAATATATATACCACCAAACAGGTGTTTACCTTCCAAGAGGCTTGTATGTATATCGGAATATCCGAGAGTATGCTGTACAAGCTAACATCAGGCAAGGAGATTCCGCACTACAAGCCACGTGGCAAAATGATATATTTCGCCAAAGAAGATCTGGACGAATGGCTTTTGCAGAATTATGAACCAACCGTAGATGAAGCAGCACGTATGGCAAACGAGGCCGCTGCCACACAACCTTTCTTTAATCAAAGACGCCATGGAAAACGAAAGAAGAACTGAATATAATGTGGATATGAGGCCGGAGGAGGATTTCTTATCGGATATCCTCTCCGCCTCGCAGATTCGGGCGACGGATACCTATGAAACGCCGCCACAGATTATCTGGATAGACAACTCGACCATTGCTACGCTCGGCAACTTCAGCGCATCAACCGGCAAGGCGAAATCAAAAAAAACATTTAACGTTTCGGCCATTGTCGCTGCATCGCTGGCAGGGAAACAAGTGCTGAACTACCGGGCGCACCTCCCGGAAGGTAAACGCAAGATTCTGTACGTGGACACGGAGCAGAGCCGCTTCCATTGTCATAATGTACTGGAACGCATCTTGCGGCTTGCCGGACTGCCCACTACAACCGACAGTGAAAACCTCGACTTTATTTGCTTGCGCGAATACTCTCCGGCCATACGCATTGGGGTCATCGACTACGCCTTACGCCAAAGAAAAGGATACGGACTTGTAATTATCGATGGTATCCGTGACCTGATGCTTGACATAAACAGTACCGGTGAGTCCGTGGAAGTCATTAACAAGATGATGGAATGGTCATCAAAGTATGACCTGCATATCCACTGTGTGCTACACTTGAATAAAGGAGATAACAATGTGCGCGGGCATATCGGTACAGAAATGAGCAACAAGGCGGAGACTGTACTGGTCATCAGCAAAAACAACGATTGTCCCAACGTCAGCGAAGTTCATGCGTTACACATCCGTGAGAAAGAGTTTAAACCTTTTGCTTTCACTGTCAATGAGGGTGGGCTCCCGGTTCTCGCAGAAGGGCATTTGTTTGAGAATGCCCCACATCAGAAACCGAAACAACGGACGGGTTTTATGGAACTAAGCATCGAACAGCACCGTGAAGCCCTTTCCGCTGCGTTTGGAGACAAACCCATCCGTGGGTTTGAAAATATGCTGCAAGCCATGATGACTGCTTACGAGGCAATCGGATTTAAGCGTGGGAGAAACGTAATGGTCAAACTGCTGCAATATCTGACTGACACCTTAAAACTGGTTATCAAACGAGATAAACTTTTTTATTATGACATGACACAGGCAGAAACCATGCTTTTCGATGAAGAATGAGAGCGGGCGCGGACCTATATAATTCAGTTTAATTTAGTATTTATATATATAGGGGCGCAAACTAAACTAAACCGCTTTTGTACAAACAAGTGAAAAGAAATTTAATATGACCATAGACGAAGCAAAACGAGTGCGTATCGTGGACTTTTTGGCCCAGCTCGGCCACCGTGCGCAGTATATGAAATCAGAGCAATATTGGTATCTTTCGCCTCTCAGGAAAGAGGTGACGCCATCGTTCAAAGTCAATGACCGGCTGAATGAATGGTATGATTTTGGCGAGGCCACCGGAGGCGACCTTGTGGAACTGGGTAAGTACCTTTGCGGAACTAAAAGTGTGAGTGAAGCATTAGCATACATCAAACGGTATGTCAATGGTGTGTCGCTGCCGAGACCCCGGGCGTTGCCCGCAACCTCTCGACCAGTGGAAGCCGACATGAAGAATTTGATTATCGTGCCGCTGCGACACCACGCACTGCTCTCATATCTCCATTCACGTATGATTGATTCGGATATCGGACGAATGTTCTGCAAGGAAGTCCATTACGAACTGCGCCAGAAACGTTACTTTGCACTGGCCTTTGGCAATATATCCGGTGGATACGAGGTACGAAACCCTTATTACAAAGGATGTATCAAGAACAAGGACATTTCCTTGATACCCCAATCGCGTGGTGAGGCACAGAGCCGTGTCTGCCTATTTGAAGGATTCATGGACTTTCTGTCCTATCTAACCCTAAAACAGACGGACGATAGTGCCATTTGCATTAATGCCCCCTGTGACTACCTTGTTATGAACTCGGTCAGTAATCTGAAAAGGACATTAACGTATTTGCAAAAATACACGTATATTCACTGTTACCTTGACAATGACCTTGCCGGACAAAAGACAGTGGAAACCATAGCCGGGATGTATGGCAGATGCGTCTATAACGAATCAAACTGTTATGCCGGTTACAAAGACCTGAACGACTACTTACGTGGGAAGAAACAATGAAAAAACCGCTCCCTAAGCCCTCCTTCATCACGGAGGGCTTTTTTTTATATCCCGACTTTTCCTGTTTTCTTATCTAAAATTATATTTGAATATGATTTTGAAATATGATTTTTGGATTTTGAAAAAATATTATATTAAAACGATACGTTTTATAATCAATAATTTTATCTTTCAAATTATCCATTCTTATTTTGCACACACAACCAAATATAAAAATCATATTATACAAAAATATATGAAATCATATTTTATTTTCACCATTGTCCTGACGGTTGCCTATCTCGTCTATTATGCAGTTATCATCGTGCAGGACCTTTATGGAAAAAAAGGAAATGGCAAGCCGGAAGAAGAGGTATTTGACCTCGGTGCGCCAGAAGATGAACAGAGTGTGTACGTGACGGAGAGCGATACGGGATTCAATGTGGGTAATGAGAAATATGAAACAGATGTTGCCCCTACCGCTTCGCCTGCACCACAGGAGACGGAAACCGCAGACAATAATGGCGAGATAGCCGTGGCGGAGAAACTAAAACGCCTGAAAGCCCAAGCGGAGGAACAGATGGAAGAAACCGCGACCTACCTGTCAGACGCATACACGGCAGACGAACTGTACAAAGCGATGCTTGCCAAAGGAAAGACGGGCAACCGTCCGGAACTGGTGTGGAAACCTCTCAAAGACCGATTGTAAAATGTCGAAAGCAAAAAAAATATTATGTGCACTGTGCTTTGTCCCTTATGCGGCATTCGCCAAAAGTGGCAGCGTAAACTACAGTTGGGGTGCAGACGCACTGGCAACGATGCACGACTTCGTGGTGACGATGATGCTGTACGTGCTGTACATCTGCTACGCTGTCGCCTCGGTTTTCGTAGTCGTTGCCGCGCTCCAGATCTATATCAAAATGAACACAGGCGAGGACGGCGTGGTGAAGTCTATCGTATCACTTGTCGGTGCGTGCCTCTTCATCATTGGTGCTTCAATCGTGTTCCCTGCTTTCTTCGGCTACCGCATATAGGTGGCTGACAGAAGTGTAAAATAAATTCAAAAAAAACAAGAGTACCACAAAAATGTAATAAATATGTTTCAGAAATTCAAAAGAATGTGCCGAAAGGCAAAGAAAACCATCATGCAAGTTTCCACCAAAGTAAGAATGTTAATCATTGCCCTGTTGGGAGGCATACCTGCTATGGCTCAAAGTACGGCAGGCGATTACTCGGCCGGTACGACAGCTCTATCAACCGTAGCGGAGGAAATTGTGAAATACGTTCCTGTCATGGTCAAACTCTGCTATGCCATTGCTGGTGTCGTGGCCATCATCGGAGCCATTTCGGTGTATATCGCCATGAACAACGAGGAACAGGATGTCAAGAAGAAGATCATGATGGTAGTTGGGGCGTGCCTTTTCTTGATTGCGGCAGCCCAAGCATTACCTCTGTTCTTCGGAATTAACGCATAAACAGTCAAGAAATGATTAATGACGGACGTTATCCGGATTATCCGCTGTTCAAGGGGTTACAACGGCCTTTGGAGCTGATGGGATTACAAGGCCGCTACATCTATTGGGCGGCAGGCGTGGCTGGTGGAGCCATTGTGGGCTTTATCGCCGCCTACTGTCTTATGGGCTTTGTGGCCGGACTGGTCGTATTGGCAACTGTCTTATCTGCGGGAATCGTGCTTATCATCCTCAAACAGCGAAAAGGGCTGCACAGCAAAAATGTAAAACGTGGAGTGTATGTGTATGCCTATTCGCACAAAGTATGACTATAAGAAAAACCATCACGGCAATGTGTGTGGCTGATTGATTGTTGAACGCGGGCGGGTCCGCCTCCAGCCGAGGCAGACCTGCCCCTATTTAATGAACGAATATCGGAATGACCCTATATATCATTTTATTTTTCATCGCCCTATGTACGGGTATGGCCTTGTCAGTCTATACGTTCGGTACGGGCGGCAAGCGCAAGCACATCTTTCAGAATATCTATTTCTCTGTGGAAGATACAGATGGTGTGGGTGTGCTGTACACCAAGACGGGTGAATATTCCGCCGTCTTGAAAATCGAAAATCCGGTACAGAAGTATTCGGCGGACATTGACAGCTATTACGATTTCACGCATCTATTCTCTGCCCTTGCGCAAACACTGGGCGAAGGATATGCCTTACACAAACAGGACATCTTCGTGAGAAAACAGTTCGCGAACGAGCCGGAGCATAATCAAGAATTTCTCTCAGCATCGTACTTCCGTTATTTTAATGGGCGTCCGTACACGGACAGCCTTTGCTATCTGACTATCACACAGGAAGCCAAGAAGAGCCGTCTTTTCTCTTACGATAGCAAGAAATGGCGCGATTTCCTCGTGAAGATTTATAAGGTTCGAGACCTACTACGCGACAGCGGTGTACAAGTGAAATTCCTGAACAAAGCCGAGGCAAGCGAATATGTGGACCGTTACTTTGCGATGAACTTCAAAGACCGTACGGTCTCGATGACGAATGTCAAGGCTGACGACGAAACGGTATCTATGGGTGATAAACGCTGTAAGGTGTACAGCCTCGTGGACGTGGACTGCGCCGCACTCCCCTCGCTGATACGTCCCTATACCAATATCGAGGTGAATAATACCGAGATGCCAGTGGATCTTGTCTCGGTGGTGGATAATATTCCGAACGCAGAAACGGTGGTGTACAACCAAATTATTTTCCTGCCCAGTCAGAAGCGTGAACTGGCATTACTCGACAAAAAGAAGAACCGGCACGCAAGCATCCCCAATCCGAGTAACCAAATGGCCGTAGAGGACATCAAGCAGGTACAGGACGTAATAGCCCGTGAAAGCAAACTGCTCGTGTACACGCACTTCAACATGGTGGTGGGCGTGCCTGCCGACACCGACCTTCAAAAATGCACGAATCACTTGGAAAACGCTTTTGGGCGCATGGGCATACATATCAGTAAGCGTGCATACAACCAACTGGAACTGTTCGTCAGTTCATTTCCGGGCAACTGTTACAGCCTGAACGAGGAATATGACCGTTTTCTGACCCTCTCCGACGCTGCGGTATGCCTGATGTACAAGGAACGGGTGCAGCATAGTGAGGAAACGCCGATAAAAATTTATTATACTGACCGTCAAGGTGTTCCGGTAGCTATCGACATCACGGGAAAAGAGGGAAAGAACAAGCTGACCGACAACTCGAATTTTTTCTGCCTGGGGCCTTCGGGCAGCGGAAAGAGTTTCCACATGAACTCCGTCGTGCGCCAGTTGCATGAACAGGGGACGGACGTGGTAATGGTCGATACGGGTAACTCATACGAGGGGCTATGCGAGTATTTCGGCGGCAAGTATATCAGCTATACCGAGGAACGGCCCATCACGATGAATCCGTTCCGCATCAATCGGGAAGAGATGAACGTAGAAAAAACGGGATTCTTGAAAAACCTCGTCTTGCTTATCTGGAAAGGTACGCAGGGAACGGTCACAAAGACGGAAGACCGTCTGATAGAGCACGTCATCACGGAATATTACGACGCCTACTTCAATGGTTTCGAGGGCTTCACACCCCAACAGCGTGAGGACTTGCGTAAGAGCCTCGTTATTGATGACCGCAACAGCAGTGAGAAGCGGCACGAAAGCGAACGGGAACGCGCGGTCCGCATCGAGGGTATCATTGACAAGATAGAGGGCCGACGCAAGGAACTGAAAGTGGAGGAACTGTCATTCAACTCTTTCTATGAATATTCCGTGCAGCGCATCCCGGATATCTGTGAGGAGAACCGTATCACGGGCATCGACCTCTCGACATACCGCTATATGATGAAGGACTTCTATTTGGGCGGCAACCACGAAAAAACGCTGAACGAGAACATGGACAGCTCGCTGTTCGACGAGACGTTCGTGGTCTTCGAAATCGACAGCATAAAAGATGACCCGCTGCTTTTTCCTTTGGTCACGCTGATTATCATGGATGTTTTCTTGCAAAAAATGCGCATCAAGAAGAACCGCAAAGTCCTTGTCATCGAGGAAGCATGGAAAGCCATCGCCAGCCCGCTGATGGCGGAGTACATTAAATTTATGTACAAAACAGCGCGTAAATTCTGGGCCAGTGTGGGCGTGGTGACACAGGAAATACAAGACATCATCGGCAGCGAAATCGTGAAAGAGGCCATCATCAATAACTCGGATGTGGTGATGCTGCTTGACCAGAGCAAATTCAAGGAACGTTTCGACACCATCAAGACGATTCTTGGCCTAACGGACGTGGACTGTAAGAAAATTTTTACCATTAACCGCCTTGAAAACAAGGAAGGACGCAGCTTCTTCCGCGAGGTGTTTATCCGTCGGGGCACGACCAGCGGTGTTTATGGCGTGGAAGAACCGCGCGAGTGCTACATGACTTACACGACCGAACGAGCGGAGAAAGAGGCTCTGAAGCTTTACAAGCGCGAGTTACAATGCAGCCACCAAGAGGCTATCGAGGCATATTGCCGCGACTGGAATACCAGCGGTATCGGCAAGGCATTGCCGTTTGCGCAGAAAGTTAATGAAGCGGGATGTGTACTGAACTTAACCACTAAAATAACATCATAATGAAAACGAAAAGGATTTTAATCACCCTGTCACTGGGCTACGGGATAAATATGATGGGGTTTGAAAGCAGCTTGACGCGCGAACAAATCTCTGTCAGCAATCCGGAACTCACTGTTTTGTCCCTCCGGGAGTTTTGTATGCTGTCCAAGGAGAACCTGCTCCGCATGGATGACATGACACCGGACAAAGTAGCCGCCATCGAACGGTTGTTGGCAGAGTATTCCCTTCGGTTGGGTATGTCCGATGTAGAACTGGAAGCGTATTTGAACCGGTATTATGAAGAAAACCCCAAAGAAAAGGAGTTTTACGATATGTGCGACAGGCTATGTAACAGCAAACCTGTCTTCGATGAAAACAGGTTTCGAGAAGAACTATTCAGGGAACTGAACAGTAGTCCGATGAGTGAAAAAAGACTAAGTGACTTGGGATGGCTACGTTATCAGACCGTGCGCGAAACTTATCTAAACCAGCCTTTCTTTTTGAGATGGTTCGGCTCCCAAGAAGCCCGGATCAAAAGGGCCATCAAGGATACTACCATCATACATGATATGTTCTGCCGACTTGTCACGGAGAATTGTATCGAATCTGAACGGTGGTATTTCAATCACAAGGAACCGGAATACATAAAAGAGGTCTGAAACGATGAAACGGCTGTTTATCTTTTGGGTTATCCTATTGCCTGCCCTGACACAGCACGTTCACGCACAATATTACAGCGTGAACTATGACGCTCGTACCGTGGCGGCCATGGCCGCAGCATTCGGCACGGAGGCAGTAGCCGAAAGCTACTACCGCGAGCAGGTGGATGATATTCTGAAACACTATACGGCGGCAGAAGTGGCGGCAGCAGGGATATTTTCTTCCAAATTTTTGGAACACAAGGCTCTGTCCGACCTTGGCATCTGGTGCAGCAGCACGGAAAATTACTACTATCGTCGAATTTACCACATGGTGGCAGAAAAAATCATGCCGAAAATATGGGTGGTGGCGAAGCTGATGCTGCGCTCACCACAAACAGCAATCCACTGGGGCAGCTACCTGATGAAAGTGTGCGACGATACGAAGAGCCTGTGTATGCAGTTCGAAAGTGTGGTGACAAACAGCACGCTGTCGTTCTCGGACATCGCTTTTCTGGAAATTGACCGCGACATTGCCACCTTGCTGAACCTCGCAGAACTGGGCGGTACCGATTGGCAACGGATGTTGGACAACTTTACCAAAGTGCCGGGCAATTTCACGATTGAGAACTTAAAGGGCGACATTGACAACCTTTATAACATGGGCGTAGGGCTGGCAACATCAGGTATGGAGAACCTCGGTGACGCTCTACTGCAAAGTAGTGCGTTCCATGACCTATTGGGTGGCAAAGTCAATGAAATCGGCAACCTGTATGAACACTACGGTACTCTCTTCGAGCAGGCGGAACATGACATCGGCAGTCTGCTAATCGACATGGTGGGCGGTCAGGATAGCGTGGCCGCATTGTTCAATTTCAGCAATTACGACCTCACATCGTGGATGACCGACTATATGGACAATGCTGTCGGGAACTATTACACGCAACGGTGGTATATCGCACGGCGTGATCAAGGAAGCATTTCTCTATGCGACTACTACCCACCGACAGACGACAACAGCATATTGAACGGGGGTGCATGGACACGCTTTAACACGAGTGATCCGGGATTTTATCCGAACGCTTCGCAACGGGAGCAGGCCCTCGCCAATTCAGAACGGTATGCCGGATGGTCAAGAAGCCGAGTGCAACAGCTCAACAATAGCAACGATGGCTACACCTATACTATCAATACCCGACAACAGGCCTATATCATCAGTAAGGGTAACAAACAGACAAAGAAGGCATACGCCTACGAGATACACGTGACACAGAGTTGGAATCGGATGGAGGTGGTCTATGAGGATGTCTTCGACTCCTATTCGATGGATTTGAATACGTTCAAAGCGCAGCTCAATGCCCGCCTCTCGGAGTTCAATGACAACGAGGAAGGCTATGTCTATTACATAGCATCCGATGCACGGAACTATTATCAGGCGACGGACGCCGCAAAATTGCAGGGATGCGAAAGCGTGACCATCAGTGTAACCTGTTCAGACGGGGCGACGCTGGGGCAAGGCTCGACACAATACAAGTGTCGCAAGTGTGGCGGCTCACTGGATGCCCACTCCAAAGAGTGTGTCATGCAGACCTCGGTAACGGAGAACGAACTGGATCTTTCAGAACTGGACGCACTGATACGGGAAGCGGACAATCAAGTCGCCGTTCTTCAATCTCAGATTAGTGCCTTGGAAAAGGAAAACGCCGACCTTTTGAAAAAAATTGCCGAGGCGAGCGTGGAAGACGCAGCAGCTTACCGGCAACAATATAACTCCAACCGGACACGTATCGAGGAACTGAAAAGCGAACTTGCCGAGTGGCAACAAAAACAGAAGGAGTACGCAGATGCAAAGCAGGAAGCGGAAGCAGAGAACGATGTGCCGACAGATGATTACTACCGCCTACCGGCTATCATGCAGGATTGCAAGACAGCCTATAGCCTCACTTGGCAGGACGGAGGTACATGGAGCGGCTATACGTTCGTCCGTAAGGCGACGATGCCGAACATCAATGGTATCATTACGTTCCGTGCGACTATTTCTATCGCACGGAAGCCGAAATACTTTCTGGGTATCAAGATTCACCGTGCCATTATCCAAATCAGTTGGGAATTGACTTCGGCATACACAGACACGCACGTTGCCGATGTACTGACACTCGATCCGAACCTGTCGAACGAGGAAAAGACTAAAATCGTGAATAATCGCATATCGGAAATCGCACGGGAATATCCCAACTGTAAAATCACTACCGAGTATGCCCGTACAGAACCTATGGAAGAAGTACCGAACAGCGACGTGTACCACCTGCTTTGGTCAAGTGACCGCCTCGAAATCGCACGAGAAGTGGATTCACGTATCACGAAAATATACGCCGACCTCGTATCCTTGGAGAAGATGATGCACTACAAGCGGAACATCATCGACGTACTGAAGGATGTGCTACCGGAACTCGATACGGACGAGGGTCGTAGGCTGACACTCGTGGAAGAGTGCCATGACCGCTGGGTAGAAAACGCACGGACATCCCGAAGTGGCAGAAAGGAGGTACGGCCATGAAACGCACTATACTGATGGCCATTACGTTGCTTGCGCTACTACCCGATGTCGCCAAGGGCCAATGGACATTCGATATCGTGTCGGTGGAAGCGTACATAAATGACCACAAAAAACAACGCAGCCTGTTGCTGGCCCGAAGCACGCTGGAATACAGCAACCAACTGCTGCATGAGTACAGCCGTGAGGAGACGGGCAAATACAAGGAAGTAAATATCGACCTTGACCGCTATACCCGTGCCTTTGATGTCATCGACGTGATGTACCAATCCCTGCGGACGGTGCTGAACGTGAAGGATACCTACAGCTCGGTAAGTGACCGTATCGGTGACTATAAGACCATGCTGGAGGCTTTCCATGAGAAAATCCTGAAACATGGGAACATCGAGCCGTCAGACGCACTGATACTGACTATCAATGAAAAAGCAATACGGGACATCGCCAACGAGGGAGAACACCTCTATAAGTCGGTGAGCGACCTCGTGCTGTATGCCACGGGCGCAGCGGCCTGCTCGACCAGCGACCTGCTGATGGTACTGGAGTCCGTGAACAAGTCGCTGGACAGCATTGAGCAACACTTGAACCGGGCATACATCGAGACATGGAGATACATACAGGTACGTATCGGCTACTGGAAATCGAAGATTTACCGGGAACGTACCAAACGGGAAATTATTGACGGTGCTTTCGGACGATGGCGCAATGCGGGACGACTGGATTATTGACGGTAAAAGAGGAAGGAGGTAAATAATGCCATAATGATGATTATGACTTCTATACACCGAAATTGATAAGGAATATCTTAAAACGCAGGAAAAGCGTTTCGTCCTGAATGTTCGGAGAAGTACAAACAGAGAAAGAAACTTTAAGTACAAACAAGTCTATCTGGCCTATAACCAAGAGGCAAATGGACATTTGGATTAATAAAAGATGTAATGAAAAAGATCGTTTTTGAAAAAGACATTACGCTATATAAAGCCGATTGCCTTGAAGTAATGCCTCTTCTCCCAGAATCAAGTATTGATTTAGTTCTATGCGACCCACCTTTCGGAATTACAGCCTCGCAATGGGATAAGATAATACCATTCTCGAAAATGTGGGAGGAGATTAGAAGAGTGAGAAAGGATAATGCGCCTACGGCTTTATTTGGCAGCGAACCGTTCAGCAGCCTTTTACGCTGTGGCAATTTAGCCGAATTTAAATACGACTGGGTATGGGAAAAGTCAAAAGCAAGCAATTTCCTTCTTGCTAAAAAGCAACCTCTAAAAGCGCATGAGCTAATCAGTATCTTTTGTAACGGCAGAACTCCTTATTATCCAATCATGGAGGAAGGTGAGCCTTATGAGAATCGTACAAAGAGAGGAAGTAACTGGACAGGAGTAAACAAGGTACCAAATCCTACATTCAGAAATGAAAACAAAGGAACGAGATACCCACGAAGTGTGAAATATTTTAAAACTGCGGAATCAGAGGGCAAAACGATTCATGTTAATCAAAAACCAGTCGCATTGTTGAAATATCTGATAAAAACATACACGAAAGAGGGTGACACAGTCCTTGATTTTGCCTCTGGAAGCATGAGCACTGCAATCGCCTGTATTCATACGAATAGAAAATGTATTTGTATTGAAAAGGATGATATGCACTTCTTGCGGGGAGAGGAAAGGATTAGAAATGAATATAATATAAAAAGAAATGTAGAATAATCCTGGTGATTAACTGATTGAAACACATTGAGTATTGAAAGATTAATAACAAATAACCGAAAGTAAATATGGACAGAATACTCTTACTCGTGACGGTTACAATAATTGCAACCACGGCGGCAAAGGCACAATCCGTGACCTATAACCACGATTCGCCGAAACAAAACCAAGTAACAGTAATGGAAACCGGTACGGGAGCACTCTCGCCCGACCTCTACTATTCCATACTGCACAACAAGTATAAGAAGTCGGCAGCAGTCAAGAACAAACTGTCGTTCCGCACACTGGCGGGCGTCAACCTATACAACCAAACGGACGAAGCTGAAGCCATCGACTCGGCATTGGTGAGCCGGGCAAAGATAGAAGCCTTGAACGTGGCTGACCGTCAAGCGGACATCGCATGGGTCGCTGAAGGCGATAAGGTCAACGGACAGATGGTAAGGTTCAAACGAAACATAGACCGCATCTTGCCTGTCGGGGGGACACCGGAGGATAAAGACAGATGGACGGAATATTACCATATCTACCAGTGCGCCATTGATGCAACGAAAGATGCCTATATGCCCAACGCACAGCGGAAGAAAGAGTATCTGCGCATCTACGAGGATATAACTCGACAGAACGAAATCCTTGTCGGCTACCTTGCCAAACGGCAGAATACTACGATAACAAGTACGCTACTGAATGCTACCGCTGACCGTACTCTGGATAAGGAGAGTATTGTCCGCGATGCGGTGAACCGATGGCACGAATCGCGCTTTGCCGTGCGCGGCCCGCAATCAGGCAATAACACGGGTGGCAGCGGCGACGGAGATGAAACAGTAAACAAAGGGAACTGAAAAAACAAAAACGTATGGCAGACGGAAATATACTCTCGGATTTCGGTATTAATATCCTTGAAGAAGAAATAGACGATGTGATTTTTCAAACGAACGAGTTCCTGACTGATGCGACTTTTACCGGCTCGCAGGGACCGTTCTGGTGGATACTACAAATGTGCATGGCACTGGCTGCCCTGTTCGCTATTGTGATGGCAGCGGGAATGGCGTACAAGATGATGGTGAAACATGAGCCACTGGATGTGCTGAAGCTGTTCCGTCCTTTGGCTGTTTCAATCATCCTCTGTTGGTGGTATCCGCCAGCAGACACGGGTATGGCTGGCAGTGGGAGCAGTTGGTGTTTCCTTGACTTCCTGTCTTACATCCCGAACTGCATCGGCTCGTACACGCATGACCTGTACGAGGCAGAAGCCACCCAAATAGCGGACAAATTCGAGGAAGTGCAGCAACTTATCCATGTACGTGACACGATGTACCAAAGCTTGCAAGCACAGGCAGATGTCGCTCACACGGGTACCTCCGACCCGAACCTGGTAGAAGCGACCATGGAACAAACCGGAGTGGACGAAGTGACGAAGATGGAGAAAGACGCAGCCGAACTGTGGTTTACCTCACTGACGGCAGGAGTCATCGTAGGTATCGACAAAATCATCATGCTTATCGCTCTGATTGTGTATCGTATCGGATGGTGGGCTACAAGATATATAATTTTATAATACATTGGTTTACTGCAACTTATAGTGTATTTTAAAGAGCAGTTTTAAATTTAGTATCATTTTGGTATCACTATATCACTTTTGTGATAATTTCCTTAAACCTTATCTCATACATTTTTCTGCTGTACTTTTAACCATCATAAAATCTGATTTCTTTTCATCAGCACATTAAAAACGTTTTTTTAGCGGTACAATGAAAATAATTCGCTAATTTTGCAAAAGCATTTGAGTGTTGTAGGCTTGATTCGCCTCAGACACATTCAGTAAAACGCCACTTTAAAATTTAATAATAGTGGAGTTCAATGCTAAATTAAATATGCAAATGTATAATTGAGACTATAATATATGATATATGTACACTCCAACGAAATTAACAGAGTATCTTGATAAGTATGGTGTATCTTGGGCTAAAACACTTCCCGAGAACACTCCTCCTGAAGATATTGTAGTGGCATATAATAAGGAACCATTGTTTCGTCTTATACAGAAGGAGGAAATAATGACAGAAAACGACCTAAAAACTCATTCAGAATTATATCCTAATAGAAATTTTGGGAATAATTTGTGGAAAGCTTCTGGGTTGTCTTCACTTTGCACATTAGAAGATGCCCGTTCTATGGCTAAGCTGCCATATTTAAAACACCTACATGGCATAGCAGAAATAACAATGAGTCCTGAATATGGTGTGATGCTCAAAACTCCGAGTAATAATTGTGCAAATCATTATACTTGGTGGCATACTACATTGTTTGATTTAAACAATGCAGAAATCCAATATAGAGAAATAACCCTTCAACCGAAAGCAATATGATTCGATTAAATTTTATAGAGGTTATTGTTTTCTATGAAGTACCACAAATCTTCATAGCGACAGATATTTTTGACACAAAATATTTGTGTCTGTTATATCCGCATGATGATGAATTATGTTACAAGTATCTTGCTGTTAGGATTAGCGAGAAACGTTTAAACTTATTCAAGGGTCAAATCATTGATTTATTATCCATATATCAAGATCCTGAGGATGGTTGCTATTTTGATGTAGTGGTAAAAGATGCAAATGATATTATTGCTACGTCTCTACCTGCAAATCAGATTCAACCTTTTATGCTGCCAGATGATGGATTCTATTGTAATTATGATGCAATTGATAATGAAGAACTCATATCACGCTCTTTACAAAGTGGTAAAATAATGTCTTGTATTGCATTCAGTGATATTGAAAACTCTCATAATATAGATGTTAACGTTTTAACAAATGCTTTAGATAGATACCAAGCCATGATACGTAATTGTCATATTAAAAGGTTTGGCAAACAATATGCTTCAGAAGCAAATATGAGAGCTTGTGCATTACAGGCAGCGTCTTTTGATGTGCATTTTATTTTAAATGAAACATTTGATATGTTTGGAGAAGCATCAAGGATTTCATCTACCCTACAGAAAATAGACGAAATTTTCTCAATAGACTCGTCAGACGAATTGAAAGAAAAGATTGAAGAGTTACAGGGACATACACTAAGTAGTATGCGTTCTTTTCTACAGGTTATGGAAAAAAACAAGTTGTCATTTAAACATAAATGGGTTAAATCAACATTAGAAAAAAGTACATCTGGTTCTACAATATCTTTAAATGCGATTTCAAGAGTCTATGATTATTTAAACACTCATACAGAATTGGAAGAAGTAACAACTGAATTTGTTGGTTACTTCGCTTCTGGCACTGTCTTGAACAAAGGAAAATGGATTTTTATTTGCGATAAAAAAAGAATAACAGGAACAACTGATGAATCTAATATGTTCAATGGTATAACATTAGGAGAACGCCATCAATATAAAATAAAATGTATGGAATATCAAGATACAAATCCTGTTACGGCAAAGCCTAAAACGACATACAAACTTATTGAATGTACAAGATTGAATAGTCTATAATTATGAGGATATAGAAACGGAAATGACTACTCCAAAAATTGGTGGCATATAGGTCAACCAAAATAATTTTAAGTGTCGTATCAAATCTATTTTTAGAATGATACGACACTTTATTTTGTTTTTGATGTTCAAATTTTTAATATGGGTAAAGTATTTATCACATCTACTGTTTGACAAGAGAACATAATCACCGACAGAAGCAGGTCAAGGATATAACGTGGTTGTTCATGTTCTCGTGACCAGTCGTTTGGATCATTTTTGATTTGGGACGCTTTGTCGATGGTGATGGCATAGCGTTCCATTATCCACTCGATAGCGGATTTACCATTAACGACATATTCGTATGCTTTGAGTGGGATGTTCTCAATGGTAATATGGTCATTATAGATGATGCGTGCCTTATCAGCAACGAGCGTTCCATTTTCGTCACGAATTTTGGCAAACCTCATTTTATCAACTGCAAAGTATTGGTATGTTTCGTTCGTCCAGTTGTTCTGCCAAATATCCATATCGCCATTCACTTCTACGCCACAAGCCTTATGAGCCGACATAGGCATTGCAGCGAAAAAAGAATAATCATCTTCTCGTCCAATAACTTGTTCGTTTATGCCTTGTTCATAGTTCAGATGCAGGTCGGCAAGTTCTTTACCTGCCTTATAAAAGGACATGAAATCTTGCACGTTATCCACAAGGGGGATGCGAGGCAATGACTTTTTCAAATCATCGGCAAATCGTTCACGGTATTGCCGAGAATGAAGTAGTCCATACACATAGTAGAAGATGTGTTCTTTAGTTATAGCTTTTGAACCTCCGAAACGGCTACGGACTTCTTTCAGAATCCAGTCGGTTATTCCGTCCCGGCGAATATATTTGTCTGTTTCCGCATCATCAAAAAGTGTAGCTTGCGGATTCTTATTTTCTTCATACCAATAAAGAGGAAAATACTGCGCTTTATCAACAACCTGCAAATCAGAAATACTATCTGTAATCAATGATGCAAATGGCTTTTGTTGACCAATTCCACTTACAGCGATAACAAGATTGGTATTGCTGCTGGTTGGAAATAATTGTCTCCATACCCCCGGTCGTTCTATAAATGGTCGATGATAATACAAGTTAATTCTATTGAATGGTCTATAAAATGTTTCCACAAAAGCATTTTCTTTTAGACTATGTCTCACTTTACTTTCATGATCCTTTTTTAGATTCACAGTCCAACTTATTTTTGTCGTATCTGTTGATAACTTATTTTCGTCTATTTGCTGATTATAAAAATCAATCATAGAACGCATATTGCTTGTAACTTTATCTTTTGAAAATCCAGACACCCAAGCATCACGATTGGTTGCTACACCAATGGCATAAGTGCTAAATACACTTTGAGCATTCAGAGCAAATTTCTTTTCAGGAGCTAATGGAATCAAATTATCAAACACCCCATCGCGTTGGTTTATCCAATCAGCCTTTTCATTAGGTGTAATAATTTGCCATTCCAATTTCTGTGAAGAAATGGAACGGAAGTCTTTTACCATTTTGAGTTTCTGCTCACGAGTAAGGTAATCACCTATATCGTGATAATGGATAACTGCCTTCTGACCTTTCTTTGCCGGATTTTTGACAAGGAAAGTAATCGTAATTGGAGTACGAGAACCGCTTCCAAAGATTTTTCCTCCTTCTTTACGCGATAATTCGCCAGACGTGCGCTGATTGCCACGTAAATTCAGCACATAAATAGAAGTAAATTCATCTTCAAAGCATCTACGCATACCGTCCTGCCCAGCACCGTCAATCCATGCGCCATTACTTATGAATGCAACAATGCCTCCTTCATTCTGCGGAATGCGGTCGGAAGCCCAACGAAACGCCTTTACATAGCTGTCGTAAAGAGATTTGTTCAAATTGGCCGAACTTTTCACAGCATATGTTTCCGACACATGCTTATCAAGATATGGATAAGACAAATTCTGAGCATTGTCATTAGCGGACTTTTGTCCAATGGAATACGGCGGATTTCCGACAATTACCCTTACGTGTGTAGCCATCTGCTTCTTTACCCGTTTGGAATTGTCTTGAAAGAACTCCGTGAAAAGTTCGTTGTGTTTCTTCTCTGCCAACTGGAACGTATCGGTCAGGCAGATACCACTGTATGGTAGGTAAGTTTTCCGATGGGTAATGTCATGGAATACCGATTCAATATTCACATCGGCAATATAATAGGCCAGCAGCACAATTTCATTGCAATGGATTTCATTCTGATACTTACGCTCCATATCCTCAGGACGGATAAGACCGGACTGTAGCAAACGAGTAATAAAAGTACCTGTTCCTGTAAATGGGTCAAGGATATGAACGTTTTGCTCCGTCAGCGAAGTGTTGAACTCTGCTTTGAGAATATCATCCACTGAACGGATGATGAAATCCACGCATTCCACCGGTGTATAAACAATACCCAGTTTCTCCACTGTAAGCGGAAACGCACCTTTGAAAAACTTTTCATAGAGGTTCTTTATGATTGTCTGCTTACCCTCCAAATTATCAATACCGCCCACATTGGTCTTTACCGAACAATAGAATCTTTCCAGCACCTCGGTATCTTTTTCAAAAGCCTGTTCTTGCAATAGGTCTATCATACGCTGCATGGAACGGCTTACGGTGTTATTATTGACAAACTGGTAATCTGAAAACAGTGCATCAAATACAGGTCGGGTAATAATGTGCTGTGCCAGCATTTCAATGGCTTGGGCAGCATCCACCGATGGATTCAGGTCTCGTTGCAATCCCTTCAGGTATTCATTAAAAGCCTTTTTGTGTACGCCTGATTGAATAAGTTTGGAAATACGCTCAATAAATTTGTGCGCAATAAGACCGACCTCTTTTGCCCAGTTTTCCCAGTAAAGACGGTCACCGCATTTTTCTACCAGTTTGGCATACATACCATCCTGTATCTCCCCGAAACGAAGTTCCAACTGTCTGGCAATTTCTGCATTCTCAATTTGTTGTGCTTCCGCTTCTCCATCATTTGTACCCAATCCCGGTCTGCCTATGGTAACAGACGGTGTACCTGTCTGCTTGTTTGGCTTCTGCTTATTGAGAGCTATCTTGTTTACCATTGCGTTGAAACGGTCATCGTGTGAACGAAGCGCGTTCAAGATAGCCCACACCACATCGAATGCCTTGTTGTTGTCAAGAGCTTCCTCCGCCGAAATATCGGATGGCACTACAATAGGGATGATGATATATCCATACTTCTTTTCATCGGATTGCCCTTTGTGAAATGTACGCATCACACGGCCAACTGACTGCACCACATCCACCTGCGAATTACGGGCAGAAAGAAACAATACGGCATCGAGAGACGGCACATCCACGCCCTCGGACAGACAACGCACGTTGGTTACAACACGACATTCACGGTCATTGTCAGACTCTTCCGCCAGCCATTGCAGGATTCCATTACGCTCCTGTGAGTTCATAGAACCATCTATATGCCGTGTCGTTACTGAAACGGTATGCGAAAGGCTTTCTGAATCAAGATTTTCTTCGTATTTCCCGGATATTCTTGGAAGCACCGAAGCTACATATTTTGACGTTCCGGCTTTTGTTTCGTTGCCTATGGCTGAACAGAACGCAACGGCACGGCGCATCATGCGTGGGTCGGCATCCCATGTGCGATGGTCATCGCCATGTATCATTTTTGACAATCCGTTTATTACCCCAATGAGTTTGGATGTGTCGTCAAAATTCAGTTCGGTGGTAGAATTGGTGATGTCTTGTTTTATGTTGTCAGGCACATCATCTTCGCTAACAGTAAGGACAAGCACCTTGTAATCCGTCAATAAGCCATTTTGAACGGCGTATGAGAAATTTACACGATAAAATTCCTCTCCATAAATGGCTTTATCATCCATCGAGCAGAGAATGCAATCCTTTTCCGATGCCTTTATCTTGGCAGATTCCCCATACAAACGCGGCGTGGCAGTCATATAAAGGCGTTTCCGACCTTGTACATTCTCATTGGAATGTATCTTGATAAAGTTGCTCTCATCCTTTTCGGCTATTTTTACACCGGTAGTGCGGTGTGCTTCGTCACAGATGATGAAGTCAAACACGCCGTATTCTCCGTTTGTCTTGGATAATATCTCTCGCTGCGCAGCAGAAACGGCATCTATGGATTGGTAGGTGGAGAACACGACTACCAAGCCGTCATGATTCCGATATTTCTTTAATTGGGATGCAATGGATTGTGGATTGGTGGATGCAGGTACGGCAAGGTCAACCACGCTGTCATCCGTATCATCAGATTCCTTGGTGGTCTTGCGTGAGGCTTTGGAATCGGAACAGATGCAGACAGCCTTAATGGGTTTCTTCGCATCTGCCGACCATGCGTTGAGCGACTGCCCCAACAAGGCGATGGACGGAACCATGAACAGCACCAAGCCTTTGTTGCCAAACAACTGTTCCGCAATGAGCAGCGAAGTGTAGGTTTTACCTGTACCGCAAGCCATAATGAGTTTGCCCCTATCGTTGTTATCTGACATATAATGAACGTATGCTTTTGATATGGCATTCAATTGGTGTTCACGAGGCTTCTTGCCCTCCACCAGTGCAGAATTGCCGGTTAGACCGTCCATCAGCTTTTGCCAGTCCACAGGAGATGAATCAAGGTCTGCCATACCAATGCGCGTAACAGGTGGTTCCTGGTTTCGGATAGTCTCTTCTGCATTAGTTCCCCAATGGTTTGTGGTTGAAATCCAAATACGATTTGAAAAACGGGCTGTTTGGAATGTTATCTCGTTTGTGAACGTGCGGCTGGAAGTGGCGAGAAATGAATCTACAGCAGGTTTATCTATGATTGTATTCTCAGCATAGCATTTACACTGGATAGCCCAATAGTCACCCAATTCTGTTTTGGCCACAAGATCGATACCTGTGTCTGTACCTCCGAAATCTTTCCGTCCCGGAAAATCTTCCCATAGCCAGACCGATTCAAGTTCATTGTAGCGTGGGTCTGTTAATAACCATGAGCGCATCAGTCGCTCGAACTTTGTACCTTTCTCCCTTTCCGTGAATGATTCGGTACGAAATTTATGTAGTATTTCCTTGAAATTCATCTCTTGATAAGAGATATATTTCAAAGGAACGGGCTCTAATAATCAGTGCTATACTGGCAAAATCTGACGGATTTGCAAAACAAATTCTCACAAATTGCCTTTCATATATCATTATAAATGAGGATTGAACACGGTATTTGAAATATTATGCGTACCTTTGCAATATCAACTATAACTCTTATCAAGAGATTCGTCTTTTAGCTCAACACATTTCACCATAAATATCCGGTCAAAAATCTTTCAGGATAAGGCTGTTCGCCTTGTCCACCACACTTGTGTCAAGCGATGCGAGATAGATGCGCGTGGTCTCTTCCGAATCATGTCCCATGCCTTCGCTGATGACTGAAAGAGGGATATTCTTGCTCTTGGCAACGCTCGCCCAACAATGCCGGGCAACGTGCATGGTCAGCGGTATGTCCAATCCTGCCAGACCGGCAACGTCCTTCAACGCCACATTGATGCGGCAGATGGCATTACGGTATTGTGTCCGTTCATCAGAATAGGGGTTAGTGATTATCGGCAGGAGGTAACGGGTAGCTGTATTCTCGCCATACTTGGCGATGATGTCTTCCATGCACTTCTCCCACTTGACGGTGAGCTGCTGCCCCGTCTTTCTTCTCCGGTACGTGATGATTCCGTTCTTCAAATCCGATTTTTTCAGATAGGCCATATCAATGAATGACATGCCACGGGTATAAAAGGAGAAGAGGAACATATCCCTTGCATAGTCCAGATGCGGTTTCAAGGTCAAGTCAAGTTCCTTGATGTGTTTGATGGCTTTCAACGGAATGGCGCGTTTTACCGTCTTCCCGATGCCCGTGTAAACGTGTTTGAAAGGGTGCTTCTGTTCCGTCAGCTCCTTTTCCACGGCACGGTTGTAAACGGCACGAAGTATGCGCATATAAAAGGAAACCGTGTTGGGGCAAATGCCATTTCCTTTGAGCCAGGCCTCGTAAAGCATCATGGTGTTGCCGTCTATCTCGCACAAGAGTATGTCCTGCCCCTCACGGAACTTCATAAAACTGGCCAATGCCGCCGTATAGGTTTCTGATGTGCGGACTTTGCCAAGCTGCTTCAACTGTCCTATGATGCCCTGCATGAAACGGGAAAGCGATTGTTCGCCCGTCTGCCTGTTGAACTTCTCGACAATGCTGTCAGCGGAATAAATACCTCCTTGCCTGTCGCATTGGGCGACTATGGCTTTCAACCGTATGGTGTCCCAGTCAATATGTTCCGCCACTTCTTGGAGATACCGTTTCCTGTTTTCGCCGATTTCGGGCAGGATTTTTACAAGGGATGTTCTTTTGTCCCATTCCGTGTCAAATATGCGGTAGTCCGTCTTGACTTGGCGGACTATGCGTCCGTGGATTACCTGATAATATATGCTGCCCTCCCTGCCGCTCGCGGTGGAAGGACGAAATTTCACTTTTATGGATGCCATTCACTTTATTTTTGTCGTTTGGATTGTTTTTCTTCTTCTCTCACTGTCTTGACCTGCCTATTAAATATGACCAGCGTGGAATCCACACCGACAACATCCACCAGCTTTTCATAAGCCCCGACGGTCACGGCAAGTTCCGGGTACAACTCGTTGAGCATGACCGTGGTCACTTGATGTTTGTCTGCGACTATTCTCAACTGCCTGTTCTCTTCCCGGTACTCATGCCATTGTATCCAACTGACGGCAAACAGGGCAAAGAATACGAGCGTACAGCCTATACCTGTCCACGCGTAAGGGTTCTTGTGCCAGCCGTCGGGAACTTTACTCCATAACAGCCTTATTGTATTTATCATCCTGTTCGGTTGGATTGCTTGCCACAGTCCAGATATGAAGCCTTGCCTTTGCTGTGCTTTTCCCGAAGCCTGTTTGTCATTCTCTATATGACTTGTCAGCATTTCCAGTATCTTATTGAGCTGTTCCTTGATAGTGGGAACTCCATGCTTGCGCATATCCTTCTCGTTGGCTTCGGTGTATAACCGTAAACTTGCTACCGCTTTATCACCTATTGATTGCTTGTATTCCTCGATGGCCTCTTTGCTTCCGAAAATGGCATTGACATTTTCCGGTGCATTGCCATTGAAGAACCGTATAACAGGCTCCAGCTTCGCTTCTAGCCTTTTCAGTGCCTCGTTCTTGTCCGGGCTGTCCTTTGCGTCCAGCTTTTTCTTGATTTCCTCGATGTCTTCTGCCAATGCCCCGATAAGGTCGGCGATGTTCTGTCTGTTGTTCTTCATCTTCTTCTCCTTCTTGGTTTATGTTTGTCCTTTTCGTTGTCATTATCACCCCAGCCGCTTTCATTTCCTCCACCTCCGCCGCCGGATGACACCCTGGCTTGGTGTGGCTGCACGCACACCTCCATGAGTGCGCCGATGGTCACTTGGACGATATTTGAGCCGGATTCAGCAGGGATGCTTCCGTTGCCGTCCGTTTCCGTTTTAGTCGGTGACGGCTCTCTTATAAAAGTATCAGCCGTATTGTTGTGGAATCCCACATCCTGCCGGGTCGGTTGTGGCTGTTCTTGCACACGGGGCTTCCATTCCATGCCCTCTGCGATTTGGTTCCCGAAGAGCCTGTCCAGCTTATAAAAACTCATACTCCTGTCTATCCGTGATCCGCTGAATGAGATTTCATTCTTCGTGAACGACACTCCGATGATTTTACCTTCGTTTCTATTGTATTTGAAATTCACCCCGATACCCTGTTTTGCCAGCCTGTCACACAAATCCGACCAGCAGTTGCAATGGGGTAATGCCGCCTTGATAGCATCATAGATTTGGTATTTCACCTTGTCCTTCCCACGCAGGCGGTCACGCTTCACGTTCATCTTGCCCTTGGAGAAGTGCAGTCCGTATTCCCTCGTGAGAGCTTTGCATACTTTTACATTACGCACATTATCGTTGCTGTCGCTGATGGTGTTCCCGTCATTGTCCACCCTGTTGACCACGATATGCAGATGCTGGTGTTCCTTGTCGGTATGACGGCACACGATGTACTGGGTGTTCGTTATACCCATGCGCCGCATATACTCACGGGCGATTTCGACCATCAGGTCATCTGTCAGCTTGGGTGTGTCCTCGTGTGCGAAGTCCAGCGAGATATGATACACCGGATTTTTCAGCTTGCGCCCCGGTTTGTCGTCCGCCTGTCCCTGCATACTCATTGCTATGGTGGTGTTATCATCCAGCCTCACGTCTTTGCTGTCGATGAGCCTTGCCTTCTTCGGGTTGTTCACGTAGTTCACCACTCTGGCGAAACTCGCCCGCTTTTTCAAATCGCCCATCATATCCTCTCGATGATTTTATTGAACTCGTCCAGCAAGTCCATGATTTTGCCTTTCAAAAGAGAAAAGCCCTGTTGGTGCGCCATCTTCGCCAGTTGGTTCAGGTTGTTGCATCCTCCCTCCAGCATCCTTATCTGCCACCTGTCCTCCTGTGTCCGTGCCGCCACGACCTTGCCATGCAGCAACAGTTCGCGCAGAAAGTGCGACGGTTTCTTGCCCGCATCTGTAATCCGTTTCATGACCGCTTTCCATTCGGCAAGCGTGAGCCGTGTGGATATGGTCTTTGTCCGCGCCTTGCCTTTCACCGTTTTTGGGCGGCCTCCCTTGTTCCTGTTCTCCTGATATGTCATATCCGTTTTCCTTTATCCGTTAAACCTTTCTGTTTTTTAGGGCTGTAATCCGGGCTTGCCGTTTCCTGTGTGGCCGGGTCGCCATTTGTGGCGTGGTTTTCGTGGACGAAAACATTAACTTGCCAGCCCTAAAAAATATCCCTTCTAAAACGCTGTCGCTTGCCATTCCTGCCGCTTCATTCCTGTGGCTGTTTCCATTCCCGTGAGCCGGACAGTGTATTGCCATCCTCTAAAACAGGTGTGTTGTCGGCGGCATTTTCCGCAGTGCTTTCCACTTCGCTTTCGGTTGTTGCAGCTGTTTCGGTTTCCGCTGTTCCTGTACCTTCTATAATAGGATTGGAACCGGTCAGATTTATGGACGGTAAGCTATCCGTTCCCTCTGACGTTTCTTCTATCGGTTTTTCTTTCTTCTTCCTTGCCGAACTGCGGCGCAAGGTCTCTAATTGTTGCCCGTTGAAAAGGAAAATCCGTACCCCTTCGTATGCCTTGACTGTCTGGCGATATGTCGGATTCTCGATGAGCCGCCCTGCTATCATCCACGACTTCACGCACACCATGTCTATGATGGAAGTCACAGGATTGGAATCAACACGGATTAGCCCGCGTTCCGAGAAATCCTCCAACAGACGGGACACCGCCTTGCGACCGATACCCCATTCCTTGGCCAATACCAGCATGGAGCCGTCCACCTGTCCGGGATGGACGGCATAGCCCAATCCCCGTTTGGTGTTCTGCACTTCCGATGCCGCCATTTTCGACAAGAGGGAAAGAAGATAGGTAAGGTTGCATATCCCGTCCGTGCTCCCGTGCAGGAAGTACCACGCCTCCACGGACATTGCCATCTCCAATTTGTAGCACGGCAAAACAAGCTGTTTCAAATTTTTCATAAGCCTTGATGTTTTTTGTTGTGCGTCCTACAAATTATTCCTTGGCGTTCTTGTTGGTCTTCCTGTTGGTGGCTTTCAGACTCTTGATGCGGTCTATCTGTTCCTTGGGAAACAGAACACGCCGTCCTATCCGCTGCCCCTTGATGTGTCCCAGCTTCTCGTGCCGCCAGATGGTCGCTATGCTCACGCCCCATTTCTCTGCCAGTTGCCGGATGGTGTAATACTCCGATGTGTCCTGTGGTGCCTGTTCCTGCCGGTATTCCTCAAACGCGCACCTCACGCTTGCGCCGATAAGCTGTTGAAGCTCGTCGCGCGATACCAGTACCATTTCTGTCTTATCTGTCATAATCCACTGATTTTAAGTTCGTGGCGGCAAAGGTAGGGCAATAATGAAACCTGTGAATTTGTGGTATTCTGTGAAATGACACCGCATGAAAAAAGCCGTCAAACAACTGGTGCTTAACGGCTTGTGGAAGTCTGTGGGTTGTGGTGAATTGTAGCCACCTGTGGGTTATGTCACTATTTTATCATGGGAAGCAGCTCTTTGAGCTTCTTTATAAAGGTTTTCTCCACGTTATACTTGGCGAGGCTTTCGGGTGTCAGCCCCATGGAACGGGCTGCGGATGCCCTGTAACCTTTCCAGTCCTTGAAGTAGGCTTTGGACAGCAGGATGGCGACACAGCGCATCTTGCCTTTCACGCAACTGCCGTATATCGTGGAATAGTCGGCACGCATGACGGCACGGAGGAAGTCCCGGTCGGAAACGGCATTGCCGTCCAATAGCGGCTTGCCCTTGTCGGGGCCGCTCTGCACGGTGAAAGTGGTAAGGAAACGGTACAGCCTTAAAACAGGAACTTGCGCAGTCGTACTGAACGCGCCGCCTTGCATTGTATCTGTGGCGGTAAAACCGGAGGATGCTTCTTCTGTACAAGAGGGTATTGTTTGGGATGTTGCCGACTTGGATGCGCTTTCATACAGCACGTTTCTTTTGACATATCCCATCGTCATTGCGATATGGAACATCTTTATTCCTGCGGACTGTGCTTTCACATCATCATTTTGGGACAGCATGGAAAGGTGGATGGCTTCCGCAAAGTGTTCCGTGAAGAGTTGTGCCAAATCCTTGTCGTTGGCATTGACAATATACTCCTTGACGGCTTGGATTTTCGCCTTGTCCACTTTGGCAAGCATGGCATACATTTCTTTCCCTCTGTTCCCGTCTGAATCCTTTGCACACTTCCGTATGGCGGCACGGATGGTGTCGATGCAGTCGGTGGCTTCGGTACGTGTCATTGGCTTGGGAGAAATATCAGAACCTTCCGGCGATACTTGCTCCTGTTCTTTTTCGGGAAAGAAGTATTGCCTTATGACTTCCATGCTCAGGTAAGCCACCCCTGTACGGAAAGTAGCCTTGTTCAAGTCAGCATATTTGGAGCAGATACCGTGAAGCCTTTTCGTGTCATCGTGAAGTTCGACAAACTTCCGTGCCAGCTCCTTATCCTCGTGCTCGGTGACATATTCCCTGATGCCGGCCAAAAGAAAAGGCAGGGGCTTCAGGCTGTATCTGACGTTCCGGCAAATATCCTTGCAATCCGTTTCGCCACTGCCTGAAGACTTGCCGGCAAGCGATTCCGCAAGTTTCAGGCTCTCACTGATTACGTTGGACAGCTTGAACAGGTCGCTAATAATGTCAAACCTTGATTTTTCCATAAGCACCTCCTTATATTTCGATGATACCCTTGAAATCCTTTAACGCTATGACGGCCTTTTCCTCCGCGTCCAGTTTCAGGTAGCGGCGCAGTTGCGCCTCGCTGCTGTGTCCCGTGATGGCTTGGATGGAAGGCAGAGGAACACCTGCCTTGTACGCGTTGGTGGCGAAACTCCTTCGGGCTGTATGGGAAAGGAGCATGTCGCAAAACCTCCTTCCACGTTTGGGGTTGAGACGCTTCTCGTCAAAGCCGCAGTCATGTGTCCAGCCGAGCAACAGGCCGATGGTCTTCACCAGCTTGTTCATTTCATTGGGATGAATCGGGGGCAGTTTGCCGTCATACTTGGCAAGTATGGCTCTCACGCGCCTGTCAACGGGGATATAGACTTTCTTTTCCGTCTTCTGTTGGGTGATGAGTATGAACTCAGTGCCGCCGATTTCCGTTATCATGTCCTCGCATATCCTTGAATAGTCGGAAACACGCTGCCCGGTCAGACAGCCCACAATGAAAATGTCCCTTACGTGCTCCAGTGTCCTTATGTGGGTAATCCTGCATTTGGAAAGTTGTGCCAATTTCTCGTCCTCGCTGATATCCAGTGATTCCAGTCTCTTTTTCACGGCTTCCTTGGTGGAAAGGTCGAGGTCGAGCATTTCCTGTATCTGTTCCGGCGTGAGGTAGATGTTGTCCACCTCCTCCTTTTTCGGCACGAAGTCGGAATGACGGAAATCGTCGCATTTGGTCAGCTTGTCCTCGTAGGCCGCCTTTGCCACCGTGCGGACATCGGTCATGTACGAGTTGATGGCGTTGGGCATCAGACCACGCTCCTTCCAGTAACCGACAAGGCTATTGCGTGTCTCCATCGTCATGTCATCCAGTCCGAGTTTGCGGTGTGTTTCCTTTTGGTAGTTGCGAATCTGTTTTTGGATAATGCGCAGACCTTTTATATAGGCAGGTGATACTTTCACGGTACGGCCTTTCTTGGTGCGCCGTCCGGTTTCCATGTCTTCTATATAAGAGGTAAGGAAATCATCGAACAGCATCCTGCCTTTGGGCTTGACCTCCACAATCTGCATCATACCGTTGAGCACGTCGTGTTTCACGCTCTCGATGATGTTCTTTGCCTCCTTGGGATTGAAGCCGTCCGCCTCAAATGCCGCCTTTATCCTCGCGAGGACTTGGGCGAACTGCCCGTACTTTATCCCGATGCTTGACATCAGGGCTGACGAGGTGTATTGCAGACTACGGTACTTTTCCCATTCAAGCTGCTTGATAGTGAAGCCCGTCACGACTTTCATGTTCGCCTTTCCGGTGCGCACACGGGCATAGACGGAACCGTAGTCTTCCTTTCCTGCCTTGGATGATTTGATGAAGATGAAATCCATACGCGATATATCCTTTGGTTACATGATGCAAAGGTACAAAATATATCCCGAAATATGGTATCAAATAGTACCAATATTTTCTAAAACCGTGAAATTTCGTGAGTATTCAAACCAAATGAAAATATCTGCAAATATCTGATATACAAAGATAACCTATAAAATAGAATTTCACTGAATATATTTGGTGAATAGTGGGCGACCATCTATTGCCAGCAAATCCTACTGGGCATGTTAACAATATTCGGACCTATACAATGGGCGTTCTCGCTGTTGCCCAAATGGGAAGGTGCATGGGCGAAGTGGCTTATAAGGTATCTGACAGTACATTTCTATGGTGCAATGCTCTACTTTGTGGGATTATTTCGCTGTGTAACTCACTGATTATCAGTATTGTTATTTTATAAAACACCTCCACGTAACAAACGTGCAACAAAAATTTCCAAATAAAAAGAGATAATTGCGTATTTGCAACTATAAAATTACAGCCCAAGCACCATTTCTGCATTTTATGGCTGTTTTGAGGATTTGACAACCAAGTTCCAAAAACAGCGTTTCTCTTGTATTCTTACTATCGTTTCTAAGTTTGATTTTGTCTTCACTTTATTTTATCCAAGTATGATTTAGAGTATGAAATAACTTCATTATTATAATATAGCTTAAGATTTCGTCATTGACCAAGCATTTCTAACAGAATGAGAAATATCTTACATAACTTTGCACCACTTTCAACTTGCAATCACAAACAATGGTCATGATGAAATAGTCAAATTAAAACATCAACAGATTATGGAATCACGAACCAATCAAAGTGTAACTCCAGATGTTCAAGCACTCATGCTGGAGAACCTAAAACTCGCCAAGCGAGTAGAAGTGCTTGAAAATACCCTGTCAGCAGGTAAGGAAGTGCTGACTTTGGAAGAAGCTGCCCGATTTATGGGAGTGACAAAAAGTTCGCTCTACAAGATGACCCATGAGCAGACCATTCCTTATTACAAGCCGAATGGCAAGATGGTGTATTTCGAGAAAGCGGAACTCTTGACATGGATTCGCAGAAATGCGATTGCGTCAAAGGCGCAGGTTTCAGAAGAAGCCAACCGTATCTTGAAAAATTTAAGTGTCAAGTAGCCATGAGGACAACAGAATTTGAAGCCAAGAAGGAACAGGCAGTCAAACTGTCTGTCCTCTGGGCTAAGACAGGACTTCGTGAACTATCCATGAGGGATGCCGTCAATGATTACATTGAAGCAACTGGTGCAAACCATGCCATAGACAATGACGAACAAGCCATTTTGTATGGAAGACGTGCCGTTGCATTACGAGTAAGCATAGAGGCAATAAACAGTCTTAACAAAGATGAACTTCAACGCTTGGATAGAAAACTCATGGAGATTGTCAGTGAGGATATGCCACGGCAACAGCATGGTCTTCACCGATGATTTGTTGTCCTTTCAGTCATTCACCATTTATAAACCATTCGGACATGGAAAGAAAAGAGATAGACAAAACTCGCCCTGTCACTTACTATCTGTCATTGACGGACGAACAACTGAATTTTCTCAGTAGCAACGAGGGAGGCATCAACAGAATACAATGTTTCCGCAGACTGCTTCACCACACGGCAACTGCCGATACCACCTATACCAAGCGTGGCATATCCAAACCACTAATGCAAGGACAAACTTGTGTATCTGCCCTTGAACTTTCAAAGGAATGGAACTGCAACCGAAAGACAGTTATCCGCTTCTTGAAACAGTTGGAACAGTTGGGTATCGTAACAATAAAAACTGATTGCCTTACCACCATTATGGATATGAGGTGCATAGCAGCGTGGAAGCATGAGGGTGAAACGGTTTATACAGCCAATGCCCTTTATAAGCGAGACAACGGCAAAGCGAAGTCGGAACAGAACCCGAACAAGTCTGTTTCAGATCCGACTTCTTCAACTTTGCCTTTGCCTTCTTCCGATTCATCAGAAATCACTCCTTCGGAAATGGAGCAAATCCATTCCTTGGAAGAAATCCCTGATGATGTGAGAGAGCAGTTGTTGGCGGAAGATATGGAGCAATTCCACGAGCAACGTGAAATGTAACCTACCGTTCATTCATTTTTAGTCTTGGCATTTGCCTTCATGCTGTCAGTTTGCCAGTAAGAACGCAATGCCAAGACTTCATCAAAACCGTTTTAGAGCAGTGATGGTACACAACAGAAGAGGCTTGCCTATATGTACGCATAATGTAGATGGGGAACATAATCCTCGGTATGGTTATCACCAACCGAATTATGCTCCGTCGGGCAAGCCCTCAGGAGGACACCAGAGCAAGCTCATTTTATAAATTTCATTACCCCATCTAAGAAATAACATTATGCCAGAATACCAAGTGTTTCACCAACAAGCCGTCAAGTCGTTTTCGGCAGGTGAAGATAACGAACATCAGAGGCGTTGGACGGAATCCCAATGGGAAGCAAAAGCCTCCAACAAGAAGTTTAACTACGACAAGAGCCGTGCGCATCTCAACTTTGAGATAGTCAAGGGCGATAAGATTGTACCTCTCGGCTCTTCTAAGCCCATTTTGGAGCGGTTTCAAGACCGCTTGGAAGCCACTGGTGCGGAAGACCCTAACAAAGGGCTTGAAACGCCCAAATATCGCATTGCCTGCAACATGATATTTTCGGGCGATGCCGACAGAATGCGAGAAATGGCTTTCGGAGACCAGAATGTGGAGCGAGCGAAAGGCGCAGACAACAGTCATGTCAAGCGCAAAGCGGAGATAGAATTGTGGGCAAAGGACATCTACAAGGCTGTTGCCGATGCATGGGGCGAAGACAATATCATTGACTTTTCCGTTCATCTTGACGAGTCTTCCCCGCATATCCATTGCCTTGTCACGCCCATTATGTACGATGAGAAGAAACAGAAGATGCGTATCAAATACAGAGACACTTTTGGTGGTGACGCAAACAAACTGGATGCTATCCACGACTATTTGGCAGAGGTCAACAAAAAGTGGGGCTTGGTACGTGGCGAATCCGTTTCGGCTACCAATGCCCAGCATGTCCCTCGTGACGAATGGTATAGACAACTCCAAGCCGAAAGCCGTGAGTTGGAAATCGCAAATGGCAAACTGGAACTTGACATTCGCAGAAAGGAGAATGCCGTTAAAGGTCTGAAAACGATGATAGAAAACCTCACTCACCAGAAGTCCGAGGTGGAGAACAAAATCCATGAGGTTGAGAAACAGTTGGAACAACAGAATGACGAACATTCCGAGTTGTTAAAGGAACTGGAACGGCTCAAAAGTCAGTTGTCCACCTTGGAGTTCAAGCTGACGGACAAACGAGAAAAACTGAGTGCAGCCGATGAAGCCCTTGCCGAGTTCAGAGCCATGACAAGGGCGCAGAAGTCTGAGGCTGAAACTTTGCGTGTCGTGCAGGAGCAGACATCACGTACTTTGCAGACATACGCCCAAGCCTCTATTCTTGCTGGCAGTTTCCAAGAACTGCTGACGATGAGCAGTAGAATTTGCGCCAATGTACCCGAAGCCAAGAAAATGGCAGAGAACACCATCATTGAAGATATGTGCGATATGCGTTTCAAAGACGTGCTTGGCACAGCTGTCAAGATGTTCATTGAGGGCGTCAATGGGGCAACAAGCATCACGCAGTCGGGAGGTGGCGGTGGCTCCAATTCGGAATTGCCTTGGAGGGATAAGGACGAGGATATTTTCAGCTTTGCCAGACGTTGCATGAGATTCGCCCACAGCAAACACTATCCCAAGAAGAGTTCGGGCATTAAGCGGTAGTGTCAGCGAGTATTCGCTTCCAGACATCAATATCAGGGAAAGGCATGTATATTTCAAAGAAACCATCGAAATATGCCACTGTCTTTCCTTGATTTATTTTCGCCTCTGCATAGGCTCTGCTTTTGTACTTGTCGGCAAGGCGTAATAATTCCTGTTTCTGTTCCTTTTGCTGATTTTCAAAGAAACTTATTGCAAGAACAAGTAACTCCTTTACCCCATTTGTAAGTCCAGCCTTGTCATAGATATAAAGCAGACGGTTGTAAGGCTCTGGCTTCCAATAGCCATTGGCAATCAGCTCTTCATAGATATTGGTTGCGGTGATGTAATCCTTGCTTTTCTCGGCAACCTTTGCCTTGCGTAGTTCATTCTCTATATGGCTGATTATATCTTCTATCTGACGGCACGCTGGAGCGTCTTCTGAAAACAAAGTATCGTTTCCACTTGTGTAGAAATCAAATTCGGGCAGTTGAGCAATCAAACTTTTGTATCGGTTTGCCAATGTGTCTTTGGTGGTAATGTTTCTGTGGAGATTGGCTTGTTTGGGTAGTTTGTCTTCTCGTTGCCTTATTACTTCCCTAAATTCGACAACAATCGCATCTTGGCTGAATTTTGCAGGGACAAGCAACAGAACACGCTTGGCATCGCTCCATTGTTCTTTGCTTGTATAATGGCGAAGTAGCCAATTATAGGGTTCAAGGTTCAATGAATATCCTTTTTGAACCGCACTCTCGTATTGGCATTTAGTCTGTTCTGTGTCATTTGCTTTCAGATATGACCTTGCCTTTATAACCTCTGTAACACCAGGCATTACCAAAGGCTGCTTGGTGGACTGTTGAGGTACATTTATAGAAGAAGGCAAGGAAACGTTCTCTTGTGTGTTTGTCTCCTTGCCTTTGCCGTTGCTGAATATGTCTTTTATCGTCTTGAATAGTCCCATGCGTATTTTCTTTTGAGTGCAAAGGTAATGCAAAACACTGATAATCAACTCTACTTGTTGTAAAAAGCATATACTCGTTTGCATAGTTTAATAGCATGGATAACATATCAAAAAATATAGAATATGCTCCGATTACCAGGTTATCACTTTGTCAACTATCTCTTGTTGCTCAATGCTGCTTCTTCGTAGATAGATACGTGTCGTTTCGATGCTTTCATGTCCCATAAGGTCTGCAAGCAGGGCAATGTCGTTGAATTTCTCCAAGAAATTCTTGGCATAACGATGGCGGAACGAGTGAGGGTACACCACTTTTTCATTCAAGCCATACTTCACCGCATAGTTCTTCAACTGCTGTGATATGCCTCTTGTAGTAATACGCTCGCCAAAGCGATTGAGAAAGAGATAGCCACTTGTACGGTTGAGTGTCTGCAACCACTTTTCTGTTTCTGTGCGCAATGTCTTTGGGATATAGATACGCCGTATCTTGCCACCCTTGGTGTAGATGTCGTAATAGCCTACTTGCACGTGCTCAATCTTGATTTGCACAAGTTCGCTCACTCTGGCACCAGTCGCAGCCAAGAAACGCACCACAAAGTACCACTCCAAGTTGTCTTCCTTCTTCAATTTGTTCTTCAAGAAGGTGTAGTCGGCATTGCTGATGACATTCTCCAAATAAGAACGTTGCTGTACCTTGACCGACTTCAAGCGGAGCTTAGTCTTGCCTACAAATACAAGGTACTTGTTCAACGCCTGAATACGGAGGTTCACCGTCTTTGGCTTGTAAGTCTCAATCAAGTAGGTCTTGTAAACCAACAAGTTTCTCTTGTTCAACTCTTTGTGTCGAGAGCCAAACTCCTTCACGGCATACAGATATGCCGAAATCGTGTTCTTAGCCATATTGCCTTGGCTTAGGAACTCTTCAAATTTGTCTAATTCCATTTCTAATCGTTTATTAGTGAAACATTATGTTGTCCTAATAAATAGGCATGGATTTGTTCTATGAGTTCCTATTATGAGAAG
>JBKVKY010000001.1:0-1073825 GCA_046986985.1 Bacteroides xylanisolvens | reverse complement strand
GCATACCGATATACGAAATCTGCAAAGTCTTTGCAGAACTAATAAATTTATATATAACTGATAATCAGAAAGATATACAGAGTGCAAATCAGTAACACAGGTCGATATTTTATCAAACAGAAATAGCCTATACATCTATTTGACAGTTAGTTAGCAAAATTCAGCTTATGATCTACTCTCTCTTTGTAATACCATTTCTCTACCGAAATGAGGAGTATTTATCTTATAATCAATATTATATCTGTAAAACAGGTAGCTATTATAAATAAAAAAATAGTATCATGTTATAAAAGGCGCCTTCATTTGTATACAATTAATCAGGTAATGGATATTATTAATTAAAAACATTATCCCATTCATTTTTCTTTTAAAGGCAAGCAATTATTGTAAATATTAGAGACTGCCATATATTGATCTGTCTTATTTGAAGTTAGATTGCAAAAAAGGCTGTTCCACTCGCGGAACAGCCCTCTCCATATTTAAACTCTTCTGTTAAAAATCGTCAGCAGGGAAACCTGTTCGACGAAAACCTGAAACCTTATAAGTTAATCCATCTTCATCGTCGTCGAACTGTACCATATATACGATACTGTCAGCAGGCATACCGCTAGGAGTTGTGGCAGCTTTTTCCAGTACCTTACCATCAGTTATCTTCACTTTGGACTCATATGTTACATTATCCACAAAGCCCGTTGTCGAGAAAGTCCTCGTTGCATAATTCACGTTTACTTTCAGTTTATATTCCCAGAAATTTCCTAAATCGTCCAGCCACATTTCAGTTTCACTGTTGCTGGCTGTATTGTAAGTACTCATTTGCAGATGTCCTGCTCCAAAGGGATCTTCTACTTCTTTCCCGTCAATAAATGCATTCACTGTCACCCACCAGTCTCCTGCCATTTTTTCAACAGCAGTACCACCTGGTTCTGTATCGTTGTCGCATGCCACGAATGTAAAAGCCAGTGAAACTAAAAGTAATATCATATATTTCTTCATAATCGTATTTTTATTGTTTTACTATAATGTCAAAAGATAGCTGACCGGCATAAGCAACAGTCCATTTCAGAGTCCCAGTCGCAGGATCTAATAATGTATTAGTCATTTGATCCATGGAATCTCCCCAACCTGCAACATAACTTTCCAGAGGAGTAATGGTATTATCATCATTCAATTCGAATTTACCAACCATTGCATAATCTGGTCCATAGCCAGCACGCTGGTCATACCAGCCTCCTAAGAAATCGCTGATATAAAATATTCCCGGTTCCATCTGCAAAATCACAATCTCATATCCACTGAAAGCTACCACAGAAGGGGCGGTACGCTTGCTTCCTTCGGCTATAGTATAAATTCCGGATTTCAAAGGAGAAGCAGTATCATCTGCTACATATACTGTTCTCGTGAATGTTTTGGCAAAACCGTCCTCATTGTATGCCGCATATACTAAATTGTAGATTCCCGGAGTGTTGACATCAACACTTCCTTTTATCTGAACTGATTCAGTTATATCCTCTCCATTCATTTCCGCATAATATCCCGGCTCCACAAAGGGTTGTCCTTTTTCTAAAACGATCTTTTCATCGCCTTCTCTTTCCAACGTTACAAAATAGGTGACTTTAGAAGTATCATCTGTTGATTTGTCGCAAGCTCCAAAGACAAACGGCAAACATACTAATATGCTGTATATTATATTTTTCATACGTAAAACTTACTAAGTTATTGGTTACTATTTGATATCCCACCAAACCGGAGTACTTCCCGGTACTCCTGCAGGAGTATTTACATTTTGCTGACGTGCGCTTAATGGATAAGTCATACGTTTCATCAGTCCGCCTGCTTCCAGACCATTAGTCCATGGTGCAACCAACTCTCCCGGAGTGTATACTGCCTCATTAGCTTGTATCTGAGCTGCTGAATAAGAAGATAGTTTCGGACAATCCGTACGACGAATCTCACTCCATGCTTCCATGTGATCCATATAGAAAAGAGCTACCCATTTCTGCATATAAATCAAGTTTAGCTTGTCTGCCAGTGTAGAGGCAGCAGACCATGCACACTCTCCTTCCAGAATAGTGCTTTCTTGACCTGTAAATCCACGAACGGCAAAGTCAGCAGTTACACCTGCTTCATAAGCACTTTTTGCATTCGCATCATCATTGAGGAAACGAGCATATACCTCTGCTATCAGGAATTGTAATTCAGCCTGAGTAAAGAAATAGACAGGTTTTGTAGCCCCGATAGAGTAATCAATCGCACTCACGTTTTTATTTTTCCAGTTGTCAGTACCCAGAATGCTTTGCATATGTGTTTTTCCTCCGGGAAGTTGACCGACATACTTTCCATCCGCATCTGTTTTACTAATACCATAGGCGATTCGAGGATCTCCCGTACTGCTTAAATAAGAAATTAATGGATAAGCAGCACAATGATTACCGGTCAATCCGACCGCATTTGTATTATACCATGGATTCCGTTTGTCTGTTTCATCCAAAAAACAATCCAGTTTCACGTCACCGGTAAAGAATTCGTTGTTTTGTACCAAGGGCTTCACTTTCTCTGTATACGAAGCCGCATCTATATTGGCATCAATGAAACGCAGATACATACGGAGGCGAAGAGCATTGGCAAAACCTTTCCATTGAGCGATATTTTTGTTGAATATCAAATCCGGCACATCCATACCGCTTCCATCCAAAGCAGCTTCTGCTGCATCGATCTCACCTAATATACCTTTATATACTGTTTCACCTGTATCCCATTTAGGTGTGGCATTGGCATTACCTTGCAGAGCTTCCGAATAAGGTGAGTCACTGGTATTATCTACCATTATCTGAAAGGCATATGCTCTTAGTATGGTAGTGGCGAAGCGGTCGGCAGGGTTTGTAGTCTTTTCCAGAACCTGCTTTGCATCTTCCAAAGCTCCTGCAAACAGGATTCTATAAGAATAATCCATTTGCTGGGAAGATTCGGTAAATGTATATTCACATAGAGTGTTATACTGATTCGACTCCGGTTTCTGTTCATAGTACTGAGCGAAAAAGCCAGCGTAATTATAAATTTCTCCGCCTACCGCCGAAGCAATGGAAGCACTGATAGAGGGGAATATCAAATCCGCCGTCACCTGATCATTCATCGGGTAGTTCGGGTCGTCATTGATGTTCAGGTCGCAACCTGCAAACAATGCTGTTGTTGCTAATGATGCATATAATAATATTTTTTTCATTTTTATTCCTGTTTAAAATTTAACCATTAAGTTGAAACCGAAACGACGTGAGCTGGGATTAGCTGTGTATTCTCCATAGTTACCTTCAAGGTCATTACCAAATGAAGTCATTTCGGGATCAATAAATGTATTGCTGGATGGAGTCCAGACAAATAAGTTATTGCCATATGCAGACACTTTTACTGCCTGGAAAGGAGTTTTTGCCAACCATCTTCTGGGGAGGTCCCAACCTAATACAACAGAACGAAGCTTGACGTATGATTTGTCCACCAGGAAGCAGCTTCCCATATCAGAGCCACCGTCACCCCAGTATTTATAAATGTTAGAACTAGTAATAGGAGTTGTATTTTCTACATAAGTAACGTTTTCTCCATTCACTATTTTATTTACTGAGTTAGGAACAATCAAAGGATTACGGTCATTGTAGGCAGTCTGTATTGCGTTACCGGTAAAATAGTTTATATCTTTAGTACGTGAATACATTACTCCCCCCTGACGGATATCAAAATCAATACCTAAGCTTATGCCTTTATATTTTAAATTAGTAGAAACACCCATTTGATATTTGTTATTCATATCTCCGCAGATTCCGAATTCGCTGGCTTCAACCGGAAGACCCGTTGATGAATTTACTACAATACGTCCTTGCGGATCACGTTCGGCTACCTGAGCCTTGAAAACACCAACAGGCATGCCTGTTATAGCGTACATACTGGTACCTCCATTGAGACCATAAATCGTTGTAATGCCACCCAATTCTTCCGGCAAACTGATCACCTTGCTCCAGTTCTTTGTGAAGTTCCATGTCAGTTCCCAACTAAAATCTTTTGTTCTTATCGGAGTACCGCTGATCAGGAGTTCTATACCACGGTTACGAATCTTACCCAAGTTCATATTCTGTGCTGTATAGCCTGAAGCAGGGTCCATAGCCAAAGAGAAAATCTGCTTATCGGTATTCCTGTTATAATAAGATACGTCAAAAGAGAGGCGGTTTTGGAAGAAAGCCATATTTAAACCGACTTCAGATTCTGTGGTCATTTCCGGACTTAATGTATTACTTCCGAGTACATTTCCTGCAGAGTAAGCGTTGACACCTCCTAGAGGGAAAGTCAGAGAACCGAAAGGTATTCTATTGGAAGATTGTGCATACACAGGATTAACCATATACACATCAGCATCGTTACCTGTTTTACCCCAGCTGGCGCGTATCTTACCAAAAGTTATCACATCCTGCAGATTGTCATTCAATAATTCGCTGAAAATAAAACTACCGGTAATACCGGGATAGAAGAAACTGCGATTTTCTTTCGGAAGAGTAGAAGACCAGTCATTACGGGCAGTTACCGTTAAATAGAGCATATTCTTCCATGAACCTTCAAACTGTCCGAAAACACCCATCAGACGTCTGAGTTCCATGTGCTGTTCTACTATAGGAGTTTTGCCGGAGTTCTTCAGATTAAACCATGTAGGAATCGTTAAATCATTAACTTCTGAATATTGATAAGAGACTTTACGTTCATTGCCATTGAAACCGACCAGTGCATTGACATTAAAATCGTTAACCGGCATATTGAAATTAACCATAATATCCTGGTTTATCTCGCGACGACGGGTTATCTGCTCGGAATATTGTCCGGTTTCACCAGAGAAAGGACTGCTGGAGCCCTGACCTTCTCCATTAGGAGTACCTTCATAATAAAGAGCGTACAGATTCGGTTTTCCTTTGTCACTTTGTCCTGTCGTAGTATCCAAGCCCATACGGTACGTAAACTTGAAGTATTTCAGGAATTCATAATCCAATTGAAATTTTCCGTAGAATCTTTCAGATTCATATTCATTCAAATAGTTATTCAAAATATAATAAGGGTTCATAACTCCGTAGGGGGTATAATAATATCCCGGAGTGTTGAACGGATCATTCTGGTCTTCCAGTCCTATTATGCTGATATCTCTTGGTGTCTGATATAAAGAGTTTAGCATGGACAAACCTTGTCCCGTAGTAGCAAAGTTATTCTTCTGATAAGCGTAATTCAGTGAAGAAGAGAATGTCAACGCTCCTGCCTTATGGCTGCCGCGTGCAGAAAAAGTATATTTATCGTAGCTGTCAGCATCTGTCGGGATCATACCATCATCGCTGATCTGAGAGAATGATACATAATAATCACTTTTATCTGTAGCTCCATTGAATGAAAGGCTGTTGCTATATCTGAATCCCGCATCAAAAAAGTCTTTGATGTTATCAGGCATTGCCACATAAGGTTTCAGTTTCTGAGAGTTGTTGTACACATTCCCCCACAGCTGCATGGAACCATCGAAACGAGGTCCCCAGGAACCGTTCTCCAATTCTGTATGGTTGCCGTTCCATCCCATACCAAATTCATTTTGAAATTCCGGCAGACGCAGAACAGTTGACCACTGAACTCCACCGTTATACTCGATTCCAACTCCTTTTTCTTTCCGGCCACTTTTGGTAGTAATCATGACTACACCATTGGCGGCACGGCTACCATACAAAGCAGTAGCCGCAGCACCTTTCAAAATAGTCATGTTTGCCACATCATCCGGATTGATAGCGTTGGCACCGTTTCCAAAATCATATCCGCTATTCAAACCATCTGTAGAGTATACGGTAGAGTTATTCAAAGGTACTCCATCCACGACATATAGTGGCTGGTTGGTACCGGAGAGTGAGCTGACTCCACGGATAATGACCGAATTAGAGGCTCCGGGGTCAGATGAAGTGCTGGAAATCTGTACACCTGCAATCTTACCTGCCAAGCTTGACATCACATCAGATGTACGGCTTTCCGCAATTTTTTCTCCACCCACTGAGGTCGCAGCATAACCTAATGCTTTTTCAGATCTTTTAATACCCATTGCTGTAACAACAACTTCATCGATCTGTTGAGCATCCGACCTAAGTACTACCTTTAAATTAGGCTTAATCGCTACTTCTTGAGTTTGCATACCGATGTACGAAATTTGCAAAGTCTTTGCAGAACTAATTTTTAATATAAAATGCTGATTATTACAATAATGAGAAATATAAGCCTAATCATTTTACATATTATTGTATCCATATATAAACATGATAATCAATTATTTATCAGTATCAAAGCTACCCTTTTCTTTAACGGATGATACCCTGTTTCTATCCGTTTTTATCAACTAAGTAATTTATTATAAGCAAGTTGCGTCTTTTTTTATTTATATGAAGCGCCATTAATGAATACTATTTTTATATTTATTGGATATTTCTCACCACCAATCATAATGAATGATTACTTTTTGCATAATAGTAGAAAAAGAACAAATCTGAATAAAAGCATATTTAGTTATGGTATAATTCAAAATATGCAAGACTAGCTTGTGGTAGTAACAAAAATCGGCAGAATTTTAAAACAGCAGATCTGCAGATGAAATATATCTGTCTACTATTGTCTCCTTGTGATATGCGATTGTTTGTATCAGCTTGCACCTTTAAATATAAAAGAAACGTTTAGTTTCGATATGATATATTCCCCTGTGACAAAAAAAACTATCAGTTAGAACAGATTTAGAAATTAAAACTACTTTTGACTCTTCCTTTTAAAGCAATTAGATGTTTCTCGGTGAGTAACGATCTGTTCCTTTTAAAGGAACGGATCGTCCCTTTAAAAGGAATGAGTCCTGACATTGCACTTATTATGTATATTACAGTCATTTATATGCGACAAATCACTTGTAAATTGCATATTCTTACATTGATTTATGCATTATTTCTGCCATATTGTTAGATTCTGAATCAATTTTATTGAAACCAATCTTAAAAACAGGACATTCTTAGACAATCAATGTCTAACCTTTTTGTCTATTAGCTAATTTTGAATGGGCCGCTTTCTCAAGATCATGCACAATGGTCATATCCATGATATTGGCATACACTTGAGTTGTCTTCACGCTTTTGTGCCCCAACAGTTTCTGTACAGTGGTTATATTGGCACCACTATATATTAATAAGGTAGCATTTGTGTGACGTGCTGTATGAAATGATATACGTTTATCCATTTTTGCCAACTTAGCTAATGCATTCAAGTCTTTATTTACATTAGAATTATCTTTCAATTTAAAGAATCCATCCAGATCCTCTTTATAGTGCTCCAAAACCTTAAGACCTTTACCTTCAAATAATAAATATAAAGGTAGACGCACATCAATACCTGTTTTAACGGATTTGTAAATCAACCATGTCTCCTGATGGAGTTCAACAATATTTGCAGCCGTCAGATTTATAAAATCAGAATACCGTAAGCCGGCATAGCAGCAAAATAGAAAGGCATCCTTCGATTTTTGCAACTTCGTAAATTTCCCTTCCAAAATCAAATTTTCCATTTTATTCAGCTCTTCCGGAGATAGGTGCGTATGATTTCCTTCTATACTTTTTATTTTATATTTTCTAAAAGCATACTTCTGAATATCCATGTATTCCTTATTTATAGCCACATTTACATACCGCTTTAGATGCTTCATATGCTTAGCAATGGTATTGAGATGATACCCTTTAGATTGCAAATAGTTATCAAACGAAGACACAAATTCAAATGTCAAATCAGTGAATACAATGTCTTTTTTATACTCTTGCAACAATTCTAAAGTGGATAGATGGTTCTGTTTGGTGCTTTCTTTTAAAGAAGAGTTGTTGACTTCTTCTTTAAAAAACGTCAGAAATGAGTTTCCACTATTTTCCGGTTTGTCAATAGAGTCTTTCAACGAATCTAAAGATATCGATCTTCTCTGTTGCCATAATCCAAGTTCTTTCTGTTCGATGTCAGCTATAAAATCATATAGCATTCGATTTAAAGCATCTGAATTAGGATGGTTCTTTACCATCCTTCGCTTTACGTCCCATTGTTCTGGTTTAAGGTATACCCTGGTTGAAAAATACATTTTTCTCCTGTTTAAGTAAGCCTCTACTTGTACCAATGCCATTCCCTTTTTGTTCAGCTTCTTTTTTCTGTTAAACACGAGGCTGTAACTAATCTTCTTCATTCTATAATCTTTTAGTTAATACTAAGAACAAATTAAACTAAGTTCTGTGCTATAATTAAGGTTGAACCTGCATTAATTTCTGCAAAAATTAAAATTCAATAATTAAGTATTTACATAACTTTAATTTAAATGCTATTTTTTTATCGCCATTTCTTTATAATAAATCAAAAAGAAACGTGTATGGGTGAGTTTTATGTCCAAAAACAAGCAAACAGAATGTTAATTAGTACACTTTGTCTTCACAAATTGACATTTAATGCTTGATAATTCGGAATATTCAAAGCGAATAAAGATGTTTATCAGCATGTTTTTTGATGTTATAAATAACAATATGTTATATATACAACCTTTTTTTATCAAATTAATTGTTAGTTTCATATTTATTAATAATTTTGCAACTTGTTAGAGTATAGAGACAATTAATGTAAAGTTGAACTTTAAGAGAGAATTTATGAAAAGAAAATTAATGCTGTTATTGGCATGCCTTTTTGTAGGCATAAGCCTAGTAACCGCTCAAACTCAGAAAGTCACAGGCGTTGTGATTTCTGAAGAAGACGGGCAACCAGTTGTTGGAGCCTCTGTGTTGATAAAAGGTACTACTCAAGGTACAATCACAGACATCGATGGTAATTTTAATTTGGCGAACGTACCAAGTTCTGCAAAGACTTTGCAGATTTCGTATATCGGTATGCAGACACAAGAAGTGGCTATCAGACCAACTGTGAAAGTTGTGCTGAAATCTGATGCACAAAATCTTGATGAGGTTATTGTTGTAGCTTATGGTACTGCGAAGAAGTCTTCATTCACAGGATCAGCTGCTGTCATTAAGGCAGATAAAATCGTTTCCGGTTCTAAAGAGTCTTTTGACAAAGCGCTGTCCGGTAAAATGGCAGGTGTGCGCACAGCCTCAGCAACTGGTGACCCAGGTTCTATGGCCGAAATCAACATTCGCGGTGTCGGTTCTATCAGTGCTTCTAAAAGCCCGTTGTATGTTATTGACGGTGTTGTAACGAAGGCTGACGACGACATGAACTACTACGGTAAGACTCAAAGCGTATTGAGTACACTGAATCCTGAAGACATCGAAAGCATGACTGTTCTGAAAGATGCTGCCGCTGCTTCATTGTACGGTTCACGTGCCGCAAACGGTGTTATCATCATTACCACAAAGAAAGGTAAAGAAGGAAAAACGAATGTCAGCTATTCAGGTGAAGTAGGCTGGAACAAGATGGCTGTAAATGCTTTCAATATGATGGGATCAGCCGACTTGATTGACTACACACGCGAATCATTAGCCAACTGTCTGGTTACTTACGGAATAACAGATAGCAAACAAGCAGCATTGAACAACATCGATAACGGAGGTGATATGTTCATTCCTCTGCTCGACTCACCGGCTACTGTTGCTGACTTTATCCATGATCCATCCGGTAAAGTAAATACGAACTGGAAGAAAGAAATCTATCGTACTGCTTTCACTCAAGATCACCAGGTATCTATCAACGGCGGTTCGTCAAAGACTCAGTTCTATGCCGGAGTTGGCTACAATAAGAGCGAGGGTATCGTTCTTGGTAGTGACTTCGAACGTATCTCCGGTCGTCTGAACGTTAATCACAAAGTAAATAACTGGCTGAACGTAGCTCTCAAGCAAATGATAGCCGCTACATCGCAAGATGGTTTCCGCGATCAGGGAGACCAGGCTCAAGGAATGGGTACTTCTTCTCCGATAGGTATTTTATTCGCAATGGACCCGACTGCTCCGGTAAAGAATGAAGATGGTTCATATAATAAAAATGCAGCATGGGGTAAAGTTACCAACCCGCATCTGATGCTAGGTGGTAAAGACAGCGATACAGCTCTGGAGTGGATTCAGACCAAAATGTTCCGTAGCATGACCAATGCAGATGTAACAATCAAATTCTGTGATAAGTTATCACTTAACTCTATCTTTGGTTATGACTATGTAGACAACAAGCACTTTGAATATTGGGATCGCAACAGCGTTAACGGTGGTTCCGTCAGCGGAATGGGTTCTCGTTATACCTTCGAAAGCCGCGTAGCTACCAGCTCTTCTACATTAAACTACACGGATACTTTTAAAGATATGCACAATCTGAACTTGATGGCCGGTTTCGAAGTTGAAAACAGAGACCTGCTGCAGATTGTAACTGTTGCCAAACGTTATTCAAGCCACTATCCCGAATTGGCCAACGGACAACCGGACCAGGCTGCAAGTTCAACCTTGGGAGCCGGCATGATGTCATATTTCGCAAGTGGCAATTATAACTATGATAACAAGTATTATCTTTCTGCCAGTTTCCGTCGTGATGGTTCGTCACGTTTGAGTGAAGACAACCGTTGGGCTAGTTTCTGGTCTGTATCCGGTGCATGGAGAATGAGTAAAGAAGGATTTATGCAAGATATGCCGTTATTTACCGACTTCAAGATCAAAGCATCTTATGGTACAAACGGTAACTTACCCTCAGATTACTATGGTTACATGGACCTGTATACAGGTTCCGGATACGGAAGTGCTCCCGCCATTTACTGGTCAAGAATGGCTAACGACAAATTAAGCTGGGAAAAATCCAAGAACTTCAATATGGGAATTGAATGGAATATGTACGACCGCGTAAATCTGTCTCTGGAATATTACAATAAGAAGACTACGGATTTGCTGTTCGAAGTACCTACTTCATTAATCACCGGCTTTGACTCCCGTTGGGAAAATCTGGGTGCATTGAAGAACGACGGTTTCGAATTGGAACTCAATTCTAAAAATATCAGCAACAAGAACTTTACATGGACTTCAAACTTCAACCTGACTTACCAACGTGCATTGGTAGACAAACTTCCTGAAGGAAAAGATATCCAGTATGGAGACGGAGAAATGTATCTGCACCGTGAGGGAGAGTCAATGTACACATTCTATCTGCCCGAATGGAAAGGTGTAAATCCTGAAACAGGTCTGGGAGAATTCTGGTTAGATCCTGAAGATCACTCAAAGGGAGTGGTAAATGACTACTCGGAAGCAGGTAAGGGAATTGTAGGAAAAGCATTGCCTGATGTTATCGGTGGATTCAGCAACACTTTCACATACAAAGACTTTGACCTGTCATTCCTGATCACTTATCAGTTTGGTGGTGATATGTTCGATTATCCGGGATATTTCTCTCATCATGATGGCGTAAGAATCGGTTCCATGAACCTGTCAGAAGATGTAGCCGGAAACTACTGGAAAAATCCGGGTGATAAAGTAGACAACCCGATGCCTATCTATGCCAACCCTTATCGTTGGGACAGATTCTCAAGCCGCACAATCAAATCGACTGACAATATTCGTCTGAGAGAAATGACAGTAGGATATACTCTGCCGGTATTGAAGAAGCACATTTCCAACTTCCGCATCTACTTCAGAGCAAACAATCTGGCTATGTTGTGGTCGAAGACTAAAAACATTGACCCGGATGTAGCGATCAATGGTTATCGTCAGGCAGATACACCGGCATTGAGAAGCTGTGTATTCGGCATTAATATCAAATTATAATCTATAAACAGACTGAATAATGAAAAAAATATATTTACCCATTCTATTACTGACGTTGGCAGTATCCTCATGCGATACTTTCGACAAAGTGCCTTCCAGTGAATGGCCTTCAGAAGGTGCTATTAAGACTCTCGAAGATTTACAGTTTGCAGTTAACGGTGTTTATGAGTCTCAAACTTCTTCTATAGACGCGGGAACTAATCCACGTGGCAGCTACGCAGGTGATTTCTTCTTGTACGCCGACCAAAGAGGTAGCGACTTCAAAGCTATCGGTAGTAATAAACAAACTGTCGATGTATATGCTTACCAAGCTACTAAGAATAGTTCTGATTCATACTATTTCTATAAACGCTTCTATCTTTCTCTGGCAAGAATAAACAAAGTTTTGGAGGGAGTTAAGAAATCCGGTCTGGAAGGAGCTGAAGTTGATGTTCAGGTAGGTGAATTGTATGCTTTACGGGCACTTTTCCACTTTGACTTGGCCCGCTTGTTCGCTAAACTTCCTTGCAATGCACAGGCCAGCGATCCGGGCATCGTATTGTCTACAGAAGTTTTCGAATCCGGATATACAGCAGAAAGAGCTACTATTGCGAAAACTTACGAAACCATCCTGGATGACTTGAAGACTGCATTGGATAATCTCCCAGAAACCAGCAAGGTAGTAACTGCCGGTCATATCGACTATTGGGGAGCCCGTGCACTGAGAGCCCGTGCATATCTCTACATGAATGAGAACAGTAAAGCACTTGAGGATGCCAAATATGTAATCGAAAAATCTCCATACAAGCTGTACACCAGAGATGAATACGAAACAGTATGGACCAAAGTTGGAAGCAGTGAAAGCATTTTCGAGTTCCTGATTACCTCACTCTATAATGCACAACGTAACTCTCTCGGATTCTACACACATGCCGAAGGTTATGCAGAAGCCGGTATCACCGATGCATTCAAAACTTTCCTTCAAGAACGTCCGGAAGATGTTCGCAGCACTCTGATTGCTGAAGAAAGCGACGGTGGAGATAACGAAGGCTGGTATATCCAGAAGTATCCGGGACGCGACGGAGAAATATATGTAAATAATCCGAAAGTAATCCGCCTGTCCGAAGTATATCTGATTGCCGCAGAAGCTGCATTAAAAGCAGGTGGTGCTGATCCTGCCAGCTATATCAATGACTTGCGTAAGCAAAGAATAGCCGGCTATGAAGACGTTGCTTCTGTTACTATCGATGATATTCTGACAGAACGCAGACTGGAACTTTATGGTGAAGGTCATAACGCCTGGGATACATGGAGAAACAAAAAGGCAGTAACGAATGCCCAAGTTCCGGCCGGTCCGATCAACTATGACGACTATCGTACCGTAATGCCTATTCCGGTTTCCGAGATCAATGTATCTAACGGTAAGCTGAAACAAAACGAAGGCTACTAATACACTGAAACCATTTTAATAACGAGCCCGTTTAACTTTAAGCAGTTAAACGGGCTCGCTTTTTATTTTTCATTTCCGAATTTACACATGAAAGTAATCTTATCCGTTCCTCCCCACAATACAGACTTCTACTTGCAGATACCGCTCAGCCCTTCTCTCACAATATCCGCCAATATCGGCTTCGCTCCACTCACAAAGCATTCCACTGCAATCACCATCAGAATCAATCCCATCAAACGCATCATTACATTATTTCCGGTCTCTCCCAGTACTTTCACCAGTCGGGTGGAAGCACGGAGAATGAAGAACGTCAGCAGATAAATCAAAGCGATTGTTCCGATCAATATACCTTTCATTGCATAAGTATGAGAATCCTGCATCAAAACGATGGCGTTAGCGATAGCCCCGGGACCACACAACATCGGAATTCCAAGAGGAGTAATGGAGATGTCATCGGCATAGGTTTTAATCTCTTCGTCTTTAAGTTTCATCGGAGTATACCGTGCCTGAAGCATATCAAAACCAATCTTAAAGATAATTACTCCACCGGCAATACGGAAACCATTGGTAGAGATACCGAAGAATTTGAAAAGGAACTGCCCGGCAAAGACAAACACCATCAACGTTATAAACGACACGATGGTGGCACGGCGCACAATAGCCTGCCGCTCCTTATCTGTCATTCCGTGTGTCATGGTCAGAAAGACCGGCATTGTCCCCAAAGGATTGGTCAGCGTAAAGAACGAAGTAAAACAAAGTAAGGCAAATGGCAGAAGCGTACTATCCATGATGTTATCGTATTTTATACATTTATTAAATGCAACAAAAATACGACTTAATCCATAAAACCTACAATAAATTCATTAATTCTTTCAGTGAATGGATATGATAGGTAGGTTGAAAAGGAAAAGCGGTTCGTTCCGTCACATCATAGAAAGCCTGATGCATCCCTACCCCATGCGCTCCGGTAATATCGGCTTCCCAACTGTCACCGATCATTAACGATTCGCGTAACTCGGACTGGGTGGCAGATAAAGCAAAATGAAAGATTTCGGGCCAAGGCTTCAATACGCCGAGGTCCTCCGAAAGAATGATCTTCTTAAAATAACGATCTACTCCTGCCGAACGCATCTTGCGCGACTGCAGTTCGCGGAAACCATTGGAAAGGATATACAGATTATACTGCGGCGCAAGATACTCCAACACTTCTTTGGCATGGGGCATCAGACCGCTTTTGGTAGGAATAATGGCAAAGAAATCTTCCGAGAAACGCTCAGCCAAAGCCTCATCCTCCACTCCTACTGCCTGTAAGGGATAAAAGAAACGCTGGCGGTTCAGTTCCTCCTTTGTCACCTTTCCCTCTCCATATTCAAGCCAGAGTTCGGTATTGCGTCGTTGATACAGTGTGTAATAATGATCGAATGAATCAAAATAGCGGTCAAATGAATATTTCTGATATACTTCTTCAAAGGTGTCGCGTGCATTTCGTGAGAAAGCCCAGATGGTGTCATCCAGGTCAAAAAAGAGATTTTTATATTTCATTGGCTCCGTGATATATATAATATGAGAAATAAAAAAGCCAATGTGCTAATTTCTTGAATTCAGGAATCAGCACATTGGCAATTCTAACCAGGTATGTCTACCTTATTTTACCTGAATAACCAAGTATCTGGATACGCTCCAGAATTCGGCAGGATTAGTAATTTTCAAAGTCAGCTGACCTTTGTCATCTTTCACCAGTTCATAAGAACCTGTCGGATGAGTAGTCAACAACTCAGCACGTTTGGAGTACAACTTGATTTCTTTTGTTGTACGGATATCGATCTGAGTAAAATAATCCTTGTTGAAATCAGCGCTCTTCAGCACGTCACCGCTCTGAAGAATCTTCTGGGCTTTCAACTCTGATTTTGTTCCGAATACGAACCATGCGGCATTCAGACTCTTATCCTGTTCGGCAACGGTTTTAGCTTTCGCTTCGTTTTCGGCAGCCAAAGATTCTTTGGCAGCAGACAGGTCGCTGACAGCTGCATCCAGTTCCTGGATACGAATGTTCTTAGACGCCAGTTCAGTCTGAAGTTCTTCGATACGTTGTTGTTTAGCTTTCAATTCAGCAGTCAGAGCTTCTACAGCTTTCTTCATCTGAGTAGAGTTATACTTGCTGTTTTTCAGCTGAGCTTCCAGTTTTGCAATCTGAGCTTTGTTTTCTTCCATTTGCTTGGAGATGAATTCGATATCAGAAGCAATCTGTTGCTTGGCACTGGCTGAATTTTCGGTAATAGTACCACGCTGCAAGTCCACACGGCTTTCGGCAGCATTGATCTTACGGAATCCTTCCTGCACTTCATTGAAAGTTCCCATCATATCATCCAATTCAGCGTTACGCTGTGTCAATTCCATTAAAAGAGAGTCATTTTCAGCCTTAAGGTCTTTGCTTCCACCTTTAAAGTCACACGAAGCCAACATGGCTGCGCACATAAATAAAACTGCTAACTTTTTCATACGTTTACGTTTTACGTTTTTAAATGAAGTTATTTTAATCGTCTATTCCTGCTAATACTATCACAATCTCGCCCCGGGGCTCGGTAGCGGTAAAGTGTTCTATCAATTCCGCCAAACTTCCCCGAACGGTTTCTTCGTGGAGTTTGGAAATTTCGCGAGACACGGTTGCCTGACGTTCAGTGCCGAAATATTCGGCAAACTGTGTCAACGTTTTCAACAAGCGGTGAGGCGATTCATAAAACACCATAGTACGATGTTCTTCTGCCAATGCCTTCAGTCGTGTCTGTCGTCCTTTCTTCTGAGGGAGGAACCCTTCGAAGCAGAACTTTTCATTCGGCAGTCCCGATGCTACCAGTGCCGGAACAAAAGCTGTCGCTCCCGGCAAACATTGCACGTCGATACCGTTGCGCACACATTCGCGGACTACCAAAAATCCCGGATCAGAAATCCCGGGTGTTCCGGCATCCGAAATCAATGCCACGGTTTCACCTGCCTTTATTCTATTAACAACACTTTCCACCGTTTTATGTTCATTAAATTTGTGGTGAGATTGCATTGCGTTCTTTATTTCAAAGTGTTTCAGCAAAATACCGGAAGTACGTGTGTCCTCTGCCAAAATCAGATCGACCTCTTTCAGCACCTTGATTGCCCGAAAGGTCATGTCCTCCAGATTTCCTACCGGCGTAGGTACTACATATAACTTTCCCATAAACTTTTATGCTGATTGATTAAAATACTTTTTTAGCAACTCCAGAAAGTCGGTCATCGCCTCATTCTCTTCGTTTACGCTGACTTTCGAGGCAAGAAATGCCACGGCAGTCTTATAAGAACTCATGACTGATATCTGCTCGATAACACGGTTCATCAGTTCAGGGTCTCCGCCGAATATCTCACGTGAGAAACGGAAAGAATCATTCAGGCTGATGGAATGACGTAATCCGGCAGCCATCTTTATGCTTTCGCCCAATACGGCAGCTTTCGGCTCCTCTATCAGAAGCGATTCGTCGTCTTCCGACTCATCTTCCACTTCTTTCTCTTCCATTTCGTCTTCGACAACAGGTTCCTCAATTACTGTTTCTTCCACAACAGCCTGCGGTTCCTGTACTATCACAGGTTCATCTTCTCCCAGCGCTGTCGCTTCATTCTCTTCCACGACCTTCTCTTCTATTACCGGATATTCAATTTCCTCTATTACAGGAGCTTGTTCTTCAACAATGGGGACTTCACTTTCCACTTCCGCTATAGCGGAAGGCGAATCTTCCACCGGTACAGCTTCTATCTCTTCCGACAACTGCTCCAAACGATCCTGCATACGCAGGATGCTCCGCTTCAACAGTTCAGACAAAGTCTGAGTCGGCTCTTTAGAAAACGTATCCATGAGTAGCTTCAGCTCATGAACATCCAGCTCAATATCTGTTAATAGCTTCTGTTTCATTTCCATCCATTGTTATTATGGTGCGAATGTAGGAATAATTTATGCAATAACTTAAAATAATGGATAATTTAACAGTTCTTGTACATCGAATTGTTTACCTTTGTCCATTCATTTATTTAATCAAGAAAGCACGAAAATCACATGGTATTATTTTCAGAAGACCACATACAAGAGACTAGAAGAAGAGGTAGAATAGAGGTAATCTGCGGTTCAATGTTCTCCGGAAAGACGGAGGAGCTGATTCGCAGAATGAAAAGAGCCAAGTTTGCACGCCAGCGTGTAGAGATATTCAAACCGGCCATCGACACCCGTTATTCGGAAGAAGACGTGGTATCACACGACAGTCATTCCATCGCATCCACCCCTATCGATTCATCGGCAAGTATCCTGTTGTTCACTTCTGAAATAGATGTAGTAGGCATCGACGAAGCACAGTTCTTTGATGACGGACTGATTGACGTATGCAGACAGCTTGCCAATAACGGTATCCGTGTCATCATCGCCGGACTGGATATGGACTTCAAAGGGAATCCCTTCGGACCGATGCCGCAATTATGCGCTATTGCCGACGAAGTCTCCAAAGTTCATGCTATCTGCGTGAAGTGCGGTGACCTGGCATCTTTCTCTCATCGTACCGTCAAGAATGACAAGCAGGTACTTTTAGGAGAGACAGCCGAATACGAGCCGCTTTGCAGGGAGTGCTACCTCCGTGCACGGGGAGAGGACGGACAACAGATATAAACTCTATTTAAAACATATATGGAAAGAAAGAAGATAACATTCGACAGTTTTATACGTGGTTCCATCGGATGTGTACTGGTGGTAGGGATATTAATGCTTGTGGAACGGCTCAGCGGAGTGTTATTACCTTTCTTTATAGCTTGGCTGATTGCCTACATGGTTTACCCGTTAGTCAAGTTTTTCCAATATAAGCTACGGTTAAAGAGCCGTATTGTTTCTATCTTCTGCGCCTTGTTTCTGATTACTCTTGTCGGAATATCCTTATTCTATTTGTTGGTGCCTCCCATGGTTTCGGAAATAGGCAGGATGAATGACTTACTGGTAACCTACCTCACCAATGGAGCCGGGAATAATGTACCCAAGAATCTTTCCGAATTCATTCATGAGAATATTGATCTTCAGGCGCTCAACCGTATATTAAGCGAAGAGAATATTCTTGCAGCCATCAAAGATACGGTGCCCAGAGTGTGGGCCCTGCTTGCGGAGTCGCTCAATATCCTGTTCAGCATTCTCGCCTCCTTTATCATATTATTATATGTAATCTTTATATTGCTGGATTATGAAGTCATAGCCGAAGGATGGCTGCATCTGCTGCCCAACAAGTATCGTACCTTCGCATCCAACCTCGTACATGATGTACAGGACGGCATGAATCGGTATTTCCGTGGTCAGGCACTGGTTGCCTTTTGTGTGGGGATTCTGTTCAGTATAGGCTTCCTTATTATCGATTTTCCGATGGCTATCGCTCTAGGGCTTTTCATTGGAGCGCTTAATATGGTTCCTTACCTGCAAATCATCGGTTTCCTCCCTACGGTCCTATTGGCGATCCTTAAAGCTGCCGATACGGGAGAGAATTTCTGGATTATTATAGCATGCGCACTGGCAGTCTTCGCCATCGTCCAAATTATACAGGATACTTTCCTCGTCCCCAAAATCATGGGAAAGATTACGGGACTGAATCCCGCCATCATCCTTTTATCCCTTTCTATCTGGGGTTCATTAATGGGAATGCTGGGTATGATCATTGCCTTGCCTCTGACCACTTTGATGCTTTCCTACTATCAACGCTTTATTATCAACAAAGAAAGAATAAAATATGATGAAGTAGAAATTACTGATAATCAAGAAACAAGCGATAAAGAGGAAAAATAATTGGAACTTTTTTCTACGAAACACTTGCAAATTAAATAAAAGTAACTACCTTTGCACCCGCAATCAGGAAATAACTGATTCGCAAATAAGGATTGATTCGCTAGCTCAGCAGGTAGAGCACAACACTTTTAATGTTGGGGTCCTGGGTTCGAGCCCCAGGCGGATCACTGAAAACAAAAGAAAAATCAAGCAAATCCCTGATAATCAAGCATTATCGGGGATTTCTTTTTTCTGGCAAGTAGCAGAAAACGGCCGTTTCAAGCATATTATTGGTGGATAAATCGTGGGACTAAAATTTAATCGAAAAAAGTCCCACGAATTTGCGTCTTTCTCACTGATTCATAACATTTTGCGTAGTACTACTTTGGAAGAGAATACATAGTTTTGTAACTCTAAAAACGATGTAAAAATGGCTCGAAAATCATTTTCTGTATTGTTCTTCATCAAGAAAGGCAAATTATTAAAGAACGGTGAAGCTCCTGTATGCATGAGAATTACCGTAAACGGCTGTATGGTAGATATTTCTATCAAAAGAAGCTGCCCTGTGAACTTATGGAATCAGGCAAAAGAGAATTCAAAAGGTAAAGACCGCATGTCGGTCGAACTGAACCATTACTTAGAAATCACACGTTCACGCATACACCAAATTTATAGGGAACTGGAAACTTCCGACAAGGTTATCACCGTTGATCTTGTGAGAAAACTGTATTATGGTGTAGATGAAGAAAGCAAAACCCTTTTGCAAGTATTCAGAGAACACAACGAACAAAGTCGTAAGCTGATCGGCAAAGACTTTGTTAGTAAAACCGTTCAACGGTATGAAACCACTACCCGATATTTGGAGGAATTCATTAAGAAAGAATATCAGTTATCGGATATTGCCCTGAACAACTTGGAAGCCAACTTCATTTCTAAGTTCGATGCTTTCTTGAAGATTGAAAAAGGTTGTGCGCAGAACTCCGCTATCACACGATTAAAGAACTTGAAGAAGATTATCCGCATTGCTTTGGAGAACGACTGGATTAAGAAAGATCCATTCGCTTACTACCGCTTCAAATTAGAAGAAACCGATCCTGAATTCCTGACGATGGACGAGATTAAAATCATTCTCGCCAAAGAGTTTACTATTAAGCGAGTAGAACAAGTACGGGATATTTTTGTTTTTTGCATTTTTACTGGCTTAGCGTTCAGCGATGTGAAAGACTTATCGCCTGAACATTTGGTACGAGATAGCAAAGGGGAGCTTTGGATAAGAAAGAACCGTCAAAAGACAAAAATTATGTGTAATATACCCGTGTTGCCTGTGGCTGCTTCTATTCTTGACAAGTATAAGGATGTGGCAGAATGCACTGGAAAACTCCTGCCTGTATTGTGCAATCAACGCATGAACAGTTATTTAAAGGAAATTGCAGATGTGTGCGGAATTCAGAAAAATCTTAGCACTCATACCGCCCGTCATAGCTATGCCACAAGCATTTGCCTAGCGAATGGCGTAAGCATGGAGAATGTAGCAAAGATGTTAGGTCATGCAGATACCAGCGTAACGAAACACTATGCACGAATACTGGATCAGAATATTCTAAAGGATATGCAGAAAGTTAATAGCTGTCTGTCGGATTTGGCTATATAAATAAGGCAGTAGCCAATATAGAAAAAGGATTGGGAAGAATGAATTTCATATTCTCAATCCTTTTCTTTTAAAGTAAGTTTTCCAGAACTCAATATGAAGCATTGACAAAGGTAAGTTCCGCATTTAGCCTGTTCAAGTCCAAGCCTTCGGTTTAGATAAAAATCTTCCTCTCATTACATTCGAGCGTATTTTTATCTAAAGACTTGCACAGACTAAATACTTCACTGGAAAAGTCAATGATTCAGATTAAATTCCGAAAAACAATGTTTTTGTGAGTGGCATGAGGAAAACGTCTTTCACTTGAATAGAGTTTAAACAAGTTTCTCATACAGTTTGAACCAATCCAGCCCATAGTTGCCAAAGCCAAAATCTACGGTATCAATGTATTCAAAACCGCATTTCTCATAGAGGGAGATTGCCGGAAGATTATTTTCATACACATCTAAACGAATAGATTTTATGCCTGATTGTTGAGCCAATTCAAACGAATAGTCCATCAAAGCACGACCAATACCCATTTTCAAGAATGAGGGATGCACCACAAAAGTGCGTATCACAAAAACATGGTTGTAATCAGCATCTATTTTCCACCTTACACTATTATAGGCTTCATCGGGATGATGGTCTAAAATAATAGAGCCAGCTATCTTTCCGTCATACCTGACAACAAAAAGAGTATTATTATCTATGCCAACAACCGCATCTTCATGAATAGGATTAATGCCTTTTATCCATCCGGGATAATTGGTGGTTGCTGATAGATAATCATTCAGATCATCATATAACTTTTCTAATTCGTCAATGTCGGCAGTCGTACCGGATTCTATTACAAACTTCATAATTTCAACTGTTTAGGATGCAAAGGTATAATTTCCACTATAATAAAAGAGGTTTCCTTTTAAGATAGTGGAAATCATACTCTTTCAGATAGTTATTCTTTCCAGCTTTCAAAGTAGTGCTTTTGGAGCAGCTTATCAATATCATTTTGGCGATAGATGATTTTACCTTTTATCTGGATAAAGGGGATTAGCCCTGTATCTCTCCACTCTTGCAGGGTTCGCAGACTGACATTCAGTTTTTGGGAAACTTCATGGTTGGAAAGAAAGCATTCCCCATTCAGGTGGGGCTTATAGTGCTTGACGATTGATTCAATACCATTTAGCATTGAATCGAGCGAAGAAATAAATTCTTTAACTTGTGGGGTATCTTTATTTATTAGTTCCATGATTGAAAGATTGTTTTATTGAAATATTGATTTCAAGATTGCTAGATAGTCGGTCAGTTGCGCAGATAGTCACCCAGCGATGAAATGCTTAGTACATCTTTTCCCGGATCATAATCTATATAGAGCCGTTTGGATGCAGTGGTAATAAAATACTGGTTACCATCTTGCTGTATCTCATAAGTAGCGGGTGAAGCCTGTTTAGTGGTTTCCGATACATAGATAATAGAGAGAAGATAATCTTTGTCGTTCCGATAGATGATAACCGTAGGATTCAGATTAATGCTTTCCCATGTGCCGACAATGGAGAACAGGTTGAAAGACGGATAATCTTCTTTAGTTCTTTTCATAAGGCATGATTTGTTTGGGTGATTGATTTTGTGTTTCACTATCCATAATAATTCTTTCAATATCGGAAGACTTATAATAAATCTTGCTCCCTATTTGAGAATAAGCCAGTCGCCCACTACTTCGGTAATATTGTAGCGTTCGTTTACTAAAGCCTAGCAACAAGCACACCTCCTGACTATCCAGCCAGTTTTCTACTTTTTGAGTATGAGTATTGCACAAACTCTCTATCCGTTTGGCAAACTCCATGAACTTCTCGCAGATATACGAGAATGTTCTTTTTTCGATGGTTACTACTTCCATACTCTTTTAATTTTTAATGGTTTATAAAACGTGTTGATTCTATTTCACCAGCAAATGAAAGAAGAATCAAAAGCCATTTTTCAAACTGTCTGGAAGTGGTAGGATAAAGCTACTAATGTCTAACTACCTAAATGTATATATAAGAATCTGGGGAAGTTAAAATAGCAAACTCACTATCAGAATCGCTTAATAAAAACAGATAAAAGGACGCAAAAAACTAGTTATGAACTTACATCATAGTCTATAGCCTGTTTTTATTTGCTTCATTATTGTAATGCGGAGATTAAGCATTATATTTACCGCAATATGTTCAGCAGACACATAGATGTAAAATGAGAGAAAGTGAAATTATATATCCGTCACTATCGCTTTCCCAATATATTAAATATTATTGGGTGCTAAAGACCGATGAAATAGAACCAGTAAGGATTCAAACTATTCCATCGGGCTGTGCACATCTTGTTTTTCATCGAGGTGACAATTTGAACATCCAATCAAAGGGTGTACAGCCAAGGAATTTTATTCGAGGGCAATTTTCTGTTTATGGGAGTTTAGCTTCTAAAGGTAATATTGATATGATTGCGATTATATTTCATCCTTTGGGTTTAAACCCTTTTATACAATGCCCTATGAGTGACTTATATAACCGTTACATAGACATTGAAGATTTAGAGGATATAGAATTAAACCATCTTAAAAATTCCATTTCCAGCGAAAGAAACGTTCAGACTTGTATTCAGTTTATCGAACTCTTTCTCATGAAGCGGCTGATTGATATAGATTACAATCACAAAAGGGTACAGAATTCTATCAGCCAAATAATCAATCAACCGCAAATAGAGGTGAATACTCTTGCTGAAAGTGCTTGTTTAGGATATAGGCAGTTTAAAAGAATATTTACCAAACATGTAGGGATGAGCCCTAAAGAATATTACAGAGTAGTCCGTTTTCAGCGAGTTCTGTATCTATTACAGAATAATCCGGAAATAGAGATTGCAGATCTGACTTATTCCTGTGGCTTTTATGATCCTTCGCACTTGGTAAAGGACTTTAAGGAGTTTTCAGGTTGTTCGCCAACTCAATATTTATCTTCCCATTCTCCTTATTCTACATTCTTCTCCGAAGACTGTAGGCTTAATGTTATCACATCCAATCGTTTTGCATAGCTTCGATTTGTATAAAGTCAGTTTTTTACAAGTGAACGATAGGCAAAAGCCTTATTTTTACAGAAGAATTTAAAACTGAAATATGATGCAAAGAACTAATTTTAGCTATATAACCGATGGAATTGCAAAGGTTATTGAAACGGAAGAGAGGTTGTTAAACGACTTGTCTGTAGAAGTGGTAACACAAAGAATAAACAAGCAAAATCGTACCATCAAGCAGATACTCGGTCATTTGATTGATTCGGCATCTAACAATCACCAACGAATGGTGCGCCTGCAATACAGCAAAGACCTGCTTTTTTTCCCTGATTATCGTCAGGATAATGACCTGTGGATAGCTCTGCAAGATTATCAAAATGCAGATTGGGCTAACTTAATCCAATTATGGAAGTTTTATAATTTACATATCATTCACGTTATTCATTCCGTAGATGTAACGAAATTAGATAATTACTGGTGTGATTTTGAAGGAACTAAGGTTACACTAAAAGAAATGATAGAGGGTTATTTAGATCATTTACACCTGCATATGAAAGAAATTCATGAACTAACTGAAAGCACTATTCAATAAACTATTGAGTTATTTGCAACAAGTATAACATATTGGAGTATATTCCTGACAGTTAGAGTTTTGCAAAACAGAAAGCCTAAATAGAGAATGGATAAAGAACGTATGAACTACCCTAGTCCGTTATGTTTTTCCGTTGTTGCAAATAACTCTTTTTCATACTATAGAATATTTTATCGAACTCGTGAAGAAGAGTAGTCCATCAAATTTGTTTTCAGAAAAACATTAAAATATATCGCGATTTAAATAGAAATCGCTATTTTAGCACACTGAACCAATACACTCTATATGTAGATACGCGGATATTCTATCCATACAAACTTTTAGTTATAGCAGAAAAACTTTCTGTTACTTGTTTGCGTATCATTTCCTACGTTTTAGCAATATTATTTTTAGCCCGAAAAAGGTGCGTAAATTTCTATGTTTGTAACGGATAGTTGTATTTCTTATCCTATTATGGGATTTTTAAAATAACAAATATTCAAAATACAAATGAGAATCATCAACAAAAAACCAGTTCTATTTGAAAAGTCCAATCATAATATTTGGACTGATCCTTATATTCAGCAGCAAATATTAAAAAAACATCTCGATTTTCAGTCTGATGAAGCTAGCCGAAGGCAAGAATCTGTTTTAAAGATAGTGAATTTTGTTCTTAAACATTCAAAACCTAAAAGTCATTTACTTGATTTGGGATGTGGACCGGGATTATATACGTCACTTTTTGCAGATGCAAATTATATTGTAACAGGTATTGACTTTAATAAGTCTTCAATAGAGTATGCTAAAAGAAAACGGAATGGAATAAAATACATTCTGAATGACTACATTAATGATTACCCCAATGGCAATTACGATACTATAACCATGATCTATTGTGATATGGGAACTCATTCCGATAGTGACCGTGATCGATTACTGGATAATATATATCACTCTCTTACTAATGGCGGAACTTTTATTTTTGATGTTTTCTCGGAAAGGATAATTAGTGACAGACGAGAAAGTAAAAATTGGGAATACGCACCTCACGGTGGTTTCTGGGATGAAAATGAATATCTGCTTTTGAGTCAAACATTCCATTATCCTAAGAACAAAGTATTTGCATATCAACATAACTTGGTACTCGAAGGAATAATCAAACATTTTATTATTTGGGAAAGATATTATTCAGAGAAAGAAATAACAGACATATTAGAAAAGGTCGGATTCCGCAAAATAACAATTTATAGAGATTTACTCGGTAAGAACAATTTCACATCAAGCAGTGAAATTTTCATAGTTGCAGAAAAGTGAAATGTTTGATTATATGTAACCTATCCATTTAAAGTATAAGTGAAACGTTTCTTAGAAACAAAGTTATTCAAACTACTCTCTTGCTCTGTTAATGGCAATGAGATTAGCCATATAGAATTATCAATGGCTTATGATGATTTTGTACGGCAACTCCTTTTGTTTTGTCAGGAAGAACAGAATATTATATTATTATGCTTTGCTATAAATTACACAGTAACAGAGGTAAAAGAATTGAATATGCGTCTAGAGATTAAGGATGATAAATCTTCACTTGAAATCCGGTTGTTAATAATCAAGGTATTAAGTATATTGGATTCTACTTTTAAGGTGATACAATTTCGCTTGGATAACCCTGATTTATTTCCGATAAACACAGAGAATAGTTTTGACCCTGATGTGTATTTAGCTAATGATGTTGATATGATTGATATAATGGAATTGATATGCGGTTTATTTTATTCACACTCCGTAAAAAACAAGATTGGAAATTCTGTAAATTTTTCAGAACTGGCACGGGTGTTTGAGAAAGGAATGAACTTTAAATTTGCAGACATATATAAGAAAAGGGATGATGTTTTTAAGCGTAAAGCCACAAAACTGACAGAGTTTCTAAATGAATTAATAATCGCTATCAAGATAGAAAGTAAAAATAGAGGGTATTTGTAAATCAGTAGTTTATCAATAATTTATGGGGGAATAGATGATCTACTCCCCTAATTTATTTGCGCCCGTTTGCTGAACTTTGCTTTATCAATCGATTGGAAATCTTAATGTTCAACTTAAAAATGAAGCAAAATGTATATTGACAACGAAGACTTTGAAAAGTGGATGGTGAAGTTATCTAAGAAACTCACTGAAATAGGGCAAAACCTAAAATCTCTTATAAACACCGATAAGGTACTGGATGATAATGAAAAGATACTCGACAATCAGGATTTAGCCTTTCTATTGAAAGTATCTTTCCGAACGCTTCAACGTTACAGGGTAAGCGGACAACTACCCTACTTTACCATTGGAAAGAAAACTTACTATCGAGCGAATGATATTCGGGCTTTTGTTCGTGAACGTGCCGACTCTCAAAGCTACAAACAATTTGAAAAAGCTAATCAATTTGAGAATCAGTCTTGAAAGCAAAAGGTAGCAGAGGAAAGAAGCCTGTGTTTAGGCTATTTCTCTATGCTGCCACCCCAATTTAGCTGAAACAGCTACGCCTTCCGGCTTCGCACGTTTCGCTAAATTGAGCAAGAGGGAACTGGACAAGTCCTGTTCTTTCCTCTTGCTCTGCGAGGCAAAGCCTTCGGCTTTAGCGTGTTACAAGAACACGCAGTAATGACACCTGTAATAAGTATTTTCTTTACAACGCTTATTATCAGGTATTTATCCACTCATATTTCTATAAAAAAGTAATTACTATGCCAAACAGCAGTCGAAAAACGATATTCACTACCATTTCCATTGACAAGGAAACGGCAGCTTTGGTAGAGAAGATATGCAAACGCTATTCACTGAAAAAGAGTGAAGTTGTAAAGTTGGCGTTCGGGTATATTGATAAGGCACATATCAATCCTTCCGAAGCTCCTGAATCCGTAAAATCAGAACTGGCGAAAATAAATAAGAGGCAGGATAATATTATCCGCTTCATTCGTCACTATGAAGAAGAACAACTGAATCCCATGATACGGGCTACAAATTCTATCGCTTTACGTTTCGATGCTATCGGTAAAACTTTAGAAACTCTTATTCTCTCTCAACTGGAAGCCAGTCAGGAGAGACAAACAGCCGTGCTTAAAAAGCTAAGTGAACAGTTCTGTAATCATGCCGATGTGATAAACAATCAGTCCAAACAGATAAATGCACTTTATCAAATACACCAACGAGATTATAAAAAACTACTCCACCTGATACAACTCTATTCAGAACTTTCCGCTTGTGGCGTGATGGATAGCAAACGAAAAGAGAGCCTAAAAGCCGAAATCATCAATCTGATAAATACATAGGATCATGCACATAGACTTTGCTCCGCCATCAAACGGAACATATAATAATTCTGGAAGCTGCCGACAACTAGCTAATTACATGGAACACGAAGATTTAAAAAGGATAGAAAAGGGCATCTATACCGAAGGCTTTTTTAATCTGACAGAGGATAATATCTATAAATCTAAGGTCATAAAAGATATAGATAGCAATATCGGGCAGTTCTTAAAGACGGATGCTAAGTTTTATGCTATCCATGTCAGCCCATCAGAAAAGGAACTTCGAGCAATGGGGAACACCGAACAAGAACAAGTCGAAGCAATGAAACGCTATATCCGTGAGGTGTTTATCCCAGAATATGCCATTAACTTCAACAAAGAACTATCCGCTTCGGATATAAAGTTTTACGGGAAGATTCATTTTGATCGTAACCGTTCAGATAATGAACTGGATATGCACTGTCATTTGATTGTAAGCCGGAAAGATCAATCGAATAAAAAGAAGTTGTCACCACTTACTAACCACAAAAACACTCAAAAAGGAACAGTAACAGGAGGTTTCAACCGTGTGAACTTGTTTAAACAGGCAGAGCAAGGGTTTGATAAGCTATTCGACTATAACCGCCAACAAATAGAATCGTTCTTTTATTACAATACGATGAAAAACTGTTCTATACCCGAACAGCTTGCTGTCCAAGAGCAAGAATTTACTGGCGATAAGAACAAAGAAGAATTCCAATCCAATGAAAGAAAAATAGAAATCAGCCTAGATAGTAACCAAGAAAACTTGTTTTCTATCAATTTTGAAAACAAGAAAACTGACACTGTAACTTTCAATATAACTCCTTATATTACGACCAAACAAGAAAGTAATACTTCTATAAATCAAGATGAGGATCAAGTACTTGCTTCGTCTATCTCACTTGTTTCATCTAAAGCAGATTTACCATATAGTCCCGAAGAACAAAATAAAAAGCCTAAAAAGAAAAAAAGGAAATTGAAGCGAATAATTTAATCAGCATCATAAACTCTTTACACTTAATACCTCACTTACAACAATAACTGTTAACCTCTTATAGAAGCTAACTCATACAGATGTTGTAATAGCCTTGATTATTTTTAGATTTTATACAAAAAGATAAAAGCAATGATATATATTTGTAGAGAACACTAAAAAATATACGAAATGATACATAAATATGGTATAACGCCTCTTGCTGTATCTTATACAGACGTAGAGTTAAAGAATAAGATTTCTAACTTCATTGACTTATCAGACAATGAAGTTACCTATAAACGACTATGTCACTATATTCTTAATGAAGCAAAGAAAGAGGGTAAATTAAAAAAAGAGGCAAATACTGAATATAGCGAAATAGAAATGTTGCCTAGTGATGCAACTAAAATTAGCAGAATACTATGGCAGAAGATCTGGGACAAAGAAATTTTCATAGATTTCAACAAGAATCCATATAGCAGCAATTATCCCAATGATACAGTGTTTATAAAATACTAACTAACTTTCTATGATACATGAAGAATCAAATTATGACTGTTTCAAAAAAAGTCCGATTCTGTTGTTTTTTATAGATACAAAACTTATATTTGTGAAACATTGTAAATACGAGCTGTGTAATTCATCTATAGGAACTTGTAAGCATTAGACTCTCATTTATAATGAACATAATTGCTCACATAAAAACGACCATATGAAAAGAGAAAGTGTTTTAACTGAAAAAGACAAGGAATCAATAGAAATTGTACAGTTCATTTTTCATATTATAATTGAAAAAGATGCAAAACCTCTTTATCTAAATCAAGTGAGTTTAAATAACGAGCAAATCGAGTTCTTTAAAAAAAGGCTAATTGATGTTGCTCAAGGAATAAGATGTATTTTTCCTGATAAGCCAAATTCTTCTACATATAATTTTTGCAAAACAATTATAGAAGATGAATCTAGCTTTATCAAAATGTCCAAAAAACTAACATCATCATTTAAGGAGCAGCACAAAGGAAATACATCTGATGGAGTATTTATTGTATCTCAAGTAAAAATACGAGAAAATCCCGGTTTCATTTTTTTGATAAAAATAGATAACAGGCTAGTTTATCAATATAAAGTCAACAATGATAGAGCAACATTAAAAAGAATAAAAGATACTTTTGTTGAAGACACTAAAGCAATACAAAAGATGGCTTTAATATCAATATCTGATGTGTATGCATGGGAGGCTTTAGTGTATGAGCGAAATAGTGATTCTATAAAAAAGTATTTCAAGAATTTCTTAGCTGTAACAGAAAAAGATGACATATTTGATCTAACAAAGAAAACTTTGCGTGCTGCAACTCAATGGGCTAACCTCAATAAATCACTACTAAACAGTATCGATACAGCTGCTAACTATAAACAACGTGCAATTAATTATCTGACTAGCCATAGTATATTTAATTCTGATGAGTTTATTGATACAGTATTATATGATGAAGATGAAGAACGAAGAAGTAGAGCAAAAGCATCATTTAAAGAGTTTCTTCAAGAATTGGGTATCTATGGGCAAAACTACAAAATAAGCAGAAAAGCACTTGACAACAATACTCTAAAACACAAAAAAATAACAGCAGAAGGATTGACTATGTCTTGGACTGGCGATCCTGCTCTAGTCAATCTTACATTACCCAAAGAACGCGACCAAAGTGATGGTATGTATCATATAGTAATAAAGACAGACGACATTCAAGATATATCATTGTAAATATGCTAGACATAATATTTGACATATTAGATGAAATTATTTCACACAAAGGAGGTTTCGTTGAATCATGGGGTAATCTAACAATTAATGTTGGATATTACAATGAGCTACAAACTGATATTCAAAAGCTAAGTAATGAGTTAACGAATTATCACTATTTATTAGCCCCAAAAATCAACGTAGAAACTGATTCTATTGATATAGAAGAGATAGATGATTACTCTGGAAGTGATTTTATTATAATAATAAACAAATTAAATCTAAAAAGAATTGATGATTATGATATTCAATTCTTTTACAGTATTGATTACTTTGAAGATTGGATAAAAAGTATAAACCCTTTAAAGGTCACCTCTTATTGTAAATTAAAAATTATCGTATATAATTTAGATACAATAACAGGTGGACCAAATCTTCTTATTACAAATAACATAAATGAATCATTTGATAATAACATTACATTATTGCCATCCAATGAGATAGTTGCAGAACATGTTGTTATTCCCAATAACTCCAATTTGTGCTCCAATGTAAATGAGTACTTAATAACATTTGTCGAAAAAAGAAATCCTAAAAACAAGTATTACTCTTATTGTTTGAGAAATTCAGCTATTACTTTATGTAGTACATTTGTTAATGAACTAAATGAGCAATCAGTTATTCTACAAGGAGTAAAAAGAGTAAAACTTGCACTATGTAATGAGGAAACTCAATTATCGCTTAAATTCCTATTATTATTAAAAGAAATCATAGAATGGATTTATTTAGATGGGGATTCTGCTAAAATTGATATTAAGCGTAAACTTTTTCTAGATAGAGTAACATTAGACATTGACTATGAGCAACCATTACTAAATGAATTACCAATAGTTGCCAACAACGCCTTTGAACAAGCAAAAGAACGCTATAATTTTGTTATGCTTGAAAGAAGAGATGCATATGCAAAAGAGCTTACTAACCTTCTTAAAGATTTAAAGGCGCAATCTGATTTATATTCATCAAAAGTAAGATCTCTACTTGGCAATTTAACACGCGATGTTCTTGCAGGTATTCTTCTCATTGGTTTTACTATGTTTACAAAGTTCACGGAAATAGAAAAACTATCGAGATATGAAAATATTATTAATATAATCTTTTGCGGATTAGCAATATACTTTACTGCATCAGCAATAACACAAGCCATTATAGACACCTCTGACCTTATTCTTTCAAGAGTTGAACTTAATCATTGGTGCAAGTGTACCAGTGAAGTAATACCTAAAAAAGAGCTTAAAAATCATATCAGAAAGACTTTAAATCCACGAATTATAGTTACTATAATTATATATATATTATTAATGATATTATACGCATTAATAATTTTTGCAACATGGAATTTTCCGAGTATATGGAATGAAATATTTAAATAATATGGAAATAAATAATTACGACATAAATCTTGATTCATTAGTTATTCATTGGGTAGGAAATAAATCCAATGATGATGGAATTACAATCTCAAAACACAAGGTGGAGTTAACAGAAAACACTTCTTCTATCTTGCTTAAATATTTTATATCCTCATTTAAGTACGATGATTTGTACAAATTCCATCATACCTCAAATCTTGAACTCAACGAAGTGTACAACTATGTATCAAATATATTTCAAAATCGTTCTTGTATATTGGAACAATCACAATTGCTAGCCAAATTTCTATATGAATTATCTACGCATCCTAATATAAAAAGTGGTGAATTTTATGTTGCCTATTTTACCAATTGTGAGGTTGAGAACATAAACACAGATGCCATTGGAATATTCAAATCAGAAAATAAAGAAACGTTCTTGGAAGTATATTCTGATAAAGAAAATTTTGCAATAGAATGTGGCAAAGGTATTAATATAAATAAATTAGATAAAGGATGCTTGATTTATAATATAGATAAAGACAATGGATATGTGGTTTCTGTTATAGATAATACTAATAAAAAAAATGAAGCAAAATATTGGATTAATAGCTTCTTGCATTTAGACAAATTGTCAAATGATTATCATAATACAAAAGCATTACTATCATTATCTAAAAACTTTGTTACAAAGCAAATTCCAAATGAATTCGAAATATCAAAAGTAGAACAAGCTGAATTATTAAATAATACAGTCAAATATTTTAAAGAGAACAATAGCTTCACTTTAGAAGATTTTTCGAAACAGGTCATTGGAGATCAAAAAATAATAGATAGCTTTAATAAATATAAAGAATCTTACGAGCAGAAAAGAGAAATATCAATTGAAGATAATTTTGAAATATCTGAAAATGCTGTAAATAAACAGGTAAAGGGTTTAAAAAGCGTAGTTAAACTGGATGAAAACTTTCATATATATATTCATGGGGATAATCAGATGATAAAAAGAGGATATGATAATGCATCAGGTCTATATTATTATCAGCTTTTTTTTAAAGAAGAAAAATAACGATGCATTTTTCTACATAATCACTAGAAAGTACTTATCTTTGCTTTCAGTATTCTCCATGAGCAAACTACCGCAAAAGCACGTAGCAAATTAGTGGGATAATTCATGGGATATGCTTGAAGCCAGAAATATAAAGTTTTAAATATCAGCATGGTAACTCTGCAAGGAGAATCCCAAGCGGATCACATAAGAACAAAGCCAAACGGTGACAAAAAAGAGACAAGTCCTACAATATCAACGTATTGTAGGACTTTTTTTATTGTTTCAGTCTTGCTTGAAAGACAAAAAAGGGATCAATGTAAAAACCTGAGGGATTTTCATTTTATGCATATAACTTAGTAGTAAGCAATCAGTAAACCCCGTATCCTAGACCATAATAGTTCTTCATACCTTTGCGTGTGAATTATAAAACGTAAAAGATATGAAGGTAAGCAATTAGTAACCCCCGTCCTGCAAGGTCTATAAACATAAAGAGATGCCTCTTAAAAATTCCGACTTTTCTCTGAAAAAGTCCCTATTTTTACGAGACATCTCTTAGTTTTTATGAGATTCTTAGATGATACCTTGTTCCTTTAAAGAGTGTGGCAACAGATTTACCAGATCCTTGGAGTAGTCACTGTCATATTCATGGACATGGTTCAGAAAATAATTCATCCACTGCTTGAAGTCCACGTCTGCCGCCTTGCAGCATCCCATCAGGGAGTAGATGACAGCAGCATCTTCAGCAGCGCCGTGATTGCCGCAGAAGAGATAGTTCTTGCGTCCGACAGCTACGGGACGCACGCTGTTCTCTATCAGGTTCGTGTCTGGGAGATACCTTCCGTCCATCGTATACCTTGCCAGCTGGCGAGAGTTGTTCAGGAAGTAGCCGATGGCTTTTCCTATGGGACTCTTCGGAAGCACATTTCCCTGTTCACAGATACACCACTTCTCAAAAGCGCGTATGATGGGATAGGCAAGCCGCTTCCTCAGCTCCATGCGCTGGAGGGTATCCATATGTTGGTCGTCTGCCATGCTCTCCACATCATAAAGCATGCCGATCTGGGCCAAGGCATATTCCGCCCTCGCCTTGTCATGGGATAAAGCCCTGTCAAAGTACCTTCGGGTATGTACCCAGCATCCCAATGTCGTTATACCTTCCAGTTTTTCCAGGATGTTGTATCCGGCATAGCCGTCCGTCTGTATGGCTCCCTGATAATCCTTGAAGAGCTGCAGGACCACTTTGGCTCCCCGGGAACCTTCATTATAGGCGAAGAACACCAGACCGTTGACCATGCTCCGTACCAGCCACAGGTAACCTTTTACCGTCCGGTGCTTCTCGTTGTCGATGATGGGAACCGTCGTTTCATCGGACTGGATGTAATCGGTGGACAGGACGAGTTCCCTCAACCGGTAGTAAGCTGGCCGCATCAGGTCGGCCACATCGTGGAACCAGACTTCGATTGTGGAAGGGGGTATGCTGACTCCCAACCGTTTGAACATCTGTACTTGGCGGTAGAAAGGAAGATGATCCACATACTTCCCGACCATCAGGTCGGTCAGCAGCGATGCGCTGGCATAGCTCTTGGCAATGGGTTCATTTTGTACGGGCGCTGTAACGATTTCCTTTGTCTTCTTGCGCATGCCTTTATGCCGGATGGTCACCCGGACGTACAGTTCGGCAGGCTGGAGTTCCAGGTGTTCGGACGTTTCGGCATCCTCGAACAGGATCCATTCGTCTTCATGACCCAGATAGCCGTCAGGATAGATATGTTCTTCCACGCGGCGGAGGTTATCCGGAAGTTTCTGACGGACCGGAACCCGTTTTTCATGTTCCTTGACCGACACCTTTCTGTAGCCTGCAACCTCCTCAACAGCCTTGCGGACCGTCTCTTCCTCTTCCGGTGTCATTTCCAGCTGATCAAAGTCCAGCTTGAGCTGGTTGGGGTCATCAGGAATACGCCGCTTCTCGGACATGGCACCCCACATCTTGCGCTCCAGATAAAGAAGTTTCTGTTCAAGTTGTGCTATCCGGCTTTCCTTGGACTCCAAAGCCCGGTCGCGCTCCTGGATGGCTTTTTCCTTTTCAGCCAGTCTGGCTTCGTAGTCGGCCTGCATCCTTTTGACGTCCGACAGTTCCTTCAGCTGTTGTTCCGCTTTCACCGCCCGCCGGAACTCGGCATCACGGTCGCTGAGCAACTGCTCGATGAGGGCTTTCTGGTTGGAGGTTTCTGACATGGTTCTGTTCTTTTCTTACATTGCAAAGATACGAAAATCAGGCCGTTTTACCTCAGTTTCAGCCCGTAAAAAACGACTTGGAACACTACTTTTTCTTGGGCTCCCACCGGCTGCACCGGTGAACTTCCGAAGGGGATATCCCTTGTACGATCATCATCAGGTCAGCCCATTTTATACCCTTTGAAGTGGCAGGGTCATCGGTGTCAATGTCGGGGAGTTTGAAGGCTCCCCGTTCAAGTTTCATGTTGTAGATGACCAGGCCCCCGTACTCGGCATGGAGTATCTTCAACCCTGTCAATGATTTGTTGATAAAGATATAGGCATCTCCGTCTTGAACGTTCATGCCCATGAGGTTGGTTACAATGCCGCTCAGCGAATAGAAGCTTTTGCGCATGTCCGTAGGATACGGGTACAGGAAAAAGCGGTTGGAATCATTGAGGTTGAACATGGGCTACCGGTATAAGAGGATTAACGAACGGAGCGTTTCCAGAGACAATTCACTCTGGATGCGCAAGATGACACCATTGGGATATACCACTTCACAGGGTACATGATCCGTTGCTTCTTTAGGGTTGCCGGTGGCAGACATGCCCAGCTTGCCGTTCCGGTTAAACAGATTCACCGGAACAAAACCGCCCGCCTGCGGCAGCATGGTTTCTGTAAGTTTCTTACGCCAATAATAAAACCTGCTTTCTTCAAAGCCGGTGTTGTGACAATAGTCACGAATGGAAAGTTCAGTTGACTTCCATTCTTCATGAATCCTTTTAAATTCTTCTAAAGTTAAGTTCTTCATTGTTTCACGTTTTAAATTCACGCAAAACTAGGAAGAACTTTCAGAGGGGGAAATACGGGGTTTGCTGAATGCTTACACTTAGTAAGTCTGTATAAAAAAAATGCCTTATCTCTGACTCCTCTAAACTGTGCTCTGAATGCCTTGATTTTAGCATTGAATGATTCTGCTGCCGCATTAGTTGCCCTTCTTTCAAAGAAGTTGATAATATTCATATAGTGTGTTTGGATAGAGCGCGCTACCCTTCCAAAAGTCAGGAAGCCTGATTTATCGACTTCGTCATACCACCTTGCAAGCCTTGTCAAAGCAATATCTTTAAACTTACACTGATGATAGATTGAGCCTAACCGCATGGCCAGATAATATCCCTTCTTTATATCGGGATATTCTTTAAATAGAATCTCAGCCCGTATCCTTTGAGACTGAGTCCATAGCGATTCTTTTTTGTAAAGCAGATAAATACTCCTTGCCAGCAACTGCTTTCTTGTATCTCCATTAGCGAAAACAGGTGCATGATATATCTTTCCGCAGGCCTTTGCATAGGCAAGCTGTGTGGACTCCTCATCCAAAGCCTCCCAGCGGGCTTTCACACGCATCTCCTGAACTGCTTCATGAGCTAGTTTCTGTACATGGAAACGATCTGTAACGCGTTTGGCGGCAGGGAAGCAAGTCCGCGCAATCTGTTCCATATTGGGGGCCATATCCAAGGTGATCTCACGTACCTGATAGCGACGACGACGCGAAAGTTTAAGCAGGACAGAGGTGACTGTACAAACATCCGTACCTTTAATGATAGCGATAATACTGCCTTTACCACCGTGAGCCTCTTTATTAATCAACACAGTATATAGTTCTCCACGAGAGAGGGCCACTTCATCAATACAGACGTAGGCACCAATGTTCTTCTCAAACAAAAGCCAGTTCTCTGCATGGGCAAGCTGCTCCCAGCGGAGGTAGCCACTTAAATGGTTGCGGTATTGACGTTCAAACAAATCCCCGTCAACGCCATATAAAGTACCCAATAACTTGCAGCCGATCGGATGATTATCAATATAATTCTTTTAAAAAAGACGCAAAATCCTGCGTCATACGAGTACCCTCAGCTAACATGCGCCAGTTACGGCAGATATAATCATTGCTCTTCTTTAATATCCAGCGACGACGGCGAATGTTCAGATACACTTTCTTACCACGAAGGGGAAAGTCCTGAACAACCACCGGATCATAAAAGCCTTTACTCTCAGTGGCCTCACCGGAATACTGCTCAGGAACCAGATTCTTCTCTTCAAGGTAAATCACGATTTCATTCACCCTTTCTTTCACATCAACAACATCAAAGTAATCCAAGGTGCCTTCAGGGAGAAGAAGACGATAAACATTTAACTCCATTTTCTATAAATTTGAAGGCAAAGATAAGAATTTGTAATTTCATCCCTCAGATTTATTCATTGATCCCATATTATTGGTGGATAAATCGTGGGACTAAAATTTAGTTCAAAAAAGTCCCACGAATTCGCATCTTTCTGTATGCTTGATTCTTCTTTAAGTGATTTAAAACAATACCAATTGAGGATATTCAGCCCAAGCTAATGCATTATCAAAAACACGAGGAATATCAAAAGCATCAGAATCAATAAAGCCTCTATCATCTTTATCATACATAGCAGAAGAGCCATGGACCTCATTATACTTATCATCAAACCATAGCAATAAAACAGGTTTATGCTCTTCTGGAAGAGTTTCCATATCATTCCACTTAATTATAGATATATCAATTATCATGAGTACAATCTTTAATCCACACACACTTTTTCACCGCTAAAATACATATTTCATCCAACATACACACTATAAATCAGCGATTTATCTCATGTTTATATCTCAAATAATCATAAAAAATTTGGTATTATCCCCCTGTTAAAACGCAAAAAAGCAGCAAAAAGGGTATTAACTTGGGCGTTATGTATATTCGAACACACTTAAAAATGTCCCGAAAAGGTATCCCCAACTTTTAAAATACGATACCTATCGTGCAAAATCCGGTATCCCCAACTGTATCCCCAACAGTATCCCCAACTATGTTTTTAACAAATCATCATCAAATCAAACTTTCCAATGCAGATTGCCGGCCAATACCAATAACCAACCTATTTAAACAGTTTCTCAAATGCTTGAATATAAATGTAGCCTACCTCTGCTCAATGCACAGAAATAGGCTACAAGTAGTCCCCTAGCTGGTCTTTATTAGTAATTCAATGGCTATTTACTCCATCATATTAGCTCAAAGTTACTCCCATAGTATTCAAACTGTTCAAATAATACTGGAATGTAACTCAAATGCCAAGCAATGTAACGCATCGTTTTGTTTCTCCCATTTTATGGAAATTGATTCAACCCCTTTATTCATCGGCAATCCAACATGTTTTTGCAGCCGCCGTAGTTTACACACATCGTTCTGTGCCCCCTATTCCAGCCTTGCCGACGTTGCCCGTTGGACAAAGAGCGACCGCGAGTTGTTCCCATTTGTTTCCCAACTCCACAGCGTCATCCGCAGCCATTCAAAAGACGAAGCGGAATACAAGCGTTACTTTTCCAGTTTGAAAAACTCTGTCCTGACGGCGTTCTACACGCCGCAGGACATTGTATCAGTTCTTGCTTCCGAATTGGGCAACTACGGAATTGCCCCGTCCTGTTTCCTCGACCCGTCGAGCGGAACCGGAGTATTTGTCGATGCTTTCCAACAACAATCCGCACAACAACCGCCCGCCGAACAGCAGTCCGTTGAACAGCATCCCTCTCACACCGACTTATCCCCAAGCCCGGCAATAAGGACGACCCAGACACCGCCTATACCAACAAGCCCAAAGGCTTTAAGTTATAACTAAAAATAGCCGCCATGCTTCATGTACGAAGTGATGGCGGCTATTACTCAAAGCTACTATTTAAAGTAAAAAGTTACTAGTTCCTATTTTGTTTAGCCCTCTATTTCTTTTTTGCAGCCCAATTAGACATCAAAACATAACAGATTGAAATACAGGAATTTCTATTCGTATCTTAAAAAATACAGCCCTAAAAAGAAAAATACAGCCCTATTATATATATTTCTTAAATTTGTCCCAATCCTTAATGTATTTAGTAGCTTTACCGACACCTATCCTTTTAATGATTCCGGATTGCTCCATCCTGCTAATAAGATTCCTCACTTGTTTTTCTGTGAGTACTCCATTAAAAGTTTCCATAAGTGTACTTTTACTTATGCTATCGTGAGTTTTAAAACACTCATTGACTTTCTGCAATTGTTGTGAGGTGACTCCTTTAATACTTTCCTTACGAGGAATAAATTGCTTGTATTTATCCGCTAATGAATAAGTAGTTCCCTCATTTACTGTAATAAGCTGTTCTTTTCTTAACTTTTCAATGATATTGGGGTCTAAACTATCATTAATACCTTTACGTATTTTGTCCAATGTAAGCAAATCAAAAACATTCAGTTTTTCAGCCCTACTTTCTTGTACTTCTTTCATAAAGAATAAAAAAGCCTTATCCTGAATGGCTGCCTGAAAGGTCAAATTGACCTGATAAGCATCTGTTTTTGAATAATCGGGTAGTGGTTTACTTTCCATTATACAATAATAGAACATCTTATCCACCCCTTGTCCTGAACGCTCAACTAATCCCGTCTTTTGAAGGATTTCTGTTAGTCTTTTGCTTCTTGGGATACTATTCACAGTTAAGATGTTATTTATATCTACTCCGATAGGAAAACCTCCTGCATTAGATATTGTAATTTCATCAGGATATTGTTTTATAACAATATCACTCTGTATTTGATAGCTGCGATGGGCAACAGCGTTTAAAATAGCCTCTCTGATAACTTCTTCATTAAAGGAAGGTACATCATAAATATATGGACCTTCACTGATATGCAATAATGGATTGCTTGCCGGTTGGTTTATATATGACCAGACTTTATCTATTCCGATAAATAAAGGCTCTTGATATTCCACTCTTGCTGTATAAGGAATCATGGAATGATTGAGCCGATATTCAATAACAATATTACATTGTGGCAGATACTTTTTTATGCTTTCTTTCTTGCCTAACAGAATCAAAGCAGCATAATTAAGTTTCCCGTCTTTCAATAATTCAAGGTCTGATAGAATCTGTTCATCGGGTAAAGTAAGGAATGACTTGTTATTTTGTTTTTCTGCGTATTTCTGTTTCAAAAGATTTATGGCATCTTTATCCAAATCCTCAATTTTTAAAGCATCACAGATTTTAGCAGAGAAGTCAGGTTCCTGCTCTGATAATATTTTAAAAATTTCTTGGTCTGACATTTCCCGCAAACTTTCTCCGGTTCTCATTAAAGGAACGCCTTCAAACTTTAATAATTTACCTATTGGACGGGATGGAATGTTTATGATAAGTACTCTCTTCTCATTTTCAAACAATTCCTCCGTTTTTACTCTAATGCTTAACCGATTATAAATTTCATCCTCTAAAGCACCGGTTTTACCATTGGCGAAGTCTGTTCCAACAACCTCATGTGGAAGTTTGTCAGCCATACCTAAAACAAGTCGTCCACCGCCCTCATTGGCTAATGCTACCACGTAGCCTAATACACAACGCCTGCGTTCAGTTGGGTCACTATGACTTCCTCCGGCAAAAGGATAATTCTTTTTAGCCTCTTTAAATTCAATTCGGTCTTCACTTTCCCGGAGTATCTTTAATTCAGATATTTCACTCATATTCTTATTGTTGTTTTTACAAAATGATACTATAAAAATTAATGCAAATATATTTTTTTAAGAAATTCGTCAACCTTTTGTTTTGTTTCTGTATAAGTTGAGTATTTCCCGTCAAACATATTCCCTTTTAGGGGTAACCAGTTATCTCGCAATTTATCAGCTTCAGCGAAAAAGCTATTAAATGGGTCATTCGTCATTCTCGTGTAATTTATAGCTCTCCATTTATATTCTCCCCACGGTACCCATACTCTCCCAAATTCTTCTCCGTTTAGATACAGGTAATTCAGTGAATATAAATATTCAAAAATATCAAATGTTATATCAAAATCCAAGTCTTCTCTTAATATAGAATTAAATAAGCTCCTAATCTTATTATGAATTAATGTGCTTATAGGCGTATATTTATTTCCGTGTCCAATAAAGTTATTTGCAATGTCCCTATCAAAAATACAAGGATGAATGATTCCTGTAATATTAACTTTATCATCATGAATTGAATTACGTGCAGATATGTGCAGTATTTTATTCAAAAAAGAATACTTATCATATTTGATACATGAAATACCTACTACATACATTAGTAATAATCCGGAAAGATAGTGCAATTTAACTGTTTCCGACTGGTAACTACCTCCACATTTTATGGGAAATTCAACAAAACGAGTTAACATATCGAATATAGCTTGTTCATGAACTGGTTTTGACCAACGAACTGCAGTGATACACATCGGAAGTAATGTATCAATAGCATTTAAATGACGTTTTAAACATTCGTTAAATGTTTGAGAATTAAGCGGGAAATTATAATACTGTATAATTTTATTACAAGCTCTTTCTGCCTCATTTTCAAACAAATCATTATACAGAATAATCTTTTCTGATTTAACAATATATCTTTTTAATCTTTCAACTGCAATATCCTTACTCAGAGGATGATTCCCCTCTAAAGAGGATAAAGCCATAACTCTTTCCGCCAGTTCTGTAAAAAAAGAATCGGCATTTTCAATAGCCAATACATTTCCACAACGGAACGTGGCTAACTCTTTCAAAGTATTCTCGCATTTATTGCAATACGTAAAATAGCTTTCATATCTTCGATTTTCTGAACTTCGGATAATATTTACCAAGCCCTTATCCCATTCTCCAGACCAACCACATGTAATAACCCCAAATTCGTTTACTATACGTAACACATAGTCTTTTAATTTATCAGGATAATCAGCAAGTTCATCTTCGGTATTTAGAAATCTGCAATCAATATAGTCGCCATTTATTTTTACGATTGTAAATCCTGCATGTACAAGTGGGATTGCACCATCTATATCATCAGAATGGCAAATTACTTGTGGAATAATACCAACGTCCTCTAATGCTTTCTCTAATAATCGGTCAAAATTAGTTGTTAATACTAATTTTATATAACCATCTTTTGCCAATTGTGCAATAGCCCTATGTGCTTTTGTCGGTTCTTTCAAGTGGTTTTCTATTTCTTCTTCATTTGGTTCAAAATACGGTTTTAGTAAATTAACCCGTTCTGTTTGAGTATGGACTAACTTAGATAAGATTGTCGAATAATTGGGGGATTCACCATATTGTTCTTCAAACCATTTTTCAGGATTATCAATGTTACTCGTTCCATATTGCACCGCAAGTTTGTGTATAAGATCCGTTACAATATTCCAACCTGTTGGTATTCCTGCTGAACGAGAAATTCCAGATCCTAATAGTAAGGCATAAACTCCTTTATTAAAATATATGGAGAATGATAATGTTGTTAATAAATTATTCATGTTATATTGTTGTTTGCAAGAAAGCGAATTAAAATAGACCTTCTCTTTATTATTAGTTATGTAACATAGCAATATTTGTCTTCTTGTTATAAAGTGCCATTGACAATCATGCTATTGAGGTACATGCAAATATAAGATTATTTTTACTCATAGCAAACATATTAATAAATCGAATTATATAATTTTCAAACATTAAGCTGTCATATTTATCAAAACTACTTGATTGGGCTATACATCAAAATTTCGGCAGTATTATCTTATTACTGCCGAAATTTTGAAAAAATATCCCGTCCTATCATCACGACAGTACGTGCTACACACAACGTCAGGTTATCGGCTAAATCTGCTTAAATGGAAATTATAACAACCTAAATATCTTCTGTTACTTCGTTCTCATCATCGGACAACATACCATCCTCTGTACGTTCATCTTCCTTACATTCCTTCGTTTTGCCTTTCCCTACATTCTCTCCATCGAAATACCTCCGTATAAACTCGTGCAAGTCCTTCTCCCTATAATACGTCTTATGCAGGATCGTGTGATATTTCAGTCCATTATCCCTATACCGTTGCAACGTCTGTTTGCTGATGTTCAGCAACAGGCAAACATCCTGGTTATCGTACAGCCGTTCCCCGTTCAGGTAATTTTGCGGCTTCTTGTTCTTCTTGTCCAGTGTGCCTACAACCCTTTCCACTTGTTCGAGCAACCGTTCCATATACGCCTCGAATGTTTCTTTATCCAATGGTATCATAATCCCGCCTGTTTTAAGTTCCCGATGATATAATAACTCTGGTTCGACGGGTCTTTCCGTATGATTTCCTTCTCCCGCATGAACTTGATATAACTTTTCGCCGTGCGTTCCTTCACGTCCAGTATCGCTTGAATCTGTTCCGCTAAATCCACATAAGTAATAAAGTCCTGCCGTCCGAAAATATCCCGTGCCACCGCCACGAGTTCATCCTCTTTCCGCTTCTCCTTTTCCTCTTTCGGCTTTTCCCCCAGATACACGTGCATCCCGGCATCCTTATCCCATGCAAACTGCATGATAGGCACATCCAGCGGGCTACCGTCACGCACCTTCAGCGCCTTCACCACCGACACCGACGGATCAGTATCTTTCTCTATCAAGAGGATAGCCGCCGCCCTTCGTTGCAACTCACTACCCAGATGCCCGCGCAACTTCAGCCCCGAAGGAATAAAATGCAGGATAGTAACGATACAAGTATTGTAAATCCCCGTCAGCCGGTACAATTCCTCCACCACGGCAATACTTTCCGTTTCATCATTCGCACCCTTTATCAAATCCGCAATCCCGTCGATCACCACCATGTGAATCCCTCGGAACTGATAATGAAACTTATCCATGCTTTGGATAATCGCCTGCAAGCGTTCTTTCCGGCTCATTCCCGTCAGGCAATACACTTTCAGGTATTCCGGCATCGTTTCCCGTCCGCAACACCTTAAAAGGTTTGTAATGTTCTTGTACGTCTGCACCTCCGACTGTTCCGTATCATAGAACAGAATCGCCTTCCGCTTGCTGTTTTCACAAACCGACACCCCCAACGTATCCATCACCTTATCCTTATTATTGTCGGATTGTCCGATGGCACCGGCTATCAATGCCGTCACATAATTACTTTTTCCGGTTCCCTCACCACCGGTAATACAGAGGATATTCCCTTGCGTGCCTAACGGCACATCATTCACCGACACAACCATTTGTGCCACGGGTGGCGGATTATTAAAATCCACCTCACAAGATTTCAGAGCAGACATAGTTTCGCTGTATATTGTATCCAGATAATCCAGAAATAGTTTAATCAAATCCTCCCGACTGTTTCCCAAACGGAAAAAGTCCGAAATATCTTTTTCCACCTTCGTTCCCTCCAGTGGCAGCAACAATCGTTTCACCCCGTAGTTCTTCAACGCCAGTTCTTGTTTTGCCGAACTGTCCAGCCCCGCCTTATCCACATCATAGAGCAGGACAATATGTTTGAACCGGAAAGAGAGTCTATGAATAATCCCCACGGGAATAGTCACCGTTTCCGAATTGAAGCAGATAGCATGGAACCCATGAACCGTCAGGCTCATCACGTCCTTCTCACCGCCTGTAATAAAGAGCAAATCCCCCTTAGCAGGCAACTGTTCCAGCCCAAAGCAGTAATTCTCCCCAAAATCCCCCGCATATAAAAAGCGCATCTCCGAGTGCGGGCGGTACACCTTCACATATTGCTTTGCAGTATATCCGAATACCGGTTCTTTATCCGTCGCCACAATGCTGAACGGTTTCCCTTCGTTATTCTCGCTGCTGAACTTCTTCAACGAAACCACCTGGAACAATTTCAGCACCTCTTGCGTGATACCACTTTCTCCCCAAAAGGCAAGTTCCGCAGCCGTAAAGCTCTTTTGCGCCAACGTATAAGGCCTTGCTTTCTTCCTTTTCGGTACATGTGTAACTTCCGCAATCACCGGAACAGATGTAGTAGAGGAAATTCTCATTTCGGACTTGTCAGATAAGCCCAAGTGCATATCCCGAATGATAGCCAGTATTTGCACAAAGTCTTTAGGTTCTTTACAATTCAGTCCGTTTAGCTTGCCGACCAACGCAAAACAGTCCCCCGAATAATCATCATTTCCGAAATCCTTCATTTTGTACATTCCGTTTCTCCGGTCAAAATACACATTACACGAAGCCTTGCTATCTTTGTACAGCGGATTTAAGAAATTACGTCCGAGTTTAAAAGAGAAAGGGATATAATACTTGAAAACCGCCAACCCCTTATCCGTTAGCAGAAGAATATCCTCTTTATTCGTTCTCGTTATCATTCAAGAAATAATTCCTCCGAAAATTCTCCCTATCCTGTGGTTTGCATTTGATGATGCGTTCATTCAGTCCCCGTTCTATTTCCGAAAGTTTATAAAGACACCGCCCTCTCAGCATAGAGTAACTTATCAGGTTTTCGTTTCTCAATCGTTGTAATGTGCGTGTACTTATATTCAGGGCATCCGCCACCTGATTACTATCCAGCCACACCTCATTTTCCTCTTTGGGCATAACCTGTGCCTTTGCCACGAAGTCGGCAATTCGTTGAATTTTCCCGACAAGGTCTTTATACACCTTGCTATCCATTGTTATTACTTCCATATTACAGTTATCATTTTAATTTGCTGCAAAGTTCATCCAATAGTGCCGGAGCATTTGCCAACTTGTTACCAACTTGGCATAACTTTTCAAGAAATACCTAATAAATTTAACCTAATAACCATCTTTTCAATATCTTCGCATTTTGGAATACTGGATTTCATAAGTAGCGAGCGAAGCCTGTTTGGTGGTTTCCGATACATATATAATAGAAAGAAGATACTCTTTATCGTTCCGGTAGATGATAACCGTAGGATTCAGATTAACGCTTTCCCATGTGCCGACAATAGAAAACAGGTTGAAGGACGGGTAATCTTCTTTAGTTCTTTTCATAAGACGTGGTTTGTTTGGATGATTGATTTTGTGTTTCACTGTCCGCAATAATTCTTTCAATATCGGAAGACTTATAATAAATCTTGCTGCCGATTTGAGAATAAGCCAGCCGTCCACTGCTTCGGTAATATTGCAGCGTTCGCTTACTAAAGCCTAACAACAGGCACACTTCCTGACTATCCTGCCAGTTTTCTACTTTCTGGGTATGAGTGCTGCACAAACTTTCTATTCGTTTGGCAAACTCGGTGAACCGTTCGCAGACATACGAAAAGGTTCTCTTTTCAATGGTTACTACTTCCATACTTTCTCTTTTAAATGGTTTATAAAACGTGTTGATTCTATTTTCATCGGCAAATGAAAGAAGAATCAAGAGACGTTTTAAAAACTGTCTGGAAGTGGTGGAATTTGACTATTGCTGGCTTCTTATTGAAATAAGAAAACAGATAAGTAGTATATATGTTATCGTTGAAATATATTAGATTAAGAATAGATACGCATCATATTGTCTTATTACTTTTTCTGAAACTTGAAGGACTACAGCCTTTGTTTTTTTTAAAAAATTTACTCAAATGGCTTTCATCGGTAAATCCTAGTTCTTCGGCAATCTCATTTATTCTCATTTGACTATGTAACAATCTGCTTTCGACCAATTTTAGTTTATAGCTTAATATGTATTGCTGCATTGTTTCGTTGGTGTGCTTTTTTATATAACGTCCCAAGTAACTTTCAGATATACCAAAATGCCGACTGATTTCTTTTGCTCTAATTTTACCTGTTTGATAGATATTTGCTTGAATATATTGAAGAATATCGAGAGACTTATCATCTGAACATTCATCGACTTGTTGAGGTAAAAACATAGCTATATTTCTTGCCACAACAATAATTATAGTATTTATCAACTGCGTGATAATCTCTTTACTATACAGATTCCTATTTACATACTCCCGAATAATTGCTTCAATCATTGGTTTCACTAATAACTTATCCACCTTATTTCTAAGGATGCAACCCGGTTGATGATTTGCATGTTGCAAAATAAATTCTAATCTCTGAATATTCTCTGAACCAAATATGGCTGAATGTATATAGATGTCATTAAACTTGATATTAATGAATTTTGTAGTTGTGTGAATCTCAAAGGAATGAGAATCATTTGGAGTTATCAAGAACAAGTGTCCATCATGATATGGGAACATATTATTGTTAATCCATTGAATACCTGTTCCTGTTAAGATGTAGACTAGTTCAAAAAAAGTATGCTCATGCTCAGTTAATAACGATTCATTATGCTCGTTAAAGCTGATCTCAAATGGTTGATGAAGATTTTCTTTTTTCATACCTCAAATATAACACATAAAGCGGAATTATACCAATATAGCGAAAATATATACCTATATTTGAAATAAAATAGGTATAACTTTGCCACAAATCAAAATTAGATTACTTATGAACTTTTTAGAACTATCAAAACAACGTTATTCAGCAAGAAACTATTCTTCTGATATGATTGAGCAAGAAAAACTCGACTACATTTTAGAATGTGCCCCTTTTGCTCCTTCTGCTGTAAACTATCAACCTTGGCACTTTTTTGTCGTAAAAAGCAATAAGCCCAAACTACTGATTCAACAATCTTATCCACGTGAATGGTTTACCGAAGCTCCACTCTATATTGTAGTTTGTGCTGATAATTCAATTTCTTGGGTGAGAAAATCAGACAATAAGAACCATGCAGATATTGATGCAGCAATAGCGACTGAACATATTTGTTTAGCCGCAGCAGAACAAGGATTAGGTAGCTGCTGGGTATGTAATTTCGATCCAGATATGCTAAAGGATAATCTTCATTTATCTTCCAATATGTACCCTGTGGCAATTATTTCATTAGGTTATGTAAAACAACCACCTGAAAAATCATCTAAAAGAAAAGATATAATCGAAATAGTTTCAATCTTATAAACGTAACAATTATGAAAACAGAAATGGAAAAATGTCTAGCTGGTGAATGGTATGATTGTCATAATCAAGTTTTCTTGGATTTAAAGACCCGAACACATAAGTTATTGATGAAATATAATTCATTACCTTATGAGGATAAAGAAGAAAAACACAGCTTGCTAAAAAAGATGCTAGGTAGTATCGGAATGAAAGTTTCGGTTGCCAGTCCGTTTATCTGTGATTATGGCTGCAATATACATATAGGGGATAATGTTACTGTAAATACCGGTTGTACCTTTGTGGATTGTAATAAAATCACTATCGGAAGTAATGTTCTTATTGCCCCTAATGTTCAGCTTTATACAGCAACTCACCCTATTGATTTAGATGAACGGCTAGCGCCTGTTGAAACAGAAGATGGAATAAAACGAGTTCGCCGCACTTACGCTTTGCCTATTACAATTGAGGATGGATGCTGGATTGGTGGAGGTGTAATAATCCTTCCCGGAATAACAATTGGGTACGGTAGTGTAATTGGAGCAGGTAGTGTTGTTACAAAAGATATTCCGGCAAATAGTTTAGCTGTTGGAAATCCATGTAAAGTGATACGTCAAATCAATCAAACTAAGAAACTATGATAAAATTGGTCGCTTTTGATTTGGATGGTACAATTGCCGATACAATCCCAATGTGTATCGAAGCCTTTAAGCAGGCAGTATCTCCCTATGCATCAAAAATATTGTCAAAAGATGATATTGTGAAAACATTCGGACTTAATGAAGAGGGAATGATTAAAGAGGTCGTTTCAGAAGATTGGGAAAAAGCTCTGATTGATTTTTATGTGAAATACAAAGAAATGCACACAGTCTACATTCAACCATTTGCGGGGATAAGAGAATTGATAACAGAATTGAAGAAGAACTCAATTATTGTATCTTTAATAACAGGTAAAGGTCAAAGGAGTTGTGATATTACGCTTCACCATTTTGAAATGGAAGCTCTTTTTGACAGTATTTCAATCGGATCTCCAGATAGAAACACAAAAGCGGAATCAATGGCAGAACTAATGTCAAAATATAATATCCAACCAGCAGAAATGGTATATGTTGGAGATGAATTTTCCGATATTACCGCTTGTAGTAAAGTTGGAATACAATGCTTATCTGCTGCATGGATAGCCTCACTCTCAAAAATGAAGAAATTAGAAAAGGAAAATCAAGGATATGTGTTTAGTTCTATCAAATCACTTCATTCTTTTCTAAAGAAAGAAGCTCATTTAGTTTAGATTCATATTCGTAGATTGATTTTAGTATTTTCTGGCATAATGGATATTTATTGGTAATATAAAAGCATGAAATCAGACGTAAAGTCTTTCTATATAATACTTACCATTAAAATTATGCTTATGAATGTATTGTTAAACATGAGGATGTTCAGACTATTCTATGAAACCTCACAAGAAGTAACTAATAGTGAAATGCAAGAAGCCTATGGCGAATTTGTTGAACAGATTAGAACTATAAGTAATGGAAATGATTATTCAACTACTTATCGAATTCTTGCAGCTACCCGTATCGAGATAGCTTTACTTGAGACAATACCTCTTTACGGGCAGGGGGAAAAATGCGCTTAAAAAGCTGTTCATACAAAAGGTACAGGCTACTGTTACCGCAGAAATGGAACTGCTGAATCTAAAAATTCAGTATCCCAGCCAATTTCAAAATAGAATAAACAGCCTTCCACCTTCACCACTCTATTTGACCGACAATACCAACTTAGTTGAAATCATGGAGTTGATTAGTGGACTATTCCTATCACAAAGGGTAGTAACCCATGCCGGAACAAAATCACCATTAACAGAAATTGGGAGAGCATTTGAACACCTCTTTAATATCAAATTAGGAGATGTTCACAAGAAACACGAAAGCGTCATAAAGCGAAAGCCATCTAAAGTAACTGAATTTTTAGATACACTTCGCAAAGCTATTGCTGAAGAAAGTAAAAAGAAAGGTTATCTATAAATCAGGAACTTACCAACAATTGTTAGGGGAGTAGATATACTACACCCCTAACTTATTTGTATCCATTTACCGTACTTTGCTTCATCAATCGATTGAAAACAATAATGTTGAACTAAAAAATGAAGCAAAATGTATATAGACAATGAAAACTTCGAGAAGTGGATGGAAAAGCTATCCAAAAAGCTCACCGTAATCGGACAAGATTTGAAATCTCTTATCAATACTGATACAGTACTAGATGATAATGAGAAGATTCTTGATAATCAGGATTTAGCTTTTCTCCTGAAAGTATCTTTCCGAACTCTTCAACGCTACAAAGTAAATAATCAACTTCCTTATTTCACTATCGGAAGGAAAACCTATTATCGGGCTGTAGATATTCGAGCTTTTGTTCGTGAACGTGCCGATTCCCAAACCTACAAACGGTTTGAAAAAGACAATCAGTTGACAAATCAGCCCTGATAGCAAAACGCAGTAGAGGGAAGAAGCCTGTGTGCGGGCTATTTCTTTGTGTTGTCACCTCGATTTAACAGAAACTGCTTCACCTATCGGTTCAGCCCGTTTCGCTAAATCGAGCAAGAGGGAACTGGACAAGTCCTGTTCTTCCCTCTTGCTCTGCGAGGCAAAGCCTTCGGCTTTAGCGTGTTACAAGAACACACTGTAATGACACCTGTAATAAGCATTTTCTTTGCAACGCTTATTATCAGGTATTTATCCATTCATATTTCTATAAAAAAGTAATTACTATGCCAAACAGCAGTCGAAAAACGATATTCACGACCATTTCCATTGACAAGGAAACGGCAACTTTGGTAGAAAAAATATGCAAACGCTATTCACTGAAAAAGAGTGAAGTTGTAAAGTTGGCTTTTGGGTATATAGATAAGGCACATATCAACCCATCCGAAGCACCAGAATCCGTAAAATCAGAACTGGCGAAAATAAATAAGAGGCAGGATGATATTATCCGTTTCATCCGTCACTACGAGGAAGAACAACTGAATCCCATGATACGGGCAACAAATTCTATTGCTTTGCGTTTCGATGCTATTGCCAAAACTCTAGAAACTCGTATTCTCTCTCAACAGGAAGCCAGCCAGGAGAGACAAACAGTCGTGCTTAAAAAGTTAAGTGAACAGTTTTGTAATCATGCCGATGTGATAAACAACCAGTCCAAAAAGATTAATACACTTTACCAGATATACCAACGAAATTATAAGAAGCTACTTCAACTGATACAACTCTATTCAGAGTTGTCCGCTTGTGGTGTGATGGATGGCAAAAGGAAGGAAAACTTGAAGACTGAAATCAGTAATCTAATAAATGCATAGGATTATGCACATAGATTTTGCTCCACCATCAAACGGAACATATAACAATGCAGGAAGTAGCCGACAGCTAGCTAATTATTTAGAGCATGAAGATTTAGAACGAATGGAGAAAGGCATCTATACTGAAGGCTTTTTCAATCTTACAGATGATAATATATATAAATCAAAAGTCATAAAGGATATAGATACAAATATTGGGCAACTCCTAAAAACGGATGCTAAGTTTTATGCTATTCATGTCAGCCCATCGAAAAAGGAACTTCAAGCAATGGGTAATACAGAACATGAACAAGCCGAATCCATGAAGCGGTATATCCGGGAAGTGTTTATTCCTGAATATGCCAAGAACTTCAATAAGGAACTATCCGCTTCGGATATAAAATTTTATGGTAAGATTCATTTTAGCCGCAACCGTTCCGATAATGAACTGAATATGCACTGCCATTTGATTGTGAGCCGGAAAGACCAAGCAAATAAAAAGAAGCTATCCCCCACTAACCAATCATAAGAGCACCAAGAACGGAGTAATTAAAGGTGGATTTGATCGTGTGAACCTATTCCAACAAGCGGAAGAAGGCTTTGATAAGCTGTTTGGTTACGAGCGCCAACAATTGGAATCTTTTGATTATCAGAACATGATGAAGAACGGCAATATAATCGACCAACTTAAATTACAAAAACAAGAACTTCAATCCAGTGAAAGAAAAACAAAAATCAATCAAGATAATAATCAAGAAAATTTGCTATTTATCAGTCTTGAAAACAAAGAAACAAACAATCAGATAGTCTATAGAAGAAACAGGTCTGATAGATTATAAGAAAATTAAGTTGTCTCCATCAATTTCGTTTCACCAAAAGCACCTATACGAAATTTTTAATTTCAAAAAACAAGTATGACGCCAAAAGAGAATATAAATTATAAAAGTAGTACACTCATGCCTAAGATTACCAAACCATTATAAATCATCACCTTTCAATTTTTAAAATACTCATTAATGTTGTATCTTTGCAAAAAAGTAAGAATTATGTTTCAAGATAATGAATATATAGGTTTTGTTACGTACACACAAGGCAAAAGGAACCGAAAAATTCCTTTTGGTATAGTTTCACAATCTTACAAACAGAAAGCCATTGTAACGCATTATAGTAGGAAAATAAGAAAAAATCTGATAGCAATTGAAGACAAGCGCTACTTTTCACACCTAGGAATTGATATAAAATCAATATCAAGAGCCTTATATATGAATATCAAAGCTCGAAGAATCATACAAGGAGGAAGCACCATAACACAACAGTTAGCTCGCAATCTATTCGAAGACCATTCTATAACCTTTCATCGAAAGATAAAAGAAATACTGTATGCTATGTCCTTAGAGAGAGAACACACAAAAGAAGAGATATTAGATTTATATTTTAACAATATTTATTGGGGAAAAAACTTATATGGAATAAGAGCAGCAAGTTTATACTATTTTGCCAAAGAGCCTTATCTCTTATCACAACAAGAACAACTATTACTATTAACCATATTAAGAGGACCAAATTATTATATAAGACACTCTGATTTATGCATGAAAAGATACAACCTTCTTAATGAAATTCTTTTTAAAAAAGGAATTATAAGTAAGAATGTTTATCAGAATAATAAAATGTGGACATACAACTTTGAATACAATAAACTGTCAATAATTCCTCCATCTGTAATACCATATATCACAAAATCTATCAATAATAAGAAATCAAGCATACTAACAAGCCTCAATTTTGATTTACAGAATTTTATTAATTACACTATAGAAAAATCTCCTTATCCCATATCAATTGTTATTTTACAAGATGGGAAAATAATCGGTATTAATAGTAAATATGGAATAGATTATCCTCTTACTTTTCATTCTAATATAGGCTCTACATTAAAACCTTTTTTATATACTTTTTATAGAGAAAATGGGGTTTCAAAAGAAGAAACATTTAATTGCATAACTACAATTAACAATCAAAAATGGAACGTAAAGGAAGCAGAACTACCCAGCAAGTCTGTCTTAAATATACAAGAAGCACTTTTGACATCAAATAACAACGCTTTTATAAATGCTGCCAATAAAATAGGCATGAATAACGTCTTAAAATTCATAGCTAGTTTACTAAATAAAGAAGAGAGCAATATACACCCATCTAGCATTCTTGGAGCAACTAGCGATGGAATTTCTTTATTTGAGCTCACTAAATTATATGCTGATTTTTTCCTAAACAATGATGATCCTTTTAAAAATGAATGCAAGCAACTATTATGTCAAATAGCAAAAATAAAACTAGGAATAGATATAAATAACTTATTTTTAAAAACAGGGACTACAAATGGAAATAAAGAAAGATTTGCAATTTTAGGGAATGAAAAGATTGTCTTAGGGATAATGAGGCAAGAAAACTCTATAAATGATTATTCTAAAGATGGAAGCTTTATTAACTCTATTAAAAATATTGCTCGAAATATTTTTAGCCAAAAAAAAATGTACACATGGATGTAATCAATAATTTCATATCTGAGAATAAAGACATATTAAGTATATTAATTACGCTTTTAGTAGGTTTCATAGCTTGGATATGTAAAGAATTAATCAAAACACCTATGAGACAATCTAGAGAAACTTTTTTCAAAGTAACAGAAAAAAGGATTGGCATATTGTCAGAACTGTACAATTATATAAATATAATTGCATTATTTCCTCAAGAGACAAATATAAAGGAAGAACTACAAAAAATAATTCTATCAGACAAACTGGCTTATGTTGATGAAAAGATAATTGTAAATATTATAGAGATTGCATTTAAAGAAGTGACTAATGAAAGATTAGTGTTAGACACAAGAAAGGAGCTAAGAGAAACGATTGATAAATGTGCAGAGATAATTCGAAAAGAAAATCAATATTTTCTAAAACATGACACGACTAATACTTATAAAAGAGTAATAGCATATTTTATACAACTAATTAAAGCTATAAGCTTTATAGTATTTATCCTAATTGCTATTTTCTATCTCATAAAAAGTATTGTCTTTTTATCTGTTGTATGGATTATATTTTGCTGTATATTCATATTTGCTGTGATGTTGATTCTTGAGAAATATATAATATAGCTACATATTTTTAATAATGCAAATGAATTGCATATCTTTGTTCCCAGTATTCTCCATGAGCAAACTACCGCAAAAGCACGTAGCAAATTAGTGGGTTAAATCATGGGATATGCTTGAAGCTAAAAATATAAAGTTTTAAATATCAGCATGGTAACTCTCTTAGGAGAATCCCAGGCGGATCACTAAAATAAGAGAGCAATTCAAAGTTATTTTTTGAGTTGCTCTTTTTCATAACGCAAGATGTGCAATATCTTAAACCAAGGATGATGGTAAAAAGAATAAAGAGACATACTCAATGTCTACCCGAAAGCAGCACAATAAGGAATTAAATTTCCTATTATAAAGAATCTAAAACAAATACAAATGTCGAAATCGTACAATAGGAATCCTATACGATTGCTTATATTTGTACTATCAGATCGTTTTTCAACAGATACCCTTTCTAAATATGTACAAAGAATACTTACCATGCCATATACTTGCTCCCTATGTTGATAGATATTGGGAATTCAAAGGCCAAACAGAACAAGGTATGCAAATAAAATTATCTACAGATGGATGTACAGATTTTATGTTTATATTAGAAAGTACAGTTAATCACGGCATTATGATGCAACCTTATCATTCTTATTTTATTGGTCCCATGAACATCTGTTCGACATTAATAACATCATCAGGTACTATCAATACATTTGGAGTTCGCTTTCGTCCATGCGGACTATCCCGTTTTATGAAAATTTCTCTAAGCGAATTGACAAATATAAGATTAAGTGTGAATGACTTAGATACTATTTTCAGCGATTCTTTTGCTGAAAGGTTATTCGAAGAACAGGGTATTCAGGGCAAGATTAATTTAATAGAACGCTATCTGAAAGAACACCTATATAAAAGCGACCATACAATGGATGCACAAATCGCATATGCTGTGAATCAAATTAATGCGCATGAAGGCAAGATATCCATAAGCCATTTAATGAACGAAGTTAATCTGTGCCAACGACACTTTGAACGAAAATTCAAGTTACATACAGGTTTTACTCCTCAAAAATATAACAGTATAGTAAGATTCAAGAATGCGATTAAAATATTGAGGAACGAATCATCTGACAACCTTTTATCAGTAGCAGTAAAAGCCGGATATTATGATGCTTCTCATTTATCAAGAGAAGTGAAAAAGCTATCCGGTAGTACTCCAAATTTCTTTTTATCATTGCCCCCCGATAATGAGACTACTATCATTTATACAAAATAAAAAAAGTCGAATTCATCCAATACCCATATCTTATTATACTTTATATTTGCAGCATTAACCAAGTATATAAATAATAAGAACATGAAACTTTGGAAATATAGTGGGACATTTTTAACAGCGACAGGAATCATTCATACGATTTATGCACTATTTATCGGAAAAGATGCTTTTTCGGAAATGCTCAGAAATGGATTGGTAAACTCTATTGGAGAGAATTATAGTCAAGGATTCGCCTTTTGGTTCTTGATCTGTGGAGTAATACTTATCCTTTTGGGGCAAACGCTTCAATATTATATCAGAAAAGAACAAAAACCGGCACCCGTATTTTTAGGTTACTCTATTTTACTGCTTACCATAATCGGTTGTATTATTGAACCTGCCTCCGGTTTCTGGCTCTTTTTGCCGCAAGCAATTATTATTATTTATTCAAATAAAAAAAGAGGATTGTGATATCCTTCAATTTTGAAAAGAGGGCAGACTTGTGCCTGCCCTCATAACCATTAAACAAATCACATTCGAGTCTTAAAGACCTACTAGCGATTCTGGTTTTAGAAACTCTGCTCAAGGCAGAAAGCGTACACACCTATACAATAGAACACTGCATAATAGCAGCATTAACTAGTCACACACCACCAAACAGATCGTTTAGAATTAAAGGTATGCGAATGATGTGAGTCCGGCTACCGCTTTATATCAGACATCTTGAAATGCCGGACATTTTTTCCTTGGGGAATATTCAGATGTCTGCAAAATCTTCTGATATTTTTAATATCATTATCACTATAATAACTAAAATTCCAAATCAGATCATCCACATTTCTTACATTTTCAACAATTGCCTTAAAATATGGAAAGTCTACATCACCCAGCGAATGACCAAGCAATGTAATCTCTTTCAAATCATTCAGCGACTCAAAAAAGCCCAAGTTATGATCTATTATGTCATTAGAATGTTTTATGTTCTTCGCATAATAATTTTCCAAACGCTCCTCAATATGATCTACAGCATAATATCTTATTGGATTTTTCCAATTCCCTTTTTTCATATCCTTTAAAAAGAAAGCGAGATAGACCAACTTATCATTGGCAAAATATTTACCCTTCTTATCCTTCAGATTCGGGCGATATCTCCGACGATTTTTATGTTTATGAACCCACTCTTCAAAAGCGACTTCATTATCCTCTACATTATGCCCTAAAACCAAAGAGCCAAACTTCTGCCTTCTATCGCCGTGAATATAAAGAATATGTTTCCGGGAAATATTATATTCTGTTTCAAGAAACAATGTATAATTAAAATTCAGGTAAACAGCGTTCGGATCAAGATACAGCATATTCTTCCTAAATCCTTTCTTATAATGTATTGTATTAATCCAGCGGTGAAACAGATATTGCATTTCGAAGGTACAAGAAGAAACAACATCAGCAACAATATCTATAGGACCTAAATATTCAGCATAACTAAAATTCTCGTCATCTTCGTATAATCGCGGCAAATTCTCATCAACAAAATCAAAAATACGTTCCCTGTTCAGTTCACTAAGATATTTTTCAAAATCCTTCCATAAATAGTCTTTAGCCCAAGTGTTCTTTGGAGCCGGCAATTTGCGTCCGTATTGAAGGCACAAAAGATAATCATTATAATCATCAAAATTATTCATCATAGATCGGGGACCGAAGAAGAGTTCGAACATCTTTACGACAAAATCATTGTGCTTTAATAGGTAGTTGCGAAAATCCATATAAGTAGAATCAGCACCATGATATCTGTCAAATCCATTACCTATAATATAAAGATGATGTATGGGATCACCATTAATTGAATATCTTTTTTTTCGATAAGGTTCGAGCATTTCGGCTCTACGCTGCAGGCAATAATCTTTCATCCCACTGACCAATTCTTTCGTTGAAAGGTCAAGCGGACATTGCATCAAATAATCACGAGCACTATATTTGGCCATATAATCTCTAGCTCGTTTAAAGGTGATCCCGTCTATTCTCATGAATCCATTGCGAGCTCTGTCAATTAGACGAGCTCTATCAAAAGAATATAGAATATCACTATCGCCAATGTTCATAATTATCAAATTTTCGGTCACAAATTACAGCATCTATTGCTCTAGACCAAACTGTATCATTACATAAGGTAACAAAGATAATAATTTTCAAAGTTCGCTAGTCTCATTGACCAAAGATAACTAACCAATTTCATACCGTTTGACTTATTGCTATGTAGCTATGAATAAAATAAAACTTCGTCAGCAAATCATATTTTCATCTATCATTCAACTGTTCAGCCTGTTACAATGCATCTTCTTATTCTTTTAATGTAAACAAACACATAGTCTGCTGATTTGAAATTGTCATTCTATAAAATAATTTATGCCTTTAAGCTAACTCACATAATGTGCGATAGCTAATCCATATCATGTGCGGTAGCTATTGCACATTATGTGAGTTAGTTATCGCACTATATGCGCCAATCAATATCATAGATAGAAAAGCATGATTGCGACATTCAAATATACAGAGAGAGAACATAATACCCAAAAAAGAAGGTGCATTGTATTCATTTGTATAATAGAGTATTATGGGAAAAAGTGACTATGAGTTACTTACTCTATTGATGTTTCTTGAATCTACTTTCGAGTTACTGCAATCATTGCAGACGAACACAATAAACATTTTCTCTATAAAAAATAATATCCGCGGGTGCATAAATTAATTCGTCCGCCTATAGGCAACGTTTCATCCGGCTATAGGCAAACGAAACGTCGGCTATAGGCAAACTTGCGTCCGGCTATAGGCGGACGAATTAATTTATGCACTGGAAGGGATTATTCATTGCACAAGCTGGAGCTAAATTTAGCATAAGAATTCTTTATCCAATAAACCACTTTTAGATTTGTATGATTTGAATTTATATATAGACAGTGTAGTTCATTTCTGTACCGGTTTGCTCATTGTTAAATCATTTAGCCCATTATTAAATCATTCAACCCATTTTAAATGATAAGCAAGAAGCAATAATTCAATTGCTGACTTCTATCAATTATTTGATTAGAACACATTTATAGGATATCTATCAAATTAAAGCTCCATTTAGTTATTCTTCAATGTCCGAACAACTAAATGGAGCTTTATCATATATTTCTAAGAACCCTAAATAAGGAAAAGGATAAACCCATTATTATTTAGCGCTTTCCTCTTTTCCCTTATCATATTTATCTCTTTCGATTTTAAGTAACTCCTCAAATAGTTTCACAGCTTGATCCATTGAAAAATGGTTGAGATTTTCCACATGAGTAATAGGCCCTATATTAGATGCGCTTACATGGCAGTTCTCATAGAAATTGCTTGTGTAGTATAATACAGTTTCTTCTGTAAATTTCTTTAAGCCTTCTTCTGTAACCCCCAATGCAGTAGCCACTTGTTTTAACTTCTCATCATCTATCTTTTCCGCTTGTTCCATTTTGGAAATAGCCTGTTTTGTCACCCCTAGCAACTCCCCCAAATCCGTTTGCGTCATACCACGAAGACGGCGTATTCTTTCTATTTTACGCCCCAAATGTGAACTGTTTGTATAAGTTTCTGTTTCCATAATATTTATTTCTTAGTTAAATTAGTTAATCAACTAATAATAATCACCTTTTCTTTAATAATTCAATTTTCTCTCTCTCACTTTGCAGCAGACGTTCATACAATTCCACGATTTTATCCAATGGATTGAACTGCTGGGCTATTGATGTAGCTCCTTGTTCAAAGGTGTTATCTCTAATGTTATTGATATTATATATTGCCTTCTCAACATCAAAATCCTTAATCACCTCAGCAGATATCCCCAATACAGAAGCTATTTGATTTAGAAGCCCTTCTTCGATTTCTTCCTGTTTTTCAATCTTTGAAATGACCTGTTGATTTACACCAAGATCAGCCGCTAAAGCCTCCTGCTTCATACCAAAATAAACACGGATCTTTTGCAGATTATGTCCGACGTGCCTCCTGTTTGCTTTATTTTTTACTTCGACATCCATATTATTGTTCTTTATGTGATTACATTGAGACAAAGATAGTAAAAATCAACCCATTCTGACTTAAAGTCAACTTTATTTTTTTCAATCCACAACGCTCTATGCCTACTTTTGTCCAATCAGTCTAAATAAGTTGATATTGACCGTGGCGCCACATCAAATACATACACTCAGAGATTGACCGTCAATTCACGGTACAATCGCAGTTTTAACCAATAAAATCTAATAGCCTATGGAGTAAATCAAATCGGTATAATCGGACATAGATTTAAATCATTCAGAGATTTAACTATTCAAAAACCAATTAGTGAACATACAATTAAACAAAAAACATGAAATCATTTTCTGATAAAACAAACATAGGGACAGACGTTACCCTAAAGACAGTTTATATGATAAGATTCTACCTGCTATTCCTTTTAACAGGAATAATATCGGTAGTCGGAGCCACACAAGTCTACGGCCAGCAGAGCAGAAGCATCTCCGGCGTAGTGAAAAACTCTCAGGGGGAGACGATAATCGGAGCTAATATTGTAGAAAAAGGCACAAACAACGGGACTATTACAAATGTAGACGGACTCTTCACACTGCGTGTTTCGCCCAACGCAGTACTCAAAGTATCTTACATGGGATACATAGAACAGGAAGTCAGCACACGCAATAAAAGCAAACTGGAAATCACGATGGTGGAAGATGCCCGACTGATTGACGAAGTGGTAGTAGTAGGATACGGTTCCGTCAAAAAGCGGGATCTGACAGGAGCGGTAACCTCTGTCAAAAGTGCCGAGGTACTGGCTGCTCCTACCAGTAATGTGATGGAAGCTCTTCAAGGAAAGATACCCGGCATGGACATCACCAAAACATCGGGACAGGTAGGCGGTGAAGTCAGCATCTTGCTGCGTGGTTCGCGTTCCATATATGGCAATAACGAGCCACTGTTTATTATCGACGGAATCCCCGGAAGCTATAGTCAGGTCAACCCTTCCGATATTGAAAGTGTCGATGTTCTGAAGGATGCTTCATCCACCGCCATTTACGGTTCGGCAGGAGCAAACGGTGTTGTGATTATCACCACAAAAAGAGGAAAAGAAGGCAAAGCCACAATCAACTTTGACGCGTATTACGGCTTCAGCGGATCGCCCAACTACAAACACGGAATGACCCAGGATGAATGGGTGACTTACCAGAAAGAGGCATACCGATATAAGAACGGTGATTTCCCTTCCGATATGTCTGCCCTACTGGGCAAGCAGGCTTTTACAGATGCGTATAATGCCGGAAAATGGATTGACTGGGTAGACGAGGTTTCCGGTAATACAGCTACCACACAAAAGTACAGCCTTTCGGTAAGCAGCGGAACGGAAAAGACAAGGATATTCGCTTCGACCTCCTACAACCGGGAAGAAGGCCTGCTCAGCAATGAAAATCTGAACCGGTACTCTTTACGACTCAACATCGACCAGCAACTCTTTTCGTGGGCGAAAGTCGGTTTTACCTCCAATCTGGTGTACCGTGATTTGAATTCCGGCGTGAAAAACACGTTTACCCGTTCCCTCTCCGCTTTCCCGTTGGGGGATGCCTACGATGAGGAAGGCAAGATCAATCACGAATATATCACAGGGCAGTATTCGCCGATGGGAGATTTTATAGAGAATCAATATGCGAACAACACCCGTTCCACTTACCTGAATATGAGCGGGTATGTCGAACTGACTCCTCTCAAAGATTTCACATTCACCAGCCGGATCAACGGGACATTGAACCATTCCCGACGAGGACAATACTGGGGAAACCAATGCAACGCCAACCGTCCGAGTTATGCGGGTTCGCCTCACGCCTCCATCACCAATGACAACGCATGGAATTACACGTGGGAAAACATTCTGGCATACAGCACGACCCTTGCCAAAGCGCATACGGTAGGAGGTTCTTTAATCACTTCGTGGAACAAGAACCAGTCGGAAAGCAACATGGCTGCCGCAAGCGGACAGATGGTAGACCAATGGTCGTTCTGGCGGTTGACTTCGGGTTCCTCCCCACATGTGGAATCGGACTTCGCACAGACACAGAAAATGTCTTTTGCTTTCCGCCTCAACTATTCATACAAGAGCAAATACTTATTCAACTTCTCCACCCGTTGGGACGGTGTCTCACAATTCTCCGCCGGACACAAATGGGATGCTTTCCCGGCAGGCGCCATAGCCTGGAGAATTTCCGACGAGGCTTTTATGGAAAAGACACGAAGCTGGCTGGACAACCTGAAACTGAGAGTCAGCTACGGCATCACGGGCAACTCCGGCGGAACAAACGCTTACAGCACCACTACACAAGCCTACGTATATTCTGCCAGCGGAGTCTCTGTCAATGGAAAAATCGTTCCTTTCACACAATACTCGGAGACTTACGGCAGTGCCGACCTCGGTTGGGAAAAATCGTACAACTGGAACATCGGTCTGGACTTCGGCGTACTGAACAGCCGCATCGACGGTTCCATTGAATGGTTCAGAACAACCACCAAAGGATTATTATTCAAGCGTATATTGCCCATCACCAGCGGACTGACCGGATGGGGTTCTCCTCTGTCTATCTGGCAGAATATCGCCCAAACCAGCAATCAGGGCGTGGAAGTGATATTGAACTCCCACAATATACAGCACAAGGACTTTACATGGAACACGACCCTGTCCGCCACCTGGAGCAAGGAGAAGATAGACAAGCTGCCCGACGGTGACCTGATCTCCGAGAACCTGTTTACCGGCGAACCGATTCACGCCATTTACGGCTATAAATATGCAGGTATCTGGGGAAGTGACACTCCGAAGGAGACGCTGGATGCATATGGCGTAAATCCGGGATTTATCAAGATAGAGACAGTGGATAAAAACGGAGACGGCGGAGTACATAAATACAGCACCGATGACAGACAAATTCTGGGACACACGAATCCGGACTGGATCATCGGACTGAACAACTCCTTCACCTACAAGAACTTCGATTTATCCGTCTTTGCAATGGCACGCTACGGGCAGACAATCAACAGTGACCTACTCGGCTACTATACCGCAGAGCAAAGTGTGACCAAGAATCAGCTGGCAGGCGTGGATTACTGGACAGAGGACAATCAGGGCGCATACTTCCCGCGTCCCGGAACGGGAGACGAACAGAAAACGGTATATCCTTCGCTGAGAGTACACGACGGCTCCTTCATCAAGATCAAGAATATCACTCTGGGATATACCCTCCCCGCCAACATTTCCCGCAAGGTATTGATGGAGAAATGCCGCATCTACGCTACGGCCTACAATCCGTTCATCTTTGTGAAAGACAAGCAACTGAAGGACACAGACCCCGAAACGAACGGTTCGGACGCGTTTCCCACCTATCGGCAATTTGTATTTGGAGTTAATCTCACATTCTAATTAAAGAAGAAAATGACAATGAAAAGTATACATTTAAAAACAGTTTTTTGCTCTGTCCTGCTGTCCGCACTATTCCTACATTCCTGCTCGCTGGAAGAGTACAACCCGGGCGCATTTACCAATGAAACATTGGCTACCTCAACCGAGGGATACGAAACACTGATCAACCAGTGCTACTTCGCAATGGAAAGGTTTTACTACGGTGCCGCAGACTGGATGTCGCTGACCGAAGGGGATACGGACCTCTGGACGTACAAGGCTAACCAATCGACAAGCTACACCGAATGGTTCTGGTTTTTCGCCGGCACATCGCCCAACACGACCTACACCAATAACTGGTGGAACGGGACATATGACGGAATAGGTTCCTGCAACGAAGCCATCGCCTTAGGCGACAAGCCTCCCTACGCCACAGAAGAGGAACGGAATGCGAAAGTTGCCGAAGCCCGCTTCATGAGAGCTGTCTATTACTTCAACGCAGTGGAACAATTCGGAGGGGTAACCATGCTTACGGAACCGGAAACCAGCCTCAACTACTCTCCTGTCCGCACCGACCCGATGACTATCTACAAAGAAGTCATCCTGCCCGACCTGAGATTCGCATCCGAATGGCTGTCAATCGGGAATCATGCCACGACTACCACCCCGACCAAGAAAGCCGCTCTCGGTTTTCTGGCAAAAGCCTGTCTGCAGACCTACGAGTATGGAAGCACGGAATACCTGCAGGAAGCTCTCGACGCAGCCTTGCAGCTGATCTCCGACTGCGAATCGGGTGGCGGGAAATACAACACTTATATGTATCCTACGTACAGTGAAGTATTCGAAGAAAGCAATAACTGGGAAAACAAGGAAGCGCTCTGGAAACATCGCTGGTATGCAGGCACGGACGGACACGGTTCGAGCAACGGTAACTACAAGTTAAACCGCAATGACGAGTATTTCCTGTGTGACATCAATAAGTTCGGTGCCCGTGAAGACAATCAGGAGACACGACTGACATGGGAAGGCTCCGTCAGCGGCATCTTCATGCCTACGCAACACTTGCTGAATCTGTATGTACAGAATGACGGCACGTTAGACCCCAGATTCCACCAGTCATTCACTACCCAATGGAAGGCCAATAAAAGTTATACTTGGGACGAAAGTGCCGTACACATGTACGACAAAGACGAAACAGTTATCGGCAAAACTCTGAAGAAAGGTGATCCGGCCATTAAATTTATCATGCCGCAGGATGCGGATTATTCTACGGAAAAACAGAATGAGCACAAGACCGACTATTTGTTGATTGATTACAACCATGTCTACAGTGATAGAAACAACAATGTGAATATGAACTACTCGTATACAAATGTAACAGGGAATTACAAGAACGACGGTACCAGCGAGAATCTGTTCCGTTACTATTATCCGTCACTAAACAAGCACAACAGCAGTAACTATTACGTTGCAAACGCCTCCAAACAAAGAAACGGAAACTTAAACGCTACGTTTATCATGCGTATGGCGGAAGTCTATCTGATTGCCGCAGAGGCTGACATTTATCTGAACGGAGGAGCGAATGCCGCCAAATACCTGAATAAGGTTCGCGAGCGTGCCGGAGCAAATCCGTTAACGGGCAACATGACGGTTCGTGACGTATTAGACGAAAGAGGACGCGAACTATGCGGTGAATATTGCCGCTTCTACGATTTGAAACGGACAGGGATGTTCAAGAGTTCCGATTATCTGAAAGATACTCACCCGGATCTCGCACGGTTCTTTGATCCGAATTATGCTTTACGTCCCATTTCTACGACCTTTACCGCTACCATTATTAATGGCAGCGAGTATCAGAATCCGGGATATTAAATTATAATACCCATATACCCAATCATTATCGGTACAATGATCCATATAGCCACACTATTGACTGTACCAACGATTGGGTATATTTTCCACACCTTTCCACATTTCCTCCACACCTCCTCCCAAATATCCATCTTTCAACTTCGCTGTTAATCTGTATCTTATCTTTTTAAGAAATTCTTTATACCCCATTGGTATACACTTTGTATCGACCTTACAACAAATGTGTTTTTAAATATAAAAGTATGGAAGATTAATCAAAGGTTAACATTATGTTTTAGCTTACTGTTTAGTTTGTTGAGTATTTCGTATGCATCCGCTCAGCAACTGAACATATCGGGCGTTGTTATATCATCAGAGGATAATGAACCACTTATCGGCGCCACCGTCAGTGTAAAGGGAAATCCCACCAAAGGAGTGATTACTGATATCAACGGTCAGTTTCAGTTGTCCGTTGAAGCCGGAACCAAGATGCTGGTCGTATCTTACGTGGGAATGAAAACACAGGAAATACGCGTCCCCCGAAAAGAGAAAGAACTCAAGATAGTACTTATCCCTGAAACGATGGATATTGACGAGGTAGTAGTAACAGGTTATGGTAATTTCTCCAAATCTTCGTTCACGGGATCAGCCAACACACTGCGTACAGATATGCTGAAAGAAGTGCCAGTGATGAGCGTTGAGCAAAAACTGCAAGGTATGACTACCGGCGTGCAAATAACCAGCAGTTCGGGTCAACCGGGTGCCAACCAAAGTATTCGTATCAGAGGAATGGGATCGTTTAACGCTTCACAAGAACCTTTGTTTGTCATAGATGGAGTCCCGGTTACTTCCGGAAGTATGAGCTCCGGCGGTCCTGATGCAGCATATATGAACAATTCCAAGACCAATATCATGAGTACGCTGAATCCTTCGGATATCGAAAATGTGACTGTCATCAAAGATGCGGCAGCGGCTTCCCTGTATGGTTCCCGTGCTGCTAATGGCGTCATTTTGATTACAACTAAAAAAGGAAATACCGGAAAGGTACGTGTAGATTTGAACGTGTCAGGCGGTTTCTCTCATGCGGCTGTCGACTTCCGCCCTACCTTGAATGGTGACCAACGTGAAGAACTTCTTTATGAAGGATTGCTGAATTATGCAACAGACAACGGTATGGAGTCTCCGGCTGAATATGCCAGTTCCAATATCGGCACGTATGCGTATAAACCGGCTATGGGATACACGGACTGGCGAAAAGAACTGCTCCGCACCGCTACACATCAGAGTTATGAAGCTTCCGTCTCCGGCGGTAACGACCGTTCTACATTCTATGCCTCGCTCGGCTACAACAGTCAGGAAGGATTGGCCAAAAACTCCAGTCTGGACCGTTACTCTGCACGTTTGAACATGACGCAAAAAGTCGGCAAATACGGAGAAGTAGGAGCAAATATGATGTTCTCACAAATGAATCAGGAGATGAATGAAGAACGCGGATCATCTATCAACCCTTTCCTGTGCGTAGCTATGACCATGACACCCTCCATGGTGGTACGTGATGAAGAAGGGAACTACGTAGGAGCTTATGACGGCACCAGCCTGAACCCGTTGCGTGATATATTGACCGATTACAACCGCGTGCGTATGACACGTATGTTTTCAACCGGTTACGCAGCGATAGAGCCGGTCAAAGGTCTCAAACTAAAGGAAACATTAAGCTATGATTATACCATCCAGAAGGATTCACGCTATTATAACCCTTTGAGTTCGGCTGGCCCTAAAAGCGGAAGCGATGCCCAGACAGCCAAAGGTTTTATTGAATACGGCAAACTGATTTCATCGACCTCCCTGAACTATGTGCATACTTTCGCCCACAAGCATCACCTGAATGTATTGGCAGCTTATGAAATAGAAAGTTACCAGACAGACCACGCTTCGGGTGAAAAGTCCAAACTGCCCAGTGATAAACTGACAGAACCGGATAATGCCGCCGTATTGAACAGTTTCAAGTCTGCCACTCAGGCCTATCGGATGATTTCATATCTTTCACGACTGAATTATGATTATGACGACCGCTACTACATTGCCGGAAGTTACCGCCGGGACGGCAGTTCACGTCTTTCACCCAACAACCGTTGGGGTAATTTCTGGTCTGTATCGGGCATGTGGCATTTGGGCAACGAGAATTTTATGAAAGCCGTAAAACCGGTTCTGAGTGATGTCAAGATACGTGCTTCGTATGGTGTAAACGGAAATCAACCCGGCTCATACTATGGCTACAAAGGGCTATACAGTTATGGCGAAAACTACATGGAGGCAGCCGGATCTTATGAATCGTCACAACCTAATGATTTGTTGACATGGGAAAAGAATTACAGTTTGAACCTGGGTATCGACCTTTCATTTATTAACCGTATTTTCGCGAGTCTGGAATATTACAACCGGGATACCAAAGACTTGCTCTACAGCCTCCCCATCAGCGCCACTACCGGATTTACCAGCTATTTGAGCAACATCGGACGCTTGAACAACAAGGGAATAGAATTTGAGTTGCGTACGCTGAACGTTGTTTCCAACGACTTTAACTGGACCAGTGTTTTCAACCTGAGCCATAACCGAAATAAGATTGTTTCACTCAACGGACTATTGGATCAAACGATTGAGGGAACATGGTTCATCCATAAAGTAGGTCTCCCCTATCATACGTTTTATGTAAAAGAGTTTGCCGGAGTAGACCCACAGACCGGTTATGCCCAATATTACCTGAACACTAAAAATGAGGACGGAAGCTACAATCGCGAACTTACCACCGACGCTGACAAAGCAGAATCCATTCCGTACAAAACAGCCACTCCCAAAGTATCGGGAGGATTCACCAATATTCTGAATTACAAATGGATAGACCTGACTTTTACGCTGACTTATTCATTGGGCGGCTACTCGTTCGACAAACTGGGAACTTATATTGAAAACGGCACTAGCTCCATCTATAGTTCACGATACAACTTACCCGCATATATGATGAACCGTTGGCAGAATCCCGGAGATCAGACAGACATTCCCCGGTTTGTATATAACGAATCGGCTACTTCTACCAACTCGTCCCGCTATATCCATAGTACCGATCATTTACGCCTGAAGAACTTTACACTCGGCTTCACACTGCCCAACCAGTGGACGCAAAAACTGATGATTGACAAAGTACGCATATATTTCTCGGGAAACAACCTGCTGACCTGGGCCAAATGGAAACAGTATGACCCCGAAACACCCGTCAACGGCGAAGTCTTTTGTGAGGCTCCTGCTATGCGTACTTTCAGTTTCGGAGCACAATTATCATTCTAACACACATGTCATTCTAACTAAATAAACAGCATAATGAAACGAATTCATATATACATACTTACAGCAATGGTTTTGCTAAACAGTTCCTGCTCGGCAGACTGGTTAGACCTTAACACTACCAGTTCGGTAGAAACAGGACAGGCAATCGTAACACTGGACGATGCCCAAATCGCTCTGAACGGAATTTATCGTCTGGCATCCGGCCACAGCTACTACGGAGATAACTATTGGTATTACGGTGATTGCCGTGCCGCCGATGTACAGGCACGTATAACCAAAGGAGACGGAAAACGCGTATCTCCCTATTATGAATACAACGTGCTTGCTTCCGATAATCTGAATATTGTACTGCCCTGGAACACCGTTTATAAAGTAATACGACAGACGAATAATCTGATACAGAAAATTGAGTCGGGCAGTATTCAAAGCAGTGATACCAAAGAACTGAACCGCATTAAGTCCGAAGCGCTGGTCATGCGGGGACTTTCTCTCTTCAACCTGACCCGGTTGTTCGGAATGCCTTATACGAATGACAAGGGGGCTTCATTGGGAGTACCCATCGAAACCTCCCCGTCCGATCCCACGCATAAACCGTCACGCAATACTGTAGCACAATGCTACGAACAGGTAGTCAGTGACATGAGCAATGCACTCTCCGGATTGACACAAGAGACATCCAATGGTTATATCAACTACTGGGCAGCTCAGGCATTACTATCGAGAGTCTATCTGAATATGGGTGAATATCAGAAAGCCTATGATGCCGCTACGGATGTTATCAATAACAATGGCGGACGTTACCAGCTTTACAGTTATGAGGAATATCCCAATGTATGGGGACAGGATTTCCAGTCGGAATCATTATTCGAACTCTACATCACTTTATCCGAACCCTCTGGAGGTACAGGCGGTGAGGGTGCTCCGATGGTTTATGCCAACGAAGCAACAATCGACTGGAATAATCTGATCTTGTCGGAGGATTTTCTCAACCTGCTGAATGAAGATCCCAAGGATGTACGCCATTGCCTGACAAAGGAATCTGTTATAGAAAACAACACCGGACTTCCGACTGCCGCCAGGCACGAGAAAGTCTATCTTGCCAAATTCCCCGGTAAGACCGGAGATGATCCCAAGACCAATAACATTTGCATCATCCGCCTTTCCGAAGTCTATCTGAATGCGGCTGAAGCGGGACTGAAAAAAGGAACGAATCTTGAAGAGGCACAAAGTTATCTGAATGACATTATCAGCCGCCGTACCACGGATACGAGTCAACAAGTATCAACAGAGACTTTCACTCTGGACAGAATTCTTAAAGAACGCCGCAAGGAACTGGTTGGAGAAGGGGAAATCTTCTATGACTACTTACGCAATGGCCTGGCTATTGAACGCAAAGGCAGTTGGCATCTTGAAACTCTGAAAGCATTTAACGCACAAAAGATAGAAGCTACCGATCTGAGAATAGCTCTGCCTATCCCGCAAAGTGAGATAGATGCCAATCCGAATATACAGCAGAATCCAAGATAACCAACGTCTATTGATGTATATAATTTCCGGAATAAACTGGCTATATTCACATATTTAACCTGTCCCCCTGATATCAAAGAAGGTACATTTCATAAAAACTGAAATGTACCTTCTTTACCATTCAACACAGTCCTCACTCTCCCGCTTCTTTCCTCCTTAGTAAACGAATCGATAAAACAAAGCCCTTTTTCACCTGCATCTATTGTGAGCAGAATTGTTTTTCCTATTTTTGCACTTGACAGAAAATTATTAAGGGCTACTTTATGAGGAATATTATAGATAAGATGAACTCTTTGTATCCAATTTCGGATGAAACGATACAAATACTAAAAGAAAATACAGTATTATGTCATTTTCCAAAGAGACATCAACTGATAGAGGCTAACAAGTTTTGCAAATCGGCTTATTTTATAGAAGAAGGGATGACCCGCTCTTTCTGGCTGGTAAACGGAGAAGAGATAACAACTTCTTTTGCATGTGAAGGGGCGATTGTCTTCAGTATGGATGAATTATATTATAATAAGATGAGCGAAGAATTTGTGGAAACCCTTGAGGATGTTGTCGCATACAAAATATCACTGACGGATCTGCTCCGGTTGTTTGAAACCAATATCGAACTGGCAAACTGGGGAAGAGTGATTCATCAAAACGAATACAGACGCCTGCACCGTTCGCACAAAGACCGCCTTACCCTGTCTGCTAAAGAAAGATATGAAGCATTCAAGCTTCAGTTTCCTCAAATGTGCCAGCGGATACAATTAGGATACATCGCCTCTTATCTGGGCATAACACTTTCAACACTCAGCCGCCTCAGAGCATACAAATAATTCTCATACATGGTAAGATTTTGATGCAGGACAAATTTTTAAACCTATAAAATCCGTATTTTTGCGGCTTCTACAATGACTAATACTAATTTGAACAATAATTTAAAACATGCAAAAAATCTCTTCTTCTGCCTTTGCAGACTCTAAACCCCATTACGTACTCCTTGACGGACTGCGAGGGGTTGCGGCCCTTCTGGTTATATGGTATCATGTATTTGAAGGCTTTGCCACAAGTCCCATCGATCAGAAATTCAATCATGGATATCTGGCTGTCGATTTCTTCTTTATTCTGTCGGGCTTCGTTATCGGCTATGCTTATGACGACCGTTGGAAAACAACGATGACCCAGAAAGAGTTCTTCAAACGCAGGTTAATCCGTCTGCATCCGATGGTTGTTATGGGAGCCGTTTTAGGCGCTATTACATTTTGTATACAAGGCTGCGAGCAATGGGATGGCACCCGTGTTTCCATATCCATGGTCATGTTGGCCATGCTCCTCAATCTTTTCCTGATCCCGGCTGTTCCGGGTACAGGTCCCGAAGTCCGTGGAAACGGTGAGATGTATCCTTTGAATGGTCCCAGCTGGTCTTTGTTCTTCGAGTATATCGGTAATATTTTGTATGCCCTGTTTATTCGCCGACTGTCTACCAAAGCACTTACGATACTCGTTGTGATAGCAGGAATCGGATTGGCGTCCTTCTCGATATTCAATCTTTCCGGCAACTATCACTTAGGAGTAGGCTGGTCGATGATCGACTATAACCTGATCGGAGGTTTTCTACGCATGCTGTTTGCATTCTCTATCGGATTATTGATGTCACGCATCTTTAAACCTGTCCACATCAAAGGGGCTTTCTGGATGTGCAGCGTGGCAACTCTCGTTTTACTTTCCATGCCCTACGTTGGCGGTCACACTTCTCAGTGGATGAACGGCATTTACGATGCTGTATGCACCATTCTTATTTTCCCGCTACTGGTCTACCTGGGTGCTTCGGGAAAAACTACAGATAAAGGCACAGCCAAGATCTGTAAATTTCTGGGAGATATATCTTATCCGGTATACATCATCCACTATCCTTTCATGTATCTGTTCTATGCCTGGTTGTGGAGTAAAGAACCACATATTACTTTCTCCCAGTCCTGGCCGATAGCCCTGGTCGTGTTCTTCGGAAGCATCTTGCTGGCTTATCTTTGTCTGAAACTATATGATGAGCCTGTAAGAAAGTGGCTGAGCAAGAAGTTTCTGGCCAAAAAATAAGAATAGTATCTTTTAAAAAGAAACAATCATCTCACCTTGATAAGAAAGAATGCTTATCAAGGTGAGGCTATTTTCTCATCTTTGGCAAAGTCCGACTAAAGAAAAATAGAAGGTAAATAACAATGGCAGTTTACTCAAAACAAACAATAAAAAAGAGCATTACACCATGCTTGATGCAATGCTCCCCATTAAATCAATAAGTATTACGAACTATCCAAAAGAGAAAGTCATATGACTTTCATTATAAACCTCTACCAGTCCATTCTTGCGTTCAATAAACACTTTGTTTTCACGTGCCAGCCAACCGACTGCCAAAGCCGTGCTTTCTACACTAAGATTTACTTTTCGGGCAAGTTCCGGGATGGAAATTCCATCGACTTCATTGAGAACATGCCAAATCTTTCCCGCGTTGACACCTACAATTTTCTTATCCATAGTAGTCTTTTTAGAATTAATACAAAAGGGAAACTAACTCGTCTAAGGGACAACGCTTTTTCACTATAAAACCCAAACTAAAGATCTTTTCATCTGTTTTGAATGTTATCTTGATTATCGAGGATAGGTATAAAAAAACGTGAGCCTTTTCTTCCCAAATGTAGCAACAGGAACTACCAATCCCTACAACACAAATGAGAAGAACGCCCACGCAAAGTATATGTATAATAAGCGTAGGCGTTCAGCCATTTTTACGTGTTGTAATATTTACCCCGAGGGTAAAGAAATTGGTAGTTTCGTTACTACGTAAAAAAGCTGAACGCTTTTCAATATTTAGTCTCAATGAACGCACCTTTCAACGGCTATACAAATATAGCAAAATTTTATATTAAAGATTACATTCGTCCTTTTTTTTTGCTTTGCGACTACTAATTTATCACATTTCTTAGCATTACAACTACAATAGAGTCTCTCTCCTCATCAAATCTCCCTTCCACTTAAGCGCCCTATTTATTTGCCGGGTTCAAGAGGAAGGGAGAGATTTGCTAAATTCAACCAACTACATTGTAAATGTACACTTCAGGGGCTGCCTGAAAGTAGGGCTTTAGTTCAACTACTACATCCTGATTAAACAAATCAGAGACTAAATACCCTTCGGCCTCTGTTGTAGAAGTAAAACCATGAAGTACCTGCACATCTTCCCCCCTTACAAGTAATTGCTTACTGACTGCACCGGATATTGTATCCAAAAACGGTTGACGATACTTTGTGTACACAGCTGCGGCAGCCGCACGATCGTTCTCATTTACTTTAAGAGTTATTTCCAAATAAGCTCCCACAGTTTTTTCTGTTGCCATAATCTTTTGTTTTTAAATTAACACTGCAAAGTTAGAACTACCGGCATTGGTATTCAATGGGGTTTTAAGAAAATGAATGGTAAATTTGAGAAGGCTATTTCATACTTTCAAACTCACCTCCTTAATTTACCATTAAATATCTCTTTTTTACCATTGACCTGACATAAAAACAACTTATCTTTGCAAGCAAACTTATATCCATCAATTGTATTACTAATACCATATCCGCTAATGAAAAAGACAGAAACATTTCCTCTTTATCATTTGGAAGAAAAGACACCTGCCAGTATTCAGTTCGAGCTAATGAAAATGCCGGATTTTTTCTTTGAAAACGGCGACAATCCCAAGCAGCCGCACATACATGGCTTTTACCAGATTATATGGTTTCAGAAAGGTACAGGAGTCCACTATGTTGATTTTAAGGAGTATTCGGTAAGCGACAATACGTTGTTCTTTATATCACCCGGCCAGATACATTATTTCGACAATAATCAGGAAGCTGAAGGAGTGATTATTCATTTCAATGAAAGTTTTCTTTCAGACGAAGGAAGCAGCGAAAATGTATTCCTGAAATATAATGTCTTCAATGCCTTCGATGCTGTTCCTTATTATAATGTAACCCCGGAGAATATCCAACGTTTGGCTTATATTACAGAAGAAATGGAGACTGAAAGCCGGAATATAAATACATTTGCCCATAAAGACTATCTAAAGTATTTAGTAAAAATGTTCCTGATCTACATACAGCGTATCGGACAAAGGGGAACAGGCATCCCATTGTGTATCAACAATTCGTCCAATCGTACTTTTGTTCAGTTCCGTCAAACATTGGAGCACCACTACCGACACATACACACAGTTAAAGAATATGCCAATTATCTAAACGTATCGACTAAAACTCTGACTAACTGTGTTTATGAAAGTTCTCATAGTACACCATTGAAGATTATCAATGACCGAGTGATACTGGAAGCCAAACGTCAACTGCTTCATTCCAGTCTAAAGATCAAAGAAATCGCTTTCTATCTGGGATTTGAAGATCCATCTTATTTCGTAAAATTCTTCAAACGACAGACAGGATATTTACCGGCAGAATTCAGAGAATAAATTAAACAACTTATGAATATAGTATACAAAGAGACAAAAGACTTCACAGAACAAGAGGTAGAAGAACTATTCTTGTCTGTAAAATGGTTATCGGGGAAATATCCCGAACGGCTAATTAAAGCATTAAAATCTTCGTCATTAGTAGTAACCGCATGGGATGGAACCCAATTAGTTGGCCTCATCCGTGCACTGGATGATGGAGAAATGGTTGCATTTCTCCATTATTTATTAGTACACCCCGATTATCAGGGGAATGGTATTGCCGGAAAGCTCCTAGATATTGTAAAGGAGAAATACAGAGATTACCTCTACCTCAACATCATGCCGGATGAAAAGAAAAATATTGTTTTCTACGAGAAACATGGATTCTCGTTATTAGAGGAAGGAGCGGCCATGCAAATCAGGCATTTATAAAAACGATTATTTACTGCCAATCATTTTATTTCTGATTTTTGGCTATAAATCAACCTATTTCTCTGGCTGATCGTCCACACGCCATCTACGAACCGTACATTCTTTGTATCATCATCTTCCACATTCCATGCATAACCTCCTGATGGCAGGCCACGTCTTTCCAGAATTTCATTGGGTTGATCATTAGAAAAGAAAAGCTCTACTCGTGTAGAATCAGGGCTAAAAACAATGAAAGCAGAAGCGTCATTGCAATCAACCGCTTCCGTACGGATTCCTTTTTCGAACAAACGAATACAATCCTGTTGCACCTCACACCATACATATCCGGCAGAGCCGATGCAACCATGCTCATCACGGTCACCTCCTACTATCGGAGATTGCGGATACTGAACCAGCTTAGAAGCCTGCATTCCCGGTGTGTATTTTCCTGTATAGAATACCTCCAGAGTATCATTCAGAAGCAGACCATTGACCTCATCTTTACTCGCATCCATCGTACTGAATGAAAGTGTATCATTTTTATTTGTAACAATCGTTACTGTATTCATAGTCGCATCACAAACGACACCTTTTGAACTTGTTGCCTTTGATGAACAACCTCCCATCATGCACAAAACTCCTAATGCTAATATTGCTGTTTTCATATTTTTAATTGACTGTTTGTTCTAATTCAGTGCAAAGATAAAGGTTATATGGAAAATATACTATCATCGCAAGCTGAATTAATGAATAAACACCCATTTATACTATATCTTTCCATATAAGTATCATTCAGTTGATTAATACGATAATTATTGTAGTCGCACGCAACATTGCCATGTTTTTGCCGAGACAGGTAGACGAATACTCAGAAGAAAAGGCATTGGATATTCTGCAATATATCCAAACTAATATCTACCAACCTGATAAAATCAAGACCAAAGTTATCAGCAGGCATTTTGGCATTTCGGCAAATTACCCAGGTCGATATTTTAAATTATAAACTAAAATTAGTAGAAGATCGATTATTACATAACGAGATGCGGATAAGTGAGATTGTTACAGAATTAAGGCACTAGATTCATCCGGAGAACAAGCACATTGTCGATATTTGCATTCCGATAAAACTTCTTTAATGAATAATTTACTTTACCGGGTAAATCGAAGGAGCTCTTCTCCTCTAATCAGAAAAGAAAAGTCCTTCGACAAGTTTTGGATAGCATAACAATCAGAACGATCTAATTATCAGATTTACTTTATAGTTTGAAATAACAGGCTATTGCCATTGATGTCCATCCATTCCGCCATCAAGCAATAATATGCCGGATAGTCAGCCGGAGTTATCAATTGCTTTTTCAGTTTCAAAGTACGGATGATCTCTATTTTATCCACCGCCTTTTTCACTGCAACTTCCATGCTACCGACAGGATTTTCCATCTTTTTATTAGTTGGTATAACCGTTGATTTCATTCCTTCATCGATTTTTACGATATAGGTGTAAGTTTCATCAGGCAAATACCGCAAAAGCAAATTAACAGGACGAGTGGTATTCAGAGCCGTCATACGTCCATCGTAACTTGCCCACCCACCGCGAGCCTGTGGCAAATCAATTTTCCGATAACCACCAGCCAGCATCTTTCCGGTTTTATCACTCACCCGTAATGTATCAGTCCGTGAAATAACATGAGTAACCTTCTTCAAAGCTACCGGTTGAGCATTCAGATCAACAACTGAAATAAAATCTTGTATATCAGCAACCCCATTATTGGTCACAAACAATCCACTAAGAGCAGCAAGCCCGGCTGCATCTTTATCTTCAGTTTTAGGAAAAGCCGCTTTTAGCTCCGCACGAATACCTATCGCCTGCTGCAAGGCAGCCAACAGAGCTGCTTTCTCCGCTTCAGTTCCGTATGCGGAACGAATCACCTCAAAAGCCGGTCGCAAACGGTATCCGGTTTGTGATAATGTCAGACTGCAATTTCCTAACCCTTCTACATAAACAGTGAGTAAATCCTTTTTTTGTTCTGTAGTTTGTGCACCGGCAGTCAACTTCTGTGCTAATTCGGAAACATCTTTTCCATTATTTTCTAATTGTTGTTTTATCACTTTCAACGCATCAGCTTTTGAAGCATAAGTTGATGCCACAACTGCCTGTATATTGCCTGCGGGCAAAGATACGTCAAGTGAATAAGGACGTGGTTGCACATTTTTCAATGTCCAGGTCACCGTTTTCATACCATCCGCAGTTTTTACAACCGGAGCAATTTTCCCATTCAACCATTCATAATGCAGAGGTTTGCTTTCGGGCACTGACAGTGAAAATACATATTCCCTGATTGGGGAAAGCTCTTCCACCTGCTCACACACATCCAGTTCGGGCAAATATCCCGGACGAGTAACAACAGAGTAATCCAGATAAATAGTGGCTCCCAACTCCAGCCCCGTATGGACAATTACCATCTCTTTCAAACTGTTATAAGCCGGAGCATCTGCCGCCGCAGAAGGAAGTACCTCTACAAACGCATTTTCAGGAGTCTTCACAATAGTACCATCTTTCTGACGAGTATAAGAATCGTGTATCTCCAGTTTCTGATATTCCGGATTGTAAATAATAAAACTCTCTCCATACACACGGTTCATCGCTGCATGGGTAAATAAAGTCAGCTCTTTTTGCACACGCATTTCCTGACTACCGTCAGCGTGTAACGTATAAGTCTTGCTCAGTTTTCCAAATTCAGCTTCGGATGCCGCTTTCATTGGGAGTGCCAGAATCAGCATCACCAGTGTTACTATATAATAATATGTATTTTTCATTCTGCTCTACTTTTTTATCACCAAATATTCACCATACGCCTTGTGGGCATTAACAGCATTGCGGAAACTTTCCCAATCGGAAGCCTCATAGACACGTTTCTTCAAAGCCAGCCTATTGTGGAGCAACACTTTATTCCCTTTCTGTGTCAGCGAACCTTCAAAGTCAGCTCCTACTCCTTGCATCATTTCATTCTTGGCAGCATTCACCAGTTTGTATCCCGCCGGAAGCTGAATCATTTCATCCAGCTCGACCAAACGGGAACAACCATCTTTGAAACCATATTTGCGATTTTCTACTGAAGTGTCGATACGCAAATAAGAACGTACCTGATTATAAAGGTTATTCATCACCATCGGACGGAAGAACATCTCTCCCTCCCCTTTCAAGGCATAGTCGGGTATCTCATAACGAAAAGTGATTTTAATAGGTGCAGCCTGATAATCTTTGGGATTCTTTCCATAGTCTACGCTCAGCAATCTGGCTTTAGGAGAGATAGTTAACAGTTGGCGCTCCATCGTACTTTTCCATTCGCTCTGAAAACCGGTAGTAAAAATGCGGCGGATATTGCTGTCACTTTGTCCTTCGGCTGTAAGAGTGAAAGTACCACGCAGTGTACCATCTGCCTCCAGACGGTTATCAGCTTTGATACGTACATAATGGTTTTCGGGAGATGAAACCGGGGTGATACACAAATCAGAACCTTCGGGTACCCCCGGTAGATAGTTTTGCTGCTGTTCGGCACTACTCCACAACTCGCGGCAGAAAGGAACCCACGTAGGGTCGAGGGGCATATAAGTTCCATTACTCAATTTTACCACAGCCACACAGTGATTAAAATGATCGGCAGGAATACTCTCTACACGACTTCCTGCCATAGTCATCGCCGGATAGGCCTCGAAACCGGCCATACGCAAAAATGAAATCAGTGTACCTGCTATATCTTTGCAGACTCCACAACGGTCAGTATAATTCATTTTCGTATTATGGAGCGTGAAACCCTCTCCTTTTCCCATCGAAATACCGGAATAGCGAATATTATCTGCCACCCAATGAGTCAGTACAGCAATCTTTTCCATTTCGGTGTTCTTACCTTTTACCAATTCATCCACCTTCTTCTGCGCTTCGGGCAATGGGGCAAAGCTCCCATAATCTTCGTTCACTTTATTGAACCAAAGCGATTTGTCTTTCCATTGTGGAGTTGAAGACATCATCAGTTTGGGAGCCGCATCGAAAAGATCTACCATGTTCGGTTCTTTAGCGAAAGGCACCATATCATTCATCACAAAACTATATTTTTTGCAACCGTCTTCATAGCGCATAGATGAGGTGCACTCCCCCTGATAAAACTGAAATTGAAGTTCCTTCTCCATCGGAATACTTACTACATAAACTTTACGTACAGTAGGAGTATTGCTCCAAAAGGGAACAATATCATAAAACTGCCCACGCATAGGCGGAATAAAACGTGATTCGTCTTCATCACCGGCTGTAAGCAACGCATAAGTAAAACCTTTTTTAGCTATTTCGTAGTCCACGACATCACCGGGCTGCAAAGCACCCACTTCGATCATGATTTGTCTCGCTCCCCAATAAATAGCCCGGGCAGGAGCAGCATAATCACAGGTTCCTTTTACATCAAGCTCATCTATCTTACCATTGGCACGATAGATGGTTACGTGTTTAAACTCAGCATAAGCAGTCAAAGGGTCATAATCGTATTTTATCACCCGGTTGTCCACTGCTCCTTTCGGAGTCTGTACCTTAATTACTTTACATACGGCAAACGAGCCTTGCCCGGTAGGTTGGACAGACACCAGCGTGCTATCCAACAGCGTCACGCAATCGGAAGTTTCGTAAGTCTTTCCCTTCGCAATCTTTTCATAAGATTTCCAGTTTTGAGCCAATGATGTGGCCGAAGCAAGAAGGCAACAAAGGAATGACACTAATAGTTGTTTTCTCATGTTTTTCACTCACTTTTTATTTATAAAAACAAATGTAAATAAAATAATCGATTACCCAGCACAAGATAGCTATATCTGACAACGATTCACTAAAAGATTTTCCGATCTTTGCGACACATTACATATCTGATATAAAACAGTAATAGCATGAAAGAGACTTTTCAAGTACCGACTCCCAGAGACATAGAGACTCTGATAGGCACAGAACTTTATAATGTATGGAACCGGCTCTGCCAACTCATTGAGCAAAGCTATGAAATGGAGCAACTTTGGAATCGTGGCGGCAAAGCGTGGACATATGAATACAAATACCGTAAAGGCGGTAAAACTCTTTGTGCACTATATGCCAAAGAACGTACTTTGGGATTTATGGTTATCTTAGGTAAAGATGAACGTGCCAAATTCGAAATGCAGCGAGAACTGTTTTCTAACGAGGTACAGATGATATATGATGAAGCTACCACTTTTCACGATGGTAAATGGATCATGTTTGAATTAAAAAACACAGAACTATTCAATGATATGGAACGACTCCTACTAATCAAAAGGAAGCCAAACAGAAAAATAAATATATAGATTTCTTAAGGAAAAGCACGATATCCCACAAAATAAATTTCTCATATTGCCCCCTTCAAGAAGCCCTATCCAAACAAATAATTCCCCCTTGCAACATTTTTGATACCAGAAAAATAAAACATATCGCAACTCTTTTCACCCTATGTCCTCAAATCTACAAATGGAATGTAGATTTGGAGGACTGGGAGAAAGTATTAAGAATAGGATGTCAGAACATTACTCCGACTGAAATTTCAAAGGCACTGCGCGCCATCAATATTTATGCACAAGAACTGGAATGAAATAAGAGGAGGAATTGACAACCTAATAACGGGGTATATTTCTGACCTCCTCGTAATACTTTTCCACTCCAATCTCTTGCATTCGCCTGTTGATGGTTACAAATCTTTTGTATAAATGCTCGTCGAAACCTGTATTTTCACAGGGGAACTGGCTGCACTGGAAACAAAAATCGACTTGTTTCTCTTCGCTGCATGCACGTACATTACAAGTTTTGAACAACTTGCATTTTTCTTTCCTGCATCCTTGACAAGTCGCTACGGACAAATGATCCAGAAACTCTTTAAAGTCCGGATACTTTGCAAAAACAGGTTCGTCAAGCATAGCTACAAAACGCTGTGCATATACATCAAAGTTGCCCAGTGACCTTTTAAGTTCATTGCTATGATAAGAAATATCTCCGTCTGCAAAAGCAAAGCATTTTCCACAATGCAGACCACAAGGGGCAATACGCCCCTTTATAAATTCGCTATCTGCCTTTTTCATTCTTCTATTATTAATTCCATTTGAATGTCTCCCCTTTCATAAGTCGTGTGATATTCGGAAAGTTCCTTGAATCCTAGTTTATGATAAATATGAATAGCAGGTTTCAACCGTGTATTGCTTTCTATAAAGATTCTTTTACCACCCAACTCTTTGGCTTTATTCACGACAGCTTCACAAAGCAGTACTCCGATACCTTTTCCCTGTACTTCAGGACTGACAGCAAGTTTGGCCAACTCATAATCATAAAGCGGATGATCCATCTTGCACAAAGCACATACACCGACCGGCTCATTCTTATAAAGAGCCACCAGAATAGTTCCGCCTTTATCCAAAATGTATTCCTGCGGATGATCCAAGGCCTTATAGTCGGCTTTTTCCATTCGGAAATAGGCAGTTATCCATTCTTCATTAAGAGCCCGGAAGGCCGGCTGATAGCATGGTTCATAAGGTACAATTCTGATATCCTGATTCTCTCTCACCATTTTCGCCTCTTTTACCCGTTGCAGCAGAGATTTATCTGACAATAGTTCTTCCCATTCTTCAATAGCTTTCCAAAGATCATTCCGGGTCTGCCGGGTTATCTCTTCAATAGCGGTCGTCACATCCACACATTGCTCAGCAAAAGAATCCGACATCTTCTTCCCTTTGGCAGATAACATTACTACATTTCTTCTCCCGTCCGACTTGTCTTTTGATTCTTTTACCAATCCTTTAGCCACCATTTCCTTTATTATATTACTCACTGAAGGATGAGAGTGACCTATTTCTCTCGCAATAGAGGTAATCGTTTTCGCCTCCCCACGAGATAATACAAAAAATACAGGAAACCACTTGGGTTTCAAGTCTACTCCAAACATTTTGTAGATTGCAGCTGCATCTACTGTGATCTTATCAGTCAGCATACGCAGTCGGCTGCCTATAGCTAATTTCCCCGTCTGATTAAAAAAGTCCATGTCTTTATTATTTGCGTTATTAAATACGTAATTAATTACGAAAATATAAATATTTTCGACTATACAAACAAATATTATCCAACAAATACGTAACTGATTACATATTTATTGGATAATATCCTTTTTTTACATCCCACGAATGCGGAATTATACCTAACTTAACCGAAAATGAACAAGTTCCAAGTCTTTTTTGTTATCAGGTCTCATTTATCTACTTCACAATCTTATAGATATATTGATTAATGAGATCATGTTGCACTCTGGTGCCATTCTCACCCATAAGAGATTAATCAAATAATTTCTAAGCCGTACGTAGAGAACCTTCCTGAATCCTTCCCTGAATTTTAGGAAATTGCCAAAAGAACAACAACGTACAACAAATGGCAGCTGTTGCGTCGGATATAGCCTCAGCTGCATAGACTCCGGTCACTCCCATAAAATGCGGTAATATCAATGCCAGCGGAATCAACAAAATCACCTTACGCAATAAAGCAATAAAGATAGAAATTCTGGCCTGTCCCAGCGCTACAAACATATTCTGACAAGCACGTTGTAACCCAAAGATTGTCATGCCGCCCAAAAAGACAGGCATCGTCCAACGAACTGTATCAATCAGTCTTTCATCGCTGGTGAATGCAGACGCGATAACTGAAGGAAACAGAATCATGAAAAGCATCAATACCAGGTTAAATGAGAACATAGTAATCATCACAATACGGAAACAATCTTTCACACGCTGTTTGTCGCCATGACCATAATTATAACTTATAATCGGTACAAAACCTTGCGCAAATCCAGTGAGCGGTACGCTGGCAAACTGCATCGCACTTTGCAGAACAGTCAAAGCACTGATATAAATATCTCCAAATCCTTTCAGACTGCTATTCAGAACAAAACCGACCAGGCTCTCTGTGCTTGCCATAATAAAAGGAGATACACCTAAAGCAAAGATGGCAAGTATAATCTTTCGGTCCAGCCTGATATAGCGTCTTTCCAGAGGTAAAGAGGCACGTCGGGAGAAAAGAAAACTCAATACCCATGCCGCACTGCACGCTTGGGAAAATACAGTAGCCAAAGCCGCTCCTTTTACCCCCATATCCAACCAAAAGATGAAGATAGGATCAAGGGCGATATTCAGTAAAGCTCCTATTAAGACTGAGTACATAGCGATGGCAGGACGCCCTTGTGCATTGATAAAGCTGTTCAAACCTGTGGATATCTCAACAAATATCGTTCCAAGCAGATAAATGGAAAGATAATCAACCGCATATTCCAATGTGTTTTCAGAAGCTCCTGTAAAAAGGAGAATAGGCTCCATAAAAGTATATGCGATGAAAGATGTTAATAGAGTAAATAATATCAGCAAAACGAAGCCATTTCCCAGTATTTTCCCAGCCCGTGAACGGTCTCCCTGCCCAAGTGCCATAGCAGCCAGCGGTGCACCACCACCGCCGACTATCGCCGAGAAGGAAGAAATCAGTATAATAAGGGAAGTAGTCACCCCTACACCGGCCAGCGCATCGGTTCCAATTCCCGGAATATGTCCGATGTATATACGGTCGACAATGCTATAAAGCAAATTGACAAACTGTGCGGCTACTGCCGGAAGAGCCATTTTAAAAACAAGCGGTAACATACGTTCTGTTCCCAGCCGTTCTTCATATTTATTTATCATTCCACATTTCTTTTCTAAAGCCGGTACAAAGTTACTAGAAAAACAGGCTAATCTTACAAAGGTGACAGATATATTGACTCTGAAATAAAATAGAGGAGGAATACAGATGATTCTAAATAATAGAAATGCGAATCAGATTCAACCACTGATTCACATTCCATACAAACAACATTATTTATTTCATAAGTTCTTCCGTATTTCCATTCATTATGTGAGGTAGATATTGAGCTATCTTATCAATATTCCAGTCCCACCATTTCAGTTCCTGCAACTGTGCGATCGTATCTTCATCAAAACGCATCCGGATTTTCTTCGCAGGCGTTCCGCCCACTATTGTATAAGGAGGAACATCTTTAGTGACAACTGCCCGTGACGCAATAATCGCTCCGTCGCCAATATGCACTCCTGCCATAATAACAGCTTCATAGCCAATCCAGACATCATTTCCAATCACGATATCACCTTTATTATCCCAGGCTGAAGTGATATTTCTCTTGTCCAACTGCCATTCCTCAAAAAATATAGGAAACGGATAATTCGATAAAGAGCGTAAAGTATGATTGGCACTATTAAACAGAAACTTAGCCCCGCAAGCTATCGAACAGAATTTTCCTATTATCAACCGGTCTCCATTGATAGAATAATGATATAATACGTTGTTCTTCTCAAACTGGACAGGATCATTCACAAAATCATTGTATATAGTGTAGTCACCTACCTTTATATCAGGATTATCGATAACGGCATTCAGATAAATAGTCTGAAGATCATTAGTTCGCGGATATATATTTGTATTCATTGTAATTGCTTCTTTATATCGTTTTTAATATAAAATAATAAAATACCATATGACTTATTAAGTCACAAAAGACCTGAACAACAGACTTTACCATTGTTCATCGTCCATATAAAGCGAAGCTATTTACAACGTTGCCATTTCATTGCGTTAAAAGAATAGGGTTCATATCACCTGACAAAGGTACTGGATAATTTTCATATCCCGCACGACATTCTAAGAATTATCATGTATATTTGCTAAATATGCTAACAGTATTATATATGAATCCATTCAACGTAAAAGATAATACAACAATAGATACAGGAAAACTGGAAAAGATATTTCTGGAAGAAGGTATCTGCAAGAAGCTAAAAAAAAACGACTATCTGATCCGGCAGAATGAAAAGAACAGTCAGATAGGATTCGTTTCATCCGGCATCTTCCGCCTGTCACACATCGATGGAAACGCCAATGAATGGATTGTCGGCTATAGTTTCAAAGACGACTTTGTCTGCGATTACCCTTCTTTGATGAGCAAGACAAATTCTACAGTCAACATACAAGCATCTACAGCCTGCGAAGTTTATCTCCTCACTTCAGACAGACTTAACCAGTTTTGGGAAACAGACATGGATACTCAACGTCTGGGAAGACAAATAGCAGAAAATATGTTTGCAGAAATATACCGGCGTTTATTAGGTTTTTACTGCGATACTCCCGAACAGCGTTATCAGACTCTGATGAAGCGATGTCCTGATTTGCAAAAACATCTATCCCTGAAAGAAATAGCCCAGTTTTTGGGAATCACCTCTGAAACATTGAGCAGAATACGGAGAAAACAGCTATTTAAATAAAAGTCTTGACTTTGGTCAATGTTTTCTTGTCGTATATGCCCTAATATTGCCACCGTAAACAGTAAATTGGCAAAGATATGGCAACTTATATTCATTTTGGCAAACAACCCGATGTACTGAAACATCTGGTACTTTGCGAAGTTCTTCGCAGAGAGAGTTCATCAATCTATGTAGAAACAAATTCTGCCTGTGCTATTTATCCGATGAAACAAACTCCGGAACAGCAATATGGCATTTATCATTTCTTAGAAAAAGTGGCAGAAGGCGACAATCAAGATTTAAAAGACTCCACTTACTTTCAGCTGGAATATACAGAAATGCAGGGAGGCTGCTATTTAGGCTCTCCGGCTTTAGCCATGAAAATAGCAGGAAGGAAGGCACAAAGATTTATATTCTTTGATCTCGAAAAGAGTGCTCTGGATAATGTAGCACTGTTTGCGGAACGAGCAGATCTACTTCCTTCTGTCCACCTGTATCACACCGATTCCCTTGAAGGAGTCATAGCCCTACTGCCTTCGCTGCGTAAAGACACTTTCGTTCATATCGACCCTTATGAGATTGACAAGAAAGGAACATCCGGACTAACTTATCTGGATCTATTAATAGAAGCTACCCGATTGGGAATGAAGTGCTTATTATGGTATGGCTTCATGACTCTAAACGATAAAAGCTATCTGAATTCATACATTATGACCCGGCTAAAAGATGCAGGAATCAAAGAGTATACTTGTGTAGAGCTAATAATGAAATCTATCAGACAAGATACGGTATTATACAATCCCGGTATTATAGGCAGCGGCATTCTGGCTACAAACTTATCGCAACAATCAAAGAAGATTATTCTTGATTATAGTGATATGCTGGTTCGTCTCTACCAGAACGCAACATACAAGGATAAGGATGGAAGCCTATACAGAGATAAGCCCTTCAACTAAATATGGATTCCATACCGATGCTTCACTTCCGCCATCACAAATGTGCTTTCCAGTGAACCCAAGCTATCGATAGTCCCCAGTATATTAAGGATGAACTCTTGGTAATATTTCATATTGGGAGCATGAATCTTCAGCAAGTAATCATAGCTGCCCGATATATTATAGCATTCGGTCACCTCGGGAATATCCTGTATGATCCGGGTAAACTCAGCCGCAATATCCCTGTTTAGCCGCCTTAGTTTGACACTGCAAAAGACTACAAAGCCCTGATTCAGTTTCTCTGCATCCAGCACAGCTATATACTTCTTTATATATCCTCCGTTTTCAAGACGTTTGAGTCGTTCGAAAACAGGAGTTGATGAAAGACTTACCCGCGCAGCCAACTCTTTAGTCGTCAATCGCGCATTCTCTTGCAAAGTACGAAGTATCTGCAAATCCACTTTATCCAATTTCTCAAAAGTATCCATAAGAAAAATATTCTTCTAACAGGTGATTTTAAAGAATAAGACAATCGTCTTATTCTGTATAACGATACAAAAATAGTATTATTTTCTATATTTCAGTTATATATTGTTCGATATTTCTACGCTCCATAACTTTGCAAGAAAATAAAGAGAGAACATTAAACTTAAAAAGCATACGATTATGGAAAGAAAGAATTTACACTTTGAGACATTACAGGTTCATGTAGGACAAGAACAAGCAGATCCGACAACAGATGCACGCGCAGTACCTATTTATCAGACTACTTCTTATGTATTCCATAATTCGGCTCATGCAGCCGCACGTTTCGGTCTGCAAGATCCGGGTAATATCTATGGGCGTCTGACCAACTCCACCCAAGGTGTTTTTGAAGAACGGGTAGCTGTCCTCGAAGGAGGGATAGCAGGGCTGGCGGTTGCTTCCGGCGCCGCCGCAATTACTTATGCTTTCGAAAACATCACTCGCGCAGGCGACCACATCGTAGCTGCCAAGACAATTTACGGGGGAAGTTATAACTTGCTGGCACACACGTTACCCAACTATGGAGTTACTACCACGTTCGTTGACCCGAGCGACCTTTCCAACTTTGAGAAAGCGATTCAGGAAAATACAAAAGCCATATTTATCGAGACACTCGGAAATCCGAATTCCAATATTATCGATATAGAAGCCGTGTCCGCAATTGCTCACAGCCATAAAATACCGTTGATCATAGATAACACATTCGGCACTCCCTATTTAATTCGTCCTATCGAACATGGTGCAGACATCGTCGTGCATTCTGCAACCAAATTCATTGGCGGTCATGGCAGTTCATTGGGAGGAGTAATTGTTGATTCCGGAAAATTCGACTGGGTAGCTTCCGGAAAATTCCCGCAACTGACAGAACCCGACCCAAGTTATCACGGAGTACGCTTTGTAGATGCTGCCGGTCCTGCCGCTTACGTCACCCGTATCCGCGCCACTTTGCTACGTGATACGGGAGCGACTATCAGTCCGTTCAATGCTTTTATATTGCTGCAAGGTCTGGAAACACTTTCACTGCGTGTAGAGCGCCATGTAGAAAACGCACTAAAAGTTGTGAACTTCCTGAATAATCATCCAAAGGTGAAGAAAGTCAACCATCCTTCACTTCCCGATCATCCGGATCATGCGCTCTATCAACGCTATTTCCCGAATGGCGCAGGTTCAATCTTTACTTTTGAAGTAAAAGGCGGACAAGAAGAGGCACACCGTTTTATCGACAGTCTGGAAATTTTCTCATTACTGGCTAATGTAGCCGACGTAAAATCACTGGTTATCCATCCGGCAAGCACTACCCATTCGCAGCTCAATGCACAGGAGCTTGCGGAACAGGAAATTTATCCGGGAACGGTACGTTTGTCCATCGGAACAGAACATATCAATGATTTGATTGCTGACCTGGATCAGGCACTTGCCAAAATCTGAGGATTGAACTTTCCATCACCGTGATACGTTATAACAATATAACATTAAAACATTGCAGTTATGGAAAAATATTTAATACACAGCAACGAACTGCATCTGATAGACGCAGGAAAAATCCACCAGGCAGTAGAAAAAATGGTGGAATCACTTGATCTTGCCGCAGGATCAACCAGTAATTTTGATCTCTATCAGGTCGTAGAAAGCTACTTTAAAGACCTCGAAAAAAGGAGGAAGATCAACCATGTACTGGGAATCAAAGAAGACCGATATGAATTTGCTGAAGACTTCGGCATAAAATAAAAGAAATTTTCCAATCACACCAGACAAACTGTTCATATAAAACGAGAGAGCCTCACCCAAGTGAAACTCTCTCGTTTTAGCATATATAGCATAGAAATCAATTGCCCTGGTGCACTGTAAGTTGCGGGAACGGGAAGTTGATACCTTTTTCATTAAAGGTTTCATAAATAGTCTTGTTTATATCAAAATAAACTCCCCAATAATCTGCTGTATTCACCCAAACTCGTGCCACCACATTCACACTGCTGGCATCCAACGCATGAAGAGCTATAAACGGAGCCGGATCACTCAGAATCCGCTTATCAGACGTCAAAATATCACGGACAATCTGCTGTACCTTATTATAATCTTCTCCGTAATCGACTCCGACAATCCATTCTACACGGCGGGTAGTCTGTGTATTGTAGTTTGTTACGACTCCACTGCTCATTGCGCCGTTTGGTATATAGATCACTTTATTGTCTCCGGTAGTCAAAATCGTATGGAATATCTGTATTTCCTTCACGGTTCCGGAAACTCCCTGACTTTCAATCCAGTCTCCTACCTTATAAGGCTTGAAGAGCAATACGATCAGTCCTCCGGCAAAGTTCTGCAAATTTCCAGACAATGCCATACCTACGGCCACACCGGCAGAAGCCAGCAAAGCAGCAAACGAAGTTGTTTCAACTCCCAAAGCTCCGACTACGGAAATGATTAAAAGAATAGTCAACAGGATGTTTACCAAGCTTTTCACAAAAGTCTTGATACTTACATCGACTTTTCTTCTGTCCATCAGACGTCCGACAAATCTGTTGAGCATTGATATCAGGAAACGTCCTACAGTGAAGACAATGGCTGCAATCAGGATACGTTCTCCGGCACGGATACCGAAGTCTACCAATTGTTGGGTGATAAGAGTAAGCTTGTCCAGTCCATCCGCATTGGCAATCGCCTCTTCCATTAATTTATCTGCGACGATTTGCGTTGAATCAGCAAGCTGTGTTGCTGTCGCTTGAAATAATAGTAGCATAATTGATATATATTAAAATGAATAAATCCCTATCTTGCTATATTTTAACAAACAACAAAGTTATATTGTTTTTAGCAAATCTAAAAGTTTTTTTTGCTTTCCTCCCGCAAAAGCTGTAATTTTGTCACCGATTCACAAAGTAGGGGTGCCTTAACATGACGGGCTGAGAACATACCCATAGAATCTGAACCGGGTAATGCCGGCGTAGAGAACCAATTAATAAGCAAGATGAAAAAAAATATGATGATGGCCGTCGCCTTATTGGGCGCAGGCTTCCCTGTCCATGCACAAACGAGTGCAGTATCAGACAGTCTGAAAGTAATCAACCTGCAAGAGGTGCAGGTAGTATCCACCCGTGCTACAGCAAAAACTCCCGTAGCATTTACCAATATAGGCAAAGCCGAACTTAAAAAGGTGAACTTCGGACAGGATATCCCTTACCTGTTGAGTATGACTCCTTCCACACTCACCACCTCGGATGCGGGGGCGGGAATCGGTTATACGACACTTCGTGTACGCGGAACGGATGGCACACGTATCAACATCACCGTCAATGGTATCCCCATGAATGACGCTGAGAGCCATAACCTGTTTTGGGTAAATATGCCCGACTTCTCTTCTTCTGTAAAAGATATGCAGGTACAACGTGGTGCAGGCACATCGACCAATGGAGCTGGTGCATTCGGAGCCAGTGTCAATATGCAGACCGAAGGTGCATCTATGAAACCGTATGCAGAATTCAACGGTTCTTATGGTTCTTTCAACACGCACAAGGAAACCGTTAAAGTGGGAACCGGACTGCTGAACAACCACTGGACATTCGATGCCCGCCTCTCCAATATCGGTACGGACGGTTACATCGACCGTGCTTCAGTCAATCTCAGTTCGTACTATCTGCAAGGAGGATATTTTGCAGAAAACACATCTGTCAAACTCATCGCATTTGCCGGAAAAGAAAAGACTTATCATGCGTGGAACTACGCCAGCAAGGAGGAAATGCAGGAATTCGGAAGACGTTATAATTCCTGTGGGGAGTATAAAGGAGACGACGGAAAGAAACATTATTATGCTGACCAGACAGATAATTATCTACAAAAGAACTATCAACTTATTTTCAATCATAGTTTCTCTACCGCATGGAATCTGAACGCAGCCTTGCACTATACCAAAGGAGACGGCTACTATGAAGAGTACAAAGACAGTAGCTATCTGGTAACATACGGGCTGAAACCATTTACAATGGATGGAAAAGAAGTTTCGAAAAGCGATCTGGTCCGCCAAAAGAAAATGGACAATAAGTTTGGCGGAGGTGTATTCTCCCTCAATTATACCAACCACCGGCTGACAGCTTCCTTGGGCGGAGGCTTGAATCAGTACCGGGGCAGCAACTTTGGAAGAGTGACCTGGGTGAAGAACTACATCGGCGCATTATCTCCCGAACACGAATACTATCGTAACCAATCGAAGAAAACCGATGGCAACATCTACCTGAAAGCAACTTACGACCTGACCAAAGGCCTAAGTGCCTATGCCGATCTCCAATACCGGCATATAGACTACACCATCGACGGGGCAAATGACAAATACGACTGGAATAAAAACACGTTGCGACCACTCGCCATAGACAAGAAATTCGACTTCTTCAACCCGAAAGTCGGACTGAACTGGAATATCAACTCCAACCATCGCATCTATGCCTCTTTCTCCGTTGCCCAAAAAGAACCGACAAGAAACAACTATACCGATGGCAATCCGGACAGCTACCCGAAAGCTGAAAAGCTGCTCGACTACGAAGCCGGATATACCTTTGCCACTCATTGGCTGACAGCAGGTGCCAATTTTTACTACATGGATTATACCGACCAGCTTGTCCTCACCGGTGCACTAAATGATATTGGTGAAGCTCTGACTGAAAACGTTCCGGACAGTTACCGGATGGGAATCGAACTCATGTTAGGCATCAAGCCGTGCAAATGGTTCCAGTGGGATATCAATGCCACATGGAGCAAAAACCGTATCAAAAATTTCGTAGAAAACATTCCCATATACGATGATGACTGGAACTTATTGGATGTCGCAAGCGTTTCTCATAAGAGTACCCGAATCGCTTTTTCACCAGATTTCCTGCTAAACAACCGTTTCGCTTTTACGTATCAGGGATTCGAAGCCTCTCTTCAGTCTCAGTTTGTCGGTAAGCAATACATGACAAACGCCGAAGTAGAAGCATTGACACTGGATAAGTATTTTGTAAGCAACCTGAATCTGGCTTATACATTCAAGCCCCGCAAGGTAGCGAAAGAAATCACTTTGGGTGTGACCGTCTATAATCTCTTCAACGAAGAATATGAGAATAACGGCTGGGCATCCAGTTCATACGATAAGGACGTGAATCATAGAATAGATTCTGCCGGATATGCTGCTCAGGCGGGAACAAACGTTATGGGACATGTGTCTTTCCGTTTTTAACAATAACAATTCAAACAGATAGTACAGAAGCCGCCAACATGGAACGCGGCTTCTTATTTCCTCATTTTCTCTTCCATATATTTGGAAGGAAGCACCCCAAACTGTGCAACGAACTGCTTACGGAAGGAAATCATCGAATCATATCCTACCATTTCCGCAACTTCTGTCAGACTGCTATATCGCCTGCTCATGATAATAGATGCAGCTTTACTCATCCGTACTCCATGAATCACTTCTATAATCGACAAACCTGTTTTCTGTTTAACCTTGCGATAAAGGGTCGGTTGGCTCATATTCAATTTATCTGTCAGAACTTTTATTGTAAAATTCCGGTTTGACAAATTCTCTTCTATAATCTGAAGCATTTTAGGCATAAAAACATCGTGAACATCTTCTGAAGACTCCAGTACATCTTCATCCATCATTAGAGTTTTCGCATAAAGTTTTCTTAGCAGATCACGCTGTTCTATCAATGCTTTCACCTTCTCTTTCAATAACTCCGGATTAAAAGGTTTCATTATATAGTCATCTACCCCAATTCGTAAACTTTTCAACCGGTCAGCATCCTCTGCTTTAGCTGTTAAAAAGATAACCGGTATATGAAAAGTCCGCTTATTTTCACGAATCTCCCGACTACATTCAAACCCATCCTTAACCGGCATCATTATATCAGAAATGATTAATTTAGGTATATATTTATCAGCCATAGCCACCCCCTCTTCTCCATTTCCAGCCTCAATAACATTATAATCTTCTTTAAATAGACTGCATAAATATTCTCTCATCTCATCGTGGTCCTCTATGATCAACAAAAATTCCTTATTATTTTTCACTCTGTTAACGGTCTCCTCCATAGTCTCATTCTTTTCTGCTATTACTTCTTCCATCGGACGTTCTTCTGTCGTACACTCTTCCAACAAATCTCCCTTCACCGGATCAGGTACCATTTCATATTCTCCTGGAACAAAATGAGAAAGTCCCACCGGAATGTGCAGAACGAACCGGCTTCCTTCTCCAACACGACTGGTTAACGTTACAAATCCATGATGCAACCCCATCGTATGCTTTACAATATGTAATCCAAGACCTATTGACGTGGAATATTGCGGGATACGTTTCCCTGTTACAAACGAATCAAACACGTGCTGTTGCAAATCATCAGGTATCCCAACTCCATTATCAGACACTGTTACAAGGCAATAAGGTCTTCCGTCAATTTCCGCCTCTGACACAGCCAGTTCAATACGTCCATTCTGAGAAGTGTATTTAAAGGCATTTGATAACAAATTTTGAACAGCTGATTCTATTTTCGCCACATCCACCCATAAATACAAAGGCACTGTATCCACCTGGACCAAAAATTCCCGCTTCTTGACCATAGCCATTTGCAGAAAAGGATTAGCCACCCGGCTAACAATCTCCTTTATATCCGATTCTGACAAATGAAGTTTTATCATGCCTCCCTCTATCTTCTGTACATATAGCAGACGATCAACCAGTGTCTGTAGAGAAAGACAATTCTTGTGCAATCTGCTAAATGAATCAAACCAATTATCCGATGGGGTAATGGACTTCATTATATCATGTATAGGAGCAAGTATCAAAGTAAGAGGAGTTCTTAACTCATGAGCAGCATTCATAAAAAAATTCTCACGTTCTTCCCGTATATGCCGTTCTGCGTTTCTCTCCAAATTTGCAATCGTCAGTTCATGTTTCAATTGAATCATTTTTTTGAAACGACGTTGCCGCCGCAACAAACTATAGAAAATATAACCAACCAAAAATAAAACCGAGAAAATCAAAAGCAAACGAAACCAAACGGTCTGGCTCCAATGTGGAAGGATTGTTATCGGCAATGCAGTAACGTCTCCTTCCGTATTATTAGGGAACAATGTTTTGACTTCAAAAATATAATAACCGGCAGACAAGTTGGTAAACGAGACCTTACCCGCTTCAGAAACAATCCAATCTTTTTGATATGGATATAACCGATAGCTATATTTTTGCAGATCCTTCGAAAAAGCCAGATTATTGAAAAGGAGAGAGAAATCACGGTTTGCATTGACCAGTTCCAAATGGTCAATTGATGCAATATTTGAGTCCAAAACAACTTGCCCTTTTATCTTCTCACCTATATTGATTTGCTTATTATCGACTTCCAATCCAGTTAAAAGAGTTTTGCTGGCAATGGTGGCAGATGTCAGTATTTCCGGTTCAAAATAAGTTAAGCTCTTGTTATTTCCCCAAAATAAAGTATTCTTAAACAACATCACAGATTTATTGCTACTAGAAATATAATAGTTGTAGAAGACATGTTGTTGTCGGCTATATCTTGAGATACCGGATATACTCCCCAACCAAATACGCTTCTTCTCATCTTCCACTATACAATCTATACAATCATTACAAAGTCCATCTTTTACTGTATAAAAAGACGTTATCCTATCTTCGCCCACAGGAATGATTCCAAATCCATTTTTATAACCCACATATACAGTTCCGTCAGTACCAGTCAGTAAAGCACTAACTACACGAGCTCCTATATTTTCTTTTTCTTCATATCCATGAACCATCTTTAATGGACGAACATTTACCTGTGATAATCGTACAATACCTTTTGCTGTCCCTATCCAGATATTCCGCAGTTTATCTTCACAAATAGCAGTGACCCATGGCTCTGCATCTTCTTTCAAGGCTTCACGCAATGAGAATAATTCAAAATGACCTGTCTGATGATCAAATAAGTACAATCCGGCAGAAGTGCATACCCAAAACCGATAACGGGAGTCAATCATTAAGGCCACTATATAGGAGTTTACCTTTTTCCCTAAATGATTGAGCGGATATATATGGAAAGAATCGGAACTCCAGTCATAACAAATCAAGTTTCCGGAAGCATTTCCAAACCATAAATTAGAACATGAATCTTTGATTGCACAAAACACCGGGACTTCCTTTTGATTGCCCACAGGAGAAAAGTTCAGCGGTCGCGATTTAGCATAAGGCTGGTCACTACGCATAATTCCTTCATGGTAAGTGCCCAACCAAATTCGACCATCTTTGTCAGCTATCTGAGCAGAGATTTCATTATGTTTTTTGCTGTGATATTGCATATAAGAATGCTGTCTAAAGTCAAAATAGACAATCCCTCCTCCTCTAGTTCCGATCCATAGTATTCCCTCTTTATCATAATAAACAGAAATCATTCTTGTCTCTACATTCCGGTACTGCAAAAATGAGGTATTCGTATAAGGCGTTGCCGACAACTTAGAAGGATCATTTTCTTCAGGAGCTAACAGAGTATATCCATTCCAGGTTACTGCAATGTAAGAATCATTATCCAACGCAACCACCCCATACGCATCTGAATGTGATAAAGAAGACAACCTGGCATCCTCATTATACTGATAATAATCAGATTTTCCCGTGGGAATATGCAGACGAGTTACTCCACCCACTATAGAAGAAACCCAAATATATTCCCCTTCACTCATGATAGTAGTAGCATTAGCACTAGAATTAATAGAGTATTTGAACTTCCGGACCACTTTACCTGCAATCTTATCAAAGAACAACAAATTTCCCTTATCGGTAACCAAATACAAGAAATGCCCGTCTTGTGAAGCACATAAATTCGAAAAAGATTCCCCCTCATCTAAAAAAAACGGATAGCCTGCTTCGACGGTCATCTCTATTTGTAAGTCACCTTTCACTAATTTATAATGTCGTTTCAAGCATTGCAATTGTCCGCCTTTTACTATCCAAAAAAGTGAATCCCCCGTTATTTCCATAGCACTTACAGAAATGGCCTTTTTTCCATCCTGAAAAGACGGAAGAACAAATTTCTCTTTCCGTCGATCAAAACAATATAAATACTCATTAGCTATTACCCACAATTTATCATCAGAAGTCTCTTTTATATCGGAAACATACATCCTCGCATTGTCTACACTAAAATTGCGAATCTGCTTCCCGTCATATCGACTCAGCCCATTACTGGATCCAAACCACATAAAACGATCTTGATCTTGATAGATACAAGTAATGATGTTATCTACCAAGCCATTACTCATATTCAACTGATGAAGTTCATTATAAGGCAGAACAGCATAGAGAGAAGTAGTAATAACTAAAGAATTTATAATAGCAATCAAAACAAGGACGGTATATCGAACGGTTCGCTTCATTATATATTCATATTAGTTTAAGTGTCACAAAAATAATCAATATTATAACAGAAAGGCGAAGCAAATGATAAAAAAAGCAATTTTGAATGAAAAGATATACATGGATGAATAAAAGCATATGCTCCTGATTCCTTGAAATCCCCTAAGTTTGTATCCTGAAAACCGAACGGAAAGTGTGCTTCACAATTATATATAGCCATTTACACCTTTGAATCTGTAATATTTAAAACAATTAATCACATGAGAGAAAAAGCCAAAAGCCCTTAAGTCAAATTGAAATCAATTAGAATCTATTAAACCTTATTTAAATAGAAAGCCTAAAAAGACCTTTTTTCAAACTAATAAAATCTTATAGAAAAACATGCGTAAATCATTTAATCTAATCTGGATGGTTTTCGGCTTCCTGCTACTAATAGTAGGTTGTAATGAAGACAAGAAAAGCACAGCTTTCGATCCTAATCAACCAGTCAAGTTTACAGAGTTTATGCCCGATTCCGGTGGCATACGAACCAAATTCATTGTTAAAGGTTCCAATTTCGGAGAAGACAAAAGCCAAGTGAAAGTTTACTTCAAGGATGAAGTAGGTAATGAACGGGAGGCATTGGTTTTAGGTGTCAAGCCTGATGTTATTTATGCCCAAGTGCCCAAGCAAGCCGGAGGAGAAAGCCATGTACGGGTGGAGATTGCCGGAAAAGAAGCTGAACTCAGCAATGCTGAAAAAACATTCAAATATATTGTAACTTCTTCCGTATCTACAGTAGTAGGAAAAGCCAAAGAAGGTGGCAATAAAGACGGAACTCTCGGCGAGACCACATTCAATACTCCAAGGTATGTAGCTGTAGACAATGATGACAATGTATTCATATTCGACTCTGATGGAAGAACGCGTTTATCATCCATCGAACAAAATAAAACCATCACTTTACTGGATGGCATGGTAATCGACCAACCTTTATTTATCGATAAAGAAAAGAAACAACTATTTGGTCCATGCGATAATGCCAACTTCGGTTGTTTCTTATTCGATGCTAATGTGAGCTGGGTGGCTGATAAAATGGGACAGCTTTTAGCCAACGGAGGATGGATGCATAGTGTTGTTCTCGACCCTGTAGATTCTACTTTTGTGATATACCGCCAAAACACAGGACAATTGTGGACACAACCTTTTGATAAGAATAAAAGAACCTTAAATCCCAACAAAGCAAAACGAATCGGTACACTCTATAATGTAGGCTCCAATGGTTTATGTGCTTACAATCCGGTTGATAAGTATGTTTATTGTGTGTTGCATAGTAAGAGTGCAGTTTATCGCTTTAAGCTCACACGCGATACGGACGGTTGGCCAGCTCTAGACGGAGACATTGAAGAATATATTCCCGGTGCAGGCGCAGGCTTCCGGGACGGAGATGTACAAGAAGCACAATTCAATGAGCCGCGTGGAATTGCTATTGATAAAGAAGGCAATTTATATATAGCGGATGTTAATAACCATCGGATTCGTAAAGTTGACACCAAGTTAAATATCGTGACCACGATAGCAGGTAGCGGGAAAGGATACAAAGACGGGGATCCTTTGGAAGCCCAATTCGATCAGCCTTGGGGTGTCTATTTGGACAAAAATGAATTTCTTTACATTGCAGATCAAAACAACCACTGCATCAGAAAACTTGCTATTGAATAATTAATAAGGAATAGAAATGAAAACACTATATTTTAAATTAACCCTGTGTTTCTTTCTGCTATTGGCAGGAAATGCAACACAAGGGATATGGGCCCAACAAGAACCAATTCAAATTGCCGGAATCGTGTTAGATGAACATGGTGATCCGCTCCCGGGTGCAAACATATCTGTTAAAGGGAAAGAAAAAACCGGAACTATAACAGATATGGATGGTAACTTCAGTATGAAATCATTAGCTCCAAAAACAACGCTGATTGTTTCATTTATGGGATATAAGAGCAAAGAAATAGTGGTTGCTCAAACCGATAAGAAGATGCGTATATCTCTGGAGCCCGACTCAGAATCATTGGACGAAGTAGTTGTTGTAGGTATGGGAACACAACGTAAAGTCAGCGTGGTAGGTGCTGTCACCAGTGTCAATCCGGCTGCCATCAGTGCTCCGTCAACTTCCGTAGCCAATATGCTGGGAGGTGTGGTTCCCGGTATTATAGCCGTTGACCGAAGCGGCGAACCGGGGCAGGATGTTTCTGAGTTCTGGATTCGCGGTATCAGCACATTTGGTGCCAACCAGTCTGCGCTGGTTTTGATTGACGGTATTGAAGGAAACCTCAACGACCTCGACCCGTCGGATATTGAGAGCTTCTCTATCTTGAAAGATGCTTCGGCAACAGCCGTTTATGGTGTACGTGGTGCAAATGGCGTTGTTTTGGTAACGACCCGTTCCGGTCAGGAAGGTCGAACCAAGGTAACCTGGAAAAGCAGTATGACTCTCTCTTATTCCCCCCGTATGCCCGAATATCTGGAAGCATACGATTATGCCAGCTTGGCAAACGAAGCCCGAGTGGTAAGCAATATGGACCCTCTTTATAGCCCGACAGAACTGGAGATTATTAAAGCAGGACTGGATAATGACTTATATCCAAACGTTAACTGGCAAAAAGAGATACTGAAAGATGTAACTATTAATCATCAGCACTATTTAAATGTATCCGGTGGTGGAAAAGTTGCCAGATATTTTGTCAGTGTAGGAGGTACATTCAAAGATGCTATCTTCAAGCAAGACAAAGTTAACAAATACAACACGAATGTCAAATGGGCTAAATATAATTTCCGCGCAAAGGTAGACATGAATCTAACTTCATCGACGATCATGGGATTGGCTATGGACGGAGCTATTGTAGAAGACAGAGCACCGGGATTCGGAACTAACAATGACGCACTCTGGGCCGCACAAGCCTATCTGACTCCCCTGACGGTGCCTTTACGTTATTCCAATGGAATGCTTCCTGCTTATGGGAAAAACGGAGAACAAATCTCACCATATATCTTGTTGAACCATACCGGATTTAAAAAGGGAAACCGGACCACTATGAACATCAATTTCACCTTACGTCAAGACTTCGGAAAATGGATCAAGGGTTTGACTGCCAGAGGAATGTTCTCGTATAACAATAACAATATACACAACGTAGTCCGCTCCAAAATGCCGAACCTATACAAGGCCTTTGGCCGTTACAATGACGGTTCATTAATGACACAACGTACGGTATCAGCCAGCAACATTCAATTCGCCAAGAGTGCTGCCAGTGACCGGAGATATTACTTCGAATCGCAACTTGCCTATGAAAGACTTTTCAATCAGGAACACCGTGTAACCGGTTTGATACATTACTATATGCAAAGCACCGAAACCACCGAAGCAAATGATGAAATTTCATCTATTCCCAAACGTTATCAAGCATTATCTGCCAGAGCTACTTACTCTTATAAAGATGCTTATCTGATAGAAGGAAACGTAGGATACACCGGTTCCGAAAACTTTGAACCGGGCAAACAATTCGGTTTGTTCCCTGCAATAGCCTTAGGATGGATCCCGACCCAATACGAATTTATGCAGAATCATGCAGGATGGCTCAACTTTTTGAAGATCAGAGCTTCTTATGGTGAAGTTGGTAACGATCAGATCGGTGGTGGACGTCGGTTCCCATATCTGACGTTGATTAACTTTGGAGGTGGTAGTCGTTGGGGTTCCAATGGATTGACAGAAAAACAAATCGGAGCCAACAACTTACATTGGGAGGTAGCCAAGAAATATAACCTGGGTATCGACTTCCAATTTCTCAATGATAAAATAGGTGGAACGGTAGATATCTTCAGAGACACTCGTGATAATATCTTTCAGGAAAGAAAAATGATGCCTTCGGAAGTAGGCGTCGTGACCAACCCATATACCAACGTAGGACGTATGCGCAGTAGCGGTATAGATGGTAACATTTACCTGAACCAGAAAATAAACGAAGACAACTCTTTCACGGTGCGTGCCAACATGACATATGCTGTCAGCAAAGTTGTACATTGGGACCAAGATGCGGTGCGCTACCCTTACCAATCGTATAGCGATGTAAATTATGGTGTTATGCGCGGTTTGGTTGCATTAGGCTTATTTCAAAATCAGGATGAAATCAACCGAAGCCCGAAACAGACATACGGCGAAGTACGCCCCGGAGATATCCGCTATAAAGACGTGAACGCTGACGGAAAAATTGACGATGACGATATTGTTCCTATTGCACACTCCAATGTACCGCAAATTCAATACGGTTTTGCACTGGAGTACAGATATAAAAGATGGACTATCAGTGCTTTATTCACTGGAGCAGCCAAAGTTAACTTCTTATACGGCGGTTCCGGATTCTATCCCTTCTCAGGCGGAGAAGTCGGCAACATTCTATCCATCGTAAACGACCCGAAGAATCGTTGGACACCGGCATGGTATTCAGGGGATCCTTCTACAGAAAACCCGAATGCACGTTTCCCGCGCCTGACTTACGGAGAGAATAAGAACAATAACCGTGCTTCTACTTTCTGGCTGGCAGATGGTTCTTACCTGCGTTGGAAATCATTGGATATTTCCTATCGTATCGGAACGAATAAAGTACTAAGGACAGTGGGCATCAGTGATATGAATCTGCAATTTGTCGGACAGAATCTGGCAGTATGGGATTCAGTGAAACTATGGGATCCGGGACAGGCATCTAAAAACGGCGCCGTATATCCGCTACAGCGTACCTTCTCTTTACAGTTAACAGCTACGTTCTAATTGAAAACTATTATGAAAAAGATATTAAAGAAAAGCCTTCATATTCTATGCACGACACTGGGAATCATCCCGTTCATGCTGACTTCATGCAACTATCTGGCAGTTGATGAATACTTTAACGACCTGACTCCACTCGACTCCATCTTTGCCAGACAAGATTATCTGGAGCGTTATGTGTGGGGAACTGCGGCATTAATGCCCGCTCAAGGCAACTTGTTTTCCGGTTCCTACGGTCCTTACGAGACTGCGGTAGATGAAGTCCTTCTGTCATGGCAGAAAGCTGAGTACGCCGGTACCTACTTGTATGCAGACAAAATCACGCAGAACGATTCTTACTACAACATGTGGGGACAATACTACAAAGGTATCCGTAAGTGTAACACTATCTTCACCCGCATCGATGAATGCAAAGACCTGAAAGGATTGGACAGACGTGAAATTATGGGTTTGACTCATTTCATGAGAGCTTCCTTCTATTTCTATCTGTTGGAACTTTACGGACCGGCAGTCATCCTTCCCGAAGAGCCGCTGTCGGTAGATGAAAACATTGAAAACTTGTCATTCGAACGTAACACGTACGATGAATGTGTGGAATATATCTGCAAAGACCTCGAAGAAGCTTACAGTCTACTGGACCCGACGCGCCCGAGCACTCAGTTCGAACGTCCTACCAAATATGCGGCAGCCGCCCTCATGTCACGTGTCCGGCTTTACCAAGCTTCCAAGTGGTACAACGGCAATCAATATTATGCCGACTGGACCACTTCCGACGGACGAAACATGATAGCCCAGCAATATGACCCGGTGAAATGGGCGAAATCAGCTGCTGCCTCCAAGAGAATTATCGATAGCGGTATTTACTCATTATACACTGTACCCAGCGATGAAAACACGTATGCATCCTCTCAGGCGTCACAAGCGGAATTTCCGTTAGGAGTAGGAGGAATCGATCCTTACCATTCGTATATAGACATGTTCAATGGAGAAGCACTGGCTGTGAAAAACCCTGAACTTATTTATGCTACTCCCTTGAACAACAACATCATTTCAATCGCCTTCCCGTTGAAACTGGGAGGATGGAACGGCTTAGGAATCACTCAGAAACTCATAGATGCCTACTACATGAAAGATGGAGAAGATTATGTGCAACAACCTGATTATTATGAAGAAGCGGGTACTGTACCTACCATCGCCACAGGATATGAGCTGAGACCAACCGTTGCCAAAATGTATCTGGACCGCGAACCGCGTTTCTACGCATCTATCGGATTCTGTGAATGTTTCTGGCCCGCAACTTCGGTAACAGGAACCGAAGCTCCCAACGTGACTAACTTTACAGCAGGATATTACGTGAATGGCAACTGTGCAAAACAGGCTGCCAATCCAGAAGACTATAACTTAACGGGATATACTCTAAAGAAATATATCCATCCGGAGGATAACTGTACCAGTCATACAGGTGCTAAAATAAAACCGAAAACATTCCCTGTATTCAGATATGCGGAAATACTGTTGAACTATGTAGAAGCATTGAATGAACTGAAAGGAGAACCGGAATATACGGAAGCGGCAGATAACACCACTTATCATGTTTTGTATAATCCGGAGGAAATCATGTACTACTTCAACATGATTCGTTACCGTGCCGGATTGCCGGGCATCACCCTTGCCGATGCCAGCGATCAAGTGAAGATGCGTCAGTTAATCATCCGCGAACGTATGATCGAATTTGCATGCGAAGGAAGAAGATATCATGACCTGCGTCGTTGGGGACTAGCAGAAACAGAAGAGAACAAACCGGTACAAGGTATGGACGTTACCAAGAAGACGACCGAAAGAGACCAATTCTATACTGTTGTCAATGTAGTTCATAAGTATGCATTACGCAGCTTTGACAGGAAGATGTACTTCTATCCTATTCCGAGAGCCGTATTGGATAAAAACGCGAAACTGAAACAAAATCCAGGATGGGACGGATTCGGAGATTGGTAACTTACCTCTTTCCATTATATAACTGATTATTAATCATATAAAATTGAACATATAATGAGATCAATATACAAACTAGTGGTCTGTTCTTTACTAACACTCTCCATCACTTCTTGTGAAAAAGACCTGCTTGAAAAAGAACAATATCAGAAAGAAATCTACCTGATCGGCGCTTACAACCGAGTATGGACTACAGAAGTAAGCTACAGTAACGAAGAAGTGAAAACTTATTTCACGGTCAGCAGTTCCGGTACGTTAGCATTAGATCGAGATGTGAACGTAAAAATGAAGATCAACGAAGAGCTGGTAGATATTTACAATAGAAAGTACTGGACCGTTCTGAATGAGGACAAATATTATAAATCATTGGATACTGATTTATATTCCATTCCTTCTTTGGAGAATACGGTAATCAAGCACGCTGAAGGTATTTCCGCCGAAGTTCCTGTGTTGATAAAGACAGCAAGTCTGAAGATTGACCAGTCATACGTCATCCCCGTCGAAATAGAAAGTACAACAGGATATCCGATAAGTACATCCGGGTGTAAAATGTTGGTTCTATTAAAATTAAAGAATGACTATTCGGGCAGTTACCAGATGAGTGGACATACCACTTTAGAAGGAGAAACTCCGAAGACGATTCAGAAGCCTAAAACGATTAAGCCTACCGGAGTCAACACCGTCAGACTATTCTATGCCATGAACAACGAGAGCGACGAGAAGGCTGATATCCAAACGGGTACAATAGAACTGACCATCACGGATCAGATAGTGGAAGGCACTAATGATGTGAAGAAAGTTTCGGTCAAAGCATGGGATGCTGAAAACGGACCGGCAATTGTCGACTCAGGAGAAAGTACCTACAACACAACCGCCAAAAAGTTCAGCCTCAAATATACAATCGGTAACACGATATATGAAGAGCAACTGACTAAAGAAAAAGAAGTTTTATAATACACGACAAATGAGGAGAAGAGGAGATTTCACGGCATCACAAAAATGCCGTTGAAATCTCCTCTTCGTTTTTTAACGGAAGACTTGTTTTTACATGATTCCTTGTTTTCCTTCTGCTAAATTCGTAATTTTACCGCCGATTCACGCAATAGGGGTGCCCTAACATGACAGGCTGAGAACATACCCATAGAATCTGATCCGGGTAATGCCGGCGTAGAGAACGAATAAATAAGCAAATATGGAAATGAATTATCTGGAGATATTCGGTACGTTTATCGGCATTATCTACCTGTGGCTGGAGTATCGCGCCAGTATCTATCTGTGGCTGGCGGGCATCATCATGCCGGCCATTTATATCTTTGTTTATTACGACGCAGGACTGTATGCCGACTTCGGCATCAACATTTACTATCTGATAGCTGCCATCTACGGATGGTTCTTCTGGATGTGGGGACACCGGAAAAAGAAAAGCCAACTGACAACTGACGGGCAAACGACAGAGAAAACGAAAGATCTTCCGATTGTACATACCCCATGGAAATGTTACCTGCCACTGCTTCTAGTGTTTATCGTGTCTTTCGTCGGCATTGCCTGGATACTTATCGAATACACAGACAGTAACGTTCCGTGGCTGGACAGCTTCACAACAGCGTTGAGCATTGTCGGAATGTGGATGCTGGCACGCAAATACATTGAGCAATGGTTTGCCTGGATTCTTGTCGACATCGTCTGTTGCGGACTATATATTTATAAAGATCTCTATTTCACCTCCGTATTGTACGGACTTTACTCCATTATAGCTATCTTTGGCTACTTCAAATGGAAAAAATTAATGAGCATACAATGATAAACGAACACTATACACACGAAGCCGTGATACTTGCCAACGGCGAATATCCTGTCCATCCACTCCCTTTACAAGTTTTGGCAGATGCCAAATATGTAGTTTGTTGTGATGGAGCCGCCAACGAATATATTTCGCGTGGACATACTCCTGATATAATTATAGGAGACGGAGACTCGCTTCTACCAGAATATAAAAAGCGTTTTTCTTCTATTATCCATCAAATTCCGGATCAGGAGACGAATGATCAGACCAAAGCTGTTCATTATCTGCAAAGTAAAGGCATACGGAAAATCGCCATCGTAGGTGCTACCGGCAAACGGGAAGACCATACATTAGGAAACATCAGCCTACTCATGGAGTATATGAGAAGTGGTATGGAAGTACGGATGATAACTGACTACGGTATATTTATTCCTGCACAAGATACACAAACTTTCGCTTCACATCCCGGACAGCAAGTCTCTATTATCAATTTCGGTGCTAAAGGATTGAAAGGAAAAGGATTGGTTTATCCTCTTAGTGACTTTACTAATTGGTGGCAAGGCACATTGAATGAAGCTATAGCAGAAGAGTTTAGCATTTATTGCACGGGAGAATATTTAGTATTCCTCGTAATTTCTGATTATCTATAATATTTATTCATTCCTGTACGATGCCGCACTTTTACTATTTAAAAGTGACAGAATCGTAAACAAATGGAAGGATGACATTACCTTTCATATTAAGGCATCCATACTTTCCTGCTTTACAGGCAGGAATATTCCCATTTTTATCAGGCCATGATATCCAGTCGAACTTAAAAGGAATAATTACTTCACCCTTTATATTAATGACACCCCACTTCCTCCTATATTCTGCAGAGAACATTATGCCATCTTCCCAACATATCATATCCGTATATTTTAAGGGCACAAGAATCTGATTGTTCAAATCAACAATTCCCCATCTTCCAGAATACTGATATTTTTTCCCTTCCTTGAAACCAATATTTACAGCAACCGTATCAGTTCCGATATATTGGATATTATCATATATCGGAGGAATAATAAACTCATCTATATTATTAATTAATCCACATTTTGCTACAACAGGAGAATTATCTTCCGTAAATACAGAATCTTTTACCCACACAACAGCTTTCCCATTGATAAAAGGATAGGTATCGATAATCATCATTTCTAATTATTTTGAATTGATCCATTCCATTGCTTCCGGTATTTGTTTTGTTAGAAACTCATACCATTTCCCTGGACTAAAATAACAAGACGAATGCTTCATAAATACAATATTAACACTATAGTTAGGGTTCATATTAATGGACATTTTCCTTGGGTAAACTCTATTAATTTTTTCTAATATATCAATCTCTGAATATTGAATCTGATATTTGGCCATCGTGCTTTCAAACAGCTGCGAAGACTCTATCCCAACAAAGATACAATCAGTAGGATGTAATATATCGACAATTTTCAAAAAGAGTTCCCAAGCTATTTCATAATCATCAAGATTGGGACGTTCCTTAGGTGCAGTGGTATAATCCAATTGTCTTTGGATAAAATTATAATATGCAATTTTCGACAACACCAATTTATCTTCAGAAATTATCCCTCGGTCACATAATGCCTCCATTAAATTAGGGTAGGTTCTATTACACCATGATTTATCTACCAATACTTCATACAAACAATTTCTCGTATGATATTTATCTACTTTTACCTCCTGTTCCCTCAGTTTTCCCTCATCTTCAATATCTTCGTCGATGTAATGAGATTCTCCTACAATTAAAATCCTACGTTTACCATCCTCATAGTCCTTACCTACCCAAGGATACCATGTCAGATTCTCAATCTGATTAAATTGAGAGTCGTATTTTACTTCAACAATTTGATCCATATTAACTATTTTAGAATAAAATATCCCATTTGTGTTCACTTACAAAGCTACTAAATCCATACCGGTTTTGCAATAAATCAAGTCACAAAAAATAGAAGTATTTGATTCATTTCCGCACAGAAATGAACTGAATTATAAATTGAGGATTAGGCACGGATTACACGGATTTCACGGTTTTAGTGCTATGATTACGTAAAACAACCGTGTTAATCCGTGTAATCCGTGCCTAAATATATTCTTTTCCGATTCGTAATGAAGCATAATAACAGATCGACAACGTATACACAGACAGACAAGTTAGTAAATATGGAGTAATTGATCAGCCCTGATTCCAATATCAGTTTCAACCGTTGGAACAAAGTGTTTCATGCCTTGAAACTAAAAGTTTCATTACTTGAAACCATTTGTTTCAAGGCATGAAACTCTTTGAAGATACACTACAATGAGAGCAAAAACAGCTTTCAAATCATTAGGAGGGATATAGAATTTAATTTTTGTTCGATTCAGAGTATAATAAATCCGCTGTTACCTAAGAAGATATACACTTATAGGTAACAGCGGAAAATCTATTATTTCTAAGGATATTTGCTTGAGCAACAGGATCAAATAGTAAGCAGATACTTCTTGAAGTCTGCAAATTCCTTCGTCATTGGCAAGCTCTTCTTCTCCCCTTTCATAAACTCCTGCAGCTTGGCCGGTATCTCTACCGCTTCACCGATAATACCTTCTACTGTTTCCAGAAATTTAGCAGGGTGAGCTGTTTCGAGAAATACTCCCGTTTCACCCGGTTTCAATCCTTCTTGCAAAGCGCGATAGCCGCATGCCCCATGAGGATCGAGCAAGTAATGATGTTCTTTCCAAGTTTCCTTCACTGTTTCGCGAATCTGTTCGTCAGTATAGGTAGTTCCCGAAATCTCAGCAGAAATCTCAGCATGAGAACCGCCATACAGATCAAGCACACGGGCAAAGTTACTCGGGTCACCTACGTCCATAGCATTAGCGATAGTTGCGATGGATGGCCGGGGATTATATTTACCTGTTTGCAGGTATTGATAAAATATATCGTTGCGATTGTTGGCAGCAATAAAACGTTTGACAGGCAAGCCCATCTTCTTTCCAAACAAGCCGGCTGTGATGTTACCAAAGTTTCCGCTAGGTACACAAATCACTGCATTATCGGCTTTTCCGGCACGCTTCAGCTGGGCATAGGCATAGAAATAATAGAATGCCTGCGGCAGAAAACGAGCCACATTGATAGAATTGGCGGAGGTCAGCGACAGATGTTCGTTCAATTCCTTATCCATGAAAGCAGCTTTTACCAACGCCTGGCAATCGTCAAACGTTCCGTCCACTTCGAGAGCAGTGATATTCTGTCCTAAAGTAGTGAATTGCTTTTCCTGTATCTCGCTGACTTTCCCCTTCGGATAAAGCACATACACATGAATACCTTCCACACCCAGAAAACCGTTGGCAACGGCACTCCCTGTATCACCGGAGGTCGCTACCAGTACGTTTACATCCTTCTGTCCTTCTTTCTTGATGAAGTATCCCAGCAAACGTGCCATGAAACGACCGCCTACATCTTTGAAAGCCAGTGTAGGTCCGTGGAAAAGTTCCAGAGAATAAATGTTGTCCGCCACCTTCACCAACGGAACATCAAAGCTCAATGTATCATACACAATCTGTTTCAGTGTATCAGCGGGAACGTCTTCACCAAAGAAGGCATCGGCTACACGGTAAGCGATTTCCTGAAAAGAAAGGCTGTCAATCGTATCGTAAAAATCCTGAGGAAGCGGCTTGATAGTCATAGGCATGAAAAGCCCTCTGTCAGCGGCAAGCCCTTTTACTACGGCTTCTTGCAGAGAAGCCATCGGCGCCTGTTTATTCGTACTATAGTATTTCATTAGATCATATTTTTATTCATCACAGACTACGCAGTTCCATACAGATTTCAATGTCCGGCGGGCAATCTGCATAATCTGTGACGAAGCGTTATTTCATGAACTCTTTTATAAATTCGTCTTCTTTCAACACACCGTAACTGCCATTGCATGCCGATACCTCATCGTATGTCTGTACCTCATCCGGTTCGATACCCGGATACCAGATAAGGAATGGTATAGGCTCGGAAGTATGGGTACGAAGTTCACAAGGAGTAGGATGATCGGGCAATACAGCAATCGCCACCGGCTCGTCCCAGTCTTTCACAGCCTCATAGATAGGTCCGACCGCACGTTTGTCGAGATTCTCTATTGTCAGAAGTTTCAGATCTATATCCCCCTCATGTCCAGCCTCATCACTGGCTTCGATATGGAGATAGACGAAGTCATCCGTCTTCAGAGCTTCCAGAGCGGCAGCTACTTTATTCTCGTAATTTGTATTATACAGTCCGGTTGCCCCCTCCACTGCGATGCGACGCAAGCCGGCATAATATCCGATTCCGTTAATCAAGTCAACAGCCGAGATAACAGCTCCTTTCTTTACTTGCGGGAAAGTTTCGGAGAAAGTGGGCATCTGCGGACGATAGCCGGGGCTCCAAGGCCAGATACTATTGGCCGGATCTTTGCCTTCGGCAATCCGCTTCAGATTTAACGGATGATTCTTCAGCAATTCCTGTGATTGAAGAATAAGGTCATTGATAAGGCCTGCCGTTTCCTGAGCCTCCGGCACTGAAGGCTTCACCATCAACGGACGGAAAGGTTTCAAAGGAACATCGTGCGGAGGAGTACAATCCAACTCTTTATTACCGCCTTTGATCACCAGCAGATGCCGATACTGAACTCCCGTATGAAAACGTACGCGATCATTTCCCAATTTCTCTTGCAGATACTGAATCAGCACATCTGCCTCCTCTGTAGATATATGTCCGGAAGAGTGATTCTTCAGAATCTCTCCTTCCACACAAATCAGATTACAACGCATTGCCATCTCTCCCGGCTTCAAGTCTACGCCGATACTGGCAGCTTCGAGCGGTCCGCGTCCCTCGTATACTTTCGGAAGATTATACCCCAACACAGACATATTGGCAACCTCACTACCCGGATGGAAACCTTCGGCAACGGTAATCAAACGACCATTGCGCCCCATGCGGGCTAATTTATCCATATAAGGCGTCTTCGCATATTGCAGGAGCGTCTTGTCCCCTAATGACTTCACTGGCCAGTCGGCCATTCCGTCTCCCAATATAATAATATGCTTCACTTCTTTAGAAATTAAGAATGAAGAATGATGAATGAAGAATTGTCTGTGCCATTATGCTGCATAGTAATTCTTCATTTTTAGTTCTTCATTTAAATTAAACGTTGGCGATACTCATAATGTCAGCGAATACTCCGGCAGCCGTTACTCCGGCACCGGCGCCGTATCCTTGAATCATCATCGGATATTCTTTATAGCGTTCCGTAGTCAGCAAGATGATGTTGTTGCTGCCTTCCAGTCCGTAGAAAGGATGGTTGGCACCCACTTCCTGAAGTCCGACAGAAGCTTTTCCGTCTTCCAGTTTGGCTACAAAACGCCAATGCTTATGTTCTTTCTCCAATACCTGACGACGGGCTTCAAAGTCTGCATCGAGACTCGGCACCCGTTTCCAGAAGTCATCCAACGAACCTTCGAAGAAGTCGTTCGGAACGAAGAGATTCTTTTCCACGTCTTCCTGTTCGATGCGGTATCCGGCTTCACGCGCCAGAATCACCAGTTTACGGATCACGTCTTTTCCACTCAGGTCGATACGCGGGTCCGGTTCGGAATAGCGTTCTTCCTGTGCCATCTTGATGGTGCGGCTGAAAGGAATATCAGCGCTGATCTTATTAAAGATATAGTTCAATGTACCCGAAAGTACCGCTTCAATCTTCAGTATCTTGTCACCACTATGAATCAGGTCATTGATGGTGTTGATAATCGGAAGTCCCGCACCTACGTTTGTCTCAAACAGGTATTTCACACCACGTTGACGGGCAATCGTTTTCAGTTCGCGATAGTTTTCGTAAGCCGAAGATGCCGCGATCTTATTGGCTGCCACTACGGAAACATTGTGTTGCAGAAGGTCTTTGTAAAGCGATGCAATGTCAGGACTTGCCGTACAATCGACGAATACGGAATTGAAGATATTCATTCCGACTATTTCGTCACGGATGGTCTGCAGATTGCTGTCCTTACCTTTCACTTGCAGTTCTTCACGGAAATTAGCCAGGTCAAATCCCTCACGGCTGAACATTGCTTTCGCTGCATCGATGATACCTACGACATGCAATTTCAGTCCGTTCTCCACCATCAGTTTCTGCTGCTGGCAGCGGATCTGCTCTACCAGGCTACCGCCAACCGTACCAATACCACAGATAAAGAGGTTCAATACCTGATATTCGGACAGGAAGAAGGAGTCATGGATAACGTTCAGAGATTTACGCAACGATTTGGAATCGACAACAAAAGAAATGTTGGTTTCCGAAGCTCCCTGCGCACAAGCGATAACATTGATACCATTACGTCCCAGCGTACCGAAAAGCTTACCTGCAATACCCGGTGTATGCTTCATATTCTCGCCAACGATAGCAACCGTAGCCAGATTTCTCTCTGCAAGGATCGGAGAAATCTCTCCCATCTCGATCTCTTTCGCAAATTCCTCGTTCAGCACTTCACAAGCCAGATCGGCATCAGCGTTACGGACACCGATAGAAGTACTGTTTTCGGATGAAGCCTGCGAAACGAGGAACACACTGATTCCATTCTTTGCCAAGGCCTTGAAGATGCGATAGTTTACGCCGATCACACCAACCATACCCAGACCCTGAACCGTGATCAGACTCGTATCGTTGATAGAAGAAATACCTTTAATAGCCTTGCTCTGCGGATTGGAAGTTTCTTGTTTAATAACAGTTCCTACTCCGTCGGGATTGAATGTATTCTTTATAATAATAGGAATATTCTTATGACATACCGGATAGATCGTCGGCGGATAAACCACTTTCGCACCAAAGTTGCAAAGTTCGGTTGCTTCTACATAGCTCAGTTCGGAAATAGTATAAGCAGTTGAAATCACACGCGGATCAGCAGTCATGAAGCCGTCCACATCCGTCCATATCTCCAGACTGTTAGCATCGAGCGCTGCGGCAATAATGGCAGCTGTATAATCCGAACCACCACGACCAAGGTTAGTTACATCTCCCGACACCTTATCCGAAGAAATAAATCCGGGCACCAACGATACTTTCGGAATGGAATGGAAAGTCTCTTTTACTAACTGATTAGTCAGGTCCGCATCGATCGTATGTTTGTTATGTTTCTTTTCAGTCTTGATAAAAGTACGTGAATCAAACCATTTTGCCCCATCAATCAGTTCAGCTACGATGATGGAAGAAAGACGCTCGCCATAGCTGACAATGGTATCCGATGTTTTCGGAGAAAGGTCTCTGATCAGGTAAATACCCTGGAAAATATCCTTCAACTCATTCAGCAATTCGCCAATCTGACGCTGCAATGCCACTTGCCCGGCTCCGGCAGGAATCACTTCCTTAATCATCTCTACATGACGATAGACAATTTCACGGAACTCACCTTCGTAAGCCGAATCTCCGGCTGCCGCCATCTTCGATGTATTAATCAGTTTGTCAGTGATGCCTCCCAATGCGGAAACAACTACAATTACCGGCTCGCCGGCCGACTCTACAATTCTCTTTACACTTAAAATGCTGTTCACGGAACCTACGGATGTTCCGCCGAATTTCATTACTTTCATGAAGATACATATTTAAATACAATCCCCTCGAGTATAGTTATTACAGGGTGATTGGTTGTTTACGAAAAAAATTAAAATTGAGTTTTGCCTACTTACACAGGCGTGAATCACGTAGATACACAAATACTATCCATTAACCCCAAAGGGTCATGGTACACATGGATGTGACTGTATGTGGATAGTACTTCATCATAGTCCTTGTTTCTACTCTTGTTTTTGATAAGTGTCGCAAAAGTAATAATAAAAACGTTCAATCTATCACTTTTTTCGGTTTTTTTCTGATAAAAAGAACATCGCGTCTCTTTCCCAGCCGATAAAAGCCCTGCACTTTTATGACATTTTGCTATCTATATATCGTTTATATTATTATATTTGCAAAAACAACAGCATAAAACCAGCATATGACCCCGTTAAATACTTCCGTATTGTTAATATATACCGGTGGAACAATTGGAATGATTGAAAACACCGCAACAGGCGCATTGGAGAGCTTCAACTTCGAGCAACTCCAGAGACATGTCCCCGAATTGCAAAAATTCAACTTCCCGATTGACACTTATCAGTTTGATCCACCAATGGACTCTTCGGACATGGAACCTGATATGTGGAGAAAGCTGGTACGCATCATTCATGAGAACTACGACCGCTATCATGGATTCGTTATCCTGCATGGCACGGATACGATGGCTTATACTGCCTCGGCCCTGAGCTTTATGCTGGAAGGACTGGATAAACCGGTCATCCTCACAGGATCTCAGCTTCCGATAGGGGTACTCCGCACGGATGGAAAGGAAAATCTGATGACAAGTATCGAAATTGCCGCTGCACAAGATAAAGACGGGAAAGCAGTGGTTCCGGAAGTCTGTATCTTCTTCGAGAATCATCTGATGCGGGGGAATCGGACGACGAAAATGAATGCGGAAAACTTCAACGCATTCCGTTCATTCAACTATCCGGTACTGGCAGAAGCGGGTATTCACATTAAATACAATAATGTACATATCCATGTTAATAAGAGCAGGCAGAAATTAATGCCACATTATTTATTGGATACGAATATAGCCGTACTTAAACTATTTCCCGGTATTCAGGAGAACGTGATAGCCACGATTTTAGGAACGAAAGGTTTAAAGGCCGTCGTACTCGAAACATATGGCTCCGGCAATGCACCACGTAAAGAGTGGTTTATCCGCAGGCTCTGCAAAGCCAGCGCACAAGGGATTGTGATTGTAAATGTAACCCAGTGCAACGCCGGAATGGTGGAAATGGAACGTTACGAAACGGGATACCAGCTGTTGCAGGCAGGAGTCGTCTCCGGATATGACAGTACAACAGAATCAGCTGTAACCAAACTGATGTTCTTATTAGGACACGGATATACACCGGATGAAGTCCGCGATCACATGAACCGGTCGATAGCGGGAGAGATCACTCTGTAAGCTTCATCTATTTCTATTAGGCAGGGATAACTTATTTCTAATAAATTATCCCTATTTTTGTACCCTACAAGAAGAAAGGAATCTCAATGGCAAAAGAAAAGACCGTATATGTATGCAGTAACTGTGGGCAGGATTCACCGAAGTGGGTGGGCAAGTGCCCGTCGTGCGGAGAATGGAATACGTATGTAGAAGAGATCGTACGGAAAGAACCGACCAACCGCCGACCGGTATCGGGCATCGAAACGCAGAAAGCAAAACCAATAATCCTTAGTGAGATAGAAGCGGATGATGAACCACGTATCAATATGCATGATGAAGAACTGAATCGTGTATTGGGCGGAGGACTTGTCCCCGGCTCCCTGGTTTTGATCGGTGGCGAACCGGGAATCGGAAAATCGACACTCGTCATGCAGACCGTATTGCGTATGCCGGACAAGAAGATTCTCTATGTATCCGGTGAAGAAAGCGCACGACAGCTGAAACTGCGTGCCGACCGTCTTTCTGATGTTTCCAGCGACTGCTTCATCGTATGCGAAACTTCACTTGAACATATCTATGTTCATATCAAGAACACAAATCCTGATTTAGTTATCATCGACTCCATACAGACTATTTCCACTGAAAACATAGAATCCTCTCCCGGAAGTATTGCCCAGGTAAGAGAATGTTCGGCATCGATTCTCCGTTTCGCAAAGGAAACACATACACCGGTCCTGCTCATCGGGCATATTAACAAGGAAGGCAGCATTGCAGGTCCAAAAGTGTTGGAGCATATTGTAGATACCGTTCTCCAATTTGAAGGAGATCAGCATTATATGTACCGCATTTTGCGAAGCATCAAAAACCGTTTCGGAAGTACCGCCGAACTGGGCATTTACGAAATGCGTCAGGACGGGTTACGCCAAGTCAGCAATCCTTCGGAACTGCTGTTAAGTCAGGATCATGAAGGCATGAGCGGAGTAGCTATTGCTTCGGCTATCGAAGGGGTACGCCCGTTCCTGATCGAGACACAGGCACTGGTAAGTTCCGCCGTTTATGGAAATCCCCAACGGTCGGCAACCGGATTCGATATACGAAGAATGAATATGCTGCTGGCTGTTCTTGAAAAGCGTGTCGGATTCAAGCTCGCACAGAAAGATGTATTTCTGAATATTGCCGGAGGATTGAAAGTGAACGATCCCGCTATCGACCTGGCAGTGATCAGCGCAATCCTATCTTCCAATATGGATGCCGCTATCGAACCGGAAGTTTGTATGGCGGGAGAAATAGGGCTGTCGGGAGAGATACGCCCCGTAAACCGAATAGAGCAACGCATCGGAGAAGCGGAAAAGTTAGGATTCAAACGATTCCTGCTTCCTAAATACAATCTGCAAGGGATTGATACCCAAAAACTAAAAATAGAATTAGTACCTGTCAGAAAGGTAGAAGAAGCATTCAGAGCACTCTTCGGATAAGTCCGGATGGGCAACCAGCTGTTGCCCGTTCACAAACTAACAGGTACACATCAAACAGTAGACTAATGACACAAGAATACCAACTCCGCATCCTCCCTGAAATCGCAGCAAACGAACAGCGACTGAAAGAATACATTTCGAAAGAAAAAGGTATCAATCTGCGCAATATCAACGCTACCCGAATACTGAAACGAAGTATTGATGCACGCCAGCGGACTATCTTCGTCAATTTAAAGGTGCGGGTATATATCAATGAGATGCCCAAAGAAGATGAATACGAACATACTATATATAATAATGTAGAGGGCAAACCTCAGATTATCGTAGTCGGTGCGGGTCCGGGCGGATTATTCGCTGCTTTACGCCTCATCGAACTCGGATTACGTCCGGTCATTGTGGAGCGGGGAAAAGATGTGCGCGAACGAAAGAAAGATCTGGCGCAGATCAGCAGAGAGCATACCGTAGACCCGGAATCGAACTATAGCTTTGGTGAAGGAGGTGCAGGAGCGTATTCGGATGGTAAACTTTATACCCGCAGCAAAAAAAGAGGAAATGTAGACAAGATACTGAATGTATTCTGCCAGCACGGAGCTTCTACTTCAATATTAGCCGACGCTCATCCTCATATCGGCACAGATAAGCTTCCGCGTGTGATTGAAAATATGCGGAATACAATCATCGGGTGTGGAGGAGAAGTACATTTCCAGACCAGAATGGACGCACTGATCATTGAAAACGATGAAATCAAAGGTATTGAAACGAATACAGGAAAAGTCTTTCTCGGTCCTGTAATACTGGCAACCGGACATTCTGCAAGGGATGTATATCGCTGGCTGGCTGCCAATGGCGTTACGATGGAAGCCAAAGGAATCGCTGTCGGTGTCCGGCTGGAACATCCGGCAACGCTGATTGACCAGATACAATACCACAATAAGAATGGACGGGGTAAATACCTTCCTGCTGCCGAATACAGTTTTGTAACACAGGCAGAAGGAAGAGGAGTATATAGTTTCTGCATGTGTCCCGGTGGCTTTATTGTCCCTGCCGCCAGTGGACCGGAACAGGTGGTAGTCAACGGTATGTCTCCCTCCAACCGTGGTTCCCGCTGGAGTAATTCGGGAATGGTAGTAGAGATTCAGCCGGAAGACTTAATGAATGGAGAATGGAAAATGGAAAATGGAGAATTGGCTGCGCAACAGAAAGAGCGGCTATTGGCCGTTAACCCATTGCTGAGCAGTTCCCAACTCTCGGCTCTCCATGCTCAACTTACTCCCCTTCACTTTCAGGAGGAGTTGGAACGTCAATGCTGGTTGCAGGGGGGCAGACGCCAGACGGCGCCGGCACAACGCATGCTGGACTTTACCCGCAAGAAGTTAAGTTACGATTTACCGGAATCTTCATACAGTCCGGGATTGATTTCTTCTCCACTCCATTTCTGGATGCCGGAGTTTATCAGTAAACGGTTAGCTCTCGGTTTTCAGCAGTTCGGGCGTAGCAGTCATGGCTTCCTTACAAATGAAGCGGTCATGATCGGTGTAGAGACTCGCACTTCCTCACCTGTCCGCATCGTACGAGATAAGGAGACGTTACAGCATGTGACTGTCCGCGGGTTATTCCCCTGCGGAGAAGGTGCGGGATATGCAGGTGGAATTGTCTCGGCAGGAGTAGATGGCGAACGATGTGCGGAAGCGGCAGCTAATTATATAAATCAATAATAAAAACTCTGTGATAAGATGAATAATAAACCCGAAATAGCGATTATTGAATCTAACACCCTTACTTGCCTTGGACTAAAAAGTATATTGGAAGAGATTATTCCAATGGCAACGATTCGTACCTTCCATAGTTTCAGTGAGCTGATAGATGATACCCCGGATATGTATGCTCATTATTTCATCTCAGCACAAATCTATGTTGAACACAATGCCTTCTTCCTTCCCCGAAAACGAAAAACAATTGTACTGGCCAGTGACAGTCCGCAATTCCAGTTGTCGGGCGTGCCGGTACTCAATATTTATGAGCCAGAAGAAAAGCTTGTGAAAAGTCTGCTGAAACTTCATCAACATGCACACCACAACGGTTATCCTGTGAAAGACATGCCCCCGATTGCCCTGCCGGAAGCACATCAGGAAATCTTATCTGCCCGCGAAATAGAAGTGCTTGTATTAATTACCAAAGGATTGATCAATAAAGAAATTGCTGACAAGTTGAACATCAGTCTGACTACTGTCATCACCCACAGAAAAAACATCACGGAAAAACTGGGAATCAAGTCGGTATCAGGATTGACTATCTATGCTGTAATGAATGGATACATAGAGGCTGACCGGATCTGATTTCTTAAAAAATCAGGCATAATCCTAATAAATGAGGATTGTCCGTCTTATATATTTGCCGTTACTTTGCACCAGACAAATTAACTGCGAATGAAAACAAAGAATATGATGATTGCCCTCGCACTCCTAACAACAGGGACAGCATGGGCTGAAGATTTACCTAAAGATTCTCTAAAAGTAGTGGACATCGAAGAAGTAGTAGTGATTGCTGCTCCAAAAGAGAATCGTAAACTACGCGAGTTACCAACTGCCACAACACTGTTGTCACAACAAGACATGCAGGCAAATCAGGTACAATCTGTGAAAAACCTAACAGGTATTGTTCCTAACCTCTTCATTCCGGATTATGGTTCGAAGCTGACTACTTCTATTTATATTCGCGGAATCGGTTCACGTATCAATACCCCATCCGTAGGACTTTACGTAGATAACATCCCTTATATCGACAAGTCAGCTTTCGACTTCAATTATGCCGATATTGAACGTATTGACATACTTCGCGGTCCGCAAGGCACCCTCTATGGACGTAACACAATGGGAGGCCTCATCAAAGTACATACAAAATCACCTTTTACTTATCAAGGTACTGATATCCGAATGGGAGCTGCGACCTATAATAATTACAATGTTTCATTGACACATTATCACCGCATATCCGATCGCTTCGCTTTCTCTACCGGAGGATTTTACGAACATGCAGGCGGTTTCTTCGAGAATATGACTCGGAATAATGAAAAAGTAGACAAAAGTAATGCCGGAGGCGGACGCTTCCGTGGTATCTATATGCCAACATCAAACCTAAAAATCGACATGACACTAAACTATGAATACGGTGACCAGGGCGGTTATCCTTATGAATACACAGGTGTCACTCAAGGAGAAGAGACACGTCCGGAATACATTGGTAAAATAGCCAATAACGAGCGCAGCGGTTATCGGCGGGGATTACTTAATTCGGGAATAAATATAGAATACCAAGCCAGAAACTTTATTCTCAGCGCTGTCACTGGTTATCAGAACCTGAATGACCGTATGTTCCTCGATCAGGATTTCACAGAAAAAGACATCTATACATTGGAACAAAAACAAAGAGCAAATACCATTTCAGAAGAAATCACTTTCAAATCAAAGCCGGGAAATAATTGGCAATGGGCCACTGGAGTTTCCGGGTTTTATCAATGGCTGCATACTACAGGACCTGTACAATTCGGACAGGAGGGAGTCAGATCCGTCATAGAAGATAATGCCAATGAGCAATTCGAAAATATCACAGCCGGTAATCCCAGAGCGCCCAAGATGCATATGAACATCAATAACCAAGGATTAGCTGTAGGAGGTAGTTTTGATACACCAATTTTGAATGGAGCCATCTTCCATCAGTCCACATTTAATAATTTATTTATTAAAGGACTATCTGCAACAGTTGGTTTGAGACTGGATTATGAAAAGCTAAAGATGGACTATAACTCAGTTTCCGATCCTCTTAACTTTGATTTCTCTATCACAATGCCCGGTGCCCCTAAACCCTTCCTTACTTGCGAAGGATTGGAAGGAAATGCATCTTTCATAGGGAAAGAATCTACAGATTACCTTCAGCTACTTCCTAAATTTGCCTTACAATATGAATGGACAAAAGGAAATAGTGTTTACACAACCGTATCCAAAGGATATCGTTCAGGAGGTTATAATATACAGATGTTCTCCGATTTGGCAAAGGGAGGCTTAATGAATTCAGCAATTGAGGCATTGGCAGCCGACCCCAAACTAAGTGCGATGGCAGCAACAATAGAGAGCCAAAAGAAAGAACTCCCCCAAGTGAGTAAAGCTACCCAATACAAACCCGAATACTCCTGGAACTACGAGCTAGGCAGTCACCTCACCTTATGGGAAGGAAAACTTTGGGCAGACCTCGCTGTGTTCTACATGGATACACGCGACCAGCAAATCTCTCAATTTGCGGCAAGCGGCCTAGGACGTATCACGATCAATGCCGGTAAAAGCCGTAGCTACGGTGCAGAAGCATCTCTCCGTGCCAGCCTGACAAACGAACTCAGCCTGAACGCAAGCTATGGATATACGTATGCCACCTTTACCGATTATATTGTCAATGAAGAAGATAAAGATGGCAACCTGACTGTGAAAGCAGACTATAACGGCAAATACGTCCCCTTCGTCCCCAAGCACACACTAAATATCGGAGGAGAATACGCCATCACCTGCAAGCCCCGTTCTATCTTTGACCGGGTAGTTTTCCAAGCAAACTATAACGCAGCCGGACGTATCTACTGGACCGAGCAGAACGATGTCAGCCAAGCCTTCTACGGTACCCTCAACTGGCGTGCAAACCTGGAAATAGGAGACGCAATGATCAGTTTCTGGGCACGTAACTTCCTGGATAAAGACTATGCAGCCTTCTACTTTGAGACGATGAACAAAGGATTCATGCAGAAAGGACGTCCCGCACAATTCGGCATAGATCTCCGTTGCCGGTTCTAAGGCCTGATAACCAAGTCAACTATTGATATACTCCTTTGGAGACATACCAGCACAGCGCTTAAAGAACTTCCCGAAGAAAGATTGATTCGAGAAGTTCAGCTGTTCGCTGATCTGCTGAATAGTCAGTCTGCCTGATTTTAATAACGTTTTGGCTTCCAGTATTACATAAGCATCGATCCATTCTCCTGCCAGTTGCTGACTGATCTTATAAATGACAGTAGAAAGGTACTTAGGAGAAATACACAACAAGTCCGCATAGAACTTCACACTCCGTTCCTTCCGGTAATGTTTTTCCACTTCACCAATAAAACGCTGAAAGATTTCCTCTTGACGTGTATGCGAATACTTTGACCGTGACTCTTCTTCCTTCAGCACTATAGGCAGCATTCTATAATACAATATCTGTACATAAGATTGCAGCATCGGAATTCTATAAGGATGGTCCAGCTCCTGCAAAGTCGCTTTAATGGAGTGATAGACCCCAACAAACGCCATTACTTCCTTTTCCTCTAAACCAAAGCAATGTCTACTCTGCAAACACTTATAAAAAGACATTACCTGAGTCGTCTTTTCGGTGACAGGCATAAAATTGGTCCGGGTAGCTATCATAAATCCCCGAAAGTCATTGCTAATAGAAAGTACCTCAAAAATCATCCCCGTGATTATAACACAAAACATGTCCGGACGCAGCGTGTATTCTTTCAAAGAAATCCGTACATGCAGCTCCCCTTGCAAACAAAACAGTACCATAGACATTCCCGCCTGAACAGGAAAATCGTTTTGAGGCAACTGCTCCAAAGGTTCGGAGAAAGGGATTTCCATATTATCCGATAACACTATCTCCCCTTCTATAAAAGAAACCATATCCATTTCTGTCAGATGAGAAATATCAAGCAAAAAGATATTATGACCCATATTTTACTAAATTATTAGAGAATTTGACAGCAAATGTAATCGATCTGAAACATAAAACGAGTATGATTCGACCTATTGACCAAAATGCTAGACCTTTTGACCTTGAGCCGATATTTAATCGGGAGGAAGTACGACCATATAGTACCGGGAAAGACGGAAGTACGACGAAATGAATCAAGACATGTAGTTCCAATCCCAGTTTCAACCGTTGGAACAAAGTGTTTCATGCTTTGAAACAAGATGTTTCATGCCTTGAAACAAAGTGTTTCCCTATATGAAACAAAGTGTTTCAAGCATTTGAAACTGCTTGAAACAACTTATGTCCTGATTATTCGAAGCTACAAGCCTTGATAGGGGGACGATTCATCCCTTATCAAAGAGCAAGTATCCTTTGATAGGCAATACGTTCTGTTCCGTTTTTTACATAAATAATGCCGCAACGCTGAAAGCCGTGTTTCGCCAGAATATGCTGCATGACTTTATTATCGCGGTGTGTATCCACCCGGATATTTCCGGAATGTTCAAAGCACCAGTTCAGACAGGCATCCGATACACCTTTCCTTTTGCCGCCGGTAGCCATCCGGTGAATGACTCCGTAGGGTTCATCATTGAGCCATTCACCTTCGTAGATATGCTGATAAGTAGGATCTTCGCCTAATATAAAGCAGAAAGTCCCAAGTATCTCTCCCTGCTCGTCCGTGCAGACAAAGCTATGGCCGTCTTCTATCTCCTGACGGATGAATGATTCGGACGGATAACCGTCAATCCATTGAGTTGCATTCCCATTGGCACGCATGAAAGCACGGGCATTATCATAAATCTCCATCACCAAAGGGAGATCTTTCAGTTCGGTAAGTCTGATTTCCATCATTCAGAAGTATTATTCGAAAATGAAACAAGATATAAAGAAAACTATTCATTAATTGCACCGCAATGGGGACAAACACCTTTTTCTTTCAGCTTCTCCCCGCAATGGCCGCAACGATATTTATAGCCGATATTCCGGCGTACTTTCTTCGCAAACACCCAGATAAAGAGCGCGAGGAACAAATAGCCGATATAAATATGCGTCATCAGAATAAAGAAGAAATAGCAGAAAATACAACTGGACATCAGCCCCAACAAATAAAAGACCGCAGCTGCGGGAGTCAACTGCCGGAACAGATCATCGAGTACTGCCAAAGTGACAACCAGAAACAACCAGATGCTCAGCAAAAAGACTGAAAGAATAAAAGGAACTTTAAAGGGGGATAAAGTGGGATTGAAATAGAAATGTTCCCACGTATCCGGTACAAAAACTTGCATGGATTCGTAAATCGTCGCACTGAAAGCCATCAGCAGACAGAGAAACAACGGATAGACACTGTCAATATCATTAAAGTAGACCAACTGCAACTGCTTCCGGCGGAAAGCACGAAACAGATAGACTCCGACAAACAACGCAAAGATGACCATGAAATAAGAAGCATGCGTATTGCTGAAAAAATGGATTGCCTGCGAAATGCTGTCCGTAGGTACAAACGATTCTTTCAGTTCTGCTTCACGTATCCATCCCTGCTCCTCTTGTGTGTGTGCCAGCTTCACCCAGACACTGTCCACACTGTCGGCAGGATGGATGGCGAACTCGGCAACAACCACCCGGTCTCCTTTATACAATGCAATGTATGTATCCTTTATGGGGAGACATTCCATCGTTACAGAATCGGTGATTACTTCCAGATTGGTATTCCATGTATAATGCCGGTCATAAAGATAGTTCAGAGAGTCTTTCGTCTTCTCCGACAACTCCTCGGAAGTAAGATCGGGGCGCCTATAATGACAGGATGAAAAAAGCAGCAAACTCAACAGCAACCCCACGACAGAACAGCACAAAACAGTACGGAGCTTTTCTCTGCCGAAAAGAAACTCCGTAAAATTCCGTATATCTCTGTCGGGGAATCGTTTCATTGTGCCGCTTTTACTTTCATTTGACAATTCTTGCAATCGAATTCAAGACGGAAACGCTTTCCGTCATTCGACACCAGATAGTAAGGCTCCTTATAGGGCGAGCGTACTCGCTGATGGATAGGACACCAGCCCATGCTATAACGCAAACAATGTTTGCAGAACATCAGCACGGCATCTTCCACCCGTTCCTTTTCATAAGCCTCGGCTACTTGCTGCACTCCATGTTCCCGATAAAAAGAAGCGGCACGGGTATTCATCACGTTTCCTAAATAAGTGAGGGTAGTCTGCGGGAAGGCATGGGCAGTCGGCTTCCAGACAGCCAGTTCCTGACGGTAATTGATTCGCCGGGCAGCAATCAGTTTTTCTATCGCCTGACGGCGGAAGTCCGCCAATACGGAAGCAGGCAGAAACCAGTTCTCCGAAAAAGAAACTTCGATCTTGCTCGCTTCGAAGGGCGTGTTTCCTAATTTAGAAAGTTGTGTCTTCAGGTTATCTGTCTGCGGAGTACGAGCCAGTTCTTTCTCACGGGGCAGAGCAAGCGTAACGCTGTTGTCATCTTCATCCGTCAGCGTCAGAGAGAAACCGAAGTTGTTGTCTGTCAGCAGTATGCTCACAGCCATCTTCCGCTCGGCTGATTTACGGGAAAGGATACGTTCAAACTCCTGGTCGAAGTTGCGGTAGAGCTTGGTACGGGGTTTGATGCGAGGCATTTCCTGGGGATAGAGCTTGTTTCCGTCCACCCGGTTGACCCGGAATCCCTGCAAGCGTCCTTGTTCGTCAATATAGCAGACACCGTCTCCGTTATTAAATGATTTCAGTCCGGCAACAGTCAGAAAGTTGCCGCGTGCTTCTTTCATTGTACCCATTTCCTCTCCCAACGATTTCGGAGTATCGAACGAAAAGATATCCTCACTACGTCCATGCAGGAAGTAATGAGTAAATCCACGGCTGAAACTCTTGTCCAACTGTGGTTTGAACTCGAAACTGCAAGTACCGGAAGAGGCACGCACATATTCCGGTCGGCGGGCAATGATGGCATCCAGCTTCTGACGATAAGCAGCGGTGACATTCTTCACATAAGACACATCTTTCAGACGGCCCTCTATCTTGAATGATGATGCGCCGGCATCCAGCAGTTGTTCCAGTTCGTCACTCTGGTTCATATCTTTCAGAGAGAGCAAGTGCTTGTCTTTCACCATCACTTTCCCGTCCGAATCGACAAGACTGAAAGGCAGCCGACAGAACTGAGCACATTCTCCCCGGTTCGCACTGCGTCCGAAACAAGCCTGACTAACGTAACACTGACCGCTATAGCTTACACAAAGCGCACCATGTACAAATACTTCCAACGGAACTTCGGGACAGGTCTCATGTATCTTCTTTATTTCACGAATCGACAGTTCCCGCGCCAGAACCACCTGACGGAAACCTGCTTCCCAAAGGAATTTCACCTTCTCCGGTGTGCGATTGTCCATCTGTGTACTGGCATGGAGAGGAATCGGAGGAAGATTCAGTTTCGTAATTCCCATATCCTGCACAATCAGAGCATCCACACCTATCCGATACAGGGCATGAATCATCTCTTCCGTCTCTTTCAGTTCCTCTTCTTTCAGAATCGTATTGACGGTGACATAGATACGGGCATTATACAAATGAGCATGTTTCACCAATGCTTCAATATCTTCCAGAGAATTCACAGCTGCTGCACGGGCACCAAACTTAGGTGCACCGATATACACGGCATCTGCTCCATGATTGATAGCCTCGATACCACATTCCAGATTCTTCGCCGGAGCGAGAAGTTCTATTTTACGCTGCCTGATCATTCAATATCATTAATGTTGTAAGGTGTTTCCTGATAAACAAAGTAGTTCAGCCAGTTGGAGAACAAGAGGTTAGCGTGAGCACGCCAACGTACCAGCGGACCTTTCTCAGGATCATCATCTACGTAATAGTTACGAGGAATTTCTATCGGCAAGCCTTTATCCAGATCCCGACGATATTCCGTATCCAAGGTATAAGGAGAATATTCAGAATGTCCGGTCACGAAGAACTCACGTCCGCCACGTGCCATAGCCATATAAACGCCCGCATCTTTCGATTCGGAAAGCAATGTCAGTTCGGGAACTTTCAGGATATCCTCCCTACGTACTTCCGTATGACGGCTATGCGGCACATAAAAGCAATCGTCGAACCCACGGAAGATAGAATGGAAAGGCTGCAGCACCCGATGTTCAAAGATGCCGAACATTTTCTGATCTAACGGATACTTGGGCACACCATAATGATGATACAGCCCGGCCTGTGCAGCCCAGCATATATATAAAGTAGATGTCACGTGCGTACGTGCCCAATCAAATATCTCGGTAATCTCATCCCAATAAGTCACCTCCTCGAAGTCCATCTGTTCCACAGGAGCACCGGTGATGATCATGCCGTCGTATTTCTCGTTACGCATTTGCTCAAAGTCTGTGTAGAACGTCTGCATATGTTCTATCGGCGTGTTCTTGGAAGTATGACTCTTGATCTTCATAAACGAGATTTCTACCTGAAGAGGCGTATTGGAGAGCAACCGCACCAAATCCGTTTCCGTTGTTATTTTCAACGGCATCAGGTTCAGAATCACAATCCGCAACGGACGAATATCCTGCTGCGTAGCACGCGAAGTATCAATTACGAAAATATTCTCTTCCTTCAATAATTCTATTGCAGGGAGCTTATCGGGTAAATTTAAAGGCATAATCGCTATATATTAGTAATTTGGCTGCAAAAATACGAAAAATATAGCATATATCAGGGAGGTTGCTTATTTAGAAGACGTACAAATTAAGTCAATTTAATCAAAGAAGCATACCAAGTAATGAATAAAAGCTTTATTTTTGCCGAACGAATTAGTACTAATAATTTAAATCTTAAAAAAATGGCTTACGTAATTAGTGACGATTGTATTGCTTGCGGAACTTGTATTGACGAGTGTCCTGTAGAAGCTATCTCTGAAGGTGATATCTATTCTATCAACCCGGATGTATGTACTGACTGTGGAACTTGCGCAGACGTTTGCCCGTCTGAAGCTATTCACCCGGCTGAATAATACAATCTACAAAAGAGTATAGGCTGCTTTCTATGGAAGCAGCCTTTTTTATTTTATTCCTTCTTCGGACAAAAGGAAAAACACATAAAAAAACGGCAGACTATTTCCTGAAAAGAAAAAAGTCTACCGTTCTTATTATATAAGATTGCTTACTTCAATTTAGCCAATGCTTCTTTGATTCGGCGAATAGCTTCTGCAATATTTTCATCGCTTGTAGCATAGCTCATACGAATGCATTCGGGAGCACCAAAAGAAGCGCCGCCTACACAAGCTACATGAGCTTCTTCGAGCAGATACATCGCCAGGTCATCCGAATCTTCAATCTTACGTTCACCATTACTCTTTCCGAAGAAGTAGCTACATTTCGGGAACAGATAGAAAGCACCCTGCGGTACGTTCACCTCGAATCCCGGAACCTCTTTCGCCAACTTCACAATCAGGTCGCGACGACGTTCAAATGCTTTCTGCATTTCTTTCACCGGTTCCTGTGTACCTGTATATGCAGCTTCAGCAGCTTTCTGAGATACAGAACAAGGACCCGAAGTGTACTGACCCTGCAACTTATTGCAAGCTTTCACAATCCATTCCGGACCGGCGATAAAACCAATTCTCCATCCAGTCATGGCATACGCCTTAGATACACCGTTCACAATCACTGTACGTTCCTTCATTTCCGGGAACTGAGCGATACTTTGATGTGCACCGATATAATTAATATGTTCGTAAATTTCGTCGGCAATAACCACTACTTGCGGATACTTGGCCAATACGGCTGCCAATCCTGCCAGTTCTTCTTTACTATACACCGAACCTGTCGGGTTAGACGGAGAACAAAGAATCAAAGCTTTGGTTTTCGGAGTAATAGCAGCTTCCAGTTGTTCCGGAGTAATCTTGAAATCTTGTTCAATGCCGGCAGAAACGATAACAGGAGTACCTTCTGCCATCTTCACCATTTCCGGATAGCTTACCCAGTAAGGGGCCGGTACAATCACTTCATCACCCGGATTTACCAAAACCAGGATAGTATTGCAAACAGATTGTTTGGCACCATTCGCACAAGAAATCTGAGCGGCAGTATATTCAAGACCGTTCTCTTTTTTCAGCTTCTCAACAATCGCATTGCGTAAAGCCGGATAACCCGGTACCGGAGAGTAGCGAGAAAAGTTATCATCAATGGCTTTCTTCGCAGCTTCTTTGATGTGGTCAGGAGTATTGAAATCCGGTTCTCCTACACTTAGGTTAATAACATCAACACCCTGCGCTTTGAGTTCATTGCTCTTTTGCGACATGGCAAGTGTCGCCGATGGCGACAAGCTGTTCAAACGGTCTGATAATTGATTCATTTTGTATCTATTTTATTGTTGTTGAGTGAAAATCGTTGCAAAATAAGCGATAATATTCGATATATAAAAACAAAATGGCATTTTACTTATTAAAATGTAAAGTATGTCCCATTCTTTCCTTCTTTGTTCTCAAGTATCGCTCATTGTAGGGGTTAGGAACTGTTTCAACAGGTACATTTTCCACAATCTCCAATCCATAGGCTTCGAGTCCTACACGTTTCACCGGATTATTTGTCAAAAGTTTCATTTTATGCACTCCCAGTTCACGAAGAATCTGAGCTCCTACTCCATAGTCACGCTCATCCGCCAGATGTCCCAGGCAAACATTGGCATCCACAGTATCCATTCCGTCTTCCTGAAGTTTATATGCTTTCATTTTCTCCATCAAGCCGATACCACGACCTTCCTGATTCAGATAAACAACCACACCTTTTCCCGCTGCATCTATCATTTCCATCGCTTTATGCAACTGTTCGCCACAGTCACAGCGTCTGGAACCAAAGATATCACCGGTAGCACAAGAAGAATGCACACGCACCAAGATCGGTTCGTCCTCATTCCAAGTTCCCTTGAATAAAGCAACATGTTCCAAACCATTTGATTTCTGACGGAAAGGAATCAGACGGAACATACCATGTTCGGTCGGCATATTTACCTCAACACCTTTTTCTACAATCGATTCCTGTTTCAAACGATAAGCAATCAAATCATGAATGGAAATCAGTTTCAATCCATGTTCATCAGCCATTGCACGAAGTTCCGGCAGACGTGCCATTGTACCGTCATCGCTCATTATTTCCATCAAAGCACCTGCGGGGTAAAGTCCGGCAAGACGTGCCATGTCAATGGTAGCTTCCGTATGTCCGGCACGACGAAGCACTCCTTTTTCCTGTGCATACAACGGATTGATATGTCCGGGACGTCCAAAAGTGGCCGGTGTAGAAGCCGGGTCAGCCAATGCCAGGATAGTGGCAGCACGATCGGAAGCAGAAACTCCGGTACTGCAACCTTCCAGCTTATCGATTGTCACCGTAAAAGGAGTACCCAATACAGAAGTATTATCACTGACCTGATGCGGCAAATCCAGTTCTTTACAACGAGACACAGTGACAGGAGCACAAAGTACACCACGTGCATGTTTCAACATGAAATTAACTTTCTCAGGAGTTATCTTTTCGGCAGCTATGATTAAATCACCCTCATTCTCACGATCTTCATCATCCACTACAATGACAAACTTGCCTTCTTTGAAATCAGCAATCGCATCTTCTATTCTATCCATTTTAATCTCTTCCATAACACTTATTTATTAATATTCTGTATGATGAATTGAACTTGTTCATTGTTTTTTATGATCCGCTCCATATCCTTAGCCAGACGAACACGGAATGCCCAGATACGGAAATAGAAAAATAGTCCGACAGGGAAAATAACCCCGGCAGCCAGATTCAGCCAATATATATGAAACGGGCGTATATGAGCAGAAACGGAAATAACCGGATAATTGTTTAATGTATTCAACAAAGTCACAGACTTCGTATTGGACATCTCTTCTATCAGTGTTTCCAACTTTTCATTGATATACATCACCTCATCGTCCTTCTCACCCGACATCCACAATTTAAAATAATTCGGAGCTTTCATCAAGCGGTTTTTAGCCACATACTCTTTACATTTATCAGTAAGCACCTGCAAGTCAACCGGTATACGATTATAATCCGGATCATGAATCACAACTTCTTTCTTAAATAGATGGCGTACGTTACGAATACCGACAATCTTCTTAAACCAGTTGATATATGCATCGGCGTTGAGCACTACAGAGTCTTTATTTGATTTATAAGTCAGGAAAGCACCCAACGGGGCAAGCACAGCGCTACTGGTCCACACTCCCATCCATACTACCCATCTGCCGTCACGCGCCATTTTATAGCCCGTATTATCTATAATATAATAAATGATGAAAACCATTACCGAAACGATAACCGGCATCCCCAGTCCACCTTTACGGATAATCCCGCCTAATGGAGCACCAATGAAGAAGAACAACAGACAAGAAAGCGAAATAGTGATCTTTTTATGCCATTCTATCTCATGCTTCCTCATACTATAATCATGGCTACCCATTGTGTAGCTTTTAAAGTTTATATCGCTGCTCAGATTTTCCGCACGACTTGTAGCAGCTGAAATGATCTTCTGCTTTTGCATCAAAGGAGCTACCTCATAAAGACTATCGATATTATATTCAGTAATATTCGCCTCCATGATCTTAACCGTGTCCTCTTTTGTCAGCCCATAAGTTGTACGGAAATTCCCCTCCGAAACCTCCCGGTAATATTGTCTTCCGATACTATCTCCCACCATTTTCATAGAGTCGATAGAAGCTTGCAGCATTGACATATCCTTGGCAGCGGATGTATTACTCATAATACTGGCATCTGCCATATTGAAGTCTGAGTCAAACTCAATAATCGTATGTTTTTCCCTGAATTCTTCACGACGATACGGCACATTCTGAGATTTCATATTCTGTGCTCTCAGGTTTTCAAACAAATCTCCACTATATAAATGCAGCCAGAGATGCTGTTTATCAGCAGTCATCTCCATTCGTCCGGAATCGGCATAAATAATATGTGCGTTCTCAAATCCGTCTTTCAGATTATAAATCATCACATCATACATCATACCTGTTTTTCGGTTTTTCTTAGCTATTTTCAGATTATAATCCGGTATTTCCGAATAAAACACTCCCTCCGGGATATCCAATTCCGGAGACTTTTGTTTCATCGAAATAATCAGTGTGTATAGCTTAGTCTGGGCGATAGGTCCCACGACGTTCTGGAAATAAAAAGAGACAGCAACCAAACCACAGACAAAGAAAGCCAGCGGGCGCATAATTTTAAGCAAAGAAATACCCGCAGCTTTCATTGCAAGTAACTCATAACGTTCGCCAAAGTTGCCGAAAGTTATTAAGGAAGCCAGCAATATTGCCAACGGCAACGATATCGGCACCAATGTCAATGCGGAATAAAAGAAGAATTGAGCTATCACACTCATATCCAGCCCCTTTCCGACTAATTCGTCTACATATCTCCACAAAAACTGCATCATGAAGATGAAGAGACAGATGAAGAATGTACCTACAAAGAGCATCAGGAAGCTCTTTACGATAAATATATCTAATTTCTTTATGCGTAGCATCTTAATAGGTTCGTGCAATTAAGACGCAAAATTAGCACAAAAAAAGTAGCATAGAAAATTTTTAGTTGAAAGTTAACTAAAAACCACACGTTCTTCTCAATTTCGCCACTTGTGACTCCCACAATTCTTCCATATCATCTACTTCGTCCGCCTCTGCGAAATCTGTAATTTCTAATACATAATCACTTGTCAGCTCATTATAAGTCATTTTGATCTCAAAATAATCGCGCTCGTTTTCATCATCCTGCCAACGGAACCGGATAAATGAGAAAGAACGGATTGCAATAATTTCGGCACTTCTCTGTTCCGTCTTCCCCCAATGGAATTCTACGACTTTATCATCAGATATTACTTTATCAGCAAACCAGTCCTCCAACCCGGTCGGTGTGCTAATAGCTGCCCAAAGAATATTTTTAGATGTTGCATTCAACAAATACTCCAAATGAATCTTTTCTTTTTTCATAGCAATTTCGAATTGTTTTTACGTGTGCCAAGATAGATACTTTTTTCTAATTATGTGGCATAAATCAGACACTTTATTTAAAACTTATTTCTTTTCAAGGCCTCAAACTCCCTATTTATAGGAAAAAGAGAACCTCGTTCTAAAGAAAAAACACAAAAAAGTTATGAATTGTTTTGGAGATTACAGAAAAACATCTATCTTTGCACCCGCAATCGAGAAACGATGGCGGGATAGCTCAGCTGGTTAGAGCGCATGATTCATAATCATGAGGTCCCCGGTTCAATCCCGGGTCCCGCTACTTGATAAGAATAAGGCATTTGGGAGGCTTCCACTTCTGGGTGCCTTTTTCTTTTTATCTCCGGTTTGCGCTATGGTTTGCGCTAGCGTCAAATACGGATCAATGTAAAAACCTGAGGGATTTTCATGGATCAATGTAAAAACCTGAGGGATTTTCATTTTATGCATATAACTTAGTAAGTCTGTATAAAAAAAATGCCTTATCTCTGACTCCTCTAAACTGTGCTCTGAATGCCTTGATTTTAGCATTGAATGATTCTGCTGCCGCATTAGTTGCCCTTCTTTCAAAGAAGTTGATAATATTCATATAGTGTGTTTGGATAGAGCGCGCTACCCTTCCAAAAGTCAGGAAGCCTGATTTATCGACTTCGTCATACCACCTTGCAAGCCTTGTCAAAGCAATATCTTTAAACTTACACTGATGATAGATTGAGCCTAACCGCATGGCCAGATAATATCCCTTCTTTATATCGGGATATTCTTTAAATAGAATCTCAGCCCGTATCCTTTGAGACTGAGTCCATAGCGATTCTTTTTTGTAAAGCAGATAAATACTCCTTGCCAGCAACTGCTTTCTTGTATCTCCATTAGCGAAAACAGGTGCATGATATATCTTTCCGCAGGCCTTTGCATAGGCAAGCTGTGTGGACTCCTCATCCAAAGCCTCCCAGCGGGCTTTCACACGCATCTCCTGAACTGCTTCATGAGCTAGTTTCTGTACATGGAAACGATCTGTAACGCGTTTGGCGGCAGGGAAGCAAGTCCGCGCAATCTGTTCCATATTGGGGGCCATATCCAAGGTGATCTCACGTACCTGATAGCGACGACGACGCGAAAGTTTAAGCAGGACAGAGGTGACTGTACAAACATCCGTACCTTTAATGATAGCGATAATACTGCCTTTACCACCGTGAGCCTCTTTATTAATCAACACAGTATATAGTTCTCCACGAGAGAGGGCCACTTCATCAATACAGACGTAGGCACCAATGTTCTTCTCAAACAAAAGCCAGTTCTCTGCATGGGCAAGCTGCTCCCAGCGGAGGTAGCCACTTAAATGGTTGCGGTATTGACGTTCAAACAAATCCCCGTCAACGCCATATAAAGTACCCAATAACTTGCAGCCGATCGGATGATTATCAATATAATTCTTTTAAAAAAGACGCAAAATCCTGCGTCATACGAGTACCCTCAGCTAACATGCGCCAGTTACGGCAGATATAATCATTGCTCTTCTTTAATATCCAGCGACGACGGCGAATGTTCAGATACACTTTCTTACCACGAAGGGGAAAGTCCTGAACAACCACCGGATCATAAAAGCCTTTACTCTCAGTGGCCTCACCGGAATACTGCTCAGGAACCAGATTCTTCTCTTCAAGGTAAATCACGATTTCATTCACCCTTTCTTTCACATCAACAACATCAAAGTAATCCAAGGTGCCTTCAGGGAGAAGAAGACGATAAACATTTAACTCCATTTTCTATAAATTTGAAGGCAAAGATAAGAATTTGTAATTTCATCCCTCAGATTTATTCATTGATCCTCAAATACAATGTAACATGGTTCAACAAATTTTATCTCTACAAAGATACTATTTTACTTTCAAATTTTAATAGAAAAAATTAATAATACAATTGCACAACATTGCTATTCTATAAAAAACAGCAAATGAATTTCTTCAAATGCTGCCTTCTATTCCACTTTCTACTAACAAAGTTGATGAAAGTCAAACAAAATCATCTCTAATCCAACTCTCTACAACTTCAAGTTTTGACATCTAAACTCCACATTTCAAATAAATTATAGTCATATATCCTCCTCATATATATTAAAAAAACGCCATCCTTCCTGTATCTTATATCTATTACTAAATCCTTTTGGCACATATAGATTCATACTTCGTTTATTACTTCCATGCCAATGTTTTTCTAAAACTGAAGGAGGATTCTTGCTTCTACAATATATCGTACGTAAATTTAGACTTTCTTTAAATGCATTATGTTGAATTGAAGCCACATTTTCAGATAAAGTTACTTCTTCGAGATTAGCACAATGCCCAAAAGCACAATGTCCAATATAACTAATATTGTCTCCAATATAAAGATTTACCAATCCTGAACAACCATCAAAACTATAATTTCCAATATATTCTAAACTTTTTGGAAATACTAAAAATGACAATCCAGTACAGTTTGCAAAGGCATTATCTCCAATTGCTGACAATTTATTAGGTAGTACAATAAAAGAAATATTGGAACAACATTCAAAATCTCCATAATCAATGACCTTTAGATTTTGCCCTAATTGTACGAATTTTAAGCTTTCACATTTACTAAACGCAAATTTTCCTAAATCTTCTAATCCATCACCAACTACAGCAGAAATCAAATTTGGAGAATCTGCAAAAACACTATGCCCTATCGTTCTCACTGTATCAGGTATCGTTACAGTAGCCAAGCCCGTACAATGAAAAGCAAAACTTTCTATCGAATCTACAGTTTTAGGAAAACTGATTGATTGTAGTTTTTTACAACATTCAAATGCCGCTCTTCCAATAATTCTAATAGATTCAGGCAGTACAACAGAAACTATATTCATACTTTTAAATGCAGCCTCCGGAATCGAACCAAATTGTTTAGACTTCGCATCAAATATTATGGTATTCCTTAGATTGATAAAAACCAAGTTCTCCATTTTTCTAATGTAAGCATTCAGCAAACCCCGTATTTCCCCCTCTGAAAGTTCTTCCTAGTTTTGCGTGAATTTAAAACGTGAAACAATGAAGAACTTAACTTTAGAAGAATTTAAAAGGATTCATGAAGAATGGAAGTCAACTGAACTTTCCATTCGTGACTATTGTCACAACACCGGCTTTGAAGAAAGCAGGTTTTATTATTGGCGTAAGAAACTTACAGAAACCATGCTGCCGCAGGCGGGCGGTTTTGTTCCGGTGAATCTGTTTAACCGGAACGGCAAGCTGGGCATGTCTGCCACCGGCAACCCTAAAGAAGCAACGGATCATGTACCCTGTGAAGTGGTATATCCCAATGGTGTCATCTTGCGCATCCAGAGTGAATTGTCTCTGGAAACGCTCCGTTCGTTAATCCTCTTATACCGGTAGCCCATGTTCAACCTCAATGATTCCAACCGCTTTTTCCTGTACCCGTATCCTACGGACATGCGCAAAAGCTTCTATTCGCTGAGCGGCATTGTAACCAACCTCATGGGCATGAACGTTCAAGACGGAGATGCCTATATCTTTATCAACAAATCATTGACAGGGTTGAAGATACTCCATGCCGAGTACGGGGGCCTGGTCATCTACAACATGAAACTTGAACGGGGAGCCTTCAAACTCCCCGACATTGACACCGATGACCCTGCCACTTCAAAGGGTATAAAATGGGCTGACCTGATGATGATCGTACAAGGGATATCCCCTTCGGAAGTTCACCGGTGCAGCCGGTGGGAGCCCAAGAAAAAGTAGTGTTCCAAGTCGTTTTTTACGGGCTGAAACTGAGGTAAAACGGCCTGATTTTCGTATCTTTGCAATGTAAGAAAAGAACAGAACCATGTCAGAAACCTCCAACCAGAAAGCCCTCATCGAGCAGTTGCTCAGCGACCGTGATGCCGAGTTCCGGCGGGCGGTGAAAGCGGAACAACAGCTGAAGGAACTGTCGGACGTCAAAAGGATGCAGGCCGACTACGAAGCCAGACTGGCTGAAAAGGAAAAAGCCATCCAGGAGCGCGACCGGGCTTTGGAGTCCAAGGAAAGCCGGATAGCACAACTTGAACAGAAACTTCTTTATCTGGAGCGCAAGATGTGGGGTGCCATGTCCGAGAAGCGGCGTATTCCTGATGACCCCAACCAGCTCAAGCTGGACTTTGATCAGCTGGAAATGACACCGGAAGAGGAAGAGACGGTCCGCAAGGCTGTTGAGGAGGTTGCAGGCTACAGAAAGGTGTCGGTCAAGGAACATGAAAAACGGGTTCCGGTCCGTCAGAAACTTCCGGATAACCTCCGCCGCGTGGAAGAACATATCTATCCTGACGGCTATCTGGGTCATGAAGACGAATGGATCCTGTTCGAGGATGCCGAAACGTCCGAACACCTGGAACTCCAGCCTGCCGAACTGTACGTCCGGGTGACCATCCGGCATAAAGGCATGCGCAAGAAGACAAAGGAAATCGTTACAGCGCCCGTACAAAATGAACCCATTGCCAAGAGCTATGCCAGCGCATCGCTGCTGACCGACCTGATGGTCGGGAAGTATGTGGATCATCTTCCTTTCTACCGCCAAGTACAGATGTTCAAACGGTTGGGAGTCAGCATACCCCCTTCCACAATCGAAGTCTGGTTCCACGATGTGGCCGACCTGATGCGGCCAGCTTACTACCGGTTGAGGGAACTCGTCCTGTCCACCGATTACATCCAGTCCGATGAAACGACGGTTCCCATCATCGACAACGAGAAGCACCGGACGGTAAAAGGTTACCTGTGGCTGGTACGGAGCATGGTCAACGGTCTGGTGTTCTTCGCCTATAATGAAGGTTCCCGGGGAGCCAAAGTGGTCCTGCAGCTCTTCAAGGATTATCAGGGAGCCATACAGACGGACGGCTATGCCGGATACAACATCCTGGAAAAACTGGAAGGTATAACGACATTGGGATGCTGGGTACATACCCGAAGGTACTTTGACAGGGCTTTATCCCATGACAAGGCGAGGGCGGAATATGCCTTGGCCCAGATCGGCATGCTTTATGATGTGGAGAGCATGGCAGACGACCAACATATGGATACCCTCCAGCGCATGGAGCTGAGGAAGCGGCTTGCCTATCCCATCATACGCGCTTTTGAGAAGTGGTGTATCTGTGAACAGGGAAATGTGCTTCCGAAGAGTCCCATAGGAAAAGCCATCGGCTACTTCCTGAACAACTCTCGCCAGCTGGCAAGGTATACGATGGACGGAAGGTATCTCCCAGACACGAACCTGATAGAGAACAGCGTGCGTCCCGTAGCTGTCGGACGCAAGAACTATCTCTTCTGCGGCAATCACGGCGCTGCTGAAGATGCTGCTGTCATCTACTCCCTGATGGGATGCTGCAAGGCGGCAGACGTGGACTTCAAGCAGTGGATGAATTATTTTCTGAACCATGTCCATGAATATGACAGTGACTACTCCAAGGATCTGGTAAATCTGTTGCCACACTCTTTAAAGGAACAAGGTATCATCTAAGAATCTCATAAAAACTAAGAGATGTCTCGTAAAAATAGGGACTTTTTCAGAGAAAAGTCGGAATTTTTAAGAGGCATCTCTTTATGTTTATAGACCTTGCAGGACGGGGGTTACTAATTGCTTACCTTCATATCTTTTACGTTTTATAATTCACACGCAAAGGTATGAAGAACTATTATGGTCTAGGATACGGGGTTTACTGATTGCTTACTTTCTAATAATATCAAAATCTTCAAAACAAAGTATTCCCTCTATTTCTAAATTATGAATTATCGGAAATATATCTGATTTTATATATTTAGCTAGTTTATTTGTAGGTATACTCCATTCCAAATTTACATAAACAATAAAACCATCTATATCCCAATTCTGCTCTATTAAGTCTCTAGTTTCCTTTTCATTTTCAGCAAAGCCAAATACACCTTCGTAGTTATCTCTATCGTATCTAATCAATTCATTTTGAATTAGACTTAGATTTTGTTGTGATGGGACTATCCCATTATCTTCTAAATAGTTTAAGGCAGAAGAGATTATCTCTCTCCTACCTTCAACTGAATCTGGTTCTAAATCATCCGGAAAGTTTTCGATAGCTACCTCATATGCAGCCCCGATTTCCACTAATTCGGAAATAGCTCTATACCTCATATCTTTCTATTTATCTAAAAACAATATTATCTATTTTATATTACATTATATCATTAAAACATACCTGCAAATATACATTCAATTCTAAAATATACTATTCGTCTATTATGTTTATTGGCATTACTAGCCCTATTTTATCATTTATATAAAATTGATAACAAAAAAAATATTATAGATAAATAGAAAAGTTTGCCGTTTATATTTAAAACAGCAAATGAATTATTCAAATGCTGTTTTATTTTATAAGGTACAATGGTGCTTGGATGCACATGATAGTACAGTAAATTAATACTGCCATAGCTACAACCCATCCTACTACTCCGCATACCCTCTTAGAAGATATGCCAGAGTGTGAGGTCACCATTTGTTTTATGAATGTTATGAATTTCATGATTCTTTGTCGTTACTTCTCGGTTTTATATATTTCCACCAAGTGTAGTATTTACGTGTTTTTAAATAATCTAATCTAAATATGGCTATTAACGTTCCATATACATTATTATATAGTCGTATTTTAAGTCCTTTAGCTTCTGTGTCTTTAATCCATTTGTTTATTTCATTTTCCATATTAATTCATTTAATCAATAGTTTTTAACTATATTTGCAATACATCTCCTGTTCTTCATCAAGTTACAACTGAACAAGATTATCAAGTATATAGATTAGTCAGTTTGTAATACTTAAATGAAGAAGCAATGGAGAACACTATTTATTGCATTGCGAAGCCAGTTCTTGTACACGCATACAAACGTACAAGATTTGGCAAAGTCGAGTTCGTAAGGGAACATCGAAGAAGATTACCTCGTAGGTAAATTTAGTTGGTTTAGTTACAAGATTATTTCAATCAAGTAGATGTAACAGTAAAGGTGGTACTGCAATACCACCTTTTTTATTAATCTTAGAAAATAATCATATCTTTGCATAGATAATCATAAACATAGCCCCTCGCAAACATTATGAGATAATTAATAGTCACGAGATTAATTAGTTATTCACTGTTAAAAAGGAGGGCATATGTTGTATGACTGTCCATGTTGCTTTGGTGATAAGCCTGTCTTCGTAAGGGCTTACACTCGTACAAGATTTGGGCGAAAAGAGCGTGTAAGAGCACACTGTCGCAGATTACCTAAACGGTAAAGATTCACCACTGTAGTCTGGTTCTAGCGGGAACTGGACTACTTTTATTTCTACAAAGTTACTAAAAATCAACCACTTAACAAAATAGAAGATGTTAAAATATGTCATATCAACATTCGTCAATCTACTTTTCGTATTTTTGTATATAATACTTTCTTCGTGTACGTTATACCAACCCCATTCTGAACATACTAATTAAGAAAGGAGGTGTATTAACCAGTGCGAAAATTATGCAATTGTAAAGAAAAGCCAGTTTCAGTACGGGACTACTGGAGATATTGGCATGGTGTGTGGCAACACATCGCTTCGTATTGTCGCAAGCGTAGAGGAAGATAAGTATTGCATCTTTGGCAGATAGATGTAAAATAACTGCCTTTAATTGTTTAATATCTTTATAAGCTCTTTTAGATTATGTTCTAAAGCCTTCCTATTGGCAATAATCCCAACCTCATTAATTATTATTGCATCTAACTTCGCATTATCTGGATTATCTGCTAAATACTTGTACTCCTCTATCTTATCCCAGTTTAAATGTGGGACAGTTAATATAAACGAGACTTCTTTATTTATCCCAAGTGAACAAGCTGCATCATAAGGATGCTTTGATGTTATATAAATCCATTTGTCTTTTTTCATAGTTCGTTATATCATTTTAATTATTATCTTTGCGGTTATTAATTTAAAATCTAAGATTATGACAATTGCCAAATTTATCCCTTCTGTAGAAATCAAACATGCCAAAGACACCACTGATAATTCTAAAGTCTGGTTTGATTATTGGATAAAACAGACCAAAGAAGATATATCAAACTTACCTACGTGGAACTGCGAGTGTTGTAATGAAGAAGTCCCCATTGGTGAAATGGTAGGCGCACATGTTATTAAAGCGGACGGTTCAGATGAAACAGTTTATATTTATCCAACTTGTGACACTTGTAATAAAACCTATAAAGGAGAAAAGGCTGGGCACTGTCCACCATTTTGTGTAAATAGAAAACTTCAGGATTCGGGTTTTATACTTGAATCCTGTTTTCAAATATAGTAATAAATTGGTTAAATATCAATGCCCAATTCCAAATAGGTTGATACCATTTCTTTTCGATTTCGTTAATAGCCAGATAGACAGATTTTTTCAGCGCATCATCATTCGGAAATGATAGCTTGTTTTTGGTGTACTTTCTAATTTTCCCATTCAGATTTTCAATGAGATTAGTGGTATAGATAATCTTTCTAATCTCGACGGGGAAATCAAAGAACACGGTCAGTTCTTCCCAATTATTTCTCCATGAGCGTATCGCATATGGATATTTAGCACCCCATTTTTGCTCAAAGTTATCCAACTCCATCTCAGCTGCTTCTTTAGTAGGTGCGTTATAGATGTTCTTCAAATCGGCAGTGAACTCCTTTTTTTCTTTCCAGACGACATAGCGACAGGAGTTCCTAATTTGGTGTACCACACATATTTGAGTAGTAGAGGCAGGAAATACACTCTTGATGGTTTCCGTAAATCCATTCAGGTTATCAGTAACTGTAATCAGAATATCTTCTACACCACGGGCTTTGAGATCCGTTAAAACACCCATCCAGAAAGCGGCACTCTCATTTTTGCCAATCCACATACCCAATACTTCTTTCAAGCCTTCCTTGTTCAGACCTACACATAGGTAAACAGTCTTGTTGATCACTTTGCCGTTTTCTCTGACTTTGAATACGATGCCATCCATCCAGACAATCATATATAAACTTTCCAAAGGCCGATTTTGCCACTCTGTTGCAGCCTGGCTGACTTTATTGGTGATAATGGAGATAGCGGAGGTGGAGAGGTTAATACCGTATATTTCCTGCATCTCCGACTCAATGTCAGCGACGCTCATACCTTTGGCATAAAGAGAGATGACAAGGCGTTCAATAGATAAGCCGCGGGATTGATGCTTAGGAATGACAATAGGCTCAAATTCACCTTCCCGATCACGAGGAACCTGAATAACAGATTCACCCATTTCTGTTTGAATCTGCTTCCTATAACTACCATTGCGGGAGTTGCCACTATGATCTCCTTGATTGGAGTGTTTCTCATAACCTAAATGGTTATCCATCTCTGCTTCCAGCATTTGTTCATAAACACGAGTATGAAGCTCTTTCATGAAAGCAGTCACATCTTCGCCTGTCTTAAACTGGGACAGAAACTCTTTACTTAAAAATTCTTTAGGAATGTCCATTAAATCTGATTTTTACAAAGTTAATACATAAATAAAAAAACTACGAGAAAAATCCCGTAGTTTTCTATTTACACAATCAGATGGATAGTCCCAAAGGCTGATACTAAAATCTTTTCTGTACCCATTACCAAATTAGTGCCTGCTCCCTAATAAACCTTATCTCCAATTATTATAGTACCAACCATGTTATTAATAACTTCTTCTGGAATATAGGAGAGAGTACTCCATGTATCTCCCTCCTTTACCATAAACAAGAAGGATTTATTTTCTATTGACTTATACACATACAATTGTTTATCTCCATTTATAAATTTAGTTGTTGCAATTACTAGACCTAAATCTTCGTGTCCTTTTAATGTATATCGTGAATAGGTCAAGCCCTCTTCACATCTAACCCATTTATTTAATTCATTTTCCATATTATTCATTTTAGTTCCTTCCATATTTCAACATCTGGTACTTCTGATTTTATAAAAGATAATAACTTTATAGGCTCGTCTGCTTCTATGCATACAACAATGGTGTAGGTATTAATAAGATTACCGTATCCTTCAATTAAAGCATTTATCTTATTTAAAAATTCTTCTTTATCTAAACTGTCATATATATATCTAAAATCTCTAGTGGTCCAGTCTCCACCTTCGATATGCGTACATTTTCCATAAATATCTTCTTCTAATTCTTTCAGAGAACTGTATTTATCTATGTAAGATTTATCTTCATTAGTTCTGTTCTCAAATAATTTGTAATAGTATATCAACATATCATAATCTGATAAATCAAATACATGCTTTCCTGCAAAATTAGGCATTGCTACAAACGTTCGTTTTGTATTTATTAATGGAATATCATCAATCAGTTTTATCATTATCATTAATCATTTTATTTCCTATAGGTATTGCTATAGCTGGTGAATTTTTATTTAACCATTTTAAATATTCTGGGATGTTTTTTACTCCTTGAAACCATTCTGTCATATTATTATCAAATCCCATATCTTTTGTATAATATTTCTTAGCATAATTCCACATTTCTGGCGTTATTTCTTGACCTTCTTTTAATCCGAAATAATTTTTCAACTGAGTACCTCTAGCTGTTTGTTCTGCCAGACCTCCGTTTGAAGGAGAAAGCAAATAATCTTTACCATGGGAAGGATTATATACACTTAATCCTACTTTATTTTTCCAATCCGGCTGATATACTAAATGAGAATATTCATGTGCCGTCAAATGATTATTTGCTCTTGGAGATTTAAGTATTTCTGGAGCATCTTCAAATACTTCCGTATAAAATTTATTGTATTGGTCTGCCATCGCTCCACTAGAGGGTTTCATATTAAAGTCTGAAGATTTTCCTTTTCTAGGTTCTGCTTTCAATAAAAATTCCCTCATTCCTTCCTCATAGTTGTTATAATTCTCTTGAGGGACTTTATTGTAATATTTGTTATTTGTTAGAGCTGATAATCTATCAAATCCTCCATTTTTCATTCTATCTTTAGTTAAAGCTAAAGCATCTCCTTGCCAATTAGGTTGAGCATAGCTAGGAAGTCCTTGTTTATCCATCCAATTTTCTGCCCAGTTATATGGTAATTCAGATGTTTTTGAAGTATTACTGGCAGCTCTTTTTAAACTTTTCTTCAAGCCATACTTTAATCCAGATTTCAATCCTCTACCAATAATACTCCCAACTCCTGCACCTAAGCCTATATAATCAGACATAGTTGCTAATCCGTCTAAAGTTCGCATTGCTTCTTCTGTATTCTTAGCTTGTATATAATCTTTATATGCTTTATCAGCTTTTTCACGACTTTGTGATTTCTCCCATTCACTTCTATTATCTTGACTTATTTCAGAATAAGTTGGAGTATATTGTTGCTTTATAGACTCTTGAATTTGAGGTTTATAATCTTTAATAGCATCTCTTCTCTGAATCCCACTAGAAGGATTCTGATACTTCAATATCCCACCTCTCTTTAAGTACTTATTGAGAGATAAAGTTCCATTTAAATTTCTTCTGTAAGAATCTTTATCCGCACTATAATTATGTCCTCCAGAATTATTTCCATGCAATCTATCTATAAAGTCATTAGTATCTTTAGCATCTAAGGCTTTATATCTATCATTCAGTACTTTTACTTTATAGTTAGCATAGGATTTTAAGTCATCGAAATCTATATAATCAAATCCGTCTTTGTATCTGCTCTTCTTATATTTAGGAGCTATTGAATCACCTGGATGTTTAATTCCACTTAAGTTAAACCCTCTTTCACCTCTAGGGTCTAATCCATAATTACTTTCCAATGCTGCTTGCCTTACTAAGTTATTAAGATTAGTAGTGGGCAATCCATTTTCTTCCAATGCTTCTTTAAAAATAGGGGTCATTACACTTGCAAATTCTTCAAACTTATTCCCTGTACTCCCGAATTTATGGGAATAGTCTAGGGAAGGCTTCTTTCCTTCTAATAGCTTATTAATAAAAGGATTAACACTTCCAGATAAAAATGAAGTTGCAGCACTAGGAGCATATTCTTTAATAATATCCACTACATCAATAGGCTCTTTAGGTTCTTCTTTTGGAAGAATACTCTTAACCTTATTAATAGCTTGAGCTACTATTCCGTCCTGTGCTTTAATAACACCGCCATTCTCTAACTGCTCACTTTGAGTAGGTGTAGTTTCTGGCTTAGGTTTATTAGATTTGTATCTACTCCAATCGAAGCCAATTAATTGTTCTTCATTTCTGTTGGCAGCTTTTTCTCTATTGAACTGTCTTAATATTCTAGCTCTTAACTCTCCTGCACCCTTTAATTTAGGAATCTTCATTCCTTCTTGGGCTTTAGCTATTTGATTATAGACGTTAGTAAGTGCTTTTTTATATTTAGGGTCAGTTGCATATCCTCCCTTTACTACACTATCAATAAAGTCCCCACTATTAAAGGCATTGTATCTTTTATTATTTAGTAATGATACATGATAATTAGCATAATCATTTATATCTTTAAAGTCTCGGAAGCTATCATTAATGCATACACCAATGAAAGATATATCTTCAATTCGCAACAACATTGTTTTTATTATTTATTGAGATATATTTGAGTATATTTGGTAAAAGTGTCTCTACCTCTTTTCTTCTTGAATCTATATATTCCAACTTCACTATTACAATAATATCACGTTCATAAGCCTTTTTGTAAATAGTTTTACTATAAAAATATTTATCACCCTTAGTTGTACCTTCAATAGCATAACTATGGTCTGTAATATCTTTCTTGATAATTCTATTGCCTTGTTCTATTTCAGAATCAATCATCATATCAAACCATTCACGAAGCGAATAATCATCTTTGAGAACATCGAAATACATAGCACATACATTCAAGTAGATTGTACTATCCTTATTTACGAAATGATTACCATCGCCTAAATCTGATTCTTTCCCATGTGTAAAGCTAGAGGGATATACCAAAAAATAATCAAAAGTTCTATTCCAATAAAACCTCGTATCATTATATTGGTATATCCCATTCCTATAATCAATCAATGTTGTTCCTTTTATTCCTAATATTGAATCTATCCATTGCAAATGTTTAGCTTCTGATACTTCTAAAGGAGTATGATTATTACACATAGATAAGCTATCAGCAGTAGCCTGCACACTACTATCCTTTCTACTAGTACAAGATAGTAATAGCACTAATAGTAGTATGTAAATCGCATATATATTTTTCAATTCTACGAAAAATAATCAATTATTACATATAAGATAAATTGCCAAAATCACAACAGGAACAATGATATACAATGCTACTGCTCCTTCTTCAAAACTTCCATTTTCTTTGCGTGGACAAGTTATATATGCTATTATCGCATAAATTACAATTCCTATTACTGCGCCCATAAATCTTTATTTTATCAGTTATGTTTTCTTTTGTTTTCAGATTTAACTATGAGTGAAAAGATAAAACCACCTACCGCTCCCGCTAATATCACCATTAATAACTCTTCCATTATACTTTCTTATTTAATACTTTTCAGTTCACAAGCTTCCCAAATTATAGCCACAATATTTAATACGCTATACAGTATCACACTTCCCATTGAAAGAGGTAGAAATCTTGCTCCCAAATATGTAACAATAACCAACATAATAGGACATGTTGAGTCTCCACTCTTTTCTCCTTGTACAACATCCATTATAATGATATAAATAACCGTTAAAGCAGAGTAAACAATTTGCTCATAGTTCAAAATATCCCCCATTGTAGTATCACCGTCAATCGTGATAATAGAAAAGACAATATCCTTTAAAACCCATCCCAATAAAAAGTAGACAAGTATTCCTATAATAATCCATCCAATCTTTGTCATATCAAATCATATTCTGAATATTTCTAAATCTATCATTCACGTCGCCATATCTGTTATCAATGATAGCTTTGATTTGCTCCATTGCATCTCTAACATAAGGCTCATTATCTTTCAGTATAGTAAATTTACGTTTTACAATAACATTAAAAGAAGAACTAAACAATATACGTTCCTTCAGTTTCTTCATTATGTCATAAATTCCATTATATCCACGATTATAAGGCGTTGGAATCAATGTTGAAAAATAGTTTTGTCTCTGCTGTTGATAACGAGCTATCTGTATATCTTCCGCTATTCTATAATAAACATGGTCGCTAATACTTATATCAACTTTATAAGTCCTTTCTCCACTCCAAAAGCTATCTTCAATACAATGTATGAAAACTTCATATCCTTTGTATTCAAACTTTTGGGCATTTGATAAATCCCTAACAGTATATGCCATTATTTCTTTTTTTAGTAATAATTTAATTTGTAGTATGAGCTGCTCAAAAATTGAGTTGGCTACTTAAAAGATAGTAGCAAAAGTTGTTTCTTAATGTCTGATTCGTAGTCCTATATCGTTTTATGTATCCTGTTCCCTATGGATAATTACACAATGAAAAAAGCGTGGGAACTATCGAATATTACCGTACTGTGGCTCTGGACTGCCCTAACACAAATAACAAACAATAGCCCACGCCAAACGATATATAGACTATCCAATATAAGATAGGTATATAACATTGACGTGAGCGTTCTTGCCTATTATCTTTGTGTTATGAAATTGTCCAGATTCCAGTACAAGATAATATCTTAAACGCTCTTCGTTAACTAATATGTCCTTTCAGTCCCAACACATTAGGTATCTGAAATTGCCACAAAGTTACGAAAAGCGTTTGTAATAGCAAGAACTATTGTTTATTAAAAGTTGAGAGCAATCTCTGCTTTGTAAATCTATGGTAGTGGAAAAATTCAAGACTGCCCATATAAAAACTAAAATTCTGAATTTTTCCACCCCACCGATATTTTATGCTTATAGCTTTATAAACTGATTTTTTATCCGTTGAACGGTGGAAATACCAATACTTTGTAGCTTAGCTATATTTCTGATTGAATAGCCTTTTCTTAGTAAAGCTATGACTTCTTTGTATTCTTCTTTTTTCTTATCATCCGTTTTGGTTGAACCTGTCTTTCTGCCAAGTTTACCACCTTTAGCAATATAATTCGCTCTACCACTATTCAAACGATATTGGATATTGCCTCTTTCGATATTTGCCATTTCTGCAAGTACTGTCACCATGATAGACGCTATTGGATTAACTTCCCCATTTGGTTGCAAAGTATATAAGCCCAAGTTCTGTATGTAAACCGATACTTTCGATTCATGCAATATATCCAAAGAGCGAAGAACCTGTAATGTACTTCTTCCCAATCTTGACAATTCAGATAAAAGTAGGATATTCACAGATTCACGTTTACAGTATTCCAGACATTCTCCTAAAATATGTCTTTCCTCTATCTTCTTTGCACCTGAAATATGCTCCTGGAATATATTCACAATTTCTATATCCTGTGAGATAGCATATTTCTTTAAATCCTCTATTTGTCTGCTTGTGTCCTGTCTGTCATTACTTGAAGAAACACGAGCATATATTACGGCTGTTTTCATTTTATTCTTTGATTAGATTGATAACATGAAAGAATGTGTTCAAACCACCTTTGCAGATTTATTTGAACACATTTCTATTTTGAACACATAAATAACTAATTACGTTTTCCCGCTTCTTCGACATTCCACAAGCCAACACAGAGAATAAGCCATATCAATGGAACACAACCACTAACAACAGCTAATACCAACCAAAAGAGCCAAACGAGTATTTTATAATAGAACATGATTCTTTGTTTTACGTAGTTAATAAAATAGGAGAATACCCATTACTGAATATTCCCCTGTTTAATCAATCAATAAACCACTTATATTTGGTGTCTCCATGCAAAGCGGCATTTATTCCTGTGGCTATTTCAGTAGCATTTACCGCTCTATCCAAGAAGCTATCTATATAGCTGCTCTTGTTTGCTCCTGTCAATAAATTGTACAATTTCCACATACTTATATCATTACCCAAGCTCCCAAAGTTTTCATCATTGATATATGCTTTTGCAACTGCATTTATTTGCGAATCAGTAATAAGCATTTTAGGAATATCTTTTTGATAGCCTTGTGGTAATGATTGATAAAGTCTCATTCTTCCAAGTAATTGGCAAAATTGATGTTCTGTGATACTGGTATTGCCTAATGACTGCAATAGGTGTAAATGTTTGGCAGGTTGGTAACTCTGAAACATCTCTAATACAGCTTGATATAAATCCCTTGTATTAGTGACCTCTAAACAACTAAGAAAACCGTCTGTTGACACACACAAATTAGTACATACTTTACAAGTAAAGCCCACAAAGATTTTAAAGCGTTCTGCTCCCTTTTTACTATACAAATTGGTATGATTATAAGCTCTCACACCTCCAATAGTTAATGTAAGCTTATTTCCATTCACCGTTTCGTAAATCGTAGGAACTTGAATAATAAAAGCACATCTTTCGTAGTAGATTGTTTTATCCGTTTCCAATAATTGATTTGCAGGTTTATGAACTGCTTCGGGTATTCTTCCCTTAATAATGTGGCTTACACGAATATCGGGCTTATCAATACTTTCACCACTGAAAAACGTATTTGCAGCATCATAAACAGTATCAATAAATGCAGGGTGAGGGATTGTAAGCTCATTATCTTTAGCGAATACAGGTGTAATACAATCTTCTTTCAAATGTTGCATTGTTACCTCTAGTGTATTGGCTTCCAAGAAATGAGGATTCTTTTTCTTTACCTGTGGCTGTTCTTCGATAACTGTTGCCTCTTCTGCATACAAACCAAAGTTACTTTCTCTTCTTACCTGTGGCACATTGCCAATAATTTGTAGATTTCTCATAACGAATAAGATTTTAAATGATTTATAAATTGATTACGTGGAGAATAGATATTTCACTTTTACTCCAACTATCCTAAGGGGGTGTTAGAGGGTACTGTTCACGTGCTCATGTAACTTTCAATTCAGTAAATCATAGGAGAAATAAGCTGATATATATTTAAGCTCATGTTTTTAATGGGTAGGGGTATTATATATAAAGCACCTATACTATATTGCGTGCCCATGTATTACTATGTACCATAATAGAAAGCAGGGTATTATGCTGCCATATAAAGATATGTTAAGTAGCAATATCAGAAATAGAGAATTGTTTATTTTTTTACTTCATTTATAATGAGTAACTTTGGGTATTCTTAAAAATCAAGAACAGTCTGTTTGCCAAGTATTCTACTCCTTGAATTTTGGATAAACCAAACAGGCTATATTTGCATTTTCCCACACTTCCATTGGGAAAATTAACTCCCATTTTTAAAATTGCGAACCGCTATATTCTCCGTACTTATAGAGATTTTAGTAGTTCAATAAAAAAAGCCGCATTTGACTGTGTTTAGGCGTGCAGTCGCTTGCGGCTATTTTTATTCTCATTGACATAACAGAACTTACTCTATTTTCGTCAATATATCATCGTTGATTTTGACTATTTTTTTAATGATATAATTTGCATATTCTGGAGTTATTTGAAGTTTATCTGCACCTCGCATTAAGCTTCCATAGCTGTTCTTCCCACTAGGGGTAGCATTGAATATTCCATTTACTTCTTTTAATAATTCTGAAATAGTAATATTATATTTTTGCCATTGTTCACCATAATAAGGTGTCAAATTTTCTCCTTCCACATAATATGGCCAACGCTCTTTTGTTTTTAAGACCTTGTATGATTCTGATTTCACACGATATATTGATACAACATTCTTATGTCCCACAGCATAAACAATAAGAATATCACCCAATTTTACTTTTCTAGGAGGGCGTGCAAAATGTAATTTTTCTGTTAAAGAATTGTATTGTTTATCTAATGGTATGGGATTAGCAATCACCCCTACAGGTTTCAGCCAATAACTAGCTCCTGTAAGAATATTTACTGGAATTTCTTTAACTTTATAAAAATCAGATAAATCAATATTTGAACTGCTTTCAGTACGGTCTTTTATATTAGGTGCTATGTGTTCATCAAAAAAATGTATATCTTGTTCTGTTATTGGTTTATAAATTATGCTTTTATATAATGCACTAACTATATCTTCTATATCATCAGAATTAGAAATGGAAATTCCCCATTCATTGTTTTTTTTCAATCCCTTTTGAGTAAAATTTGCAGATGTAATTATTGCACTAGTATAAATATTACTCCGTTTACAGATGTAAATTTTCCCATGCAATGAATTGTCTATTAGTATGCTGACTTTTACTTGTCTTTTCTCTCCAAATGATTTCAACTCTTTGAAAAAAGAGATTTTACCTTTCAGGTCGTCATTTGAGTCTTTAAAAGTAGTTATAAGCGTTATTTCTTTTAAATGAGTTAATTCCTCAAATGGAAAGAATGAGAAATTTTTAGATAAAAAAGGACTAACAATTAATATATCATCAGCTTCTCTAAAACAGCGTAACAGTTTTTGTTCATGATTTTCATTGTGATTTTTATTGTTTATTATTTCCATATTAATTAGATTTGATGTTTACAACAAATATACATATAAAATAGGCAAAAACGAATATTCATTCTCTAAAATATAATTTTATATACACATAAAGGCTGATTTTTAGTAATAGGGGAAAATGTGTGGTATATTATATAATTATTACTAGACACTTTTTCCCCACCACCTTACCTATGTAAAGCCAAGAATGACTTTTGATACTGACAACAACATTCATCTTTGCCTTACATCGAAAAAATCACTTTTATTGCATCCTATTCTACAAAACAGGTATATATAGGGGAAAAGTGGTACATTAATATATTATATAATAAAGAACATTTTTTCCCCTTACTTGGGGATTATGATATTTCCATTATCATCTATCTCTGCTATTTTATCTACTTTCTTCATTGGTAGTTTTTTCTGTATGGAAAAATCATTCTCCAATAGAATATTTTCAGTATGTAAAGTTAAGGGAGTAGTGAGTGATACTAGATTAGCACCAGCAAGCCCTATAATATACTTCTCATAAGTCTTTTTATCTATTCCAATTGCTTTGATTATATTTTTCTTAATCAGCTCTATATTGCCATATTGGGATAATAGAAGTAATTGGATAAAGAAACCTTTCGTTGCTGCATCCAGTTCGATTAATGCAAACTTATTGGAGATAGTGATGCACTGTTCTTCCATTGCAGGAATATGATAAATATTCCGTCTAGTTAGATAATAAAAACCGTTATCCACCCAATAAGGCTTTATATCCAAATATTCTTTAAATATCTTATTAAAACTGCTTACAGATTTACCGCCACTTGTTCTTTTTAATTCATCTAAAGTGATTCTCACATTATACCAATCATCTCTTGAAAGAGACAAACAGAAAAATCTATAAATATTGGCAGGTTTGATTTTTAAAGAAAGAATTGAATAATTTATAGTTGCTCTATCTTTACAGTTTATAGGTAAAATCATTTCTGTATATTAATATATGTCGGTTTTAAAAAGAAAGCCCATCTGTCACATGAGCTTTCTCTAAAGACTATGGATTAAGCTGCTTTATCTATGACACCATGTTTTTCTATATATTGTTGCAACAATGCCGAATAAATCTCGTTTAATTTGTCAGTAGCTATATTAGATATGAATTTAACGGTATCCTCATCTAAGGACTTGACAATTTCTATAGTATCTTCAATTCCTATGGCAGTTTCAGTGCCTTGTGGTTTATGCTTTGCTAACATAGTCATAGCATCAATCATATAACGTTCTTTGATAAACTTATCCTTGAACCCCTTAACTTTCAAAGTATCTATAATTCTATCACCAACTGATAAATCATATTCAAATTTAGTTTCAACCTCACCAAGCATTGCATTATTCCAAACTTTTAGACTTAAGGTCTTTCCTTGATTATAATATTTAGTAATTACACTAATATTAGCCTTCAGCTCTTTAGCCTTTTGGAATATCTTTTGATAAAATTCATGTTGAGTAGCCAATGCCGCATTACCAGCTTTTTCCATACCACTAAATCCTCTACTTAGTACATTATTTACCCCTCTATACTTTGCAAATTCTTGTAATGATGCAAATTCCTTGATTCTAACATTTTCAACTACTAAAACAGATTCACCTTTAACCATCCTATCGATATTGGCGTCATGATAAGTTTTCCATTGCCAATATCCATTTGCCGTATCAACAGGCACATAAACATTTGGAGTATTTTTAGGAATGACATTACCATTCAAGTCTTTCAGTTCAATACCTGCTTCATAGAAAGTTTGGGCTGCCGTAACAAACAGAGCCGTTTTTTCGAATTTGTCATCACCAATCACATCTTTTCCCAATTCAATATTCACTTTTGTTACAGCCATATTATAATCGGACACAGCAATAATAATATCCTCTTTCTTTTTGCTGATAATTTCTTTTTCTTCTGTAGATTCTTCTACTTTCCAGAATTCAAGAGGAATAGTAGGAAGTTCAACATTATGCAATGCAATCACATAATCCTTTTCAGCCTTGGCAACATTAGTTTTAGCTACTTTTACGATATTGGTATCTGCACCTGCATTATCAGATAGATATTGTCTTTTTTCCATTAGGATTTTACGAGCGTTTTCCAACACTTCATTTTTTGACAAAGTTTCTGTTTGAGTTTCTTGTTGTTTTTCCATATTACCACTATTTTTTAAAGATTCCACATCAACATTTCCATTCTCATTTACTGTCATTGCATTAGTTGTTTCCATTGCCTCTTTATTTTTATATTAATAACTAAGTTTTAAGTAATCATCAACTTGGCGCCTTACTGTTTTTGATTACGATGCAAAGATATAGGTAATACAAAAAAAGGAACAGATTCTAATCTGTTCCCCCCAAGTAACTCTAAAATGTTAAATACGATTAACTAATCGACTTTTATATCGTGACCATAAAAATAGCTTCCCATTGTATTAGCTTCATATCCTTCGTAATCTATAAGAAGTTTATTGTAATATTCCAATCTATTACGATAATATAGTTCTTCATCTTTATTCAAATGTATTGTATTATCATCAAAAGAATGCAAACAAAGAAAATCCAAAGTATAAAGAAGAAGATATTTTTCATCCGTGGTAGCACATTCTGATTCATTGGGAATAATTAAACGAATAGCTTTTAGCAGCTCCGTTACAAAGAAGAAATTAAAAGCTCTCTCACTTTCTGCTTTCGGAGTATCCTTGTTTATATAAAGATAGTCATTATCGTCAAATAGTTTATGAGTTGGTTCTGCTAATACAAACACTCGTTCTATATCTTTTTTATTTGATAAAGTAATAACATCTGATTTCACAGCCTTTTTAGCTCTAATAGTAATATTTAATATGGTATTTTCATTATCAATGCATTCTTTTAATAGAATCCGTATTTCATTGGCTCTATCGTTTGATAGATTTTCTCCAAATATTGGAAATAACGAGACTAAGACAATCTTATCTGTAACAGAGAAAGGACGTCGCCTTTTTTCTCCTTTTATCCTTACTATCACTTCTAAATTATCAATATTCGCTTTCACAAAATCCTGCACTCTTTTTGCTTCATTATTATTGGAAAGCTTTGCCGTATACTTCCCGCAGTATTTTACAAGGTGCAGAGTATAAATATAAATAATCAATCCCCAGAAAGCTTCTTTATCAAGATGTAGCTTGGCTAGATACTCTTGTAATTTCTCATGTTTATAAAAAGTACTTTCCGTGACTTTAGGGGGAAGTTGTTGTAAGAAACCATTATATTTTCTGCAAAAGATATAATTCTCATTGGTAAGGTCAGCCCAATCACCATCGAATACCCAGAAATATCTATCTTGGTATATATTTATATATCTAAAAAGATTATCTGTTATATCCATCTATCCTATTTTATATACTCTATAGTGACAAATTATTATCCATTCAAAAATAAGCATATTCTGTGTATTTCTAAAAAAAAATACATATTTTTGTAGTAAAATTATATATTATGAAAAACGTATTTATTTCATATTCTCATAAAGATGAAGAATATAAGAACCAGCTAATAGCTCATTTAAGTGGACTAGTAAGAAATAAAATCATACACTTATGGGATGATAGACAAATTAAAATAGGTGATTCATGGGACGCAACAATCAAAAATAAATTAGAAGAATCAGATGTCGCTATTTTTCTAATAAGCTCTGATTTTTTAAGTTCCTCCTACATCAATGAAGTCGAAATTAAGAAAACTTTAGAAAGACACTCCAAAGGAGAAATATTGCTTATTCCCGTTTTTCTACGCCCTTGTGATTTTGAATCTTCTGAATTTTCCTCATTGCAAGGTGTCCCTAGGGACGCCAGATTTGTTGTAGAATTTCCCAATATCGATTCTGCCTTTTTGAGCATTGTTAAAGAACTTAAATCACTAATTAATAATTTTGAACCAGTAGCTAAGGTAACAGCTATTCCCCAAAAAGAGACAAGCAATAATCTTCTTTCCACCAATAACCAGTGGGATAATTGCGATAGCCCACCAGATATATTCAAATGGGTAGGAAGAAAAAAGGAATTAGAAATAATAAACAATGACCTTTTTAAAGTTCTTTTTATTACAGGATTAGGCGGACAAGGTAAATCCAGTTTAGCCGCAGCATATATTTTGAACAAAAACATGTCACATAGTTGGATACAATGGGACTGGAGAGATTTTAAAGAAGAAGGTCATCGTTTGAAAAGTAAGTTAATTGAAATCATATGTCGCTTTTCTAGAGATTATGATGATGTAGATTTCAATGATATACCATTTCCTAATTTATATGATATATTTTTTCAAGCTATACATGGAAAAAAAATAATATTTGTTTTCGATAATATTGATGCTTATATTGATTACGAGAAGTTTATTCCAGAACATGATTTTAGAATATTCATTGAATACATTTTGCAGAAAAATCATGAATGCAGATTTATATTTACTTGTAGACCTTTTATAAAACAGGCGGATGTCGGTTTTTTCCAAATTGAACTAAAAGGATTTCCATACGAAGAAAGTGTTGAACTATTAGAACAATATAATATCAGTATAAGAAATACAGAGAAGGATAAACTATACCAAGAACTTCACAATTTAACACAAGGACACCCACTTTGGTTAAACTTATTGGCAGCTCAAGCTACAAGAGGTATTGATAAATTAGAAGAATTTATCAGTAATATAACTAAAGGTGTCAATAGGGGAGATTTGACAGAAACAAGTATTGTATCAGAACGAATTCTAGGAGAACTCTGGAAATCTTTAAACAATAAACAAAAAATATTACTACGGTGTTTGTCTGAATTAATTAAATCTGAAGAAAAAGATGAAATAGCTAAAATTATTGCAGGAGAATTGAATTACAATCAATTTACTAGAGCCTTGAACAATTTAAAATTATTAAATTTAGTTGTAACAAAGACAAAGCCAGGTAGAGAGGAAGAAATAGAACTACATCCTCTCGTTAAAAATTTCCTCAAATACATTCTACCATTAAATGAACAAAGCAAATATATATCCATTATAATTGATTATTACGACAAAGTTACATATATCCTCAAAAAAAGACTTAGCGGAAATGAAACTTTACAATTTTATGAAAAATGGACAAATAAGGTTGAATTAGCTATCAATAAAAGAGATTACAGAAAAGCACTCGTAACATTAGAAGAAATTTCAGTGCCAATACAAACTGCTGGTTTTATAGAAGAATTTTTCAGAGTCACGAAATTAACATATGATTCCATAGATTTCAATAAAGCTATTGAAAACGAATACCCTAATTTCATATCAACCTTATCAAGCATTGTTACTATAGCCTCAGAGCTTGGCAACTTCAATTATGCAGAACAAACCATAAAACGATATGCTGATATTGTTAAAAATAAAGGATATCATTATATCATATTATGTGAATTGTATTGCAAGTATTATTGGAACAAACTTGATTATGAGAAGTCAATTGAATGGGGAGATAAAGGGCTACTACTTCTTAAGCAGTCAGAAGCTGATATTACTGTAGATATTGAGCATACATTATATCTTGCTAAACGTGATTCCAGAAATAAAGAAAGAATCAAAGAAGCTTTAGATTTTTTCCTAAGAGGATATTCACTTTATGACATAATAAATGACAATATACAAGAAGAACTACCTTCTTATTTCTATGGAAATATTGGTAGATGTTTATATCTATCAAACGACTTTAACAATGCTCTGATATGCTATCAAAAAACTTTTACACTTGTTTATAAAGAAGAAATATCTAATAGATATATTAATAGAGGTTACATAGCGTATTGGCTAGGACAACTGTTAAATAAAATGGGAGATTATAAAAATGCATATTTTTTCTATTCTATTTGTATCTTTTATTGGAAAAGATACTCTCCACACAGAATTTCTAGGGTTGAGGATGAATTAGTTATTTTATTGAGAGAAACACCAGAGGCCACAGAATTAAAGAAAATAGATATAGATATTATTGAAGGATTATGTAAATCATATTGTAGCAATACTATATCATCCTAAGACTCACAGACATATATAAATCATTACACAGCTTTAATACCATCTAGTAAATTCTGCTAGATGGTATTAAACTCTAAAGGAGGTTCTTCATTGCTTCATCTATTTGCTCATTCTCAAAGCTATCAAGATAATACTGTGTCGTTGACAAACTTGTATGTCCCAATGATTCGCTTATCAATGCGATGTTTACACCAGAACGTTTTAATACTGTGGCAAATGAATGACGCGCAACATAGGTTGTTAGCGGAATACTAATATCCAAATGGGCACCTATCTTTTTAAGAGCTTTATTCATGCCTTTTATTACTTTTCTAATCCTGTCATATTGCTGTTGTTCAGTAATATGAAAATTACGGTCTAATATTGGGAAAACATAATCATTCAGCTGTGAGTCCGGTTTCCTATATTTATCTACAATTTGTACGGCTTGAGGCAAAAGTTGAAATGTAATAGGCTGCTTTGTCTTATGTCGTACAAAGCATATTCGATTATTTATAATATCTGAATATTTCAAATATGCTATATCAATCATATTCATACCACAACCAAGATAACTAAAAGAAAATAAGTCTTTGGTCAAATGAAGTAATGGGCTATAATAAGTTGTTATCTCCATTAAATCAACATTCATTATTTTATGTATTTCAGCCTTAGGAATTGCCCTCTTGCATTTACCCTTACGATAATGAGATATTTTGAATTTTACAAAAGGATAATACTTCTCGTTCACCACATTATCTTCTATTGCTTTATTATAAACAGCACGTAATTCTCTCATTCGTATTCCAATCGTATTATCAGAATTACCACGTTTACGAAGATAAAGCTCATAACGCTTTAACCAATTTACATCAATATCCGTGAAAGATATATCCAAATTACCTGCGAATCTCAATACAGAATTATAACAACTAATGTAAGCCTTGGCATTACCTAATCGCTTCTCGGCAGTCATATACTGTATGATGTATTGAATATAATCTCCCACATTCTGTTTATTACAACTTCGTTCCACGTATTCAGCCAAAGATTGTGGAGTAAAGTCTTTACCAAGCGCTTTCAACTCAAACATCATATTGACATATTCTTGCCTCGTTTGATTCATGATACTCAATAACTGTTCACGATTGGGATAGTTTCTTTTAGGTTCTTCTTTATCAAAATTCCAACAAGAAGCTTTAATTGAAATTCCCAAAGATTTAAAGTAACGTAACTTACCTTGGCTAATTCTCAACATCAACGGGTGTTCTCCATTAGCCAAAACTTTTGATTTAAAACAAATAATGCCTATATTAGCATCCATAACGTAACATATTATTGTCACATTTTGGTTTGCGCTATGGTTTACACCAATAAACAAATAAGAGATATTTTAGAAGTCAGACATAAGATTTGGCAAGAACCAAAACAGCCATAAATGCCTTATAATCAGAAGCTCTGCTGGTAGCTTTCAAAGGCGTCAGCCTTTGGAAGACGCAGGTTCATAATCATGAGGTCCCCGGTTCAATCCCGGGTCCCGCTACTTGATAAGAATAAGGCATTTGGGAGGCTTCCACTTCTGGGTGCCTTTTTCTTTTTTACATCAATTGGTAGCAGGTGACGCTATAGGTGACGCTAATTAACGAATAAGCCCCCGAAAGCTATCCATAAAGCTTCCGGGGGCAATTCTATTTTACACTTTTATTCCCATTCGATAGTCGCATTAGGCTTCGGTGACATATCATAGCAAACACGATTCACATTCTTCACTTCTTTCAGAATACGGTCTGTGATTTTCATCAGAATAGGCCAGTCTACCGGTTCAATAGTAGCTGTCATGGCATCTACCGTATTGACAGCGCGGATAATCACCGGCCAATCGAAAGAACGGGCATTATCACGTACACCAACAGATTTAAAATCGGGTACTACAGTAAAGTATTGCCATACTTTTTTATCCAATCCGGCAATCTGGAATTCCTCACGTAAAATTGCGTCAGATTCACGTACTGCTTCTAAACGATCACGTGTAATTGCTCCCAGACAACGTACACCTAAACCGGGACCGGGGAAAGGCTGACGGTAAACCATCTCATAAGGCAAGCCCAACTCCAGACCACAAGCACGAACTTCATCTTTGAACAACTGGCGCAAAGGTTCTACAAGCTGGAATTTAAGATCTTCGGGCAGACCGCCTACATTATGATGAGATTTCACCATTTTAGCAGTCTTCGTTCCACTCTCCACAATATCCGGATAAATAGTACCCTGACCCAAGAAATCGATACCATCCAGTTTACGTGCTTCTTCTTCGAACACACGGATAAACTCACCACCGATAATCTTACGTTTCTGTTCGGGATCTTCCACGCCTGCCAATTTATCCAGGAAACGATCTGTTACATCTACATAAATAAGATTGGCTTTTAACTGGTTACTGAACACCTCGACAACGTCTTCAGACTCACCTTTACGCATCAAACCATGATTGACGTGCACACATACCAAATTGTCACCGATCGCTTTCAGAAGCAAAGCAGCTACCACAGAACTGTCAACTCCACCCGACAATGCCAGCAATACTTTCTTATCGCCTACCTGACGCTTAACCAGTTCGATCTGATCATTGACAAAGTTTGCCATGTTCCAATTAGCTTCAGCTTGACAAGTATCGAATACGAAAGACTTTACAGCAGCTTTAATAGCCTCGATATCATCTGTAAATGCCGGAAGCTTCACTGCACAGGTTGCTTTATCGTGACCGGCAGCCATGACAGGGATACCCATTGTATAAATCGCCGGATCTACGTCAATAGCAACGCCGTCAATCACATTGTTAGGTCCACCATTGATAATAATACCCTTTACGTTGGGCAATGCTTTCAGTTCTTCCACTGTGATATCGTGAGGATAAATCTCACTATAAACTCCTAATGCACGGATGGCGCGAGCCAATACCGTATTCTCGTGACTACCCAAGTCAAGGATAACAATCATGTCCTGTTTCATCTGATTCTGGTTCTTTTAAGTTATTATATTGTATAAATTTGACTTTACCTTCAATTAGTCTGCAAATATAAAGATTTTAAAAGACGCTGCAATGTCTTGATTCCCAAAGTTTCATTTCAAATTCAGCCGAATGCCACATTTCTTTATCGCAACGACAGAATCCGGACTCTTTCCGAACACTTCTTTTTATGCCTTCAGCCGCATCACAAAGCGACTTCCTTTACCCAATTCACTTTCTACCGTCAGTGTACCACCATGTGCTTCCACAAAGTCTCTCGAAATAGACAAACCGAGTCCGCTTCCCTGAACTTTGGTGCCGGGAACACGGAAGTAACGGTCGAAAATACTCTTGTGATAACGGGGATCGATGCCTTTACCGAAATCCTGAACGTACAGGTCGATCATATCTCCTTCCTGCCTGGCACCAATCACGACACGCCCGTTTTCTTTAGAATAACGAATCGCATTGCTGAGCAAATTAGTCAATACCCAAGCTATCTTTTCACTATCGACAAAGAGCTTGCCGATTTTCTCTTCCGGGTACTCTACTTCTATCTGGATATTGAACTTATCCGCTTGTACCTGATTAGCTTTAATCGCATATTCTATCAGTTCAATGGGCTTCGTTATCTTCGGCATTAATTGCAGCTTGCCTGCCTCTACCTGAGTCATATTCAGCAATTCACCCGTAATGCTCAACAGGCGTTCGCTATTTTCCTTGATGCTTTTGGACAACTGTTCCTGTTCATCATTCAGCGCACCGACACGTTTATCTTCCAATAGTTGCAGACTCATCATGATAGCCGCAATCGGAGTTTTCAATTCGTGTGAAATGGTCGAAATAAATGTAGTCTTGGCAGAATCCAGTTCCTTGAATTCCGTTATATTCTTCAGCAAAATAACATCCCCTAATTTGCTGGGTTCATCCTTTCCGGCTTCCGTATTAATGATGGGGATATAGGAAGCCTTGAAATAGCTTTCTTTATCATCGGCATATATTTTTAGCGGCTCTTTCTGATCGCCTGGTGTCACCAGTTCACGAATCAGCCGGCGGAGCAGATCATTCTTCAAAGACAATTCTTCTGCCGATTTACGTATGACATTTTCTCTTTTCAGATTGAGCACATTCAATGCTTTATCATTAATAAACAAAATCTCACGGTCCATATTCAAGCCGATTATCGGATCGTCGATACTGTTCACGATGGCCTCAATGAATTTCTTGGCAGAAAGAATATCCGCTAACGTACTTGCCCGATACTCGGCCAAACGTTCCGCCATACGGTTGAAACTCTCGGCGACTTCCCGAAACTCCTGATTATTTCTCATATCCAGCCGTTCTTCATAATTATGATTGGCTATTTCAAGAATCCCTTGTTTCAGTTCCTTGATGGGTTTACTGATTGTTCGGGGCAACCAATACAGCAATGTCAATCCGGTCAATATACAAATACCGCCGGTAACGGAAATCCACAACAGAGCACGCTCCAAGGCAGGCATAGCAGCAGGACTGTCGGGCTCTGTGGCAGTCAGCAACTGAAGATTCACAACAGAAAGCGTCACCAATAAAATAATCATTCCCGCTAGCATCCCGATGCCGAGAATCAGTTTGGTTTTAATATTCATATCGTTCATACGGTTAATATTATGCAAGTATAATCAAATCTACATTAGCTTGTGACAAATTATTTAAAAACTTTCTATATCCAAGTATAGAGCAGATAGCACGAGGAAATCTCAGATTAGGAATTCCCATACAGACAGACGATATCTGTTTTTCCTGACAAACTTTGACAATACTCCCCAGAATATCCTTCGACTGTACCTGAACGACCTCCCCTCCCAGTTCTGCCACCAGTTTAAAATGATTCAACAGATAACGCTGACTAGCCAAATCAATCCTGTCCATACTCTCTTTCGGTGTCTGCACATAAAGAGCGACAAAAGTCGTATTATACCGTGTTGCCAGACGTGCCGCTTTCCTGATAATCCTTCTGGGTGTCTTCTCATGACTACTGATACAAGCCATAAATTTCTCATGCCTGATGCCGACTGCAACACCCATCACCACTTCGTTCTCCACTTTCTTCTCCACCCGAAGCGCCACTTCTTTCAGGGCCAGTTCGCGCAATTGAAGAATATTCTCGGTCCGGAAGAAATTATCCAATGCCGTCTGAATCTTTTCCGGACGGTATATCTTTCCTGCTTTCAGACGTGAGATCAACTCTTCCGCTGTCAGGTCGATATTCACAACCTCGTCTGCTTCCTGAAGCACGCTGTCCGGGACCCGTTCTTTCACTTCAATTCCCGTGATCTCCTGTACTTCTTCATTCACACTTTCAATATGCTGGATATTGATAGCAGAAATCACATTAATCCCCTCATCCAACAGAGTCATCACATCCTGCCAACGCTTCTCATTCAGACTGCCTTCCACATTGGTATGTGCCAGTTCGTCCACAATCACAATCTCAGGATGAATACGGATTATTGTATCCACGTCCATTTCCTCCAACTCCTTTCCTTTATAGAAAATTTTACGTCGGGGGATAACAGGCAATCCTTCCATCAGTGCCTCCGTTCCCGCACGTCCGTGAGTCTCAATATAGCCGATTTGTACATCCACTCCGTTGTCCAGTAATTCATGGGCCTCCTGAAGCATACGATATGATTTACCTACACCGGCTATCATGCCGATATATACTTTGAATTTGCCTCGGTGAGACTTCTTGATCAGATCCAAAAAATGTTGTACACTCTGTTCTCTATCCATATCCATTTATTTAATTCCTGTTTATAAACTATTTCAACCCGTAATAATCATCACGATCACCACGGGTCTCTGTATAATAAAAATTCATGAGTTTATATCTATGGCCTTAAAGTTACGCCAAAAACCAAGAAAGCATCTTCAACACATGGATTCCATATAGCCTGTGCAAATATCGGCAATGAAAACTTATCATTAATTTTTATCTCTGCCATTCCTTTTAATGCTATATTAGTCACGGCGAAACCACTATTCGTGTATATACTCTCCGCCTTATACGGCACTGCGCCACAAGTTACATTTAAATCGACATTTTTCACACTGAAAGGATAATTAAGTTCCAGATAGGATGAATAATTTTGTTTTAGTTCTCCGCTATCATTCAGTTTCTTGTCTTTTCCGGCAAACATCGTATACCATGCCACGGACAAAGGAAACTTCTCTACGGGCAGCGTATAAGATAATCCCGCTTCAAAATGATGTCCCGTTTCATGACTTTTAAAATTAAAATACTTGTATGCTCCTTCACCTTCCCACCACAGGTCGGCAACAGTCAGCGTAGGGCCTGCTTCACCCAACTTATAGGCAAGAGTCAGATCCAGTTCCTTGTTGCCTCCACTGAAATTAGTAGATCCCCATGCGGTAACAGAAAAGTTTCCGATCCCAAAACCTAGTGTGGGCTGAAAAGCTGCACCTCCCCCCTGATACATACCACGCCAGACATAGGAACTGACCACATCGCCCTGCACTGTAAATTCCTGTGCTTTTACCTCTGTTATACTCAATGCGCATACGACTGCTGCAACCAATGATCCCAAAACAATCTTCTTACTAAAAAAAGTCTTCATATTTATCTTTTTTATTTTATGTTTCTAAAAAAGAGCAGCGCCCTGCCCAGCCCTGTTTATCTGAACCGCAATAAATAACTAAAACGATTCGGACAGGAACGCTGCCCACTACTGTTTGATTATTTATTCTCTTCCAGTGCTATATTCAGTTTCAGCACATTAATCTTCTCCGTTCCGAAAAGTCCCAGAAAAGGTTTCTCCACACTTTTATCAACGATTTCCTTTACCTGATTCTCCGTCAGTCCACGCGCCTGTGCCACTCTCTTTACCTGCACGTACGCACATTGTGGAGTAATATTCGGATCGAGACCGGAAGCACTTGCTGTTACCATCTCCGCCGGAACTTCTTTACGGCTCAGATAAGGGTGATGTACCAGAAAAGTGTCGATACGTGCTTCGACTTCAGCCAGATATTCAGGATTCGTAGGTCCTTTGTTACTACCGGAAGAGCTGGTGGCATCATAGCCGTCTCCGGCACACGAAGGACGTCCCCAGAAATAAATGTCTTTCGTAAACATCTGACCTACATTAGCCGCACCTACCACTTTTCCATCCAGTGTGGCTACTTCAGCATTTCCCTTATTAGGACCTGCAACCTGTGCAAACAACCACAAAACAAGAATATAGAACACGGAAAAAAAGACACAGAAAACGAGAGTTATCTTTAGTGATTTAAATAAAGTTTTCATCGCTATTGTTTTTTAATTAAAAGAATAAACCTACTAATAAATCGATCAACTTGATTCCGATAAAAGGAGCAATCACACCGCCCACCCCATAAATCAACAGATTCCGGCGAAGTAAGGCACTTGCACCTATCGGCTTGTACTGAACGCCACGCAAAGCCAATGGAATCAGAATCGGAATAATAATGGCATTGAAGATGACTGCCGAAAGAATCGCACTTTCAGGACTATGCAACTGCATAATATTCAGTGCTGCCAATTCGGGAATAGCCACCATAAACAAAGCAGGAACAATGGCAAAATACTTAGCCACATCGTTGGCAATAGAGAAAGTAGTCAGTGTACCACGAGTCATCAGCAACTGTTTACCGATTTCCACAATCTCAATCAGTTTCGTTGGATCATTATCCAGATCGACCATATTACCGGCCTCTTTCGCAGCCTGTGTACCACTATTCATTGCCACTCCGACATTTGCCTGAGCCAAAGCAGGAGCATCATTGGTTCCATCCCCCATCATTGCCACCAGTTTACCGGACTGCTGCTCCTTCTTGATATATTCCATTTTATCTTCCGGCTTGGCTTCGGCAATAAAATCATCCACACCTGCCTTCTCTGCAATATATTTGGCAGTCAGCGGATTATCGCCGGTCACCATAACCGTTTTCACTCCCATCTTGCGCAAGCGTTCGAAACGTTCCTGAATGCCCGGCTTGATGATATCCTGCAATTCAATCACTCCCGTCACTTTCTGGTTTACACATACCACCAAGGGCGTACCACCATTGCTTGAAATAGCAGCAATCACCTCTTCCACCTCTTTCGGAAATTTATTTCCGGCACTTTCCACTATCTTACGGATAGCATCAAAAGCTCCTTTACGAATCTGAGTTCCATCCGGCAGATCAACGCCCGAACACTTGGTTTCGGCTGTAAACTTAATCATCCGCGCACCGGTCGTATTCAAGCTGCGCATACGGATGCCCGATTCACGTCCCAGTTCTACGATTGATTTGCCTTCCGGAGTTTCATCGGACAGAGAGGAAAGCAGACAGTTTTCTACAAAAGCGTGCAGATCAATGCCCGGCGCAGTGTGAAAATGGGTAGCTTTACGATTACCGATGGTGATAGTTCCGGTCTTATCCAGCAACAAGGTATCAATATCGCCGGCAGTTTCCACTGCCTTGCCCGATTTTGTTATCACATTCGCACGTAGTGCACGGTCCATACCGGCAATACCGATAGCAGAAAGAAGTCCTCCGATTGTTGTCGGAATCAGGCATACAAACAAAGAAATAAGTGAAGCAATGGTAATGACAGTATTGCTGTAATCGGCAAACGGTTTTAACGTCACACACACAATGACAAAGACAAGTGTAAAACCGGCCAGCAGAATAGTCAGTGCTATCTCATTCGGAGTTTTCTGACGAGACGCACCTTCTACCAGCGCAATCATTTTATCCAGAAAACTTTCTCCCGGCTGAGTGGTCACCATTACTTTTATATGATCTGACAATACTTTCGTACCGCCTGTCACCGAACTCTTATCACCACCTGCTTCCCTAATTACCGGAGCAGACTCCCCTGTAATCGCACTTTCATCGATAGAAGCCAGTCCTTCGATTATTTCACCATCGGACGGAATCACATCTCCGGCTTCACAAACAAACACGTCTCCTTTCTTTAATTGCGAAGAACTGACAGTCACTATTTTATTGCCTTCTACCTTTTTGGCAGGTGTCTCCTCACGTGTTTTACGCAGACTATCGGCTTGCGCCTTTCCCCGTGCTTCGGCAATAGCTTCGGCAAAATTGGCAAACAACAGTGTGATAAACAGAATGATAAACACAGCTATGTTGTAAGCAAACGAACCTTGTGAAGGGTTTATGATGGAGTAAAGTGTCACAAACAACATGACCACCGTAGCCACTTCGACCGTATACATGATCGGGTTCTTTATCATCAGACGTGGATTTAACTTCACGAATGACTGTTTCAAGCTTTCTATAACTTGCTCCTTTTGAAACAAAGAAGCTGATTTCATATTTTTCATATCTCTCTAATTCAGAATTACAAACTTAAATGTTCGGCGATTGTACTTAAAGCATGTACCGGGAAGAATGACAGAGCAGCAATAATAAAGATTACGACAAATGTCATTATACCGAAAGTCAGCGTATCAGTCTTCAATGTTCCGGCACTCTCGGGAATAAACTTCTTCTGAGCCAGCAGACCGGCAATGGCAACCTGTCCGATTATAGGAAGGAAACGACTAAGTATAAGCACAATACCACATGTCCAGTTCCAGAAATAAGTATTATCGCCCAGTCCTTCAAAACCTGAACCATTGTTAGCGGCAGAAGACGTATACTCATAGAGTTGTTCACTCAAGCCATGGAATCCGAGATTATTCAGCCATCCACCCTCACTTTCTACAAAGTCCGGATGATGTGTATATATATAACTTGAGATAGCAGTAAACACCAATATGACGAACGGATGCAACAATGCTACGATCGTAGCTATCTTCATTTCACGGGCTTCTACTTTCTTGCCCAGAAACTCCGGTGTACGCCCTACCATCAAACCACTAATAAATACCGCGATAATAATAAATGTATAATAGTTCATCCAGCCTACACCGACACCACCAAACCAAGTATTAATCTGCATATTCAGCATCTCCATCATACCAGACAACGGCATAGTAGAATCATGCATACCATTCACTGAACCGTTGGAAGTAACAGTAGTCACAATACTCCAGAGGGCTGTAGCTCCGGCACCCAAACGAACCTCTTTACCTTCCATCGCGCCATTATCCTGCGCAATTCCCAATGCATCGATACGGGGATTTCCGCCCATCTCCTGACTGACATTGATGCAGACACCCACCAAAAAGGCGAAAAGCATCACACCGAAAATACTATAAGCCAGTTTCTTCCTGCGAGTATAGAACCCTAATGCCAATGCCATTGCCATCGGAATAATCAAGATAGACCAGCATTCCACCATATTGGTAAGATAAGTAGGGTTTTCCAACGGATGAGAAGAGTTCACGCCAAAGTAACCGCCACCATTTGTACCTAATTGTTTGATAGGTACAATTGCAGCCGTAGGTCCTTGAGAAACCATCTGCTCCTGTCCTTCAAGAGTAGTCACCTGCATCTTTCCGTCAAATCCCATCGGGGTTCCCTGAAGAATCAGGATGAAACCTACAATCAAAGAAAGCGGCAGCAGGATACGGGTACAACTCAATACCAGAAAATGCCAGAAGTTACCGATTGTTTTTGTTGTCTTTGCAGCCATGCTTTTCATAATACCGGCCATAGCAGCCATACCGGTTGCAGCGGTAATAAACTGGAAGAGCATAATGACAAACAGCTGTGTGAAATAAGTCAATCCGCTTTCGCCGCTATAGTGCTGTAAATTACAGTTGACCATAAAACTGATACAGGTATTGAAAGCCTGATCCGGTGTCTGCGGCCCGTTACCGTCTGGATTCAAAGGCAACCATCCCTGCGAAACCAACAATACCATTCCCCAGAAAAACCAGAAAGCATTCAAAATCAGTAATGCTTTCAGGAACTGTTTCCAGTTCATTTCTTCCTTGGGATCAATTCCGCATACTTTATAAATGATTCTTTCAACAGGAACCATAAAATCCGACCAGGTTTTCTCTCCTTTATAAACCCTGGCAATATATTTTCCCAGTGGATAAGCCAGAATCACCATCAAAGCGATCTGCGCAACCACACCTAAAATTTCTGTATTCATACTTTTACCTTAAACTGTATAACTTTAAAACTTCTCGGGTCTGATGAGTACATACATCAAATAACCGAAGATTGCAATACCTAATACAAATAATGCTGTGTACATAATTCCTTCTCCTTCTTTTTAGATCTTTTCAAACCAGTCTACACATTTCCAAAACAGCCAGAAGCAGGCAAAGCCGCTTAACAGGCAAAAAATAAATGATAGTGTTACTTCCATGTTTTTTCGTTTAAATGATTATTTTAAAATTTCTTGGTAGACAGTATGCCAAATGCGTGCCAAAACAATGGAGTAAACAACAATAAACTGATTGATAGAGCAATACAATAATTCATTCTGCTCATAGGTTCCCATCAGACCCTACCATTTTGAAAAAGCATCCCTATTTTGAAAAGGTTACTGCTTTCCAAACAAAATGTAAGGATCGATTTTCAAAACGAAAGAGTATTCCCATTTTGAAAAGGTGAAATAAACTGGTCATCAAAAGATAACACACTGATAATAAACGCTTAATGGATAAAAGAGGCTAATTGGTATATACTTTGCCCTTCAGCAGGTATGAAACTATATATTATATCAAACAGATTACCCGTAAAGGTTGCCAACCCGAATGACACATTCGTCTTTTCACGCAGTGAAGGCGGAGTGACAACGGGATTAGATTCTCTTGAGACATCTTATGAGAAGCATTGGATAGGATGGCCCGGAATATGCGTTAATAAGGAAAAAGACAAACAGGAAATCAACGAAAAACTGCTGGAACTGAATTTCCATCCGGTCTTTTTATCAGAGGCACACATCAGAAACTACTACGAAGGATACAGTAACAGTACTATCTGGCCTATGTGCCATTACTTTTATGCTTATACCTTATATAAGAAGTGTTTCTGGCAGTCTTATCAAGTAGTCAATCAACTTTTCTGTGATGAGATTTGCCGCTTGATACGTCCCGGAGACAAAGTGTGGATTCAAGATTATCAGCTGATGTTACTCCCCGGTATGCTAAGAAAAGTATATCCGGAACTCTGTATCGGCTATTTCCATCACATCCCCTTTCCTTCTTACGAACTTTTCCGTATCCTTCCGGAACGTGCCGAAATACTGAAAGGATTGCTGGGAGCGGACTTTATCGCTTTCCATACCCACGACTATATGCGTCACTTTATCAGTGCCGTAGAGCGGGTACTGCACATCGACTTCAAACTGGACGAAATACAAATTGGTAACCGAGTAGTAAGGGTAGATGCTCTGCCCATGGGAATCAACTATGAGCTCTATCACAATGCCTCCCAAAATCCTGTAGTGCGGCAAGCCATCGACCGCAACCGGACCCTTTTCGGTAACCACAAATTAATCTTATCCGTAGACCGGCTGGACTATAGCAAAGGAATCCTCCACCGGCTGCATGGCTTTTCCAGTTTTCTCGAACATCATCCAGAGTATCATGGAAAAGTAACATTGGCAATGGTAATCGTTCCTTCCCGCGATCACGTAGGAAGTTATGCAGAGCTGAAAACGAAGATAGATGAAGAAATAGGTTCTGTCAACGGGCGCTACTCCACGATGAACTGGACTCCCGTCTGTTATTTCTATCATGGCTTTTCATTAGAAGAACTTACTGCCATGTATTATGTAGCCGATATTGCCCTGGTAACTCCCTTACGCGACGGCATGAATCTGGTAGCCAAAGAATATGTAGCTTCCAAATGCGATAACACTGGTGTACTTATCCTCAGTGAAATGGCAGGAGCCGCAGTAGAGATGACAGATGCTATTCAAATCAACCCGAATGATTCGGGACAAATAGAGAATGCTATCTGCCAGGCCCTGGAAATGCCGGCAGAGGAACAAAAGTTACGTTTGCAGCGTATGCAGAAGATATTGTCCGTACAAACAGTCAATAAATGGGCTGCCGACTTTGTAAATGGCCTGGACATGACTTGTATGAAGAACGATTCGTTACGGAAAAAACGTATCACTGCAGCAACCATTGCGCAAATCAAGCTGAAATACAATCAGGCAAAACAACGCCTGATCTTACTGGATTACGACGGAACACTGGCAGCGCTCAAGACACGCCCCGAGGATGCGAAACCGACTCCCGAACTTATTTCTATTTTACAGCAGATGACTGCTGATCCCTCCAACCATATTGTCATCAATAGTGGCCGGGATCATTTTACATTAGAGAAATGGCTCGGTTCGCTCCCTGTCTGCATGGCAGCCGAACATGGAGCTTTCTATAAGGAAAATGGTGTATGGCACAAAAATATAAAGAAATTGGAATGGAGCACCGGACTTCAGTCCATCCTGCAAATGTTTGTGGACAAAACTCCCCGTTCGCGACTGGAAGTAAAAGAGACGGCACTGGCATGGCATTACCGCGAAAGTGATGCCTGGTTGGGAACTTTGAGAGCACAACAGCTGGTCAATGCACTAATTTCCATTTGTACCAGACAAAAGTTACAAATCCTGCAGGGGAACAAGGTCATTGAAATCAAATCGCCAGACTACAACAAAGGATCGGAAGTAAACCGGTTGTTATCCAACAAGCGCTACGACTTTGTGATAGCAATGGGAGACGATACGACAGATGATGATATGTTTCAGGCTTTGCCCTTAAATGCCGTTACTGTCAAAGTAGGCAGTATTTCGGAAATAGCCAATTACAATTTACCGTCTCAGACCGATGTACTTCCTTTCCTGCAAGCCATTATAGGCAGACAAAAGGGAAGCGGTATCAATACTAACAGCACGGTGAAAAAACGGCTTGCCTCCGCTCTCGACTTCTTCAAGGATTTATTGAAAACTAAATAAAACAACCGTTATGAATACTCTGAATTATGGTATAACAGGCAACTGCCGTACGGCAGCCCTTATTTCCGAAACAGGAAATATCGAATGGTTATGCTTTCCCGATTTCGACTCCCCTTCCATCTTCGCGAGTCTGCTCGATCGCGAAAAAGGAGGAAGCTTCGGGTTCGAGGTATCCGATGATTACCGGATTACTCAAAGCTATGTACCTCATACTAATATTCTTTCTACACAGTTCTCCTCCAGAGAAGGAGAATTCGTTGTTCTCGATTATATGCCCTGCTATCGTTCCAAGGACGGTACAGGCCACTATCTGCCGGCAGAATTATATCGCTATATACATTGGCTGAAAGGGAAGCCCCGATTCAAAGTGAATTATCAACCGGCTCCTGACTATGCACGAGGCAAAGTGATTCTCAACATCACCTCTCAGTATATAGAAACATATTGTTCTTCCGAGAATAAAGACAGACAATATCTATATGCCTCCCTGCCATTGCAGGATATTGCCGGAAAAAAAGAGATAATACTTGAGAAGGATGAATTCCTGTTACTCTCTTATAATGAGAAAGTAATTCCGATCGACATTGAACGGGAGAAAATCGAATATTGCCGTACCCTTGTATGCTGGTTAAACTGGACAAACCGGGGGAAAAAATACACCTTATACAATGATGTGATTGAACGCAGCCTGTTGGTGCTGAAACTTATGTCATATTATAATGGGGCAGTACTTGCTGCAATAACAACCAGCTTACCGGAGTCGGTTGGTGACGTACGAAACTGGGATTATCGCTTTTGCTGGCTCCGAGATGCATCTATGGCCATTGAAACGATGTTTCAGACAGGACATACCGGTGCAGCCAAACGTTTTATGAAATTCATTCAGGCAACTTTCGTAGCCAAGCACGACTACCAGATAATGTATGGCATCCGCGGCGAGCGTAAATTAACAGAAGTGATGCTTAACCATCTGTCCGGCTACAAGAACTCCGTACCTGTGAGAATAGGCAATGATGCCTACCACCAAAAGCAAAATGACTCCTTCGGGTATCTGATGGACTTAATTTATCAATATTACCGACTGATGCCCGGCACTCTGGATGAAATAGAAGATATGTGGGAAGTGGTGAAAAGTATTCTGGCAACTGTAATAGAGAACTGGCAAAAGCCTGATAAAGGCATCTGGGAAATCAGAGGAGAGAAACAACATTTTGTATCTTCGAAAATAATGTGCTGGGTAGCTTTAGATCGTGGAGCAAAAATCGCAGGTATGCTGAATAAATATAACTACAGCGAACGCTGGCAACAGGAAGCAGACAAAATCAGAAAAGACGTGATGCAGCACGGCTGGAACGAGAAGCTCCAGAGCTTCACACAGACTTATGACAATCAAGCTATGGACTCTTCTTTATTGTTAATGGAACCTTATGGATTTATTGAAGCAGATGACATTCGCTACCATAAAACAGTAGAGTCCGTAAAGAATGCACTCTTCCACAAAGGGCTGATGTATCGCTATAATAATGAAGATGATTTCGGTTTACCCACTTCCGCCTTTACTATTTGCACATTCTGGCTTGTACGAGCCTTGTTCGTCACCGGAAAGAAGGAAGAAGCACGGTGTTTGTTCGATGAAGTATTGAAATATTCCAATCATCTGGGATTATTCAGTGAAGATATTGATTTCGACACAAAAGAGCAATTAGGAAACTTTCCACAAGCCTATTCACATCTGGCATTAGTGAATACTGCTATTTTATTTGCGGAAGAAGAGAAAAGACTGGCTTTTATCCGCCCTTAATTTAAATCCTGTTTCTTCTAAAGAAGCGTTGAAGAAAGCATGAAATCATTTCCTAAACCGCCAAAACACAGAAAGGGGCTGTGTCAAAACTAAGGCACATCCCCTTCTTTTTTTAATATAAAATAGTCGTTCCTCTTTTTTGTCTATGCGACTATTTTTTCAGTAATTAGGTAATAAGGCTTAATATTCGTCGTATTTTGAGTCACACGTGGTCTGATAAAGATAAATATAGTGTGTGCACTCCTTCTCTTTCCTGCTTTTAGTAGTTTTGTACACATCTTTTTGATATTAAAAGCTATAGCAAAGAAGGCAAAGTCCATTGTAACCTTGTCTTCTCCCACATGCCGGAACCTTTTGTATGCCATGTTGTGTTTCATTTGTCCAAAAACTGCTTCCGGTTCTATACATCGCCTTCCCCTATGCCTGATGCCTTCTTCCGAGAGTAACCTTTCCCGTGCCTGCCGTTTGTATTGGTTTAACCGGTGGTTGACTTCTATCATACGGTTCCCCCGAGCTTTAAAGCAACTGCCACACAAAGGACACCCTTCACATCTTTGTGCTTTATATCGGGCACTTTCGGTGATGTATCCGCTTGCTGTTTTGTCACGTCTAGTTCCTATACGGTTCATGTGCTGCCCCATAGGACAAACGTAATAATCCTCCCCCGCATTGTAATGGAGACTCTCCGCATGGAATGGATTGGGGGTATAACGGGGACGCTGTTCTTTATGGAAGTAGTTGTACTTGACAAAGGCTTCTATCCCATTATCTTGCATGAACCGATAATTTTCTTCCGAGCCGTAACCGGAGTCTGCCACACCGACAGTTGGTAAGCGGTTATAGCGTTGCTCAAAGGAGTGGAAGAAAGGTATGAGGGTCAGTGTGTCGGTTGGGTTGGGAAACAGTCGGAAGTCTATGAGGAATTGGTTCTCGGTACCTATTTGCAGATTATATCCGGGTTTGGTCTGTCCGTTTCTCATGGCGTCTTCTTTCATGCGCATGAAGGTGGCATCAGGATCGGTCTTGGAGTAGGAGTTGCGTTCTCCAAGAGTATCAAGATGGTTGTCGTATTCTATCAACTTGTCACGGTACTCCTCAAGTTCCCGGACCTGTTTCTTCTTTTCCCGGATGACCTTCTTTTGTTCCTTGTCCTTTGTTACAGGCTGGTGTTCCAGCACCTCTTTAAGTTCATTCACTATATCTGAGAGCATGGCGGGAGTGAACTCTACGGGTGTATCTTTCATGGAGTTCTCTTGGGCTATGACTTCATCCACCTGCTCCAGGAGAATGCGGATCTTATCCATCAGCTTTGTACGGTTCTTTTCGACTGTCTTGCGCCAGACAAAAGTATATTTGTTGGCTTTGGACTCAATCTTGGTACCGTCGATATACTCTACGTCAAGGCTGATGAAACCTTTGTCGGCAAGGACAAGAACCAACTGCGTGAATACGGTATTTATTTCCTCTTTTACACGGTTTCGAAAACGGTTGATGGTAATAAAATCCGGATGTTCATTACCGGAAAGCCAGATATAATGAATATCACGTAGGAGAAGCTTCTCTATTTTGCGGCACGAATAGATATTGTTCATGTAGGCGTAGATAATCACCTTAAGCATCATTTTAGGATGATAAGGACAACGACCGGTTGCTTTATAAAGCTTCTTGAAATTGTCAAGATTGAGATTATCAACAACAGTATTAACTATGCGAACCGGATCGTTCGCTGCTATGTTTTCATCAATTCTTCCGGGAAAAAGAACGGTTTGGTTGGGAAGGTAAGGACGAAAATGTAACTTTGCCATAACGAAAAACTTTATGCCTAAAGATACAAAAACTTTGGGTAATAACAAAGCCCGGGCTTGTGAAAGTCTGGGCTTTGTGCATAAAAAAAGGTTGTGCCAGCGTTTTGACACAACCTCCTCTTTAAAACGGCGGCTACCTACTCTCCCACTGTTACGCAGTACCATCGGCGTGACGAGGCTTAACTTCTCTGTTCGGAATGGGAAGAGGTGGAACCCTCGTGCTATAACCACCTGAATGAATTCAATAAGGTTATGACATGATGAAAAGTAAAATTCAAGTAAGATATCAGATTCAAATGAATGAACTTGCTGATACGTTCGCTAAACGTATATATCCAATCCGTACAAAGCCGGAAGAAAGTGGACGGGCAATTAGTAATGCTCGGCTTTGATGTTACCACCTTTACACCTGCATCCTATCAACGTCATCGTCTTTAACGACCCTAAGAAATCTAATCTTGTGGCTGGCTTCGTACTTAGATGCTTTCAGCACTTATCCAATCCCGACTTAGATACCCAGCAATGCACCTGGCGGCACAACTGGTAAACCAGCGGTCAGTCCAACACGGTCCTCTCGTACTAGTGTCAGAGCCACGCAAATTTCATACGCCCACGATAGATAGAGACCGAACTGTCTCACGACGTTCTGAACCCAGCTCGCGTGCCACTTTAATGGGCGAACAGCCCAACCCTTGGGACCTTCTCCAGCCCCAGGATGTGACGAGCCGACATCGAGGTGCCAAACCCCTCCGTCGATATGAGCTCTTGGGAGGGATCAGCCTGTTATCCCCGGAGTACCTTTTATCCTTTGAGCGATGTCCCTTCCATACGGAAACACCGGATCACTATGCTCTAGTTTCCTACCTGATCGACTTGTAAGTCTCCCAGTCAAGCGCCCTTATGCCATTACACTCTGCGGACGGTTACCAATCGTCCTGAGGGCACCTTTAGAAGCCTCCGTTACTATTTTGGAGGCGACCACCCCAGTCAAACTACCCACCAAACAGTGTCCTCGCAACTACGAGTTAGAACTCAAATAATCAAAGGGCCGTATTTCAACAGCGACTCCACACAAACTGGCGTCTGCGCTTCAAAGTCTCCGGCCTATCCTACACATCAATTACCCAAATTCAATGTTAAGCTATAGTAAAGGTTCACGGGGTCTTTTCGTCCCATCGCGGGTAATCGGCATCTTCACCGATACTACAATTTCACTGAGCTCACGGTTGAGACAGTGTCCAGATCATTACACCATTCGTGCAGGTCGGAACTTACCCGACAAGGAATTTCGCTACCTTAGGACCGTTATAGTTACGGCCGCCGTTTACTGGGGCTTCAATTCAATGCTTCTCTTGCGATGACATCTCCTCTTAACCTTCCAGCACCGGGCAGGTGTCAGGCTGTATACATTATCTTTCAATTTCGCACAGCCCTGTGTTTTTGTTAAACAGTTGCCTGGACCTATTCTCTGCGCCCAACTCTCGTTGGGACCCTTTATCCCGAAGTTACAGGGTCAATTTGCCTAGTTCCTTAACCGTGAATCACTCAAGCGCCTTAGTATATTCAACCCGACTACGTGTGTCCGTTTGCGGTACGGGTACCTTAAGGATTAAGTTTAGCGGATTTTCTTGGGAGTATGATTACACGCACTATTGGATTGTTCCGAAGAACGTTCCATACTATCAGGTTCGACTCTCATCCCGGATTTGCCTGGGATGATCAACATCTACACCCTTCAACGGACTATTCCGTCAGTCCGCGGCGCTGTCACGCCTCCGTCTCCACGTCACTCCTTAAGGTAGTACAGGAATATTAACCTGTTCTGCCATCGGCCTCACCGTTCGGCTGAGCCTTAGGACCCGACTAACCCTGATCCGATTAGCGTTGATCAGGAAACCTTAGTCTTTCGGCGAGGGGGTTTCTCACCCCCTTTATCGTTACTTATACCTACATTTGCTTTTCCACACGCTCCAGCAAAGCTCACGCTTCACCTTCGACGCAGAGTGGAATGCTCCCCTACCGATCATTACTGATCCCATAGCTTCGGTAAAACACTTGATGCCCGATTATTATCCACGCCAAACTCCTCGACTAGTGAGCTGTTACGCACTCTTTAAATGAATGGCTGCTTCCAAGCCAACATCCTAGCTGTCTTAGCAATCTGACTTCGTTAGTTCAACTTAGTGTTTATTTCGGGACCTTAGCTGATGGTCTGGATTCTTCTCCTTTAGGACATGGACCTTAGCACCCATGCCCTCACTCCTGTGATAGAACTAATGCGCATTCGGAGTTTATCAAGACTTGATAGGCGGTGAAGCCCTCGCATCTTATCAGTCGCTCTACCTCACATTAGTAACTCACAAGGCTGCACCTAAATGCATTTCGGGGAGTACGAGCTATCTCCAAGTTTGATTAGCCTTTCACCCCCACCCTCAGTTCATCCGGAAGCTTTTCAACGCTTATCGGTTCGGTCCTCCAGTTAGTGTTACCTAACCTTCAACCTGACCAAGGGTAGATCACTTGGTTTCGCGTCTACTCCTTCCGACTCGACGCCCTGTTCAGACTCGCTTTCGCTTCGGCTGCACATCTCAAGATGCTTAACCTTGCCGGAAAAAGTAACTCGTAGGTTCATTATGCAAAAGGCACGCCGTCACTGCTTACGCAGCTCCGACCGCTTGTAGGCGCACGGTTTCAGGGACTATTTCACTCTTCTGTTCGAAGTGCTTTTCACCTTTCCTTCACAGTACTGGTTCGCTATCGGTCTCTCGGGAGTATTTAGCCTTACCGGATGGTCCCGGCAGATTCACGCAAGATTTCTCGTGTCCCGCGCTACTCAGGATACCACTACGCTTAATCTGACTTCATATACAGGACTATCACCGTCTATGGTTCCACTTTCCAGAGGATTCTATTCGTCAAATGTCTTGCGACATCGTGGTCCTACAACCCCACACATGCCGTAACATGGGTGGTTTGGGCTATTCCCCGTTCGCTCGCCACTACTAGGGGAATCATTATTATTTTCTTTTCCTGCAGGTACTAAGATGTTTCAGTTCCCTGCGTTAGCCTCCATCAAAGATGGATGACATTCCTTCAGAATGCCGGGTTGTCCCATTCGGAAATCTCTGGATCAAAGGTTATTTGCACCTACCCAGAGCTTATCGCAGCTTATCACGTCCTTCATCGCCTCCGAGAGCCAAGGCATCCGCCATGCGCCCTTGCTTACTTTCTTTCAAACTTACTTTCAAGTATTAAATATCAAGTGTCAGGTATTAAACCCGAACACTTAATATCGCGGTACTTAAAACGTACGGTTCGATATATACTTTTAGCTCTTTACTAAATTTTACTTTTTGTACATCATGTCAAAGATCGTTTCTCTTGTTCAGAGATGGTGGAGAATAACGGATTCGAACCGTTGACCCTCTGCGTGCAAGGCAGATGCTCTAGCCAGCTGAGCTAATCCCCCAAGAGTTATTGACTGTTACAATTGACAATGGACAATGAAAACAGACAACTTTTGTTCGGAGTAGTCCCAGGCAGAGTTGAACTGCCGACCTCTACATTATCAGTGTAGCGCTCTAACCAACTGAGCTATAGGACTAGTTCAACCTTGTCTACCTGATATGTTAGACTCGGCTTCTTTATTTCTCTTGTTTATCTCTATCTATACTTCTATAGATGGTTGATCTATATGTTATAAATAAACAAGTACCAGTAGTACAATTATAGAACCGATGAAAGTCATTGTAACGGCATCGCTCCAGAAAGGAGGTGTTCCAGCCGCACCTTCCGGTACGGCTACCTTGTTACGACTTAGCCCCAATTACCAGTTTTACCCTAGGACGCTCCTTGCGGTTACGTACTTCAGGTACCCCCGGCTTTCATGGCTTGACGGGCGGTGTGTACAAGGCCCGGGAACGTATTCACCGCGCCATGGCTGATGCGCGATTACTAGCGAATCCAGCTTCACGAAGTCGGGTTGCAGACTTCGATCCGAACTGAGAGAGGCTTTTGGGATTAGCATCCTGTCACCAGGTAGCGGCCTTCTGTACCCCCCATTGTAACACGTGTGTAGCCCCGGACGTAAGGGCCGTGCTGATTTGACGTCATCCCCACCTTCCTCACATCTTACGACGGCAGTCTCTCCAGAGTCCTCAGCATGACCTGTTAGTAACTGAAGATAAGGGTTGCGCTCGTTATGGCACTTAAGCCGACACCTCACGGCACGAGCTGACGACAACCATGCAGCACCTTCACATTTGCCTTGCGGCTAACCTGTTTCCAGATTATTCAAATGCAATTTAAGCCCGGGTAAGGTTCCTCGCGTATCATCGAATTAAACCACATGTTCCTCCGCTTGTGCGGGCCCCCGTCAATTCCTTTGAGTTTCACCGTTGCCGGCGTACTCCCCAGGTGGAATACTTAATGCTTTCGCTTGGCCGCTTACTGTATATCGCAAACAGCGAGTATTCATCGTTTACTGTGTGGACTACCAGGGTATCTAATCCTGTTTGATACCCACACTTTCGAGCATCAGTGTCAGTTGCAGTCCAGTGAGCTGCCTTCGCAATCGGAGTTCTTCGTGATATCTAAGCATTTCACCGCTACACCACGAATTCCGCCCACCTCTACTGTACTCAAGACAGCCAGTATCAACTGCAATTTTACGGTTGAGCCGCAAACTTTCACAACTGACTTAACTGTCCACCTACGCTCCCTTTAAACCCAATAAATCCGGATAACGCTCGGATCCTCCGTATTACCGCGGCTGCTGGCACGGAGTTAGCCGATCCTTATTCATATGGTACATACAAAAATCCACACGTGGACCACTTTATTCCCATATAAAAGAAGTTTACAACCCATAGGGCAGTCATCCTTCACGCTACTTGGCTGGTTCAGACTCTCGTCCATTGACCAATATTCCTCACTGCTGCCTCCCGTAGGAGTTTGGACCGTGTCTCAGTTCCAATGTGGGGGACCTTCCTCTCAGAACCCCTATCCATCGTAGTCTTGGTGGGCCGTTACCCCGCCAACAAACTAATGGAACGCATCCCCATCGATAACCGAAATTCTTTAATAGTAAAACCATGCGGTTTTAATATACTATCGGATATTAATCTTTCTTTCGAAAGGCTATCCCCGAGTTATCGGCAGGTTGGATACGTGTTACTCACCCGTGCGCCGGTCGCCATCTCCAGTTTGCAAGCAAACTGGAATGCTGCCCCTCGACTTGCATGTGTTAAGCCTGTAGCTAGCGTTCATCCTGAGCCAGGATCAAACTCTTCATTGTAAAAGTATTGTTATCATTCCTATGAAAGAATGGTATTTGCTCTGTTCAGGATGCCGTACAATTTATTGACTTCATTAATACCTGTCATCAGATACATACTGCTATGTATCCAACAAGCATTGACGGTTCTATTTTTTTCTTGTACTACTTGTATTGTTTATCAATATTTCAAAGAACTTGGTTGCTTTCGTTTCAAAAGCGGGTGCAAAGGTAAGGGGTTTTATTTTAACTGCCAAACGTTTTCGGAAGTTTTTTTTTTAATTTTTCTTTTTATATCGTTTCTCAGGCTCTCTTGCGAAAGGGAAAGAAGGTAAAGAAGAAAAACAAACCGCGTTTCTTTGCGAATCGGACTGCAAAGATAAGAACTTTATTCAATAACATCCAAAACTTTCCGGAAGTTTTTTTGTTCTTATTTTAAGCTGTCGTACGCTTTTACACTAAGTCAACTTATCAAGGCTTTCTTCTCTTGGAAAGCGGGTGCAAAAGTAGTAGCTTTCAGCTTATGCTCCAAAATTATCGGACTGTTTTTTTGAATTATTTTTGGATATCCATGCTAAGGGGCTGATTCAGAAGGATGTTGTAGAACATAAATTTACCGGGGATGGCAGAAAGGGGGAAAGGGACACACCTTATTATATTCACACACGCGGATGCGGGCGCGAAGGGAACAGATTTCAACAGGAAGGAAGGGAAGGATAGCGGTGAGTCATTCATGAAGACAGTATGGATGGACTAAAAGCGGAGAAGAAACTCTCATGGAAAAGGGTTTTTCTATTGTCACTTGTCACTTTTCAAGTCAAACAGTTATTTATCAGTGGATTAAGAGTGACAACAAGGTGATAATAGAGGTGATAACAGGGTGACAATAGGAAAAGCATGTGAGGGTATTGTCACTTTTTGGGGAACAGATTATCGCAGACAGACAAGGGACGTTCATGGGAAAGTGGCGGCTGAAAGGAAAAGAAGTAACTCCGAAAGTATACTGATAGCGATAAAGAAATACGGGGATGCAGGCAAGGGATTAGTTTCATGCGGGGAAAACAAAGGTTTCATATAGGAGAAACTCTAGTTTCAAGCATTGGAAACAATAGTTTCATACCTTGAAACCAAAAGTTTCAAGCGAAAGAAACTGTTGTTTCAAGCAGGGGAAACTAAAGTTTCAAACCATCTGGAACTGGAGTTTCAAGAGGCAAGAAACTTCAGGAAACAACCGGAGACGGGAGCAGAGGACCGCATGAGTGGATAAGGAGGAACGCATGATTGGAGTGAAATGAACGCACGAGTGGAGTAAAAGTACCGCACGATTCAACCAACCCGACCATAACAATGTCCCGATTAACCTGTTCTCTTAGGAAGAACAGGAGTATGGACATAAGCGAAAAAAGCATTTATCACACAATAATAGAGGGAGTATCAGATCTTAATACCTGATATATCAATTATTAACAGATGGAACGTCAATTATTAATAGTTGACAGATAAGAGGTTAACATACTGAATACAAGATTACAACATCAAGAAAAATGTGTATTAAAGCATGAATATAGAGTGAGAGCAAATGCCTGCTACCACACTTGCTACCACAGCTGCTATCACAGCTGTAACAACGATGAATAAACCGATACAAGCAAAAAGTGAGAGCATGGGAGCAAAATCTATACTAAATCAATAGGAGGCTGAATCAGATGCAGCCAAATAAAGATTGAGCATCTCCGAGCAAAATCCACCTCCAGTTGTTATTCAAAGACAAGGATATATTATACAATAAAAAGTCAATGTCATGGAAAAAAACATTTTTAAGTTAGATAATGAACAGCTCAAAGTGATTGCATGCTCATTTCGTGATAAAATAGAAGAAGGGTTAAAGACAGAAAATGCAGAGATACAATGTATTCCGACTTTCATTACTCCCCAAACAACTCATATCAATGGTAAATCACTGGTACTCGACCTGGGAGGAACCAATTATCGAGTGGCAATCGTAGATTTCAATAAAGCAGCCCCTACCGTTCATCCGAATAATGGCTGGAAGAAAGATATGTCAATCATGAAGTCTGCCGGATATACCCGCGAAGAGTTATTCAAAGAACTGGCCGACATGATTGTAGGAATAAAGCGTGAGGAAGAAATACCCATCGGTTATTGTTTTTCCTATCCAGCCGAATCTGTACCGGGTGGAGACGCCAAACTGTTGCGTTGGACCAAAGGGGTAGATATAAAAGAAATGATCGGAGAATTTATCGGAAAACCTTTGCTTGACTATCTGAATGAAAGAAATAAGATCAAGTTTACAGATATCAAAGTACTCAACGATACTATAGCCAGTCTATTCGCCGGTCTCACGGACAGCAGTTACGATGCATACATCGGCCTCATCGTAGGGACAGGAACCAATATGGCAACTTTTATCCCTGCTGATAAAATACAAAAACTAAATCCGGCATACAACGCACAGGGGATGATACCGGTAAATCTGGAATCAGGCAATTTCCATCCACCCTTCCTCACTGCAGTAGATGACACCGTCGATGCAATCTCCGGTAACCCGGGAAAGCAACGCTTTGAGAAAGCGGTATCCGGCATGTACTTGGGAGACATTTTGAAAACGGCTTTTCCACTGGAAGAGTTCGAAGAGAAATTCGATGCTCAGAAACTGACTTCCATTATGAACTATCCGGATATATACAAAGATGTATATGTGCAGGTGGCACAATGGATATATGGCAGATCTGCACAATTGGTTGCCGCCTCACTTACAGGACTTGTCATGCTGCTGAAATCGTACAATAAAGATATACGAAAAGTTTGTCTGGTAGCCGAAGGCAGCCTTTTCTGGAGTGAAAACAGGAAAGATAAAAACTATAACATTCTTGTTATGGAGAAATTAAGGGAACTTTTCAAGCTGTTCAACCTGGAAGATGTCGAAGTGGATATCAAAAGCATGAATAACGCGAACCTGATAGGAACTGGAATTGCAGCATTATCCTAATGCCCCTGGCATCGTTTGCTTCACATCGTATATGCATGTGCTGAAATCGACAGGAAAGTGAGACCAAGACTCGCAATAAGGGGATCAATATGTCTGTATCATTATTTGGGGTACGAATTATGCGGATTAACACGGTTTCCAGTAGTATATATAATCTCTTGGAACTGTGAAATCCGCATAATCTGTGCTTAAATTAGGTCTATTAGCAAGCCAATATTCATTTTGCCCCTTATCTGCCCGGCATTATTTATTATATGGAATAACGCTTAAACGATAATTGTCGTCAGGCAACAATTCCGAATCAAATTCGATTTCAATATCTTTAGACTCACCTTTCAGCAATGTAAAATAATTATCATTCATCAGCGCAGGTAATATACGTTCTCCGTCTGACGAACGGACGGCCTGCACGTGAACAGCAAAAGCGACTGATGGACCTACATTCTTAATCGTAGCTTTTATCACTTTCTTGTCTCCATGATCCGTCCGGTTCACTAGCTGAGATGTCACATTCAGCTTCGCTTTTGATAAAGTATTCAATGCTTTATAGTCGCCCGGCTTGTTGGAACGCCAATAGAAGTTGTCAGAAAGCAGATTTCCATTCGCATCGTTCAATTCCAGTTTTATAAAATGAACCGGAGACAAATCCGTCGGTTTCTTTTTCTTGCCATACAGTTCAAATTCATAGAGTGAATACCCCCACATAGTAGCGCATTTCACTCCCTGCATTTTTACATAGCGAGTACGTACAGGCTTTATCTTTATTTCTTCCAGTCCGCCTTTACAATCTTCATTGGAATAAATTTCCTTCCAATGCGCCGCATCATCAGAGATCAACAGTTTATAGGACTTGGCATGAGCTGCTTCCCAGTTCAACGCAATGGTGGCTATTTCCGCAGGTTCGCCCAAATCTACATAAATCCATTCATCATCACGAGGCTCACTCGCCCAGCGACTGCCGTCACTGGCATCAATAGCGGCCCCGGGCTCACCGGCATCTTTAGAGACGGAAGAAGCAAACGCTTTTTTACCAAAAGCAAGATTGTCCGTAGTAAAATTCAGATGGAAACAATAAGAATCCTTATTGGCAGCTGCATTCAATGTGACATTCTGAGTGTAACGTCCCATTTCTTTCCCATCCAGATTGTAGACTCTGGCGGTTGCTTTCAGTCCCTGCAAATCTTGTAAAGTAGTATTAATAACCTTCACACTATTATCAGCATAGCTCCACTGGATGTGAACAGGTTCGCACGCCTTCTTAATTCCCCAGTAAGCTCCTGTCAGATCATAATAATAATCATAGGTCTGCCACACCAAAGAAGGATAAGCCGACTGTCCCATCCAAGTCAGGATGCCGGATGCATCGTCCCATATATGATGCTGGAAACCTTCGTACATCGCCTTGTTCACTTCTACATTCACCAACTGGGCTTTCCGACAGAAATCTTCGATTCCCTTAGCTTTTCCATAATTATACTCCACCGTAGAGAAATATTTGTCAGGTCCCGCATTACCTCCGGAGTTACCAAAGAAATGTTTATTCCACATTTCATTGCGCGGCCACCAGTTCTTTTCGGGAATAAATTTCTTGAAGCTTTCAAAAGTAGTGAAAACTGCCGTACCAATTTCCGTACGAAGTCCCCACCCTCGGGTGATATTAGCACCATACCCATAAGGAGCTTTCGTAAAATACCAGTTAGGATGAGAATTCATCCAGGGGCCGCTACCGGAAAGCCCATCGCTGTGCGAATTGGCATGGTATGCCCTATCCCCTCCATCGTAAACATTCACATCTTCTTCCAGCCATTTATTGAGTGGGGGTAACGGATAACCCTCATTATCTCCGCACCACACAGCAATGCAGGCGTGATTGCGTAAACGCTTTATCTTTTCAACAGCATTCATATTGAAGGCAAAGACGTCATCAGGGAGATTGGAGTTTGAATTCAGCCAGAAATCATCCCAAACCATGATACCATATTTATCGCAGGCCTGATAAAACTCGTCATCAGTAACAGAACCTATCCAATTCCGTATCATATTGAAATTCATCTCCTGATGAAGCTTCACTTTCAAATCATATTCTTCCCCCCGACAGCGTAACATATATTCACTCATTCCCCAGTTGCCACCTTTAAGATATACAGGTTCACCATTTATTTTGAGATGAAGTATGCCATCCACCATTTCATAACCATATTCCCTTATACCGAATGTAAGCAGCTGTCTGTCTGAGACTTTTCCACCGACAGAGTATGTCAGCTCACACGTATAGAGATTCGGTTCACCGTAGCCGTTAGGCCACCACAAGGCAGGGTTACGGACTACCAGTTGCTTCAATTTCGTGTTATCGAGCAGGAAGTCACGTTGCTTGCCCGCTTCAATTTCCATTTCTTCCGAAAACTCAATGTTACCGGGCCGGATCACTCCTTTCAGTATTCCTTTCTGATCGACCGCTGTATTATTTCTCAGTTCCAGCTGCAGGCTTAAGGTCGCTTCGTCCCTGGAAGGCACCTTCGAACGTATCCATGGATCGATCATGGACACTTCACGGGTCTTAGTCAAATAGACATCATCGGTTATGCCACTTAAAAGTCCCGGTACATAAGGCATCCAGTCCCAGCCTGCACACGAAACGTAAGTAGGACTTGCATAGTTGGGAACCGGCGTTCCAACCCAATGTACAAGAACGGCCAGTACATTCTTGCCTTCTTTTGACAATAAGTCCGTTACATCAAAGTTTCCTCTGTGCATAAAACCATCAAGCAACCCCAGGCGTGTTCCATTGAAGAATATTTCTCCCTTGCGGTTCACTCCTTCAAAATTCAGCCAGACTTTTTCTCCAGTTTCCACTTTGGGAGAAAGAAATTCTGTGCGATACCAAAAATTGCGGTCGTACTTCGATTTATCTATCGTATACGCATTATCACCAAAATTCGGATCGGGCTCCAACCCTTCCGAAACGTACGAACCGAAAACAGTTCCCGGCACCGTTGCCTTCACCCAGCCTTCCGTATTATACCGGACGGACATAATCAACGAAGGATCGGCAACTTCCGCCTGTGCCTTCACTCTCCAGACTGCCAGATTTCCTTCGCTATTCAATGATATTTTTTCCTTTTGCGCTTGAGACGTGATACTTGATAACAGTAATGTAAGTATCAGTGTAATCTTCCAAATATTCATGCTCTTCTATGATTAATATTTCTTCTTTTACTAATAAACAATTAGTATTAGGACGATTGAACACTCAAATACTACTAAAAAAAGAAAGTTGATTATAGACTCACGAATCCTCTGTATGTGGTATGGTATTAGCAGATTACTTATAGTAAGGAGCTGTCTTAAAAGTACAGGCACCGAAGCTAACAATATGATTGTTAATGATATAATAAGATTCAGAGGAATAGGTTAAGCTTTGCACACCTCTCCTTTTTGAAAAAAGCATATCATTTTGAAAAGAGTAAGAACCCATAAATTATCAGATGACAATGAAAGTTTGCAAATTTGAAAGAATGAATAATGAGGATGAAGTCAAGCAAGTAATCGGTTGCATACAGAAAGAGCATCCTTACGTAGCCGTCATTCCTGTATTGACACAATTGCAGGAATGGTTACAGGCTATTTCCGTCAGTTGGTTTCATGAAGAAGATGAAACGTCTCATACGATAGTTAATGCCATTGAGGAATATTGCCGTACTCTGACCGACCGTCTCATTTCAGACCGGAAACTGAATCAAGACATGAAAGTCCAAATTGAGAAATGCATAGAAAAGATACAGGTCTTGGTGGAAGATAAGGCAGACTTACTGACCGACAAAATAATAAAAGCCGAAGTATACGGACTGTCCAATGAATTATTTGCCTGCTGCCTACGTCAGCAAGGGCTTCGTGCACAAACTCTGGATACCGGAAAGTTCATGCAGATCAACCTCGAAAGGAAACCGGATATTCCATATATCAAGGAGTCTGTTCAACAGTACATCAGCGAAAAACGGGATGCCGATATTTTCATCGCTCCACTTTCCCTCTGTAAAAATGTATATGGCGAAACAGATTTCATGAATGAAAAACGTAACGACTACTACGCCACAGTACTCGCCACCGCATTCGGAGCAGACGAACTGCTCTTATCTACCCAGATCAACCATATCTATGCAAACCGTAACAGCCGGAGAGAACAGCACTCACTGACATATACAGAGGCCGAACAACTGATCAACAGCGGAGTATACTTGCTCTATGCCGACTGCATCAGCTTAGCGGCACATTCCAATATAACTATCCGGCTGACGGACACTCATGACCTGACAACGGAACGGCTTTATATCTCATCCCACGACACGGGCAACAGCGTCAAAGCAATACTTTTTCAGGATTCTGTCACATTTGTACGTTTTACATCATTGAATGTCCTCCCCGGATATTTACTAGTGGGCAAATTGCTGGAAGTAATCAACAAATATAAGATCAATGTCATTTCAATGGCATCATCGAATGTATCCATTTCTATGGTGATATCAGCCAGCCCTGACACTTTGCGGATTGTGCAAAAAGAGCTCCACAAGTATGCCGAAATGGTTATTGACGAAAATATGTCTGTGATACATATCATTGGTTCGCTCCATTGGAAGCGTACCCAAGTAGAAAGTCATATAATGAACACTATCAAGGATATCCCCATTTCACAGATTTCTTATGGAGGAAGTGACCAGTGCTTCACCTTATCTGTACATACCACGGATAAAAACAGACTTATCAGTTTGCTGGCCGCCCATTTCTTTGAGAACGAGTTTGCTACCTGACTTCAATCCAGACATCCCACTTTGTCAGATCTTATACTCCTCGATCTTACGATATAAAGTAGTGAGACCTATCTTCAACAAACGGGCAGCTTCGGTCTTATTGCCTTTTGTATATTCCAAAACACGGGCAATGTGCCTTCGCTCCATTGCAGCCAGTTCAAAACTGCCCATGCTATCGTCCGAACATTCATAATGAGTATTCTGAATTTCAAGAGGCAAGTCACACACATCCAGACGTCCACCTTCACAAACAATCAGGCTGCGTTCAATTACGTTCCTCAATTCGCGGATATTGCCTTTCCACGGTTGTTGCTCCAGTGCTTGCAGAAAAGCCGGAGTCATTTCGCTGATTGCATACGACAGTTTTTCAGAAAAGCTCTTGGCAAAAGCAGTAGCAAGGATTCTTATATCACCGGTACGCTCACGGAGAGCCGGAAGATGTACCTGGAATACGGAAAGCCGATAAAATAAATCCTCACGGAAACGTCCCGCTTTGATTTCCTCTGCCAGGTTACGGTTGGTAGCAGCTATGATGCGCACGTTCACCCGGGTAGGTTTCGTATCTCCTATCTTTATATATTCGCCGGTTTCGAGAATACGCAATAACTTGGCTTGCAGTTCAAAAGCCATTTCACCGATTTCATCCAAGAAGATGGTTCCATTATTAGCTTCTTCGAACAGTCCTTTTTTATCTTTCAAAGCTCCGGTGAATGATCCTGCTTTATGCCCGAACATTTCACTCTCCAGCAGTTCCTTGCTAAAAGACGAACAGTTCACGGCAACAAAGTTCTGCTTATTCCGCTTACTATTATAATGTATAGCCTGAGCAAATACTTCTTTTCCGGTTCCCGTCTCCCCGGTCAATAAAACCGGAACATCAGTCACCGATACTTTCTGTGCCAGCATAACAGCCTCTTTCAGTACTTTCGATTCTCCCAGAATGGAATCAAAAGAATATAGCTGGCTGACTTTCTTTTCCAGTTTCTCCAACCGTACATTCATCTTCGCCTTTTCGACGGCACGGCTGATCAAAGGAATGATCTTATTATTATCGTCTCCTTTTGTGATATAATCGAATGCACCGTTTTTGATTGCCTGCACCCCGTCGGGTATATTACCGTGAGCAGTAAGAAGAATAACCTCTACATTCGGGGCTGTCTTTTTAATATTCAAGACCAGGTCGACTCCATTTCCATCGGGAAGAAAGACATCACACAAAGCCACATCCGGCTGTTGAATTTCCAACTGTCTGATAGCTGCCTTGCAATCACCTGCCTGACATACCTCATAGCCCTCCAGTTCGAGCATACGGGCCAATAGGCTACGAATCTGAACCTCATCGTCAATGATAAGAATTTTACTCATAATTAATTTATAAAAAATGAAGAAAGACAAACAGGGTGCGCAAATATAAGTCTTTTTTCTATGATCCGAGAACAATTCTCTCCACTTTATTGTTATTTCCATAGGAAACTATTTACGTGATAAAATTATGAAGATAATTATTATTGGAGGCGTTGCCGGAGGAGCTACCACTGCTGCCCGGATCAGACGCACAAATGAAACAGCTGAAATTATCCTTTTAGAAAAAGGGAAGTATATCTCTTATGCCAATTGTGGGCTGCCCTATTATATAGGAGGTGTGATTGAAGAACGGGAAAAGTTGTTTGTACAAACACCCGAAGCATTTTCTACGCGCTTCCGTGTAGATGTCAGAACTGAAAATGAAGTCATCTTCATCGACCGGAAGAGAAAGACAGTGACAGTGAGACAAAGCAGTGAAGACTCGTACGAAGAAAGCTACGACAAATTACTGATATCAACCGGAGCTTCTCCTGTAAGACCTCCCCTGCCGGGTATCGACCTGAACGGAATCTTCACACTGAGAAACGTTACAGACACAGACCGAATCAAAGAATATATCAACAGCCATGCTCCCCGAAAGGCTGTTGTCATCGGAGCCGGATTTATCGGGCTGGAAATGGCAGAGAACCTGCACGCGCAAGGAGCAAAAGTTTCTATTGTGGAAATGGGAAATCAGGTGATGGCCCCCATCGACTTCTCGATGGCATCTCTTGTACACCAACATTTGATGGACAAAAGAGTGAACCTGTATCTGGAACAGGCTGTGGCATCCTTCGAAAGAGACGGAAAAGAACTGAAAGTGATCTTTAAGAACGGAGAGTCTATCTCTGCCGACATTGTCATCCTTTCCATCGGCGTCCGCCCGGAAACGACATTGGCACGTGCAGCAGAGCTAACAATCGGCGAAGCAGGAGGAATTGCCGTCAACGACTATCTGCAAACTTCGGACGAATCGATTTACGCCATCGGTGACGCAATCGAATTCCGCCATCCGATCACCGGAAAACCGTGGCTTAACTACCTTGCCGGCCCTGCCAACCGTCAAGGGCGAATTGTAGCAGACAATATTCTGGGAGCACACATCCCCTATGAAGGAGCCATCGGGACTTCTATCGCCAAAGTGTTCGATATGACGGTTGCCTCTACCGGCCTCCCCGGCAAGCGATTGCGGCAGGCAGAAATCAATTATATGTCTTCCACCATTCATCCGGCCTCTCACGCAGGATATTATCCGGATGCCATGCCGATGAGTATCAAAATCACTTTCGATCCGAAGACAGGCAAACTGTACGGCGGACAGATTGTCGGCTATGACGGTGTAGACAAACGAATTGACGAAATCGCACTCGTCATCAAGCATGAAGGTACGGTCTATGACCTGATGAAAGTAGAGCAGGCTTATGCTCCTCCATTTTCTTCAGCCAAAGATCCGGTAGCCGTTGCAGGATATGTAGCCGAAAACATCATCACAGGAAAAGTACAACCCGTCTATTGGAGACAGCTAAGGGATATCGAACTGGAAAACAATTTCTTGCTGGATGTACGTACCCACGACGAATTCTCGCTCAACACACTGCCGGGTGCAGTGAACATTCCCCTGGACGAACTACGCGACCGGCTGGACGAACTGCCGAAAGACAAGATGATTTATACATTCTGTGCTGTCGGCCTCAGAGGATATCTTGCCTATCGTATCCTGATACAACACGGATTTGAAAAAGTACGCAACCTTTCCGGAGGATTGAAAACATACCGTGCTGCCACAGCACCTATCATCCTGAGGGAAGATAATGACAACGAAATAAAGGAAGCACCTGCACAGCCGAAGGCAAGCATACAACAGCCAACTCCTACCGTATCGCCTGTCGAAGCCGTGAAAACAATCCGTGTAGATGCCTGCGGACTGCAATGTCCGGGTCCGATTCTGAAAATGAAAAAGACAATGGACACGCTGGCTTCAGGAGACCGGGTAGAAATCACCTCAACCGATCCGGGATTTCCGCGTGATGCCGCCGCATGGTGTAATTCGACAGGAAACCAATTGATCTCCAAAGAGGCGACAGGAGGAAAATCTGTGGTCGTGATAGAAAAAGGCGAACCTAAATCCTGCAACATTGTTACTTCCTGTGAAGGCAAAGGGAAAACTTTTATCATGTTCAGTGATGATTTAGACAAAGCTTTAGCTACCTTTGTACTCGCCAATGGAGCAGCTGCCACCGGACAGAAGGTAACGATCTTTTTCACTTTCTGGGGACTGAATGTTATCAAGAAACTGCACAAGCCAAACGTAGAAAAAGATATCTTCGGAAAAATGTTCGGAATGATGCTGCCTTCCAGCTCCCGAAAACTGAAACTCTCTAAAATGAGCATGGGAGGAATAGGAGGAAAAATGATGCGGTACATCATGAACCGGAAAGGAATTGACTCGCTGGAGTCTTTACGCCAGCAGGCTCTTGAGAACGGTGTAGAATTTATCGCCTGCCAAATGTCTATGGATGTCATGGGAGTAAAACAGGAAGAACTTCTGGATGAAGTGACAATAGGTGGAGTGGCAACATACATGGAACGGGCCGATAATGCAAATATCAATCTGTTTATATAAAAAGAACAAACAAAAAGAACAAGCAGTATATGAAAACAATATGTGTAATGCGCGATGTATTCAAAGCAATGGCAAGATTTGAAGATTCATTTGAAAAAGTATATAAGATATCCTTAAATGAAGCGATGATCCTATGTGCCCTGCAAGAAGCCTTGCCAAAGAATATGACAGCTACAAGCCTGTCTAAACGGACGGAACTGACACCCTCACACGCTTCAAAAATGCTCCGGATTCTGGAAGAAAAAGAACTGATCGTCAGAACTCTCGGAGAAGTAGACCGAAGATTGATGCAATTCCATCTCAGTCAGAACGGTAAAAAGCTAGTCGGAGAATTAGAACTCGAAAAAGTGGAAATACCGGAATTACTGAAACCACTGTTCGAATCGACAGATTAATCAGGCAGTCGGATACTTTAAATATCGACTCGCTAAATAATAAAACGGTGAACCCTCTGTAGTTATGTTACAGGTTGTTCACCGTTTCTTATTTATCCATTACCGCGTATTACTCTTATCGGATATACGCGCGTATCCTTATTCTTCAAGCCATCCTTTAAGAAGTGACATCACTTTTTGTTTCTGATCTTCGGGCATCGTACCGATGCGTGCCAGATGACTGCCTCCCGGCTCTACAAAAACATGAATATTCTTTTTATCCTTCAGCCAAGTCACTCCGGCAGCCGTCCAAGGATCATTCTGGCCATAGATGAAAATCATCTTCGGATCGTTCTTCTTCAGAAACCGTACAATCTGTTTGCTCAGTGTTTTATCGAATTTCATATCCTTCAGGTCTTCCGGCAGCATCAGCCGGCGCAGATAATCCTTACTGGTCTTTATAGAAAGGTAAGGCTTAAAGGGACTGATGTCATATCCATAATACCCTAATTCACGGGCAGCCTGCACGAAGAAAGAAAGAGTCGGACTGTCTGCTATAAAATAAGAAGGGCCGCTGATTGCCAGCAAATGATCCAGAAGTATATCATCAGAAGCGGATATTTCGGGGATACTATGAATGTCCGTTCCCCATTGCCAGATAGAAAAAGAGTATTCCAGCACACAGAAATCGTAAATCTCTTCTAAAGGAACCCGGAATGTATAGTTCTTTTCAGCACATATTTTTTCAAAACGGGGTAACAAACGGGCCTTTCGTTTCAATACTTCCAACTGGAAATCTTCTATTTTTTTCCTATCGGCTTCCGTACCTGCCCGGCGGAGAAAAGGTTCGTGCCGCCCGTCTTCGCGGGCATAGCAGAGAGGGGCCACATAAGGCACGGAAACATCCACATCATCGGGAAAGAAAGCACGATATAATAAGGAAGTCTGCCCGCCTTTACTGATCCCCGTACTGATCCATTTGCCCGGATATAAGGCCTTGAAGGTTTCCCTCACGGCATGCAAATCTTCAGCAGAATTCGCAGCTGTCAGATATTGCCAGTCGCATGGTTCGGGAGTGGATTCGAGAAAGTAGCGGTGTTCTACAAAGATCATATTCGCATCGAACAAGTCTGAAAGTTCTTCCCGGTAAGTGGGGCGCAGAGCATACGCCGCCCCATATCCTTCGGTAACAATCACTGTGGGACGGTCATAACCGACATGCCCTACAATCACCCGCTGACGGAAACTTCCCTTTTCGGGATGCCGATGATCCAGCGGTTGAGTGAGGTACATTACATACTTTTCGGGGAACCGGCTCGTATCGAGAGACTTTATTCCGCTGACGGAATTATTTTTTTCGATCTTCTGAATAAACGATTCCTGTGCCGACAACGAGATAGGCGCAACTGCGATCAGCAGCACGATAGAGAACCATACGAAAAGAGGCATCCGAATATGTTTCATAAGCATTTGAGTGTTAATTTTCTCGCAAAGATAATCATTTGCACGAACCTTTTTACACATTTCTTGTTGTTTGTAACAAAAGCCCCAAGGTACCAGGGCGTGATTTTTATATAACCTAAACATTATAAAAGATATGAAGAAATTAATTCCTATTTTATTGGCGGTCTTTGCACTCGCTTCTTGCGAAAAAGACCCGGACATGGGTAAGCTGGATGACAACTATCTGGTATACACTAACTACGACAAGCAAGCCAACTTCAAAGACTTCAGCACATTCTACCTGGCTGACAAAATCTTGGTTATCTCTGACAGCAAAGAACCGGAATATCTCGAAGGAGAAGGCGCTGAGCAAATTCTGGCTGCTTATACAGAAAATATGGAAGCAAAAGGTTATCAACCGGCTGCCGATAAAGAAAGTGCCGATCTTGGTATTCAGGTAAGCTACATCGCAAGTACTTATTATTTCACCGGCTACACTCAACCTGAATGGTGGTGGGGATATCCCGGATACTGGGGACCTAGCTACTGGGGTAACTGGGGTGGATGGTACTACCCGTATGCTGTGACTTACAGTTATAGTACCAACTCATTCATTACAGAAATGGTGAACCTGAAAGCAGATGAAGGTGAAGGCAAAAAACTTCCTGTAATCTGGACAAGCTATCTGACCGGATTTGAAACAGGCTCTAAAGCTATCAACCGCACTCTTGCCATTGAAGCAGTGAACCAATCATTCACTCAGTCACCTTATCTTACTAACAAATAAACAACTACAACTGTTATGAAAACAAGAAAGAATATATATTTCAAGGTAGTGGCGTTAGCAGCCATTGCCATCGCCTTTGCCATGCCGGCTAAGGCACAGCTATCAGACAATGGATATGCTAATATAGACTGGCAGTTCAATGTTCCATTGAGCAACAATTTCGCAGACAAAGCCAGCGGTTGGGGTATGAACTTTGAAGGTGGTTATTTCGTCACTCCCAACTTGGGTCTGGGTCTTTTCCTGAACTATCACAGCAACCATGAATATATTCCTCGTGAAACATTCAAATTGGGTGCAGGTGACGTTACTACCGATCAGCAACACACTATGTTCCAGTTGCCTTTCGGTGCCGCTGCCCGCTACCAGTGGAATCGTGGTGGATCTGTACAACCTTATGTCAGTGCTAAATTAGGTGCTGAATATGCTAAAATCCGTTCCAACTTCAACATGCTGGAAGCCAGAGAAAACAGCTGGGGATTCTACGCTTCTCCTGAAGTAGGTGTCAATGTATTCCCTTGGGTTTACGGACCGGGTCTGCACTTTGCTCTGTACTACAGCTATGGTACCAATAAAGCTGATGTACTGCACTACAGTGTAGACGGACTGAACAACTTCGGTTTCCGCGTAGGTGTTTCATTCTAACCCGAGCAACTACTTGATTTTACATTAATAAGCAAGAGCCCTTCTGTTTCGGCAGAGGGGCTCTTCACTTTTTATTTGTTTTGAATGGCATCATAGATTGCATCCTGTATCTGTTCGCGAATCTCCAGACGGCTTAATTTCCGGTTCGTAACATCCGGATAAATCCGGTTGCTCAGAAATACATATACCAATCTATTATCAGGGTCTACCCAGGCACACGTCCCGGTAAATCCTGTATGACCATATACTTTCGCCGGTGCATGCGTTCCGCAAGGACTCTTTTCCTGATTACGGGTATCCGGCTTGTCAAATCCAAGCCCGCGACGACTGATTTTAGAGACTTCCGCTGTAAATAGCTGACAGGTTTCTTTGCTCAAATAACGTTGCCCGTTCAGTTCACCACCATTCAGTAACATCTGGTAGACTTGTGCCACTTCACGTGCATTCGAGAATAATCCGGCATTTCCCGAGACTCCACCCTGAAAGGCAGCCGCCTCATCGTGCACAAATCCCTGAAGCGTAGTCTTCCGCAAGAAACGATCGACAGAAGAGGGAACGATTTCCGACTTCGGGAAACGGCGCAAAGGCAGATAACCCGTACGTTCCAGCCCCATCGGTTCGTAAAATTCACGTTGTAAGTAAGCATCCATCGGCATGCCTGCAAGCTTCTCCACCAAAAGCCGCAGCAGAATAAAACCTACATCACTATATCGATATGTCTTTGGCTTCATCGGAGCGTCTACAATCTTCTTCTCCATTTCCTTGAAGAAAGAAGGATTCAGCCACAGACTATCACAGATTTGCAAGGTGTAATCTCCGGTTTTAACCTTTGAAACATATTCCTTTTTAAATGCAAAATTAGGATTCGCCCATGTGGAAGTTCCCAACTGCAACGGATGCCGTGCATCTTTACGGGACATGAACAGTCTGCCTTCATAACTATCTTCATCGATGGCTTCCCGATAGAAAGCAATTCCGGGTGGTAAACCGGACTGATGATAAAGGAGTTCCTGAATGGTGATATCTTTCTTGTTAGTTCGCTGAAGGAAAGGCAGATAGTCTGCAATCTTGTCTGTCAAGTTAAAGCGTCCCTTATCATAAAGCTTCATTAAAGCAAGCACCGTGCCTGTAGTCTTGGAGAGCGAGGCCAGATCGTAAATGTCAGTCGGCTGTACACGTGCACTTCCCGTTCCGGTGTGAGTGCCGAACGATTTGTCTACCATCACGTGACCATCTTTCATCACAATCACCTGACAACCGGGATAGGCTCCCTGACGCACTCCGTCCAAAGCAATAGAATCAATCCGTTGCAGGGCGACAGATGAAAGTCCATGTTCCTCCGGGATAAAGTGCAAAGGAGTTTTCGGAGTAATCGTTATACCGTCTCCTGCCTGAAAGAGTTCTCCGAGACTGGCTGATAATTTTCCATCTGCCGAGGCTTTGGCAAATAAGACATCCGCTACTTGTTTCTGTACATCTTCATTCGGGCTATGTCCCAGCACCACCGCCGAAGCACGGGCAACCGCACGCTGTATCTGTAACATCATTTTCCCCTGCGTAAAGAAAGCATAGACCACCGGAGTGTCAGTAGTAAACTTGCTGAAGAACGGCTGATAGGGTGATAGTTTCTGCTCGCTTACCGCTACAATAATCCGTTTATATGCAGCCAATGAATCCCTTAGCCGTTGGTTTGTTTCTTCTGTCATGCCGGGACGAAGACGGAAACGCGACAAAGAAGTATATTTTGACAACTGTTCCGCCAGGGCATCAGTTTCGCCTGCGTCACCGACTTCAAGCAATGCCATCGCTTCTTTTTTGTCCGCATGCAAAGGAAGAACATGATTTTCATTATTCAGCACAGTAATCGCCGCCAGATTCAACCGGCGGATTAAATCACGCGTCTGGGGAGTGTTAATCCGTTGTCCCAGCCCGGAGAGCTGAATAAAAGGTTTCTTTTTTAATCCCAGCACGTATTTATAGGTCAGCACCTTGCGACATTTTTCTTCAATATCTTCCCGTGTCAGTTCACCTTTGTCGATAGCTTCGAGTACAGCGGCTATCTCCTCCTTCAGATTACGGGGAGCCAGCACCATGTCATTCCCCGCCTTCAGTGCCTGCAAACTGACATTTCCATTGCCCGAAACACCTTTCATGGCAAGTGCATCCGTGAAGATCAGTCCTTTGAAAGCAAACTCTTCTGTCAGCAAATCATAAACGATATTACGGGACAGAGAAGAAGGAAGCCCGCCTACCGGCTTGATAACCGGCACTTGCAAGTGTCCGACCATCATACCACTCAGTCCGGCACGAATGGCTTCTTTAAAAGGATGAAGTTCTACACTGTCCAGCCGTTCACGAGTGAAAGGAAGTACCGGAAGAGCCTTATGCGAGTCTACATCCGTATCCCCGTGTCCGGGGAAGTGCTTACATACCGAAAGCACGCCGCCACTTTCCAGACCGGAAGCATAAGCTACCACTTTATCCGCTACCCGCACAGGGTCTTCACCGAAGGATCGGGTATTGATCACCGGATTCTTGGGGTTGATATTTACATCCGCTACCGGAGCAAAATTAACTTGTACCCCGAGTTGAGCGCATTGACGAGCCATCTCACGCCCGTATTCATAGATCAATTTATTGTCCTGAATACATCCGAGTACCATATTTCGAGGGAAAACGGGTGTGCCACGCAAACGCATTGCCAGCCCCCATTCTCCATCAAAAGTTATCATTAACGGTAGCTTAGCCATGCGTTGAGCCTGATTCGTCAGTTCCGCCTGAGTCTGCATCTTCCCACCGGAGAATAACAGCCCTCCGACTTTGTAGGTATCGACGGCATCCTTCAGAAGTAATTGGTTACGCTTGGTGTCTACCGGAGCAATCGTATATATAAATAGCTGACCGACTTTCTCTTTAAGAGTCAGCTTATTCATGATGGAGTCTACCCATTGATGACAACGGACATCTTGTTTAGCTTTATAAAGAAGTAAAGGTTCTACAGGAGTATCTGCCCCTTCTCCCTTGGCCTTGACAGGAAGAAGTAGCAGAATAACCAGTATATATGTCAATAATCTCATTTTTTATTCAAGGTCAAGTCCAGTCGTCCAACATAAATTCCATTCTTTCCAGTGTGCATAACGGGGACATTCTTCCCGTCTATATTCAGGTAATTTTTTGGGCCTTCCATAAAGGTATGTGAGTGACCGCCCAAAATGACATCAATATTACGGGTGTTGGCTACTAACTTCTCATCCATCTGGATGCCCAGATGTGACAGACATACAATAACATCACATCCTTCTTCTTTCAGTTGCTCAGCTATTTCATTGGATACGGCAATCGGGTCTTGATAGATTACTCCTTCGCACTTATTAGCTTGTATTAATCCTTCCGGTTTCGCACCCAATCCAAAAACTCCGACCTTCAATCCGAAACGTTCCAAAATGACGTAAGGCTTTACTAAGTCCTTAAGCACGGTAGCGTCAAGATCATAGTTGGCACATACTACCGGAAACTTGGCTAATTTAAACAGACGAGCCATGTTGTCCAGACCGAAGTCAAACTCATGGTTACCGATTGTCATCGCATCGTATCCCATTTCATTCATCAGGTTGACTTCTACTTCACCCTTGAACATATTGTAATAAGGAGTACCTTGAGAGATATCGCCACAGTCGAATAGCAGTACATCCGGATTTTCTTTGCGGAACTGTTGCAGGAAAGTGGCCCGGCGGACAAACCCGCCCTGACCATAATTCCGGTCACCTTCCTGAGTCATAGGTTCAATCCGGCTGTGCACATCACTGGTTTGCAGTATGATTATCTTTTTTGTTTCTTGAGCGATTGCCAATGCAGGAATTAAAAAAAGGAAAAGCATCAGCCGTTTTCCGGTTCTTCCTTTGAATATGTTCAAAATGGAAGTTATATGATTATGAGTTGTCATAGAATACTAAAATTTCATTGTAAGCCTTCGTTATTTATTCTCTTTTATTTCTTTATTTCTGGTCAGATGCCGGAACAACGGTGATACGTCCATCCAGTTTAGAGGTGATCTTTTTGCCCGCTGCCGTTTGTTGTCTTACATAATCGAGAAAGAGTCCGCGCAATGTCATTCCGTCCGGACACTCACGTTTATCTGCATTTGCCAAGGGAGTGAGTCCGTCGTTTCCATCTGCCAGATAGTCTATTGTAGCTACGGTATAGTCTTTATCATCTTCTATTTCTTTTCCCTGTACAGTCGCTTTCAGTAGTTTTCCGTCCTTGGTTATTTCCAGGTGTGCTCCGCTCAGTCCTTCGCCATGCAAAGAAGCTATTACTTCCATCAGTCTTTTCATTTCCGTACCCTTCATTGTCAGTACACAGAGAGAATTTTCAAAAGGAAGTATTTCAAAAACAGCATCGACCGTGATGTCACCTTGTGGGAGAATGTTACGCAAGCCTCCCATATTCATGATTCCGATATCTGCGGAATGCTTCAGTACACGATCTGCAGAAAGTCGCAACACCTCGGCTACCAAATTAGAAAGTAAGCTCTCCGGACGTCCTTTGTCCATCGTCGCCTCGCTGACGCCAATCACCTCATACATCATTTCATCTATTTTTTCTTTATAAGGTTTCAGTATGGCAGCAGCCTTTTCATCGGGATGAGTATCCCAAATTGAATCTATGCAAATCCGGGTTCCTTCTATTTGGGCAACTTCATAATTTGCCTGAACTTCACGGGGAGATTGGCAGGAAGTGAATAGGAATAGTCCTGTCAGAATGACTCCCGAAGTAAACTTTACGTAATTTCGTTTCATCTTCTTTCTTTTGTTTATGCTACAAATGTACATTTTATATTTTAAAGTCATGCGGAAGAAGAAGAAACTTATAGCAAGTTTAGTCCTATTTCAAGGAGAATTAGCTGCAAAATGCACTTAAAAATGTTAATTGAAAGTATTCTGAGGCAGAGTTGATTTAATTAAAAAAAGGACGTTCCCAGGGAAAAAGGGGAAATTAGGAACGTCCCTTGAATAGAGTTATCGAAAAGTCCGGTCTTTCGCAAGTGCGAACCTTTCCTCTCTTCACTAAAATAAACTAAGGACTATAGTGGGGAAATCCTTAGTGGGAAAAACGATTATCCGCTTCTTCACAGAAGCCGTATAATCGAAAAGTAGTCGCATTCGGCATTAGAGTGTCATTGATGTTTTGCATCACCAAAAACACCTTCATACCGATGAAGCAACCTATTTTCTTCGAAATATCTTCTTTATAATATCTTGTTCGTATCTCTGTTTATTCAGCGATGCAGATACTCACGCGGTTTTCTTCTGGTGTTTTGTAAGGCTGAACCGTGTCACCTTTCGAATCAACAATGATTCTATCAACGGTTACTCCTTTCGCTTTCAGAGCGTCTGCAACATTAGCTGCACGTTTTTCAGACAAAGTTTTATTAATTTTAGAATTACCAGTATTAACATCTGCATAGCCAGTCACTTTTACTTTTGCTGACGGATTCTTCTGCAAATACTCTACCAGCATTTCAATCTTAGACTTCTGATCTTCTTGAATACGTGCAGAGTTCAAGGCAAAAAAGATATCCTGTTTCATTGGCTGTGCCACAACAACTTCTTTCTTGGGTTGTGGCTGTTCTACCACAGGTGCAGGTTTCGGTTGTTCCACTGCCACGGGCTCTGTTTCGTAATATACAGGTTTAGTTTCTGTATAGCCTTTTCCGAATTTAATATTCAAACCTACTAAAGCATTAAACTGCCAGTCAGCATTTCCTGCTTTCTTAGAGTTGAACTTGTCAGAGAGGACATTGGCGTTACCTTCGATGTTGATCGACAAGCGGTCGTTCAGCCGTAAATTACACCCCAATCCCATGCGTCCGGCAACGAGAAACTTTCCGTCTTGCCAGAGATATTCCATCTCATAAGTCCGTGTATCCAATGCATTCGCTTCATCGTTATCAAAACCACGGTTTAGCCCTCCTCCAAGAAAGACATAACCATTGAATACACGTTTAGGATTGAAACCACAAAACAGTGCACTAAGGTCAGAAACGATGTCGATGTTACCTTGCAAATATTTGTACTGGTAATCCTGTTGTGGAGAAACCCAGCCTCCTTTTGCCTGCCATCCACTGACGCCAACACGTGCCCGCCATGCCGGAGCAAACTGATAACCCACGTTGAGTGCTGCTGCCGGAGACATAAGATCACTAAACTTAGCTTCGCCAAGTGTATGAGCAGCACCTACTTGTACTTGCATAAGCCAATGAGGTCTGAACTCAGTTTTACCTGCTTCTTTTATTCTTTGTTCCTGTGCAAAAATAACTGTATTGCTTAATAGTAAAGCGAATACAGGCATCCACAATTTCTTTATGTTCATGCTTATCTTTCCTTTCTAATATGATATTGCATTAACTTTATTAAAGAAGGGTATCCTTCTTTTGAAAAAGATACCCTTCTTATCTTTGTCGATATTGCTATCGTGACAGATCGTATAGATTAGTCGTGAGTCGGAGTAATTGTTAATGTTACTGTGCTGGTTACTTCACCAAAAGTGTATTTAACCGTTACAGGAATAAACAATTTGAATGGTGCATTTATGGTAAATTTACCATTTTCATAAACGAGATCACCATATGTTATATCATCTGCCGTTTTCTGAAGATTGCATGTATAATTAATTGACATATTAGGTGCAACATCTTTCAACAGTTTTGGCGCAGCTTCGCTTGCATTCAATGTTGTCATAATTTTATCTTTGTCAATTGCAATTGCATTAGCACCCTCAACTCCATAATAATTATAGAAGTCTACTGGTGTAACAGCAAATGCTTTACCTCTCCAGTCTGTCAAACCAAGTAACTTACTCATGTCGATTTTAGCAGTTCCTGTAGTTGCATCCTGTAGTTCAGCAGACTTCAAGTCAACTACATTGATAGGACGCAAGAACTTCACATCAAATTTGTTACCAGTCAATGGCAAGATTTCATCACATTCATTAGTTACTACAATTTCAATGCCTGCAGTGAACGGATCCACGTTGTAAGCAGACTTATTCAGCAATGTCTGTGCATTCTTGTCAACCTTATTGTAAGTAATAATACCTTTAGCATCAATTGTAGCAATCTTAGTTGCAGCAGCACCATTCTTGCTAGCATTCAATTGAGTACCGTTAGCAGTTACAGTGAATGTGTACTTATCAGTTCCAATAGTTACGACATTAGCTCCTGAGAAGATAAACTTCGCAGTCAACTTATCCTTCGCAAATGATGGGAAGTTTGTATCATTAACATCAGAAACAACTACCTTACGACCTTCAAATACATCAAACAGATCGAGCTTGAAGTCTGTTACCGCAGTAGTAACCGGCTCTTTCACATCAGCCTTTACATAAGACTTATCTGCTGACCAAGCTTGAGTTATCTTCTGATCATTCTTAATCACACCATTAGGCATTGCAATGCCTGCTTTCATCGTTATTGTAATATCTCCGCGAGTGCCGTCTACAGATTCGTAAGTTACATTAGCGAACATTTCAGCCTTCGAAGCTTTTACAAGAGCCAAAGCCTGTGCCGGAGTTACAACCCAATTCAATACATTAGTGGCAGTAGCCGGATCATCTTTAATTTCTTTTACTACACCAGTACTTCCTGTTCCAAGAACGATATTACCTGAACCGTCAACTTTCAATTTATAAGCATTATGGAACTCAGTTTTATTTAACTTCGCTTTAGCATAAACATCATTCATGTCAATGTAGGACAATGATTTGTCGAACTTATCACAACCGTAGTAATAAGTACCCTTATTAAACTCTACTGGGAAACCATCTGTTGTACCCTTCACAATTTTCGTCTTGATCCATCCTACAGCTACCACCTGATTAGTAGCAATATCTACTAATTCCACACGTAACAGCGGTTCGCGATTTTCTGTAGCTTCTGAATCTTGTCCTTTATATTCAGGATTGATAGTACCTAATGCAGCGTCTGCAGCATTGAAGAATGTATTCTGCTCTGTTTCGTTGTTAGCACCTCCAATGTAGTTAGAAGGAGTAAAGACATACTTCAAGCCATAGTCTTCCACATTCTCCATCTTTATCAATTCAGTACCACCATTTTCCTTATAATAAGTAGTGATCAACTTAGCCAATTCTAGTTTACCATCAGTAGCTACAGTATAATCTTCTGCTGCAGTGATGGCTTCTTCTGCTTTACCCGCTAAAGCATTAGGAGTAGTACCAGTACGCGGCGTGGTCTGTCCATACAGAACCTTATTGTCAGTACCAACCAAAGTTTTCAAGACAAAATCTTTCATAACTACTCTGTATACGCTAGCATAATCAGAAGTAATCACTTTAGCTTCTTCACCACCAATTGCCTTAGTCTTAGCCTGCAAAGCATACACAGCTACCTTACCCGAATTCATTGCTGGTATTTTTTCTGCATCCGCATCCATTGCTACCTTAAGATAACGCTGTCCGTCCTTTTCAGTCTCAACTTTTGATTTTGCTTTGTTAGCAATCGGATTCATCTCAGCTGCACGAGATACAGGATAATAATCTTTATCAGCTGAAAGGAACGCCAATGTTTCAATCTGATCCATTGAGGCACTTGCCGGGTTCATGTGATAATATGCCCAAATCTGCGGAGTAATATAAGACTCCGTATCAGCAACCTTATAGATTTCACCTGTTTCTGTAGGAGCATCATATTTCTGAGCATTCCACTTATTATAAGTAAGATTGCTGGCTTTCAATGAAGGAATGCCTCCAACAAAACAGCTAGGCGCAAAGGTCAATCCCTTCAAGGGAACAGCATCAACAATAGAAAACGTACCATTAACAGGCTTACCGTCTTCAATGGTAGTAATCGTATAACCAGTAACAACACCTTCCGCATTTTTTATAGCTACGATAGAGCTTGTAGGAGTAGGTGTGGCAGGTATAGTAACACCTGTTTTCTTACCATTATATAAAACTTCGCCCTTGTCATTCATTGTCAGTTTTGCAGGGTCGAACTCTTCATACGTTGGTATTACTGGATCATCAGGGAAAGTGATATTGCCGGAACTTACTTCTGTTCCGTTCTTCTTCAAGATAACTTTTCCCTCTTTTGTGACCTCAAGAGAGTACTCAGGCATTTCCTTTGGCATCGGAATAGTGTATTCTTTGGTATCTGCACCAACCACAGTCAACTTACCTGTAACCGGATCGTAAACCACAGACTTCACATAGCCTCCCACTTGAGCTTGCAATTCCGAGAGAGTTTTTTCAATTCCATCGACTCTGGCATTTACCGCGTCAATGTCATCATCGTAGTCTTTACAACCTACGAACGATGCACCGGTAGCAAGCGCCAACGCTCCGAAAAACATCACTCTAATAAATTTTTTCTTCATAACTACTTAAAAATTACATTAATAATATATTATTAAACACTAAGTTCAAATAATACCTGCCCGTTACTTCTTAGGTAACGGGATAACGCATTTTCCCACTCCGTCAGAGGCGTCTGCGGGCTATTTTCAATAAATAAGTTATGATATTTTTAACCCCTGCTTTTGAGAGGCGGCAGAGGGGAGGGAAATCTTTTGCAAAAATTAGAGAGCAAGGCGTGTGCTTCACAAAAAATCCGCGGTTTTGTCCGATGTGTTTCCTTTTTTTAGTAGTTTATTAGAAATAATATCTTTTTTGTTTGCATGTTTTCCAAAATATGTCCATATTTGCAGCGTGTTTTCTTGCCGTTACCTAAGAAGTAACACCATATTAATCAGCAGCTTATCTTCAAAAACGTTTTTCTAAAGGGAGAGAAAACCGTTGCATTAGCCTCATCAATTTTCTTATTCTTAAAAGGTTTCAGATAAGTCTCTGTTACTGTGATGGATGAATGTCCCATAGCTTCCGAAATGATACCGGGATGCACTTCACTATAATATGCCATCGTAGCCCATGTATGACGGGCAGCATATGAACTTAAGTCAGCAGTCAGTCCTAACACTCCTTTCAGAATCACCAGTTGGCTATTGAAATAACGAAGGGCCTGCTGATATTCCCGATATGCTTCTTCTGTTCCTTCCTTGCTGGCGATCAGTGAAAAAAGATAAGGAGAGGCAGGATCAGTATTCATGTATTGCCTGATCAGTTTCATAGCTTCGGGCAGAAGAGTTACGGTCAGCATTCTGCCGGTCTTTCTTCGGCGGTAAGTCAGGACATTCCCCTCTATGTCACGTTTCTTTAGATAAGCAAGGTCCACGAATGGAATGCCACGAAGCATAAACATTAATAAAAACAGAGCACGTGCACGTTGCAAGTCCCTTGTTCTCAAACGGAGTTGGTTCGGAAATCTTGCCATCAATCGTTCCATATCCTCTTTATCCAATGCACGCTTCCTGTCAGCTTTCGTTCCGGTATAAACATAACGAAAATGATGAGGTACATAAACCGCTAAATGCCGGTCAACTGCCCGATTATACACTGCACGCAATGTACGCATATAGGTGGAAACTGTATTCCAGCTACAATCTCTTCCACGCAAATACGTTTCAAAATTCTTAAGAAACTCCTGAGTTACTTTCCGAAAAGGAAGATTCTCGCTTCCATGGAATGAAATGACGGCTCTCATACTACTTCTGTAAATATGAGCGGTCCCATAATTCCCACTTTCCCGCAGCCCATTAGCTACGTTTTTCATAAATGAAATTAAATTCCCCATTTTATACGAATTTAAATGATACTTAAAAGGCTGTTTTAAGAAGAAAACGTTTCCCTTTCCCACGTTTCTTCCATAACACCTTTTCTTTCTATTTCCCTAAATCTTGAAAGACAAAGATAGGGATATATTTGTTCAAAATCCCAGGGTACTATTAAACGTGTGACATTTTTGCAGATATCTTAAGTTTTATACAGGGAAAATAAAAAAGGGACGTTCCCAGGGAAAAAGGGGAAATTAGGAACGTCCCTTGAATAGAGTTAGCGAAAAGTCCGGCCTTTCGCAAGTGCAGACCTTTCCTCTTTTCACTAAAATAAACTAAGGACTATAGTGGGGAAATCCTTAGTGGGGAAAACGACTATCAATCGCTTCACAGAGACAGATAACCGCAAAGAAGTCGCATCCGGTACTTACTGTACCGAGGAAGCAACCTGTTCTTCAGATTCTTTTTTATTATATCTTATCGATATTTCTATTTATTGATTACTCAGCAATACAAATACTCACACGGTTCTCTTCTGGTGTGTTGTAGGGCTGAACAGTGTCACCTTTAGAATTAATAAGCATTCTGTCGGCAGTTATTCCTTTTGCTTTCAAAGCGTCGGCAACATTAGATGCACGTTTTTCAGACAGAGTTTTATTAATTCTGGGATTACCTGTATTGGCATCAGCATAACCGGTCACTTTCACCTTTGCTGACGGATTCTTTTGAAGATACTCTACCAACATATTTATTTTAGCATGCTGGTCGTCTTGTATCTTTGCCGAATTCAAGGCAAAGAAGATGTCTTGCTTCATAGGCTGCACCACTACTGCTTCTTCTTTCAGCTGTTCTACCACCACAGGTGCAGGTTTCGGTTGTTCTACTACCACAGGCTCCGGCTCGTAATATACAGGCGGAATTTCTTTGTAGCCCTTGCCGAACTTAATATTCAGACCAAGGAGAGCATTGAACTGCCAGTCGGCATTTCCTGCTTTCTTAGAGTTGAACTTGTCGGACAGAACGTTGGCGTTACCTTCGATGTTGATAGACAGGCGGTCATTCAGACGCAGGTTACATCCTAAGCCTAAGCGCCCTGCTGCTAGGAATTTTCCTTTTGTCCAGAGATGGCCCATTTCGTATCCGGCTGCGTCTATTGCAACAGCCTCGTCATTGTCAAAGCCACGATTGAGACCTACGCCGGCGAAAACATAACCATTCAATACACGTTTGGGGTTAAAGCCGCAAAACAGCGTACTCAAATCCGAAACAATATCTACATTGCCCTGCAGATATTTATATTGGTAGTCTTGTCGGGGAGCGACCCAACTACCTTTTGCCTGCCATCCGCTGACACCCACACGGGCACCCCATGCAGGAGCAAACTGATAACCGACATTTACGGCAGCAGCCGGAGAGATAAGGTCAGTAAACTTAGCTTCACCTACTGTATGGGCAGCGCCTACTTGCACTTGCATAAACCAATGACGCTTAAATTCTGTTCTTCCTTCCTCCTTGATTTGTCTCTCTTGTGCGGAAGCAAATGTTCCACTCAATAATAAGGCAAATACAGCTATCCACAAATTCTTTTTATTCATGCTTATCTCCTTTCTTTTCTATGTTAAGTATGATATTGCGATGATTTTATTAAAGAAGGGTATCCTCTTTGATGAAGATACCCTTCTAAAACTATATTTTCATTAAAGATTTACTTTAATTTAATCCTAAAGTCTTATCATTCTCACCCTCGTTGTTCTTTAAGAACCCAACAGCCGGCATCCTATATTCTGTATCGGCACGTTTCACAGGAACAGTAATCTTAAGTATCTTAGGAGTACAATTCTTGTTCCAGTCATGTGTGATTGTAACTGTCACGACAACCGGTTGATCATTAGTAACTGCACTACCACCTTCCTGAGACAAGTTGCTCCATGACAGAACACCCTTATCTGATACAGATGCGTGAGTTACGACGAATTCTTTATTCTCTACCTGATCTGCAGCATTGATCGCATACTTGATACTTACGTTATGTACTTCGTACAATGATTCACCGATTTTCAAACTATTGCGTACGAACCAACCGTTCTGAATAGCCGGATCCCACATCAAACCATTGGTTGTAGTCTTGTGAGTATCCCATAACTTGAACAGACGATATATCGGCAAATAATGACCTTCGTTTACATTGTCAGCAGCACCGTCAACCAAGTACCAAGAACCATTGTTTACTACTTCATAAGAAACAGGATCTACGAAACGTACATTGAATGTATAGAATCCGGTAGACTCTTTCTTAGTTGTAACACCCGGTATTGCAATAGGAATCTTACGATCAACACCATAGCTACCAACATAAACATATGCTCTGATTTCAAGCGGTTGTTCAAGCCATTCACAGTCGAATTGGTTGATTGTCAATACATGTTTGTTAGTCTCTTCATTATATGCCAATGTAACATCTCCACCATATTGAGTCGGGTTAACCAATTCGAAGCAAATAGTACCGCAAGGTAATACTTTAGCAAGGTTATTAGTCAACATTCCATCTTCAATGTTACAGCTCATTTTAAACGTTCCGCCGAATGGTGTTGTTGCGTCAACGTTTTCTTCAGTCGGATAGCCATATCCCAACATATATTCTGTTCCGGCAATATGGTTGTTACCAGCAGCCCACATAGATGGGTTGTAAGTCCATTCTGCAGCAGGATCAGTTACATTGAACTCTGCCTTGATCTTGAATGCTTTATAAGTAGCTAACGTACTCTCAGTAGAGAAGCTCAATTCCACTTCATATTTACCAGCATGAGCTTCCGGAGTCAATCCGAAGTATAGGTAATTATTCTCAGTTGTCGGACCTCCAAAGATGTTCGCCCAGTCAATCATCAGATTCCAGTTCCTTGACGGATCTTTGTAGATATAACCACTGTTTATGTATGCAGCCCACTTCGTGTATTCGGTTCTAACACCGGTCTGTGCATCAGTAAAGAATACCTTCACACTGTTGGTACCACCTGTAATACCATCACCATACAATTCTACAAACTTCTCTTTACTTACACCTAACTTATTGAAGTACTGATCGAAGTCAATCTTAAGTCCATCAACAACATTAGCATTCGCAAATGCGCCATTACCCCACTGCTTCATATCTTCTCCACCAACGAGTGCAGTGCAGCCAAGTACCTGGTCTGTCAGATCTTCATTAGTCCAAGTATCAGTCAACTGTTCTGTTTCAACCAACTTGATTTTCAAGAGTTTAGACATTACCCATTTACCGTCAACAAACATTTTAACTTTAACAACCGGTTCACGGCCAATAGAAGCTGTCTGAACTTTACCATCTACTAAGATCGGAGTCATTTTTCCTGTCTTAGAGTCAAACGTCACATAACGTTCAGTCTGTCCTACTTCAGCCTCAGTATAATGAACATCTTCAAATTCGAAAGTAATATTTTCGAAGCCAAGATCTTCCAGTCTGTATTGTCCGTCTTTTGAAGAAAAGTCGGTATTCGTATAGAATTTAACAGCATAATCACGAATATAGTCTAACAATACCGGTTGGTCAGTATACAAGACATTGGCGATTACAGGTACGTTAATATTACTAGCAATGTAACTATTTCTTTGAGCAGCATTAAGCTCCTCAGCATACATGTGAGTCAAATCCGTAAATGTAGTAACCTGATCATTCAAATTACCATCTTTTATAGTTATACCGATCATTGCATCGTCCTGCTCAACCACCATACGTTTAGTGGCTACAAAATCAGAAACAACAATACCGTCATTAATAAACTTCTCGTTTTCATTCGTATTCTTAACGCGATAAGCAAGCATATTGACTTTACCGGCTTCACCGTATTTGCTGGATTCCTCCATAGGTTTGCCATCCGGATTATCATATACATTTTCTTCTGTTTCTTCAGAAGCTTTATACATCTTAAATACGTTCGGATTATCAGTATTATTACCAGCAGAAGCTTTCACAACCAGCTTACCTTGAGAGTTTACCGAAATCTTAGACAAAGGCAGTCCTATTTCAACAGCCCTGGTAGTGGTAGTAGCAGTCTGTTCAATAAAACCTAATCCCTCATAATATTTAGGATTAACGTTTGCAGGATTCAGCTTATACTCATATTCAGCCCATCCATTGACCAATGTGCGGTATAATGGCTGAAGAGCACTGTTGTATTCATATACTTTAGTAATACCTGTAGAGTTCTCATCATACCCGATAACCGGCAAGAATACAACATCGCCTAAATCTTCATTGATATTAGAAGTTACGTGAACTAAAGAAGATACGAAAGTAGCAGAATACTTATAAATCTTAGCAGAAGTAGCTTCGCCGGTTTCAGTTCTCAGATTACTGAAAATATAGTAATCTCCCATATCGGCCACAGAAACAACTCCCGGGATAATCCAAGTCATATCAGTCTTGTTCTCCGGTTTCACTTCATTCTTGTACCAGAATCCGTCTTCGCCCGGGATATAAGTATCACCATCGATTCCAGGCTTTCCTTGTTCACCTGGCTTTCCTTGTTCACCCGGCTTTCCTTGTTCACCGGCAGGTCCTTGTTCACCCGGATCTCCCTTGTCTCCTTTAGCCTTGAACTCTGTTTTCTTACCATCTTGATACCAGTATCCGTCTTCACCAATCGTCCACTGAGTACCATCTTTTCCGGCATCACCATTTTTAATGGTAAAGCTCTTACCGTTGCTCAATGTTACTTCCACACCACCGGTAATGTTCTCAACTTTTGTGATTACAGATCCCCCTTCGATCAGCTTGTTGATTTCCGCAATAGCGTTGGCATTTTCGGTTATCTTCTGCTCTAACCGATCGATATCGTCATCGTAGTCCTTACAACCTACATATGAAAATGTGGTTAGCGCCAATGCTCCGAAAAACATCACTCTAATAATTTTTTTCTTCATAACTACTTAAAAATTACATTAATAATATATTATTAAACACTAAGTTCAAATAATATTCGCCCGTTACTTTGTAGGTAACAGGAAACAGCCTGTAGCTACTTCTGAAGAAGCGTCTAAAGGGTAGACAAGAAACATAAGTATCAAAATATATTTAACCCCTGCTTTAGAATAGCAGCAGAGGGGAGGGAAATCTTTTGCAATAATAAGAGAGCATGGTGTGTTCTTCACAAAAAATCCGCAGTTTTGTTTGGTGTATTTCCTTTTTTTAGTAGTTTATCAGAAAAAATATCTTTTTTGTTTGCATGTTTTCCAAAATATGTTCATCTTTGCAGCGTATTATCTCCCCGTTACCTACAAAGTAACAGGCTTTAATTCAAATAATTACCTACCGAGAAAGACTTCCTAAAGGAAGAGAAGACCATTACATTCGCTTCATCAATTTTCTTATTCTTGAAAGGTTTCAGATAAGTCTCTGTGACAGTGATAGATGAATGTCCCATTGCTTCTGAAATGACACCGGGATGTATCTCACAATAATAAGCCATCGTAGCCCATGTGTGACGCGCTGTATATGAACTCAGATCCGTAGTCAGTCCCAGCACTTGTTTCAGAATCATCAGCTGATAATTAAAGTTACGCAATGCCAACTGGTATTCCTTATATGCCTCCTCCGTTCCTTCCTTGCTGGAAATCAACGAAAAGAGATAAGGAGAAGCAGGATCGGTATTCATATGCTGTTTGATCAATTTCACCGCTTCCGGCAAAAGAGTCACAGTCAGCATTCTGCCTGTTTTCCTCCGACGATAAGTAAGGACATTTCCGTCTATATCATGTTTTTTCAGATAAGCAAGATCGACGAAAGGCATACCACGCAGCAAAAACATTAATATGAAAAAACCACGGGCACGCTGCAATTCCCTGTTTCCCGAGTGCAGCTGTTTCGGAATATCTTTCATAAGACGTTCCATATCCTCTTTTTCCAATGCACGCTTTTTATCGGCACGTGTCCCCGTATAGACATACCGGAAATGATGCGGTACATAAGGTGCAATGCGTCGGTCTACTGCCCGATTGTACACAGCTCTCAGCGTACGCATATAAGTAGAAACCGTATTCCAGCTACAATTTCTTCCACGCAGATACGCTTCAAAACTTTTCAAAAACTCCGGAGTCACTTTTCGGAAAGGCAGATTCCCGCTTTCATTGAATGCGACGACAGCACTCATGCTACTCCTGTAAATATGGGCGGTCCCATAATTCCCACTTTCCCGTAGCCCGTCGGCTACCTTCTTCATAAATGAAATTAAATTCCCCATTTTTTACTGTTTAAAATGATCAATAAAGGCTGCTGCAAAAGAGAAGTGAACCCTTCTCCACATTCCCCGGCAGTGCCTTTTTTCCTATTCCCAATCATAAAGATACAAATCTATTGCCACATTTGTTTGATGTACCCCTAAAAACATTCGATACCAGCTCACAGCCGATCATTTTCTCCAAAACATTTGGCTATCTGACAAATAATTCGTTACTTTGCACCGCTTTCGCGCAATCGCTGTCAAGAGAAGAGATACTTGGTATGTTGCGTTGTAACGATAAAACAATTTAATAATAGCAACAATGGATTTAATTAAAATTGCAGAAGAAGCATTTGCTACCGGTAAACAGCACCCGAGCTTCAAAGCAGGAGACACTGTAACAGTAGCATATCGTATCATCGAGGGTAACAAAGAACGTGTACAGTTGTACCGTGGTGTTGTTATCAAAATCGCCGGTCACGGAGACAAGAAACGTTTTACTGTACGTAAAATGTCAGGTACTGTAGGTGTAGAAAGAATTTTCCCAATCGAATCACCGGCTATCGATAGCATCGAAGTGAACAAGGTAGGTAAAGTTCGTCGCGCTAAATTGTATTACTTGCGTGCTCTTACCGGTAAGAAAGCTAGAATCAAAGAAAAAAGAGTTAACAACTAAGCTGAACTCTGAGATTCGAAATAAAAAAGAGGAAGTTCCGGTAACGGGATTTCCTCTTTTTTATTGCCAAATTCTCAGCATAAAAATGAGAAACAGTTTTGGTTTTAAAGGAATATGAGCTTGGTTTTAAAGGAACGGAGTATTTCTTTAAAACCAAGCTCAGTTTGCTCACCGAACATCGTAATTTTATCAACTTTCAAGCGATTGAAATTCTATTTCATCTCAGATGCCCAACATTCTTCAAATATCATTTTATTTAAAACAAGAAATAAATTAGAGTAAAAAGCTAACAATCATCTCAAAAACATATCTAAATCAACAACAAACACATAATACAAAAACATCAAGAGAATCATAAATGCAAAATTTATCGCCTATTCGTAAGGAATATAAGGATTGATAACTTTATTGCAATTCCAAATGCATAAAATGTCCTGAATGTCCACTTCAAAAAAAAGAATCGATTTTTAAAATAAAGTAGTTACTCCTATTCCATCTCTTGTGTTTTGAAAAGCAAAATATTATTTTGTTTTTCAAAACGAAATAATTATCTTTGCATAAAAGAGTGCAAACATGAGAATAATAGCTAAAAGCAAAATCGTTGATTATTACACCGAAAATCCAGAGGCTGAAATAGCCCTTGAAGATTGGTATCACAAAACAAAACTGGCAGAGTGGAATAACTTCGCCGACATGAAAAAGACATTTAATAGTGTCGATAATGTAGGCAATCAACATTATGTTTTCAATATCAAGGGTAATAATTACAGGCTAATAGTAGTGATCAAGTTCACAATTAAAACGATTTTAATTCGATTTATTGGCACTCATGCAGATTATGATAAAATAGATGTTAAAAACATATAGATATGACAAAGATTCAGAATGAGACAGCTTATAAAGCTACAATGGAAAGAATAGAAGAACTTCTTCCATTAGTTGATGATAATACTCCTTTGTCTGACAAAAATCTTATTGAACTAGATTTATTGTCAGGGCTTGTAGAGGAGTATGAGGATGAGCATTATCCAATAAAAAGCCCATCTTTGGCTGATATAATGAAACTTCGTATGTATGAAATGGGACTTAGCCAAGCCAAACTATCAGAGTTGCTTGGAGTGAGCCCTTCTCGTATCAGTGATTATTTTACCGGCAGAAGTGAGCCAACCTTGAAAGTGGCTCGTGAAATCAGTAAAAAGTTGAATATTGATGCCAATATTGTATTAGGAATATAAAATTCGATGCAGTCTTTTTAGCATATCTGAAAACACAAAAAATCCCCGGAAACTCAACGCCCCCGGGGATTCAATTACCTTTATTATAAAAAATCGATATTATTCTTTCAGATCTTTCAATTCCCAAGCCAAAGCACTAGCACCCAGCACCGCAGCATCAGAATCTTTCAGTTCGGAGACAAGCAATTTAGTCTTGCCTTTATAAATATTCAGAATATTGTCATCGATTGCTTTCTGAATCGGTTTCATGATATAATCACCCGATTTTGCCAGACCACCAAACAAAACAATAGCTTCAGGACTAGAGAATGCAATAGCATCTGCCAAAGCCTCACCCAAAATATTACCTGTAAATTCAAAGATTTCCTGTGCCAGCTTATCACCTTGTACCGCTGCATCGTATACGTCTTTCGAAGTGATGTTTTCAGCAGGAATATTACGAAGCAAGCTTGCATCAGTACGGGCAGCCAGGAATTCACGAGCTGTACGAGCTACGCCGGTAGCCGAACAGTAAGTTTCCAGACAACCTTTACGACCGCAACCACAAATGCGACCGTCACGACGTGCAATTACGTGTCCTAATTCTCCGGCAAAACCATCATGACCATAAACCATCTGACCATTGATAACGATACCACTACCTACACCTGTACCCAGAGTAATCATGATAAAGTCTTTCATACCACGGGCAGCACCGTAAGTCATTTCACCGATAGCGGCAGCATTAGCGTCATTTGTCAAAGCGGTAGGAATACCCAATCTTTCTTCAAACATAGCAGCCAACGGAAGAATTCCTTTCCAAGGCAAGTTCGGAGCAAATTCAATAGTTCCGGTATAATAGTTACCATTAGGAGCACCGACACCGATACCTCTGATCTTATCTACACCACCATTAGCAATGATCAACGGAAGCAAGTTTTTGCATACCTCATCCGCATATTCTGCAGCAGTCGGATAGCCGGCTGTTTTAATTGAGCTACTGGCAATAATAGTTCCGCGTGCGTCTACAATCCCAAAGACGGTGTTTGTTCCGCCTATGTCAATACCTACTACGTAGGGTTTCTCCATGTTTGAATTCATGATACTTTATTTAAAAGGGTTAGTTAATTATAAAGTTTACTGCACACAAATTACGTAAAGAAGATTGAGTCTACAAAATGTTTTTTCAAAAAAGTTCACTCTGTTTGCAACTTTTCGTATCTTTCGTGCGTCTAATAGTGAAAAACTAAAAGGAAAAAGAAACTTAATAAGGGAAATTGTGATAAAACTAACAGGCATTAACAAGACCTACAACAACGGAGCACCTCTCCATGTACTCAAGGGCATCAATCTCGACATTCAGCGAGGTGAGTTTGTTTCCATCATGGGAGCTTCGGGTTCGGGCAAATCTACTTTACTAAATATATTGGGGATACTGGATAATTACGATACCGGAGATTATTATCTGAACAACGTTCTTATCAAAGACTTAAGCGAAACGAAAGCTGCCGAGTATCGAAACCGTATGATCGGATTTATCTTCCAGTCATTCAATCTGATATCATTCAAGGATGCCGTAGAGAACGTGGCCCTTCCCTTATTTTACCAAGGTGTAAGCCGCAAAAAGCGAAATGCACTCGCTCTGGAATATCTCGACCGACTGGGACTGAAGGAGTGGGCACATCACATGCCGAATGAAATGAGTGGAGGGCAGAAACAACGTGTAGCCATTGCCCGTGCATTAATCACCAAACCACAGATAATCCTTGCCGACGAACCGACGGGGGCTCTGGACAGCAAAACATCTGTAGAAGTAATGCAGATACTGAAAGACTTGCACCGAATGGGAATGACCATCGTCGTCGTAACTCATGAAAGCGGTGTTGCCAACCAGACTGACAAAATTATCCATATCAAAGATGGGATTATCGAACGGATCGAAGAAAATCTCGACCACGATGCCTCTCCATTTGGTCAGAACGGAATCATGAAATAAGTATTAGGTAATAAGTATTAAATATTAATTCCATGCGGTCACAACGCAGCCTAATACTTAATACCTATTATTTATTTTATTACTAATCACTTATTACTCAAAAAAATGATTGATATCTGGCAAGAAATATATAGTACCATCAAACGCAATAAGTTGAGGACTTTTCTCACGGGATTTGCCGTCGCATGGGGAATATTCATGCTCATCGTCCTGTTGGGCGCCGGCAACGGACTAATTCACGCATTCGAGCAGTCGGCCTCCGAACGGGCTATGAACTCTATCAAAATCTATCCGGGATGGACCAGCAAATCATACGACGGCCTGAAAGAAGGAAGACGGATACGACTGGACAACAAAGACCTGAATACGACCAATAAGAATTTCCCGGATCATGTTATCAAAGCCGGAGCCACTGTATATCAGGGAGGCGTAAACCTGAGCTTCGGATCGGAATATGTCAATCTGAATCTTTCCGGAGTATACCCCAATCATACAGAAGTGGAAGTGGTAAAACTCTTTAAAGGGCGTTTCATCAATGAAATCGATATTAAAGAACGACGGAAAGTAATCGTACTCCACAAAAAGACTGCCGAAATCCTGTTTGACAAAACACATACCGATCCCATCGGACAATTCGTGAATGCAGGTAATGTTGTCTATCATGTAGTAGGTCTGTACAACGACAAAGGAGACAGCGGCGACAGCGATGCTTACCTTCCATTTACAACTCTGCAAACCATTTATAATAAAGGAGACAAGCTGAACAACCTCATTATGACTACCAAGAATCTGGAAACAATAGAATCTAATGAAGAATTCGAAGCTCACTATCGCAAAGTGATCGGTGCCAACCAGCGTTTTGACCCGACCGACCATAGTGCTATCTGGATATGGAACCGATTCACCAACTACTTGCAACAGCAACAGGGGTCAGCAATGCTCCGTATCGCTATCTGGGTAATTGGTATTTTTACCTTATTAAGCGGGATTGTCGGAGTTTCGAACATCATGCTGATTACTGTAAAAGAACGTACCCGCGAATTTGGCATCCGCAAAGCACTCGGAGCCAAACCTCTTTCCATCCTTTGGCTGATTATCGTAGAAAGTGTCACGATTACCACCATATTCGGTTACATAGGCATGGTTGCAGGCATCGGTGCTACCGAATGGATGAACAATACCTTCGGAAACCAGACTATGGATAACGGTATATGGTCCGAAACGGTATTCCTGAATCCGACGGTCGATATAGGAATCGCCATTCAAGCTACACTCACATTAGTAATAGCCGGAACATTAGCCGGATTGTTCCCTGCCCGAAAAGCAGTCAGCATCCGACCGATTGAAGCACTTAGAGCCGATTAAAGATTATGAGAATAGACATAGATACTTGTGAGGAAATCCTCATCACCATCACAAGAAATAAAACGAGAAGCCTGTTGACGGCATTCGGCGTATTCTGGGGAATCTTCATGCTCGTAGCTCTTATCGGCGGCGGACAGGGATTGCAGGATATGATGCAAAAGAACTTTGAAGGATTTGCCACCAACTCCGGTTTCCTCGCCGCCCAAAAAACGGGAGAAGCCTATAAAGGATTCCGTAAAGGACGCTGGTGGGATCTGGAGGCCATTGACATCGAACGTCTTCGCTCCCAAGTGAAGGAAGTGGAAGTCATTACTCCTTCTGTTGCCCGCTGGGGGTCCAACGCAATATATGGAGACAAGAAATACGACTGTAGCGTGAAAGGATTATATCCCGACTATCTCCACATCGAATCACAGGAAATGGCATACGGACGTTTTATCAACGACGTAGACATCCGTGAAGCACGTAAAGTCTGCGTCATCGGCAAGCGTGTTTACGAAAGCCTGTTCAAACCGGGAGAAGATCCGTGTGGCAAATATATACGGGTAGACGGCATCTACTATCAAATCATCGGTATGTCTTCTTCCGAAGGAAACATGAACATACAGGGACGTGCCTCGGAAGCAGTCACCCTTCCATTTACCACCATGCAGCAGACTTACAATCTGGGCGGGCAAATTGACGTAATCTGTTTCACCGTCAAACATGGTGTGAAAGTATCTGATGTACAACCTCAAATGGAGTCCATCATCAAAGCCGCACACTACATTGCACCTAACGATAAACAAGCGCTTATGTACCTGAATGCCGAAGCCATGTTTTCCATGGTAGACAATTTATTCAACGGTATCCATATTCTGATCTGGATGGTAGGTCTGGGCACTCTGCTGGCAGGAGCTATCGGAGTGTCGAATATCATGATGGTCACCGTGAAAGAACGTACTACAGAAATCGGTATACGCCGTGCCATCGGCGCACGCCCCAAAGATATCCTCCAACAAATCTTATCTGAAAGCATGGTATTGACTACGATTGCCGGAATGTTCGGTATTTCTTTTGCCGTCATGGTATTGCAACTGGTTGAAATGGGAGCAAACTCAGACGGGGGAGACGCACATTTTCAGGTCAGCTTCGGTCTGGCAGTCGGAACCTGCGCACTGCTAATCGCATTGGGTATGCTGGCAGGACTGGCACCCGCCTACCGTGCAATGGCTATCAAGCCGATTGAAGCAATCAGAGATGAGTAGCAGTGGAATGATAAATGAAGAACAAAGAATTAAAAATTAAACATATATATTCAAGATGAAAAAGTATCTGAAAATCACGTTATTGGTAATTATCGCCATAATCCTTGTCGGAACATTTGTATTTCTTTATCAGAAATCCAAGCCAAAGGTTATAGTTTATGAAACATTGGCAGCAGAAGTGACAGACCTTGAAAAAACGACAGTAGCCACCGGAAAAGTGGAGCCAAGAGATGAAATTCTAATTAAGCCTCAAATTTCCGGTATTGTTGACGAGGTTTTTAAAGAAGCAGGTCAAAGCGTAAGAAAAGGGGAAGTAATCGCCAAAGTAAAAGTAATCCCCGAACTCGGACAGCTAAATTCAGCAGAAAGCCGTGTTCGTCTGGCAGAAATCAATGCAAAGCAAGCAGAAACCGATTTTGCCCGTATAAAAAAACTGTACGAGGATCAGCTGATCAGCCGCGAAGACTTTGAAAAAGGGGAAGTGGCAGTAAAACAGGCACGTGAGGAAAATCAGACTGCCAAAGATAACCTGGAAATTATTAAAGAAGGAATCACTAAAAACAGCGCTTCATTCAGTAGTACCATGATTCGTTCTACCATCGACGGGCTTATTCTGGATGTGCCTGTGAAAGCCGGTAACTCCGTAATCATGAGTAACACCTTCAATGACGGCACTACCATTGCTACAGTGGCAAACATGAACGACCTCATTTTCCGGGGAAATATCGACGAAACCGAAGTAGGACGTATCCACGAGGGAATGCCGATCAAACTGACAATCGGTGCTTTGCAGAACCTGACCTTCGATGCTATTCTTGAATATATCTCTCCCAAAGGAGTGGAGACCAACGGAGCAAACCAGTTCGAGATTAAAGCAGCCATCACGGTGCCGGATACCGTACAAATACGTTCCGGTTATTCTGCAAATGCAGAAATTGTATTGCAACGTGCCAACAAAGTGCTGGCAGTACCCGAAAGTACCATCGAGTTCAATGGTGATTCTACGTTCGTATATATCATGACGGATTCCGTGCCACAACAGAAGTTTAAACGTACACAGGTGACTACCGGAATGAGTAACGGTATCAAAATTGAGATAAAGAAAGGTGTAACCGCTCAAGACAAGCTACGCGGTGCTGAGAAAAAAGATAAATAACTGATTCCGAATGAAAGCAATTTATAAAACTATAGCAATTGTTCTGTTGAGCGGAACCGGTATCGGTTCCATTCAAGCACAGAATACCACCTCGCAGGCCTGGACTTTACGGCAATGTATCGACTATGCCATTGAGCACAATATCGACATTCGTCAGACAGCCAATGAAGCCGAACAAAATAAAATAAGTGTAAACACTGCTAAATGGGCACGTCTCCCGAACTTGAATGGTGGTGTCAGCCAAGGATGGAGCTGGGGCCGTACAGCTTCTCCCAAAGATAACTCATATAGTGACACTAACAGTGCCAGTACAGGTTTGAACTTGAGTACCAATGTACCTCTTTTCACGGGCTTGCAATTATCCAATCAATATTCGCTTGCCAAGCTCAATTTACAAGCGGCTATCGAAGATTTGAATAAAGCAAAAGAGGATATTGCAATCAATGTTACCTCTGCCTATCTGCAGGTTCTCTTCAATCTGGAATTGAACAAGGTAGCACAAAGTCAGGTAGACCTTAGCAAAGATCAGCTGAAACGTATTAAAGGACTGCATGAAGTAGGTAAGGCCTCACCTGCAGAAGTAGCAGAAGCACAGGCTCGTGTAGCACAAGATAATATGACAGCTGTACAAGCAGACAATACTTATAAATTGTCATTACTAAACTTAAGCCAGTTATTAGAATTGCCCACACCGGAAGGTTTCATCCTTGAAAATCCTAAAGAAGAGCTGGAGTTCGAACCACTAACGGCACCAGACGACATTTATACTCAGGCACTTGCATATAAGCCGGGGATTAAGGCAGCAGAATATCGCTTACAAGGCAGCTTGAAAAATATTCGTATTGCCCAAAGTGACTTCTATCCGCAACTTTCTTTCAGTGCAGGATTAGGAAGCAGCTACTATACACTAAACGGTGAATCGGAATTCGGTTTCGGACGCCAATTAAAAAACAATCTGAGCAAATCCCTTTCTTTCAACCTAAGTGTTCCGATCTTCAACCGTTTTACTACCCGCAACCGGGTACGTACCGCCCGCCTGCAACAAGCAAATCTCGCCTTACAACTGGATAACACCAAGAAAGTACTTTATAAAGAAATACAGCAGGCATGGTATAATGCCGTAGCTGCGGAAAGCAAATACAACTCCAGCGAAGTCGCAGTGAAATCCAATGAAGAATCTTTCCGGTTGATGAGCGAAAAGTTCAATAACGGAAAAGCTACTTTTGTTGAATACAACGAGGCCAAACTGAATCTGACCAAAGCTCTTTCAGACAAGTTACAGGCTAAATACGAATATCTGTTCCGTACCAAGATACTGGATTTCTATAAAGGACAGGCTATTGAATAGAAAGAGTTTCTGCCCTGTCAAAGAACAGTTATTTTAAAACATATCCGTTGGCTCATTCGTTATTATAGAAAGAACCAACGGATATGAAGCATTTAATTATCGCTGTCATTCTGATCATCAGTAATGTATTTTTAGGGATAGCCAAGCCAATGAAGAATCAAGCAGAAATCTATCTTGCAGGAGGATGTTTCTGGGGAACAGAACACTTTCTGAAACAAATCAGGGGAGTAGAAAGCACCCAGGTAGGATATGCCAACAGCAATGTTGCCAATCCGAGTTATGAACAAGTATGTTCGGGCAAAACGAATGCTGCCGAAACAGTAAAAGTCGTTTATAATCCCGAAGAAGTAAGTCTGGACTTATTGCTCAACCTGTATTTCCAGACTATAGATCCCACCAGCCTCAACCGCCAGGGAAATGATCGTGGAACGCAGTACAGAACAGGTATATATTATATCAGCCAAGCCGATATATCTGCCATCAATAAAGCTATTCAAGTATTGTCCACTCAATATCAAAAACCAATTGCTATTGAGGTAAAGCCACTGACAAATTTCTACCCGGCAGAAATCTATCATCAGGATTATCTGGATAAGAACCCGAACGGATATTGCCACATCAATCCGGCATTATTTGAAATGGCACGCAAGGCCAATGCTTCTAAAACCAAAAACTATCAAAAGCCGGATGATGCAACTCTCCGTAAGAAATTATCTGCGGAACAATATGCCGTGACTCAGAAGAATGCAACAGAACCTGCTTTCCATAACGAATTCTGGAATGAACACCGACCCGGTATCTACGTAGATATCACCACCGGAGAACCTTTGTTTGTTTCAACTGATAAATTCGATTCCGGCTGCGGATGGCCTAGTTTTTCCAAGCCTATCCAAAAAGAACTGATTGCCGAGAAGAAAGATACAACTCACGGAATGATACGGACGGAAGTACGCAGTAAAACAGGTGATGCCCATTTGGGACATGTATTCACTGACGGTCCGAAAGAAAAAGGCGGACTGCGGTACTGCATCAACAGCGCTTCACTACGTTTCATCCCCAAAGAGAAAATGAAAGAAGAAGGATACGAAGAATACCTGTCACTTATTAAATAGAATAACTTACATTGTTTCCAGACAGATACAATAAAAAACGGTGGATTCCTTGTCCGGGTAATCCACCGTTTTCGTTTGTTAACCTTAAGAGAGAAAGAGAATTTCACAATCCCCTGAGTATCGTTATTTTCCGGCAAGCAGCAGGTCTGCTTCATCTATTACCGGAGTCTGTATATTCATTGCCCAGTTACCTGCCGATTCTTCAATCCACTTGTAGTCATTCCACTTATAGTTCATATATGCAATCGGCATATTAGCATCGTTCAGTTCATAAACGCTCTTTTCTACAGAGTCGTCATAAGCTTTATGTGATTTATTCCAGCGTGCGTATAACAATGTGATCTCATTAGAAGAATAAGTATAATCTATCTTGAAATACGGAATCCACTTTTCGCTGGATGAATCCCATTTGAAAGCTTCTTTGGACGCCATTCTTTTTTGTTCATCATACGTAAAATCATATTTCATGTGACGATAGAGAGAGCCATCGAGTCTGTAAATAACCTTCGATACAACAACATCATCCACTTTCTCTTCATTAGTAATGAAGTTATTGTTCTGTGCTTTCAACTCTGCATTAGCGATACCGGCAAATACCATTGCTACTAAAACCATCATTCTGAATAATACTGTAGTTTTCATAATTGTATATTTTTTATTTGTTCAACTTTCTTTTTTGTTCTTCTGTTTATTAGACGGAACATCTATATTGAATGGTTGCAACTTTCTGAACTTTTTTTCATTTTTCAGTTGCCCGCCTTCGATTATATAAATGCAAGGGGTATGCCAAAACAGTAAACACCTAATAATCAGAACAAAGAAGGTATAAGCAGATGTACGAAAATGAACAGTTGTTCGCTCATAAACGGACATCATGTTAAAAAAGAACGACTTATATCCGGTTGAACAGAATATTATCTACCTTTGCATCCAATAATTTATTTAAAGGCAAATGATGAAAAAGAACAGCAAACAAAGTATTCTCCTGTTATCAATTGGAGGAATCTTATTTATCTGCCTTGTCGGTGTCTATCTAAGCCGTAGCATTCTTCTACGGAGTATAGCCAATAAACGTACTACTCACATCGAACAAACATACGGGCTGCACATTCACTATGAGAATCTGGAAATGTGTAGTCTGAATGAAGTCTCCATTCAGGGACTTTCTGTAGTTCCCGAGCAAAGGGATACTCTCCTTACGCTGCAAACTGTCAACGTCAAACTGACCCCCTGGAAACTACTGAAAGGAAACTTTGAAGTACGCAATATCCGTATGGACGGACTAACGATTGCTTTTATCAAACGGGACAGCGTAGCAAACTATGATTTTCTATTCTCCAAACGCCAATGCCAATCGGAAGCCACAACCAAACCTGCCACCGAAAGCAACTACAGCCATCGTATCGACCGGATATTGAACTTAATATATGGCTTTCTGCCCGAAAACGGACAACTGACTCAACTCAATATAACCGAACGGAAAGACAACAATTTTGTTGCCCTAAGCATCCCCGCCTTCACGATTGAAGACAATCGTTTTCAGTCGGCCATCAAGATAAAGGAAGATACCCTGACACAACAATGGAAAGCCACAGGCGAACTGAACAGAAAAGCCCGGATGTTGAAAACAGAACTTTTCGCTACCGGGAAAAAGAAAATCTCACTGCCTTATATCAACCGCCGCTTTGGGGCAGAAGTTACTTTCGACACCTTATATTATAGCATGACCGAAGAAAATCTTGCAAATAATCAGCTACGACTGAACGGTAAAGCCAGAGTCAGCGGTCTTGATATATTCCACAAAGCCCTTTCGCCGGAAGTTATCCATCTGGATCGAGGACAGCTTACGTATCAGATGAATATCGGCAATCATACGCTGGAGTTGGATAGCACCACTACAGTTCTATTCAACAAAATACAATTCCACCCCTATCTGCGAGCAGAAAAGAAAGAAGCTCAATGGCACTTCACAGCTGCCATAGATAAATCCTGGTTCCCGGCTGACGATTTATTCGGTTCTCTCCCCAAAGGGTTATTCAGCAATCTGGAAGGAATAAAGACAAGAGGTGAGTTGGCTTATCATTTTCTGCTGGACATCGATTTCGCTCAATTAGACAGCCTCAGATTTGAATCGGAGTTAAAAGAAAAAGATTTCCGGATCATGGAATATGGTGCGACACCTCTTTCCAAGATGAGCGAAGAGTTCACTTACACTGCTTATGAGAATGGCATGCCTGTCAGGTCATTCCCTATCGGCCCCTCTTGGGAACATTTCACACCATTAGACAGTATCTCTCCCCTGCTACGGATGTCCGTCATGCAAAGTGAAGATGGGGCCTTTTTCTATCACAAAGGATTCTTGCCCGATGCCATACGTGAAGCATTGATTTACGACCTGCAAGTCAAACGCTTTGCCAGAGGAGGCAGTACAATCACCATGCAACTAGTGAAAAATGTATTCCTCAACCGGAACAAAAACTTTGCCCGCAAACTGGAAGAAGCCTTGATCGTATGGCTAATAGAGACAGAGAGGCTGACGTCTAAAGAACGTATGTACGAAGTGTATTTGAATATTGCCGAATGGGGACCTCTGATTTACGGTATCCGGGAAGCCTCTGCTTATTATTTCAATAAACGGCCTTCCCAACTCACGACCGAAGAGAGTATCTTTCTGGCTTCCATTATCCCAAAACCAAAACACTTCCGCAATTCCTTCGCAGAAAACGGACAATTGAAAAAGAATATGGAAGGCTATTATAAACTGATTGCCGGACGTCTGGCTCAAAAGGGGCTGATAAGTGAAATCGAGGCGGATACTATCCGCCCCGATATCCAAGTTACGGGCGACGCCCTGAATAGTTTAGTCGGCGATACGCCGGAATCTAGTTCTCCTACCGCTGAGGAGCAATGACTTATTAATAAAGGAATAGGTTTTATCTTCTTGAGCTATTTCCTCTTTCTGAAGAACGGGAAGAAGAGCCTCGGCTACTGCTACTCGTGCTTCCTGAAGATGAGCTTCTTTCGGTCGATCTGGAAACGCTACCCCTACTGGAACTGCTGCCGGAACTACTGCTGCCCCGATTGGAAGTACTACCGGAACTGCTACTTCTGCCGGAAGTACTACTTCCCCGGTTCGAACTATCATGATTCCGGCTGCTCGTTGTACTGCCGTTTGTTCTACTTGAACTGCCGAAAGAACTGCTGCCACGTCCACTTTCGCGGTTCGTGCTGCCACCTGTCGGACGACGGTCAGAGTTCGAAGAACCTGTACTTGTTCCCGGACGACTTCCGGAATGATGATTTCCTTCACCTCTGTTATTATTTCTGCCCGGAGTTGTCTCCTTATTCGGTTTATCGTCTCTGGAAGGAGTAGACGGTCTGCCTGGAGTCGTTGGTCTGCTTGGACTCGACGGGCGTTCAGTTGTAGAGGGTCTGCCCGAAGCAGAGGGTCTTCCCGAATTTGAAGGTCTATGTCCCGATTCCGGACGGGGGCGGGAAGAATTTCCAGGCCGTCCCGATGAATTAGGACGTGATGATGTTCCCGGACGTCCCGAAACTCCGGGACGGGCAGGTGCATTATGCGGACGAACAGAAGTATTCGGGCGGAAGCGTACAGAACCGAAATCCGAACGACGATAAGAATGGAATACTCTCTGATCCCTTACCCGGTATGGAGTAGGATAATGGACAACGTTATTGTATCTTCCCCGGTAATAGCTCACATGATGAATATGCGGACGATAATGTGCACCACAGTAAGTCCGATAATGATAAGGTACACCAAAATAGAATAAACTACGATTCGGATAATTAATATAAATCCGGAAATTCCATCTTCCTCCGGTCACGTAAATCGGACGATAAAAATAATCAGCCCCCAGAAACCTGCGATATTGCCCATCACTCAATACCCAGCGAAGATCATCGTTACGAATATCCAAGGCCTCATAGTAATCGTCCAACGCCCATTCGTCACCCCGCACTACATAATCCATAATATTACGAAGAGAGTAGATGAAATCATAATTAATCTCATACACATCATTATACTGCGGATTACTCAAGTCCAACTCATATGCCATCTTATCAGTAAGGAAACGTGTCTCCTTACGCACCTTACTGGTGCTCATTCCCGCCATTACAGTGGTACTGGCAGTCACTACTAATAATATAAACAGAATTCTTTTCATGATTTCATTTTTTTTAGTTACGTCTGCTATCGTAAGATTCCGCGAACTCTCTCATCTCCCTCTTATCCATCTCAAAAGTGAAAACATCCGTTAGTATCGAGAAGTTCTTCTTATCTGCGATTTTCGGATAAAGCTTCTTTATCATATTCTTCTTATCTGTCTGAAAGGTACACATATCCACCAATTTACGACATTGGGCGCAAGTGAATCCCGAAGGAGGTACGACTTCATCCAGCATTCGGGTCCGGTCAGACTCAAATGATTTGCCTCTATATTCATTGAAAAAACGATCAAATTCAGCTGCGCTCATAGCTCTTGGCCGTACATATCCTGCATCTCCCGGTCGTTGCTCACCATGATAAGCCTGGATATATTTTTTCATGCTGTCACGGTCAAAAGAAGAAAAGAGCTTATTGACAACCGGACTGAAATTTTCTTTATCCACAATTTGCGGATACATACGCTTCATCACAGTCATCTGAGTATCTGAGCTATTAATCTGATCTATAATCTTTCCGCACTGTGCAGAAGTAAAGTTGCATTCCAACAAAACGTCGTCTATATACTTAATTTGTTCAGTAGGCATGATCACCATCCGGAAATCACGTAGAAAACGATCAAATTCGTCGTGCATCATAAGAGTTCTGCGACGGGATGTTTCTTCATACTGTGGAGGGCAGACCGGAGGCGTATTGGTTACAACAACAGAAGGAGGCATCATTACCGGAGGCGGCAGCAGAATTTCATCACCGTTAAATGTATCCATACTTGTCACCCTTCCATCTGCAAAATATACTATAATCTTAATCGAGTTTCCGTAAAGTACTGAAGAGACCCGATGGAACTCCCATTCTTCGGTGTTGCCATCAAAACGTCTGTAATCCGGTTTACCCAATATTCTTTCCACATTCTGGCGAGACATTCCTTGCTGCACTTCCATCACTTGCTTGTTGGACACGTAATAAGTAGAGCAGCTGCTGGCGATCACCCACAACGTAAAAAACAGGATTATATGTATCTTTTTCATAACCGTATCGTTTTTAGTTAATTATATCAGCGTCCTTCGTATTCCCTGATAAAATCGTTCATTTGAGTCTTGTTCTTAGAGAATGTAAGAGTAGCGGTCACCATAAAGAAAGCCTCTTTATCCACAATATTGGGATACATCATTTTCATTATTTTCAATCGTTCATTATCAAAAGTATAGAACTTCACCAATTGGAGACATTGTTCTGATGTAAAATCTGAATTAGTCAATGCAGCAGTTATCAACCCCATACGATCTTTATCAAAAGGCTCATTCTTCACACTATCAAGGAACTTCTTAAAGAGTTGATCACTCATCACTCTATCATAGCGATCATGCTCCGGACGATGTCCACTTTGTCCCGTTCCCGGTCTGCCGGGCCTTCCCGGACGGATATCTCCAGGTTCTTCTACAACGATATCATGTACTCCATTTCCGTTAAAGTAAACACGTTCATTATACAATCTTTCTCCTTTCCAAACGCGTTCTCCCGGACGGGTAGAACGGGAAGCATACACCTCAATCGTATAATTTCCCGGTTTCAAATTGGCAACGAAACAAGTGGTAGTAGGGTAACACATCTGTTTTCCTCCAAAATAAACAAGAATCGGAGTGTCTCCTCCATCAATCCTGATTCCACTGATAGACTGCGCTTTTAAAGAAAGAGCAGCGAGCAAAATGCAGAAACTTATTATTATCTTACGCATAACTTATCTAGTTTTGAAATTATTATCTTTAACTGATATCACAAAAATAGGGTGAGAAAACTCCCCACCCCAATGATTCTCTCTATTCTTGTATAGGGATTTCCCTATTCTGTTTAGGATTCCGCCAAAGTGATGCCATTCTCCTGCAAAGAAATCAACCGCTTCTTATACAAGTCGCCCACCCCTTTCTTGAATGTTTTCTTACTAACGCCAAAAGTATCATAGATATCCTCCGCAGGGCTTTTATCGTTCAGATGGATTCGTCCACCATGCTCTTTGATATAATCCAGCAGTGTCTTCGAGAAATCATCTATTTTTTCGAATCCCGGCTTCTGAAGGATCAAGTCTACCTTACCATCTTCGCGCACTTGTTTCACAAAAGCTCTCATCTGCATACCTGTTTCCAACGTACAGAATATCTCATTCTCATATAGCAATCCGCTATGCTTATTATCTATAATCGCCTTAAATCCCAAATCTGTCTTCTGCCATATCAATATATCCACCTCTGTACCCGGAGCATAATCCGGTATGTCTTTCGACAGATAGCGTTCTACCTTTGCCGAAGCTACGATACGATAGCTTTCATCATCCAGATGTGCATGAATAACATATTTCCGTCCAACCTGCATTTTCATCTTTTGCTCACTGAACGGAACAAACAAGTCTTTCATCAGTCCCCAATTCAGAAATGCTCCGAACTGATTTACCCAAGCAACTTCCAGACAAGCAAACTGTCCCACCTGCACCAACGGGGTCAATGTAGTGGCAATCAGTCGCTCATCTATATCCAGATAGAGAAATACATTCAGCATATCCCCTACCTGACAGCCTTCGGGCACATAACGGGTAGGTAACAAAATTTCTCCTTCTTCTCCTCCATCGAGATACAGACCGAAATCGACCTCCTTTACTACCTCGAGCTGATTGAACTTTCCTAATTCTATATTCATACTTCTATTTATTATATATTCCATATCTTTATAAAGAACAAAGATAATCTATTTTACGCACATCCCTTTCATGCACAGATATAACTTTTCGTTATTAAGGAAAACTATTTTCTATGAACAATCTGACGATTAAGGCGTTATCTTTGTAGCGACAACAAACCAGAACTGATTATTCACCTTATAAACATATATAATTATGGAATTTTTAACCAACGAGAAACTTACGATCGTAGGAGCAGCCGGAATGATCGGCTCTAATATGGCTCAAACTGCCATGATGATGAAACTTACCCCGAACATTTGTCTATATGATCCTTTTGCTCCCGCTTTGGAAGGTGTGGCAGAAGAGTTATATCACTGTGGTTTCGAAGGTGTGAATCTAACTTATACCTCCGATATCAAAGAAGCACTGACGGGGGCCTCTTATATCGTATCTTCAGGTGGTGCAGCCCGTAAAGCAGGCATGACTCGTGAAGACTTGTTGAAAGGAAATGCTGAAATCGCTGCTCAGTTCGGTAAAGATGTTCGCCAATATTGTCCGAACGTAAAACACATTGTTGTTATTTTTAATCCTGCTGATATCACCGGACTGATCACATTGCTTTATTCCGGTCTGAAACCGTCGCAGGTCTCTACACTGGCAGCATTGGACAGTACCCGTCTGCAGAATGAGCTAGTGAAATATTTCCATATCCCCGCCTCCGACATTCAGAACTGCCGTACGTATGGTGGACATGGAGAACAGATGGCAGTATTCGCTTCAACCACTAAAATAAAAGGAGAACCGCTGACTGATTTCATCGGAACTACCCGCCTTCCATTGGCTGAATGGGAAGCTTTGAAAGTGCGTGTAATACAGGGTGGTAAACATATCATCGACCTGCGCGGCCGTTCTTCCTTCCAAAGTCCGGCTTATCTTTCCATTGAAATGATCGCTGCCGCTATGGGCGGACAACCGTTCCGCTGGCCTGCCGGTACCTACGTATCCAATGATAAGTTCAATCACATCATGATGGCTATGGAAACTTCCATTACTAAAGATGGCGTTACTTATAAAGAGGTGGCCGGATCTCCTTCTGAACAGGAAGAACTGGAAAAGAGCTACGAACACTTGTGCAAGCTTCGTGATGAAGTGATCGAAATGGGTATCATTCCGGCCATCAAAGACTGGCATGCCTTGAATCCCAATATTGACTAACCAGTAATCATTAAATAATAAACACCGGAATTCGATGATATTTTTCAGTTCGGATTCCGGTGTTTTTTATTATTTATTCTTATCGATCTGCTATTAATCCCCCACTCTGGAACATCCTGCACAAACTCCCTTTACTACATAATTCACACTATTCAAAGTAAATCCTTTCGGCAGGTCGATTACCGGAATATGAATCTTCTCAAGACAGAATGTCCGATGGCATCTTTCGCAATAAAAATGCGAATGCAGGTCTTTCAGCACACAATTACAAGCATCATCACAAACTGCATATTTCCATGAGCCGCTTCCATCATCTATACTGTGTATCAGATGATGAGACAGGAAAAGTGTAATTGTCCGGGATATAGTCGACTTATCAACCGTATCCAGCAACGTTTCAAGATCAAGCTGAGACACTGCACGTCCCGCTTCCATCATACTCTTTAATATGAGAAGTCTTATTGCCGTCGGCTTGATGTCTCTTTTTGCCAACTTATCCAAATAAACTTTTTCTTCCATATTCTTTTATTTTATCATTTTCTGTATCCTCACAGCATTCATGATGGCAATCAGCGCCACACCGACATCCGCAAAGACAGCTTCCCAAAGTGTAGCCAGTCCACCGGCTCCCAATATCAGCACAAGCAATTTCACCCCAAATGCCAGTGAAATATTCTGCCATACAATCCTGCGCGTCAGTTTTCCTACCTTTATCGCCTCAGCAACCTTAGAAGGCTGGTCAGTCTGTATTACCACATCAGCCGTTTCAATAGCTGCATCACTGCCCAGGCCACCCATGGCAATACCTACGTTGCTTAAAGCCAGTACCGGAGCATCATTCATGCCGTCGCCCACAAAGGCAACCTGATTTTCGGCATGCCGGCGCAATTCTTCCAAATGCTTCACCTTTCCATCAGGAAGCAGATCACCGTAAGCTTCCGAGATGCCCAGCTTCTCTGCAAAGTTACTAACAATACTTTGTTTATCACCGGATAATATCTGAATGTTTTGGATTCCCAGCGCTTTCAAGTTCTGAACAGCTGCCGTTGCATCCTCTTTCAAAGTATCTGATAACAACAGATAACCGGCATAACTGTTCCCTATCGCACAGACAACAATCGTATCTGTGATAAAAAGGAGTTCGGGCGGATACTTTATCTGAAACTTAGCAAGTAGACGGCAATTACCTACCAAGACAGAGACGTCACCCACTGTCGCTTCCAGACCAAGTCCCGCATATTCTTTGCTGTCAGTAACGGGTGAGAGTTCTATATGCCGCAGCTTTGCATAGTTCACAACAGCTTTAGCAATAGGATGCGTACTGTCACGCTCTACCGAAGCGACTAATCTGACAAGCTCTTCCTCGGAAATACCGGGTTCGCATTTACAGGACTGTACCTCAAATGTACCTTTCGTAAGGGTTCCGGTCTTATCAAAGACCACTGTGTTTATTTTTGTAATGGCATCCAGATAATTCCCTCCTTTAAATAAGATTCCCAACCGGGAGGCCGCTCCGATACCACCGAAATATCCCAGCGGAATACTTACTACCAAAGCACACGGACACGAGATCACCAGAAAAACCAAAGCCCTGTACAACCAGTCATTAAAAGCAAACACAAACGGAGGACTTATCAATGAATAAAGGAATGGAAGCAGAACGATCAGAACCGCCAAACCCGTAACAATAGGTGTATAGACACGGGCAAATTTACGGATAAACAATTCTGCCGGAGCTTTACGTTCCGATGCATTCTGAACGAGTTCCAGGATACGGGCAAGGGCGCTCTTATCGAAAGGCCTGGTCACTCTTATCCGGATTACTTTATCGGTAACAATCATTCCGGCAAGTACTTCCTCATTCTTGCGTATGCTACGAGGTACACTTTCTCCTGTCAGTGCTGACGTATTGAACGCTGCTACATCATTCAGCATCATTCCGTCCAAAGGTACACGGCCACCTGTTTTTATTTCAATCGTTTCTCCTACTTTTACCTTCTTAGGATTCTCGACAACTACCCCATTTTCTCTGACGACTGCCGCCTCTTCCGGCCTGACATCTAATAGTGCCCCGATATTACGTTTTGCCCTATCAACAGCCTTTTCCTGAAACAGTTCTCCTATGGAATAAAACAGCATAACTGCTACTCCTTCGGGATATTCGCCAATATAAAAAGCTCCAAGCGTAGCTATAAACATCAGTGTGAACTCACTGAAGTAATCCTTATCCTTTATACTCTCCCATGCTTCTTTCATTACGGGTAAGCCGACCGGGAGATATGCTACAATATACCATATCAAGGAAAAATATCCTTCACGGAAAAAAGTGAAGTCCAAAGCATTCATTACAATTCCACTTATCAGCAGAATAAATGAAAGTCCCACTTTCCAATATTCAGAGAATATCGATTCTTGCTTTTCTATATGCTTTTCAGGTGCACATTCATGTGTATGTGCGCAACAACTACAATGTCCCATAATCATCCTTTCTTTTTATCTGTTGCAAAGGTAGCGAATGATTCGTGCAACAAAGTTGCAAACGTTGCAATTGTAAGGCGGTTTATTTCAGCAACGACACTTGGTGTATAAACAAAATAAATCAAAGCATTTGTGCAGGTTTCCTGCTCAATTAACTCCCCATGATTTATTCGGAGTATCACCTAACTCAATCACCAGATGTCCTCCTTTAACTAATTCTTCATGCGCCAACTGAAAAGAAGAGTGTTCCACTCCGTTCCAGCTTACTCTCTGAATATAAACATTCTTCGGAGAGTTATTAACCGTTTCAATAACAACCTCCTTGCCCGGATAATATCTGTTATCAAGCTGAATGGTAATCTTATCGAATATCGGAGATGTTATTTCATATTGTGGCGTAGTGGAGGCACCTCCCTGCACATCAAACAGACCGATAGCCATCAATACACCCAATGCCCCCATCTGTCCCTGATCTTCATCTCCATTGTATCCTCCAAACGGAGTAATATCACCGAAAACTTCTTTCTTGATGCGTCTCACCCAATATTGCGTAAGCCAAGGTGCACCGGCATGACTAAACAGATGCGCCATGTGAAGAGAGGGCTGATTCTCATAATCAATCCAGTTGTGAGCATGTTCTCCATGCTTACTTATGAAGTTATCCTGTGAAGCCAGTTCAAACTGTTGGTTGAGTTTCGTGACAAAAGCCTCATTTCCCCCTATTAAATAAATCAGATCTTTGATGTTATGGGGTACATAATAGGTAAAAATAGCAGCATTACTCTCCACAAATCCCGGCATGTTGAATCCTTTCCCAATCGGTGAGAAGTTCCTCATCCAAGAACCATCCGTTGTACGCGGACGCATCCATCCGCTTTGTTTATCGTACACATAGCGGTAGTTGAACGAGCGTTGCAAGTATTTCCGGTATACATCTTCTTTTTCCAGTCCTTTGGCGAACTGTGCCATGCACCAGTCCTCGTAAGCGAAGTAAAGAGTCATCGCACATCCCTCCGCATGAGGACTTTTAGTCGTTGGCTCCGGCACAAATCCCTTATCAACGTATTGCTGCATAAAATTACCGGGATTTGTCTTATAGCCTACATAATCACGGATACCACCCGGCTCAGAATTCTTCAAACAACCCTGATAAGCGGATTCTATATCAAAATCGCGGATTCCCTTATTATAGGCAGCCGCAATGAGAGGAGTGGCCTGATCACCCACCATCACATAAGTATAATTACCACCACTGGGGCCGCGAGCAATCATCCCGCCATTCGTATAATAATCCACTAAAGTAGAGACAAATTCACTCATTACTTTCGGATATGCTATCGACCACAATATATTCAGATTAAATTCACTTCCCCAAAAAGCATCCGAATTATATGTATTTCTTGTCGGTGTACCATTATCCAAAGGAACTTGACGCACTACAGGCTCCTCGCCTGTATTATCTATATATTTTCCATTGAAATCCGAAAACGTGTGACGGCCCAGAAGAGAATGCCAAAGGTCTGTATAAAACTTAATCTTTTCCTCTTCACTACCACCTTCTACGGTTATCTTGCCTAGTTCACGATTCCATTCGGCAAAAGCATCCTCTTTCACACGGTCAAAATTCCAGTGGGCAAGTTCCTTTTCCAGATTGATGCGAGCTTGCTCTTCACTGACATAGGATATGCCCACCTTCATCAACAAAGTTTGTTTTTTCAGTTTTCCAAACGAAGCGTATCCTCCGATATCTGCTCCTTCAATTGAGTTTTTATGTACCAGTTTCTTCTCCTTGCCTTCCTTCTCCCAGCCTCCGAATGCTGTCATATTCTGATTGAACCGGGCCACAAAATACACTGTCACCGGCTTTTTGCGACGTGATGTAGGTGCCAGAACAGAATATCCTCCGATTTCTTTTGATGATATCCGGTGAATAGCGGCCTTTTCTGTTTTTCCATGTGCCAGAAGAGCACCAACATCAAAAAGTACATTTGCTTTTTCTCCTGCAGGATAAGTATACCGATGCATACCGACTCTGGATGTAGAGGTCAGTTCCACTCTTATCTGATAAGTATCAAGTTCTACTTTATGATATCCGGGTTTCACTATTTCCGTCTCGTGAGAGTAGGTTGATTTATAGGCATCCATACCTTTGTGTCCCTTTACCTCTCCGGTTGTAGGCATCACCGGGACACCGGCAAGCTGCCAGCAATGTACGTGACTGAAACAACGTATCTCCTTGGAGTTATACAGATAACCTGAATTCCAGCTTCCTTCCGTCCATGTATCCGGGCTCAGACTAACCATTCCAAACGGGCGGGAAGCCGAAGAGAAAAAGAACCATCTCGATTTGTGAGTATCAATCTGAGGACGCACATAATCGACAGGGGTTACTTTCGGTTGCATCGCAAATAAATTTAATGCAATAATCTGTACACAGAAGAATATAGAAATATATTTATTCATTATAAAGTATATTATGTCTTTAAGACCTTCAAGTTGGACAAGCCTAATTATAGAGTTTTTTATTTTTTACGCTATTCAAACAGAACAACAGTAAATATTATGATACAAGTCAGTTAGACGCCGGCATCTAATCTGAATCAATAGTATTTGTCAATTCCACCAAATCCTGCTATTATTTTGTTGTCTTTCGTTTTATTGATAAAGTTATTTAATCGCTTTTCAAATTCTTCAGGTCGTTTCCTCGCTGCTTCAATATATGCTATTCGAATACGTTTATATGCATCAGAAAAACGTTGATAATTTTCCCATATTATTTTATCTTCTTTCAATCTGTCGATTATATCATCTGGAAAGACAAAAGGATCAGACAAAACATTTCGTATTTTATCCTCAAACTTAGGATGCACCATTTTATTTCCCAATAACCACTTAAGTCTTTCTTTGTTGGCTTGTGAGTATGTGCTTTTAGGGTTTCTAGGTGTGAAATGCTGAATTTTATGTTCTTCATCAAGCGACTTTATTGTACTGTCAATCCACTCAAAACAAAGGGCTTCTTCCACAGCGTCATTGTATGTAATACTTTTCTTTCCCGAAGATTTGCCGGGAAATACAAACCAAATTTCATTGGCAGTCTCAAAGTTGTCAATCAGCCACTTTCGCCAATCATTTCTGTCTTCAAAATATTTTATTTCCATTGATATAACAAGTCATTTAAACGAACAATTTTACTGCCTTTACTTTCATAACGAAGCATTTCATCAATTTTCCTTTTATCATAAACAGCATCTGTCCCTGCTATATAGAACTCATATTCTTTGTTACGAAAAACATCCGATCGCACACACCGGTATCCAACGATGCAAAGGCTTACATCTGCCAAATGTACTAAATCTTAGAAAAACAACCCCAAGTTACCTCTTAAAACATTGCTATTTAAGCAATGAAAAGTGATATAGACAGTAGATGTTAGCATCCACATATTAGAGAAGTACAGTTTCAATATCTGTTTCAACCGATGAAACAAAGTGTTCCATGCTTTGAAACAGAGTGTTTCATGCCTTGAAACAAAGTGTTTCGTACGGTGAAACAAAGTGTTTCAAGCTTTTGAAACTGCCTGAAACAAATATCAGGCAGAAATCATCTATATACCAACGACTTATAGCAATATAGCAAAATATTCATTTTACCGTTACTTCTATGCAGAAAAGGAGGACAAACAAAGTGAATAGCCTTCACCTACAGTGATATGGGACGAAGTATGGAGAAACAGGATGTGTAATATAAGGTAGTATTAAAACAACAGACAGTATTGCAGATATCTTAATCTACAATACTATCTGCAACCGTATAATTCATTATACATCAACACAATACACACGATTTGTTACAGATGGCAGATAATTACCACTTATATTCTTCTGTGTAGTACTCAAATGCCGGCTCTTTCTTGATACCTTTCTGACGAAACAATCGACGGATAAATTCCTGTTGTTCAGGGTCAATCGAGTATTCTTTACGATAAAAGCGATAGTATAGCGACCGTCCGAAATGTTGGAGCAGACGGTCTTTAATGGATACAGCATCTTTGAGAGGCACATCATCCAGCAAAGCCCGGACACCCCATGCCACACGTATCTTGCGAATAGACTTATAGAAAGGACAAGCTTTCGCGTCCTCCGGAATACAGTTCGGATTAACTACTGACAGTGTAGGATATTGATTAGTACTATGCACCGCCACCAAACGATGCAAACATTTCTCTCCTTTCGGACAGCAGGCATTGAAGCAGTGGGTATATCCATAGGGCACTGCCTGATAATTAAATTCATCTTCCATTATTTTATTCATGTTTGATATTATGTTAATGATAAAAGAAAAGACAGAAATTGCCCTAAGCAAACTTAAGGCAACTCCTGTCTTAACTATAAAAAATATTCTAATTAAAGCTCTATATCTTTCCGGTCATTCCGAATAAATTCCAGCAGTCTTTCCACTGCTTCTTCTTCCGGAATATTTTTCTCCACACAAACCTTGCCTTTATAAAGACTAATCTTTCCGCGTCCTGCACCTACATAACCGTAATCTGCATCCGCCATTTCACCGGGACCATTCACAATGCATCCCATGATACCAATCTTCAGACCTTTTAAATGCGAAGTAGCTGCCTTGATACGGGCAATCGTCTTTTCCAGATCATAGAGCGTACGTCCACAGCCCGGACAAGAAATATATTCAGTTTTAGAAGTACGGAGACGACCCGCCTGTAAGATTCCGAAAGCGATGCCATCCACTACCGCATGACTCAAACTTCCCTGATTGAACAAGAAAAGACCATCGCAAAGACCATCAAAAATCAATGCACCCATATCTGCAGCAGACTTGATCTGCAAATCCTCGGCATTATCTTCTGCATAATGCTGGAAAAAGACAACGGGATTCTGCAGCCCTTCCGTCATAAGCTGATGCACTAAAGCGCGATGCTCGCCCAAACGATTCGGATGATTGCTTTGAGAAATAATAACTACTTCGGGATGTGCCTTCAGACAGGCAATCACCTCATCCGTCTGTGCCATGTAAGGCATAAACAGGAATTTTAGTTCAGCATCACACCCGCCCATCAACGGCAACTGCACATGATTGAAAGCAGGCCATGTACCGGCTTCTCCCTGCCATACATCCGCATCGAGGATATACTCTACACCTGCTTCCCGCTGCTCGGGCAATGTTCTTCCGGCATAAGTGTAATCCGGCGTGAACTGCGGATTTACTTCCGTGCCTCCATCCATCCGCTCGGCTATGACTACAGGAAGATGTTCACCTCCGATATTGCGGACGGCTTGTGTCTTTCTGCGTGAAGGAGACAGATAATTGAATTCCGGCGCATCCATTCCCGGAATAAACGGATGGTCCTGCCTTAACAAGATATAGTCCACCAACTTACGTGCAACCGGAATCTCAGCCTCGGGAGCTTCGCTCAAAGACACACGGATAGTATCTCCCAACCCGTCACTCAGCAAGGCACCGATACCCAAAGCCGATTTGATGCGTCCGTCTTCTCCGTCTCCGGCTTCTGTCACCCCAAGATGTAAAGGGAATGACATACCTTCCTGTTCCATAACAGCAACAAGCAGGCGAACGGTTTTCACCATCACCACCGTATTGGACGCCTTGATTGAGATCACCACGTCTGTAAAATGTTCTTCTACACAAATGCGCAGAAACTCCATACAAGACTCTACCATTCCTTCGGGAGTATCTCCGTAGCGGGACATGATACGGTCTGATAGAGAGCCGTGATTGACTCCGATACGAATAGCCGTATGATTCTCTTTGCAGATATTCAGAAACGGAACAAAACGATCATGAATTTTCTGTATTTCCTGCGCATACTCTTCATCGGTATATTCCAGTTTTTTAAAAGTACGCGCCGCATCTACATAATTGCCCGGATTGATCCGCACTTTCTCTGCGTATTGAGCTGCGACATCGGCAACCTTCGGATTAAAATGTACATCGGCCACCAACGGAACCATATATCCCTGGCTACGCAGTCCGATATTGATATTCATCAGATTCTCCGCTTCTTTAATGCCCTGCGTAGTCAGACGGACATATTCTCCACCTGCATCAACGATGCGTTTGGCCTGCTCCACACAAGCCTCCGTATCCTGTGTAGACGTATTTGTCATCGACTGGACACGAATGGAATTGGGGCCGCCCAACGGCACAGCCCCAATATTTACTTCTGATGTTTCTCTTCGAGAGTAATTGAATAAATCCATTTTTTCAATTGACAATTGACAGTTGACAATTGACAATTGAGAATCGAGCATCAACAACCGGCTCAATAAAACGCCCAAAGCGCCAGCCCATTGTCAATTGTCAATCGTCAATTGTCAATTAATTAGTTTTATATTCAAACTTAACTTCTTTCAGTTCTTCGTTTGCTTTTACGATTTTCTTTTTCAGACCTTCCTTGTAAGCAGCAAAAGCCTCAGCCAAAGCCGCATCACTCAAAGCAAGCATCTGAATAGCAAGGATAGCTGCATTCATCGCTCCATTGATGGCAACCGTAGCTACCGGGATTCCGGGAGGCATCTGGATAATAGAGTAAAGAGCGTCTACACCATCGAGCACAGACCCTTTTACAGGTACTCCGATCACCGGCAGCGTAGTATTGGCTGCAATTACACCGGGAAGGGCGGCAGCCATTCCGGCAGCAGCAATGATTACTTTAATGCCACGGCTACGGGCATTCTTGGCAAACTCTTCCACAGCCTCCGGCGTGCGGTGAGCAGAAAGGGCGTTCATTTCGAACGGTACATGCATATCATTCAGCAGTTGCGCAGCCTTCTCCATAACAGGAAGGTCGGACGTGCTACCCATGATGATACTTACAATTGGAGTCATTTGATTTACAATTTTACGATTTACTATTTACTATTTTACTGTTCAGATACGGACGTTCGGGCATGAAGGCCGGTACGCCGGTATCTGCGAGGCTCGTTGTCTGATAAGGAGTTTATCCGTTGATGACTGCTTTGTATGCTTCGGCATCCAACAGGTCTTCCGCAGCTTTCACGTCAGCAGGTTTCATCTTGATCAGCCAGCCTTCGCCATAAGGATCTTTGTTTACCAACTCCGGATTTTCCTCCAGAGCTTCGTTCTGTTCGAGTATCTCGCCGGCCAGCGGTAAGAAAAGATCGGAAATGGTTTTTACCACTTCAATGGTTCCGAAAGTCTCTCCGGCTTCCAACGTTTCTCCTACAGTAGGGATGTCAACGAATACGATATCGCCCAGTTGTTCCTGTGCATAATCTGTGATACCTACGTAAGCGATGTCTCCTTCTACACGAATCCACTCGTGTTCATTCGTGTACTTTAAATTCTGTGGAAAGTTCATAATAATTAGTTTTTAGGATTTATATTGTTTTTAAAATAAAAAAACTCTGAACATAAAGTTGTACGCCGGATGGAGTACCAAAAAGGCGCATACCAAGCCGACAACAAAACCGGAAAGCACTTCGCCTAAAGTGTGATGTCCCAAAACAATCCGTGCAGAGCCCAATATGCCCGCAATCAGAATAAACAGGCACAACCACACCACCGGATTATAGCTGAACAGTGCACTGAACGACACCAGTCCACCGATAATACCTCCCATTCCTGCCATGTGTTCACTCAGTTTCCATTTCAGATTGACCAGAATGCAAATGATCGATACTACCAGAGAAACAAAAATAATTCCTGTCATATACCAGGGAATATTCAGTTTCCGCATCATCAACAGACAGAATACGTAAGAAATGATAGTCAGCAAGATAGGTACATAACGTTTCTTACGTTCGCTCAGGTCCTGACGGGCAAACCCGTTAATCTTGCGGAACAGGAAAATGGTAATGGTAGGCGTCAGTATGGTGAAGCAATAAACGATTCCCAGCACAATCCCCTTATAGAGTATCGGCATGATACGGAGATAAGAAAACAGGAATAACACCAGAAACGCCAAAAACGGGATAGAAAATGGAGTAAACACGATGGAGGTAACCCGTGCCACCCGCAACATTGTTTTATCCGCTATGATATGCTCTCTTTCTTTATCCATCAGCACCTAATAGTTAATACTTTATAGTTAATACTTTAAAACTCATTTCCTCAGCCTTGCCACCGGTATATTCAGCTGCTGACGGTATTTTGCCACCGTCCTCCGGGCAATAGGATAGCCTTTTTCTTTCAGGATATCTGCCAGTTCATCATCTGTCAGCGGTTTCTTTTTATCCTCCCCGTCAATGCATTCTTTCAGAATCTTACGGATCTCACGTACGGACATCTCTTCTCCGTCCTCCGTCGTGTAACCATCACTGAAAAAGAATTTAAGTGGATAGATACCGAAGTTAGTCTGTACATATTTGCTGTTGCTGACACGGGAAATCGTGGAAATATCCAGTCCGGTACGTTCTGCCACATCTTTGAGAATCATCGGTTTCAACAGTGACTCGTCACCCTCCAGGAAGAAAGGACGCTGCAAGTCGATAATCGCCTGCATAGTGGTCATCAGCGTATTCTGCCGCTGTTTCACCGCATCAATAAATCCCTGCGCGGCATCCATCTTCTGCTTCAGGAACATCATGGCTTCTTTCGACTCTTTGGACTGGTTTGCCTTATTTTTGGTATGTTCCTCCACCATCTCGGTAAAGTCACGACTCATACGGAGTTCGGGAACATTACGGTTATTCAGGCTTATGTTAATGGTTCCGTCGTCATAGGTGTCCACCAGAAAATCAGGAACTATTTGCTGAAAGCTTCTTCCGATAGCCTCTCCGAGCGAAGCACCCGGACGGGGATTCAACTTGGTGATCTCGGCAATCGCCTCACTGAAAGTTTCTTCTTTCACATCCAGTTTCTTGATGATCTTCTCCCAGTGTTTTCGGGTGAATTCTTCATAACAATCACTGATGATACGTTCTTCCAAGTCCAGTATCGGTGCCGGCTTTTTCTCCTCGCTCTTTTTCCGGAGGATCTGTATCATCAGGCATTCCTGAAGACTACGTGCTCCGATACCTGCCGGATCAAAATCCTGCAAGATGCACAGAGCCTCTTCCAGTCCCTCTTCCGTAGATTCGATGCCGGCATAAATAGCCAGTTCATCGCAGATACTCTCCAGCGATTTGCGAAGCAGTCCGTCGTCGTCCAGCGAACCGATCAGGTATTCTACCAGTTCGCACTGATGTTCGGTCAGGTTACGTTCACGAAGTTGTTCTTTCAGAATTTCATAAAAAGAAGTTGTATCGGAGAAAGGAATATCTTCCGCCTGCTCGTCCCGCGAGCGGTTGTTCTCCTGCAATTTATAGTCGGGAATATCGTCTTCGGTGAGATAATCGCTTAATGAATCATAATCGTTGGCATCGTTATCCATGCCTTCTTCCGAGTTGACATCTTCTGCATATTCATCGGCAGCAGTGTCTTCTTTACCTTCTTCAAGCGCCGGATTCTCCAATAGTTCAGCATGGATACGGTCTTCCAGCTCGACTGCGGGAAGCTCCAACAGCTTCACGACCAGAATCTGCTGTGGCGAGAGCGTTTGTATCTGCTGTTGCGCCTGCGATTGTATTTGACGGGAACCTTGTGCCATATTCGTTTTTGCTTTCTACTGTTTCTCGCTACAAAAGTAACTTTTTAACGAGAGATTACACAGATTAGTGGGATTATTTTTAATCCTATAACACAAAAATCTTTATCTTTGTTGCACGAACTTAAAAATTAGGACAGTATGTTTGCCAAAGAGACGTATATGCAGCGCAGAGCCCTGCTGAAAAAGAATTTAGGCTCCGGAGTTTTGTTATTTCTTGGAAATGACGAGTGCGGGCTGAATTATGAGGATAACACGTTCCGTTATCGTCAGGACTCCACCTTTCTTTATTATTTCGGTCTTTCGTGTGCCGGACTATCGGCTATCATTGATATTGACGAAGATAAAGAAATTATTTTCGGTGACGAATTGTCTATCGATGCCATCGTGTGGATGGGTTCACAACCTACATTACGCGAAAAATGCGAACGTGTCGGCATCAAGGAGCAGATGGCTTCCGCCGATATAGTAGGTTATCTGCACAAATGTGTCCAGAGTGGTAAAGCAATTCATTATCTTCCTCCTTACCGCCCTGAACATAAACTGAAATTGATGGACTGGCTGGGTATACCGCCTGCACGCCAGGAAGGTTCCGTACCTTTCATCCGTGCTGTAATAGCTCAGCGTAACTATAAATCAGCAGAAGAAATCGTAGAAATAGAGAAAGCCTGTGACGTGACTGCCGATATGCACATCACCGCCATGAAAGTTCTTCGTCCGGGAATGTATGAATATGAAGTAGTAGCGGAAATGAACCGGGTGGCAGAGTCTAATAACTGCGAGCTGTCTTTCGCTACGATTGCCACTATCAACGGGCAGACCCTGCATAACCATTATCACGGGAATAAAGTAAAACCGGGCGATTTGTTCCTGATTGATGCAGGTGCGGAAGTGGAATCGGGCTATGCCGGTGACATGTCGTCCACCATTCCTGCGGATAAGAAATTCACAACCCGCCAGCGCGAAGTCTACGAAATCCAGAATGCAATGCATCTGGAATCTGTCAAGGCACTTCGTCCGGGCATCCCTTATATGGATGTATACGATTTGTCCGCCCGTGTCATGGTAGACGGAATGAAAGCTCTCGGACTGATGAAGGGAAATACGGAAGATGCTGTTCGTGAAGGAGCACACGCTTTGTTCTACCCGCACGGATTAGGCCACATGATGGGACTGGACGTTCATGATATGGAGAACCTGGGTGAAGTATGGGTAGGTTATAACGGTCAGCCGAAGAGTACACAGTTCGGACGCAAGTCTCAACGCCTCGCCATCCCACTGGAACCGGGATTTGTACATACAGTGGAACCGGGTATCTACTTCATCCCCGAACTGATCGAAATGTGGAAAGCGGAAAATAAGTTCGCCGATTTCATCAATTACGATAAAGTAGTCACTTACAAAGACTTCGGCGGTATCCGCAACGAAGAGGATTATCTCATCACGGAGACAGGCGCCCGCCGGCTCGGCAAAAAGATTCCGCTGACTCCGGAAGAAGTGGAAGCTTTAAGATAACCGGCTGCTTTACTCAACAAGGCACTAAAAATCACATAAGAAAACGATAAATGCCTGTACTATAATCAAGTATAGGCATTTATCATTTCAGGGGGACGGTCATTTTTTTAAGTATTAGTGTCATAATTCTTATCCTTATACACGACAATAGGCACTATATTTGCCAATATCCCCATCATAACAAACTATTAATACTTTAAACTAATGGCACGAACTACTTTATTACTTTTGTCTATTCTTTTTCTACTGCCTGTAAACGCATCTGTCAAAAAATTGCAGGTCGAATACCTTACCAATCCTATCGGGCTGGACATTACAGTTCCCCGATTCAGCTGGCAATTGGAATCAGCAGAAAGAGGAGTGAAACAAATAGCTTATCAAATTACCGTAGCAACTGATGCAGCCTGTTCAAATACAGTCTGGACTTCCGGAAAGGTAGCATCCGACAAATCACTGAACATCTGCTATGCAGGACCGGCTCTCGCACCTTCCACCCGTTATTATTGGAAAGTAACCGTATGGAACAATAAAACCGGTGAAGAAGCCTCAACAGAAAAGGCTTTTTTCGAAACAGGATTATTATCCGACGGATGGTCGGGAGCACAATGGATCAAAGCTACTCAAATAAACAAAAACTCTAAAATCAATCCGGAAGACAAAAAACAGGCCAAAGCACGCATGTTACTGGAAATGGATGTTACACTGACTTCCGGTAACGCATCCGTTCTTTTTGGCGCACGTGATGCTTCCAATGTATTCATGTGGTCTGTCAATACACTGGATAACGAAAAAGAGCCTCTAATCAGAAGACATATTTACGAAGGAGGACGGCTGCAAAGCTCAGACACCCCCATAGGCAAGTTCTTTTCCAAATCCGATTTACTGAATAAAGAACATCATCTGGCAATTGAAGCGAAAGAGGGAGTGATTAAGACTTCTATTGACGGAGTACTGGTAGATACTTATACGGATACTGACTCAAAACTATCGAATGGATATATCGGTTTCCGGGCATTCAGAGGTAATAATACCAATGAAACGGCTATGTTCGATAATATTGTACTGACAGAGTATGAGTTGAAAGACGGCAAAGAAGAAGCCAAAGTCGTTTTGAAAGAAGATTTTGAGAAACCTCAGTCCCTGTTTGAAGGAGGCGAAATCGTTTCAGTGGGAAATAATCACAAACTGAATATGGTTTCCGGCTCCGGTGATTATCGGGTGTTACAGGGTGCCATGAGCGGAGTACCTATGTTCCGTAAAGAATTTAAAGCAAAAAAGAAAATCGCATCTGCCCGCATCTACAGTTCGGCTCTGGGAGTTTATGATTTATTTATCAATGGACAGCGGGTAGGAAATAAGCTGGAAGATGGCAGCATACGCTATGACGAGCTGAAACCGGAGTGGACAGATTTCAGCAAAACAGCACATTACTTGACCTATGACATCACCCATCTGCTCCAAAAAGGGACTAATGCGGTCGGTGCGCAAGTATCCTCCGGTTGGTGGAACAGCGATGTCTGTCACGGAGAATATGGCGGTCATGAAGTAGGATTCATCGCAAAGATACTGCTGAAATATACAGATGGTACTTCGGAAACAGTAGTGACAGACCTTTCCTGGCTATCATCCATGGATGGTGCCATACGAATGGGAGACATCTACCACGGAGAAACGTATGACGCCCGAAAAGAAAGTGCATGGACAAAGCCCGGATATAATACCGCCAATTGGAATAAAACAGCTGTCAACCCTCACTTTAAAGGAGAATTAATCGCCTTTGCCGGACCAACCGTTCAAGTGCGCCCGCATTTGAACCGTACCCCTCTGTCTACTACCGTTTACCGAGGTGAGAAAGATGGAAAAATCAATGTGCTGAGTGTTACGGACAAACCGGCTCCCATTCGGTTAAAGAAAGGTGAAACGGCTATCTACAACTTAGGTCAGAACATGGTCGGCTGGGTTCGGTTCAAAGTAAAAGGTACTTCGGGCACGGAGATGAAACTCCGTTTCGGAGAAATGCTGAATGATACAGGAGACAAATCACGCGGTGATGATGGTCCTGCCGGAAGTATATATACCGCCAACCTCAGAAGTGCGAAAGCAACATTGAAATATATTCTGAAAGGAAGCAAAGAAGGCGAGTCCTTCCATCCGTCCATGACTTTCTTCGGCTTTCAATATTGTGAGATAACGGCTAGTGAAGATATCGAGGTGCTTTCCCTGACAGGTGAAGTAGTTGGCTCTGCTACAGAAGAGGGAGCTTCGTTCGTCACCAGCAGCAGTTCGATCAATCAGCTGTATAGCAACGTCATGTGGGGACAGAGAGGTAACTATCTGAGCATCCCTACCGACTGTCCGCAAAGAGACGAGCGTTTGGGATGGACCGGAGATACGCAAGTATTCTGTCGTGCCGCTTCCTATAATGCAAACGTATCCGCTTTCTTTGAAAAATGGATGAGAGATATGCGCGACGGTCAAAGAAGTGACGGTGCCTATCCGGATGTAGCCCCTCACTCATGGGTAGGTTATGGGCAGGCAGCCTGGGCAGATGCCGGCATCATCGTTCCCTGGACAATCTATCTGATGTACGACAATAAAAAGATATTGCAGGACAACTATGCATCTATGGAAAAATACATGGAATTCCTGTCACATCAAAAAGGAGACGGATATAACTATAACGGTGCCGGAACAAATTACGGTGACTGGTTATCATACGAAGATACTGAACGCCGTTTTGTCAGCGTATGCTATTACGCATATACGGCACAATTGATGGCCAAAATTTCGGAAGCGCTGAAAACAGATGACTGTGATGCCTATGCCGCTAAAGCGAAAGCCTATAGAAATCTGGCACAGGAGATCAAGGAAGAATTCCAGACACGCTATGTGGACGCAGACGGAGACTTAAAGCAAAAGAGCCAGACAGCCTACCTGCTTGCCCTGAAACAGGATTTGTTTCCAACAGAAGAAGCCAGGAAGAAAGGACTGGAAACACTGACCCGCAAAATTGCCGGTAACGGCAATCGCCTGAGCACAGGATTCGTGGGCACAGCCATCCTGAACCAGACATTAAGCCAGTTCGGAGAATCGGATACAGCTTATAACCTATTGCTCCAACGAGGCAATCCTTCCTGGCTATATAGCATAGACCAAGGAGCAACGACTATCTGGGAGCGCTGGGATTCATATACTAAGGAGAAAGGCTTTGGCCCTGTATCCATGAACTCGTTCAATCATTATTCATACGGGGCAGTTTCCGAATGGATGTACCGTACAATGGGTGGTATCGATATTGACGAAACACGTCCGGGATTCAAACACATCGTATTACAGCCGGTTCCGGACAACCGTACGGAAATTCCCGCCGGTCAGGAACGGATTAACTGGGTCAATGCATCTTTCCCTTCCTGTTATGGAGACATCAAGAGCAGCTGGAAAAAAGAAAATGACGGAGCGGTTTCTTATCAAATAAGCATACCGGCCAACACCACCGCAACTCTTCACTTACAATTGCCCACCCTCGACTACGTGGTAGAAGAAAGCGGAAAAGCTGCTGTAAAAGCAGAAGGCGTTTCTTCGATTACCTTCATGAACGGGAAAGCTGTATTGGAGTTACAGTCCGGTAGTTATCAGTTTGTAGTTAAAAAAGGAAAATAAATAGAACAGGATGAAAAATATATATTTAGTTACCGCACTTGCGTTTTGTACCCTGCAATCAATATCTGCCCAAAAGCAAGAAGCGTGCAAGCCTGCGAATCTTCAATGTGACCACCTTGTCAATCCTTTAGGTATCGATCATGCCAATCCCAGATTGTCATGGATGCTGAACGATACACGACAAGGAGCACGCCAGACCGCTTATCAACTATTAGTCAGTACAGACTCACTGAAAGTAAACGATGAGAAAGGAGATATCTGGAATTCGGGAAAGAAAGAATCGGACGAGATTCTTGTGACTTATCCGGAAAAGAATCTCCGGCCTTTTACGAAATATTACTGGAAAGTAAATGTATGGGACAAGGACGGAGTTAAAGTCTCTTCGGACATCAACAGCTTTGAAACAGGAATGATGGGAATGCAAAACTGGCAGGGTGCCTGGATTGGCGACAACAGAGATATCAATTATAAGCCGGCTCCGTATTTCAGAAAAACATTCAATACCCAAAAGAAGATAAAATCAGCCAGAGCCTATATTGCAGTGGCTGGTTTGTACGAATTGTATATAAATGGAGAAAAGATCGGTAATCACCGGTTAGACCCACTATATACCCGTTTTGACAGAAGGAACTTTTATGTGACTTATGATGTGACCCGGCAATTGCAAAAAGGCAAAAACGCAATTGGAGTATTGCTAGGAAATGGCTGGTATAACCACCAGTCAAAGGCAGTATGGGACTTTGACCGTGCACCGTGGCGTAACCGTCCTGCCTTCTGCATGGATCTGAGAATTACATACGAAGACGGCAGCGTCGAAGTTATCCCTTCCGAAAGAGACTGGAAAACATCATCTGGCGCATTGATATTCAACAGCATCTACACAGCAGAGCATTATGATGTCCGTCTGGAGCAGAAAGACTGGAGTACTGCAGATTTTGACGACTCCAAATGGAACGGAGTAGGTTACCGAGGAGCCCCTTCTCAAAATGTGGTATCCCAACAGGTTCAGCCAATCCGTATCGTAGAAACAATACCTGCAAATACATGGAAGAAAATAAATGATTCCACCTATATATTCGACTTTGCCAGAAATATGTCCGGAGTTACCCGCATTAAAGTATCCGGAGAAGAGGGAACGGTCGTAAAACTCAAACACGGCGAACGCCTCTATGACAACGGACGGGTAAACACATCGAATATAGATGTATACCACCGTCCGGTAGATGATTCGGACCCATTCCAGACAGATATCCTTATCCTTAGCGGAAAAGGGGAAGATGAATTTATGGCTCGGTTCAATTACAAAGGCTTCAGATATGTGGAAGTGACAAGCAGTAAACCAATTGAATTACAGCAAAATAGCCTGACTGCCTACTTTGTTCACAGTGACGTTCCTCAAAAAGGGGAGATAAGTACGTCGAATCCACTTGTCAACCGTTTGTGGTGGGCTACTAACAATGCCTATCTATCTAACTTGATGGGATATCCCACAGACTGTCCTCAACGTGAGAAGAACGGCTGGACGGGCGACGGACACTTTGCGATTGAAACCGCCTTATACAATTACGATGGAATCACCGTTTATGAAAAATGGCTGGCAGACCACCGGGATGAACAACAGCCGAATGGAGTATTGCCTGACATCATCCCTACAGGAGGCTGGGGATATGGCACGGATAATGGTCTGGACTGGACAAGTACCATCGCAATCATTCCATGGAATATCTACCTGTTCTACGGAGACAGCAAATTATTGTCAGACTGCTATGAAAATATAAAACGATATGTGAATTATGTAGATCGTACCAGCCCGAACGGTTTGACTTCATGGGGAAGAGGCGACTGGGTTCCTGTAAAATCCCATTCATCGAAAGAGTTGACTTCATCAGTATACTTCTATGTAGACACAAAGATACTGGCAAACGCGGCAAAACTGTTCAACAAGCAAGAAGATTACGAACACTACCAGGCTCTTGCCGAGAAAATAAAGAATGCAATCAACGCTAAATATCTGAATAGAGAAACCGGAATCTATGCCAGCGGTGTCCAGACAGAGTTAAGCGTACCTTTGATGTGGGGAGTTGTTCCCGAAGATATGAAAACAAAAGTAGCCAGGAATCTGGCAAAGAAAGTGGAAGAAGCCGGTTTCCATCTGGATGTAGGGGTATTGGGAGCCAAAGCCATACTGAACGCTCTGAGTGAAAACGGAGAAGCGGAGACTGCTTATAAAGTAGCTGCACAAGATACATATCCTTCATGGGGATGCTGGATAGCCAACGGTGCCACTACCCTATTGGAAAATTGGGATTTGAATGCCACACGTGATATCTCCGACAATCACATGATGTTCGGAGAAATCGGCGGATGGTTCTATAAAGGTTTGGGGGGTATCTTCCCCGATCCGCAACAGCCCGGTTTTAAACACATTATTCTGCGCCCCAATTTCCCGAGTGATTTGAAGCAATTTGAAGCCAGACATCACTCTCCCTATGGAGAAATCATTTCAAAATGGGAACGCAAGAAAAAAAGTGTTGTATATGTGGTTACTATTCCAGCTAACAGTAGTGCTACTTTATATTTGCCGGATCATGTAAAAGGAGAACGTATGATAGAACTAGAAGCGGGGCAGCATCAGTTTGAATGGAAGTTATTCTAACCTCAAAACTAATTTTTACCCGTAATAGAACATTTAGTCTACCTCTGTCTTTCTAATCTTTCCTAATATTGCATCGTAATTAATGAACTAATAATATGAAAAGTAGGACAACACATTTAATGACATCTATTTTGAATAGTAAAATGAATATGAGAAGATTTTGTTTGTCTGTCGGAGTATTGTTAACGACTCTGCTGGCTGTAGCCGAGAACAACCCCTATCGGAGTGACGTATTCTGGGTGACAGTCCCCAACCACTCCGACTGGCTTTACAAAACCGGAGAACAGGCAAGTGTAGAAGTGCAATTTTATAAATATGGCATTCCGGGAGACAACATCATTGTTAACTATGAAACAGGTGGAGAGATGATGCCCGCCGACAGTAAAGGAACAGTAACTCTACAGAAAGGGAAAGCAGTAATCCCCATAGGTACCATGAAAGAACCGGGCTTCCGTGACTGTCGCCTGACAGCCACAGTAGACGGTAAGACTTATTCTCATCATGTAAAAGTAGGCTTCTCTCCTGAAAAGCTGCGTCCATACACTACTATGCCTGCTGATTTTCAGGAATTCTGGAAGAAAGAAAAAACTGAACTGGCTAAATGTCCACTGGTATACACCAAAGAACATGTGAAAAAGTATTCTACGGATAAAATAGACTGCTATCTCATTAAACTCCAGATAAACCAACGCGGGCAAAGCATCTACGGTTATTTGTTTTATCCGAAAAAGGAAGGCAAATTTCCTGTTGTGCTATGCCCTCCGGGAGCCGGAATCAAGACCATCAAAGAGCCTTTACGCCATAAATACTACGCAGAACAAGGTTGTATCCGTTTCGAAATTGAAATTCACGGACTGAATCCGGAAATGAGCGAGGAAGAGTTCCGGGAAATCAGCGCAGCTTTCAACGGCAGAGAGAATGGATATTTGTCCAATGGTCTGGACAGCCGCGACAATTATTATATGAAACGTGTATATCTGGCATGTGTCCGTAGTATCGACTTTCTCACTTCCCTGCCGGAATGGGACGAAAAGAATGTGGTTGTTCAGGGAGGCAGCCAGGGAGGTGCTTTGGCATTGGTTACCGCCGGACTGGACCAACGGGTAACAGCATGTGTCGCCAATCATCCGGCATTAAGTGATATGGCAGGATATAAAGCCGGCCGTGCAGGAGGTTATCCACACTTCTTCAGAAATTCCGTAGATATGGATACGCCCGAAAAAATAAAAACAATGGCTTATTATGATGTCGTGAACTTTGCTAAACTAATTAAAGCTGATACCTATATGACATGGGGATTCAACGACAATGTATGTCCGCCAACCACCAGCTATATTGTATACAATATGCTGAACTGTCCGAAGGAATCACTGATTACGCCCATCAACGAGCACTGGACTTCCAGTGATACGGAGTATGGACATTTACTATGGATAAAAAAACATCTGAGATAAAACAGAATAATCACAAGATTACCAACAGACAAGATTACTCATAGATATCTTCCAAACATAAAAAGCCCCTGTTACAACTATAATTTGTTACAGGGGTAAATAACTTAAATATTAGCTTCCAGGAAAACAAAATGTTTTAGCCATTAATCATCCCACTCCGACGCAGGAAGAGTTTTCTTGCCATACCACTTCATCCAGGCAAAAGACTTCCTCTTTCGCAGATACATAGCATCCCCACAGAAAGTCAAAGCTTCCCAATCGAAAACTGAATGAGGAAAAAACATTTTCTCAAACCAGTAAAACAGATGATATGCTATGAACGGAAGTATCATCCACCACCATGATAACCACAGTGATAAGGCCAATGCCGGGATTAAAGTCAATAAAAAACATTCCCAGAATTGCCGCGCATGTATTCTCAACTCCATTTCCTCCCAGACTTCCAGATACTTATACCGAGTGAAGAATAACCCTCCTATCATAAAATAATGCTTCTTTTTCCCTAAAAAGCATTTCGCTAAAAAATTGTTGTAAAATATCATATACCCTTTTTTGTTGTGTAATAACATAAACGGAAAAAACATACAAATGTTCACTAAGTAAGTCTAATCTAACAGTTATTTCCTTTCCCTGGAATACAACAACATTATTGCCACGCTTGTTTTTTGCGGCGCGAAGTTACGAACTTATATTTATACAATGACTATAAATTCCAAAATAAATATCTTAAATAAAATTATTATCTAATATTTGAAGCTACTTCCTCCCAAAAACTCTCTGAGCAAAGATGTCGGGGGGATTTCTTTATCCTGCACCGGAACGAAATATTTAATAAATTTCAGTAACCGATATGCCTCACAATATTCCGGACAATTGCGCGGTACTCCCATCAGAATGGGTTCCGCATGTAAACGAAGAACCGCAAATTCATACAGCAAAGCAGAATTGAACATGACATCAGCATTTTCCTGATAAGGAAAAATCCATTTATCTTCACCGGCACGCACACTGGGCCAACGGGAAATAGTCTCGCGAGCCGAATATCCCCGATAATTAAAATCACGAATAATGCGGCGGAGCAGACGATTATCAGTCGTAGGTATCCAGTTGTGGTCATCCAAAGAAATAGTAGTCAATGCCGAAACATAAATCTTAAACTTCTTTTCCTCGGGAATATGTGGTGTCAATTCCGGATTCAACGCATGAATACCTTCCAATATCAAAATGGTATTATCTTCTATTTTCAGTTTATCACCTTTATACTCTTTCTTTCCAAGAGAAAAGTTAAAGCGGGGAAGTTCCACCTCTTCACCACGCAGCAAAGCCTGTAACTGCTGATTAAACAGTTCCAGATCGAGCGCATAAAGAGACTCGTAATCATAGTTGCCGTTTTCATCCAAAGGAGTTTCCTCACGGTCTACAAAATAATTATCTAATGATATCGGGAACGGTTTGAGCCCGTTTGTCATCAACTGTATGGAGAGCCGTTTACTGAACGTTGTCTTTCCTGAAGACGACGGACCGGAAATCAGTACCAGTTTCACACGATTACCGTTTTCTCCCCGGTGGAAAATAGTATCGGCTATCTGGGCTATTTTCTTTTCCTGCAATGCTTCTCCCACATTAATCAAATCCGTAGCATGCCCCTCTTCGCAAGCGATATTAAAATCTCCGGCATTGTTAAGGCCTGTAATGTAACTCCAGTTCAGATACTCCTTAAATACATCCAGCATCTTTTCCTGCTTCACCACTTCTTCCAATACATCCGGATTGTCCTTATTCGGAATACGCAAAAGCAAGCCATCGTAATATTTCACGATGTCGAACAACTTTAGATACCCGGTGCTGGGCAACAGATTACCATAATAATAATCAATGGTATCCCCTAACGTATAATAATAGGTATATAGTGAACCCGAAGTTTCGAGCAGTTTCACTTTATCATTCATTCCCCGTTCACTGAACACACGTACAGCCTCAGTCGTATGGCATTCGATCCGATGATAAGAAATATTTTCGGCTATGATTTCCTGCATGCGCTGCTTGATACGCGTCACATCTTCCAAGGTAATAGGACGTCCAATTCTCAAATTACAGAAATAACCTTTAGATACCGGATGCTCCACATACAGTTTTCCTTCCGGAAAAAGTTCGCTGACAGCCTTAAACAAGACGAAGCAGAGCGACCGTACATAAGTGCGCATCCCTGACGAATCACGTACATCGAGGAACTCTACATCCTTATTATTATAAACCTTGAAATTGAGTCCTTCGGAGCGGTTATTCACCTTGGCACTGACTACCTGATAAGGAAAATTAAGATTAAAACCGTAATAAATATCCAAAAGTGAGCTTCCGATAGGGAATTCTTTATAAATATTATTATTTTTGCAACATATTTGTAACATCTGTTTCATCGTAGTCTGTTTATAAGGTGAATACATGGGACTAAATATACTTAGTAATCAGATAGAGAACAAACAACCACTAAAATTATTATAGATGGAATATTCTTTTTATGATTTTTTAAAGCTCATAGGCTCGTTGGGGCTCTTCCTTTATGGCATGAAGATAATGAGCGAGGGCTTACAAAAGGTCGCAGGTGACAGGTTACGAAGTATCCTGACAGCTATGACCACCAATCGGGTAACGGGGGTATTAACAGGAGTGTTAATCACAGCCCTTATCCAGTCCTCTTCGGCGACAACAGTGATGGTCGTCAGTTTCGTTAATGCAGGACTGTTAACTCTCGCCGAATCCATTAGTGTCATCATGGGTGCCAATATCGGAACGACAGTTACCGCATGGATTATTTCTATTTTCGGATTTAAGGTTGACATGGCCGCTTTCGCTCTCCCACTTCTGGCCATCGCCCTTCCGCTCATCTTCTCCGGCAAGAGCAACCGTAAATCCATCGGTGAATTCATTTTCGGTTTTTCCTTCCTCTTCATGGGACTTTCTTACCTGAAAGCAAACGCTCCCGACCTGAACGCCAACCCGGAAATGCTCGCCTTTGTTCAGAACTACACGGATATGGGATTCTTCTCCATCCTCCTGTTCTTATTCATCGGTACCATACTGACAATGATCGTACAGGCATCAGCTGCCACCATGGCAATAACATTAATTATGTGCGCCAATGGCTGGATCAGCCTGGAACTAGGAGCAGCACTCGTATTGGGTGAAAATATCGGAACTACCATCACGGCCAATCTTGCCGCATTAACAGCCAACACACAGGCTAAGCGAGCAGCATTGGCCCATTTTGTTTTTAATGTATTCGGTGTTATTTGGGTATTAATCATCTTCCACCCTTTCATACAACTTGTCAATTGGGTGGTAGATACCTTCTTCCAAACTAATAATCCGGAAGTTGCTATTTCCTATAAACTCTCCGCTTTCCACTCTATTTTCAATATCTGTAACGTATGTCTTTTGATATGGGGTGTGAAACTGATCGAACGTACTGTATGTGCATTAATCCGTCCAAAGGAGGAAGACGAGGAACCTCGCCTGCGGTTTATCACCGGTGGTATGCTTTCTACTGCGGAACTTTCGATCTTGCAGGCACGCAAAGAAATTCACTTGTTTGCCGAACGTACGCATCGTATGTTCGGGATGGTGCAGGACTTGCTGCATACCGACAAGGATGATGACTTCAACAAACTGTTTAGCCGGGTAGAGAAATACGAGAACATCAGCGACAACATGGAACTGGAAATAGCCAACTACCTGAATCAAGTATCCGAAGGTCGTTTGAGTTCTGAAAGTAAGTTGCAGATACGTGCCATGCTGCGCGAAGTAACGGAAATTGAAAGCATCGGAGACAGCTGTTATAATCTGGCACGCACCATCAACCGGAAACGCCAGACAAATCAGGACTTTACCGAAAAGCAATACGAGCACATCCACTTCATGATGAAACTGACCGATGATGCTCTTGCACAAATGATTGTGGTGGTAGAGAAACCGGAACATCAAAGCATTGATATCAATAAGTCTTTCAACATTGAAAATGAAATCAATAACTACCGCAACCAATTGAAGAATCAGAATATTCTGGATGTTAACAACAAGGAATATGATTATCAGATGGGAGTCTATTACATGGATATCATCGCCGAATGCGAAAAATTGGGTGACTATGTAGTGAATGTGGTAGAAGCCAGCAGTGATGTAAAAGAGAAGAAAGCTTCCTGAAAAAGAAAAATCTAACCTAAGAAATGGATGGTCTGTTTTATGCTATAACGCATAAAACAGACCATCCATTTCTTTTTGTTTTTAGGCGAACCGTTCGTCCCCCATCCTAACATACCATTCTGAATATCTTCTTCACACAAGTGAAACAACTCCCCGTCTATACAAGCATCCATAGTTTACAAAGGTATTACGTTTTTTTACAGACATTAACGATTACATTTCTTTTCCATGAAGTTCCCGTTAAGCTTTTACTGCTCCTATTGTAAGTCTTGTTTTTGCATATACATTTGCACCAAAATACACAGGAGCCTATGTTTACTACCATTCTTCAATGACAAAGCAAAGGCTTTTTTAAGAAAACCAATTATCTAATTTAAAGCAAAAAAGATGAAATTTAAAAAAGTATTGATTGGAGTTGCACTAGCAGTAACATGTTTAATGAGTGCACAAGCGCAACGCCGCCATGAGATTCAAGTGCCCAATCCGGATGGGTATACTACACTAAAATGTGACTTTCACATGCACACCGTTTTTTCCGATGGCCTGGTATGGCCTACCGTACGCGTAGACGAAGCGTACAGGGAAGGACTGGACGCCATTTCTTTGACGGAACACATTGAATACCGTCCGCACAAGAAAGATATTGTGGCAGATCATAACCGTTCCTACGAACTTTCCCAGAAACAAGCCAAAAAGTTAGGAATACTTTTAATCAGAGGTAGCGAGATTACCCGTTCCATGCCCCCGGGACATTTTAATGCCATCTTCCTGTCCGACTCTAATCCATTAGAACAGAAAGGGTATAAAGACGCTTTCAATGAGGCCAAAAAACAAAATGCGTTTATCTTCTGGAATCACCCGGGTTGGGCACGTCAACAACCGGATTCTACACTGTGGTGGCCTGAGCATACACAACTTTACAATGACGGTTGCATGCACGGCATCGAGGTAGCCAACGGGGGACTTTTTATGCCCGAAGCCATTCAATGGTGTCTGGACAAAAATCTGACGATGATAGGAACTTCCGATATCCATCAGCCTATTCAGACTGATTATGATTTTGCCAAAGGCGAACACCGCACGATGACATTTGTTTTTGCCAAAGAACGTACTGTAGAAGGTATCCGTGAAGCACTTGACAATCGCCGTACTGCCGCTTACTACCGCGAATTGGTGATTGGGCGTGAAGAAATCCTCCGGCCATTCTTTGAAAAATGTATAGAAATAAAAGAGGTGAAGCGCACCGATAAAGAAGTGACACTCTCTGTTACCAATTCTACCGATCTGGTACTGAAGCTGAAAAAGACTGCGCATGATACTTCTCTGGTTTACTTCCGCGAAATGACACTAAAGCCACATACCCAACATACAATTTCTGTGAAATTTGAGAATGGTATCAAAGGAGGAGACTGCAATTTTGAGGTAACAAACTTCATTGTAGCCCCCGACAAAGGCTTGAATTACACCATTAAGCTGTAAAGTCCAACTACCCCAAGCGTAAACAATCAGAAACACGAAATAAATATATATACAAATTTAGCTGTGTAATGTCAGAGACTTAACGGACAGTATGCAGACAATCATTTAATTTTAAATTATTACTTTATGAATCGATACTTATCACTAGTCTATTTTCTGGGAGCTTTCTTCTATTTCTCCAGTTGTGAAAGCTACAATGAGTCCACGGAGAAAATCCACAAATCCGATAAACCGATTGTACTGACCTCCTTCTATCCCAAAGAAGGAGGAGCACGTGATAAAATTCTCCTGGATGGAGAAAATTTCGGAAACGACGTAAGCAAAATCAAGGTGTATTTCAACAACGCCAGAGCCTCCGTCGTTTCATCCAGTGGAAGCCGCATTTATGCTATTGTCCCCCGCCTTCCGGGCGATAATCCCCGTATTTCCGTGGTAGTCGATGCAGACTCCGTTACTTACGAAGAAACATATGCTTATCATACTCAGACATTAGTTAGTACAGTTACCGGAAACGGTGAAACAAGCTTTCTTGCCGGAACGCTTTCCACGGCTCAGGTGTATGGTAAATATCTGGATCTGGACGCCGAAGGTAATCTTTTCATGTCGTGGCGCGATGGCGGTACATTTGGAATCGCCCGAATAAACGAGCAGCAAAACATAGTGACTCCGCTGATTGAAGCAGGTTCTGCTGACCGTATACTTTATGCCAACGGTTTGACAGTGGACCGTGCCACCGGAATGCTGACTGCTGCACACGAATCAGTGAAAGAAGTAACGTTTACCTTCGATCCCCGGGAGGCTTGGTATCCGCGCCAGCGCAACATAAAATACTCACAGTCCGATTTAAATTCAATAGTAGATGCCGATAAGTACAAGAACTTTATCACTTTTTGTCCCTACGACGGATATTTGTATACGCGATACCGTGATGGAAAGGTCGCCAAGATTGATCCGGAGACATTTGAAGGCCATATTATTCATCAAGGACCCAGCGGATCACAATACGGACAAGCTATCAACCCTGCCAAACCCTGGCTTTTGTACATAACACTTCACTCCAATGCTCCTACCGCCTACAGACAAGGAATTTCGGTACTCGACCTCCGTGATCCGGATGGAACAGGCGGATTCAAACGGCTCAATGCTCCCGGCGGCAGTGCCTTTCGTGATGGTCCGATTGAAGATGCTCTGTTTAATTATCCCAAAGACATCAAGTTCGACAACGATGGTAACATGTTCGTAGCCGACTACGGGAACCATTGCATCCGTATGGTCTCTGCCGACAACATAGTTACGACAGTTGCCGGACAGCCCGGTGTTGCCGGATACAAGGACGGAGGGCCGTTAGAATCATTATTCAAAAATCCTTGGGGAGTGGCTGTTAATGAACAAGGTGACATTTACATCGCAGACTGGGGTAATGCACGCATTCGCAAATTAGTTATTGAATAACAAAGTCAATTTACAATGAAAATCAAACAGATTTTATACTTAATGTCGTTCTGCTTATTGCTTTCGGCAACAACTTTCGCACAACAAGTTCAGGAATTTACCATTTCCGGAACTGTAGTGGATAAGGATAAGCTATCCATGCCCGGTGTGTCGGTATACATCAAAGACAAACCCTCCAAAGGTACAACGACCGACAACGACGGCAATTTCAAGCTGAAAGTAGTTTATGGAGACAAAATGATATTTTCCTTTATCGGCTTCAAGCCGTCGGAGCATGTGGCCATCGAGCCCAAAACTGGTTTAACGATCACACTGCTTGAAGACAACAATTCACTTGACGAAGTGGTCGTTGTCGGGCTGGGAAACGTTCAGCGAAAAATCAGTTCGGTAGGTGCCATCACAACGGTCAGCACCAAAGATATTCAGTCTCCCTCCCCCTCCATCAGTAACCTGCTGGGAGGCCGGGCAGCCGGTGTCATTTCGTTGCAAAGCAGCGGTGAGCCCGGTCAAAACATAGCCGATTTCTGGGTGCGCGGTATCGGTACTTTCGGTGCCAACAGCAGTGCCCTTGTACTGATTGACGGTCTGGAAGGTGACCTTAACACCATTGATCCCGCCGATGTAGAAAGTTTCTCCATTCTGAAAGATGCGTCGGCAACTGCCGTGTATGGGGTAAGAGGAGCCAACGGAATAGTACTGGTCAACACCAAGAAAGGTCTTTCGGGTAAAATTCAGATTACCGGACGTTTCAATACTACACTCTCCGTCCTCAATCGCTTACCGGAATATTTAGGAGCTTATGAATATGCTCAGTTAGCCAACGAGGCCAGAACGGTACGAAATGAAACTCCCTTGTACGACGAGACTGAGATGGGAATCATCCGCGATGGTCTGGACCCGGACCTGTATCCCAATGTGAACTGGCAGGATGAGATACTTAACAAAACCTTCTGGCGTCACACTTATTATGTAAGCGGTCGTGGCGGTAGTGATGTGGCGCGTTATTTCCTGAGCTTAGGCGGTAAAAATGAAAGTGCAGCTTATAAGGTAGACAAGAATAGTATTTATAGCTCGAATGTAAGCTATAACACTTATAATTACCGTATCAATCTCGACGTAAATCTGACCAAATCGACGAAAGTTTATTTAGGTTCCGACGGATTCCTGTCTCAGTTGAATCAGCCCGGTGTAGCCAATACCGAATATATATGGGGAGCACAGTCACGACTCACTCCATTGTCCATCCCGACCCAATATTCCAATGGTTTGCTGCCCGGTCGCGGAGCCGGAGAGCTATCATCACCCTATGTCATGATTAACCATACGGGAAAGGCTGCCAACGAAGTATACAAAGGCAAATCAACTTTAGCTATCAATCAGGACTTTTCCGAATTAGTCAGCGGACTTAAATTGCGTATTCAGGGAGCTTACGATATCCATAGCTATTTCAGTGAGCGGAGAAGCGTGCAACCTGCCCTCTACAATGCTTTAGGCAGAGCCAGCGACGGATCACTTATCATGCAGGAGACAGTACAGGAGAAAAAAGCCTCATACAGCAAGTCTACCCGTCAGTACCGCAAATACCACTTCGAAGCTACGCTCAATTACGACCGTCTTTTCGGCACAGATCACCGGACATCCGCACTGGTCTATTACTACATCAGTGATTCCAAAGACACAGATGACGCTACAAGCAATCTATCAGCCATTCCATTGCGTTATCAGGGGGTATCCAGCCGGTTTACTTACGGTTACAAAGACACTTACCTGCTCGACGTCAACTTCGGATATACCGGCTCAGAAAACTTTCAGCCCGGCAGACAATATGGTTTCTTCCCGTCCGTTGCATTAGGCTGGGTACCTACAGGCTACAAGTTTATACAAGAAACATTCCCATGGCTCGACTATCTTAAAATCAGGGCTTCGTACGGTTCGGTAGGTAACGACCGGATTACCGATGTCCGGTTCCCTTATCTTACTAAAGTGAATGAGGGTACAGGATCGACCTGGGGAGTCACGAATATCGAAATCATCAACGAGACACGTATCGGAGCCGACAATCTGGCTTGGGAAAAAGCCATCAAGTCCAATCTGGGTATTGAAGGGAAGCTGTTTAATAACAAGCTCGATTTCGTTGTCGACATCTTCCACGACCAGCGCAACGGAATTTTCCAACAACGCGTACAAGTGCCCGAATACGTAGGAGTTGTCTCTAATCCGTATGCGAATGTGGGTAAAATGAAAAGTTACGGTGCTGACGGAAATATCAGCTTCACGCAGGACATCACGCCAGATTTCGGCTTCACGCTACGAGGAAATTTCACGTATTCAAAAAATAAAGTACAAAACTGGGAGCAGGCTTATCTGGAGTATCCATATCTGGAGTATAATAACTTCCCGTACAATTCTATCCGCGGCTATCAGGCAATCGGACTGTTTAAGGACGAAGATGACATCAAATACAGTCCTAAACAAACCTTCGGAGAGGTAATGCCCGGTGATATCAAGTATAAAGATATCAATGGAGACGGTATAGTAGACAAGCTGGATATGGTGCCGCTGACACACAGCACCTACCCGTTACTGATGTACGGTCTGGGGGCGGAAATCCGTTACAAAAACCTGACTTTAGGTGTATTGTTCAAGGGAACCGGCAAGACTTCCTTTTTCTATGTAGGACAAAAGACCACGGTAAACGACGAAAGCCGCCTGAACGGAATGGGATATATGCCGTTCTTCGAAGGTAACACAGGCAATGTACTTACTTTAGCTGCCGATCCCGCCAACCGATGGATTCCCAGAGATTATGCCCTTGCACATGGAATCGATCCGTCTTTGGCTGAAAACCCGAACGCACGCTTTCCCCGCCTGCAATACGGTAACAATAGCAACAACAGCCAACTGTCTACCTTCTGGCAAGGCGATTCACGATACATACGCCTGCAGGAAATCACGCTGAATTACCATCTTGCCTGGGCATTTCTGAGACGCATAGGAGTCTCTTCACTGGATATCCAATTTGTGGGAAACAATCTCTATGTCTGGGACAAAGTGAAACTCTTCGACCCGGAACAAGCTCGTTGGAACGGTCGTGTATATCCCATACCATCCACCTATTCCCTGCAATTATATGTCAATTTCTAATAAATACATCACCCGATAGAATGAAAAGGTCAATAATAAAAATAATAACCAGAGCGTTTGTCCTGGTTCAGGCAGTCATGATAACAACATCCTGCAGCAATTTCTTAAACATAGATAATTATTTTGATGATGAATTCAACATCGATTCGGTTTTTACCAATGCCCGATATATGGAAGCGTATATGTGGGGAGCAGCAGCGATGTTTCCGGATGAGGCACAGACCATCCGAAACGGGTATACACCGGGCCCCATGGCCACCGATGAAGGATTTAACGGACTGACCGGAAGCGGAACAGCCAATATATATCATGGCATGGATTTCGCCAATGGAAAGATCACGCAGGATTTCTTGGGTTCCGGTTCACCCAACCTGAACCAATGGGGCAAATACTATAAAATCATCCGTAAATGTAACAGCATCCTGCAAAATCTGGACCGCCCGAAGGACCTGACGAACTCAGACCGGCTCAGACTGGAAGGCTATACACGTTTTATTCGTGCCTTCGCCTACTACAACATCTTAGTCGATTACGGTCCGGCAATCTTATTGGGAGATGAGGTAGTCAATACGAATGAGCCTATCGAATACTACGACCGCCCCAGAGCCACCTATGACGAAACAATGAACTATACTTGTGAAGAGTTTGAAAAAGCAGCCCGTTTGCTGCCTTTGCCTCAGGATGTTTCTACTCTGGACTTCGGACGGCCCACCAAAGGGGCTGCACTCGGTCTGGTAGCCCGCCTGCGATTGATACATGCCAGCCCGTTGTTCAACGGAGGACCTGTTGCCAGTGCCTACTTCGGCAACTGGAAGCGCAAGACTGATGGTGTACACTATGTATCTCAACAATATGACGAAAGCCGCTGGGCAGTGGCTGCAGCAGCAGCCAAGCGAGTAATGGATATGGGAGCATACAAGCTCTATACGTATGCGAAAGACGACAACACCCCGGAACTTCCTGCCGGAGTCACTTCCGACCCTCATTTCTACGACAACTATCCGGACGGAGCCAACGGAATAGACCCTTTTAAATCCTATTCGGACATCTTTACCGGTGAAGCTGTGGCAGCCATCAATCCGGAGCTAATCTGGGGAAGAAACACGACATACATCAACGAAACCATCAGTAAAGGTTCTTTCCCCCCCTCCATGGGTGGATGGGGACGTTTCTGTGTCACTCAGAAAGTGGTAGACGCCTATCTGATGGACGATGGCCGTACAAAGGAAGAAGCCACAGCCGACGGATATTACTCGGAAACAGGTTTCACTTCCGAACCGCGTAACTTTTCCGGTTATCCTCTCAACGCCGGCATATATAAGATGTATGCCAATCGCGAAATGCGATTCTATGCATCGGTAGGATTCAACGAGGCAGTATGGCAGGCATTGTCCAGTTCGACCCTCAACAACCACACGGCAAAGTACTACTATCAGGATGAAGACGGTCGGGGTGGAGTAACAGCCACCTCTCCCAACTACCCTATCACCGGATACGTCATCAAAAAGTACAATAATCCGATGGATGCCTGGACCGGAACAGGAGCCCGACATATCCAAAAAGCCTACCCGATTATCCGCTATGCAGAAATCCTGTTGTCTTATGCAGAGGCACTCAACAACCTGACCAGTGCCCATACTGTAGAACTGGACGGGCAGTCCTATACTGTAGACCGGAATAAAGAAGAAATCAAAAAGGCATTTAATCAAGTCCGTTATAGAGCCGGACTGCCGGGGTTAACCACCAGCCAGCTTGACAATACGTCTGAAATACAAAAACAGATAGAACGTGAACGTATGGTAGAATTCTTATGGGAAAACAGACGTTTCTATGATGTCCGCCGCTGGGGTATCTATGAAGAAACGGAACAGGAACCTATCCGCGGGATGAACCCCGACGGCGCCACCAAAGAGACTTACTACCAGCGTGTCATCCCGAGTTCCTCCTCTTTCCTGACAAGAGTCGTTGATAAAAGGTCTGTCTGGGTACCTATCCCACGTGACGAAATGAGAAGATTACCTTCTCTCGACCAGAATCCGGGTTATTAAATTAAACGATAAAGAAGAAGATGAAACGAAATCTTATAACGATACTCGCACTTATTATAGCGCTTTCGTCATGCAATGACGACGCACTGTTTGAAAAGGAAATGTACAAGAATGTTGTAGCACTGATCAGCAGTGACTATTACAACACCTTCGAAGAAGTAGTCACCTTATCTCCTACGGGAGAGGAGGCGACAGGATATATTGCAGCCTGCACGGGAGGTACGCATGCTCCGAAAAAGAATATGGTCATCGGGCTGGAAGAAGACCTGACTTCATTAGAGTTCTACAACCGTTCCCTTTATGACGTTGATGAAGCTTGTTATGCTAAATTCCTGCCCAGTGACAAATACGAGATTGTGGATTACAAGATTCAGATTAATGCAGGTGAACGGACAGGCAGAACCATGATCAAGATACGTCCCGAAGGATTGTCACCGGATTCTACCTACTTCGTAGGATTAAAAGCTACGGATATCTCCGGCGTCGAAATTAATGAAAGCAAAAACACCATTCTATATCAGATACTCATTAAGAACGCCTATGCAACACAGGGAGAAAACGTTTTCTATTCAATGACCGGTCTGGCAGACGAAATGGCAACCGCAGGCAACAAGAAGCTGTTTCCCCTCACTCACAACAGTGTACGCGTGATAGCCGGAACAGAGTCTTTTGAAAGCGATGTGAATCATATCAATAAAACCGCGATTATATTGGAAGTAGAAGAAAACAACCACGTCAAGATAAAGCCATACAAGGATATTGATGTCACTCCAATAGAAGGTGATTCTAAATATCCCAATATATTCAGGGTAGAGGAATCTTACGGACACACTTATAATGTATTTCTGTTGTCATACCGATACACGATCAACGGGAAAAGCAGAGTTATGCAAGAGGAGTTGCGTCTGGAAATAAATAGTTAACGCAAAAAACTTGTAAAATTAACCCTTTTCTCCATTAAATCATTACTTTTGCGTACTATCTGAGGTTGTGTCAAAATGCTGGCACAACTTTTTTTTATGCGCAAAGCCCAGACTTTCCCAAGCCCGGGCTTTGTTATTACCTAATTTTTTTGTAACTTTAGGCATTACATTTTCGTTATGGCAAAGTTACATTTTCGTCCTTACATTCCCAACCAAACCGTTCTTTTTCCACAAAGAATTGATGAAAACATAGCTGCGAACGACCCTGTCCGCATCGTCAATGCAGTTGTTGATAATCTCAATCTTGATAATTTCAAGAAGCTTTATAAAGAAACTGGGCGCTCAGCCTATCATCCTAAGATGATGCTCAAGGTCATTATCTACGCTTACATGAACAATATCTATTCCTGCCGTAAAATCGAGAAGCTTCTTTTGCGTGACATCCATTATATCTGGCTTGCCGGTAATGAGCATCCGGATTTTATTACCATCAACCGTTTTCGTAACCGTGTAAAGGAGGAAATAAACAACGTATTCACGCAGTTGGTTCTTGTCCTTGCCGACAAAGGTTTCATCAGTCTTGACGTGGAGTATATCGACGGTACCAAGATCGAGTCCAAGGCCAACAAATATACTTTTGTCTGGCGCAAGACAGTCGAAAGGAACCGTACAAGGTTGATGGATAAGATCCGCATCCTTCTGGAGCAGGTGGATGAAACCATTGCACAGGAGAACTCCGTAAAAGACACATCCGTGGAGTTCACTCCCTCCATGCTCTCGGGCATAGCGAATGAACTTAAAGAAGCCCTGGAACACCGGCCTGCAACAAAGGACAAGGAAGAAAAGAAAACCCTGCGGGAGAAAAAGAAACAGGTCAGGGAACTTGAAGGGTATCGTGACAAGCTGATGGAATACGACAATCACCTTGATGTCCTTGGAGAACGTAATTCCTATTCCAAGACCGATCCTGATGCCACATTCATGCGCATGAAAGAAGACGCCATGAGGAATGGGCAGACCAAACCCGGATATAATTTGCAAACAGGCACTGAAAACCAATTCATCATAGACTTCCGACTGTTTCCCAACCCTACCGATACGCTGACCCTCATTCCTTTTTTCCACTCCTTCCGGCACCGCTATAACCGCTTACCTGCTATCGGTGTGGCAGACTCCGGTTACGGCTCGGAAGAAAATTACCGGTTCATGCAGGAGAACGGGATAGAAGCCTTTGTCAAGTACAACTACTTCCATAAAGAACAGCGTCCCCGTTATACGTCCAACCCGTTCCATGCGGAAAGTCTCCATTACAATGCGGAAGGGGATTATTACGTTTGTCCGATGGGGCAGCACATGAACCGCATAGGAACCAAACGTGACAGAACGGTGAGCGGATACACCACCGAAAGTGCCCGGTATAAGGCACAAAGATGCGAGGGCTGTCCTTTGCGTGGAAGTTGTTTTAAAGCACGGGGGAACCGTATGATAGAAGTCAACCACCGGTTAAACCAATACAAACGACAAGCCCGGGAAAGGTTGCTCTCAAAAGAAGGAATCAGGCATAGAGGCAGGCGGTGTATAGAACCGGAAGCTGTTTTTGGACAAATGAAATACAACATGGCATACAGAAGGTTCCGGCATGTGGGAGAAGACAAGGTGACAATGGACTTTGCCTTCTTTGCCATAGCTTTTAATATCAAAAAGATGTGTGCAAAACTGAGAAAGGCAGGAAAGGGACTCATTACATTTGCTAAATCTATGCTTATTGGGCTATTTATAAACCGCTACAAGTGGAAGATAGCAACGTCTTACCAAATGAATCAGAAAAAAGCATCATAAGCAAAAGAAAATATAGCAGGACTGTAAAACGTAAAAAAAAGGTTGTGCCAACGTTTTGACACAACCTCAAGTTATAGTAGAATAAATTAATATTCAAGCCGATCCCATAGTTTACGGGAATGAAAGCTTTAAATACACAACAAAAAAACTAAACTTATGAGCGTACTGTATGATCTTTACGAAACTCCCGATATGATGACCGGTCATGATAAATACAGCTTTAAATTCACACCTTTATTAATCTGTTCGGATTAGTATTTTGATACGACGAGGAGACCATCTGAGTAATATATAATATATAAACTGACAAAACAAAGCTCAGCATGAGCTGAAATCAAAAAAGACCGGGATGCAATGCACCCGGTCATCTCGTAATAATCTCTTCTCTCTTTTAGTTTTTATCCTTCGTACGGTTCAAAGTCTTCTTTTCCGACTCCACAAAGTGGACAAGTCCAATCATCTGGAATGTCTTCAAAAGCTGTTCCCGGTTCAATACCGCTATCAGGATCTCCTTGTGCGGGGTCGTAAATGTATTCACAGACTGTGCAAATGTACTTCTTCATAATGTTCGCTTTTTATTGGTTTACTAAATAATATAACGTAAATAGCTGCAAATTGTTCAAACTTCTTTTTCATCCCAAGTAAAAAAGTTATCTTTGTAGCATATTTGTAGAACAAAGCCAACAAGTTACATCATGCTAATAGCATTGCTATCTATTCTGATCATTTTATGCGCAGTTCTCCTGCTCAGTTACCTATGGGAACGGAGAAAATGTCTTCGGATGCAAAAGCGACTATTCCGGGAATCCAGAAAACTGGAACATACCAGTCACATCGCCAGTGCTATTCTGAAAAATGTTCATGCCTATATTCTATTAATAGATAACGACTTCAAAGTATTAAAAACCAATTACTACCAACTGACAGGAACACAAAAGAGCCTGGAAGAAAAGAGAGTAGGCGACTTGTTGCAGTGCCGCAATGCATTATCAGCAGAGGGCGGTTGTGGTACACATGCTTACTGCGGTTCCTGCCCCATACGTTGCGCCATCCGTCAGGCTTTCGAGCAAAGAAGAGGCTTCACTGACCTGGAAGCAACCCTGAACGTACTGACTGCCGAAAAAAAATCCGTAGCATGTGACGCCGTCATATCCGGCTCCTATTTTCTCCTTAATGAAGAAGAAAACATGGTCCTCACCGTTCATGATATCACCCAACTCAAACAAGCTGAAAAGGAACTGACACTGGCTAAAGAGAAAGCTGAAAATGCCGATATTTCAAAGTCAGCATTTCTGGCTAACATGAGTCATGAAATCCGCACTCCCCTCAATGCCATTACCGGATTTGCCGAAATACTGGCCAGTGCCAACACAGAAGAAGAGAAGGCGCAATATCAGGAAATTATCAAAATGAATGCCGACTTGCTGCTGCAACTGGTGAATGATATTCTCGATATGTCGAAAATAGAAGCAGGTACACTGGAATTTGTATATACCAAAGTAGATATCAATCTGTTGCTATCCGACTTGCAACAACTTTTCCAAATGAGAGTCAACGAGGCAGGAGGAAATATTCAAATAATAGCAGAGCCGGGGCTTCCCTCCTGTACCATAGAGACAGACCGGAACCGGGTTGCACAGGTACTCTCCAATTTTACGACCAATGCCATTAAATTCACTCAAGAAGGAAATGTCCGTATAGGCTACAAGGCAAGAGACACCGAACTTTATTTTTATGTCACAGACACCGGAACCGGAATTCCCGCTGACAAACTACCGGAAGTTTTCGGTCGCTTTGTGAAACTGAACAAGGAAAAGAAAGGGACAGGACTGGGACTCTCTATCTCCAAAACCATCGTAAACAAACTGGAGGGACAAATTGGCGCAGACTCTGTAGAGGGCAAAGGATCAACGTTCTGGTTTACGATTCCCTATCGCACTTGTGGCCGTCCTGAATAAAGTTACTTCATAAAAAGTTTTAATTAAACATTTTATCACAATTTTATGTTGTATTTTTGCGGTCCTAACCAAACGCATGTATCTGCATGAGTACTACAAAAAAAGACGATTATTATCATTCAGGCCTTACGGACAATGAAGTCCTGCAAAGCAGAGAAAAGAACGGTGTCAATCTGTTAACACCCCCCAAGCGCCCTTCCCTTTGGAAGCTTTACCTCGAAAAATTCGAAGACCCGGTTGTACGCGTATTATTGGTAGCAGCCATATTCTCACTAGTCATTTCCATTATCGAGAATGAATATGCCGAGACGATCGGAATTATAGCAGCTATCCTGCTGGCTACCGGTATCGGTTTCTTTTTCGAATACGATGCCAATAAGAAATTCGACTTACTGAACGCTGTCAACGAAGAAACACTCGTAAAGGTGATTCGTAACGGACATGTACAGGAAATTCCACGCAAAGACGTCGTTGTAGACGACATTATCATATTGGAAACAGGCGAAGAGATTCCCGCCGACGGACAGTTACTGGAAGCTATCTCACTGCAAGTAAACGAGTCCAACCTGACCGGAGAACCGGTGATCAATAAGACCGTAATCGAAGCGGATTTTGATGAAGAAGCAACCTATGCCTCCAATCTGGTGATGCGTGGTACGACAGTAGTAGACGGACACGGCACCATGCGCGTACTGCATGTAGGAGACGCTACGGAGATCGGTAAGGTAGCCCGTCAGAGCACCGAAGAAAATCTGGAGCCGACCCCTCTGAATATACAGCTGACCAAGCTTGCAAACCTGATCGGAAAGATAGGATTTACCGTTGCCGGACTTGCCTTCCTTATTTTCTTTGTAAAAGATGTACTGCTGTTCTACGATTTCAGTTCGCTGAACGGTTGGCACGAGTGGCTTCCGGTTTTCGAGCGGACCCTCAAATATTTCATGATGGCAGTAACCTTGATTGTAGTAGCCGTCCCCGAAGGATTACCGATGAGTGTAACGCTCAGTCTGGCTCTGAATATGCGCCGCATGCTCTCGACCAACAACCTGGTACGAAAAATGCACGCCTGTGAAACCATGGGAGCTATCACCGTGATTTGTACCGACAAAACGGGTACACTGACGCAAAACCTGATGCAGGTACACGAACCTAATTTCTACGGAATCAAAAATGGCGGTCATCTGGCCGATGATGATATCAGTGCTCTCGTCGCAGAGGGAATCAGTGCCAACTCCACCGCTTTCCTCGAAGAAGCAGCCACCGGGGAAAAACCCAAAGGGGTGGGCAATCCAACAGAAGTCGCCTTATTATTATGGCTCAACAGTCAAGGCAAAAATTACCTCGAACTGCGTGAACAGGCTCATATCCTCGACCAGCTTACATTCTCGACCGAACGCAAATTCATGGCGACTCTCGTCGAGTCTCCGATCATCGGAAAGAAAGTACTCTATATCAAGGGAGCACCCGAAATCGTACTCGGCAAATGTAAGGAAGTCGTGCTGGACGGAAGACGGGTGGATGCAGTCGAATATCGTTCGACGGTAGAAGCGCAGTTACTGAATTATCAGAATATGGCGATGCGTACTCTCGGATTCGCCTTCAAAATAGTAGGAGAAAACGAACCGAACGACTGTGCGGAACTGGTATCTGCCAACGACCTGAATTTCTTAGGGGTCGTAGCTATCTCAGATCCGATTCGTCCGGATGTACCCGCTGCTGTAGCCAAATGCCAGTCGGCAGGTATCGGTATTAAGATTGTTACCGGTGACACTCCGGGAACAGCTACGGAGATTGCCCGTCAGATCGGACTGTGGCAACCGGAAACAGATACCGAACGGAACCGTATCACCGGTGTTGCCTTTGCCGAACTTAGTGACGAAGAAGCACTGGACCGCGTAATGGATCTCAAAATCATGTCGCGTGCCCGTCCGACGGACAAGCAACGTCTTGTGCAGCTACTCCAGCAGAAAGGAGCCGTAGTCGCTGTAACCGGAGACGGTACGAATGACGCACCTGCTCTGAACCATGCGCAAGTAGGTTTGTCAATGGGTACAGGTACTTCCGTTGCCAAAGAAGCCAGTGACATCACGTTGCTCGACGACTCATTCAACAGTATCGGCACTGCCGTTATGTGGGGACGTTCTCTGTATAAGAATATCCAGCGTTTCATCGTATTTCAGTTAACAATCAACTTTGTTGCTCTGCTGATCGTACTGTTAGGTTCAATGATCGGAACAGAACTTCCATTGACCGTGACACAAATGTTGTGGGTTAACCTGATCATGGACACCTTTGCCGCTCTGGCTCTGGCTTCCATTCCTCCCAGCGAAACCGTCATGCAGGAGAAACCGCGCCGCAGCACTGATTTCATCATCAGCAAAGCGATGCGTACTAATATAATAGGTGTAGGCACTCTCTTCCTTGTCGTATTGCTCGGAATGATTTATTATTTCGACCACAGCGCGCAAGGTATGGACGTACACAACCTCACCATTTTCTTCACTTTCTTTGTCATGTTGCAATTCTGGAACCTGTTCAATGCCCGCGTATTCGGCACTACCGACTCAGCATTCAAGGGACTTTCCAAATCGTATGGCATGGAGTTAATTGTGCTGGCTATCCTGATCGGCCAATTTCTGATCGTACAGTTCGGTGGAGCTGTATTCCGCACGGTGCCGCTCGACTGGCAGACGTGGCTTCTGATTATAGGCGTTTCGTCCATGGTGTTATGGGTTGGAGAACTTATTCGCCTTGTTCAACGTATCATTCACAAAAGAGAAAATAATGAAAAGTAAAGGAATTAAAAACTTACTTATTGATTTAGGCGGTGTATTGATAAATCTGGACCGCGAACGCTGTATTGAGAACTTTAAAAAGATTGGGTTCCAGCATGTAGAAGAAAAATTCTGCACCCACCAGTTAGACGGAATCTTCTTGCAGCAGGAGAAAGGACTGATCACTCCTGCTGAATTCCGCGACGGCATCAGGGATATGATGGGAAAAGCAGTAAGCGATGAGCAGATTGATGCAGCCTGGAACAGTTTTTTAGTAGATATCCCTGCATATAAACTCGATCTGCTGCTCAAACTACGCGAGAAATACGTAGTCTATCTGCTCAGCAATACGAATGACATCCACTGGCAATGGGTTTGCCAAAACGCTTTCCCCTATCGCACATTCAAAGTAGAGGACTACTTCGAAAAGACTTATCTTTCTTATGAAATGAAAATGGCCAAACCCGAACCGGAGATATTCAAAGCAGTGACTGAAGATGCGGGTATCGATCCGAAGGAGACCTTTTTTATTGATGATTCCGAAATAAACTGTAAAGTAGCTCAGGAACTGGGTATCTCGACCTATACACCGAAAGCCGGTGAAGACTGGAGCCATCTTTTCAGAAAAAAATAAGATGGCAAACATGCAGATTATAAATGATACATCGGCTATGATCCCCGAACCATGTGTAGCTACCATCGGCTTCTTCGACGGTGTACACACGGGGCACCGCTATCTGATTCAACAAGTGAAAGAGATAGCGGCAGCCAAAGGTCTGCGTTCTGCATTAGTAACCTTCCCTGTTCATCCGCGCAAAGTGATGAACGCCACTTATCATCCGGAATTATTGACTACCCCCGAAGAGAAAATAAACCTGCTGGCAGGTACGGGAGTAGATTATTGCCTGATGCTCGATTTTACGCCCGACATTTCCCGGCTGACAGCCAAAGAATTCATGACTCAGGTGCTGAAGGAACGTTATCAGGTCAGGTATCTGGTGATAGGCTACGACCACCGTTTCGGCCATAACCGCAGCGAAGGGTTTGAGGATTATGTACGCTACGGACAATCTATCGGCATCGATGTTATCCGTGCACAAGCTTACACAAACGACATCCGGATAGATGCTTCCCAAAGCGTTCCGGTCAGTTCTTCTTTAATCCGGAAATTACTACATCAGGGAGACGTGGATATAGCTGCCCGCTGTCTGGGATACGAATATTTTCTGGACGGAACCGTAGTAGGAGGTTATCAGGTAGGCAGAAAAATCGGTTTCCCCACTGCCAATTTAAGCGTGGACGATCCGGACAAACTGATTCCCGCAGACGGAGTCTACGCCGTATGGGTTACATTCGACGGAAAAACTTATATGGGCATGCTGAATATAGGTGTCCGCCCCACTATCAACAATGGTCCCAACCGTACCATCGAAGTGAATATCCTTCATTTCCACTCCGACATTTATGATAAATTTATCCGGCTTACTTTCGTGAAGCGGACACGGCCCGAACTAAAATACGATAGCATCGACCAGCTAATCGCCCAACTCCACAAAGATGCAGAAGAAACAGAAACGATCCTCTTTGCTGCCAAACGGAGATAAATACCCCTTCCTTCCTCCATCATCAGCACAAATAATATCGAAAAACATATCTTTTTTATTGTTTTTCGATAAATATTTTCTCCTTTTTCTTTGTTAACTCAAAACTTACCTCTACATTTGCATATCGATAAACGATAAATAATCATCGAAAAACAACTATTTTCCATTCAATCATCTATTAAAAAATAACACTTTATGAAAAAGTCACTAATGAGCATATCGATACTGGTAGTATCCGTCTCAATGATTGCCATGTTTCTGTGCAGCTTTATTGCCAGTAAATAACAAACGATTATCTTTGTATCTCAGCTAAGAACACTACGAATATGAGAACTGCTATTAAACTGATATTACTGAATCTACTTATTGCACAAATCATTGCTCCTATCCTGGTCATGATTCCCTGTGTGATTTATCTGGTAGCCACTACCGGAAATTTAGACAAAGATGCGCTTATCACCATGCTCATGATTCCGGCGCAACTGGCCGGGCAATTGATGATGGGTGTCTATTTATGGAAGGCCGGCTACATCAGCACAAAGAAAACAACCTGGTCGCCTGTTTCGTCCTCTTATCTCTTTTTCAGTGCACTGACCGTCCTTACCTGCGGTTTTGTGGTATCTGCGTTAACAGAACTGATGGACTGGATTCCCAATATCATGGAACAATCTTTCGATATTCTCCAGTCCGGCTGGGGCGGCATTCTTGCCATAGCCATCATAGGTCCCGTACTCGAAGAGTTGTTGTTCCGCGGAGCCATCACCAAGGCACTGCTGCAACAGTACAGCCCGACGAAAGCAATTCTGCTTTCAGCACTTCTGTTCGGTGTTTTTCATATCAATCCTGCCCAGATCCTTCCGGCATTTCTGATCGGTATCCTGTTTGCATGGACTTATTATAAGACTGCCAGCCTCATCCCTTGTATACTGATGCACGTACTGAACAATTCTTTATCCGTATTTCTCAGTATAAAATATCCGGAAGCTGAAAACATGAGTGACCTGATGAATACCAGCACTTATCTAATGGTTATTTTTGCAGCAGTTTTGATACTTGCAGGAGTAATCTGGGGAATGCGCCGAACAACCATCCCCTACCCCTGGAAAGAAGAAACAAATATCACAGACTAAAATAATAAAAAGACAGCGATGAAAAAACGTTTGAACATTCTCTGCATATTGGTATTCATAGTTTTGGGACTTTCCCTATATACCACAGGATACCAGTTTGGAACAGGTATGAAAGCCGGCATGAGTCTGGCCAAAGAACAGCACAAAGAGCCGAAGCAATGCGACGGTACCATGCTGGCAGGTGATTTCCGGTTTGTAGATGTCGTACCTACAATCGCTATGATCAAACCGGACACGATCATCAATGCCCAAAGCAAAGAGAAAGTGCCCGTCATGTATACGCAAATGGCTGTGCGCATTGGGAAAGACGTGAATTACAGTTACCTGATTATCAGTAGTTCCTGCTCATTAATGAATACATTGCTCACCATTTCAGCACTCATCATCTTTGTCATGCTGATTCTGAGCATCAACAAATCACAGATATTTGAATGGAAGAATGTACGCCGCCTGCGCTGGCTGGGCAGTTTGCTGATCATTTCCTTTCTATTTTACCTGATTCCTCAAGTTGTCAATTACTGGGGATTAAAAGAAGTATTCGCACTCGACAAATACATCATTGCTCCCCTGGCGCTACAAGCGACTGATTTATTATTGGGACTTGGCTGTCTGATTGTAGCAGAGACATTCGCTATCGGACTGAAAATGAAAGAAGAACAGGAGCTCACGATTTAACTCAAACCGAGAAAATAGAATTATGGCAATTATAGTAAACCTTGACATCATGATGGCGCGCAGAAAAATCTCTCTGGGCGAACTGGCGGAGAAAATCGATATCACTCCCGCCAACCTTTCTATATTAAAAACCGGAAAAGCAAAGGCAATCCGCTTCTCCACGCTGGAGGCCATCTGCAAAGTACTTGACTGCCAACCGGCAGATATATTGGAGTATCAGGAAGAAATTAGTAAATGAAAGGAGTACGAAAGACAGCTGTTTACTTGATTTTAGGCACGGATAACACGGATTTACGCGGTTTTAAGAGATTATAAGCAACTAAAAACAGCGTAAATCCGTGTTATCCGTGCCTAAAATGATATGCTTATTATTTTCCTTCTTTCGCCTTAAATGCCAGCGCATACATACGTATCTGCTTTACCATCGACAGCAAACCGTTGCTACGTGTAGGAGACAGATGTTCTCTCAGCCCTATCTTATCTATAAAATAAAGATCAGCATTCAGAATTTCATCAGGTGTATGTCCTGAAAGGACTTTGATTAATAAAGCAATAATTCCTTTTACAATCAAAGCATCACTTTCCGCATTAAATACGATCTTTCCATCCACCTCGTCCGCCTGAAGCCACACACGGCTCTGGCAGCCTTCGATCAGATTCTGTTCGGTTTTATATTTTTCATCGAGTGGTTCCTGTTCATTTCCTAAGTCTATGAGCAGCTGGTATCGATCCATCCAGTCATCGAAGTCGCTGAATTCAGCAATTACTTCGTCTTGTAATTCATTAATTGACATGATGATATTTACGATTTACTGTTTAACAATTTATTAATTCAGCACAAAGCTGTCAGGTCTTTGAAGTAACAAAGAAGCGGACTAACAAGATCACTTTTCATTATAGATTACTTCCAATACCGTCTGTCCGACAGCCTTCAGGGTATTCTTGTCGATATGATCCATAGTATCATTGACAGTATGCCAAGTCGGGGTGAAATCACCATCCGGACTGGTGGGAATGATATCAATCGTCTTGATACGCGCCAGACGGTTGATGAACAGATGATCATCCGTTACCAATCCGCCGTTACCGTCCATGAAAGTTTTTCCGTAACCCAGTTTCTTGGCAGCTTTCCATACTTTCTTATTAATATCCGGTGCAAAATCTTCGGAATAACCTTCTTTCATAAATACGCTGCCTTCGCCACCTACCATATCCAGCAAGATGCCGAAACGTGCATTATATCCCTGCACATGAGAATGACGTGCCCAATATTGGGAACCGAGACACCAGAATTCTTCTTTATGCTTTCCTTCATAGAATTGGGGAGCACCATAATCTTCTGCATCCAGCAGGATAATATCTATACCCAGTTCCGGCTGCTGCTTATTGACCAGACGGGCAATCTCCAACAAAGCACCTACCCCGCTGGCACCGTCGTTTGCCCCCAAAATAGGAGTATGATGATTCTTTGAGTCAGCATCATTATCCGCCCACGGACGAGTATCCCAATGCGCGAACAATGCTATCCTCTTTTTACTTTCCGGCTTATAAGAACCGATAATATTTCTCGCTTTCAGCAGGGTACCGTCATAAGCTATGAGGTCCGCATATTGATTAGTAACCTGAGCACCAAAGGCTTCCAGTTGCTCCGCTAAATAATTTCCACAAGCGACATGCTCTTTCGTATTCGGAACACGGGGACCGAAATCGACCTGATTCTTCACATACAGATAAGCGCTGTCAGCGTCAAATTGAGGTACATTGACCACCACTTTTTCATTTTGCTCGTTCGCACTACTTGTCTTACTGCCTCCACCACAAGAAAAGGCAGAAAACATCATAAAGACACTTGCCAATACTATCATAGGTTTCTTTTTCATCGTCCTTTTATCTATTGAGGCTCCAAAATTAGTCATTTTCAGCACAGTATCGTTCAGATAGAATAGATTATTAACAAATAAACTTTAACTCGACATTCTTCTTTCCGACGGTAAATTCCACTTTTGCGCCATTGATAAGCGGCAGGTTATACGTCACGTGCCCCACCGGGAAGTTAAAACAAACCGGATAATCATACTCTTTCACCAGGTCTGCCAATGCTGCATAAAGCTCCTTACCCAGCGAACAATCTTCTTCATATTCGGTAAACTGCCCGATAATGAGTCCGGATAACTTTTCAAGTACACCGCCCAGCTTCAGGTTGTACATCATACGCTCAATCGCATGAGGGCGTTCGCTCACATCTTCGATAAACAAGACCGTTCCTTCTGCCGGAAGATCATAAGGAGTTCCCCGCAGTCCATAGGCCACTGCCATGTTTCCGCCTCGCAGAGTTCCCTGTGCAGTACCTTGTTTATTCAGTTTATGCTTTTCGCATGTATAAGCGGGCAGATTACCGAACAGGATATCTTTCAGATAGGCCACGCAAGGATCATCTTCCGGTTCCACAGTCAGATGGCGTGCCATCAGCGAATGCAAAGAGGCATAACCATTCTTCTGAAACAGGTTATGCAAGGCAGTGATGTCACTGAACCCCAACAACCATTTCGGATGTTCGCGAAAGGCAGTGAAATCTATCTTATCAATTAAATGTACAACACCGTATCCGCCACGACTGCAAAAAATGGCTTTCACCTTCGGATCATTCATCGCATCCTGCAAATCGCTCAACCGCTGTTTGACCGTCCCCGCATAGCGTCCGGAAGACCCTCCGGCATGTTTTCCTATGGCGACTTTCAAGCCCCACGATTCAATCCGTTTCTTTGCACCTTTCAGAAACTGTTTGTCGATCTTGCTGGAAGGTGATATTATGACTACTTTATCGCCCTTCTGTAAAAAAGGAGGAAGTTGAATTTTCATATTTATGCTCTATTTGAATGATTTCCGTTGATAAAAACGTACCCAGTCCACCTCCATTTCTACCGGAAGGTCTTTGGGATTGACTGCTCCGACCCATGAACCACCCAACTGCATATCAATCAGTAAATAGAACGGCTGATTGAACGGGAATTGCCCCTCCTTCTGCGTCCGTATACGGGGATAAGTAAACGTATGTACATCGTTGACAAAGAACGAAAGACTATCCGGATACATTTCGACAGCGAAAACATTGTAACGATCGGGATGGATCACTCCTGTGGAGTGCGACTTGGGATGATTCTTGATACCTAAAGTATACGTATAATGAGAATGAACCGTCTGGTAAGCGATAGAGTCATCATTCAGACGCTCCATCACATCTATCTCGCCTCCCGACGGCCATTTGGCATTTTCGGGCAACATCCAGATAGCAGGCCAGGCACCTTTTGCGGCATTCAGCCTGGCACAGATCTCGATCCGTCCGTCAGAAAAAGCCTTTTTACCTTTGGTATAAACGCCTCCTGTCAGATAAGGTGCCGTATCATTGGGCAGTGTCTGATTGACAATACCCCTCAGTACCAGTTTGCCTTTACGCATGGCATAGCAGGAATCAAAGTCCGTCATATAATTATTCCAGTCGGATTTCCCTCGCGGAATCTTACTCCAGACCTGCGAGTCAAAGTCCTTCCTTTGATTAAAGTTTTCTTCCCACACCAGCGACCAGCCGGCAGGAATTCTAGCCGTCGTTTTACAGGAAACGAGCATCCAACAAAGGAGTAATGTGCTAATAAACAATAGGTTTTTGAACTGTTTCATTTTGTTTTAAAGTTTAAGGGGGATTTATTTGCAAAAATACAGGAAAAAACGGTTCGGTGTATATCTACACAGTAAAACAACTGAAATATAACAAAATGTTACATAACAGGCGTAACTTTTCGGGTTGCAAGTATTATTTTCTCAATGATTTTTCTGATATTTGCTAAAAATCTAACGTTATGGAACCTATTCAGAACTTTGCCCAGCTAACAGCCCATCTTAAAGAACAGAATCGCAGAAAACGCATTGCCGTAGTCTGCGCCAACGATCCCAATACGGAATATGCTATCACCCGTGCTTTGGAGGAAGGAATTGCAGAGTTCCTTATGATTGGAGACTCGGCTATTCTGGAAAAATATCCCGCACTGAAACAATACCCTGACTATGTGAAAACCATTCACATCGAAGATTCGGACGAAGCGGCACGCGAAGCCGTCCGCATCGTGCGTGAAGGAGGAGCGGATATTTTAATGAAAGGCATCATCAACACGGACAATCTGCTGCACGCCATCCTCGACAAAGAGAAAGGACTGCTTCCCAAAGGGAAAATCCTCACACACTTGGCCGTGATGGAGATTCCGACTTACCACAAACTGCTGTTCTTCTCCGATGCCGCAGTGATTCCACGTCCAACGTTGCAACAACGCATAGAAATGATCTGGTATGCCATCTGCACCTGCCGTCATTTCGGCATTGAACAGCCCCGTGTCGCACTGATACACTGCACCGAGAAAGTCAGCGCCAAGTTTCCGCACTCTTTGGACTATGTGAATATCGTAGAGCTGGCCGAAGCCGGAGAATTCGGGAATGTAATCATTGACGGTCCGCTGGACGTACGCACTTCCTGCGAACAGGCAAGCGGAGACATCAAAGGCATTGTTTCCCCTATCAACGGACAGGCAGACGTGCTGATATTCCCGAATATCGAATCAGGAAACGCTTTCTACAAATCCGTCTCCCTGTTTGCCAACGCGGAAATGGCAGGATTGTTGCAAGGCCCTATCTGTCCGGTGGTTCTTCCTTCACGAAGCGATTCCGGATTGTCGAAATATTACAGCATCGCAATGGCCTGTCTGCAAGTAGCAGGAGACTGCAAATGCAGGGAAGAATTTAACAAAAGTCGTAACTCGTAATTCCTAAAAATAGATTCTATGAAAATACTGGTCATCAACCCCGGCTCCACATCAACGAAAATAGCAGTCTACGAGAATGAAACCCCGTTACTGGTTCGCAATATCAAACATTCGGTGGAAGAATTATCCGTTTATCCGCAGGTGATAGACCAGTTTGAATTTCGGAAGAACCTGGTCCTTCAGGAGCTGGAAGCGAACGGGATACCTTTCGAGTTCGATGCCGTCATCGGACGCGGCGGATTGGTGAAGCCTATTCCCGGAGGAGTGTATGAGGTCAACGAAGCAATGAAACGTGATACGCTACACGCCATGCGAACCCACGCCTGTAACTTAGGCGGACTGATTGCGGAAGAACTCGCCAGTTCCCTCCCCCATTGTCCCGCCTATATCGCCGATCCCGGAGTAGTGGATGAACTGGAAGAGGTAGCACGTATCACAGGCTCGCCGCTCATGCCGAAAATCACGATCTGGCATGCCTTGAATCAGAAAGCCATCGCACGTCGTTTTGCCAAAGAGCAAGATACAAAGTACGAAGAGCTAGATCTGGTTATCTGCCATTTGGGAGGTGGTATTTCCGTAGCAGTCCATCAGCACGGACGGGCCATTGACGCCAACAATGCATTGGACGGTGAAGGTCCTTTCTCACCGGAACGTGCAGGAACGCTCCCTGCCGGACAGCTGATCGACCTTTGCTATAGCGGGCAGCTTACCAAAGACGAATTGAAAAAGCGTATTTCCGGTCGTGCCGGATTGACAGCCCATCTGGGGACAACCGATGTGCCCGCCATCATTAAATCTATAGAAGAAGGCGACAAGAAAGCGGAACTAATATTGGACGCCATGATCTACAACGTGGCAAAAGCAATCGGCGGAGCCGCTACCGTACTTTGCGGAAAAGTGGATGCCATTCTGCTGACAGGAGGTATTGCCTATTCGGATTATATTATCTCAAGATTGAAAAAACGAATTTCTTTTTTAGCTCCTATACATGTCTATCCCGGGGAAGGAGAAATGGAATCGTTGGCTTATAATGCTTTAGGCGCGTTAAAAGGAGAACTGCCGGTGCAAATTTATAAGTAATTGCCGGAAGCATCCGTATTCTTTTCATCCGATAGAATGCCACCTTGTACCTGCGCGATCCTGAAAAAAATCTGATAGAGTTCTTTACCCCTCTGGCACCGGAACAATGTAGCCAGGAACTTCTCGAAGAAGATAAGAAATTTCAATAAGGAATATTGCCAAGAAGAAATGAGTTCACACAAGTGAACCGGGGAAACGACATTGAATGATTCAATCTTATATTAGAAAACTTCCCTATAAGTACAAGACTTGCTTCTGACAAGTACTTAAGTTGCCTGACTCTAGTACTACATTTGAGTAAAAGATGTACAACATCTGAGTGAAAGATGTACCACCTTTATAGTTCACACTATTCTATGGGTATTCTCAGCATTCAGCCCTTTCAGCCTTGCTCGCAAACGCCTTGATAGAAGGCGATAGCGGCTGAAGGCACTATTTTACACCCTAGTGTAAGGGCATTCTGAGTGGGGAGGGGTAGTTTCAGTCCTTTCAGCCTCGGTCGTACATAAACCCCAAAGCTGATTGGTTATAGCTATTCTGCTGACAAGTTATAGTTACTCAACACACGGACTGAATTCTGTAAGCCCGGAGATGGCCTTCACTTACCACCGAGATAAAGGTTACTCACTACCGAGATGAAAACGACTCACCACCGAGATGAAAGCTGGTGGAATACCGGCTTATTCAAATCAATCAATGGATCAATAGTTCAGAAAAAAACAGAGGGTCGGTTTACCTCGGACAGAGCCTTTGTTTGTTCCGAACAGAGACTCTGTTTGGAATAAATACAGGCTCTGTTGAATCGGAAATTATTAGCGTTTGAATCAATTCTTTTTCCGGCTGAAAGGGCTGAAGTTACTTACCCCTCTCAGCATACACCAGAGACGGGGTATAAAATAGTGCTTTCAGCCGCTATCGCCTTCCATCAAAGCGTTTGCGAGCAAGGCTGAAAGGGCTGAATGCGAAATGTCAACACTTTATTGGAGAGGGCTGTGTTCAGCCCAGATTTGACTCCAAGGAGCCTCAAGAATGAATAGTAGTTGGGGATATAGTTCCAGCACGCAGGAGATATAAATCCAATGTACAGGATATATAGATCCAATGTACAGGGTATATATAGCTTGTGTATTGGATGTTATACCCCTCTCAATGGCTGATTGTACATTCATTCCTTATCAGTTACGAACAAAAAAAAGAATAATATAATCCTCATAGCCAGTATTATTTGCTTAGATTCTAAACTTTTTGGGCAAAAAAGCCCTTTCAAAGAAATTTTTCTCATATCTTTGCAACGTGTTAAGTTAATAAATTGATTAAGGTCGATTTTTGACTGTTTCGAATCGGGAAGTATAGGGGTACTTTCCGATTCTTTTTTGTATGGGTAAACTATCATATTCATAATCATTATGTTTTTAAAGATTTTGAACTTACCCGTGCAACGATCATTCAGTACTTTTAGATTCTCTACTGTAATCTTCACATTATACATTTCTCCAATTTAGTAAGAGTGCAGTTGAAAGAAGAACCGTCGAAAGAATATAAGCCTTCCCACCAACGCAGATAATCATAGAAAGGCAGAATAGACTTTTTATACTTCCCCTGCAAAATGTATTTAAAGAACACATCTTTTCGCAGAAAAGCAAAATAACAGACAAAAAAATAGCCCGAATACTTAGTAATCGGGCTATTCCATTATCTAAAAGCGATCTGCTTTTTTACTTCTTTTCCGGTCTTGGCATCAACACTTTTCTTGAAAGTTTGAATTTTCCTGTCTTCGGATCGATGTCGATCAGTTTCACTTCAATCTCATCACCTTCCTTAATTCCGGCTTCTTCTACTGTTTCCAGACGTTTCCAGTCGATCTCGGAAATGTGCAACAAACCGTCTTTGCCCGGCAGGAATTCGATGAATGCACCGTAAGGCATGATAGAGCGAACTTTACCTTTATATACCTCACCTACTTCGGGAACAGCAACGATTACCTTGATCATGCGCATAGCGTCTTCAATGCATTTCTTGTTTGTTCCGGAAACTTCGATGCGTCCTACACCATCTGTTTCTTCGATAGTGATCACTGCACCGGTTTCTTCCTGCATACCTTGAATGATTTTTCCACCAGGGCCGATTACAGCTCCGATAAATTCTTTAGGAATAGTCATTGTTTCAATGCGGGGAGCATGGTCTTTCAGGTCAGCACGCGGTTCGGCGATAGTCTCAGTGATCTTATCGAGGATGTGCATACGTCCTTCTTTAGCTTGATTCAAAGCGCGTTCCAGAATATCATAAGAAAGACCGTCTACCTTGATGTCCATCTGAGTAGCTGTGATACCGTCTCTTGTTCCGGTTACTTTGAAGTCCATATCTCCGAGGTGGTCTTCGTCACCGAGGATGTCAGACAATACTGCATATTTTTCTTCGCCCGGATTCTTGATCAATCCCATAGCGATACCTGATACCGGTTTTTTGATCTTCACACCGGCATCCATCAATGCCAGTGTTCCGGCACATACGGTAGCCATAGAAGAAGAACCGTTAGATTCGAGGATTTCTGAAACAACACGTACTACGTACGGATAGTCAGCAGGAATCTGTCCTTTCAAAGCACGCCAAGCCAAATGACCGTGACCAACTTCACGACGGCCTACACCACGTTGTGCCTTTGCTTCACCTGTAGAGAAAGGAGGGAAGTTATAATGCAACAGGAAACGTTCTTTTCCATGTTCCAATACATTGTCGATAATCTTTTCGTCGAGCTTGGTACCCAGAGTGACAGAAGTCAGAGATTGAGTTTCACCACGAGTAAAGATAGCAGATCCGTGAGGACCAGGCAGAGGGCCAACTTCGCACCAGATCGGGCGAATTTCCGTAGTCTTACGACCATCCAGACGCTTGCCTTCATCCAAAATAGAACGACGCATAGCTTCTTTCTCTACATCATGATAGTAACGGTCGATCAGCGCAGCTTTCTCTTCGAGTTCTTCTTCAGAGAACTGAGCCTTGAACTCTTCGCGGATAGCATCAAAAGCTTCGAAACGTTCGTGCTTATTATTATTTCCAGAAGCAGCAACGGCATAAGCCTTGTCATAGCAAGCCTCACGAACTGCCTTGCGCAATTCTTCGTCGTTTACTTCATGATTATATTCACGTTTCACCGTCTTTCCTACTTCTTCCATCAACTCCACCTGAGCCTTGCAATGAACCTTGATAGCTTCGTGAGCCACCTTCATTGCTTCCAGCAATTCAGCTTCGGATACCTCGTGCATTTCACCTTCTACCATCATGATGTTATCATAAGTAGCGGCTACCATCAGGTCCATATCAGCTTTTTCCAGTTGATCAAAAGTAGGATTAATTACAAATTGACCATCGATACGTGCTACACGTACCTCAGAAATCGGTCCGTTGAAAGGAATATCTGAAACAGCGAGTGCTGCAGAAGCTGCAAGTCCGGCCAGTGCATCCGGCATGTCTATACCGTCAGCAGAAAAAAGGATGATGTTTACATATACTTCTGCGTGATAATTATCAGGGAATAGTGGACGGAGAGCACGGTCTACGAGACGGCAAGTCAGAATCTCATAATCAGAAGCTCTACCCTCTCTCTTGGTGAAACCACCAGGAAAACGGCCGAATGCCGCAAATTTTTCTTTGTACTCTACCTGTAAAGGCATGAAATCTGTTCCGGGAACTGCATCTTTAGCGGCACAAACAGTAGCTAATAACATGGTGTTTCCCATGCGTAGCATTACAGAACCGTCTGCCTGTTTTGCCAACTTTCCCGTCTCGAGTGTGATGGTTCTTCCATCAGGTAACTCGATCGTCTTAACAATTGGGTTAATCATAAAAATTGTTTTATCTATACTTTTCTTTCAAAATTCCTGCAAAGATATACATTTATCGTTGTAATCAGGTGGAAATGAGCTAAAAAGTTAGATGCTATATGTTTTTTTTGCAAAATAGAGGTGAAGAAGCAGGCAAAAAGCTTTGAGTAATCTCGAAAAGACGTATATTTGCAACTCTTAAAAAACACACGAGATATGAAAAAGATAACTTTTGTAGCGCTTGCCGCACTTACCATTACAGCTTGTAGTTCCGGTCCTGAGTTTGAAGTGAACGGAGACGTATCAGGAGCCGACGGGAAAATGCTTTATCTCGAAGCTTCCAGTCTGGAAGGTATTGTCCCGCTTGATTCGGTTAAATTGAAAGGAGAAGGTACATTCAAATTCAAACAGCCCCGCCCCGAATCGCCTGAGTTTTACCGCTTGCGGGTAGACGACAAAGTCATCAACTTTTCTGTGGATTCTATCGAAACGATACAGATCAAAGCTCCGTACGTCGATTTCTCTACTGCCTACACGGTAGAAGGATCTGACAACAGCAACAAGATTAAGGAACTGACACTGAAACAAATCAATCTTCAAAAGAACGTAAACGACCAACTGAATGCGTTGCGTGCCAATAAACTGGGACACGACACGTTCGAAGAAAACCTGGCAACGTTACTGAAAAATTATAAAGAGGACGTAAAAGTGAATTATATATTCGCCGCTCCCAACACGTCAGCTGCTTACTTCGCCCTGTTCCAGAAATTGAATGATTATCTGATTTTCGATCCGCTGAACAATAAAGAGGACGTGAAATGTTTTGCGGCTGTTGCTACCAGCCTCAACAATGCATATCCGAACGCCGTACGTTCGAAAAATTTGTATAACATCGTGATCAAAGGTATGAAGAATACCCGCCAGCCACAAAGCAAGTCTCTGGAAATTCCACAAGACAAGATCATAGAAACAGGCATCATCGACATTGCTCTGCGTGACGTGAAAGGAAATACCCGCAAACTGACTGACCTGAAAGGAAAAGTAGTATTGCTGGATTTCTCCGTGTTCCAGTCACCGGCAGGAGCACCGCATAATATGATGCTTCGTGAACTATATAACAAGTATGCTTCGCAAGGACTGGAAATTTATCAGGTATCTCTCGACGCAGACGAACACTACTGGAAAACAGCTGCCGGCAACCTGCCCTGGGTTTGTGTGCGCGACGGAAACGGTGTCTATTCTACCAACGTAGCTGTATATAATGTTCGTCAGGTACCGTCCATCTTCCTGATCAACAGAAACAACGAATTGAAGCTTCGTGGCGAAGATATCAAAGACCTTGAAGCATCCGTCAAGTCACTGCTCTAAGTTGTTATAATTTAGCATATTTCATTTAAATATGTTACATAGCATCTTTTTTCACTTGACAGATATCACTTAAAAGGCTATCTTTGCAAAGAAATAATTGAGAAGAGGGTTCCAACATGTGCCATGTTGGAATTCTTTTTTGTTTATATGACCATTTTAAATAAAAAGGAGGAAAAACATCATGGCTTATATGTCAGAAGAAGGTTACAAAAAGTTAATGGCAGAATTGAAAGAACTGGAAACAGTGGAACGCCCTAAGATCTCTGCGGCCATCGCCGAAGCCAGAGATAAAGGCGACTTGTCGGAAAATGCAGAATATGATGCAGCCAAAGAAGCACAGGGGATGCTGGAAATGCGCATCAACAAATTGAAAGCGGTCATCGCAGATGCAAAAATCATAGATGAATCCAAACTAAAGACAGATTCTGTACAGATTCTGAACAAGGTGGAACTGAAGAACGTAAAGAATGGTATGAAGATGACTTATACCATCGTTTCCGAAAGTGAAGCCAACCTGAAGGAAGGCAAGATTTCCGTTAACACCCCGATCGCACAAGGTTTGCTTGGCAAGAAGGTGGGTGATGTTGCAGAAATTACCGTACCGCAGGGTAAAATTGCATTAGAAGTAGTAAACATATCCATTTAACAGTAAGGCAGGTCTCCGTGTGAGGCTTGCCTTCTTTTATCTATCAAAAGTTATGGCAACCATATTCAGTAGAATCATCGCAGGCGAAATTCCTTGCTACAAGATAGCGGAGAACGATCGTTTTTTTGCTTTTCTTGATATCAATCCGTTGGTAAAGGGACATACACTGGTAGTCCCCAAACAGGAAGTAGACTATATCTTCGATTTAAGTGACGAAGACCTCGCAGCCATGCACGTATTTGCCAAACAGATAGCCCGTGCCATCGAAAAAGCTTTCCCTTGCAAAAAGGTAGGCGAAGCGGTTATCGGTCTGGAAGTACCGCACGCTCATATCCACTTAATTCCTATTCAGAAGGAATCGGATATGTTGTTCTCCAATCCGAAACTGAAACTATCGGATGAAGAATTCAAATCCATTGCGCAAGCAATCAACTCCTCTCTATAAAACATGATGATGACATAAGCAAGCGGGCACCTTGAGAAAGGCGCCCGCTTTTTTGTATCATAACCGTCATCTTCTGATGTATATACAACTACTTCTTCAAAGGGTCCGGCGACTTATCTTTACTTTCGGCTACCTCAACCAGATATACACCAATACAGATAAAAATAATAGCGGCTGTCTGCGTCCAGCTAAAACGGTCCTGCCCCAAAGCCAGAGAAGCAATCGTCGCAACAATCAGAATCAGATAACCGTATATTGCCACAACTGTCGTTTTCAGATATTTCAAACCGACCGGAAGCAACATATAGCTGATCGTTGTTGGAAATACAAGTACAAACATCAGAATCAGGAAAGGTGTCCAATGGAACGGCATAGAAAACACCGGTGCATCGAATCCCGTAATAAATGTAACTATAATAGCAGAGACTGCCGCACCGGAAAATGTATATCTCAACATGGTCATCGCCCCGATGGAAGAAAGGATACGCTGGCTAAGTATCAGATAAACTGCATAAACGACAGAACTGAGCAGACAAAGCATATTCCCCATGAAAGCATCGGATGCCAGATCATCACTCTGCTGTGTCAGGATACAGACCAGCGCACCGATCAAACCGATCGAAATCCCGAGAATCTTCTTCCATGTCGCTTTCTCTTTATAAAAGAAGATCATAATCAGAAATACCCAGATAGGCTGAAGACTGGTAAAAATGGAACTGGACACCGGAGTTGTTTTACTCAGTCCGGCCAGATAAAGAAACATAAAGCCATACAGTCCGAATGCTCCCAACAGGAAAAGCAACCATTTATCTTTAGTAGATGACTTCTCCGGCGGCATGAACCATCCGATCACCCAGAATGCAACGGCGGCAAAGGTGCAACGAAGCGTCGCACCCGTCAACGGGCTCATCCATAAGGGAAGCAGATACTTCAAGGCATTCATATTTAAACCGCTGAATATTTTTGATACAGCCATACTCAGATTGGCTTCCAGTTTCTTATTCTTCATCTTTATTATTTCAATTGATCATTAAACAAAAAGGAATCGCGTCGCAGATAGGCCCAGAAGAAAGTAACGACCGTTATCAATAAATTGAAAATGAAAGGAAACTCCTGAGACTGAGTGTGAAACAACTTCTGGAGAAAATCGACAATAAAAGGATATAGCAGTATGGCGAGATAATTCATCATCATCACAAAAGCCAGCGCCAGGGTCGTCTTCTGAGGAAGTGCCGTATGTGTCGTTTTATCATAAAGCATAGGCTGGATAACTCCATATCCCAGCCCGACAAAAAGACCCCCCGGAATAATCATCCATTCGATCGGGGCAATCCAGATCAGAGCCAGCCCCACAGCCATAGATAGTAAGCTGTAAGCTTTGGTACGCTCTTTCAGCTCGTCCACAATCTTATCCAGACAAAATCCCGGAGCCATAATCGCCAAAAAGAAAAGCGATATCATCAGTCCCGAATCACCGCTGGTAAAATGGTGCTTCTCCATCAGGAAGGGCAGATTGAAGATAACTGCCAGCACAATATAGGTGGTCACCCCGTAGAAAAGCATAATCTGGAGCAAGTGCTTAGTATGGATTCCATATTTACTCCCTCCTGTATCTACAGAAGCAGATTGTTCGGGAGAGGAAGTTTCCGATTCAGGCTGCCGGACAACCGATTCATCCTGACGATCCTTCAGATGGCCGACCAGCAGAATCGAAACCAGAGGAAGCAGATAAACCAAAAACGGCAAATGCCAGCTAACTTCCGCCAGATAACCCGTGACGGCTGTAGCTATTACCAATGTAAAATTGGTGATAGCGGAACTCAGTCCGAACTGTTTCACCCGGTAAGCGCCCACAAAGTATTTCGACACCAATCCGGTAGATAAGGGAATGATTAATCCGGCTCCGATGCCCAGCATGGCACTCACTACGATCAGTTGCCACATTCTGTTGGAAATCAGATATAAAATGCCGCTTGCCGCAAAAAGCCAGAGTCCGATCTTCAGGATACGGACCAAATCAACTTTTTCCGTCAGTTTACCGCCCAGAAGGATAAAAGGGATAATCAGCAACGACGGCAACGAAGTCAACATCTGAATATCCAAGTCCGTTGCTTCCGGAAATATTTTAGTAAGGTCGCCCAGTATGGGCGAAACAGCCAGCCCCGGCAGAGAGGTCAGTGCCGAAATAGACCAGATAGCTAGTAAAGTGATGAGAGGTATAGTACCCCTTCCCGTCTGTATTTTCATATACCGGTTCGTTAAAAGTTTAGGTCTGATGAAAACAACAATGACCTTATAAAGTTCAAATGAGGCATTATTGAATACTCAAAAACTGAGTGAAAAACACCCATAAACTATCAGTTTATGACCTAAAAACTATCCGTAGACAGTTTTTAGGTCAAATTCCGTCAGTTTCTCCCCCAACGAACTTAAAAAAATCCCGTAAACTTGCATCATCGAAATTTAACAAAGAATACTCACAATTTAAAAAGCAACGTATATGAAAAGTTTAAGCTTCAGAAAAGATTTAGTAGGGGTACAGGAAGAACTGCTCCGTTTCGCTTATAAGCTGACAACCGACCGCGAAGAAGCAAACGATTTGTTGCAGGAAACATCATTAAAAGCATTAGATAATGAAGATAAATACACACCTGACACAAATTTTAAAGGATGGATGTACACGATTATGCGCAACATCTTTATCAACAACTACCGCAAGGTAGTTCGCGACCAGACATTTGTTGACCGTACGGACAATCTTTACCATTTGAATTTACCGCAGGACGCAGGTTTTGAAAGTACGGAGAACGCCTACGACCTGAAAGAAATGCATCGGGTAGTCAATGCATTACCCAAAGAGTACAGAGTACCTTTCGCCATGCATGTTTCCGGCTTCAAGTATCGTGAAATAGCAGAAAAGCTGAACCTTCCGCTAGGTACTATAAAGAGCCGCATTTTCTTCACTCGCCAAAAACTACAGGAAGAACTGAAAGACTTCCGCTAGACTTTAACGACATATTTCAATAGGTATCAAAATAACGATAACAACCGGCTACCATTCACACAACCAAAGGCAAGAAGGATTTATTTCTTTCTTGCCTTTGGTTATTTATATTCCGCCCGCCTTCCATTGGCAAAAAGTCCGCCCCCTTAATAAACGCCAAATAATGTAAAACCTGAAAACTTTCAAAACTATCTGCTGTTGTTGAGGGAAATTCGACGGGGAAAATCCCCATCGCCCTAAACCTTTAAAAAAACAAATTAGTATGGAAGATTTAAATTTCAGAAAAGGTGATGCAAAAACCGACGTATTCGGTTCAGACAGAATGTTACAACCCTCTCCGGTAGAAAAAATCCCTGAAGGACCAACGACTCCTGAAATCGCTTACCAAATGGTTAAAGATGAAACCTTTGCCCAAACTCAGCCACGTTTGAACCTAGCAACTTTCGTTACCACTTATATGGACGATTACGCTACCAAACTGATGAACGAAGCAATCAACATCAACTATATTGATGAAACTGAATATCCTCGTATCGCTGTAATGAATGGTAAATGTATCAATATCGTTGCCAACTTGTGGAACTCTCCGGAGAAAGACACATGGAAAACAGGTGCGCTGGCTATCGGTTCTTCAGAAGCTTGTATGCTGGGCGGTGTAGCTGCATGGCTGCGCTGGCGTAAAAAAAGACAAGCTCAGGGCAAACCGTTTGATAAACCAAACTTCGTTATTTCAACAGGTTTTCAGGTTGTATGGGAAAAGTTTGCACAGTTGTGGCAGATCGAAATGCGTGAAGTACCTTTGACTCTCGATAAAACCACTCTCGACCCCGAAGAAGCTTTGAAGATGTGTGACGAAAACACCATCTGCGTAGTACCTATCCAAGGTGTTACATGGACAGGACTGAACGACGACGTTGAAGCATTGGATAAAGCGCTCGACGCTTACAATGCAAAAACAGGCTATGACATTCCTATCCACGTAGACGCCGCCAGCGGTGGTTTCATTCTTCCATTCCTTTATCCGGATACGAAGTGGGATTTCCGTCTGAAATGGGTATTGTCTATCAGTGTATCCGGTCACAAGTTCGGTCTGGTATATCCGGGTCTTGGCTGGGTTTGCTGGAAAGGCAAAGAATATCTGCCCGAAGAAATGGCATTCAGCGTCAATTATCTGGGTGCTAACATTACTCAGGTAGGTTTGAACTTCTCTCGTCCGGCTGCCCAGATTCTGGGACAGTATTATCAATTCATCCGTTTAGGATTCCAAGGTTACAAAGAAGTTCAGTACAACTCTTTGATGATTGCTAAATACATTCATGATGAAATCGCCAAGATGGCTCCGTTCGTTAACTACTCCGAAAATGTAGTGAACCCACTGTTCATCTGGTATCTGAAACCGGAATATGCAAAAACAGCCAAATGGACATTGTACGATTTGCAGGATAAGCTGTCTCAACACGGCTGGATGGTTCCGGCTTATACATTGCCTTCTAAACTGGAAGATTATGTAGTGATGCGTGTGGTTGTTCGTCAGGGATTCAGCCGCGACATGGCAGACATGTTGCTGGGCGACATCAAGAACGCAATTGCCGAACTGGAAAAACTGGACTTCCCGACTCCTACCCGCATGGCTCAGGAAAAGAATCTTCCGGTAGAAGCCAAGATGTTCAATCACGGTGGTCGTCGTCATAAAACCGTAAAAAAATAAATTGATCTATGGATAAAAAAGTAACACTCGCTCAATTGAAAGAAGTGGTACAGGAGGCATACGATCAGGTAAAGACTAATACCGGCGGCAAGAACGCCGACTATATCCCCTACCTGGCAAATGTCAACAAAGATCTCTTTGGAATCAGTGTCTGCCTGCTCAACGGGCAGACCATCCATGTGGGAGATACCGACTACCGCTTCGGCATCGAATCCGTATCCAAAGTGCATACGGCTATCCTTGCTCTGCGCCAATATGGTGCTAAGGAAATATTAGAAAAAATCGGAGCTGACGCAACAGGATTGCCTTTCAACTCAATCATCGCTATCTTGCTGGAAAATGACCACCCATCTACTCCATTGGTAAATGCCGGTGCCATTTCTGCCTGTAGTATGGTAAAACCGATCGGTGACTCTGCCAAGAAATGGGATGCCATCGTAGAGAACGTGACTGATTTGTGCGGCAGCGCTCCCCAACTGATTGACGAATTATATAAGTCTGAATCGGATACGAACTTTAACAACCGTTCTATTGCATGGTTGCTGAAAAACTACAACCGTATCTATGATGATCCGGATATGGCGTTAGACCTTTATACCCGTCAGTGCTCCTTGGGAGTAACCGCATTACAGCTTTCTGTTGCAGCCGGAACTATCGCCAATGGCGGTGTGAACCCGGTGACCAAGAAAGAAGTTTTCGATGCCAGCCTGGCTCCTAAAATAACTGCCATGATTGCCGCCGTAGGTTTCTACGAACATACAGGCGACTGGATGTACACCTCCGGTATCCCGGCTAAAACCGGTGTAGGTGGTGGTGTGATGGGTGTATTGCCCGGACAGTTCGGTATTGCCGCATTTGCTCCTCCTTTGGATGGTGCCGGCAATTCTGTAAAGGCACAATTGGCTATCCAATATGTTATGAATAAACTAGGATTGAACGTATTCAGTGATAATCACTTGATCGTAGCCGACTAGTTTATTCGCTCTATGAGAAAAACAAAAGGTTACTATCCGCGGATAGTAACCTTTTCTATTTGTAGACTATGTTGTCCCCTGTGCCGGCGCTTTCTTCTCTTCTTCTTCCGCATAATACTGCTTTTTCTTTTCATTAGACTGCTGAATCAGATTCGTAATATAGACTGTAAAGATAGGAAACATCATCATTCCCAAAGCTGCCAGCAGCACAGAGAGTACCCTACCGGTAGTCGTCATCGCAACTATATTCGATCCGACGGTAGTCACATCCATAAATGCCCACCACAAAGCGTCTCCGTAGTCAGTCACCAGCGGATTCACTTTATGCTCAAGTACAAAGAAGGCAAGACTGGCGAAATAGACCGTTGCCAGCAACATCGTCAGATAAGAGACGAACAAACTCGAAGCCCGGTTGTAAGTAAGCCATCCTACTACGATAGCAAGTGCATATCCTCCCCGCAACAAAGGAATGAACCGAAGCAGATAAGTGACCTCCGGAGAGAATGTCCACCCATAATAGGCAATAATGTTCTGGTAAGGGATTGCCACCAGCAGAAAGATAAAGTGCGTCCGTATATAACGCCATTTATGCTTTGCCAGAAAAAACTCCAATACGAAATCAAACAGAAACCAGAGGCAAATCCACAACTGGATTTTCATGTACGAAGACTGCGTATAAAAAGGAATCCCTTTGAATGTATCTATCGAAATACTAATGACCAGAAAAAGGGACATCAATAATATAATAATGTGGAGAATACCATAAATCCCTTTTTTCCCTAAGATAAAATCGGAAAGTGCTGATTTCATAACTGCTTAATTTATAATAAAATGATTCTTATGTAATTTATAATGCTTAGAAACAATCTGATAAAGCGATTGTTTCGGAACAAAGGGATTGAGATATACAATCTATCAATTTAGCGATGTTAATTAACGAACTTTGAAAGAGATTGCGGAAACATCTCGCGCAAAATGTTGTTATAACACTGACTTTAAAATATTTTTCACTTAAAACCTTAACTTATGGCAAATATTAAAAATGCAGTGAAGCTGGGCGTGTTCACCCTGGCTATCATGAACGTTACGGCAGTAGTATCATTGCGTGGACTACCAGCCGAGGCCGTATACGGAATGAGTTCGGCTTTCTATTATCTTTTCGCAGCTATCGTCTTCCTGATTCCGACATCGCTCGTAGCAGCCGAACTGGCAGCTATGTTTCAGGATAAGCAAGGTGGTGTGTTCCGGTGGGTAGGCGAAGCTTACGGCAAGAAACTGGGATTCCTCGCCATCTGGGTACAATGGATTGAAAGTACCATCTGGTATCCGACCGTATTGACATTCGGTGCCGTATCCATTGCCTTCATCGGTATGAACGATGTACATGACATGTCGTTAGCAAACAACAAGTATTACACCCTCGTCGTAGTTCTTATCATTTACTGGCTGGCAACTTTCATTTCGCTGAAAGGTATGAGCTGGGTAGGTAAGGTAGCCAAGGTCGGTGGTATGGTCGGTACAATTATCCCGGCTGCCCTGCTGATTATCCTGGGCATCATTTATCTGGCAACCGGCGGACAATCCAACATGGATTTCCACAGCAGCTTCTTCCCTGATTTTACCAACTTCGATAATGTTGTTCTTGCGGCCAGTATCTTCTTGTTTTATGCCGGTATGGAAATGGGTGGTATCCACGTGAAGGACGTAGAAAATCCATCTAAGAACTACCCGAAAGCCGTATTTATCGGTGCACTTATCACTGTTCTTATCTTCGTATTGGGAACATTCGCACTGGGTGTTATCATCCCTGCCAAAGATATTAACTTGACTCAAAGTTTGCTCGTTGGTTTCGACAATTACTTCAGATACATTCACGCCTCCTGGTTGTCACCGATCATCGCTATCGCTCTTGCATTCGGAGTATTGGCCGGCGTACTGACATGGGTAGCAGGTCCGTCCAAAGGTATCTTTGCTGTAGGTAAAGCTGGTTATATGCCTCCATTCTTCCAGAAAACAAACAAGCTGGGTGTACAGAAGAATATCCTGTTCGTACAAGGTATCGCTGTTACAGTATTGAGTTTGTTGTTCGTTGTCATGCCTTCCGTACAGAGTTTCTATCAGATTCTGTCACAGTTGACAGTTATTCTTTACCTTATCATGTACTTGTTGATGTTCTCCGGAGCTATCGCACTACGTTATAAGATGAAGAAACTGAACCGCCCGTTCCGTATCGGTAAATCCGGTAACGGTTTGATGTGGTTCATCGGAGGTCTTGGCTTCTGCGGATCATTGCTCGCATTCATCCTGAGCTTCATCCCGCCCAGCCAGATTTCTACCGGTAGTAATACTGTATGGTTCTCTGTATTGATTATCGGCGCATTGATCGTAGTCATTGCTCCGTTTATCATCTACGCATCCAAAAAACCGTCTTGGGTAGATCCTAATTCCAATTTCGAGCCGTTCCATTGGGAAGTACAACCACAGGCTGCTACTGCCGGTGTTACTGCCGGTGCTACTGCCAACAGCTCAAGTACTGCTCGTCCGACTTCTGCTTCAACATCGTCTGCCAATCCGGCTAGTCCCGCCACTGCAAACCCCGCAAGTGCCGGCTCTGCAACCTCCGGCTCTGCTCCGACAAGCAATCCGGCTTCTTCTGGTGGAAATACCACTGCAAGTAACGGATCGCCAAATTCCGGAAATAAAGATGAAGGTATACCTAAATCTTAAAAGCTAAACATATAGTTAACATCTATCAATAATCCCACCTTGAACCAATCAGTATCCAGGGTGGGATTATTCATTTCTTATTATTCATTCCCTATTATTTCTTTCAGGGCATTTCTTTTTCACACTTCTCTTTTCTTCTTTTTTCTCCTTCAGTAAATCAATTCTTGCTTTATCTGACAGTTTTATTTTTCAATCAAGCAACTTCTTTCTTCGTGATTAAAGGTAATATAAACCAAAAAGTACTGCCCTTTCCAAGTTCCGATTTTACTCCGACTCTTCCTCCCAGATTATGAATAATTGTTTCCGAAAGCGTCAATCCGAGTCCTGTTCCCTGCACCTCCCGGTCAAGTTTCGTAAAGTGGGAGAATATCTTCTCCTGCTCCTCTTCCGGAATACCAATGCCAGTATCAGAGACATAAAAACAGACTTCATCTGTACCCTCCATACGACATCCAAAACGGATTTCCCCTGTTTTAGTAAATTTCATCGCATTATGAAGCAGATTGGTCAATACCTGAATAATGCGCTGTTTCTCCGAATGCATCATAATCGGTTCCAGATGTGCCTCACATATTAATGCCACCAAAGGATTCTCATTCAGCTTCATTCCGAAAACACCTTCCAGTTCCCTCAGCAAATCATTGGCATCAAACTCTGAATATACAAAGTTCAACACGCCTGCATCTATTTGCGAAAGATCAAAAATATCATTTACCAGCCGTAATAACCGCTCATTATTTTCTGAGATTATATCGGTATACATCTTCTTTTCTTCTTCGCTGGTAGCTGTAGCCATCAGGCCGGAAAATCCGACAATAGCGTTTAACGGAGTGCGAACTTCATGGCTCATATTGGCTATAAAGGCAGACTTGAGTTTATCGGCGGAAATCGCATTTTCTCTTTCTACATCTAATAATCGCTGTATATTCCGAAGTTCCGTTACATCGTAGACTGTCAGCACCATACGCTCTTCACCATTGATATGCAGCAGATAAGCGCCCGAAACAGAAACATCACAGGAAATAATGGACTTTCCATCGTCACTTAAAAATTTCATAGAAGCATCCAGTTTCTTAAAACCTCTCTTTTCATAAAAAGCCTTGCCGATAAATGTACGTATGCAGCACAATTTACATTGTTCATGCTTTCCACATTCTCCGGCAGCTATCGCATTTCTGCAATGCAATAAATCTCCCACTTTTTTCCTTTCTCCCTCCACAGGTGTCAAATGGTTCAAAGCATAATAGTTGGTATTGTGAACGACAAAGTCCCTGTCAATCAGCAGATAGTAGACGTTTATGTTCTGCAATATGGAAGTTAACTCATTAGATTCATGCAACATTACAGCTGCCATCGAATTCATATCTTTCTTCACCGTCTGATATTTAACCAGTACATAAATGAATGCAGCTAACAAAATAATTGTAATAAACTGTAATGCCATAGGAATCATATTATATTGTTTGTAGTGTCCGGATTGTTTAGACTCGTAAAAGTATAAAATATACTGAATAAGTGATGCCGCATTGCCTATTTATTCTTCCCCAAAAGAAAAGTTTCTCTCTTTCCTCATAAGTAGACGAAAAATTCCCTTCAAGTTATTGCAGTATTAAAAAATATACTTATCTTTGCACCCGCAAACGAGAAAGGTGCCATAGCTCAGTTGGTAGAGCAAAGGACTGAAAATCCTTGTGTCCCCGGTTCGATTCCTGGTGGCACCACTTTCGAGAGCGGAATGTAGCGCAGTTGGTAGCGCACTACGTTCGGGACGTAGGGGTCGGGCGTTCGAGTCGCCTCATTCCGACAAAAGCGACAAATGATTTTATCATTTGTCGCTTTTTGGGATCAATGAATAAATCTGAGGGATGAAATTACAAATTCTTATCTTTGCCTTCAAATTTATAGAAAATGGAGTTAAATGTTTATCGTCTTCTTCTCCCTGAAGGCACCTTGGATTACTTTGATGTTGTTGATGTGAAAGAAAGGGTGAATGAAATCGTGATTTACCTTGAAGAGAAGAATCTGGTTCCTGAGCAGTATTCCGGTGAGGCCACTGAGAGTAAAGGCTTTTATGATCCGGTGGTTGTTCAGGACTTTCCCCTTCGTGGTAAGAAAGTGTATCTGAACATTCGCCGTCGTCGCTGGATATTAAAGAAGAGCAATGATTATATCTGCCGTAACTGGCGCATGTTAGCTGAGGGTACTCGTATGACGCAGGATTTTGCGTCTTTTTTAAAAGAATTATATTGATAATCATCCGATCGGCTGCAAGTTATTGGGTACTTTATATGGCGTTGACGGGGATTTGTTTGAACGTCAATACCGCAACCATTTAAGTGGCTACCTCCGCTGGGAGCAGCTTGCCCATGCAGAGAACTGGCTTTTGTTTGAGAAGAACATTGGTGCCTACGTCTGTATTGATGAAGTGGCCCTCTCTCGTGGAGAACTATATACTGTGTTGATTAATAAAGAGGCTCACGGTGGTAAAGGCAGTATTATCGCTATCATTAAAGGTACGGATGTTTGTACAGTCACCTCTGTCCTGCTTAAACTTTCGCGTCGTCGTCGCTATCAGGTACGTGAGATCACCTTGGATATGGCCCCCAATATGGAACAGATTGCGCGGACTTGCTTCCCTGCCGCCAAACGCGTTACAGATCGTTTCCATGTACAGAAACTAGCTCATGAAGCAGTTCAGGAGATGCGTGTGAAAGCCCGCTGGGAGGCTTTGGATGAGGAGTCCACACAGCTTGCCTATGCAAAGGCCTGCGGAAAGATATATCATGCACCTGTTTTCGCTAATGGAGATACAAGAAAGCAGTTGCTGGCAAGGAGTATTTATCTGCTTTACAAAAAAGAATCGCTATGGACTCAGTCTCAAAGGATACGGGCTGAGATTCTATTTAAAGAATATCCCGATATAAAGAAGGGATATTATCTGGCCATGCGGTTAGGCTCAATCTATCATCAGTGTAAGTTTAAAGATATTGCTTTGACAAGGCTTGCAAGGTGGTATGACGAAGTCGATAAATCAGGCTTCCTGACTTTTGGAAGGGTAGCGCGCTCTATCCAAACACACTATATGAATATTATCAACTTCTTTGAAAGAAGGGCAACTAATGCGGCAGCAGAATCATTCAATGCTAAAATCAAGGCATTCAGAGCACAGTTTAGAGGAGTCAGAGATAAGGCATTTTTTTTATACAGACTTACTAAGTTATATGCATAAAATGAAAATCCCTCAGGTTTTTACATTGATCCGCTTTTTGCTTTATACGCCTTTATAATACGTTGATAATCCAGTGGGTAATTCAAGAAGTTATATTTCTTTTTCATTCGATACCCAGCCATTTTTGTTCAATTTATTTGCACGCCAATAGATTCATTTATATCTTTGTTACCAAAAATTTATTTAATCTCATTTATTCATCAACCTAATTACATCATGAAAAACAGATTCCACCTCTTAACCACAGCGATAGTTTCCCTATTATGTGTTAGTTGTGCAGAAACTCAGGTTTCCCAGTCCGGTAGTAAAGAAGCGGTCAACCCTCCTATTATGGGTTGGAGCTCATGGAATGCTTTCCGGGTAGATATCAGTGAAGATATTATTAAAAATCAGGCTGACCTTATGGTCAAAAAAGGTCTGAAAGACGTGGGATACCGCTATATCAACATTGACGACGGATATTTTGGCGAACGGGACGGCAATGGAAAAATGCAGGCCAACAAGAGTCGCTTTCCGAACGGTATGAAACCTGTCGCCGACCATATACATAGCCTTGGCATGAAAGCCGGTATTTATACAGATGCGGGTAACAACACCTGCGGCTCTATCGCGGACAACGATCACGCAGGAGTAGGAGCCGGCATTCATGGACATGAACAACAGGATGCCCAACTCTATTTCGACGAATGGGGATTCGACTTCATCAAGATAGACTATTGTGGCGGAGACCTGCTGGGCTTGGATGAAGAAGAACGCTATACTTCTATCCGAAACAGTATCGACAAAGTAAACAAGGACGTCTCTGTCAATATCTGCCGCTGGGCTTTCCCCGGTACGTGGGCTAAAGATGTAGCAACTTCATGGCGTATCAGCGGTGACATCAATGCGCATTGGGGCTCATTGAAATATGTAGTCGGCAAAAACCTATATCTGTCCGCTTACGCCAAAGACGGACATTATAATGATATGGATATGATGGTCATCGGTTTCCGTAATAACAGCAAAGTAGGCGGAAACGGACTTACCCCGACAGAAGAAGAAGCCCACTTCGGCCTGTGGTGTATCATGAGTTCGCCTCTGTTGATCGGATGTAATCTGGAAAGCCTGCCCGAATCTTCCCTTCAACTGCTGACCAACAAAGAATTAATCGCTCTTAATCAAGACCCGCTGGGCTTGCAGGCATACGTAGTGCAGCATGAAAACGAAGGCTATGTACTGGTAAAAGACATCGAACAAAAACGTGGTAACGTACGTGCTGTCGCACTTTATAATCCATCGGACACCGTGTGCAGCTTCTCCGTACCTTTCTCGGCACTTGAATTTAGCGGAAATGTGAAAGTACGCAATCTGGCAAAACGCAGTGATCTGGGAAGTTTCTCCAATGTCTTTGAGCAGACACTCCCCGCACACAGTGCTATGTTCCTCCGCATGGAAGGAGAAACACGTCTGGAACCGACATTGTATGAAGCGGAATGGGCTTATCTCCCCATGTTCAATGATCTCGGCAAAAACCCGAAAGGCATCCTATATGCTGCCGATCAGGAAGCTTCCGGAAAAATGAAGGTAGGATTTTTGGGCGGACACCCGGAAAACTATGCAGAATGGCCGGAAGTATATAGCGCAGACGGCGGACGTTACGAGATGACCATTCATTACTCATTCGGCAAAGGACGCCAACTGGAAATAGATGTCAATGGCATTGTTACCAAAGTGGATTCACTGGGAGAAGACGACAAACACAACCAGATCACAATTCCTGTAGATCTGAAAGCCGGTTATAATCATATCCGTATGGGTAACAGCTACAACTGGGCACCGGATATCGACTGCTTCACACTAACCAAAGCAATGTAACAGCCCCATCATGTAAAACGTGACTATAAAAAAGGAGGAGCTAAGATCACTCTCCACTCCTCCTGTCACGACAAACAACTAAAATTATTCACTATTTGATGCCATCCAATGCCCTTTTAGCAGTAGCATTAGTGGAGTCTATAGCCAGAATTTTGCTCCAATATTCTTTGGATTTTTCCTTATTAGCCATCGCTTCCGCTTTCAGTGCCGGATTTTCAATAGCCAACAAATAGTAATATCCAAGATAACTGTAGCACTCAATCAAAGCTGAATTGTAATGAGGATCATTCTTGCTTTCCAGCAGAGCAGCAACTTCCTCATAGAAAGGTTTCGCTAATCCAAGAGTCGTTTCGGGGTCAAGTGCAGAATTGGCACGTGCTCTCCAAAAATTGCCCAGATAGCTCTCCGGTGCTGCTTCTGCAATAGTATGAAAAACAGAATCAGCAGCCATCAGCGCCTGTTTGCGCTCTTCAGCATTGATTGTCAGCGAATCAGTCTGCGTACCTGCACCGTAATAAAGTCTGCCAAACTGGAATTGCAAATCCGGAGTCTGGTGTTCCTTATCAAGGGATGAATAATATTTCTGGTAAGCACTGATTGCCTTTTTATAATCGTTCTTCTGCTCGTAAGCAGTAGAAATATTCTTGTATAAGTCCGTCTTTGTCGGATCTAATTGTATAGCTTTCTCATATTGGCCTACAGCTTCGTCATATCTCTTCAGAGCATCAAGCAAATGACCGTAATACATATAGTCCAGATAAGAATAATCAGCTTTGTCTGACTGGGTAAAGAAAGCGTCTGCCGCCTTTATTGCTTCATCAAAGCGTTTCAGGTCTGTATAGTTATACATTGCCAAACGATTGAACGCTGCATGACGAGCATTCTTTTTCAATCCCATATTCGCTACTTCAAGCGACTTCTCAAAGTCATGATTCAGGAAGAGAGCGAATGCATACTTCACCAAATCCTCTTCTGTAGCTGTCGGTCCCATTGCAAAATTCGAATAAGCTTCGACAGCTTTACTAAAATCATTCTTTAAGTAATAAATTTCGGCTAGTTTTTTATCTACGGCTGTGTTGGACGGTTCCTGTGCTTTCAACTGATTCAGTTTCTCGATAGCAAGGTCTGCATTTGCAGATTTATAAGTATCTGCATATTTCAGATATGCTTCCGTGCAATGCGGATCGAAATAAATAGCCTCTTCATATTTCTGAGATGCCAGACCTGCATTTTTCTGTTCAAAAGCGATATCTCCTTCCAATACAGAAGCAAGAGCCGATTTACCATTCGCTTTTTTGGCAAGAGCAGCGTACTCCTGTGCTTCCGGAAGTTTGCCGGCTTTCAGATATACCTCACCGATCGCCACCAGAAGTTCCACATTCTTTTTATTCTTTCCTTTTATCAACTGTTCAGCTTCCTCATTGGCCTGAGCCGGATTCGTCTGAATGATTTCTTTCAATTTGGCAACTCCTGCCTGCCATTCGGCATCAGATGATTGCGCATAGAGCGACCCAACTGCTATAAACGCTCCAGCTAAAAACATTTGTATTCTTTTCATGATAGTCACTAATTTTAGTTATTATTCGTCTTTCACGTGGACAATACGCACTGGCTGAGTAGCCGGCACAAGTCCAGATTTTAATATAATCCGCTGCCCTTTATCGGATGTCATAAAAGAAGCGAATCCCCAAGGCAGCCCACTGCGAGGATCATTCAGTAATGCATAAATTGGTCGTGCCAATGGATAGTTACCGTAATACAGATAAGCCTGATAAGGCTTATAACTGTTAGCAGGAGTAGCTACATCCTCCGCACTCACTGCCATTACTCTGATTTCCTCGGTGAAAGAAAGATTGGTGGTGTCACTGCGGTTACCCAGCCAGTTTACACCAATGACTCCCATTGCTCCGGGGTTCTCTGCTACATACTTTATCACCTGCTGATTGGTCTTCAAGGCACTGACATTGTCAGTAGCCAGTGGTTTTCCATCGCAGATGGAATCCATTGTATAGCGTACGGTGCTGGAGTTCTTGTTATCGAATACCACCTGAATACTCTTCAGTGGAGAATTCGGATTTATCTCTTTCCAGTTTTTCGCCTCACCAGTCAGGATACGGCTGAAATCTCGTACACTCAACAAAGAATCCGGATTACCCCGGTTGACGATCAATGCCAGACCATCCGTGGCCAGTTTAATCTCACGGGGAAAGAACTTGCGGCTGTGGAAGGAATTCATTTCTTCCTCAGTCAATGTCCGGGTCGCAATAGCCAACCGGACACTGTCTTTCAGAAGTAAATTAATTGCTTCGACTTCCGTCGTGTAGCGAGGGACAATTCCAGCCAAAGGATACAGACTCTCAAACACATCTATTTCTTCCTGTATAATAGGCTCAAAACTTTCATCCGCCGCAATAGATATCACCCCAGACGAATACGTATCCGTCGGTCCATCCGATTTGGAACGGCAAGCACTCAACACTGCCAACAAAACGATTCCTATCAGCCAAAATTGTCTCTTCATCATCTTACTGTAATCTAAACATTACCGGAACGGTGAATTTCACACGTACCGCTTTACCATTTTGTTTACCCGGAATCCATTTCGGCATGCTTTGTACCACACGCACAGCTTCTTTATCCAGATAAGGATCAACGCCACGAGCTACGTGCACATCGCTAATAGTACCGTCACGCTCTACCACAAACTGTATAATAACGCGACCTTGTGTTCCATTCTCCTGTGCAATCGTCGGATACTTGATATTTTTTCCCAGATATGCCATCAGTTCCTGCTGTCCGCCGGGGAACGTCGGCATCTGTTCTACCATATCAAATACTTTTTCCGGTTCGGCTGCTTGTGTCACTACCTGTTTCAAGTCAGCGATATCAGCTCCGTTGACTTCATCATTACCTTTTACGTCGGCAATGGAGATAGCCACTTTGGTAGAAGTCAATTCTTCCTGACTCTTGATTTCATCGTCTTCGCTCACCTCTTCATCCTTCTTGATGACAGGAGCCGTAAACTTAATAGAACTTTTCAATGCAGGAGGGGGAGGTGCAACCGGTTCCACCCGTTTCATCTCTTCCTGTTTGATTTCCGGTTCTGCCAATTTTGACAAAGTCGTAACCTCTGTCATCACTTCCTTTTGCTCGGGAGTTGCCAACTTAAGCAGCGTAGGGATAGTAAATCCGACGATTGCTATCGCCACCACAATCAGCATCGCAACCGTATGCCGTTTAGGTGAATTGGCACGCATTCTGTATGCGCCATACGCTTGATTCTTGCCTTCAAAAATCTGTTGACACCATTCCGAAGAAGCTAAATCTAATTTTGCCATTTTACTTTCTTTTTTTAGGTGTTACATCATTTATCAGCCAGGTTCTGTGACAGCTCTCCCTTAGCATCGTAATTCTTAATCAAGAATTCATCGGCTTCGACAATATCCGTTATCACATATTTACCTATGTTACATATCTGCATCTCATCCAATGCGTCAATCAGATTCATATAAGAAGCATCATCCGTCGCCTTGATAATAACGGTCGGTGTATCCTTTCCGCTCTTAATTTCGGAAACCTTCTTTTTGTATTCGTCATCTGTAATCTCCAGATCGAGCTTCTGCTGCTTCAAGGCTCTCACCTGATTAACAGCCGCAGCATTTTTCTGAAGAAGTACGGCACGCAGCCCATTTGCTCCGTAAGTAGTCTCTTTCAATGAAGTATAATCCCTATAGTTAGGTTCTCCCTCATAGTAATAGAGCTTATTATCAGCTCCCAGCAATAATGTAATTGCCTGAGAAGCTTTCACCATACTCTTTTGTTGTTCAGTTATATCTTTGTCATTACTCGGCATGCTTATTTCCATCGTCTGAGGCTTGCTCAACGTGGTACAAAGCATAAAGAAAGTAATCAGCAACATGTTCATATCCACCATCGGAGTAAAGTCTACCCGGACAGTCATTTTCTTTTGCTTGCCCTTACCTCTTTTCTTTCCGCTGCTCTCTTGTACTTCAGCACTCATTGTCTTTCCTCCCTTTTAATTTTCAGATTCTGCTTTGAGAGAAGTAATCAGATTGTACCGATTCTCCCGCAAATCCTGAAGTGAGTTCATTACGTTCTTTATCACTGAGTATGGAGTGGAAGCATCTGCCTTAATAGCAATTCGGAGATCAGCGTTAGCGTTACGTGCATTGCGCACCCACGACTTAAACTGATTATCGGTGCTATCGCACGGAATTCCTTCATTCTTCAGAACTTTGTCCCGCTGGTCTTCCGGGAGGTCAAGGAATTGCTGCATACTTCTGATGGGCACTCCAAAAGTAGTAGCCAGTGTAAACCGCTTTTCCTGCTCCGGAGTAAACTTTATGCCATACTCTTCACCCATGCTCTCCAATACAGCCTGCATATCCTGCTGCTTGTCGAGGCTCATAAATATTTTTCCTTCCGGATCAACCAGAATCTGGAGTACATTAGTCTCCGGAATCTTGATTTCCGATACAGAAGCCGGAGTGGTAACTTGCACTGGTTCCTTCTTCACAAATGTTGATGTCAACATAAAGAAAGTCAGAAGCAATACAGTTACGTCACTCATAGCTGTCATATCTATGAACGTATCTTTCTTTTTAATTTTCGCTCTACCCATGATTAATAGATTTTAAAGGGTTCGCCAAATTAATGAGTAGCTGCAAAAGTCTGCACGATAGAGAATCCGACTTCATCGAGTCCGTAAGTCAATTTATCAATTTTGTTAGTGTAGTAGTTGTAAGAAATAACAGCCAGCGCACCTGTCAAGATACCGAAAGCCGTATTGATCAAGGCTTCAGAGATACCTTGTGACAAAGCCATAGAGTCAGCACCACCACCGGCAGACAATGCGGCAAATGAACGGATCATACCAATTACAGTACCGAGCAATCCCATCAATGTTCCCAAAGTGGTGATAGTAGCGATAATCGGAAGATTCTGCTGCATCATAGGCATTTCCAGAGCAGTTGCTTCTTCCAGTTCTTTCTGGATAGCCAGCAGCTTTTGTTCTTTAGGAAGAGCTGTGTTCTTTTCCATTTCTTCATACTTGCGCAAAGTAGCAGTAACTACATTGGCAACAGAACCGCGTTGTTGGTCACAGATTTCTTGTGCTTTTTTGAGGTCACCGGTAGCCAGGGCTTCCTTGATGTTAGCTACAAATTTAGCCAACGAACCTTTACCGAAAGCAGAACGAAGCGCAAAATAGCGTTCAATACTCAAAGCGAGTACAGTTAACAACAGTGTCTGAATAACAGGCACAATAACACCACCTTTGTAAATAGTACCCAACATGTTCAATGGATGGTTGTTAGGATCATTGTTCATAAAATTAGACGGATTTCCCAACAGGAACTGATAAATACACACTGCCACGATGAAACAGCAGATGATTACAATACCGGCATTCTTTATGCCTACGATCTGAGACTTTTTAGTAGTTTCCATAATAAGTTTTTTTGTTAAGATATTAATTTTAGTTATTTAGAAAATTTCAAATGATTAGATACACTGCGCTATAGACCCTGTGACTTTTCAAGAGAATGAAAGTCACACAGCTTCATACAGGGTACGAAAAGTAAATAAGATGGGAATAGTAATAAACTAAATAAGGATACGTCTTAGAGCGAACACATAGTAGTCGCTACAGATAATGGAGTAATGTGGATCCTTATCCGAGTAATAGGATTTACTTTGATCTAATACAAGTGAGTTTTCTCTTAACAAGAAAAACTTATGCATAACGTCTTTAAGAGAATCATTCGCTTCGATGATTCTACGCAGACGATAATTATTAGAAGATGTTTCTGTAACTGATTTAAAGCCCAATTCTACGTCGGAAATAGACAAAGACTGGGATGATCTGTCAAAACCCAACGAACGGGTCTTAAATGAAGAATTAGAGTTGGTATCGGCGTTCGATTCCGACAACTGGCAAGAGCTTTCACTCTTAGAAACACATGAAGTGATATCCATAGCATTTCCACCCATACTATATGATAGCATCAGCAGAACAAGCGCTAATATGAATCTCACAGAACCTTTCATGATATTTATTTCAGTTGTTTATATCGAATTCTCGCATTTCGGCGACAAATTTAGTAATTAAATATATTCGTTTGTCGTTATTCACATCATTTAAGCATAAAACTTTGACTCTATTATTGAAACAATGTACAAAGTGTTTTGTTCCCATGTTTTGGAGTTTTATGTGTTAAAAGACGTTTATAGATAAATAAATAAGGGATATTCCTAAGGTATCAAAAACAAGAAAGCCCTCCAGGTATTTCTACCGGAAGGGCTTCTTTAAAAACGGCGGCTACCTACTCTCCCACTGTTACGCAGTACCATCGGCGTGACGAGGCTTAACTTCTCTGTTCGGAATGGGAAGAGGTGGAACCCTCGTGCTATAACCACCTGAATGAATTCAATAAGGTTATGACATGATGAAAAGTAAAATTCAAGTAAGATATCAGATTCAAATGAATGAACTTGCTGATACGTTCGCTAAACGTATATATCCAATCCGTACAAAGCCGGAAGAAAGTGGACGGGCAATTAGTAATGCTCGGCTTTGATGTTACCACCTTTACACCTGCATCCTATCAACGTCATCGTCTTTAACGACCCTAAGAAATCTAATCTTGTGGCTGGCTTCGTACTTAGATGCTTTCAGCACTTATCCAATCCCGACTTAGATACCCAGCAATGCACCTGGCGGCACAACTGGTAAACCAGCGGTCAGTCCAACACGGTCCTCTCGTACTAGTGTCAGAGCCACGCAAATTTCATACGCCCACGATAGATAGAGACCGAACTGTCTCACGACGTTCTGAACCCAGCTCGCGTGCCACTTTAATGGGCGAACAGCCCAACCCTTGGGACCTTCTCCAGCCCCAGGATGTGACGAGCCGACATCGAGGTGCCAAACCCCTCCGTCGATATGAGCTCTTGGGAGGGATCAGCCTGTTATCCCCGGAGTACCTTTTATCCTTTGAGCGATGTCCCTTCCATACGGAAACACCGGATCACTATGCTCTAGTTTCCTACCTGATCGACTTGTAAGTCTCCCAGTCAAGCGCCCTTATGCCATTACACTCTGCGGACGGTTACCAATCGTCCTGAGGGCACCTTTAGAAGCCTCCGTTACTATTTTGGAGGCGACCACCCCAGTCAAACTACCCACCAAACAGTGTCCTCGCAACTACGAGTTAGAACTCAAATAATCAAAGGGCCGTATTTCAACAGCGACTCCACACAAACTGGCGTCTGCGCTTCAAAGTCTCCGGCCTATCCTACACATCAATTACCCAAATTCAATGTTAAGCTATAGTAAAGGTTCACGGGGTCTTTTCGTCCCATCGCGGGTAATCGGCATCTTCACCGATACTACAATTTCACTGAGCTCACGGTTGAGACAGTGTCCAGATCATTACACCATTCGTGCAGGTCGGAACTTACCCGACAAGGAATTTCGCTACCTTAGGACCGTTATAGTTACGGCCGCCGTTTACTGGGGCTTCAATTCAATGCTTCTCTTGCGATGACATCTCCTCTTAACCTTCCAGCACCGGGCAGGTGTCAGGCTGTATACATTATCTTTCAATTTCGCACAGCCCTGTGTTTTTGTTAAACAGTTGCCTGGACCTATTCTCTGCGCCCAACTCTCGTTGGGACCCTTTATCCCGAAGTTACAGGGTCAATTTGCCTAGTTCCTTAACCGTGAATCACTCAAGCGCCTTAGTATATTCAACCCGACTACGTGTGTCCGTTTGCGGTACGGGTACCTTAAGGATTAAGTTTAGCGGATTTTCTTGGGAGTATGATTACACGCACTATTGGATTGTTCCGAAGAACGTTCCATACTATCAGGTTCGACTCTCATCCCGGATTTGCCTGGGATGATCAACATCTACACCCTTCAACGGACTATTCCGTCAGTCCGCGGCGCTGTCACGCCTCCGTCTCCACGTCACTCCTTAAGGTAGTACAGGAATATTAACCTGTTCTGCCATCGGCCTCACCGTTCGGCTGAGCCTTAGGACCCGACTAACCCTGATCCGATTAGCGTTGATCAGGAAACCTTAGTCTTTCGGCGAGGGGGTTTCTCACCCCCTTTATCGTTACTTATACCTACATTTGCTTTTCCACACGCTCCAGCAAAGCTCACGCTTCACCTTCGACGCAGAGTGGAATGCTCCCCTACCGATCATTACTGATCCCATAGCTTCGGTAAAACACTTGATGCCCGATTATTATCCACGCCAAACTCCTCGACTAGTGAGCTGTTACGCACTCTTTAAATGAATGGCTGCTTCCAAGCCAACATCCTAGCTGTCTTAGCAATCTGACTTCGTTAGTTCAACTTAGTGTTTATTTCGGGACCTTAGCTGATGGTCTGGATTCTTCTCCTTTAGGACATGGACCTTAGCACCCATGCCCTCACTCCTGTGATAGAACTAATGCGCATTCGGAGTTTATCAAGACTTGATAGGCGGTGAAGCCCTCGCATCTTATCAGTCGCTCTACCTCACATTAGTAACTCACAAGGCTGCACCTAAATGCATTTCGGGGAGTACGAGCTATCTCCAAGTTTGATTAGCCTTTCACCCCCACCCTCAGTTCATCCGGAAGCTTTTCAACGCTTATCGGTTCGGTCCTCCAGTTAGTGTTACCTAACCTTCAACCTGACCAAGGGTAGATCACTTGGTTTCGCGTCTACTCCTTCCGACTCGACGCCCTGTTCAGACTCGCTTTCGCTTCGGCTGCACATCTCAAGATGCTTAACCTTGCCGGAAAAAGTAACTCGTAGGTTCATTATGCAAAAGGCACGCCGTCACTGCTTACGCAGCTCCGACCGCTTGTAGGCGCACGGTTTCAGGGACTATTTCACTCTTCTGTTCGAAGTGCTTTTCACCTTTCCTTCACAGTACTGGTTCGCTATCGGTCTCTCGGGAGTATTTAGCCTTACCGGATGGTCCCGGCAGATTCACGCAAGATTTCTCGTGTCCCGCGCTACTCAGGATACCACTACGCTTAATCTGACTTCATATACAGGACTATCACCGTCTATGGTTCCACTTTCCAGAGGATTCTATTCGTCAAATGTCTTGCGACATCGTGGTCCTACAACCCCACACATGCCGTAACATGGGTGGTTTGGGCTATTCCCCGTTCGCTCGCCACTACTAGGGGAATCATTATTATTTTCTTTTCCTGCAGGTACTAAGATGTTTCAGTTCCCTGCGTTAGCCTCCATCAAAGATGGATGACATTCCTTCAGAATGCCGGGTTGTCCCATTCGGAAATCTCTGGATCAAAGGTTATTTGCACCTACCCAGAGCTTATCGCAGCTTATCACGTCCTTCATCGCCTCCGAGAGCCAAGGCATCCGCCATGCGCCCTTGCTTACTTTCTTTCAAACTTACTTTCAAGTATTAAATATCAAGTGTCAGGTATTAAACCCGAACACTTAATATCGCGGTACTTAAAACGTACGGTTCGATATATACTTTTAGCTCTTTACTAAATTTTACTTTTTGTACATCATGTCAAAGATCGTTTCTCTTGTTCAGAGATGGTGGAGAATAACGGATTCGAACCGTTGACCCTCTGCGTGCAAGGCAGATGCTCTAGCCAGCTGAGCTAATCCCCCAAGAGTTATTGACTGTTACAATTGACAATGGACAATGAAAACAGACAACTTTTGTTCGGAGTAGTCCCAGGCAGAGTTGAACTGCCGACCTCTACATTATCAGTGTAGCGCTCTAACCAACTGAGCTATAGGACTAGTTCAACCTTGTCTACCTGATATGTTAGACTCGGCTTCTTTATTTCTCTTGTTTATCTCTATCTATACTTCTATAGATGGTTGATCTATATGTTATAAATAAACAAGTACCAGTAGTACAATTATAGAACCGATGAAAGTCATTGTAACGGCATCGCTCCAGAAAGGAGGTGTTCCAGCCGCACCTTCCGGTACGGCTACCTTGTTACGACTTAGCCCCAATTACCAGTTTTACCCTAGGACGCTCCTTGCGGTTACGTACTTCAGGTACCCCCGGCTTTCATGGCTTGACGGGCGGTGTGTACAAGGCCCGGGAACGTATTCACCGCGCCATGGCTGATGCGCGATTACTAGCGAATCCAGCTTCACGAAGTCGGGTTGCAGACTTCGATCCGAACTGAGAGAGGCTTTTGGGATTAGCATCCTGTCACCAGGTAGCGGCCTTCTGTACCCCCCATTGTAACACGTGTGTAGCCCCGGACGTAAGGGCCGTGCTGATTTGACGTCATCCCCACCTTCCTCACATCTTACGACGGCAGTCTCTCCAGAGTCCTCAGCATGACCTGTTAGTAACTGAAGATAAGGGTTGCGCTCGTTATGGCACTTAAGCCGACACCTCACGGCACGAGCTGACGACAACCATGCAGCACCTTCACATTTGCCTTGCGGCTAACCTGTTTCCAGATTATTCAAATGCAATTTAAGCCCGGGTAAGGTTCCTCGCGTATCATCGAATTAAACCACATGTTCCTCCGCTTGTGCGGGCCCCCGTCAATTCCTTTGAGTTTCACCGTTGCCGGCGTACTCCCCAGGTGGAATACTTAATGCTTTCGCTTGGCCGCTTACTGTATATCGCAAACAGCGAGTATTCATCGTTTACTGTGTGGACTACCAGGGTATCTAATCCTGTTTGATACCCACACTTTCGAGCATCAGTGTCAGTTGCAGTCCAGTGAGCTGCCTTCGCAATCGGAGTTCTTCGTGATATCTAAGCATTTCACCGCTACACCACGAATTCCGCCCACCTCTACTGTACTCAAGACAGCCAGTATCAACTGCAATTTTACGGTTGAGCCGCAAACTTTCACAACTGACTTAACTGTCCACCTACGCTCCCTTTAAACCCAATAAATCCGGATAACGCTCGGATCCTCCGTATTACCGCGGCTGCTGGCACGGAGTTAGCCGATCCTTATTCATATGGTACATACAAAAATCCACACGTGGACCACTTTATTCCCATATAAAAGAAGTTTACAACCCATAGGGCAGTCATCCTTCACGCTACTTGGCTGGTTCAGACTCTCGTCCATTGACCAATATTCCTCACTGCTGCCTCCCGTAGGAGTTTGGACCGTGTCTCAGTTCCAATGTGGGGGACCTTCCTCTCAGAACCCCTATCCATCGTAGTCTTGGTGGGCCGTTACCCCGCCAACAAACTAATGGAACGCATCCCCATCGATAACCGAAATTCTTTAATAGTAAAACCATGCGGTTTTAATATACTATCGGATATTAATCTTTCTTTCGAAAGGCTATCCCCGAGTTATCGGCAGGTTGGATACGTGTTACTCACCCGTGCGCCGGTCGCCATCTCCAGTTTGCAAGCAAACTGGAATGCTGCCCCTCGACTTGCATGTGTTAAGCCTGTAGCTAGCGTTCATCCTGAGCCAGGATCAAACTCTTCATTGTAAAAGTATTGTTATCATTCCTATGAAAGAATGGTATTTGCTCTGTTCAGGATGCCGTACAATTTATTGACTTCATTAATACCTGTCATCAGATACATACTGCTATGTATCCAACAAGCATTGACGGTTCTATTTTTTTCTTGTACTACTTGTATTGTTTATCAATATTTCAAAGAACTTGGTTGCTTTCGTTTCAAAAGCGGGTGCAAAGGTAAGGGGTTTTATTTTAACTGCCAAACGTTTTCGGAAGTTTTTTTTTTAATTTTTCTTTTTATATCGTTTCTCAGGCTCTCTTGCGAAAGGGAAAGAAGGTAAAGAAGAAAAACAAACCGCGTTTCTTTGCGAATCGGACTGCAAAGATAAGAACTTTATTCAATAACATCCAAAACTTTCCGGAAGTTTTTTTGTTCTTATTTTAAGCTGTCGTACGCTTTTACACTAAGTCAACTTATCAAGGCTTTCTTCTCTTGGAAAGCGGGTGCAAAAGTAGTAGCTTTCAGCTTATGCTCCAAAATTATCGGACTGTTTTTTTGAATTATTTTTGGATATCCATGCTAAGGGGCTGATTCAGAAGGATGTTGTAGAACATAAATTTACCGGGGATGGCAGAAAGGGGGAAAGGGACACACCTTATTATATTCACACACGCGGATGCGGGCGCGAAGGGAACAGATTTCAACAGGAAGGAAGGGAAGGATAGCGGTGAGTCATTCATGAAGACAGTATGGATGGACTAAAAGCGGAGAAGAAACTCTCATGGAAAAGGGTTTTTCTATTGTCACTTGTCACTTTTCAAGTCAAACAGTTATTTATCAGTGGATTAAGAGTGACAACAAGGTGATAATAGAGGTGATAACAGGGTGACAATAGGAAAAGCATGTGAGGGTATTGTCACTTTTTGGGGAACAGATTATCGCAGACAGACAAGGGACGTTCATGGGAAAGTGGCGGCTGAAAGGAAAAGAAGTAACTCCGAAAGTATACTGATAGCGATAAAGAAATACGGGGATGCAGGCAAGGGATTAGTTTCATGCGGGGAAAACAAAGGTTTCATATAGGAGAAACTCTAGTTTCAAGCATTGGAAACAATAGTTTCATACCTTGAAACCAAAAGTTTCAAGCGAAAGAAACTGTTGTTTCAAGCAGGGGAAACTAAAGTTTCAAACCATCTGGAACTGGAGTTTCAAGAGGCAAGAAACTTCAGGAAACAACCGGAGACGGGAGCAGAGGACCGCATGAGTGGATAAGGAGGAACGCATGATTGGAGTGAAATGAACGCACGAGTGGAGTAAAAGTACCGCACGATTCAACCAACCCGACCATAACAATGTCCCGATTAACCTGTTCTCTTAGGAAGAACAGGAGTATGGACATAAGCGAAAAAAGCATTTATCACACAATAATAGAGGGAGTATCAGATCTTAATACCTGATATATCAATTATTAACAGATGGAACGTCAATTATTAATAGTTGACAGATAAGAGGTTAACATACTGAATACAAGATTACAACATCAAGAAAAATGTGTATTAAAGCATGAATATAGAGTGAGAGCAAATGCCTGCTACCACACTTGCTACCACAGCTGCTATCACAGCTGTAACAACGATGAATAAGACGATACAAGCAAAAAGTGAGAGCATGGGAGCAAAACATATACTAAATTCACTTGGAGAGAAATCCTAAGTTCAAGTCATAAATGAGACAGTTGATTGAGAATATCGTGTAGAAATATAATTTTAGAGAGAAGAAGATGAAAAAACTCATCTTTCGCTGAATTCAAGTTATAAATGAGACAGTCCAAAAGAATTAGGTATATATCTAATTCCAGATAACGGGTCTATGTAGCTATTTCGAATTATTACGGAATAAACAAAAGTGAGATTTCACAGAGTAAAAATCACAATTCTAAAAGAAACTCCTTCCCCCCTCTTTACAAACAAAAGAATGCGAGAGCCGGAAAGGAGTATCAATTTTACTTTATGATTGTTTCTACATGTCCATTCTTGAAAAAAAGATAAAAAGAACTAGAATACATCCACTGCACCTCTCCATTTGATTCTGAAACTGTCTGTGGTTTACCAAAAGCCAGCAAACATTCATCTTCTGTCATGCCCTTTACCGGTTTTCCGATGCTTATCTCATTCCAGTGGCTGATAGGAGAAAGTTGGTTAGTACTAACAAAGTCAAACATCTTATTCAGCATTTGCGATTCTATATGCACAAAATCATCCATTGTTTCCTTATGAGAAGTCCTCTTCTCCGGCTGTAGTTTTTCCATCGGAGTCAATTTCTTCATTACAACAACCAATGATTCTATCTGAATATTGGAAAGATAGTAAACCAATTTTCCGTCTTTTACCTGAAACTGAGCTGTACAATAATATGTATTCTTTTGTTTTGCATCCGCTTGAGAAGTAAGCACCAGGTTGCAACTAAAACTCTTGGCAGGAACGCTTACTTCCGTTATTCCCTCACGCTGTACGGAACAGACGTTTTTGATAGTCCATAACAGAGCATTGGCATAAATATTTTCATCACTCATCGGACTGAAAGGAATGAATCCATTGACTACATATTTACTACCATCTGCACTGACCGGATAAGTTTTCTTTTGTTCTGTAAAAGTTTGTGCAATCAAAGAGGGTAATATCCCACCCAATAAAAATACAATTGCCAAAAGTCTCAGTCTCGTTATCATATTCTGTTATTTTAAGAAAACAGCATTCACTTTCTTTTCTTTTTATAGAAAAGACGTGAATGCTGAAATTTATATGCTTAAAAAGGTTGTTTCAATTAAAAAGCGATACCCAGACGAATCATAAAGTTGCTAGTCTTAATGCCATCAGCATCGGTAAATACATCAATGAATCCACGCTGATAAGTAAGATCCAGATTGAAACGGTCGTACCATACGCCTACACCAATATTCATACCTGCATCGAAATGATTATAATCTACTTCAAGAGCATCAGCAAAATCTCCCCAGCTAATGCTTTCTCCATCTTCTTTCATTTTGCTGGTATAGTCATAACTTGCAAAAACTCCTAAGTGCGGATCAATACTAATATTATCTGCTACTCCGATTTTCCATCCGAAAGTAAACGGTGAATATTGAACATTGTGTGCGATACATTTCATGTCGTCAACTTTAAATCCACGAGAACCAAGAGCGAACTCCATTCCCCAATAAGCTCCTGCACCACCCAATGACTTCTGATAGCCTAATGTCGCATTATAACCGATGTTTGAATCTGTTCCATCAATTCCGTCACCACTAAGGTTCATCATGTTCACGCCTGCACGCAAGAACCATTGTGTATTACTAGCTTGCTTTTGAGTCTTAACGATTGTGCTTCTGGATGATACAATCTGTGCCTGTGTTCCTACGCACAACAAAAGCGCAGCAACAATTGATAATACTTTTTTCATTATTGTCTATGTTTTTAGTTATTAATTCTTATTCTTTATAACGGGGGCTATTTTCGTTCTATCATCAGCACCCGAAAGTTTTTGAATGCGTATCCATTCGTAGTCTTCTGTCGTAGCAGTATGCCAGTTTGTGAACACTCCCGGATAACCTACAACCGTAACCGTATATCCTCCCGATTTTTCATCGTCTTCTATCTTAAAAGTAGCTCCCATGATCACATCACAGTCATTCTTGATAGTGGACAAATAAGTTCCCCATGCACGGATATTATCAAGTTCCCCTTTCATGGCAACTTCCACTTCTTCTTTGCTCAGTGTCCATTCATCCTTTATACGCCCTTTTTCTTCGAGTATTTTCACCTCAACAACTGTGGGTTTTACACAAACCTCAGTCACTGCATCTCCTGCACGTACCTGTGCATCACGAAATTTGAAGACAGTCTTTTGTGCATATGTCCCGATTGCACAACCAAAAGCCAGCATGATAATTAGAAATAGCTTTTTCATTTTCTTTTGTGATTATATGTTAATACAGCGCAAAGATATGCTAAAGGAGTATACTTGTAGAGAAAAACATAGTTCCAAGAGCGATACAAAACTGTGTCCTATTTGGAGACACTCAAAGAAACCCGAACATCAATGCTATCAGAGAGGTCACGAAAAAAATCATGTTCGAGAATACAGGAGATACGCCAAAGGAGATGAATGTCAATATTTTCTTTCTGAAATATTTTATAGACATTTGGACGTGTACAACACAATTGTTCAGCGAACCAAGTGACCGTACGCCCTTGGTCGTGAAGTGTGCGTTCAATAAGTCGTCCTGCATGAATCATACTATTTTTATCTATACACATCTCAAGAACAAATAACTATCTGGTCTTATGCTCTTTGCACGAATGGCAAGAACACCGATGCAATCATACTTTCTCTATTTTTTTCTATTTCTTCCCATTATTAACCAAATTCATATTAACTACTCAGGTTGTTTTTTGAATTTAGCAATAATTGTATAGTCAACTTCTTCGTCTTTCCATTGAAGTGTCATCTCATCACCTTTGAGAGATTTGACCTGCCATTCTTCAGTCCAACTATCACTCAATGCAACTTTGATTTTGTTACCAGATATAGTCCAGGCAAAAGAGTAATGTCCCATCAGTTCCAAAAGCTGGTCGCTACCACTGTCTATATCCCCCTCATACTTACCATCTGCCAAGTGACTACTGAAGTTAATGTAATAGTCATCACCATTATAGTTACTCTCCCATGTTTCGCCATCCTCACTCCAACACTGATAATAACAAACCCAATATCCAGTGACGGATGCGGTGTTTACATCCGTATTATCATCCTTACTGCACGCTGCAAAAAGCAGACAACACATGACCAGCGCAAAACTGGACCTCATTATAAACTTTTTCATACACAATAATTTTAGTTAATATTCTTATCTATTAAGATATAGGTCACAAATATATATAAAATTATTATTGGCGTTTTTACGCAAAATATCTGTTTATGATTAAACGGCTAAAAGGGATGATCATTCTATTTAAAAAGATGTTTATTATGCATATTTTTTAAGCGCAAAACCGGAGAGCATTGATAAATATTTCCCTATTTATTGTTTTTCTCTTCAAGAATGTCAGAACATATTATTTTATGTAAGATTTGTACGATGAAAGTATTTGCTCTATCTCATTTAATTCTTCAGCAATAAACTCCAGATGGTTTAAAGCTTGCAAATTATCAGCCAGTTGATTTACTGAACTAGCTCCTACAATCACCGACGTCATCCGTTCGTCTCTCAACACCCATGCCAATGCCATCTCTGCCAGTGTTTGCCCACGACGACGGGCGATTTCATTCAATTGCCGGGCGACCTCCACTTTTTCAGGTGTCACCTGCGAACGTTGGAGAAAAGTAGAAGAACGTGCCGCACGCGAACCTTCGGGGACACCATTCAAATACCTATCCGTGAGTAATCCTTGTGCCAAAGGAGAAAAGGCTATAAAGCCGGAACCATATTCGGCAGCCAGCGGAAGATTTTCAGCCTCAACTGCACGGTCGAACATACTATAACGATACTGGCTGATAAGACAGGGGACACCCGCTTTTGCCATCATTTCATAAGCAAACCGTGCTTGCCGAGGAGGATATTTAGAGATTCCGATATACAGTGCTTTTCCTTGTCTGACAATATCGATCAAGGTCTGAATCGTTTCTTCTACCGGAGTGACTCCGTCATAGCGATGGCTATAGAAAATATCAAAATACTCCAGCCCCGTACGACGGAGACTCTTATCGATACTTGCCATCAGGTTCTTACGGGAACTGTTTCCGCCATAAGGCCCCGCCCACATATCATGCCCGGCCTTGGAGGAAATTATCATTTCATCCCGGTAACCGTGAAAATTCTCCTTCAGAATTCGCCCGAAGTTTGCTTCGGCACTCCCCGGAACAGGACCGTAGTTGTTTGCCAGATCAAAATGGGTGATCCCGTGATCAAAGGCATACTTAATCATATCCGCTGCCACGGCAAAGTCATCAACACTACCGAAGTTGTGCCATAATCCCAAAGAAATAAGAGGCAGTTGCAATCCGCTTTTACCACAATACTTATATTTCATCTGATCATAACGACCAGTAGCCGGTTGATAATTGTCCATAAGAGTCAATGATTTTTCTTTCTACAAAGAAAAAGAAAATATTTCAATAACGATTATTCTATTCACTCTAAATTTCATTCTTCAAGATAACCGTAAAATATTGGAGAATGTATGTCTCACACAGAGATACATCCTCCAACAGTTCAAGAAACAAACCCTAAAGAAACTTACTCCAACAAATTCTCTTTGAATTCTATTTCTACAATGCGTAATTCGTGCCCGGTTTTATCGCCATCCTTTGCTTTAAACAAATCCAGTTCATTAGCAACAGGGGCAGCTACTTCTACTATTTGCCCGAAAGCATCTCCTTCCTTACTTGTACCCTTGAGCCGGATAGTGATTTCATTCGTCAACACAGGCTTCACATCTAAGTGGACATATCCCAGACTCTTGTCTGTATCTCCGCTCCAAATCAATTCTTTACCCGCATAAATTTCCAGCGGATAGCTGCGCATACGCCATCCGGTCAACTTCAGACAGACTTCATCCACACGTGCGGCACGTTCCAACTGATAGGTTATCCATGCAGTACCCGCTTTCCCGTCATTCCGCCATTCACTCAGTTCATTATCATCAAAGCTGTTAACCGCACACTCGCTATTGGCACCTGCTATGGCAGAGACAATGCCGACATCGACCTTTGACACCTTGTATGAAGGAGTTTGCGGAGTCTCCCCACGAGTCAGCCTGCCTTCCAGTTCATCACCGGGGATATAATCGCTCAAACCGTTCTTTACTTCAACAGGCATAGAAGCGAAGCTAATTTCTGCCGGTTTCAATCCGGTAGCCTTCGCCGTGATACAAACTGTTCCGGCAGTGGTGAGCGAACGGATCAACGCACGATTGATGCCACACTCTACCGGCAAATCTTTTGAAAGAATATAATTATTTTCTCCTTGTGCGATACCGCCTCGCCATTCGGCAGGCCCTTCCACCTCAAAGTGGATCAAGTCATTTGCCAGCGGACAACGGTTCCCTTCTTTATCGATCACTTCCACCTGAAGCAATACCATATCCGCACCATCCGCTTTCCATCCTTCAGGACTTTGAATCAGGCTCAACCGGATTTGTTCCGGCTTACCTGCCGTCTGCAATTGAGTGCGGCAGCATTCTTTTCCGTTTTCGTCATATCCCACAGCTTCCAACTTGCCCGGCACAAAAGCGATATCTCTGAAAGTATACAGGAAATGGTAGCCCCGTTCGCCATTCCCCAACGATTTCCCATTCAGGAACAACTCTACCTTATCGGCACTCGATACGACATATACAGGTTTCACTATCGTATCATCATAGTTCCAATGGCCGACAATATAAATACGGGGACATTCCGTATCTACCCAGCCGTCCCACATCACCTGATGTGCAAAGAAAGGATCTTTAGGGATACGCATGGCATCAGTCACCCCGCTACGACGATAATTTTCGACTCCACGGTAATGCGTATTGGTATCGGAAAAGATAATCTTCACACCACCCGAACTGACACGATCTCCCGTTCCCGGACGTTCCCGCCAATAATCGAACCAGCGAATGATATTCTCGACAGTAAAGGAATCCTGATTACGGTTGTAGACACGCGCATCCACCTTCTTCTGTACCTTATTGGTGACAGTAGATTTATAAGAACTACTGCCCTCTCCATCCTTGTGATAAGGATAAGAATAGTCATCCCAATATTTACGTAACCCCTCGTCACGGCAATACTCCATAGCCCACATCGGATGATGCGCACTTTTATTGATATAAAGCATTTCGCCGCCATATTCCGCTTCACGGATATCCAGCATTTCGCGGGAACCGATTGCACGCCCACCATGAGGATCATACAGATCACGGATTCCTTTCATTTCTATCATGTGCTCACGACTGATAGACTCATTGCCACATTCATAAAACAGGATACTCGGATTATTGCGGTTATAAATGATAGCGTCACGCATCAATTCTGTACGCTGTTCCCACTGACGTCCTTCACAATCTTTCTCGGCATCACCGGCCTGCATAGCCTGAATCAATCCTACACGGTCACACGACTCGATATCCTGTTTCCACGGAGTGACATGCATCCAGCGCACAAGGTTCGCATTGCCCTCTACCATCAGATGATTGCTATAATCGCTCAACCAGGCAGGCACGCTCATCCCGACTCCCGGCCATTCATTGCTCGTCCGCTGTGCAAAGCCCTTCATCTGAATAACGCGATCATTCAGCCAGATCATTCCTTTACCGAAACGCGTTTTACGGAATCCGGTACGGGTAGCGACCTCGTCTACTTTCCTGCCATCTACCCACAGACTTGTCTTTACCGTATACAAATAGCCATATCCCCAACTCCAGAAATGCAGGTTGTCTACCCCAGATGCCGCTTTCAGTGTGATTGTTTCACCCGGTTTCACCACCGCTTGTGTTTCTCCGAATGTCTTGACGGATGTCCCGTCACGGTCTATCAGTTCCACTTGATAAGATACTTGCTTATCACGATTATATTCGTTCTTGATTTCCGACTCCGCATGAATGACAGCTTTCTGTGATTTCACACGAATATCTTCAGCATAGACGTAGACTCCGGTCGTTTTGAGATTACTATATAAAGGTAAAGTCTGATACAGACGGTCGGTGACATGCAACCATACATTTTTCGGAATGCCTCCATAATTGGCATTAAAATTCTTATTGCTCCACTGATATTTCGTACCTGTTGCCCGTTCTTTATAATTCCAGTCATTGTCGATGCGAAGTGCTATTACATTTTCCTGTCCATACTTAATGTAAGGAGTCAGGTCGAAGCCGACAGCCATCACGCCATTTTCGTGCAGACCGATATGATGACCATTAATATAAAAATCCGCCCCTTGACGAACTCCTTCGAACTCTACAAAGACCTTCTTGTTTTTACTATCGCCCGGCAGACGAAAATGCTTCCGATACCACATAATCGTATCGGTCAGTTCATCAATACTTAAGCGAAAAGCCTCATCTTCATTGAAAGCATGCGGCAAAGTCACTTTCTTCCAGTCCGAATCAGAAAAACGTATTTGCTTTGCTTCCGGAGTATCACCCACATAAAGCAACCAGTCTGAATTGAAATTATATTTATTACGGACATCGGACGATGTCACGAACTGGCTTATTCCAATAAAAGCCAAAAAGAAAAAGAGGATTCTATGTCTCATAGTATGTCTATTTATCTGTTCGTGGCAAAGCTAGCGCAAAATACCACACCTGTCCATAGACTAAAATACAGATTGCATAGAGATTTGTTCAGAAAGCATAGAAATGAAGAATGATGAATGAAGAATTGGCTGCGCTATCACGCTGCAAAGTAATTCTTCATTCATCATTCTTCATTCATTTAAAACTGGAAATAAATAAACGGCTGAATCTCCGAACTCTTCATCTGGATAACCAGATAGATCAAAGCTACCATCAGCAGGGCTTTCCCTAAAAACGGCAGACGAATGACTCCACGACAAGCAGCATTTTCCCAACTATCCGGGGTGAAATGGAGTAAAAAGCCGAGTAGCATCAAAGCAAACACACGCCAGTAACCCTCAATCAACTGTGGGAAAAGTTGCGGACGGAAGGTGGTGAATATCTGCCTCAGCATGTCCATCGAGTTCTGAAAATCGGCATTACGGAAGAAAATCCAGCAGAGACAGACAAAGTGGAAAGTGATAATGACTCCGAATACACGACGCCAGCCATGACTTTGCTCTCCTTTCTTACGACCGGTGATGGACATCCACATTTTATGCAACGCCAAAGCGATGCCGTGAAAGGTCCCCCAAAGCACAAAGTTCCAGGAAGCACCGTGCCACAGTCCACCCAAAAACATGGTAATAATCAGATTCAGATACTGGCGGAACTTGCCTTTCCGGTTTCCTCCCAAGGAGATGTACAGGTAATCGCGCAACCAGCTGGACAATGAAATATGCCACCGCCGCCAGAATTCGGTGATAGAAGCAGACTTATAAGGAGAATTAAAGTTGAGATTGAAATGAAAGCCCAGTAATAGAGCAATACCGATAGCCATATCACTATATCCGGAGAAGTCACAGTAAATCTGCAAAGCATAACCATATACTCCCATCAGATTCTCAACACCGGAATAAAGGGTGGGATTGTCAAAGATACGCTCTACAAAATTGACACTGATATAATCGGAAATAATAGCTTTCTTGAACAAGCCGGAAAGAATGAGGAAGATTCCTCGCCCGAACATTTCCTGAGAGACGAAAAGCGGTTTCCTGATTTGCGGGATAAAGTCACGGGCGCGTACGATAGGCCCTGCCACCAACTGCGGGAAGAAAGATACATAAAACGCATAATCCAGTATGTTTGTCAAAGGCTTGATGTCTTTCCGGTAAACATCGATAGTATAGCTCAATGACTGGAAAGTGAAGAATGAGATACCCACAGGCAAGAATATATCGAGTGCGGTAAACTCTCCTCCCATCAGCGAGGCAATCACCCCTCCCAGGAAATTAGTGTATTTAAAATAAGCAAGAAGTCCCAGATTGACTCCCAGACTCAACGTTACCAGCCCCTTACGCTTCCAACGCCCTTCGGTACGGTCCATCCATTGCGCCAGCAGAAAGTCGCAAACCGTGACCAAAGCCAACAGAAAAAAGTATGTACCACTACTCTTATAATAGAAATAATAAGAGAAAAGCGTTACAAACAGGATACGGGCTGTATACTTACGCTGCAACAGTGCATATACTACCATAAAGGCAGCAAACAGCCAGAGGAAGATACCACTACTGAATATCATCGGTGCCTGCGGATCGTAGGCAAGCACATCTTTTAAACGGCTGAAGTCAATATCAATGGGAAACATAATCGTTATAAGCTTGGATAAAGGCCTGGTATAATAAATTTCCCTGCAGGATGTATCCTTCGGGTAAATAATGTACATGATCGGGACGCATCAGTTTCGCTTCCGTCCAGTTGGTGCAGGCACGTCGCTTGCCCCCTACTACATCGTACATATCCCAAACGAGCAGGCGGTGGTCTTTGGCGTAGCGACGAATCGTTTCTGCCGCTGTAACTGTGCGGGGATTGATGGCGTATGTCCGTTTCCGCCGTCTCTGCCGGAAACTTTCGTAAGAACCCGGAGGAGTGGTCAGGAGAATGGGGATATTGGGAAGGCTGTCACGCAACAGTTTGATAAACTCGTCCATCTGGTTATAATGCAGATTGACATTATACCGGCGATTGTGACTCTCGTTTGTTCCAAAAGAGAGAATCAGCAATTCGGGCTTCAAGGCTACAATATCCGCAATACGTCCCGGATGGGTAAACGTCAGACAAGTGGCTCCGTTCACTCCCATATCCGTATAAGAGACAGCCCCAAACGTTTCTTTCAGCAGCGTTCCCGTAGTTTGCGGATAGATATGCCCCCGAATATGGCTGTCACCAATATGAAGAATACGCACCGTATCTTCGGAAAGGCCGGCACGCACCTGACGAAGCCGTTCAAATACGGGTGTCAACAAAGCAATGCTGTCGATAATCTCATTCCTGCCGGTTTCGCGGAAAGCGGAGGGAAAAGATGTCTGCACCGGGATCGTGTCATTTGCCCAGTTCATTTCCCGCAAAGGCTTTATGTGCTTCAAGGTCTTCCCCAATGGAGGACAAGCAGGGATACGGTCTTGCGCCATTCCCTCCGGAAGAAAAGAGAAAACTCCGGAAAAGACTAAGATAAAGATACGCAACAGGCTACTTTTACTCATAAGCACGCCTCCTGTCATATTGTTCCTTACCGTATATCAATGTTTCATAAAGCAATCCGGCCAGATGCTTGCCTCCGCGAAAGTTGATATGCGTATAATCATAGTTCGCCATCGAAGGTTTGGCATGTACCAAATTCGCCATACTGCCCTCGCCGCCCATCGCTTCGAACATATTCCAAAAAGCAATGCCGCTCTCGGCAGCAATGTTCTGCTGATAGCGAATCAGGTTCTTGACTCCCGGCATAGTACGAAGTTCACCGTCTTCAGTCTTATAATCACGGTCACCGACACTTAACAGCAAAATACTCGCCTGTGGAAAACAGTTCTTCAGATGCTCGATAGAAGTAAGCAGCCCTTTCTGATAGTTATCATAATTGCGTCCACGCTCGGTAGCCACGTTCAATCCGTATTCAAGAATAATCAGGTCATAAGGACGTTGCTCGTTAAACTGACGGAGCATTTGTTGCGGAATACCACGCAATGACAAGCCGGAACTACCGCGCAAAGAAAAGTTATCGAGAATGATTCCTTTCTTTCCATCCATGGCCAATCCGTAGAAAAGGGTGGAGTCGGCACGATCTACCGTCCACCGTACAGAGCCGATACGCCCCTCTACAGAAATCTTTTGCAAATCACCGGAAGGTGCCAAAGAGTAGTTCTTATTCTCTCCCCGGTTCACACGTGCAGTAAGATAAACGGAATCTTTATTGTAGAAGAAAATCGAAGCTCGCTGGCAAGTGTCAAGAAGCGAAGCATATTTGCTTTGTCCTCTCAACTCGACGTATGCCCCTTCACGGGGAATAAAGTAATGTCCGGAAATACCTTGCTTCTTTTTATCGAAATAGACGCTGTCCGTCACCGCATGGCTGGACCATCCCCCGAAGGTATGGCGCACAGTAGGACGATAGCCACTCGTCATCGAAGTAATCGTGACAAATCCCACACCACAACCTCCAAAACGTTTCTGAAGCATTTCGCGCAAATCAGCCGTGAATATATCCGCCTCTATGAAAGAATCACCGAAAACGGCTATACGCACCAGTCCGTCATCCTCCGGATTCGAAGAAGAAGTACGATCGAGTGCTTCATAAAAAGAAGCCATACCACAACGGGTGGAGTCACCGTAATCTTCAATACAAGTCATGCCTGCACGACATGTATCAACAAAAGCCGGCTTTACAACCGGAGGTAAAGGTATACTGTCAGAATCGGCTGCCGCCACTTCTTGCTTCGGATAGCGAAGATCACTTAAAATATCGACACGCCTCATCGTGTGTCCGTCGATTGTTATAGCCGGAAGCCAATAAAGTCCGAGCAGCGCTGCAAACACTGTCAGTACAAACCATAACGAATATTTCAGGTAGTTTTTGATAATCTTCATCTTATAAATAGATATAGGCTCTCCTTTTCGTTCTTGTTTTTTACCCGGTGCCGAACCACCCCTTCATCGGTGCCGGAGGAGGTCTTCATCGGTGCCGGAGCACAAGCTCATCGGTGCCAAACGTTTTCGGGCTACAAAGATAGACAAAAGAGAGAATAAAGAAGGGAGAATCTACATTATTTATAGATTCTCCCTTCTGATTATTTATTCACAGTACGAGCGCTAGATCGTCCGTTCAATGTTCCATACAAATGCACGCAAGCCCAACTGTTCGGTCTGCAAGTCCATCTTGTGCAGTGTATCCAGCAACGGGTCAACTTTATTGTCATCAACTACCGTAAGGATAGCAGAGCACATGCTAGGCCAGGCATGGCTGCCGAAGTGCGGATCACCTGTCTTTGAACCACGTCCCTGCACCTTTTCCAAATATGTAAAGCCACGGCAGTTCAGACGGTCGAGCAATGCCATAATCCGTTCGTAATAAGCCTGGTCGAATGTTATCAATACTGATTTCATATTTCTTTTCTGTTATTTCTTAATAATTTCGTCTTTATGTTCCTGGAAGTAAACATCCAACTCGCGCTGACGATGAAGTTTACGACGTCGGTTCTTGATACCGGTTCCGGCAAATACACAGTACAAGGTAGGAATCAGAATCAAAGTAAGAATAGTCGATATTGTCAGACCACCGATAACGGCAATCGCCATCGGACTCCACATTTCAGAACCTTGTCCGCCACCGATAGCCATCGGGATCATACCCAAAACCGTAGTGGCTGTCGTCATCAATACCGGACGCAGACGGCTCTTGCCGGATGTCACCACAGAGTTGATGACTGCCATACCCCGCTCTCGACAGAGGGTGATATAGTCAATGAGCACAATACCATTCTTCACCACAATACCAATCAACATGATACCTCCCAGCAAACTCATTACACTCAACGTACTGCCTGTGAAGAACAATGCCATCAAGACTCCACTAAATGCAAACGGCAGAGAGAACATGATAATGAACGGATAAGTCAGTGACTCAAACTGTGCTGCCATTACGATGAACACAAGAATGACAATCAGAATACCCAGTGTTCCCAAATCACGGAACGAATCCTGCTGGTCCTCGAACGAACCGGAAATCTGAATGGTCACTTCCCCCGGAAGTTCCATCTTATCGATAATCTTATTTCCGGCTGCTACTACGTCACCCAACGGAGCTCCCGAAATAACGGCGGACACAGTAACGATACGTTCACGGTCTTTACGTTCGATGGTAGGGGGCGCGAAACGTTCTACTACCTTTCCGACATCCTTCACGCGTACTGATTCTCCTTTTGCATTATAAATAAGGATATTCTCGAGGCTTTCCAGACTGGTACGATATTCGGGTGCATAACGCACTTTGATATCATACTCATCTCCATCCTCACGATATTTGGAAGCAACGGCACCATTGATACGATTACGCAAATAATTACCTGCAGTAGCCAGGTTCAGTCCGTGCATCGCCAGTTTCTCGCGGTCGAAATCAACCTGATATTCAGGCTGGTAATCGCTACGGCTGATGTTAACCTCAGTTACACCTTTCACGTTCAGCAATTCACGTTTCAAACGGGCGGCCACGCTATCGGTCGTCGTCATATCATATCCGTATATCTCAAAATCGGCACTTGCCTGAGCAGACATACCGGTATTGCTACCTCCCAGAATAACCTGTGCTTTACTGAACTCCGGATAAGCTTTCAAGTCCTGACGCATCTCATCGCAGACTGTTTCCAGCGAAATATCACGGTCGCCCGGGTCCACCAGACTGATGTTGAAGGAAATGATATGCGAACCGTTGTCCTGCATAGAAGCCCAAGTATTATCGGAATCTGCCTGACCTACAGTATAGTTACATACCTTCATGATGTCCTTATATTTAGTCAGCCACTGATTAGTCAGTTTCTCTGAAAGCTCCTGCGCTATTTCCTTTCGTGTACCGATCGGCAACTCAAGCTGAACAGCGATACGGGCATTATCCTGTGCAGGGAAGAACTCCGTACCAATGCCTTTTGCACAAAGCAAACTGACAACAAAGAAAGCGATACAGCTCACAATCACAATCGGACGATGACGAACTGCCCAGTTCAGCATCTTCGCATACCCGGTATCGAGTCCGTCTAACGCCTTCTCAATCGGAGTAAAGAAGAGCTTGAACATTTTCGACGGTCTCTTTTGCAGGCGGAGTAATTGCGAACAGAGCATCGGGGTCAGTGACAATGCCGCCACAGTAGACACAAACATGATGGCACACATCATCCAGCCCAACTGCTTGAAAAGTACACCGGACATACCGCTTACCATTGTCAACGGAAAGAACACGGCAATCATGGTCAGTGTAGAAGCGATTACGGAAATCGCCACCTCATTCGTTCCATGCACTGCAGCCTGTTTCGGGTCCGAGCCACGCTCAATATGCGTCGTCACATTCTCTAGTACCACAATCGCATCATCCACCACCATACCGATGGCAATAGACAGAGACGAAAGCGAAATAATATTAATCGTATTTCCGGTAATTGCCAGATATATGAAAGAGGCAATCAATGAAAGCGGAATCGTGATACAGATAATCAACGTCGCGCGCCAGCGTCCTAAGAAAAGGAACACGACAATCACAACGAACAACAGAGCGTACATTACAGTTTCTGCCAAACTGTCAATCGTGTTCAGGATGTTATCGGAAGTATCTACAATCACTCCCAGCTTCACGTCACTCGGCAGATTCTTCTGCAAGCGCGGAAGGGCTTCTTCTACTTTACGGGAGATTTCTACAGAGTTGGCTCCCGACTGCTTCTGAACTACAATCATTGCCCCCTGCACACCATTATTGTAAGTCTCCTGCGCACGTTCTTCTACTGTGTCAACAATTCGTGCCACATCACGCAGAAATACATTGGCTCCATTGTGCGTACCGACTACGATATCCGCCAACTGCCGGGAATCGTCAAATTCTCCTTCCACACGGAGTGCATACGTCTCACTACCGATATCGAAGTTACCACCCGGAATATTCTTGTTTTCGGCTCCGATAATAGAGCTGATTGTCTCAATGCTCAGATTATACGCTTCCAGCTTATTGGGGTCGCAGTATACCTGAATCTCACGCTGCGGTGCACCACTGATGGACACCGTACCCACACCGGGGATACGTGCCAGAGGGTTAACCACACGGTCATCCAATATTTTGTAAAGCGCAGCCTGGCTCTCATTAGCCTGTACCGAAAGCAATACAATAGGAATCATGTCCGTACTGAACTTGAAGATGATCGGATTCTCGACATCATCCGGAAGCTGAGAACTTACCATGTCAAGTTTATCACGCACATCATTCGTCAGCACGTCAATATCATTACCAAACTCAAATTCCAGCGTAATCAATGACATGTTCTCGGAAGAACGAGAGGTAATATGTTTCAGGTTACTCACCGCATTCAAGGTATTCTCCAGCGGTCGGGTAACGTTATTTTCTATATCCGAAGCACTTGCGCCAGGATATGCGGTCATTACCATGATCGTATTTGTATCAATATCCGGATACAAGTCGATAGGTAACTTAGACAAAGAGAAAAGACCAAAAATCACCACTGCCAGAAAGCAGAGGGAGGTCATAATCGGTTTCTTAACCGCACCTTCGTATAAACTCATTTCTTTATCGTGATTAGTTTAATAGTGATTTTACTTCTCGATCTCTACTTCTGTACCGTTTATCAGACGTGCCTGTCCGGCCACTACCACCTGTGAGTTATCGGGCACACCGGATTTCAGCTCATACTCCGAGCCCATACGTCTGCCTAACTCTACTTTGTTGTAAGACACCTTGCCATCTTTATAAACGTACACATAGCGATCACCGGAACCTGCCTGTTTCACAATAGCCAAGTCGGGCACTACGACATTATCCGCCGTACCGAAGTTCAGAGTAGCACGGGCAAACATTCCCGGACGTACACGCTGATCTTTGTTGTCCAACTTGATCTCGATCTGGAAAGTACGGGTAGTTGCGTCGATAGTCGGATAGATCAGGCTGATAGTTCCCTTGAACAGTTCGTCACCATATACATCCAGCTTCACATCTACCGGTTCACCTTTCTTCACTTTCGTGAAATAGGTTTCAGAAACGTTGATCATCAGCTTGACCGGAGTAATCTGCTCGACTACCAATACCGGACTGCCTCCGCTATACATATCACCATTATCATAATTACGGGCAGTGATTACTCCATTGATCGGGCTCAACAGGAAAGTATTCTCCACCAGATTATCATAGGCAGTCTGCTTCACATCGAGCTGCATCTTCGAAGCATCCCACTCTGATTTAGAAGCACCACCTACTTTATATAGCTCGTCAATACGATTAAATTCTATTTTCTGATTGTCCAGTTGCAGTTTCGTTTGTGTCAGATTGGCTGCATCCATCTGTACCAACTTCTGACCTTTGGATACACGGTCGCCCACTTCTACCAGAATCCGGTCGATGCGGACAGGTGACGAAGGAGCAATGTTGTTCTTTACTTCAGCTTCCACCGTCGCTGTGTAATCCTGTATCTGATCTACGGGACGGGCCGTTACATCAGCCACTTTTACTCTAGGCTTCTCGTCTTCCTGTTTCAAAGCAGCCTTATCTTTTCCACCCGTACATGAGGTCATAACTACTGTCAATAGCAGAGCCACTAATTGGATACCTTTTTTCATATTCCTTAGTTGTAATTTTAGTTGTCTATCTTCTTTATTGTTTTCCCAAAACCTGATCAAGGTCAGCCTTCGCTGTCAGGTAATCGTAGATTGATTGATTATAAGTAAGTTGTGCCTGTGTCAGGGATACTTGCGAACTATTAAGTTCGAGTACGGTTCCCTTACCTACTTCGTAACGTTTTCCGGCAATCTGCACCGCTTTTTCAGCTTGCATCACGTTTTCCTTGTTGCTGACAACCTGTTCTGAACTGGCAGTCATATTGTTACGGTAGCTTACTACTTGCATATTCAGCTTTCTCTCCGTATCAATGCGGTTCCAGTCGAGCTGGCGCATCTGGATGCGGGCTGATTTTACTTTCGTAAAGTTGCTCGCTCTATACAAAGGAATACTCAGATTGAACATCAAAGATGAACTGTTGCTCCATGTATAATCAAAGAAATTGATATTCGGATTATACAAAGACTGATACTGATAAGAGAAACTCATCGACAAAGTAGGTATAAAGTTCGTTCTCAACGACTTCACGTTCTTTTCGAGCAACTTCATATTCAACTCAAACTGCTTCATCGTCGTATTATTATCCAAACTCATATCTTCTTCTTTCAACTGATTGGCAAACAGCATTGATTCGCAGTTTGTCAGATTATCGTCAGTCTTAATATCTACATCTGCCGTAATTCCCATCAGCACTTTCAACTGGAGTTTCGCCAGCGTCACAGCATTAGCGGCAGAAATTACATTTGGTTTGATGCTACGCATCTGCACCTCTGCACTGATCTTATCAAATTCGCTGACTGCTCCTTGTTGATATTTAGCGTTCACAACGTTGAAATTATCTTCTGCCAACTTATAACTGCCCTGAAGTACTTCATAACTATCCTGAGCAAGCATCAGCTGATAATAAGCTTTAGTTACCTGATTGATCAGATCCAGTTCGGAAGCACGTGACTTCTCTACCGCCAGTTCGATATCCGTCTTTGTCATTGACATAGCCCGGTAAACTGCCGGTGCAAACAAAGGTAGGTTAATGCTCAGTCCGGCATTAGCGGTATTCGTACCGTCTTGCCCCATCTTGAACGACATGTCGTTCAGTTTCATTTCAGCCGCTTTGATCGTGTGATCCAGTGATCCGTTTAGGCTTGCTTCAGGTAGCAGACTCTGCCACGCTTCCTTACTTGCAACTTTCTTCAAGGCAATTTCTTCTGCTGCCACCTTTATCGTAGGATTCTCATCCAACGCTATTTCCAGGGCTTTATCCAGCGTCAGCGTCAGCGTATTCTGCGCTGTCTGTTCTGTCTGAGCCTTTGCAAAGCCAAACGCACAGAGCGCCATTGCTGTCAGAAGCATTTTCTTGCCTGTCAATCTTTTCAATCTGTTCATAAACTCGTTTCTATTTGATCCTTAATTGTTTGTCATCCGAATCTTACTCCTATTGTTGTTCGACCCGGTTTTTACGATATTCTGATATAAATTCTTCTAAAACTCTGGCTCCTTTTTCCGTGGAAATACCACGTATATAAGTAAACATGATGGATTCGTATACTTCTATAAAAGGATATTCGTTGCAAATATCCGTATTCAACAACACATCGAACTGTTCGCGTACCAACAGGTTGACTATCTCAAAGTTGACATCCGAACGAAAAATACCTTGCTCCACACCCGACTTAAAAAAAGACATCGTCTTTTCCGAGTCACTTTCACTACGGTCTTTCATCATTGCATACACCTTCGGATATTTCTTGATATCCTCAAAAAAGCGTTTATTTGTCTGGTGAAAGATCTCAATACTCTTCTGAAAAACAGCAAGTATAACCTCCAGCACATTATTAGATTGTTCGTATATTGCCTGTAAGTATTTGTCTCTTTCAGCCTGTTTATGCAGAATACACTCCTTCAATAATGATTCCTTATCTGCAAAAACCTCATAGAGCGTACGTTTGGAAATTCCCAATGCTGCCGCAATGTCATCCATCGTAATACACTTAATACCTTTCAAAGTAAAAGCTTCTGTCGCGGTCATTATGATCCGTTCTCTCAACTCTGCCTTTTGGGACGCGTCTCTTCCATGCTCCATCATCACTCTTTTTTAGATTTTGTTAGACTCAGTTTACTATAAATTCACCACTTTAGGGGAAAAACGGAACAAAGATATATAGAAAACTCAATTAACAAATCAAGTTTCCTTTTATTTATAGCCCATTTGATAAATATTATCATTCACTAGAGGTATATGAAAACAAGTGTTAATAGGAAATACAGAGCAAAAGTAAGGAATAGCGGTATATGAAGTAAAGTTTTATCGTTATGAAGAGGGAAATAACCGGTAAATGCCGGATAAATACCGATAAGAATCGATATGTTATCCGGCAGTAACAGTCACCCATTATTAACGATAAACAAAAGGAGGTTTAGTACTCTAACTTAGTCCTTTTTAAAAAAGCAACTGTTTTATGTATCTCTTTGTACATCACGATGTCATCTTTCACAAAAGGCACTTCTTTCCGATAAGCATTCAGGAAACTCTCCAAAAGCGGAGAGGTTTTCAACGGACGGCGGAAATCGATACCCTGTGCGGCATTCATCAGTTCGATAGCAAGGATATGCTCCAGATTATCCATCACTTTATAAAGTTTAGTCGCGGCATTGGCGCCCATACTTACGTGGTCTTCCTGTCCATTAGACGAGACAATGGAATCGCTTGACGCGGCATAACAGTACATTTTGTTCTGGCTGACCATAGATGCAGCGGCATATTGTGGAATCATGAAACCGGAATTTAGTCCCGGATTGGCTACCAGAAACTCCGGAAGTTCACGGAGCCCCATGATCAATTGGGAAACACGACGTTCGGAAATATTTCCCAGTTCTGCCAAGGCAATGGCTAGAAAGTCATAGGAGATAGCCAACGGCTGACCGTGGAAATTTCCACCGGAAATGATTCTGTCTTCGTCAGGGAAGATCGTTGGATTGTCCGTGACGGAATTGATTTCGGTCAGCAGTACGGAGGAAACATAGCGGATAGCGTCTTTCGTAGCACCATGCACTTGCGGGATGCAACGGAAAGAGTAAGGATCCTGTACGTGCGCCTTGGGACGTTCGATCAGTTCGCTGCCTGCCAGCAGTTTACGGAAAGCCTCTCCTGTCTCGATCTGTCCGGGATGAGGGCGTATCTGCTGGATGCAATCCATAAACGGGTCGATGCGTCCGTCGAAGGCTTCAAGAGAAAGAGCAGCTATCAGGTCGGCTTTCTTGGAAAGGCGGAAAGCTTTGAGAATGGCAAATACACCGTTGGCACTCATGAACTGGGTACCGTTGAGCAGTGCAAGCCCTTCCTTGCTCATGAGCCGGACGGGTTCCCAGCCAAATTCGTCGAGCACGCTGATTGCTTCGCATTTCTTTCCTTTATAGTTGACGTCGCCCACACCGATCAAAGGAAGGAACAGATTGGCTAATGGGGCGAGATCGCCGGAAGCTCCCAAGGAACCGCGATCATAGACGATGGGCAGTACGTCGTTATTGAAAAAGTCGAGGATACGCTGTACGGTGATTAGTTGCACGCCGCTATGTCCCAACGAGAGAGCGTGGGCTTTGAGTAACATCATCAGTTTGATGATGACAGGACGGATTTCTTCGCCTACACTGCAGGCATGGCTCTTTATCAGGTTTTCCTGCAAGGTTCCCAATTCGCCGGAAGAAATATTTTTAGTGCATAATGAGCCGAAGCCAGTGGTGATGCCATAAAGAGGTTCTTCGGAAGAAGCTATTTTATGGTCTAGATAATCACGGCATTTCTGAATGCGGAGCTTGGCTTCGGGAGCCAGTTCCAGCTTCAGATTCTCGTTGATGATCCGTTCGATGATTTCGAAGGTCAGTTCTCCGGAACCTATTTGATACACATTCTTGCTCATACGCGTAAGTCTTGGTTGACGGCATCCAGTAATTCTTTCTCTTTCCGGCAAGCGGTTTGCTCTATCCGGTCCGCTTCGGCTTGCAAGTCCAAGACAAATTCTTTGTCTTTGAGTACCCCCAGATTAATGCGGACATTCAGCAATGCCCCCAATACGGCGGATCGTGCCGCCATCATGGCTACACAAGCGTCTGTAATAGCGTTCCGATTCCCCAGACGGGCGATGTCTGCTATGACGGGCATCACTTCGAGTGCTTTTCGGGCAACTTCCATCGGAATGAGGGCGGCATGCCTGGTGGCTTCCTGAATGGCAGCGCTACGGACAGCTTTTTCTTCATCGGTAGCTTTGGGAAGTTTAAAACAGGCAAAAACTTCATCATAGGCTTCGGAGTCTTTATCAATCAAGGCGACGAATTCTTTTTGGAATCGGGTGGTAAGCGTCTGTGCGTGCTGCATTACTTCTTCGCTGGCTTCATATCCTTTCTTTCCGATGGTGAGTCTCGTCACCATCGTGGCCAAAGCAGAAGCCAGCGCTCCGCCTAAAGCAGCAATACTGCCACCGCCGGGTACCGGATCATTGCCGGCTACCTTATCTAAAAAATCTTTTACGGTTAAATCTGCTAACATGGTATTTTATGCTTTTAGTTATCAATTGACGGGGTATAACATACCGCCTTTAATAGTCATGATGACACAGTTCATGCCTACGTAGTATGGCAGAATGTGATAATTGTCCGAATTCAGTATGACAAAGTCACCTTGCTTGCCTACTTCGATGCTTCCGATCCGGTCTGCCCGATGAAGGGCAGCAGCTCCGTTCAGTGTAAGGGCAGTGATGGTTTCTTCGATGCTAAGTTTCATGTAAATACACGCCAAAGCAATGGTCAACGGGATGGAACCGGAGAAACAGCTTCCCGGATTCAAGTCTGTGGCAAGTGCTACGGCACAGCCGGCATCAATCATTTCACGACCGCGTGCATAAGGTTCTTTCAGCGCGAAAGCCGTCAGAGGCAGCAGGGTAGCTACTACTCCTGCATCGGCCATTGCACGGATTCCGGCATCGGAAGCCTGAAGCAGATGATCGGCAGACAAAGCGCCCAGTTCGGCAGCCAGCTCAGCGCCACCAAAGGAAACGATTTCATCGGCATGGAGCTTTAACAGGAAGCCTTGTTCTTTGGCTGCCCGAAGGAGACGGCGGGACTGTTCGACAGAGAAAACTCCTTGTTCGCAAAAGACATCGCAACATTCGGCAAGTCCGTTCTCGCGGATAACGGGGAGCATTTCACGAATCAGAAAGTCGATGTATTCGTCTCCTCTTCCTTTATACTCTTCGGGAAGGGCGTGGGCTCCTAAGAAAGTGGATACAATGTCGATACGTTTGTGTTCGTCATTGTTCAGGCTGCGCATTATTTTCAGTTGCAGCAATTCTGTTTCCCGATCGAGTCCATAGCCGCTTTTGCCTTCTACCGTGGTGACTCCCATAGCACTCATCTTCTTCAGAAAACCTTCGGCTGCCGAGCGAAGTTTCAGGAAATTCATTTGCCGGGTAGCTTTTACGGTACTGGCTATCCCTCCGCCATGTTCCATGATGGACATATAGCTTTCGCCTTTCAGCCGCCATGAAAATTCTTCGGAACGTTCTCCGCCAAAAACAAAATGGGTATGCGAATCGACAAAGCCCGGAAGCAGGCAATGTCCCCGGGCGTTGTAATGCCAGTAATGCTGGTAGTAGCCGTCACGATCTTCGCCACGGCTCTCACCGACGTAAGTGATGATGCCTTTGGTCACTTCTACCGTTCCGTTTTCTATGATACGGAGTTGTCCCATTTCCGCACCTTTACGGGCGGAGGTTCCTGTCGGGGTGACAATACGGGCATTGAATATAATCAGGTTTTCACTCATTGATCTTTTATTATTCGGTTCTTACTATTTCAATCATAAGTCGATATAAGTTTCAGCAGCTTTATATCGGACACACATTATTTGAATACTCCGGGCGCTATTCCATGATACGCGCTTCCAGCACCTGCTGCATGGAGAAATTCTCCAGTCCTAAATAATAGGAGGCCGTATCTATCAGCGCTTCCATCGGCACCAGACCGATGATCTCACTTCCAACAATCGTCACTCCATAGCGGCGGGCCTCAATACGCACCAATTCGAAAGCACGGTAAAGGGCAGTGCGGGTGTAATCGGTCATATTAATGGATACTTGGGTGATATTCCGCTCTTTCAGTTCCACCCCCATTGCTTTGACGTAGCGGAGACCGCCGTTGATATGCCGGATATTCTTTGCTATCTTCGTGGCTATTTCAAGATTATTGGTACTCAGATTGATGTTATAAGCAACCAGCGGCATTCGGGCACCGATAGCTACCGTTCCGGCAGTGGGATGACGCTCGGCAGGACCGAAGTCGGGCTGCCATTCGGGAAGTCTGATTTTCTCCGCCATTCCTTCAAATTCTCCCTTACGGACGGAGGCCAGATTTTCCCGATGCGGAGCTGTGGCGGACTTTTCATACAGAAAGACAGGGAGATTATATAGTTCCGCCACCCGGGAAGCCACTTCTTTCGACAGGGCGACGGCTTCTTCCATCGTCGTATTCTTGATCGGAATGAAAGGAACCACGTCCACCGCTCCCATGCGGGGATGCTGTCCGCTATGATGGTTAAGGTCTATCAGACGGACAGCAATGCCGATAGCTTCAATGACTGCATCGCGCAAGGCTTCCGGTTCGCCAACCAAAGTGACTACCAGACGGTTATGATCTTCATCATTGCTATAGTCGAGCAGCTTCACGCCGGATTTGCCACGAAAAGGGGCTACTATCTTGTCTATTTTCTCCAAATCACGTCCCTCGCTAAAGTTGGGGACACATTCGATGATCTTACTCCAATTCATATTTATTTCTCTATTTCGTTACTTTCTATTACAATACTTCTTTTATTGTCTTTTTAATCAGCTCGTCATCAGCCAGATAAGGCATCGTTATATGATACCCTTCCGAATGTGATTCATTGAAAGCCTCACTAGTTTCCATTGCATGCGGATTGCGAGCCCACGAACGGCGGGCCACTCCGCCCATCACATCCCAAAGCATAGCCGAACGAAGTATCTCGTCCACCCGTTCACTGCCGTCACATACCATGCCGAAGCCGCCATTAATCGCTTTTCCGATGCCGACTCCGCCGCCATTATGCAGGGCTACCAAGCTCATGCCATGGGCGCAGTTTCCGGCAAAACACTGCACGGCCATATCAGCCATGACATTACTTCCGTCTTTGATATTCGATGTCTCACGGAAAGGCGAATCGGTTCCACTCACATCATGATGATCACGGCCCAACATGATCGGTCCTACTTCTCCCCGCCGTACCATTTCATTGAAACGGAGGGCGATATTCATTCTTCCTACAGCATCCTGATAGAGAATACGTGCCTGAGTACCTACTACCAGCCTGTTCTTTTCGGCGTCGCGTATCCAGTTATAATTATCCAGATCCTGTCCCCGTCGATTGACATCAATGCACTCCATTGCGGCACGGTCCGTTTTTATCAGATCTTCGTGCCTACCGCTCAGACATACCCATCGGAAGGGGCCATAGCCATAATCAAAGAGTTGGGGTCCCATGATATCTTCTACATAACTCGGCCATATAAATCCGTCTTTCTCATCAACTCCATTGCGGGAAATCTCTTTCACTCCGGCATCATAAACCGCTTTCATAAAGGAGTTGCCATAATCGAAGAAGTAAGTGCCGCGTACCACCAGTTTCCGGATTACCTCAAAATGGCGGCGCAAGGAAGCGTCTGCCAGACGACGGAACTGATCAGGGGATTCATGAAGAAGGCGGGTCCGCTCTTCGAAAGTCAAGCCTGCGGGACAGTAGCCTCCTTCGTAAACGGCATGGCAAGAGGTCTGATCGGACAAAAGTTCAATATGAATCTGCTCACGTTCCGCATATTCCAGCAAATCGACGACGTTGCCATGATAGGCTACCGAGCAAGGTTCCCGACGTTCCATCGCTTCTTTTGCCAGACGGAAAGCCTCCGACAAGTCTTGTGTGACATGGCCTACCCATCCCTGCCGATAACGTGTTTCGATACGGGAGCTATCGACTTCGGCTATAATAGAGGCTGCTCCGGCTATTTCGGCTGCCTTTGGCTGTGCCCCGCTCATTCCTCCCAAACCGGAAGATACGAAGAAGTGACCACGCAAATCTTTGTCCTGCGGAATGCCGAGTTTCAATCGTCCGGCATTGAGTAATGTATTGAAAGTGCCATGAACAATACCCTGCGGACCGATATACATCCAGCCGCCCGCCGTCATCTGCCCATAGTTGGCAACTCCCATTTGTGCGGCAATGTGCCAGTCGTGCTGATTGTCGAACTGACCTATCATCATAGAGTTGGTAATAATAACGCGGGGAGCATCGGGACGGGAACGAAACAGTCCCAACGGATGTCCGGACTCAATGACCAGTGTTTGCTCAGGAGTAAGTTCTTCGAGATATTGCTTGATCAGGAGGTATTGCATCCAGTTCTGACAAACTTGGCCGGTTTCACCATAAGTAACAAGTTCATAGGGATACAACGCGATATCAAAACAGAGATTGTTGTCAATCATTACTTGAAAGGCTTTGCCTTCCACACATTTGCCACGATATTCATCAATCGGTCTGGCTTTCAGATCGCCTGCGGGGCGGAAGCGGTATCCGTAAATTCGCCCACGGGTACGCAATTCTTCCATAAATTCAGGTGCCAGTTGCTCATGCAATTCCAAGGGGATATAGCGCAATGCATTCTTCAATGCCGTAGCTGTCTGCGCCGGCGTAAGCGTATAACTACGGTCGGGGGCCCTCCGGATACCTTCTATGAAAGCTGGGTAGGGAGGTAACGTGTTGCCAAGAGTTATCTTCATAATAAGCAGAATTAAGGATTACAAACTGTAAGCAATACAGTTCTATAACTCTTCGCAATATAGAAAAAAAGAAGAGAAAAGACAAAGGTTTTGGCAGATTTATTATCAGAAAGGTATTATTTATTCTTTCTGCTGCTCACCACACAGCATTTGCAGATACTTGAAGGTATGCTTCGCTTCCTGACTGTCTTTTGTAAGGTAGGCTTTCTTCCAGTCCGGATGTTTTTCCAGCAGTTGCGCCATCTTTTCTTTTCCTACAAAATCAATCTTTCCGGTCTCACCGTTCAGCTCATAGCAGACCCGTTTAGTAACCAGACTTGAAGCGGCAAGAGCATCTCCCACATTTCCACCCAGTTTCACATCATCTTCTTCTGCAAATGTCCCACCGATTACCGACCCTAATGGCATCGCACAGAAATAGATATTTTTGCCCAACTGAACAGCCGGAGCATACCACGCCCCGAAACGCATCTTTTTATAACGCAACTTACGACAGTTGATAAATAAGTCTCCTTCAGAAGTACGCACCGCAAAACAACGCTTCTTCAACTGGCGGCACATAGATTCATCATTGCCTGCCGTTATCCGGTAGTCAGCCCCGCCTGTCAATAGAATCTGGCTTCTGGAACGCTTCTCTACTCGCAACACCGCAAGGGTATCGCCATCTTGAGCCATCAACTCTTTCAAGTTCGAATAAATGATATTCTGCGCAACTACCGGAAGGCTAATCACGCTTATCAGCAACCACAAAACATATCCTTTCTTCATAAGCCATCCTCCTTTCTTCATTCAACGCCTTTTCGAGTGGAAAGTTATAAATTTTAGCGCATAAATGCAAGAATGGAAAAAGAAATGTTGAAAAAAGAAGCCAAGAAGCCTCTTTCGCCTTCTTGGCACAGCACCTCTTACACGCAATTATCCCGGAAGCAAGTCAATCGCCCCCGAAGTTTGTTTACTCATGAGATACGGTTTATGGTTCTTTTTATAATCTTATCTTGTCTTTTTCCATCCTGAATATCAGGTGTTTTATCTGGTATATCAAGCATTAATACCTGTTATGACCGATATTATGACTTATACTGTGCCCCATACTGATGTAGCATACATAAGTAATCATAAAGAATAAGTTGTGACAATTTACATGGAAACAGACTCCATTCATATCCGTTTAAGTTTGCGACAATGTTTATCCGGACAAAGAAAGGATAAGCACCCGGGAACAACAGCAAATGAACGATTCATTATGCTATTATGCAGGCATGATTAATATATTCCGTCAGTAACAACAAATCGTTTCACGTACATGCTCCCATCAGTCCACGTACGTAAACCATTGAGCTCACATACGTGAACCGAACAGATCACGGACGTGAAACGAAAATATGAAACGAACAAAATATATTAGTCAAACCTTGTTTACAGGTTAAGGTTGCCGAGTCTTGTCTTAATATAGGCGGCATACAGGAAGTAATATATGGCATAAACAACGTACATTCATGCCTAAAAGGGAGTTCTTAACACAAATAGGCAAAGGCTTTAAAAGAGTACACTTTCTACTGATAATCAGCAAATTAACCGTATTATCTATTAAAAACAGGTGATAATAGAAAGCAGAAAAACATCTATTATCACCTTATTATCACCGGTTATTATCACCATTACTTGACTAATTATAAGACACTTATCACACAAAGGTGACAAGTGACAATAACAAAGTGTGTTTATTTCCTATGTAACTTTACTCTAAACCATCACAACTTGCTTCATCACCGATTACTGAATGACCGTTAATAAAGAGTAAATCTGCTCTTTACAAAAACACGCTCCCATTCTGCCTTTTACGAATTATATTACCTTTGTCCGAAAAGCAATATAATCGTATGGAAAAACAAGAAAATATTATAGCAACCTATCAACAAATCATTCAGGAAACAGAAAAACAACTACAAAAAGCGCGGAAACGCATTCGCTATATCAGCCTTCTGAGACTGATCTTATTCGTAGAAGCAGTAGCCTCCGCTATTATTTTTTGGTCTGATGGATGGTTAAAGCTCATCGTCTTTACCGTAATTCCCATCATCGCTTTCATTTGGCTGGTGCAAAGCCACAACCGATGGTTTTACTGGAAAGATTATCTCAAAAAGAAAATAGAAATCAATCAGCAGGAACTACGAGCACTGCAATATGACTTTTCCGACTTCGACAACGGAAAGGAATACATCGATCCGTCTCACCTCTATACTTTTGACTTGGACATATTTGGCGAGCACTCACTATTCCAGTATATCAATCGTACTTCGACCCCCATCGGCAAACAGCGTCTTGCCAACTGGTTCAATGCACATCTGGAAGAAAAAGAAGCTATCGAACAACGTCAGGAAGCGATTCGGGAACTATCTTCAGAACTTGAGTTTCGACAACAATTCCGCCTGCTCGGATTACTTTATAAAGGCAAGCCATCCGACACCTCTGAAATTAAAGAATGGGTCAACAGTCCGAGCGACTATCGGAAACACGCTTTCCTCCGTATCCTCCCGACAGCAGTAGGTATTATAAACCTCCTGTGTATCGGCGCAACGATTCTGGGATTTCTCCCTGCAAGCATCAGCGGGATAGTATTTGCATGCTTTGTCGTATTCAGTTTTATCTTCTCAAAAGGAATAACCAAAATACAAGCGACGTATGGCGAAAAACTACAAATTCTGTCTACTTACGCCGACCAGATTCTCATCACCGAGAAAAAAGAGATGCACAGCCCTGCATTGCAACAACTGAAAGCCGAACTTACAAGCCAAAATCAAACAGCTTCCCAGTCCGTACATCGCCTTGCTAAACTCATGAATGCACTCGACCAGCGAGGTAATCTGCTAATGAGCACCATCTTGAACGGCCTCCTATTTTGGGAACTCCGCCAAGTCATGCAAATCGAGAAATGGAAAGAAGCACACTCCGCAGATCTTCCCCGCTGGATCGAAGCTATCGGAGCAATTGATGCTTATTGTTCTCTTGCAACATTCTCATACAACTATCCGGATTACATCTATCCTCAAATAACTTCTCAGTCTTTCCATCTGCAAGCCGAAGCCTTAGGGCATCCGCTCATGGACCGCAATAAATGTGTCCGCAATGGAATCGATATGGAGAAACGCCCGTTCTTTATCATTATTACCGGCGCCAACATGGCAGGCAAAAGTACTTACCTGCGCACCGTAGGTGTCAACTACCTCTTGGCTTGCATTGGTGCTCCTGTATGGGCTGCGAAAATGGAAATATTTCCCGCTCGTCTTGTCACCAGCCTCCGGACAAGTGATTCACTCACCGACAACGAATCTTACTTCTTCGCCGAACTCAAACGACTGAAACTAATCATTGATAAACTCAAAGCCGGAGAAGAATTATTTATCATCCTTGATGAAATTCTGAAAGGAACTAACTCTATGGATAAACAGAAAGGTTCTTTTGCCTTAATCAAACAGTTCATGAGCATGGATGCCAATGGTATTATCGCTACTCATGACCTACTGCTAGGCACACTAATAGATGCTTTTCCACAAAATATCCGGAATTATTGTTTCGAAGCGGACATTACCAACAACGAACTGACATTTTCATACCAGATGAGAAGCGGAGTCGCACAGAACATGAATGCGTGCTTCTTAATGAAAAAAATGGGGATTGCCGTCATCGACGGTTAATCCCCACATGTCAAATTATTCCTTAAAGCCTGCTTGTATCTAAGCTATTAAGACATAGAAGTGCGATATTCAGTAATTATCAATCCATTATCCATTTATCCCTGCATCCCTGCACTTGACTATCTTAGAAATGATCTTCTGATGAATGACAATTCGCCATCAACATGAATACCATTTGGCATTAAGCACTTTAATTCAATTGACTTTTAGTCAGAAACGCAGCAACAGCTGCAGCTGCATCATTGGTAAAATAATGCACAGCAGTCACCGGCTGATATGTATAAGGTACAAACTGGAATAGCTGTACAGCTGCAAATTTATTATCAGCAGATAGTATCACGTCCATACGTATATTACCACTTGCCTCACTCTTAATCTTTGAATCCGCAGAAAATGAACCGGAATTAACAAGGTCAGTCAACTTGTCCATATGCTTCAGATCAAAGAAAATACTACGCTCTTTCGCTATGCTTCCTGTCGGAACATAGACCACTTCTTTTGACTTCCAGAAAAGCCGGAATATACCTAAAAGGAACAATCCTGTTCCAAAGACCATCAGAGCCATACTGACAGTAGACGATTTATCTTCCAGTTCGAAAGTAGAAGCAAAAGATAAAATACCAATCAGTAACATTACACAAGAAATTAAAAGACCGGAGATACTCGTACGTTTAGCGATATCGGGATGTGAAGATGCAAATATAGTAGCATCAATAGCTTGAGTTGCCATAATATTGAAGTTTAAATTATTAGTAAAAATATGAAGATAATAAAGACTGACCGGCACTATATAATTAACGCCAGCAATCCGTAAAATAATACCAATAAATAAACGTCTAAATAATAATATGCCTTAAAGTAAATACATAATATTCACTTGCAGGCTGGCAATAATAGGAAGTTGTAGTATTATAAATCCTTCCCCAATGCTGTGACAGTGAGTTATCACGGTCTGCACAACATTGCAGTACATTTCTCAGAGAAGAGAAGTATTCACCGATTTGCACACGTTGGATGCGTGTCACCGATATCTGATGGCTTTGCAAATTAGTTAATTCAGCCACAGGAAGATAAGGAGATTCTGGAGCATTAATCTGCCCCTGCGGTTTCATAGAATATGTAACAGCATGCTCTGGTTGTTCCACCTGTTTTTCAGTGAAAACATTGCCTGCGACCCCATGAAGGGCAACTGCCAGCAACAGAAACAATATTACCTTTACAAATTTTGCCATATTCTCCTGCAAATATAACAGATAATTCTTACGAAAAGTTCATTCGGTAAATCTTTTAATGTATCTTAGTATAACTAAAATATAAGGATACAAAAAAGGCTACCCGTATGAGTAGCCTTTTTTATATGTATAAGAATAACTGTAAAATTATTCAGCTGATTCAGCTTTTGGTTCTTCAGTTGCAGGAGCTTCAACAGCAGCAGGAGCAGCACTCTTCTTAGAACGACGAGTACGAGTAGCTTTCTTAGCAACTTTTTCTTTAGCCATGTTTTCATTGTAGTCAACCAACTCAATGAAACACATTTCTGCATTGTCACCTAAACGGTTACCAGTCTTGATGATACGAGTATAACCACCCGGACGGTCAGCAATCTTAACCGAGATTTCTTTGAACAATTCTGTTACTGCAATCTTATCTTGCAGGTTGCTAAATACAACACGACGAGAATTCGTAGTATCTTCTTTAGACTTTGTAATCAAAGGCTCAACAAACTTCTTCAAAGCTTTAGCCTTTGCCACAGTCGTAGTGATTCTTTTGTGCTTGATCAAGGAGCAAGCCATGTTAGATAACATAGCGCTTCTATGAGAAGCAGTACGACCTAAATGATTGAATTTTTTATTATGTCTCATTTTTTATTCTTTATCTAATTTATATTTAGAAATGTCGGTTCCAAACGATAGATTCAGACTTTCCAGCAAATCATCAAGCTCGGTAAGCGATTTCTTTCCGAAGTTTCTGAACTTCAACAGGTCAGTTTTGTTGAATTGTACCAAGTCACCGAGAGTTTCTACGTCAGCAGCCTTCAAACAATTGAGGGCGCGAACTGACAAGTCCATATCAACAAGCTTAGTCTTCAACAGCTGACGCATATGCAATACTTCTTCATCAAACTCTTCATTGCCATCAGTATCGTTACTTTCAAGCGTGATCTTCTCGTCAGAGAACAACATGAAGTGATAAATCAGAATTTTTGCAGCTTCTTTCAGCGCTTCCTTCGGGTGTATAGAACCGTCGGTACTAATCTCAAGCACTAGCTTTTCGTAGTCTGTCTTCTGTTCTACACGGAAGTTTTCTACAGCATACTTGACATTACGTATCGGTGTATAAATAGAGTCGATTGGAATTACATTAACATCCGTGCAATATTCGCGATTTTCATCAGCAGGAACATATCCACGACCCTTGTTAATAGTAATATCAATCTGCATAGTTGCCTTAGAATCTAAATGACAAATAACTAATTCCGGATTTAACACTTCAAATCCAGTCAAATACTTACCTATGTCACCTGCTTTAAATTCACTGGAATTCTCGACAGTGATGCTCACTTTTTCGCTCTCGAACTCTTCAACTACTTGCTTGAATCTCACTTGTTTCAGATTCAAGATAATGTTGGTAACATCCTCTTTTACTCCAGGTACACTAGAAAATTCATGCTCCACACCATCTATTCTGATAGTAGTGATAGCAAAACCCTCTAATGAAGAGAGCAGGATACGGCGTAATGCATTACCTACGGTAATACCAAACCCCGGTTCCAACGGACGAAATTCGAATTTACCGAATCTGGAGTCCGCCTCCAACATTAATACTTTATCAGGTTTTTGAAATGCTAATATCGCCATGAAATTAATTATTATTTAGAATACAATTCAACGATCAAATGTTCTTTAATGTTCTCAGGAATGTCTGCTCTTTCAGGTATATGCAACATTTTACCAACCTTAGAAGTTTCATCCCACTCCAACCAAGCGTATTTGCTGTGATTGAAACCTGCAAGAGAGTTAGCAATTACTTCCAAAGATTTAGATCTTTCACGAACACCAATCAATTGTCCTGGTTTTACTGCGAACGAAGGAATGTTTACCACTTCACCATCTACAGTAATATGCTTGTGACTAACCAACTGACGAGCAGCAGCACGTGTAGGAGCAATACCCAAACGGAATACTACGTTGTCAAGGCGGCCTTCCAGCAATTGAAGAAGCACCTCACCGGTAATACCTTTAGCGGTAGCGGCTTTTTCAAACAAATTGCGGAATTGTTTTTCTAAAACTCCATAAGTGTATTTCGCTTTCTGCTTTTCACGAAGTTGCACACCATATTCAGAAGTTTTTCTTTTTCTTGAATTTCCGTGTTGTCCGGGAGGATAGTTCTTCTTTGACAAAACTTTATCAGCTCCAAAGATGCCTTCACCGAATTTACGGGCTATTCTTGATTTTGGTCCAGTATATCTAGCCATTTCTTTTAAATATTTAATTGTTTATTCATGAACTCAATTTGTTGCAGCCGCGATTACAGAGAGAAATTAATGTAATCCAAAAACAAAATCAAGATCATTGTGTAAGTTAAAGGTAAATTAAACTCTACGTCTTTTCGGAGGACGACAACCATTATGTGGAAGCGGAGTCACGTCAATGATTTCAGTAACTTCGATACCAGCACCGTGGATAGTTCTAATAGCAGACTCACGTCCGTTACCTGGACCCTTCACATATGCTTTTACCTTTCTCAGGCCAAGATCAAATGCAATTTTTGCACAATCCTGGGCAGCCATCTGAGCTGCATAAGGAGTATTCTTTTTTGAACCTCTAAATCCCATCTTTCCTGCAGATGACCAAGAGATTATCTGCCCTTCACTGTTTGCAAGAGAAACAATAATATTGTTGAAAGATGAATGAACGTGTAACTGTCCATTAGCGTCTACTTTCACATTTCTCTTCTTAGCTGCAACTGTTTTTTTTGCCATATCAACAATTATTATTTAGTAGCTTTTTTCTTATTAGCAACGGTTTTCTTTCTACCCTTACGAGTACGTGCATTGTTCTTAGTGCTCTGACCTCTAACAGGCAGACCAATACGGTGACGTACACCACGATAGCAACCAATATCCATTAATCGCTTAATGTTCAATTGGATTTCAGAACGAAGATCACCTTCTACTTTATACTCTGCACCGATAATCTCACGAATCTTAGCAGCTTGATCATCTGTCCAGTCTTTAACCTTCAGATCTTTATCTACACCAGCTTTATCTAAAATTTTTGCTGAACTACTGCGACCTATTCCATATACATAGGTCAACGCAATTTCACCTCTTTTATTCTGAGGTAAATCTACACCAACTATTCTTATAGCCATATACTAAATTATTTTTTTTGCAAAAATAACAAATTATCCTTGACGTTGTTTATACTTAGGATTTTTCTTGTTAATAACATACAAACGGCCATTACGTCTAACGATCTTACATTCTGGCGTGCGTTTCTTTAATGATGCTCTTACTTTCATATCTTAATTTTATTTATATCTAAACACAATTCTTCCTTTCGATAAGTCGTAAGGAGACATTTCGACTCTCACTTTATCTCCCGGCAAAATCTTAATGTAATGCATACGCATCTTACCTGAAATATGTGCAGTAATCTCATGTCCGTTTTCTAATTCAACACGAAACATTGCATTAGACAATGCTTCAACTATAACTCCATCTTGTTCTATTGCAGATTGCTTTGCCATATTATATTGCTTTATCTCCTAAAACTTCTTCTATGAATTTGAATGAAGACAAAATATCAGCCTCACCAACTCCAACAGCTACCGTATGTTCAAAGTGCGCAGCACATTTACGATCTCTGGTCCTCACAGTCCATCCGTCACCTTCCATAATCACTTGTCTGTCTCCCAACGTTATCATCGGCTCAATTGCAATGCAAAGACCTCTTTTCATCAAAGGACCATATCCTCTTTTACCATAATTAGGTACCTGGGGATCTTCGTGCATTTCCTTACCGATGCCGTGACCGACAAACTCACGCACTACACCATAAGAATGAGACTCACAATATTGCTGAATAGCATATCCGATATCTCCGATTCTTTTTCCATGTACTGCATTCTGAATACCGATATATAACGCTTCTTTAGTTACCTTCAATAAGTTACGAATTTCTTCGTCTACCTCTCCTACACAAAAAGTATAAGCAGAATCTCCACAAAAACCATTCATATAAGTTCCGCAATCCACAGATACGATATCGCCGTCTTTCAAAACAATATCCCCCGGGATTCCATGTACTACCTGGTCATTTACAGAAGTACAGATGGATGCAGGAAACGGGTCTCCATATTGATTCGGGAATCCTTTAAAAGTTGGAGTTGCCCCATTATCTCTAATGAATTCTTCAGCAACTTTATCCAACTCACGTGTAGTTACACCAGGCTTCACCACTTTAGCAACCTCAGCTAGAGTTCTACCGACAAGCAGGTTACTCTGACGGAGCAATTCTATTTCATCTTCTGTCTTAAGAAATATCATTTCTATTCTAAAGAATTAATATGCCGCTACACCAGCGCGTCCCTTAATACGACCTGATTTCAACAGACCATCATAATGTCTCATCAACAAATGACTTTCAACCTGTTGCAGTGTATCAAGAACAACACCTACAAGAATTAACAAAGATGTACCGCCGAAGAATTGAGCAAATCCAGCTTGAACCCCAAATATACCAGCAAAAGCAGGCATAATAGCAACCAATGCCAAGAAGAAAGAACCCGGTAAAGTAATACGAGACATGATATCATCAATATACTCTGCTGTTTTCTTTCCCGGTTTGATACCAGGGATGAAACCATTATTTCTCTTCATATCCTCAGCCATCTGAGTCGGATTGATTGTAATTGCAGTATAGAAATATGTAAATAATATAATCATTACCGCAAAAACAAAATTATACCAGAAACTTGTATGATCTGTAAACGCATGCAAGAAACCGCCTGCGTTATTTACATTATTGGAAAAACCGATAAATGTAATTGGAATAAACATGATTGCCTGAGCAAAGATAATAGGCATTACACCAGCAGCATTCACCTTCAAAGGAATATACTGTCTTGCACCACCATATTGTTTATTACCTACAATTCTTTTAGCATATTGTACAGGAATCTTTCTTGTACCTTGTACCAACAGGATTGCAGCACCAATTACTAACAATAAGAATACGACTTCAATTATAAACATAATCAGACCACCACTCTTATTTGCTACTCTGGATACAACTTCTTGTATCAAAGCATCAGGGAAACGAGCGATAATACCGATCAGGATGATAAATGAAATACCGTTACCAATACCTTTATCAGTTATTCTTTCACCAAGCCACAAAATAAACATACTACCTGCTGCCAAAATAATGGTAGAGGTAACCATAAACAGAGTCCAATCTAATGAAGCATTTAAGGAAGGGCCAGCCTGCATTTTAAGATTGAGCAAATAAGAAGGGGCCTGAACTAACAATATAGCAATCGTCAGATAACGAGTATATTGATTCATTTTTCTTCTGCCGCTCTCACCTTCGCGCTGCAACTTCTGGAAATACGGCACAGCGATTCCCAATAGCTGAATAACGATAGATGCAGAGATATAAGGCATGATTCCTAATGCAAAAATAGAGGCATTAGAAAATGCTCCTCCAGAGAACATATTTAACAAGGCTAAAAGGCCTTCACTTGTTTGTTCGTGCAATTTTGCCAGCATTGCCGGATTAATACCCGGTAATACGACATATGATCCGAAACGGTAAATTGCCACAAACAATATGGTGATGAGGATCCGCTGTCTCAGATCCTCAATCTTCCATATATTCTTTAATGTTTCAATAGCTTTTCTCATTGAATCAGAGTTTTACTACAGTTCCACCAGCAGCTTCAATAGCAGCAGCAGCACTCTTAGAGAATGCGTTAGCTTCTACTTCCAGCTTGTTAGTCAGAGCTCCGTTACCCAATACTTTAACCAATTGATTTGAAGAAATAAATCCTGCTTCAATAAAGTCGCTAATACCAACTTTTGTCAGATTCTTAGCGTCTGCAAGCGTCTGAATTGTATCCAAGTTGATAGCCTTATATTCTACACGATTGATATTCTTAAAACCAAATTTAGGTACTCGACGTTGAAGAGGCATCTGACCACCTTCAAAGCCAACTTTCTTAGAGTATCCAGATCTTGATTTAGCTCCTTTATGACCTCTTGTAGAAGTGCCACCCAAGCCAGAACCGGCACCACGTCCTATTCTCTTTCTTGTCTTAGTAGATCCTTCTGCAGGTTTTAAATTACTTAAGTTCATATTGTAATTCGTTTTTTTATTCAACAAATAATTACTTAACAATGGCAACCAAGTGTTTTACTTTATCTACCATTCCAAGAATTGAAGGAGTGCTTTCGTGTTCAACCACACGGTTCAGTTTGCGAAGTCCCAGTGCATCAAGAGTTCTTTTCTGATCAGCTGGAGCACCAATTCTACTTTTAACTTGTTTAATCTTTATAGTTGACATATCTCCTCCTTATCCTCTAAATACTTTTTCAACACTAATACCTCTGTTCTGAGCAATCATTCTTGCATCACGCATCTCACTCAAAGCTTCAATTGTAGCTTTAACAAGGTTGTGCGGATTTGAAGAACCTTTAGATTTTGCCAAAACGTCAGTAATACCAACACTTTCCAATACAGCACGCATAGCACCACCAGCTACTACACCGGTTCCGTGAGATGCAGGTTTGATGAATACTTCAGCACCACCAAACTTAGCTGATTGTTCATGAGGAACAGTACCTTTCAAAACAGGTACTTTCACCAGGTTCTTTTTAGCTGATTCTACGCCTTTAGCGATAGCAGCTGTTACTTCACCTGCTTTACCAAGTCCCCAACCGATAATACCTTCTTCGTTACCTACAACAACGATTGCAGAGAAACTAAAAGTTCTACCACCTTTGGTAACTTTAGTAACACGATTAATAGCAACCAATCTATCCTTCAGTTCTATATCGTTAGTAACCTTAACTCTATTATTAACTCCTGCCATAATGATTAAAATTTAAGTCCACCGTTACGAGCAGCATCAGCTACTTCTTTTACTCTCCCATGATACAAGTAACCATTACGGTCGAAAACAACAGTAGTTATACCTGCTTCCTGAGCCTTTTTAGCAATCATTTCACCAACTTTAGCAGCTTGTTCTTTCTTTGCGACTTTCTCAGCCATACCTAAAGAAGAAGCAGCAGCCAGTGTCTTACCAGAAAGATCATCGATAATCTGGACATAAATTTGCTTGTTACTTCTAAATACACTCATACGCGGACGTTCAGCAGTACCTGAGATCTTATTGCGTACTCTATATTTGATCTTAACTCGTCTTTCTATTTTTGTTGTCATAATAATCTAATTTTATATGAATTACTTAGCGCCGGCTGATTTACCAGACTTTCTACGAATTACTTCGCCAACAAACTTAATACCTTTACCCTTATATGGTTCAGGCTTACGGAAAGAACGTATTTTAGAGCAAACTTGACCAAGCAATTGTTTGTCACACGATTCCAATATAATAAGAGGGTTCTTATTTCTTTCAGACTTAGTTTCAACTTTCACCTCAGCAGGCAATTGAATGAAAATATTGTGTGTATAACCTAAAGCCAGTTCAATGATGTTACCTTGGTTAGAAGCACGGTAACCTACACCGACAAGTTCCAGTTCCTTTTTATATCCTTCAGACACGCCCACAACCATGTTATGAACTAAAGAACGATACAAACCGTGGAAAGCATGTTTTTGCTTCGGGTTATCAATCATTTCTTTTTCGTTTTCTGTTAAAGTCACGTGTCCGTCTTCAATGGCAACATTGATAGCAGGATTCACATATTGGCTAAGTTCGCCTTTGGGTCCCTTAACGGTAACCACATCATCCTTCAGAGTGACTGTCACTCCAGCAGGGATACTAATGGGTAATTTTCCTATTCTTGACATTGCTTATTCCTCCTAAATTAATATACGTAACACAAGACTTCACCACCGATTTTCAGTTCAGCAGCTTCTTTGTTAGTCATTACACCTTTGGAAGTAGATATTATAGCAATACCCAGCCCATTAATAACACGCGGCATATCTTTGTAACCAGTATACTTACGCATACCCGGAGAAGATACTCTTTCTAATTTTTTGATTGCGTTAACTTTGTTAACAGAATCATACTTCAAGGCAACCTTAATAGTTCCTTGAGGACCATCTTCTACAAACTTATAGTTAAGAATGTAGCCTTTTTCAAAAAGAATCTTAGTGATTTCTTTTTTCAAGTTCGAAGCGGGAACTTCTACAACTCTGTGCTTAGCACCAATTGCGTTCCGCAACCTCGTCAAATAATCTGCTATTGGATCAGTCATATAAAAATAAATTAAATTAATCAGGACTTCCCTGACAATATTTAAACAATAATTACCAGCTTGCTTTCTTTACGCCCGGGATCAGACCGTTAGATGCCATCTCACGGAACTGGATTCTTGAAATTCCGAACTGACGGATATAACCTTTTGGACGACCAGTCAGTTTGCAACGGTTGTGCATACGAATCGGATTTGAATTCTTAGGCAACTCTTGCAATTTCTGTGCAGCTTCAAAAGCATCGGCAGGTTCACCTGTTCTCACGATTTGCTTCAAAGCAGCTCTTTTCTCGGCGTATCTGGCTACTAATTTAGCACGCTTTACTTCACGTGCCTTCATTGATTCCTTTGCCATATTCTATTAATCTTTTTTAGCGTTTTTAAAAGGTAAACCGAATTCCTTCAACAAGGCATAACCTTCTTCATCTGTCTCCGCAGAGGTTACAAAGGTAATATTCATTCCGAGAATTCTTGTAATACTATCGATATTTATTTCAGGGAAAATGATTTGTTCCTGAATACCAAGGGTATAGTTACCTTTACCATCAAACTTACTTTCGATACCTTTGAAGTCACGAATACGAGGAAGAGCTACACGAACTAGTTTTTCCAAGAATTCATACATTCTCTCACGGCGCAAAGTTACCATAACGCCAATCGGCATTTTTTTACGTAACTTAAAGTTTGCGATATCTTTACGAGAAATGGTAGCTACGGCCTTCTGACCTGTGATAGCTGTCATTTCATTGATTGCTACTTCAATAATCTTCTTATCAGCAACAGCCATACCTAAACCTTGATTGATAACAATCTTCTTAAGTACGGGTACCTGCATCGTTGAAGAATACTGGAATTGTGATTTCAATGCAGGTGCAATACGATCTGCATATTCTTTCTTTAGGCTAGCAGTATTACTCATTACTAAATCTCCTCTCCTGATTTTTTAGAATAACGCACTAAAGTTCCTTCAGAACTCTTTCTTCTCCCAATACGCGTTGCTTTACCAGTTTTTGGATCAACCGGGTTCAAGTTTGAAATGTGAATAGAAGCTTCTTGCTTCACAATACCACCCTGCGGATTCTTTGCATTCGGCTTAGTGCTCTTAGATACCATATTGATACCCTCAACAATTGCACGACCTTCTTTAACAAGAACCTTCAATACACGACCAGTTTTGCCCTTATCTTCGCCAGCATTTACGTAAACTGTATCGCCTTTTTTAATATGTAATTTACTCATTACTCAAATCTTTTACAAAATTAAAGTACCTCAGGCGCAAGTGACACAACCTTCATGTTTGTAGCACGAAGTTCTCTTGCTACAGGACCGAAAATACGACTTCCTCTAATTTCACCTGCATTATTAAGCAACACGCAAGCATTATCATCAAAACGTATATAAGAACCATCAGGACGACGGATTTCTTTCTTCGTACGTACAATCAAAGCCTTTGATACTGCACCTTTTTTAACATCACTCGAAGGGATAACACTCTTTACGGAAACTACAATAACATCTCCTACTGAAGCATAACGACGACCTGTGCCACCCAATACACGGATACACAAAGCTTCTTTAGCTCCACTGTTATCACATACTGTAAGTCTGGATTCTACTTGTATCATAATTACTTAGCTCTTTCAATTATTTCTACTAATCTCCATCTTTTAGTCTTGCTCAAAGGACGAGTTTCCATGATGCGTACAGTATCACCGATATTGCATTCATTCTTTTCATCATGAGCATGGTACTTCTTCGTTTTACTAACGAACTTACCATATATAGGGTGTTTTTCTTTAAACTTGGCAGCAACTGTGATAGTTTTTTCCATCTTGTTGCTCAATACAACCCCTGTTCTTTCTTTTCTTAAATTTCTTGCTTCCATCAAGCTGATCATTTATTGTTAAGTTCTCTTTGGCGTAATTCTGTTTTCATACGCGCAATAGTCCTGCGTAATTGTTTGATTTGAGCAGGATTTTCCAAAGGAGAAATAGAATGATTGATAACCATCTGGTTATAATTAGCTGTTTCTGCCTCTACTCTTTCTACTAAATCATTAGTAGTCATTTCTTTAATTTCTGCAATTTTCATAACACTTACGCATTTTGATTTTGAATATCATAATCACGTCTTACGACAAACTTCGTTGTAATAGGAAGCTTTTGAGCAGCTAAGCGCAATGCTTCTTTCGCGATTTCGTAAGATACTCCTTCAGCTTCAATAATGATTCTACCTGGAGTTACAGGAGCCACAAATCCCTCGGGAGCACCTTTACCTTTACCCATACGCACATCGGCAGGTTTTCTAGTAATTGGTTTATCCGGGAATATACGGATCCAGATCTGTCCTTGACGTTGCATATATCTTGTTACTGCAATACGAGCAGCTTCGATCTGACGGCCTGTAATCCACTTAGTCTCCAAAGCCTTTATGCCAAAAGAACCAAAGGCCAGCTGGTTGCCTCTCTGGGCATTACCTTTCTGACGGCCTTTTTGTTGTCTTCTGAATTTTGTCTTTTTCGGTTGTAACATAGTTTCCTAAAATTCAAATTCGTTTAGCGATTATTTTTCTTTCTTTTGAAGTTCTTTCCGCCGTTGTTTCCACCATTGTTTCCACGACCACTTTCTTTGCTTTGTGTAAAGTTCGGAGCTAATTCTTTCTTACCAAACACTTCACCTCTACAAATCCAAACTTTGATACCTAAAAGACCCACTTTAGTCAATGCTTCAGCATGACAGTAGTCGATATCAGCTCTGAAAGTGTGTAACGGAGTTCTTCCTTCTTTATACATTTCAGAACGAGCCATTTCAGCTCCATTCAAACGTCCTGAAATCTGAATTTTGATACCTTCAGCACCCATACGCATTGTATTTGCGATAGCCATTTTAATGGCACGGCGGTAGGCAATTTTACCTTCTACCTGGCGAGCAATGTTGTTAGCAACAATTACAGCATCCAGTTCCGGTCTTTTCACTTCAAAGATATTAATCTGAATATCTTTGTCGGTAACCTTCTTCAACTCTTCTTTTAACTTATCAACTTCTTGGCCACCTTTACCGATGATAATACCCGGGCGAGCAGTGCAAACGGTAATAGTAACGAGCTTCAGCGTACGTTCAATTACGATTCTTGATACACTTGCCTTTGCAAGTCTTGCATTAAGATATTTACGGATTTTGCTATCTTCCAGCAAAGAATCACCGTAATCATTTCCACCATACCAGTTAGAATCCCATCCTCTGATAATTCCTAAACGGTTGCTTATTGGATTAACTTTTTGTCCCATCTACCTTAATTTTGATCTTCGTTATTACTTTTAGCACCAACGAACAATGTTACGTGATTTGAACGTTTGCGAATTCTATAACCTCTACCCTGTGGTGCCGGTCTCATTCTTTTGAGTGTAGCTCCACCATCAACAAAAATCTGTGTTACGAACAATTCGCCACTTTCTGCTTTACGTTCGTTTTTCTGTTCCCAGTTAGCAATTGCAGAGCGAAGCAATTTTTCCACTCTTGCAGCAGCTTCTTTTGAAGAAAATTTCAAAACACCAAGTGCTCTGTTCACTTCCATACCACGAATCATATCAGCGACTAAGCGCATCTTACGTGGAGAAGTAGGAACATTTTGCAATTTAGCAAAATACATGGTCTTAAGGGCTTCTTTTCTTTTTTCAGCCGATATTTTTTTTCTTGCTCCCATTATATTTATTACTTTATTATTTCAAATAATTCCTGTTATCTTTTCTTGTTACCAGCGTGTCCTCTGAATGTACGAGTTGGAGCGAATTCGCCCAACTTGTGTCCTACCATATTTTCGGTAACATATACAGGAATAAATTTATTTCCATTGTGAACTGCAACTGTATGGCCTACAAAATCAGGCGAAATCATTGAAGCTCTGGCCCATGTCTTTACTACGACTTTTTTGCCAGATTCATTCATGGCAAAAATTCTCTTTTCAAGCTTTACGTTAATATATGGACCTTTTTTTAATGAACGACTCATAGTTTACTCAATTAATCAGATTACTTTTTTCTTCTCTCAATAATGTACTTAGACGATTGTTTCTTAGGAGCTCTAGTCTTAAGTCCCTTAGCGTACAATCCCTTACGAGATCTTGGATGTCCTCCGGAAGAACGTCCTTCACCACCACCCATCGGGTGATCAACCGGGTTCATTACAACACCACGGTTACGAGGACGACGACCTTGCCAACGAGAACGTCCAGCCTTACCTGAGCGTTCCAATCCATGATCTGAGTTACCAACACTACCGATAGTAGCTTTACAAGTGCTAAGAATCTGTCTTACTTCACCTGAAGGCAATTTAATCACACAATACTTACCCTCACGAGAAGTTAACTGAGCAAAGTTTCCAGCTGATCTAACCAGAGCAGCACCCTGTCCCGGACGTAACTCAATATTGTGAATTACAGTACCAACCGGAATGTTCTGAAGGGGAAGAGTATTACCAATCTCTGGCGCTGCTGTTTCACCCGACATCAGAGTCGCACCAACTTGCAATCCATTGGGAGCAATAATATATCTTTTTTCTCCATCAGCATAAAATAACAGAGCGATACGAGCCGAACGATTCGGGTCGTATTCGATTGTTTTAACTACTGCTGGAACACCGTCCTTATTTCTCTTGAAATCAACAACTCTAATCACCTTTCTATGACCGCCACCAATGTAGCGCATAGTCATCTTACCTTCGTTGTTACGACCACCAGATGATTTCTTACCATATACAAGAGACTTTTCTGGTACTGATGCAGTAATTTCTTCGAAAGTACCAATAATTTTATGTCTTTGCCCCGGTGTTGTGGGCTTTAATTTACGTACTGCCATTTTTATTAAATATTACTATAAAAATCAATAGTATCTCCTTCTTTCAATGTTACAATTGCTTTTTTGAATGCATTCGTACGGCCATTGATGATACCTGCTTTAGTATAACGGCTTTTATTTTTGCCTGCATACTTCACTGTATTCACATCAACTACAGTAACATTATAAAGAGCTTCAACTTCCTTCTTAATTTCCAGTTTGTTAGCATCAGGACGTACAACAAAGCCGAAACGATTCAGCTTATCAGTGATTGCAGTCATTTTCTCTGTTACCAACGGTTTAATAATAATTCCCATTATTTAAGCCTCCTTTTTAAATTAAGATATTGTCAATAGCCTTCAGAGAGTTTTCTGTAAGCACAACAACCCCAGCATTCAATACTCTGTAAGTATTTAATCCTGAGACAGTCTGCACGTTTGCACCCTCTATGTTACGAGCTGACAAATATACGTTTTTATTTGCTTCCGGTAAAATTACGAGTAGCTTTTTATCGGAAACTTTAAGATTTTTTGTCATAGCAACGAAATCTTTTGTCTTAGGAGCTTCAAAAACGAAGTCTTCAACAACAATAAGCGCGTTGTTCTGAACTTTATAAGACAATGCTGACTTACGAGCCAATGTCTTAACTTTTTTATTCAACTTGAAGAAGTAGTCTCTTGGTTTCGGACCAAAAACACGAGCACCACCAACGAGCACCGGTGAATTCATATCACCACGACGTGCTCCACCACCACCTTTCTGGCGACCGATCTTACGAGTAGAGCCACTGATTTCACTTCTTTCTTTTGACTTATGAGTACCCTGACGCTGGTTGGCCATAAATTGCTTTACATCCAAATAGATAGCGTGGTCGTTGGGCTCAATTCCGAAGATAGATTCGTTTAACGTAACCTTTCTCCCAGTGTCTTCACCTTTAATGTTATATACGTTAACTTCCATTATTTCTCAATTATTACGATTGAACCTTTGCAACCCGGGATAGAACCTTTGATCAAAAGAAGGTTATGATCCGCGATTACTTTTAATACCTGCAAGTTTTGAACAGTAACTCTGTCACCACCGAGCTGTCCGCCCATGCGCATTCCTTTGAATACTTTAGCTGGATAAGAACAAGCACCGATAGAACCCGGCTTACGAGCACGATTATGCTGACCGTGAGTAGCTTGACCTACACCACCGAAACCATGTCTCTTAACTACACCCTGGAAGCCTTTACCTTTAGAAGTTCCGACAACATCTACGAAAGTAGCGTCATTAAACATCTCTACAGTAATAGTATCACCCAGATTCAACTCTGTTTCAAATTCTTTGAACTCGGCCAAGTGTCTCTTCGGTGTTACTCCAGCTCTCTTAAAGTGACCCATCAACGGTTTAGTTGTATGTTTTTCCTTTTTGTCCTGAAAACCCAACTGAACAGCTGCATAGCCATCTTTTTCGACAGTTTTAACCTGAGTAACAACACAAGGACCTGCTTCGATAACAGTGCATGGTACATTCTTACCATCAGCACTGAAAACGGATGTCATTCCGATTTTTTTTCCTAATAATCCTGGCATTTCACTAATTTTTAATTATCAAACTTTAATTTCTACTTCCACACCACTTGGCAATTCCAACTTCATCAAAGCATCTACTGTCTTAGCTGTTGAGCTATAGATGTCGATTAATCTCTTATAAGAAGAGAGTTCAAATTGCTCACGAGACTTTTTATTTACGAAAGTCGAACGGTTCACAGTAAAGATACGTTTGTGCGTAGGCAGAGGTATTGGACCGCTAACGATAGCACCTGTAGCTTTTACAGTTCTTACAATTTTCTCAGCTGACTTGTCAACCAAGTTGTGGTCGTAAGATTTCAATTTAATTCTAATTTTCTGACTCATTATGGTTTTAAATTAATATATTTATAAATAAGATAAAGCGGCAGGCTAAGAGTCATTCGCTAGCCTGCTGCTTTTGATATTCTTTTAGAGTAAATCAGCACGTCCTTTTACTTCTTCCAATACTGCCTTAGCAATAGAGTTAGAAACTTGAGCGTGATGAGAATATACCATTGATGAAGTTGCGCGACCTGATGTAATAGTACGTAACGCTGTTACATAACCAAACATTTCAGCCAGTGGCACCATTGCTTTCACGATACGAGCACCGGAACGGCTAGATTCCATCCCTTCAACCTGGCCACGACGCTTATTCAAGTCACCGATCACATCACCCATGTTTTCTTCCGGAGTAACAACCTCCAGTTTCATGATAGGCTCCATCAATACCGGACCAGCTTTAGCACATGCATTCTTATATGCCTGAATAGCACAGATTTCGAAAGACAACTGGTCAGAGTCAACCGGGTGGAATGAACCATCAATCAAAGTTACTTTCATTGAATCCAACGGATATCCGGCCAACACACCGTTCTTCATTGCGCTTGTGAAACCTTTCTGAACTGAAGGAATAAATTCTTTAGGAATATTACCACCCTTCACTTCATCGATAAACTGCAATCCGCCTTCTTTGAAATCTTCATCAACAGGACCGATCTTAACGATAATATCTGCAAACTTACCACGACCACCAGACTGTTTCTTATAAACTTCACGAAGATCAACTGTCTTAGTGATAGCTTCTTTATAATTAACCTGAGGTTTACCTTGGTTACATTCTACTTTAAATTCACGTTTCAAACGGTCAATAATGATATCCAAGTGCAACTCACCCATACCAGAGATTACAGTCTGTCCTGTTTGCTCATCAGTCTTAACTGTAAATGTCGGATCTTCTTCAGCGAGCTTAGCCAAACCGTTAGACAATTTATCCATGTCTTTCTGAGTTTTAGGCTCAACTGCAATACCGATTACCGGTTCTGGGAAGTCCATAGACTCTAATACGATCGGAGCTGTTTCATCACAAAGCGTATCACCTGTATGAATATCTTTAAAACCTACACCTGCACCAATATCACCAGCACCGATTACTTCAACCGGATTCTGCTTGTTTGAATGCATCTGGAACAGACGAGAAACACGTTCTTTCTTACCAGAGCGAGAATTATAGATATAAGAACCAGCTTCAATCTTACCCGAATATACACGGAAGAAAGTCAAACGACCTACATAAGGGTCAGTAGCAATCTTAAATGCCAAAGCTGATGTTTTCTCATCATCACTCGGTTTACGATCTTCTTCTGCACCTGTATTCGGATTTGTACCAATCACATTCTCAGTATCCAATGGAGAAGGCAAGAAAGCACAAACATAATCCAACAATGTCTGAACACCCTTATTCTTAAATGAAGAGCCACACAACATTGGTACAACTGCCATCTGAACTGTTGCATTGCGGAGAGCTCTCAACACTTCTTCTTCTGTAATAGTAGAAGGATCGTCGAAATATTTCTCCATCAAAGCATCGTCAAACTCAGCTACCTTTTCAAGCATTTTATCTCTCCATTCATTTGCTTCATCAACGAGATCTGCCGGTATTTCTTCAACTGTATAGTCAGCCCCCATTGTTTCATCATGCCAATAGATAGCTTTCATTTTAATCAAGTCTACTAGACCTTTGAAGGTTTCCTCAGCACCAATAGGAACAACGATTGGACAAGGATTAGCACCCAAAACAGCTTTCATCTGGCGTACAACCTCAAAGAAGTCAGCACCCGAACGGTCCATTTTGTTTACGTACGCAATACGTGGCACATTATACTTATCAGCTTGACGCCATACAGTTTCTGATTGAGGTTCTACACCACCTACTGCACAGTAAGCAGCCACAGCACCATCCAGGATACGTAACGAACGTTCTACTTCAGCAGTAAAGTCAACGTGTCCCGGAGTGTCAATCAAGTTGATTTTATAAGTATCACCAGCATATTTCCATCTTGTTGTTGTTGCAGCAGATGTAATAGTAATACCACGTTCTTGCTCCTGTTCCATCCAGTCCATTGTTGCAGCGCCATCGTGTACCTCACCAATTTTGTGAGTCAATCCAGTGTAGAACAGGATACGTTCAGAAGTTGTTGTTTTTCCGGCATCAATGTGAGCCATGATACCGATATTACGAGTCAAATGTAAATCTGTCTTTGCCATTTTCTTATTCCTTTACTTTAAGTTTTTAATCTAAATCGGTTATATTCTTATAGTATTAGAATCTGAAATGGGCAAATGCACGGTTAGCTTCAGCCATTCTATGCATATCTTCTTTACGTTTGTATGCACCACCTTGTTCGTTAAAGGCATCCATGATTTCAGCAGCCAATTTGTCTGCCATAGATTTACCACCTCTTTTGCGAGCAAACAGAATCAAGTTTTTCATTGAAACCGATTCTTTACGATCAGGACGGATTTCAGTAGGAACCTGGAAGGTAGCACCACCTACACGACGAGATTTTACTTCTACTTGCGGAGTTACATTATCCAAAGCCTTTTTCCAGATTTCGAGAGCTGATTTTTCTTCGTTAGGAAGTTTTGCTTTCACTGTTTCCAGAGCGGCATAAAAGATTTCATAAGACGCATTCTTTTTACCATCATACATCAAATGGTTTACAAACTTAGAAACCTTTTGGTCATTAAAAACGGGATCCGGAAGGATTACGCGTTTTTTGGGTTTTGCTTTTCTCATTTGTTTGAAAAATAATGTTTTTGTTCTTGGTTGTCTACTTCTTGACTTCTTCAACTCTCCCACCGGAGAATTTACTCAACCTTTAGCATTTCCAACAAACTAAAACGTAAGTTATTACTTTAATTCTAATTAGGTTTTAATCCTTATTTTTTCTTAGCCGGCGCAGCTTGTCCTGGTTTCGGACGCTTAGCTCCGTATTTAGAACGTCTTTGAGTACGACCAGCAACACCTGCAGTATCAAGTGTACCACGTACAATGTGGTAACGTACACCAGGAAGGTCTTTTACACGACCGCCACGTACCAAAACGATTGAGTGTTCCTGCAAGTTGTGTCCTTCTCCCGGAATGTATGAGTTCACCTCTTTTTGGTTAGTCAAACGTACACGAGCTACTTTACGCATTGCAGAGTTCGGCTTCTTCGGAGTAGTAGTGTATACTCTCACGCAAACGCCACGTCTTTGAGGACATGAATCCAAGGCTGGAGATTTACTTTTCTCCACCAGCACTTCGCGTCCTTTTCTTACTAATTGCTGAATTGTAGGCATTTTAATTGTTTTTTGATTTATATTATTGTTATATTAATTTCGTAACTATACATTTTGGGCTGCAAAAATACGAATAATATTTGAATATTCAATGCGCTACAACTTTTTTTTCTTTTTTAATGTTTTTATATCAACCTCATGCTTCGCCTTTTACAACACTTAGCGGAGGCATCGGTGACTCTTCAGAAATACGAATAGGTCCAAAAGCACGTTCATACTTTGCTATGTTATCCTCCAATGCCCGCAACAAGCGTTTTGCGTGTTCTGGAGCTACTATAATACGAGATTGCACTCCTGCTTTCGGCACTCCTGGCATAACCCGTACAAAGTCTAGAATAAACTCTGAGCTTGAATGAGTAATGATTGCAAGATTCGCATAAGTTCCTTGCGCTACTTCTTCTTTCAACTCGATCTGTAACTGGTTGTTATTTTGTTCTTCCATATTAAATAAGATAAAATGTTTTTTTGCAAAATAACAAAATTTTATCGAGATAAGAATGATACAGTCAGGTAAAAGAAACAAAAAAAGGAGCAACTGCCCTATTACAGCAATCGCTCCTTTTTCATATAGTCAATTGAATTGTATTATTCTACTTCATTGTAATCAAGTACTGTCTTCTTGTTCGCCAAGATACGATCATACTCTTCTTTTGAACCAACGATAATCTTTTCAAATTCACGCTGACCTGTACCTGCCGGAATTAAGTGACCGCAAATTACGTTTTCCTTCATTCCTTCAAGTTTATCTGTCTTGCCATTGATAGCAGCCTCATTCAATACCTTCGTTGTTTCCTGGAAGGATGCAGCTGACATAAAGCTTGAAGTCTGCAGTGCAGCACGCGTAATACCCTGAAGAATCTGAGTAGAAGTTGCAGCTACAGCATCACGTACCTCAACAGGTTTCAAGTCACGGCGCTTCAGCATACTGTTCTCATCACGCAACTTGCGGGCAGTCACAATCTGTCCCGGCTGCATATTCTGAGAATCACCTGCATCAACAACGACTTTCTTACCCCAGATACGATCGTTCTCTTCCATAAACTCAAGCTTATCCACTACCTGTTGTTCCAAGAAGCGAGTATCACCCGGCTCATCGATCTGAACCTTACGCATCATCTGGCGAACGATAATCTCAAAATGCTTATCATTGATCTTCACACCCTGCAGACGGTATACATCCTGAACTTCATTCACAATATATTCCTGTACAGCCGTAGGACCTTTAATTGCCAGGATATCAGCCGGAGTAGTAGCACCGTCAGATAATGGAGTACCAGCACGCACATAGTCGTTCTCCTGAACCAGAATCTGTTTGGACAATGCAACAAGATACTTCTTCACTTCACCTGTTTTCGAAGTTACGATGATTTCACGGTTACCACGCTTGATCTTACCCATTGTAACCTCACCGTCAATTTCAGAAACGACAGCAGGATTAGACGGATTACGTGCTTCAAACAACTCAGTAACACGAGGAAGACCACCCGTGATGTCACCCGCCTTACCTACAGCACGCGGAATCTTCACGATTACTTCACCGGCTTTCACTTTCTGACCATTTTCAATAATCACGTGACCACCTACCGGTAAATTATAAGTACGAATCAAATCACCGTCTTCTGTCAGGATATGAGCCGAAGGAACTTTCGTTTTATCCTTAGATTCAATAATAATGATTTCACGAAGACCGGTTGCTTCATCCGATTCCACTTTATAAGTAACATTCTCAATTACACCTTCGAATTCAATCTTACCAGTTGCTTCAGTTATAATAACGGCATTGAACGGGTCCCATTTAGCAATTAACTTACCCTTTTCAACCAGATCACCATCCGAAACATATAATGTAGAACCATAAGGTACATTGTGCGTAGAAAGAACGATACCAGTATTTACGTCCACAAAACGAACTTCAGCCAAACGGCCTACCACTACTTTTGCAGCTTCACCCATTTCGTCTACGATATCTACCGTACGAAGTTCTTCAAATTCCAGACGAGCACTGTTCTTAGCCACAATACTTGCATTTGCCGCAATATTCGCAGCAGTACCACCGGCGTGGAATGTACGCAATGTCAACTGTGTACCCGGCTCACCGATTGACTGAGCAGCAATTACACCGACAGCCTCACCCTTCTGAACCATGCGGCTTGTTGCCAGGTTACGTCCGTAACACTTAGCACAAACACCCTTCTTCGCTTCACAAGTCAATACAGAACGGATTTCAACGCTTTCAATCGGAGAATCCTGAATCTTCTTAGCAACTTCTTCTGTGATTTCTTCACCACCGGCAACAAGCAATTCGCCTGTAGTAGGATGAATAATATCATGTACAGAAACACGACCTAAGATGCGTTCATACAGGGTAGCGATTACTTCATCGTTATTCTTCAAGTCTGTACAAACCAATCCACGAAGTGTACCGCAGTCTTCTTCTGTGATGATCACGTCGTGAGAAACGTCTACCAGACGACGAGTCAAATATCCGGCATCGGCAGTCTTCAAAGCGGTATCCGCCAAACCTTTACGGGCACCGTGAGTGGAGATAAAGTACTCCAACACAGAAAGTCCCTCTTTAAAGTTTGACAAGATCGGGTTTTCAATAATCTGACCACCTTCAGCACCAGCTTTCTGGGGCTTAGCCATCAAACCACGCATACCGGACAACTGACGAATCTGTTCTTTAGAACCACGGGCACCCGAATCCAGCATCATGTATACAGAGTTAAATCCTTGGTCATCCGAAGAAATAGTTTTCATCAAGATGTTAGACAACTCAGAGTTCACATGTGTCCAGATATCAATTACCTGATTATAACGTTCGTTGTTGGTAATGAACCCCATATTATAGTTATTTACGACTTGTTCAACTTCGTCGTAACCTTTTTGTACCAATGTCTCTTTTTCTTTCGGGATAATAATATCACCCAAGTTGAATGACAAACCACCCTTAAAGGCCATTTGGTAACCTAAGTTCTTGATTCCATCCAAGAAGTCTGCAGCTTTAGCCACACCACAAACCTTGATTACATCACTAATGATATCACGAAGAGATTTCTTAGAAATAATCGTATTGATATAACCTGCTTCAGGAGGAACAATTTCATTAACAATCACACGTCCTACAGAGGTTTCACGCATAACGTCAACAATGTTACCATTTTCATCAACGTCTTTCACGATAACCTTTACCGGAGCATGAATATCTACCTTACCTTCATTATAAGCAATTAATGCTTCTTCCGGTCCGTAGAATGTAAGTCCTTCTCCCTTAGCACCGGCACGCAACTTGGTAATATAATACAAACCAAGAACCATATCCTGTGCAGGCACAGTAATAGGCGCACCATTTGCCGGATTCAGGATATTATGTGACTGAAGCATCAACATCTGAGCTTCAAGAATTGCTTCGTTACTCAAAGGCAAGTGAACAGCCATCTGGTCACCGTCAAAGTCGGCGTTGAATGCCGTACATGCCAACGGGTGCAACTGGATAGCTTTGCCTTCGATCATCTTCGGCTGGAATGCCTGGATACCCAAACGGTGCAATGTCGGAGCACGGTTCAACAGTACAGGATGTCCTTTCATTACGTGTTCCAGAATATCCCAGATCACCGCTTCCTTACGATCTACAATCTTCTTTGCAGATTTCACCGTCTTAACGATACCACGTTCAATGAGCTTACGGATAATAAACGGCTTATAAAGTTCGGCAGCCATCAATTTAGGAATACCGCACTCACCCATCTTCAGTTCCGGACCAACGACAATTACCGAACGTGCAGAGTAGTCAACACGTTTACCCAGCAAGTTCTGACGGAAACGTCCTTGTTTACCTTTCAAGCTATCAGACAGTGATTTCAACGGGCGGTTAGCATCCGTCTTCACTGCACTTGATTTACGTGAATTATCGAACAATGAGTCTACAGATTCCTGAAGCATACGTTTCTCATTACGCAAGATTACTTCCGGAGCTTTGATTTCGATCAATCTCTTCAGACGGTTGTTACGAATGATAACACGACGATAAAGGTCATTCAAGTCAGAAGTAGCAAAACGACCACCATCCAATGGAACCAATGGACGAAGTTCGGGCGGAATAACCGGTACGATACGTACAATCATCCATTCCGGCTTGTTACGTCCACGTGATGCACGGAACGATTCTACAACCTGCAGACGTTTCAATGCCTCATTCTTACGTTGCTGTGAAGCATCATTGCCTGCACGGTGACGCAATTCATAAGACAGAGCATCCAGATCCAAACGAGCCAGCAAATCATAGATTGCTTCAGCTCCCATCTTAGCGATGAACTTATTCGGATCATTATCCTCCAGATATTGATTGTCCTTCGGAAGTGTATCCAGAATATCCAGATATTCTTCTTCAGAAAGTAAATCATATTCGGCAATGCCATCTTCAGCCTTTACACCCGGCTGAATAACAACATAACGTTCGTAATATATAATCGAATCCAGCTTCTTTGTCGGCAGTCCGAGCAAATAACCGATCTTATTTGGAAGCGAACGGAAATACCAGATGTGTGCCACCGGCACCACCAGCTGTATATGTCCCATACGTTCACGGCGTACTTTCTTTTCTGTAACTTCTACACCACAACGGTCGCAGACGATACCTTTATAACGGATACGCTTATATTTACCGCAATGGCATTCGTAATCCTTAATGGGACCAAAAATGCGCTCGCAGAACAAACCATCGCGTTCGGGTTTGTACGTACGGTAATTTATGGTTTCAGGCTTCAAAACTTCACCACTCGAATTCTCTAGGATTTCTTCCGGAGAAGCCAGACCAATTGAGATCTTCGAGAAATTGCTTTTCGTCTTATTTTCTTTTCTAAAAGCCATACTCTATATAATTGAGATTTGATAATTGAATCATTGGAAATTGAAGAAGATGCGAATGTCAACAGACCTTCATCGGCCTATTGACATCCTGCATTCTTTCATTATTTTATTCTAGGTTGATACTCAAACCTAAACCTCTCAACTCGTGTAACAATACGTTCAAGGATTCCGGAATACCGGGTTGCGGCATCGGTTCACCTTTCACAATTGCTTCATAAGCCTTAGAACGTCCTACTACGTCGTCAGACTTAATAGTCAAGATTTCCTGCAGGATATGAGCAGCACCGAAGCCTTCGAGTGCCCAAACCTCCATTTCTCCGAAACGCTGACCACCGAATTGTGCTTTACCACCAAGAGGTTGCTGAGTAATCAATGAGTACGGACCGATAGAACGAGCGTGCATCTTGTCTTCAACCATGTGCCCCAGCTTCAGCATATAAGTCACACCTACGGTTGCTGCCTGGTCAAATTGCTCACCTGTACCACCATCACAAAGATAAGTTTTACAGTAACGTGGCAATCCCGCTTTGTCTGTCCACTGATCCAAGTCGTCCATCGTAGCACCGTCAAAAATAGGAGTTGCAAATTTCACGCCCAAAGTTTTTCCGGCACGACCTAATACAGCTTCAAAAATCTGACCAATGTTCATACGAGAAGGCACACCCAACGGATTCAGTACAATGTCAACCGGAGTACCATCTGCCAAGAACGGCATATCTTCCTGACGTACAACACGTGACACGATACCCTTGTTTCCGTGACGACCTGCCATCTTATCACCTACACCAATCTTACGTTTCTTAGCAATATATACTTTAGCCATCTGAATGATACCAGCCGGAAGTTCATCACCGATAGTGATAGCAAACTTCTTACGTTTCAATTCAGCATCCAGTTCTTTGTATTTCTTGATAAAGTTCATAACCAGATCACGAACCATACCATTAGTATGGTCATCACTAGTCCAGTTACTCAGCTGAATAGAAGTAAAGTCAAGTGAATCAAAATCAGAAGCACTGAACTTAGATCCCTTAGCAATAACTTCTGCGCCCAAGTAGTCTTTCACACCCTGAGAAACCTTGCCTTCAGTCAAAGTCATCAGTTTCTTAACCAGAATACGCTTCAAGTCTGCAACCTTTGATTCAAACTCATCGTCAATCTTAGGCAACAATGCTTTATCCGCCAGTTTAGAGCTACGGTTCTTGATTACACGTGAGAAAAGTTTCTTATCAATAACAACACCTTTCAAAGAAGGAGAAGCTTTTAAAGAAGCATCTTTCACATCACCTGCCTTATCACCGAAGATAGCACGAAGCAGTTTTTCTTCCGGAGAAGGATCAGATTCACCTTTCGGAGTAATCTTACCGATCATGATATCACCCGGTTCGATACGCGCACCGATTCTTACGATACCATTTTCATCCAGGTCTTTAGTAGCTTCCTCACTTACATTCGGAATATCAGAAGTCAATTCTTCCATACCGCGCTTCGTTTCACGAACTTCCAGAGAGTATTCTTCTACGTGAACAGAAGTCAACAAGTCCTCGCGAACCACGCGTTCGTTCAATACGATAGCATCCTCATAGTTATATCCCTTCCATGGCATATAAGCAACCAACAGGTTTTTACCCAAAGCTAATTCACCCTTTTCGGTAGAATAACCTTCAGTCAGGATGTCACCCTTCTTCACGCGCTGACCTTTGTCACAAATCGGACGCAAGTCAATAGTCATGTTCTGGTTCGTCTTACGGAACTTCGGAATTCTATATTCTTTCAAAGCAGGCTCGAAGCTTACAAATTCTTCGTCTTCTGTACGGTCATACAAAATACGGATCGTAGTTGCATCAACGAAGTCAACAACACCATCGCCTTCTGCAGTAATCTGCGTGCGAGAGTCTCTCACTAACTGACGTTCGATACCTGTACCTACAATCGGAGCTTCACTTCTCAACAAAGGAACTGCCTGGCGCATCATGTTTGATCCCATCAATGCACGGTTAGCATCATCATGTTCCAGGAACGGAATCAGTGAAGCAGCAATCGATGCAATCTGCTGAGGAGAAACGTCCATCAAATCTACTTCAGACGGTTCTACAACCGGGAAGTCAGCGTCCTGACGAGATTTAACTTTATTGCGGACAAATGTACCGTCATCATTCAACGGAGCATTACCCTGTGCAATAATCTTTTCTTCTTCTTCTTCAGCAGTCAGATAAACCAGACCATTATCGGAAAGATCCACTTTTCCGTTTTCCACTTTACGGTACGGAGTTTCAATGAATCCCAGCTCATTAATTTTAGCGAATACACACAAGGAAGAGATCAAACCGATATTCGGACCTTCAGGAGTCTCAATCGGGCATAGACGACCATAGTGTGTATAGTGAACGTCACGAACCTCAAATCCGGCACGTTCACGAGAAAGACCACCAGGCCCCAGTGCAGACATACGACGCTTGTGCGTAATTTCAGCCAGCGGGTTTGTCTGGTCCATGAACTGTGACAAAGCATTTGTTCCAAAGAAAGAGTTGATCACAGAAGAAATAGTCTTCGCATTGATCAAATCGATCGGAGTAAATACTTCATTGTCACGAACATTCATACGTTCACGAATCGTACGAGACATACGAGCCAGACCAACAGCAAACTGATTAGAAAGCTGCTCACCAACTGTACGCACACGACGGTTACTCAAGTGGTCAATATCATCCACATCCGCTTTTGAGTTAATCAACTCAATCAGATATTTAATGATTTCAATGATATCTTCCTTCGTGAGGACACGCACGTCCATATCAGTCGTCAGATTCAACTTCTTGTTAATTCTGTATCGACCTACATCACCAAGGTCATATCGTTTTTCTGAGAAGAACAAGTTGTTGATAACTTCACGTGCACTTGCGTCATCAGCCGGATCAGCGTTACGCAACTGACGGTAGATATACAACACAGCTTCCTTTTCCGAGTTACTCGGGTCCTTCTGCAGGGTATTATATATAATAGAGAAATCAGATTGATTCGGCTCGTCCTTATGTAAAAGGATGTTTTGAACTCCCGATTCCAAAATTTCATCAATATGTACTTCCTCCAGCACGGTTTCACGGTCGATAATAACCTCGTTACGTTCGATAGAAACCACTTCACCGGTATCTTCATCAACGAAATCTTCAATCCATGTTTTCAAAACACGTGCAGCTAACTTACGACCTAGAACTCTCTTCAGATTTGTCTTGTTTACCTTCACATCTTCTGCAAGGTTGAAAATCTCAAGAATATCCTTATCGTTCTCGAAGCCAATCGCACGTAACAAAGTAGTTACCGGCAATTTCTTCTTACGGTCGATGTATGCATACATCACATTATTGATGTCAGTAGCAAACTCAATCCACGAACCTTTAAACGGGATAATACGAGCCGAATAAAGTTTCGTACCATTGGCATGTACACTCTGACCGAAGAACACACCCGGAGAACGGTGAAGCTGTGACACAACTACACGTTCGGCACCGTTAATGACGAAAGTAGCCTTGTCAGTCATATAAGGAATCGGGCCGAGGAATACGTCCTGAATAACTGTATCAAAATCCTCATGATCGGGGTCAGTACAGTACAGCTTAAGTTTCGCTTTCAAAGGAACACTATATGTGAGCCCACGCTCTATACAATCATCGATGGTATAGCGCGGCGGATCAATATAATAATCCAAAAACTCAAGAACAAAATTGTTTCTTGTATCGGCAATAGGGAAGTTTTCAGCAAATACTTTATACAAACCCTCATTCTTGCGCTTTTCAGGTGGGGTATCTAATTGTAGAAAGTCTTGGAATGACTTCAATTGTACTTCCAGGAAATCCGGATATTCAAGCGGATTCTTAGTCGAAGCAAAATTAACTCTTTGATTTACAGTATTTGAAGACATCTGTCAATGAATTTGGAGAACTTAATTTGAAATATATACACAAAAAGGTTAAGAATCCTCTTGCGAAGGATTCCTAACCGAATTACCTGATTACCAGGCTAATGTTATTTAAGTTCAACTTCAGCTCCAGCTTCTTCCAATGTTTTCTTCAATGATTCTGCTTCGTCTTTAGCCAAACCTTCTTTTACTACACTAGGAGCACCGTCTACCATGTCCTTAGCTTCTTTCAAGCCAAGACCACAAGCTTCCTTAACGGCCTTAACAACCTGAAGTTTAGCTGCACCAGCACTCTTCAATACTACGTCGAAAGAAGTTTTTTCTTCTACAGCAGCAGCACCAGCTGCAGGACCAGCAGCAACAGCAACAGCTGCAGCAGCAGGTTCAATACCGTATTCTTCTTTAAGGATAGTTGCAAGTTCATTAACTTCTTTTACTGTCAAGTTAACTAATTGTTCTGCAAAAGCTTTCAAATCTGCCATTTTTTGTATGATTTTAATTGTTTAAATACTTTGTTGTTTTTTGAAAATTATTCGGGTCTCTCACCAAGAGTTTTGAGAACTCCGTGAAGGGTGTTACCACCTGATTGAAGAGCAGAAATAACATTCTTGGCCGGAGATTGCAACAATGCAACGATATCGGCGATGACTTCGTTCTTACTCTTGATAGCAACGAGAGCATCCAATTGGTCTGCACCAATATAGAAGCTTTCTTCTGCATATGCAGCTTTCAGTCCGGGAATTCCGTCTTTAGCTTTGTCCTTGATCAGTTTAGCAGGTACGTTTGCAGTGTTGCAAAACATAACAGCTGTTGTACCTTTCAAAGAACCGTAAAGAGGAGAGAAGTCTTCTTCCAGGCTCTCAAGAGCTTTGTGAAGCAATGTATTCTTAACTACCATCAATTTGATGTCAGATTTGAAACAATCTCTTCTCAATGCACTTGTAGCAGTAGCGTTCATCGCTGTAACGTCTACCAGGTAGAAGTGGTTATATTCCTTTACTGTAGCAGCAATTTGCTCTATAATCGAATTTTTATCTTCCTTTCTCATTATTTCTCTGTTTTATTAGATTTCTTCCACTGATTTCGGGTCGATCTTGATACCCGCACTCATTGTACTAGAAAGATAAATACTCTTAATATATGTACCCTTTGCTGCGGTCGGTTTCAGTTTGTTCAGAGTAGAGATAAACTCTTTCGCGTTGTCGCGAATCTGATCAGGACTGAATGATACCTTACCGATAGAAGTATGAACGATACCGCTCTTATCAACTTTAAAGTCAATCTTACCTTGTTTTACTTCTTTTACAGCTTTAGCAACATCCATAGTTACAGTACCACTCTTCGGGTTAGGCATCAATCCACGAGGACCGAGTACACGACCGAGTGCACCAATTTTACCCATGATAGATGGCATAGTGATAATTACATCAATATCAGTCCATCCACCTTTGATCTTTTCAATATATTCGTCAAGACCAACATAGTCAGCACCAGCTTCTTTTGCAGCAGCTTCAGCATCCGGTGTACAGAGTACCAAAACACGTACTTCTTTACCAGTACCATGAGGAAGTGAAACAACACCTCTCACCATCTGGTTAGCTTTACGTGGGTCTACACCTAAACGTACGTCAATATCCAGTGAGGCATCAAATTTAGTGAAAGTAATTTCTTTTACTAAAGATGCAGCTTCTTTCAGTGAGTATGCTTTCCCTGCTTCAATTTTTTCTGCAGCTAACTTTTGATTTTTTGTCAGTTTACCCATTACAATTGAAGTTTATTAGTTATTAACCGGGAACTCCCCTTTTACAGCGATACCCATACTTCTAGCTGTACCAGCAACCATTCTCATGGCAGCATCCACAGTAAAACAGTTTAAGTCAACCATTTTGTCCTGAGCAATCGTACGAATCTGTTCCCAAGTAAGCTCGGCAACTTTCTTACGGTTAGGCTCAGCAGAACCACTCTTTACCTTAGCTACTTCAAGCAATTGAATAGCAACGGGAGGAGTCTTGATTACAAAATCGAAAGACTTATCTGCGTAGTAAGTAATGATAACAGGCAAAATCTTACCTGCCTTGTCTTGGGTTCTGGCATTGAATTGCTTGCAAAATTCCATGATATTAATACCCTTGGAACCCAAAGCAGGTCCAACTGGGGGTGATGGATTTGCAGCGCCTCCTTTAATCTGTAACTTGATTAGTCCAGCAACTTCTTTAGCCATTTTTTTATTGATTTATATATAAACATTAAACGAAGAACAACAACAGCGTAACAATTCCGCGTTATTCTTTTTCCACTTGCATAAAGCCTAATTCAAGCGGCGTTTTGCGCCCGAATATCTTCACCATGACCTTTAGTTTCTTCTTTTCGCTATTCACTTCTTCAATGATACCACTGAATCCGCTGAAAGGACCAAAAGTAACTTTCACAGTCTCACCCACTACATACGGAATATTGAGTTCTTCACCCGTTTCCTGTAGCTCGTCTACTGTACCAAGTATACGATTCACTTCTGATTGTCTGAGAGGCACCGGTTTTTCGGAGCCACCTAAAAAGCCTATCACATTCGGAGTATTGCGTAGGTGATGAGCGACCTCACCGACCAAAGCAGCCTCCACTAAAACGTAACCAGGGAGATAACTTCTCTCTTTCACAATTTTTTTACCATTGCGAACCTGATACACTTTTTCAGTTGGAATCAATACCTGAGATACATATTCACCAAGGTCGCTGTTTTTAAGATCAGCTTCAAGATATTCCTTTACCTTAGCTTCTTTTCCGCTAATAGCACGCAGAACGTACCATTTCTTTTCAATCTCAGCCATTTTCAATTCCTATTTTTTTAATGTGGATAAACAATTTTTTCCATGAAGTTCTGGAAACAGACATCCATACCCCATACTACCAATGCAATAAGCAGGGAAGCATATAAAACAACTACTGCACTGTTAGCAAGTTCGGAATACGTAGGCCACGATACTTTATGAACAAGTTCGTCGTAAGATTCTTTAATATAAGCTATTACCTTTTTCATTTCAATAATATTAGCACGGGAGGAGAGGCTCGAACTCCCGACACCCGGTTTTGGAGACCGGTGCTCTACCAACTGAGCTACTCCCGTGTGTACATAATCAGTTCCCGATGGAAAACCGGGAACTGATTAATTATTGTATATTAGTCGATAAGTTCAGTAATCTGACCAGCACCTACCGTACGTCCACCTTCGCGGATAGCGAAACGAAGACCCGGGTTCAATGCTACTGGGTAGATCAACTCAACTGTAATAGTTACGTTATCACCCGGCATTACCATTTCTGTTCCTTCCGGCAAAGTGATTTCACCTGTACAGTCCATAGTACGCAAGTAGAACTGAGGACGGTATTTGTTGTGGAACGGAGTGTGACGACCACCTTCTTCTTTCTTCAGGATATAAACCTCAGCTTTGAAGCGAGAGTGTGGTTTAATCTGACCCGGTTTACAAAGAACCATACCACGTTTGATTTCGTTCTTGTCAACACCACGGAGCAACAAACCTACGTTGTCACCAGCTTCACCCTGATCCAACAGTTTACGGAACATTTCAACACCAGTTACAACTGATTTCTTATCTTCACCTAAACCAAGGATTTCAACTTCATCACCTACGTGGATGATACCAGATTCGATACGACCTGTTGCTACAGTACCACGACCTGTGATAGAGAACACGTCTTCAACCGGCATCAAGAATGGTTTATCAACATCGCGCGGAGGAAGCGGAATCCAGTTATCAACTGCATCCATCAGTTCCATAACTTTGTCTTCCCATTTTTCTACACCGTTCAATGCGCCAAGAGCAGAACCCTGGATGATAGGAGTATTGTCACCATCGAAATCATAGAATGAAAGAAGTTCTCTCATTTCCATTTCAACGAGTTCCAACATTTCTTCGTCGTCTACCATATCGCACTTGTTCAAGAATACAACCAGACGAGGAACGTTTACCTGACGAGCCAACAAGATATGTTCGCGAGTCTGAGGCATCGGACCATCAGTTGCAGCACAAACGATGATAGCACCATCCATCTGAGCAGCACCAGTTACCATGTTCTTTACGTAGTCGGCGTGTCCCGGACAGTCAACGTGTGCGTAGTGACGGTTAGCTGTTTCGTACTCAACGTGTGAAGTATTGATAGTAATACCTCTTTCTTTTTCTTCAGGAGCGTTATCGATAGAATCGAAAGAACGCAACTCAGAAAGACCTTTTTTTGCCAACACCGTAGTGATAGCAGCTGTCAACGTTGTCTTACCGTGGTCTACGTGACCGATTGTACCAATGTTTACATGCGGTTTGGTACGTTCAAATTTCTCTTTAGCCATAGCTTTACTTGTTATTTATTTGATTAATAATCAGCATTTACATCCTTTATGAGCTGTTACCGGGACTTGAACCCGGGACCTCTTCCTTACCAAGGAAGTGCTCTACCACTGAGCTATAACAGCAAGAAAAAAGAGCGGAAGACGGGGCTCAAACCCGCGACCCTCAGCTTGGAAGGCTAATGCTCTATCAACTGAGCTACTTCCGCATTCTTGCCAAAGTTGTCACTCTGATTGTGGGCAAAGATGGATTCGAACCACCGAAGTCGAAAGACAGCAGATTTACAGTCTGCCCCATTTGGCCACTCTGGTATTTGCCCTTAATACTTAAAACGAAGAATTAAAATCAAAAAGCGAACAATACTCCGAAGACAGATGTTTTATTCTCAGTTCTTCTTCTAATTCTTTCCTCGCTATGCGAGCCGGAAGACTTTCATCATCCCTTCGAGCCTCTTGTCGGATTCGAACCAACGACCCCGAGATTACAAATCACGTGCTCTGGCCAACTGAGCTAAAGAGGCGTTCTAGCTAAAAAATGCAACCGTCACGTTCTAACGCGAGCGAAACGGCTGCAAATTTAGTTATTTATTTCTTTCCCGCAAAATATTTGCGATTTTTTTATTTGCTACGCTGTTTTTCCTTGTATTTCACCAGTTGTTTTTCAAGCGCTTCTACATCCAGGTCAATTGCTTCCTCAAATGTATCACATACTTTACTTGCATAAAACTCACCATTGGGGATAAGTATTTTTATGCCTGCCTCTTTATTTTCGGCAGCCTCCGGCTTAATTACCTTTAATGACACCTCTACTTTCTTTATATCTTCGTAATATTTTTCCAACTTAGACACTTTCTTCTGAATAAATGCCTGCAATTGCTCTGACGCATCAAAGTGAATTGATTGAATTCTAATATCCATACTTACCTCCTTTTTTTTAAGCTCTTGGATGAGCTTGTTTATACACTTTTTTAAGTTCTTCAAATGTGGCATGCGTATAGATCTCGGTAGTTGCGATACTCTCGTGACCCAAAAGTTCTTTTACCGCGCCCAGTTCCGCTTCATTATTCAGCATCGTGGTAGCAAAAGTATGCCTCAACACGTGAGGACTTCTTTTCTTCAGCGTCGCCACCTTTGACAGGTTCCGTTTCACTAAATTATAGACCAGATTCTTATAAAGCCGTTCACCACTCTCCTTCACGAAGAAGGCTTCCGACCTTTCCGGAATCATTTCGTTTCTTATATTAATATATTCAAGCATCAACTCCCGCAGTTCGTCACCGAACGGTATCAGCCTTTGCTTGTTTCTTTTCCCGGTTACTTTCAAAAGAGAAGCGGAGAAATCCACATCCTTATCATCCAAACCTATCAATTCTGAAAGCCTCATGCCGGTGGCATAAAACATTTCAATAATCAACCGATCGCGACAACCTTTAAATCCTTCGCCAAAGTCCGTATCATCCAGCAACTTATCCATTTCGCTCTCTTTCAGAAAAACAGGTAACGGTTTTTTATTCTTAGGTCCCGTTATTTTCCTTAACGGATCCACTGTCACCTCTCCTTGCCTTAAAAGATACTTATAGAACGACCGGAGCGAACTCAACTTACGATTTACAGAAGTCGAAGTATATCCCCTATCCATTAATGAAACAATCCATTCACGAATCAGTTCACCTTCCACCTCCAACGGATCAAACTTTCCGTACTCTTCTTGAGCAAACTCCCGCAGCTGCTTTATATCCTCGCCATACGCCAGAACGGTTTTTTCGGAATAATTCCGCTCATACCGGAGATAATCAAGAAAAGATTTAATTAACATAATATCGCTACATCTAAAATCGTGCAACGAATGTATGAAAAGAATTCAATAATTCAAAGGAAATTACGAATTATTAATCTTCTACTTGCTGAAGTTGTTGTACATAAACCGCACGTTCTTTCTTAAGTCTTTTAGTTACAGACGGTTTATCAAATTGCTGTCTGCTTCTCAATTCTTTTACGATACCAGTTTTCTCAAATTTTCTTTTAAACTTCTTCAGCGCTTTTTCAATGTTTTCGCCTTCTTTTACAGGTACTACAATCATTTTGTTATTATTAATATGTTATTGGTTAAAAATTTCCGCAGTCAAATTGCGCCGCAAAATTACACATACTTTCTTTATTCACAAAACTTTCGGCAAATATTTCTCAAAAACTATTCATAAACAAATCATTAACCACGAAAAGTTAGTACCTTTGAAACTCTTAAATATGTCTATAATTAATATAATAAGGTATGAAACAGAGTATAAAAGAGCGTCTACACGCGCTACGGATGACATTTCATCCTAACCATATCAAAGCGTTCATCATTCCCAGTACCGATCCGCACCTGAGTGAGTATGTAGCTCCTTACTGGATGTCCCGTGAATGGATTTCCGGTTTTACGGGTTCCGCCGGAACAGCCGTTGTCTTAATGGATAAAGCCGGATTGTGGACAGATTCCCGATATTTTCTACAAGCGGAAAAGGAATTAGAAGGCAGCGGTATTACATTATATAAGGAGATGTTACCGGAAACCCCGAGCATCACAGCGTTTCTCTGTCAGAATCTAAAGCCGGGAGAATCTGTGAGCATTGATGGAAAAATGTTTTCTGTGCAACAGGTGGAACAGATGAAGGAGGATCTGGCGCCATATCAGTTACAGATCGATATGTTTGGCGACCCGCTGAAAAGCATATGGAAAGACCGTCCTTCCATGCCCGATGCTCCGGCCTTCATCTATGACGTCAAATATGCAGGAAAAAGTTGTGAGGAAAAAGTTACCGCTATTCGTGCTGAACTGAAAAAGAAAGGTATTTATGCCTTATTCTTGTCCAGTCTGGACGAAATAGCATGGACTCTTAATTTGAGAGGAAGTGATGTACATTGCAATCCGGTTATAGTGAGTTACCTGCTGATTACTCAGGACGATGTGATTTATTTTATCTCGCCGGAGAAGGTTACCCAAGAAGTAAGCGAGTATTTGAAAGAGCAGAAGGTCAGCCTGAAGAGATATGATGAAACAGAGGCTTTTCTGAGTTCTTTTACAGGAGAAAGCATACTCATCGATCCCAGAAGAACGAACTATGCAATTTACACATCCATCAATCCTTCATGTAAGATCATCCGTGGCGAATCCCCCGTGACGTTACTGAAAGCAATTCGTAATGAGCAGGAAATTGACGGCATCCACCATGCGATGCAACGGGATGGTGTGGCACTTGTCAAATTCCTCAAATGGCTGGAAGAATCAGTACCTTCGGGCAAAGAGACCGAATTAAGTGTAGACCGGAAGTTACATGAGTTCCGAGCAGCCCAACCTCTTTATATGGGAGAAAGCTTCGATACAATCGCCGGATACAAAGAGCATGGAGCAATTGTGCACTATTCAGCAACACCGGAAAGCGATGTCACGCTTCAACCAAAAGGTTTCCTTCTGTTGGATTCGGGAGCACAATATTGGGACGGAACTACCGATATCACCCGCACCATTGCATTAGGTGAACTGACGGAAGAAGAAAAAACAGACTATACCTTAATATTAAAAGGTCACATTGCATTGGCAATGGCTAAATTCCCTGCCGGAACACGCGGTGCTCAGCTCGACGTATTGGCCCGTATGCCTATCTGGAGTCATGGAATGAACTTCCTACATGGCACGGGACATGGCGTCGGACATTTTCTGAGTGTTCACGAAGGACCTCAAAGTATCCGTATGAATGAGAATCCTGTTGTGCTGCAACCCGGCATGGTCACTTCCAATGAACCCGGTGTGTATAAAGCAGGCAGCCACGGGATACGCACCGAAAATCTGACGCTGGTCTGCAAAGACAGAGAAGGAATGTTTGGAGAATACCTTAAGTTTGAAACCATCACCCTATGTCCTATCTGCAAGAAAGGTATCATCAAAGAGATGCTGACGGCAGAAGAAATCAAGTGGTTCAATGACTATCATCAAACCGTTTACGATAAACTTTCTCCCAGTCTGAACGAAGAAGAAAAGAAATGGTTGCAAGAAGCAACAGAAGCTATTTAAAACTGTTTCCGTGCGACATCTGAGCCTAACACGAGGGAGGATGTGTCAAAATGGAAAAGTATTCAATAAAAACATCATCAAAAACAATATATTTTATGGCTTTAATCAAATCAGTTCGAGGTTTTACTCCCGAAATTGGAGAGAACTGCTTTTTGGCAGACAATGCAACTATTATAGGAGATGTAAAAATAGGAGATGACTGTAGCATCTGGTTCTGTACAGTATTGCGTGGTGACGTCAATTCTATACGGATAGGCAATGGAGTCAATATTCAAGATGGAACCGTGCTACATACTTTATATGAGAAATCAACCATTGAAATCGGTGATCATGTTTCGGTAGGACATAATGTGACCATTCATGGAGCAACTGTTAAAGATTATGCACTCATAGGAATGGGATCTACCATACTGGATCATGCTATAGTGGGCGAAGGAGCCATCGTTGCCGCCGGCTCTTTGGTATTGAGTAATACAGTAATAGAACCCGGAAGTATCTGGGGCGGAGTACCCGCTAAATTTATTAAGAAGGTAGACCCTGAACAGGCGAAGGAGCTAAACCAAAAAATCGCTCACAATTACCTGATGTATTCTCAATGGTATAAATAGAAAAAACAGCCTTCAGCCCTTTCAGCTTTTCTCGCAAACGACTTGCCAGAAGGGGATAGCGGCTGAAGGCGTGCTTTTACACCCCTTCTCTGACATGCTCTATGAAAGGGTAAATAGTTTCAGCCCCTTCAGCCGGAAAGATAAAATATTCGGAAACTACTAACTTCCGTCTCAATAGAGCCTGTATTGATCCCAAACAAAGGTTCTATCAGGAACAAACAGAACCTCTGTTTGAGGCAAACGAAGCCTCTGTTTTTTTTCTGAACTATAGATCGGTTTATTCATTTTAAATAACCCGGTATACTATCCATTTTCACTTCGGAGGCGGGTAACCTTCATCTCGGTGGTGAATGAAACTCATCTCCGAGCCTACAGAATTCAGCCCGTATGCTAAATGGCTATAACTTGCAGACAAAGTAGCCACAGCCAGTAAATTATGAATTTATATATGACCGAGGCTGAAAGGGGCTGAAACCACTCCCCCCTTCTCTAAGCAATCTGAGAAGGGGTATAAAAGTGTTCCTTTAGCCGCTCCCCCCTTCCGGCAAGTCGTTTGCGAGAAAAACTGAAAGGACTGAATGCAGAAAGTATCCAAGTAGTAGTATGAACTAATAGCTGTACATCTTTCATTCAAATGTCGTACATCTTCGACTCAAACGTTGTACCAGAATCAAACAACTCAAGTACTTGCCACGAGCAAGTCTTGTACTTATCGGGAAGTACTCTAATACAAGTTTGGCTCCTATCATCTCTTAAACCATATTCATGCAATACCAAGCAGCTATATCAACAAGAACTCTACTATATAATCATATACAAAAAACATGGAAAATACTCATAGAAGATATAGCCGGAGATCACTATTGGCTAAACAAAGAGCAATGGAATTACTTATGGAAGCAGTTTCAGATGACAGGGCTACCGATGTACCTGATAATGGATAAGCAAGGAAACATCGTGAAACGTTTCACTCACATCACAGCTAAAGAGCTGAAAAATTTATTGGAACAAGAAATCAATAAAATATAAAAGCTATAAGCATTCACCGAAAGCAAAACTCCACCTTAAGAAATTCAAGCTGAAAGTTACATAGCCGGAAAACAGCTTTAAAAGAAAATCCCCCTATTTTAGCCTTATCCATAATGGAGTACTAAAATAAGGGGATCATTATTCTTATATATCAATCTCTAAAAGTTAATCATGTGCATAATCTTTTCCGTAGCTCCGGCATTACTGGTCACATAATAACCGGCATTCGCACCGGTTTCACGCATGAAAACATCATCTGTCTGGAATCGGTCCAGCAAGGCTTTGAGTTCATCATAATCCTTTATTGAGTATGCGCCTTTGGCTTCGAGCAATCGGATCGCCTCCATAAACTTTTGATATTTCGGTCCGAAGATGACAGGAATACCATATACAGCCGCTTCCAGCGTATTATGAATGCCGACACCAAAACCACCTCCAATATATGCCACTTCTCCATAACGATAAATAGAAGATAGCAGTCCGAAGCAGTCGATAATCAAACAATCAACTTTCAACACATTCTTTTCGTCAGCACGAGTATAGCGTACATAAGGACGTTTCAACTTACTGATTATTTCCACCAGATGATTTTCATCAATCACATGCGGAGCAATAATCAGCTTCATTTCCGGATGGCTGTTGAAATACTCCAGAAACAAATCCTCATCCGGTCCCCAAGAACTGCCCGCCACAAATGTAAAGGCATTGTCTCCTTTAAACATTTTCACCAGCGGAAGGTCTTTGGCCTCTTCGCGAATCTGCAACACACGGTCGAAACGAGTATCTCCCACCACTGTCACACGACTGATACCAATCTTCGACAAATAGCGTTTGGAGGCCTCATTCTGCACAAACAAATGATCGAAATCTTTCAACACATTGCGATAAGTTCCTCCATACCATTTAAAGAATATCTGATCACGACGGAAAATGGAAGATACGCTATATACTGGAATACGACGTTTATGAAGTTCATCCAGATAATTCTTCCAGAATTCGTACTTGATGAAGAACGCCATGCAAGGGTTTGCAATATCCAGGAACTTCTTCACATTCCGCGGTTTATCAAACGGCAGATAGCATACAATGTCCGCTCCCCGGTAATGCTTGCGCACTTCGTAACCGGAAGGAGAGAAAAAAGTAAGCAATATCTTATAATTGGGATATTTTTCCCGAATCATTTCTATTAATGGACGCCCCTGTTCAAACTCACCGAGCGAAGCAGCATGAAACCAGATATACTGTTCTCCTTTCTCCACTTGTTGACGTAAAAGCTCATATACCACCCAATGCCCCTTCATCATTTTTCGGGGTTTACGGCTAAACGGGGCAGCTAAATGAACCAGAAGGTCATAAATAACTATTGCCAGGTTGTAAAGCATAATTTACAAGTCCTAATTATTTAAGTACCTCTACGGCACGCTTCATACGAGCCAATGTCTCTTCCTTGCCCAGTACCCAAGAGATATCGAACATGTGCGGACCTTTTCCTTCGCCCACCAGCGTCAAACGGAAAGCATTCATTATATTACCCGTGTGGTAACCTTTCTCAGCAATCCAGTCCATCACTACTTTTTCCTGGCCTTCAATGCTGAAATCTTCAATGCCGGCAATGACTTCCGCCAATTCCGTCATACATTTTGCAGAGTCTTCCTTCCAGCGTTTCTTTACTGTCTTTTCGTCATATTCAGCAGGAGCTACAAAGAAGAAGCTACATACATCCCACAGCTCCTTGATAAAACTTACACGATCTTTCATCATACCAACTACCGTAACAACCTTCTCGAGAGGAGCTTCCACGCCATGCTCTTTCAGCACAGGCAGAAACAGTTCGGCAATCTCTTCATTCGGTTTAAGCTGGATATACTGATGATTGAACCAAATACCTTTTTTATAGTCGAATTTAGCCCCCGACTTACTGCAACGATGGATATCGAACAACTGTATCATCTCATCCATAGACATTACTTCCTGATCGTTGCCCGGATTCCATCCCAATAAAGCCAGGAAGTTAATCACCGCTTCGGGCAAATAACCTGATTCACGATATCCGGAAGACACTTCGCCCGATTCCGGACGCCATTCCAACGGGAATACAGGGAATCCCAGGCGGTCACCGTCACGCTTGCTCAGCTTACCGTTTCCTTCCGGTTTCAGCAGCAAAGGCAGGTGGGCAAATTCCGGCATCGTATCTTCCCAACCGAATGCACGGTATAACAGTACGTGCAACGGAGCTGAAGGCAGCCATTCTTCGCCACGGATTACATGAGACACTTCCATTAAATGGTCGTCTACGATATTGGCAAGATGATAAGTAGGCAATTCATCAGCCGACTTATAGAGCACCTTATCATCCAGAATAGATGAATTAATAACTACTTCACCACGAATCAAGTCATTCACGTGAACATTCTCGTTCGGCTCGATTTTGAAACGAACCACATATTGCTTTCCTTCAGCAATCAATGCGTCCACTTCTTCTTTCGACATCGTCAGAGAATTACGCATCATTCCACGGGTAGATGCATCATATTGGAAGTTAGCAATTTCCGCACGCTTAGCGTCCAGTTCCTCGGGAGTATCAAAAGCTATGTATGCTTTGTCATTGTCCAGCAAAACCTGCACATATTTCTTATAAATTTCGCGACGTTCGGACTGACGGTACGGGCCATGTTCTCCACCGAAGCTCACGCCTTCGTCAAAGTGGATACCCAACCACTTGAATGACTCGAGTATGTACTCTTCCGCTCCCGGAACAAACCGGTTAGAGTCAGTATCTTCAATACGAAAAATCAAGTCTCCGCCGTGTTGACGCGCAAATAGATAATTATACAAAGCTGTACGCACACCGCCGATGTGCAATGCTCCCGTAGGACTCGGAGCAAAACGAACTCTTACTTTTCTTTCTGCCATAATTTGGGTTAGTATAGGTAAATCGTGGCAAAATTAAACCTTTTTTTCCACACTATTGTTTTTTTTTGTACTTTTCGCAAAAATTTCAATGCGTATGGAACATATGAAGAAAAAAAAGAGGTTCTCACGAAGAGATCTATTATATAAATCATTGCTGTTTATAGTCACAGTGACACTGATTGTCTACTTCCTGCCACGTGACGGAAAGTTCAACTATCAGTTTGATATCAACAAGCCTTGGAAGTACGGACAACTGATTGCAACTTTCGACTTTCCGATCTACAAAGACGATGCAGTAGTGAACCGGGAGCAGGATAGTCTGTTGGCTTCCTTCCAACCCTATTATCTGCTCGACAAACAGATTGAAAAAGATGCAATCAGCAAGTTAAAGGAGAATTACCATACTCATCTGAAAGGTATACTCCCTTCCGTAGATTATCTGCGATACATCGAACGGACATTAAAAGAAATATACGGGGCAGGTATCGTATCGACAGAAAACATACAAGAACTCCACAAAGACAGCACATCAGCTATCATGATCATCGATGATAAGCTTGCTAACTCCAAGCCTACCGATAATATATATACGGTCAAGAAAGCCTATGAATACTTGTTATCCGCAGATACGACCCACTTCAACCGTGAGATTCTGAGACAATGTTCCTTAAACGAATACATCACTCCTAATCTTACCTTCGACCAGCAACGGACACAGACCGCCAAAGAAGAAATGCTTAATAATTATTCCTGGGCAAACGGATTGGTTGTCAGCGGACAGAAAATCATAGATCGCGGAGAAATCATTAGTCCGGAAACTTATAACATACTGGAGTCATTACGCAAAGAGTCCATCAAACGCAGTGAATCCATTGATCAGAGCCGTCTGATTCTTGCCGGACAGATTTTATTTGTCGGCATGCTGATGCTTTGCTTCATGCTCTATCTCGACCTGTTCAGGAAAGATTATTATGAGCGCAAAGGCAGCTTGTCGTTATTGTTTACACTGATTGTGTTCTATAGTGTGGTAACCGCTTTCATGGTAACACACAATATATTCAATGTATATATGATTCCGTATGCGATGCTGCCCATCATCATACGAGTTTTCCTTGATTCGCGAACGGCTTTCCTGACGCATGTCATTACGATATTGATCTGTTCTATATCACTGCGTTTTCCGCATGAGTTCATTCTGACGCAGTTAGCCGCCGGATTAGTTGCCATTTTCAGTTTAAGGGAACTCTCACAGAGATCACAACTCTTCCGTACGGCATTATTGGTGATACTGACTTATGCAGCCATCTACTTCGCTTTTGAGCTAATGACTGAAAACGGACTTGCCAATGACTTTTCGAAACTGAATGTCCGGATGTACACCTATTTCATTATCAATGGTATCCTGCTGCTGTTTACATATCCGCTGTTATTCCTGTTGGAAAAAACATTCGGCTTTACTTCTAATGTGACTTTGGTCGAGCTTTCAAATATCAACAGCGACCTCCTGCGGCAAATGTCCGAAACAGTGCCCGGAACTTTCCAGCACTCTATGCAAGTAGCCAATCTGGCAGCAGAGGCAGCTATCCGTATCGGAGCGAAAAGTCAATTAGTACGTACCGGAGCCTTATATCATGATATTGGCAAGATGGAGAATCCGGCCTTCTTTACAGAAAACCAGTCGGGAGGAGTCAATCCTCATAAGAATCTGAATTACGAACAGAGTGCTCAGGTCGTGATCAGTCACGTGACAGACGGGTTGAAACTGGCAGACAAACACAATCTGCCGAAAGTAATCAAAGACTTCATCAGCACTCATCATGGACGAGGAAAAACGAAATTCTTCTATATTTCATGGAAAAACGAACATCCGGACGAAGAACCGAATGAGGAGCTGTTCACTTATCCGGGTCCCAACCCTTTCTCAAAGGAGACAGCTATTCTGATGATGGCGGATGCCGTTGAAGCCGCTTCACGCAGCTTACCGGAGTATACCGAAGAAAGTATAAGCAACTTGGTCGACAAAATCATTGACTCCCAAGTTGCAGAAGGTTACTTCAAAGAATGCCCTATTACTTTCAAGGACATTGCGACGATTAAAGCAGTATTCAAAGAAAAGCTGAAGATTGCTTACCACACCCGGATCAGCTATCCTGAGCTAAAGAAGTAAGCAGGCCGGCACAGGCATCTTCGAGCACATCCAGCACATACTCAAATCCTTCGGCCCCTCCATAGTAGGGGTCGGGGACATGATCGGCAGGAATACGGGTACAATACTCCGTCATACGGTGAATCTTTTTCCATTCTTCCATAGAAGGAGCTTTCTCTTTCAGATCGTCTATGTTACGGTCGTCCATGCCAATAATCAAATCAAAATTATAAAAATCCTCCGTTCGTACCGGACGGGAGCGATGAATCAGTTGATAACCACGACGGGCAGCATGGGCACGCATCCGGCTATCCGGCAATTCACCCTGATGATATGACAGGATTCCCGCGGAATCTATCACAAACTCTTTTTCCAGTCCGGCTTCTTTGATCAGGTGAAGCATTACCCCTTCTGCCGTAGAGCTACGGCAGATATTTCCTAAGCAGACAAACAGTATTTTCTTCATCATTTACTTTTAATAATTGGCAGAATTAATTCGTCTCTGCTATATCAAAACGAATTCAGTATCTGATTCGCCCGGTTCACGGTAACAGCTGCCGGTATTTCCGGCATGGCCCCCAGTCTGAACGGAGCTAACATTTTCTCTATTTTCTTTAGTCCGGCTCTATTTCCTTTTTTCTCAAATTCCTGACGGAGAATCGTTATTTTTTCGTGTGCCTGAATACCTTCGATCAAACGTTCGAAACGGATACAGCTACGAGCTCCCGGATATACCAGATAAGTATCTCCAGCCGCCCAGGTACGGAAACGTGAATCAAGCAATGGTTCCAAAGGCCAGCTATTGTATGCCCAGCGCAGATAGCCGTCCAGATGTTTCTTAGAGCAATAGTAACTCATCCAGGCAGCCTCAGCCGGATCGGAAAAGGTGAATGTATTAGGATGTGCTTCCGTACAACAAGTATAGTAAGTAGTACGCTTATTCTCAGCCAAACGACGGAGGCGCACCTCTTCCGGGAAATTCTGACCGATAGTTATGCAATAGTCATATAAATCAGGCTCTATCTCAGCATGATAGTTACCAGCCAGTGATACTTTAAATTCAGGATCTGCTTTACGAATCACCTTCAATGTTTTCTGCATCACCTCCATCGGACGCTCATCCATCGCAATCGTACAAATATCAAACCAGCCTTTCTCTTTCAAATGCCTGGAGAAGGAAGCAAGCATGGCAACCCACATCTCTTCATAAGCAGGTTCCCCCGGTGCTGTCTTCACAAATTGCAATGAATTCGTAGCCTGGTCAAAATACTGGAAAGATAATTCCCAGGGAACCATAGAGTAGCAGTTGATCTGTTTGTCAATACCGACACTCATCATAAATTCTACCCAACGGTCGAAAACGGTATAGTCAAAAGCCCAAGTACCGTCAGCACGTTTCATCCAAGTGACCATCGTGTCAAAATAATCTTCTGTCTGACCGTTCCAGGGTTTATGTGTCAAGGTAGCTGTAATAATCTTCTGTCCGGCATCCGCCAACATTTTCATCAATGGGCGCATAGCGTCCAAATGTTCCTGACTCCACAAGGGAACCTGATAATAACGGGCAACAGCAAACGGACTCTGCCACAAATCCAGATGATAAGCCCATTCGGACGGTACAGGAAGTTCACGGGAAGAAACTACTATTTCAAGATTGAGCTGCTGCAACAGACGGGAACCGTCTTTTACCAGTAATGCTCCCTTATAAGTTCCGGGAGCAGCGGATTGAGGAATCCAGCATTGCACCCAGATAGGCTGAACCGTACGCGAAGGAAGAGCCAGTGATTTCAGATTCGTGTCAATCGGATCGGCTACCAGCAGTGAATCAAAATCCACAGCCTTTCGGTACCCACATGCACCTCTGCCGTCCTTATTCAATTCATCGGTCATCACGTAACGGATGAAACCGCCCTTGAATGCTTCGTTCGAAAGAGAATTTCCTTTTTTATCTTTAAAATCAGTAAAACTGAAGTTCAAGTCTTTCACTTCAGCACCTGTCCATACGACAGCCTGCGCATTTACACGTTCGCCGCGCCAGCCTTTCAAGACTGCAATTTGCTGTTTCTTCAACTGGGGGAGTTTGTGTTTCGCATACCGGACATCGGTAGTTCCCCAGGAAACCTGGGTGGTAGTCACTGCTGCCCATTCTTTGTCAGAGGGGGGCGTAGGGTCAGGCAGTTCCTCGTAAGTCTCTATTGGAAATTTCGGTTGCCCCGTAGAGGTTCCACACTGAGTCACTCCTTGTTGAGCAAAAAGAGGACTCACACCAATAAGACATGTTAAGCAATAAATCGTAAGTCGTTTCATGGTTAATTAATTTATAAAGGTTATTATAAGAGAAAATTAGTGAGATCTATATGGAGGGCTACATCGGATCTACGTCATAATAGACGATCAGAGACTTATAGCGTTCATCTTCCAGCATCTCTTTCTGAATACGTTGCAGCAATTCGCGTGCACGTCCCATCGGAGCATTCTGTTCAATCTTCAGCACTATCTTTTTTATGAATAAGGTCTGGATACGGGCAACGGGAGGTTTGTCCGGTCCCAATACCCGGTTGCCGAACACCATTCTTAGCTTATCTGCCATGACCGCTGCCATCTGATCCAGCAGTGATTCATTATGGTTCTTCAAATAAACATATACCAACCGATAGTAGGGAGGATAGTGGAACATTTGCCGCTCTGCGAGCTGACCATCCACCATTTCTTCATAATTATTGCCGATAACCTGGTGGATAATAGGATGTTCAATACTCTTCGTTTGCAGCACTACCCGCCCACGTTTATTCTTACGCCCGGCTCGTCCCGCCACTTGTGCCATCAGTTGAAAGGCACGTTCGTAAGAACGGAAATCCGGATAGTTCAACATGGTGTCGGCATTCAGAATACCTACTATACTTACATGGTCAAAGTCCAGCCCTTTCGACACCATCTGCGTACCAATCAGTATATCTGTTTTCCCTTGTTCAAAATCGGCGATAATCTTTTCATAGGCAGCACGGGTACGGGTAGTATCCAGATCCATGCGGGCCACAGCCGCTTCCGGGAAAAGAACCTTAATATCATCTTCAATCTTTTCCGTTCCAAAACCACGATTGACCAGTTCTGTACCTTCGCAGGCGGGACAGGATTTCGGCAGTTGATAGGTATAGCCGCAATAATGGCATGTCAGTTGGTTGATTCCCTTATGATAAGTCAGGCTCACATCGCAGTTCTTACATTTCGGCACCCAGCCGCAAGTACGACATTCTACCATCGGTGCAAATCCGCGGCGATTTTGAAAGAGAATGACTTGTTCTTTCTGCTCCAGTGCCTCTTTCATGTATTGTATCAGCAGCGGTGAGAACTGTCCTACCATCCGCCTCTTGCGATGAAGTTCTTTGATATCTACCGGGATTATTTCCGGTAACTGAATCTCTTTATATCGTTCTTTCAGCTGTACAAATCCATATTTTCCACTGGTAGCGTTCTGCCATGTTTCTATAGAGGGAGTGGCAGTTCCGAGAAGTGTTTTAGCTCCATACATGGCAGCCAGTACGATAGCTGCATTACGTGCATGATAACGGGGAGCCGGATCTTGTTGCTTATATGTATTCTCATGCTCCTCGTCCACAATGACCAATCCCAAATCACGGAAAGGCAAAAATACGGAAGAACGGACCCCCAGAATAATATCATATCCTTTCTCTCCCAGTTGTTTGCGCCAAATCTCTACTCGCTCGGCATCCGGAAACTTGGAATGATAAATCCCCAGGCGAGAACCGAATACCCGTTGCAAACGTTCTGTGATTTGAGTTGTCAATGCTATCTCAGGCAAGAGATACAACACTTGTTTTCCCTGACGGATCGTTTCTTCTATCAGATGAATATATACTTCTGTTTTACCACTTGATGTAACTCCATGAAGCAGACAGACATTTTTCTCCTGAAAGGATTGTATGATCTCATCATGTGCCCGCTGCTGAAACTCGTTCAAGGCATTCAACTCAACCACATCTTTCACTTGCTGATTCAACCGACCGACTTCATGAAAGTAAATCTCAAATATCTTTTTTTCCACCAGACCATTCAGAATAGAAGGAGATACACCCGCACGCTGTAAAAGTTCTTTTTTCGAAACTTCTTTTGGCGTTTCTCTTCCTAATACTCCTGAACACTCTACATATTTCATCAGCAACGCCAACTGCTTCGGAGCACGGGACAGGATATCAAACAAGATATGAAGCCTCTTTTCATCAGCAGAGCCCGCTAATCGTACCCTTGCCTCTGTTTTTGGCTTGTAAGTACGACGCAATTCTTCTTTCACAAAAATGGCTTCTTTATCCAGCAGAGATTTAATGACGGTAAGGATATTTTTCATATCACTCTCCTTCTCCAGTTTAGTGACACACTGCTGGGAGTCTACCGAAAGCAAATCAAGAATACGCTGTTCTCTTTCTGACAATGGTGTATCCGCTTCAAAGTCAGGATTATATTCCACGATCGTTTCACTCTCCAACTTCAAGCCGGAAGGAAGTGCCGCTTTATAAACATCTCCTTGCGTACAGAGATAATAATCCGCCAGCCATTCCCAGAATTTAAACTGAGTGGGCAACAAAATAGGAGAAGCATCCAGCAATGCTGATATTTCCTTCACCTCATACTCCGTCGGAGCACAATAATGAACATTACGAACGATAGCTGTATAAAACTTCTTCCGTCCGAAAGGAACTATCACACGACAACCGATCTCGACCTCTTCCGCACATTCATCCGGCAGAGAATAGGTGAAATATTTCGGAAGCGGTAATGGTAATATGACATCTACATACTTTTTCATTGCAAGCACAAAAGTACAATAAAAAAATGGGGATTTAAAAGAGGAAAGAAGAACACTGAAAAGAAAAATTGCCTGAGAACAAGAATCTGAGAAAATAAATTCAGATTCACCGGCTGACACTTTGCACAAAATCCCGGAACAAAAAAGAGCTTCCTTAGATCAGAAGCTCTTTCTTTGATAGTATATAAAGTAACAGATTGCTTAGAAAATATAAGCAACGGATACTTGCCAAGTCTTGGTCTTGTATGAACCTTCAACATCCTCAAAACTAGCAGTCTTACCCAACGGAATGTTATAGTTGGCACCTACCTGTAAATGATTCAGCAACTTCACACCTGCACCGACATTAATGCCTACTTCCGCTTTCTTCTTATCAACCTTTGATGTCTTTTCAAAGTCGAAATAAAAATCAGGACCGGCAGCCACATAAAGACCTAACAGGCTTCCCAAACCAATATTATATTTCAAATTGACCGGAATATCAAGACCGTTCTGCTTAACAGTAGCTTCTTCGCCCCCGTCAGAGATCTTTATACCCCTCTGAGCAAAAAGCAAAGACGCATCTACTCCCAGTCCTACCACCGGAATATTAAACTCCGCCATCGGACCGATAAAGAAGCCTGTAAAATTATCCTTTTTAAAGTTTGTCTTCACATCTGAAAAGCTTGCTTTAGACAAGTTCAAACCACCCTTTACACCAAAATGCAATTGTGCCTGGGCAGGCATTGCCATACCGATACATACGGCAATCATTAAAGCACCAAAAATCTTTTTCATAAATTTACGTGTTTATAATTCGGGACAAAGATATATATTTATAATAAATAAACACAAATTATTGCTCTTTGTTCGTTTCAGAGACATTGTTGTTCATCCAATCCTGCCCCTGTACCTTTATATTTACCAATCAAGAATCACATCTTATCCCGGTCAGCCAGTAAGGTTTCCTTTGCTCCCGTCGTCATTGAAACAATACCATTATTGCAAGTAATAATACCGCTCTCCTTACGTCGCGTCAGCCAGTCAGTAACAAAATCCGGAGCATATCCTCCCGTACTAAATTCACCGTCCAAGGCTATTATTTTTTTATAGGCAGATAAATAATCTTCTTCCGTAGTATCGGAATAGACATTGGTATAAAGCCATAATTGAATGTCGTAAAGCATATAGGAGCGTGTATCGGCATGAAGTGCAAAGAATCCTTTATCAGTTACGATTTCTTCCGATACTTTACGAATCCATCGTTCCGTATCGACGGGATTATCACACTTCGAGCATAAATCAGACAGAAGTGGCGAGAAAGCTGCGGTACGAACTTTTTCCAACTCTTTCCTTTCATCTTCTTCCAACGTATCAAACACTTCTTCGTTGACAAGTCCACGAATAAAATCTTCAAAGTTATCGGCCAGCAAAGTGATATAATAATCATTCTCCTGATCGACATGAACGACTTTCGGTTCTCCCTGAGGACCACACTCCCGATAATCAAGGAAAATCATATCATGCCCGGCAGAAGGACAGTCGCAAATAGCCACTCCAATATCCGGATACCCCCATTCTTCAATCATGAAACGACTTCCGAGTTGTCCGCAAAGAGAATACATCTTATCCTTGTCCATTCCCATAATGCCGGTAATAGCCACATGATCATCCGCCCAACTAGTCGGTTCATCACAAGGAAAACAGACATTGAAAGGTATTCCACCGTTATGCTGTTTCATCAACCAGATATAGGACTCGGGCAGTTTATATCCCAGTTCGCGTTCTACTTCTTCTATCATCTCTTCCGTAGGGAATTCACCAATATATCCATTCTTTGCATATTCGTCATCATCCCAAAAGTCCGTAAAATCAAAATCTTCAAAAGTCCTGTTTTTCATAATCGCTGTTTTTAATTTGTATTCTTTGAGTTTTGCTTTGTGTGTTTACCACTTTTCACGAATATACAAAAAAACAAACATCATCAATTTGTTTCCTTTATTTATTTCATTTTTTTACGAGTACTTTGAAAAACAGAGAGAAAATGGGAAGATGCAAATATCTAACTTCAATGCTTCATCAAGGCCGGATGAGGGGGAGGATTTTATGTAAGAACAAGTATACCCAGTCGTACCAGTGAGATGCACTTAGTGGTACGACTGGGGCAAACGGTTTATACTATTACGAAAACAAATCATTTAATGCCTCACTCATGCTGGGATGAGTAAAAATGAAGTCGCGCAGGAAGGTATAGTCCTGCCCTGCCTTCATGGCGAGGGCGACGATATTAATAACTTCGCTGGAGTCAGGTGCAAACAGCATACAACCCAATATCTTTCCTGTATTCTTATCAATGACAGCTTTCAACAAACCGTCTGTTTCTCCCAAAGTCTTGGCTCTCGGTATCGCCATAACAGGTAACTTCTTTACGATAATATCGAGATTCTGCTTACGGGCCTCCTCCTCATTCAAACCAATACGGGCCAAAGGCGGATCAATAAATACGGAATAACTGACCGGATCACGATCACTTGTTTTTCGTTCCGCCTTTCCGAATAAATCTTCCCGGATAATCCGATAGTCATCCAATGAAATATAAGTAAACTGCAAACCACCTTTCACATCACCCACCGCGCGTATTCGGGGATTCGTTGTTTTCAAATATTCATCTACAATGATAGCTCCACGTGCATCCACTTCTACTCCGGCAGCTTCCAGATGAAGCTCTTTCGTGTTAGGCCTGCGCCCTGTAGCCAACAACACGGCATCGGCTTCAAGTTCAAATGCCTCATCTGTTTGCGAATCAGTGAAAGCAACCATTGCTTTTTCTGATGTATGGTTCACAGACTGCACCTTCGCGTTCATCTTGAAAACAATCCCTTTTTTCTCCAACGTTTCTTTCACACTTGCGGCAATGTCGCGGTCTTCACGGGCTATCAGTTCGGGATAGCTCTCCAGTACCGTTACCTGAGAGCCGAAAGAGGCGTACATAGACGCAAATTCCAGCCCGATATAACCACCGCCGACAATGACGAGATGACGTGGAAGAGCGGTCAGTTCCATGATTGAAGTACTGGTATATACAAAAGGATTATCCACAACTCCTTCAATAGACGGAATCACAGTTTCCGCACCTGTATTGATTATGATTTGTTTGGATGTCAATACTATCTCTTCCGTAGCGGTACGAACAGCAACGGTATCTGCAGAAAGAAAAGAGCCCATACCTGTATAAACCGTCACATTCGGATGATCCGCTAGGTTATGGTAGTTCTTGTTTCTCAGTATACCCGTCACAAAATCTTTCACAGCAATAGCATTACGGTAAAACTCACTTTTTTCTTCAAAAGTGACTCCCACCATACCGGAAGCGATTTTCGCCTGATGCACCAATGTTTTAGTCGGAATACAGCCAATATTGATACACGTACCACCATACATCTTATCAGAACGTTCTATAACAGCAACTTTCTGTCCGCGCTTTGCAAATTCAGCCGCAAGAGTCTTCCCACCTTTGCCGAAACCAATAATAATAACATCAAATGCTTTCATATCTATATATCTTTAATTAGAAATTATCTTATTAATGTCAGTATCTCATTGACATTTGCAAAGGTCGCACCTTTCCGAGAGACTATCAATAACCATTTTACCGGATGAATTGGCAATTGTTCCCGCGAAGAGTTAAATAACTTCGTTTTCAACAAAAAGAAGAGAAGATACAAAGATGTAATCTCATTGTCATTTGCACTTCATCTCAATCCTTTCTCTTTGCATATCTAATTAAGTTAAACAACATATTAAAAGAACAGATGAAACAAGTCAGATGTTTATCTTCCTGCCTGCTAATGTTATCTATCTCGATAGCTTGCAGTTATGCAGCCAACATTCCTTCCAAAAAAGGAATGACAGTAAAAGGTATTGTAACCGATACCCGTAAAAGTCCGATTTCCGGAGTAGTAGTGACCGACGGAGTTCACTTCACTCAAACGGATGAAAAAGGATATTATTATCTTCCATCCGACTTCAACCAATCCAAGTTTGTGTATGTGTCGGTACCGGCAGATTATCAACCCACAGTTAAGAATGCACTTCCTACCGGATACTATGCCCGACTGGATCAATCAAAAAAGACAAACCGACATGATTTCGAATTAGAGAAAAGGACGGCTCCGGATGACAACTTTACTTTCATAGCCATCTCCGACCCACAAGTAAAAAACCAGAAACAACTGGAGCGCTTTCGTATGGAAACCGTACCCGATCTGGAAGCGACCTTACGTACACTCAATGAAAAAGAAGTATACGGTATGATGCTGGGAGATATCGTATGGGATGCGATGCAATTATTCACACCTTACAAAGATGCAATCTCCGGACTGAACCTGACAATGTACCACACCATCGGAAATCATGATTTTGACTTGAAATATGCCGCACTGAGCAATTCACAAAACCCGGACGAATGGGGTGAATATGCGTTTGGCGAGAACTTCGGTCCTACAGACTACTCTTTCAATGTAGGAAAAGTACATATCATTTCAATGAAGGATATCGATTATCACGGACAAAAGAAATATGAAGAGAACTTCACTCCGGCACAGCTTGAATGGTTGAAAAAGGATCTCAGTTATGTCCAACCCGGTTCACTGGTGTTACTGAACGTGCATGCTCCTGTCGCTAATCGTTCTCACAAGGGCGGAGGTAATGCCCGCAATGCTGCCCAGCTCTTTGAGATACTGAAAGGCTATAAGGTGCATATTTTTTCCGGACATACCCATTTCTACGAAAACCGGATTATTACTCCTGATATTTATGAGCATAATATAGGTGCAGCCTGCGGCGCGTGGTGGGCAGGCCATGTGAACCGTTGCGGAGCACCAAACGGCTATTTACTGGTTAATGTACAAGGAGATGACATTTCCTGGCAATATAAAGCAACCGGACGCCCGCTGGACTATCAATTTCGTGTATACAAGCCGGGAGAGTTTCAATCACAGCCGGAGTATCTGGTAGTCAATATATGGGATTATGATCCTGCCTGGACTGTCCAATACTACGAAGACGGAATAGAAAAGAAAGGAGTACTGGAAGCTTTTGATGATGAGGATCAGGATTTCATCACTATGAAGAAAGGAAAAGGGACAGGTTACCATACGCTGCATCTTTTCCGTGTACGTCCATCATCGGACAAGGTGAAGAAAATCGAAATTACAGCGACCAACCGCTTCGGGCAAAGCTTCCGTCAAACAGTTGAGCTATAACGGTCAGTTCTTGTTAACAAGGTTGATACAAATACCATATAACTCCACAAGTGGTACAAAACACAGAGGTCAGCCCGTAGATTCGAGCTGACCTCTCATTTTATTCATATCAATCAATGATTCGGATGAATATCCAGTTTCACCGGCTTAATCATATTCTCCGGTTTTAAGATCGTATCCAGATCCTCTTTAGAGAGAATATTATGTTCCAATACGAGTTCATACACTCCCTTACCGGTCTCCAATGCTTCTTTGGCTATCTTGGTAGAATGTTTGTAGCCAATGACAGGATTCAGTGCAGTCACTACACCTATACTATTATGTACATCCCGACGGCATTTCTCCTCATTGGCAGTGATACCATCGATACACAAAGTACGTAGCGTATCAAAACCGTTCATCAACAAATCCGCAGATTCGAAACAGCATTGTGCCATCACCGGTTCCATTGCATTCAGTTCCATCTGTGCAGCTTCTCCGCTCATAGTCACACAAAGGTCATTTCCTATTACCTTATAAGAGACCTGATTCATCACTTCGGGAATAACAGGGTTTACTTTTCCCGGCATAATGGAAGATCCCGGCTGCATGGCAGGCAGATTAATCTCTCCCAAGCCGCAACGGGGACCGGAGGCCAGTAACCTCAAATCATTACATATCTTATTCATTTTAACAGCTACGCGTTTCATTGCTGACGAATATCCCACCATGCAGGAAGTATCCGAAGTAGCTCCGATCAGGTCATCCGCCAATTTGATATCCAGTCCTGTTATCTTACCCAGAGCAGCAATACATTTCTCCGCATATCCCGGTTCTGCGGTAATTCCGGTTCCGATGGCTGTTGCCCCCATGTTGACCGTCAGAAAATCCTGTGCGGCAAAATCGAGATTCTTCACTTCATGTTCCAGAATGCTGGCAAATCCGTTAAAGGTTTGGCCGAGCGTCATCGGTACGGCATCTTCCAGTTGAGTACGCCCCATCTTAATTATATTCGCAAATTCCTCCCCTTTCTTACGGAAAGACTGAATCAAAGTTTCAAAATGCTTCACTAATTTAAGATGTGTATAGTACAGGCCAATATGAATGGCTGTAGGATAAGCATCATTGGTAGACTGCGAACGGTTCACATGGTCATTAGGCGAGCAGTATTGATACTCTCCGCGTTGATGTCCCATCAGTTCCAGCGCACGATTGGCAATCACTTCATTAGCATTCATGTTGGTGGTAGTTCCGGCTCCGCCCTGAATCATGTCCACCGGAAACTGGTCGTGATACTTTCCTTCCAGTATTTCTTTACAGGCTTTGAGGATAGCATCCGTTTGTTCTTTCGTCAGCAAATCCAATTCACGGTTGGCAATAGCAGCCCCCATTTTTGTGATAGCCAATGCCTGAATAAACAAAGGGTACTCATTCAAATGAAACTTGCTGATGCGAAAGTTTTCAATACCACGGAGTGTCTGTACTCCGTACAATGCACTTTCGGGCACTTCACGACTACCTATCAAGTCGCTCTCTGTTCGAGTTTTTTTTGATAATTCTTGTTTCATATCGGTTGTTTTATAACAATAACACATTCGTTAGTTGATATAATAACCAGCGAAAGATGTTATTGTTTTAATAAATATGCAAAAACTATTCAATAACTTTTTTGTTGTTTATCTTAGAAACAGAGAAAAAACGAAGATAAATCTTTTATCTTTGTTTGAAACTTAAAACAACAAGCGATGATATTACAACTAGCATTTGTTCTGACAGCTATCATTATTGGTGCACGCCTTGGGGGCATCGGACTCGGTGTCATGGGAGGAGTAGGATTGGGAATACTTACGTTCGTCTTTGGTTTACAACCCACCGCACCTCCTATCGACGTTATGTTGATGATTGCCGCCGTCATTTCCGCTGCCTCCTGTATGCAGGCTGCCGGAGGACTCGACTATATGGTGAAACTAGCAGAACATTTGCTGCGCAAAAATCCTTCACACGTCACACTGCTCAGTCCGCTGGTAACTTACCTGTTCACCTTCATAGCCGGAACCGGACATGTAGCTTACTCCGTATTGCCTGTCATTGCAGAGGTAGCCACCGAAACTAAGATTCGTCCGGAACGTCCGCTCGGCATTGCAGTGATCGCCTCACAACAAGCTATTACAGCCAGTCCCATTTCTGCTGCTACGGTAGCTTTACTCGGATTATTGGCCGGCTTTGACATCACTTTGTTCGATATACTTAAAATAACCATTCCTGCCACGATCATAGGTGTGTTGGTAGGTGCTTTATTCTCCATGAAAGTCGGCAAAGAACTGATAGAAGACCCTGAATATCAGAAACGTCTGAAAGACGGTCTTTTCAATGATAAGAAGATAGAGATCAAAGATGTCAGGAACAAACGTTCTGCCATGCTTTCCGTACTCATCTTTATATTGGCGACTGCCTTTATTGTTCTTTTCGGGTCTTTTGAAGGCATGCGCCCCAGTTTCCTGATCGATGGCGAAATCGTCACACTAGGCATGTCTTCCATTATCGAAATCGTCATGCTGTCTGCGGCAGCCATCATCCTGATTGTCACCAAGACGGATGGAATCAAGGCCACGCAAGGTTCTGTATTCCCCGCCGGAATGCAGGCTGTTATCGCCATCTTCGGTATTGCCTGGATGGGCGACACATTCCTTCAGGGCAATATGGCACAACTGACTCTTTCTATCGAAGGGGTTGTACGCCAGATGCCATGGCTGTTCGGTATCGCACTGTTCGTCATGTCTATCCTGTTATACAGTCAGGCAGCCACCGTACGGGCATTGATGCCGTTGGGCATTGCATTGGGAATTTCTCCCTATATGCTGATTGCTTTATTCCCGGCAGTCAACGGATATTTCTTTATCCCGAACTACCCGACTGTAGTAGCAGCCATTAATTTCGACCGCACCGGGACAACAAAAATCGGCAAATATGTGTTGAATCATTCGTTTATGATGCCCGGACTGGTATCTACTGTAGTCGCTATTGCTTTAGGGCTACTTTTTATACAAATATTCTAATATATTATTAACCTAAACTCATTTCAGTTATGAAACAATTCAAGAAATTAGGTCTGGTAGTAGTCACACTACTATTGTCCGCAACAATGGCACTTGCCGCAAAACCGAATATCCATATTCTTGCCACCGGAGGAACCATTGCCGGCACGGGAAGCTCGGCTACAGGTACCAGCTATACGGCAGGGCAAGTTGCTATCAGCGCATTGCTTGATGCAGTCCCCGAAATTAAAGATATCGCCAACGTAACCGGCGAACAGATTGTAAGAATCGGTTCACAGGACATGAATGACGAAGTCTGGCTGACACTCGCCAAGAAAATTAATGAGTTATTAAAACGACCGGATATCGACGGAATCGTGATCACTCACGGAACGGATACAATGGAAGAAACTGCTTATTTTCTGAATCTGACCGTTAAAAGTGACAAACCGGTTATATTGGTAGGTGCCATGCGTCCATCCACAGCATTAAGTGCTGATGGACCGCTGAATCTTTATAATGCCGTAGTTACTGCCGCCGCCAAAGAATCGAAAGACAAAGGAGTATTGGTTGCCATGAATGGTCTGATTCTGGGTGCAGAAAGCGTTGTTAAAATGAACACAGTCGATGTACAAACTTTCCAAGCTCCTAACTCCGGTGCATTGGGATATGTGCTGAACGGAAAAGTATTTTATAACCAGATCACTCTGAAGAAACATACCACACAATCGGTATTCGACGTAACACGCCTTACTTCATTACCGAAGGTCGGTATCGTATACAGCTATTCTAATATCGAAGCTGATATAATGACTCCATTCCTCAACAATGGATACAAAGGAATCATCCATGCAGGAGTCGGAAACGGCAATATCCACAAAAATATATTCCCGTCATTGATAGACGCCCGCAGAAAAGGAATTGTAGTTGTTCGCTCCTCTCGTGTACCGACAGGTCCTACCACGCTCGATGCTGAAGTAGATGACGCCAAGTATCAGTTTGTTGCTTCCCAGGAACTGAATCCGCAAAAATCACGTGTACTGTTAATGCTTGCACTGACCAAAGCCACGGACTGGAAACAAATTCAGGAATACTTTAACGAATACTAAAAACCGGACCAACTTATGAAAAAACTAATGCTTATGCTACTCCTCGCGGGTAGCATACAGGCTATATATGCCCAAACGACAGAGAAGAAAGATAAATTCTCCCCCAATACTCCCCTTTTTGAGAAACTGACAGATGTAAAAAAGAAAACGGATAAGTTTAACTTATACCTGAATATGCAAGGAAGCTTCGACGCTCATTTCCAGAACGGATTTCAGGAAGGCGACTTCAATATGCATCAACTACGCATCGAAGCAAAAGGAAATATCAACAACTGGCTTTCTTACCGCTATCGCCAGCGCCTCAACCGTTCGAACGACGGAAACAACATGATAGACAACCTCCCGACCTCCATCGACTGGGCAGGTATCGGCATCAAACTCAATGATAAGTTCAATCTGTTTGCCGGTAAGCAAAGTGCCAACTATGGCGGCTTTGAGTTCGATCTGAATCCGATTGATGTCTATCAATACAGCGATATGATTGATTATATGAGTAACTTCCTGACCGGTCTGAATGTCGGTTATAATATGACTCCGGACCAGCAACTTAATCTACAGATATTGAACAGCCGCAACAGTTCCTTCGACAACACTTATGGCATCACAGAGGATGCGGAAGGCAATCTTCCCGATTTGAAATCCGGAAAAATGCCATTGGTCTACACCTTAAACTGGGTTGGCAATTTTAATAATGTATTTAAAACCCGCTGGTCCGCTTCTGTCATGAACGAGGCCAAAGACCACAATATGTATTACTATGCCGTAGGAAATGAATTGAATCTGGGAAAATGGAATGCTTTCATTGATTTTATGTACTCAAAAGAGGATATTGACCGCAAAGGGATTATCACAAACATCGTCGGTCGTCCGGGCGGACATAATGCGTTTGACACAGGCTATTTATCAGTAGTAGCCAAATGTAACTACCGTTTCCTCCCGAAATGGAATGCATTCGTAAAAGGAATGTATGAAACGGCTTCTGTAACCAAAGCCTCCGAAGGAATAGAAAAAGGAAACTACCGTACTTCCTGGGGATATCTCGCAGGTATCGAATTTTATCCGATGGAAACAAACCTGCATTTCTTCGTAACCTATGTAGGGCGTTCTTACGACTTCACCTCGCGTGCCAAAGTGCTGGGACAAGAAAACTACAGTACCAACCGGATTTCTGTAGGCTTCATCTGGCAGATGCCGGTCTTTTAAGCTCATCACAAAATAAAAAAATACCCGACAGTTTTTGAACAGCTGTCGGGTATTTTTTATATGTTCGGTTTCTTTTCTAAATCAATACTCTTCCTCATTGAAAAAGAAATCTTCTTTACTAGGATAATCCGGCCAAATATCTTCGATACTCTCATAGATTTCGCCCTCATCTTCCATCTCTTGCAGATTCTCTATAACTTCAAGAGGAGCACCCGAACGCATAGCATAATCAATCAATTCGTCCTTGGTTGCCGGCCAGGGAGCATCTTCCAGTTTTGATGCTAATTCCAATGTCCAATACATAATCTTGAGTATTAAAAGTGAATACTAATTTTCTTATTTTTTATTTTCCGGCAAAAGTATAATAAAATCTATCATTTCCAACTATTATCCCAGAATATTTCACTATTTTGTTCATCAAAATTAATTTTTCGGGATAAAACAAACAAATAATCTGATAATCTGTTGACAAAAGCTAATACTTCCGGAGATATTGTACAAGTTTCGGATAAGGTCAGGATACGCCGTTCAGCCCTCCGGCAGATAGTACGGCAAACATGACAAACAGCTGCCCCGCGGCTTCCTCCCGGAATAATAAAGGCACAGAGTTCCGGAAGTTGCTCATCCAGCTTATCAATTTCCTGTTCAATGCGTTCTATATCTTCTAAAGTAATAATACTGGCTGGCTTCAACTGAGTTTTTTCCTGATCGGTTGCCAGATGCGAACCGATAGCAAACAACTTGTGCTGTATGCCCAATATAAAATCCCGATCCGACTCATCCAACAAATAAGTATGTAACCATCCTAAATGCGAGTTCAATTCATCGATTGTCCCATAAGCTTCCAAACGGATATGGGTCTTCGACACGCGGCTTCCGCCAACGAGGCTGGTGGTTCCTTTGTCCCCAGTCTTTGTATATACAAGGCTCTTTTTCATAAACGTCTATTTTTCATTATTACTATATATAAGATTAACGTATGAGGCTTCTCAGAAGTTGACAATATAATGCTGTTTTATTTTTGTTGTATCAAAAAAAAGCAGACCTAAATCATACAAATCAAAAGTGATTCCCACCCTGTCATCCTTTTGCACCCGTTCCCATAACATCCTCATCGATTTAGAATAATGAATGCCATGAATGACAAATACACTTTCTGAAGTTGTACGGCGTGCACAAACCTTAAAAACCTCCTCCAGCATTTCAGAGTTCTGATAATCATTCAGATATAGAAAATCAACCGGAACACCAGCATCCAGAAACAACTCCGACAGGTCGGGAGCAAAAAGATACCCGGCAGTGGGTTTGGCCGACTGCAGATACAGAGAAGATATGGAAGGCCGCCCCACCTCTATAATAGTAGCCGGCTGCACTCTATTCACCAGCCGGAACAGGAAACGGTTGACTTTTTGTATTCCTTTGCACCGTCCCTGTTCTTTTATCATCTTCTTCTGTTCTTCTTTCAATGAAAAGTAAGCATAATAAGGCATCTTTTCATAAATCACATCTGTAATCAAGCTAAAAGCAAACGGCGAGTGTACGCCATATCCACAACGATAGCGGAAACGGGAAAGCCAGATAAAGGGTCGTTTTAAACAAAGTAGAAGATTCATACAACAATTATTCGTTTTCATTCGTAGCACAAAGATATGTTTTTTTATCGCATAGAACCAATTCGGAAGAAAAATGTTATAAGGGGGAATCATAACCTAAACAATTGACCCGAATTATGAAGAAAACAATCTTTCTGGCAGCGTTGACAGCAGCTATCTTCGCCGGTTGCTCGAGTGATAATCCGATGTTGCCCGTCGAAGGCGGCAACGGGAATAATGGCGGAGAAGGAAATAATGAACTTATCAGCCCGACAGTACGCGCTACGGTCAATACACCGGATAACGCGCAGAGTCCGATGAGCGGAATATTAGAAGTATATCCCTGCCAGGCAGGCACTTCCATTTATTATGGAAACTATGTGGAAGATGTACTGACTCCATTTCCCGGTATGTACACCTTAAAAGACGGAAACACTCTTGGAAACCCCGCACGTGCCATCTCACTTCCTGTAGGAACATACAATATGATTTATTGGGGAACTCCTAAATATGAGGAACCAATCTATAGTAATCCGGCAGTGAAGGACCCGCAACTGACTCTCGGCGGCGATCTGTCTCAGCAGTATTTCGGGCTCCGGCAAAACCTTCCTGATACGACCTATTATCCTGTTTTCGATCTGGTTTATGCGGTGAAGCCCGCCAATATCGGTACGGAAGAGTTAAACGCAGCGATGAAACGAAAAGTCGCAGGTTTGAAAGTGATTGTCAAAGACAAAAACAACGGAATATTAAGCTCCAGCATCTCCGGCATGAAAGTAAATATTGGAGGTATTGCAGAGAAATTGAATTTGTATACCGCAGAGCCGGTCAATCAAACCAAAACAGTCACCTTCCCTTTGGTACTTTCCACAGATGGCACACAGATGAGCAATGCTACTGTCATGTTATTCCCATCGGCTACAAGCCCTCTATTCCAACTAATTATTACATTAAAGAATGGAACTGTAAAAACCTTCAAGCAAACATTGAGCGCTCCTCTGAAGGCAAATACCCGGCTCACCTTAACATTAACTTTAGGCGACATCTTCTCGGAGGAGGAGACCGGAAATTTTACGATAGACAATTGGCAGGAAGAGAGCGAAACAATCGAGGTGCCAAGTTTGAACTGATCGATGAACAGTTCAGCAATTAAAGAATCTGATTTCAGCGATTAAATACAATGATAGTTTCAAGAAAAAGGGCCGGCTCCCGCGGTGGACCGACCCTTTTAATCATCTATTTCAAGTAATTACTGTAGTCTGAATACTACAGGTACAGTATATTTTACTCGAACTTTCTTACCGTTTTGTACTCCGGGTTTCCACTTGGGCATTCCACTTATCACACGGATAGCTTCTTTATCCAAGTAAGCATCTACCCCTCGTACAACTGTCGGACTAGTAATCGATCCGTCCTTGTCTACAACAAACTGAACAATTACACGTCCTTGTGAGCCCATCTCTTGAGACATTGTCGGATATTTGATATGAGTACTCAAATATTTCAGCAATTCAGCTGAACCACCAGGAAATTCAGGCATGATTTCTACACTTACGTGAATAACATCTTCCTCAACTTCTGCAGTTTCCACTACTGGCGGTACCCAAACAACCTTGTAAGGTTCATTCACATTGTCTGGTACTACTGAAACATTATCCGTCACCTCTTCGGTATCATCTACTATTTCGAACAAATCTGTTACTTTAGTTTCCGGTGGAGGGGGCGGTTCCAGTTTTTCTTCAGGGAATGTGATTGGAACGAGCTCCGTTACAAAGATGGATTCATCATCAGATGATAGTGCCGCAACTCTTACATCATGCTGTGTCCATTCGAACGATACGAACATGAAAGCAAGCGCAACAACCAAACCCATCAACAACCAAGAACCTCTTTGATTCTCAATTGCAGCCTTTTTTGATTTTTTGGCTTCCATAAAAAATGTGTTTAAGTAATTAATAATAGAAAATATATAGCATATATACTACTTTTCGTTTTCCTTCTTAAGCATTACTTAAAGTGCTCTCTAGCTGCAATAAATATAGTATTTTTATGGATAGGATGTAACTTTGCTTCTTGTTTATTTCATTCTTTTTCCTTCTTTTGGATAAAATTTATGAAATGGCACTCTGCCTTACTATCTCAGTTCACAAGCAAAATTTGTCTTGCAACTCTTTTTTATATTTCCTGGAAAGAAGTAATTCTGTCACGTTATCAAAGGGTGGATAGAATATACACTTATTATCCTTTATAATCATCAAATAATCAATATTAATAATATAGGATTGGTGTATCTGAACAAAACAAGGCGAATATTTGATTATCTGTTCGGCAGTCATTCCACGTCGTAACACCACTGATAATTTACTGTTAAGTATCACCTCCCATTGTTTACGTTCAGCGCAATAACGAAAAAAAACAATCTCAGCCGGACGCAAGGCACGCATATCATTAGTTGGTGTAAATACTATGAATGTTTGCCCCATATACAATGATGCTCCTATTGGCAATACCTTTTTTGGTTCTGTTTCCATTTGTGCCATAAAACGCGTAAGAATGTTTTTCAACTCCTGCCCCTCGAAAGACTTCAACAAATAATCGAATACAGATTCTCTAATAGCATGTATCATGTACTTTTCATAAGCTGTATAGAAAACCACCCGCATACCCCATGAAATGTTGTCATGCAGATCATGTAGCAAATCCAAACCAGTCATATCCGGCATTTCCACATCCAAAAACAACAAATCTGGTTGTATTTTGGTAATAAGTTTCTCTCCCTGTTTACCATTTCGGGCAGTTCCATCTAAAGAAAAGTATGGATTTCTTCTCAGTTCAATGCTTAACTTCCCAATAGCCACTTCATCGTCATCAACTATAACTACTTTATACTTATTCATATCTTCTGTGTTTTCTTCTGGTGGATATTCCCATAATATTTATCCAGTTACTATTTCATCAAGTGAGGATGCGGTGTACGAGGCACCTGCCTGGCTTTTTCTCTTATACCATATTGATCCGAAGTTTTAAACGAATTAAAATCTCGCAACGGATCATAATTTATATCCTTTGCAAAGAACTCTTCTAATACAAATGGCTCACCAGCTATTGTTTTAATTCTCTCTACAATCAGCTGACGCGATATTGTATTGAAATATAGACGGTTATCATCCATACAACTTGTAATTTCAGAGTGCCAGATACCACTCTTATAGCCCATCCCTCCTTCGAAAAAGCCTGTGCGGGGATACCGGGAATCATTCAGCAAGTGCTTCCAATAGACGCTACCCTTAGTATTATTAAAATCTGTCGTAAGGTTCAGACCAAGGGGAACCTCCCATGCCTGGCTTTCAATTGACTCAGCTGTATAGTTTGGGCTATCGTTATAATGATATTCATCTAATAGTTTACCAAAGCCATGTCCTCCACCTTCATGTACAAAAACATTTTTCCAGTCACCAGTACTTATACCAATACTAGAATTTCCAGACCATTGAAGATTCCCTTCTGTCAGCGGAATAATAGCGTAACTTAATCCGTTATTCCATATCCAACATATACCTCCATAGCGTGAATCATTAACTAAAAGAAAAACAGGAACTTTATCAATAGACGTTTTATTCTCTATGATATCCGGACAGGTAGAACTCACGAAATCGAAAATCTCATTATAATCTTTTACTTGCATGTCCGAGTAATTGTTTCCCCAACTTGTTTTAAAATAGGTGTTTCTCATTTTTCCCGTATCCGTATTTCCCGCACCAGTTTCTTCTGAAACAGTAGGAAGGATATAAACATTGAAATATTCACGATATGATTTATATGGCTCTACAGAGAATAAACAGTTTAAAGCTTCACGTGCACTACTTTCAAACAAGCCATTAGGCGCTAATTCATTGGTGGTAAATCCATCACCTGTTACAACCAGAGTTACCGGATGTTTTTCCCTCATTTTCTGATATACGATAACATCTCCTGTCGAATAGGTTTCGGGAGAATAAAGGCTGCCTTGCGTCACATTGACGCTTTCCCAGCTAGCTACACTAACGCCATTCAATGTAACCTGCCTGTCTCCCAAAACAGTAAGATGCATAATATAATGTACTCCGGAATCAAAAGTTTGGTCTAGTTTTATAAAAAAAGGACTCTCATTAATCTTCAATTCTATGGCTTGTTCATCAGAAAGATGCTGAGGCGGAATTAAAAGTGAAAATCGCCTTGAACTGTTATCAGAGGTTTCCTCTTTTAATTTCATAGCTTCAATACTCGTTACGGTTCCATGAGTACTTACCGCACCATTTTCCAAATTTAATGAACATTGGTTGCACGCTTTCAGATATATATTGGAACAAACATCTGATATCCCATTGGCATAATCCACTTGAAATGTAACTTGTGACATCAAGTGAGAAAAATGAATATCAACCGCTGCTTCAGATATAATGTATTCCTGTTCGGCAAATAACAAATCGCTTTCTTTCTGTTTATTCGCATTATTTTGCAGAGTTGCAACTTCAAATGGCAGAACAGCGTTTACTAATGGCTGCATAAATGGATAATAAGCTACCATCCTCATTTTCTGACCTTTATTCTCAGCAGGGAATGAAAACCGCTTACCGAGTGACCATTGATTGCCGTCAAAAATACAAGCTTGATTATATAAATAGCTGTCAGTAGAGAGCTGACTACCTTGTTCTGTTAAAAATACTCCGATAATATCTCCTGTATTAAAAGAAATACTTGAATCTTGTGGTTTTCCATCAGTTGACTGAAATCCATTAGATATAGATTGACTGATTTCAAAGTATATTCTTTCTTCTTCGTGTTCTGTAGAACAAGCTGCCAGAACAAGCAACATTACTAAGGTACGTAAGCCAGATAAATCAATGCGTTTCATATATCATTCATTTTATTGGACAGTTGATAAATCTATTGTTATCTTATACTCCTTTCCACTTTCTAATATAAGAGGCTCTTGCAATTGATAATGGTAAAAACGACCTTTATATTTGAAATTAATCCACTGTCCGACCGGAACGCTTTGCGGAATGATTATAGCCTCAGCTGTTTGCCTATTTTCGTCATAATACATTTGAATAACCTGTGGTGATATACTTGACTCATAGCTCACTTCTCTGGTAACTAGATTAACGATAGCTCTATTATAGACATTGGTCACTTGTACCCCATTCTTCATATCACTGTTTGCAATAGAAGTAGTATTTATGAATGAAACAGTTAATTTACTGAACAAGTGATTGAATAATAAAGGAATCCCTCCATTGTACTTCTCATAAATAATATCTGTAGTAGAAGCCCATAAGAAATCACTTTGTCTTAATAATTTCCGATTACTTTGATCATTCGGAAGCTGAAAGTAAACGTTTGTGAAGTCTTTATCTAATGTACTGCTAGCATAGGGATAATATCCTATCCCCATAAGTGTATAGGGAACTTTTTGCCAATACAGTTGCATCTCAGAATCCCAGCCAACACTTCCTTTATATTCAACGGGAATATTACTTACCCAACATTCGCTACCATATTTCCACTTTGCAGCTTTGTTCTGATCAAATAGGAAAATTCCAATTTTATCTCCTTCTTCAAATCCTCGTTCCATAGTCGAACGTGTGGATACACTGACAGCAGGAAGAAAGGTTATTATTTCTTTATCGCATTTATCAACTTCTCCACTACTACACGAATGGAATAAAAACAATAGAATAACAATCAGAGTTTGCAAGTATATAACCGTTTTCATAATTATTAGATCTAAAATAAAGAAGAACAAGCCTTATAAGATTAAGGCTTGTTCCTGAAAACATTATTTATTAATTAACGAATACGAGTAATAGTTGCTCCTTTAAACAAGGTGTTTTCATTTACAATCATACCGATATGAGCAATGCCTTTTGCTGTATTCCTATTACTTTCGTTTACATTCTTTACACCATTAGAGTTAAGAATCCAGCATGTATTTTCAATAGTGCCACCCAATTCTCCGTCCTGTCCAACCCCCCATGTTACAGTTTGAAATTGTGTTACACCAGCTGTTCTAGTGTACGTCCAACTGCTTGATTGCAAAATTGGGGTAAAAACTCCTTCTTTTATTTTCTTTGAAAAAGTCCAAGCAACAAAAGCATCCTTACCGGAACCATAAAAAGCAGGATTATATTCTAAAACCCATTGGTAATATTTAGTAGAATAAGCGCCAATGGTTGTTTCCCAACACCACTTATTAGTCTTAGCATCATATGTAACATTATCAACATATGCCATTGGTTGATTTTTTCCAGATTTCGTCGTGATTTCTTTCCTTATAAGTTCCCCTCGTTCACCGTCCTTATTAAATCCTAAGAGGAACAAAACGTGTTTAGTTTGAGGCTCCAGACCATAGAACGAAATTACATAATTATCATTAGGTGTACAGCGGTTTTCATCTGTCTTCATAACATCTATTATTTCTTCATCTGTATATCTTTCAATGAATGAAGCTTCAAACACCACAGCATAGAAATATGTTACATTGTTGCCATACTCAAAGTCTGTAGCAAAACAATCGCTCAACACAACAACAGTTTGAGCTGTCACATTACTTCCTGCTGCCAAGCCGGCTTTCTGAATAATTTTCACTGATTGAGAAGAGACACCTGACGAGGATATATTGAGTGTAACATCCCGATCAGCAGGTGAGTTATTGAAACTGTTTGCTGAAACTTTGATACTAGCATTTCCTACCCCGTTTGTTGAAGATACAGTCAGCCATTCGGGCACTCCACTAATACTCCACGCAGTATTACAAGTGATATTGAATGCTTGTTCTTTTCCCGCTTCTACAAGATTAATTTCTTTCACATCAACAGACAGGGACACAGAAACCCCTTGCTGCACTACAGATACAGGTTCAGAAATCTCGCCTCTTTCACTTTGTACCATAAGTGTACATTTACGTTCATCTATATCTTTGTTCTCTTGAGCTGTTAAAACAACAGAAGCATTTCCTTTACCCGATGAACTGGATAAAGACAACCATCCCGAAGCTCCGGTTATAAGCCATGAGACATTACTTTGGATTTTCAATACTTGCGAATCTCCGTCCGAAGAAAGGGTAAATACATTAGAAGACACTGCCAATCGTGTTTCCGCTTCATCATCGTCACTACCTCCGCAACTTGCTATAACAAGCGCAAGAATGAATGTTAGCAAATAATTTCGTTTCATATGCTCATTGTTTTGTGTGTATGCAGTCCCAGATCATACTGTTTTAATGTAACTGAATTTAATTTATATGAAAAACTATGGGGACTATACTAAATTAGCCATCGATATAAATATCTTTTCTTTTAAAAACAAGATAATTAGCATCAATAGTTCCATATATATATTTATTATAACCGTAAATATTCACTACTTAACCATGGAATCCGTCAGAGTATAAAAATTTAGATCGATAGAAAATGGTTATATTCTCTTTTTTTTCAATTGCATGTAAGCTAAAATAATCATATTGTCCCCAACTACCAGAATAAGTGTAGGTTGCAGTTTCAAAATCTCCTTTTGTTTTATAGCCAAAGTCTTTCAATTGATATGCAGCTTCTATAGCATCAGGAGTAACCATCTTAACCACATTCAAAGTTACATTATATGTACTAGATTTATTAATTGAATATGAAAGTCTAATTGTATTCCCATTAAGACGCTCTAAATTAAGTTTAATATTCTTTCCCACTGTTTCAATTGATGTCTCTTTATAATAAGTGACCTTGTTATTGTTCATTGTATATGGTCTCAAATAATAAACTGTACCAAGTTCCAATTCGGAAAGATTGACAGTACGATAATATGTATCAATCATTTTTTGTGAAGTAGTTTTATCTGAAATAGTAGGGTGTGGTGACTTTCCATAACATATACCAGCAGTTAGGTAACTATCAGCAGTTTGATACTTATCCGGATTTGTGTAAGATATACTTAACGAAGCTCTATTAGGAAATATATTTGCAGATCCTAAATAAACATATAATTCTTCTGATTCGTCGCTCATAATATCTTCTGGATTCTGCGTACCTCCAGTACCTACAACAAAATTTCCATTCAAAGAGTTACTATCCTCCTTTCCATCAGACTCCCATTCATCATAGCCTTTATAAGTACCTTCAGATTCTGAAGTAAACAAAAGTTCCACTTCATAACAATGAGCAACCATTTTATCAATTATACGAATCGTGTATTCTATAGTTAATTCTGCTCTGTTTTCACTTGTCTTTCTATATATATAATATGTATCTTCTATTTTCCAGGATGTATCGGAAGGAATCATTGATATCACTCCATTAGAGAAAAAAGAGAGAGCCCAAGCAATTGAATTTGGACCTGAAGATAAGTTCAGACTTTTTCCAATCAGTGTTTCTGGCGCATAGCCTAAACTTTCACTACTATCATCTTTATTACTGCAGGAGTTTAAAATAAGACTAAATGATATCACTAAAATTGTCAATAAAGTTTTCATATCTATAGGTTATTTTATTGTAAATGTCCCTGTTATTGTTGTTTTCTTATTGTTTGCGTTAGTTTGAACTCCAGAATATGTACCTGCTATTTCTGAGATAAAAACTAAATCTATATCAAATTTAAAAGTCCCATAATTATATGTCCCATAATATGGAATATATGTCTTTTTTGTAGCTTCCAAATAATAGGCAGCTTGGTTTTTATTTGTTATTACATAAGAATAAGATGGAGGGTATTTTTCATAATCAACTGTCACGTTATTAACTACGACACCTGATTTGAAATGTTCTGCGGAAAGTTTGATTGTAGCATCATTATTTCTCAGTAGCAAAGTCTTTCCTTCTAATTGGAAAGGACAATATCCATTAGCTGATTTGCTTTCATCAGAATCTTCGCTACAACCACACAGTAACAGTATGATAAACAGACATAGAAAAATACAATATTTTTTCATGTTTTGAATGTGTATATAGATTGATTACTATTGGCAAAGATAAGAAACTGGATAAAATAAAAAAAACACAATAAATGCGAAATATGATTATCAGGTCGTTTCGAACGACTAATTGAATGAAATTCGTGCTTAAACGGGCAATAAATTATATCAATGTCTAACATAAGATATGATTTCAGATACTCTCGGACAGATTACCACTTTCACATCTAGATATTGGTAGAAATCACTTATATATTTCAAACTTAATACAGTTTTAGAACACAATATAAACAGCATTTTAGGTTTCAGTCAGCAAAACATAAAACAAAAATATACAGCATAGCATTATATTTTGCAGTATAGATCATATTATCGCATTTTAGTTCAACACCTATTTTTCACCATTTTTTTATTCACTTTTTTATTTATTACTTTGCATATATTGTTATGTGATTATCTAATACCGACAATCTCACATACTTAATAAAAAGCACTAATTAAGACAAACTAATAAATTATGCATGGAGAGACTACCTCTGTAAAAAAAGATATCTTTCCATTTAATCTATAAGCTTTATGTTAGACACAGGACAAGTTATAGCAGATAGATACGAACTACTCAAACAATTAGGAAGAGGTGGTTTTTCAGAAGTTTGGTTAGCACTGGATAAACTCACAGATGTTAAAGTAGCCATTAAAATATATGCGCCGGGTATGGGGCTTGACGATGCCGGGATTTCTCTCTTTACACAAGAATTTTCTTTAGTATTTGATATTAATCATACCAATTTATTACATCCTACTTACTATGATTGTTGGGAGCGAATGCCATATCTGATTCTGCCCTTCTGCAAAAACGGGTCTATATTCAAATACCTCACTGACAATAATCGAATCACAGAAACCGAAAGTTGGCATCTACTTCATGATGTTGCCGAAGGACTAGCCTATCTTCATGCAAAGCTTCCTCCTATTATTCATCAAGATATAAAACCTGATAATATTTTAATTAATGATGAAAACGGGTATATGATAACCGACTTCGGAATCAGTACACGAATTAGAAGTACATTACGTAGAAATCAAGGGCAAGAACTAAGTGGAGGCACATTAGCTTACATGGGACCCGAACGTTTCGGTCCATCCCCTGCCCCTATTATGGCAAGTGATATCTGGTCATTAGGGGCGACAATGTACGAACTGCTAACGGGGTTACCTCCCTATGGTGATCATGGAGGTCTGTTGCAGAAAAACGGTGCCGATATTCCACTTATCAATAATGAGGAGTATTCACAAGAGCTTAAGGAGATCGTTTATAAATGTCTTGCTCTAAACACATGGGACAGACCTACTGCCAGACAAATCGCTGATTATGCCTTCCAGCATATCAATGGTAACTCGGTGCCTCTCAATATACAAAGTTCACAACAAACGACCTCTGATCTTTCATCAAAAGATGAGATAAATGAAATTCAAACTCCAGAAGGGCAAGAAAATTCTTCATTTGAATTAAAGGATAATCATGAGTCCTCATCCATTCATTCTGATGCAGAATTTCCTGTTATGCAATCATCCGATATAAAAAAGAGAGTTGCTACGCTGTTTAAAAGAGAGCATCGCAAACTCATTATTATTGCGGCTATAATCATTATATGTGCAACCATTGTTACTATCTATCTAGTAACAAGCGGAAAAGAACCGGAACCGGAGCCAGAGCCAAAACAAAAAACGACTTTAAAAACCAATATTAACGATAGCATCTGTATGACAATCATTCAAGAAGGCAATAATTACAAAAGCCAAGGTAACATCTTTCGAGATAAAATAGATACTTTAAGACAGAATAATGACTCCGTTTTTGAAGATTTCTATATAAATGCTATCAAGAAGTATCGTGAAGTAAATCACTACAAAGATTCCATTTCTAAGGGAGTATATATGAATGCAGAAGATCAAATAAAGCAAGTAGAAATTATATTAGATTCTGCATACAATCTTTTTATACTAAAAGCAGATACCATGAGAATGAAAGAGTATGACCAAATAGAAGCAGCTGAAGTTTTCGAAAATCGTGCAAAGAAAATAGAACCATATATAAATATAGACAACAATAACAATGAAGAAATGCATTAAGTTACTAATTCTAGTCTTCGCTCTTGCTATGCCAATAAGTACATGGGGGCAGTGTGCCGCCATTTACAAAAAAGGGGAGACAAGCATGAAAAAAGGAAGATACAGGGAAGCTATCAAGTCCTTTAAAGCAGCAATGAAATGCGACAGCAAACTGGAGCAGGATTGCAAAAGTAAGATTAAGGAATGCGAGGAGAAACTCAAACCGGCTCCCAAGTCCACTCCTGCCCCTGTCATCGAAGTTACCAGACTTGCCATTACCCCAGATTCTGTAAGATTTGGCTATGAGACGACAAAGGCCGAATACATCAAAGTAGATAGTGCTCCGGAAGAATGGACGGCAACTTCAGATTCAAACTGGTGTAAAGTGATTCCTCATGGAAAAAACTTATCTGTAAGTTGTGAAATAAACCAACTGACTTCAGAACGTAAAGCCACTGTTACCATTAGCAACGGGAAAATGGAAGAAACAGTCAAGGTCGTTCAAAGCGGTCAAAAAGAATTCATCAATATAGCATTGGACAAATTGGAGTTCGGTTCCAAAGGCGAAATTAAAGAATTACCAATAAAGACGAATACTGAATGGGAAGTAATAAATATTCCAAGTTGGTGCGAAGTCATAGCAAAGGACAGTGACAAACTGATTCTAAAAGTAGCTAAAACCCAAAAAGCCAAAGAAGGAACTTTGATAGTAAAGACAAAAGGAGGAGAAATTTCTTCCGCCATCCTCTCACAGAAAAAAGGAGGTATATTTTAAGATGATTAAAGATGAACATACATGAATCGTCATTTTAGGTGTCGACTTATTTATACTTTAAGTGGTTCAACAATTAAAATAAGTTCTTATGAGATGTATGAATTGTGGTTGGGACAATCTATCTGATACAACGGTCTGTCTAAAATGTGGACAAAGATTGAGTATTTCGACTGGTTACGCCAACAATCAAAATGATTTTGTGTCAAGAGAAGGTTATGGAGAAGCCACCCCCAAACCCACAGTGCTAAATGCAAATCCTAATAGAGAAAAGTGCAGAAAAACTGTTGTATTCCCCACTTTGAATGAAGCTGATACCCATTCTGCTATCACACAGCCTGCTACAGAATGCCCGAACTGCAGTTATCCGATAGTAGGTGAATTTACAAGCTGCCCTTGCTGTGGAACGCCTCTGGAAAGAGCCGATAAATCCGCAGACGACAAACATAAAAAAATAGAAGAAAAAACATCTTTCTTGCCGGAAGATAAAATGGCTTGTCAGGAATGCGGAAAAGAGATAGATATTACCTGCTCATTCTGTCCGCACTGTGGTATCCGTGTACATCGTCCCACTATCCGACGACAGATAAAAAATATAGCAGAAACAGAACCGGAAGATATTACACCTCATTGTTCTTTAACCATCATTCCGGAAGAGAATGAAAACATTCCTTCAGAAAAAATGGAATATGAAGGAAAATCGATCATTTTGAACCGGGAAAACACAGAAGTATCCAACCGGACTATCACCTCAAAGGAGCAAGCAGAAATAGTTTTCGAAGACGGACATTGGTATCTGCTCGACCGGAGTGAACTAAGGACAACCTTTATTCAGGCAAACAGAAAAATAGAGATCATACCTGATGATATTATCGTATTAGGTGACCGAAGATTTAAATTTGAAAGTGATTCATTGTGACCAACCAATCTGTCGATAGATGTGATTATAATGTAGGAGAATACATCGATAACCGTTATCGAGTTTCCAAAACATTAGGCGAAGGTTCTTTCGGTAAAGTATACCGAGTTACGGACAACGCAGGTAAGGACTATGCGCTGAAACTATTGAGACTTTGGGAGGTTCCACCCGAAATACGGAAACCATTGACAGATCGTTTTGAAATGGAATTCAAAACTGGGCAGATAGACTGTGAATATTTGGTGAGTTCTATAGACTATGGCATGGTTGGGGGCAATCCCTATATCGTCATGGAGTATTGCCCGGGAGGAGATTTGACACCCTATTTAGGCTCTCAAAACAGTAAAATCCCTTTAATTTGCCAACAAATCCTTCTTGGCCTACATTCTTTACATATCAGAGGAAAAGTCCACCGCGACTTAAAACCGGAAAATGTTCTTTTTAAGAGCAACGGAGTAGCTGCGCTAACAGACTTCGGCATAGCGGGCGATAGAAATAAACGCATGACGGAACGTAACATTTTCGGCAAGCCCAATCAAATATTCGGAACTTATGCCTATATGCCCCCCGAACAAGTGAACCGTATGCGAGGTGAAGCCACAGTTCTACCTACTACAGATATTTTTTCTTTTGGAGTATTGGCCTTCCAACTTTTGACCGGTAGCCTGCCCTTTGGTGAATTAACCAGCCATAATGAATTGGCTCTATACCAAAAACGAGGAAAAGATGGAGACTGGAACCGCCGGAAGTTAGCACAGATAAAAAACGAGAAGCAATGGGATCGACTTTTTTCAGGGTGTCTGAATCCCGATTTTAAAAACCGCTTTCAATCCGTCAAGGAAGTTTTGAAATATCTGCCGGAGACCCAACAGGTCCCTATGGAAAGGGGATATTGCCCACCACAAACTGTCCAAGGTTTTTGCATGCGTATCATGCAGGGCGAAGAGTATGGAAAGCTTTATCAACTAAGCGAATTTGCCACACATGGTTACAGAATACTTACTATCGGCAGAGAGCCTGATAATCTGCTGCCTGTAACAGAGCAGCAAAGTACTTATGTATCACGCCATCATTGTACACTGGAAACGACACCTTCCGGTGACCATTGGATTATTCGGGACGGACAATGGCAAAAAGAACAAAAAGTATGGCAGGAGTCCAGCAACGGCACTTATGTCAATTCTGCACAAGTCACCCAGCAAGGTTACAGGCTAAAGGTTGGCGATATCATATCTATTGGAGACGTAAAAATGAGATTTGAAAACTATTAACTATATATTAAGTAGTATGGATACACAAAATTACAAACGTACCCTAGCCGGCTCAGTAGGTGCCGGTATGGGAGCATTGATGGGTGCTTCAGGCAGAACTTACTTCATTCTGGAGCATAAGACTCCATCAAAGTATCATCAGGCAGGCGAATCTCAAAAAATCATTGTCGATCAAGTAGAGCTGGGTAGAGATGCCTCCTGCCAAGTACGCTTTGATGAAAGTTTCGAAACAGTGAGCCGCAAACACGCTGCAATTGTACGTGATGGTGAAAATTGGAAACTAATTCATCTCTCACACTCCAATCCGACATTAGTAAACGGACATCCGATTAATGGTTCTTACTATTTACAAACTGGAGATGAGATACAACTATCTGTAGGAGGACCACGTTTGGGATTTATTGTTCCGCAAGGTCGCCAAGCATTAACTTCCAGCATCGGATTGACGGAAAGAATGAGCCTTTTCCGTAAACAGGCTCTACGCCCCTACAAGACGGCATTGACCATTATGGGCATTGTTTTTGTACTGGCTGTTGCCGGTCTGGCTGCATGGAACTACAGCTTAGGTGTGAAAAATGAGTTACTGGCAGAGAAAACTGAACAACAAGAACTGCAATTAAGAGGTTATCAAAATCAGTTGGACTCACTAGGAACAGAACGCGCAACTTTAGAAACACAACAACGGGAACTAGAAGCTAAACTACGAAATAGTGATGGAAATACAGAAGCATTAAAGTCACAGTTAGCTAGTGTAAATAATCAATTAGGCAATGTAAATGCCAGTTTCTATAAAGTAAAATCTGACTTGGACAACCTTTCGAGCACCATAGCTGCTGAAAATGCAACACCAGCAGCAGAAGAAGCCAGTTATAAATCACAGACAACTCAACAGGCGAAAATTCAAGATAATGTAGAATCGGATGTGGCAGAAGAACAAAACAGTAATGTTTCAAAAGATCTGAAAGATTATTATGATCACATCTATACCATTAAGATTGACCGAATAGATATAGAAAAAGACGGTATCAGTTTTGATCCAGGCATTCAACTATCAGACATAGTATGCGGAACAGGCTTTATGCTTGACAATGGTACATTTGTTACAGACAGGCAAAACGTAGAGCCGTGGGTTTTCACAAATACTGAATGGAAAGAACTGTGGCGCAGACTATTAGCCGAATGCGTCGGAGGAGGTTGTAATGTTATTATCCATTACCGTGCATATAGTACAAAAGGTACAGGAAAACCCATTACATTTGTTAATTCCGACTTTAAAGTTGATCGCAGTTATGATGATATAACTCACGAAATAGAAGTAACAAAGTCACTTAGAATATTATTAAGGAAACAAGGAATTAAATTCACATATAGCCGTAGAAACTACGTAAAAGTCAGCATATATTCACCGACTTCTCGCAGCTACGCTTATATCAGAGGTAAAGGTACTTATGGAGAAGGAATACCTTTTGATGCAACAGCATCCGGCAATCTAAGTGGAGGTTCTGAAATTCATATGGTCGGATATACAGGTAACACTAATATCCACAATCCTATCCCGTCTCACTTCAATGACAGAACTAACATTGATGATACCAATAATGGTACTATCATATTACAGAATAGAGTAGGCGAACAAGGTTATTATGGTTCACCGGCTTTTCATTTAGACGAGGAAGGATATAAAGTTGTTGGTGTCATGGTAGGAAGTGTCCAAGGCAAAGACCGATTGGTTCCAATAAGAAATGTAATACATTAATAAATTATGTCTGAGATAGAAATTAAATTAGCGGCAGGCACCGATGTTGGTTTAGTCAGGAAAAACAACGAAGACAACTTCGTAGTAAACCGAGATTTAAGCCAATCGGAATGGATCATTCCTCAATCCTCCGAAACCATTCCATTAGGCAAGTATGGCACTTTACTGGTAGTAGCTGACGGAATGGGTGGCACTAACGCCGGAGAAGTTGCATCCGCCATTGCCATTGAGACGGTGCAAAACGCATTTACACCAGAAAAGCTGGACAAGATCGTAACATTTGAAGGTGAGATGGCTACAGAAGAAGCTATTGAAGAATTCTTGACCAAGACTATTAAAGCCGCTGATTTAAATATTGTCAATGCAAGTAAAGAAGATAGTAGTACCCAAGGCATGGGTACTACTATTGTCATTGCCTGGATATTAAACGAAAAAGCCTATATTAGCTGGTGCGGTGATAGCCGCTGCTATGTTTTCAATGGCAATTCGGGATTCTGCCGTTTATCCAAGGACCACTCCTACGTACAAGACTTGGTCGATCAAGGCAAGCTGGATCCGGAGAATGCTTTTGACCACCCCTATAGCAATGTCATAACTCGTTGTTTAGGCGATCCGACCAATCGTTCCAATCCCGATTTCCGCTCTTACAATCTAAAAAACGATGACATTTTTCTGCTTTGCAGCGATGGTTTATGCGGTTTATGTCACGATGAAGAAATTATGCAAATCATTGAGGAAAATCAAAATGATTTGGTGGCCTGTAAAGACCAACTGATAGAAGCCGCTCTTGCTGTCGGCGGATATGACAATGTTACGATAGTACTTTGTCACATTATCCGGAAAGAGACGGACGAGCCCAAAGCTAATCTGAACAACACTGTATTCAGCAAACCAAATAACCATAAATTTCGAAAAATAGTTCTATTACTTTTTGCCTTAGCTTTGTTACTGGGGGGGTATCTTTATAAAAACCCACAGCTATATGCAAAGTGGAAAACTAAGATTGATCCGGCAGATACAGTCATTGTTACAGAAACAGATACCTCAGCGATCTCTCTTCAACCAGATTGACAAACTTAAAAAAACATGCAGTTCAACAGTGGCGACATATTTGCTGAACATTATCAGCTGAAGAAAAAGTTAGGAACAGGAAGCTTCGGAGAAGTCTGGTTAGCCCGAAACACATTGGCAGATGTAGAAGTTGCCATAAAGTTTTATGGCCTGTTAGATGATAACGGCATAAAAGACTTTCGAGAAGAGTTCAAACTTGCCTATAAATTGCATCACCCCAACTTATTACATCTTAATCATTTTGATGTATTCGAAAGATGTCCGTTCCTGATAATGCCTTATTGTTCCAATGGTTCCTCCGCTACCTTGATCGGTAAAATGTCCGAAAAGCAAATCTGGCATTTCATACGTGACGTATCATGCGGACTCATGTTCTTGCACAGTCAAAACCCGCCAATCATCCATCAGGATATAAAGCCCGATAATATTCTAATCGGTGATGATGGTAAATTTATCATTTCCGACTTCGGCATTAGCCGCAAATTAGAGCATACTTTCCGTAAAAGTACTAACAAAGTAAAAAGTTCCGGAACACTTGCTTATATGGGACCGGAACACTTTTCTGAGAAACCATTTATTGCAGGTACCAGCGACATATGGTCTTTAGGCATGAGTATTTACGAATTGCTGACCGGTCACATTTTATGGGAAGGTATGGGTGGTTGTGTCCAACTGAATGGTGCACGTATCCCAGCCTTAGATAACGGCTATTCTCCCCAACTGGACCAGTTTCTTCATGCATGTCTCTCGCTTAACACATGGGATCGTCCCACAGCTCAACAAGCTTATAACTATGCTAACTCTATGCTAAAGCAAGAAGTAAACCATCTGCATTCACCATCAGCGGTACATACCTCAACACCTCCACTCCCACCAGCACCATCACGTTTACAAAAAAGAATTCATCTCTCCAATATAAACAAACGCATGGCAGGATGGATTATTCTCAGCATATTATTCCTATTCATGCTGATCAAAGGAGTTTCCGCATTCTTCGGAAGTATAGAGGAAGAACGCAGATATAATGCCTGCCAAACAACAGAAGATTTCCTACATTTCCTGAATCATTATCCTGCCTCATCCCATGCTGAATTTGTGAAACAGAAAATTAGGATATTGACAGAAGACAGCATAAAAAAAGAAATACAAAAGAATAAAGTAATCGCCCCAATAAGTGTAGATACTATAGAAGCGGAATAACCTAAAACGGAAGAAATAGTAGCAAAGCATCCTTCCTGGTCACGTCCAAAGCCTAAAATAGAAATCGTTTCCCCCGCTCCTGATACAAAAAAAGTCAAAAGAGAAGAGGAAGAACATATGTTCCTCAATTGTCAGACCATAACCGATTATGAGAAATATCTGCGACAATATCCCAAAGGAAAGTTCGCTTATAAAGCCAAAAGGGCAATTCAACAAATAGAGTCCGGAATGATGGAGAGTCATCCGGCACAGGAAATACACGTCAAAAAAAGCACTAGAGTAAGTTTCGGTCTATAAGCACCAATTCCAATATATAGATTATTTTCATCCTTTTCTCTATCACCTGTCACCACTTGTGTAGTCCAAATCATTAATGCTTATCACCTGAAGTATTAATAGATAAGTTTCACTCTATCGGAACTAAACTTCCTTTTCTCTAATAGATAACTTAATTTTTACCTATTACAAACTATAAACGCAAGCTTTGTTTTTATAAACGTAACCTTCATTTATAAAAACGAAGCTTGCAATTTTATAAACGAAGCTTGCGTTTATAGATTACCATTAGAAAAAACAACTTTACTGCCCAAAGAAAGGAACTTTACTATAGGAAGAGAAGAGCTTTTCTATTAACAGACAACACGCAAACCTATAATAGATAACGAACAAACCAGCATAAACTACCAATACAATAAAGAGCCTCAGAAGATGGTGAAAGAGAATATAAAAAATGGGAAAGTCTTTTAGGGACTATCCATCTGATTGTGTAAATAGAAAACTACGGGATTTTTCTCGTAGTTTTTTTATTTATGTATTAACTTTGTAAAAATCAGATTTAATGGACATTCCTAAAGAATTTTTAAGTAAAGAGTTTCTGTCCCAGTTTAAGACAGGCGAAGATGTGACTGCTTTCATGAAAGAGCTTCATACTCGTGTTTATGAACAAATGCTGGAAGCAGAGATGGATAACCATTTAGGTTATGAGAAACACTCCAATCAAGGAGATCATAGTGGCAACTCCCGCAATGGTAGTTATAGGAAGCAGATTCAAACAGAAATGGGTGAATCTGTTATTCAGGTTCCTCGTGATCGGGAAGGTGAATTTGAGCCTATTGTCATTCCTAAGCATCAATCCCGCGGCTTATCTATTGAACGCCTTGTCATCTCTCTTTATGCCAAAGGTATGAGCGTCGCTGACATTGAGTCGGAGATGCAGGAAATATACGGTATTAACCTCTCCACCTCCGCTATCTCCATTATCACCAATAAAGTCAGCCAGGCTGCAACAGAGTGGCAAAATCGGCCTTTGGAAAGTTTATATATGATTGTCTGGATGGATGGCATCGTATTCAAAGTCAGAGAAAACGGCAAAGTGATCAACAAGACTGTTTACCTATGTGTAGGTCTGAACAAGGAAGGCTTGAAAGAAGTATTGGGTATGTGGATTGGCAAAAATGAGAGTGCCGCTTTCTGGATGGGTGTTTTAACGGATCTCAAAGCCCGTGGTGTAGAAGATATTCTGATTACAGTTACTGATAACCTGAATGGATTTACGGAAACCATCAAGAGTGTATTTCCTGCCTCTACTACTCAAATATGTGTGGTACACCAAATTAGGAACTCCTGTCGCTATGTCGTCTGGAAAGAAAAAAAGGAGTTCACTGCCGATTTGAAGAACATCTATAACGCACCTACTAAAGAAGCAGCTGAGATGGAGTTGGATAACTTTGAGCAAAAATGGGGTGCTAAATATCCATATGCGATACGCTCATGGAGAAATAATTGGGAAGAACTGACCGTGTTCTTTGATTTCCCCGTCGAGATTAGAAAGATTATCTATACCACTAATCTCATTGAAAATCTGAATGGGAAAATTAGAAAGTACACCAAAAACAAGCTATCATTTCCGAATGATGATGCGCTGAAAAAATCTGTCTATCTGGCTATTAACGAAATCGAAAAGAAATGGTATCAACCTATTTGGAATTGGGCATTGATATTTAACCAATTTATTACTATATTTGAAAACAGGATTCAAGTATAAAACCCGAATCCTGAAGTTTTCTATTTACACAAAATGGTGGACAGTGCCGTCTTTTATTTCCATCTATTATCTCCACCCACGAAGATTACTTCTTCCAAAAGAAAAAGAATGGAGACAGAATCAACCTTTTGAGTCGATTCCAATGAAAAGATTCTGATTTATATCAAATTTAAGTTATATTTAATGACTCGTTTCATCAACTTCCTTCACTTTCTTACCGCCAATAATATTCAGAATAATATTCATCGCTCCCTTTCCCACAAAAGAAGTACCTACCACGACAACTTTAGGCAAAGATTTCAGTGCCTCCTTCACGGCTGCACGCTTCGCTTTTCTTTTGGCCTTGATCCCATTTAATGAATTCATTCCATCTACCAGATAGTTACGTGTCACATAACCGATACGCAAAGTCATCAGTGAATTCACTATTCCGTCACATATCGAACCTATGACTACACCCGGAATTTTCACACCGGACAAAATACTCAAAAAGCCGGTACCTCCCGAAACGGTATCACCAATATCATCCGGATCGACATCGGCTCCATCAACAGCAGCATCGGACAAGTCTATATCGGATGCAGCATCCGAGGATGGGTCCGCCAACGATTCGAAGGGAGCAACCGAACCCATATCTTTAAAGACTTCGGATGCAACAAAAGTCATCAGAGAAGTAACCAATATATTAACGTACTGCCGGAACAGTTGCTGCCGGGTGGGACGAAAACCGGAGGCAATGATCACATCCTCTATCATCTTATAATTCATATAAAGCACTGAGACAGTATCAAGTTTCCCGTTCTGCGAGATGGCGGTAATCATAAAAACAGATTTTGCCCATTCTATAATACGACGGTTGATCCCAATGATACGGACTGAATGCATATCTTCTACATGTGGTCCTGAAGCTTCCCGCAATTCTCCACCCTCAATACGCAATTTCAACTCATCACTCAATATCTGTACCAATTCTTCTTTATCCGTAGCATAACGTTCCAAGTCTTCACGTATCTTCTGCTGATGCAGCTTTCTCAACTCGGGACACGTTTTATCTTTAGGTATATAATTGCAATTATCCGCCAGCTTATGCCCGAACGCTATAAGTCGTGCCGTATCCCACTCTCCGTCAATAGACAAAGCCGGAATCTGCGGAGCACGATGCACCCGGATCACCGGACGTATAACGACAGCATAAAATACAATCAGAATCAATACATAAAAAGCATACTCTGCCCATGCTACATGAGATAAGGAAGCGATTTTCTCACCTATTATAATGATATTACCCAACAATAATATCACAAAAGAGCCTAAAAACAGGAGGGTGATAATTAATAAATTTCGTTTCATAGACCTATTCTTATCTTATTGAATCTTTAAAACTCTGAACTTGTGTGTTTATCGACCGAAGCAATGCATCTTTCCTGTCAAATTCTTCTTTATCAGGAACTAATTCTCCCAGATACGCCTCTTTTTGCCGTTCCAGAAAATCAATGATACGCTGCTTACGTACAGGTACATACTGATCATAAAGATCATTGGCTGCTTTGCATATACTCTTCCCGACAGTCAACTGAAGATACCCCTTGATTGTTCTTCCCGTATGCGTATGATCGATTCCGGTGATGCACTCCATCGCTTTCTTCAGAAAATGTTGAATTTCCGCTATCGAATACGTTCCGAAAGGATTGGGGATTCCGATATGTGGAACCGTCGGATGATTGATATTCTTTACATCAAAAGCTCCCTGTAAATCAAAATCGACCATCGGGAAATCTGCTACTTGCGACACTGAATCAAAAGTCATACAACCTTTTTGTTTCAAGAAAGCATTCATCTTCTCTATAAAAGACACATCATCTTTCAAATTAGACAATTTCCGCAGATACTGCCGGACCAGGCTATGTTCATGAGAATCAAGAAACTTGCTTTTTATTGCCGCTGACGAATCAGTCATAAACTTTGTGACAAGGGCGCGGGTCGCCTCCTTTCCCTTTGCTCCACCTGCATAGGCGGAATTGCATGCGGAGTCATAATACTCCTTCACGATTTCCACAAACTCTTTCAAATCATCATCCATATACACTTGCACCATTTTCCTAAAATCACCCCCATCATAACCAAGCTCATTTGCCTGATGAAGTAATTCGTCAAACGAAGCTGCCGCAGCCCGGTATTCTTCATCGATTGCTTCCTGTTTGTCTATCAGGTCACTGACTGAGTTATCCAGTTTTTCCAATTGGTTCAGTGTTCTTCCTATTACACTTCGCAGACGTATGTCAGTACTATTAGAGATTACCTTGCCATACAAGTCCTTCTCAAATTCCTGAAACTTCGCAGCTTCTTCCTGAAGGTTTTCCACCCCTTCATAACTGGCAGCATCCGCCACTTTGCCCAAGTTCAAGCTGTATATACTCCCCTTTAACTGGAAATTCCGTCTCCCCATTTCATTCTCTGCAAATTCTACCTGCGCTTTAATGACTGCCTGCTTCTCTTCTTCCGAATGCCAGTAGGCCGCTTCAAATACGTTATGCAAAAGGCAAACCGGAACTTTCGGATTATTCTCCTGCAACAACTTCAGAAAACGATTGGAAACCTTCGATATAGCAGAATTTGAACTTTGCACAAATATTACGAAATCTGCCCTTTGAGAAATCGTTTCATAAATGGGATTATCCAGATTTGCATATCCACCGTCCAGTCCGGGCATATCCACCAAAAATATATTATCTTTCAGAAGCTCCCCGCCGGACGTTGTTATAGATGTCACCAACGTATGATCCGCATTAATTACGCTTTCTTCCAAAGCCAGTGAAACACAGGCATCCAAATTAATATCATTCAGTTCTTTCTTCTCGATGCCTATCTCGGGAATGTTTTCCAGTTTCTCAAATCCGCGCAGACTATCAATGACCGAGTCAAACTGTTCCACCTTTTTGACTTTATCGGCGGTAGAGAAGATGGAAGTAATGGATTCTTCCTGTCCTTTTGATATGATAGAAGGACGCACCGTACACTCCAGAAAATGAGTGGGGCTGACATGAGCGTGTGCTATCAGATTGACTAAAGTAGATTTTCCCGATTTCACAGGTCCAACCACCAATATAAGAAAAGAGCCTCCGTCAAATTCAGAAGCACGATTTGTCAGTTTCTGAATAGACTTATAAACAATCTCCAGGTCCTTTATCCTCCCCGCTATCTCCAGTGTTGACATCAATTCCTGAGATTTATTCTTCAGTATATTCAAGAATACCCTGAGCTCCGGCAGAGACATTGTTTCTACTTTTTCTTCTATAAATTTGTATTTACTCATAAACAAGAATTTCAATGATAGCGCAACCGCTGTTCCATGCATTATTATAATATTGAGATAAAGTTAACAGTTTGCCGGGAAATAAAAAATGTATAGCCCACAAAAAAGTAAATTACTGGCGGTAAAGTTCTATTATTTGATGAGAACGGACTCTTAAACCGCTAAAAATCATGAAGTAACTAAGCGTCTCACTTCTTTGTATCCAACATGTTGCCACATATTATAAATGTTAAAACAGAAAGAGTCATGCAGTCTTTCGGGTTTCTATCCATCATATTAAAATAATACATGCACATGGATATAAAAGAACTTGTAGATTTATGTAAAGAAGGCGATGAGCTGGCTTTGGGCCTGCTTTATAAAACTTATTCGGGCAAGATGATGAAAATATGCCTTCATTATGTGCCAGACAAACAAATCGCACAAGATCTCCTACACGACGGATTCATTGTCATTTTCACTTCGATTGATTCACTGCGTACCCCTGAGAAACTAGAAAGTTGGATGGGGGCAATCATGAAGAATATATCACTAAGATATCTTAACCAAAATAGCGCAAACACTTCTATTTCCCTATCAGACATTGCGGAAGAAGAGGAACCTGTCGATAATCCTCCATTATCTGATTCCATTCCTTATGATAAGATAGCAGAAATGGTCGAGAAGTTACCGGAAGGATATAGCAAAGTATTCAAACTGGCAATATTGGAAGGTTTGTCTCACAAGGAAATAGGAAAACTGCTGAATATAGCTCCGCATTCCTCCTCTTCCCAATTATTCAGGGCAAAAGGATTACTTAAAAAGATGATTTCTGATTACAAACAGATTCTCATATTAGTGATTTTGTTCCTTTTCCCAATGATACATGACTATTTGGACTGGAAAAGAAGAGATACTAAAACTAATCATTGGGCGAAAAATGTTATCCGGAAATCGAAAATAGAGAAGAAGCCGGAAAATGAAAATACAATTTCTTCCAGATATATCCCCCATTACAAAGAAGAGGAGCGTTATAATATCACTTTAACAAATCTTCCCCGATTGGCATCAGACACAGCCGCAACAATATCATCTGCCATCTCTGAAAGAAAAGACCCGGCAGATAAACTGCCTGCCGTAAAACCGTCTTTTATATGGGAGCCTACAGACCAAACGATTGCCTTCTCATATTCAAGCCGAAAATTTGCCTCACCCCCAAAGAAGAAAGCAGGAAAATGGAAAATAATGTTGGCAGGGTCAGTTGGGCCTCAGCTGGCACAAAACCTATATAAGTTGATAGCAACACCACACTCTGACGGTTTGGAAAGTGGGCTCCCCCAACAAGTCAATACCTGGGAAGAATATTATGACTATTTAAACACCCGCCATCAAGAAGGGACTTTAGGTGATTCGCTGACGCTAATGACAATTGCCAAGAACAATAGTGGAAGGATTATAGAACATCAGCATCATGATACCCCTATCACTTTCGGGCTCTCATTCAACAAAAAACTCAGCCACCACTGGAGCATAGAAACCGGACTGCAATATACCTATCTAAAATCAGAGTTCACCACAGGAAAAGAATACCGCATTCAGGAAACACAGAAGCTCCATTATATCGGTATCCCTTTCCGTATTTCTTACCGACTTGGAAATTACAAACGGCTCTCATTCTACTCGACAGCCGGTTTCCAAATGGAGATCCCGTTAAAAAGTACACTGCATACTTCCCATGTAACAGACAGTGTACCCATTAATTTAGGTTATCAGACATTAGAGGCGCCTTTACAATGGTCAGTCAATGCAAGCGCAGGTGTACAATATCAGTTTACACCCCATACCAGCATCTACATAGAACCAACTATCAATTATTATATTCCCGATGGAAGTTCATTGCGTACCATCCGAAAAGAACATCCGGTTACGTTCACCGTTCCTGTAGGTATTCGTTTTTCCTGGTAAAAAGTCATTCTGTCATGCAGTCTTCTGGCCGATCGTGAATCATAACTATAGAAACCCTAGAAACAATTGACAAATCAAATGCAGGAACGACATACAAACCGCGAACGTTATTTTGAGGAACAAGCTCACACTACGAGAAATTATTATATACCTTATATAAAAAAGAATATCGGCAACCTGCCAAACAAGGTATTGGAAGTAGGATGTGGCGAAGGAGGAAATCTGCTTCCTTTCGCTGAACTAGGTTGTGACACCATTGGAATCGATATTGCCGTCTCGCGAATTGAACAGGCAAAAAACTTCTTCATTACCAAAAAGCAAAAAGGAACTTTTATTGCTTCTGATATCTTCTTATTAAATGATTTACAGAAACATTTCCCGCTTATCCTCATACATGATGTAATAGAACACATCGACAACAAAGAGTTATTTCTGCACAGCTTAAAGAATTATCTATCTCCCAACGGTGTTATCTTCATCGCTTTTCCTGCCTGGCAAATGCCATTTGGCGGTCATCAGCAGATTGCACGAAGCGAAGTAAAGTTATCTCTCATATGCCATTTATCCATCTGTTACCTCGCATTTTATATCAAGGAATTTTGAGAATCTTCAGTGAACAAGAAAGCACGATCCAAGAATTGCTAACCATCAAACAGACCAGATGTACAATAGAAATGCTGCGAAAAACAGTAAAACAGACTGGCTATCAAATCGTCAATGAACAGTTATACTTCATCAACCCGCACTACAAAATTAAATCTGGACTAGCCCCACGCAAACTAAACAGAATGATCGCACATATTCCTTTCATAAGAAATGTATTCAGTACCAGTTGTTTCTATTTGATAAAACCAACATAGCATGGTTCAACTATAAAACATTGCCTTTTCCAAGATGCTACAAAGCCCCTGAAGGTCATATTTTGTTCTTTATTGAACAGTATTTTTCCTGAAATATGGAGGGCGTACGTTAAATTTGCATCTGAAATAAAAAACATGTTAACATTATAACTCTAAAAAGTATGCACTTATCTAGTACACTACCCAGTAATAATCGTATCGAAATAGCAGATGTATTACGTGGTTTTGCCGTAATGGGGATTACTCTTATCCATTTTATCGAACGGTTCAGTCTTAATAGCTTTCCGGAAGAAACCTGCAACTTTCTGATATTTACAGACAGAGTAATCTGGGACAGTGTGTTTTTTACCTTCTCCGGTAAAGCCTACTGCATTTTCGCATTGCTTTTTGGATTTAGCTTTTTTATTCAAGACAACTCACAAAAACAAAAAGGAAAAGATTTTCGTGGTCGATTTGCCTGGCGGTTAGTATTACTTCTTTTTATAGCCTGCATCAATTCTGCCCTATTTCCCGGTGAAATATTGATACTCTATGCATTGTTGGGCTATGTATTGATCGCAGTCTGTCGGCTTTCTACCCGCACAGTCACGATCATAGCAGTTATTCTTCTCCTGCAGCCTATTGAGTTGGGACAAATAATTTATGCACTCATCAACCCCGACTATATTATCAATGCTGATCTTGATGCTCCATACTGGGAGTTAGTCAATGCTGCTCAAAAAGAAGGTTCTTTCCTCGAAATGTGCAAAACTGCCATATGGACGGGTAATGTTGCCAATATGGGTTGGATGCTATTACACGGAAGAGTTACTCAAACCGCCGGTCTGTTTATGGTAGGTATGATAATTGGGCGTAGCAACGCGTTTCTCTATTCAGAAAAGAATATAAAAATCTGGATTAAAGTATTCATCATAGCCGTTACCGCTTTTTTCCCCATTTATGGTTTGATAAATATACTCCCCGACTTTATAAGTCGCGAAGCACTACTTGTACCTTCTGTCCTTCTATGCAAGTCACTGTCAAATATTGCATTTACAGGAATCATGTTTGCAGGTATCATACTGGTTTATTACCTGACAACCCTTAAGAATGTTCTTCATAAATTTGCACCTTATGGACGCATGAGCTTGACCAACTACCTGTCACAATCTTTAATCGGAGGGTTCTTGTTTTACAACTGGGGACTAGGGCTTTATCTGCATACAGGCATTACAGCGTGTATCCTTATTGGTGTAAGCGTATTCTTTTTACAATACTTTTTTTGTAACTGGTGGCTTCGTTCACATCGTCAGGGTCCATTAGAATGGTTATGGAAGAAAGCAACCTGGATAAAGGTAGGTAAGGGATAAATGATACTGAGAGATAAGAAAAGGTGCAATTCATCGTAAAAGTGAATTGCACCTTTTTAGTATTTTTGCTGCAAATAACACAGTCTATAGAAAATATCGGGAAACTTCTGATAGTGCACATTAGAAAGAAATGCCCTATAACAAAAAAGCTAAGTAATTGATTACTCAATTCTTAGCTTTTCGTGGTACCCAGACCCGTGTTTGAAATATGAAACCACATGAAAGACGATGTATTTAATATAAAACATTATCTACTGAATACTAGACGCTTATACATTTTACATATTACAAAAAACAACAACAAATTACACTAGATTAAAAACATCACGCCAAAAACACGCCAAAAACTTTGAAATTACACAAAAAACACCTACCTTTATAGTGCATTTAAAAATTACGTGATTATGGCACAATTAGAATTAAGTCTTTCGTCCAAAATCCAAAAGGACACCCAAAGAAGCGAAGTTCTTATACGACTATTTCAAGGTAGCAAACTAAATTTGCGTGGAAAGTCTGGAGTATTCGTTACTCCTAACCATTTTGAATATTATCAAGATGAGACTAAAACAAGAAAAGAGGGTTATCCAGTTTACCGCAAAAGTGGTGAGGTAGTCGTAAAGAATCGTATTGAATCGGAGGATAAGAGATACCACACCGAAGCGAAGAACCGTATAGAGAATTTAAAACGGTATATCATGGAAGCCTACGAGGTAGCTGACAAAAACACCGTTACAGGTGATTGGCTTACTACTGTCATTGATAAGTTTAATCACCCTGAAAAGTATAAGCCGAAAGAAGTACTCAAACCTACATTCTTTGCCCTATTCGATGAATTTCTAACAGTAAAGAAGCTATCAGAAGTTAGAAAGAGGAACTTTCGTGTAATATACAGAGCCTTGCAACGCTTTGAGATGTATCAAGGTGAGATTATAGACATTGATGCTGTTACTAATACGACATTAAGAGAGTTTGAGCAATTTCTAAAAGATGAGCACACCTTTTTCATCAAAGAGGATAACAAGTATATTCCGGCAAAGAAGTATATTCATATTTATAAAGCCTACCCGGAAACAAGGACACCACAACCAAGAGGACAAAATACAATCAATGATATTTTTGTAAAGCTAAGAACATTCTATCTTTGGGCTATTGATACAGACAAGACCGCGAATAACCCGTTCAAGAATTTTAAGATAGAGGAATGCGTTTACGGTAGCCCCTATTACATAACCCTGGACGAAAGGAATGCTCTTTATAACCTTGATTTATCATCACACCCACAATTAGCCATACAGAGAGATATTTTCGTATTCCAATCAGTTATAGGCTGCCGTGTTGGTGACTTATACAGTTTCACAGTCGAGAACATTATAGACGGTGAGTTATGCTATGTTGCACGAAAGACTAAAGACGGAAATCCGGTAACAGTAAAAGTGCCACTTAGTAAAATAGCCACCGAGATATTAGAGAGATATAAAGATAATCATCGCAAACCTTTATTACCTTATATCAGCGAGCAAAAATATAATGTAGCTATCAAACGTATGCTTACTTTAGCAGGAATAACCCGTAATGTACTTTGGCGTAACCCCACCACCGGGGAAACGGAAACAAGACCTATCAATGAAATAGCTTCGTCTCACATGGCACGCAGAACCTTTGTAGGAAACCTGTATTCCAAAGTAAAAGACCCTAATTTAGTAGGAAAGCTATCCGGGCATAAAGAAGGTAGCAAAGCGTTTAGCCGTTACCGTGATATTGATAAGAACATGAGAGAAGAACTTATTAACCTAATCGACTAGGGAGACTTAACAATGAGCGAAGTAGATATAAACCGTTTAGTAGAATTTGCAGAGAGTATTTTAAAAATAGACAATACTAATATTATCCAGAAAAGAAATGGGCTTAATAACCTTTTGAAAAAAGTAAGTAACTGCATACCCGATGTACTTACCTTTATTGATAGTAACACTAAGGATTTTACAAATTGGCGGTATCGTGACTATTATAGTGAAATCTACACTGGATATGGGCTTTACACTAAAAAGGAGATTCTTAAATATGTAGCTAATCATATCATGGATATTAACGAATATGAAAAAGATACAGAAGACGATTTAAAAATAAGAAAAGCAAAATTACAAGAGTATGCACAAGTAGTTGGAATACAGCCTACATACAAAAGAGTTACTAAATATCAAGGAGCAACAGGAGCCGGAGTACACTACGACACGATAGAAACAATACTGCATCCTGATATTATTTACGTTCAAACCGGAACTTATAGAAAATATTGGGAATACAAAAACAATCAGTTATTTATATTCGCATTAAATCTATATCGCACATTCGGTAATTACAAGTTCAGGGAACTATGCAATTTTACATTTCTCTATATCGCATTAAAAAACGAGTTACAACAAGTAGAGGACGAAATGGAGCTATTAGGAATACTACCATACTCGGATAAACATGAAAATACAGACAATGCAAACAAACTGGTAGAAAGTAATATTAAAGAGGAGACACCGGAATCAAAGAAACCCAATAGAGAGAAATCCCATTTTTCAGACATTATTCAACATAAAAATAAAGAAGCACTATTAGAAAGGCTACATTCGCTTATTGATGTATGCAAAAAAGGCGTAGATATAGCTGCAGTAATATCAAAAGCAACATTAGACAAATATCTTATCCGACTGCCTAACGAAGAAGAGGTTTGTAGTGAATTTAAGTTGCCTTGTACGTGGGAGGCAATTAGGAAAAATCTTATAGATAGTGAAAAAGTTAAGTCAGACAAAAGATACATAGCAGCACAAGGAATAGTGATTTTTGAGTAGTTTTAACCCCATAAAGTTGTAATTGGTTGGTTTGAGTTGGTGACAACTTATGCCAACCTTTTTTATTTACATACGCTTACAATTCATTCTACTTTTGCAATATCTCAATGATACGGGAGTAATGGAGTAACCCCGTGAGGGATGCGGATATTATCAATCCTCCATATTGATAAACCGCTAATATCAACAAATAGAGAAATGAGTATTGTAGAAATGATTAAGGAGCATCCGAACATTCAATTATCAGTAGGAGCAACAGAATTAAAGGAGTTCGCCCGTGATATTATCAGTGAGTTCATAGCAGAGTATCAGCCGCCAAAGAAGGAAGATGCGCTATTTACCCCTGAACAAGCAGCCGCCAAAATTCAGACTACAAAAGTAACACTTTGGAGATGGGCTAAACAGGGTTATTTATCCCCCGTTCGTGTTGGTGGTAAGGTATTCTACAAAGAATCTGATATTAAAAAGTTAATGGAGGGATAAGCTATGGAAGAAAAGAAAAAAGGCAATCCAAAGATTACCCATTCCTTTAACACGCACGACAAAGGTAATGAGTTTCGAGCACAATACCAAATTGTTTATCAATCTTTTAAGGAACGTCCTAAAACTATGTTAGACGTATCTTTGGAAACCGGAATACTACGGGCTAACATTTGCCGCTATGTGGCAGACATGGAAGATAAAGGACTTATTCAGCTTCTTTATAAGATGGAGGACGAACACACAAGGTTTACAGCCGGGTATTATACCACTGATAAGGATCTATTCCGAAAAGAAGATAGTCAACAGCTTAATTTATGGGAGTGTGAGTAATGGGAGGTTTTAACTACATTCAAGCCATAGGTGCAGAGCTACAGAAAGCCGACCAACTGGCGGCAGAAATACCGGAACAAATAGGAATGTTCACGGTAAAGACAGCCAATAGAGCCATAAAGGAGGCAGCACTAAGACCGAACCCGGATGCTCTTTGGCTCTCACTATGGTACGAAGGTGAAGTATGCTGTTTGTTCTCTGATTCTAATTTGGGTAAGTCTATCTATGCTGTACAGATTGCGACAAGCATAGCAGAACGGCAAAGAGTTTTATACTTTGACTTCGAGTTATCGGATAAGCAGTTTCAGTTACGGTATAGCGATGAGGCTAACAACCTGAACCAGTTCCCGGACAACCTTTATAGGGTGGAAATCAATAGAGATTCTTTGGATTCTGCAAACTTTGAGGAAGCTGTAATAGGAAACATAGAACAGGCAGCTATTAAATCAGGTGCAAAGGTGCTCATCATTGATAACCTTACCTATTTGTGTATAGCTTCGGAAAAGGGAGATGCAGCAGGAACACTCATGTTCCGGTTAATGGCTCTAAAAAGAAAGTACGGTTTATCAATACTTATATTGGCCCACACCCCTAAGCGGTGTTTATCCAATCCGATTACACAGAACGACCTTGCCGGAAGCAAGAAGCTCTATAATTTCTTTGATAGTGTCTTTGCCATTGGTAAAAGTGCCAAAGATAACAGTGTTCGATATATCAAGCAATTAAAAGTAAGATACGGTAACTATACCTATGATGCCGATAATGTAATAGTATCTGCCATTGAGAAGATAGGAACGTTTTTACAGTTTGTAAATATCGGATATGCAGCAGAAAGAGAACACCTAAAAGAGCAGAGCGATAAAGATATATCCCAACTGGATGCAAGCATAAAGGAGCTTTCCAAACAAGGAAAATCCGTTAGGGAAATCGCTTCGGAATTGGGGATAAGTAAGAGTAAAGTAGGTAGAATCTTAAAGAAAGACGTTTAACTGTTCCACGTGTGGGACACCTACAAAGCCCATGAATAAAGCGTTTTAGACGTTTTGTCCCACTTTTATGATATGTGGGACAGTGGGACAAAGTGGGACAGTAAAGCAAAAAATTATGGGAAATTTCAATCAGCCATATTTAGAGAAGTACACCGGGAAAGCCTCACGGCATAAGTGCCCGAAATGTGGTGATCCTCATTCATTCGCTTATTATCTGGATGGAAATGCCGGGGAAATGATAGATAAGACGGTAGGCAGATGTAATCATGAAAGCGGGTGCGGCTATCATTATACACCTAAACAATTCTTTATTGATAATCCGGTAGAGAAGGAGCGGTTTACCGATTCCGTCAAACAAAAGACATTCCAGAAGCCAATACAGAAGCCGCAACAGGAAACAGGCTACATTCCCTTCTCATACGTGGAAAAGTCGGTAAGTTATAATAGCTCGTTTGTCTATTTCTTATGCGGTTTGTTTGATCGTTATACGCTTGAATCACCTACTATTGAAAAGATGATGCAGGATTACGCATTAGGAGCTACAAAAGGCGGTAGTGTGATTTACTGGCAGATAGACATCAAAGGAAAGGTAAGAACCGGTAAAGTGATGAAGTATGACCCGAATACTGGGCATAGGATTAAAGACGGTGGAGGTATTAACTGGATTCATTCAATAATGAAAAGACAGGGCTTGTTACCTGAAGATTTCAATCTAGTACAATGCTTGTTTGGTGAGCATCTTCTGAGAATGTACCCAGATAAAGTGGTCGCTTTAGTTGAATCAGAAAAAAGTGCTCTAATCGCTTCTGGTGTTTATCCTGAATACATTTGGCTGGCTACTGGAGGGAAATCTCAACTCTCTATTGATAAACTAAAGGTACTGCAAGGAAGAACTGTTATCATGTTTCCGGATGTGGACGGCTTCGAGTATTGGAGTGATAAGGCTAAAGAAGTTGAGGCAATCGGTTGTAAAGTGGTGGTTTCCGATCTACTAGAGAAGAATGCCACAGCAGAGGACAGAGAGAATAAGATAGACCTTGCTGACTGGCTTATACGTAACCTGTCAGAATCTACAGTTACAGAGGTAAGGAGCGGATTATCAGAAGCAGAACGTAACTTGCAAATAATGACAGAGAAGAATCCGGCTTTACAATTACTTATTGATACGTTCGACCTTAAACTAATTGCATGATGGAAATAGAAGTTATTCATGGACAGATTATAGCAAAAGCCAATCATTACCAAGCCGTACCGGGGAAATTCGGGAGAAAGCAGATTATCAAAGACGAAAAGATACGAGCTTATGAGAAGTCTTTCATACAACAGTGTAAGACATACAAGAGCAGGTGCATTTCAAGCCGTTTTCGGTTATTTGTCCGGGTATACCATAGTTCAGTAAGGTTCGACTTAGATAACAGCCTAAAAACCTTGCTCGACTGCCTACAAATGGTAGGTGCAATAACGGATGATAAGCTTTGCTTTCAGATAGAAGCGGAAAAGAGAATAGATAAGTTTCACCCACGCATAGAATTCGCATTGCTAGAGGTGAACGAACAAAAGAACATATTTAATAACCAATTTAATTTTTAACGTTATGAGAAATAAAGTTTATTCGATCGAAAACCAAGACGGTTTAAATTTTAGTGTACAAAAGACATCACCGTGCGCCATTACGCACAAGGGAAAGGAAAGGTTACCTGAACAGATTACTTTTCTTTTTGGAGAAATTGATCCTGAATCAGATTTGACAGAAGATAACAATCTGGTATGTAGCATCAGTAAGGAAGAAGCCGTTAATTTGGCAATCCGCTTACTAAAACTTAGTGCGGAGAGAGTGCCGGAAAACGGGCTGTCATTACATAACTTTTCGGGACATGATTTTTCCGTTCATCACGCAAAAGAAGATGGCGTACATATTGATGAACCGATTTTCGAGATCGGGAATCTGGAGGCGGGAGATATTGCGGAGGATGGAACCATCTCCGTATGTCTGACTAACGAATCAGCAAAAGAGTTAATTAAAGCGTTGGCAAAGATTGTGTAACCCAATACCGGGTAGGTCTGCTTCGGATGATCTACCCGGCATAAATAAAAATAGAAGTTATAAACTAAAATTAAAAAGCTATGAATGAAATTAAGAAAGAAGGACTGGAGAGAGTTCTCAAACGCCACGAAGATAATGTTAGCAATATACAGGCTATTGTAAGTCGCATGACTGAAACAGGATTTACTATTTCAACCAAAGAGCTTGATGACTTGGCCGGTGTATGTGCCTTGCTCACTAAACAAGCGGAAGAGATGGCGAAAAAAGATGCTTCCCGAATAAAAATTGCCTTTAAACGTGAAGAGGATTATAAAGAGACTTTAGAACGTTTGCAAACTTGTATATCCGAGAACGCACATGAACTAAGAAAAGCTCTTTTGTACCATACAGCAAAGCCGTTAGATGTTGATGCCTACGAGATGTTGGGCAATAATGTAGTATTTTCCCAGAAATGGGCAGAACGGAAAGCACAGGAGTTTATGATCTCTCCTACAATAGCCCGTACCCATGCAACAAAACTTATCAACGATGTTAAGGAGGCCATTAATAATTTGAACGCTTTTGTTGCCGATAACCCCTGCTTTGGGAAAGGTATTACGACTTCACATGACTCCCGAAGATGTTTGTGCTGGTTGGATGATGAAGGAGAGTTGCATGAGGACAAAGAAGCATACGAATTTATTTAAAGAATTATCATTATGACTACAGAAGAAAGACAAAATTTTGACGCTTTCCAAAGAAAATTACAGGAAAGCCCAGCGAACCGATTAGGCTTCTTTGCGAGTGTGGAAGGAATAGAAAAGCCTCAACCGGCAAATAATCCGTTTGACAAATGGAAACGGGATGCAGAGTATGAGAATCAGGCGATCTGCAAACATCTTGGTATTGAATACCACAAAGAGGATTTTACAGTATCAGACAAGGAACTGGCCCGTAACTGGGCACAGGGATTGCCAGACGCATAATATTAGATAATTCCGGGCAGGGATACTCTATTGATGCTCTGCCCGGCTTACTAAAGTAGTAAAAAGTAGTAATATGGCAGGAAGAAAGAAAAATGATGGTAGAGGACGACTTGGTGGAAGAATTGCCGGTACACCAAACAAGGTTACTACAGATCTAAAAACATGGATCGCTGAAATCTTAGATGGTGGCCGTGATAAATTCGTTCAATCAATGGGTCGTTTAACTCCACAAGAGTATATCAAGGTTTACACTGGACTTTTGAATTATGCCTTACCTAAACAACAGGCTATAAATGTAGAATCTCAGAAAGAAGCGGAGTACAAGCAGCTTGAAAAACTTATAGATACCGCTCCTGATGAGTTTGTTGATAGAATAGCAGAAAAGATTTTAAAGCTACAGGAGGAAAATAGAGATGAATGAGAACCGTAATAAACTAAAAGCTGCAATAAGAGGCTTAAATCCTATCTATTGTATTTGGTATTATGTCAAAGACGGAGTAATAAATATCTTTTCTGGCTGTAAATCTTATCCTGAAAGCAAAGATGAAAAAGGCTTTATTCTCCCTTGTATAAACCGTGCAGAAACTCGTTCAGATGAAGAAGTTATAGCAGCCTACGAGAAAAGGAAGAGAGGTACGTCATGAGAAATAACAGGAAGTTCTTGCTTCAAATAGCTCGGGGAAAACAACCTAAAGATTTGCAACACTTTTATTCTGTTTATGTGGTAGTAAATGGAGAAAGAACCTTACGTGAAAGAAAGGAGATCAATTTTGATCATGATATAAATATTGAAGTAATAACAAGTAGTGCCGATCTACTCAAAATGCAAGGATCGGACGTAAAACGAGAATATCATGTATAAAGAAGAAAAAAAGTTAAATCCATCTGTCCTTATAGACTGGTTAAACAAAGGTAAAGTAGACGCTAAAGCATTGTTTACCTACTTTGACAAGGAAGGGAAAGAGATACCGTATGAAGAACGGGAAAACGCTTATACAACTCATATCTCTTTATCCTTTGATATATCATTAATAGGATACGAAAAAATTAAATAAAGGTGAGTATGATTATAAGACTATCAAAGCAGAAATAAAACACAAGTCTTGCAGATGTTTTCTAATTTTGCGGAGGAAAAAATAAAAAGAGCGTCACCCGAACCACCAGATAAACGCCCTTCCCTAATTCATAGTAGTGCAAATATACTATTTACTTTTAAATAATCGTACTATGTTTTCAGAAATCAGCGAAAAAATAACGGTAAATACAGGGATGAAAGGTAAGAAACAGATAGACATAATCAAGGCGAACAAGCCCTTTTCAATCCGTGTCCTTTACATTAGGTACGGAGTTTATGATATTGTATTCACTTACCAAGAAACAACCGTTTTTCAACCGATTTCAGACAAACAGTATAGGGAGTATAGGAAATTGTGTTATTTGCGCCCTATCATGGCTAAGAATTATCTTCTTGACCTTGTAAACTTTGACGGTACGCCATACTGTAGGGGAGATTTTCAATTTATAGGTAGGGATGATGAACCAACAAAGGCAATGATAGTACTCTGGCAAGAGATAGAAAAGAGCTTATTTAGTCGAAATAATCAACATACATAGACCTACCCTAATGATTGTTGAGATTAGCCTACTTTGGTATTGATTTTAAAGGTAACCCAGAATTACCTTTTAAAAGTAAAATATGTGCTCAAACCATATTTAAAAGTGCTATGGTGGCACTATTAAAAGCAAAGGTTTCAATCTTAAAATGTGATACTCCCTGTTATTAACAGCAAATTAACAGCAATTTAGATAAGATATAGAAAAGCCCGTACAGGTTAGCAAACCATGTATGCCCGATGCACTTTATTGTCCCACTTTGTCCCACTGTCCCACATATCAAAAAGTGGGACAGTGGGACTCAAATACCGATGAATAAAGGGATAGAGGTGTCCCACATGTGGGACAGTTTATGGCATTTTCGGGAAAGTGGGACAGTAAAAAGGCTCTATTTCGTGATTTACGAGATAGAGCTTTTTTATCAATCAGCTTTAACACCAACATCCATTTCACATTATCAGCAAATAGAGAATATTATTATCCTAAAAGTTTTGGTTCTAATAAATAACTATTAGGCTTTAACACCATTTGGTAAAACTGTATATTCCTACCTTGAAAAGTATCTACTATCTTCTTTTTTTCAGAATCTGGCATTCGAACACCCAAATAAATCCCTTTTACTGCCTTCTCTTTGATATTAACCAGCCCCAGTTTATCACTAATAATTCTTATTTCTCTTTCATGTTCCCATCGCTTGGACTTATAACCGTGCATAATATACACAACTTCATGTATATCATCAGAGAATTTAAAGCGTAGAGTAGGTAGTTTATCTTGATAGTGCATTTGAATAACATTAGTATAGGAGCCCGGAATGGAAAGTTCTCGTAATAGCTCCATTTCATATTCAATACAGAAACCTTTATGCCCATTCGCATAATATGACCAAAGCAATTCATTTTTAACATCAAAGCTTAATGAATAAACGCCAAAAGATTCTCTAACCTCATTAATCCACTCGATATACAATTGAGTTCCTGATTTATGTGGTATTTGTATCCTGTCTGCTAAATTGATATAATTTCGTAAATCATCATCATTAAACAAAGCTTCACAGGGATCATTCAGTTTTTCTTTTGATGATATGAATATTTGATTGGCTAAAAGGGTTTCAATATCTCTGTCTGTACCACTTCTGTACTTATACACTTTAGTCATACATTCATTCTACTTTAATATTGATACTCTTTCCACAATGAGGGCAAGTGAGAAAGACAGTATCGGTCTTTCCTAATATCTCATCTTTTGATACTAATAGTTCCCAGACCTCAACGCTTAAAGCATCGGCTATCTTTTCTAAAGTTGTATAAGAGGGTTTTCCCGCTATAATTTGAGCAAGTCCTACTGTAGTCATACCTAATTTTTCAGCAAACTCTTTTTGAGTATAACCTTTCTCTTTAATCAGTTCTTTTATCCTCATAAGTATATTCTTTAATGTTTATAGTGCAAATATAAGTGAATAGTTTATTTGTTATAGTATTTACTTTAATAATAGATGTTAAATATAAGTATTTTATTTATTAAAACAGGTATTCATTAAAGTATTTACTTTATATTTGCGTCATAAAAGTTAAACTAATAAATAAAAAAGATATGGCACGTTACGATTTAAGCAAAATAATGAAGAGAGCTCACAACCTTTATAAAAACGCTCATGCAAAGTACCCGACATTTGCCGATGCACTCCGTAAGTCTTGGAGTATGGCAAAGTTTGAGGTTAGAGTAGCGGAAGCACGCCAAGCAATCGAAGCGGAAGAAAAAGCCCGTGAAGCGAAGGAACGTGAAGAAAAGGAACAGGCTGCTATCAACTCGGTTCTTCTTCGTGCACAAATCGAAGCCGACCGGATCAGAAGAGAAGCGGAAACCAAAGCGGAACGCATGAGAGCTGAGATCGCAGCACGAAAAGAGGGTATCTCTTACAATGAGTATCAAAACCGCATTAGTCGTGCAATGGGCTACGGGTGTGGATCGTATTGCGGTGACTAATTTTTTATTCATAATAATTGATTTGTTTTCATAGAAGTACTGGTTCGTGAGGATAGGTGCTTCTCTTTCACTGAATTATTAACCAGATGGGATCGTAAAACGCTACCCCATCATAAAATATACACTATGACAGAAACAAAGGTTTACAAGCTCCATGACAGTATTTATGTTGAGGCTTTTACAACATCTTTAGGGATAGAAGGAATAAAGCATAATGTATTCGAATACGAAGAGTACACAGCAATAGAAGTGACCAGCACGCCATTAGAGATAATAAGAGCCTCCACGATATACCAACAGGCTATAGCCTTTAAATTATAACGAGATGGAGATATTAATAGTATTTGGATGCTTATACACAGGCTATAGGATATTTAGGAATAAGGGAGAACGCTTCTTTGATATTTAATCAATTATGAACGCTACACTGATTATTTGTATCATCCTTCTTGCTTTTTGCATCTGGGATGAAATGTTTAACGATAACAACAGGAATCAATCAATATAATATAACTTTAATAACAATGGAAACAATTAATTTACAAGATTTAATCACTGAGAAAAATGCAGAATTACAAGAGTTCATCAAAGAACAAATGAGAGTGCATCAGCTTGGTAATTTATCAATAGACCAAAGAGAGTTAATGATAGACACTCCCGCAATAAGTACAACACAAATGATTGATGCTTACTATTCCACGATCCAGTATGTAGTAGCCCGGCTGATTGAGTTAGAAGGCAAGAACGAGGCATGGAATAAACATAGAGACATTATCATGAAGAAAGTAGCAAAGAAAGAAAAGAAAGCCCGAAAGCAGGAAAGATATAGCCGGAAACTCGTACAGGAATACGACAGAAAATATAACACCAATATACACTGATATTATGTACACATCATTAGAAGACGAAATGAGAGCTGTTCTCGATACCATGAAGAGACAGAATAAAGAGATCAGAAGGCTTATTTTAAAGGAGGACGGCATGAAGGTAGCAAAGTGTACCGGAAAGTCCAAAAGTCCGAAATTTGACCTCAGAGAGCTAAATAAGCATTTGATAAGATAAGATATTCAGGGGGCTTCGGTCCGACACTGAAGTTGACGCCAATCAACAAAGACGCCCCGGTAACAATATGGTTGCCGGGATTACATTTCTTGCAAATTATTGAAGAATATTCAAAGATTAGCATTATAGTTGCCTTTAGCAAGTCGGTTTAAATGCCACCATTTCTGGCAAAATACCCTAAGGATAAATAAAGAATCACGGTAAGATTACGGTAAGGTAATATAGAAATAATGGTAAGGTTTTGGTGAGGGTAAAATGGGGTTTTGATAATCCCTTTGTCTATCCGGAGCCTCAACGTTTGAGATATTTTTATATCTTTGTGGTAGAAATGCCAATCGGTATTTTTAAATGCAAATGAAAGGTTGTTTATCAAGTGTGGTAAGCAGCCTTTCTCATTGATATAAATACCCCAAAAAGCATTAGGCGAATATTATCACGCCAAAAACACGCCAAAAAGAGTAAAAGAAAAACGCTAATAGCTTAATAACAAAGCTGTTAGCGTTCTTAAAAGTACCCAGACCCGGGGTCGAACCGGGATGGAAGTGAATCCACTGGTGTTTGAGACCAGCGCGTCTACCGATTCCGCCATCTGGGCATGCTTGATTTCTCAATTGCGGTGCAAAGATACGACAATATTTTGAATCCACAATAGTTTGAGTAAAAAAAGGAGCAAAAAATAATAAAACATGCCCCAAAGACTTCTGTATTTAGAGAATAAACCGTACATTAGCAAAAACATTTAAAAATAGAGTCACTATCATGACAAACATGGATAATTATTGCGTGATTATGGGTGGTGGTATCGGTAGCCGCTTCTGGCCGTTTAGCCGCAAAACATTGCCCAAACAATTTCTTGACTTCTTCGGAACCGGTCGTTCACTCCTGCAACAGACCTTCGACCGCTTTCAAAAAGTAATCCCGACCGAAAATATTCTTATTGTTACCAATGCAATGTATGCCGATCTGGTAAAGGAACAACTTCCCGAATTGGATGAGAAACAGATATTATTGGAACCGGCAAGAAGAAATACGGCTCCATGCATCGCATGGGCTGCCTATCATATCCGTGCTTTAAACCCGAATGCGAATATCGTAGTTGCCCCCTCAGATCATCTGATTTTAAAGGAAGAAGAATTTCGTGCCGCAATCATTAAAGGATTGGAATTCGTTTCTCACTCTGAGAAGTTACTGACATTGGGAATCAAACCCAACCGACCTGAAACCGGATATGGCTATATACAAATTGACGAACCAACCGGCGATGGCTTCTACAAAGTAAAGACATTCACTGAAAAACCGGAGTTGGAATTGGCAAAAGTATTCGTAGAAAGCGGTGAATTTTACTGGAATTCCGGATTATTCATGTGGAATGTCAATACTATCATAAAAGCCACAGAAATCCTTCTTCCCGAATTAGCATCCAAACTGGCACCAGGAAAAAACATCTATGCCACCGACAAAGAAAAAGCATTTATTGAAGAAAACTTCCCTGCATGTCCCAATGTTTCCATCGACTTCGGCATCATGGAAAAAGCAGACAATGTATATGTATCTTTGGGCGACTTTGGATGGTCTGATCTGGGCACATGGGGATCACTCTACGATTTGTCAGAAAGAGACCGGGAAGGCAATGTAACGTTAAAAAGCCATTCTTTGATATACAATGGAAAAGATAATATGATCGTACTCCCTAAAGGAAAACTCGCCGTGATCGATGGACTGGAAGGATATCTGATAGCTGAATCGGACAATGTCCTGCTAATTTGCCGTAAAGACGAAGAACATTCCATCCGCAAGTATGTAAATGACGCCCAGATGCAACTGGGAGACGATTTCATTTAAGAATGAAGAACTAAAAATGAAGAATGAAGAATCAGCTGCGCTATATGCTGCATAGCAATTCTTCATTCTTCATTTTTAGTTCTTCATTTAAATAATTTCTATCCCCTGCTCCTTACAAAGTTGCAGTCCAAGGTCTTTCAATCTGAATTTCTGAATTTTACCGCTACCTGTCATCGGGAATTCTTTCACAAAGAAGACATATTTCGGTATTTTATAACGGGAAATCTTATTCTTACAGAAATCACGTACATCTGACTCATGCATTTCCACTCCTTCCTGTAAGATGATAAATGCACCAACCGCTTCACCATATTTCTTAGAGGGAATACCTGCTACCTGAACATCCTTTACTCCATCAAGCTTATAAAGAAATTCTTCAATTTCACGCGGATAGATATTTTCACCACCGCGAATAATCATATCCTTGATACGCCCGGTGATCCGGTAATTTCCGTCTTCATCTTTAATACCCAAATCGCCCGAATGCAAGAAGTTATCTTTATCAATCACTTCAGCCGTAGCTTCCGGGTTTTTATAATATCCTTTCATCGTATTATATCCACGGTTGCACATTTCTCCCTGCACACCTACCGAACATTCTTCTCCAGTTTCGGGATCAATTACTCTGACTTCAGTAAATTCAAAGTCACGTCCTACCGTATTACAACGTACATCAAACGAATCATCGATGCGGGTTGCAGTCATACCGGGAGCTGTTTCTGTCAGTCCGTATACACTGGTAACCTTCATATACATCTTTTCTTCTACCTGTTTCATCAGTTCAACCGGACACAACGAACCGGCCATTATGCCAGTACGCAAACAAGACATATCGAACAGATCAAACATCGGATGGTGCAACTCGGCAATAAACATAGTAGGCACCCCGTAGAGGGCCGTACAGCGTTCTTTATGAATGGACGCCAGCACTACCAGCGGATCAAACCGCTCTACCATCACTTGCGTACAACCATGAGTCAGACAGTTCATCGTAGCCAACACCACTCCAAAACAATGGAACAGCGGCACACAACAACAAAGTTTATCATCAGCCGTAAACTTCATGTGTTCACCAGTCAGAAAACCGTTGTTGGCAATATTATAATGAGTCAGCATCACTCCCTTCGGAAAACCGGTAGTTCCTGATGTATACTGCATATTTACCACATCATGGCAATCTACCTGATTTTTGAGTTCAGTCAGACGGTCATCTTCCACATTATTCCCCAATAGCAATATCTCAGCCGTATTATACATTCCCCGATGTTTTTCCTGACCGACATATACCACGTTCTTCATATATGGGAAACGTTCACTCTTCAAATGACCGCGTTCGCAGGTTTTCAATTCAGGAAGCATCGTGTACGTCATTTGCACAAAGTCACTGTCCTTTTCGCCATTAACGATACAAAGTGTATGCATATCAGAATTCTGGCAAAGATATTCCAGTTCAGACTGCTTATAATTCGTATTTACTGTGACGTATACCGCACCAATCTTGGCACAGGCATACAGCAATGTCAGCCAATCGGGCACGTTCGCTGCCCATATGCCGACATGAGTACCACGTTCCACACCAACAGCGATCAGTCCTTTCGCCATATCATCCACACGCTGGTTCAGCTGACTCCAGGTAAAACGAAGATTACGGTCGGAATATACGATATATTCCTTATCGGGAGTCTCTTCGGCCCAATGTTCCAGCCATTGTCCAAGAGTACGTTCAAATAATTGCATGAGATTATTCTTAATATTTGATACCTGATATTTTTTTAAATCGGTGTGTAGACTACAGCCAATATTTTAGCAGCCTGTCCCTCGTAAGCATGTACATGATGGGGAACGATGGAATCATAATAGATGCTATCACCTTCTTCCAGCAAATAGGTATTTTTACCATAACTGATTTCCATAACCCCTTCCATGACCATAATAAACTCTTCTCCCTCATGAGAAGAAAGCACAAAGTCGCTGTCCTCTGTCGGCATCACATCAATGATAAATGGTTCCATGTGACGGTCCGCTTTCGATTTAGACAACGAATGATATTCCATATGCTTGCGTGAATGAATCGCATTATTGGAAAAACTGATGGCATCTTTAGCCTCTTTTTTACGGCATACCACAGGACCGATTTCATCCTGATCATCAAGAAAAGTACCCAGACGCACGCCTAACACACGCGCTATTTTAATTAGTGGTGCAAGCGAAGGTATATCGATATTATTCTCAATACGTTCGATCTGCTCGATAGCCAAACCCGAACGCTGTGCCAATTCTTCTATACTTATTGATTTATCTTCCCGGAGCGCTTTAATTTTCTCTCCAACAATCTTACTCGTATCCATATTGAAAGTTTTTTAGTTAGCAAAGGTGATAAATTAGAATAATTAGGTTGCAAAAATAGCAAAATCTTTAGATGAACACAATTATAATCCTAAAATATCTCCCATAATATATCTCTTTTCACCTACCTGCCTTGAAAATGGATTAAGTAATATATAGACTGGAGATTAACACTAATTAAACTCGGAATTTTCATATTATCATTATTTTTTCCTTTCTTGTAAAACTATAGATCATAAGTACTTATTGTTAAACCTCTAAATATATATAGCTTATGAACACACACAATCAATTCACAGTCATTATGGTCCAACTGTTCATTTTGCAACTATTCGTGACTAAACAAGTATAGTTATGTTAACATTTGACGTTCCACTACCTTCAAATTACTAATCACTCAAAACGCAATGAATCGGCGCCCCATAATCACCCTCCTTTGCCTCCTATCAAGTATAGCCGTGCAAATTCATAGCCAGCAAATTGCGGATTCGATATTCGCAACTTACTTTGCCCGTTCACAAGCCTACGCTGATGCATATCCACGCGAGAAGGCCTATCTACATTTGGACAACACCAGTTACTACATCGGAGACACAATATGGTATAAGGCATACGTAGTAACGGCCGAGCAAAACCAGCCTAGCCCAATCAGTACCCCACTTTATGTAGAACTATTAGACCAACTAGGAAATACTGCCGAACGACAAATTATACAGTTGCGGGATGGAGAAGGAGAAGGACAATTCATACTGACAAAAGCCTTATTCTCCGGTTTTTATGAGATTAGGGCTTATACGAAATGGATGTTGGCATTCAGTGAAAAGCAATATTTCTCGCGTACGATCCCTGTATATAGAAAACGGAGGAGCGAAGTAGACGAAAACCGGAGCATCATCACCTACCGAATGGACGAATCTATGAAGCAACGTCCACGTTCAAAAGAAAAAGATTTCATGATTCGATTCTTCCCGGAAGGTGGACAATTAGTAGAGGGAATACCTTCAGTCGTTGCATTCGAAGCGACAAGTAAAGAAGAAGGTACAGTAGGCATTTCAGGAACTGTTTATGGGCCGGATGATGTAGAACTTGCGCAATTTACAACCCTCCACAACGGTATGGGATGCTTTATATACACCCCTACAGACAAACAAGCCAAAGCTGTAGTGACCTATCAAGATAAAAAATACTCATTTCAGCTGCCAAAGGCATTACCCAGAGGATATGTGCTAAATGTGACATCTAAAGAAAAAGCATTAGTCATCAAAGTTCTCAGAAATTCGACAAGTCTCAAAGATACACTGGCTTTATTCATATCACATCAAGGACGTCCGCTCATGTATCAGACCATTGATTTTAAAGATCAAACAGTATATCATCTCCCGTTATCCACTCAGGGATTGCCGGGAGGAGTCATACAACTCTCTTTAATGAATAGCAATGGGGCAACGCTATGCGAGCGTTTTTGCTATGTGATGCCTTCTCCATCTTTACAGTTAACAGCCACATCCCCCAATGCATTGTACTATCCTTTTGAACCTATTGAATACCATATCTCAATGAAAGACAATACCGGTAAACCGATACAAGGACACTTTTCCGTAGCCATCCGAGACGCTTTACAATCAGATTTCCAACGATTCGATCAGACGATTTATACAGATTTGCTGCTTACATCAGATCTGAAAGGATATATCCATCAACCCGGATATTATTTCGTAGACCATTCCCCCAAGCGGAGAGTGGCACTAGACATCTTACTGATGATTCACGGATGGAGAAAATATGATATAAGCCAAGCCATCAGTAGTATTCCCCAAAAGCCTGCCTATTTGCCAGAAACAAGGTTAACCTTACACGGACAGATAACATCTTTTCTAAGAAACAAAGAACAGAAAGATATACTTGTAAGTGTTATTGCCCGACAAGACACAGTATCGGCAGCAGGCTTTACTCTCACAGACTCTTTGGGATTTTTCCATATCCCAATGGATACCTTTACTGGATCCATGAGTGCAATCTTCCAAACTCGCCGGAAAGGGAAAAAGTTGAATCGGAAAACAAACATATTACTTTTTCGTAACTTTGCACCTGATTTGCGTAAGTATAGCTACGAAGAGTTCCATCCAAAATGGGAAGACATAAGTGCTCTTAGTTGGTGGAGCCATCTCTCCGATTCTCTTTATTTAGATTCTATTATAGGACACGATGCCCACGTATTGAATCAGGTTATGGTGAAAGCCAAGCGTACAAAATACAAAAAAATTCTCGCTTTTGAACAATCTGTCAGAGTCTATTATGATATACCGAAGGAATTGGACCAGATACGTGATGGAGGAGGATTCATGGATTATTTTCCTTGGTTAATGGCGACACTGAATTCTAATATTCAAGTAAAATCCAGTTGGGATGCAGATTTTCCATTGTTGACCATGTCATATAACGGTCATCCAATGCTATGTACGGTAAATGGAGTCCTTTATCCGATATTTGATCGAGAACTTTTTATAGATAAAAGCATTGATGCAATAAAATCTGTTATGATTTGCGACGGTCCGTCAGCTACAGCCGGAATAGATGACGACAAGACTTTTTATCTAAGTGATGAAAGCCTACAACAACATTTGGAAACTTCCAGACTTTCCCCTTTTGAAGAAAAAGCCTTAAAAAGTTATCTAGATTCCCCCTTTTCCTTTGATAGAAAAAAGAATAGCTATGCAATTTGCTATATCACTACTATCGACAATTGGGACCCGGAAAAGAAGTACCAGTCACGTGGTATTCGAAACACACAAATCCAAGGTTACTCCCAACCTATCGAATTTTATTCACCCTATTATCCGGATATCAGTAAAGGACAAGGCAATGACCACCGCCGTACAATCTATTGGAACCCTAAAGTTACCACTGACAAGAATGGAAAAGCCATCATTCGCTGTAATAATGCGAACTCGTCTACATTCCTGACAATTAGTTGTGAAGCACTATACAACGGACAGCCGGCTGCAATCAATGTGCACAGCATAAAATACTAATCCACCCTTCATTGAAGACAATAAAAAAACCGTTTCTCACAATGAGAAACGGTTTTTAATCTTTTCGCGGCAAGTAGATTACTTACGCAAACCAAGTTCTTTAACAATACCACGATATCTTGCGATATCTTTAGCTTTCAGGTAGTTAAGCAAACGACGACGTTTTGCTACCAACATTGTTAAAGCTCTCTCTGTACTATAATCTTTTCTGTTGAGCTTCATGTGCTCAGTCAGATGAGAAATACGGTAGGAAAACAAAGCTATCTGCGCCTCAGTTGAGCCAGTATCAGAGTTAGACTTCCCGTACTTTCCAAAGATTTCTTGCTTTTCAGCTGCGTCTAAATACATAATTTTTAGAATTTTTATATAGTAAATTATTCTTTTGAGCGTGCAAAGATAGACATTATCTTTATATCTCACAACGTTTTACAAGAAAAAAAATGTAGTTATAGCATATATTTCTAATCCTATTTTCGTACCTTTGCCGCCAAATAATAGGTATTATATGCAAAATATTCGAAACATTGCAATCATTGCCCATGTTGACCATGGGAAAACAACGCTGGTTGACAAGATGTTGTTGGCAGGAAATCTATTCCGCAACAATCAAAATAGTGGTGAACTTATCCTGGATAACAACGACCTGGAACGTGAACGTGGTATAACGATCCTTTCTAAAAATGTATCCATCAACTACAACGGTACTAAAATTAACATCATTGATACTCCGGGACACAGCGACTTCGGTGGTGAAGTAGAACGTGTATTGAATATGGCAGATGGCTGTATTCTGCTAGTCGATGCTTTCGAAGGCCCGATGCCCCAAACACGTTTCGTTCTTCAGAAAGCACTGGAAATCGGTTTGAAACCAATTGTGGTAGTTAATAAGGTAGATAAGCCCAACTGCCGTCCGGAAGAAGTTTACGAAATGGTATTTGATCTGATGTTCAGCCTCAACGCAACGGAAGACCAGCTGGACTTCCCCGTTATTTACGGTTCTGCCAAGAATAACTGGATGAGTACAGACTGGCAAAAGCCTACAGAAACCATTACCCCGTTACTGGACTGTATTATCGAAAACATCCCGGCTCCCAAACAACTGGAAGGAACTCCGCAGATGTTAATCACTTCACTGGATTATTCTTCTTATACCGGTCGTATCGCTGTAGGTCGTGTACACCGCGGTACCCTGAAAGAAGGAATGAACATTACGCTTGTAAAACGCAATGGCGACATGTTCAAATCTAAAATTAAAGAACTTCATGTATTTGAAGGTTTGGGACGCGTAAAAACCAATGAAGTTTCATCAGGAGATATTTGCGCATTGGTAGGTATCGAAGGATTTGAGATCGGAGATACTGTCTGCGATTTCGAAAATCCGGAAGCATTGCCGCCAATCGCCATCGACGAGCCGACGATGAGTATGTTATTTGCCATCAATGACTCTCCGTTCTTCGGAAAAGACGGTAAGTTCGTTACCTCACGCCACATCCACGATCGTCTGATGAAAGAGCTTGATAAGAATCTGGCACTTCGCGTAAGAAAGAGTGAAGAAGACGGCAAATGGATCGTTTCCGGTCGTGGCGTACTTCATCTTTCTGTATTGATCGAGACCATGCGCCGCGAAGGATACGAATTGCAGGTAGGCCAGCCACAGGTTATCTTTAAAGAAATAGACGGCGTTAAGTGCGAACCGATTGAAGAATTGACAATCAACGTGCCGGAAGAATATTCAAGCAAGATTATTGATATGGTGACCCGCCGTAAAGGTGAAATGGTGAAGATGGAAAATACGGGCGAACGTATCAACCTTGAGTTTGATATGCCTTCGCGTGGTATCATCGGTCTTCGTACCAACGTACTGACTGCTTCTGCCGGTGAAGCTATCATGGCACACCGTTTCAAAGAATACCAGCCGCACAAAGGAGAAATCGAACGCCGTACCAACGGTTCTATGATTGCCATGGAAAGCGGAACCGCTTTTGCTTATGCTATCGATAAATTACAGGACCGCGGTAAGTTCTTCATCTTCCCGCAAGACGAAGTATACGCAGGCCAGGTAGTAGGAGAGCACTCTCATGACAACGACCTGGTTATCAACGTTACAAAATCCAAGAAGCTCACCAACATGCGCGCTTCCGGATCTGATGATAAAGTTCGTCTGATTCCGCCCGTTCAGTTCTCACTTGAGGAAGCACTGGAGTACATCAAAGAAGATGAATATGTAGAAGTGACTCCGAAAGCAATGCGTATGCGCAAAGTTATTCTGGATGAAATCGAACGTAAACGTGCGAACAAATCGTAAGCAATCGCTTTAAATAAGTTAAAAGCCCGCCAGATGAGATCTAGCGGGCTTTTTCTATCTCAAGTTCATGCATATTCAACAGCTTCTTTACAATCCAATACCCAACCCTGGCTTCCGATATTCCTTTCAGCAACCGATGAGGGCATACAAAATTATCCTCCTTGATTTCGGCCTCCATATAGTAGAAGCAACAGGAGCAATCATGTTCAAATGCTTTTGCATACTCGAGAATATGCGTCGATATCAGAAAATGACAATGTGGAAAGTCTCTCAATAATTCATTGACTGCAACGGAAGCCTCAAACGCATCTTTCGCATTTGTTCCCCGAAACATTTCATCCAGCACCACCAAGCACTTCTTCCCGCTTCCCACTTTTATCAGTATTTCTTTAATCCGAAGTACCTCTGCCATAAAGTGGCTCCGCCCGTCTCTCAGAGAGTCCGGTAAATTTATAGAAGTATAGATACCTTCATAAACCGGACAAGTCATCGACTCGGCAAAAACGGGTAATCCGCAATGAGCCAGCCAAACAGCCAGAGTCAATGCCTTTAGCGTAGTAGACTTTCCCGCCATATTGGAACCGGTAAAAAGCGAGATATTCCCCTGAAACATATCCCAATTATTTCGCTGCGCATTCTTCACAAACGGATGCACGACTCCCTCTACAGAAAACTCCATTGCTTGTACCATCTTAGGAGTACAATTAAGCTTCTTTTCTTTTGCAACCCGATGGGCCGTTCTGCAAACATCCAGTAAATAAATAATGGATAACAACTCTTTGACAGACAAAAGACGGGTGGAACGAAACAGATAATCATATTTATCAATAGCATAAATCGATAAGCGGGCTTTTTCATCAGAAGTTTGCTCCAGCACTTCTTCCAGTTCACTTCCATGCAAAATACTCCGCACAGTACAGGCAGCCTCCTTCAACAATTTAGGCATATCACTCCTCGCCCCTGTCACCCATTCTTCCAAACGATGCAACATGAGAATAACGAGTTTCACTCCTCTGCAAATAACATAACGATTAGGATCGTATCTCACCAGACGGTCAATAAGTCCGGCACATGTAAATAGAATATTATTTCTCCTTATCTGATCGCGGTAACCTAGATAATATTCGATAAAATCCAGTTCCTCCTCATTTAGGGGAAGATCCGGCAGAAACTCCCAGTCGATTGCTTTCTGACGTTTACAGATCGTCTCCCAGTCACTCAACGGATACATAATCCACTCCAGCATCAGAGATTTCCCCTGTTTCGTTTCTGTTTTCAGAAACAAGGAACAAAGAGGTTGCTCGTCATACACGCTTTCCGTTATGCTTAAATCCGCACAGGTTTGCTTATCGGTATCCAGATACACCATAATTCTGTTTCTTAGTCCAACTTTCACAAAAATAGACAAAGTAATGACAGACAAGCAATAACGTTTCTTATAATAAGTTTTTTTAATACAAGATTACTCCTGCCACACCTGCCAGGCAGATCAGCAGAATAGGATGCAAATCCCATTTCCATGTAATAAAGAAAGCTGCCGCAAAGATTCCTATACTTTTATAATCAATAAAGTTCTCTCTGTTCATCATCAATAAGGCAGCTGAAGCAATCAATGCCACCGACATAGGAAGTAAGCCGGACATCGCTGCTTTAATATATTTATTATCCTTACACTTCGCGAAAAAATAAGAGATCAGTAAAACCAATATGAAGGAAGGCAAACAAACTGCCACAGTAGCAAGCACCGCTCCCCATACACTTTGTGTCACTGCATAGCCTACATAAGTAGCACTGTTAATGCCAATAGGTCCCGGAGTCATTTGAGAAATCGCCACTACATCCGTAAATTGCTGGGGAGTCAGCCAGTGGTGGAGATCTACAATTTCATGCTGGATAAGTGAAAGCATAGCATAACCACCTCCGAAACCAAACGTACCTATTTTCAGATACACCCAAAGTAACTGCCAATATATCATGCCTTTATATCTTTAATCTTATCTTTCAACCATAGCGTATATACCAACCCTCCGGCAATTCCCGCCAGTACTACATAAACAGGAGAAAGCCCGAATTGCCAGATCAAGACAGTAGCAATCACAGGGGCTACCAGTTGTACATACTTCAATTTCAAAGCTCTGACCGCAGATATACAGGGAAACAGAATCAACGCTACTACTGCCGGACGTATCCCATTAAAAATACGAATCATTACCTCATTATCCTGAAAACGGGCAAAGAACATGGCAATCAGCATCATTATAGCAAAAGAAGGCAGAATAGTCGCCAATGCACATACCAGACTTCCGCTTACTTTATGAAGTTTATAACCCACGAAAATGGAAATATTTACTGCAAAAACACCGGGGAGTGATTGAGTCAAGGCAAACATTTCCATAAATTCTTCCTTGCTCATCCAGTTTTTCTTTACTATTTCACGTTCTATCAAAGGAATCATGGCATAGCCTCCGCCAATAGTAAACATACCAATTTTTGCGAACGTATAAAAGAGTTTTAAATAAGTAATAATCATTTCTTTGTCAGCGTTTTATCGGATATAATTCAGATTAACAAAGATACGGAATTACCTTCATATTAACAAAAAAAGACGGCTCCTTTCGGAACCGCCCAGTTTTGCATTACATATCTATGTTCGATTAGAGCTTCGGACCAGCAGCAACTAAAGCCTTACCAGCTTCGTTACCTGTAAACTTAGCGAAGTTCTTGATGAAACGTCCAGCCAAATCTTTTGCTTTTTCTTCCCATTGGCAAGCACATTCGTAAGTGTCGCGTGGGTCAAGGATCTTCGGATCAACACCCGGAAGTTCTGTAGGAACAACAAAGTCGAAGAAAGGAATAACCTTAGTAGGAGCTTTGTCGATAGAACCGTCAAGGATAGCATCGATGATACCACGAGTATCTTTGATAGAAATACGTTTGCCAGAACCATTCCAACCTGTATTAACCAAGTATGCCTTAGCACCAGTCATTTCCATCTTCTTCACCAATTCTTCAGCATATTTAGTCGGGTGCAATGACAAGAAAGCAGCACCAAAGCAAGCAGAGAATGTCGGAGTCGGTTCAGTGATACCACGTTCTGTACCAGCCAATTTAGCTGTAAATCCAGACAGGAAGTAGTATTGAGCTTGTTCCGGATTTAGGATAGATACCGGAGGCAATACACCAAATGCATCAGCTGACAAGAAGATAACTTGTTTAGCGTGCGGACCTTTAGAAATAGGCTTAACGATATTTTCGATGTGATAGATAGGATAAGAAACACGAGTATTTTCAGTTACACTCTTATCCGTGAAGTCGATTTTACCATCAGCAGCCACAGTTACGTTTTCAAGTAAAGCATCACGTTTGATAGCGTTGTAGATATCCGGTTCACTTTCTTTATCCAGGTTGATAACTTTAGCATAGCAACCACCTTCGTAGTTGAATACGCCTTCGTTATCCCATCCGTGTTCGTCGTCACCGATCAACTTACGTTTCGGGTCAGTAGACAAAGTAGTCTTACCTGTACCAGATAAACCGAAGAAGATAGCTGAACTAGTTCCTTCCATATCTGTATTAGCAGAACAGTGCATAGAAGCGATACCACGAAGCGGGTTCATATAGTTCATGATAGAGAACATGCCTTTCTTCATTTCACCACCATACCAAGTATTCAGGATAACTTGTTCTTTAGTCTTCAAATTGAAAACAGTAGCAGTTTCAGAGTTCAAACCAAGCTCTTTGTAGTTGTCAACTTTTGCTTTAGAAGCGTTGAAACATACAAAATCAGGTTCTCCATAGCTAGCAAGTTCTTCTGCAGTCGGACGGATAAACATGTTAGTTACGAAGTGAGCCTGCCAAGCTACTTCCATGATGAAACGTACTTTCATACGAGTTGCTTCGTTAGCACCGCAGAAAGTATCAACAACAAACAAACGTTTGCCAGACAATTGTTTAACAGCTTTAGCCTTCAAGTCAGTCCAAGCTTCTTCTGTACAAGGTTTGTTGTCGTTTTTATATTCGTCAGAAGTCCACCATACTGAATCAGCAGAAGCTTCATTCTTAACGAAGAATTTATCTTTAGGAGAGCGACCGGTATAGATACCTGTCATTACATTAACAGCGCCTAATTCTGTTACTTGACCTTTTTCAAAGCCTTCCAGACCCGGTTTTGTTTCTTCAGCGAACAAAACATCATAAGACGGATTGTGCAGGATTTCAGTTACACCTGTAATACCGTACTTGCTCAAATCTAAATTTGCCATTTTCTTTTGAATTAATTAAAATTGGTATTTTGTTTTATTATCTCTTTCCAGCTTAAAGAAAGGAGCTTTGGATGCCCCTTGTAAATCCGGGTACAAAAGTAATACTTTCTTTGAAAAGGAAGAAGGGATTAGAGAAATTTTTCCCTAATTGAATCTCTTTTATAAATTCCTAACAATATCTGCAAACTGAATATTGCAATTTGAAAGATTATCGTTTACTTTGCAAGCCAGTATGTTGTCAATACGATGAAAATGAGATTAAATTATGATTAAACTATAATATGAAAGTAATTGATTTTAGCCAAACAAATTCGATTCTAAACCAGTACATATCCGAAATCAGAAATGTAGAAGTTCAGAACGACCGCCTGCGTTTCCGCCGTAATATTGAACGGATCGGAGAAATCATGGCCTACGAAATGAGCAAAGAGTTCCGATACTCTGTAAAAAACATCCAGACACCACTAGGTATTGCTCCCGTCAGCACACCGGACAACCAGCTTGTCATCAGCACCATTCTCCGCGCCGGTCTTCCTTTTCACCAGGGTTTTCTAAGTTATTTCGACGGGGCGGAAAACGCATTCGTCTCTGCCTATCGTAAATATAAGGACACACTGAAGTTTGATATACACATAGAATATATCGCTTCTCCCCGTATTGATGACAAAACGCTGATTATCACTGACCCAATGCTGGCTACAGGCGGCAGCATGGAGCTAAGCTACCAGGCAATGCTCACCAAAGGTCATCCAGCCGAAATTCACGTAGCGTCCATCATTGCCAGCCAACACGCAATCGAACATATTATGAATGTATTTCCCGAGAACAAAACAACCATCTGGTGCGCGGCCATCGATCCTGAAATCAACGAACATTCCTACATTGTGCCGGGACTGGGCGACGCAGGCGATCTGGCTTACGGAGAAAAAGAATAACAGTCAATACAGGAGAAAACTTTTCCCATTAAAGGTTCCTCCTATATTGTTGAGGCGACATCCCCATTTGCTTCTTAAAGAATGTGCCGAAATAAGAAGCATTGGGGAAGTTTAATTCATTAGATATCTCCAGAATGTCTTTCTGTGTATTTTTGAGTAATGAGATCGACTTACGGATAATAGCTTTAAAGACAAGCTCCTGTACTGTATATCCGCAAATATTCTTGGCAAGCGCAGACAGGTACTTGGGAGACAGACAAAGCTTATCTGCATAGAATCCGACTCCACGTTCCTTCATATAATATTGCTCTATGAGTTGAATCAGCCGGACAAAGATTTCATTTTTTCTTCCCCCGGTTTCTTGCCCTACACTGATCAGTTTACGATTGTGAATAGAACAGATCCGATATGTAAGGGCCAGCAAAAGGAGTTTTCTTTCATAAAGGTTGAACACACTCTCCTCCATTTCCAGAGCACTGTCCAGCAAAGACATGTATTTTACGATTTCATTTTCTTCCCCAGTAGTCCACACATAGCAAGGTTCCGGAATAAGTTGTGAATACATATACATGGAAACAACCGAATTACCGATAATATCCCGTATAGGCTGGATCTGATAGGCAAGAATAAATACCTCCATATCTTCGGATTCCTGAAGCACCTGGAAATGCGAATCTTCCGGGATAAAGAGAGTTTCGCCGGCGTTTGCCCGAAATAAGCGTTGATTCAGCGCAAACTGAAAATTTCCCTGCCGACAGATAATCAGCCCAAGCCCCCTCATGAGAAAGAGTTTCTTTAAAGAAGACGGAAAGGCGTTCAGCACTCCCCTCGAACTACAGATATTGTTCCCACTCAATAAATCCCGGTCCAGTTGTAACAAACGTTCCTGAAAAGTATTCATAATAACAAAACACTTATAATCTGATTACTATTTGAAAAACAATACTAAGTTAGCAATTTTCGTTTGGGATAAGGCACAACGAGCACAAAAATCATACAAATAACACCAGCATAAATAGTCCATCCCGCCATTTCTTTCACAGCAGAGAGTGTTGCCTGTACTTGTATCCGCCCTTTGACGGACATAGCAGCCATATTATGTGCTTCCGTTTCACTCTTTCCCTGATATTGCATTCCCTGCACAGTATTGCTATAGGAGGAGGAAGCTTCCAGATTGACCAGATCTACATTTTGCGCATAACGGGTTATATAATGTTGCTGCCGCTCCTGCAATACATTCGAATAGATTGCCCCTCCAATGCCCGGGCCCAGCACCATGCGCACGGTAAGCATAATGCAGATCCAGGTAGAAAGATATTTGAAAGGCATCCGCTGATTGGCATAAGCCGCTGTCAACGCATATAGAATCATCATCCCGATGGTACGGATAATCACAGGATATTTCATTCGCTCGTAAAGTCCGGCTGTCTGCACCTCAAAATACATAAATCCTGCCGATAACACCAAAAAGAAAAAGCCAAGAGCAAAAAGATATTTCAGATGTACCCCTTTAGACCCCAACACAATAGAAATCAAGGCACCTATAAAATAACCAACCATGCACCAGTTTGCCAATGATGCATTCTGCAAATTATCCAAGTGCATCCCAACCCCTGCATACACATTGACAAACATCGCACTGGAATTAATAATCATCAGTAGTAAATAAAGCAAAGCTCCCATGCGAATCGTACGTAGCCGCAGCGCTCCCAATATAAAATAAGAGGATCGCCGGGTAGCATCCATATAAAGAAAAATACCGGCAAAAAGAATACTGACTGCCGTTGCCCAACAAATAGACTGATCATCATACCAGTCCAGCACCTTGCCATAAACCAACACATAAGTGATGCACGTCAATGATATACAAAAGGCAGTTACATTGCCGAACTTACGGAAATTGATCGGAAAGCGTCCGGTAAAGCCATGATTAGGCATCGTAATAAACAGGATCAGAATGGAAAGCAGCAGAATGCCCATCATAAAATAGTATACATATTTCCATTCGTATTCGAAAGCCAGCCAAGCCGTCAGCGCTGTGCCCATTTGCCCCAAAATCATAAAAAACAGATAAACTACCGGCTGGCTGACACATTTCTCTATATCCAGCTTATCCCATCCCGCCGCATCTTTCGGCTCCATGCCGGGAGTGATATTACGCGTTGCCTCCATACCAAAAGCATATTTAATCAATGTAAACAGATTGACCATCATCAGCACCATACGCAGGAACCCTGTCAGCAGACTACAAAGCGCCAGCAAAAAGATACTGTCAGTTTTGGCACACACATAACTGAAAACATACATAAGTGCAAAGCCACCTATGCACATCAGCTTCTCCCGGCGTATGCAAACCAGTTCATACAAAAAAGGAGCAAACGCTGCCATACCGATAGAGGTCACAAAATTAGCAAACTGAATATGCTCGGAAATAATGCCTAAGCCGCTCATCATCTCGGTACTGTTTACAGAATAAACTCCGCCTACTGAAAGAATGGGCAGGAAAAAGAACAATAGGATGATAATACCTACCGGTTTGGGCACCCAATTGTAAAAAGGATAATTTCTAGGACATGAAGGCATGATCATCAGAGTTTAGCTTTTACTACTACCATCATACCTGCCGCCAACTTATCATTATCTTCTTTCGACAAATCCGTGAAATCAATACGGACAGGAATACGCTGCTGTATCTTTACGAAGTTTCCTGCTGAATTATCCGTTGGCACCAGTGAATATTTGGAACCAGTCGCTCCGGAAATAGCAGTCACTTTGCCTGTAAACTCTTTCTTACTGATAGCATCTACCGTGATGGCAACTTCCTGCCCGATACGCAGATTCTCAATCTGCGTTTCTTTATAATTAGCAATAATCCATTTTTGGGTATCCGGAAGGATATACGTAATGCATTGTCCTGCTGTAATAAACTGTCCCTCCTCTAACGAACGCCGGCCCAACTTGCCATCACAAGGAGCCAATACAACTGTATATGAAAGATTGAGCCGTGCCATCTCAAGCGCAGCCGTCGCACGCTGAATAGCAGCTTCCGTATTCTCACGACGATGAGAAACTTCATTCACTCCTGAAAGAGCTGCTTCCCGTTGACGCTTTGTCGCTTCCAGCTTCTTGAAGGTAGCTTCATATTCGGTCGCAATCTGTTCCAACTGGATAGGTGTGGCCGCATTTCGTTTGACCAGATTTTCATAGCGTTGCCGGTCCTTCTCCAATTTTGCCAGCCGGATTTCTATTTCGGCAATAGAAGCATCATATACAGATGCAGTTGTTTGCGTAGTCTGCAAGGTCGCATTTATCACAGTAGCGCCTGCCTGCGCATCTTTCAATGCAGCTTCAGCTTCCATCACCCGGATTTTATATTCGCGGTCATCCAGCACCAGCAATGTATCCCCTTTGTGCACCTGCTGATGTTCTGTGAAATAAATCTTATTAATATAGCCTGATGCACGCAGATTGACAGGCGACACATATTGCTCTATCTGTGCATCATTACTGGTCTCTGTCTGCTTATAGCCCAGAAAGAGAAAAACAACTTCAATCACTCCCCAAACGATAATAGCGACTCCAAATAAACTTACTATTATCTGCCAACGACGTAATTTTCTCATCTTCTTAGCTTTCTCCTGATGTGTACCGGAGACTGTATTTTTTTCCATTGTTTCCATATGAATGATTCAATTAGTTATCTATTATTTGAACAGGGACGCTATCTGTCCGGTCAACTTCAACAACATCAGGTTAGTCACCCGATAGTTATAATGTGCGCTAATGTAATTATTCTGTGCTTCACTCATCCGCATTTCATCTTGCAGCACCTCAGTCATCGATGTGATTCCTTCCCTGTAACGGTCAGTAGTAACTGCATACACTTCTTCGGCAAGCAGATAATTGTCTTTCTGCTTTTTAAAGTTGCGTTGGTTGTTCATCAAATCATTGACTGCATTCAGATATTGCGTATGCAGGTTCTTCCGTATGTCCAACTGCGAAAGTTTCATCATTTCAATATCAATCATCGCTTTCCGGATCTTGTATTTCTTATCCAGACCGTCGAAGATAGGAATACGCAAAGTCAACCCCACTCCATAAGAACGGAACCAATGATTAGACGGACCGGAATGGAACCAATGATAAGCCTCATCCGTATAAGCAGCAAACCTCCAGTTCCCCGTCAGATTGAGAGAAGGAATATAACCATTACTTATCAACCGTTTCTGCCTCTCTGCCAGCTGTACCTGCGATTGAAGCAACTGAAGTTCATACAGATTTTCCGATAATCCGGTCAACGCTACCGTAGCAATACTATCCGTATTGACCGGTAATAATCCAATCTCCTTCTCTGCCGGATAATCCATGATATATTTCAGCATATTCAGCTGTTGTGTCATCATCGCCTGCGCATTGTCATACTGCACTTTCAGGTTTTCAAGATTGATATTCACCCGCTTCAGGTCAACTTCCATTGCCATTCCATTATCGAAAAAGGCCTGAGTGATATCTCTCAATTCCTCCAATCGGGTAATATTGGCTTTTATCAATGCGATCTGCTCCGCGGTAACTTGCCCCAGATAATACATTTTACTAATCTGCAAGATTAAATCTTCTCTTGCCTTTTCGTACGAAAGCCGGCTCATCTCATCCACAATTTCTGCAATAGAAATCGAAGTGTAAAGAGTCTGATTATAAAGTGGCATCTGTAATTCCAGTCCGACATTGGCACCATATTGCAGTGTCCGGGTGATATTATATGGCACTCCATAAGAAGAACCGTCAGTCACGGAGACAGGCGGATCGATGTTATCATTGAAATTAGCAAAACCATTGATCTGCGGCAACAATTTCACCCGATTCTCTGAAACACCATACTTACTTTTTTGCATTGCTTTTCGTTTGCCCTGCAACGAGAGATTATTTTCAATCCCTATACGAAGGCAGTTCTCCAGAGTCAGAACATTCTGTGCACTCCCACCGATAACAGGCAGGCAAAAAAAGGAAAAAATGAACAATAGTCTTTTCATAATAATCGTTCTATAATCAGGCACAAATTTAATGGCTTAGGATAAAATGAGACTATCCATAAATCAACTGTTTATGTTCACATTTTCCTTTTTTCAGCCTTCGTTTCTTTCTTGAAACAGGATGGTGTCACTATCCGGCACTCATAGTGACACCATCCGACAAGGATGCTTACACTATCATCATAGGATAGTGACACCATGTTTTATAGATAAAACTCCGTTCTTTGTCGATTTCATTTTCATCTATTTCAACTACTACTTAACTTTGGAATATGAAACCAATTAACAGCAAAAAGAATGAAAAGAAACATGAGACTAATAGGGCTTGCTGCCTGCCTGATAAGTTGCAGCAGTCTGGCTGTGGCACAAGACCATCCGGAACCACAGGAAAGACAGCAGTATGAGCAACGCCTTCCACACGAAGTTCCGAATCCTGAAAAGATAGCAACTCAAATGACTGACAGGATGCAAGAGTCACTTCAACTGACAGAAAAGCAATACAAGAAAATCTATAAGCTGAATCTGAAAGAGCAGAAAGAACATTTCAAAGCTATGCAAAACTCCGGCGAACAACGTCCGCCAATGGGAGGCCGGGCATGAGAGGCGGTCGCCCGCCAATGGGCGGTAGCGAACCGCCGATAATGGGCGAAGGAAACTTTCCCGACGATATGGGGGAACGTCCTATGATGAACAAAGAACAGAATGTTGAAGATATACAAAAGAAAGCCGCAGAAGCTAAAAAGAAAAAGATAAAAAAAATTCTGACTCCGGAACAATATGCAAAGTGGCAAACCGAACAGGCTACTGCCCGCCAAAAGGCCCCTCAGATGAGGATGCATAAAGGCAATCATACGAATAAAATTTGAAAATTCTAACTATTTAAACATATAACAGCGTTTGTTTTTCATAATTTTTTAGTGAATGCATAAGCGGCTCTCTTCGGGATGAAGGGAGCCGCTTTAAATATATAGTATAAATATACAAGTCTTTGAGATCAGACAGTAGAATTAAGACTTTTCAATCTCATCTTTCTTTTGGGGAACTAACTTCTTCTTGCTAAACCAAATCAACACCATCACTCCGATCAGCAATAACGCCAACGATGCATAAGCTATACTTTCCGTCACATGCAAGCTCTGCGGATCAAACCACATCTCAATAGTATGCTTACCCGCAGGTACATTCATTACACGCAAAATATAGTCAGCGCGAGCAATATCTGCCGGCTGTCCGTCAATCTTTGCCTGCCAGCCCGGATAATATATCTCAGAAAAAACAACTACCCCATCTTTGGCAGAAGAAGTCTCATATACCAAGCGATTCGGTTCGTAGCTGGTCAGACGAATAGTAGATAAGGAGTCTTTATAACCTTCCGTTACGCCCTTCAACTGATCCTTAAATTTCGCATCGACCACAACTGTTTCCGTCGGAAGAATATCATTCAGCGCATCAATCTCTTCATTCGCATTATTGACATACTGCACCTTATCCACAAACCAAGCATTGCCGTACGCATAAGGATTCTCGACAGGAATTGTCTGTCCTTGCTCACCGGCAGGGAAGATAAAGTACTTCGTGTTCAGCATATTCAGCACCCGGAATTTAGAAGCATCCACACTATCCATCGCACCACCAGCGGCAGCAACCTCCTGATAGGTATCCTTCATTTCCGGAGTTATATGGTGATCAATCATTTCCTGATAACGACGCAACTTGGCTGCATGATAACCACCAACACTCTTATGCCAGTATGAAGTATTATTTTCATTGAAAGTATTATTGGGGAATCCTACGAAATTCAATACCCGATAATTCAAAGCCGTATCCTGAAGGATCATCTCATCTGTCTGAGTTTTAACAAATGCCCCTGTCTGTCTGGACTTCGGTACAAATTGTTCATCATTCAAATAGCGTTTATTGACAGTCCACATATCCACCAGACAAAGAATTGCAATACCGGCCACAGCCAGAGAAGCCTTCAACTTTTTCTGCTGATAGAGGAATAGCAAGAAACATCCTACGACTATAATAAAGAAACTACGCCATGCATCTGTTGTCAACATCGCCTTGCGCATTTCTGCCAAATTAGCAACGATCGGAGATAGATACTCAGCAGGCAGCCCTTGCTGTAGAGCCGACATTTCCTGTGCCGGAATATAGCTGGAGAAGAAAACTCCCGGAGCAACTGCCAAAATCAGCGAAACACCGGCCGTCAGCGCCAGAGTAATAATTACACCTGTCCGATTCTCTTTCCCCTTCAAGATTTCCGGTTTAGTCAAGACCTCTTTTAAAGCAAAGATCGCTAACAGTGGAATCGTAAATTCAGCAATAACCAAAATGGAAGATACGGCACGGAACTTATTATACATGGGTATATAGTCGATAAAAAAGTCCGTTAAACCCATAAAGTTCTTTCCCCACGAAAGCAGGATAGAAAAGATTGTAGCTCCCAGCAAGGCCCATTTCAGCGGTCCTTTCACAATAAAACATCCCAGTATGAACAAAAACAGAACAAAAGCTCCCACATATACCGGACCGGAAGTCATAGGCTGATCGCCAAAATACTGTGTTAACTGCGAATAAATGCTGCTATACATCGGATTCGCTTTTGCCATCGCTGTCTCATTCTTTGCCAAAGGAACCGACGCTCCTCCCTTTACGTTCGGCACCAGCAAAGTAAGCGTTTCACCAATTCCATAACTCCAGTTCGTAATATAGTTACGGTCCAGCCCACTACTAGTCTGATTGGCGGCAGGGCCTTCCTGTTTCAGTTCACTCTTCCCCCGCATTGTCTCCTTACTATACTCATAAGTATGATATAGATTAGAAAGATTGGCACATACTCCTATTGCCGCAGCTAATATCAGAACAGCACTCGCTTTGAAAAAATGTGGAAGTTCCTTTTTCTTATAAGCATCCTCAAAGTAAGCTCCTACAAAAAACAGGATGACGAACATGAAGTAATAGCTCATCTGAATATGGTTCGACTGAATCTGAAGCGCGATGAACAGAGCCGTTATAATTCCTCCCAACAGATATTTTTTCCGATAAGCCAGCACAATACCGGCAATCGTAGGCGGAATATAAGCCAATGTGACAAATTTCCATATATGCCCTGCCGATATCAGGATAAAGAAATAAGAAGAGAAGGCCCAGATGATTCCTCCTAAAGCAGACAGCCAGACAGATAGCCCAAATGCCCGCAAAAGGATATAGAACCCAAGCATCATAATGAAAGTCAACACTACATAGGGCGGAAGATACAAATGATAGATGTTTTCTATCCACTTCAGCGGTTTGGTAGAATCATAACTCGGAGACATCTGGTAGGTAGGCATACCTCCAAAAAGAGAATTTGTCCAGCGGGTACGTTCCCCTGTACGTTCAAGATATTCCTGAGCTTCTTGACCGGCTCCCACTCCAGCCACCGTATCGTGCTGAAACAAAATACGACCTTCAATATCAGCCGGAAAAAAATAAGCAAAAGAAAGAATGATAAAAGCTAAAATAGCAATTAAGTCGGGAAGGAACTTCTTCATAAAATTGACAATTGACAATTGACAATTGACAATTGAAGGTCAACAATAGCAGCCCGGCAGGTCACACCTCCTATATAGCTGCCCATTGTCATTTGTCAACTGTCAATTGTCAATTAAATTAGTATCTATAATGTTCAGCCTTATAAGGTCCGTCTACCGATACACCGATATAAGCGGCCTGTTCAGGAGTCAGTTTCGTCAGTTTCACACCGATCTTTTCGAGATGCAGGCGGGCTACTTCTTCATCCAGATGTTTCGGCAAGCGATATACATTTACTTCGTATTTCTTGTTGAACAACTCGATCTGAGCCAACGTCTGATTGGTAAATGAATTACTCATCACAAACGACGGATGTCCTGTTGCGCATCCCAGATTCACCAGACGACCGTCAGCCAGCAAAAGTATACTGTGACCATCCGGGAAATAATAGCGGTCTACCTGCGGCTTGATGTTTACACATTTGATACCCGGGTAATGTTTCAAAGCATCTACCTGAATTTCATTATCGAAGTGTCCGATGTTACATACAATTGCCTGATCTTTCATTTTCTCCATGTGGTCGATACGAATGATATCAATATTACCCGTAGTAGTCACAAAGATATTACCTTCGGTACAGGCATCTTCCATTGTCACAACTTCGAAACCTTCCATTGCAGCCTGTAGTGCACAGATCGGATCTACTTCCGTCACAAGTACGCGTGCTCCGTAAGAACGCATTGAATGTGAACATCCCTTACCCACATCACCATAGCCACATACGACAACTACCTTACCGGCAATCATCACATCGGTTGCTCTCTTGATACCGTCAGCCAATGATTCGCGACATCCGTACAGGTTATCAAACTTAGACTTTGTCACTGAATCGTTCACATTAAATGCCGGGAATAGCAGTTTGCCTTCTTCCTGCATCTGATACAAACGGTGTACACCAGTCGTCGTCTCCTCCGACACACCACGCATTTCTTCAGCTACACGATGCCAGCGGGTCTTATCTTCAACCAGCACTTTTTTCAGAATGGCATTCAATTCTATTTCATCTTCTGCATGTACTTCCTTATCCAGCACGGCAGCATTCTTCTCAGCATCATAACCGACATGAATCATCATAGTAGCATCACCACCATCGTCTACAATTACGTTCGGACCTTTTCCACCAGGGAAGTTCAAGGCTTGCAGCGTACACCACCAATAGTCGGCGAGATTCTCACCTTTCCAGGCAAATACCGCAACCCCGGAAGCAGCAATCGCAGCAGCTGCATGATCCTGAGTTGAATATATATTACATGAGCACCAGCGCACTTCCGCGCCCAGCGCAACCAATGTTTCAATCAGTACAGCGGTCTGGATGGTCATGTGCAATGATCCCATGATACGGGCACCTTTTAACGGTTTGGATTCTCCATACTTTTCGCGAAGAGCCATCAGGCCGGGCATTTCTTTTTCTGCCAAATCGATTTCCTTGCGTCCGAAGTCAGCAAGCGTAATATCTGCCACTTTATAAGGCAGCGCAGAGAATAATTCTGTAGACATATTGTAAATCATTTAAAATATAATTGGTGCAAAGATAGAACATTCTGATTAGTAGGACAAAAGCTATCCTTCTTTTTTATATTATAATAACTTGGGAGTTCGGTCGTTTCTTGAATTTTTATTCTATATTTGCAACATAAAAATGCATTTTTCACAACCATAAAACTGTTATTATTTATCCCCTATGGAGGATTACAACAACAAGACAAAAGCGGAGCTGTTAGAAATTATACAAAATCTCGAGAAAAAAGTAGAGCAACTCTCCTCCGAATCAGCCTCTGGCAGAAAAGAACGTTTTCGAGACAGATATTCCAAACGTATATTAGACAATCTGCCTGATATGCTTACTGTTCTCGACCGTAATGCCAACATTGTGGAACTGGTATCCTCTCCATCCACCAATCACGTAGAGGGCACTACAGCAGACAGTATCACCCAATCCAATATAAAAGATATTCTTCCGGAAGATGCGTATAACAACATACGCAGAAATATGGAAAAAGTATTCAGCACCGGAAATAGTGCTATCGCCCGGCATGACTTAATGCAGGATGGCGTATCACATCACTACGAACACTGGCTTTCTCTGCTCGACAAAGAATACCTGTTATGCATGTGCCGTGATGTTTCGCAACTCTGGGAAACAGAGCAAACCAATGCCGAACAACAAAATGAGATTATGCGGCTCAACTCACTAATGCAAGCCATCGTGAATAATGTTCCCGTATATCTGTTCGTCAAAGATTCCGGAAATGATTTCAGATACTTATACTGGAATAAAACTTTTGCCGACTACTCCGGAATCCCCATCGAGAAAGCTATCGGCAGAAATGATTTTGAGATTTTTAAACGGACGGAAGATATGGAGAAATTCCACCTTGACGATATGAAGGTACTTAAAGAAGGGAAACTGGATTATTTTGAAGAATACATGACCGCTACCGGAGAAATCCGTACAATAACCACCATGAAACGCCTTGTACCTTCCAATAACGGACATCCCTATATTATCGGTATCTCGTGGGACATCACAGAAATTAAGAAAACGGAGAAAGCACTGGACGCAGCCCGTATCAAGGCCGAAGAAGCAGACCGGTTAAAATCGGCTTTCCTGGCAAACATGAGTCACGAAATTCGTACACCACTGAATGCGATTGTAGGATTCTCTAAATTGATATCCAGCACAAACAACGAAAATGAAAAGATGCAGTATGCTGAAATCATTGAAAGAAATTCAGATATGCTGCTGAATCTTTTTAACGATATTCTCGATTTATCCAGCCTGGAAGCCGGCTCTCTTAAATTCAATATTCAGCCCATCAAAATACTGGACATCTGTCTGCAATTAGAACAACAATATGTCCATAAAGCCCAAACAGGCGTACAACTGATTCTGGATGGAGGAGATGCCAACACATTCATATCCGCTGACTGGAACCGAACGATACAAATCATAAGCAACCTGCTTAGCAATGCCGTTAAATTTACCCCGAAAGGAGAAATCCATTTCGGTTTTCTCAATAAAGAGAGTTTTGTAGAATTTTATGTGAAAGATACCGGCATCGGCATTCCGGCAGAAAGAGCTGCTACCATTTTCCAGCGTTTTGGCAAAGTGGACGACTTCGCCCAAGGTACCGGACTGGGACTCACACTCTGTAAGATATTGGTAGAAAGGATGGGTGGACACATCCGGGTATATTCAAAAGAAAACGAAGGCACAACCTTCTATTTCACATTTCCGTTAGCCAACCAGTAAATACGTATATATGTTACAGAAAGCGGTGAATATTGTAAAGATACTCACCGCTTTCTGTATTTATCAAAAAATGATCGTTACTTCTTTTCTTCTTTCGCTACCGACACACTTAGCATTTCTTTATATTTCGCAGGATCATTCAGTATCTTTATCGCTTCCTGCAAATCATCATCGTCTTTCAGCTGCTCAATAATACCACCTCTCTGATAATAATAACGCTTGATTATTTCATTAGCAATCATTCTCTTGATATCCTTAGAGAAATAGTCCAAATCACGGTCGAGGTTATGGTTCAACTTCTTTTCCAGAGCTTTAAACTCTTCAGCAGCATCTGTCATGTAGCCTTCAAACTCAGCAGCCTCTTTCAATGTTTTCAAAATCTTCTCACTTTGCTGATCATATTTGAAGTCTGCTTTTTTCACTAATGCCTTGAAATCATTATAATCAGCATCCGTCACTACAAATTTTTCAGGAGCAGCAACAGTAGGGTGCTTCAAACAGTATTGAGTAGCATAATCAAAAATCAGATTATCACGTACCAGATAGAACAGGATATTCGGTAGTTTCTCCTGCTTGACAGTAATATCAGGCATCACACCACCTCCATCACGCACTTCACGACCGGCAGCCGTATAAAACACCTTGGTCAGGCTATCTGGAATGGTTCCCACACTTCCATCTTCATTCCGATGTTTATAGTCAATCGCCTGCACACAGCGTCCGCTTGGGATATAATATTTGGAAGTAGTTACTTTCATCATTCCTCCATATGGCAGAGAACGAGGAACCTGAACAAGCCCTTTTCCAAATGTACGATTACCAATGATAACAGCACGATCCAAATCTTGCAAAGAACCCGATAGGATTTCAGAAGCAGAAGCCGTACCACTGTTTACCAATACAGCAATCGGAATATCCAAATCCAACGGTTCACGCAGGGTCTTGTAGGTATTGCTTGCCTGTTTGGTCTTTCCTTTGGTCGTTACAATCACTTTTCCACGGGGCAGAAAATAATTAGCTATTTCAACTGCTTCATCCAGCAGACCACCACCATTATTACGAAGGTCGATAACCAAAGAAGTAGCTCCTTGTTTCTTCAGATCCAGCAATGCCTTCTTAAAATCTTTGGAAGGATTACCGGAGAATGTGCTCAGACTGATATATCCCACCTTGTTATCCATCACAGCAGCATATGGAATGGCAGGTGTCTGAATAGACTCACGCACAATGGTGAACTCCATCGGTGTCTGACCACCTTTCTCATTAGGACGCTCTATTTTCAGTTTAAAACTTGTACCCGCTTGTCCGCGCAACATCTGGCTAACCTCTGAGTTATTCTTTCCGGCAAGATCTTTTCCGTCTATTTCCATCAAGATATCTCCCGCTTTCAGTCCAGCTTTGGCTGCCGGAGTCCCTTCGAACGGTTCGGCAATCATAGAGCGTTTCAACTTCGTATTATAAGTAATGAGGGAGCCAATACCTCCAAAGCTTCCTTTCACCATCTGTTCCAGTTCGCTCTGATCTTCCTCCGGGTAATATTCTGTATAAGGGTCCAGCGAGAAAAGCATATTGTCAATCCCTTCACGAATAGTCTTATTCGGATCAATGGTATCCACGTAGAACATATCCAGTTCTTTCACAATCGCATTAAATGTATCCAGATTCTTGGCTATCTGGAAATTGCGGTCGTCTCCACTCTTAAAACTAAAGAAAGCTACCGTAGCTATTACAACCACTCCCACAAGAGCTATCCGCCTATTCAGCAATTTTTTCATATATCTTTCATTAAATTGAGACGTAAAAGTAACTCAAACCTTGGTTATTCCGCCAGAACCTTGTTAATATTTAACTTAATTTCATCCCAGCGCTCCGGAGAGATTGTTGTTCCAATCACCTGAATAACATTTCCCGAGAGAATAGAACCTATTTTTGCACATTTCTCAAGCGAGTATCCACACGTCAGACCATACAAAAATCCGGAAGCAAAATAATCGCCTGCACCGGTCGTATCCCTTACTTTCTCAACCGGAATAGCCGACACTTTTATTTCTTCGGTGCCTTTACGAATATAAGATCCATTTGCTCCTACTTTCACAATAGCAATGCTACATTTCTTGGCAATCGCTCTCAATGCTTCTTCCGGTTCTTCACCAGTAAACGCTTTCGCTTCTTCCTCGTTTGCAAAAACGATATCGACATACTTATTTATTAATAAGGAAAAGAATTCCAGATCATTCGCCACAATATTGTAACTTGCCATGTCGAGACAAATTTGCAGTCCCGCTTCCTTGGCCAGCTCAATGGCATGAAGAATCATTTCGTGATCTTGAACCAAATAGCCCTCTATAAATAGATATGCATAACCTTTGAACATTTCCAATGTCAGATCTTCAGCTTTCAAAGAAGCAGCTGCTCCCAAGTAAGTGCCAAAAGTACGCTCTCCATCTGAAGAAATAAAAGTGGATGCCACTCCCGAAGGAAGATGTTCGGAGGTCAATAATTTGTCTTCAATATTATTTTTCTGCAGATTTTTCCGAAAAAAATCGCCATAATGATCATTTCCCACTTTTCCGATAAAGCCGGTTCCGGCACCCAGACAAGCGAGTCCAAGTATGGCATTTCCTGCCGATCCACCTGTTGCAAGATGCGTTTTCATCTGTGAAAATTTTGCGTTAATCTGCTGTAACTTAGCATCATCGATGAGTTGCATGCTTCCCTTAGGCAGTCCCATCTCGTCCAAGAGCATATCATCTTCCAGGGTTGCAAGTACGTCTACCAGGGCGTTGCCCAATCCTATTATTTTGTCCATTCTCGATATTTTTTTTGCAAAGATATTGCATATTTCAAAAAAACCTACTACTTTTGCATCGCAATTGAGAAAAACATTCTTCCTTAGCTCAGTCGGTTAGAGCATCTGACTGTTAATCAGAGGGTCCTTGGTTCAAGTCCAAGAGGAAGAGCAAAGTTGAAAATCTTAGTTGCAAACATTCTTCCTTAGCTCAGTCGGTTAGAGCATCTGACTGTTAATCAGAGGGTCCTTGGTTCAAGTCCAAGAGGAAGAGCAAAAAAGAGGTGTATCGAAAGATATGTCTCTTTTTTTGCTCTATCTAATTAAAGCAAGATGCTAATCTAGTAAACCCTTTCACTGTTTTAAAAGAAGCAAATAGAAGAAAAATTCATAATGTGATATTTAAAAAGGATGCTCTTATTTGCAAGAACATCCTTTTTATTTCAAATACAATATCCACCTATCTTATTCAATCACGGCAGCAAAGCCCCCATTCCTCACCATTTTAACAGTCAGCACATCTCCATTTTTCACTTGTGAAGACTTACAGCGGTAGTCCATTGCCTGACGCCCTGCATTGATACCATCTTCAAAAGATGTCATTTGATAAGCACGGTCCTTCTTCAGAAAGTCCAATTTCACGGCGAATTCCCGCTCTGTTTGCCCGTTGTTGGTCATACCACCGATAAACCATTTATCTCCTTTCCGTTTAGCAATAATGGCATATTCACCGGCCTTCGCTTCCAAAGCCACCGTTTCATCCCAAGTGACAGGAACACTCGTAATGAAACGAGTACAATCTTCGTTCCGATAATAAAGAGTCGGATTATCTGCCAACATCTGCAAACCGCTTTCAAAAATGACAAAAAGCGCCAACTGGTAAGCACGGGTTCCGATACTTGCGGAATTGGGGCGTTCAGCCCTATATACATTAGGCTGCATGCTTATCATCGCCCCGGGAGTATAATCCATCGGTCCGACAGCATTGCGCATAAATGGCAAATAAATGCTATTATCCGGATAACATCCGCCCATCTGCTCCATACCTCTGACACCTTCATAAGAAAGTATGTTCGGATACTTATATTCCAAACCTGCCGGTTTGAAAGAACCATGAAAATCGACAAACAAATGATGTTTGGCAGCTTCTTTCGCCACACGTTCGTAGTAATTGACCATCCATTGGTCACTTCTGTCCATAAAATCAATCTTAACTCCTTTTATTCCCCACTCATTGAACGTTTTGAATAAATCGAAGTTATTTTCAACCGTCAGCCATGTCAGCCAAAGAACAATGCCGACATTCTTTTCTTTACCATAACGGATCAGTTCATGCAGGTCCACTTTCGGATTTGGAGTATAAGGATCACGTGTACTTTTAGCCCAGCCCTCGTCCATTATAATATAAGGTATACCAAATTTAGAGGCAAAGTCAATATAGTATTTGTAGGTTTCCAGATTATATCCGGATACAAAATTCACATCCGGCCCGTAAGGAGAAGCATCATTCCACCATTCCCAGCTTACTTGTCCCGGCTTGATCCATGATACATCCTGAAGTTGATTCTTACCGGCCAGTTTATAAGTCATCGTGTTCTCCAAAAGTTGGCGATCATCTTTTGTCAACACGAAATAACGCCAAGGATAATTTCTTGCCCCTGATGTTTTAGCGATATAATCCGCCTCTTGAGTTATCTTCAGGCTACGGTCACCGTCTTCACCAAAAGCAAGTGGAGCTTTAGGAAAAGTAGAGACTATTCCATTATCACCGGTTCCTTTCAAGAACATACAAGGATAGTCAGTCAAGTCAGATTCGCTGATTAATATTTTATATTGCTTACGTGTATCTATTAAAACCGGTAAAACAGACATTTTATCCGAAGGTTTCCATTCATTACTGAAGACATGTGTATAAGGTTCTTCGTATGAGGTCTTAAAACCACCCGGTTGCTGCAAATGGAGTAAATAGTCATCCGGGAAGTTAACTGCAAACTCTTCACCCAAAACTTCCACTTCACCTTTCCGAGAAGTCACAAACCGATAAGCAACCCCATCATCATACGCACGAAACTCAACCGAATAATTTTTAAATGTCAATGTCAGTTGATTATACTGATTAGTAACCGTCGAAAATTTAAGAGGCATAACGGGAGTCAGCTGCTCATCCACACTTACATATTTCCGACGACGTAATCTGGGATTCTGTCCCAGCACTTCGTCCTTCAATGCCAATTGAAGAGAATTATCTTTCAATAATACATCCCCATCATAGGCAATGCTATAATAGATTTTATCTGTAATATTCAGTGTCACTTTAATTTCTCCATTAGGAGAGGATAATTCTGATTCCGTCTGGGCATGTAACAATATCCCCCAGCACAAGATCATTAATAATGATAGATGTCTTTTCATGGTCTCAATTTTGTTTTATGTCGTTAATAATACTTTCTTCAAATTTTGACTGACTATAATATTAGTTTATTCGGCAATTGCCAAAGTTAATATGCTAATATGTATTCCCTCAATCTCTGCCAGACAGGCAGCACAAGCTGCAGTGGTGGCTCCTGTAGTCAACACATCGTCCACAAGCAGAATATGTTTTCCGGCTAATGCACCAACATGGTGCAATTCAAAAATACCATCCACGTTTTCCCAGCGTTCAAAGACTGACTTGTGAGTCTGTGTTTCCGTGTTTTTTCTGCGTACGATCATTTCTGTGTCTACAGGGATTCCCGTTACAGCGGTAATTCCCCGTGCAATCCATTCACTTTGGTTGTAGCCACGAATCTGCTGCTTTTTCTTATGCAGGGGGACAGGAATAATCACATCAATTCCCTGAAAGAACCCGGATGCAAGCAGTTCGGACGCCATGTATCGTCCCATAATGGCACCGATTCCTTTTCGTCCTCCGTATTTAAGCTGATGGAGAATCTGGCGAAAGTCACTCCCTTTACGATAAAAGAAAAAAGAAGTAGCATGCCCTAAAGGAATTCTTCCCCAGAAAAGGCGTTCTACCGGATTATCTTCTCGAAGATGGTAATTTGTACGCGGTAAATTCAAATTGCACAGGGTACAAATACACTCCTCCCCTTTCACCAACGATCTGCCACAAACGACGCAACAACGTGGGAATAGAAGAAACAAGAAAGAATAAAGCCAATCTTTAATGAGTAATGTGTGTTTCATAATATCAGTTATTTATAAGAGAACAAGGAAGTCCTACATATTCAATGGAGGAACTTCTGACAAGAGTTTCTCGAACAAAGGATGTAAATGTCCGTTAGTCGCTATGATATGGTGTCCTTCTATAAAATGATCGTCACCATAGAAATCGGTTACCCGCCCACCGGCTTCCAGCACAATCAACGCAGCTGCCGAATAATCCCATTTTCCGAGAAAAGCTTCTGCCCAGGCATCAAAACGTCCGGCAGCTACATAGCAGATAGCAGCCGCAGCCGAACCATTCATACGGATTCCTCCAACGACTCCATACAATCGGTCGATCAAATGGAGAGCAGTTTGTTTATATTGCTGATAGTTGTAAGGAAGCTCAGTTATAACAAAAGCATCTTGCGCCTGACTTACATCCGAAACATGAATTTCCTCGCCATTCATAAAGGCCTTTCCGCCTTTCCATGCATAGAAACATTCATCCCGGCAAACTTCATAAACGACTCCTATTAACAATTCTGTCTGACTGCGCAAAGCAATACATACACAATAAGGAGCCTCATCGTGAATATAATTCGTCGTCCCATCCAATGGATCAATTACCCAACAATAGGATTCGTTCTGATAGGTGGCAGAACCTTCTTCCGTAATAAACCCAGCCTCGGGCAACAAGGCAGAGAGAGCTTTGACCAGTCGTACCTCAGATTCCTTATCAACATAAGATACATAATCGTGCGCGTGCTTCTCTATCACACGTTCACGATGGAATTTTTTACGCTCTTCTTTCAGAAAATGCCCGGCCTCGGTAGCTATGCGGCATACTTCAACTGTAAGTTGCTTTAAATCCAACATTTCATCTTTAATATTAAAAAGTACATCGAAGGTATAGCTTTTCTTATAAAAAACCATCTAAAATGAATATTATTTTCAAATAAACTATCAACATATTCTTAATATTATTCTCTCAAATACAATTTTGGTGATTTTTCACACCACTAGAATTAACGGTATGCACACAATTTCATATATTGAATAACAAAAAGACAATTTATTATCCAATTCGATAACAGATAATCTTTTAATAAAGGTATAAATAGGAAACATATTCAGAATACACTGTAATATTATACAAAACAAGCAAGTATTTATTCACATCAACGAATACTTATACAAAAAAGATCGTATAATCTGAGAAAAACAACCTCATATTTAGAAATAAACAACCGGATGTTTACACTAAATCATACGTTCCTTTTAAACCAACGAAGTGTTGCTTTTAAACCAACAGACCGTTCCTTTAAAAGGAACAATCCAACAAGCCAAAACACTTGCTAAAAACATCAAGAAAACAGAAATAATTAGCTAAATGGAGTTCAATGTTCGACATTTCAAAAAGAACAAAACGTATAGTATATTTCATATATCACAACATAAACAACCATAATCCACATTTTCACTCATCAAAAAAAACGCCCAATCACACCATAACACATCTTTCTGATTTATGAAAATGAGAATTCCCTGTAATTTTCAGAACAAGTCCGGCTTCTTCCCACAAATACAAGCAGCAAAGAGCCACAGAAAATACAAAGTGTCAGAATGCTAAATTTGCTTTTTAAAGAAAAATTCCCGAATATTGCAGCCTAATACTAATGCAAAGAGTTCCTATGAAAAGAGTAGATTCCGTTATATCCCTGATATACTCGTTATCTAAATCAGAAAAGAAGCACTTCTCCCTACAAGTAATCAAAGACAAGGAGGAGAAAGACTATCTGGTGATTTATGATATTATCATAAAGAGTAAACAACCGAATGGAAACATTGTAAAAGAGGAATTTTACAGACGTAACCCCAATGGTTCTTTTGAAGTGTCCATTCAATACTTATATGAAAAACTGACGGATACGTTACTCACCCTGCGAAAAAAGAAAGATATATATTACGATCTGCTGAATGATTTGTGCAAAGCCCGAATGCTTTATGAACGTTCTCTGTTTGAAGAATGTTTCGAAATGCTATCCAATACGATAAAACAAGCACAATTCTATGAAAACAACGAAATTCTGACGATAGCCTTGAAACTGGAACTGGAATATCTGCTCCGTCTGAACTTTCCCAACATGACAGAACAGGAGCTTTTTCATAAACACTTCATCCAAAATGAAACTTTGAAAAAGATTCGGAAAATCACAGAGCAATCTTCATTACACAACTTATTGAAATATCGTTTATCTCATATTGGCTCCATCAGGACAGTAAAGCAAAAACAGGATATGAATGACCTTATGGTCAACGAACTTTATATAGCCGCTTCTTCAGACTCCGAAGGTAATTTTGAATTAACACGAAACCATAAACTTTTTCAGGCTAATTACCTGATGGGAGCAGGTGATTACAGAGCTGCCCTAAATTCATACAAAGAACTGGACTCATTATTTGAGCAGAATCAACAGTTCTGGTCAAATCCTCCTATATACTATTTATCTGTACTCGAAGGAGTACTCGGCAGCCTGCGGTCTGTGAGCAACTATAACGAAATCCCCTACTTCCTCGATAAATTAAGAAAACTTATATCAGACAGCACTTCGCTCGAATTTAAAGTAAATGCAACTTGCCTTCTCTTCCAATACGAACTATTTCCCTATCTGGATAAAGGAGATTTTTCAAAATGTACCCAACTTATGGTAGACTACCAGGAAATACTTTATGATAAAGAAGCCTGGTTAAGCCCTATTCGAAAAAGTGAGTTATTCCTTTACACCACACTCGTACACGTTGGTAACCAGGAATATAAAACTGCTAAAAAGTATATCAGCAACGCTATCATAGACCATAACATAAAGTATCTGCCTTTAATGAGAACTATTCGTCTGGTCCGCCTCATCGTCTTTTATGAAGTGCAAGAGCATGAGCTGATCCAGTATGAATCCCGCTCCATCACCCGAAGTCTATCTTCCCCCAAAGAGCAGACTTTTAAAACAGAACGTATCATTTTATGGTTTCTGAATAAAAGAAATATTCCCATCCTGAAAAAAGACAGAGAAGCATTTTGGGAAAAGTTGTCTCCTGAGATTCATGAATTATATAATAATAAATATGAAAGTCAGCTTTTACGCCTCTTTGACTTTACGGCGTGGATGGAATCCAAAATCCGGAAAGAGAAACTGTCTGAAGTCCTCAGAGCACGTAGTAGCGCAAAAGAATGTTAAAGACTAAGGTGCCTGATTCGTATTTCAGACGATAAAAACACTCTTTTCAAATCTCCATTTTCTCTTTGTAATTATATAAATTCATTTCACATTACCCCTATATTCTCTCCTCCATACAGGAAAATTCAATATAAGATATCATTTTTGAGATTATATAAACCAATTATTAATGTAGAAAACTATGCATGATTATTGCTTTCATTTGCATAGTCTTAATTTTTAATACTATGGAAACTATATCAATTCATAGACCCAAAATTGTAGTCATCGGTAGTTGCAATACCGATATGGTCGTGAAAGCCAACAGACTACCTGTTCCCGGAGAAACCATACTAGGCGGAACTTTCTACATGAATCCCGGTGGCAAAGGAGCTAATCAGGCGATTGCAGCCGCCCGACTGGGAGCTGAAGTCACCTTCATATCCAAAATCGGATATGATTTGTTCGGCCTGCAAGCATTGGAAATATACAGATCAGAGAAAATTAATACGGAATATATATTTACCGACCAGAAAAGTCCGTCCGGAGTTGCACTTATCTCCGTAGATTCTTTCGGTGAAAATAGCATTATCGTAGCACCGGGAGCAAGCCGTTCGCTTTCTATTGAGGATATCAATAAAGCCGAAGAAAAAGTCAAGGAAGCTGATATTATTCTCATGCAACTTGAGATTCCTATAGATACAGTAGAATATGCAGCTACTATTGCTTGCAAATATGGGAAAAAGGTAATCCTCAATCCGGCTCCCGCGTCCAGCCTGAGCAACTCATTCTTAAAAAACGTGCACACCATACTCCCCAACCGCATTGAAGCGGAAATGTTATCCGGAATCAAAGTGATGAATATAGAAAGCGCTCATCGTGCCGCTCAGGCTATCGGAGAGAAAGGTATAGAGAATGTTGTCATTACTTTAGGTAAAGACGGCGCTTACGTAAAAGAGAAAGATGAATATACCATGATTCCCGCAAAGGAAGTAGAGACGATTGACACAACAGGTGCCGGAGATGTATTTTGCGGAGCATTCAGCGTCTGCCTGTCTGAAGGGCATTCACTCGCTAAATCTGTGAAATTTGCCAATGCGGCGGCAGCTATAGCAGTCACGCGAATCGGTGCGCAGAGTGCGATTCCTTATAAGAGAGAAGTTGTGCTATAAACGAGATAAGACCTAGGTTAAACACATAAATCTGATTCAAATGAAAGTAGTAGTTATTGGAAGTTCAAACATCGATATGGTTGCACAAGTCAACCATCTCCCGGCGCCTGGCGAAACAGTCGGAGATGCCAGTTTTATACAATCCCTCGGGGGGAAAGGCGCCAATCAGGCTGTAGCAGCAGCAAGACTCGGGGGATCTGTAACGTTTATTACCTCTTTGGGAAATGATATGTATGCAGAAATTCTAAAAAAACACTTTAAGAAAGAAGGTATCGCTACTGATTATATCATAGATGATGTTAATCAGCCCACAGGGACTGCGCTCATTTTTGTTGCCGACAGTGGTGAAAACTGCATAGCAGTAGCTCCCGGAGCTAACTATTCTTTATTACCCGGTTCAATTATTCATTTTTCAAAGGTAATTGACGAAGCAGATATCATAGTTATGCAAGCCGAGATTCCTTACGAAACGATTAAAAGAATAGCTCTTCTGGCTAAACAAAAAGGTAAAAAGGTTTTGTTTAATCCCGCACCCGCCTGCCTGATTGATGAGGAGCTGATGAAAGCCATTGATATACTAGTCGTCAATGAACTGGAAGCAGCCTTCATCTCAGGAATTGAATATACAGGAAATAATCTTGAAGAAATCGCTCTAAGCTTATTACAGGCAGGTGCACGCAATGCTGTGATCACATTGGGAAGTCAAGGTGTATATATGAAAAACGACAAAGAAATCATTCAGCTTCCCGGATACAAAGTAAATGCGATTGATACTATTGCAGCAGGTGACACGTTCTGTGGGGCATTGGCTGTAATTTGTGCCCAAAGGGAAATAGACCGGGATGCATTGAGTTTTGCGAATGCCGCGGCAGCTATCGCTGTTACACGTTCCGGTGCCCAACCGTCTATTCCTACTCTCGATGAAGTAAAACACTTCATGTTAGAAAAAGAATTAGCCTTATCATTCAACTTTTAAATTTAATGGATTATGAAAACTAATCGACATTCTACTCTCTTAAAGAAAGCTGTCCACCTGATAACTTATAACTCAAGTCATAAGCTTATCTGCCTGCTGGGCTTCCTACTTTTATGTTCAATGAATACATATGCTCAGAATTATGTATCCGGAACAGTAAAAGATAATAATGGAGAACCTCTACTGGGAGTTTCCATAAAAGTAAAAGATGGGAATATAGTATCCGGAACTGTCACTGACTTTAACGGACACTACCAAGTGAAAGCGGATCCAAGTTCAACTATCGAATTCAGTTACATCGGATTTAAAACAGTCCAGTTTACAGTAGGTGATAGAAAAATGATAAACGTAACACTGGAAGTTGACGACAATTTATTGGATGAAGTGGTCGTTGTAGGTTATGGTACCCAAAAGAAGATTAATTTAACCGGTTCTGTCGGAGTCATTGACTCGAAAGCCTTCGAAGCAATCCCTGTATCCAATGCAGTCCAGGCATTACAAGGACAGGTTCCCGGTTTGAATATTTATAGCAATCAGGGAGGAGGTCTCAATCAGAAACAATCCATCAATGTACGTGGAGTCGGAACTATCGGAGAAGGTTCTACAGGAAGCGCCCTAGTCTTGATAGATGGTATGGAAGGAGATATTTATTCCATTAATCCGCAGGATATAGAATCTATTTCAGTTCTGAAGGATGCGGCAGCTTCTTCTATTTATGGTTCCAGAGCACCATTCGGAGTAATCTTAGTAACGACCAAGAAGGGAAAGGCCGGTAAAGCGCAAGTTAACTACAACAACAGCTTCCGTGTAAGTAGCCCTATCAATATGCCTTCTTCATTAGACTCTTACACGTTCTCCTTATACTATAATGATGCAGCCGCCAATTCCGGATGGGGACCTTACAATTGGGTCTCGGAAGAAAGGATAAACCGCATCAAAGATTATATGGCCGGCAAAATTACCGATTCTACCATCCCCGTACCCAATAATCCTTCGTTATGGGCAGACGGATATTCACAAGGAAATGATAATATTGATTATTATGACTATTTTTTCAAAGACAATGTCTTTGCACACGAGCACAATATCAGCGTTACTGGCGGGACAGACAAAATACAATACTATTTATCAGCGAACTATTTAGGTCAGGATGGAGAGCTCAGAATTGGGGATGAATACTCAAACAGATATACTGCATCTGCGAAAATCAACGCACAATTATCAAAAATAGTATCAGTCGGATTCAATACCCGCTTTATCAGAAGTGACTATGTACAGCCAACACATCTTAATGAAAGTTTTTTTGCCGAAATCGGACGCCAATGTTGGCCTACCAAACCGCTTTATGACCCGAATGGTATACTATATGACGACCATGTGCTCCAAATGCAAAACGGAGGTGAAAAACAAGAACGAAACACTTGGCTCTACCAACAACTGAATATAACGGTAGAACCTATCAAAGGGTGGCGACTGATTGGAGATTTAAGCTATCGATACAACACACAATATTCACACTGGGATTACTTAACTGTTCATCAGACAGGTGTTGACGGAAAGACTAAGGGCAATACATGGAATAACGATTCCCAAGTACATGAAGGCACTTATGCCAGCGATTATTTTAATGTAAATCTCTATACAGATTATGCAAAGACCTTTGCAAAATCACATAATATGAAAGTTCTTTTCGGGTTTCAAGCCGAACAAAATAATTATAAAGATATAGCTGCTGAGAAGCTAGGAGTCATTTATCCGGGAAAACCGACTATCAACACTTCTACCGGAATGGATTCAAATAACCAAAAAGTTGCTCCGAATGTAGCAGGTGGACACAACAGATGGGCTACCGCCGGATTCTTCGGCAGATTGAATTATGATTACCTGGAAAAATATCTTCTGGAAGTAAATCTACGCTATGACGGTTCCTCACGATTTCGTAGTGACAGTCGTTGGGGATTTTTCCCTTCCGCATCAGTAGGCTGGAACATAGCCAGAGAAAAATTCTTCCTGCCTGTCAGCAAAGTTGTCAACACATTTAAGGTCAGAGCCTCTTATGGTAGTTTGGGTAACCAAAATACATCTTCTTTATATCCGACTTATTCTACAATCGGTACAGGAACAGGATCATGGATCATTGACGGAACATTAGCCAATATTGCCTGGGCACCTTCACTCGTCAGCTATAATCTCTCCTGGGAGAAAATCCGTACATGGAATGCCGGAGTTGACTTTGGTCTGTTTAACAATCGGCTAACCGGCTCTTTTGATTATTACATTCGTAAAACTGACGATATGGTCGGCCCTTCGGAGAAATTGCCTGTAGTCCTTGGAACAGCCGTTCCAAGTTCCAATAATACAAATCTTAAAACATTCGGATGGGAACTGGAACTAATGTGGAAAGACCGGTTAAATAATGGATTGAATTATAGTGCCCGCTTTACACTTGCCGACAGTCGTACCAAGATTACTCGTTATTCAAATCCTTCCGGACTGATAGATGGATTTTATGCCGGAAAATACGTGGGTGAAATATGGGGATATGAAACGATAGGCATTGCACAGTCTGACCAAGAAATGGCTGAACACATCGGAAGATTAATCAACGGTGGACAAAATAATCTCGGACAAGACTGGAAAGCCGGAGACATTATGTATAAAGATCTGAATGAAGACGGAAAAATTGATGCCGGAAGCCGCACCTTACAAGATCACGGTGATTTAAAAAGAATAGGCAACTCCACGCCCCGATATAATGTAGGACTGGAATTAGCCGCCGATTGGAAAAGATTCGATATCAGAATGTTCTGGCAAGGGACATTGAAAAGAGATTATTTTCAGGGTAGTTACTACTTCTGGGGGGCAAACGGTAGACAAGGGCCCTGGTTTTCCACAGCACTAAAAGGACACGATGATTATTTCCGAAATGACGAAACCAGTCCATTGGGAACGAATCTGAATTCCTACTATCCAAGACCCTTATTCAACACCGATAAAAACCAGCAATCACAAACTAAATATTTACAAGATGCATCTTATCTACGTCTGAAGAATCTGCAGATAGGATATAGCTTGCCACACAACATCGTACAAAAAATGGGAATGCAGAACCTAAGGATATTCGCATCCGGTGAAAACTTGTTCACCATTACGAGCCTTATTGATTTCTTCGATCCCGAATCAATCGAAGGCGGTAGTTGGGGACACGGAAACGTTTACCCACTATCCCGAACATTCTCTTTTGGATTAAATGTCACATTCTAAAAACAGGATATTATGAAAAGACTTACGATATCAACCTTATTGAGCGGAGTGCTCTTTTTGACAAGTTGCAATGATTTCCTAAACCAAGAACCTCTTGATCAACTTTCTCCAAATGAATATCTGACAACAGAAAGTAATATTGCAGCTTTTGCTACTGACCAATATCAAGTGCTACCTACTCATGGCACCTATGGATATGGAACTTTTGAAATTGACAATAACACAGATAATATGGCCGGTATGCAACCTAACGTAATGTATGCACCCGGATACTGGAAAGTTGGACAAGAAGGAGGCTCATGGTATTTCGCTGATATTTACCGATGCAATTATTTCTTTGAAAATGTGCTTCCATCGTATGAAGACAATGTCATTGTCGGAAACACGACCAATATCAAACACTATATCGGAGAAATGTATTTCTTCAGAGCTTTCATGTATTTTGAAAGATTAAAATCATTAGGCGACTTTCCTATTATTACTAAAACTTATCCTAATGAACGTGAAGCTCTGATAGAAATCAGCAAACGAGCCCCCCGAAATGAAGTAGCCAGATTTATCTTATCTGATCTGGACAAAGCTATAGAAATGATGCAAAACATAGCTCCTTCCGGAGGCAAGAACCGGCTAAGCAAAGACTGCGCTATCCTTCTCAAGTCAAGGGTCGCACTTTACGAAGGCTCATGGCTGAAGAATTTTAAAGGAACAGCTTTTGTACCCAATGGACCGGGATGGCCGGGAGCAAATAAAGATTATAATGCTAATTACTCATTTAAATCCGGAAGCATTGATAAAGAATCTGAGTTCTTTTTTGATGAAGCTATTAAAGCGGCACAAATCATAGCAGAAAAATATAATATATTAACTGTCAATACAGGAGTATTTCCACAAACTTCTTCGGAACCTGAAAATCCTTATTTCAGTATGTTCTGCGATATTGATATGGAGAAATACAATGAAATACTTTTATGGAGACGTTACAACACAGGATTAGGAGTGGCAAATGAAGTTTGTCAATACGGATGTGTCGGCAACAATGGAGTAGGTACTACTAAAAGCATGATTGACGCCTTTATTCTTAAAAACGGAGAACCTATTTATGCTTCCCCGATGTGGGCAGATGAAAATTCATCTTATTGGGGAGATAATAATATCATTCACATCACTAAAAACAGGGATTCCCGTGCAGACATCTTCATCAAAAAGCCGGGACAGAAAAATCTGCATACTCCGGCAGGAGATCATGGGGTAGTAGAAGAATGGGGACCCAATATAACCGCCTCTTCTGTCACAGAGAAATACAATACAGGCTATGCCTTACGCAAAGGATTGAACCCTGACGGGAAATACACAAATAACACTCAAAGTATTGTCGGTTCTATCATATTCCGTACAGCCGAAGCCTATCTCAACTATATAGAAGCTTATTATGAATTGCATGGTTCACTCGACTCCTATGCAGAAAAGTACTGGAAAGCGATTCGTCGCAGAGCCGGCATTGATGAGGACTATACCAAAACAATCAGGCTTACAGATATGTCAAAAGAAGCAGAAACTGATTGGGGGGCATATTCCAGCGGAGAAATTATTGATGCCACACGTTATAATATCCGCCGTGAAAGAAGATGTGAGTTGATGGCGGAAGGTTTACGTAACATGGACTTACATAGATGGCGTTCAATGGACCAAATGATTACCAAACCCTACCATATCCTAGGAATGAATTTATGGCAGGAAATGTATGGCTGGGACTGGTATAAAGATTCTAACGGCAACTCCATTCTTAAAGAAGGAGAAAATGTTTCACCACGCAGCTTCAGTACTTATCTTGCTCCTTATCACATCACAGCCAATAACATTGTTTACAACGGCTATAAATGGAATATGGCACACTATCTCGATCCGATAGCAGCAGAACATTTTCTGGTTACTTCATCCGGAGGTGATTTGAATTCTTCTCCCATCTATCAGAATCCGGGCTGGCCTATGACAGGAGGAGGAACCCCGCAATAATCCAATAATCTACTAATTTAACAAAGACCAATTATGTATAAAAGAATGATAATACTAACTTACGCACTGGTTTTCTTTTCATTATTCGCAACAGCTTGTTCTGACAATAATAATGAAACATACGTCGAACCAATACTTTCTCAAATAGAAGTAAGTAAACTAGTGACTGAGAACAACAAAACATATGTTTCTGTTGACGGTAAACCTTTTCCGTTTCTTGGTGCACAAATACGCCTTGATGCCCTTCTCAATTGTGACAAGATGACTATTAATGAAGTGGAAAACTACTTCAAGAAAGCTCAGGAACTGGGACTAAATTGTGTGCAAATTCCAATTTCATGGAATATGGTAGAGCCTAAAGAAAACAAGTACGATTATAGTATCCTAAACTCAATCTTGCAGTTCGTCAACAAGTATAATTTGAAAATGGAATTACTTTGGTTCAGTACGAATATGGTAGGAGATTCATTCTCCTACCTGATACCTCAATATGTACTTCAAGAATATAACAAAAGGTTCAGCCGGAATGATGAAGGAAATTTTTGGAACTATTATGGTTACCAATACACCATGATTCTTGATGATGAATGGGTACTGGAGAGAGAAACCAAAGCCATCACCGCCTTATTTAACCACATCCGATACTGGGATTCTCAAAATGGAGACAAGCATCCCGTTATATCAGCGCAGATCCATAATGAACCTGATGCATTAATGCGCTGGAGAATCGACCAAAAAGATTTAAAATATCGGGATGGGACTCCTCTAAGCAAAGAGAAGGCCTGGACAATGATCACAAATGCATTAAACACTGTAGGAAAAGCTGTAAAAAACAGTTCTTACAAAGTAGTAACTCGTGTCAATCTAATTTACGGTGATGGTATTAATCCATTTCCAGAGGCAACTAATGCTCGCCCCAAAGATGTATTCGATCTTCAAGGCATTGATTTCATTGGCGTTGATGCTTATAAAGATAATATTAAACATCTCAAAAATGAAGTCATGGCATACGCATCAATTGCTGGAAATTATGCGCTGGTTGCCGAGAACAAAGGTAGTTATACAAACAGTCCGAGTCTTATCTTGACATCTTTCGCATTAGGAGGAGGCTATAATATTTACGATTTGGCTACCAGCAACTTCTTTATCAACAACACCACCGAACCGGACCAAATTGACCACGGAATTTATACGTGGGATTTACAAGAAAAAGATTTTACGCCCCCTACTCGTAGTCTCATAAAAGGCTTGGCGGCAGCTTATATAGACGTTGCCAAAGTAAAACCGGAGAATTTTGCAGCATTTAATATTAACGATAATCAGCCAAAAGACAAATTAGAACAACTAATATGTACTACTGGAGCACAAATCACATTCCAGACAAATAATGCTTCTTTAGGTTTCGTATTAGACATGCACAATTATTTACTGATTTATAGTTTGAATGACTCTCAATTCAAACTAGAGAATGGTAAATTTGGAGAAACCATTTCCGGAAGATATGATGTAAATGGCACATTTACCAAAGAAGGAACTGCAACTTTAGAGAATCAGACTCTCCATGCCAAAGGAGGCATACTTTATAAAGTAACTTATTCCTCGCAACAATCATTAACCAGCAATACAATTGAGAATATTGGTAATAACTTATAAAAACCCAAGATATGTTCAAATATATAGCAATCATTCTAATAACCGTCTCTTTATTCTGCTCCTGTGCACAACAGAAAGAGACTACTTCTGCAATTCCTGTCATACTCGACACGGATGTTGGAAATGACATCGATGATGTTTTAGCTATGCAAATGCTGCTTAATTATGAGAAAAAAGAAAAAATTGATTTGCTAGGTATCACTATAAGCAAGTGTAATCCTTATTCACTGGAATATATTGACGCTTATTGTCGTTTCAACGACAAATACGACATACCCTTAGGCTATGCTTATAATGGGATGAATACAGACGACGGACATTATCTCCGCCAAACACTGGATACTATTATTGACAATAATAAAATATTACATCCAAAAAGAAGCCTAAAAGATCATATTCCGGAAGGATATAAACTGTTGCGTAAATTGCTGGCAGAGCAAGGAGATCATTCTGTGGTATTTATAGCCTTAGGTCCGGAAACAAATCTAGCCCGTTTGCTTATCTCGGAAGCAGATGAATACAGCGAGCTGGATGGAAAAGCCTTGGTAGCACAAAAGGTAAAATTACTATCTGTCATGGGAGGACTCTATGATAATGAATTCAACTTCCCTGAATGGAACATTGTTAATGATCTGAATGCAGCCCAAATTACTTTCAAAGAATGGCCTACTCCGATTATTGCCAGCGGATGGGAACTAGGAAACAAGATTCGATATCCTCATCAAAGTATATTAAATGATTTTGCCGACAGTTATAAACATCCTCTGTGCGTATCATATAAAATATTTCAGGAAATGCCATATGACAGAGAAACATGGGATTTGACATCCGTGCTACAAGCCATAGAACCGGGAAATAATTATTTCAATTTATCCGAGAAGGGAACAATCACCATAGACAGTATCGGACAAAGTATTTTTTCTCCTTCTGAAAGCGGTAAACACCAATATCTCACTATTCAAGGGGAAGAAAATATTCGGGCAACCCGCAACGCACTTATAAGACAAGTGACAGGAAAAGAGAATTGAAATCTTAAAAAAAGATCATTATGTATATAGTCAATAGTTACACCTTAGCTATTATCTTCTGCTTTATCACAATGATATGCTGGGGATCGTGGGGAAATACCCAAAAACTGGCCAGTAAGAATTGGCGTTATGAACTTTATTATTGGGACTACACTATCGGCATCTTGTTGTTCGCCTTACTTCTGGTATTCACACTAGGAAGTTTCGGAGATTCGGGAAGAGGTTTTCTGGAGGACATCCAACAAGTGGAAACGGCATATATTGCCAGTGCACTTATCGGAGGAGTTATCTTCAATGCTTCCAATATTCTCCTTTCTGCCTCTGTATCCATTGCCGGAATGGCGGTAGCTTTCCCATTGGGAGTAGGACTGGCATTAGTATTAGGAGTATTCATTAATTATTTCAGTTCTCCCAAAGGAGATCCGTTCTGGCTATTCACAGGAGTCGTGCTGATTGTTATCGCCATCATTTGTAGCGGTATTGCAGCCGGTAAAAATCAAAAGGCAGGAACCAATAATAGCAAAAAGGGAATTATTCTTGCTGCTATTGCCGGTATACTGATGTCATTCTTTTACCGGTTTGTCGCTGCCGCCATGGATTTGAACAATTTTGAATCACCAACAGCAGGAATGGCAACTCCTTATACTGCATTCTTCATCTTTGCCATCGGAATCTTCCTAAGCAACTTCCTCTTCAATACACTTGTGATGAAACGTCCGTTCGTCGGTTTACCTGTTACTTACAAGGAATATTTTACCGGAAAAGCGAGCACACATATGGTAGGGATTCTCGGAGGATGCATTTGGGGATTAGGTACAGCATTAAGCTACATTGCCGCAGGAAAAGCGGGAGCAGCCATTTCCTATGCACTTGGACAAGGAGCACCGATGATTGCTGCTCTTTGGGGTGTTTTCATCTGGAAAGAATTTATCGGTAGCTCCAAAGCCACAAACAGACTTTTGGGAGTTATGTTTATATTATTCATTTGGGGACTGACATTCATTGTTATCTCAGGAGGAAACTAAAATGAAAGAAGAGAAAAAGGAATTATAGGTATTATCAATATAAAAAGAATCGAGGTTGTGTCAAAACGTTGGCACAACCTTTTTTTTACGTTTTACAGTCCTGCTATATTTTCTTTTGCTTATGATGCTTTTTTCTGATTCATTTGGTAAGACGTTGCTATCTTCCACTTGTAGCGGTTTATAAATAGCCCAATAAGCATAGATTTAGCAAATGTAATGAGTCCCTTTCCTGCCTTTCTCAGTTTTGCACACATCTTTTTGATATTAAAAGCTATGGCAAAGAAGGCAAAGTCCATTGTCACCTTGTCTTCTCCCACATGCCGGAACCTTCTGTATGCCATGTTGTATTTCATTTGTCCAAAAACAGCTTCCGGTTCTATACACCGCCTGCCTCTATGCCTGATTCCTTCTTTTGAGAGCAACCTTTCCCGGGCTTGTCGTTTGTATTGGTTTAACCGGTGGTTGACTTCTATCATACGGTTCCCCCGTGCTTTAAAACAACTTCCACGCAAAGGACAGCCCTCGCATCTTTGTGCCTTATACCGGGCACTTTCGGTGGTGTATCCGCTCACCGTTCTGTCACGTTTGGTTCCTATGCGGTTCATGTGCTGCCCCATCGGACAAACGTAATAATCCCCTTCCGCATTGTAATGGAGACTTTCCGCATGGAACGGGTTGGACGTATAACGGGGACGCTGTTCTTTATGGAAGTAGTTGTACTTGACAAAGGCTTCTATCCCGTTCTCCTGCATGAACCGGTAATTTTCTTCCGAGCCGTAACCGGAGTCTGCCACACCGATAGCAGGTAAGCGGTTATAGCGGTGCCGGAAGGAGTGGAAAAAAGGAATGAGGGTCAGCGTATCGGTAGGGTTGGGAAACAGTCGGAAGTCTATGATGAATTGGTTTTCAGTGCCTGTTTGCAAATTATATCCGGGTTTGGTCTGCCCATTCCTCATGGCGTCTTCTTTCATGCGCATGAATGTGGCATCAGGATCGGTCTTGGAATAGGAATTACGTTCTCCAAGGACATCAAGGTGATTGTCGTATTCCATCAGCTTGTCACGATACCCTTCAAGTTCCCTGACCTGTTTCTTTTTCTCCCGCAGGGTTTTCTTTTCTTCCTTGTCCTTTGTTGCAGGCCGGTGTTCCAGGGCTTCTTTAAGTTCATTCGCTATGCCCGAGAGCATGGAGGGAGTGAACTCCACGGATGTGTCTTTTACGGAGTTCTCCTGTGCAATGGTTTCATCCACCTGCTCCAGAAGGATGCGGATCTTATCCATCAACCTTGTACGGTTCCTTTCGACTGTCTTGCGCCAGACAAAAGTATATTTGTTGGCCTTGGACTCGATCTTGGTACCGTCGATATACTCCACGTCAAGACTGATGAAACCTTTGTCGGCAAGGACAAGAACCAACTGCGTGAATACGTTGTTTATTTCCTCCTTTACACGGTTACGAAAACGGTTGATGGTAATAAAATCCGGATGCTCATTACCGGCAAGCCAGATATAATGGATGTCACGCAAAAGAAGCTTCTCGATTTTACGGCAGGAATAGATATTGTTCATGTAAGCGTAGATAATGACCTTGAGCATCATCTTAGGATGATAGGCTGAGCGCCCAGTTTCTTTATAAAGCTTCTTGAAATTATCAAGATTGAGATTATCAACAACTGCATTGACGATGCGGACAGGGTCGTTCGCAGCTATGTTTTCATCAATTCTTTGTGGAAAAAGAACGGTTTGGTTGGGAATGTAAGGACGAAAATGTAACTTTGCCATAACGAAAATGTAATGCCTAAAGTTACAAAAAAATTAGGTAATAACAAAGCCCGGGCTTGGGAAAGTCTGGGCTTTGCGCATAAAAAAAAGTTGTGCCAGCATTTTGACACAACCTCGAAATTCAATTCCATGATTCAAGTTATCATATACATTATTCAGACCGTTATATCCAGCAAAGTTTCTTCCTTTGCATTCAACACCCTGACTCTGAGTTCTTCTTTCCTCTTCTCAAGAATCATCACGGTAGCACTTTCCATCTTATATCCTCCACCTATAATAACCGGAAAATAATTCCCTAATTCACCTTTCGGGTGATAAGCATACTTATGAGTATGAGCATTCAGACAGATATCAAAAGGAGCTTTTACCAGCAGTTTAGTCCATAGTTCAGCACAAAGATTCTTCCCATCATTGCCATAAAGGGGGATATGATGCAGAAGGATGCGTTTCTTCGCTTTCTTAAATTCTTTGGCAGCCAATTCTTTCTTCAGAAAACCGACCTGCTCGTTACGTAACTGGGTGAAATCATTCAAATCATAATAGACCCAATGATCGTCTGTTTTGTCTTCTCCACAGTCCAGCATGACAATACGGGTATCTCCCCAGTTGAAAGAACCATAAGTCCTGTCACCTACATAGTCGAAATGGTCACGCAAACTGATAGAATAAGCGTTCCGGATTTCGTGATTTCCTCGCATAAAAAAAGTTGGGATACAATCTCCGTGCACTCCTTCGGTCAATTCACTAATAAAGGCAGTTGCCTGATCATGACTTGCCGGGTCATCTACACAGTCACCGTTGAAAACGACAAAATCATAATTGATATTCTGAATCTGTTTACACAAAGCCCTGAAGGTATGGGTATGCTGATGCAGGTCATTGAACACAACAGCAGTAAAAGAATCCGTACCGGTTACAGGCAGAGTAAATTCACTGAAAGCGGAACGGGCAGTATTTCCGAAAACTTTCTTATATGCCTGATAAAGCAACATTTCTTGTGAACAGACACGATAATAGTACTTTCGACCGGGCTGTAAATCATTCAGCCGTATTTTATGTAACTTGTTATTGCAGACTACCTGTCCGTCAACAATAGTACGCGCACGCTTTAATTGAGTCGTATCCGTCCCGTATTCTACCCAACAATAAGCAGGAACAGTGGTTTCCCACATCACGGTCATTCCATTTCCAACCGGATTCTGCAAATAGGGTTTAGTACGGAATATCTTATCCGCCTTTTCGGCAGTGCGCAGTTCCACAACAATAGGACGATGATCGGACGCTACAGGTTCATTCACCACTTCCGAAGAGACGAGGGCAAATCCTTTATCATTCTGCTTAAAAGCCACCACGTAATCAATAGTCTCCTTTGGGGCGGGAGCAGGAAAAGTGTGTTGTTTGGGATCAGAGAGTATGCGAAAATCTTTCTGTAACTCTTTGATAAAATCCGATTCCGGTTCGGCATTCATATCTCCCGCCAAAAAAAGAGGCTTCTTATAAGATATAGCAAAAGCCTTCAAAATATCCAACGATTTCATCCGATCCTCTTCAGTGAGTGACAAGTGAGTGCAACAATAAATATAATCTTCAAACTCTGCCAGAATCAATGTCCGTGCTTCTTCTCTACCTGGCAGAGCCATCGTCTGCAAATGGATCGGAGCTTTCTTTGATAATAGGCCAATTCCATATTTACCACCGTCAAAATCAATAGCCGGAGCAAAACAGGCATGCATCTGCGTCCGTTCTGCTATCTCGCCTAATACATATTTCTGATTGCTTCGATTAGTTACGCTATCTACTTCCTGCACAGCTACTACATCAGGAGAAGCATTATTTATCACATTTGCAATACGCTGGAAATTACAGACACCATCCATACCGGTTGCATTTCTGATATTATAAGTCATCAACTTCAATGTATGCTGCGCCTGCACCGGAACAATGAATAAAATGGCGGAAATCAGTAAAAATATCTTTTTCATGTTTTTCATTGGGGGTTAAATATTTGTAAAATGAAGTTACGAAAAGAGTGTAATTTATTGGAAATGAGCTTAGGTTAATTGCTCATAATAGTAATAGGTTACGATTTAGTTAGTTATCTGCTGCATTATTCTTCTGCGCATTGCGTAACCTTCAAAGAACTCTTCGTATGCAAAAGTAACAATAAAACGGGAGATTTTGAAATGAATCTCCCTGATTTTTTCTTTATCATATAGGTTTTTCCGTAAAAGCGATTTTATCCGTCGGCACACCATCGTACAAAAGAATTTTGAACGAACGTGTGCCGACTACCGCATAAGCTGAGAAAAGGGCTTTGCCTCACACCTAAACAACTGTTTAGACTAATGAGGCAAGGCCCATTTCTTTTGTGCTTATGCCAAGAGGTGCTTTTACGGCTTTTCAGATGATTTTTCATTTTCGTTGTTCTTTTGAGCCGGAAGCGGAAAGCCGTGTATGACCGCTTGTCCATAAATGGAACAAGCCGTCACCCACAGCAGGCAAACCGGGAAGAATGATTTTATCTGCCCGCCCCGACACATCTGACCAGACAGATAGAACCATACTTCCTTGCAGGTGGTTTGCCCGGTTTCACGCTACCGGCTATGTCCTTTTTTTGGGGGGGGGAGACTTCCTTTTTTCACGGATTTCTCTTTTGAAGTTTTCTGTCTAATCTGCCTCTACTTCCGTTTACCTCCATTTTCGCGCCTTTCAGTGGACCGCATCAGGCAGTCATTTCCGTTCTGGGCGCAAAGGTAACTCCGGGATTTGACGGGAAAACAAGGTCAAGCCTCCTGTTTTCGGGAAAAATCTCCAGCCCTGTGGGTAGTATTTTTCCTGAAAAACCTTGCATTCCCTAATCCCTACCTTTTTAAGCACCCGAAACGAAAACGACCGATGCGACAGAAAGACGCATTAAAAAAAATGTCGGATAAACGAGAGGCAGATAAGATAGTTTGAAACTCAACTCCCTCAGCTCATGAATCCGCATTAAAAAACAAAAAATCAAAAACAGCAAAGATATGACAGCAACGGCAGATTTCAGACAAGTGGCGCAATACATGGGGCTTGCAATATGCAACTTAATCATGCGCACCGTCCTTTGGGTATTCGGCATCCTTTGGGGCATCGTCAGAGAGATAGTAAACGGAGTGTTCCGAGTGGCGATAGGTGTAATAGTGGCTATCCTTTCCACAATCGTCTTTTTCGGCTTCATCCTTTGGTTATTCACCCTTTAATCTTTAATCGACATGGCAAAGAGAAGAAGCAAGACCGTAGAGCAACAATGCAGATACTATGAGGTGGACAACATATTCGAGTACATGGTGGAAACATACATCAACGGCAATATATCCGTGTTCCGTGAACTCTACCACGAACTGAATAAGGACGCACGGAAGGACTTTACAGACTTCCTTTTGAGCGAGGTTGAGCCGACATATTGGAGAGAGATACTGAAACAGACAATCTAAAGCGACAGCGATATGAAAACGACAGACCATTTCAAGAGAACGATACAGATGTATTTGGAGCAACGTGCAGCGGAAGATGCGCTCTTTGCGAAGAACTACCGCAACCCTGCCAAGAATATAGACGATTGTGTGACCTACATTCTGAACTATGTGCAGAAAAGCGGTTGCAACGGCTTCACGGACGGCGAGATATACGGACAAGCCGTACACTACTATGACGAGAACGAGATAGAGGTGGGCAAGCCTATCCAATGCCACATAGCCGTGAACCATGTGGTGGAACTCACCGCAGAGGAAAAGGCGGAGGCACGGCAGAACGCTATCCGACAATACCAAGAGGAGGAAGTCCGCAAGTTGCAAAACCGCAACAAGCCTAAGACCGCCAAACAGACAACCCAAGTTCAACAATCCTTATTCGACTTTTGATTATGAAACCGAGAACACGCATACAGCAGGAAGTCGCACGTTTGAGCAAGCGGCTACCGAGATTGAACGCCACACAAAAGGCATACGCTTTCCGCCATTGCTTCAAGCATTATGCAATCAAGAGAGCGGACGGCACGAACATCTGCACCGAGTGCGGACATTCGTGGAAGAGCGACCACGACCTTGCAGACACCCTTTGCGGATGTATCTGCCCACATTGCGGTATGCAGTTGGAAGCGTTGCGCACCCGAAAGAGTGTTTTCAGCGAGAACGAGTACTTCTCCATCGTCACCACCAGCAAGCAGTACCAAGTGATACGCTTCTTCTTCGTGAAGTCCCGATACAAGGCAGGGCAAGCAGCCGAGTATTCCATTTATGAAGTGGTGCAGAGGTGGATTTCGCCCAAAGGCACAACCACCACCGTTGCCCGACTGCGTGGTATGTCAATGTTGTATTACGACCAATGGGCGGAATACAGCGACATGGAGGTACGCAAGAACAACAGACTTCACGCATACGATATAACACCTGTGTGTACCTATCCCCGACAGCGTTTCATCCCCGAATTGAAACGCAACGGCTTCAACGGGGACTATCACAATATCCTGCCGTATGACCTTTTCACGGCAATCCTTTCCGACAGCCGAGCAGAAACGCTCTTGAAGGCAGGGCAATACGCCATGTTACGTCATTATATCCGCAGTTTCTTTGACATGGAGCGGTATTGGGCATCCGTCAAGATTTGCATCCGCAACGGCTACACCATTTCGGACGGCTCAATGTGGCGTGACACCATAGACCTGCTCCGTCATTTCGGCAAGGACACGAACAGCCCAAAATACGTTTGCCCTGCCGACCTCAAAGCCGAACACGACAAATTGGTCATAAAGCGCAACCGCCAAAGGGAGCGTGAACGGACTGAAGAGCAACGCAGGAAAGCAGTTGAGGACGAGAAAAACTATCTGAAAGCCAAAGGAATGTTCTTCGGGCTTGTATTCTCCGACAACCTTATTCTTGTCAAAGTCATTGAAAGCGTGGAGGAAATGATTGAGGAAGGACGGATGATGCACCATTGCGTGGGCGGTTATCACAACAAGGCAAACTCCCTCATCCTATCTGCCACCATTGACGGCAAACGGATTGAAACGATAGAGGTGTCACTGAAAACACTGAAAGTGGTACAGAGCAGAGGGGTATGCAATTCTAATACCGAGTACCACGACCGCATCATCCGGCTTGTGGAGGACAATGCCGAACTTATCCGTCAGCGGATGAACGCAGCATAATATCAACTTATAATACATAACAGCATGGAAGTAAGAATTGAAAGTATGATTTGTTTGTGGGACGATAAAATCCCCACGATGTTCCTTGAATTTATAAACCTCCTCACTCTTTGTCAGAGTGAGGAGCAGTTAAGAGCAAGCGTAAAAGACTTTTCCGAGAAGCACGAACTTGACAAGTTCTTTCTTTACGGCTTCGGCTCACACCATTTCTACCTGCATCAACGCTACACGAGCAACCCCGAAATGGTGATGCGGAATAGAGTGTTGTCAGTACATTTCTAACCATCTAAAAAACAACGATTATGAGTACACGGATGACCATCAACGGAGTAAGCACCTGCACGAAAGCAGGGACAGAGAAATACGAGAAGTTCCAAACGGGTATCGGCAGACGCAAGCGGATACTTGTGCAATACGACTACCGCTACACAGACGGGGAATTATTCTCTTGTGTGAAACCCACGTTGGACGAGTGCCGAGCCGCACGGGACAAGTGGCTGACGGCAAAGGAAAGAAAGGAGGACAAGCGATGAACGAAACAACCTACCAAACGCTGATTGTCAAGTTCAGCGAGCCTATCACGGCATTGGACGGAATGTTTGACGATACCGAAGCATGGGGAGTTGATACCCTGAAGGGGTGGATAGACAGTTATGAAAGCAGCCGTTTCACCGCCATTGACAGCCATACGGCAGTCATAACGAGCGAGTACAACATGGAGTGTCTGAGAAAGTGGTTGGAAAGATGCACACCCATAGCTGAGAAAACTGAATTTTGAACGGTGTGGCAGTGTCCGCACCGCCACACCATAACACCTAAAAACAACGAATATGATAGCAAAGACAATTTTGGAGCAGATAGGTGGCAGACGCTTTGCCGCCATGACGGGAAGCAAAGACTTCATAGACATGGGTAACGGTTTACGCATGAGCCTTGCGAGGAACAAGACGAGTGCCAACCGACTTGACATCATCTATGACGGAGGAGCAGACCTCTACAATATGCGTTTCTACCGCAAGACGTTCAGCAAAAAGACATTCGAGTGCAGGACGAAGGACATAGAAACGCACGAAGGGATATATTGCGATATGCTGGAGGAAATGTTCACGATGGTGACGGGGCTTTACCCCCGTTTTTGAGAGGTGGGAGGCGAGAGCCGCCCTACTTTCTTTCAGTGAGCATGATGGCGGACAAAGAAAGTAGCAAAGAAACCTTTGTCCCAATCTTCGATAACTATTTTTATGACATTTTGTCATGTATCATAGCTATTGATGATAGGAAAACAAATTGGCGCAGTTGTTGCTATATAGTGATTGTAATCAAATCCATATAAAAATGAAAGCAACCGTTCAATACAATGATTATGTAGGCTCAACAGCAGCTGATATTAGTGATTTCACAACTCTGGAAAAATATTTGGAGGAAATAGATGTTGACATAAAACGTTACCATCCTATAGGGGTGAAATTTTTTACATCTTATGGTGATGGGTGTAATGTGTCCATTTTATGTGAAGACATGGTAAATGACAACTCCTTAGTTGAGCTTAGACTTGATGAAATGTCAATTCCGGATTTCTTCTCTCTTTTCAAAAGACTGGAAGTTATTTTGCATTTAAAGAGTTCTGGGGATAGGGATATAACCCAAAGCATTACAATTAATATAGACCCTATTAAAAAGGAAAAATTAATACAGTTTGGATTCTCTGAAGATGGTGATATTTATACAAAAAAATACGCTAACGGTATAATTGCAACTCTGTATAATGAAGGAGAAGGTGTTATCCCTCATGCTGATTTTAAAGACAAAGACTATCCATACTCTATTGTTTATAAAATGAGTGATATTGAGCAACTTGATAATAATTGGAACAAAGGAAATTTGAACTTCTAATTAAAAATGATTATAAAAGAGTTGGTGCAACCCATTGATGGCTGTACCAACTCTTTTATAATAGTTATGGAATATACACCGCCTTTCTCCGTATGAGCAGTATGGCGTACCGTTTACCCTTGTAGTTGCAAAAAGCGATATACTCCCGATAAATGTTCCTGTCGCCCACCTCCAACTTTCGGATCAGTATGCTTTAGGGTATCTCTCCACCCCAAGAAGCAGAGTGAAAAGTATGTTTACTTATAACTTCTCATTCTGTCAAATATAATAAGGAGCGATCTTATAATTACGTGCTTAATAAACAGTTGTTAGTACATGATTTTATACAATATGTTCATTATTATTGTAAGTTGGAAAATAATAAATCATCATTACCATCAAAGACTAAAGCCTCTTTATTGTGAACCAATTCAACAGCAGCCATCGGATCAGTTGTATCTAATGTAGCGATTTGATTGTCATACGTAGCAATCATTTTTTCTTTTGCTACTTTTAATGGGTCTCCATTCAAAAAACTTTTCAAGCCTGCCATAGCACTATTTATAAAAGGTTCACGTTCACCTCTTACATTGAACGTGTCGTTATAACCGACAAAGAATAGTAATTCAAGAGACTTCAAATGTGAATGAAGTTTTTGAGCGCAAGAACAAGCAACACAATAAAGACCTTTATTCTTGAAATTATAGTTGGTTGTATGTATTGAGACTACAGCTTCTTCGGCCTCATTATAAATTCCATCTGTATCACCATGACCGGCAAAAAAACAAAGTTGGTGTTCAGGCATGACACCAATAACATTCTGTTCACTCAAATTTGGAGGGTAAACAGGAGAGTATTCAATACTATTATCAGCACATATTTGTTTAGCCTCGTCCGCACATGATTCTAAGAAATCATGAAGTATGGTGGTAGAATCGTTATTACATGCTATCAATATTTTGCCCATATTTATTTTTTAGAACGATTTAGTTGATAGATATAATACTCATTAAGCTTTTGTTCAAAAGATTTGCCTATAGGCGTTTGTTGTCTCAACTCAACAAGGATGTCAGCCCAAGTAAATGTTTTACCAGTGGAGACTTCGCTAAAGGCTTCTTTGTTGTTATCTTCTGGATGACGGAGAAGCCATTGTTCAAGGACGCAGTCGAATTTTGTACTCCACTGAGAACGAACTCTGTCAATGATGGAAATGACAGAGTCAAAGTCATCATTGCTTCTGTCCAAATAGAAGAAATTCTCCTCGTTCATCATTTCAACGATAGATTCAAGAGGAATATCAGTCCTTAACTGGTTGGCCGACATTATCACAATATAAAGCAAAGATGTTTTTTTGCGAATCTCCTTCAACAAATCAATGCCTTTTTTGTGGTGACCACTGAAATTCCAGTCAATGAATACTATCATTTTGCTATTCAAATTCTCCAACACGTATTCCAAACCTTTGTCTGGATTTTGAAAAACATGGTTACAGTCAGCATCTTTGTAATGCTTTCTTATATTTTGAACAAACGGCTCTTTCTCCGACATATTATCATCAATAAAGACTATCTTAAAATCCATAATTATTTACTTTTTAAAAGGTATTGTTATTTTTATTGTCGTTCCTATTTCACCAAATTCACTGTCAACGACAGCGACAGAGCCTCCAAGAGACTGGACACGAGTTTTCACAATATACAATCCAATGCCAGCACCTCCTTGCAACTCGGTCGTTGTATAATACAACGCAAAAATTTGTTCATGGTCTTCTTGAGGAATACCTATACCTGTGTCTGAAACAAGTATCTCTAACATATCGTTTTGAACCTCGTAAGAGCAACGAATCACTTTTGGTTTTGACTTGGTCATTGCTTTCACGGAATTATCTATTAGGTTCTGCAGAATATCCCTAAAAAATTGTCGATTTGCATTCAGAACAATCTTATCAGGGAAATCTGTCTGTAAGGATATCCCTTCACGTGAGAAGACATCATCGTATTCACCCAATATTTCCTCAAACGTAGTTTTTAAATCAACTTCCTCAGGAGTCAAGTTCGATTGTGAATAACTGAGCATATAGTTAATCACACGGTTGAGTACTTTGAAACGTTCATACATCTCTTTAGAATAGAGTATGAACAATTCTTCCTCTTCAGGATCGGGATAATATCGATAGAAGAACTCCACCCTATCACGTATCTGATTAAGGGTGGTACGAACAGCATGAGTGATATTAATCGCAAACTGTTGTAGGGACATAATACTCATATAGATGTTCTCCTTACGAGTAAAATCCTCTAAAGCCTTTTTTTGCTCGCTAATAGCCGTCTTTACACTACGCCCTGTCTTACGAACTTGTTTGATAAGAGGCTCTACCGTCTGCTTCAATTCTGGCTTTTTGGCGACAATATCGTTAAAGGCTTCTACTAAAGAACTGATGTCATCTGATGCGACTTTTAGCCCCTCCTGTGCATTATCACGTTTTGCTTGACGCATTTCTACTTTGTAATCTTGAAGAGCATTAAGTTGAGTAATGATGAATTTTTTCATCTCTCGATACTCAACATTATCCACAAAGTCTTGTCGATTGGTCGCATCTATTATTCGAGGATTCCCATTTTTGGTGATGTCAATAACACCCAAAAACTCACGTGTGCTTATTCTATTGAATATATCCTGATATACCCTTTTATCAATTCCCAAGATGTCACGTTTTAAATCTTGAATTTCATTGGTTTCTGCAAAAGGCGTAGCGATGATGCCATCACGATAGACCTTAAACCCATCTATAGGATCATTAGGAAAGGCTTTTCGATAGCTTCTACGGGCTGATTCGTCAAAGAAAAAAATCCTAATCCTTATTCCTCCAAAAGATTTGAGTGGAATAAGATGGTAACTAAAAATGTTCTTTTCCTTATCATAGAAGATGCTCTGCTGAAGCTTTTTATCCTCGTCAAAATCTATATTCAGAGAAATGGTCGCATTATTAAAGTCATCTAATGTTCTGATAGATTCTTGGTCTATATTAAATTCTGGTGCAATTACCCGAACTTTGAATGGGTAACTCAAATTCGCAAATGGAGAGACAATTTTTGAAATTTCACGCATTAAATGCTCAATTTCCTTCTTGGTCCAAGGATCTCTGATGGAAGTGATTATCAATTTCGTTCCTGATGTATCAGGATTTTCGGAATCATTATAAGTATAAACATTCTCAACATCGGTAAATAGACGAATATCTGCCTCTTCTTCGCTCTCAGTATAATAAGAAGTCCAGTCAATGTCAACTTTTAGCCACTTTTCTGCACCTCTTTTTTTGGTGATAACGGAAACTTTATCTCCAAGTTTATCTACAGCAAAACGCCCTATGCCTTTTTCTCCAACACATCTTCTATTGAAGGGCTTTGGTGAATATGGATGAGCGCGTTTGCTTGAAGTTCCAATAACCATCCATTTGTCTCGGATATCTTCAAACGACATTCCATATCCATCATCTTCTACTCGTATAACTGCTTGTTTTTTTCCAACTCCAACATTTTCAAAAATAACATTTACATTTTGGGCATTAGCATCATAACAGTTCTTTACTAATTCGAATAGAGCTGTAACTCGATCTGTTATCAAATCACGCCCGATTAGCCGGAATGTGCTAACGTCAAATCGCCATTTTAGTTTACGATTATCGTCCATATTATTTGTGAGTTCTAATATGTTTCTTAATACTCTCTGCGATCACTTCGCCCAATCTTGGGGGAACAGCATTTCCTATATAACGTGAAGCCTTAGTTAAAGACACTTCCTGCTCATTAGGAAAGAATTTATATGTTGTTGGAAAAGTCTGGAACAATGCAGCTTCACGTGCGGAAATAGCTCTGTTCTGAATAGGATGACCAAAACGACCGTTGCCGATACCTGTACAAAGCGTAGTCATCGTTGGAGCAGGCTCTTCCCAAGTCATACGGCCATAAACACTACCAAAGCTCTTACCTCCTTCCTTCTTATGGCAATTCAACAAAAGCTCCTCCGGCCAGTCTTTCCAACTTCCACCATATGGTGTAGCCTCCATTCTTCTCATATTCAGAGCAGATAAGGCTCTACAGCGGTGTAACTTATCAGCAGGGCATTCTTCACCGGCTTGAAGAGGGGGAAGGTTGCTAATCACATCACGAACGGTCACATAATTATCTTTTCGATGTGTTGGAGGTATCAATTCTATCTCACCTAATTTTGAGGCTAACAATACTAATCGCTTGCGCGTCTGTGGAATACCATAATCAGGACAATAAACCACATGATATGAAACATAATATCCTTCTGATTCAAGTGTTTTAACAAAATCTCCTAAAACTGACTGAAGTTTGAATGAAGCTATAGCTGGAACATTCTCCATTGTAACTATGTCTGGTTGGACGTCCTTAACAAGACGTCCAAATTCATAAAGAAGATTGTATTTTTTTTCATCTTTATTCTTGTTTTTAAATGCGTAAGATGAAAAAGGCTGACAAGGAGCGCAGCCAGCCAAAACCTTTATTGATTTCTTGGAATAGAAAGGTATTATTTCTTCTTTTCGAACAGTCCTAATATCCTTGAAAATAAACTTTGCTTCATTATTAGTTTCATATGCGTACAGACAAGTTTGATCCAAATCGAACCCAGCTCGGATCTTGAGACCTTTTGACTTCATTCCATAACTTAGTCCGCCTATTCCGCAAAATAGGTCAACCACCTCTATTGAAGGTAGTCTTCCGCGTCGTTTATGCATTTTACTTTTAGGCATATCTATTCCGTGATAAGTTCTCGTTTTTCACATCCTAACAAATCGGCAATCTTTGCTAACGTCTGCAAATCTGGTTGATGCATATTGGTGCACCACTTACTTACTGTTACAGTAGATACGCCCAACTGTTCTGACAACCATTTGCTTGTCTTTTGTTTCTCTACAAGAACCACTTTAAGCCGGTTAAGAGGTCTTTCATCCATCTTTATTTAATTAAAACTAAATGCAAATATAATAAAGATAGACAATATGACCAAATGTTTTATAGAAATATCCCAAATATGAAGCTTTATAAGGCTTACTATTGGTGTTTCCAATAAGCCAATTGAACTAATTCAGGCATATTCGATTTATCACAATGAGAAAACACAAGCTAAAACTAACACTATTTCTTAAACAATGTCGTGTAGGAAGAAAACACAATTATCCTCCTATATTTTCCTAATGTTTTTCAAATGCAATTACAAGAAGGGATAAAGTGAGTCGCCCTTTTTCACTACCTGACATTTCAAGTAATAGATAACTGGAAATGAACTCTTAATCGTCTTTAATTTTTTAGTTTCAAAATTAGTTGGCGAAGAGTCTGTTGTCAGTACACACAACACGAAGAAATAGCACACTCTTTTCCCGTAACTGGGTTTGTTGCGTGAATTATTACTAATTTGTTAATCCTGATTATTTTGCAACATAAAACTGACTGGAAGAAATTTTCAAGGTCAGAAATATGTGGAGTATATCCGGCATATCGCAATCAAGGACATGGGATTTTTGCCCGGCATCATAGAGCATTGTAAGGATGATGAGGTAATCGGTAAAGGAACAATCCCGAATGTATGAAAATTGAAAATCCGATGAAGTTGCGCTTCATCGGATTTTCTTTTGTCAGACATTTACTTTTATGGTACATACAGTAGTGCAAACTCCGCCTTTCTTCGTTTGAGCAGCATGGCGTGCCGTTTACCCTTGTAGTTGCAGAAAGCGACATATTCGCGGTAAATGTTCCTGTCGCCCGCTTCTAGTTTTCGGATCAGCGTGCTTTTGGAGTATCCGTTTCCGCCCAAAAGTTTCGCCGGACCGACATTGTAGGCGAGTGTGCCAAGCAAGGTCGAATCCGCCCCGAACTGCCGGAACATGGCGATGAACTTCCGCAGGTCTTTGCGCAGGAGCGCGTCCGCCTGCGGCTTCGTCATGGTGCGTGCCGAATACCTTTCGCCTTTTTGTAAACGATGCCCCCAGCCCAAATAGGGATAGCAGCTTTGGTCATGCCAGCCTTCAAAATAGCGGGTGCATAGAAAAGCTCGCTCCATAAGTGGAAGGCGGTAGATTGCCGCCTGCCTGTCCGTTCCCTCTTGGCGGCTGTCCTGTGCGGATACGGAACAGACCGCCATAAGCGAACAGAGCATCATCCTGAATACACGCATCATCTTGACAAGGGTTTGATGTCGCCGACACGGATAACGGTCTGGTCGTCCTTTACGTTCCGATTATTGAAGTCAAATTCCAATTCGTAGGAGTTGTTAAAATTATCTTCCACCACCACGATGAAATTGTGCGCCTCGTCGCCCTCTGCCGTGTAGTACAGCCGGAACTTCTCGTTTTCGAGCAGGTAGCGGTCATTGGTGGAAAATATAAAGTCACTTGACCCATTATTATAAAAGTCACCTGACCCACCTTTATAACCGAAACTGATCCACTTGGATTATAACCAAAACTGACCCTACAGAATTACCATATTTCAGTCTTGTTTTTGTACTTTAAAAAGCATTTTAACCCGGTATTATTAACCGAATAAAAATTTTAAAGAATGAAAATAAGAATCAAGCACATACTGCGGTGTTTCCAGTCAGGAATGAGTATCCGTAGTATCAGTTCTTCCCTTCTGATTTCACGTAATACAGTAAAACGGTATGTCCGTATATACGAAGATATGGGTATAGAGCTGGAACGCCTATTGAAAATGGACGAGCATCATTTGTATGAACTTTTCAGTGCTGAGACAGACAACGAATCAGCAGGATCTGCAGAGTATATGTATCTTCAAGAACATATACCAGAGTACATTAAACGACTTAAATCCCGTGGAACAACAAGAAGGTCCTTGTATGAGGAATATCTGAAAAACCGTCCTCAAGGTTACAGTTACTGTTCATTTTGCTTATATATCAGACGTGAGAAGGAAGTAAAAATACCTGTTGGACGCATAGATCATATAGCGGGTGATCAGATGTATGTGGATTTTGCCGGTGACAAACTCTATATTTCAGACAGTAATACAGGGAATAAGATTCCCGTAGAAGTCTTTGCTGCGATACTTCCTTGCAGCCAGATTACTTATTACGAGGCTGTACCATCGCAAAAGAAAGAATATCTTATCCAGGCATGTGAAAATGCTTTCCATTATTTTGGAGGTGTTCCCAATGCCATAGTTCCCGACAACCTCAAATCTGCAGTAACAAAGCCCGGTGGAATAGAGCCTGTAATAAATGATGACTTTGCTGCATTTGCAGACCATTACGGATGTGTTGTCTTTCCGGCAAGAGTTCGCAAACCCAAAGACAAGGCTTTGGTTGAAAATGCCGTAAGACTGCTTTACAGGGAGGTCTACTCAAAGATGACAGGATTGAAATTCAATGATCTTGAAGCCTTGAACATAGAAATAATGAAACATACGGATGCATTGAACAGTCGAAAAATGTACAACCGCAGCTACAGCCGTAAGGAGCGTTTCCTGGAGGTAGAGAAAGACAGGCTGCATACATTACCGACTACAAGATTTATATCAAAAAGCCGAAAAACGGCAACTGTCATGAGAAACAGTTATGTATCGCTTAACAATCACTATTACAGTGTCCCTAAAGAGTATATCGGCGATACTGTAGAATTACTGTATGATGAGGACACAGTGGAGATATATCATAAATTCAGACATATAACGACACACCGCAGAGATGATACTCCTTTCACATATTCAGAAAAACCTTCCCATAAACTTCCCGGAGTACTACATGAATACAGAATCAGAATGGATGATGTATACCGAAAGGCACGTGAAATCGATCCGGTAATGGAAGAGTATATAAAGCTAGTGGCTGTTGCCAAAAAATATCCCGTTCAGGCCGTACGTTCAGCTGATGGTATATTATGTCTTGTCGAACGTTTCGGACACGACAGAGTGGTTCTTGCATGCCAGATAGCAATGGAATCATGCATGTTCGGATTCAACGAACTTGAAAGTCTTCTGGTAAACAGGGAAGATGAAAAGTTTCATGTACAAATGGAAGGGCTGGCTCCCGAACTTACCACTAAACACAGAAATCTCAGAGGTAAGGATTATTTTAACTCTAAAAACATAGAAAAAAATGACAAGTAATAATAAAACAAACAGAACTGTCGAAAAAAATATGGACAGAATAATGGAGTTACTCTCTAAATTACGTTTTTACGGTATGCTTGAAACATACAGAAATGACTGCAGGACAACATCCTCTGATGGTATGACAAACGATGAGTTCCTGAAATGGCTTCTTGAAAGCGAGTATGATTACAGACGTAATGTAAGCATTGAACGACTGATAAGGTCTGCAAACTTCAGATATAAGGCATATATGGAGAAAATAGACTATACAATAAAACGGAACCTTGACAGAAACCAGCTCGAGAGACTTGCTTCTCTTGATTTTATAAGAGACGGACAGAATATTTTTATCACAGGAAGCTCTGGAACAGGCAAAAGCTATATAGCTTCAGCAATAGGATATGAAGCATGCAAAAATGGAGTCAGGACCTTATACTCTAATGCGTCAAAGCTTATGGGACAGCTTAAACTTGCCAAAAACAAGGGGACTATTGACGCAGAGATGAAAAAAATTGAAAAGTGTTCACTTCTTATTCTTGACGATCTGTTTCTTATAGGACTGGATGCCAAGGAAAGGTCAATCCTTATGGAAATAATAGAAGACAGACACGGATTAAAATCAATCATAATAACATCACAACTTCCTGTTGAAAGTTGGTATGATGCAATTGGTGATCCTACGGTAGCTGATGCAATCCTGGACAGAATTGTACATACTGCACACAAAATTGAACTTACGGGAGATTCTGTAAGAAAGATTAATGCTAAAAAGAAGTAGTATCTACTGTAAAGAATTATAATTAAAACTGACCCGGGTTAAAATGCATTTTTCTCTACTTAATTCTAATATATTTTTGATGGGTCAAGTGGGAGTATAATAGTGGGTCAAGTGACTTTATATTTTCCAACAGCCTCATCCGGAAAATTCTTTCCCTTACCGTCCAAATTCAGGATAGCGAGCAACAAAGAAGTAAACTCGTGTCCATTGGGAATAGCACGGAAAGTGATTCCTGTTGGATGCCCATTCTTCCATATCGCAAATTTCAGTCCGCTTCCTTCATTTACCACGCAAGTGATATGGGTGGAGCATTCGGCTACATCTTCCAGTAACTCCAGCAATCCAGCACGGCTTTCATGACTGGCTGACACGGATATATCAAAGGTGAAATCAGCCTCCAGTCCGGCAAAAATACCCTTCAGTTGTTCTTTTAATGCAGGTTCTAACATCTCTCTTTCTCCTTTCATTCTTTTAAAAGAAGGGCCGGCAGCGTCTCCGTTACCGGCCCTTCACACACATTATCAAGATCTATCAAATCTTACCGACAAGGTCAATGCTTGGCTTCAGAGTAGATTCGCCCTTCTTCCATTTAGCCGGGCAAACTTCTCCGTCGTGAGTAGCTACAAACTGTGCGGCTTCTACTTTGCGAAGCAATTCGCTGGCGTCACGACCAATATTGTTATCATTCAGTTCCACCACTTTAATCTTTCCTTCCGGATTGACAACGAATGTACCACGATAAGCCATACCTTCTTCTTCGATATACACACCCAGTGCACGGCTCAAAGCGCCGGTCGGGTCTGCCAACATCGGATATTTAATCTTACGGATACTTTCGGAAGCATCATGCCAGGCTTTGTGTACGAAATGCGAGTCAGTACTTACCGAGTAGATTTCCACACCCATTTCCTGGAACTGAGCATATTTGTCAGCCATATCTACCAATTCCGTCGGACATACAAATGTAAAGTCAGCAGGGTAGAAGAAAAGGATTGCCCATTTACCTTTCAGGTCGTTGTTGGTTACTGTCTTGAAGGCTCCGTTTTGAAAAGCCTGAACGCTGAATTCAGGAAGTTGAGAATTTAAAATTGGTTCCATACTCTTTATTGCTTTTATTGTTATTAATTGATTTGACTTATAACATCAGAAACATCGTTTTGTTTTTTGTTTCTGATGCAAAGATAAAGGCAGAAACCCCGCCTTTGCAAAAAAAGTCCAATCGAATAATTCTATCGGATAATAGATGAAACCAATATGCCTGCCAGTGAAGCTACCTTTTTCTACTTCTTTGTTTTCAGCAAACGCATACTGAGAAAGCCTGCCAGAAAGATAACAATGGTTCCGAAGACAATGGTCAGGTTAGCATGAAACGGACTTGCATATTCGCTCATAAAACCATCCTTAAAGAAGATAGGAGACAAGCTCATCCAGACGACAACGATAATGCCACAGATCACTCCCAAAACGGCGTCAACATTCCGCGCCTTCTTTGAAATATACCCCAGCAGGAAGAGTCCCAGCATACCACCGCTAAAGATGGAGGACAAAGCCCACCATGCATCCAGTGCACTTTCTACATTCAAAAACGCCAGTGCTACAAAAATGCCAATTACTCCAATAAAGACATTAGAAATGTACAAGGCCCTCACCGACTGTTTTTCTGTCGGCTTTTTATTCATATAGCGGGTATAATAATCCGTGAGAATGATAGTAGCCGAACTGGTAATGCTCGTAGCCACCGTACTCATACCGGCAGCAAAAATAGAGGCAATCAGCAATCCGGTTAATCCGGTCGGAAGCGCATGCACAATAAAATAGGGAAAGACTGCATCTCCCTCAACTCCTGCCGGAAGAAATTCCGGAAATACCTTGCAATATGCATACAATGCCGTACCTATCATAAAGAACACGGCAGAAACCGGAATAAAGAGATAACCTCCGAAAAGAGCTGAGAACTTAGCCTGCTTATCACTCTTTGCGGTCAGATAACGCTGTACGTAATTCTGATCAATGCCATAATTCTGCAGATTGATAAACACACCATAAATAAGACATACCCAGAAAGTAGATTCGGTCAAACTGCTTCCGAAACTTCCCAAACTGAACTTATGATCAGTTATCGCTATTTGAAATACCTGGGCAGGTCCTTCGGGCATCTTAAACATCAGTACACAAAGACAAACGACTGCACCACCAATCAAAATAAATCCCTGAATTGCTTCCGTCCATATCACCGCCTTCAGACCACCCAGCATTGAATAGGCAATAATAGCGATGCTGGTTATTGCAATAATCATTTTGATATCCCATCCCAGCAAAGCATTCATAGGCAATGCGAGCAGATACAAAATAGAGCCCATCCGGGCAACTTGTGTCAAAAGATAACATGATGACGCATACATGCGCGCCCAGAGGCCAAAGCGTTCTTCCAGAAAGCTGTAAGCCGATACGCTTCCGATAGAACGATAAAAGGGTACAAAATATTTAGCAGCAAAGTACGAAGCTATCGGAATGGACAAGCTGAATACAAAAGCATTCCAATCGGACATATATGCTTTGCCCGGATAAGCCAGATAACTGATACTACTCACATACGTTGCGAAAATAGACATTCCCACAACCCAACCCGGAAGGGAACGTCCTGCCGAAGTAAACTCCTCCGACGAACGTTTCTTGTTGAAAAAAGAGCAGCCGAAGACAACAACTCCCCCCGTGAAGAATAAAAAAATTATAATGTCGAGAATAGACATAGCCGTTCATTTTTAGTTAAATTAATTACCTCAACACTACATCCACTCCCAGATTTTGAAGCGCTTTCCATATCTTTCCTCTTTCCCGTTGTTCAAACTTATGGAAAGGCGCAGCTACATAATCACTGCATATTCCCAGTAGATTGAGAGCACATTTCAGACCTTTCAGGTAACTGGACCCATGTTGCCCTACCGCATAGATCGTGGCACTGATTTGCATCACTTTTTCCTGCAAACGTCTCACTTCTTCGATATCCGCATTTTTTGCAGCATTGTATAAGCTCACATACAGTCCGGGGAACATATTCGCCCCTCCGTTTACTCCGCCATGAGCCCCCAGAAGCACGGACTCCGCCATTATTTCTTCCGGTCCTACCAGCATCGAAAAGTCCGGATTATCTTTCATGGCATACATCACCGACTGGAAATAAACAGTATTTGCCGAACTGTCTTTAAAACCGATCACTCCGGGATTCTCTGCTATCCGCTGAATAGTAGACGGTGCAAAGTTCACTTTGGTATGAGTCGGCATATTATACAGGAACAAGGGCAACGGCAACTGAGGCAGCAAATTTTCATAGAACTCGATCAATTCGGGCTGACCTGTCGCAAAATAATAGGGAGGAGCAGAAACGACAGCATCGGCCCCATGATCAGCCGCTATACAGGCAAGGTTCACGCTCTCCACAATCGAGGTATCAGAAATACATACCAGTACCGGCAACCGTCCTTTCGCTATACGACAGGTATTTTTAATCATTTCCACCCTCAATTTATAACTGAGACTTTGCGATTCACCGGTAGTTCCCAACACAAAAAGAGCATGTACGCCACCTGCAATGAGATGTTCAATCAGCTTTTGCAAACCTTCCACATCCAATACATCATCATCCAGCAAAGGAGTTACCAACGGAGGAATAATTCCCGATAAAGGAACATTCATTTTGTTATTCATAGCCTGATTCTTTTAATTTGTATATGATTGTTGTTAATGATACTAATAAGACGGGGTATTTACTATTTTGTAATCACATTATTCCATATCTGAAGAAAAGATTTTATATTTTTGTGGGCAGACAATCTTTTATATAAAATTGATAATTATGAAACATCCTCTTGCGCAATTTCTGTATTGCCCCGAATGCGGTTCTCCACATTTCGAAGTGAACAATGAAAAGTCTAAGAAATGCACAGACTGTGGTTTCGTTTATTATTTCAATCCGTCTGCCGCTACTGTGGCGCTGATTCTGAATGAAAAGAACGAACTGCTAGTCTGCCGCCGTGCCAAAGAACCTGCAAAAGGCACTCTCGATCTTCCCGGAGGGTTTATCGATATGAACGAAACAGGAGAAGAAGGTGTAAGCAGAGAAGTATTAGAGGAGACAGGATTGAAGGTGGACAAAGCGGTCTATCAGTTCTCCTTGCCGAACATCTATATCTATTCGGGCTTTCCCGTGCATACCCTCGATATGTTCTTTCTTTGTACCGTAAAAGACATGAGCCATTTCTCGGCAATGGATGACGTGGCAGATGCTTTCTTTCTGCCGTTATCGGAGATACGTCCGGAAGATTTCGGGTTGGATTCCATTCGACGGGGAGTTGTACAGTTTCTGGCTCAGCACAGTTAACTAAAGGGTTTACTAAACTTTCGGGTATCAGAAAACGTTTTAAATGAGGAAAATACTAAGATTCGTATTATCTTTGTAACCGCCATTAATTATAAAAACAACAATCACATGAAATTCAACATCAGACTTAATTACCCTCATCAGAAAGATGAAAAAGAGTCAAAAAAGAATAAGTATCTCGGATTCAAAATCGATGAGAGATAATTTACATAAAGATTTAAATGATTATAAAATAACTTTCAAAGGGTTTTCGTTGGAAGATATAGTCGTATTTTTGTCAAAACACTAGATTATGAAGAAAAGAATATCACGAATTATCTGCACCTTGTTGTGTTGTGCGCCGATTGCCATCTCCGCACAGACAAGCGAAAAGATAACCTCTCCTGTCAACCTTTATAAAGAAGGTAAAGAACTTTTCCAGGAAAAAAATTATGCAGCCGCTATACCTGCATTGAAAGCATTTGTAAAGCAAAAGCCAACAGCAAGTCTCCTTCAGGACGCAGAATATATGTTAGTCAGTTCGGCTTATGAACTGAAAGACAAAAACCGCATCGAGTTACTGCGTAAGTACCTCGAACGTTATCCCGATACTCCTTATGCCAACCGCATCTATTCGTTGTTGGCCTCCTGTTATTTCTACGAAGGGAAATATGATGAGGCATTAGCTCTCTTCAACTCTACCCGCCTCGATCTGTTGGGTAATGAAGAACGTGACGACCGCACCTACCAACTGGCAACCTGCTACATGAAGACCGATAATCTGAAAGAAGCCGCCATCTGGTTTGAAACATTGCGTGCCAGCAGTCCCAAATATGCAAAGGATTGCAGCTACTATCTTGCTTACATCCGTTACACTCAGAAACGTTATGACGAGGCATTGAAAGATTTCCTCCCCTTGCAGGACGATCCCAAATACAAAGCACTCGTACCTTATTATATAGCAGAGATTTATGCCATCAAGAAGAACTACGATAAGGCACAGATTGTAGCACAGAATTACCTGTCGGCCTATCCTAACAACGAACATGCCGCCGAAATGTACCGTATTCTGGGAGATGCTTACTACCACTTCGGCCAATATCATCAGGCAGTAGAAGCATTCACCGGCTATCTGGACAGAGATCACTCCGCTCCCCGCCGTGATGCGCTATATATGCTGGGCCTCTCCTATTACCAAACCAAAGTCTACTCCAAAGCAGCAGAAATGCTGGGACAAGTGACTACGACCAACGATGCACTGACACAGAATGCTTACCTGCACATGGGACTTTCATACCTACAGCTAGCAGAAAAAAACAAGGCACGTATGGCTTTCGAACAGGCCGCCGCTTCCAGTGCCAATCTCCAGATTAAGGAACAGGCTGCTTATAACTACGCACTTTGCCTGCACGAAACTTCCTATTCAGCTTTCGGTGAGTCGGTAACCGCCTTTGAGAAATTCCTCAATGAATTCCCGACATCTCCGTATGCCGAGAAAGTAAGCAACTATCTGGTAGAAGTTTATATGAATACCCGCAGCTACGAAGCTGCCTTGAAGTCTATCGAACGAATAGCAAAACCAAGTGCACAGATCATGGAAGCCAAACAAAAGATTCTCTTTCAGCTGGGCACACAGTCATTTGCCAATGCCAACTTCGAGCAGGCTCTCCAATATCTGAACCAGTCTATTGCCATCGGACAGTACAACCGCCAGACCAAAGCGGACGCTTACTACTGGTGTGGAGAATCTTACTACCGCCTCAACCGAATGATGGAAGCCGCCCGCGATTTCAACGCTTACCTGCAACTGACCACGCAGCCTAATAATGAAATGTATGCACTCGCCAACTACAACTTAGGATACATTGCCTTCCACCGTAAGGACTACACACAGGCAAGTAATTACTTCCAAAAATATATCCAGCTGGAAAAAGGAGAGAACAGAACAGCACTTGCAGATGCCTACAACCGTATCGGAGACTGCCACTTGAATGTGCGCAACTTCGAAGAAGCCAAACATTATTATTCGCAAGCCGAACAAATGAATACTCCTTCCGGAGATTATTCATTCTATCAGTTGGCACTCGTATCCGGTTTGCAGAAAGACTATACCGGCAAGATCACTCTTCTGAACAGACTGGTGGGCAAATATCCTTCTTCTCCGTATGCAGTGAACGCCATTTACGAGAAAGGCCGTTCTTATGTATTGATGGACAACAACAGCCAGGCTATTACCTCCTTCAAGGAAATGCTGGAGAAATATCCCGAAAGCCCTGTCAGCCGGAAAGCCGCAGCCGAAATCGGTTTGCTGTACTATCAGAACGGTAACTTCGATCAGGCAATCAATGCATATAAACAAGTAATTGAAAAGTATCCGGGCAGTGAAGAAGCCCGCCTGGCAATGCGCGATATGAAATCTATCTATGTAGATTTGAACCGCATCGACGAATTTGCTGCCTTAGCCAATGCGATGCCGGGACATATCCGTTTTGATGCCAGCGAGCAGGATTCTCTGACCTATGCTGCTGCTGAAAAGATTTATGCACGTGGCAGAACAGAAGAAGCCAAGAGCAGCCTTAATAAATATCTGCAAACCTTCCCGGAAGGAGCATTTAGCCTGAATGCGCATTATTATCTCTGCCAGATTGGAAATGAGCAGAAGAATTATGATATGGTGCTCCTCCACTCCGGAAAATTGCTTGAATATCCGAACAATCCATTTGCAGAAGAAGCGCTGATCATGCGTGCGGAAGTACAGTTCAACCAGCAACAGATGGCAGAAGCTCTGACAAGCTACAAGATGCTGAAAGAAAAAGCGACCAATGTAGAACGCCGCCAGCTTGCCGAAACCGGCATCCTGCGTTGTGCCTTCCTGCTGAGAGACGACGTGGAAACAATTCATGCAGCAACCGAGGTGCTGGCTGAAGCCAAGCTTAGTCCAGAACTGAAGAACGAAGCTCTTTATTATCGTGCGAAGGCTTATAAGAATCAGAAAGCGGACAAGAAAGCATTGGATGATTTCCGCGAATTGGCCAAGGATACCCGCAATTCTTATGGTGCCGAAGCTAAATACCAAGTTGCCCAAGCACTTTACGATGCCAAAGAATATGCGGCAGCAGAAAAAGAGCTGCTCAACTACATCGAACAGAGTACGCCACACGCTTATTGGCTAGCACGCAGCTTTGTCCTCCTGTCGGACGTATATGTCGCTATGGGTAAAGACCTCGACGCACGCCAGTATCTGCTGAGCCTGCAACAGAACTACCAGGGCAATGACGATATCGAGAGCATGATTGAAGACAGACTAAAGAAACTAAACAAGTAAAGATTGAAAAGTATGAAACGAACTCTTTATATAGCAGGAGGATTTACACTGGCATTTCTGATGCAGTCCAACCTTCAGGCACAGAATACTCAGCCGAAAGATACGACCATGAACCGCACGGTCGTCGTAGAACAGGAATATAATCCGGACATTTTGGATGCTTCCAAAGTGAATGTGCTGCCCAAAGTGGAAGAACCTACCGTCAGCAAAAAAGAAGTGGAATATGCCACTACTTTCTTCCCAGCTACCTCTATTCCTGCCGACCTGATGCGTCCCTATGTAGGAACGGAAGTGCAGCCCGGCAGCAAGCCCGGATATATACGCGCCGGATATGGAAACTACGGTAATCTGGATCTCCTTGCCAATTACCTGTTCCGTCTGTCGGGCAGGGACAAGTTGAACGTCCGCTTTCAGATGGACGGAATGGATGGCAAACTGACTATGCCGGAAGCAGACACGAAATGGAATGCTTATTATTACCGTACCCGCGCGAATATCGATTATATCCACCAGTTCAACAAGGTAGATTTCAACATCGCCGCTAATTTCGGACTCAGCAATTTCAACCTTTCTCCGGTTCAACCCGGCAAGCAGAAGTTTACTTCAGGAGACTTCCATCTGGGAGTAAAATCGACAGATGAAAATTATCCCATACAGTTCGAGGCGGAAACCAACCTGATGATGTACAACCGTCAGAACAATAACACTTTCTTTTTCAATGACAAAGTCGGAGAAACACAAGTGCATACCAAAGGATTGATCAGCGGTGCTATCAGCGACGAACAGAGCATCAACATCGGATTGGACATGCGTAATCTCATCTACAATAAAGACCTGAAACTTGCTGACGACCTCCAGGTATACGAGAACCGTACCGCTCTGGCACTGAATCCGTATTATAAACTCAGCAGCGACAGCTGGAATCTGCGTGCAGGAGCCAATGTGGATCTCTCATTCGGCAGCGGTAAATCATTCCGCGTGTCTCCGGATATAACAGCACAGTATATCTTTTCCGACAGCTACGTACTCTATGCGCAAGCTACCGGAGGCAAGCTGGTCAACGATTTCCGCAGACTGGAAACGATCTGTCCTTATGCCTTGCCGGCAGCCCCTATTCTTGATACATACGAACAGCTGAATGCAGCGATAGGATTTAAAGCGAGTCCTTATCCCGGATTATGGATCAATCTGTATGGCGGTTATCAGGATTTGAAAGACGATTTCTTTGAGGTGCAGGAAGAAACATTTGTCAACTATGATCCCTCACTCGCCGGTGATGGTCAGGAAGGAAATTCCTCCTCTCCGGTCACAGCACATCAATATCTGAATCTGGAATTCAGCAATGCCAACAACTTCTACGCCGGTATGAAGATCAGCTATGAATATAAAGACCTCATTGCATTGTCCGCTGCTGGAACTTACCGCAACTGGGATGCGAAAGAAAAATACAGCCTGTATATGAAGCCTGCCTGCGAAATTAATTTCAGCGCAGACTTCCGCCCGATCACAGAACTGAATATCAATCTCGGTTACGATTATATCGGACGCACAAAGGTAGAAGGCATTAAAGCCGCAGCAGTCAGCGACCTGCATGCCGGAGCCAGCTATAATGTGTTCAAAGGAGTATCCGTGTATGCCCGGATTAATAATATCCTCAATAAGAAATACCAGTATTATCTGGGCTATCCTACAGAAGGTCTTAACTTTCTGGGAGGATTAAGCTTCAGCTTCTAGACAAGACATATTCTCCAAAGAGAAGAACCAATCAGATGCCCATCCTGTTATTGCCTATGTGCAACATAACAGGATGGGCTTTTTCATTGTTCCTTACAAATCCTTCTTTTCCATTCCGTCTATAATTTTGCATCAAGGTCTACCCATTTGTTACAGATAGTGTTTCTAGCTATTTGTGCACCTAATTTGGTGAATATTGCACGTCCATTTTTCACATCGTCCCTAATTTTGCATCATCATTAAAAGATAAATGAAGTTAACCTTATTGCACATAAGCAAAGGATATATTTAGAAACTGAAGAGAGAATAAAGAGAATAAAAGTCACCCCCCAATCCGGTTGACCTAACTATAAACTAAATATATTATTAACCTATCAAATTAAACAGTATGAGAAACGCGCTCAATTTAAGATTCTGCTTTCTTGTTACGTTTCTTTTATTCATACCGTTGATGTATGCCTTGCCCCCGGAAGGTATCACAATTAAGGGTAGAGTAACGGATGAAACACTCAAAGAAGGCGTTCCCGGAGCTAATGTGACTGTGAAAGGCACGAGTATTGGGACAATCACAGACTTTGACGGTAACTTTACGATCGTCGCCCCAAGCAAAAAATCCGTATTGAACATTTCCTTTATCGGGTATGTAACCCAAGAGATCGTGGTCGGAGACAGAACAATCATCAATGTTTCCTTAAAAGAAGATGCACAGAACCTCGGTGAAGTGGAAATTGTAGCTATCGCCTACGGTAATCAGGACAAGCGCATGCTTACCAGTGCCGTCTCCTCCATCGACAACAAAGAGCTGATCAAATCTCCGGCAACAAGTATCACGAACCTCCTCGCAGGAGCACTGCCGGGTGTATCTTCCGTACAGACCACCGGACAGCCAGGTAAAGATGCTGCTGCCATCTACGTACGTGGTGTCGGTTCATTAAATGATTCACAATCCAAGCCCCTGGTCTTAGTAGACGGAATAGAACGTGAGTTTTCACAAATCGACCCGAACGAAATCGAAAGTATTTCAGTATTGAAAGACGCCTCTTCCACCGCTGTATTCGGAGTAAGAGGTGCTAATGGCGTTGTATTGATCACCACCCGAAGAGGTAAAGCAGGCAAAACGCAGATTTCCGCCAGCACCAAACTGGGTCTGCAACAGCCCATCTCACTGGTAGAGCAGACCGGAAGTTACGAGTTCGCACGTTTCTGGAATATGAAGCAGGAGATGGACCACGTTACGAATCCTAAGTTATACTTCACTCCGGAACAGGTAGAAGCCTATCGTACCGGCTCAGACCCCATCATGTATCCCAGTATGGACTGGAAGAAGTATATTTTTAATAATATCTATCTTCAAAGCCAGAACAACCTAAACATCTCCGGCGGTAGTGATAATGTACGATACTTCATCTCAGTAGGTTATACTTATCAGAACGGACTTCTGAAAGAACTTCCCGGACAAATGTACGACAATAACTATCGTTACAACCGCTATAACTACCGCGCCAATATCGATGCCAATCTGACCAAGACCACTTCGATGAAACTCGGTGTCGGTGGTGTTTTAGGTAAGATACAGGAACCGCGCAGCGTCGTTTCGGGTACGGGAGAAGACCAGAATCCTTGGGTAATCGCACAGATCTGGTCACATCCGTTTGCCGGACCGGGATTTATCAACGGAGTACGTACACTGATTCCTAAAGATATGGTTCCGCTGGGAGAAGTGATGCGTGACGGTATGTTCGTATTCTACGGACAAGGTTACAATCAAACGTATGACACGACATTGAATCTGGATTTGGACATCACACAGAAACTGGACTTTATCACTCCGGGACTGAGCGTTTCCGTGAAAGGTGCTTACGACAATAAATTCAAACTGGAAAAAGTACGTACGGGAGGCGCCATCGAAGCGCAGACCGTGTACTATAAATCATACTTTGACACCAACGGTACGATGTCACAGACCGATCCTGACTACGATAAATCACTTATCTATGTACCCAGCGGCAGCGATACTCCGCTCACTTACTCGGAAAGCAGCGGACGCGGACAGAACTGGTATCTGGAAGGACGTATCAACTATGACCGTACATTCGGCGACCACAGAATATCCGGTCTGTTCCTTTACAATCAGTCGCGTAACTATTATCCGGACAGCTACACTTATCTGCCCCGTAACTACGTAGGACTGGTAGGACGTGCTACTTATGCCTATCAAAGTAAATATCTGCTCGACGTAAACGTCGGCTACAACGGTTCGGAAAACTTTGCTCCGGGCAGCACACGTTTCGGTGTATTCCCTTCCTTCTCTGCCGGATGGATCGCAACTGCCGAGAAGTTTATGGAAAACCAGAAAATCGTAGACTACCTGAAACTCAGAGCATCCTGGGGACGTGTCGGTAACGACAAGGGAGTGGACTCACGCTTTATGTACATGCCTGCCGTATGGGGATCATCGGGCAGTTACAGCTTCGGTGTGGACAATCCGATTTCCCAATCGGCAGCAGCCATCTCACGTATGGGTAACCCGGCAGTAACCTGGGAAACAGCCGACAAGCAGAACTACGGTATCGATCTTAAATTCTTCAACAGCCGCCTGTCCGCTACCTTCGACTACTTTATCGAACACCGCACAGGTATTCTGATCTCTCCGGAATCGACTCCAAGCATCATCGCAACTGCACTGCCTAACCTGAACATTGGTAAGGTAGACAACCACGGTTACGAAGTTTCTCTCGGCTGGCGCGATAAAATCGGAAAAGACTTCAATTATTATGTGGATGCCAACGTCTCTTTCGCACGCAACAAAATCCTCTATATGGACGAAGTGCCCAAGCAATTCTCTTATATGAACCAGACCGGTGGCTCTACCGGACGCCAGACCGGAGTATACAACTACATCCGTCTCTATCAGTACAGCGACTTCATCACCGGAGCTGACGGCGAACTGACCTTAAAGCCGGAACTGCCTCAGCCTTATCAGAAGGTGTATCCGGGTGACGCCATGTACGCCGACCTCAACGGAGACCACATCGTGGACGGTAATGACAAGAGCGTAGCAGGTTATGCTACCCGTCCGGAATACGTTTTCGGTATGAACATGGGATTCGACTGGAAAGGATTCAACTTCACCATGCAATGGGTAGGTTCCAAGAACGTTAACAGAATGTATGACATCGAATACCGCATCCCTTATACGAATGCCGGAAAGCGTGGTTTGCTGACTTACTTCTACGATGGTTGCTGGACCCCGGAAAACCAACTGGGAGCTGTTTATCCACGTCCGTCGGAAGAATCGGAAAGCTGGAACTCCGAGCCCTCTACTCTTTGGCTAGTGGATGCTTCCTATCTCCGTTTGAAAAGTCTGAGCTTCGGTTATACCATCACCGGAAAGAAATTCCTGAAGAAACTGGGTCTCAGCTCACTCGGATTAAACTTCAGCGGCTACAACCTGCTGACCTTCTCACCGCTTAAATATCTTGATCCGGAAAGTGATCCTAACCGATTCGGAGATTATCCGCTGATCAAAGTATATAGCTTCGGTTTAAATCTTAACTTCTAAAAAACGACTGTATGAATAGAATAATAAAAGGACTCGGAATAGCATTAGGTTGCGTACTGATAGCCTCCTCTTGTTCTGAAATCAGCTTCGGGGATAAATTTCTGGGCGACCAGCCTGAGAGTTCCGGAGCGACTACCGAAGAAATGTTCTCTTCGAAAATAAATGCCGAAAAGGTGCTGACCAAAGCATATACTACAATCGCCAAATCAAAAAATTCCCGACCGAAAAACAAAATGTGTCATTGAAACACATCTTAACATAAAACAAAATGTGATTTTTGGTGCAAATTTAAAGCCTGTTTAAACTCAATTAAACAGGCTTTAAATTTAATCAATGATCATGTAAACGGATAAATCAGGATTAGCAACAAGCGGAAGAACATCTTCGTCATCAAGAACGCTCATCGCATATCTATGAATACTCTTCTTTATCATTTCCAATGTTGGTTTTTCCAAGAATGTAGAACTGGCAAACGTTACCAGTTCGTTTCCTTCACTATCAGTTCTACCGATTGATTGTATTGCATATCGAATTATCCATGTTCCGTCGGATTGTTGTTCGATAGGCTTAGCTGATTTCAGGGGTAAGATATTTTTTCGCATTGCCTTTTCTTATTTGTTTTTTTACTTGTTTCTTAAAATTATACTCACTCTTTATTACAAAAACTTCCCAATGTCCTTCAACGTATATATATTGCCACCATTCAGGAGCAATAATCTTTCCGATTTTACGCCTTAGATTGTACGTATTGAAATGTCTCATCAATCCATAGTAACTGTTCATCGTAGCCACGAAAGTCTCAATATGGGCTTCGCAGAAGCCTTCTTTTGCGATCTTGTTATACTTGCTGACTGCATCATATATATTTCCCACGACACGATTTGATATATAGATTCTACCGGGAAGAATAAATGCACCTACGAACAGGACACCTTTTGAATAGTGTTGTATATATATCTTTTTAGGATGCAGTTCCAAAAGCAACTGTTCTTTCAGATAACTATTGAGTAAAGGAACATTCTTCAGGATATCCTCTTTAAAACGCATGACAAAACCAAAGTCATCGACAAAACGCACATAGTGCTTTATCCCGCATATTACAGTCACATAATAGTCAAACACCGAGCCTATGAAATTCGCAAACTTTTGAGAAGGAAGATTGCCAATGGCGACGCCACGTTCCGGGCTGCTGTAAAACAGACTTTTGTCTTTCGGCAGTTTATCCCATAGATGTAAGGGAGACTTCCTACGACATTTTTTTTGTGGCTGGTGGAATATGACAATCCGAAGCAGATACAGCAAACATTCGATGTCGTCTTTCTTGTAATTGTCGCGAACAAATATATCAATCATTTCCCATAATAGAGACTTCGACATGGACATAAAAAAACTTTTTAAATCACCTTTAAAGATGTATGCGTCCTGTGTGTAGTTCTTGCTGACTTCTTTAATCATTTCGTCCATACGCATAACTGCAGACAGGCATCCTTCCCCTATCCGGCAATTCTTTGAAACGTTTCCCTGTGCCTGAAAGCGTTCCTCCAAAATCGGGTCAAGGCGAAGATCGATCCAGTGGTGTACGACACGGTCGATATAAGCAGCAGCAAATACTTCACGCAACACGGGCTTTTTGCGCATGAAGCAGTCAGAGAACCCCGGTTCATAATGACCGTATCTTATACTTTCCCATACGGCAACCAGCCCCGTATCATAATTGAAGGAAAACTCAATACAGTCATCAGTATTGCGCTTTTGCCTGCAGCAGTCATCGTATGCTTCTATAATTGAGGATAAGGGTATGTCATAGATCGGTTTATCTGTTGCGGAAACGGGACGAACCCTGCCTGCGTTAGTCTTGTTGTTCGTGTTCACGTTGCCGTTGTTCATGTTCACGTACCACGCGTTCGAGGATTCAGCATTCACTGTCTTAGTCTTTCCCGGTTCATCACCGGAGGAATGCCCAATAGATAAATTAGATTGCTCTCCCATAAACTCCGTGAAGATTATGGCTCTGGCTTTACGGAAGCTGTCTTCTCTTGGGAAGCGGTGAAATTTCGCCACCCTAAAATTTGCTTTTCAACTGACGTGACCATCTCAATGATGTCTGCTGTCGTCTGAATATTGATCAGTTTCCGGTCTCGACATACCCTTAATAAGAGTTTCAATGTATCAAACTTAACAAGGAATTCGTTCAGGTATTCCACGCGACGCGGAAGACTTGAATTTGCATAACGGATCAATTCACAACAGCGAAGGGCAGACATCATAAGTTCCGTACCGAATTCGTACCTGTAATTCTTCGGAAACTTGTCTCTTGCATCGAGTATCAACATTAATAACCGATACATACACTGATAGACTGGTCTGTCTTCTGCCTTTCCCATGTTAATTTTTGATATTTTTAAAATTTTTCTTTTACTCCGCAAAGTTAATGATTGTCAAACTATTAACACTCATTTTTTCAAAATTTTAAAACTTAAAAAGCCCCTACCGGGGCTAATTAAGCGTAACTATCTAAGAGATAAAGAGTTAAAGAGATAAAGATTCTATTGCGGAAACGGGACGAACCCTGCCTGCGGTAGTCTTGTAGGTCGTGTACACGCTGCCGCCGGTCATGTACACGTACCACGCGCTCGAGGGGTCGTATTCGGTGCTGCTCCAGTACCAGTCGGTTGTAATTATATTTTGATTACCTGATACAGAGGATAATAGCTCATTGATTTCGGTCTTATATTTAGCGATGGTAATGAGTTCTCCTTCGCTGGGAAGATACCACTCGGTTTTGTCTTCAAGTCCGTCCAGTTCAAGCGTACAAGCCTTATAGTTCTTTGCTGCTTCCGCGGCTGGTGCACCGACAACACCGGAATTATCCTTAACTCCTGCGGTGGCTTCTATGATAGCATCTGTATTTTGCTTTCCGTCTGCCGTTTCATAAAGCCCTTGATTACCGTTCCCGTAATTCTTAACGCCACGGATGTCCGTACCGTATGCCCCCCATTTGAAAGTACGTCCGCCTATATCGTCAGTGCAGTCGCTTTTCGCTATGACGAACTGGCGACGATCCGCACGGATACGGACACCTATACGCAGGTATTTTGAACGGTTATTTGCACTAAGGGAATTCCATTCTTCAGCAGTAAAGAACACATTGACACCGTCTTCGATCCGGATTGTGGCAAAGGACAGGTCAAGCAACCCGCCAGCCCATCTGATATATTTTGCAATGTCACTGGCAGGCGTATTTTCGTTCACGCTGGTGAAACCGATCTCCTGCAAAACAGATACCTGTTCTTCTTTATTCATACGCAAAAGCAATGCGCTTTCATTATTCTTGTCTGTCATAAATACACTGTTTTTAATGGGTTAATCTTCTGCCGTTGCCCTTACATGCAACAGGCTTGTATTTTTATTCTGTACGGTCATGTGTCCGGTATTCAAATTACACGTCCATGCATTTGTCGTATCATAGTACGTGCTCGTCCAATAGTATTTGTCCGTCAACAGCATGCTGTCACTGCTCCAAAATGCACGCAGCATTTCATTGATTTGGTCACGGTATCGATACATGATCATCATCTGTCCGGAAGAAGGCAAGAACCATTCTGTATCATCTTCCAGACCGTCGCCATCAAGCGTGAAGGCTTTATAGGCTACGGCAGCTTCCGCAGCGGGTGCGCCTTCCACACCGTTCGAGTTTGTTCCTTTCAGGGCATCAAGGATCAGGTGTGTATCCTCTTTCCCGGTGAAGCAGGTGTACATTTTGCCCAGCATCTTTGCGGAAAGCCCGTCGATCGTTTTACCAAGACCGCCCCAATAGAAACTGGAGGACAAGTCCCCTGCATAACATTCCTGTGCAGCGATGACAAAGGACTGCGAATGCGCCCGGATACACAAACCACGACGGATAAACTTCAACTTGTTGGCAGGGGTCAACGAGTTCCATTCCTCACGGGTAAAATACCATTTGGAATTATCGGAAATCCGGTTACATGCCACCCGCATGTCCAGCAATCCGGCAGCCCACTTTATCCGGTTCGGGAACTCGCTGGCACGCGAGTTCTCCGTAATGTCGGCAAAGCCTACCGCCTGCAGGGCTTTTACCTGTTCCTGTTTATTGAGGCGCAGCAGGGTTGCGCTCTGTTCTTTTGTACTCATGTTATTTGCTGTTTACTATATCGTTAATATCCATATTTTCTTCCGCAAACCGTTGAAGGTATTCTTCATAGGTTTCACCATTATAATAGTCTATGATTTCACCCACATTATCCAGTGTGACTTCGGGATAATAAGGTTCTCCACCGTATGCTTCCGCATTAAACCAGTCGATGATCTTGATATAAGCGTCGATTATAGTGCTGACTGTCAGACCTTCGAAGCCGTTCCGGATCGCTTCTATATCCGAGTTCTCGATAACTTCATCCAGCAGATAGTTCCCGGTAAGTACGGGCTTCTCTACCTGATTACCGTTTTCATCCAGTCCCCCGATACCGAGCTGCAGGATTTCCAACACTTCCGAACCGTTCCCGATGAAATCACGGTTGGTGATACGGATATGGCGGAATACGACATTACCTTCCTGCGAATCGATTATATCGCGGATCATTTTTACAACGTCGATAAGCGGGCAGTTTTCCACGCGCAGTGTGGTGATGTTCGGCATGGATTCAACAACGATGCCTGTGTCCGCATTCAGCCCCTTATAGCTCAACTTATCGAGGTTCATCAACTTGAACTGTGTCATGGTGGTCGGAAGTTCCGCATATTGAACCGGACAGCCACCCACAAAGTTGACGATCTGCAAGGAACTGCCGTATGCCAACAGGCGCAAAAGGCGTGTTGCCCCGGTCAGGTCAAGGGACACCAGCTTTTTGAAGTTCTCGACGTTCAGGAGTCTCATATACGGTTTTTCACCAAGTGGAAGGTCTGTGACGCTATTGTTAGCGTATCCTTCGCGCTTGCTACCGAATACCAGTTCCTCGACACGGATCAGCGTAGTGAAGTCCTTTGCCTGTGTACCGTCGATGTTGACAGTACTCAAATCACCCAAAGACTTGATCTTCGATGCACCGATGATATAGATCGCGCTCGATGAGTTTGAGCCGTCGAAATGGAATGTCACCTTTGAACCGTCTTCTTCCGCCCATGCCCCCTGTTGTGCAGCAGGCGTGTTGAATCCCGCCCACAATTTCCACTGTTCGCTTGCGGTCACTTCGATATTGATGTTCTCACCGATAGCGCGGAACATGCACATGTTATTTGCCTTCAGGATCGTGCTGACACCGAAGTACGCATCAAGGAAATCATAACGGGCAGACACGTAGTAATGTCGGTAAGGGATACCCATACCGGAAATTACGTTGAATGCCTGACCGCCCGGATTGGTGATATACTTCGCTACCGAGTCACGGCAGGCAACGATTGCGGGTATCATCAGGTGGTCTTTTTCTTCCGATTCACGTAATACGGCTTCATAGGAGAAGGCAGACTCGCCACCCGGAAGGCGCGATGTACGGATTTTTTCTGCGGTCGCTGCAAGTCCGACCTGATCATAACGCCACATGCCTTGCCATACGACACTCATACGTCCGGCAAACACGTTTTCCCCTTCCATGACGCTATCGAGCATCACATTATAGGGAAGTTTGAAAATACCGGAGTTATTCTTTCCGTTCGTACTGTCCGAGTCGTAGTCATGATTCATATACCAGCGATAGACACCATCCGGGCACAAATACAAAGCCCACATACTGTTCTTTGACAACTGGTCGACGCCTGAATGATACAGGATACGAACCAAGTACGCGCGGAAAGAAGCCACGCTGCAATACTTGTCCATTTCCTCAACCAGTTTCCGGTATCGGTTTTCAATCGTGTCGCTGACCTGTACACCGTTGATGCTGATTTTGCCGCCTGCCATACGGTTCTTCGGATTACATGAATACACCCATTCACAAAACTGTTTCCAGCGGTACGGTGTCTTCTTTCCAAGCGCGTAGGCAAGACTCATGTCATCATCATCCGGTGTACGGAATTCAAAGAACATCGTCCATTTCGGGACAAGGCTTTCCGTTGACAATTCCCCACCGTACAAGCCTTTCACCCACTTGCTGTGCGTCGATTGCATAGTCATGAAGTTATCGATGTCATCGAAGATGCACATTCCTTCATAATCGAGCATTTCAACACATTCAACCGGGTTCAGGACACGCCCGGTAACGACCGTTTTTTTACCGTTAAAAGAGATTGTCCCGGTTGTGTTCTTCCATGCCCCGTCGACATATTCCATGAACTTGTACGAAGCGTCCGTCGATTTGGTAAGCATGTAGATCGTATCCTGATCATAGTCGCCAGTATGGGACATGAAATAGGATTCCGTCACGTCCGGAAGGTCGGTGAAGTCGCCATAACTTAAACAGTCAGCATTGTATCCGGGAACGTCCTTGAAGCCGAAAGTCGGTGGGTTACCCTTGTCAATGTTCCAGTCACCACGACACCAAAAATAAGCATCGTTTATATTCCCGGTATCCGACTTGAAGACAAGCACACTGTTACCATCAATAGAGGTACGCAAGTCCAGCGTGTTGTTTTCATCCGCATAATACGCGTTTTGCGCTGGTGTCATGTATTCCTCGCCCAAAGCCTTCTGCATATCGTTATTGATACGGGAAATCGGGGTGTTCACCTTGTCGGGTGATGCATAGTTGACCTTCAGGCAGACTTTGTCGAACGGAATACTTTTGCCACGTAGAATGATTTTTTTGTTTGCGATTGCGTCGAGCAAAGCCTGCGGAGCAAGTTCCGGATACATTGCGCGGATGGTTGCCTTTTTCAGCTTGTATTTCCTGTTCTTATAGGTCGGATAGAAAGCGGATGTCGTACCCTGATTGGTCGTTTCCACATTCTCGAAAATAAGGCTCATGCCTTTGTCCTTACAGAACAGGTACAGGTCTGTATATATCTTGGTGGACGTATCCGTTACGTTATCAAGCGTTTCAAGTTTATAGTCCCCATGTGGCATTTCCACCAGACAGTCGCACATTTCAAGTGCTTTGTTCAGGTCGATTTTGTTGTCGGTAAGGATGTCATTCTTTTTGTTCAAAGCGATCATTTCGTCCGTGTCGGACTTCCCGATTACAAACTCGTCGTTGATTTGTTCGTCAGCCATTTCCTTTTCCCATGAAAGCAAACGGTACATGTACAGTTCCCCGGCTGTTCCGGAGAAGCTGATTTGTTCGGAGTGCTTGATCGCGCTTTGTCCTGCCGTATACTTGGATGCGCCAATCAAGTCCCCGTCGCAATATAGCTTGATATAGCCTTTGCCGTCCTCTTCCGCATTTGCCTTTTCAATGACGAAGGCAAACTCGTAGATGTCACCCGGTTTGAAATACCGTTCGATAAGTTCAGTTCCGAGTGCTTTAAAGTACACACATTTTGAAGTGATACGCCATCCGATTTGGTTTGCTTCGTCCCAACATGACACGACGTTCGCATCAGGATCGGCAGCGTTCTGCGTCTTTATTTTGATAATGGTAGTCGATCCGGTCTGCTCAATGTTGGTACGGTTATAGGGACGATAAGTACACAATGCGGTAGCATCATCCGAAACCTTGAACGCCTTTCCTTCGGTCTTATCGATGACAAAGGCATTCGTGGAATAGTTGAACCCGTTCTGCTTCATTTCGTAAAGTCCGTACAGCCATGACTTGTCCTGATCCGAATTGTCCTTGTCTGCCGGATTGAAATAAATCATATAACTGGAATCACCGTTGATGTCAATGACGGAACTGTTAACGGAGTACTCAATCGTATTGCTTTCTCCAGCCCCGCATTTTCCGTAAATACCCAACACGTTCCTGATATTGTCCGCAATCGAAAAGCCGTCAACACGGGTGGACAGGTTGAATGTACTGTTACGTCCTACTGATACGGTAGTCATCACCGTATCGGTTTCACTATTGTCTCCGGTAGAGGTATTGGTAACTTTTGCGACCTTGTGTATTTCAACATGAGCATCGGTAGCGACATGACCGGGATCATAGCACGCCACTTCGATATTGAGGTTTGCGTACTGTTTAGCAGCCCATGCTGTTTCCGTGTCTTCCGAATGTGCCAGCGCGACAACAGGCATAAGGCTGGACGGGTTGACGATCATCACGTCAAAGAACTGGTAGTTCGACCATACGCCCGATTCCACGTCCTGTGCGACGACTTTGATAGTATATGCACCATGTTTCAGTCCCAAAGACGAAACGTTGATTTGCAAGTCCTGTGAGCGTGTAGAAGCCACGCTGGTCTGTGAGATCAGCTTCCATTCGTCACCTGTTTTGATATGAGCCGTAACGGTTGACTTATTGGCAGAGGACAGTTTGAACACGTCCGTCATGGTGACGAGTCCCGAACCTTCCTGCAATGTTTTGTACAAAGCCCATACGCGCGAAAGTTTCAGGTTTACAGCCGTGACGCTGATTGTCTTCTGTGCGGTATTTCCCCCGTCATCGGTAGCAACGACCACGAACTTGCGGTTCATCGCTTCACTAAAATAGCTTTTAACGGGAATCGTGAAAGTGTAGTCCGTATCTGACGAGGAACTTTCCCGGTTCACGTTGAAAGTTTCAAGCGTTTCACCTGTTGACTTGTCTTTCAGTTGCAGGGTTTCGATGTTGTTGTATGAAACCATCTCACCCGATCCGGTACGCGACATGATCGCAAGCCTGATTGTCAGGTCGTCAGTTCCGAGTGCGGCATACAAGGAGGTCTTTTGCGGATAGATGTACACGATTGTCCCGGCAACGTCCCCACCGCCACCAGTTCCGACTGCAAAGGTGAAACCGTCGCCTAGCGGCATTCCTTCCGCATTTTTCATATATACACGCACCGTCCCGTCTTCTGCCTGTTCTCCATCCACGTCAACGGGCATGGCATCATAAATAGCACCGCCTGCTACCGGATTAGTGCTGTCCTTGATAATTTCGGAATCAGTATCGACAGTTCCTCCGGCAGTAGAACCGAAGTCAGTCCATGCTGCCAAGTCATTATAATCGGCACGGGACGCGCACAACTGTTTGGATTCAAATGTTTCCTTTCCGGTACGGTAGATAATAACCACACCGGGCTTGATACATTCCGTTTCATTCGCTGTCTCGTAAGCTGTCAAGGCATTGATAGCTGTTTGAAGAATATAATATCCGCTTGATAGTGGTGCAATTTCATCGACCAGTAGCACCGCGCCTTTGCCCGTCATGTCACCACCAGCACCACCGAAGTCCGTCCAGTTCGTTTCTGTGGCAAAACCTTCAAGGGATGATCCGGCAAACTGCTTTGACTCCCATTCACCATCAGCAACTTTATAGGTTAATACTATACCCGGTTTGCGGTAAGTTATATTATCCACATCCTCCCTTTCCGTTATTGCGGCAATAGCTGCGGGCAAGGAATAGACAGAGCCGCCACAGATTTCGTTGACATTGATAACGGACAGGGCTTTATACGCCAGCGACAAGCCGGAAGACGCGGTAGTCTGTGCACCTTCAGCCAATTTCTTTGCCGCTTTTGCCGACAAGTCCGCGGACGCAGCTAGCTGCATCGCGTCGGAGTCGGCAGAAAGTAATGTTCCGGCATAGTAGATGTATGATTTATTGCCGAACAAGTATATTTTATTCTCGTGCGGGTGTGTCCGGTCGGTGTTCATATAGTTATCAACACCTTTCCAACTTGGATAATATTTGTTATCTACGAAATAGGCAAATTTACCCTTACTGGCAATAAACACAATCTTACCGCCTTCAGCGGTTGCACTGGACTGCTCCAGCACGATGGAAGAGTCTGTTGCGATTTCGTCGAAGCGTTCCGTAGAGTGATGTACGAAATCTACCATTAAAGAAGACACGTCCTGTGATGTACTGTTGGCATCGTCGGAAAGGCTTTTAAGTTTACCCCATACTGTCCCGTCTTCGCTTTCCGATGCTTCTTCCGTACCGACGTTATCGGACAATCTTCCGATATCCTCATTCGCTTTTTTTGCGGATTCTGCGGCTTCATCTGCTTTCTTTTGTGCAGCATCTGCCGTTTTCTTTGCCGTCTCTACATCTTCTTTTTTTGCGTATACGGAAAGGTTACCTGTCGTGCTGACAAGTTTCCAGCCCGGATTTTGAAAGGCGTAGATGTTGCCATTATCGGCTGCATCGGGGTGACTCTCATCATATACCGTCACAATTTGACCGAATTTCAACGGCTTTCCGTCAGAGCCAGCTGGGGAAGTACTGTCCGCGTTCATCTTCGCAACGGTCGTATATGTATTGCGGATACCCAGTCCCACCTGATTCTTTTCCGCTTCATTGATGACATCCAGTGTCTCATCAATCAAACCGCCCACCTCGTCAGGTGATATGGATAAGGAATCTTTCTTTGCAGAAAGTTCCTGTGCCCGTCTTTTTAATTCGTATATTGTTGCCATTATATTACTTCTTTACTAAAAATTGAACCTGATAGGAAAAACCTTCGGGAAAGTCTCTTATAGCTTCCTGTTTGGATATGTCATATATATATGCTGCCCCATTTACAAGTTGGAAAGTATGAATTGCGGCAAAATTGTCATTCCTTACAACAATTTGAGGTTTGCGGTCTGCTTCATAATAGTCATAATATACCCACGGTGAAGAAGCACCCGAAAAAGCCTTCAAAGCCCTAAAATTAATTTTAACGATATCAAAACCCTGATTGCTTTTGAACACTTTAAAAGAGACCGAAAGACTATCTTCAGGGATGCCACCACTTACTTTGGTACGAATCTCTTTTTCTTCATAAATCATCAGGTAATCATTCATGCTTTTTACCGAAGAAGCAGACACATAAATATCCGACGAGGTAACCGTATCAGTGAGTTCCACTTTTCGGTATTGATACACATTGTTTTCGGATGTATTTTCATATATTTCCTTTTGACCTTCCGTGCTGACCACTTTCCAGTATAGGTTAGCGTTCAAGCCACCTTGAAAACTGCCTTCCTCCACCCTGTAAACTTCCCCGTTAATGGCTATATAACCTTCTTCCCAGCTATAAGTCGTCGGATGTCCGGCAATAGCGATAGGAGGCGGCACATTACACCCGGAAAGAATGACATTGCCGTATGTACTGACTATTCCTTTCACAGTGTCCGCAAATGCGCTTTGCATAAAGTCCAAATCATCCAAATAAAATGGCTGCCCGCCTTCTTTAAATAACAGTTTATTCATATTCGTATATTTTAAGGACGTAGGTTCGTCCGGCTGGTTTATAATAGTCTATCAAATTTTTAATTTCACCCTCATACGCTGACAGGAACGACGGTATGTTCACCATGTAATTCCCTGAATAGTTTCCTTCACCGCGCTGCTGGATATATTTTATTTCCGCCCCTTCGCTCCGTTTATGCAGATAGGACGGTATTTGCTCTTCCCTACGGTGATACAGGTACGACTCCTTTCCCGCAATATCGGTGATGTATATTTCCCTGTTTTTTAAGAAAAACCTGTCGTTTAGAACTTTCTCGATATATATCACCTGACCGTTTATATTCAGCTTGTCAATAGCCTGTTTACGGTAACTTTTAAACAGGGTGTAAATGAAGATTAAAGGGAGAAGGAAGATGGATATAATTGCAAATATCTTCCTTTTCCTTAATGATGGACGAAGCACATACTGCGCGTATTTGATAATGTCAAAATCATACCACATAAGTCAGAGAAGTTTCAAGGCTGTTCAGGATGAAGCACCCGGCTACAGCCGTATAGTTATTATTTTTAATTACGTTATATTCCGTAGCGGATGCCGCTTTTGCGGCACATTCTCCAAGTTCGATATCCAGTACTCCTTCAACCTTCTGTATCGCGTCAACAAGTTTTGTCTTATTGAATTTACCTCCATACTCGATGCCTTTCAGATAATCGTTGATGGCGGCAAGTACTGGCTTGCTGCCATCCGTCAGGCGGACACCGGAAGCATTGATAACCATCGGGTCGACTTCTATGGTGGCGTTGATACGGATGTCATCCGCTTTCATTGATTGAATAGAGAGAATCACCCCGGCAATCTTAATCGAATTCATATAGCTTTTAAATGCCGTTAGAACGTCCCCGGTCAAAGGACATGGAAGCCCGCCTTCGTCTCCGGACACGAGTATCTGAATACTTCCCCCGCGATCTTTGACCGCCACATACTTGACAAGCTGTTTGGCTTCGTCGATAGCGGAATACCGGAACTGGTATTTTTCCAGATCATAGACCAGCGGATCACCATACTGAAAAGCCAGCGCACTGCTATGATACCAGCGCACCGTCGGTATGATATTAGCGTCAATTCGTTCCTCTACGTCCGTCTTGAACTGGTCAAACATTTGCTCTATGACGTGCGCTGTTGCCGCAAAAATGTAGAACAGGGTGCTTTCTATTGACACGGGAGAAAACACCGAATCAAAGTCGGCATCACCTGTGATACCATATATGTCCCGGATAATGCTGTTAGACATATAGGCATCCGTCATTTCTTTCTTTATTTCTGCGATTGTTCTAGCCATTACTTAAATTGTTCGGTAAATTGTTCAGTGAAAATTCTCAATCGTATTGCATTCGACGCGGTTTCAGAAGTAGCCGGGCAAACGGAGTTCCTCCGGCAGTAATCAGCTAGTTCACTGTTATACACCTTCTCCGGTATTTCGATTTGCTGTCCGGCTTGAAGGGAGTCTGTTATGCTCATATCGTTTGCCTTTGCAAGCATAAATACCGCTTCAATTGTACCATATTCCTGCACGGCTATATCCAGCAGGGTTTGTCCGGCTTGTACTACTGTTTTCATCTTACATTTTTATAAATAAAAAATACAAATGCAATAAAAAAGGCTGCTATTACGGCTTTTGCCCACGGAGGAATGTACGCGACCTTTTCAACGATCTTTGTATCATTCTTCTCCTGTTTCTCTAATTGTTCCTTCAATGTCAGCAGGGTTTCCTGAATTTCTTGTATTTGCACCTGTAACTGTTCGTTATATGTTTCTTTCTCCTGCTTGGTTGACGTTCCTGTCGCTGTTTCCGTAGAGGTCGGGTATTGTTTCCCTGTGCTATCCGGTGGCGAATAGTTCGTCTTCTGCCAGTTGAATTCCATTTGCTGCATCATCTCGATAATTCGCTCAACGTTCTTGTTTACGTCGACCTGCGCTTTGTCTGTAGAAACTTCTTCCTGTTCCGTCTGTTTCTGTTCCGTGTTATCCTGATGGACGGTCGTGTCAATTTTTGACGAACGACAGGAACAGACAGATAACACCACGATTGAGAATAAAAAAACGAGTATCTTTTTCATTACGGTCGAACGATTACAGGTGGTAAAAATGAGGTAAATTCACTCTTTACGTCGAAGCAGGGACATTCTTTCATCCACTCGCATTTTTCGACGATGCCGTTCCCGTTTTTGTCCGGGCTGGTATCGCGATGTCCGAGGATATCAATAATGTCGTGGCGATGACAGATGTCCTGAACGAGCTCGCGCATGGCTTTCTTCTGTGCGTCTGTCCGGGTATCCTTTGCCTTACCGTTTTTATCCAGTCCCCCCTCATAGCAGATACCGATTGAACATCGGTTATAACTGGTATTCGTACCGGGAACGATAAAGTTGTCATGTGCTCCGACTTCGTTTTCCGCCCGCATGGGGATCACGCGACCGTCTTTCCGGATATAATAGTGGTATCCCCATTTACCGAAGCCACGGGCTACATGTGAATCGTTGATTTGTTTCTCTGTGAAATCCTTGTCCTCGCGTGTTGCGGAACAATGGATGATAATGTATGTAGGTTTATTCATCTTTCTTTTCCTCCTTATTTTCTGTTTCTTTATCTAATGTTTTTTTGATAATATCCAGCATCTGCTGTTTTGTTAATGCTGACTGTAAAATGTTTACTACATCTTCAGCCGACCGTTTTGTTTTATCTTCCGCTTTCTCCCAAATGCTACGGAATTCCACTGCCAGCAGAAATGCGGTTACGACGGAACAAAAGACGGGAAGGCATTTCAAAACAGGAAGATGTACAAATTCAAAAAAATGGCAAACATAGAAGGTTGAGTCTAAACATAGAGCAATAGTCAAGCTTCCGAAATACAGAATAAACTTACTAACAGTTCTTTTCATGCCGTACGAATTACGTTTTTCTTTACGCAGTTTCGCTTTATGCCATCCTGATGCAAAATCCCACCCCATTGCGATTGATGTCACTATACATTCAAATAAACCGATGATTAACAGGGTTGATATGCCATTGAAGTTATCAAATATTTCCATGTTAGAATAATAGTTTAATAATCCATATTGCACTCCATATCAATAGAATTATGCTAACTGCAAGGTATGCGCCCCGCATGGTAGCCCGGATGTCTGCCGTGTCCGGGACATCGTCTTTTGACTCTTTCCATTTTCCGGCTAGATATGCCACGACAGTTCCCAATACCATGCCGCCCAATACACTAAGGAAACTCACTCCAAACAGGAAAACGGATGCTACTACGCATACGGCTAAAATGAGCATCCCAATCAGTCCGTGAATGATTTTGTCCACTCCGAACTTTTTAATCAAATCGTTACTTGCTTTCATTTTCGTTAATTTTAATCGTTAGTAATTTCAATATTTATTTTGTCCACCAGTTCCGAATAGTCAATGCCTGCTCGTTTCAGGTGGATTTTCATTTGTTTCTCAATGGCTGTTTTATCAGCCTTTGACCGTATATACCGGATCAGGTTCGCGCCCAGCACCGGGTCTTCTTTCAACTCTCCCTGATTCAGTTCCAGCACGGTTGCCGCATTCTGAATCAGCGTGTCACCGACCACGAATCCGGTCAGCCCGTCTTTTCCCGTATGGGGAACAATCCGGATGTCACCGTCCTTGTCAAGTAATAGTCCCTTCATTGCTTCACCTTTTCGTTTTCAATATCCCCGACCTGTGTCTCTTTCAGTGATTCTGATGTGTAGGAGGACAATGCCGTTTTCAAAGCCGATCCCCCGTCGTTCGGTACGGGCGTCCAACCGGACAATCTCTGTTTCAATGAATTGATGTCCTTTTCAATCAGGTTCAGCCGTTCCGTCAGCTCCCCGACTTTTACCAGTCCGCCCAACGTCCCGCCATTCAGCACTATTTCGTCCACTTCATTTGCGGAAATCAGGAAGGCGTCAGTCTCCTGTCCCTCGACGATTCCGACCAGACAAGTCGTTCCCGGTTTCGGATAGATGCATAATGCCCCCATTCCCAACTGGACGTCATAATATTCAAGCCGATCAATGACTCCGGTCACGTCCATTGTCCCGTTGTCCTTATCAACCGTGTCAACCGTTACCCAGCGCAGTTGTGCCTGTCTAACCCCTTCGCGCCATTTTTCAAGCGCATCACGTAACTGTTCGTCCGTTGTCATTCCGCGCGTCCTCCCAACTCTAATTTTTGCCTGTATGTAGCATCGTCACTGAAATCCTTTGTCACTTTCTCAACATAATAGTATCCGTTCATTTCCGGTGTCACCTCACTTTTCAGATCAACCGTCATACCATGATGTACGACAGGTATTCCGAACAGTTCGACACCCCCGCGATACTTCTGCTTTTTTAGGCTTTCGTAGAAATCTTTGGCGAACTTCTTCAGGTCTTCGACCTTGATGGACTTTCCCTTCTCATTGTAAGTAAGGTTATAAACCTCGCTTCCTTCCGTTCCGGCTTTTGCTTCCAGTTTCTTGCCACCAGCCCCGATGCTGACTACCTTGACCTGAAATTCACCGTTGGTTTCGTTCAAGTCCTGGCTGACAGCGTTTCTTTCCAGTACGATTTTTACCTTTTCGGTATCGACCTTTTCGGAATACACATTTCCGCAATACAGGGTTTTGCCGATGAAATAGCAGTGAAGGTTGGTTTTCTTCCGGATGTCGTTCAGAATTTCCGCGACTGTCTTGGACGAATACCGCACCGCACCCAGTTCCGCGTCATAGTTGGTTTTTACCTCATAGCCTTTGGCGACGTCTGCAAGCAGTTTCTTCAGTGTGACATTTTTTGCGGAATAGGACACTGTTTTTCTTTTTAGGTTATACATTTCGTCTTCGCACCGGATCGTCACGGGAACACCCCAGCCGATCAGCGATATATATCCTTCAAATTCCGTGTACAGGTCGGAATCATATCCGAGTTCAATCTTCACCTGATCCCCGGCAGACAGCAGTTCCTTCAGGTCTTTTCCCGCAAAGTATCTGATACGTCTCGGAAGGACTATTTCAGCGGAGTCCGTCAGCATCTTCCATGAACTTTCAATGTGAACCGATGAAACCGTATAGATGACCAGTTCCCCGCGTTTCATGTTTGCCGGGAATGTGATCCGGCTGCACATCATATAACTCATAGTGTCAGTTCATAAGGGTTATCACTCGTTGCTTCTATCGTGAACGGGACTACGCTGCTGTTTCCCTGAATCGGGTTGAACGAAATGTTATCAATGACAATGGAGTAAATTTCCTTGTTGTTGAAGATGCTTCCCGTAACTCCGACCGCTTCCGTCACTTTACGGAACTTGCAAAGTGCGTTCACTTGTTCGGCAACCGTCTTATAACCTTCCCGGTTCTTGTCTGCTATGCAAAATCCCCGAATATTGATTTTCCAGTCGTCGAGCCCGTAGACCTCCTTTACAGTTCCGTGAACGCCCAATACCTTCGTCTTTGAGCAGTTCATTGAACGTGAAAAGTCTACAATCGTTGCATACGGCATCGGAAAGCTAGCCATATTCATCGTTCCGCGTGATCCGTCCGGATTATAGGTACTGTATTGCTTGTTACCGTCAAGGGTAAACGTCCCGATGACCGGAGTCCCCATCCAGCTGTACGCTTCGGCTTCGGCATCCGGGATGGTTGTCACCCCGGTGTATTTCCCCGGATCATAATCCTGCAGGGTTCTTCCCCACGGAAGATAAATCGGGGATGAGATTCCGAAAACTTCCGTGAACAATGCACCAATATTTAACGCTGTATTTCCTGTCATAACTTTATCCTATTGCTGGTACTGTATCGGTTATCACCGCTAATATTTCCCGTTTGACCTTATCCGCAACATCGCGCATGTTCGCACCTGCCGCAACCCTGAAATGATTGTTGAATGTCACATTCATAGTGATATTCCTTACGCTGCTTCCGCCTTTTCCGCCAAGACCCACATCCTTCCCGGAAGTTCCTCCGGTTGCGGTTACAGTGGTCGGTTTGTTGACTGCCGCTGGTGCGGTGTCCAGTTGGAACTTGTCAAGTCCGGGGACTTTGTCTTTGTTACGCCAACTTTCACGTCCTTTTTCCTTGCCTTCTTCCCATGCCCGACCGATTGCCACAGCGTTGTCAAACACTTCTTTCTTTACCCGTTCAAATACGTCGTTGATACTCCAGTCATCTCTGAACCAGTTAACCGGATTCAGGATTTCAATGATTCCCATTTGGATGGTATGAATCGTCTTGAAAAAGGAAAGAAAGCCAGTTTTAAGGACTTCCCACAATCCAAACAGGAACACACGGACTCCTTCAAACTTATTATAAAGGAAAGCCACGAAAGCGATGACAGCCGTTATGATTGCGATAATCCAGCCGATGACAGGGATGCCCATGATAGCGACGGAAATTAGCCGACTATTAATGATTGTAGACAATGCCATCTTAGCCATCGACGCAATCCATACTCCGGCAATCTTTGTTATTCCAAGTGACATGATCTGCGAAATAGACCATGCGACAGTTCCAAGCGTGACAAGCGCGCCTACAAAGATTCCTACAACTTCAATGGCAGGGGCGATAGGTTCCACAAATTCAAAGAAACTGATTTTCAGGTCGTCAATAAACGCTTGCATACGTTTCTGCTTTTCGGCATAAGTATCCATTTGTTTATTTGCAATGTCGACCGCAGAAGTAGAACCCTGTATCGCTTCCGTCCATGTGTCAATTTGGTCTACACCCTCAATCAAAGCCATCGTTGAAGCAAGGTTTTCACTTCCGAACAACGCGGACATGATTGTGGCGTTATGCATGACCGGAGTCAGGGCACGCAGTCGGTCGGTCAGTGAAAGGGACTGGTCTTGCATCGTTTTTATATTGACCCCTGCAGCTTTCAGTTGTTTGATCGCGTCCGTAGTCGGAGCCTGTAATTTGACTATCGTGTTACGCAAAGCGATACCGCCTTCAGAACCCTTTTTCCCAGATTTGTCAAGCAACTGGATCAGGGAGTTTGTTTCGGCAAATTCAACCCCGAATGTTTTTGCAACATTACCCGTTTGTTTCAATGCTTCCGCGACCTCCCTGATTTCGGCAGAACCTTCGACAGTTCCTGCCGCCATGATGTTCATATAATCCGTCATAGTTTGTGCGGCTTTCATCGGATCATCAAGGGAAACCTTGTATTGGTTCATTGCGGTGGACATGGCGGCTGATGCTCCGGGAACATCATTTGACATCGTCTTGCTAAGTGTCATTACATTGTTCGACATGATTTCAAGCGCGTCCGGTGCTTTTTTCAGTTCCGGAGTAATCTTTGAAAGCAAGTCCTTATAAACGACCATAGCGTCTGCCGCATCGGTACCGAACGCTTTTGCCGTGTTACGGGCTTTGGTGGCGAGAACGTCCAGTTCCTTCCCCTCCATGTTGGTGATACCGGACATTTCGGCAACAGCGGTTTCAAACCGGATACCCGGTTCGATGGCATCATTAAAGGAATCACGGATATTGTCGACACCTTCTTTCAGCTGGTTGAGAAAGAACATTCCTTTTCCCAACCCTTCCAGTTTTCCGGCTGCTTTTCCCGATGTCTCCCCAAGACGTTCAACCACTTCTTCCGTGTCATCAATCACCCGTGTAGCTTCTTCGGCTGCATCGGTTGCTGCGTGTAGCGGAGACGTGATCCTGTCAACCAGTTCCAATATCCATTGAGTCACTTGCATTGTCTTTTGAGAATAATCGGTTTACAACTTTAGCGAATGCGTTGTGCATTACTATTTCAATTTCTTCCAGCTCCGTTTTCCGCAACATGCGGTATTCGGCATAGAGCCGGAGCCATTCATCTTCGTCCAGTTTGTCCGGGATGTCAAAGCCATATACTTTTTTCAGGATGGCATCTATTCCCTCGACAAGACCGAACGCTGATGAATATTCCTCTATGCTTTGCTGATAAAAGCCGCCTGTCCGGCGATCAGTTGTCCGATGGCGGTCAGGACTGAAGTATAGACAGCGGAATCTTCCAACGCCTCCATATTGCCTGCCGCCACGCAGTTCCGGATCAGGATGTCATTTGCTTCTTCAAGATCATCCTTTTTCTTTGCCATAGCCAGCAGGATATTTTTATTCGGACGGACAATCAGGTAGTCGTAGCGTTCATCCTCGTCCACTTGTACGGTGACATGCTTCAGGCGTTTCCCGTATTTCAGTTTCATTCCTGCATGTTCTTCTTCTGTGAAATCAACTATCAAAGCTTTTTCCTCCTTTGTCAGTTCCTCGTAAGGTTTCCCTGTCTTGATTTTCTTTTCTTCTACTTCCATTTTAAAAGTCTTTTAAACGGTTATTAAACTACATTGCCACATTCCAGTCGATATGGCTGGGAAGAAGGGTGAATTGTGTGGCAATACTTTTATCACCCTGTTTAACGTCGACACCATTGTCCATAAATTCGACGTTCCGGATCACGTCTTTCATGACAAGTCCTTTATACTCATACATGACCGGAATATCAAACGGTTCAATATCCGTAAGACGCTTCCCCGCACCGAGTGCTAACTGCAAGGCATTCACCTCTTCTTTCAGAAGGGTGATCGACGCTTCAGCCTTGTAATTCCCCTCACCGCGACCGACAGGAAATTCTCCAGCACCGTAGATGTTTTCTTTCTCTTTGCTATCCTTGTAGGAAAGGGCTGTGATGCCCTCTACCTGACGACCGAGCATAACGACCTTGACGCTGTTCCATCCGGCTATTTTTCCGAACTTGTTGATTAATGTTCCTAACAATGACATATTTTCAGATTTTATTTGTGAAACCCAAGTCAATCTCAAACTCATGGACAATACCGTCTGCAACAAGTTTTACCTTGATATTGAAAGGCTTGTCGCTGACAGCCATTTGTTTTGGATTGATGTAAATGTCGAAGTCCGCGATATCCTCCGAATTGACCATGCTTTCCAGCGCGGATTTGACAAGCGCGTCCCAACTGCTGATAGTGGTGTTGCTGATGTATCCGGTTGACGGGTCAGCCTTCACTTTGCCTCTTACACGTGGCAACAAGGTATTGCGGATGATTCGTGCCGCCTTGTTCCAGACAGCGTTATATTCAATATATGCATAGTCGCTGCCCGCTTTCGTACAAGTACATGAATTGCTGAAAAAGAACCCGGCATACCCTTGAAAGCTGCCGACGAAGTTATATCCTTTGTCAGTCAGTTTTTTCTGGTCGGATACGCTCAACTGTGAGAAGGGTTTGCCATTGCTCAAAGCTGCATCCAGCCAAAGCCCGTTCAGTTTGTCAGTCAATGGATAGTCCTTTGTCCCTTTTGCCGTCCGTGGGTGGTTTTCAATATCAACGCTGCCCATATTTTCATGTACGTAGCGGACAGACAGCATTCCGAGTGCACTGCCCACGGCAGCGTGTGTCCGGTATGCTTCGTCCTTTGCCGCCCATGCCGGGTCTTGTGCAATCACGACAGAGACGTTTTCAGCATCCAACTGCCGGAGGTCGACAGCGTCGGCAATGGCATTGATATACTTGCCGACACCTTCCAATATCACCGCATCGATATACAGGTGGTCTTCCCTGAATTTATTGACCATCTTCTGTGCCTCTTGTACGGCTACGGTAATTGTTTCGTCCGCAGTCAGTGAGCAGATACCGATGGTGTTTACTCCGTTGATGGTACGTACCGCATTAACAAAGTCTTCCTTCGTCAGCAGGCTTGACACCTTTTCAGACTTCGGAACCAGCATAAAATACAGTGAACGTTCCGGAGACAGGCGGAAGACTTCGCTGGTATGGTAATGCACCAGTTCCTTGTTTTCAAGGTCGATGTCAGCGTCCCATCCCAACGCTTCCAAATCGGTGATATCGTTCAGGGCTTCCGGCTTGTAATATTCAAGTTTTCCGATCTCCGAACCACCGACTACGAGCAGAATGACGCGGTCACTGGTATCGGTATCCCGTACCAGCCCGCCATTTGCTTTGTTGATGATTACTCCTGTAAAATTTCCCATAAAATAATTCGTTATACGGATTTACCTGATAAAATTGCACCAACACCAAAATCTTCGATACGGTCTACAATACCGTAAGTTTGGGTACGGTATTCGGATGTAGGACTCTTGCTGCGTGTATCGGTCGTTTCCGGACGATACAGGGATTTTACGGATTCGATGTGGTAATACGTATTCGGAGCATAGAAGAAAGTGCTTGCCTGAAAGTCCGTTTCGGCAGACGGTTTTGTGCCTTCCGCCACCTTCTTTGCTGTTTCCGCATTATAAAACGGGCAGTCGTTATTCTCAAAGAACTTGATGCCCATGAAGCCTTTCGGTTTTCCGGTTACCGGATCAAGGTAGAAATTACGGTCATAGAAGTACTTGGACGCATCCTTATCCAGCAACAAGTCACCCATATGCAGTGGGGAAAGTACTATGTACAAGGCATCGGTAACGGGAAGGTTCCATGTTTTTGCGAGCGTTGCAAAATCGACCAGATCCTTATAAGACAGTCTCAAACGACCGTTAATATCTTTCTCACCCGTTGTCCGGATAACAGGCATTTCTTCGTTTGAATCATCCTCCGGAGCCAGTTTGTGCAACACATGGTTGCGGATACCGACTTGAAAGGCTTCATTGTGCTTCACACGGATAGCAGCGCGCTTGTCAAAAGCGAGATAACGGATTTCGTCATCCGTACAGGAACTGGGTTCCGTATCGTAGATTTCCCACGGTACGATATAATTCTTTCCGGTCATTTGCTTCGGCTCGAAATCTTCCGTGTTATTTACGCGAAAGCCGACATTGTTAATCAGTTTGTTTCTGCGTACACCGTCCGCAGCCAAAGCTCCGGCAGGAACAGAGCCTAAAACTTGCATGAAGTCCGCCCTGTAATTGCGACGTTCGATCAACAGTTGGGGATCGACGTACTTGTTCAAATAAAGACCGTCTACTGGTTGTGCCATATTCTTTTTTTTAAATGGTTAGTATTTTATTTTCCGTCACGTTTCACGTAGTCGTTCAAAAGACGTTCGTATTCAGCCGGATTCTTTTCCATAAGGTTTTTCAAGGCTTCCGGATCGTTTTGAAAGTCTTCGAATTTCTTGTTTGTGGTATCCGTCAGACTGGGAGCATGAACTTCCGGCATTTCCACGGGTTTGATGGCGTCGAGCAGCTTCTTTGCGGTATCGAAATTGCTGGTCAGGTTCGCTTTCCAGTCATCACGCACGTCGGCTGTGATTCTTTTTTCCTTGATCGCACTGTTTAGGATGTTTTCGATTTCCTGTTCCTTGCGTGCCTCCTCCTGTCTTTCGAGCATGTCGACGCGGTCTGCCTTACGTTTCCACACGTCTACCTGTGCAATGAATTGTGCTTCCGTGGTACTTGCGTCCATTCCGAAGCGGGTAGTCAACATTGTTAAATCCATGTCATTTTTTGATTTTTCGTTATTAATAGAGTCAGTAATCTCAATTTCACCTGTGTAGCCGCAATTGGTAATCATTTGTGCCGTAGCCTTATCGACCTTTGCCTTGCCTGTAACTTCCGTCACAAAGCCGTTTTCCTTCGCTTCCTGCGCGCTCATCCAGTAGTCTCCCTTCTCCCAGGCATCCCGGATTTTTTTCTTGTCTGTGCACTTTGAAAGAAAGGCATTCAGATAGTGCTCATTCAGTTTGCGCATGACCTCCAGAGTCGATTCAATATCAGCGACTCTCCCGCATGCCCCTCCGCTGACCTGATGGATCATGAAAAGCCCGTTGGCAGGCATGGAGAACGATGTACAGTTGATAGCGATGTAGGTTGCCGCACTGGCTACCAGTGCACCGCCTTCACCCGTAATTTTGCCGGGAAACTTCTTGATCACGTTCACGATTTCGTTGGCTTCGAAGCATTCACCACCCGGACTGTTGATATAGATGTGCACGTCCTTGATCCCTGATTTGATCAGTTCCTCAACTTTGGAAGTGAATTCAGCTTCCGTTTCCCTCCATTTTGATATTGTGCCTTTGAGTTCGATCCGGGCACGTCCGTTTTCCGCTGTTGCAGTCAGATTCATTTTCGCGATATTTAAAATTCATGCTGCAAAATTGGAAAAGGAAAGGCGGGTACGGAAAAAGCGTTTTCAAGTTGGAAAAAAAACAGTGTTAACAAGGACGTATTTTTTCCAACTTGGAAAGAATACGTTCCAACATGAAAAGCCATTTTCCACAGGTGATGATGAAATATGACCTTTGCCCCAGTAAACGAAAGGAAGCGATATGCCAAGTAAAGAGTACTACCGTAAATTGAAGAAGGAAGCGCACGACCTTTATGTACGTGAAGGAATGACGTGCAAGGAGATTTCCACACGCATAAACGTGTCGGAAAGGTCTGTTTCAAGCTGGATTAATGAGAATGACGCACTTTGGAAAAAAGAACGTCAGGCATCTGTTATTTCGTCACAAAAACAGGGTGACAACCTAAAACAGATTATCAACATTCTTGCAGACCAAAAACTGGAGCTGCTGCGCATGATTGACGAAGCCATTGCGGAAGGTGATAGCGACAAGGTGCTCGAACTACGGAAACAGGCGGCTACACTTGACAACAGTGTAGCGCAATGGGGGAACCAGCTCAAAGAGGTGGACAAAAAGAACCGGATTACGCTCGCTATTTACATTGATGTCATGAGCCGGATATTTGATGCGATGAAGGTGTACGATGCAGACCTTTATTTTAAAACACTGGACTTTCAGGAGAACCACCTTTATGAAGCCGCAAAAATGTTGGGATAATGAAAGTCGAAGATAGCAAAGCCCTCAAGGAGTATCAGGAGAAGTTAAAACGTGCGCGGTGCACGGGCAACCTGATTGATCCGGACGAATCGCTGACAGTTCGGATGAACCGCATACAGCGTGCGAAGCGGGATGTCAAGTATCTTGTCGAAACCTATCTTCCCCATTATGCGACCGCAGACTGTGCGGACTTTCAGATCGCTCATGCCAATAGGGTGATGAACGATCCAATTTATAAAGGATATGCCGAATGGGGACGCGGACTTGCAAAATCGGTATGGAACGATGTGATCATTCCCCTATGGTTATGGATCAATGGCGAGACGCATTATATGTGTATCGTTTCCGACACATTTGACCGCGCTTGTGACCTGCTGGAAGATTTACGTGCGGAATTCGAGGCAAACGAACTTTTGAAACACGACTTTGGCGAGCAGTATAATCCGGGATATTGGGAAAAGGGAAACTTCGTAACGATGAACGGCTTTATTTGCAAGGCGTTCGGTGCGAAGCAGAAGGTTCGCGGGCTTCGTAAAGGCGCACACCGTCCTGACCTGTGGATAATTGACGACTTGGAGACACCGCAGACCATCAAAAACAACCGGATGCAGGATGATTATGCGGACTGGATCGAAGCGGACGTGCTGGCAACCATGACGGGAAAGCGCAGACGTCTGATAGGTGCTAACAACCGTTTTGCATCCCGGATGGTACAGACGATTCTCAAACAACGGCATCCCGACTGGGACTGGCATCTGGTGAAGGCTTATGATCCGGTAACGTATGAACCAGCGTGGAAATCGATGTATTCCCCCCAGTTCTATCGTCAACAGGAAAAGGACATGGGTATTCTCGCGGCACATGCGGAATATAACCACGTACCGCTTGTCAAGGGTAAAATATTCAAGCCCGAAATGGTGAAGTGGGGAAAGCTCCCTGACCTTCACACGATGAATGCGATCGTGGCACATTGGGACATTGCGTATGCCGGGACAGATACGAGTGACTTTAACGCATGTAAGATTTGGGGACGGCATAAAAATGATTTTTGGCTGATAGACGGATTCGTAAAGCAGTCAAAGATGAAACTCTGCGTACAATGGATGTGCATGAAGCAGGCTGAATTCAGAGCAAAGGACATTATTTGCTTTTGGCAGTACGAGTCCCAATTTTGGAACGACGAAGTCAAGCGTATCATAGGGGAAGCCGAGACGGAGACAGGTGTAGAGTTGAACCTTGTTCCGGTACAGACGCCTAAAACAACGAACAAGATACTTCGTATGATAAGCATGCATCCATATTATCAGAATTCCCGGATGCATGTCAACGAGGAACTGAAAGCAAGCCCGGACATTACTGTCGGCTTGAAACAGTTGTATGCTGTTGAACCGGGCATGACAGAGCATGATGACAGCCCGGACGCTGACGAACAGGCTGTGAGGAAACTTGAAATATATACTGATCCTCCACAGCCAGAGGACGAGCCCGCGACACGCCCGTGGAAGGCGGGAAGATATAAACGTAAATACACTTGGTAACTATGAAGTATATCAACATGGATGACCTGACGACCGTCATACAAAATCGGTTGCTGGTTGAAAGTATCGAAAAAGACGAGGAAGTTTTGAACGGGATTGAAGATCTTGTCATCAGTGAAGTGTCCGCCTATATAAGCGGTCGTTATGACGTGAAAAAGATATTCGGTATTCCCCCAATACGAACGGGGTTATTAATCCGGATAATATCCTGCATTACCGCTTTCCGTGCGGTAAGTCGGAACGCAGCCCGGAAAACGGGAAATAACCCGTTATCAGACATGAACGACTGGGCTGACCTTATACTTGCCAAGTTACGTGACGGAATCATGTCACTGCCACCTGAAATTCCTTTGGTAACAGATGAAGAAGGCAATGTTGAATCTCCCATTCTGTTTGGTCATACACGGAACAACGGATGGTTTCTTTAAATAGTTTTTAAACCGCTTTTAAAAGGTATGTTATGTACAAGAAGTTAAGAGAAATATTCAACTGGTTTCAGCAGAAAGCAATTCGTCGAATGAGTCTGAAGAATGTACTTAATGAGTATTATTTTCGGATGGATAGCAGTGGGACACAATCTTCGTCAAGTGCTGCTTATAAAAGGCAGGCTGTCGTCTACCGGGAAAAGACCATTGATGATTGGATTATGGCGGTAACTTCGGCAACCGATCCGGATGATCCGCGACGTGGCTTGCTGTACAGGTTCTACCAGTCATTGTATAATGACGAACATTTACAAACGACGATTGACAATCGTGTATTACCTGTACAACAGGCAGAATTCAACCTTGTCGATGACAATGGCAATGAGGACGAGGAGGCAAAGAAACTGCTGGATCGTCCGTGGTTTCACCAGCTTATCAGAATTTGTTTTCTACATCAGTTACAGGGAGTATCGCTTGCCGACATTTCCCATCTTGATGAAAACTTGGAAATCAGCCATGTAGAAGAAGTTCCCATGTCCAACTATATCCCGCAACAGATGATAATCGTCAAGGAAGAGTCAGACAAAACCGGATGGTCATATAAGGACGGTGCACTTGAACCCTATTATGTCCAGTTCGGAAACGCATGGGCTTTGGGGATGCTCAATGAACTGTCAATTATCATCCTTGCAAAGAAACTGGGTTTGGGATCATGGATGAATTACATTGAAAAATATGGCATTCCTCCTGTTTTCGTTACTTCAGACCGACAGGATAAAAAACGGTTGGACGAATTATTCGAGATGATGTTGGATTTCAGGAATAATTTCTTTGCAGTCCTGTCCGGAAATGAAAAGGTCGAGTATGGGAAAGAAGCCGGAGGAAATACAACCAATGCCTTTTTACCGTTAGAGGAACGATGTGACAACCAAATCAGTAAACGTCTGCTTGGTCAGACGGGTACAACTGAAAACGGGGCGTGGGAAGGTACGGCAGAAGTCCATGAACGTGTTGAAAAATCACGGCACGAATATGACAAGATGATTTTCCAGTTCTATTTTAACTATATTATCATCCCTAAACTGGTAAAAATAAGCCCGGTATATAAACCACTTGAAAGGCTGAAACTGAAGTGGGACGACACGGAAAGTTTGTCTATCACGGAATACATCGAAGCGATCAACAAGCTGGCTTATACCTTTGAATTTGACCACGAAGAGGTCGCAAAGAAAACGGGGCTTCCGATCATTGGTCAAAAGAAAAATCCCGGTGGTGAGCAACAGGGAGGAACATTGCCGAATCAGCCAAAAACAGACCCTCAAAAAAAAAAGGCCGAACCGGACGATGAAGCGGTAACGTCACCCGTCATGGAAGCCGGGGAGTATGATTTCAGCGGCATCATCGGCAGGGTGATGAAACAAGTTTATGAACGAAAAGTCAAAACGGGAGATATTGATGAGGAGTTATTCAGGAAGACATACGGGGAACTGAATAAGAAGGCGGCTGAAGGATGGGGAAAAGACGACTATAATGATCCGGAACTGGCGGAAGATACCCAGCGGATACGTGACAACTTGTTCAAGTTCTCCGGAGCGAAGACGTATCAGGAAATTAAGGAGATGAACGATGCCCTTTATGATGATAAGGGGAAAAAACTTTCTTATGAGGACTTCCGGGAAAAGGTTATGGCAATTCATAAAGACTATAATGAAAATTACCTTCGCACGGAATTTGAAACGACAGAAACAAGCTGCAGACGCGCCAGTGAATGGCAGGAATTCAAGGAGAATGCGGATATAATGCCTAACCTGAAGTATGTGACTGCAGGGGATGAACGGGTAAGAGAATCACATAGGATACTGGATGGTGTCGTAAAACCTATTAACGACCCGTTTTGGCTGCAGAACTACCCGCCAAACGGATATCGGTGCAGGTGTTATGCCGAACAAACGGACGAACCGGAAACGCCTGCTACGCCTATTGTGACGATACCGGATGCCTTTGCGAACAACGTAGGGCAATCCGGTGAGATATTCACGGTCGCACATCCTTATTTCTCAATGCCTGATGGGCATTTGGCAAAAATCAGGAAGGAGACGGAACGGAGCAAGTTATACGCTCCTTACCATCGTGATCCGGAATCGAAAGTGATGATCAGCGATTTTGCTGATCCGAAAGACTTGGTTAAGAATGTCGAAAGCGCGCGTGTCATTTCAAAGGAACTGAAAATGAAGATTAAAATCCGCCCGCACATTAATGAGGACGGTGTGAAGAACCCGGAATATTTGATTAACGAAAAGCTGGCAGACCTGAAGAATATTCAGGGATTAGGCGGAATTAAAAACGGGCTGGACAGTTCGCGTAAGCAGCAGTGCGAATTCACCGTTTTCAATCTTGATGCATTTGAAAGCATTAAACCGGAAATGGTGCAGAACAAACTGAACGGGATATACAAACTGTATGGGGACAAGTTCTCCGGACAGCAGATGATATTCATTTATTCCGGGAAGGCGGTAAAGGTGTCTTGGAAAGATGTAAAAACCGGAAAAGTAACTGAACTCTTAAAAGAACTTCAGGAGTGACAGCCGAAACTGACACTCCTGAAGGGAGTTCTTGACCTGTTACAGCCGCGAACATTGCAAATATACAATTTTATTTTGAAATACAAATGGAAAGGACTGAATTACCTGATTTTTTCAAAGAATTATCCACGCTGGTAGAAGATGCGCACCGCTATGCGAAAGTTGCGGGTGTGAACTTCTTCAAGCAGAATTTTCGCAGGCAGGGGTTTCTTGACACATCACTGACACCGTGGGCAAAGAGATCGATCACTATTGGTTCGGATCGCGGTGTATTGATACAAAGCGGAAAACTTCGCGACAGTATCCATGCAGTCAGTCGAGGGATAGACCGCATTACTTTTCAGACTGATCCGCTGTCGTATGCCAATATTCACAATGAAGGCGGGTATATTGTCGTGACGGAGCGAATGAAGCGTTATTTTTGGTTTTTGTATATGAAATCGACCGGAACTATGCAAAAGAAGAAAAACGGTGAATTACGGCAAAATAAAGCCAATGCGCGGCTGTCTACAATGGCTTCCTTTTACAAAGGTATGGCACTCAAAAAGGCGGGCAGTAAAATAAGGATTCCAAAACGTCAGTACATGGGTGAATCTGCCACATTTATGAAGCAGCTGGACGCATGGATAACATCGGAGATTGACAAACGATTCTCAAATATTTAATCAATATAATTATGATTTGGACAGACTGTTACAAAGAACTGGTTGAAATAATCCGGGGCAAAAATGAGTTCCTGGCATCTATCCCGGATGAGTATTCCGAGCTAAGGGAACAGATGGAAAATACACCAGAGATTGAACATATTGACATGTGGCATGAGCAGGTCAGTTTTCTCGATGAGGAACATCCGTTCCCGTCTCCGGCTGTATTCATTGAATTTAATACACTGGGCATCGAGGACGAAGGGTTACTCGTTCAACGGCTTCACACACAGATTGATTTCCGGCTATTTTACGAAACCTTTTCCGATACCTGTGAAGGTGCGGCAATGCAGGAAGAGGCGTTGTCCTTCCTTGATCTGTTGACATTGCTGGGGATGATGCTACACGGGAAATCGGGGAAGAACTTCGGCACGCTCCGACGTACCCATGTCGGACGGGAAGAGTCGGGGGGTGCAGGAAACTTGTACCGGATCAGCTTTGAATGTGAAATTATGGATTATACCACAATGGAACTTGCAAGCCATGCCGATATGAAAGACCGTGAAATGAAAATTAGCAACGGGGGCTTACCGGAGAAGGCGGAAGACGAAGAACCGCTGTACCATCTATGATACAACGCCTAAAAGCTAAGGCTTAGTTGACTTATATCATCCTTTTTTGAATCAGGCTTTTTGCCCTCTTTTAATTGCTCGTAATATGATAAATTCTCCGATATATAAAAGATTCGTTTATAGATGTAGTTCTGATCAAGGAAGAACAGGTCATGACTCATACGCAAAAGAACATCCTCTAAGCGGATGCGCTTTTTATCATAAAGAAGATAGAAAGTCTCTACCATCTTCCGGTCACGTATTTTGGTCATTTCAGGATTCCGCATAAAAAAACATTATTATAGCGCAAATATACGGATTTCCAATGATTTGTCAAAATTGAATATAAGCCTGCGGGGGAAAGGCTATAAAAAGCCCCCAGCCTGTTAGTAAAGACGCCAATCACATACTAACAAAATGCGAGTAGACGCACAGCCGGGGGCAAAGACCCTTGCTGCGTCTACTCGCATTTTTGCTTTATGTGATTGGCATTGCAAAGATAATCAAATTTGTATTATGAAAGTCATAGAGATATTAAACTTTAATCGGGAGCTCTTGAAAAAATTGCAGGATGCCGGAATACGGCTTGAGGATTGTCGCTATATCGATCTGTATGCGGATTATATGAAACTGTTAGGACATGGTGAGAAAGTGTCTTATATAGTCGCAGCATTATCTGACAAGTACCTTGTCAGTGAGAGAAAGGTATATAGTCTTATCAAGCGTTTCCAAAGTGACTGCAAAACGTTTGCAGTGTAAACGGCTTCATGTATCGTGCCGGATTGACAGCCCCGGAGTACTTTTGTCCCGAACTCAAAATTATTAGTTATGGGAAAATATACGTATAAACCGCAATATGGCGTTATCGTCATTTGCACAGATGAAAAGGAACAGCAGGCTATTTATGAACGCCTGAAAGCTGAAGGTTTAACTTTAAAGGTAGTAAGTGTATGAGAGTAGAAGTACGACACCATTGCAGCGATTTTGACAGCTATCGCGCTGCAAGGGTAAAGAGCCTTTTCAATGCGGAAAAAGGTTGTGATTGGGAAAAGGTAGCTGAATTGCCCATCGAGGACAAGGAATGGCAAATAGGTTTGATAGTCGGACCGTCAGGAAGTGGAAAAACCAGTATCGGAAGCAAAATCTTTAACGAGCCGATTTATGACCTTTACTCCGGTTGGGACAGCAATAAACCTATTATTGACTGCATCGCTCCGGACGGGGATTTTAATACAGTCACTGGAATGCTTTCGGCTGTAGGTTTGGGTGATGTTCCGGCATGGTTAAGACCTTTCAATGTACTGTCGAACGGTGAGAAATTCCGCGCTGGTTTAGCTCGCCTGGCTTGCGAACGTCCGGAGCGTGCAGTCGTTGATGAATTTACGTCCGTGATTGACCGTCAGATCGCGAAAGTGGGTGCAGCAGCATTCTCAAAAACTTGGAGACGTGGCAAAGGTAAGATTGTCCTTCTGTCCTGTCATTATGATATTATTGAATGGTTGCAGCCGGATTGGGTGTACGATACTGCGGAGGCACGGTTTTATAGCCGTGACTGTCTTCGGCAACGTCCAAAACTCGAACTTCAAATTTATAAAGTCAGGGGAACTGTATTCCCAAGACTGTTTAAACAGCATTATTATTTAGACTTGCCATTGCCCGTTGCTGCGGAATATTTCGTGGGTTTCATTGGGAACGAGCCTGTGTGTCATTTGGCGGTAGCCCCCCTTTTCACAGCTGGCGCATATCGCTCAACTCGCTTGGTGGTGATGCCCGAATGGCAAGGCATCGGGGTTGGTACTAAATTTTTAGCTGCAGTATGCGAATACCACCTGAAGGGGAATGGACGTTGCGGGAAAAAGCTACCTGTATTTTTCCACACTTCACACCCCCAGTTATGCGGAGCTTTACGGCACTCAAAGAAATGGGTACAAACAGGAGCCAGTCTTTATGGCTCGAATAAAGCGAGAAGCGCAAGTTCGATGGCAAAGTCCATGCAGAGAAAGGGAAAGTCTGATAAATGTTCTACCGGATACGGAGGTCATTTCAGGGCAGTACAGGCATTTAAATATATTGGGGAATATGATCATCAAGATATTAGGAAATAAGGACTCACAGGCTTACAAAATAGCGGAAGCCTGTGTACGCGAGAAAGGTCACCGTGTTTGGAACGAAAGCACCGGAGTGTATGATTTAGCCATTGCCCCGCTTCTGACGGAAAAGGTGTCGGTGGAAGTGTTGAAAGAATCGCTTTACGGGACATTGATATTTCACCCGTCACCACTGCCGTATGGACGTGGCGCGTCTTCAATCAAATGGGCTTATAAACGCCAAGAACCAATCACTGCCGCCACATGGTTTTGGGCAGATAACGGACTCGATACGGGTGATATATGTGAACAGGAAATAATCAAAATAGATTATTCAGCCCGCCCGCGTGATTTTTACGAGCGTGATATTCTGCCCGCTATGGAAAGGACACTGGTACGTTGCTTGGACAACATTCAAATGGGATATATACGAAAAATACCGCAGGTGGAAGGCTATTCAAGCTATGACAAGCGGTTATAAACATTCATCCAAAAAGAGTATGAGTATGTTAAAAGAGGAAATTACAAGCACAACTGCCAGATATACAGTAAATGCACCACAATGGGTGACTACATCCACGCAAGCACCAGAGTTTAAGTCCTTTTATAAGACCGTCTCCGGAAATGAAGGGAATAAATGTAATTATCCGACACGTTTAGACCTTTATGGCTGTGGATGCTTTCACGACTGTTCTTATTGCTATGCAAAGTCGCTTCTTAATTTCAGGGGATTGTGGCATCCTGATAACCCGTCCGTTTCCCGGACGGACAAGGTAGAGAGGAAAATCTGTAAATTAGAGCGGGGAACAGTTGTGCGTTTGGGTGGAATGACTGACTGTTTCCAACCTTGTGAGGCTGTTTACAGGGAAACCTATAAAGCAATTCAGAACCTGAACCGACAAGGGGTACATTACCTTATCGTGACAAAGTCCTCAATGGTGGCAGATGACAGATATATCCGGTTGATGGATAGAAAACTGGCACATATACAAATATCTGTGACTTCTACGGATGACACACTTTCACGTACATTTGAAAAGGCGTGTCTACCATCTGCACGGATTAAAGCTATTGAGAAGCTGCAGGAGCAAGGGTTTGATGTGTCTGTCAGGTTATCCCCATTTATCCCTCAATTTATTGATTTTAAGGTTCTGAATAGTATCAAATGTGATAAGATTCTGGTGGAGTTCTTGCGGGTAAACACATGGGTGAAGCAATGGTTTGATATTGACTATTCCGAATACACCCTGAAGCATGCCGGGTATAATCATTTGCAGCTGGAGCGAAAAATCGAATATCTAAATAAGATTTCAGGATTCAGGGAGATTTCAGTTTGTGAAGACGTGGATAGTCATTTTCAGTACTGGAAGGAGAATGTAAACTACAGCCCGAACGATTGCTGTAATTTGAGACTATAAAGTTTAGCCGCGCAAAGTTTTTTTTCTTGCGCGGCTTTTTTTGAATAGATAATCATTTGTAGAATATATATTTTTCTTCACAATAAATACAATGATTTTCCTTGCAATACTTCTCAACTGCTTTGCGCGTTTTAAAGTCTTTTATTTTTCCATCTTTTGATTGAATATGTTCCACATTAAAGTCCTTGTCTATCTTTAGAGGAACAAACCTTGTTTGAGTATTAAATCGCTTCATTTTTTTAGTTATGATTTTATTTCTTTTTCCATTAATCTTAAAATCCTGTTGAACTCACTACGACTCATATTGGTAGGCGCAAAAGATGCTTTTACCTCTTCAAACGGACGGAGAGAATGTTTTAATGTTTCTTGAGCTTTCTCCCTTGCCTTTTGGGCACACATTTCAATATATTCTTCATCTGTCATATTGTAGTCAGTAACAGTATCTATCACCGTTGAAAATCGGCATAAAAGCCCATTTTTTTGTCTTGTTATAAAGCTCATATCTAATTGGGTTTGAGGGTTATTCAGTAGCCTTTTTGATAGCATTACATAATACATCATAGGCAGGTTCTTCTACGCAGACATATTTTAGTGCTTCTTGGCACGCTTTGAATAATTCAGGAGCAGCCGCTATTAACTTGGCTCTCTCTCGTTGCTTTTTCGTTCCATTCTCATGTCCACCCAATGGAAAAGCTACAATAGCCAAAGGGAACTCAATAGATGTATCTTCTTTTATAAAGATTGCACCATCAGGAAAGTCGGGAGTAATTGTTTCAACCGTTTTCCATTTTATCAAAATTTCTTTTTTACTCATAATTGATTTTCTTTTGATTATAAGTATCGTATCTCTTTTAAAACCCACATGACTAAATTTTTCCTCTGTGGGCTGATATAAAAATGTTCTTTTCGGAATACAAATCGACAACCTGTATTAATACTGGGAATAATGTATATATCAGTATCTATTTCTGTTGGTGACGGAAGTCTTTTTATCGCTTCGTCAAAATCCTGTTGGTTCATTTTTTTATTAATATTATCAAAAGCCGATCTTTCCCGGCTGTTATCCCTTTGTTTTAAAACTCCACAATAAGCCAAAACCGATAAGGAGGTAAATATACCTATTACTGATATTAAATATAGAATCAGTAGATACTCTAAGGTGTTATCTTTTTTCACATCCAATTTAATCTTCTACTATTTTATCATCTGTTAGCAAACGTTTCATTGCCCGGTCTCTTTCCGCTTTTGAAGGATAATTGTCCCCATACCTTTTCCAGCTATCCGGATTTATATCGCTTTTAAAAGTGATATGCGGCTGGGGGTAATCATGGCGACGCAGGATTGTATATCCGGCTTTGCATAGTTTTCTTTGGTCTTTTGCATTCATCTTTTTTCTAATTAGAATTAAACTTGATTCTAGCATAACGATAGAATCGTATATAACCAAACAGGTAGGAAGGATGCTCCGTATTATCCGATATGGTGATTTGTACATTATAACCTTTTATCCGTAAAAAACGGGCGGCAATTTCCTCAATAGTGTATGTTTTTGCATATATATCCCAATCACTAACGGTCAATACCGTTTTCACATTCCCACTTTTCAGAATCCTTTTGAAATTTCTGATAGTGCGTATTATCTCCTTCTTTTTGTTCATACTTTAGTTTTATCCTCTTTTAAAATAGTTTTATAGGCTTCTTCCATCCGTTCAATCTCTTTCATGCATGCCAGCCATCCAGGAAAGCCCCCAATGTTTTTGTCATCGATATAGCAATGGGCATATATCTTTTTCCCGCCTTCCCCATATTTGGCAACATTTTCAGGATCATGGTCATTTACACGGTCAAATGGTATTTGGCGTTCCAACAGCCAGTTGATGGCATTCAATAACTGATCACCAGTACGGCACGTCCAAATAATGATTTTATGTCCTTCATCATGTAATTTCCGGAGCGATTCGCCAGCGTATGGTTGCTCCCCGTCAATAGCCGGGAATTTCCCCCGGCTAATGGTTCCGTCAAAGTCAACTGCTATAATCATAATCTACAGAATGAAGGTTCAATACGACGCCATACTCCGTTCTCGTCACGCTTATGGAAATAGTAATTAGTTGCAGTTTTATACACGACATTGCTTTCTTTGAACAACTGCATGATAGCCGCATATTCTTCATCAAAACGTGACTCCAATTCATATAATTTGCTGATAGACTTATAGTCCAAATCTCCCTGACGGTTACGTTCGAGAAGCGTCATCGCCATTTGATACATCGGATCATCGACTCCTTTTTCCGAATGGGCTATATAATTCTTCAGGTAGTCAATCAGCCTTTCGGCAGCGAGATCGGCACGTTCATCAAAACTTTTCACTTTATTGCTTTTTACCTCCAGTTTGAAATTCCCATCTACTACTGAAAAGGTGGCGGTCTCTTCACCCTGACGCATACGGAGCTGACCGTATTCCCGCATCACGTTACGGAAAGCTTTGCTTTCACCTACAATCCAATCATAAAAGCCCTGAACGTCATTCACTACTGGCATGAGTTTACTTTCCACATCGAACATGAATTGATGCCTCAATGCTTCGTAGGTTTCTTTCCGCTGGATGGACTCTGTTTTTTCTTCCTCTTTCAGTTTACGCAACAGTTCCGCCTTTTCTTCTTTTGACAATTTACTAATATCCATACTATTAACTTTTAAATGATTAATTACAATTTGATTTTATATACTTCTTTCAGTTCCCGTTCCTTGTTTTCCGCTTCAATATAAAGCGATGACCTTTGGTCTACCAACTTCGCAAATGTATTGCGATCCATATTTCCGGCATACAATTTCTCGTGTATGGCATCCAGTTCACCGGGAATCTTGTCAAGCCGATCCAGTAATTCATTAATCCGGTTAATCCGGTGTTGTTCCGCACTAATATCCGCCATCTTCTTTCTTTTTTAATATTGACTCCAGTTTCGGTATCAACAGGAGAAGTTCTTCCCCGTCCAGTTCGCGAAACTTCTTTCCAGCTATCCGGACATCAAGGAAAAACGCATTTACCGCTCCCCAGTCCGTTGTGTCGATTCCGATCCGCTGCACTCTCTTCAGGACAGCCGACCTGCGTCTCCTTATTTCCCGTTCGGTGATAGTCAAATCCCGGTTTTCTTTTTTCGCACCGTTCAAATAGCCGCAGAGATACATTGCTTCGCTGTATGTCAACTCTTTTGTGGTATTTGTCCGTCCGTCCGTTAGGTCTAGCAGGATAGCCCGCTTTTGTTCGTCATCAATGCCTTGTGCGCTGTATATGATATGCAGGCGTTTGATAAGGCTTTTACTGATAGGTTTCTTCGTCTTCTGTTCCATCATTATCGCTTTTAATATTTTCAATCCAATGTTTTTGATACCCTTCCGCCCATACTATGTAATATCCGCGTGAACCTCCTTTGCCACGTCCGATAAATGTTGCTTTGAAATGTTCCACGTAGATTCTTTTAAAGCTGTCACGTTTCACGTCATAGGCGGTTTTTCCTTCCACCTCGCGCCCGTCCACATGCGAGATAAAGACAAATATCTTTCGCGGATACTTCTTGCGTAGGCGGATTATTTCGGGGGCTTTCGCTCCCCCTTGCTGCTCGAAGTATTGTATGGAATCTATCATTATCACGTCCGGGCTACGTTGCTTTGACAAGTATTCGTCCAATTCTGTAATGGTGGCTTCATCCGAATAGATTATATTATTTGTTTTACTATGAATGCCGACACTAAGAACAGAATTCACAAAGTCGTCGCACGCACCCATTTCCAGTGTTAAATAAAGAACCCGAAGCCCCATTTCATCAAATTTGCGTGCCAGTTGTAGAGCGAAAGAACTTTTTCCTTGTCCCGACTTTCCGTAAATGATCCAGCAACCGGACTTTTCCGGACGACCGAATGCCAGATACCATTCACCGTCAAAATCAATATATTCATGTCGGATGTCTTCTAGGTTCTTTTGACTCCAAACTTTCATGCCAGTTCTCCACGCTCGATTTGTTGTTTGATTATACGGTCTTCGATCATGCCGGACAGTTCGCGCAAATCATCGGTAAACCAAACAAATTTTCCCGCTACAGGCTCTTTTTTCTCTTTGTTCAACTTGCCCCAAATGGTTTCCTGTTCCTCTGTATCATTGATCCCGTTTGCCGCGCAAATGGCTTTGACATCTTTCTTTGTAGCTCCTAGCAACGTGATATAGTTCCGGCAAAATCTACCGTCGATTTCGTCATATCCTTCTATACGACCAACATAACGCTTGATATTACGTTCCAGCGTCTCTGTCCCGGCTACGATAGCCCCCATACGGTGTAAAGTGTCATCATATAGAGGTATAAGCGTACAGAGAGCACTGTGCGCCAGTTTTCCGGCATCATCAAGTATTAACAAAGGGGATTTTCCAGCCATACGGTTAATGTGTGAAACAATTAAGTCCATCAAGTCATCGTTATCCATATAGCGCGTTACTGTTTCTCCCATACATGTAGCTAACTTGGTCAGGAATTTACGGGCTGTCCACTTCCTGCATTTCAGATATATGACTGAATTATCAGCACTCATGTTATAAAGGTCTATGAGGGATTGAGTTTTTCCACTGCCGGAGCGTGAAGATATGCACATCCATTTGTGATTCTTTTTTGCGGCAACGAACGCGGTGCGTACCTGCTGGTAACTGGTGACGCTTTCCACTACATTCCAGGCGTTTTCGTAATAATTAAGACCGGAAGCAATCTTTTCTGCGATGGAGTCTTCATTCGCTCCATACTTGCCGCTTCTGAATTGGGACATGGCGGTGTCCGATATTCCACACTTCCGCGCCAATTCCGTTGCAGATGATCCGCGATTGATTAACTTCTCTATGTACGTTTTTAATGCTTGATTATCCATGTTGTATATCTTTTAAATTGTTTTTAAATCATCTTGAAAAATTCATATCCAGTGGGTTGTAATCGTAATCTTCATCATCCGTTCCGGTGGAAGCCATTACTACACTTTGTCGGGTGATATGTTGAGTCACTTCCGTGAAATCCGCGTCCGTGGCATCATCCCTCATTTTCGACCGGACATCCTTATGCTGCCCTAAACTGTCAGTAATCAAGTATCGGTCAAGGACTGTTGCCGCAGCTATTTCAGGAATACGCTGACAAATGGTGGTGATTCGCCTGTCTACGTCTTTCACCTTCTCCTTTACCGTTTCCACCATTTCATTGTTGAACCTGTCGACACGTGTCCGGTATTCAAAATGTTCCGGTTTCTGATCAGCCAAAGCCATCGGAACTTTGATATCACGTTGCAGTACGTATTGCAATGTCCCAATCTCCTTGTCTACACGACCGGACTTCAGGCGTTTTGCGTTCGATACAAGCACCTGACTCATATCGTCCGGGTCAAAGCGTACTATCCAGTCTTCGTTGTAATGGTCGCGGAGGGAAAGGTCGAAGCTGTCGAAGCAGATTCGTTCACCCATGAACTCGATAAACAGCCCCGAACCCGTGATCTTATTCGTGCGTCCGGTGGTTTCCCCCATGAGCATCAGATATTCCTCAATCCCGAAAGGCATTTTACGGGCTTCTTCGGTGCGTTCCCATGCAGTGCGGTAAGCATCTATCTTCTTTGCCCGTTCCTGCGCTATAATAGCTTCTAATTGTGCAATAACGGTGGATTCATCCGGGATGAACTTGTGGTTCTGGTTTAATACTTCCAAATTAGGCTGGTTATCCTTGTCGGCAGTAATACCGAAGCCTGACCAGTTCGCCTGTTTTTGGCAGTATTCCACATTCAGGCGTTTGAAATAGGGTTCTACTATTTTGGACTTTGCATTTCCCAAAGCGGCTGGTGTATAATACTTGGTCATGGCTTCATAGAAGGGAACCATCACCTTCTTTTGATAATTGTCGCTTTGTAGCTGTAAAGGCTTATAGCGTTCTCCAAACAGCTCTTTGGTATGTTGTATTGCGTTTCGTAATGCTTCACGGATAAGCGCGGGTGACTCATGATCACCAATGGCGTATCCGACCGGATATTTTTCACAGGCATCAAGTACGACTACCATCGTTTTCCGGTTGGTATAAGTGGTGTACATATATCTCTTTTCCTCACCGTTTTTCTTTACCGTTTTGGGAGTCTTTTTCTGATAGAATAGTTCCGCATCCCATCCGTCCAGCGTCCAGTAAGTAAGTGCTTGTGTCGGGGCTTCACGGTGTATCTGTTTCATGCGTGTGTTTTTCAGAGCTTTGTCCCCCTTATTTCCCGCCATTGTTGTGAGAGCAAATTTTTGTCTCCAGTTCTCAACGGTGGTAGGACTGTCAATCGGTTTCCAATCCATCAGGGAAGCCACTTTGTTGTATTCTTCCATGATTTGAACATTATTCAGATTGTTATGCATGCTGATTAACTTATGCATCACCGCCTTCGCATCCTCGTTCATTACGACTGCCGCGTATTTGTTGCCATACGATTTATGAATGACACTGCGATAGCCTTCTTCTTCGCTGATCCGTCGTGCCGCTTCATATTGTTCGCATTTACGTTTCAAAGCCTTCCAGTTCTTTGGTAGGTTATGAGGAAAAATATCACGTCCGTTCGGGTCTTTCAGTGTCAGCAGGTCATTGCTCAATTTACAAAGTTTCTCCCAAACGTTAATCCGTGTACTTCCGCCACCTATTGAGTTGGCTTTACGACCATCGCGAAGGGATAGGATCGCGTTCATGATGCGCACATTAAGGGTATATTCGTCAATCTTTGCGGGGGGAAGTTTCTTGTCACCATCATAGCGATATTTCACACTGAAAAACTCGTAGGCGGCATTGCTGTAGACAATTGCATCTTCCAATATGGATTTCTGTGTTTTAGCAGCAATTTCCGCACGAGGATCACCCTTACGTACAATGTACTCCTTTTTAACGTCCTTTCTCATGGTTTCAAAATCTACTAGGGCAGGACATCCGGGAATACCACGACGGAGTACGATAAGTTGCCCGTTCCTCGCCATCGAATAGTATGTTCCTTCAGGAATGAACCCATCTTCACTCCCAACTTGCGTTTTGGGATTGAAGATGATTAATTCATTCGCAAACACGCAAATCCGATTATTAAATATCTCAGCCATTATATTAATATTATTATTTGTGCAAGTTCCGGCACTGCCCCGGAATTGTAGCTACTTCCCAATCTTTCTACTATTACCAATTGAAATACATGGCAAATTCAAATTAATAGTTGCTATCCTGAAGGAAGTTCTATTCTTGCGTTCTGTTATTGGTTATTCGATCTTAGTTCTCGTTCTATGACAATGATTACAGAAAGGATTGTTATCACAATAGCTGCCCACATATTTGATGGTTCAACCTCTATCTGGTCAACTAATGCGATAGCAGTGACTATGCCAACTCCTACCATCACGTTTTGAATAAATCTAATAGTTTTCATATCGCAGATAAATTATTGATTGATAATACTTGTGACATTTCCGCGAGAATCTAAAACCTTCACTTTGGATGATTCATTACCTTCGGTATATTTAATACCGCCATTTTCTTGTGCCATTTTGCGAATTGCTTCTGCATTCTTTCCGTTCCGTTTGAAACGGAGTATTTGACTAAGATTTGCGAGAGATATTCCAAATGTTTCTGCAATCATCTTTCGTTTTTCAGTGTCTCTTAATTCAATTATTTGTTTCATACCTTTTTATTTTTGAGTTATTATTCATACATTTGAGCGCTGTTAATCTGTAACACGCTGCAAATATAATAGAGATATTTCAATTATGAAAGAAAATACGAGAGATTTTTCAGTATTAAAGCAGAGGATTCTGCAATATTTAGATTTTAAAGGGATTACAAAGTATGAATGTTATAAAAACACAGGCATAACCAATGGTGTATTGAGTCAACCGAATGGAATGTCTGAAGATAACTTATTGAAATTTCTCTCATATTATAGCGATATCTCTACGGATTGGTTGCTTGCCGGATGTGGCTCAATGCTGCGTGATGACAATCAAACGAAAATTTCTAAAATCATTCCAATAGAGTCGGAATTTGAGTCAATCCCTATCGTTGATATATCTGTAGCTGCAGGTTATGGATGTGAAAATCCTGATTTTATAGAAGTTGTGGAAACTATTAGGCTTCCTTACAATATGCTACATAGGAATAGAAAATATTTCTGTGTTAAAGTACGGGGAGAAAGTATGTCTCCGACATTATTAGATTGTTCATATCTCATCTTAAGATTATTGGATCGAAGTGAATGGAATGAAATTAAAGACAATCATGTATATGTGGTAAGCGACAGAAGTGGACGTGCTTACGTGAAACGCATAAAAAACAGATTTCATGAACATGGTTTTATAGTTTGTACCTCTGATAATGTTGATAAAGCTAATTACCCAAACTTCAATTTGATGGAAGATGAGATTAATACTATACTATATGTGGAATGGTATTTAAGTGCAAAGATGCCTAATATTAACGCGACATATTATGATAAAGTAAACCATTTAGAAGACGATGTGGATGCTTTGAAAAGTCAAATGTCCCTACTTATGAAAAGGTTAACTTAATATCAAATATTATTTTTTTGTTATAAACACATGTATTTCAGTATGTTATTAAAATATTCACATCCCTAAAAGTTGTATTATAGGGTATAACTCAATGCATATACTAGTATTATAGGGTAAAACTCAACAATAAAAATACTTCTTTTTTAATGGGTGTTTAATGGGTGATATTCACATTTTGTTCTCATTTTCTAATGGGTGTTTAAAGGGTGATGGCATGGGTATAGGCTATTTTAACAATAAATTAAATCTTTTCCATAAGTCTGTATTTATCACGAAATAAACAAAAATACATCTTATTTTCTTTGTTTATTTCGTATATTTGCAATTAGAAAAACTTCTATATAGTAACTATATGGAAGTTTTAGTATTATAAATATCTAAAAGTAAGGTCATGACTAAAGAGACTAAGGTTATACATGTTCATCTTATTTTCAAAAAAACAAGCCGATTTTTTGGTTCTATATCAGCAATCTATTCTGAATTTACTGCTGAAGAGATAGGTATTACGGAAGAAACCCTACGTCACAAGGGGTTGTCTGATGGTGTTTCCTTCGCTACTAAAAAAGCGATCATACAACAAGGAGTACTTATTCGAAGTGCGCGAAAATAGCATTTTTAGCCGCTGTAATGTATTTCTATATCTAAATTAATTAAAGGCTATATACCCCGTCTAAATGGAGTGTATAGCCTTTATTTAAGCCTAAAATAGAAGTAGCATATAGCTTTTCCTTCACCTTTTCAATCTGTCTCTAATTATTTCCCCTATTTACATCACACTCCACCGGAATGAATATAGAAGCAACGGAAGCAAAATGGAAGGAACGGAACTTTTTGTTTTCTTCCCCAATATAGTGCGCGGCATTCGCCAATCACCGATGTACAGGCGGTTTCACGTACTTCACCCTACATCTCATTCATGCCACATTTTGTATTGAGCCCCGTAATACCGGATTACCTTATGGGCTACCGACCGGCTCTGACTACAAATTGGGTGTGAACATCCTTGAATCAATCACAGACTTGTGTTACAGTTTCCGTGACAATATCAGTGATGGGCCTGTCAAGCTCTATTACAACGGAGCACTCAGTGCCAACAACGTCCCAAAGAATTCCGCTTACCGTTATGGAAGCAAGTCCGACTGGACCACCATCCGTTACGCTTGGTTATATATCGAGAACGTAGAGAAAGTGCCCGACATGACAGCCAGCGAGAAAAGTGAACGGATCGCGGAAGCCAAAGTTTTGATCTCCCTCTGCTATTTCGAAATGCTGAGATATGTAGGCGGTGTGACATGGCTGGACCACTATGTAGACGTAAACGAGACAATGAATTTCCCCCGTATCACTTTTGCCGAAACGGTAGAGAAGATCGTAGGATTGCTCAACGAAGCCATCAACTCCAATCTGGCCTGGAAAGCCGAGAAAGCTGATGACGGACGTATGACACTGGCAGGAGCGATGGCATTAAAGTTCAAGGTCTTGCAATGGGCAGCCAGTCCGACTTTCAACTCAAACACCAAATGGCATCCGGAGGCAGACGAATATACCTGCTACGGAAATTACAGCGACCAACGATGGAAAGATGCCGCAGAAGCAGGCGCAGCCTTTTTCACGGAAGTACAGAGACGGGGTGAATACGAACTGATTCAACCTACGGAAGAGACGCACCGGGCAAGACGTCTGGCCTATCGTCAGGCCTACTACAACCGCGGCGGAACAGAAATATTAATCTCTACCCGTCAAGGATATGGCTCCGATGTTCACAGCAGCTTTATCGGCCAACGTTATTACAGCGGCCCTACATTGAACTATGTAGATATGTTTCCGTGGGAAGACGGAACTGATTTTCCGGCAAATTTCGACTGGAAGTCACCCTCCAAGCAACCGTTCTTTACAAAAGGCGAAATGGTGCCCACCCGCGACCCACGTCTGTATGAAAATGTAGCTTGTCCTGGAGACACCTACTGCAACGGAACAACAGCTCCTGTTTATATCAACCATGCCGACTACAAAGACGGTAGCGGATTCCTGATCATGAAGTACATCTTACAGGAAAACAACGATCGCGAAGGTCCGGTACAATGGTCACACACCCGTCTGGCGGAAATCATGCTGGGATATGCGGAAGTACTCAACGAAGTCAACGGACGCCCTACCGACGAGGCTTACAAAATGGTAAACGACGTACGAAAGAGAGTAGGTCTGCCGGAACTTTCCAAGACAATGAATCACGATCAGTTCCTCGAAGCCGTACTGAGAGAAAGAGCACTCGAATTAGGATTTGAAGAAGTACGCTGGTTCGACCTCGTTCGCAGAGACCGTCAGAGCGACTTCAAGAAGAAGTTGTACGGACTCAGAAGCAGAGGTAACGACTTGAACAATCCGACTGAGTTCACCTTCGAGAAGATCGAACTGGGAGACCATTACTGGGCTACCAACTGGGATACCAAGTGGTATCTGGCTCCGATTCCTCAGGAGGAAATCAACAAGCAATATGGAATGACCCAAAACCCGGGCTGGTAAATGACACGTTAACTAATATCGTTTGAACAATGAATAAAATAAATTATATATTAATCACTCTGCTCCTGGGAGGTTCGGTATCCCTGAATGCACAGACATCGAAAGCTGCTTCGGAAATGCAGCTGGCAGATACACTGAGCATCGGCTACCAGATGAACGTATCTTCCCGGACCAGCAGTTACTCTATCAACGGAGTCAATGCTTCCGCATTCGAAAAATCCCCGTACATAGATATCAGCAAAGCTTTGTATGGAAAAGTGGCAGGTCTGAATGTATATCAGGGTACAGGCTCGTCAGCCGATAACGTATCCACCCTCTCTATACACGGAAATGCCCCGCTAGTATTAATTGATGGTTTCCCACGTGATATCAGCGACATCACTTCGATGGAAATCGAATCATGCTACGTTCTGAAAGATGCGGCAGCCGCTGCTCTCTACGGTATGCGTGGTGCGAATGGAGTAGTACTGATCACGACTAAACGCGGAATAAGCAATGGTCTGAAGGTAAATGTGGACTATAATTTCGGTGTCAATACCCAATTCCGTTCTCCGGACTTCGCAGATGCCTATACGTATGCGAACGCTCTTAACACCGCATTAAGCGGAGACGGTCTGCCTGCACGCTACAATGCACAGGAACTGGATGCTTTCCGGACAGGAATCTATCCGTATGATTATCCGAATGTAGACTGGTGGAATGAAACGCTGAACAACACAGGATTGACCCACAACCTGAAAATGTCTTTCAGCGGAGGTAGTGACAAGTTCCGTTTTTACACGGTAGTAGACTATTACCGGGATCGCTCCATGTTGAAAAAAAACACGGAAGATACACGTTTCGACACTACACCTACAGACACACGTCTGACTGTGCGTACCAATCTGGACGTAAAAGTGACGGAAAGCACATTGCTGAAAGCCGGTATTGTGGGCAGACTGAAAGAACTCAGAGGTACCCGCTATGGACGCAACACTATTTTCAATAAAATCTATGGCATTCCATCTGCTGCATTCCCCATTCGTTATGAGAATGGCATTTATGGAGGTAGCTCTGTGTACGGAACCGGTAATCCGGTAGCTCTGTTGAAAGACTATGGACACATCCGTAACGTATACGGAACACTACTCGCCGACCTGAGCATCCGTCAGGATTTAAGTGCGTTGACCAAAGGACTGGCAGCCGAAGCATCCGTCTCTTTCGATAATATCGGAGGAATGAATGAAACCACCAATAAAGAGTATCGTTACATGAACAGCAATGCAAGTATCACCAGCGATGGTACACTGGTGACAACTCCCGCCATTTATGGTACAGACTCCGAAACACTGGGGCATACACAGCCTTTCGAAAGACTGATGCTACGCAGCGATTTCCAGGCAAAGGTGGATTATAACCGCACTTTTGGCAAACACCAGGTGGGAGGAGCATTGATTTATGATATGCAGTCTGTAGTCAAAAACGGCAGAAACAACTCTCAGAAGAATCAGTCTGTGCTGGTGAACGCCACATATACTTACGACAACCGTTACAGCCTCAATGCCGTATTCAACCGTTCGGGATCAGCTTACCTGCCCGACGGAGACAAATACTCGAACTATCCTGCCGTTTCTGCTGCATGGATCGTCTCCAACGAAGCGTTTATGGAAAAGGTGACACCGATCAATCTCTTCAAGATTCGCGCCTCTTACGGTCTGTCCGGATGGGACGGCAATCTGAGCCACGAACTATGGCGTCAGTCTTATGGCAGCGGCGGTGCCGGTTATAACTTCGGAGTGAATGCCGGAGGACAGTCCGGTGGCAGCGAAGGCGATCTGCCGGTTATCGGCCTGGTAGCGGAAAAATCACAGAAAGCGACTTTCGGATTTGATCTCGCTGCTTTTGATAATCGTTTGAATGCAACAGTAGAAGGTTTCTACGAAAAACGTTCGGATATACTTGTGTCAGGTGCCAATTCTACTTCCGGTATTATCGGTATCACAGTAGGTCAGGTGAACGAAGGAATCTATAAATACAAAGGACTGGATGCTTCTTTGAGTTGGAATGATAAGATCGGTGATTTCCATTATGGTATTGGTGCCAGCATGTCATATCTGAATACAGAGGTAGTCAATGTAAACCAGGCATATCAGGAGTACGACTACTTGTATACCAAGGGCAACCGTATCGGACAGATGTACGGTCTGGAAGCTATCGGCTTCTTCAACAGCCAGCAGGAAATCAACAACAGTCCGCAACAAACCTTCTCGGACGTAGCTCCCGGTGACGTGAAATACAAAGATCAGAACGGTGACAACCGCATCGACGAGAAAGACGTTGTGAAAATGTTCGGTTCATCTGTTCCACGCTTCTATTTCGGATTCAATCTGAACTTCTCATACAAGAGAGTGGAGCTTTCCGCTGATTTCCAGGGAATGACCGGAGTCACTGTTTCATTGCTCAACAGTCCGCTTTATAGTCCACTTGTAAGCAATGGCAACATTTCAAATACATTCCTGAATGAAGAAATAAGCTGGACACCGGAGAATAAGACCAATGCAACCATGCCGAGACTGACTACTCAAGAAAACTTGAATAACTATCGTGCCAGCTCACTGTGGTACCGTGACGGTTCATTCCTGAAACTTCGTAACCTATTGGTAGCTTACACTTTCCCGAAATCGCAGACTCGCTTTGCCGACCTGAAAGTATTCGTACAAGGCACCAATCTGTTCTCATTAGACAATCTCCATTTTGCCGACCCGGAACAACTTGGCATCGCTTATCCGTCGACAAGAAGTTATTGGGCAGGTATCAAACTTAATTTTTAATGCAAAGTAACAAATGAACATTATGAGAACCAAATACATACTCTTAACCATTTTGTCTTCGTTGGTCTTTGCTTCGTGCAACTACCTTGACTTTGATGAAACGAACAACCTGAAGACAAAAGAAGACATGTACAAGTATTTCGGTACAAGCAAATCAATGCTTACCCACGTATACTCATACATGCCACAAGGCTACCGACTGTTTGCGACCTCCGGCGGAATTTTCACCGAAGACATATATTCCATGCGCGACTGTGCCAGTGATGACGGCGAATTCGGAGCCTATGCAGATAATATCCAGAATACCAATAACGGTAACTGGTCGCCTATTAAAACTTATGACGATTCATGGACCCTGTATCGTGGTATACGTGCTGCCAACAGTTTTATAGCAGAGATTGCCCAAGTGGACTTCACACGCTACGAGCACGACGGACAATATACAAACTGGATGAAGCAGCTGAAATATTTCCCTTATGAAGCCAGAGTGCTGCGGGCACACTACTTCTTTGAACTGGCACGCCGCTACGGTGACATCGCCATGCCATTGGAAGTACTGACTGAAGAGGAAGCCAATACAATCGGCAAGACACCATTCAGCGAAGTAATCAGCTTCATTGTCAGTGAATGCGACGACGCTGCCAATAACTTGCCGGACAGCTATGTAAACGAACCGGGAGCAGAAATCGGCAGAGTGACCAAAGGCTTTGCAATGGCAGTAAAGTCAAAAGCACTGCTATATGCTGCCAGTAAGCTACACAATCCTTCTATGGATACCGAATTGTGGAAAAAGTCTGCCAAAGCAGCAATAGATATTATCAACACAGGGCTTTACTCTCTCGACCCCCAGGAGAGTGCCAACAACCTCGACTCAAAAGAAGTTGTACTGATGAGGATCAATGGTGATAATTCGGACTTCGAAATGTTTAATCTCCCGCTTCGCATGACTGCGGGAACACGCACTTCCAGTCTTATCCCATACAGCAATTACCCATCACAAAACCTTGTGGACGCATTCGAGACAGTCAACGGTTACAAAGTAACCCTAGAAAACACAGGATGGGTTTGCGAAGACCCTGCATTTGACCCGCAATCACCTTATGAGAATCGTGACAAACGTTTCTACCGCGCTATTCTTGCCAACGGAATGTCGTTTAAAGACTACACCATTGAAACCTTCAAAGGTGGCGCCGACGACGGAATCGTATCACAAGGCGGTTCACCGACAGGATACTTCCTGCGCAAGTACATTCAGGAAGCTACCAGCTTCGAACCGGGTAAAGAAGCTGTCAGCAAGCATCATTGGGTGATTTACCGCTATGCGGAAACATTACTAACGTATGCGGAATCTATGGTCAACGCTTTCAATGATGTCAACTACACAGATGAGACTTATAAGTATTCTGCTCTGTGGGCTATCAATGAAGTGAGAAAGAATGCCGATATGCCGTTGATTCCTTCCATGGGAAAAGATGAATTCATGGAACGCCTGTACAATGAATGGCGTGTAGAGTTTGCTTTCGAAGATCATCGTTTCTGGGATGTACGGAGATGGAAGATTGCCGATACTACCCAGCGGGAACTATATGGAGTAAAGATCGAGAAGCAGGCGGACGGTACGTTCAACTTCTACAAGAACCTTTACGAAACCCGTAACTGGAGAGATTGCATGTATCTGTATCCGATCCCTCAAAGCGAACTATACAAGAATACAAACTTAAATCCTCAAAACACAGGATGGTAATTAATTGTCTAATCTAATATTTAAAAGATATATGAAAAAGTTATATAGCAACACGTTAATGCAACTGATTCTTGCACTGTGCACATTCAGTTTTGTAGCATGCCAGGAGTTTGACATCGACTCACAGCCGGAAGGCCCTCGCAATATCCAGATAGATGCTCTGGAGTCTTACACTGCTTTGGCAACTTCTCCGAGCAATGTAGTGTTCAATATCAGCTCCAACACTCCCTGGACGATCGAAAGCGACCAGCAGTGGTGCAAGCCGACTCCTTCGATGAGTGCAGCCAGCTCACTGGTGTCGGAGATTGTGGTGACAATGGAAAACAATACAGGAAAGAAAGCACGTACAGCCAAACTGACTATCAAGGCAGAAGGCGTTGAAGGCACCAAGGTAGTTACTATCGAGCAGGCTTCGAAAGAAGACCTGGTGGTGGTTCCTTACGATGAACTGGTACCGACAGAAGGCGGCAGCATCACCTTTACCATTGCTTCCAACAAAGCTTGGGAAATCATTCCTTCCACCGCTTTCCTTTCCAATATCGACAAAACATCCGGTACAGGTAATGAAGATGCCATAGCAGAAACCGTAACTGTGACGCTGCCTGCCAATGCAGGCGCCAAGAGAGCAGGCACGCTGACTGTAAAAACTGAGTTTGAAGAATACACCTTTACCATTACTCAAAATGGAGTGATCATTGAACTGGAAGAAGATCCCGAAAGTACAACAATCAGCATGCCCGGAACAGGCAGTGGTATGGAAAAGACTGTACTGATTCGCGCAAACAAAGAATGGAAAGTTGAAGTTCCTAAGGAATATCAGAGTTGGCTGAAAGCTGAGGCACTGAGTGAAACAGAGTTGAAAGTAACGACAACAACGACTAATAATCTGATGGTAAACCGTGTCGGCCACATCATTATGAAGACCAAAGAAGTCATCGACGGATTTGACGGCATTACGTTCGACATCAGCCAGGGTACTGCTTTCTGGAAAGAAGGAGGAGCAGATAACTATGTTGTGGATGAGGAAACCGGTTACATGACACTCTATGGCAGTGGAATAGTCACTAACTATTTATTCAAAAAAGGACGTCTCGCATTCGATTTCGAATCTATCAATTTAACCGGAGAAGATTGGATTGAGTTTAATATGTGGCCCAACTCAGGAAATACAAACTTCCATTTGCATTTCTACGCAAATAAAGAAAGTAACTTTACTTGTGGAGGTTCAGGCTTAAACTGGACTCAGAAAACATTTACCTGGACATCGGAACAAACGAATGTAGTGAAGAAGATCGAATTCCTTGTTGTCAACAAAGAAGAAGGTTCGAACGCATTAGTTCTTAAACTGATTATTGATGGTGTTGAGGTTGCCGTATTAGATAATAACATAACCGATCCTTATGCAACCGAACCGGGAGCACCTGTATACTTCAGAATGCATACCACAAATAAAGCTTCCAATTTCACCGTGAAGTCTATCACATGGGAACCAGTAGAATAATAACCGAACCCTAAAATTCAAGAGTATGAGATTAAATATCAGAAAATCAATAATTACAGGCATTTCTCTCGCCACATTGCTACCTGCATTCTCTTTATTGCAGAGTTGCGATGACAGTGAAGCAGAGAAATGGGTAGACCTGCGCTATAGAGTAGAAGACTCCTATCTGGTTGAAGCGAAAAATCCGGAACCAGTCTCCTTCCAGGTCAAGTCAACTGACCCGTGGGAAGTATTCGGAAAATATGATTGGTACACCATCTCACCCAGTACGGGTGAGGCAGGTGAAACCTACACCGTAACTGTTATCTGCAAAGAAAACACTGAATTGGACGACCGTATAGACACGCTCAACATTAAAAGTGACTACTGGACCGGAAAAAGATTCGTTCTGACCCAGAAAGGTACTGCTTATCTGAATGTAGAAGGTGTGGATATGATCGACCAGGAAGGAAACAGCGAAACATTCAGCGTACTCAGCAATCAGAAATGGACTGCTAAAGTAACAGACGGTGATGTTTGGCTCTCCATCCAATCCGGAGCATCGGGCGAAATGAACGGAGAAATCACTGTCACCGCTTCACCGAACACAGGCGAACAACGTACCGGTATTGTAACCATCTATGACCGGCACGGAAAAATAGCCAGAGAAGTACAATGCATACAAGACGGTGTATTGCTGACACCGGATACACCGGAAAACGGCAAGTGGTTTGCTATGTATGAACAGGCTCAGCAACTCACCATCCACGTAGAATCGAATGCAGAATGGGAAGTATCCAAAGAAAACGAAGCAGATGATACCTGGTATCACTTTGAAAAGACCTCATTCAACGGTTCTGCCGATATCGTAATTAACGTAGACGCACACGAAGGCTCTTCTGTCCGTACTGGAATTATCGTACTGAGCACCAAAGCTGCCGAAGGCGCTACTCCGCTTATGAAGACAATCAAGATCAAACAAGCGAATCCACAAAGACCTGTGGTTACTGAAGTAAACAGATCCATCAGTGGTGCTTACTACGGACCGGGTGGTTTAATGCCGGGTCATTACAGCTTCTATTGGGAACCGCTTGGCGACGCCAGTCTGACTACTTTCTTCTCTTGGAGCGGAAAAGCATTTGATGGAGGAGACGTAGAACTTCGCTTCCATATTCTGAGCAAACGGACTCAATTAAGTACAAGACCGTGGAACGGTGACGTATACAATGAGAACAGCGGCCGTGATGTTGATACCAGCAAGCCAAACGTATTATCATTCGAGATACGCGAAGCTATAGATGCCAATGATCCAACACAATCATGGATTTACTCGGAATGGATTCTCAACGGTACAGTCATAGGAAAAGCAACCAGCGACGGTGTGATAGACGCTAACGGTACAAGTGATACTTACAAAGTACCATTCTCGGATACCAAAGATGGTGGTAATTTCTCGATGACAATTTCCGGCGGCAGTGCCACACTGACTAAATGGGAATACATCGCTCCACTAGTATGGGGAGACTAATTCTCTAAAGATAGTGATTGCCTGAACTCCCCCAATCAGGCAATCGCTTCTAACAAACTCAAAAATCAATAAAAAGAAAAAGAGTATGATGAAAAGAAAAATATTACTTATACTGAACATGGCAATCATCGGATTTTCCACTGCTGCCTGTTCGGATGATGAGACCAATTACATCACTCCGGAAAAAAAATATCCGCTCACCGCTTTTGCCGTAGCAATAAATAATGTGTCAGCGAATACGACTTCCTATTATCATGGGAAGATAGACCAGACAACCCACAGAGTGGAAATCGGTACGATCGAGGATGCCAATACCATCACCGGCGTAGACTATACGCTAATGAGCGACGGAGCCACCATCTCACCGGACCCGGCAACATTTGTACACAACTGGAAAAAAGAGCAGACAGTGACCGTCACCACCGAAGACAATCAGACAACGACCTATACTATTGTACTGACCAAGTTTGACGACACCATGAAGGACGTTCTCTTCATGGACGAGTTCGATGTGGACGGCAATCCGGACCCGACCAAATGGGTACTCTGCCAGAAAGCAGGTTCCGACTGGAACGACGAAATGTCCGAAAGCTATGACCAGGCTTACGTAAAAGACGGCAGACTGATACTCAAAGCTGAAAAAATTGGCGACGAATACAAAGCCGGAGGTATCGAGACACAAGGCAAGTTTGACTTCACCTTCGGACGGGTGGAAGTAAAAGCAAAAATCACCAGTTACCCCAACGGCGCATTCCCTGCTATCTGGATGATGCCGAAGAAGTATATCTATGACGGATGGCCGAATTGCGGAGAAATCGATATCATGGAACATGTAAAACAAGAATCCGTAATCCATCATACGATACATACTCACTACACGTATGATTTGAACATCAAAGATCCGTCCAACACCGCACAAGTAACTTGCAATTATCAAGACTGGAACATCTACGCTTTAGAATGGAGCGAAGACAAGCTGACTTTCTTCGTCAATGGTCAGGAAACTTTCTCTTATTCGAACCTGAAACTGGAGAATGAAGCGGAAATGAAGCAATGGCCGTTTACGAAAGACTCTTCATTCTACCTCATCCTGAACATGGGATTGGGAGGAGACAGAGAGGGCTCATGGGCAGGCCCTATCGATGATGCCAACTTACCTGCCATCATGGAAATTGACTGGGTGAAAATAACCAAGTTAGATAAATAGGTTTTAAGGTAAGAGCCAAGGTTTTTAGGAACTTCTAAAGAAAAGAGGAGGTTTATATAATCTCCTCTTTTCGCTTTATTGACACCAATTCCATTATTAGGAAGTATTTGATATACTATAATGAAAATCAAGCCTAAAAACAAAGATGGCAATAACCAGAAAAAATATAGTATCCTTACTTATCGGATTCCTTTTATTAGGCTTATTATTCAATCCGATAAAAGAAATACCTGATGTTCCTCATCAATCATTCTTGTTTACCTGTACATTCCTAGCGACAGTAATAGGTATTGCAGCTTTCTATCCCACTAAACAATTCATTCACCGACTAACTATTATAGACTTATTAGTTATTTTAATAGCGGTGGGGAACATATACTTTTATCCTCCTACCTCTAACCTTTTCGGGTTAGCCCGTTTTGCTCTGATCATACTATATTGGAGCATACGTCAGACAGGAGGATTAAATGGCACTCTCTTATATACTATCATCCTCATAACTACCTTAGTCCTGTCAATTATCGGTTATATGCAGATACTGCATATACTTCCCTCCCATCATCCTCATTTTGATATAACAGGTCCTTATGGCAACCCTACAATTTATGCCGGAATATTATGCTTGTTACTGAGTGCTCCGATAATGGTATTATCGCATTTCAAGTCAGATGCAATCCATAGATATACTTATTTAGTGAGTTTTCTTACGTGTATTATAGCTCTGCCCATATTGTGGCTTACTCACTGTCGTTCCGCCTGGATAGCAGTATTAGCTATCATCAGCTATTCCATTTATAGTCGCTTTTCAATCTCTTTTCGATGGGGTATATCAACCTTGATTACAATTGCGCTACTTTCGTACTTGCTATATCAGTTCAAACCGGCCTCAGCTGATGGAAGAATACTGATCTGGAAAGTTACCGCACAAATGATAAAAGAGAAGCCTTTTACCGGCTTTGGTCCTCATGGCTTTACTGCCAACTATATGCATTTTCAAAGTGAATATCTGAAAAAAGAAGGAAGCATATATGAAAAACAGTTAGCAGATAATAACCACTATGTCTACAACGAACCTTTACGCTGGACAGTAGAATATGGAATTGCAGGATTGCTACTTTATATTGGAATATTATATTGCATTTTCTCGTATAAGAAAAGCGAGATACAATCTTTATCCGCCCAGGCGATATACATAGCCGGACTTGTCTGGGGATTATTTTCTTATCCCGATCAGACTTTCCCGATTCTGGCTGTTATGACTATAGCACTAGCAGAAATGTCCAACAGACAAAGAGAATGTGTAATTAAACAACTTCCTCACAAATATATATTTCTGAAAGCAGTCATTTTCCTTGCCATAGCAGGACAGGAAGCTTTACTGATAAAAATATTTCAATGCCACCGGGAATTATATCAAATATCCCATCGTACTTCCAGCCAATCACCGGAAGAAATTATAACGAGCCTTTCACAGCTGGAAACAGCAATGAAGAATGAAACAATATTTTGGCCATACTATTGTCATACTCTTTACAAATCACAGAGAGACAGCATCTTACTGGATAAGATCACTTATTGGGAACAATTATATCCAAGCACACATACCTATATTCTTAAAGGCGACGCTCTACAACGTACAGACAAAATAAAAGAGGCTGAAACAGCTTATTGGGCAGCTCACTTTATGGTACCCTCCCGACAGAAAGCACGATACAAGTTAGCTCTCATGTACTATCAGCAAAAGCGTATCTCTGAAGCAAACCGACTTGCCAATGAAGTGCTTACTGAAAAAGTAAAAGTATACGGTTTTGAAACCTATGAAATGCATAGAGAATTACGAAGAATTTTCGAAGATCAGCTACAATAATTATTCACTAGAATCTAAGAACATGAAAACAAAAAGAATCAAACGACCTGTTTGTTACCTTGTCGGACTTCTTGCCTTTGGTCTGATGCTGTATTCCTGCTTACAGGACGAAACAGATCTGGACTCACAGGAAACGACAGGGAAAGTTATTAAAGGTAAAAACCGTGAGCTGAGTATAGATGTAGCACGGAGTTGGTACGAGGCTCGTCAGACACCTGTAGTTACTACCCGCTCTGTTGTTACCCATTTCGAGTTAATGACTAAGCTGCATTGGAAGAAAGGCTACGAAAATCGAAAAGGAAAGTTTGAAGTAGTGGAAGTCCCTCTATTGACAAGAGGAGGTGCAGTTTTAATGGATCGTGAAACTATGGAAAAATATAAGGAAAAAGAGCGCGGAAAGATACGAAACATCTCTCGAATGGTGATCATCAAGAATCTGGAAACAGGGGAAATCATCAATTTTGTGATGCACATCGTAGGTACTTATGACTATCTTATGAAAGCAAAACATTTTGAAGACAATAGTTACCTGTACCGGGCTCCCGATCTAAGCGGCAGTGTTTACTTCTATGAACCGGAAGGTGCCCTGGTTAATGGTTGGCAATACGAAGATGGAAAAATTGTAGCTACAATAAGCCAGGGGACAGAAGAAGGTTCAAGCATGCAAGATACAATAGATACACGTGGTATAGTATTAAAACCAGTATGCCACACAGAATCGGTCTATGTGGAACATAATGAATGCAATGGATTTACCTATCAGGATCCGGAATACGGTCTTAGTTTCGGTGCTGAATGCCGCAAGGTGGGAACATGGGAAACAGTGGAAGTATGTATCGAAGTACCCACTTATGAAGAAGATGGTAATACTGGCGGACAATGGGATCCCAATGAAAACACAGGTGGAGGTGGTGGAGGAGGTTATCAACCACAATCAATAGCCCCCAAAGCTAAGAAATTATTCACAAATCATAATATGTCTGACGAAGAATGGAAGAAATTAGAGGATATGTTAGATAAATTGACTGATGATTGTATGGGAGGAAATTTGTATAAAAAATTATACAACAGTACTGCACTAAATGGAAATTTTATATCCTTCCGATTTTGGAAGAAAAGGAAGCAATATATGACCCCAGTACTCGAACGCTCAAATTAAACAAGAATATGGATAGCAATGAACTATTTCATGAAATGCTACATGCCTATCAATACCAAAATGAAAAGAATTATACATCATTTGTTAATGCGAGAATGAATCTTGACATAGAAGCACATTATGCACAATACCTTTATTTAAAGGGCTCTTTGGAATATGATGTCTGTGAGTGGAGGCAAGCTGTTGAAGTGAAAAAAAGCAGGCGTCATCTTGCAGTAATGACCCTGAATGATTATCTAGATGACAAAGGTTATTTGCATGAAGGAATGGACCAAGAGCTTGTTAATTCATTCGTTGAATTTAACATTGTTGAGGCTTTTAAAAGAACTATTGAATACAAAGATTATAAATATGACAGCAATCGGGATATTCAATCTAATTTTGCAAATCTAAGAGAAATTACTAAAAATTGCTAGTATGAAAAGGATGATTATATTTATTGGGCTTGTGTCTATAATAATAGAAATCTCTGCTCAAGTTTCAAATTATGACAAGACTAAAACATTTCATGAAGAAGGTTACACTTATCAATGTGATGTAATTGATAAAGCCAAATTTGTAAGACTTTACAACAAGGAAAATAAGTTTACTTATGCAGATCAAATCAATAAGAGCACAGGTAAAACGATAACTATAGCCGAAGAAAATGAAGAGCATATTAAAAGAGAAACATGGACTAAACCTAAATGTTTTTCCATCATTAATAATGCTTTCTCAAGTATAGAGAAACAGAGGGTCAAAGGTAAAGCGTTGACGATTATTTTATATATCAATCCAGATGATGGTAAAATTGCAGAAGTAGAATATCAATTTGTATCTTTTGGTCCTTATGCAACAATTCCTGTTTCTGTATATCACAATATAGAGGCAGAATTGAAAAAAAATATCTGGTTTACACCTACAAAGGAAGGCGCCAAATATAATTACATATTTTTAGGCTGGAGGCATGAAGTGAAATAAAAGAAACTGCGCCAATGAGGCACCTTATCAAAAAAGTAAAAGTATACGGTTTTGAAACCTATGAGGCGCATAGAGAATTACGGAGGATTTTTGAAAATCAGCTAAAATAAGTATTCACTAAAATCTAAGAACATGAAAACAAAAAGAATCAAACGATCTGTTTGTTACCTTGTCGTACTACTTATCTTTGGTCTGATTCTGTATTCCTGCTTACAGGACGAAACAGATCTGGACTCACAGGAAACGACAGGAAAAATTATTAAAGGTAAAAACCGTGAGCTGAGTATAGATGTAGCACGGAGTTGGTACGAAGCTCATCAGACACCTGTAGTTACTACCCGCTCTGTTGTTACCCATTTCGAATTAATGACTAAGTTGCATTGGAAGAAAGGCTACGAGAATCGAAAAGGAAAGTTTGAGGTAGTGGAAGTCCCTCTATTGACAAGAGGAGGCGCAGTCTTGATGGATAGTGAAACCATGGAAAAATATAAGGAAACAGAAAGGGGAAAGATACGCAACATCTCCCGAATGGTGATCATCAAGAATTTGGAATCAGGAGAAATAATCAATTTTGTGATGCACATCGTAGGCACTTATGACTATCTTATGAAAGCTAAACACTTTGAAGATAATAGTTACTTGTACCGAGCTCCTGACCTTAGCGGTAGTGTTTACTTCTATGAACCGGAAGGTAGTTTGGTCAACGGCTGGCAATACGAAGATGGAAAGATTGTAGCTACAATCAGCCAGGGGACAGAAGAAGGTTCAAGAATGCAGGATACCATAGATACACGTGGTATGGTATTAAAACCAGTATGCCACACTGAATCGGTCTATATGGAACATAATGAATGTAATGGATTTACCTATCAAGATCCAGAATACGGTCTCAGCTTCGGTTCTGAATGTCGCAAGGTGGGAACATGGGAAAAAGTACAAGTATGCATCGAAACACCTACTTATGAAGAAGATAGTAATATTGGCGGGCAATGGGATCCTAATGAAAATACGAGTGGAGGTGGTGGAGGAGGTTATCAACCACAACCAATAGCTCCTAAAGCCAAAGAGATATTCCGCAATTCAAGTATGACAAAAGAAAACTGGAAAGTGATCGAAGAAAAGCTGGAAAAGATTACAAAAAGCTGTATGGGAAAAGCCCTATACAATGGATTAAAAGAATCACTAAAAGGAAAAACTTTAGCGATTCAATTTACCAAAGATAAAAACTCTAGTTTCGATTTAAACGGAAGCGGAATAAGATTAACCACAGCTTCCACAAGTGGTGATTTCTTCCATGAAATGCTTCATGCATATCAATCATACAGAGAAACTTATGATAGTATGAGCAGTGCTAAATTAAATATGGAAATAGAAACGCATTATGCACAGTATCTTTACCAGAGTAGCTTACCAGAATATACCAGTGACAGCTATTGGAAAAAGCGAGATATGCAACATCTGCGCTGGAAGGCAATAGCGAATCTGAATAACCTGATTGATAGAAAGGGAAATCTGCAACCAAACACAAAGCTATATAATTTGGAATTAGAACTTCTGAACGTAGTGATTCCTGCCTTGCAATCAAATGGATATCCAGAAAGTAAATACACTCTGGATTTAGGCAGAGTTGGAATAGTAAATTTTGAAAATATACGAGAATTAACTAGAAACTGTTGAATATGAAAACATTTATTACATTTATTTATTTGATATCCTGCACCTTATATCTTTTTGCACAGCCAAGTTACTACACCCAAACTAAAACATTTACAGAAAATGATTACATTTATCAATGTGATGTGAGAGAATCAGGCATGGTAACTCTTTATAAAAAAGGCGATAAATGGATATATACTCCCCAAATAATTCGCAGTACAGGAGAACATTTTATAATGTATGATGATACACCTGATATCATAGAAACCGTTAATAACGACTTTATCTACACTTGTAAATCTATTATTAATAAAGCCTTTTCCAGTACAGAGAAACAACGGGTTAAAGGATCTAAATTTGTATTATCTATGTATATTAATCCAGATACCGGAAAAATAGATGAAGTAGCTTTTGAATTTTTTAGTATAGGTTCTTATGCCACCATTCCTATTTCTGTGTATCGTAATATAGAATTGGGTATCAAACAGAAGTTGAGTTTTAAGCCCACAACAGAAGGTAAAAAACTAAATTATATTCTTTATTGGATTGATGTTTCTCCCGAATAGCCATAGGCAAATAACGAGAGGCTATTCCGAAATAGAATAACCTCTTGTTTAAGATTATCTATTCCTATTTAACAACAAAAAACATGAAAACAGTTAGTCTCATTTTTACCCTCATGACATTCACTTTAAATGTCATAGGCCAGATAACAGAAAAAGTCGTCTATCAAGAAAAAGGAGAAACAGAAACTTATGAAATAAGGAAAGGAGACAAAAGTAAGTTTATATATAGAGCAGAAATATCTTTTGAAAAAGTAGCATCTCCTGATGTAGCAGTAAAAGAATATAAGGTATGGCCTATAAAAACAATACTCAATGACAAAGAGTATGTGAAGAAATATCTCAAATCAGAAATTAAAGAAAATATAACTTCTGAAAACTCTTTCTTAGCTATCTCATACTTTTATGAATTGACCTCTGGAAAAATTAAGTGGATAACAGTCTTTCATAATTCATCAATTACGATACCGATAAAAGCAATTGAAAAATTTGAGAAGATAATGAGAACAGAAGATAAAGCAACTTTTAATCGTAACACGTCTGACATTAAAGACATATTATTTTTCGAACGCTATGTACCATACGATCTATTAAATCTAGATTAATGCAAAGGATTCAAAGTATAACTAAAGTTCAAAAAACATAACCTAAAAATATTTTCTTTGGAAAGCATTTATTTTCCCAAGAAAATATCCTGCTATATCATACACATAAGGGGTAGGCTATTAATTAACATCGACCAATGTAGTTATGCTATATAATACAAAGTAAAAAAGATATGAAAAATATATTTATATTAATCAGCCTATTGTATAATGTTTCATTGACTCTTGCTCAAACAAATTATTATACAACAACTAAAACTTTTAACGAACAGGGATATACTTATCAATGTGACGTAGTTAAAGGAAGAGGCGTTACATTATATAATAAGAACAATAAATGGACATACGTAGACCAAATGAAAAAAGGTTCTAATACTCCATTTTATGTAACACCAGAAAACTTCAGCCCGTTATATGTTAATGACAAGAGTAAGGCTTATAATGATTCCATTTTCAAAGTAATTGTTAATAATGCTTTTGCTAATTATAAAGGAAAGATGAAAGGATTCGAACTGATCATTATTACTTGTACTGACTCTGAAACAGGAAGAATTAGTGAAGTTATCTTTGATTTTCCCAATTTTACTCCTTATGCTACAGTACCCGTATCAGTTTATCGTGAAATAGAGACCAAATTGATTGGTCTAAAGTATACATTAACCCCCTTGGCTAAAACATTGAACTATGTATACCAATGGTGGCCAATAGAACCTAAGTAATCTGTAGTCTCAATAGTAATTTTGAGAGCCGCTTTTATAATAAGCTATTTCTATTTAACAATAAAAAAGATGAAAACAAAAAGAATCAAACGACCTGTTTGTTACCTTGTCGGACTTCTTGTCTTTGGTCTGATGCTGTATTCCTGCTTACAGGACGAAACAGATCTGGACTCACGGGAAACGACAGGAAAAATTATTAAAGGTAAAAACCGTGAGCTGAGTATAGATGTAGCACGGAGTTGGTACGAAGCTCATCAGACACCTGTAGTTACTACCCGCTCTGTTGCTACTCATTTCGAGTTAATGACTAAGCTGCATTGGAAGAAGGGCTACGAAAATCGAAAAGGAAAGTTTGAAGTAGTGGAAGTTCCTCTACTGACAAGAGGAGGCGCAGTCTTGATGGATAGTGAAACCATGGAGAAATGTAAGGACACAGAGCGCGGAAAGATACGAAACATATCCCGAATGGTGATCATCAAGAATCTGGAAACAGGGGAAATCATCAATTTTGTAATGCATATCGTAGGTACTTATGACTATCTTATGAAAGCTAAACACTTTGAAGATAATAGTTACTTGTATCGTGCTCCTGATCTAAGTGGCAGTGTTTACTTCTATGAACCGGAAGGTGGCTTAGTTAATGGTTGGCAATATGAAAATGGAAAAATCGTAGCAACGATTAGCCAGGGGACAGAAGAAGGACTAAAAATGCAAGCTACTGCGGATACACGTAGCGAAAGTTCAGAATGTCATTATGAAAGTGTCTTTGTTGAATATGATGAATGTACACCATTTATTTATGAAGATCCTGAATACGGAATCGGCTTCGGTATCGAGTGCCGTACTCGAACAAAATATGAAACCAAATTAGTATGCAACAACATATACCATGATGAAAATGGTAATGCCCATACATGGTTTCCTCCAGAAGTAGATAGTGGTGGTGGCGTTGGAGGAGGTTATCAACCAGTGGCTCCTAAAGCAAAAGCGATATTTCGTAATTCCAATATGACAGATAATAGCTGGAAAACAATTGAGAATCTACTTGATAAAATGACTAAGACCAAGATTGGTGAAGCATTATATCACAAATTACAAGAAGCACTTAAAGGAAAAACTTTGATTATTCAATTTGTTAGTGACAATATGAATAGTAATTTCGATCCTGGTTTAGGAGGTATTAAAATGAGAATGGATATAACTAGCAGTGCTCTTTTGCATGAGATGGTTCATGCTCTCCAATCATATACAGAGCAAGAAACATGGAATGCAACGCAGTTGAATCAAGAATTCGAAGCACATCTCATTCAGCAAATATATATAAATAGTTTGGAGGAAAGCGAAAGGACTTGGTGGTATGAAAAGAGTAAGAATGACTCTAGATGGAATGCAACACGTCTTTTGGTAAGGTATATCGATGAGTTTGGCAATTTACGACCTGGGATAACTGCTGGAAAATTGCAAAAAATAATTCCTAAAATTATAAGTGACTTCAGAGACGTGGGGTATGATAATATTGATTATCCTTGGCTTAATAGCAGAAAAGGATTAGATAATTTCAACAATTTAAGAAGTTTGTATCAATAATAAACAAAGAAATATGAAAAATATATTTATATTAATCAGCCTATTGTATAATGTTTCATTGGCTATTGCTCAAACAAATTATTATACAACAACTAAAACTTTTAACGAGCAGGGATACATCTATCAATGCGATGTAGATACTGAGAGCGGGGATATAAATTTGTATAACAAGAATAATAAATGGACATACATAAAACAAATGAAGAAAGGCACAAATACCCCATTTTATGTAACTCCAGAAAATTATACCCCCTTATACGTTAAAGATAAGAATGAGACTTATAATGACTCTATTTTCAAAGTAATTGTTAATAATGCGTTTATCAACTATAAAGGAAAGATGAAAGGATGGGAACTTACAATAATTACTTATACCGATTCTGAAACAGGAAGAATAAGCGAAGTTCTTTTTAATTTTGCCGATTTCACACCTTATGCCACTATACCCGTCTCTATTTACCGTCAAATAGAGACCAAGTTAATTGGTCTAAAGTATACATTAACCCCCTTGGCTAAAACATTGAATTATGTATACCAATGGTGGGCAATAGAACCTAAATAGCCTATCTTTAGCTTTAATGGTGATAAAAGCAGTTTCTATAATAAGAGGTTATTCTAAGATAGAATAGTCTCTTATTATAGATATTAAAATTTCGACAATCAGCACATATAAATACAATGAAAACAATTATTACAACAGTATTACTAATTACAATGTTACCAATAATGTGTCAACAGCGTCAAATGAGCCTCGATGTTACATTTGACAAAGAAAAGAAATGCCTGACATTTACTTTCAAAAACAACGATAAGAATCTTGAAGCTATTCTCCGGCATTCCCAAACGAATGACGGTAGCGATACAGGAAGTTTTTACGATCTTAATATTTATGATAAGAACAATAAAAAAATAGGCTATAGCAGATGTATGTATCATCCAACAGAGTTATATCTTAATTTCCTCCCGGGAGAAATTAAAAAAAGTAATATCAGTTTATTAGAGCTAAAAAAAGGAGGATATGTAAAAGACTTGGATTCAATATATAAGATACAATTACATTGTGTAGTTTATAGTTGGACTTTTAAAAGAGATGACAATGGAAAACGGAATAAAGAACTCTACGAAAAGGAGTATACATTTTATTGGGAATAGACCTTAAAAGATAGGATGATGAAAAAGAAATGGTTAAATTATTTATATATTTCCGGAATGCTTCTACTAGTTTCTTGCACTCCAAAAGGTCCTTTAGACAAAACGTTGTCATCCGCCAAAGAAAACCGTTCGGAACTGCAAAAGGTTTTAAAACATTACGCAAACGACTCGTTGAAACTTGAAGCTGCCAAGTTTCTAATCTCCAACATGCAGGGATCATACGCCGATGACTCCAGCTTGCAAACTGTATATGCCCCTTTTTACAAGATATACGACAATGTCAGAAAGAAGTACAATTATGAAATAAATAAGAAATGCGGAGAAGAAATTGACAGTTTATGGCAAGTATTCTGTTTTGTATACTCTGACGAATTAACGGTAAAAAGGATGTGTGATGCAGAGCACTTAACAGCTTCGACTATTATTTCTGAAATAGAAATGGCATTCAAAGCATGGAAAGGAAACGTATATACACAAAATTGTTCCTTTCATGATTTTTGTGAATATATCTTGCCATATCGAAGAGAGAACGGGTTGGTAATCGACAATTCAAGAGACAGGTATTATCGACGGCATCATAAAGACTTTTATACAACACATGGAAAGAATGTCATGGAGGAGACCGACTCTTTATTGTTTCTTTATAAAGATATCGTTCATTCTCCCTACTATGTTCCACTCATCCCAATATTAACAGCATCTACATTCGAAAAGATAAAAACCGGTACATGCGAACAGCGATGCTGGTTCAACTCCTTGCTACTTTCATCTGTAGGAATGGCTGCCGCCGTAGATTTCGTTCCCGTATGGGGCAATCGCAACGGAGGGCACAGCTGGAACGTGATCATTGTAAACGGGGAGTCTTATGCTTTTGAAGCATTCTGGGATGACGACCGTTGGAAATATAAACGTATTTATAATAACAAATCATACGATAGCTTTTGGGGGAAGTTCAGACTACCCAAAGTCTATCGCAAGACTTTCTCCAATCATACGGAAGGCCCATTATCCGATAAGAAAGTTGTACGTGAGGATATTCCGCCTCTATTTCTGAATGAAAAGAAAACAGACGTATCTTCTGAATATTTTGAAACCCAAGATATACGAGTGATATTGAATACAGATTCCATTAATCCGATCCCCGGCTATGCTTATTTATCAGTTTACAACTATCAAGACTGGATTCCTGTTCAGTGGGGCAAGATAAAAGACCAACAAGTGACATTCGACAAAATGGGCAAAGATATTGTATACCTTCCTACTTATTATGTAAAAGGGAAAAGCATACCGGCAGGACAGCCGTTCTGGTTAAAATCCGACGGTACCCTGCAAAGTCTGTCTGCCAACGGAGAAAAGGGACAAGTCGTAATTCGCAATTTTGCGGGTCAAGTACCGTTCAACGAGAACAGGAAGAATCTGACTTCATTAAAAGGAGGCGAACTCTGGGGAATGAAAAACGGGAAAAAAGATAAACTATTGTATACCATCACTGATACATTACAGATACAACATCAACTTTTCAGAATAGACGACCCGATGTCTTATCGATTTGTCCGGCTTTATTTACCATCGCCCGGCATTGCTCTGGGAGAACTTTCATTTTATAGTGCAGACAAACTGATCACCGGCATTCAAATCCTGTCTCCTTTACCGCATAATAACGAAGATGAGAAACCGGAAATGCTAATTGACGGATTGAGTGATACCGCCTTCAGTGGAGAAGTCTCCAAAGGATATATTGATTTTGATTTAAATAATGAATACAAATTATCTGCCATAGGAATAAGTCCCTATATAAGATCATGGCTTGGCAAGTCGAACACATATGAATTATCATATTGGGAAAATGAGTGGCGTACAATTGAACGCAAAGAAGGGAATGGCAGCTATCTTATATTCAACAATGTCCCCCGAAAGGCATTATTGAGACTAAGTCACTGCAGTAAAAATACTCAAGAACATCATAGAATCTTCCTTTATGAAGATGGAAAAATCATTTGGTTATAAACTAGTAAAAAAGCAATATTCACTTAATATCAATTCATTATGAGAAATTTATTATACGTATTATTAACAGTTGTAAGCATTTTATTCACTAGTTGCGGACCCTCTTCCAGTACCAACAACCCACAAGAGCCCAATGTGCCTCAACCGCAGCCTCAGCCCCAACCGGAAGTCACTCAGAAAGTAGTTATCGGCTATCTCCCGCTCGATGATTGGGAATTTGAAAGTTTATTCCCTTCGATAGAATGGAAATATCTGACACATATCAATGCCAGCTTTGCAAGGGTAAAAGCAGATGGCACTCTGAACATTGATCCTGTCCGGGAAAGAATTGAAAGTGTACGGGAAACAGCCCACAAACATAATGTCAAGATACTGATATCACTGGCAAAGAACAGTCCGGGAGAATTTACGGCTGCCATCAACGATCCGAAAGCCAGAAAGGAACTGATACAGCAGGTGATTGCATTCACCAAAGAATACAAGCTGGATGGCTTCGACATTGATTATGAGGAGTATGACAACTGGGATAAGAACTTCCCTTCGTTATTGGTTTTTGCCAGAGGTTTATATCTGGCTAAAGAGAAAGGTATGCTGATGACTTGTGCAGTCAACAGCCGCTGGCTTAATTACGGAACCGAATGGGAGCAATACTTCGACTATATCAACCTGATGAGTTATGACCGTGGAGCGTTTACTGACACTCCGGTTCAGCATGCCTCTTACGAGGACTTTGTAAAAGACCTCAAATACTGGAACGAGCAATGCCGGGCATCCAAAAGTAAAATAGTAGGAGGACTTCCTTTTTATGGATATTCCTGGGAGGAAAGTCTGCAAGGCGCAGTAGACGATGTACGTGGAATTCGTTACAGCGGCATACTCAAACATCTTGGAAATGAAGCTGCAGACAAGGATAATATAGGCAAGACTTATTATAACGGTCGCCCTACTATAGCCAACAAATGTAAGTTCATCAAAGAAAACGATTATGCCGGCGTGATGATCTGGCAATTATTCCAAGATGCCCACGATGATAACTATGACTTAAAACTCATAAACGTTGTAGGCAGAGAAATGATGGAATAGATAAGCTTTACCGCTTTTTCTCATGCAAAAGACCCTATCCTGTGGTGCTTTTCACCTATTGTTATCAGATTTTTAATAGGAGATCTTCATCGTTCCACCCGAGTGGTCTGATCTCATCACTAACGTAAACAGATCTCTCTACTTTAGTGGCACAATCGTTTCACCCGAGTGGAACGATGAAGATGTCGGTAAGAAAACAGAAGTATGCAGGCTTAATATGGCAAAGATATAAGGTATCCTAGCTACAAAGTACCTGTAATTTGAAACCGATATATGAGATATTAACCCTCAAATTATCTACTTACAAAAGAAAAGGGAATGAGAGATACTCTAAAAAAGGATGAGAGATAAGCCAAATTAAAGCTGTTTTTAGTAAGCGTCTCGGCGATGCCGTCTTTTCTTTAATTCTACTTCTTCATATCTTTGCTTTCATATTAATCAATTCCTACTTATATGACTGCACATGCTTTATACACTCAAACCCTGTCTGAGTATAAATCCCGTCTGATATCTTCTCCCTGTTTAACTCTTCGTAGTTATTGTCATGAGTGTCATGTTAATTATCATGGTATGGAACTCTGGCTTTCTCGGCACGGCATTCGCATTCGTGAACTTCGTTCTTCCCTTTCGGTTTCTTCCTCCGCAAAGCCGGTGCCCTGCTTCAGTCCTTTGGTTCCCTCATCCGCGCCTTCGGTCCGTCCGTCCTCTTCTTCGGATATGCTTTATGGTATCAATATTACTTTTCCGGATGGGGTGATTATTTCCATCAAGCAGGGAAGTTCTTTTGGTATTCACCGTTTTATTGACCTTTATAACCGTAAGATACAGGAGGAGCAGTCATGTTTGCTTTAACCGAAAATATGCGTTATTACCTGTACCAGCATTATGTCGATATGCGTAAAGGTATGACAGGACTTTATCAGCTGGTCAAGTCCGACATGTCACTTTCTCCCGTTTCAGGAGATGTTTTTGTTTTCTTTTCCCACAAACGGGACATGGTTAAAATTTTACGTTGGGATACGGATGGTTTTATTCTTTACCAGAAGCGCCTGGAAGAAGGTACCTTCGAAGTCCCGCGTTTTAATCCTTCTACGGGTGCTTACGAGCTTTCCTGGAAGAGTTTCTTTTTGATTATGCAGGGCGTCTCCCTCCGGTCAGCCAAGTGCAGGAAACGATTTCGGCTGAAGCTATAGAAACGCCAAATGATTGATAAACAATGTGTTACAACGTAGATTTATAATAAAAAGCTTTGTTGCCCGGTTCTTTTTTCGTATCTTTGAGGTATGAAAAAAGACCGGGTCATAGAGCTTCTGGAGGAACAGAACAGACATTTCAAGGAACAGATTAAAGCTGCTGACCAGCGTGAGCAACAAAGTCAGCGTCTGATCTGTGAACTGACTTCACAGGTTAAGCAACTGACCGATGCCGTTCAATCTCTGGAAGAAGCGCTGACGCTGAAGAACGGCAAACTGAAAAAGCAGGAGAACATTAGCCGCAGTTTGAGTAAGCTTATCAGCAATGAGTCTGAAAAGCAAATACCTGATAAGCCGCAACCCGCTTCTGAGACAGCTCCGTCCCGTCCGTCCGCTTCCCCCAAAGAACGGGGGAATAACAACTCCAAACGTAAAGAGCATTTTGAACTGGAAGAAAAGATAATCGAAGTCAATCCCGACCATCCCCTTTTCAGTATGTCTCTTGCCAAGTTTATGGGATACCGTGATTCTATCCGATATGTCTATATTCCGCCAAAGTTCATTAAGTACATTTATCGACAGAATATTTATAGCTTTAATGAAACGGTCTTCAGCGGTTGCGCCCCCGCCGCCCCTTTTCTGAATTCCCAATATGACGGTTCGTTCGTTGCCGGTTTATGCCAGTTGCGATATATCTACTCCATGAGTGTGGAACGTATCGTTAACTTCTTTCGGGAGAACGGGTTCAAACTCGAAAAGCCCACCGCCCATCATCTGCTGGGTAAAACGGCTGTTTTGTTCGAAAACCTCTATGAAGCACTCAGGGAAGTGGTGCTTGAAGATCCCTACCTCTGTTGTGACGAAACATATCACAAAGTACTGGTTCCGGAAAAGAACAGTAAAGGCAAAGGGGTACGAAAAGGGTATATCTGGGCAGCGGCGGCAGCGACCTTAAAGCTGGTGCTCTATTTCTATGAGGGCGGATCACGCAGGCAGGAGGTGCTTTTTGATTTCCTCAAAACCTATAAAGGAACAGTACAAAGTGATGCATACGCCCCATACAGGAAACTGGAAACCGACCAATATCACAATATCACGAGGATCGCATGTCTTCAGCACGTCAAACGAAAGTTTCTTGAACAGGATAAGGAACCGGACGCCCGAAAGATAGTTGAAATGATAAACCAACTGTACCAAAAGGAACATGAACATCGGACAGGCTATCAGGGATGGACAATCAAAGACAATCTTGCACATAGAAAACAGTATGCCCCGCCAATACTCAGGAAGATAAAAAAGAAATTATTGAGCCTGCAGGCAAAGCCGGACTTATTACCGAAAAGCCAAATGGCGGAGGCCATTAATTACACACTATCCCAGTGGAAGGCCATAGAGGATATCTTTACCAAAGGGGAGTATTATCTGGACAACAACCTTGTCGAGAGGTATAATCGGTATATATCACTATCCAGAAGAAACTCGCTTTTCTTCGGAAGCCATAAGGGAGCTGAAAGAGGGGTAATACTATATTCATTGGCATGTTCGTGCAGGATGCATGGCATAAATACATTCGAATATATAGCCGATGTGATTAACAAAGCGGCGAAGTTACCACCAAATACAGACAGGAAAATATATAGAGATTTATTGCCACACAAATGGAAGGAAAACAGAAGTAGAATCTGAAAAGAAAAGGATTATCTGATTTTTTGAAGAAAAACACGGCATCGCCGAGACGCTTACTGTTTTTATGTAGAAAACAATGAGAGATACCTTGCAAAAGAAGTATCTCTCATTACATATCACACTGATTATATGCTATTTATCTCATATAGAATGAGAGTATGAGACTAATATTTATTTTTTTATTTCTAGTATGCACTGCATTCAAGTTACAGATGCGATTTATTTATCCTGTTTTCTATATGCAGAAGGAATCTCGCCTTTAATAGACTTGAAGACTTTACTGAAATAACGCAAAGAAGAGAAGCCGACCACTTCGGAGATCTCAGTAATATTCATGGTGGTAGTAGTAAGCAACACGATTGACCGCTCAATACGCTGCTTGTTCACATAATCTACAATCCCCATACCGGTGATGGCTTTTACTTTGTTGAACAATAATGACCGGCTAATGCACATATTGGTGGCCAGAAATGCGACATCCAGTTCCGGATTACTCATGTTGTCTGCAATCAATGAATTTAATTTCAAAAGAAAAGTTTCATCCGCATTACTAAAGCTCACTTCTTTATGTGTCAGCAGCTTATCATCTTTGTATCTCGCCCGTATCTGTTCGCGCAATCTCAACTGATTATGAATCAATGCCAGCAAACCGTCTATCTCAAAAGGCTTCGGCAAGAAGGCATCTGCTCCGGTCTTATAGCCGGTATACATATTCTGAGAATTGTGATAAGCGGTCAGCAAAATAAAAGGGATATGACTGATATCCAAGTTAGTCTTCACTTCCCGGCAAAGCTCAAACCCATTCATACGGGGCATCATAACATCACTGATTATGATATCCGGCAATCGGTCCTTAATCTGTTCCAATCCTTCTTTACCATCCTTAGCGACATATACACGAACAAAGTAATGGCTCAGTGTTTCTTTCAGATAACTTCGCAGTTCGGGAGTATCTTCTACCACCATCACCGAATATTTCTTTAAGAAGGTATAATCAACCTGATCGGGTTCGTTCACTTCAACGCCTGCAGACGTTTCTGTAGAAACCGGTTCGAGTTGTCCACAGGCATCTGTGAATAATGGCAACTCAAAATAGAACACCGCTCCTTTTCCATCGGCATTCGAAGCACCTACTTTTCCCTTATGATGAGTAATAAGACTCTTTGCATAGGATAATCCGATACCACTTCCTCCTTTCTCATGTACCCCTTGATAGAAACTGGAGAAAAGAGAATCCGTATCCACCATATTCAGTCCCATCCCCTGATCCTTGACAGAGATCCGAACCCTGTCTTTTTCCGGCGACAAAGTGGTAATCAATGTAGTGGTCGTACCCGACTCACTAAACTTCAGCGCATTCATCAAGAAGTTGGACAGAACAAATTCACACTTGTTCTTATCGAAAGGAACGTCTTTTATCTCTTCGTCCAGCTCGTATTGCAGTTTAATGCCTTTCACGTGATATTCACCGACGAATTTATCTCCGACCGAACGTACCCACTCATTCAAAGGATGCGGCAGAATATGCAGCATATCTTTTCCTTCCTCCAACTTTCTCACATCCAGCACCATATCAATGATACTCTTCATCTGATAGGCCTGCTTATAAATCGGAACCAACAGCTTTTCCACATCTTTCTTGTCCGACTCCTGATTTATGATACGCTTCAATGGCGCACAAATCAGCGTAAGAGGAGTACGAAGCTCATGACTGATATTCGTCAGGAAATTAATCTTCTCCTCATACATCTTATTTTTCAGACGCATAATTTCCCGTTTCTGTTTGGCCTTCTTTTTACGGTAGAAGTAGTAGACAATGCTATATGCCACCAGCCCCAGCAATATATATAGCAGCATATAAAACCAGCCTGTCTTCCACCAAGGCGGGGTAACAATGACATGGAGAATCTGCTGTTTCGTGCTCCATCCCCCATTGCGGGCATAATAAGAAGCGGTTATCGTATACTCGCCTATCGGCAAATAGTTAATGACCAGAGAATTCGAGTTGGAACTCGCCAGCTCCTGATGAAGGCCTTCAATATTGAAGCGAAAGAAATTCTTGCGGAATACATCACCTTCATTCAGCAAAACTTTCAGTTGCAGGGAAGAGAAGTTCCAAGGAATCTGGATAGTCCTGGTCGTTGCATGTTGCTGCTCTTCGGATAATGAGACAGGAAGACCATTTAATAATACATCCAGCAATTCAACCGTATAATCCGAATCTGTATCAAAATGAACGGCAGAGTTTACAACCGTCATACCTGTGGTACCACCGACAAAAACATCTCCATTCTTGGCCAGAAGAGTAGCATGAAAAATATATTCATTGGGAAGGACACCGTCTACCTCATCCAGAGTGGCGAAGTTATGAGTATGGGAAGAATAAACAAATAAATGACGGCGCGTTCCGATCCAGATACGATACTGGTTATCAGCAACGACAGAGGCTACATCCTGAAACAGGCTTGTTTGTATCAGTTCACTCTTCCCGGTGCGTGGATCATAACGTAGCAGCCCTTCGGTAGAAGCCAGCCAGAAGACACCATCCTTATCCATAGAAGCATCATTAATAATATGCTGCCCCTGATAAATCGTCTTGAAAGTGCCTTCGGAAGAATCATACTCACATATATTTTTCAGATCGGAAAGATATGTTTTCGTTCCTACCGTAGCTATAATCAGCGGAGACTGCCGTTCATATTCTTTTCCCATAGTAGCCACTATATCGAACTTACGGGTAACGATATCATATATAAAAATATGCTGGGCACTAAAAAGAATCTTATTCTTCGTAATCCGCTGTATATTGACAGAAAATCCATTGATACAAGTCTGATCATTCATTTCCTTATCAATCAAGACAAAGGGGCGTATCTGTCCCGTCTGCTTATGAAAGATGAAAAGCCCTTTATTAAAAGAAAAAAACAGGAGCTCATCAGGAGTATACTCTACGATAGAAACAACTTTCTCATATTTGGTGGCAGGATAATGTTGGAAAGTTCCCGATGCCGGATCAAAACGATTGATACCGCCGCCATCAGTTCCCACCCAGATCATTCCGTCGTCATCCTGGAAAAAACTATTTATCGTCTGATTACTTAATCCATACAAATTGCCAAAAGGGACATTCTGATAAGAACAGGCATATACCCCCTTTATACCCACCAATCCTCTCCGGATACTGCCTGCCCACATATTATTGGCAGGGTCCAGATAGAGACGGTAGATCGTATTGGCTGGAAATGAATGGACATCATCCTGCTTTTGCTGAATATTGGTAAATGAAAAATCATCTAAAGAAATAATATTGATCCCGCCACCGTCGGTTGCCACCCAGAGTTTGTTTTCTCTTTCAGTGATGTCATGAATGACATCATATGTCAAAGGAGAATTGGATGCCGTAAAGTGCTTGATCTGCTTATCGTCTTGATAGCAATACAATCCGCTGCCATAAACGCTTACCCAAAGACGGTGATAAGAGTCCAGATAAATGCAGGTATAGTTTTTTTCTGTAAACGACTCTATTTTCTTCAGCTCATAAGTCCTCATATTGAAAGAGTATATGCCATGCCAGCGCGAATTGAGCAGAATATTCTCATCATCAAAACGTATCATTTGCCAAAAAGGCGTATAGTAAGCCGGATCTTGTGCATAATACAGAGGTTCGAGCTTGTTAGTGGCATAAGCATATTTATAGATCGCTCCCGACCCACTTAACAAGACACCGCCTTCAACCAACAGATAGGAAGCAACGTAGATCGGTTTGCCACCATTCGATAAGGTTCTAAAATTATCATTTTCTCTATCGTAAAGACAAATTCCTCCCATTGTAGCTACCCAGAGATTACACAAAGAGTCCTCAGCAATAAAAGTTATATTATTAGAAGGCAACGTCTTTTCGTCTCCCGGCTGATGCAGGTATTGTTTCAGATGGTCACGGTCATAACAATTCAAACCAGCCTCCGTACCAATCCAAAGATAACCTCTGTGGTCATTCAGAACACTCTGTACTTTCGACTGTGAAAGCCCCTCCCTTATTCCGAGTTGTTTATAATAGTAATAAGGAGACTGGCTCCAGATAGGCTGTGCAATTCCTATAAAGAAAGACAATAGATATATTTTAAATAGAATCTTATTCATACATAGCGCATAATACTGTATCGAGGTGTAAATATAGGAAATTCTATTTAAATAAAACTGTTTTATATTAAAATCTCCTGCTTTATGGAATATTTCCTCAATAATTCTTGCACATACAAAAGAAACACGAATTCAAGTAAAATCTTTTTTTTCCAAAAAAATATTAGATTCTCCTTATATTATAAGGTAGGGAGAATCTTTTTTTCTACTTTTGCCCCGAAATATCATGGTACAAGCCATCATAAAAGAAAGAATTATGCAAAAAAACCTTGTCATTGTCGAGTCTCCGGCAAAAGCAAAAACGATTGAAAAATTTCTCGGGAAAGATTTCAAAGTCCTTTCTAGTTACGGACATATACGCGATCTGAAGAAGAAAGAATTCAGCATCGACGTAGATAAGAATTTTAAACCCGCTTATGAAATTCCGGCAGACAAAAAGGCTTTGGTCAACACGCTGAAAGCAGAAGCGAAAGAGGCAGAAACCGTATGGCTCGCATCCGATGAGGACCGCGAGGGAGAAGCGATCGCCTGGCATCTGTATGAAGTATTAAAACTAAAACCGGAAAACACAAAACGAATCGTCTTTCACGAAATTACTAAAGGCGCTATTTTAAAAGCAATCGAACAACCACGCGATATCGACCTCAACCTCGTAAATGCGCAACAGGCACGACGGATTCTGGATAGAATTGTAGGTTTTGAGTTATCTCCCGTACTCTGGAGAAAAGTAAAGCCTTCTCTGTCGGCTGGTCGTGTACAGTCAGTAGCTGTCCGTCTGATTGTAGAACGTGAACGAGAGATTCATGCCTTCAAATCAGAAGCTGCTTACCGGGTGATAGCTGTATTTCTTGTCCCCGATACAGACGGCAAACTGGTAGAAATGAAAGCTGAACTATCCCGCCGTATCAAAACAAAAGAAGAAGCAAAAGCATTCCTGAACGCATGTCAGGGAGCGACTTTCACGATTGAAGATATAACTACCCGTCCGGTCAAGAAGACACCGCCGGCTCCGTTTACTACTTCCACCCTGCAACAGGAAGCAGCCCGCAAACTGGGATATACTGTAGCACAAACAATGATGATCGCACAGCGTTTGTACGAATCCGGATTCATCACTTATATGCGTACAGACTCCGTCAACCTGTCGGAATATGCAACAGCAAGTAGTAAGGATGCCATCATCCATATGATGGGTGAGCGTTATGTACATCCCCGTCACTTTGAAACAAAGACTAAGGGAGCACAGGAAGCGCACGAGGCAATTCGCCCGACTTACATGGAAAATCAATCCATCGATGGTACGGCACAGGAAAAGAAATTGTATGACCTGATCTGGAAACGCACCATTGCCTCGCAAATGGCAGATGCGGAACTGGAAAAGACTACTGCTACCATATCTATAAGTAAAAGCGGCGAAGTATTCACTGCTGTCGGTGAAGTTATCAAGTTTGATGGTTTCCTGCGTGTATATCGTGAATCTTATGACGACGAGAGTGAACAAGAGGATGAAAGCCGGCTGTTACCTCCTTTAAAGAAAGGGCAGAAACTGGAATATGGTCCGATTGTTGCCACCGAACGTTTCACCCAACGTCCACCGCGTTATACGGAAGCAAGCCTTGTGCGCAAACTGGAAGAATTGGGTATCGGTCGTCCTTCAACCTATGCGCCTACCATTTCTACTATTCAGCAACGTGAATATGTAGAGAAGGGCAACAAGGATGGCGAAGAACGTACATTCAATGTGCTGACGCTGAAAGACAGCCAGATCAAAGATGAAGATCATAGCGAAATTACAGGTGCGGAGAAGTCCAAACTCTTTCCTACAGATACCGGAACAGTAGTAAACGATTTCCTCACCGAATACTTCCCGGACATTCTGGATTATAACTTTACCGCCAGTGTAGAAAAGGAATTTGACGAGATTGCAGAAGGAGAAGTACAATGGACTTCTATCATGAAGACTTTCTATGATCAGTTCCACCCGTCAGTAGAAAAGACATTATCTATAAAGACAGAACATAAAGTTGGCGAACGTATTTTAGGAGAAGAACCCGGCACAGGAAAGACTGTTTCTGTAAAAATCGGTCGTTTCGGCCCTGTAGTACAAATCGGTACGGTAGATGATGAAGAAAAGCCACGTTTCGCACAAATGAAGAAAGGCCAGTCCATGGAAACAATTACATTGGAGGAAGCATTGGAACTGTTCAAGTTACCACGTACTATTGGTGAATATGAAGGAAAGACTGTCAGTGTAGGTATAGGTCGTTTTGGCCCTTATATCCAGCATAACAAAGTATATGTATCACTGCCGAAAACACTTGATCCGATGAAAGTTACTTTGGAAGAAGCAGAGCAACTGATTCTGGAAAAACGGGCAAAAGAAGCAGAACGGCACATCAAGAAGTTTGATGAAGAACCGGATATGGAGATTCTGAATGGCCGGTACGGACCTTACATTGCTTACAAAGGCAATAATTACAAGATTCCCAAAGATATTGTTCCGCAGGATTTGAGTCTGAAAAGCTGCCTGGAATTAGTCAGAATACAAGACGAAAAAGGTCCGAGCACTTCTTCCAAAGGCAAACGAACTGCCAAGAAGAAATAATATTTGCACCAAACCCTGATATCAAAAGTCCGGTAACCTATATCAACTGGTTACCGGACTTTCGTTGTATTTACAATGCAATATATTTCTTTCTAAACAATTTATTCTCAAACGCTTTGTTTTGATATATTAAATACATATATTTGCAGATCACAATCAAATTATCAGAACACAGTTATGCAAACAAACAAATTCAATTTTCTCCTTGTGGGGGTACTATGCGCACTCTCGTTAGTCGGTTGTATGGAAAAGGATTTATACGAAGCTCCAAAAGAAAAAACTGCAGATAACTATTTTGGCTTTACAACATCTTCCAGTTGCACAGTTGATTTAAATTATGGTTTAAATTATCAGGTTGTTTTTGAATTATATTCCGAAAATCCGTTGTCTGAAGATACGGATGGAAACATAATCAAAACTAAAGAAGAGCCTGTCTATCGTGGGGCTACCGATAAGAAAGGGATTTTCAATGATTTCATATCCATTCCGTCTTATCTTACAGAACTTTACCTCTATTCAGATTATCTGGGAACAGTCAGTCCGATTCAGCTGCAGATTGTGAACGGTAAAGTATCTTTTGACCAGAAAGCTTTTATACAAAGTAAAAGAAATGCCAAAAGTACAAGCAGAGGAGTAACAGAAAACGGCTATAAATACCCGGAAGGCTTTAAAGTTCTAGGCGACTGGAGTGTAATAGGATGTCCTACTTATCTTTCTTCCACTCCCACAGAGATAGATGGCCAACTCTTATATAATATCCGCGAAGTTTTCATTAAGCCGGGTGGAAGCGCAGCGATGGAAGATCATTATCCTGAATATATAGCTGATAATGTAAATATAGAAATCAATATCAAGAAACCTACAGAAATCGGGCTGGTTATGCTTAACAGTACAGGCACCAAGCAAAATACTGTGGGCTATTTTACCTATCCTACCAATCAAAAGCCGACTGAGGCAGACCAAATTACACCGATTATTGCCTATCCACGCATATCGACCGCCGTGTGCAATTCCAGCAGTACAGCAGGGAGCATGTATACCGGTGACAGAGTTGAGCTGAAATATTGGGATGGTACAAAGTTCGTGGACGAATTCCCTGCGGGAGTAAGTATAGCATGGTTTCTTATAGAATCTTCCTTTAATCAAAAGACCTCGGAGGTCCTCAACAACAAACGCACTTTCTATTCTATCCGCAACTTGAACAAGAGCAAAGAACACCGCACCATTGCTCTAAAGAACAAATCCGGGGAAGTTGTAGCGTTCGGAATGGAAGATGCAACTAACTTCGAACCAACAGATAATACCAGAAAAGGGAACTTTGGAGATGCTGTATTTTATCTTGATTTCTCAGATGGATCATCCATCGAAACTGGCGGGGTAGAAGAACTCCCCGATGCACCTATCGAGAACATACATACTTCCTATAAAGGTGTATTATCATTTGAAGATTTCTGGCCATCCAAAGGGGATTATGACATGAATGATATGATTGTCGAATACAAACGTGATATTCACAAAAGTATTCTAACCAATAAAGTTGAAAAGATTATAGACACATTTATACCTAAACATGATGGTGCAAACTGGCAGAATGGGTTTGGTTATCAGCTCACAGGTATATCAAATAGTGATATAAAAAAAATAACCATAGAATCCGGCGGAATAGTTTCACAGTTTATGGAAGGAAAGGATAGGGAACCAGGGCAGGACTATCCCACTATTATTCTTTTCGATAATCAAAAGACAGCTATCAACAAAACGTTTACCGTAACAATAGACGTCACTCAGGAAAAATTTACAGAAACCGCATTTATTCCTTTCTTTAACAACGATTATTGGGAAAAGACGTACAGCAAATTTAATATGAACCCTTTTATCATCATCTCTTCCGGCACAGGACGTGACAAAGAGGCACATATTGTAAAATTCCCTCCAACCAGTAAAATGAACTTCTCTTATTTCGGCACAGGCAGTGATGTATCCAAACCAGATGAAGGACTGTACTACGTAAATAGCGAGAATATGCCGACCGGGCTACAAATTAGCGGTGTCAGGGTAGGAACTAAGCGAAGCGCCGACTTTCTTGTACCAATAGAAAAGACAAGTATATTGGAAGCGTATCCTAAATTTGGAGCTTGGGCATCCAGCTTCGGTGCTTCGAATGGATATTGGTGGAAAGACCCTGATAATTCGAAAGTAATTACTCAATAATAAACTTTCAATAATCTTATCCAAGCAAAACAATGTAAAAGCATGTGACCCAAAAGACATAAATCAGGTCGAACAACAACTCAGAATAAGATACGGTAGCTGTTTCCGTTTCTCTCTTTCTGAACAAGGGATGAGGTGAATAAAACATACGGGATTCCTTTAATATACCTATTAAAGAAACCCCGTAAAAGAGTATTTTGTTCAGAGCAGGTATTACATTCTGGAAGGAACCTCAATACCCAGCAAGCTCATTCCCAAACGAACTACTTTGGCCACATTGGCAGACAAAGCAATACGGAATATTTTTACCGCCTCATTCTCTTCACGCAGAATACTATAGTCGTGGTAGAACTGGTTATATTCTTTCACCAGATCATACGTATAATTTGCGATAATAGACGGACTGTAGTCTTCTCCGGCCTGTTTTACAACTGCTGCAAAATCAGCCACCATCTGGATCAGTCCTTCCTCTTTCTCGCTCAGTTCGATACCGACAGGAATCTGTTCCGGTATCACAATACCGGACTCAGCAGCTTTACGAAGCACAGACTGAATACGGGCATACGTATATTGAATGAACGGTCCTGTATTACCATTGAAGTCAATAGACTCTTTCGGATTGAAAGTCATATTCTTGCGGGCGTCTACTTTAAGAATAAAGTATTTCAAAGCACCCAGACCAACAATACGGGCAATATCATCTGCCTCTTCCTGTGTCAGACCATCCAGTTTTCCCAATTCCTGCGAAGTTTCTTTGGCTGTTGACACCATCTCTTCCATCAGGTCGTCAGCATCAACCACTGTACCTTCACGAGATTTCATCTTACCTTCCGGCAGTTCCACCATACCATAAGAGAAATGTACAAGACCTTTTCCCCATTCAAAACCCAGTTTATCTAACAGGATAGAAAGTACTTGGAAATGATAATTCTGTTCGTTACCCACAACATAAATCATCTTATCAATCGGATAATCAGCAAAACGAAGTTTCGCTGTACCGATGTCCTGAGTCATATAAACAGATGTGCCGTCGCCGCGAAGAAGCAGTTTATGATCGAGCCCTTCAGCAGTCAGGTCAGCCCAAACAGACCCGTCCTCTTTTTTAAAGAAAAAGCCTTTTTCCAGTCCCTCCATCACTTTCTCTTTTCCTTCAAGATAAGTGTTGGATTCATAATATATCTTATCGAAGCTGACACCCATCTTTTGGTAAGTCTCATCAAATCCGGCATACACCCAGCTGTTCATCATTTCCCATAAAGAACGTACTTCCGGATCGCCGGCTTCCCATTTCACCAACATTTCACGGGCTTCCTGCATCAACGGAGAAGCAGCTTCTGCTTCTTCTTTTGTCATGCCTTTTTCCATCAGTTCGGCAAGTTCCGCTTTATAATGCTTGTCAAAAGACACATAATAGTCGCCAACCAGATGGTCACCTTTCTTGCCTGTACTTTCAGGAGTTTCTCCATTTCCATATTTCTTCCATGCCAGCATGGATTTACAGATATGAATGCCACGGTCATTTACTATATTCGTCTTTACCACTCTGTTTCCGTTTGCAGCAACGATGTTAGCCAGCGCATTTCCTAAAAGATTGTTACGCACATGCCCTAAATGAAGCGGCTTGTTGGTATTCGGTGAAGAGTACTCAATCATAACTAACGGAGAAGCCTCGGTAGCTTTTACCAAACCGTACTGTTCATCTGATTGAATCTCATTCAGCAACTCAATCCAGGTAGCCGACGCAATAGTCAGATTCAAAAAGCCTTTTATTACATTGAAAGCAGCTACAGCAGATTCATTTGCCTTCAGATATTCACCAATTTCCTGAGCTGTCTGTTCCGGTCCTTTTCTTGACATTTTCAGAAAAGGGAACACTACCAGCGTCAAATGTCCTTCAAATTCCTTCTTGGTTTTTTGCAACTGCACCATCTTCTCAGGGACTTCCTGACCGTAAAGTGCTTTTAGTCCGTTGATGACGGACGCTACAAGTTTATCTTCTATCTTCATAATCAAGTTGTTTCTTGCGCGCAAAGATACAAAAAAAGGAGACGTATCGCGCCTCCCTCTTCTAATTTCTTTCAACTATATGTTTATTCAACAGCTGCAGACAATTCAGCACCAGCTTTAAACTTAGCTACTTTCTTTGCAGGAATAGTAATAGCCGCCTTTGTAGAAGGATTAATACCAGTTCTTGCCGCTCTTTCACTTACAGAGAACGTTCCAAAACCAACCAAAGCTACCTTATCACCAGCTTTCATAGCGTTAGTAACTGAAAAAATGAAAGCATCAAGAGCTTTCTTCGCATCGGCTTTACTCATTTGAGCTTCAGCAGCCATTGCACTAATAAGTTCAGACTTATTCATGATACGTAAAATGATTAATTAATATATATGTTACACAAAAGATTTCCCATTACGACTTTACAAATATAGATGAACAAAACAATATATCAAATAAAAACATAAAAAAAACGCAGCAAATTATTGAAAAAGAGCTAATAGGGAAGCTTTTCCATGCTTTAAAACAGAATTTATTCGTACTTTTGCGTTCATTACTTAAATATTCAGAATATAAAATTATGCCAACTGTAACTAAAAACCTGATAATTATCAATGTACTAGTCTTTTTCGGGACACTTGTCGCTCAACGATACGGTATCGATCTGACTAATTATCTGGGATTACATTTTTTCCTCGCCAGTGACTTCAATCCGGCACAGCTTATCACTTATATGTTCATGCATGGCGGGTTCAGCCACATTTTTTTCAATATGTTTGCTGTTTTCATGTTTGGAACTGTTCTTGAACGGACCTGGGGACCGAAACGTTTCCTTTTTTATTATATCGTCTGTGGTATCGGCGCAGGACTTATCCAAGAAGGAGTGCAATACATTAAATATGTAGTGGACTACAGCCACTATTCACAGGTGGATATAGGAACAGGCATCATTCCCATGGGAGATTTTCTAAATATGCTGACTACCGTGGGCGCTTCGGGAGCTGTATATGCCATTTTGCTCGCATTCGGTATGTTGTTCCCCAACAACCAGCTATTCATCTTTCCGCTGCCTTTCCCTATCAAAGCCAAATACTTCGTTATCGGTTATGCTTTGATCGAACTGTATGCCGGCTTTGCTAATAATCCCGGAGATAATGTAGCCCACTTTGCCCACTTGGGAGGTATGATATTCGGATTTATCCTGATTATGTATTGGAGAAAAAAAAGTAGAAATAATGGGACATATTATAGCTGATTTAAAAGAAACATTCAGAAGAGGAAACACTTTCATCCGACTGATTTATATTAACGTAGGAATCTTCGTTATCGGTACGTTAATTAGTGTAGTATTGCAGTTGTTCAACCTTAGTGCAGCGGGGATATTCGATTTATTCGCCCTTCCGGCTTCCCTTCACCGGTTTATCATCCAGCCATGGTCATTACTTACCTACATGTTTATGCATGCAGGTTTCCTGCATATCTTGTTCAACATGCTCTGGCTATACTGGTTCGGAAGTTTGTTTCTCTATTTCTTCTCGGGAAAACACTTGCGGGGGGTATATGTATTAGGAGGTATCTGTGGAGGGTTGTTCTACATGGCAGCTTATAACATATTCCCTTATTTTAGCGAGGTATTACCGCACGCTACATTGGTTGGTGCTTCTGCCTCCGTGCTGGCCATCGTAGCAGCTACCGCTTACAGAGAACCGAACTATCGGGTACAGCTTTTCCTTTTTGGCGCCGTTCGTTTAAAGTATCTGGCACTGATCGTTATCGGAACAGACTTACTCTTTATTACTTCCAATAATGCAGGAGGACATATCGCACACTTAGGCGGTGCACTTGCCGGACTCTGGTTTGCAGCCAGCCTGAGCAAAGGAAAAGATCTGACTTCCGGCATTAACTGGTTCATCGACGGCTTCGCTTCCCTGTTTCAGAAAAAGGCATGGAAACGCAAACCCAAAATGAAAGTACACTATGGAAGCGGTACAAGTCGCGAGAAAGATTATGATTATAATGCCCGTAAGAAAGCACAATCGGATGAGGTAGACCGTATTTTGGAGAAGCTGAAAAAATCCGGTTATGAAAGCCTGACGACGGAAGAGAAGAAGAGCTTGTTCGACGCAAGCAAAAGATAAAAGAATGGAACACATTGGCAAATTTGTCCTTTATTTGATATTAGCAATCAACGCCCTCTTTGTAGGGATGTTGATTTTGAGTGCCTATAGCCCATATCTCCAACCCAAAATACATCCGATAGCTTCCTGTCTGGGGCTTGCTTTCCCTATATTTCTGGCTATCAACCTATGCTTTGTTATCTTTTGGACCATCATCAGCTATCGCTATGCCTTACTGCCGATCATCGGGTTTCTGGTATGTATCCCACAAATACGGACCTATATCCCCATTAATTTTACGGTAGAAACGATACCGGACGGCAGCATCAAGTTCTTGTCCTACAACGTTATGGGGTTTAACAATTTAGAAAAGAAGGACGAAAAAAATCCAATATTATCCTACCTTGCCGACAGCAAAGCTGATATCATCTGCCTTCAAGAGTACAATTCAACTGGAAACAAGAAATATCTGACAGCAGAAGACATTAGGAAAGCATTAAAGGCATATCCTTACCGCTCTATCCACAATCCGGAAAAAGGAGGTAGCCAGTTAGCTTGCTTCTCTAAGTTTCCCATACTTTCGGCACGTCCCATCCAATATGAAAGTACTTACAATGGATCAATGCAGTACACTCTGAAAGTAAATGAAGACACCATTACCCTCATAAACAACCATCTAGAATCCAACAAACTGACGAAAGAAGACAAGGTAATCTATGAGGATATGATAAAAGACCCGGACGCAAAGAAAGTAAAAACGGGGCTCCGACAATTAATAAAGAAACTGGCGGAAGCATCAGCCATCCGTTCTTCACAGGCGGATTCCGTAGCCAGCATCATTGCAAACAGCCAATATCCCACTATTATTGCCTGTGGCGACTTCAACGACGCTTCCATTTCGTACACCCATCGCATCCTTACACAACAACTGGATGACGCTTTCACACAATCCGGCAGGGGACTGGGTATCTCCTATAATCTGAATAAATTCTATTTCCGGATAGACAATATTCTGATCAGTCCCAATCTGAAAGCCTATAACTGTACCGTAGACCGTTCGATTAAAGATTCGGACCATTACCCGATCTGGTGCTATATAGGCAAGCAATAAAACAGAAAAAACTTTAATAAATACCATGATGATTAGAAAAACTTTAACCATTTTAGCAGCAAGTTGTATGATGTACTCCTGTGGAACAAAAACAGAAAGCAATCCTTTCTTCACTGAATTTCAAACAGAGTATGGTGTTCCTTCCTTCGATAAAATCAAACTGGAACATTACGAACCCGCCTTTTTGAAAGGTATTGAAGAACAGAACCAGAATATCCAGGCAATTATCGAAAGCCCGGAAGTACCTACCTTCGACAACACGATTGTAGCTTTGGACAACAGCGCACCCATTCTGGACCGTGTAAGTGCCATTTTCTTCAATATGACGGATGCGGAAACAACCGATGAACTGACCGAGCTCTCTATCAAAATGGCACCAGTCCTTTCCGAGCACGAAGATAACATCTCTCTGAATCAAGAACTTTTCAAACGTGTAAACGCTGTATACCAACAGAAAGATTCAATGAATCTGACCACAGAACAGAAACGTCTGCTGGATAAAACCTACAAAAGTTTCGTCCGTTCGGGAGCTAATTTAGATACAGAGAAACAGGCGCGTCTCCGCGAAATCAACAAAGAACTTTCTACCTTGGGTATTACATTCAGCAATAATGTTCTGAATGAAAACAATGCCTTCCAACTTTTCGTAGACAAAAAAGAAGATTTATCCGGATTGCCCGAATGGTTCTGCCAAAGTGCAGCCGAAGAGGCTAAAGCTGCCGGACAATCCGGAAAGTGGCTGTTCACCCTTCACAATGCCAGCCGCCTGCCGTTCCTGCAATACTCAGAGAATCGCCCGCTCCGCGAGAAAATGTATAAGGCATACATCAACCGTGGAAACAATAACGACAAGAATGACAATAAAGAAACCATCCGGAAGATTGTCTCCCTCCGTCTGGAAAAAGCTAACTTATTAGGTTTCAATAACTATGCCAACTTTGTACTGGACGAAACAATGGCAAAGAATGACAGCAATGTAATGAGTCTGCTGAATGACCTTTGGAGCTATGCCTTGCCGAAAGCGAAAGTCGAAGCCACAGAACTCCAACAGTTAATGGATAAAGAAGGCAAAGGCGAGAAATTGGAAGCATGGGACTGGTGGTATTACACCGAGAAACTTCGCAAAGAGAAATACAACCTCTCCGAAGAAGACACCAAGCCTTACTTCAAACTGGAAAATGTACGCGAAGGAGCTTTTGCAGTCGCCAACAAATTATATGGTATCACTCTGAGCAAACTGGAAGGTATCCCAACTTACCATCCGGATGTGGAAGTCTTCGAAGTGAAAGACGCCGACGGCTCCCAACTGGGTATTTTCTATGTTGACTATTTCCCCCGTTCCGGAAAAAGCAGCGGCGCATGGATGAGCAATTACCGCGAACAGCAGGGAACAACCCGTCCGTTGGTATGCAACGTATGCAGTTTCACCAAACCTGTCGGCGACACTCCTTCTTTGTTGACAATGGACGAAGTAGAGACCTTATTCCACGAGTTCGGTCATGCGCTGCATGGCTTGCTGACAAAGTGCGAATACAAAGGAACCTCCGGTACCAATGTTGTACGCGACTTTGTTGAACTTCCTTCTCAGATCAACGAACACTGGGCCACCGAACCGGAAGTACTGAAAATGTATGCGAAACATTATCAAACCGGTGAAGTAATCCCCGATGAAATCATCGAAAAGATTCTGAAACAGAAAACATTCAACCAAGGATTCATGACTACCGAGTTACTGGCTGCCGCCATTCTCGACATGAACCTTCATATGATAACAGATGTAAATAATCTGGATATGCTCGCTTTCGAAAAAGAAGCGATGGACAAGCTCGGACTGATCCCCGAAATAGCTCCCCGTTACCGTGTCACATACTTCAATCATATCATTGGCGGATACGCTGCCGGATACTACAGTTACCTTTGGGCGAATGTACTTGACAATGATGCCTTTGAAGCGTTCAAAGAACATGGAATCTTTGATAAAAATACAGCCGACCTGTTCCGCTACAACGTATTGGAGAAGGGAGACAGCGAAGATCCGATGATACTTTATAAGAATTTCCGCGGTGCAGAACCGAGTCTGGAGCCGCTACTGAAAAACAGAGGAATGAAATAAAACGGCAAAAAAGCCCTTAAACATCAAATATTTGAGGGCTTATTACATATGAATGTGAAAAAAAAACTATATTTGCAGCCTTGTATGCGGCAAAAAGAACTTGTATACGACAGAATTTAACTGAAAATTAAATTAAAAAAGTAATCATCATAAATTAAAAGTAAAATGCAAAACAAAGGATTTGTAAAGGTTTTTGCGGTACTACTCACGCTGGTATGCGTGTTCTACCTCTCCTTCTCCTTCGTAACTCGCCATTACACAAATAAGGCGAAAGAGATTGCGAACGGTGACCCGAAAGTAGAACAAGACTACCTTGACTCTCTCTCCAATGAGAAAGTAATGCTGTGGAACTGGACGCTGAAAGATTGTCGTGAAATGGAGATCAGTTTAGGTTTGGACCTAAAAGGTGGTATGAATGTTATCCTTGAAGTCTCTGTGCCTGATGTTATCAGAGCATTGGCTGACAACAAGCCAGATGAGAATTTCAACAAAGCGTTGAATGAAGCTGCAAAGCAAGCTGTCAACAGCCAGGACGACATCATTACCTTGTTCGTCAGAGAATACCAGAAGACTGCTCCGGGCGCAAAACTTTCTGAACTCTTCGCGACACAACAGTTGAAAGATAAAGTTAACCAGAAATCATCAGATGCTGAAGTAGAAAAAGTATTGAGAGCAGAAGTAAAGGCTGCCGTTGAAAACTCATACAACGTGCTTCGTACCCGTATCGACCGCTTTGGTGTTGTTCAGCCGAACATCCAAAGCCTCGAAGATAAGATGGGCCGTATCATGGTGGAACTTCCGGGTATCAAGGAGCCGGAACGTGTGAGAAAACTTCTTCAAGGTTCGGCTAACCTCGAATTCTGGGAAACATATACTGCAAAAGAGATTCTTCCGGCTATGCAATCGGCTGACTCAAAATTGCGTGCTATCCTGTCACAGGAAACGGCTGCTGACTCTACAGCTACTAACACAACAGCAGACACAATCCCTGCAGCCAAACTGACAGAAGCTACTCCGGCCAAAAAAGCCGTAAGCGTTGCCGACAGCCTCGCAGCTACTCTGAAAGGAGATGCCAAAGACGAAAAAGCTGGAGCAAACATGGAAGAAATCAAAAAGCAATATCCGTTGCTGGCTATTCTTCAGTTGAATTCAAGCGGTCAGGGTCCGGTTATCGGCTATGCTAACTATAAGGATACTGCTGATATCAACAGATATCTGAGCATGCCCGAAATCCAGTCAGAACTTCCGAAGGATCTTCGTCTGAAATGGGGCGTTTCTCCTTCTGAATTCGATAAAAAAGGACAGACATTCGAACTGTATGCCATCAAATCTACTGAACGTAACGGTAAAGCTCCGTTGGAAGGTGACGTAGTAACAGATGCAAAAGATGAATTCGACCAATACAGTAAACCGGCTGTCAGCATGACAATGAACTCTGACGGTGCACGCCGCTGGGCACAGTTGACCAAGCAGAACATCGGTCGTTCTATCGCTATCGTTCTTGATAATTATGTATATTCTGCTCCGAACGTAAACTCTGAAATCACAGGCGGACGCTCACAGATTACAGGTCACTTCACTCCGGAACAGGCAAAGGACTTAGCTAACGTATTGAAATCAGGTAAGATGCCGGCTCCGGCTCACATCGTACAGGAAGATATCGTAGGTCCGTCTCTGGGTCAGGAATCTATTAACGCAGGTATTTTCTCATTCGTTGTAGCTTTGATACTGTTGATGATCTATATGTGTTCCATGTATGGCTTCATCCCGGGTATGGTTGCCAACTGCGCATTGTTCCTGAACTTCTTCTTCACGCTGGGTATCCTTTCATCCTTCCAGGCGGCACTGACCATGTCCGGTATTGCCGGTATGGTGTTGTCACTCGGTATGGCGGTGGATGCGAACGTACTTATCTATGAACGTACAAAAGAAGAGCTTCGTGCCGGCAAGGGTGTGAAGAAAGCATTGGCTGACGGTTATTCAAATGCCTTCTCTGCTATCTTCGACTCCAACCTGACATCTATCATCACCGGTATCATCCTGTTCAACTTCGGTACAGGTCCTATCCGTGGTTTTGCCACTACATTGATTATCGGTATCCTTGTATCCTTCTTCACTGCTGTGTTCATGACTCGTCTGGTTTACGAACACTTCATGAATAAAGACAAGTGGCTGAACCTGACATTTACTTCCAAGATTTCCAGAAACTTGCTGGTAAATACCCGTTTCGACTTCATGGGAACCAATAAGAAGTCACTGATCATCGTAAGCGCTATTATCCTTGTTTGTATTGGTTCGTTTGCATTACGTGGTTTAAGTCAAAGTATTGACTTCACCGGTGGACGTAACTTCAAGGTACAATTCGAGAATCCGGTAGAACCGGAACAAGTTCGTGAACTGATCGCTGACAAGTTTGGTGAAGATGTAAATGTAAATGTGATCGCTATCGGCACAGACAAGAAAACAGTACGTATCAGTACCAACTACCGTATCGCAGACGAAGGTAACAATGTAGACTCTGAGATCGAATCATACTTATACGAAACACTGAAGCCGTTGCTGACACAGAACATCACACTGGCTACTTTCATCGACCGTGACAATCACACAGGTGGTAGTATCGTAAGTTCACAGAAAGTAGGTCCGAGTATCGCAGACGATATCAAGACAGGTGCCGTATGGTCAGTTGTTCTGGCTCTGATCGCTATCGGTCTGTATATCTTGATCCGTTTCCGCAACATCGCTTACAGTATTGGTTCTATCGTAGCTCTGACTTGTGATACGATCATGATTATCGGTGCTTACTCATTGTTGTGGGGATTCGTTCCGTTCTCATTGGAAATCGACCAGACATTTATCGGTGCTATCCTGACAGCTATCGGTTACTCTATTAATGATAAGGTGGTAATCTTCGACCGTGTACGTGAGTTCTTCGGCTTGTATCCGAAACGCGACAAACGTCAGTTGTTCAATGACTCTCTGAACACGACACTGGCTCGTACCATCAATACTTCATTGAGTACGTTGATCGTATTGCTGTGTATCTTCATCCTCGGTGGTGATTCAATTCGCAGCTTCGCATTCGCTATGATCCTCGGTGTTGTGATCGGTACTTTATCTTCATTGTTTATTGCATCTCCGATTGCATACAACATGATGAAGAACAAAAAAGTAGTAGCAACCACTACTACGGAAGATTAATACAATCCAGAAATAGAAAAAGCCTCTTCCGAATATTCGGAAGAGGCTTTTTCTATTGATTATTAAAACAAATAGAAGCTATAAGACGTTAATCTTAAAAGAGACCATTGTAAAACTTTAAACTTGTACAGTATGAAAGCAAACAACACAGCTCCCTACAGATCTTCTTAAGTAGCCCCGAGGGGAATCGAACCCCTATCTAAAGTTTAGGAAACTTCTATTCTATCCGTTGAACTACAAGGCCGCTTTTATTTTGGTTGCAAAGATAACGGTTTCTGTCGATTTAACAAGAATAAAAATGCAGGTTCCTTTCAGTAATTTCAAATATTTGGCGTCAATAGGACAATAAAGTGCGATTTATTTTGATAATTCGATTAACTTTCCGACCTTTGCGCTCACAAATTGAAAGTAAAATCAGTTTTTAAATTAAATATAGTAATTAAAGTTATGGCAGACGAAATGATGGTTAAAGAATTGGAGGAAGTAGTAGTACGTTTCTCCGGCGACTCCGGCGACGGTATGCAGCTGGCCGGCAACATCTTCTCGAACGTGTCGGCTACAGTGGGAAATGACATCTGTACATTCCCTGACTATCCGGCAGACATCCGCGCCCCGCAAGGTTCGCTAACCGGTGTTTCCGGTTTCCAGGTCCACATCGGCGCCGGACAAGTTTACACTCCCGGAGACCGTTGTCACGTATTGGTGGCTATGAACCCTTCCGCACTGAAAACACAAATCAAATTCTGTAAACCGCAAGGACTTATCATCACCGACTCCGACTCGTTCGAAGCCAGAGACCTGGAAAAAGCACAATTCAAGACCGACAATCCTTTCGAAGAATTAGGCGTTAAACAAGAAGTGTTGGAAGTGCCCATTTCTTCTATGTGCAAAGAAAGCCTGAAAGATTCCGGACTGGACAACAAATCCATTCTCCGTTGCAAGAACATGTTTGCTCTCGGACTGGTTTGCTGGTTATTCAACCGCAGCCTGGCAGCGGCAGAAAAGATGCTGCGCGAGAAATTCGCAAAGAAACCCGAAATAGCAGAAGCAAATATAAAGGTATTGAATGATGGTTATAACTATGGTGCCAATACTCACGCTTCTACCTCTACTTATAAGATTGAAAGCAAAGCTCCGAAATCAAAAGGACTTTATACAGATATTAATGGCAACAAAGCAACATCTTACGGATTGATTGCTGCCGCTGAAAAAGCCGGTCTGGAACTCTATCTGGGTTCATACCCTATCACTCCGGCAACAGATATTCTGCACGAATTATCCAAACATAAATCACTAGGTGTAAAAACCGTACAGTGCGAAGACGAAATTGCCGGATGTGCTTCGGCAGTTGGCGCCGCTTTTGCCGGTGCTCTGGCAGTAACTACTACTTCCGGACCGGGTGTTTGTCTGAAAAGTGAGGCGATGAATCTTGCTGTAATCGGCGAACTTCCTTTGGTCATTGTCAACGTACAGCGTGGTGGTCCATCTACAGGTCTGCCTACCAAGTCGGAACAAACAGACTTGCTGCAAGCACTTTACGGACGTAACGGTGAAAGCCCGATGCCGGTCATCGCTGCTACTTCCCCCACTAATTGTTTTGACGCTGCTTATATGGCTGCCAAGATTGCTTTGGAGCATATGACTCCGGTTGTATTACTCACCGATGCTTTCGTAGCCAACGGTTCTGCTGCCTGGAAACTTCCTAATCTGGACGAATATCCTGCTATCAAACCTCCGTATGTAACTCCGGACATGGCTGGTAACTGGACTCCATATCAACGTAATGCAGAAACTGGTGCACGCTATTGGGCAATCCCGGGAACAGAAGGATTTATGCACCGTATCGGTGGTCTTGAAAAGAGCAACGAGAACGGCGCCATCTCTACCGAACCCGAAAATCATAACAAGATGGTTCACCTGCGTCAGGCCAAAGTAGACAAGATTGCAGACTATATTCCCGAACTTGAGGTGCTGGGCGATAAAGACGCAGACCTACTGATTGTTGGCTGGGGTGGCACCTACGGACATCTTCGTCTGGCTATGGACTTTATGCGCGATCATGGAAAGAAGGTAGCCTTTGCACACTTCCAATACATCAATCCGCTGCCTAAGAACACAGCAGACGTATTACGTAAATACAAGAAGATTGTAGTAGCTGAACAGAATCTGGGACAATTTGCCGGATATCTGCGCATGAAAATACCTGGACTGAACATCAGCCAGTTCAACCAAGTGAAAGGCCAGCCTTTCGTTACGAGAGAATTGATAGATGCATTTACTAAATTATTGGAGGAATAAGAGATGAGCGATAAAGTATATACCGTACAAGATTATAAATCAGGCCAACCTCGCTGGTGTCCGGGATGCGGTGACCACGCTTTCCTGAACTCACTGCACAAGGCAATGGCTGAACTGGGAGTAGCTCCGCATAACATCGCCGTAATTTCGGGTATCGGTTGCTCTTCCCGTCTGCCTTATTATGTGAACACATATGGCTTCCACACCATTCACGGACGTGCTGCTGCTGTTGCAACAGGTGCAAAGGTAGCTAATCCGGATTTGACGATCTGGCAGATCTCCGGTGACGGTGACGGTCTGGCTATTGGTGGTAACCACTTCATCCACGCTATTCGCCGTAACATCGACCTGAACATGATCCTACTGAACAACCGCATCTACGGATTGACAAAAGGACAATACTCACCGACTTCGGAACGCGGATTCGTCAGCAAATCATCCCCTTACGGAACAGTAGAAGATCCGTTCCACCCGGCAGAACTTGCCTTCGGTGCCCGCGGACGTTTCTTTGCCCGCTGTATAGCAGTAGACGGTGCCGCTTCTGTAGAAGTATTGAAAGCAGCCGCCAATCACAAAGGCGCATCTGTAGTAGAAGTTCTGCAAAACTGCGTCATCTTTAACGACGGAACTCATGCTTCCGTTGCAACGAAAGAAGGACGTGCGAAGAACGCAATCTATCTGGAACACGGCAAACCGATGTTGTTTGGTGAAAACAAAGAGTTTGGTTTGATGCAGGAAGGTTTCGGACTGAAAGTAGTGAAACTTGGCGAAAATGGAATCACAGAAAAAGACATTCTCGTTCATGATGCTCACTGCCAAGACAATACGCTTCAGTTAAAACTGGCATTGATGGAGGGTCCCGATTTCCCGATTGCACTCGGTGTAATCCGCGAAGTAGAAGCTCCTACATACAATGATGCCGTAACAGAGCAGATCGAAGACATCAAAGGCAAGAAGAAATATCATAACTTCCAGGAACTGTTGATGACTAATGATACTTGGGAAGTGAAATAATTCGCTTTTCATCCGCAAACGAGAAGGCGCAGACAAGAGATATCATTCTCTTATCTACGCCTTTTTTCATTTTCAAATCATCGGTTCGCCTTACGCTTCTTTACTTCCTCCACGAGTTTCGTAAAGGATTTCTCCTTTTTACGCTTTTCATGTTCGGAAGCGAAGAAATGCCAAGCTTCGCGCCGGAGTTTCAGGTAGCTCTCATAGACTTTAGCATCCAATAGCCCACTGTTTACCGCTTCCAAAACGGCACAGCCGGGTTCATTGATATGCTTGCAGTCCTTGAAGCGGCATGCCTTCGCATAATCGGAAATATCCAGCACTTCTTCCAATGAATCAACACCGTCCATAGCCAGCCCAAACTCCCGGACGCCCGGAGTATCGATCAGCACACCCGATCCATCCATCAACACCATTTCCCGTCAAGTCGAAGTGTGCCGTCCTTTCCCTGTAGACAGGCTTATATCAGACGCAAGCAATAACGATTTCCCACAAAGTGCATTCACCAGAGAACTTTTACCGACCCCCGAAGAACCGACAAACACCACCGTTTCGCCTTCCGGGATAGATTCCCGCAACCGAAGAATCGTTTCGGGCTGACGAATACTTGTAAAAAACACCGGTATCCGGCGGAATATATGCTTTATTTGTTCTTCAATCTCCTGTCTGTCAAAGTCTAAATCGGCTTTGTTGAGCACCCATGCGGCATTGATATTCTCCTCCTGCATCTGAACCATAAAGCGCTCCGCCCTGCGGACATTAAAGTTATCATCAAGGCTTTGTACAATAAACGCCTGATCGACATAAGATGCAATCACCTGTTTATCAGCAACTGTACCGTTTTTCTTACGATACAATGTCCGCTCACGGGGAAGCATATCAACGATGATTCCTTTATTTTCATCAAACGGCTGAAAGATGACCCAATCACCCGTACAAGGCAGTTCGAAGTCCGATCTTCCATGCATCATACTTCCTGTCAGCTCACACTGAAACTGTCCGTTTTCAGAAATTACTTCGTAGCAGGTACGATGTACGACGGATACCCTGCCATGAGGCAACGCATTATAGGTTGATTCCTGTTTCAGCTGGTCCAATTTATCATTCCAACCATAAATAGCTAACTGGTTCATTGTCCTACCTTTTTTGCGATGAAGAACACATAACCGTAAAACTCTTTATACTTGCGGTATAATTCTACTTCCATCGATTGAAGCGCACTGAATTCTTCGGCTATTTTATTTCCTGCATACTTACGAAGAAAAATCTCCTGCGCCGGAACCTTCAGAGCAAAATAATGCTCTGTCCAACAGTTTTCCGGCAGAATAAATGTTGCGACGGGAAGATAGCCGGCTTTGTGTATCTTGGCCACCTGATTAGGAATCGTATCTATTTCCGGATACGCATCTACCCAGAAGTCATTGATTTCCGCGGGGCGTTCGTCTGTAAACCACGAACTTTCGGAAACAGCAATATACCCTCCCGGTTTCAAATACTGACGCCACTCATTCAGTCCCCGTTCAAAACCGATATTATAAATGGCACCTTCCGACCAGATCAGATCCAGTTCCTCCTTCTGAAAAGGAAGATCATCCATTGAGCCGACAATACCTTTTACCCGGTCCTGCAAACCTGATTGCAGGGCGTTACGGTTGAAAATATGAATAAAGTCGGAAAGAAAGTCCAGCCCGGTAATCTGTCCCGGCGTATGTTCCGCCAATACCATTGTCTGACCGCCCGTCCCGCAACCGATGTCGGCGATAAGGGATTTATCGGTAAGATTATCTATGAAGCTCAATGCTTTCAGTGTCACTTCAGGGCTTCCGGGCCCTTGTCGCTCCATATTGGAAAAGAAGTCACAGATTAAATTAAGTTCGAATTCATGAATAGTTTTATTTTCGTTACTCATTATCGTAATGTATTTTGCATACACAGAAAGCATCACAACGCTTTCATCATTGCACGCAGATTAAACTTGAATTAAATAAATAAAGAATCACTCTCGAAAGGAGTTATCCGAGAGTAAACGAAGAGACAATCTGTATCAAAAGCACAGATTGTTTATAAAACCAAATCCGATTTAAATGTCTTTGTCATGCCGCAAAGATATATAATACTTTCCGATCCTGCAAAATAAAAAACATGTTTTAATGTCATCCATGCCTAAAAAGTTAGAAGCATTTAATGCTTTTCCGTGCGGTATCAAAAAAAAATCGTAGCTTTGCAATAACTTAAAAAAGAGACTGATATGGAACAACAGGACAGATATATACGTTTTGATTGGGCAGTGAAAGTACCTTCTCCGCCAAAAAGCAAATTTTGGTGTGTTGGAGGGCTTCTTGACTGTGCTTTTGGGCGAAGACGTGAAAATCATCGAACTGTTGGAAAGTGAAAGTAATCAGCAGACCATTGATGATAAGTTCAACCGTGTGGACATCAAAGCCAGAAATAGTAAAGATGAAATAATCATTGTAGAGATTCAGAATACCCGTGAATTATATTATCTGGAACGCATCCTTTACGGAGTGGCGAAAGCGATTACGGAACATATTTCTTTGAGTGAATGCTACTACGAGGTGAAAAAGATTTATTCTATAAGTATCCTCTACTTCTATATCGGCAAAGGGGACGATTATTTGTGTCATGGTCAGAATAACTTTACGGGAGTACACACCGGAGATCGGCTCGGAATAACCACTAAAGAAAAGGATGCCCTCGTCCGTAAACTTCCCGCAGAAGTTTTTCCGGAGTATTTCCTGATTCGTGTGAATGAATTCAATAAAGTAGCCGTTACTCCACTGGAAGAATGGATTGAGTACCTGAAAACCGGTTGTATTCGTCACGATACTACAGCTCCCGGCTTGGGAGAAGCCCGCAAAAAGCTGATTTACTATAATATGTCTCCGGAAGAACGACATGCTTATGATGAACACTTAAGCGCCATAATGATACAAAATGACGTATTGGATGGGGCTAAATTGGAAGGTCGCATGGAAGGATTGGAGGAAGGAATGGAAAAAGGGATAGAAAAAGGACGAATGGATATAGCTCGGAATCTGAAATCAATGGGACTGGACATAGCGGCAATCCAAAAAGCTACGGGATTGCTACCTGAAGAAATTCAGAAGTTGTAAATGATGTGATTGTTTATATACTATTGTTCCGTTTCATTTCTTTTCCCACATAAGCGATAATGAAGAGAAATGATAGTCATCTGAATGGCAGGGATACATTTGCAATTGAATGGACAGATACATTTACCACACATTTTTTCACTAATTCTCACCCGACTCATTACTTATGAACGAGTCTCCATGTAAGAATGAAGCAAACTTGCACTAAAGTATTTCCCAATAAGTACAAGACTTGCTCCGGACAAGTACTTAAGTTGTCTGATTCTAGTACTACGTTCGGGTCGAAGATGTACAACATTGGAATGAAAGATGTACTACCTTTACTCTATTGTATATTATCAAGCGTTCACCGCATTCAGCCTTTTCAGTTTCTCTCGCAAACGTCCTGATAGAAGGAGATAGCGACTGAAGGCTGTTTTTTTATACCCTGCCTCTGGCGCCTTCTGAGAAGAGGGAGTGCTTTCAGCCCTTTCAGCCTTGGGCATACATAAATCCATCGTTTATTGGCTATGCCTACTCTGCATACAATTGATCGTTACTCGACATATGGGCTGAATCCTGTAAGCCCGGAGATGAACTTCACTCACCACCGAGTTGAACTCCACTCACCACCGAGGTAATGGTTACTCGCTCCCGAAGTGAAAGTGGATGGTATACCAGCTTATTTGAAATGAATAAACTGTTCATAATTCATAAAAACAGAGGTTCGGTTTACCTCAAACAGAAGCTCTGTTTGTCTCCAATAGAGGTTCTGTTTAAGATAAATACAGGCTCTATTGAAACAGAACTTGCTAGCGCTCGAACCAATTTTTTCCGGCTGAAGGGGCTGAAAGCACTCCCCCCTCTCAGAGCGTGCCAGAGGTGGGATATAAAAAACAGCCTTCAGCCGCTATCTCCTTCCATCAGGGCGTTTGCGAGAGCGACTGAAGGGCTGAATGCTTTTATCCCTGCAAATACAAACGATTAAAGCATAAGTGCACGATGAACCGATTCGTGAATCATTACCAGAGCTGTGATCCCTATGAAATTTCCCCTTTTCATTTTAATAATTACCCCAGGCATCTGTGAAGATGTCATTAACCTAACCAGTTAATTGCGAAGCCGCCATTACCTTCTTTCCCACGGTATGGCGGTCTTTTTTAAATACAACGCTTGCTTAAATAGCGAACCGGATACCATACAGACAAGAATCCTACTGCCAACACTGTAATGAAAATAAGTACCACATCCCACAGATGGACACTCACCGGATAAGCATCTACCACAAAAGTACCACCCCCTCCGCCAAGGGTAATCAGACCATACTTCTGCTGGATGAAACATAATATCAAACCCAGAATAATACCGGAAATGGCTCCAAACAAAGAAATCAGACGGCCTTCAAATAAAAAGATACGAGATATAAGTTTGTCACTGGCACCAAGGCTGCGCAATGTAATGACATCGTCTTTCTTGTCCAAAATCAACATAGAAAGAGAACCAATCACATTGAAACAGGCGATCATCAGAATAAAAGTAAGAAACAGATAAGAAATCAGTTTCTCTATTTCCATGATACGGAAGACATCGGCTTGCTGCTGATAACGGTTCTGTACCACAAAGTCATCACCCAGCATTTTCTCTATTTTAGATTGTACAGATGACACATTAGCGTTTGGCTTCAGCTTCAGCTCAATGCCGGAAACCTCTGTCGTATAGTCCAATAAGTTACGAAGAAAATCAAGGGAAGTGAGAATATAACTTTCATCATACTTCTGTTGGTTGACCACAAACACAACACCCGGTGAATAAAGATAGTCGCGATTGAAAGAAGCCCCGGGGTTCGCCATATTCACTTTGGCATTCCGCTTGGGAAGGTACACCTGCAAAGGATCTACAAACGCCAGTCCTGTGCCCAAAGTCGAAACCAGTTCCACACCCATCACTCCATAATTCACAATCGAATCATGAAGAATAAATTCACCGGCTCCGTAAAGAATGCTGTCTATTTCAGTTAAATCTTCAAAATTATCTTCTACCCCTTTCAGCACTACCATGGCCTGACGGTCTTTATATTGTACCATCGCATTCTCTTCCAGAGTCTCTGTAGATACCGATACTTCGGGAAGCGCACAGACCGCACGAATTTTTTCATTCTGCCCATCGAATACTTTTCCTTCACGGACCGTAATCTTCAGTTGAGGATCAAAAGCCGTGAAAAAGCTGGCTACCATATCCTGAAATCCGTTAAAGACGGAAAGCGTACAGACCAGTGCAAGCGTAGCAAGCGCTACCCCGCATACCGACACGCCGGATATAATGTTGATAGCATTATGCTTCTTCTTCGAGAAAAGATAACGCCGGGCTATGTAGAAGGGGAAATTCACTTCAGCAAAGAGTCAATCTTCTCAATATAATCCAGCGAATCGTCCACGAAAAACTTTAATTCGGGGATAATCCGTAATTGATGACGTACACGAGTACCAAGCTCATAGCGAATGGTTTTCATGTTCTCATTGATATTCTTCACTATTTCTTCAGCTTTCTCGGATGGGAAAACGCTCAGGTAAACACGGGCGATACTCATATCGGGACTGATACGAACAGCGCTGACCGATACCAATGTACCCGGCATTGCCTTTGTTTGAAGCAGGAATATCTCGCTCAACTCCTTCTGTAACAGGCGAGATATTTTATTCTGTCTGGTTGTTTCCATAAACTTATTTACAATTTTACGATTTATAATTCAAATTTTCTTCCTTATGATCGTCAATCCGTCACGCAAAGGAAGAATTACTTTTTCCACCCGGCTATCCGTAGCGATGAAATCATTAAAAGCCTTGATACCGATAGTCTGCGTATCTGAGCTGCGAGGTTGCTCCAGCACATGCCCATCCCACAAAGTATTGTCGGCAATAATATACCCACCTGCGGAAAGATGTTTTAAAACCATCTCATAATAATCGATGTACATCCGTTTATCACCGTCAACAAAAGCCAGATCGAACGTAATACCTAACTGAGGAACAAGCTCCAGAGCATCTCCGATATAAAATCGGATCTTGTCCGCAAAGGGAGAATTCTCCAGCCAGGGACGGGTGAAATCCTCTTGTTCATCATTTATCTCAAACGTATGCAACATTCCGCCCTCCCGGAGTCCTTCCGCCAGACAAAGGGCAGAATAACCGCTATACGTTCCGATTTCCAGTATTTGCCAGGGACGAATCATTTCCACGAACATTTTCAGCATCCGCCCCTGTAAGTGCCCGGAAGCCATACGGGGACGAAGCAATTTCACATGCGTATCCCGATAGAGCGCCTTCAGATAGTCACTTTCAGCATCGATATGCTGCAAAATATATTCATCAATAGATTCAGTCTCCTGCATAAAACCCGGTCTTATAAATAACAGTTAGAGATAACGATTGTTGTTAGGCAATACAGTTTCTCCCGCATGCTTCAATGCATCTTCCACAACGTTGATTTCAAGGAAGGAAGTTTGCGTACCTGCCTTACCGCTACTTAAATAACCCACCATATCAGATGGCTGCAAGCGTCCCTCTTTCAAAAGACGGCGCAGAGCGGCAAAGTAGTATTCCTGTCCGTTGGCCAATTCCGGCATATAGATAGCTTCCACACCGTAAGAAAGAGCCAGATGACGCATCGTTTTTTCCTTATAGCAGATAGCCAACACCGGGAATTTACCACGGAAAGCAGCCAGATTACGGGCTGTCCGTCCACTGTAGCTATCTGTAATGATAGCGCGTATCTTCAGTTTCGATGTAGCTTTCACCGCTTGTTTAGCGAGGAATGCCGTCACGTCGTTGCTGTTTTCGTTCAACGGAATACGGATATCGTTTTCTTCCAGCTTATCCTTTTCAGCCTGAGCTGCGATCTTAGTCATTGTCTTCACTGCATCCACCGGATATTTGCCATAAGCAGTTTCACCGCTCAGCATCAAAGCATCTGTACGATAATAGATTGCATTTGCAATATCAGTCACCTCCGCACGAGTCGGACGGGGATTGTTGATCATCGTATGAAGCATCTGAGTTGCAACAATCACCGGCTTCTTTGCCAGAATACATTTGCGGATCAGCACACGCTGGATACCCGGAATACGTTCCTGCGGAACTTCGATACCCAAGTCGCCACGGGCTACCATCACACCATCCGCCACTTCAAGGATCTCGTCAATGTTGTCTACGCCCTCCTGATTCTCAATCTTGGCAATAATGCGGATATCACTGTTGTGTGCATCCAGAATCTCACGGATATCGAGCACATCCTGACGGTTGCGCACGAAAGAGTGAGCGATGAAATCGATATCTTTTTCGATGGCATAAAGTATATTATTGCGGTCTTTTTCTGTCAATGAAGGAAGATTGATACGAACACCCGGTACGTTCACGCTCTTGCGGCTTCCCAGCGTTGCATCGTTTTTCACTTCGCAAAGCAGATAATCGGCGGTCTTGTCGATCACTTCCAGTTCCAGATCACCATCATCAATCAACACCAGTCCTCCGATATTCAAATCGTTCACAAAATCCGGATACGAAACAGCAATGCATTCACGAGTCGTCTCCTGATCAGGATTACCGACAATCTTCACTTTATCACCTATCTGATAGGGGATCGGTTCCGCATTGGCAGTCGTACGTACTTCCGGTCCTTTGGTATCCATCAGAATCGCAATCCGGTTGGATACGGAACGAACATTGGCAATCAACGCTTCAAAACCTTCACGGCTAGCGTGAGCCGTATTCATACGCACTACATTCATCCCAGCTTCAAACAGCTGTTTTATAAAGTCCACATCGCAACGTCTATCCGAAATGGATGCAACGATTTTTGTCTGTTTCAGTAACATAGCCTTTTTACCTATTTAATATATTAATACCTTATTTATTATCTAACAAAGCCTCCAGAGCCAAACGATACGAATTCAGCCCGAAACCACAGATGACTCCTTTGCACGCACAGGCAATCATAGATACATGCCGAAAAGACTCGCGGCTATGTATATTAGAGATATGAACCTCGATCACCGGAGAAGTCACAGAACGAATGGCATCCTGCAAAGCGATGGATGTATGCGTATAAGCACCGGCATTCAGAATGATGCCGTCTGCCTCAAAACCTACCTGCTGAATGCAGTCAATCATTTCTCCCTCAATGTTCGATTGAAAATAGTCGATCTCCAAATCAGCATACCTTTTACGAAGCTCAGCCAGATAGTCTTCAAATGTAACACTTCCGTATATGGAAGGTTCACGCTTGCCCAACAGATTGATGTTCGGGCCATTAATAATTTGTATTCTCATCGCCGTAGTCCTGCTTTTTTAATACCTTTGTATCCAAAGAACAATATTTCAGGCTACAAAGGTAGAAAAAAGAAATGGAAATCAACGAAAAAAACAAGAAGAAGGAGCAACAAGCACTGATAATCAGAAAGTATCGGCAGTATCTCAAACTGGAAAAGTCTTTATCTCCCAATACATTGGACGCTTATCTGACCGATCTGGATAAACTGATGAGTTTTCTGACGCTGGAAGGGATAGACGTCCTCGAAGTATGCCAGTCGGACCTCCAGCGCTTTGCTGCGGGTTTACATGACATTGGCATCCATCCCCGCTCGCAGGCACGCATTTTATCCGGCATCAAGTCTTTCTTCCGTTTTTTGATTATGGCGGATTATCTGGAAGCCGACCCCAGCGAATTACTGGAAGGTCCTAAGATAGGACTTAAACTTCCCGAAGTACTGACAGTAGAGGAAATAGATACCATCATCTCCGCCGTAGACCGCAGCAAGGCCGAAGGACAACGCAACAGAGCTATCCTGGAAACATTATACAGCTGCGGACTACGCGTATCCGAACTTGTCAATCTCAAGCTATCTGACCTCTACTTCGATGAGGGTTTCATAAAAGTAGAAGGCAAAGGAAGCAAGCAACGCCTTGTTCCTATCTCTCCCCGTGCCATTAACGAGATCAAACTTTATTTCGCAGACCGCAACCAAATAGAAGTTAAAAAAGACTATGAGGATTTTGTATTTGTCAGCCAGCGAAGGGGCAAATCACTTTCCCGAATCATGATCTTTCACATGATAAAAGAATTAGCGCAAAATGCAGGTATCACCAAGAACATCAGTCCGCACACTTTCCGACACTCTTTTGCCACTCATTTACTGGAAGGTGGCGCCAATCTACGGGCCATCCAGTGCATGCTCGGACATGAGTCCATCGCAACGACCGAAATTTATACCCATATCGACCGCAACATGCTTCGTAGCGAGATTATCGAGCATCACCCCCGAAATATTAAGTATCGGAAAGAAAAAGAGTCAAGTTTTCATTAAATTATGATAAAAACCTCCTGCTAACTACATAATTATATTAAGAATTAATATCTTTGCGATGTTTTTACTTTATTAGGATTGAAAAGGGGTTATAAATATGACGATATTTCAATTACAAACATTTAATTTATACCTAAAATGACAAAGAAGTTGTACTTGCCTTTACTCATGGCAATTGTTGTTGCACTTTTCTCTTCGTGCAAGAAAATGGGTCCCCTGTCAGCGGACTACTTCACTGTTACTCCACAAGTGTTGGAAGCAGTAGGTGGTAAAGTTCCTGCTACCATTAACGGTAAATTCCCTGAAAAGTATTTCAAGAAAAAAGCTGTAGTAGAAGTTACTCCGGTTTTGAAATGGAATGGCGGTGAAGCTAAAGGGCAAAGTGCTGTATTCCAAGGAGAAAAAGTAGAAGGAAACGATCAGACTATCTCTTACAAAGTAGGTGGTAGCTATACGATGAAAACGTCTTTCGACTATGTTCCTGAAATGGCTAAATCTGAACTGTGGCTTGAATTTAAAGCTAAAGTTGGTAACAAAGAAGTTGTTATTCCTGCAGTAAAAATCGCTGACGGTGTAATCTCTACTTCTGAGTTGGTAAACAACACATTGGGCAGCGCTAACCCGGCATTGGGCGAAGATGCTTTCCAACGTATCATCAAGGAAAAGCACGATGCCAACATCATGTTCTTGATCCAACAAGCTAACATCCGTTCAAGCGAGTTGAAGACTGCAAAAGAATTCAACCAGGAAGTTGCTAACGTAAACAGCGCTGAAAACAAGAAGATCAGCAACATCGAAGTTTCTGCTTATGCTTCTCCTGATGGTGGTGTAAGCCTGAATACAACTCTGGCAGAAAACCGTGAAAGTAACACTACCAAGATGCTGAACAAAGACTTGAAGAAAGCTAAGATCGACGCTCCGGTTGACGCTAAATATACTGCACAGGACTGGGAAGGCTTCCAGGAACTGGTTTCTAAATCTAACATCCAGGACAAAGAACTGATCCTTCGCGTACTGTCTATGTATCAGGACCCTGCACAGAGAGAACAGGAAATCAAGAACATCTCTTCTGTATACAAGAACCTGGCTGACGATATCCTTCCTCAACTGCGTCGTTCTCGTTTGACTTTGAACTACGAAATCATCGGTAAGTCTGACGAAGAAATTGCTAAGCTTGCTTCTTCTAATCCTTCTGAACTGAATGTGGAAGAATTGCTGTATGCTGCTACACTGACTAACGATCCTGCTAAACAGGAAGCTATCTATACTCAGGCTACCAAACAGTTCCCTAACGATTACCGTGGATACAACAACCTTGGTAAACTGGCTTATCAGGCTGGTAACGTTGACAAAGCTGAATCTTACTTGAAGAAAGCTGCCAGCGTAAACGCTACTCCTGAAGTTAACATGAACTTAGGTTTGATCTCTTTGATCAAGGGTGACAAAGCTGCTGCTGAAGCTTACTTCGGTAAAGCTGCAGGTACAAAAGAACTTGGCGAATCTATGGGTAACCTGTACATCGCTCAAGGTCAGTATGAAAGAGCAGTTAACTCATTCGGTGACGCTAAAACTAACAGTGCTGCTTTGGCTCAGATCCTTGCTAAGGACTACAACAAAGCTAAAAACACATTGGCAGGCGTAGAAAAACCTGATGCTTACACAGACTACCTGATGGCGGTTCTGGGTGCTAGAACTAACAATTCTTCTATGGTAACTAGCAGCTTGAAGAGCGCTATTGCTAAAGAACCTGCGTTGGCTAAGAAGGCTGCAACAGACTTGGAATTCTCTAAGTTCTTCACAAATGCAGATTTCATGAGCATCATTAAATAAGAGAATTACCACTCTATTTTAAATATTGAGAATTGCTCGTCATTACAAATGACGGGCAATTCTTTTTTTTATCTGTAAAAAACCGTACTTTCGCAGAAAAGAAATCAAAGCAATGAAAAAGAGCAGCATTTTAATCCTCATACTTATCTGTCTGGCCGGATGCAAAAAGAGCTCCAACGAGACAACCATCACAGGAGAGATCAAAGGACTCGGCACTGATACACTTTATCTGTACGGCATGGACGAACTCTACGACCGGATAGACACCATTTATGCAGAGAATGACAAGTTCTCTTACACCACCAATGTAGATACGATCACTTCTGCCTATCTATTGCTCAAGAATCAAATAGAATATCCTATTTTCCTGGACAAAGGAAACAAGATCAAGATAAAAGGAGATACAATCAACCTTAATTTCTTGACTGTCACTGGAAATATATACAACGAAGAGTTTACAGACTTTCAGCAAGAACTGAAAGGGCCGGTCAATCCTTCGGAAAAGATTGGTGAAGAAGCAACTGATAAGACAAAAAATGTAGAGGAAACAAAAACTGCTGAAGAGAAAGCGGAAGAATTCATCCTGCAACACCACTCCTCTTATGTCAGCCTTTACTTATTAGATAAATACTTCGTTCAGAAAGAATCACCGGATTTCACTAAAATCAAAAAGCTGGTTAATGTAATGACAGGTGTATTACAGGATAAACCATATGTCGAACGGTTGACTGAAACGATCACTCAAGCGGAGAAAGCAGAGGTTGGCAAATATGCGCCTTTCTTCAGCCTGCCCAATGCCAAAGGAGAAAAGATCACCCGTTCATCGGATGCATTCAAGCAAAAAAGCCTGTTAATTAACTTCTGGGCTTCCTGGAACGATAGCATCTCCCGGAAACAGAACAATAGCGAACTAAGAGAAATCTACAAGAAGTATAAGAAGAACAAATATATAGGCATGCTCGGTATTTCACTGGATGTAGACAAACAGCAATGGAAAGACGCCATCAAGCGTGATACGCTGGAATGGAAACAAGTATGTGATTTCGGCGGACTCAATTCTGAAGTTGCCAAGCAATATTCCGTCTGGAAAATACCTGCCAACATACTTCTCTCGTCAGATGGAAAGATTGTAGCCAAGAATCTTCAGGGGGAAGAACTGAAAAAGAAAATAGAAAAGATTGTCGAAGAATCGGCAGAAAAAGAAAAGAAAAACAAACAGAAAAAATAAACGATCATCAAACGTGCTAATTAAAGTTTTCGGAGCGGCTGTTCAAGGGATTGATGCAACACTCATCACAATCGAAGTCAACAGCTCACGTGGCTGTATGTTCTATCTCGTCGGTCTTCCGGATTCTGCGGTTAAGGAAAGTCACCAACGTATTATCTCCGCACTGCAAGTCAATGGCTATAAGATGCCGACCAGCAATCTGGTCGTAAATATGGCTCCTGCCGATATCCGCAAGGAAGGTTCGGCTTATGATTTGCCTCTCGCTATCGGCTTGCTGGGTGCCAGCGAAACCATATCGTCTGAGAAGTTCTCCCGTTATCTGATGATGGGAGAACTTAGCCTTGACGGGAGCATCCAGCCTATCAAAGGAGCACTTCCTATTGCCATCAAAGCTCGCGAAGAAGGTTTTGAGGGACTCATTATTCCTCAGCAAAATGCACGGGAAGCAGCGGTCGTTAATCAATTGAAGGTATATGGTGTCAGCAATATCAAAGAAGTCATAGAATTTTTCAATAACGAAAAAGAACTGGAGCAGACAATAGTCAACACACGGGAAGAGTTTTATCAACAGCAGACAGCCTTTGACCTGGACTTTGCAGATGTAAAAGGACAAGAAAATGTAAAAAGAGCATTAGAGGTAGCAGCTGCCGGAGGACATAATCTACTAATGATCGGTGCTCCCGGCAGTGGCAAATCTATGATGGCTAAACGGTTACCCTCCATTCTTCCTCCTCTCTCCCTGGGTGAGAGCCTGGAAACGACCAAGATACACTCTGTTGCCGGAAAACTAAACCGGGGTTCTTCACTGATCTCCCAACGCCCGTTCCGTGATCCTCATCACACGATATCGCAAGTAGCCATGGTCGGCGGCGGAAGTTTTCCACAGCCGGGAGAAATCAGTCTGGCACATAATGGAGTTTTATTTTTGGATGAACTACCGGAATTTAACAGAGGAGTGCTGGAAGTATTGCGCCAACCACTTGAAGACCGGCAGATAACCATCTCTCGTATAAAGAGCACCATCAGTTATCCAGCCAATCTGATGCTCATCGCATCCATGAATCCATGTCCGTGCGGATACTATAATCATCCGACCAAAGCATGTGTTTGCAGTCCCGGACAGGTGCAGAAGTATCTGAACAAAATATCCGGCCCATTACTGGACCGCATTGATATTCAGATAGAAATCGTTCCTGTACCTTTTGATAAGATATCCGACCAGCGGCAAGGAGAAGCAAGCAGCATCATTCGGGAAAGAGTGATTCGGGCACGCCGGATACAGGAACAGCGTTATGCCGATTACCCCGGTATCTACTGTAATGCGCAGATGAGCAGCAAACTACTATCCATCTATGCACATCCGGATGACAAAGGACTTTCTCTGCTACGAAACGCGATGGAACGTCTCAATCTCTCTGCACGCGCGTACGACCGTATATTAAAAGTGGCACGTACTATTGCCGATCTGGAAAATATGGAGTGGATTCAACCTTCACATTTGGCCGAAGCCATCAGTTATCGTAATTTGGACAGAGAGAACTGGGCAGGTTAAGGATAGTAAACAAAAGATTCACATCAAATAAGTAAATCATGAATACCGCTATTACACATTGGGGATATACTCCATCGGGAGAATCCATTTATCTGTTCCGGTTGACCAATGCTTCCGGAGCGTCCATTGAACTTACCAATCTGGGAGCCAGCTGGGTTTCAGCCCATATGCCCGATAAACATGGCATTTTTGAAAACATTCTGTTGGGATACGATAACGCTGAAGGATATATAAAAGACACCTATTATATGGGAGCCACTGTAGGCCGGTTCGCTAACCGCATTCATCAGGCATCTTTTTCCATCAAAGACACTACTTATCAGTTGGAGAAAAACGATGGAGAAAACACCAATCATGGCGGAGCATCCGGTTTTCACAAGAAGATATGGCAATGGGAGCAAATTGATTCCGGTATCCGCTTCATTCTCCACTCTCCGGATATGGAAGGAGGATATCCGGGCAATGTACACGTAAAAATAGAATATCAATTCACAGAAACCAATGAACTGACAATCAGTTATTATGGAATCACAGATCGCCCCACTTATCTGAATCTGACTAATCACGCCTATTTCAATCTGTCCGGCGATAAACGAAAAATAACGGAACACCAACTCATGATACCTGTTACCCGGATATTAGAAACCACCTCACAGTTTATTCCTACCGGACACATGCAGGACGTAAAAGACAGTCCGTTTGATTTTACCATCAGTCATAGTATCGGAATGCATCTTTACGATGATGACGAACAGTTACATTGGAACAAGGGATACAATCATTGCTATATCCTGAAAGAAGAATCGTCCGACACGTTATTGACAGCCGCCGTATTATCCGATCCTTTTTCCGGTAGAAAGCTGACTGTCAGGACTGACTTACCCGGTGTTTTATTATATACCTCCGGCTATCTCGCTCCCACACCGGATATCGGTGTATGCCTGGAGACGCAGTACTTCCCGGATACCCCTTCGCATCCGCATTTTCCTTCCTGCCTGCTCATGCCGGGGGAAGAGTATCTCCACAGAAGTATTTACACATTCGAAAGATAACCTCTCCTGCTGTCCACACGCTGACATCCTCTGTCTCCGTATGGACAGCAAAAACTTTTTTGCCACCAATCTCTTTTTATTCATATATTTGTTTTACATTTGTGATAAACAAAAAAGCAACAATATGAAAACGTCCATTGTAACCTTCCTGATTACATTTTGTTTTTACCTGTCAGCTTATGCACAAGCGTCTCAAGACAAAGCTGCAGAGCTAAAGGAACAAGCTTTGAGTAGCTTGAAGCAGAAAGATTACATCAAAGCCCGTTATCTGTTCAAGAAAGCGTACGAGGCATTTGCTGCACGCGAAAACTATCCACAGGCTATAGAGTGTGGTATTCAGGCCAACGCCTTATATGTGAGAGAGAACTTCTACAAGGAAGGCTTCGAACTATGCCGCGACATGGAACAATTCATTTGGACAGGCGAACAGAAACAGAAAAAAGTCTTTTATGATTTACGGTTCCCTATCAGCAAGGAACGGTTGCAGATGTACATTGCACTGAAAAATCCTGCACAAGCCAAAAACCAACTGGACAAGCTGGAAGAGATGGCCAAGCTCGCCAAGAATGACTCCTTAATGGAAGTGCTGCTTTACACGAAAGCCAACTATTACTATACTTTCAATCAAAATGCACAAGGGGATGCCTGTTTCCGCAAACTCATCAACCAATACAAGGAAAAGAAGGATTACGACAAAGTGAGCGACTGCTACAAGACCTTAATCGGCATCGCACGTAAAGCTAACAATGCTTCACTAATGGAACGTACCTACGAAAGCTATATCGTCTGGACCGACTCAGTAAAAGCCCTGACTGCTCAGGATGAACTGAATGTCCTGAAAAGGAAATATGATGAAAGCCTGCTGACTATACAAGACAAAGACAGTACCTTATCTGCCAAGCAATATATCATCATAGGACTCTGTACACTTGTGGCCATCCTCATAGCCGCATTGATAGTACTCGCCATCTTATTATTGAGATTTATCACCGGTAACCGCAAACTTAAAAAGAGTGTGATCATAGCCAATGAGCACAATGATTTGAAAACTAAATTCATTCAGAATATATCCTCGCAGATGGAACCGACTCTGAACACTTTAGGAGCCTCCGCCAAGGATCTCTCTGCCAAAGCTCCTCAACAAGCAGAGCAAATGCAGGCACAAGTAGCTGCCTTAAAGCAATTCAGCGACGATATTCAGGAACTTTCCCTTTTGGAGAACTCACTGACTGAACCTTATGAAATGGGAGAAGTCAATGCAGGCACTTTCTGCGAGAACGTGATGGAGAAGGCAAAAGAATTTATGAAACCAGACGTCACTCCTTCTGTAAACGCACCCAAGCTCCAAGTAAAAACAAATAAAGAGCAACTGGAACGCATTCTTCTCTACCTGTTGAAAAATGCCGCTTTCTACACAGAACAGGGACGTATCAGCCTTGACTTCAAGAAACGCGGCGCACACACCCATCAGTTTATCATAACCGATACAGGTACAGGCATTTCGGCAGAGCAACAAGAAAATCTCTTCAAACCATTCACACAGGTAAAAGACCTGACAACAGGTGATGGCCTGGGATTACCCATCTGTTCACTCATCGCTACGAAAATGAATGGCAGCCTGACGTTGGATACAGGTTATACAAAGGGATGCCGGTTTATTCTGGAACTCCATGCATAAATAAAGTACTTAAGGACTTTATATCGTTAGATTACCGACTTCCAATGGTGGCTATAATTACTACTTCTAGCCACCATCAGAGAACGGGCACTCTACTCATACAAAAAATAGCAACAGTTTAGCACATAAACGACAGGCGGGTTGATAATAAATACTGTGATCGTTTATTATAAACGTCCCTGTTGTTTATTATAAACTCTAAAGTAGAAATCGACAGAATAATCTTCGAATTTATAAGACAAAAAGGCTGCAAACCTCATAAAGTTTGCAGCCTTTTCCTATATTAAAGCATCCTATCCCCTAATATACACCAAAGGGACAAGCACTATTTGTTACTATATTATACCACCATAGAAGATGATTCCATACTAATTTTCTCATTTTATTTGCCGTTCTTAAATGATTCTGTTCAGGTTTAGAACTACAAATATACAACATTTAAAAACATTTGTCAAGTACCCGATTCGTTTTCAGTTATCAGAGTTGTTATTTCACGATTCTTGGCTCAATTACCTTCCCACTAATAGAAACGACTCCTTGGTTTGAAATAGCAAAATTCTTAAAAAAGGAAGTACGTGGATGTATTTTCTCTTTGCTCCAATGGGCATGGAAAATATATTTCCAGCTACCATCTTTACATTGGAAAGGTGCACCATGACCGGTACCTACCAATCCTATCGCCTCAACGCCTTGTAAAAGCGGATTCTTACTATATTTAATCCATGGTCCCATTGGCGATTCAGACGTAGCATAACCTACTCCATAACCTTTATTCTGATAGTGGTTGGCTGAATAAATCAAGTAATAGGTTCCATTCTTCTTCAAGACTGAAGGTCCCTCTGCAACCTTAGCCTGCAAAAGTTCCCACGGTTCCTCCGCTTTTATGCACTCCGACAAAGTTTCCGTCTTAATCTTCATCAAATCATCGGTCATCTGAGCTACCCAAATCACATTTCCATCTGTAAAGCGTACAAAATAAAGATACGGAGTACCGTCATCATCTATAAAGAGAGAGGTATCAATGCTCTTTTCCTCCCAAATAGGATGTTTTACTTCTTGCCGGAAGGGACCTGCCGGGGAATCAGAAGTAGCTACACAGATATGCTCTTCCGCAGAATAGAACATATAAAACTTCTTTTTTGATTTAATATAGTAAACCTCCGGAGCCCAAAAGCCCCACTCTCCATATGAATCTGCAGCCGACAGTGCTTGCCCTTCCCGTTTCCAATTTTTCAAATCATCGGAGGAGAAGCAGGCGAAGCCTTCACCTGCTGTTGTACCACCGGTACCATAGGCATAATACTTATTATTGTAGAGCATCACATATGGATCAGCAATAGGCAGACGATCTGACTCAACACTCACTTCTTTGTTCGGAATATTCTTCTCTCCTTTATTCATTGCGTTACTTTTTCCACTGTAAACCAACAGGATACAAAGAAGTAAAAGAGCGCTCATCTCTTTCTTTATCATAGACAGACTTTTTAAGTTTATAATTATACGATGCAGGCAAAGTTACTATATTTTCGTACAAAATCACTACACCTTGTAAGCAAAGTATACATCACATATGGAACCAGAGATTCTACTACTATCCTTTTATGCATTATTAATAGCAGAAACAGTAAGTAAACCAGCCTTCTCTAAGAAATTTCTTTTTGAAGTCATTGTATCTATTCTTAATTATGTTTGATAGAAAACTAGTGATAATCCTATAAGGGCGGGCTAAAAAAGTGTTTTAGTCCGCCCCATACCAACAATCAGATAAATATTATGTGATAATTGAAGCCAATTATTTCAGAGCATCACAAATTTCCCTATTAATCTTCCTCAATGCCTTTTCGTCCAGTTTAATAACCTTACGGTCATAAGTTAGCAATCCGTTTATTTCTACCTCAACATCTGTAGTCTGTGTATAAACAGCGGCAGAGAATCCACGAGGAATCAGATCTTTCAACACATTGGCATACTCCAAGTATTTATCAGTGGCCTCTTTAGAAGTATTGAATTGGACATATCCCCAGTTACGATCCGGTTCCCAAAGATGCTCTTTCAATACCAAACCGATACCACCATATTCTCCGAGCACAGTAGCACGTTGAGCATCATACAAAAACATTTCCGGACCCGGATAATGATGTAAATCAAGCATATCACCGCACGTATAATGATTACCACCACTAGCAGGATTCACGAGTCGTGAAGGATCATATCGCTTTGTCCATTCAGCAATTTCCGGAGTCTTGAACTGTCCCCAAGCTTCATTAAACGGCACCCATGTACCGATACAAGGATAAGAATAAAGACAGTCGATAATTTCTTTCCATTCTTTACGATAGGTTGCCTCCGATTCTGCAGAACGCTTTCTTTCCGTTCCTGTAAAATACTCACGCATCTGCCATTCCGGATTTTTATCTCCGCTCGGCATATCCTGCCATACAATAATTCCCAAACGGTCACAATGCGTATACCAACGAGCCGGTTCCACTTTGATATGTTTGCGAATCATATTATAGCCAAAATCTTTCGTCTTTTGAATATCATATACCAAAGCTTCATCCGAAGGAGCTGTATACAAACCGTCAGGCCACCATCCCTGGTCTAAAGGACCAAACTGGAATAAATCTTTATTATTTAACTGCAAACGCACAATACCGTTTTTATCTCTCTTGGTAGAGAACTTACGCATAGCAGCATAACTCTTAACCTTATCCATCAGCTTATTCCCTTCAAACAAACTGATTTCCAAATCATATAGAGAAGGAGAATCCGGTGACCATAACTTTACATCAGCTGGCATAGAGACTTCAACAGGAACACCATTAATAGAAATCCCTTTAGCCACCAACTCCTTACCATCGAACACCTTTACTTCTATTTTGCTCGAAAGCTTCTTCTTATCAGTAGCAACCTCTACCACCAACTTATTCAAGTCGATATCAGGGGTTGTCTTGATGTTCGTAATAAACTGTGCAGGCACAGATTCCAGCCACACCGTCTGCCATATTCCACTTACCGGCGTATACCAGATACCCGACGGTTTATTCACTTGTTTTCCTCTAGGCTGAGTACCATTATCAGTAGGGTCCCAAACTTTTACCACCAGTTCATTCTCTCCATTTTTTAAAGCAGGAGTGATATCAAATGAGAAAGGAGTAAAACCTCCTGTATGTTGTCCTATTTTGATTTGATTTACCCAAATATCAGCCTTCCAGTCAACAGCTCCAAAATGTAACAATACACGTTCACCTTTCCATTTTGATGGTACAGAGAATTTGCGTTGATACCACAAGTCATTATCCTTTCCAAGCCTTTTTCCAACACCGGACAAACTAGACTCTATCGCAAAAGGAACCAAAATCTGTCCATCATATTTTTGAGGAGCAGCCTGCCCTACCGGAGCAATGGCATAATTCCATAACCCATTCAGATTCATCCAATCCGGACGTTCCATAATTGGACGGGGATACTCGGGCAACACATTCTCAACATCTATTTTGGTAGCCCATTCTGTTTTAATTCGTTCTCCTGCAGGCTTCCACTGGGCAGACAAGTACGAACAATTTAAAAATACAACTAATAAGATAATCAATTGTTTCATCATGATATAATTTAAAAGATTTCTCCAGATACAACCTGCATCACTTTATTTTTTCAGGAAAGTTTCAGCGCGTCCGGGAGTATAAAGTTCCCATAAAGAAGCAACCGTCCATCCTGGGGCAAAAATATCATTATAATATCCTTTACCATTCTTTCCATAGTCCCAGTTAGTGTGCTGAACTACTTCCGGATAATAACCCACTTTGGCAATTCCACACATATGCCCTTCATGGGGTAACAACTGACGCATAGAGGTCGAAATCACCTCTGCAAAATCTGACAAGCGGTTCTCTTTATACTCTTTAGATAACCAACGAAGTACGTCAGCAAATTCGAAGATAAATACGTCGATATGATTATTTTCTACTGACACATTTCCCCAACCACGAGTCTTCATACCGATATCTCCCAACATTTGTCCGGGAGCAAACGGAACATCCCATAAATAATACCAGGACAAAGCAAAATATGCGGCTTTCTTTGTCAAATCAGCATAATGTTTATGTTCTTCACCTTTCGTTATCAGTGAGAGATAATACGTAGCAGTAGCTGTATATAACGACGCTTCTTTATCTTCACAGTTTGCATCCAGTGTAGAAGAAAAATAATCAGCTTTGGAGATCAGCTCCTTTTCAAGATACTCGGCTGTTTTTCTGGCACTGGCAAGATATCGCTTGTCTTTGAAATACTTATATCCCATCACCAATGGCAATGTAGCTGAAGGAGTACTACCACCGCTCTTATCAACAATCGTAAAATCATCACGGAATTTTCTTGGGAAACTTCCATCAGCATTTTGGAGTTTCAGAAACATCTCAAACATTTGCTTTACCCGCTGTTCCCATTCCGGATGTTTGCGCCCTTGCTCCTTTTCGTACGCCAGGAAATGAAGCATCGCATAAATTCCCTCAGACTGACGTCGAATACTATGCACCGGTTCCTCAAATCCACGGTTTAAGTTAACAAACTCCTTAAAGAAACCTGCCGGAGTAAAACCGTTCTTCAAATAACTATCAAAAATCTTTAGACTATTGTCTTTCAATTCTTCGCGATTATTCTCCCAGCCATACTCCCATGCATTGAATGCATTCAAAAGAACACGCCCGACAAAACCTATTTCTGCCTCACCATTACTTTTACAATCATCCGTACGCAAACCTACACCCGAATTATAGGTCAATTCCGGCCTACTTACCAAGCTATTCACAAAGTAATGACTAAGTGTCTGCTTCATTTCCGGAATAGAATAAGGAGTATCAACAGGTTTCGGAGCATAAGTATCATAAGAATATTCCCAAGTCTGACGTATAAAATCGGAGAAATCATCAGCACTACTTTCTGAGATTTCCCAAGTTAACATTACGTTTTCCCCTTTCTTCAATAACTGAAAAGCTTCTACCTTAGGAGCCAATGTCAATTTACGGATATAGCTTCTGGGAGCTTCCTGATAAGGAAAACCGAAAGAAAGGGCAGCCACTCCATTCTGGTTCTCAAAACCTGTAAAGCCCAGAGATGTTTTTCCGGAAAGAATTACTTCACCTTCTTTATGCGTAGTCAAAGCGTCAGTCGTAAACTTATCCAGCCGGTTTACCGTCATATATCGCTTGTCCTTTTCATTATAAATTCCGGTCAGTGGAGCACTCAACCTGTCCTCACGGACTACCCAACTATCAGATGTATGAAACGAAGGAGCTTCTTTAGGTGAACGCAGATTGCGACGATACCAGAATCCGGGCATATAAAACAAACAATCGTCATGGCGGAAACCAGTAACTACCTTCTGTCCATAATTAAAGTACACATCCTCCAGAGCTGTAATACACATGTCAATATGTAGACGTCCATTAGTTTCTTTGATCTTCTGAGAAATCGTCAGCGGAATGCTTTCAGATGCAACTAACTGATAGGTAGAATTATCATTCTGCACTCTCTTCAAAATTAAAGGGTACTGCTTGGCCTTATTTCCAGGCACTTTCAAAGAAACATGTGCATTCACCTGTTCCGGCGTATAGTCAACAGCCTTAACAGTTCCGGTCAATAGTACAGTAGCTATTCCACAAAGCAAGAATTTTAAGTTCATACAGCTCATCATAATTATATGAATCAGCAACTAATTCTGATTCTGTTAATACTTTATTTAGATATATTTTCAAGCCATTCCGGCTCTTATCAACGAGTACAAAATTAGCGAAGATCACTCTATCTCAGTAAAACAAATTGAGCAATTAGTAGAAGAATCCGTTCTAAATGTACGTAGAATGAATAAAATAATACCAAAACAGAACATATAATGTCCTTCTTTCCATCCATCCATTGCCGGTATCAGAGATATTCTGTTTCATAGAACCATATCCATTATTATAAAAAGAACCGCAGTTTCCCCTCTAAAAAGGGAAACTACGGAATATGATTTACTGTGATTTACTCAGCAATAAAACAAGGACAAGGAATAATCAGTTATTTCTCTAAAAGAGCGACAGTACACCAAAGGACGGGCCCCTGTCCATGATAATCACCCGTACGACGAGGACGATCATAATAATACTGCAAGTCATTCTTTTTATTTGTTCCTACACAAACAGCTTTTACTTGATTCTTTTCGTTAACGTATGGAACTAAAGCCAGCCACGCTTTTCGAGCAGCAGGTGCATATTCGTCAGCATCCAGCCAACCATTCTTAACCCCCATTATGAATGCGAAAGTAAACATAGCCGATCCTGATGATTCCGTCCAGCAATCAGGTTTATCAATCAGTTGGTTCCACAACCCCTCTGCATTCTGATATTCTTTCAAACTTTTCATCATCTTCTGATAACCTTCTAAGATACGGGCACGGTCTTTATGTTTTTTGGGCAAACACCGGAGCAACTCCGACATACCCGCTGCCATCCATCCATTTCCACGTCCCCAATAGTAAGGAACATCCGGAGCATGATAGAAAAGTCCATTCGGACGTTGCAGCTCGTCCAAGTACATAACCATTTCTTTCGCTGCCCGGTCAATATATTTACGGTCTTTTGTCACTTTGTATGCGTGGGTCTGCACAATCGTAATCATATACATGTCATCAATCCACAAACGTGTTTGCCAAGAATATCCTTTTTCAGCCCATTCTTTTTCTTTTGGTTTGGCATTTGCAGGAACTTCCCATTGAGAATCAGCATAAGGCAATCCCAGATACCAGTATTTCTTATCTTTTGTCACGTGGTACATTTCCAGTGGCAAGCTGCCAAACATATTCAAATCAACATGATTCATAATCGGTTGCAATGCTTTCTCTGATGTAAACAGAGGTTCAAACTTATTCTGCAAAAGTTTAATCAGCTCTTTATCTTTTGTTACCGCAGCATATTTTAGTGCACCATTCCAATAAAACGTCTCTGGATACCCAATCCATTTACCGGCATGAAGCGCGTGCTTCTCACCTATAAAGCGATATGCCAAACGCTTGCCGACCTCTTCAGGGGTATAACCCTCCGGAAAGTCCGTCAACAACTTAGTCTGAGCACATAATAGTTGAAAAGGTAGCAAAAGCAATAATAAAAGTAGTTTTTTACACATAACGACTTATTTTTATTTATTATACAATTATAGAATATATACAACTAATCATCTAACTTTCAGATTCCTTACATTATCGCATACAGCCACTGCTATTCTCGAGTCTGCGCAACCATAATAGAGATATAATTTCTTCTTATAATACGCCAATCCCTCAATAAACACCGTTCCATCTTTGTATTGCCCACTTTTCTCAAAAGAGGCCTCAGGTACAAAGAAAGGTTTATCTAACCGATCCAAAACTTTATAAGGATCATTATTATCAAACAAGAGTTGTCCTGCACAATAGGCTCCTACCGGATAATCGGTGTCCCTCTCTTTTCCTGCATTTTTTCCATTATATAGAAGTACGATCCCCTTTTTAGTCCGTATTGCCGGAGGTCCGCATTCTGTCATCTGACAGTCAAAATGACCTTTACGCGGTCTCGCCAACTTCTTTAGTTCATTCTTCTCGTCCAGCACTGGATACCAGTCCACAAGATTGTCAGAAGTAGCTGCATGAACAGCATACTCTCCCCAGTACATGAAATACTTGCCATCTACTTTATCAATAACAAGCTTTTCTTTCTTTACTTTAGTCAGTATGGAAGCGGATTTACTGGCTATTTTAGTGAAACGTCCGTCATAGGCCTTTTCAAAAGCGGGTCCATGTTTTGTCCAGTTTTTCAGATCCCGGGAAGTGGCTACAGCGATACGCGGTGTCTTCCGGTTCCATGCCGTATAAAGCATCACATACAGTCCGTCTTCCGTCATTGCTACACGCGGGTCCTCACAGCCACCGGGCCATTCTATACCTTTAAAGTTATCTTCCGCTGGAAATAATACTGGAGTATCCAGCTTTGTCATCGTGACTCCATCCGTGCTCTCAGCATATCCGATACGTGAAGTCCTTTTACCGATGCCCTGTGCTGAATTATCTTCCGCCCGGTAAAGTACGACTATTTTCCCGTCTTTCACGGTAGCCGCCGGATTGAATGTATCACTCTCTTCCCACTTCACCTGCTGCTTCTGCATCGGACAATAAAAAGAAGTAGGTTGAGGTGAAATTACGGGATTAGCACCTTCAGGACGTACGAAGGGACCGAGTACCCAATTTCTGTTATCCTCTTTACCTGTAGTCGTATCCGTAGAAGGTTTCATGGTAAATCCACATAACATCAATATACCGGTCAGACTAATTACGAGTTTTAGTTTCATCTTATTTTCCTGCTTTATTCATAATAAATCATTTACCTTTACAACAGATATTGTCCCTCCTCTTTCAATCTTTTACGCAGATAATCAGTATCGATTTTGTGGACATCATTCCTTGCCTGTTTTATAGCATGTACTGCAGCCATTCCGGCAGCTTCGCCAGTCACCAGACAAGGAGGCATTACCCTTAAACTCCCGAATGCTTCTTCATCAGTAGATATACAGCGCCCTGCGGTCAATACATTTTTCAGTCCTTTTGGTGTCAGGCAGCGATAAGGTATTCCATGAGACTCCCCTTTTTTATAACGCGTCTCTTTATGACCTGGTTTATGAACATCTATATAATAGCAATTACGTCCGATTTCATCCTCAAAAGTTCTACGTTCTTTCCAGTCCTCTACCGTAAAAGTATAATCACCTTCAATCCGACGGCTATCTCTGACTCCAAGCAAAGAAGCAGTCTTCACCAAAAAAGCACTACCAAAAGTTTTGGGTTGAACGTCCTTCATTGCTTCCAAATATTGTCCGGCAATTTGCCGACCTACCATCATTGCCTGCGTAGTAGCCCAAGGATCCGTTGAATCGACATTATCAAGATGTCCGGCATTGAACTGTACCACATCCGGACCAATAAAATTACTATTAAAATGCTTATCTATCAATGGATATTTCCCAGACTCAATCGCTTTATAAACAGGGCTGTTCTTATTGCTAGTATGCAATGAAGGCCCCGTCAGATTGTAGTTATAGCTATCGACATTGGCAAACGAGAAACATAAAGATGAGCTCTGTACCACCCCACTATCATCTCCTCTTTTGAATGATGCGCCTGCCCATGCCGCCAAATCCCCATCACCTGTCGCATCAATAAAAACTTTTGCCTTGAAAGCAACAAGCCCGGATTTATTTGCAACAATAATAGCATCTACCGTTTCATCGGCTACTTTTTCTACAGCGGCAACTCTTGAAAAGAAGAGTACTCGGGCTCCCGATTCAGCAACCATCTGATCATAAACTGTCATCAAATATTCGGGATTTATACTCACCCAATTCATTTTCTGTTTTCTCTCATGCGGTACTCCTTTTCTCGAAGCTTCAAAGATTTTCTCTGCCAAACCTCTATAAATGATTTTCTCACCATCAGAAAACGGACACCATGCCGGAACCATACCGGCTGTCCCCATCCCGCCAAGTTGGCCCATTGCTTCAATCAATAGAGTCTTGGCCCCTTCGCGTGCTGCCGAGATAGCGGCAGCACAACCACCAGGTCCTCCGCCAACTACAATAACATCCCACCGATCATCTACGGCAATCTTTGTATTCTTCAGACTCAGTCTGGATTGCGTTGTTCCTCCCTGCGTATTGAGGCTAGGTACAGTGAAAGCTGCGGTCAACAGCCCTGCCTTTTTTAAGAATTCTCTTCTAGAAGTCATAGTATTCTCTTTATCATTTGGTGAACATCAGTTCCTTTGTCCGATTCGCTAAAACTCAATTAAACAATCCGCCTATCAATGAAGCTATAAATTTAAGTTTCATCTTACTTAAGTTTATATTTCTGGCTATCGATATTCCATCCTTTCAATACCAGCATTGCTCCTTCGCTCAGTTTTTCCTTTGCCGTCTCAATCGTTACTGTTTTCTTTTCACCCGGAGTCAGGGAGAAGAAATTATCCGTATAGAATGATGGGCGTATCGGACTCATCTTTGCATTAAGAAATTGCAGTTGATTGAAGAAAGCTATCTGATTGGATGTATTTCTCATTGTGATATCAACAAAATAGTTATCACCTTCTTCCCTCACTTTATAAGCCAGTTTCACTTTAGAAGCCCGAAGTTTACTCAAATCCTCAAATCCAGAGGCTGCCGGACCGGTCAAGGTCGTCTTTCCTTCGTACTTATCGTTGGAACGCCAGTAGAAATTAGAAGAAATTTCTTTTCCCTTCTCATCTTTCAGTATTAATTTGATAAAGTGAACCTGAGAGATGCCATCGGGAAAACGAATGGTCAATGCATCATTCGCTACTCCATCTGCCGGTAAATTAACAGCAGCCGATTCTTCAAACACTTTCCGACTATTTATATCATACACCTGTGCCGTAACCTTATAGTTATCGAAAGAACGATAGAAATCATTCACCACAGAAACCGTATTCTTAAGATAATCGAACTGAGCATGCAAAGGTTCCAAAGAATTGGCCGTATGATAAAGCGAAGCTGTCGGTTCAAGAGACCAGTCCCACATACGGGAAGCTACCTGCCTCATCGAGCAGTTATGATACCAGAACAAAAGACCTGAACAAAAACGGTCACCGTAATCCAGCTTATTATAGTTCCATACTTCCCAAATGCTTTTGGAGTTTATTGCACCCAGCAATTGTCCCTTCTGAGCAAATTCATCAATCGAAGATGACTTTCCATAATGATTCACCAAGTCCGTATACATCGTAGTCATCAGATGAAAACCATTTCCATCCAGGTAATCCCACACTTCTTTGTTGATGGGCCACAAGTCTTTCTCATCCATCATTTCCCGGAGTATTTCTACTGTAGGAAGAGTCGGTGCACCATATTCAGGATTAAAGCCATCTACACGGCTCCCTCTGGGAGAAGCTGTATTTTCATAATGCTGCATCGGATTCACCTGTTTATAAGGGCTGCCATCATGTACTCCAGCACACTCCGACTGCATCTGATATCCGCGTGTACCATCCAACTGATTCAGCAGTTCGGGAGTACCGGTCATTTCTGTGCTTTCATTGGAAGCAACATAATAAGCCAGAGACGGATGATTACGAATACGCTTCACTGTAGATTCCACGTTACTCATATAGAGAGCCTTGTCATGCGGATGACGAGTATCTCCTGTCATCCAGAATTCCTGCCATACCAGCAAACCCAGTTCATCACAGAGCTGAAAGAAATAGTCAGATTCGGCAATACCACCTCCCCACATACGCAGAAGGTTGACACCCGACTGGCGGGTATAGCGCAATTCAGCATAAGTACGTTCGTCAGAGTGTCTCAACATAGCTTCCGGTATCCAGTTCGTACCACGGATAAACAACCGTTTACCATTCACATAAAAGACACGTGATTTGTCAGGCGTTTTAGTATCGGAAGTGATTTCACGAATACCAAACCTTGTCTTTACAGAATCGCAGATCACTCCATCAACTGATACTGTCAACTTCAAATCATATAAGTTTTGCGGTCCTTTGTTGACCGGCCACCACAAGCGAGGAGAATTCATCACAAGTTGCGGAAACTCTTCTGGAGAAAAAGTAACCAGTTTTTGTTCTCCCCGAATCACTCGGAATGATTTCTCAAAAGATATATTCTCACCTACAATCTCACCCTTTACTTTGCAATTAATTCCACTATTGCTAGTTGACGAATTAATCACTTCTACAGATACGGTCTCACGTGCCTGGCCATAATCCGGTTTACGCAATTCAGACTTAATAAACGGATGACGTAGAGCTACCTTTCCGGTAGCATAGATAGAAATGTTTTTCCAGATACCTGTATTGCGGTCACGGATGCCATCCATAAAGGTAAAGTCCCAGCCTACAGTCATCAACATCGTAGTATTCAATCCGATATTGCCGTTACCACCATTATGGAATTCTCCCGCAGCCCCCCAAGACTTCGGCTTAGTACTTCCGGGAACATCAACCGGATACACTTTTACAGCCAGTGCATTATTCTTCCCTATCTTTACAAAATCGGTCACATTAATATAGTCCTGTATAAACATACCATTGATGGTACTAAGCAAATTCCCATTCACCCATACTTCTGCCCGATAATTGATTCCATCCAGTTGTAACCAAACATTCTTCCCCTTAAAAGATTGAGGAACTGCAAACTCGGTACGGAACCAATAAGTATAAAAATCTCGTCCGACCTGAGAAATATCAGGAATCAGCTTCGATTCAATCTTATTATTAACTCCATAATAAGGTTCAGGGTATTTTTGGTTATACACTAAAGAATTTAAGACTGTACCGGGAACAATAGCTGGCAACCATTTTTCAGTCGGATAATCTGATGAAGATATCTTCTCACCCGGATCTGTGGTATCGCCTGCTTTCATCATTTTCCACTGATAATCTCCATGATGAGTGACTTCCGAATCAAGCCAAATACGATTTGGATCTCTGGCGTCATTCATCCTATTTTGTGCAGTCAATACTGAACAGAAAAATAGTAGCAAAACAGAAAAAAGGGTCTTAACAAAGTTATGCATATTTATGTTATAGTTTTAAATGGTTTTTGGCATGGAACAAAAGTAGAGGTTTCCTTTTATTCAACCTGCCAAAAACAGGTCAATAAATGAGATTTTAGTCCCAAATTATTTTAATAAAGGACATAATTGCCCGTATTCACCGTTATTTTTCCAGAAGAGCAACCGTACACCAAAGATAAGGAGCCTGACCGTGATAATCACCGGTATGACGAGGGCGATCATAATAATACTGCTTACTATTCTTTTTATTCGTTCCCACACACACTTCTCTTACATCATTCTTCTCATTAATATACGGTACTAAAGCCATCCATGCTTTGCGGGCTGCCGGACCATATTCTTTTGCCTTGAGCCATCCTTGCTTGACTCCGGTAATAAATGCAAAAGTAAACATAGCAGATCCCGAAGTCTCAGCCCAACAATCAGGCTGGTCTATTAACTGATTCCACAAGCCATCGGACGTCTGATATTTTTTCAGACTCTTCATCATTTTGCGATAACCTTTCAAAATACGCGGACGATATTTACTATCCTCAGGCAAACATTGAAGTAATTCTGCCATCCCTGCCGCCATCCATCCATTACCACGTCCCCAATAAAAAGGAACGTCCGGTGCATGGTAGAAAAGCCCATTCGGGCGTTGCAACTCATCTAAATAAAGCACCATTTCTTTGGCTGCACGATCAATATATTTCCGGTCTCCGGTCACTTTGTAAGCCTGAGTTTGTACAATGGTAATCATATACATATCGTCAATCCATAGACGAGTTTGCCAAGAATATCCTTTCGCATCCCATTCCTTTTCTTTGGCTTTTGCATTCCCGGGAAGTTCCCATTGCGTATCAGCATAAGAGATTCCTAAGTCCAAATAACGTTTATCTTTAGTTATTTTGTACAGTTCCAAACATAGACTGCCGAACATATTCCAATCTACATGCGTCTTTTTAGGCAAAATATTCTTTTTTGTCGTAAACAACGAATCAAACTTATTTTGCAACAGCTTAACCAGCCTTTCGTCTTTGGCGATTGCTGCATACTTAAGGGCACCACTCCAATTAAATGTATCAGCATAACCAATTCCTTTTCTATCGCTTATTCTATATTTCTCCATAAAACGATATGCCAGGCGATTACCGACTTCTTCCGGAGTATACCCTTGAGGAAAATCCGTCAACTTGCTCTGTGCCATTAATAGCTGAAAAGGCAAAATGCATAATAAAAAAAGTATTCTTTTATACATAACGATATTTTTAGTCATTAGATAATAAAAAGTTTATTCTTCTAGAAGAGCAACCGTACACCAAAGATAAGGTGCATGCCCATGATAATCCCCCGTATTACGGGGACGATCATAATAATACTGCATATCATTCTTTTTGTTAGTACCGACACACACCTCTCTTACTTTATCATTCGAGTTTATATAAGTAAGCATAGCCAACCATGCTCTTCGAGCAGCTTCACCATACTCTTTTACCGGTAACCATCCATATTTCACTCCCATAATAAATGCGTAAGTAAACATAGCCGAGCCCGATGTTTCTACCCAGCAGTCCGGTTTATCAATCAACTGTCTCCACATACCCTCTTCTGTTTGATAATTTTTCAGACTTGCCATCATAGTTTGGAAACCTCTTACAATAGGCAAATGATATGGACTCGATTCCGGCAGATAGCGAAGCACTTCTGCCATCCCTGCCGCCACCCATCCGTTTCCTCTTCCCCAAAAATAGGGTACATCCGATGCATGATAGAAAAGTCCATTCGTACGTTGCAACTCATCCAGATACATCGCCATTTCTTTAGCAGCGCGCTCAACGTATTTCAACTCACCGGTCACTTTATAAGCATGCGTTTGAATGACAGGAATCATATACATGTCATCAATCCACAAGCGAGTTTGCCAGCTATATCCCTTCGCTGCCCATGACTTCGCACTTGCACTTGCATTTTCCGGTACTTCCCATTGGGTATCTGCGTAAGGTATACCCATTTCCCGATATCGTTCATCTTTAGTGATCAGATACAATGTGAGAGGAAGACTACCGAACATATTCCGGTCAACATGGTCCATCCCAGGCAAAAAGTGCCTATCAGTAGTAAAAAAAGACTCAAACCCATCTTTCAAGGACCGGATCAGTTCATTGTCTTTCGCTACTTCCGCATATTTCAATGCTCCGTTCCAAGTAAAAGTTTCCGGATAACTGAGAGTTTTCCCATTATGTTTCCCCTTTGCAAAAAGTTTTCCCAACCGTTTCCCTATCTCCTTAGGAGTACTCCCTTCCGGAAAATCAGTCAGTAAGGGAGTATCAATTGTCCGCTTGGTCTGTAACATCCATTCCTGAATTTCGATTCCTTTTCCGCCTTGATTCCGATGAATGGTCAGTTTATAGTACTGATACGCCTCCTTATGTCTCAACTCCAAAAACTTTTTCTCCCTTTTTTCAAACTCCTGCCGAATTCTATTATCTAGTTCGACCCACTTCACATTGTCATTCGATCCGTAAAGAGACCACGCACCAGGTGCATTTCCTTCTTTATCTCCGGTTGCCATAACCGAATAATAACGCGCTACAACCGGTTCTTTTCCCTTCCAGATGATAGAGACAGAATTATTAGGAGTATAGAAAGAAGTTGTCCAGTCTCCATCAACCAAACTACTAATATCTTTTCCCTCAGGAGAGTCATCATACTCAGGAGAGATAGTACCCTCTGTCGGCATATTATAATTATCTGCCTTCAACTGATACACATAGGTGTATTTTTCCTTTTCGTCATTTTCCGTACCTTCCTGAACCGGTGGCACAGGGTCTTCATTTTCACTGGAACAGCTATAAAGCATACCACCCGATGTCATTATCAGGAATATGCAACACAGTGCCTTCGCTATATCATGTATCCAACCATCATTTTTCATTTTATACATCTTATTCTTCATTATTTTCCTTCTAGTTCCAGTACAGCTAAACGAGCCAGCATCTCGACAAAAGCTCCTTCGTGCAGGACTTGCCAAGAAGAATTCGTTTTACCGATAAAATAATTATTACTCAGCAGATTAGTTGTTTGATTCCGGCATTCTGACATCCAAGCCTGCAACATGCTCTTCTCGAACGCAGTGACATAATCCCTTCTTCCATCAATCTTATACAGTTCAAGGAACCCACGAAACAATACAGAATAAAACCAGGCATGATCTCCATTTATACGATAGAACTTTTCTCCCAGTTCTTTTGAGTCATACAAGGTAAACCACTTACTGTAGGCTGAACGGGCAATCTGCTGCGCTTCATTCAGATATTGTTGTTCTCCTGTTATATTGTACAATAAACAAGCAGCCTGCATTGGCTGACCGGAATTGTAACTGTACTTACTTTTACCTATAGTCATCGAAGGAGTAATATTATCATAGAAAAGGTGATCACTCGGATCTTGCATGTATTGTATCAACCATGCATAAAATTCTTTAGCTTTATCCAGATACTTCTGCTCTTTGGTTATCTGATATAATTTACATCCCAATACTGCAGCCGGTGCGGTAGAACATGTATGTTTATTACTGTATGCCGGTATTTCCCTCCAAAGAATACCGCCACCACATGAACTGGTGTTTCCCACCATCAAATAATCCCAAACCATTTTCGCCTTCTCCAAGAAACGATTTTCCTTTGTCTGTTCATACAGTTCCGCCATATCCAGTCCTATCCAGACATTATCGTCATAATACCTTTCATTTCCGTTTTGCGGATAAACTGCGTAAGCGCTGCGCTTGTTATCAGTTGTGATAAAACGATTGATACTGTTAAACATACGGTCAGTCAAATCTGCATACTTTTTTTCATAAGCAGATACCCCGATTGAAGCTCCACGCAAAGCTACATAGCCAGAAAGCCCTGCTCCTTGATCCCAGACTACGGCATCTCCATCCCAATAAGGTCCGGTAGCAAGCGGATATCTTGTATTCCAACAGTCACGTGCAGACTTTCCGAAACAAAGATTCATTAACGAAGTCATCAGGATGTCAGCTCTTTCCAGGAAACGGGTTCTCACTACCTCTTCTTCACGAAGCGGCGTAGCAGTGACCGTCAATTCCTCCGAGCGTTTCCCATAATTATCGACAGCGACGGCAGTCACAATATATGTTCCCGGTTCAGAGACAACTATTAACAGTGAACCAACCTTTTCTGTAGCAATACGTATGTTTTTCTTTGCTGTGTTCTCAGGTTTATCTCCCTCTAACAAATAAGAGATCTCTACAGAAATAGCTCCGACAGGATTAGTCCAGCTTACTTGCAATTCATTCGCTCTCTCCGTTTTCTCTGCCACAAGATTGGTAACCGGAGGTACTGTTTTTGGGCCCTGTCCATCCTGCTTTCCATCATCTATTTCATCCGTGATAGGCGAGTCGCCCCCACCGCATGCACCTAATAATGCAAATAAGAGAAAGAAACAGATTCCTAACAGCATATTAAATCGGATATTTTTCATGATATTTCTAGTTTATAGGGTTACTTTATTCTCACTGGTTCAATCGTTTCTCCTGTGATACTAATTACTCCTTTATCGGAGATATTAAAGTTACTGATATAGGAAGTACGGGGGCCTACACTTGTCTCACTTGCATGAGCATGAAAGATATATTTATAACTTCCATTGGCACAGACAAACGGTGCTCCATGTCCTGTACCGACTAGCCCTACAGACTTAGCAGCCTCTTTGTCTCTCCGGAGAATCGGATTTCCGCTATACTTGGTCCAAGGTCCTTTAGGAGAACTAGCCGTTGCATATCCTACAGCATAGTCTTTACTTTCATAGTGGTTTGCTGAATATATCAGGTAATAAGTATTCCCTTTCTTCAACAACGAAGGACCTTCGGCAATCGTCCCTTGTTTCTTCTCCCAAGGTTCAGTAGCACTTATACACTTAGTCAATGTTTCTTTTTTTATACTGGTCAAGTCGTCATTCATTTCTGCTACCCAAATCACGTTTCCCCCGGTAAATCGTACATAATAGAGATAAGGAGTACCATCATCATCTATAAAAAACGAAGTATCAATTCCTTTTTCATCTGCTACAATAGGCTTCTTTTCCCTCTGTATAAAGGGGCCTTCCGGGCTAGTAGAAGTAGCTACACAAATATGTTCTTCCACCGAATAGAACATATAAAACAAATTCTTTGATTTCACATAATATACTTCCGGAGCCCAATACCATTTAGTTCCCCAGGAATTTTCCGGTGACAAAGCCTTTATATCATTTCGCTTCCATTGCTTCAAATCTTCAGAGATATACACTTCGAATCCGTTAACACGAGTTCCATATGCATAGTATTTACCTTCATGGTATAACACAAAAGGATCGGCAATCGGCAATTTATACTCTGCTATTATATCCGGGTCAATCGCGTCTTTTTCGGCTGGAGTAGCTGAAATCGTCACTTTCTCGGAACGCTTACCATAATTATCAACGGCTACAGCAGCAATTTGGTAGGTTCCAAATTCTGATAATTGGAGTGTATATTTGCTATTTTTCTCACCATATACCCGCACATTTATAATTGCAAGAGATTTCTCATTTTTTTCAAGAAAGTAGGATATCTCCACAGCCACAACGCCAGATGGATTTTTCCATTCTAATAGTAATTCATTCGCCTTATCAGTCTCTTTCGCTGTAAAATCAGTAACCGGCTCTATGATTGCTTCATTTTTCCGCCCATCATCTCCCTTCTGATCATTCTCATTAAGTTGTGAATCGTCACCGCCGCCACAAGACAAAGAAAAAATAGTTCCTAATATCAAACATACGTTTAAAAATAAATTGCTGTGTGTATTCTTCATATTTTTAGTAAAAAAGAAATGTTACAAAATATTCATTATTAATGTTTGAAACGCAAGCTATCACAAATTCATTCTGAACTAAATCAAAATTTGCGATAACCTGCGTTTCTGTTTAGCTACATAGATTAATCATCGTTTAATCATATCTGCCTTTTTTCACACTTTTACCATTGAACCTGTTGGTCTTCATCCGGAATCAAAGTATTCAAATTACGTTGCATTGACAATGAGCCCTGTACTTTATATCGAATTCTCTTTCCAGGCACAGTAGTATAATCATCAAACTCATAATATAAATTCATTGTTATAAAAATCTTCTTCAGATAAGGTTTCAGTTCATCCATCTCACTATACATAGAGAAGTTAGACTGGAATGCCAATGGTTTGCCATCTGCGTCTGTAAGTGGACCAAAATTAAGTTCATCATTTTCTGCCCAAACCTCTAATTGTTTAGTGTCATTACCCTCTTCTGGGAAACGAATAAAGATCTTATATAACTTACGGTCTAAGTAATCAATATCTCTAGTTCCAGCATAAATAAAAACTGTTCGGTCATCCACAACAAACGCCCGCTGTTCACTTACAGTAAAAGGCTCCTTATTATCCACATCTGTCTTAAAGTGAATCAAGTATTGAGCTGCATCATAAGTACCTGAATAATCGTTAAACGGTAAAAGACGTAACATTGCTCTTCGAAAATACTTGCGAGGATTAGCCTTATAACCTAATGAAGGATCATCCACAATTTGCAAAGGCAATACCCATTTATCAGCCTGGTCCAAATCTTCTGTTAATTTAAAATCGATTGGTAATACCCCTGTAGTTTCACCGGCAGGAATTTCCACGGTTTCTGACATATTATAATATTGGTTTGGTAATTGCTGGAAATATAGTTCTTGGCGATGACCATATACATTTTGATTCAATACAGCCAAAGTATCCGGATCTAGGGCAATCTGAATATTCAAAGGTCGGTCAGACACAGTTGAACCGCTAATAATTATTGGCAGTTTATATTGCACTACTCCTCCTGGTTTATAACGAACATATGTTGTCGTCACTCCTTGTGCATTCACATTAGCCTTGAAAGAAGCCATATGCAAATATTGCTCGTCTTCCCATTCATTATTGCACGATACGCAGCATATTGCCACTACCATGCCTAAAAATAAATAATATATATTTTTCATATTCTCAATCGTTCAAATATTATTCAGGATCAGTCCAACCCGGATTTTGGATCAGATTGGCATTATGTTTCAATTCAGTATGACTAATAGGCCAAAGCCACATCTTCTCTGCAAAAATAGTAGGTAATGAAGTACACATTACTGGTGTCTGAAAGTCTTCTCTCATCTCCTGCGTTGCAAGCACATTACAACCATATACTGGAGCTGATTCCTCTTCCGGAGCATCCATCCAACGACGTAAGTCAAAGTAACGATGTCCCTCTGCAAAGAGTTCTATTTGCCGTTCACGTTTCAGTTTCATACGAAACTTGTCTACATTATTATATTCATCTGGTGTATAATCAGGCAATCCTGCACGAATACGGATTGGACGAATACCCTTCTTCATTTCTGTCTCGTTTCGACTAATAGAGTGAGTCTTACTTCCATCCCAAGAAGGAAGTTCATATGAACCTGTCAATTCATTCAAAGCCTCCGCATAAATCAACAATACCTCTGCATAACGAATGGCGGGATCTGGCTTAAACACAACACGAGATATATCATATGGCGAGTTATGAGTATAACTAATGTCATCTGGGTGTACATACTTCTTAATTCCAATACCAGTACGTAACCAATAAGAAGATGATTTATATCCATCATTACTTCCTCCTCTATAATAGAAGACTGGTACATTACTCTTTTCATCATGATTATCATCATTCAGTGCTTTTAAATAATGCCATGTACTTCCACTATATGCTACAGATGCGTAAAAACGCGGCTCACGCTGTACGTATTGTTTAGAAACCCCTGTACCTAGTTGCCCCAATTCCGGATAGTTGGCTAATTCATCAGCAGTTACAAAATCTTTTGGACGTTCTTCCATATTGTAGCGACCAGCATATCCCGGACGATCACTATACATATCATTCATCCCCGGACAATCTTTGCCATTATTCATATAATAAGCATCGCACTGCTTTTGCGTCATACCATGCGAGTTATATCCTCCACCTGTATTTCTAGGAATCTGATGAATCACCATTACTCTTATATTCTCGCCACCCTGATTCCCTACGCGTGTAAATATCAATTCCGGATTTGCATTAGCGGCAACAGAACCATTAAACAAGGAACGGTATGACTCAAACGGATCAATATTTTTCCAACCATTAGGCCAATCTTGTTCAGAGAATTCAGCATTATAAGGAGGGGTTATAGTAGCAGGATAAGCTACATCTCCTATTGTTTTAGCTGGCGCTGTATACAATTCATAAAAATTTAAATCCATCACATCTTTAGCTGCTGCTGCTGCTTTCGCCCATTTCGATTCATCATACACATCTGGAAGTAAATGTGTGCCATCTCTATTTACTAAAGCTGAAGAAACAGATACCGGTGTTTTTCCGTTAAATAATGGGCTTGCCGCAAACAAAAATACTTTAGCACGCAATGCAAGTGCAGCTCCGCGAGTTGGACGAGCTATTTCTTGTACTGATCGTTGAAGAGGTAATACACTTGCAGCTTTCAACAATTCATCAGTAATGTATGTTACACATTCATCATATGTATTTCTTGGATAAGCCAAATCATCATAACTTTCCATATAATCAAGTCCTTCCTCTGGAACAATAGGAATCGGACCATATAAACGGAGCATAAACCAATAGAAATAAGCCCGCAAAAAATGAGCCTGCCCTTTAAAATCCGAGATTTCTTCTTCTGTAAATTCCTTATTCTTATCAATGTTATTCAAAAAAATAGAAACCTGACGAATTCCTTTATAAGCAGTCTCCCAAACACCTAAACTTTGATTATTATTTCCTAAGACTCCTTTCTCTGAATATTGCCCACTTTTCCATGCTTTATAACCATCACCCTCATCACCAAAATACATATCATCAGCAAAATTAAAAGGCAGAGTTTTTTTACTACAAACATCTTGCATATAGTCATTGCCTAAATAAGCATAACCTTCCGCCAACCAACGATTAGTATAATCTTTGTTGCTAAATACATCCTCTATGGACATGCGCTCCTCGAATAAATAATCCGAATCCAGATAATCAGAACATCCGGTCATAAAGACACTCAATCCTGCCACAAAAGATAAAATTATAATTACTTTTTTCATATAAAATCTTTATTATAAATTAACAGATACTCCCAAAGAGAATGTTTTACTAAGCGGATATTTCTTTCCGTCTGCACTTCCCATTTCAGGATCCCAAAGCTTGAATTTAGAGAATGTAAGCAAATTAGTTCCAATAAAGAATATACGCACTTGGTTCATATGTACCTTATTAACTAATGATTTAGGAAGTGAATAACCTATATCCAAAGTTTTCAATCTCAGATAAGCACCATTTCTCAACCAAAAAGTAGAAGCACGATTATTGTTGCTATTATTTCCATAGGTCAAACGTGGATAATCTGCATTTGGATCTTCATTAACACCTAAAATCCAACGATTTCCTTCTGCCATTTCTTTCAAGACATTTCCCCAGCCATCTCCTCCTGAGAACATGTACACTGTAGAACCATTAATAAAATAAGTAGATTTTCCAACTCCTTGAAAGTGTACATTTACATCTAATCCTTTCCATTTAGCACTTGCTCCAAAACCATAAGTAAAGTTTGGTCTTTTTGTCGCACCAATAGCTACTTTATCATTGTCATTAATCACACCATCACCATTGATATCCTTATATTTGATATCACCTGGCATAACATCACCGAACTGAGACGGCCAGTTACGAATCTCTTCATAATCTTTAAACAGCCCCATAGCAATTAATCCCATAGCCTGATCTACACGATGTCCTGCCATTGTTTTATACCAATAAGGAGTATTTTCTTCGTCACGTTCTAAAATCTCATTCTTGCCGTAAGTCATATTACCACGTACAGTTAAATTTACTTTACCCAACTTTTGCTTAAAAGTAAAATTACCATCAAAACCTTCCGATTTTACTTCACCCACATTTCCTGAAGGATTAGAGCCTGTTAAACCAACAATCCCTGGCAAATAAGCACGCCCCATATAAATACCAGTACGTTTTTCATGATAATAATCAATAGAACCTGACAATTTATCATTAAAAAAACTGAAATCAATACCTAAATCCTGTTTGGTAGCAATTTCCCACGAAACATTTTCAGAAGCAACCTGAGAATAATACATACCACTATAACTACGGTCATATCCATAATCTGCAAATTTATATCCACCGCCATCTGTCGCAATCGTATATAAATACGGGAAGCGAATGTTATTGCCTAAATTATCATTACCTGTTTTACCCCAAGAGTAACGAATTTTAAACATATTCATCCATTTCACATGTTTTTTAATAAAAGACTCTTCAGCTAAGTTCCATGCTCCAGAAACAGCTGGGAAAAAGCCAAAACGATGATCTTTATGAAAGTTTTCTGAACCTGTATAACCAAAATTAAAATCTATAAAATAACGATACTTCCAATTATAGTTCACACGTCCTGCAATACCTTGATTACGACGAGCAATACCATTCTTCAAATCCGAACCAATACCTTGTGTGAAAACTTTAGAGGATTGCGTATATTTTAAAACAGCTCCTGTATGATGATCATTAAAACCACGATTATAATGTAATTCCCATTCAAAAAATTCTTTTCGATTACCATTAGATCCTGAACTTTGAGTCATCTTCTTCTCTTCTGAAACACGGGTAAAAATGAGGTTACCATTGGTATCACGGTAATTCTCAGCTTTATATAATTCTGGCCATTTAACACGTCTTATATTGTTCTCATTATAAGTATCATATCCAAAACGGCCAATAAATTTCAATCCTTTGGTAATAAATTTTAAATCTTGTTCTAATACCGCATTAGTTTGAATACTATTTTTCCAACTCTCATTGTATCCAGTCTGTGTTGCCTGCGTCCATGGGTTGATATTGTCTTCTTTCCCAGACCATGCAGGAATTTTACCATCAGAATAAGTCAATGGCATCATAATAGAATTATATCCCATCAAAGTAGTCCAAATAGCAGTAGTTCCTACACCTGGATCATTTTGTTTTTGCAATGAACCGGAAAGACCGACTTTCAATATAGTAGTCTTAGTAATATCTATATCCACATTCATACGATAAGTCCATTTCCGAAAGTTTGCATTAGTATTGTAATCTTTTAAAGATTTATCTGTTTTATACATACCTTGTTGCTCCTGATAGCTACCACCTACATAATAACGAGCAGTTTTTCCACCGCCAGTCATATTCAAAGATGCACGTGAACTCCATGCACCATCCCGAAGCATAATATCCATCCAGTCTACATCCGGATACAAGTCTGGATCAAGCCCTAATCGAAATATCTCCAATTCTTCTGGTTGATAAAGCGGTTCTTGGTTACGTGCAATTTTAGCTTCGTTAGCCATAGAAGCATAAGTATATCCATCCACGAATTCAGGAGTTTTGGTAAATGTATTATAGAAACCTTCCACCTTAGCATTAATATTGATTTTCCCTTCTTTACCACGACGAGTATTAATCAAAATTACACCATTAGCCCCTTTACTACCATAAATTGCAGTAGCAGAAGCATCTTTTAACACAGTAAATGACTCAACATCCTCTACACTTACCTCATTTAAATCACGTTCAAAACCGTCAACTAAAACCAAAGCAGCACTACTGGCACCAAATGTAGAGATACTACGCACCCAAAATTCAGATACTGTGCCAGGACGACCATTCGATTGCATAGCTTGAATGCCAGGTACAACCCCAGCCAATGCGTCAGCCATAGAGGTAGAAGGAGTATATTTCAAATCCTCCACATCCACATTAGTCACAGCACCTGTTACTGCTATCTTCTTCTGTGCTCCCGTACCTGTAATCACTACCTCGTCTATCAAATGTGCTTCTGATTCTTTCATCACCACATTTACCGTTCGTTGTTCTTTCACCAACACTTCCACTTGGTCATAACCTATGTATGTAAACACCAATTTGTGATAAGGAGGCATTTTAATCAAAAATTTACCATTAATATCAGTAATAGCACCTAAACCCGGCATATCTGCAATAACCACATTTACACCAATCATAGGTTCTTTATTCGTATCGGTCACAATTCCCGTTACTACAATATTTTCCTGTCCCCATATTGAAACAGAAAACCCGAGTAACAACATACATGTTAACAAAAAATTTCTCATCATAAAAAAGTATGTTTATCATTTATTATTCTTCCATAGCAATCTTGCGGATACGATGATTATCAACATCGCCGACATAAAAACACTCTCTTTTTTCATCATACACTATACTTGTCGGACGTGCAAAACGAGCCTCGTGACGCAAATCACCATCATTATACCCAGACTTTCCATCTCCATTTGGACGACCAGCAAAAGTACTCACCCGTCCTTCCGGAGTCATTTTACGAATACAGTTATTTATTTGATCACAGAAATAGAAATCATATTCATCATTCTGACCTGCATATTCTGGGTTTTTCACAAAGCAACCTTCTCTCGGTCTATTCAAGCGTGCTCTATTTCCCATTCCATCAGCCCAATCCTTAGCTTTATATTTTCCACAAACTAAATAAGGAGTTGTAAATGTACGTTCTTCCCAATTATAGTCACTACGCATAATAATGTTAACAGCATCATCATCATTATTTCCTGACAGAATTAGATACATATATTCTCCTGATGGATGAATAGCTGTAAATATTGGCACTTTTGAATATGGAATTGGAATTTTATCAAATTCATGAACTTTTGTATCTTGATCATATCGTCCAATCACTCCTAAATCATACCGAGATGTGTAAACTTCACCATTTATAGGATGGACGCTAGCTGAACGAGAGCCACGGGCAACAAAACTTTCAACAATCGTTTGAAACCCACTCTCACGAGAAAAAAAGAAAGTTGCTGGTTGATCAGTTTTAGCATAGTCCTTTACGACAATCAACTCCCCTTTTTTAGAGAAACTTATAGCGTTTATACTCGAAGTCCCTACTGGAGAAGGAAATGAAATAGTACCCACAGTTTTATTGGCAAGGTCGAGCACACGATGTGACTTGTTAGCTCCACAAACATACAACTTATCAGAATCTATTGGATCCAAAACCATCCAATTAGCATTATCGAATCCACCACAGTCATCAAAAGGTCCATCTTTTACATCCCATTTTGTGTTATTTTCATACGTTTCTCCAGCTAAGGTAGTCACTAACATCTTTTTCTGATATGCAAACTTCTCTTCTGCTTCCGCATAAGCAATCTCCTCTCCATTTTCATCTAGTATCGTAACTTCAATATCGCCATTAAATGCTTGAGACGGTACAAAACAATGTAAACTTTGATTCTTTACTCCAATAAGATTTGCAGCTTTCCCACCAATAGTAACTTTTACTCTAGACACATCGTTCCCGAAATTGTCTCCATAGACCACGAGCCGTGTCCCCATACCACCCTCTTTGGGAGTAAAATCGGAAATAAGCACTGGCTTAGTCGGATCAAAAGGTTGTTGTTCTTCACTTTTATCATCATCTTTGCAACTCAAAAAGCAGAAACTAACCAACGCCAGTACTCCCCATAGAAGATACCAGCCATGATTTCTTGTTTTTGTTTTCATTTTCATAATACATTGATTTTTAATGTTATGAGCATTATTTAATTGTGTAATATATTTAATAAATATATCATTCTCATTAGAGAATATTTTAAATTAAACTCTAGTCATAGAATACAGGAATTAGATCCGAATTAGATGGAATCTTATTTTTTATATATGGCCAACCATCATCAGTCCACAATACGCGATCGAGCATTCCTAAACGCCCCCCGACTCCACCATCCTTTTTCAGGTAACTATGATAGATCATCCAGTCTGTACCTTCATCATCTTGAATAATGATAGAATTATGTCCAGGTCCTATCCATTTTTGCCCATCTCCTTCCAACACAAGTTCCCAGTTGTTTTTAAGCATATCCTTCCCGTCTTTATCAACATAAGGACCAAGAAGGTTTTCCGAACGCCCAACTACCACTTGATAAGAAGCATTCACGCCATTGCAACAACTACCAATGGAAGCAAACAAATAATAATATTTACCTTTTTTATATATATTAGTACCCTCAAAAGCATCTCCACAAACTTGTTTCTTCAAAGTCGGTTTTCCATCATGTCCTAATTTAACAGTCAACCCATCATCTTCCAATTCAGTAACATAAATACCTTTAAAACTTCCAAAGAACATATATTTCTTTCCATCTTCTTCATAATAAAACTGATCTATACAATTAGAACCAAATTCTTTATTCCCTATCAATTCTTTACTATCTAGAAAAGGACCCATAGGAGTATCTCCTACAGCTACAGCCGTGTAACTAATATCAGCACCATTCATTTTAGCCCATGAGTAATAAAGTACATATTTGCCATTAAGGAAACGAATTTCCGGGGCCCAAAATGCCCCTCCTCCCGGCAAATCTGGTTCGGTCGCTTTATTAAAAGCTGTACCTTGATATTCCCAATTTACTAAATCTTTTGAACGATAAACAGGCATCCAATAAGTCTTAGTTTGTGTAGCATACAAATAAAAATATCCATCATTAGCACGAATCACACTTGGATCAGGCACACTCTTATCCGAAATAATTGGATTTGTGTATGTTCTTCCAACCCGAAGATAACAAACCTCATCACGACAAATTATGCTTTCATTCGAGCAGTGGCCTAACTGTAAAGGAAGCAAATAATTTACAACAGCCATTCCTTCACGTTTAATCGTAATTTCTCCATTAGCTTGATTTTCACCAGCCTTAAAAGTCACACCTTCACCTAAATCATAATTGCTAACAGGTAAAAGTTGATAAGAAGTCTTATAAACTTTATTATATTCTGCAACCAATTCTTCTGCATTAGATGGTACAGCGAAACTACAGACGAAATCCCATGGATTGGTCGTAGACACTCCATCTACCGTATAATCAAGTGTTGCACCAATAGATACAGGAATCAAATCTTTATTCACACTAACTTCTGCAGCAGAAGCAGCAAGACCAACTGTTGGATAATCAAAAGAAATACTAAGTAGTATTCTACTCTGACTATCTCTGACTTGGATTTTATCGCTACTCAGCTTCAAAGCAATGACATACTCAACAGTTTTTTCCCTAAACTCTGCAAACACTTTAGATGGATTAAACTTAACCTCTACATCCATAGTGGAAATTCCTTCTTTAAAAGATACTTCTGTAGAAGTAAGAGAGTACAATGATGATGGCAAAAGAACATATGATGTTTTCTCCTTATTATTATATGCTTTCAATTCATCCTCACTCCATGAATTTATTTGGGCCTCTCCTCCTTGATTACTTCCATTCCCTACAGCCTTGATTTGGAAAGGAAATACAAAGTTTTCTTCTGTACAAGAAACCTTGATTGCATTCAATCCATTTGGTTGTAATTGTAGATAATGATTCGTTGTATTGCCAGGATCATCAATCGGAGCATTATTATCCGATCCGCACGATAGGAGTAAGAGTATTCCCGCCAACATATATATAAAGCGGTGTGCACTCATAGTGATACTTCTTTTTTCAATCAGTTTGTTATTCATTACATAAGATTTAAGTTGGACTCAATACAAGTCCTTGTGTTACATACAGTTTAAAAATTTTAAATAAAATGTGTTATCCTTCAAGCAGTCTTCTCAACCATATAAAAAACCAATCATCATTTTCTTTACCTTATTTATTTTCTTTTATTATGTGCTCACATAAAAACGAATATAGTAGTTCTTATTATCGACACAAAAGTAGAAAACCTATTGTATTTATAGTAATAAAAACAGGTCAATTAATGGAAAATTAGTCCCAAACCATTTTTAACAACTAACAAGAAAGGGTTTCGCAAACTATAATGACCAATTATTTGCATTATGAATAATTTATGTTTTTTATTGAACACTTTTTTTCTTTTTACGAAAATCAAAAGTCATATCTTTGTTATAATGAACCATTTTACATTCTAATATGAAAGCTAAGCAATCTTTATTAATGTTCCTGATAGTTGTTTTGGGAACAACATCTACATTAGGACAGCCAATAATTTCTCCATCGTGTTTCAGCAATAGTCACGACATCACTTCGCTACAAGCTTGGGGACCTTATTCAAAACGCTATGCCGGAATCTCTCACATCCCCGATATGCAAGCTGGAATACGCTTTGACTTTTCCGTAATGCCTGGCTATTACCGCAATCGTCAACTAGTTCCTCATGTTCTTTTTGAATCATCTTATTATCCATGGGACATCAACCCCTCTATGAACCGTATCACATACCGCTATGAAATGGAGTGGAAAGATCGTGTATTTACTGACGTCACCTATTATATATTAGATGAGCAACGAATATTGGTAGGCATGAATTGTGTCAATAATACCGCCGTTAATCAAAATCTCGTTCTTAATTTGATGGCATATATCGATTATGAAGGAGAACAACCTCAGTTCAAAATCCCTGAAGATGCAAATATACAGTGGCATAATGCAACCGATTATATATCAAATGAACCTATATACAAATCTCCACAGTATAATTTAGTATACGATGGATGGAAAAGGAACGAAATGCGAACTTCTCAATCACTCAGTGGTTTTGTTCTAGGAAAAGGATTTGGGAAAAATAAAGGGGATAAAGTGAGCTATGAAATAAATATTCTTCCTGAAAAAGAAAAAGGAATGATAGGATTCAGATACAATACTCCTAAAGGAAAAACAAGTACTTTTCAAGTAAAAGGAATAACTGAAAACCGCCTAGAATTACAAGGTACTGGAGAATATAGCATAGCCTCAATCCCATATACCTGCAAAGAACCAGGAAAATACACGCTAGAATTAATATCAGAGGGTACTTACAGTACTAATTTAGATGGTTTCTTTATCGGTAGCGAAGAAGATATAAAGCAAATCAAGATACTACCTAGGAAGCTTTCTTTTATTCCCGAAATTAAATCGGGAAAAACGAAACAAGATTTTATCTTAAAATATCCGGAATGTGATAACTATTACGGAATAGCATGGAATTACCAAGAATCTCAGATTCGGGAAGTTCTGGATGACAATCTAGAATCTTTCTTCCGCAAAAAGACTCACGACCATGTATCATCGAGACTAATAGGAAACAGAGAGTGGCATTATTCTAATGCTTTTCTACGTCCGATTGTCTTGGCACCTCACTCCGAACAGACAATATACGCCTTAGTCTGTACCGGAACATCCCAACAAGTCAATGAACAGATTCAGAAGTTCCATTCCACACCGGAAACTCTGACTTCATTAATACAAAAGGATTCGAATAACTCTGAAGACAGAATATTAGCAGATGGCAAGAAGTATGAATTCGGACATCGCTTGCTGCAATCAGCATTATTATCCAACATTGTTTATCCCGTCCATACCCAAGGGCAATATATCCGGCATTTTACGCCCGGCAAAAATTGGAATAGCCTTTATACATGGGATTCCGGTTTCATAGCTCTGGGATTAATAGATGTGGATATTACTAAGGCTTTTGAGTGTATCAGAGCTTATACAACTCCTGTAGGCAGTGAATCTGCATTTATTCATCATGGCACTCCATTGCCCATACAGATGTATGCCTATTACGATTTATGGAATAATACACAGTCAAAAGAAGCATTGCAATTTCTATACCCGCGACTGAAGCAGTTCTTTGATTTTATGACAGGTAAGAATCCCTACTCCACAACCCGAATGAAAGGTTCTGGTCTGCTACGAACATGGGATTATTTCTATAATTCAGGAGGATGGGATGATTATCCGCCTCAACATGCTTTACGTGACAAGGCTTCTGTTACTCCAGTGGTATCTTCGGCTTATTATATCAGAGCTGCTAAAATTTTACGTTTAGCAGCAAAAGAACTAGGGCTTAAAAAAGATGTAAAAGAGTATGAGCAAACCATCAAACAACTGTCAAATGCATTACAAACCTATTCATGGGATGAGGAAACCGGTTATTTCGGATATGTAATGCATGACAAAGATGGCAAACCTAAAGGCATCTATCGATATAAAGATGGTTCTAACTTTAATAAGGGACTAGACGGAGTAAGCCCACTTATTGCAAACATCTCCTCCAAAGAGCAAACAAGCAGGATGATAAACCATGTATTTTCTCCTGATGAGATGTGGACAGAAGTAGGAATTTCTACAGTGGACCAGTCTGCTCCATATTATCGTACAGACGGTTATTGGAATGGAGCTGTTTGGTTTCCTCATCAATGGATGATGTGGAAAGCCTTGCTGGACCTTGGGGAAGGAGAAAAAGCCTATCAAGTAGCAACTACAGCATTAAATACATGGGAGAAAGAATGTAAGGAGAGTTATTACACCTTCGAACACTTTATAATCTCCTCACAACGTGGAGCCGGATGGCATCAATTTTCCGGTCTATCATCTCCCATACTCAACTGGTTTGCTGCATACTATCGGATAGGGAAAGTTTCAACCGGCTTCGAAGTGTGGATTTCCAACAGTCATTTCAATGATGATTATACACAGTATCAGGCAGAAATAGCTTTTGATGATTCAACAGTTCCTCATCAGCGAACAATTCTTGTTTGCATGAATCCGGAAAAAGATTACCAGGTAACTTTCAATGGGAAAGTGGTAGAAAGTAGAATATACCATCAAGGATTATTAGAAATTACATTGCCTAGTACAAACAAATCAAACAAGTTAATAATAAAACCAATCTGATGAATTATTTCATACCTCAAAAGACATAACAATAAGTACTAGAAATTCTCATATACTACATCATCAATCTTAATAGAATAAAAAAAATATAAGTAATTATAGCAGGTAGCTGAATGGCTACCTGCTATTCTATTCAGTTGAATGCACAAGAATCCATCAACGTTCAAAATCAGACTCCGTAAAAGAAACTTCAATTTCTCTTTCACCTGTACCATAATTAATCATTTGACTAGAATAAGCATTCTCATTTGTCGAATTATCTCTCCTTGTAGCAAAAACTTCCATACTTCCTCCTTTCTCCCCTACCACATCGGCTATAGATTTACTGACTCCTACTGCATTAGGTGTACCAGTAAGATACTGCACATAGCCTCCAGTCATATTCATTATCTCATATGTATATGCATATTTCTTAGGATAACCTATTTCATAAGGTAAATAAACTCTCACAACAATAGTACCATTTTGAATTTCCTCTTCATTATCATCACCTTCCTCTAGATCCGGATCTGGCTGTGGTCTACCATATCCCCAATAATTACAATATTCACCAGCATAACTTGGATAACTCCAACTTGAATATAAACTACGATCATACCGATACTGACTTTCAACCTCTGGGACTGGACTGGATGTTATAAAGTCTTTATGAATTGTACGCATTCTCAAGTAAATAGTTTCTCCATTTACCTTATACGGAAAAGCATATGCAGGAAGATCATCAAGTAGTTCGCTACGAAGTATTTTAACAAGTCCATACTTATTATCCGCCATATTGATATAATGCCACTCAGGTGAATATTCTGTATGACTCCATTGAATTTGCATATAATATTCTTGTGCCACCTCATCTCCAATACCATCCGCACCAAATCCTGCTCCCCAATCAAAAAAAGCATAGTAACCAGCATCCTCATCATTTTTAGACTCAGGCTTTTTATCGAAATAAAAATAAAAGATTTCTCCTGGTACAAAACGGCCTGTTCCCTCTACCGTCTCCGCCCACTCAATGGGAGTCTCCTCACCCCATAGATTACCTCTTGTTAATACACTGTCCGCACTCAATTTCAAATTCACAGCCTCTTCATCACTTTCAGAATCGCTATCCATTTCATTACTACATGAATAAAACGTAAACAACATCACCCAAAGAAGGCCCCATCCTAGAAATAGATTCTGTCTCATAACAATTAGTTTTAAAGTTAAACAATTTATAAATATAAGGACAAATATCTATTTATACAAGTTTTGAAGAATTTTCATAAACATAAAAAGCTCCAAATCAGTTAAATAAAAAAATAAGAATACGAAAGTACGTTACAACAGCATTTCCAAGAAGTTATAAGGATAAAACTCTCGTAAAAATTTCATATTACTTTGGAAACGGGATAAACCAATTGCATCAAAATAAGATGTCATTGGGAAATAAAAAACGCCACTCTCTAGATGATTTAAAACAGATTTAATACTTTCAACAGGTGGACGCGGAATTCTTCTTTATTTCTATTAAAAATAATTATACTACCATTGCCTATCAATAACAATAATGATACATAAGCATCTGCATATTTCACTTTCTAAACGACTAACCTAAAGTATCCAAGTAATCTATCAAACTTTAAGTCTTCAACTGAAAAAACTAAGCCCCTTCTCCGAAAAAAGTAATACCTTTGAGTGCATAAATTAATTCGTCCGGCTATAGGCATTCTTTCGTCCGGCTATAGGCAAACGCAACGTCGCCTATAGGCAAACTTGCGTCCGGCTATAGGCGGACGAATTAATTTATGAAGAGAAAGAAATTATCTGTAGAACAAGAAGAATATAAAGTAACTATGAGCGTTTATTACGATTTATACACGAGTGGTAATCCACAGAAAAAGGAGGAGCAACAGGCACTTTATGCACGTGTTATTCCGTCAGGCACCATTAATGCCGATAAGTTCGTTGAACTAGTATCCAAATCCAACGGCTTCAGTCCAGCCACGATAGAAGGTTGCCTGCAAGCCGTCAGTGATGAGCTACAACACTGGCTCGCGCAAGGCTGGACCGTAGAAGTCGGGGAAATCGGACATTTCTCCCTATCACTGACATGTGACCGTCCGGTGATGGAGAAGAAAGAAATTCGTTCTCCGTCTATCCATTTAAATAAGGTGAACCTGCGCATTAACAAAAAGTTTCGTGAGAGTCTGGAACCATTGCAACTGGAACGCATAGAGTCACCCTATCGTACTAATAACGATTCCAACGAAGAAAGATGCCGTACCCTCCTGATACAACATCTGGACAAACATGGCTGTATCACCCGTACCGATTTCATGAGATTGGCAGAAATCAGCCGCAACAAAGCAATTGAACTACTCAATAAGTTTTTGAAAGAAGAGATAATCCGGAAGTATGGAGGAGGAAAAACTGTCGTATATCTAAAGGAGTAGTTTTTCTAATAGTAGTATCACACTACAAGCAAGCTCATAGTGAAAAACGACGTTCATTATCAGCAATATACGGATTATTAATTATTTGTTTAACGCACTTTCGAAAAATAACTTGCACAGTAATTTCAGTTGCCATATCTTTGCATCGTGATCACAAAACAAAAACTCGATTTATAAACTATTTAAAAAACTAAAATTATGGCACTGAAATATGTAGTCAAAAAAACGACCTTTGGTTTCGACGATACCAAAGCAGAAAAATATGTAGCGCGTCCGTTCAATGTAGTCAACGTTGATTTTAAGATGCTGTGCGATCAGGTAACCAAAGTGGGATTTGTTCCACGCGGTACAGTAAAAGCCGTCCTCGACGGACTCATTGATTCTCTGATAACGTATATGGAAATCGGAGCATCCGTCAATTTGGGAGAATTTGGAACTTTTCGTCCTTCCTTCGGATGCAAAAGCCAGGAAAACGCAGAGGAAGTCACTGCAGAAACACTGAAAAACCGTAAAATTATCTTTACTCCAGGGAATCTACTAAAAAATATGATAAAATCTGTCAGTATTCAGAAACTAGGTGCTGACAGAACCAGCAGCTCTGCTCCTTCAGGTGGTGGAGAAGAAGGTGGAGGAAATGAAGGCGGTAATGACGGCGGTGATGAAGCACCGGATCCAACTGTATAAAGAATTATTCATTATGTTATATTAAAAGAAAGGATGTCCCGAAGAGACATCCTTTCTTTCTTATTTATCGAAAGTTTTCCGCTATTTTATTTATTGTTAAGCAAAGCGTAGGCACACCATATCATCGGTGCTTGTCCATGGTAATCCCCTGCAATACGAGGACGGTCCATATAATATTGCTTACTGTTTTTCTTTCCCGTTCCAATACAAACTTCGGTAAGATCATTCTTATCGTCTATGTAATTGCATAGGCCCAACCAAGCTCTGCGTGCAATAGGAGCAAATTCTTCTTTATCCAACCAGCCGTTCTGAACACCTAAAATCATGGCATAAGTAAACATTGCCGATCCGGATGTTTCAGTCCAAAAATCAGGCTGGTCAATCAATTGGTTCCACAGTCCATCTTTATTCACGTATTTCTTCAGATTGTTCATCATCAAAAGATAGCCTTTCATAATCCGGTCTCTGTTCGGATCATTTTTTGGCAGATTGAACAGAAGCTCTGTCATTCCTACAGCCATCCAGCCATCTCCACGTCCCCAATAATAAGGAACATCCGGTGCATGATAGAAAAGCCCGTTAGGATGTTGTAATTCATCCAGATATAGAACCATTTCTTTGGCAGCTCTATTGATGTACTTAGGATCTCCTGTGGCTTTATAAGCCTCAGACTGTACAATAGTAATCATATACATGTCATCGATCCAAAGACGAGTTTGCCAAGAATACCCTTTTTTATCCCATTTGCGTTCTTCTTCGTTTGCATTGGCAGGCAGCTGCCACTGAGTATCAGCATACGGCAACCCCAGATCCAGATAACGCTGGTCCTTCGTTATATTATAAAATCTAAGAGGCAAGCAACCAAACATATTCTGGTCTACGTGTATGGGTGGAGGCAAGAGTTCTTTTTCCAAGTGGAACAATAGCTCGAAACGATTTCTCAACAGTTTGATCAGCTCTTTGTTATTCGTCAATTCTGCAAAACGAAGAGCTCCATACCATGTACATACCTCAGCATAATGTATTCCCTTATCAAAATATAGCTGATGTTTGGTTTCCATCAAGCGTCTGCTTAATTTATTGCCAACAGTCTTAGGATCTGCCTTTACAGGAAAATCTCCAAAATAATTTTGAGCAGTAGCTACATTGGTCGTACAGAATGCAGCCAGCAACAATACACAAATTAAGTAATAATTCTTTTTCATCATTTTAATTGTTTACATATAGTTAATACTCACGTTATAATTAGATTATAGTCCTGCCACTGGTATCCAGCGACTTATGGAAGATACATCACTAACCGCTTCCTCTTCTTTATTATCAGTAATAGAGAAATTGACCAGCACCTGTCCCGAAGAAATTGTCAAACTGGAACGCGGAATAGATATTTCGGCAATGTAACCATAGTTGTCAATACGATCTTCATTGGTATCATTGCACACATAGGTTTTTACTTCTACCCCCATTTCCGCGCTATTCCATTTACCGGCATAAGTTTCGGTACTTTTCAATCCATCCATTGATACTTGTATCCGTTTAGCACCGTTCGCCAAACTTTTACTATCATCCGGAGAGAGATAAACAGTAGCATAATCACCTCTCAGTAAGCTCCGGTCAAGTACTTCCACCAGGAAATATACATTCTTGTCATCACACGAACAGCGGAGAGTTCCCTGCACTTGCGATTTTTCTCCGACAAAAAGCGCATGGTCCGTATTCGCCCATTCCTGATTGTTGCCATCTACCTTTACACTGCGGCATATTGCATCAATACGATGATTAAGAATAAATTGTGATAACATGATTGTTCCATTAGAAGTATCAGGCATCGCTCCCACCAATTGATGCGAATTTTCCAGATTCAGCGTTCCCCAATATCCCTTACCCGAAAATGGTGAATAAGCACTTCCAAAATTACGCGCTTTGGCATCCCCCATTTTCATATAGAAAGTAGAAGATTTGTTATACGAAAGCACAGTCTCACCCGATGGAAACTGAGATAAATATGGAGCGCTACCTAAAAAAGACAGATTGTCGCTATCAGCCGGTCCTTCCTGATCCGCATCAAGATGATCCCATTCACCATCTTCACCGGAATAAGCCAGTGATATATAATATGTTCCACGGTTATTAGTTTCTACAGCAGCCGCCAGTTCATTGCTACCTTTAAGTTGAATAACAGACGGCATCTGATGATTGAAGTATGTTTTTCCGTCTTGCTCCCACTTCATCCGTATCACATAGTAAGGGATACTACCAAATGAAGGCGTCCACGTTTGACCGCCATCTCTGGATATGACCATTGCAGTTCCGGTATCTTTGCCTTCAATACCCGTACGGCTACTGTCCGTGAAATAGCAATGGATTTCTCCCGAAGACAATTCCAGCAAATACGGCTCCCAGTTGACACCCTGATACACTGAGACCGGTTCACTCCATGTAACGCCATTATCGGTACTACGCCTCATTTCAATACCTGCATCTTTAGGCAAGTCTCTATACCCATTATTAGCCCTATAGGAGGCTACGGCCAAAATATCTCCGTTGGAAAGTACTAGCCCATCACAATTTGAATAACGCCGGTCATTCTTTTCACCTTTACTGTCGATAATACTGTAATTGGCAAACAACTTGCCTTTATAACTCCATGTTTTAAAGTCCGTACTGGTCGCATAAGAACAACTGACACCAATCTGATTGTTGTGATAGAACATGATATAACCATCATTAGCCAATTTCTTAACCCGTACATAATTAGGTTTGGCAGATTTTAGTACACTCTCTCCCAATTGTGAATACGTCCGAAAGTTCATCTTCAAGGACGAATGCGAAGTGACATCAGCGTGCGAATTAATCACCGAGACACCTTGATTGAGTTTGTCTATAGGAGTAATATGAGCAACAAATGGTTGTTCCGATTCTTCTTTATCACCCTTATTGCCAGTTCCGCCACCATCACCTCCCTTTTGATCCAATGCATCCTCTCCACCACCTCCACAAGCCATGACTGTAGCGCAGAATGTAGCCAATAATACAGCTGTTTTCAACAATCCTTTCATAATACTATTTTTGAGTAATGATTAAATATGATATTTACGATACATTCTCTTGGCTGTCTCCACTGGATCAACACCGGTCTCAAGCACATACTTATTATGTGCATTTACCCACGCCTTCTCCACTTGAAACGAGTTCGGAACAGTAAGTGAACGTCCTTCCAATGTACCTTTAAGATAAGCGATGTAATTAGTCCAGCGAGGCAGATAATAATCCTTCAACAGTCCGCCCCATTCCTTGTGGGCATAGTCGCGCACCGGACTAAGCGTCTCCGTCCATGTCCCGATCAGCATACGGGCATTGTGCTCATACAAATCCTGCAATTCAGGCTGCTTTGACTTCGAACGGGCCATATCCAGCCAGCGTCCCACGAAGAAGCATTTGTGAGTGGACAGTAACTCATTTTGATCCTTAATCAGCTGCAGAAACCTCTCCGACCAGTAATCAAACTGTTTCGTATCTTTCGCCCGATAAGCATCCACCAGATTGTAATATGCTTCCCGTCCTAAATCCGCAAGATACTGACGGACGAAATCGACTGCATCATACTGATAAGTTGACGTCTGCTTCAGATGATCTGCACTCTGCAAGAATAGTCCTACTCCCTGGGCGAAAAGATCCGGATCATAAAAGATTCGGCATTGGCTCCAGGCAGAAGCCGTAATTTTATCCCTTTTTAAACTAGGAGGTGCACAAAATACAGACTCTGATGGACGGCGATGACCGGAATAAGTTCCATAAGCTGTACGGTGAAAAATGATCCACGCCTTTTTCAAATTCTCATCTTCCGCCCCATAACGACGTACGGAATACTCTTTCAGCCAAGTATCAATATCCAAATATTCCGAACGCCAGCGCATTTCATTCAACAAATCAAAAACCACCGGATTCACTTCTATTCCTTCCGGTGTAGAACTGGTTCCTTTCATACTTGGTGATGCCTCTGGGTCTTTCCGACCATCTATTGGACCAGTAGCTATAGCATCCAAACGTCCATGTAGCCCAATATTAGCTCCATAATTGGAAATATGCGACCATAACCAAGGGAACCCGTCAAATCCCTTGCGTTTCCGCCAGTTATCCCAAAACTCAGCAGCAAGATCAACTATCAGTGTATGCTTTCTATCAAGCCCTGCCAACAATTCTTTTTTCGGATTTCCCAACCATGCCTGAATCACCCAAGTCGCATCCGGGTTATATTGCTTCATAGCTGTTTGTACCCGACGGGCTGCATCCGTAACATCAATCCCCCCGGTTTTCCCACCTTCATGAAAAAGGTCACCGCCAAACAAATCAGCTTTACCATAAAGCTTCTCATATTCAGTATACCATACCTTTGCCATCTGCTCAAACAATGGATCAGCAGGATCGAGTACCGGTGGGCGTTGAAGTGAATTCCACAGTCCTTGCTCTACCAAATGTGCTTCCGGATATTTTTCTTTCAATGAGGACGGAACCATTCCAAAGAATCCCTGAAAAACGGGTTTCATCCCATACTCACGCATACGGGCAAGTATTTTCTTCTGCAAAACGGTCTGTTCCTTAAACCATTCATCAGGCAGAGGACCGCCGATATTCTCCAAATTCCCCATCAACAACCAACCGAAATAAGCCGGACCACACAAAAACTCTTTCACCTCAGGAAGTGTATATCCAAACTTCAACAATGTATTCCGCCACACAACTTCTGCCCCAACCATGGCCATCGGCATGTTAATGCCGCTTAGAGCCATCAGGTCTATCTCGCGTTCCCAACGTTTCCAGTCCCAAAAAGCTGTAGTATAGCTAAAAGTACAATAATTCATATAGAAATTGTCGGATAATACCGTTTCATGGCGTTCTTTCACCTGAGGCAGATCCACAGGTAAATCCGGTAATCTGTCCTCACAAAAAGACACATGAGCATGGCAATAATACTTCAGATACCAATTAATGCCAAAAGCAGCACTCACATAATTATTAGCACGGACTGTGACTTTTCGCCCACCACCATACAGCTCAAAGTAATCGCCCTGATCAAAAGAAGAACGGATTTCAATTTTAAATCGGTTGGAAAGACCTTTCTGGAAACGTTCCAACATTTGCTTTACCGGATTAGCCTCAACAACTGTGGCCAAAAGCAAAAAGAGTATAAGTAAAAAGTGTTTTTTCATCTTGGTATTATTTGGCAAAGGATATATGCGAATCAGCAACTGAATACTGATTCGCATAACTTGGTAAATAAAGATTGAATACAAACCCTATCACCCATAATCATAACAACTATGGCAATCCTTAACTACCTATTAATCAAACAACTCTATTTCCTTGTCGGTTGTGGTCCAAAATAGGAACGTTTCATTCCTCCAAAGTCTAATACAATCTTTTGCAGTACTGTTCCGGCATCTCCACAAATAATTTTCACTGTATGCTTACCCGGTTTGTCAATATGCAAAGTTGTCTTATTGATTCTACAGTTTTTCAATACACTCTCATACCAAATTTGCGCATACTCAAAAGAAGAAGTAGACGGATTCAGTACAGGGCCCTCATCAATACACACTCCATATTTAGTTTCAATGTTCGTAGCTTCGTGTCCGGCATATCCTCTATCCTTACTTGTCACAAATGTAGGCAGCACATAGGTATAAACATCAACTGAACCTTGCTCAAAAGTATAGAAATCGTATTCCAGACGTGGCGTGCTACGCCCTGCAGTTCGTTGCGGCGCAGCTGTCGGATCACCTAACTGAATAGCCGTATTTTCGATACCCAGATTAGGTATTGATCGCATTTTGATTGCTTTATTTTCCACTTTCCGATGGAAGCTTGCCGCATCGATAGAAACATATCCGTTATGTTCTACAAATAAAGTATCCATTTCGGCCAATGAAGGAGAGGAAGGATTAAATACAGAAACATAAACATTTTCCTTCTCACCTTGGGCGGAAGTAATCTCCAGTACCCCAAATACTTTTTCGCCGGTCGGAACCTTTTCCCAGTCAATCGATACTTCAATCCGTTCCTCTGTGGAAGTCTCACCCGCTTTCTTACTCAACAGTATCCAGCTATCCGTTACAGATGCTTTCCATTTCAACGGACTTGCTCCTTTATTGAAAACATCTACATAATAAGACTGACGCAGATAAGTATTGAAGCAAGGCAATGAATGGAAACTCTTCAGTCCCTTCAGCACATCTTCTCCCTCTGCCATTACTCCCAACACAGCAGTAGGTGCCAATGAAGCTTTTCTCAATGCCGGAAGTTCAAAATAAGCAGCAGCGAATCCTTGTTTCATAGTCATTACATGATTCCATTTACCACCAAGCAGCGAATTATACCCTTTTGTTATCACTTGCAAACTGTCATAGCAGGCTTTCACCGTTTTTTCCAATTCTCCGGTAGCTGCTCTTTGCTGAATGGAATACCAACGATTTCTCTGTCCGTCCAGTATCATTCTGTTCAACAGTTCACATCCTTTCACCGGATAATACATTGACTGATAAAAACATGCCTTTTTCTCTTCCGGTAATTTATTTAAAATTTCCTCTGTAATACTTCCGATTCGACGATATTCACTCAGGCGAGAATCTACTTCTCTATAATTCGTCAAAGAGAAATCAGTATCTGTATTCCGCTCTCTTCCATGCTTGTCGGTAGCCCACTGATAGCCCCATCCCATAAATTCCGGTCTGCGGGCGAAGGCCAGTTTATAGAATGAATTGAGCACATCTTGATATTCATTACGGTATTCGTCGCCCAACATACCACATAACCATTCTGTCCGATAAGCAGCCGCTCTGTCAAAATTGAAAGAATCGATATCATATGCCATTGACAGGAAAAAATCGACAGCGAACTCACACGCCTTGATATCACCGGCATTGAGTAACCAGATCCGATCTGCTGTCATATCGTAGGCCTTGCGGAGCTCTTCATACATCAATGTGGGCGAAGTAGTATTCATCCAAAGATGGTCGTGAGGCTTACCCAGATAAGAAGAGTGATAATAAACCCCCGAACGTCCGGAACGTTTCTGTTCTTTCGGGCTACTCAAACGCTTCATATATCCATAATTATCATCCGGCCATATAATCGTTACATCATCCGGCAGTTCCAAACCTTCATCATATACATCCAATACCTCCTTATATGGAGTAAAAGCTTGCGGAATATCTTCTCCACGTTTACCTGTTGCATCGATCAACATTTTTCGTTGTGCCATCAACGCATCCTGAAGCATCTGTTTTCTATCCGACATGTTATTGCTTGCGTTCATCGCTCTATCGTGCAACCCACGCAGTGCCAGAGTGTATACATTTTCAAAAGGAGCACATTCGTTTGCACGAGCTCTCAGAACACTGTCCACCCCTGCCCTATTATTGATGTAATCCCATTCCCCCATCTTATCACGTTTCCATTCGCTTGCCGTATTGAACAACAGCGGTTCACAATGAGAGGAACCCATAACGATAGCAAAACTATCTGCAACCAATCTATTTTCAGGGATACGGTGGAATGCCATAGACGCATCGTGCATAGCCGGGCAGAGATAATTAGCCTGAAGGCGAAGCAATAACTCACAAACTTGTGCATACGTTTTCGGTCCAAAGTTTCCACGTTCCTTCTCATAATTGTTCTTTGACCAGCGGTAAAGTCCCCAATCTTCGTCATTGATAAAAATACCTCTGAATTTAACAGTAGGTTCTTTTGAAACGAATTTATGAACATTGACAGCCAGCTTTTTCTGCTGTTTTATCGGAGCGTCGGCCCACCAATACCAAGGAGAGACTCCTATTGCTTTCGATATGGAAAGAAGTCCGTAAGCAGTACCACGTCTGTCACTACCAACTACAACAATGGCTTTTTTAATTCCCGGTGCAGGATTATCAACCGTTTCTATCATATACCGTTCCCATCCACCGGCGATAGGAGTTATATCTATTTTCTTTTTAGCTGTCAACGCATCGATCCAAGCACTTTTTCCGGCTGTCCCTACAATAATAGCATAACGAGCCGAGACCTCACCCGGATTACTTGCTTGTGCTTTCAGATCCTGCCCTGTCACGCGACGGACATCATCTGTAAATAAAGACACACTTTTACGAACCACAGTCTCATCCTTTCCATCAAAACAAACCACTACATTGGCAGACGGAGAAACAATAGGGAAACTGTTTTTACCAGCGTTCTTATCCAGTAATACTTGTGCTTCTGTTGAAATAAGGCTACAGCAAAAAAGCCCTGCTAATAAAATCTTATTTTTCATATAAAAGTTAGATTGATAATCGATGGTACAAAGAAAACCAAAAATCAACAGAAGTAATAAAAGAAATAGACCGATAAATGGAATAATATGGTCAAAAGGCTACTCTAAGTCCGTTTTATCATCCCAAAAAGGAAAAATCCAGTCGTCTAATAACCAATAAGGAAGTAGTCGATAAGTAAAGGACGAAGATTTACAAGCAAAGCCTCGCGTTGTTCCGGACTGGCGGCAAACAGAGCGGTAGACAGTATTTCTCCGACAGCTCCGTTCTTTGTTACAACAGCTATCTGTTTAATGCCCTCTACAAAAGAGGCATCGTGGGGAGAAATGATATGTTTGCGTCCATCCGATTCATTTCCGGAAGTAGTAAGGCATTCATTACAAAGAAGAACACTCTGCTTCATACCTATCTTATCTGTTTCCAGGCGGTTTCCAAAATTAACTTTCCACCCTGTCCCGGCTGGATGATCACCTAAGGCAAGTACAGAGCTGTTGCCCATATTAATCAAGGCATTCTCTATACAGCAGGTGTTCAATATAGCTCTGACAGTTTCCAGGGCATATCCTTTCAAGAATCCCGAAAGGTTGATGGTAATTCCCGGTTGCTGGAAAAAGATACTGCGTTCTTCCGCTGACAAATACACCGAATGAATGGTGTCCGGATTATAATTCTCTGAATGAACTGTGACATCGAAGCATCCTGACGTTTTCCCATGATATTCCATGCACAAATCAATCATTGTATAAAGTTGCCTGCTCAGAATCACTGGACATATAGAAGCGGTCCGGTTAATAACAGCCAGCTCGCTGGCAGGGTCATAATAATTAGCTATTTTTTCCAGATAACTCAATGCTGCATGTATGCGTTCAACCACAGACATCAATTCTTCTTCTGGCTTCTGACTGTACAAAAGAATATCTACACGCGTATGCATAGAAGAGAACCAAGCGTAAAGTAATCCGTCCCCCTCATGGGATGGTCTGTACAAATGTTGAATAGCTATTTTCATCTATCAAAAGTAAAAGGAGTTATGCCTGAAACTAAATTCATTCGCAGAATAAGATTTTCGACACAACTCCTTCTTTTTTATACAGGATATTCTTATTTCAATTCCTTAATCTTCACATTCTTGAACCAAACTTCATCTCCGTGGTCTTGTAAAAGGATATTGCCTTCAATAATATTTCCGAAGTTAGGCCAGTTCTTATACTTACTATAAGCAACTAATGCATTCCACATCGCATTATTACGGTCGTACTCAATCAGCTTTTCTCCATTCAGCCAGTGTTCTACATGATTGCCCTTAACAATAACAGTAGCTGTATTGAACTCTTTCTTATGGAAAGGTTTATTCTTAGGAGCCGGAATCAGATCATACAATGAGCCTAACTGTCTGTTACCTTTTACACCAAGTTTAGCATCAGGATGTTTATCATCATCCAGAATCTGGAACTCGCAACCGATAGCAGAACCAGCACCCTTATTCATTTCCGGATTAACGAAGTACTTGATTCCACTATTTGCACCTTCAGTTATCTTGAAATCTACGGTCAGAATAAAGTCCTTATATGTGCGGGTAGTTACAATATCACCGCCATTGGCAGATTCAGCGCCACCACTCTTCATCACCTTAAGAATGCCGTCTTCCATCTTCCAGCCTTTTGCAGGGAAAGTAGACAGTTTCGCTCCTCTCCAGCCTTCATTAGTCTTGCCATCCCACAACAAAGCCCAGCCATCTTTCTTCTCACGCGGAGACAGTGTGTTAGGAATCAGATTTCTTTCCGGTGCAGCCTGAGACTCCGGTGTCTGATAACGCTCTACGTCTGCTGTACAAATACGGATATTCTTCCAGCTCACAGTTTTTCCTTCGTCAGCAGCATTACCAATAGCGTGTACCTGTAAAGCTATAAATCCGACAGGAGTCATGTCGTCCCAGATATTAGCGCAAGGCACTCCGTTAATCCAAGTACGGATAGAGTTACCTATCGCTTCAATCCGAGCCTTGTTCCAAGCATTGTTCTTGAAAGCTGTACGTGCCGAAGGATTCCAGTTCAAAGAATAAATCCAGTTTCTGCGAGCCTCATCATAGATACCACCGGACCAAGCACGTTTGGAAGGATCAATTTCGAACTGATAGCCATGTACGCGACCTTTATTATATTCTTTTTTACTCTCACTACGAATCTGCACTCCCGAGTTTAAACCATCATCAATCTTAAAGTCAAATTCAAGGATAAAGTCTCCATAATTTTTGGTGGTTGCCAAAAAAGTATTGGGAGTTCCCATTTTTGATACTCCTACAATAGCATCGTCTACGATTTTATACTCAGCTTTGCCATTCAGTTTTTTCCAGCCTTTCAGGTTTTTACCATTGAAAAGAGGTTCCCAGTTCTGTGCCGATAAAGAAGCAGCACAGAATAAAAGTAAAGTCAATACGACATTTTTCTTCATACTCATGTTGTTATTATAATCAAACTTTATTCTGTTTTTATATTCCCTACCAGCTTTTATAATTTATAGAATTCATCCCAGCCTTTACGCGGTGGGAGTCCGGCCAACATTGAATTCGCAAATTCATTATTTGTAATCTGCTTCGTGCGAGGATCGAAGAACAACTGAGTGTTAAGACGCTGTGCCATTACTCCCAATGAGAATACCTGGCTCAAAACGCCATTAATCTCGAACGGTGAACGTGTCTTTTCAATACCATTGCATGCCAACAAGAAGTTCTCGAAGTGATTGGATGGACTTTTAGGAACTTTCGGCAACTTATCTGCCATTTCCTTTGCCTTTTCTTCCGGAATAATAGACAAGGTACTTCCGTGGCTACCCCCTTTGAAAGTCAGTTCTTTTGAATAGATAATCTTTCCCGGATTCAGTTTAGCAGGAGGAACATCTCCCTGATTGGTTTTAGGAATGTTCGGGTCTAGTCCGGAAACGCCATAACCTGCCGGGATAGGAGGAAGATTATCCAGACCGTCATACCAGGTAATATCTACCGGTGGCATTCCTTTACGCTGCGGGAAGCGGAAAAGAATAGTAGAAGAATAAGGGAAGAAGTAATCATTGTGTCCTTCCTGATGTGTCAAAGTCACTTCATAAGGTAAGCCCAATTCAAGGAACTCGTGAACTGTATCCAATATATGTGCCCCCCAGTCACCCAAGGCTCCCATACCGAAGTCATACCAGCAACGCCATTCACCCTGATCATACTTATTGCAATATTCATGATAAGGAACAGCTCCCAGCCAGGTATTCCAATCCAAATCCTTCGGGAGTTGCTGGCCTGAAGGTAGTTTATAAATGTTCGTATCCCACTTATGCCAGCGACGCGGATTATTCATGTGAGCAGTAACAGCTGTCACATCCTTGATGATCCCTGCATCCATCCAAGCTTTAAATTGGAAGTAATTTGCTTCCGAGTGTCCCTGATTTCCCACCTGAGTAGCCAGGTTCGGACGTTTAAGGGCAGCCTGCATCAACAGTTCCGCCTCATAGAAAGTACGGGCTAGCGGTTTTTCCACATACACGTGTTTGCCGGAAGCCAGAGCCAGCATACTGATAGGGAAGTGAGAGTGATCAGGAGTAGCAATTGCTACAGCATCGAACTCATTACCGGCTTTATCAAACATTTGGCGAAAATCTCTGAACTGCTTCGCCTTAGGATACATACCCATTACTTTTCGTGTATGTTTAGCTCCCATGTCTACATCACACAGGGCTACAACTTCTACCATACCGGTACGTGCAAAATCCTGTATAATTTGCTCTCCACGGTTTCCAATGCCAATATAGGCTATCTTTACCTTTTCATTTCTTCCCTTTTTAGATGAAATAGTTTGAGCATTCAGTAACTCACCAGATCCCAGTGCCAATCCTGCAGAAGCCAGTGACATTGTCTTTAGAAAATCTCTTCGTGTTGTCATAAATTTATCATTGATATTGATTAGGTACATTTTATTTAGCTCTGTCTCACAGTCTGTTTTTCTTCTTTGCCAATAACGCCTTCACTCCATAAAAAAGGAGGCGCAGAAGCGTCCAGCAAGCATAGAGAACAAAAGCAAATATGATTATATAGAAAATAGAGGTTATCATTTCCATCATAGATCTGTTATATGCGATAATTGCATAAAGATTCACCAGATTGGCAAGTACAAAACATACGAGTAAGGTGATTATCTCTATTTTCTTCCGCCGTGCGGTCAAAACTGTATCTTTCATGTTGTTTCGGGTGTTTTAGATTGATGGTTCAGATAGTCAATTTTGTATTCATCGGGGAAATAAAGTGTTTTTTCTTCCTCCATGGCCTGATGTCCTAACAGACAGAGCATACTTGCATAGTAACCTTCTTCAGCAATTCTTTCCGGCTGTTTTTGTGTTATTACAGCTTCTACGAATGCTTCCAGCAGTAAGGATGTACCGTCACTTTTCGGACGTTCACCTATAATAAATTCACCCTTGTTTTCATTGGCTGTCTCCGGTGCCCAACTTGTACCCGCAAAAGGCAGTGAGTCAAACATCTTGTTTTCCCAGTCATTAACCAGTTGCAAAAATGCCGGAGCAGGAGCAACACTTTCAAAGTAGTATCTTCCCTTTTCAGGTTCCACAGTCCCGAGATTACCCATAATCTGTTCTTCAAGACCATAAAATTTATTGGAAATGATGGAATCGAATGTCATCTTCACACCATCATCAAATACGTATATGCAACTCACATTATCATATACCTCACGTCCGTCCTTCCAATAAGTGATGGCTCCATGCCCCATTACTTTCTCTGGAAGTTTCCGCAATGCCCAACTTCCTATCTGGAGCTGATGACAGGCTAGTTCTGTCATTAACCCTTTCGAGAACTCTTTATAGAGTCGCCAGTTTATCAGACGCTCCAGGTTTGGCGAAGGAACAGAACGTCTCCAATCTCCATTTCGGTTCCAGAATGTATGGATTCCGTTTATTTCGCCGAATGTACCGGCATGAATCATTTCCATAGCCTTGATGTAGCGTGGGTCAAACAGGCGTTGTTGTCCAGTAAAGAAGATTCTTCCGGTGCTGCGATGCTTCTGGTACATGTGGTAACATTCTTCCATCGTATAGCCGATTGACTTTTCGCAGAATATATGTTTCCCTGCGTCAAAAGCGTCCATCACTATTTTGTAGTGTGCACTGAGGGGAGTAGCCACCAAGATAGCATCCACATTTTTATCTTCCAGCACCTCCTGATAGTTACCGTATACTTTTGCCTTAGGAGCAAGTTTCAATGCTTCGTCAATGGAGGGCTGATAAATATCGCATAGCGCTACGATTTCAACCTTCGGATTCTTTACCAAGAAACTCATCAAAAAACGTCCTCGCGAACCGGGACCGATAACCGCCAGCCGGCATTTTTCATTTGATGTATTCGTGATTTCTGAAAAAGCAGAAAGCCAAGGACTTGCCGCTAGGAGCGCTCCAGCCCCAGCTATTCCCATATTTCTCAGAAAATCCCGTCTACTAATAGGTGTATCTTTCATTATTTAGTTAATTAATTTCTCGTATTTTATTTTAGTTCCCGTATCCGGTTACTACCTACTCAATCCACAAAATCTTTTGGTAACACTCCAAACTGTTTCTGAAAACATTTGGCAAAATAGGATGGAGAGTTAAAACCGACCATATAACAGATTTCAGTTACCCGTCCTTCTCCTTGTTTTAACAACTGGGCAGCCTTTTTCAAACGTTCCAGACGGAGATATTCATTCGGACTCAGATCTAATACTCCTTTTATCTTCCGATAAAAGTTAGAGCGGCTCATATTCAAACTATCCGCAATATCATCCATGCTAAACTCCGGATTATTAAGGTTCGTCAGAATTACTTCATTCAGTCTCTTTATAAAGTCCTCATCGGCCTTAGTCAATGCCATGGTGTTGGCTGCCACAAAAGGAGATTGAGCAAAAGTCCGACGCAATTTTTCTCTGTTCTGAATAAGATTGGAGGCACAAGCCTGCAGATATTCCACAGAGAAAGGTTTTTCAATATAAGCATCCGCACCTAGTTCCATGCCTTCTATCTTTGACTGAATATTCGTTTTCGCAGTTAGCAGAATAACAGGAATATGACTATAATTCAGGTCTGATTTAATCGTCTTACACAACTCAAAACCATCCATAACAGGCATGACAACATCGCTCACCACCAGATTCACATAATTGCCATCCAGCATTTTCAACGCTTCCGCACCATTGGCAGCCGACAGTACCGCATACTCTTTCGACAACTGACGGACCACAAAGGCAAGCATATCCGGATTATCCTCCACTACCAGTACAGTGGGGCGATTATCTTTTATTTCTCCTTGCTCCACTTCCACCGTAGGTTCATTTACAGTTTCCGGTTCCATTTCTGTTTCCGGAGTCAACGTGATTGTCATATCCTGGACAATAGGTAACGTCAGGCAGAAGGTATTACTATCTTCTTCTTTTCCCATAGCCAATGTTCCTTGATGTAGTTCAGCCAGTGACCGAGAAAGAGCCAATCCAATACCTGTTCCGGTAGTCACCTTTCCGTCATCTCCTTCATTGAAACGGACAAAAGGCTGGAATATTTCCTCTCTCATTTCACGAGGTATTATCACTCCGTCATTCACCGTGCGGATACAGAATACCTTATTTTCCCCTCCTTCTGTCACCTCCAGAAATACATGTATATAGTGTTCTGAGTATTTCACGGCATTATTGAGCAAGTTACTGATGATCTTTGTAAATGCTTCCTGATTGACATGGGCATAAAAATCCGCTTCGGGCAACTGCAAGGTAAATTCCAATCCTTTCTGCTTAGCAAGAGAAGTAAACCGTAGATGGGTTTCTTTCAATACCTCCGTAATATTACACTTAGCAAAGTTCAAACGGAATCCCTGGCTTTCTGTCTTACGGAAGTCCAGTAACTGATTCGTCAGATTTAGCAGACGTTCCGTATTTTGCTTCATGACATTCAAGTCTTCACGCGTCTCCGCATCTACTTTTTTCTTAAGGATAATATTTTCCAACGGACCTTTAATTAAAGTCAGCGGAGTACGTATTTCATGAGCAACATTCGTGAAGAAATCAATCTTCGCATGATATATTTCTCGTTCTTTTTCCTGCTCAAACTTCTCCATCTGCCTGCGATGCCTATAACTGCTACGTTGCTTGAAATACCATATTGCATACAGAGAACAACCTATAATCAGCAAAACATAAACGCAATAGGCCCAAATAGTGAGATAAAAAGGAGGAAGTATACGAACTATCAAAGCTACTTCTTTCTCGTTCCATACTCCATCGCTATTAGCTGCTTTCACCCGGAAAGTATAATCACCATACCACAAATTGGAATAAGTTACCACAGGACTCTCGCCGACCGGCAACCACTCCTCATCAAAGCCATCCAATTTACACATGATCCGATTCATTCGTGGTGCCTGGAAATCTAAAGCAGCAACACGAAACGAGAAAGAATTCTGATTGGGCTGAAGAACCAGCTCATCCAGAAAGTTTATGCTTTTTTTCAACGGAGACGAGGGGTCACCAGCATATACTTCTTTTCCAAATAATAAAAAGTCGGTTATCACAATAGATGGAAGGGACTTGTTCTCGGAGAAATTTTTCGGATTGAAAGCGACAAAGCCATCAATACTTCCCAAATAGATTGTCCCGTCCTCTGTCTGAAAACTGGAACGATAGTTAAACTGGTCACCTAGCAATCCATTAGCCGTAGTATATACTTTCATGGCTCCTGTAGCAGGCTGAAAAGATACCAGCCCATTATTAGTTGTCAGCCACATAAGCCCGTCTTTATCTTCCACAATCTGATATACAACATCATTCGGCAAGCCGTTACGAGAATCATAGCTGGTAAAGGTTTCCGTTTCAGGATGGAACAGACAGAAGCCTCCACCTTGTGTAGTTAACCATATTTGCCGATGAGAATCCTCAAAAATGCTCAATACCTTATCATACGGAAGACTTTTCGGATCTTTCTCATCATGAAGATAATTGGTCCACTTCTTTTCATTCACATTATAGCAATAGGCTCCATTTGCATAAGTTGCAAGCCATAGATTGCTGCCAGAGTCTTCCTTGATGTCATACACAAATTTACCGTTCAGTTCCGGTATCCGGTCAAAATCATCGGTCTGCTTATTGTAGCGTAATAAACCGAATAAAGTTCCCAGATAAATATCTCCTGTTGTTGTCCGGCAAATAGAAAAGACGCTGTTATCCATCAATGAACGGGGTGAATCCGTCTTCTGATACGTTTTCACAATCGCTCCCGTGCGTGTATCAATCACCTTCACTCCTTTTGCAAAAGTCCCTACCCAAAGATGATCACCAACCAGACACAATCCATGAACATTGGTAAAAGCAGTGCTTGGAGTGAAAAAAGAGAAGGTTTTGGTTTTCGGATCAAAGCGATTTAACCCACCATCTTCCGTACCGATCCATAAAATCCCCTGATTGTCCTGACAGAATTCACGTACTCTTTTTCCATGCAATCCATTATTTGTACCTTTCGGATAATATTTTTCAAAATAAGTATGGAAACGAGGATAGTAGTTCACTCCTCCGAAATAAGAACCAATCCAAATTCCTCCTTCGCGATCTTTACACAATGAATAGATGGCATTATCTGAAAGAGAATAAGGATCATTGATTGAACTACGAAGATGGACATATTTACCCATCCGGAGATTATAGATATAAATCCCCGATTCTGCCCCAATCCACAATTCATTATCAGAAGCAACCAGCAAATTACGGCAAAGAACAGGCTCTTCATTTTCATCAACGGAAAGCAGATCATGTAATTTATTAGAAGTTAAATTCAGTTCTTTTGCACCACCTCTCAAAGAACCGATGTACAGACAGTTATAGGCACCTTTTACAAGAGTAGTTACAACATCATTCTCGAAAGTTTCCTTATTATCAACAGGAGAGATATAAGGTTGAAGTGTTTTCAAACGGTCTTTTGAATAAAAGAGCCCGTCACCATAGCAACCTATCCAAAGAGTTCCACTATTATCAAAAACAAAAGACTGAACATTAGTAGAAATAAAAGGGAAGTTCTTCAAGGTATAATTTTGAAGTTGCTCTTTCTCCAAATCATAACAAAAGAGTCCCTGAGACTCTACCGCAATCCAAACACATCCTTGATCATCTCCCACAATCGCTGTTACAGTATGCTCTATCTTTGTGTCTTCCACACTCAATTCTTCAAAATGCCGGAATGAATCATGTTCCGGATAATAGATATAAAGCCCCACATCCGTACCAACCCAGATATTTCCTTCCGCATCCTCATAAAGCGCTGTTATGAAACTATTACCAATGCTTTGCTGACTACGGCCATCGTGTTTAAATTTCCGGAATGATAAACCGTCATACCGATTCAGTCCATCTTTTGTTCCAAACCACATAAACCCTTGTTTATCCTGCAAAATAGCATTGACCGTATTCTGGGATAATCCATTCTGTACACTTAGGTTTTTGAAATAGTAATGCTCATCCATCACTTGTGCATGACAGATGATTTGATAGCATATAAAACCTATAAAGAGTACTAAAGCTTTCTTCATACGATGTTTGTTTTCTACCTTTTGTTTTGAGTTATCAAATGTAGGCAAAAATACTGCCTAAAGATAGAAAATATGTCCCAATGAATAAAAGAATAGTCTTATTTTTCTATTCGGATACGTGCATCGACCGCTATAACAGCCTTCTCAGTGGCCAGAAGCGGGTTTATATCCATTTCTTTTATTTCTGTTGCAAACCGGAGTAAAGTAGATAAACGAACAATAATTTCAGCAAATTTATCCTCATTCACTCCCTTTTGTCCGCGTGTTCCCTGAATAATTTTATAGGCACGCAATGAATGGATCATTGAATAAGCCTCTTCATAAGAAAGAGGTGCCAGACCGGAAGATACATCTTTCAATACCTCCACAAAGATACCGCCCAAACCGCAAAGCACCACGTGTCCGAACTTCTCTTCATATTTTGCACCAATAAACAGTTCTGTTCCTTTAAGCATAGGCTGAACCATAATCGCTTTCGCATCGGGAATCTGCATCATGCGGTCAAATTCGAGAGCCAGATGCTGCTCACCTTTAATATTCAGCACCACTCCACCTACATCTGATTTATGCACCGGCCCCACCACCTTAGCTACTACCGGAAATCCGCATCGCCGGGCAAAATCCACGACCTCTTCTTTCTTATTGGAAACAAATTCATCAACCAATGGAATACCGGCTGCATGCAGCAAAGCCTGTACATAATGAGGTTCAATATAACCATTTTCCGGGATAGAATCAATGATACGACGGATTCTCGGCACATCGACTCCAAACAGTTCAATCTCAGGAACCGCCGGTCTCGGAGCGTTGACAATACGGGAAAGAGCTGTTCCTAAAGTCACTTCATCGGAAAAGTTCACGTGTCCTTTGGCAAGAAATGCCGCCACTTCCGCTCCGGCTGTATTGATGGAAGGGAGAACCGGGAATATAGGCTTGCAGCAGGTCTGCATCTTTTCATGAAGGACATCATACATTTCAAACATAGTCACCAGTCCGGGAGTACCAAAAATGGCCATAATAGCATCTACATTCTCTAATTTCTCTTCGCAATAGTCAATGCAAATACGTAAATGATCCGGTGTGCCGGTGGCTAAAATATCAATAGGGTTTCCTACGGAAGCTCCGGGAAAGAGTTGTGCTTTCAGTTCTTCCGCCAGTTCGCCTTCCAGTTTAGGTACATTCAGGCCTCCCTTACTCAGAGCATCCGTCAGCATCACTCCCGGACCTCCGGCATGTGTGATAATGGCAAAGTTCTTTCCTTTCAATTCGGGAAGGGTGAATACACAGCCCACGGTAGTCAATTCTTCACGAGAGAAACAACGCACAATCCCAGCCTTACGAAACAGTGCTTCTACAGCCGAATCGGAACTGGCAATCGCCCCGGTATGAGAAGAAGCAGCACGGCTTCCGCTTTCTGAGCTACCTGCTTTTATCGCTGCAATCTTACAGCCTTTTCTGATCAATGAAGAAGCATGGAAAAGCAATCTGTCCGGATTGTGTATACTTTCAATATAAAGCAGTTTGATACGGGAGTCTTTCTCCGGATCAAAATTCTCATCCATAAATTGCAGTACATCTTCCACTCCAATCTGCTTGGCATTTCCCACCGACCAGACTGAGTTAAACTGCAAGCCTTTTGTCACCGCACTTTCAAGAATAAAGACCGCCGTAGCACCGGAACTGGAGATCAGGTCGACTCCTTTCGGGTTTAAATTCGGAATAGGCTGGCTGAAAACACTGTGGTGCCATGTATTCATCAGTCCGATGCAGTTCGGACCAATCAGAGAAGCACCGTATTTATTGACAGTTTCCAATATACGTTCTTCCAGCAGTGCCCCTTCGTGAGTCTCTTCACCAAATCCAGCAGAGAGTATGATAAACGCCCGCGTCTGCTTTTCACTTGCCAGTGTCTCTACAATATCCGGACACATAACAGCAGGAACAGCCAACACCGCCAAATCGGTATCCGGCAGTTCTTTTACGTCTGCAAAAGCAGGAACTCCCTGCACTTCTGTCTCCTTCGGATTCACTGCCCGAAGCTCTCCCTGATAACCTCCGTTTATCAGATTTTTCAATATAGCGCCACCCGGCTTATGTACATTATTCGAAGCCCCTACTACAACTATGCTTTCGGGACGAAGCAACTGGGTTGTTATCATATCATACACTGGTTTACATTTAACTAGGATACAAATATATTCTTTCCTGTGAGAAAAAAGAAAGAAAAAGAAGAGAATTATAGGTGGAAGTTTTGGGAAACAGAGAATAACACTTGGTTTATTCAACTATAAGCTAACTTTTTGGTCAGTTCATGTTCATTCTCTACCCCATAATTTTGATTCCTCAGAGAAAGATAAGCGCTATTGAACCACACATAATCAAGGGAAATAAACACTACTCTACTACAATCATATTTTTCAAAGAAACAACCAATTATATTTATCCATTACTAAATATTTATCCTCAACAATGACTTATAATTTTCATTCATTTTTCTAACAGGTATTAGGGTAATATTATTTTAGTACTAGCATAATTATATAAGTAATTATGCTGGATAAAAAAGAAACTTGAATTTTCACCATGGAAAAATATACTATCCTTATTTGTAGTTACAATTCCATAATTTCCAATTCCATCCTTTATACTAAACTCCCATTTTTGATATAACATTTTATCTATAACCTCGGAATACTTATCAAATAAAAAATCCATAATAACTACCACAATGAATAATCGATTCTCTTTTTTAACACATATAGATCCAATAGCAACATTAATGACAGATATAAATATTACAATAAAAAGATTAGTAAGACCATCAAAAACAACAGGCTCTTTAGTATAAAATATCAAGAACCATAATAGTACATCTAAACATATCAAAGCCAACAATATAACAACAAACAATTTCATATTCTTAAGTCAGGAGACATCATCGGATTCAAGGGGATCAACAACTTCAGCAATGTGATTTACGGAGAAATGTATATTGTAGCATTTCACCTCGACGGCGACCAGTATCTGACGGTGAAATACGTCAACCGGTCAGAGAAAGAAGGATATGTCAAACTCGTAAGCTACAATCCGCATCATGAGCCCATGGACTTGCCGGTAGACACCATTCAGGATATGGCCATAGTCAAGTTCTCGATAAGGAAAAATATGATGATGTAAAACGGAACAGGATAAACAAGCCTTTTCCGCAGATTTCCTGTCACATTTCTTCCTGAAATCTGCGGAAAGCATTATCTTTGCACGTTGCAAACCGTATCATTGCACATTGCAAGCAGTAAAATCATAAAATCACTCTATATCAATGGAAAAGAAATTCAAGAGAACCACCGTCACATCGGCACTGCCGTATGCGAACGGACCTGTACATATCGGTCACCTGGCCGGTGTATATGTACCGGCAGATATCTACGTGCGTTATCTGCGACTGAAAAAAGAAGATGTATTATTTATCGGAGGTTCGGACGAACACGGAGTACCCATCACGATTCGTGCAAAGAAAGAAGGAGTCACCCCGCAGGATGTAGTAGACCGTTACCACTATCTGATAAAGAAGTCGTTCGAAGAATTCGGCATTTCATTCGACGTATACAGCCGCACCACTTCGAAGACGCACCATCAGCTGGCTTCGGATTTCTTTAAGACATTATACAACAAAGGAGAGTTTATCGAAAAAACTTCCGAACAATATTACGACGAAGAAGCGAAAACGTTCCTTGCCGACCGCTATATCACCGGAGAATGTCCTCACTGCCATTCGGAAGGCGCTTATGGCGACCAATGCGAGAAATGCGGAACTTCCCTGTCGCCCACCGACCTGATCAACCCCAAAAGCGCCATCAGCGGCAGCAAGCCTGTCATGAAGGAGACCAAGCACTGGTATCTTCCTCTCGACAAACACGAAGGCTGGTTGCGCCAATGGATTCTGGAAGATCACAAAGAATGGCGTCCCAACGTATACGGACAGTGCAAAAGCTGGCTCGATATGGGATTGCAGCCACGTGCCGTAAGCCGCGACCTCGACTGGGGTATTCCTGTGCCCGTTGAAGGCGCTGAAGGAAAGGTGCTGTATGTATGGTTCGATGCTCCTATCGGATATATCTCCAATACAAAGGAACTGCTTCCCGACAGTTGGGAAACATGGTGGAAAGATCCCGAAACCCGCCTGCTCCATTTCATCGGAAAAGACAACATCGTGTTCCACTGCATCGTATTCCCTGCCATGCTGAAAGCAGAAGGCAGCTATATCCTGCCGGACAACGTTCCGAGCAACGAATTCCTGAATCTGGAAGGAGACAAGATTTCGACTTCCCGCAACTGGGCAGTATGGTTGCACGAATATCTGGAAGACTTCCCCGGCAAGCAAGACGTGCTCCGTTATGTGCTGACTGCCAATGCCCCGGAAACGAAAGACAACGACTTTACCTGGAAAGACTTCCAGGCACGCAACAATAATGAACTGGTAGCCGTATACGGCAACTTCGTAAACCGTGCCATGGTACTGACCCAGAAATACTTCGACAGCAAAGTACCCGCACAAGGCAATTTGACAGAGTACGACAAAGAAACGCTGAAAGAATTTGCCGATGTGAAAGCAGAAGTAGAAAAACTGCTCGACGTATTCAAATTCCGCGATGCACAGAAAGAAGCGATGAATCTGGCACGCATCGGCAACAAGTACCTTGCCGACACCGAACCTTGGAAACTGGCTAAGACCGACATGGAACGTGTAGGTACCATCCTGAACATCTCGCTGCAACTGGTTGCCAACCTTGCCATCGCTTTCGAACCGTTCCTGCCTTTCAGCTCGGAGAAACTCCGCAAGATGCTGAACATGGAAACTTTCGAATGGGCAGAACTGGGCAGAAACGACCTGCTACCGGTAGGCCATCAACTGAACAAGGCGGAACTCCTGTTTGAAAAAATAGAAGACAGCGTGATCGAAGCACAGGTACAGAAACTGCTCGATACAAAGAAAGCCAACGAAGAAGCCAACTACAAGGCAAATCCGATTCGTCCGAACATCGAATTTGACGACTTCATGAAACTGGATATCCGCGTAGGTACCATCCTCGAATGCCAGAAAGTGCCGAAAGCCGACAAGCTGCTGCAATTCAAGATTGACGACGGACTGGAAACACGTACCATCGTATCGGGTATCGCAAAGCATTACCAGCCAGAAGAACTGGTAGGCAAACAGGTTTGCTTTATCGCCAACCTCGCACCGCGCAAGCTGAAAGGTATCGTCAGTGAAGGCATGATTCTGAGTGCCGAAAACAACGACGGTAGCCTGGCAGTGATCATGCCTCAGAAAGAGGTGAAGCCGGGTAGCGAAGTAAAATAAGCGATAAGCTAATACACCATCAACAAATGAGGAATGGAAGGATGGGATGTGTCACTGACTTTTGGCACACCCTCCTTCACCGATTATAATAATATGAGTGAAGAACAGTCACTGAAACAAAAGACAGCCAAAGGGCTATTTTGGGGAGGACTTAGCAGCAGCATACAGCAACTATTAGGACTTCTTTTCGGAATAGTACTGGGAAGATTACTGGATCGTTCCGATTATGGTATGATCGGCATGCTGGCCATCTTTCCTGCCATCGCTTCCGCTCTGCAGGAAAGCGGTCTTGTGGCAGCGCTGGCCAACCGCGAGAAGGTCAGCGATAAAGACTACAATGCTGTATTCTGGTTCAGTATCTCCTGTGGCGCCACTCTGTACGTCCTGCTCTATCTTTCAGCTCCTCTGATTGCTGACTTTTACGACACCCCGGAACTAACGTCACTGGCCCGTTTTTCTTTCCTCAGCTTTTTTATAGCCAGTTTCGGAATTGCTCCGCGAGCCATCCTCTTCCGCAACCTGAAAGTGAAAGAAAATACCATCATTTCCCTTTCAAGCCTGTTCGTCTCCGGAATGGTCGCCATCATTCTTGCCGCGAACGGATTTGCCTATTGGGGCATAGCGATACAAACGATGGTTTTTGTCCTCATAGGCACTATGCTCAACTGGTACTTTGCCCACTGGAAACCCAGTTTCCGCATTGACTTCTCGCCTATCAAAGAGATGTTCGGATTCAGCAGCAAAATGCTGATTACCCAAGTCTTTATCATCATTAATCAAAACCTGTTCTCGGTCCTGCTAGGTAAATTCTATACCAAGCAAGAGGTCGGAGACTTTAGCCAAGCCAACAACTGGAACAATAAGGGGCACGCCCTCATCACCGGAATGATCAACGGAGTCACCCAGCCTGTACTGGCAAGTGTAGCCAATGATCCGCAGCGTCAGGCGGCTGTATTTCATAAGATGCTGCGATTCACAGCCTTTATCTCTTTCCCCGCCATGTTCGGGCTCAGCCTTATTGCCAAAGAATTTATTCTGATTACCATCACGGACAAATGGCTCGCTTCCGCCCGGATCATGCAGCTGCTCTGTATATGGGGAGCTTTTATCCCGGTCAACAATCTGTTCTCTTTATTACTGGTCAGCCGCGGACGTTCTTCCGTCTTCATGTTCAACAGTATCGCACTAAGCGTACTGCAACTGATCACTGCCTGCATCAGCTATCCTTATGGCATTACTACCATGATTTATCTGTTTGTCGCTATCAATATCCTGTGGATGTTCGTCTGGTACCTCTTTGCCCGAAGGGAAATTCCGCTGACCCTGTGGAGCATACTGAAAGATATCGCTCCGTACTTTCTGCTGGCAGCTTCGCTGACCATCGCCGCCCATTACATTACGCTGGGCATCACCAGCCTGTATCTGTCACTTGCCATCAAAGTTGTTTTCGTGGCTTCTCTATACGCACTTGTTTTGTGGAAAATGCAATCAGTCATTTTCAATGAATGTATTCAGTTCATTAAAAAGAAAAAGATATCATGACGACACCTACCAATTACATAGCGACCTGGTTCTACAAAGAATCCAAAGAAGATGCCAGTTTCTATCCGCAGGCAGGCAAACGGGGAGATTCCGCCCTCGTCCATTCCATATATATGCAGATACAAGTACCGTTTTTCACCACCTTCAGGCATTATCATCCGAATGACAAGCTGCTTTTCTTCAGCAATCTGGATCAGTTTCCCGATTATCTGGAGCGGCTATTCAAGGAGTTACAGATTGAAACCGTCTGTTTGCCCTACCTCTGCATCCCGCCCGAGGGATGGTACGGAGCATGGAGAAACCAGTTCTACCTGTATGACATCCTGCGCTATATGGAGAAAAGAATGCAGGCAGACGATACATTGCTCGTCTGCGACGCGGACTGTCTCTGCATGCGTCCGCTGGAGCAGCTTTTCAGCGATACCCGGAAACATGGCTCCGCCCTGTACGACGCATCCGACCGACCGGACCTCAGCGTAAACGGAATCACGCTAAAGGAAATGACGGACATCTATAACGACTGTTACGGAGAAGCGAAGAATCCAGAAATAAAAGAGGAACTTGTCCATTACTACGGGGGAGAATTTATCTCGCTACGGGGAGATGTAGTGGCACAAATCAATGAAGCGTATCCCGCTTTGTGGAATTACAACCTCGAACGCTTTGCCGCCAACCGGCCCAAGCTGAACGAGGAAGCCCACTTCCTGAGCGTAGTGGCGACAAAGCTTCACATCCACAATAATATCGCCAATCAATACGTCAAACGTCTCTGGACCTATCCCAAATACAATACGGTAGAAAAAGGAGACGAGCAACTGGCAGTGTGGCACCTTCCCTATGAGAAGAAAAGGGGATTGTATCTGCTGTACAAACACTTTGTGAACCACCCCGCTTTCGACGATGAAGAGGCATTCCGCAAGAAAGCTTCCGCTTACACCGGCGTGCCCACCGTTACTCTGGGGAAACGTATCCGTGACTTCTACACCATTCTTCTTCTAAAAATAAAAGACAAATGCATATACTGATACTTCCTATGTACTATCCTGAGAAGGATTCCTCTCCACACCGGGGATATATGTTCTTCGAGCAGGCTATGCAACTGGTTAAATCGGGCTGCAAGACAGGGCTTGCCTTTACAGAGCAAAGACCCCTGAAAAACTTCACATGGAAACGGTTCCGCAAAGAAAGCCATTTTCAGATTTCGGCGGAAGATAACGGCAGTTTCGTCACCATGCGCATGCATGCCTGGAACCCGAAGCTAAGCACCCGTACAGGAGGAATCATCTGGTCATTACTGACCGTCCTGCTAGTACGGAAATACATCCGCACACAGGGGCGTCCCGACCTGATTCACGCACATTTTGCCACGTGGGCGGGGTATACCGCCCGGCTGATTTACAAATGGTACAAGATTCCCTACGTCATCACGGAGCACGCATCTTCCATTAATGGTAATCAGACAACTCCGTCGCAGGCAGTGATCTTAAAGAAGTCATACAGCGAAGCACGAAAGATTATCTGCGTCGGCACAAAACTGAAACGAAGCCTCTACCCTTATATCAACGACCTGGATAAAGTGACGGTTATACCTAACTTTGTAGATACGAGCACCTTCAAGTTCAGCCTCCATCAGACGGAGAAAGAGAAGCATTTCACCTTCATCAGTACCGGAAACCTGAATAAACGGAAAGGATTCCGGGATTTGCTGGTTGCCTTTCACCGGATATTCAAGGATATGCCGCATGTCTCTTTGCTTATTGCCGGAGACGGAGAAGAAATGCAGTCACTCACGGAGCAGATTCAGTCTCTTCAGTTGCAAGGGCAGGTAAAGCTGACCGGTCGCCTGTCACGGGAAGAGCTGTCCGAACTGCTGGGCACTTGCGACGCTTTTGTACTGGCCTCCTATGCAGAGACGTTCGGCATTGTCTTTATCGAAGCGATGGCAACAGGTCTGCCAGCTATCGGCACCGAATGCGGAGGACCGGAAGATATCATCACTCCCGAAAGCGGCTTCCTCATTCAGCCGGGAGATGTGGAGGCTCTCGCCGGGAAAATGAAAGCGTTGTACGATACCTATGAGCAGTTCGACAAAAAGAAAATCCGTCAGTCCATTGTCAACCGTTTCGATTTTCAGTTGGCGGGACAGAAGTTGCTGCAAGTTTATTCAGAAGCATTGAAATCATGAAAGTTACCGTCATTGATTGTTCAGTATCAGGCCATCGGGAGACGTACTATAAACAGTTTGCCCACACCTGGGCCGGCATGGGTCACGAAACGTCGCTCATCGCTCCCGACGGGAAACATATACAGGATACGGTCGCCTTTCAGCCCATTTCGGCGCATCCGCTGCTGCCGCTTCCTGCCGGGAAACCGTTGCAGAAGAAGCTGGTTGTATTGCGTAATGCAATGATTCGTTTGCAAAACTTATACAGGCTGCGCCGGAGCCTTAAACGGCAGCATCCCGATCTGGTATTCTTCGCCTGCCTCGATGATATGTTGCCTACCCTGGCTCCATTATGGCTGTTCAATCTTCTGTTGCCTTACCAGTGGAGCGGGCTGCTTGTTCAGTCAGCCCTGCCGCCCTGCCAGCCGGGGATGCCCGATACACGGCCTTTCCTGCGCAGCAAGAATTGCGTGGGGACAGGTATACTGAACGAATACTCGGCAAAAGACCTGAAAGCATTTCAGGGCAACATTCTGCTGTTTCCTGACTTTGCCGATCTTTCGGCTCCCGCCACCACTTACCCATTGCTACAGGAACTGAAAGAGAAGGCTCAAGGAAGGAAAGTCGTATCATTGCTCGGTTCAATCAATTTTCGCAAGGGAATAAAGCTGTTACTGGAAAGCATTCCTTTACTGCCCGAAGAAGACTACTTCTTCCTGATTGCCGGAAAATCTTCTCTCACTGTACAACAGGAAAACGATCTGCGGACTTTTGAAAAGTCAAGAAGTAATTGTCTGTTTTCTTTAGAAAAGATTCCCGATGAAAGTTGCTTCAATGCCCTGATAGCGGAGAGCGATCTTATCTTTGCCGCATACAAACAGTTCACCGGCAGCAGTAACCTGCTGACCAAAGCAGCCGCCTTCCGCAAACCGGTCATCGTCAGCCATGGCTTCTGCATGGGACAAAGAGTGGAACAGTACGGCACAGGCCAGACCACCGGAGAAGACAATGCCGGAGAATGCAGCGCAGCTATCCGTTCGCTGTGTAGCGAAGCAAAGACACCCCTCCACGCTTTCGACCGATACGCCCACGAACACACTGTGGAGAAACTAATCACATGTTTTAATCAAATCAGCAAGCATATACAATGAAAGTACTTTTTACATTCGGAGGAATCCCCCACTACCTGAATGCCATGCTCAACAGACTACAGGCAAAAGGAATCGAAATAACCGTCGTCAGCCCCCAAAAAGGAAACACAACGATTGGCAAAGGGGTGAAAATGGTAGAAGGAGGCGCCTACAAGCATCTGACAACGCCGGAAAAGAAGTTGTTCTACGGAAAAAGCGCTTTTCCCGCACTCCCCGAAATCATTGCGGAAGAAAAACCGGATATAGTAGTGGTAGGATGGCCCTACTTCCTGCAAGTTTTCTTCCAGCCTGCACTGAGAAAAGCGATCAAGTCTTGCAACGCCAGACTGGTGATTCGCGAAATCCCCTTCCAGACTCCGCCTTACGGAAAGATCAGGGAATATTTCAAGGCCAACCCGATGCACGACGAAGGTATGCGTCTGCTCAGCAAGGGTACCGGATTTTATCTGAGACAATGGGTAACGACCCAGATACGTAAGTACTGCTACGCCAAGGCTGCCGGAACGCTGAACTACTCGACAGCCGCCTACGATATCCTTCCTTCTTACGGAGTAAAGAAAGAACAGATACACGTCACCTACAATTCGACCGATACGGATGCGCTTCTCAAAGAAAAAGAATCCGTACTGGCTTCTCCCTCCATCCTTCCGCCGTGCGACCGCCGCCTGCTGCACATCGGACGGCTGGTAAAATGGAAACGGGTGGATTTACTGATAGAGGCTTTCCGGAAAGTAGCCGCCGACTATCCGGAAGCGGAACTGGTGATCGTAGGCGACGGACCGGAGCTGGACCGCCTCAAGCAACAGGCAAGCGACTTGCAATTGGCAGACCGTATCCGCTTTATCGGAGCCGTCTACGATCCGAAGATGCTGGGAGCTTATATGAACGAATCGAGTATCTATGTGCTGGCGGGTATGGGAGGACTTTCGATCAATGACGCCATGACGTACGGGATGCCTGTTCTTTGTGCCGTATGCGACAGCACGGAACGCGACCTGGTCATGGAAGGCAGAAACGGATACTTCTTTAAGGACGGAGATGCCGACAGCCTGGCAGAAAGAATCAGAGAGATGTTCGAATCTCCCGAACGTTGCAGAGAAATGGGAAAAGAATCGGAACGGATCATCCGGGAAAAGATTAATATGGAAACGGTCAGCAAACGCTACCTGAAAGCTTTTCAGGAGATCATTTCCCAATAACAGACTCATTTCCCGGTCTTGGCTGTATCCGTACAATCGGGCTTCATCCGTACAATTGAGCTGCCTCATTCCTCTTTCGCATTCCGGTAATGAGCCGGAGAGGTTCCCAGATGCGTCTTTACATATTTACCGAAAAAGGACTGGTGGAAAATATAAAGTCACTTGACCCATTATTATAAAAGTCACCTGACCCACCTTTATAACCGAAACTGATCCACTTGGATTATAACCAAAACTGACCCTACAGAATTACCATATTTCAGTCTTGTTTTTGTACTTTAAAAAGCATTTTAACCCGGTATTATTAACCGAATAAAAATTTTAAAGAATGAAAATAAGAATCAAGCACATACTGCGGTGTTTCCAGTCAGGAATGAGTATCCGTAGTATCAGTTCTTCCCTTCTGATTTCACGTAATACAGTAAAACGGTATGTCCGTATATACGAAGATATGGGTATAGAGCTGGAACGCCTATTGAAAATGGACGAGCATCATTTGTATGAACTTTTCAGTGCTGAGACAGACAACGAATCAGCAGGATCTGCAGAGTATATGTATCTTCAAGAACATATACCAGAGTACATTAAACGACTTAAATCCCGTGGAACAACAAGAAGGTCCTTGTATGAGGAATATCTGAAAAACCGTCCTCAAGGTTACAGTTACTGTTCATTTTGCTTATATATCAGACGTGAGAAGGAAGTAAAAATACCTGTTGGACGCATAGATCATATAGCGGGTGATCAGATGTATGTGGATTTTGCCGGTGACAAACTCTATATTTCAGACAGTAATACAGGGAATAAGATTCCCGTAGAAGTCTTTGCTGCGATACTTCCTTGCAGCCAGATTACTTATTACGAGGCTGTACCATCGCAAAAGAAAGAATATCTTATCCAGGCATGTGAAAATGCTTTCCATTATTTTGGAGGTGTTCCCAATGCCATAGTTCCCGACAACCTCAAATCTGCAGTAACAAAGCCCGGTGGAATAGAGCCTGTAATAAATGATGACTTTGCTGCATTTGCAGACCATTACGGATGTGTTGTCTTTCCGGCAAGAGTTCGCAAACCCAAAGACAAGGCTTTGGTTGAAAATGCCGTAAGACTGCTTTACAGGGAGGTCTACTCAAAGATGACAGGATTGAAATTCAATGATCTTGAAGCCTTGAACATAGAAATAATGAAACATACGGATGCATTGAACAGTCGAAAAATGTACAACCGCAGCTACAGCCGTAAGGAGCGTTTCCTGGAGGTAGAGAAAGACAGGCTGCATACATTACCGACTACAAGATTTATATCAAAAAGCCGAAAAACGGCAACTGTCATGAGAAACAGTTATGTATCGCTTAACAATCACTATTACAGTGTCCCTAAAGAGTATATCGGCGATACTGTAGAATTACTGTATGATGAGGACACAGTGGAGATATATCATAAATTCAGACATATAACGACACACCGCAGAGATGATACTCCTTTCACATATTCAGAAAAACCTTCCCATAAACTTCCCGGAGTACTACATGAATACAGAATCAGAATGGATGATGTATACCGAAAGGCACGTGAAATCGATCCGGTAATGGAAGAGTATATAAAGCTAGTGGCTGTTGCCAAAAAATATCCCGTTCAGGCCGTACGTTCAGCTGATGGTATATTATGTCTTGTCGAACGTTTCGGACACGACAGAGTGGTTCTTGCATGCCAGATAGCAATGGAATCATGCATGTTCGGATTCAACGAACTTGAAAGTCTTCTGGTAAACAGGGAAGATGAAAAGTTTCATGTACAAATGGAAGGGCTGGCTCCCGAACTTACCACTAAACACAGAAATCTCAGAGGTAAGGATTATTTTAACTCTAAAAACATAGAAAAAAATGACAAGTAATAATAAAACAAACAGAACTGTCGAAAAAAATATGGACAGAATAATGGAGTTACTCTCTAAATTACGTTTTTACGGTATGCTTGAAACATACAGAAATGACTGCAGGACAACATCCTCTGATGGTATGACAAACGATGAGTTCCTGAAATGGCTTCTTGAAAGCGAGTATGATTACAGACGTAATGTAAGCATTGAACGACTGATAAGGTCTGCAAACTTCAGATATAAGGCATATATGGAGAAAATAGACTATACAATAAAACGGAACCTTGACAGAAACCAGCTCGAGAGACTTGCTTCTCTTGATTTTATAAGAGACGGACAGAATATTTTTATCACAGGAAGCTCTGGAACAGGCAAAAGCTATATAGCTTCAGCAATAGGATATGAAGCATGCAAAAATGGAGTCAGGACCTTATACTCTAATGCGTCAAAGCTTATGGGACAGCTTAAACTTGCCAAAAACAAGGGGACTATTGACGCAGAGATGAAAAAAATTGAAAAGTGTTCACTTCTTATTCTTGACGATCTGTTTCTTATAGGACTGGATGCCAAGGAAAGGTCAATCCTTATGGAAATAATAGAAGACAGACACGGATTAAAATCAATCATAATAACATCACAACTTCCTGTTGAAAGTTGGTATGATGCAATTGGTGATCCTACGGTAGCTGATGCAATCCTGGACAGAATTGTACATACTGCACACAAAATTGAACTTACGGGAGATTCTGTAAGAAAGATTAATGCTAAAAAGAAGTAGTATCTACTGTAAAGAATTATAATTAAAACTGACCCGGGTTAAAATGCATTTTTCTCTACTTAATTCTAATATATTTTTGATGGGTCAAGTGGGAGTATAATAGTGGGTCAAGTGACTTTATATTTTCCACCAGCCAAGGGAAAAGAATCTTGCTGGACAAACAGGTCGCTTCTCTGAAAACAGCGGTGCGAAGCACTTCCCTGTTGATGGAACATAGCAATACGACTTATCTGGAAGTACTTACTGCCCGACAGTCATTGCTCAGTGCACAACTGTCACAGACAGCCAATCATTTTACCGAAATACAAAGTCTAATTAACCTATACCGTGCTCTAGGGGGAGGTCAGGAATAAAGTATATCTTACTCTCTCTGTTTTTTTGATTCTCAATGAAGAAGGGCTGCCGAAGAAGGGATTCTTTGGCAGCCCAATTTTGATATTGGAGATTCTTAAGATTAGTCATCATAGAAAAAGTTACAAATTAGAAGTTAAAACATCTATTATGGGGATATATACATTTGAAAATTAAGCAGATTCTATTGTCATCTGTCAGGTTTTAGTGATTAAAATGCTGCAATACAGTTATTTGTGTCATGACAATAAGCCTGATAATAAGGCTGACAATAGAAAAACAGGCGTTTTATTGTCAGCCTCTTTTTTCAATTCTGATAGGAGGCATCAATGATTTCTCTTATTCTTGCGAATCTTGAAGGGGATAAATGACAGGGCGGATGTTTTTGCTTGCTCATCTGTAGAAAGCTGTTGTTTCGTGTTTATGGAATTGTCGTTTCCTTGCTTGGAACTGTTGTTTCTTCTATTGGAAACGGTTGTGCCAAAGGCTTGGCACAGCTGTGCCACCGTATTGGCACGGTTGTGTCACTACGTTGGCACAACTGTTTTACTGGTATGGCACAACGACTTTGATTAGTTGTCATAAGCAAAGTGAGCGCTCAAAAAATGCAAAGAGAAAGAGAGGATATTTAAATCGCAGGATTTATCTTTGGGTAATGGGCTGACAATAAAACACCTGTTTTCTATTGTCAGCCTTATTATCAGGCTTATTGTCATGACACAAATAACTGTATTACAACATTTTAACCACTAAAGTCTGACAGATGACAATAGAATGCCCTAAAACTTTTATGTAGAAGTTACTCAATCCCGCTGATTTCTATATGAAATAGGGGATCAATCCGAAGCTCCGGTTGTTTTCAGTTTGTTTCTTTCCGCACGGAAATGAACAAAATTATAAATTGAGGATTAGGCACGGATTACACGGATTTCACGGTTTTAGTGCTATGATTACGTAAAACAACCGTGTTAATCCGTGTAATCCGTGCCTAAATATATTCTTTTCCGTACCGAATTTGCCTCAAATCTGTTCGCTTTTTATTTAATTAGATAAAAATAGATAATGATAATAGCTAATATAATCAGAGGTATACCTTTTATGCCTCTTTTCGTTATAAACATATTTAAAGCAAATGCTAATATTGCAGTCAAACCTAGAATATTACTTTTAGGTAATCCAATTGCTACCCCATTCGCTATAGCAGTGCAAATTATAGCAGCAAAAAAACAGATATCATCTTTATCTTTAAACGGATTCTTAAAACACATAATTTAATATTTATCCGAATCAGTATTTGATTCCTTAGTTAAAAATTAGAGTAATTAATGCAATGGCAATTTTTCCCATCGTATGTAGCAGCAGTCCCGATGTAGATCTGACTTTCATCGCTCTTTGAATATTTGTTTTTTCATTCAACCAGTTGAATAATGATTCAATGGGTTGTCTGACTTTTGAGACTGCCGTTGAAAACAAGTCTCTTGCCGCTTTCTCCCTTTTTGTTATTTCAGGTGATTCTCCTTTGATAGCTTTTACAGGAGTAAATAGCTCGAGTTTTTGAGATTCTTTCGTCTCTTTATAGAATGGTATATCCGAATATATTTTATCGGCATATATTTCTCTATTGTTCAGATTTCCCACACATTCTCTTTTGAATACAGTGGAGTCATTTTCATCAGCAGCGGAAAGTATGAGCATTTCAGGAAAAGGTATAGTTCCTTTTCTACGGAAAGCCACTGCATGGAGTTTTAGTCCGAAATAATACATGTTCTTTGTCGAACAATATCCTTTGGAAGTAATCTCAGTGGCGACCTTTCCTACTGTGTTCTTTCCCGCGCAAGTAATGATAGGCATCGAGTCAACTAATGATTTCATACTGTCACAATCTTGAGGTTTGAATGAATGGATTAACTGCCTGACGAGTTCGCTGATTGCTTCCGGCATCAAATTCAATCTATAATTGAATACTTGGTAAGAAGGCAAGTCAGGGAACCATGAAAGCAGGTATTCCTTGGTAAAGGTATGTATATCTTTGATTTTAAAGTATTGCTGATAAGCTCCGCAGAACAGACATACAGTAAGCAGTTCCTCATCGGTAAAGATTGGATGGTGGTTATTACTGAACCTCTGGCAGTAGAACTTGAGTGAAGACTCGTAAACATCCGCAGATATACATATATATTTTTATAAGTTTGAATTCTTTCTCCTTGGGAATCATAATTAGAACAATGAGTGGTTTTATTCTTATAATATACTGATTTTCAATGAGATTAGAAAACCAACTAATGAGATAGGTAACTAATTAATGAGATAGGTAACTGAATAATAACATTTTAACAAGCGAAAAAGTAGATGATTATCAACTGCTGATTCGCATCATTTATTAATAATATGAACAAGTTACTATTTGCATGAACAAAAGTTTGTCTATATAAAGGTAAGAGATTTAAGCGCATTTAAATATTTAAACATAAAATTATGTTATATTATTAGTCATTTATTATAATTTCATAAAATTTCTATTTATATTTCATTAATTTGCAGTGTTAAATTTTGCAATATAAACTATACCATAATGGACAAGAGCGAAAGATATGATTCAGATTGGAGAATGATTGAAAACTTATTTCGATCATATTATAGCATGCTACGCTCTTATGCATTTCGATTGGTTAACGATTTCTGTTTAGCAGAAGATATTGTACAGGATGTGTTCATGTCATTGTGGAATAACCGTAATAATATAGACTTTGACAGTGAACTAAAACCCTATCTTTTCAGAGCCATATATAATAAATCCTTAGATTATCTGAAAAGTAAAAAATGTACAGAAGAAGAATCCTTAGACACTATAATAGCCCGGCTTGAGCTTTCGCACCATTCAAATGAAAATCATGAAGAAACTCTATTCGCAAAAGAAATTCAACAGGAAATAGTCAATTATTTAAAAGGGCAGCCTGAAAATGTGAGAAAAGTTTTTGTATTGAGCCGTTATCATGGGCTAAAGATTAAAGAGATAGCCAGGCAATTAGAACTTTCTCAAAAAACGGTGGAAAAGTACCTTTCCAGGGTACTCAAAGGTTTGAAGGAATGTTTAATATATAAAGAGTTATTGTCTTTTTTACTTATTTTTTCTTTCTTCATGGATTTTTTCTCAAAATAAATCCGTTTTTGAGGAGGGTATTTCCGGTTTTATTCGTGTAACTAATATAGAGCAATTGTACATATGATAAACAACAAATTAAATATTGATGAAATAATTATACGTTACTTAGACGGAACTGCTACGGATTCCGATAAAGAACAGTTGCTTACATGGCTAAAGGAGTCAGATAAAAATCTGCATAGTTACTCTGAGTTTCGTGATGTATGGTTCGCAAGCCAATCAAATTCATCCGTTCATTCTGATATGGAAAAGGCACTCAAGCGCTTGGAGAAACGGATAAAAGGAAAAGAATCAGAAAAAAAAATAAATATAGTCTCTCCCTATAATTTTTATAAGACAGCAAGAGTAGCGGCGTTCTTTACGTTACTATTTATAATAGGAATAACGTTCTACCATATCGGTAGGAATGTGACAAAAAAAGATATTCTCATTTTGAATCACTTGATAACCGATTCAGGGAGTAAGAGACGTTTTGTTTTACCGGATAGCACTATTGTCTGGCTGAATTCAAATTCAAAACTCGAATATCCGACTACTTTTTCTGAATCTTCACGTGAAATCAGTTTAGAAGGAGAAGCATATTTTGAAGTAAGTCATGATGTGAACAAGCCCTTCCACGTACATGCCGGAGATATGGATATTGAAGTATTGGGTACTCATTTTTCTGTAGAGAATTATCCCGACAAGAAAGGCGTGGAAGCTGTGTTGGCAGAAGGTCGAATCAAGGTTACAGGTTCAGAAATACCCGTTCCATTAGTGTTGGAGCCCGGAGAATTGATTAGATATGACAAAAGCAACAAGCAGACTGTTGTAAAAAAAGTAGATGCAGAGAATTATATCAGTTGGATACAGAATGAATTGACTTTCGATAATGCAAAATTGGCAGATATCGTTATGAATCTAAAAAAATGGTATTCGATTGATATAGAATGTGATTCCTCTATCGGACAAAACTTATCCATGTCATTCACTCTTCATAAGGGCGAAGATTTGGATGAAATATTGAAAGCGATGACATTAATTATCCCTGTACGATATTATTGGAAAGATAATGTTTTAAACATTGTCTCAGTAAAATAAAGTAAGTATTAACCCTTTAAATCAGAAAAACTATGTAGAAACAAAAGAAAAAAATAGGTAAATGTTTGCCCATCTACCTATTTCCGATTTCATTAATCACGCTTCTAGCCGGAAGCGAAATAATTAACATTAAATCTATTACAAAGGTATGAATAAATTTGAATGGAGGAATATTTCATCCTCTTTCTTAACAGGAAGAAATATTCATTTGCTAAAACTAGTATTTCCTGTAATACTTTTGCTTGTCAGTGGGAGCCTTTTAGCCCAAACGACCCGGATTAGTTTAAAAGCTAATCAGAAAACTCTGAAAGAAGTGTTGAAAACTATTGAACAAAAGAGCGAATATACTTTTTTTTATAAAGACGCGGATTGTGACGTAAACAAAAAAATCTCGATTAACGTAGAAAACGAGCCTATCAGTGCCATTCTCAAGAAAATTTTGCCGGGTAGCAAGTGGGTGGTAGAAAATAAGAAAATAATTCTTATGCCCGCTCAGGAGAATAAGCAGAAAGTTCAAGAGAATGGAAAGCTTCAAACGATAAAAGGTACAATCACGGACAATAATGGAGAAGCGCTGATAGGAGTAAACGTGACAGTCCAAGGAACTACAATAGGTATGATTTCAGATATAGACGGAAATTTCAGCTTGGACGTTCCGGTAGGGAAATCCCTTCTATTTTCTTATGTGGGTTATATGCCTCAGACTGTAAAAATAGGCAATAACAAAATAATCAATGTCACCATGCAGGAAGACAGCAAGACATTGGAAGAGATTGTCATCGTAGGATATGGTACGCAGAAGAAGGTCAATCTTACAGGCGCCATTTCAAGCATCGATTCGAAAGTTCTGGAAAGTCGCCCCCTTACCAATTTGGGGCAAGGATTGCAAGGTTTGATCCCGAACCTTCAGATAACGAATAATGGTGGTGGCCGGCCGGGTAGCACCTCCTCCTACAACGTCCGCGGTTATACCTCCTTGAGCGGCGGTGGTCCGTTGGTCTTGGTTGACGGGGTTCAAATGGACCCTAACCAGATTAATCCAAGTGACGTGGAGTCGGTAACAGTCTTGAAGGATGCCTCCTCGGCTGCTATTTATGGGGGACGTGCAGCCTATGGCGTCGTTTTAATCACTACGAAAAAGGGGAAAAAGAATGCCCCGATGCGATTCAATTACTCCTACGACTACTCCATCACGAGACCGACCCGCCTTCCCGATCTTGTCAACTCTCTGCAATTCGTGGATATGTATCGCGCGGCCGCCGAAAGCGGAAGGCTATCGGGAGGACCTGCCGGAAGCGAAACCTATACGGATCTGGACATCGAGAAGATCAAAAATTACATGGCGAACCCGACTCTGGAGAATGCAGTTTATGTCGACCCGAACAATCCGAACCAATATAGATATTGCGGGAACACGAACTGGACAAAGGAGATGTATCCCGGCACCGCCCCACAACAACAACACAATCTATCCATAAACGGAGGCACCGAGAAGACGACTTATATGGCCTCGTTCTCAGCTTTCAAGCAAAACGGATTGATGCCCGACTATATCAAGCAAGAGTTTAAACGTTACAACGCCACCTTGAACTTGGATACAGAAGTCACCAGTTGGCTGGAAATCAACATGAAAATGTCACTGAACCGGAAGGAAGACGATCAGCCTATAAAACTGTGGGGCACCAATACAATCGACACCTTCTCTGACGACTTGAAACCGATGCAACCGGTTTATTTCCCAGACGGACATTTCTCCGGACAGGGCGGAAATAGCAACCCTTTGGCGATTGCTACCCTTGGCGGACGAAGCACCTACAATTCAGATGACATCTGGATGACAGGAGGATTCACCCTCCGTCCGTTCAAAGGTCTCAGTATTGTCGGCGATTACACCTGGAACTCCTACCGCTACAATAGCAAATTCAATCAGAAAGAATTCGATCAGTACGGAGCACCTGCCGCGGGAGCAGACATTACCGATCCGGAGCAGGCGAATGCCACAGGCAAGTATCCGTACACCTCACCGGCGTCAGTATCCGAAAGTAGTAGCCACGATGTCTACCAAGCCACAAACATCTATGCGCAATACGAAAACACTTTGGCCCAAAAACATTATGTGAAGGGGATGGTTGGTTTTAACCAGGAAAGCAAACGGAACGAGTCGTTCAGCGCAGGTGTTAAAAATCTGGTAAACCAAGACTATCCCTACATCCGGCTGAACAACGACGATAAGCCAAGCGTTTCGAGCAGCATAGGGGATTGGGCATTGATTGGAGTCTTTTTCCGGTTAAATTATGTATACGACCAGAAATACCTGATTGAATTCAACGGACGTTACGATGGGTCCTCACGTTTCGCCCGGGACAACCGATATGTATTCAGCCCATCCGTTTCGGTAGGATACCGTATTTCGGAGGAGAAGTTCTTCCAACCTTTGCGTTCAGTGATCGATAATCTCAAAATCCGTCTCTCCTACGGTCAGCTTCCGAATCAGCAGTTAAATAGCAATTATGGTAACTATCCCTACTTAGCGACGATGGGGTACGGAAAAACCGGCTATCTTTTTGGAAACGAGTCTCAACTCTTTGTGAACGCCCCGGGGTTGGTCAGCCCGAACTTTACATGGGAGAAAGTGCAAACAAAGAATATCGGGTTCGACTTTACCTTATTGCGCAACCGCCTGTCCGGTAGTTTCGATTATTACATCCGAGATACCAAAGATATGATTGTAGGCGGATTCAAGCTACCGGCAATCTTAGGAACAGGTTCGCCCAATAGAAACGCTGCGGATCTGCGGACGAAAGGATTCGAGTTTGAAGTGAGTTGGAACGACCGTATCGGAAAAGACTTCACCTACCGTGTAGGATTCAACTTGTCAGACAGTCAGGCGAAAATCACGAAGTATGACCTGAATCCAGACGGTAATATCGGCGACCATTATGTAGGCGAAAAGATTGGTGAAATCTGGGGATTTGTAACCGACGGATTCTACTCTACAGACGAGGAAGCCGCAGGCGTGGACAACAGTGATATCTGGGGTGGCAAATGGCTGGCCGGTGATGTCCGATATAAGAATCTGAACGGTGACAAGACAGCAGATGGAAAGGATATCATCAGCAAAGGGCATAGCAAGTTGCAGGACCCGGGCGACCGAAAAATCATCGGTAACAATACCGCACGCTATAACTATGGTATCAGCTTGAGTGCCGAATACAAGAACTTCGACTTCTCTTGTTTGATGCAGGGGGTAGGTAAAAGAGATCTCATGTTAGGCGGAGCTTATTTCTGGGGATTTACCGATGAATGGAGAACACCGACCACAGAACAGTTGGATTACTGGACACCCGACAACCCGAATGCCTATTATCCGAGACAACGTTTCGGAGGAGGAGGAAACTTCCAAAGCCAGACCAAGTATTTGCAGAACGGCGCTTATATGCGTATGAAGCAATTAACCTTAGGTTACAGCATCCCGAAAGCATTGCTGAGCAAAGTGAGAATCAACAGCCTGCGGTTCTACTTCACAGGACAAAACCTGTTCGAGTTCACGAAGATGATCAAGTCATACGATCCCGAACAACCAGACAGGAAGGGAGACTATCCGTTAGACAGGGCGTTCTCCTTCGGCGTACAAGTTAGTTTATAACCTAAAAAAATGAGAAAAATGAAATACCTTATACAATCGATTTTGGTGGCGGTAACGTTGTTGACGGTTAGTTGCAACGATTATCTGGATCGTTTCCCTAAGGATTCGTTCAGCGAGCCGACCTTCTTTAAAACGGAGAACGACCTGATCTATTATGCCAATCAGTTCTATGGCAGTTTACCCGTACAGCGAATGGATAATGACAACAATTCCGATAATATGGTCCCTCAGAATATCAACACATTCCTTGCCGGAACGTATACTGTTCCCGGGAGCGGAGGGGGTTGGGCTTCAAGCGACTGGGCTAACATCCGTAGTTGTAATTACTTTTTAGAACACTATTCAAGAGCGGAGACCTCGTTCAAAGAACGGTATGCCGGAGAAGTTCGTTTCTTCCGGGCTTTGTTCTATTGGTATAAAGTCGTTAATTTCGGTGATGTGCCGTTACTTCTCAAAGCGTTGGATGACAACTCGGAAGAGTTGTACGGTCCGCGGGAAAAACGGGAGAAAGTAATGGATGAGGTGGTATTGGAAGACCTGAAATTCGCCGTCGCCAACCTTCCCGAGAAAAACCAGGCGGCAGCCGGACGTTTGCATAAGGATGCAGCCCGCGCGTTGATGTCACGCATTTGCTTATGGGAAGGAACTTACAGGAAATACCGCAACATAGAAGGCGCCGATACATATCTTGATGCCTGCGTGAAAGCATCTGAGGAATTAATGGACGCAGGATACGACATTTACTCCACCGGAAATACAGACGAGGATTACAGGAACCTGTTCATCCAGAAAGACCTGAGGTCGAACCCCGAAGCTATTTTCTACAGGGCATACATTACGGATAAGAATACCCATAATTATACCCGTCAAGCCAGCGAAAACAATACCGGCATGAGCAAAGACTTCGTGGACAGCTATCTGTTTTTGGACGACGGGAAACCTATCGGACTTACCAGCCATCCTTATGACGACTCGACTCCCGCAAAAGAGTGCGAAGGCAGAGACCCGCGTTATACGCAAACTATAGCGACTCCGGGATTTATCATGACGCTTCCGGATTTAGCAGTAAATCTGCCTGCCATTGGTACCTCCAGAACCTCCACAGGATACTGGAACATCAAGGGACGTTCCAGTGATCTTGCTCAATTCAACGCCGATAAGAGTGATTTGGATCTCTTCATCTTCCGCTATGCCGAGGTGTTGTTGAACTACGCCGAAGCGAAATATGAACTGACAGGAAGCCTGACAATAGCAGAATTGGATAAATCCATCAACCTGATCCGGGACCGTGTCGGGATGCCACATCTCACAACGAATCCAGATGCAGACCCCAATGCTGTGAATTACGGCTACACTGTGGCTCCGCTGCTGTATGAGATTCGCCGCGAGCGTCGGATTGAGCTAGTCGGTGAAGGATTCCGCTTCAATGACATTATCCGTTGGAAAGCGGGCAAACTGATTGAAGGCGTGAAGACAATACGCGGTATGAAACTGACTGATGAGTTGCGTTCCCAATATGCTGACCCTTCTTCCTTGAATAACATCGCTGTGGACGATGACTATTATATCATTGTTTATCCAAGCATCGCCACTACCAGGAAATGGAATGATAAATCGTATTTGTACCCGCTTCCGACCGACGAGAAAGACCGGTGTCATTACGAGCAAAATCCGGGTTGGAATTAGTTTTTAATTCAAGTTTCGCAACCCCCCTATTCCATATCAGGGATTCGTGGTAGGTATATTCAAGGGATATGCCTGTGGGAATAAGGTAAACTCTTTTTTTTCACCTACCACCTCCCCTACAGTTTCTCCTCCTTCCAGAAGGAGGAGAAACTATGCGGAATACTTGCGAAACTTGATTTTTTCTGATAAAAAAAGACAAGGGTATCATTTAAAAGTGATACTTTTGTTCTATATCCTCAACCAATTATTTCGACTTATGAAGACTAAATTACTGGCATTCCTACCTTTTATGGCGACTTTCGCGATGGGGCAACAAACTTATTTTGTCTCTCACAGCGGAAATGACTCGGCCGACGGTTCATTGAACAGCCCTTTGTTACATATCCATGAAGCTCTCGAAAGAGGAAAGGCTTCCGCTGAGCGTGAAATCCATATCTATATTCGGGAAGGAAAGTATTATCTGGACACTCCCCTGGTTGTTGATGCCGGCGAGTGGAAGAATAAGAGACTTACGCTGTCAGCTTATAATAACGAACCGGTTGTTTTAAGCGGAGCCAGGAAACTTTCCCTCAAATGGGTGAAGCAGAAAAACGGAATATGGAAAAGCAAGACAGAAGCCGATAAGGGTGACCAGTTGTTTGTGGGCGGAGAAAAAAGGATTCTTGCCCGTTACCCCAACTTTGAAGAAGGCACTATCTTCAATGGAACGGCTGCCGATGCGCTTGCACCGGCCCGTGTAAAGAGATGGAAATCTCCCGGAGGCGGTTTTATCCATGCGCTGCATGCCAGGGACTGGGGGGATATGCATTATGTAATTACAGGAAAAGACGACAAAAGTGTTCTTTTTGAGGGCGGATATCAGAATAACCGTCCGTCCAATATGCATGACAAATACCGGTTTGTGGAAAATATATACGAGGAGCTTGATGCACCAGGCGAGTGGTTTCTGGATGGAAAAGCCGGATATTTGTACTACTATCCATATCCAGATGAAAATATAGATAATGAGATATTTGAAATAGCTGAGATCCCAAGTCTGATTGAGATTAAAGGGATTGAAAATGACCGGGCCAGTGACGTGACGGTAAGAGGAATTTGCTTTAGCCAAACCTCCCGTACTTTCATGGCGGACTATGAGCCGTTGTTGCGCAGTGACTGGGCTATTTATCGGGGAGCAGCCGTTTTTATAGAAAATGCGGAGCGTTGCCGCATCAAGGATTGCGAATTTACCGGTTTGGGCGGTAACGCCATTTTTCTTAGCCGCCACATCGACGGTTGTGTTGTCAAGGGAAACTATATCCATCAGATTGGTGCGAGCGCAATATGTATCGTAGGAGATACTTCCGCCGTACGTTCGGGAGTGTTTAAATATGAGCAGTCCGTTCCTTATGAGTTGATGGACAAAATACCCGGCCCGAAAAATGAACTTTATCCCCGCCGGTGTATTGTGGAAGACAATCTTATCCATGATATCGGACTAGTGGAGAAGCAGGTGGCGGGCATTCAGATTCAAGTGGCAAGAGAAATCAACGTACGCCACAATACCATATACCGGGTTCCGAGGGCTGCTATCAATATCGGAGACGGCTCGTTCGGAGGACATGTCATCGAATATAACGATGCGTTTGCCACTGTATTGGAAACGAGTGACCACGGGGCGTTCAATTCGTGGGGAAGAGACCGTTTCTGGCATCCTTCCTATGAAAAAATGAGTCTTATGGTTGCAGAGCATCCCGAACTGGTTTTACTGGATGCCCTTTTCACTACTTATATCCGTTACAACAGGTTCCGTTGCGACCACGGCTGGGATATAGATTTGGATGATGGCAGTTCGAACTATCATATATACGGGAATGTCTGTTTGCGTGGAGGAATCAAACTACGCGAAGGTTTCAACCGCATCGTGGAGAATAATATCCTGATAAACAATACCCTGCATCCCCATTTATGGTTTCAGAATTGTGGTGATATCATCCGGCGCAACGTGTTCACGCAAGCCTATCTTCCCATTGAGCTGAAAAGTTGGGGGAAGATGGTGGATTATAACTTTTTCTCTTCGAAGAATGCTTTGAAACAAGTGCAAAAGGATGATACCGACGCACATAGCACAAGCGGAATACTCCATTTTGTCGATTATCAACATTATAATTTGACTCTACCGGATACTTCCCAAGCTTTTGAGATTGGTTTTGAGAATATTCCCCAGAATGGTTTCGGAGTGTATTCCCCCCGTTTGAAACGGAAGGCTGAAAAGCCCGAACTTTCCGAACTGCTTGTTTCGGATTCCTCCAATACCAATCAGACCTATTTGTGGGAAAAAGCGGAAGTCCGATTGGTCAGTGGTTTAGGAGACCGTTCAGCTTATGGCCTGCCTGATGAAAAAGGATGTATTGTATTAAAAATGGATAATGCCGTCAATATGCAGGATGCGGGATTGAAAGAAAATGACGTGATCTATGCAATTTACGGAGAAGATATTGATTCTGTAGAAACATTGATGCGATTGACTAATAAATATAAATGGAAAAAGACATTGCTATTGGAATGTTTTAGAAACCAACAGAAGCTGAAGATCTCTTTAGTTTTGGATTAACCGTTTTTTTCTATCCGGCAAGTAATCTTTATGTAATCCCTGACGAAAAGCGGTATCAGGAATTACATAAAGATATCTATGGAGAAATGGGTGTGTGCATATTTTTTAGTTTTCCCCTTCCTATAACTCAACATTTTAAGTATATTTGTGCGTATTTATAGTAAACAATCATTAATGATGCGAATCAGCAGTTGATAATCATCTACTTTTTTGCTTGTTAAAATGTTATTATTCAGTTACCTATCTCATTAATTAGTTACCTATCTCATTAGTTGGTTTTCTAATCTCATTGAAAATCAGTATATTATAAGAATAAAACCACTCATTGTTCTAATTATGATTCCCAAGGAGAAAGAATTCAAACTTATAAAAATATATATGTATATCTGCGGATGTTTACGAGTCTTCACTCAAGTTCTACTGCCAGAGGTTCAGTAATAACCACCATCCAATCTTTACCGATGAGGAACTGCTTACTGTATGTCTGTTCTGCGGAGCTTATCAGCAATACTTTAAAATCAAAGATATACATACCTTTACCAAGGAATACCTGCTTTCATGGTTCCCTGACTTGCCTTCTTACCAAGTATTCAATTATAGATTGAATTTGATGCCGGAAGCAATCAGCGAACTCGTCAGGCAGTTAATCCATTCATTCAAACCTCAAGATTGTGACAGTATGAAATCATTAGTTGACTCGATGCCTATCATTACTTGCGCGGGAAAGAACACAGTAGGAAAGGTCGCCACTGAGATTACTTCCAAAGGATATTGTTCGACAAAGAACATGTATTATTTCGGACTAAAACTCCATGCAGTGGCTTTCCGTAGAAAAGGAACTATACCTTTTCCTGAAATGCTCATACTTTCCGCTGCTGATGAAAATGACTCCACTGTATTCAAAAGAGAATGTGTGGGAAATCTGAACAATAGAGAAATATATGCCGATAAAATATATTCGGATATACCATTCTATAAAGAGACGAAAGAATCTCAAAAACTCGAGCTATTTACTCCTGTAAAAGCTATCAAAGGAGAATCACCTGAAATAACAAAAAGGGAGAAAGCGGCAAGAGACTTGTTTTCAACGGCAGTCTCAAAAGTCAGACAACCCATTGAATCATTATTCAACTGGTTGAATGAAAAAACAAATATTCAAAGAGCGATGAAAGTCAGATCTACATCGGGACTGCTGCTACATACGATGGGAAAAATTACCATTGCATTAATTACTCTAATTTTTAACTAAGGAATCAAATACTAATTCGCATTATTAATAAATTCTTCTATTTTATTCCAATTATCATCCATGAATGGCTCATGACGTAATAGCTCTTTTATTTCCATCTCCTTCACCTTTCTTTCAAAATACTGATGAATAAAGTAGTTTCTAGTGAAATAAAATATTTCCATAAGGAGAAAACGATGAATGCTGAAAAATGGGAAAAAGCAGAAAAGGTTCACTCTATACTATTGTATCCATCGGTACTTCAAAGAAAGGTGAAAAATGGGAACAAGAAAAACAACAATAATAGGGATTGTAGTGATGGCTCTGTATCTCATAACAATGCTTCTTATGCCTCGTTTCAAGCATTATAACATGTCATAACAAGCATTGCTAAACAGCTTCTCAAGTCTTAATATCTGACTCCTCAGATATTAAGACCTGTCATATCAAACGTTAATACCTGACCACTCAGATGTTAACATCTGAGTGCAACCATTATTCTTTCACAAGCCTGTCCGTCACCATAAGGGTTATGCGTTTCAGACATTCGCTTATACATTTCTTTATCTTGCAACAGGGCAGTGACATTACTTACAATAGCCTCAGCGTCCGTACCGACCAGTTTGACTGTACCCGCTTCGACAGCTTCCGGACGTTCCGTTGTATCACGCATCACCAATACCGGCTTTCCCAGTGAAGGAGCTTCCTCCTGCACACCACCGCTATCCGTCAGTAGCAAAGTAGAATGTTGCATGGCATAGATAAAAGGCAGATAATCCAAAGGAGAAATCAGATAGACATTATCCACTCCCGACAACAATTCATACACAGGCTTCTGTACGTTAGGATTCAAGTGAACGGGGTAGACAATATCCATATCCGGATGCAGAGCCGCCAATTCCTTAATCGCTTTGCAGATATGCAGGAAACCTTCTCCGAAGTTCTCACGGCGATGGCCGGTGACGAGGATATACTCACGGTTGCCTACAGTGTAGCCTTTCTCCTGAAATTCTTTCGCTATCTTCTCTTCCATTCCGGGAGTGGAAGAAATAATATCAACCGCCATCAGCAGAGCATCAATCACCGTATTTCCGGTAATGAATATTTTCTTTTCATCTATATTTTCTTGCAGCAGATTCTTTTTGGACTGTTCAGTCGGTGCAAAGTAGTAGGTACAGATACGGTCTGTCACCTGACGGTTCATTTCTTCCGGCCAGGGAGAAAGCATATTATAAGTACGCAACCCGGCCTCTACGTGTCCCACAGGAATCTGCATATAGAACGCCGCAAGCGAAGCAGCCATCGAAGTCGTCGTATCCCCGTGCACCAATACAGTATCGGGACGGAAGTCTTTCAACACTTCCCGCAATCCCATCAACACTTTAGCGGTAATATCATACAAGTCCTGATTGGGAGCCATGATATTCAAATCATATTCGGGAGTGATGCCAAACACTTCCAATACCTGATCCAACATTTGCCGGTGCTGTGCCGTGACGCAAACCCGCGTTTCAAAATGTTCCGTATCTTTCTGGAATGCTTTTACAAGCGGAGCCATCTTAATCGCTTCAGGACGAGTACCGAAAACGAGCAATATCTTTTTCATCTGCTTTATTTATAGAGTTATATAACCTCTTCGCAATTAAACTACCAATCTCTTTATCGTCTCACTCCGCAGAAGTCCAGTTCGATCTTTCCGTCTTCTTTCGGCAGCGCTACAAACACATCGTGACGAACCAGCCAGACGATAATATCCGCCTTCTCATATGCTTCCCGGTAATCTGTCAGATGGAAACTTTTATGAGTGCTGATATTAGGTTCGATAATCAACACATCCGCTCTCGATTCGGAGATGATACGGGAAGCTATATATTTAGCGGGAGACTCCCGCAAATCATCGATGTTCGGTTTGAAAGCCAGCCCCATACATGCTACGATGGGTTCGCGCTCCTTCTGTTCTACAAACTTCTGGCAGGTTTCCAATACCTTGTTCGCACACCAGTCTGCCTTGTAATCGTTCGTTTCACGGGCACGCTTGATCAGCTGCGCCTGTTCCGGATAGTCGGATACGATGAACCAGGGGTCTACTGCAATGCAGTGGCCACCTACGCCACAACCCGGCTGGAGGATATTCACACGCGGATGCTTGTTTGCCAGTTCAATCAATTCCCATACATTGATTCCGGCTTTGTCGCAGATCATGGAAAGTTCGTTGGCAAAGGCTATCTGTGAGTCACGGGAAGAGTTCTCCGTCAATTTACACATTTCTGCCGTGCGGGCATTGGTGCCGTGCAGTTTGCCTTGTACGAAAGCGGAATAGAATTCGATGGCTTTTTCGGTAGATGCCGGATCGATACCGCCGATCACACGGTCGTTGTGTACCAGTTCATATAATGTATTTCCCGGCAATACGCGTTCGGGGCAATAAGCGATGTGTATCTTCCCTTTCAGTTCGGGACGTTCTTTATAGATCACTTCCGCCATACGTTCGGTAGTATATACCGGGGAAGTGGATTCAATGACGAACAAGTTGCCCTCTTGCAGATAAGGGATCACGGAGCGGGTTGCCGCTTCCACATAAGTGATGTCCGCCCGATGGTTTTGCTTGAATGGGGTAGGCACTACGATAAAGAAGGCATCCGCCGCTTCCGGCTTGCACACTGCCCGCAACTTTCCTTTCTGCACCACGTCTCTGACTACCTGACCCAGTTCAGGTTCAACAATATGTATCTTTCCCTGGTTGATTGTTTCTACCACAGAAGGATTCACATCCACACCTATGACTTCGAAACCATGGGCGGCAGCAACGGCTGCCGTAGGAAGGCCGATATAGCCCAATCCTAAAAACACAACCTTTTTCATGTTCAATATCTCCTTATTAATAAGTGTGGCAAAAGTACAAATAATATGTGACTTTGTACGGATTTTCACTGAAAACCACTACTTTTGTGCAAACATTTTGAAAGCATGAGGGTACTAATCATCAATACTTCCGAACGAATAGGTGGTGCGGCTGTCGCTGCCGGACGCCTGATGGAATCGCTAAAGAACAACGGCATCAAGGCAAAAATGTTGGTACGCGACAAGCAAACAGACCAAATCAGCGTTGTCGGACTAAAGCGCAGCTGGCTGCACGTATGGAAATTCATGTGGGAACGCATTGTCATCTGGAAAGCCAACCGTTTCAAGAAGAATGATCTCTTCGCCGTAGATATTGCCAATACCGGCACGGACATCACTTCGCTTCCCGAATTCCAGCAGGCAGATGTCATCCACCTGCACTGGATCAACCAGGGAATGCTGTCACTCAACACCATCCGCAAGATTCTGACATCCGGCAAACCTGTAGTATGGACTATGCACGACATGTGGCCGTGTACCGGTATCTGCCATTATGCACGCGAATGCAGAAATTACGAGCAGGAATGCCATCACTGTCCCTACATCTACGGGGGAGGTGGCAAGAAAGACTTATCCACCCGAATCTTCCGGAAAAAGAAAGAGATTTATAGTCAGGCACCTATCACGTTTGTAGGCTGTAGCCGTTGGCTGGCAGAGAAGGCCAAAGTCAGCGGGTTGCTCACCGGACAAACCGTTATCAATATCCCGAATGCCATCAACACCAACCTGTATAAACCCCATAACAAGCAGGAAGCCCGCAGGAAATGCAGGCTGCCGCAGGAAGGCAAACTGATTCTTTTCGGTTCTGTCAAGATCACAGATAAACGAAAGGGGATCGACTATCTGATAGAAGCCTGCAAGCTGTTGGCAGAGAAGCATCCGGAATGGAAAGACTCACTGGGCGTAGTCGTTTTCGGCAATCAGTCTCAGCAACTGCAAGACTTGATTCCTTTCCATGTTTATCCGCTTCCTTATATTAAGAATGAACACGAACTGGTCGATATATACAATGCCGTAGACCTTTTTGCGATACCTTCTCTCGAAGAGAACCTGCCGAATATGGTCATGGAAGCCATGTCCTGCGGTGTGCCTTGTGTAGGCTTCAACACCGGAGGCATACCGGAAATGATCGATCATCTGCACAACGGATATGTAGCTCAGCGCAAGTCGGCAGAAGACCTGGCCAACGGCATCCACTGGATATTGACGGAGCCCGAATATGCGGAACTCTCCGCACAAGCCTGCCGCAAAGCCATAGGCAACTATTCGGAAAGTATCATAGCCAAGAAGTACACGGACGTTTATAACAAAATAACAGGGAAATATGCATAGTGTCCATCCTACTCCCAAGTTCTCGATTATCACGGTGACCTACAATGCCGAAAAAGTGCTGGAAGATACCATCCAAAGTGTTATCTCGCAGACCTATCACCATGTAGAATATATCATTGTGGACGGAGCCTCCAAAGACGGTACTCTCTCTATCATCGACAGATACCGGTCACGGATACACACCGTCATCAGCGAACCGGACAAAGGACTGTACGATGCCATGAACAAGGCAATCTCTCTCGCCGGCGGAGACTATCTCTGTTTTCTGAATGCGGGCGACTGCTTTCACGAAGACGATACTTTGCAACAGATAGTGCACAGCATCAATGGCAACGCACTTCCCGACGTTATTTACGGGGAAACCGCGATTGTCGATAAAGAAGGGCACTTTCTGCACATGCGCCGGCTTTCCACACCCGAAAAGCTTAACTGGAAAAGTTTCAAACAGGGAATGTTAGTCTGTCATCAGGCATTCTTTCCCAGACATACACTAGTGGAGCCTTATGATTTAAATTACCGGTATTCCGCAGATTTCGACTGGTGCATCCGTATCATGAAAAAGGCGCGTACTTTACACAATACGCACCTGACAATCATTGACTATCTGGATGAAGGAATGACTACACAAAACCGGAAAGCGTCCCTTAAAGAACGATTCCGCATTATGGCAAAACATTATGGATGGATAAGCACCGCAGCACATCACGCGTGGTTTGTACTGCGGTTGATTACGAAGCCGGGACAGTAACCTACGGAAATTACCGAAAGAGCCTTTGGCAAACTTAATTTATAAAAATTATGAAGAATCTTCTTCTTACAACTATTTTCACATGGGTGATTGTCGTAATCAATCTTATCGGAACTAAAATTCAAGCCAAAGACAACTCGTTACCTGACAGCCTGATAACGGCAGATTATGTATACGAATATACATTCTCTGACTTCGACAAAGCATTGCAAATCATGGGAAAACTAAGAAAACGAAACTCCCTCCCCGGATTTAAACTAGATATAACCGAAGGTGACTTGTACTTCAACACCGGCAAATACTATCAGGCGCTAAAATTCTATGGACGCGCACTGCAAAGTGATTCGATACAAGCGGACGACCAACAAAACATGGAACAAATACACCGCATGATCTCCTGCTACGATTGCCTTCATAACGAAACGAAGAAAGCACAGTATGTAGAAATGTTATTGAAAAAGTCGAAACAATGCGGTAACGAAGCGATGCAGTCCGTAGCTCTGTTCAACATGGGAAAGATGCTTTATTATCAAGGAAATAAAGAGAAAGGCTATGAGTTTATGCTACAAGCTGTCGAACTAATGGAAAAAACAGACTACAAATACAAATATGACAACCTGCGGCTATGACTATAACACATTGCTCATATTTCAAGAACGGGACGGACGGAACAATGAAGCCCTTCAAACCCTTGAAGCATTGCAAAAAGTAGTCGTAGCAGAAACCGGCGAAGAAACTCCAATGGAGGAACTGGGCGAGAAAGAAAAGAAAGCAATGTATGCCCACTATGCAGTTGTACTGTCCCGGCTGGGAAGATTGAAAGAGGCTGACGGTTATTACAAACAGTTTCTATCTCTAAGTAATGTATTCGATCGGGACAATTACCTGATTATGCCCTACTTATTAGACCGGAAAATGTACGACGACGTGATCCTTATGAATTCTGCCCGTGAAAAATCACTTAGAGCACAAGGGGATACCATTACCTACCACATGACCAGCATCAAAAGTTCTCTCGGAGAAGCATATAAACGAAAAGGTGATTACCTAACTGCCGCAGAATATTTTCAGCAGCTTGCAATGTTAAAAGACAGCATTAAGAACAGAGAACAAAAAAGTTCGGCACTGGAACTGGCCACTATTTATGAAACCCACGAGAAAGACCTGTTTATTCAGCAACAAACCGCCGACATACGCATGCGAAATGCCTTGTTGATATTTGTAGGCTGTATTGTCTTTTTGTCAGCGGTATTCTTGTGGCGTACAATACGCTACAACCGGGCTATACGCCGTAAAAATGAAGCAATGGTCGGTACCATTGAGGATTTACTGGCATATAGAGAGGAACTTTACCAAAGAAAAGAAGAAAACTTTATTCTAAAAGCACAACTACAAGCAGAAGATAAACCACAAACCACCCCCAAAGAAAACGAAGATGTGTCCACTATAGAAACGGACATAACAATAGAAAATGCTTCCGCGAATATGCCTTCAGATAAGGATGAAGATAACAAAAATATGTTATATGACAAAAGTATGTTCGACAGAGTAGAACGCGAGATTATTAATCGCCAGTTTTTCTTACAACCCGATTTTTCAAGAGAAGAACTGATAAAAATAATCTATATCCCCAAAAATAAGTTTGCACAACTCTTTAAATTATATGCCAGAACCAGTTTCTCAAAGTATGTCAACAATCTCCGGTTAGAATATGCCGCCGGAATGCTGAAAGAGCATCCATATTATACGATAGACGCCATCGCTAAAGAGTGTGGTATGAGTACCGTCCAAACCTTCTACCGTCTTTTTTCTGAAAAATTCGGGGTAACCCCCACTGAATTCCGATCAGGATTAAAAATATCTGAAAATGAATGCAATAACGACTAAAAGTGAAAAATTGAGATAACGAGAGTGAATAAGTGAGACAACAACCGAATCGGATTTTTTGATATAAAACCCAAGCTTGTTACCTTTGAGCCAGACTTAGTAAAAAACAAACAGTACGACTAAAATGGAACTCAAAGAAACAAACAAACCTGACTATCATCATTTGATATCTGGGGATATGTCTATAAATACACAACGCGAATGCGTTTGTAATAAGGGCATATTAAAAAAACAAGCCTTTAGATGTTTTAAATCTTTTGGCTTGTTCTCTATTTTATTATTTTTTGTATGCGGTTCTCCGACATCTGTCTGTGCTGAAACAACAGTAGCTGCGAACTTAAATAGTACCACCACCGATGCCTACCTTATACTAGTGATACTTTTAATCATATCGCTATCAATTATAATAATACTTTCTTTTTCCCTCTTGCATTATAAGCGTAAACTGCGGGACTGCCGTAAGCGATTATTACGTAACATAAACGAAAACACGGAACTCAAAAAAAGAATACCGGTTTCCGAACGGTTCAATTATTCCAATTCACTGGACGTTTCTCCCGAAGAGTTTATCCAGATCATTAATAATATAATGAAAAAGCTTACGCTCTGATGGCCTGCTTTCTATCCTGCTGATATATCACTCTGAAACAGAAGGAACGTAAAGCATCACCTGATCCAATACTACCCCTTCATCCAATGCCTTAATCTCCAGTTGATGAGATTTCTTTCCGGACACAGGAAGTACAATCTTTCGAATAGCCTGATTACGAAGAACATTCTCCTTCCATTCTTCGCTACGTCCTTTTGTCTCATAGGATATCACTTTCGGTTCAGCTCCGTCAATAGAGACAGAAAAACGTAGTTGTGTTCCATGTACAGGATGGTTAGGTAATAATCGGACTTCCACCTCTACTACATCCGCCTTCCAGTCGCTAAAGGAGAAAGTCAGCGCTTTGCCCATAAGTATCCCTGCTGCCCTACCTGCGTATCCCAAGCCTTCGTGACCAATGAAATTTCCTTTTGAGGCATCCATACCGTTCCATTGATAGATAGCAGAACGCTCTTGTATCATCGGAGTAGTAGCTTCCTTCCTTTCTACACGGTTAAATACAGGAAGTTTGCGGGGTTTGAAATCCATCATTCGGTTCCATTTGCCATTCTCCAATGAATTATAGTGTTGGGTAAGTGCGGCAATGCTATCGTAAGCAGCGTCACTCTTTTCCCAATCTGCCTTTCCATGGCGTGCCAACTGGGCAAACAGCAGCTTCCGGTTCATTTGTGCCGCAGCCTGCACCGGATATTTCACCAATTCAAAATAAGCGCTTTGCCTATCGGCAGGAATCCGAGAGGTAACCTTCTCTACAGTTTCCGACAGTCTGTCATAAGACGATAAACGCTCATTTATAAATTCCTCGCTCCAAGGCAGGTCTTTCACTATGCGGTAGGCAGGGTCTTTCTCTTCTTCCCTCGTATTCCCCATAAATTCCGGCTTGCGGATATGGGCAAGACGATAATATTCTTGCATAACAGGCAGTAATTCCTTGGCAGGGGAAGTACCCAGTTCCCGTTCCAGCCAATGCTTCAGGTGTGCCGTGACTCCTTCTTGGGCAACTGCTTCCAAATTCCACGCCATATCCATGAAAAGTTCAATCTGATATTCGGCAGGTTTGATATCTCCCACATTCAGAATCCATATTTTCTGTATTCCCTGATCGTACGCCTGCTTCATCTGCTGATAAATCAATGAAGGACTCATCGTACTCAGCCACAGATGATCGTGCGGGCGTCCCCAATAGGAGACATGGTAATAAATACCGTTTCCTCCCTTGCGGACACGCTCTTCAGCAGTCGGGAAGTGACGGATATAGCCGTAGTTATCATCACACCACATCAGGGTCACATCATCAGGAACTTGCAAGCCGGCGTTATAAATATCAAGTACTTCTTTATAAGGTATAAAAACCTGAGGAACCTGAGTCACATCTTTATTCACATATTTCTCTATCAAGCCACGCTGATCAGCGAGTACACGGTCCAACACAGCTTTCTGCTCTTCTACCGTCTTGGCACCCTGCATCTTGCCATCATGTACGCCACGCATACCAAGCGTATAGAGTACTTCCTGATCTGCCACTTCTTTCACCCTGTCTTCCCAGAATTTATAGACAGCAGCACTGTTATTTACATAGTCATACGCTCCATTCCCTCTTCGTCTCCACTCTCCGGCAGCACTGCAAGCCATCGGTTCACAATGGGAAGCCCCCATAAAGATCCCGTACTTCTTTGCCACTTCCCGATTGCCTTTAGTCAGGAAAAAGGGGAGCGTACATTCGTGCATGGCCGGCCAGTAGGTGTTAGCTCTTAAGCGAAGCAGCAGTTCGAAGATACGTTCATTCGTGCGCGGACCTATTTCTCCATTCACGTCCGAAGGTTCATAGGTTTTATTGCTCCATGGCATCAGTCCCCAATCTTCGTCATTGATAAAGATACCGCGATATTCTACGGAAGGTGACTGTACGCTGCGGAACTTGGAGGAAAGTTTAAAAAGTTTCTTTTTTTCCGGAGTTACGTCCGCCCACCATTCCCAAGGAGATACTCCGAGCAAACGGGATATTTCGAGTATGCCGTAAGCAGTGCCGTGCCCGTCACTACCGGCCACTATAAGTTTTCCTTCGGGCGAAACAGTCAGCAAGAAAGCCTGCTTCTTACCTTTTAAGACGGAGGTGTCCACTCCCGACTGATCGATCAGTTCACTCCTGCCGGCTGTACCTATTAGAATAGTTCCTGTGTTCGTTTCAACTTTGGCTGTTGCCGATAGCACCGTTTGAAGATCCCGACGGAGTAATTCTAAAGCAGTGTGCACTACCTGTTCTTCAGAACTGTTGCAGGCTATCGGTACAGGTATGCCGGATTGTAGCACAAAATCCCGCTGTTTGCCGGTGACCGACAAAGCAGTCCAAACGAAAGTCAATAAAAAAAATAATGTCTTATATCTCATAAAAGTCTTAGTTTATCAATAATTACAAGGGAATGCAAGCAACTGATACATCAATGTACGGGCCATGCGTTCCTGCCCTTTCGTACTCGGATGCAAGCGGTCGAAAGTCGGATCATAGAAATATTCCAGTTGCCCCTCTACCATCGGATTCATTCCAGTTACTGCATTAAAGTCTATGACCGGAACTCCCCATACATTGGCAGCCTCTTTCACAGCAAGAACATAAGCATCCACATATTCGCCACAACGGTTCTGATAACTCTCATCCGGCTGCACATTCTTTTCGCCGAAATCGGCAAACGAACGGTGTAATGGAGTCAGTAATATAATCTGTTTATCGGGGAACAAACTTTTCAAACGGCTTATCCCTATGTTAATACGCCCTTTGTAAGTCCGGTTATCCATTACAAGCGTACGTTTTATACGAGTTTCCAGCTTTTTAGTCTTTCCACGAGCAGCCATAACTTGTTCTTTTTTCTCAGTATACCATTCTCCGACAGGTATACCTTCATTAAAATCATTCGTTCCTAACAATACAAGAATAGCATCCACCTCTTCTCCATGCTCTTTCTTCAGTTGTTCAGCCTGGCGCGGTACATCATTCCATTGCCGCCCGCTTACCCCATAGACAAACGGAGTAATACCCAGCCATTCTTCCAAAAATGACCAGTATTTCTTTATCTTATCACCATAACAATTAGGGTCTGTAATGGAGTCTCCCAAGTACCCTACTCGCTTTCCTTGCCACGGATGCCGGATAAAGCCTTTCGGGTTTCCATCTATAAAACCCGTTTCTACCACCTGCGTCGGAACGTAATATATATCTTTAATTGTTACATAAGAGTTATTGCTGCCATAGATGGTTTTCGTTTTATCAGTCCAGGTAGGCTTATTTCCCGTAACTTCCACCACCAATGTATATTCATCCTTTACTAACGGAGGAGTCATAAAACGTATGGCCTCATCTTTTACCTTACTATAAAAGTCAACTAATGAAGAATAGATCTTTTCTCCTCTCTTATTCAAGATATTCACTTGCGCATACCCGCTATGAGCATTTGTTTCGCCCACAACAACCATCCGGGAACCATCAAAAGGTACATTTAGACTGGCTCCTGCCACATTCGAAGCCAGATGACCGTTTTCCATCTTCCACTCAGCCGGATTACTGAGGCTTATCTCCTCACGTGAAACGAGTTTACCATTACGTAAAGGATCTACCGGTTTGATCTGATCCATATCCCATGCAGGCCAATATTCCGGTATGGTAAGCTTTGTTCCATCCACCTGTATCGGCATCCAGACGTATGTAGCCGCTGAAGCCTGATGTGGATAAGACCATCTGTCTCCCATAAACATAGGAATGGTATCATTCCCACGCTTTAAAGGAAAAACAAAAGTCGTCTGAGAATTGAATGTCAGGCTACCTTCGGGAGCAAATAGTCCTTGGCTCGTCCAAGGCCCTTTTACAGAAGGAGCCGTATAGTAGAAGTTATCATTCTTCTCCCAACTGGTAAGATTAGAAAACAAAAAGAAATAAGTCCCGTCTTTTTTGAACATTGCCGGAGATTCTCCGTGAGAACCGGGAACTCCCGACAGCACTTTCTCCTCTGCCGAACGGTAATCTTTACTCAAACGATAAACAATTCCTCCATGCAACAGTAAGTACCCGGTACCATCTACATCCTGATAAGTTCCCATATCCCAACGACGGATAGGTTTACCCTCATATAAAAGCGGACCATGAAGTTTATACTCTCCGGCAATAGTGCTGCAAGTAGCATACCCAATGTGAGGATCCTTATAATTCATGTTATCTGCATGCATAAACATCACATATTCACCGGTCGAAGGGCATTTCATAACTTTTACCCGCTCGCCTACTCTATTAGGACCAAGTATGCCGTCTGGCTGCATTGGCAACACTACACGTTCAAATTTCCAGTTCACCAAATCATCGGAAGAATAACAGCTAAAACCGGGGAAAGCATTACTTTCATCCGATTTCCATTCACCGAAAAGATAGTATCTGCCATTCTCCTCTACAATACAGGCACCGTGCGCATTTACAATCTCTCCACGATCATCAAACCAAGGCACACCATTGTATATCAATTTTTCAGTTCCCTGAGCCCAACTCATTCCGCACAACAGCAATGAAAGGACAACTAATAACATCCAGTTTTTCATAATATTTTGTTATCACTTTTTATTCATACTCATGCTTCGTACAAACACAAATACGATGTTTACATATCTTCCCGCAAAAGTAAGTGATATCATCCAATCTACACATAGACAAACATGCAATAAAGATGGAATTTCGTCCACAGACCCGAATTACATCACCAAATTTACAGTCATGACTGACAAAATCCACATTCTACATCAAGATATAAAAGAGATTTAATACCACCACAACAACAAACATATTTGACGATTCTTGCTAAAATACTGTCCAACAGCATTTTTTTTGAAAGATTCTATTAATCATTACAGCTAAAATCATATCTTTGTTCCCGAACTAATAAAGAATAATTGAATGTTTACCACATTTACATTCCGCAAGGATTCCGTTCTGTAAATAATCTGTAAGTCTTCCTCTCATTACAGATTATCCCTTTATTTTCTCCGACATACTTCATGTCAGAGTTACTTTTTATTCTCTAAAAATAGTAACAACTGTAAGGTCTAATGGCTACAGGTACCATCATACACCCCCATTCGACGTACACTTAAAACATTAAAAACAATGAGTAACAACCATACATCTATCCACGATTTCGATTTTACACTTATATGTAATTACTTCAAATCACTCGAACGTCAAGGTCCCGGAAGTCCCGAAGCCACTCAAAAAGCCCTGAGTTTTATCAACGAGCTATCGGAAAAATCACAGATAGCCGACATCGGCTGTGGTACCGGCGGACAAACCATCACACTGGCAGAGTACACCAAAGGACAAATCACAGGCATAGACCTTTTCCCGGACTTTATTGAAATATTCAATAAAAATGCGGCAAAAGCCCTTTGCTCGGACAGAGTGAAAGGAATCACCGGGTCGATGGATCATCTCCCGTTCCAGAACGAAGAACTCGATCTTATCTGGTCGGAAGGAGCTATCTACAACATCGGATTCGAACGTGGCATGAACGAATGGAACAGATTTCTGAAAAAGAACGGTTTCATCGCAGTCACGGAAGTATCCTGGTTCACTCCGGAACGTCCTGCCGAAATAGAAGATTTCTGGATGGATGCTTATCCCGAAATCAATACGATTCCCGCAAAAACAGCTCAGATGGAAAAAGCCGGATACATCCCGACCGCCCATTTCATTCTACCGGAGAAGTGCTGGACGGAACACTTCTATGCCCCACAAGTTTCGCTTCAAGAGGCATTTTTGAAGGAACACCCAGAGAATAACGCAGTCAAAGACTTCATTGCCAATCAACGGTATGAACAGAGTCTGTATCATAAGTATAAAGAATATTATGGCTACGTATTCTATATAGGACAAAAAAGATAATTAACCAACTGCCGGAGAAGTTAGCAAGACAGGATAACTCTCCGGCGCTTATTATCCTTTACTTTGCAAAAGATATGGAAACGAAAGATATAAATAAGCAAGAATATCTGTTACGAATCAAAAAAGTCACAGACTATATCCATCAGAATATAGATCAGCCGCTATCATTACAAAAAATGGCCGGAATCGCATGCTTTTCCCTTTTTCATTTTCATCGTGTTTTCACTGTTCTGATTGGAGAGACACCTACAGAATATATTAAACGAGCCCGAATCGAAAAAGCAGCCCTGCTACTGCAAGGCGAAAAGCAACTTTCTGCGACGGAGATAGCCCGGCTCTGCGGTTTCAGCAGCCTGTCGCTTCTCAGCCGCAACTTTAAGCAACATTTCAATATCACTATCCGTGAATTTCGTTCACTGGACTAAACACCTAAAAGACATGGAAAATCAGATTCTAATTTTTCGTACTTCAGTCACCAAAAGACGGGACATCAAATTAATCGGCAGCCTCCTGGCGCGATTCCCACAGATCAGCAAATGGAATGTAGATTTTGAAGACTGGGAGAAAATCTTAAGAATCGAGTGCAGCAATATCACCGCACTCGAAATTTCGGAAACTCTCCGGAATAATCATATTTTCGCATCAGAGTTAGAGTAATAACTTCTTTTTCAACTCTGCCACCCCTTCGGAAGCGCCCTTCTGAATCACATGTATCGAACGGGAAGTATGTGTATCCACCGGTTTCGGATCAATCAGATACACCTCTGCTCCTTTCGGTACATAATGTAGCAAACCTGCCGCAGGATATACATTGAGAGAAGTACCGATGATGACAAAGATATCCGCTTTCTCTACGTATTGAATAGCTGTCTCAATCTGCGGTACCGCCTCTCCAAACCAGACAATGAAAGGACGTAACTGAGTTCCGTCACCAGCTCTATCTCCTATTTTCACTTCATACTCTTCCGGTTTCAATTCCTTTATATAATGGGGATTGTACGGGTCTCTGCTAGAACAAACCTTTGTCAACTCACCGTGCAAATGAATGATGTGACTGCTTCCGGCACGTTCGTGAAGGTTATCTACATTCTGCGTGATAACAGTCACATTGAAACTCTTCTCCAGTTCAGCCAGCAACTCATGTCCGCGATTCGGTTTCACTTCCAACAATTGCTTCCTTCGTTCATTATAGAAGTTGATCACCAATGCCGGGTCTCGCTGGTATCCCTCGGGTGTAGCCACCTGCTCCACAGGATATTTATCCCACAAACCACCCGCATCGCGAAAGGTACTGATTCCACTCTCGGCACTCATGCCCGCACCCGTCAATATTACCATATTCTTCATAATCACTCCTCCTTTAATTTTAATGACATACAAATGTAAGCAGAATCATTGAATAAAAGAAACCTTCCGAACGTATAATCTGACCCTCCGGATACAGGAGTTTACTATCAGTCATGCGAAGACTTAGTAGCGGATATACGAAAATTCAACAGCTGTCAGACGAATAAATTCTTGCATAAACGAACTTACACAGTAAGCGTACTAAAATTAAATCTTAAGAAGGAAGGAATTAATTCCTCCAAGAAAAAAAGACTAACTTTCACGGATATAAGAATTTTTAAATACTAAATGCTAAATCATTCAAATAAAACGTGTACTTTTGCGATTCATAAATTTGCAATTGATTGAAAGCTAAAACCATGAAGGTGATATGTTTCAATCTCCAACAAAAACATTATATGGACAAATTCAGTTATGCTATTGGCCTTGGAATCGGTCAAAACTTATTAAGTATGGGTGCAAAAGGCATCGCAGTAGATGACTTTGCACAAGCAATCAAAGACGTATTAGAAGGCAATCAGACGGCTATCAGCCATCAGGAAGCCCGCGAAATAGTAAACAAGTATTTCGAAGAACTGGAAGCCAAGATGGGCGAAGTCGCCATCGAACAAGGCAAAGCCTTCCTCGAAGAAAACAAAAAAAGAGCAGGTGTGGTTACGCTTCCAAGCGGACTCCAATATGAAGTGATCAATAAAGGTACAGGCAAAAAGGCAAAAGCTACTGACCAGGTAAAATGCCACTACGAAGGTACGCTGATTGACGGAACACTGTTCGACAGCTCTATCAAACGTGGCGAACCGGCTGTATTTGGTGTCAACCAGGTGATCCCGGGATGGGTAGAAGCATTGCAACTGATGCCGGAAGGTTCCAAATGGAAACTTTACATTCCTTCTGACCTCGCTTATGGCGCCAGAGGCGCCGGAGAAATGATCCCTCCCCACAGCACATTGGTATTTGAAGTAGAATTACTCGAAGTATTATAAATAAAAAATTTCAAAGCAAAATGAAAAAAGTTAGTATTTTTATGGCAATCGCCGCTGCAGCAAGCCTTGCTTCTTGTACAGCTCAAGCTCCTAAAGCAAATCTGAAAACAGACATCGACTCACTGTCGTATTCTATCGGTATGGCTCAGACTCAAGGTCTGAAAGGCTATCTGACAGGTCGTCTGGATGTTGATACTACTTACATGGCAGAATTCATCAAAGGTTTGAACGAAGGCGCAAACAAGACTAGCAAAAAAGACATCGCTTACATGGCAGGTCTGCAAATCGGTCAGCAAATCAGCAACCAGATGATGAAAGGCATCAATCAGGAATTGTTTGCCGGTGACTCTACCAAGACTATCAGCAAAGACAACTTCTTAGCTGGTTTCATCGCAGGAACGCTGGAAAAAGGTGGCGTGATGACTATGGAAGCTGCACAAGAATATACTCGCACAGCTATGGAAACCATCAAAGCGAAAGCTATGGAAGAAAAATACGCTGACAACAAAGCTGCCGGTGAAAAATTCCTTGCTGAAAACAAAGCGAAAGAGGGTGTAAAAACTACTGAAAGCGGATTGCAGTACAAAGTGATCACTGAAGGTAAAGGTGAAATTCCTGCTGACACTTGCAAAGTGAAAGTAAACTATAAAGGTACTTTGATCGACGGAACAGAATTCGACAGCTCTTACAAACGTAACGAACCTGCTACTTTCCGTGCTAACCAAGTGATCAAAGGCTGGACAGAAGCGCTGACTATGATGCCTGTAGGTTCTAAGTGGGAACTTTATATCCCGCAAGAACTCGCTTACGGTTCAAGAGAATCAGGACAGATCAAACCGTTCTCTACTTTGATTTTCGAAGTTGAGCTGGTAGGTATCGAAAAAGATAAGAAATAAGAAAGTATCTTTCTAAATAGAAAAAGGAAAGGAGTGCAAAGTCTTTGCACTCCTTTTTTTTGCTTTTTCCTATTTTTTTTCCCGTAAAAGAAGAATAATTAAAATAAATCTCTATATTTGCTTACTATTTGATAACAACAGGAAATTATAATTTATTATTATGGAAAAAATAGACAACCTCGACAGGCAGATTCTAGAGATTATCTCACAGAATGCCCGCATCCCTTTCAAAGACGTAGCAGCCGAATGCGGAGTGTCACGTGCAGCTATCCATCAACGTGTACAAAGACTGATTGACTTGGGCGTCATCGTAGGCTCAGGCTATCACGTAAACCCGAAATCTCTGGGTTACAGAACTTGTACATACGTTGGAATCAAACTGGAAAAAGGTTCTATGTACAAATCAGTCGTAGCTGAATTGCAGAAGATTCCGGAAATCGTGGAATGCCATTTCACTACCGGTCCTTACACCATGCTGACCAAACTTTATGCATGCGACAACGAGCACCTAATGGATCTGCTGAATAACAAAATGCAAGAAATACCGGGTGTAGTTGCCACAGAAACGCTGATTTCTTTGGAACAGAGTATCAAAAAAGAAATTCCCATCCGCGTAGAAAAATAACAGAATGGAATTCCTGAACGAATATCACCTTGCAGGGTTATTTATCGGAATTTGTACCTTTTTGATCATCGGCCTTTTTCACCCTGTTGTGGTAAAGGCCGAATATTATTGGGGCACCAAATGCTGGTGGATATTCCTGATACTCGGCATTGCCGGTGTAGCAGCATCGTTAAGCATCGACAATGTGATATTATCTTCTTTGTTAGGCGTATTTGCCTTTTCTTCCTTCTGGACCATCAAAGAGGTCTTTGAACAGGAGGACCGGGTGAAAAAGGGATGGTTCCCCAAGAACCCGAAGCGCAAATATAAATTCTGAACAGAGAAAGAATCGTAGTTTTTTGCACAAAGAATTTGCATAATTCAGCAAAATATACTACTTTTGTCACCGCATCCAGTAAATGGATACATCGGGCTTTTAGCTCAGTTGGTTAGAGCAACAGACTCATAATCTGGAGGTCCTTGGTTCAAGCCCAAGATGGCCCACTGAAAGAGACTCTTAATTGATTGAATCAATTAAGAGTCTCTTTCAGTTTCCTTCATTCTCATCTTTCGGTAAAATTTTATGGATCACCGATCTCCGTAAACATCTGAGAGATTTTATAATAAACGAATGATTTGTATACCCTCTTGAATGTTTATTGTGCCTATAATACGGAAACGAAAAAAATACAGACTCTTTTGATCTAAAAGAAGACCTGTTTCTTGTTAAAAATAAGGACTTTTGTAGAGCGATAATTAATACCAAAAACAAAAATTCTCAAAACTTAATCTACATTACAATGATGAATCTTAAAAATCAGCAAATCAAAAGTTCTCTTTTACTTGTCTCCGCTTTGTTTTTCAGCTTGCCATGTTTTTCCCCTTTCAGTCTTATCGCCGCCGAACACAATAACCCAAGCACAAATGCAATAACACATACTGCAACTGTAGCCGAAGATAACTCCGGCATCAACATTTGGGCTATCACAACAACCGAGTTTAAACTTACAGGTGAAAAGGATGTCAGGAACGTAAAAATAAACTGGATGCAGCGGGAAGATGCAAATCTGTATAAAATATACAGAGATGGAAAGTTGATAGGTGAAGCTAAAGGCGACACTTACGATGATTATGATCTACCGGTGGGGAAAACATATACTTATCATATTGAAGCATACAAAGATGGAAATAATAAAGTCGCAACCACTGCGTCTCAAACAGCCACCACCTTTGCTCCTACCGGTGAAGTTGAGGTTTACGATAATATAAACGGGAAATATATTGCCAAAGGATCTGCAGACAAGCCCGGTGGCATGAAAATAGGTAATCTCTATTTCTCCTACAAAATGGAGAATATCGACAAGGTAGTAGATGAGAAAACACTAAAGGGATGGGCCATTTTTGAGAGTTACTCTCAGACAGGGCTTAAGGATAGCTGGAGTACTCCACGGGAACTAGCTTTCTACCCCAATGTTAAATTCGAAGGTATCGCTTTCCGCTACAATAAAAAAACAAACAAAGTAGTGTTATCAGCACATTATGAAGACGGTCCGGGATACACAGCTGCTAAAATATATCTGGCACAAATAACTCCAAAGGGAACGGTTGAAGTCGGTACGATGGAAAGACCATTGGGGCATGATTCAAGAGACCAATCGCTTTTCGTAGACGATGACAATACGGCATATCTGCTTTCCGCTACTAATACGAACAGTGATATAAACATCTACAAACTGGATGAATCATGGACAAAACCAGTCTCATTGGTCAACACGATTTGTAAAGGGGAGCATCGAGAAACTCCTGCTATCATAAAGAAAGACGGAGAATACTACTTCTTTAGTTCAAAAGCTTCCGGATGGTATCCGAGTCAGACAATGTACGCATCCACCACTGATTTAGGAGGAGCATGGACCTCATTGAGAGAAATCGGAAACAACTCTACCTTCGGTGCCCAGTTCAACAACATCAGAAGAATCGGTACTGATAAATCAACTTACGGGGTATGGAGCTATCATTGGGGAGCACAATACCATCACAAAGACCCGGATGGTAACTTTCCAAGAGTCTCTGTCGCTTCATTCAACCAAGGATATGCTTCAATGGATTACTACAGATATCTGGAGTTTGACGAGAAATACGGCATCATTCCCGTTCAAAATGGGAAAAATCTCACATTAAATATGCCCGTAACTTCTCAGGTTAGCGGTGCAAAAGGGGTAAAAGCCGATTGCATCACCGATGGAGCCGATCTGAATTCTTCCGACTTTTTTCAAAAGAGTTCAAATTCTCCTGTTGGTGCCCCACACCTGTTCGTTGTCGACATGCAGAAGAATGCCAAGATCTCAGAAATAAATCTTTCTACAAGATTAGTCAATGGATCTGAAGCTGCTTATAAATACACAGTCGAAGGCAGTCAGGACGGTAAAAGTTATAAGATGCTCATTGACGGTAGAACGAACTGGCAAGTAGGCTTTCAAATCCTCCCCATTGAGGACGCGACACCCTACAGATATCTACGCCTGCGCGTTTATGGTGTTGTCAACGTACATACAAACAATTCCGCAATGTGGGCTGACGGAATTTATGAGTTCGCAGCTTTCGGAATGCCACAATAATTTCTCTAAAACAGAATTACACAGTTGCACTACCTACAAAAGTATCTCCAAATCTTTTTTCCAACAAGAGATACTGTTTTATAACGTCTGCTCCATATTCATGCAAAATCCCATTTTGAAACCACTCTTGGCATTCAAAATGGGATAACACAAACAAAACAAACAATATTGGAGCGATTTTCACAAACAGCTACCTTAATCTAATATTTCATAACACTTATTAGTCACAATACCACATTTCAATGATATTGCTGAGCAAAAATACAGTTTCAAGATTAGATAAGGAACAAGGATTCTAAATCAGTTATTAATAATAATATATTTATATATAAAGAATTGTATTCAAGTTATTAAGAATTGTATCTGCAGCTATATAAAAAACGTTATTTTAGTGCAAAGCAGAATAATATAAACCACTGTTTTACAATATTATATTTCGTCTATACCCATAGTAATACAAGTCTATACCAAGATATGAACCAATTTTAATAATCAATTCCGGCAAGAAACACCAAACGCTCAAAACAGTTCAAGTTTTTTCTGCCAAATCATAAAACAGAGGGATAAAAACAAATTTTCTCTTCTCTTAATTCAACATCCAGGCATGAGTAAACAACTCATAAAATCAATCTGAATACATCTCTCCCCTTCTTCCTTAAAAATAAATATCTATATTGGGGAAATATAGAATCAAATACAGTTTATTTATGGCTGATACTATTTCTTATCAATATTCCAATCTGTCTCCGAACAAGTTTATTCCTTTCACCGTTTACAGATACTTCGGCTCTTTCAACAAACTCCCCAAAAGAGTGGAAAATGTGACTATTATTTAGTAATGTGTGGACAAAAAAACGCCTTTTCACCGGTAAAAAGCCTACATGCAATCTGTATCGTCTTGGCATGCAATCTACCAAAGGTGCCGCATTAAACACTCTACTCGAAATATGGAAGAAAACAACAAAACTGAAAAAGTAATAGCCAACATCGAAAGTTAAAAATACGGTTTCTGTATAATCTTGCGTATCCAACACACATATATATCCGACAAACAACGTAAAAAGGGCTTTTTATTGGCGCTAAATTCAAAAAGAAGTATCTTTGGCACACTAAATCCAAAGGAGTAGTCATGATTCTGAAATATAGTTTACCTGTCTTTTGTTTTCTGTTAGCAGGATATTCCTGCACATCAGGACACAAGGAGAAAAGGACATCTACAGCAACCGAAACAACGTGTACAGATCCTATGTACACAGTCCTTATTCATGCGGACTCCATTCATGCCACCCTCTTGCAGAAAAATAAAGTCGGCAACCAACCGACCTCGGGACATGAGAAAAGCCCGATGGCCCTTTACATGGATTCCCTTGGTCTGGTAAATATAGCGGAACTGAACAGCAGTATTGCCATCAGCCTAATGTACACCCAAGCGGATAACTTCACCGAAGAAATTCTTTATGATAGTCTGGCAGAAGCCTACCTGCATGTCGATGCGGCACATGCTCTTATGAAAGCGCAAAAAACACTGAAAGAATTGTATCCATCCTACAGTCTCATCATTTATGATGCTGCACGTCCGATGTCTGTACAAAGAAAAATGTGGGATGTAGTCAAAGGAACTTCCAAATACCGATACGTTTCTAACCCAAACCGTGGAGGCGGACTTCACAACTACGGCCTGGCGGTAGACATCAGTATTCTGGATTCTTTGGGCCACCCGTTATCCATGGGCACAAAAGTAGATCATCTTGGTGTAGAAGCACATACCACAGAGGAAGGCGAACTGGTACGAAACGGCAAAATTACCGAAGCGGAACGTCAGAACCGAATATTACTAAGGAAAGTGATGAAAACAGCCGGATTCCGTGCATTGCCCAGCGAATGGTGGCATTTCAATTTCTGTAGCCGCGAGGAAGCTCGCAAAAAATACAATGTAATACCATAACAAATCCACCATATAACACCGAATATAAACAACCTATGATGCAAATTTCACCCGAAACTCAGCTCTTTATCCGCCAACATCAAACGGACGATATACGCATTCTGGCCCTGCAAGGCAGAAAATACCCAAACGTAGATATGCCGACCGCCATCACACAGATAGCAGGAAGGCAAGTAGCAGCCGAAAAAATTCCATCATGGAAAGAAATAAACGATATATGGTATCCAAAGCATTTGTCACTGGAACAATGTTCCTCAGAAGTCACCGCCCACTACAAAGCAACTCTTTTAAAAGGCGATTCTCTGACAGACTTGACCGGAGGATTCGGGATTGATTGTTCTTTCCTTGCTGCCAAATTCCAGTCCGTTACTTATGTGGAACGCCAGAAAGATCTCTGTGAAATAGCAATACATAATTTTCCTATTCTGAATTTAAAACATATTGATGTAAGAAATGAGGATGGAGTAGATTATCTGAATGCCATGTCTCCGGTAGACTGTATCTTCCTCGATCCTGCCCGTCGTAACGGGCACGGAGGAAAGACAGTTGCCATCTCCGATTGTGAACCTAACGTAGCCGAACTGGAAGAACTCTTATTGAAAAAAGGCAAGCGAGTCATGATCAAACTTTCTCCCATGCTCGACCTGACATTGGCATTAAAAGAGTTACAAAGTGTGCAAGAAGTTCATATCATATCCGCCAACAATGAATGCAAAGAATTACTATTGATACTTGGACAAACACCGGCAGATGAAATACCCATCCATTGCATCAACCTCTATACAAAGGGAATGCAGAAGGAACAACGCTTTGTCTTCACCCGTGAGGAAGAACAGCGCAGCAAATGCAGTTACACTAATACATTGGAGAATTATCTCTACGAGCCCAATGCCTCGCTCTTGAAAGCCGGAGCTTTCCGCATCATCACTTCTGCATTTCCTGTTAAAAAGTTGCATCCTAATAGTCATCTTTATACTTCCGATACTTTGATCGGAAATTTTCCCGGCAGAATTTTTCACATCGTCAACCAGTGCAGTTTTAACAAAAAAGAAATAAAAAAGGGACTTGCAGACCTAAAGAAAGCAAATATTACAGTACGCAATTTTCCGGCTACAGTTGCCGAACTCCGTAAACGCACCAAACTTATGGAAGGTGGGAACACTTATCTATTTGCCAGCACCTTAAACGATGAACAGAAAGTACTGGTTCGCTGTGAGAAAGTCTGAGTCATGCAATAGAAGCATTATAACATGACTTCCTCCAGCATGATACACATCAACAGATTGTTGTGGAAACAATGAAAGGTTCCGGATAGTCTGTTTTTTCAAGTATTTTACTGAATATTCCGGAATATAAAATAGCCTCATAAACAACAGTTCACGAGGCTATTTATATTTATTTTATAAGCGCATACATTCTTATTACCGAAGTATAACACTTAGTTTGTTCTCCGAAGCTATATCCGAGCTATTGCCATACATAACTTCGTATTTTCCGGGCATAACACGCATTGTATTTGTAACCGGATCAAAGAATTCAAATGTAGCTGGTAAAAGATCAATGGATACTACACAAGACTCTCCCGCCTTTAACGGTACCCGGCGGAAAGCCCGCAAACTCTTTACCGGTCCCTCCATATCATCCACCTTACGGACATATACCTGAATGACTTCAGCACCATCGCACTTCCCTGTATTCTTCACATTGACTTTAAAATTTAAATCCTTTCCGGCAGATATAGATTTCTTATTTAGACGTCCTTTAGATATATCAAAAGTAGTATAACTCAATCCATATCCAAAAGGGAACAAAGGAGCTTCTACCATATATCTATATGTACGGTTCTTCATGCTGTAATCTTCAAAATCCGGCAATTGGTCCGTACTTTTATAAAAAGTAACAGGCAGTTTCCCACTCGGATTAAAATCTCCAAACAGAACGTCTGCCACAGCCAATCCACCTGCTTGTCCAGGATACCACGCCTGCAAGATGGCATCACATGACTCCATTTCAGGAACCAATGCTACTGCCGAACCGGAACAGTTGACAAAAACCACTTTCTTACCTGCTTTCTTTAATGCTTTCAGAATATCCCGTTGCACCTGCGGAAGTTCAATCGAGGTGCGATCGCCACCAGAGAAGCCGGGACAATTTACAAAATGTTTTTCTTCTCCTTCCAAATCCGGTGAAATACCACCCACAAAAATGACAATATCCGCGTCCTTTACTTTATCAACAACCGTTGCAGCAGGGATCTGCCGATAAATACCTAAATCAAACTTCAACAAAGCCTCTGCACCTGCCTGCATATACTCTATTTTTATTTTATAGTCCTGCCCTGCTGTAGCTTTCAATGTATATTCTCTTTTTGCACTGGCATGTTCTCCCCAATAATCAATTACCTTACTGCCATTCACATATACCCGATAACCATCATCTCCCTCAATAATTAATGTATAATTACCATCCTTCTTCGGACAGAAAGTACCTTCATATATTGCTGTGAAGTTGTATAATCCGACTCCTGTAGCAAATACAGTATGGCCACCGTTACTCAGATTAACCGGAGAAGTGTATTGCTCCGTAGCAGCCACATCCCCACTCATGTTCATATTATTCCAATAAGTAGCGGTTAAGCCATGATATTCCTTGTTGGAAATCTCATTGAAGTAAGAATCAAAAACCTGATTCTCCAATAATTCACATCCTTTTTCGTAAGGAACGTTACCAACTTTATTGCGTATTCCCTCCAGAATGGTATATGTATGCGAAGGTACTCCTTTATAATTCCCCCATTGCATGACTGAATCTACGGCATTGGGTCCCATTACGGCAATACGCGTCGATGTTTTTGCCAAAGGAAGTATACCGTTATTGTGAAGCAATACCATTGATTTGCGTGTTATGTCCAAAGCCATTTGTCTGTGCAAATCGCAATCTACAGTGTCGATACCGATTTTACTCCAAGCAACAATGGAATCTGGGTCCATCTCACCCAAGGCAAAACGAGCCTCTAGCAAGCGGCGCAAACTGGTATTTATACGTTCCTCCGTAATCAAACCTCTCTTTACAGCCTCTTCCAGATGAGCATATTCGACACCACATTCCAAATCCGTACCATTAATCACAGCAGAAGCACTAGCATCAGCTGCATCTTTATGCGTTCCATGACGGTCTTTATAGAAAAAATCGCTGATAGCGCCACAGTCGCTGACCACCAGATGCTTATATCCCCATTCATCCCGTAGGATTTGCGTCAGCAACCTGTTACTGTCACAACAAGGTTCTCCCTCAAAACGCTGATAGGCACACATTACTTCCTTTACATCTGCTTCTTGCACAAGTGCTTTGAAGGCAGGCAAATAAGTCTCCCACAAATCACGAGGAGAGAGATGCTCTACGTCGAAAGAGTGACGCTTCGCTTCAGGACCACTATGTACAGCATAATGCTTAGCACATGCATGAGTCTTATCATATGCAGCATCTGCCGGTCCTTGCATGCCCTTTACTACAGATACTCCCATCCGAGTAGTCAGATAAGGATCTTCTCCAAAAGTCTCCTGCCCCCGGCCCCAGCGCGGATCACGGAAAATATTCACATTAGGATTCCAGAAAGTAAGTCCCTCATTTCCACACCCATAGCGGTTACGACGATGTGCGTCGTGGAATTTAGCACGTCCTTCATCACTCACGGCTGTATATATCTTTTCGATAGCTTCATCATCAAAAGTAGAGGCCATTCCCATCGTTATCGGAAATACTGTTGCCAGCCCATTGCGGGCAACACCATGTAATCCCTCGCTCCACCAATTGTAAGGAGCAATCCCCAGACGCTCCACCGCATTAGAAGAATTTTGCATCAAGCCAATTTTCTCTTTTAATGTCAACCGCCCCAACAAGTCATCTGCACGTTCTTTTGGAGACAACTGGTGATTCTTATAAGGTTCATTTTGCGCCAAAGTACCCACCAATGTAGCGATACTCATACTCAAAGTCAATAGTACTCTTTTCATTTTGTCCGAATTAGTTGAAGTTTTATTTATTCTATCAGTTCTGTAATTCTCTGTTATATATGACATTCAAACCATTGCTTACAAAATACAATAAGTATGATCAAAAAGCGACCGAAGTTTCCATTCAAACATTAATACATAACTTGAAATAGAGATTAGTCATAAATTTAGCACAAAAACAGTAATCATACAAAACTTTTTCCCAACTTTTTTATCATCAGACTAATTATATGAATCAAAGTTTATTGCTATAAATTTTAGAACCTAATTATCGCTATAAGTATACAACTTTCTATTATATTATTGTTTTTTAGTGACTCCGAGCATCCTATCTTAAAAGAGAGACTCATGAAATCATGTATAGAACATATCCCTATCAATAATCGAAAAAGGAAGATAAGTATCCCTTTATATAGTATCAAAAAAGACAAGAAAGAATGGTCTATCCCAAAAGGATAACCTCATTAAATGGTCAAACAATTCATATTAAAAGCAAATGATTTAGCTATAAAGTTCTGATAAACAATCCTTATTATTACAACTAAAATGAAAGAAGTGACAAAAGAATTTCCCATCCCCGTTTAACCTTGTCTTTCAGAAACTTCAAAGCCTTGCTCATATGTATTTCTACAGTCTTCTGACTAATACCAAGTCTCTCGGCTATCTCTCTATAACTCAGATTCTCTTCACGACTTAACAAAAAACATTTTCTCTGTTGTTCAGGAAGTGAGTTGATTAACTTATCAATGAAAATCTTTAGTTGAGAAGCACAATAATCTTCCTCCACACTAGTGGAGTTATAATAACTTTCATGTCCAAAAGCTGATAAAACAGAAGTTTTAAGAAGATTCTCATTTACTTTCTTTTTATGCCTATTAAATACAATGTTTCGGGTAACAATAAAGAGAAAGCCCTTAATATTTTCATCTTCTTTCAATAAATACCTTGATTCCCATAACTTCACAAACACATCCTGAACAATTTCCTCTGCATCAGCAATTGTAGTAATATACAACCGACTAAAGTCATACACCTGACTCCAATATTCGTTATACAAATTTATAAATGCCTGATGATCACCATCTTTAATCGCTAACACTCTTTCTACTTCGTTCATAGTTGCGTATATATTAGTGGCTTCAAATCTACACATTATTTAAAAGAAGCAAAAATAAAACACATTTTTTTTATAACAGATAGGGGTAAAAGCTAAATGAGAAGTATTTAGTATGTAACCAGAATCAATGATTACCATTATTATTAAACTATAAAGACATGGATTCAATAGAACTCATTAATATTATAAAAAAGATGTTGGCTGATAACCTGACGACTTCTGCAAGAGAACAACTTCTCGATGAGAAGCCTATGATAAACTTCCAATCTCAACAATGGAAGAAAGCACCAAAGGCTCACATACAAGATAATGTGGTTTCTCAAAACATACTTAATAAGATTATGGTTAAATGCCGGAGTGAAAAACAGCCTATATTAAAAAATAGAAAATACTATCACATCGGGTATTCCATTGCGGCCACTGTCGCTCTCTTCATTGTCGGCTTCTGGATAGTTAATAATGTTTCATCATCTTACATCAACATCAGTGCTCCTGTGGATGATAAACTAGCAATCACGCTACCAGATAGTTCAGAAGTATGGCTCAACGCAGCTTCTCAAATCCGTTATCACAAGTCATTCCTAAACAACAGAGAAATCTTTCTAGAAAAAGGAGAAGCTTTCTTTAAAGTGAAGAAAGCTCATGGAACACCTTTCAGGGTCTATTTTCATGAATCGCATATCGAAGTAACCGGCACCGAATTCAACATTAAATCTGAAAATATAGAATCTGAAATAACCTTATTTACAGGATCTATTATATTTCAGGCTGAAGAAGGAGGAAAAGAACTACCGATGAAACCAGCTGAACACATCGTATACAATGCCCATACCAAATCAATTGTATGTACAAATATAGATATCAATGAATATGACTGGCGTTCAAACAAATATCGTTTTACTGATAAGCCATTACAAGAATTCATTGAATTCATCAATCGCTCTTACCATGTAAACATCATCATCAAAGAAGAAAAACTGAAGAAATTAAAGTTCAACGGAACGATACATAAAAATGAGCCGCTTACTGATATCATAGAAAAGATATGTATCAGTCTGGACTTAAATGAAAAACAGGAAAATAACAACATCATATTATTTTAATACATATCAGAAAAACTAATAGTTTATTATAATTCACTTTAACCTTTTTAGAAACATGAAAAACATGCATTTTAGTGACAGCATACTCAGATATGCCGTTCTATTGATTTGCTTCCTTCCAATGGCTCTCCATGCCCACAGTGCGCAAGGAAAGAGGATCATTCTCAAAGGTCAGTCCATCACCATGCAACAGGCTATTCAGTTGATTGAAGAAAATAGCCAGTACACGTTCTTTTTTAAGTCCGGTGTCATCACTAATGACGAAAAGAAAGATTATGATTGCGAAGGAGATATCAACGAAGTATTAAAAAAAGTATTTAGTAACAGTGGTATCGACTATGTCATAAAGAATAATGAGATTATTCTTAAAAGTGCAAAGTCAGATGAAACCCAACAGCCCAAACCAGGAGCGAAGAAATCAGAAATCGTAGGTGTAGTAATCGATGCTAACACGGGTGAATCAATTATTGGAGCTTCTGTACAAATTAAAGGAGCTGCAACAGGAGTGATTACTAACATTGACGGAAAATTCACGATTATGGCTAGTCCGCCGGATGTCATTATCATTTCTTATGTGGGTTATACCCCAAAAGAAATCAAGATTGGTTCACATAAAGTATTGTCAATTGAGTTGATTGAGGATGCTAAACAGCTGGAAGAGGTAGTTGTTACAGCCTATGGTACCGGACAAAAGAAAGCCAGTATGGTCGGTTCAGTTGAAGCGATCAAACCGGCAGAATTAAAGGTTCCATCCACCAACTTGTCTACTGCATTTGCCGGACGTCTGGCGGGTGTTGTCGCAGTGCAGCGCAGTGGTCAGCCAGGTGCTGACGGTGCCAACTTTTGGATTCGTGGTGTCTCTACGATGAATGGAGTTACTGATCCGCTGATTATTCTGGATGGTATACAGGTAAGTTCAAGTGACCTGAACAATCTTGACCCCGAAATCATCGATAGCTTCTCCATTCTGAAAGATGCCACAGCAACAGCTATGTATGGTACTCGCGGTGCCAATGGTGTAATGATTGTGACAACTAAGTCGGGTATGAACCTGGATAAGCCAATCATAAACTTCCGCATGGAAGGACAAATATCCCAACCAACCAGCACACCGAAATTCGTAGATGGTGCTACATACATGGAACTTTTCAACGAAGCCGTCAATAATGATAACAGCGGTGATGTACTCTACAGTAACGAAAGGATTGCAGGAACGCGTGCCGGACTAGATCCGTACATTTATCCAAATGTAAACTGGTATAACGAACTGTTCAAAGACGTTTCTTACAGTGAAAAATTCAACTTCAACATCCGCGGTGGTGGAAAACGGGTAGACTACTTCTCCAGTATCTCTATCAATCACGAATCGGGTATGCTGAAAAATCGTTCAAAGGACTTCTTCTCATACAATAATAATATTGATGTGATGCGCTACAACTTTCAGAATAACATCAATGCCAAATTGAGTAATAGTTCTAAATTATCATTGCGTCTGAACGTACAGTTACGCAACATGACTACTCCCAATCAAGGAGTAGGAGCAATCTTCAGCAATGCCATGAATACATCGCCTGTTGAATTTCCGGTCTATTTCCCGGATGACGGTGAAACTCCTTATATCAAATGGGGAGCAACAGAGCGTGTGAATGCCGACTACCAGACAAACCCGGTGGCTCAGGCCGCTACAGGTTACAATAAGTCATTTGAGAGCACAGTGATTGCCGCCTTGGAATTCAATCAGAAACTAGACTTTCTGACAGAAGGATTAAGCCTTAAGGCGTTAGCTTCATTCAAGAACTGGTCAAGCTCTACCAACGCACGCGCCGGTAAATGGAACAGATTCGCATTGACAGGATACGAAGAGGACGGTAATGGCGGCTATACCTATACTACCAGCCGCATCGGAGACGAATTCCAGACAGACTTGACTGCAACCAATTCAACTTCCGGCGACCGCCGTTTCTATTTAGAAGGAATGCTGAATTATAGCCGCACTTTTGACGAACATGATATCAATGCAATGTTTATCTACAGCCAGGACGAATATGTAAACAATGTACCGGGCAACGGAAACTTCATCGGTTCATTACCCAAACGCAAACAAGGAGTTGCAGCACGTGCTTCTTATGCTTATGCAGGAAAATATATGGCTGAAGTGAACGTTGGTTATAATGGTTCGGAAAACTTTGCAAAAGGACATCGTTTCGGTCTTTTCCCATCTGTTGCCGTAGGTTACAACATCAGTGAAGAAAATTTCTTCAAACCTTTGAAAAACACAATCAGTAAATTAAAACTACGTGCTTCATGGGGATTGGTGGGTAACGACCAGATTAGCGATGCACGTTTCCTCTATATGTCTCAAATCAATTTAAGCGGAAAAGGATTTACCACAGGTGTCAATCAGAATGTAACCTACAGCGGTCCGGTATATCAACGTTATGCCAACGAAGATATCACATGGGAAGTTGGAGAAAAGATAAATTTCGGAGTTGACCTACAATTATTCCGTTCTCTTGATTTAACATTCGACATCTTCCGTGAAAATCGTCGCGACATCTTCCAGGAGAAACAAACCGTACCAACTTATATGGGTACGGCATCCACCAAAGTATATGGTAACTTAGCCGCTATGCGCAACCAAGGATTTGAACTGGCAGCCAGCTATAACAAACAGTTCAACAAAGACTGGTTCGTCAGCTTTAAAGGAACTTTCACCTATGCACATAATGAAATCACCAAATATGATGAGTCTCCCAAATACCCTTGGCAGTCAAAAGTAGGGGCGAGTGCCAATATGAATGCCATCTATATCGCTGACGGGCTCTTTATTGACAGTGAAGATATTGCACACCATCAGCAACAGCTGGGCTCAACGATCGTTCCGGGTGATATCAAATACGTAAATGTATCAAGAGACTGGTACGGATATGACGACAATCTAACTGATACAGACGACTGGGTATGGGCAAAATATCCAAGTGTACCTGAAATTGTATACGGTTTCGGTCCATCTATCAAATGGAAGAATCTGGACTTCTCCTTCTTCTTCCAGGGAGTAGCCAAAACGTCTTTCATGGTGAAAGATATGCACCCGTTCGGCGATAACTCATTGCGCAACGTACTTTCATGGATAGCAGACGAACGCTGGAGTCCGGACAACCAGAATACCAATGCGACTTATCCGCGTTTATCTAGAAAGACCAATGCTAACAATACAAAGTTGTCTACCTACTGGCAACGTAACGGAGCTTTCCTAAAATTAAAAAATGCAGAAATCGGCTATACTCATAAAAATATGCGTATATACATCAGTGGCTCCAACTTGCTAACGTTTGCCCCCTTCAAGCTATGGGACCCTGAACAAGGTGGCGGTAGCGGTCTTTCATATCCTACCCAGCGCGTATTCAACATTGGATTCCAAATGACTATTAACAACAAATAATACCTGAGAAACATGAAAAAGCATATTTTATATTTACTGTTCTTCTTGTCAGTAATGGGATTGAATACTTCCTGTAACTACCTGGACATCGTTCCTGATGAGACAGCCACAGAAGCAGATGCTTTTGCAAACCCACGTGCGGCATTAAAATATTTGTACTCATGCTACGGTTACCTCCCCCAATCTAATATGGTTCAGGGATGTATGGACTTCACCGGAGATGAGACTATCAGTCCGTTTGCCGAGACTTACGTAAAATTTGCAGAAGGTTCTTACGACTCCAGCAATACGATTATCAGCTACTGGAATACACTGTTCCAAGGTATCCGTCAATGCTACCTATTGAAAGCTAATATCAGTTCTGTTCCTAACATCAGTAAGGACGAAATAGACCTTTATACAGCGGAAGCAGACTTCCTGATTGCTTACTTCCACTTGTTATTGATTAAATGCTACGGGCCGACTGTCTTGGTAAAAGAACTCCCGGCACTCGATACACCAGCAGCCAACATGCTCGGACGCCGTCCTTACGATGAATGCATCGATTGGGTAGCCAACTTGTTTGATGATGCTGCTCAAAGACTGCCTGCTACACGTAGCACTGCTGATTATGGACGAGCCACCAGCGTTGCTGCAAAAAGCCTGAAAGCGCGTATGCTGCTTTATGCCGCCTCACCGCTATTCAACGGAAACCCTGACTATGCAAATTTCAAGAATCCCGATGGTGAGCAATTACTGTCAACCACTTATTCGGAAGAGAAATATAAGCGTGCCGCAGATGCAGCATGGGAAGCGATCGAACTGGCAGATGCTGCTCATTATAAACTTTATGAATCAACTTCCGTCAGCACCTCTTATCCGGAGCCAAATGATCTGACACAACGTAGTTTACGTATGACCTTCATAGACAAAGAAGACTACGGTGAAGTGATCTTCGCTGAAACCCGCAAGGCCGGAACCTACAGTATCCAACGTAAATCGATTCCCTACTTCCCCCGTGGTTCATGGAATGGTATCGCCCCCACTATCACAATGATCGACCGGTTTTACACAGCCAATGGATTGCCGATTGATGAAGATCCGGAGTTCAACATTAACAACAAACTGGACATCGTGACTATCCCGGATGGTACCACTTATGCTGTACCGGGAAGACAAACGCTGTATATGCATATGAATCGCGAGCCCCGCTTTTATGCATGGGTTGCTTTTGAAAACGGTTATTATGAATGCCGTACTACTGAAGAAAGATATGCGTATAGTAGTTTCTGGGGGGCCAAAGCTTCAGATGACAAATGGATAACCGGCTTCTTGGCAACAGAAAACTGCGGCGTCAGAGCCGATGACGGAAAAGTCGTTACTGCTGCCCGTAGTCAGAACTACTCTAAAACAGGATATCTGAACAAAAAAGGAGTGCATCCGGGTACAGAAGCTAACATCAACCAAGTAGAACCGACCATCGAATACCCCTGGCCTATCATTCGTCTTGCCGAACTTTACCTGAATTATGCCGAAGCTTGTGTAGGATACGGTAAAGAAGGTTATCCCGAAAAAGGAATGGCCTATCTGGACAAGGTACGCAAACGCGCCGGACTTAAACCCGTATTGGAAAGTTGGGCAAAGGCCAAACAGCCTTTGACAAGCTACGACGGTCAATGCGGTCCTGACGGCAGAGTGATGAAAATTGTCAGACAGGAACGTATGATCGAGCTTTATCAGGAAAATCATAACTTCTGGGATATTCGCCGCTGGAAAATGGGAGAAACCTATTTCAATGTCAAAGCACGTGGCCTGAACATTCTTGCCGAGAGATTGGAAGACTTTGCCAAGATTGTAGAGATACAGGACAAACGTACATTCGATGCTCCCCGTCAGTATCTGATGCCTATTCCTGCAGGTGAAGTCAGCAAAAATCCAAACATGGTGCAGAACCCGGGTTACTAATCAATGATGAATAACAACTATAAAAAAACAATCTGATTATGAAAAAGATACTTATGGCGATGTACCTTATCGGAGGGTTGGCCATGCTTTTCTCCTGTAACGATGACAGTTCATCGTATCCGACACCCAGCGACATCGACAATCTGAAAGCGACTCCCGGTCCCGGACAGATTACTTTGAGCTGGACGACGCCTGCCGATGAAAACCTCTATTATGTACAAGTAGAATATAGCATCGAAGCAACCGGTAAATCGTACAGAAAACAAGTCAGCCAATATGCCAGCGAACTGGTGATAGATAACCTGTTACAAAAATACGGTGAAATTGACTTCACCGTACAAGTCTTCAATCGTGGCAATACGGCAGGGCCCAGCCACCAAATAACGGCTCAGGCTGAAAAAGCCAGCCCCACTTTCGGCACTCCTGTGAAACTGACACTGGATGGTAAGAAGATATGGACCAATGCCCCCTTCCCTACCCGTCCGGTAACGGCTTTGGTAGATGGAGATATTACAAACTTCTTCCATTCTCAGTGGCAAACGACAGTGGCAATGCCTCATTACCTCGTGATAGACTTAGGAGAAGAAGTCAGTGCTATCAAGTTCCGTTCAACCAATACGAACCGTCCGGCAGACAGCTCGTGGAAAACGATTAATTTATATACGAGCGATGATTACAATCCGGCCCAATGGTTTGATGGTGTGAAATTTATAAATGGAGACAGTGTTGATATCTCACAGGCAGGCACTCATAAGGAAACCACTTTGACGGAACTTCCCGACGGAACAAGTGAAGTATATAATTCCGAAATAATCCCTTTGTCAAAACCTTCCCGATATCTTTGGTTTGAAGTGACAGAGACTACTAAAGGCACCTCCTATTTTGCACTGGGAGAATTGGAAATCTACAAATGTTCAATGGTCGTACCGGAATAAAAACACAAATGAAGAAATATACACTGCTTTTCTTTCTACTATCGTTTCTGCCATGCCTGTCTACGGCATGCTCTGACGATGACGGCTCTTCAACCCCCAATTTAACCGTTGGAAAAGAGACAGTTGACTTCAATTGTGAGTCCGGTAGCCAAAGTGTAGTTATCACTACCAATGTGGATACCTGGACAGTCAAATCAGATAAAAATTGGTGCCACCCGTCAGCAGACGGGAAGGCACTAAAAATATCTGTAGATGAAAGCGAGGAACGGTATGTGCGCAAAGCAACTGTTACCGTCATAGCTGCCGACCAGACGAAGACAATCACCGTACGCCAGTTGGGATACGAACCTGCCATTCTCGTTGACCAGCCCAGCTTTGAGGTAGGGGTGATCGGTGGAGAAATCCAGTTTGACGTGACGACAAATGTAGAAGTAAAATTCACTTTGCCTGAATGGATTACTGAGAGACCTGCCAGCCGCGCACCAGCCACAGTTACCACTACACACACTTATGTGGTGAAAGCGACCGTACTTGACAATCAGCGTCACGGCAACATCGAAATAACAGAAGTACTACCGGCCATTGATACCAATACCGAACAGGCAGAGCCTGTGAACGCATTCGTATCTGTTACCCAAAAAGGACTCAACGAATTTGCCGAAGGCAACGGAGAAGATGTAAAGGGCGACATCAAGATTAAAGTAGTAAGCGGAACGGCTTCTTCTTTTCAACCCGGCAGTGACATCGAGAAATCTTTTGACGGAGATTACTCGACACTTTATCATTCCAGCTGGAGTAATGGTGCAGGCAACTATTTCCCCATCACACTAACCTATAATTTTGAAACAGTCACAGATATCGATTATTTGATCTACCATCCACGCAGCAGCGGAAACAATGGCAGATTCAAAGAAACAGAAATACAATATTCAGTAGATGGTCATACATTTACCAAACTCTTAGAAAAGGATTTTCAAGGTTCAGCTACAGCAAGCAAAGTAACATTCGACCAAACGATACAGGCGAAGTCTTTCCGCTTCATCGTGAAAAGCGGTGCCGGCGACGGACAAGGATTTGCTTCATGCGCCGAAATGGAATTCTACGCAAAGAATCCCGTAAACTTTGATTATTCGACTCTATTCACAGACGCAAGTTGCAGTGAGCTAAAAAACGGTATTACGGAAGACGACATTGCGAAGTGCGAATACCCATTCTTTAAGAATATAGCTTATTATATGATTAAAGGTAAGTATCCCGCAGAATTCCGTATTAACGAGTTCAAGGCATATCCTAATCCGGATATCCAGTCGGCAACCCATAAGACAAACCCTTATAGCCAGCTGGACAATCCAACCGGAATATCAGTCAGGGCAGGTGAAAGCCTGATTGTTCTGGTGGGAGACACACACGGCTATGACATCGGACTGCGGGTACAGAATCTGGATGCGCCCGGGAATGACGGTTTTGGTGGAGTGACCTACTTACTGAATCAGGGAATCAACAAGCTTACTATCAGCGAGCAAGGGCTGGCATACGTGATGTACGTCACGAATACTCTGGACGATCCGGGGGTAACTCCTGTCAAAATTCATTTTGCTTCGGGAAAAGTAAACGGCTACTTCGACTCACAAAATCCGGAACATACCGGACGTTGGTCGGAATTGCTCAACAAAGCAACCAACCGGTATTTCGATGTACTGGGGAAATATGCCCACCTCACTTTCGAAACGAGCGACCTCAAAACGTACGCAGGCTCCAAAGGAGATGAACTGATAGACCTCTATGATAAGATCGTATACAGTGAACAGCAGTTACTGGGATTGGAGAAATACGACAAGATGTTCAGGAACCGGATGTACTTGAATGTTATGTATCACTCCTACATGTATGCAACAGCCTATCACACAGGTTACAACCGGACAACAATGAACGAAATCTGCAATCCGGAAAGGCTAAAGACAAGCGGTTGCTGGGGACCTGCCCATGAGATAGGACATTGCAACCAGACACGTCCGGGAGTGTTGTGGGGCGGTAATACGGAAGTGACGAACAACATCATGTCCGAGTATATACAAACGACCATTTTCGGCCAGCCATCCAGAATACAGGTCGAAGACATGGGACTTGTCTACAGAAACAGATACTCCAAAGCCTGGAGTGGAATTATCGCTGCCGGGAGCCCGCATGCCGATTTCCAGAATGTAGGGAATAATGCCAACGATGTATTCTGCAAACTCGTTCCTTTCTGGCAATTAGAACTCTATTTTGGAAAAGTACTGGGCAGGACTCCGTTACAACAAGCAGACAAAGGAGGTTTTTATCCGGAAGTATATGAATACGCCCGGAATAAAGACTACACCGGAATGAGTCACGGAGAGATTCAACTGGACTTTGTATATGCCTGCTCTAAGATTTCCGGCATGAACTTACTTGATTTCTTTACCAAATGGGGATTTCTCACTCCGGTTGATAAAGAACTGGATGATTACGGGAAAAAGCAACTCACCGTAACACAAGACATGATAGACGCCCTCAAACAGAAAGTAAACGCACTGGGAGGTACCCAGCCGGATGTCGCTTTAGAATACATTTCGGATAATACGTACGAACTGTATAAAACGAAACCCGCCATTATAAAAGGAGAGAATGCTACTCATTCTCCCAAAACATTTACGGTAGGTTCCGGCGATAATGCCGTCACTTATAACGGTGAGACGATCACCATAAAGAACTGGACCAATGTAGTGGCTTACGAAGTGAAAGATGAAACGGGTAAATTTGTCCTCATCTGTAGCGGTGAAAACACTCCTTCGTCAGTAGACACATTCACGATTCCGGTTCGCTGGAAAGAGGGATTCAAACTAAGTGCCGTTTCTGTTACAGGCGAACGTATAGAGATTCCAATGAATTGATCGTATCTCAGATACATTCAATATAACTATTTATCGGGTTAGGTATCGAAGGGTGTCCGCAAGCGGGCACCCTTCCGTTTATCATAATCATACGTAATACAATCGTAGCACATTTGTTACGCGTTCTTCAATCAACTGTAAAGAGCAAGAAACGTCAAGCCTCTACTTTTGCAGCAAATAATTAACGCACGCCAACATTTATGAAACGATTTCTCAGATTAGTCTCTTTGACCCTTTTAATCATGAGTACAAGCGGAAACACTTTTGCAGAGGAAAAAGTAAACGCAGCCAAACAAGGCACGATCCGCGGACGCATAGTAGACACTTCCAAACAAATCCTTCCGGGAGCCTCCATTTACATCGAAAAATTACATACCGGAGTGACAAGCGACGTCAACGGTTATTATACATTCGCCAACCTTACGCCGGGCACATACACAGTAAAAGTCAGCTATGTAGGTTATTCTCCCGTCGAAATGAAAATCACCATTCCGGCAGGAAGAACACTCGAAAAAGACGTAGTACTCAACGAAGGACTCGAACTACAGGAAGTAGTGGTAGGCGGTGCTTTTCAGGGGCAACGCCGCGCCATCAACTCACAAAAGAACAACATGGGAATCACCAATGTCGTTTCAGCCGATCAGGTCGGCAAGTTTCCCGATTCCAATATCGGCGACGCACTCAAACGTATCAATGGCATTAATGTACAATACGACCAGGGTGAAGCCCGCTTCGGACAAGTTCGCGGTACCTCCGCCGATCTTAGTTCCGTGACCATCAACGGCAACCGCCTCCCTTCTGCGGAAGGCGACACCCGTAACGTCCAGCTCGACCTCATCCCCGCCGACATGGTGCAGACAATCGAAGTGAACAAAGTCGTTACCTCGGACATGGACGGAGACGCTATCGGCGGCTCCATCAATCTGGTGACGAAAAGCACGCCTTACAAACGGATGTTCAGTGCTACAGCGGGAACCGGCTACAACTGGATCAGCCAGAAAGCTCAGCTGAACCTAGGATTCACTTACGGTGACCGGTTTTTCAATGATAAATTAGGAATGATGGCCGCTGTCTCCTATCAGAACGCACCAGTAGGATCGGACGATGTGGAGTTTGAATATGACGTCAACAAAAAAGGTGAAGTAGTCATGGTGGAAGCGCAGAAACGCCAGTACTACGTGACCCGTGAGCGCCAAAGCTACTCCCTGGCTTTCGACTACGACATCAACCCGAATCACAGACTGACCCTGCAAGGTATCTACAACCGTCGCCACGACTGGGAAAACCGCTATCGTGTCACCTATAAAGACTTGGATAAAACGGGACTGGACGATGAAGGAGATATGCAGCAATCCGCCCAGATCGAGACGAAAGGAGGAACACCCAACAACAGAAACGCACGTCTGGAATTACAGCAAACAATGGATCTCAGTCTGAGCGGTGAACATCAGTTTGGAAAGCTGTCCGTCAACTGGGGAGCCTCTTATGCCCGTGCCAGCGAAGACCGCCCGAACGAAAGATATTTCAGCCTGAAACAAGACTTCCTCGGCTTTACTGTCGTAGATGCCGGTGACCGTTTCCCTTACGTAACAACGGATGTCAACCTCCACAATGGAGAAATAGACGGTGAAAGAGGCAAATGGAAAGTGAAAGAACTGACCGAAAGCAATCAGGAAATCTATGAAAAAGACCTGAAATTCAAAGTTGACTTCGAACTTCCGCTGACAAACGGCATTTATGGCAACAGCCTTAGATTCGGAGCCAAATACGCTTCCAAGACCAAAGACCGGAATACCCTCTGCTATGATTACGCAGATGCGTACAAGGATGCTTTCGACAAAGATTATATGAATAACCTCACCAGCCAGATTCGCGACGGATACATGCCGGGAGACCAATATAAAGCAACCGACTTCGTATCCAAAGAATATCTGGGATCACTCGACCTCAGCAGTCTGGAAGGGCAACAAGTGCTCGAAGAATCCTCCGGCAACTACCACGCCAGAGAAAACGTAACTTCCGCTTTCTTCCGCTTCGACCAAAGCTTAGGAAAGAAGATAAAAATGATGGCAGGCCTGCGTATGGAAGCCACTCACATCAAATACAACGGCTGGAACTGGAATGTAGCCGACGACAAAGAGGAGACAGAAACCCTCGAACCTACCGGAAATCATAAAAACAGCTACATCAACTGGCTTCCCAGCCTCTTATTCAAATACGATGTGAACGATGACTTAAAGCTCCGCGCTTCCTTTACCGAGACACTGAGCCGACCGAAATACTCCGCGCTGATCCCATGTGTCAACATCAACCGCAGTGACAATGAACTGGTTATGGGTAACTCCGACCTGACTCCGACCATCTCCTACAACTTCGACCTTAGTGCTGATTACTATTTCAAAAGTGTCGGTCTGGTGAGTGCAGGTGTATTTTATAAGAAGATCAATGACTTTATCGTTGATCAGGTAATCGGTGACTACACCTACCAAAACAACGAATACAAGAAGTTCACCCAACCCAAAAACGCCGGCGACGCCGATCTGCTGGGAGTAGAACTGGCCTATCAGCGTGACTTCGGATTCATCGCTCCCGCACTGAAATGCATCGGTTTCTACGGTACGTACACCTACACTCACACCCGAGTGAACAACTTCAACTTCGAAGGTCGCGAGAACGAAAAAGACCTGTCTCTGCCGGGATCACCCGAACATACAGCTAATGCTTCCCTCTACTTCGAAAAGAAAGGCCTCAACGTACGCCTCTCCTACAACTATGCTTCAAGTTTCATCGACAAAATGGGAGAAGTAGCAGCCCTCGACCGCTACTATGACGCAGTAAGCTACATGGACCTGAATGCCAGCTACACATTCGGAAAGAAGATAAAAACAACGTTCTATGCAGACGCTACCAATTTGTTGAACCAACCGCTCCGTTATTATCAAGGTACCAAAGACCGTACCATGCAGTCGGAGCACTATGGTGTAAAGATTAACGCCGGTGTGAAAGTCAACTTCTAACGACTGGAAAGAAGACAGCATCCGTTCCTTTAAAAGGAACACCCCGTTGGTTTAAAAGGAACGGGGCGTTGGTTTAAAACCAACGGCACCTTCCTTTTAAACCCAAAAAACAGAGAATCTCACAGCGATAAGAGACATAGTTATAAATCACTAATAATCAAACTAATATGAAAATAAAAAGCTTATTCATTCTTCTATTCCTTTCCGCCTTTACATTCATCCATGCACAGATAACGGATTACTCCATCTTTGACAAGAAGTTTAACTTTTACATAGCCAATGATTTAGGCCGCAACGGCTACTATGACCAAAAGCCAATCGCAGAACTAATGGGCACGATGGGTGAAGAGATCGGTCCCGAATTTGTATTAGCTACCGGAGATGTTCACCACTTCGACGGAGTACGCAGTGTAAACGACCCTTTGTGGATGACTAACTACGAGCTCATTTACGCTCATCCGGAACTGATGATCGACTGGTTTCCCCTCTTAGGCAACCACGAATATCGTGGAAGCACTCAGGCGGTACTGGACTACACGAACATCAGCCGCCGCTGGTCGATGCCCGATCGTTACTACACCAAAGTATTCGAAGAAAAAGGTGCTACCATCCGCATTGTCTGGATAGATACCACCCCGCTGATTGATAAATACCGCGAAGAAAGTGATAAATATCCGGATGCCTGCAAGCAAGATATCAGCCAACAACTATCCTGGTTGGAATCCGTACTGGCAAATGCCAAGGAGGACTGGATCATCGTAGCCGGACATCACCCTATCTATGCCTACACTCCGAAAGAGGAAAGTGAACGTCTTGATATGCAGAAACGGGTAGACAGTATTCTGTGCAAGCACAAAGTAGATATGTATATCTGTGGACATATCCACAACTTTCAGCATATCCGTGTGCCGGGAAGCGATATCGATTATGTAGTCAATTCCGCCGCTTCCCTCGCACGCCAAGTAGAACCCATCGAAGGTACCAGATTCTGTAGCCCCGAACCGGGTTTCTCCGTCTGCTCTATCGACAAGAAAGAGCTTAATCTGCGTATGATAGATAAAAAGGGAAATGTACTTTATACAATTACCCGTAAAAAATAAGTTCTCTTATAAAGAAAATTCTACTCTCACTGAAAAAACACACAACAAAGAGCGTCTCCTTCGTGAGGAAGGGGGCGCTCTGCTTATTTATAGTAACCCTTTATTCCAGCAGATGAAAAGAAAATCACACAATCAAGCTTATGTTACTCAGGTTTGTTACTCTGATTAGCTGTATCCGCAGGGTTACTCTTACTTAAATCATCCTTAGGCATTGTCGTAGCATTTCCGTCACGAACAGCCATATAATGCGGAGACATGATCTCAATTCCCGCTTCATTAAATCTATCCTGGATATTCTGATATAAATCCGAATAAATCTGTGACATCTGATTAGCATCCCTGATATAAGCATTAATCTGATAAACCGGATACCAGTCTTCCAGCGAAGTCTCCAGCACAAACGGACGCGGATCGTCCACCACTCCGGGAGTGTTCAATGCCGCATCAATCAATAACGGATTAACCTTTCGCCAAGGTACATCATACCCGATTGACACTTCAGCATGAATGATCAGACCATATTCACGCGCTGAAGTGCTATAGTTCACCGTATGCGATGACATCACAAACGAATTGGGAACCGTCACCACTTCATTCTTCGGTGTACGGATACGGGTCACCAAAGGAGTCTTTTCTATAATATTCCCGACGGTATCATTCAATTTAATCCGATCGCCCATCTTGAACGGACGCATATAGGTGATCACCAGTCCTGCAATAATGTTACCAATCACCGTGCTTGAACCAAGTGAAACAATCAACCCGACAAAAACCGAGATTCCCTGAAATACGCCTGAGTTGGACTTCGGCAAATAAGGGTAAATCATCGCGATCATAAAAGCGTAAAGCAAAAAACGGATAATATGAAAAGTCGGCATTGCCCAATCCGAATAAAAGCCGTTAATCTTCAGACGTCCCGCCTCTATTTCACGTGCCAGATAGAGAACAAGGCGTACCAGGTATTTTACCGCATACCAAATAACAATAATCGTAAATAAGTTGGGAATATAATCGATAATACCAACAAAGATGCCCTTAATCGGATTCCAGATGTAACCGAGTAAACGATAGGCAAGCCCCTCCGTCTGCGGGAAAATGATAAAAACCAACGGTACGGAAAACAGCAACTGCAATCCCATGAGAATATAGCGCCCGATACCTGCCAGAAAGACTAAAAGATTAGCTTGTTTCTGCGCATCCAGCAATTCGTATCCCTGAATGGATACAGGTTTTATTTTTGTATCTTTCAGCCGCAGGATGCGTACCTTCAATTTGCGGAACAACCAGTTCGTCAGACGGAACAGAAAATATTGCCCTACTATCACCAACAGAAAATAAAGAATACGTTTCACCATACGCCAGACGCTATGCTCAGCCTTCATTTCATGCAGTTTGGTGATCACATTCTGTTGTCTCCCTTTAGCAAGGGAATCACGGGAAATTCCTTCCCACAAAGCGTCCTGATCGGTAAGGGAGAGCAATACCTTATTGCCGTACATCAAGTCGGACACAATATCCGAATGGTCTATGGATACGGAATCGGGACGGAGATTAAAGCGCTTTCCCAGTTCCTCTATGGCGGCACCAGTCATTTGGGCACGCTGTTGAGGGGTATATCCTCCACGTTTTGTAAAAAGATAGAATAAAGTATCTCCTTCGGCAATGACAGGCACTCCTTTAGTGAATTGACGCAAAGAATCAATCCGTTGCCGTTGCTGGGATACCTTCACCGAATCGGCGGCAAACATCTGAAGTTTCATTTCTTCCATCTCCAGACGCATGTTTGCTTCATTGAGACGTGCCTCTTCCAACGATTTCTGCAGATTTGCCACACGGACAGAATCCGAATCCCGGTGCAAAGTTACCGGATGGGTTGCTATTGTATCTCCAGCGAAAATATTCTTCACAGCCTGTTCCAGTTGCGCCTGTACATTCACTGCAAGAAAGGCCATTATCAGCAGCAATACAAACCGTTTTATTTTTTTCATATCCATATAGAAAGATTCCAAGTTAGTAAATGAAATATAATTTCACTTTTTAATAAACATGGCAAACATACGGATTGTTTTTGACATATCCATTCAAAAAACGGTATAAATCCATACTGTTGAGTTTGGATTCATACCGTTTCTCTGAAAGATTATCCCAAAGTACTATTTTGCCATGTTTCTAAATCTCGGTCAGCTCAAGTACCCAACTTGCATATTCACGTTCCAGTTGCAGCTCGATACCGGTATTCATAAGCAATGCCCCCGAGAATACGCGATCATTCAAGAAGCAGGGATTGGCTCCCGGAGCCACGTTCAGCTCACGAATCTTATAGTTCTTTTTCGGGTCGAGTCCTGCCATACGAATACGCGGCAGAAGCTGGTTGACAAATTGCTCCATCTTATAGACAAAGAATACAGCACGGCTCTTATCCTCCGTGGCATACATCATCGAAGTCACCCCCTTGCGGTCGTAAGGAGATATCAAACGATAAAGGTCACCATACTGTATCACAGGACGGATAGACTTATAGGTGGCAATCGCCTTCTTTGAGAAGTCTTTTTCTTCATCGGTCATATTCTTTGGCTGGATCTCCATTCCCAAACGACCGGTCATCGCTACATCAAAACGGAATTTAAGCGGCACCACACGTCCCGTCTGATGATTCGGAGAAGCACTGACATGTTGTGCCATCGCAATAGAAGGATAGAAATAAGAAGTACCCCACTGGATAAACAAACGTTGCAAGGCATCAGTATTGTCGCTGACCCAGAACTCATCAAAATAAGGCATTACTCCATAGCTGACACGTCCGCCACCGCTTCCACATGCCTGAATCACTACATCCGGATATTTAGCACGAATCCGTTCCATCACTCTGACCAGACCACGGTGATAATCTATATAGATATGCGATTGCTTGTCCTTCGGCAAATAAGAAGAACCGTAGTTCAGCAATTCGCCGTTTGCGTCCCACTTGATATAAGCAATATCCGGATAGTTTGCCAATAGCGTATCGACTACATGAAAGACAAAATCCTGTACTTTCGGATTACATAAATCGAGTGCCACTTGCGTACCGCCACGACCACATGACAGTTCACGGCTTCCGGCACGCAATACCCAGTCGGGATGATTGTCAATCAGCTCACTCTTTGTATTCGTAAACTCCGGTTCGATCCATATACCGAATTTGATTCCATATTTCTTAGCCGTATCGGTCAGCCCTTGAATACCATTAGGCAGCTTTTCCGTATCTACCACCCAATCGCCCAACGAAGAGTTGTCATTTATCCGGCGATATTTCCTGCCAAACCAGCCATCGTCCATCACAAAAAGCTCACCTCCCATAGAAGCAATGTCGTTCATCATCTGGTCCATCTCAGGTTCTTTAATATTCAGATATACACCTTCCCAACTATTGAGCAGGATATCCCGTGGCTTGTCGCAACCGTGAACCATACCTGCACGTGCCCACCGATGGAAATTACGGCTGGCACCGCCAATACCTTCCTGCGAATAAGTCAGCGCCAGTACCGGAGTAGTGAATACTTCTTCCGGTTCCAGTTTATACTCGGAAGCTTCTTCATTCATTCCGGCAAAAATACTGTGTACAGATCTGCCGAACGTATCATCCATATCCACTCTGATCTTAGTACGTCCGCTCCAGCAAAGTGCTGCACCAATTACACGGCCACTATTTTCCTGCGGCTTGCCATCAAGAGAAAACATCACTTCCGAATGATCACCCAACCCGTTGCGGATACCATCCATATTCTTAATCACTTTCATTCCGGAAACCAACGGCTCACTTTCAAGCTGTGTCTCAGCTCCCCAATGTCCGTGCAAAGAAGATATCCATACATCCGCGCGACGAATCAGAAAATGACCGGAGTCAAAGCGTTTAAGTACCACCGCCTTTTTCTCGTTGTGAGACACCTCCACCCATGTTTCTATCATATCTATCTGCTGATAAGCCTTATAGTACATTTTTACAGTGAAAGGATATACACGGTCTTTCATCGTAATCACAGTCAGTATGGCATCCTTCACCGGATTCTGTTCGACCTTGTCGACAACTAAATCCAGTGTCTGATTACCATCAGCATGCACCGCATGGAGTGCTGATATTTCATAAGTGGAAGTACCGAACACCGGATAGGCCGGACGATGAAAGCCTGCCCAGGAATCAAACACCTGGTGAATCTGATTTTCTTCAATCCGCTCTCCAAAGTAAGAAAAACGAAGTTGCTGCCCCTCTGTGGCACTTGAAATAACGTGAGTTCGATATAATTCAAAACAATGTAAGTTGCCTGTCCTTGATAAAATTCACATCAATGGCAGGCTTCTTTTCAAAGAAACAGTACACAGCAATAGCTGAAAGAGCATTTGCTATAAAGTTGTTGAATGAACGGTGTCTGGAATGTTCAATCTGTGCAATATTTTTCAATTCGTCATTAACAGTTTCAATCAATGCACGTTTGCGCAATAAAATCTTGTCTGCTACAGTCATCAATGAATTTTTTCATATTATTTTTCACTTTGGTAAGCAATTGAATACCATTCAAGAACAGTTTTTCAAACAGTGCCTAACCGATATATCCTTTGTCGGCACAAAGCTTTCCTTTGATATTCTTCAAGAAATTCCCTTGTTTCAATGGTTCCCTGTCATCCACGTTTGCAGGAGTGAACATGAAATTCAGGATTTCTCCCTTGTCATTGATTATTAGATGGAGTTTGAATCCGAAGAACCATCTCATGGAGCACTTTCCACGGGTAGCCAACCCTTCAAAAGTCTTGTGTATCAGTATCCGTTGGTTACGGCATACACGAAGCGGGGTGGAATCCACGAAGCTGATACCGGTACATGTACCTAAGAACACTTGCTTGATGAAGATGGTCAGCGGCAAAAGAACTTCTTTTTCCAATTCCACAAAACGGTTGTAAGATACACACCGGGGGAAAAGATGTGTCAAATGTCTGCAGACATATTCCTTGTAATAATGCTTGAAACATCTGAATCCTCCCGAATGGAACAGAATAAGGATAACCATTATTTCAGCATCATTCATACGGTTCGGTTTGTTCCGATGCGTATGAGTCGTATCTTCGAACATATATTTTTTCTGTTACAGCGTAAATTCCTTGCAGAAATCATCTGCCATACAATAAATCTCTGTAAATTTAGCCTCTGTGAACATAGTGGTAATCGTTTGAATGTTATAAGTGAGCACTATAAATTTAATACTTTTATCGCTATGTTCCTTATAATCAAAAGAATATTTTAATCTTATATCGAACTCACGTTAAAATAATTTTCTTCCAATGCTTAGGGAGTGCTGAAGGCAACTGTTTGATACCTTTGTCAGTTAAGTCTAGACCACAAAAGCCATTAATTACCATTTGAAGTAATCCACCTGCACCAGTAGTAAAATAAGGGTTTGTTTCCCCAGCACCTTCAGAAATCACCCCGAAAGGCGGCAGTTGATTGGGACAGAAACTACGCACAAACAATTCATAGGCCTTCTCCCCATCACCCAAACGGGCATACTGCAGAGCCAATACAGAATAGGACATAGCAGGTCCACTTTTGTCTATTTGGGGCTCATAGTAGAGTAAATCTCTCTTTATTTCTTCAGGACGAGTGATAGCTTTCAGTGGATATGCCAATAAGTTTGCATCTGCCTGTTTAATAATCTGACCATCATATCCCTCGTATTCACGGGTCACGCCATCAGAAAATTTCGGTATACGCGATCCCTTTGCTACGGCATTCCAAGAGACAGGAACTTTTATGCCACAAAGAGCGTCGGATTCATTACAAGGGTCTATAAAATCACGTTGCGAACAGACGGTACCCAGCAAAGCAAAGGAAAATTCTTCTCCTGTTTTTAAATGTTTTGCAAATATATTTCTTTTATTATCAAACTCTTACACCTCAGTACATTCTCAAAAATGAAAGCCGAAGTGGCAAAGACTTGCAAATTTCTGTGTCTAGTTAAAGCTGAAGTACGCAAGAGTTTTAGATGAAGTCCATAATCCTGTATACTTTTCCGTTGCACTCTAGGCTGTAGATACTCATCGGAAACTTCAGCCCCATTTTCCACAGACAAGTCGACCGGTGTTAAAGCTTTCACTTGTATCAAACCAGCATAAGGCATACTGCGCAAGGCCCAGATACTATAAGATACTTCAAGTTTATTTGCATAGACAAAGCGAGTCTGATGTAAGGCTTCTTTCAAAAGGATACACTGCTCCCATCCGGATATATGTGTTCCATCCACTACTTGACCATCCATTTTCACATTCATACTGAAAGGATTGATGCCACGAATCAGTCTACTGACCTCATGAGGAGCTTCCGCATCAAATACATGGTTCAGTACAATCTGCTTGACGGAAAAAGGTTCTTTCCAAGGTAAAATACCGATTCCTCCATTTCCTACAGCAGTACCATAATAAGCATCATGATAGTCTGATGTCTTTATGTTCCACAGCGAATCATGAGCATGTACATAAGTAAATCCACAGACTATCCATATCAAAAGTAAAAGTATATTTTTTCCATAACTATATTATTTCAAGAATAAATTAAAACTAAACAAATCATTATATATCATTCATTTGTAAATGATTACTACAGGTTTACGAAAAAACACTGTCCTCAATTTCATAATAAAGCAAATATTTTCAATCTCTCATTATTGAACTTATATTCTTTTTGAGCATAAATCCATGTTATACAAACTTCGTGATACCAAGCATAAAAATCAAGTACAGAAAACAATAAACATTTTCCTGTTATATTTTACGATACTGCTATTAAACAAATATTTTAAGAGCAAATATTCTACATAAATATTATGCAAGAAGGACGGGTAAAAGCTATTCTGCAAAAAAAGTTTTAGACTGTACATTCCGGCTGTTTGTTCTTACCATAACTTCAAAATCGCCTAGTTCATAAACATATTGTAAATTCGAATTATAGAATTTCAAATCCTCTTCTGTGATTACAAACCTAACTTCACGGCTTTCCCCTTTCTTTAAGAAAATGCGTTTGAAATTTTTCAGTTCCTTTACAGGACGAACTACATCGGCATAGATATCATGCAAATATAATTGTACGACTTCACAGCCATCATAATCACCTTCATTTGTAACAATAACAGAAATTATCAAATTTTCCCCTTTCTTCAAAACATTAGAACTTAATACCATATCGTCATATTGGAAATGGGTATAACTCAGTCCATAGCCAAATGGATATAATAGTTCGTTACTATCTTCTAAATAATTACTTGTATAACGATTAAACACGTTTCTGTCCGGATCAGGGCGACTTGTATTATGACTATTATAATATAATGGGAGTTGACCAACAGAACGTGGGAATGATGTTGTCTATTTTCCGCTTGGATTCACTTTTCCAAACAGTACGTCAGCAATAGCATCTCCAGCTTCACTTCCTCCAAACCAAACATTTAGAATGGAAGGAATATTAGCTGCTTCCTCAGTTAGCACTAAAGGACGTCCTGTGAACAGAAGTAATACTACCGGCTTTCCTGTTTTCACCAATGCTTTCAACAAATCATGCTGAGCATCTGGAATTTCTAGTGTGATTCGTGAAACAGATTCTCCGCTCATTTCCGAACATTCACCTAAGACAGCTACAATAACATCTGCTCGGGCGGCAGTCTACAAAGCCTCTTTCAATAAAGTTTGATTATCTCCACGCTCCAATGGGCGCATGCCTGTGGCTGTCTTTTCGCGATTTTCATCATAGAAGATATTACTTCCTTTAGCATAGAGGACTTCCCCTTTATTGCCAATAGCAGAGCGCATCCCTTCCAGTAATGTACGATGTTTGGAAGGATTACACATCATACTCCACATTCCGCACATATTGTTACGTGCATTAGCCATCGGACCAATCAGTGCTATTTTCCCTTTAGTGGAAATGGGTAACAATGACTTCTCATTTTTTAGCAAAACAAATGTTTCAGATGCAATGCTACGTGCAATAGAGCGATGCTCAGTAGTATAAAGTTGTTTCGATGCTCGTAATGTATCGCAATATTTATAAGGGTTGTCAAACAGGCCTAATTTATATTTAACTTCCAACACACGACGACAAGCCGTATTGATTTGTTCTTCGGTAACTTCTCCATTTTGAAGAGACTCTTCCAATGTATTCAGAAAACCAAACGATACCATGTCCATATCCGTTCCTGCCTGCAGAGAGCGTACAGATGCTTCTTTTAAAGGGGCAATGCCGTGCGAAGACATTTCGGCAATAGAGTTATAATCTGTAACCAACAATCCCTTGAATCCCCATTCTTTTCGGAGCAAATCAGAAAGCAGCCATTTGTTCGCAGTGGCTGGAATTCCATCGACAATATTGAATGAACTCATGACACTACCTACTCCTGCATCTACAGCAGCTTTGTAAGGAGCAAGATATTCATTATACATTCGTAAGCGGCTCATGTCTACTGTATTGTAATCACGTCCAGATTCCGAAGCTCCATAAAGTGCAAATTCTTTCCCTGATATCCCCGTACATAGGCTTTCGCCATTAAAGAACCAAGATAAGGATCTTCCCCGCTTCCTTCCGCAATACGTCCCCAACGAGCATCACGACAAATATCTACCATTGGACTGAATGTCCAATTTACACCATCTGCACTTGCTTCTATAGCAGATATGCGAGCCATTTTTCGACAGCCAAGGTATCCCAACTGCACGAGAGAGCCAATGGAATGGGGAAAATTGTTTCATAGCCATGAATTACATCAGCACCAACAAGCAAGGGAATTTTCAGCCTGCTCTCTTCTACAGCCAAGCGTTGCAATTCGTAGATTTTATCTATTCCTTTCACATTAAAAAATCCACCTATTTCCTGTTTACGAATCATTTCGCTAAGTTCTCCGTTTTTCACAGTTCCTGTTGTGATATCACCTCCGGATGGCAGATTCAACTGACCTATTTTTTCGCATAATGTCATGTGATCCATCAAATCACTGACAAATTGATTCATTTGTTCATCAGTCACATCGATATGATGGGCGGTACATGCTTCTCTCAATATACCAATAAAGAATATCATAAGAAAATCCCAACATGTTTTCATAATCAGATTAACATTTATTATTATTCTATAATAGCTGCAAAACCACCATTTCTTTTCATTGAAATAGTAATGGAAGAAGATTTTGTAACGGTAGACAGTTTGTGTCTATAATCAGTTGCTTGACGATTAGCATTAATGCCGTCTTCAAAACTACTCATTTGATAAGAACGCCCTTCATTTAGAAAATCAAGGGAAATTTCAAATTTTCTTTCCATTTCTGCATTATTGGTTATACCGCCAATAAACCACTTATTCCCTTTGCGTTTTGCTACAATGACATACTCTCCAACCTTAGCTTTGAGCGATTTGGTCTGATCCCATGTTACAGGGACTTGTGAAATAAAACGGGTGCAATTCTCATTTTTTCGATAGTTAACCGGATTGTCAGCTAACATTTGCAATCCACTCTCAAAAAGAATGAATGTAGCTAATTGGAAAGCTCGTGTTCCTACACCTGCAGAATTGGGACGTTGAGCACTATAAAGTTCAGGCTGCATGCTAATCATGGGTCCCGGAGTATAATCCATTGGACCTACAGCATTACGCATAAAAGGAAGGTATATACTATTATCTGGATAACATCCCCTCATGTGTTCCAAACCTTTCACTCCTTCATAGGAAACAACATTCGGATATTTATACTCCAAACCTGCAGGAGTAAAAGAGCCATGAAAATCAACCAAAAGATGATGTTTAGCTGCTTCTTTAGCCACACGCTCATAAAAATTTACCATCCACTGGTCGCTTCTGTCCATAAAGTCGATTTTTATGCCTTTAATACCCCATTCTTCGTAAGTCTTGAATAAATCAAAGTTTTGTTCAACAGCCACCCACGACAGCCATAAGATTATGCCTACGTTCTTATCTTTTCCATACTGAATCAACTCGGGTAAGCGCATTTGTGAATTGGGTTTGTTAGGATTAAGTACGGTTTCAGCCCATCCTGCATCCATTACAATATATGGAATATGAAATGATGAAGCAAAATCTATATAATATTTATAAGTATCGTAATTGCATCCTGATACAAAATTGACATCTGGACCATAAAGAGCTGCATCGTGCCACCATTCCCAACTTGCCAAACCTGGCTTAATCCATGAATTGTCTTCAAGAACACTTTTAGTGGCTAATTTGTAATTCATCGTATTTTCAATGAGTTGAGAGTCTTCGCTCGTAATTACAAAATAGCGCCATGGATAATTCCGATTTCCTTCAGTTTGTGCTATATAATCAGCCTCTTTAGTAATTTTCATACTCAAATCTCCCTCTTCTGCAAATTCTAAAGGCACTTTGGGAAAGATTGCATTCAATCCGTTTTTACCGTTTCCTTTTAAAAACATACACGGATAATCGAAACGATCAGATTCGCCAACTAATATTTTATATTGCTTGCGTGTATCAATCAATATGGGAAGCACAGACATTTTGTCCGTATCCTTCCATTCTTGACTGGAAATATGTGTATACTCTTCTTCATAAGGTGTTTTAAAACTTGAAGGTTGCTGCAAATGGAGCAGATATTCTTTAGGAAAAGAAATAGCAAAATCTTCTCCAAGTACCTCAACCTTATCAGTTTTATGAGTAATAAAACGATAAGCTACCCCGTCATCAAAAGCACAAAATTCGATGGAATATCCTTTGAAATCAAGTATAAGAGTGTTATAACGACTCATAACAGTAGAGAATTTAAGAGGCACAACTGGCTTCAGTTCTTCCGAGAAACTTTTACGTTTCTGCCGTAGTAATTTCGGATTATCTCCCAGGATTTCGTTATTCAAAAACAAACGGAGATAATTGTCCTTTAATAGAATTTCATCGTTGTAATAAATATCGTAGTAAATCTTATCAGACAGACAAAACTCCACTTTTATAGTCTTGTCTGGTGAGAACAGACTCATTTTTTTCTTGGCATATACTGTGGTAGCAAATAATCCTATTAATAATAACAAATAAAAATTTTTCATACGCATATTTTTTATTTTTGTGAGAATGATGATAAAACGTGATTATACTCCTCTTCACTCAAACGCACCATAGCTCCGTGTCGGGAGTCGGGAATATTACAATCACAAACTTCCCATTTTTCTGCCTCTATATGCTCCGCATCAAAGCGTACATATTCGTGCGGATATCTTTCAGAGAAAATCATCCATCCCTTATTGCCAGGTTTGGGCATGAGGATAGGAGCTTCGAAATAAGTATAGGGAGTGGTAACAGGATGCTTAGGATTTACCAAAGAATAAGGACCCGTCAAATATGACGATTTAGCCAACCGAATAGATTTCCCCGTCGGAAATACCATCTTCCGGCCACCGTTCGTCCTTGATAACCGCATAGTAATTTTTACCAATTTTTCGGATTATGACATCAATGGTAGCCATTTCAGAATCAGCTTTACTTGGAAAATCGAACAAACGTTTTGGTGATGAAAAAGAACTAAAATCTTCTGTCAGCACATAATATGTACGCATACTTTTCCATTCATCATTTCCTTTGACTCCTTTTTTGGCCGCATACCACGTAACAATATACTGCTTGGGATCTTCGTCATAATACAATTTAGGTGCGCCAAACCTATTTCCTCCGGTATAATAATTATCGGTAAGGACAAAAGGGGATACTGGAAGTTCCTTTTCAATACTCCACGCTACAAGATCCCTTGAGGTCCAAAGCAATGGCTTTTGAGTCTTTTCCGAAACACCAATCATATAATATCTGTTATCATGACCTTTTATAATATCGGGATATCCTCTATATTCAGCATTGCCCCGTTGATTATTATTCAATTTTGTCCATGTACGTGCATCTCTACTTATGTAATAGTACATACGTCCATAGTCTTCATGTCGCATATGGATAAAAAGGTATCCTCCTTGAAGTTGGGTACTATGAGGCTGTCCTCGAACATTCGAAATACAAATGCATACAAGACAAACATATAAAGAGCTAATAAGTAAGTTTCTAATTTTCATGTAAGTTTATTTTAGTTAGCCAATGCAATATCATCTTCCCATTGAGGACGGTTGTAGGTTTGACTCAATTGTTTTCCGTACGATTTAGCTTGTTCCACCAAGTAATTGGGTAGTGGTATGTACTGGTGTGTAGGCAATGTCCCTTTTGCTTTGAAACATGCTTGTGAATATTTATTGAAGCGTATTAAATCTATTTTTCGATGTCCCTCATATAGAAATTCCTTTGATCTTTCATCTAATATGACATCTAGAAAAGCCTCCTTAGTTGCAGTTTGTTGAACAGACAAATCATCTAGTCCGCTCCTTCTTCTCACTTGATTAACCGCTTCTACTGCCTGTGGAGAAGGTGCAGCGTTAGATTGTCTCACTTCTACCTCTGCCATCATCAGCAACACATCAGCCCAGCGAGCCAATGGAAAATCGTTCCCTTGAAAAGTCGTGTTGGTCTCGATTGGGTATTTATAAATAATATATCCGCTCCATCTCTTGTTCAAATCTTCTCTGGTTACCTTTTCAGTAACTATACCTTGATTATTTACCCAATACTCATCTAATATCACTGCACGGCGTTTATCCTTCGCTTCATAACTGTCATAAAGTTTCGGTGAAACATTGTATGCTTGCATCCATCCACCTCCTTGATAGTTGAAAGGAGTAGGATTTCCTTTGTCATCCACCTTGGAGGCATCGTTTGGTGTAGCAAGCATAGATAGAGGGAAAAAATTACCACTACTAACGTCTCCGTTTGCCGAAGGATCACAGCTTACAGCCATAATGATTTCGGAGTTGAAATCATTTATAGCCTTAAACATATCTACATAAGAATTATCTCCCTTTGTAAACAAGCTATATCGATTATCTTTGCTAAGTTCACGATACATCTGCATCGCTTTTTCATAATAGCCTTTCATGTGTGCACCTTCATTAAGACAATGCTTCATCATACAGAATTTAGCATAATCTGACGTATAACGGCCGTGTTCCTTTACTGCATCAGGCAGATTTTCCATGGCATATTGGAAATCATTGTAAATCCAGGTAGTCATATCATCCAGTGAAGGTCTGACTAAATTTTTCAAAGCATTTTCATTGTTAATATCATCTTTGTCAACAATTGCAGGTAATGGTCCATAAATGTGCATGAGGTAATAAAGCATAAGACCTCTGCATAAATGCGCCTCTCCTAATAGTCTTTTCTTGCTGACAGTTTTGAAGATTTGATCGTCAGCCTTCTCCAAAGTAGCAATAATCTCTGTAAAACGAGTAATTTGGGCTAGCTTAGGAATGTGGTTTATATTATGCTCACCTACCCATGAACGCTCTGCGTAGACACAATCTCTGTAATCAGCCTGTGATAGTTTCATCCATGATCCCCAACCTAAGTTCCAGGCAGCCATATTATCAGACGGAGCTTCAAATACCCTTAGGATTCCCCCTTCGGGAATATAAAAACTATGTTGTCCAGGATCGTTTGCTATTTGGTACTGCCATGTTGTCGTAAAAGGAATATAACACGTCATAGTGTAATCTTCATATTCACTCTCTGTCGTAGGATAGTTTTCCGGATTCAACGTCCCGTAAAGTTTGGGGTCAAAATTATCTTCACAGCCGTATACAGCTATTGATGTAATAAAAAACAGTATGAAGGATTTTATATTTTTCATATTCATAGTTATTAATGTTGATTAGAACGTAATGTTTGTTCCAAGTGAGAATGTACGGGCCTGGGGATATTCACCTCTGGAAGCATTGTTTGCTCCACCACCGGTATATATTTCTGGGTCAAATCCTTTGAATTTGCTGATGATAAATGGATTTTGGACATCCACATAAAGCTTGATGCCTCTTACATATTTTTTTAGTTTTCCCAAAAGTTTATCCCTGAAATTGTATGATAATGTCATGTTTCTCATTCTCACAAATGAGGCATTTTCCATGTCTATATTGACACCGGCACCTCCTGGCAACGCACCCATGCGATCAATAGCCAATCCGGGACGAGTACCATTGGGATTGGTTTGAGAGTTCCAAAGCAGATATGCATATTTGTTGGTGTTTTCCGGATAATCTACTGCCAATGGACCAGGTAATGCTGCTCTATAAGCAATATTAGATTTGAGGATTCCAAATTGTCCGTACATAAAGAAACTGAACTCCCAATTCTTATAGTTAAATGTATTTCCGAAACCGATATAGACATCTGGAGTATTATCTTTTAGATATATATCGCTTTCGTCGATTTTTCCGTCCTTGTTTTTATCATCAATAATTGGACAACCCGGAAGTTGTGCTTCTGCCTGCAATGATTTTTGTGATTCCGGCATATTGCTGCGATCAGCATTGATAATACCATTCATCTTATAGTAATAGTAGGCATTCATAGGTTCCTTTTCTCTTTTTTGATAACAGCGATAATCATAATTCGGTAATCTTGCTTTCCAGAACGAATTGTTTTTCGAGAAGGTTATCTGCGTATTCCAGGTAAGTTCCCCTACAATATTTTTAGTATCAAGCATGATTTCCCATCCTTGACGAAAGTAATGACCTCCGTTTATGGGGCGAGTAGGATAAATTGCGAGAGGAGATGTTGATGCATAGCCCAACAAACTAGTTACATCATTACGGAACAAATCTATGCTACCACTTAACCGGTTTTTCGCCAAAAAGAAATCTAATCCGATGTTCTTCATAATTGTTTTTTGCCAACTAACGTCAGGATAATTTGTTCCCATTGACACACAAGGTACATAAAAAATACTATTGTCACTGAATCCCACTTTAAATCCGCTAGGCTCATACACACCGTAAAGTGAACTGCCTAAGTTATCCTGCCCGGTTTTACCATAGCTAGCTCTCAATTTTAACAAGTTAACCCAAGAAACATTCTTGAGAAAGTTCTCATTTGAAATCTTCCACGCTGCAGATACAGATGGAAACAGGGCATATTTTTTCCCGGGGAAAAACTTATCAGTTCCATCCCGGCGAAGGGTTGCCGAAACGACATACCTATCCAAAACATCAAAACTGATTTTAAAAAACTGAGATCTTTTCTCGTTTTTCAATGTGTGAGAAGTTGGATATATCTTTCCTTTAGCTGAACTGATATCATGCTCATTAATCATGTCATGTGTATCTTCGTAAGAGATTCCATATCCTTCATTACTCTCTAGATATTTACCCATTCCAGCCATTACATCCACTTGTACGATATTGAACATGTATTTCGAAAATGACAACATAGCTTCTATTGTCTGTGTTTGCCTGCGTTGCGAGAAAATATTTCCCCTTGACTTATACATGCGGGCAAAATACACATCGGATGGAATAAATGTTGATCTTCTGACATTTTCCTGATTCATGCCATACACTCCTTTAAATACAAGAATATCTTTATACAGTTTCATGTTGACAGAAAAATTTAAACTGTATCCATTTTCTCTGCTATAGTCCACTATATCTTCCATCGCTTTTGGATTAGGTATATTCCGGAAAATAGTGTAATTCCCATCATCCTGTTTTACTGGCAAATAAGATGGATACAAGAGCGCTGAAGTCAAAACACTGGGGGCGACATCTCCTTGATTTCCAGTATCGGTACCAATTATACCATTATTATATGAATTCTGATTTGCATTAAAAACTGACGTCAAATTCAGGAAAGGGAACAAATCCAAACTTAAATTTCCATGAACAATATATTTACTCATATCTGATTTCGATACAGTACCTTGCTGCTTCATGTAACTTCCTCCTAGATAATACTTAAATTTAGAGTATCCTCCACTAATAGTCAGATTATGTTTGGTAAGGAAACCATGGCGCAGTACTAAATCCTTCCAATCCGTATTGGTCGCATTTTGTATATCCGCTTCAGAAAATTGAGGTTCCCATTTTCCATCATAAGGAGTTGTTCCATAAGGATATTGCTTGTTGTTATATAGATAATTTTCCCTATTGAAAACATTAGCTAACTCCATATATTCTTTCGAATTGAGCACATCTAAATAAGGATAGTTGCGTACAAAAGAATAGCTGCCATCATACACGATACTCGGTACCCCTTCTTTACCTTTTTTGGTAGTAATCAATATTACTCCATTATCAGCTCCAATGCCATAGATAGCAGCAGAAGCATCTTTAAGAATCTCCACAGACTCCACATCTGCCGGATTCAAATTGGCAAGGCCATTACGGTCGATATTATTCGGAAGTCCCACTTGACCACAATTTCCACTGATGGCATTATTCGGCATAACAATACCATCTATAACATAGATCGGATTTCCTCCTCCACGAATTGAAATATTCACTCTCCCATCAGGCTGCATGCTGTTCACTGTAGCTTGTAATCCAGCCGCTCGTCCCATCAGCAACTGGTTTACATGACTGACTCCTGCTTGTGAAATTTTATCTGTTTTCACTTGTGCAATAGCAGTTGTAAGATTTTTCTTCGATACCGAACCGTAACCTACGACCACAACTTCATCAATGAGTTTTATATCTTCATTCAAATATATTTCTAAAAACGATTTGTTTTGTACATCAAGAACTTGAGACACGTAACCGATATAAGAAATAATAATCTTTTTATCAGGTGAAACGTTCATTTCAAAATGACCATTGATATCACTGATTGCACCAATTTCTTCCCTTTCCACCGCAATGCTTGCTCCAATTATTGGTTCTCCGGTTTTACTATCTTTAATTATACCTTTCAGCTTTTTATTATTTGTTTTAACCTCTTTTTTAGCGTTCAGAATAATTTGTTTTTTCTTGATTTGATACTGAATAGACGTTCCTTTCAACAAAATGTTCAATACAGAATCTATTGTTTGTTTGTCAACATGTATGGTTCGCTTTTGACGAACATCAATCACCTGTTTGCTGTACTGAAAAGAATACACTGTTTTCTCTTCAATCTTGTTTAGTACATGCTCCAAAGACACATTGTTCAAATGAAGCGTTATTTTTTCATTTTGTGCCCAACCTATTCCTGTTGATAATAGCACAATTAAAAAAAATAAAAATGCATACTTTTTATTTTTCATAGTTTTATATTTTTGATAATTATGTTTTGTCTCTATTGCTTTACTGGTTTTAACCAATCTTGTTTTATATTCAAGACTGTTTAAAAAGAAAATACCACATAAAAATACATGAAAAAAATGGAAAAATTTCTTCATACAGTCAACTAAAAATTAAAAGGTCAGTATTATAATATAATAAGATTAAAACAAATATAATATAAGCAGCAAAAACTGTAAACATTCAAAACTTCGGGAAATGATTATTTAAGTATAGCTAAGTTGTAAGAGTTTTTTCTTTTTTTTATGAAAAAAGCTTATTATCCACGGAGACATAAACGCTTTGTAATACTTAAATATAGTAAAACTATTGCAGTATCAATAGTTCGGTAAAAGACCGAAATATTGATACTGCAACCTATAGAGGTTTAATAATAAAACTAAATACTATAATAGATGATATTGATTATTTCAGTTCGAAGCAAACTTTAGAACGAATATCAGCAGATGAAGAAGCCATCAATGCCTCGAATTTGCCAGACTCAGCTATCCATTTATGCTGTTTTTCGTCAAAGAATGAAAGTTCTTCAGCAGTGATAGTAAACGAAATCTCTTTGGTCTCATTGGGCTGAAGTTCTACTTTACAAAATCCCTTCAATTCTTTAATTGGTCGAATCACAGAAGAGTTCAAGCATTTAATATATAGCTGTACAACTTCAGCTCCAGCACGATTTCCTGTATTTGTAATTGGAATAGTAATATATAACTTTTCACTCTTTTCTATAGCCTTACTATTCACTTTGGCTTTTCCATACTCAAATGTAGTATAGCTTAAACCATGACCAAAAGGGAAATTAGGTTTTAACTTGTTTTTATCAATGAAACGGTAGCCAACAAATAATCCTTCGTTATAGGGTATATCATAGACCTCATTCCCTAATACATCCATTCCTTTATGTCCTGGATATTCGCCTAATTTGTGAGCACCACATTGATCAGGACAAGCATAATAAGTATATGGGAGTTTACCGCTAGGATTAACATCTCCCATTAGTATAGAAGCCAAAGCATTGCCTGTTTCACTTCCCAAATACCACGCTTGAAGTATAGTAGATACATGATTTTTCCATGGCATAGCTACACCTGTTCCACTGATATTGATTACAACTAGTTTTTTATTAACTTGCAGCAAATCCATAATCAATTCATTTTGATTATAAGGCAAATCCATTGTTTTTCTATCTGTACCTTCACAATCCTGATATTCGCTTTTGTTTAGTCCTCCTATAAAAAGAACGATATCAGCATTACTAGCTACTTGAAGAGCTTCTGTCCTCAGTTCTTTTGGACTACGGTCATCCTTTAAATTTTGACCAGTTTTCACTCCATTATATTCTCCGGTAGGATCTCCTACGTATCCGCGTGCATATATGATTTCAGCTTGTTTTCCGATACGTTTTTTCAGTCCCTCCAAAGGAGTGACTTCATATTTGACTTTCAAAGAAGAGGAACCACCTCCAACGGTCATCATTTTAATGGCATTTTCACCAATAACAGCTATGCGTTTTACCTTTGACAGATTAATTGGAAGTAAATTTGCATTATTTTGTAACAGCACAATACCTTCTTCTCCTATCTTCCGGCAAGCGGTCTTGTGTGCATCTGATACCATCGATCCCCACGGCCGATCATTATTCATGGCAGTACGGAATGTAAGTCTTAATACTCGACGCACCTTTTCGTTTAATTCTTTATCAGTGTAAATCCCTTCTTTTATTCCTTTCAAGTACGGGTTTGCAAGCCAATAATTATCATAGGCATTGCTAGTACCTTCCGTTAAACCATCTGTCCAACTTCCGAACTCCATATCCAATCCTCCAATTATAGCGGTATGTGTATCATGAACAGCTCCCCAATCCGATATGACCACACCATCCCATTGCCATTCTTCTTTTAAAATCTGATTCATCAGAATTGGATTATAACTAGCATGTTCGCCTCGAAATAAATTATAGCCTCCCATAAAACTCCAGGCTTTTCCCTCTACAGCAGCTGCCTTAAAGCCGGGAAGATAGATTTCATAAAGTGTACGGTCGTCAACTATAGGGTTTGAAGTGTGACGGTTAATTTCATTATTATTTAAAGCAAAATGCTTAACACAGGCTGAGACTCCATTGCTTTGCACTCCCTGAACATATGGTACAACCATGTGACTAATTAGATATGGATCTTCTCCCATATACTCAAAGTTACGTCCACAAAGAGGAGTCCTATAAACATTTATACCTGGGCCAAGCAATACACTTTTGTTGCGGAATCGGGCTTCTTCACCAATGCTTTTCCCATATAATGAAGCCATTCTTGGATTCCACGTAGCTGCTAGACAAGAAAGTGCAGGGAAAGCCATACAAGAATCATTGGTCCAAGCTGCTTGATCCCATTCATCCCACATGACTTCAGGGCGTACCCCCATTGGACCATCAGTGCACCATAGTTCTGGAATACCCAATCTAGGTACACCAGGAGCACTGAATTTGGATTGTGCATGAATAATATTAATTTTTTCCTGCAAAGTCATACGAGAAAGAGCATCTTCTATGCGTTGTTCAATTGGTTGGCTTTTATCCAAATAGATTGGAGTTTGCGGTGAAACTGACATTCCACAAAATAAAAAGGCGCAAAATATAATAACTTTCAGTGTTTTTCTTTTCATATTTAGTGATTTTAATATTAATAAATGTCTATGTGTTATTTTGAAAGGAAACAAGATATGTTAACCATACCTTAAAGTATAATTCATACATACTATACTGTTTTATAGCAAAATACAACAATGATTACCCCGTTGGCAAAATCGAGTTAACGAATAATTAGTTCTGTCAATACCCTCTGCTTTTTGCAATTACACATACAAAAGTTATCAATTCACAAGTTTTCTGATAATGCTACAAAGTAAACAATCTTTCTATGTCTTTTTGCATTATTTCGTTTAATTATAAATCACTTATAATTTAAATTTCGTCAACGGTTGATAAATAATTGATTACAAAAAAAACAATACTTTACCTTGACAATGTTAAACGACTGGTTTTAACGCCTCTAAATGTCATTTTTACAGGTTTTATATAACCTTCATCATCAAAAAACATCCGTTCAATGCAAACAACACGAGCATTTCCATCTTTTTCATTTAATGGATGTCGATGATATACAATATACCATTCATCATCTTTCAATCCTTTTATCACAGAATGGTGTCCGGCACCAGTAGCAATGCTTTTGTCCTGTTCCAATATTTTACCTATACGTTTAAAAGGTCCGAATGGTGAATCTGCAATGGCATAAGCTACGCAATAGCCAGGGCCGGTCCAATCACCTTCTGACCACATAAAATAGTACTTTCCTCTATGTTTTAGCATAAAAGGTCCTTCAACATAATTTTCAGGAGTTACTTCCTTGCAAAAAGAGCCGTCCTCAAAAGGTACAATATGCAGAAAATCATCACCTAATTTCATCATATTGCAATGTCCCCAACCTCCATAGTACATGTAATAACTGCCATCGTCATCCTTGAATACAAACTGATCAATAGGCTGTGCTCCATTTATAATCTCATTGATTAATGGTTTACCCAACGCATCCTTGAACGGCCCTTCCGGACTATCAGCAACAGCAACACCTATACCACCAATTTCACCTTCATGTACGTCATTAGCTGAAAAATATAGATAATATTTTTTATTTGCATAAATGATAGAGGGTGCCCATAGAGCCTTTTTTAACCAAGAAACATTTTCTACTGAAAGAATTTTGGAGTGTTTTTTCCAACTCACAAGGTCAGATGAAGAAAAAGCATCTAGAAAAAGTTGCTGCTCGAATGGAGCTGAATAAGTAGGAAAAATCCAGTAACGATTGTCAAATACTACACCTTCAGGATCGGCGTACCATCCATCAAATACTGGATTACCACTTTCTTGAACTTCTTGCGTTTTGCTTAGAGAACACGATGAAAAAAATTGCCCACTTAACAATACATAAAACACTAACAACTTGTAATTTATATTTAACATATATAATATGTTTAAAAGAAATATGGATGCAGTAAATACGACTGCATCCATACATTTAATTATATATTATAATTTATTTTACCTCAATCAATTCCAATACCCAACTGTCATATTCCTTATTCAAATCAAGAGCAAAACCTGCGTTCATTAAAAGGTCGCCAGAGAATACCCGATTATTCAAGTAACAAAGTTTGTCATCTGCAGCCAAATTTAATTCTCTGATTTTGTACTTCTTGTTTTTATCCAAACCAACAAGACGAACATGCGGTAATTGTTGGTTGACATAGTGTTCCATTTTGAAAGCAAAGAACACCGCACGTTCTTTATTCTCAGCAACATACATCATAGACGCTACTCCTCTCTTTTCATATGGAGAAATCAAACGATATTGATCTCCATTTTGAATAACCGGACGAATTCCTTTATAAGTGTCAATGGCTTTTTTTGAGAATTCCTTTTCATCAGCGTTCATGTTCTTTGGTTGAATTTCCATACCCAAACGACCTGTCATAGCGATATCAAAGCGGAATTTCAACGGAACGATGCGACCTGTCTGATGATTAGGTGATGCACTGACATGCTGCGCCATTGCTATAGATGGATAGAAGTAAGAAGTCCCCCATTGGATAAACAGACGTTGCAAAGCATCTGTATTATCACTTACCCAAAACTCATTGAAATAAGGCATTACTCCGTAGCTGGCACGTCCGCCACCACTACCACAAGCTTGCATAACTACATCTGGATATTTAGCACGGATTCTTTCCAATACATTTATTAAGCCACGATGATAGTCAATATAAATATGTGATTGTTTATCTTTTGGCAGATAACTTGAACCATAGTTCATAACTTCTCCATTAGCATCCCATTTGATATAAGCAATTTCTGGATTTTTACTCAACAACTCATCCACCACATTGAAAACAAAATCCTGTACTTTAGGATTGCATAAATCCAGTACTATTTGTGTACCGCCACGGCCACACATTAATTCTCTATTTGTAGGACGCAGTACCCAATCAGGGTGCTTTTCAATCAATTCACTTTTAGTATTAGTAAATTCTGGTTCAATCCAAATACCAAATTTAATACCATATTTTTTGGCAATATCTGTAAGACCTTTAATGCCATGAGGTAATTTTTGGGTATCTACAACCCAATCACCCAATGATGAATTGTCTTGCACACGACGATATTTATTTCCAAACCATCCGTCATCCATTACAAATAGCTCACCACCCATTGCTGCGAAATCCTTCATCATCTGATCCATTTCCTGTTCTTTGATGTTAAGGTATACTCCTTCCCAGCTGTTCAACAGAATGTCTCTCGGTTTATCACAGTTATGCACCATTCCCATGCGAGCCCAACGGTGGAAGTTTCGGCTAGCTCCGCCTAATCCTTCACAAGAGTAGGTAAGGGCAAGTTTGGGAGTGGTGAATTTTTCACGAGGTTCAAGTTTGTATTCAGAAGCTTCTTCATTCATTCCGGCAAATACGTGATGCACATGGCTACCATACGTGTCATCAGAATCAATTCTGATTTTCGTACGTCCCCCCCAACATAAAATAGCTCCAATTACACGTCCGCTATTTTCTTGAGGTTTACCATCTAATGAAAACATAACCTCTGAATGTTCACCCAATCCGTTACGTACTCCATCCATATTTTTGATCACTTTCATTCCCGAAGTTAGCGGTTCTGTAGTAATTTGGGTTTCAGCTCCCCAGTGCCCAGGTAGAGAAGAAAGCCATACATTACCTCTACGAATCATAAAATGACCTGAATCGAAGCGCTTAAGTATTACCGCTTTCTTTTCGTTGTGAGAATATTCGGCCCATGTTTCAATAATATCTATAGTTTTAAAAGCACGATAATTCAAAGTCACATAAAAAGGATAAACTCTGTCTTTTAAATAGATAACGGTAAGTTTGGCATTTTCTTCATCAAAAGTTTCCACTTTATCTACGATTAAATCCAATGTCAAGTTGCTATCAGCATGAACTACTTGTAATGCCGAACTTTCATAAGCTGAAGTACCAAATACGGGATAAACCGGACGACTTAATCCGTTCCATGAATCAAAGACCTGATTAATTTGATCCTCATTAATTCTGTCACCAAAGTAAGCGAATTGCAATTGTTGACCTTCTCCCCACGTGTTCAATAGTATGGATGAACGGGGAGTTGAAATTAGCACTTTGTCATTCCATGCTTGAAGCTTTTTAGCAGGGAATAACAAGCACAGCAATAATACATAAACGATTTTCTTCATTTTTTATAATTGTTCAATTAAACAAATTGTTGTAATTTGTACACACATTTTTATTTAAGGATTACAAATGGACCCATAAGCTTTATGAGTTACATTCTGCAATTATAGTCTTCCAAACTCATTATTTTACAGGCTCTCCATCAATAGCTACTATCTGTTTTACAAATAGTTCACTTCCGCTAGACAAGTGAGGTGGACGATAAGACTCCACAATTTTTATTTTCAACAGATGTCCTTTTATTTTTTTTGTTAAGTATTCATCTGAAACCTTTTCCCACTGCACATCATTGATTTTCTGGTACGAACGTTCCGTCAGATATTCCCAATTATTCAAAGCGACAGGAGTGTAATCTTCTTTACCACCAAGTATGAATTCTGCATCATCAGACACATAATATTCAATTTTCTTTACGTCTTGATAGTCGTTATTCTGACGTTGAACCCAACCTAAGCTATGAATAAGAACTGTTTTTTTCATATCTACCACAATCGTATGAGGGAGATCCCGTGAACCCTGAAATTGTTGCGGATTTTGATTATCATCATTGGCAGCTTCATAATTGGCATGCCAGTACGTATAAAGGTTGTTGTCAAATAACATACCAACGCCACCGCCATCTCCACCACCGCCCCAAGGAGCATTTTTTTGGTCACTATTGCAAAATACGACACTCCAAGTGCTACGGTCGCAATCTTCCACTATATACTTGGGATTATTCAAACTCAAATAGCAAACTTCATCACTCACAGCAAATCCTGTCAAAGATATGCTTTGAATTTTCAAAGGCAACAGATAATTCCTGTCACTTTCAAGTGGAGTACGGGAAACTGGTATTGTTAAATTAGCTTCGTTAATACCTTTCTTGAAAACTAAATTTGGGAGTTCATAAGCAGTTGATGGCATCGGTAAATAATCAGTCCCATGCTGTTTATTATATTCATTGACTAAAACTTCTTTATTATCATCGCTCAATGAACAAGTGAAATCCCATTTTGACAGAATGTTTCGAAGATTTGCCTCTAACTGTACATCCACATTTTTGAATTTCATAGTGGAATGTACTTCCTCTTTTTTGAATGTTATTTGAGGCTGTTTTACATCTACTAACAGAAGAATATCGTTTTTCAGCACGTCAACAGAGTCCTTCTCACTATGAAGTCTGATTGGTAAAACATATTGGACTCCTTCATTCTTCTTCATTTCTTCATAAATCAAATCTGAATGGAAAGTTACATTAACTTCTTTACTCCCTTCCTGTGATTGAAACTCCAAATCCGTAGTAGATACTGAAAAAGAGTAGGTTTCCTTAGGAATAATACGATAATCTATATTATCCATCAGCCCATAAGTTTTGTTTAGCTCTTCCTGATCGATGATAGACAATTTCGCATGGGCAGGTAGAGACTTGTCAATTCCAGCCTTTGCAACATGAATGCAGTATACCGGAGAAGACTCTACTGTATTCATATTCATTTCCTGTTTCCCATATTCCTTCACATAAAGGATATTATTAGTGGGTACATATTGTTCATCGGTATAATTATCTACAATTCCGTCTTCAGAATCACTGCAAGAAACAGCGATTATCATCCCTACAAACAATATAAATTTGCATGCTAAATGTTTCATATACTTATAAGTTTATTCATATTAAAATTACCACTGAATAGCCTGGTCTTCATCCGGAATCAGTGTATTGATTGTACGTTGCATTGCCATACTTCCAGTTGCACGATAGCGAATCGGATTCAGAGGGTCGGAAGTATTATCTGTATAGTAATAATTTAGGTATATCACTGTAACATGTTTTTCCATAAATGGTTCCGTCGGATGATTTTCTATACTTCTACGATAATAACAATTACCATAGGATTTAATATGAGTTGGATTGTCCGGATCCATTGCACTTATCTCAACTGGTCCTGTTACAACACCTTTTTCATCTGATGTACCTTCACCAAAGGTAACAAGTACTTTATATTTGTCACGATTTTCATCTTCCTCCCACCAAGTTCCAGCATAGAAAAAGACACTTTTTTCATCTACTACGCGCAACTCACGACTAGATACTGTAGCTGGGTCATTATTATTATCACCCAAATAAATGTTCATCGCATTGGCAACATATTCACCTGAAAAATCATTAAATAGATGTATATGCAATAATGCTTTATTACGCCCTTTCCATAAATTCTGAACATACAAAGGATCACTATCTATACTTAGTGGAAGTATCCACTTTTCATTCAAGTCAATTCCTTTCAGATTAAAATCTATTTGATAGGTCTCGGTATTCTTTCCACTAGGAATGTGACAAACATTTCCTGTGGGAAACGAATAATATTTTTCCGGAAGTTGATGATACCACAAATCCTGGCGGTTAGAGTATTTCTCAATATTCAAATCATTTATAGTATCATTATCTACACTGATTTTCACATCAATATCGCGGGCATTGTTTTGCGACCCACTGACAATGACTGGAAGTTTAAACTTGCCAGTACCATCAGGTTGGTAACGCATATAAATATCGTGTACACCATTGCTGCCAGGGGTAGCTTTAAAGGAAATCATTTCAGTATACAATTCGTCCTTCCATTCATCATTGCAAGAACTACACAAAACGCATAACCCCAACAGTGAACTTACTATATAGTTTTTCATATTATACATTCTTTAAAACATTATATCATTAATCATAATCTTGCCAACCGGGAGCTTGAGTCATATTTTTATTCCGTTGCAATTCATCATAATTCACAGGCCAGAAATACTGTTTCCGTGAAAAGGCTGTTTGAACTCCACTCACTCTTACAGGAGTATAAAACATTTCTCTATTTGCTTCGTCCATCATTACATTACAACCATATATTTGCGCACCTTCGTGCTCTGGAGCTATTTTCCAACGGCGTACATCATAGTATCGTTGGCTTTCATTAAAGAATTCCACTTGACGTTCATGCACTACTCGTGTAAAGAACAATTTACGATTGTTATAAATGCCATCAGGAAAATCAGGTACTCCTGCACGCATACGCACTGGTTTCATACCTCTTCGCATTTCATTAATATCACGACGCACGGTATAGGTTGTACTACCATCCCATGATTCAATCTGATAATTATTTCCTTCTTCAATATTGTTCAACGCTTCGGCATACGAAATTAAAATGTCAGCATAGCGGAGTGCCGGTTCTACTTTTGGAAGAGCAGTTCCATTGTTAACATAACAATCACTTGGATGAATATATTTTTTTATGCCGATTCCTGTGGCTAGCCAGCGTTCGCTATTGTTGGAACGTCCGTCTTTTGATCCACGATAATACCATACTTGCTGGTTCTTCACAACTTCCGAACCGTCGCCTGTGGCAGAAGTACAGTTCCAACGTGCACCATTGTAACCTACAGATGCGTAGAAACGCGGTTCTCGGTTGGCATATCCCATCCATACTCCGTCTTCTAGATTGTCATAAGGACGGTCTTTTTTATTTTCCGGTCCTGCAAATCCTTTCAGACATTTTTTGCGGTCGAATGCCGTACCGTCAGCCATATCATATGCATCACATTGTTTCATTGTCATACTATGGATATTCCATCCTCCTAAAGAGGCAGGCATCTGGTGTCTCACCATGTCCAGCACATCACTGAAATCACCTAAGTCAGGATGAAGCTCAGCTCCGTTGTTTATGACACGGCTAAAAATCATTTCTGGATTATTGAAGAAATTTACTTCACCATTGAAGACTGAACGATATGATTCAAGTGGATCGATATCTTTCCATCCGTCGGGGAAGTTTGCTTTTGAATATACAGGATGATAAGGAGGAACTATCGTCTTCGGATTAGCATAATCACCTTCTACTTGTTCTTCACGAAATTTAGCCGTATAAAGCTTGTACCAGTTTCCTTCTATGACATCTCTTGCCGCTGCAGCAGCTTTTGCCCATTTTTCTTCACTATATTTCTGGGGAATCAGCTTACGTCCGGTTTTATCCACAAAGTCTGCCATTTCTGTATTACCGTTTGCCAGAGGACTGGCACCGTACAGATAAGCTTTAGCACGAACAGCTAGTGCAGCTCCTCTTGTGGGGCGTGCAATGTTTAGGTTATCGCGTCGTTCGGGCAATTCCTTAGCAGCTTGTTTCATCTCTTCAGCAATGAAATCCACACATTCTTCGTAGGTGTTGCGTGGGATGCTTAATTCATCATAAGACTTTGTATAGTCCACGCCAGAAGCTGGCATCAAAGGAATAGGACCATATCTTTTCAACAAAAGCCAGTAGAAATAAGCGCGAAGGAAACGAGCCTGTCCTTTAATATCAAGAACCTCTTCTTCTGTAAAAGCTGTATTCTGATCTACTTTGTTAATCAGCACGGTAGCCTGATATATGGCAGCATATGACCATTTCCAACTATTTTGGTAATAACCGTCATAACCATTGTCGTATCCATAGCCGATTTCTCCTAACTTGTATGCCTTGTAGCGGTCATAGGTTTCAGTAAAGACCTGATCGTCTGCAAAGTTTTGCGGACAAAACTTCGAATGTCCTACTTCAACATTATCACCCAATAAACGGCTATAACAATAAGACAGCCATTGCATCGTATAATTTCTGTCTGTGAAAATCTTTTGTTCCGATTGCATATCGTTGAAGTTCTTTTCAACATTCAAATAATCAGAACAAGAAGAGAAACCTATTCCCAAAGAGGTAATCGCAATTCCTATTAAAGTATATAATTTTCTATTCATATTTCTCTGATATGTTTTAGGTTTATAAATTCAAGGTTAATCCAAGTGTAAAGGTTCTGCTTAACGGATATTTCTCACCTGTAGTACTTCCCATTTCCGGATCCCAAAGATCGAATTTAGAGAAAGTTAATAAGTTTGTACCCATAAAGTAAACACGTATTTTATTCAAATGAATCCGATTGGTCCATTTCGTAGGTAAAGTATAACCTACTTCCAGGTTCTTTAAACGTAGGTAAGAGCCATCGCGCATCCAATAGGTAGATGTACGGTAGTTATTGGCATTACCTCCGAAGCTTAGACGTGGGTATTTAGCATTCGGGTTTTCATTTTTTCCCAATGACCAATAATTTCCGTCAACATCAGTCATAATATTCCCCCAATATCCTTGGCTGAATGGATAAGCTACAGCACCTTCAATAGAGAACGTTGATTTTCCTGCTCCCTGGAAATGCAGATTGAAGTCAAATCCTTTCCACATAGCCGACAAACCAAAACCATAAATCAAATTAGGCTTGTCTGTAGCACCGATAGGCACAACGTCAGCGTCTGTAATCAATCCGTCACCATTAACATCTTTATATTTGATATCACCTGGTGCTACATCTCCGAAGGTTTGGGTTGGGCTGTTCCGGATTTCCTCGTAATCACGGAACAATCCTTCAGCAATCAATCCGCGTAACTGTCCCACACGAAAACCTTTTTGTCTGGTGTAGCCATAGCGACTGTAAACCTCGTCATATTCCTTGATTTCATTCTTGCTATAAGTCATGTTGGCACGGAATGTGAAATCGACTTCACCCAACTTATGATTGTAGGCAATGTTACCATCAAATCCTTCTGATTTAACAGATCCCACATTGGCAAAAGGTTGGTACTCCAACAATCCAATGCTGAAAGGCAGATAGGAACGTTGCATGTAAATTCCTTCACGTTGTTCGTGGAAATAGTCGATTGTACCGTTCAATTTGTCGTTGAATAAAGAGAAATCTAATCCTAGGTCATGTTTTTCGGAAACTTCCCATGTAATGTTTCTCGATGCGAATTTACTATAAGTCAACCCCGGATAGAACACACCGCTTGAATTCGCTGTACCTATATCTCCGTAGTGGTATCCATATTTATCTTCAGTCTTATATGTAGACAAATAAGGGAAACGAGTGGCTAGGAAGTCATTACCTACCTTACCGAATGAATAACGTAACTTGAACATGTTCATCCAGATAAGATTCTTCCTGATAATGGGTTCTTCTGCAATATTCCATGCTACAGAATAAGCAGGGAAGAAACCGAACTGATATCCTTTGGCAAAATTTTCAGAACCGTTATAACCGAAGTTGAAATCGACAAAATAACGATATTTCCATCCATAAGTAAAACGTCCGGCTAAGCCCTGATGACGGCGATCGATGGCCTGAATTGCATTTTTCTCAAAATTCTCAGAAGTATTTACAATCTTTTCCTGTGTGTATTTCAATACTCCACCTACCAAATGATCGCCAAATGTTCTGTTATAGTGCAGTTCAGCTTCCAGATATTCTTTACGTTCACCTGTTGAAATCGGATGGATGGACATTAAATGTTCGTTTTCTACTTTTGTGAATTCCAATTCTCCAAAACTATTGCGTTTGTTTTGAGCTTTCCACATGTCAGGCCATTTGAGATGAGCTTTACTATTGTGAGTATTTGTATCATATCCAAACCGGCCGTAGAATTTCAATCCGGGAGTGACAAATTTCAAATCCTGTTCTAAATTGATGTTCGTCTGAATCTTATTGTTCCAGTTTTCTGTATAACCCATCTGAGTGACTAATAGCCATGGATTCACTTGATTGTTACTACCTTGTGCAGCCCATTTTCCGTCTTTATATTTCACTGGTGTTGCAATGGGATTATATGAAAGGACTGAAGCCCAAATCTGTTCAGGAGTGCCTCCAGGCTGATTCTGCTTATCTAGTGAACCGCCTATACCCACTTTCAGCAAAGTTGTCTTTGTCAGATTTAAGTCTACATTCATACGATAGTTCCAGCGACGATAGTTTGCGTTGGTATCATAGTCTTTGAGACCTTCATCGGTTTTATACATACCTCCTTCGTCTACATAGCTGGCGGAAACAAAATAGCGTGCTGTGGTTCCACCACCACTTAAATCAACAGTAGCCCGATAAATAGGAGCACCTTTTTTAAGGATAAGATCCATCCAATCAACATTGGGGAATAATTCAGGGTCTAGTCCGTTGGCAAACAGCTCAATATCTCCATCTGAGTATGGAGCTGGTTTACTACGTGTAGTAAATGCCTCATTCACCATTTGTACGTATCTGACACCATCTACAAATTTCGGTGTTTTCGTGCGTGCGCTGTATGAAGTTTCTATCTTGGCATTTACTCTTGTCTTACCTTCGCATCCGCGTTTGGTAGTAATCAATACTACACCGTTAGCGCCGCGAGAACCGTAAATGGCAGTGGCAGAAGCATCTTTCAATACGGAAAACGATTCAATATCTTCCACATTGAGTTCGTTCATACTACGTTCAAATCCGTCCACAAGGACCAGTGCACCGGAACCTGCACCAAAAGTTGAAATACCTCGAATCCAAAACTCTGAAATGTTTTCACCCGGTTGTCCGGAAGTCTGGCGTGCCATAATTCCTGGTATATTACCGGCCAATGCATTGGTAATACTGGCACTTGGCGTTCTCAGTTGAGCAACATCTACCGTAGTCACCGCACCTGTGACTGTAATTTTCTTCTGAACACCTGTACCGGTGATGGTTACTTCATCCAATGAGGTGGTTTCGTTTTCTTTCATCACCACATTGATTAATTTTCTTCCTTTTACCAGTATTTCCTCGTTTTTAAATCCAATATAAGAATAAATTAAAGTAGAAAATTCAGGGACTTTTATTTTATAATGTCCTTCCATATCAGTCATCACACCAAATCCCGGCATGTTTTTCACTATGATATTTGCACCGATAAGAGGTTCTTTATTAGCATCAGTTACAATACCAGTAACTTCTATTTGTTGTTCTTGAGCATGAGAGACGTTGATGATCCCCAATACTAAAAACAATAAGACGACTACTTTTTTCATTTTTAATAGTATATTTTTAATAGTATTATTCGGTTCTTAGATAGCGGATACAATGGTTACCGTTATCTACCAGATAAAAGGTTTCTTCATCTGCATCGTAAGTACAGGCTCTCGGCCAGTTGAAACGTGCTTCGTGTAGAGGGTCCCCGTCAATATAGCCTGTATACTTACCATCTGCTGTATAATTGCTACGTCCGGCGATAATGGAGCAAATGCGGTCTGGGGTAATTCTCCACATACAGTGTCCCACCTGGTCTACAAAACAAAAATCGTACATATCTCCGTCCGGTCTGTTTACGTACCCAGCATTCTTGGCAAAATCACCTCCCCACGGGCGACCAAAACGAGCTTGAGCACCCGGTCCCTCTTGAAGATTATTCGCGTTGTTCAGACTGTAATAATCCCCGGCATAGAGCTGCAATCCGCTTAACATTCGCGTTTCAGCATCATAGTCACATTTGTAAATTGCCCCTGTATTGCGGCTGAAAATCAAGACATATCTACCTTCCGGATGTGCTTTTATCTTAATCTGTTGTTCTTTGTCAATGGACACTTGGTTCATAGAACACATCACCTGATTTCTTCTGTCCATATAGGGAGGCGCCTGTGCATTTCGGTCCATCTTTATAACGGAACCGTTTGACCAAACCGTATAAAAGACCGTTCCGTCGGGCATATATGCTACTGAATAAGCGCTCGGACCATAACAATATGGGCGCAACTTGCTAAAGTTTTCAGAACGAAGAGCATACCAGATGTTTGGTTTCTCCACATTACCGAATGTATGATTCCAGTTATCGTCAGGAATCAAAATGGTATCAGCATCAGCTGAAAGTTCAAAAGTTTGCATAAAAGGTGAACGGCTTCCTGAGTAAAGCGTGGTGATTGTTCTCTTGGTAAGATTTACAGCACGAAGCCCTTCGCTTCCCCCCTCATAATTTGAGGTAAAAATAACTTTATCTCCATTTTCAGATTTTGGATCGAACATCATCCAATCTGAATAAGGTAGTCCAGCTCCATCGTCAAAGGAACCATCTTGAAATGGAGCTGCTCCTGTATTCGGATCTACATTTCTTAACAAAGTACCCACGACTTTTCTTGACTGATAATTAACTTTTTCTTCAAAAGTATAATCAGTTACCACATTTTCATCTTTGTCCTTGATTACCACATTTACAATACCGGAATAAGCACGAGAAGGCAGCATACAATGAATTTTATTACCATTAGAAGCAATCACAGGGGCTTTCTTACCACCAATAGTAACATGAATTTTGGATTCATCCGTACCAAAATTAGACCCCATGATATACATTCGGGTACGTACTCCTCCCTCTTTCGGAGTAAAATCCGTAAACTCAATTGGTCTTGACGGATCGCATGGCCTCAAATCCCATATAGTAGGGTCTTTAAAGTCCTCTTTACATCCAAACATTGTACACAACGTCAGCGCAGCAATAAAGCATCTATTCATAGACTAATATTAAAAAGGTTAATTAATATATTTATTTTACAGTAATGCTATTTGTGAAAGTTTTATTTCTCTAATTGTTTTTATTCTTAAACAGAAATGCACTTTCTATTGATACAAAGAGGAACACATATAATAATGTATAAAGCAATTTCAAGGCTAATCCCTTCAATTAGAGCTTTTCAAAAGCCCCATACAGTGTTAATTCCTGTCAAATAATACTTTTGTATAATGGATTCATGTAGAAATCTTCACACCTATCAAAGATTTGGCAGTCATAGTATTCCACGTATAACATATAAAAGACAGTTCACAACATAATTACCACACACCTTTAACATATTTTTAATGTCCGTTTTTTGCAGTCATTTTTTTGTTATGTATTTACTGGGTAATCATAAATGTATGAGATATAGAACATAGAATGGAAGATGAACAAATCAATAAGATAAAGTTTGTGTCAGAAGATTCTTTTTACATAGAAGAACTTAAAAAAGGAAATATAAAAGCCTTTGAATTTATTTTTAATAAGTATTATAAAGACCTTGTTTATTTTTGTAACGTTTTTTAAATGATCAAGAAAACTGCGAAGATTTAGTACAAGATATCTTTGTGCGCTTATGGGAAAATCGGGAACATTTCGAAATCAGGGGTTCTTTAAAATCTTACCTTATGACGGCAGTGAAAAACAACAGTTTAGAAGAGCTTAAGCATAAGAATGTGATTAGAAATTATCAAGATTATGCAATTGCTCATAATAACTCATTCGACTATGACGTAGATAATTACATTCTATATTCAGAATTGAATCAACAACTTCAAAAGGAATTGGATAAATTTCCTAAAGAAATGAGAGAAGTTTTTGAAATACACCGATTCAAGAATAAAAAATATCACGAAATTGCCAATGAATTAAATGTATCAGTGCGAACTATAGAAAATCGAATTAGCAAAGTGCTAGAGGTTTTAAGAAAAAAGATGGAAGGCTTTTATGACTTTATTTTATATTTTTTTTACATAAATAAAATGAGGGCATTTTCTTTTGCAACAGTCTTATAATTTTTAGCTGAATCTAATTAAGAAAATATATCCTTTTATCAGAAATAGTTAAATCATATATTATTACAACAATTAACAATTCTTCCATTTGTCACACGTGACAAAAACGGGCAATGTTATTATTTTTACATCTCCTAGTCTATCGCATGATTTATCTACTGTAATTAGCTTAAATCATATACTATCAACATAGAATGTCACTTTATTCAGCCTCATTTCCCCCGAATTATGAGCGAAATGTCACATTAATGTCCCATAATGTCACTTTATTTTTCATATTGTCCTTCATTGTTCATCGTGACAAATATATTATCAACATCTTATAGATCAATTGATTAACTCATCTAAAATGACAGCACACATTTATTGCCAAAGTTGGTATCACATTAATAGCCCCCATAGTTGGTTCTATTGTTTTCTCATTTTATTTTATGCTCATTTGTATAAAAGACTAGCCTAAAACAAAACCCCACATCGTATTAACACACGTTAACCAATAGTTACTGAGAGAACAAACAGCTACACGGAGATGCAACGAATGCCATTCCGGAAATAATGCGTTTCTGCGATCAAAAAAAAGAATAATTGAGAAATCACTAACACCTGCATGATTGGAAAACCCTCAAAGAGATGGCGGCCTCAAGAAGACATGCATTAATATACAATGATTCCAGTCGAAACTTTCAGTTTATGCACAGAATATGCAGTTTATAATCATAAGTATCTTGTCATCTATACTATCTGACCTGTTGGGTAGCTATAGCCAACAGATCAGATAGCAATAATCAAGGAAAGAAGTGTTCATATCCAACGAAAAGGTGACAGTTCCGATATATCAGAGTTGTATAGATTCTTATATTTCACTATCAATCAATAAAATACGAATTTCCAATCGTTTATTTTCATTTCTTCCCGACTCAAGGTGGAAAAACAGGATTCCAGGAGGATTAAAAATACAAATTGTCAAAATGCTCGCAGTCCGTCATTGGACTAATCCTCCCAATGTACAGATTCCAAAAACCACCGGACGTTTTCTTCACTCAGCTTATGTTGTTTCAGAATTTCCGGCAACTTGCCATAATTTCGGATAAAATCAGTAATAAGCCGGTTCATCCGCTCCGGTGTATATTCGATACTCCTCCCGATTGACTCCATCGTACCCAATTCCTCATTGAGCACAATATCGGCATCTTTATATTTCAGCGCAACGATGCTCTTCTGAAGTCTCCTGAACTTTCCGGCAAGTCCGTTCAGGTCTGCCGTCTGTTCGGGATAGGTAATCACCACTTGCTTCTCACACTTCGCATCCGTTACGGGTATATCGACCAGAAGGGATAAGGAATTTCCATCATATATATAATCCGCCGTCTTCCCATTCACCGTTACCGACTGAGGAATGGCAGAACTCAATACCTTCACCCTGAAACCACGTTCGGCGGGTACGCCCGGATATTCTCCTTTCCGACTGCCAATCGTCACTTCCAGGCGGTTGCCGACCCGCTTCGACTGCAAAGACGTACAAGCATACTTTCTATCATACTCTTTATCATTTCCATTATCCTCGTACAGTTCGAATGCCCCATCTCCGCCGGGGAAAACAGTGACCACATAAGAAAGATCATCATCCGCCAGCGACTTCACACGGTCGCAGAAAGGAAGAATCGAACCAGCCTTGATATAGATAGGATATTCGTCAATGGCAAAGGCACGCGTTACTGTCTGACCACCTTTCAGCATCGTCCCCGTATGCCATTCATACCAGTCGGTTCCGGCAGGTAGCCATACATTCAAAGTGGAATAATCACCTTTCATGGGAGCGGTGACGGGTGCAATCAACATCTGGTCGCCAAACATATACTGGTTCCGGTAATCGTATGCTTCCTTGCTTTCAGGATAATCATAGTATAGCGGACGACAGATAGACAATCCCTCGTCATACGTCTTACGGGCCATTGTATAAACATAAGGCGCCATCTCATAACGTTGCAAAATGGTGTTACGAATCGTATTAAAGTAGACAGGACTGAATACCCAGGGTTCTTTGTTCAACACTCCGCTCTTAGAAGAATGAGTACGCATCACAGGGCTGACCGCACCAAACTGCATCCAGCGTGTGAACATCTCCGGATCAATCCGGTCTGCCTCAAAGTGTCCTCCCAGGTCATGGCTCCAATAACCGTAAAGCACATTGGAAGCTGTAGAATTGAAGTAAGGCTGGAAATCAAGTGATTTCCAGGAAATAACAGCGTCGCCCGAAAAGCCGATCTGGTAACGATGATTTCCCAGTCCGCCCCAACGATGATAGAGCATCGGACGGGTAGTGCGGTTTCTTTCCATCTCGGTGAAAAAGACATAATTAATCCACCATACATTATTCAGACTGTCCACTTTCTTATCATACGGAAACTGCTGCCAGTCGAGCCACCAGAAGTCTACCCCTTCCTTCTCCATCGGATGAAGAGCATTTTTGAACACGGCTTTCATCAACTTCTTATCCGAAGTAACCCAAGGGATCGTATCCTTTCCTTCTGGATTCATGCCTATATCGGTGGCTATCGCCCGATAGGGTTCCTCATAAAAAGCAAACCCGTCAGCCGGATGCAAATTAAGGGTCAGCTTGACCCCTTCCTTTTTCAGATCAGCAAGAAGACGTCCGGGATCAGGAAACAGGCGTTTGTTCCAGGTCCATCCGCTCCATCCTCCTTTGCCCGGTTCCGTATAATGCCAGTCCATATCAATCACCAACACATCGAGAGGAATATCATACATCCGGAATTTACGCAGCAGTTCTCTCAGTTCATTGTCCGAGTAACTCCAATAGCGCGACCACCAATAACCGAAAGCATAACGGGGAGGCAGAGGCGTCTTGCCAGCAAACATGGTATAGTCCCTTAATGCCGACTTATAATCGTGTCCGTAAGCCATGAAATACCAGTCCTGACCTCCTTTCTTCTCGCGTGGTTTTACCCAGTTCCAGTCGGCATCATCGAATAAGAAGTTATCTGAATCGTCGATTAAAGTCCAGCCGTCGGTAGCCAGCAGACCATCTTCGAGCGGCATAAGCTCATTGGTATGCATATGCCTGTCTCCATCATAGCCATCCAAGGTACGATAGGTTCCCTTCAGATTGCCTTTCTGTTTCATACCGGGCGTCCACCGGAAAGGATACACACCTTTGGCAGATACAATGGAAAGATTACCCGAAGTAAACCGCCCGCTGCCTTTCTTGTACTTCATCCGGAACTTTGAGGTAGCCAGCTCCACCCATCTTCCATCCTTCTTCAACTTATAATCCACTGCCGGATAATTCCTGTTGACAGCCACAAACGAAAAATCGTCAACAAACTGCCCGTCGGGTGCATACTCCAACCGGAGTGTACCGTCGGTCACCACCGTAAAACGAACCTGACTGTCCTGATAAGCAATGTTCGTACCCTGACCCGATGCTGCCAAAGGTATACAGCACAAAGCCACCAATAATAAGGAAAGAGTTTTTAGTTTACCGTACTCATTCATAGTATCTATTCATTTAAATTAGAAATCTCAACAACGTTAATAAGACTGTTCAGAACGGAAATACCACACGGGAAAAACAAAAAAAACAAAGAGAGGAAGAAATTCAAATTAATCTATATCTTTGCAGCGCCTATTGATCTGATATTTTGATTCTCCGGATTGGAGAACTGCAAACGCATTATTAATGTTACCGAATCATTATGGAAAATAAAGCCTCAAACAAACACGAGTCCATGCTAGAGGATATTATCCACCTGAAAAGACTGAAAGAAGGAGATTCCCGGTCTTTTGATTTTCTTTTCAACAAGTACTATAAAGACCTTGTCCTCTTTAGCTGCGTTTTCCTGAAAGAGCAGAACAGCAGTGAAGATATTGTGCAAGACATCTTCTTCCGGTTATGGGAAAACCGTGAGAACCTGACCATTGAAAGTTCGCTGAAAGCCTATCTGCTGACTGCTGTCAGAAACAGCTGTTTCGAAGAACTCAGACATCGGGAAGTAGTCCGTATCCATCAGAACTACGTCATGGGAAGCTTAGACCTGATAGACTATAATACAGAACACTACCTGCTATATTCCGACCTGAACGATCACTTGCAGGAAGCTATCAAGAAACTTCCCGAAGATATGCGAACCATCTTCGAAATGAACCGGTTCAAAAACCTGAAATACCGGGAAATAGCGGAAGAACTGAACGTATCCGTCCGCACCGTAGAAAGTAAAATCAGCAAGTCGCTGGAATTTCTAAGAAAACACCTGAGCGGTTTTTATGATCTGATATTACTTTTTATCATAAATTTAATGAGGTAATTTACACTTGAACAGTCATTATAATACAGATAATTAGCACTATGCCTGACAAAAATATAAATATAGATACAGACGTCATCCTAAGATACTTGGAAAAGACCGCTTCACCCGAAGAAATCCGGCAACTCCGTGAATGGATTGCCCTCTCTGAAGAGAATGCAAACTACTTTCAGGAAATCAGAAACATCTGGGAAGTGACCACTCCCGCCGTCGATCCAGAAAAGATAGATACCAGCAAAGCCCTGGCAAAAGTAAAGAACAGAATCCATACAACGCCACAGGCTCCGATGAAGAGAACACGACTGATCACTTACTGCCGGAGAATCGCCGCCATTCTTCTGTTGCCGGCAATCATTGCCGTAGTGGCATTGTTGATGAAAAAAGACCATCAGGCTCCCCTTATCGCCTTCAACGAAGTGACGGCTCCATACGGAACGGTATCCACGCTGACACTGCCGGACAGCTCGAAGGTTTGGCTGAACGCAGGAAGTACGCTGAAATATCCGACCGCTTTCACCAGCAACGTCCGGGAAGTGGAAATGTCCGGAGAAGCCTACTTTGAGGTGCATGCGGACAAGAAGCATCCTTTCATCGTCAGTACGGGAGACTTGAAAGTAACGGCTACCGGAACCGCTTTCAATGTATGCAACTTCGCCAAAGCGAAAGAGGAAGTTATCACGTTGGTGACCGGAAAGGTCAATGTGTCTCATGAGAATAACATCCGGCATCTATTGCCGGGACAACAGCTGAATTATCAGAAAGCATCGAAAAGCATGGAGGTCACGGATATCGATACGTACCAATACATCTCCTGGAAAGACGGTATCCTCGCATTCAGGGACGATCCACTCAAAACAATATTCGACAGGCTGGAACAAGTCTACCGGGTACGTTTCATCCTGAAAGACCCGTCGATCAACCAATTCACTTACAGAGCGACTTTCAAAGGTGAGACGCTGGATGAAATACTGGATTATATGGGAATGAGCATCCCCATCACTTTCCGGACAACAGAAACAAAACAAGAAGGGAATGACAGTGTAAGCGTCCGTACGATAGAAGTATATAAGAATTAGACGTTTCTGATATAAAACGCTGCGGAAAGGACAAAGACCACGTATACGCTTTGTTCTCTCCGCATTCTCTTTTTTCTCTCCACCACCTGTTTTTTTTCGTTTTCCCATGTAGTATTTTCTTTCTGAGCAGTCTTATATACAAATCACTTAAGTGCATTCCTGTATCAATACTAAAAAAACAATTCTGATTATGAAGAGAATTACATTCTTACTATTAAGTTTTCTGATGGCTGTTTTATCTCCGAATCCCGTCTCAGCACAGAACAACAGCACCTTGACACTCAGCGTATCTGATACGCCTCTGAATGAAATTCTGAATAAAATAGAAAAGAAGACCAGCTATTCTTTTCAGTATAGCACGCAAGTGATCGATGTCCGGCAGAAACGTTCGATTCACGTCAGGAACCAGCCGATAGAAGCAGTATTAAACATACTTCTGAAGGGCACGGACATCCAGTATCACATCAAGGGAAAGCAAATCATCCTGAATGCCAGAAAGAAGGAAACGAAAAAGGCACCGGAAAAGTCAAAAGGCATCGTCATGGACAGTAAAACCCGTGAACCGATTATCGGGGCGAGCATTACGGTGGAAGGAGAAAAGACCGGTGCTATCAGCGATATCGACGGCCGTTTCGAGATTGAGGCTCCGGAGCATTCGAAGCTTTGCGTTTCTTATATGGGCTATGCCACGCAACTGGTTCCGGTAAAGGCGAACAGCTTACTGGAGATATGGATGTCGGAGGACACGAAAGTGATCGATGAAGTAGTGGTGGTAGGATATGGTGCCGTATCCAGAAAGAATCTGACGACTGCCATTGCACAGGTGAAACCGGAAAAGATTCCACAAGCGGCAACGAGTAATATCAGCCAGTTATTGATGGGCCGTGCCGCCGGATTACAGACAGTGGTCAACAGCACCCAGCCGGACGGCAAGGTAAATATATCCATTCGCGGCGGAGAAAACCCGATCTATGTAGTAGACGGCATCGTGATGCCGGGCGATGCCATCAGCACGAATAGCGGAGAAACAGGTCTGCCGAGCAATGTCAACCGCAGCGGACTTGCCGGCCTGAATCCTGCCGATATCGAGTCCGTAGAAATACTGAAAGATGCCTCAGCCGCCATCTATGGTATCGGCGCAGCCAACGGAGTCATTTTAATCACCCCCAAGAAAGGGAAAGAAGGCTCTCCCAGCATCAGCTATGACGGCAGTTACTCTTTTGTAAGAAACTACCCGTATCTGGATGCACTCAACTCACAACAATACATGGAACTTGCCAATGTATTCAACAAAGAGAACTACTTGTACAACAAGAAACAATACCCCTATGGGCCGGCCCCATATGACGGAAAATGGAGTCCGCTATTCTCAGAAACAGATCGTCTGAACGTACTCGACACCAACTGGAAAGACTACGTGCTGAAAAGCGGCTACATCACCAAGCATAATCTGACAATCAGCGGAGGAACCTCCAAGATCAGATATTATCTGGGAGGAAGCTATCTGGATCAGGAAGGAACCGTGCTCAATTCCGGCATGACCAAATATACCTTTCGCGGAAACATCGGAGTCGATCTTTTTCCTTTTCTGAACTTCACCTCCGCTTTCAATGCCAATCAAAAGACCTACAGCAACTGTATGGTAGGCACCGATACAGGCAACCGGGGAGATGTAGCGGGCAGTGCGCTGACTTCAGCCCTTTTATATCCGCCTTACCTGCCTCTGACACAGGATGACGGCACCTATACCATCTTTCGGAGCATCCCCAATCCCAAAGCAATGGAGGACATCGCCGACAAGACGAAAGAAAACGAATATAATCTGAACTTCACCGCCCATCTGAAACTGTACAAGGATATTCTTTCCGTCAAAGGAGTATACGGAATGAATCAGGAAAGCATGAGACGTTCGATCTTTATACCTTCGGATGTTTATTTCTCCAGAATGTACAAGTCAAGAGGAAATATACAATCGGAAAGAAGGCTGACACAGACGCTGGAAGCCATGCTGACGTTCTCCAAGTATATGTTCAATACCGTACAGATAGATGCCTTGGCAGGTATCGGCAAGTATCTGGAAAGTTACAAAGGATACGGCATTTCCTATGAAGATGTACACGATGCCATCAACGAACACGACATCAGTTCCGCAAAGGGCAAGTTTTATCCGACATCGCACACCGCAAAGAATGAAAAGAGATCGCAGTTCTTTAAAGCGGGCTTTGACATACTGGACAAGTATGTGATCACCGCTACACTGCGACGGGATGGCACGGACAAGTTTTTTCCGGGGAATAAGTATGCCTTGTTTCCATCCGTATCGGGGGCTTGGAAGATTTCGAATGAGAACTTTCTGAAGAGCATTTCGTGGATTAACCTGCTGAAGCTCAGAGCAAGCTGGGGAAAGACAGGACAGGATAACCTGGGCAGTTCTCTCTACGGATCGTATGCACCCAACAATTTCAAGGTTAATTTCAGTGATAACAGTATTATCAACATTCCTTATGTGTCTATGGGAGCCAATTAGCCGGATGTAAGCTGGCAAAAAACAACGATGAAGAATATCGGTCTGGACTTCTATCTGCTGAGCGACCGCATTTCCGGCAGCTTCGACTTTTTCAGAAATGACATTACCCGCCTGCTGGGATATGCTTCGACCTCCCCGCTGGCCATCTACGAAACCAGACCGGTCAACGGAGGCCATTACTACAGAAGAGGATGGGAGCTGATGCTGGATACCAAAAACATCGTCGGAGAATTTACATGGAACACCTCGCTTACTTTCTCCAAAACAAATTCATTCTAGAAGGAAAGGCTGCCCAACTATGACTACCAGATTTATCAGAAGAGAGAAAATGAGCCGATGAACGCCTATTACTATTACAATGTGACCGGCATCACCAACACCGACCGTTCCAATATGCCGGAATCACAGAAGTCATTACAGGCAGAGGCCCAGCTGTCCGATTATCGAGGACAAAAACAAGGACGGTAAGATAGATGAAAACGATATCTACATGAAAGATAATTCTCCGGCTGTTTATGTCGACTTCGGCAATACATTTACTTACAAGAACTTTGAATTCAGTTTTTTTATGTACGGGCAGTTCGGCATACAGAAGTATAATATCGCCTACAGTGCCGCACAAGCCGGTCCACTGGCAGTCGACTATCCGGAGAATTCAAACAAGTTTACCTATCGCCTCTGGAACTCGCAGACAAATCCCAACGGAAGCCGTCCCAGTCTGGCCATTGGCAAAATGGGAGCATTGCCGGGCAATGCATGGGTGAATACAGATATGGAAAACGCATCATTCATGAGAATGAGAAATATCACGCTGGCTTATAACCTGACCGGAAACCTACTCGGTTCTCTGCAAAGATATGTACGGAATATCAAAGTGTACGTGGATGCCCAGAATCCTTTTATACTGACCAAGTTTCAAGGATTCGATCCGGAGATATATACCGGAGGAGGCGGAGCCGGCGGAGGTTCCAGAGGTGAATATCCTCAGACACGTACCTTCTCTCTCGGAGCTAATATTACTTTTTAAATGAACTTAAGAAGATTTGCAGAAATGAAAAAAATAAGATTGATAAGACTGTTTATTGCAACAAGCCTGTTAGTATTATGTAGTTGTGAGGATAATTTCGATCCCAAGATATTCGGAACTTTAAATCCCGACAACTTCCCTTCGACGGAGACGGAATATAAAGACTATGCCCTGGCGTGTTACTTGCCGTTCACCACAACGTGGACTTACTACATCGGTACAGAACTGAGACAACATGGCTTTTATATACCGGAAGGCGGCATTCTCAGAATGTTTGAGTCTCCTTCGGACAATATGGCTGTCTGGGGCACGGGCTGGGGAGAGTGGCTGAAATTTTCACAGGCCGACTTCAACAATTGTATTTACTATGAACGTTCCTGGGTGAGCGAAGATAACATCAACCACATACCCAAACTGGGACAGATCACCAGATTCACGGAGATTATCTCCACATTGGAAAAAGCGGATGAAAGCATCTTCCACACCATCAGCAAAAAGCAACTGCTGGGCGAAGTTCATTTATGCAGAGGTCTGATGATCTATTATCTGATGCATATTTACGGTCCGCTACCCGTCATCACACAGGGAGAGGACGTTACCAACGAGGAAGCACTGAATAATCTGGTCAGACCTTCACTGGAAGAAATGACGTCATGGATTTACAACGACTTTGAATTTGCAATAGAGAATCTCCCGGAAACAGTGGAAGAAAGAGGACGCTATACATCGGATTATGCCAGATTCTGCCTGATGAAACATTGCCTCAACGAAGGAGAGCATATGCCGCATTACTATAAGAAAGCACTGGAAATGTATCAGGAGCTGGAGGCTACCCATCGTTACAGCCTCTTTAAAGAAGGGGACAATCCGTATGTGGATATGTACAAAGCCAAAAACGACTTTAATTGCGAGATTATCATGGCTTTAAGCTGCGATCCGTCTGCCGACGGAGGAGACAGCAGCGGCAACTTCTTCCCGCTGTCCATGCTGACCACTCCGAATGATGCCTCCAAAGTAGATATAGACGGACATCCTACCCCATTCTACTATCAGAGAAAAGGGTGGGCACAATTCTACAATGTATCTCCCAAGCTGTATGACAGTTACGACTCCAGAGACAAACGAAGAGCCGTCATTTTAAATGAGTATTGGGTAGATAATGGCACGGGAGGAGTGACCACGAAAAGAACCAAAGAAGGCCTGGGAGTCAGATGGGACAGATACATTATCAATAAATTCCCGATAGAGACAAACACGGTCTTTCAGGGAAACGATTTCCCACTGGCACGCTGGGCGGATGTTTTACTGATGATGGCGGAAGCGGAAGTGCGCAAATCCAATGCGGCCCTTTCTGCGGAGGCTGTCAGTGCCGTCAATGAAGTGAGGAACAGAGCGGGACTGGATAACCTGTCCGCCCGGCAAACAAGCTCTAAAGAATCCTTCCTCGATGCGATTCTGGAGGAAAGGGCGAAAGAGTTCCTGTACGAAGGACAGAGGAAAATCGATCTGATCCGGTTCAACAAGTATGCCCAGCTATGCCGGAAAGTAAAAGGCGTATCACCTACACACCAGTATGTACCGCTGCCCAACTATTTTGTAGAACAGGCAAAGTCTTACGGAAAAGACCTGCAACAAACTTATTCACGTCCCGGATGGAGTGAAGATTTATCAAAAGCTACTAACTAATCAACTTATTATTATCATGAGAAAACATTTACTACTGAAACTCTTATTTGTGTGTTTTGTATTAACCAGCCCCAGCGTCAAAGCCGGAAACGGAGGGTATCTTTTCGCACACATGAGACATGAGGATTACGGACGTCTATATTACTACATCAGCAGGGATGCCAAAAACTGGACCAAGCTGAACAACAACGAACGGGTGGTTCCGGAATACAGGGGGCATCCCGACATCATGAAAGGCAGGAATGGACGCTACTATATGATCGGCGTATCTGAAAAGACACAGAATCCCATCCTTTGGACTTCCAAAGATTTAGTAAAATGGAAACAGGAAAAAGAGTTATCTGCCGAACCATTTATCCATATCGAAGGCTACTTTACAGAACGTGCCTGGTTTGGCGCTCCCAAACTTTTTTATGATAAGGATTCAGATCAATATCTGATTACCTGGCATGCCTGCAAGGCAGGAGCCACCGGCAACGAAGAGTGGAAAACCATGAGAACTTTTTATATATTGACCAAGGATTTTGAGTATTTCACAACACCTGAACGTTTGTTTGACTTCCAGAATGAGGCAGACCGGGAAATGGCTACGATTGATGCCATCATCCGAAAAATCAATGGCAGTTATTATGCCGTTATTAAAGATGAAAGATGGCCTGAAGACGGAGTGCCGACAGGCAAAACTGTCAGAATCTCCCATTCCCGGAATTTAACCGGTCCATATACTGATCCCGACCAGCCGGTGACTACTCCTTATACTTACTATGAAGCTCCTATCCTGATGCCCAAACCGGACAATGACGGGTGGATGATCTTCTCTGAGAAGTATCCGCATGAGTATGTCCGTTTCCAGGCAGGCAGTATGGATGCCGAAAAATGGGACTGTACGGATCTGACTATTCCGGATTCACGCCACGGAGCAATGGTCCGCATCAGTGAGAAAGAGTATAAAAAAATACTGTCCGGTTTCAAACACTAAGAAAAGATCAATTATATAGATGATGTTTATGAAAAAGAATTTGTATATCGTTCTCTTATGTTTTTTCTGCCTGAACCTCTCTGACATACAGGCGAAGAACCGCTGGAGCATCAATCCGGATAATGATCCGGATTCATTTGCCTGAATAAAAAGAATGCAACTTCCTTAATCAATTATTTGCCCGTCCCCTCCTCTTTTGGGGGCAAATAAAAAACACAGCTAAAAATACGGTTCCTCCGGTAAAGTTCAATCTATCCTATTCAAAGAGTAAGAAGAAAAATATATCTTTGCACCGAATACCCGGCAGAGGATGACTGTGCCGAAAATAATATAGATTATGAATATACTGTTACTTATCGGAGGATTGATTCTCATTTTACTAGGAGCTAACGGACTGACAGATGGTGCTGCTTCCGTAGCCAAACGTTTCCGCATACCTTCTATCGTAATCGGACTCACGATTGTTGCTTTCGGTACTTCCGCCCCGGAACTGACGGTGAGTGTCGCATCTGCTCTGAAAGGAAGCGCAGATATCGCCATCGGCAATGTAGTAGGCAGCAACATATTCAATACATTGATGATTGTAGGATGCACGGCACTCTTTGCTCCGATTGTCATCACCCGGAATACTTTACGAAAAGAGATTCCACTCTGTATCCTTTCGTCTGTCGTATTGCTGATATGTGCCAATGATATATTTCTGGATAATGCCACAGAAAATATATTGAACAGAGTAGACGGTTTGCTTTTACTCTGCTTTTTCGCTATCTTCATGGGATATACATTTGCCATCGCTTTTCCCAAGTCTTCCGCTACACCGGAACCGGCAGAACATGCGGCAGTCCAGGAAGAAGAAATCAAATTGCTTTCGTGGTGGAAATCAATCCTCTATATCATTGGCGGATTGGCAGCCCTGATCTATGGAGGCCAACTGTTCGTTAACGGAGCTACGGGCATTGCCCGCAGTATGGGCGTCAGCGAATCTATCATCGGACTGACACTGGTAGCCGGAGGAACTTCTCTGCCGGAACTTGCCACTTCTATTGTAGCCGCCCTGAAAAAGAACCCGGAAATAGCTATCGGAAACGTAATCGGCAGCAATCTTTTCAATATTTTCTTTGTATTAGGATGCAGTGCCAGCATCACTCCCCTTCACCTCAGCGGAATTACCAACTTCGATTTGTTCACACTGGTAGGTTCCAGCATTCTGCTCTGGCTGTTCGGACTGTTCTTTGCCAAGCGAACGATTACACGTATAGAAGGAGGTATTATGATACTTTGCTATGTGGCATATACGATGGTACTGATTTACAATACGTAATCCGGCAAACCACATTAAAAAAACAAAAGGCTTCCGGCAATTATGTCCGGAAGCCTTTCATATTTAGATCCAAAAAGAAGAATCTATTCCACCTCAGCTATAGTCAAAACATTCACGCCATACTTTCCATCTCTGGAAATCCACCAGTCCGTATCTCCATTAGCGCAATGGATAGCATAACGAGGATTATATCTGAGCCTGTCCGATCCGTCCGGTATCCATAACCCTAACTGATAAGTTCCGGCAGGAATCGAAGCCGGGAGTTTAAGAGATAAATTTACCGTGTGCATCAATGAGGTATAGGTCGAATCATTCGGTTCAAACGGTTGCCAGTTCAAAGGATTGGCATCCGTTGGAAATTCCGTAACTTCTCCTTCCTTATCTATCAGCACGAAATAAACAGGATGCTCACCAAATACAGTGGCAAAGCCTCTGTTCTTCAAACTTAACTTCAGCATGTTCTCTTCTCCACCCACGAATTTTGAGGGAAGCTGAAGTGACTGCAGTTCAATCCGATAACCCAGATGATCTCGTATGTAATCAAACACATTACGCTTTACCTTCGTTCCGTCTTTCTTCCGGAAATAGCTGTCGGACACAGGCATATGATGCTGGAGAAGAGAGTCTTCCGTTATCATCGTTTTTTTCCAGACTACCATAGAGTATTCGGGCGGGTTATTTTCGTCAAACCGATTGTTGGGATGCTGTTCTTTATAGTTATGTATAACGCTCAAGGAAGTATAGTGCTGGAGGAACAACCGTCTTGCCGCCTGCACACCGTCAATAATCCATCCGGCAGAAGGGCTGTCCGGATCGGCTCCTACACTCCAAAATCCCCAGGGCAGTTCACCGTCAACCACTAAATAAGGAGATTCCGCCACTATCTGATCAAACTTGGGAGTTCCTTCGTGCATGTCGGCATCCCATCTGTCAGGACGTATGACAATAAAATCATCATGGAAAGAAAGTCTCTTATAAAGCTCCGGTTTATCCTTTAACAGATTCTTGAATTCAGGAAGTCTTACTTGTACATTTCTCTCCGCAGGTACTACAGAAAGCAGTTTCTCCAATACGGCAGCCTTTGTTTCTTCCGAGTTTTCCAATCCTTGAACTGAACTATGCCATTCTCCCCATGCACCGATCATTCCGGCTTGCACCACTAAAATCAGATCTCTATTTTTCTCCAGAAAAGGTTTCAACTGGTCCAGATGATCCAGTATCTGTTCGCCGGTAGGACCGATGGGTGATCTCCCCATAAAGTCCCGTTCATAGGCAAAACGCAGTACAGCCTTTTTCCCTTGATTTTGCAGTTCATCAAAATAAGCCTGCATGGTCCGGAAGTTTTCTTCAGATAGCTTCTCGCCTATTAAATAGGTAAGATAAAAGTAACTCTGTGCCAGTGACACACTATCGGAGATATATTTAGCGGACAATTCATCCAGTTCTTTGGTAGGGCTATCTTTTTCGTGCAGTACATCCACGGCTGTTTCCAGCCGGAATCCTCTTCCGGGATTGTACAATCCATGTTCTCCCTGCGCATCATCTACACAAATTCCACGAAACTCCAGAGTCCGCTGTGAATTACCGCACCCGCCCGCCAACAAAGCAAACATGGCAACAACCATACTGCTACATATCCAATTCCTTTTCATAGTCTTATTTTTGTTTACCGGACAAATGTATAACAAATCCGGAGACAAGCATCACCCTACAGTCATTTTGCACAAGAAAGTATCAGTATCTGATAAATAACGCAAAAGTATTAGTGAATGCTAAAATTGTATTTGTCCCACTATCGGAATAATCCTACCTTTGCCGTATCATTCGTTATGACAGTTCATGATCGTAAGATTAATCTTAAAAATAAGGCAATACATGAAAAATCTCAATTGGTTATTACTATTCATTATTCTGCTGATTCCGATAAAAAGTATCAGTGCCAAAAAGAAAGCGGAAAAGAGTGACAGAGAAATCTGGTGTGATATAATGTACCGAATGGCAGCCCCTGTATTGAGTAATATGAGCGAAGGGCTTCTAAAACAGAATATGCTGGTTGAATTAAGTCCGACATGGGACGGACGCAATAAGAACGTCACCTACATGGAATGCATCGGACGTTTAATGGCAGGGCTGGCACCCTGGCTGTCACTGCCGGATGACGACACACCGGAAGGAGTCCGACGCAGGCAACTTCGTGAATGGGCATTGAAAAGCTATGCCAATGCCGTAGATCCGGATTCCAACGATTATTTGCTATGGCGTCAGGAGAATCAGACATTGGTAGACGCCGCTTTTATTGCAGAGAGTTTCTTAAGAAACTATGACGCTTTATGGATGCCATTAGACAGCATCACCAAACAACGATATATCGCTGAATTTACTGATCTCAGGAGAGTAGACCCTTCTTATAGCAACTGGCTGTTGTTCAGCGCCACTGTCGAATCATTTCTCCGGAAAGCAGGTGCATCCAGCGATACCTATCGCATCAGTTCTTCTCTGCGTAAAATAGAAGAATGGTATATAGGAGACGGCTGGTACTCGGACGGTCCTAATTTCGCTTTCGACTATTACAACAGTTTTGTCATACATCCTATGTATATAGAAACACTGGAGATCATTACCGAAGCCGGCAAACATAAAAAGATTGGAAATATGCCCGGCTGTAACTATCATGAAGCGATCAAACGCGCGCAACGATTCGGAATCATTCTCGAACGCCTCATCTCTCCGGAAGGTACACTACCTGTCGTCGGACGGTCTATCACTTACCGCACAGGCTCCTTACAGACCTTGGCCCTGCTCGCCTGGCGCCATTGGCTACCCAAAGAATTACCAAACGGTCAAGTACGTTCTGCTATGACGGCAGTCATCAAACGTATGTTTGGAGACAATCATAATTTCAATGAAAAAGGCTTCCTTACATTAGGATTCAATGGTTCTCAGCCTGATATATCTGACTATTATACCAACAATGGCAGCCTATATATGGCATCTCTCGCCTTCCTGCCGTTAGGTCTCCCTGCCGATGCTCCATTCTGGACAGATGCTCCACTGCCTTGGACGTCGAAAAAAGCATGGGAGGGAGAAGATTTCCCGAAAGACCACTCTTATCATTGAAACAATTGATAATCAATATTATACTATAGTTTCCATTCGTACTGAAAACTATTATTCATGGAGTTGTGTCAAAATGCTGGCACACCCCCATTTTGTTTATATAATTCCCCAATAATCCGAAAATTCTTCCAAAATAGTGTCTAATAAACTTGGAGACCGTTTATAATAAACCCTTCAACTATTTATTAAAAACATTGTGACCGTTTATTCTAAAACTGTAAAGATATTATCTCTAACAAAAAGAGAGTCTATTCATCTTTGGAGAAGAAAACTATGTTGACAGTTAATATTACATACAAAAAACGTATGCGCATAAATTTACAATCAGGATATCGAAAAGCAAAATCAAAATATAGAGCATCCAAAGAAATAGTATAAAAAGTATTAGTATCTGCTAATATTATATTTGTCTTCCCCCTAAAATAGTCCTACCTTTGCCTATCATTAGTTAGGGTCCTCCCCATTAAATAATGAATAAAACATTAACCATATAAATAACAATATCATGAATAAACAAACCTTTTTAACCCTACTTGCTACATTCGCCCTTCTCTTCAGTTTCACCTTCTCCTGCAATGCCAAAGGAAAAGATAAAGCCAAACACGTTGTCTTCATCGGTTTAGACGGCTGGGGAGCCTACAGCCTTCCTAAGGCAGATATGCCCAATGTGAAGAAACTGATGGAAGACGGTTCTTATACGTTGAAAAAGCGTTCCGCCCTCCCCTCTTCCAGTGCCATCAACTGGGCATCCATGTTTATGGGAGCCGGACCGGAACTACACGGATATACCGAATGGGGATCTAAAACTCCGGAACTTCCATCACGCGTATTAAACAAGAACGGTATCTTCCCGACTGTTTTCCAGTTGCTGCGCGATGCTCGACCGGAAGCAGAAATCGGCTGTCTGTACGAATGGGAAGGTATTAAATATCTGGTAGATACACTCTCTCTAAATTACCACTACCATGTGGCCGACTGCAATAAAACACCCAAAGAATTAGGTAATATGTCCTCTTCTTACATAAAGGAAAAACATCCGGCATTGGTAGCCATCTGTTTCGACGGTCCCGACCATACGGGACATACAGAAGGACATGATACTCCGGCATATTATGAGAAACTTAAAGAACTGGATAGTTATGTCGGACAGATCGTTCAGGCAGTCAAAGATGCAGGAATGCTGGATGATACTATTTTTATATTAACTTCCGACCACGGAGGCATTGATAAAGGACACGGAGGCAAAACAATGCAAGAGATGGAAACCGCTTTCATTATATCCGGTAAGAATATTAAAAAAGGCCTCCGATTCGACGATGTAAGTATGATGCAATACGATGTGGCTTCCACAATTGCCCGCATCTTTAATTTAGAACAACCACAAGTTTGGATAGGTAGACCCATGGAGATTGTTTTCAAATAATCATTCAAGATGATTAATAGGAAGAAGAAGAGACTAGAAATAACGAGTTTCTCCTTTTTCAATTTAACTCTTGGCACTATCATTATATAGGCTACAAAAATTATTTCCTATAAGTAATAAAATGGGGAATCATAACAGTTTTATTACTTATAAGTAATAAAACTCCTTCTTTTATAGCTGTTAATTACAGCATAATACTTGCATCAAAATACATATCCTTATACCTTTGCCCTCGATAACAAAACAAAATATAACTTTCATCATATAATGTATAGCGACAAATGAATATTATACCCCGAAAATTTGCCTTCCCCCCAATATACTCTATCAGCATCCTTCACAGGCAATCCAGCGAATTCAAACAGCATCAAAAAAACTGATAGCACATTTGTCCTTTCGCAGAATCAGCTTGAAATACAAAACGATAGAATTGTATTAGTAAATGATAAAATACTACTTGTCTGACGGAGTAAAGCCAAGTAACTTTGCCACATATTAAATAACAAAAATAACATGCAATGAAAAACAAACTATCTTATCTTATTGGAGTAGCGTGTCTATTGTGCTACACAAGTACATTTACTTCTTGTGTCAATGGTGTCGATGACGAATATCTTGAGCAGAAGTTTACAGAAAACAATGGAACTGACGAAGAAGGTGATGAACTCCCTGATCTAAATGGTGATTATAGTATAGAAGGAGATTATGAGTTAATTATGACTTGCAACGGAGAACCCCTTGAAGGAAAAAAAGTGGTTATGGCAGTGGATGAAACAAATGAATCAGCTACTATCACCTTTGCTGCCGCAGAAACTGATTTGGAAAGTATAATCGGCTTGATTCCCGGTGCTAACCTGATTCAAGGTCTGGGTCTTAAATATACAGGCAATAGCCCGGTTCCGGGAGAAAAGGAAATCACCATTACGAATGTTCCTCTATTCAGAAATGGAATGAATTATATGTTCAAAGGTAGCTATATCCAGCCAACATATACTATGGACTATGAAGGGAAAATTGAAGACGAAAAGCTGACTGTCGATATAAATTACGAACTGACAAATCAAAAACTGGCAGGCACATGGAATCTTGCACCGGTTAACACCAATGCGATGATGGAGGGAATAAATTGCGTAACAACTTCTCCATTGTGGATTAACTGGGACTCTCAAGTAGCAATTGATCCCGGCTATATTGAAGGAGTAGACAATTTAAAGCAACAACCTAACGGAATATTTACATATCTTATTGTTATATTAGGTGATCCCATAATGGCAGATTATCTTCCCATCAACTTGCCTGTTCAAAAATGGATATCAAACCTACTGAAGAGTGTGACAGCTAAACCCAATGGCGGTATGTATGCTATTTATTCATATAGCGGTGATCTTGAACATCCACAATGGAGCAGCTCAGACGGCATGCCTCACAATGCAATGCGTTACTACTACGATCCCGAAAAACCGGATGAAAAAATACACCTTGAACTCAACTCGGGTTTACTCATTGATATTATCCAAGGATTTATAACCCCCGTCTCACGCGGGACCCGTGCTGAAATAGACTATGGAAATACAAAAGAAATAGCCAAACAACTGGTTAAATTATTGGTTCCGATGCTCGAAAAAGGTATCCCTTGTGATTATGAACTTAATGGTGACAAATTAATACTTAACATAGACGGAGTTGCATTGAGAGACATTTTAGCCAAATTAGTAGAACTGGCAAATGACCCGGCGGCAAAGACCGTTATTAACGAATTTCTTGACAGCCAAAGCTTAGGAGCATATAAAGAAAATATAGCACTGCTACTGTCGACACTTCCGAACGCCTTAAAGTATCAGAACTATGACGAGAAGAGTGGAGTTGGATCCGGCGAATGTACTTATGTTAAACTTGGATTAAAATTTGTCAAAGAATAATGTAAGGTTTATGATCATAAGGTACCCTCAGATAACATCACATCTATTTTCATTGCAGTAAGAAATGAAAGGAGAGAATCAAAGCATTCTCTCCAATTCAAACTACATTTATTGATTGCTGATACATTAAGTATGAGCCATCAATCAAGAAGATAAATGTGCAGTACCTATACCTCATACCTCCCCAAAAACAATATATGTTTAATACCCTAAGTATTATGAAAAAAAGATTTTATTTATTCTTTATATTATGCCTCATAACCCTTTCCGGATTTGCCCAGGAAATAAAGGTTACGGGTGTAGTAACGGAGGCTTCGACCAATGAACCGATGCCCGGAGTTACAGTTCAGGTGAAAGGAACCACCAACGGCACTATCACAAATTTAGATGGGCAATACACCATTCAGACAAAGATGAACGACATACTCGTTTTCTCGACTATAGGCATGAAAACAGTTGAAAGAAAAGTTTCTTCCAACTCTCCCATCAATATCTCAATGTCAGAAGACAATGTTCAGCTGGATCAAGTGGTCGTTATCGGCTACGGTACGGTAAAGAAGAGCCACCTCTCGGGGGCTGTCAGTTCCGTAGGAACGAAAGAACTGAATGGAGATGTAGCAACTTCTGCGGCTAATGCATTACAAGGAAAAATTGCGGGTGTGTCCGTCATGAGTTCAAGCGGTAACCCGAATGACGGAACTACGATCAACGTTCGCGGTATCAGCTCTTTATCCAACAATGCTCCACTATTTATTGTTGACGGTGCATTCGGCGATATCAATATGGTAGATCCCAACGACATCCAGTCTATAGAGGTATTGAAAGATGCGGCTGCAGCTGCCATCTATGGTTCCCGTGCAGCAGGCGGTGTAGTATTGATTACCACCAAAGGCGGTCGCAAGGAAATGCCGACCAAAGTGGACGTTAATTTCTTCACAGGTGTTCAGCAGAACCCTAAAAAACTGAACGTACTGAATGGCGAAGAATACAGCCGTTTCGCACGCTATTACGGACTTGCCGCTGATGGTTATGGTGCAGAAACCGATGCAGTGCCATATACCGGTGAAGGTACGGACTGGCAAGATGTCATACTGAATACAGCCATGGTGTACAAAGCAAACGTAGCTGTCACAGGCGGTTCAAAAAACGCATCATTCAGTGCATCCGGTGGCTATCTGAATAAAGACGGCATCATGCGCAACAGCAGCCACGAATCTTATAACATCCGGTTGAAAAGCGACTTCAGCTTTCTCAACAACCGCGTCACTGTAGGCGAGTCTTTAATCCTTCGCATGGCAGAAGGCAAAGGCGGTACGGATCAGGATACGATGAACGGCTTGTTGCGTTTCCCCAGCGTTATTCCTATTTTCGACCCGGAGAACGCTACAGGATGGGGTACCTCTGCAGACATCAACCTTCCGAACCCTTATGCAATCTCTGAAATCAATGATATTACGAGCGAAAGTACACAAATCTTTCTGAACGCATACCTCCAAGCTGAAATCATCAACGGATTAAAATACAAGTTGAACCTGGGTATGAGAAGAAATCACACGAAAAACCGTAATTATACAGGCGTATATGACTTGGGGACTTATGGAACCAATGAAGCACCGGACCTTTCGGAAAGTTTTTCAAGCTTCGACTCATGGGTACTGGAAAATACGTTGAATTATGACCGCACCTTCGGCAAGCATACAGTTTCGGGAATGGTAGGCTATTCTGCACAGAAAGATAAAAGCTACGGACTGAACGGAAGCAACTCCGACCTTCCGAAATTTATCGACACAATGACCGGCAACGTGACTACCATGAAATCCAGCAGTTCCATACACGAACAGGCATTGGTTTCTCTCTTCGGACGTGTGATGTATTCATACGACGACCGTTATCTGTTCTCTGCTTCTATCCGTCGTGACGGTTCATCACGCTTCAAAGACGGACATCGTTTTGGCAGCTTCCCCTCAGTCTCTGTGGGATGGAACATCAACCGTGAAAAGTTCTTCCGCCCGTTGGAAAACATCTTCGACCAAGTGAAACTGCGTTTAAGCTACGGTAAACTGGGTAATCAGGAAATGGACAGCTATTATCCTACATTGAGTGTGGTAAGCGACGGTATGAACTACCTGCAAGGCAACTCGATATGGTTTGGTAAGCTACCTTTTGTAAATGCCGTATCACCGGACAACCTGACATGGGAAAATACGGAAACTTACAACATCGGCCTGGACGTAACTTTACTGAACGGGAAACTGGCACTAACCGCAGATGCTTATATCAAAAATACAAATAATGTATTGCTGCCGATTCCTTACGCCTCTTCTACCGGTATCAACGGACTCTCCATCCAGAATGCGGGACAAGTACAAAACAAGGGTATCGAAATTTCCGCTACATGGCGCAGTTCTATCGGTGACAAAGCAAACTACTACATCGGCGCCAACCTAAGTACGGCAAACAACAAGGTGACTGAAATCAACGCCGGCGGAAAGTATATGTCTATCTCCGGTTATTCGGCTCACGGAGCAGGCGGACGCGGTATCAACATGTTTAAGAAAGGACATTCCATGTCTTACTTCAACCTGATTGAAACAGACGGTATCTTCCGCAGCATGGAAGAAATCGAAAACTACAAGAACAGAAAAGGTGAACTGATTCAACCGGGTGCACAAGTAGGCGATGTACGCTACAAAGACTGGAACGGCGACGGAAAAATCGACACGAATGACCAGCACGACGTAGGCAGCCCCCTTCCTAACTTCACCTTCGGACTGAGGTTAGGCGGCGACTGGAACAACTTCGACCTCAACATCTTTATCGACGGTGTGGCAGGCAACAAGATTTATAATTATCCGCGCTATTGCCTCGAATCAGGCGCATTCAACGGTAACTTAAGCACGAACGTCGCCAACTCATGGAGACCGGATAACCCGAATACCGACATGCCCCGTTTCTCAAAGGTAGACGGTACGGACAATAAACTGGCTTATACCGACAGATGGCTGGAAGACGGCTCTTACGTACGACTGAAAACGATTGATATCGGTTATACCTTCCCTAAACAATGGCTACAAAAAGCTATGATCCAGAACCTGCGTCTTTACGTATCTATGGAAAACCTGCTGACCTTGACCAAGTATACCGGCTATACTCCCGACCTGGGCGAAAGTTCTTCTACCGGCGTGAGCTACAATGTTTTCTCAAGAGGAATTGACCAAGGCCGTTACCCTATTCCACGTACATTTTCCTTTGGAATCCAGTTAGGTTTATAACATACTAAGATTAATACATTGAAACATTGAATTATGAAAAAGAATTGGTTATCATATATGCTTGTATCAGCTCTCCTATCCGGAGCGCTGACATCATGCAGCGACTCTTTTCTGGATCTGAAAGACCCGAACCACTTTACCAACGAAAACTTCTGGCAGGATAAGGCAGATGCGGAAAGCGCATTGGCAGCAGCTTACTCACCTATCAAATACCAGATGAACGGATATTACGGCGCATTTGACGGATGGCTCAACCTCAACAGCCGTGGAGACGATATCTTTACGATACTGAATGAAGAAGCCAGTATGTGGGATATAGCTACATTTCAAAACTCCGCCACAACAGGAAATGACCCGTACGGTGCTTTGTATGCAGGTATACAACGTGCCAATATCGTACTGAGATACATCGACCAGGTACCGGCAAGCGGTATCACGGAAAGCGACCGTGCCATGATTAAAGACGAAGCTCTCACGTTGAGAGCCTATCAATATTTCCTGTTGGTAAATAACTACGGAGATGTGCCTTTGCGTCTGGTTCCGTCGAATGAAGACGATCCCAACAAAACGTCATCTCCCGAAGCTGAAATCTGGCAACAGATTGAAAAGGACCTGACCGACGCAATCAATGACGGCAACCTGCCGGAAACCCGCCCGGCTGAACAAAAAGGACGTATCGAGCAAGGGGCAGCCATCGCCATACTTGGCAAGGTGTATGCAACACAGCACAAGTATAAAGAAGCCAAAGAAACACTGAAAGGTTTGATTGACTCTTCATACAGTCCATTCGGAACTTCAGGAAAGCGCTATCGTCTGATGGAAAACTTTGTCGACAACTTCACTACCGCCAATGAAAACAATGCCGAATCTGTATTCGAATTACAGTACAGCAGCGACGGTGACATGTCATGGGGTAATGAAGGTGGTATTAGCCTGGGCAGTTCATTGGCACAGTTTGTAGGTCCTGCTAAATCAGGGGGATGGGCAAAGTTGATGCCCTCAGCCTTCCTTGTCAGCGAATTTACTACTGAAACACGCGGAAGCAAGCCCACCGTTCTAGTCCCTGATCTGGATAAAGACGGAAATCCACAATACAACGAAGACGGAACTCAGAAAATGAAAGAAATCGCCAATCCTGATAAAACAGCAGAACCAAATTCGAAATATGACAAGCGAATTTATGCCAGCATGTTCTTTACTCCGGAAGAATACGGTGACTGGGTTACAGAAGAAAATGGCTGGTATGACGGAAAGTTCTACGGTGGTCTCTTCACGATGGACGACCTCTGGACAGGAAATGCTTCCAAAATGGCTGGTGGTGCTCCTATCTTTAATGTAAGTCAGGCAAGCGGTGCTCAGATCGGTAAGTTTCTATTAAAGAAATACACTGCCCACTATGTAAAATCAAAAAGTGCCGATAACATGGGTAATGTAGAAGGCAGAGCAAACAATGTCCGCATCATACGTTTTGCGGAAGTATTGCTGCTGTACGCCGAAGCGTGCACAAAAGAAGCGGATAAAGACGGAGCCAACTGGGCATTGAACGAAATCCGCCAAAGAGCAGGACTGCCTGAAAAAGAGTTCCAACAACCCGAGCTGATGAAAGAAATAGAACATCAATGCCTGCTTGAATTTTTTGGAGAAGGTCATCGTTTCGACGACTTGAAGCGCTGGTATACAACCCCTCAAATTCAGATGATCTTAAAAGGAAATGATAAACAGGGAGCATATAACTTCAGAGAAAAACATAAATACTTCCCTATCCCCGCAGGAGAACTTAACAACTCATCTGTAGAACAGAATAAATTCTGGAAATAATTAGAAACACTATTAAGAAACAGTTTATGAAAAAGATATATCTATTTTTAAGCACATCATTGTTCCTGTTGCTCGGAGGCGTTACGGCTTGTGACGACAACAGCCTGAGTCATGATGAAGTGAATATTCCGGACCCGGTAGTGATATCCGACGAAGATGACGGCATTTCAGCCGAACCGACTACAGAATCAGTAATCAGAATCCAACCGGAAAACAAGCATCAGGAGATTGACGGTTTCGGATGTAACTTCGGATGGGCGGAAGCTGTATACGGATGTATGAAACGTGAACAAATCATGGACGACTTGTTTGGCGAAAACGGATTGAAATTTAATATCTATCGTGGAGAGGTATGCGCCTCATCCGCCTCTGAAGATGGTAATACTTTTAATTTCAAAACAAATGAAAATTATCATCTGGGAGCACATTCTTCTGAACAGAAAACGCTCTTTAATTCAGATAGCGGGAAATACAAAGAATATTCCCAACTATGGATCATTGACTACCTGTGCAAAAGAAAACTGATGGATATCTATTACTTCTTCTCCGTATGGACTCCTCCTGTAGTATGGAAATCTTTTGGCGAAGGCGAAGTAGCCAGTGGCGGAAGCGGTTCTTTCAATAGCGAACACAGTCAAGTTTATGCCGAGTTCCTGACAGGCTTTGCAAAAGCTCTTGAAGATAAATTCGGTATCAACGTCTATGGTATCTCCGGCTGGAACGAACCCGACCAAGCAATGGGAGGATGGGACGGATGTATGTGGGGAAATCAGCAAATGGCGGATTTCACGATGGACTATCTGCGCCCGGAACTGAATAAGCAAGGCTTACAGGACACAAAAATCATTTACGGTGAGTTGCCTTGGTGGGCAAATGCCGTGACATGGGTGGAAACTTCTTTGAAAAACAACCCGAATTTAGCGGACGCCAACATCGTTGCAGCAGGACATGGTTATTCTACAGTGGATGCCAATATCCTGCCAATGACAGCAGCTCAAGAAAAAGGAATCCATGTGTGGCAAACAGAGACTTGTGATGACAAAACCCGCGACGAAACGTGGAATGATGCAATGAAATGGGCAAAGAACTATCATGATTACCTGACAAAAGCCCAGACCAATGCCGTCGTATGGTGGGCAGGCGCACGTCAATGCACATCGACCGGAGAAAACCTTCTTCAAACAGATGCATGGGATTTCAGTAATTCATATTATCGCATAGACCGCTACTACTCTATCGGACAATTCTCCAGATATATCCAGCGAGGTTCAACGCGTGTAGACGTAGAAACGAAATCAACAACGGCGAACAGAATCCCAAAAGATTTGAGTGCATCCGCATACATCAAAGACGACACATATACCATTGTATTAGTGAACAAGTCAAAATCCAAAGCCTTCGATGCCTTGCTGGAAATAGACGGCAAAGATTTCGACAGTATGGTTTCATATACCTCCAGTTCCAGCGTGAAATGGTTGCGCAAAAAGCTGAATCCGTCTTCGACCGGCAAACGTTCTGTGACTGTTCCCAAATATAGTGTAGTAACAATCACCGGAAGGTTCAAATAAAACACAATCCGGCAAATTGAAAGAGGAACAATTAAGTTTTGTATTGTCAATAAAATGATTCCGGATTCCCTTATCGGATCTGGAATTATTTTATTAAAGAAATAGTATTATGAGTAGAATTTATGACAACAGATTGCGTCTTCTACAAGAAGCGCATGAGACTCTGATAACCCGCGCGAACAGGATTATTCTTCCCGGCAATGGGATTTTCGAAAGATACGAATACCCGGTTTTAACAAACGAGCATGCCCCTCTGGAGTGGCGTTACGACCTGAATCCGGAAACCAATCCATGGCTAATGGAACGGATCGGAGTCAACGCTACCATGAATGCGGGAGCCATCCAATGGAATGGAAAGTATCTGATGATGGTACGCGTAGAAGGAAATGACCGAAAATCTTTCTTCGCCATCGCCGAAAGTCCCAATGGCATCGATAATTTTCGCTTCTGGGAATATCCGATAGAGCTGCCTGACACAGACCCGAATGAAACAAATGTCTACGACATGCGTCTGACGGCCCACGAAGATGGCTGGATTTATGGTATATTTTGTAGCGAAAGCCTTGATCCGAACGCTGTACCGGGTGACCTGTCTTCTGCCATAGCCAAAGCAGGCATCGTGCGTACAAAAGATTTGAAAAACTGGGAACGACTGCCCAATCTGATTTCCAAAAACCAACAGCGCAATGTAGTGCTACACCCGGAATTTGTAAATGGAAAGTATGCCCTGTACACCCGACCGCAAGATAGCTTCATTGATGCGGGAAACGGAGGAGGTATCGGCTGGACGTTAATTGACGATATCACCCATGCGGAAATAAAAAAAGAAACAATCATTAATTATCGACATTATCACACTATAAAAGAAGTAAAAAACGGCGAAGGTCCTCATCCTATCAAAACCCCCAAAGGATGGTTACACCTCGCTCACGGTGTCCGTGCCTGTGCCGCCGGACTTAGATATGTCTTATATTTATATATGACATCCTTAGATGACCCAAGTAAAGTTATAGCCCAGCCGGGAGGTTACTTCATGGCACCTGTAGGAGAAGAAAGAATCGGAGATGTATCCAACGTATTATTCTCTAACGGATGGATTGCAGATGAAGACGGAACCGTTTTTATTTATTACGCTTCCTCCGACACACGGATGCATGTGGCAACTTCCACTATTGAACGATTAATAGATTATTGCCTGCATACACCGGAAGACAAACTTCGCTCAGCAACCTCCGTCAATAGTATCTCTAATCTAATAGAAGCTAACAAGCTCGTTATGTCGGAAACAGCTGTGGCATTATAGTTCCGGAATCATTAGTTAACCGGGAAAACGATTTCTAATCAAACAAGGTTCTTATACAACGAATGTATAGGAATCTTGTTTCTTTATATCGGCGCAAAAACTATAGAGTACACTCCAAAACAGCAGTATTATCGTGTATCTTTCAAGGTGCTCTATTCAGCATTTCAAACGTTAATACCTGATTTGCGGGATGTTAATATCTGACACGCCAAGTATTAACACTTGGGGAGTCAGATATTAAGATATGGGAAGTCAGATAAATAGTATCAGCATGGGTTAAAATAATATTTGTTTCTTCTCTATATTCGCCCTACTTTTGTATCGAATAGATAATTAATATATTAAACCAAATCAAAACAACGACATGAAATTACACACAGCCGATCTTCTTATCATCTGCGCCTATCTCATTACCATGATTATCATCGGACTCATACTGAAAAAGCGAGCTGCACAAAATATGGATTCCTATTTCCTAGGAGGCAAATCACTACCTTTCTATATGCTGGGGCTATCCAATGCATCCGGCATGTTCGACATTACAGGTACTATGCTGATGGTATACTGGGCATTCGCTTATGGCTTTAAAAGTCTTTGGATTCCCTGGTTATGGCCGGTATTCAATCAGATATTCCTGATGGTTTATCTGTCCGTGTGGCTGCGCCGTTCCAATGTACTCACCGGGGCCGAATGGATCAAAACCCGTTTCGGCAAAGGCAAAGGAGCTACCCTTTCTCACACAATCGTGGTAGTATTTGCTTTATTGAGCGTACTTGGCTTCCTGAGTTACGGATTTATAGGAATAGGTAAATTCATGGAAATCTTTATTCCTTGGGAAGTCATCTCACCTTATATTCCTTTCACTGTTTCACCGGAGTATGTTCCGCATGTATATGGCATTTTCTTTACAGCTATCGCCACCTTCTATGTAATGTTGGGAGGAATGCTGAGCATTGTATGGACTGATGTCGTTCAGTTCCTTATCATGACAGTAGCTGGCATCGTCATCGTAGTGATTGGTATGCAGATGGTGGCACCCGATATGATACACTCCTTTGTACCAGCAGGCTGGGATTCCCCTTTCTTCGGATGGACACTCGATATAGACTGGAGCAGTCGGATGAGCCTGTTAACCGAGCGAATGGCAAACGAACCTTACAGCCTGATAGGTATCTTTGTCATGATGGCTTTACTCAAAGGTATCTTCATGAGCATGGCCGGTCCTGCCCCCAACTATGATATGCAGAAAATCCTATCCTGCAAGTCGCCTAAAGAAGCGGCGATGATGAGTGGTTCTGTATCTGTAGTGCTATTAATTCCCCGTTATCTGATGATTATGGGATTTGCGTTACTGGCTATCTACTTCTTTAAGGAAGATGGAGGATTGTCACAAATGGAAGTTACACGCACAGACTTTGAGACAATTCTTCCTCATTTAATAACCCGATATGTTCCGTCAGGACTTGCCGGATTACTACTGGCAGGTTTGCTGGCAGCTTTCATGTCCACTTTTGCTTCTACCGTCAACGCAGCTCCCGCCTATATAGTGAACGATATTTATCTGAAATATATCAACCCGAAAGCAAGTGTCAAAACGCAGATACGCAGCAGCTATGTCATTTCTGTAGCGGTAGTAGTAGTCAGCACTATCATCGGATTCTTCCTGAAAGACATCAATGAAATATTCCAGTGGATTGTAGGCGCACTTTTCGGAGGCTATATCGCAGCTAACGTACTAAAGTGGCATTGGTGGCGATTCAACGGTGAAGGCTATTTCTGGGGAATGACTGCGGGAGTAATAGCCGCTATTGTCATGAAATTCACTGTACCCGATGCATGGGTAATCTACTTCTTCCCTGTATTATTCGGCATTTCACTGATCGGATGTATCATTGGAACTTATAGCGCCCCGGCTACAGATGAAGAAACACTTATCAGTTTCTATGTCAATGTGCGTCCGTGGGGCTGTTGGAAACCGATTCAGGAAAAAGCAATAGCACGCTATCCTCACATCCGGGTAAATAAAAACTTCAAAAGAGACGCATTTAATGTGTCTGTAGGAATTATCTGGCAATGTACTCTTACTATCATCCCCATGTATCTTGTTGTTCGTGAACAGCTGGGACTCTGGAGTTCTATCGCTTTGCTGCTGATTACTACGCTTATATTGAGAAAGACGTGGTACAAGCCTTTATGCAAAGAAGAAATAAGATACAACGAGGAGATGAAACAAATAAAAGAACAAAAAGAAGATTTAACTTAACACACTAAAACAGAGAACCGGCCATGAAAAGACTATCAGTAATACTATTGTCATTTTTATTATACCTTCCGCTATACGCTCAATTCAGAGGAACAGTCTATATCGACACCGATCAATCGGGCACATTCGACAAAGGAGACAAACCACTGGCGGGAGTGATGGTAACTGATGGAATGAATGTAGTAAAAACAAATAAAAAAGGACGGTTCTCCCTGCCAGGGTTCGAGAAAACCCGGTTCATCAGCATGACTACCCCTGCCAGGTTCGAGACGCAACAATTCTACCTCCCTGTCAAAGAAAACAGAAAGAGTTATGATTTCCTGCTGACCGAAAGCGAACGGACCCAACCGAGAGAGCATTCTTTCGTTCAAATCACCGATACGGAAGTAACCGGAGAAATGGGACGTTGGGTAACTGACTTACAACAATATGTAAAGAACGAAAAGCCTGCCTTTCTGATTCATACCGGAGATATCTGTTATGAACCGGGATTGAAAATGCACAATCAAGTAGTGAACGCAGAGACTATGAATTGCCCGGTCTACTATTGCATAGGCAATCACGACTTAGTAAAAGGCAACTATGGTGAAGAACTCTATGAATCGATTTATGGTCCGACCTGGTATTCGTTTGATATAGGCAACATTCATTATGTCGTTACCCCCATCGATCACGGAGACAATCCCACCGATTATACTCAAAGGGATGTATATAACTGGCTAAAAAACGACCTCGCCATGATGAAGAAAGATCAGTCATTGATTCTCTTCAACCACGATCTGTTCACCCCCGGCGATACTTTTGTTTTCAAAGCCGATAACGAACATATCCTCGACTTCCGTACCTTCAATACAAAAGCACAGCTCTATGGACACATGCACTACAACTATGTCCGTAATCAAAAAGGTATTTACACGATCTGCACCGGCACACTGGATAAAGGGGGCATCGACCATTCACCTTCTTCTTTCAGGGATATAAAAGTAGATGCAAATGATCATATCACAACGCAACTGCGATACACTTTCATTGAACCGCAAGTCGCCATCGTTTCTCCGATGGAGAATCAAACAACCCCAATACATCCGGACAACAACCTGCTTCCGGTTTCGGTCAACACCTATAACTCACAGGCAAGAACATCGCGTGTTTCTTATATCCTGAATGATTTGGAAAATCATCAGGAAATAGCCAAAGGCGAACTGACTCCCCGCAGTGACTGGAACTGGAGTGAAAACATCCAAATTCCAGCTAATACAGACGGAAAGAAGCTGGGGCTGACAGTGACCTCATTCTTCAACGACGGAAAGAAAGCGACTGCCACAAACCGATTCCTTTATCAAAAGGACTTTAAATTGACTTCCATTCCGGGAAAAGACTGGAACACTTTACTTCAGAATGCCAGTCATTCCGGCGGAATAAATGACTCTCAGATCAAACTTCCCCTGCAACTCCAATGGACAGCAAACACAGGCAGTAATATTTTCATGACGTCCCCCATCATCACCAGACAAAAAGTATTCATTGCCACTACCGACGATAACACGTCACTCAATACATACATTTGTGCATTCGATTTCAATTCCGGCAAACAAATATGGAAATTCCGCACGGAAAACTCAGTAAAGAATACGATTGCCTGTGAAGATGGAATCATTATCGCCCAAGATGCCTCCTGCAATCTCTACGCCCTTGACGCAGAATCAGGAAAACTACTGCGGCAGCAATACATCCACCTGAATAGCTATCCTTATCTGACGGAAGGACTAACAATAGACAAGGGAATCGTTTATGCCGGAATCGGTACCGGACTTTCAGCCTACGACTTGAAAACCGGAAAAGTAATATGGACAAACAAAGACTGGAAACAACGGGAAGGCTCTACCACCACACTCACCGTTGCCGGAGATGTATTAATCAGTGGAACGCAATGGGGAGGGCTATACGGCAACGATATCCGTACAGGCAAACAACTTTGGAAACTCTCTGATAACGGACTCGGTAACCGGGGAGCTTCTCCGGTCTATAAAGATGGGAAATTGTGGATCATTTCTTCCAAGAGCTTTTTCATAATAGAACCTCAAACCGGAGAAGTACTCCAACAAAAAGAGTTATCAGCCAATCTGGATGTTACGTCTACACCGCTTGTCACCGAGCAAGAAATTATATTCGGAACCGCAGACCGTGGAATCATGGCACTGGACAAATCCACACTTTTCATCAAATGGAAAGCTGAAACAAAACCTTCACTCGTATATACAGCCCCTTATTCTTCCACTCCACAAGCCGGAGTAGAAACAAGCCCTGTATTATCACAAGGAATTGTTTACATCGGAGCTTCCGACGGATACTTATACGCCATCGACCAAGCAACGGGAATTATCAAAGACAAGCTGAATCTCGGGGCACCCATTTTCTCCACAGTGGCAGTGTCAGGAAATAAAATGATAGTTTGTGACTTCGCCGGGAATGTCTATTGCATAACTACCCCCTTTTCTCTAAATATCAGTCCGGAGAACGATTTATAACTTTTTATTTTTCCCGGTCAGCTCTCCGGGCACACAGTTTTCTCGCCCCACAGCGTTGTAATTTAAAGATTATCACGTATCTTTGCCCCTCAATCATAAATACGAGATATGGCTATTACAATCAAGAAAGTCTCTACAAAGAGAGAACTTAAGAAGTTTATTCGCTTTAATTACAGGATGTATAAGGGCAACCCCTATTCCGTGCCCGATCTCTACGATGATATGCTCAACACATTCAACAAAAAGAAGAATGCGGCATTCGAGTTCTGTGAAGCAGACTATTTTCTGGCATACCAAGACGACAAAATCGTAGGCCGTGTGGCTGCTATTATCAATAACCGTGCCAACGAAAAATGGGATGCTAAAAACGTCCGTTTCGGATGGATAGATTTCATAGATGATCCTGAAGTATCATCCGCACTTATCAAAACTGTAGAAGACTGGGGAAAAGAACGAGGTATGACCCATATTGCCGGACCACTCGGATTTACCGACTTCGATGCTGAAGGAATGCTGATTGAAGGCTTTGACCAGCTCAGTACGATGGCCACCATCTATAATCACCCGTACTATCCCGTACACATGGAGAAACTCGGTTTCGAGAAAGACGCCGACTGGGTGGAATACAAAATCTACATCCCCGATGCCATCCCCGACAAGCACAAGCGTATCTCCGAACTGATTCAACGAAAATACAACCTGAAGATAAAGAAATACACCTCCGGAAGAAAAATAGCCAAAGACTACGGACAGGAAATCTTCGAACTGATGAACGAAGCATACAGCCCGCTCTACGGCTACTCCCCGCTGACACAACGGCAAATCAACCAATACGTAAAAATGTATCTTCCGATTCTTGACTTACGAATGGTTACCCTTATCACCGATGCCGATGACAAGCTGGTTTGCGTAGGTATCTCGATGCCTTCACTGGCCGAAGCCCTGCAAAAATCACACGGACGATTACTGCCACTCGGATGGTTTTATCTGCTGAAAGCATTATTCATGAAACGTCGTGCCAAAATGCTTGACCTACTGCTTGTAGCAGTGAAACCGGAGTACCAAAATAAAGGTGTTAACGCTTTGTTATTTTCCGATTTAATTCCAGTTTATCAAAAATTAGGTTTTATCTTTGCGGAAAGCAACCCCGAACTGGAACTGAACGGAAAAGTTCAGGCACAATGGGATTACTTTGAGACTAAGCAACATAAGCGCCGCCGTGCGTTCATCAAAGAGATAAAATAAAAAGCAACTATGGAAGAGAACGAATTGATACCTGTAGACAACAACAATACAGTAGAGTACACAGATGACAATATCCGCCACTTAAGCGACATGGAACATGTACGCACACGCCCCGGTATGTATATCGGCAGGCTGGGCGACGGTGCGCATGCCGAAGACGGAATCTATGTCCTTCTGAAAGAAGTCATTGACAACAGTATCGACGAGTTCAAGATGCAAGCCGGTAAGAAAATCGAAATTACCGTTGAAGAAAACCTCCGTGTCAGTGTTCGCGACTACGGTCGAGGCATTCCTCAAGGAAAACTAATTGAAGCCGTAAGCATGCTGAATACAGGTGGTAAGTACGACAGCAAGGCATTTAAGAAAAGCGTCGGTCTGAACGGTGTCGGTGTAAAAGCCGTCAACGCATTGAGCTCTCGTTTTGAAGTACGCAGTTACCGTGACGGTAAAGTACGCATCGCCACTTTCTCGAAAGGCAACCTGCTAACTGACATGACGCAGGACACCGAAGAAGATAACGGAACATACATCTTCTTCGAACCGGATGCCACACTGTTCGTAAACTACTGCTTCAAGCCCGAATTCATCGAGACAATGTTACGCAACTACACGTATCTGAATACGGGACTTGCCATCATTTACAACGGCCACCGAATCTTGTCACGTAACGGTCTGGTAGACCTGCTGAACGACAATATGACGGCAACCGGACTCTATCCTATCATCCACCTGAAAGGAGAAGACATCGAAATTGCTTTTACACATACCGGACAGTACGGAGAAGAATATTACTCCTTCGTCAACGGGCAGCATACTACCCAAGGAGGTACTCATCAAAGTGCCTTCAAGGAACACATCGCCCGCACCATCAAAGAGTTCTTCAACAAGAACATGGATTACACCGATATTCGTAACGGGCTGGTGGCAGCCATCGCCGTCAACGTAGAAGAACCGATCTTCGAAAGCCAGACTAAAACCAAACTGGGCTCTACCAATATGGCTCCCGGAGGTATGACAGTCAACAAATACGTAGGCGACTTCATCAAACTGGAAGTAGACAACTTCCTGCACAAGAATGCGGACGTAGCGGAAGTGATCCAACAAAAAATACAGGAATCGGAAAAAGAACGCAAAGCGATCGCCGGCGTAACAAAATTGGCTCGCGAACGTGCTAAAAAAGCCAACCTGCACAACCGGAAGCTACGCGACTGCCGTATTCACCTCAACGACCCGAAAGGGAAAGGAATGGAAGAAGACTCCTGCATCTTCATCACCGAGGGAGACTCAGCGAGCGGCTCCATCACCAAAAGCCGTGACGTAAACACACAGGCAGTATTCAGCCTCCGTGGTAAACCGCTGAACTCATTCGGACTGACGAAAAAGGTAGTTTACGAAAACGAAGAGTTCAACCTGCTGCAGGCTGCCCTTAATATAGAAGACGGCATTGAAGGACTACGCTACAACAAAGTAATCGTAGCTACCGATGCCGATGTGGACGGCATGCACATCCGCTTGTTACTGATTACTTTCTTCCTGCAATTCTTCCCCGATCTGATAAAGAAGGGGCATGTATATATTTTGCAAACGCCTCTGTTCCGCGTACGCAACAAGAAGAAAACGATCTATTGCTACAGCGATGAAGAACGGGTGAATGCTATCAATGAATTAAGTCCCAACCCTGAAATCACCCGATTCAAAGGTTTGGGAGAAATTTCACCGGACGAGTTCAAGCACTTTATCGGCAAAGACATGCGTCTGGAACAAGTGACATTACGTAAGACTGATGCCGTGAAAGAACTTCTGGAGTTCTACATGGGCAAGAATACAATGGAACGACAGAACTTTATTATAGACAATCTGGTTATAGAAGAAGACTTGGCATCATGAGAAGAGCAATATTTCCGGGTACTTTCGACCCCTTCACCATCGGTCATTATTCGGTAGTGAAACGTGCACTCACCTTTATGGACGAGGTTATTATCGGAATCGGTATCAACGAAAACAAGAATACCTATTTCCCCATCGAGAAAAGAGAAGAAATGATCCGGAATCTCTACAAAGACAATCCCTGCATCAAAGTGATGTCTTATGACTGTCTGACGATAGACTTTGCGCAACAGGTAGAAGCGCAATTTATCGTCCGCGGTATCCGCACAGTGAAGGATTTCGAGTATGAGGAAACGATTGCAGATATTAATCGTAAACTGGCGGGTGTCGAAACCATCCTGCTCTTCACGGAACCGGAACTGACCTGTGTCAGTTCAACCATTGTACGTGAACTGCTGACCTACAATAAAGATATCAGCCAGTTTATCCCCGAAGGAATGATAATCAGCGAATAATAATCAAGTTAAGCACTTGCCCCAAAGAGAACAGCAGGCAAACTTAACCCAATAATACAGAAGATGATAAAAAAGCTAACGATACTGTGTATTTGCCTGTGTGCTATTAGTGTACAAGCTCAGAACTTCGGTTCTTCCGCCATGCGAAAACTACAGATGGCAGAATTTGCCATTTCCAACTTTTATGTAGACAAAGTAGATGAAGACAAACTGGTAGAAGAAGCCATCATCAAGATGCTGGCACAGCTTGACCCGCACTCCACCTACTCGGATGCCGAAGAAGTGAAGAAAATGAACGAACCGCTTCAAGGCAACTTCGAAGGTATCGGTGTACAGTTCCAGATGATTGAAGATACCCTACTCGTCGTACAACCTGTCAGCAACGGACCTTCCGAGAAAGTAGGTATCCTTGCCGGAGACCGTATCATAGCTGTTAACGACTCCACCATCGCAGGAGTAAAGATGAGCACGGAAGATATCATGAAACGCCTGCGTGGACCGAAAGGCTCAAAAGTTGATCTGACAATTGTCCGTCGTGGCGTACAAGAACCGTTAATATTCACTGTGAAAAGAGATAAGATTCCTATTCTCAGTCTCGACGCTTCTTACATGATTCAGCCAAAGACCGGATATATTCGTATCAACCGTTTCGGAGCCACCACTGCCGAAGAATTCAAGAAAGCTATGACGGCTCTCCAGAAGCAAGGTATGAAAGACCTGATTCTCGACCTGCAAGGCAACGGCGGAGGATATCTGAATGCCGCTATCGACCTTGCCAATGAATTCTTAGGGCAAAAGGAACTGATTGTTTACACCGAAGGCAGAACTGCACAGCGCAGCGAATTCTTCGCCAAAGGAAACGGAGATTTCCGTACCGGTCGCCTCATCATACTGGTAGACGAATACACTGCTTCTGCCAGCGAGATTGTGAGCGGTGCAGTACAAGACTGGGACAGAGGTATCATCGTAGGCCGCCGTTCTTTCGGCAAAGGACTGGTACAACGTCCTATCGACCTTCCGGATGGTTCTATGATCCGACTGACCATTGCACGATACTATACTCCTGCCGGTCGTTGCATCCAAAAGCCTTATGACAGTTCGACTGATTACAATAAGGACCTGATAGAACGCTTTAATCACGGAGAACTGATGAATGCCGACAGTATTCACTTCCCCGACTCTCTGAAAGTGCAGACCAAGAAACTGAAACGTACTGTCTATGGTGGAGGCGGCATCATGCCGGACTACTTCGTTCCAATCGACACAACTCTCTACACAGATTATCACCGGAATCTGGTCGGAAAAGGAGTCATTATCAAATTCACGATGAAATTCATAGAGGATCACCGGAAAGAATTGGCTGACAAATATAAGAAATTCGAGCACTTCAACGAGAAGTTCATCATTGATGACGATATGCTGGCCACTCTCCGTGAAATGGGCGAGAAGGAAGGTGTGAAGTTTAACGAAGAGCAATATCAAAAATCATTGCCGCTTATCAAAACACAACTCAAAGCACTGATAGCCCGTGACCTCTGGGATATGAACGAGTACTTCCGGGTGATGAATGCCACGAATGAAAGTGTTCAGAAAGCTTTGGAAATACTTAATTCAGGAGAATATCAAAAGAAGCTGAAATAAATAGCAAAAGAAAACAGATAAACCGTACCCGATCGGACACCTTTGTTGTAGTATAAGTAAAATCATTAAAACAGAAGTATGATACGACAGTTTAGTTTTACTTGGACAGCAATCGGCTGGTTACTGATGGGATACGGTTTATTTTTTGTCCTTTCCCCTTTGCAAGCGCAGAGCGCCATCAAGAAATTCTCTCTAGAGCTGAAGAACGAAAGTCTGCCCGAAGCGCTGAAACAAATAGAAAAAGCAGGCGGAAAGAATATTCTCTTCACCTACAACGGAACAGAAAGTTATCGGGTAACCGTCAGCATCCACGAAAAAACGGAGCACGAAGCCATTGACCTTGTATTAACCGGCAAACCTTTTGTCTGTATCGAACGGGAAGAGTATTTCGTCGTACAGCGCAAGAAATCGGACAAAGCCATCGCCGTAGAAGGCAAAGTATATGACGAAAAAGGGATGCCCTTGCCTTTTGTCAACATTCTCGCCCTTGCCGCTGATTCCAGTTTCCTTGCCGGAAGCGTGACCGAAGAAGACGGTTCCTTCCATCTGCCCCCGATAGCGGGAGAAGACTGTTTGCTGAAAGCGACTTACATAGGATACTGTCCTCAAATAATCCCCTGCCGCCAACAAAATACCATCCGCCTGCAACCCGACACAGAGTTACTGAAAGAAGTAGTCATCACTGCCTCCCGCCCCCTGATAGAACGGAAAGGCGGAACGCTGACAGCCAACATAGCCGGAACGCCCCTTTCACTGATGGGATCGGCCAAAGAAATGATCTCCCACCTCCCTTTTGTCACCGGCTCGGACGGAGAATATACCGTACTGGGCAGAGGCACCCCCGAAATCTATATCAACGGTCGCAAAGTCAGAGACAAGACTGAACTGGACCGCCTGCAAGCAAATGAAATACTATCGGCAGAAATCATCACTACACCGGGCGTACAATATGGCTCTTCGGTGGGCGCGGTCATCCGTCTGCGCACCATCCGCAAACGCGGACAGGGAATGAGCGGCAGTTTCTACACTGACTACTCGCAAGGACACGAACCGATCGGTAACGAAGGCATCTCCTTGAACTACCGTACCGGCGGACTAGATATTTTCGTGAAAGGGGACTTTGCGGAAATCAACAATTACAGAACAGGTACCTCCAGTCAGGACATTTATGCCTCATCCGACTGGAACCAATCGACAGAGGATAAGAGCAAACAAACCTATCGTACCTTCAACGGTGAACTGGGATTCAACTACGAAATCGACGAAGATCAGTCATTCGGCATGCGCTATATGCCCGGCACGAACATAGGCAATGCACATACTACCAATGAAGGGATAACTCGCATTCTGCAAGACGGCAAAGAAGTAGACCATCTGCACGCTCTCCGCCAAACAGATGCCCATACCGGCTGGTGGCAGGCAGCCAACGGATACTACAACGGTACATTCGGCAAGTGGAACATCGACTTCAACGCCGACTACCTGTACGGACGCGACCGCATCCATCAATATGCCGAAAACAACGGAATCGAAGACGCCACTTCGAGCAACCGCGTACGCAACCACCTCTATGCCGCCAAACTGCTGATCACCGCCCCACTCTGGAAAGGCAAACTCAGTTTCGGCACAGAAGAGACATTCACCAACCGCCACGACATTTTCCTCCAAAGCGGCTTCTCCGCCGATGCCGACGACCGCATCAAACAAACGATGTTCTCCGGCTTCATCGACTACAGCCTGCCATTGGGAAAGTTTAATATCTTAGCCGGACTGCGCTATGAATTTCAACAAACAGATTACTACGAGAAAGGGATTCACCAGGACGGACAAAGCCCCATCTACCACGACTGGATACCTGTAATCAGCATCAGATACACTTCCGGAAACTGGTTTCTCGCCCTTTCTCACCGCACTCTGAAATACAGTCCCAGCTATGACATGCTCACCAGCGCCATCACCTATCAGAACAAATACTCCTATCAGAGCGGAGAACCGTTTCTCGTTCCTCAGATACACCGTTCAACCACCTTCGATGTCGGATGGAAATGGGTCAACTTCAACATCAACTACGACCATTGCTGGAATATGTACACCAACTACACCCGACCGTATGACGACATCAACCATCCCGGCGTACTGCTATTCGGTATGGCAAGCATTCCGCATACCAACATATACGGAGCCGGCATCGCCCTCTCACCGAAAATCGGCATCTGGCAACCTCAGTTCACCACCAGTGTCAACTGGTACGACTCACATGCTGCCTGCGTAGGCATTCCCCAAAACTGGAATGAACCACGATTCCATTTCAATTTCGACAACAACTTCAGTTTCCCTAAAGGTTGGTTCTTCAACATCAAAGGAATACTGTCACCCGGTGCCAAACAAAGTTACGCCATCTGGAAAACCGAAGGAAGAGTGGATGCCCAACTGACCAAATCGTTCCTAAAGGACCAGTCGTTGAAAGTATCAGTAACTGCAAAAGACATCTTTCATACTGGCTACAGATACTTCACCATCTATGGTGACCGGACCTTTAGTTCCAACCGTGATTACCTTGATCAACAGCGTTTCGGCATCCGACTGAGTTATCAGTTCAACGCCACGAAGAGCAAATATAAAGGAACCGGAGCCGGAGCAAGCGAAAAGTCACGTTTGTAAACTGGTAGTTTGAAAGAGAAAAGCTACTTTTACAGCCACAGAATCCTTAAAAGAATGTTCCTGTTCCATAAAAGTCAAACAAAGCGAGAAGCCTTCGGACAGATGTTTACGGAAATGTATCCGCGAATGGTACGATATGCCACACAATTGATGGGGGATAGAGAAGAAGCACGTGATATAGTGAGCGAAGTAATGGAACAAGCTTGGAAACATTTCGAGCAATTGAACAAGAATGACCGGGGCGGATGGATATACACAGCCGTCCGCAACAACTGCCTCAACCGCTTGAAGCATCTCCAAGTAGAGCAGGAAAATGTAAAAGCTCTCTACGAAGCAACACTGGCTGATGTAGAAAATAACTATCGGGAACACGAAGCGCTGCTACAAAAAGCGGAAGCGATTGCCCGAAGTCTGCCTGAACCAACTTGCACGGTACTTCGTTTGTGCTACTACGAACATCTTACCTACCGGGAAGTCGCCCGGCAGCTTGGTATCAGTCCCGACACAGTAAAAAAACATATATCTAAAGCTTTGCGTACACTACGCGAAGCCATGAAAGATTAAAAAGGAGGACAGGTTATGAAAGAGAAAGAAAAATGTACGATGAAAGCGGAAGATTCCAGTTATGGACCGGTAGCAGATAGCCGTTGTCCATTCTCTGAAGATGCTGAGATACACCGCTTGCAGAACGCCTTCGGTGAAGCATTGGGTGATATGCCCCTGCCGGAAGAAACCCGGAAAGAATGGAGTATATTCGTGCAACGTCAAGAACAGAAAAAACGGAAACTCCATCTCCGCATCTGGTTGTCCGGCGGCGTAGCAGCAATGCTCGCTTTATCCATATTGCTCTGGTCGCCCTGGCAGAAAACGGATAACAGACAGTTTATCGAAATCTTTAGTGCCCTCCATGCACCGGAGCAGATTACAACCACGGAAGAAAACGGCATCATCATCATCTCTACCCCACCAGCTACAACGACCAAAGTCACTTTGGAGGACGGAAGCAAAGTACTGCTAAACGCAAACAGTCGTCTGGAATACCCGAAAGAATTTGCTTCCAAAAAGAAACGTATCGTAAGTCTTACCGGAGAAGCACGTTTCGAAGTTACTAAGGACAACCACCATCCCTTTATCGTCTCCGCCGGGAAGATGCAAACACAGGTACTGGGTACTGTATTCGATGTAAACGCTTATCCCGGCAATCCTCCTGTCGTCACACTATACCAAGGACATGTGAGTGTAGGCAAAGTAAAATCTCTACCCGAAAAGAGAATATTGCCCGGACAATGCGCTACATTAACGGCAAACGGTGATATTCAGTTATCAAAAGCCACCCAAACAGAAAATGAAGGGTGGCTCAAAGACGAGTTTTATTATGATAATACCGAGATGCTAACAGTACTGCAAAATATAGGCACTTGGTATAATATCAGCATCATCTGTCATTCGGCGGACCTGCTACACAAACGAGTTCATTTCCGCTTTAGCCGGAACGTCCCGATAAAGACTTTGCTGAATGTACTGAATGATTTAAACATTGCACACTTTCAGTATGACAATAAACAGATAATAGTCGAATAAACTTCTAGTAAGAACTGTACGGTCTGATAAACAGAGGAAAAAGAATCAAAGTATAAAACAGTTTTTATTCAAAAGAATAAACAAATAATTCTCTTCTATGAAAGCGGTTTACTCAATAATGTTATAATCGAACGTGCCGGAATCCTGACCGTTTTTCCACTCTTTACCTTTTCAACGGGCATTAAGTCTTCTCCTTCTATATCAGAAGTCCGATAAACTTGCCATTGAACTCTGTTACCGTCAATTTTGTCGATGGCAAATTCTTTCTCCGCCTGTGCATAGTTAATGAGAACAATAACGTACGAACCATCCGCATTTTTATAAGCAGAGCACATCAACCCCTGTTGATCCGTATCACCACCGGGAATTAAATTCTTCATTTTATCGAAAGCAGAAACAGTCAGGCGGACAGCTCCCGGACGGATAAAGCGACTGTAATTACCCAATGCCCACATAAGTTTGGAATCTTCCACACGTCCATCTCTGAGATCTTCATCGGTATATTCCCGAATCAATCCGTCTTTATAATCGCCGCCAATGGCACGCCACCACTGCCAGCTCTTCGCTCCCGCATACACGATGTCATGATGGATGATACGAGCGACGTAAAGCGCTGTCTTCATCGTACGGTCGAAGCCGTGACCACCGCCTATCTCTTCATCATTCCCCATGATGCAGGTTTCTGACTGCCAGAAGCCGACGTTGTATTTATCCAAGGCTTCACGCAGTTCGCAGCGCTTGGCACGCAATTCACTCAGAGGAGTCGTTGTCCAGTAGCTATGTCCAAGCATTAATCGGGGAACATTGGGTATATCCCCCAAATAAGTATCCACACTATCCGGACAAAAGAAAGACTGAATCTGATAGCCACGCTGCCAATCCGTTTGATGGGTACGGAGCATACAACGATAATCCGAAGATTCATTCACCATAATCTGCGTATCCATTTTCCGGTTCACAAACTCTTTGCTCAGCAAACGAACGGTCCGGGCAACTTCCCGATTGGTTGCCGGAGAACCTTCTTGCTTCGGTCCTACCCAGTTCCAATGCCCGTCCGGTTCATTGAAAGGGCATATATAGTCAAACTTAATTCCATCCTGCCTCTCTACTCCTTCTACTACATCTGCCAGAAAACGTGCATACTTCTCGTAACAGTCCGGTTTCAAGTTTGCCGTCCCTCCACGACCGGTATTAGTAGCCAAACCGTTTTGAGTATAATACACAGGAGGAGAATTAAGGAAAGCAAGAAACTTGGTAACACCCCGTTCCTTTGCCAGTTTCAAGAAGTTACGCTGTCCCTGTTGCTTATTCCAGTCGTACGTTCCGTCCGCTTGCAGAAAACATTCGGTACGCATCCAAGGTGAAGCAATCTGGCTTGCTTCACCTTGTTCCGTACTACCTGCTCCAACGTTGAAACGCCAGAGAGACAAACCAATCCCTTTCGGTTTACCATTCTCATCATTCTCCATGCTGAACAGCCAGTCAGCGATCTGATTTTGTTTTTCCTGCGGCCATAAACCAATGAACTGCATACTCCAGGCATCAGAAGCACCGAAATAGTCCATTGTCTGTAGCGGTTTATCCACTTCAATCTGATAGCACAGATCAGGGACAGGCTGAGAACATCCACCTACTATCCCCATATATAAAAAACCGAAAGCGCCCAAAAACATTTTACCTTTCATTACCTAGTCTTACTACCTATTAAAATATGCTCACGATCAGTTATTCTTTAAAACAACGCCTCCTTGCGGTTGAATGGTCAACTGAAACTTGCCATCAGATTTTACATTATACTGCCGTAACTGTGGTTGCAATTGTTTGTCATCACTATAGAAAGAAACTGATTTTCCGGCAAACATCGGTAAATCCAGTTTCAGTTTCAAGGGTTCTTTAGTAGCGTTCACAGCAGCCAGATACCAACTATCACCATGACGACGGGCCAGCACTACATATTTCCCGGGATAACCATCAACAAAACGACTCTCATCCCACTCAGTAGGAACTTCTTTCATAAAGTCAATGCAGACCGGGGAAACATCTGTCAGATTATTAGGAGTCAAAGCAAAGTTCTGAACCGGATTTTGGAATAAAACAGCAGTCGCTAACTGAAATACATCTGTAGTCCGGCGTGTTGTTCCCCCGTTATTTCCCTTATTCAATCGTCTGTTGAAGAAACAGCCGCCAAATTCCATAGAACCGACCGAATTACGTATAAAGGGGTGTAAACAAGCATTGAAAGCCTCTTCATCACAGAAATGCTGATTGAAAATCATATTCTCCGAAGCCAGCACCGCTTCACTGCCTACATAATTGGGATACATCCGTTCCCAGCCACGCGGCAAAGTACAACCGTGGAAGATAACCATCAGCCCATGATCATCGGCATCACTCAATATAGCTTCGTACAAACGCATTGTCTCCTGCTTGTCACCGCCGAAGAAATCGACCTTAATACCTTTTACTCCTTGACTTTGCAACCATTTCATTTCGCGCTTACGGGCAATAGGGTTATCCATCAAATTCGTAGGCCCTTGTTCGATATCATTCCAATAGCCGCTGGAACTATACCACAAAAACATATCCACCTTCTTACTCTGTGCATATTTAATAAGTTGCCCCATACGCTCATAACCGATATTCGTATTCCACCAATTATCTATCAGTACATATTCGTAACCCATAGTTGCAGCCAGATCGATATAGCGCACCTGATCATCATAGTTAATACTACCATCCTGCCAGATTATCCAACTCCATGTTCCCCGTCCCATACGATATTGGTGTTCCGTTTCATACAGCGGTTCGACTACATCCCACGGGACAGTCGTTTCCACAATAGGCTTCAATGTTTCCCCCACAGTAATAGTACGCCAAGGAGTAGAACCGGGTAAAGAGAAAGCCGGTTCTACCGTTCCATTACCATTGTTCTCTTCAGGCATAGGAAAGGTAACTGTATAAAGACTTCCCTCTGTGACATCGCTCAGACGTGAACCGCAATAGCGGCTGTCCACTCCCGTCTCACTGACAAGCACCCAACCATTTTCCCCGATTTTAAACAAACAAGGGAACGTATATCCATGTCCATATTGTGAACGCACATCCATCGGGATATCTGCCTTGTACTCTTCTTCGTAACTAGGTTTCGTCCGTTTCCAGCCAATCATAGGATCACTCTGCGGACAAAGAAAGGTGGTAGTTCCGGCAGGAAAACGGAATCCCGTTTCTTCGCTATTCACTACAACACTTCCTGTCTCTCCCTGACGAGGCAATGTATACCGGAAAGCTACATCATTGTTGCTCACCCGAAACGTTACATTCACTTTCTGCCCCTTATCATTAGAGAAATAGCAAACCAGTTCATTAGCACGATAGTGTATGCGGGAAAATTTTATGCGCGACTGAGTATAAACGGTATCAATCTGCTTCTCCTGATGTCCGATCAGCTTCATTCTTTTGACAAAACTACCCAAATTCGTTTCCAACCCCAACGGGGAAGATTCGAGCATCTGCTTTCCGTTATAAACAAGAGAGTAGGATGCCTTGCCTTCTTCCGGACACGAAACCGTGACCTGCAACTTACCATCAGGTCCGTTAACAACCACATTCTGTGCAGTCAGCGACGAAACAACTGTCGTCAACATAAAAGCGAAACCTTTTAGTCTATTCTTCATCATATCAAATATTTAATAGTCAATATAGGCAGGCGGATATTTTCCGCCTGCCATATTTATAAAAGCAATCTAAAACAACTGATAACCTTTTAAGATTCATGATTTGAATCACAACCCATATGCATATATCTCTGCCAAAGAAGTATTGAGGTCTCTGTTACTTTGTGTAATCTGTACCTTGAAATAACGGCCTTGTACCGGAGTCTCCAAAGTAAAGTTCTGAGTAGCATGAATTTTCTTCATAGTGAACGTTCCGACTTCTGTCCAGTTTACCTTATCATCACTCACATAAAAGACTCCTGTACCCGCATCCATATAACTATCATGTTGTCTTTGTACCAGACCAAACTGAGTAAATGTATATGACTCTTTGGTATCAATAATCAACTCATGAGGTAAAGCATGGGTACCACTCTGCCAGGACGAATGCCAGTAAGTCGAAAGATCGCCGTCCAATGCACATGAAGGCACACCATTTCCGGAACCTTCACCACTCGGTTCTTGTGTATTGGCCTCTATCGTCCAACTCGTACGATCTAACAGCGGACCAAGAATACGAATAGTCAAAGGATACACATCATTGGTTGAAGAGATACCAAATATAGAAACCGATTCAATACGGATAGGTAACATATAATCACCCGGTTCCAACTGATCAGTGTTTATCGTGACAGCCAATTCCGTATTCGTAGTACCGGGAGAAAGAGTCATCTGATCCTGAAAAGAATAACTGCCATCCGGCAAAGCCTGAAATATAGTCTTATTCTTTGTATTATAAGCTGTGCGATATGCATCGTCTACAGCAAACTCACAGTTTATCTCCCAGCTATTTTCCGTATCAAGCCCCAAAGCGACTTTTTCGGTAACAGCAGAACCATAACTATACTCCTTCACAGATACAGCCGAACTTTCAAATCCAAAAGACGGGGTGATGACTCCGGTTATTTGCAGAAACAGCTCATTCTTCTCACTATTTACAGAGTCATTTTCACTTACAACCTGCAAAGGCAATACCCATACCGCATCCGGATTGGCTGTTATCATAGACTTAATATTCTCTGGGTCCAATGACACCGTAACCGGTTTATAACGGTCGGTAGCCGAAAAATCCAGATGGGTCGACTCTATCGAATAACAGTCTGTACCTATCAATTTATAGTTTACAGCCTCAGGATCACTATACTCGTTGTCAAGTTCTTCCTGTGTCAACACATAAATATCTGCGCTGGCAGTCAGACTGGGTTCACTTCCCGATTTGAATATTGAAAAAGTGTATGCATAGCTCTCCCCCGTATCATACAAAGTCACTTCCTGTTTACCACTATTATTCACATACAATATCTTATGATACTGTTCCGGGACCAAGCTGTCCAGATCATATTTTGATTCATCGCAGGCACCCAATAAAAGCAGGCTTCCCGCCAACAATAATGTATTTCTTATTTTCATAATGCATTGTTTTTAGATGATTAATAACCGGGTGCCTGCACCATCTGCGGATTACTGTAAAGTTCATCCATATCACTTCTCGACCATACCGGAAGCAGATACAACCGATCGTCCCATTTAAAAGGCTGGTCAATCTGAGTTGGTGTGTTGAATTCCTCGAAATTCGGGTTTAGAGCTAGTCCGTTCAAACCATAGCGGAGTCCTGCTTTAAGCATTTGTGGAGCAATTGCCCAACGACGTAAGTCATAATAGCGGTGTCCTTCTTCGTACAACTCAATAAAGCGTTCATTGCGTACCCATTCCGTTATATTCATATCTGTCAGGTCAGCTGTTTCCAGGTCTCTGACTCCGGCACGTTTGCGGATTACGTTCAGATTCTCAATAGCATTCGGTGTATCGTCCAATGCTGCGTAACATTCTGCCAGATTCAGATAAAGTTCCGCCATACGGATAAACGGACGTCTTGAAGGAGTATGGCTACGGGTTCCACTTGCACTGAAACGTATATTCGGATCAATAAACTTCTTCGACAAATAACCGGTACCTGCTATATTGCGTGAATCGGAAGAACGCCATCCATTGGTATTGGTGTTTTTGAAATTCAGCCAAAGTGGATTACCATTATTGATTTTCTTTGCATACTCGCAACCATCAAAAGCAATCCATGCATAGAAACGAGCTTCACGCTTGGCATTCAGTTTGATGATATCATTCTTCACATCTTCACTATCCAGCCCGTTAGTTGCGAGTTCGGGACTCGAAGTTCCTTCATAAAAACGGGTATACCATTCTGACTTCGGATAAAAATCACTGTCCTGTTCCGGAAGTTCTCCATTCTCTGTATAAAAGTGTTGCACAGCGTACAAGGTAGGTGCCAGACCTGCCCAACCGCCTGCCCAACTTCCATCACTTTTCTTCACTACACGGTTCGGCAAACGAGAGTCGGTAGCTTCTCCACCATTATTCACATCTGAGTCAATACGCTGTCCCCAGATAATTTCTTTGTTATTGTCCCCTTCATTGGCAGTAATCAGATACTGGAACATACGGACACGCTCTTTGAATTCCTCATTTTCCGGTGTGTCTTCTTCCTTACCTGGGATAAAAGGTAATTCTACTCCGTCACGTTCCGCTTTCTTGTTAGCTGTATCAATATCGAACAGGGCATGACCAGCTGCTTTAGCAGCTGTCAGAGCTTCCTGACACGCAGTCAATGCACGGTTCCATTTTTCACGGTCGTAAGAGCTGCTAACCAGCTCTTTGCCATAATCCGGTGTTTCATAGTTCTCATTCTGCCAGTCCGGCTTAAAGAAAGAACCATTCCATAGCGGAGAAGCGGCATACAGCAGTACACGAGCTTTAAGACATTTACAAATGGTAGAAGTAGCACGACCGAGGTCTTCCGTCGCTCTCGTAGCCGGAAGAACATTGGCTGCATCATCCAGTTTACCTACAATGTAATCCACGCAGTAGTCAAAATGTGAACGTCCGGGAATCTGATCGTTTGTTATATTCGGATCCACTTTCTCTGTAATGAGCGGACACGGTCCAAAAGCCTGCAACACACGAAAATGATAGTATGCTTCCAGGAAATAACATTCAGCTTTGTATTGTGCCTTGTCATCTTCGGTTACTCCAGTAGGCTGTAGCTCATCTATCAGACTCAGGAAATGATGCACATAACCCAGCCAGTTGTAGCTGGGTGTCCAGATATTCATGTCATCACCACCCCAACTGTTGTAATAAGAAGGCGAAATCGTTCCCCACGCTACTTGTTGTTGATAATCATCCCACATCTTAGGTGATATAAGTTCATCAGCAGATTGTTCGAATGCTTTAAATTCGAACGGATGTACACGGGGAATATAGCCGTAACAAGTAAACAGGAAATTCAGCGTAGCAGCTTCATCTTTCATGGTATCATCAAAGTCAGCTTGTGCAGGCGGAATGACGTCCAGATAATTACAAGAAGTCAACAGGCAGCAAGAGATCAGCAAGGTCCGTGATATTTGGATTATTTTTTGTATTAGTTTCATACTTCTTTTCTGTTATAAGTTAAACTGTGCTTTTAGAAAGTAAATTGAACGCCTAAGTTAAAGGTTCGTTGCAAAGGATAAGCATTCCAAGAAAGTTCCGGGTCCCATAACTTGAACGGACTAAACACCGCCAGGTTGTCACCGCTAAAGTAAACACGGCAATATGGAAAACGATAACCTACTTCCAGACTCTTAAAACGCAAGAAATTTCCATTGCGCATCCAGTAAGAACTAGGCTGAGTATTATTGGAAGTATCGGCACTGGTTATACCCAAACGAGGATAAGCCGCATTCGGATTCGGGTTATCTACCGACCAATGATCATCAGCAATCCATTGCATCAGGTTGCGTTCCAGACTTTCAGTAGTCATACCATCGCCACCGCCGGAAAGGAAAGGAGCATATCCGCTGTTGATCATGATCTTGCGTTTTGCTGAACCATTGAAGAATACACCCAAATCAAACTTCTTATAGGTTAGATTCAAGCCGAAACCATATTGAATACGGGGAACACTATTATAGGGAGACAGCATCACCTGATCTTCCGTTGTAATGGCTCCGTCGCCATTGATATCACGATACTTAATATCGCCCGGCATAATGTTGGCTCCCAGTTGTGACTGATCCGGCCAGTTAGCTATTTCTTCCTCGCTGGTAAATAATCCTTCAGCTACATAACCGGTCAAGGTATTCAATGGCTTCCCTGTTTTAGTCTGCCATACATAAGGATACTCCGGCTCATCGACATACTTATATTCATTCTGATTATAAGTAAAGTTACCACGGAAATCTACAATCCAATCTTTGCCAAACCGCTTATTCCAGTTCACGCTCAATTCGACACCACGGTTGATTACCTCACCAATATTGCTCCAAGGCAGAGATCCCCAGTATCCTAACATATTCGGCCAAGATGAACGTGCCATCAAAATACGGTCACGATGATCGCGGAAATAATCAAAAGTAATATTCAACTGATTGAACAGAGACATATCAAAACCGACATCAAACTTCTTCACATGCTCCCAACCTGCATTTTCAACAGCTAATACATAGAAAGCAGGACCTTTTCTGTTAATTTCATTGGAAGGAAGACCGGTCCAGAAACTGTGTCCCGCACCAATACTGATATTATTTTGATACAAGAAGTGCGGAGCACTGCCGTTAAACTCATCACTACCGACCAAACCATAAGAAGCTCTAAGTTTTAAGTGGTCGACATACTTACTCATCGGTTCCCAGAACTTCTCAGAACTTACCACCCAACCAACGGAAGCAGCAGGGAAAAATTCAAAACGTTCACCGGATGCCAAACGTTCAGAACCGTTATAGCCAAAGTTAAATTCAAATAAATAGCGGCTGGAGTAATCGTAAGTCAAACGCCCTGAGTAACCTTGATTACGGTTAGGTAATACACTACTACGATATTCACGCATCATATACATAAGCATCGCAGTCAGATTATGATCACCAAAGCTACGCTTCCAGTCAGCACGAAAATCAAAGTAGAAGGTTTGATCGGCACTTTTACTGATATCCGACTGGCTAACATAGTCCGATCCTGTCTGTAATGTCTGAAGTTCATACTGATTCGTTCCAAAATCATAAGACCCATCTTTCACTTTATAATAATAAGGTGTAATGGAACGGTTATAAGTAGATTCCGACCAGTTTTTAAAGTTAACTAATGCTTTCACGCTCAATCCTTTGGTAAGAAAACTCAAATCCTGAGTAATATTCAGTGAGGTATTCAGCGTATTATAGTTGCCTTCTTTAAAAGAACTCATCATATATGCGTACGGGTTCTGTCCGTAAACACCGGATTTTATTTCTGCATTACCGAAGCGTATATGCTCATCACCATCTTCACTGGGGAAATAAGCAGGAAATGCTACAGGATTAGCCTGCATGACGATCTTATATAAATCGGAGGTAGAATAATTAGGCCCTTTTTTGTTACCAATCTGTGCCATCATACGCAAGTCAACGGTCGTCGTATTAGTCAACTTATACGATATGTTGTTCTGAAAATTATATTCCCAGTTGTTTATATTAGGGCTATAGTAATAATCAGGAGCATCTAACAGTCCGGTATCGTGATTTGCCTGCAAACTCATATAGTAAGTCACACGTGATCCCCCTCCCTGCACATTTACATTGGCACGCTGGTTGAAATTGCCTTCTCTGAAAATAAGGTCATACCAGTCGACATCCGGATATACATAAGGATTTACCCCATTTGCAGTATTGGTGATTTGCTCTTCCGTATACTTCGGAGAAGTAATCTGCGTTGCACTTCTGGCTTGGGCAGCTTCATTATAGGTCTGCATATAAGTTGCTCCATCAGCAAATTTCACCCGATTCATCGGGCGAAAATAAGAAGCTTCCAAAGACACATTTACAGTCGCTTTTGTGTTTTCAGTACCACTTTTGGTAGTTACCAACATAACACCATTAGCTCCACGATTACCATAAATAGCTGTAGCAGAGGCATCTTTCAGTAAAGAAAAACTTTCAATAGATTCTGCCGGAATTCGATTCAGGTCATTAGAAGAGATTTCTACCCCATCCAACAAAATCAACGGTGTAGAACGTCCGCCGAAAGTATTGATACCGCGAATATAAAAATCAGAAGTAGAACCCGGTTCACCGCTATTAGTAACAGAAACGATACCCGATAACTTTCCGGCAAGTGAACTGGTCAGTGAAGAAGATGGTAGTTTCAGTGTAGTACCCTTGACTGTAGCGATAGAACCTGTTACAGACACCTTTTTCTGAGTACCGGCGCCGATAACTACCACTTCATCCAACATCTCATTATCAGATTCCATTTTAACAGTCATCACCCCCAAGTCTCCTACCATTAACGTCTGTGTCTTATAACCGATATAAGAGATTTCCAGTTGCGTCTGGCTCGTTACCCCGATAGAGAATTTACCATCCAAATCGGTAATAGTACCTTCTCCCGTTCCTTTCACCTTAACATTGACTCCAATCAGCGCATCTCCAGTACTTGCATCTATTACAGTACCAATCAAAGTACGCTTTCCTACAGTCTTTTCCTTTGCAGCTGCACGATTAACAGTGTTCGCCTGTTGTGCATTTCCCGACAAACAAAATAGCAGACATAATGCCACTAACAACTTTTGTTTAGAGTTACAACATAAACTTTTCATCATAGTATTAATTGTTAATATAGAAATTCAGAAAACTCAAGTTCGCAGTGAAACCAAACAGTATTTCTTCTGTTTTACTGCACAAATATAGACCAATAACATAGAGATAACAGACAAAAATCATGCAGAGAGGCTATGTAAATCATGCAATGCACGATTTACATAGCCAAAATAAAATATTTATTTCTATTTTTGGAATTGAATATAAAACAAATAAACACAAATCATGAAACGATACATCATTCTTGTGATTTTGCTTCTGACATCCTCCTGTTGGTTGATGGCTCAACCCTATATTATCAAGCGATTAGGTATAGAGCAGGGACTCTCCAATAATTATGTAGTCGGCATTACACAAGACAAGCAAGGTTTCCTATGGTTTGCCACAGAAGAAGGGCTGAACAAGTTTGATGGTACCCGTTTTATTACCTATTATAAGAATGATCCGTCCAACAATACCCAAAGTATCACCGGTAATGAACTAAACCAAGTATATGCTGATCCGAAACGTCCTATTATCTGGATTGCCACCCAGCGTGACGGGCTTAACGCTTACAACTATCATTCACAAACCTTCACTGCCTATCAGAACGATCCGCAGAATCCAAACAGCCTGATAACGAATGATGTTACTGACATCGTCTCAGCCCAAAACACAGATGGTTTATGGATTTGTACCTATTATAGAGGTATAGAATATCTTGATATCGCTACAGGTAAGTTCACACACTATAACAAAAAAACTGTCCCTACATTAGAAAGTGAACAGACCTGGACAGTACTTGACGGAGGAGATGAAAATCTCTATATCGGTCATGTCAACAGCGGTTTCAGCATCCTTTCATTAAAAGACCGAAGTACAAAAAACTTCCGTCATGATCCCAATGATCCTAACAGTCTGCCGGGAAATGAAGTAAGTACCATCTTAAAAGACAGTTATGGAAATATATGGCTGGGGACAGATGGAGGGTTGGCTCTTTACAACTCAACTACCCAAAGCTTTGTCACTTTCAAGCAAAATCGGAACGACAAATATGGTACACTTTCCACCCGTATTTTCTGCATCAAACAACTAAAGAATAATAAACTTTGGATTGCCTCCGAGCTAAGCGGTATCACAATACTGGATTTAAAACAAAGCCAGTTCCTGTCACCCGAGCAAATCACCTTTGAGTTTCTCCGGGAAGGAGACGACAGCCGCAGCCTTTCCAATGCCAGCGTACGCTATATCTATCAGGACTCTTTTGACAACGTATGGCTCGGAACATGGGGAGGAGGAATCAACTTCATCAGCAGTGAACCTGCTTTGTTCACAACGATCGATTATTCTCCTATTCCCACCAACAGCAACAGTTTGAATAACAAGATTGTAAGCAGTATATGTACAGATCAACAAGGACGTCTATGGATTGGTACAGATGGCGGAGGAATCAATGTTTTTGAAAACAACAAGCGTGTAGCCATCTACAAAAAAGAAACAGGAGAACTGCTGTCCAATTCCGTACAGACTGCTTTCCGGGATTCTAAAGGAAATTTATGGTTTGGAACCTTTCTGGGAAGTGTCAGCTTCTATAATTCCCAAACAAAGACATTCCGCTCAATCACTCCAATGGGCAGAACCAATTTAGATGTACGTGCTTTCTGCGAAGACAATCATCATCGTATCTGGATAGGATGTAGTGAAGGCATATACATTTACGATCCGGAAAAGATGGAAGTGATACAGCATTATCATTCCGGCAACAGCGAATTACACGGTAATCTGATCCGTACAATTGAACAAGATGAGAAAGGACGTTTCTGGATCGGAACATTCGGTGATGGAATGGGAGTATATAGTCCGGACTTTCACCTAATCAAGCATTATATACAAAGAGAAGGATTTTGCTCCAACACCGTCAATCAAATATACAAGGATAAGGAGAAAAGGATGTGGGTGGCTACCGGTGACGGGCTGGTATGTTTCCGTTCACCGGAAGATACGGATTACAAAACCTATCAGCGTAAAGACGGTTTTGCCAACACCTTCATTCAGGCAATTACCGAAGACCAGCAAGGAAATATCTGGTTCAGTACCAACAAGGGGATCGGATGTTACGTGACAAAGAAAAAACGGTTCTATCACTATGGACACTCTGACGATGTTCCTGCCGGAAACTTTATGAGAGGTAGTGTAGCAAAAAACACCGATGGCTCCATTTATTTCGGATCTATCAACGGACTCTGCTGCTTTGCTCCCAATATTGCGATGAGCAATTTCAAGATACCACCTGTCATCATTACCGAGATGAGAATATTTGAAAGATTGGGGAATCAAAAAAACAGCGAAGTATTTGTTTCACTATCCGATAAACAGGAAGTAGAGTTGACACATGAGCAGAACACATTCAGTCTGACATTCAATGTACAAAACTATTCTTTTGTGAATCAGATGGATTATACCTATATGCTGAAAGGACTTGAGAATTCCTGGTATACCGTTAATGAGAACAACAGCGTAACCTTCCGAAATATTCCACCCGGCAAATATGAGTTCCTTATCAAAGCACGCATACACAATCAGGAGTGGCCGGAAGAAGCCACTTCCCTTATCATCCGGGTCAATCCCCCTATTTGGCTGACATGGTGGGCAAAGCTTATCTATATCCTGACATCTATCAGCATCATTTATCTCATTCTACATGCTTACAAAAAGAAAATAGATTTGGAAAGCCTCTATACACTGGAAAAGAAAAATCATGAGCAGGAACAAGAACTGAACCAGGAACGCCTGCGTTTTTACACCAATATCACACATGAGTTGCGTACACCTCTCACACTGATTCTCGGTCCTCTGGAGGATATGCAAAAAGATACATCTCTGCCGACAAAACAAATACAAAAACTTTCTGTCATTCATCAGAGTGCCCTTCGTTTACTCAATCTGATCAACCAAATTCTGGAATTCAGGAAAACGGAAACGCAGAACAAGAAGCTATGTATCTGTAAAGGTAATCTCACCCCGCTCATTTATGAAATAGGACTTAAATACAAAGAACTGAATCAAAAGCCTAAGATTGATTTCCAGATTCAAACAGAAAAAGAAGAGATACTGCTTTTCTTTGATAAAGAAATCATTACCATTATATTGGACAACCTGATATCCAATGCCCTCAAATACACAGAGCAGGGACGTGTAACTCTTAGTTTGTATCAAACTATAAGAAATGAAGTTTCCTATACAGAGATAAAGGTCAGTGATACAGGATACGGTATTTCAGCGAAAGCCCTACCGCATATTTTCGACCGTTACTATCAGGAAAGCGGCAAACATCAGGCATCAGGTACCGGCATCGGACTGTCATTAGTCAGAAATCTTGTCGAACTGCATGAAGGTGATATACGTGTAGAGAGTACACTGAATGAAGGAAGTACTTTCTATATCAGTTTACTGACGGATAACACCTATCCGAATGCCTTACATGCCGACTCCACAGAAATGACTCCAAAACCGGAATATCAGGAAACAATCACGGATGATTCTCAAACAGCAACAACAGAGAACAGCAAACCTATCCTGCTAATTGTTGAGGATAATGAAGAAATACAGAATTATATCGCCGAATCCTTTTCCGACTCTTTTGAAGTGATCGCAGGAAGCAATGGTGAAGAAGGAAAAGAGCAGGCACTCAACCGCATTCCCGATATTATAGTCAGTGATATCATGATGCCGGTGATGGACGGTATCACACTATGCCGGCACTTAAAAGAAGATGTACGTACCAGTCATATTCCCGTCATCCTGCTGACTGCCAAAGACTCACTACAAGATAAAGAAGAGGGATATCAGGTCGGAGCAGATTCCTATCTGACCAAACCCTTCAGTGCTTCTCTACTGCGTAGCCGCATCAACAATCTGCTCGATTCGAGAAAGAAATTGATCGCTCAATTCCAACAGTCCGGAACAGCTCATGCCTCCAGCGTCCATTTGGACGAGAAACATTCCATCATCACTGAAGCTCTCAGCAAGCTGGACAATGAATTCATTGAGAAAATTACACAATTGGTTGAAGACAACCTCTCATCAGAGAAGATTGATATCACCTATTTATCTGACAAAATGTGTATGAGCGGTTCTACACTCTACCGAAAAATGAAAGCACTAACCGGACTTTCCACAAACGAATATATCCGTAAAGTAAAAATGCAGAATGCGGAACGTTTGCTCCTCGAAGGAAAATATAATATTTCAGAAATAGCCTATAAAGTAGGGATGAATAGTACAGGCTATTTCCGTCAATGTTTTAAAGATGAATTTGGTGTTTCTCCTTCGGATTATCTGAAGTTGATAAAACAGGAATAAAGAAACAAAGTCAGTCAATAAGCCGTTAAGTCCAGAAAGTGTTCGAGGTGTGTTTTGCCCTGTTATCGGGCTTTTAAACTATCTTCCCAACTCCTCAAGCATCGTTCTGAACAATGATCTGCTGTCTTTCAGCGGCATATCCGTCGCCAAGTCCCAGCTCATCATCCCTTTCAGCTGCTGTTCCATCGCATAGCGCGTTTTAGTACGGATATGATCCTGCCCGTCAAAAACATATACTTCTCCCTTATAGGTCACTTCATTCTGTGCAGGCGTGGTAATCAATCCATCCTGTACAAAGCTGAAATATGCTTCCGTTTTCTTCGAGCCATTTTTCGTCACTCCATAAAAGGGAACGCCGGCCATCAGTTTCTCTTTGGGAATGCCGTAAGCCAGTACCATCTGTATATCCGAAGCATATTTCTCCATAGGAAAACGGACCGGAGAAGGGCCATAACATTGCAGAGAGATAAAATCAACGGCAGCTATCGCTTCTTTACTGATTTTATAGGAAACAGGATGCAAAGACACACTGAAAAGATACTTGTCTCCCAACACTTCTCTCATTTTCAGGATAGCCAGACTGTAATCCTTATACTCCTTCTCAGTCTCTGCCCACTCAAAATCCAGGTCGATGCCGTCCAGTTTATTTTCTCCCAATACCTTCTTTATATTTTTTGCAAATGTTGTCCGGGCAGCCTCATCCGCTACCATTGCTTTCCATTCGCCACCGGCGGCACCCAACCGAAGTTTCGCTTTCGTCCCCTTCACATCGGCACGGACCGACTTTATCAGTTCTTCCCAGGTCGTCACTCCTTTTTCCTGAAAAACACGGGGATTCTCAAAAGAAAGAGAACCGTCTTTATGGGGACGGACATTCAAAAAGATCAAGTCATCGCTTGCCCTCAAACTTTCAGCAGCAATACGACCACGGTTATAAAAATTACCCCGTACATAGGAGCTGACAAAATAGTCTTGTTGCGCATACAACGATAATCCTACTAACAAAAAAAGAAAGAATACAATTTTTCTCGGTACTAGCATAATGATTGATAATTAATCGGTTCAGGTCGCAAAAATACGCATACCTCACCCAAACAGATGTTCAAAAATCACTATTATACTTCCAAAAATCAACAGATAGTTTATCCTTAGAATATGAAAAACAGAACATCCCCCCAAAAATGCCAGGAAAAACAAAATAAAGTATGTTTCTTTGCAGCCAAAATCACCATCTTCTACTATATTAAGAAAAGAGAACCTATGAATAAAAATCAACGTATAGAAAACGGGTAGCAGATACTAAGATCAGTATCCGAAGGCGATTCGCAGGCTTTTCGTACGTTGTATATGCACTATTACGACAGGTTGTTCAACTTCGCCATGCTGTTTCCACACGTAGCTATGGTATACGACCAGACTAAATGTCATTTTTACGCCAACGGCAAGAAGGTGCAGGATGTAGATGCTACCGGTGTACCCGCCGATATGACTTCCATCATCTTCTTCAATGCCAACACGAAGAACGAACATATGATGGGACAGGTACGCTTATGGAACAAAGCACTGACGCAAGCGGAAATTCAGAGTAACATGGGAGGCCCCGTAGCTGTCAGCTCCAACCTTTACCGGTTATTGGAAGATGGACGAAGGTGAAGGGGATGTGGTACACGACAGCTCCGGCAATGGCAATGACGCTACCGTGGTGACCGGAAAAATCATTGAATGGAGACCTGAGCAATGCTTCACCAAAACGAAGAGCAACAACTAACGGTTGGTTAGCCCAAGGGCGATATATACTGGACAACCAACATTTTTTGTAGGGAAAACAGTATAATGTAAATCACATTCACTATCTTTAGGCGTGAATTAAGTAGTCCCGCGAATTTATTTGTAATTCGTTCTGTCTGCTTGATTCGCGTCTAAAACTTTAATAACACATCGTTTATATAACATACCCCCTTCATATGAAATCAGCTATCCGATACTCTTTTATATCCCGATATCTGCCGCTGGCGTTCACGCCCCTCGCCATCGGGTGCCAGTCGAAAACAGCCGGCGAAGTGCCGCCTCCCAATGTCTTATTTATTCTGACGGATGACATGCAGGCCACCTCCATACACGCCCTGGGCAACCGCCCTGCAAGCCAACGGATACAACACCGGACTGGTCGGCAAATGGCATATCCAGTCGCAACCGCAAGGGTTTGACTATTACTCTATCTTCTTCGACCAGGGCGAATACCGCGATCCTACATTCATCGAGAGCACCGATCCCTGGCCGGGCAACCGGCGTTTCGGCGAACGGGTGCCGGGCTTCTCTACCGATCTGGTGACAGAAAAAGCCATCAAGTGGATCAAACAGCAGGACGGCAAGCAGCCTTTCATGATGTGCTGCCACTTCAAGGCGACCCACGAGCCTTACGATTATCCGATACGCATGGAGCACCTCTACGACGGAGTCACCTTCCCCGAACCGGAAAACCTTCTCGACTAGAGGCCGGAAACCAACGGGCGTTCTTTCGTCGGCCAGACACTCGAAGAACTGGAACGCCGCTGGCGCATTGCCTCGCAAGACCCCGACAAATGGTGGTGCCGTTATCCCGGACTGCCATTCAGCACCGAAGGCATGCAACGGACCGCTGCCAGAAAAGCCGCATACCAGAAGTTTATCCGCGACTACATGCGTTGCGGAGCCACTGTCGACGACAATATCGGCAAGTTGCTGAAAACATTGGACGAAATGGGCATCGCAGATAACACCATTGTTGTCTACGTTTCCGACCAAGAAATCTACTATCGCTACTGGACTAACCACGCGATTCGTCCGGCACACTTCGCCATCCGGTCAGACCGTTACAAACTCATCTTCTACTATGCCCGCAATCTGGATATGACGGACACGGAAAACTTCGACTTCACTCCGTCATGGGATTTCTACGACTTGCAAAATGATCCGCACGAGAATCACAACGCATACAATGATCCTAAATATGCACCTGTCATCAAGCAGATGAAAAAGGACATGCTGAACCTTCGCAAGGAAGTAGGAGATACGGATGAAAAGTACCCGGAAATGCAGGAATTATTAGAGAAATACTATTATAAGTAGGGAACAACAAGGCCGGTCAGCCCAAGCAAATAGTTCCAAATTCAGTTCCAACCGTTGAAACAGCGTGTTTCATGCCTTGGAACAAAGTGTTTCAAGCAATGAAACAAACTGTTTCAAGTAATGAAACAAAGTGTTTCAAGCGGTGGAACAAAGTGTTTCAAGCGCTTGAAACTTTTTGAAACACCTGTCGACAGAGTTGAATGAACCGCACCATCCGGTCAGGTTGACCGGATCTGTTGCTCCAATTCACCTGTTCTTTCAGAAGGCTTGAACCATTTATCGGCCAATAATGTATGACGTCTCAGCTATTAACGTCTGATTTATCAGTTATTAACAGCCGGGACGTCAATCATTAATAGTTGACACATCAAGCATTAACACACTAGAGATCAACAAATAACATCAGGAAAACAATATACTACAGAACAAAAACAAAGTGAGAGCAAACGCTTGCCCTCATACTTGCCGCCACAGTTGCTACCATCACTGCAACTCCGATGAATAAAGGGATACAGGCAGACTGTGAGAGCATGAGAGCAAAACTCATATTTAAACTCGTTGAGGAGAAATCAATCTACCCGTATTTCATCTACAAATAAGAAAGGGGGGTCGCCTTCGCCGGAATGTCCTTTGGGCAATCCCTTAAAAGGTTCTACGAGCACTTTTACATATCTCGCAGATTTTTTATTGAATGAGAGTCTGTTCAACTCACTTCGTTTCTCGCCCATGGCATCTGTGGGTGCCTGATAAGTTTGCCGGGATACCCGTTTGTAGCTCTTTCCATCCGAAGAGAAAAATACGGAAATAGCCTGCGGTCCCATAATCCATGCGCTCAAATCGGTCAATGCCGAAACCTCTACAGAAGAAATGCGCTGCAAAGAGCCAAGGTCAATCACTGCAACCATATCAGAAGTATCATATCCTACCCATAAACCCGTGTTATGAAAGTTGATACTCCAGTCCAGCTCCATCATCACATCTCCATAAAGACAATTATGTGCGGGTTTATGCTAAAACATAAATGGAAGAAAGAACCTAAAAATCACAAAAAAACGATTATCTTTGTCCCTGAAGACAATAATTCACATGATAGAACTCATGTCCAAAGACTCACTTTGCATACAACAGAAAGATTGCGCAGGATGTCCTAAAGCAACAGAAGGTATTCTTATCCACAGACATATGCTCAGGGGTCAGCATATTCCGAAAGATAAGTGTACGCAAAATTGTATGCTCTTTATCATAAAAGGTGAATTATTGGTCAACAGCGACGAGTATCCCGGAACTACCCTGCACGACAAGCAATTCATCCTGCAAGCCATCGGCTCGAAACACGAAGCACTGGCACTTACAGATACCGAATACATTGTCTTCTGGTTCAACGAACTGCCGCTGCTTTGCGAAGACCGCTACCGCGAAATCATCGACCAGGCGGAAGCTCCGCTGGCCTATACCCCTCTGGTGATGGACCACCGACTGCTCAACCTCGTCACCGATATGGCGGCTTATCTTGACGAGCCTGTTCCTCCCTGCAACAAATTCATCAACCTGAAATGTCAGGAACTGGTTTACTTAATAACCAATTACTATCCCCTGCCCCAGCTGAAATCGTTCTTCCACCCGATCAGCTCCTACACGGAAAGTTTCCATTACTTTGTCATGCAGAACTACACCAAAGTGAAGAACGTGGAAGAATTTGCACATCTGGGCGGATATACCACTACCACTTTCCGCCGCCTCTTCAGAAACTTCTACGGCATTCCGGTGTACGAATGGATACTGGAGAAAAAACGGGAAGGCATCCTGGAAGACCTCCAGCACTCTAAATTACGAATTACGGAGATCTGCAACCGGTACGGTTTCGACTCCCTCTCCCACCTTGCACACTTCTGCAAAGATTCTTTCGGAGACACTCCGCGCGCCTTACGCAAGAAAGCGGCCAATGGCGAAAAAATCGGAAAGATCACCGATTAAGGAATTATTTCTTTAATTCTTTGGTCAATCAATCTATTTCCCCTATTTTTGCAGTCTGTAAGAGGTGTAAAACGTCGAAATTTTAGTTCTAACAATTAAATAATTTAAATTCAATCATTTATGTGGTTAAGTAATTCATCTGTAGGAAGGAAAGTGGTGATGAGCGTTACCGGTATCGCCCTTGTCCTGTTTCTAACATTTCACATGGCGATGAACTTGGTTGCAATCATCTCGGCTGATGGTTACAACATGATTTGTGAGTTTTTGGGAGCAAACTGGTATGCGCTGGTAGCTACCGCAGCACTGGCTGCTCTTTTCATCATTCACATCATCTACGCGTTCTGGCTGACAATGCAGAATCGCACAGCGCGCGGCAGCGAACGCTATGCGGTGGTTGACAAACCGAAAACTGTAGAGTGGGCTTCTCAAAACATGTTGGTGTTGGGCCTTATCGTTATCGTAGGTCTCGGTTTGCACCTCTTCAACTTCTGGGCAAAAATGCAGTTGCCTGAACTGATGCACAATCTGGACATGCATGCTGATACACTGACGCTGGCTTATGCAGCAAACGGTGCCTATCACATCCAGCAGACATTCTCTTGTCCGGTTTATGTAGTGCTCTACCTCATTTGGCTGTTTGCTTTGTGGTTCCACCTGACTCACGGCTTCTGGAGCTCCATGCAATCACTGGGATGGAACAACAAAGTATGGATCAATCGTTGGAAATGTATTTCTAACATCTACTCTACGATTGTAGTACTCGGTTTCGCACTGGTAGTAGTGGTATTCTTCGTGAAATCACTTCTTTGTGGCGGTGCTTGCTAAATAGTAAATTGTAAATGATTAAATTGTAAATAATATTATGATCAAGATAGATTCAAAAATTCCAGAAGGCCCGGTGGCTGAGAAATGGACCAACTATAAAGCTCACCAGAAATTGGTGAACCCCGCTAATAAACGCCGTTTGGATATCATCGTTGTGGGTACGGGTCTGGCAGGTGCTTCTGCTGCTGCATCCCTCGGTGAAATGGGTTTCAGAGTATTCAACTTCTGTATTCAGGACTCTCCGCGCCGTGCACACTCTATCGCTGCACAGGGTGGTATCAATGCTGCTAAAAACTATCAGAATGATGGTGACTCTGTTTACCGTCTGTTCTACGATACAGTAAAAGGTGGTGACTACCGTGCACGCGAAGCTAACGTATACCGTCTGGCTGAAGTATCCAACGCTATCATCGACCAATGTGTAGCTCAGGGTGTTCCTTTTGCACGCGAATACGGTGGTACACTGGACAACCGTTCTTTCGGTGGCGCACAGGTATCACGTACATTCTACGCTAAAGGCCAGACGGGTCAGCAGCTGTTGCTGGGTGCTTACTCTGCACTGAGCCGCCAGGTAAACGTAGGTACAGTGAAACTGTTCACCCGTTACGAAATGCAGGACGTTGTTATCATCGACGGACGTGCCCGCGGTATCATTGCCAAAAACTTAATCACAGGTGAACTGGAACGTTTCGCCGCTCACGCCGTAGTAATCGCTACCGGTGGTTACGGTAACGCTTACTTCCTGTCTACCAACGCTATGGGTTGTAACTGTACAGCTGCTATCTCTTGCTACCGCAAGGGTGCTGTATTCGCTAACCCCGCATATGTTCAGATTCACCCGACTTGTATCCCGGTACACGGTGACAAGCAGTCCAAACTGACTCTGATGTCTGAATCTCTGCGTAACGACGGTCGTATCTGGGTTCCGAAAAAGAAAGAAGATGCCATCAAATTACAGAAAGGCGAAATCAAAGGAAGCGATATTCCTGAAGAAGACCGCGACTACTACTTGGAACGCCGTTATCCGGCATTCGGTAACCTGGTTCCGCGTGACGTTGCCAGCCGTGCAGCTAAAGAACGTTGCGACGCAGGCTTCGGTGTAAACAACACAGGTCTGGCTGTATTCCTCGATTTCTCTGAAGCTATCAACCGCCTGGGTATCGATGTAGTTCTCCAGCGTTATGGCAACCTCTTCGATATGTATGAAGAAATCACTGACGTTAATCCGGGTGAACTGGCCAAAGAAATCAATGGTGTGAAATATTATAATCCGATGATGATTTATCCGGCTATCCACTACACAATGGGTGGTATCTGGGTAGACTACGAATTGCAGACTACTATCAAGGGTCTGTTCGCTATCGGTGAATGTAACTTCTCTGACCACGGTGCAAACCGCCTCGGTGCTTCTGCATTGATGCAAGGTCTGGCAGACGGTTACTTCGTATTGCCTTACACAATCCAGAATTATCTGGCAGATCAGATTACTGTTCCTCGTTTCTCTACCGATCTTCCTGAATTTGCTGAAGCAGAAAAAGCTGTTCAAGCCAAGATCGACAAGTTCATGAGCATCCAGGGTAATGAATCAGTTGATTCTATCCACAAGAAACTGGGTCACATCATGTGGGAATATGTAGGTATGGGACGTACGGCAGAAGGCTTGAAGAAAGGTATCGCCGAACTGAAAGCAGTCCGCAAGGAATTCGAAACAAATCTGTTTATCCCCGGTTCTAAAGAAGGTATGAACGTAGAGCTCGACAAGGCTATCCGTCTGTACGACTTCATCACTATGGGTGAGCTTGTTGCTTACGATGCATTGAACCGTAACGAAAGTTGTGGTGGTCACTTCCGTGAAGAATACCAGACTGAAGAAGGAGAAGCAAAACGTGATGACGAAAACTTCTTCTACGTAGCATGCTGGGAATATCAGGGTGACGATGAAAAAGCTCCTGTATTGATCAAAGAACCGCTGGTATACGAAGCTATCAAGGTTCAGACCCGTAACTACAAGAGCTAATCGGTGAAGTTAAACATTTAAAAGAATTAGACGAAAATGGATAAAAATATATCATTTACACTGAAGGTATGGCGTCAAGCAGGCCCGAAGGCTAAAGGCGCTTTTGAAACCTACCAAATGAAAGATATTCCCGGTGATACTTCCTTCCTCGAAATGCTGGATATTCTGAACGAACAGCTGATCAGCGAAAGAAAAGAACCGGTTGTATTCGACCACGACTGCCGCGAAGGTATCTGCGGTATGTGTTCTCTTTACATCAACGGACATCCGCACGGTCCTGCAACAGGTGCTACTACCTGCCAGATTTATATGCGTCGTTTCAACGATGGTGACACCATCACTGTTGAGCCTTGGCGTTCGGCTGGTTTCCCTGTAATCAAAGACTTGATGGTGGACCGTACTGCTTATGACAAGATCATGCAGGCAGGTGGTTACGTAAGCGTTCGTACAGGTGCTCCGCAGGATGCCAACGCAATCCTGATTCCGAAGCCAATCGCTGACGAAGCTATGGATGCCGCTTCTTGTATCGGTTGTGGTGCTTGTGTAGCTGCATGTAAGAATGGTTCTGCCATGTTGTTCGTTTCTGCAAAGGTTAGCCAGTTGAACTTGCTTCCGCAAGGTAAACCAGAAGCTTTGCGCCGTGCAAAGGCTATGTTGTCCAAGATGGACGAACTGGGCTTCGGTAACTGTACCAACACTCGCGCTTGCGAGGCTGAATGTCCGAAGAATATCTCTATCAGCAACATCGCCCGCCTGAACCGCGACTTTATCATCGCCAAGCTGAAAGACTAAGCGTGAGCTTGATTTGATTAATAGCATAAATCCCCCGCCGGCATTGCCGGTGGGGGATTTTCTTTTTGCAGGCAGATGCTGATGGATTGTGTATGGATGTTATCCGTTGTTCATCCTTTCCAATCCTCCGGTTTCATCCTTATCTCAGAAGCAGACAAAAGGTTTCAACTCATTTCCTTGTTTATCAACCGGATAAAGAGCTCCTTCCTTTTCCAACTGAGCCGCCATCTCCTGAATCATCTCTCTGCATTTATCCGGATGCGTAGAAGAGAGTTCCTTTCTTTCTTCCGGATCATCTTTCAGGTTGTAAAGCAAAGCTTTGGGTTGCTTCGGAGTTTCAGGAGAATAGTAATAAATCAGTTTCCAATCGCCCAGACGGTAGGTAGTGAAGTAGCTGCCACGATGGGCATGAGGGAAATGCATCAGGAAAGATTCGGGACGTTTCCGGTCCGCCTTACCGCTCAGTTGCCTTTTCAGGTCGAACCCGTCTATCACATAGTTTTGGGGAACTTCACAGCCTGCCACAGACAAAACTGTCGGATAAATATCCATGATTGTACCTAGCTGCATCTGTATGCCTCCGGCCTCAATTGGCAAATGTTTTTGTACTGCACTCTTCTTTTCCGGTTTTGCCCAGCCCACTATAAAAGGAACCCGCATACCACCTTCAAACTCCGTACCTTTTTTCCCTCTCAAAGGAGCAGAAGAACCATATCCGCGTTCATCTCCCAGAGGAGCATCACCGCCATTATCTCCCAAAAAGAATATTAAAGTATTTTCGGCTATCCCCAGCTTCTCGAGCTGGTCCATCACGTCGCCCAAAGATTTATCCATTCCTTCTATCAAAGTAGCAAAGGCCTTTGCCTGGTCGCTCTTATCCGGATCAGTATACCGTGACAGGAAACGCTTATCTGCCTGAAAAGGTGAATGAACAGCATAATGAGCCATATTCAGGTAAAAAGGACGTTTCTCCTTCACAGCGGCAGCGATCTCCCGATTGGCTTCTACAGTCAGAGCTTCACTCAAAAAAGTGTCTGTACCATGATATTTCTCCAGGTCCGGAACCGCTCTTGCCTTTTCTCCTTTGATAGAGCCATATCCCCATTCGCCATAATAACTGCCGGGATGGCCTATACCGGAACCTGCGATATTTACATCAAACCCAATATTCAATGGATTTTCTCCTTCGCTTCCCATACAGCCGAAATGTGCCTTTCCTACATGAATCGTCTTATATCCGGCTTGTTGCAGGACTCTGGGCATAGTAGGCATATCCTTTCTGAGACCTTTCCAGTTCCATTCGGGTGGTCCGAAAGGAGTCCGGTTATTACTTTCAGCGTTAATCCAGTTAGTGACTCCATGCCGGGTCGCATTTTGTCCGGTCATGATCGAAGCTCTGGAAGGGGAACTTACACTTTGTGCATAAAAAGTAGAAAAGCAAATGCCTTGTTTGGCCAGTCTCTCCATATTCGGAGTATGGTACCAGTCATTTAGAGGGTGGCGTACCGGTTGCCCGCTCTCATCCGCCAGAAAAGGGACTGAAGTATCCATAAGTCCCATATCATCTACCAGAAAGACAATTATATTCGGACGTTCCTGAGCTACTCCGCAAACGGAATAAGCTAAGCCTCCTAATACACAGAATTCTTTAAAAGCTCGATTTGTTTTCATTACATGGTTTTTCATTTACACTCAGGTTATTGTATGTAGGTATAATAAATTCAAAAATCATTGAGATAAAAAACAAGATTCCTATTCCGCCTTAGTATGGCTTTATTTGAAGTGCACAACTCTGTAATAAAGATGTATTAGACTGGTTTTAAGGAAAATGGGTAGAAATATACGATAATAGCGCTATATGTGCAAAGAAAAAAAGAAACTTTGACATACTCTCTGAAAAATTACAGAATAGGCTTGTTACAGTTCCTGGCATACGGATACGGAGCAATTTTCCAAAAGCTCCTTTTTTACATCGGCTCACATCCAGCCGCAGCATATCGGTTCATGGAAATGAGAATATGTCAAAATTCTCATTTTAACGAAACCATCCCCGCCACAGACTGAACTGCAATCCGAAAGTTTTGTGTTCAACTTTTGGGGTGCAGTCCAGACAGTTGTAGCAAGGGTGGCTTTTAGTTTATGAGAGTTTGTACACTCACTTTCTTTTTATATGAACTCACTTAGTAATTTCAGCAATAGGGATCAGATGTTTTCCATGAGTTAATTTTCAGCATACATCTAATCAGAAATTATAATTCTCTGATCCAGATATTACGGAAACTAATCGGAGCACTCGGGTCCCCATGATCCTGCAATGCGATAGGACCATCGCCGTGCTGAACCACTTCTGGAAAACCGACATAGGGAGTTGTTCCCAAAATGGTCGTATTGTTCTGCAACAGTACTCCATTCTGCAAGACAGTGACACGTGGAGGTGTGCGGTAAGTACCGTCTTTTTTGAAAGTAGGAGCAGTATAAATTATATCGAATGTATTCCATACACCGGGTTTATTCATGGCATTGACCAAAGGAGGAGTCTGCTTATAGATACTTCCGGCCTGACCATTGACATACGTTTCGTTCTCGTAGTTGTCCAAGATCTGTATCTCATAGATACCTTGTAGAAATACTCCGCTATTACCTCTTGCCTGATTTGTACCTTCAATACCTTCCGGGATACACCATTCCAGATGTAACTGAAAATCATTGAATTTCTGTTTGGTACGGATATCACCTGTACCCTTCTTTACTGTGAATACTCCATCATGAACAGTCCATCCCGCAGCTTGTCCTTTAGAGTTTTCCCATTGAGACAGGTCTTTACCATCAAATAGGATAATAGCATCAGACGGTGCACCGATTGCTTCTGCCGGTGCTTTTCCCGGAGTAACGATGGGAGGCTGAGGTGTCCAATACTCTGACATGGCAGGGGTCATTGGCGCACGAGAGGGATATTCTTTCTGGGCAAAAGCCGATACTACAGCCAACATACCGATAGTAGTCAGCAAATTTCTTTTTGTCATGTAATACATAGGTTTCATATATTTATTTAGATATTTAATTATTATCCCGGATATTGGGACTTACAAATATACAACATTAAAAAACATATTGTTAATCTCTGAAGCAATTCTGTTATAATAAACCACCGGATGAGTATTCAATCTCTTTCGTATCAGATAGTTTGTTTTTATTCTCGTACTCGTTCTTTCGTAAATTGCGTGGAGAAGCTCCGAAAAACTTCTTGCAGAAGTTGGAGAAATGAGGCAGGGATTCAAAGCCATATTTATAACATATTTCAGATATACTATAGTTGGAATTATGCAAATCATCTAAAATACCTTCTTTACGCCGTGCCTGCATCCATTCGTATACCGGCTCATGAAATACACTGGTAAAAATACGGCGCAATGTGCTGAGTGTGTACCCACCCAGTTGGGCAAGCTCTTCCACTGTCTTTACTTTCTTATAGTTCTGAAGCACAAAGCATTGAAAGCTATTGGTATATTTAGCGAGAGGGTGCACTAAGGTCGCAAGGTCATAATCGGAATAATAGTAACCCAAAACGAAAGCCAGTTCTTTGCGCTTTAATGACAGCAGTTCCCGGCAGATTTTATTATCTCTCAGATAAGCAATAGACCCACTTAATAGATATTGTAACTCAGGAATTATTTTTAAAGGTGAATAGATAAGCGGAGAAGGCACATCTTTCATGATATGGTTGAAACGAGAATCACAAAACATCTCCGGTTGAATGAAACCATAATAGATACATTCACAATCAGTCATAGCAAGCATCTCAAATTTTGAACCGATAGCCTGAAGGATAAATTCTCCTTCTTTGAGCATCGTACCCGCATACTCCTGACTATTGACTAACATCTCTCCCTTTATCAAAAAAAGGATGAAGTTCTCCTCACATTTCTGGGCAGGTTTATGAAAACCTCGCTGGTATATAATGTGAATAATTGTATTGCCTACGGCCTTCGGACAATCCTGACAATCCCAAGTGCCTTGACAGATAGATGCCATATATTGTTGTTGGTGTTTGTATCTGTTTATGTTTCCAACAAAAATATATGAAATCTTTTATATAGCCATAAAAAAGGAAAAGAAAAGTAAAATATGCATGAAATTCATTTCATTAAAACTATAAAAGGGTGATATTTATTACACTCTCTCAGAATTTTGTAGACCAACCCTCATAGGCGAAAATCTATTTTATAGTAAAAGAATCCTAGCTTTTGACAAAGCCAGGATTCAAAATATATTTAGAGGATATAAAATCTTACTCCTTCAAATCTACTCAGTTATTTAAAACTAGTTATATTACAACTAATTTGAAGGTGTGTTCTCAGTATTATTCCATTCACTAGTAGAACCTTCATTGTCAGTACCCCATCCATTCTCATCAACACTTGGAGATACTGTAATTTCTTCAGCACCAGATGGCAAAGTCAATGTATAAAGAATACTCTGACCAATTCCCCAACTACCACTTAGAACAACTTCTTTCGTACCAGTAAAGTATGTTTTACTATCCTTAGTCGTAGAGTATGCAACAAGGACCTTAACTGCAGCTACATTAGTGTTAGGCATCAATATCAACGCATTACCGTCTTTGGCTATTACAACAGTTCCTGTTCCTGTAACACTGGTTGGATTTGTAAATACATAAGAATACTCTGCTGCTCCTTTCAAATCACTCCAAGCTCCTGTACTACTAGAATAAGTATAAGTACCTTCATTGGCTACATTTGTCAATTTTATACCCGTTACTGAATATGTAAAACCAGCATCTTTACCCACTAATTTGAAATTAATCTGAGTTAGTATATGTTTAAATATCAAATTTACAGAACCCATGGAAGTTACACCAGTCTTACACTTATCAGCTACAGCTACAGCTAACAAATCTTCTTGTGTTGCCTCTGCTTGAACAGTATAAGAAAAACTAGGATACTTCCCTGTAGCATTCCAACTATCAGATCCAATATTAGCAGTAGTTGGAGAATATGCGAAAAAATGTATCTTTTCATTTAATGGCCAATAATAACCACCAGTCTTAAGTTTCCAAGTAGAATTTTCGTACTTTCCTTCATCATTAATAAATGCTTCTCCAAGGCTTGTTGCATCAGCTATATTCTTATCACCAGTGTTATAAGCATATAATTTATAACCATTATCTTGTAGAGTCTCAGTAACTGCTACTGTAGCCCTCGTGGCTTTTCCTACTACCGAAGTAAAATTAATCTCATTACTTTGTGCCGGATTCTCAAACTCTTCATTCTGTGAGCAGCTAGTAATCGTTGCAACTGCTGCAATTGCCAATAAAACCTTCTTCATAATCGTATTTTTTAAGTTTATAATATTGTTATATTTTGTTTATGCTCAAATTTAATTTACGGGTAAAATCACTTCTTCATCATCTCCCCAGCCATCAACATTTCCATCGAAACCACCATCTCCGCCACCACTAGAATCCGGTTTATCAACCTTCACCTCGTCCTCAACCGGTAACTCTATTTCTTTGAAAGGCTCATCACCGTCATCATCACCACCGCTGCCACCACTTTCCGAATTAGCAATCACCTCCGTTATATCAACTTCCATCTTTTGCACTTTATTATCTGTTTTGACAAATGCCAGCGTCAACTTTATTGCGTTACCTGCCCGGCTTATTACACCTTCCGATGTTCCAAAAACAGTAAAACTACCCGTCACTTCGCCTGCACTTCCTCTAGCTGCAAAATAGATGGGTGAATCACCTGCTTTTCCACATCCCAACCCCAAATCGTAGCAACTTGACATACCCTCTATACTTCCAACGATTGAAGAAACATATTCGAGTCCTTGTACCTTCAATTTAAAAGAATAGGTCTTTACCACTAATTTTGGTTTCCAGTTCAATTGAAGCTCCTCTTCACTGTTTTCTATCTTTAAGTCATCTATCCGCACAACATACAACGGATCAGGTCCCCAGACCAGTTGCTCCGTTCCTGCAATGCCTAACCCATTGCAATGTCCCGTAAAGGCTTCAATCGTCTCATAGGCTTCTTCTCCCCGGATTTGTACCGTTTCAGTATCATAGTTGTAAACCACTACCGAGTAACGTCCCGGCGGCACTTTTACTTTTCCTCCTTTTACTGAAAGGTAGGTATCAATCTTTCTGCCTTCCGCATTCTTCGGATAAAAGATCACCCGAACCCCTTCCGGCAATTTATTGGTAACACCGTTCCAATCCAGCGAAATTTCAACCCCACTTACGGGATAATCATCCAATATATCGCGACGGCTACATCCGGTTAGCATCAGCAATGAGGACAGAAGCACAAGAAGCATATCTCTTGTATCTCGCATAACGGTCCTACCTCCTTCTCTTTGTTATCAGCCATACCAGAGAAACTTTCGCCTTGGTAGGACCTATAAAATTGTAACGTCCACTATTTGCCCATATTATATCTCCTTCGTATGGAGTATATTTCTTATATTCCGTTGTCAAATATCCGATGCCGAGACTAAACTCAATCGAAAAGTGTCGTGCCAGTTGCCGTGCATATCCGTAAGTCACTCCCGCAGCTCCATAATATTTGCCCTGATAGCCATCGCTCTGCAACTGAAAGTCATAGATTCCGCCTTCGGCATAAAGCCCGACAAAATGACCAGTCAATCGCTTGTGTTTCCGCCGGTCACCCAGCCAGCAACGTCCTTCCACACCTCCCGAAAGAAGCTGATAGCAGAAATTATGCTTACTGTTCAGCCACCACGGACATTTGTATTCAGTATTCAAAGACCATCTCCTGCCCATCGGAATTTCCACCTCTATATTCGGTGCTAACGCCAAATCATACAGCAGGTTATTCTTCACCGCCAGTATCGTTTCATTTTTTGCCGGTCCCCCTGCCTCCGATATCGTTACCTCATAGACCTGTTTTTTCTTACTTTCTCCCACAGGCTTATCCGGTCGATGATTCGGAAGCGCCTCTTCCTGTTCTGAAACAAACAACCCGGAGGCAGAAGATACCGGCTCAAAACTCTCCCTATCTATTTCCGGAATTTCCCGGACGATTGTGATTACCGATCTCCTTAACTGAGGAAGCACATTGCGAAGCATATACTGGTATGCCATTCCCTTATTGAGTTTACGCAACAATTGCTTTCTCTTCCCAATATCATTCCGATGATAGTCCATCAACATCATTACCTCTTCACGTTCCGGAAAGTCCGAATCTTCTTCCACTACCTTACGAAATTCAGACCAATCTTCTCCTCCTGAGAAAAGTTGAATCTTTTTCATATCAACAGCCGGATAACGTTGTTGTAAGAACTCTCTCACCGAATTGTTTCTCCTGGCAGATAAAACAGTATTATAAACCGAATCACCATCGGGCGAAACAAAAGTAATGACATTGACCGCTGTGATATATCGGATATTCTCTTTATTGCCGAGCAAAGAATCCAACACGTTAATATACTGATTATTATTCTTATAACTAAGATCAACTGTAGTATCCTCTCTATCAAAATATACCACGACTTGTCTGGTCGTATCTTGCGTTACTGTGAAAGACGAAACCATCGCATATCCACTTTTCAATGAGGCAGAAAATGCCATGAAAATAGCTAATATATAGATTCCATACTTCATAGTTGTTCGTTTCTATGAACAAATATAGAAGTTAATATGCAAACAAAATCATACTTATGAAACAAAAAACAGGGCATGAAAGGTTATGTGAAACGATTGGAACGAATTTGCAAGTTTGAAGTTCAATAATCACGAAATTCCTAATAGACTAAGACGCCAACTACTGAAAAAATGCACAGAAAATCGAGGTTCATCGATCATCTGTGCATTTACTACTACTCTTATGAGACAAGCATCACACTAGAGATTTATACTGTAGAGTCCGGTACCGGTACCTCCTCTCCATCGTCTTTACCACCATCTCCGCCGGTAGCGGGCTTTCCACTGCCACCTCCATTCGTATAATCTATTTCCAGTTCTGTATGGCGAGTGATGCTCATATCGACCAACCCGCTGACGAACAAATCTACCACTTTACGATGAACTCCGCAAAGGTGGCTTACCTTACCACACATCTTGGAAGAACTTACTCTGCCGGAACAAACCGACTTTGCTACATACTTTTCGTTTTTGTCCTTGTCAAAACCGAACACTCCTTTTGTTACTACATACTCTAAAGCCATAATTGTTAAGGTTTAAATGGTTAAAAAAATAAAGGTTATTTGTTTGCCATTCTCTTTGTCTCTGAATGACTCTGCAAAGATATCACAGGGTACAAAGCATCCAGTCCTCTCTTGTCTCCTTTGTGTCCCCTTTCAGTTGCTTTAGAGTGGTTGATATCTACAGATAGTACATTAATCTATAAAAAATTATACAAATTAATCTTTTTTCTTCATAAACGCGTTAATAATAAAAACGTTCGCGGTCATTTAAGCTGATCTTATATCCGCTATATAGAAGGTCTTTCGTGAATACCCTAAATATTCAGAGGTATCATATTGAAATCTAGACTATTTCTTTTTTTTATTCTTATTAATACTCAATTTTTGAATATCTTGTTCCAACTCTTTGATACTTTCCAAATGCTCCAATTGTTTTTGTACTACCTTATATTTGTCATACTCATCAGCTGCCTTTTGCAAAGCAAGCTTATGAGAAATAGATCCGGCATGCTCCAATATATTCTTGTCATTCATTGTAAGTACCTGCTTCAATTTCTCAATCCAATCCCGCATATACATCGGTTTGTGCTGCATCGCCTGAATCTCTGCATATGCAAGGAATTGCTCTACAATCAATTTCAAGAGTCCAATCTCCTCTTCATTCAGGTAGTTCTTTCCTATTTCCACATCAACTTTGCGAACTTTGTTGGGCAACGATGTCGATGTCAAACCCATCTGCGGCAATGCAGCATTTGCCCGATAATAAATTAGCTCCGCTGCAGTTTTGCCACTAACCGCCCAAAGGAGTTTATTTTGTACTTCTTTGTAAAAGGCAAGAGTCATTTCGTCAGACGGATCATAATCTATACTTGTGGCATAAATATCTTTAATCTGCTGATAAAAAACTCGCTCCGACAAACGAATCTCCCGGATTCTGTCTAACAACTCGCGGAAGTAATTCATGGATGAACCGCTCTTAAATCGCTCATCGTTCAGTGCAAATCCTTTGATGATATAATCCCTCAAACGCTGTGTTGCCCAAATACGGAACTGAGTACCCTGTATAGATTTTACCCTATAGCCAACTGAAATAATGACGTCCAAATTGTAATAATTTGTAGGTTTAGTAGAAAAATCGGAAATTCCGATTTTTCTCTTTGTCCCGTCTTCCACTAATTCTCCTTCGCTATATGCATTTAAAATATGCTCGTTTATAGTCGATCTGGATTTCCCAAACAGGGTCGCCATTTGATCAATCGTCAACCATACCGTCTCATCAGAAAATAGCACATCGACTTTTATTGTACCATCTTGAGACTGATATATAATAATTTCATTCTTTTGTTCCATGCTTACTTCCAAATATTAGAGTTGATATAAACATTTATATCAGCCCACACACCTCAATCAATATTTATTTTAGGACTATTAATTTTGTACCTAAGTATTAATAATCAGTTCAATATTAAAATCCTCTTATGTCAACTGATTTAACTTGATATTTCATGTAAAGATATTGATTATTCCCGAAAGCAGCACAATTATTAGCTAAAATTGATAGAGCAATTCTTACATTCGCCGTTATTACCATTCCAATAATTTCCTGTATAAAATGAATACTTCATTTTATGTACGATCTAATTACTAAATGAGAAGAAATATTCAGAGATATAGCCAGCCCTTTCAAGGACTCTCTTGAAAAATGCTGAATAGTTATGAACAATCGACGATTTGATTTATAATAAATTCTTTCACCGTTTATAATAAACGGTCTCTCGGTTTATTATAAACTCGTGCGATTGGTTTCAGACTTCTTTTCTTTGAATTTATGCAACAAAAAGGCTGAAAACTCCATAAAAGTTTGCAGCCCTTAGCTCATTTACGGGTTACTTACGCCCTAATCCTCATAAGGATCACCTAGATGTTTTATTATGATCTTATACTGTTTTGAAGTCAAAAACCGATGATTGTACGGCAAATAACCTGCCGGTATAAGCTCTTGATATTCCACATTCAGCCCCATTGTGTGCGATAACAGTGAAAATCCGTGAAAGAAATCAAAAGAGACCCAAATACAAGAAACTTAATTTGGAAGAAATGGCAAGAAGGCTTACATTTGTCATGTGATTTTTTTCATAGTATTAGATTTAAGGTTAACAAAGGTTGGAGCAAGGCGTTGCTCCTTTTTTTATGCCCCAACCTCATCCCTGTTCCTATTTCGGCTTACCACAAATATAAACTTTGCATTGATAAGGAGCCAGCTTTACAATCATACCATCCGCAGCATTTTCCGTAGAACGGCTATCGAGACTATATACCTGTTCCAAAGATAAACCTTCCACCGTTTTCGCGTTCAGTTCTATATTTTGCGGAGTATCCATCCGGTTGAAACAAGCGACAGCTTTACGACCATCAGCCAACGGTTTCACCCAAATATCATAATAATCCGCACGAATGCTGCGTTCTGCCTGCTTACCGAGCACATCCTGATTGATAGCAATCAAATCCTTGTCCAACAAAACCTGTAAAGTGCTATCATCCATGTTCCGTACATCATTTCCACAAAGCAAAGGAGAAGCCATCATACACCATAAGGCAAAATGAGACTTATATTGCTCCTGAGTACATCCTTTCGATTCCGAGCCGATGCTCATGCTCTTCCCGCCAATACCGACAACCAGCATATCCGGATCATTCCACCCGGAAGGTCCGGCATATTCATTCAAAGGAGCGTTGATTTCCAGAATATTCAGAATACCGCGCAGTCCACCCATCCGATTGGCCTCACGGTCCCATACATCTCCTATATCTCCCGAAACCCGCCACAAATGTCCTCCTACTTGCTTTGCCCATTTCCAAGGTTCACGCTGTCCCCACTCGCAAACAGAGAACACAATAGAACGACCGGTAGCACGCAAAGCCTTACCCATCTTAGCATATCGCTCCATAGCCTCCACCCTGCCGGCAGGAGCATTGCAATAATCATACTTCAACAAATCGACTCCCCAGGAAGCAAAATCTTTCGCATCCATTTCTTCGTACCCATAACTGCCACAAACACCGCCACAGGTTTTATCGGCTGCGTCAGAATAGATCCCGAGTTTAAAGCCCCGTTCATGCAGATAGTCAGCAACATATTTTATTCCACGAGGAAACTTCGCTTTATCAATCTGTATATGTCCGTCAGCCCCTCGCTCCGGCAGCTGCCAGAAGTCATCGATATTAATATAGGAATAACCCAGATCACGCATTCCGTTTGCCACCAGTGCATCCGCAGTCTGCAATACCAGTTCTTCCGTGAGATGTTGCCCGAAAGTATTCCAGCTGTTCCACCCCATAGGAGGAGTCAGCAGCAAATCGTCACCGATATGAATCTCGAGCTTTTGCGTACAGGTTCCCTGCGAATTCTTAGCTTTGAGAGTGACCATATATTCACCTTCCGAAGCGACTGTTCCTGTGATAATTCCTGTTTTCGAATCCAGTTTCAAGCCTTTCGGTAACTTCTCAGCACTCCATTCCATCGGTCGCTGGCCGGTAGTAGGAATATAAAACATGAAAGGAGTTGCCGTATAATTGGCTATCACCCGGGGAGGATGAATGCTCGGTGCTCCTTCAAAAAAAATTTGATTGATGTTTGTTTGAGGTTTATCTCCGGCAAACAAAGATACGTTTACTACAAAAAAAGAAAGAATAGATAAGATAAAGAAAGAATGTGTTTTGCTCATGGGGGTATTATTTTTTAATTAGGCTGCTAATATAACGAAAAAACAAACAATATCCAGACAATTAAGTCAGTAATTGATACATCCCTCCGGCCAATACCCGTACAACTCCTTTCATTTCAAGTTCAAAAAGAATAGCATTCATTTTATGAACGGGAATGTCAGTTTCCACCACCAGCGTGTTAATCTGCAGATTTCCGCGTTGTGCCAGAATATCAACGATTTGTTGTTCTTCTCCGGACAAATCGGGAAACAGGTCACGCTGTACATTGGCTGTTTTTTCCACGCAGGAAGCAGAACTCCAGCCCATTGTCTGCACAAAGTCTTCGGCAGATAAAAGCAGAGAAGCTTTATTGTCGCGGATCAGTTGATTGCATCCCTTGGAATATTCGTCAGTAACCCGACCGGGAAAAGCAAAACAGTCACGGTGATAACTCTCCGCAAGTTCGGCAGTAATCAGGGAACCGCCTTTTGCGGCAGATTCTATCACAATCGTAGCATCGCACATACCTGCTACAATGCGGTTTCGGCTAACAAAATTATGCTTGTCCGGTGTTGTGCCGACAAGAAACTCAGTCAGCAGACCACCTCTGTCGAGCATATCAACAGCCGTTTTACGATGGAGAGAGGGATAGATACGGTCTAATCCATGAGCCAATACGCCTACCGTAGCCAGTCCATTATCCAAAGCGCTCCGGTGGGCATTGATATCAATGCCATAGGCAAGACCGCTGATCACTAACACATCAGGACATAACGCTTTCAAGTCACGAAGGAAAGTAGTGCAAAGTTGCGTTCCATAATCGGTAGCGTGGCGGGTACCCACCATATTTAGAATATGGAGAGCATTCAAATCCGCATTTCCCTTGAAGAAAAGCACGACAGGAGCATCCTCACACTCCCGCAAACGGGAAGGATAAGCTTCATCATAATAAGTCAGGCATTGAATGCGGTTCTTCTGCAGAAATCCGAGTTCCTGCTCTGCACGGGCAATGAGTGACGGACAATCCAGTGCGGCAGATATCCGTTCGTTAACTCCGGGAATACGTTCGGAAAGCTCTTTCCGGTAGCGGAAGACATCAGTGGCACTTTTCATGCCCTCTACCAGACGCTTCGCTCCAATGTGCCCGATACCGGGCACCATGGTCAGAGCGATGCTATAAATCTGTTCTTCTTCGTTATCGGTCATTTCAGGTATGGAGCAAAGACGTTGTCGAATAATTCGCTGCTACTCAAACGTCCGTTTACCACACATACCGTTTCAACAGTGGATTTCACTACTACTTTTTGATCACTTTTGCGGAAGATATCCTGATAGAATACATACTTGATACCCTCTTTTTTCATATATAGCTTGGAGACAAATTCATCTCCACTCTTCAACGGAGTCTTGAAAGCCATATTGATGCGCGCCACTACCGGATCGACTCCCTGCTCATGAAGCGCTGCAAAGCTAATCCCTACCGAGGTCAGAAACTCATGGCGGGTATGCTCCAGATAATGTTGATAATTGGCATTGTTGACAATACCTTGCAGGTCGCATTCATAATCGCGTACCTTCATCTCCAGCTCGTAAATGTACTGACTCATCTGTTTATCCTCTTTTCTGTTCTACATCAAGTCCTTTGAACTTCTTCAGTTCTTCGGTAGATACCAATTTATATAATTTGTCGCTGGGACGTATCTTGTCTGATTTCATCGAGAAGCGCTGTCCCTTCTTGACTGTTTCTACCGGTTTCAGATCGACGCGGGCTTCGTCCAGCGTCATGAAGACTGCACCGGTGGTTGGTCCCGTAATCAGCAATTTATCGCCTACACTGACTTCGGACGCCTCCACCAGAAATTCGGAAACGCCGATATTGGAGAAGTATTTGATACCTTTACCCACATAGATTTTACGCTCCGTAGCTGCCGAACCGTAATTCCGTGTCCATTCGCCAAGTCGTTGTCCGAGGTAATAGCCATCCCAGAATCCACGGTTGAAAACAGCTTTCAGACGTTCGTCCCAAGCTGCGATTTTTTCGTCTGTAAAGGTATCGTCCAAATAAGACTGAATCGCCTCTTTATAACATTCTACCACTGTACGCACATACTCAGGGCCACGGGCACGACCTTCGATTTTGAATACACGCACACCTGCATCCATCATCTTATTCATAAAATGAATAGTCTTCAGGTCTTTCGGCGACATGATATATTCGTTGTCGATATCCAGTTCCACATCTGTCTCCTTATCACGAACGGTATAAGAACGACGGCATACTTGCATACAAGCCCCCCGGTTGGCGGAGTGATTCATTTCATGCAAAGAGAGGTAGCACTTTCCGGAGACTGCCATACACAGAGCACCGTGACAGAACATCTCAATACGAATCTGTTCACCACTCGGTCCACAGATATTTTCTTCCCGGATCTGACGATAAATCTCTGCAACCTGCTCCAGATTCAGTTCGCGTGCAAGCACCACAACATCGGCAAACTGGGCATAAAATTTCAAGGCTTCCGCATTCGATATATTAAGCTGAGTAGACAAATGCACTTCCTGCCCGATCCGGCGGGCATAATTCATCACTGCCACGTCAGCAGCAATCACTGCAGATATTCCGGCTGCTTTGGCCGCATCGACAATAGTACGCATCAAAGGAATATCCTTATCATAGATAATCGTATTGACTGTCAGATAGCTTTTCATCCCGTGTTCGTCGCACGTCCGGGCTATCTCACGCAAATCATCAACGGTAAACGTATTGGCAGAACGGGCACGCATGTTAAGGTTTTCTATACCAAAATAGATAGAATCGGCTCCAGCCTGAATGGCTGCCGCAAGAGATTCGCGCGAACCGACAGGCGCCATTATTTCAAAGTCTTTTATATTCATTTTACTGTTCGATAATCATTAAAATGTGATAGGAGTATGCAAAGGTACGAATTAATCCGCATCCGTGAAACTTACCTCAACAAATAGTTCTTTCAGTTTTTATCCGTACCTTTGCACGGCAAAAAAGAAGTATCAATTATGAAGATAAACCATATAGACCTGGGAGAACATCCTATACTACTCGCCCCCATGGAGGACGTGACAGACCCGGCTTTCCGCCTGATGTGCAAAAAGTTCGGTGCCGACATGGTATATACTGAATTTGTATCGAGTGATGCATTGATACGTGCCGTCAACAAGACCGCGCAGAAGTTGAGCATCAGTGACGAAGAGCGTCCTGTTGCCATTCAGATTTATGGGAAGGATACGGAAACAATGGTGGAAGCCGCCAAAATAGTGGAACAGGCACAGCCTGATATTCTCGATATCAACTTCGGTTGCCCGGTGAAAAGAGTAGCGGGAAAAGGTGCCGGAGCAGGAATGTTACAGAATATTCCGAAGATGCTGGAGATTACCCGTGCGGTAGTAGATGCCGTGAAAATACCGGTAACTGTAAAAACTCGTCTGGGATGGGATGCCAATAATAAAATCATTGTAGATTTGGCAGAACAATTGCAGGATTGCGGTATTGCCGCATTGACTATCCACGGTAGGACCCGTGCGCAAATGTACACCGGAGAAGCAGACTGGACACTGATAGGGGAAGTAAAAAACAATCCCCGCATGCATATTCCTATCATCGGCAACGGAGATGTGACTACGCCTCAACGCTGTAAGGAGTGTTTCGACCGTTATGGAGTAGACGCTGTCATGATCGGTCGTGCAAGCTTCGGACGCCCCTGGATATTCAAGGAAGTGAAGCATTATCTGGAAACAGGAGAAGCGCTTCCCCCACTCAGTTTTGAATGGTGCATGGAGGTATTACGACAGGAGGTAGTAGACAGTGTGAATCTGCTTGACGAACGTAGAGGTATTCTGCATGTACGCCGTCATCTGGCTGCCAGTCCGTTGTTCAAAGGCATTCCTAATTTTCGTAATACCCGTATCGCTATGCTTCGGGCGGAAACAAAGGAAGAATTGTTCCGGATATTTGATGAGATAACTGCCAATCTAGCATCTGTAGATCGATGATATACCAGATTGGTTTACTTAAACATCGGCTGCGCAAACCACTTCTTGAACATCCACGTTGCTACAACATATAAAACGAACGCTGAGAAGAAGCCTACAATAGCGTCAATAACATAATGCGCCTGAATATACACGGTAGCACCACAAAGTAGCATATAGAAAGGAATCAGGCAGGCAAAGAGCTTTTTGCTGCCACGCCACGCCATAATCATCAAGATAGTGGAAATGCCGACATGAGAACTGGGGAATGCAGCAGTAGGCCGTTCGCCTACCTGCTGCGAACCCTCTACCAGATTATAGAAGAACCCATGCTGATAGCCGGGACCGGGCAATAGTTCCTGATGATGATTGAAATAATCGCCAATAGCCGGGAAGATACCTTTCGACACATTATCGAACCCGATAGCCGGAAAATAGAATTGCGGTCCCGCCACCGGAACAAAGATATAAATGAGATAATAAATAAAGAAAGAAGTTACCAGTACAAATGACATCTTCTCAAACCATTCAAACTTATAGATAAAGTAGAATAACGTCACAATCAGCATCATCGGATAATAGAAGAAATATCCCAAATTGAATGCTTCGCTGACTATCAGATGCGGAAATGTGTGGCAGAACCAGATAGCAGGCTGCCCATTGAAGATAAATTGTTCGGCAACAGCAAATACATGATCAAGATTGGGGAAGAACCGGTTAAACTCAAACGTATCGGGATACCAGTACGAAAGCAGGCTCATCTGAATGACAACCCGCACAAATGCCGAGAACTTACAAGGTGCCAGCCGATAAAGATACATCAACAGGAAAGTCATTGCAGCAATCATCGCCCTATCCAGCAACATGTGCCATGGATGATCCATTCGCTGAAACAGGAACAGTATCAAGATGGAGGTCAACAGATTATAAATCAATGTAATCTTCTCCACAGCAAACAACCCCTTCCGGGTTTCCACTCGCTTAAATAAGTCTAAAGCCATCCTTCGTTTTTATACCAGGCAATCGTTTCACGAACTCCCTTCTCCAGATCATATTCGGGAGCATACCCTAACTCTGTCATTGCAGGGGTTATATCACATTGCCAGTTACGTTGTTTCATTATTTTATACTTGTCAGAATTCAGCGTACTGCTCTTCCCGGAACGCGTAGCAATAAATTCAGCGAGCAAAGATATAACTTTTAGCACAATTAATGGACATTTCATATGAATAACAAACGGATTGCCCAGTTCTTTTTGTATTAAGTCCGAAAATGTGCGGCTTTTATATACGTTTCCATCCGACAGGAAATACGCTTTTCTCGCTACTCTTTTCTCTATTCCAAGGAAGATGGCCTGCACAATATCCTTTACATAAATAAAAGTCAGATCCTGTCTCCGGAAACCCACCGAGAAGTCCACATGCTGACGGATGGACTTTGCCATCAGGAAATAATCCATTTCACGGGGACCGTAAACTCCTGTAGGACGATAAATGACATAAGGGAAACCGGGAATGCTCTGTATATAAAGTTCGGCTTTGAGTTTACTAAATCCATAAGCCGTATTAGGCATCGGAGAATCATCTGCCGAAATGGGCGAGTAATCTTTTTCACGCACCGGTCCGAATACGCTCAATGTGCTGATATAGATAAACTGCTTCGGAACCATATTGAGTGCCTTCAACGTATCAACAAAATATTTAGTCTGAAGATAATTTACATAATCAAATGTTTTCTTGTCCGAACACTTGGTGACTCCCGCACAATGAATAATGTAATCAAATTTGTTATACGTCCCTTTATGCCCGGAGAGTTGGGCACGCAATTCGTTGGGATGAGCAAAGTCCAGTTCCAGAAAATGAATCTTCCGGTTCTTCAAATACTGCTTGCTGCTGCTAGAACGGATTCCCGCCCACACACCAAACTTTCGTTTCAGTGCCTCTTCGACAATAAAACTTCCAATGAATCCACTTGCACCTGTAATTAGAATACTCTCCATTAATATAGTCCTAATATATAAGAAAAGAATGACGCTACAAAGATACAATAAATATAAAACAAAAGCCATTTTGCTTTTCTCAATTATTATTTGTTTATTTGCAACGCAATTTATTTACTATTCAACACTTTAAAGCACGTGGAAGACAAAGCAGATTTCGACTATCTTTTTAAAGAGTACTACCCCCAACTTTATTATTATGCATTCCATCTGATCAATAATATGGAGGCTAGTAAAGATATCGCAAGTGATGCTTTCGAATTTATTTGGACTAACTATGCCAAGATTGATAAAACCACAGCCAAATCTTATCTCTATGTTTACGTCCGTAACAAATGCATCGATTACTTGCGTCATCAGAACGTACACGAACAATATGTTCAATTATATATAAAACTGACCGAATCATACACAGAAACAGAATACAAAGAATATGACGAAAGGATGATGCGCATCCACAAAGCTATTTCAACGCTTACTGCCCACACCCGGCATATCCTTGAAGAATGTTATGTACGAAGAAAAAAATATCAGGAAGTGGCTGATGAACTGAATATAAGCGTAAGCGCTGTCCGAAAACACATTGTAAAAGCACTCTCTGTACTCCGTAAAGAGTTTGCTAAAAAAGAATAAAGAGGGTATCTAACTATCTTAAACAAACGTATTAAAATAAGTAATAGAAATAAAAACAACCAAGAACTGAAAAGTTATTTATGGATAAGGACAAAGGTTACAACGATATAAATGATTCCATCAAAAAAGCATTAGATATCATGGAATCCCCCTCAGAGCTCAATGAGAAAGAAACGTCCGGCGCTCTTGAAGATGATGAATGCCTGCAAACATGCCGTGACATCATGGATATGAATGTAGCGTTACAACAACAGCAAACTCCCGGATCGATAGACGTAGAAGCTGAATTAGTTCGTTTCAAAGCGAAACACACTAAGCGAAAACCTTTTGCCGGACTGAAACTCGCCATCAGTCTGGTCTCAGCGGCGGCTATCCTCACAGGTCTTGTATTCATCATATCCAATACTCTGGATATATTCCCGACTCCTGACCCAATCACCGTCTTTACAGCAGATAATACTCCCCAAGAAATTACCCTGCAAGCTGAAGACGGAGAGAAAATGATATTAGGTGAATCACAAAAAGATCCGAAAGTAGCTGCCAAAACCAAAGAATATCTGGATTACAGCCGTACTAAAAAGACAGTAGCCAATGTCCCTAATGCACAAAATACGATTCAAACTCATACACTGACCATCCCCAGAGGGCAGAACTTTAAAGTGATCCTTTGTGACGGAACAGAAGTATGGCTCAATGCAAATACCCGATTAATTTATCCCACGGCATTTGTAGAAAAAGAACGTACCGTATATCTGGAAGGTGAAGCATACTTCAAAGTAACCCCTAATAAACAGCAACCATTTATTGTAAAGACTCCAAGTATACAAACACGTGTACTAGGTACAGAATTCAATATACGCAGCTACAACCCGGAAGACTCTCACGTAGTACTTATCAATGGAAAGGTAGAAGTCAGTAACACCCAAGGGGGCGCCTACACTGCCATTACTCCGGGAGAAGATGCACATCTGCAAGCTGACGGCAATTTTATCCTGACGGAAGTAGATTTGGACTCTTACATTTACTGGAAAGACGGCTACTTCTACTTTGACGATGTCACTCTTCGGGAAATTATGCAAAATCTCGGACGCTGGTACAATGTAAGTATAGAATTCCGCAATAAAGAAGCTATGAACTACAAAATGCACTTTGTAGCTGATCGCCGGCTTGGGCTTGAACACACCATTCAATTACTTAATCGGATGAAAAAAGTAACCGTAACTTTAAACGGCAATACTCTTACTATCGATTAGTATTTTCATACAAAAAGTATACAAAAGCACAAAGAAAACAACAAAATATTATCTTTTAAAGAAAATAATTCGCAAAAGGGGTGTCTTAAATTTCCTTTCATACGCACTATTAATATAAAACAAGTTCAAAATAGTGTTATTTAAAATCAAACGTATGAAAAGAAACTGGTATTTATTTATCGTGTGCCTCCTATGCGTATGCTTACTGCCACGACCGGCAGAAGCTCAGACACAAAACGAAAAGAAAATCACGTTGGAATTCAACAATGAACGCTTGCCTTCTGTGTTGAAACGTCTGGAGAAAGTATCAGGATACAAAATCCTGTTTACGTATGATGATGTCAAGAAATTCACAGTCTCGGGGTCCGTAAAAGACAAGAGCATAAAGCAAGCACTAGACATCATACTCATCGACAAGCCATTAGAATACCATATAGATGGCCAGTTTATCACAATCACTCCTACCGGCCCATCCAAACAGGCTAAAATATTCGATGTTAACGGAGTAGTCATATCCGGAGATGACGGGCAACCGCTCATCGGAGCCACCGTACAGATTAAAGGCAGCAAATCCGGAGTACTGACAGACCTGAATGGCAAATTCTTTATCGAGAAAGTAGCCAGCAACTCTATCTTACAGTTCTCTTATATTGGCATGCATCCACAGGAGCTAACCGCCACTCCAACGATGAGTGTTACACTAAATACCGATGTGCAAACGCTGTCGGAAGTCGTAGTCACAGGCATGCAGAAAATGGATAAACGATTGTTTACCGGTGCTACTGCACAGCTATCCGCCGAAGAAGTAAAACTCGACGGTATGCCCGAAATCAGTCGTGCGCTGGAAGGACGTGCCGCCGGTGTATCAGTTCAAAATGTATCGGGAACATTTGGTACTGCTCCTAAAATCCGGGTTCGTGGTGCTACCTCTATATATGGTAGTTCCAAACCTCTGTGGGTGGTGGATGGAGTTATTATGGAAGACGCAATTGAAGTCGGTGCAGACGATCTCTCTTCGGGAGACGCAGAAACATTGATCAGTTCTGCTATTGCCGGTCTGAATGCGGACGACATTGAAAGCTTTCAGATATTGAAAGATGGCTCTGCAACTTCTATTTATGGAGCACGTGCTATGGCAGGTGTAATTGTCGTTACCACCAAAAAAGGAAAAGCCGGTATTAACAAGATTAGTTATACAGGTGAATTTACCACTCGTATGATCCCCACCTATAACGAATTCAACATTATGAATTCACAGGAGCAAATGGGAGTTTATAAAGAAATGGAACAAAAAGGATGGTTAAATTACAGTGACATCTATCGCGCTGCCAATAGTGGTGTATATGGTCGTATGTATAAGCTTATCAATACTTTCGACCCTGTCACCGGACAATATGCCATATCCAGTACTGAAGAAATGAACGCTTATCTACGCGAAGCAGAAATGAGAAATACCGATTGGTTTGATGCTTTATTCTCTAATAATATTTCACAGAACCACTCGGTCAGCATTACTTCCGGAACTGAAAAGTCTTCTTTCTATGCATCATTGAGTGCAATGCTCGATCCGGGATGGTACAAACAAAGTGAAGTGAAACGCTATACAGCAAATGTAAACACAACTTATAACGTACTCAAAAATCTATCCGTCAACCTGATTTCAAGCGCATCCTACCGTAAGCAAAAAGCACCCGGAACCATTAGCTCTACCGTCAACGCCGCAAATGGAGAAGTCAGTCGCAGTTTTGATATCAACCCATATTCTTATGCCATCAACACTTCTCGAGCAATGGACCCAAACGCTTATTATACTTCCAATTATGCTCCATTCAATATTTTACATGAACTAGACAATAACTACATTGAACTGAATGTAGTAGATGTGAAATTTCAGGGAGAGATAAAATGGAAAGCCCTTCCCGAACTAGAGTTTAGCGCATTAGGATCATTAAAATATCAGGCCAGTTCTCAAGAGCACAATATCCTGGATAACTCTAATCAGGCAACAGCATATCGCACAGGTATGGATGACGCAACCATTCGTAACAACAATGGGCTGCTTTACAGCGATCCGGATGATATTTACTCATTACCTATCAGCATTCTGCCACGAGGAGGCATCTATCAACGTAAAGATTACAAAATGTTAGGATTGGATTTCCGTGCGACCGCTTCATGGAATCATCTATTTGCCGAGAAGCATATCACCAATGCTTTCGGAGGAATGGAAGTCAATGATCTCCGCCGTTCATACACCATGTTCAATGGTTGGGGGATGCAATACTCAATGGGTGAAACTCCATCCTATGTATATCAGTTTTTCAAGAAAGGGTTGGAAGCAGACGATAAATATTATGCGCTGGAACACAGTTTGGCACGCAGTGTGGCCACATTTGCCAACGTGACCTATTCGTACGACGGGCGTTATACCATGAACGGGACATTCCGTTATGAAGGAACCAACCGCATGGGCAGAAGTCACTCTGCACGTTGGCTCCCCACCTGGAACCTGTCAGGAGCATGGAATGCTCATGAAGAAAACTTTTTCAAAAAGCTGGAACCAACTCTTTCACACCTCACTCTGAAAGTTTCTTATTCACTGACAGCCGACCGCGGTCCCGCCAATGTAACAAACTCACAGGCTATTTTCAGAGCTTATTCTCCCTACCGCCCTTTTACAGATATCCAAGAACCGGGAATCTTTATGGCAGACAGTGAGAACAGCGAACTGACCTATGAAAAGAAACATGAATTGAATATCGGTGGGGATATTGGTTTCCTTGATAACCGGATCAATCTGGCACTCGATTGGTATAAACGTAACAATTATGACCTCATCGGAGCGGCAATCACCCCGGGAGTTGGCGGAGGAGGAACTTATACGTATGCTAATGTAGCTTCAATGGAAAGTCACGGTATCGAGTTCACTCTTTCTACACAGAATATAAAGAAAAAGAACTTCAGCTGGAGCACAGACTTTATCTTCTCACATACCAAAAATAAAGTTACCGACCTTAAATCACTGGCAAATGTGATGGATTTAATTTCCGGTAACGGATTTGCCCGTGAAGGCTATCCGGTTCGTGGTTTGTTTTCTATCCCATTTGTAGGCCTGGACAAGAATGGTCTTCCCCTATTCGATATCAATGGTAAAATTACAAGCACAGAGATTGAATTCCAGGCACGTGACAATATCGATTATCTGAAATATGAAGGACCGACAGACCCGACTATCACCGGTAGTCTTGGAAACGTCTTCACATATAAAGGCTTCAAGCTAAATGTTTTCCTTACTTATTCATTCGGCAATGTAGTCCGTCTGGACCCGGTATTCAAAGCCAGCTACTCCGACCTGACAGCTATGCCGCGTGAATTTAAGAACCGATGGACACTACCCGGCGATGAAAGCCAAACAGATATTCCGGCAATAATCAGCTATCCGCAGTATAGCCATAATCTGAATCTGTCTTATGCCTACAATGCTTATAATTACTCAACGGCCCGCATCGCGAAGGGAGACTTCATCCGAATGAAAGAAATATCACTCGCCTATGAGTTTCCACGCACTTGGTTGAACCCGTTAAAGATATCCAACTTATCACTCAAATTACAAGCTACTAACCTCTTCCTGCTTTATGCAGATAAGAAATTGAATGGACAAGACCCGGAGTTCTTTAACACCGGAGGCGTAGCCTCTCCGGTACCCCGTCAGTTTACTTTGACATTGAGATTAGGATTATAAATTGACTAATAAGTTTATAAATAAAATTAGATATGAGAAAAAATATAATACATATAGGACTGATATTGCTACTAGCTCCATGCCATACAGCTTGCAGCAGTTTTTTGGATGAACTTCCGGACAACCGGACAGAGTTGGATACCGAACAAAGTATCGCCAATATCCTGGTATCTGCCTATCCGCAAAGTACGAATTGCGAAATAGGGGAATTATACAGCGATAACACAGACGAGAATAGTCGTGCATATGGTTACTGGCAAAAGGTAGAAGAGGACTTGTACAACTGGAAAGATACCTACGAAGAAGGACAAGATACTCCACAAGCCTTATGGGATGCCTGCTATGCGGCAATCGCCTCATCCAACCATGCACTGCAAGGAATCAAGAACCTGGGAAATCCGACATCGTTAAATCCCCAGAAAGGGGAAGCTCTGGTATGCCGTGCCTATGCTCATTTTATGCTGGCAACTACATTTTGCCAGGCATATAACAGTAATACAGCCGAACAGGAATTAGGCATTCCCTACATGGAAACACTTCAGACTACTGTAGCCCCCCATTACGAACGTGGTACGCTCGCCAGTGTATATCGAAAAATTGCAGCTGATCTGGAAGAAGGCATCCCTCTAATTAACGATGATGCCTATTCTATTCCCAAATATCATTTCAACAAGAAAGCGGCATATGCTTTTGCCGCACGTTTCTACCTCTATTATATGCAACCGGATTTCTCTAATTGCAAAAAAGTAGTAGAATACGCTAATCTTGTATTAGGAGCAAATGCCGATGAAGTACTGCGGGACTGGAAATATCTCGGGACCCTCAGCCCCAATGGAGACGTCCAGCCTAATGCTTATATCGATGCAAGTGAGCCCGCCAACCTACTCCTTCTCAGTACCAGCTCTACGCTTGGCGGAGTAATAGATGCCGGTTACGGACTCTGCATGCGCTACTCACACAATGCTGTAACCGGGCTGGAAGATTGTTATTCAACCGGACTATGGGGTGCCTACACCAGATTCCGCCAACAACCATTTGAACCTTCGCGATCACCTAAAATCTCTTTCCGCCGGATCACTCTAATGGCAAAAATAGCCGTATCAGGCGGTGGGTTTTATCCTTACGCCATGGTTCCTGCATTCACTACTGATGAAACTCTGATCACTCGTGCAGAAGCATACACCTATCTGAAACAATATGATAAAGCTGCCGCCGACATCACTTCCTGGCAGAAGTCCTTTACTACCCATACGCAAACGATAACTCCGGAAATGGTTGACCAGTTTTACGGAAGTATGAAATACTATAATCTTAATGAAGGAGTTATCACTCCTAAAAAGACCTTGTCTCCGGACTTTACGCTTGAACCCGGCAGACAGACTAACTTCATTCATTGTATCCTGCATCTGCGCAGAATCACCACACTGGGAGAAGGCCTACGCTGGCAAGATATAAGACGATACGGCATTACTGTACAACGCCGTTACTTTGAAAACGAAGAATTAATGGACATTACTGATACCATGGACAAAAACGACTTGCGCAGGGTCGTCCAGATTCCGGCAAATGTAATAGCAGCAGGTATAGAAGCAAATCCAAGATAAAAAGAGAAAGGAGAAAAGAATATGAAACAATACATCTTATTATACGCATTATTCATCGCCACAGCAATCTGCTTGGGCGCATGTAACAATGATGAGGATATCGATACTGCAAACAGCATCTTCCCGATGGAAGAAACTACCGGCAATGCATTCGATCATTGGTTATTCAGAAATTACATGAATACCTACAACGTCACCTTCAAATACCGTATGGAAGATATCGAAAGCGATCAATCCAAGAATTTGATCCCTGCCGATTATAATAAGTCGGTGGTATTAGCCAAAATTGTAAAGCATGTCTGGATGGAAGCATATGATGAGCTGTGCGGCATTAACTTCCTGCGGGTTTACATTCCCAAAACGATACATCTGATAGGTTCTCCGGCTTACGATAAAAGCGGGACGATGGTACTTGGAACAGCAGAAGGGGGAATGAAAATTACCCTTTACAATGTAAATAGCCTGAATGTGGAAAACATTAATATAGAACAATTAAACAAATTCTATTTCAAAACAATGCATCATGAGTTCGCTCATATTCTGCATCAGACAAAAAATTACGATCCTGCCTTCGACCGCATCACCGAAAATGCATATATCGGAAGCAACTGGTATGTGTATACCGATCCGGAAACCGGAAAACAAAGTTCACGCACCGACCAGCAAGCCTGGCAAGCAGGTTTTGTCAGCCCCTATGCAATGAGCGAGGCCCGAGAAGATTTTGTTGAAAACATCGCTATATATGTCACCCACGATGAGTATTATTGGAAATCCATGTTAGCTGCCGCAGGAGAAAGCGGTGAAGCAATAATCAACAAAAAATTCAATATTGTCTATAATTATATGAGAGATACCTGGGGAATAGATTTAGATGATCTGCGTTCTGTCGTACTACGGCGTCAGGATGAAATTTATTCTTTAGATCTGAACACTATCGATATTGAAGACGACATCAACTCTACCAACAACTAAAAAGACACTGATTATGAAGCAAAAAATATTAACCTACTTTATATTGGTTACAGCCTGTATCGGTCTTCATTCCTGTTTATTTCAACAGGATGATTATTTCGATAAGTCCTCTGCCGAACGTGCCGCTGCAGATGTTATTAAATGTAGCGAACTATTAAAAAGCTCTCCAAACGGTTGGCTGCTGGAATATTATATTGGCTCCGGCTATGCTATGGGAGGTATCACTCTCCTTTGTAAGTTTGATGACAAAAAAGTGACGATGGCTTCTACACTAAGTACCCCTAATGTACCATCAGGAGTTTTTATAGAATCTCTCTATCAGGTGGTTTCCGAACAATCCACCATGCTCACATTTGACAGCTATAATGAGCTGATTCATGCTTTTGCAGCTCCGGCAGGCAGTGGAAACGATGCAAATGCCAACATGGGGGGAGACTATGAGTTTATTATCATGGATGCTTCGGATAACCAGATCACTCTACTAGGAAAGAAATATGGTAATACAATGACCATGACACGAATGCCGGTAACAACTAAATGGAAAGAGTATATCAGGGGAGTGAATGAAATAGAAGAGAATGCTTATTTATATCAATTCGATATAATGGCAGGAGGAGAAAAAATCGGTTATTTAAAACGTGATAACTATACGCTGTCATTTAGTGGAAAAACAGAGACCTCTTCCACAACGATCCCCTTTGTCTTTACTCCCAACGGACTTCACTTCCGCGAACCTGTTATTATCAATGGCAAAAAAATGCAATATTTTGCCTGGGACAATGCGTTCATGACATTCACTTGTACGGATGAAAGTGCTCAAGGAGTAAAATTAGTATCCCTTTATCCGGAAGGTTATCTTTATTATCATGATCTTCTTGGTAGTTACAAGTTCAAATGTAAAGCATTGACACAGCCGGAAAGTGGTAAAGAGCAGACGTTCGAAAGTAAAGAGTTCGACATCACCATTTCACAAAATGTAGAGAACAAAAGCTTTAACTTATCAGGTCTCAATGTACCTATCAGCATCACCTATGACCGTTCCAGTGGCAAGATGATTATACCGGTTCAGGCATTAGGCTCAATAAACGGCTATTACGGTGCATTGTCATTTGGCAACGGCATGTCGTACATTCCTTATTTCATGAGTACGGAAACAGGCTATTACTTCTCTGTGGTAAGCAAGACAGAAAGCACTTCTCCACTAACAATAAGTTTCAAAGACGAAGGAACTTTTAGCCAGTTGACCGGAGCGGAACCTACTGCACTTGTATTCCAAGGTTATACTTCACCCGCATATAGCCAAAGTACTCTTGGCGGATGGGTAGGCTGGTATGACGACTATACAATTGAAAAGCAATAATAACCTGAATGCTGAACATTTTAAAAAGTATCAAGAATGAAAAAGTTACTAAATATATTCATACTGACGTTATGTATGTTGATTGCAGGATGCGACAATGATGACTCAAGCGTATCCGTATTGAAGGTCATCCAATCAGACGTAACGTTCAAAGCCGCCGGTGGAACAGGTTCTATCCGCATAGAAGCAACCGGTGACGTGACGGCAGTTGCAGACGCAGACTGGTGTACAATAAAAGAAACAAGCCATGAGATGGTTACATTTGACGTAAAGGAGAATTACGACTTTCCGGGACGATCTGCACAAATTATCATTCGTAATGAAGCAAATACACAGAGAGTAACCGTTACACAGCAAGGCGCCATCATCATTTATAACGAAAATGATTTGCAACAGGCTACAGGAAACGAAAAGAGTTCGTTGATTATTGCGCTGAAAGGTTCATTTCCATTTAAAGTAAACATTCCCGAAGATGCCAAAGAATGGTTATCTTACGAATTAGTAGATGAGGGTATCCAATTTAACTTCGAGAAAAACACCACCAATACTGTACGCGGAACATCTGTAGAAATTACAAATGGGGTACGTACTGCCGTATATGTGCTTATGCAATATGATGCCGAAAACTTACTGGGAAGCTGGGTAGCTAGTTTCAATCGTATCTGGCAAAAAGATTCGGCTACAGGTAAAGGTCCGGCCAGTATAAAAGAAAGCGAAGAGAATGGAACTTATGTTATTTCTCTTCCTAATTCCAGCCTCTTCCCGATGACTCTGGAAGCAACCTATACCGACCATGGTTTCAAGATTGCATCCGGACAATACCAAGGAGAAACAAAGGTAGAAAATGAAGACGGTACAATGACAACTACGTTATATATTTATTCGGGAATAGCCTCCGGTTATTATAGTTATTGGTTTCCTGAGCAAAGCGTCAACCTTGCTCCGACTATGATAAACGGAGAAATTGTATTGACTTTACAAGATAATGGAAGTGCCGAAGGAGATACTATTGCCGACTTACTGCTAGGATTCTTCCTGGAAAAAGACAATATATCACAAAATACTTTTGTGCCATCCCTTACCATGGACATTTACAATCTTAAATTATTCAGATAATTAGTTCATATTACCCAGATACATTAAAATATCAATTATATGAAAACAATATTCTATTGGGTTATTCTTAGTATCATATGCGGTTTCACACTTACTATCGCATCATGCTCAGACGATGATGACGTAACTTCGTTATCAGCCCCAGGAGATATCAAATACAGCGATATATCCAGCAACTCATTTAAAGTAACATGGACAGCTGATCCCAATGCTACAAGTTACATTGTAAAAATCAAAGACGAATGGAGAGAATTGACAGACAAAACTCAGACCGTATCCGAACCCAGCGCTACTTTCACCGGATTGGAATCAGAAAATAAATATTGGGTAGCAGTCTGTTCAACAACAGCAAATGCTTCCTCAGCCTCTCCTTTCAGCAAATGGATAGCCGTCAAAATGCCGGAAGGTTCTGTTGCCAGAACTTTTGCCTCCGGTGAGGGAACCGAACAATATCCATTTATCATCAAAACTGCAGGACAGTTAAAACTGATGGCTTATCTAGTTAACAAAACCAATGAAATTAAAAACACTCAGGCAATACTTGCTACAGATCAGGATGAGATTGAAATAGAAATGGACCCAACTATTGACTATACAAAAGCTTATTATGAACTGGGAAACGATATCGATATGAGTGGAGTAAACGACTGGACTCCGATAGGTACAGGACTTGACAACGAAAACATTGCTATGCCCGAAAAGAATATGTTCAGTGGTAGTTTTGATGGAAAAAACCATACTATACACAACTTTACCATCAATTACTCCAGCAATAATACAAGTGCCATGTGTGGTTTGTTCGGTTTGTCCAAATCCGGTTGCACCATCTCTAACTTAAACGTAGAAGGGGATATCACAGCTGTGCATACAGGAACCCAAGAAACAGCCAATTATTTAGTTATAGGAGGCATATTGGCTTACGGTTATCAGGCAGTCATTACTAATTGTACCTTTAAAGGTAGTATCCGTGCTTCATTCACCACCGATACAGACGGCACATCCATCGTTGGAGGGATATGCGGTACGATACTAGGTACAATCAATCAATGTACGGTGAATATTCCGGCTTCGTCGGAATTTATAGTCAACGGGGCCACTCCTCAAGTAGGTGCCATTGCCGGATATGGAAACAGCGGTTATATTACGTATTGTAAGGCAGTAGTTGACGGTTCGATCCTGGCAGAATCTAAACCAATTGATGACTCACGTGAATATGGAAGTGCAAGAGCACATGCCGGAGGTATATGTGGTGCTTCAAGCGGCTCAAGCATAGGTGCCTGCGATGTCACAATCAACGGAAGTATACATGCCAAAAGTAAAAAGTCATCCGAAGAAGGCTCCATCAGTACATCGGCTGCTGTGGGAGGAGTTTCCGGTAGTTATGCAGCCGATATGTTCGGCAATTGCAACATTCTCATTAAAGGAAGCTTAAAAGCAGAAGCCGACAATTCGGTAGATGTCGGCGGGGCCATTGGTTCACAAGTCAGAGCAGGCTACGGATGCAGTGCATTACATGTAACTATTTTGGGTGAAATAGCAGGAACATGTAGCAGCAGCGGATCTAGTTCGGATGCAACGTATGTAGGAGGCGTATATGGTACGGGGAGTTTCCAAATGGGAGGAATCTCAGACTCTGACGTAACTCTCAAAGGTAAAATTACGGCAGAACATCCCCAAATAGCGATGGCAGGTGGCATTGCAGGCAGTACATCCACCTTAACCCGTTGCTGGACAAACATTGACACGAATGCCCTCTTATCAGTAAAAGGAGGTACAGCAGGAGCTTCTTGTGGAGGTATAACGGCAAATTTACTGAGCGGAGGTATTTATGGCTGCTACACAGTCTGCAGAGGAACAATGCAGGCAACATCCGAAACGGCAAGTGGAAGAAACAGCATAAATATAGGTGGTATTGCCGGAGCTGCCAGTGGTACTATGAGGGCACGTAAAATACTAACCGGATGCTACTCTCTCATTGAAGGCAGTCTGACCGGTAATGGAGAAACAGTATTTGCCGGAGGCATTGTTGGTATGAGTAATGCCTATACAAACATGAACTCCACGTACTGGTGGAGTGCTTCCGATGCAATAAAAGGACATTCCGGCATAATAGGAGAATCGGATGTATTTAAGATGCAGGATTCCAGTCAAGCCAGCCTTGAGGAAGCAGCCCAAGAAATGAATATCGCATTAAAAGACTCCGGATACGGATACTTCTTCTACCGCGAAAAAGACAAGTGTCTGAACATTACGACAACACTACCATAATCATCTCTCTTTTAAGTTACCCCTGCCACCCTTGACCTCCTTTATAGAGATAAAGTATCAAGGGTGGTTTATTTTTTCTCGCCTCAAAGTTTCTACAAGGAAAATAATCTTATATCTTTGTATCAACATATTTTAAATGACTACATTATGGCGAAAAAGAAAGAAAAGAAAGAGAAAAAGGCCGGCAAAAGAATGAATAAGAAAGAGCTGGCAGCGTTATTGATTAACTTTTTCCATGCCAAACCAAGCGAGACGCTTAGTATGAAATACATTTTCTCGGAATTGCATCTCACTACTCATCCGCAGAAAATGCTATGCGTTGATATATTACATGACCTTTTAGATGACGACTATATTTCTGAAATTGAAAAAGGAAAGTTCCGGCTGAACAATCACGGAACGGAAATGACGGGTACTTTCCAGCGCAAGAGCAATGGGAAGAACTCCTTCATTCCCGAAGGTGGAGGCGAGCCGATCTTTGTTGCCGAACGAAATTCGGCACATGCGATGAACAATGACAAAGTAAAAATCACCTTCTATGCCAAAAGAAAAAATAAAGACGCAGAAGGAGAAGTAATAGAAATACTGGAACGTGCCAATGATACATTTGTCGGTACTCTGGAAGTAGCCAAATCATACGCCTTCTTAGTCACAGAGAACCGTACGCTTGCCAACGACATCTTCATCCCGAAAGAAAAGCTGAAAGGCGGAAAAACCGGAGACAAGGCAATCGTAAAAGTAACCGAATGGCCGGATAAGGCAAAGAATCCTATCGGACAAGTGATCGATATTCTGGGTAAAGCAGGAGATAATACGACAGAGATGCACGCTATCCTTGCCGAATTCGGCTTGCCCTATGTATACCCGAAAGCGGTAGAGACTGCCGCCGATAAAATTCCTGCAGAAATTACTCCGGAAGAAATAGCCAGACGCGAAGACTTCCGTAAGGTAACGACTTTCACCATTGACCCGAAAGATGCCAAAGATTTTGATGACGCACTTTCTATCCGCCCCATAAAAGACGGTTTGTGGGAAGTGGGTGTACACATCGCCGACGTGACACATTACGTAAAAGAAGGAGGCATCATCGACAAGGAAGCAGAGAAGCGGGCGACTTCCGTTTATCTGGTAGACCGGACCATCCCCATGCTTCCCGAACGGCTATGTAACTTCATCTGTTCCTTGCGTCCGAATGAAGAAAAACTGGCATTCTCCGTCATCTTCGACATCACGGAGAAAGGAGAAGTCAAAGATTCACGTATCGTACACACTGTCATCAACTCCGACCGCCGTTTCACCTACGAAGAAGCGCAACAGATTATCGAAACCAAGGCCGGTGACTTCAAGGAAGAAGTACTGATGCTGGATACGATAGCCAAAGCACTGCGTGAGAAACGTTTTGCAGCAGGAGCCATCAACTTCGACCGCTATGAAGTGAAGTTTGAAATTGACGAGAAGGGAAAACCCATCAGCGTTTACTTTAAAGAGTCCAAAGACGCCAATAAGCTGGTAGAAGAATTCATGCTGCTCGCTAACAGGACGGTGGCGGAAAAGGTGGGACGCGTACCCAAGAATAAGAAACCGAAAGTACTTCCTTACCGTATCCACGATCTGCCCGATCCGGAGAAACTGGAGAACTTGTCACAGTTCATCGCCCGCTTCGGCTACAAAGTGCGTACAAGCGGAACAAAAACAGACATATCAAAGTCTATCAACCATTTGCTGGATGATATTCACGGAAAGAAGGAAGAGAATCTCATTGAAACCGTATCCATCCGTGCCATGCAGAAAGCGCGTTATTCTACGCACAACATCGGACACTACGGACTGGCATTCGATTATTATACCCACTTTACTTCGCCGATCCGTCGTTTTCCGGATATGATGGTACATCGTCTGGTAACGAAGTACATGGACGGAGGGCGAAGCGTATCCGAAACAAAATATGAGGATCTCTGCGACCACAGTTCGAACATGGAGCAAATTGCCGCCAATGCCGAACGTGCTTCCATCAAATACAAACAGGTAGAATTCATGAGCGAGCGACTCGGACAGATTTATGACGGAGTAATCTCGGGTGTGACGGAATGGGGGCTTTACGTTGAACTCAATGAAAACAAATGCGAAGGTATGGTTCCGATCCGTGACCTGGATGACGACTATTATGAATTTGACGAAAAGAACTATTGTCTCCGCGGACGCCGCAAAAACAAGATATACAGTTTAGGAGATGCTATCACGATCCGTGTGGCACGTGCCAATCTGGAAAAGAAGCAGTTAGACTTTGCGCTTATTGAGAAATAGAAGTAAATGCAATAAGTATATACTTAAAACTGATTGATAGTATTACTCATCTTATGCCACCCTATTGGCACGGTTGTGCCACCGCATTGGCACAACTGTGCCATGCCTTTGGCACAACCGTGCCAGTAGGGTGGCACAAACAAAGAACTGATTCTCTCCCTATCATCCCATTATAGTGCTATAAATCAGGGAGACACACTTAACTTTAGAAAACCGACATTGAAAATGAAAACAATCGTTATCGAAGACAAGCAACGAATCGAATCTATTATTCTTCAGGCGGATGCCTGCTTTGTAGGCATGGTAGACTTAGAAGGCAATCCATACGTAGTTCCCATGAACTTCGGCTATGAAAACGATATCCTTTACCTCCATTCCGGTCCCGAAGGCGGGAAAATAGAAATGCTGCAACGCAATAACAACGTGTGTATCACGTTCAGCCTCGGCCATAAACTCGTTTATCAGCATAAACAAGTAGCCTGCAGCTATAGCATGCGCTCTGAAAGTGCCATGTGTCGTGGCAAAGTAGAATTCATAGAGGATATGGAAGAGAAACGCCGTGCACTGGACATTATCATGCGCCATTACACGAAGGATCAGTTCGGCTACTCCGATCCTGCCGTACGGAATGTCAAAGTATGGAAAGTACCTGTAGACCAGATGACAGGAAAAGTTTTCGGTCTGCGGGCAGATGAAAAACCATAAGAAGAAATGGTAGCGTAAAGAACAGCCATGAGCAGTGATAATGGTTTGTGAAGCAAACATGACCGAGCATCTCTATAAATTTTTATCCGCAGATTATGCCGCTCCCTATATTAGGAAGGTAGTATAACCTGCGGATAAAATATTATTCCTTGTTTACAATACCTTGTATCTCCTTCAGAGTAAGATTTCCGGTAATGATAATTACTGTAAATTCATTCTTCTCACCAGTCATCAGAACAAATTCTTTCTTCTTGTTTTTATCCTGCTTCAGATAAATCGTAGTCTTTTCTCCTTTATCTTTGATACGCATCAGTTCTTCATAACCGTTCTTAGAATTAATAAATGCGAACTCTTTCTTCATCTTGTCAATGATAGCAGGCTTGTCACAACTCAGAATTCGTATGTTATCCAGTTTTGAAGCTATACTGCCAATATTCACGCCTTCCGTCTGCATATCGGGCATCAGGCTGAGCATCGCTTTGGAGATATAAACTGAAGTAACTTCTTCCATGTCTGCAAACTTATCAAAGCGACTGTCCTGCGCATACATAAATAGTGAGCACAAAGAAAATAACAGGGTAATAATATACGTACGTTTCATTGTTTTGTATTATTTATTCGGTTTAATTGTTCATAAACATTCTCTCTGATCTTGCCAGTGGCTTCCTGTACCGTTTCCACTTCCTCCATCCCTTTGTTCAACCGTGAAGACAACATAACCAACGCCTTTTGTGCCTGCATATAGGCTTCTTCGGGAGTAGCGCACGTATCCTTCGGAGCAGAAGGCTTGTACAGATACATTCCTACTGAAAACAAAAGAAGCAGACTGGCAGCTATGCTTCCTAACCATTGCAGGCGGATGATACGTGTACGCTTTTTTACTTTCAACGCTCGCTTCTCACTCATATCCCACGCATCTATCATGTCATTCAGCCTTTCTTCCAGCCCGACAGGAATTTCGGGTTCAGGACAGGCAGCCAACTGCAGGAAAAGTTCCTTCTCGGCAAGCAAATCTTCAGAAACTTCCTCTTCCATAAAGAAACGTTTGAGTTCCTTTTCTTCAGCCTCACTAGTTACACCCTCGTAATACCGTGTCAGCAAATCTTCTATATCATCTGGTTTCATACTCAACTATTGCGTTAAATTGTTCACGTATCTTTTTGCGGGCCCGACTCAACAATACTCGTATATTGACAGCATTCAGTCCCGTGGCTTGTTCTATTTCTTCGAAGGAACAGTCATTCACATCCCGCAGTATCATCACATGCTTTTGCTGCCGGGGGAGCTGACTGATAAGACGCTGTACCTGATTTACTTCATCCCGCCATTCCATTTCGCTGATAATATTGAAGTCTGCCGAGATATTCAGTTCTTCGGGGGCACGTCCGTCCTCATCCAACTGGTTACGACGCAGTGCATCGTAGCACAAATTCTTGATAAGAGTGACGCTGTAAGCTTCGGCATTCAGGACACCGTTCAGTTGACCGCGCTTATTCCACAATTTCAGATATGCTTCCTGCACCATATCCTCAGCATCCTGGGCGTTCCCCATTAGCTGAAAAGCTACCCGAAAGAGCTTCCGGTGGCAGGGCAGAAATTGTTGTTTAAAATCAGTGACGTCCATTCTTCTTTCCAGTTTCCATACTTACCAGTTTATCAATATCATCTTTGACAAATTTACCATTTATCTGTATCAATGTACAGCTATCGTTTCCGGAGCAGACAACTAATAATTCGCGAATAGCATCCTTTCTGATTTTCATCAGTATGTGCACCTTCTCTCCTCCATCGTTGATGCGCATCAGTTCTTCATAGCCTTTCCGGTTCAACTTGCTTACTTTACTGCTGAAACGTTTTTTCACGCTTGCCGAACAATCTCCCAAGTCCATGACTTTCATCGATTTCACTTTTCTTATGATTTCACTTCCCTCTTCATGTTTGCAGAACATCTTTCCGAGAGACATCATAAAAGGAGATACTTTCACATAGTCGACATTCTGTTCGCATTCAAACTCATCGAAAAGACTGTCTATGCTTTGCCCATATCCAATATGGCAAACTAAAAGCAGCAATAGGGTAAATAAAAACTTTCTCATTGTTCCTTCTTTATTATTTAAATTAAAGTCGTTATTGAAGCGCTTCAATTAAATAGACGGGAACAACGAGAAAGTTGTTACAACAAAAATAAAAAAATCTTTTTATTACAGAGGATACTCCTCGAAAGCGTACAGGATAGTAGATAAATAGCGTTCGCCTGTATCGGGCAGCAATACTACAATCATCTTCCCCTCATTCTCCGGACGCTTCGCCACCTGAGTAGCGGCATATACGGCGGCTCCCGAAGATATTCCGACCAGTAAGCCTTCTTTCTTTGCCAGTTCGCGGCTGGTACGAATGGCATCGTCATTCTGTATCTGGATAATTTCATCTACTACAGAAGCCTTGTACGTCTTCGGGACGAATCCGGCTCCGATACCCTGAATCTTATGAGGACCGGGCTTCCCACCGGACAGTACCGGAGAGTCTGCAGGCTCAACGGCTACAATCTTCACACTGGGGTCACGCATCTTCAATGCTTCACCCACACCACTAACGGTCCCGCCTGTACCTACACCGGCTACGAAGATATCGACTTTCCCCTCGGTATCTCTCCATATTTCCAGTCCGGTAGTGCGTAGATGCATAGCGGGGTTAGCGGGATTCTCAAATTGTTGCAGGATGACAGATCCGGAGGTGGCAGCTTTCAATTCCTCGGCTTTGGCAATCGCCCCCTTCATGCCGTCGGCACCGGGAGTAAGAACCAGTTCCGCTCCCAGAGCTTTCAAAAGGTTACGACGCTCCACACTCATGGTATCGGGCATAGTCAAAATCAGCTTATACCCTTTTACGGCTGCAACAAATGCCAATCCCACTCCGGTATTTCCACTTGTCGGCTCGATAATGGTAGATCCCGGCTGCAATACTCCTTTGGTTTCCGCATCCTCTACCATAGCCAGGGCGATACGGTCTTTCACGCTTCCCGCAGGGTTGAATGATTCAATCTTCACTATCAGGCGAGCTTTCAGATCATTACTCTTATTATAATTACTTAGTTCCAGCAACGGAGTGTTACCTACTAAATCCGTCAATTTCTTTGCAATCTTTTCCATATATATCTGCTTTTAAATCCCTTTGTTTTAAGATATTACAAAGATAAGGGAGATTCTGTTCAGAGAAAATACCACATATGTGGTAATTTCGTACCACACATGTCTGACTCTCTGCCAAGATATCAGGATAAGAAATCGGATCTCATAGGGCTGAATGTATCAATCAGCACACCTGCTTCCAAGCAGACGCATCTATGAGGCTGGTCGGGTTCCACATAGTAGCCATCGCCTGTGGAGAGAATTTCTTTCCGGTCGCCAATGGTCAGTTCGAACTTGCCGCTTGCCACATAAGTAGCCTGACTATGATAATGTCGGTGCATAGCGCCAACGGCACCTTTCTCAAACTCCACCTTCACCATCATCAACTGTCCGTCATATCCCATCATCTGGCGGCGGATACCCGGAGCCGGATTTTCCCATTCCAGTTCTTTCTCAAACTGGAAAGCTTCGCTATGTGTTCTCATGTTCCAATCTATTATTGTTTATTACTGAGAAGCAAAGATAGCTTTTGTCTCTTTAATTACAAGCTTTGCCCGTTCACTATTTACCAGATGGATTTCACCGAGAATACTTCGAGGTTCTTGACTTCGATACGATTTCCCCAGAAATGGAAACCTTCTTTATTGTTCCTGTCCGGACGGCGTTCCATAGAATAAGAATACAGTCCGCCGTCTATAAAGACTTCGATTGTGGTACGGTCTATGTAAATATCGGCAGTCAGTTCCATGCTGGTCGGGTCTTGCGGAGAGTAGAAATGACCGTTCAGCGTATTGGAGTTCATGTCGTAGCCAATCATTCGCTGTCCGAACAAGTTAAAGCCCGCATCGGTGGCGTGAGACAGCTTGATAGTTGTCTTGATGCGAAGACAATCGGCATCATAAAATTCTTTCAGGTTGCGGTTTGCCTCGTCCGAAGTCAGAGATTTCCATGAATGGACAGGAGTGAATAAAGATTCGGTTTCTCTTACCGGCACACTGACAAGGCGGATACCGTCTTTAGTGGTACGTAAAGTCAATTCCGTGGGAAGCATCATCATTCCATTGAAAGGCATTCCCGGATGAGAAACTCTTCCCCAGCCTATCTGAATGCGTCTGCCGTCGCTTGCCGGAATATTGTTATAGGTTTGGGCTGCATAGATACTTCCGGTGGTATAGCAGTATTTTCCTGCTTCGGGCGTAAATACTTTACCGTCGAAAGAACCCAGCATATAGGTACCGGTGGCACCGTACATCACCCACTTCGTGTGGTTCTTGTCACCATCAACCGGCAATTCGAACAACTCGGGGCATTCCCAGAAACCTGTAACATGACTTTCGTATTTCCAGTCTTTAAGATTGGCAGATGTATAAATAGAGTGTCCGTCACGTTCGTTCAGCACCATCACCCAATGTTTGGAAGGAGCATACCAGAACACTTTAGGGTCACGTGTATCCTGAGAGTTCCATTTCTCCTTGGAGTTAATTACCGGATTCTTATCGTACTTCGTGAATGTACGTCCTTTGTCCAGACTGTATGCTATTCCCTGCACTTGTCTGTCACTGCTGGCAGCCGTGAAGGCAGCAACCATGGCGGGAGTCTTGCCTTTATTGAATCCTGCGGTATTATCATAGTCGATTACTGCCGAACCGGAGAACATTGTTCCCAAATGGTCGGGATACAAAGCGTCCGGCAATTCGGTCCAATGTATCAGGTCCTTGCTGACTGCATGGCCCCAGTGCATGTTCTCCCAGTCTCTTTCGAAAGGATTATGCTGGTAGAACAAGTGATACTCACCTTCATAATAAATCAGTCCATTAGGGTCATTGATCCAACCTCTCCGGGTAGTAAAGTGGAACTGCGGACGATTCTTTTCCTTATACAGACTATCCTGTCCTGCGATTTCATCCGACTGGTATATCTGGCTGAGTCCTTTTTCATTGCCCTCATAGGTTATCTTGATTGTTTTTCCTTTGAAGGCCGATACATCTTTGAATACCCAATACTCGGCTTTATCCGGTGCCAGACGAATAACGACGGACAAATCCGGCTTGCCGTTTACTTCAAAAGTCATTTTCGCCCTATTTTCGGCATGAGAAACAGGGAAGTTCAGATACTTCTTCGTTACTTTAAAAGATACATCTCCTGCCATTGCCAGCAGATGAGAAGAAACAAGAATAAAAAGAGTCAGTGTGATTCTGCTGTTTAATGTCTTCATAGCAATAATCATTTATTATTAGTAGTTAGTAGTTTATAAAATCGGAGTAAATGTAGGCAATCCCTCCTATTCTGAATATAATAAATGATTCATAGCCTATGAAAAATGTAACATGTACCGGATATTTTCCTTCTATGACCTGCTCTTTGCATAACCGGAGGCATCTTATTTAAACCTCTTCACATAATTAACAATCAGATAGCAGGCAGGACCGAGTACCTGTCCGTGGTCGAATCCCTGAAGCTCATACAGGGTGACTTTCTGATTGCCTATATTCTTCAGTACGGATGCCAGCAGTGCATTCTCTTCGTACCGGTCTGCCATTTCCAGATTCTTGTCTCCCGTTATCAGCACAACCGGAGCCGTATCTTTACGGGCTTTATTTACCGGTGCAAATTCATCAATAATCGGGATTCCATTCGGCAGTCCGCGCTCTTTACGGATTGTAAAATGAGTGACTGTCTGCCCGCTCACCGGAAGATAAGCGGCTACACTGTCCGCATCTGCTCCGTATGCAGCCATATATTTCTTATCCATTGCCAGAATCAGCGTAAGATAACCTCCCGCCGAATGACCGGAAACAAAGATACGGTCTTTGCGGCCTCCGTACTTCTCGATATTCTTAAATGTCCACGCCACAGCTTCGGCAGCATCTTCTATATAAGCCGGATTCTTAGCTCTCGGACTCAGACGATAATTGACCGCTACTACCGCGAAACCCTGATCTGTCAATTCTTTGGGCACAAACTTGCTTCCGCCTTCCATACCACCACCGTGAAACCATACGATGGTTGAGAAATCTTTCTTATTTTCGGGATAATAGATGTCCAGTTTGCAACGTTCCAGACGGTAAGCATCCGTTTCGGAACCAGATACATAAGCAATGTCCTTGTCGGTACGATAAGTATTCTGCGCCTGAACAAGGCAAGCACAAAGTAAGAAGAGAAGGAGAAAACAATTCTTTTTCATGGTTTTATTTATTTCAGTGTTTCAGTTTTCTTTTCCAATAGGTGATATCCGGTAAATGCACTGCACCAGATGTTCCTTTATGGAATGCAATATTACGAATTTTTGATAAGAATAGAAAAAGAAATACTCACTTCAAGTGGAAACAGATCTCGCCCCAAATATACGTAACTGATTCTCAATACATTAACAACGGTAATTTGAGGCATTAATATCCGTCGTCTCAGGTATTAATGTTTGTCGCTTCAGATATTAATACCTGTCATGTCAGACGTTAACAGCTGACAACATCAAGTATTAACGCCTGACAACCCGTCTATTGCAGATGAAAAACGCAGGTTCAAAGATACTTTATTCTTATATTTGCAATATTTCCACATAGCTTTTTAGTGGTAAAGAATCTCTTGAGAGTCTTATATAAATGTAACCATGATAAAAATAAACTGCAATGAAAAAACTATTACTTTACCTTTTCCTGATTACAGCAGGGCTCATCTCCACCGTACAAGTGTCCGCCCAAAAAGAGATTGCTCCGGGAGTTATCAAACTGCAAAAGGGAGAGATTGATACTTTCACCCCCTATTCCCTGTTTGGTGGCAAGCCTGTCATAGAAGCAATGAAGGCACTTCCTGCAGCCAAGTTGCCTTTTGATGCCGAAGACGTGCAGATAAAGATAACCGACCGGGGATGCCTGATTGAAGTTCCCCTGGAAGACAATGAACAAATCTACGGTTTCGGACTTCAATTCGAAACTTTCGGTCAGCGCGGTCTGCGCAAACGTCCGATAGTAAATGACAATCCACTGAACGGACTCGGATACACGCATGCCCCGCAGACATTTTATGTCTCTACCAAAGGATACGGCATTCTGGTCAACACAGCACGGTATACTACTTTTCTGTGCGGTTCCAACCAGAAAACCGAACACAGTCGTCAGCAAAGAATAGAAGAAAGAAAGCATATCGCTACCACTACGGAAGACCTGTATAAGAACAGGAGCAACGGAAACAAAATATTTATCGATGTCCCCGGTGCAAAAGGTATCGAAGTATTCGTCATCACCGGACCGGAAGTGCTGGACGTAGTGAAGAGATACAATCTTCTCTCCGGCGGAGGATGTCTCCCTCCGATGTGGGGACTCGGATTCAAATACCGTGTGAAAGGAGATGCTACGCAGGACTCCGTGATGCGTTTTGCCGATTACTTCCGCAACAACAATATCCCGTGTGACGTATTAGGACTCGAACCGGGATGGCAGACAGCCACTTATTCCTGCTCTTACATCTGGAGCAAAGACCGGTTCCCGCAGCACAAAGAAATGCTGACCCGGCTCCAAGAGAAAGGATACAAGGTCAACCTGTGGGAACACGCCTACGTACACCCCAGCTCCCCCATCCGGAAGGCACTGGAACCTTACTCAGGCGACTTCCTCGTATGGAACGGACTGGTACCTGACTTTATCAAACCGGAAGCACACAAGATATTCACCGACTACCACCGCACACTGATAGATGAAGGTATCTCCGGCTTCAAACTGGACGAATGTGACAACTCGAATATCTCATTCGCCTCTGCCACATGGTGTTTCCCGGACTTGGCGCAATTCCCTTCGGGTATCGACGGTGAACAGATGCACCAGGTATTCGGTTCTCTCTACGTAAACGCGATGGACAGCATCTACCGTGCCAAGAACACCCGTGCTTATCAGGATTACCGTTCGTCCGGCCTGTTTATGTCTTCACGCAGCGCCGTGCTCTACAGTGACACATACGATCCCAAAGAATACATTCAGGCACTCTGCAACTCCGCATTCGGAGGGCTGTTGTGGTGTCCCGAAGTACGCGAAGCCCACTCTGCCGAAGATTTCTTCCATCGCCTGCAAACGGTGATTCTTTCTCCACAAGCAATGGTGAACGCATGGTATCTGCAATATGCCCCCTGGCTGCAATTCGACCGTGGAAAGAACGAACGGGGCGAGTTCCTGCCGGAAGCAAAGCAATATGAGGAATATGCCCGCACGCTGATCAACCTTCGCATGGAGTTGATTCCTTATCTTTATGCAGCTTTCCACACATACCAACAAGAAGGAACGCCTCCTTTCCGCCCGCTGCTGATGGATTTCCCGAAGGATGAACGCCTGCGCACGATCAGCGACCAATACATGATCGGCGACGGACTGATGGCGGCTCCCCTATATGAGAATAAGAAAGCACGGAAAGTCTACTTCCCGGAAGGAACCTGGTACAACTTCAATACCAACGAAAAGTATGAAGGCAACCGTGAATATGAGATTACAACCGAACTCAATCAATTGCCACTCTACGTACGTCAGGGAACACTGTTGCCTCTTGCCGAGCCTGTTCCTTATGTAGATGCACAAACCGTATTCAACCTGAACTGCAAAGTGTATGGTACTCCGACCGCTACCTGCCAGCTCTTCGAGGATGACGGTATAAGCTATGATTTCCAGAAAGGACAGTTCAATCAAGTCACCTTGAATGCGGCTAAAGGAAAGGTAAAGCTGACAAGAACGAAAGGTTGCAAGATCAAGAGATACCAACTCAAAGGCTACGAATTTATTAACTAAGATAAAAGCTACGGTCTACTGAAGTCAGGTCCACTGAAGCAAACTATCGCAAAGAAACAAGCTAGTAGTTTCATGATTAGTTTCAACCGTTGAAACACTTAGTTTCATGCCTTGGAACAAAGTGTTTCAAGCAATGAAACTAAATGTTTCAAGCCGGGAAACAAAAACAAGAGTATCTGCCGTCCTGCAACCAGTCACTATAAGCTAACTACTTATGAGCGTTCTGGTACAGACGGCAGATACTTTTTACTTTTACACTTACAAAAAGTGAGCCGAATCCAGACTATATATGCAGGGAAATCTGACTCTCTTCCCCCCGATCCGGCATGCGAAGACTGCAAATGCCGGTCTCCTTATCCCAGCTCCACACTAAGCTTTCGGTATCACTATCCATATTCTCTTCCAAACGTTCCGGCTTCACTTTCTTTACTTTCGTACCCTGAACGGTCACTCCTTTGGGAGCTGTCTTCAGATAGATGCGGAAAACAAAGTTCCGGGGACCGGGCACTGTATATCCTTTCCCTTCACGGGCACCAACCGAAAGATGATAACCGTCCTCATCCGTCCGGAAGCGAACGGGAGTTTTGGCAAATTCATCCCGCTGGTAACCGAGATTCTCTCCTTCATCTTCGTACAAAGTAAACGAAGCCTCTTCTCCCTTTGCCGCCGGGAAAACTTCAAAGATTAAAGGATAGACAGGCTTCTCATGCGTATAGTTCATCACCGGCATAGTCGGGATAACAGAACCTTGCTTTACAAACATCGGGATGCTGGACAACGGAGCCTCTACGGTAGTCCACTGCTCTCCGGTGTAAGTCGTCTTCCGGTTGTTATAATCAATCCAGGTACCTTCGGGCAAGTAGACGTTCTTTGTACGCGCCCCTTTCTTCACTACGGGAGCCACCAGCAGTTCCTGTCCAAAAAGGAACTGGGCATCGGTAGAGAAAGTCTCCATGTCCATCGGATACTCCATGAAGAGCGGACGCATGATCGGTAAACCTGTGTCGTGAGCTTCGCGGGCATACGTATAAATATAGGGCAGCAAGCGGTATTTCAGTTCGATGGCTGCCTTTGCGTTCTTTTCCGCTTCCGGTCCGAAGAGCCAGGGTTCTACCGGGTTGTCGCCCTCATGATGAATGCGGCTCAGAGGGTTGAATGCGCCGAATTGTATCCAGCGGGTATAAAGTTCCGCCATAGCGGGATAGTCTTCAATGTCTCCGCAATACCCGGTAATGTCACAGGTGGTAAACGGAATTAATCCCAGTCCGGCAGAAAGAATCACCGGAATCTGATTGGCCAGTTGCCCCCATCCCTGCGAAACATCGTCACCATTGCCGCAATCGCCTGTCCAGCCAAACGTATAGCGCTGCAAGCCCGCATAAGCGGCACGGGTCATCTGGAAAACACGACGGTCGGGGTTACGCTTTTCAAATTGTTCTTTCACTACCTTGTCCCAAGTCAGTCCGTAGACGTTATGGATTTCATCGTGCATGCCTAGATGATGTTTCATCACAAGGCGTTCGGTCTGTTCCTCATTGCTCCATGCCGGTTCGCCCATATCCGTCCAAAAGCCGGAGATGCCGTCATCAATAGGCTTCTGCTGATACGCTCCCCACCAGTCGGCTACGGCAGGCAAGGTAAAGTCCACTACTCCGCAGTTGCCTCCCCAGGGCCAGGGCATGTCGTAACTCTTGCCGTCAGTACTGTCTTTCACAAAGTAACCCAGACGGTCGGCTTCTTCCCACTGCTTCTTGTTGGCTTGTGAAATGACCGGGTCTTGTGATACCACGACTTTAAATCCCATTTCTTTCAGGTCGGACAGCATTTTCTTCGGGTCCGTGTAGTTTCCTTTCCGCCACTCGAAGTCCTGCAAATGTTCTGTCCAGCCGATGTCCTGATAGATGATATCGCAAGGGATTCCGCGCTGACGGTATCCTTCGGCTATCTCACGGCTCAGTTTCTCGCTGGTAAGCAGCCCCCGGCACTGAGCAAAGCCCAGTGCCCATTTCGGAGGCATAATGGGTTTGCCCGTCAAGCCGACATACTGACCGATGATTTCTTTATAATCTTTTCCGAAGATGAAATAATAAATCATTTCGCCATCCGGTGCTTCGAAGCTATAGTAGTCACGGCTCTCGGTACCGAACTTGAACTCTGTCTTATACGTATTATCCAGAAAAATACCATACCGGTAGCTACTCATAAAGAAAGGAATACTTTTGTAGAGCGGGTCTTCCACTACACTGTAGCAGGGCTTGTCGCTGTTCCACATCTTATAAGACTCACCTCTGCGGTCCATCTTCCCCGTTTTCTCTCCGAGTCCGAAGAAGTGCTCGTCTCGGCGGAGTACCTTATATTCCACTTTCTTTGTTCCCTCGTTCACGTGTCCTTTGTCAGCATAGTCGCTGAACAAAAGCTTCTGATACTTATCGAATATCTGCAAACTCAACGGAGACTTATTCACGCGGATACGCAATTTCGCCGTGAAAATCTCGTAGCAGGCTGCCTGCTCATCCACATGTACTGTTCCCACGTCTTCCAGCTCTTCGTTGATCACTGCGAAGGAAGCATTTTTCCGTTGCAGCGTTCCGTCCGGCGAAAACCAGACCTTGACTACCGAAGGGCTGCAAAGCTGCAACTGCAACGCAGCGCTGTCCGCCAGGTGAAAAGTCACCCGGCGCCCTTGCTGTGTAAAAGAGGTGCATGTACGTACCGCATTTTCCGCCCATACCAGCGTTGGAAACATCAGGCACAGTGCCCACACCCAAAACCTGTATCTAATCTTCATACCTGTCATTTTATTCATTCTGTCTCAGCCACCTTATTCAGCTACAATCATGGTCCAATATTTCAGAGAAGGCAAAGTGAAAGAAACGACTCCGTTCTCTTGTGTAAAAGCCAGCTCCTGCAAAGCTCCCCCGTGTACATCCGGCGATGCTACCCACAGCTTGTTCACCTTTGCCGGCAGATTCATCTGCAAAGCCGCTTTCGTAATCAAAGCCGGTTCCGGCATAGTGCCGTCCACGTCTCTCCAGCTCAGGCTGTTCGCTTGCGAGAAGTTAAGGAGATGTATCACCTGCTTGTCGCCCACCTGTTTGGCATAGGTAGTGACCGACCCTTGTTGGGGAGGCCATACATTCAACTTCATTTCGCCGTTGGTACAGTTCATGGTGATGCTGTTCTCCGTTCCTCCGTCGCGAAGCAGATTCTGATACGACGTCAGGAAATCGTAGTAATGAACCATCGCCGTTTTCAGCTCTTCGCTCATGGTCAGGTTCTCATTCGGGAAATATTCCTTGCACAGCATATGATCGCCTCCCAGTTCGAGGTGCGAACCACCCAAAGCAAACATTACGGCATCCGTCAGCAAGATACCCGGCGTATTAAACTCTCCCCGGTTATCTGCCTTGTTATAATTCATGTAGGCTGCAAAAACCGTATTCAACCGGTAGTTACCATATACTCCATTCTCATAAAGAATAGCTTTCAGATTGGTAAAGTCGGCCTCATCCGCCCATACTTCATTATAGAAGAAATCGACTTGGCCGCTCTCCCCTATCTGGCGGGCACCGTAACGGCTGACTGCGTTCATTACCAGACTCTTGTCCGGATGAACCTGCTTCATCGCTTCTATAAAAGAGGCGTATCCCTCGCGCAGGTTGACAGGAGTACCGCTGTAATCGTAAAGAGTACTGCGTCTTCCCAACTGGTCTATCTGATAACCGTCGAAGGCGAAATTAGCATACACATCGTCATTCCTTTCGGCAAGATATTCCTGCCATTCCTTGTTGGAAGGGTCTACCAGATAGATATTACTTTTCCATCCGCCCGGCAGGTCGTGACTGTCCTTAGTGGTATGAGAAGCATCCTTAAACAAGTACCATTCTTCCTTTACTCCATCCGCGGCAGCATCTTTCAAGGCTCCGAAACAAAGATTGTAGAACATGGATTTCATACCGAAACGGTGTTGTGCTTCAATGTAGTTCTTCACCGAACTTGTATAAACCTCACGGTTAGCAATGTCCATATATACCTCGTCCAACTGCGTGCGTGTGCCGCCCAACGGCCAGTGGTGCTTATTGTGCCAGTCCTGAAACTGCACCCAGTTGATATGGTGACGGTTCAGATATGCCATCTCTTCCTGCGTCTTCGCAGTTGTCTTCTCCTGACTGAAATCAGCGACAAAACCGTAGCGCGGGAAACGTGCCGGGTCACTGGATACATCTACCGCAATCGTGCCGACTATCACATCCGTGCCATTTTCCTGACGGTAAACCTCTGCCATGTATCCTTTGAAATCGGTGGCAGGCGGCTGCCACGTCCAGCCGGTACCGTTTACCGACTCCTCTCCGACCGTTTCACCCGAAAGGCGATAACGTACTTTGGTTCCGGCAGGCAGAGCGTTGTCTGCCGTAAATACCACCTTTTCTCCCGGTTTATAGGAAGCCTTATCCGTCGACAGACCGACACTTAAGTCCGATGTTACCGGAGTCACTTCGGTCACACTTCCCGAAGCTCCTCCATGCTGCTGGTCCGACTCATGATCATCACTGCAAGCCATACACAGGAAAGCAGCTGCCAAGTATATTATTTTCTTCATCTTGAATTCTTGTTTTATTGTTTCACAATCGAGATCGTCTCTTTCAACTGGTCAATCGTAATCCGATAAGAACCGGCTTCCTGAATATTCCACTTATTATCCAGACCACCCAAGTCCGCATCCAGATACATGCTGCTCAACTCTGCGTCAGACTTGGTGACGAACAAGGCTGTTTCCACCTCACCCGTCGGAGTCTTGCCATTCTTATCCGCCATAAACCAGTCTCCGCCCCAGTCGGACTGCTTATCGCATGAAATCTTCATCTCACCGGCTTTCAGCGTACCGCTCCATGTGAAGATGTAAGGACTGTCGGCACTCTTCGTCATCGGGGTAGCATTGTCCAGGCTCCATCCGTTCGGAGTTGCCTCACCTACCAGATACAGTCCTTCGTAAGGAGTGAACGGACGCATCAGCATCTTTTCTTTTCCTTTGCCTGTGTAGAACAGTACTTTATAAGGTTTGCCGCATTCGGCTTCCTTCATTTGCCATTTATTATCCTCGCCTCCGAGTACTACGGATGTCGAAGTGTACGGAGCATTTGCTGTAGCAGGATGAAAGAAGGCATCCGACTGGCCGAAGTCTGCCACAGAAGCGAATTTAAATTCTCCGTCTGCTTTCCAGGGGATGACAGCTCCATAATGGAACAAATCCATCTGAACGGCATCTTTGGACAATGCTTCAAATCCCCAGCCATTGTCACCGGTAAACGAGCCGACAATGAAAAATTCTTCAAATCTCCAGCCGATGGCTTCCGTTTCGGTAAGAGTCAGCGTCAAGTCGAGCAGGTCTACTTTTACAATGTACGTTCCTTCTTCACTCATTGTGAACGGTTCGTCCGGCTGGTCGCCTGATGTGCGGTAGGTTAGTTTGAGCGCTTCTCCGGCACTGGTGTCACGGTTGTATGACGGCAGGAAGTCTCCCAAAGTCGTTATAAACTTAAACGATCCGGCTGTCAGTTTTCCGGTCCACGTAAACTGTCCGTTGTCCGTACGCTCCATTGCCGTCGCTTCGTCGGCACTCCATCCTTTCGGAGTAGCGTCGCCAATCAAGTAAAGTGTGGTAGTAACCGGCTGGTAAGTAGTCACCGTGAAGGCAGCCGTTGCACTCTGCTTCTGATCTTCCATTCCGGCAACGACAGCTGTGATACGTGCTTCCAGCTCTGCTTTCACTGCATAGCCGATACCAAGCTGCGTATTCAGAAACTGGTTAAGTTCTTCTACTTTCTTTGTCCACTGGTACGTTCCTGTGCCCAAATCTACTGAGTAAGCATTGGCAAAGTCTGTTCCTGCCTCAGCCAGTTCCAGCGTATAAGAGATGCGGTTACCGCTTCCGTAATTCGTTCCGGTAGTCCACGAAAGGGCAAGCGCTTCCTGACTATGGTTCTTCTCGTTCAACACCAGCTCCTGCTGATTCACCGAAAGGGTAAGGGTATCATGTCCTTTATCTGTCTCCATATAATCCTCGGCACAGGCAACCATGGTTCCGCCGATGAAAAGAGAGCATAACAACTGATATATATATTTCTTCATCATATTATTGATCTAAATGAATGATTATAAAACGGATTAATAACCGGGATTCTGAGTCATCAGATGATTGGAGTCCATCTCTGTCTGCGGAATAGGCAGCAGGAGGCGTTCTTTGGTCACATTATTCTTACCGATGGATTTCAGGAATGCCAGCGCATAGTTTCCATTATCAATACGGATCATATCAAACCAGCGGTGTCCTTCAAAAGCTAGCTCCATCCGGCGCTCGTGAATAATCTTCTCCCTCATTTCGGTCTGGGTCAGGGTAGCCGGCACATCTGCCAGCCCGGCACGCTGACGAACGATGTTCAGAGGTCCGGCAGCCTGTTCGGGATGTCCCTGTTCGTTCAATGCTTCCGCTTTCTTCAGCAGGACATCCGCATAGCGGTATACTACGAAATTGTTGGGGTTGGTATTATACTCCGGAGAGACGGTCTTCGACACAAGGAACTTGCGCACATTATAACCTGTATTCGACCAGGAACGTCTGTACTCCATGCCGTCAAAAGCGGGACAGCCCTGATACAATACAGTTATGTCTTTCCGTAAATCACCGTCTTCGTATTGCTTGAAGAATTCTTCTGTAGGCAGGTTCCATCCATAAGCACCGGCTACCAGACTTGAATTACGAGGTCCCATGAAAGTCGACAGCCAGGATGACTGGTTATCACCGCCCCAAAAGTCATATTCCGTGCTTCCGGAGTATTGTACTTCGAAAAGGGATTCCGCACCATTGTTGATGGTAGCATCGAAGTTATCGGCATAATTGCATTGAGTCAGATCATATCCCATCGCGGCAATGTCATTGCATAGAGTCACGACTTCATCATAGTATTCGCGATGGTTAGGAGCAAGTGTCAGGTAAATATCCGCCAGCATGGCCATTGCGGCTTCTTTGCAGGCACGCCCTCTGTCGCTGTCTCCATAACTGCTCTTCGGAGGAAGCATCGTCACTGCATTCTTACAGTCGGAAAGAATCTGGGCATATACCTCATCTACCGTATTACGGGCAATATCCGTAGATTCTCCCGGTTCAAACGGTTGCAGGCGCAAAGGTACACCTCCATACAGACGCACCAGAATATAATAATAATGTGCACGCAGGAAATACGCTTCACCCATGCAACGGGTCTTTATCTCATCAGAGACAGCAGCCGAAGGCAGATTGGAAAGTACGATGTTGCAACGTCCGATACCTACCCACGGAGAGCGCCATACGTACAAGGCAAAGCCATTATCGCTCTGGGCTATGAAGTTGGAAGCCTGAACAGTTTCCAGTCCGTCGGTTCCCCCTCCGGCACCTACCTCACTGTTGCCCGCAATGATATCGAGGCTCCATATACGCTGGTTGTACATATTGGACGACTGGAGAGTCTTATAGCAGGCAGTGGTCAGTGCCACAGCAATCTCGTTCGTTACTTCCGATTCGGGATCGACTCCATATTTAGGATATTTATCTAAGAAATCGTTGCATGATGTCAATGCCAGCATGGCAAACATCATCACCAAAGTTGTTATCTTTTTCATATTCTTCCTCCTGATTTAAAAGTTAAAGTTCAAACCCATGCTGAACGTACGTGAAATCGGGTAGCGGCTGCTGTCGATACCATTGACGTCAACTTCCGGATCGAAGCCGGAATATCCGGTAATAGTGGCCACATTCTCGCAAGAGAAGGAGATGCGGGCATTTTCCAGCTGAATCTTTTGCATCCACTTTTTGGGCAGTGTATACGAAAGTGTAATGTTCTTCAGACGGAGGTATGAACCGTTTTCTACAAATCTGTCGGATACACGGCAGTTCTGATTCGGGTCTCCCCAGATAGCGCGGGGCATGGAGTTGCTAGTTCCTTCGCCTGTCCAGCGGTTCAATACGGCTGTGGTCTGGTTGTAAGCGGCTGCCATTCCTTCGTTGTCTACATTGTTGGCATTATAAATTTTATTACCCGATACACCTTGCAGGAAAACAGAGAGTTCCCATCCCTTATAAGAAAAATTGTTGGTCAGAGAGAAGAACCAGTTCGGGTTCGGATTGCCGATTACGGTACGGTCTTCATCGTTGATGACTCCGTCGTTATTCAAGTCCCGGAAACGGATATCACCCGGAGCGGCTCCCGGCTGGGTAGCGTGGCGGTTTACCTCATCCCAGTTCTGGAAAAGCCCGTCAGTCACATATCCATAGAATACATTAATCGGATAACCGGCTCTGAGCATAGTCACGTAGGAGTTGCCCATCTGATTGATAAACATCGGGGTCTCACTGTTCAAGTCCAGAATTTCGTTCTTGTTATAGGTAGCCGTCAAAGCAGATTCCCAAGAGAAAAGACCTTTCATATTGATGGTACGCAGGGTCATTTCCACTCCCTTATTACGCATCTTGCCGGCATTAGTGAAGGTTTCGGTAGTATCTTCAAAGCCGGAAGTGATAGGAATGGAAGCTTTCACCAACATATCGGTTGTCTTCTTGATATATGCATCCAGCGAAAGGTTGACACGTGAGTTGAACAGGCTCATATCTACACCGAAGTTGGTCTGGCGCACTTCTTCCCAATGAATATTCGGATTGGAAAGGGTCGTCGATACCAAAGCGGTAGAATTATTGTTGCCGAAAGGATAGACTCCCGTATTATAGGAAGCAACAAAACCGTAGTTACCGATTTCCTGATTACCGGTCACACCGTATCCGACGCGTAGTTTGAGATCGTTCATCAGGAAGTTGTTGTCTTTCGGAAACCAGTCTTCCTGAGAAATGCGCCATGCCAAAGAGACGGAAGGGAAAGTTCCCCAACGGTTGTTCTTGCCGAAACGGGAAGAACCGTCACGACGTACAGTGGCTGTGAGCAGGTATTTATCTTCGTAAGAATAGTTGAGACGTGCCATCAGAGAAAGCAGTGCCCAGTCACTCTGGCTACCGCCGAGACTGTACATCTTCTCGCCGTTGTCCATCTCGTGGATATTATCAAACATGAAGATATTCTTTTGAGCATTCAGATAGTCGTAGTTGTTCCATTGAGCAGAAGAACCAGCCATGACACCCACACGATGTTTCCGGGCGAAAGTATGATCGAATACAAAATAATTGTCCCACAAATAGGTGAACGACTTGTTATCGCTTTTATAGCGGGAGGATTCTTCTACCGGGTTCGGTTTCCAGTTATAAGCCGGAGTAAAGTTGTCGGCAAACCAGAATTTGGCATCATAACCGAAGGTACTTTTCAGCTTCAGCCATTTGGTAAAGGTGATCTCTCCGGTAATATTTGCCAGAAAGTTATATCCTTTGGTCTCATTGGTCATCATGTGCAGTGTACCGATCGGGTTGCGAATACTTCCGTACCATTGCGCCTCCTGCCCGGGACCGCTCCAACTGCCGTCTTCATTCTTCACCGGCTGGGTGGGAAGTGCTTTCATTGCATCTCCGATACTGTAAGATCCACCTTCTTTCACATCGGTACTGAACGTCAGGTTAGTCGTGAACTTCAGCCACTTATTGACCTGAGCATCGCTGTTGGCCTGGAAATTGAAACGACGGTAATTAACGCTTTCTACGATACCGGACTGATCGAGGAAACCACCGGATACATAGTAATGAGCCTTCTCCGTACCGCCGGAGTAGCTCACAGAGTAACTTTGTTTCACTCCCGTGCGCAGCATCTCATCCAGCCAGTTCGTTCCTGCTCCCAATAAAGAAGGGTCTGCCCAGTAAGGGTTTGTATTATCATCATTATTAGACAGCATATCATTGCTCAGGGCAGCATATTGAGCGGCGTTCAGCATATCGGGCACCTTGGTTGCATTCTGAACCGCCCAGTTTGCATTTACCGTTACCTTTCCCGCACCTTCTGCACCACGTTTGCTGGTAATCATCACTACACCATTTGCACCACGCGAACCGTAGATAGCCGTTGCCGAAGCATCTTTCAATACGTCTACCCGCTCTACATCAGCCATGTTCAGAGAAGACAATCCCAAGTCGGTAGGGATTCCGTCGATGACAATCAAAGGGTTACTGTTATTGATCGTTCCCAAGCCACGGATTTTAATGGTAACATTGTCACCCGGCTTACCGGCATCGATAATCTGTACGCCGGATACCTTGCCTTGCATCGCCTGACCGATATTGGCTACCGGAGAGTCTTTGATATCTTTCACCCCGACAGAAGACACGGCACCGGTCAAATCGCTCTTTTTCATTGTTCCGTAACCTATTACAACTACTTCATCCAATACTTCCGTATCTTCCTGCAAAGTTACTTTCAACGAGGTTTTCCCGTTCACCGAAATGGTTTGCGTCTTATAGCCGACAAAAGAGACAGTCAGTGTGCTGTTGGCTGAAACACTTAATGAGAAGTTACCGTCTATATCGGTAATCGTACCATTCGTGGATTTCCCTTCTATCACGCTGGCACCGATAACCGGCTCACCTGCGGCGTCTGCCACATGTCCTTTTACTGTAATCTGTTGTGCAAATGCACTAAGAGATAGGAACAAGCCCCACATTATTAATAAGAGGCGGCGTTCAAAGCCTTTCGACTTCATGCTCTGTTTCATGTACAATAATTTAAAGTTAATATTAGGATTACTATTTGTTCTCGCTGAAACAAAAGTATCCACAATTAAACCCGCTTCTTTTGAGAGATAGCAAAAATATAGTGATTTATACAGTAACATACAGTATAAACCATTAATAATAAGATTATTATAGAATAACAATTATGCTAAAAAAGTAGTGGTTTTCTTACTTTTTCGTCTTACCGGTTTTCACTTTTCCCTTCATTTTCTCTATTCCGGGCGGGCGGCTTTCTCTTCCGTCTCCGCAACCTTCTCTTCTACCTTACCTATTTTTATCACTTTAGCCTCAAACTCATCTCGTTCGCCAAGTGCTTTATTACGGACACGCGTCCGGTAATTGTAGATGGTAGTAACAGAATAACGCAGGAATTGGGCAATCTTCGTACTATCCGTAATCCCCAGCCGGATAAGAGCAAAGATACGAAGCTCGGTATTTAATAGTTCTCCCGCCTTAGGTTGCATCGGCTCAACGAGCAGAGCATTGAATTCTTCCACGAAGTTGGGGAAGAGCTGCAGGAAGGTCATATCGAAATTAGCATAGAACTCTTTCAATTCTTCTTCGAGGAATTGGGAGGATTTGATTGCTTTATAGAGTTCTTCAACCTTACCAGCAGCCGCAATCTTATTCAGAGAGCGACGGTACAGATCCATTTTGTCGAGGTATGTAGAACATTGGTCCATATATCGCCCGATATACTCTTCTTTGATATAGTTCGTTTCTGAAAGCGTATGGTTCATCTCTTTCAGTTGTGAATTGGAGTGATGAAGTTCTTCATTCAGCTCTTGCAACAGTGTATTGGTGTCAAGCACTTCACGACGGGCTGCCGCCACTTTCTTCATCTGTTTATAAACAAAGAAGACAGCTACCAGCAAAAAGATAGAAAGCAAGCTAATACAGATCAGCGATATCTTCATTTCCTGTTGCTGCCGCTTCGCTTTCAGTTGGTAGGCCTGATCGATGATAGGGAACACCTGAGAGATTTCTAATGTACGCAGACGGGCATTGCAAAGAGTAGCATCTTCTAACGAGCACTTCAGATAATTATAAGCGCGGTCTATATCTCCGTCCTCATAGACAAGAGAGGCCAGTTTCCGAAGAGATACATATTCTTTCACCGCCGATTTCAAATCGGCAATAGCCGAAAGAGCCAGATAGTGCTTTTGCCCTTTTTTATCTCCCTTCAGGCGATATCCTTCTGAAAGGGTGTAGGTAATCATAGCTTTGGAGTGTTCATCCATCGAAGGTCTTCTGTAATAATCCATCAGCATACGAATTGCTTCATCATATTGGGCATGGACTATACATTTATCAGCCATGACTAATACGTGCCCCAAAGAATCGGAAGCATTTATCTGCAAAAGAGAGTCCCGATACAGGTCTGTCATCCGGTAATATGCCTTCTTTTCTTTTTCCGTGACGGCATAGTCTCCCATCAGTCCATAGATGGTACGATATAAATGATAGTAATAGGAATACAGATAATCGGGCAATGTCTTCTTGTCTATCTGCCCCAGCTGCTCCAGAGCTTCTTTATACATTCCGGTTGTTCCCATTACCTCTGCCATATTCATCGCGGAATCATCCAGATAATCTTGTTTTCCCATATGAGAAGCCAGATTCTGCTTTCTTTGTGCATATACATAAGAAGAATCCAGATTATAGGCCCGATATTCATCGAAGAGCCTGCCACAAAACCCATAACGCTGTTCATCGGAAGTTGCTTCCGAAAGTAGTTTCTTCAGGTCAGCAATACGAGCTTCCTTCTCTGCTCCGTAAGTCTGGCGGTTCTTAATGATACCATCAATCTGACGAAGCAACGCGTCGGTACTCTTATCATCATTTCTTGCACAAAGCAAACAGGGAAGGACAACTGTCACGAAAATCAAAACAATCTTTCTCATAGTCTATGCATATTATTACTGCAAAGATAAAAGTCTTTCAGAAACCTCAAGCCTTTCTTACAATTATTATGATAAATGAGGCCATTAAAAAACAGACGGAGGATAATTATTATATTTGCAATAATTACATTTCTAATAATGGCCATAAATCTGGTCACACCAGGATAAAACAGATATGAAGTATCCGACAAATTATTAAGAGCCCGGCTATAAAGAAATTATTAACTATCTGATATTTAAAGAATATTTGTAAATAATCTCTTATAAAATCCTCAAAAAAGCGGTTTAAAGTCATTGTATTTAATCGGACTACTCATTGAACTGACTCCCTTTTCCTTTCTCCCGGATTGAGCTATTAGTGGATAACTCCATATATCCGTCCTACCTCTAAACCGTATAAATTGATTTAAATCAAAATCTTTCATGGCGAACTCACCCTGAGATATTTTGTTTTACCTTTGCGCTCCGATAAAAGTCACGCTAAATAAAGTAAGGTAAAAAAAGTAACAGGTATTAGGTTAAGTTTCGTATGAAGAAGAGTCTTATTGCATTGGCATTCGGTACCCTCGGATTGGGTATCGCAGAGTTTGTGATGATGGGTATACTGCCCGATGTAGCGAGAGATTTACAGATAAGTATCCCTACTGCCGGGCATTTTATTTCCGCCTATGCATTGGGGGTTTGTGTAGGTGCCCCCGTATTAACATTGGCCCGGAAGTATCCATTAAAACATATATTGCTGGTATTAGTCACCCTGATTATGATAGGTAATATCTGTGCAGCCTTATCACCTAGTTACTGGATGCTGCTTATTTCCCGATTCATCTCCGGACTTCCTCATGGAGCCTATTTCGGAGTAGGTTCTATTGTGGCAGAAAGACTTGCCGATAAAGGTAAAAGCTCGGAAGCTGTCTCCATCATGATTGCCGGAATGACCATTGCCAACCTATTCGGTGTACCATTGGGAACTTCTTTAAGCACCATGCTTTCGTGGCGTGCTACCTTCCTGCTGGTAGGTCTTTGGGGAATCGTCATTCTGTATTATATCTGGCGATGGGTTCCTCATGTAGAAGGACTGAAAGATACCGGCTTCAAAGGACAGTTCCGCTTTCTCAAAACTCCGGCTCCTTGGCTGATTCTCGGTGCTACGGCATTGGGAAATGGCGGTGTATTCTGCTGGTACAGCTATATTAATCCCATGTTGACAAATGTTTCCGGTTTCTCTGCCGAAAGCATCACCCCTCTGATGATTCTTGCCGGATTCGGTATGGTCATGGGCAATCTGATCAGTGGACGACTCTCTGACCGTTACTCTCCCGGAAAGGTAGGTACTGCTGCACAAGCACTTATCTGTCTGATGCTGCTGCTTATCTTCTTCCTCTCTCCTTACAAATGGGCGGCTGCTCTACTGATGTGCCTCTGTACAGCAGGACTGTTTGCTGTCTCCAGTCCGGAGCAACTATTGATTATCCGGGTAGCTAAAGGTGGAGAGATGTTGGGAGCTGCCTGCGTACAAGTTGCGTTCAATTTGGGAAATGCTATCGGTGCTTATGCCGGGGGACTTGCAGTTAGTGGTGGCTATCGCTATCCTGCCTTGACAGGTGTTCCATTTGCGCTGATCGGATTTACCTTGTTTTTGATTTTCTATAAAAAGTATCAGGCCAAGTACTAGACTTTACAGCTTCCTACCCCCTTTATCGAATAAATACTGGATTTTCACCTTATTCTTAATCATTTTCGAATAGAGAGAAAAACCGAAGAATAAGAAGACCAATGGCACCATATTGACGATTCTGCTGACAGATGCATTTTCAAAAACGAGCAAACCAGCCTTCGGGGAAATAAGGCAATGCATGAATATACAGATGATCTGTATATCTGTCCCGTTTGAATGGAAGATTATGCAAAAGTGTTGTTATCTGACATGCAGAATATATATATCCAACTTGCAGCACATTAATGACTGACACGTTGAGTAAGGCTACCTGACATGTCAGCCATTAATGTTCTGCATGTCAGCTAACGGTATCCAACAAGTCAAGCTACCCTATTTGACAGGAAAGGTATGAATACCGAATTATTAGAATTGTAAAGATTCATATACCACCCTATTTATGAACGAAATACAGATTTTCATTCCTTTATTTCCATCCGTTCCTGCCGTCAGGCAGAAAAAGAACCTTCTAAAGAGATTAAAAATTCATTTTGTCAATTTGCTCCAGACCTTTTTCCAAACCTGCACAATTATCAGAAAAAGACAGAAAGTATACCAAGTTTCCCTCATTAGCTCAAAAAATGATTATCTTTGCAAACTAAAATGAGCAAGTTGGCAATCAGGACTGTTTTTATCGGGAGATTAGTGCCAACCCATTGCTCACATGTATGGATCATAATAAAAGAAATAATAGATTAATATGGCATTGCAATGTGGTATTGTCGGACTTCCGAATGTAGGTAAATCGACACTTTTCAACTGTTTGTCAAACGCAAAAGCGCAAGCGGCAAACTTCCCCTTCTGTACAATCGAACCGAATGTAGGTGTTATCACTGTTCCCGATGAACGTCTGAACGCACTGGCAGAGTTGGTACACCCCCAACGAATTGTTCCTACAACAGTAGAAATCGTAGACATCGCCGGACTGGTGAAAGGTGCAAGCAAAGGCGAAGGACTGGGAAACAAGTTCCTTGCCAATATCCGCGAAACAGACGCAATCATCCATGTACTTCGTTGCTTCGACGATGATAACGTGACACACGTAGACGGAAGCGTAAACCCCGTCCGCGATAAGGAAATTATCGACTATGAACTTCAGCTGAAAGACCTGGAAACAATCGAAAGCCGTATACAGAAAGTACAAAAACAGGCTCAGACAGGTGGAGACAAAGCTGCCAAACAAGCTTATGACGTACTCGTGCAATACAAGGATGCTCTGGAACAAGGAAAATCCGCACGTACCGTGACCTTTGAAACAAAAGACGAGCAGAAAATCGCTCACGAACTTTTCCTGTTGACCAGCAAACCGGTAATGTACGTCTGCAACGTAGACGAAGCAAGTGCCGTAAACGGCAACAAATACGTAGACATGGTTCGTGAAGCTGTAAAGGATGAAAACGCAGAAATCCTCGTTGTCGCTGCAAAAACCGAAGCAGACATCGCAGAACTGGAAACATACGAAGACCGCCAGATGTTCCTTGCCGAAGTAGGCCTGGAAGAATCGGGTGTTGCACGTCTTATCAAATCAGCTTACAAGCTGCTGAACCTCGAAACCTACTTCACAGCGGGCGTACAGGAAGTACGTGCATGGACTTATGAGAAAGGATGGAAAGCTCCGCAATGTGCAGGTGTAATCCATACTGACTTCGAAAAAGGATTTATCCGTGCAGAAGTAATCAAATACGATGATTATATCCAATACGGTTCGGAAGCAGCCGTCAAGGAAGCCGGGAAACTGGGTGTGGAAGGAAAAGAATATGTAGTACAGGATGGCGACATCATGCACTTCCGCTTCAACGTATAATAATAAATGAAGAATGAAGAACTAAAAATGATGAATTTAGTATCAGGCAGAAACTCCACCGGTCACTTTTCTTCATTCATAATTCTTCATTCTTAATTCTTCATTCTTAATTCTTCATTCTTAATTCTTCATTCTTAATTCTTCATTAAATTATGAAATATCTCATTGCAGGAACCGGAGGCGTCGGTGGCAGTATCGCAGGATTCTTGTCACTTGCCGGAAAAGATGTTACTTGTATTGCCCGCGGAGCTCATCTGCAGGCCATACAGACAAACGGCCTGAAACTGAAATCAGATTTAAAGGGAGAGCATGCGCTGGCTATCCCTGCTATGAATGCAGAAGAATTCAATGGAAAAGCAGACGTGATCTTTGTCTGCGTGAAAGGATATTCCGTCGATTCGATTACCGAACTCATCAAAAGGGCATCACACGACAAGACGGTCGTTATCCCTATCCTGAATGTTTACGGAACCGGTCCGCGCATTCAGCGCCTGGTTCCGGAGGTAACCGTACTGGATGGATGTATCTACATTGTAGGCTTTGTTTCCGGTGCGGGAGAAATAACCCAGATGGGAAAAATCTTCCGGCTGGTGTATGGTGCCCACAAAGGGACACAGGTAGCTCCGGGCGTTCTGGAAGCTATTCAGAAAGATCTTCAGGAAAGTGGAATCAAGGCTGAAATCTCTCCGGACATCAATCGGGATACATTTGTCAAGTGGTCGTTTATCTCGGCAATGGCTGTCACCGGAGCCTACTACGACGTACCGATGGGCGAAGTGCAGAAACAGGGAAAAGTACGGGATACATTCATCGGGCTTTCTACCGAGAGTGCTGCACTGGGACGTAAGCTAGGAGTCGAATTTCCCGAAGATCCGGTCAGCTACAATTTGAAAGTCATTGATAAACTCGATCCCGACAGTACCGCTTCCATGCAAAAGGATCTGGCACGGGGACATGAATCGGAAATACAAGGTTTGCTGTTTGACATGATTGCAGCAGCCGAGGAGCAAGGTATCGACATACCAACTTACCGGATGGTTGCCGAAAAATTCACAAAACACTAATTATCAAACCGTAAACCGTTATCCAACATGAATAGCCTCTTATTATCTATCAATTGGAATCCGAACCCCGAACTATTCAACCTGTTCGGCATTTCTATCCGTTACTACGGATTATTGTGGGCAGTAGGAATCTTCTTTGCCTACATCATCGTCCACTACCAATATCGTGACAAAAAAATAGACGAGAAGAAATTTGATCCCCTCTTCTTTTATTGTTTCTTCGGAATTCTGATTGGCGCGCGTCTGGGACACTGCCTGTTCTACGATCCGGGACAGTATCTGACAAGCGGAAAAGGATTTGTGGAAATGCTTCTGCCAATCAAGTTCCTGCCCGGCGGAGGATGGAAATTCACCGGTTACGAAGGACTTGCCAGCCACGGAGGTACACTTGGATTGATGATCGCTCTCTGGCTGTATTGCCGCAAGACGAAGCTTCATTATATGGATGTAGTGGACATGATTGCTGTCGCTACGCCTGTCACTGCCTGCTTCATCCGTCTGGCAAACTTGATGAACTCCGAAATTATCGGTAAACCGACCGACGTGCCCTGGGCATTCGTGTTCGAACGGGTAGACATGTTGCCCCGCCATCCGGGACAGCTTTACGAAGCGATTGCCTACCTGATTCTGTTCTTCATCATGTTCTATCTTTACAAGAATTATAGCAAGAAACTACACCGTGGATTCTTCTTCGGTCTCTGCCTGGCTTATATCTTCACCTTCCGTTTCTTCATCGAATTTGTGAAGGAGAATCAGGAAGCCTTCGAAGATCACATGATGTTCAACATGGGACAATGGCTAAGCGTTCCATTCATCATCATAGGTATCTACTTCATGTTCTTCTATGACCGGAAGAAAGTGGCTAAGAAATGAAACGGATTATAGATATAGAAAACTGGGAGCGGAAGGAGAATTTCAACTTCTTCCGCCATTTCCAGAATCCCCAATTATCCATTACCTCGGAAGTAGAATGCGGAGGCGCCAAACAGCGAGCCAAAGCGGCGGGACAGTCTTTCTTTCTCCACTATCTGTACGCAGTGCTGCGTGCAGCCAACGAGATTCCGGAGTTTCGTTACCGCATCGATACGGAGGGGCGTGTGGTGCTCTATGACGCCATAGATATGCTTTCTCCCATCAAGATAAAAGAGAACGGCAAGTTCTTCACCACTCGTTTTCCTTACCACAACGATTTCGACACTTTCTATCGGGAAGCCAAAATGATTATTGAAGCCATCCCCGAAGACGGTGATCCGTATGCAGCAGAAAACGGAGAAGTAGCCGACGGAGATTACGGGCTGATTCTGCTTAGCGCAACTCCCGACTTATATTTTACTTCCATCACCGGCACACAGGAAAAGAAAAGCGGTAACAACTATCCGCTGCTGAATGCCGGAAAAGCCGTCGTAAGGGAAGGCAAGCTGGTGATGCCTATCGCCATGACTATTCATCACGGGTTTATTGACGGTCATCATCTTTCTTTATTTTACAAAAAGGTGGAAGAGTTTCTGAAATGAAACACACTAATACACATAGCAATGAAACTATTCTATAGACAACTTCTTATATTGACATGCTTTATATCCCTGCCAGTCTCTGTATTATATGCTCAACAGGGAACCAACCAATACATTCCTGTCAGCCAACACCAAACCATAGAAAGCGGAACTTACTGGCCGGCAGGTCAGATGCTGCCTCATTTTGCCACTCCTGCATCACAGCTGGACGGAATAGATATGAAACAGGGTAAGCTATCTTCGGAAGAAAAGACGATGCTGCTGGCTGTACAGGGGATAATCAACAAGCGGCAACCACGCATCTTCTTGTACGAGCATTTCAGCGAAGGTAAACATAAATGGCCCCGCTTGCTGAATTTATCCGTCAACGAACTCGAAGCTACCCAATACATGCGGTTAGTAAGCAAATACAAGAATGAACTGAAAGGAGTGATTCTATACGATCCGGAAAAGAGCGTCCATTACCTGAACCTGGCCTCAACAGTTGCCGGACTGGAAGATGCAATTCCCGTAACTTCCCAACTATACGAGCTTTTAAAGCAACAAAATATCCAGCTTCCCGTATTGGCAGACCTCAGAAAGCTGCCTTACACCAAAGCCACGGAAATCTACGAATACATGTACGACCAGTACTGGAAAAAGTGCACGCACCGTCTGCTCATCAGCCTTCCGCCCCAACGCGGCTTTGTACGCGACTTGGCAGTTGCATCAGGAGCAGCTATCGTGTGGCTGGACGCACGTGACTGGAAAGAAAATACAGTATTACGCAAGTTTATGAAAACCATGCAGCCGGGAGAAAGCATCATTACCGGTTGGTATGCCGAAGAACGCTCCGGTATAGGCCTTGCCACAGAATATGGGCTCTCAACCATCCCTTCCGATTTCTATGAAAATACAACAGTGTATGCAGGCATGCAACAGCAGATTCAGTATCCGGAAATACCCAAAATGCCCGCACTGGAAAACAAAATTTATCTGGCACTATATATGAGCGACGGCGACAACGTGCAATACTGCCAGCATGCCATGTCCGAACTATGGGACAAAAAAGGAAGAGGCGTGATACCTATCAACTGGACGATCAGCCCGGGATTAGTGGACTTCGGACCGGGACTGCTTAATCATTATTACACGACAGCCACCCCCAACGACTTCTTTGCATCCGGCCCCTCCGGTATGGGATATTCGTTGATTTACGACGCTCACAATTATCTTTGGAATGCAACCTCCGGAACAGACTTCACCCCTTATGCAAAACTGACCCAGCAATACCTGGAGAAAAGCGGACTACGTGTCATCACCATCTGGGACGAAGTAAATCAGAAGCAAATGGGAGCTTATGCCCGTAACTGCCGTTACCTGTACGGCCTGACACAACAAGACTGGGAACGACGCCCGTATAAAGTGCCGACTTACATACAGGACCATAAACTCGCCTTCGTTCCGAATCTTCCTTGTTATGCCAACGGAGTGGATGTAATCTACTCCTTCTGGAGAGACACCATAGCCAAATTTGACGGTTCGCATCCCATATTCCTTTCCGCACAAGGTGAATCCTGGAAAATGGGACCGGACAATATCGTTGTCTTGAAGAAGCGTCTGGAAGAACTATCACCGGGCAATATTGTAATCTGCCGGGGCGACCATTTCTTCAATCTTCACAATCAGGCCAATTACCTGCCTTTCAATCTGACACTCTTACCCAAAATGAAGATAACTTCCAGTCCGACTTCCACAGAAACGAAGTTTGCAGCAGACGGCACGCCCTGCGAAGGACACCTGTGGATATCTAAGAAAGAAGGGAATCGCGCTTGGATACAATTCGATTTTAAAAATGAATACCTGATCAGTCGTTATGTAGTACGTCATGCCGGAAACGCAGGACTACCGGAACGACTAAATACACGGTCTTTTTCAATAGAAGTCAGTCAGGACGGTAAGAAATGGACTCGTGTAGATATCCAAAAAGGAAATACAGTATCTGTGACGGACGTAGATATCACTCCGACAAGCGGAAGATATGTACGCCTGCTGATACAGGATGCAGGGGAAGATGGTATAGCCCGCATTGGGGATGTGGAAATCTACGGGTGCAGGAAATAACTGAACTGCACCCCAAAAGTTGGACACAGAACTTTAGGAGTGCAGTTCATCATTATTTGCCCCTGACTATCTTCTTAATATCATTCAGCTTATTCAACGCCTCAATCGGAGTAAGATTATTCACATCCAGATTGAGTATCTCATCGCGAATCTGGCAAAGTATCGGGTCATCCAACTGGAAGAAGCTGAGTTGCATACCGCTTCTGTTCTCACTGACTTCCGCTAATGGTTTGCCGGAGATACCTTGCTGACGGTTATCCGATTCCAATTGTTTCAAAATGGCATTGGCACGCTTCACAATACTCTTCGGCATACCCGCCATTTTTGCTACATGGATACCGAAGGAGTGTTCGCTTCCTCCACGTTCCAGCTTACGGAGGAAAATCACTTTATTGTCCACTTCCTTCACAGACACATTGTAGTTCTTGATACGCTTGAAGGATTTCTCCATCTCGTTCAGTTCATGATAATGGGTGGCAAACAAGGTGCGTGCTTTCGCTTTCGGATGTTCGTGGATATACTCTACGATGGCCCAGGCAATAGAAATACCGTCATAAGTAGACGTACCGCGCCCCAACTCATCGAATAGCACCAGACTCCGGGAAGAGACATTATTTAAAATATCCGCAGCCTCATTCATTTCCACCATAAAAGTAGACTCGCCTACCGAAATATTATCACTGGCACCCACACGGGTGAAAATCTTATCCACCAAGCCGATATGAGCACGTTCCGCAGGTACAAACGAACCGATTTGCGCCAACAGCGTAATCAGTGCAGTCTGGCGCAAGAGCGCAGACTTACCTGCCATGTTCGGACCTGTGATAATGATGATCTGCTGTGTGGTACTATCCAGCATTACGTCATTGGCAATGTACTTCTCACCAATCGGAAGCTGCTTTTCAATCACAGGGTGACGTCCCTGGCGGATATCCAGCACATCATTATCCTCAATAATCGGGCGAATATAATTATTCTCACGCGCCACATTAGCGAAAGACAACAGGCAGTCCAGACGGGCTATCTGATTCGCATTAATCTGTATCTGCGGGATGAACTCCGTCAATGCCTGCACCAAGTCAGTATAAAGCTGGGTTTCCAGGACGAGAATCTTATCTTCCGCTCCCAGAATCTTTTCTTCGTATACCTTCAGTTCCTGTGTGATATAGCGTTCTGCATTGACCAGCGTCTGCTTACGAATCCATTCCTGCGGAACCTTATCCTTATGTATGTTGCGGACTTCTATATAATAACCGAATACATTATTGTAAGCTACCTTCAAGCTCGGAATACCCGTCTGCTCACTCTCACGCTGCTGTATCTGCAGCAAGTAATCTTTCCCGGAGTAGGAGATACGGCGCAAATCATCCAGTTCCTCATTCACACCGTCTTTAATCACTCCACCTTTGTTGATCAGCAAAGGAGGATCATTATTGATCTCTTTAGCAATCCGGTCACGAATAGAAATGCAAAGATTCAGTTGTTCGCCTATCCGGTTCAGACTGGCATTATCCGCTTCGAGACAAGCCTGCTTAATGGGCTCAATAGCCTGCAGAGCAACTTTCAGCTGAACTACCTCACGTGGCGACACCCGTCCTACGGCTACTTTGGAGATAATACGTTCCAGGTCTCCTATCAGGTGCAACTGCTCTTCAATCAGCTCCTTAAAGTCCGGCTGACGGAAAAAGTATTCCACCACATTCAGACGGTCGTTGATGGGCTTCTCATCTTTCAACGGGAAAACCATCCAGCGTTTCAGCAGACGGGCCCCCATCGGGCTGATTGTCCGGTCGATCACATTGAGCAAACTGCTGCCGCCATCATTCATACTGCCGATCAACTCGAGGCTGCGGACAGTAAACTTATCCAGACGCACATACTTATCTTCCTCGATACGGGCCAGCGAAGTGATATGCCCGATCTGTGTATGCTGTGTCATCGTCAGATATTGCAGGATAGCGCCGGAAGCGATAATACCATTCTTCAGATGCTCCACCCCGAAGCCTTTCAGGTTTTTGGTCTCAAAGTGCTTCAGCAGTTTCTCGCGGGCAGTAGTTTCAGTAAAGACCCAGTCATCCAGTTCGAAAGTAAAGAACTTGCTGCCGAAGTTACCTTCGAACATCAGGCGTTTGCCCCGTTCAAAAAGAATCTCTTTCGGTCCGAAATTATTCAGCAATTTGTCTACATAGTCGAAGGGACCTTCCGCAGTGAGAAACTCACCGGTAGATATATCCAGAAAAGCAACTCCACAGGAAGCCTTTCCGAAGTGAACGGCAGCCAGGAAGTTATTTTCTTTATAATTCAGTACATTGTCATTGATAGAGACACCGGGAGTAACCAGTTCGGTGATACCTCTTTTCACCAGTTTCTTCGTCAGTTTCGGGTCTTCCAACTGGTCGCAGATAGCTACACGCTTTCCGGCACGAATCAACTTCGGAAGATATGTATCGAGCGCATGATGGGGAAATCCTGCCATTTCAACGGTCTTTCCTTTCCCATTAGCGCGTTTTGTCAGTGTAATTCCTAAAATCTCAGATGCAACAATGGCGTCTGTAGAATATGTTTCGTAAAAGTCACCGCAACGAAACAGCATCACTGCATCCGGATGTTTGGCTTTCAAGTCCAGAAACTGTTTCATCATGGGGGTAAGCACGATTTCTTCTTCGTTCACGGTTCGCTCCTTTTCTTTTTTGTTGAGTGAATAATGAGATTATCGGAGCAAAGATAACAGTTTTTCGTCAGAGAATCAACGGAATTTCCTGTTTCAATTTTCACAATTAGTGTTGCATCCTTTTAAAAAAGCAGGTCCAATTTCTTAACAAGCAGGAAGAAAATCTTAAAACGTGTTATAAAACATGCTATTTTACTTGGATTATTTGCTAATTTCCCAAGAGTCCGTATCTTTGCAATGTGTTTTTCATAGTATTAGATTTAAGGTTAACAAAGGTTGGGTCAAGGCGTTGACCCTTTTTTTATGTCCATACGTCTCGTTCGCCTCTTTTTCTTATTCAGCCAGCATCATCTTTTTATAGTAAGACGGACTGAATCCGGTATGCTTCTTAAATGACTTGTTAAAATGGGAAATAGTATCAAATCCGCACTCCACACTAATCTGCGAGATATTCATATCGCCCATAAGCAGCAGTTTACATGCATATCCTATCCGCATCTCCAATATATAATTCTTAAACGATTTGCCCGTTTTACTCTTAAAGAAGCGGCAGAATGCAGCAGGATTCATGGCAGCCAGAGAGGATATTTCATTCAGGTCGATCTGTCGCGTATAGTTTTTATTCAGGTAAGCTATGATTTTATCGATTCTCGATCCATCATATATAATATCATTCTCGAAGTCAGAAGTCGATATTACAGACCGGGAAGTAACGTTTGCCATCTCTTTCAAAAGTTGCAGGAAAGAAGTGATCTGGTCAACCCCTGTCTCCAACGGAATGGATTCGAGCAGCTCAACCAGTCTTGAAGAACAGCCTGCGGGAAAGTAAATCCCCCGTTGTGCCTCTTCAAGCAGATTTTTGATCTTAATGAAATGGGGATAGTAATTAAAGGCATGGTGCATGAAGTCTTTTTCAAACTGGATGATAGTACCTGTTGTCCGGAGTGTACTGCCTTCTTTTTGATATACATCATCACTTTTCATATAATGGGGCAGATCAGAGCCTAGCAGAATGATATCACCATCCGCATATTTCTCCGCATTATTTCCGACAAACCGCATCCCCGTACCTTCTTTTACATAGATAACTTCATACTCCGTATGGAAATGCCACGGATAAGTGAAGTAAGGGTAGTCATAAAAACGAGCCTTCAAAGGGGATGACTTCGATATAGGAAGCTGCTCGTTCATTATCTTTCTCATAACCAGCTCTGTTAATTGCAAATTTGAAATAACTATATGCAAATATAGGAAAAAACATTTATTATACATATCGCTACTTTTGCAACAAATTAAAAAGGTTAACTCTAAAATAATCAATCTATAAACTATCTATGAGTAATATCAGCCATTATGAGACAAGACTTTTTAAATATTTCTTGTACTTACTTTTATTGAGTACGCTTCCATCCCTAAACATGAAAGCATCTGAAAGAAAGTCTCTTTTCGACAGGAACTGGTATTTTTACCGGGGAGACGTTAGGAATGCAGAATCACCTGTTTACAACGATTCTGCCTGGAGAAAAGTGGATCTTCCCCATGACTGGAGCATCGAACCACTCGAGAATCAGGAGCCTGATAAAGTAGTAGGACCATTCAGCCGTGAGAGTGTAGGTGGTTTTGCTACCGGACAAACCGTGGGTGGCAAAGGGTGGTATCGTAAAACTTTCATTATCTCACCGGAAGATGCCGGGAAAAGACACGAGTTATACTTCGAAGGAATTTATAACCAATCGGAAATATGGATCAATGGGCAGAAGGCGTATTATAATGTCTACGGATACACCTCTTTCAGAGTAGACATAACACCTTACTGTAAGCCAGCAGGAGAGAAAAACATAATAGCCGTTAAAGTTATAAATGAAGGCAAAAACTCCCGCTGGTATACAGGATCGGGTATTTATCGTCATGTATGGATGATCCGTACTTCACCGTCCTATATTGAGGATTGGGGTACTTTCATAAGCACCAACAGCATTGATAAGGAACAAGCCGTCGTCATACTGAACACAACCATTGTTAACGGAGATACAGAAGAAGGAGAATATACCGTAAATATCAACCTTACTTCCCCCAGGGGAAAAGTTGTGTCTACCACCAATAGCACTGTAAAAATGACATCAGGAAATAAACATGAAATTCCTTTTACCATCACAGTGAAGAAACCCCGGTTATGGTCTACCGATACACCGGAGCTGTATATAGCTAACATCAGTCTTTGGAAAAATAAAAAAAAGAAAGACGAACTATCCATCCCATTCGGTATTCGTACCATACATTTCTCTACCGGAAAAGGATTTGAACTCAACGGAGTACCTATGAAATTAAAAGGTGGCTGTGTTCACCATGACAACGGTCTTTTAGGATCAGCCGCCTTCGACAGAGCAGAAGAAAGAAAAATACAATTGCTGAAACAGAATGGATTCAATGCAGTACGTACCTCCCACAACCCAATGTCCGAAAGTTTTATGTCGGCTTGCGACCGATTAGGCATGTTGGTTATTGACGAAGCATTCGACCAATGGAAAATAAAAAAGAATCCGGAAGATTATCATCTTTATTTTAACGAGTGGAGCGCACGTGACATCCGGTCTTTAGTGCTAAGAGACCGTAATCATCCTTCGGTAATCATGTGGAGCATCGGAAATGAAATCAGGGAACGTATTTCGGACAATGGACTCAAGATTGCAGAAGATTTGAAAAAAGAAATACTTAAGCATGATAATACCCGTCCTGTCACCGCCGGAGTAAATAAGTACTGGGATAAAGACAGGAAGAATATGCTTTCTCTTGAAAAGGCTTTCAGGCATCTTGACGTAGCCGGTTACAATTATATGTGGCGTTTTTATGAGGAAGACCATGCCAAATATCCCGAACGCATCATGTACAGCAGTGAAAGTGTGGCCAACGAAGCATCTCAAAACTGGGATAAAGTAGAAAAGCTTCCCTACGTCATAGGAGATTTTATATGGACAGCAATTGATTACCTCGGCGAATCGGGACTGGGCAATTCTATCGAAGTAGATCCGGAAGAAAACGTACACCAGTTCATGGGTTGGCCCTGGTTTAATGGCTGGTGTGGAGATATTGACCTTTTAGGCGTAAAAAAAGCTCAATCCTACTATCGTGATATTTTATGGCACAACAGAAAGATAAGCATGGCAGTCGAAACACCTGTCCCAGAAGGTAAGATCCGTAAAGTAAGTTTCTGGGGATGGCCTGAAGAATCCTTATCATGGACCTTTCCCGGAATGGAAAATAAAATGATGAAAGTTAATGTATATACGCGTGCTTCTAAAGTGAGATTATACCTGAATGATTCTCTTGTAGGTGAGAAAGAAACAAACGAACTATATAAAGCTTCCTTTAGAGTGCCCTATCAGGCAGGGAAACTAACAGCAGTGGAAGTAAACGAGAATGGAAAAGGGGATTCCGTCATACTGGAAACTACCGGAGAACCTGTCGCCCTCAGATTAACAGCCGATAAGACAAAGATGAAAGCTCATGGGCAGGACCTCTCCTATGTACTAATAGAACTTGTTGATAAAAAAGGAAATATCATCTCTCACAATGACCGTAAAATACAGATTAGTCATAAAGGAACCGGCAAGATCATCGGCTCCGGAAATGCTTCTCCAACAGATATGGCAAGTTTCGGCTCACTTCAACCGATGCTTTTCAAAGGAAGAGCAATGGTAATTGTCCGCTCCGGCTACGAGCCCGGAGAAATGAAATTGACAGTGAGTGCAGGAGGAGTACAACCAGCAACAATCGCTCTAAAAACAAAATGAATTAACCATTTATTCCCATAAAATATCCATGAGAAAATTAATCATCAGCATTTTAATCGGAGTTATTTTTCCACTTTATGCTTCAGCTGGTTTTGTCTTTCGGAATGATAAAGATGTAACAGTGGTCATCAACGATAGTGAAGAACAAGTGGTCCACACCGCCCTTGAGATGTTTCAGAAAGACTATGTCAATGTTTTCGACAGAGAGTTGAAAACAAGTAACCAACAGGGAAATATATACATAGGCACAATCGGACTGAATAAGAAAGCGGAACAATTCATCGCTATCAAGGATATTCAGGAACTAAAGCAGCATGAGGAAGCTTTTCTGGTTAGTGTCAAAGACAACCACCTGATCATACTGGGTAGTGACAAGCGCGGAACTGCTTATGGCATTCTGGAACTGTCACGAATGATCGGTGTATCTCCTTGGGAATGGTGGGCAGATTCTCCTGTAGAGAAAAAGCAATCATTCAAACTGAAAGAAGGATTCAAAACACTCCAATATCCCTCGGTTGCCCGTCGTGGCATCTTTATCAACGACGAAGACTGGGGACTAACCCCATGGAGCTACCTAACCCACGAACCGTCTGATACGAAAGGACAAATCGGCCCTAAAACACATGCAAGGATATTCGAACTATTGTTACGTCTGCGAGCCAACACATTCTGGCCTGCCATGCATACCTGCTCCGTCGCTTTCTACCTGACACCGGGCAACAAGGAGACTGCAGACAAATATGGAATATTTATTGGTACTGCCCATTGCGAACCAATGATGCGAAATACCAATGCTGAATGGAAAACAGCCGGAACCGGAAAGTACGACTACGTGAACAACCGCGAAAATGTGCTCAAATTTTGGGAAGAACGCGTCAAAGAGCTCGCCGGTTCCGATAATATTTACACTTTGGGCATCCGTGGAGTACATGATGGTAAGATGCAGGGTGCAAACACCTTACAAGAACAGAAAGCAGCCCTGACTAATGTACTCAAAGATCAGCGGGAAATGATAGCAAAGTATGTAAATCCGAATGTAGAGCAAGTATCGCAAGTATTCATCCCTTATAAAGAAGTACTGGACGTTTACAAAATGGGACTGGAAGTGCCAGAAGATGTTTCTTTGCTATGGTGCGACGATAACTATGGGTACATCCGCCATTTCCCTGACAGCAAAGAGCGTGCACGCAAAGGCGGAAATGGTATTTATTATCACATTTCATACTGGGGACGCCCGCACAGTTACCTTTGGCTGGCAACTAACCATCCCGCCCAACTTTATACACAAATGAAATTAGCCTACGACAAAGGAGCCCAAGATATGTGGATACTGAATGTAGGCGATATCAAGCCCAGTGAATACCTTACGGAATTGTTCCTGGATATGGCATGGGATATCAATGCTATTGAAAACAATATAAACGGGCTGGACAAGCACTTATACTCCTGGCTCAGCAGAGAGTTCGGAAAAAAAAATGCCAAAGAACTGCTTCCGGTAATGAATGAATATTACCGCCTTGCCTACATACGTAAACCGGAATTTATGGGCAACACACGTATAGAAGAAAAAGACCCTAAATACAAAATCATCTCCGATCTTCCATGGAGCGAAAAATACATTAAACAACGCATTAAAGAATACGAAACAATTGCAGCTAAAGTTACCTCAATGTCTCAAAAGGTTGCTCCGGATAAACAATTTGTATGGTTTCAGTTGATCGAGTTTCCTGTTCGTGCAGCCCACGAAATGAACAAAAAGCATCTTTACGGACAGCTGGCACGCCACGAATTAGCAGACTGGCGACTGAGCGATACGGCATACAACAACATGGCCTCCTTAATGGAGAGATATAACTCCCTTAATAACGGCAAATGGAAAAAAATGATGAGCTATCCACAAAGCCTACCGGTGTTCAAGAAAGTTCCACATACCCGATCCACCACCCCGCTACCGGAAGATGATCATCCTCTTTACCTATTCAATGGAAAAGATTATTCCCAGTTTAACGGAGAAAGCCCCGTTACCCATGGTCTGGGTTATCAACGTGGAGCCATCAGTCTACCTAAAGGAAGCGATGTCATATATAACTTTAAAGCTAATGATACTGATTCAATCCTGATAGAGGTTGCTTTAACTCCTAACCATCCGGTTGAAGGTAAACAAATCAGATATGCTATTTCTATCGGTAACGAACCGGAACAAATTGTCGACTTTCACACCGAAGGACGAAGTGAAGAATGGAAACTGAATGTTCTCAGCAATCAGGCAAAACGAACGACTTCGCATAAAATAAGTTCATCAAAGAAACAGAGTCTGAAAATCACTGCTTTAGACGAAGGAGTTATGATTGACCAAATTAAAATCCGAAAGAAATAAAAGCAGCGACGGATAATTCCTAAAGGTAAACAACTACCTATTCGATAAATAAGATGTAAACAGCTAAAATAAGACCGCCCCTCTTTCTTATCAGAGACGGTCTTATTCATTTATAAATAATATATAGCCTAAAATAAAGAGTTCTCCCTGAACTTTATTTCTTTTCCGCCCAATATACTCCGCAGACAATACAAGCAGCACCGCCCAAAGCTACCAGAGTAATCTTCTCATCCAGAATAAGGGACGATGCAATCATTGTAACCAAAGGATTGAGATAGATATAATTGGATGCCCGAACTGTTCCCAACTGTTTCAACACTACATTCCACAGTACATAGCAAATCAGGGAAGCCAGCACGGCGAGGAATAGCAAATTGAATAATACGCCCGGTTGCAAAAGTACGGCAGCATCGGGCTGCAACGGATGCAGGAGAAAAGCAGGCAAAATAGTCAGCACTCCATAAAAGAAAATCTTACGGGTGATAAATACAGTAGGATAGCGTCCGGCCATTTTTTTAATAATCAAACTATAGAATGCCCAGGACAATGCGGCAAGCAAAGTCAGCAAATCGCCTATCGGAGATATTTTGAGTACGAAACTACCGTTAAAAACAATCAACCCTACCCCCATCAATGCCAGTAAAGAACCGTATATCAGTCCTTTCGATGCCTTTTCGCTCTTATAAAAAAGCAGCGACAAGATAGTGGTCAGCAAGGGAGCCGTGCAAATGATAAACGATACATTCGAAGCCTGCGTAATCCCTAAAGCGGTATTCTCTGTAAAGAAATAAAGCGAGCCGCCGAATATACCTCCGGCTACCAGCCACAATTCATCTTTCCAGTTACCGGTGAACAAACGTTTGGGAGAGATGACCCAAATGCCTATATATGCAATCAGAAAGCGGTAAAAGAATATTTCCTGAGGTGTCAACCCGTGATTTATCAATACTTTAGTCGAAATGAATGTCAGTCCCCAGATAGCTACTGTTAGTATGGCAATCAGATGATAGTATCCATGCTTTAGTTCCATAATGATGGTTTTAATGAGGACACAAAGATACAGGGAATCATGGATATACGCACTGACTTTCACGGATATATTTCATACGGAATTACCAGTTATCAGTCCGGAAAGGCGCCGCAGGGATACCATGAATGCTGAAAATGCTTGCTTCTACATAATTCTTATACGCATACCGCACGGCCACAGGATGAGGAACTTTGTCACTCGAAACAGCCAGCCGGGCAGTCTTGGTTTCTATTTCGGCAAAAGCCGGGTGGAACACTTTATCTTCACCTGCTATCTCAAATCCTTTGAGCGATGTCCACATTGGGCTCAGTCCGCGTTGGGCATGATCGAAATTGATATAGATTTTATTCTCCTGTATCTCCATTGATTTATAAACAGGGGGAGCATATCCAAATCCTTTCATACCGTAGGTCTGTGCCAATGCCCAATAGGCCAGCCTGTTTCCTACCGTCTCCTTGTCTACGGGATGAATGAAAACCGGATGGCCGACATCCATTGTCGTCACCATGCCACTATTCGGTATATCCTTCATATTCTGCAACTGCACTTCACGCAGGCGGGCAGCCGAAGTACCGTCGGCCCCTTCATAGTTGAAAGGAGCTATCTGCACAAAGTAGAAAGGAAGCTCTCCTCTGCCCCATTTCGCACGCAGGTCAGTAACAAAGGCAGGCATAAGGCTCTGATAAAGACCGGCATTGTCACGGTTACTTTCTCCCTGGTACCACAAGAATCCTTTCACAGCAAAATGAGTCAAGGGAGCTATCTTCGCATTATAAAGCACACACGGAGTAGCGGTGGGATTCTTCACTTCAGCATCGTTGTCGAGTATGGAAAGGTCGATACTGTCAAAAGACTTTATGGATTCCCTGCTCATCCATGCCTCCACTTTCGATCCTCCCCAGGTAGATACAACAATGCCTACGGGTATTTCCAGCACTTCCTGTATATAACATGCAAAATAATAAGACACGGCACTGATGTGGGAAACATTCACCGGGGTATTTTCGAGCCATTCGCCCTGGCAGTCTTCCTGAGGCGTTTTACTAAACTGACGTACCCATCTCCCATCCTTTGAATCTGTAGTGTACATTCGGATAGGTGTGGATGGCTTGGCTTTGGCGATGAGATCGTTCGTCCCTCTGACCGGTTGCCGGTCGAAGCCGCCCATAGGCATCTCCATGTTCGACTGGCCCGAACAGAACCAGACTTCACCAATCAGTATATTCTGCAATGTGAGCAATTCGCCGTCATTGAAAGTAATCTTGTAAGGTCCTCCCGCAACAGGGGTAGATACCTTCAAAGACCAGTTTCCTTTTCCATCCGACGACGATTTATATACCCGGTTGTTCCACGAAGTTTTCACCGTCACAACAGCATTGGGACGGGCCTTTCCCCATAGTTCGACTTCTGTTTGCTGCTGTAATACCATATTATCTCCAAGTATGGAAGGTAATGTCACTTTTGCCTCACTCTTCATTGAAAAAGAAAGGACTAAAAACAAAAAGCTTATCAGATATTTCATATATATTTAATTATAAAGATAAATATTCGACATCAGAAAATATCCCATTGTGCCCTTACAGTCATATTTTTGTCTTTCACACGGATCATCAACGGGTAACAGGTTTCTACAGGACGTCGTTCAGTCCCGGTTTTTGTTACAATATCCGGATTGGTAGGCGGTATGCCGGAAACTTCGCCCACAAACAATTCAAAGGACGGCACACCATCTACCCGAAAAGTAATCTTTCCGGTTGGCGTACTGACTGTAAACGGATGATTCATCACACTCCTTTTCACATTTCGGATCTGTTTATAAGCAACCGCCTCATCAAGCTTTGCACCTGTAAACTCTCCTTCTATCTGTGGCTGCTCTGTCAGTAACAGCACATAGTCATACTGATGAATCGTGTCTGAGATGCAATCGAACTCGTCGCAAAGAATGTCTCCTTTCAACAGAAGTTTTCTCTTCATTTCGACTCCCGGATAAGCCTTGTCACAAAAGGCTTCTATGGAATGATCATCGAAATACACCATCTGCCCCGTCGCAGGACGCTGGTCTTTACAATCGACAGTTACCGTGTTGTGAGAAAGCGTCCGTTTATACCAGTTCAGGTAATCGGGGATTCCGTAGGCGCAGGTGCCCAAGTCGGGCAATATCTCCTTTTCACCGTTATGGATGGAGATAGAAAGTTTATCCGGATGCCCATGACCACCACCGGACGGACCGTACTTCAGTACTACCGACTTCTTACCGCTCCGCAATACCCCATAGCCCGTCTGACCAAACAGGTAGCTTTCCGATTCCTTCAGTTCCTTGTCGGGATGGATAGTAGTATTGGTCAGAAGCGCTTCCGGCGAAAGTCTGTCTTCCAGCCGATAGCAATCCTGTAGAGTATTCAGCAATAGGGGATTCTTATAGCGGGCATAGGCCACTTCATACAGTCTGATCTGTGTCGGCAGTGAAACTCCATACCATCCGTCGTTGTGGGAAGGAAAAGTCAAGTCACTATAAATGCTCTTTATAGGAGCCACGAACATCATCTCCAGTTGTTTGTCCCACAAATCATATCCCATCGAACGGACTGCACCAGCCGTCAGCAGCATCGCCCTCAACGGAAAGAAATGATAATTGGCAGAACCCTCGTTCCACCAGCCGTCTCTGTTGACGTGTGTTTTCATCATCTGCCGGTAACCCACTTTCGTGTGTTCAACAGCGACTTTCACGATACTGTCATTATTGAGGGCAACTCCTATAGCGGCCAGTCCGCTATTATTCCAGACCTGCCAGTTGCCTCCACCACCTCTTTTCAAAAGCAGACCGGCACCTTCTTTCAGCAATCCTTTCTCTATTTTTTCCACCTCTCCCTTTTTGAGCAAAGGCTTAACAACAGAGTAGACACGGCATACATCACTGAACCATCCCGCCTCATCCAGACTTTGCGCATATATCTTTGCACTATAATTGGCAGGTTCGGGAGTGTTACGCCCTTTATCATGAATTTCATAATGCGGGTATTTATCAGCGTAATCCAGCAACATGTCTTTCATATAGCGGGCATACTTTTTATCTCCGGTAGCCAAATACACATACATGCAATCAGTAAGAAACTGCTTGTTCCTGTCTTGGGCAATCGTTATCCATGCCCAGTTGATACGGTCGGAACTCCACGTTTTCTTGCAGAAGGAACAATACTGCTTGTCAGGACTATTCCAGTCGAACTCAAAGAACACATTATGTACCGGACAGAAATAGTCGTGCAGATGCCCGGCTTCTTCTTTAGGGACAGCCAGCGGATATTTCAACCGTTCGTCGATATGCGATTTTAGTGTATCTACAATGGTCTTTCCCCAAGGGGTTTGCGCAGATGACCGGATATTAGCCATGTCCTCTGCCGAGAAGAAATAAGTTTCGCGCTTCTGCCCGTAGGCAACAGAAAGCAGGCATAGAAGTCCGCAAGCAATCAGAATATATTTTTTAGTCGTCATAATCTCTATTTCTTTAGCTAGTTATAACAGGATTGACCAATCGCATGTATAGTAGGCTTTATTTAGTTTCTCCAATGAACGGACATCTTGGTTGCGGGTAAAAAGATATTCCAGATCCTTGTACAAGTACAATTGCAACCAGTATCCTTTATCATACTTCTCACGGATGGATAATGCCTGTTTCAACTTGGCATACCAACCTGTATTTACCCGAAAATGCTCGGCTACCTTGCATGCCTGCATAGCATTGTTCCACATACCGTCTGCCATCTTATCCATCAAATTTATGAAGTCTTTATACTTAAAAGATGAAACATCAATGAGTTCGCAACGGTCGTCTACTCCCATTTCCTTTAAATCCACAATTGTTTCAAAAGTCTGGTCACCATCGAGGTCATACTCCAGATAATCAAAGAAGCCGTTGCCATCTTTGTCAGTGTACTTCACCGTTGCAAAACGGGAAGGATTCTTGTCCAACCCGAACCACATCCTGTCCCATCCCTGATAGTAGTCTGTGTTCTGATCGATTCGCCAGCATCCCCATTCCGCACCATACAGATGAAGTCTGCCGTCAAACTTACCCATATAAAGTTGGCCGTTTCCTGAATTATCCAGGTCCCATTCCCCACGGTCACCCGCTGCATCCGATTGTTTGTTATGATCAATTCCACCTTTGTTCCATCCCACCTTGAAAGGGTCGCGCGGGTCGTATAACTCTACACGTTCCCAACGATGGCAATCATCATCTTCATCATATCCAAAATAAACCTGATCCCATTTTCCTCTGTTGAATATAAGGTCCCATGCACTGTCATGGTCCGGATAAATCAACTCAGTCATCCTCCTGAAACGGGGATCTACAAAGAAAGAATCCGTCCCAGCCAATCGGGGATTCCGGAACTTATGAACCTGATCTCTGTAATCAAACCCTTTTCCTCTGAAAGAAAGCGTGAAGTCAAAGTCAAATTCATCACCCGGACGATTATCATTATCCATATCGACGGCAATAGAAACCCAGTCGATGTTTCCGGTCAGCTGCTTGTTAACGAAGCTGTTGGCGGGTGCACTGGCATCTACTTTCTTTGGAGAATCTACCAGTCTGATTGCCATTTCACTCAGTCCGTCACCGTCTTCATCGTAGAAAAGAAATGGATTTTCCCAGTTCAGCCTTACATCCTGCATATTGTAAGTAGCGGCATGAATCTTAAGAAAAGCTGACTGCCCGCTATAATCCATATAGAAATCGCAGATACCTGTCTTGTCCCAGCTTTTAATCTGCATGGTGTTCCAATCAATATAGTTGAAGATATTATCCTTGTCAGTATCCAGCACGATCATATAGTGTCCGTTTGGCCATACTTCGTCCGCTTTCCGGGGAGGATACTCGGCGACAATCTGCATATCGGCTTTTCCGTCATTATCGGTATCTATCCAGTCGATAATAAGATCACCATGTCCACCGTAAATGCCATCACGGTTTCTGTCTATCAAAAGACAGTCATTTTTTGTATCTCCTTCCAGATCATCCCATCTCATGTCTCCGTCATCGTCCAGCCATAATATCGGAATACTGTCACGGGTAATCGAATAGATAGCGTCCGGCTTTCCACCACCATTCAAATCTACGATTTTGGGTGTATATCCTACCGGAGGAGGAGGTAACCGGAATGACACAATTTTGAGCTTGTTATTCCAGTAGTTTTTGTTTTCCTGTGCCTTGGCAGAGAAGAATGCGAGAACCAATGTTAATAGTACCAGTAGCCTTTTCATTTCTTAGAATTTTATGATAACTGGCACAAATGTAAGTCCCGCTAGTTAATTTAGTAATTAATTTGCAATTAATTCGAGGAGAAAAATGAAGGTATAGGCTGGGAAAGATCGTTTTTAGGGGAATATACGGTCTAATTTAACGTTTATTTAAAAGGTTTGTCAGTTCAAACCCTAAAAATGATAGAATTTCATTTTCAGCAAAGTAAAACGAGAAATAGAATGTTACAATATACATTAGCGCAGACAAGTCCAATAGGATAATATCAAACTATTTTCTTTATTCCCCCTTCTAAATCTCTAAGTGTTATTTTTCTCTTGTCTCTTTTTTGTTTTAAAACTAAGCCTAATATATTTAGACAGTATCCAAAAACTAAATAGAAAAAACAACCTTACAGAAAGAAGTTCTAATTTACAAACAAATCACCACCATCAGACACCCCAAATTCGTATATCTTCCTTTCTTACACTATTCCTCCAAAATCGAATAAACTCCCTACGCTTTTTTAATAAATAACGAGAGAGTTTATTATAAACGGTGCCCAAGTTTATTATAAACTATTTTTAGGAGTTTCCAGCAGCCTCAATAAAATTATTATAACAGAAATGGGCAAGAACCTTCACAGTTTCTTGCCCATTCGTTATCCTGGCTATGCAATTTTGCACATCCACCTATTGAGCTTATGTTATATTTTTTATATATTCTATCATTACTTTTCCTTTTTATATTCCTCCAAATATACGAAATAAAAACAAAAAAGTCAATAGCAAGACGATGTTTTCCGTGACATTTCTCCATTTGTCACGCAATACCTTATCATAAAAAAGGTTTTTTTCACTCACTACGTGGTTATCTGAAAATAAACACGTAAATTTGCTAGCTCAAATTGAAATAACAGTATAAATCACTATAAATAAAAACTTTATCACTATGGAGTACAATTTCAGGGAGATTGAAAAGAAGTGGCAGCAAAGGTGGGTGGAAGAGAAAACCTACCAGGTTACGGAAGACGAATCGAAGCAGAAATTCTATGTATTGAATATGTTCCCTTACCCGTCGGGAGCCGGATTGCACGTAGGGCATCCGCTGGGATACATCGCTTCGGACATTTACGCCCGTTACAAACGACTGCGTGGCTTCAATGTACTCAATCCGATGGGATACGACGCTTACGGTTTGCCGGCAGAGCAGTACGCCATCCAGACCGGACAGCATCCCGCTATCACAACCGTCAACAACATCGACCGTTATCGCGAGCAACTCGATAAAATAGGCTTCTCTTTCGACTGGAGCCGTGAAATCCGTACCTGCGAACCCGAATATTATCACTGGACTCAATGGGCTTTCCTCAAAATGTTCAACAGCTACTACTGCAACGACGAACAGCAGGCACGCCCTATCCAAGAACTGATCGACGCATTCGCAATCTACGGAAACAAAGGACTCAACGCTGCCTGCAGCGAAGAACTCAGCTTTACCGCCGAAGAATGGAAAGCGAAAAGCGAAAAGGAACAGCAGGAAATCCTGATGAACTACCGCATCGCTTACCTGGGTGAAACAATGGTGAACTGGTGTCAGGCACTGGGAACCGTATTAGCAAACGACGAAGTAATAGACGGCGTCAGCGAACGCGGCGGCTTCCCTGTAGTTCAGAAAAAGATGCGCCAGTGGTGTCTGCGTGTATCCGCTTACGCACAACGCCTGCTCGACGGACTGGATACCATCGACTGGACCGAATCACTGAAAGAAACTCAGAAGAACTGGATCGGACGCTCCGAAGGTGCTGAAGTGCAGTTTAAAGTAAAAGACAGCGATCTCGAATTTACCATCTTTACCACCCGTGCAGATACCATGTTCGGCGTGACCTTCATGGTACTGGCTCCGGAAAGTGAACTGGTAGCCCAGTTGACTACTCCTGAACAGAAAGCAGAAGTAGACGCCTATCTGGACCGCACCAAGAAGCGTACGGAACGCGAACGTATCGCCGACCGCAGCGTTACCGGTGTATTCAGCGGTTCGTATGCCATCAATCCGTTTACAGGTGAAGCAGTGCCCATCTGGATCAGCGATTACGTATTGGCAGGATACGGAACAGGAGCCATCATGGCCGTACCCGCCCACGATAGCCGCGACTATGCTTTTGCCAAGCATTTCGGACTGGAAATCCGCCCGTTGGTAGAAGGTTGTGACGTAAGTGAAGAAAGTTTCGACGCCAAAGAAGGAATCGTCTGCAACTCTCCCCGCCCGGATGTAACTCCTTACTGCGATCTTTCCCTGAACGGACTGACCATCAAAGAAGCCATCGAAAAGACCAAGCAATATGTGAAAGAGCATAACTTGGGACGTGTAAAGGTGAACTACCGTCTGCGTGATGCCATTTTCTCACGTCAACGTTACTGGGGAGAACCATTCCCGGTTTACTACAAAAACGGAATGCCTTACGTAATCGAAGAAGACTGTCTGCCACTGGAACTTCCGGAAGTAGACAAATTCCTGCCGACCGAAACAGGCGAGCCCCCATTGGGACATGCCACTAAGTGGGCATGGGACACGGTAAACAAGTGCACAGTAGAAAATGAGAAGATCGACAACATCACCATCTTCCCGTTGGAACTGAACACCATGCCGGGATTTGCCGGTTCCTCCGCATACTATCTGCGCTACATGGACCCGCACAACCACCAAGCATTAGTGGACCCGAAAGTGGACGAATACTGGAAGAACGTAGACCTCTATGTTGGAGGAACGGAACACGCTACCGGACACTTGATCTACTCTCGTTTCTGGAATAAGTTCCTGCACGATGTAGGCGCATCCGTAGTAGAAGAACCGTTCCAAAAGTTAGTAAATCAAGGGATGATCCAAGGCCGCAGTAACTTTGTATATCGTATCAAAGATACTCACACCTTCGTTTCACTGAACCTGAAAGACCAATACGAAGTTACTCCGCTTCATGTGGATGTAAACATCGTATCCAATGATATTCTCGATCTGGAAGCATTCAAGGCATGGCGTCCCGAATATGCGGAAGCAGAGTTCATCCTCGAAGACGGAAAATACATCTGCGGATGGGCAGTTGAGAAGATGAGCAAATCAATGTTCAACGTGGTTAACCCGGATATGATTGTAGATAAATACGGCGCGGATACACTTCGTATGTACGAAATGTTCCTCGGTCCGGTGGAGCAATCCAAGCCTTGGGATACGAACGGTATCGACGGTGTACACCGCTTTATCCGTAAGTTCTGGTCGTTGTTCTACAGTCGTACGGACGAGTATCTGGTGAAAGACGAACCTGCAACGAAAGAAGAATTGAAGAGTCTTCACAAGCTGATCAAGAAGGTAACGGGAGATATCGAACAGTTCTCATACAATACCTCTGTCAGCGCATTCATGATTTGTGTCAACGAACTCTCCAATCTGAAATGCAGCAAGAAAGAGATACTGGAACAGCTCATTATCGTTCTCGCTCCTTTCGCTCCGCATGTATGCGAAGAGTTGTGGGATACACTGGGACACGAAACTTCCGTATGCGATGCCGCATGGCCCGCATTCAACGAAGAATATCTGAAAGAAGATACGATCAACTATACCATCTCCTTCAACGGAAAAGCACGCTTCAACATGGAGTTTGACGCTGATGCCGCTTCGGACACCATTCAGGCTGCCGTATTAGCCGACGAACGTTCGCAGAAATGGATCGAAGGCAAAACACCGAAGAAGATCATCGTCGTGCCGAAAAAGATTGTAAACGTAGTAGTATAATAGATTTTAGGCACGGATTACGCGGATTTCACGGTTTTGAGTTATTGAAAAGGCCGCGTTAATCCGTGTAATCCGTGCCTGAAAATAGTATAAGAGAATCTTAATACAAGTTCGCACTATACAGATTTAACCAATAATAAACCAAAATGCGCAAACCAGCAAAGGCGGAAATAATGAGAGAGGTGAAAGATTATATCTACATTACTCTCGGATTGATAAGTTATGCTTTGGGATGGGCGGCGTTCTTGCTACCCTACCAGATAACGACAGGAGGTACTACCGGTATCGGGGCTATCATTTATTACGCAACAGGATTTCCTATCCAGTGGTCGTACTTTATTATCAATGCAGTTCTGATGACATTCGCTATCAAGATATTAGGTCCGCGATTCAGCATAAAGACTACTTACGCTATTTTCATGCTGACCTTCTTGCTGTGGATATTCCAAGTGCTGGTAAATAACTACATACAGACACCTGATATGTCTGCTGACGGGAAACCTCTGCTGCTTGGCAGCGGACAGGACTTTATGGCCTGTATCATCGGTGCGGCTATGTGCGGTGTAGGCCTGGGCATTACTTTCAATTATAACGGAAGTACCGGAGGAACGGATATTATCGCCGCTATTGTCAATAAATACAAAGACGTATCGCTGGGAAGAATGATCATGATTTGTGATGTATTCATCATCAGCTCCTGTTACTTTGTATTCCATGACTGGCGCCGGGTAATCTTCGGTTTCGTCACCCTGTTCATCATCGGTGTCGTGCTCGACTGGATTATCAACAGTGCCCGCCAATCCGTCCAGTTCTTTATCTTCTCCAAGAAGTATGACGAAATAGCCGACCGTATCATCAAAGATACAGACCGCGGAGTAACGGTACTCAACGGCACCGGATGGTATAGCAAAAACGACGTAAAAGTACTGGTCGTACTGGCCAAAAGGCGTCAGTCGCTGGATATCTTCCGACTGGTAAAACGTATCGACCCGAACGCTTTCATCTCACAGAGTTCTGTCATTGGTGTATATGGCGAAGGATTCGATCAGTTGAAAGTGAAATAAACAGGTGAATGAATCCGGATAATTCCGCTAAAACAAGAATAAGACAATGAAACGCAAGCTTGTATTTGCTACTAACAATGCTCATAAACTCGAAGAAGTAGCCGCTATCCTCGGGAATCAGATAGAACTGCTCAGCCTGAATGATATCGACTGTCACACGGACATTCCCGAAACAGCCGAAACACTGGAAGGAAATGCCTTACTGAAATCCTCTTTTATCTACAAAAACTATCATCTGGATTGCTTTGCCGATGACACCGGACTGGAAGTGGAAGCACTGAACGGGGCACCCGGGGTATACTCTGCCCGTTATGCCGAAGGCGAGGGACACGATGCTCAGGCGAATATGCGCAAGCTGCTTCACGAACTGGAAGGAAAAGAGAACCGGAAAGCACAATTCCGTACTGCCATTTCGCTGATTTTAGATGGAAAGGAATATCTCTTTGAAGGAGTGATAAAAGGAGAAATCATCCAAGAAAAACGTGGGGATTCCGGCTTTGGTTATGATCCGATATTCAAACCCGAAGGCTACCAACAGACTTTTGCCGAGCTGGGAAACGAAATAAAGAATAAGATCAGTCACCGTGCACTGGCTGTACAGAAACTTTGTGAGTTTCTGCAACGCTGATTTCCCTGCATTATCCGGGAGGCTGCATAACTTGGCATGAAGTAACTTTCAACAAGTAACAGCATCCAAAGTATTTCTTTACCATATGATACAGAGTTTAATAAAAGATTTTTTGTAATCTTCGCAAGAATATTATTTCTTTGCAAAAAAAATAAAGCGTCATGAAGAAAATTGCATTATTTACTCTCCTTACCTTATTATTGTGTACTTCGTGTGTAACGAAAAAGAAGTTCATGATGACAGAAGCCGCACGTATGGCAAGTATCGATAGCTTGCAGAGCCTGCTGACCGATTGCCGTAATACAGGCGACCAGATGTCGGCACAGATCAAGAAGCTCCTGCGTGATACGACACAGATGGGAAACAGTATCCGCCAGTATCAGAGCATGCTCAGCACTAACATGACCGAACAGGAAAAACTGAATGCCTTGTTGAGTCAGAAGAAAAACGAACTCAGCGAAAGAGAACGCACCATCAACGAGCTACAGGACATGATTAATGCCCAGAACGAGAAAGTGAAGCAACTGCTGAACAGTGTGAAAGACGCCTTACTGGGCTTTAGCACTGAAGAGCTGACCGTTCGCGAGAAAGACGGCAAAGTGTATGTAGCGATGTCGGATAAACTGCTGTTCCAGTCAGGAAGCGCCCGTTTGGACAAACGCGGTGAAGAAGCGCTCGGCAAGTTGGCGGAAGTACTGAATAAGCAAACCGACATTGATGTATTTATTGAAGGCCACACCGACAATAAGCCGATCAACACGGTACAGTTCAAAGATAACTGGGATTTAAGTGTAATCCGTGCTACTTCTGTAGTACGTATCCTGATTAAGAATTACGGTGTAAATCCTTTGCAGATACAGCCCAGTGGCCGTGGCGAATATATGCCTGTTGACGACAATGAAACAGCAGAAGGAAGAAGCAAGAACCGCCGTACGGAAATCATTATGGCTCCGAAGTTGGATAAGCTGTTCCAGATGTTACAGACTTCCGAAGAGGCAAAATAAATATTATTTAGGCACGGATTACACGGATGAACACGGTTTTAAGAGATTGAGTATCTAAAAACCGTGTTCATCCGTGTAATCCGTACCTATTTTTTTATAATTCGGTTCGTCCCGTGCGGACGAATACCTTTTTTACCTGTTAATCCACCTTTATCGTATTCAGACAATTGGCTTTCGTAAAGAACCGGAATGACGTGCCTTTCAGCTTTACCGTCACCGTCTTATCCTTGCCTTCCTTCTCCATATACAACAACACGGTACTTCCATCAGGATTTTCGAATGCCAGTATCTCTTTGGCAGAACCTTCCACCGGACGATAGACAGCACCCGGCAACACAAAATGACTGATATGTTTCATCAGATAATACTCATAAGTAAATCTGAACGTTCTTGATTCAGGGTTCACCACCACCAATGAGTTTTGCCTCCATCCCCAACGACTGATTCCTCCTTCTTCAAGGGAAACATTCCAATAATTGTATATCGAAATACCATTGTCCATATAGTGTTTAAGCAAATCCCATGAATGGAGCATGCCGTTCCAGTCGTTGTGTCCGTCACCACATTCCTGCTCAGTCTGCATCAGTTTCATCTTTGGATAATGCCTTCTCACTTCCTTCACCGCATCCTTTCCTGCCCACTGAAAACCGACTGCCTTGACGTACTTCTTCGCGTTAGAATCCTGCAATATGGTGTCTACCAACAGATAGTTTGCACGCTCCATGGTACCGAACATGACATCCACATTAAGCTTCTTCATCTCAGGTCCCAGATAATCACCGACAAAGGAAGCTAATCCTTGTGCCGTCCAGCAGCAACTGGGAAAAATCTGTGCCGAGTTGAACTCATTCTGAGGCATTACACCAAAGATGTCAATCCCTGCCTTTCTGTAAGCCTTAATAAACTTCGAGAAATACAGCGCGTATGCTTTCAGATATTCGGGCTTCAGAATAAACATATCCATTCCTTCCCTTCCCGCACGGTCAGCCGGAAGTCCATTGTCAAACTTCGTATTCTTCAACGAAGGATCACACACGGCACTTGCATAATGTTTGTTATGCTTCATCCAGGAAGGAGGGCACCAGGGTGATGCCCAAACCTTTATATCAGCATTCTGAAGTTGTGCGCTCTTTATAAACGGTATCAGAGTCTCTGTATCGTTTTGTATCGAGAAATTCTTCATCTTAAAGTCACCGTCATTCTCATTGTACGAATACCAGTCACGGGAGAAATCGTTTGCTCCTATCGGCATCCGGCAAATAGTGAAATTGGCTCCATAATTCGGAAGAAAAAGCTCTTTCATTATTGACTCGCGGTCAGCGGAAGGCAACAATCCAAGTGACACCCAGCCCAGTTCATTAAAACATGCCCCGAATCCTTCGATTGTCTGCCCTTTGCCATTTGATACGCTTGCCTCCTCCTGAGTTTCGCCATTCATTGCCTTTGTCCGGTCTGTTACCTCTACCCAGCTGTCAATAGGCGAAGTCACAATTTGCCGGTACGTAACCTTCGGTTGTCCCCATGTCCCCAGAGAGAGGGCAATGAGCACGAAGATATGTTTGTATTTTAACTCCATAAACAGCAACTATTTAACTACAATAGTATTCTTGAAATGAATCCTGTCCGACGAACTGCCGACCTGTATCTCAAACTCTCCCGGTTCTACCACTTTTCTCATATATGCATTGTAAAAAGCCAGTTCGGAAATAGGCAGTTCCAGTGAAACCATTGTTTTTTCTCCCGGTTTAAGGTTGATTTTCTTGAATGCCTTCAATTGCTGGATAGGAGTAGAAATAGAACTGACCATGTCGCGTACATATAGCTGAACGACTTCCTGACCTTCCCGTTTTCCGGTATTTTCCACTTCTACATTCACCATCAGTTTTCCTTTATCAGAGAAGATGGAATCACTCAATGTACAGGTGTTATATTTGAAATCGGTATAGCTCAGACCATATCCGAAGTTGTACAAGGCATACGGTTTCTCAAAGATATAGTGTCCCTTAGGATCATCCGGCGAACCACCCTGGTCAAACCATTGCTCACGGTCAGTGGGATAATAGTTATAATAACAAGGAGTATTACCTGTACTTCTGGGAAAGGATATATTTAAACGTCCCGAAGGATTTACTTTTCCCAGCAGAATCTCAGCCATTGAGTTACCTTGTTGCTCACCCGCGTAGAATTGCACCAATATAGCATCTGCATTTTCCTTTGCCCACGAAAGAACCAACGGTTTACCGGTAATCAGAACTACAATCATAGGTTTACCTGTTGCCTTCACAGCTTTCATCAGTTCCAGCTGCTTGCCCGGAAGCTCCAATGAAGATAAATCAAACCCTTCACCCGAAGTTACTTTATGATCCTTTGCATTACGCCCCAGCCAATAACTGCGCGTACCCACTGCCACAATTGCCAGATCACTCTTTTCCACCATCTTCACCGCATCGGCAATACCCTCTTCATTCTGGCTCCACCAGTCACAGCCGTCCACATGGTTGACCGTTACTTTCTTGCCGAATACATTTTTGATACCTTCATACAAAGATACACATTCGCGATCTTCCGGATTCACCCATGCATAATCTCCGGCAACTCCATGATCTCCGTTCGGTCCTACCACAGCGATCGATTTGTATTTGGACAAGTCCAACGGCAATATATTATTCTTGTTTTCTAACAATACGGCACTTTCATCCGCTACCTTCTTGGCCAGTTCCACATGTTGCTTGTTACGAACGACCTTGCTGACACTCTTCGGATCACCATAAGGATCGTCAAACAGGCCCAGTTTAAACTTAGCCGTCAAAATACGACGAACGGCACGGTCGATATACATCACATCCAGCTGACCTTTCTCCACCTGACCTTGCAAGGTTTCATACGCCGCGTCCCAAACGTCTATATCAATACCAGCCGTCAGAGCCATTTTAGCAGCAGCTTCGGTGCTGGGAGCTGCCATATGGAATGTTTTCAGACGGTCGACAGAACCCCAGTCAGAATATGCAAAACCTTTAAAGCCCAGTTCTCCACGCAGGATATCGGTCATAAAGTAGGAAGAACCCGTCACAGGGATTCCGTCATAAGCGCTATAGCAACTCATGACCGCAACCGGATCGGCTTCTTTGATGACACGAGCGAAAGGATACATATACAAATTACGCAATTCACGCTCACCACCGGCTACGAAAGCACTGTTCAGTCCGCCTGTAGGCGTACCGTGTGCAACGAAATGCTTGGGCATACATCCTACTCCATTCTTCTGGAAACCGCGAACGAAACCGATCCCCATTTCAGATATAAGGTAAGGATCTTCTCCGAAAGTCTCTTCCACACGTCCCCAGCGCAACTCGCGCGCAATGTCCAACACCGGAGACAAGACCTGACGAATCCCCATCACACGTGCTTCTGCCGCTTCGGCTTCCGTCATCTGGCAGATCAAGTCGGGATTCCATGTGCTCCCCTGTGCGATAGCTTGTGGGAATATAGTACATCCGTTCTGCAAAATACCATGAATACCTTCTGCCGAAGTCAGGATAGGAATACCCAGACGGGTCTCGTTTGCCATATATTCATGTATCTTCTGGTATAAATCGGCGGCTTGCTGAGCCGATATATTCATCTCGTGAGCAGTGCCGAAGCTTTCCCCATTATATGTACCTCCAATATTATTGATATCCCAAGTACAACGCTGCTGCAACTGCCCTACCTTCTCGCGCAAGGTCATCCGGCGCAATAAATCTTCAACACGATCTTCGATCGGAGCATTCTTATCTTTATAAATCGGTCGGTCATCGGCCCAAACTACCGAAACGCCCAGACACAAGGCTAAAACTGTCAATTTAATGATTCGCATGTTTATCTGAATTTATTTGAATACAAAAACGATTTCTTTTTATTCTTTGGTTACTTTCCCCAGCCGGACGGTTTCTTTCCCATCTTAAAGACCATCGTACCACCGTTCATTATATCCTGGTGAGTGATGAAGAAATCTTTATGTTTCTTTCCATTCAAAGTTACCGACTGAATGTAGATATCTTCGGGAGACTTACGGATGGTCCGGATATGAAAATCCTTATTTCCTGCCAGTTTCAAAGTACACTCATCCAGAAGCGGAGAGCCGATGATATACCGACCGTCGGCAGGATTGACCGGATAGAATCCCATCGCACTGAATACGTACCATGCAGACATCTGACCGCAGTCATCATTTCCGGCATATCCCGAGGATGTATTGTTATACAACGTATTCAGAATATGGCTGACATACTTCTGAGTCTTCCACGGCTGACCTGCAAAGTTATAGAGATAAGCTACGTGATGGCTGGGCTCATTGCCATGTGCATATTGTCCCACAAATCCCGAAGCGTTATGATTCATCTGTTCGCTCTTATAATTGGAAGTAAAGAACGTATCCAGCTTTTGCTCAAAGGCCTTCGTTCCGCCTGTCAGTTCCATCAAAGCCTGAATATTGTGCGGGACATACCAGAAATACTGCCATGCATTTCCTTCGGTGAACGGATGGCCGCCATTTCCACCGTACTGATAAGGATCGAAAGGTTCGATCCATTCTCCCTTGTCATTCTTGGACTGGAAGAACTTCGTTTTCGGATGGAAAAGGTTACGATAATACTCAGAACGTTTATGGAATCGCTCATAATCAGCATCCTTATTCAGTTTCTCAGCCAGTTGTGCGACACACCAGTCATCGAAAGCCTGTTCCAAAGTGATGGAAACCGATTGAGTCTGAATATTTTCAGGCATAAAGCCATACTTCTCCCACGCTTCAAAAGGAGAGTTGGGATGTGAGGTTACCGAACTGTTATACACCGCTTCATAGGCTTTTTCCACATCAATCCCGGGAATGCCTTTCAGGATGGCATCAGTAATCACAGGGATGGAATGGTTGCCGATCATACAGTAATTATCCTGCCCCCATAATTGCCAGATAGGCAGGTAACCGTAGTATTCATACTGGCGTATCATGCTCTTCACGAAGTCAGTCACCCGTTCGGGTTCCAGCAGGGTATAGAGAGGATGGGAGGCACGGAAAGTATCCCACAGGGAGAATGTGGTATAATGAGTTTCATTGTCGCCCACTTTACGGGCTGTATAGTCAGCAGCCATGTATTCGCCATTCACGTCAGACATGGTATTAGGCTGTATCATCGTGTGGTAAAGAGCCGTATAGAATATCTCTTTCTGGACTTCCGTACCTTTTATTTCAATCTTTCCCAGTTGCTTTTCCCAATCGGCATCCGCAGCAGCCATATAGCGGTCGAAGTCCCAGTGCGGAGCTTCCTGTTCCATGTTCTGACGGGCATTCTCCATAGAGACGGACGAAAGGGCTACCTTACACGTCAGCGGCTTTCCATTCAGCTTGCCGAAACGGAAGCAGCCATGAAGATTAGTGCCGTTGACCACTGCTGTGTTTTCATGGACACGTCCGCCATCTCTCAAGGTAGAAGTAAGGATAGGGCTTGAAAACTCCATATAGAAATAGATTTTACGCAGTTTCGCCCATCCGGTAATGATACGGTAACCTTCCACTGCATGATCATTCAGAATACGGATCTGAGCATTGATAATCCGGCGTCCCCAACTACCTTTATCTGCCGAATGATCCATATCCAGTATAACTTCCGCATCTTTACCGGCGGGGTATTGATAGCGGTGAATACCGTTTCTCTGAGTAGTGGTCAGTTCTACATTGATATTCTCATCCTTCAGCATTACCTGATAATAACCGGGGCTGGCTTTCTCCTCGTCATGGGTGAATGTGGAAGAGGTGCGTCCGCTACTGGTCGGCATCAATGTAACGTCGATCAGGTCCGAAGCTCCCGTACCACTCAGACGGGTATGGCTAAAGCCAAAAATGGTACTCCGGTTATAGTCATACCCGGAAGCATCGCCCCAGTTGGGCGCTTCACTGGTGTCCGGAGAAAGTTGTATCATACCAAACGGTGAGGTTGCCCCCGGATAATTATTACCCGAGAGTCCCCCATCGATGGCCCCAGTTCCAATAAATGGATTTACATATTTAGTGATTTCCCCTGCCTGCAATGTAGCGAGAGTCAATGAAAATGCACATACACTTAAAAGTAATTTCTTCATGGTTCGTGGTGTTTTTATAAGCTATGTTTCCTATATGCTTTTATTCTGCTGTTATTTCAATGAGACGGCTGTTCAGTTGCTGTGTCGTGAAAAGATCCAGTCCGACATTCATCAGATATTCTCCGGAGAAAACCTGATCGTTGCCTTTGAGTGAAGAATTGCTGCCCGGCATCATATTGATTTCTTTCACACGATACATTTTGTTGATATCCAATCCTTGCAGGCGGACAGGCAATGTCTTTTCGGCATAGCGCGGATGGATGTCGAACGCAAATACAGCAGCCGTTTTCTTGTCTTTTCCTACAAACATGGAAGAGGTATGATTGCTTCCGTAAGGAGAAACGAGACGATACATATCGCCTTCCAGAATGACCGGTTTCAGGCGATTGTAGTTCTTCACAGCCTGATCGCAGTACAGATGTTCGTTCTGGTTCATATCCTCCAGTTTGATGTCGAAACCTAACTTGCACATCATGGCCACATCGGTACGGAACTTGATGCTGGTTCCACGATTCCAGGTAGTGACGTGGGCACACAGCGTCTTACTCGGGAATACCTGCGAGTACCCCCATTGTATAAACAGGCGCTCGATAGGATCGGTATTGTCGCTCGGCCAGAACTCTGTGAAATACTTCAATGCTTCATAATCGGAGCGTCCGCCGCCACCGGCACACAGCATCATCGGAAGATCGGGATATTTAGCCTTGATCCTGTCCAATACCTTGTAGAGTCCACGCACATAATCGATATACAGATGAGACTGCTTATCTTTCAGATACACCGAATAGATATTGGTTATCGGACTGTTGCAGTCCCACTTAAAGAAGGCGATGCCGGGATATTTAGTCATCAGGTTATCGACCACGCCAAATACATGATCCTGTACCTTCGGGTTACTGAGGTCGAGTACCATCTGGTTACGGAAGTAATATTCGTCACGGTTGGGCAGGTGAATCACCCAGTCCTTATGTTTCTCGTAAAGCTCGCTTTTCGGATTCACCATTTCCGGCTCTATCCATATACCGAACTTGATACCTTTCTTATGCGCCTCTTCCACGAGACGTCCTACTCCGTTCGGCAGTTTACCGGCAGTTTCTTCCCAGTCGCCCAGACCCTGATGGTCACTGCTACGGGGATACTTGTTGGCAAACCAGCCATCATCCAGCAAGAACATGTCTACCCCCAGTTTGGTAGCCTCATCCATCAGACCGATCAGTTTGTTTTCATCAAAATCGAAATAGGTAGATTCCCAGTTATTAAGTAAAGTCATACGTGTTTCGTTCCCTTTCTTCACCTGGTGATTGCGCGCCCAGTCATGGAAGCTACGGCTTGCCTCTCCTTTTCCCTGCGTGCTGTACGTGAAATAAAAGTCCGGAGTGCGGAACACTTCCTTTGCGGGCAGACTGTATTCCGAGTCATACGGATTGATTCCGCTGATTATACGCAGTTCGTTCTTGTTGTCTACTTCGAAAGTAAAACGGAAGTTGCCAGTCCATCCGATGGTTCCTACCAATACTTCTCCGGCATTTTCCTGCGAAGGATTGTCAAGAGCCAGTTGGAAGAAAGGGGAAACAAACATATTGGCGCGTGCACCCAACTTGGTATCGATTACTTTCTTACCGAAGGCAAGCTCTCTTTCAGTCACATTGGCCTCGTGTGCCCAGTCACCGGAAAACTCGGTCAGGAAATACTTGCTACTGTTCAGGTGAAGCATCGAAGAAGCATACTTACTAAGTATGACAGGCTTCTTCTCTTCGTGGCTGATTTCAGTGAATGTACGGATAATATTCTCTTTGTCATAAGCTACATAATGCAGCTTTACGGTAACAGGATATTTATCATCTTTAAGGGTAATCACCGTCTCGTTGATTCCGTTGCCGGTGTTATTGCTCGAATGATCTACGTATTTCAACAGCAGTGAAGAGTTGTAGTCGTTATGGCGTATGTGAATAGCCGGTTCAAAGTAATCTTCCATACCATGAGTCAGATATGCCTCGGTTCCTTGTGGCAGATACTGGATATCAGAGTCGTGGTGAAGCTTTTTGCCTAAGTATTTCTGATACAGACGTCCGTTATCAGCTACCTGATAGATAAGGCTGGTCCGTTCAGTTTCTATTTTGATAAGCGGCTTGTCAGAAGCCTGCAAAAGAGAAAAAGAACTCAAAAGAAAAAAAAGTAAGAATGCTTTTAATTTCATTGTGTACATTATTATGGTTTATATTTATTCTCTGGTACGGAACGGAGGGACGGGAAGCCCGCTCTTGCCATATAGGTTGCAGACCGGATTATCTGCCCACGCGTAGCAGGCTGCCGTCGGTATTTCTATCCGGTCGGACTGCAGAATGACTTCTTTTCCGCGAATGATAGCTTGTGCCGGAACAAATTTTCCGTCCGGACCTGCCAGTATAAAGCCTTTCGGCTCACCTTCTCTAGCTACAATTTCCTGATCGAAGCTAAGAATCAGCGTACGTCCCGAAATACGGTATCCCTGATAAGCGGGAACTTCATACGTACCTTTGTTGTAAGTCTTTGCCAATGCCGCTTGTGCCAGTCGTCTTCCTACCTCCTGCTTGTTCTTCGGGTGGATATCATAATCTTCACCAAGATCGATAGCGCATGCCATACCTGTATTGGGCAAATGCAGCGCATGTGCCTGCGCATCACGGAGAGCCGCCCATTTAGAGTCCGGCTGCACTTCTTCCGGTTTCAGATAATTGGCCAACTGCACAAAGTAGAACGGAAAATCCTGCTTCCATGCTCTTCTCCAGTCTGTTATCATTGACTGGAACAGTACTCTGTATTGTTCGTCAAATCCTACGTTATTCTCTCCCTGATACCAGATAGCTCCTTTGATAGGAAAGACTGTAAAAGGGTGTATCATTGCATTGTAAAGTACAGTTGGGTAGCAGGATGTCGGCCATCCGGTTCCTTCGGGAGACAAAGGTCTGGAAGGTGCACCAGTCATCGACACACCGATATGATAGTTCCAGTTGCCTGCCAGGGAAATCTTTTTGCCGTTCGCTTCCATGTACATCTGCCGGGGTTCTCCGTGTATACCGCCTTCGCCGCCATAATCGATGGCACGTATGGTGATCACTCCTTTGCCTGCCTTTGCCAATGCTGCGGGAATCTGATAAGCACGCACCGTATTACATCCCGACGTTCTTCCGATTTCCTTGCCGTTAAAGTAAGTAATATCATCATCGTCGATCATGGCCAGATGGAAGGTAATCTCCTTACCGTTCCAGTCAGCAGGTATTTCCACTTCTTTCTGAAACCAGACGGTACCGTCAAAATTCAGTCCGCGAGTTTCCCAATAGGCGGGCAGTTCCATCGGTTTCCATTCATTCCCTTCCTGAAGGGCTGATATCCATTGTGGAGTTCCGTCTTTTAATCCGGGGTCCTTAACATCAAACTTCTGAAGCCATTCGTCCATTTCCCGGTGATAAAGTTCGACAAGCTTCTCTCTCCGGAAACCTGCGCTTTCCATTTCGGCCATCTTTTTCTGGAATCCCATGACCTGCTTCAATGTCTGATGACTTGTCCACGATTCGACAGGTGTCCCACCCCACGTACAATCAATCACCCCGACAGGTATATTCAGCTCTTTCCACAATTTACGGGCGTAGAAATAAGCAACAGAAGAAAATTCCGGCACAGTAGCGGAACTACATTCCTGCCAGCCGTTCATATTCATTTCTACGTTTTCCTGCGGAGAGAAAGCTACGGTTTTCTTCACTTGCAACAGGCGGATAGAGGGATAGTCAGCATCTGCCACTTCCTGCTCGTAGTTCATTACTTTTCCCCATCCGGCAACGGGCATTTCCATATTCGACTGTCCGGAACAGATCCATACTTCGCCCGACAGGACGTTGTTCAACACCAGTTTCTCCCCATCCGAGACAGTTATCTGATAAGGTCCTCCGGCAGACGGAGTCGGGACTTCTATCGTAAAATGACCGTCGGCTGCCGCTTGAGTCGTATATTTTTCATTATTCCAGCTCACCTTTACGGTCACCTGTTTACCGGCCTTCGCTTTTCCCGGTAAAGTCAGCCGGCTGTTTTGCTGAATGACCATATTATCGGTAAAAAATGAGGGTAGTGTAACCTTAGCCTGCGCAAAGGCCGCCACACATAACGATAAGAGTGTTAATTGGTATTTTTTCATTTTTCGGTTATTTAAATTCAAATAATTGCACATCTTTAGAGGGTACAGTTACTTCGAGCTGTCCTTCGGCAGAAGTCTCGTTGCCGCTCCATAATTCTTTCACCTGATAGCTGCGTGCTTTATCCAGCCCTATTCTTTCCAATGAGAGCGTAGTAGTCTGTTCCTGATCCGAATAGTTGAATACCGCACAATGGAAACGACCGTCAGGAGTCTGTCTTACAAAGATATGTTCCGACTTTTCCCCGTTTCCTTCTACCGGACGGAACACTTCTCCTGTTGCCACAGCATTTACCTCCGGATTCGTCAGGTATTTCTGTGACTTCTCTTTACCGTCTTTTCCCCCGCCTGCACTGAAATCATCTCCTGTAATGTAAATGCCGGTAATGACACCCGAAGTAATACGGGCACGGTTTTCCCCGTCAGTGGCATCTCTCAGGACGATATGATCGGCATCATTATATTGGTAGATATACTTCTGCCACCAGCCGTATGAAAGAGCATTCAATGTATATTCGGTATCCTTGATCTGATTCCAGGCATCACAGGCTATTCTGCGTGATTGCGCATACTGGGCAGGGAAGACAGGAGAAATGGACAGGTTGATATACATATCGCCAAAGTACTGGTTGAGCAACTTCATGCCATAATTATATCCTTGTATACCTGTCTTGATTTCGGGATTATACCATTTGTCGGCTTCCATTGCACCGTGTGTCATGAAGTCCATCTTTACATACTCAAATCCGGCACGGTGGAATAAACCGGAAGTCTTTTTCATCATAGCCTCTACTGCCGGATGCGTAGGGTCGACCGCATAAGCGCCATCCAGCTCCTGCGGCTTTCCGTTGGCATAGAGATAGATATCTTTGTACTTATATTCCGGTGCGGCATCCACCGTCCGTTCCGGGTCGCGTGCCCAGTCGGTGAACGGAGTCCAGTAGATACCACCGATCTGCCCGTTCGACTTACACTTTTCGATAAAGGATTTCAGCTGTTCTTCATTCATACAGTCCCAACCGGAATCCAGACCGATATAAACAGTCTGGTCGGGGTTTACGAAATGATTATTTTGCAGATTCTCCTTGAAGTAGTCGGAGACTTCCATCGCTTTCTCATACGTCAGGTTGAATTGTAATGCCCCCCAGCTGTTCCAACCAAATGGAACAGCTTTCTCCCATGCTTTGGGAGGGGCAATTACAGCGTTGGCTTTCGCATACGCTTCCAGTCCATCGCACCAATTTTCAAAGAAACCCAAAAAAACTTTAGGGGATTTAATCTTTTTACCTACTAATGCACCGTGAACTTTCACATCACGGGTCTGCTCATCTGCTATGCCCCCATAACATACCAGCGAACCTATATTATCATTCATTCCCTTGCCTATCGAAACAGCTGTTTTCCAGTTGTCATGTTCTACGGAACCGATTACCAGGCCGTTCCGGCTTTCATTATTGAATATGGCTGTTACTTCATAACTAACCAACGTATCGAAACCAAGCGGATGAGACTGATATCTGATCCATTTGTCATTGTCGAACGGAACAAAAAGGGCACGGTTGTCACCTGCCTGCAAGAATCCGGAAATGGAATCGACATTGACCGGAGCCATTTTGGCGGAACTGATTTCCTCTTTCGCTTCTACCGTGAAGTCGGTCAGTATATATTCTTTATCCGGATAAAGATAGAAATACTGGGTCAGTTCAGGAAGTTCCTTATCCGTGTATTCTACCTTATATATATGTCCCTTCCCGAAAGAATCGGATACTTTGCCCGTACTGATTTTATGGCGGGCATAATCACTCGTCTTTATTTCCTTCCCTTCCCATTGATAGGAAGCATACATTCCGTTACAAATATTTTTTGACTTATAGGTGAGTGATATACCACCTTCCTGATCGTCATAAGTTATATTCCATACATCGGTAGAGAACGTTCCGCCTCCACCCGCACAGTTAGAAAAGAAAAGAAACAGAAGAAGCATCAGGGATACTCCGGACATTTTTTGTAGTAGCAGCTTTTGGTTTTTCATATGGTATAATATTCTAGTGTAAAAAAATAAAGCATACCCGAATAAGAAACTTTTTTTCTCTTATTAAGGTATGCCACAAAGGTAAGGATTGGCAACTCCTTTACTATGTACAAACGATTCAAAAAATGATAAAAATACGGCAAATAAGCTCCAATGCGGGCTAAGAGAGGTATTTTATCTATTTTGTTCCCGCTCCTGCATCGACATTCTTTATCTCCTGCGTGATAACGATCTGCTTGCCGGATTGGTATTGTTTCTCAAAATCTTTGGGGGTCATGCCGAATTGTTTCAGGAACAACTTGCTGAAATAAGACGGTGAATTGATACCGACCATGTAGCAGATATCTCCGATACGGTATTTCCCTTCCTGAATAAATTCGGCTGCCTTTTTTAGCTTGATCAACCGGATAAAATCAAGCGGAGACAAGTTGAACAGCGTCTTGATTTTCCTTAACAAACTGGAACGGCTCATACAGAGTATGTCTGCCATACGTTCTACACCGAAGTTGTCATCGGTTATATTATCTTCAATCACTTTGATCACCTTATTCATAAATTCTTCGTCCGCCTTATTCATCTGCATATTGTTGACGGAGAAGAACGGGCGTTTTGCGAAAGCTTCTCTCTCCCTGCGCCTGTTGTCGAGCAAAGACAGGACTTGTTCTTTCAGATAATTGAAAGAGAAAGGTTTCTCCACATAGGCTTCCGCACCATATTTCAGACCGTTGATCTTGCTGTCGATATCATTTTTAGCTGTCAGGAAGATGATAGGGATATGAGAAAGTTCCATGTCCGATTTTACTTCCTTGCAAAGTTGGTAGCCATCCATTACAGGCATCATGATATCACTGATGATCAAGTCTATATGGCTGCTCCGCAATATTTCCAGCGCTTCTACCCCGTTCATCGCTGTCTCTACGGTAAAGCTTTCCTGCAAGCGTTCGTGAATAAAGGTCAGCATGCTTTCATTGTCTTCCACCAGCAGGAGGGTATATCCATATATATCTGTCGTGACGGGGGTATGTTCATCCAGTTCGACAATGTCCTTCTGTATGGTTTTATGGTTTTCCAGTTTCATGCCTTCCATATTCAAAGGAATGGTCAGTACAAAAACATTATTCTCCTGATTGGTATCCAGATAGATGGTACCTTTGTGCAATGACGCCAACGAACGTGCCAGAGACAATCCGATTCCCACCCCGTTGCGAGGCTTTTCTTTTCTGTCCACCTGATAGAAGGGTTCGAATATATACTGGCTGACTTCTGCCGGAATCTTGTTTCCGTCACTGGTGACACGAATCGTAAAGCTGCCCTCTCCCTTTTCCAGTTCCACAAGTACATTCCGGCTGGCATATTTCAACGCATTATTGAGCAGGTTGCTCAGTATCTTGGTTATCGCTTCTTTATCCACAGCTGCCCATACCTGCTCTTCTGTCGATTTCAACTGCAATTCTTTGCGGTTCAAACTGAACGTCACTTCAAAGCGTTCCACGATTCCGGCAAGAAGTTCGGTAATGTCCACACTCTCAAATTTCATGGTCAGCTTGTTGGCGCCAATCTTCTGGAAGTCCAGCAGTTGCCCGGTAAGTTCCAGCAGGCGTTTGGTGTTCTGAACCATCACACTGATATATTTCTTCATCTTGGGTTCCTGTATTTCCATTTCCCCAATGGCTTCAAGGGGACCGTTGATCAGGGTCAAAGGAGTGCGTACTTCATGCGCTATCTCTGTGAAGAAGTCTACTTTGGATTCATACAGTTCTTTCTCCTTTTCAATCTCGAACAGCTTTTGCCGCTCTTCCAGTTGTTTCTCCTTGCGGCGTTTGTACCATAAGATGACACCTACCACAATGAGGATAATACATACGGTATATACAACGTACGCAATGACAGACTGCCACCACGGAGGAAGAATGATAATAGACAGAGAGCGCATGGACGACTCGGACTTATTGCCGTGAGTAGCCTGCACCCGGAAAGTATATTTTCCCGGCGGAAGTTTGGCATACGAAATATTCTGGTTGCTGGCTGCCCGTACCCAGTCCCTGTCAAGTGGTTCCATACGATAATAGTATTGGTTGGACTCGGCAGTAGAGTAACTGAGCAAAGCCACGTCAAAACTGATATTGGACTGGTCGTAAGGCAATACAATTTCATCCGTATGTACGATGCATTGTTTTAAGGGTGAGCCGGGAGTATGAACCGTTACCTCCTTATTATATATACTAAACTTGGAAATGTAGACAGGAGGGAGCGGCTTCTCTTCTTCCTGAACCGTAGGGTCAAAAGCGATCAATCCGTCCACCCCGCCAAAATAGAATCGTCCATCCTGAGCTTTCAACGCCGACTGATAATTGAACTGGTTGCCCAACAGCCCGTCTTTGTTGGTAAAAACACGTATATCCTTACTCTCAGGATTAAACCTGACCAATCCTTTATTGGTGCCAAACCACAGATTTCCGGCATCGTCCTCCAAGATGTTATAAGCGACATCGTCCGGTAGTCCGTCTTCGATACTGAAAGTCGTAAAGTCATCCTGTGCTTCATTATACCTGCATATACCGCCACGGTCGGTAGAGAACCATATATTCCCCTTGCTGTCCTGCATGATGGAGCTGACGGAGTTCGAACTTAGAGAGTTGTCCACTCCTTCTTTATAAGAATAATTCTTATAAGAATTGGTTTTAGGATCACATTTCCATACACCATTTCCCATAGTAGCAAGCCAAATTATGCCATCTTTGGACTCCATTATATCAAAAACCCAGTTATATCCTACTTCTTCCACACGACGAAACTTCCTTTCCTTAGGTTGTGACACATATAATCCCCATCCAGGTCCTATCCAGGTACGACCTTTACTATCTTTTAAAAAACTATATACACTTCCTTCTTCAATATTCAATTCCTTATCACTGATATATTTAAGATGTTCACCAGGTATACTGATATCATTCATTCCTTGTTTAAATAATCCAACATATATATGATTTTCATAATGTTTTACTGATAGTGTAATGAGACGACCTGGAACATTATCATGTATCTGATGTACTTTACCTGTTCGAGGGTCCAATACATTAACACCATTATCTTCAGTACCTATCCAAATACACCCATTATTATCCTCTGCTAATCCACGGATACGTTTGGTATTCAAAGAATGTGAATCGCTCCCCGGTACGTATTTATCAAAAGTCAAGATACGATTAGGCAGATAGTTGACACCTCCAAACATTGTCCCGATCCAAATTCCTCCTTCATGATCTTTGTAAATAGAATAAATACTATTATCCGACAGGCTAAATGAACGCATCAAGTCTTCTTTCAAATGAATAACATTATTTTCTTTCTCATTAATAATGAAAATTCCATGAAGAGAGCCTACCCAAATTTCATCTCCGAAACACATCACATCTCGCAAAAATGTCTTTTTCTCACCAAGGAACGAAACTTCACTCAATTCATCTGTTCGAGTATTATATTTCAGCAAATCTCCTTCATGTATTCCCAAGATAGCATTCTCCTTCTGAAAACAAATACTTATAATTGTTTTGCCAATTAACGAACGTCCCATTCGGTCTGCCAGATATTGTTCAAACTTATCATCCCGATAATTATACTTGAATAAACCCACTCCTGAAGTGCCTATCCATACTTCACCCTGCTCATTGATACAAATACATTCCGGATTATTATTTTTTAAATTGTCTTTATCTAACAAAGAATAATGATGAACTTTTCCGTCTTTATAACGAAAAAGTCCCTGATCAGGAATCAACACCCAAATATTATCTAGTGAATCAGATAGGATTTCCGCTACCCAGTTATCAAGAGTTATTCCTTCTGATGAAGCTATTTTGAAACGTTTAAATACATCGACCGCCGGATTATATATATAAACTCCTCTGTCTGTACCAACCCATAAATTCCTTTCTTTATCCTCAAAAAGAGCACCAATATTATGATTACCCGTACCCTCCTCCAAATCATCACAATCAAATTGAAGAATGGAAGTTCCGTCATAGCGGTTGAGTCCGTTTTTTGTCCCAAACCACATAAATCCATAGCTATCCTGTAAGATTGCTTTTACATTACTTGCCGACAATCCATTTTCTCCATTGACATGAGTGAAATAAAAATCGGAACGTTCCTGCGCACGAACGACACAGATAGAGAGTAACAACAAATAGTTCAGGAGGAACAATCGCATCAGGTGTTTTTTCATATACTATAGAGCTATTATGTTTGCTATGTGGGCAAATATACGCCAAAAAATGGTACGCAGAAAGCAGTTGACGCATTTGTTTCAGTAATAGCCGCATTTGTGCATTTTTTAAATAACCTTCCCGGATACCTTTGCAGCATCATTGAATAACTATTTTATAACATGAGAAACATAACGAGATCATTAGGCCTGATTATCGGGGCCGCACTTCTGTTTAGTGGTTGCCTGCCATCGGAGGCGACCGAAGATACGATGAAATTATGGTATGACAAACCCGCCGACGAATGGATGAAATCTCTTCCTTTAGGAAACGGTCGTCTCGGAGCAATGGTATATGGTGGCGTGGAAACAGAAACCATCGGCCTGAACGAATCGACTATGTGGTCGGGAGAGTACGACGAACATCAACAACGCCCGTTGGGAAGAGAAAAACTCGACCAGATACGGAAGCTGTTTTTTGAAGACAACCTCGCCGAAGGCAACCACATTGCCGGAAATACGATGGCAGGAAGTCCTCATTCCGCCGGAACGCATCTTCCGATCGGTGACTTGAAACTGAATTTCACCTACCCGGAAGGAGAATTATCGGACTATCATCACGAACTGGACTTAACTACCGCCACCAATACCGTCACCTACAAAGTAGGCGATACAGAATATACCCGCCAGTGCATCGCCTCCAATCCGGATGACGTAATTGCGATGCATATAAAAGCCAGCCGTCCGGAATCCATCACAGTGGAACTGGAACTGCAACCACTCCGGAATGCGGAAGTCGTAGCTTCCGGCAATCAACTGATTTATACCGGCAATGCCGAATTTGAAAAACACGGCAGAGGAGGCGTATTGTTTGAAGGACGCATCGCCGCAGAGATAAAAGGAGGGACCATCAAAGCGGACGGAAAGAAACTTCTCATCGACAAGGCTACGGAAGTACTCTTACTGTCTGACGTACGTACCAATTATAAGAATACGACATTTGCAGGATACGACTATCAGCAAAAATGCAAGGAAACAATTGAAGCAGCCTCCAAAAAGAGTTTCAAGACACTGAGAAATACACATGTAGAAGACTATACCCCACTTTTCTCCCGGGTAGCCCTCTCGTTCGGAGAAAATGGAAAATTCAGCCATTTGCCAAACGACCAGCGCTGGGCACGAGTGAAAGCAGGAGAATCTGATCCGGGACTGGACGCTTTATTCTTCCAGTATGCCCGTTATCTGCTGATTTCGTCTTCACGTCCCAACTCTCCGCTACCCGTAGCACTGCAAGGGTTCTTCAATGATAATCTGGCTTGCCACATGGGCTGGACGAACGATTATCATCTGGATATCAATACGGAACAGAACTACTGGATCGCCAATGTAGGTAACCTGCCCGAGTGTCATCTCCCGCTTTTCGACTATATCAAAGACCTGTCTGTACATGGTTCAAAAATAGCTCAGGACTTATATGGCTGCAAAGGATGGACCGCCCACACCACATCGAATCCGTGGGGATACGCAGCCGTATCAGGCAGTATTCTCTGGGGACTGTTCCCGACTGCCTCTTCGTGGATCACTTCTCACGTGTGGACACAGTACGAATATACACAAGACAAAAACTTCCTGAAAGAAACCGCTTATCCTTTATTAAAGAGCAACGCTGAATTTCTGCTGGATTATATGGTGACAGATCCCCGGAACAATTACCTCGTGACGGGTCCCAGCATCTCACCGGAGAACAGTTTCCGCTATCAGGGGCAAGAGTTTTGCGCATCCATGATGCCGACCTGCGACCGTGTACTGGTTTATGAGATATTCTCCGCATGCCTGAAATCTACGGAAATATTGAATGTCGATGCTGCATTTGCCGACAGCCTCCGTACCGCCATCAGCAAACTCCCTCCTTTCCGCATCAGTGCCAACGGAGGAGTACAGGAATGGTTCGAAGACTACGAAGAAGCACATCCCAACCACCGTCACACCACACACTTGTTATCGCTCTATCCTTATTCGCAGATTACATTAAATAAAACACCCGAACTGGCGAATGCAGCCCGCATCACTATTGAAAGACGTCTGGCCGCCAAAGACTGGGAAGATACGGAATGGAGTCGTGCCAATATGATTTGCTTCTATGCCCGCCTGAAAGATCCGATAAAAGCATACAACAGTGTAAAGCAGTTATTAGGACCATTATCCCGCGAAAACATGTTCACTGTCTCTCCTGCCGGAATTGCCGGAGCAGGTGAAGATATCTTCGCCTTCGACGGAAACACAGCCGGAGCCGCAGGCATCGCAGAAATGTTGCTGCAAGGCTACGATAACCGGATTGAACTGCTTCCCTGTCTGCCGGAAGAATGGAAAAACGGAAGCTTCAAAGGACTTTGCGCCCGCGGTGGAATCGAACTGGATGCAAGCTGGAAAAATGCTCAGATAGAACAGACAGAATTAAGGGCATCCGTCCCGGCTGAATTCTCTTTCCGCATTTCAAATGCAAGTGCATATAACTGGAAAATGAACAAGAAAGCATTTATACCGGAAATAAATGCGGACGGTTCGGTACAGATCAGTATGAATGCGGGAGATAAACTCACTGTTTCGCTGTAAAGGGAGTACCTGACCAATTAGTTTCTAGTACCGGAGTTGTCCGTTCCTAGTATGCGACCAAACGGAACAAAGTAACAGCCTTGCTTGTGCCAAGCCTTTGGCACAGTTATGCCACCCTATTGGCACGGTTATGCCAAGCCTTTGGCACAGTTGTGCCAAAGGGATGGTACAAGCAAGAGCATACTATAAACTAATTTCAATAGCCTGTCGGCTACTCTTTAAAAAGAGCTTTTGCAGCAGACAATAGCGCGATATGGAAATAGTACGAGTTAAAACCTGCAGGACTCATAAAATAACAGGTATTATTCCCTATTTTGGCGCATTCTGACTAAAGTTTGCAGCATTCGTACTCAGATTTAAACCAGCTTTATCGTACGTTTGCAACACCAGATAACTAAAAAAAGAATAGATTAACCTTAAAAAATTAGGAGGAATTTACTATGAGTAAATATGTAAGTAAATTATCGAAAGTGGGTATATCGCTGTTTGCAGCCTTTTGCATGATGGCATGTCACACCGGAGAAATCGATCACAATTATGAGAACATGGTTTATGTCAATCAGAACTCATTGAACCTGTTCTTCGGAGATACGGAGCAACTGACCGCAAGCCCCACCGAAAGTACGTTTGAATGGACAAGTGAAGACCCATCTGTCGCCACAGTAAACAATGAAGGACTGGTAACCGCTACCGGAGTCGGCAACACACAGATCATCATTACGCAAGGAGAATGGACCCAAACAGTAGATGTAACCGTAAGCTTGCCCACATCCAAAGAAGTACTGGCACGCGCAGGAAATAAACGTGTTTTGATAGAAGTGACTATCGACAACGAAAAAGTTCAGAAAATGAACGTCGTATGCAATAACAACGACAGCTCTATCGAAGAAGATGTAAACTACAAAAGCGGCGTATTCAAATTCTATTATGACGACCTGGAAGAAAATAAAAAGTACGACTTTACAGTGACTTGTATAGACCGGTATGGAAATCAATCAAAACCGATTAACGTCTCTGCCAATGTGTACGGCGAATCATTCCAATCTACGCTGAGCAACCGTACGGTAGAAGTAGCTACCCGCTTCGGTAACGGACTGGTGGTGAAATGGAAAGACAGACCGGGAAGCTGTGTACTGAACTACAAAGACGAAGCAGGAAAAGAAGTAACCAAATACATCACTTCCGGTGAAACAAATTCTTATTTATTGGATTTCGGTTCCGACTTATCATACGCAACTTATGCAGTTCCCGAAAGTAATGCCGCAGATACATTCTATGTAGCCCCTGCCATACTGGACAATTATGAGGACCTGCGTTCCATCCTTTCCGCTTCTGAAACCCGCGAGATTTCCGTTTTCAATTTCGACTTGGGAGGTGAAGGCATAGGTTATCATGACGACAGCGCTAACAATGAGGCCGGCTACAACTACCGGTCGGAAAAAGGTGACGACAACAGCCCCGGTGTGGATTTGGAATTCGGTATGAACATCGGATACACCGGCGAAGGCGAATGGCAGATGTTTACTCTCGACGTACAAGACGCAGGTACATACGCGTTCGACCTGTTCCGTTCTGTCAACAACGGTAACGGCGGATACTATTCGCTGGAAGTGGACGGTGTGCCAACCAATTCCGTATATATGATAAATGACAATGACTGGAGCGCCTTCAAATGGCAACATGCTACTTATCCCGAAAATCAACCCAAACTTCACTTCACGAAAGGAAAACACACAGTGAAACTTGTCATTGGCGAGGGAGGTAACTTCAACTATAAATTCATACGTTTCACTTACGAGTAATTAATGTTATATCAATATTATGAAGAAAAATTTAATACACCAAATTCTTTTTTTATTGTGCATAGGAGGATGTGCCCTGACAATCATCATCGCATCTTCCTGTGAAGATAAAACATCGGCTCAGGTACACAATCCCAATGAACCGATCACAGTCACTAATTTTTATCCGGACTCAGGTGGCATCGCTACGCAAGTGATTCTGAACGGGGAAAACTTCGGAACTGATTTGGAAAACATTGAGGTTTATTTTAATAATAAGAAAGCAGCATTAGTCGGCTCCTTGGGAAATAAGCTTTATGTCATTACTCCGCGCCGTCCGGGCGACGGTATGCCGGATGACGGTGATCCGGATCACGATCAGGTGGAAATCACCGTTAAAGTAGGCGAACAGTCGGCTGTATACGATAAGAAATTCGATTATCACATTCAGACGGTAGTTACCACATTGTGCGGACGTCCCGGCACAAGTGGCGTCAAAGTAGGTACACTGGGCGAAACGGAATTCCCTGAAGTCGGTTTCCTGGCTATTGATGCCGAAGATAATCTCTTTGTATGTCCGCGCGAACTGTGGGGAGCCAACAAACTGATTCTGATCAATGAAAAAGAAAACCAGTCTTCTATCATTATCGACAATGCAGGCCAATATCCGCTGAACCAGCCATGTATCATAGACAACGGATTAGGATTAGTGATTCCTACTGACGGTGGTAATACATTCTGGTCGGTCAACTCGATAGACTTCTGGACGCCCCGAAGAAGGGATTACATGGCAGCCGATGGAGAAGATGCAAGTAAAGTGAACACTACTTACAAACACTCATTCGCTTATTGCGAACTGGACAATCACTTCTACTGCCGTACCAAAGATGCCAACTTCTTCCTGAAGATTGACGGAAAAACAGGATATGCCTGGGTAATAGAAGTAGGCAATAATGATTTGTTAGCTACCTCTGACTGTTATATGACTTTCAGCCGGAAAGATCCGAAGAAACTCTACATGGCATTTACCAACCAGCATTGTATCGGTGTGTTTGAAGATATCACCGACCCGACCCGTGAAGGAAACTTCAGAATATATGCAGGAGACAAAGGACGTGCAGGACACGCTGACGGACAGGAGACAGAAGCACAGTTCAACAGCCCCCGCCAATTAGTATTGGACGAAGAAGAAAACCTTTACATTGCTGACTCCGGAAATCATTGTATTCGTAAAGTGACTCCCGAAGGTGTAGTCAGCACAGTAATCGGTAACCCGAACAGTTCGGGATATAAAGACGGAACGCCGGAAATCGCACTCTTCACCGAACCGTGGGGACTTGCCATCGACAGCGAAGGTACTATCTACATCGGCGACAAGGACAACCGTTGTGTCCGCAAACTCTCTATTGAATAACGCAGTAGGTCATTATAAACAATAACACTATGAAACATTTATATATTATAACCGCTTTTCTGCTCTGCTGCCTCTGCATCAAAGCACAAGAGCCAACCCAAAAAGAAAGTACAATCACCATTTCAGGTACGGTACTCGATGAATTCAACGCCCCGATTCCGGGTGCCAACGTCTTTTTGAAAGACCGTCCCGGTGTAGGTACCGTTACCAACATGGACGGTAAGTTTACCATCAAAGGAGCACAAATGGGCGATGTGATCACTCTGTCATTCCTTGGCTATGAAAAACAAGAAGTGAGAATTGACTCCAGACTGGACCGGAAAAACGCACAATTCAAACTGAAGCCTTCGACCAATACACTGGAAGAAACGGTGGTTGTCGGACTCGGCTCACAACGAAAAGTCAGCGTAGTAGGTGCCATAACGAATGTAGACGTAAAAGACCTGCAAACACCGGCTACCTCTATTCCCAATATGTTAGGCGGACGTGTACCGGGTATTATTTCCCTGCAAAACAGTGGTGAACCGGGAAAAAACATCTCTGAATTCTGGGTACGTGGTATCGGAACTTTCGGTGCCAACCAAGGTGCACTGGTACTGATTGACGGACTGGAAGGCAGCTTAAGTCAAATTGATCCGGCGGATATTGAGAGCTTCTCGGTATTGAAAGATGCTTCCGCCACAGCCGTTTACGGTACACGTGGTGCCAACGGTGTCGTACTGGTCACTACCAAACGCGGTGAAGTGGACAAACTGAAAATTACGGGACGTGCCAACCTGACCGTTTCCCACTTACAGAATATGCCCGAATACCTCGGTGCCTATGACTATGCAACGCTTGCCAACGAAGCAAAACTGGCTCGCGGCGAAGAAGCACTTTATTCGCCGATGGCGCTCGACCTGATCAAGTATCAGCTGGACCCCGATCTTTACCCGAATGTAAACTGGCGCGACCAGATTCTGAACAAGAATTCCCTGCAACAGACCTACTATATGAGTGCCCGTGGCGGCGGTAGTGTGGCCCGTTATTTCTTCAGCTTGGGTATGTCCAATGAAAACGCTGCCTACAAACAGGAAAAAAACTCTAAATACAGTACTGACGTAGCTTATCGTACTTATAACTATCGTAGTAATATCGATGTCAACCTGACTAAGACAACTACTGCCTATCTGGGTACGGAAGGTTATCTGTCTGAAAAGACCGAACCGGGAAACGTTTCGACTGACGCACTCTGGAGCGCCCAGCAAAGACTGACTCCGTTGACGATTCCTCTGCAATACTCTACCGGAGAACTGCCGGCATGGGGAGCAAACAACGAATACTCTCCCTACGTCATGCTGAACCACACCGGAAAAGCGAAATGGCGCAGATTCACAAACAAAGTGACACTGGCTGTTACTCAGGATTTGCCTTTCATCACCAAAGGACTGAAGTTAAGGGCACAGATTGCTTACGACTCGGAAAGTTATCTGAAAGAAATACGTAAAGTACTGCCGGAAATGTACTATGCCAGCGGACGTACTGTAGATGGTACTTTAATTATGCGCAAAGTAGTAGATGCCCAAACTGCCACCTATAATAAGGATGAAGAGTCACAATGGAATAAGCTGCATTTTGAATCTACTCTAAACTATGACCGTGCATTCGGTGATCATCGTGTCGGCGGTTTGGTTTACTATTATATGAGCAGCTATCAAAGCACATGGTGCGATATACACGGTTATAATTGTAATGTAAATGTAGATAATGTACCTAAACGCTACCAAGGCTTATCCGGTCGTTTAACATACGGATTCCGTGATACATATATGATTGATTTGAACTTCGGTTATACCGGTTCCGAGAATTTCCAGAAAGGACGTCGTTTTGGCTTCTTCCCCTCCGTTGCCCTTGGTTGGGTACCGACCAATTATGATTTCGTACGCGAAACATTGCCTTGGTTGAGTTTTTTGAAAATCAGAGGATCATGGGGTTCGGTAGGTAACGACCGTATTACCAACAAACGTTTTCCCTATCTAACTATTATGAATGAAAATGCTAATAAAGGATGGAACGGAAGCAGTGGTGTAACGGAGCAGTCAGTCGGTGCCGATAACCTCCAATGGGAAAAAGCTATCAAACTGGATTTGGGTATTGAAGGAAAATTATTCAACGAACAGGTAGACTTTACAGTAGACTTTTTCCGCGATACCCGCAACGACATCTTCCAACAACGCACGATGGTACCCGACTATATCGGATTGGCAGAACAACCTTTCGGAAACGTGGGTAGCATGGTCAGCTACGGAGCCGACGGAAACATTTCATTCACACAGGATATTGGTAAAGACTTCTCGTTTACCCTTCGTGGTAACTTTACGTACACAGCCAATATGGTGAAAAACTGGGAAGAAGCTTTCCAAAAATATTCTTATCAGGAAAGAGCAGACAAACCTTACGAATATTATGCCGGCTACATCGCATTAGGATTGTTCCGCGATGAAGACGATGTGAAGTTCAGTCCCGACCAGAGCGGAATTGCCGGACGTAAAGTACTCCCGGGTGATATCAAATACAAAGATGTGAATGGTGACGGTGTTATCAACTCCGACGACCAGGTGCCTCTTTCTTACAAGGCGAACTATCCGCGTCTGATGTACGGATTCGGTGGAGAAGTACGCTGGAAAAAACTGACACTGGGATTCTTATTCAAAGGAACAGGCAATGTAGACAACTTCTGTGTGGATGGCTACAAAGCATTCGGATTCCTCCCATTCTCTTCCGGAGAAACAGGAAATACACTGGCTATCACCGCCAATCAAGCAAACCGCTGGACACCGCGCGAAATATCGGGCGATGCGTCCACCGAAAATCCGAACGCTATGTTCCCGCGTCTTTCTTACGGAAATGACCACAACAGTACACAGCCTTCTACGTTCTGGAAAGCCAATGTCCGCTACTTGCGTTTGCAGGAAATCAACCTCAACTACAACCTGAGTGCCGGCAAGATTCTGAAACAACTGGGTGTTTCGTCACTCGACTTACAGTTTGTAGCTTCCAACATCTGCGTATGGAGCCCATTCAAACATTTCGATCCGGAACAGGCATATTACAACGGAGGAGCCTATCCTATACCGGCCCGCTATGCTTTTCAGATGTATATTAACTTCTAAAAATAATGAATCGTATGAAAACCAAAATAAGCCAGATTATATCGAAGGGGCTTCTCTTCGCATTTATCGTCCTGTTAGGCTCTTGCAATTACCTGGACGTAGACCAATATTTCGACGATACACTGAAGTTTGATTCCGTATTCACACAGAAACGTTATTTTGAAGCATACCTGTGGGGTGCAGCCGGACAATTGCCCGACGAAAGCAGAATCTTCGGTCACGAATATGCACCGGGCATTACTGCCAGCGATGATATCTTCACTGTAATGAGCAGCGACATCTTCCGCGGATCAGCTTTTGCACTGGGATATGTGAATCCTGATAATCTGAGAGGTATGAACGTCTGGAGTGACATGTACAAAGTAATCCGTAAAGCCAACCTGATGCTGGCACGTATGGACGAATGTCAGGATATGACAGCACTCGACCGCCGTAATTATACCGGCTATATTCACTTCCTGCGCGGTTACGCCTATTATCATATTCTGATGACTTGCGGCCCTGCAATTCTTGTAGGCGACGAAATATTCGAAAGTAACCTGGACGGCCCTGCTTACAACACTTATCGTGCCACTTATGACGAGACAGTAGAATACATCTGCTCGGAACTGGAAACAGCAGCGGCATACCTTCCGTTAAAAGCCTCTATCGCACAGTTTGAACGCCCCACAAAGGGAGCCGCTTACGCGCTGATAGCCCGTCTCCGCCTGCATGCCGCTTCACCGCTTTTCAACGGAACATCCACTGCCCGTCTCTACTTCGGCAACTGGAAACGTACTTACGATAAAGCATATTACATCAATCAAAACTATAGCGAAGAAAAATGGGCATTAGCTGCTGCTGCCTGCAAACGGGTGATTGATATGAATGTCTACGAACTGTTCACAGTGAGCAAAGACCAGAACACTCCGCAACTGCCGGCAGGTGTTCCTACAGAAAACTTCCCGAATGGAGCCGGAGGCATCGACCCGTTCAAGTCCTATTCTCACATGTTCACAGGAGACGAACCGTTCAAGAACAATAATGAAGTTATCTGGGGACGTATCTCCGAAGAGGTAAAAGGATATACACAACAATCGTTCCCGCAATATATGGGTGGATACAACGGTATGGGGCTGACACAGAAAATGATCGATGCTTACCGTATGGAAGACGGAAAAACAATCGAAGAAGCCATGGCAGTCGGAGAATATAAAGAAGGCCCTAACGACTTTACTTCCGGACCTCGTGATTTCTCGGACTATCATCTCAACGGCAATATCTGGCAGATGTATGCCAACCGTGAAATGCGTTTCTACGCCTGCGTAGGTTTCAACGGATGTTATTGGCCCGCTACATCGACTACCGACGGTTCTTACCGTCTGCAAACCGTGAAATACTGCATGGACGGTAATGCCGGCAAATATGCAGGTACAGTGGGTAGTGACAACTACACTCCTACAGGTTATGTGATCAAGAAATACATTTCTTCTTATGACGCATGGCGTGGCAACAGCAGCGAACGTTACGAAAAAGGATTCCCTATCATCCGTTATGCTGAAATATTGCTGTCGTATGCCGAAGCATTGAACCAGTTGACCACCACTCATGCCATCACACTGCCTACCGGCGAATCATACAGTTTGTCACGTGATGTGGACGAAATGGCCAAAGCGTTTAATCAGGTACGCTACCGTGCCGGATTACCGGGACTTACTCAGGCCCAACTGGAAAGTCCTACGGAAATGTTCGAGCAAATCAAGCGTGAACGTATGGTAGAGTTCCTGGGTGAAGGACGCCGGTTCTACGATGTACGTCGCTGGGGTATTTATGAAGATGTGGATTCAGAACCTATCATGGGCCTCAACATCGCAGCCAACGAATTCGGTGGTTTCTACCAACGTACTGTTGTGGACGAGAAAAATTACCGTGACCGTGTAGTACACAGAAAACTGTTGTTCTTGCCTATCAGCAAATCCGAATTGAGAAAAGTAGAATTACTAGACCAGAATCCGGGATATAACAACTAATTTTGAATCATCAGTAAAACAGATAATCAAATGAAAACAATGATAAAAAAAGCCGGTTATTTTCTGGCATTGCTTGCCCTGACAGCCTGCGAATCTTTCGACTTTGAACAGGAAATGGGACAAAAGATAATTTGTATCATCAGTGACAACGATCTGGTATATACCGGTATGCACGACCTCAACGAAACAGAAAGTACCGGATATATCTCCATCAACTGCGGCGGTTCCCTTCGAATCGACCGGGATGTGGACGTAACACTGGAATATGCTCCGGAAGTATTGCAGAATTATAATAAAATAAAGTACGACATTGACCAGTCAAAGTATGCCAAAGAACTTCCTTCAAAGTATTACTCCATCGCTCAGATGGGAGTCACTTTGAAAGCCAGCAGCCCTGACACATATAATGTGATGCCGATTCAGGTAAAACCTGAAGGGCTGTCACCCGACTCGATTTACCTTATTCCAATGCGTATCAAGAGTGTGTCGGCTTATTCTGTCAATCCGAACAAGTCTCAGGTACTTTATCAGGTACAGATGAAAAACCTCTATGCACGTACTGACGAATCTACTATCTACAATGCTGCCGGAAAGCTACAGAAAGAAAGGGAATCGCAACGTGACGCAGCCGCTTCACAGACATTCCACCCGCTTACGAAAAACTCATTCCGTATCTTTGCCGGTATCAAGGGATATGAGAAAAATGAAGAAGTCATCAAAAAGAACGGTATCATAGTTACAGTGAACGAGGACAACAGTCTGACCATGAAACCATACAACGCAGACTTTATCGAAGTGGCTTCCATCGATGAAGAACAACCCGATTATTATGGAAATTATGAATTGTCGGATGTTTACGGCGGAAAGAAACGCCAACGTTTCAACTTCAAATACAAATACCGTTTCAAAGGCGAATCAAAATGGGAGATTGTCGATATACGTTCTTTACGCAGTGTCACACTCGACTTGATAAACGAATAAATAACACTAAAATAACATAGAATGAAGAAACTAATTTTACTTTTAATTTTCATGCAGTTAGGGGCGGCAGTATCAAAGGCTCAGGATTTATATAAAAATATGAATGCCCCCATACACGAAAGAGTACAGGATCTGTTATCGAAACTGACAATAGAGGAAAAGGTCTCTTTGCTTCGTGCTACTTCCCCGGGAATCGAGCGTATGGGAATTGATAAATATTACATGGGAAATGAAGCGTTACACGGAATCATCCGCCCGGGAAAATTTACAGTTTTCCCGCAGGCAATCGGACTGGCCAGTATGTGGAATCCCGAATTACATCATATCATTGCCGGCGTCATTTCGGACGAAGCTCGTGCCCGCTGGAATGAACTGGAACGGGGAAAGAAACAAAAAGACCAGTTCAGTGACTTATTAACATTCTGGTCACCGACTGTCAATATGGCTCGTGACCCGCGTTGGGGACGTACCCCGGAGACGTATGGAGAAGATCCCTATTTATCCGGAGTATTGGGTACCGCTTTTGTGAAAGGATTACAAGGAGACCATCCGCGTTATCTGAAAGCTGTAGCTACTCCCAAGCATTTTGCCGCCAATAACGAAGAACATAATCGTTTTTATTGCGATGCAGCTATCACCGAAACGGACTTAAGGGAATATTATTTCCCGGCATTTGAAAAATGTATCCGCGAAGGAAAAGCGGAATCCATCATGACAGCTTACAATGCCATCAATGGGGTGCCATGTACTGCCAACAACTGGTTATTGAATAAAGTATTGAAACAGGATTGGGGTTTCAACGGATACATCGTATCCGATTGCGGTGCTCCCGGACTGTTAATGACTGACCATCGTTATGTGAAAACTCCGGAAGCGGCAGCCATGATAGCTATCAAAGCCGGACTGGATGTAGAATGTGGAGACTATGTTTTTGCCAACCCACTATTAAACGCTTACAAACAATATATGGTCAGTGCTGCCGAAATAGACAGTGCAGCCTACCGTGTACTGCGTGCACGTATGCGTTTAGGCATGTTTGATGATCCGGAAAAGAATCCGTATAATCACCTGTCCCCTAAAATCGTAGGTTGTAAGAAACATCATGACCTGGCTCTCGAAGCTGCCCGTCAGAGTATTGTATTGCTCAAAAACCAGCAAAATACTCTCCCGCTGAATGCAAAGAAAATCAAGTCAATAGCTGTGGTAGGTATCAATGCCGCCAACTGCGAATTTGGTGATTACAGCGGAACTCCGGTCAATGCTCCGGTATCTGTGCTGGATGGTATCCGCAACCGGGTAGGCAATGAAATAAAAGTAGTACATGCACCATGGGTATCTTCGGAAGAAGGTTATCAGCTTATTTCTCCAACCCATCTTCCTAACGGACTAAAGGCTGAATATTATGACAATCCTACTTTCCAGGGAACTCCTAAAACTCGTGTAGACAAAGGAATCAACTTCGAACCGAAAAATCAGGCTCCGGACCCGTTCCTGCCTAAATCTCCGCTTTCTATTCGCTGGACAGGTGAATTAGTTCCGAGCGTATCCGGTGAATATGTATTCAGTTTTACCAGCGATGACGGTTGCCGGCTGTATATTGATGACCAATTAATCATAGACGACTGGAATGTACATAGTATGCGTACAGAAAAAGCTTCTATAAAATTGGAAAAAGGAAAAAAATATCAGTTGAAAGCCGAATATTTCGATAACGGAGGAGACGCAATTGCCAGACTTCATTGGCGTGTGCCCAGCACAGATCAGTATGACATGCTGAATATGTATGGAGATGCCTCAAAAATTATCCGTGAATCTGATGTTGTCATCGCAGTAATGGGTATCAACCAATCCATCGAACGTGAAGGACAGGACAGAAACTCCATTGAATTACCCAAAGACCAGCAAATCTTTATCCGTGAAGCTTATAAAGCCAATCCGAATACAATTGTTGTATTGGTTGCCGGCAGTTCTATGGCAATAGGATGGATGGATCAGCATATTCCGGCTATTATTGATGCCTGGTATCCGGGCGAACAAGGTGGAACGGCTATCGCTGAAGTTCTGTTTGGAGACTATAACCCGGCTGGTCGCCTGCCGTTGACTTTCTACAACAGCATTGAAGATCTTCCTGATTTTGATGATTACAATGTCAAGAACAACCGTACTTATATGTATTTCGAAGGCAAGCCTTTGTATGCCTTCGGCTATGGACTCAGCTATACTAAATTTGATTACCGCAATTTGAATATCAAGCAAGATACTCAAAACGTTACTTTAAACTTCTCTATAAAGAACAGTGGTAAATACAATGGTGACGAAGTAGCTCAAGTATATGTGAAATTCCCCGATCAGGGAATCAAGACTCCGTTGAAACAACTCAAAGGATTTAAACGTGTGCACATCAAGAAAGGAGCTACCGAACAAATATCCATAGAAATTCCGAAAGAAGAATTACGTCTGTGGGATGACCAGAAGAAACAATTCTATACACCTTCGGGAACATACCATTTCATGGTCGGCAAATCTTCTGATAATATCTGTTTGCAAAAGACAGCGGAACTATAATTGTTCCATAAGAAGGCAGGCTGATATTATTAATAGTCACCTCAATACTGTAAATGCGGAGATACTGATTCTAAATAAAGAACGGTATTCTCCGCATTTCTTTATCATCACAGTCAGATTAAAATAGATACTGTAAAGCGCGGAAATAAACCGTTTGCTGCAAATGTTTCATTTTTTGCTCTGTTTATATATACTTTCCAGCTTATTCTTGACTACTTTTGACACATCAAATTTATTCATTTATTCTAATTATCATGAAACACGTAATTACATTCATCCTATTGTTTTTGTGTATCCCCGTATTTGCCCAACAAAAGATTGCACGCGAATATATCGAATGGTCTGACATCTGGATTCCCGGAGCCAACAAAACAGACCTTCCCCATGTATTGCTTATCGGTAATTCCATCACACGCGGATATTACGGAAAAGTAGAAGAAGCACTGAAAGAAAAGGCATATGTAGGACGGCTTTCCAATTCGAAAAGTGTAGGAGATCCGGCTTTAATCGACGAACTGGCAGTGATACTCAAAAACACCAAGTTCGATGTTATCCATTTCAATAATGGCTTGCACGGATTCGATTATACCGAAGAAGAATATGATAAAAGTTTCCCTCAATTAATCAAAGTCATCCGTAAATATGCCCCTAAAGCAAAACTGATCTGGGCAACAACCACTCCTGTCCGCACCGGAGAAGGTATGAAAGAATTTGCTCCCATCACCGAACGATTGAAAGTCCGTAACCAGATTGCACTGAAACATATCAATCGTGCCGGCATAGAGGTGAATGACTTATGGAAAGTGGTCATCGATCATCCCGAATATTATGCAGGCGGAGACGGAACACATCCGGTCGATGCAGGATATTCAGCTTTAGCTGCCCAAGTCGTTTCCGTTCTGAAAGACAAGTTACAACAAACTCATAAATAAACAAACGATCTGTCATTGACTAAAACCGAATCATATGGATAAGAAAAAAATCTGTTATTTAATACTCCTTTGTTTATTCTCTCTGAGCTGTACACTACAGGCTGAGAAATACGAAACTGTTTCTCCTGACGGAAAACTGAAGATTAAACTGAAAATAGACAACGGTACCCAATATGAAGTATGGTACGATCATACACAACTTATACTCCCCTCTTCCATCGGCTTACATCTGGCTGACGGCAGAGTAATCGGTAACGGAAGTGTAAAGTCGGCTAAGAAAAGAAAAGTCGATCAGACCATCGACGTACCTGTCGGGAAAAATAAAGTATTACAGGATGCTTATAATGAACTGACCATTTCTTTTACTGATAACTACGACCTCGTGGTACGTGCCTATGATGAAGGAGTAGCCTATCAGTTCGTTACCCGCCTGGACGGAGAAATAACGATTATCAGTGAAGATGCCATTTTCAATTTTGCTTCTACTCCGACTATCTATTATCCGGAATGCGATGCTAATTATTCCGGCGAAACAGACCAGTCCGGTCGCACCCACCAGGTACATCAGGGATACCGGAACTTCGAAAGGCTCTATAAAGTGTACAAAGGTCCGTTGGAAATTCCTTACGAACATTTCGCTGTTTCTCCGGTATTATACGAATATCCCGATTCTCCCTATAAAGTAGTCATTACAGAATCGAATACCTATGATTATCCGGCTCTGTACATGGAATCCAACGGCTACAATTCCATGCGGGGAAAGTGGGCTAACTATCCGAAAGAAACAATGGATTCCGATCCGTCAAATCCTTATTACTGGTACTCCAATCATCTGGTTATCTCCAGAGAAAATTACATTGCAAAAACGGACGGAAACCGTAGCTTTCCCTGGCGGGTAATCATTGTCTCGGAAGAAGATAAATCATTGTTGAATAATGAACTGGTATATAAACTGGCCGACCCTTGCCGTCTGACCGATACTTCCTGGATTCAACCGGGCAAAAGTGCATGGGAATGGTGGCATAAAGCAGTTCTGGAAGGGGTTGACTTCCCCAGTGGAAATAAGCAGCTATCGTTCCAGTTATATAAATACTACGTAGACTGGGCTTCAAAGAATCATATCGAATATATGACTTTAGATGCTGGATGGTCCGAAGACTATCTGAAAGAACTATGTTCATACGCCAAAGAAAGGAATGTGAAGATTATCGTCTGGACATGGGCCAGTTGTGCCAAAGAAAATCCCAGCGACTGGATCGCAAAAATGCACAGTTACGGAGTATCCGGAGCAAAAATCGACTTCTTCGAACGAAATGACCAGATAGCTATGCGATGGGGAAAAGAGTTTGCCGAACGTCTGGCGGAAAAGAAAATGGTAGCTGTTTTCCATGGCTGTCCCGTTCCTACCGGATTGCATCGTACATATCCCAACATATTGAATTATGAAGCTGTAAGAGGAGCGGAATGTAACTTCTGGGAAAAGACGTTAACTCCCGAATATCACACCCGTTTCCCGTTCATCCGTTTATTGGCAGGACCGGCGGATTACACTCCGGGATCGATGAGAAGTGTCACTCAAAGTGAATTCAAACCAATGGATATAGATAATACTCCGCCTATGAGCATGGGAACACGTTCGCACGAATTATCCATGTTTGTTATTTACGATCAATGGATGGCTTATTTGTGCGACTCACCGACCGAATACAATAAATATCCGGATGTGCTCGACTTCCTTTCTAAAGTTCCTGCCGTATGGGATAAGACCTTGCCATTGCAAGCAAAATTAAGCGAATACATCGTGACAGCCAAACAAAAAGGCAATGACTGGTATGTGGGCGGAATGACCAACTGGGATGCCCGTTCCACGGAAATAAACCTCAACTTCCTGAAAGACAATCTCTCCTATCAGGCAACTATCTTTAAAGACGCTCCAAATTCCTATGAGCAACCTAAAGAATATATGGTAGAGAAAAGAACAGTGGATAATAAAACTATATTGAATATGGATATGGCAAAAGGCGGTGGATTCGTTATCCGTCTGGAAGCAGAAAACTAATATCGCTATGAATGAAATTTAAATGAGATAATTACATCTCAAAGAACGGTACCATCTGATGCACGGAATGGTACACTTCAATACATTAAACGGTACCTTCCGACATACTGGATGGTACCGTTTGATGTATTGGAAGGTACCGTTTGTATATCCTATCATAATCCCAACTTTGCAGAAATCTCCAGCATCCGCTGAATAGGCTTTACCGCCTTCTCCGCTATCTCAGGATCAACGGTAATCTCCGGTGACTCATTCTTCAGACACTCATAGAGCTTCTCTAACGTATTCAACCGCATAAAGCTACACTCGTTACATCCGCAGGTACTATCGTTCGGCGGAGCAGGGATAAACGTTGTTTGGGGACACTTCTTCTGCATCTCATGCAAGATACCTGATTCGGTAGCCACAATATACGTATTTTCCGGATGGTTCACTGCATACTTCAGCAGTGCAGCTGTAGATCCTACCACATCTGCCAGTTTCAACACAGTACTTTTGCATTCGGGATGTGCCAGAACCAACGCTTCCGGATGCTGCGCTTTCAGTTCCACAATCTTTTCCACCGAGAACTGTTCGTGCACATGGCAGGCTCCGTCCCAAAGCAACATATTCCTGTTCGTAACTGAGTTGATATAATTTCCCAGATTCCGGTCCGGACCAAAGATTATTTTCTCATCTTCGGGGAAACTTTCCACGATCTGCCGTGCGTTGGTGGAAGTCACCACCACATCCGTTACCGCTTTCACAGCAGCTGTCGTGTTAACGTATGAAATAACGGTATGCCCCGGGTGCTCTTTGACAAACTGCGCAAACTGGTCCGCCGGACAACTGTCCGCCAACGAACACCCTGCTTCCATGTCAGGCACCAGTACTTTCTTATCCGGACAAAGCACTTTCGCCGTCTCACCCATAAAGTGAACGCCACACATCACAATGATGTCCGCCTCCGTCTTGGCAGCCAGCTGGGCCAACGCCAGACTGTCACCAACGTAATCAGCGATATCCTGTATTTCACCCTTCTGGTAGTAGTGCCCCAGAATGATTGCATTCTTTTCTTTCTTCAGCTCCTTAATAGCCTTTATGAGATTATTCATAATAATATTCTTTTATTTCTTCCTTTTAAAAAAAAATCCTTTGTTAGTGATGATAGCCTGTTAATAATGTTAGCAAATAAATACGATTTTCCTTGCCGGATAAGTTATTAGTCTATCCTTCTGTTTTATGAGTCCGTTATGAACGGATGTAAAGCAGAAGATTTACTATTTATTATCTTCATTATCAATGTAAGCCTTGTCAAATGGGAGAATACTATTAACTCCCTGTTGATAAAGTGCAAAGTTAAAAACTTTATGGATATAAACAGGCAGATAAGTGCTGAAAAATATGTTGATGGATGCATAGAAAGTTTAGGCTTAGTTTTTTGGAATGTTCATAAGGAGTGTCCCTTATACCTTCTTTTGAATAATGCAAGAATTATTTTTCAAATTCTTTCCCGATTGTTTTGACAGGTTTTAAACCGTTATCAACACCTCTGTTAACAGAAAAGAACTACCTTTGCAACCGAAATGTAATAGAAGGAAGAACGTATGCGAAAACTGAAAATAACAGAGCTGAACCGTATCAGTGCCGAAGAGTTTAAACAGGCAGAAAAACTGCCTCTGGTAGTAGTGTTGGATGATATTCGTAGCCTGCATAATATAGGTTCCGTGTTTCGTACCTCGGATGCTTTCCGTATCGAGTGTATCTATCTGTGTGGAATAACGGCTACTCCTCCCCACCCCGAAATGCATAAGACGGCTTTGGGCGCAGAGTTCACTGTTGACTGGGAGTATGTTAATAACGCTGTTGATGCTGTTGATAACCTCCGCAAAGAAGGATATATTGTCTATTCGATAGAACAGGCGGAAGGCAGCATTATGTTGGATCAACTCGAACTGGACAAGACGAAAAGATACGCTATCGTAATGGGAAATGAAGTGAAAGGGGTGCAACAGGAAGTGATTGATCATTCGGATGGCTGTATCGAGATTCCCCAATATGGTACCAAGCATTCTCTGAACGTGTCTGTAACAACGGGTATTGTCATCTGGGATTTGTTCAAAAAGCTGCGTTGACAGTATAAAATCAGTCGGTTAATAATTAGTTAATAAGTGGTTGATATCGTAGTTAACTTGCTATTAATCAATATTCTTTTTCTGTTCATAATTGTGTGGGACGATAAGAGAGTATTGTAGCAACCTACTCTTAGATGAGTCTGATTGATTCAGTGTTTATTAACCATCCTGTTTCAAGCTGTTATCAGATGGCATCACAGCTATTAATAGCTGACTTCTCAGCTGTTAATACTTGTCATGCAGTGTATTAACACCTGAGAAGTCAACTGTTAATACCCTGAAAGTCAGATAAAGCGGGGTAATTTTCCTATGGTGATAGTGGAATTAGATTTAATAGAAATATGATGGTTAATAAGGACGTTGATAACCTTATAACAAGGTGAATCAGATTTGTCCGTTCTCTACCAGCAGCACGACTCTTTCCGTCAGTTTATCTTCTCCCAACGGATCATATTCCTTTTTCAGACTGGCACCGAACAGTGCAGCGAACGTCTGATAGAATCCTGCTTTGAAAGGTCCCATAAAGGCTTTCACCAGTTCATAACTGGTGGAATTGCTTTGTCGGTCTATCAATTTAATCAAGAGTTTACCCTGTGCAAAAGAGAGTTTCTTCATCCGTGCGGTATATTGTTCTTTCAATCCTTTTTCCACACGTTTCAGATGTTTCTGACGTGCCTTTTCGTTGGGTAATGTCTGAAGATATTCGTAAGTTTCGATGATAGCCTGGTTAATTTCTTTGGAGATAGGATATACCTTCTTTACGTTACGTACCAGCCGATAGTATTCCAGACGTTCTTTTTCATTCTTGAATTTAAGTGGGCGGAAGATATAAACAGTTCTTAACTGGATACATGGAATGGTATCTCCGTTGTAGATACACATAGGAACCAGGTATCCGTTGATGCTTTGCTTGTCCTGTGCCTGTATCTTCGATGAACAGACCATAGCAAACGCCATCATTATTACTATGTTAAGCCTCCTTTTCACATTACAAAAATAGAATTAAAATTTTATTATTCAGATATTTCTTTTAGACGTTAACCTATTTAAAGTATCTTTGCGCCCTTGTCTGTAAAAACGCAAGGTACAAACAAATAATTTATTAATGAAAACTACTCAACTATTTCGGTTGATAAGTATTATAAACAGCCTGTTCATTATTCCTGCTTGTAGTGCTCAAAACCTTTCTCAAAGTCTTATAGAAGATATTTTTGAAGATTTATCTGTTAATAATAGTGTTGATAATGCTGTTAATGAACCCAACTGGGAGAATGAACTGGAAGAACTATCCGTCCGCCTTCACGAACCTGTAGATTTAAACCGGGCTACCCGTCAACAACTGGAACAATTTCCTTTTCTCAGTGATATTCAGATTGAACATCTGCTGGCCTATATATATGTGCACGGGCAAATGGAGACCCTTTATGAACTTCAGTTAATAGAGGATATGGACAGGCAGACCATTCAGTATCTATTGCCTTTCGTATGTATCAAAGCTATTAACAATGAGTCGTCTTTTCGGTGGAAAACTATGTTGAAAAGCGCTATGAAGTATGGGAAGAATGAAGTTCTAACTCGCATAGATATACCGTTTTACGAGCGGAAAGGTTATGAACATACCTATTTGGGACCTTCTGTTTATAACTCTGTTAAGTATGCTTTCCGTTACCGCGATCAACTCTATGCAGGTCTCGTTGCGGAGAAGGATGCCGGAGAACCTTTCTTTGCTCTGCACAATCGTCAAGGGTATGATTATTATTCTTTTTATCTCTTACTCAAAGATTGTGGGCGGTTAAAAACATTGTCTGTTGGTAACTATCGGTTAAGTTTCGGACAGGGGCTGGTGATCAGCACGGATTACTTACTGGGAAAGACCGTATATGCCTCTTCTTTCAACACCCGCAGCGGAGGAATCAAGAAACATTCTTCTACTGACGAAACTAATTATTTTCGGGGAGCGGCGGCAACTGTAAGCATTACAAAACAATGGAGTGTATCCGGCTTTTACTCACACCGTTCGCTGGACGGTGTGCTGACCGATGGCGAAATAACTTCTATCTACAAAACCGGACTACACCGCAGTCAGAAAGAAGCCGATAAGAAGAATCTATTCACCATGCAGCTGACCGGTGGAAACGTAAGTTATCAACAAAACCGTATCCGTCTGGGTATCACCGGAATTTACTATGTTTTCAACCGACCTTATGAACCGCAATTAACAGGTTATTCCCAATACAACATTCATGGAAATCAGTTCTACAATTTGGGGATAGACTATGCCTGTCGCTGGCATCGTTTTTCTTTTCAAGGAGAGACGGCTATGGGAAAACAAGGCAGTGCTACTTTGAACCGTCTTCAGTATTCACCGGTGGAAGGAACTCAGTTGATGATCGTACAACGATACTATTCATATAATTATTGGGCTATGTTCGCCCATTCTTTTGGGGAAGGAAGTACGGTTCAGAATGAACAGGGGTATTATCTGGGATTGGAAACCTCTCCTTTTCGGCACTGGCATTTCTTTGCTTCCTTCGATCTGTTTTCTTTCCCGTGGAAGAAATACCGGATCAGCCAGCCTTCCCATGGCGTAGACGGATTGTTTCAGGCTACGTTTACTCCGCACAGTCATCTGACGATGTACTTAAAATATCGATATAAACAGAAAGAACGTGACTTGACAGATAGCAAAGAAAAACTAACGCTTCCTATTTTTCATCACCAACTCCGATATCGTTTGAACTATTTTGGGGGAGATGTGTTTAGCAGTCGTACAACTTTAGATTACAACCATTTTCATTCTCAAGACAGGGCTGCTAGTAAAGGATATCAAGTTACACAAATGATATCCTCCCAACTGCCTTGGACCAGGCTGTTTGCTGACGTTCAAGGCAGTTATTTTTCTACAGACGATTATGACTCGCGTGTTTATGTATCAGAGAAAGGATTGCTTTATACATTTTACACTCCGTCCTTCCAGGGGCGTGGATTCCGTTGTGCCGTCCGTCTGAGATATGAACTGAATGAACATTGGATGTTGATAACTAAGTTCGGAGAAACGATCTATCTCGACCGGAATGAAATAGGTTCCGGCAACGATTTAATACAGGGAAATAAAAAAGCAGACGTACAAATGCAACTTCGTATTAAGTTTTGAAGTATCTTTGCCCTGCATAGGAGAATATCTGAATAGTGTACATTTAATTGTTAATACTAAATCGTCAAATCGTAAATAAAATGACTATTATTTTTCCTTCCCCCATTTTCGGCCCTGTTCATTCCCGCCGTTTGGGCGTATCTTTGGGAATCAACTTATTGCCGGAAGATGGTAAAGTTTGCTCGTTCGACTGCATTTATTGTGAATGTGGCTTCAATGCCGACCATCGTCCGAAAAAACATCTGCCTGCTCGTGAAGAAGTACGTACCGCTCTCGAAGAAAAGCTGAAAGATATGCAGCAGAACGGTCCTGCTCCCGATGTTCTGACATTTGCCGGAAACGGTGAACCGACTGCTCACCCTCATTTTCCGGAAATCATAGAAGATACACTGGCACTTCGGGATCATTATTTTCCGAAAGCAAAAGTAAGTGTATTGAGTAATTCCACATTTATCGACCGCCCTGCCGTATTCGATGCACTGAACAAGATAGATAACAATATCCTGAAACTGGATACGGTAAACGAAGAATATATTCATCTCCTCGATCGTCCCAATGGAAAATATTCCGTAAGGAAGATTATCGAAAAGATGAAAGAATTCAAGGGCAACTGTATTATTCAGACCATGTTTCTGAAAGGAAGTTATCTGGGAAAAGATATGAATAACACATCCGATGAGTTTGTACTTCCTTGGCTGGAAGCAGTCAAAGAGATTGCCCCGAGGCAAGTAATGATCTATACGATTGACCGGGAAACTCCCGACCATGACCTGCAGAAAGCCACTCACGAAGAGCTGGACCGGATTGTGGATCTGATAAAAGAAACGGGAATTCCGGCAACGGCATCCTATTGACAATTTAACCTGAGAATCATTTTTTAACACGCCTAACAACTAATATTATGAAACACACGAATTTAGTCTTTTATCTTGGCAGGTATTTCCTGAATGCCTGTCACCTTGTTACCCGAATAAAGTGCCATGCTATTGCCCCCCACTTATCCTGATGGGATTTGTGAATAAATAATAATAAAACAGCTCCCGTTTTAGGGTAACTGGAAGATAAAGTGTATTTATCACCGAACGAGTAATATTTTATAATCTGATATTAACAATCTTAATGTCTAATACTTAATAAATAGAATCATGAAAAAAGAAACCCCCTTCTATTTGCGACATTTCAGGCATATTGCCGTTTTACTATTTTTATCTTTGTTTTCCTTTTTATCTATACAAGCATCCGTAACTTCGGATCAGAGTGACGTTTCTTCGGCAGCCGTCCGGCAGGAACAGACATCGGGCATTCTCCGTGCGGAGAAAATAAATCCGACGACGGTTGATGTATTGTTCTCAAACCGGCAACGGATGACTATCGACTTTTATGGAGAAAATATTTTCCGTGTCTTTCAGGACAATTCCGGCGGTGTCATTCGTGATCCCGAGGCAAAGCCGGAAGCACAGATACTTGTCGACCAGCCCCGGCGCAAAGTTTCCGGACTGACGGTGGAAGAGAAAGGAGGAGATATCACCCTGACTACCGCCAGAGTACGGATTGAATTGAATAAGCAGACCGGACTGATGAAAGTCTTTAATCTGTTGACAAATAAATGCGTCATCGAAGAAGTCGCTCCGGTAGTATTCGGTCCTAAAGAAGTGACCGTGACATTGAAAGAGAATCCCGAAGAATACTTCTATGGAGGCGGTGTGCAAAACGGACGCTTCTCTCATAAAGGCAAATTCATTGCCATCGAAAACCAGAATAGCTGGACAGATGGCGGAGTGGCCTCTCCTACTCCTTTCTACTGGTCCACCAATGGCTACGGAATGATGTGGTACACTTTCAGAAAAGGCGGGTACGACTTTGGAGCAACAGAAAAAAACAAAGTGAAACTATCTCACAATTCTTCTTACCTTGATATTTTTTATATGGTCAACGACGGAGCCGTTTCCTTGTTGAATGATTTCTATCAGTTAACGGGGAACCCCGTTCTGTTGCCCAAATTCGGTTTTTACGAAGGCCATCTCAACGCCTACAATCGTGACTACTGGAAGGAAGACGAAAAAGGAATTCTTTTTGAAGACGGAAAGCGTTATAAGGAAAGCCAGAAAGATAATGGCGGTATCAAAGAGTCTCTGAACGGCGAAAAGAACAATTACCAATTTTCGGCACGTGCTGTGATCGACCGTTACAAGAATCAGGATATGCCTCTCGGATGGTTACTTCCGAATGACGGTTACGGAGCCGGATACGGACAGACGGAAACACTGGACGGCAATATTGCCAATCTGAAAAGTCTCGGAGATTATGCCCGCAAAAACGGTGTGGAAATAGGACTCTGGACACAGTCGGACTTGCATCCGAAAGAAGGTGTAAGTGCCTTGTTGCAGCGTGATATCGTGAAAGAAGTCCGTGATGCCGGCGTGCGTGTACTGAAAACTGACGTGGCATGGGTAGGAGCCGGTTATTCCTTCGGATTGAATGGAGTGGCGGATGTAGGACATATTATGCCTTATTATGGCAGTGATGCCCGTCCATTTATCATCTCTCTGGATGGCTGGGCAGGCACGCAACGCTATGCCGGAATCTGGTCGGGCGACCAGACGGGCGGTGTCTGGGAATATATCCGTTTTCACATCCCGACCTATATCGGTTCCGGTCTGTCCGGCCAGCCGAACATTTGTTCGGATATGGACGGTATCTTCGGTGGAAAAAACGAAGTAGTCAATATACGTGATTTCCAATGGAAAACATTTACTCCCATGCAGTTGAATATGGATGGCTGGGGAGCCAACGAAAAGTACCCCCATGCTTTAGGCGAACCGGCTACATCCATTAACCGCATGTATCTGAAACTGAAATCCGAACTGATGCCTTACGCTTACAGCTTTGCCAAGGAAGCGGTAGACGGAATGCCGCTGATCCGTGCCATGTTCCTGGACTATCCGAATCCGTATACTTATGGTACGGCTACCCGTTACCAGTATATGTACGGTACGGATTTTCTCGTAGCACCTGTCTATCAGGCAACCAAAGCCGATAAGGAAGGCAATGATATCCGTAACGGCATCTATCTGCCCGAAGGTACATGGATTGATTATTTCACCGGTGAGAAATACGAAGGCAACTGTATCCTCAACAATTTTGAAACACCTATTTGGAAGTTGCCTGTATTTGTAAAAAGCGGAGCGATTATTCCCATGACTCATCCCAATAATAATGTCAGCGAGATAGATCCCTCCCTCCGTATCTACGAACTTTACCCGAACCGACACATGGCAACCGTGGAATACGATGACGATGGTGTGACCGAAGCCTACAAACGCGAACAGTCAGTTTCCACTATCATCGAGTCCAACGTAGATAAAAAGAACCGCCTTACCGTTACCATTCACCCGACTGCCGGAAACTTTGACGGCTTTGTGAAAGAAAAAAGGACGGAACTGCGTATCAACGTCACAGAGAAACCGAAGAAACTTTCTGCCCGGATCAATAACAAGACGGTAAAACTGACAGAAGTAAACACCCCCGAAGATTATCGTAAAGGTGAGAATGTGTACTGGTATGAAGCTGCCCCTGACTTGAATAAGTTTGCAACCAAAGGCAGCGAATTTGAAAAAGTAGTCATCACAAAGAACCCGCTGGTGCATGCTAAATTAGCGTCTGTCGATGTGACCGCCAATCAGGTGGTACTGAACATGGAAGGTTTCCGCTTCGAACCGGCTGACCGCCATCGTGTATCGACAGGGGTGCTGACTGCCCCGCAGAATTTCCGTATAACGGAAGAAAACAGAGAAGCATATACCTTGAAACCTACTTGGGACAAACTGGCTAATGCTGATTTCTACGAAATCGAGTTTAACGGAATGCTTTATACTACCATACGTGATACGGAATTGCTGTTTGAAGATCTGGAAGCGGATACCCCCTATTCTTTCAAACTCCGTGCAGTCAATAAAGACGGCGTTTCCGACTGGGTGGAACTCCAGGTGAAGACAAAGACGAACCCGTTGGAATTTGCTATTCAGGGCATTGAAGGAGAATCAACGGCAGCTGCACAAGGCGGAGCCGGTGTGAACCGCTTGTTCGACTTTGCAGAATCCGGAGATAACTGGCACACGAAGTATAATGTAAGTGCAGTTCCGTTCGATTTGATTATCGACCTCAAAACGGTTAACCAACTGGATAAATTCCATTATCTGCCACGTACGGATGCCGGAAACGGTACACTGCTGAAAGGTTCCGTATCTTACAGCATGGACAAGGAACACTGGACAGAAGCCGGAGCATTCGACTGGAAGCGGGATGCTGACGTGAAAGTCTTTGAGTTTACCGCTCATCCTACGGCACGTTATATCAAACTCAGCGTTACGGCAGGTGTAGGCAATTATGGTTCCGGTCGTGAGTTGTATGTATTCAAAGTACCGGGAACGGCAAGTTATCTGCAAGGAGACATCAACAATGATGGCAAGATCGACCGCAACGACCTGACTTCGTATATGAACTACACGGGCCTGCGTCGCGGAGATTCGGACTTCGAAGGATACATCAGCAAGGGAGACATCAACCTGAATGACTTGATAGATGCCTATGACATTTCTGTCGTGGCCACTCAACTCGACGGTAGTGTCGACAGGAAAGCTACGGAGAAAGTATCGGGTTCTCTGTCCATCAGTACTCCGAAGAAGCTGTATCAAAAGGACGAAATCGTTGAAATCCGTGTGAAAGGCACGGAGCTGAAGTCGGTGAATGCCCTTAGCTTTGCTCTGCCTTACGACCAGAATGACTATGAATTTGTAGGTGTGGAACCGTTGAACATGAAAGCCATGGAGAACCTGACTTACGACCGATTGCATACGAATGGCGTGAAATCTCTCTATCCTACTTTCGTCAATATGGGAAAACAGGAATCACTCGAAGGTTCGGAAGATTTGTTCATACTGAAACTGAAAGCGAAACGGAAAGTGAAGTTTGAACTGACTTTGAAAGACGGAATGCTGGTTGATAAGCGACTGAGGATGCATTCATTTTAAAATGTGCTTCATGTAAAGCATTGATATATAAAATAAAAAGAGGATGCCTGTGGGGAAACTGTGGGCATCCTCTTTGGGAGACAGACGGGAAGGAGTACTTTCACAAGCAGTCCTTCAGTCTGCTACCTCCACATATTTAATCTGGTTAGGATTATTGAATGGTCTCTTTTATTAATAAATGTATTGAACATCTCTTCTTGGGGGAGTGAGCATCATCTATTCTCTTGGATAATAATCTTTATTCAATTGCACGCAAACTGATTAGTTCCAGCCATTTATTCATACTCAGGTCAATACCTCCTTTGGCTAAATATTGAATAGCTTTTTTATAATGCGGGTTGTCTTGTTCTCCAAATAAATTGTTACTTAGTTCCCCAAGATTATAATAAAGACGTGCCATCTGCATATAGTCCAGCATGGTATAATTTTCATCGACAGCTCCGTCAACCAAACGGTTCAACAGGTTATAAGCAATTCCCTTTTTTTCTTCCGATAATTCGGAGAGTGGAGACTGAAGGAGTTTAGTGGATTGCATTAACCGAATAATGTCCTTTTTGAAATCTGATTGCATGTTTTGTCAGGTTGCCGCATCAGTTTCCTGTTGGTGCGTGATTTATAAAAAAGAGGACGTGGAAACTATCTACTTATGCCACCATAGGTATCCACTACGACCCTTCCACGACATAAGTGATAGTCCCACGCCCAATTTGGTATATAACAAAGTTTATATACAATTGTGCGCGAGACCCGTCACTCATTGTCACTCGTGGATAAAATTAGTGGATTCTATGGTGAGTGCAATAAATAACCGTTCTCAATACAAAATTTAAAAGCTTTCTTTCTACAAGCGAAAGTAAGCATGTGACAAAAGTAGCAATAAATATTTGTAAAGCAAATAATATTGTTTTATAATTTGGGTGTAATAATAAAGAGAAATGATAGTCGGTGTCATTCAATTAATTGATTCTCATTTCAATTTTACTGCAATAGCGGGCAAAACTTTATGGTTCATTGAGCGAAATCATGAGGACGATTTACTTGTTTCTTCCGTATGAATTAATGATTTCTCCTTATCTATTTAGTCATTTCTTCTTCATCTATTCATGTGATGCACTTGTGTAACTGTCGTGTTGCAGAAGTGTAATCAATCAGTTGCACAAGTCTGTCTGAATGATTGCTTAAGTAAAAATAGATACTATCCAGGAATAAGTAATTAATGTGCTGATATCTTGTTTGTTACAGGAAAAGTGCAGTTTTCTCATAGAGAAAGATAAAAACGTCCTATAGTTTTTTGTGAACTTCTCTTAAAAAAGAGGACTTTTGAGGGATAAATAATTGATTAGTAGCTCTGTGACATTTTTGTTTTTCCCTGTATAATACTTAAGATAAAGACAAAAATGTCACAGGTTGTTGGAGGCGTTCCGGAGAGTTCTTATTTTACATCATCCCATGTATCCGTCCGGAATGGGAAAGCAGCTATACCCAACGTATTACGTAAGGTGATATGGTCAACATAATTGCGGAAAGCATATCGAACGGCTACCGGTTGGGTAACTTGGTCACTCCATACCTCTACGTTTCTTGTGCGGCCTGCAATTCGTGCTTTTGCCGGATAAAACTTCTTATCGGCTCCTGCAAGCTCAAAACCTTCCAATTCACAGTTGCCCGGTGCAAGTCCGTAGGGAGCATTGTCAAGTGTAACAATGGCTTTATTGCCGGAATATTCTACCTTTGTCATCATCGGTCCGGTAGATGGGAATTTATGGAGACCGTATGTTTTGGTCAGTGCGAGATTAGCCAATCGAAGTCCTACTACGTTTTTCTGAGGAGGATGAATGCAGAACTCGTCGCCGACATCTATTGTAGGAATCATTCCGGAGTTGGGAATAGTCTTCAATGCTTTCATTTGTGCTTCCTGCAATAAGGCAGAATTTATGTTCCGGCTGTTTCCGTATTTGTGCGGGGCAATCTGGACATAATAAAAAGGCATATCCGGTGCTTCCCATACATTTCTCCAGAGCTGAACCATTGCTGTCATCATCGGGGCGTAGAGCTGATAGTTGAATATATTCGATTCTCCTTGATACCAAAGGAAACCACGTGCTGTATAGTTTTTCACGGGCAATAACATAATATTATACAGGCATTGTAGCCGGCTGTTCGTATCCAGTTTGGGATTTTTGGCAGCTTCTATGTTTGCACCTTCCACAGAAGCCAGCGTTTCTTCCGTCATCCATGCCTCAATCCGTGAACCTCCCCAGCTATTGATGACCAGTCCTACAGGGAGATGGAGCGTTTCAGTCAATTGTTTGGCGAAGAAGTAACCCGCGGCACTACAATCCATCGTTGTTTCGGGCGAAGAAACTTCCCATTTTGCTCCTTCGAAGTCTGCCCGTTCTTTCACTCCTTTTGTTCTGGGAACGGTGATAAAACGGATACGGTCGCGATAGTTGCCTGCATTCAGAAGGGTTTCTAACGAATGGTCGATAGGTTGCCCCATATTTCCTTTCATAGTCATTTCCATATTGGACTGACCGGAGCATATCCATACTTCCCCTATTAATATATCTGATAGAGTGGTGCGAGTGCCGTCACTGATCGTGATGGAATAAGGCGTGTAACTCCCGGCAGGAGTGTCGACCTTGACCAGCCAGGCCCCGTCCTTGTCTGGTGTTACCTTGTAAGTCCGGTTGTTCCAGGAAGTGGTGACAGTCACTTTTTTACCGTCTGCCCATCCCCATAGTTTGACAGAACTGTTTTGTTGGAGTACCATGTGATCTCCCATCATGGCAGGAAGCCTCACTTTGCCTTGTGCAAGTGAAAAGAATAAAAGAGAAAGTGTAAAAATCAGGAAATGTTTTTTCATACTATTGTTTCATTAATTAGAATTTGATAAATACTTCATTTAGGTATGGGACAAAATTACAATCTAATTTGAATATGGAATAATACTATTTAGTCATTCTCTGACAGATTTTGGTCGATTTATTCAAATCTTGCTTTTCTTCCACTGATTCAATTTCCTTCCCCATAGGCTTGCCGGAGAAAGAAGTTTTGAATACATTTGTATTAAGATGCGTTACAGTCCATGTTTCCTGGGATACTAATTGAATAATATATTAATACTATGAGTAAAAAATCAGAGAATAACACATCCAGACTTGCTTCTCTGGATATTCTTCGCGGTTTTGATTTATTTCTTCTTGTCTTTTTTCAGCCGGTGTTTGCAGCATTGGTGCGACAGTTGAATCTGCCATTTCTCAATGATATCCTTTATCAGTTTGACCATGAAGTGTGGGAAGGGTTTCGTTTCTGGGACCTTGTGATGCCGTTGTTCCTGTTTATGACAGGAGCTTCGATGCCGTTTTCACTGTCTAAGTACATCGGGACTTCCGGCAGTTACCGGCCTGTCTACCGGAGGATTCTGAAACGGGTATTTCTGCTGTTTGTATTTGGGATGATTGTTCAGGGAAATCTGCTGGGACTGGATGGCAAGCATATTTATCTCTATTCAAACACTTTGCAGTCTATTGCTGTCGGCTATCTTATTGCGGCAGTCATCCAGTTGCATTTTTCGTTCAAGTGGCAGATAGGAATAACCTTATTGTTGCTTTTCGTGTACTGGATTCCTATGACATTTTTGGGTGACTTTACACCGGCGGGAAACTTTGCGGAGCAGGTAGACAGATGGGTATTGGGTCGCTTCAGAGATGGCGTCTATTGGAATGAAGACGGAACCTGGAGCTTTTCACCCTATTACAATTATACATGGATATGGAGCAGCCTGACATTCGGAGTGACTGTCATGCTCGGAGCTTTTGCCGGAAAAATAATGAAAGAAGGAAAGGCGGACCGTAAAAGGGTGGTGCAGGTATTGTCGGTCGTTGGAGTGCTTCTGATAGGGCTGGCGATGCTCTGGAGTTTGCAGATGCCCGTCATCAAACGTTTGTGGACAGGTAGCATGACGTTGCTGTCCGGTGGTTATTGCTTTTTGCTGATGGCCTTGTTTTATTACTGGATTGACTATAAAGGGCACAGCCGTGGGCTGAACTGGCTGAAAATATACGGCATGAACTCTATCACGGCTTACCTGCTGGGTGAAGTGGTAAACTTCCGTTGTATAGCTGATTCGGTTAGCTACGGGCTGAAACAATATATAGGAGATTATTATCCCGTATGGCTCACGTTTGCTAATTATCTGATTCTTTTCTTCCTGTTGAGAATGATGTATAAACGTGGTCTGTTTTTAAAAGTCTGATGAAGTAATGAGTACACAAAAAAGACAGCTGGGTGTCGGGTTGCATTAGCGGATAAATCGGGCGAATGCATTTTTATGGAATAGAATTTTAGTATATTCTCATTCCGGGATGTATTATTAGAGAAGGTCCGTCTTATAAACGAACCTGACTGTGCAGCTTATAACTTGACACCCCCTCAAATAAAAAGAGCCATTTAACCCGGTCATCAGGTGTAAAATGGCTCTTTCTTTATTTTATCATCTGTCGTTTTTTACTGCATCACTTCTTTGGCTCTGTCCAGTGCTACATAGATATTCGGACAAATGTTCTCTTTTCCCAGCAATTCATAGAATCCTGATTTCTCCAGTACTTTGTGTACCTTTTCATTGACTCCGGAAAGGATGACGGTCGTCTTTTCCCTCTTTGACATTTCGCATAGCGTAGTCAGGTTGTGGATGCCGGTAGAATCGATGAACGGTATTTTACGCATACGGATGATACGCACATCCGGGCGGTCGCCCAGTTGCGACATGGTTTCTTCAAACTTTGTGGCGATGCCGAAGAAATAAGGCCCGTTGATTTCATACACTTCCACCCCTTTGGGGATGATGATGTTCTCTTCATTCACGGCAATATCCGATTCTTTGTTCGGGTCGATTTCGTCTGTGATTACGGAGATTTCTGTAGTCTCCATGACACGTTTCATGAAGAGGACACAGGCAATGATCAATCCTATTTCGATGGCGACTGTCAAATCGAAGATAACGGTAAGGAAGAAAGTGATCAGCAATACGGTAACGTCCGATTTTGGATTTTTCAGTAATGCCTTGAAGACTCTCCATCCGCTCATATTATAAGATACAATCACCAGTACTCCGGCCAGACATGCCATCGGAATGTATTGAGCCAGCGGCATCAGGAACAGAAGAATCAGCAACAGTACTACTGCATGGATAATTCCGGCAATGGGAGTTTTACCTCCGTTGTTGATGTTGGTCATTGTGCGGGCAATCGCTCCGGTAGCGGGAATACCTCCGAACAAAGGAGCTACGATGTTGGCGGCTCCCTGTGCGATAAGTTCCGTGTTGGAGTCGTGGCGGTCGCCGATCACACCGTCCGCTACGGTGGCGGATAACAAAGATTCGATAGCTCCCAGCACAGCGATGGTAATAGCTACCGGAAACAATTCTCTGATAGCTTCCCAGTTGAGGGCAGGCACTACAGCATCGGGCAACTCCGACTTGATAGTAAACCGGTCACCGATAGTCTGGATGCAGTCGATTCCGCCATAGGTCTTCATCAGATAAACGGCAAGTGTCACCACTACAATGGCGATCAGCGAACCGGGAATTTTTTTGGAGAACCGGGGAGTAATCGCTATAATAATGATACTGACAATGCTGACAATTGTATTCCACCAGTTTATTGTGTCGAAATGGTGGAAATAAATCATCCATTTCCCGATAAAATCCCCCGGTACCTTTTCACCTCCGAAGGACAATCCGAAGATATCGGCGATCTGCGTAGTGAAAATAGTAACGGCGATACCACTGGTGAAACCGACAATGATGGGATACGGAATAAACTTGATGACCGCTCCGAGTTTGAATACACCTAACAGTATCAGGATGATACCTGCCATAAGTGTAGCTACAATCAGTCCGGCTTCACCATATTGCTGGATGATGCCGTAGATGATAACGATAAAAGCTCCTGTCGGTCCGCCGATCTGGACCTTGCTTCCTCCCATCAGAGAGATGATGAATCCGGCAATGATAGCGGTGATAATACCTTTTTCGGGCGATACTCCCGAAGCAATACCGAAGGCAATAGCTAACGGAAGTGCCACGATACCGACGATGACACCTGCCATCAGGTCTGCCATAAACGTTTCTTTCGAATAATTCTTTAAACAAGAAACCAATTTGGGTTTAAATTCAAATAACTTCATTTCTGTGAATTGTTACATGTGCTTTTGCTATTTTGTAAAGTAGAGGTTGCAAAATTACATAAAATAATCGAGATAAGTATGTTTAGCAACATGCTATTTGATTGTTGATAGGTTTTGTCTATGAGTTGATAGTTTTTATTCATTAAGAAAAGGAGACTTATTACGAACAAATCTCTTATATTTGCGTTATAAGTAGTACGACAAGTTACGTTTGGTAATAACCAATTTTAAAATATAATAGAATTATGACTAAGAGTATCAAAGGAACCCAGACAGAGAAAAATCTGTTGACTTCATTCGCGGGAGAATCACAGGCAAGAATGCGTTACACTTATTTTGCAAGTGTTGCAAAGAAGGAAGGTTACGAACAAATTTCAGCAATCTTCACAGAAACAGCTGATCAGGAAAAGGAACACGCAAAACGTATGTTCAAGTTCCTGGAAGGTGGCATGGTTGAAATTACTGCCAGCTATCCGGCTGGTGTGATCGGCAATACACTCGAAAATCTTCGCGCTGCCGCTGCCGGCGAACACGAAGAATGGTCACTGGATTACCCTCACTTCGCAGATGTAGCAGAACAGGAAGGTTTCCCGATGATTGCTGCTATGTATCGTAATATCTCAATCGCTGAGAAAGGCCATGAAGAAAGATATCTGGCTTTCGTGAACAACATCGAAAATATGACTGTATTCGCTAAAGAAGGCGAAGTAGTATGGCAGTGCCGTAACTGCGGTTATATCGAAATCGGTAAGGAAGCTCCTGAAGTTTGCCCGGCATGTCTGCATCCGCAAGCATATTTCGAAGTGAAGAAAGAAAACTATTAATAGAAGCGTTTATTAGATAAAAAAATGCCACTTGCGGAAATTCTGCAAGCGGCATTTTTTTTATGGTTAGAAACTTGTCTTTTATCTGACAGTATCTTCTTTGTGGAACGTTACAGTCCTTTCAGCCGTAGAATCGTTTTTGATGCTGGTCACATCGCCTTTTGTCGTAAAGTATACATCGTTTCCCCTATCCGTAAAGCGATAGACTTTGACTCCGTCATGCTCGAACAGATAACTGATTTTGTAAGTTTCATTATTTTCCGCTTTTCCTTGTTTCAAAGGAATACTGGGAGGATAGCAGGAAGATATCCCTGCCATAATGATTAAAAGAATAAATAGTTTAGTTAGTGTTTTCACGATTACTTTTTTGCATGTGGATAATCAATCGTATAATGTAATCCGCGGCTTTCTTTGCGTTCCATTGCCTGGCGCATAATCAGATAGCCAACATTGACCATATTACGCAATTCGCAGATCTCTCTGGAAGCTACGCTGCGTTTGAACAAACTTTCAGTCTCTTCGTAGATAATATCCAGTCGGTCCCAGGCACGCTTCAGACGAAGATCACTGCGGACAATACCTACGTAGGTACTCATAATCTGGTTGACTTCTTTCATGCTTTGTGTGATCAGGACCATTTCTTCCGGTGAGCGTGTTCCCTCATCGTTCCATTCGGGGATAGCTTCGTTGTAAGCATACTGGTCTACCACTTCCAGGCTATGTTTGGCGGCGGCATCGGCATATACGACAGCTTCGATCAGTGAGTTGGAAGCCAGACGGTTGCCGCCGTGAAGTCCGGTGCAAGAGCATTCTCCCACGGCATAAAGGCGTTCGATGGAAGATTGCCCGTTCAGGTCTACGAGGATACCGCCGCAAAGATAATGGGCAGCCGGAGCTACCGGGATATAGTCCTTGGTGATGTCGATACTCAGGCTGAGGCATTTCTCGTAGATATTGGGGAAATGTTTCTTTGTTTCTTCCGGGTCTTTGTGGGTAACGTCCAGATAGACGTGGTCGTCTCCCCGGTTTTTCATTTCGTTGTCGATGGCACGGGCGACGATATCACGCGGGGCAAGTGAAAGACGTGGATCATATTTCTGCATGAATTCTTTGCCGTCCATTGTACGGAGTACACCACCGTAGCCGCGCATTGCTTCCGTAATCAGGAAAGAAGGGCGGTCGCCCGGATGATAGAGGGCGGTAGGGTGAAATTGTACGAACTCCATGTCCTTTACCGTGCCTTTGGCGCGATAGACCATGGCGATACCGTCTCCGGTAGCGACCAGCGGGTTGGTGGTTGTTTTATAAACGGCCCCTACTCCACCGGTGGCCATTAAAGTCACTTTGGCGAGGTATGTATCTACTTTTCCGGTTTTCGGGTCGAGGATGTAAGCACCGTAACATTTGATGTCCGGTGTCTGGCGGGTAACGGTCACTCCCAAGTGATGCTGTGTCAGGATTTCAACGGCAAACTGGTTCTCAATCACTTCGATGTTCGGATGCCGCTGTACGGCTTTGATCAGGCTGTCCTGAATTTCTGCTCCCGTATTATCTTTATGGTGAAGAATGCGGAATTCGGAATGCCCTCCTTCGCGGTGCAAGTCAAATTCGCCTTTCTCGTTTTTGTCGAAGTCTACCCCCCACTTGATAAGTTCTTCAATTTGCGCAGGCGCTTCGCGCACTACTTTTTCTACTGCTTCACGGTCACTGATCCAGTCTCCTGCAATCATCGTGTCTTCAATGTGTTTGTCGAAATTATCTACCAGAAGGTTGGTGACAGACGCCACCCCTCCTTGGGCGAAGTACGTATTGGCTTCTTCCAGCCCGCTTTTACAGATAAGAGCAACTTTACCTTTGTGCGCTACTTTGAGCGCAAAACTCATACCGGCAATTCCGGAGCCGATAACGAGGAAATCGAATTTTCTTACCATAGTTTTGTTATTTCTCACCGCAAAGCTACAAAATAAGTTACTTCGTTGTTCTTTTCGTTGTCACTAATTCATAAAATTGCTACCTTGCAGGCAAAAAATTGACAAAATGAATCGAATTTTTCATGCCCGCATTGCCTGGTACCACTATTTTCTGTTGCTGGTGCTTACTGTAAATGCCGTCGGCGCTTTGTGGTGTAAATATATCTTGCCGGCAGTGCTGTTGATGCTTCTGCTTATTGTAGTGATCGAACAGATTATTCATACGGTTTATACCGTGTCTGCCGATGGCAATCTGGAGATATCTATGGGACGGTTTATCCGTAAAAAAGTAATCCCCATTGCCGAAATTACCGCTATCAGGAAGTATCATTCCATGAAGTTCGGAAAGTTTTCGGTGACGAACTATGTGCTGATAGAGTATGGAAACGGGAAGTTTGCCTCGGTAATGCCTGTCAAGGAACATGAATTTGTGGAGTTGATTAAAAAGAAAATGGAACAATAAATTCTATATCTATGAAATACCAAGTTATTATCATCGGTGGCGGTCCCGCAGGATATACAGCTGCCGAAACTGCCGGTAAAGCCGGTTTGAGCGTATTGCTGATCGAGAAAAACAGTCTGGGCGGTGTCTGCCTGAATGAAGGATGTATCCCGACAAAAACATTGTTGTATTCGGCCAAGACTTATGACAGTGCGCGGCATGCCTCGAAATATGCGGTGAATGTTTCCGAAGTTTCCTTCGATTTGCCTAAAATCATTGCCCGTAAAAGCAAAGTAGTGCGCAAGTTGGTATTGGGTGTCAAAGCGAAGCTGACTTCCAATAATGTAACGATGGTGACGGGAGAGGCACAGATCATAGATAAGAACACTGTTCGCTGCGGTGAAGAAACCTATGAAACGGAAAATCTGATACTGTGTACGGGTTCCGAAACTTTTATCCCTCCTGTTCCCGGTGTGGAAACGGTGAATTACTGGACACATCGGGATGCGCTGGATAGTAAGGAACTGCCTGCTTCTCTGGTTATTGTCGGTGGTGGAGTAATCGGTATGGAATTTGCGTCATTCTTTAATAGCTTGGGTGTGCAAGTGACGGTGGTAGAGATGATGGATGAGATTCTGGGGGGAATGGATAAAGAACTGTCCGGCCTGCTCCGTGCCGATTATGCGAAGCGGGGTGTTAAGTTTTTGCTCAGCACTAAAGTTGTCGCTTTATCACAGACGGAAGAAGGTGCGGTGGTTTCGTATGAGAATTCGGAAGGAAATGGTAGTGTTACGGCAGAGAAACTATTGATGAGCGTCGGACGTCGTCCCGTGACAAAAGGTTTCGGACTTGAAAATCTGAATCCGGATAAAACCGGGCGTGGTGCTATCAGGGTCAATGAGAAGATGCAGACTTCATTGCCCGGTGTCTATGTTTGCGGTGATCTGACAGGGTTCTCTTTGCTGGCTCATACAGCTGTTCGTGAAGCGGAAGTGGCTGTGCATACTATTCTGGGTAAAGAAGACGCTATGAGTTATCGCGCTATTCCGGGAGTGGTCTATACAAATCCGGAAATTGCCGGAGTCGGTGAGACGGAAGAATCGGCCTCATCAAAAGGCATTACTTATCAGGTAGTGAAACTTCCGATGGCTTATTCCGGTCGTTTCGTTGCAGAGAATGAAGGAGTGAACGGGGTTTGCAAGGTACTGCTGGACGAACAGGAACGGGTGATTGGTGCACACGTACTGGGTAATCCTGCTTCGGAGATTATCACACTTGCCGGAACAGCTATCGAGCTTGGGCTGACTGCTGCCGCATGGAAAAAGATTGTTTTCCCTCATCCTACGGTAGGGGAGATTTTCAGGGAAGCGTTATAATGGTTGCATCGGTTTTGCCGCAAGTTATCAGGCACGGGGGGATTCTTCATTATGTGCTGATAGCTCCTGACGGCAAAAGCCAGGGCATATAGGGGTGGTTATGGAAAAGGACCACCTTTATTGCCATAAATTGTTTAGCATGAAGAAAAGTCTTTTATTAGCTGTTTTGTCAGTATGCCTTCTTCCCTTGTGGGGACAGGCAAATCTTTCCCAAATAGATTCTCTGGTTCGGAAAATGCTTCCCGAAGCGTCCGAAGTCGGCATATCCGTATATGACCTGACGGCAAAGAAATCCCTCTATACCTATCATGATACGAAACTTTCCCGTCCGGCTTCTACCATGAAGTTGCTGACTGCTGTTACGGCGCTCTCCCGTCCCGACGCGGACAATCCTTTCTGTACGGAAGTATGGTATGACGGCGTGATAGAACATGACACGTTGCAGGGCAACCTGTACGTTGTCGGCGGATTCGATCCGGAATTTGATAGTCTGATGATGGATTCATTGATAGAAGAAGTAATCACCTTCCCTTTTTCGGTCATCAGCGGACAGGTATATGGTGATGTTTCGATGAAAGACTCTCTTTATTGGGGACATGGATGGGCATGGGATGATACTCCGGAGGCTTATCAGCCTTATTTATCTCCATTGATGTTCTGTAAGGGTGCTGTAGAGGTGACGGTAGTTCCCGGTTCCCAGCAAGGAGATACGGCGAGTATATCCTGCAAGCCGGCATCTTCTTATTATACAATGACGAATCGGACCAAGACACGTACTCCTTCTGCCGGAAAGTATTCGTTATCGAGAGATTGGCTGACTAACGGGAATAATCTGACCGTAACAGGGAATGTTTCTACGTTTAGGAAGGACCTGGTAAACGTCTATGATTCGGGAAGCTTCTTTATGCATGCCTTTCTGGAACGTCTCCGTGCGAAAGGAATCGTAGTCCCCGAATCGTATGGTTTTACTGAATTACCGACGGATGGAGTTGAACAAATGGCTCGTTGGGAGACTCCGGTGCAGAAAGTGCTGAACCAGTTGATGAAGGAAAGTGATAATCTGAATGCGGAAGCGATGCTTTGCCGTATTGCGTCACAAGCCACCGGAAAGAAACATGTGACGGCGGAAGATGGCATTGTCGAAATTATGAAGCTGATCCGTAAACTTGGACACGATCCGAAGGACTATAAGATTGCGGACGGTTGCGGACTGTCTAATTATAATTACCTCTCTCCCGCCCTGTTGGTCGATTTCTTGAAATATGCTTATTCGCAAACAGATGTTTTTCAGAAACTGTATAAGTCTCTTCCTGTTGCCGGGATAGATGGAACGTTGAAAAACAGAATGAAGAATACTTCTGCATTCAGAAATGTCCATGCAAAGACCGGCTCATTTACTGCTATCAACGCGCTTGCCGGATATCTGAAGATGAAGAACGGACATGAAGTGGCTTTTGCTATTATGAATCAGAATGTGCTTTCGGCAGCTAAGGCAAGGGCTTTTCAGGATAAGGTTTGCGAGGTCATTATCGGGCGTTAATTCCGGTGAATGAAAAAGGCTGTTGATAGAAAAAGTGAATACCTGCTTAAAATAATGCTCTTTTATTTGAACGTTTGCTTTATTGGCGTGTATGCTTTGTCAGAACGGTTCTAATTAAGCAATGTTGAATTAAATAAAAGAGTAAACAATGAAAGCTATCAAATATCTGTTACTTATTATGCTGTGTTTTTACGGCGAACAGATTTATTCTCAAAAAAAAGCGGTCTGGGTGCCAGATTCTATTGCGTCTCAAATTTCTGTGATTCAGAATCAGGCCCGCGAGTGGAAACAGCACACCGATGAAAATCCAAAAGATGAGAAAGCATGGATGCGCTATGTACGAACGATCCAAACACTCAAATCGCTTACTCCCGGCGATAGCATCGAAAAGGAAATCAATGAAATGATGGTCAAAGTGAAGAAATACATACCTAATACTGCTACTTATGCTTTGATACAAAATATGATTTTGCCTTTTAGTAAAAGTGATATGAGTTTCGATGAAATCATGGATAAGTGGCCTGATGCTGTTATGCATTATCCTACTTATATGGCTCTGTCCTTTCATAATAAGAATAGGTTGAAGAATGTTTCTATCCGATGGTATCAATCAGGTACGTACCCTCTCCAGTCTTTGAATTATACCTATAATGAATTGATTTCTGCAGAAAAAGATGCGTTAATATTTACTGATGCTAATTGGACGTTGTTTGCAAGTTATCTGCTTCAATATGGAAAGGGATTGTTTAACGATAAGAAAGTGATCTTCTCTGCTTTGATGCTTACTCCGTTCTCAATGAATGAGCTGACAGAGGAACTGGGCATACCGGAATTCAAAGATGCTGATCCGGAGTTTTATAAAAGTAAAACTCCAACAATGACATTTGCCAATGAAATGAAAAAACGCATAGAACATATTGCCAAGTATACCAAACGTCCCATTTATATCTCTGTTTCAACCAACGAAGCTGTGAAGAATTTATTGAAAGACCATTTATATGGTGAAGGGCTATTAATGAGATATTCTTCCAAACCTTATGATAATCTGGCTGTCATGCGTCGTAATTTCGAGAATACCTATTTATTGGATTACTTATATGAAACGTTTTATCCGGAGACACTGACAGATGTTTGTCTTGATCTTAAAGGAGTAAAAATGCTTAGCATCTATTATGTACCGGCTTTCAAATCTCTTCTTCAGTTTTATAAGGAGTCTGGTGATGTGACTCATTATGATAAGCTTTATTCTTTGCTGGAATCTATCGTTAAGAAAGCAGATTATTATAGTGATGAAGTGCGTGAGCGTTATCTGAAAAGTATTAATTTCTAAACTATCCCCATTAAAATGATTATGAAACGACTCATTTATATATTATTCCTGTTGGTAAGTTTTGGGCAGGCTTTGTTTGCTCAGTCTGTTGAGACAGAGCTATTAGAAGTTCGTTTGCTCGAAAGAATGCCTTTCCCGTTAGGAAAAGACTGGTATCAAGCTCAAAAAGAAGGTTGGAAAGCAGAAGTGATGAAGGATAAGAAAGATGTGCGGGCATGGGAAAACTATTTGTCTGCGTGTGATGCCGAATATTGGGAAGAAACGGATTCACTACAGAAGCAGAAGCTGGATAAAGAACGCCACAAAGCTTTCAGAAAAATGCAGAAGTGTGTGCCCGATACCCGATTTTGTTACCAGCGTTTGCTGGATCAAGCAAAGGATAAAAAGAAGGAAGAGGTTCTTCTGCAAAAGCTTTTTTCTTTGAAGCGTACAAGTGAACTCGATTATGTGAATGATATTATACGTTGTCAGCGTGCAGGTCAGACAGATAAAATAAAGGAAATATGTAAAGAGTGGTACTCTAGCGGTTTATATTCTTATGATCTTTTGTCTTACTGTTATAATGAACTTGTCGGATTGCAGGAAAATGCAATATTTGTTTCTGGTGCTTATGCTACTTTATGTTATCATTATCTGCTTCAATATGGGGCAGGACTTTTTAAGAATGTTCAGATTGTAGATGCGGACGATTTTAATCATCCTTCTTCAGAAAGTGAATTTTGGAGAGAGATAGGAATGGATTCGGAAGAACTTCCTGATTGGAAAACAATGGCAGGTGGAAATTCTAAATCATGTTCATGGGATTCGGAAACTTCTCCTAAGTGGAAAGGAAGAAATAATCCGGGAGCATGGTATCTGACTGTTAAGAAAAACCGTCCGGTATATTATCCGCAGTTTACCTCAACTTCGTATTTGAAAGAACTGAAAGACAGCCTTTACTCGGAAGGACTAGTATTTCGATATTCTACAAAACCTTATGATAACTTAGCTGTGATTCGGAAGAATTATGAGCAGAAATATTTGTTGGACTGTTTGCGGCAACCTTTGGTTCAAAATTCCTCGGTCTATTTTTCCGGCATTAATTATTCAAAAAATTACATCGTATCTCTTTCTCCGCTTTTGCGCTTTTACGATGCAAGTGGCGATAAGAATCAAGCAATAAAGTTGCGGCACTTGTTACAGGGAATTTTAGATAGAAGAGAAGAAGACGAGATTGTGAGTGTGGAGAGAGCTGAGTTTAATAAGTTAATGAAGGCAGTTGCTGATCGTATAAAGAATATGATAAAACAGGGAACTGCTACGGTTACTGTTAACAGTATTAAAGAGGAATACCAGCAACTAATTGATCCAGTGGAACCATGACATTATTCAGTTCTTTCAAACGCGACGAAACAGATGAACAGCTGATGGAACGCTTTGTATTCAGAGACAACGAGAAAGCATTCGAAGAGCTTTATTGTCGCTATGCTCCCCGCTTCAAAGGTTTCTTTATACGGATGCTGTCGGCGGACGGAGCATTGGCAGACGATTTCCTGCAAGAGTTGTTTCTCCGGATTTATGAAGCCAGAGGTAGTTATCAGCATGGAAAGCAGTTTTCTACATGGGCTTTTTCGATGGCATATAATCTTTGCAAAAATGAGTACCGCCACCGTGACATAGTAGACGAGTACCGTTTGCAACAGTCGTATACGAATGAAGAAGATAGTTGCTTTTCACCTGAGTTTGAGGCTGTGCACGATCGGCAGGTTTTCGACCGGCAGTTGAAGAAAGCGCTTGCAGGATTGACAGACGAACAACGGGCGGCATATACGCTCCGTTATGAGGAAGAACTTCCGGTACAGGAGATTGCCCAAGTCCTGTGTTGTCCGGAAGGTACAGTAAAATCTCGCTTATATTATACTTTGAAAGTATTGCAGCGTTCTTTATCAGATTATAATCCCCAAAAATAGATGAATATGAAAAGTGATGATTTAGAAAGATTGGAAGAATCGCAGGAGATGAAACAGTTGATTCGCTCTGCTAAAGAGCAGTATGAGCAGGAAAAGTCTGCCCAGCCTCCGGTTCCTTATTCTGTATTTGCACGGACTCTTAAAGAAAGGCAGAAAGGTGAAAAGATGGAAGTGAAGCAGAAGCCATTCGGCAGGGGCGTTCTCGGGGAGAAGCATAAATATGGAAAACGTTCGGAGATTTCTCCCTGGTGGTTGGTAGCTGCCTGTTTGCTGGGGTGTATCATTGGTTATGGTGTTTCCAATACCCCGGATAGTCGGGAGACCGATACGGACAGGCTTGCTGTAACAGATACGGTGATCATTGTGCATGAGCGGGTGGATACCGTTTATCGGGAGGTAAAAGTGCCTTCCCAATCTTTGGTCGCTTCGCAAGCTGCCCCAAGATCTAAGGATACAAAACTTCCGGGAGAGCGTGTCAAGCCGGATCGAATAGAACGGGAATCAGAACCAGCTTTTATCTCTATCGAGTTCTTACAGCAACAACGAAATCTGCCGGACCCGGATAGTGAATGTTATGCTGCAAACGGAATGACGGTTGCCGAAGGCAACTATCCGTTTCATTTGTTGGCAACTGTTCCGTGCAAATAGTGTTTTCCCGTTGGAAGGATGATGTAGATATTATTTAGGTCCGGAGGGGGGATGGCTTAAGAGGTAAAAGGAGCTCTATAGGTCCATGTTTCTGTTTGCCGGCTTTTGCTCAATCAGTGACTTGGTAATCTTGCTCAATGACAAAGTTTATAGGAACAGACATACAGACTGCTACAGGACGCCCAAGTTGCATACCCGGTTTCCATCGTGGCATCGATTCGATGATGCGTAATGCTTCTTTATCTAAGCTGGCAGATACGCTTTTGGTAACTTTTGCATCGCTGACATATCCGTTTACGTCGATAGTAAATTCTACGGTGACTTGTCCCTCTTCTCCTGCCTGAAAAGCTTCTTCCGGGTATTGTATGTTTTTCTTGATAAATTCATCGAGCCCGCTTAATCCTCCCGGGAAGTCGGGATTGTTGATTATAACATTAATGAGCGTTTGCTCAGGCATATCTTCGGGCTTCACCTTAATAACTTGCTTTTTTCGAATAAATATATTATGAATTTGAAAAGTGTCCGGCTCCATTCGCACAAAAAGTTCCGATGGAAAATCTTTATTCAATTGTAACAGCACATCTTTCATACCTATATGTGAGAAATGGAGCGTCTCTTTATGTTTGGCTTCAATAGAAAAGCCTCCATTTATATCGGAAGAGGTGCTTCTGTCAGCTCCCGGAATATAGATACTGACATTGCGCACAGGTTCTCCTTTCAGATTGATTACCTTACCTGTGAACTGCTGGAATTCCCTTTTTTGTGCAAAAACGTCGTTTGTATTTGCAACGCAAATACAAACGACGAATGAAAGTATGAACGACAGACGTTTCATGCCTTATCTGGCATATTCAGCCCAATTCGTATTCTTCATATCCCCACTTTTGGCCAGTTCGGCGTGCATGCCAAGTGCAGCCTGAATAGCGTGCGGAGTTTGTGCTTTGCCACCTGCCAGTTTGAGATAATCCCAAAGTAACTGTTTGTAGTCCGGGTGTGCACAGTTTTCGATGATAGCCTGTGCGCGTTCTTTCGGGCTTTTGCCACGAAGATCGGCTACACCTTGCTCGGTGATGATGATGTTCACAGAGTGTTCGCTGTGGTCGAGGTGGGACACCATCGGTACGATAGCGCTGATTTTTCCTTCCTTAGCCACAGACGGACAAGTGAAGATTGAGATATAAGCGTTGCGGGTGAAGTCTCCCGAGCCGCCGATACCGTTCATCATCTTTGTACCGCCGATATGAGTAGAGTTTACGTTTCCGTACAGATCGACTTCGATTGCCGTATTGATAGAGATAATGCCGAGTCGGCGTACCACTTCCGGATTGTTTGAGATTTCCGACGGACGGAGAACCAGCTTGTCACGGAAGAAGTCCATATCATTGTAGATACCTTCCAGACAGTCATTAGTTACAGTCAGCGAACAAGCACTGCCAAACTTGATACGTCCTTCACGGATCAGACCGATCACAGAGTTCTGGATCACCTCCGTATACATTTCGAAAGCAGGAATCGTTTTGTCACGTCCCAGTGCACCGAGTACAGCGTTCGCAATGTTTCCCACTCCCGATTGCAAAGGAAGGAAGGTAGACGGGATGATGCCGCGCTTCATGTCGGCAGCAAGGAAGTCGGCAACGTTCTGGCCGATTTTGTCAGTCAACGGATCGGCGGCAGCGAATGAACGTGCTTCGTCCGGCCAGTTGGTTTCTACTACACCTACAATCTTCTTCGGGTCTACCTGGATATAAGGCAATCCGATGCGGTCACTCGGTTTGTAGATAGGAATTTCGCGGCGGTAAGGCGGGTCGAGCGGTTCGTACACGTCATGCAGACCCATGCAGGATTTGCTGTGTGCGGCGTTCAATTCAACGATGATCTGGTCGGCAAGGCGGCAGATAGTCGGAGAGATACCACCGGCAGCGGTCAGATAAATCTTTCCGTCCGGAGTCAGCTCACAGGCTTCGATGATTGCTACGTTTACCTTGCCCATAAAGCCATAACGTACTTCCTGTGCCATTTGTGACAGGTGAATGTCGTTGTAGGCGATCTCCCCGTTGTTCACGGCTTTACGGAAGTCGGAGTTGGTGGTATAAGGAGCGCGGTAGCGGATCGCTTTTGCACGTGACATAACGCCGTCGCAAGATTCTCCGGTAGATGCACCTGTGAAAATTCCTACTTGAAATGGGTTTCCCTTGGCATGTTCTGCTTCTGCAATTTTTGCGAGTTCAGCTGTAACAGCCTTTGCCGTTCCTGCCGGAGTAAATCCGCTCAGACCGATGTTGTAGCCATGTTTGATCAGGCTTGCAGCTTCTGCTGCCGAAATACGATTGAATGACATAAATAGTATAATTTCGCGTTAAATGCGGTTGATATTTGTTAGTTAATACTCAATGTTCAAAATACTTAAAAACTCATTACCGGTAATCTGGAAAGTTCATTACTTAATACTTGCGTTGCAGGATTTCTCCCCAGATAATAGCGCGTCGGGCTTCTTCTGCAGAATGGATTGAAAAATCTTCCTGGTTGCTGTTGTCCGTTTCGGGATGATCATAATGAGAACCTTGCTTCGTGTTTCGTTTATCTTGTGCGGAACTGTTCGCTATGGATGCGGCTACAGATATTTCTTCTTTTTTCTTCTTGGGTGTCGGTTTGGGAGCCGGTTTGGGAGCGGGCTGTTCCACCGGAAGTGATTGGAGGAAATCGTCCAAAACCTTGCTGCCTCTCCCCCAAAATTCGGGTATGGGAGTAGCATCGGGATCTACTTCGACCGGAGATGGTGTGGGTGGGACGGGGCGTTTATTCTGAGTCTTTTTCGACTTGTTATTTTTGCTCACCTCTTTGAATATTCCCACGAGGATGACACCTGCTATCAAGAGAAATTTCAAAAAATCTTCCATTCTGTTTCACTTCTAAATAGTTATCCGCCAAAGGTAGGCAATAAATCTGATTCGAGCTAACATTTTGTTATGAAAAAAGGGCAGCTTCACAGCTCCCCTTAATTTTTTTAACCTAAACCTTAACTATGAAAAAATCTAATGTTTCTTTCATTGCACAAATGTGAAAAATAAAATTAAATTTAGCAAGGATATGCCCCTCAAATGTTTATTCCATTAACATTAATTACCAAAATAATGCCTGAACTACAAGTTTTTGCGTTATTTTCGTACCATTTTACCACTTATTGAATTCGAAGCCGTATCTTTGCGGACAAATTTAAAACGAGATTTGAATATGAACGAATTAACGGGAGCGGACTTTAAATCCGCAACTGCTGATGACAACAAGAAGTTGTTTATCGAAACTTATGGCTGCCAGATGAACGTGGCAGACAGTGAGGTGATTGCTTCGGTAATGCAGATGGCAGGCTATTCGGTAGCCGAAACGCTCGAAGAAGCCGATGCTGTGTTTATGAATACCTGTTCGATCCGCGACAATGCGGAGCAGAAGATTCTGAACCGTCTGGAGTTTTTCCACTCACTGAAGAAAAAGAAGAAGAATCTGATTGTAGGTGTGTTGGGCTGTATGGCCGAACGGGTGAAGGATGACCTGATTACGAATCATCATGTCGACCTGGTGGTGGGCCCCGATGCTTACTTGACGCTACCCGAACTGATTGCGGCGGTAGAAGCCGGAGAGAAAGCGATCAATGTAGACCTTTCGACGACTGAGACCTACCGTGATGTGATTCCTTCGCGTATCTGCGGCAATCACATTTCCGGATTTGTGTCCATCATGCGCGGCTGCAATAACTTCTGCACCTACTGTATCGTGCCTTATACCCGCGGACGCGAACGCAGCCGTGATGTAGAGAGCATTCTGAATGAGGTGGCGGATCTTGTGGCGAAGGGCTACAAAGAAGTTACCCTGCTGGGACAGAACGTAAACTCTTACCGGTTTGAGAAGCCGACCGGTGAAGTCGTTACCTTCCCGATGTTGCTTCGTACCGTAGCTGAAGCTGCTCCGGGCGTACGTGTCCGTTTCACGACTTCCCATCCGAAGGATATGAGTGACGAAACGCTGGAAGTAATTGCCCGGGTACCGAACGTGTGCAAGCATATCCACCTCCCCGTGCAGAGCGGCAGCTCCCGCATCTTGAAACTGATGAACCGCAAATATACCCGTGAGTGGTATCTGGACCGGGTAGCCGCTATCAAACGTATCGTTCCCGATTGCGGCCTGACAACCGATATCTTCTCGGGCTTCCATTCCGAAACGGAAGAAGATCATCAGCTCTCGCTTTCTTTGATGGAAGAATGTGGCTACGATGCCGCCTTTATGTTTAAATATTCTGAACGTCCGGGGACGTATGCTTCGAAGCATCTCGAAGATAATGTGCCCGAAGATGTGAAAGTCCGTCGCCTGAATGAGATTATCGCTTTGCAGAACCGTCTGTCCGCAGAGTCCAACCAGCGCTGTATCGGAAAGACGTATGAAGTATTGGTAGAAGGTGTTTCCAAGCGTTCGCGCGATCAGTTGTTTGGCCGGACGGAGCAGAATCGTGTGGTGGTGTTCGACAGAGGTACGCATCGTATCGGTGATTTTGTCAATGTGCGGGTGACGGAAGCCAGTTCGGCTACGTTGAAAGGCGAAGAAGTCTAGTATATCATTCTCTATTTAGGCACGGATTTCACGGATTAACACGGTTTCAATAAACTAAAGCCGTGTAATCCGTGAAATCCGTGCCTAAATAATATTATTTGGGGAGAGCCGGAGAGTGGTTGTCAAACTACATCATCATGTGCCTGCGGATGGAGAACTTCACGATTGCCATTGCGTTGATGGTGCTGAAGGGGATATCCATTGGGTCGTGATGAGCGTTGTAGCTTACCAGCTTGAGGTATCCCTCCTTTTCCGAGCGGTTCACATATTTCACTGCCAGATACTCATCCCCTTCGATCGTAAACGAAACCAGGTACATTTCACCGTAAATGAGATTGCTGAAACTGTTGATCTCTTTAAACCCTACAATGTCTCCCGATTTCAATATCGGATACATACTGTCGCCGCTGATATAAACGGCTCCGTCGCATAGGGGAATGCTTGGGATCTGTATCTTTCCTACCATATATTGTTGCTTGTTGGTGAGCAACGTTTTCAGGTTGGCAGCAGCTGTAATATCATATAGGGTAACGCTGCGGTCATCCATTGCTTCTGCTGTTTTAGGATTGTGAATCATCTGAACCTCGCCGCTTACTAAATCGCTTTCACAGAACTTGGTTCGATGTCTGGGGGTACCCTTCCCAACCAGCAGCCAATTAAGGTCTACATCTCTCATTTTGTTGAGCAGCAGATGAAAGTCAATCCGGTTTCTGGCGCACCAGTTGGATAATGTTGCACGTGAAACACCTAAGTAACTGGCCAGTTCACTATCCTTTTTAAAGTTGAGCGCCTGCTTGGCGCGCTTTACTATTCCCGAAACATCTAGAAATGTATCCATATTATTCTTGTTATATTTTTAGTGGTGTGAATAATGTTTATATTATATTGATCTTCAGTTTATTTATTGTTTTAACATTCTTAATTTTAAAAACTATTTGTTTTATGTATAAAACATGTATTATATTTGTGACGATTTAAAATTTAATATGTTTCAAAAATAGGCATAAATTAGGTAATAACTATGAATATGAAGGAGAATTTTATAGAAAATTGTAAAATGGCTGTTTTCAATAGCTCTTAGACAAGGTACACATCGCCTGCATGAATGGTACTTGCCAACCTGTCGGAGGGTACCATTCGGCAGCTTGACCGGTACCGGCCAATAGCCTGACCGGTACTTGCCGGCAAATTGACCGGTATCATTCTAAATAGCTGTTATAGGGGAACATACAAACATACACACCGTCAACATTATGTAATATTTTGATTATGGATAACATGAATAACTTAGAAAACGCCACCGCTCACTACTGCGGACAATGCAAACGCAAGCTCCCTTTGGATGCTTTTTACTTCAACAAACGCCGGCAATGTTTCGACCGCTACTGCAAAGATTGCCGCAAGGAAAGAAGCCGTATCTACTACCAAAAGAAAGAAGATACACAATATGTAAATGAACGTACCGGCTATCCGGTGATCACCCGTACGGAAGATCCTGAAAAGAGAACTGAACTCATTCTTCACGCCATGCAGGTAGTAAGGGCGAGCGTCTTGCAGAAATGTAAGAAGCAACGGGAAGAAGAAGCGATGAGAGAATGAGGAGAAAAGTGATAAGTAACAAGTAATAAGTAACAAGTATAACAATTTAAAACTCGCTGATATGCCACGAATAAAAAAACAGGGACTAGACTATTTTCCCCTTAATACCGATTTTATACACGACCGCCTGGTGCGTCGTATCATGAAGCGCGAAGGTGACGCTTCGCTTTCCGTACTGATAGAGGTACTTTCCTATATCTATTCGGGCGAAGGTTATTATGTGTGTGCCGATGCGCTTTTCTACGAAGATCTGTCGTCCAATCTATACGAGAAAACCAGTGATGATATCAGGCGCATTGTCTCCTTAGCCGTGGAGTACGGAATATTCGACGCTGCGCTCCACGCCAAGTATGGCATTCTGACTTCTGCCGATATACAGCGTCAGTACCTTTTCAGTACCAAGCGCAGAAATGTTTCGCATCTCGACCCTGCCTATTGCTTGATAAGCGAAGAACTGCTTGCTCGTCCGTCCGGGAAGAACGGAGCGGGCAACCGGAGTAGCCAATCCCGTGAAACTGTAAATTCTGTTAATGAAACAAGTATGGAATCATCCGTTACTGCCGATGAACAAGGGAGATCGGACGAATTGGAAGTAAATGTTAACAGGGCTGAAAATGGATCGTTTATCCCCGAAAATGTAACATCCGGTACACATAGCATAGCACAGAATAGCATAGCAGAGCATAGCGTAGCAAAGAATAGAAAAGATTCCCCCTCTCCTTCCTCTCCCGAGGCGGAGTGCGGGAATACGGAAAGCGGAAACCCGAAAGGAGAAGAAGAAAAGGAAAAAGAAGAAAGAGGAGGGAAGGAAGGAGGAAAGGAGGAGAATTTTCTCGAAAAGAACACGGAGGCGCCCCTCCCGTCCAAACGTCGGGAATGGACCAACGAAACCCTCTCCGAACTGCAACCTCCCACTGATGGTATCGGGCGAAACTATGATGGATTACTTTACAACATGCGCCTCTACGGTATACCTCCTATGGAACAGTATGCAATCATCCGAAAAAGCAACTTCGGGGCAATCGGAGAACCTGTCTGGAAAGGATTTTGTGCGTTGCGTGACAGTTGTGGCAAAATCAAGATGCCGGGACGGTATTTGCTAAGTGTGATGAATCGGTAGGACGATAGTTGATGAGTTTAAATATTTGATATATAATGAATTAAATAAAAATATTCATTTGTTTAAGACGGTTCTTGAAAATAATTTCTTCATGTAAAACCATTCCCTTATCTTTGTAGTGTCATTAAGCTTGAGGACAACATAACACAATTTTATTAACAACAAAAACTATTACAATTATGACTGTATTATACAAACCGTACCAATCGAGTGTGGTAAGTAAAAGTGGTAAAAAATTATTCTACCCAAGAGTGGTCCGTACCGGTAATGTCGGTACATCGACCATAGCCGAAGAGATTGCTGAATACTCATCCCTTTCCCGGGGAGATGTAAAGAACACCATCGATAACTTGATTACCGTCCTGACCCGGCATCTGCAATCTTCTCAGACCGTGACACTTGAGGGACTCGGCACCTTCCGGATAGTGATGATAGCGGGTGGCAGGGGTGTCGAAACCGCTAAAGAAGTGTCTGCCTCCCAAGCATCGCTCACAGTTCGTTTCCAACCCTGCACTACCAAGAATCTGGATCATAGCGTAGCCACCCGCTCCATGGTGACAGGGGTGAAATGTATGCGCTTCGATCTTGCTGATGCTGCCGCTCCGGGTGGAGAAGTAAATCCGGACCCGAATCCCGACGATGGCGATGAGGAAGCGCCGGATCCGACAGTATAACGAACCGCCACACGCAACACACATAACGGACGACTAGACTATACTGCATTATGAATTTTTAGAAACAACGACTTAACTAGAAACAACAATTAGACTAAGGCAGTGACTTAACTAAGACAACGACTTAACTAAAAATAATGACTTAACTGTCTGATAAATTATCAATTCACATGAGAACTATCAATTTGATCGTGGTGCATTGTTCCGCTACGCAGGGGAATCGTATGCTCTCTCCGGAGGCTCTCGACCTGATGCATCGCCGCCGCGGTTTCAACGGAACAGGCTATCACTATTACATCCGCAAAGACGGAACGGTGCATCTCACCCGCCCTGTCGAACGTATCGGTGCACACGTGAAAGGCTTCAATGCAAACAGTATCGGAATCTGCTATGAAGGTGGTCTGGACTGCCGGGGACGCCCGGCAGATACCCGGACTCCGGAACAGCGTGCTGCACTTCGGCTACTTGTACATCAGCTGCTTGAGAAGTTTCCGGACTGCCGGGTGTGTGGGCACCGGGATCTCTCGCCGGATAAGAACGGTAACGGGGAGATAGAGCCGGAAGAGTGGATGAAAGCGTGTCCGTGCTTTGATGCTGAAGAGGAATTTAAAGAACTTGTGGCAGAAGGTACGGTAGAAACACAGAGTAAACTAAACTATTTAAAGAACGAGAAAGGAGGTAAATGATGGCAATGAAGAAATCTGTATGGGACATGATCCTGAAGGTGGTTATCGCGATAGCGTCGGCTGTGGCAGGCGTGTTGGGGGCTAATGCGATGAATCTTTGAAAATAGCTTGAGTCAAGATACTCAGTTCCCCGCCACGAAAGTGTGCGACGCTCTCGTGTAGCGGGGATCATTATACATTAATTATTAAAATAAATAGATAACAATGAAGAAACGAATTATATTCTTTATAGTGATGGCATCTCTCATTTATTCCGGATTATTTGCTCAAAGTCCCCCAAAGAATGGAATTGGATTTCTTGACGCAATACCTGTGACTTTATCTGCGGGGCAGTCATCTTTTACTGATACGCGAAATACGAGTGAGCCTGCTTATGGGCAATACCGGTATTTTTCACCGAGAACGGGGTCATATGAGATTACTGATGGGTGTGCAGTGTATTATAGGCTACAAACGACTGCGAGTGGCGATATTAGAATTCATAACTGGGATTCGGAAACTGCATTTACCACTTTATTTTTGGTAGCTCCGCTCCACCCGGGTGATGAGTCCGAATGGGGTTACAATAGCGATGCAATGTACACTGTAGCTATGTTTGATAGAGGAGATACTTATGACTTTGATGAAGCGGGTATTCCCGAATATGCTTCGCACGGAGCGGCATATCTCCATATCCCTAATCTTCCGGCAGGCACTTATTTTCTTATAGCTGCCGGATATAAGGGAAGCAATGGGTCGGTGCGGAACGGAAAGATTAAAACGACTATTATAGCAGATCTAAGTTCAGGTATCCCGGAAGAACCGGATATGAAACCTGAAGAAATTAATACCTGTCCGATACAATACCAATACGATCAGTCAGGAAATCGAATAAAAACTATCAAAACGAAATAATTATGAATATAATATCAAAAATAAGGATTATAGTGGCAGGGCTATTAGTGACTCTACCAATGCAAGCGCATACATCTGTGTCTGAGGATAATACGGATGTGGGAAAAATCCCTGTTCAGTATGCTTTAAGTCCGACAGGTGCCGTTACCTATCAGGTACCTATAAATGTTCATTCCGCCCCGGATGGTTTTCAGCCGCAACTGTCATTTAGCTATAACAGCCAGCAGAATGAAAGCGCACTAGGGTATGGATGGACTATTGGAGGGTTGTCTGCAATCAACCATGTTAGCGGTAGCATTTATTATGATGGAAAAGCTACCCCGTTGTCTACTTCAGAAGATAAATTAATGCTGGATGGTATGCGACTGATGAAGAAAAGCACGGATACCTGGCAATCCGAACAGGGATTTGTCAAAGTGAAGAAATTGGCAGATGGTGCATTGGAAACTCGCTATCCGGATGGAAACACTGTCCTGTTCAAGACTTTTCCGCAGGCTCCTTTCAGCTATGTGATGACTTCCTGTGTAAATCGCAAAGGACAGTCTATAAAATACGAATATATGCAAGTGGATAATATGTCCTATATTAGCAAGATAATGTATGGTGAAACTGGAGGAGTATATAATGACTCTGTTATATTTACCTATCGGAATGTGACTGATGATATCACGCGTTATGCTGACGGAAAGCCACTTAAATATAGCCGTCTGTTAGAAAAGGTAGAGTCTTATTATAAAGGTAGGCTGTGGCGTCGTTATCGACTTTCTTATCAAAACAGGGGAGTGAATCTGCCCGTACAGTTGGATTGTGAGACCGAAAGCCGCAAACTTGCTCCTTTATCTTTCAAGTATGGTGACGGACGGAGCATCGAGTTTTTAAGCGGAAATACTATTTATTTGGAACGGTATTTTCCGAACTCTGCTCAGGGAGGCAGTTCTTACAGGTCTCTTGCCTTGTCGCGCGGCAAGTTCAGCCGGACATCAAAGAGTGACGGACTGATCTCGTATCCGGTATTTTATGGCGAGTATAGTGAAGACCAGCATTTGCTTATATATAAAGATTTATCCGATTATCCAGTTTCTCCCGTAGTTTTTACGGCTGGAAAGGGTTTTAAGCAATTAGTTGCGGCTGATGTAAACGGAGATGGTCTGGAAGTCCCGGTAAAAGTGAATTATTATGAAGAAAACGGTACGGATAGGCTGGTGGCTTCTGTTTATGGAAACGACGTTGATCCCAATCGTCATTCAGACTACGTATATTCGGAATGGGGTGGATATGTGCACGAACGCCAAGTGCTTTTTGGTGACTTCAATGGTGATGGTAAAACGGAGTTGCTGGCTATATCCAGTTGTCATGATTCGGATCGAAACAAATATCTGTCACGCGCCTTACTGGTCGACCTGAATGGCCGAAAGGCTATTTACGACGGAGAATGTTTCGACTTTACACTGTATCAGACGGACAACAAAGCATTGTATTCCGATCGAATGATCCCTATGGATTATAACGGTGATGGCAAAACGGATATCTGTTTGATTAACATAAACGGTCTTTATGTATATGAGTTTACCGGAGACGGGTTCAGGCAACTGGCATATTCGAGTGCTATCAATATCATGTACTTCAACTTTGAAAGTCCTACTATCAAAGATAGAGAACTGATGGTGGCGGACATGAATGGTGACGGGAATATGGATATTATTCTGGGGCCCCGCCGTGTACATTGCAAGGAAGGATTCAAGCATTTGGGAGACGGTATCTGTCATGGCGCATGTAATAGTGAAAGCAATTTGAAAAGCACCAGTGCGGCTGGATACAAGCATTATGTACACTCCTCCGGACAGGAATGTATGGTAGATCCAAGTGTGACCGAACGGGATTTGGTTGTCTTTGACTGGAATGTGGAAAACGGCAAACAATGGAAGTTTCTGATATCTACCGGAAATTCATTTTACAGTGATAGTAATCCGGGATTCAAGGTGCATACAGAGGAGTTGTTCTACAGTTTCTACGAGACAGTGGGAGATAACTTTATGCTGATAGATGTAGACAGCGACGGCCGGCCGGACTTGTTGCGTAACGTGTGTGGAAAAATAGATCTTTATCTGAATGTGAATGGAAAGATTAGTCAGACTCCTAATATACGTTCCTCATTGCAAATGGATAATCTGTCGGCACAGTTTGCTATGGCTAATGTGGCTAAATCTTATTACTGGTCGGGAAGTCTGATTTGTGTGGACAATGAAAAACTCCATGTGTATGATTATACACATAATGAGTCGGAAGCGCGTATGCTGCATGACTTGACCGATAGCTACGGAGTTACTTCGAATCATTATTATATGGATATTATGAAAGTGCCTGAGAGTCGCTATGTGAGTACTCCGGACGCATCGTTGGGATATGTCAGATATCCGTATACCGTAATGACTCCCCATTTGTATGTGTCGGGATGGCTGAAGAAGTTGAAAGGGAATGAGCAGCTTTCGTGGGAATATTATAATTATACGAATGCCGTATTTCACCGGACGGGTTTAGGTTTTCGTGGTTTTAGGAAAATAGAGACAGAAGACATCGTGAATAAACGCACAATGACTTCCGTGTTTGATCCGGAATTGCTGAGTGCCGAAGTGAGAAAAGAAACTCCTACCGATACAATTGTACGCAAATATGTGTTAGAAAAGGCGCAAGATAAGACTGTGCTCCTGAAATTAGAGAGGGAGACAGTAAAGGATGCTCTCAACAAGACGGAAAAGAGTACTGCGTATGAATATAATAATTATGGTCAAATAGTTAGTGCATCTATCTCCTATGATGCCCATAATACGGAAAAGAAGTCATATGGTTATCAGAATGTAGATAGGAGTGATCTGTATCTATTGGGACTTCCGTATTATGCCCATACGAAGAGTTCCCGTAATGACTCAATCATCTTTCAGGAAGTAAGAACGGACTACGACGATCGGTACTTGCCTGTAAGAAAGACTAATTTTTTCAATGGGAATATTACTTCTCAAGAACTCTGTGAGTATAACGATCGTCTGCAATTGACTAAACAGGAGCAATGTTCTTATGAATCAACAGATTGGTTGTCGAAAGAATTTGTTTATAGTTTGGACGGACATTTATTGAGAGACAGTACTTCTATGGGACTGTTTACCGATTATGTTTATGATCCGGAAACCGGTTTTTTACAGAGTAGTACTGACCATAAAGGACGTGCTACCCGCTATGTATATGACGATTGGGGGAACCTTGTAGGAACCCATAATCCGGATGGCAGTGTAAAACAGACATCAGCTGCATGGAGCAAAGAAGGAGAGCCGGGATTGTATGTAATAACTACTGTTGAGACCGGAAAACCTGTGTCTAAAACGTATTATGACTTTTTACAACGGGAAATTCGTATATCACAGATTCGCTTTGATGGTCAGGAAATGAAAACGGATAAGGTATACAATACCAAAACTGGTCTGCTGGAAAAAGAATCGCTGCCCACTACAGGCAATGTGCCTTCACGTTGGAACGATTATACGTATGATAAGTTCGGTCGTCGTACTTCTATACACTATGCATCCGGAAAAGTAGACTCATGCGCTTACGGTGCTTTGACCGATACTGTTATTGAAAATGGTATTCGTCGTATCCGCAAGTATGATGTAATGGGACTGATGACGCAAACTACGGATGCTGCAGGAAGTATTGTCTATTATTATCGTCCTGATGGACAACCAGTGCTTGCGGTGGCTCCGGGAGATGTTCAGACTCGTTTCTATTATGATAAGTACGGTCGCAGAATCGCTATCAAAGATCCAAGTGCGGGAATCAGACGTACAGCTTATGACGATGCGGGAAACATCTGTAAGGAAACGGATGCAGACGGTCGTGAGATAACGACAGAGTATGACTGCTATGGTCGCCTTACGAAGCAAACGACACTGGATTTGACTACTGTTTATACTTATGATGATACAGAAAATGTGTTGCTTTCGGCTGTATCAAATAATGGCAGTGCTCTGCTCAATACCTACGATGAATATGGAAGGTTGAAAATACAGCGTGAAGAGGCTCCCGACGGAAAATGGTTGCAGAAAACATATGCCTATACAGATGATGGAATGCCGGCTTCTGTTTCTTATACATCGCAAAACGGTACTTTGGCTACCGAACAGCTTATCTATCGAAATGGTTTCCTGACGGAAGTCCGTCTGGCAGATGGTACAATAGTTTATCGCCACGATGAAGAGAATCCGCAAGGTCAACTGACGAAGCTTACTTCCGGAGGAATGCAACGCAGTTATACTTTCAATGATTGGGGATTACCTGTGAAGCGTAGCATTACTCGGGCTGACGGTTCTGTCCTTTTCGATTACAGCTATCATTTCAATGCCTCGAATGGTAACTTGGAGAGTCGTATCGATACAAAAAGAAATCTAGCTGAGAACTTTGGTTATGATGCCTTAAACCGCCTTACTAGTTATGGAGGGAAAATAGTGGAATATGATAACCTTGGTAATATTCGTCAGAAAGGTAATGCTGGAGAATTAATGTATACGAATCCTAACCATCCTTATGCAGTGACGGGGTTGACTCCTTTGGCAGAAAGCCCTGTTAAGTCCCATCTTGATATCGTATATACCGCTGCTGAGCGTCCTTCCATCATTACCCACGGCATACAAAAAGCTGTATTGACATATAATGCCAATCATGATCGTATACGTATGCAATATTCCGATAATTCTCGGAATCTGTTGACCCGTTACTATCTTGGTGATAATTATGAACTGGATGTTGACAGTACAGGTATGCATGAACGTCTTTATCTTGGTGGGGGGTATTATGACGCTTCTGCTGTGTTGATGAAGAAAGGTGACATATCATCGGTTTACTTTATTCATCGTGACTATTTAGGTAGTGTTTTGCAAATCGCAGATGCACAGGGTAACATTGTGGAAGAAAACAATTTCGATGCCTGGGGATGTAGACGTAATCCTTCAACGCTAAAGGCTTACGCTATTGGTGCAGCTCCGAAATTACTGCTGGGCAGAGGCTATACGGGGCACGAGCATTTGGAAATGTTCGGAGTGATTAATATGAATGCCCGGTTGTATGATCCGGTGTTAGGGCGTTTCTTGACTCCTGATCCTTATGTGCAAATGCTGGATTTCACTCAGGCTTTCAATCGGTACAGTTATTGTATGAATAGTCCGTTGTGCTATGTTGATGAGAATGGTGAGTTTTGGTGGGTTGTGGCTGCGGCTGTTATTGGTGGAGTAATCAATGTAGCTACTCATTGGGATAGTATTGATAATGTTTGGCAGGGGCTTGGGTATTTTGCTGTTGGTGGTGCAGCGGGTGCTATTGGTGCAGTTACGGGAGGTGCATTCGCTGGTGGCGGATTTATCGGAGGAGCTATTGGGGGGTTCGTTGGTGGTGGGACATCAGGTTTCGTCCTTGGTTCCGGAAATACATTAATGGGCGGAGGAAATATTGGTGATGCTTGGTCTAATGGATTTAAGGGGGCATTGAATGGTGCTGTAGCGGGGTCCGTCACAGGTGGATTGATTGGCGGTGGTATGTCGTTTGTTAAAGGTCAGAATGTATGGTCTGGACAAGATATTGCTCAAGGAAGAAATGCATTCTCGTTGAAGAATACACCGATAAATGTGATTGAGCATCCTGAAGCTTTGTCTCTTTCTCCTAGTAATGTACTCCAATCATTACCGGATGATCCTTTACTTAATAACATGAATGGCACTTCTATGAGTTCTTATAATAAAGGGCAACTCGGTGTAAAAGAAGCTATGAAAGAGTTTGTAGAAGATGGTGGAACTGTATATCAGACAGAAGTTAGCGTGGATTTACCTCATACTCTTTCTAATGGTAAAACTATTATGGTGCGTAATAGGTTTGATTTTGCTGGTGAGCTAGATGGTAAGTTACATTTGTTTGAAGTTAAAAATGGTGCTAGTGCAGGGTTTACTCCTAATCAGAAAATTAATCTTCCTAAAATGATTTTTAATCATCCACAATTCACGCCTGTTGGACGAAATGCTTTGCAAGTTCCTCATTTTCAGAATAACATAGGAATACCATATACAGGTAACTATGTAATAATAGTAAAACACTATTTCTAATATCCTATACTCGGTCAGATACTTTTTTGTGAAATGTAAAGGCTTATTTGTTTATTGTTATTTGCAAAGAACTTCTGGCTGAGTGTAAATAATAAATGGAAGTATATAAGTTTTGTATATAATCTTCCATGATATTGAAAAAAATAATTATATTTGTAATATTTTATTAGATAATTGATATGAAAGAACAAATGACAAAAATTAAATCTATATTAAATGAGCGTTTAGTTAAATATGGATTTAAAAAAAGGGGGTATGACTATTTTGTGAGAATGGCTGATGAGGATATTATTCAAAATATAGGATTTGGCATTGCTACGTATGGAGAGAAGCATGTCCGATATTTGAATCCTTCTATTGGTGTTATATATAAGGATGTCAACAAATTGGAATTACATCTAAGGAATTTGGAAAAAACAAAATATCCAGAATATGTTGGTCTTATGGTTGGATCTGCTCTTGGCTATTTGATGCCGGAAAATTCTTATAGGGAATGGCGCTTTTCTGATAATGAAGACGTGACAAAAGAGGCGAACAGTATGGCTGATGCCATTATTAACTACGGTTTTCCTTATCTTGATTTACTGTCAGATAGAACAGAATTGATTTATGGTTTGGAAATAGGTAAATATAGTCAAGGAGATGGCTACTTATTACCAATATTTCATTATCTGAATGGTAATAACAAGCGCGCTTTGGAATGCATAGATGAATTCATTAAAAAACTTTCTGCTTCTTCTTACCTTGAAGATTATGAGATAGATATATTAAAAAAATTATCGGAAGAGAATGGAGAGGCTCACATAGTTAATAATAATGGACTAAAGTCTTATCTTGAGTTTGCTGATAATTTTAGACAAATGATAGGGCTTCATGAAAGTGGAATTTCAATGAGCGAATAATAATGAGTGTTTTTACTCTGGTATTCGTTGGCTATTGGGGGCTTTTAGTATTATCTTGGCATGAAGAAACTTTGTTTTCATGCTGAATGATATTGTATATTTTGTTTGTTTTTCTGTCGTTTCTAAAGGTAGTGGCTTGACAACAGAATAGTTATTTGGCTAGAACGATTGCACGACTAAAGTCGCCCCTTGGATAGATCTCATCTTGAATGTTGAAAAAATGTCACTGGAGGAATGCGGCGCAGTTATTCGTTCAATTGTAACAAGAAGTCTGGTCGAGAGCTTTGGTTATGATGCCTTAAACCGCCTTTCCACTTTTGGGGATAAAGTGGTGAAATATGACAATTGTGGTAATATTCGTCAGAAAGGTGATGCGGGAGAATTGGTGTATACAAATCCTAACCGTCCTTATGCAGTGACGGGACTGGCTCCTTTATCGGAAGATCGTATTAATTACGGTATTGATATTACATATACCGCTGCCGAGCGTCCTTCTGTCATCGCACGTGGCACGCAAAAAGCTGTTTTGACTTATAATGCCAATCATGACCGCATACGGATGCAATATTCTGACAATTCCCGGAATCTGCTGACCCGTTACTATCTTGGTGGCAACTATGAACTGGATGTTGACAGTACAGGTATGCATGAACGTCTTTATCTTGGTGGGGGGTATTATGACGCTTCTGCTGTGTTGATGAAGAAAGGTGACATATCATCGGTTTACTTTATTCATCGTGACTATTTAGGTAGTGTTTTGCAAATCGCAGATGCACAGGGTAACATTGTGGAAGAAAACAATTTCGATGCCTGGGGATGTAGACGTAATCCTTCAACGCTAAAGGCTTACGCTATTGGTGCAGCTCCGAAATTACTGCTGGGCAGAGGCTATACGGGGCACGAGCATTTGGAAATGTTCGGAGTGATTAATATGAATGCCCGGTTGTATGATCCGGTGTTAGGGCGTTTCTTGACTCCTGACCCTTATGTGCAAATACTGGATTTCACGCAGGCTTTCAATCGGTACAGTTACTGTATGAATAGTCCGTTGTGCTATGTTGATGAGAATGGTGAGTTTTTCTTTAGCATTTTTCTTGGTCCGGTAGGAGCAATATTGGATGGTATTTGTTGGGGAGCTGTTATCGGAGCAGGAGCATCAGCGGTTACTTACTCAGTATCAACCTTGATAAGTGGGCAGCCATGGAATAGTGGAAATTTTTGGAAGTCCGTAGGTGTCGGTGCAGTTGGTGGTGCAATTGGTGGCGGTTTCGGTGCTGTTGGAAGTTTGTCGGCTTTAGGTACTTTTGGAAACTCTGTTGGGTATAATATGCTTAGCGGTGTAGCCAATACTGCGGCGACCAATGCTATATTTGGAAATGATATGAATTGGAGTGATATTTATTCTGTCATAGGTGGCTCTGCTATTGGTATTGTAATTCCTACCTTTAAGGGGGTAAATGGTGGTAAGCTTGCAAACAGTTTGGCTGAAATAGGCTATAATTCAATGAGAGGAACTGCTACGGGGCTTACTTCCGGTGTGGTGAATGCTATCGCATATAAAGACCCGGATCGGATTTGGCAGGATGCTGTTGGGGGAGCTATCAGTGGCGTTAGTAGAAGCATTGCGATGGATGTGATATTTGGTGCTCCGTATAAAGTTGAAAAGTCCTATGGTGCCGAAGGATTATATAGAGGTGGAGGATTATCAATATTACTCATGAAAGGTGGTGGAATCACATTAGGTAGGAATATGTATGTTAATTCTAGAAACGACGAAGAAGGTACTCGTTTCCATGAGAATTATCATATACAACAACAAAATCAAATGGGATGGGCCAACTTTTATGGACGCACCATTCAAGAATACAGTCAATATGGATTCTTTGACCCGATGGACAATGTATACACAACAAAAGGGACATTAGAATACAAAGCTGACGAGTATAGAAATAGAATGATGAAGATTCCTTGGGGAAGTTCTTATTATAAGTAAGAATAAGGAGGAGAAGGAAATTAATTTTATTCTCCTCCTTTTTTTTATGAGAAATATATGCTTTATTTGCGAAACAATTATTGATAATCAGCACAAATTGGAAATGAAAGTATTTTTTTATCTTATATTAGTTTTAACTCTAATGAGTTGCATCCAATTAACGAGTATATCACTTGTCAATACAACAAATGAACCTATAAAACTTTGTTGCTATTATAATGCTAATAATTATGCAGACTCGGTATATATTGATAAAAGAGATACTTCGTTATTGATTTTTCGATCCGCATGGTTTCATAGTAGTAAAAAAGTAAGAAGAGCATACATTAATCACATGGATAGTTTAATCATTCAAAGTTTGAGTAAAAGGATTGTTTATCGAGATAATAAATCTATTTATGAATTTCTTATCAATAATAATGATACAGCCGATATGGTTGAAACAAGAGTTAATTAAATAAATTTTATGCGCAATCAAATAGCTGGCAGATTAGGAAGATGTACATGAATGAGTTATGTCCTATTTTTAAGATTATCATTGAAAGAAGATTGTTTGAATCCATTCTAATAGAAAAAATACTGCATAAAACACTGCAAGAATATGCATAAATGATCTTGTTTTTGGATATAGATAGGTGAAATATGCATGATAACTAGCAATGTTAGGAGGCGTTTCATTTAAAGAAACACCTTGTTGGTTTTAAAGGAACGACTCGTTGGTCGGTGAGAAACATTTCGCTTCATTTAAAGGAACAGAATAAAAGGTACTTTGGATGTTTGTTTTGCTCTGGATATTGTCAATTGTGGGATGGACTGAGAATGTTAGATTGATACTTGAGACGTGACACATGCGTTCTATTTTCATGTTTTATCCTTATTTTCTGTCTTGTTGATTCTTATAACGTAAAATATGTGTGATTTGAAAATATGCAGACTGTGATTCCTTCCGTTTTTCCAGTTCAGCCCGTACTTGTGTTGTATATTTCTGATTCTGCACAATGATTCCTATCCATTTTTCATGTACTAAGAAGTTTTGTTCTGATTGCGGGAAGTTGCTTCACATTTCATTTTATCCTCCTGTTTGGGAGTACACTTTGAAATAAGTGTCAGAGTAACGTTATATTATTAAAAGTACTTAACGAAAGCCCGTTACGTCACTTTTTATTTGTTTCTTTGCACCAAATTCGGGAATAGTGTTGTCTTGTGAATCGGGGCAGCACTTAATTTTGCTTAGAAATTAATGGAGAAACTCATTATAAATGCTTGTCCGGTGTGTGGCAGTACGCACTTGAAACGCGTCATGACTTGTACGGATTTTTATGCTTCGGGCGAACAGTTTGAGCTGTGTTCGTGTGAAGACTGCGGATTTACGTTCACGCAAGGTGTGCCGGTAGAAGCAGAAATAGGCAAGTATTATGAGACTCCCGATTACATCTCCCACACTGATACGCGCAAGGGCGCGATGAATACCATTTACCATTACGTACGTTCCTATATGCTGGGCCGCAAGGCGCGTCTGGTAGCCAGAGAGGCACACCGAAAAAGAGGGCGTTTGCTTGATATAGGTACGGGAACCGGTTATTTTGCCGACGCTATGGTTGGCCGTGGCTGGAAAGTGGAGGCAGTGGAGAAAAGTCCGCAGGCGCGTGCTTTTGCCAAAGAGCATTTCGATTTGGACGTAAAGCCTGAATCAGCTTTGCAGGAGTTTGCTCCCGGCAGTTTCGATGTGATCACCCTCTGGCATGTGATGGAGCATCTGGAACATCTCAATGAGACATGGGAGATGCTTCGTGAGTTGCTGACAGAAAAAGGGATGCTCATTGTGGCGGTACCCAACTGTTCCTCTTACGATGCGGAACGTTACGGAGAGTATTGGGCGGCATACGATGTCCCCCGCCATCTCTGGCATTTCACTCCCGGCACTATTCAGCAATTAGCTTCCCGCCATGGTTTCATAATGGCGGCGCGTCATCCGATGCCGTTTGATGCGTTTTATGTGTCGATGCTGAGTGAGAAACATCGCGGCAGTTCGTGCAGTTTCCTTAAAGGGATGTATGTAGGGACGCTTGCCTGGTTCAGTACTTTGGGACGGAAAGAACGGAGCAGTTCGATGATTTACGTATTCCGGAAAAAAAGATAGCGCATGGGAAATAAAAACAGATATAAGTCGAAGTCACTGTTCGACATGCAATTTATAACGTCCAGTATCAGTACGACATTGGTGTTATTGTTGTTGGGACTGGTCGTGTTCTTTGTGCTCACGGCGCACAACATGTCTGTGTACGTGCGCGAGAATATCAGTTTCTCCATTCTCATCAGTGATGACATGAAAGAGGCGGATATTCTGAAACTTCAGAAGAAGCTGAATCAGGAACCTTTTGTGAAGCAGTCCGAATACATCTCCAAGAAGCAGGCGCTCAAAGAACAGACAGAAGCGATGGGGACAGATCCCGAAGAATTTCTCGGATATAACCCTTTCACGGCCTCACTTGAAATCAAGCTACACTCCGATTATGCCAATTCCGACAGCATTGCGAAGATAGAAAAACTGATAAAGAAGAATTCCAATATACAGGATGTGCTCTACCGGAAAGAGCTGATTGATGCCGTTAATGAAAATATACGGAATATCAGCCTTGTGCTGCTGGCACTGGCGGTGGTGCTCACCTTCATTTCCTTCGCTTTGATCAACAATACAATACGACTTGCCATTTATTCCAAACGATTCCTTATTCATACCATGAAACTGGTGGGTGCCAGTTGGGGATTTATACGGGGGCCCTTCCTGCGTAGAAACGTGTGGAGCGGGATATTGGCGGGTATGCTTGCCGATGCCATATTGATGGGGACTGCCTATTGGGCGGTGACCTATGAGCAGGAGCTGATTCAGGTGATTACTCCGGAAGTCATGCTGATTGTATGCGGCAGCGTATTGGTGTTCGGGGTGATCATAACCTGGCTGTGCGCTTACCTCTCTATCAATAAATATCTGAGGATGAGAGCCAACACGCTGTATTATATTTAGGAGAATAACATATAGTTGGGAATTTAGTAACTTGTAACAAAATAAGCTTATGTCTGACAAACAGAAATTTGCCTTCGATAAAGTGAACTTTATCTTGCTCGCAATAGGAATGGCGATTGTCATTATTGGATTTCTATTGATGACGGGCCCTACATCGTCCGAAACGGTTTTTGAACCGGATATTTTCAGTGTACGCAGAATCAAGGTGGCACCTGTGGTTTGCCTGTTTGGTTTTTTATCAATGATATACGCAGTGTTGCGTAAACCTAAAACACAAAAAACAGAAGAATAAAGATGGGGGATTTAACGACATTTGAGACGATTATTATTGCTATTGTAGAAGGGTTGACAGAGTTTCTTCCGGTTTCTTCTACCGGGCACATGATTATAGCGCAAAACGTACTGGGCGTAGAAAGTACGGAATTTGTAAAGGCGTTCACGGTTATCATTCAGTTTGGTGCGATTCTTTCGGTAGTTTGCCTTTATTGGAAACGTTTCTTCCGGCTGAACCATGCACCGGTGCCGGAGAATACACCTGCCATCAAGCGCTTTCTGCACAAATTTGATTTCTATTGGAAGTTATTGGTCGCTTTCATCCCTGCTGCCGTGCTGGGTTTCTTTTTTAGCGATAAAATAGACGAGATGCTGGAAAGTGTAGTGATAGTGGCTGTGATGCTGGTTATTGGAGGCATATTCATGCTGTTTTGCGACAAGATATTTTCGCAAGGAAAGGAAGATACGGTATTGACGGAAAGAAAAGCGTTCAACATCGGTTTGTTTCAGTGCATAGCCATGATACCGGGGGTATCCCGCTCCATGGCTACCATTGTAGGAGGTATGGCGCAGAAACTGACACGTAAGGATGCCGCCGAATTTTCGTTCTTCCTGGCAGTACCGACCATGTTTGCGGCAACCGGATATAAGGTGCTGAAACTCTTCCTCGACGGTGGTACGGAAATTCTGTTCAATAATATGCCGGCACTTATCATTGGCAATGTCGTGGCTTTTGTCGTGGCTTTGCTGGCTATCAAGTTCTTTATAAGCTTTGTGACAAAATATGGATTTAAGGCATTTGGCTGGTACCGGATTATTGTAGGCGGAACGATCCTGATCATGTTGTTGCTGGGATACAATTTAGAAATTGGCTGATGAATTTTAAAAAAGGAGAAGTACTGTTTTTCAATAAACCTCTCGGCTGGACTTCGTTTAAGGTAGTAGGACACGTCCGTTACCATATCTGCCGCCGGATAGGAGTGAAAAAGCTGAAAGTAGGCCATGCCGGAACGCTCGACCCTCTCGCTACGGGAGTGATGATAGTATGCACCGGTAAGGCTACGAAACGAATAGAAGAATTTCAGTATCACACCAAGGAATATGTAGCCACGCTCCGGCTGGGTGCTACTACTCCCTCGTACGATCTGGAACATGAGATAGACGCCACCTACCCTACCGAACATATCACGCGGGAGCTGGTGGAAGAAACGCTGACGCACTTTCTGGGTGCTATCGAGCAGGTGCCCCCTGCCTTTTCCGCCTGCATGGTGGACGGCAAGCGCGCTTACGAGCTGGCACGTAAAGGCGAGGATGTGGAACTAAAGGCGAAGCAGCTTGTTATTGATGAGATAGAGCTGCTGGAATGCCGTCTGGACGATCCGGAACCGATGATCCGAATCCGTGTGGTGTGCAGCAAAGGGACGTATATCCGTGCTCTTGCCCGTGACATTGGCGAAGCCCTCCACAGCGGAGCTCATCTGACGGGACTGATCCGCACACGTGTAGGAGACGTCCGTCTGGAAGATTGTCTGGACCCGGAGCACTTTAAAGAGTGGATAGACCGGCAGGAAATAGAAAACGACGAAGATAATAATTAACGTAATAAGGAATAGATATGAAGCTATCACAATTCAAATTTAAATTACCCGAGGATAAAATCGCTTTGCATCCTACGAAGTATAGAGATGAGTCGCGCTTGATGGTGTTACACCGTCGTACTGGAGAGATTGAACACAAGATGTTCAAGGATGTTTTGAACTACTTTGATGATAAAGACGTATTTATATTCAACGATACGAAAGTATTCCCGGCACGTCTGTATGGTAATAAAGAGAAGACGGGCGCACGTATCGAAGTATTCTTATTGCGTGAACTGAACGAAGAACTCCGTCTGTGGGACGTACTGGTAGACCCGGCACGTAAAATCCGTATCGGTAACAAGCTGTATTTCGGTGCTGACGACTCGATGGTGGCGGAAGTAATCGACAATACCACTTCCCGTGGACGTACGCTCCGTTTCCTTTATGACGGGCCGCACGATGAGTTCAAGAAAGCTCTTTATGCATTGGGTGAGACTCCCCTGCCCCATTCTATCATCAACCGTCCTGTAGAGCCGGAAGATTCGGAACGTTTCCAGTCCATCTTTGCCAAGAACGAAGGTGCGGTGACTGCTCCGACAGCCAGCCTTCACTTCAGCCGCGAACTGATGAAGCGTCTGGAAATCAAAGGGATCGACTTCGCCTATATCACCCTGCATGCCGGTCTGGGTAATTTCCGTGATATCGACGTAGAAGACCTGACAAAACATAAGATGGACTCTGAGCAGATGATTGTGAATGCAGAAGCCGTAAATACAGTCAATAATGCCAAAGATAAGGGCAAAAACGTGTGCGCGGTGGGTACTACCGTGATGCGCGCTATCGAAAGTGCAGTGAGCACGGACGGCCACTTGAAGGAGTTTGAAGGATGGACCAACAAGTTTATCTTCCCTCCGTATGAGTTTACCGTAGCCAATTCGATGATCTCTAACTTCCACATGCCGCTTTCTACACTGCTGATGATTGTTGCCGCTTTCGGTGGTTACGATCAGGTGATGGATGCCTATCATGTAGCGTTGAAGGAAGGCTATCGCTTCGGTACCTACGGTGATGCGATGCTGATTCTGGACAAATAAGGAAAGGCACGGCCATGAAAATCTGTCCTAAATGCCACGAAGAGGTAGAAGATAGCTTTGAAATCTGCTGGAACTGTAACTACAGTTTCCCGGATGATAAGATATTGGACCTGTCTGCTGTAGAAGAAGCGGACGATAGCGGACGTTCCATCGATTGCCTGCGTTGTCAGGTGAAGATGATCTATTCCGGCAAATATGAGTTTCATGAGGGAATGAATACGGGAGTCTTCGGAAACCTGTTCGAATTGTTCCAGAATCGTGAAGCTTTCGATCTGTATGTCTGCCCCAAGTGTGGCAAGGTAGAGTTCTTTGTTCCATTGAACGAAGAATACCGTTTAAGGTAGAATAGATTTCTAATGGCAAGAGTATATATGAGTCTCGGCACTAATCTGGGAGATAAAGAGAAGAATCTCCGGGATGCCGTGCATAAAATAGAGGAGCAGATAGGGAAAGTGATTTCCCTGTCTGCTTTTTATATGACAGCTCCCTGGGGCTTTGAGTCGGATAACAGCTTTCTGAATACAGCCGTATGCATAGAAACGGAGTTGCTGCCTCTGGAAGTGCTGCAGAAGACGCAGGAGATAGAGCGTGAACTGGGACGCACACATAAATCAACAGGCGGTGTGTACAGCGACCGCTTGATTGATATCGACCTTTTGATGTATGACGATCTGATACTTTCGGCTACTTCTCCCTCTGGAGCAGAACTGAACCTCCCCCATCCCTTGATGGCGGAACGTGACTTCGTGATGAAGCCGATGGCAGAGATTGCCCCCGAACTGGTGCATCCGGTGCTGGGAAAGACAATGAGCCTACTTCTTTCTCTTCTTATCGGCGATAAACTTAGGTAGATAAGCGATACACCCTACCAATACTGCATATAACAGGTGAATGTCTTGAAATTCAATTTTCAAGAAGTGGCATACAATGGCGTAAATGGCAATCGTAAATCCGATGTAAAGAGCCAATACAAAGATTGTTTTTAGCTTATTATTTAGAATCATGACTTTTCTTGTTTCAGGTAAATAATCCGTTTTATTTCCTGTATATATGTGTTAAACATTGCCCAAAGATAAATATAATCTCCGAATAATACTTATCTTTGTCCCCGAAATGAAAGTGTGGACAGATTTGAGTAGCTTGCAACCACGGAAAAAAATGCTAAAACACGTCTTGTTGACGCCTTTTCGGCAGCATTTCCGCAGCACTCACCTCTTCTCCGTCTCTTCTCGTTTCTAGTTCTTAATTTTTAATTCTTAATTTAAGAAAGATGGGATACTTATTTACATCCGAATCGGTGTCAGAAGGACACCCCGACAAGGTAGCCGATCAAATATCGGATGCCGTGCTTGACAAACTGTTGGCTTACGACCCCAGTTCTAAAGTAGCTTGCGAAACACTAGTAACTACCGGACAGGTAGTATTAGCGGGTGAGGTGAAAACTAAAGCGTACGTTGATCTCCAACTCATTGCACGTGAAGTTATTAAGAAAATCGGTTACACCAAAGGAGAGTACATGTTCGAAAGCAACTCTTGTGGTGTTCTTTCCGCCATTCATGAGCAAAGCCCCGATATCAACCGTGGCGTAGAGCGTCAGGACCCGATGGAACAGGGTGCGGGCGATCAGGGTATGATGTTTGGTTACGCTACGAATGAGACGGAAAACTATATGCCGCTTTCACTCGATCTGGCGCACCGTATTCTACAGGTTCTTGCCGACATTCGTCGTGAAGGAAAGGTGATGACTTACCTCCGCCCCGACGCCAAGAGCCAGGTAACGATTGAATATGACGACAACGGAACTCCCGTTCGTATTGATACGATTGTAGTTTCTACCCAACATGACGACTTTATTCAGCCGGCAGACGATTCTGCCGAAGCTCAGCTCAAGGCTGACGAAGAGATGCTGTCTATCATCCGTCGTGATGTTATCGACATCCTGATGCCTCGTGTCATCGCTTCCATCCACCACGATAAAGTGCTGGCACTGTTCAACGATCAGATTATCTATCATGTCAACCCGACCGGGAAATTTGTGATCGGCGGTCCTCATGGAGATACCGGTCTGACAGGCCGTAAGATTATTGTTGATACTTACGGTGGCAAGGGTGCTCACGGTGGTGGTGCTTTCTCCGGAAAGGACCCCAGCAAGGTAGACCGCAGCGCAGCTTATGCAGCCCGCCACATTGCTAAGAATATGGTTGCAGCAGGTGTTGCCGACGAAATGCTCGTACAGGTGAGCTATGCCATCGGTGTAGCGCGTCCTATCAATATCTTTGTCGACACTTACGGACGCAGTCACGTGAATATGACTGACGGCGAAATCGCCCGTGTCATCGACCAGTTGTTCGATCTTCGTCCGAAAGCTATCGAAGAACGCCTGAAACTTCGTAACCCGATCTATCAGGAGACTGCCGCTTATGGTCACATGGGACGTGAGCCGCAGGTGGTATCGAAAACGTTCTTCTCTCGTTATGAGGGCAACAAGACCGTAGAAGTAGAACTCTTTACATGGGAGAAACTGGACTACGTGGATAAGATCAAAGCTGCTTTTGGTCTGTAATTTGTTTGAAATCAGCTTATAGCTTTACAGCTATTTAGTCCATAGTGAGCCGCAATATCATCTCTTCTTAAGCGGGAGAGATGGATTGCGGCTTTTGTTGTTCGGGAGGTTTTACAGGGAATATAGTTATTTGCTGTTTGCAAACAGCAAAATTCAGTTTTATTTGCTGTTTGTAAACAGCAAATGACTATATTTGTATCCCTTTCCGTGAGTTTCTCCTGTTTTATAAGCAGTTGGGGGTTACCTATATAGGAAAGAAAAGCGAGAAAAAATGCTTCAAGAATATATGTCAACAGAAAATGATGTATTGGTGATGACATCAAACAATATATAAAAGCATATCAACTCTGATATATTACATAAAATGCCAAACTTCGACGAATACATCCGTAACGGAGAACCTGACAAGAAAGAAAGGGCTTCGGCTTGGAAAACCGCTATCGGTCTTCAAGCTGTAGATGGTTTGCAGACCTCCGATTATCTGAAAGATACTGCGGTCAAACATATTGAGGGTGATATCAGCATTGATGAAGTGAAAGCACTTATCAATGGATATTACCAATCCAAGACTGTACGCACTCCAAATGATGAAGATACGGAGGAAGCGGACAAGGTTTCTGCCAACATTGCCCGAATCTTGAATGAAAAGTCATTTGCTTTTTCTGTAACCGGATTCACTTCAATTCATCGAAGGCTGTTTGAAGGTGTATTCAAATTTGCAGGTAAAATCCGAGACTATGACATCACAAAGAAAGAATGGGTGCTTCGTGGCGATACCGTATTGTATGTCAATGCAGAAGATTTACGTAGGGCAATAGAGTATGATTTGGAACAGGAAAAAAACTTCTCTTACAAAGGATTGTCTTTAGATAAAGTAGTTGAGCATATTGCAAAGTTCGTTTCAAACCTTTGGCAAATACATCCTTTTGGCGAGGGAAACACCAGAACAACGGCTGTTTTCACCATAAAATATCTGAGGAGCATCGGCTTCGATGTAAACAATGATCTATTTGCCGAACACTCTTGGTATTTCCGCAATGCGCTGGTTCGGGCCAATTACCGCAATGTGCGTAAAGGTATCGAACCGGATATGAGTTTTTTGACTCTGTTTTTCAGAAACTTGATGATGGGCGAACACAATGAATTAAAGAATCGGTATATGGTTGTGAATCCTCCATCTGAATGGGCGGAAGGGCAAAACCCGACAAGTAGCCGACAAGCAGCCGACAAGTACCCGACATGTTCAGCAACAGTACAAGCATTGATTGAAATATTGGCAAAACAGCAACTATCAATCAAGGAAATGCTTGCGGCTATGAATTTGAAAGACCGAGAGAACTTTATGGCAAATTATCTGAATCCTGCAATGAAAGAAGGTTTTGTTGCGATGCTCTACCCTAACAGCCCAAAACATCCTCGTCAGAAATATTTGCTGACAGTAAAAGGATTGACCGTTTACAATTCTAAGAACGAAGAGAATGACAGAAATATGATTTAATGCGACTGGCCATTTTAACCGTTTGGTTAAAATTGAGCTGTTTATAAGCTATGATTGATAAAATCGTTATATTTGTAGTATTACGTTTATGTAGGGCAACATGAACAGCAAGAAATTGATTTTGTCGGAATAAAACAAGGAAAGCGTGTATATATTCAAGTGACCTGTTTGATAGCAGACGAGAAAACAAGAGAACGTGAGTTCGGAAATTTGGTGAATATTCCCGATAACTATCCTAAATATGTGGTCAGCTTGGATGAGTTTAATCAGGGAAGCGAAGTTGCCGGTATCGCACATTTGCATTTACTTGATTTCTTGCGGCTGACAAACCTGTAAGCGAATATTTACTTGTTATATTGGAGCATAAATGGTAAATGGCTATGTTTTCATCTGATTAATTCCTTCCTGATTTCAGTTAACTAAGCCGGCTGTTATTTCGGCAGAAACCAGGCATTATGAAGGGATTGAAGGTCCGGCTTATCAGATTGCTTGCCGTACACCTCTGCCCACAGACGGGCTTCTTCTTCAAAAAAGAGTTCATTGAGACTTTCTTCTGCGGTAGTCAACGTGTTTTCTGTTTCCATAGGATAAAAGTATTAATAAAGGGGCAAAAAAGAACGTTTTCGCCTTTCCCTTTGACTAACACATATAAGGATGCTGGAGGTACATTACATACTCCCCACGGGGGTACGAAACCGCCTATGAGAAGAGTCACAGGCAAAAAGATGCCTGCAACTGGTCAAGAGCAGGATTCCCTGCGCCCCATCATAAAATGTTAGTCGTTGCAAACGATACTATTTTTCAGATCTAAGCAAGAAATGACCGGAGAAATAATTTTCCCGTATCTTCTACATAATGATTAAATATGGATTTCTATTGTCATCTGTCAGCTTTTCACATATAATAGTCTCATAATAAACAGATTACTTCCTGACAATAAGCCCTGACAATAAGCTGACAATAGCAAAAGTTTCATTTTACTGTCAGCTTATGGAGTGAGGGAAGTTTCCGATATATCTCACATTAAAGTGTATCAATATATTTTTTTGCCATCATTTGGCTCTGTCATTCAGACGAATGCCAATGAGAAATGGTCGGCTATGTCATTCAGACGACTGTAAGGAGGAAGAATCTCCTCTTTTGTGTGCGAGAAGAGCCTTCATTTCACACTGTCACCAACACTTCTCCTTTCGTTGTTTCCCGTTCAAGTATCCATACGGTTTGTGACAAGCTATCAGAACGGTTGTGCCACCTACGGAAATGATTGTGCCAAACCTCTGAAACGGTTGTGCAAAGTGCTTGGCACAGTTGTGCCAAAGGCTTGTCACAGTCGTGCCAAAGGCGTGGCACAAGCATGCCAAAGGCGTGGCACGAGCAAGGCATACTTACAAAGGGACTCTTATCAAGTAGTCAAGCTGGAATAACAGCATGATACGGCTGACAATAGAATGGACGATTGCTATTGTCAGCCGTATTATCAGGGTGTATTGTCAGGCGATAATTATCTCATTATAAATACTTTGCCTGCTAAAACCTGACAGATGACAATAAAATATTGGTTTTAATCATTATGAAGAGGTTTTAAATGAAGAATGAAAAATTACTGGGTCAGTCCGAAAACCCGGTTTGAGCTCCATACTGAATCGAAATGAATAAATCTCATAAGTCGATAGTAACTCAAATTCCCCTCCCTTCGGGAAGGAGGGGTGCCCAAAGGGCGGGGTGGTAGGTATACGAACAGCATTGTAAATGAAAGCTTTATGCATTCACCTACCACCTCCCCCTACGGGTACTCCTCCTTCCCGAAGGAGGAGATTTGAGATACTAACGACTTTTCTGTCGGCCCCAATAAAGATACTGCCTACTTTTAATTTAATTCATTTCTGTTCGGGTTTGAGGCAAACTCGAACAGTTTTGCGGCAAATGTATCTGTCATCCAGAGGAGTAAAGCGACGAAGGATCTCCTCTCCTATACCCACAAAGAGGAGATTCTTCCTCCCTTTGGTCGTCTGAATGACAGACAGATACGCTTCTGAATGACAGCTACGGTTAATGCTTATCATCTTATCGGTTTTTGCTCAAAACTCATATTTATAATGTGTCCGGTTAATCTTTATTTTTAGCGGTAAAGGTTGTCGTTGTCGTAAAAAAAGATTTTCTTTGCATAACCATAATACAAAACGATAATGGCAGATACACAAATCTATTATTTATTCAAACGTGTGGCTCTCCGATTCTCTATTTTTATCGGTCTTCTTCTGTTATTTCTTTTCTCTTGCACTTCTCAAAAAGAAAATAAGCTGCTGTTGCATGCCGACTCTTTAATGGCTGAGCATCCTGATAGTGCACTGATTTTCCTTGAAAGCATTCCGTTTCCACAAAAGTTATCACGTGCTGATAGAGCATTGTATGCTTTGTTACTGACTCAAGCACGATATAAGAATTATATCACATTGGATGATGACTCATTGATAAAAGTTGCGGTGGATTATTATGGTAAAAAGAAAAGTTTGCGAGCTGCACAAGCTCACTATTACTGGGGAGCTGCCTATCGGGATATGGGGAATGTGCCTTTTGCGGTAGAAGAGTATTTGAAGGCTATTGAACTGATGCCGGAAAAAGATGATTTTTTGGCAATGATATATGATAATTTGGCGGAGTGTTATCTGGAGGAAGATTTATATGATGTAGCTATGGAGGCTTATAAAAAAGCCTACCAAATTCTTCATAAAGATAAAGAACATGCTTATTATCCGCTAAGGGGTATGGCGCATGTTTTTTTGGTGCAGAATCAATTGGATAGTGCATTGTGCTATTTCCAGAAAGCCTATGATTGTGTATTAGTTACGCAGGATTCGAGCCAGTTGCCAATACTCTATAATGACTTTGCGATAGTTTATAAGCAGAAGAAAGAGTATGTTCGAGCAAATGAGTATATTTCAAAAGTAATATCAATGTTGAAGTCGGATGAGTTAGATAAGGTTTATCGCCATAAAGGAGAAATTATGTTTGCTCTGAATCAACCTGATTCTGCTCGGTATTATTTTGATTGGAATAAAGATGTATATGATATTTATGGAAGAGCTGCGCGTTATAATGGACTTTATCAAGTGGAGAAGAAACTAGGAAACTGGGAAGCTGCGGTACAGAATGCTGATGCTTATATGGTTCTTTATGATTCTATTCAAGAATTATCTGATAAACAGCAACTTGATGAACTAATGGACAATCATCAACTTGCTGAACAAAAGCAATTCTTGCTTCATCGTGGGAGACTAATTATGGGGAGCTTGATTGCTATATTTATTTTTCTTGTGTTTACTGGAGGACTCTTGTTTTTGTGGATTGATAGAAGTCGAAAAAAACATTATATTTTATTACAGCAAGAGTTGGTTCAAAATCGTGTAGATACAATGTTGTTGCGGGAGAATAAAATTGCTAAGTCGGAAGAAGAACGTATAAATACACTTTCTGAGTTGAGGGATCAGCAATTACAAATATGTTTCTCTATGTTTCAATCGACTGAAAGTTACAAGAAGCTGCAAGGGATGGAAAATGCAAAACCTAAGGAATTGATTAAATTGCGTGCCTTTAAACCTGAAATAAATGCAACGATTCGTAAAACATTTATAGATGTAATGTCGAATTTAGGAGAATGTTGTCCGGCTTTGACTAATGATGATTTGTTCTACTGCATACTTTCCTTGCTTGGCTGTTCAAAAGCTATCATAATGGAGTTGATGGACGCTTCTTCTGATGCTCTTAAATCACGAAAAAGTCGTATTAAGAGTAAAATGTATTTAAAACTGTTTGATTCTATATTTATATCTGATAATCAATAAAATACACTCTTTTTGTTACTGGCTGTTACTTTCTAAAGTCGACTGTTACCACTGTTACCACATAAAAATTGTTGCTATTATAATAATCGTGTATTTTTGGACTATAGTTCTAAACACACAATTATTATGAAAACAAAATTTCTAATCTTATTATTAGTAGTGGTGTCACTTCCACTAGGTATAAATGTAGATGCAATGGAATTGAAAACACGGCAGAAGATTATTTTGAAAGATAATATACTTTCGAGTTCTCACCGTTCAATGCCCATCCTTTCTGCTGCTTTTATTGACGGCTCATTGTTATCAGTTGACTTTCCTTTTGCTGTTGCTTCAGTAACGGTCACAGTGAAAAATTCTGCAACAGGTGACATTGTCTATTCATCTGTAGAAATGAATGTAACTACACTTCGGATTGATCTCACAGGAAAGAGTGCCGGCGAGTATTCTTTAGAGATTGGTATCGGCGATACGATTTTGTCAGGTGATTTTCTTCTTGAATATGAATAAAAAACTTATGGTGGTGGTTAACCGTACAACACGATGAAAAGGAACATTTTTATCGCATTAGCTGCATTCGCAATATGCAGTTCATGTAGTGACAACTATTATTTACCAGAGACTGAGCAGGATTTGGCTCAATTGAATAGCGAGTATGATGACGTTAAGGCTAAAGAGGCTGATGACGAGGGAGAAAAGATCGAGACTTTGGCTAGTGAAGCTGAGATTCAAGCATCTATGGATGAGTATAAGGCAGAATTGATGAATCGTGAGTCTGTGGCTAAAGAGAGAGTGATGAGAACTGCATATGCTGCTGCAACTAATGTTGTTGGTGTCTTTAAAATTAGTAGTTGTGGTACATATAAAGAATTGAGAATATCTATGGATTGTGAAGATAAGAGAGACAATTCATATACTACGGGAAATGTAGGTGCTACTTATATTGAGAATGGTAATGTTAATTTTGTTTTTTGCTTGACGAATGCTAATCGATATTATCCAGGTGGTGTATTGCTTGTAGATCACATTAATTATAGTTTACCGCTTACTCAGGGAATTTATACTAAAGCTCGGAATATTTAATCTTGCTAAGACTAAAAACTTAGATATTACTCAATTCAGGAAAGATTTGCACTCTTCCGAGAACTATAAGAAACTGGATAAAACAATAAATGACTTAGTAAGCAGGGGAGTTTTTGCAACTCCTACAATCATTGTTAATGATCGTCTGGTATATATAACAAATTCGTATGAAGAACTATCCAGACTTTTAGAATATGAACTGAAGTAGAAACTAAATAGACCTTTGACTAGCATGAATATATTCCAATGTTTTAATCATTCCATAAGATTAGTAGTTTTGTTCCTTTGCCTATTCTTCTTATCCTGCGAAGAAGCATTTGATGTCGACATGCCCGACAATCTTGCTAATGGGATTGTATTTCAAGGGGTTATTTCAAACGATTCCCCTCCTTACTTCTTTCAGCTGACTAAACCGGCTGCTATTTCGGCAGCAACCAGGTACTATGAAGGGATTGAAGATGCGCTGATCGTAATAGAAGATGTGACAGCAGGAATCAAAGATACACTTACTCTGATAGTGCCTCAAACTGGAGAATATTCTGGAACGTATTTTTATTATTATAATTATCATAAGAAAAAAGAAGATGAAGTAATTTTGAGTGATAATGTATTTCCTAAGAGCCGGGGAGTATATGCAACAACCAAAATATATGGTATAGAAGGTCATACATACACACTTGATATCTATTATAAAGGAGAACATCATACTGCAACAGAGACGATGATTCCTAAGACTCCGATAATAGATCTAAAGGTTCAGGAATTCGATTTGGATAATGGAAAACCTATACCTTGGGCTCCGATAATTAGTTTTGTCAATCAACCGGATGTCGATAATTATTATCTGTTTTATATAGAACAATACTCCTTTCCTGTTGCATCCATTGGTAAATTATTGGATACCCGTGAACAATGGGCTTATTCCATATTGAGTGATAAATTCTTGGGTGATGAGGTGGTAGACCTCCTTGTCAGTGAAGGTGAAAGTGTAAAGAGGTTATATCCTCAATCAGGTTATCCTGTATCAGCGGATACCATATTTGTCACCTTACAATCTTTGTCCAAGGCATGTTATGATATATATGATAAGGCTATTGAGCAAATGCGCACAGATGGAGGAGCCTATTCACCTACTCCCACCAGTGTAAAGAGCAATATAAGCGGCAATGTCTGGGGGATGTTCAGGGTTAGTGCTTATTCTAAGAAATATGGGTTGATAGATAGAAAAAAATAATGTAACCTTGAAAGTATGAAGAAACCGGTTACCGCCATATTGTCATTTGCATTCTTTAGTTGTATCTTCCTTTCGGAACTCTCTGCACAGCAGACGTTGATTTTAAGAGGTCGGGTGGTAGATGAACAGACAGGGGAAGCATTGTCTGACGCCAATGTATTCGACCTGACTTCGGGCATTGGAGTCTCGACAAATTCGTATGGAGTATATTCTTTAAGTCTTGAGAAAGGGAAACGAATCATCCGATGTTCTGTACTGGGGTATATCACACGTACGGATACGTTGGATATTACTTCAGACAAGGTACTGAACTTTGCACTTAAGCCTGGCAACTATCAACTGAAAGATGTAGAGATAGTGGCGGATCGCAGACATAGCGGTCAGTTCCGGCTGGGACAGCAAGATATACAGTCAATGCCGGTAGTAGGTGGTGAGCCGGATTTGATGAAATCTTTGCAGTTTCTTCCCGGAGTGGCAAGTGGAAACGAAGGAGCCAACAACATCTCGGTGCGAGGTAGCAATCAATGGGGGAATCTCGTTTTGCTCGATGAGGCTATTGTCTTTAATCCGAATCATGCCCTTTCTTTCTTCTCGGTGTTCAATAATGACGCAGTGCACAATGTAAATTTGTATAAGTCATATTTTCCCTTGAATTATGGCGGAAGAGCTTCTTCCGTGATTGATGTACGCATGAAAGAGGGGAACAATAAGGAATCAAAAAGAAAAGCTACTGTAGGACTGGTTTCTTCAAAAGTGATGTTTGAGGGACCGCTGAAGAAGGATAAGAGCTCTTATCTGGTTGCTGCAAGGTTTGCCTACCCGGGAGTGACGTGCAGCTTGCTTGGCAATAATGATGATGTGCCCAATCCGGAAATGTACTTCTATGATGTAAATGCAAAATTCAATACCATTATCAACGATCGCAACCGGATTTATTTTTCGCTCTATAGCGGAGGTGATCATACTGTCTTCGATGAACTGGTGAGAGGGTATGGGATGGACTGGGGAAATGCTACTTCTACTTTCCGCTGGAACCACACACTGAATCAGAAGACTTACACCAACCTGAGTGCAATTTTCAGCAACTACTATTATCGTTATAAAAACTATGCGGACGGACTGCATTATTTGTGGAAATCGAATATGCAGTCTTATCAGCTGAAATATGATATGGAGCACAATACTTCACGGAATCTAAGAATAAAAGGAGGTGGAGCCTTGCACTTTTTCACTACGATACCGGGGAGCATAGATAATTATGGAGTTTTTACACATGTAGTCCCATATAGGCTTAATAGAAGAAAAATGCTAGACTTCGCGCTTTATGGTGAGGTAGAATATCGGTTTGCTTCTCGTTTTCAGTTGAATGGTGGCATTCGTTTGTCTGCGCTTCGTACACCTTCCGGTCCCGATTATGGAGCATCAACATTTATTGTGCCCGAACCACGAGCAGAGCTTTCCTATGAAGTGAATCGCAATCATCGCTTGAATATTTCTTTCAATCAAGCTTCGCAGAACTTGCACATGCTTTCTAATTCTTCTGTCGGTATCCCGTCGGACATGTGGGTGCCTGCCAATGAAAAACTTAAGCCGGAAATAATGAGACAGTTTACTGCCGGATATGAATGGAATCAATCGGATCGCAACTATACGTTCTCACTGGAAGCTTTCTATCGTAAAACAGATCATATCATTGATTTTAAAGATGATGTAAATCTCTTCATGAATAATACGATTGAGAAAGAGGTGGAACAGGGAGAGTCCGAAAGCTATGGAGTAGAATTTTATCTCTCCAAGAACCGGGGAGCATTGACCGGATGGGCAAGTTATACTCTTTCGCATGCTCGCAATCGATTGGCTAATATCAGGGACACAGAATATCGGCCAGTATACGACAGACCCCATAATCTGAAATTGTTTTTAAACTATAACATCAATAAACGATGGTCGTTGTCTTCTACCTTCTCCTATAGTTCGGGCATGAACCTAACGTTGCCTGTTGGCAAGTATGAACTTCATGGGGCTGTTTTATATATTTATAGTTCCAGAAATGGCTATCGGGCGCCTGCTTTCCATCAGCTGGATTTGTCGGGCACTTATCGCATGAGGAAAGGAACGCTTACCTGTTCGATTATCAATCTCTATGGCAGGAAGAATGTGTTTTCTATCTATGCGGGGCGTGGAGGCGAAGAATATTATAAACCTATGGATATAGCGCAAACATATAAGATCTATCTTTATGGTATAGTTCCCTCCATAACCTATAGCTTTGAGTTTTAGAATCGCATGTTCTTGTCCTGTTCCTTTATATAAATTGCACATTCATTTTGATATGTATATGATTTCTTTGTACTTTTGTACCCATTCATCCAGTAAACTTGCAAAAGACAATGAATCAGATACATTCCGTATGCGTGTACAGCGCATCCAGCACCAAGATATCCTCCGTATATTTTGAAGCAGCCGAGAAGCTCGGCAGCCTGCTTGCCAAACAGCATATCCGTCTGATAAATGGTGCCGGAAGTATCGGACTGATGCGGTCCGTAGCCGATGCAGTGTTGGAGAATGGCGGTGAAGTGACCGGAGTTATCCCCCATTTCATGGTAGAGCAAAACTGGCATCATACAGGTCTGACGGAACTGATCGAAGTCACTTCCATGCACGAACGCAAGCAGAAGATGGCGAATCTGAGCGACGGCATCATTGCGTTGCCGGGTGGATGCGGCACTCTGGAGGAGTTGCTTGAGATTATCACATGGAAACAGCTTGGACTGTATCTGAACCCGATTATCATTCTGAATGTAAACGGCTTCTTTGACCCGCTGCTCGAAATGCTCGAACGGGCGATAGAAGAAAACTTCATGCGCCGGCAGCACGGTGATATATGGAAAGTAGCACGAACACCGGAAGAAGCGGTGGAGCTGCTTCAGACAACTCCCGTATGGGACGCTTCTATCCGTAAATTTGCAGCGATATGATAGCCGCTATACTAAACTCCGGATTTGAGGGAACCCCCATCTCCTACTCTCCCCGCACGGATGATGTGATTGCGCTGACCTTGCTCGCCTGTTTCTTTCTGTCCTCCATCGCTCTGGCACGCGGAAAGAAGTTTCTCACGCAGCAAGTGAAAGACTTTGTGCTGCATCGCGAACGGACAAGCATTTTTGATAGTTCTACGGCAGCCGATGTGCGCTACCTCCTTGTGTTGGTAGTACAGACCTGTGTGTTGACGGGTATTGTGTTCTTCAATTATTTTCATGATACTTGCCCGATGCTCATGACCAGGGTCTCCCCTCTCCTACTATTGGGGATTTATGTCGGCTTCTGTCTGGCCTATTTTTTACTAAAATGGTTACTTTATATGTTCCTTGGGTGGGTGTTTTTTGACAAAAACAAGACAAATATGTGGCTGGAGTCTTACTCTACACTCATATATTACGTCGGATTTGCCCTTTTTCCCTTTGTTCTTTTTCTGGTTTATTTCGATCTGAATCTGACCAATTTAGTGATAATCGGACTAATTATTCTAATTTTCACTAAAATATTGATGTTTTATAAGTGGATAAAGCTTTTTTTTCATCAATTAAGTGCGGTTTTCCTATTAATTTTGTACTTTTGCGCTCTTGAAATCATACCCTGTCTGCTACTCTATCAGGGAATGATTCAGGTAAACAATGTATTGCTAATAAAAATTTAGGACGTTGAAAATTAAAAAAGTACTAGTCTCGCAGCCTAAGCCTGCGTCAGAGAAATCTCCCTATTACGACATAGCAGAGAAATATGGCGTAAAAATAGATTTCCGACCGTTTATAAAGGTCGAGAGTCTTTCGGCGAAAGAATTCCGGCAACAGAAAGTTTCAATTCTTGATCACACTGCCGTTATATTCACCTCCCGTCACGCAATCGATCACTTCTTTAATTTGTGCACGGAACTGCGTGTAGCTATTCCGGAAACAATGAAGTATTTTTGTGTCACGGAAGCGGTTGCATTGTACATTCAGAAATATGTGCAATATCGCAAACGTAAAATCTTCTTCGGTGCTACCGGAAAGATTGAAGATCTGGTGCCATCTATCGTAAAGCATAAAACGGAGAAATATCTCGTCCCTATGTCGGACGTGCACAATGATGATGTGAAAAACCTGCTCGACAAGAATCATATACAGCACACAGAAGCTGTGATGTATCGCACCGTGAGCAACGACTTCACGTCGGATGAGGAATTTGATTATGACATGCTCGTGTTCTTCAGCCCTGCAGGAGTGACTTCTTTGAAGAAAAACTTCCCGGACTTTGATCAGAAAGAGATCAGAATCGGTACCTTCGGATCGACTACCGCGCAAGCTGTACGCGACGCCGGACTCCGTCTGGACCTTGAAGCACCAACAGTGCAAGCTCCCTCAATGACGGCTGCGCTCGACATGTTTATCAAGGAAAACAATAAATAAACAGAGTGAGCGTATATACTTTGCGTAAAGCCGAAAGGCTGAATAGTAAAATATTGATCGGAAAGATGTTCGAAGGCGGCAATTCCAAGTCGTTTTCCATCTTTCCGATACGTGTTGTATATATGCCCATAGAACAGGGTGAAGCACCCGCCACGATACTGATCAGTGTTTCGAAGCGGCGTTTCAAACGGGCTGTAAAGCGCAATCGGGTGAAACGGCAGATACGCGAAGTCTACCGGAAGAACAAACTGCAACTGCTGGACGATCTTCAAAGCAGAGGGCAGCGTCTCGCAATCGCCTTTATCTATCTGTCGGACGAGCTTGTTGCTACTGCCGAACTGGAAGAGAAAATGAAGATAGCGCTTTCGCGCATTTCTGAAAAGTTATCCTCATGAAACCCCATGTTTGCCGGATATCCGCCTGCTGGATGTCCTTGAGAAGCATTGTGAGGAAGGTGTTGTCATTCTTGCTACTGATTCCCATCTATTTTTACCGGGCATGTATTTCGCCCCTTACTCCTCCCTCTTGTCGGTTTACGCCTACCTGCTCGGCTTATGCAGTCGAAGCCATCAAGAAACACGGACCCTTCAAAGGACTTTATCTGACTGTCCGGCGCATTCTCCGGTGTCATCCGTGGGGTGGTTCCGGCTATGATCCGGTACCTTAGAAACGATTTACCCAAAGAATGAGAGAGATGGAGAAAAATACAAGTCATATTCTGGATATTCATACTCACAAGTCGGAGGAGGCTTCTCGCGGCAGGGCGATTATCAACTATCAGTTGCCGGTAGGGGGCGCATTGTGCCTGTCGTCCTTCTATTCGGCTGGCATTCATCCCTGGCAACTGACAGAACGGGATGCGGAAGAACAGCTTGCGTATCTGCAGAAACTGCTTGTGGAAGAGCGGTTGGTGGCGGTAGGAGAGGCGGGGCTTGATAAGCTGGCGGCTGCTCCGATGGAACTTCAGGTCAGGATGTTTGGAAAGCAGGTGGAATTGTCGGAAAAGTACCGGTTGCCGTTGGTTATTCATTGTGTGAAGGCGATGGAGGAATTATTGGCGGTAAAGAAGGAGCTTCGACCGGTTCAACCTTGGATTTGGCATGGCTTTCGCGGAAAACCACAACAAGCAAGGCAGTTGATGGAAAATGGCATGTATCTTTCTTTCGGCGAGCATTATCCGGAACAGACAGTGAGGACGATTCCTGTCGACCGTATGTTTCTGGAGACGGATGATAGTCCGGTTGACATTGAGGAAGTGCTGCACCGGGTAGCAAGAACACGAGGCACAGATGTGGAAGAGTTGCGGCAGGCGATTCGGGAAAATATCCAAAAAGTCTTTTTTAGGCGTTAAGAGTTGTATCTTCCGAGAAAGAGTCGTACTTTTGTCGCACATGGAATTGAAAGACAATAAAAACTTAATAAAAAGAGTAATACGATGAATTTTGTAGAAGAATTGAGATGGCGTGGCATGCTGCAGGATATCATGCCGGGAACGGAAGAGTTGCTGAACAAAGAGCAGGTGACTGCCTATTTGGGTATCGACCCGACTGCCGATTCACTACACATTGGTCACCTTTGTGGAGTGATGATCCTTCGTCATTTACAACGCTGCGGCCATAAACCGCTGGCACTCATCGGTGGCGCTACAGGTATGATTGGCGACCCTTCCGGAAAATCGGCAGAACGTAACCTGCTGAATGAGGAAACATTGCGTCACAATCAGGCATGTATCAAAGAACAGCTTGCCAAGTTTCTCGACTTCGAGTCGGATGTGCCTAACCGTGCTGAATTAGTGAACAACTATGACTGGATGAAAGAGTTTTCTTTCCTTGACTTTGTTCGCGAAGTGGGCAAACACATCACTGTAAACTATATGATGGCAAAGGACTCTGTAAAGCGTCGTCTGAACGGAGAAGCACGTGATGGATTGTCATTCACCGAATTTACTTATCAGCTGCTTCAAGGCTACGACTTCCTTCATCTATATGAAACCAAGGGTTGTAAACTTCAGATGGGAGGCTCCGACCAGTGGGGAAATATCACTACCGGAGCGGAACTGATCCGCCGTACCAATGGGGGAGAGGTGTTCGCGCTGACTTGCCCGTTGATCACGAAAGCTGACGGCGGTAAATTTGGTAAAACCGAATCCGGAAATATCTGGCTGGACCCCCGCTATACGTCTCCATATAAGTTCTATCAGTTCTGGCTCAACGTGAGCGACTCTGATGCTGAACGCTATATCAAGATTTTCACTTCAATCGAGAAGGAAGAAATAGAAGCACTGGTTGCCGAACACCAGCAGGCTCCGCACTTGCGTGCTTTGCAGAAACGTCTGGCGAAGGAAGTGACTGTCATGGTTCATTCCGAAGCAGATTACAATGCAGCAGTAGATGCGTCTAATATCCTGTTCGGTAATGCTACTTCCGAATCGCTGCGTAAATTGGACGAAGATACGCTGCTGGCTGTATTCGAAGGGGTGCCTCAGTTCGAAATCTCTCGTGACGCTCTGGCGGAAGGAGTGAAGGCTGTTGACCTGTTTGTTGATAACGCGGCTGTATTTGCCTCGAAAGGTGAAATGCGTAAGCTGGTTCAGGGCGGTGGCGTATCGTTGAATAAAGAGAAACTGGAAGCCTTTGACCAGGTAATTACGACTGCTGACCTGCTCGACGAGAAATACCTGCTTGTTCAGCGTGGTAAAAAGAACTATTATCTGCTGATTGCGAAGTAAAATTCAGCAATTTGCAGGGTGGCAAAGTAAAAAAGTAAACGAAATATTTGGAGGTTTGCTCGCAAACCTCTATCTTTGCACCGCTTTTTAACAGAAAGCACTTATGTTTGTCCTATGGTGTAATGGTAGCACAACAGTTTTTGGTTCTGTTTGTCTAAGTTCGAATCTTGGTAGGACAACAAAAAGAGGCTCCGATAGTCATTGATTATCGGAGCTTTCTTTTTTTGTATCATTTTATATCGTCGAAATGGCTGTCAAACTATGGGATCAATGTAAAAACCTGAGGGATTTTCATTTTATGCATATAACTTAGTAAGTCTGTATAAAAAAAATGCCTTATCTCTGACTCCTCTAAACTGTGCTCTGAATGCCTTGATTTTAGCATTGAATGATTCTGCTGCCGCATTAGTTGCCCTTCTTTCAAAGAAGTTGATAATATTCATATAGTGTGTTTGGATAGAGCGCGCTACCCTTCCAAAAGTCAGGAAGCCTGATTTATCGACTTCGTCATACCACCTTGCAAGCCTTGTCAAAGCAATATCTTTAAACTTACACTGATGATAGATTGAGCCTAACCGCATGGCCAGATAATATCCCTTCTTTATATCGGGATATTCTTTAAATAGAATCTCAGCCCGTATCCTTTGAGACTGAGTCCATAGCGATTCTTTTTTGTAAAGCAGATAAATACTCCTTGCCAGCAACTGCTTTCTTGTATCTCCATTAGCGAAAACAGGTGCATGATATATCTTTCCGCAGGCCTTTGCATAGGCAAGCTGTGTGGACTCCTCATCCAAAGCCTCCCAGCGGGCTTTCACACGCATCTCCTGAACTGCTTCATGAGCTAGTTTCTGTACATGGAAACGATCTGTAACGCGTTTGGCGGCAGGGAAGCAAGTCCGCGCAATCTGTTCCATATTGGGGGCCATATCCAAGGTGATCTCACGTACCTGATAGCGACGACGACGCGAAAGTTTAAGCAGGACAGAGGTGACTGTACAAACATCCGTACCTTTAATGATAGCGATAATACTGCCTTTACCACCGTGAGCCTCTTTATTAATCAACACAGTATATAGTTCTCCACGAGAGAGGGCCACTTCATCAATACAGACGTAGGCACCAATGTTCTTCTCAAACAAAAGCCAGTTCTCTGCATGGGCAAGCTGCTCCCAGCGGAGGTAGCCACTTAAATGGTTGCGGTATTGACGTTCAAACAAATCCCCGTCAACGCCATATAAAGTACCCAATAACTTGCAGCCGATCGGATGATTATCAATATAATTCTTTTAAAAAAGACGCAAAATCCTGCGTCATACGAGTACCCTCAGCTAACATGCGCCAGTTACGGCAGATATAATCATTGCTCTTCTTTAATATCCAGCGACGACGGCGAATGTTCAGATACACTTTCTTACCACGAAGGGGAAAGTCCTGAACAACCACCGGATCATAAAAGCCTTTACTCTCAGTGGCCTCACCGGAATACTGCTCAGGAACCAGATTCTTCTCTTCAAGGTAAATCACGATTTCATTCACCCTTTCTTTCACATCAACAACATCAAAGTAATCCAAGGTGCCTTCAGGGAGAAGAAGACGATAAACATTTAACTCCATTTTCTATAAATTTGAAGGCAAAGATAAGAATTTGTAATTTCATCCCTCAGATTTATTCATTGATCCCGTATGCCGGCTTGTTCTTTCAGAGAAAAAAGGTAAGAGTCTATTTCTATTCTGTTAGGTGAAAAACTCCTTCGAAACGTATTATAGTTCGTTAAAAAGATGTACATAGCATCAATTCTGGACATTTTTGGTGGATAATTGGAACAAAATTGCAAGGTTAACCCGTTTTCTTTTACTATTTTTGCATCGTGTACGTAAACGACGTGCATTTGAGAAAGAGAGCTTATTCAATAACTATAAATAAATAAGGTATGAAAACGAACTATGAAATTCGCTATGCTGCGCATCCCGAGGATGCAAAAAGTTATGATACTGCAAGAATCCGTCGCGATTTCTTAATCGAAAAGATATTTGTTCCCAACGAAGTGAATATGGTGTACTCCATGTACGACCGTATGGTTGTAGGCGGCGCGCTTCCGGTAGGAGAGGTGCTGACACTCGAAGCGATCGACCCGCTGAAGGCTCCGTTCTTCCTGACCCGTCGTGAAATGGGTATTTACAATGTAGGCGGACCGGGCGTAGTGAAGGCCGGAGACGCGGTTTTCGAACTTGACTATAAAGAAGCCCTTTACCTTGGTTCGGGCGACCGTGTGGTGACGTTCGAAAGCAAAGACGCTTCCAATCCTGCCAAATTCTATTTCAACTCACTGACCGCACATCGCAACTACCCCGACCGTAAAGTGACGAAAGCGGATGCCGTAGTAGCTGAAATGGGCTCGCTGGAAGGTTCCAACCACCGTAACATCAATAAGATGCTGGTCAATCAGGTATTGCCCACCTGTCAGCTACAGATGGGTATGACGGAACTTGCTCCAGGAAGCGTATGGAACACGATGCCTGCACACGTGCACAGCCGTCGTATGGAGGCTTACTTCTACTTCGAAATCCCCGAAGAGCACGCTATCTGCCACTTTATGGGTGAGGTGGACGAAACTCGTCACGTATGGATGAAGGGCGATCAGGCGGTTCTGTCTCCCGAATGGTCGATCCATTCGGCTGCGGCTACCCACAACTATACCTTTATCTGGGGTATGGGCGGCGAGAATCTCGATTATGGCGATCAGGACTTCTCATTAATTACAGATTTAAAATAAACAACTACAATAGTTTTCATCATTTAATAACAAAAAATTATGAATCAGTATTTGAATTTTTCTTTGAAAGGTAAAGTGGCTCTCGTTACAGGTGCTTCTTACGGTATCGGTTTTGCTATCGCTTCTGCTTATGCAGAACAAGGCGCTACTGTTTGTTTTAACGACATCAACCAGGAGTTGGTGGACAAAGGCATGGCTGCTTATGCTGAAAAGGGAATTAAAGCTCACGGTTATGTATGCGACGTAACAGACGAACCGGCTGTTCAGGCAATGGTTGCTACTATCGAGAAAGAAGTAGGTACGATTGATATCCTTGTTAATAACGCCGGTATTATCCGCCGTGTTCCTATGCACGAAATGGAAGCTGCTGACTTCCGTCGTGTGATTGATATCGACTTGAACGCTCCGTTCATCGTTTCTAAGGCTGTGTTGCCTGCCATGATGAAGAAGCGTGCCGGTAAAATCATCAACATCTGCTCTATGATGTCTGAGCTGGGTCGTGAAACTGTATCGGCTTATGCTGCTGCCAAAGGTGGTCTGAAGATGTTGACTCGCAATATCTGCTCTGAATATGGTGAATACAACATTCAGTGTAACGGTATCGGTCCGGGTTATATCGCTACTCCGCAAACTGCTCCTCTGCGTGAGAAACAAGCGGACGGAAGCCGTCACCCATTCGATTCATTCATCTGCGCCAAGACTCCTGCCGGTCGTTGGTTGGATCCGGAAGAACTGACAGGTCCTGCTGTGTTCCTGGCTTCTGAGGCTTCTAACGCTGTAAACGGTCATATCCTTTACGTAGACGGTGGTATCCTTGCTTATATCGGAAAACAACCGAAATAACGATAACAAGAAATTGCTATAAGGTGATAGGGTGGTGAGGAGATTCCTTACCGCCTGTCACCTTATCGTTTTTCTGTTGAATAGTTTACGGTTTACATTTATCCCCTTTCGTTTTTTTACCTGATTCTATCCCCTTATTTGTTGTGTATAATATGAAGAAGATATTTATTCTGGCTGCTATTGCCCTGATGGGTTTTGCCTCTTGTGCTGACAGCAAGCAGTCAATGACGGTTACAGTAACCAATCCTCTGGCGCTGGAGCGCACAGGTGAAATGGTTGAGGTTCCGATGAGTGACGTTACAGCCAAGCTGCAGCTGGCTGATACGGCCCAGATCGTAGTGCTTGGTGAAGATGGTCAGCAAGTACCTTATCAAGTGACGTATGACGAGAAAGTGGTTTTCCCGGCTACGGTGAAAGCAAATGGCACAGCCACTTATACTATCCAATCCGGTACTCCCGACCCGTATAATGTAATTGCCTGCGGCCGCTATTATCCTGAACGTTTGGACGATGTGGCATGGGAGAATGACCTGGGCGGATACCGTGCCTATGGCCCTGCCTTGCAGAAGCGTGGTGAACGTGGTTTCGGCTACGACCTCTTTACGAAGTATAACACTACGGAACCGATTCTTGAAAGCCTTTACGCTGAAGAACTGGATAAGGAAAAGCGTGCCAGAATTGCCGAACTGAAAAAGACAGACCCTAAAGCGGCTGCCGAACTGCAAAATGCCATCTCTTATCACATTGACCACGGCTACGGGATGGATTGTTATGCCGTAGGTCCTACGCTGGGCTGCGGTACAGCCGCTCTGATGGCGGGTGATACGATTATCTATCCTTATTGCTATCGGACACAGGAAATCCTTGATAATGGCCCGCTGCGTTTCACAGTGAAGCTGGAATTTAATCCGTTGACTGTTCGTGGCGACTCTAACGTGGTGGAGATGCGTGTCATCACATTGGATGCTGGTTCTTACCTGAATAAAACCGTTGTTTTGTATACTAACCTGAAAGAAGCGATGCCTGTGACTACCGGAATCGTTCTTCGTGAACCGGACGGTGTGGTTACAGCAGACGCTGCAAACGGCTATATCACCTATGTAGACCCTACAACCGACAGAAGCGGGGGTAACGGTAAGATATTTATCGGCGCTGCATTTCCTTCACTGGTAAAAGAGGCAAAGACGGTTCTTTTCCCGGAAAAGGAGAAGAAGGAGCTGCGCGGTGGAGCTGACGGTCATGTACTGGCAATCAGCGAGTATGAACCGGGCTCGGAATACACTTATTACTGGGGTTCTGCCTGGGATAAGGCTGCTATCAAGACGGTTGATGCGTGGAATGCGTATATGGCTGAGTATGCGCAGAAGGTGCGTACACCGTTGACAGTGACTTACTAAGACGGTAGTTAATAAACTCTGGTACAAACGTTCTAATATGTCACGACAGGTCTTAATATCTGACTTCTCAGGTATTAATACTTGTCGCGTCAGTTATTAATACCTGAAAAGTCAAGTGTTAATGGCTGATAACCCAGTTATATAAGGCTCTCCTTATTTCATTCGAAAGGCTGAAAATAAGGGGAGTTTTGTTGTAAGGTAGAATGTGGGTATAGCAAGAGAAACGGTTTTTTAGAGAATTTCCTAATGTGAGTATTATACAGGCGAATAAAATAGTAGCTAAAATGTATATCCTATCACTCCTGACCAGCCATTAACGAGGGCGGATTTCTCCATCATGTCTCTTAAACCCTTGAATTGAGCACGCACACATATCATTTGCTTTTTCTTTTGCGAAAGTTTGAAATTTATTCCCGCATTAGCATAATAGCCTGGATAAACACCATCCAGCCATCTCTCGCTTTTATCATTAGTCTTTATTTTAGCATTGACCATTCCGCTGACGTCCAATCCTAATTCGGCAAATGGTCGTACTATTCCTTTCGGATAAGTATAGCGTATTCCCAGTTTGCCTGAAAGCATTGTTCCGCTATGTTTGTATGTATAATATGAATTATTATAATCGCTAAATGATTTTGCAGAAGATGCGATGCGTGAAAAAGACAGATCAAAGCAGCCACTGAGCGAACTCATCCACCGTCTGTTGCTGATAGCTAAAGTAACTCCTGCCAGATAAGATAAATCGGGTGAGCTATAGAGTCCGATCGAACTGCCTGATGGAACTTTGTATTGTATGACTCCTGCATAAGGAGTAACGTCCAGTTGTATCGAGCGTTTATCTTCTTTCGCTTCAAACTCGATGCACTCTTCGTTGCTGGTGCACATTGCATAATGATATTCCTTAGTAATTCTCATCATTTCCTTGCGATTGAAACGTGCCCGGTCAATCTTGGGTGCCAGGCTCGGACAATCCTTGAATGCGTAGTGCAAAAGCGGGATATATCGGTCGGTCTGGTCTTTAAACTGCATACTGGTAGTCTGTCTGGATAGTTTGGGTGCATCTATTTTTACAAGAGTATTATGGTCTTCGACAAAGTAGACAGGTATGTCATCTTCTGTCTCATAGTAGTACAGGCTTTTCATTCCTTGTAGCAGATATTCGAGGAATACGGGCTTTGGGATGCCATATTGCAATTCCACGTTCTTGGAAACATAGTACTTACCATCATCTGTAAAACGGTATCCTAGAATATCAAAAGGGTGATAAGTAATAGGTTTGTCACCACTATTATCTTGTGGAAGAAAAACGCAGCGTGTTGCATTTATTTTATCCGTACGGTAGTCAATAACTCCGTATACTGTATCTTTTTGAAGGGTGATGATAAATCCCGGGCGATAATTGCTTTGGGCATATATTGTGGAGATCAATAGTAGGAATGCGTTTAGCAGTATAAGTCGGTATAGAATTGTTTTCTTATGCATAGTTTAGATATTTGATTTTCTTATGTGGGTGCAATATACGAATATTTCGAGGAACATAATTCCAAAATTGGAATTTTTTACTTGCAATATGTAGAAACAGAATAGGGGCAGATCATTTTGCCCCTATTCCTATAAATAGAATTTGTATAAAGTCACTCCCTCTGAAAGTTCTTTTTATTTGAAAATAAAATATCTTTTGTCAGAGTTATATTATGGTAGCTTGTATAAAATGATATCGAAGTATGCAAGCAGATATCCTAAGTTTCCTGCGCTTGACGGAGTAGGTGTACTGAATGCCTCCAACCCAACACCATTAATTTCTTTTCCTACCCAACTGCCGTCATTATAAAATTTAATAGTAAAGGCACCATCAGTAGTTACGTCTGCAGAACCGGAATAAGTGTAGTCAGTACTCCATGAAACACCATTATCTGTAGTAAACATTGCTGTGTAGAGATAATAAGAACCATATCTTCCTTGATCTGTAGCATTTTGAATTTTCATAATTCCATCTGTGTATGTACAATGAAATATCGGATTTAGACCGGGTGCAGGAGAACTGAAATTCAGGTCCAGCATCCCTTCTTCCGGTTTTGTTATTTCAATGATTTCTTGGTAATAGTCTTTACCGTCGGAGTATATTGCCTTCCAAGCACCTATAAGATCGTTTATCTCATATTGAGCAATTGTTATGCTTACATCTTTTGCTCCACTTGTCACAGTTACACAAGCACCACGAAGAGTGCCGGTAGTATTGGCTGTGAAATTAAAAGTCACTTTGCCTTCATCATCTTTAGTGTAGCTTAGCCAAGAGGTTGCATCTTCCGGTATCGTGACTGTAAAAGGTGACGAGCTATCTACATTAATGAATGTTGAGCCTGCACTATTATCGTTTGCAGACTTCAAATGAGATGTATCAATAATGCAAACTAGTCCTTCTTGATAAACTGCTACCAAAGAAGTCAATACGCCGTCACTAACAGTAATGGTGCCTGCACGGCTCTCTATAGCCGGATTTTCAGTAGCTTTGGCGGTAACTACACCTCCGGAAACACTCACTGTACACCAATCGACAGACGATGTCGCCTGTAACTCGCGATTAGTCGTTATCTCAATGCTTCCTGTGCCACCCGGTGATTTAAAGTACAAATCAGCTTTTGTAACATCCAATGTTTCGGGTGCTGTATACGCATAGTCGTCATCACCACACGAAGTGAAGCAAATCAGGCCTATCAACAGCAAGAATAAACTATATAACTTCTTCATAATTTGTTTACTTTTTCATGTTTCTATTAATCTTGTTTTACTAGCACTGGTTTAATAATTCGTTGCAAAGCGGCATACCCGTTTGAACTTGTAGGAGGCTGACCTTCGAAGGCAAATGCAAGGAATGAATCAATCGAGTTATCGCCCCATATTCCATTATCGGTAAATGAAATGGTTAACGGCTCGTCTTTACTATTTACACCATTCATCCCGGTTCCTTCCATCCATGTATAATAACCGGCAACTGTATCCCATCCGCATAAATAAATAAAATATCCTGAATAAGTACCTAAATACTGAAATTTGATAGAAAGTGTTCCCAGTGACCGCATATATTCTGCCTGAATCGTTCCTTGACTATAAAAGCCTGTAATTGTATAAGTTTTATTATCCGGATTATTGATGACCTTAACAGTTGTATTACCCAGCTTATATGTACCAATCAACTGATCGTAAAAACGATATCCTTCTGGATAGAAAGCCTCGAATTTAGCATCTACATTTGCATCTGTACATACGTATGAGACATCTTCTGTATCCGCCTTAAATCTAGACATTGTCACACCGCCTATTGTCAATGGTTCATATAATTCAATGCCGTCTGAAGTATATACGAACGGGATTTCTTTCTTAGCATCCAGTTCACCTGCTCCTGCATAAGTAAGAGTAAATACATTTTTATCTTGCATAACCGAACCTATCTCCTTTCCGTTTACTTTTAAGTGGAATGTTCCCAAGAAAATATCTTCTTGTGTTTTAATGACAGCCTTCAGATAGTCAGACCATGCTTGTTCTTTCGGCATTGGCACAAGTACAATTGTATTTCTTGTCTTTGTACCACTCAATATTACTTTATCGGGGGCAGCACTCATAATGGTAAATTGGAATTCACCTGCATATCCTTTCAAAGGTTCGCTAAAGAGGTGCATGATTTCATTATAACTATCAAATGTTAAGACTGGTCCTGCACTCTGTATGAGCGAATAGAGGCTTGTTACAGATTTATCCGGATCAGCAGATTCACCTGCTATCTTTGCATTTCCGCTCTCATCGAATGATATCAGCAAGTTATATCCACCGAAAGATAGATCATCGGACGGATAATATTTCATGATCCAGCCATTTTCTGGGGCGATAAGTATCTCTTTATATTTTTTCAGTGCTTCACTCATGCGGTTAGCCGAAGAATCATTGAAAAAATCTTCTTCTTCGTGCAACGAGCAGGCGCTTACAATCAAAAGTGCCAGCATGCTTATTACGGTATATATTTTCTGTTTTCTCATAATCATTTTATTAAATGCGTTATACTTAATCAAGTGATTCCAAATCTAATTCTGAAATATCTCCCATTCGTCGCTGAACAATCTTTTCAAGCTCATCAATATCGATAGACCACTTTGTGCTCAAATATTCTTTTACTAAAGCAAATTTTTTAAGTAATTTTGGTGAGCCGGAATCTCCTGCAAGTTCTAGCATCTTTTCCCAATATGGTTTACCATAAACTACATAGAAAGATAGAATTTCAACGAAGTCTTCACCCGGTTCGGAAGATGCGTATGCGCTGATATAACCCATTTTAAGAGCTTCACTACTACCCATGGTTTCATAGTCACCTACGTTTACCCAACTAGGACCTTGATAGTCTGTCGAGATTGTCTTGAAATCTGTTGAATAATCCTTAGTTTGTTGGAGGATATGTCCGAACTCGTGAAACATGGTTTTGATAAAATAATACTTGATGAGACCCAAATCCGGATTTTCTATATCCAGCAGGTTTACCTTATTCAAGAATATTTTCATTCCCCCTTCAGCGGTTCCCAGTACTTCGGACATGTCTTCTTTATACTCTGACGAACCTATAAGTTGAATCATACGTGGCGAATACTGACGAAGGAAATCGCGCCCCAGCAGTTCATTGTATGCGTCCACCCATAAATGTTTCACCAATTTAGCCACTGCAATCGACTTATCATATTCTGCCGGTACTACGTTGTATTCAACATGTGCTTCTTTGTCAGAGTAGCGGTATTCAAACTGTATGTTGTACGGGTAAGTATAATTGTTCAATACCCATCGGTCGAAATCATTTTGCGTAGAAGTATCCACGCCATCAGGAAATATACTTTTAGAATCGAGCTCTCCATCGTTGCCGCAAGAAACGAACGAAACGAGAGTCGTAAAAGCCATTATTAAATAATATATCTTGTTCATATTCATGCTTTTTTTAAATAGTTCGTATTAGTTGCGTGGATTTGCAGGTACTCCTGCAGAAGTAACATCTTGTGGAAGTTGCCATGCGCGGCGTAAGTCGTCCTTAGCTAGCACGATAGGGGTTTCGCCATCGCGATTATGAGAAAACTCTATTCCATAGCGTCTTATATCGAGCCACCGTAAGCCTTCATGTACTGTTTCCACACGGCGAAGATGCAGTACACATTGAATCAGGTTTTCCTGATCGCCATCGGCTACTGTTATACCTACAGGATTCAATTTCTTTTTGATGGTGCGTTGCCCAGTACTCTCAGGTACAGTAGGCATATAGGCTATGTTTGAATAAAAATTTACCAGTTCTGTCCTACTCATTGCTTTATAATTTATAGAGTGTGTTTTCAGCCAGTAGTTGATATCTTGTACGGCGGCATCCAGATTCCCACTTAGTATATAAGCCTCAGCTCGGCAAAGTAACGTTTCATCTGTAGTGAACATCGGAACAACCAAATGTAAGGAACCGATGCCAGCAGCTTTGTCTGAATATTCAAAATAAGCATTCATTTTCGGTACAAAAGCCTTCTGTGTCAATCCGAATAACTTATTTATTGTTCGCAAATTAGTGTAGCTTCCCCAGGGACCGGCTGCTTGTGGTCCTTCTGCTGCAAAAAGTGTATTGGCGTTGCCATATCGATTATTACGACCTGCATAAGGACCATGGGCATATCCCCAAACTGATAGAATGGGACTTAGCATTAAATTAGCACGATCGGATATTGAGATATAAGTGTCGCCGATATATTCCAGATCTGATGGAAGAGAGTTCAAACTTGCCCAGTCGCGCAATACATCCGTCGGGTCATCCGTTCCAAGTACTACATTGGCATATTCAATAGCTTTTGTATAGTTTGACTTGTCGCTATGCGTGTAGTACAAATAGAAGCGAGTTGCAAAAGCATAAGCTGCTTTGCGGTTGAAATGGTATTTAGGCACAGAATAAATATCCTCATCGATTAGTGGGAGTCCTTTCTCAAGGTCTTTGGCTATCTGAGCATAGACTTCTGCTATTGTACCGCGTGAAGGCAATTCCATTGGTTTTGTCTCGGGAACAAGTATATAAGGGATTCCCATATCCGTATCTGCTGTCTGTGCGTTGTAGGGCATACAGAACGTATTGGCCAATACAAAATGCCAATAAGCACGACAAAGTAGCGCTTCACCTTTTTGTGGGTTCAAGCTGACCGGGTCCCCCATTTCTTCAATAGCTTGCAAAGCCATATTGGCTGAGGAAATTGCACTATAACAACCTTGCCAGATGCCATTCGGATCATCGTCATCTACTTCGCTGACGTCTTGCCAAAGATAATATTGAGTAATTGACTTCCAGTAAGGATTATATTTTGCTCCACTATCCATTGTGTTGTCCGAAGATAGCTCGTAGAACATGATTGGATAGGTTTGCGAATAGGCAGATACTAGTATATCTGTTATCTTTTTCTCGTTGTTTACTTCTGTGCGACTGTCTGGCATTGTGTCCAAAAAGTCGTTGCAAGAAGAAAACATAATTGATGCTCCTAAGGCAGCAACATATATTAAATTTCTTTTTTTCATAATCTTCTAATTACTTTAAAGTCCAACACGTAATGTTAAGGTAAATTGTTTAGGCACTGGAGACGCTACACCACCGGTATTAAAGAACTCAGGATCCTGTCCGTTCAGTTTCTTGTCTGCATAGATCAGGAAGAGGTTGGTCGCTTGCAACTTCAATGAAAGGTTGTTAAGTTTCCATGGTTGTATCCACTTTTTAGGAAAATCATATCCGAAAGAGATCTCTTTCATCCGGATAAAATCACCTTTTGCTACACGAGCTGTAGAATAATTATATGCATTATAAGCATAATTGAGCTGTGAATCTTGTTGATTCATAAGCTTATCTGCGATTACAGGAATAGTAGTTACTTGTTCGTCACCCGGCAATGTCCATCTATTCTTAAATTCACGAGGCATTGAGGTCAAGTCAGAATATTTATTCTTGAATACCGGGTCAAGACGTACTACATTCCCAAATGAATAAGTGATGAATAGGTTTAGATTAAAGCCTTTATAACGGAATGTATTGCCAAAACTTCCTGTAATTGTAGGATCTGTAGGACCTTCATAAACCAGATGTTCTTTTTTTATTGTTTCCTGAAAGTTCAGATCGCTGACTGTTAGGTTTCCACTTTCGTTGATGAATGTTGGTTGACCATATTGATTCAATCCTTGGAAATCGATAGAAAAGAGAGAACGGACAGGATAGCCTGCCATTGTGAATCCGGTACCACTGATCATCTCAATGATGCGTGAGTTAGAATGCAGATCAGTTACTTCATTTTTGGCATGTGAGAAAATAAAGTCTGAATTCCAGTCGAAATCTTTTGTCTTTATATTCTTAGTTGATAAAGTGAATTCCACACCATGACTTTTCATGCTTGCCACGTTTGCATATTTGGTGATTTTAACGCCTGTACCTGCTGAGTTGACCAAACCGATCAAATCGAAGTTGTTACGTTTATACCAGTCAAAAGCCAAGTTAATGCGATTCTCTATGAATCCTACTTCGGCACCGATATTCAGCTCATGCTTTTTTTCGTATGTTAAATCACTGTTTTCTGCTTCGATAATTTGCAGTCCACTCTCCTTAACGTTCGTAAAAGGACGCCATGGGTTATAGCTCTGGACAATGGCCAGCGAGTTTGTTACGTTGGCAGGACCACGATCGGCAGTCAGTGAATAAGAAGCTTTTAGTGTGAAATTAGATACGGCAGGCTCCATATATTTCCAGAACTTCTCTTCATGTGCATTCCATGCACCAGAAACGTTCCATGTGGGTAACCATCGTGCAGAACGGCTCTTACCTAATTTATTGGTTCCTTCATAACGTGCTGTACCACTTATAGTATATCGTCCTTGGTAAGAATAGGTAGCTGTGCCGAAAAAAGCAACTGATCGTGAAGCAGTAGGCTGCACTGTATAATATTGTGCGTTTTCTTCACTGCCCTGCTTAAAGTATAAGTAATTGTAAGCACCAAGCATTCCATTGTCATACTGCATCCCGGCTCCGTTGAACCATGTTTGAACACGATCTACCGAATTGGCTTCCATACCACCGAAGAAATTGAATATATGGCTTTCATTATATACATCGTTGTAGCTGGCCGTAGCACGGAAGTCCCAACTATTCATAGAGTATTTGGTTTCTTTATAAAATCCTCCGATTGGTAGTACGCTTACCGGTAATGAGTTTGGTTTGTCGGGATCAGTATAAAGCCACGGATTAGCATCGCGCATGGTGGCGTCATCCATAGCGCGATAAGCCCATGCTTGGTTAGAATAATCTTTGATATAATGCGATTGAGTAGTTGTAGAATATTTGTAAGCTCCTAATACAGCTAATTCCACTCTTGAAATAGGACGATATTTTAACTCTGCCTGGAATTTACTATCAAGAACGTTTAAGTCCATATAGTTGTTTTCCAACTCATTAATAATGTTGAATGGAGCGTAGTTTCTGACATAATATTCATTAGGGTCAAGCGTACGTGAGGTATTTAATGCATAAGAGTAGGGGTTGATGTCGAAATCACGTTTTACTTCTCCACTTACTACGTCAATACTTGATCCCAGTGTTCCAGGCGCCTTTTGCTTGCGATATGCAGCATTCCCAATCAGATTTAAATCTACCTTCTTACCCAAGTGGTACAATGCATTTATGTTAGCTGTGTAACGTTGTACAGAACTTTTTTCAGTCCATCCTGGATCATCCATAAAGCTAAGTGAAGTATAGTAGGATGCTTTTTCAGTTCCAGTGGAAAGGCTTATAGCATGATTGTGCATTACGTTTGTATTGAACAGTTCGTCAAACCAGTCCGTGTTGCGGAATTCTGCTTCACGTAGATAAGCATTTCGTGCAGCTTCAGTATTCAGTAGTCCAAAACCACCTGTTGCTGGGTTATAATCATTAATTAAGTGATACATTTTACCGTATACACCGCTATTATTTGCGCGATAAGTTCCTGCAAGCGTCAAATAACCATTGGCTTCCAATTCTTTATACACACCCATCTGTTCTTGTGAGTTCATTATATTAAAGTCCTTGTATTTGGGCTTCATACGCATAGTAAATTCACCTGTGTAGTTGATACGGCTTGTTCCTGCTTTACCTTTCTTAGTGGTTACTACAATCACACCTGCCATAGCCCGCGCGCCATAAATAGAGGTTGCTGAACCATCTTTCAAAATCTGAAAAGTCTCAATGTCGTCAGAGTTAAGACCTGCGATGGCTGAACTGATTAGTGTTTCTGCATTACCGGATGAGAGATCGTCCGCGCTTACTTCTGTTACATCTTCCATGATAACGCCATCTACTACCCAAAGTGGTTTTGAACTACCATAAATAGAAGTGGCGCCACGAACGCGGATTTTAGGAGCTGTACCAAACGTGCCGGATACATTTTGAACTGATACACCCGCAGAGCGGCCTTCCAATGCACGGCTGATTTCCGGCATGCCGTCAATCTTAACATTAGCTGCTGATAATTGATCCGCAGCTCCTGTAAACAGACGTTTATCCATCTTCTGCATACCAGTTACAACGACTTCTTCTAAGACTTCTGCATCTGGTTGTAATACAACTTTTATCGTTCCTGCTTTGATAGGAACTTCCTGAGTTTTCATTCCGATGTAGCTAATCTTCAAAGTTCTAGAAGAACTTGGTGTTTTATCCTTCTTGATGCAATAAACAAAAATGTACATCTTCGTCAATAAACGATTTTTATACAAATTACCTATAGCTAAGATATTTTTTCTATTATTGACTGTCTTAAACAATCGTAATGCAATGACAATACTGACATAAAGACAATTTATGCAATCCAAAAATTGATAAAATATGATATTTGCTTTCTAAATGATAAAATATAGCAAACAAAGAGCAATTCCTGCTATTAATATGAATATACAAGTATTTTCAAATAAATTTTCATATTTTGTTTTGTATTTATAAATATGTGCTTATATTTGTGAAATCACACTTATAAAATAAGCGGATTATTAATTATTAATAATAAAGCGTGTTTATGAAAAGAAAATTAATGCTGTTATTGGCCTGCCTGCTGGCAAGCATAGGTCTAGTGATTGCCCAAACACCTAAGAAGGTGACAGGTGTCGTCATTTCTGAAGAAGATGATCAACCTGTTGTGGGCGCATCCGTGTTAGTGAAAGGTACAACAATGGGAACAGTCACCGATATCGATGGCAAGTTTACCATAAGCGACGTACCAAGTTCTTCTAGAACTTTGAAGATATCGTTTATCGGTATGCAAACACAAGAGATTGCAATTAAATCCGGTCTGATGAAAATAGTAATGAAAACAGATTCGGAAGTACTTGACGAAGTTGTAGTAACCGGTATGACGAAGGTGGATAAACGACTTTTTACGGGTGCTGCGGCCAGTTTAACCGCCGACAATGTAAAATTGGACGGTCTTCCAGAAATAAGCCGTGGACTTGAAGGACGTGCGGCAGGCGTATCAGTCCAAAATGTATCCGGTACATTTGGTACAGCTCCCAAAATTCGTGTCCGTGGTGCCACATCCATTTACGGTAGCTCTAAACCACTCTGGGTAGTAGATGGCGTTATTATGGAAGACGTAGTAGACGTCAGTGCCGACCAGCTTTCTTCTGGAGATGCTACCACACTGATCAGTTCAGCTATTGCAGGATTAAATTCAGACGACATTGAAAGCTTTCAAATATTGAAAGACGGTTCCGCCACCTCTATCTATGGAGCACGGGCAATGGCAGGAGTTATCGTTGTTACAACTAAAAAGGGTAAAGCCGGAATGAATAAGATTAGCTATACTGGAGAATTCTCTTACCGCATGAAGCCTCATTATACAGAATTCAATATTATGAATTCACAGGACCAAATGGCTGTCTATCAGGAAATGCAACAGAAAGGATGGCTTACTTATGCCGATTTGGCCAATGCTAGTGAAAGTGGCGTATATGGAAAGATGTATCAGAAGATTTCTAACAGTACATTACTAAACACAGAAGCAGCCCGTAACTCTTACCTCCGTGATGCGGAATACCGTAACACAAACTGGTTCGACGAGCTATTTCAGAGTAACGTAATGCAAACACATTCCGTCAGTATTACTTCCGGTAACGAAAAGGCTAGCTATTATGCCTCTCTTAGTGCGTTGATCGATCCGGGATGGTCACGTCAGAGCGAAGTAAATCGTTATACTGCCAATCTGAATACTACTTACAACATTCTTAAAAATCTCTCTATGAACCTTATTTCCAGTGCCTCTTATCGCAAGCAACGGGCACCAGGAACATTATCGTCAGAGATTGACGCTGTGAATGGAGAAGTAAAACGCGACTTCGATATCAATCCGTATTCTTATGCATTGAACACCTCACGTGCGTTGGACCCCACAGAAATTTACACACGTAACTATGCTGATTTCAACATTTTCAACGAATTGGAAAACAACTATCTCGACATCAACGTAGTTGACCTGAAATTTCAAGGTGAAATGAAGTGGAAACCCGTTAGAGGACTAGAACTTACAGCTTTGGGAGCAGTAAAATATCAGGTTACCTCACAGGAGCATACCATTACAGACTATTCCAATCAAGCAATGGCATACCGTTCAATGCCTACCACACATATACGTGATAATAATCCTTTCTTATATACAGACCCGGATAATCCCTATGCAGTACCTATCACCGTACTACCACAAGGAGGTATTTATGAACGCACAGACTATCGTATGCTAGCTTATGATTTCCGTGCATCGGCTGCTTACAATACGGTTTTCAACGAGATTCACATCATGAATCTCTATGGAGGTATGGAAGTCAATTCTATCGACCGCCGCAAAACATGGAATCGTGGTTGGGGTATGCAGTATACTATGGGAGAGATCCCTTTCTATGCTTACGAAGTGTTCAAAAAGAGCAAAGAAGAAAACTCCGATTATTTTACAATGGCTAATACGCATGCACGTGATGTCGCATTCTTTGCAAACGGTACCTACTCTTATAAAGGACGTTATACATTTAATGGAACAGTCCGTTACGAAGGTTCCAACAAATTGGGACGAAGCACATCTTCCCGTTGGCTGCCTACATGGAACGTGTCCGGCGCATGGAATGCTCATGAAGAAAGTTTCTTCAAATCATTACAACCAGCCATGTCACACCTTACATTAAAAGCATCATACAGCCTTACAGCGGACCGTGGACCAAGTAATGTTACTAACTCACGCGTAGTTATCAGCTCACGAAACCCTTGGCGTCCGTCAAGTAGTGTCACTGAATCTGCTCTTTACATCAAGAACCTTGAAAACAGTGCATTGACCTACGAAAAGAAACACGAGCTTAACATCGGTGCCGATCTCGGCTTCCTGGACAATCGCATCAACGTAACAGCTGACTGGTACAAACGCAACAACTACGATCTGATAGGAATCATCACAACACAAGGACTAGGTGGAGAAATTGAAAAGTACGGTAATGTAGCTTCTATGAAGTCTAGCGGATTTGAACTCTCCATCTCTACCCGAAACATTGTGACCAAAGACTTTACATGGTCTACGGATTTCATCTATTCGCATAACAAAAATGAAGTAACTGAATTGCAAGGTGGAAAGAAACGCGTTATCGACCTCGTTTCTGGTAACGGATTTGCTGTCGAAGGCTATCCAGTACGCTCTATCTTCTCCATACCTTTCATGGGATTGAACGAAGAAGGTCTGCCGACTTTCCGCGACCAAGACGGTAACATCAGTGTATCCGACGTATACTTTCAAGAACGTGATCATACAGATTTTCTTGAATATTCCGGTTCAGCCGATCCTACGGATATTGGTAGTTTAGGTAATACCTTCAGCTATAAAAACTTCCGTCTGAATTTGTTTGTTACTTACTCATTCGGTAACGTAATCCGCCTGGACCCGGTATTCAAGAAAAAATATACTGATCTCAGCGCTATGCCAAAAGAATACCGCAATCGCTGGGTAGTACCAGGCGATGAAAAGTATACAGATATACCAGTAATAGCCAGTGTACGTCAAGAGAAAAATGACCGCAATCTGTCTGTGGCATACAACTCTTACAATTATTCTACAGCCCGTATCGCAAAAGGCGACTTTATCCGCATGAAGGAAATCTCACTGACATATGACTTCCCGAAAGATATGATAAGCAAATGGAACTTAGCCAACCTTTCATTGAAATTACAGGCTACCAATCTCTTCCTGCTCTATGCCGATAAAAAGCTGAATGGACAAGATCCGGAATTCTTCAATACCGGTGGTGTGGCCGCTCCTGTACCTAAACAGTTCACACTGACTCTGAGAATTGGACTTTAATAAATGGATTGAAAACAAAGAAAGTTATGAAAAAAAGAAATATATTATTGACATTGCTGGCTGTGGCGGGTATGCTGACTGCTACTTCGTGCAAAGATTATTTGGACGAAATGCCCGACAACCGCGCCGAACTGGACAGCGAATCAAAGATCATTAGCTTACTGGTATCTGCCTATCCGGAAAACGACTATATCTTCTGTACAGAACTGGGAACAGACAACGTAGATGATTTCGGAGAATCAAATCCGTATGGCGACCGCTTTATGGAACAGATTTATAATTGGCAGGTGATTTCTGAAGCCGACAATGAAGATCCTTCTCGCATCTGGGAAGCCTGTTATAATGCCATTGCTGTAGCTAATCAGGCTTTGGCATCTATTGCCGAGATGGAAGAAACTTCAGCCATGAAAGCAGCTAAAGGTGAAGCATTAGTCTGTCGTGCCTATTCACACTTCATTCTTGTTAATGTTTTTGCTCAACATTACACCAAAGCAAATGCCGGAACAGATTTAGGAATCACCTATATGGAAGTATCCGAGACAGAACTTGACCCGAAATATGAGCGCAACACAGTGGCCGAAGTGTATGAGAAAATAGAAAAAGACCTGAAAGAAGGATTACCGCTTATCAGTGATGAAATCTACACAGTACCTAAGTATCATTTCAATATGAAAGCCGCCTACGCTTTCGCTGCCCGTTTCTATCTTTACTATCAGAAGTGGCAAGAAGCAATAGATTGTGCAACAAAAGCACTCGGCTCCTCACCTGCCGGACAGCTCCGTGACTATGCCGCATTGGATGCACTTCCCAAAGACCCATTCAGCAAAGTATGCGAACAATACGTAAGCGCTACCGTAAAAGCTAACTATTTGCTGCAAACCGCATATTCAAGACTGGGTTTGGTATTCACTTCTTATTACGAAGGTTCTCGTTATGCGCATGGTGCATATCTGGCACAAACTGAAACCCTGATGAGCCGTGCCCCATGGGGAACATATGCCAACAAAGTGTATAAATTCAATCTATGGGCATCTACCGGAACCAACTTTGACAAAACGCTGGTGCCTCGTTTTCCATATCTAATAGAATATACCGATCCTGTAGCACAAACCGGATATGCGAGAACTGTCTATGCAGCTCTTACCGCTGAAGAAACTTTACTGATACGTGCTGAAGCATATATCCTGCAGAAAGAATATGACAAAGCACTGGCAGATCTCCAAGTGTGGGTAAACAATACAATCAATGGTCCCTACACGCTTACAAAAGAAGCGATAGAGAACTGGGTAGACAGCTATCAGTATTACACGCCCAATGCACCTACCCCAAAGAAAAAGCTAAATCCGGAATTTGCCATTGAAGAGGGGCAACAAGAGGCATATCTACAATTCCTGCTATATGCACGCCGATATGAAACAATGTTCTCCGGATTACGCTGGTTTGACATCAAACGCTACGGCATCGAAATCTATCGCCGAACTATGCAAAGCGGACAACCTGTCTCTATTGGAGACATGTTGAAAGTACGCGACAACCGTTGCGCTCTACAGATTCCGCCTGACGTTATCTCTGCCGGTATCACTCCGAACCCAAGATAAAATACTGAGTATAGAAATGATGTATTACATTAAAAAAGAAGTAAAGACAATGAAGAAGAATAAAATTTATATTTTTATAGCTGTGTTGTTTGCTGCATTCTTTTCGGCTTGTTCGGAAGATGATTTGAGCAGTGAAAGCGTCATAACCGAGGCACAGCGTGTAGAAAACGACTTCGATCGTTGGATTGTGAAAAACTATGTGACGCCTTATAATATCGATTTCAAATATCGTATGGAGGATATTGAGTCCGATCGTAACTATAACTTAATTCCTGCTGATTATACAAAGTCCGTACAACTAGCCAAACTAGTCGAATTTCTTTGTCTTCAAGTATATGATGAAGTTACGGGAGGAAAACAGTTTATCCGTGACTATTTTCCCAAAATGATACATTTGGTTGGTTCGCCGGCCTATGAAAACAATGGAACAATGGTATTAGGTACAGCCGAAGGCGGACTAAAAATTACACTTTACAATGTGAATAATGTAGATGTACTCAACGTATCCGCCTTGAACTATTTCTATTTTAAGACAATTCACCATGAGTTTGCGCATATTCTCCATCAGACTCGTCCATATCCTACCGCTTTCAAAGAAATCAGCGGAAGTGAATATGTAAAAGACAGTTGGAGTTCTGCATGGGGAAGTGGTACCGCCGCCGAGACCGCAGCTTTGAAAGCCGGATTTATCACTCCATATGCTTCAAGTGCCGTGGATGAAGATTTTGTGGAATTGATTGCCGTGTACGTGACAAATACGGAAGCATACTGGCAGTCTCGCATCAAAACGGCAGGAACAACCGGGGCACCTATTATCAACTCCAAATTCGAAATTGTATATAACTACATGCTTGATACATGGAACATTGATCTTGATATACTGCGCAATACAGTGCTCGACCATCAAAATAGAATAGGAGAATTGGACTTAGACGAACTTTAATCCGAACAAATTATGAAGAAAATATACTATCTTTTATTACTTGCGTTGCCCTTGGTACTTCAATCTTGCTTTAAGGACGACGATGATATCTTTGATAAGTCGGCTTCCCAACGTATGGAAGAACGACTAGTACACGATCAACAGGTGTTGATGGGAGCAACCAATGGCTGGATAATGGAATATTTCCCAGAGAAGAAACAATCGTATGGAGGATATACGATGTTTGTGAAATTCGGTGATAACAATGCTGTTACAGTTGCTTCGGAAAAGGGCAAAGCTGACCAGACTGAAACGAGTATGTATGAGCTGATTGCCGATAGTGGCCCAGTACTGACCTTCAACACACACAACTCTTTGTTCCACTATTTCTCCGATCCTAATAATCCGGATGAAATCGGCCCGATTGATAGTGGTATGGGAGGCGACTATGAATTTATGGTTATAGAAGCTACCCCCGAAAAGGTACATCTGAAAGGAAAAAAGACTGGCAACACAATTATCATGACTCCAATTGCCACAGATACAAGCTGGCCTGATCTGATGCAAAAGTATATTGATATGGCAGACATCATGAATTCTGCAGCAAGTTCTTTCAATTTTACAATGGGGGATCTCAAAGCAACCGCTACAATGAATTATCGTACGCTGTTGTTTTCTTACCCAGGTACGGAGGGTTATGAATCTGCTACAGCTTCATTCCGTGTGACGACAGATGGAATCGTATTCTATACCCCTTTGCACATCGGAGGAAAAGAGATCACAGGCATGAAGTATATAGGCGAGGATGAAAATATGGTTATCACTTTGGCTGACGAAACTACAGGTGCAACAATGCAAGACACATGGCCTGCATTAAGTGAAATATTCTTCAGTGGCAAGTGGTACTTTGCAAAAAGCCTGATGAGTAGCTACGGTCAGAACCTGTGGACGTCGGCCATCAAAAAACTTTATGCAGATCCTAGTGGTTATTATGATATTTACTGGGCTCATATGGGAGTTTACTCTGGCTTGTACGGATTCTGTTTCGCACCGCTTGATACTCCTTCCACATTTGCAAGATCCATTATTTCTTATAAATATGGTACTGTAGACGACAATCAGATTTGGCTACAATTGGAAGGTAGAACAGATCAGATTGGAATTACTTATGTTAATGCCGGCGTAAGCGAAATCTTAAAAATGATTGGTTCATTAGGTGGAGAAAAGAAAACATTCACACTGACAGCGGATAATCCGAAGAACCCAACTGTAATACAATTGCAGGATAATGATATATCTGCAAATAGTTTTATGCTGGTTCCATTCGAGGTTCGTTGGCCATACGAGCAATAATTTTATAGAAAGCAAGCGAGCTTGTTCTTTTACTAAATTCTGATATTCCTCTATTATAATAGAAATCAGGATTTACTTTACATTAATTATTTTTAAACGAGGATGCGTCAATTGACACACCCTCGTTTTTTATTAGTAAAAACTGTCTTATGGTTATTGCTCATGGTGTTGTATGCTAGAAACTTATCATACTTATTTTTCTATTTATTTCGGGATATCTCTCATTATATTTGATCTATCTTTCACTATTGTCACCTTATATTAAACACTTGAATTGAGAGCGTAAAGTTCAATTAAGCGTAGATTCGTATCTTAAATTGCTGTAGTTGATATGCTTATCTACCTACATTTGTGTGTTAACCTACTGACATACTCATCGTTCCACCCAGGTGAACAGGCTAGCGCACTTGGGTAAACAGATCGTGCTATCTTTGTGAAACGATCGGTTCGCAAGGGTGGCACGATGAGGATGATAGTAAGATGTGGCATCAATGTGTTATGGATAATGGCTTAAGTTAAGGGACTTAACATGAGAAGTAACGGTAGATAACTTCTGATGTATGGTTCATTAGGATGAAAATGCAAGTGTTCGTGAAAACAATGAGAGATACAAGTGATGGTAGGTATCTCTCATTCACTAAAACGCTGATTATCTATTGCTTGATTCAAAAGAGTGAGACCGTGAGACTAAAATATTTTTTTTCTTTTCTCTGAAGTCTGAGATCTTAAACTTTTAAATTAAGGGTGTAATCTTGCGGAGTCAACAGCGTGAGTTGGGTACGTTAAACCAAGGGCAGTTTTATGAATGGTTTCAATGAGATGAATTAATCTCGAAAAGACTACTAGTAGAAAATGGGTATATCATATATGGCGGATAAATTTAATTCTTTGGTGCTTGGAAAATATGATTAGTACAATTGGATCTTAGCATTAAACGATCAGCAGATAATACTACTTATATTAGTGGATCGGACAGTTAAATTTCGGTAGCAAAAGCGGTTGCTAAAGGCTGTTTGAGGGATCATATTCGGTTATTGATTGGTGTGGTATTCTTGCTAAGTAGCATCTTTCCTATAATCGAGATGACGATATGAATCAGCTGTTATTCCAGGATTTTAGTTTTCGAAAGGAGAAGTATGCTTTGTGAGACTTCTGGAGCATATATAAGCAATGTACTATGATCTCACTGTTGAATTCGCGATACGCTAAGAAAGAAGTAAATGTTGATAAAAATTTGCTTTTACTTATTAGTTCTTGCAGAACTTGGTACATTGTTTATCGTGAACTTTCCGTCGATGTCGGTGACCGTTCCCATTGTTGTACCCTTCACTAATACAGATGCTCCCACAACAGGCTCATTGTCTTCTTCCGAAGTAACAATACCCGTTACCTTTCTAGGTGTTTGAGCAATCACTAAGCCTATTCCTGTTAACAGGCAGACTAATAACAGCGCTAGTTTTCTTTTCATAAATATGCTCTCATTCTAAAATTAAACGACCAAAGAATAGTTGTTTTTTTCTATAACATTTTGCAAAATTAAGCATATATTTATGAAATCAAAATAAAATCAGAAAATAATTGAAAAAAGTATTGTTTTAATAAAAATATTATTTCTTCCTGTTTTATTGTATTATATTGATGCTAAAATGCTATGATAAGCTTTTGATAGGATGGTTTAGATCGGCTTTGTGTAAAATGATGTCTCTGCTTGTGACTAGATTAAAGCTAATAATATGTTAAATACATATTCACAATGAGAAACACTTTTGCTCGTTCTGTTTTACCGTTTCACTAGCGGTTGTCAAGTCACTTTTCGAGAATGATAAACAACTGAAATCTGTTTTTTATTCCTTTTATGTATGAAATATCTTCATTTGTGTATACTCAACTTCCATTCGGGTATCATTTACTTCCGTTTATGTATATATATTTATACTTTTTAATTTTGATATTTTTATTCATTTCGCAGTATGAGAGTAGTAGGGAAGAATTTCGTAATACCAAGTTCTGCAAGAACTCTGCAAATCAGCTATATTGGTATGCGGACGCAAGAGGTTACTATTAAAACGACTCTTTTGAAAGTGGTCTTGAAACCGGATGCGGAAGTTCTACAGGAAGTTGTTGTAACAGGTATGCAGAGAATGGACAAACGTCTGTTTACGGGAGCGGCCAGTAAACTTACTGCCGAGAGTGTGAAGCTTGATGGTTTAGCTGATATTAGTCGTGGTTTGGAAGGGCGTGCGGCCGGTGTCTCGGTTCAGAATGTATCCGGTACATTTGGTACAGCTCCTAAAATTCGTGTTCGTGGTGCTACTTCTATTTATGGTAGTTCCAAGCCTTTATGGGTGGTAGACGGGGTAATTATGGAAGATGCTGTAGAGGTTAGTGCAGACCAGTTATCTTCCGGTGATGCTGAAACCTTGATCAGCTCTGCAATTGCAGGATTGAATGCTGACGATATCGAGAGTTTTCAAATACTGAAGGACGGTTCGGCTACTTCTATTTATGGTGCACGTGCTATGGCAGGTGTAATTGTTGTTACTACCAAAAAGGGTAGGGCAGGTGTTAGCAAGATTAGCTATACTGGCGAATTTACGACCCGATTAATTCCTAGTTATAATGATTTTAATATCATGAACTCGCAGGAACAGATGGGCGCCTATAAAGAAATGATGGAAAAGGGATGGCTCAATTTTTCTGAGACATCGCGTAATGCCGAGAGCGGTGTATATGGAAAGATGTATCAATTGCTTAATACATATGATCCGCTTACCGGACGTTATATGCTGGACAATACGGATGCGGCTAAAAACGGTTATTTGCGCGCTGCTGAGATGAGAAATACAAATTGGTTCTCGCAACTTTTCTCTAACTCTCTTAGTCAGAACCATTCGGTTAGTATTAGTACCGGTACAGATAAATCTTCATTTTATGCTTCTTTGAGTGCAATGCACGATCCGGGGTGGTATAAACAAAGTTCTGTAGATCGTTATACTGCTAATCTGAATACAACGTATAATATACTGAAAAATCTGAATATCAACTTAATTTCCAGTGCTTCTTATCGTAAACAGAAAGCTCCGGGGACATTGGGACAGGATATAGACGTTGTAAGCGGGCAGGTGAAACGTGATTTTGATATCAACCCGTATTCATATGCTCTTAATACTTCGCGCACATTGGACCCTAATGAATATTATACAAGTAATTATTCTCCTTTCAACATCTTGAATGAATTGGAGAATAACTATATGGACTTGAATATCGCAGACGTGAAGTTCCAGGGAGAGTTGAAGTGGAAAGTGATTCCAAGTCTGGAGCTGAGTGTATTAGGAGCTGTGAAATATCAGGGAACATCGCAAGAACATAATATTAAGGACGATTCTAATCAGGCAGGAGCTTATCGTGCAGGTCTGGATGATAAAACAATCATGGATCGGAATCCTTTCCTGTATACTAATCCTGATAATCCGTATGCATTGCCTGTTTCTATTCTACCCGAAGGTGGTATTTATCAACACCGGGATTATAAGATGCTGGGATATGACTTCCGGGCTACCGCAAGTTGGAATCATGTATTTAAAGAGACTCATATCACGAACTTCTTTGCCGGTATGGAAACTAATTCTACCGATCGTTCCAGAAGTTATTTCCAAGGTTGGGGAATGCAGTATAGCATGGGTGAAATACCTTACTATGTTTATGAATTCTTTAAAAAAGGGATCGAAGACGGTAGTAATTACTATTCTCTGAATCGTACGCGTAGCCGGAGTGCAGCTTTCTTTGCCAATGCAACTTATTCTTATAAGGGAAAATATACGCTGAATGCTACTGGACGTTATGAGGGTACCAACCGTATGGGTAGAAGTCGTTCTTCCCGATGGTTGCCTACATGGAATGTATCCGGGGCTTGGAATGCACACGAAGAGGCTTTCTTGGAATCATTAAAGCCTGCGCTTTCTCACTTCACGTTGAAAGCTTCTTATTCGTTGACTGCCGACCGTGGTCCGGCAGATGTGACCAATTCACAGGCAATCATCACAAGTTATTCTCCCTATCGTCCGTTTACTGATATTCAAGAAGCAGGATTGTATCTGAAGGAGTTGGAAAATAGTGAGTTGACTTATGAGAAGAAGCATGAATTGAATATCGGCGCTGATATGGGATTCCTTGATAACCGAATAAATTTTGCTGTTGACTGGTATACGCGTAACAACTACGACCTGATCGGTATTGTCAATACTCAAGGCGTAGGCGGACAGATTCTGAAGTTTGCCAATATTGCTACGATGAAATCTCATGGTATTGAATTCACTGTTTCCAGCCGGAATATCCAGAATAAGGACTTCCGTTGGAATACTGACTTTATTTTCTCGTACACAAAGAATGAAGTGACTGATTTGCAGCAAAATTCTAACGTGATGGATCTTATTTCCGGTAATGGTTTTGCCAAACAGGGATATCCGGTACGCGGTCTGTTCTCCATACCTTTCAAAGGACTGGACGAGAATGGTGTTCCTATGGTACTCAATGAGAAGGGAGTGGTAACAAGCACGGACATCAACTTCCAGGAACGCCAAAATACAGATTACCTGGTATATGAGGGACCTACTGATCCTACTTTTACGGGCAGTTTGGGTAATATGTTTACTTACAAGGGTTTCCGTCTGAATGTATTCGTAACTTATTCATTCGGCAATGTAATTCGCTTGAATCCGGTGTTCAGTGCAAGATATTCGGATTTGTCCTCTATGACTCGTGAGTTTAAGAATCGTTGGACTTTACCTGGTGATGAGAATAAAACCAATATCCCGGCTATCCTGAATAAACGCGATTATGACAGCAATACCAATTTGCGTTATGCTTATAATGCATATAATTATTCAACAGAGCGCATTGCTAAAGGTGATTTTATCCGTATGAAAGAGATTTCGCTTTCTTATGACTTCCCGAAATCGTGGATCTCGAACCTGAAACTCTCGGATTTGTCCCTTAAGCTACAGGCTACCAATCTGTTCTTGATTTATGCAGATAAAAAGCTGAATGGTCAGGACCCTGAGTTCTTTAATGCCGGTGGTGTAGCTTCTCCGGTTCCCCGTCAGTTTACATTGACTTTGAGATTAGGACTTTAACTAAAAAACAAGAATGAAAATGAAGAAATATATTATATTGGCAAGTATAGCCACAGCATTCATATTCGGTCTGTCATCTTGTTCGGACTTTCTGGATGAACTACCTGATAACCGTACGGAGCTGACACCGGACAATGTAAGTAAGATATTGTTGGCAGCATATCCGACTACAGCGATTTGTGAGATGGCCGAAATGGCATCTGATAATACGGATGCTTATCCGAATAACTTTTCTGCATTCAACCGCTTGCAGGAAGATCTTTATAAGTGGGAAGATTCTTCCGAACGGGAAGATGACTCTCCAAGTGCATTGTGGGAGTCGTGTTACATTGCGATAGCGGCGTGTAATCAAGCTTTGAAAGTAGTGGAAGATGCAGGGAGTCCGGCTTCTTTGGACCCTGTGAAAGGAGAGGCACTGGTATGCCGGGCTTATGCTCATTTCCAGTTGGCGAATATCTTCTGTAAAGCATATAGTAGTGCTACAGCAAAAACAGATTTGGGTATCCCTTACATGAAAGACGTTGAAACTACGGTGCTTCCGAGCTATGACCGTGGCACTTTGGAAGATGTCTATAAAAATATTGAAGCGGATTTATTGGCTGGCATGGATTTGATCAGGGATGATGTATATTCAGTGCCTAAATATCACTTTACCAGAAAAGCTGCTTATGCATTTGCTGCCCGTTTTTATCTGTATTATGTTCAGCCGGATCTTTCAAATTATGATGAGGTGATTAGATTTGCTGATAGAGTGCTTGGAAATAACGCTTCAGCCGTGGTACGTGACTGGGAATCGTTGGGAGCACTTGATTTGAATGGAGATGTGGCGCCTAATGCTTATGTGGATGCTAGTAACAGTGCTAATCTGTTGCTTGTAAGCGCACACTCTTATTGGGGATATGTGCATGCTCCTTATGGATTGGGCGAACGTTATGCGCATGGCCCGTTGGCTGCTATGGAAACTTGCCGCTCCAGCGGTCTTTGGGGAGATTATTCTTCAAATAAGGCTGCAAGTGTTTATTATCTGTATCCGTGGAGTAACTCCAGTGCATTGCCTACTAAAGTAATATTGCAGAAGGTTGCTCAGTATAAGGAAATGGTGGACCCTGTTGCGGGAACGATTAACGGGCATATTATTAATGCTGCTTTTACTACGGACGAGACGCTGCTTTGCCGTGCGGAAGCGTACATAATGAAAGGTTCCGGATTTTATCAGCAGGCTATTGCTGACCTGAATGTTTGGCAATCAGCTTTTACTCGTAGCACTACTCCCCTTACTGTAGAGGCTATTGATACTTATTATGGGAATATGCCATACTATACCCTTCCAGCGCCGACTGTGAAAAAAGAACTGCACCCTGCTTTCACTATTGCAGACAGAACACAGGAAAATCTCATTCACTGTTTGCTCCATGCACGACGCGTAATGACTTTGCACGAAGGCTTACGGTGGCTGGATATCAAGCGTTTTGGTATTGTTATATACCGTCGCTATATTACTAGCTCAGGTATGTTTGGGGCATCAGATGTGTTGGCGACTGATGATCCGCGGCGTGCCATACAAATTCCGAGTGATGTAATTTCTGCGGGAATGAAACCTAATCCAAGAAACAAATAAAAACGAAAGAAGTTATGAAGAAGTATTTTATTTATGCATGCTTGCTGCTTGTTGCCGGATGCTTCGTTTCGTGCAACAATGATGAAGATATTGATACGAAAAACAGTATTTTCGGCTCTACGGAAGAAGGCGTTACCGGATTTGACGAATGGCTTCTCAGCAATTATATATATCCTTATAATGTCCAGGTGAAGTATCGTCTGGATGATACGGAAACAGAAGTGACGTACGACCTTGTTCCTGCCGATTATGACAGATCGGTAGCGTTGATGAAGATTGTGAAACATGTGTGGATGGAGGCCTATGACGAAATATGGGGGATTGATATGACCAGAACCTATGTTCCGAAGCTTATCCAGCTAATTGGTAACGTTGCATATACGGAGTCCGGAATGATTTTGGGACAAGCCGAAGGCGGATTGAAAGTAACTCTTTTCCGAGTGAATGAAATCAATGTGGGTAGTATCAGTGCTGCCCAGTTGAATGAGTTTTATTTTAAGACGATGCACCACGAGTTTACGCATATCCTGAATCAGAAAAAGGCGTATGATCCCGCTTATGACCGAATCAGTGAGTCGGATTATGTAGGGTCCAGCTGGTATCAGGTGAGGCTGAATGACGCTTTGGCAAAAGGTTGTATTTCCCCTTATGCGATGGATCGCGCTACGGAAGACTTTGCAGAAATGATGTCGATTTATGTGACAAATACGGCTGCCGCCTGGGAGAGCCGGTTGGCTACCGCAGGAGCGACAGGACGCCCTATTCTGGAAAAGAAGTTTGAAATCGTATATAACTATATGCTGGATTCTTGGGGAGTTGATCTGGATAAACTTCGTGAGATAGTTCAACGACGTCAGAATGAGATATCGAAATTAGATTTGAGTACACTTTAAATAATGAAGGTATATGAAGAATATAAAAATATATAGCCTACTGGCATGTTTATGCCTGCTGACGCAATCTTGTTTGTTTAGCGAAGATGATGTGTTTGATGACTCTTCGGCACAGCGGGCAATGGCTTCTGTAGATGAATGCCATGCAGCACTGCAAAGTGCATCCAATGGCTGGCTGATGGAGTATTATCCCGGTGACGGACCGGAGTTCGGGGGATATAATCTGATTGCGAAGTTTGGTGATGATTATGTGGAATTAGCTTCGGAGATGACTACCGATAATTATGCGGCAGGTGAAGTATGTACTACTTTGTATAAAGTGGTATCTTTCCAGGGAACGGAGTTGAGTTTTGACTCCCACAACGAACTGATTCACATGTTTTGTGAGCCTAATGGTTATAATGATCCGGGATATGCGGGTGATTATGAGTTTATTTTCAGAAGTGTGTCAAAAGAAAAAATCGTATTGACGGGAAAGAAGCGGGGTAATACGCTGGTGATGACTCCTTTGTCGGCAGATACTGACTGGAAAGATTTTCTGAATGGCATTAACCGGATTAAGGATGACGCTCCTTACGCTACTTATAAGCTGAAGATTGGCGGGACAGAGGTGGTTAACATGTTCCGTTCGGAGCATGCACTGACTGTGACTAGCGTTGATGATAGAGGGCAGGCAACCACGGTGCGCTATCCGTATATTTACACAGAAGAAGGTATCAAGATGTTTGAACCGATGGAAATAAATGGGACGGTCATGACGCAATTTGTCTGGGATAGTGCGAAGCGTACTTTTGTATGTACGGATGAGGGAGTGAGTGCTTCTGTCGAGTTTTATTGTCCTGCAAACTATCCGAACTATGTGGGCACCTATCGGATGAGATATGGCAGTTCACAATCTACTGTTACTATTTCTCAAAAGATCGAGGGAGTAAGTTATACGCTTCGCGGACTTCCACAGTTCGATATTGAGGTAAGCTTTAATTTTGATACGGAGTGTATTGACCTGCTTTACCAATATCTGGGGAAATATGGTAGTTATCAAGTTTATCTCTGTCCTTGGGATGCCGCTGCAGGATATCTGACTTGGTCGGAGGGAACAGGACTATCCGGATATATCACTTCACAAGGGACTGATCCGATGACTATCGAATTTGAAGATAATGGAGTATATGGGTCGGCCAGTTCGCTTTTATATTATGCCTTTACTGGTTCCCCAAGTAGCGATACCGCTGCTGGAAGTTTATTGCAGATACCTTATCCGACTCTGCAGAAAATAAGTAATTAATAGCTTAAAAAATACGATTATGAAGAAGTTTATAAATATATTTATGCTATTGTTATGTGTATGCATCGTCTCTTGCGACGATTCTAATGACAATGATGCAGGACTTGAAATAGTGAAACGGGATGCAACTGCTACAGCTACCGGAGGAGATTTAACTGTAACTCTGTCTGCAGAAGGAGATAAAGCGGTTTCAGATCAGGCCTGGTGTACTGTCAGCCTCTCCGGAAAGGTAGTAAAAGCAACTCTTGAAGCTAATACGACTTTAGAGGGACGTACCGCACTGATAACAGTGATAAAGGGTGCGAACAGTCTCTCATTTCCTATTACACAGCCGGGAAACCTGATACCGGCTGCCGAGGATAATAATATAGCATTCGATGCTCATGGAGGAACTCAGCGAATCCATGTAAGTAATTCTTTGCCTTTTACTGCTACGCCTGCGAATTCCTGGCTTTCCGCTCAGGTAGACGGGAATACTTTGGTGCTTACGGCTCAGACAAACTATACTAACAATAATCTTACAACGAAGGTTAAACTGGTCAGTGGCAGTCTGGAATCAGAAATAACGGTGACGCAATCGGGGATTCAGCTTATTCCTGAAAAGACTACTCAGGTTATGTATTACACCGGTGATGAGGTCAATATTAAAGTAAACAGTACACTGCCTTTCACGGCTGAGTCTGATGAAGATTGGCTGACGGTGGCATACGATGAAAGTTCTCTCACTCTAACAGCTACGGATAACAGCGGACAGCCCAATCGAACTGCAACTGTTACTCTTACTTCTGAAACCTTGACTGCCACTATAGCCGTCACGCAAAGACTCCCTGTTTACACTGATTATTTGGGAAGCTGGACACTAGCAGGAATGAACAATGGTGCTCAATTTACTTATGATCTTACCATTGAACAGGCTACAGCCAATTCAACTTATAATCTGGCGGGTTGGGGAAAATCTGTTTTGGGTGCTAGTGCTGAATATGCGATACGAGCTAACTTTGATGTGACTAGCGGATTGATTTATATTACTGCCCAAGAGGATATAGCTGTATATATTGATACTGACGACATACCATATAATGTGATGTTCTACGGACAAATAGAAATAGGTGGTAGTGTTTATTACGTTGGTGGTAGCGGATACATTTGTTATATAGGTATGCTTCAGCGCGACGGTAGTGTACAGTGGATGAATGGCCTGGTGACGCTTCAAGGGGGAGCTCAATATGAAGTGGTCGGAGGTAAATACTACATTGAGTCTCAGGAAGATGGTAGTATGCTCAGCTTTAATGCAGATACGCCATTCATGAGAGAGCCTGTTATGACGAAGGTGGGTACTTCTGCCAGAACCAGGAGTTTTATGCAAGTTGGGAAAGGAATGACGATTGAAACAAGTAAATTGCATGCCCGATAATCACAAAAGAATGTAGCTCATCGTTTTACAGGACAAAAGCTGGTGGTTGACTGGCGGCTGTAAGTGGATGAAGTTGAAATAAGGATGGTATAAGTCTATACGGTAAGTTGATTTATACCATCTTGATTTGTTCTAAATGCTTGATTTTAATGTTATATGGCTATTTCGATAATAGTTATTCAAATTTAATAGTTTGGAGAGCATTTCTTTGGAAGTGCAATAGCTAATATGAAAAAGATGAATGAATCGCCTGAATATTACGTATCAGTCCATTATACTTGGCTCTTTTCACCGCACTACCCTTGAAAACGTTTTTATATTGCTCTTCGCTCAGCGAATGCCAATCGTCCTTTCTCATACTCAACAAAGAAGGGGATGGTTGAAATTCCACCGTCCTGCAAGGACGGGCGAAACGATTCCAAGGACAAGCTTTCAGGCACTCGTCGCAGCCATATATCTTATTCCCCATTTTTTTGCCCGTTTCGGGCTTTAAATCCCCGCGGTATTCGATGGTAAGATACGAAAGACATCTTTCGGAATTGAGTCTGAAAGGTCCTTCTAATGCTTTTGTCGGGCAAGCATCCAGACAACGTGTACACGAGCCGCATTGGTTGCGCTGTGGAGAGTCATAGCTGTCAGCTTCCAGATCAATGATAATTTCTCCCAAAAAGAAGAAGGAACCGGAGCGGGGGATGATGAGCTGGGTATTCTTTCCTATCCAGCCTAAGCCGGAGCGCCATGCCCAATAACGTTCCAGTATAGGAGCTGTATCGCAGAATATACGACCTTGAACCGGTGGTGTGGTAATCTCAGCTTCGGAGGATGAAACTTCTTTCTGTATAAACTCGAAAAGTTCCTTCAGTTTAACCTTCATGACATCGTGATAATCTTTTCCATATGCGTACCATGCTATCTGATACTCGCCTTCGGGAATCTTCGTTGCCGGATAATAATTAAGCGCAACGCTGATAACCGTACGTGCCCCTTCCACCAACAAGCGCGGATCGAGCCGTTTATCCTCATAATTCTGCATATACGCCATCTCTGCCTGGCAGCCGTCCGCCAGCCATTGGCGGAAGGCGGTAGCCACAGTTTCATCCACAGCTTCGGCAGGCGCCAGTCCACAGGCGGAAAAGCCGAGACGTAGTGCTTCGGCTTTAATTCGGTCTGAGGAGAGGAGCTTTTTCATAATGGATATGAACGAAAACCTTATCGGTAATTAAAATACTTTGAACGTATACCCTTCCGCTTTCAGAAACTCGATGGCACGGGGGAGGGCATATTGCAGGTTCCCGTTGTTCCATGATTTCAAGGAGTCGTGGAAAGTGATGATAGAGCCGTTGCGTACGTAACGTTTTACGTTGTTCAGTACCTGTTCCGGGCGCATTCGCTTACTGTAATCACGGGTTACGAGATCCCACATGATGATACGGTAATGGTGGCGAAGGGTGTAATATTGCCGGAATCCCATGTGCCCGTGTGGTGGACGGAACAGGTCTGAGTGGATCATTTCGTCTACTTTTCTGGTGTTTGCCAGATAATCCGGATTCGAGTATTCAAAGCCGCGGATGTGGTTGAAGGTATGGTTGCCGATGCGGTGTCCGTGTTCTACCACCATCCGGTATTCGTCCGGGTGTTTGCGGATATTGTCACCTACCATAAAGAAAGTAGCTTTAATATCGTGTTTCTTCAGTAGCTCCAGTACCCAAGGGGTAACTTCCGGTATAGGGCCGTCGTCAAAAGTCAGGTAGACTGCCCGTTCGTTCGGGTCCATCCGGAAGATGGCTTGTGGATACAGCGCTCGGAAGAACCAAGGTGGTTGTTCTATAAACATGCTGTTGATAGATAGTTAATTATAAAAATGTTGAGAACTTTTTAAATACGGATGACGCGGATAACGCGGACTTTTTCTGATGTAGAATCCGTGTTATCCGCGTCATTCGCGATTAAGAGATGGGCATAGACTTCTGATACATGCTTATCCTCAACGTTAGTTATTTCCCTTTCATTCTCGCAACGTACTCGCTGTATAGCTGGTCGAGTTGTTCCGAGTAATGTTTTGCCAGATCTTCTGATTTGTATTTCTCCATCAGGCGTACTTCCGCGTCGAGCAGTCCTGCATTGTACATGAAGTTTTCGCTGGCGATGGAAAGCTGATAATCAGTCAGGCTGAGATACCAGACCATGTATTCGAGAGACTTGTTGGCAAGCTCGTCGATGATCTTGTTCGCTTTCTCGTTTTGTCCTAGCTGGTAGTAGGCTTCCGCCATTTGGAAAGCACCGTTTGCCCAGTCGTATGGTACGTTGTATGACGGAATCATCTTCTCGGCGTAGTCGAGGGCGGCGAGTGCCTTGTCCTTCTTGCCTTCCTTGATGAGTTGTCCTACAAGTTGTGTGAAGATGCGGCGGTGTGTGTAGCACATACGCATCACGTTTTCGTCGATATAGATGCCCGGTTTCTCGATGCCGCCAAACTTGAACTTGTTCATCAGGTTGTCGTACATCTTTTCGCTGTCGATCTTGCTGTTCAGCTTATCCGTATCGAACGGAGTGAAGCGGTATGCCAGTCCTTCCTGCATGAAGTGGTTGTCCATGCCGAGATGGTTTTCGCTGCCTACGGTGATGGCCATGTAGATAGGACGTTCCCAGTTGGCATTGGCAAGCATTTCGAGCATCATCAGTTCGCTCTTGTAGAGGGCGCGTTTCGGGCTGCCGTTGGCGTCTCTCAGCAAGATAGTCATGTATTCGGGGATGGAGTCGCCCAGTGCTTCCGGTATTTTCATGCCGGAACGGCGGACAGCTTCCTTGTCGATCTTCATTACGATGCTGTCGGTAGGGATGACACGCAATCCTTCCTTATCCGAGCGTACCCAGTATTTGAGGATATTCTTCAGTTCGTACGGGTTTTCTCCGAACTGTTCTTTCAGTTCGTTCATTACTTCCGGATTTCCGTTTTCGAGCGCGCTGTCTGCTTGCGCATACATCTGGTCGATGTTCTTTTTTACTTCCGGACGGATGGGGATGTATTCGTTCTGTCCCTCCACGTATTCCACACGATCCCAGGTGATCGGGAGCGAAGGAGAGTCGTAGGCCGGACGTTTCATCTGGTCGATGTACCAGTCGGTCTGCAAGTAACTGAGGTTACAGGTACGTGCGTCGGTACGGAAACCTTCTGTTTCCTGATTGTACCACAACGGGAAAGTATCGTTGTCACCGTTGGTGAAGATGATCGGATTCCCTTCTTCCTGCAATGTCATCAGGTAGTTCTGACCGAAGTCACGGGCTACGAAGCGACCGCTGCGGTCGTGATCGTCCCACGTTTGTCCTGCCATCTGAATGGGAACAAGCAGGCAGAGTACTGATGCGAGTGCGGCAGCCGGAACCTCTTTCATCTTGCAGTAATCCTGCAGAAGACGGATGATACCCGCGACTCCCATACCGACCCAGATGGCGAAGGCATAGAACGAGCCGGCATATGCGTAGTCACGTTCGCGCGGCTGTGCAGGTGTCTGGTTGAGGTAGAGCACGATGGCGATGCCTGTCATAAAGAACAGGAAGAATACGACCCAGAACTGCTGGATACCCCGTTGGCTGTGGTAGGCTTGCCAGAAGAGTCCGATCAAGCCGAGCAGCAGAGGCAGGCAGTAGAATACGTTGTGTCCTTTGTTGTTTTTGAGATCCTGCGGAAGCAGTTCCTGATTGCCCACCAGCAGGTTGTCGATAAACGGGATTCCGGTGATCCAGTTGCCGTGTTCTATTTCTCCGCTGCTCTGGATATCGTTTTGTCGTCCGGCAAAGTTCCACATGAAGTAGCGCCAGTACATGAAGTTGAGCTGGTAGGAGAAGAAGAATTTGATGTTTTCCCATTGGTTTGGTACGTTGACCATTACCATTTCACCGCATTGGTCGTAGGGTACGTCATGCCCTTTGATGTCTACCCACTGCTTGTAGAGGGAAGAGTGTGCCGAGCTGTACATACGTGGGAAAAGCATATTCTGAGCGTATTCGTATTCGATACGTCCCGGAAGTTCGATGTATGAGTCTTTTTCGTCCGGTGAAGTCTTTTCTTTGCGGACGTATTTGCTTCCCGTCTGTGATTGGCGGGGAACGCAGTATCCGTCTTTCACGTCAAGCGCTACCTTCGAAGAGAAAGCGGGACCGTAGAAAAGGGGACGGGTTCCGTATTGTTCACGGCCCAGATATTCGCCCAGCGTGAAGATATCTTCTGGAGAGTTCTGGTCCATCGGAGTATTGGCGGTAGAACGGATCACGATCAGTGCATAAGAAGAGTAACCGATCACGATCATCATCGTACACAGCAGTGCTGTATTCATGGTACGGGCAGAAATGCGCCATTTCTCTTTGATCTTTTCCTGTACCTGCGGTGCAAGGTAAATGCCTAATAAGGCGATAACTACAATACCGATCAGAATACTGCTCACTCCATGACCGTAGAACGGAATACCCAGCAGGGCAATGGTCAGGATGAAGGAGATCGCCATACGGAGTCTGCTCTTTTCGGTGTAGCTTTCGTACACACTCCAGATAAGGATTGCGGCAAGCAGAATGATATATACCACTACGCCTGAGTTGAACGACATACCCAGTCCGTTGACGAATAGCAGTTCGAACCAGCCGCCCACTTTTACGATACCCGGCACGATGCCATAAAGCACGGCAGCAACGAGTACACCCGATCCGAGGAGGGCGAGCAAGGAGCCTTTAGCGGTGGCGTTCGGCGTTTTCTTGTAGTAGTAAACCAGTACGATTGCCGGCAGGCAGAGGAGGTTCAGCAGGTGGACACCGATACTCAATCCGGTCAGATATGCGATCAGAATCAGCCAACGGTCGCTGTGGGGCTGATTGGCTACGTCTTCCCATTTCAGAATCAGCCAGAATACAACGGCTGTGAACAGGGAGGAGAAAGCATATACTTCGCCTTCTACGGCAGAGAACCAGAAGGTATCGCTGAATGTATAGACCAATGCGCCGACCAGTCCGCTACCCATCACTGTGATAAGCTGGCCTGTCGTGATATTGTTTTCGTCGGTGATCACCAGTTTGCGAACCAGATGGGTGATGCTCCAGAAAAGGAACAGGATACAGGCACCGCTCATGAGGGCACTCATGTAGTTTACCATCTTCGCTACGGTGGTTACATCGGAGGCGAATTGAGAAAAGAGATTCGCTACCAACATAAAGAAGGGTGCGCCGGGCGGGTGTCCTACTTCCAGTTTATAACCGGTAGTTATAAACTCGGGACAATCCCAAAAACTGGCAGTAGGTTCTATCGTCAGGCAGTAGACCGTTGCCGCAATAATGAAGGTAATCCAACCTACAAGGTTGTTTATAGTTCTGTACTGTTTCATTAGCACTATCGTCGATTTTTCGTTAAAAACAGATTACGTGGGCGCAAAGATAGTGATTTGTAAGGATAATGAGGCAGAAAGTAAGAAATATTAAGTAACAGAAAGGTGATTTACTTTATCTTATGTCCTTTTAGTGAAATTGGAGAATCAACAAGAGGATGTCCTGCCTATGGGGTATTAAGGGTGACATCCTCTTTGGGAGGTGGGTCGGCAGGGCAACTTTCACAAGCCATCCTGCAGTCTGATGCCTCCATATTTAGTCTGGTTCGGATTATAGAATTGTTCTTTTGATGAAGTGATATTCTTCATTTCTGTACAAATTTGGCTCCAACTAGCATCAGGAATGGCTGTTTGTTGGGGATATCGTTCCAACGTGCAGGACATATAGATCCAGCGTGCAGCATGTATAGATCCAATATGCAGGCCATATATAGCCTGTATATTGGATGTTATACTTCTCTCGGTGACTTATTGTGCATTCATTCCTGATTTGTTTTGATCTTTTTCTTAGCATTATCAGAAAAATCGTAGCTTTGCAATAACTTAAAAAAGAGACTGATATGGAACAACAGGAC